>KB904821.1:0-180943 GCA_000380225.1 filamentous cyanobacterium ESFC-1
CTCCCACTGCCTACTGCCCACTGCCCACTGCCCCTTAGATGCTGATTACTGAAAACCTACCGACGGCGGCGGATAGCACTAGAGCGGGGATTGCGTCTACGAGCGCGACTACCGAGGTCTTCACTCACCTGTAAAAAGGCATCGCGGGCGGTGCAGGGGTATTCCCCGACCCAGAGGTCATGGCGGGGAAAGTAGGCTTCAGAGGTCTTGTTGATGCGGCTGAGGTCTCTTTCGCTGGACATGACCAGCATTTCGGCGAGGTCGCCGGGTTGGATGGCTTTGTGAATGCGCTCTAGGGGGGCTTGGATGACGGTGGCAAATCCGGTTTCGTCGCCGATTTCGAGGTTGATGCGTCTTTCGCGGTTTTCGATGATGACTAATTCGCCGCGATTGTTGACGGTTTCTTCTTCGCCGATGATCTCGTCGGTGACGAAGACATCAAAAACTTCGCCTCGCAAAAAGCCACTGTAGGGATAGCGACGATAGGAACTGTTGCGAATACTGGCCCAGTAAACGGGGGCCCATAACCAATATAATGCGGCCATAAAACCAATGATAATTTCAATGCCTTGGAAGGCTCCGCCGAGAATTAAACCGAGAATCCAGATAACAATGACGGAAACAACGGAAATTAGCAACCGTCGCAAGAAGTCGCGGGGTTTGCCCCAATAATAGCCGTATTGAGATGCGGTGGCGATGGTGGGGATGAGTTGCTCGAATTTTTCGCGGGTGATGGGAACTAACATTGTTGTTGGTTATTGGTTATTGGTTATTGGTTACTGGTTGTTGGTTGTTGATTGAGTCACACAATTCTGTAATTGGTAATTGGTAATTGGTAATTGATAGGAAAAGGATGATGTACAATCGGGCGATCGCGATTTTAAGTTACAGTTTATTATTTTGTGGGGGGATGGGGGCGATCGCGTCAGTGCCAGAAAGCCCCAAGGTGGTACAAGCTATGCCGTCTTGTCAAGGGGATTTGGAGCGCGATCGCTTTATCAGTCGGATTGCCGTTAATTTCGCGTTGGCTGGAGAATTTGAGCAAGCGATCGCGATGGCACAAAGTATTGAATCAACATTACAAGTTAATGCCTGGGTGGGAATTGCCGAAGCGATGTTGAGTCAGGGGGAATACAACCGCGCTTTGGCTTTGGCGGCTTGTTCTGATTTTAACGCGATTGAGGGGTGGAGTTATCCCGATCTAATTTATGGCGCGATCGCGGCTTATGATGCGCGACAAGGACGAGGACAACGAGCAGTTGCGACGGCTAGAAATATCGATGCGGTGCAGTATGGTGGGGCGATTGAGACGGTTGTAGAGATTTTGCTGGAAAATGAGGCTTATACTCATGCTATCGATTTATTGTTAACCAATCCCCCGGCAGAAGCAGATTCTTTGATGATTACGACTTTAGAACAAGCGGCAGGGCAGGTTAGTTTAAATCAATTGCAACCATTACAACAAACGTTAACGCCGCCGTTGCAAGCATTGGCTTTAAGTCGTATGGCGGTGGCATTACACGAAGCCGGAAACCCAGAGACAGCAGAGGCTTTGACGACTCAAGCCTTGGAGATTTTGGCGGGAGTTGAGGCGGGGGGCGATCGCACCACAGAGATTAAAATCGTTGAAACCTTGGCGAGTTTGGGTCAGTTTGAAAAGGCGATGTCGTTGTTGCCGCGATTTGTGGATACTCCGACGTTGTTTAATCGGGGTTGGCGGACGATTACCATTCAATTAGCCGAAAATGGGCGTTTTGATGAGGCGATCGCCATGAGTCGGAATTTGCCGGAGAATGCCCAGAAAGAGGTGTTGGCGGTGATTGCTATTAAATTTGTCGAAAATGGGGAACTGAGCCGAATCTCGCCCCTGCTAGAGCAGTTTGAGGGGATAAATCCGTTAGTGTTGCGGGAGTTATCGGTGGCGTTGACGTTGGCGGGAGAGGATGACCAAGCGTTAGAAGTCGCGCAACTTTATCAAGATGATGCTCAATATCCTGTGACCTTGGGGCGTTTGGCAGTTGCGAAAGCCGAGCGAGGGGACATATCAGAAGCCAGGATAATGCTGCCGCAGATTTCCGGGCTTTACCGCCCTGAAGCAATCAATAAGATTCTGCGACTGCTTTTAGATTCTAATGACTATAATACCGCAATTGCCCTGGCAAGGCAAGGGGAAGCTTTTCAAGATAGTTTGGGGGAAAATTATTTAGTTTTGGTAATTTTTGAATTGGCGAAAGCGGGTTATGGCGACCGCGCTTTGGCTTTAGCCGCACAATTACCAGAAAGTGCGCGATCGCGCCAAGTTTACGATGTAATTGCGGCTTATTTAGCAAGGCAGGGCGATCGCGAGAATTTACTTTCATTAATCAACTCATGGGATGAGACGGAAAATCGCGATTCGGCTTGGATGTTAATTACGCAAGAATTAGCCGCAGTAGGGGATTTAGAATTGGCGTTACAATTCAACGAGCGCATTCAAAGTTTAGAAATGCGAGGGAATAATTTGGGGGCGATCGCGCTGCAAATTTCTGATTCAACTCAAGCTAAAATGATACTCGATCGGGGCGTACAATGGGCGAAACAAATTGAAGATCGGCGCGATCGCGGTGAAACTTTTTTGAATTTAGCTGAGTATCATTTGGAGTTAGGGGAGTCAGAATCAGCCGTTCAATTATTGCAGCAAGCTATGATTTTATGGGAAAACTGTTGAGACTCCAAAATCTAATTAGGGGTTAAAAAGCGCGATCGTCCGATTTGCTACCAATCATAAATTCTTTGTTAAAGCTTGTCTAGATGAGCCTATTTTTTCTCATATCAAAGATAAAATAAGTACATCTCTAAAGCGTTATCCCCCTAATATTCTTTGAGAAAAGGAGAAAGTTGAGATAACCAGCGAGTGAAGAAGACAAACGAGCAAGAGGAAAGGACGATGAATCGATGGTACAAGGCGATCGCAACAGCCGCTTTAGTCATAACGGTAGCCGCAGCCCCAGCGATGGCAGAAACCTATCGTGCGGGTAATTTTACGATTACCTTAACGGACGATTACGACGACGGACGGGTTTATTATGGCTGCGATTCGCGGGGAAATTGTTTGCGGTTAAAATACGGTACGGCTTGGCGAGATAATGGCTATCGGGGCATTACTTGGGAAAATGGCAATTACACTTACAGCGTTTCTTGGCAAGAAGGAAATCCCAACGCTCGGATGTATTTGAATGTGTTTGAGGGCGATCGCCGGATTGTCAGAGAAGCCATGTCTCCTATGCGTTAAAGCATGAGAATTAAGAACCCTGATTTCTGTTTAACTGACTTGGTTAGAATTTGACTCTAGAAACCGGGGTTCTAGAACTGTCCGAATTTAAACTACACACCAGAAGGAACAACAATATAGCCTGTCGAAATATCTCCTAAAACCAGATTTTTCGCGCTTCCCCAATACCACCAATACGCCCCAATATAAGCACAGATTAAGCCGTCGAGTTGGTCTTCTACGGCTTTGGTTTGCTTTCCGGTTAAATTTTCAAAATCAATGGTTAAGGCTGTGTAGTCGGCAATATTCGCAAGATTCAGGGCAGGTTCGAGGTGAGGTAGCACCCCAAAGATATAATCTCGTAGTTGATTCAGTCCGATTTTGCGATCGCCCAGTCTGCCTTTTTTATATTTGAGAATGCGCGGCAGTTGGAATAAATTTACCATCGCGGGATGCGGGAAGACTTCGATTTGATAGCGTCCTTTTTGACGAGGATTAATGGTGTCTGCGTGTTGAAAACCCCGTTTTTCTAAACTGAGTCCCAGGTTAATTGTACGTTGAGCAAAAGGGCGTTTCAAGTTGGCCGGATAACAGCCTGCGTGGTAGCGTCCGAAGTGTTGGTGGGTGAGTTTGTCGGGGAGTCGCATTCCGCTTTCATTGGGAATGAGGGTGGGGGCATCTACGGCAATTAAAGCGGCGGTTTCTGGGGTTATCCAACTGTCAATTAAGGCTAAGATTGTGTCGATTTCTGTGGCTTGGGTGAGGTGCTGTATATGGAGTTCGCGATCGCGCCATTCTAAGCAACACATCCCACTAGCCCCAGATGTCCAGCCCAAGTCAATTCCCAGAAATTTCATTTTGGTTGTTGGTTGTTAGTTGTTGGTTGTTGGTTGTTAGTTGTTAGTTGTTGGTTGTTGGTTCTCACAATTACTTTATTGTACATTGTTAATTATTCACTGTTAATTATTCACTGCGTTGTAAATAGTAATATTGATCGTTCTTGACACATTCTAAAATTTCGATGAGTTTGCCAATACGATAAGTCAACTCATCGTGAATGGCTAAATCTTCAATTTGAAATAATAACTCTTTGGTTTCTTCCACGATAGTTTCGTGGAGAAAGCCAATCATTTTTGAACGTACAGAATCATCCAAACTAACAACGGGTTTCTCCACGGCTTGGTCATTGATGTGCATCGTGTAAGATTCTTCTTTACCAATTTGAAAAAGTGCTGACTGACACAGCCACTGTTGAAAATTGGGGTTGAACTTAATCGCTTCATTCATTTCCTGTTCAACTGTATAAAAGTCAACACTTAACTTCATGTTTTGAGTTCCTTTCACGTCCGTATCCTCTGAATCTAAACCTTTAATCGGCTGGTAAGAATTGACTTTAACCCAGATGATTTATGATGCTAACTACTCATCTCAACTTACTTTTATCTGGACTTTTAGAAAAAACCAAATTGTTTAATCTTTAACACAATTCCCAATCCCCTTTTGTTGACAGCATCTTTCCTCTACTCTCAATAACCCTACTCCTAGCAGCCCTCTTTTCCCTCAACCTCGTCAATAATTCGTAACATCCTCGCTTACAGTTGGCGATCGCGCTGTTGAGAGTAAGACACCTTGGTTCGGTGAAAATGATTGATAACGGTTGAGAGAAATCGTCCTCGAAAACGTTTTACTTAACGTCTTATCTAGGCTGAGGAGAAGGGGACTTTTTATCCTCTGGCGTTTCGGTGACGACAGGATATTGTTCCAGGGCAACTTGGAGATACTGTCCGGTGTAAGATTTGGGATTTTGGGCTACATCTTCGGGTGTACCTTCGGCGATAATTTCACCGCCGCGATCGCCCCCTTCCGGGCCTAAGTCTACAATCCAATCGGCACAACGAATCACATCAAGATTGTGTTCAATCACAATAATTGAGTTGCCTTTATCCACTAAGCGCTGCAACACATTGAGGAGGTGATGTACATCATAAAAAGATAATCCCGTGGTCGGTTCATCAATCAGATAAAGGGTTTTCCCGGTAGCCCGTCGCGATAACTCCGAAGCCAGTTTGACCCGTTGGGCTTCTCCCCCAGAAAGGGTAGGCGCAGGTTGGCCGAGTTTAATATAACCTAAACCCACATCAGCGAGGGTTTGTAAACGAGAGACAGCCCTGGGGATATTTTTAAACACTTCTAAGGCTTCTTCAACCGTCATATTCAAAACATCTGCAATGGAATAGTTTTTATATTTCACTTGCAGAGTTTCCCGGTTATATCTTGCCCCTTTACAAACATCACACTGTACATAAACATCCGGGAGAAAGTTCATTTCGATAGTGTTTACCCCTTGTCCTCCGCAAGCTTCACAACGTCCCCCTTTGACGTTGAAAGAGAATCTTCCCGGCTTATAACCTCTGGCTTTAGCTTCAATCGTTTCGGTAAAAATTGCACGAATCGCATCAAAAATTCCCGTATAAGTTGCGGGGTTAGAACGAGGTGTGCGACCGATGGGAGACTGGTCAATGACAATGGCTTTATCTACATCAGTCAGTCCTTTGACTTTACCTAAATCGTTCGGGAAAGGAACTTTTCGGGAGAGATGGTGTTGTAGGGATGGATACAGTAATTCATTGATTAAGGTAGACTTACCCGACCCAGAAACCCCGGTAATACAAACTAATTTACCGAGGGGAATTTTGACATTAATATGTTGGAGGTTGTTGCGGGAACAATCGTGCAGAATTAAACTTCGCTTGTTACCCCGACGACGTTCGGCAGGTGTGGCAATGATTCTGCGGCCCGATAGATAAGCCCCGGTGAGAGATTCGGGAGTTTCGAGTAGGGTATGAATGTCTCCTTGGGCGACAATTTCTCCTCCGTGAATTCCGGCTTTTGGGCCAATATCAATAACGCGGTCGGCACTGCGAATTGTTTCTTCATCATGTTCGACCACAATCAAAGTATTGCCTAAATCTCGCAGTTTTTTCAGGGTATTGAGTAAGCGATGATTATCCCGTTGATGTAAGCCAATACTCGGTTCATCGAGTACATATAAAACCCCGGTTAATCCTGCTCCAATTTGGGTGGCTAAACGAATGCGTTGGGCTTCTCCCCCCGATAGGGTCATGGCGGCGCGATCGAGAGTTAAATAATCTAAGCCAACATCGAGTAAAAAGTTTAAGCGGGCTTGAATTTCTTTGAGGGCTAATTCCCCAATAAGGGCTTGTCTTTGGGTGAGTTGAAAGTCATCAATGCGGTTGAGGGTTTCGCGGATGGGAACGCTGGTTAATTCGTCGATATGATATTGCCCTAAACGCACCGCCAAGCTTTCGGGTTTGAGGCGTTTACCGTGACAGACATCGCAGGTTTGATTGACGATATATTGCTCTAGTTTCTGTTTGTAGGATTCGGAGTTGGTGTCTTGATAATTGCGCTCCAACATCGTCAGAATCCCTGGATAATGGCGATGATAACCGTCTCTCCCGCCGCGACGAGAATCGGCTTGAAAGTAAATGGGTTCTTCGCTGCCGTGAAGTAGAACCTGCTGCTGTTCTTGCGTGAGTTGCTTCCAGGGGGTTTGAATTTCAAAGCCGTAAGCCTGACCGACGCTGTAGAGGAGGGAGAGGTAGAAAGAGTTGTCTTTGTCCGACCAGGGGGCGATCGCGCTGTATAAGGGTTGGTTGGGGTCGGGGATGACTAACTCCGGGGCAAATTTACGCAGTGTCCCTAAACCGTGACAGTGGGAACAAGCGCCGTATGGGGAATTAAAGGAAAACAAACGGGGAGATAATTCATCCATGACAGCCCCATGTTCGGGACAAGCAAAGTTTTCCGAAAAGACAATTTCTTGGGGGAATTCTTGTGTTGAAATATCCCCATTTTCTGTGCTATTTTGTATATACTTACTGTTTTGTCGGACTCCGGCTGTCTGTATGGATGTATCATTTAATACCTGGATGACGGCAATACCTTCGGATAACCGCAAGCAAGTTCCCAGAGAATCGGCTAAACGCTCTTCCAGTCCGGGTTTGAGAATAAGTCGGTCAACCACCACTTCGATGGTGTGGGTATAATTTTTATCCAGAGAGATGTTATCTGAGAGGTCTAAAACCTCCTGATTTACCCTCACGCGCGCGAATCCTTGACTTGCTAAACCGGACAATAATTTCTTGTGTGTCCCCTTCTTCCCTCGGACGACGGGGGCTAGGATGAGAAAGCGACTGCCTTCGGGTAGGGTCATCACGCGATCGCACATCTGGTCAATGGTTTGGGGGGCAATATTGCGATCGCACTGGGGACAATGAGGCATTCCCGCCCGTCCAAACAGCAAGCGTAGGTAATCATAAATTTCCGTCACCGTCCCCACCGTAGACCGGGGATTGTGGGACGTGGATTTTTGGTCAATGGAAATCGCCGGACTCAACCCCTCAATCGCGTCCACATCCGGCTTATCCAACTGTCCCAGGAATTGCCGGGCATAGGCGCTCAGAGATTCCACATAACGCCGTTGTCCCTCGGCAAAAATCGTATCAAAGGCGAGAGAGGATTTCCCCGACCCCGATACCCCAGTAAACACAATGAGGCGATCGCGCGGTAACTCCAGATTGACGTTTTTGAGGTTGTGTTGCCGGGCCCCGCGAATGCGAATGGTGTGGCGATCGCCACGTTCTGCGGCAGTAGCAGGAGCGATTGGATCGGCTCGATCGATTGAATCAGGCATGAAAGCTTTAGTTAACAGTCCTTTACAATTCTATCGTTAGAGTTTCTTTTTGTTATTGGTTGTTGGTTGTTGGTTGTTGGTTGGGGGTAGTCTGTTGAAGCGTTGTCTGTCCTTGTCTCATCCGATTGTTATGCCAGCGCGATCGCCCTACCGTTGTTATTGGGTGTAGTCCGATTTAACTGTAGGTTGGGTTGAGGTCACGAAACCCAACAAGAATCAAGAATAAAGGGTGTTGGGTTTCACTTCGTTCTACCCAACCTACAGGGCTACTTTGTTATGTTAGCCCCGGATTTTTAATCCGTGGGCGGGTTGGTTGTTAATTGGAAGCGCGATCGCGAAGATTGGACGAGGAAACCTCGCCCCTACAGAAATAAACGACAAATGACCAATAACTAATTAACCATTTCTTGTAACTGGGCTTCACTCAAAATTACAACCCCCAACTCCTGGGCTTTTGTTAACTTTGAACCCGCATTTTCCCCCACCAATACATAATTAGTTTTCTTACTCACGGAACTACTAACTTTTCCTCCTGCTTTTTTAATTAACGCTTCAACTTCCTTGCGACCGAGAATCGGAAATGAACCTGTAACGACAAAGGTTTTACCTGCGAAGGCTGGGGATGCTTTTGTTTCATCTGTAGTGAAATCGTCAGAAACCGTTTGAGAAAACTGTAAGCTTTGGGCTTGTAAGCGAGCAATTAAAGTTTGATTGGCTTCCACGCGAAACCATTGCCAAACCGATTGAGCAATTTCTAAACCAATGCCATAAACCGCTTCTAAATCTTCTACAGAAGCTTGAGCTAATTGGTCTACCGTCGGGAAAGCTTCTGTCAGTAATTCGGCGTTAACCTTACCCACATAGCGAATACCCAAACCATACAATACTCGCGAGAAAGGCTGTTGTTTGGATACCCCAATTGCGTCTACTAACTTCTGAGCCGATTTTTTCCCCATCCGTTCCAAACTCGTCAATTGTTCGACACTAATTTCATACAAATCTGCCAAAGATTGCACTAACTTTTTTTCTACAACTTGTTCGACAATCTTTTCCCCCAAACCATTAATATCCAGCGCATCGCGAGAAGCCCAATGTACCAAACTGCCTCGCAGAATTGCCGGACAAGAACTATTCACACAGCGAGTCACCGCTTCCCCAGTCGGACGGATTAATTCTGAGTCACATTCAGGACAATGACTCGGCATTTGATAAGGTTCTGTTTCCTCTGGTCGTAAGTCCTGTAACACCCGCACAACTTCGGGGATAATTTCACCCGCTTTACGAATAATAACCGTATCCCCGACGCGAATATCTAACTCGGTAATGCGGTCTTGGTTGTGTAGCGTCGCTCGTTGAACCGTTGTTCCTGCTAACAAGACAGGCTGCATAATTGCCATCGGGGTAACTGCCCCCGTCCGTCCCACATTGACTTTAATTTCTAATACTTGAGTCGGGGCTTCTTCGGCAGGATATTTTAAAGCTATAGCCCAACGTGGAAACTTTTGGGTAAAGCCTAATTGTTCTTGTAATGAATGAGAATTAATTTTAACCACAACCCCATCGGTTAAATAGGGGAGGGTTTTGCGTTGGGTATCCCAAGCTTGAAAATAATCTTCAACTGCGGCCAAAGATGGACAAAGTTGGCGGTTGGGATTTACTCGAAAACCCAAATCTTTCAATACCTCTAAAGCTTGCCATTGAGTTTGGGGTGGATTATCTGGAAGGTGTAAAGTATAAGCAAAAAAATTAAGTTTTCTTTCGTCTACAACTTTGGGGTCAAGCTGTCGCAATGTTCCGGCTGCTGCATTACGAGGGTTAGCAAAAGAAGACTCTCCCTTCGCTTCTCTTTCTGTGTTAATTCGTTCAAATTCATCGAGGGGTAAAAAAGCCTCTCCCCGCACTTCTACAACAGCAGGAGGATTCTCTAAATTTAACCGCAGGGGAATAGCGCGAATCGTGCGAACATTTTGAGTAATATCTTCTCCAGTAATACCATCTCCCCGCGTTACCCCGCGAGTTAATACCCCGTCTTCGTAAGTCAACGCCAAAGCCGACCCATCGATTTTGAGTTCGCACACATATTCAACCTCCTCAACCGCCGCAATTTGCCTTTGCCAGCGTTCTTGCCATTTTTGGAGTTCTGCATTATTAAATGCGTTTTCGAGGCTATAGAGGGGAATATTGTGACGAACGGAGGTGAATTGAGAAGCGGGTTTGTCTCCGACTCGTTGTGTGGGGCTATCGGGAGTAATTAATTCGGGATGCTGGCTTTCGAGGTCTTGCAGTTGCCGATACAGTTGGTCATACACCGCATCGGGCATGATGGGATTATCTAAAACGTAGTAAGCATAGCCTGCTTTGGTGAGTTGTTCTCGCAGTTGTTGGATTTCTTTTTGGATGTTTGCTGTCATTGTTGTTTGCACTAAAGGTCACGTTTTCCCAATAATTTACTGGTTTTTTGTTATTTGTTGTTGGTGTCTTGCCGAGCATTCCCTTGCGCCTTTCGGCGACGCGGGGTCTCGGCGCTTGTTGGTTGTTAGTTGTTGGTTTGAGTCAGGGATGTAACAGTGAGGATTCAGAACCCCGGTTTCTTATCTGCTTACCCAATAAAGTTATAATTTGACCTCAGAAACCGGGGTTCTAAGACATTGATAATTTTCGCAAATTTTGTATAAATTTAATCCGACAAATTTTCGTCTAAAAGCTCTCTTAATTCTTGGTCTGATGGACGTTTGGCAAACTGTTTGTGGCTGTAAATATAAACTGGCGTGATAATATAATCAATTTCATTAACAAGATACATCAATCTGATTTGACCGGAAGCACCTTTTCCGAAACGAATCTCTATCTTGCAGAAGTTTGTTCCTTCAGGCAGTTTGACTTTTCCGGGTAACGGCTCATAGCGAGAGTTGAGAGGATAAGAATCAGTTTTAAGTTCTAATAGTTGTTGTAATACCAACTCTTTCAACTGGTTTTGAACTGATTTGATTTTGTAAGTTTTAAGCAGTTTTCTAAAAGAGCGATTAAACCCCATCGATTCTGCAATCGAAAACTCGTTGGGGTTTTCATTCGAGGAGGGAGTCAAGCCAGTCACGGATTTCTCCTTCGGTATTATGTTGTTGAGAATTAGAGGTGAGTGCGGATTGCAAAGCGGATTTGATGGCTAATGGATATGCGGGATTATCTCGTTCTATTTGTTCGAGTTTTGCATATCCCAATTGCTTCATATCTGCTAATGAAATGGGTTCTCGCGATGGGGCTTCTGAGGGGAGTCCTTTACGCGCTTTTTTCCAGGGAAATTCTGTATGGGTCATGCTGCTAAGTTGATAAGCATGATAGCGACCGAAATATTCCCAAACTTCTTCTAACAATTCCTGGATTTCTTCAGCGTCAGAAATTACGTTTTCTTTCGGGACAGGGAGTTGTTTTTCTTCAAATTCAGAATATTTTTTATAAGCGGGATAACAAACGGGACCATATCGCCAAGCTTGAATTTCTTCAGCAAACAATGGCTCATCGTAAAGAGCGAGATGAAGACTTTGGGCATAATACAAAAGTTTCTGAACTTTCATATTAGTTATATCGTTTTCAAGGCCATCTTCGTAAGCTTTTTTTATAAAGTAGTTGGCTACATCTAGACAGCTAATCATGGTTTTTTGTAGCTCCAGATTGGCTAGTTTTAGTTTTATTGTACTACAAAGTTAAGCCAACGAAAGGAGAGACAAGACTCAAATGTCATAAAAGGTTAAGAACCCCGGTGTCTTATCTGCTTAAACGATAAAGTTAGAGTACTAAGACAGAAACCTGGGTTCTGGTGTTGAATGGTTTAATCGTCTGGGTTCATTTGGTTGATAATTTGCATGGTTTGGACGGAAACGGTGCAGACGCGCATTAAAAGGTCAATGACTTTTTCTTTATAATCTGCGAATTTATAGGTATTGAATTTCTCGCGGATGGTTGCGTCTCGCGGTTTCTTTTCTTTGTGTTGGTCGAGTATCCATTCGAGGGCGCTACGATTGCCGAGTTTATAGTCCCAAACAATGGCAGGAATGTTTTGTAGGGTGGTGATATTGTCGAGGGTAATTGTGTTTTTGGTTTTGTCGGCTTTGAGTTTGGGTTTGTTGAGTTTACCGGGTTTTAAGGGGATGTCAATGCGTTGCAGGGGATAGGGTTCGATGGTTTCGTAATTGAGGTGAAGTTCCATGAGTTGTTGTCCCCAGTTTGACCATTGCCAAAAGTCGTCATAAAAGGGTAAGCGGGGAAAGTCGCGTTTGAGGTTTTGTTCGTATTTTTGGCGGTATTGGGGGTTATGTAAAACGGCGTAAGTGTAGTGGAAGATGTCGATTTTTTGGATAGATGCCCTCACCCTAAATCCCTCTCCCACGGGAGAGGGACTTTGATTGGAAGCCCTCACTCTCAATTCTGCTTCTACGGGAGAGGGACTTTGATTGGAAGCCCTCACTCTCAATTCTGCTTCTACGGGAGAGGGGCTTGGGTTGGAAGCCCTCACCCTCAATTCTTCGTCCACGGGAGAGGGGCTTGGATGGGGTTGTGAAGTGGAGGAGGTTGCGTTTCCTGATTCTTCTCCCCTCTCCTGCGGGAGAGGGGTTGGGGGTGAGGGGATATCTAGGGCTGTGGCTATTAATTCTAAGGAGTCAATGAGGTTATCGGTAATGGCTTTGTTGGGAAAACGCAATACTCTGATATTGTGAGATTGTAGCCAAATTTCGCGATCGCGATCGCGTTCTTGTTGCTGTTGGTGAATCTCTCCGTCTAACTCGATAACCAACTTCGCATCATGGCAGTAAAAATCAACAATGAACTGGCCAATGTTATGTTGTCGGCGGAATTTGGCATTATTCAATTGTCGGTTTCTTAAACATTGCCAAAGCAACTTTTCGGCATGGGTTTCGGTTTGACGCAACTCTTTTGCTTTTTGTAATAATACCCTCGGAATTGCCCGTCTCGCACCCGCAACTTCGCTAAATTCCGCAGCCGTTAAAGATGCCCTCACCCTCAATTCTTCGTCCACGGGAGAGGGACTTTGATTAGAAGATGCCCTCACCCTCAATTCTTCGTCCACGGGAGAGGGACTTTGATTAGAAGATGCCCTCACCCTCAATTCTTCGTCCACGGGAGAGGGACTTTGATTAGAAGATGCCCTCACCCTCAATTCTTCGTCCACGGGAGAGGGTTTTTGATTAGAAGATGCCCTCACCCTAAATCCCTCTCCCACGGGAGAGGGACTTTGACTTTGACTTTGACTTTGGCTTTGATTGGGGTTTGGGGTGGAAGGGTGTGGGGAGTTGGGGAGAGTAGGGTCTGCTGATTCTTCCTCAGCAAAAACAGAACTTCCTTCTCCCCTCTCCCGTGGGAGAGGGGTTGGGGGTGAGGGCAAATAACGCTGACGAAACAACGCCAACGCCCAATCGGTAATATTATCTTGGCGGTTTCCCTCTTTGTCGTAGCGGTAGAGGGGGAGACATTGGGTTGCACGACCTCCAACATCTAAAGAAGGAATGGTATTAGTCGCTTGGACTAAAAACGGAATTTGTGTGTGATTAGTGACGGCAATGACCAAATTTTTAAATTGAGAAGATGGGAATAGACTAGGAATTTGATAAGTCATCCCGTTAAAATGCTTATCAAAATAAAGATATTTTTTGGTAAAAGGTCGATAAAGACTTTTTGTATTGCAGCTTTCGTTAAACTTCTTTTCAATCTTTCTTCCTAAATATTTTCTTAACTCACGATCCCATTTAATCTTATTTTTATCTAAATAATCCGGGTCTTTTAGTGTCGCTTGATAAGTTTCAACAAAAAACTCCATCTTTGCCGTTAACGACTCCTGAGAAAAATCATAAACCCATTCATCTCGATAAGTACCGACACCCCGTGAAAACAACTGAAAAACTGCCTCATCAGAACGTCCCGCTTTCACTTCCTTATCAATCAATGGTAACAACTCATCAAAATCATTATCCGTTAAATTAATCCAATTATGCTTTTTATCTGGTCGTATATGGTCAAAGGGTAAATCTTGTAATTTATTAGCCACAAAGTAAGCTTGCTTTTCTTCGGATTTAGCGTAATCAGCAAGGGCATTGTAGTAAACTTTAAATCCTTCTAGCTTTTCACTTCGGACTAAAAAATAAACTGCAATTCCTACCTTTATTTCATCATTAAAAACATTCCCACCTTCTTTGCGTCTTCGTTCGCCTGAATTTCTGGCATTTCCTTTTGTATCAATCATCCAAATTTCATTAAATTCTTGTGCAATAACCTTGCGAAAACCATCAAAAGCAAATCCATCAATAAAAGACGAATTAGAAACAAAAGCAATAACGCCATTCTTGCTAATCCTATCAGAAGCCCAACGAACAAAGCGCACATACATATCATAAAGTGCATTTTGATTCTGAGCCTTCCCTTGCTTTACATAAGTCCCACGAATCCGATTATCAATCGAACCATAAGCCCGATTCGCATTATTTTGATTAAAACTCTCTTGCCAGGCATTGTAAGGCGGATTGCCAATAATCACGGAAATTTCCCGGTCATTTTGACGATTAATCCGTTGGGTATTTTCCATCGTCATCGCAAACAAATCCATCTGTTTGTAATGATAAGACGTATGATCCAACGTATCCACTAAACAGATATTCTGAAACTCTTGATACTGTCCCATCTTCTGCTGATAGGTGTATTCAATATTCAAATTCGCAATGTAATACGGCAGAATCGCCACTTCATTACAATGAATCTCATTGAGATATTTATATTCCAAACGAGACGCGGGTAAATATTCAATCAACTCGGTAATAAATGTCCCTGTCCCCGTTGCAGGGTCGAGAATTTCTACCTGTTCGTCTGCTAGAATCTTGCCAAAATGACGGTGTAATAAATAATCCGTACTTTCGAGCATAAAGCGGACAATTTCATTCGGAGTATAAACAATCCCCAATCGGTCTGCGGCTTTGGGGTTATAAGCTTTGTAGAAGTTTTCATACACCACCTTGAGAAACTTTTGCTTTTCGTGGTGATTGGCAATATTAACCGATTCTCGCTTAATTACCGCGTAATAATGCTCGATACTTTTGAGGGTATCTCGTCGTAAAGAAAAATTAAAAAAGGTGGCGATAACTTGGGATAAAGACCGAGCAATATTATTTTCTCGGTGAAAGTAAGACTCATTGAAAATATTAGTAAAGATATCCTCCGAGAGAATATGCTGCACCATCATTTCCGTCACATCTTCTAAGGAAACTTCCGGGTTTATCGACTCGCGACATAAAGACAAAAAAGCATCCCGTTTGATTTGAAATTCCCCATTATTACGAGAAGCTTCTGCAATGCGACTCCGCAATTCTGCTGCAATTTCAGGGACATCGGTTTTAAACTGTTCTAAGGCTTCGCGAAACCCTTTGACCTCTGGACGTACATAGTCCGTAAACGCCAGTAAGAGCTTGTCTAGGGCTTCTGCATCCTCCATCGAAACCCGTTGCTGTTCCTCTCCTCCCTGGATTAAAATCGCCGTCTGGGAGTCCTCAAAAATAATGTTGTCTTTGGGATACCCCTTGGCAAATTTCTCCTCAATTTCTGCGTCTAAGTCGTCGTATTCGTCCTTGCTTTCCCAGTAACCCCAATCCAACCGCAACGCATCTTTGACTGTCCCATCGGGACGAATGCGCGAGTCGCGATATTCCAATTCGGGAATCAGTCGAAAGTCCCGCGTTTTACAATATTCCCCCAAAAGTCGCTGAAATGCCGCACGAATCGAGCTTTCGTTGCGAGAACCGCTATAACGCTTGAGTTCTTCGAGTTCCCGTTGATATTGCGACACCAACAGCTTCGACATGACGGTTTCTCCGATTCGTAATAATAAGGTCTATGATAAAGCAGAATTGCCCTCACCCCCAACCCCTCTCCCACGGGAGAGGGGCTTATTTTCGTCCCTGAGTAAAACCCAGGAACGAGGTTAATAATCAAGCCACTTCTGTAATTTCTGAATGAGTCGATGAAGTCGAACTAACCGACTTCAAAATCTCCCAAAACGCATAAACTGCTGGGGGGTGTAACGCCTCTTTGTGCATGGCTGCGCCGATGGTACGATAAAAAGGAATGGGGAAGTGACAAACCTTGCTTTCGGGGGGTAACGGTTCGGCGGCTAAACGGGGTAAAATAGACGCACCTAAACCCTGTCTAACCATACTTAAAATCGTCGAATCATCCCGCATTTCATAACGGACTTGTTGGGGACAATCGGCTTGGGCTAAGTTGTTGTGAATGAGACGAGAACAACTACCAATCGATGAAATAATCAGGGGATATTGGGCTAATTCTTGCCAAGTGAGTTGACAGTTATTGTGGGGAGAATTGGGGGGAAGAACGACAATATATTCGTCGTGTAGAACTTCCCAGGTGTCAAATTCTTCTCTGGCAGGAATGTGAATAAAACCAATGTCGGCTTGTCCCCGTTTGAGGGCTTGTTCGATGTCTCCTAATTCGTCTAATTCGTTGACGGTAACTGTGCCGTGGGGGACTTTTTGATGAAACTGCGCGATCGCGAGGGGTAAGATATGAGTAGCGACACTGCGAAACGAGGCGATTCTAACTTTACCGCCTTGTAAACCTTTGGCGCGATCGGCTTCCTGGGCCAATTCTACCAGGGATGCCATCACGGTATTCGCTTTGGCCAGAATGCGATCGCCCACAGGGGTCAAACTAGCCCCATGTCGTCCCCGCGACAAGAGTATCACACCGAGTTCATTTTCTAAGCCTGCGATCGCGTGACTAATCGCCGATTGCGAAATCTCCAAAGCCAAAGCCGCTTCGCTAAAATTCCCCTGTTCGGCCACGGCAATCAAAGCCCGCAGTTGTGATATTTTCAGTTTGTGGGGGTTAATGGGACTCATAATTTATAATTTACAATTTACAATTTACAACGACCGACCAATAACCCCTAACAAATAACTAATAACAAATAACCCATGTCTATTTTTAATGAATATAATCCCTGGTTGATCGGTGCGGGCTTAAATGCTATTTTACTGACAATTGTTGCCTTTGCCCCGAAAAAACTACTGACCCTTGCCGGAATCATTCACGCTTGGATTCTAGGCGTAATTATTTGGGCAACCCTTGGCTGGCCGGGCTATGTTATTGTGGCATTTTATTTTATTATCGGGTCTGGCGTAACGCGCATTGGTTTGGCGCAAAAGGAAGCCGCAGGAATCGCGGAAAAGCGCTCTGGGGCAAGAGGCCCCGAAAACGTCTGGGGATCGGCGTTAACGGCGGCTTTATGTGCCGTTGGGACGCTATTTGTAGACCCCCCGATGCAGAGTTTATTAATCTTGGGTTATGTGGCCAGTTTCAGCACAAAATTAGCCGATACGACAGCGAGTGAAGTGGGGAAAGCTTATGGCAAACGCACCTTTTTAATTACAACTTTAAAACCTGTTCCTCCCGGCACAGAAGGGGCGGTGAGTTTAGAAGGAACCCTTGCAGGAATTGTAGCAGCAGGCGCGATCGCCCTATTAGGTTGGGGTGTGGGTTTAATTTCCCTGTGGGGCGTGTTGTGGTCGGTTTTAGCGGCATTTATCGCCACGAATATCGAAAGTTTAATCGGGGCAACGTTACAAGAAAAATTCGACTGGCTGACCAATGAAGTTGTTAATATTATTAATACCTTAATCGGGGGCGCGATCGCGATCGGATTAGGTGCTTTTATTCTGATTTAATCCTGTTATACCAAATCGGCTTACCACAACCCACTCCTAATTTAGTCCGCGAAGACGGACTTTGCCTCCATTAGCCCCGGATTTTAATCCGTGGGCGGGTTAACGAGATAAATTCAAAAGTAAAAAGGGTGGGCATTATCTACCCTACCTCTATAAAACTGGAGTTTTGATATTCAATTAAATCTCAACTTTAAACACCCAATCCTGATAAGCTGGATCGCGATTTTCAGTGATTGCCGTTAACTTATCCCGTAACTTATTGGTAATGGGTTTATCTTGCGGCAATTGATAATTTTCAATCTGCTTAACCGGGGTCACTTTTGCGGCGGTTCCGCTTAAAAATACCTCATCCGCAATCAGTAATTCCGTCTTATCCACCGGACGCTCAATCACCTCAAAACCCAAATCCCGCGCAATTTTAATCACGCTGTCGCGGGTAATCCCTTCGAGGATATCTTGATCGAAACCAGGGGTAATAATTTGGGAATTTCGGACGACAAAAATATTCATCCCCGATGCTTCGCAAACCTTCCCTTGGGAATTCATCAAAATCGCTTCATCAAATCCCGCTTCCACGGCTTCTGTTTTGGCCAAAGAGGAGGTAATATACGCACCACTAATTTTACCCCGTAACGGGAAACTACGGTCTTCTTGGCGATACCAAGAACTAATGCGACAACTTACCCCATCGGGGGATAAATAATCGCCTAATTCCAAACCATAAACAAAAAAGTCTTTCTCAATTTTATGCAAACGGGGGGCAATGCCCAAGTCGGAAGTATAAACAAAAGGGCGAATATAAAAAGAGGTTTTGGGGCTGTTTTTTTGAATAAAATCAACAATAACGCTTTGAATTTTAGCGGCAGAAATATCAAATTGGAGAAAGCGGGCGCTATTACTTAAACGTTGACAATGACGGTCTAAACGAAAGAGTAAAATTTGATTGGGATTACTGGGGTCTGGGATGCCGCGCAAGCCACCAAATGCCCCGGTACCATAGTGTAGGGCATGAGTCGCGATGGAAATATTGGCATTTTGAAACTCAACAAATTGATTTTGAAAGTAAGCAAAGGGAAGAAAGTTGTGCATCGGAAATAGATAAGACAGTCAAGGTTAAAAATAAAAGTCGATCGCTTCAATATAATCTCGCATTAGAGTTTTGTCAAACCGGAGAATCAGGGGTTTTGGCGGCTACGACGAGCGAGTAAAGCCGTACCATAAGCAGCCGCAGCGTGACGAGAAATCGCGACAGGGACGCGCAATTGCCGTTGACGAATTTTGACCCAAGTTGGATTTTTTGCGCCGCCTCCTGCGGTATAAACTTGCGTGAGAGGTGTTGCGCCGAAGTCTTGCAAGAGTTGATAACCTTGGGCTTCAATGCGGGCGATACTTTCGAGTAATCCGTGGAGAAATTGTACCGAATCATCGGGACGGGGGTCGAGTTGGGGGGCTAATTCTGGGTCGTTGACGGGGAAGCGATCGCCCTTACTCAAAAGGGGATAATATTCGAGGGGACTTTCTACGTCGGGATCGATTTCTTGACTAATCGAATCTAACATCTCATCGCTGAAAAAGTGCCGCAACACCGCCCCTCCGGTATTAGATGCCCCTCCCGTCAACCACAAATCTCCGAAACGATGGCTATAAATACCATAACGACTGTTATCGACGGGGGTTTGGCTGAGGAGTTTAATCACCAGAGTAGACCCCAGGGAAGTTACCGCTTCTCCCGGTTGCGTCGCACCACTGGCGTTAAAAGCGGCGATACTGTCCGTTGTCCCGGTGCAAACTTGGCAGGTATCCGGGAAGCCAAACCGCCGCACTAAATCGGGTTTGAGGGGGCTGACGGGACTACCGGGGGCGTAAACTTGAGGTAATAGGGAAAAACTCGGCAGCGATCGCAACCAATCGGGATAAGTGAGATTATGAACATCGTAACCTAACTTTAAGGCGTTGTGATAGTCGCTAATTCCTAATTGACCGTGGAGTAAAAAGCCCAACCAATCCGCTTGATGCAGCAAATAATGAGCTTGAGTGGTTTTTCCCTGGTTTTGCCACCACAGCAGCTTGGCAAGGCTAGAAGTGGCACTCTGGACAACATTTTGAGGGGGGGCGATTTCTTGGAGTTGTGCTTTCACCGCTATGCCGCGAGCATCATTGTACAGCAGGGGTTTGTCCATGGGATTGCCTGCGCGATCGCACAGTAACACCGTTGAAGATGTCCCGTCAATCGCGATCGCGTCAATTTGACTACGGATGTTTCCCGGTAGTTGCTCAAGCAAAGCCAACAAAGCATTGCGCCACAATAGAGTGAGGGCTTTAGCATTAAGAAAATGAGATTGGGCTTCGGCTTGAATCTTGCCTGCGTCATCAATCGCGATCGCCCTAGCCCCCGATGTACCAAAATCGATACCTAAATACAAACCCATGCCCAAGTTATTTTTCTGGCTGCGATCCTAGTGTATCGATTAATGGGAAGGTTTTGGATTGGGCTTATTTTTTGATTGTAAACGCTCACTCAGTTTACGAATGCGCCAGCTAATGCCCCGCACCATAGCCCGACGATATTTTTCCAAGTAATTTAAATACAAATAATCCCCTTGAGTCATTCCTGTTTTTGCGGGATTAATTAACAGCATATCCGCATGGGAGAAAATCGAAAAGGAAATGATATAATTGCCCAAAAACTGTTGACTGATGACTGATTACTGATTACTGAAAAAGCCTACTGCCTAAAAAACTGACAACTGATTATTCGTGCCTTTTCTGATGCCATTGCCAAGCGTGGGCGATAATAGCTTTAACATCAGCAAATCGGGGATTCCAGCCTAAAACTTCCTTGGCTTTTGCCGCACTTCCTACTAACATGGGGGGGTCTCCGGGACGGCGATCGCACTCTATCGCTTTAATTTCTTTCCCCGTGACAGCCCGACTCGCTTCGATAATTTCTTTCACCGAAAAGCCACTACCATTGCCTAAATTAAAAGCGGCAGTTTCCCCCCCTTTGAGCAAGTATTCCAAGCCCAAAACATGAGCATCGGCCAAATCGCTAACGTGGATATAATCTCGTACACAAGTGCCGTCAGGGGTGGGATAATCTGTCCCGAAAATGGAAATAGAGTCTCGTTTTCCGAGGGCAGTTAACAACACCAAGGGAATGAGATGGGTTTCAGGGGTATGATCTTCACCTAAGTTACCACTGGGGTCGGCTCCGGCGGCGTTAAAATAGCGAAAGCGTACCGAGCGAAAATCGTAAGCGGTATCGAAGTCTTCGAGAATATCCTCCACCATTAACTTCGTTTTGCCATAGGGGTTAATCGGCTTTTGGGATTCGTCTTCGGTAATCGGTACATTCTCAGGGACTCCGTAAGTCGCGCAAGTCGAGGAAAAGACGAAATGCTTAATTCCGGCGGCTAACATGGCTTCAAGCAGCGTCAGCGTCCCCAGAACGTTGTTGCGGTAATATTTATCCGGGGTTTGTACCGATTCCCCCACATAGGCATAAGCAGCAAAGTGCATCACCGCCGCAATGTCATGGTTTGCAAACAAATCGTCTAAAAGGGCGCGATCGCTCGTATCCCCAACAATTAACTTAACCTTAAGAACGTCCTCAGCAATCTCTTGATGGCCGTAAACCAAATTATCCAGAACAATCACGCCGTAGCCCGCTTTTTGTAGGGCTAAAACGGCGTGAGAACCGATATAACCCGCCCCCCCCGTCACTAAAACCGTTGGCTTGCTCGATGACACGCTTCAAACTCCTTCTCGCAATAAGATAAAAAATGGTGAAACTCGACACCAGCTTATTTCGCTTTGACCAAATTGCCCAACTTCTTCCGCACTTTCTTGTTATAGACAAAGAAATTGCGTTGAATATCCTCTAATTGCAGCATCGCATCTGCCACCAAACCTGTATTTCCGGTGGCATCTTTAACGGCTTTACGACGAAAGAAAGTCATCGGTTCGGCATAGGTTTTATTCGTTGAAAGAGTCGGTTTCGGGCCAGCCCAGTGAATCACCGTACCATCATTTTCCTGTGCGATTGGCCCGTCTGCGCCCATGGGGAAACGTTTTTTTACATCTTCTAAAGGAAAATCCTTGACAATATACTGAATATCTGCACTCCCCAAGCGCAATTTGCCCTCATCATCTCCCTTGAACATCATGTAGTTAATAAAGCCCATATCGCCATATTTAAAAACATTGGGCTTTTCGTCTACATAATCGAGAATTTTGACATATTCATCCAGGTCAAAAACCCCGCGTTTGGCGAATAATACCGCCGGACAAACAAAAGGTCGGTCTTGCCATTCAAACCCGGCATAATCTTTCTCAAATACAGGTAAATTGAAAAAGTATTCTTGCACCATTTCCTGAGAATAGCCGTAACAGGGTTGGTCAATAATAATGTCGTATTCGTCAAAATTCGCGTGTTGCAGGACATTTCCCCATATCGCCGCATCCGAGTCAATAATCAAAAAGCGCTCAAACGGGCTTTCCCAAAAAGCAATCATGCGGGTGGTTCCCCAGCCAAAACTGCGCTTTTTGAGGACATCATATTTCATGTTGTCGCGATTAATGACCTTGACGTTATACGCCTTTTTCATATCGTCAACATTCAACGGGCCGTCAATTAGCAAACAAATCGGAACATCCCCTAGAAAATAGCGAATACTGGCGCAAGTTCCCTTCGCCAGCGCATAATCTTGATCGCAACAGATAACGATAATTCCAAAGTCTTCCATTGTTATTTTGTTGAGTTAAAAATACTGTTTCAGCCCGGAATTTTGCTCGAATACAAAATTCATCACTTTCTCGCCATGTTTCTCGGTGAAAACTTCTCGCGAGTCGGCATAGTTATCGCTACGATTAATCACCCTTTGGTCGTGGGCGGTTTTCTTTTTCACTTCTTCTTTAGAAACTTTTGCCGCCACTTCTCTCAGTTTTTCGGGGTTTAATTCTTGGTCGAAATGGGCGGTTACTTTGGCAAATTCACTTTCTAAGTTTTTGGTCATATTTTCGTAACGCAGAATAGTTTTCTTTTCCGTCCATTCTTCGTCAATCAACCATTTACTGAGATGTTTACCATACAGCACCGACCATTTTTTTATACATTCAAGGTCGTTGGTATCTTCATTATAAAATTTAAGCTGTGAGTAAATTGTCGGGATCGGATTGCGATATAAATACAAAACATTTTTGCGATCGCCCACATCCAAATCTTCATCATGAGTATGGAGCGAGATAAAATCCCGCGAATCCTTGTAGTAAAAAATCCGTACCAAGGAAGGACGCTCAAAATAAAGCTCCATCAACAAGCGTAACCAATGGCTGCCCGTCCGGGGAAAACTAATAAAAAAGGGAAAATAAGGATCGTCGATATACTGTTGTAAGGTTTTTTCATCGCGAATCCGTACTGATAAATCTTTCACCGAACTGGGGTCAGCCACTAACTGCTGAATCAGTTTTAAAGTTCTACCCATCATCGTCGGATCGTCTCCTTATTGAGCAATTTAAATTGAAAAAAGATAAAAAATGGTTAAAAAGTTGACCATTGATTACCATCAGAACGGTAATTTCACTTAGATCGAAATAACCCAGGTGACGCGATCGCGCTTGCCGCGTAACGTCTACCCTGTTATATCAAATCCCCGCTATCTCCACCAACAAAATCCACCCCTTTATCACTTCTTAACAAAGCAGCCCCAATAACTTAAAGATTTCTCTCTAAGTATTCCCCCCTTTTCGACGAACAAAAACAATGCTCTTATAATGATGGTCGATTAACCTTCCTCGCCTGAAGGGAAACAAGTTGACCATGACTTTAACTGCTCAAATCGCCGTTTTATTAACCTGTTTCAACCGCAAAGACAAAACCATGGAGTGTTTGCGGTTACTCTTTGCCCAAAACGGCATTACCGATATCGCCCTCCAAGTCTACTTAGTAGACGATGGCAGCACCGATGGCACAGCCGCCGCCGTAGCCCAAGCTTACCCCCAAGTCACCCTCCTCACCGGGACGGGTAACCTATTCTGGAATGGCGGCATGAGAATGGCTTGGGATGCAGCCCTGAAGACAGACCCAGATTATTACCTCTGGCTGAATGACGACACCCTGCTGTACCCCGATGCCCTCAAAACGCTTTTGGAGACATCCGAGAAACTCACTCAGCAAGGAGAAAACGCCGCCATTGTGGCCGCCTCCGTCCAAGACCCCAACACCCAGGAATTAACCTACGGTGGATTGCGCCAAAAAGGCCCCCTGTATCCCCCCTTCAAAGCCCAGAAAGTCCCCCCCACCGACGAACCCCAAGCCTGCGATATGATGTGTGGCAACTTCGTCCTCATTCCTCGGACTGTCGTACAGAAAATCGGCAACCTCGACCCCCAACTCACCCATTATGCCGGGGATTGGGATTACGGTTTACGGGCTAGACAAGCAGGCTGTAGCGTTTGGATTGCCCCTGGTTTCCAAGGCACTTGTCCGCGCAACCCTAAACCCAGTCCCACCAATACCCCCGATTTACAAAAAGGTCTGAAAAAAATGGCCACTCCCAAGGGACTCGATTTACAAACCGTGACCCTCCAACCGATGGAGGAATGGAAAATCTTAATGCAGCGTCACGGCGGGGTTTTGTGGCCGGTTTTCTGGCTTCTGCCTTATCGAAAACTGCTGCTGGAGGGTTTGTTTAAGCGCTAGGGCTTTTTCAGTAATCAGTCATCAGTCATCAGTTTTTGGGCAGTGGGCAGTAGGCAGTGGGCAATCGGTGTGTAGGGGCGGGGTTTCCCCGCCCAATAACCAATAACCAATAACCAAGAAAGGGCTAAAGCCCTTACTACGAACTAATAACCAATAACAAACAACCAACAACCAACAACCAACAACCAACAACCAACAACAAATGAAAGAAACTCGTATTGCTTGGCTGGTTCCAGCGATTATGCGGGGGGCGTACTGGCAACCCGTTTTGCGGGAATTTATTAAAACCTTTCCGCAGACGGTATTTTACACCAGTCAAGTTTGGCCGGATTTCAACCCGGAGTTGCCTGGGGCTTCGGTGATTCAAGTGATTGGCAAATATCGCTTTGCCAAAACCCAAAAAATTGATACAGGTTACAGTCGCGGCTTTATTTTGACTTCTCCCACGGCGATTTTTCCGGTGTTACGCTACAAGCCCGATGTAGTGTTTGTGAGTAGCTTTTCTTTGTGGACGCTGCTGGCGATTTTATTTAAGCCGATTGGCGGTTGGAAGTTGATTTTGGTGTATGACGGGGGTTCCCCGAATGTGGATTTTCGCGATGATAATTTCCGCATCAACAGCCGTCGCTGGATGGTGAAATCGGTAGACGCTTTTGCGACGAATAGTGAAGCGGGGAAAGAATACCTGATTGATTTAATTGGTGTCCCTCCTGAGAAAATCGAAGCCCGTCCTTATATCGTCCCGGATACGGAAGTTTTGCTGCAACGACAAGCCCAGATGGAGGCGGCGGAATTAAACGCGAAACGCCCGATTTTCCTCTGTGTGGGCTTGCTGATTCCCCGGAAGGGGGTGAAGTACCTTTTAGAAGCTTGCACCCGCCTGAAGCAGCAAGGAATAGAGGGCTACACGGTGATTTTTGTCGGGGATGGGGATGAGCGAGAAGCCCTCCAAGCTTATGCGAAGGAGCAAGGACTCGATAAGCAGTTGATGTGGACGGGTTGGCTTGAATACAGTCGCTTGGGGGCGTATTTTCAAGCGGCAGATGTGTTTGTGTTCCCTACCCTAGAGGATATTTGGGGAATGGTGATTCCTGAAGCGATGGCGTTTGGGAAGGCAATGCTTTGCTCGAAGTGGGCAGGGGCGGTAGAAATGATGGTAGACGGGGAAACGGGTTATGTGATTGACCCTTACGATACCGAGGTTTTAGCCGAGAAAATGAAGCTGTTTATTGAAAATCCTGAGTTAGCGACAACGATGGGTCAGAAATCCCAAGAGCGTGTAGCTGATTATAACCCAGTTACGGCGGCCAAGTTTTTGAGCGATCGCGTCCAGTCTGTATTGAGTAGCGAACCATGATATTACAGCATAAAGATTGGAAAAGTGGTTTTTACCAAGCTTATCTTAAAGTCGCGGCGGTAATTTGCGCGATCGCGATTTTGGGTTTTTCGGTTGTGGGAAATTACGGCGTATCCTGGGACGAAAGCCTGGAAATCGGCATGGTTAAAAATAACTTCGATTTAATTACCGAAGGGAAGCCGTTACCCACAGATTTAAAGCATTACGGCGTATTATTTAACCTCAGCGCTGAAGTTGCCTTTCAAGCTACCCAATTTACCCAACAAGGCTTAGATTATGACCCTTTAGCCGATAGTCGTATTAATGTTAGTAATGACCAGGCTAGTTTCCAAAATATTGTCTATCAAAGACTGCGCGATCGCATTGCTGTTAAACATCCTTTTACTTTTTTAGTCTCCCTCATTACTTATATCTCAGTTGCCGGGTTAGTTGGCATTTTAGCCGGGAAGCAATACGCTTGGTTTGCGCCGATTATCATGGCGTTATTTCCCCGCTTTTGGGGTCACAGTTTCTTCAATCCCAAAGACATCCCTTTCGCGGCCATGTTTACCCTAGGGACGCTGGCGAGTGCCTTTTTAGTCAACTATTACATCCAAAAAGAAGACCGCCAAGAAACCCAATTCGGCTTTAATCAAATTACCCTATATTCATTTTTATATGGCCTCTTAATTGGCTTAGTAACCAGTACCCGGATTGGCGGCTTTTTCCTATTATTTTACTTCGGCTTAACTCACCTCATCCTGCGCTTATTACAAGGCAACTTTCTCGACTATATCCGCCGCTTCTGGAAATTTTATCTCCTCATCGGTTTAGCTTGGGGAATCACCACCACTATTTTTCATCCCGCTTCTTGGTCAAATCCCGTTTTTTGGTTTATTGAAACCCTGCAATATTTATCCGCCCATGTGCGCGATGCCGGGGACTTTTTCATGGGGCAAAATTGGAGTTCTAAAGACCTCCCCTGGTATTATTTACCCCGTTGGCTAACCATTAGTATTCCCGTCTTTTTCCAATTTTTCTTTTGGATTGGCATTGGCTTTATTTTTGTTAAATTTCAGCGCTTTACCTCCCTCCAAAAAGCCACAATTTTACTGGTTTTACTGCAAGTTTTTTTTATCCCCATCCTCGCCATTCTGCGAGATTCTACGATTTATGGAGGAATGCGCCAATTTCTCTTTGTCCTTCCCGGTATTGCCGTGATTACCAGTAGCGCTTTAATCTGGGTTTACCAACTCCTAAAACTCCAATTTCTGCGTTGGTTTGCCGTAGGTTTAACCGCCGTCATCCTCAGCATTACTGTCACGGATATGATTGCCCTACACCCCTACGAATATAGTTACTTTAATCGCGCCGTCGGGGGAATTGCCCAAGCCGGAAAATACTACGATACGGATTACTGGGGAACCAGTTTAAGTGAAGGGATGAAATGGTTAAATGAAAATGGCGAACCCAACTCAACCGTATTAGTAGGCGGTTCCTTCCATTCCGCCCGAATTTATGCCGACAGCGAAAAATTTACCCTGTATGAAATGGAGAATCCCGAACAACAATTAACCGGTAATCCCGATTATTACCTAACCTTACATCGTTGGGAATTGCCCCAAAAATACCCAGAATGCGAGACAATCCACGCAGTCCAGCGTCAAGGCATTACCTTAACCAGTATCAAACAATGTCCTTAATTCCCCTCTATCCATGAAAATTCTACTCTCTTGTTTTGCTTGCGAACCCGGTCAAGGTTCCGAAGAAGGTGTGGGTTGGAATGTTGCCGTCCAATCGGCACGATTTAACGAAGTTTGGGTCGTGACGCGAGAATTTTGTCGCCCACCGATTGAAGCTGAATTACAACGCAATCCTAACCCCAATCTTCACTTTATTTTCGTCGAGCCCTTCAACTGGCAAGAAAATTTTAAAGGCAGACAAGGGGGCTTACAACTGCACTATTATATGTGGCAAGTTCTGGCTTATCGCGCTGCGAAAAAAGTACATCAAAAAGTTAAATTTGATGTCGCCCGTCATGTCACCTATGTTAAGTTTTGGTCGCCCAGTTTAATCTGCTTACTGCCAATTCCCTTTATTTGGGGCCCCATTGGTGGGGGAGAAGCCGCCCCCAAACCCTTTTGGCGGGATTTTAACTCAAAAGCCAAACTATATGAAACTGCTCGCGATATTGCTCAACGAATCGGGGCCGCAGACCCCTTTACGCGCATTACCGCCAAAAAGAGCGTCTATACCCCCGTCACCACCGAAGACACCGCCAAGCGAGTGCGTCCGATGGGGGCAAAAAATATCGAGATTTACGGCGAAGCGGGCTTATCTACCGCCAGAATCAACCAACTCGCCCAATATCCCCTCCCAGACAGTCAACCCATCCGTTTTATTAGTTTGGGTCGGTTGCTGCATTGGAAAGGCTATCATCTCTCTGTGCGGGCGTTTGCGGCGGCGAATTTGCCCAATGCTGAATACTGGCTGTTAGGGGACGGGCCGTATCGGGAACAGTTAGAACAAATCGCCCAGGATGCTGGCTTGGGAGACAAAATCAAGTTTTGGGGGCGCATCCCCCGCGAAGATACCCTGAAAAAACTGGGTCAATCTCACGTTTTGGTGCATCCGAGTTTACACGATTCGGGGGGGTGGACTTGCTTAGAAGGCATGGCCGCAGGACGACCGATTTTGTGTTTGGCTTTGGGGGGCCCTGATACCCAAGTGACTGAGGAAACGGGAATTAAAATTCCTGCCCATAATCCCGACCAAGTGGTGCAAGATATGGCCGCGGCCATGACTCGCTTGGCTACCGATGGGGAGTTGCGTCAGCGTTTGGGAAAAGGGGGGCGCGATCGCGTCCGGACTGTATATGATTGGGATAAGAAGGGGGAGTTTTTCGCGCAATTGTACGAAAAAGTCAGTCAAACCTCAAATTTATAAGCTTTCGTTCGCTCTAACTCTATTTTCACCTTATTACTCTTTAAATTTCCATGACTGTAGCAATTATCACTGGTTCTGCTGGCTTAATTGGTTCGGAAGCCTCTAAATTCTTCGCCGGACAAGGAATGGATGTGGTGGGTATCGACAACGATATGCGGCGCGTCTTTTTCGGAGATGATGCTTCCACCACCTGGAATCGTCAACGCCTGGAAAAAGAACTCGGCGGCAAATACACCCACTGCGAAATCGATATCCGCGACCAAGAGGCAATTTCCCAACTCTTTCAAAAATACGGCAAAGACATCTCCCTGATTATCCACACCGCCGCCCAACCCTCCCACGATTGGGCAGCCCGCGACCCCCAGATGGATTTCTCAGTCAACGCCAACGGCACATTAAACCTCCTCGAAGCCACCCGTCAACACGCCATTGAAGCGCCATTTATCTTCACCTCCACCAACAAAGTCTACGGCGACACCCCCAACCGCCTCCCCCTGATTGAAAAGGAAACCCGTTGGGAAATTGACCCCAATCATACCTACGTCGGCGGCATTCGCGAAGATATGTCCATCGACCAAACCACCCACAGCTTATTTGGTGCGTCGAAAGTGGCCGCGGATGTTTTGGTACAGGAATACGGTCGCTATTTCGACATGAAAACCGCTTGTTTCCGGGGGGGCTGTCTCACGGGGCCAAATCACTCTGGGACGCAGTTACACGGCTTTTTGGCTTATTTAATGAAGTGTGCGGCGACGGGGAAATCCTACACGGTCTTCGGCTACAAAGGTAAACAAGTCCGCGACAACATCCACAGCGCCGATTTAATTAACATTTTCTACGAGTTTTATAAAGCCCCCCGCGTAGCTGAAGTATACAACGCAGGCGGTGGTCGTCACAGTAATTGTTCGATGTTAGAAGCGATTCAAATGTGCGAAGAAATTACTGGGAATAAGATGAATTATACCTATTCGGAAACTAATCGCGTTGGGGATCATATTTGGTGGATTAGCGATAACGGACGTTTCCAAGAACATTATCCCAACTGGAAAATGAAGTACAATGTGCGTCAGATTTTAGAGGAGATTTACGGGTTTAATAAAGAGCGTTGGGCAAAAGAAGCGGCGTAATTCTTAACTGTAGGGTGGGCAATGCCCACCATTTCAGCTTAAGAGAACTTACAGTTAAACTGGGTAAATATAACACCGATTTCCCTCAACCACCTAACAACCCGAAAAATTTAATTCTTATATTACCAAGAAAAATATAGATGTAAGTTTAGCTTTTAGATAAAAAAGTTTATTGAACTTCAATAAGAGAACGAACAGACAAAATTTCATCAGCTTTTAAAGAAACAACAGAAGACTTCGGGACAATAACAGTATTGATGGATTCTCCTAAAGCATTAAAAACTTCAAGAACGTAGCCTTCTTCACCTCCTGCGGGATGAGGAACAGTATCTATGAAAGTCGCAATGTCTCCTTTCTTGAGAGAATGTTCGGGAAAGTCTCGATCTAAAGCAACTCTTTGATATAGTTCAATCATGATTTTTTCTCTTTTTTGGGTTTTAGGGTGATAAACTGGATTTGCCGATCGGTTTTGCGTTCTAGCCAAATTGTAACAACAGCTAGTTTTTGATTATTTACACCTTCTAAATCTCCTTCTACTCGATAAAATAGGCCATATTCGTTATTTTTGTCTTCGATAGCTTCTTGATTTTGGATCAGTTGCAGAATTGCTGCTTCTAATTGTTCTGGGTTATCTTGAGTAAATCCAGCTTGGGCTAGAAATTTAGATTTATCATCTTGTTCTCGATAAATTAAAAGATAATGGGCAATCTTTGCATTGGGAATAATTACATTGGGGGGGAGTTTCATACAATATAGCGCGAAAGACTTATTCCGCTTTAAAAAACTTACAGCCAATGTTGAGTAAAGATAACACCGATTTCCCACAACTAAAAAAAATCAAATTCGATCGTCCCAGTAATTGGGTTTAAGCTGCCAGTGCATCAAAGCAATAATTAAAAGTTTTTCTTCTTCTTGAATTTGATAAATAATACTATAAGGAAAACGACCCATGCGACAAGATCGGGTATTTGCTGATAATAGAGACCAGGCTTTAGGAAACTGTTGGATACGCTCTACAGTTCGCTCAAATTCGTCTAAAAAAGTGTCTCCCAAGTCATGATTAATATTGTCGTAATAGCTAACTATATTGTTTAACTCTTGTTTAGCGACGGGATGAAAATCATAAATCATTTTTGATGTCTCATCCGCAACTCTTGAATAACGTCTGACCCAGAAATGGGTGTCACTCGATTTTCTTGAATCTCTAATGCTCGTTTCTCGGCTTCTTCTGCCCAAGCTGCCTTAATTTCATTTTGTTCTTCTGTATCCAGACTGTTTAATAACTGTTCTGCTAACATGACTCTTAAATGGGGAGATAAGTTGATAGCCGCGCTAAAAATATCATCGTAAGTTGTATTAACCATAAAAAATTGTGGATAAGGTACGTTTTCTTGGATTATAGTTGATTTAATTTTGAAGATGGGCAAACTTGAGTAAGTAAGGCTGGCAAATCCATAGCAAGAATTAACAAACAACCAACAACAAACAACCAACAACTAACTATGATTGATGCAGGAAAACGTAACGTATTAGGTGTAAATGTCAACGTTATTGACTACGAAGCCGCCGTTGAACGAATTGTGCAAGCGGGGAAAAACAGTCAAGGGCTGTCTGTGTCGGCGTTGGCGGTACATGGGGTGATGACGGGGGCGTTGGATGATACCCACCGTTACCGTCTCAACCATTTTGATTTGATTTGCCCAGATGGTCAGCCGGTGCGCTGGGCGCTGAATATGATGTATAAGGCTCAGTTGCGCGATCGCGTCTACGGGCCAAATTTGACCCTCTACACCGCCGAAAGAGCCGCCGAGGAAGGATTACCCATTTACCTGTATGGTAGCCGTGTGGAGGTTTTAACGGCGTTTTCCAAGAACTTGCGATCGCGCTACCCCAAACTCGAAATCGCAGGCTACCAACCCTCCCGTTTCCGCAACGTCACCCCCGAAGAAAAACAAGAAATTGTCGAGCAAATCCACAATAGCGGTGCTGCTATTACCTTTGTCGGCTTGGGTTGTCCGCGTCAGGAAGTCTGGGCCTATGAATACCGAGATGCCCTCTCAATGCCCCTCCTCGCCGTGGGTGCAGCTTTTGACTTCCATGCCGGACTCCTCGCCCAAGCCCCCAAATATATGCAGGATGCGGGGTTGGAGTGGTTATTTCGCCTGACCAAAGAGCCGAAACGCCTTTGGAAGCGTTATGTCCTACTCAACCCCCATTACGTTTGGCTGCTGAGTCAGCAAATGGCGGGGCTGCGGCGATTTGACCCAGAAACCGCCCGCGCCCCCCAAGGCGAGATTTTATACGGCTAAAGCCTTTATTCAACGCCCGTTTCTGTGATAATCGGCTCAACTTGAACCTGGCGAGTCGGGGTGAGCGTCACGCTAAATTTAGCAATGCGTTTGGGTGCAATCTCTTCATTTCGCAGTTGCGGTAAAGGAGTCGTACTTGCGAGTTCTTCGGCATTGGGGTCGGTAGCCGTATAGTCCACTACGATGCCATTACCATCTGTCGTGACTTGATAAACCAAGTTATCGGTAAATTCTACGCCTTCTTCCCAATTTTCCGCGATATTTTGCTGGATTCGGCTGGCAATATCGTCCAGCTTGTTGGCATTCTTAACAGTACCAACTTCCTGGGCTTGTTCATCCTCATCCGCCACCAAACCACTGACATTGATTTTGGTTTGGGTGATGGCATATTCGTCAATGTCGGTTAAAAAGGCATACTCAGCCACAGTTTCCGGTTTGGCTGACTTAAAACAAAAATCAAAATAAGGTTGTGCGGCCTCAGCATCGGTATAACTCAAAACGCGACCGAGATAACATTGACTCATCCCCCAACCCGGCATATCGTTAGAGGCTTTGGCTTGTAAATCAATGGCTTGTTCGAGATTATTGCGGGATGCAGCGAGAAGGTCTTGAACTACCGGACTTTCAACGGTTTCCCCTTGATTAATTAAATTCTGAACCCGAAGGAAATCGACCCAACCCATATCGCGCCGAATCCTTAACTGTAGGCGATCGCTATTAGGAGTATTGTCACCCACTAAATCGCCTCCTACCAACAAGTAATTTTTAGCAGTTGCCAGTTGATTTTCGTCGGCTGGGCTTTTGAGAGCTAAAGTTTTACCATAACCATGAAAAGCGGCAGGATTGCCTTTAATCATGCCTTTTTTGTAATGTTCGACTGCCTTATCATATTCTTGGAGAGATTCGTAAATACGGCCTTTGTAAACGCTGACATTTTCGGATTGAGGATTAAAACGTAAAGCTTCTTCGTATTTATCCAAAGCCACAGCCATGCGTCCTTTACGATAGTATTCCGTACCTTGAACAGCATACAAATCCCCCAAGCGGGGTAAGGAACTATTAACTCCGCCTGCGACCAAAAGTAAAGCAAAAGACATCCCAAAGGTCGCTTCAGCGTGATAATAAGGCGGAATATTCAGATTATTCAGCGTATTTTTAACTTGTTCGTGACCTTTCTGGGTCAAAGCCCCTTTAGCCACGACTGCTAACCCTGCGCCTTGGGCTACCGTCCCGAAGGTTTGCGCTAAGTCGAAACCCTCAGTAGAAAAGGCTCTGGCGGTGTTCACCATAAAGGTTGTTGCCCCGACTAAACACAGTCCACTCAAGACATTCCACGCCCAATCAAAGCGATCGCGACGGTCTTTTTGGACTGGGGGAGTGGGTGCTGCGAGATACCACCACCACGCCGCTTCCGGGGGTTGGACGCTTTGCCGACAAGCGGCTAGTTTGTCGTCATCATTCAAGCGGTCTTTATTACTTTTCAGCAAGCTGTCTAAGGCAATTAATTTGGCACAATTTTCCGGGGAGGCTTTGCTTTGTTCGAGGACATTTTGAACTTCATCTCTGGCCAACATTATGGCTAATACGTCAGCTAAATTCGGCTTATAGTTGGGGTCTTCTAATAAACTCAAAGTGTGGGCATACTTCGCGATCGCGTCTTCGAGAGTAGCTGTATCCGGTGACTTTGCTAACATTATTTTCTGAGTAGATTCCTTAAGTTACCTAAAATAATTAGGATGATTTTAGCCAATTTTTTGTACTCGAATCAGTTACTTTACAATAACTTCAAAGGCTTTAGCTAAAACTTTAATATTAGTAAGCACCCTTACTGCCTAGTACCACTTGAACAGTTTTCATGAGAATTTGAAAATCCAGGGCTAAAGACCAATTTTGAATATAAGCCATATCCAAACGGAAAGCATATTCAAAATCGTTAATATCCGATCGCCCTGAAACCTGCCATAGCCCCGTAATTCCCGGCAAAACGTTGTGACGGACATAGTGATGAGGGGCAAAGCCTTCGACATCCCGCAGGGGTAAAGGCCGCGGCCCCACCAAGCTCATTTCACCAATCAAAACATTAATCAACTGGGGCAATTCATCCAAGCTATAACGCCGCAAAACTCGCCCCACCTTGGTAATGCGGGGGTCATTTTTCATCTTGAATAATACCCCCCCTTTGATTTCGTTTTTGGCTTCTAATTCTTTGAGCAATTGATCGGCATTAATGACCATGGTGCGGAATTTCCAAACCTTAATATGGCGACCCCGCAAGCCCATCCGGGTTTGTTTAAAGAAAACAGGGCCGGGGGAATCTAACTTAATTAAAATCGCGATTGTAATCAAAATTGGACTCAGCACAATCATCAAACCTGTAGCAACAATCAAGTCAAAAATGCGCTTTGTCCAAAAATCGCTGCCCACCAAAGCCGGAGGATGAAACTGAATGGTCAGTAAACCGCCAATCATTTCAATTTTCGGGGATTGGTGGGGGACTTCTAACCCAATGGGCAAGATTCGTAAGTGAATCCCGGCAGTTTTCAAACTCCAATACAAGGCCATAGGGTCTTCAATAGATTGCCAGGAACATACAAATACTTCCCCTACCCCTTGTGCGGCAATTTCTTGAACAATATCAGCCCAGCGATCGCGGGTGTGCCGATTTGATAAATCCAATTGTCCGACAATTTTAAACTCGTTATTGCTAATCAGTTTTAAAGCAATTTGAGCAACCAGGCGATCGCGAGGAGTGCCTACCAAATAAATCGGTCGCGAAATCGTCCCTTTTTGTCTTAGGGTCGTAATCACGGCTTCGGCAATTAAACGCCCCGTTACCACAAATAAAATATTAAAAATCCAGGCTAAAACAAAGGTCGAACGGGACAAAATCAAGCCGGGGTCTTCTAGATAAGCTAAAGCCAGGATAACGCATTGAGCTACCGTTAAATACTGAAATAACCGCGCAAAGCGACGACGACTTTCTCTTTGGCTATATAACCCGGCCGATGCCAAAGTTACGACAGTCACCACCAAAATCGGGATGAGAAAACCCGGTGTATTGAAGTCTTCTCCTAAAAGTTGAAAATCCCCAACCGCTTGAAACCAACGAACATTAAAAACAATGGTTTGCGCGGTTTTCCAACTCAGAGCAATCAGAACCGTATCGAGGAGGATGAAAATTAAACTTCTCAACCAGCCAATAATCGTACCGCGACCAAAGTTAAAAGAACTCGGCGCTCGTTGGTCTTGTTGATAACCAGAAGGCGGGGTTGAGGATAAGGGAAGTTTGGGATCGGGCATTGCCTTTAATGGCCTTTATTGCAGGGTCATAATTAGGGATAACAAGGGCAGTGAAATCAAAAGCAAAACCTAGAAAACTGTGATTACTATGTTAAGTGATTTCACGCCTGAGTCAGTTAAGAAATAACATTTTTATACTCTGAGCCGTATCTTGACACCTGATTTATGCTCAGACATCAAAATGTATTGTCGTAGATGCTTTGTTTCAATTTTGCCAGGCGATCGCCCTAAATGCCACTCACATGAACAACAATTTCCCGTTGATGGGGGTAAGCCCGATGTTCCCACAAATAAATCCCTTGCCAGGTTCCCAAAGCCAAGCGATGATTAGTAATCGGAATTTGCTCGCAGGTGTGAGTCAACGCCGAACGAATGTGAGCAGGCATATCGTCGGGGCCTTCAGTATCGTGAATATACGAGCGACTTTCTGGCACTAAATCAGCGAAAAAACTCGCTAAATCTTTCAAAACATCCGGGTCGGCATTTTCTTGGATAATCAGAGAAGCCGAGGTATGACGGACAAATACGGTACACAGTCCGGTACTAATACCCGCCGTCGCAACGACATCGCGAACTTGCGGGGTGATTTTGTGTAAAGATTTTGCCTGGGTTCTAATTTTGAGGGTGTCTTGGTGATGTTGAGTCATAAACTTGGAAAATACACAGCCAATAGCATTTTATGGGTTCAAGCCGTGCAACGCACTTCCCCTAAAAAAAGACGCAACTTCGTTCAAAGCTGCGTCTTCAACCACTCTATGTTGCTGTTATTCCGTTCTATAAAACTTACTTAAACCTATCTAAACAGATTTAACGTTTACTTCTTGCTTCAACCTTGCAGTGTCGGCACTATCAAGTCCACAAGCTGACACGGTAGAACTTACCGCCATTAATAACTGCGTTTTCTAACACTATTACGCCGTGGTTTTTGGCAAAATAAGTGTTTAGATACTTACGCATACAACCATTCGCTTCACAAGAAATGAAGAATGTTGCATAGGTTTGAAAAGATTTTGCATTACTGTTCACACCCCCAAATTGATGCACCCTAATCAAAGCTATTGCGGGAAGCGGTAGCCCACACCCGCTTGCATGGTGAAGGAATCAGCCTGGCTGTCGCGATAAGCATTAATGCCCCACTTGCCATCACCGTAGACGACGACATCGCCAAAGTTGGCTTCACCCCCAACGACAACCAAGGGTGCATCTTCGTTACCCATCGGTGTCGGTTCGCCATTATCTTCGACAAAAGAGTAACCGCCACCGACGTAAACATTGGCTCGGTTGGTAATCGGTACGTCATAGGAAACCATCGGCATAATCGCGCTGGTTTCGCCACTGTATAACACTGCGCCTCTGACAGAAACGGGAGCATTGGGAACGGCAAAACGACCTTGTAAGTTCCCGCCTAAGTTGGCAGCATCGCCGGTTTGACCGCCATTGGTCACGCCTGCGGCCACACCCGCCCCCACATAACTAGAGTTCATGCCTCGTTGTTCGACTTCCACTTGATAGGGATTAGCCGAGGCGACTCCTGCTGATAAAATTGCGGCGGATACCGCAGCAAGTGCAATTGTTGATTTAAGAATGTTCATCATTTTTTATCCTTAATAGCTAGGTAAGTAAGCGCTCTCATTGTTGTTGTTCTCTAGGTCGTTTGTGGAGAGATGAAAGTTCCCGAAAAACTGTTTTTTGTTCTTGGCAAACTAACAGTAACTTCCTCAAAGTTTCTCAGAGACTTAAGTTCGGAGATGACGCGATCGCTTTGAGTTGATAAGGCTTAAAACGATCCGTTATGCTGTCTATGACCTAAAAGCAGGATAAAGGTTTCCTTTTTTGCTCAAGAGTGGACTCTTTTCAAACTGTCACGCGATTAATTCAAATTAACAGACAGGATCAATACAGTTCCCTCGTACAAAAATTGTTCGCTGTTGGTTGACGAGGGGGGATTCCTATTTATTATCTTTTGGGTTTCATGCTTCAACCCAACCTACGACTTGATTGATTAAGCGCCACTGGCATAAAATTGGCGGCCTTGGGGAGTGGCGAGTTGAGGATAACCGGCTTCGACCAAGGCGCGATCGCGAATGCGACAAGAATCACATAAACCGCAAGGCTTTTCGCCCCCTTGATAACAAGACCAAGTAAGCTCGATTGGCACATTAAGGGCGATCGCCCGCTCGACAATCTCTTTTTTACTATCTTTGACCAATGGCGCAATTAAGCGGGGTGCATGACCCTCTAAACCCGCTTTTGAGGAGAGACGGGCTAGGGTTTGGTAGGCTTCGAGGTATTCCGGGCGACAATCGGGATAACCGGAATAATCCACGGCGTTGATACCGAGATATATGGCTTCGGCGTTTTGGGCTTCGGCTAAAGATAGGGCGATCGCGATAAAAACCGTATTGCGTCCCGGCACATAAGTTGAAGGAATCACATCGGGATTCACCCCGGTTTGGGGAATATGAGCATCGCGATCGGTTAAAGACGATCCCCCCCATTGGGCTAAGTTAATATCAACAATATGATGCTGCGTGATGCCCAGATGAGCGGCGATTTGTTTCGCGGCCAGCAATTCTCGCTCATGACGCTGGCCATAACGGAAAGAAAGGGCGATCGCGTCGTAACCTTCAGAAATCGCGATCGCGGCAGATGTGGCGGAATCAAGTCCTCCAGACAGTAAAACAACGGCTTTGGGTTGAGTCATAAATCCTTCGTGAAGCTACTCTTTATTTTAGATGGACTCAACCACAGAATCTATAGGGTGAGGTTTCGCGCGCCTACCCAAAATCGACAAGGTATTAAGATCAAATTGGGCAGGGAAACCCAGCCCCTACGCCGGATTTGACGCTTGGCATTAACTAAAATAATTAGGGAAGGCAGAAGCCAAGAATGTATTTAACAATGAGTTGACTAACGTGAGTGCCACCGACCCTAAAACCGCACTCCAAAAGCCCCACTTCAAGCGGAATCCTGAGACTAACCAAGCGGCTAAACCGAAAATAATCGGGTTGATCAGCAACAAAAACAAGCCAAAGGTAAAAATGGTTATGGGTAAAGTAAAAATTACCAAAAGTGGCTTACCCACGGCATTCAATACCCCAAACACCAATCCTGCCACAATTGCTTTGCCGGTGCTATCCACTTCAATTCCCAGGGGAAGCCGCGAAATGATGAGCAAACTGGCCGCCGTCACCAAACAGGTAATCAAAAAAGGAATCATAATCCATTTACTCCTTAAACTTAACGATGCGCTCAACTTCAATATAACTTCGTTGAATTTAGGAGAATTTTCAAGAATGGACGCAACTGGACTCGAACCAGTGACCCCCACGATGTCAACGTGGTACTCTAACCAACTGAGCTATGCGTCCTTGTGTCACGGTTTATTACAATAGCACAATTTCCTTAACAGAAGCAAGAGTTAAGCGAAAGTTTCTGAATTAATCGCGATCGCGCAATATTTTTTGGCGATCGCGGCTCGGTGAGGGAAAGGGTTTGCTACAATAGCTTGGGTCATTCAGCCCATTATCGTAAATTTTAAGAGATTGAGTCAATCCGTTAATCTTCCAGAACAAGGTCAAAGTATAGATACCCTTGCTCAAGAACTGTCCGCTATTCAGCAAACCAGTTCTAAACGTATCGCGATCCTAGGGTCGCGTCACGTTCCGATCACTCATCAAAAACTAATCGAAATGATGAGTTATGCCCTCGTCCTGGGGGGAAATCGGTTAACCACATCCGGAGCAACGGGAACCAATTTCGCCGCGATTCGAGGAGCAATGCGGGCCGACCCGAACTTGCTGACGGTGATCTTACCTCAAAGCTTAGAGCGTCAACCCAGAGAATCTCGCGACCAACTCGAACACGTTTTACATTTAGTAGAAAACTCCGACAACAATCATTTGTCGTTAGGAGAAGCCAGTGCGTTGTGTAACCGCGAGATTATTTCTCGGTGTCAGCAACTGATCTGCTTTGCCTTTCACGACAGCACCACCTTGCTCAAAACCTGCGAGGAAGCTGAAGAGTTAGGTAAGCTTGTTACTCTGTTTTACTTCGACTAAAATCTGCGAGCATGAATATTTCTGTCAACGCCGTTCTGCTATATTCCCTAGCAGGGGCAATTGCTTTAGTTTATGTACCTTTTTTAGTAGTTGGCTATGGTCGCGCTCAAATTGGCTACGATTCGAGCGCTCCTAGAGCCATGTTTGATAAACTTCCCCCCTACGCTCAACGAGCGACTTGGGCCCATCAAAACGCTTTTGAAGCGCTGATTATTTATGGGTTTGCCGTATTGAGTGCTTATGTGACTCAGGTTGATTCTATGGGGGCCATGGTTGCCGCGATCGCGTTTTTGGGGGCGCGGTTGCTGTATTCTGTGTTTTATATTGCTAACATTCCTCTAGCGCGATCGCTGATGTTTGCCATCGGCTCATTGTGTAACATAACTTTATTCGCTCTGAGCGTTTTAAATCTACAGTAAAGTTGTTATCTCCCTTGACTTATGGCTTCGACCTACTCCTTTGATATTGTTAGCGATTTCGACCACCAAGAAATGGTGAATGCTGTCGATCAAACCATGCGTGAGGTCAGAAATCGCTACGATCTCAAAAACACTGATAGTAATGTCGAATTACAAGAAAACACAATTACCATCAGCACCGACAGCGAGTTTACCCTCGATACCATCCAAGACATCCTTCGCACTAAAGCGGCAAAACGGGGTTTATCCCAAAAAGTCTTTGATTACGGCAAAACCGAGTCAGCGAGTGGTAACCGCGTGCGTCAAGAAATTACCCTAAAACAAGGGATTGAAAAAGAGATCGCTAAAAAAATCAGCAAAAGCATTCGCGATAATCTCAAAAAAACCCAAGCATCAATTCAAGGAGATGCGGTGCGAGTTACGAGTAAATCTAAAGATGATTTACAAGATGCGATGCAGTTAATCAAACAAGAGGATTTCCCCATTCCTTTGCAATTCACAAATTATCGTTAAAACCGAAAGCAGTGCTTTGTGATTGGTTATTAGTCATTTGTCCTTGGTAAGTACAAATGACTAATGACGAATGACCAATGACCAATGACAATTTGGTTAGTTGCGGTTGAACTTACTTATGCTGAAACGTCAAACCGAAGGGCTAGTTGCTTGTCCTTCTTGTCAAAAAATTGTCAAAGTCACCGAGAAAAAATGCCCTCACTGCGATCGCCAACACCCAGCAATGTGGGGTTATGCGCGGAGTCTACGTCAACTCGGGCCCGATTATGGCTTTATTCGCGGGGTGATGTGGGGCTGCGGTATTTTGTATCTCGCGGCTTTACTTTTGGATATTCCAGGGATTAGAAACGAAGGCTTTTTAGATTTACTGGCTCCTAGCGGCCCGAGTTTGTTTTTACTGGGGTCTACGGGGTCATTACCGGTTTACGATATAGGACGCTGGTGGACGGTATTGAGTGCGGGGTGGCTGCATGGTAGTTTGCTCCACATTACCTTTAACTTGCTGTGGGTGCGCGATTTAGCCCCGGTTGTGGCACGTTTTTATGGGGGAGCGCGGTTGATTATTATTTATAGCGCCGCAACCATTGTTGGCTCGTTGTTTAGCAGCACTGCTGGCCAATATCTCGACGCTTTACCGGATGTTTTTCACGGGGCTACTCTTTCGGTGGGGGCTTCGGGGGCGATTTTTGGTTTGTTTGGGGCGATGGTGACTTATGGGCAACGTCTCAAAAACAACGAGATCGCCCAACGGGCTTGGACGTATGCCATTGTTTTGTTTGTGTTTGGTGTCATTATGCCCAATGTGGACAATTGGGGGCATTTAGGGGGCTTTGTGGGCGGCTATGGGGTGACTAAACTCCCAGGTTTCGACCCCCTTAAAAAAGAAAAGCACGATCATGTACTGCTGGCGATCGCTTGTTTAATCGCAACAGTTTTATCAGTTATTGCTTCTGTGGGTCACGGCTTATCTTTAGGCATTCTGTGAGGTTAGAGAATGTCTGCGAGACGATGGCGAATCTTGGGAAAAGAAGCTACTGTATCCGGTAAGTTTTGCCAATCAAACGCGGTAAGTTGATGTTTTAAACAAGTGGCATAATCCAACAATACTTGACATTGATATTCGATCGCCCAATCATATAAACGTTGACTGAAGGCGATTAGGCTGCGTCGCGTTAAAGTGTAGCGAATTTCTTGCCATTCTGATGTTTCTACTTGTTTTAATTTTTGCAATAATTCCGACCAACGGGCTAGGGTTTTAGCATCGGGTTTGAGGGGGGCGATCGCGGAGTCAGAAGACGCAATCAAATGGGGTGAAGCTAGGGGCAAGAATTCTGCTAAAACGTTCACTAATTCTTGATAGTCTAAGGGTTTGCGTAAAAAGCCTTGACAATACTTGTCTACCACAGCTTTATCGCGATCGCGAGTCGAAGCTACGATCGTAATCAGGGGAATTTCGCGACATTGCGGCTGTTGTTTGAGGGCTTTGGCAACTTCTAAGCTGGTTGTTTCAGATAGCCACGAATTGAGAAGAATGACATCGGGTTGCTGCGCGATCGCCATCTCAATTGCATCTTGACCCCGATCTGTTGTTAACAATTGATGTTGTGTATCGGCAAAATATTCTGAGACAGTATGCAGATTAGACGGTACATCATCTACGACTAAAACGGTAGCTTTTTTAAACTGGCTGAGATGAGTGGCACTCTGGGCTGAAGAAGCCTCACGAAGATATGAAGACGCGATCGCTACTTCTGTAAAAATAAACCTAAATGTACTACCGCGATCGACTTCACTTTCTAACTCAATCCTACCGCCTAAAATTTCCGTCAGTCGCTTGGTAATCGATAATCCTAATCCCGTCCCACCATACTTTGAGCTTTGGTTTTTACTCTGCACAAACGCCTCAAAAATTGCTTCTTGTTGGTCGGGACTAATGCCAATTCCTGTATCTTCTACCGCGATCGTTAAAGTAATGGTTTCAGAAGCGTAAGGTTGAGAAATGACGGTCACTTTCACAAAACCCGATTCAGTAAATTTTAATGAATTGCCAATGGCATTAAAGAGAATTTGACGCAAACGTACCGCATCGAAAATAATACCAACCGGAACTGCATCATCCACTTCAAAGATAATTGCAACTCCCTTATTTTCCGCCTGATACCAAAAAATCTGCTGAATTTCTTGTAAAAAAGTACGAAGATTAAGCGGTTCCCATTGCAACTGAATCTTTCCGGCTTCGATTTTAGACAAATCCAGAATATCATTAATTAAAACCAACAAATTCTTGCCATTACTGGCAACAATATCTACATATTTTCGGGCTTGCTCTTGATGAACTAAATTTTTCAGTAAATCACTAAACCCCAAAATAGCATTCATCGGAGTCCGAATTTCATGGCTCATATTCGCCAAAAATTGACTTTTGGCTTGATTCGCAACTTCAGCTTTTTCTTTCGCTTTTTGTAAGGCAACATTAGCCGTGACTAAATCAGCAGTTCGCTCTTGTACCCGTTGTTCGAGTTCATCATAAGCTTTGAGCAAAGCTGCTTCTGCGGTTTCTTTTTCTCGGATTTCTTGCTGTAATTTAACATTAATTGCGGCGAGTTCTTCAGGACTTCTTAATGCTAGAAATTGGGGTAAAAGTATCGCTAATTCAAACGCAGTGTAACAAGAAATTAAAGCGGTTAATGCTCCTTCAAAACCCGACAACCAATAAGCCGGATGCCACAATGTCCAAACATCTAATAAATGACCGAAACCGCAACTTAAAATAAAAGCACTAAACAGAATAAAAACGTGATGAAAAGGTGCGCCTCGGCGCTGTGAGACATAATAAACCAAGATTATCGGAATCGAAAAGTAGGCGATCGCGGTAAAAGCATCCCCCAGAACGTGCAGCCAAACTAGCGGGGTTTCCCACAGATAGCAACTACCGTGGGGCATATAATAATCGGGAGATAAGAGATTTTTTAGCCAGATCATGTTGAATTTTTTGACATAAAAAGTTGTACTCAAATCCTTTTTTTTATAAAAAGGGGAACTTGAGCAACATTATTATCATAATCCTTTTATTATAGCTGTAGCTACCGGATTTCATCCCCCGATTGTTGTATCCCCACCGATAGATAGTGAGGATAGATTAGACTAAGCTGTTTTAAAAAAGCGGATAATTTCGCGAACGTGACCTAAAAATTGGCTATCTTCTGTTAGTTGTGAAATCGATTGTTGTGCTTCACGGGCAATTTTTTGGTGTTCTAGAGCGTTGTTAGCGCGATCTTGGTCAAGTTGCGCCTGTAATGCTGCCAAATTTTCTCGTTGTTTAGCCATATCTCTTGTCGTTGTCGCGACCCAAGAATGGGGTTCGTGGGGGTCTAGTTTTTCTTCAATTTGTCGTACTGTTGCTGTTACCATCTCTAAGCGACTGCGTAAATCTAAAACGTCCTCGCGGGGATATTTGATTTCGCGACGAATTGCCATTAAGCGGGCGGCTAAATATTGATAAGCTCGAAAGGCAGGGCGTAAAATTGTGAGTAATAAAGTAGCCGCCGATGCAACATAACCCACTGCACTAATTCCCGCGATCGCCAAGCTATATAAACCTACGGCTGAAAGGAAATGCAGCGCGATCGCTAATAGTAAAGACCATCGGGCTACTTTCTGCACATAACGAACTTGTTTATCTTCAACGGGTATGCCTTTTTCTAAGGATTGTTCGGCTTCGGCGATCGCGGTTTTCGCATCAAAATAAACATTCCAAGGAACCGTTACAATGGTAATCAACCACCAAAAACTCGCCACCCCAATTAACCAATCTACAATATTTCCCGAAGGAATATGTAGCCACTGTAATATTCCAAAAAAGAGTAGGGTTACAATACCCAAACCAAAACTATAAAGGGTGTAATTCCACATCATATTTTTACCTTCTGAAATAGTATTGCTTTTAATCCTTAAGGATAGGAAACAAAACGGCAATTCAGATGTGCTACTACTTCAACTGACCCCCTTTTACAGTTGTCAGCACCTAAGTGGAACGTTTATTTCATAGGATACTGGTTTTTTGTTATTGGTTATTGGTTATTGGTTTTTCGCTTTGAACGAGTTAGCAGTAGGTTGGGTAGAACGAAGTGAAACCCAACAACAAACAACAAACAACGAATAACCAATTAAATAACTGTCACACTACAACCCACAAATCGCGCTTGGGAAACAAGCCCCAAACGCGATCGCGAATCTATTAAACTAATTCAAATTACAGTTCAGAACCCGACTTCGGTTCGCTACCTGAATCCGTAACAATATTACGGAGGAAAGTAATTTGTTGCTCAAACTCCATCGATTCTAAAGCAGCCAAAAGTTGACGGCCTTCTTCAGGGAGTTCATAATCTTCGGGCATCGGAATGATCGTTTCTTTTTCCATACCTTGTGCCAGACGATACCAGAATAACAGCTTGGTATTGTCACTCAAAGAACCATATTCGCGAGAAATTAAAGTGTCGCGGCCTTTGAGAAGATTGCGTTGAACTTCGAGTTGTTCTTGGTGAGAAAGAGCTTTGACTTGCTCAAACAAACCTCCGGCAATTTCCGGTTCTGCGGTTCCTGGTGCGGCGGGAGTAATGCGATCGCCCATTTCTGTATAAACATACCATAATAAGGCGAGTTGATCGTCGATTTTTAAACTCTGGAATCTTTCAACAGATTTACTCGTATCCATGCGTAAGTTAGCAAAAGTCATATAATTTTCTCCTTTAGGGTCTACATTTACTTGAATATCGATTTTATAATCTTGATATCAAGCTTTAGCAAATTTTTTATTGATGAATTGCAGTAGAAATGTAAGCAAAGTTACATCTCCAACTGTTTTTAGACTAGATGCGATCGCCCCCCGACTACACCTACACAAAGTTAGAGATTGCGAAATCGCCCCTCTGTATTAAGTTTTATAAAGTTCGCGATCGCCCCCCCTCAAAGCTGGAGATTGACTGGCTGCCAATCCCCCCCAAGATAGAGAAAAAGCACTTGACAAAATCTCACAAATTCCCACTTTTAAGAGACGATTCAAAAAATACCAGGCCCTAACCTGAAAGTACATCCCCAAGATACACAATGCTGAATCTTGGCTAATAAAAAATATGTTGAAGAATTTAGGAGAATTAAATATATTATGAAACGCTTTTTAAGTATACTCGGTTTAATCGGTATCGCTGCCGTTCCTAGTGCCGCGATCGCCGAAGGAATCGCCCCCAAACAAATGCGAACTCCGAGCGCCGATCCTAGCTACGAAAGTAACTACTATCGCTATTACGAAAGCATCCCGCAAACCACCCTTTCTTATGTAGAACCGACTTCCGGTGATGTCCAAATTCGCCTTAATAATATGACCAATAGCACAATTAGCTATCAAGTGGTCGGCGATACGGGTGAAATTATGTTAGAACCCGGTAGTGAAGTGATGCTCGATGATATCGAAGCCCCGGTTAGTGTCTTTGTTTATCGTGAAGACAACGGCTTGATTCAAGCCACCGCTACCTCCCCCGAACCGGGAATGTTGAATGTGAACTTGGACGAAACCGAAATTTTCCAAGCCGCAGATTTATCGATTCGCATCAGTCCCGAAGGCGCGGTTTATGTGCGCTAGAAATAATTGAAAAAAGAAAAGGCGGGTCGATCCCGCCTTTTTTGTTATTGGTTATTTGTTATTACCACCATTATACCCCGTAAATCGTTCAATGTTCATTAATGGGTCATATCCGCCGGACGCACCCATTGATCGAACTGTTCTCCGGTGAGCATTCCCGACTCAATGCAAGCTTGGCGGAGAGTTTTGCCTTCGGTATAGGCTTTTTTCGCCACTTTAGCGGCATTGTCGTAGCCAATATGGGGATTTAACGCCGTGACCAACATCAGAGAATTATTGAGAAACTGCTCGATTTGCGGGCGATTCGCTTCTAACCCGACAACAAGATAATCCGTAAACGACCCACAAGCATCAGACAACAAGCGAATCGAGTTGAGTAAATTAAAAATCATCATCGGTTTGAAGACATTTAACTCAAAATTGCCCTGAGTTCCCGCAAAGCCAATCGCCGCATCATTGCCCAAAACCTGAACGCAAACCATCGTCATTGCTTCGCATTGGGTGGGGTTGACTTTCCCCGGCATAATCGACGAACCCGGTTCATTGGCAGGTAGTTTCAATTCCCCCAAGCCACAACGAGGGCCAGACCCCAACCAGCGCAAATCGTTGGCAATTTTCATCAGGGAACAAGCCAGAGTTTTGAGCGTACCACTGGCCATCACAATGGCATCATGGGCGGCAAGGGCGGCAAATTTATTCTCGGCGCTGACAAAGGGAAGCCCGGTAAAATCAGCAATTTGGGCGGCAACGCGATCGCTAAATTCCGGGTGAGCATTCAAACCCGTCCCTACCGCCGTTCCCCCGATTGCTAATTCGTACAAATCCGGCAAAAGCCGATGAAGGCAATTCCTATCTTTATCCAACTGGGCTACATAGCCAGAAAATTCTTGGCCGAGGGTGAGGGGAACTGCATCCATCAGATGAGTGCGACCAATTTTGACAATATCTTGAAACTCTTTTTGCTTGCCTTCGAGGGCGTTGCGGAGTTGAGTCACCATCGGCAACAATCTCTGCTGCATTTGTTCGGCGGCGGCGATGTGCATGGCGGTGGGAAAGGTATCGTTAGACGATTGGGACATATTGACATGATCGTTGGGGTGAATGGGGGTTTTGCTGCCCATTTCCCCCCCGGCAATCTCGATGGCGCGATTGGCGATGACTTCGTTGGCGTTCATATTGGTTTGCGTACCGCTTCCAGTTTGCCAAATCCGCAGGGGGAAGTGGTCGTTCAGTTTGCCGGAAATGACTTCTTCTGCGGCTTGGACGATGAGTTGGGCTTTGTCGGGGGGGAGTTTGCCCAGATCGCTATTTACCCTGGCGGTGGCTTTTTTGAGGATACCAAAAGCGCGGATGAGTTCGGGGGGCATGATATCGTCGCCAATATCAAAGTAAAGAAGCGATCGCTGAGTTTGTGCGCCCCAATAGCGATCGCCCTCGACCGCGATCGCGCCCATGCTGTCGGTTTCTGTACGAGTCGTCATTTCAGTTATCAGCACCTCAGTAGAACGTTTTTCCGATAGTTTACTGGTTTTTTGTTGTTGGTTGTTGGTTGTTGGTTATTGGTTATTGGTTATTGGTGACAAGTTAAGGCGAAAAGCAGGATGTCAAGAAAACATAAAACCGTTATTGTAGGGGCGAGGTCTCCTCGCCCAATCTCAACTTGGGGGAAACCACGATGGGATGTTATTATCGCGTTGCTAAAACGTAAACTTGGACGGGGAAACCCCGCCCCTACGGAAACTTGACAAAAACGATCTAACCTTAACTTGTCACGGTTGGTTATTGGTTGTTGGTTATTGGTTATTGGTTGTTGGTTGTTGGTTATTGGTTGTTGGTTGTTTGTACCGTTTTCCCTAAATCCCTCAATTGGTAATTGGTAATTGGTAATTTCCTCCCACTCCTCCCCCTCCTCCCCCTCTTCCCCCTCTTCCCCCTCTTCCCCTACTGCCCACTGCCCACTGCCCACTGCCCAAGAAAGCCGACTGCCCACTGCCCAAGAAAGCCGACTGCCCAAGAAAGCCGACTGCCCAAAAAACTGATTACTAATTACTAACATTCGGTGGATCGATGCGATTGGCGATCGCGGCCACCACGACAATCGGCAGTCCAACCGCCAAACAAATCAGCCATTGATTCAAATTCAACGGGGAAGTTGCAAATAAGTTATTCATCACGCCCCATTGACTGAAAATCACCTGTAACACAATCGTTACGCCAATCCCCACCCAAATCATCGGTACAGACGCAACGCGATCGACACGACCACGCAATTTCCCCCACAAGGTCAGCCCGATTTGACTCAAACTGAGTAAGTAGAAAATCCGTCCGGCGACTAAGGCTTGAATTGCCATCGTCCGGGCTAAATCGATGTTTCCCGTGGTCGTGCGAATCCACTCAAAAACGCCAAAAATCACAATCCAATTAAACAGCGAAATTAGCAAAATGCGTTTAATCAAACTGCCATTGAGTAACGGTTGATTGGGCGATAAGGGCGGTTGTTGCATAACGTTACTGGCTTTCGGTTCAAAAGCCAAAGGAACGGTCATGGCAATGGAGTTCACCATATTGAGCCACAACACCTGCAACGATAAAATGGGTAAAAACTCAGCGCGACCGAGTAATACACTGATAAAAATCGTCATCGACTCGCCGCCATTAACAGGCAGAATAAACGCGATCGCCTTCATTAAGTTGCGATACACTGTGCGTCCTTCTTCTACCGCCGCTTCAATCGAAGCAAAGTTATCATCCGTGAGAATCATATCCGCCGCTTCTTTAGCCACTTCGGTTCCCGCTTTCCCCATCGCAATGCCAATATCCGCGCTTTTAAGCGCCGGGGCATCATTCACCCCATCCCCCGTCATCGCGACGATATTGCCTTTCGATTGTAAAGCTTCGACGAGGCGCAATTTTTGTTCGGGAGCGACGCGAGCAAATACAACCCCATCCTCAACCGCATTGGCTAACTCGCTTTCGTTCATTTCAGCAAGTTCTTGACCCGTAAACGCGATCGTCTCTCCTTGGCGTTTTAAGCGCATTTGCAGCGCGATCGCCTTGGCTGTGACCTTATGATCCCCTGTAATCATTTTGACGCGGATTCCAGCGTTTTTACAGGCTTCTACGGCTTTAATCGCTTCTTGGCGCGGCGGATCGATCATGCCCTGCAAGCCCAAAAATTGAAACCCACTCTCGATATTTTCTGGCTCAATTAGGTTTTGCTGTACGGTTTTACGAGCTAAGGCCAAAACACGCAAGCCTTCTGCGGCCATGGTTTCGACGGTTTCGTGAATTTGCGCGGCGTTGAGGGCTTGAGGGCGATAATCGGTATCTAAAACCGCATCGCACCGAGACAACACCGCTTCGACTGACCCTTTCAAATAAACCACTTTCTCCCCTTGCTGTTTATCTTCGTGCAAGGTAGCCATATACTGATGCTCGGATTCAAAGGGAATGGTATCTAAGCGGGGTTGCTTTTCTTCTAGCTCATTCGCCCAAAATCCGGCTTTGCGTGCGGCGGTAATCAATGCGCCTTCGGTGGGGTCTCCGACGACTTTCCAAGTGTCTTCCTGTTGGTCTACATGGGAGTCATTACATAGTAAACCGGCAATCAGACAATCTTTGAGAACAGGGGTTTCTTTAACCTCGATCGTGTTCTTGTCCTGGGAAATTTGGCCTTCGGGGGTGTAACCGCTTCCCGACAGGCGATAATGTTGATGGCCTGCATAGATACTTTGCACCGTCATTTGGTTTTCCGTCAGAGTTCCGGTTTTGTCCGAACAAATAACCGTGGCGCTTCCTAGGGTTTCGACGGCGGGCAATTTACGGATAATGGCGTGACGATTGGCCATGCGCGAAACCCCAATGGCCAGGGCAATGGTAACAACGGCGGGTAAGCCTTCGGGAATGGCACTAACGGCTAAAGCAATGGTGGCTTCAAACATCGATGTCCAGGTTTCCCCGTAACCCAAACCCACGATAAAGGTAAAGGTGGCAACCCCTAAAATAACGTAGAGCAGTTGGCGGCTAAATTTATCGAATTTGCGGGTGAGGGGAGTTGTCAGATTCGCTTGTTTTTCCATTAATTGGGAAATACGCCCGGTTTCGGTGTTTTTCCCAATGGCAACGACTACGCCTTGAGCTTGACCTGCCGTGACAAAACTGCCCGCATAAGCCATACTTTTACGATCGCCTAGGGCAGCATCAGTATTAACCGCTTTGGCATTTTTTTCAACTGCTGTTGATTCTCCGGTTAATGCCGATTCATTGACTTGTAAGTTTTTGACTTCAACTAAGCGTAAATCCGCCGGGACTTTATCACCAGAGGTTAAAAAGACTAAATCCCCTGGCACTAATTCAGCCGAAGAAACGGTGGTTTTATTGCCGTCGCGACGAACGGTTGCATCGGTTTGAACCGAGGAAGATAAGGCCGCGATCGCGTTTTCGGCTTTCATTTCTTGGACAAAGCCGACAACAGCGTTAATAAAAACAACGCCCCAAATCACCCAAGCATTTGTCCATTCATTTAAAAAGGCTTTAACAATTCCGGCTAGAATTAATATATAAAGTAGCGGTTGATTAAACTGTTCTAAAAACTTGAGAACTGGATTTTTTCCCCCTTTGGCTTCGATGGTATTAGCACCAAATTGATTTTTTCGTTCTTTAACTTCCGCTTGGCTTAAACCTTTCTTAAGATCGAGTTTAACTTGTTCTAAGGTTTCTGGCACGGATACAGAATGCCATTGACGATCGTGGATTTTCTCTAAATTGGTCATAGGTTAAACACGGTTAAATTGCCGTTGATAAAGACTGCTGGACAAGCCAAATCATGAATTACGCTCGCGGAATAATGCCATCATTCAGTTTAACAACGCGCCCTACCCCAAGTCACCGAAAGCGATCGCGTTGCCCAGTCATTGAATGGGTGGGAGGGACTCATGCTGCGATCGCGACGGGCAAAGTGGCAAGCAATGCGGAGATCGCGCCTGTCCTTTATCCTAAGTCAATAGCGATCGCGATCGCGCCCATGCTGTCGGTTTCTGTACGGGTAGTCATTGTTTTTACCATTGAGCGAGTATTTTTCTATTTTCATGGAAATACTATAGATCATTGCAAAATTTAACAATTGACTTGAGTTCGGCACTTATTTTATTAAAGGATATCTTGGTTTTTCTCAAGCTTAATTATACGAATATTTATTAAGTTTTTAAAATGTATTTTGAACCCTAATCAAAAAACGTTAAAATCAATAAATTAAAAACATAAAGGCTCGGTTAGTATGAAAATGAATCTCAAGCAAATTGTTCCTTTAGGGTTTGGAAGTATTTTTATATTAACGGCGATTGGTACAGCAGCATCCCAATTTAGCATCGTTACTTTGAATGCAGCCAGAGAAGCCATCAACCAAGCTTATCTCGTCAGGCTCGAATTACAAGCGCTGGAAAAAAATCTAGTTGACGCTGAAACCGGACAAAGGGGTTTTTTATTAACGAATAATCCGAGTTTCTTAGAACCTTATACTGACTCTCTGAGTGAAATCCCCGCTCATTTTCAAAACTTAGAAGCCTTATTAGCCGACACGCCACAACAACAACAAAAGTTAGAGCAACTTCGCGCTGTGACTCAGCAAAAACAAGCGGAACTGGCCCAAACCATAAACCTCAAAAGAGCCGGAAGAATAGACGAAAGTTTAGCCATTGTTATAAGTGGCGAAGGCAAAGAATACATGGATGCAATTCGCGCCATTCTGGCCGAAACCATTAGATACGAAGAACAGAACATCGCTGAACGTCAAGAAGGCGCTCAACTAGCCCAACGCATTGTTACCGTTATTAACTACAGTAATGCTATCCTCATTGTGATCGTCGGCTGTGCGGCAATTGTAACCATTAATCGCATTGCGATCGCACCCATCAACCTAATCGTCAGTAATTTAGCTCAATCCTCCAGTCAAATCGCCACGGCAGTTGAACAGCAAGAACAAACCGCATCTCAACAAGCCGCCATTGTCAACGAAACGGCAACCACCATGGATGAACTCAATCATTCATCCCGTCAATCGAGCGAATACGCCACTAATGCCGCAGCCAACGCTCAAAAAACCCTCGAACTCACCGAAAAAGGCTCTCAGGAAGTGAACGAAAGTCTGCAAGGGATGACCCTACTCCAAGACAAGGTAAATCATATTGATACCCAAATTGATCAACTCAAAGCCCAAACTCAGCAAATTGGTAGTATTTCTCAAGTGGTGTCGGAATTGGCCAACCAAACCAATATGTTAGCGCTCAATGCGGCGGTAGAAGCGGCTCGCGCTGGCGAAAGAGGTCAGGGTTTTGCAGTTGTAGCCACAGAAATTCGCAAGTTAGCCGACCGCAGCAATCAATCGGCTCAAAGTATTAATACATTGGTAAGTGATATTCAGAATGCGATTGTTACAACTTCTGTGGCAACGACAGCCGGCCGAGAAACCGCAAGTTCGGGCTTAAAGACCGCAGAACGTACCGTCCAAACTTTTACCGATGTGGCTGAAGCTGTCACAGCGATGGCAACGAATAACCAACATATTTCTTTGAACCTGAAACAACAACTTGATGCCATTCAACAAGTTGTGCAAAGCATGAATCAAATTAACCAAGGGGCCAGAGAAAACACCACAGGGATTAGTCAGACCAAAACTGGAACTGAAGCCCTTAATTTAGCGGCTCAAGAGCTTAAATCCATTGTCTAGGGCGATTAAAACCGATTATTAATTATGGGCAGTGGAGTGGGCGCGATCGCGTTTCTCAAAACTGTATTTATGTCAACCAAACTTCTAAAAATTTATTATAATAGTTAACAAAGCTTAATATTCTACGCAATTATAATCATGCAAACAATCAAATACGAAACTTTCTTTCGGCGAAGCGCCACGTTTCTCGCCGTAGCAATCCTGACATTCGTGCTTCTGGCCGCCGGAACAGGCATTTTACTCGCCTATTACTACCAACCCGCCGCCGGAGGCGCTTATGAATCCCTCAGCCACATCAATAACACCGTTTCCTACGGTTGGTTTGTTCGCAGCGTCCACAACGTCGCGGGTAACGGCATCATCGTCGCAGCCTTAGTACAAATTATTGTTATGTTCCTAGGGCGGCAGTTACGTCCGAGTTGGTTTTTCGGTTGGGTGAGTGGCTTTTTACTCGCCCTCAACGCCATTGGTTTAGGCTGGACTGCTATGATCCTCAATTGGTCTCAAGAAGGCTTCTGGCGGCTCAAAATTGAACTCGCGACCCTGCAATCAATTCCTTTAATTGGTAACACCATCCGCGACATTCTCACCGGAGGCGGCGGCATTAATAGCGACACAGTAATGCACTTCTACACTCTCCACAGCTATGTTTTATCCTTGGGTGCAGTGCTTTTATCCGTCGTACATCTCGGTAGCTTAATTATCCAGAAGCGCGATCGCCGTCGTCAACTGGTCGAACAATTAGAACGATTAGTTCCCACCGCCGAAACCGAAGAAAGCGAAGCAGAAACAGTCGCTCAATAACTTTAATATTTTTGCTTTTGTTGGCAACTGTTAAGGAGGCTTCGGCCTCCTTTTTTTGTTGTCATTGGGCGGGAGATTTGGGGTAATACCAAATCCGGTTTCGATACACCTTCTATTCCGATAACCCACCCTCGGATTGGTAATCCGGGGAACCAATGAGGGCAAAGTCCGCCCTTGCGGACTAAAAAATAGGCGGGTTGTGGTAAGCGGATTTAGTATAAAGGCTCGAAGCCAAAACCAAAAAATATTTTCAACAAAGAGAAATGAGCAACTTTTTAAACTGTCCTTTTCACAAAAAAAAAGTAAAATTTGCGAAATAACCCCAATCCACTTGTATAGCTAATACAGATTCAGATTCGCTTTCTTGCCCAAAACTTTTAAGATTGTCGCGACGTTGTGACAGTCTTAAAAGTTTCTGTTTTTAGTACGAATCTTTCTGATCGTTTGTGCGTCACAGAGAAATACGAACCTAAGCGCGAAGTTAGTTTCAGTTGAGTTTAGCTTCGTGGGCTGGCAAGACCTAAGCGAATCACGAAAATATCATGCGACTTCCAAGCCTTCTTTTAAGTGCGACAAGTGTATTAGTTTCTGCTGTGGCTGCATCCCCCGCAGAAGCAGCAAACCTGCTCAGTTGGCAATTTGATGCGTCTCAAAACAAACTCACCTTCACTACAGACGCAGGGGTACAACCCACCGCCAAACTGATTCCGAGTCCGAATCGAATCGTTGTTGATTTGCCCGGTGTCCGACTGGGAGGGGCAACAATGCGCGACAACTTCGGCGGCGCGATCGCCAGCGCCAGGGCAGGGCAGTTTAACGCCAATACAACCCGCATTGTTATAGAACTGGCCGAAGGCTACACCGTCGATTCGCAACAGGTGAAAGTCGTTGGGGTTAACCCCACCCAATGGTCGGTACAGTTGCCAACCCCGAAGCGTATCAGTCAAGCGGGGGGCAATGTTTCCGTTCCCACAACGCCCCAAAATCAGACTTACAATCCTAACTTTCAAATTACCAGCAGTGGCTTTTATGTCCGCTTAGATGACTCTGGCGACGATCGCGTTAGTATTCAGCGCAGTGGCGATCGCAAAACCATCAACATTGACCTACCGGGTGTCAAACTGCCCAACTCCCTCACCGGACGAGTCTTACCCGTCAGTCGTTACGGCGTGAGTCAGGTACAATTCGCCCAAACCGGAGCTTCTGGAGCGCGTTTGACCCTCTCAGTAGACCCCATAAGTCCCGATTGGCAAGCCTCGGTGAGTCGCTTGGGTGGCGTAGTTTTGATGCCCCGTGGTGGCTTGTATGCAATTCGCAGCAACACCCCAACCCCCGAACCCGCAACCCCGGTGGTTACGCGACCCACACAACCCGTCGTCTCGATTCCGGTGCCGCAACCCTTGAATCCGACCCCGCCCCCCGTAACCCGTCCCACACCGCCGCCCCAGAGTCGCCCAAATCCCACACCAACCCCACCGCCAGCAACCAAGCCCTCGCCCTCGTTACCGCAAATCAACAACAGTCGCATTGTCGTGACCATCGATCCGGGTCATGGGGGACGCGATCCCGGTGCTGTGGGGATTGGCGGTTTGAAAGAAACCGATGTCGTCTTGCCGATTTCTTTAGAAGTCGCCCGTATCCTGGAACGTCAGGGCGTGGGGGTACAGTTAACCCGCAGTAGCGATCGCTTTATTTCCCTTTCGGGACGTACCGCCATGGCCAATCGGGCTGATACAGACTTATTTGTGAGTATCCACGCCAATGCGGTAGCCAATCGTTCGAGTGTGAATGGGGCAGAAACCTTTTATTTCTCTAGCGGTCGCGGTTTAGCCCAAAGCATTCAAGAAAGCATGATTCGCCGCACGAGACTGAACAATCGCGGCGTGAAACAAGCCCGTTTTTATGTGTTACGCAATACGGCGATGCCTGCGGCGTTGGTAGAAGTGGGTTTTGTGACGGGTAATTCTGATTCGCGCAAGCTATCCGATCCGGCGTTTCGGGATGACATGGCCGAGGCGATCGCGGAGGGTATTTTGAACTACGTTAAACGCAATTATTAGCCTCGTTGGTTGTTGGTTGTTGGTTGTTGGTTGTTGGTTGTTGGTTGTTGGTTGTTGGTTGTTGGTTATTGGTTGTTGGTTGTTGGTTGTTGGTTGTTGGTTGTTGGTTGTTGGTTGTTGGTTGTTGGTTATTATCAGAATGCTCAATTGGTAATTGGTAACTGGTAATTGATAATTTTCTCCCCCTCCTCCCACTCTCCCCACTCTCCCCACTCTCCCCACTCCTCCCACTCCTCCCACTCTCCCCACTCTCCCCACTCCTCCCACTCTCCCCACTCCTCCCCCTCTCCCCACTCCCCACTCCTCCCACGACAAACTCTAGCCTTGGAGTTTGGCTTTGAGACATAATGTAAAAGCGCAAAGGCTCGAAAGCGTTGTCGATCGTTAACCTGTGGGGTTAGCGGTGAGAGGATAGATTTGTTAGGGGATACACTTAAATGAGTCTCAAAATTGCCGATTACGAAGTTTCAAAAGTAATTGCCGAAAGTGAAAACTCGATTGTCTATCAAGCCCGCGATCGCGATCGCGAGGTCGTCCTTAAAGTCTTTCGCCGGGATTATCCCACCCCCCAAGACCTCAGCCGTTATCAAAACGAATATGAATTAGTGAGGTCTTTAAACATTCAAGGAGTCATCCAAGCCTACGAGATGATTCCGCATCAACGGGGGCGATCGCCTGCCACCATTGTTTTTGAAAGTTTTGGCGGGATGTCCCTCAAGCACATCTTAGCGGCTCGTCAAAACCAACCCTTTTCTGGGGCAGAATTTTTAAACATTGCCATTGAGATCACCCAAATTTTAGGGGAACTCCACAGCCAGCAAATCATTCACAAAGATATCAACCCCACCAACATCCTCTACAACCCAGACACCGAAAAAATCAAAATCATTGACTTTGGCATTGCCACCCGCAACCTACGTCAAGCCCCCAAGCGATCGCAAGTCGGGATTCTCGAAGGCACCTTAACTTATATTGCCCCCGAACAAACCGGTCGCATGAATCACAGCCTGGATTCTCGTAGCGATTTATATTCCCTCGGCATCACCTTTTATGAATTGCTCACAGGTCAACCCCCCTTTTCCGGCACCACCCCCACCGAATTAATCCACGCCCACATCGCTCAACAGCCCCCACCGCCTCAACGCCAAAATCCAGAGATTCCGCCGCCCCTAGCTGGCATCATTCTGAAATTATTAGCCAAAAACCCTGAAGACCGCTACCAAAGCGCTTGGGGATTGCAGTTTGATTTGATTATCTGCCAAATGCAACTCGAAGCCACCGGAGAAATCAGCGATTTAACGCCGGGGGAAAACGATGTCTGCGAACAATTCCAACTGTCTCAAAAAATCTACGGTCGCGATGTCATCATCGAAGCTGTGCTGGCCCGTCTAACCCTGGCCATCAACCAAAGAAGTCCGCAACTGCTCTTAATCTCAGGCGCAACCGGGATAGGAAAAACCGCTTTCGGAAAAGCCCTAGAGCAAGCCATCACTGCTTATCAAGACGGCGCGACCTCGCCGCAATTTATCGCGGGTAAGTTTACCTCCCAAGGGAGAGCATTCGCTTATGGGATGTTCAAAAGTATGATTGCTGATTGGTTGCAGCAACTCCGATGGGAAACCCATCCCACCGGCCAGCAACGCTGCCAAAAACTGGTTCAGCGCTTAGGTTCGCGGGTGAATGCCCTCTCACAAATTTTTCCTGAATTAGCAGACTCATTCTCAGCCCTCCCCTCAACCCCCTTAGAAACCCGTCGCAGCCCTACTTTTGAAATCGAAGATTTATTGCCGATTTTGGGAGAAGTGCTAACTTCACCCCAGCAGCCTTTAGTCGTGTTTTTAGATAATCTGCAATGGGCCAACCGCCCCACAATCGAGATGATACAACGCTGGCTGTATCGTCCCCAGACTCAGCCTCAGTTTGTGTTATTGGTGGGAACCTATTGTCCAGAGGAAGTTCAGCCCCACTCTCCCTTTAGCCAATGGTCGGTGGCTGATTCCAAAGTTGGCAAAATGGTGTTACCGCCTCTGACCCTCGCGGACATCACGCAATGGTTAGTTGAGAGTTTTCGGGGTTCGCCGGACTCGATTCAACCCCTAGCCGCCCAAGTGCAACAAAAAACCCAAGGGTTTCCTTTTTTCGTGAAACAGTTTTTAAAGCGTCTGGTGCAAGATGGGTTGTTATTTTTTGACCGCAATACCTTAAGCTGGCAATGGGAGATAGAATCAATTAAACGCGAAGATTTGACCGAAAATGCCGTGGAATTAATCTTAGCTGAACTAAACCAGTTATCTCCTACGACTCAACAATTGCTCCAACAAGCGGCCTGTTTGGGAACCGAGTTTAATCTCACAGCTTTGGCAGCTTTGAGCAATCGTGAGACCGCCGATTTAGAGGGATATCTACAAGAAGCGATCGCGCTTTCGGTAATTATCCCCGTTAGCAACGGCGAAACCTTGACCTATGCGTTCAGCCACGACCGGATTCAGCAAAGTTTATACGACGGCTTCGACCCCCACTATGCCCTCAGCCTGCATTATCAAATTGGTCAGCGATTGTTACAAGAATGGCAGCAGCAACCGCCGGAAGCTCAACCCGCAGTCGAGTCAGTTTTAGAGCATTTAAACCTGGTACTAGACCGCCTTACCCCAGCCGAGCGTTATGCCGTGGCGCGTCTGAACTATCAAGCCGCCCAAACTGCTCGTTCAACCCAAGCTGACGATCTGGCCCTCACTTATTACCAAGCGGGCTTAAACCTACTCGATCGCTCCAGTTGGGAATCGGAATACAAATTTACCTGGACGCTGCACTTTGAAGCCTGGGAAATCGCCCAAATGCGGCGAGAAGCAGCTCTGGCGACGCAACTCTATACCCAACTGTGCGATCGCGCTCGTTCTCCCCAAGAGCAAGCAACGGTTTACATCCAGCAAATTCAACACCTCACCGCCAGCGAGCAACCCCAACAAGCCCTAACCCTAGGCGATCGCGCTTTGGCGTTACTTCATCTCACTTTGCCCGAAACCACCTCCCTCGATCTCAGTCCCTTAAATTACCAAGCCTTAATTGCCTTTAGCCCCATTACTCAACCCCCTTTCCCCGACGAATATCTCGCCCTTCAGTATCAACTGCTGTCCCATTTACTCTTAGCCGCAAGTGATGCCCAACCGCAACAAGTGGCTTTGATTTTGGCGAAAATGCAGCAAATTTGCGAAGAATCGTCCACCGTCTTGGGGTGTGCGGTTAACCAACATCAAAGCCTCCGCAGCGATCGCCTCAGAGCGATGTTTGAAACCAACCTCAACGGCGGCAATCGCAACTACAGCCGTTATACCCTGCTGGCTTATTGTGCCGCCAGCGTGCTATCGGGGCAACCCCTAGGCCAAGTGATCCCAGCTTTAACCAGCGCGATCGAAGCCGCCGAACAACAAGGCATTGCCACCAAGGGGGCCCGTTATTGGCTCCACCTAGCCGAACAACTCCACGCCCAACAACCCGCCCCGGCTTTTCAGGACTTACAAAGCCAAGCCCCCCTCTCGGTGCAGTTTTCTTATCATTTCACGCGGGGGTTGTGGTATTACTTTACCGACAACGCCGACCTCGCCCGGATTCACTGGCAACAAGCCGACCAAATTCGGCAACAGGGTTTGGTGTTTCCCGAAGACCACCAACTGAGCTTTTATCAAGCCCTGGCTGAATTTGCTTTATACCCCAATGCCTTGCCCGTCCAACAAGCCCACATTCGCTCGACGCTCTACCGCTTCACCGCCGAAGTCGAACGTTTGGCGGTACTGTATCCCGACGAATTTAGCCATCGCTACGACTTGATCGTGGCCGAACAGGGGCGGTTGAGCGATCGCCCTTGGGATGCAGTCCAAGCCTACGACCGCGCCATCGAACAAGCCAAAGAAGGGGGTTTTCTCCACGAAGAAGCCCAAAGCTGCGAACTGGCCGCCCAATTTTATCGCGAACAGGGCATCAAGCGGTCGGCACAACTCTACGAGCGCGATTGTTATTATGCCTTGCAATACTGGCAAGGTTGGGCTAAACTGAGCCGACCCGAGCGCGATCGCCCACCTCATCGGGCGATTCCCTACCAGATACAAAACCCCGAAACTCTCTCGGCTGCGGCTTTAGCTCAAACCGCTTCGGGGACTTATAACAGTCCGACCTTAGATTTTGAGGCCGCCCTCGAAGCCTCGGGCGCGATCGCTTCAGAAATCATCCTCGAACGCTTGCTGGGCAAACTCATGGAGATTTTAATTGAAAATGTGGGCGCACAACGGGGTCATCTGTTGATGAATCACGATAACCGATGGCAGATTGAAGCTTCGAGTATCATTCAAGGGGCTGTAACGGTTTCTGAACCCATCGAGCAATGCGTTTCTCTCAAAGTCGTTGAATATGTCGCCCAGACTCAAAAAGCCTTGGTTTGTGACGAAGCCACGCAAGACTTGAAAGATTTTAACGACCCTTATCTGCAACAACACCAACCGCGATCGCTTCTATGTGCGCCCCTGATTAATCAAGGTCATCTCGAAGGCATTATTTACCTAGAAAATAACCTGGCGAATGGCGCATTTACCGCCGAACGCCTCGAACTCACCCGTTTTTTGGCAGCCCAAGCGGCCATTGCCATTGCTAACGCTCGTTTATACGCCACTACCAAGGAAGGGGAAAACCGCCTCAACCAAATTATTAACGCCATGCCAGTTGGGGTGTTTGTGATCGATCGTCCAGCCCAAGCCCCCTATATCAACGCCTGTGGCCGCGAGTTATTAGTCGGGAACAGCAACATTCCCCCCGAAACCTTGGTACGAGACAATCCCGCCCTCAATCACTTAGTCATGCAAGCCCTCCAAGGTCAAAGCATCCATACCGACACTATCGAACTGCAATACACCGATTCGCCTTTGCCCCTGGAAGCTTGGGGAACGCCGATTTATGACCGGGAAGGTAATGTCCAGTATGCGATCTTGACCTTTAGCGATATTCGCGATCGCAAACAAAGCGAAAAACTAATCGCTGACTACAACCGCACCCTGGAAACTCAAGTGCGAGAGCGTACCGAAGCCCTAGGACAAAGTGAAGCCCAAAATCGTGCGTTACTTGCGGCCATTCCCGATTTGTTATTCCGTATCAACAAAGATGGTACTTATGTTGGCTATGTCAGCACCCGCAAAGCCTTTGATTTGTTACCCCCCGGTTACGACCCCGTGGGCTGTCATATTAGCGAATACTTGCCCCCGGATGTGGCGCAACGGCAACTCAATGTTATCGACCAAGTGTTAACTCATAAAGAAACTTGCATTTACGAGCAAAGCTTCGAGCAAGATGGGGTGACGGTGTACGAAGAAGTGCGAGTGGTTCAGAGTGGTGAGAATGAAGTGTTGTTCATGGTGCGCGATATTAGCGATCGCAAACGGGCCGAAGAAGCCCTGCGCTTGTCTGAAGAAAAGTTCTCGAAAGCCTTTCGTTCTAGCCCCAGCAGCATCACCATCACATCCCTCGATGACGGTAAACACCTCGAAGCCAATGAAACCTTTTGTCAGATGATTGGTTACAGTGTCGAGGAAATTATCGGTCGGACGGCGGTGGACTTAAATCTCTGGGTCAATAGCGAAGACCGTCACAATTTATTTATGGCGTTGCAAAATAATAACGTGATTCGTAACTACGAGTTTGCTTTTAAAACCAAATCTGGCGATGTTCGCAACGCCTTACTGTCTGCCGAACGGATTAATATTAACGGCCAAGCCTGTTTGCTGTCTTTGTCCAATGATATTAGCGATCGCGTCCAAGCCGAAGCCGCCCTGCGCCAAAAAAACCAAGAACTCGAACTCGCCCTCGACCAACTACAAACGGCGCAAACCGAGTTAATTCAAGCCGAGAAGATGGCGGTTTTGGGTCAGTTGATTGCCGGAGTCGCCCACGAAATTAACACGCCCCTGGGGGCAATTCGCGCCGCCGCCAGCAACACCGCCCAAGCCCTCCAAGAATCCTTGTCCCAACTGCCGGATTTAGTACAGCGCCTTTCCCCGACCCAACAACAACAGTTTTTCGACCTGATCCAAAAATCTGTCAGCAATCAGAAGAAACTCACCGCCCGCGAACAACGCACCGCCAAGCGATCGCTGGCGAAAGTTCTCAAAACCGCCAATATTGAAAGTTCCCGCCGTTTTGCTGATACTCTTATTGATATGGGGATTTATGACAACATCGAGCCTCATCTCGCCTTGTTTCAAACGGCTGCCAGCGATTGGATTTTACAACTGGCGTATAATCTCACCCGACTTCAGCGCAACAGTCGCACCATTCTCACCGCCATCGAACGAGCTGCCAAAGTGGTGTTTGCCCTGAAGACCTACGCTCACCAATCCAGTAGCGATCGCAAAGAAGTGGCACAAGTGACCCACAGCATTGAAACGGTGTTGGAATTGTATTACAACCAACTCAAAAAAGGGGTAGAAGTCAATCGCGATTATCAAGAAGTCCCGCCCATTCCTTGTTATCCTGACGAACTGATGCAAGTCTGGACAAATTTAATTCATAATGCTTTGCAAGCGATGAATTATCAAGGTACATTAGATATCCGTGTTTTCCCGGAAGGAAATGATCTCGCTGTGGCAATTTCAGATTCGGGTTGTGGTATTTCCGATGAACTCAAAGCTAAAATATTTGAACCCTTTTTTACAACAAAAGCAGCAGGAGAAGGCAGTGGCTTAGGATTAGATATTGTGCATAAAATCGTCAAAAAACACGAAGGACGCATTGATTTAACCAGTCAACCCGGACAAACAACGTTTACTGTTTGGTTACCCATTAATGATACCGACTCCCCTTCAATTTTGCCGGAATCTCCGACTACCTAGGCCGGTTTCCCTAAACCGCAAAAATTCCGTTTAAAATAAAGTCAAAGTCCTTAATATCTTTATCCTTATAGATTTTAGTTGAATTTCTAAGCCCATGGCTAATACTGCAATTTTATGTGTTGATGACGAACCTGTGATTTTAGATAGTCTCAAAGAGCAATTGCGTCGTCGTTTTGGCAATCGCTATCTTTATGAAGTCGCCGAATGTGCTGATGATGCTTGGGAAATTATCGAAGAATTAAACGAGGAAGAAGTGGAAATTCTCGTCATTGTTTCCGATTGGTTGATGCCGGGAATCAAAGGGGATGAATTTTTAACAAAGGTTCATCAAAAGTATCCCAAAATTGTGAAAGTAATGCTCACAGGTCAAGCGGATGCTGAGGCCATAAAACGAGCAACGCGGGATGCAAATTTACACGGTTGCTTGTATAAACCTTGGTCAGAAGATGAGTTAGCCGAAACGATTATTTCAGGACTGGAGTAAATCATGAATCGTTTGACCATTGTTTGTGTGGACGATGAGCCGATTATTTTAGATAGTCTCAAAGAACAGCTTAAGCGATCGCTACCCGATACCATTGACATCGAAATCGCAGATAGTGGTGAAGAAGCCCTAGAGATTATCGAAGACTTGGCCGAGGAGGACATTGAAGTTCCGGTGATTGTGTCGGATCAGTTGATGCCGGATATGCCAGGGGATGTGTTATTGACGATTTTACACGAAAATTACCCCAAAATGCTCAAAGTCATGCTCACGGGGCAAGCAGACGCGCAAGCGGTGGGAAATGCGGTCAATACGGCGAATTTATATCGCTATATTGCCAAGCCTTGGGACGAAACTGATTTGATGTTGACGATTAAAGAGGCGTTGCGGTGTTACGAACAAGACCGACAATTAGCCGAACAAAATCACATTTTACAAGAATTGAATGCGTCCTTAGAGCAGAAAGTGATCGATCGCACCCAAGCCCTAGAAAAAGAAATTAGCGATCGCAAGCGGGCCGAAATCGCCCTCAAACAAGCCAAGGAAGCCGCAGAAGCCGCCAGTCACGCTAAAAGTGAGTTTTTAGCCAATATGAGCCATGAGTTGCGAACGCCCCTTAATTCCATCTTAGGCTTTACCCAAATACTCGATCGCGATCGCACCCTCGGCGCACCTCAAAAACAATACCTCAACATTATCAGCAGCAGCAGCGAGCATTTACTCGATCTGATTAACGATGTGTTGGAAATGTCGAAAATCGAAGCGCGACGCATCACCCTCAATACCACCCAGTTTGATTTATTAGAATTGCTCAACGCCCTTGAATCCATGCTGCGTCTCAAAGCCGAGGCCAAAGATTTACAATTCGATTTTGACCTGGCCGCGGATTTACCCAGCTACATCGAAGGGGATGAAAGTAAATTGCGTCAAGTGTTGCTGAATTTACTCAGCAATGCCATTAAATTTACCCATCAGGGTAGCGTCAGCCTCAAAGTCAGCCATCAAGCCCAGAGCAACACCACCACTCAGTTACATTTTGCCGTTACCGACACCGGAGAAGGCATTGCTACCCCGGAATTAAGCACCATTTTTGAACCCTTTGTGCAAACCGAAAGTGGTCGTCGCGCCAGTCAGGGAACGGGATTGGGGTTAGCCATTAGTCAGCAATTTGTCACCCTGATGGGGGGGCAGATGAGCGTCGAAAGTTGTATTAACCAAGGTAGTTGTTTTCGCTGCCAAATTCCCGTTAAAATCGTCGAGCGATCGCGCCGTCAGATTCAGTCCCAACCGCAACAAGCGATCGCGATCGCCGGAAACCCCCAACAGTATCGCATTCTGGTAGTAGACGATAAATGGGAAAATCGCCGCTTATTGGTAGAAATCATGAAAAACCTCGATTTAACCGTGCGAGAAGCCGAAAATGGAGCCGACGCGATCGCCCTGTGGCAAGAATGGCAACCCCACCTGATCTGGATGGACTTACGAATGCCCGTCCTTGATGGTTATCAAACCACCCGCCGCATTCGCGAACTCGAACAACAACATTCCCAACCCCATCCCACCAAAATTATCGCCGTAACCGCCAGTGTTTTAGCCGGAGAAGAAACCGCCATCATGGCCGCAGGTTGTGATGATTTTGCCCGCAAGCCCTTTCGAGAAAACCTGTTGTGGGAAAAAATGGCCCGGCATTTAGAGTTAAGCTACATTTATGAAGATTTACCCGCGACTGTCGTTGATTCAGACTCAACCAACCAAGCCGCTATGGGTTTAATCGACCAAATGCCCAAACCTTGGATTGCCGACTTACATCAAGCCGCCAAAGCTGGAGATGATGTGCTAATCTACGACCTGATCGAGCAAATTCCACCGGAATACCAAGCTTTAGCCGAAAAGTTAACCGATCTTGCCGATAACTTTGATTTTCGTCAACTGAAACAATTAACTCAATTGTCCTCATGAGCGATCGCGCCGCCCAACCCCCGAAAGCTGATATCCTCGTCGTAGACGATCGCCCCAACAATCTACGCTTGCTTTCTACTATGTTGTTAGAGCAAGGTTATCAAGTCCGCAAAGCCGTCGATGCGGAAATGGCTCTCACCGCCATTGAAACCGCTTATCCCGATTTGATTTTACTCGACATCTTGATGCCGAATATGAACGGTTATGACCTGTGTCAGTTGTTGAAAAATCGGGAAGACACCCGCGACATTCCCATTATCTTTTTAAGCGCCCTCGAAGAACCCTTAGATAAAGTTACCGCCTTTGAAGTCGGGGGGGCAGACTACATCAGCAAACCCTTTCAACTCGAAGAAGTTTTAGCCCGCATTAATTATCAACTCACCATTCAGCGACAACGCCAAGAACTCGCGGCCAAAAATCAGCATTTGCAGCAAGAAATTTACGAACGCCAACAAGCCCAAGAAATCTTGCATCAATCCCGCGCTTTGTTGTCGAGTATTTTGAATTGTTCCCTAGATGGCGTGGCGGCCATGGAAGCAGTCCGTAATACTAAAGGTGATATCCGCGATTTTCGCTGTTTGGTGGTCAATCCCCTGGCGGTGCGGGTAGTGGGACGCGAACGGGAGGATTTGGTGGGCAAAGTAGTTTTTAAAAAACTACTTGCACCCATCGATGCGGGACTTTTTGACGTGTTTGTGGAGTTAGTAGAAACCGGAAAAGCCGTCAAACAAGAAGTTTCCTTACAACGAGACGATGAGGAAACGTGGTATCAGTTTGTAGCGGTGAAATTAGGGGATGGGTTTGCAGTCACCTTTCGCGATGTGACGGAGTACAAACAAGTAGCATTGTCTTTGTCTCAAGCCAATCACGAATTACAGCGTCTTTCAACTATGGACGGCTTGACTCAAGTGGCGAATCGTCGTTATTTTGATTTGTACTTTGAGCAAACTTGGCAGCAATGTCGCAAAAACCAAAAGCCTTTGGCCTTGATTTTGGGGGATGTGGATTATTTTAAACGGTATAACGATACTTATGGTCATCAATCAGGCGATCGCTGCTTGCAAAAGGTGGCTCGCACCATCGAACAACGCCTCAAGCGTCCTGGGGAATTAGTCGCTCGTTACGGCGGTGAGGAATTTGCGATTTTGTTACCCAACGCTGATGAATATTGGTCGCTGCAAGTGGCTGAGTTGATTCGGGCCGATATCCAAGCTTTAGAAATTGAGCATCAATCGTCCGATGTGAATGAATATATTACGATTAGTTTGGGCATTGCCAATGCGATCGCCGATGACGAGACGACCCTTGAGACAATTCTGCAAATGGCAGATCAAGCCATGTATCAAGCTAAAAATCAGGGACGCAACCGCTCTATCGCTTTTAACCAAAATTTAGAACTCCTAGACTTTGATGATTAACGTTCTCAAGTCCTCGCAAATTTGGATTATTGGTCGCAACAGCGATCGCAGCGCCTTAGTGTTAAAGTTGCTGTCTCAACAAGGCGATCGCGTCTACCCTTTTACAACCGCCGCCGACACCTTGCAAGCCCTCGCTGAAAGTTTACCCGATGCGATCGTTTTGTTTTTAGATTTACCCGACGCGAATAGTTATGAGTTTTGCGATCGCCTCAAAAATACGCCTAAAGCCAGTGCAATTCCCGTGATTTTTATGGCCGATACCGCCGCCGATTTGGATATTGCCAAAGCCTTTGAAGTTGGGGCCGCAGACTATATTACTTCCCCCAACAACAAAAGCGAAATTTTAGCGCGGGTGCAAAATCAACTCAACATCCAAAATGCCCTCAAACTGCTCACCGAACAGAATTTGCTCTTAGTCGAAGAAATCCGCGATCGCGCCACGGCAGAAGGCGCTCTGAGACTGTCTGAGGAGAAATTCGCCAAGGTCTTTCAAGCCAATCCCAGCGCGATCGCGATCGCCCGTCGCAGCGATGGCCGCTTGATCGACATGAACGAAATGTTCAGCAGCCTCACCGGATACGCCACCGCCGAAGCCTTTGGCCGCACCGCCGCCGAACTCAACCTCTGGCTCAATCCTCACACCCCCACCCGCCTTCACCGCAAACTCCTCAAAGAAGGCAACTTTCGCAACGCCCAACTCGAAATTCGCTCTAAAAACAACATTATTCACACCGTCCTCCTTTCGATTGAAAGCATTAACCTGCAAGGAGAACCCTGTTTGCTCACCCTAGCCAACGACATCACCGAACGAGTCAAAGCCGAAACCGCCCTACAAAAAGCCAATCAAGATTTGCAACGCCTAGCCACCCTCGACGAACTCACCCAAGTGGCCAATCGTCGCTCGTTCCAAGAAGTATTACACAAAGAATGGCGACGACTGCGCCGGGAAAATCAGCCCATTTCCTTGATTTTGTGCGATATTGACCACTTTAAGCTGTATAACGACACCTACGGTCATCAAGTGGGGGATTATTGCCTCAAACAAATCGGCGGCGCGATCGCCCAAAGTGTCAACCGTCCCGCCGATTTAGTAGCCCGTTACGGCGGCGAAGAATTTGCCGTCATTCTGCCCAACACCGACTTAGCCGGGGCCACCATCGTCGCCGAAAAAATCCGAGCCAATATCGAAGCTCAGAATTTAACCCATATTAAATCAAAAACTGCCGATTACGTCACCGCCAGTTTCGGCGTAGCCACCTCCATCCCCGACCACATTCTCTCCCCCGAAACCTTAATTTGTGTCGCGGATTTATGTCTCTACGAAGCGAAAAAGCAAGGCCGCAACCGCGTTGTAGCTGAAACGTTTTAGGTGTTGGTTATTGGTTGTTGGTTGTTGGTTATTAGTTGTTGGTTATTAGTTGTTGGTTATTAGTTGTTGGTTATTAGTTATTAGTTATTAGTTATTGGTTATTAGTTATTGGTTATTAGTTATTGGTTATTGGTTGTTGGTTATTAGTTGTTGGTTATTAGTTGTTGGTTATTAGTTGTTGGTTATTGGTTATTGGTTATTGGTTGTTGGTTATTAGTTATTGGTTATTAGTTGTTGGTTGTTGGTTGTTGGTTATTAGTTATTAGTTATTGGTTATTAGTTATTGGTTGTTGGTTATTAGTTATTGGTTATTAGTTATTAGATTAATTATTCTTTGTTAATTGTAAATTATTAATTGTAAATTGTTCATTGTAAATTGTTAATTGTAAATTATTAATTGTAAATTGTTCATTGTAAATTGTTAATTATTAATTGTACATTGTAAATTGTTAATTGTAAATTGTACATTGTAAATTGTACATTATTCACTTATGCGTCATCGTGTTAATACCATCCCAACTATCCGGGGGGGGAGAATTAAGATACTTTTGCGATCGCGCAATATGAATAAGAGTAGCGCGGTCTTGCGGATAAAGATCGCGAGCCGCCATAAAGTAATTCAAAGCCTGATTAAAATGCCGTTGATTGTAAGCAGAACGGCCTTGGTGATACAACCCCAAAAATGATTCTAACTCGCTATCAACGCGATCGCCCGCCAACCCAATCAACTCATAAATACTCACCGCCTGCGTTTTCCCCTTCACCCGCGTTTTATCCAACTCCCGCGTAATCAGCTTGTCTCCCCCACACAAATGGCGCGTAAACTCACTGATAATAATGTCGCAGCCGTACTCCTTCGTCAAACTCTCCAAACGAGAACTCAAATTCACCCCATCCCCAATCGCCGTATAATCCATCCGCTTACTCGAACCAATATTCCCCGAAACCACCTCTCCCGAACTCACCCCAATCCCAATCCGAATTAGAGGCTGATTCTCAAACAAGCGATTCTTATTAAACTCCACCAAACGGCGACGCATATCCAACGCCGACAACACCGACAGCCAAGCGTGATTTTCCTGCAACGGTAACGGCGCACCAAACACCGCCATCAACGCATCCCCAATAAACTTATCCAGCGTCCCCTCATAATTAAACACCGCCTCCACCATCGTTTCAAAATACTGATTCAGCAGCGTCACCACTTCCGTTGCTTCCAAGTTTTCCGTCATCGTCGTATAGCCACGAATATCCGCAAACAAAATCGACACCTCCTTGCGTTCCCCCACCATCAGGGCTTCGTCCCCCAACTCCATCACCCGGTCAGCCACCCCAGGGGTCATATAGCGATACAGCGTCGATTTCATGCGCTTCTCGCTGCTGATATCCTCCAAAACGACCAATCCCCCCCGCGCCTCCCCTTCCGGGTTAGTCAGAGGATTTACCGTCAAGTTGACATTACGTTCCAAAATCCGCACTTGGTCTGCCGTTAACGTCGCCCCGGTTTGATTCTCCACAGGTTTCTCATTCCAGGGTAAATAAACTTCAGGATTCTCCCCTTGAGGAATCGCCAGAATAGATGCACTGTCCTGACTCACTTTCGGATTGGTATAAATCCCCACCTTGAGAGTTTGTTCGGGAACATAATGCTTCGCCCCCATATTGAGGCTATCTTGAACGCGAAACTGAAGATGGTCTACCGGAACCACCTCCCACACATACCGCCCGACAAGCTTGCATTCCCAAAACGACCGCACCTTGGGGTTATGAAACTCCGACTCTGGACAGCCCAACAATTCAATCGCTGCATCATTAATCGTGACAATCTTGCCATCTAAATCCGTCGAAATCACCGCATCCGATAAACTTTCGAGAATATCCTTTTGATACTGCTTTTCGGTTAAAACCGTTTCAAATAACTTGGCATTTTCAATCGCAATCCCCGCTTGAATATTAAACGCCTGCATAAATTCTTCATCAGACGTGGTGAAACTGCCTTGTTCTTTATTAATCAACTGCGTCACACCAATTAACTCACCACTAGAGTTATAAACAGGCATACACAAAATATTGCGGGTGAGATAACCCGTGCGTTTATCCGCCGATGGGTCAAAACGGGGGTCTTTATAAGCATCAGTAATATTGAGACTTTTACCCGTCGAAGCCACATAACCCGCAATACCGCGATTCACCGGAATCCGTAAATCCAGAGTTTTTTTGCCATCTGCGGTGTTAACTTTTGTCCACAACTCGCCTTTTTCTTTACTCAATAACCATAAAGTACTGCGGTCAGCTTTCATCAAGCGCCGGGCTTGTTCCATCACCGCTTTGAGCGTCGCTTCGAGGTCGAGGCTTTGCCCCAAACTAGAAGTCGCCTTGAGCAATGCCGAAGCCCCCCGTTGATTGCGAGCCGCCATGTAGAAAGATTGGCAAGTTTCGAGGATAATGCCAATCGAAGACGCAAAATCGTGGAAACGGGCCTCGTCTTCTTCATCAAACGGCACATCTCCCGCTTTATTAAGCAGTTGCACCACCGCCACCACTTGGCCGCGACTGCTCACAATGGGCATACACAGCAAAGTTTTAGTATTGTAGCCCGGACGCTCGTCAATTTCCGGGTTAAAAATCGGGTGTTGATAAGCGTTAGGGATATTGAGAGATTTTCCCGTCGCGGCTACATAACCAGAAACCCCCACATTAATCGGGATACGGAGGTCTTTCGGTTCGCCATTTTCTGTATTAACTTTTGCCCAGAGCAATCCTTTGGTAGAATCAACCAGGAAAATGATCGTGCGATCGGCTTTGAGGATTTGGCCGATTTTCAGGGTAAAGGCTTCCATAACCTGTTCGAGCATGGTTTCGAGAGCCTCGTTGTTGATCATATCGAGGGCCCGGAGAAACTGCTGAAACTCCGCCGTGATAAAATCCAGCAAACAGATAAACTCGGCAATCGATAAATCCTTAACCCGATTGGTTAAGGCATTGGCTCGATTAAATTGTGTTAATTGTGTGAGGGTTGCGAGGATACTTCCCGTGTTGGATAGTGTCATGGAGAGCAAGGATTCAAGGATTTAGCTCGATTGGTGCGGTTTAAGGGGAGTGCGGCGGTGATGTAGGTAGACTGACCTGGGAACCGAAAAAGAAGTTTAGATTTGAGCCGATTTTAACAATCTTTTCAAGATAGCCGTTGTTTTATACATTACCGAACAGATGCACCCAGAGCATCAAGCCCCCTCGACAGCGACAAACTTCTATTAACCAATGTATCTGTTTAGTTCGTCTCGTTCAAACCGCAATCCTACGGAATATTGGGAAAAAACAAGTCAGTTAGGTTTCTGTTTAAAGCCCTTCTCTCTACAAGGGTCTACGGTAGAACGACTCTAGAACCCCGGTTTCGTCGAATCTCAGCTTTAACGCAGGGTGGGTTAGGCGGCTAGAATCTAGGCTATGACTTTAATCTAGCAATCCGCCGTAACCCACCGTTTAAGATGTGTCACGACACTAGAACCCCGGTTTCTCGAATATTTAACTCGATTGGGCAAGCATACAAGAAACCGGGGTTCTGACACCTATTCCATCGCAGCCCATTCCCCCGACGGAATAAACGCCGCCCAAAAATAGGGATGTTGATACCGAGGATGATTCAGCATTTCTAACTGCACTTCTCGCAACGCTGCGCTGCGTCCCTCCCCCAACAACAAACGCTGGTAATAATCCACCATCAAATCCTTCGTCCCTTCATCCGAAACCTTCCACAAGCTAATCAACTGACTCTGGGCCCCCGCAATGGCCAAAGCCCGACGCAAACCATACACCCCCTCACCGTTGGCTACATCTCCCACTCCCGTTTCGCAAGCCGAAAGGACGACCAACTGCGTTCCCCGCAGATTCAAGCCCGCCGTTTCTAATGCCGTGAGTACCCCATCCTCGTTATGACCGCTAGAGCGAGTATTAAAGCCTGCCAATGCCAAACCCGAACGTAAAAGCGGATTTTCTTGTTCTTTTGAGGTTATCCCTCGCATTACCACATCCGGGCGACTTTGTACTCCGACAATCCCGCGATTTTCCCAGGGATTCCCCGTTGGTGCGACTAAATCCACATCCAAGAAAAAGCCGTGGGTCGCGATATGCAGGATTCTGGGGGCTTCTACTTGCTTAATCGCTTGTTCGGTTGCTTCTAATTGCGTCAAAACCGTAGCATTAGGCAATAAAGGTGCAATGGCTTCGGCTTCTTGGGCGGTTCCGGGTAACTCGTCAAAACTCAGTCTGGCAATATCGGATGAGCGTTGATTAGTGCTGCGATTGAGAGCAACTACAGCGTTGGTGACACCGGGTTTGTCGTAGTCAGGATTAGCGACAATCACTGAGGCTTGACGGGGTTGTTGCGAGTTCTCTAGACGCAGTAAATCTCGTCCGGTGGTGAGGTAAGTAATTTGATAATTCTCCACTATATACTGGTTATTTTCATCGACTAAAGCGGCAAAGGGAATGAGATTAAGCTGGCTATCGGGAGAAAGCAGAATATGAGTTTTATCGCCTAATTTCGCTCGAATCGGCTGCATCAGTAGGTAATCGAGTTCGCGGGCGGTTGCTTGTAAGGCACTCAGACTTCCCATACTATTGACGAGGGAACTTTGTAAAGCTTTTGCGGCTTCGTTGATGGGGGCCGCTTCCCCTAAATCCACCCATTGGGTTGCACCTGTGCCATAAAGAATATAAGCCGCATAACGAGGCTCACCCCATTGTCTTGTTTGCCCGTCGAAAGGTTCGTAAAGGGTTAATTCCACCAATGCTGCATTCTCTGGAATTTGTTGCTGTACAGTTTCCAGGGTGACGGGTTGGCTGATGGTGCGAAACTCCGCACTACGACGGGAAAGTTCGGCTTCGAGTTGGTTGGCTTGGGCTTTGAGGTTCGCGACTTGGGTTTTGTATGCTTCTCCGTCTAGGTTTTCCGGTTTGTTGTAAATCAGTTGTGCCAGTTGGGTGCGAGTAGCGGCGAGTTGGTCGAGGAGTTGTTGGTTTTCTGGCGTTAAGTTTTCTCGCAGTAGTTGTACATTATCGGTGAGAGCGTCCAGAATGCGTCCCTTGCGCCGTAACAGAGTGGTTAATGCCAGTTGTGCAGCTTCGGGGTTGTTGGGGGCATCTTGGAGATGCAGGGAAATTGCGCCGTGAGTTGTACCGACGAGGGTATTCATGTAAGCCTGTTTTTGGGCTTCTGACCCCGTGGTAAAAATTAGGGAGAGGTTTTCTTCTTCGATATCGAGTCCGCGACTGAGGTAATCAATCGCTGAAGTAATGTCTCCTTGAACTTGGTACAGTCCTGCCAAGTTATTGAGGCTAGTGGCAACATTAGGATGGTTACTACTGTAGACTTGTTCTGAGATAGTCAGAGAGCGTTGATAAAGGGTTTCAGCTTCGCGGTATTTCCCCATCGCTTGGTACAAATGTGCCAGGTTGTTGAGGTCGATAGCAACTTCTGGATGATTACTACCTAAAGCGAGTTCATCAATGGCTAGGGCGCGTTGGTAGAGGGTTTTAGCTTCGCGGTAGTTCCCCATCTCTTGGTACAGTCCTGCCAAATTGCTAAGAGTCGTTGCCATAAGGGGATGGTCACTATCCAAAGTTTGTTCGCGGATGGCTAAGGCACGTTGAAAGAGGGATTCGGCTTCTGTATAACGCCCCATCTCTTTGTGCAGTAATGCCAAGTTATTGAGGTTGGCAGCAACTAAGGGATGGTCGTCGCCCAAAGTTTGTTCGAGGATGGTGAGGGAGCGTTGGAATAAGGGTTCGGCTTCACTGTAGTTTCCCATCGCTTGGTACAGGTATGCCAAGTTGTTGAGACTGATAGCAACGTTGGGATGGTCGCTATCTAAAGTTTGTTCGAGGATGGCTAAGGCACGTTGAAAGAGGGGTTCGGCTTCACTGTAGTTCCCCATCTCTTTGTACAGTAATGCCAAGTTGTTGAGGGTTTTTGCTAAACGGAGATGGTCGTCGTCCGCATTTTGCTCAAGGATGGTTAGGGAGCGTTGAAAGAGGGATTCAGCTTCACTGTAGTTTCCTATCTCTTTGTGCAGTGTTGCCAAGTTATTGAGGCTAGTGGCAACGTTGGGATGGTTGTCACCGAGGGTTTGTTCGTAGATGGCTAAAATTTGTTCAGCAAGGGGTAATGCCGCTTCATATTGCCCTTCCCTAAGCATCTGTGAAACTTGCTGATGAAGACGTTTGGCTTTTTTAAGTTGGTTGATTCTTTGGATAGCAAGGGTGGGAGTAGGTTCGGTTTGGGCGAGGGTGGGAGGACTAATCAGGTGGAGGCTGAGGAGGAGTAAGCCGCTAGTAAGGTGTTTGAGGGGGTTTTTGGGGGTTTTTGTCATGATTTTTGATAAGCCCAAGTGACGCTGGGGTATATGTCTTTGGTGGTTAAGCTTGGGCTGGATTAGGGGGGTTTAACTGTTTTAAGTTTTGCCTTTTGGGGGATGCAGGGGGTTCGGAAATTTAACTAAAGTTGCTGTAAACTCAGCAAAAGTTATATGAGTACCGGGAAATTTTTAGGTTTTATTGCTTTATTAATTGCACTTTATATTGTTTGGCGGATTCGGCAGGTGATTTTACTGGCGTTTACTGCCGTTATTTTCGCGACGATTCTCAATCGTTTTGTGCGAAGAATGCAACGGGGGGGCATTCGTCATGGCATCGCCGTCGCGATCGCGGTGTTTTGTGTATTATTAGTTTTATCAGGCTTTTTCGCCATTGTTGTTCCTTCGATTGCCGAACAATGGGATCAGTTAGTTGATTTAGTCCCCGACGCATTTCAAGAGTTACGAAGCAGTTACGGTTGGGTACAAAATCTTATTCCTTTACAACTGCTGCGAGACATCGAGAATTTTGAAGACTTCCAAGGCTTCATGAATCGCATTCCGGCGGTGGATGGTAATTGGGTGGATAATGTCTTTCGGGTTTTTTCGAGTTCCCTCAGCTTTGTTTTAAATTTGCTCTTGGTTACTTTTGTCTCGGTGATGATATTGGCAAATCCGCGACCCTATCGCCGTATATTTATTTTATTATTTCCGGCATTTTATCGCGATCGCATCGATGAAGTCCTCACTCAATCTGAAAGGGCTTTACTGGGCTGGTTTGTGGGCATTTTGTTTAATATGACGGTGATTGCTGTATTTAGTGGCGTGGGCTTACTTTTTCTGGGTATTCCTCTCGCTCTCGTTAATGCGCTGCTTGCTGGAGTCCTGACCTTCATTCCTAACCTCGGCCCCGCCCTCAGCGTCATCCCGCCTGCGGCTTTGGGCTTACTGGAAAATCCCTGGAAAGCCCTCGCGGTGATTATCCTCTACATTGCTATTCAACAAATCGAAAGCAATATTTTGACTCCCTTGGTGATGCAGCATCAAGTCTCTTTGCTGCCTGCCATGACCTTACTATCTCAAGTCGCCTTTGCCCTCTTTTTCGGCTTACTGGGGCTATTTCTCGCCCTCCCTATCGTCATTGTCGCCCAAGTCTGGTTTAAAGAAATCTTGATTAAAGATATCCTCAACACTTGGGATTCACCCCATCGTCGTCACTTTCAACGCTTTGTGCCACAGCAGGAGTAGTTTGACTCTGCTATCAGGGAGAGGGGGGAGAGTGGGAAGAGTGGGAAGAGGGGGAGGAGTGGGAGGAGGGGGAAGAAAAAAACTGTGCTTTCATCTTCAAGTTGGTGATTAAGTGGTAATGATGTGAGCGCCAATGACGACAAAATAGGGCGAATGAGAGTTATTCTCGCCTGCTGAAAATTACACCTTGACAGGGGTAACAATGCCCACCCTATGCCGTGTCTAGATTGTTTCACCACGTCACAAGATTAGCAAATATCTGTTTTGAATGTACTCCAATACCCGGTACTCGTTCAATATCTTGGAATGAAGCAAAAGGTTTTTGTTGTCGTGTGGTAATAACACGTTGAGCAAGTTTTGAACCGATTCCGGGTAAAGTTTCTCATTCAGCTTGTGTAGCTTTATTGAGGTTTATGTTATTGACTCGTCTTCCGGTTGATAGGTCGAAGCAACATACAACTCTTTCAACTGGGTTTCATCCACCCCAGAAGGGGCTTTTGTCAGGAGACAACTCGCTTGCTGGGTTTTCGGGAAAGCAATCGTATTGCGGATCGAATCTTCCCCGGCTAATAACATCACCAAACGGTCTAAACCGTAAGCGATACCGCCATGAGGGGGTGTGCCATATTCAAAAGCATCGAGTAGGAAACCAAATTTTGCTTTTGCTTCTTCTTCTGAAAGGCCAATGGCTGCAAAAACTTTTTCTTGTACGTCTCGTTGGTGAATCCGAATGCTGCCGCCGCCGACTTCTAAGCCGTTGTACACTAAATCGTAAGCTTGCGATCGCGCCGTTTTGAGGTCGTCGATATCTTCAAGCTTCGGGGCAGTAAAAGGGTGGTGTAAGGCTTCGAGGCGCTTTTCGTCTTCATTCCACTCAAACATGGGGAATTCTGTCACCCAAAGCAAATTAATTTTATCATCGTCAATTAAGCCCATTTCGCGACCGACAACTTGCCGCAAGCGGTCGAGGGATTTATTAACAGTAGCAGTATCCCCTGCCCCAAACAGTAACAAATGCCCCGGTTGTGCGCCTGTGCGTTGCAGCAATTCTTGTTTTTGTGCGTCGCTGAGGTTGTCTTTAATTGCGCCAATGGTGTCAATTTCGCCCCCTTCGCGGACACGGACGTAAGCAATCCCTTTGGCCCCGGCGATGGTGGCTTCTTTGAACAAGTCACCCCCTGGCTTAATCCGCACATTGGAAATGCTGTCATTGCCCCCCGGAATCGGTAAAACTTTGACAATCCCCCCCTGTTTCACTGCCCCAGAAAACACTTTAAAGCCGCTATCAGCCACGATATCCGACACATCGACTAATTCCAAGCCAAAGCGGGTATCGGGGCGGTCTGTGCCGTATTTGTCCATGGCTTCGGCATAGGTCAGACGGGGGAAGGGACGGGGCAGATCGATATTTTTAACGGTTTTGAAGATATAGCAAACCAAATCTTCATTCAACGCCAGAATTTCCGCCTCGGTCATGAAACTCATTTCCATGTCGAGTTGGGTAAATTCCGGTTGACGGTCAGCCCGTAAGTCTTCGTCGCGGAAGCAACGGGCGATTTGATAATAGCGGTCGATCCCCGACACCATCAGCATTTGCTTAAACAGTTGCGGCGATTGGGGTAGGGCGTACCATTCCCCCGGATTGACGCGGGAGGGAACTAGGTAATCTCGCGCCCCTTCTGGGGTGGATTTGGTGAGGATGGGGGTTTCGATTTCGACAAAGTGGGCTTGGTCTTCGAGAAAGCGACGCATGGCTTTAACAACGGCGTGACGCAAGCGGAGATTGCGATTCATGCGATCGCGTCGCAAGTCAAGATAGCGATATTTGAGTCGCACATCTTCGCGGATGGACTCGTTATCGGTGTTGGAAATCGGGAAGGGGAGTTGTTTGCGGACGGCGTTGAGGAGTTCGATTTTATCGGCGTAAATTTCAATTTCCCCGGTGGGGAGTTTAGGGTTGAGGGATTCGGGAGGTCGTTGGCTGACTCGTCCGGTAATTTGCACAACGTATTCGTTGCGGAGTCCGTCCGCCGTCGGGTAAGATGCCGGAGTTCGTTCGGGGTCGCTCACAATCTGCACAATGCCGGTGCGATCGCGCAGATCGATGAAGATTACACCCCCATGATCGCGACGGCGATCGACCCAACCGCAGAGGGTTACTGTTTCGCCCAGATGATTGCTTCTAATTTCGCCACAGTAATGAGTTCGCATGAGGAATGCCGCAACAGTTTTTTGGTACAAAGAATTATCTAGAGTAACAAAAGATCGACCCCTTTGCCTATCTTCTGTTATACCGAGGTCGGGCGCGATCGCGAATAACTCCGATCTCAAATCAGGCTCAAGTTAACTTTCTGGAGAATCTTCATTTTCAGCTTGCGACGGTAACAAAGCCTGAAACTCCTCTAAAGTCGCGATCGTGATTGCTTGTCGCAGAAGGCTTTTCAACACCGCCCCATCCTCGATTTGATTCACCGCATTCGCGATCGTCTCTGGAACCGCCTCAAAGCGCACCTGGAGCACCTCAAGCACATACTCACGGGCTTTTCGTAATTCTCCACGGGCGATGCCGAAACGTTCAATACTGGTAATGTATGGCATACGATTTTCCTCCTCGAAGCGTTGGATTTCTTGCTGAAAATTACTTTGCTGGCGTTCGGGTAACGCCATGATCCAGTCAATTAAACGGAATAATTCTCTTGTTATCTTGTCGGCTCAAACCGCGTCGATATAATCCTTTAATGATGCTGATTTTGGCTTGGTAGCGTTGTTGGGGATTTCGGCGAGTTTTTTGGGTTTCTAGATGGGCCGCGATAATGGGGGCGAAGACGTTTTGATTTTGAGATAAGGTTTCGGGGTCGTAGTCGAGGAGTTTAGCTGTCGGAAACTCCAGAGACACGCGACACCCCCAGAGGCCATAACTGAATTGTTGGGGTCGCCAAGAGGCTTGTTCGTCGGCTAAGATGGCGAGACTGACGACAGGACGGCGATAACGATCCTATCGAAGATACGGTTGTTGTAAACATACATCCGTTCGGCAAATTCCCTCTGGGGTTGGCTTTGGATTTCAATTGAGGTTGTCTAAGCTGTAACTCTGATTTTGTAAGAGATTTGGCTGTTTTTGAGGCTGGACGTAAAATTGAGGATTTGACTTAACTATAGCAAGGCGATCGCGCATCTAAAATTATCCGATAAAACTGACTTTTGGGTTCAAAATTAACGCAAGTTAAGTTAAAATCAAGCCAGATTTATCCAAAAACTGAATTATGGCGGAATATCAATACGAAAGCGTCATTTTTGTCGCCGGAGGCACAGGATTTGGGGCAAGTGTCGCGGCTACCGTGGGAAATGTCGGCATTGTGGGGAGTTTCGGTGGTGCAAGCTTGGGTTTGGGAGCATTATCTGGGGTGGGCGCTGTCACAGGAATGGCGGCTTATGGTGCGGTAGAGGCGATCGCGTCGGGGGATAAAACCGCGATCGCGGCCATGGGTTTGGGAGCAATCGGCGGGGCGGGTTTATCTGCGAGTGCGGGGGGTGTTGGTTTGGGTTTTGGGGGAACCGCGATCGGGTTGGGGATGGGGTCAATGGCAATGATGGGGGGTGTTGTAGGCTTGGGATTATACGGAATAGCTCGAACCCTCAATAAAGCAGCTATAAAAGAGTCTCCCAGTCAAGTTTTTGATCGTATGGCGGATAAGATTTTAGATGAGGCGGATTATGCGGAAGCTTACACTGAGGCTTTATTAGAATTAGAAATGTTATCGCCAAACAGTGTTTTAGGCGAAATACTATGGCGCTCTAAAATGATTGGCTATGAGATTGAGGAAGAATTGCAAGCATTGAAGCAACAATCGGTATCTATTCCTGAAAACCCGCCAAATCCAGCCACAGAAATTGAATTTGTAGAAGTGCGAGAGTTGCAAATCTGGCAGTGCGATCGCGTCCTCAAACAGCATTTTGCACCCATTCAATCCCTAGCTTTTCACCCCAATCAGCCCATTTTTGCCAGTGCTGGCGACGATAAAACCATTAATATTTGGGATTTAAACACGAATAAATTAATTTATAGCTTCTTCGGACATACTCAACCTGTTCAATCTCTCGCTTTTCACCCTTCAGGCAATACCCTCATTGCCGGAGATTTTAACAATCAAATCACAAGCTGGAATCTCCAAACCCGCTTTTACTGCAACTTTGAAAGTCATCGTCGTACCCGTCACGATGGTTTGGTGTATGCTGTTGCTTGTAACCGCAATTATGTTATTAGTGGTAGCGCCGATAAAACCCTGCGACTTTGGCATCCTGTAACGGGAAAACTCCTCAAAACGATTCAGGCCCATGAAGGGGTAGTTTGTGCCGTAACGCTCCATCCTGACGGTAACACAGGGATTACTGGAGGGAGCGATCGCGCTATCAAAATCTGGGATTTAAACCAAGGTCAATTATTACGTCAATTTGGACAACATAGCAACTGGATAACAGGAATTGCCCTCACTCCCGATGGTGAAACTCTGATGAGTTGTAGCAGCGATTGTACTATTAAAATTTGGCATTTTCCGACCGGGGAATTGCAGCAAACTTTAACTCATCATACCGCCCCCATTTGGTCAATTTCTATTCATCCGAGTGGTTTATTTTTTGCCAGTGCAAGTTTAGATAATACCGTTAAAATTTGGCGTTTACCGGATGGAAAACTATTACAAACCCTTGAAGGATTACCGCCTCTTTCTTTTAGCCCTGACGGGCAATTTTTGATTACTGCGGGAAAAGGAAATTTTCTCAAAATTTGGCAACAAACCCGTCTCACCAACGCCGAAGATATTCTACAATTTCAGCAATGGTGGGAAGTTTTAAACGTTGCTCCAGATGCAGTTTTTGAGGAAGTAAAGGCGGCTTATCGTCGTCTGGTTAAACAATATCATCCAGACATCAATTCAACCCCCCAAGCCAAAACCAGAATGCAGATCATTAATCAAGCTTATCGCGAGTTTGAGGATAGCTGGTTTAGAGCAACTTAATGGTTATATTAAATCCGATCGGAAAGTAGGGTTTAAGAACCCCGGTTTCTGAGGTAAAATCCTAAATCTAGCGGCTAGGCAAATAAGAAACCGGGGTTCTAGAAAATTTAATGCTAACCAAGAAATTCAACAATTACTGTTGAGAATTGGTGGTGTTTTGATTGGAATTAAACGGATTGTTGAAGGGACTATTCGGTGTAAACGGTTGATTGGTGGGTGTACCGTTTACATTATTAGGATTAGTATTGGGAGCAGTTTGTTGCGGGGGGGTGTATCCGGTTGTGCCGCGATCGCGAGGATAGGAATAAGTGCCTTGGGGCGTTACTGTGGTACTGGTTCCCCCTCGTTGCGGTAAGGGAATATAACTACCTTGAGGCGTTACCGTATAGCCCGTTGTGCCGCGTTCGTGTAGCGGTGAATAGGTGCCTTGAGGTGTGACCACATAGCCACCACCCCCCCGCGACCCGACGTTAGCCGAAATCCCCGGCGTAGGGGGATTGTAGCCCGTAACTCCTGCTTGATTGGGATAAGCGTAAGTCCCGGCAAGAGAGGGGGCTGGCATATTTACACCTGTTGGGGTTTGGGATAAGGGTAAAGCCGCGTTGGGGTTAGCTTGATTAGTCGTAAGCGGTTGATTGGGATTGGCGTTGGGGTTGTTAGTCTGAAGATTACTCAGGGCTTGTTGAAGCGGATCGCTGTTGTTTTGAGGATTGGCGGAGGTAGAGCCTAAAATCGGGGAAAACTGGGCAGGATTGTCAGGAGGACTGGCACTACTACTTACATTGCGGTTGAGTAAGTCTTGAATGGCGCTGGCAAAGGGATTATTGGCTTCAGGGTTATTCGCCCCAGAAGGGGGTTGTAAGAGTTGATTGACTAAGTTAGGGGTCGAGTCTTCTTCTTCGCCGCGATCGCTGGTTTGAGAGGCTTGGGCGGCTTGTTCGAGCAACGCGGCTAAGTCGCTGGTATTGTTAGTCGTTGTGTCGGGGTCGAGGTCGAGGTCGGCGCTGGTGACGGGGCTATCGGGATCGGTAGACAGAGCTTTCCCGGTGCGGGCCGAGCGTTCGTTGGTGGCTTCTAACCATTGGGGATTGCTGCTGTAAGCCCACAGCGCGATCGCGAATAGGGGAATTGTGACAGAAGGAATCCACACCGACGGCTTTTTGGCAAATTGCCACAGCCCTTTAATTTCTTCGATTAATGGAGAGGATGGAGTCGGTGCAGACATTGTATAAAAACTCCCAACGCGCCGTTTGCTGTTTCTATTGTAGTTGATTGAAGCAATGACCAACTAATTAACAATTAACAATTAACAATTAACAATTAACAATTAATTAGGAAGCAGTAGATTGACGAGCAACAAATAACCAAGGACGAAGGACGAAGGACGAAGGACTAACAACTACTGAGCCGATTTAACCAGTAAACCCGCACCAATCGCGAAGCCAAAGATATTGGCAACCCAAGCGGCCAGCAGGGGGGGAAGGACTCCCACAGACCCCATTGCCGTCATCACAAAGTTGAGGACATAGTAAACAAACACCACCGCTACAGCAACACTAAAACTGGCGGCCCGTCCGCCTTGTTGGGGTCGCGTCCCCATGGCTGCACCGAGCAAACAAAAGACAACGCAGACAAAGGGAAACGCGATCGCGCGGTGAATGCGAGCTTTGAGTTGTCGTAAGCCCTTTTCGTCATTGGATACCCGCAGCACTTCCATATATTCGACGGCTTGGCTAATATTCATTTCACTGGGATCGATATCCCGTTGGGCAAAATCCAAAGCCGATCGCGGTAGTTGCAGGAGTTGGCGGTCAAAGCGCAAAATATTACGATAAGAGCCATCGGGGGCAACCAGATAGATTGTACCGTTGTTAAAATCCCATTTATTTTCCCGTAAATTCCAAGAAGCCGATTGTGCTGAGATAATCTGGTTTACGCCGTCTTGAGAACGGTCAAAAATGGTCACCCCATACATTTCGCGGCCATTGAATTGTTCGGCATAAAATAAGCGACTGAGAACTTTACGGCGATCGCCATCTTCGTCTTGTACTTCGGTATATTCGGGATAAAAGATATTTTCTTCTTTGAAAGTGGGTCGGTCTTGACCCAGGGCTTTTTCGAGAATAACGGCGGCTTGATAGTTCGCCGACTGCACAATATATTCGTTAAAAGCAAAAGTCAGCCCCGACACGAATAAGCTAAAAATGAGGGCGGGAATGACCAAGCGATACACGCTAACCCCAACGCTGCGTAAGGCAATTAATTCGCTTTGGGTAGACAAGCGACTATAAGCCATCAAAGTCGCTAACAAGATCGAAACTGGGAAGGCATAGGCGACGAATTGGGGCAGTTTGAGAAAAATGTATTGCAACGCCACACTGAGCATCAGGCCGTATTCAGTGATTTGGCGCACGATATCAAAAATCGTCCCGGCGGCCAAGCCGAGGGAAGACACCAAGCCGACAATGAATAAAAAGGGCAGAATAATCTCTGTGGCGATATAGCGGTCGAGCAGAGAAAAGCCCCAAAGACCTTGGGTTGAGATTTTGGGTTTGTTCGAGGCCATAGCGGTTGGGTTGAAAATAAAGGGAAAAACCTACTACATTTGGAAGTCTTCTCCCAAGTAATACTGTCTTACGAGGGGGTCATTGTAAAGTTCTGAGGTGGTTCCCGCGGCCAGAATTTGACCGTCGCGCATGATGTAGGCGCGATCGACAATGGCGAGGGTTTCTCGGACGTTGTGGTCGGTGATCAAAATACCCATTTCGCGATCGCGCAGTTGGGCGATGAGCTTCTGAATCTCTGACACCGCAATGGGATCGACCCCCGCAAAAGGTTCATCAAGTAACAAAAAATCTGGCCCGTCATTCCCCACGGCTAAAGCGCGAGCAATTTCGGTGCGTCGGCGCTCTCCCCCAGATACTTGGCCACCTTTGGTATCGATGACTTTGTGCAGGCGAAATTCGTCGATTAATTCGTGCAAGCGGACGGCATATCGCGATCGCGCAATACCGCTTTGCTCTAATACCAATAGCAGATTTTCTTTGACGCTCAAGTTGCGGAAAATACTGGCTTGTTGGGGTAGATAGCCAATCCCCAGATGAGCGCGTTGGTTAATGGGCAGTTTGGTCACATCGCGGTCGTTGAGCCAGACTGTGCCGCGATCGGGTTTAATTAAGCCCGTGGCAATATAAAAGGTGGTGGTTTTACCCGCCCCATTGGGCCCAAGTAAACCGACAATTTCCCCTTGCGCCACACTGAGGTTAACCCGGTTGACAACGGCGCGTTTACCGTAGGATTTATGAATATTTTTGAGCGTAATCGTCAAAACTGGACACTCCCTTGGCAATAATTCGGGCTTATTCGCTTACAGGCGTTTTAAAGGCGGGTTTAGGGTTGAAAGGGGGTGTGGCAGGCGCAACGGCGGGGGTGGTCGGCGCGTCGGGATCGGAGAGCATATAGGTAGACTCGACTTGGCGGTTGCTTTGCGGCACAGCAACAAAGCGTTGCTCGTTTACGAGATAGGTGACAGTTTCAGCGCGAATGCTGTTTCCCCCCTGTTGTTGGACGTAAACGTTACCCGTCATCACGATTTTATTTTCGTTTTGGAAGTATTGCGCTTGGGCTGCGGTTGCCGTCATTTGTCGGGCAGGATAGTTAATGACAACGTTGCCAATCGCCGTAACCACTCCGGTTAAGCGGTTGGCTTCTTGGACATCGGAAGTAATGGTAATGGGTCTTGCACCCCCGGCACTTTGAGCGCGAGCATTGGGGAGGTTGAGTTGGGGGGAGAGTAAGAATGCCGACGCGATCGCGACGGGAATAATTAATCCCTTTTTGATAATTTTTGACGATAAAGGCATTTTCAGAGCCACGAGAAATTGCTGTTTAAAAGGTGTCATAACGATTTTAGCCTCTTGGCTTAGTTTATCAAGTTGTTGTCTTTCTTATCGGGATTGTTTTCGCAAAACTCTCCTGATTGAGGGGGCGCGATCGCGAAAAACCTTTTTATGCTTTTTGTAGAGGGAATTTTATGGTTGCATTATCCGGGGGCATTGTTACTCTACCGATTTTGGCCAGTTCTTTAATCGCTGTTACCTTGATTGGAGAGCGTTTGTGGTTTTGGACGAAGCTACACCGCCGCCAGCGTCGCCTCGCGCGGGAGGTGTTGCTGTCTTATGGGGATCGGACGCAATTTATTCTTCAGAAGTTGCGTCAAAACACCGATTTACCGATCGCTCGCATTTCCCTCAAAGCCTTAACTCGCGATCGCCTTTCTCCTGATGAGTTTCGCCTCGCTCTCGAAAGTGCCGCCCAAGCCGAAATTCCTCGGCTACGCCGCTTTAATACCGTATTTGAAACAATCATAACCACGGCTCCGTTACTGGGGCTTCTAGGCACAATTTTGGGCTTAATCTCGGCGTTTTCAGCCCTCAAGCTCGGCGATGTGGCTAACAGCGAAACCCTCCAAGTTACTGCCGGTATTAGTGAGGCGTTAGTGTCAACCGTTTTGGGGTTAATGGTGGCCATTTTTACGTTAGTTTTTGCCAATTTGTTTCGCGGTTTTTATCGCCGTCAATTGGCTTTTTTACAAGAATATGGCGGCGAGTTGGAGTTATTACATCGCCTAACAATGCACAATTAACAATTAATAATTAACAATTAACAATTAATAATTAACAATTAACAATTAACAATTAACAATTAACAATTAACAATTAACAATTAACAATGCACAATTTTTAGTTATTCGTGATAACCAACAACCAACAACCAACAACCAATAACCAACAACCAACAACCAATAACCAACAACCAATAACCAATAACCAACAACCAACAACCAACAACCAATAACCAACAACAAAACCATGCGTTTACCCGAAGAAAACGAAACCCCATTAAACATCAATCTTGTTCCCATGATTGATGTAATTTTCGCCATCTTAGCCGTATTTATCATTGCCAGTTTATTTCTGACGCGATCGCAAGGATTAGAAGTCAATTTACCCCAAGCGGCAACAGTAGCATTACAGCAAAAAATTGACCTCACCGTTACCATTACCGCCGAGGGGGAGTTGGCTTTAAATCGTCAACCCGTGACATTAGAAGATTTGGTTCCGGCAATTCGCAACCAAATCAAAGATTCATCTCAGACTAATGTAGTGACAATTCATGCCGATGAAGCTGTTAGTCACGGACGAGTTGTGGCAGTGATGGATCGCTTGCGAGAAGTGGATAGTATTAAACTCGCGATCGCGGCCCAAAATTCCTCCGAAAATTAATAAAAATTAGCCTTGTATCACTTTTTGTACGTTGCGAACCAGAGTACCAACAGACTGTTTAAACTGGCGTTTTCTTTCCCACCGTTCAAAAGCTTGTTCGTAGATTTCGCCTTGGGTTTGATACACTTTCCAAGCGTTTAAAGCAACTAACGAACCGGAACTGACTAAAACATAAAGCGACCAGCTAATCGTTCCTAAGCCGCCACTCAAGAAGTCAATCGCGAAGAAAAAGCCGCTAACGATTAAATATTTACCAGATTTATGTTTGAATTGTTGGCGACGATATACATCGAATTCTTGATGGCGAAGATTAACTTGTTTTTGAACCAGCCATTCTTTTTCGGCTTGTTGTAAAGTATTGAGACTAATGCCCAATTCATCAGCAATTTCTAGGAGTTGATCGCGAGAAAATTCGCTGTCTTCGCCATCGGCTTGACGGGCGATCGCGAGGTGTAGAATTTGCTGGATATCTTCGTGGTGATAGGTGGGAGTCGATTCAGGCGAAGAAACCATCATGTTTGCGAAACGTTAACAAATGTCGGGGAACGCGCCTTAAAGAATTAAAATAACGGAAAGGCGTTTTCATTATTTCTATTATGCCCGATATTCGAGGTAACAGAACAGCCCAAACCCGGTTCTTAACCGAACGTAGGAGGTCGGGTTTTACGGCATTTGACGGGCAGAATGCTGCTTAAAACTTCGTTACAATGGGCATAACAAGCGAAATCGGTAGATCGCATCGAGCGCGATCGCCACTTAGTTAAGGAGTTATATATATTTTATGAACGGTAATATTCGAGTCGGTAATTTATTCGGCATTCCATTTTTTGTTAATCCGTCCTGGTTTCTGGTCTTAGGATTGGTCACCTTATCCTTTGGCGGTTCTATTGCTGCGGCTTTTCCGGGTTTAGGACTTGCTTTACCCTGGTTATTGGGCTTTATCTCGGCGCTACTGCTCTTTGCGTCGGTTCTCGCCCACGAACTCGGTCACAGCTTTGTCGCCATTACCCAAGGCATTGATGTCAAGTCCATCACCCTGTTTATCTTCGGGGGCTTGGCCATGCTGGACAAAGAATCAGAAACCCCGGAACAATCATTCCTCGTCGCGATCGCCGGGCCTGGCGTTAGTTTGCTGTTATTTGGCTTATTTACCGTCATGGGCTTGACTTTACCCTTGGCAGGGCCGGTAGCTGCCATTGTCGGCTTGCTGGCGCAAATTAACCTGGTTCTGGCGTTATTTAACCTCATCCCCGGACTGCCCCTTGATGGCGGTAACATCCTCAAGTCTATTGTCTGGAAAGTCACCGGAAACCCGAATACAGGCTTATTATTTGCCAGTCGGGCCGGTCAAGTTCTCGGTTGGGTTGGGATTGCTATTGGTTTACTCGGCGTTCTTGGTATCACCCAAATTGGTAGTTTCTGGACATTACTAATCGGTTTCTTCGTCCTGCAAAATGCGGGTCGCTACGCCCAAACTGCCCGCGTCCAAGACAAACTCGACCACTATACGGCGGCTGATGCGATTAATCCCAATAACCCCGTCGTTTCAGAAGACATAACCATTCGCGAGTTTGTGAACAACTATGTGATTGGTCAAGCAGCCCGCAATGAGTTTATCGTGACAGATGCAGAAGGACATCTTCTCGGTGTCATTGATGTCAACGACCTCAAAACTGTAGCAACTTCGTTATGGACAGAACGTTCTATCAGCGAATTAATTAAGCCCATCAATGCTGATAAAGAAGTTAGCGCCAATCTTTCTTTGCTAAAAGTCGTGAAGATGTTAGAAGCGAAGCCCGAACAAAAATTACTCGTAATTAACGATAATGGCGTAGTTCTGGGTTTACTAGAAAAAGCTTCAATTCTGAATCTTTTAGAAAAAGAAGCCCAAGCTAAAATTGCTTAATTGCTTCAAGTTTATCTCAAACCCCGGTTTGTTCAACAAGCCGGGGTTTTGTTTTAGGATTCTGATTCTTCCGTTACACTTTCCCCTTCCACTTCAACGGTTTCTGCCAATTCTTGTTTTTCGGCTTCGATGATTTTCTTGAGTTCTTCGATGTCTTCTTCAGAGGCATTATTCAAGAAGTTTAAAAATTCTTCCTTAGCTTCTCTTTCTTCCATTTCATGTAATAGATCGTACTGAGTAATAGAATTACCTCGCCAACGTTCTAAAGCTTCAATAGCGTGAAATTCAATTACTAAATTCAAGCCAGCTAACCCTTCTTCGTAATAGTGAACGGGGAGTTCTTGGATTTCTGGAAGGGGTTGTTTCGTTGTTTCTGCCATGTAGTCGTTTAAGGCTTGTAGGCGATCTTCTTCGCTATCGTGAGTGTCGATAATTTCTTGAAACTTGTCTTCGGGAGGCAAAACGACGCGATCGCTATCGAGGGTATATTGACGATTAGTGGCTTGTTCCTCGTCGTCTTCAGTGGAATAAAAACGATTAACTAAACGCATTTTGATCGCTTCCGCCGCCCGGCGATTAACCCGTTTATCAAAGAACTCAATCGCAACGGGAACGTGAAACGCCGAGTCGAGTTCCAGGATCATTTCGGTGTCGCTACGAAAGAAAAATGCACCGAGTAAAAGGGGTCGTTCTTCTTTCGGAATTTTGTTATAAGAATTTTCAAATCGCAGTTTTTGGGCTTCGGCTTCGTAGTACCAATCCCAAGATTGAGATTTAGGATCGTATTTGATACAGCGTAGTTTTTCAAAAGCCCTCACAACCGTTTTTTTATTGTGAATGGTGTAGTAAAGGCGGGCAGGCTGATAAGGTTCTCCGGTAGGGTTAATAATCAGTTGTTTGGGGGTTTGTTCTTCTGGATTGGCGTAAATCATAAGATAATTTGGTGAGAGATTACCGTTGACGAAAGGGGATTTAATTCATACCCCAATGTTCGTACCACAATTCAAATACTAATAATGTCCAGAGAAGTTTGCGATGGTCGGCTTGGCCGTTTAGATGTTGGCTGAGGAGTTGTTGGACGTAATCGGCGTTGAAAAAGCCTTCTCGTTGCAGGCGATCGCGCGATAACATATCTTCAACGAGGGGACGCAGATCGCTGGTCAACCATTTCGCCACGGGCATATTAAACCCTTTTTTACCCCGTTTTAGGATTTCTGGGGGCAAATGCTGGCGCATCGCCCGCCGTAAGATATATTTTGAGGTCAGACCCCGCAGTTTAACCCTATGGGGCAGTTTAGCGGCATATTCAACTAGGGTATGGTTGAGAAAGGGAACGCGGACTTCGAGGGAGTTGGCCATACTCGCCCGGTCTACTTTCGTGAGGATATCCCCTTCAAGATAAAGTTTCAAGTCGCAATATAGCAGTTGATTGAGGGCTTCTTGGGCTTGGGAGTTGCGTTGATGTTCAAAGGCGACGTGATAGGTGTCTTTTTCTAAAAGTTGCGTCCAGGGTTGCAGGAGTTGGCGTTTTTGGGCAGTGGTAAAAGACCCCAACCATTGATGATGGCGCATCATAATGGGAATGCCACGACCGGCGATAAAGCGACGCACTTTGAAGTCTAGGCTGATGTTATCAAAAGATACGGGCAGGCGATCGACCATCCAGGGAATAAGGCGATGGCGAATCATCCCCGGTAACAGCATTTCGTAGTATTCGACGAGGCGATGGGCTTGTAGGGTGGAGTAGCCTGCGAATAGTTCGTCTCCCCCGTCTCCCCCCAAGGCAACTTTGACGTGGTGACGGGTGAATTGAGACAGCAAGAAGGTGGGAATAATGGAGGAGTCCCCCAGGGGTTCGTCGAGGAATTTGGCGAGTTGGGGGACGAGTTCGAGGGTGAGTTTGGGGGTGAGGGTGAGTTCGTGATGTTCGGTTTTGAGGTAATCGGCGACGAGACGGGCGTAGTTGGATTCGTCGAAGGAGGGGTCGTCAAAGCGAATCGAGAAGCTTTTGACGCTTTCCGGGGCGATTTTGGCCATAATGGCGGCGATGCTGCTGGAGTCGAGGCCGCCACTAAGGAGGACTCCTACGGGTACGTCGCTGACCATTTCTTTCGAGACGGCTTCGGTGAGGACTTCGAGGAGTTCTTGTTCGTAGTCTTGGATGGGTTTGGCTTGCAGGTTTTCGCTGCGACCGAGGTTGATGTCCCAGTATTGCCAGAGGTCGAGTTTGCCTTCGCGGTAGCTGAGGGCGTGTCCTGGGGGCAGTTTGTGGATGTTTTGGAAGATGCTGCGGGGGGTGGGGATGTATTCAAAGCTGAGGTATTCGTTGAGGGCGACGAGATCGACGCTACGGGAGACACCGGGGTAGGCGAGTAGGGTTTTGAGTTCTGACCCGAAGATCAGGGCGTTGTCGTGACGGGTGTAGTAGAGGGGTTTGATACCCATGCGATCGCGGGCGACAATGATTCGTTGCTGTCGTTCGTCCCACAGGGCAAAGGCGTACATCCCGTTGAGATATTCGAGAAATTCGTCGCCAAATTCTTCGTAGGCGTGGACGAGAACTTCGGTATCGGTGGCGGTGTAGAATTTGTGGCCGCGACGTTTGAGGGAGTGGGTGAGTTCGCGATAGTTGTAGAGTTCGCCGTTGAATACGACCCAGATGCTTTTGTCTTCGTTGTGGATGGGTTGCTGGCCGCCGTCGAGGTCAATGATGGAAAGCCGCCGCGACCCTAACCCGACGTTGTTTTGACGATAAATTCCTTGTTGGTCGGGGCCGCGATGGGTAATCGTGGCGGTCATAATTTCGATGAGACCGGGATCGATGGGGCGATCGCCATCGGCATAGACTACGCCACAAATTCCACACATTTAGACATTCCTCTCTACCAAAATCAAGGGTAGGGAAATTATAACGAGATTTGGCAATTTAACTTTGCATGGGTTCGCTGAGTATGTTGCGGTCGAGTCCTCTTTTGACCCAACTGAGGCATTCAGGGGCAGTATAGAACAGTTTGGGGGCGGCAATGTTGCGTAGTTCGTTGGGGGGGTAGTGGTCGTAAAAACATTTTCCGGCTTCTTCGTGGAGGATTAAGAGGTTGTCCCGGTAAACGTAGCGTTGGCGAAAGTAGTCGATATCGTGGCTTTCTTCGGTTTTTTCGTTGAGGTGGGTTTGGGCGATTTCGATAATTTCTTTGAGATTACTCGAATACAATTGGGCGGGGTTTTTGGCTTTATGAAACGATCCTTTATAGCCTTTGTCTGATAGCAAGATGTAACTGTAGACCATTTCGTTATCAAACTTGGCAAACTCAAAGGGAATAATAAGATAGTTCCGATGAGAGACGGATTGGGTGTAGAGGAATTTCGTCATTTTTATTAACGCGACTTACAAAAAAGGTTATCAAAAGTTTAAAGAATTTAACAAAAAATGTTCGATATTGGGTTTTGATTCTATTTTAGAATAGTTTGCTTGTAAATTGGGTGCGATCGCGCCACGAACTTCAGGAAAACGCTCTATAATAATTTGTTCGGGATCGTAGCGATCTAGTAAGCTTTGCAGGTATTCGGGGGTCATCTCCCCAGATGCAACTCGCTTGCGCGATAACACGGCGATCTCTGGCGGTACTTTTAGGCCAGTATAAAAGGCATAACCAGGATTGTCAGTAAACAGCCAATTTGTTTGGGTTTTATAGCGTTCGATCTCTGCGACGATTTCCCAGGAAACTTGAGAATTGCGGATAAAGATTTGATTCTGCCATTGGAGAACAGCGATTTTAATCGGCATTGCGATCGCGGCAAAAAGACATAAACCTAGGGCAATTTTCCTTAAATTGACAGATTTTCTGTTTTGAAAATGTATAGATTCATACCAATGTTTTGATTTTTGTAAAGAAAAAGCCAGGTGCAATCCGTAAAGGGCTAACCAAGTTAGGGGAATGGATAATAACAGGTAGTGATGATACCAAACGGGTTTATGACGAATGAGGATTAAACTGGCAACGATCAGCCAGAATACCGGGATTTTGGGTAGCCAAGCGCGAGATTTAACAATAGTTCCTAAGCCGAAAATTGCTAATAGGGTGTAGTCGATTTCTTGGAGATACATCAAGGCAACATCGGCTAAACTATTTTCATTGACGAAGACATTTTTTAAGTTGGAGGTAAGGTGAAATTGCAAAAATGATTCGAGTTGAAGGGAGTTAAAAGTGAAGCCAATTATTAAAAAGGTAGACGCGATCGCCCCGATCCAAATTGCAGTTTTTATAACAACATTTCTAACCCAAACGTCTCTAGGTTTTTGCCATTCTGGTTCAATAATTAGAATGCTCCAAATCGGAATCAAGAAAACTGTAAACATTTTGAATTGGAGGGAAATCGCAAAACTAATACCAGAAAGCAATAAAAAACATAGTTTATTTTGCTTTTGATAAAGTACCAAAAAATATAAAGACAAAATCGCCAAAGCCAAACAGGGAATCCCAATCATCACCGAAACACTGAGTCGCAGGAAATTACAAGAAATTGCCAACATAACCACTGCTACAATCGCTGCGATTTTACCCAAGCTGAGGCGAATAATATGAGAAAACGCCCAGATTAAAAGGGTTGCAAAGATTAAAATGAGCGATCGCGCCGCGATAATCGACTCTCCCCACAGATTAAACCAAGCAGATAATAAAATCGTGAATAACGGCGGTTGATCGCTCCAAATTGGGTCATATAAACTGTAACCTTGAGAATATAAAACCGCTTTGATTAACTCCTGGCCTTCGTCCGTATCGAAGACAAAAACTTGAGAAATCGGCATCATTAAAAAAGCCAATCCTAAAAATAGAATTGGCACAATAATATTAAAGATATAAAACGTAGAATCAAAAGGCAGTCTAATCAAATCCCTGGCTTTAACACCCACAATCGCGACTCCGCAGCTAAAGATGACATTCTAGAATAGCTTACAAAAAATTGAGCCGTTTGTAATAAGCCCTTAAGGACTTTCCCAATCACAAAGGACGACCGTTTTAGTCGTCCTTTTATCCAAAATTAGGTGATTCATTGCTGTTTTAAGCCATAACCGAAGTATGGGGTTTAGCAAAAATCATGCGTCCGGCAGAAGTTTGTAACGCCGAAGTGACCACAACAGGTAACTCAGCCCCAACGTATCCTTGGCCTTCTTCTACGACTACCATTGTCCCATCATTAAGATATCCTACCCCTTGTTCGGGTTCTTTGCCCTGACGCAAGATTTTTAACTCGATGGTGTCTCCGGGGAGGTAAATGGGACGGACGGCTTGGGCTAAATCATTAACATTCAATACCGAGACTTTTTTCAAACTCGCAACCTTACTCAAGTTGTAGTCATTGGTCAGCAATACGCCGTTGATTTCTTGGGTAAAGCGAACTAATTTCGTGTCTACGGGGATGTTCTCTTCATAATCGATCGGGTGCATCGCAATCTGGTCGGGATAGGCTTGCTGCATACGGTTGAGGATATCTAAGCCCCGTCGGCCGCGCGATCGCTTTTGGTCGTTGGTAGAGTCGGCCAGCAGTTGCAACTCCTCGATGATAAACTGCGGCACTAAAATCTGCCCTTCTACAAAACCTGTATTCAGTAATTCTTCAATACGACCGTCAATAATACAGCTTGTATCTAATACTTTAGTAAAGGCGGCTTGTAAAGTACCTTCGGCCACCAACATAGATTCGATGCTGTTGGGATTGATTAAACGCAAAAATATGCGACCGTGGGTATCGGCCAAGTTAATGCCCAAGACTGAAAAACCAATACTGGCTAAAATCGCCACAGTGGGCTTGATAAAAGCAATTTGGTTAGGAATGGGTAAGAAAAAGATAGGGGCCAGCATTAAGTTAGCCAACAGCAAACCAATAGCCCATCCCACAGCCCGCGTTAAAATTACCTCGATAGGTAGACTGCGGACTTTGGTTTCGATGCGGCGATAAGTGGTTTGGGCTGTTAGCCCTAACGCCAAACCGATAATGCCGCTAAAAGACGCGACAATTAAGCGGACAGCTTCGATGTTGGTAACCTGGACTAATACGTCACTGGGCAACAACGTCACCGCTTCATAGCCAACGCCTGCGGCTGCTACGATAAATATAGAAATAATAATGACATCTAACATGGTTCTCGCCCGTAATGGGGTTGAAAAAAAAATGAGACAATAGGTTGTGGTCAGTCTTGCCAGGCTGTCCACTGATTTCATTATATACTTGTAGCTATTTTGCCGATTTCGGAAAATTCTACTGTTTTTATAATGAAAAATTTACGAAAAGGCGCTATCGCCTTTTTTTCTGGGCTACTCCAACAAGTCACAACTACTGAACTACTCTATGTCCGATTGGCAATACGAACAAGAAGTCAGCGCTATTGAAAATATTATCGAACAAATCGAGTCGGGGGACTTACCCCTAGAGGCAGTTTTTGATGAATTTGCGATCGCAGTTGACAAATTGCAAGCCTGCGAGAAATTTCTCAAACAAGGCCAAGACCGCTTGACGCTGCTTGTCGAGACTTTAAGGGATGACTCTGACCCAGAATTTTGAATTTCACCCCCAAAAAGTTAAAAAAAAGAGTTGACAAGCACCAAAAATAGTGTAACCTAATGGTGTGTGAGGAGAAAGTAGAGAAAGCGTTTGGGGTCGAAACACGGCAAGACTCCCAGGCGCTTTTTCAGTTATCAGCCTCTAAGGGGCTCCTCGGCAATCGGCAATCGGCAGTCGGGGGGGAGGTGGGATGCAAGCCCTAGAAAGAAGATCGGAAACTTTGGCCTATAGGGCAGACTTTAGAAAAGGCTCAACGCTAGAATATATCTGGGTTTCAGCGTCAAAAAGCGAATTTAACGTTTCAAAGAGAGCGCGTAGCGCGTAGGGTGGGTTGGGCGGCTAAAACTCATACTGTGACTGCAATCTAGCTATCCGCCGTGACCCACCTTAAATTATGCGATCGCCAAAACCGCTAAAATATTTAGATTTCGGTGCGTTACGCTGCGCTAACGACACCCTACCTAAAGCCTCATTTTAGCTGTGTCACGCCAGTAGGGTGGGTTGGGCGGCTAAAACTCATACTGTGACTGCAATCTAGCTATCCGCCGTGACACACCTTAAATTATGCGATCGCCAAAACCGCTAAAATATTTAGATTTCGGTGCGTTACGCTGCGCTAACGACACCCTACCTAAAGCCTCATTTTAGCTGTGTCACGCCAGTAGGGAAATAAATTGGGTCTGAAGAAAAACCCCAAGCCGAATTAACAACTTGAGGTAACTTAGTCGGAAAGCACTTATAGAACTATTGTACTATAAATATAAGTTCTCCGTTGTCGGGATTGATTGCCTTTCCCAAATTTCAGCATTCATCATTCCCCAGAAATAGCCGCTTGCTGTAGCGTGATAATCTCCTCAATCCCTTTTTCAGCCACATCAAGAATTTGATTGAGTTGCGTCCGGCTAAAACTGTTTTCTTCGGCGGTTCCCTGCATTTCGATCAACTGCATTTCCCCCGTCATCACCACATTAAAATCCACCGCCGCCGTTACATCTTCTTCGTATTTCAAATCGAGGAAAATTTCGTCATCAATAATACCGACAGAAGTCGCTGCCACGGGATAGCGTAGGGGAGAGGTGGCGAGGTCTCCGGCATCCATAAGGCGCTGAATGGCGAGGGCAAGGGCGACATAACCCCCAGTAATGGAAGTTGTGCGAGTTCCGGCATCGGCTTGGAGGACATCGGCATCTATGGTGATGGTGCGATCGCCCAATTTTGTTAAATCCAACGCAGCCCGTAAACTGCGGCCAATCAGTCGTTGAATTTCCTGGGTTCGTCCTGAAAGCTTCATGAGTTCGCGCCTTTGCCGTTGGGGAGTGGCCCCCGGTAGCATTCGGTATTCTGCGGTTAACCAACCTTGGCCGCTGTCGAGAAGAAAGCGGGGGACTCCTTCACTCACACTGGCCGTACACAGTACCTTCGTATCGCCGCAGTGGGTGAGGACAGAAGCCGCCGCAAAGCGAGTAAAGTCTTTTTCAAAGCGAATGGGGCGGAGTTGGTTGGGTTGGCGATTGTCTGGCCGTTGCCATGTCATAATTCTTGAGTTTGCTGAGGATTGCGCGTTCGTTGGTCAGCATACCGTATTTTGTCATGGGTCATTTGTCCTTCGTCCTTTGTTTGTTGTTCGATTAACGTAAAATTGGGCAGGGAAACCCAGCCCCTACGGGTAATTTGACCAATAACCAATAACGCATAACCCAATCATGCAAAACGCCAGAATGGAAGCGGTACAATCGCCGATTATCCCCGTTGTGGGGGAGTTGATTCGCCAAAATCCGGGGACGATTTCTTTAGGACAAGGAGTGGTGTATTATCCCCCACCGCAAGAAGCCCTTGAGATGTTGCCGCAGTTTTTGGCTGACCCCGATTTGCATAAATATCAAGCGGTGACGGGGATTGCGCCGTTGCGAGAGGCGATCGCGACCAAATTACAAACCGAGAATAATATTGAGATCGGCGATCGCAACGCTGTGGTGGTGACGGCAGGAAGTAATATGGCGTTTTTGAATGCTATTCTCGCGATCGCGTCTTTTGGGGATGAGATTATTTTACAAACTCCTTATTATTTCAATCACGAAATGGCGATCGCGATCGCGGGGTGTCGGGCTGTTTGTGTGGAGACGGATGGGAATTATCAACTGCGTTTGGAGGCGATCGCGGCAGCAATTACCCCGAAAACCCGCGCTATTGTCACGATTTCCCCGAATAATCCCACCGGGGCGGTTTATCCGGCTAAAGATTTACAAGCGGTGAATGATTTGTGTCGCGATCGCGGGTTGTATCATATCCACGATGAGGCTTACGAGTATTTTACCTACGACGGTGCAAAATCGGTTTCCCCGGCTTCTTTTCGGGGCAGTTGCGACTACACAATTTCCCTGTTTAGTCTCTCAAAGGCTTACGGCTTCGCGAGTTGGCGGATTGGGTATATGGTCATTCCCCAACATCTCCTCGATCCAGTCAAAAAAATCCAAGACACAAATTTAATCTGTGCGTCGGTGGTGTCTCAATATGCGGCGTTAGGGGCGTTACAGGTGGGGAAAGCGTATTGTCAGCAACATTTGGGCGCGATCGCCTCTGTCCGTCAAACCCTACTCCAAGCTTTACATCCCCTGGCAGATCGTTGTATTGTTCCGACTGCAAACGGGGCGTTTTACCTCTTTTTGAAACTCAACAGTAATCTTGATGCCTTTACCGTGGTGAAGCGTTTGATTCGTGAATATGGCGTTGCCGTTATTCCAGGAACAACTTTTGGTATCACCACTGGTTGCTACTTGCGCGTTGCTTATGGGGCGCTACAGCAAGAAACCACGCGAGAAGGCATTGGACGGTTAACCCAAGGCTTGAAGGGGATTCTCGCTTAACCCCACGAACCTTTAAGTTATTTTTAGCGTCTGTAGTAGGAGGGCGAACGACGGGACTTGAACCCGCGAATGGCGGAATCACAATCCGCTGCCTTAACCACTTGGCTACGCTCGCCATACGATTTATTACCTTAGCACACCCATGCAGAAAATGGAAGCCCCCGGCAAAATTTTTTCGAGAAAGACAAAATTAAGCCGAGACAACCTCTGTTTTCCTTTTTTTGAAGATGAGCTATTTTCCAATGAGGTACGCTACTCTTAGGCTAAATTCTAGACAATTTTGGATGCCAGCATCGCTAGATTATCAATCATGAAATACACTCCGGTTTTAGTCGGGATAGGCAGTTTTATTTTATTTGTGTTGGGGGGGATGATGATTACAAATCCTTCTTTGGATGACTATCAACATTTTGCCACTCGACGTTTAACTGAATATCTCAAAGAAAATACTTGTCGGCAACTTCCTCAAGACTTAGGGGCGTTTGTGCTACAGCATTGTCAAACGGTGACCAAAACTATGCTCGATCTCGGACAACCCCAGTTGAAAGAGTTGATTGGGAGTACCACACAAAAACATGATTTTCTCTTTTTTAGTATTTATGAAACGACAATTGATTTAAATTCGTCTCTACCTACTTATGAGTTTGAAACTCTAGCCGTTTTACAAACATTTTATCTCTATTCAATTGAAGAAAATTAGAAATTGTAGTAATGAATAAAAAGCGACTTTCCCAAATAGGTACATTCCTATTTAGTTTACTAATTTTGGGACTAGCATTAGACGCGATCGCGACTGAACTTCAAGATTACAGTTATCAAGATTTACTCCATAGTCTTGAAGTTTTGCCTAATTATCGTTTGATTATTGCCAGTATTTTAGTCATTCTGGGTTATGGCTTTATTACCCTTTATGAAGTCTTAGGATTGCATTACGTTAAACAACCCCTCGCTTATGCGAAAGCGGCTTTTGCGGCTTTTACTTGTTACAGTTTTAGTAATACAGTCGGCTTTCCTTTTTTTACGAGCAGTGCTATTCGTTACCGTTTGTATTTATCCTGGGGTTTAGATTTTATTGAAACCACCCAGTTAATTGCTTTTAGTAATCTCAGTTTTTCTTTAGGAATTTTAACCCTAGGGGGCTTTTTATTTTTATATGAATCTCCGGCAGTCGCGCGATTATTTGACTTGCCCCTGGCTTCAATTCAACTCCTTGGGGGTTTATCTTTGGGCTTGATTTCCGCTTATTTACTGTTAGTTACCATTCGCCGACATTCACTCAAGCTCAAAATCAAACAGAAAGTTATTCGACTACCCCCTTTACGATTTTCTGTCGCGCAAATTATCATTTTTGCTTTAGATTGGGGGGCGGCTGCGGGGATTTTATATAGTTTAATTATGCCGATTGAGCCTTTAAGCTATAGCAAGTTTATGACCATTTATATTTTAGCAAAACTCGGCGGTGTGGTGAGTAATGTTCCGGGGGGCTTGGGTGTATTTGATACGATTATTATTTTGTTATTAGCCGGAAAAGTTACCGCCGATGGTATCCTGAGTTCTTTGTTGATTTTCCGCAGTATTTATTACTTTTTACCGTTTCTTTTAGCCGCTTTACTGCTAGGATTGCGAGAAGTGCGACGGCGCTTTTATTTAAAACTGGAATGACTCAAGCAACCCAAAGATGTTGGGCAAAGCGAACACAATACAAGGTTAAAAGTAAGACAAAAAAGCTCAGGGTTGCATAGCCATAGCGGGGATAACGAGACAGGAGTAAACCGAGGGCGATCGCGACAGAGATTGTACTATAGACAAAACGCTCGGCTGAAATAGTCCCCCCAGAATTAAAAATAATGAGATAGCTAAACAAGCCATAACCAAAAATCAGACTTCCTAATTTATTTCTAAATTTCCACAAGAGATAACAGCCCCCAAAAATCGTGAGGATATTAATCAAAGCATCCCCCGCAACAAGCCAAGCGAGAAGAAACAAAACACAAGCTAAATAATAAACAGCATTAACTTGAAGACGAGATCGAAAATAAATGATGAGGGACGCGATCGCGAACACAATCCCCATTAAAATAAAATGACTGGGATTGCGAGATAGTCCTTTCATCATATCCTCCGATCCAAAAACAAGCTCAGAAAACAGCATTTTCCAGCCTTCCCAGTCCACTCCCGCTTGACGCTCCCAGGCTTGTTGCGTGCGAACAAATGCGAAAAAATCGCCAAATTGCCAACCACAATATAAGCTATATAAACCAATACCTACCCCAGAGAAAACCGCGCTCAAATAAGCCTGTATGCCGCGTTTTTGCCGCCAGGATACCCACAAAAAAGTAGGAATGAGAGCCACCCCATTCGGACGAGTTGCCGTCGCGATCGCGCCCCAGAATGCCGCTTGTTGATACTTTTTTTGGTCAAACGCTTTTAAAGCCGCAATACTGACAAATAAAAACAAGCCTTCGGTATAAATAAACGTCCCAAAAATCGAAAACGGGCAGAAAGCAACAACCAGAATAATCCAAGTCACAGTCTGGACTGTATAACGTTGCTTCAGCCAGTTATAAAGTACAACCAAAGCCCCAAGAAACGCACTATTATTAATAATCGTCCCTGCAACATTGAAAGGCAGTCCCAACTGCATCAACAGCCAACATAGTAAGGGAAAGAAAGGGAAAAAAGCAACATTTTGTCCTTGAATAATATTGCTAGGAATATATTGATATCCCTGAGTCGCAATGGATTCGTAAAAGAAGCTATCCCAAGTATTAAAAGCCGACCAATTCGCCTCAACGGGCAGCCCATTGGGAGGAATAGGTACAATAGGTGCAATACCCAGAATCAGTAAGAATAAAAAACTGCGACTGAGTAAACCAACCAACCCCGGAAACAGCCAATTATTTTGATTGATACCAGACTTATTCGTTAATTCTTTAACCATAGCAATCGGGTTTGTGACTTAATATTCCAAACTCGATTGTAAAGGCTTTTCGATTACAGAAGTGAACTTTAACCCAACAATTCCTCGTTATCTAATAGCAACTGTAATGCTTCTTTCATTTCCGTTGTCGTTGTCGTCGCAGTCCCAAACTGACGGACAACAATACTCGCTGCAAGATTCCCTAACACTGCGGCTTCCCAAAAAGAAGCCCCTGCACATAAACTCAAGGTGAGGGCTGCAACCACCGTATCTCCAGCCCCCGTCACATCAAAAACGTCTGTGCGATTAAAAGCCGGAATGCGTTGCTGAGAATCGGGAGAATCAAATAAACTCATTCCTTCTTCCCCCCGCGTAATCAGGACTTGGGACGCTTGGGTGAGGGCTAAAAGGTCGTTTCCGGCTTGCTGGAGGCTGGTTGTGTCACCGATGGGGTAGCCCACCGCTAACTCGGCTTCGGGGAGGTTGGGGGTGAATAAAGTAGCCCCTGCGTAGCGATGCAGGGCTTTCTGTGCGTCTACGATGACGCGAGAATGGGTCAAGCCCGCTTTGATGATGGGGGGAGTCATTACCCCTTCCCCGTAATCGGAAAAAACCACCGCATCCACTTGGGACAGTTGGGAGTCAATATAAGCTGCGAGTTGCTGCTGAATGGACTCGTCGGGGATTTGGTCAGATTTGCGGTCAATGCGGACAATTTGTTGGGTGACGGATTGACGAGCGTGACCAGAAATGCGAGTTTTAGTAACGGTGGGTCGGTCGCGATCGCGAATCATCCCCTCAGTATCAATGTCTGCGGCTTGGAAAATGCGCTCTAATGCCTCTCCCTGGTCGTCCTTGCCCACTAATCCGGTAACTTTGACGTTTCCGCCCAATTTTGCCATATTGTAGGCGGTATTGGCTCCACCGCCGGGAATTTGCTCGGTGGTTTCGTGCCGCAAAATCAAAACCGGGGCTTCCCTGGAAAGACGCTCAACTTGTCCGGTGAGAAATTCGTCGAGGGTGAGGTCACCAATTACCAAGATACGGGAGCGATCGAAATGGTTTAGTAACGAGAATAACCGATCGCCGCGATCGCGCAGTTGTCGTAAAAACGCATCAGAGTCAGCCATAAAGAGGGAGAGAGTCAAATTGCATGGGCATTATACCGCTTTCTTTCTACTGCAATGAGTTTCTATCCGCAAGGTTTGAATTGTCGTAACTCTGGGTAGACGCGATCGCATCGCTGTATTTGGGGCAAAATTGATAAACTCCAAAAATTTGCTCATTTTTAGTTAACCTTCGTTAATCTGTGGGTTGACACTTGCAACTTAAATCCCCTTGATGTTAAAGCTATTTTGTCAGTTGATTAGAGTTTCGGTGTCATCCCTAGTTTAATCAATGGGTGGTCTTTTTATGGGTTTTATTCTTCAATGAAGTTATTTTCATTTTTATTAAAATCTTCCTGGCAAATGGTCGCTGTCGCGATCGCGATGGGGTTTATTAGTGGGGGGAGTAGTGCGGGTTTAATTGCCTTAATTAGTTGGTTGGTGGGGGAAGGGCAAATACCCCCATCTCCCGCAGTGGGCTGGGCATTTTTCGGATTAGCGTTATTGGCTTTATGTGCCAGCATCATTGCTAGAGTAATGCTGATTCGCTTGTCACAAAATGCTGTTTACCGCTTGCAAATGCGCCTAAGTCGTCAGATTTTAGCGGCGGAATTGAGTCAACTAGAAACCTTTGGATCGCCGCGATTATTGGCAACATTAACCGAAGATGTGCAAACCATTTCTAATGCGGTGTTTGTCTTGCCCTTTGTCTTTATTAATATTGCCATTGTCATCGGGGGCTTATTATATATTACTTGGTTGTCCTGGCAAGTCTTTTTAATGGTTGTCGGATTATCCGCGATCGCGACCATTAGCGTTCGTATTTCTCTGGGGAAAGGACGCACTTTACTCAGTCTAGCCCGAGAAGAACAAGATCAACTTTTTCAACATTTCCGCAGCATTACCGAAGGCATCAAAGAATTAAAATTACACGCTCAACGTCGCCAAGATTTTCTCGAAAATACCCTAAAACCCACAGCCACCCAATACCGCCGTCATAATATTAAAGGCTTAACCCTTTTTGCCACAACCGATAGTTGGGGAAAACTGATTTTCTTTTTTGCCATTGGTTTAGTTTTATTTGTTCTTCCCTACTGGCTTGAAATTAATACTACTACCCTTTCTGGTTATGTTCTCACCTTTACTTATCTTGTCGGGCCTTTAGAAAATATTGTAAATAAACTACCGTTAGTTGCCAAAGCCAATGTCGCTTTAGAAAAAATAGATTCTCTTGGTTTTTCTTTAAAAAATAAAGCCGAAAATGTCGCTGTTTCCCTCAAACAACCGCAAACTTGGCAACAACTCGATCTCAAAAATATTACCCACACCTATTACAACGCCCAAGACGATACCCACTTTACCTTAGGCCCGATTAATCTTACCTTTAAACCGGGGGAAATTGTTTTTATTATTGGGGGAAATGGTAGCGGAAAATCTACCTTTGCTAAAACCATCACCGGGCTTTACCCTCCCGACGATGGCAAAATTTGTCTCAATGGTAAACCCATCACCGAAGAAAACCGCGAGGAATATCGTCAGTATTTCTCAGTTGTTTTTTCTGACTTTTATCTCTTTTCAAAGTTATTAGGATTCGATTCTGAATCCCTCAGCCAAGCCCAAGATTATCTCCAACAATTACAACTCGATCGTAAAGTTACCATCGAAAAAGATGCCCTCTCTACGTTGGCATTATCCCAGGGACAACGGAAGCGATTAGCCCTTTTAACCGCCTATTTAGAAGATCGACCCATTTATTTATTTGATGAATGGGCTGCCGATCAAGACCCAAGTTTTAAAGATTTATTTTATACAAAACTTCTGCCAGAATTACGGCAAAAAGGTAAAACGGTATTAGTAATTAGCCATGATGACCGCTATTTTGACAAAGGCGATCGCATTATTAAACTTGATTACGGTCAAATTGCAGAAGACCGTTATTTATAAAGATTAAAAAACCAATTTTAATGGGTAAGTATTACTGTTAATGACCGTTAAAAAGCACAAAAATTGAATAGATGACACCATCGCGATCGCTAGGTTATCATAGTAGATACTTACGGTTGAGGATTAACCGAAAACTATGCCTAAACAAGCGTCTGACTACAGTGGGTTGGTTTTAGCGTCGTCGTTTTGTGCGCCTGTAATTGGTGGAGCTATAATCTACTATACACTCCATGGATCGCACCAGAATATAGCCAAACTTGGTAATTGGTTTAGCTTTTTGTCTGTTGGGATTTGGTTTATTATTATTATTGCCTTTAATGCTGCGGGGTTGATTGATTTAGTTACGCCGATTATTCAATTTCTCGGCATAATTGGAATTATCCTTTCGATTTATACCGTGGTGCAAATCAAAAAAACACGACGGACTTCATAGTACTCCCATTCCTCATCAAGCGCGATCTCATCGGGTTTAATCATTTCCCTTGAAAAAAGCAATGTTGATTGACAACATTGCTGTTAAATATTAGTTGAATGTAATGGAGGTAAGCGGATTCGAACCGCTGACATCCTGCTTGCAAAGCAGGCGCTCTACCAACTGAGCTATACCCCCAGGTTTTGAGCGTTGGATGGTTGGGAGAAGCAGTGCTTTTCTCAACCCGCCTTTGCTATTATACCGTTTACGATCATTTTGTATAGGGGTTAGCCAAAATTTTTTTGACTTTGGGGGGCATCATCCCCCGAAACCCTCGTAAAATATAGCATTCGAGAGATTTCGTTTGAATCCCCTTCCCCCTCCTCCCCCTCTTAATTCCCATCAACCCACGCTCAAGACTCGATTATGACTGTTGTCGCTACATTTTATAAATTTGTTGCCCTCCCGAATTACCCAGAAATGCGATCGCCCCTGCTGGCATTTTGTCAAGCACAAAATCTCAAAGGCACAATCCTCCTAGCCCCAGAAGGCATTAACGGCACGATCGCGGGGGCAGCGGCCAACATTCACGCAGTCATTCATTATTTGCGTTCTGACGAACGTTTCACCGATTTAGAGGTTCGGAAGTCAATCGCTGCGACACCGCCCTTTGAACGGCTAAAAGTGAAGCTGAAGCGGGAGATTGTCACCCTGGGTATTCCTGAAGTCAATCCTAATCAGCAAGTGGGAACTTACGTCACCCCCAAACAGTGGAATGAGATTATTTCTGACCCGGACGTAGTTGTTATCGACACACGCAACGAGTATGAAGTCAATATTGGTACATTTCAGGGCGCAAACAACCCCAAAACCGAATCTTTCCGCGAATTTCCCGATTATGCTCGCCAAACGTTAAATCCCCACCAACACCAAAAAGTCGCCATGTTTTGTACTGGGGGGATTCGCTGCGAAAAAGCCTCGTCTTACTTACTACAACAGGGCTTTGAACAGGTTTATCACCTCAAAGGCGGCATTTTAAAGTATTTAGAGGAAATTCCCCCCGAAGAAAGCTTATGGTTCGGGGAATGCTTTGTTTTTGACGAACGAGTGGCGGTTAAATCGGGCTTACAACCGGGAAGTTACGAAATTTGCCTTGGTTGCGGCTTCCCTATTTCCGAAGCCGACAAAGCCTCTCCTGAGTACGAAGCCGGAGTAAGCTGTCCGTATTGTCGAGAGTCCCTCACTCCCGAAAAGCGATCGCGTCTCCTCGCAAAACGCAAGAATTAATTGTCCTTTGTCTTTAGTCATTCGTCCTTTGTTGTGGCAATACATTTTAGGGCTAGGATATTTAAAAGTTTAGAACTTCCTTGACATGGGGATGGTGTAGCTTAACTTGTCACCAATGACCAATGACGAATGACCAATGACCAATGACCAATGACCAATGACTAATCACCAATCGTAATCGGCGCACCATCAGACAACTTCAGAATCCCCTCCGTGACAATTTCCTCTCCGGCTTCGATACCACTGAGGACTTGATATTGCTGTCCTTGGATCGCCCCCAACTCCACCGGACGCTGCTTGGCCACCAAGCCTTGGTCTTCCCCCGTTTCCGCCACAAATACAAAGGTTTGACCGCCAATGCGAGAAATCGCCGTGGTGGGAACGAGAATACCCGCTTCGCTGTCCCAAATCACGCGAGCGCGGGCAAACTGACCATCTCGTAAAATACCATCATTGGGGAAAGTCGCCTTTGCCAAAATTGCCTGGGCTTCTCGGTCTACTTCCGGGGAAACAAAGCTAATTTGACCGCGAATGGTGCGATCGCCCGCTAACAACAATTCCACCGGCAAACCCACCCGCAACTCCTCACTGCGTTCAACGGGAACCGACAAACGCAATTCCAAAGCATTATTTTGAATAATCGTGGCCAGCACATCATTAGAATCTACAATGTCCCCCACCTCAGCGCGAACGTCCCCTAATACCCCCGAAATTGGCGCGAGAATGCGGTTAAATTCCAAATCTTGACTCACCACATCTACTTGGGCTTCCGCTTGGGCTACGGCGGCATTTTCGCGGTCAAGATTCGCCCGTGCCGCTTCGACTCGTTCCTCGGCCACTCGCTTGGCGTTACGGGTCGCGGCCAAGGCTTGCTGATTAGATTCATAAGACGCTTGCGCCGTATCGAGATCGCGTCTTTTGTTGTCTAATTCTTGCCGGGGTAATACATCTTGCTCGACTAAACCTTGGGTGCGCTCGTAGTTCACTTTAGCCAGGTTAAGTTCGGCTTGGCGGCGTTGGACTTCCGCTTCTTGTTGTAATACCTGGGCTTCGAGGCGAGCCACTTCGGCCCGGGCGGCGTTTAGTTCGGCCCGAGCGTTGTTAAAACTGGCTTGACGGGCGGTGACATTAGCCACCGCCGCACTGACTTCGGCTTGATTTTTGGTCGGTTCGAGTTGAATCACAGGGGTTCCCGTCTCGACGCGATCGCCACTACGAACGAGAATCTGTAACACTCGCCCTTCAATGCGCGGTTGCAACTCCACCCGGTTTTGGGCTTCTAGGGTTCCCACAAACTCCGAACTGTCTTCGAGGGTATCCGATTCGACCGCTTGCACCGTCACCGGAACCCCAGGTGCTTGTTCTCCTCGCAACGGCGAACTCCCGCACCCGGTCGCGATCGCGCTGAGGAGCAAAGTTACACCTAACAGCCATCCTGAATGCGGGCTTTTCAGCTTAACCATATCAACAGCCAGTACACTTGCCTGTCCTATTCTAGAGAGTATCCATCCTTTTGAACGGGATTGAGAAGCCAACTTGGTTTTATTCCGGTAAATCGAACAAACGATTATCCGGTAAATTGGTCACGGCTCGCTGTAATGCCGCCAAATCCCGATTGTAATTAATAATCGCCGTGAGTAAGTTACCGCGAGCGCGAGTGAGTTCCGTTTGAGCATTGATCACTTCCGTTTGCGTCCCGACTCCCGCCCCAAAACGCAATCGCGCCAAACGCAAACTTTCTTGGGCCAGTTGTAAGGCTGTCTGAGCCGTTTGAATATTCTCCTGATTGGCAATTAAACTGCGATACCCCTGCTCGACTTCCAAACGAATTTGATCTTGGCGTTGGTCAAACTGAGTTTCGGAAATTTCAATATTCGTCGCTTGTTGAGCGGCCCGAGCCTGCGCTGCGCCACCATCAAACAACGTCCATTGCATCCGCGCCCCAAAGGTATAACCATCCCCCAAGCCCTGGTCGTCTCCAGTAATGCCTAAAACGTTGTAGTTGGCAAAAACACTAAATTGAGGCTTGATGGCTGCCAAGGCGATTTGCCGTTGCTGTTCGTTAATTTCTCGCTGCACTAAACTCTGTTCGAGTTCGGCGCGATTTTGATACGCCAAAAGCAGGGTTTCTTCGAGGTTTAAATCCCATTGTCCGGCGGGTTCAATTTCGTCGGCGGCAGTGATGGCTACTGTCTGCCCCAAACCCAAAACCACCGCTAACTCCCGTTGCGCCACTTCCTGTTGGGATAAAGCATTGGTCAGGTTTTGAATGTTATTAGCCCGTTGTACCTGGGCTTGTAGCACATCAAAGCGCGTTCCCAGTCCCGCTTCTTCGAGTAACTGAGCATCCCGCAAACTTTGTTCGGCATCGGTAACGGCAGCTTGTTCAATGCGAACCCTGGCATCCGCTTCTTGGACGGCGTAATAAGCCCGCAGGGTGTTGAACTTAGTTTCGGCAGCGATGCGCTCGACTTCCAGTTGATTTAACCGCACACTCCGCTCGGCGGCATTGATTTGGGCAGAGCGTCGTCCGCCGGTATAAACGTTATAACTCAGTTCGAGCCGACCCTCGGCGCTGGTGTTGGTGCTGTCGCCACTATTAACCCCCAGTTGATCGAGCAAAGCCGAATTATCGCCCCCCGCATTATTGCGAGATTGAGCCGAATCGCTCCGGGAAAAGTTGAATTGGGTGCTGAGGGTGGGATATTCCCCTGCCAGGGCTTCTCGCAGGGATTCTTGGGCGACGTTGAGTTCTAAACGAGTTTGACGCAGGGTGGGATTGTTGCGTAACGCCAGGGCTACGGCTTCTTCGAGGGAAATGGGTTCGTTGAGGTTAACCTGAACGTCGTCAATTTCGGCAGGCCGCAGCAAGGGATTGGCGTTGGGGGAGAGGGTGTCGTCGGATGGAACTGTGTCTAGGGTTGTCGCGGGTTGCGGGTTTTCAATCAGTTCGCGGGTGGTGGGGTTTTGGTTGTTGGGGGTAAGGGGTTCGCTGATTTCGGGGGCGGCTTGATTGTCTGTTTCTATTTCTAGGGTGGGGATTGTGTCGTCTTGGGTGATGACGGTTTCTTCCTGGGGGACAGGAATAATGCTACTCGCAGCTTCGTCTGACGTGACGACGGTTGCCGAAGATGACTGGGGAATGGTATCGAAGGTGCGACTAAAGGCTGCTGCGATCGCTTGAGTTTCTGGGAGTACGTTGGTTACTGTGGGGCGATCGCGCTCTACGGGCAATTCTGGCGCGGTCGCGATCGCGGCCTCGGTTTCCCCCCGACCGTCTAAAACCTGGGCAAAGGGGGTAAAGTCTTGATTCTCAAGAGGTTTGGGGGAAGGGGTGGCCGCCAGAGAATCGGGTTGATGGCGCTGAAAGTGGGATAAGATGCGCTCAAAGGGGGTAAAGTTATTTGGGCTTAAAGGGGTAGGAGGAGCTAGGTTCGGGTCGGCTGCGATGTCCCCGGCTTCGAGTAAATCCCGGCTGCGATAAGTCGAAATTTTGATGTCGGGGGAGGTGGTCGCGGCGGCTTCAAAGGCACTGAGAACGGTTTGGGTATTGGGTAAGGTCGATTCCACCATCACCACGGTTTCGGGGGCGGGGGTGGTACGCACCGCGTCTCTAGTTGTGTAGGGCGCGATCGCGGCCTGAATCCGTTCGAGTAAGTCCTGAGCGTTACCGGGTTTCGCGGTTTCAATGGGGGTGACTTCGACCGGATTGCCTTCGTTATATTGGCTCAACTGCACGTCGGGTGCATCCGCGATGGCACTCGTAAAGGCGTTGAGGACGGTTTCGGTATCGGGAAGTTGGGATTCAACCAGGATAATCGGTTCGGAAAAGCCGCGATCGCTGTCTTCGGCTTCGGGGGGGTTTCCAGAAGCCGTGACGGTTTCTGCCGGGGAAATGGGGGACGAGAAGCCGCGATCGCTGTCTTCAGCTTCGGGGGGATTCCCAGAAGCCGTGACGGTTTCTACCGGGGAAATGGGGGACGAGAAGCCGCGATCGCTATCTTCGGCTTCGGGGGGGTTCGTCGCCGCCAAAACCGCTTGGGCTTCTGACGGCAAGACTTGATGCTGGGAATCGCCCCCGACCCCGGTTTCGCCTTGGGCTTCGGGGCGGGCTTGGGGAAAGGTTGACCGTCTGAGGTCTTCAGATTGTTCTATTTCAGATGAGGCGAGATCGGCGGCTGAAGTTCCGAGAACTCCCTGCCCTAAAATCATTATCGCCCCTGCACTCACAACCACACAAAATCGAAAAGCTAACATCAGTTCACCGAATTTTTGCCTTTAACTGTCATTCAATTCTATTTACACTGGCGATCGCAACCACTCAGACATAAATATAAAGGTTGACATTTTGCCGTTGACCTTCAGATTACATCAAGTTTTGGCATTCTAAAGTAAGCATTATCCCACCCTAGGGATTGTTTTCCCGTTGGGGCTAGATGGTTGAGTTCAATCGAACATCTTAGAGATTGCCCCGATGTTGATGCAACTGAACCGATCTATTGTGCATTTTTCTTCTGGGTTTTGCCAAGACCACCGTTCAATCTGGGCGGCAGGGTTAATCGTTTGCGGCTGAAGCGGTTTTTGTGTTAGGGTGATAAACGATCCGGACTTACGCGATCTCAACGCCCAAACTTTGTCAGGACCGGAAGGTAGCAGCAATACGGGATGCTTGGGATAGGCGTAAACTCCGGGTCTTTTTGTGGGCAGGGGTTTGGATGAAGGCGCGATCGCTTCAAGTCTAGCGCTTCAACTTTGTTAGCATCAACCCATCACCAAAAACCCGCAAATTCTCAGAAAAATTTTCCCCTTAACTCCTCAAGAAGCCACCCTAGGACAGTAGTCAGTTTCTCGACTTGCCGCCTATCCTAGTAGGAGTAGCCTTAAACTAAAAGCGAGGTCATTCATTATGCCAAATCTCGGAAATCTGGTTCAAAAAGCCTTTTATTTGGGGGTAGGTCTAGCGTCCTATGCAGGGGAACAAGCCAATACCAAGTTACAAGATTTACGGGTTCAAGCCCAGAAATTAGCCGATGAAATGGTCAAACGCGGTGAAATGAGTGCTGAAGATGCCTCCCAGTGGGTAGACGATATGCTCAAACAAGCCCAACAACCCCCTGCTGCTCCCTCTGGAAAATCGGAGTCTTCGGCTTCGGGTCAACCCCGTCGTATTGAAATTTTAGAAGATGATGATAGCACCAACCCAGCAGGAGAAACGGCGACTTCTTCAGGGGAAAATCCTGATTCCCTACGGCAACAAGTCGAAGCCCTACAAGAAGAATTACGTCGTCTGCAACGGGAAGAATAAGGGAAGTCGCGCTCCCCAAATATTGAGAACGTTATGGCCTTGGCTCTGATTTTACGACCCCTCAAAAGTTATGGAAGACTGGACTAAACATTTGTTTGATTTTTTCGATACGGTGACCTTAGAAGTCGAACAGTTTTTTGATGAAGTGAACGACACTGTAACGACAGAAGTAGAGCGTTTTTGGGATGATGTTGATGAAATTGTAGACTGGATCGCTGAAGAAGTCGAACAATCTGTTTCTCCCGATCTAGAAGACTTTTTTGAAGATTTAGAAGTTTTATTCGACCGCGCTATTGTGGTTTATTATGCCGAATTAGAAGAATTGGTTGAAGATGGGGAGATGATGCCCTTTGAGCAGTTTGTCGAGCCGAATGCAGTACAAAATCCCGCTTGTCAGGGCTGTCAAAATTATCACGGTCGCGTTTACGGCGGTAATTTATTAGTCTGTGGTATGCACCCCTATGGTTGGGACGGCGAGACTTGCCCCGATTGGGAAGGTTAAAGCCACAAAAGGTATGCTACTTTATAAATCTTTGTATTGTTGAATTAAAGGGGTTGGCCATGAATTCAATGTCAAGTGAAACCGAAGTCGCGCAAACGCCAGAGGTCAAGTATGGGGAGCGGGCAATTGCTGATTGCGAGCTAATTACGTTTCCTAATCCTCGTCCCGGTCGCCGCTACGAAGTTAAGGTGACCTTACCGGAGTTTACTTGTAAATGCCCGTTTTCGGGGTATCCCGATTTTGCGACGATTTATTTGACTTATGTCCCGGATCAAACGGTGGTGGAGCTAAAGGCGATTAAGCTTTACATCAACGGCTATCGCGATCGCTACATCTCCCACGAAGAAACAGTTAATCAAATTCTCGATGATTTTGTCGCCGCTTGCGATCCTTTAGAAATGAAAGTTTTTGGGGATTTTAACCCCCGAGGTAACGTCCATACCACGGTCGAAGTTTCTCACCAAAAGCAAGCTTGAGAAAGCCATCTTAAAACTTAAACCGCCCTACAACTAAGCTGTAGAGCGGTTTTTTTATGGCTCAGGCGTGATTTGAACACGCGGCACGAGGCTTATGAGTCCCCTGCTCTAACCAACTGAGCTACTGAGCCTTGTTTTTGACCTTAACTACTATAGCACATCATTTCTGAAAAGAGTAGTTGAATCCCCAAATTTTCCTAAAAATTTCCCCCCGCGAATCGCGAGGGGAGAAAAAGCAGTTGCGTTAACTTTTAGCGACCCGGCAAATAAGCCATAGGATTCGCTGCGCCCCGACCGTTGGGGTGAAGTTCAAAGTGGAGGTGGGGCCCGGTACTGTAACCTGTGCTGCCCATCAAGGCGATTTGCTGACCTTGTTGCACCCACTGACCTTTCCGCACTAACAACTTACTGTTGTGAGCGTAACGGGTCATGCTGCCGTCGGGGTGACGGATATCGACTAGGTTGCCATAACCACCGGAGTTCCAACCGGAAGAAACGATTTCACCACTAGCGGCGGCGACAATGGGGGTTCCGGTCGGCCCGGCAATATCAATACCTCGGTGCATCCGACCCCAACGACGACCGTAACCGGAAGTAAATACTCCTTCTGCGGGCCAGATATAGCCATCAAATTGGGGCGGGCTATCGGGCAGATAGTTATCAGGAGATAAGGGGGGGAGGTTCGGTTCAACCCGTTGGTTGTCGGGTCGCAAGATGGAGTTGTAATTGGTGGGAGGCGTGGGCGCAACAGCTACCTGTACCGATTGGCTAGAACGGTTGAGGGGCTGGGTTTGCGGACTCGCTTGTACTTGCGGTGCGGTTAAAGGTTGGCGACGGTCTTGGACTTGCACTTCGATGTAACCATTGCGACTGTCGCTTTGCCATTCGGGGTTGGTTTCTTCGATGGCAGTGGCTACGGTTGTGGTGTCTGGGGTCGCAGACCGAGAACCGGACAAGTTGGATAAGGGGGTTTCGGTGGTTGGTTCGCTGTTGTTGCGATTACGGTATTCTTCGCGCATTCGCTCGATGTCGGCTTTTAAGCGCTCAACATAAGGATTCGCTGCTGAATTGTCATTGTCGGATGCAGTCGGGGCAACTTCGACGATTTCCTGTTCGGGAACGGCGGTGGGTTGCCAATCACTAATGCTTTCGACGGTTTGCGAAATTAGGGTTTCTGTGGGAGCGACCACCTCGTTACGGTTGGTTTGGGGGTCGAGGTCGGTGTTGTTGGCGATCGCGCCGTCGGGAATTAAGGTTTCATACTGGGTGCGGTCGCGATCCCGTGATTGCGGTTCGGGAATTTTGAGTTCTTGGTTAACCCGAATTTGATGGGGATCGGTTAAGCGATTGACTTCGGTGAGGTCAGAGCGAGATACCCCGTAGCGCAAGGCAATTTCATCGATGGTATCGCCGGATTGCACGCGGTAAACCTTGGCGGCTTCAGCAACCGGAACGAGCAGTTGTGGCGTGGTTAACCCTGTACTGGCAAGGTTTTCGTCGATCTGAGGAACGACTACTTCGTCATTAGAGCTGGGAACTTCAATGGCGATCGCGTCGGCTTCTTGAGGCTCAGGAGTTAATACCGAGTCAGCCGTGGCGGTTTGGGGGGCAGGTACGGGAATAACAACGGGATCGCTGAAGTTGGTTTGGGGTTCAAAATCAGGCGTTTCAACTTCAAGGGGAATCGGCTGCGTGAAGGCGACTTCTGGCGCTGGTGTTGCGGCCAAATCGCTACTTTCTGGGGCAATTTCTGGATTCAGTTGATTGCTCTGACGAGGAGCAATAACTTTAGGGGCCGTTTTACGGCTTTGCGCCTTGTCTAAGGGGGTGGTGGATTCTAATTCTAAAGCTTCATCCGTGGCGATTTTAGATGGCTCGGATTGGACTGTGGGGATCGGGGCAGAAGCAACCATCGTAGAAGCTGAAGCGGTATCGGGAATTCTAACTCTAGCCCCAGGTTGTAAAACTGTATCTGGATTGATGGAATTGACCGCAACAATGGCATCGGCGGAGACTTGATACGTCTGGGATAAAGTCCACAGGGTATCGCCGTTTTGAATGGTGTGTTCGACACCTTGCGGACTTTGGACGAGTTCCGGCTTAGGGGCAACTTCGGGTTGGGTTGCGATTGAGGTGCTATCTGGAATCACTTCCGGGGTAGCAGTGACTTCTGTATCCACGGCCCCAAAAGGATTACCTGATGCTTCTGAGGATAGAGGACGCTGATTTAAGCCCGGTTCTGTGGCTCTTGCTTCTTCGCCGTGACCTGAAAGTAATACACCAGCAGTTGCGCCCATGGAGAGAGCCGCTAGGCTTAACATCGTTGATGAGCGAGGGCGGCGTAGGGCTTCGGCAGCAGTCGGTTTGCTGGAATTTTCCGATGGGGAAGGTGAAGACTCAGGAGTGTTCGGGTTCTTGGCCAAACGGGGAGACATAGGTGTTTGTTTTTGTGTGAGTGAGCGTTTCAACAACGACCTCCTAGTTAGTAATGAGCGGTACATCGCCTTGCTTGTCATCGTTCCCTTTAAGGTGAGTTATGACTATCACGCTGGGCGGTGACTCGAATCACTGACAGTAAATTTTGTTTAAGCAACCTAGCTAAGAGTACTCTGCTTTTTTAATTTCCACAAGCCGATTTTGATAAGAAAATCTTTTAGATCGACTTAATAAATGCTTTACCCCTTCGATCGCAACGACTACCGCATCTTTGGTAATCGTTTTAGACTAATTCTGTTAGTTTACAGGAATATCATACTTAGACTCATAAAAGATTCCCGGAAACTCAGCACAAGATATTTAGATGTATATCATATTCACCCAAAAGTGCAAGAGAACCGCCCGAAAACTTGGGGATGTTTCGGGTTTTTGAAAGCTTCAAACCAGGGATTGGGCGGCTTTTAGAGAAGTTTTGCTCTCCCTCGCGGCTCTATTCATATAAATTTCTTATCTGAGACGGGGAGGAGGAGGAGGGGAGGACGGGGTATACCTCAGTCATCGTGGAGATTTGAGCGATTTCTACCCGCAAAAAATACAAGTTTTATAACGATGTTCCTAGTTGACGACGGGCTTCAAATAAACTGACTGCGACACTGACCGAAAGATTAAGACTGCGGACTTTACTTTGAGTCATCGGAATGTAAACGGTTTCGTCGCATTTTTCGAGGACAGAAGCGGGGAGTCCTTGAGTTTCACAACCAAAGAGTAACCAATCGCGATCGCGAAAACGACATTCGGTGTAATTTTTTTGACCGCGCACGCTAAACCCCAGACAACGACCCCCTCGTTGTTGTTGATAGAGAAAAAACTGCTCGATATTTTCGTGTTGGTGCAGCTTGACATAGGGCCAATAATCTAAACCGGCTCGTTTGAGATAGCGATCGCTCAACTCAAACCCCAACGGCGCAACCAAATGGAGTTCAGTGGCGGTAGCAGCGCAAGTGCGGGCAATATTTCCCGTATTAGGGGGGATTTCAGGGTTAACCAGAACAATTTGAGGCATTAAAGCAAAATTCAACTAAAGAGTCCCTATGGCGGTATCAAATTCTAGGAACCGCCACAAAAAAAGAATTAAGCCGCGATCGGTTCGCAAAGCTTATCTTCTAGATCGTACTCCCGATCCGCCGTCCTTTGAATACCTTGTTGCAAAATTTGTTCTGGGGTTAAGCCTTGGTGACAAAGGCCAAGCCATTGTTGGGCTGTGTTGCCTTCTCGGAGAATTTTCTGGACGGGAGACAGAAAACAACTAAAACCGTAAGCTTTCGCGGTCGGAACCACTTCACGCAGTAGGGCTTGAATCCAATCTCGCGCCTGAATCGGTTGGTTGTCGCGCCAATGGTGTAGGGTGGCATCGAGGCTATTTTGAGCCGCGGCCATTTCGTTGCGATCGCTCAGGGTGACTAATTCTTCAGGGGTTAGCTGACTTTGTTGCAGCGGATCGAGGGTCGGGTCTGCTAACAGTTGTAATAAACGGGCTTCAATAAAAGCAGTGACGGCAAGTAACGCGATCGGATCGTCAATGAGGTCGCAAATTCGTAATTCTAAGCGATTAAGACAGTAGGGACGGCGATCGCCATTCGGACGCACCGCAGACCACAAATGACGGACATTCTGCATTGTTCCTAGGGCTAATTGGTCTTCTGTCCAGTCGATGAAATGCTGGTGACTGTCGAACAACGGCACAATTTCCGGGGTTTTGGGGAATACTGCCCAACGGCTAGAATGATACCCCGTAGCCTTACCATCGATAAAGGGAGAAGACGCACTAAGCGCGAGATAGAGGGGCGCTTCAACCCGCACCAAGCGACAAGCCCGCATCAGCAATTCTGGGTCGCTAATGCCGAGGTTAATATGAACGCTGGCGGTGACAACTTTGGTGTGATAAGTTTGCTCAATATAGCTGTGATAGGGGTTTTGAGGATCGGAGCGCACAAAGCGATCGCTCCCCGACAGAGACAAGGTACTCCCCGGAATTAACGTATAGTTTCCTTGATTTTGCAGGTAATCTCTGAGTTGCTTGCGGGGACGCAGTAAGGCACACAACAGGCGATCGTAGCCACAATAGGGCGCAGTGGTATATTCGACGTTACGAGCATCTGGTTCGCGCACAAAGCCGTTTAAATCCCGCACGATGCGATCGGATAAGCCGACGATCTCGCCTTCGGGCGTACCCGTGTACATTTCAATTTCAAAGCCTTTCGATAACAGCACAATGTTTCCTCAATGGCCGACAGTACCTTTATTATTATTCGTCCTTGGTCTTTTGTCCTTGGTTGTTGGTTATTCGTCCTTGGTCTTTGGTCATTTGTCCTTGGTCTTTGGTCATTCGTCCTTGGTCTTTGGTTATTTGTCCTTGGTTGTTGGTTGTTGGTTGTTGGTTGTTGGTTATTCGTCCTTGGTCTTTGGTCATTTGTCCTTGGTTGTTGGTTGTTGGTTGTTGGCAGAATCCTTTAATTGGTAATTTCCTCCCCCTCCTCCCCACTCTTGGACGGGGAAAAGAGCGCCCCTACACACCCACTGCCCCTTAGATGCTGAAAAAGCGCCCCGATTCTTAAGAACAAGGGCGCTTTTGACAAAATTATGTTGAATCAACTATTCCACACAATTGAGCATCCGTAACATCGCCGCCGCCGCATAATTCCGTCGTGACGCAGAATCGGGATCAAAGCGATTGCCCGTTTCATTGAGAGGAGTCGCAATACCGCAATAAGAAGACATTTCTTGAATGGTTTGGTTCGCCCAGTGATTGCTGATATCCGAGAAAGAGCGAGCATTCTGAGTTGTTTCTAGGGTGGGGGCTTGACCGCGTTGATTTTTAACGAATTGCGCCGCTTTTTTCATCACCGCGATTAATTCAGCCCGCGTGACGTTTTGGGTGGGGCGGAAAGTTCCGGTCAGATAACCGCTTACAATATCATTGTCCCGCGCCCACTGGATTTTGGCGGCACTCCAGCGATTCGTCGGGACATCGGGAAACGGTGAAGTTGTGGGAGCGCCAGCAGAAGGTAAGTTGATGTCATCGAGACTATCAATGGCTTCATAAACAATAGACACCAACTGTTCGCGGGTGAGGGAGGCAAGGGGACGGAAGGTATTGTCTTCTGGGAAGCCTGCGATAAAGCCAATCTGCACCGCTTGTTCAATTTCAGAACGATAAATATCGCCAGCGATATCGCCAAAAACGGTACTACCGCCACCATTATTACCGCCGCCCCCTGCGGTGCCTTGAATGCGGCTAAAGTAAATGTGGCCTAAACCTTGGCCATCGTAAGCCCGGCGGGTAAATTGCCAATTGGGTTCGAGTTGTAATTCGAGAACCCCGTTGGTTAAGCCGTTGGTGCGAGCGATGAGAATTTCTCCCCCTTGTACGCCAACACGGGGTTGACCGATTAAGGCTAATTCGTCGCCACGGGGAACAACACTGAGGAGATAGTCTAAACCGTAGTCTTGGCCGTCGATGCGGATTGAGTAGCCGTTACTATCTCGGTAGCGGCGACAACTTCCGGTAAAGTCGAAGGTTTCCCAGAGGGGATCGATGACGATGGGGCTAGAGCCAATTTCGTTCCAACAGTTCTGTCTTCCGGCGATTTGCTCCATCACAATGAGGGTGTAGCCGCGAGCAAAGGGGGAGGCGACAGCGACAAAGTTGTCTTGGGGTAGGGTTTGTTCGCTGAATAAGGATTGCGCTGAAACGCTACCGAGGGGAGTTAAGGCAGCGAGGGCAAATGTGGTTAAGGCAGCTAATTTACGAGGTAGTGCAAACTTCATGGGGAGTTTTATCGTCAAGATTAAGATTGATTCAATGATTTATTCTGAGATGAGACGGTTCGCTTTGCGTAATACTCTCGTTGCAGTTTTTTGATTGTCTGCTGGGTGGCGGGTTAGAAATCCACAACCCAGCAGAAATTTAAACCGTTATAACCTTTGTTGAGTGTTGGGTTTAATCGGCTTGATGGCGACGAGGCTCATTCCCGATTTTTAGAGTCGGGGTGAGACAGTATCACCGATCGTCTCATATTTTCTGGGTGTTGTAGATAAAGAATTAAAAAGGGGCGATTGAGTTCCCACCCAGAGGGGAGTGGTGGGATTAGTAACGGGTTTCAAAGCCTTTTAAGCCTTTGGCTTTGCGGTGTTCGACGATAATATCGCGCACTTTGGCGGCAGGAGGCCCGTCGTAGCACCAGTTAATCATTTTTTCGACGGTGGCGCGATCGCCCTCAAAAATGGCTTCGACTCGACCATCATCGAGGTTTCGCACCCAACCTTTTAAGCCGAGTTGTTGGGCTTTGTTCACAGTAGAATAGCGATAGCCAACGCCCTGTACTGTACCGGAAATGTAAACGTGGGCTTGGGTTTGTTTGTGGGTGGGAGAGGATTCTGGCACGTTTGGGTTTCTGGGGTGTCTTCTGTTTTGATTTTATCGGTAGACTATTGCCAGGACACTTTACACTTCTTTACAACTGGCATGACTTCGACTGAACTGTTATTTAATGGCGCAAATTTGTTTGTTTTGCCTTTCTGGGCATTAATGATTGTTTTGCCAAAATGGGGTCTGACGAAAAAGATTATGGCTTCTCCTCTGCCTTTGGTGGCGTTGGCGTTGTTATATGGCTACTTTTTTATTAATTCCCTCGACCCGGAAACGGCTGAAGCCCTTTCGAGTCCAGAATTGAGCGCGATCGCGTCGGCGTTTAGCGATAACCGGGTGATGGCAACGGGTTGGGTACATTATCTGGTGATGGATTTATTTGTCGGTCGCTGGATTTACCAAGAAGGACTCAAAACCGGAGTTTGGACAATTCACTCGCTGGCTCTTTGTTTGTTTGCTGGGCCGTTGGGGTTGTTGTCCCATTTCGTAACTCGTTGGGTGACTGATTCTTTTTTCAGTAAGCCAGAAGCAGAATCTACGGCTACGGCTAACTAATATATATAGGGCGAGGTGGGAGAGTTTCGCCCCAAACCCCACTTTGTTAAAAACCCCGGTTGTTGGGAAAAACCGGGGTTGTGTTTAGTATAAATAGTTCGAGCCTTGGGACGGATCGGGGGCAAAAGCCAGCCACAGAGGAAACTGCAACAACGCCAGATCGATCCGTTCTTCGGTATCGTCAATGACAATCAAAGGCAGTTCTTTGGCGGCAACCAAACGCTCGGCTTTTTGGACAAGGGCTTCTGGGGATTCAAACAAAACCACCCCCCGCGACGGGCCGAAATCGCTGCGAGAAATACCCAAGCAATCTTGTAATCCTCGTCGCCATTCCCCTAAACGTTCGGGGGTATTGGCTAAAACTAACACCTTGGCGCGATCGCGATACATTTTCCTTAAAATCGAAATCGCCGCCGAAGCCACCAAAATATTCTGTAAGCGGCTCCCCATCGAACGCAACGAACCGCGCCCACCTTGGCGCAAAAACCAATCGCTGACGCGCTCGGCGTGAATCGGCTCGAAGGTACGGCGCAACTGCCAAGGGGGCCCGTAATAATCGGGGCGGGTGCGGTACTGTTCGAGCAGTTCTCGCACTTGAGCGACGTTATTCTGAAAGCTGGCCCGAGCAAACTGAGGATTGGGAGCCGTATCGCTGGGCGGTGTTGCCGTTCGCCGTTCGGGGCGGTTCCTGGGGGTTTCGCGACGGGGCGGTTGAAACTCGGGTAAGTCCAGTTGTTCGGCGGCGGCGGCTAAGTCTTGTAAACTACCGACGAGGTAATCTTTGAAGCCCTGGACGCGAATGGCCATGTTTTGCGAAACCCCGGCAAACGTGGTTTGCATTTCTTCGTTAATGCGATCGCGACGGCGTTCGAGTTGTTCAATCTGACTTTGTAACTCTTTTTTGCGCTGTTCGAGTTCTTTTAAGCCTTCTTGCACCAAACGCCCTAAAGACGATTGCATTTCGGCTGATTGCGCCGAAATCATTTGATTTTTCTGAGCCACCAGGTCTTGGATTTCGACTTGTAGCGCTTGTTTTTGCTGTTGGAGGCGGGCCACATCGTCTCGGATGGGGTCGGCCTGGTCTTCGGGTTCTGCGATCGCGTCTGGGGGATTTTCCGGCGGCTCGTCCGGCGGGCCGCTGCCTTGGCTTGTTGCCGGGGGCTGTTCTGGCGGTTCGCTTTCTGCTGGCGTTTCAGGGGTTTCGGGTTCGACTGTCGCCTCAATCTCCACGGAGACTTCTTCGATATCTGCTTCGGGTGGGGCGGGGGTTGAGTCTGCCGCCGCGTCTTCTCGCAGTTTGAGTTCGGGTAAAGGGGCTAAAGACTCCGCCGCTTCGGTATCTGAAGCCGGGGTATCCCAAGGATCGACCGTGAGAGGAGAGTCATCGGCGATCGCTGCGTCTGCCTCATCCCCGGATTCAGCCATAAATGCTTGTTCTAGCTCTTGGTCGGGCGTTTGGGGTTCATCTGGGTGCATAAATCAATTATTAATCTTCGCTTACACTGTCAGGAATTCGGTTTACCGTTAATCTTGGCGGGGGAGGGGGTCAAGACAACTGGCCAGGGTTTCTGGATCGAAAAGAATCGGCAGAAAATGGATGCTATTGACTTCCTTAAAATAAAACAAAATCGGAACGGGTTTCCAGAAAATCCGCCAGTTGAGCCAATCGCTGTAGGGAAAACGGCGAATCAGTTTGCCCGATCGATAGACATCTAACGCGGTTTCGGTAAACTGTAGGCGAATCGTTAAGGCTTGGATTAATAAAAATACACCAAACAGGGCGATCGCTAATCCGACCCATCGTTGCCAGAGGACGATGGGAATTGACCCGATGATTAAAACTAAAGGAATGGCGTAACTTGGCTGGAGTTCTGTGATGGGTTCGTTGGAAACGGAAGATTTAGAAGCAGTCATAAGTTCGAGCCACTGAAAATCATAAAGTTGCGCTACTGATTTTCATTTTAAGCCGCCCCGATCAGAGTCAACCCATCATCCCGGAAAAATGCTGGATAATGCGCGCGAATATCGTACTTCGCGGTAGTTTGTTGATCGCGATTAAGAGGGAGTATCGGAGGAATCGAGGCGTAACTTCGCATCAATATCCTTAGAAGTTGTGAATTAACGATCGCTCAAAAGCTGCGAGAGGAGGTTCTTGCTTCTGTTGTTCTGACGATATTAATGATTTTTGTGGATCGATGCACCCCAAAAAGCAGAAATCCGCTCGATCCTAAAAAGTACGGTGAAAAGATTGAGTTGTTCGATTTTGTGCTTATTGAGAACACAACTCTGAGATATTGCGTTGATTCCCAATAAGCACCCGTTGCTGTTGAAGGAGTAGAAGTTTTTGGAGATTAACTGGATCGGTGGTTGGAACGCTGCAAGGCTTGGCGACAAGTCCAACTAAAGTAAAATAACCAACCGACAATTCCTAACATTTTAAAGATGTCTTCAGGAACGTGGTGGTGTCGGATGCTAAACATTTCTCCTACGATGTCTATAATGATGGAACAACCAAAACAAGCGAGCGCGATTAAAAAAGCGAATAGGGGAGTTTGCCTAAAGATTTTACGGAAATAGTAGAAATAAGCACCAACAAACGAGCCATAAAGCCCATAAAGTAAGAAGTCGAATATATATCCGGGAATAAAACCGGGAATTATTAGTGAAAGTCGATCGAGTCTGAGCCAGACATCGTAGTTTTCGTGAATCAACCATAAATCATCAATGGCTAACCACAAAGTTAATAGCCCTGAAATGGCGAGAAAGTTCCGCCAATACTGACGTTTGCTGGTTTGGGATGTCAGGATTGAAGCACTAAATAAACAAATGGCAGCAGTGGCACACCAAATTAAAATGCCGACTGTGGAAAGCATACCTACATAGACTGGATAATCTGCGCTTACAGCAGGATCTATTAGCAACAGTCCGGTACTAATACCATTTAACTTAGCGATCGCCAAGACAACCACCATTGCTACAAATGCAATACAATAAACTACCAACATTTGGGTAAATAAACGTTTATTGTCAAAACATTTTGGCACTTTGGATGTTTGATTTGACATTTTGAAATAATGATTTTTAAGATGAGTTGCTGGCAATTTGGGGCTTAACTTCACTTTGAGGATTGATGCGATCGCCTCGCCGCCCAAAATCCAAAGATGGAGTCTATCCTTGCCATGACAAGACCTCAAGCTTAACTTAAACTTAAGTTAATTTCATCTTAATTCACTATTAACTTATCAGCCAACCTACCGATGGGTAGATTTACTCATTTGTCAATCAATCACGAAATTCTCTGGTGTGACTTGAATTTCTGGAGTTGCGGTAACCGCTTGATATAGGCGTTCGGCTAATACCGCGTTAGCCTCTTCGGTGAGGTGAATCGGATCGATAAATGCTTCGGGTGTGGTTTCTGTGTTTTGAAACAGTTGGTGGAAGTTAAAAATATCGATGTTGTTGGGATAAGCTTTTTTGAGTTGATTATTAGCAGTATTTAAGGCAGTGTAGCCCGCTTGGATTTGTTGTTGATAATCATTACTCAACTGCTGATAAAGCGCTTGTTCTGAATTACTGAGGGCTTCGGGATTGCGTCCTGTAATTTCCGGTTGAATTGCCACAATTAAAGGAATACCCGCTCCTGCTGTTATTTTGACCATTTGTTTGTAGTTGCTGCGATACCGATCCACACGACGCTGAAGTTCTTGTTCGTTGCGCGGAAGATGAGCCGCAAGGGTTTTTTGGCGATCGAGAATGCCGAGAGTTTTTTGGGTTAAGGGGGGTTCGGGGCGCAAAATAAAGTAATTCAGCGCTCGATAAAACGCGGTACGACTCGCCCATTTTTGTAACGATTGTTTGACAGAAGCACCATAATGAACCAAGGGATTAGCCAAAAATTCATTAATTCTGGGAATATTGGTGGCTTTTTCAACACTGGGTAGCATTAAATCGGTATAACCGCCCACAACGACAATCGCATCCGGTTGATAGGGTAGGATTTGTAACGCCATTTGAGCGAGATGATTGCCAGAGGTGTAGCCCGGAACTGCCGCATTAATGGTGCGGTAGGTTTTGTTTTCAATTTTTGGGGGTAATGCCAGGGCTATTTCTCTTTCGGGGGGAAAGAAGCTGAGAACGTCAGGACGGTAGGTTTCGGGGGATTGCTGTTGGCGCTGCACCCGATTGTTCATGAGGATTTCGAGTTGATGAGCAATGGTAGCCGTGTTGCTGGTGCTACCCACCCCAAAGCCTGTGGAGTTACCTAAAACAAAGATGCGATATTCGTCTTGGGGTTTAGCGAGGGGGAGTGCTTCGCGATCGCGAAAGCCTTGTTCGTTGATTTGCCAATATTCTAAATCGCGATCGCCCACCAGTTCATAACCTACACCAATACTTTGCTTGGCGACTAAGTTACCGCGATCGCTTAATCCTCTGTAGGGTTGGTCGTCACTCATCAAAAAGTTGAGGCGATACGCATTGACGAGGGACGGTTCTCCTTGATAATTGGCTAATTCTTCTTGTTTTCCTGAAAAGCGAATGGTCAAATGGGCAGCTAATTCCAGCAGTAGTACCGCCAGGACTAAAGACGGTAAAATCAACCAAAATGAAGGAAAACGGGAACGACGTTTGCCATAGTAAGAATGGCCAGAAGATTTGAAAGTGCTACGTTGAGATTTAAACATTCGGCTAATTTATGACGAAGGCAATAGTTAAGTGATGAGCAAGATTGAAACAATGCACCTGGGGAAAAGTCAAGACACGCTGGTTATTTTAAATGAACACAAGAGCTATTGATGATAGTGCCGTTTTTTTGACCGGGGAATAAGAGGCTTGTTCCGGTCAGAGGATAACATGAATTGAATTGCTGGAGAAACCCAGTAGCCGTTATGATATCGCGTAGCGATGCTTTCGCTGGTCATTCTCTAAAAGCGCTTCATGCCCTATCAATTATTATTCGTTTGTCTTGGTAATATTTGCCGTTCTCCTTCGGCTGAAAATATCATGAATCACGCGATCGCCCAAGCCGGACTGAGCGATCGCATTGTTTGCGACTCGGCTGGCACTTCGAGTTATCATATTGGTTCGCCCCCGGATCAAAGAATGCAAGCGGCTGCCCTCCGCCGAGGCTTAAAGCTCAAAGGCAGCGCCCGCCAATTCCAACCGGAAGATTTTGCCAAATTTGACTTGATTTTGGCGATGGATCGCGAAAATTACCGAGATATTTTAAGTTTAGACCGCCAAAATGTCTATCAAGATAAAGTCCGCTTGATGTGTGACTATGCTCAAAATTATCGCGATCGCGACGTTCCCGACCCCTACTACGGCGGCGAATCTGGCTTTGATTATGTGATGGATTTACTCGAAGATGCTTGTCAGGGTTTATTACAAGAAATCAAACCTAAATTGTGATCCTTAGTCCTCAGTCAATTGTGTCCAGTTCATCTTATAGCGGGCAAGGTTCGAGAGTTGCCTTTCTCCCCTCCCCTAAGAACCCTGTGTGACAGTCTCCCATCACACGGCTTGAGTCATTTGTAGTGCCGTGACCCGGTAAAACGGCAAAAATAAGCGACTATCTGCTTTGATTGCTCTTTAACTCACACCAAAGCGTTAAGATTTCCCTGAGAAACTGGGGGGCGACAAGGGGGCGGGGAAATCAGTCTCAACTTTACAAAGACAAGGGCTGCAATAATACAATAATAAGCTCGGCTACGACAGCAGAAAATACATCGCTCGTCACGAAACTATTACAGGGTAAATAATTTATGCGACTGTCACAAATGCTATTAGTTACGCTACGGGAAGACTCCGCCGAAGCAGTGATTCCCAGTCACAAACTGCTGCTGCGGGCCGGTTATATTCGCCGGATTGGGAGTGGCGTGTATGCGTATTTACCCCTAATGTGGCGGGTGTTGCAGAAAGTATCCCAAATTGTCCGCGAAGAAATGAATGCGACTGGGGCCCAAGAATGCCTCCTCCCCCAACTGCAACCCTCGGAATTATGGCAAGAATCCGGTCGTTGGGATACCTATACCAAAGCCGAGGGCATTATGTTTGCCTTTGCTGACCGTCAGGGGCGGAATGTGGCGATGGGGCCGACTCACGAAGAAGTTATTACGGCGATCGCGCGGGATATGGTACGCTCTTACCGTCAACTCCCCCTACATCTGTATCAAATTCAAAATAAATTCCGCGACGAAATCCGCCCCCGTTTCGGCTTGTTACGGGGTCGCGAGTTTATTATGAAAGACGGCTATTCCTTCCACACCGACCCAGAAAGCCTCAAAGAAACCTATCAAGACATGGATAAGGCGTATCGGCGGATGCTAGAGCGATCAGGAGCAGAATATCGCGCCGTAGAAGCTGATTCTGGCGCAATTGGCGGGTCGGGGTCGCAAGAATTTATGGTGTTAGCTGAAGCCGGGGAAGATGAAGTCCTCTACACCGAAGATGGCCAATATGCAGCCAACGTTGAAAAAGCCATTTCCCTCCCTCCTGACGCAGAAACTTCCCCCTTCAGTCAATACGAGAAGCGGGAAACCCCCAACACCCCCACCATTGCCTCCCTGGCCAAATTCCTGAAATGTCCGCCCACCGCGATTGTCAAAAATGTGCTGTATGAAGCTGTTTATGACAATAATAAAGCTGTTTTAGTTATCGTCAGCATTCGCGGCGACCAGGATGTGAATGAAGTCAAATTACAAAACGAGATGGCGAAACTCGCCCCTAGTTTCGAGGCTAAAGGACTGCTAGAGTTAACTGTCCCGGATGCAGAAGCCCAGAAAAAATGGGCAGCAAAACCTCTCCCCCTCGGCTATATGGGGCCGGATTTGAGCGATGACTTTATTTCTGGGAAAGAGATTCATCCCCAATTTGTCCGCATGGTAGACGAAACCGCCGTGGATTTGGAAAACTTCGTAACGGGGGCTAATGAAACGGATTATCACGTCGTTGGGGCAAATTGGGACAAAGATTTTAAAAAGCCCGGAATTGTGGTAGATGTAAGAACAGCCATGGTGGGCGATCGCGCTGTTCACGACAACAGCCAAACTCTACAAACTGCCAGAGGTATCGAAGTCGGCCATATCTTCCAACTGGGGACAAAATACTCCGAAGCGATGGGTGCAACCTACACCAACGAAAACGGCGAAGAAGTCCCTCTCGTCATGGGTTGTTACGGCGTTGGAGTCTCCCGTCTGGCGCAAGCAGTGGTGGAGCAGTCTCACGATAAAGATGGTATCATCTGGCCGGTCGCGATCGCGCCTTACCATGTAATTATCGTCGTCCCCAACGTTTCCGACGACAAGGCCATGAATGCGGCTCAAAGCCTCTACGATGAGTTAAACGCCCTGGGTATCGAAACCCTCCTCGACGACCGCGACGAGCGAGCGGGGGTTAAATTCAAAGATGCCGATTTACTCGGTATTCCTTATCGTATCGTAACGGGGCGATCGCTCAAACAAGGCAAGGTTGAAGTCGTCCAACGGGCCACCAAAGAAGCCCAAGATATTGCTTTAGATGAAGTGATAACTACCCTCAAGCAATGGGTGGATGAAGCCATCGGTTAATGATGAGTTAGGGCGGGATTTTCTCGCCCTTAATTAATACTAATCTTGCAGGGTAACGGGGCGGATTCATCCTGATTGGTTTCAGATTGGGGCAAGGTCGGGGCGGTTTCGTTGTCGTCATCCCAATTTACCAAAAATTCTGGGTTTAAAGCCCCGTCCTGTCTTGCCGAGCGTTCCCTTGCGCCTTACGGCGGCGCGGGGTCTCGGCGCTTATAGGACGGCTTTTTATTAATTGTGCTATAATTAGGAAACTCACTTGTATTTCATAAAATGCTTAACCTTTCGTATCAGTACAAGTTAAAATGTGCGCCAGATCAAGCCGCCGCTATTGATGAGTGGCTTGGTATTTGTCGTTCGGTGTATAACTATGCCCTGAGAGAAAGGAAAGATTGGGTCAACTCCCGCAAGTGTTTAATAGACCGATGCTCGATTCGGGCAGAATACATTATTTCCCCTGAAACAAAACGCCCAACATATTCCAGTCAGTGTAAATCTTTGACGGCGGCCAAGCGAACAAACCCAAACCTAAAAATCCCCCAATCTCAAGTGCTGCAACAAACCCTCAAACAGTTAGAAGCAGCGTTTGTGAATATGTGGGAAAGAGGGTTTGGGTTTCCTCGTTTCAAGAAACAGATGGGGTCATTCGTTTTTCCACAGGTGAAACCGGATGCGGTTAATGGGAATACTATCGACCTTCCAAAGATTGGGAAAGTTGAGTTTCACAACTCTAGAGACATTCCTGAAGGCTTTGTCTGCAAACAGATACGAGTTATCAAGAAAGCCAGTGGCTATTATGTAAGCGTTTCAATTGGGTGTGACGTAGACGTTCCCGATATTATGCCTCATGGCTACGCTATTGGGGTTGACTTGGGGCTTAATAGCTTTATCGCCACCAGCGAGAACCAATTTGTCAAAGGACACAAGTTTTTCAAGGAATCTGAAGGCCAGCTTAGATTGCTGCAACGGAGACTGAAAAACAAAATTAAAGGGTCAAGACGCTGGTTGAGGGTGAAGCGTCAAATTGGACTATTGCACGAAAAAATACACAATTGCCGCAAAGACTTCTTTTTCAAACTAGCTCATCAACTGTGTGATGGAGTGGGGATGATATTCGCAGAAGATTTAAATCTCAAGGCGCTAGGACGTTCAGCTTTAAGGAAAGCTTGCCTAGATGCGGCTTGGGGTTCATTTCTGAATATCTTGAGTCATGTTTGTTGGAAAAGAGGAGTTTATTTTGCCCAGGTCAATGCAAACGGGACAAGTCAGATTTGTCCTAATTGCGGTACGAATTGTGGCAAGAAAAAGTTGTCTGAGCGAGTTCATCATTGTCAGAATTGCGGCTACACGACGGACAGGGATGTAGCTGCGGCTCAAGTGGTGAAAGAACGCGGATTAAATGCGGTCGGGCAGACCGTATCAACGCTCGTCGAGGGTAAAGATTTCGGGGCTGGAGTTTATACCCCAGCTAGAGTCTCCCTATGACGCGAGAATCCCCGACCGTTTACGGCGGGGAGTTGTCAAAGAATATTCCCAGGGATAAGGCGACGCGGAGTTGTTTTACCGCAGGGGAGGGTCAGGTGTTGATTAAGGCGGACTATAGCCAAGTGGAATTGCGGATTATGGCGAAGATGAGTGGGGATAAGCGCATGAGGCGGGCGTATTGTCAAGGGGAGGACTTACATCGCTTAACGGCTGGGTTGGTGTTTGGGAAGGATGTGGAGGCGGTGACGGATGAGGAGAGGCGGTTAGGGAAGATTATCAATTTTGGTTTGATTTATGGGATGGGGGCGAGGAAGTTTCGCTATACCGCAGCGAAGGATTATGGGGTGCAGATGACAATGGCAGAGGCTTCGGCGTTTCGCAGGACGTTTTTTGCGTCTTATCGGGGGATTCAAAGGTATCATACCCAGGTGCGACGGCAATGGCAAAGGGGGGTAAGGGTGAGTCGCACACCGGATGGAAGGAGGCGGGTGTGGTCAAAGGGGAGTCAGCCGAAGTTGAATGAGATGATTAATCATCCGATTTAGGGGGCGAATGCGACGATTACGAAGCGGGCGTTGGCTGGTTTTGCGAGGCGGGGGTTGGAGGGGGTGCGGTTAGTGGCGGTGGTGCATGATGAGATACTTGTTGAGTGTCCGGTGGGAATGGCGCAGGATGTGGTGCAGGTGTTGGAGGATTGTATGGTGCAGGCGGGGGAGTCGGTGTTGATGCTGATTCCTTGTGTGGTGGATGTGGGGGTTTTAGACAGTTGGGGTGGGTAGGGGGTTGGAAAGATGGTAACTCTTTTACAAAAGCACTTCTATGGCTTGGCGAGGACTTAGGATTGGAATACTCTCTACCTGCTTGAGAGTCAGCAAATCGCGCTTGTCACCTGAAACAAGATAATTTGCCTGACCTGCAATAGCGATTGCCAGGATTTTGTCATCGTCAGGATCGGGAGATAATTTTACGTCTGGAATATTTTCTACCACAATGGCATCCTGAATTAAGGTTGCCAACATAGTCTGTCCTTCTTCTATTTTGAGAAACCGTTGTAATTTAGGATATTGGATGACACGGGCAAATTCATCTGCCTGTGCTTGAGAGGTGAGTAACAAAAATTTACCCTATCGCCAGGCTTTGTATAACTGATCCGGTGGCGTATTTTTACTAATTAAAGCAGCAATTAAAACCCCTGTGTCAAGAACGACTCTATTCACGCGCCCAATTCAATGCCTCGTCTATCGTATCCTGTATTTCTTGTTGGTCAAAGGTGACGTTACGCGCTTTAACTTGTTCTACGGTATCTTCGAGTAAGCAGCGATTTACTGCCCGTTCAACGTAGACAGAGAGTTCATCGGCTTTACCTTGCTGTTCTAGAAAGGTGCGTAATCTTTGGTCGGTTTGTTCAGAAATATTTAAAGTCCATTGAGTCATAGCTAATAAGTTTATCGGGTTTTGATATTTGGTTTCTGAGATGACATGAAAATGACTTAGCCTTGATCTTAGCGGAGTTGGCAAAATTCTTGTACCAGTTCATCTTCACTAATTCCTTGTTCTGCTAGTAAAGCATCAAGTTTGGCGGCTGCTTGTTTGAGGGCTTCTAGTTCGGCTTTGACTGGCTCTTGATGAGCAGGAACAAAATAGCCAACAGTTTTTCCATGACGCATAACAGCAACGGGAGCAGCAGCGTCTATATACTTGGCTAAGTTATGCCTGAACTCGCGGACACCAATTCGCTCTACCATTATCCCTATTTTGGAAAGATAGAAGGGACACTAAAACCCAATGAAACAGCCAATCGTGCAGCCGTCTCACTCCCAATAGTAGTGTTACCTACTTTGGTAGTGCTTGGATCAATTAATACTCCAGTTGAAGTAAAAAAGTTTGTATCACGGACATCTGCTCCTGTAAAAGAACTGTTACTTAGGTCACACTCGATAAATTGAGATCTCCTCAAATCACAATGTGAGAAGTTACACTCAATAGCTGAACATTTTTCAAACTTTTTATTACGCAAAGTCAGCTTCAAAAACGACGAATAGTCTAAGCGACAACTGGAAAACTGTATGTCAATTGCTAATCCAGCAACTGCCCAGTTGATCCCAATTAGTTTACATTCGTCAAAATGAGTATCCGAAAAACTACATTGATCAAATGATGCTGTTGAAAAATCACATCCCTTAAAGATGGAGCGTGTAAAGGTAACTCCGATAAATTTCACATTAAAGAAGTTACAACCAGTAAAGGTTACGTCCGAGAATTCAACATCCTCAATCAAGGAACCAGAAATCTGAACTCGCTCGATGATCTGGTCACAAACGAAACTTTCAGATTCTCCTGTCCATGTTCCTGAAATCATATTACGAAAAGTATATTATAAAGAACTTTTATTCATTCTTGCCATAAATAAATACTATGGCAATCCGATCTTTATCAGAAAGATTTGATGTCCCTCTATGTACAACATAGCTTTTATGTACTACTATATCACCCAATTTACAGGGAACTGCAACTCTGTATAAAGCTTCATCATCAGAAATATTAGCAACAAGAGCCGATAAACGTTCTTTAGATAGAGGTAAATGATATCGTAATTCCTTGTTAACATGAGAGCCGGGAACAAACTCCAAACAACTTTCAGAAGCTGAAGATATGTTTTGGAGAGGTATCCAGCAGGTGACGTTATCATGGATAATAGATTTATCCCCATAAGCTGGATCTTGATGCCAAGGTGTTTCTCCACCGACCTTAGCAGGTTTGAAAAATGAATGAACTCCACGTAGATGAAGATGGGGGTCGAAGATATTTTGAACTAAGTTCGTAGTCGTTTCTGCAATAGAAATAAAATTTTGGTTTTCTTCGAGTACCTTGTCAACATTAGGTAGTCTCAGAGTCTTTACTTCTTTAGAAGGAACTTCCTGCCAAAAGCCTTGCTGAGTTTCTGCAAACTTCGTTTGCTTAATATGCATAAAAATATTATGCAAATTCTCGCGAAGAATGCAAATGTTTTGAGGTGGTAATACACTTTTCAGGTGCGAAAAACCAATTTCATTAAGCACCTTACGAGACAAAATTTGTGTTTTACTGAAACCAGCTTTGGTCATATGCTAATTTAAACCCTCTCTAATTCATTACGAAAAACTGCTAACTTGGGATTACCTATATCTGCTGACAATCTATCAAAATTCTGAGATGTTGCAAAAGTAGCAAGTTGCTCTACAACTAACTTTCCGTAGGGAGTGTAGAATTTTTCTTTAGCTAGTAGCCCTGAAGTGCAAACCTTTAGCGAATCACTGAACAGATCAACGAGTTCAGTTTTTGACTGAAGATGCTGGATGTACATTAATGGAACTGCAACCACTGCGGAATGAAGTGCCTTATCCAATGGTCTTAGTTGCCCAATTCGCACAGCTGATACAACTTTTGCATCATTTTCTGAAAGCCGATCAACAGGAACATTAAAAAGTGAGTTTACCATGTCACAGACAAAAAGATTAAGATGTGTTGCTTCGTGAACAATAGACTCTAGTAACTCAGATGCACCCCATGTATCTGAAGGGCTAACGCAAACCACTCCGAAAAGATGTGATCCTGAACCACCACCAACACGTTCAGACTTCAAAAAAACGACATCAGTAACTAATAGATTTACCATAAACCACAGTCTACTATCAATGGATTTAAGTAGATTCATAGACTCTACTATAAGATTCCTAAAATGCTCGCGTTCATCATGGGGAATAGGTTGAATATCATAGAAAATCTCATCAAAAACTCCTGAAGATCGAATAAACAAACCTAAATCTTCATCTTCAAACGAAACTCGATATGATTTTTCTGGAGGGGGAATTACTCTCATAGACTTGACTATCTTACGATAATCTGTGTCAAGATCCGAAAACGTTACTGGTGCAGTTCCTATCCGATTGAGAGCTAACCTTGCAACATTTGCACATGTATGAAAATAGTTAAGAAAATACATTTATTGATTTGACCCCTTTAAGTCCTAGTAGAGACTAATAAAGCATGAAACTGTAGTTATTTTTCAAAAAGCAGAGGTACTTAAAACTTAACTAAGTTTTGCACCTCCACTAGATAGTTATGACATAAACGAAAACTAATAGACATCTCCAGAATATAATGAATCCGCCAAATTCAAGATAAAATATTCCAATCTAATGGACAGAAAGGTGGATTCGTTTAGTCAAAGTATTTAAGGTGGCTCAAGAAAGATTCCGTTTAAACAAACTCTGGAGATGTCTAATTTTTAAGTCCAACCACCCATCATAGATACATTAGACTCATCAAGAAACTTTGAAAGAGATTCACGAACAGAATCTTTATTTAAGGAAGAGTATTCAGAATCAGAAATAGTTTTTAAGAAACTGTTTACTTGTTGTGTATCTACATTATGATTATGCAGACTGTCGCTTTCAATGTGAGATGAAAAATTTGAGGTATTATTGTCCATGAATATTACTCCGAAGTAAAGCTTGACGTGCCACTACGATGGTCACATAACTCAAAAAAAAATTTGTCAATTTTGCTACAAACATTACTCTAACCCACAAGGTTGATACTCAAACAACTGCTGAGTAGAGCCAGCAAAACGAGAACTATCCACACTTCCCGCCTTCTGGATATTCACCGCCTGATTCCGTATCCCCTGAATATCCTCACTCCTCGCAATCGAAATCGGGATAAACTGAGTGCGCTGGTACAACAATTCCTCCACCGTCACCCTCGCCATTATCCCACCCCCTTCTCGCTCCTCCGCACTCAAACCACAATAAAAGCGTTCCTTACACCGCTTCACCGCATTACCAATCTCCGCCGGAGTCGCACCTTTGTACGCCTTCAACACCCGATACCAAATCCGGTCATCCCAGGGATTACCACCCTCACCAAACTGAGCCGGAAAGTGTTTTGCTAGATGCAAACGAAATATCTCAAACATCGCTCCCAGATGGGGAAGGTCAATGAAAAAGATATCCTCAAACCGTCGCAAAATCTCCGTCTTCACCAACTCTAAGCGATTAATCGTCGCGATCGCATACACCTTCGACTCATGCTCGGTGCATCCAAGTAAGAATCTTTTGACTAAGACGACGGGATACCCCACCCTCACTGCTTTCCCAATCCGTAAACCCTTTATCAAAATCATCCCACAAAATAACAGCGTGCAAATTCTCAGCAATCTCCAGTAACTTCGACAAAGCTCGGTCAGGACTGTCCGCAGCAAGAATATTCCCCCAGGATACCCCCAATAATGGCACATTAAGCGATCGCGCAATCAACTTTGCACTTAAAGTCTTACCCGTCCCTGGTACACCCAACAATAGCAACCCTTTCGGGGGACGTAAGTTATACTTCAAAGCATCGCTATCCATTAACTTTATCAAGTTAGCTGCATGAGCCGAGAGGTTATCTAACCCCGCAGCCTCCGACACATCGGGATTGGCGATATACTCGATTCCTTCCCCACTGAACTTACTGACCTTATGCTGAAGAATCAGCGTAGAGAGCGCAGCAGGACTGTCAGTGCAGTTAATGTAACGTTTGAGTAGCAGTTCAATCTAAACTAATAAGTAGGTTGCAGTAATTGGATTGGGTATAATTTCTGGGTTATCCAATAAAGGTAATAAAATGACAATAAAAGATTTAATTCAAGCCGAATTAGAGCAAATTCCTGAAGATAAATTAGAGCAAGTTTATCATCTTATCCGCAATTTTAATCAAAAAAATGATGAGAGTAGTTCGGATTGGGAAGATTTGGGAAACTTACTCGAAGAATGCCAGGTTGAAACGGGAGTTTCTGACCTATCTTACCAACACGATTATTACTTACATGGTACGCCCAAACGGGAAGAAATTTAGTGAAGGAAGTTTTTGTAGATACGGCAGCATGGTTAGCATTATTAAATCTATCGGATAGCTTTCATACTCAGGCGAAAAAAGTAGAAAAATCTTTAAACGCTAGCCGATATTTATGGGTAACAACAGATTTTATTTTAATTGAAGTTGGTGATGCTTTATGTAGAACTTCTCAGCGTTCTAAAACAGCTAAATTCATCAAAAACATCAAAAAATTGAAATCAGTGTTAGTAATAACATTAAACCCGGATTTACTACAAGCTGGTTTAAATTTATACGAATCAAGGCTTGATAAAGAGTGGGGGCTAACTGATTGTATTAGCTTTATCGTAATGCAGCAAAGAGGAATAACTGAAGCTTTCACTTCAGACCGACATTTTGAACAAGCTGGTTTTATTCGCCTTATGAAACCTTGAAATTTACAATGAGTGATACTTTTTGGGTTTTAAAGTGTTTCTAAACGCTCTCCAATCCATGTCTGAATTAAAGCCTGACGAGACATTCCCAAGCGTTTTGCTTCCTCATCTAGCCGTATCACCATCCATTGCGGAAAATTAAGGTCAACAGACTTTTGCTCTAGCCCTGGACGCTTCAAAGTAGACAAATCAAAATAGTCAAGAATATCCTCTCCTTCATCAAATCGCTTATCTAGTTCTTCCGCTTTCATATAAATTCACCTCGTTATCTCTAGAGCGTCTTACAGAAATAATCCGAATCTTATCTTCTCGATAAGTTACAATTGCTGACCAATGCTTATCTTCAATTTTACCAATAATTAACCATCGGGATTCAGTTGTAGAACGAGCAGCAATTTCAACTCGATTAGCATCTAACCAAAGCCGTTGGGCGATCTCAAAATCGATACCATGCTTGGTTTGATTGCTATTACTTTTATTGGGATCGTATTCAAAGTTATAGTAATTCCAAATAAGAACCGACAGCCCGCCCGCAGATTAAAAATCTGGGGCTAACATAGAGCAAAGTCCGCTTTCACGGACTCAGAAAACAAGCATTAATGTATGGAACTTCATTGGAATGACTATAGACAGCATTGTTCACAATCCAACACAAACAATAAACAATTGAGATTTGTTGGGTTTCACTTCGTTCTACCCAACCTACAATAGTCAAAAAAAAAGGCGAGAAAACCCGCCTCTCAAGAAAATTTCTAGACAATAAACTTGTCTTAAGCCGTTAGACGGCGAAACTTTTTCTTACCGACTTGTAGCACCTTTCCAGCTAAATCTTCAACAGAGGTAAACTCGGCATTCACATCAGCAATTTTTTCACCATCGAGTTTAACGCCGCCATTTTTAATCATACGGCGGCCTTCACCACTACTGCTGCACAAGCCACTGTCATTGAGGATGAAAAACAGTTTCGCGGGAAACTCGACCCCAGAGAGGGAATATTCGGGGACAGAATCAGTATCAGTTTGTTTACCCTGAGTGAGTTCAATGGCGGCGGCTTGGGCGTTTTTGGCTTCGGCTTCCCCGTAATATTGCGAGACGACATCGAGGGCAAGGAGTTTTTGGCGATCGCGCGGATTTTCCGGTAAATTATCTAAATCTAGCTTGGTGAGTAGCTCGAAATATTGATTCAGCAATGCGTCGGGGGTTTTCTCCAATTTCGAGTACATGGTCAACGCATCTTCAGTCAAACCCACATAATTATTCAGGGACTTCGACATTTTATTTACCCCGTCAAAGCCCAATAACAGGGGTACAAGCAGGCCAAACTGGGGTTTTTGACCAAAATGCCGTTGCAAGTCGCGACCGACGGCCAGATTGAATTTTTGGTCAGTTCCGCCTAACTCCACATCCGCATTCACCGCCACTGAATCGTAGCCCTGCATCAAAGGATAAAGAAACTCATGGAGATAAATCGGGCTTTCTTTTTCAAAACGCTCGGAAAACCCCTCTTTCGCCAACATCTGCCCCACCGTCATTTGGGACAACAACTCTAAAATCCGGGCTAAATCCAATCCCGAAAGCCACTCGGAGTTATAGCGGATTTCCAAGCGTCCGGGGGTATCAAAGTCCAAAATCGGGCGCAATTGGTCTAAATACGTCTGAGCATTCGCTCTGACTTCGGCTGGCGTAAGCTGCTTACGAACTTCAGATTTTCCAGTCGGATCGCCAATTTGTGCCGTAAAATCACCAATAATAATGACGGCGGTATGGCCGGCATCCTGAAATGCCCTTAACTTTCTGAAAGGAATACTGTGTCCGAGGTGTAAGTCCGCGCCCGTCGGGTCAATCCCCAACTTCACCCGTAAAGGGCGATCGCCCTGGGATACAATACGGGCCGTTAGACTTTCATCAGGGTTTTGGGAATCGGGGCGATCGGGGAAAATTTCGCTCGTACCGCGATATAGCCAATCAAAAGTGAGAGAAGAAGCAGGATCGGACATGAAACTCAAGCAGGTTGCAACGAATTAAAATTGGACTAAATTGAACAGTATCCAGGATACCGATAGCCTGCTTATTATAAAGCATCCTGTTGAACTGACCGCCACCCCAGGCTTTTTCCCCATCATCTCCCTAGATGAAGTGACTAGAGACAGTATGAAATTGTACTCACCCCAGGGCCCGATCTCTCTGACTCTCCCGATATACTAATGAACAAATCCAGAAAAAAATTTGCCGATCTAAAAGTCTAAGATTTGACCCAAACCAATAGCCTTTAAAATTTTTTGTGAGTGAGGAAGTGAAACTACCGTGGCGACTAGCGTTAGACAAAAAACCCAGAAAAAAGATAACTTACTCCATCCCGTCCTCAGATTTGGCTTAGGCGTTACCAAAGCCACCGGAGGAACCGTTTTAGGAATAACCATGCTGGCGAGTTCCGTGGCCGCAGGCGGGTTAGTCGGGTTGGCCATTAGTTTTCGGAATTTACCCGATGTCCGGGTCTTGCGGACTTATGTCCCCACCGAAACCAGTTATGTTTATGATGTCAAAGGGCGACTCCTCGACAGTCTTCACGGCGAACACAACCGCGAAGTCGTCACCCTAGAACAAGTTTCACCGAACCTCAAACGGGCGGTACTGGCGATTGAAGATAGCCACTTTTACCAACATGGCGGTATTAACCCCAACAGTATTGGTCGGGCGTTAGTGGTCAACTGGCGGCGGGGCTATGTGGCCGAAGGGGGTTCGACGGTAACGATGCAGTTGGTGAAAAACCTCTTTTTGTCGCGCGATCGCACCATCAGCCGTAAACTCGCAGAAGCCGTTTTAGCCATCCGGGTTGAACAAATCTTCAGCAAAGACCAAATCCTGGAAATGTACCTCAATAACATCTATTGGGGTCACAACAACTACGGAGTCGAAACCGCCGCCCAAACTTACTTTAATAAATCCGCCGACGACTTAACCGTGGCCGAAGCGGCCATGATGGCCGGGTTAATTCAAGCCCCCGAAGATTACAGCCCCTTCCTCAACTACGAGGAAACCAAGCGACGGCAATTAACCGTGATCGACCGGATGGAAGAAATTGGCTGGATCGCTCCTCAAGAAGCCCAAGAAGCCCGCGAAGCCCCCTTACTGGTCGGGAAACCCACTGCTTGGCGCACCAGCAACTTACCCTACATTACCGAAGTTGTGGTGGGGGAACTCACCGAACGTTTCGGCAAAGATGCCGTACTCCAAGGAGGGATGCGGGTTCAAACCACCGTAGACTTTAACTTCCAAAAGCAAGCCGAAGAAATTGTATCGGATTCCCACCGACGCTTGCGGGCCCGCGGCCTCTACGCTGACCAGGTAGCCCTAGTTGCCGTCGATCCCCGCACCCACTTTGTCAAAGCCCTAGTCGGGGGCGTGGATTATCAAGAAAGCCAATTTAACCGGGCAATTCAATCTCTACGTCAGCCCGGTTCAGCCTTTAAGCCATTTGTGTACTACGCCGCCTTTGCCACGGGGAAATATACCCCCTACAGCACAGTCATGGATACCCCTGTGCGCTATCGCGATGGTAGTGGCTTCTACTCTCCCCGCAACTATGGTGGCGGTTTTAGCGGGGCGATTAGTATTCGGACGGCCTTGGTTCAGTCGAGCAACGTCCCGGCGGTGAAACTCGGTCAAGCCATAGGTTTAGATAAGGTGATTGAAATTTGTCGCCTTCTCGGTATTGAAAGCCCCCTCGAACCTGTTATTTCTTTACCCTTGGGGGCAATTGGTGTAACGCCCTTAGAAATGGCAGGGGCTTTTGCCACTTTTGCCAATAACGGTTGGCATTCACCCACAACCGCAGTGGCGCGAGTCACGGATAGTAGCGGTAATATTTTGCTCGACAATACCCCCAAACCCCAACAAGTCCTCGATCCTTGGGCATCGGCTTCCCTCAATAGCGTTCTCAAAGGCGTAATTTCCGGCGGCACCGGAACTCGGGCTAATATCGGTCGTCCGGCAGCCGGTAAGACGGGAACCACATCTTCAGAACGGGATGTGTGGTTTGTGGGCTATGTCCCGCAACTGTCGGCAGCAGTTTGGATTGGCAACGACAACTACCGACCCCTAGGGTCAGGGGTAACAGGGGGCGGTTATGCTGCACCCATTTGGCGCGATTTTATGCGAGAAGCCCTGAAAAACGAACCCGTGGAGTATTTCACTTCGCCTTCTAAGTTTCCGAAGCCCTAGGCATTTGTCAAAAAAGTAATCAAACCTGCGGTCTGTATCTTGAGATGGCAGGTTTTTTAAGTTCCGATTTCTTTTTTCATGCGTTCGAGGGTGACGTTCATTTGGTCAAACATTTGCTGGGGTGTGATGCCAAATTGACCGAGTTGGGTTTTGAGTTGTTGGACGGTCATTTGTGCCATAAAGTCTTCGGATAACTCAAAACGCTTCATAAAAATTTTGTAGCGATCCATGAGTTCTTCCATGCGCTCGATATAGATTTTCTTGCCTTCTCGGTCGAATTTGCCGTATTCGCTGCCAACTTGCATGAGAGATTGATAATCCTCAAAGAGTTGTTTGGCTTCTTGTTGGACAACTTCTGAATCAAAAAATCCCATGGTCTTTGTTTTTAGGTGTAATAAGAGTGGGTTGGGTTGAACGCAATTTGTAAGATTTAGCGTTATTTATACTGTAATTTATTGTAGGGTAGCCCCAACCCAGGCGTAAATTCGGTTTTCCGTATCTTTGAGGGTAGGCTCGCGGCTCAACAGCGATTGAGGGGCAGTGGTGAACGAGGGGGAGGAGAGGGAAGAGCGATAAGATAGAAAGCAAGCTTGATTTGTTGTGATTGCTGGCGTGTGAGAGTAGGAGTCGTGTTAGGAAATTTATTAGGAAAAACCAGAAATCAAAAGGTGGCGGTAATTTTGGCTTTGGCCGGGGCGGTTTTACCGTTTTCTGGATGGCATAAGTTTTATGTGGGTCAGCCTTTGTGGGGTGTGACCTATTTGTTGTTATTTTTTACGCCGATTCCTCAAATTGCCAGTGGGATTGAGGCGTTGTGGTATTTTGCCCAAGATGCCCAAGATTTTAACGATCGCTTTAATGAAGATATGACAGTTTTGGGGAGCGATCGCGTTTCTGCCTCTGTACCGATTATGACGCATCAAGTGGGGGCGATCGCCGAAGCGGTGCGGGAGTTAGACCGCTTGCGTCAAGAAGGATTACTTTCAGAATACGAGTTTGAGGAGAAACGCCGTAAACTTCTGGATAATCTGCCCTAAAAAACGCGATGAATGGGTTATATTTCTATGGGTTGGCAGCAATTTAACTTCAAACGGCGGGCGATTCAGGCGAGATTGACTCGCGATCCTTTTGCCCGTTTGCGATCGCTTTCAGAAGTCGCGATCGCGGCAGAATGCGGCATCCAAATCGATGTGAATCAAGCAACAGTCGATGATTGGTTGCGTTTACCGGGGCTTTCTATTCATCAGGCGCGATCGCTGGTGGAATTAACCCAAATGGGCGTACAATTTCTCAGCCTCGAAGACCTAGCCGCCGCTTTGGGCTTATCTTCCCAAGCCTTCCAACCCTTTGCCCCAATTCTAGCTTTTAACTACTACGACCCCGAAAGCGCCCTTTCTCCGAGGAAAATCAATCTCAACACGGCAAATTTACGGCAATTACAACAAATTCCTTATTTAAACCCCGCCCTTTGCCAAACTATCCTCCAAAACCGCCAACACCAAGGCCCCTATCGCAATCTTGCCCACTTCCAGCAACGCCTCAACCTCGACAGCGATTTCATTTCCCAACTCATGCACTATTTACAATGGTAATTGTGACAGAAATGTTGGTTCGATGATCGACTGTTTTTTGTTGTTTGTTGTTTGTTGTTAGGTTTTCGGGTGAGTTAGGACAAAGGACATAAGACCAAAGACAAAAAAACTGGCTTCTTAAAAAAAGAAACCAGCAACGAAATCAAAAGAGGTTGGCATTCTCATCACTCACTCAAAGAGTTGGTGGGAGATTCTTGCTTCTTTTCCTCTTAACGAGAGTATCACCCGAAGGCAAGTCTTCTCATCAGACCGAATCTGCAAGCGTTTTCATTTTACTTCCACGATCTGCCGCACCGCAGAAGAATAATATTCCTCTAGTATACCGGATTTATCGGAATAAGTCAGGATTGAGGCGAGGCGCTGAACGGCGAGGACTAGAGGCGTTTGGGGTCAACATCGTTCCTGTACCCCCGTCAGCAGGAGCGAGGAAGGGACGTAGATTGATGCCATTACTCGGAGCATTCATCACATTCCCCAAGTTACCCAAATTACCCAAATTACCCAAACTCGGATTGCCCAAAATTTGGCCGACTTGGTTGACAATATCTGAACCGGAATTGCCTTCAACAAAAGTGGTTACTCCTTCAGTCGAATTACCACTGTCAGCAACAGTCAGGTTTTCAAACACGCGATCGCGAGTGATTTCGGGATTTTGACCCGGCGGAACTGTAAAAACAATACGACAACTGGGGTCAGCTTGGGTGGTGACGCAGACAACATCATAATTATTCTCAACACTGGTTCGCATTTCTTGCATCCCATCGGGACGATAGGACTCTAAACGCTGACTAATCGTTTCACAGCGTTTTTGGGGAGTCCAGCCCCCACCCAGAGCCGTCGGAGTCGCCCAAGGATAGGCTTGACTCGCTTGGTTTTCGGGATGATACATCACAGTATATTCGCCGTTGATATATTCGCAGGTGAAGCGGGGAGAGTCTTCTGCTTCGATGACCACATCCGGTTCAGCGTCACTCTCAGACGGGGAAGACTGGGCGATCGCGCTCGGACTATTCAAAAGGGCGATCGCACCAAGGGAAGCGGCCAGGGATTTGAAAACAATAGAGGGTAAAGACATAACAAACATTTGGTGTGAGTGGGTGGAGCTTGCCAAGTTTCTCAAAAAACCCCTTGGGGAACTTAAAATTAATTTGACGCAGTTTCACCCCAGTTTGTTCCCCCAAGCTTGGGTTCGGCGTTCTGGTTACTTATACGGTCAAGTCTGACAGTTTTCGCAAATTTTTGGTTATTGGTTGTTGGTTGTTGGTTGTTGGTTGTTGGTTGTTGGTTGTTAGTTGTTGGTTATTGGTTGTTGGTTATTGGTTGTTGGTTGTTGGTTATTGGTTATTGGTTGTTGGTTGTTAGGAACACCGGAACACCGGAACATTGTCCGATTCCGTCAATTGGTCATTGGTAATTTCTTCCCCCTCTGGACGGGGAAACCCCGCCCCTACACGCCCACTGCCCCTTAGAAACTGATAACTGATGACTGAAGAAACCCCCCGATTGCCGATTGCCGATTGCCCCTTAGAAGCTGATAACTGAACTTAAACCAAACCAATCCGATTGAGGGGCCAGAAGCGAAAAACGGCGCGACCGATAATTTGGTGGTCGGGCAAAACGCCCCAAATGTGGGAATCGTTGCTGTTATTGCGATTGTCGCCCATCACAAACACCGTTTGCGGGGGAACTTGGATGGGGTTGAGGTCATAAGCGGGGGATTCAGCGATGTAGTCTTCTTTCAGGGCTTGGCCGTCGATATACACCAGTTGATTGTGAACGGCGATGGTATGTTCGGCTTCACCAACAATGCGTTTGATAAAAGCTTGTTCGGGTTTGTAGCCTTGGCGTTGCAGTTGAGCGGGGGGAGAAAAAACCACAATATCGCCGCGTTGGGGGGCGTGAAAGTTGTAAGATATTTTTTCGACAACAATGCGATCGCCAATTTCGAGAGTCGGAAACATGGAATCCGAGGGAATGTAGCGGGGTTCAGCGATAAAAAAGCGGAGCAGTAATGCAAATACAATCGCGATCGCCACCGTCTGGATATTGCCTCGCGCTTGTTGCCAAAACGAAGATTGCTCTGAAGCAGCAACTTCCGTTACATTTGCTAAGGGTTTTTCCTCAGAAGCCATAGGATGTTTCAAGGGTTCTATCGTGCAAAACTATCTATTTTTCAGTGTTACACAGAATTTGCACTCCGTACCCAAACCCCAGATCAGAAGGGGCAAAAATACTAACCCCAATCAACTCACTGCAAAAACCTCATGTTTGAACATATCAATCTTCCCGATAACGTTTTACCTCCCGTTGCGCCTTATTCCCATGCAGTCCGGGCTGGTGATTTTCTGTTTGTAACGGGGCAGTTATCCGAAGACCCTAAAACGGGAAAAGTCATTCTCGGAACTATTGAAGATCAAACCCGGCGGGTGATGGATAACCTCAAGTTAGTTCTCAGTCATGCCGATACAGATTTTAAGCGGGTGGTCATGTCCCGAATTTTTTTGACCAATTTCCAAGATTATGCCAAGGTCAACGAAATTTATTTATCTTATTTTCAAGGTAATCCTTTACCGAGTCGCACCACAGTAGGCATTACTGAGTTAGCAGGACTTGGAGACATTGAAATCGATTTGATTGTCTATTGTGGCAGTTAAAGCTGCACCCCAAAAAACAAGGTCGTGAGCAGTCGTAGGAAATTCAATGCGATGTGTCGCCAGTTTTCTATTGTTTTTGTTTGATTAAAATGTTGGCTCGCACTTAGCAATAGAGAAATTTCCTACGACTCAAAAACGAATTGTTCGTAACATAACAGCCCTCAAATTAACCTAAAGAGGTTATGGTTTGAGCAGAATTACTCGAAATACTATTGTTTTCATCGGCTTGGACGCTCACCCGTTCTAATCGTGCGCCGAGTTGACGCAGTTTATTTTCAAAACCGTCATAACCGCGATCGAGATGATGTAGTCCTTTCACAATCGTCATGCCATCGGCGGCTAATCCAGCCAACACCAGAGCCGCAGAAGCCCGCAAATCGGTGGCCATCACCGGTGCGCCGGAAATCATCGGGACACCGCGCACGATCGCGTTTTGACCTTTGATGCGAATATCAGCACCCATGCGGTTTAACTCCGCGACATGGCGCAAGCGGTTTTCAAACACCGTTTCGGTAATAATGCTGTTGCCTTCAGCGAGGGTCAGCAACGCCATAAACTGGGCTTGCATATCCGTGGGGAAACCGGGATAGGGTAGGGTTTTGATGTCTGTGGCTTGTAGGGGACGCGGGATCACGCGCATCCGATTCGGGGAATCCATCACCACTTCCGGGCCGATTTCTCGGAGTTTGGCAATAACGGGGGTGAGATGGTCGGGAATTGCTGGAGATAAGCTGATTTCCGATTGGGCGATCGCGCCAGCGACGAGAAACGTTCCGGCTTCGATGCGATCGGGAACAATGGTGTAGTCTACCGAGTGTAATCGGGGTACGCCATCAATCATGATGGTATTTGTGCCTGCACCGCGAATTTTTGCCCCCATTGCTCGGCAGAAGTTCGCTAAATCTACGACTTCCGGCTCTTGGGCCGCATTTTCGAGGATGGTTTCGCCTTCAGCCAGGGTTGCCGCCATCATCAGGGTTTCTGTGGCACCGACACTGGGATAATCCAGGTAAATGGAAGCTCCTTGGAGTCGGCTGCGACCGCCTTTGACATTGGCGTGAACAATGCCGTGTTCAATGCGGACATTGGCTCCCATGGCTTGTAAGCCCCGGACGTGCAAATCTACGGGTCTTGCACCAATGGCACAGCCGCCGGGTAAGGGAACGCGAGCAATGCCTAAACGAGCGAGTAAAGGCCCAATGGCGAAGAAACTGGCCCGTAGCTGGGAGACGAGTTCGTAAGGCGCTTGGCTGCAACCCACACTACTCGCATCGATTTCGAGGATGTCGTCTTGGCGTTGCAGTTTCACGCCCAAGGCTTCGAGGATTTGGCACATCCGCTTGATATCCATGAGGTCGGGAATGTTGCGGAGGCGGCAATCCTGGGGGCAGAGTAGGGTCCCGGCCATGATGGCCAGGGCGGAGTTTTTGGCCCCGCTAATGCGAACATGACCCTGTAGGGGTTGTTTTCCCCATACCTTCAGGATGGAAACTGTGTCAGTTTGGGTCGAGTTGTTGTTGAGAGAGGGTGTAATGGCTTTATCCTCCACCGTCAATAAATTTTTGTGAATATTTTTTAAATTTCGGTTCTGATTCTACAGGAAAGCTCAAAAATGTCCAGTTTTTTCTAGGGTTTTGAGTGCAGTTGTATTGTTTTCACGGGGAAAGTTCATAATTTTAAGGATGAGTGTCTTTGTCGGAAGTTGGGGCTTTTTACGCGATCGCGCCCCACGCTTCCGGAAAGCAGTTGACGTTTTGGGGAAATTACGTCACTATAGAAAACTGCGAGTTCAATTGCGTGCGGAACTGGCGGAATTGGTAGACGCGCTAGATTCAGGTTCTAGTGGGAGTTTATCCTGTGCGAGTTCAAGTCTCGCGTTCCGCATTATTGAGCGAAATACAAAGGAAAGTCCAGCAGTTGTGGGTTGAAAAACCGACAACTTTTTTAATGGCTGTTGTGAAATGGTATTGACCAGTATTAAAAATCCTTGGATTAAGCAATTACGCAAGTTGCGATCGCGCTCTTACCGTCATCAGCAAAACCTCTGCTTGCTCGAAGGAACTCATCTACTCGAACGGGCTTGTGATTTAAATTATCCTTTAGAGGCAGTATGTGCGACTCCCGATTGGATAGAGCGTTATGGGAAACTCTGGCAACAAGTCCAAACTCAAGCCCAACGAGTAGAAATTGTGACACCGACTGTCCTAGAGGCGATCGCCACCACGGTTAATCCAGACGGTGTAATAGCGACCCTGCCGCGATCGTGCCTTCAGCGTCCATTTAAACAGCCTGTGAGCTTAACTATTGCCCTCGAACGGCTCCAAGACCCCGGCAACCTCGGCACGATTCTACGAGCCGCAGCAGCGACTTCTGCCAGTGGTTTGTGGTTGAGCGAAGATAGTGTCGATCTCGACAATCCCAAAGTTTTACGGGCTTCTGCCGGAGAAGCCCTGCGCTTTCCCGTGGCAATATGTTCTGATGTAGGCAGCGCGATCGCCCAAAGTCAAGCCCAAGGATTGCAAGTTGTCGCCACTTTACCTCAAGCTTCTCTAACGTATTGGGACGTAGACTGGACAAAACCAAGCTTGATTGTTTTAGGCAATGAAGGCGCGGGATTATCGCCAGAATTAATCGCAATGAGTGATATTCAAACCCAAATTCCTTTGAGTGCCGGGGTAGAATCGTTAAATGTCGCGATCGCGGCAGCGTTGTTGCTGTATGAAGCCCAGCGTCAGAAGATGGGGTTTTTTGGGCAGTAGGCGTGTAGGGGCGGGGTTTCCCCGTCCAGAGAGGGGGAGGAATTACCAATGACCAATGACCAATGACCAATGACCAATGACCAACGACCAACGACCAATGACCAATGACCAATGACCAATGACCAATGACCAATGACCAATAACCAATAACCAACAACCAATAACCAATAACCAATAACCAACAACCAACAACCAACAACCAACCCAGATGATCAGGACAAATAGCCGTCCGCTTGTAGCTTGCCTAAAACCTTTTCAACACTCTCGGCTAACTCCTCTTGGTCGGTGCGACATTCGATATCGGGGTTGGTGGGGGCTTCATAAGGGTCATCAATCCCCGTGAAGTTCTTGATTTCGCCCGATCGCGCCCGCCGATATAAGCCTTTGACATCGCGGGCTTCGCAGATTTCTAAAGGCGCATTCACATACACTTCAATAAAATCGCCAATGCGATCGCGCACTTCTTCGCGAATCGCCCGATATGGGGAAATCGCCGATACAATCACGATTACGCCATTACGGGTCAAAAGATTGGCTACAAAACCAATGCGGCGAATATTCTCGTCTCGGTCTTCTTTACTGAATCCTAAACCTTTGGTCAAATTTTGGCGCACAATATCGCCATCGAGGACTTCGAGTTTATAACCATCGAGTCTTAGTTTTTCCGCCACAGATTTACTAATGGTGGTTTTACCTGCACCACTTAAACCCGTAAACCACAGGGTAACGCCTCGTTGCTCCATGAATTCTTATTTCCTAACGATCGAGCTTCAATATTGTGCCATTCTCCCTTGAGTCATGCCAAGGCGATCGCGAGTTTACTCATTGCGACCTTGAGGTGTGTTGCGATCGCGACCAAATACATTTTCCATTGTCGCCAATACTGCCTGAGAAGCCGCAATAATATCTCGTTCCTCTCCGCCCAAATATAACCGCCCAAAGCTCCCCACGGCTGAAATTTGCAAAATATTAATCTCAGCCGCTTTTTCGGCTTCATTCGCGGCTAAAGCAGCATAAGCGGCGGGTTCAACTTCAAACACATACAACGATTGTCCGGCTAAAATCATCTGGCCGCGGCGGGTGCGGTTAATGAGTTGGACTTGGTGGGGGTCGATATTGCGGATAATTTGGCTCGAAATCACCCTAGGCCGCAGGCGATCGCTTTGTGTTACGCCTAACTTATCCAAAATCGCTTTTCCGGCGGTACGGACTTGCCCTTGGCGACTGGCGTGGATTTCTAAAACACCGTACAATCGCTCTACCATTTGCACCCCAGGACGTACCGAGGTTGATTTTAAGGCCACATCAGTAATGCGGTTAATTTCAATCCCTGGCGAAATTTCAATCCAAAGGGATGTATCCCCCGGAAGCGGCAAAAAGCCGAGGGAGACAGTACCCATATAGGCGGCGTGCTGGGGCTGCAAGCTGTCTATATAAACATAACTGCGTAGTTCGATACCCAAAGTTTCTTTCTCCAGTGCGGGAATAGCGTTGATGTGCAACCTCTGTGCATCATACGCAATTATTAGTCATTGGTCATTGGTCATTGGTCGTTGGTCGTTGGTTGTTGGTTGTTGGTTGTTGGTTGTTGGTTGTTGGTTGTTGGTCATTGGTCGTTGGTAATTTCTCTCCACTATTGGGCGGGGAAACCCCGCCCCTACACCCCGATTGCCGATTGCCCCAAAAACCCCCACTGCCCACAGCAAAGCTGCCTACTGCCCAAAAACTTCCCCCTCCTCCCCCTCCTCCCCCTCCTCCCACTATTGGGCGGGGAAACCCCACCCCTACACACCGATTGCCGATTGCCAAACAGCGACCGCTCAATAAAATCCGTGAAAATACGCAAGACAAATCTCACAGAATCTGGTGATACGGATCGCATCCCCCCCAAAGGGATTCGAGCAAGATAAGATAGTGTAAGTCACCGAAACAATCATCAATTTTCTGAAAGTCAATTACGATTTAGCCCAGAAAATCAGTTTTCGGTAAAGCCACAAGAGTTATCAATTTTGTTGACCTCGATGAATGGCCAATCTGCTTAATAAGCCAGATTCTATGGCGATCGCGTCACCATTTAGAGATTACTTTTTTTGAGTTCAACCATCAGATTTTCTGCTCGTTTTCTTGACAAAGATTTGAGAAACATTATGCGGAAAAATATTGTCGCTCTTGTAGTGTGATTTAGCAATCCTGTTTACCGTTTTAGGACAGAGAACCGTAATGGTTAATGTAGCCGAATATACCATTAAGCGAATTATCTTCAGTCGTTGGCAATCTGCTACGGATTTCCAGTCAAAAACTCAAATCAATTCTCCTCGCAAACGTGCCGCAAAGCTTGATTTTCCCTTGTTGCGTCCTGTGCGTCAGTGGCTTAACCACATTGAAGTGAAAAACGTCAAACTGGCGCATCAGTTATGTAGCTTAATTCCGGCTCAGTGTCCGTTTGAGCGAGATATCAAGCTATTTGGGCGGACTTTGTTCCATATTCCGCCGATGTGCAAGCTTAATCCCTTGTACGAAGAATTAATGATGTTGCGGTTTAAGGCATTGTGCTACTTAGCCGAAGAATGTGGCGAGGACATCAGCGCATACTGCTAATATTTCATAATGTGGAATATTTTGAGCAGTTTTTATGGCAATTATTGCCCTCAAAGCTTGGTATCTGCCGAACTACGAACCCATTGATGAAGCGACAAAGCGATCGCCCGATCTGCGCTTGAGTCGCAATAGTTTACTCAAATCTGGGTTAAGGGCTGATTTTCTCGACGATCGCGCCTTGGTGCAAGCAAGCCCTTGGTTTCGTCGCTATCTCGAAGGGGAAACGGTAGAATTTTACCTCGAAGGCAGTGGCACTTATGCGATCGCGAATATTGACCTCGTATCCCAAGAACTTTATTTCGTCAAACAAGAAAGCACCGCGACTCTCGATCCGGTTATCTTCCTGAGTTGTCAAACCGAAATCGCGACAACCGCTAACTTAATTCAAGAAACCCTCGACGACGCGATCGCGCAATTCAACCCGCGATCGCGTCTACCTTTGCGCCTAGAAGTCGCCCAACGCCCCACAGATACCCCCCTCCGCCTCAGCCCCGCGCAACTGCGTCAAATCCGCAAAAGCTTGCTGTATATCGCTGATATTACCCCCATCACCCACACCGAAAAGACCCTCATTCCCAGTCCCCAAGTTTGCGTCGAATTGGGCTTTGCTTTGCAAAACAAACGCACCGGACAAATCCTGCTACTTCAAGAAAACCGCATCGAAGGTCAAATGCCCTTTGACCTCAGCAATACCCAGCAACTCAGCTTCACCCAAGCCTCAGAATTACAAAACACCCTCCCCGATCTTTTAGAAACCCTCTTAAGTCGCTACAAATTATTTGCCTAAACCGCATTTTCCGTTTCAATGGAGTGGTATCGTAGCTTCTTAAAGGGACTTTTCCCGATTCAACCCCCAGTAACGAGGAGTATCTCTTATGCCTAGAACCCCTGATGAGTTTGCCGTTCACATTATGATGGCAGGCGGACACCGAGAAGAAGTCCGTTTTCCCACTATCCAGGAATTCCAAAAATGGTATAGCGGGGAACTAATGCCCAAGGCAAACGACTCTACTTTTATCAGCGTACCGATTAAAAACATCCAAGGGGAATACATGGTGGTACGCCCTAGTAGCGTTATGGCCATTCGCGTTGAGCCAGTTTTCGCGGGTAGCATCGATCGCTTCTAGACCCAAGCTTTTATCAAATTTGAGTCAATATGAAGAAAATTATTGCATTATTCTGTTTAGGTTTGGCATTGGTAACGGCGATTCCCGCTTTTGCTAACAGTCCAACTACCTCTAGTATTAATGCCCCGCCTTTACATCGGGTCAGCTTAAATCGCGATTTTACGAATTTAGCGTTTGACGAGCAAATTTTTTGGGGTCGCAACGGCAAACCCGCCGATAAACAAGCGCTTTTACAATCGGTTGACCACAGTTTGCGCTACCTTAGCACTCCTACTGCGGCCAGAGTCTACAGCAGTTATCCAGTAGAAGGAATTACAGTAGATCGCGTCCGTCGTTCTTTGGTACGGTTTCGGCAGTTAGTGGTTAACTCCCGCAGCCCCGAAGAATTGCAAGCGGCAGTACAACGAGAATTTGCCTTTTATAAATCATCGGGACGGGATGCCAGTGGCGATGTGCATTTTACCGCTTATTATGTGCCGATGCACCAAGCCAGTCGCGTTCGCACCGAGGAATATCGTTATCCTTTGTATCGCAAGCCTGCTAATTTGGAGCAATGGTCTTTACCTCATCCCACTCGCGCTGAGTTAGAAGGAATTGACGGAACCGGAAGTGATAGTCTCTTGCGCGGCAATGAGTTGGTGTGGTTTCGCGATCGCCTCGAAGCCTTTTTGGTTCACGTCCAAGGTTCAGCCCGCTTACAACTCACTGACGGCACAGAAATGTCCATTGGCTACGCCGGGAGTACCGATTATGATTATGTCAGTTTAGGACGCGAAATGGCGAAAGAAGGCCGCGTTGCCCCTACTGGCATTAGTATTCCCGTTATTCAGGATTACTTTGAGCGCGTTCCTGAAGATTTAGATGTGTTCCTCCCGCGCAACAATCGCTTTATCTTTTTCCGAGAAACCAATGGCGCACCCCCAAGCGGCAGTATTGGTGTTCCTGTGACCGCAGACCGTTCGATTGCCACAGATAAGGCTATGATGCCGCCGGGGGCGTTGGCGTTGGTTCATACCCGCATTCCGTTCCGCACAGAGAATGGTGAAATGGAAACCCCGGTGGTGAGTCGCTTTGTGTTGGATCAAGATACAGGGAGTGCGATTAAGTCCCCAGGCCGCGTTGATTTGTTCTTGGGAACGGGTCCTGAAGCGGGCGATCGCGCAGGCATTGTGGGTTGGACAGGGGAGTTATATTATCTCTTGTTGAAGTAGAAGCAATGACTAATGACCATTGGTGACAAGTTAGGCTACACCATCCCCATGTCAAAAAGATTCTAAACCTTTGTATCGGGGAACAGGTCTCCTCGCCCAATCTCAACTTTAGGGTTATGAAAATTTGAAGGTACAGTCGCGTCCAATAACGTAAACTTGGACGGGGAAACCCCCCCCCTACAAGGCACTTGACAATAGGGAAAAAACCTTAACTTGTCACGAATGACTAATGACCAATGACCAATGACCAATACATAATTCCCCTGGCCTGGACTTTGAGTTCCGGGCTTTTCTGTATCACAACCACGGCAGATAAAAATAGCGGGTTTTGGCGGTAGGAGACAAACGAACCCAGATCGCGATCGCGCTTTTCTTCTGTATATCTTGAGAACCGGATTGGACAAAGGGGGCGATCGCGTAGCGAAAACGACAACGATGCCCGCGAAAACCCGGTTTTGCTGCCAGTAACCAGCCTTTTTCGTAGTTGGCGATATCCCCAATCCAGGGGGGTTCGAGATCGTTTTGACTCGCCAAAAAGTTACAAAACATTACGGCATCGTCGTGATGCTTTTTAATGCCGCTAGGGGCGTAAGTTTCGGCATATTGAGCGAAAATTTGGGAAAATTGCGAATCTAATCCCTGTGTGGTCAATGGCAGTAAACCTCGCACTGCATTAAGCCGCTTACGGTGTAAAGAACGGGCAAAAAAATTAATCTGGGGCGATCGCAACTCTCGCAGTTGTTGTATTTCTGCGGCATTTAAGCCTAATTTTTGACCCATTTCGGCAGGATTGTCGAAAAACTGCTGCCTGAGTTCAGAATCCACATACAAACGGGCTAAAACTTGCTGGATTGCTTTTAGACTCATGTCTAAATTTAAGGAAATTGCTGTTACTGTAAAAATTCTTAATGAAAAATCCTAATAAATCAGTTTAACGTAGCAAGTTAGGCGGTTTTTTGACCCAATAACAATGGGTTTGCAGTTAATCATAGAATAGGAAATTTAGTATGAGTGTCAATTTAGCTACTATGTTACGGGAAGGGACGAAAAAGTCCCACTCAATGGCAGAAAACGTTGGTTTTGTCAAGTGTTTTCTCAAAGGTGTAGTCGAAAAAGAATCTTACCGCAAATTGGTCACCAATCTTTACTACGTCTATTCCGCGATGGAAGAGGAAATGGAGAAACAACGGCAACATCCGCTTGTTTCTAAAATGTACTTTCCTGAACTGAATCGTAAGCCGAGCTTAGAGCAAGATTTATTTTATTATTACGGGCCAAACTGGCGGGAAGAAATTAGCATTTCTCCTGCTGGAAAAGCTTATGTAGAGCGCATTCGCGAGGTTTCTAATAATCGCCCCGAATTGTTGATTTCCCATTTATACACGCGCTATTTAGGGGATTTATCCGGCGGTCAAATTCTCAAGAAAATCGCTAAAACGGCGATGAAACTAGAAGAAGGCCAAGGCACATCTTTTTATGAATTTGAGGCTATTGCTGACGAAAAAGCCTTTAAGAATAAATACCGCGAAACCCTCGATACCCTTCCGATTGACGAAGCCACGGCTCAAGATATTGTCGATGAAGCCAACGCCGCTTTTGGGATGAACATGAAACTGTTTAACGAACTCGAAGGTAACTTAGTCAAAGCCATTGGCACAATGCTGTTTAATACCTTAACTCGTCGTCGCTCTCGCGGTAACACCGATACCGAGTTAGCTGCGGCTGAGAATTAAGGCTTGATTTAGACGGCACAACAAGCATCACTTATTTTTAATAACCCTGAAGGCTCAGGTGATGATAGGAGAGTTATCATCGGGCTTTCAGGGTTATTTGCATTGAGGGGATGGTGAATTTGCCGGGAAGAAAAACGCACAGAGTCGGACAAGGGATCAACTTTCTTATATTAATTTAATACTTTCACGAAAATCGTGTTAAGTTATGTAAAACAGGGTTAGATGTCCTACCCACCTTGCATTTATCTTTTCAGGGAATTTAATAATGACAAAGACTACCTTGGCAATTAAGGCATTTGTCAACACTCAAAATCGAGATGTTTTAGCCGATCTTAATTTGAATCGTGCGATCGCATCTTTGAGTAGTAGTGAGTCATTCAAACAACTCCTACTCGCTTTGATTGAGAGTCCGGCGTTTTCCGAAGACCTCGGTGTTGAATTTGCCCGTGCTGGAGCAGTCGAGGGTATCTCTGCCTGTCGTAGTCTCCGCAGTTGTCTGAATATCTCTCTCAACCGCTTTCTCAGCTTGCTTGCAGAATTACTGTCTGCCTTCGATCCGGTCGTAGGGAACCAATGGTATAAATTCGCCAACAAAACTCACGACTCCGAGTTAGGAGCGCAGAAGTTGTTAGATTATTTGTTGGCAAGTTCAGAAAAAGAGTTTTATCAAGAATTAGCCGAGCGCTTGGTCGTCGAAAACCCCCACGCGATTTATCCGACTTCGAGTTATCGCGAAAGCCGGGGCTTTGTCGAAAGTACCGAGGATGACACCACCATCGAAGCGGTAATGCGGTCGAGTACCTTTACCTCGATCAAGCTGATTGATAACGTTCTCGACCTCGAACAAACCCTACTGCGCGATCGCTATATCTCCCTCGGTCGCTGCGTTTGCCTCGTCGATCGTAACGTCGAGCGCTTTTACGGCGAACAAATCGAAAATTACTTCAACCATCACAACATCCCCCTCGAAAAGCTCGTCTATCGAGCCATGGAAGTAGATAAAGGTATCTACACCGTCGAACAAATGCTCGGCGACTTCAAACGTCTGGGAGTATCCCGCAACGAACCCGTATTAATCATGGGGGGTGGCGTGTTGGCCGATACCGGGGGTTTAGCTTGCGCCCTTTATCACCGCAACACCCCGTACATCATGCTTTCGACCTCCATTGTGGCCGGAATTGATGCCGGGCCGTCTCCCCGGACTTGTTGCGACGGCTTTGGTTACAAAAACCTGTTTGGGGCGTATCATCCCCCGATTTTATCCATTACCGATCGCCACTTTTTCAAAACCTTACATGAAGGTTGGCTGCGTCACGGCATTATCGAAATCGTGAAAATGGCGGTGGTCAAAGATGCTGAGTTATTCTGCGACCTCGAAGAAGCCGGCCCCGACCTCATTACCACCCGTTTCGGGACAATGGATTGCGACGGGGGCGATCGCATCAACACCTTATCCCAAAAAATCCTCGGAGGGGCATTACGCAGCTATGTCGCCGCCGAATACGATAACCTCTACGAAACCCATCAATGCCGTCCTCACGCTTACGGCCACACCTGGTCTCCCGGTTTTGAAATCGAAGCCGGATTACTCCACGGTCACGCCGTCGCCATTGGTATGGGCTTCGGAGCCTATCTCAGCCACCGCTTAGGCTGGATCGACGAAAAACAAATGCACCGGATTCTGTGCCTCATTAGCTCCTTTGGTTTGAGCTTGTGGCACGACATCCTAGAGAAAAAAGACACCCTCTGGAATTCTCAAGTCAAAATCGTGCAGAAACGCGGTCAAAATCTAGCCGCCCCCTTGCCTAAAAATGAAATTGGTCAATGCGGTTACCTCAACCATTTGACACAAGACGAACTCTACGCCGCGATCGATGAATATCGCTCGATTTGCGCCGATTATCCTCGTCAGGGTTTAGGGATCGATCCCCTGTGTAGCGATGTGGGTTTAGAAGATCCGTCTACCGTTGGGCAAATGTCACCGCACCCCTTACCGACTTACGCCGAGGAAACAACCGTAGAAGCCCTTTCGGGTGTGTAAAACCGATTTTTTTCAAACCCATGCAACATTCTTATGATTTTGTGATTCCTCTATTTCAGGTGCGTTGGAATACTCGCGCCGTTTTAGAGGGACTCACAGACCACTACCAACCCCGGACGATTCACATTATCACGCCGGCCCCCCAAGCTGAGTTTCTGCGCTCGATTCCCCAAACCCAGGTTTGGCAAACAGCGCCTTTGGTGATTCACGACGAAGAAAGCTTTTTCCAAAAATGCGGCTACAGCAAAGATGCGATTTGTGCCGAGATCGATTTATCGGAATCTTTGTACACGCCGGGCTGGTTTTATCAACAACTGCTGAAGCTCGGAGCATTTGAGGGGATTGAAAATCTCAGCGAGTGGTACATGGTCTGGGATAGCGATTTACTCCCGGTTGCGCCTTGGCCGTTGGTGGATACCGAAGGCAAAAATCGCTTTGCTTTGCTGCAACATAATCAATGGGGTAATCCTCAAATTGTGGCGACTTGGGGTGATTGGATTCGCGGCGTATTAGGCGTTGAGCCGTTGATGGATACCACCGGAACTTTTGTTCCCCATCATCTGTGGTTCAAACAAGAGCATTTGCGCTCCTTTGTGGCTCAAGTGAAAGCTTATTTTCAATCTGAGGATCATTGGTTGTTGCTGATGATGCGCTCGGCCATGAAGTTTGGCACGTTTAGCGAGTATTGGTCTTATGCGTCTTGGGTGGCGGCTAAAGCCCCTGATGACTTGATTTATTATCCTTACGAGCAGTACGGAGAGACCACAGAGCGCTTTTTTGATGATGGGACGGGGATGTTCTCCGAAGCGTTGCAAGCTCACCGAGATACGATTCAGCGTTTACCCGATGGCACGTTGTCGCCTTCTTATGAAGAAGTGCGCGACTTTATCCACGCGACTTATCAGCCCGATGAATTGCCGTCGTCGTTGTCGTTTGAGAGTAGTCCGCGCCATTTGAAAAAGAACCCAGAGACTATGCACATTGAGGAGTTGCGATCGCGCTGGAATCCTCGCCAAGCCAAAGCGGTTCTTTCGTAGAATTGTAGATTGGTTTGAACTTTGGAGTTTACAAAATGGGTTGTTTTGGTCGAACAACCTATTTTTTTAGTTAAGAGTTGTCTAAAAACCCGAACCCAAGGCACTCGCAAAGACTCTCTTTGAAACGTTAATTTTACTTTTTGAGGCTGAAACCCTAGTATAGTCTAGTGTTGAGCCTTTTCTAGAGTCTGCCCTATAGGCCAAAGTTTCTGACTCACTTTCTAGGGCTTGCATCCCACCTCCCCCCCGATTGCCGACTGCCGATTGCCGACTGCCCCTTAATCGCTGTTAAGATGAAAGCGAATACTGACGCTTACAGTAATTATTCATTCCTTTATGACGGCTCTCATTATCCCTGACAAGACAAAATTAGATAAACCGCCTTTAGAAATCCATTATTTGGGCGATCGCGTCCTCCGTTCTCCGGCCAAACGGATTGCTAAAGTTGATGATAAGGTGCGGCAATTGGCCCGAGAAATGCTCCAAACCATGTACAGTTCTGATGGCATTGGGTTGGCGGCCCCCCAAGTCGCGGTGAATAAGCAGATGTTGGTGGTGGATAGCGACCCCGAAAATGCGACGAATCCGCCGTTGATCTTGATTAATCCTCAGATTAAAAGTGCCAGCAAAGAACTCTGTGATGCCCAAGAAGGTTGTTTGAGCATTCCGGGGGTGTATTTAGATGTGACGCGCCCCAAAGTGGTTGAAGTGGCATTTAAGGACGAAACGGGCCGCCCCCGTCGCATCAAAGCGAAAGGATTGTTAGCCCGTGTGATTCAACACGAAATGGATCACCTCAACGGTGTGTTATTCGTGGATCGGGTCAAAAATGACTTAATGCTGACCGATGAGTTGACAAAACACAACTTTTCTGTTAAGGCTGTTAAACCCATTGCATAAAAAAGAAGGAGCAAACACACAATGGGCATGACCCCCAAAAGTGGTGTATTTTTACTAGGGTCTTGTGTAACCGCGATCGCGGCGGTGGGTTCGGTTTTTGAACTCAGTTATGGCGACCCCACCTATGGGATTGCCACCACCACGGCGATTTTGATTGCGAGTATTCCCATCAGCGCTGTATTATTTTGGGCGGCAGTCAAAGATACCAAGGCTAATCAGTAATTTCGATCGGTCGGGGGGCTTACTGAATATTCGCGTTTGGCAAACAAACATTGGTGAAAGCAGTTCTGCGACATATCGCAAAAGGTAGGGGGACAGCGCCACTGCTGCCTCCCTATTATTTAGCTAGTGCCACCGAGGTCGTCTTGGGGCGCGATCCGAGTTGCCATGTTAGTTTAGACCCGAATCTTCATACCGGGGTATCTCGTCGCCATGCTGTGATTCGGCGCGTACCGCTACGGGAATCCCTACAGGATCGCGACCAATGGCAAATTTGCGACCTCAACAGCGCCAACGGGACTTATGTCAACCGCCAACGCCTCGATGGTTGTTTAGTCCTGTACCCAGGCGATCGCGTCCAACTTGGTAAAAGGGGCCCCGAATTTGCCCTGGAAGTCGAAGGGTTTGTTTCTCAACCCCTGTCTGACTCTTTAACCTTTACCCAAATTTTTCCCCTCGCCGCCACAGCCCGACAACTGGCGCAACAAGCTTATCTCATCCCCGCGATCGCCACCATGATTACCGTCGCTTTAATGTTTACCTTCATTGGTAAAGCGGCGGTTTTTAATGTCTTGCTGGCGGCTTATCTTTCGGGGGCTGCTTATTACTATATTTATCGCTTGTGCGGTAAATATAAACCCTGGTGGGTCATTTTAAGCTGCATTGGCTTGACTGCCTTGATGTTAGTCAGCCCCATTTTATCCGGCTTTATCTTGATCTTTCGCGACCTTTTACCCGGTCAAATTCCCCAAAATGGCGAGGCGATCGCGCTGCCACTCTTGCTAGTACGAATGTTTATCGGGGCGGGTTTAATGGAAGAACTCCTCAAAAGTTTACCGTTGTTTGCTTTTCTCGCTGTCGGTAGAATCCTACATCCCCCCTGGAATAAGCGGGTGGGCATTTACGAACCCCTCGATGGTATTTTACTGGGGGCTGCGGTTGCGGTGGGTTTTACTCTGATTGAAACCCTCGGTCAATACGTCCCTAATATTGCCTCTCAAGCGACATTTTCTTCAGTAGAAGCCAGTCAACTGCTAGGGCTACAACTCCTCATTCCGCGAATTTTGGGCGCAGTCGCAGGTCACATTGCTTATAGTGGTTATTTGGGCTATTTTATTGGCTTGAGTATGCTCAAACCCCGTAAACGTTGGCGAATTTTGCTCATTGGCTATCTTACGGCTTCTTTACTCCACACACTCTGGAATGTCACGGGTTACTACAACTCTTTACTACTGGCGTTGGTGGGAGTCCTTTCTTATGCTTTTTTAGCTGCGGCAATTCTCAAAGCGCGAATGCTGTCGGACAATTAACAATTAATAATTAACAATTAACAATTAACAATTAACAATTAACAATTGACAATTAACAATTAACAATTAACAATTAACAATTAATATAGTCTTTTCATTTGAGAGGTCAACTTGCGACTCGAAACGTCCTAACTGTTTTGCTTGCTGCTATATTTGTAGAATTTGTCCAAGAATCTACGGATTTTATAAGAATTTGCAGGCGAATCAAGCTTGGCTTTCATTAAAAACTAGGTTATTCTAAGTCTCATGTCTCCGTATCTACCCTTAATTTTGTCGATGACATGATGCTTATACCAGGGCTGAAACCAAGATTACCGCAATCTGTGCCGATTCTGCGTTTTTTTTATCCGCAATTTTGTTTAACTGTAGCTACTTTGGGAGGACTTACTCTCAGTGGATTCCTCAAGATTCAACCTGTGGCAGCACAACTGATTCCCGATAATACTCTAGGGAATGAAAATTCTGTTGTCATGCCCACTCAAGGGTTAAATGATATCATCATGGGCGGTGCGACGCGGGATATTAATTTGTTTCACAGTTTCCGCGAGTTTAATGTGGGGGAGGGACGCAGCGTTTATTTCCACAATCCCACAGGGGTAGAAAATATCCTGACTCGCGTTACAGGTAACCAGTCTTCCGCGATTATGGGGCGATTGGGGGTGATGGGAGACGCTAATCTATTTTTAATGAATCCTAATGGGATTATTTTCGGAAAAAACGCGAGCTTGGATGTGCGCGGCTCATTTATAGGTACGACGGCGGATAGTATTCAGTTGGGAGATGATGCGTTTTTTAGCGCAAGAGATACTGATAACTCGCAATTACTATCTATTCAGCCGGGAGCGTTATTTTCTAGCGCCTTAAGCCAGCATTTGGGTAATATTGAGAATCGTGGGGCTTTAGCAGTAGGGGCGGGGGAAAGTCTCACTTTATACGGCGGTGAGGTAAGCCATCGCGGGACACTGCAAGCAGAAGGGGGGCGGGTGGAATTGTTGGGCGATCGCGTCTCGGTGTTGGATAATGCAACCATAGACGTATCATCCCCCACAGGTGGCGGTACAATCCTCGTTGGAGGGGATTATCGTGGGGGAGGGATAACGCCTACAGCCACGCAGACATTTGTGGGTGCAGGGGCGTTGCTGAATGCGGATGCAACCCTAACCGGAAATGGCGGTAAAGTTATTGTTTGGGCGGATAATAATACGCAGTTTCTCGGCACAATTCAAGCCAGAGGTGGGGCAGTTTCTGGGGATGGCGGTTTTGTGGAAGTTTCGGGCTTAAATACTTTAGATTTTCGTGGGGATGTGACCACTTTTGCGCCCCAAGGAGAGATGGGGATGTTATTACTAGACCCCACGGATTTAACGGTTACGAATGGGGCGACAGGGGCGAATCAAATTGATGTGAATTTGATTAATAACGCGACTACAAATTATCAACTGGATGCGAGTAATAATATTACCTTTGATGCGCCGATTAATATGACGACAGCAAGAGTCGGCTTAACGGCAAATGCGGGGAATGATATTGCGGTTAATAATTCAATTCAAACCAACGGCGGCGATGTTATTTTGAATGCGGGGGGCGCGATCGCGTTAAATTCTGGCAGTAGTATTATAACGGGAGAAAATTCTGTTTCGCAAGCGGGCAATGTGAGTTTAAATGCAGTGCGACAAGTCACGTTAACCAACAGCGAAATTCAGGCGCGTAGTAACAATAATAACCGTCCGAGTAATCCTAGTCCCCAGGATTATACCATTGTTGAAATTCGCGCAACCCAAGGCTCAGTCAATATCAATAATTCAACGATTAGTGCCAGTAATTTCGGGTCGGGTTATGCTGGGGATGTGTTAATTGGGGGGCGCGATCGCGTAGAATTTGAAAATGGGAGTCGTATTTTCAGTAACGGTCATCGCGGACGTATTTTTGTGGGTCAATCTTCTGGCACTGGCTTAGATAATACCGTTCAAACTCGCAATATTATAATTAATAATAGCACTTTTACCAGTAACAATGACTTAAACCCGACTGGCGTAAACCTAGACTCTGGCGACATCTATTTACGAGCAATTGACGCGATCGCGATTAACAACTCCGATCTCGATACTTTCACCAATACCAGAGGGGACGCAGGTCGAGTATTACTAGAAACCGACAGTGGCCAAATTTCTTTGATTAACGCTAGACTGGCAAGCAATGTGGGAAATGATGCCATTGGTAGCGGCGGTCTAATTCGCATCAGAACCGAGGATTTAGCAATGTTCAATAGTCGTTTACTCGGTAATGTCGCCAGTTTTGTCCCAGATTTGAACGACCCAACCCGTGGCGGTAAAATTGAGATTTTTGCGACGGGAAATGTTGATTTAATAAACAGTCAAGTCCGTACCATTGTAGAAAGCGGTGCTTTTGGCATTGGGGGTAATATTGATATTACAGCCAGTCGGCTTTCTTTAACCGGAGGAGCGCAAGTTTTATCGGGGATTATTCGCAGCGATGGTCGCAATCGCGCCGGAATAGGGGTGGGAGGAAATATTCGCGTTGTTACGTCTAATTCAGTGATTATTGCGGGGCAGAATAATCGCGGTGTTGTGAGTGGCTTCCTTGCCAGTTCCGAACGAGGTACGTTTGGTTTTGCAGGTAATATTTTAATAATTACACCAACCTTACTGGTAACGAACGGCGGTGTAATTACGGTAGATAATTTAGGCTTGGCGAATGTGGGCAGTCCGGGTAATATTTTAATTATTGCCGATGCTGTCGGAATTAGTCGGCGGGGGATTATTTCTTCGGCGAGTTCGACGGGTGGAAATGGTAATATTACCCTCGCATTACGGGGCGGTTTGGTGATGTGGCAAAGGGGGCAAATTCGCACCCGAGCTTTTAATGATGGGAATGGCGGCAATATTCGGATTCGCGGGGCATTTGCCTTGACCCACTTATTTCAAAATAGCGACATTATTGCCAATGCTTTTCGCGGTACGGGGGGTAATATTTTCATCGATGCACCTTTATATCGTGGCTTTCGCAACACCAATGTTTTGACGTTTAACAGCGATGTCACTGCCAGTTCGCAATTTGGTGTAGATGGTAACACCACGATTGAAGAATCTCTTGGTAATCTTCCCCAAGCCCCCATCGAACAAATTAATGCCGAAGAACTCAATCAGGATGTGTGCGAACTCGAAGATGGTTTGATTGCGGGGGGGAGTTCTCTGGCGATTGTGGGGACTGGTGGTTTGCAGTCTAATCCTCTTGATACGTTGATACCGTTGCGGGGGATTGTAGAGTGGGCCAACATCCCCGAAGGAAATGCGCCTTCTGTGGTGGTGAAGCCCCGTCCAGAGGTAGAAACAGCCTCATCTGTCCCTATTCAGCAAGCCCAAGGCTGGCAAATCAATGGGGAGGGTAAAGTTGAGCTTGTGGCTATGGCTTCTCATGCAACGGGTACATCTGTTCCTAGTTATCAACACCCTGATTGTCAAAACCGCTAATGTCTGAATTTAGAAATCCCTTTTCGTTTGATGTGCGGGGTGAAAATAAATGCCCTCAAGTTTCGCAATTGCCCGATTTAGGGTCAGTTGCCGTAAACATAACAAGTGTTATGTTCGACATAATAACTGTTATGATTTTTCAGAATTTGTCTTTACGCTTGATGGGGTTGCGAACTCAATCTCCAACTTTATTATCCCTTCTATCCCTTTTATGCTTTGCGTCTCCGGTGTTGGGACAAGTGCCTAGTTTCCCTGACCCTATTATTCCCGAAGAACCGCCAACTCTCCCCGAAGAACCGTTACCCCCGTTAGAGGATTTACTGCAACCTCCCACGGAAAGCCCAACCCCAGAAGTACAACCCCCCGACGTACCAGGGACAATTGTGGTCGAACAGTTTGAGATTTTGGGGAGTACGGTGTTTTCTCAGGCTGAGTTGTCGGGGTTGCTGCAAGATTATGTAAATCGTCCGATTACTTTTGCCCAGTTGCTAGAAGTCCAGCAGATTATTACGGATTTTTATCGCGATCGCGGTTATATTACATCAGGAGCGTATCTTCCCCCCCAAACCCTAGAAGGGGGTGTGGTGCAGATTGAAATTATTGAAGGCAGACTCGAAGATATCCGCGTGTTGGGGTTAAATCGTCTGCGTCCCGGTTATGTTCGCAGTCGCATTGGAGTGGCTACGCGACCGCCTCTAGAACAAGAATCTCTGCTCAATGCTTTACAATTGTTGCAACTCGACCCGTTAATTGAACGGTTGAATGCAGAATTGGCCGCGGGTTCGCAACCGGGACTGAGTATTCTGACCCTGCAAGTGGAAGAAGCAAGTACTTGGGAAGGAACCATTACCCTGGATAATCAGCGATCGCCCAGTATTGGCAGTTTTCGTCGTAAAGTAGAGATAGCGAATAATAATGTTTTAGGTTTAGGCGATCGCTTTTATTTTAGCTTCAGCAATACCGATGGTAGCAATGGCATTGACTCGCTGAGTTATACCGTTCCCATTAACCCTTATAACGGCACGCTGAGTTTTGCTTATCGTCACAGTCTCAGCCGCATTATTGAGGAACGTTTTGAAGTTCTCGATATCAAAACCCGCACCAGCAGTTACGAACTTACCCTGCGTCAACCTTTTCTACAAACCCCCCAAGAAGAATTTGCCGTCGGGGTAACCATTGGTCGCCAAAATTCTCGTTCTGAGTTGGGTATTTTTAATATCGGGGGCTTTCCCTTGTCTCCCGGTGCAGATGCCGAAGGTGAGACGATTTCGACGGTGCTGCGCTTTTTCCAAGAGTACACCATTCGCAGTCAAAATGATGTCTTCGCGGCGCGATCGCAATTTAACTTTGGGGTAGACTGGCTGAATGCGACGGTAAACTCAGAACCCGACCCTGATAGTAATTATTTCGGTTGGCGGGGTCAAGTGCAATATCTACGACTACTCGCCCCTGATACTTTACTCTTGTTGCGGTCAGATTTGCAAGTGAGCGATCGCGCCCTACTTTCCCTCGAACAGTTTAGCGCGGGGGGCGCACTCACGGTAAGGGGCTATCGTCAGGATTTTTTATTAGCAGATAATGGCTTGTTTCTCTCAGCAGAAGCCCGCATTCCGGTATTACGAATACCAGAGTCAGATTTACTGTTACAGGTTACGCCTTTCTTTGATTTTGCCACGGTTTGGACAAATGGAGTCAGCACCATCGACATCGAAGACCCAACTATTAGTTCAGTTGGTTTGGGTTTGTTGTTAGGAATTGGTCAAAATTTTAATGCACGTTTAGATTGGGGAATCCCGTTGGTGGAGGTGAATGTAGAGAAGGATACTTGGCAGGAAAATGGTTTATATTTCTCAATTCAATATGACTTTTTTTAACCTCGTTCCTTGGTTCGACCAAGGGAGGCAAAGCCTAGGCTCCGCCTCAATTCTACCATTAAATATGATGAAGAAAAACCTCTGTTTGAGTTTACCTTTGAAATGGAAATGCTACAGTATTGAATCTGAAAGTTAAGAATGGTGGGCGATGCCTACCCTAGTATGATTAAATCAGGGAGTTTTAAAAATGAAAATAAAACACTTTTTTGGCTTATTTGTGATTGCATTTTTCTTGACAATTTCAACTCCAAGTGTTAAATCATCAATTCAACAATCCCATAACTTTTTACCCGAAACAAGCGCTTTAGTTACCATTTGTAATGAGACAGAATCAACCCGTTTAGCTTGTGCTGGAGCTACAGCACCTCAAGCCTTTAGTTCCCAAGCTGAATCTTTTATTATTGCTCAAAACAATAATGATTTAATCGTAACAGCACAGCAAGAATATGAAGCGGGACGGTATGAAAACGCCATTGAATTATTGCAAAATGCCATCAACCAAGCCGCAATAGAAGGTAATATTTTTACGCAAGCGATCGCGCTCCGCAATCTGTCCTTAGTTTATCATCAAACCGACCAACTCAGTTTAGCAGAAACCGCCATTTCTCAGGGTTTAGATTTATTAAACCAACTCGAAGGAATACCGGAAACGCAACAAGCATTTGCTCAAAGCTTGGATTTACAGGGGCAAATTCAAATCAGTCAAGGTGATACCCAAACAGCCTTAAATACCTGGAAAAAAGCGAGTAATATTTATCAGCAAATCAACGATTTAGACGGGTTGCTGCGTAGCCAAATCAATCAAACTGAAGCGTTACAAGGACTGGGACTCTATCGGGAAGCCCAACGCAGTCTCGACGCACTCAGAAGCCGTCTTGATGAATATCCCGATAACCTCATTAAAGCCAAAGCCTTACAAAGTTTTGGGGATGTATTGCGGGCTGCGGGAGATTTAGAAGACTCGATCCAAGTGTTAGAAAATAGTCTTACTATTGCCGAAAAATTGTCTAATCGAGAAGCGATCGCCCTGGCGTATAATAGTTTGGGAAGCACTGCCCGATTGCAAGAAAATAACACCGAAAACGCCTTACTTTATTACCGTTGGGCTGCCGAACAAGCGCCCTCACCCGCATTACAAATCCAAGGGCAACTCAACGAATTAGATTTACTGATTGCGACTCAACAAATCGAGCCAGCTTTAACCTTAATTGAGTTAATTCAACCCAACTTAAACAATATCTCTGCCAGTCGTAATGCCATTTATGCTCGCATTAACTTTGCTCAAAACTTACTCGAATTAGACCCAGAAAACCTCAATCCCTTAATTTCTCAAGCCGAAATTGCTCAACTTCTCGCAACCGCAATTCAGGACGCGCAAACCCGCCAAGATAGTCGAGCGCAAGCTTATGCTTTGCAAAGTTTAAGTCAACTGTATCGCCAAAACAATCGCGACTCAGAAGCCCTACAACTGCTGCAACAAAGCGTTTTGTTAACCCAAGGCATTAACGCCCCTGAAATAGCGTATCAAAATCAATGGCAATTAGGGCAACTTTTAGCCAGTCAAGGCGATCGCACCAGCGCCATTGCAGCTTATCATCAATCTGTGCAAACCTTACAAGATTTACGGGGAGATTTAGTTGCGGCCAGTTCTGAGCTACAATACTCTTTTCGCGATCGCGTCGAACCCATTTACCGCCAATACGTTGACCTGCTTCTGAGTTCCCCCAACCCCACTCAAAACGAGCTACAACAAGCCCGACAAGCCCTAGAAGCCCTGCAACTCGCCGAAATAGATAATTACTTCCGAGAAGCCTGTACCAACGTTACGGCGGTACAAATCGACCAACTCGACAGGGAAAGCACCGTCCTCTACACCGTCATTTTAGGCGATCGCCTGGCCACCGTTCTGGCCATTCCCGGCCAACCCCTGCAACAATACAGCGTCCCCATCACCCCCGACCAAATTAACGCAACCATCAACGGTTTAAGTCGCGCTCTCGGCCTCGATATCTTTGGCAATCGTAACAGCCGCGACCAATACTTAAACGAAACTTTCCAAAACAGCGAAAACCCCAGTCGCTCTATAGTGTCCGTCCGCGCTCGCGACCCTGAAACCGCGCAATTTGACTGGCAAAAAGCCACCCAAAACCTTTATGATTGGATCGTGCAGCCTGCGATCGCGGATATCGAACGCCACAACACCGAAACCCTAGTTTTCGTCCTCGATGGCATTCTGCGGAACATCCCCATGGCGATTTTAAACGACGGCGATCAATACCTGATCGAAAACTACGCGATCGCCCTCTCTCCGGGCCTACAACTCCTCGACCCCAAACCCATTCAGCGCGAGCAACTCAGCGCCCTAGCCGCCGGACTCAGCGAAGCCAAAGGGGGTTTTTCAGCCTTACCCAACGTCGAAACCGAATTGCAACAACTCCAACAAGAAATAACAGCGCGGGTGATACTCAACGAAGAATTTACCGAAGTCAACTTCAGCCAACTGGTGAAAGCTTCTCCCTCTCCCATTGTTCACCTGGCCACCCACGGCCAGTTTAGTTCCTCGGTCGAAGATACCTTTATTTTGACTTGGGACGGCCAACTAGACCCCAACGAGTTAAACGCCCTTCTCAGCGCCGATGTGCGCCAAAAACAGCCCATTGAACTCCTGATCCTGAGTGCTTGTCAAACCGCCACCGGGGACGACCGGGCTATGCTAGGTTTAGCCGGGGTTGCCACTCGCGCCGGGGCCCGCAGTACCCTCGCTTCTCTGTGGTCGGTGAATGACGCAGCTACCGCCGAATTAATGGTGCGCTTTTACCAAGAATTTGTCCAGACTAACACCACCAAAGCCGAAGCCCTACGGCAAGCTCAACTGCAATTATTACAAAGCGATCGCTTTTATGACCCCTATTTCTGGGCGGCTTTTGTTCTGATTGGCAATTGGCTGTAGGGCAATGTATAATTGACAATTTACAATGAATAATGTATGGTATCGTATTTAAAATTAAGATTTGAAGATTTAACAATAATTACAAATAAGCAATAAGATTTGTAACAAAATTGATTTTAATAATATTGCCCATTTTTCAAATCCAAGTAAGGCAGCGTAACTCTATAGCCAAAGGGGTTTCAATTCACGATCGCCTTACTCTAATCAAGATACACGCGATCGCTCACTTTTACATTTTGTAACGATCCCGCCAAGACAAGATCGGATATCCTCCCTAGGCTCACCGCAATTTCCTCATGCTGATTGCTTAAAAGTTTAAGAAAATGTAAAGTGAATACACAAATTGTAAATTACAAAAACTTTTAATAATGAAAAACGTTATATTTACTGCTTCAGAAACCGTTGCTATTCCCGTCGAGGAAGAAAGCATCCCCATTCAACATTACCTCCGTCAACCCCAACGTCTCGCGAGCGCGATCGCAGACCCCAAGTTAATGAAACAACTGTCGGATACCCGCTATCGGGTAAAAATGCGCGAAATCAACTTTATGGACACCTATCACTTTCAACCCACAGTCAACTTAAAAATCTGGTCGGGTGCAGATGGAACCGTCAAGTTGAAATCAGAAGCTTGCGAAATTAAAGGCAGTGAATATATTAACAAACGCTTCAAACTCCAAGTGCAAGGTCAACTCACTCCCGTAACCCGCGACAATCAAACCGTCCTCGAAGGCCAAGCCGACCTCAAAGTTAAAGTCGAGTTACCGCCGTTACTGTGGTTGACTCCTCAACACTTGTTAGAAATGACCGGAAACCGCATTCTCAAAAGTGTCTTGCAACGCATCAAACAACGCCTCAAAACACAGTTACTCACCGATTACCAAGCCTGGGCGCGTCAAACCGATCCTGAAGCCGTAGAAGCCCAATTAGGCAACGTTTACACGGGCTAAACCCATAATTCCTCAGAAAACCCCATCGACCTATTTCTTAAGTTAGATAAGATTGGGGGCGAAATCCCGATCTTCCATCACTTGGGGGATGTTTGCGATCGCTCATTTATGTAGAAATGTAAATGTAGACAACAATCGCAAATTTAAAATTATTATGGTACCCAAGATCAATATCGGTTTAACCGACGAACAACGCCAAGGCGTAATCAGCTTACTCAACAAAGACCTCGCTGACTTATACCTACTGGTCATCAAAACCAAAAAATACCACTGGGATGTAGTCGGCCCCCAATTCCGCACCCTGCACCATCTCTGGGAAGAACAATACGAAGCCCTGACCATCAGCATTGATGCCGTAGCCGAACGGATTCGCGCTTTAGGTGGTTATCCCCTCGGTACTGCCGAAGCTTTCCTCAAAAATGCCTCCCTCAAAGAGCATTCTAACGACTTACCGAATGCCAAAGAAATGGTCAAACGCTTGATGAGCGACCACGAACAAGTCATTCGCAATCTGCGCGACCATTCCCAAAAAGTCGAAGAAGACTATAACGACCCGGCGACCCAAGACTTTATCAACGGTTTAGTCGAAGAACACGAAGAAATGGCTTGGATGCTGCGTTCCTTCATCGAAGGTGAAGACTTTGAACCGAGTGGCGGTCGCGCCTCCAATTCCATTGGCGTTGGTGCAGGTTCGTAAATAAAAATTTAATTTATGGCAGACAATAATAACAACAATTATCAAGCAGAACGGACAATTAGTGCCGTCTTTAAACAAGAGAAAGAAGTCGATAGCGTCGTGCGTCGTCTCCTCGACCGCGAGGTTCCCCAAGACCATATTTCGGTGATGGGGCGTGACTTTGAATCTCAAACTCGTATTTCCGGCTTTATTACCAAGCGCGATGTGATTTTAGGCGGACTGCGTACCGGAGCGCTCTTTGGCTCGTTGTTTGGCTCTCTGTTGAGCTTACTCACCGGAGTTGGCGTGTTATTTATTCCCTTTGTTGGTTCTGTCGTAGCCGCCGGGCCCATTGGTGCTGTACTACTTGGTGCGGCCACCGGGGCCTTAGCCGGAAGCGCCGGAGCGGGTTTAGCCAGCGCTTTATCTACCCTGGGAATGCCTGAAGATAAAGCGGCGGTGTATGAAACTCGCATTAAAGCTGGCGAATTTCTGGTCATGGCAGAAGTCCCGGCCAGTCGCTCAGGAGAGTTACAACTGCTCGTCGAAAGCGCAGGAGGCGAAGAAGTCCACGTTAGCGATATGACCCTACCGCGGCCTTGTCCCGGTCGCTGTGGCAGTCCTGAAGACTTGTCCCCGGAAATTCGCACCCACTTGTCTGAAAACGCCCAACAAGCCTTTATCGAGCGCTATAACACCGTTCTCGATGAAACCAATGATGAAACCCAAGCAGAAAAAGCCGCGTGGGACAAAGTTCATCAAGAATTTGTTGAAGATGAAAACGGCATTTGGTCGAAAGACCGTGAAGCGGCTACTGTCTAGTCACTGGCCATTCCCCTTAACTTTCTAGAATCTCTCTACAACTGCCCCGATTTCGATCGGGGTTTTTGCTGATTTCCAAGTTATAGCAACCGCCAAGACAGTATCGAATCTATAAACCGAAAACTGATACCAAATCCGATTACCAAACCCCACTGATCAAATTAGTCCTCGAAGATGGACTTTGTTGCATTGGTCCCCGGATTTCCAATGATCGGGCGGGTTAACGGCATAGGCGGTGTATCACGCGCCGGATTGGGTATGAGATTCTAGAACAACAGATTAGCCACGAAGCCCTAGACTACTCCTCAGTGGGTTTTCCGGCGATCAAAACCTGGAAAATGGACTGAACGATCCATAAAGTTCCGGCTGCCAATAAAAATAAAAGTAGGGGGGCAAACCCCGCAAAAGGTGACAGGATTAGGGTTAATAATAAGCCAAAAATGAGGATTTTAGACCATAAATCTGACATAAGCTTTAATATTATGTTGCTGCGATTTCATTATAGAAGATTTACATAGAATTTTACGATTTTATGACGCTTTATCCTGTCCTGACGCGATCGCGCCCCTTGCTTAAATTAAATTGCAAAAAAGCTAAATTTACCTCTATGGATAGAGTAGATCGTTTGTCAAGTTAGTTTATATTTGTTTACAAAGGAACTCAAATTAAAAACGAGGATTTAACTCATGGAAAACACACAAACCAACTTTTACGACGAACAAGCCGACCGCAAATACGGTGAATTTGCCACGAAATTCCAATTCGGTTCTAACCCTAGCGCTGAAATCTGGAACGGTCGTCTGGCCATGCTCGGTTTCCTCGGTGCATTAGTCATTGAATTAACCACAGGCCAAGGTTTCTTCCACTGGTTGGGCTTATTCTAAATCCCCTAACTTGAAAAACCATAAAAGCAATTATCTCTTTCTTAATCATCTAAAATCATTGCATTAATAAAAAAGACGCGATCGCAACCGATCGCGTCCTTTTAGTTATTGGTTATTGGTCATTGGTCATTCGTCCTTTGTTGTTGGTTATTTGTGTGGCTCAATCTCCAAATCCCATAATTGGCCACTGATAACTCTCGGTGAAACTTAATTTTACTTTTTGAGGAACCGAACGCCCATCTAGTCTAGCTTTTAGCCTTTTTTATAGAGTCTGCCCTCCCTATAGGCCAAAGTTTCTGACCCCCTTTCTGGGGTAAAATCCCCACTCCCCCTTGGGCGGGGAAACCCCGCCCCTACATGCCCATTACACACTGCCCCTTAGATGCTGATTACTGATAAAGCCGATCCAACATTAAAAACGTCTGAAGTAAAACATTGGTGCCTTGAGTGCATTCCTCTGGGGAAGTGTACTCGTCCCCAGAATGACTAATGCCGTTGCGACTGGGAACAAAAATCATCCCCATGTCTGCGAAACGCCCGGTTTCTTGGGCATCGTGACCCGCACGACTGGGAAGGCGATAAGAGGTTAAATTGAGTTGTTGGGCAATCTGTTCGATCGCGTCTTCAACGATGGGAGTGGCCAGGGTGGGGCGGATGTGTAGGGTTTGGGTCATGGCGATTTCGGTGTTGGTTTTGAGGGCGATCGCGTCAAACTCTTGCCGCATTTGCTCGATTAAGGCTTCTAAATGGGATTGTGAGAGGTCGCGTAAGTCAATGGTTAATTCCACCTTGTCTGCGACCGTATTCGAGGCATTGGGAGAGGCTTTGAGATAGCCCACTGTTGCCACTTGACTGCCGGGAGGTTGAAAACCAATGCGATTCACCGCTAAGATAACTTCGGCGGCGGCCACTAGGGCATCTTTGCGATCTCCCATGGGGGTTGTTCCGGCATGATTCGCCCGGCCTGCAATCTCGACAAAAAAGCGATATTGACCGACAACGCCTTGAACTACGCCAATTTGAGCGTTTTTGCTTTCTAACACGCCCCCCTGCTCCACATGAAGCTCGACAAAGGCGATAATATCGGTGCGATCGCGCTGGGCGGTGGGGAGTTTTGACCAATCACCGCCAATTTTCGCCAAACAATCCTCAATCGCCGTCCCATCCGCCCGACGATAAGCTTCCGGGTCAGGATTTGCTTCTCCGGCCATGGCTTTCGACCCGATAACGCTAGATTCTTCGTCTGTAAATACAATCACTTCGAGGGGATGTTGCAAGCAGATATGATGTTCTTTAAGGGTACGCACGACTTCAATTCCCGCGAGTACCCCCAAACAGCCATCAAAATCCCCCGCAACAGGAACGGTGTCGATATGCGACCCCGTTGCTAAAGCGGGAAAATCGCTGTTTTGACCGGGATAGCGACCGATTATATTTCCGGCAGCATCAACGCGAGTGGTCATCCCCGCTTCTACCATCCATTGCTGGACTTGTTTGCGTCCCTGCAAGTCTTCTGGGGTAAAAGCGACCCGACTCGAAGCCCCGTTCGCTAACTGACCAATCGCTGCTAGTTGAGCAATATTGCGATTCAGGCGATCGCCATTCACTGTTAAATTTACCGTCGTTGTTGTCATAAATCCCTTTGTTTTTGATATTGCCCGCAGAAACGATTTTTGATTATGAAATCAAACTTACTTTATATACTGTATACAAAATACAAAAAACAGTTACAATAGCGGCGTACCTTTTGGCGCGATCGCGCGATCGCCCTTACTGTTACCCTTAAATCCTATGTCTCATTCCAACTCCTCTAACCTGCGTCATATCTTTATTTGCGGTTCTGCCCTGCGCGGCCAACCCGATGCGGTCAACCTCGGTCACGCCCAGTTTGTCCGAGAAGCCCACACCAAACCCCTGTATCGCCTTCACGCGGCTGAAAACGGTTGGCATCCCGCCATTTACCAAGTCGAGGATAACGGCATTGCCATTCCCGGCGAAGTATACGCCATTACCGAAGCTGATTTTAACTACCTAGCCGCCAACGAACCGCCGAATATGTATCCCAGTGACGTAATCCTCGAAGACGGCGGAGTTGTAACTGCCTTTTTATATCCCCAAGAACTAATCGAAAAGCACAACTGGCCGGATATTTCGCATCACGGCGGTTGGGTTGCTTATAAATCTAGTTTGGCGACTGCTTAATCTTTAGGCAACCTTTTCAGTTATCAGCACGATCGCGGGGACGTTTTCCCGATGATTTATTGGTTATTGGTTGTTGGTTATTGGTTATTGGTTATTGGTTATTGGTTACTCCAAACAACTGATGACTCTCCAGAAACTTAAATCGACTTTTTGAGACTGAAACCCTTATTTAGTCTAGCTTTGAGCCTATTTTATGATCTACCCTTGAGAGCCAAAGTTTCTGACCCTCTTTCTGGGGAACAACACCTCCTATCAAAACAAGAACAAATAACCAATAACCAATAACCAATAACAAAAAACCAGTAAATTATCGGAAAAACGTTCCACTTAGGTGCTGTTGACTGATGACTGATAACTGAAAAAACCTCCCCTCCTCTCCATAGTTCCCGCATTGTAAAGGTAAAGTTTTGTAAAAAATCTATAATCGTGCGTAAAATCCACATCCTCGATCCGAGACTGTAATAACTCGACTCGATCAAAAAAAAGGGAGAATTGATTATGACCTGCCTGGGTGCTACCTCACAACAACAATCTATGGCGCGATCGCTCACCATTACCGAAACAGCCCAAGACTTACAACACCTGTTTAATCACATCAATCAACCCAGTTTAAAAGACCGGATTGTGGCTTTATATTTACTCAAAATCGAAAGAGTCAACGGTCTGCACGAACTTTCTAAAATCATCGGTTGCGAGGTGGATTGTTTAGAGTATTGGCTGAACCTGTACCAAACTCGCGGTATTGTTGCCCTTCTTACCCTAGACTCCGCGATCGCGAATCAATAATATGAAACTAGCTCAAAAATAAACCCCCCGCCCGTAGGAGAGGGGTTGAGAACTTAAGGAATTAAATTATTCCCATTCAATGGTTCCAGGGGGCTTAGAGGTGATATCGTACACCACGCGGTTAACGCCCTTCACCTCATTAACAATGCGGTTAGAAATCGTTTCTAACAACTCATAAGGAGCGCGGGACCAATCGGCGGTCATGCCATCTTCGCTGGACACAAAGCGCAACACCACCGGATGAGCATAAGTGCGTTGGTCACCCATCACACCGACGCTGCGAATCGGTAGTAATACCGCAAAAGCTTGCCAGAAGTCGTGATACATTCCTTGTTTGGCAATTTCATCGCGCACCACAAAGTCCGCATCCCGGAGAATATTCAGACGCTCGGCGGTGACTTCACCGATAATGCGAATGGCTAAACCGGGGCCGGGGAAAGGATGACGGCGCACAATTTCTTCAGGCAAATCAATCGACCGGGCGAGTTTCCGCACTTCGTCTTTAAACAGTTTGCGGAGGGGTTCGACCAGTTTAAAACGGAGGTCTTCGGGTAAACCGCCGACGTTGTGATGGCTTTTAATCTTCACGGCGACTCGTTCCCCAGTTTGCGGATCGACGTTGGTATCTGCCGATTCGATCACATCGGGGTAAAGGGTACCTTGGGCAAGGTAATCAAAGGGCCCGAGGCGTTTCGATTCTTGTTCAAACACCGAAATAAATTCGTGACCAATCAGGCGGCGTTTTTCTTCTGGGTCGGTTACACCGTCGATGGCCGTGAGGAAGCGATCGCGAGCGTTAATATAATGAACCCCAATGTGGAATTGGCGATCGAAAATTTCGACGAGGCGTTCGGGTTCCCCTTTCCGCATAAAGCCTTGGTCGATGAACATACAAGTCAGTTGATCGCCAATGGCCCGATGAAGTAAAAAGGCCAGAGTGGAGGAGTCAACCCCCCCAGACAGGGCGAGTAATACCCGTTTGTCCCCAACTTTGGCGCGAATTTCCCGGATGGATTCTTCGACAAAGGCTTCGGTTGTCCAGGTGGGTTCGCAGTTACAAACGTGGTAGACAAAGTTACAAATCAAGGCTTGACCGCACACAGAATGTACTACTTCTGGGTGAAACTGTACGCCATAGAGCTTTTTCTCGGGATTGGCGATCGCGGCGCAAGCGGTATTTTCAGTATGAGCGAGACGGGTAAAGCCTTCGGGCAGATGGGTACAAGAATCACCGTGACTCATCCACATGGTTGAGCCTTCATCCACATTGGTCAGTAGGTCGGTGGGATCGTCGATGTGTAGGGCGGCTTTGCCGTATTCTGCGAGTTTGGCTCGTTCTACGCCGCCGCCGAGTTGTTGTACCATGAGCTGCATCCCGTAGCACACCCCTAAAATCGGCAAGCCCAACTGCCAGATTTCCGGGTCGCATTGGGGCGCATTTTTGTCATAAACTGAGTTAGGCCCCCCGGACATAATAATGCCTTTGGGATTGAGTTGACGCAGATGCTCGGCGCTGGTTCGGTAGGACAAAACCTCCGAATATACTTGAGTTTCGCGGATGCGCCGGGCGATCAGTTCTGAATATTGCGAGCCAAAGTCAAGAATGACAATCATTTGGCGATTGATGCTCGCTTTTAGAGTTTCTGTGGGTAGGGTTTCTGGATGGTTGCGGACTTGTTCGGTTGGGGTAGTCATTCCGGATTTTTGACGTTGCTAAAGGCGATCGGTTGTGGTTACAAGATTCCCCCAGGACAACAATACTGTTGAGTCATTGTTGCATCGGGGATAAGAGGCTTTGCCGCGATCGCGGACAAAACCAGATGGTTTAAGGAAAAAACTTAGGTGTTAGGATCGAAAAAGACTGCGATCCTGAAAAAAGCGGTTGCCCAAAATCGGGACAGACCAGACTTTTTTGTAGACAACTAAAAAATAATTAATAATTCTCATTATCTTAGCATAATTCAGACAAAATTTTAGTACCTGTATCACTGGTGACAATAAAATGGCGATCGCGGTCGAACAATGCCGAACCGATCGTTACGGTGCGATCGCCCAGTTTTTGAACATAAGCCTGCGATCGCCGATCGATGGTTGCTGCCAAAGATTGATACAGGCGATCGCAGCCCTGGGGATCGACTTGCCGCAAGTGTTTCAAAGCGGCTTCGGTGGTTTCAAAATTCAAAATTTTTGACAACAACTCCCCGGATAATCCCACTTTAACGCCGTGAGCAATCAAAATTTCCAAACGACCGTCAGCCAAATGATGATGGGTGTGGAAAATCCCCCCGGCCAATTTAATCAACTTGCCGTGATAGCCCAACAATAACAAAGACTTCACGCCATAATGAGCCGCAGCCACCAACAGGGGCCCCAACCAATTAGCCGTTTTGACCAACCTTTGAGGGGCAATTCCCATCTTTTGGGCCAAATCCAAGCCATTTTCCCCGATACAAAAGACCAAAGTCTCAAATTCTTGCGCTTTTTGCCCTAATTCGTCTTGATAAGCTTCGAGTTGACCCGGCGCACTCAACGGCTGACTAATCCCCGTAGTTCCCAATAAAGACAAGCCTTCAACCACACCAAACGCCGCATTAGAAGTCCGTTGAGCCAATGAGCGGCCTTGCGGTAAAATCACCGTCGCGATCGCGTCTTCAGTTGCCCCAATCAGGGGTTGCACATTAGCCCCAAACAACTGCCGAGCATAGCCATAAATCGCCGCCAAGCCGTTCTCATGCTTGCCAATGCCTTCCCCCCCTTGTAACCGCAATTGACCCGTTCCCGGTCGAATTCGCTCGATCTGTACCCATATCGGAGTATGGCGGGTAATGTCTAAATTATCCCCCGGATCGCTACGGGCGATCGCGAGGGCGCAATTTTCACTCAACCGGGCCCCTTGTTCGATTTCAATTTCAACCGTTTGGGGGGGATTGAGTAAATCCAGCGACACGGTAGACGGTGCAACATCATCCAAACAGCGATAAGCCGCGATCGCCGCCGCCGCCGCAAACACGGGTAAAGTATAGCCCGATTGTCCTGGGGGTAATGTCATTTTTGAATTGCTATTCAAGTCTTCTCACAGATAAGTATTGCGGGTAGAATGCTATTGCACCAGGCAGTAAACTAACCCCTGACAACGGGTATTATTCATTTATCGTTTAGGAGACCGCGCTCAGTGGATTTAACACGCATTCCCCCTCAGCCCGAACCCGGACTGCTTAATATTTTGGTCGAAATTCCGGCAGGCAGCAAGAACAAATACGAATTTGACAAAGATTTAAACGCTTTCGCCCTCGATCGCGTGATGTATTCTTCAGTGCAATATCCCTATGATTACGGCTTTGTTCCCAATACCTTAGCCGACGACGGCGATCCCCTCGATGGCTTGGTGATGATAGACGAACCCACCTTTCCCGGTTGCGTGATTACGGTGCGGCCTTTGGGCTATTTAGAAATGGACGACAACGGCGATCCCGACGAGAAATTATTATGCGTTCCCGTCAACGATCCCCGTTATACGGGCATTAAATCCCTCAAAGATATCCCCCCCCATCGCTTAGACGAAATTGCCGAATTTTTCCGCACTTACAAAAACCTCGAACACAAGAAAACGATTATTGGTCAATGGATTGAAGACAACAAAATGACCCAACTCATTGAAAAATGTGTCAAAGCTGGGTCTTAAAATTTGTGATATTGCTCACAAGCGATCGCTCCCAACCGCGCTAATATAAATTAACCTAGGGGAAGATTCCCGACTGGGTAATAGGGTGCGAGTAAAAAGAAACCAAGGAACGCTTAACGGTTCGGCAGAACGCAGGTGTTACCATGACATCAAAACTGAAGTTAGGGTCACCGCGTCAAGCCAACTCGTTGCCCTGGCCGACGACTAAACATGATTTATTGCTGGTCAGCACCGACAAACCATAGGTCAGCTATGCTACCAGATATTCAGACCACAACACCAAACGTTAAAAAGTCTCAAACTCATGTCCGGGAGGAGGAATACCACGCTCGTGAACTTTGAAGTTCTGTTTTGGGGGGTTCGAGATCAAATAGCCACTCCGGGCAAAGACACGGTACGCTATGGCGGGAACACAGCTTGCGTCGAGATGCGGGTCGGAGACCAATATTTGGTGTTTGATGGCGGGACAGGCTTGCGCCAAATGGGACTAGACTGGCTCAAGCAAATGCCCGTAGAAGCTCACCTCTTTTTTACCCACTGTCATTGGGATCGTATTCAAGGCTTTCCCTTTTTTGTTCCCGCCTTTATCCCGATCAATCATCTCCACATTTACGGCGCAGCCGCAACCAACGGTTCGTCTTTCCAACAACGCCTGAATGAGCAAATGCTCGGCCCCAATTTCCCCGTCCCCATTCAGGTGATGCAGTCGAAGATGCAATTCTACGACATCAGCACCAGCGACAAACAAAAAGTTGGGGATGTTGCCATCGAAATCCAGCGTCTCAACCACAAACATCGCTCTTTGGGCTATCGCGTGACTCATCAAGGACGCTCGGCGGTTTACGCCACCGGAACCCGACTGCACGAATCCCAAAACGGCAGTGAAGCCGATCGCGATCGCGAAGCGTTTTTGAATTTAGCCCGTCAAGCGGATTTGCTGATTTTAGACGCACCCAAAAAATTCGGAGAATATACCGACATCTCACAAGTTCTGGCCAGAGATCGAGAACTGTGGCATCAAAGCATTACCCTTGCCAAAGATGCAGAGGTCAAGCAATTAGTCGTTTCTCTGCACAGTCCCGACGGTCACGATGAAATTTTAGATACCCTCGAACAAGAAATGCAAAAACTCTTTCCTTGCCTAACTTTGGCTCGCGAAGGAATGTCAATTTCAGTGTAGCGATCGCGCATGATGTCAGCGACATTTCCGGCTTGGTTTTCAGGGATGACGGTAGGGGTGCTTCTACTAACGATCGCAGGCTGTAACGCCCCCACAACTTCTGTTGAGTCCGTTCCTGACGAGGTTATTGCTTCCCCCACTCCAGACGCGATCGCCCCTCCAGGGGAAAACGCCGATTTGTGGACACAGCTTCAACAACAAAACGCCCCCTACTTTGTCTTGATGCGCCACGCGATCGCTCCTGGGACTGGCGATCCAGAAAACTTTCAACTCGACGATTGCACGACTCAGCGCAACTTATCCGACGAAGGGCGATCGCAAGCCCAGCGCACCGGAGACGCATTTCGAGAAAACGGCGTAACCGTAGACCAAGTATTATCCAGTCAATGGTGTCGCTGCTTAGAAACCGCCGAACTCCTCGAACTGGGTACTGTCGAGCCGTATGCGCCCCTCAACTCCTTTTTTCGCGATCGCGCTACCGAACCCCAACAAACCGCCCAAGTGCGGCAATATATGGCGGCTCAGGACGATCCTGGCGTAACCGTCATGGTCACTCATTTTGTCAATATTGCCGCCCTCACCGGGTCTGGCGTGTCATCTGGTGAAATAGTCGTTGTGCGGCTCAATAACCAAGATGAATTAGAAGTTTTAGGACAAATCGAGCCCTTGTAAAATATGGCCCAAGACCAAACCCACCCCCAAGAAACAAAAGACCGCGCCCTGATCGAACGTATCAGCCAAGAAGGACGCAACGACTACAACCTCGCCGAACTCGCCCGACTCTGTATTCGCTATCAAGGCTTCCCCGGAGCCAGAGAAATTCAAACTCAACTACATCGATTAGTACAAGCTTGGGGCTTAACCGAAGAAAGCCTCTATCAAACCACCCGCGAACTCCACGCCACCGGAATGCTCTACCGCAAAACCAGCACCGGAGAAGACCGCCAAGACTGGAGTTAAATCAGCTTGTGTTTGTTGGTGTTTGATAACAGCCCCTCTCCAGCGTGGGAGAGGGGTTTGGGGTGAGGGCTAACCCAACCGGGCAACCCAGGCATCCTCACCGCCCCCAGAAGCTGCCCCAAACGCCCCCGTGGTAACCCCGGCTAGGTACACCGACGAACCCGACAACGCCATAGCATTCGCCCCCTCATCCGCCGTCGTCCCCAACTGCTGCTTCCATAACAACACCCCGTCGGGACGATACTTCGCCACGAAGACATCATCACCGCCGATGTGAGTTGTCCCCACCCCAACATTATTCGGGACTTGACCTGCCCCCATCTTGCCTGCGGTCTGTCCAGTCACAAAGATATTACCGATGCTGTCTACCTTAATGCTGCTGGCACTATCGGTGGCATTCGTCCCCAGCAAACGCTTCCACTGGACATTGCCCTCCGTATCCACAGCGGCCAGCCAAGCATCTCCTTCACCCGCATAAGTGCCACCAAAGCCAGAGCGATCGTGACCATTCGCTTTTCGCCAAGCGTCATAATCGCCAATCCAGTTGTGAGGCCAACCATCGTAAGTTTCGCCTAACCAGCCATTAGTTTTACCCGTAAGATACACCCGGTTTGCAGTCTCATCATTTTCAACCTCATAAATGGCAATCCCCAAAGCCTCATCCGCCGTTTCTGTCCCGAATTGCTTGACCCACTGCTGATTGCCATCAACATCGTATTTCGCCACCCAAACATCCTTATTACCCGCTTGGGGCTGACTCGGAAGCTGACCTTTCGTGTGACCCGTGATGTAAACATTACCCTGGCTATCGGCTACCACACCACTAGCCTCATCCCAAGTATCCGTCCCCAACTGCCGCGTCCAAACCAAATCGCCATCAGGCTTATACTTCGAGACAAAAGCATCAGCAGACCCCGCATTACTGCCATCGAGATTGCTAAAGGTATAGCCCGTCAGGTAAATATTGCCATTGGGGTCAATCCCCATACCCCCCTTAGAAATGTCATAACCCAACTGGTTCTTACTAGCATTGGCTTGCTGTCCCAAAGAGCGAGTCCACTGACGTTTGCCCGATGAATCATACTTCACCAGCCAAACATCGTGATTGCTCAGAGCATCTTTCTTACCGTCACCCGTAACCCCGTCCGTTGAGCCTACCACATAGAGATTACCCGCATCATCAACCACAATCCCGGTTGCTTCCTCAAAGCCCTGTGTCCCTAATTGCTTTTGCCAAACTCGTCGCCCTTGAGAATTATACTTAGCGACAAAAACATCCCCAACGCGATCGTAATCTGCGTTTTTCGCTTGAGCTTGGCTGGAGTCAAACAAACCCTCTAAATCTTGACTAAAGATATTAGCCGTAGTCCGACCCGTCACATAAGCATTACCCATTTTATCGACAGCAATTCCTGTAGCTTTATCTGCCGTCGCCGTCCCTAACTGTCGTATCCAAGCCGTTTCTAGTGGATCGTGATTGGCATCGCTAATCCAGAGTATGTCACGTTCATCTTCACCAATCGCATAAGTGGGATTAGATTTGAGAAGAATGCTGACAGGTTCTTTGGTTTCCGTTTCGTTGTCTTCAATAGCGTCAATCTCAATAACCGCCGAAGTTTGTCCCCTCGGGATTTCAACTTGTCCGGAAATTCGTTTATAGTCCACGCCATTGTCAGCCCGATAAGCGCCGTATCCTGTTATCCAATATTCGACCGTCAAAGGTTGAGAAAGATCGTCTCCAGTACGAGTGACGATGAATTGTCCGGGTGTACCCCCTTCAACAATCTGGTCTGTTGTCCGGCTAATATTCACGGTGGGACGGTCGTCATTATCCACCAGTGTCACCGGAATCCGATCCCAGACATGACCAGCGCGGCCTGTATAGGATTTGTAAGTAGGATGGGGAGTCAAGGTAATATCAACAACTTCTTCTCCTTCTATGGCATTATCATCAATCGGCACAAAACGGAAAAAGGCATGATGTTGTCCCGCAGGTAATACAATGCTGTTCGTCAACTCTTGTCGGCCTCTGAGGATTTTGTAGTCCACTCCGGGAGTTGCTGTTCCTGAGATATCGAAATATACCGGTAACTCTTGAGATAAATCGCCAAAGCGCAGCAATTCTAACTTTACTTGATTCCCAGATTCGGAGGCATAACCTGCCTTGCGGTAGTCCTGCGTTTGACCCGTCCACCATTCAGAATATAGTTGAATTTCGGGCAGATCGTTATCCCAAATCTGCACAATTTCTACGTCTTTATCTCTCGGACTCAACTCATAATCCTGTCCTTGACTCAGTTGAATCCGTACCTGTTCAGTCCGCTCCGATTCATTGTCTTCCAGGGTTCGCACTGGAATCTTCACTTCCGAGACCCCTGCCGGAATCGTCACACTACCCGGTAAAGCTTCGTAATCTACTCCAGGAGTAGGGTTGTAACGTGCATAAGTTGTCATCACATCATAATTGACCGTAACCGGGAACTTCGTATTGCCCCTCCGACGACGAATTGTAAACTCGCCCTCATCTTCTCCTTCCCGTGCCTCCGGGTCAGTCACCTCCAGCGCAATCATTGGCTTTGTGCCATACAGATTCAGCTTCCACTTATTCCAATCCCCCTGCACATCATTCCCCTTCTCATCGCGCACCTGTAGCTTCCACTCACCCCGTGACGACTCACCCCAATGGCGCATCGACGTAAACATCCAAGAGCGATACTGGTCTATCCCCGTCGGTTCACCCGACCCATCAAGATCGTTCACATCCGTATGAGAATCCGCCAGCACCGATTCTGTCCCATCCGGTGAAATCAGCACCACTTCCAAGTCACCGCGCAACTCGTGGTCGGCATCAAACATCACCTCCACCGACTCAACGGTGATATCTTCAGTAAACGTAAACGACTGTTCAAGAGTTGACCCACCGTTAGGAATTGCCTTGTTTACCTCCCGTTCCCCAGAAGTCAACATCACCTCCGTCCCAATCTGCTGCCACTCCAAAGCCTTCTGCACCGCAGCCTCCGCATCAACCACACCAAAACCATATTTGTAGTTAATCTCGTGTCCTGCCGCGTTTTTCGTCCACTCAGAGTCATTTTCATCATTCTTCAGGGCAGTTTCGACGAGGATATGCTGCACATCTCGCCAAGTCAGATTCGGATTGGCTTCGAGCATCAACGCCACCACCCCCGAAGTTACCGCCGCCGCCGCCGACGTACCGCTAAAGTCGTGATTGTAGGGAGTTCCCGGATGAGCGTGAGCCGTTTTAATGCCCTTCGTTCCCTCACTACCGCTATACGCCGAAACTAACAACGGTGCGCCCGATTCGCTGTAACTCGCTTGTTTGCCATCATGGTCTACTGCCCCGACTGCAATCGTATAGCGAGAATTGGCATAGCCGTCA
>KB904821.1:181043-194925 GCA_000380225.1 filamentous cyanobacterium ESFC-1
TCTAAACCACTCACGCCGACAACCCAGTTATGAGATTCTTCAAGGGTGGCGGGGTCATAAGCTTCGATGTCGCTATCCCGTTCGACTGCATATCTTACAGTATCCGCCAGGTCATCGGTAATGATGGCGGTTTCATCGCTTTCGGGGTCAAAGACGGCATAGGTGATGAGGGCTTGACCGACTTCGGTTTCGCGCCAGTCTTTGGCGGGGTCGATTACGTCGTCGAGGAGGGCGGCTTCTCCGGTTGCGCCTTTGATTTGAAAGATCATGTCGTTATAATCGCGGTCAGTTCTGCCATCAATGCGGACATCTTCCATGACGAAGGTGTGTCCATCTCCAAGGACATCGGCGATTTGTCCCATCTGCATTCCGTCTTCGGGGTTGGCGGTAGACAGGGAGAATAGGGGCTGCATATTGTGAGCGAGTCCGCCTTCGTTTTGCAGGGTTGTGTACATTTCCTGTACTGTGCCTTTGGGAACGAGCATGATGGCGAAACGGTCTCCGGCTTGCATCTGTACGGTGGTGGGACGGTTGTATTCGCCGCGATTGCTGTTGTGACCATCGAAGAAGGTGTTAAATCTTGCCCCTTCGTCTGCGTCGGAGATGACGATGTGGCCGCTGTTTTCGGTATCGCCAGCTAGGGCGCGACGGGCGGCTTCGAGGATAAATTCGTCGGAACCGGGTTCGTAGTCTTCCATGCCTTCGAGACTAAATATTGCTAGTTCGCCTTCATAAGTCCCGCCGTCGTAGAGGTAGTCGATGGTGACTTGTCCGGTGTCATCGACGGTGAAGTAACCACTGGTGAAGAGTTCGGGTTGTTCGGTTGGGGCGAAGGGGATGATGTCGATGTCGCTGTCGTCGGTTTCTGGGGTATCGGTGGGGATGATGTCGTCAAGGTCAAGGTCGAGGGGGTCGAGGCTGTCGCCGTCTCCTGTGTCGAGGATGCCGGAGGGGGTGAGGATGGGTTCGAGGATGAAGGTTTGTAGGGGTGGGGTTTGAGGGGGTTGGTCAGGGTTGGAGCGGGTTTGACGAAGTAAGTGCCAAAAGCGTGATAGAGAACCCATGGTGTTTTCCTCAGAATTGAATGACGATGAAAGTTTGGGGAGGTGGCTGCGTTTCCGTATTTTGGGCGAGAGCAGAAATTGGAGATTGATGTTTTCTGCTAGATTTCCGCAAGCTCCTCTATTTCTTAATCAGTTCAAAATCCGAGGTTTTATGCACAAGGTTGTTTTTTTGGGAAAATCTTTACAAAAGTTTACATGATTTTGCGGAACTTAGTTGAAATGATTGTGAAGAAGCTTGGAGCTAAATTCCTGTTGCTAAGGCTACTGCTCCCCATAAGGGCGCATCGTCGCCTAACTGAGCCGGAACGATCGCGACAGTAATTTCCGGTAAAGCGGTGTTACGGGCGCTGTGGCGAACGGCTTGCCAAAAGTGCTGTCCGGCTTTGCTAACACCCCCGCCTAGGACGAATAACTGCGGATTGAGGAAGTTGGCCGCATTGCCGATGCCTACGCCTAAAGCCCATCCTGCTTGTTGGAGGGCTTGAATCGCGATCGCGTCTCCCATTTCGGCCGCTTCATTCACTTGCTGGGCGGTGATGGCTTCGATGTTTCCTTGTACTAAAGCTCGTAGAATTCTGCCCTGCGATCGCGATCGCTGTAGGATATCCTGTACCCTCTGGGCGATATACGGCCCGGAAGTCAAACGCTCGACGCAGCCTTGTTTTCCACACAAGCACATCGGGCCATTGGGGTCTACCACGGTATGGCCGATCTCTCCTGCCATGCCCTCACAACCCCGCCAGGGTTGACCGTTGAGAATCCAACCGCCCCCCACTCCGGTACTCACGGTAATGTAGAACAAACTGGAGCAATCGCGCCCTGCGCCGTAATGATATTCCCCCAAAGCCGCGACATTGGCATCGTTATCGATCGCAACGGGGGCTTGAAACTCGTTTTCCAAAATCTCTTGGAGGGGGATATTTTCCCAACCGGGGACGTGATGAGATAACCGCACTATCCCGGTATGGGCATTTACTGGGCCGCCAAAACTTACTCCAACTGCATCGGGCTTTTCTCCTTGTAACACCGATTGCGCCAGCGATCGCATCATTTCAATGTCCGTTTGTGCTGTGGCATTGGGGGGCGCAAAAGCTCGCTCGTATTTTTGCCAACGACGCTCAGAAGGATCGGCCAATATCGCCGCCGCGTGTTTTGTTCCACCAAAGTCTAAGGCTAAAATCGTCATGATTTTTACGACTCAAAAACAACAAATCCCCCATTACCAAAAATATTGGGTCTAAAGCTTTGTCTGAGAAAGACGGCTTTTTATAAATATTGCCGAGAAATACGGTAATTTTCATGCTAGATTGCGGCTACCATCTAGCATAGGCAGGAACTCGTCGTTACTGCCCGCGATTGACGATTTGTTAGTACATAGAGGAGTGCAAAACCTCTTTAAAAAACGTCGAGACTCAACTTTGAGATTAATAAGATTTGGCTTTTGCCCTCACCCCAAACCCCTCTCCTAAATAGGGCGAGGGGCTTACCGTCGGTTTTTATTTGTAATGACTATAATAAACGGGTTCCCAATCAAAAAAGCGTTAAATGATGCAATTGTTCGTTCGTCGTCGGTATTTTTCTATTTTGATGACTATTGCTTGTTATGGCAGTACGATCGCCGCCAGTCAAGCCCAAACTCTTTATAACCCTATTCCTTTGTCTTCCCAGCAAGAAGTGACCGATTCTCTGACTCAAGATGATATTCCTACGGGGGAAGGGGGCTTTTCTCGCGATTATTCAGTACAACTTGAAGCGGGAGACCAAGTGGCGGTAGACTTGATTTCCGATGAATTTGATACGATTGTGACGTTAATTGCCGAAGATGGCTCAACCGTCGGGCAAAATGATGATGGCCCGGACGGCACGACCAATTCTTTGTTATTTGCTCGGATTACTGAAAGCGGCCCTTATATTGTGCGTGTGAGTGCTTTTGGGGAAACTGGGGGCGGCGAATTTAGAATCAAAGTAACTCGCCTACGTCCGGTGGAATAAGGGTGATTACCACCAAAAGCAGGGCTTCTGTGGTTTCGACGATCGCGCCATAGGTATCCCCGGTATGTCCGCCGATTTGTCGATGCAGCCAGTATCCCAAGCTTAACGCGATCGCACCGCCCGCGATCGCGATGATTCCGCCCCAAAACCCGGCTACGGCAAAACTCCACAGCAACAGCATACCCGTTCCCAAGGTTAAATCCGGCCAGGGCTTGAGGTTTTGTTTGTGCATCGCTCCTTTTCCGGTGGGTTTGGCATAAGGATACAGGGCGATCGCGATCAGTTGTCCCCAGCGTCCCCATGCCGCCGCCGCCATTAAACTTAGGGTGCGATCGCCCTCTATTTCGCTCAGGGCTGTGGTTTTTAACAAAATGATAATAACTGCCGCGATCGCCCCAAACGCCCCGGTACGACTATCTAACATCACTTTGAGGCGCTTTTCGCGATCGTATACCCCTAAGCCGTCGGCGGTGTCCATCACCCCATCGAGATGCAGCGCCCCGGTTATACCAATCCAAGCTGCAATAATAATGGCACTTCGGGTTAAAATGGGCATTCCCAACTGTCCTAATAGGGTATCGATGACCCCCAGGGCCATCCCCAGTAATAAGCCGACTCCTGGGGCCCAACGGGCAATCCGTTGAAAATGCAAAGGGAGTGACAAAGGTAGGGGAATGCGGGTATAAAATATAACAGAGCCTAAAAAAGAAGAAATCTGAAAATGAACAAACGCGATCGCACTTCTTAGGCTACGAATCAGCAACTTCAGCAAATTTAACCCTTTCCTGATTTTAAATTTTTGCGAAAATCTTTTGCCTTAGACAAAAGTATTTAGGCTAAGATTGTGTCAGAGATTACTTCATATTTTTTCTGTTGGAGTCCGCTAAAATCTTAGCCTTTAATTCAAGAGAAATTATACTTTCGTTCCACCCCGACTGTTTCCATGAGTCACGACAAAATTCCTCAATCACTCCCAGCCCCCTGTATTATCGACACGGGACTGGTCATCAACAAAGAAGATATACGCCGCCTTTTGAGTTCCTTACACCGTGTCCACTATATTCACTCGTTAGATGGACAGGTAGACCATGAAGGCGAAGGTTGTATTTTAGAGATTTTTAGCGATCCGAAACAATCTACGCTAATTGCTAATCATGCGCTTTATATCAATGTACAGAGCTTTGATTATCTTCATCTGAATCAAACAGCGAATGGCGAATCTTGCTTCAATTTAATCCAAGATAATCGTCAGTTACGCTTGATTCCCCTTGATAATCCTTTACATGAGCGGGATACACATCAATCTTTAGATGTAGATGCCCTCGAAGCCATGGTGACGCAAGTGCTATCGGCTAAATGGGATGTCCAAATTGACGATGATGACTGCCCCTTTTAGATGACTTCTGGCAATTCTGCGGTTATCCCTGCGTTTACCTTTGAACGTTTGGCTCAATGTGGTACGACTAAAGCCCGCACGGGTCGCTTTCATACACCTCACGGTATCGTGGAAACACCGCGATTTATGCCTGTGGGAACCGTGGGAACGATCAAAGGCTTGACCCCGCAACAAGTCGAAAGCGTAGGCGCACAAATGATCCTCGCCAATACTTATCATTTGCACCTCCAACCGGGGGAAGATTTGGTCAAAGCGGCAGGAGGATTACATCGTTTTATGAATTGGTCGCAACCGATTTTGACCGATTCAGGCGGCTTTCAAGTTTTTAGCCTGAGCAAATTACGGAAAATTAGCGAAGAAGGGGTAATATTTCGCTCCCCCCGCGATGGTCGGATGATCGACTTTACCCCAGAGCGCTCGATTCAGATTCAAAATGCCTTGGGGTCGGATGTGATTATGGCGTTTGATGAATGTCCGCCTTATCCCGCCACGCGATCGCAAATCCGCGAATCGACCGATCGCACCTATCGTTGGCTTCAACGCTGTATTAGCGCCCACGAACGTCCAACAGAGCAAGCTTTGTTTGGTATTGTCCAGGGGGGTGTTTACCCAGACTTACGCCGGGAAGCCGCCGAAAGTTTAGTTCAACTCGATTTACCGGGTTATGCCATTGGTGGTGTAAGTGTGGGTGAACCCGCACCGTTAATTCACGATATTGTTAATAATACCGCGCCCTTTTTACCGGAAAATAAATTGCGGTATCTTATGGGGGTGGGAACTTATCGCGAAATTGCTGTCGCGATCGCCGCCGGGATGGATGTCTTTGACTGCGTAATTCCCACTCGTCTGGGCAGACATGGGGCAGCTTTGGTACAGGGGGAACGCTGGAACCTCAAAAACGCCCGTTTCAAAGAGGATTTTAGTTCTCTCGATGAAACCTGTTCTTGTTACTGCTGTGAGAACTTCAGCCGAGCTTATCTTAACCACCTCCTCAAAGTCAAAGAAATGCTCGGTTATATCTTGATTTCCCTGCACAATGTCGCTGAATTAATCCGTTTTACCCAAGAAATTCGCGATGCGATTGAGCGCGATCGCTTTGCGGTAGAATTTGCCCATTGGCTTAATTAATTGTCATTGGTCATTAGTCCTTTGTCATTGGTTATTGGTTGTTGGTTGTTGGCAGAATCCCTTAATTGGTAATTGGTCATTGGTCATTGCTAATTTCTTCTCCCTCCTCCCCACTGCCCACTACCTCTTGTATGCTGATAACTCTCAACCGCCCAACTCAGATCGAAGACCGAGGCAAATCATGTTAAAATTCATGTCAATTATTAAAACTGTATTGGGAAGGTAGATTCACAAAATGGAAGCAGCAATGCTCTTAGCTAAATTGCCCGAAGCTTATCAAATCTTCAACCCCCTCGTTGATGTTTTGCCCCTAATCCCCTTATTCTTTTTGCTGCTGGCCTTTGTGTGGCAAGCCGCAGTGGGATTTAGATAAAAATCCATCCATGACGAGAAAGGGACACTCTAGCAATGGGGTGTCCTTTTTGCTTTGTCCTTTGTTTTTTGTGCTTAGACTGCCCGATTCACCCTCAAAATCCGCGAACATAACAAGCGTTATGTCTGACATAACAACTGTTATGCGATCGCGTCCACAATAGGGGAATCACAACATCCCCCCATCCAAAACAAAGGCAAGGAAACCCTCGGCAAAACACAAAAAACCCGTCAATCCTTGCATAAACCTTCGGAGTGATGATGTCGTGACACACTTTAAATGGTGGGTTACGGCGGATTGTTAGATCAAAGTCATAGCCTAGATTCTAGCCACCTAACCCACCCTACGTTAAAGGCTGATTACTGATTACTGACAACTGATAACTGATTTAAACCACCTGCTTAATTTCATCAAAGAAATCTTGAATAAATTGCAACACAGTTTTAACCGGAGGCAAAATCAACTCCGGTTTGACATTGAGATGGAAATCCACGCCGTCATAAGTTGTGAGGGCTGAAACCTTGCGCCCTCGTCGTCCAAACGCCGGATGTAAGTAGATATCTAGGGTTTTATTACTCGAATTCGTCAAAATCGTATGAGTGGGGGCTTGTAAAAAGGGTTTAGCCGCCTCAGTTTGAAACACAGCCGCTTCTTTTTTGACAATCTTGATTTGTTCGTACACGGACTTGAGATTAGCCAAAATGCTGCGAATTTGGCTGTGTTCCCTCACGCCAATGGTATCGAATTGAGCCGACTGTAATTGTTCGAGAACCGCCATTAAATAATGCTCTGTGGCTGAAGAATCGCGAAACGGCAAAACAGCGCAATAAGCCAGGGCAAAAATATGTTGATTTGTATCGGTTTTAAAAGTTAGATAAGTGCGTCGAGAACTGACTTCTACACTGGGGGGTTGCTTGAGGGGTGCATAAACTTCCCCAATGCGCTCGTAATAAGCGGCCAAGGCGAGGTTAGCGGGGAGGGTATAGGGTGCATCAATAATAACTTGAACGGTGGGTAGAGTCTGGTTAAAAAAGCGCTTGGCCTTTTCCGGGGTAAGGCGGTAAATTTGACTGCGATCGCCCCCTGGACTAAGATCGACCCAATGACAAGCCACCCCTTCAGTTTTTAAGCCAAAACGGGGTACGCCGTAGAGTTTAGCCCCCGTCAGAGTTGCCCCGGTTAAATCTGCCCCCACCCATTCAGCCTCAATCAAACGGGCTTGGGTTAAATCCGCGTGGACTAAACTGGTATTGACCAAATTGGCATGACTCAAATCCGAACCAATCAAGTTTGCCCCGCTTAACTTGGCATCGCTCAAATCTGCCCAACTCAAATCTGCCCCACTCAAATCCACCCAGCGCAAGTTCGAGCGACGTACATCTGCCCCACTGAGATTGGAGCGATTGAGATTGGCTTGGCTTAATTCTGCGTCGCGGAGATTGACATCCCGCATATCCGTCCGACTCAAATCCGAGCCATTGACCACGCTTTGTTCGAGAATTGCCCCCGTCATCACCGCATCTCGTAAATTGACTTCGCTCAAGTTGCTATAGCTCAAGTTAACATTGCGGAGGGTGGCTTCCCGTAAATCGGTGCCGTTGAGATTTGCGCCACTGAGGTTAGCACTACTCAACTCGGCGCGGACTAATTCGGCGCGGACAATCACGGCTTCTCGTAACTCGGCTTCGGCTAAGTCAGCCCGAATCAAGTTGGCTACATTGAGAAATGCGCCACTGAGATTCGCCCGCGACAAATTGGCCGCACTCAAGCGGGCAACATTCAACTTGGCTCGGCTCAGATTTGCGCCACTGAGATTCGCGCCACTAAGGTTGGCAACGTTTAAACTTGCCCCTGATAAATCTGCCCCACTGAGGTTGATTCCCCGGAGATTCGCTTCGTTAAGGTTTACGCCGCGAAAATCGCGAACACCTGCGGCATATTGATTTACAAGTTCTTTGACATTCATTCTGGTTTCCTTGCACTTATCTGGTTCGGCTTAATGGGCGATCTGGGTGACTCCTCTGGCAAGATCGCGTCAATGGCTTGCGCGGGGTTTCATCGCTGTGCTTGCATGGATCGTAATTTCTCTATGAGTTAACTTTACAGGTTGGTGCTGTTTATGAAAGTGGGTATTGTCGGGTTGGGTTTGATTGGCGGTTCTTTGGGATTAGATTTGCGATCGCGAGGACTGTACACGATTGGAGTATCCCGTCGCCCGCAAACTTGCGAACTTGCCCAACAACGGGGCGCTGTTGATGCTGCCAGTGTCGATCCGGCCATTTTAGCGACTGTGGATATTATATTTATTTGTACCCCCCTTGCCGCGATCGCGCCAACGATTCGCACCGTGATTCCTCATATTAAGGCTGACACAATTTTGACCGATGTGGGGTCAGTTAAACAGTCGATTGTAGAAAGTTGTACCCCTTTATGGCCGAATTTTGTTGGCGGCCATCCGATGGCGGGGACTGCCGAACAAGGGATGGCGGCGGCACAGTTGAATTTGTTTGCGGGTGCGCCTTATGTGCTTACTCCTACTGAGAATACACCCCAACGGGCGATCGCTGCTGTTACGGAAATTGCCCAACTGCTCAAGGCTCGACTTTATACCAGCACCCCCGATTTGCACGATCGCGCGGTGGCCCTGATTTCCCATTTGCCTATTTTTATCAGTGCGGGTTTGATCGACACTTGCATTAACCCGGATGAAGCCGAGGCGATCGCCCTGGCGCAAAAGCTGGCCAGTTCTGGGTTTCGCGATACCAGTCGCGTGGGCGGCGGGAATCCTGAACTCGGAGTCGCGATCGCCCAACACAACCAAGAACAGCTTGTGGCCGTATTATCGCAATATCGCGATCGCCTCGATGACATTATTTACCTTGTCAAAAACAAACGTTGGCAAGAAATCGACGAACTTTTACAAGAAACCCAAGCCGCCCGTCCTCAATTTTTGAATGAATAATTGGTAATTTAAAATTATGAAAATAAATCTCAATCCCGAACTTAAAAATATCATTCAATCTCAACTCGAAACCCGTCAATTTAAAAATCCAGAAGAAGTATTAGAAGCAGCACTCAAATTATTAGTAAAAACTCAAGCAGAACAATCAAGAAATAATCAAAAATCTGACAATCCTTGGGATACTTTAGAAGTATTAGCAGGAACAGTAGAAGCTCCAGCAGATTGGTCAAGCGAACATAATCACTACTTATACGGAACTCCTAAACAATACTTAAATTATGAGTAAAGATAGGCTATTTTTAGACACAGCGTTTATTCAAGCAATTCTTAGTGATATGCTTTGACTTATATTTGTATTTGGTTATTCAACTGCATTGTACTGAATACGAATTGACTCTTCTCTTTTTTCATTAATTTCCATATCTCCATATTGACTAATGTAGTATGCTCCCGTTTCATAACATTCTAAAATTGTTCTCATCATGCTCGTAAGGCTACTATATTTAATAGTAATTTCTGGCGTGTCTCTAAAAACTTCTACTACAGGCGAAACTTCATAAACTTCTTCATTGCCTAGAATACAAATGTAATCTCCCTGAAAATAAAACACCGGAAACCATTTTGGATTCCATACTTCCGAAGGATCGACCCAGTTGTCTTCTGCAAACTTTTCAGCTTTTTCTATCAATTTATTGTATTCTTCTTGTGCTATTTCTAGAGAATAAAATGTATAGGGAGGAAAGAGAATAGAAAAATCTTCTTCCTCGGCTTTGGACAGCAAGAATAGGCTCAAAGCTAGAGATGGTGGGCGATGCCTACCATACATGATGTCTAATACTCTACGCGCTCAGAGGAGAGTTAAGCATAAATACTCAAAATTGGTGGAAAAACTGACCCTTCGCGATCTCGAATCTGAACGAAATAATGAGTATAAATGCTTATCGGAGTGTATTACACAGCGTAAGACAAAGTAAAGTGCGGAATGTGGGTTATTATGTTCATTTATGGTGTGTATGAAAAATATATGTTACTGGAGAACAGTTGATGAGTATAAAAATGAGAACGCAAGAATCTATTGAAAAAAAAATAGTGAGTTTGATTAAAAAAGGTAATCAAATTTATGAAATTTTCTTTAAAAAAGAATACAACGAAAACTACGGAGAGATTATGGGATACCATGAGGTATATGATCCTGATGTTAAAGAAATGGCGACCCCTGCTCATTATAGCGATGCTTTATATGAATTAAAAAAGTGGCAAAAACAATGTCAAAATTTAACCAGTAAATTACCATTAGAAAATACGGTATATACAGAAATATTAGATTTATTAGCAGATAAAAAAGACAAAAAAGATAGAGAGATTTATTTAACTGCAATTGACATACAAGAAATTGTTTTGAATTTGGAAGCAATTTTAGAAGACTTAAAAGATGGTATGTTTGAAAACATCTTTTTAGCAATAGAAGTCCAATCTGTTCTGAATCATATCGAACAAGCAGAAGAATTATTTGATGAAGATAATCATATCTTAGCTGGATTAGTCACTTTGTTTTCATTGGAAAGCTTGCTGACTGAGCTTTGTAAAGACAATCTGGGAAATGACCAACTTCCGCAAGGATTAGAAAGGAAAAGTAATTGGCTGAAAAATAAAGGAATTATTACTAAGCAAACAAACAAAATAATTAAAAATTTAGTTGAAACCAGAAATGATATTACTCATGGAGATTTCCAGTTAGTTCATAAAGAGCGAGTAAAAGAAGTTATCATTGAAGTCAAATCTATTGTTCGGACTCAAATAACTGATTAGTCAATTTTGCTGCTTAACCTGAGTTCGGGATAAGACAATGTTTCAGCTAACGAGACAATGGGGCTTTCAGCTTATCCCGAACTGACGTTGCTTACTCTCTTTGATAGCATCAAAACATCCCCAAAATAAGCCCTTCTCCCGTGGGAGAGGGGTTTGGGGTGAGGGAGGGCAAAAAAATAAGAGGCATTACGCCTCTTAAGTAGATTGCGGATTTTCAGACCTTACTTACATCGGTAAGAAACCCAAAATATAATTACCTACTGATGCCGTTAACTGTTGCGTCACAGGTAAGCTATCAACCACCATTCCCGCACAAAGCAACATCATGTAGAGAATGGAATATTTAAACGTTGATTTCGCCAAAGGTAAATCTTCTGGGTTGCGGCGTAATTCGATGGCTTTGGCGATGAAAATACCGCCGAGAATCGCCGCAATACAGCCATACAACGCCCCAGAAACCCCCAAAGGATAAATCAACAGAAAGCTCACCGGAACCACAATCAGGGTATAGATTAGAATCTGTTTGGTGGTTTCCGTTGCCCCTGCAATAACAGGTAACATTGGTACATCAACCTGGGCATAATCTTCGCGAATCATCAAGGCTAACGCCCAGAAGTGGGGGGGAGTCCAGAGGAAGATCAGGGCGAATAATAGCCATGCCGCCCAACTCAATTCGCCTGTCACCGCCGCCCAACCGACGAGGGGAGGAATTGCACCAGCCGCACCGCCAATAACGATATTTTGGGTGCTGTGGCGTTTGAGGACATGGGTATAAATCACCATGTAGAAGGCAATTCCTGCCATGGCTAGTAAGCCACTGAGGAGGTTGACAAAGATGACGAATAAACTAAAAGATAAGATGCCGAGAACTGTTGCGAACATCAGCGCATGACGGGGTTGCACGCGGCCCGAAGGAATGGGTCGCTTGCGGGTGCGTTTCATGTCGTAGTCGATGTCTTGGTCGTAGATGCAGTTGAGGGTTTGGGCTGAAGCAGCAGCTAATGTTCCCCCGGTGAGAGTCACTAAGACAAGCAAGGGATCGACTTGACCCTGGGAAGCCATCCACATCGCGGCGGCGGTGGTAATGAGCAACAAGGGAATAATGCGCGGTTTGGTAAGTTGGTAATAACTTCTGACAACTTCTAAGAAATTATCGTGCTTGCGCGGAAAACTGGTTCCAACCATGAATAGAGAAATCCTATCGAAATATAATGTTCGTAACGTAAACTGTGAGGCGTTGGCTGTTATTGAGAAAGAGCAGGGGATTTACGATCGCGCCAGGCCAAAGCGGTAAAGACCACTAAGGTTCCTAGTAAAGCCGCACCCATCGCTTGGTGACTTACGGTGAGGGGTTCGACTTGCAAATGGAGTTTGAAGGTAGCCACCCCCAACAAAATTTGTAAAACGACGAATAACCCCGCTAATCTGGACAGTTGACGCAGTTTCGGGTTAAGTGCTGGAGTGCGCCACGCCCAAACGACTAAAATAATCGTGCTGAGAGTTGCCGGGACAACGCCGATAATATGACTGTTCATTACTGTGCAGAGTTGTGAGCCTGCGAAACATTGATGCAGCGCCCATTTAGAAGCGATTAAGCCGCCGAGTAAGCTTTGCACATATACCAAGAGGGCAGCCGTTCCTGCGACCCAGGGTAAGGGATTTTGGGTGCCTGTGGCTTGATAAGGAATCAACAGGGTTCCGATTACCAGGAGGGTGCAGAAGAAAAATAAAGCGGTTCCGAGATGGGCGGTGACAATATCAAAACGCAGTAATTCCGTGACGGTGAGGCCGCCGAGTACCCCCTGAAAGACAATGAGACTGAGGGCAAATACAGAAGCCCACGGTAGCCATGTGGGTAGGACGCGGCGATGCCACCAAGTATCAATGACCAACGCGATCGCGCTCAAGCCGATTAAAGCCGCATCCAGGCGGTGAAACCACTCTAGAAAGACTTGTAGGTTCATTTGTTGGGTGGGGATTAATTGACCGTAACACAAGGGCCAATCGGGACAAGCCAAGCCCGCATTCATCACGCGGGTTGCACTACCCACCGCCATTAACAAAAAGGTGGCAACGGCGATTTTCCAAACTAAACGACGAATTCTTGTAGTAGTTTTAACAGGATCGGGAGTCGAAGCAATCGGGCGGTGTAGAACTGAATCTGCCATAAGATGTGTTGCGTAATGTAAATACTTTCTAGAGTGTTTGCTCTTGGGTTCGCGGTCTGGGTTTACAGGTTCTTTTTGGCTTTCTACTTACTACTGTAATCAGGATATTTAATTTGGCTCAGAGTTTTAGAGATTCTTCAGATTGAGTTGAAAACACTTTACAAAACTTAATAAACAGTAGCCCTCAATCTGGCTCGAATTTTCTGAAACTTGTGCAGTCCCTCAAACTATGTCATTACCATCAATTCGGCGAAAATGTCACTGGAGGGGGAAGACGCGATCGCCCCCGGTTCGCCACAATACCATGTTGACAACTCCCTGTCCTGTCATGAGCGGGGATTCTCGCGTCACAGGGAGACTAAGCGCAGGAGTATAGACCCCAGCCCCGATACGGGGCGTATAAAGTCCGCCCGCAGGTGGCGGACACAGCCCCTTATCTTTACCCAAGGGCGTGCGTTAATACGACCTGCCCGACCGCACTTAATCCTCGTTCTTTCACCACTTGAGCCGCCGCCACATCCCTGTCTGTCGTGTAGCCGCAATTAGAGCATGAGTGAACTCGTTGAGACAGAGACTTTTTGCCGCAGTTCGTTCGGCAATGGGGACAAATCTGACTTGTCCCATTCGCGTCTATCTTGGCAAAATACACGCCACGCTTCGGGCAAACGTGACGGAGGATGTCGAGAAATGAACCCCAAGCCGCATCAAGGCAAGCTTTCCTTAAAGCCGAACGTCCCAAGGCTTTGAGATTTAAATCTTCTGCGAATATCATCCCTACTCCATCACACAGTTGATGAGCTAGTTTGAAGAAGAAATCCTTGCGACAGTTGTGTATCTTTTCGTGCAGTAGCCCAATTTGGTGCTTTACTCTTAACCAACGTCTTGAACCTTTGGTTTTATTTTTCAGTCTCCGTTGCAGCGATTTAAGCTGGCCTTCAGATTCCTTGAAAAACTTGTGTCCTTTGACAAATTGGTTCTCGCTGGTGGCGA
>KB904821.1:195025-331532 GCA_000380225.1 filamentous cyanobacterium ESFC-1
ACTTGTGTCCTTTGACAAATTGGTTCTCGCTGGTGGCGATAAAGCTATTTAACCCCAAGTCAACCCCAATGGCGTAGCCGTGAGGCATAACGTCGGGAACGTCTACGTCACATTGGATTGAAACCGAGACATAATAGCCACTGGCTTTCTTGATAACTCGTATCTGTTTGCAGATGAAGCCATCGGGAATGTCCCTGGAGTTGTGAAACTCAACTTTCCCAATTTTGGGAAGGTCAATCGTATCCCCATTAACCGCATCCGGTTTAACTTGTGGAAATACGAAAGACCGCTTATGCTTTTTGAAACGCGGAAACCCAAACCCTCTATCCCACATATTCACGAAAGCTGCTTCTAACTGTTTTAGAGTTTGTTGCAGAACTTGAGATTGAGGGAGTTTAAGGTTTGGGTGGGTTCGTTTAGCCGCCGTCAGGGATTTACACTGACTGGCATAAGTTGGGCGTTTCGCATCGGCGGCGATGATGTACTCCGACCGAAGTGAACATCGGTCTATCAAACACTTGCGGGAGTTTACCCAATCCTTCCTTTCTCTCAGTGCATAGTTATAAACCGAACGACAAACTGAAAGCCACTCATCAATAGCGGCGGCTTGGTTTGCCGTTAATTTCAGTTTATACTGATACGAAAGGTTGAGCATTCTATGAAATGCCAATTAGTTCCCTAATCATAACACAATTAATAAAAAGCCGTCCTATAAGCGTCGAGACCCCGCGCCGCCGAAAGGCGCAAGGGAATGCTCGACAAGACAGGCGCAAGGGAATGCTCGACAAGACAGGCGCAAGGGAATGCTCGACAAGACAGGCGCACCTTGTAGCTCGGCAAGACAGGACGGGGAACCTTAGACCCAGAATTTTTGGTAAACAATTGGGAAAATTATTGATGACTCAGGCCTTCAAAACTGGCGATCGCGTGGCTTGGCATTCCGGCAACGGGACAGCCACCGGAACCATTGAAAAAGTCGTGCGCGATCGCACCGAAATCAACAGCCAAACCATTGATGCGTCTGCCGACGATCCCCGCTACCTGGTTAAAAACGACCATACCGGAAACCTCACCCCCCACAGAGCAAAAGCTCTCCGGGCCGCCTCTGAAGACGCAGCAAGCCCAGAGAAACCAGAAATCCAAGAATTTTACCGTTTAATCAACCTCACCGCCTCAGAACTGGAAAACTGGCTCAAAACCGAGGAAAGCCAAAGCGTGGGCCAAACTCAAGAAGGAGAAGACGAAGCGATCGGTCACAAATCCGGGCGACATATCCTCGCAATTCTTCGCAAGCAACCCTCAGACTACAGCGAAGACGACCTCAACCACATTCACCGCGTCCTCAGCTACATCCACCGCCACACCGCCCAACGTCCCTCTGGCGACATCGAGAACACCCCCTGGCGTTATTCGTTGATGAATTGGGGTCACGATCCTTTGAGGGCGGGGTAGTTCCTAGCTGAAATGACGCGTCTGCCGCCGTTTCTATAGCAACCGCCACATCGGTCAGGACAACATATCCATCCTTAGAAAATAACTCCCTCTCCCGTGGGAGAGGGGTTGGGGTGAGGGCAAACCTCAAATAAAACGTCCTCATTGTTGTGCTTGCTGCTATAAAACACAAGCCAGTAATATCCGCAATCCCGCATGAGAAAACTGAAGATAGAACGCAAGCAAAGTGCCATAAAACTTGCTGTTTAACTCTAAAGGGGTAAAATTCGCTGGCCCGTCGCGGCTTATAATCATTTACGGCGACTTTTAGCGAAGATAGCCTATTTAACCAACCCCCAAAAAGGAGCCTACTCTATTTATGAAATACAAAATCATGTCTGTACTCCCGTTACTGGGAATCGCCGTCAGCTTAACCACACCCGGAAACGCGATCGCGCAGCCCGTATTACCCGACACCCCACAAATCGCTCAAAATAGCCTGATTGGTCAATGTCGCGCCGTCAATCGTCGTGTTTCTGTGTATCCCGACCGCAGCGAAGTCAATCCCATTGTTGCTATCAATGCCAACACCGAAGTCATCCTGCAAGGAGAAGTTCGTAACGGTTGGATTGTCGTCACTGTCCCCTCGATTAATCAAGTTGGGTTTGTCCGCGCTCAATATCTAAAAAGCTGCGCCACCACCGATAATATCGCCGATAATAACGGGGTTTGTCGTCGCATTATTTATGGGGGGGCGGATGGTATGGTGATTCGCGCCAATCCTAGTATCAACGCTCGCCAAGTCGGGACTTTGAACTTTGACGAACGACTCACCATCGACCCATCGGCAACCTTCCGCGATAGCCTCAACCGCCAATGGGTTCAACTACTCAGTCCGATGGATGGTTGGATGAGTAACGGTTTACCGGGATCGAGTAATATCGGTGCCTGCCCTTAATACTTTGTTCAAATCGGCTTGTTCGGCCCCTCTTACGCCACAAGAGGGGTTTTATTGATTTTTCAAACCGCCCATAAAATCGAGGAGATGATGGGCGAGTTCTAGCTTGGTGCAAGAGGGAATAAATTTGCAATCGCCCTGACGATTGATAATAATGGCTTCGTTGGTATCGCTACCAAAGCCAGCGTCGGGCTTGTCGATAGGATTAGCGGCGATCGCGTCGAGGTTTTTCTTCTGGAGTTTGGCGATCGCGGGGGGAACAATATCTCCCGTTTGGGCGGCAAATCCCATTAAAATCTGATGGGGTTGTTTGCGCTGGCCTAAATCGGCGGCAATATCCTCGACGGTTGCGAGGGGTAAGCAGTCGGGTAAGTCTTTTTTGGCTAACTTGCTAGGGGATTGAGAAGCGGGTTTGACATCGGCGATCGCGGCGGCCATAATAATCCAATCCGCAGTAGTTAATTGCTCGATCAGTGCCTTGTGCATTTGTGCGGCATTCACAACGGCAATGAGGCGCAGATGGGGACTCGCAGACAGTCCATTTAACGCCATCGGTGCGTGAACTAAGGTAACCAAAGCCCCCCGCGCGATCGCCGCTTGAGTCAAAGCAATGCCCATTTTGCCCGTAGAAGGATTGCCAATAAACCGCACCGGATCGAGATATTCCTGAGTCCCCCCCGCACTGATTAAAATCCGTTTTTGGCTTAAATCGCGTTTGCCCTGGGTATGCAGCAGGGAGAGCGCCCTAGAGATGATTTCCGGGGGTTCTGCCATGCGTCCGGCCCCCACGCGATCGCAAGCTAACAATCCCGACTCTGGCCCCACGGTATGATAGCGAGAATCTTCCTGTAGCTGCCGCCAGTTGCGCTGTACGGCTTGTTGTTCCCACATTTCGGTGTTCATCGCCGGAGCCACCAAAACCGGGCAGCGAGAGGCTAAAACCGTGTTGGTGAGCAAGTTATCCGCCAAGCCGTAAACCAATTTACCGAGGGTATTGGCGGTTAAAGGGGCAATTATGAATAGATCGGCCCATTCCCCTAACTCAATGTGTAGCGGTCGAGTTTGGGATGCTTGCCAAAAATCCACATCGGTATAGGCTGGATGACGGCTGAGAGTAGCGACGGTGAGGGGAGTAATAAAAGCGGTAGCGGTTGCCGTCAGAATAACCCGGACTTCTGCCCCGGTTTTAAACAATGTCGAGATGACCTCACAAACTTTATAGGCGGCTATACCGCCGCCTATACCCACTAAAATGCGTCGTGAAGACGGCATTTACTATTCTTCGTCGTAGGCTTCAATATCGAGTAAGTATAGATATGGCTCTACCAACTCAGATTTTTGAAACGCGATCGCTCGTAGTAAATGCCAATCATTCAACGCTTCAAAGGGATTGGCGTAATCATCCTGTTCTAAGCGTCCGGCTAATAAAGCGACATCCTCAGCCGTAACGTTACCGATATCCTGGTTAGAAAAATGTAATGCAGTTGTCATGACCCCACCTCCATTAAGCTATGCGCTGTTGGACAGCTAAGTTTATTTTAACTCCCTTCAGGTCAGAATTAAATGTGTTCTGGGTTACTTTTAACCCTGGATGGCGGCGATTTTCGTGAATTTGCCGAGATAATGTCTTAAATTTTAAGTTTTATTTAACTTTTCGACTCAAATCCCTTTCAAAATAAGCCGCGATCGCGCCCATTGCGGCAATTGGAGCCGTGACTGCCCGTAAAATCCGCTTACCCAAAGAAACTGGCACAAACCCCGACGCGATCGCGGCCTGAATTTCTGCGGCAGTCCAACCCCCTTCTGGCCCGGTTGCGAGGGCGATCGCCTGGCTTTCTGGGGATAATACAGTTAGCAAAGGCGAAACCCCCTCAAACCTCGCTGTGGCGATGTATCCTTGAACCTGAGTCTCGGCAACAGTTTGTAAAGCTTGAGTGAAAGAAACCGGATCGCAGATTGTCGGAATAATTGCCCGTTCGCATTGTTCTGCTGCCTCCGCCGCAATTCTACGCCACCGTTGTAACTTATTGGCACTGGGTTTGAGGAGAGTGCGATCGCTCGCGACAGGCTGAAACCCCGTTACCCCCAACTCAGTTCCCTGACGCACAATCTCCTCAAAACCGCTTCCTTTCGGCATCGCCACCATTAAAGTCACTCTCACCGATAATTCCGTATCAAAACAGATAACTTCCCCCAATTCCGCCGTTTTTTGACCCAGAGTTGCCATCCAAGCCCCACCCCGACCATCCAAAGCCATAAAGCGATCGCCCGTTTGCAAGCGCAACACCCGCCCCAGATAATGAAACTGAGCCTCTGTGAGCAAAATTTGCCCATCCTGAATTTGAGTCGGCGCGATCGCGAGGCGTTGCATCTTTACAATTTGGTTATTGGTTCTTTGTCCTTGGTCATTGGTTATTGGTCATTGGTCATTGAAAAACTGTTGACTCTCCAGAAACTTAAATTGACTTTTTGAGCCTGTAATGCCCATCTAGTCTAGCTTTTAGCTATTTAGAGAGTCTGCCCCATAGGCCAAAGTTTCTGATCTTCTTTCTGGGGAACAAAACCTCTCGCAATCAATGAAAACAAATAACCAATAACTGGTGCGACCCCGCGTCGCCGAAAGGCGCAAGGGAATGCGCACCAGAAATAACCAATAACAGAAAACCAGTAAACTATGGGAAAAACGTTCCACTTAGGCGCTGTTGACTGATGACTGAAAAAGCCCACTGCCTCAAAAAAACTGATGACTCTCCAGAAACTTAATTTCACTTTTTCGGGAACCGAACGCCTATCTAGTCTAGCTTTTAGCCTTTTTAAAACTAACCCCTAAAAACCAAAGTTTCTGATCCTCTTTCTGGGGTAGAATTCAACTCCCCTCTACTGCCTACTGCCCACTGCCTACTGCCCCTTAGAGACTGTTGACTGATGGCTGATAACTGAAAACCCTACTCCCCCACCGCATAAGACACCAACTGCGCCAACTTTTGCCGTAGAGTTTCCAAACCCAAACGCTGACTTGCCGAAATAAACACCGCCAAAGGATACTCCTCCTTCGCTTGGTCGAGGGTTTCACTACTCACCGCGTCGATTTTATTAAACGTCAACAACATCGGCCCCGGCGTGACAGGCATTTGGCCCAAAATCGTCACCACTGACTGGATATGACTGCGCCAAGCCGGATGAGACAAATCGACAACGTGCAGCAAAGCGTCTGCTTCTGTGACTTCCTCTAAAGTTGCCCGAAACGCATCCACCAACGACGGCGGTAACTCCTGAATAAATCCCACCGTATCCGTGAGTAACACCGTTAGGCTTTCGTGGGTGTCCGGGTTTTGAATCGGTAAGCGGCGGGTTGTGGGGTCAAGGGTTGCAAAAAGTTGGTTCGCTGTATAAACCTCTGCATTGGTCAGGGCATTAATCAACGTCGATTTACCCGCGTTGGTATAACCCACAATCGCCACCGTGGGGACTTCTTGTTTTTGCCGTTGTTGGCGCATTCGCGAACGATGGGCTTGTAAATCGTTCACTTCCCGTTGTAAACGAGAGATGCGCCGTTGAATGCTGCGGCGTTCTGTTTCTAGCTTCGTTTCACCGGGCCCCCGCGTACCAATCCCGCCCCCTAAACGGGACATGGCTTGACCCCTCCCGGTCAGACGCGGCATCATATATTCCAGTTGCGCCAGTTCGACTTGGAGTTTCCCGGCGCGAGACTGGGCCCGTTGGGCGAAAATGTCGAGAATGACCTCGGTGCGGTCTACAACTCTTGCGCCGAGTTGGGTTTCCAGGTTGCGGATTTGGGCTGGGGATAACTCGCAGTTGAAGGCGACAATATTCGCCCCTAGGGTTTGTACGGCAAGGGCGATGTCTTGGACTTTCCCCGCACCAATTACGGTTTGAGGATGGGGGCGCGATCGCTTCTGGGAAATAGTTTGTAAGACTTCTCCCCCGGCAGTATCGACTAAACGGGCTAATTCGGCTAAACTATCTTCAAATTCCCGAACTTCTAGCGTATTTGTCATCAAACCGACAATCAGCACCCGGTCTTGGTCGATATCGACTTGACGCGCCACAAATTCCCGACGAAATTCGGCTTCTAAACCTTCTACCAAGTCGAGAAAATCTTGTTTCCCCAACACATCCAAACTCAACGGCGGTGAAATCGTCCAAGCGGGAACTCCGTCTTCGACAACTTCTTCTGGTTGGGGAATCAGGTGGGCGAGATAGGTTTCTTTGACATAGCCCGTTACACCGCCCCCCCGCCGTTGAAAGCCTTGTCCGGTCAGAGTTACCGTTACCAAGGCATCGAGGCGCTGCACTGCCATAGCCGTCAAACTGGATTCTTTTGGGGGCGTGGGTTTGACTTTCGTAGCAATACAGCGAATGCCGGATAATCGTTCTGCCCCATAGCGCGGCAGTTCTAAAGGGGGGATTTGGGTTTGTCGGGGGGTTCCCACACCCACGCGAATCACTTGGCCGCGGCGATTGATATAAGCGCAGACGGCTTGTTTAATCTCGGTGCTAATGGCGGCCAAACGTTGGGCAAAGTCGGGGGTGGTAAAGCAATCTCTGGGCAGACGTTGATGATATAGCCGTCGTAATTGCTTAACCTGACTGGGTTTTAGTTTTTGGATATTACCGTAGAGAGTTTCGATAAGCGGTTTTAAAGATTAATTTAGCGACAAATAATTTTAATTTTAACTTACCCCAAAAGTTGGGTTCAAAAACGCATCTGTGAGGACATGATACTGAAGGGGGGAGACGCGATCGCAATCTAAATTCCCTGTAGCGACAAGGGAGAGTTTTGTCACAAAGACTCGATCTTGACAGTACCGCCTTCGAGAGTATCGATCTGCAAGCGATAACCGTAAAGCATTGCCATTCCCAGTAACGGTTCTGTCTCTGATTCTGCTATATCTATTGAGCGGTATTGTCCATCCCAAATCACGAATTCTTCCTCAGACTCCGCGCCCCAAAACGGTAAACAGCACGGTGTCCAATCCGAATTGTCCAAGGTTGAGCATCAGGATGACGTTCAAATAGGGGATCGGTTGCGGCGATGATGGTGTCACCAACCTCAAAATCTCCAGTTTCGATATCAATGGCTACAATTTTGCCTTTGTTCCCCGCTTCGACTTGTTGGCGAATCGTAGACTCGTAGAGTTCTTGGCCTCGTCGAGCTATTTCTTCTTTGCTATAACGTCTTTGGCGAACTCCCATATTTTTTTAGGTTTCGGCACTACCCCTCTATTTTAGCTGCACTCTAGGGGGGGGGAATTGCGACTGATATGCTCCTAAACAATCCTAGAGGGGGAAGACGCGATCGCTCACTTCCGCAGAATTACCCTCAGAAGATTGATTTGTTGCTAACTCATAAAGGTCTTTTGCTGGCATATTTTTTTAACTCTATTCTATTTTCTCCCCGGAATTGTTAGCAGATGCTTCTAATTTTTGCTGAATTGCTGCTTGAATTTTTGCGTCAAACTCCGGATCGTCGGGACTCGCAATCAGCGATTTTGGGCGCTGGGCGAATCTAGCCAAATATGCCTGAAAAGCGGCTTTATCTTGACGATTTGCCAGAAAGAACTGTTTTAATTCAGCATTGCTCATAGCCTCAAAATTGACTGAACTCATTAAAATCCCTCGCCATTGGGTAAAATTTCAAATTCAAGGTCTTCAGCGTATCCTGCTAAGACGTACCCATTGCGAGTCCGAGGATCGACACAAACCAGATGTATCGGTTGCAGCATCAGATAAGTCAACTGATAGCTAACTCGATATAAACTCTCTAATTGAGTAGCAGTGGGCATTTCGGTTTACTTTACTTGTTGCCCATTTTAACAGACACTTCTTTTTTTAAGCGGGTGCAAACTCAGTTAATAACCGCTTATGGGGAGGATGAAACCCAAGCACAATATCAGTTTTAGGAATGCCCGCCGCTAACAACTCATCGACTATCCCGAAATTTGTGGCATCAGTTTCGACCCAAATTTTGCCTTTTTTAATGGATAGATAAACGATAATATACTGAACCTGCTGTTTGCCCTGCCAACCAAAGCGAAACCACAGATAATTATGATAGCGATCGTCAAAAGCCAAGCGATCGCTCACTTCCCAAGAATTGTCCTCAGAAGATTGATTTGTCGCTAACTCATAATGATGGGTTAATACGTTTTTAATAACTTGACGATACTGTTCTAATTGATCCACTGTAAAATTTCTTCGGTCAAGAATATAAAAAAGGTTTTATGCAATAAACTACAGTCATTTTTTCGTTAATGAGGAAGTATGATATGCGATCGCGATCGCATCACGGTTCTAAGATATTGTGACATAATAGCCGTAACATTGAAAAAACATCCCACTGACCCCCCAGGCTTCTTCTAGATGGCTATGATTCTGTTCCCACCACCCTTTGATAATCGAATGGCTGAAACCCACATGGCTGTAGGGGGGGGGGAGAATGTTACCCTTGGATTAAGGGGGGCGATACCCACGGCGCAAGACTATTCTTTCGTCGCAAAATATTCACTGGCTGAGTTCAAGTTTTGCCGGGTGAGCGTTTGGCTCATCCGGTGTTTTTGTTTGTTTATTTTTTTGGGAGGTTTGATACCAGATCCGAAAACCAAAAATGTAGGGTGGGCAATGCCCACCACCAACATCATTGTGGGCAATGCCCACCCTACTACTACTCCAATATTTGATTTACAGTGAGGTAAAACATGGCTATATTTGAGGATATTCTTTATCCTGGCAATCCAAAGCGTCGGGAAGAAGTGCGAACATTGACTAACAATTGTCGAAATGCATTCCTTGGATTTAAGGAAGAATGGAATAATTATGCCAATACATTTAACAAAGTGATAAACCAAGTCATAAATCAGGAAGAGCTTCCTTGGAAAGACTTTAAGTTGCCAAATGTGTCCTTAAATCCCGACAATGATAAGGTTGAAGACATGGTTAACAGTATCCTTGAGGTAGTGGAGCTAGCCAAGCAAGAGATCGCACAATTTAATACAGCAGTGCAAGCAAAGCTGAATAAGGATGACGCTGAAAAATACAAAGAACTAACTGATTTTGAAACTATAGGAGTTGTTGAGAAGTGGGTAAATTGGTCAATACCAACACTCGTTAGTGGTGGCATAGCCACATACCTTGGTATCGGAATGTCAAGACTTTTGGCAGTGTTCGCAGCGAATGGAGTAGTTATTGGCTTAGGCTTGAGGGTAATAGGATATCTGTCTATTGGTGTGTTGTCTGTGGGAGGGTTTATAGTCTCAGATCTCATAGTTGCAGCAATAACAGGTGCAATAGAGAGAGGTGATCTCGAAGAAGCAAAGGAAAAGCTAGGCGAACTCAACAACAAAATAACAATTCCCTTAAATACTATAAACATCGAATTAGCAGGGGAGAAGAGTGCATTACTTAGTGGAACGTATCGACTCTCGAAAAACAAGATTGTGATTTGTCAGGATGGCATATGGAAAGTGTTTGAATTGAACACAGATTTGGTGGGACTGGAAGTAACTCCAGACCTGTTAATGCAAGTGTCTCCAGACCGGTTAATGCAAGTGTGTTGATAAGCCGACTGTGACACGATTAATTTAGTTGTAGGTTGGGTTGAGCGCACAAACCCGAAACTAACGAAAGTTACACCAATTACGTTAGATTTTACTCCGTGCAACCCAACCTACAGATTCGGAGTCCAGTTTATCCAAGTCCCTAATTTTTCCCAAAAGATTTTCACCTTACTGTTCACGTTAGACACCACAACATCTCACAATGAATTTACTTCAACTCGATTCCTTATTTCAAAGATTAAGTAAACCCGCGTTTCTTTCCCTCTCTGCTGGCATTATTGGCTTGGGAACTGTTTTAAGTAACCCAACACCTAGCGAAGCTCAAGTCACCATTAATGTAACCGCAGGAAGTGTTTCTGGTAATTATTCTTTGAATTTTATACAAAATCCAACTGGGACACTCATCACCCCCTATGGCGTTTATACCGGGCCATTCGCCGCAGGAGACATCGCTAATAATAATATTGCCTACACTCCCCTTGGATTGACGAGTTTTCAATCTATCGGTGCTCTCAGTACTCCCAGTATTAATAATTTTACGGGTAACGCTTATGTGAACGGCACATCAACCCCATTTGCTGGCAACCTCGATCTCACGGTAGATTCAGCTTGGGCTACTTCTGGCAACGTTTCCAAAAACATTACAGGCGGCACAATCACCCTGAACACCCCCACCTCCCTCACCGGGTTCTCCTTTGAAGCCCCCGTCACGCCGCCCACTACACCTACCACACCCACCACACCCACCACACCCACCACACCCACTACACCCACTACACCCGTCACACCCACTACGCCCACCACACCCACTACACCCACTACACCCACTACACCCACCACACCCACCACACCCACTACACCCACTACACCCGTCACACCCACTACGCCCACTACACCCACTACACCCACTACACCCACTACGCCCACCACACCCACTACACCCACCACCCAACCTGTCACAATCACGCCGCCTAATACATCCGTAACACCGCCAGCCCAGGTTATACCGCCTACCACAACCCCACCCACAACATCCACCCCAATATTTTCCACGGTACAAATCCCCGAACTCACCGCCACCACCTTCACCCCCCCCGAACCCCTCACTGAACCCGGCGGCGCGGGACAAACGGCGCTGCGTTTCCAAGCTCAACAACCCCAACAACTTCGACCCAACGGCGTACATACGCGCATCATCCCCACCTGGACACCAGGACTGTATCAATAACGGAGTGCAGATGTAGATTTAGGGTGCGTTAGGCGGCGATCAATGTTCAATTCCAATCGATTGATCTTCATTCCGCCGTAACGCACCATCCCCACACGATACCCCGAACGGTGCGTTACGCTGCGTGCTTCAGCACCCTACTATAGCCTCATTTTGGCTGTGTCGCAGCACTACTCAAGATTCCCCATAGTCCCAAATTCAAAAAAACACCCTGTCATCGTGAACCCGTCGATCAACCCAATTCCGTTAATCACCGTCATCACCCTCGCCCTCGCCACATCTGCCACCGCCCAAACTCCCACCCCCCTCACCGATCTCCCCAATCCTGACCCTATGGGACAAGTGACCGGGGTAAACCAACTGAGAGATGTTGCTCCTAGTGACTGGGCTTATGCCGCCTTGAGCGACCTCATACAACGCTACAACTGCCTCCAGGGTTATCCCAACGGCACATTCGACGGCCAACGCCCCCTCAACCGCTACGAATTTGCCGCCGGACTCAACGCCTGCGCCAATACCCTTGAAACCCTACTCACAGACAACACCAATCGCGCCACCCGTGACGACCTCGAAACCCTGCGCCGTCTGATGCAGGATTTTGAAACCGAACTCGCCACCCTCGACAATCGAATCGACACCCTCGAAAGCCGCGTAGACTTCCTCAGCGATAACCAATTTTCCACCACCACCAAACTCTATGGTCAAGTCGTGATGGGACTCCAAGGGCGGTTTGGCAATAGCGCCGATGCCCAAAAAGCCGACGGAACCTTTGGCAGAGACGGCAACCCCGACACCCCCGACCCCAACGACACCATCAACTTCGGCTACAACGCCCAACTCACCCTCCTCACCCAATTCACCCCGCGCAGTTTTCTCCTTACTGGGCTGCAAGCAGGCAACCTCAACACCAGCGACTTCACCAGCAACTTCGGTCTGCTCAACAACAATTTCACCCGCCTCGGCTACGAATCCAACACCAACAATGACCTAATACTTACCGATGTCAGCTATCGCCAACTCCTCACCAACAACCTCGCGATGATCGTCGGCCCCGCAGGCGTGAACCCCGTTAACGTCTTTCGTGGACCCTCACGGGTCGAAAGTGCCGGATTTGGCCCCCTGTCTCGCTTCGCCCAACGCAACCCGATCGTACAAATCGGCGCAACCACCGCCGGGATTGGCTTCGACTGGCAACCCTCCCGACAAATCAGCCTGCAAGGGGTTTATGCAGCCTCCTTCGCCAATGCCTCCTCTGCGGGTCTTTTCAACGATAGCTATACAGCCGGGGTGCAAGCTTTCCTCACCCCCACCGACACGATTGATGTGGCGCTGTATTATCTCCATTCCTACTCCGGTTCTAACGCCGGACGACTACAAACCGGGGTCGGGGATAGCGATATTTCTTCGTTTACCGCAGCGCGATTTAATACTGATGCCTTTGGCGCAACAGTCAACTGGGCGATGACTGAAGATGTGACCTTGGGCGGCTGGGTTGGGTTTACCACCTCGCACCAGGTAAATTTTGCGGGGTCGGTGCAAACGAATAACTGGATGGTGTCCTTGCAATTCCCCGATTTATTCGCTGAGGGGAATTACGGCGGGATTTTCTTTGGGGTGCCGCCTCGAATTACGGAAAGTAACTTGACTGTTAATGGGGTGTTAACGGGGAATTTACCGAGCATTTTTGAGGGGAATTTGGTGACTAATACCAATGGCGGACGGCGAGACAGCACCTATCACCTGGAAGCCTTTTATCGCTGGCAGTTATCTCGTCATGTCACCCTCACTCCTGGCGCAATTTTGCTGCTCAATCCGGGTCATAATGCCGGAAGCGATCCCATTGTGATTTTAGGATTGCGGACTACGTTTTCGTTTTGAGGAGTAGGGGCGTGTCAAGCCTTGAGTGTGGCGTTTCTCGCTCCTGGGTTCTACCCAGGAATGCCGAATTAAGGCTCTACCTTGATTACAATTTATTTTATCGTCTATCCTGCTAACCCGCCCGCAGATTAAAATAGGCGGGCTAACGAGTACAAAGTCCGCCGATTGCGGACTGAAAAAGCTTTGTAATAACTGATTCCGAATTATGATTTTATGATTACTCTCGAACATCTTTTACACAATCAACGCTCCCAAATCTTAGAAATTGCTGCCAAATATAACGCAAGCAATGTGCGGGTTTTTGGGTCAGTGGTACGCGGCGAAAATACAGAGACTAGCGATGTTGATTTCTTGGTAGAAATGCCTCCCGGTCAAAGTTTGCTGAAGCGAATCGCCCTGATGCAAGAGTTAGAAGATTTACTGGGTTGTCCGGTGGATGTGGTGAAGCCAGAGATACTGCACGATTATATTCGCGATCGCGTTTTACGAGAAGCAATCGCCTTATGACTCCTGACGATCTCATATACTTACAAGATATTTTTGAGCGGATTGTTAGAATTGAAATTTATACGGCGAGTGGTAGAACAGCGTTTTTAGAAAATGCCATGATTCAAGATGCCGTCATCCGCAATTTTGAAGTTATTGGCGAAGCCACCAAACGCCTTTCCCCTGAAATACGTCAAGCTTACCCAGATGTCCCTTGGCGACAAATTGCTGGCTTGCGTGATGTATTAATTCACAATTATGGTCAGGTCGATCTTTTAGAAATTTGGGGGATTATTACTGACGATTTACCATTACTAAAATATACTCTAGAAAACCTTTTGAATTAATATTATGTCCGCCAATCTTCACCAACTTACCGCCTTTTTGGCCGCCCTCGCCAAAACCCCACTCAACGAACCCATCCCACCCCTAGATAAAGCCATTCTCACCGACAGCAACAAGACAATTATTCAACTCAGAAAGGCTAATCAAAATCTCAAATTTTGGGATTATTACGAGCGCTTTCACGACTTACTCACTGCTCGCTACACTGTCAAAGAACGCAATAAAGCGATGCGGGCTAAAGGTAGTCGCGAGGATTCAGAAAACTTTGCAAATACCAACGAACCAACTAATACTGCTGTAGCGGCTGATTCTATTTTTACCAGTCCCAATCCTAGAGTAGAAGCGCAGAATAATTTTGCTCAATCTTTTACGGATTCTTCCCCTAATGACCAAGATTACCTCAACTGGAGTGCAGGGCTAACAGGATGGCCGCCGATTTTATAATTTATCCCCATTTATTTTGTTTTAGCTATCATCTCAAAAGCCAAGAAAATATAACTTGGTCAAATTGGTATAAAAATAATCAAAGGTTTCAGTCTTTGGCAAAACCCGAACAACCTTATTATGAGTTCAAGGGGCAGGATTGGGAAGCAATTTACAAGCAGTTTGATTTTGGCGATACTGATAGTTTATTACTGTTTGCATCTTGTTTAGAAAAGCAGAAAAATCAATCCCTAGATTTTATTAAAACTCTTAAATTAAAACTTGATTCTATTCAAGGCAGTATTGGTAAAACTTGGCTAGTTTTAGGGGAAGTTAAGCCTGGGCAAGAAGACGCGATCGCAAAAAGCATCGCCAGCTTTTGGGATAGCAAAGCTCAAAACAGCAACGAATCAAACTACTTTTTGGGTAATAAAATATTCAGCTACCAAATTAACACCAACGAGCAGCTTTTGATTTTACTTGCCCCCAATTCTCGCAGTATGGAAAGTTTTGCTTATTTTTATGATGAACTCAGTCGCTTATTTTATTACTACCATAAAATTAAGTGGAGTCATCAGCAAAATTTGATTATTAAAAAGCATTTGCAAGATGAAAACTTTTTCCCGTTAACTCGCGAAATTCCGACAATACAACTCGCCGTTGCTGATTTTGATGTCCTTCACGCCAATTTTTATCAACTGAAAGCAGCTTTATACGAAAATATCCTCAAACTTGACCGACATACACGGGGAATTGAAGGATTATCGCTCCAATTTGAAACTTTAAAAATAAATCTGAAAGCTTATAGAAGTCGCCTCAATCGCATTCAAAGTTTAATTCAAAAAGATAAAAAAGATAAAGATAAGCAAAAAACTGACTTAAAACTTTGGTCTAATTTTGCTGAAAATACCGCCCAAACCTATCAAGAACAAATCGAACAAGATATCCTCAGTTTACGTCCGGGGTTGAAAGTCCGAGAGCAGCATATTAGCACCCTACGCGGCATTGTAGAAGCCTCACAAGCCGAGCGCGATCGCAATATCGAAAACCTCATCGGGGCGGCAGGCTTGGGCGTTGGTGTGTCTTCTGCGGCGGCGGGTGCATGGGCAACTCAGGATGATTTCAAACCCTCACAAATATTTCTTATTAGTTTAGGGTTGGGGCTACTGTGTTTTGCTGTCTTGTACATACTGTTATGGTGGGTTCGGGGTCAGAAACACAAAAAGCCAAAAAGATAACTAGGGTGGGGTTAAGTTGCGTCGTGTAGCCCGTTGGAATCTATGTCAACTGCGACCCGGTAATGCCAAAAAGTCAATATTGCTAATGCTCGAAACTGCTGAACGCGATCGCAAGTTCAAAATTCTCAAAAACCACTCTGGGTCTAGGATTTGGCGATCGCTCTGTTGAAGATTCAGTGAATTTTTGGTGAACGTACCGCATAACTGCATAAGGTGATTCCCCATAGAACTATAAGTGGGTGTGAATCCAATCTAGAAATGTTGTTGCAATGTACGGGAGAATCATCATGAGTACAACTACTACTAATTTCACTGACGTACAGCAGACCACTTTACAAAAGACTATCGTGCAAGTCTGTTCTCAGTTAGAGGGATTTCTCTGCGCGATCGCCCGCAATGGTACTTTACAGCAAGCAATTCGAGCCACATTTGGCGATCGCTTTCACCCGGATAAACTCGAAAATTTATGCCAAGATTGGGAAACTTATTGTTTTGAGTCGTTACCCCAAATCAAAATTTGTGATTCTGAAGAAATCCACGGTTTAAATAGCCTGTTTTCTCCCCATCATCACACCATCTACATCGCGCAAGAATATATCTGTTGGAAATCGACACAAACCTGCGATATTATTGCCGTCTTACTCGAAGCGATTGGTTGTTTTATCGATTACGAAGTTGCCTCTTTTAATTCCAGTTGGGGTCAAGGTTTATCTCTGGCTGAATCTTTGAGTTCTCAAGAGATAAAATGTCATTGCCAATAAGTCGCTAAAGCGCTGATTGTGGATACTACGCGATCGCTCCTCTACTCCTCTTTCTTTAGATAGAAATTAAGTAAAACAAAATATTTTGAATCTCACCACAGACTCATTCGACCTCGATTGATTCTGACTAACATAAGCATAACTCTAACAACTTCTTGTTAAAAAAGCTTTTTTCGAGTTTTTAGTTATTGCAATTTGTTAATCACAATCGGAGTTAATAATGACGATTACACCCAAAGATATTCCGGCTCAGTCTCAAGATAGACAGCCAGCTTTAGAGTCAGAAATGACTCCCAAACCCCAATACGACCGAGACAGTTATCAAGGTAGTGATAAACTCAAAGGCAAAGTCGCTTTAATTACCGGAGGAGATAGCGGGATTGGTCGCTCAGTGGCGGTTTTATATGCTAAAGAAGGCGCAGATGTAGCGATTAGTTATCTCAATGAACATCAAGACGCAGAGAAAACTAAAGCCCTGGTCGAAGCTCAAAATCAAAAGTGCTTTTTATTTCCCGGTGATATTAGTAGTGAAAAGTTCTGCCAATCGATGGTAAAACAAGTCATCGAGAAAGCGGGTAAGCTTGATATTTTGGTGAATAATGCTGCCGAGCAATATTATGAAGCCAGTTTAGAAGAAATCGATCCAGAACGGTTGGGTAAGATATTCAGCACGAATATTTTTGCCATGTTTTATTTAGTCAAAGCGGCAATTTCCCACTTTAAGCCCGGTAGCTCTATTATTAATACAACTTCAATTAATGCTTACAAAGGCAACGCGGCTTTATTGAGTTATGCGACTACAAAAGGCGCAATTTTAGCTTATACGCGATCGCTGGCACAAATCTTAGTTGAAAAACAAATCCGCGTGAATGGCGTTGCTCCTGGCCCGATTTGGACTCCTTTTATTCCCGATGCTTTTAGTAGTGATACGGTCGAAAGTTTCGGCCAACAAGTCCCGATGCAACGGCCAGGTCAACCTGTAGAAGTAGCCACTTGTTTTGTCTTTTTAGCTTCGCAAGATTCGTCTTATATGACAGGTCAAGTGTTACATCCTAATGGCGGCGTTGTCGTTGGAGCTTAGTTTAAGTTGTGCGTGGGGTGGGTCAGACTTGCCCCTATTCTTTTTATTGACAAAGATGATATTAAATCCGAAAAACAAAGAAATTCTCCGGGTTATTTTGGCAGTTTGTATGGTGGTTGCAGGAATTTTACATTTCGCGAAACCAATGCCTTTTGTCAAAATTGTCCCCGATCTTTTGCCGTATCCCCTGGTTTTGGTTTGGATTAGCGGTGGGATTGAAATTTTATGCGGGATTGGGTTGCTAATACCGCCGATTTCTCAAGCAACGGCTTGGGTTTTAATTGCTTTATTTATTGCTGTTTTCCCGGCAAATATTAATATGGCAGTGAATAATATTAGCCTAGAAGGAATCCCCAATAGCCCTTGGTTACAAGCGATTCGTTTACCGTTTCAAGCTGTGTTAATTGCTTGGGCTTATTGGTACACTAAACCGGATAATAATCCTAAACAAGCGTCAATTTTACCGGGCTATCCTCAAACTGATTAAACCTGGGAGTAACGGGGACTCAAACTAATACTAAAACTCGCTAAAATTAATGCTCCTGCTCCCATTGTGGCGATCGCGAAGGGGGCGATCGCGCTAAACTGGGTCAGCAACAAATCAAAAACACTCATCCCCGCACCAAATGCTCCAAAATAACAGCCTAATCCTAACCCAACTCGATCGGGAGGAACTAGGGCTACAACAAAGGGAATCACACCATTCAGGACGGAGCTAAAGCAAAACGCCAGGATAATCAGGGTTAATCCTATCCCCCAAGTCGCTAAGGGTAAAAACAGCAAGATTAAGCTCAAAGCGGCGAAAACAGTACCGCCGATCATGGCTTTCCCATTTCCCCAACGAGTCGCGATCGCACCTGCGGGAAAAGAAAAGAGGGCGATCGCGATGAAAAACGCCGCCAGACCCCCTTCTAGGACGGTTTCACCCCATTGTCTGGGGATAATCGTAGCTAGGGTCATACTCAAAAAACGCAGCCCCCAAGCAATTCCTAAAGCCGTACAACTGATGGCCGCGATCGTCCGTCCCCACGGGATAGTCGCGGTGGTAGAGGCCGTTGTGGTGAATCCAGAATGGGGAGGATGTTGAGATCGTAAAAACGCCAAGGCTATCAGCAAAAACACTGAACCCACCGTAAAGGTAATTTCCGGGCCTAAACGTAACAGCGCACCGTAAGCCATAAAGCGGAATGCTCCGACGAACTGGTTGCTAAAGGTGAGGAAACTGGCCGCTTGGGGTAAAGCCGATTGAGGGGCTGTTTGACTCAGTAAAACTAAGGCCGGACTGCGAAAAATCGCCATGGCCGCAGCCCACGCGATCGCCATTGCGGGGAAGAATAAGCCGGATGTCTCAGTAGGATTATGGAAAAGGGCGATCGCAGGTAAACTAATAAATAAGGCCGACGCTAAAACAACTCCAAAACTAATAATAATAAAACGGTGGCCTAAGCGTTTTTGAAAGCGGTCGGATAAACCGCCAAATAAAGGCTCAATTCCTGCTTCAAGGAAATTCTCAATGATTAATATTTTCAGGGCTAAATCGGGATTTAGACCCATATTTTCGAGTAATCGGGGAAAATACAACCCATAAATCACCCAAGTTAGGGTAATTGCCCCTTGAATCGCTGCGATCGCCAAAACCCGCAGCCAGAGAATGCGCGATCGCGGCAGATTTGTTGTGGCTTTAGTCACCCGATTTATGCTCCACAGTTTGAGATTTGTTTTAGGGTTTTATGAATCTGAAGATGCTTTTTTCTCTTGACTAAATACAGAATTCAAATAACTCCGTTGTTGCGAAAAAATCCGATAAGCATCGAGATTTTCGTCTTCACTGTGTCCATCCTTAAGGCTTTCTTTGACTTTGATGAGATTGTAGTGAACGTCATTATCAGCATAAATGGCAAAAGTAATTTTGAAAATCTCAAAAAAGTTAACCACCCACTGACATTCCGCTTCGGGTTCCTTCATATAGTACCGGATTAATTCGGCAATGCGTTGTTCTAAATGAACGCGAGCATTCGGACAAATTAAAATCAACTTCAACAGGATAATAACTAAGGTCAGGGGATTACCTTGCAACATCAAGTACAAAAACATTTCTGAAGGCTGTTCCCCATCTTCGGTGGTGAGAAGATCGAAGACTCGATTGCAAGTTCTCAAATGTAAGGCTTCATCGTGGGGATCGTTCGAGCGTTCGGGATAAATCTCTCGCATTTTTAAAGCAAGTTTTTGTTTTAATCCCGGCCCAACGCATTTTCCATCTGCTGAAAAAATAAGATAATTAACTAAAGCAACTTTAAATTCTCGATGGTTTAAATTTTGAGTTTGATTTAAAAAAATATTGGCTAAATTGCTGTAACTAAAATCTCCTTTTTTGACAACAATTTTCTTGATCAGGTGTAAAACATTTTCTCCTAAACCTGTCGGATTTTCGGGTAACTTGCGATCGCGATTTTTTCCGGCAACGGATTGCGATCGCGCCGTGTACATAGCCAAATCGAACTTAAACTTGTCTTTTAACTGCTGAGACAGCACTTTAGCCGCTTCTCGCTGTTCTTTGGGATTATTCGGATTAGCATACTGAGGAACGAGTAAATACGAACGATAGCGCGAACTCCAGTGAATCGATGTTCCGCACTGGGGGTCGTAATGCTGACTCTCGTCATTGCGATAAACAAAAAGTTTTAAATCTTGATAATCTTGGCTTTCTAGAAACCTTTTTAACCAAGACCGCAAGCGATTAATAACATGATATTTGGCTTTGCGATCGCAATCTAGATTGGTCAATAATGTAATTAACTGTTCAATAGCATCATGATGGCGCTGAGTTTCCCAGTTATTGACTAAAATATAACAGCACCGTTTCACCAAATTCAAAAACTCTTTTTGGCGTTTGGCAGTTACCAAATCCGCAATTTCTTTTAAGACTTCGGCATTCTCTGGATGGGAATGATAATCAAAAAATAAGTATTGAAACTCTAGTAAAACTTCTTGGGGCGATCGCGACTTGACCAATCCCATAAAAAATCGATAAACCGTTTCTTGGGCTTGCTCGACATCAATCTTGCCATTAGAGGTCAAGGGAAAATGACTGTGGTGCAGCCCTGGCAAAGTATTTTTGCTCATTCTGAATCCTCGGCAAATTCTTAATAATTTATTGTTGCACCCTACACCGACACTAGCTCAAAGTTGCTGCTTTTCGGGCCAATGCAGGCGAGCAACAACCGTAGCGTAATTTACCTACTTGAGCATAATTTTAAAAGAATAATTTGCAAATGTCAGATAATATTTGCTCATAATCGTGGACTCTCGCCCAAAAACTAGACCCCTAAATTGGTGAAATCACGCAAAGCCAAGAAGCTCTAACCTCCCTGAGCCACCGTGAAAACCACAAAAATCTTTACAATTGGCGCGATCGCCCTCCTGATTAATCTTGTTGTTGCGAACGAATACGCTCGATTTCCGCTTGTAAATCCTCAATCTGGCGGCGGAGATTCTGGGCTTCGTCATCCGGAGTTACATCTACAGCCCCCGCGCCATCAGTTGCGTAATTTCCCTCACGAATTTGGCGATACTCAGACGAATTCGACCACTCCCGCAAATGATACACCCGTTCTACCGCAAAAGGATGAGTCAAAAACGTACCGCGGCCACCGTTATAAATCAAAAACTTATACAACTGATTCAAACCATTTTGCTGATCTAAATCCTGATAACTCTCCGACTGACGAATAAACTCATCCAAACTGCACTCATGGCCGTATTTGTGACTCCCCCCCGCCATCTTCATCATCGTCCGCATCACCGGCAGTAAATCATCCATCACCAACAACGCCGCGCGATCGGCTGATAACTCCGCTTTGCGCGACCACTCATAAAAAGCAAAAATCAAACCACTCCCAATCGCATTCCCCAATCCTAGAGTCATTTCTCCCAACATCTCAGCCGCCCCCATCGCCCAAATCGCCATCTGGGTCAAAATCGTATGGCTGCACTTCACATGACCCAACTCATGGGCAATCACAGTGCGGATTTCAGCCTCGTCCAGCAAATCCAACAAACCCGAATTAATCACCACCGAAGGATGATCCTGACCCAACGAAAACGCATTAATATCTGGAGCCTGGTTCACAAACAAAGCTGGCTCGATCGCCATATCCAAATCCCGCAGACACTCACGAAAAATGCCGTACAAGGTAGCATACTGACGCGGGCCAGCCTTAATATAGTTTCCTAAAAAATAAATGCGTTGTGGGCGCTCTGAGAGATACTCCACAAAGCTGCGAGCCACCAACTTAAACCCCGGAAAACTCCGCAGGGTTTGTTCGGCTTGAGCATCTAAGGGATGACGGAAGGCTTCGCTTGAAATACCAGGATAACGAGGCATAGGTGAGTTATGAGTTTATGTAGTGGGGTTTCTTGGGTAGTGGGCGTGTAGGGGCGGGGTTTCCCCGTCCAGAGGGGGAGGAGTGGGCGTGTAGGGGCGGGGTTTCCCCGTCCAGAGGGGGAGGAGTGGGAGGAGGGGGAGGAGGGGGGAGCAATTACCAATTACCAATTACCAATTACCAATTAAGGGATTGTCGGCGTAACCAACAACCAACAACAAAGGACAAAGGACAAAGGACAAAGGACAAAGGACAAAGGACAAAGGACAAAGGACAAAGGACAAAGGACAAAGGACAAAGGACAAAGGACAAAGGACAAAGGACAAAGGACAAAGGACAAAGGACAAAATTAAAACTGTTGTAGAAAGCGCAAATCGCTATTGTAAAGGCGGCGGATATCGTCAATTTTGTGTTGAACCATCGTAAAGCGTTCCACCCCAAAACCCGCCGCAAAGCCCGTGTAGACTTCTGGATCGTAACCAACCGCCTTGAGAACATTCGGGTCTACCATGCCACAGCCTGCGACTTCGAGCCACTTGCCTTGCCATTGTACGTCCACCTCTGCCGAAGGTTCGGTGAAAGGAAAGTAACTGGCGCGGAATTTGACCGGTAAATCTTCCCCAAACATTTGATTCAGGAACTCTTTGATCGTGCCTTTGAGGTCAGTGAAGGTTAAGTTTTTGTCTACTGCGAGAAGTTCTACTTGATGGAAAACCGCCGAGTGGGTCGCATCCACCGTATCGCGGCGATATACCCGTCCAGGGGCAATGACGCGGACAGGGGGTTCGTGGTTTTCCATGTAGCGAATTTGCACCGAGGAGGTATGAGTTCGCAGCAAGTTGTTATTGGGCAGATAGAATGTATCCTGCATATCCCGCGCTGGATGGTCGGCGGGGGTGTTGAGGGCTTCAAAGTTGTAGTAATCGGTTTCCATTTCCAGCCCTTCAGCCACGGTGTAACCCAAGCCGACGAAAATATCGATCATGCGATCGCGCGTACTGTTGAGGGGATGTTGGCGACCCAAAGCTCGATACGACCCCGGCATCGTGACATCAAGGGTTTCGGCTTCGATTTGCGCTGCAATGGCCGCCGTTTCGAGATGGCTTTTGGCCATTTCTAGGCGGTTTTGTAAGTCTTCTTTGACTTCATTCGCGAGTGCGCCAATGCGAGGCCGATCTTCGGGGCTGAGTTTGCCCATACCGCGCAAAATTTGAGAAAGTTCGCCCTTTTTGCCCAAATATTTGACGCGCAACGGTTCGAGGTTATCTAGGCTTTCGACGGACGCGATCGCGTCGGTGGCAGTTTTTTGTAAGGCTTTGAGTTGTGTCTCAATCTCGTTGAGGGACATAGCTATCGGTAATGACGAAATATGGCTCAGTATGTATTTCTAGCTTACCAGTGAAGTTATTGGTTGTTGGTTGTTGGTTGTTGGTTGTTGGTTGTTGGTTGTTGGTTGTTGGTTGTTGGTTGTTGGTTATTGGTTGTTGGTTATTGGTTGTTGGTTATTGGTTGTTGGTTATTGGTTGTTGGTTATTGGTTGTTGGGTTAGGCTTTATTCCTAAATCTCAGCATTGGTAATTGGTAATTGGTAATTGCTCCCCCCTCCCCCTCCTCCCACTCCTCCCCCTCCTCCCCCTCTGGACGGGGAAACCCCGCCCCTACACGCCCNCTCCTCCCCCTCTGGACGGGGAAACCCCGCCCCTACACGCCCACTACCCAAGAAAACGCCGCCCCGTGAGAAAATTAAACAGATGGCAATATGCGTATAAACTGCAATCAACTTCCATGACCCCAGATAAAGCCTTAAACCTGCTGATTAGTAACGACGACGGTATCTTAGCCTTGGGGGTGCGAACCTTGGCCAATCATCTCGCGGCGGCGGGACATCAAGTAACCGTGGTTTGTCCCGATCGCGAACGGTCGGCCACAGGTCACGGATTGACCTTACATCAACCGATCCGGGCGAATCAAGTGCCAGAAGTATTTGACGATCGCGTTACGGCTTGGTCTTGTTCGGGGACTCCGGCAGATTGTGTCAAATTGGCGCTTCATGCCGTGTTAGACCAACGTCCCGATTTTGTCCTGGCAGGCATCAATCACGGCTCTAACTTAGGAACAGACATTTTGTATTCGGGAACGGTGTCGGCGGCGATGGAAGGTACGGCTGAGGGGATTCCCAGTGTGGCGTTGAGCTTGGCCAGTTTTACCTCGCACGAATTTGGGACGGGGGCCCAGTTTGCCCTCAAGTTACTGCAACAGTTAACTCAGCGTCCTTTACCCACAGCAACATTACTTAATGTTAATATTCCCCCGGTTTCCCCGGATGCAGTGGCCGGGGTCAAGTTGACGCGCCAGGGCTTACGCCGCTATATTGAGCAGTTTGAGAAACGGGTCGATCCGCGCGGCAAAAGTTACTATTGGCTGGCTGGGGAAGTGATTGAGGAAATTGCCCAACCGAATCACGATCATTTACCTGCCGATGTGTTGACGGATGTGCAAGCAATTCGCGAAAACTTTATTACCGTTACGCCCCTACAGTACGATCTGACCGATGTATCGAGTTTTCAAAAGCTCCAACAATACGATTTGACCTAAATCCTTCACAATGGAAAATGAATGATAGGTTAAAAAATGCTAACTCTGATGGCTATTTTGGCAACTTTGTTAACAGTTTGAGCTACAGTTTACTTCCTTTTTACAAATTTTATCGACTTATTCAATCTTATGTCTCAATCCTCTTTTTCAAACCAGAATGGTCGCTCTGATGCGGAAACTGTTTTACTGAAAGACGAACAAGGGCGATCGCTAGACTGCTGGGTCGAGCAGTCTTTTAATATTGACGATCATAAGTATGTGCTGCTGCGACCGATTGATGCGCCGATTACAATTATTGTAGGAGACACCCAAGAAGATAATTCGGAAGTGATTTGGCTCGAAGATGGGGAAGAAATTGCGACGTTATTTGAAGATGCTAAAGCGGTTTTGGCCGAACAAAATCTCAAGCTTCAAAATGCGGCTTATACTTTAACCGCAAGCGGGGAAATTCCTCAACCCCATGAAGATGATATTCTCACCCTTGAATTTGAAAACGAAGGGGGAAATATAGAAGAAGATGATTATCAATGTTTGGCGGAGTTTTACTACGATTCTCAAAAATACGAAATTTATACGCCCCTGACCCCCTTATTGTTTTTTGCCCAAGAAAAACCAAGCGGTCAATTAGAACTTTTATCTCCCGATCGCTTAAAAGAAATTGAACCGTTTTTAGAGGATATGTTGTTTGAGGAATAAAACCGAGGAACTAGCTGATGAGTATGACCAAGCGCATTTCTAAATGGACATTTTATTTAGTTGTTTTGCCCGTGGTTTTAGGGTTTTCGGGTTGGCAAGGTTGGGCAGTGTGGAATTGGCTCCTCTCGCCCCAGAATGCCGAAAACAACAGCCAAGATGCGATCGCCAGCGAAATTCAACTGAATATTGCTCCCGGCACTTCTACCGCACAAATGGGACAAGATTTAGAGGCGTTGGGGTTGATTCGCTCGGCGTGGGCTTGGAAGGTTTGGGCTTCTTGGTTAACCTTACAAGAAGGAGAAGGAACGTTTAAAGCCGGAACTTATAAAGTCGCAACCAATCAACCTCTCCCCACTTTGGCTCAACAACTTTGGCAAGGGGAAATTATGCGCTTGAGCTTTACGATTCCCGAAGGGTGGAATCGCTGGCAAATGGCGAAGTATTTTGAATCCTTGGGCTATTTTAGCGAGGAAGAATTTATTACCGCGATCGCGAATGTTTCGAGCGATCGCTATCCTTGGCTGCCTGCCGATATTCCCTTTATCGAAGGGTTTTTGTTTCCCGATACCTATGAATTAGCCAGCGATCGCGTCACCCCCGAACAAGTCATCGATTTGATGTTGTCTCGCTTTCAAAATGCCGCTTTACCCTTATACCAAGAAGCCCAAGACCAAACGAATTTGAGCTTAAATGATTGGGTAACATTAGCAAGTATCGTAGAAAAAGAAGCCGTTGTTGCAGAAGAACGACCCTTGATTGCTGGCGTGTTTACAGGACGCTTGGCTGAGGGGATGAAGTTAGAAGCTGACCCAACCGTTGAATACGCCCTCGGCATTCGTCAAACCGCCGATCAGCCTTTGACTCTCAAACAAGTCCAAGTCGATTCTCCTTACAACACCTATCGCTTTGAAGGCTTACCCCCCACCGCGATCGCGTCTCCGGGGTTAGCCAGTCTCGAAGCCACTCTTTCTCCCCAAACAACAGATTACCGCTTTTTTGTGGCTCGTTATGATGGCACTCATGTCTTTACTGAAACCCTTGCAGAACACGAAGCAGCAGTCAAAGCGGTGCGTCAACAACGAGAGGCTTTACAAAACGAGTCTTGAGTTAACTCCACTTTGTTCTCTCTAACTTTTAATCGGAAATATAGTTGATGAATTTAGAAGCGCATTTACAACCCAACTTGGTCTTAGACGGCCCCGTGACTCGTCTGACCCCCGAAATACTCCAGAAATATCAAATTAAAGGCTTGGTGTTAGATGTGGACGAAACCCTCGTCCCCATTCGCGAACAAAAAGTCAGTCCTGAAGTTTTAGATTGGATTGTTGAGATTCGTCAAGTTTCGGCGTTATGGCTGGTGAGTAACAATATTAGCCAAAGTCGTATTGCCGCGATCGCGCAAGCCGTAGATGTACCGTATCTCTTTGGGGCCCGCAAACCCTCCCGTCGGAAAGTCCGCCAAGCCGTCGAACAAATGCAACTCCCCCAAAATCAAGTAGCCATGGTGGGCGATCGCCTCTTTACCGATGTTTTAGTCGGGAATCGCTTGGGAATGTTCTCGATTTTAGTCGAACCCATGATTAGCCCCACCGCTACCCCCCGTCCATATTCTTTGCGAAACGTCGAAGTCGCCCTCTCTCAATGGTTGGGGGTATCCTTGAAAATAACGCAATAAAACTTAAAACAAGTACACAATCCTTCTTCTCTCGAAATATAAAGAAAATATTATGAAATAAAAATACATCAAAATTTTCTGTCATTCTAGATATCAAATAACAAGAGGTCAGCCTGATATAAAGACCTCCGCAATACACAGCTTCAATGGGGTTAGTCCGAGATAAAAACCCCGCCTATAAAAAGCAACTTTAAAGCGCTTGACTTCCTTTTGGCGGTCAAGCGCTTTATAATTTTGTCTTTGGTTATTGGTTATTGGTCATTAGTCCTTAGTCATTTGTCTTTTGTTATTGGTTGTTGGTTATTGGTTATTGGTTGTTGGGCGGGGAAAAGAGCGCCCCTACAAGCCTACTGCCCAAAAAACTGATTACTGATTACTGATAACTGATGACTGAAGAAACCCCCCGACTGCCGAGGAGCCGATTGCCGAGGAGCCCCTTAGATGCTGATGACTGAAGAAGCTGCCCCTTAGATGCTGATAACTGAAAAGATGTCTCAAACCCTCGTTATTAAAATTGGCACCTCTAGCTTGACCGATCGCGGTCAACTCGCCCTTTCAACCATCGCCGCCTTAGTCGAAACCTTAACTCACCTGCGCCATCAAGGTCATCGGGTGGTTTTGGTCACCTCTGGGGCAGTCGGGGTAGGGTGCGCTCGTTTGAACTTGCGCGATCGCCCCCAGAAAATGGCCCTCAAACAAGCTGTAGCCGCCGTGGGTCAAGGTCGCCTCATGCGGGTTTACGACGACTTGTTTACCACCCTCGGCCAACCCATCGCCCAAATCCTGCTTACCCGCCGCGATCTCGTTGACCGCAATGCCTACGTCAACGCTAAAAACACCCTAGACGCTTTATTTCAGTTAGGGGTCATTCCCGTAGTCAACGAAAACGATACGGTGGCCGTAGAAGAACTCAAACTCAAATTTGGCGATAACGACACCCTTTCAGCCTTAGTCGCCAGTTTGGTTGCTGCCGATTGGTTATTTCTACTCACCGATGTAGACCGCCTCTATTCTGCCGATCCGCGAGTCAACCCTGACGCAAAACCCATCGACCGCGTGAATGTCGAACAGTTAGAGAGCTTGCAAGGGGTCGCCGGATCGAAAGGATCGCCGTGGGGAACCGGAGGCATGGCTACTAAACTGTCTGCGGCCCGCATTGCCACCAGTTCCGGCGTTCGTACCGTCATTACCCAAGGTCAGCAACCGGATAATATTCTCAAAGTGTTGACTGGGGAAGCAATCGGGACACAATTTGAACCCCAAGCCCGCCCGGAAAATTCCCGCAAGCGTTGGATTGCTCATGGCTTGGTAACTATGGGCAAACTTCATCTCGATGCCGGAGCCGTGACTGCATTATCTAAAAAAGGCAAATCCCTACTAGCGGCGGGTGTTACAGCCGTTGAAGGGCAGTTTCAAGCCGGAGACGCGGTGTTGTTGTGCAATCCCCAAGGTCAAGAAATCGCCAGGGGAATTGTTAACTACAACGCCCTCGAAATGCAGCAAATTCAAGGTCAGCATTCTGACCGAATTGCTGCAATTTTAGGCTATGAAGGCGTTGAAACCGTAGTTCACCGGGATAATTTGGTCTTGTGTCTGCCGGAGGGCTAATTGTTCAGGGTTTCCGGGGGAACAACATTCGCCGCCGCTTGTTCGCTGGCTTGGGTTTCGAGGTTTTGACGGTCTTGCTCTTGCCAAGATGGAGTGACGGGGTTGGGGAGGTCGGGTTGTACCGAAGCATTCATTTCATTGTGCTGCGATAACCAGGATAAGCCGCCGACGGCTCCCGCCACTAAAGCCGTGTAACCCAGGTACAGGTGAAGGGAGGTCATTTTCATATTGATACTCGGTGAAGAAGCACGATACCAAGACGGGACAACGGAGGATTGGACTTCGGGTAAGGTAGCAGCAAGGGCAGTCCCATTTAGCCCCAAAACGTTGCCAACTTGCCGAATAAAGCCGCGCAAGTACACATCTTCGGGTAATTCGTCTAAGTTCCCTTCTTCGATAGCTCTGAGGTTACAGAGAGGAATAAGGGTGCGGACATGGATTTGTTCGAGAGAGAGGTTTTGAGCGCGTCGGGCGTTGGCGATCGTTCGACCAATTTGGTGACAACTTGCGGCTCTAGATTCGGCGAGGTTTTTGTTTTTGGGCTTTGCTTTCTGCCTCAAACTCGAAAGGCGAACTTGTTTGCGGGGTTGTTTTGGTTGGGCTTTTTGAGGAGGCACAGCCCGAGAGTCCGTTTCTAAGGCTTCATCCGGGCTAAAGGAGAGGTGAAATGTGACTCGCATGGTTTCTTTGGCGATCGCGTCAATCAGGGTTTTGGCTGTGTCTGTGGGGGTTCCGGTGAAGTGTTGCCATTGGGCGATCGCTTGTTGATATACTTCACTGTGACTCAGTTCTTGTTCGATTTGTTGAAAACTGGGCAGTCGTTTTTTGTAGGTCGTTTCCATAAGAGAATTGTCCGTAAGCTTTGTATTTGCGTCCAGTGGAGAAGTCAGTTTGTTACTCATCCTTTCTCGCAGTTAGCCCGCACTCCGGATCGTCAAAATTTTGTTACCAAAGAAAATTCGCAATTTCCCTCCCTAAAAAAACTGAGTCAAAACGCGATCGCGCTTCAACTCAGCCAATTCTTAAAATTTTAGATGAGGACTAAGCAAAGTCCACTTGGAAAATAATGTCGTTGTAATCTAAATCCCCGCCACCGAGGATATCTTCAAACCCGAACACATTGTTCCCCAGCAAGCGGATGTGATCGACCCCATCGGGATTTGCGCCGATGTAGGTGAAGTAGGCTTGCGGCCCCCCTCCTGCTGCATTATCTGGGTTTTGACTCAGGAATTGCTCAACACTACCATTCGCAATCATAAACGGTGCGTACAAGGCATCACTTTCAAGCAAAGCCGGAACCACGCGGGTTGATTGATTCGACACGCTGATCAGCAGGGTTTCAATGCGATTCTCCATGGCCGCTTCGGCGTAACCCACTTGACCCGGCGCAATTCCATCAACTGTGCCGCTTGCATCGTCAATGCGATATAAACTCACCAAGTTATTAAACGCTGCTTCTCGATAAACTGTGAAGTTTGCTGAAACTCGTTGTCCGGTGAGATTCGCAGCGTTATTACTATTGAGTAAGTCCAGCACTTCTAAACCTTGTTGCTGCAACTGACCCACCCCCAAAGGAACATTTAAGTTGGTTTGCTCGATATTTACAAAGACATCTGAAAAAGTCCCGTTGGTGTCATCATCAAACCGCAAAGAATACTGACCCCCGCCGAGGTTATTGACCTGAAGACTGCCTTGATTCCCCACACCGAGTAAGATTTCTCCGCCGGGGGGTCGTCCGGCCAAAACCGCATCTGTCGTACCGTTGCGAACCAGATAAAAGGCAAAGCGATCGCCCGCTTGGAAATCCAAAACCCCATCTTGTTGACCAATATTAAAGTTGGTCGGGCGCAGCGGATGTGCCGAAAAGAGAATCTTAGACCGGGCGATCGCCGCTTGTACATAACCCGAACTCCCTGGGGTTAAGTTACCAATATTACCCGCCGCATTATCCACTTTAAACAAGCCAACTTCATCAAATAAATTGGTGTCTAACTGAGTTAATTGATACAGCAGATTGGTAGCCCCATTATTTGCCCCAATGGTGAAAATATTATTGGCGTTGACTTGTAGCGCACCTTGAGGAGCCGGCCCTGGCCCTGGCCCTGGTGGTGGTGGCGGGGGCGGCGGTGGTGTGACAATACCTTGATTTTGAAAGAAGAAAACGGGTCGGATATCAACACGCTGACCGACAAAAGCATCGGGCAGTTGGTCATTGTCGATATCCGCAAAGGCGGGATAAGCTTGCTCAAATTCCTTGGTTCCGTTTAAGGCATTAAATGGATTGTCAGCCCCCGTCACTTCCACATAGTTTGGTGCGGTTGCGGTGCCATCATTTCTAAAGTAGCGAATTGTGCCTGTAGTACCGAACTCAGTAACAGCCAGGAAAGCATCGATATCGCCGTCGCCATCGACATCGGCAAAAGCCGGAACCGCCCGATGGTTTTGGGGTAAAGTGACACTGGCAAAGGGAGAAGCTGTTGCACTGAGGGTATAGTTTGCGGTCAGGTCAAGAGGGGTGGGTGGAGGGGTGGGTGGGTCGTAAATTTTCACCGGGTCGGGGTCGGTCGAACTCGGCCCTGTCAGTCGTCGAACCCGTCCGACAATTAACTCGGTCGTGCCATCGCCATCGATATCGGCAAAGGTCGGACTGGCGTAGGTTGCATCTCCTAAATTAATATTACTAAACGGATTGTCAGCGGCAGCTTGTTTGGTTACGAAAGTGGGATTGGTTTTACGCCCAATCGCATTGGGAGCGGTGGAATCGGTATTTAAAATCAACTCTACTGTACCGCCCCGATTCCCCAGAACTAAGTCTAGGTCGTTATCATCATCGACATCAAATAAAGCCGGGGCTGCCACTTGTTGAGCAAGCGGCGGTGTAGCAGGTAACGAATTGTTATAAGTCTCAAAAGGATTATCGGCTACCGTTAGCTCGGTGAAGGAAGGAGTTGTAGCTGTCCCATCATTCCGGAAGTAGCGTAATGTACCGTCGTTTACGCCAACTACGGCATCAAAATCGCCATCGCCGTCCAAATCTCCAAAAGTGGGGGCTTGGAGTTCGTCGTTGACGTTTAGGGGGGAATTTTGTCTTTGGAATGTAACCATAATGTTGCGATCGCCAATCTACTATAGTGAAAAGTAATAATGTTCAAGATCGAGTTGACAGGAAAACGCCTTTTTCAACCTGGGGGAATGGCGGTGCTGAATCGATAAGCCATATTCACTCCTCAAATAATTTTAGTTGTTTGCGATCGCGAAATCTAGGAAAAATTCACACCTTCTAGCCGTACCCAATCTTGGGGCGATCGCGCCAGAATGTATTTGTTGTATCTTCTTTGAGCGAAACTGTCAACTCTCAGATTCTTTCTAAAACCGGCTAAACGGTCAAATCTGGGAAAATTTGACCTAAAGAGGGAGGAGAAGATACTGTAGAGTCTATGGAGTTGGGGTCGATGGTAATGGCACGGCAAATTTCATCAGTTTTGAAGCCCAAGGCCATAGGTCTTCGCACGTTGGCAAGGGTTTGTACGTCGTAGAGTTCGCCAATTACCCCTTCCATGTCAATCCAGTGGTCAATATTTCCGGTTTTGAGGTTCACGATTTGTAAGCCGCAGCGAGGATTTGCTCCTTTGGCCGCTAACCGATCTTGTAGCGGTAAATCGGTAAACACGCGATCGCCCCTCGGTTGAGATAATGCTACAATCGCCCAATCTTGATGAAAGCTCAAGCCGCGTAAATAACCGGGGCAAAAGGCGATCGCGTTAAATTCGCCCGTTTCGAGGTTAATATAGCCCAACTCCCCCGTTCCCGATTGCAAAACCCATAATTTCCCTTGATACCAGCGCGGCGAATGGGGCATCGAGAGATTCGGCGCGATAATTTCGTTAGTCGCCACATCGATAATACATCCTCCCTGTTGGCGTTGCGATCGCCATCCTGTGGCCACATCCGAACGACTCAGGGATGTAACATAGCGAGGTTGGCCATTCACCAAAGCCAAACCGTTGAGATGACAGCGATCTTCAGGAACCAGTTTTTCAACAAAGGGCGGTTTCCATAAAGGAGTAAAACTGTAGCGATCGCTCGTTGTAGCCAAACAACTATATAACGTATTGACAAAAATCACGCGATCGTCGCTATCTACTGCAATATCGTGAATATCCAACTCCCCCGTTGTATAAGCCACTCGCGGCACATACAGGCGATCGTAGCCATTTTGCCACATCCCCTCCGGCACAATATTTTCCAACTGCCAAAGCTGATAGCGGCTACTTAAAAATAAACGATTTGCCCCAATTCCTAATCCCATCGCTCGTTCAAACAAACGCTCAAACAAAGACAAGCGTCCGTCTGGCTTCAACCCTACCAAAAACAACCGATGAAGGCGATAAGTCGTAAAAGCAAAACTAACTTGCTGTTCGTATAACCACGGAATACAGTAACGAGAACAAGTAACAAGAACAGGGGGTGTAGCGGCGTTAGATTCAGTCACTGTATGATCAATCGACGGGTGGCAACTCAGACTTAACAAGGACAAGTTAGCCTATTGTCTTCACTTTTGCAAGACTTTGTTGGTTGTTGGTTATTGGTTATTGGGTTTCACTTCATTCTACCCAACCTACTGCCCAAAAACTCTCGCGTGAAACTTAAATTCGCTTTTTGACGCTGAAAGCCAGATATATTCTAGCGTTGAGCCTTTTCTAGAGTCTGCCCTATAGCCAGAAGTTTCTGACCCCCTTTCTGGGGTAAAATCCCACCTCCCCCCCGACTGCCGATTGCCGATTGCCGAGGAGCCCCTTAGAGGCTGATAACTGACCACTGAAAAAACCCCCCTGCTTACCGCTTAGGCAAACAAGGGGGTTTTTGAATGGAGCCGAGCAGAGTCGAACTGCTGTCCAGACTGGGTACTAACTTTTCGCTCATTCACAGGCTTAGTCCTATTTAACCCGCAGGACTGGGATCGCCGATTGTCCCTGGCGACGGGATTCTCTAACAAAGTCTTTGCCAATCAACAGGTTAGAGTCTGTTGAGTAGCGCATCCGTTGGGGTTGTGTCTGTAGCCCTTAACGGAGTCAGACTACAAACGCTCGAAACCTATGAGAGGTTTATTTTAGGCAGCTACAGGAGCTGCTTTACGAGCAAAAGGAACGATGTTGTTCGCAGTTACAATTTGTTTGAGCCTTGGATTTACGAGAGGAGACTCACTCTCGGCCTGCATCACAAATAAGCTTTATTCAGCCTGTCGAAACCATTACGGCCCCGTGCTGCGCTTTTTAGGCGTTAACTTTATTATAGCGATCGCATCGGAAAACGACAACCTTATCCTGCCGCGATATTTTTCTTTGACAAAGAAAAAATAGCTTTGAGATTATTGCGGCGTGGGGTATGTTGTCGTCGGTCTAAAATGGCTTGATACAAAGCTTCGAGGCTAGTAACGTTCTTTCGTAGGGTATAGCAATCTTCGACCCGTTGACGGGCTTTTTGGCCGTAATCTCGCAACATGGATTCAGGACAATCGCGAAACTTTTGTAACCACGGTTTAAGTTGGCCGGTAACATTTTTGGTATCGAGAACAATCCCGACACCTTCGAGGACTTCTCCATCAGCCCCGGCATCTGTCGCAATACAAGCGACATTACAAGCCATCGCTTCGAGTAAAGATAAAGACAAACCCTCTACCAAAGACGGCAAAATAAACACATCTGCTGCTTGCAGAATATTAATCCGTTGTTGTTCGTCTCCCACATAGCCCAACCAAATAATGCCATCTTCAGGGCCGTAGTGGGTCATCAATAAAGGTCGTAACGGCCCGTCTCCCACAATCACCAGTTTACAATCGGGCCCCATTTGAGCTTGTTTCCAAGCCTTGAGGAGAGATTCAACGTTTTTTTCTGCCGAAATCCGCCCTTGATACACAAACAAGCGTTTGGCCTCAAATTTTTCTTTGAGGGGACAATCGCAAGTAACAGAGGGTAAGGAATGAGGATTAGGTGTGTACTTGGTTTCGTCTACCCCATTTGGAATCACCGCGACTTTGTGGGGGGGGACTCCCAGATGAATCAGTTTCTCGCGCTGACGCTGGGAAAAGACAATAGTGCAGTCGTAATGGGCCAAGAAAGGGGCATACAGTTGGTAAATAAAGTGTTGCGTCCAAGAAGCCAAGCTGCGGCTTTGACTGTCAAAGGGGGGATGAAACGTAGCAATAAGCGGTAAATCGAGATCGGCGCAAATTTCGGGTAAGCAAAAATCGAGGGTCGATAGAGTTAGGGAAGCATGAACTAAATCCGGTTGGCGGTTGTGGAGCGATCGCGTCAGAATGTGACGAGAACGAGGAACCGGAATGGTATAAACCTGGGAAGTGAAAAGAAAGGGGAGAGTCACATCCTGACCGTCGCAGGTACAATCGCGTTGAGCTTCAGCTTGAGCAAAATGGATAAAACATACCCTTTGGTTTCGGTTTTCGAGTTCGTTGGTAATTTCTCGACTGTAGGTGACATTACCGCAAAAGGGCGTTTTTTTTCCTAGCCAAGCAATATGCATTCTGACGATCGGGTTTAAGGTTTAGGGGGGATCAATAGCCGGATCATAAAAATAGCCAGCCTCAAGTTTGACAAGAGGGGCGATCGCGCCAAGCCTAAGTTTAAGCCTCTGTCTGCGGGGATGCAACCGATCCGGTACGGGAAATATACCAAGTTAGGACTCCCCCTGCCAGAACAAGGGTGGCCAAACCCCATAAAACCCATTGCAACCCGAAAAAAGTTTCTGCTACCCCCGCTAGGGCTAAGGGTAAGCTCAAAGCAATATTAACGGCGTTGTTTTGCAAGCCGAAGACTTTACCGCGCATTGCTTCTGGGGTTTCGGCTTGGATGGTGGTTTGCATCGGGACTCCGACCATGGCCGCAAATATCCCTAGACAGGCAGTTGTTGCTAAAGCTAACCCCAGGTGTTGCGTAGACAAGGATAACCCAATCAACGATCCAGCAACGCCTAGCGCCCCCCACAGCCCCAATTTGACGTTAGAAAACCGTTGTCCCCAGTTACCGAGGATAAAAGCGCCTATGCCCATTCCTACGCCCCCGGCGGCGAGGAGAAAGCCAAATTGTTCGGCTTTGATACCGGGGATGATTTCGGCTAAACGCACCGCTAATACGGCCAAAGCGGCAAAAACGGAAAATAAAATGGTGAGTTGAATTAAAGCATTGCGGACTTGATGATTTTTACCGAGATAGCGGATACCATCCCCAATATCTTGGAAAACATGGGGTTGTTCTTGGGAAGTCTCTTGATTTTTTTCTCCGGTTTTCAGCAAGATCAAAATCAACCCCGCGATCGCATAAGACCCCCCTACGACTAATTCTTTGCCAAAATCCCAAGTTATGCCGATATTGGCTAAAACGCGATCGGTTAATTCTAATAAAGGTTCACCAACAGCAAAACCCACAATTAACAAGGCCATCATTGTGGTGGTGTACAACGAATTCGCGGGCAGTAAGTTGCGCCGCTTCACAATCAAGGGAATCGCCGCTTGTTCGGCAGGGGCAAAAAATTGGGTGAGGGTAGACACCAAAAAAGTCACGATCAGCAACACCCAAAAGCCCAAGGGCAGACCTAAAATCGGCGTGTCATTCTGGGAAAACCACAAGAAAAGCGGCAGCAGCAGCACAAGAATGCCCCGTATTAAGTTGGAAATGACTAAAACCCCTTTTTTTGACCAACGGTCTACATAAACCCCGGCTAAAGAGCCAAATAAGACCGCCGGAATGGTAAAGGCAATCATCACCGCCGATACCCAACCGCTAATGCTTTGATTTGCCCCTTGAAAGCGACTGGCAATTAAAGCAATCATCAATACCAGATAGACTTTATCGGCCAATTGCGAAAAGATTTGTCCGCACCATAACAGTAAAAAGCGACGATTTTTGAGGACAGGGGCAAATCCGCTTGGCGGTGGAGTTTGAGGGGTGGCGGTTTCGGAATTGGGTGTTTCTGGGTTGGGAGAGTTTGGGGTTGTCTCGGATTCAAACAGTTGCATTCTAGATTTCTAGGTATTTGTCAAAAATAAAAGGATTGTTAAAACTCTGTTACATATAACGTATCAAGTAATGTCGCCGAACGAATCGTCTTATCGAGGTGGTATTGGCTATAATCGCGCAAAACTTTCTCGACCCGCAGCCAGGAAGTCTCGAAGCTTGGGGCTTCTGGGGGATCGTTGAGGTCGTCTAAATCGGCGGCAGTGAGTTTTTGTAAAAGCTGAAGTTCCTTGGGGTTGAGATAACGATCGATGCGAGGTCGGGTTGAGGATTGGGGAACTGCTTGAGTGGGATCGAGGGGTTCTGGGGCGATCGCGCCCCCGGCTTCAAAGCTAAACTGAATACGATCTTGGCCTTTGAGCGATCGCCCGGTGAGACAACAGTGATGCACTTGAGGGGCGAGTCCCGCTAAGGCCAAAATGTGAAATGTACCATGAGTCAAACGAGACAAAATCGCCCCAGGGGAACTTTGAGTAATTTCACTAATGCGGCGCAAATGCTCGTTAAAGACATCATACAATTCTGTTTGTGCTTGCTCGCTCAACCCCACTGCTAATACTAATTCCGCGAGATATTGACTCGCGGTAAGTTTGCCTAAATCTCGACTGAGACGGGGATAGGATTCGAGGGTATCGGCTTGGATAATTTTATCAAGCGATCGCCCCTGCACAATTAGCAATTCATTGACCACAAACGGCTCAACTCGCCCCCGTAAGCGGGATTTTTGCTTTCTCGCTCCCGGTGCAACAGCACGAACAATGCCCCATTCGGAGGTGAGGACGGTGACTAAGCAATCCGTTTCCCCAAAGGGCATATTTTTTAAGTTAATGCCTGTGGCTTTATAGGTTTGACCCATATTTTATAATTTACAATGTACAATTTATAATTTACAATTAGCAAGCAAAGTATTCAGTCCAAATGCTTCATTAATTTTGCGATCGTTGTCTGAATTAATGGTATTTAAAAATGGATGTAAAAAACCCTAATCTCGTTCCTTAGTTCCGCCAAGGGACGTACAAATGAAGCTCCGCCTCGATTCTATAACAGAGAGGCTATTCAGAAAAACCGCAATGCGATCTCAAATCCGTTTAATTAGTGAAGCTTCAGAACCCCTGGTTTGGAGTTTTAAAATTCCCAGTTGACTGGGTAAACGAGTGAGAAACCGGGGTTCTCGAACCAGGGTTGTTTTTTCGGATTTGATATGAGTTTACCTCTCAAATAAAAATACTAAATAACCACAATTTATTGATAATAACGAATCCGATTTAATTTAAGCGTTACCCTTTTTTTAAAACGTAAGATTCATTGTTAATTGTTAATTATTCATTATTCATTGTTCTTTGCCGGATTAACTCAACCCCCCTCGAAGTTCCCAAACGCGTTGCACCTGCTAAAATGAGCGCGATCGCGTCCTCTGCTGTCCGAATCCCCCCTGATGCTTTGATTCCCACTTTGCCTCTACCTAAATCTTTTAATAACTTCACATCGTCTAGTGTTGCTCCCCCAAACCAACCCGTACTGGTTTTTAAAAAAGCGGCTCCTGCATCCATACAAATTTCTGCCGCGAGGCGTTTTTCGGTAGGTGTTAAAACGGTCATTTCTAAAATCGCTTTAACGGTTTGATCGGTTTCTTCGCAAATTTGGGCAATTTCTCGATAAATTTCGTCAGTCCGTCCCGATTTCAGCATTCCCAAGTTAATCACAACATCTAGTTCTGTTGCACCATTGCTGGCGGCTTCTTGGGCTTCGTACAGTTTGGTTTCTCTCGTTGTTGCACCAGCCGGGAACCCAATGACAGCACAAACTTGAGGTGATTTTCCGTGTAGAATTTCTACCGCTTGACGTACTGCTGCTGGATAGACGCACACCGCCGGAAAATTATACTGAATGGCTTGCTCGCACCCCCCGGCAATTTGTTCGGGTGTTACGGTCGGTTGCAGTAAAGCATGGTCGATGTATTGAGCTAAATCGATTTCTGGATGGTTTTGCGCGATCGCCACGTTTCCCTCACAATTGTTTTCAGGCCAAAGTCCTCTATTAACCGATCGTAAGGGAATTTGAGCCAAAATGAGCGCAGTTGCTAGGGCGGATTTACGACCCTTTCCCCAAAAATTTCCGCAATCCCACGGATGACTTTTGTAGGGATAAACGAAGCACGCGGTTTCTACTGAGTTTACCAAAAATTCTGGGTCTAAGGTTCCCCGTCCTGTCTTGCCGAGCTACAAGGTGCGCCTGTCTTGTCGAGCTACAAGGTGCGCCTGTCTTGTCGAGCTACAAGGTGCGCCTGTCTTGCCGAGCATTCCCTTGCGCCTTTCGGCGGCGCGGGGTCTCGACGCTTTCGGCGGCGCGGGGTCTCGGCGCTTAAAGGACGGCTTTTTATTAATTATGTTATGATTAGGGAACTAATTGGCATTTCATAGAATGCTTAACCTTTCGTATCAGTATAAACTGAAATTAACGGCAAACCAAGCCGCCGCTATTGATGAGTGGCTTTCAGTTTGTCGTTCGGTTTATAACTATGCACTGAGAGAAAGGAAGGATTGGGTAAACTCCCGCAAGTGTTTGATAGACCGATGTTCACTTCGGTCGGAGTACACTATCGCCGCCGATGCGAAACGCCCAACTTACGCGAGTCAGTGTAAATCCCTGACGGCGGCTAAACGAACCCACCCAAACCTTAAACTCCCTCAATCTCAAGTTCTGCAACAAACTCTAAAACAGTTAGAAGCAGCTTTCGTGAATATGTGGGATAGAGGGTTTGGGTTTCCGCGTTTTAAGAAAAAGATACGGTCTTTCGTATTCCCACAAGTCAAACCGGATGCGGTTAATGGGGATACTATCGACCTCCCCAAGATTGGGAAAGTAGAATTTCATAACTCCAGAGATATTCCCGATGGCTTTTTTGTCAAGCAAATACGAGTTATCAAGAAAGCCAGTGGGTACTACGTCTCGGTTTCAATCCAATGCGACGTAGACGTTCCCGACGTTATGCCTCACGGCTATGCCATTGGGGTTGACTTGGGGTTAAATAGCTTTATCGCCACCAGCGAGAACCAATTTGTCAAAGGACACAAGTTTTTCAAGGAATCTGAAGGCCAGCTTAAATCGCTGCAACGGAGACTGAAAAACAAAACCAAAGGTTCAAGACGTTGGTTGAGAGTAAAGCGCCAAATTGGACTACTCCACGAAAAAATACACAACTGTCGCAAAGATTTCTTCTTCAAACTGGCTCATCAACTCTGTGATGGAGTAGGGATGATATTCGCAGAAGATTTAAATCTCAAAGCCTTGGGACGTTCGGCTTTAAGGAAAGCTTGCCTTGATGCGGCTTGGGGTTCATTTCTCGACATCCTCCGTCACGTTTGCTCGAAGCGTGGCGTGTATTTTGCCAAGGTAGACGCGAATGGGACAAGTCAGATTTGTCCCCATTGCGGAACTAACTGCGGCAAAAAGTCTCTGTCTCAACGAGTCCATTCATGCTCTAATTGCGGCTACACCACTGATAGAGATGTAGCGGCGGCTCAAGTGGTGAAAGAACGAGGATTAAGTGCGGTAGGGCAGGTCGTACCAACGCTCGTCGAGGGTAAAGATATCGGGGCAGGAGTTTATACTCCAGCTAGAGTCTCCCTGTGACGCGAGAATCCCCGCTCATGACAGGACGGGGAGTTGTCAAATTCTGTATTTTGTTTCCCGACTCAAATCGGCGTATTATAAAGATGCGGGTGCAAGCGGTGCATAACCCTTTCCCACTGTAGAAGGAGACAAGCCCTATGAAATTATCAACCTTAACCGTTTTAACAGCAGCAGCAAGTTTATTGCTGACATTTCCAGCCCATGCGGAAAACCCCGAACATCTCGAACAGTTGTTAGAAACCAAGATATGCGCGGGTTGCGATCTGTACGGTGCAGATTTGAGTGGCGTTGATTTATCCGCATCTCACCTGATTGGTGCGGATTTACGCGAAGCCAATTTGCAAAATGCCAACCTGTTTGATGCCAATTTAGAAGGCGCAGATTTGACAGGCGCGAATTTAGAAGGTGCAAATTTGACTTCGGCTTTCGTCACGAATGCCACCCTACGGGATGCAAACTTAGACGAAGCTGACTTTACCGCCGCCAAGCTTTACGATGTCGATGTTTTTGGCGCATCGATGAATGACATGACCATTGTTGATGCTGAGATTTTTGAAACAGGAATCGGCATTGGTGGTAGTCTTGACCAAATTGACCCGGAATGGTTCCCCGAATAAACCCGTTGAGTGCATCTCCGGGTGCATCTAACCTGATTTTTTACGATTTTTCGAGGGGTTCGATCCCCGCCATATCTAGAATTTGGGGAATTAAGTTTTCCTTTTTCACCGCCATCATGTGAACTCCTTGGCAAATGTCTTTGGCAAGGCGGACTTGTTCGGCAGCAATTTTCATCCCTTCATAAAGAGGATCCTCAGCAGCACCGAGGCGGTCAATAATGTGCTGAGGAATATCGACTCCAGGGACACAACGGTTAATAAACTGGGCGTTTTTAGCAGATTTAAGTAGGAAAATGCCAGCTAATATTGGTTTATCCGTTGCGGCAGCGACTTGGTGCATAAACTTGTCTAAGCGCTCAAAGTCTGTAATCAACTGACTTTGGAAAAACTGCGCTCCCGCTTCAACTTTGCGCTCAAACCGCTTTTGTACGCTTGACCAGCTTTTGATTTGAGGATCGACCGCAGCCCCGGCAAACAGGTTTGTGGGGTCGTCTGGTAGAGCTTTGTCGTTAAAATCGAAGCCTGTGTTGAGTTTACTAATTAATTTCAACAAACGGACGGATTCAAGGTCAAAAACCGCTTTGGCTTTGGGGTGATCTCCCGCTTTAACGGGATCGCCAGTGAGGGCTAAAATATTGTGAATGCCTAAAGCCGAAGCGCCCAAAAGGTCTGCTTGTAAGCCGATGAGGTTGCGATCGCGACAAGCGATTTGACAAATCGGTTCGATGTTCTGTTGCTGTAAAATCACCGCCATAGCTAGGGACGACATTCGCAACACCGCCCGACTGCCATCAGTAATATTAACAGCATGAACGCGATTTTTCAGACTTTGGGCCATCGCGATCGCGTGGGTGGGATTACTCCCTTTTGGTGGTGCAACTTCGGCAGTAATCAGAAATTCTTTGGCTCGGACAGCAGTACGAAAGCGGTTAGTCATCGGTTGCTTTTTTGATTTCTATTATCCCTCAAAGATGGAGGAGATCAAAAGTGTAACCGATTGTTGTGGGTGATGGGGATCGCCATAGACTCCCTCACTCCGTGAGCTGCCACCCAAATCAGGACTAACCCTCTAATTTGGCTACAACTTGCGCTAACTTGTGACCCAGTGCCAAAACTGACTTTTGTTGCTCCTCATCCCTGAGATTCCCCCCATCGTCATAGGCTTGATAAGCATTGGGGATCGATGTTTGATCCGGTAAGACCAACACACCGATACTACTCAAAATCGAGCGAACGTGGTTTAAGCCCCGCAATCCCCCCAAGCCCCCCGGAGAGGTACTCATCAGTACCGCCGTTTTGCCCTTGAAACAAGTCAGAGACAAAGGCGGTTCTCCCGGTTCAGGTCGAGAAGCCCAATCAATGGCATTCTTGAGTAAAGGCGTAATAGAACTATTATATTCCGGACAAGCCAGCAATAAGCCTTGATGGGACTTCAGCAGAGATTTAAACTGCAAAACATTATCGGGTAAGCCCTGTTCTGCTTCTAAATCCTGGTCGTACAAAGGCATCGGCAGATCGCGAAAGTCGAGGTAAGTCACGGTTGCGCCAGCGTTTTCTGCGCCTTGGGCGGCGATTTTTACCAGTTTTTTGTGAAAGGAATCTTGGCGAGCGCTTCCGGCAAATGCCAGAATTTTGGCAGAGTTGGCCATGGTTTTTCAGGAATTGTTCAATAAATCTGCCCTTTATGATAGCGATTTCTCGATGTTGGGAAGAAATCACCAAATCCGTTCGAGATTCAGGACAAAACCGGGTAATATATCTTCTCCAGATAAACTAGAGGGTTGGTTGAGGGCTTCGACTTCAGCATCGGGACGATAAATTTCCGCGAGTTTCCCGATGGGATCGATCAGCCAACCCAAGCGCATACCACTGTCGCGGTATTCTGCCATTTTTTGGCGCACTGCGGTTAAGGTGTCGGTGGGGGAGCGCAACTCGATCAAAAAGTCAGGACATAAAGGCAAAAATCGCTGTTGTTGCGCCACGGTGAGGGAGTTCCAACGCTCTAGGGTGAGCCAAGCCACATCCGGGGATCGATTTGCACCGTTAGGGAGGCGAAATCCGGTTGAGGAGTCAAAAACCATCCCGGTTTGATTTTGCTCGTTCCACAGCCATACTTGAGCCGTTAAGCCTGCGTTGCGATGTCCCGTTTCTCCACCCGTCGGGGGCATAATAATCAAGTCTCCATTGGCGTTGCGCTCTAACCTCAAATCGCGATTTTGAGAACAGAGTTGAAAAAACTGCTCCTCCGTTAGAGAAATGGCATCGAGATTCAGGGTAATGGCATCCATTGCTTTGAGAAACTAAGCGGTTAGGGAAATAACAACGAATTACACCGAAAAATCAATCAAAATAGATGGCTGATTTTGGCGATCGCGAGGGTTTGATTTTACGGGATTAATCCTCTGGGCGATCGCCCACCGTATTTTCTGAAGCGGTTTGAGCTTTGGGCGTTTCAACCCAAACCACGCGGCGTTGATTGGGATTGACGCGAGCGCTTTGTTCGATCATGACGCTTTCGGCTTGGCTGGGGTCAAAGCTGCGACTAAATTTATCTTGAAGTTGATTGACTTGCAATTCGGTTTCGTGGACTTGGGTACGAATTTCGTGCAATTTGGCTCGATGAGAAACCAGATAAGGAATGAGATTACTCAAAGCTGCGATCGCGGCCACAGAAATGACACTATTCACGCAGACTTTTAAGCTGGTTTCTAGGGTCAAAGCGCCATAATGATACTTAGGACGCTTGGATGCAGGGAGAGGCACAACGCGACGAGTGGGCGGCGTTGGAGCAGAAGCTGGTGGTTTAGGAAGTGCAGTCATGAAATAAAATCCCGTGAAAGCAGTACTATATTCCTTTCTCTCGGAGTAGGAGGTGCAAAGGACATAGCACATTAATTTTAAGCTGAAGTTCTACTGAAAAATTAGCTGATTGTGATTCGTTCGAGCTAATTTTAGACAACATTCTTTCGCTTTGACTTTATCGTATCAGACAATTTTCTTCAGACTTGCAAGGGCGATCGCGAATTTTCCGAAAAAAAAGGCGATCGCATCTATGACAAGATAACAGTCGCCTTGGTTCGAGCATCAAATTCAGATGCTTTTCGAGGTGGATTCGTTTTATTTGTACAATTCAGTGGCTAAACGAAACGCTAAAAGGCCGGGAATCAGTGCGATGACTAACGCGCTGAGAACTTGAACGTCTGTTAAAGGGCCCATATTAAATCAACTCCTGAATGCTATGTACTTCAATCAATTTGCGCCATAATTGGCGACTTGGGAAATAGGTTGTTACAAAAATCAATAAAGTTGGTCCTTTGTCTTTTGTCCTTTGTCCTTTGTCCTTTGTCCTTTGTGTCTTGCCGAGCTACAAGATGCTACTCGCGGGGTCGCTCGTCTTATGGCGGCGCTTGGTAGTTGGTTGTTGGTAATTTCTTACCCCTCCTCCCACTCTGGGCGGGGAAAAGAGCGCCCCTACAGGCCGACTGCCCCAAAAAAAACCACTGCCCACTGCCCACTGCCTACTGCCCCAGAAAGCCCCGTTGACGTAAAATAAACTCGGCGATCGCGAGGTCGATGGGAGTGGTTACTTTCAAGTTCGTTTCTTCCCCCTCGACAATCTTGACGGGGAAGCCGCATTTTTCCAGCAACGCTGCATCATCGGTGACTTGCCAAGCGCTCGTTTTACCGGTCTTGTGACAGTCTTTTAGCACCTCGACAACAAAGCCTTGGGGGGTTTGAGCCGCCCAGAGGCGATCGCGATCGGGAGTATCGCAAATAACCGCCTGGTCATCCACAACTTTGATGGTGTCTTTTACCGGGATCGCCGCAATTAAGCCCTTACAGTCTTGTAGCGCTCTCGCACAACGAGCAAACAAATCCGGCGTAACCAGACAACGAGCGCCATCGTGAATGAGAACGCGCTCTGCGGCATCAGGAAGCGCCTGTAAGCCGTTGTAAACCGATTCTTGGCGGGTTGCGCCCCCTGTAATTAATTCAATGGGTTTATGGGGCTTTAAGGAGGTAATGATTTCTTGAAAATCGGCAAAATCGTCGGGTTGTCCCATAATGCCGATCCACTCTAGGGATTCAGACGCGATCGCGGTCTCTAAAGTCCAGGCCAAAAGCGGTTTTCCCAGCAATGGGAGTAAAAGTTTATTGCGAGAGTGCTTCATTCGCCGTCCCATCCCGGCGGCAGGGATTAATAAGTGCATAAGGCTCAAATCTGGCAAAAGATTGTGATGAGTAGGTATTTCTTCCCTTAGAATTGTAGAGGTCAGGCGCAACCGATAGTCATGCTTCCCTGCGCTCGTAACAGAGTAGGAATGATTTTAAAGAACGATCGCGGCTCTTGGTATCCTCATCGTTTTGATAATTCTGTTCCCTGTTGCCAATTTTTTGTGCAAAGCGCTATAAACTTGGGTCTGGTCTCAAAAAACTACTAAAGTAAATCTGGTTTAAATTTTTAAGCTCCCTAACTATACTTCTTAAGCGAAAATCAAGAAGATGCGAATACTAGCCCTCGTTCCTGGTGGAATTGGCGACCAAATCCTCTTTTTCCCAACCCTAGAAACCCTCAAAGCAACCTATCCAGACGTAACCATTGATGTTTTAGTCGAACCGCGCTCTAAAGCGGCTTATCGCGTTTGTGCGGCGGTGGAGGATGTCCTCCTCTTTGATTACAAAGACCGCAACGGCTTGGCCGATTATCTCAATCTTTTAGGGGTCATTCGCGATCGCGAGTACGAAGTCGCCCTCGCCCTCGGCCAACGCTGGACTGTGGGCTTGCTGTTGTGGCTGAATGGCATTCCGATACGGGTCGGCTATGAAACCCGTAAATCTTGGTTGATCACCAATCCCGTTCCCCTCAAGCCCGAACAATACGCCGCCGGGATGTATCACGATCTCGTGAGTGGTTTAGGGATTCAAACCCCCTGTCCGCCTGTGGGTATCTCGGTTCCGCGTAAAGACATCGATTGGGCAGAAGCCGAACAAAAACGCCTGGGTCTCACCGAAAGCGGTTATATCCTCATTCACGGCGGTTCAAGTCAACTCGCCTTAGAAAAAGGCATTAACAAGATTTACCCCGCCCAAAGCTGGATTAGCATCATTAAGGATATTCAAGACAAACAGCCGAATGTGCCTGTTGTCTTACTCAAAGGCCCCGAAGACAGCGCCCTGGTCAAAGAAGTGCTTAAAGGTACAGAAAATGTAATTACCGTTTCGCCGCCCGATGTGGGCAAACTCGCCGCCTTTATTGCCGGGGCCAACTTAATGCTGTGTACCGATAGTGCGCCCATGCACCTCGCGATCGCCGTCAGGACTTATACTATTGCCTTATTTGGCCCCACCGACCCGAAAAAACTCATTCCCCCCAACAGCGAGAAAATCAAAGCCATCCAATCTCCCAGTAGCGCGATCGCCGATATTGCCCCTGTAACCGTTCTCGAACAGATTTGGCGTGGCTAAACCCGCAATTTTCCTCGATCGCGATGGTGTTCTCAACCAAGAAGTAGGTTACATCTACAAACTTGAGGACTTGAACTTGATCCCCGGTGTCGCCCAAGCCGTCCGCCGTCTAAACGACCTCAATCTCTTTTGTTGTTTAGTCACCAACCAAGCCGGGGCGGCCCGAGGTTACTATCCCCTCGACCACATTACCGCCCTGAATAACCGCTTGTGTCGTTTACTGGACGAAGAAGCCGGGGCCAAACTCAACGCCGTGTATTCTTGTCACACCCTCAGCCCCCCCGCAGGCGGCAAAAACCCAGAATTTGCTCGCTGGAGTACCTGGCGCAAACCGAACACGGGAATGCTAGTAGCCGCCGCGTGGGAACACGACCTCGATCTGTCTCAAAGTTACATGGTAGGCGACAAAGCCACAGATATTGATATGGCGAATAATGTCGGCGCAAAGGGGATTTTGGTACAAACGGGGTATGGCAAACGGGTTTTAGCGGGAGATTACCAACACCACGCCGACCCGGTTTATCTTGCTGCGAATTTGGTTGAGGCAGTGGATTGGATTGTGGGGCAGCTTCTTCAGTCATCAGTCATCAGTCATCAGTAGTCAGTTTTTTGGGCAGTGGGCTTGTAGGGGCGCTCTTTTCCCTGCCCAATAACCAATAACCAACAAGCGCCGAGACCCCGCGTCGCCGAAAGCGTCGAGACCCCGCGCCGCCGAAAGGCGCAAGGGAATGCTCGACAAGACAGGCGCAAGGGAATGCGCGAGTAGCACCTTGTAGCTCGGCAAGACACCAACAACAAATGACTAAGGACAAATGACCAAGGACAAATAATAACCAATAACTGCTACTGTATCTTTTGTATCGAATTGTAAATTCAAGAGGAGGGAATCTTGGAACAAACATTTATTATGATCAAGCCCGATGGCGTGCAGCGTCACCTCGTTGGTGATATTATCAAGCGCTTTGAAGCCAAAGGCTTTGGTTTAGTGGGTTTGAAAATGGTCTCGGTGTCTCGCGAGTTGGCTGAAAAGCATTATGCGGTTCACAAAGAAAGACCGTTTTTTAGTGGCTTAGTGGACTTTATTATTTCCAGTCCTGTGATCGCCATGGTATGGGAAGGCAAAGATGTGATCGCCGCAGCCCGTAAATTAATCGGTGCGACTAACCCTTTAGCGGCTGAACCAGGTACGATTCGTGGTGATTATGGGGTTGACCTGGGCCGAAATCTGATTCACGGTTCAGATGCACCGGAAACCGCGAAACAAGAAATCAGTTTGTGGTTCACGGATGAAGAATTGGTCGCTTGGGAACCGAGTCGCTTAACTTGGTTGTACGAGTAAAGTAGTCTGACAAGATTTAGAACCCCGGTTTTTCTGAGAAACCGGGGTTTTGAAATTAAGAATTAATCGGATTTTTGGGTTGCGATCGCTCAGAAAATCCCCAAGCAAAAATCGCGACGATAACACCAACCATCAGCCATTCTGGGGGAACATAAGCAGGTAGTAGGGCTTTGACAAGTAAGCGGATTCCCACCAAGCCAACAGTGATGTAGCCTGCATCTTCGAGGTTGGAATATTCTTGCAACCAACGGATGAATAATTCGGCTAAAAAGCGCAAAGCAATCACACCAATGGTTCCGCCAATAATGACTAGCCAGATTTGATCGGAAATCGCGATCGCGGTGGTGACGCTATCGAGAGAAAAAGCTAAATCGGTTACAGCAATCATCGGGATCGCTTGCCACAGTGAAGCAAACTTTAAGCCGTGATGCTCGGAATCGCTATCACTATCGCTGCTGAAATAGCGATACACCAACCACAGCAAATATAAAGCGCCTGCCACTTCAAACTGCCAAAAGCGAATGACCCAACTCGCCGTTAAAATTAAAGCGACGCGCAACACATAAGCCAAAATTAAACCAATATTGAGCGCTCGGCGTTGTTGTTGGGGGTTTTCGAGTCCACGGGCGATCGCGGCCAGGGCGATCGCGTTATCCGCCGAGAGGACGGCTTCTAAGGCGACCAAAACAATTAATAGTAAAGGAAGGGTGAAACTGGCTTCAAAGCTGGAGTTCAGCAGTTGGTCTAACATTGATGCTGCCTAGGATTAAAAATCTGAGATTATAAATAAAATTGGCGTAACAATTCGTTACACCTTGACTCATCTTAACAAAAATTAGTCATTTGTCATTGGTCATTGGTCCTTTGTTATTGGTTGTTGGTTATTTCTGGTGCGCGTTCCCTTGCTACTCGCGCATTCCCTTGCGCCTGTCTTGTCGAGCTACAAGGTGCGCCTGTCTTGTCGAGCTACAAGGTGCGCCTGTCTTGTCGAGCTACAAGGTGCGCCTGTCTTGTCGAGCATTCCCTTGCGCCTTTCGGCGGCGCGGGGTCTCGACGCTTTCGGCGGCGCGGGGTCGCTCGTCTTACGGCGGCGCGGGGTCGCACCAGTTATTGGTTGTTGGGCGGGGAAAAGAGCGCCCCTACAAGCCTACTGCCCAAAAAACTGATTACTGATTACTGATAACTGATGACTGAAGAAACCCCCCGATTGCCGAGGAGCCCCTTAATCGCTGATTACTGAAAAGCCCACAGCCTGGGGTGGAGAAAACCGTTGCAGAATTTGATAACATTCGCTGACGCTGGCTTGGGTTTCCATCGCATTAACCAATGCCTCGTAAGCGTCTTGATGTTCTTTTAAAAGGGTTGTGGCTTGTAACTCGCCCCAACGTTGCTTTAAAGGGGTTTCTGACTCAGGACGACCGAAATAATCGAGGGTCGCGGCTAACTTTTCGCGGTCGTCGCGGCCTCCTTGAGCTTCGCCGTAGCTGAGGGTTTCGGCAGCAATCCCCGCCATCCAAACCGCACTCAGGCGGTCGATGAGTTGTTTTAGCTCTCCAGGGGGCAGTTTTTCGGGCAGCAAGGCTTCTGTATCCACGATCGCGCCCCCGATGCCATTTTGGCCTTGTTTGAGGGCTTCCCAAGCGTTGAGGGTGTAGTCTTTGATGGGAATATCGAGGTGATAGGCGACGAGGAAATGCCCGGCTTCATGGCGCACCACGCGATCGCGATACTCCCCCGAAAACCGCGACACACCATCGAGGAGTAGGGTCATCCCTTTCCCTTGTAAGCCGAGGGTATCGGCGGTGATTAACCCCAACACGGCAAAAGTAATTCCGGTGGGAACAAAGGGCGAGATATGCAGCAAGGGACTCAACAACACCGAAAGCATCATTAAGAAAATCCCAATTGCTAATAGGTTTAAAGCCGTGGTTTGCATTTTGGGTATATATGTATGACTGTTGTTTCTTAATGATAATGACCAATGGCGTTTCCGTAGGGGCGGGGTTTCCCCGTCCAATTACGTTTTTGGAGCAACATTACTACCAACAAAGGACAAAGGACAAAGGACAAAGGACAAATAACCTAATTCAAAAGCCGTTTAATCGTGCTTTGGGCTTGGGAACCGTAGCCGCCGCCAAATAAATTAAAGTGGTTGAGAACGTGGTAAAGGTTGTAGAGGGATTTTCGCTGTCGGTAGCCGTCATCGAGGGGCCAGACGGCGTTGTAACCTTGATAGAAGGCGGAGGGAAAGCCGCCGAATAATTCGGTCATGGCAATATCGGCTTCGCGATCGCCCCAATAGGTAGCCGGATCGAGGATTGCAGGCTCACCGTCGGCAGTACAAGCGGCATTGCCTGACCACAAATCCCCGTGGAGGATAGAGGGTTGGGGTTGATGCGATCGCAACTGTTCGCGGACGGCTTCGACTACGGTATCGGTATCGGGAAAAGAACCGCCCCGACGCTTGGCTAAACGCAACTGATAGCCAATGCGTTTAACGGCGAAAAACTCACTCCAGTCTGCCATCCAGTCATTAACTTGGGGAGTTGAACCGATGGTGTTGTTGCGATCCCAACCAAACTTTTCTGCTCCTTGGTATTGGTGCATCGCGGCCAATTTGCGCCCCATTTCCTGCCAGGCTTGGGAGTTGCCGCGCCCAAATTCGAGCCATTCGAGGACAATGTAACTGTGGCGATCGCTCGTTCCAGTGCAAATCGGTTGGGGAACGCGAATCGTCTGGGTTTGATACATGGCTTCAAGTCCGGCGGCTTCAGCCATGAACATTTCCAACTGGGACGGCTCGTTAAGTTTGACAAAAAAGGTGCGATCGCCATCGCTGACAGCATAGCTTTGATTGATACAGCCTCCCCCGACGGTTTTCTGCTGTTCTACCTCAAACTTTTGCTGGGTGGTTTCGCTAATTTTTGCCGCGATTTCTGTCCACATAATTCCATCTTTCAATTTCTGCTGCCTTAATTTTGCCGTTATTTTTCTGGATGGACGACCACCATGGCAAAAGCATCGGGGGTAAGATAACGTTGGGCGGCGGCTCTGACATCTTCGGCAGTAACGGCTTGGAGGCGTTCGGTATAGGTCAAAGCGGGTTCTAAATCCTGCATTTGGGAATAGTAGTAACCGTACAAATTAGCGCGATCGCTCGGTCGTTCGTTGCCAAAAACAAAGCGATTGGCGGTTTTGGTACGAATCCGCGCTAAATCACTTTCTGCGACCAACTCGGTACGAAAACGCTCTAAATGTTGCGCGATCGCGGCTTCAACCTCAGCGACATTCTCAGAAGGAAGTTGTGCGCCAATATAAAACATTCCCTGCACCCCTTTGGTGACATTACTCGCACCAATAGCGGTAACTAACTGGCGATCTTCGCGCAAATCCCGAAACAAGCGGGACATTTTGCCTTGTCCCAACACGGCCGCTAACATATCCAAGGCATAAGTATCGGCTAAATCCATCATCCCCGGCACTCGCCACAACAGGATTAAACGGGCTTGTTGCAGCCGCGCATCAGTGTATTCTCGGCGCACCACTTCAGTAAAAGCGGGTTCTGGCTCAAACTGCGGGGGAGATACAACAGGAGGGCGACTCCGATGGCGATTTTCCTCGGCTGCGGCGTGGGCTGTGGCGACAATTTCAATCAACTCTCCCACCGGAAGATTCCCCACCACGGCTGCTGTCGCGGTTTGGGGGCGATACCATTGGGAATGAAACGATTGCATTTGTTGAGGGGTGAATTGCGCGATCGCACCCGGAGGTCCCAAAACCGGACGACGATACGGTAAACAATTAAAACAGGTTTCCATGGCCCGCCGAAAGGTGCGCCGACTGGGGTTATCGTCCGAACGGCGAATTTCCTCTAAGACGACCAAACGCTCTCGCTCAAAAGCTGTATCTTCGATTTGAGGGTTGGTCACTACTTCAAACTGTAATGGTGCCAGCGCCGCAAAATCTTTGGGGGCTGTGGTGATGTAATAATGAGTGTATTCTTGACTGGTGGCGGCATTGGTAACGGCCCCTCGCTCCTCAATCGCCCGTTCAAATTCCCCGGCGGACAATTGCGGCGTTCCCTTAAACATCATGTGTTCGAGAAAGTGCGCCATGCCGTTGATCGCATCGGCTTCTACGGCTGAACCGATGTTGTACCAAATATTGAGATTTACGGCTTCGACGGGCATTTGTTCGGCGATAATGGTTAAACCGTTATCGAGTTTATGAATGGTTGGTGCATTGAGTTTCGGGGAATCGAGGAGAACAGAGGTCATTTCAGTTATCAGTTATCAGTTATCAGTGATTACCGCAGCCAAGTCGGTTTTTTGAAATTGGGAAGATTTTTCTTTTGATCGAGAGTGAAAAGGGAGGAGGCTTGTTACCCAGAATTTTTGGTCGTGAAATGCTGACTAGGACTACATTTTTCATCTTATCGTTATTATTTATTTGTTATTAGTCCTTTGTCATCGTTCGTTCGTTGTAAATTGTTAATTGTAAATTGTTCATTATAAATTATCCCCAAGCGGCTTATCTCCATATTCCCTTTTGTCGTCGTCGTTGTTATTACTGCGATTTTGCGATTTCGGTGGTGGGGGATAATGCGACGGGGGAAACGTCCCAAAGCATTGCTCGTTATGTGGATGCCATTTGTCAAGAAATCCAGCAGGGGGTCAAATTTGATGCGCCTTTGCAAACGGTGTTTTTTGGGGGTGGGACTCCTTCGCTGTTGTCTGTGGGGCAGCTTGAGCGCATTCTCGCCGTGTTAGATGCTTGTTTGGGCATTGCCCCTCAGGCCGAAATTTCGATGGAGGTAGACCCCGGAACGTTTACCCTACCGCAAATTCAAGGTTACACCCAAGCGGGGGTGAATCGGTTTAGCTTGGGGGTACAGAGTTTCGATGATGAGATTTTACAGGCTTGTGGGCGATCGCATCGACGCAAAGATATTTTTCAGGCGGTTGATTTGCTGCGGCAAGTGGGGGTGCAAAATTTCAGTCTCGATCTGATTTCAGGCTTGCCCCATCAAACTTTAACCCAGTGGCAAAATACGCTTCAAGAAGCCATCGCGATCGCGCCGCGACATATTTCCAGTTATGACTTGGTTTTAGAACCCGTCACCGCTTTTGGCAAGCAGTATCAACCGGGAGAAAAACCCCTTCCCAATGATGAAGATACTGCCGAAATGTATCGCCTCGCACAGCAAGAATTAACCAGGGCGGGTTTCGAGCATTATGAAATCTCGAATTATGCCCAACCTGGCTTTCAATGTCGTCATAATCGGGTGTATTGGCGCAATGAGCCTTATTATGGTTTGGGTATGGGGGCCGCAAGTTATTTTAATGGGCAACGCTTTGGGCGATCGCGCACTCGACGAGAATATTATGACTGGATCGAGAAAGGCTGTCCAATTATTAGTCCTGTTTCAGATGACACCGAAATATTATTAGAAACCCTAATGTTAGGGCTGCGATTAGCAACAGGAATTAATCTCGATCGAATGGCTGCTAATTTTGGTGAAAATACGGTGACTCAGATTAAATCTATCCTCAAATCAGAGCGCGATCGCGGTTTAGTCCATTGGGATCGCCACTCTTTACGTTTAAGCGATCCTGAAGGCTTTTTATGGTCAAACACCATTCTCGCTAAACTATTTGACCAATTAACGTCCACTTAGTCGCCAGGATCGTGTAGGATTAAGTTAAGAATTTTGTATTTCTGTATACTTTACTTAAAAATTAGCTTTTAAAACACTATAAAAACTGAAGTGAATCAGGATCGAATTGTGGAGTCTCCCCCAATCCAAGCGGGAGAAAAACAACGAATGGAATATGACGCAGAAAGGATAGCCCGTTATTATCGTCGCCGCCCTCTCACCATTATTGCCCGAATTGTGGCAACTTTTTGGATTATTGGCGGTTTTATCGCACGTTTATTATGGGATCGTTGGCGCGGTCATACCGAGAAGAATAAATACAAACGAGCGACCGATCTTCGCGAAACCTTAACCCATCTCGGGCCGACTTTCATTAAAGTGGGGCAAGCCTTATCTACCCGTCCCGACTTGGTGCGTAAAGACTATCTCGAAGAACTTACAAAACTTCAAGATCAACTCCCTCCCTTCGATCATGAATTAGCTTTTACCATTGTCGAACGAGAACTCGGTCGTTCGATTGGAGAAGCCTTCAAAGAAATCTCCCCCCGACCCATTGCAGCAGCGAGTTTAGGGCAAGTGTATCGAGCCGTGTTGTACAGTGGTGAAGAAGTCGCCCTCAAAGTGCAACGGCCAAATTTAGAACCCCGTATCAGCTTAGATTTGTTCTTAATGCGCTGGTTAGCGAGTTGGGCTGCGCCTTTTCTCCCCTTGAACTTGGGTTATGACCTCGCCTTGATTGTAGACGAATTTGGCAGCAAGCTTTTTGAAGAAATCGACTATCTCAACGAAGGTCGCAACGCCGAAAAATTCGCCGCTAACTTCCAAGACGACCCCACCGTTAAAGTCCCGAAAATTTATTGGCGCTACACCTCCCAACGAGTCCTTACCCTAGAGTGGATTCACGGCTTTAAACTCACCGACAGCACCAGCATCGAAGCCGCAGGATTAAACGCCAATGATGTGATTGAAGTCGGCGTAACTTCTGGACTGCGGCAATTACTTGAATTTGGGTTCTTTCACGCTGACCCCCATCCCGGAAACTTGTTCATTATGCCCGATGGCCGCATGGCTTACATTGACTTTGGCATGATGGACCAACTCAACGAAATCACCAAAGAAACCATCGCGTCGTCGGTGGTTCATCTACTCAACCGCGATTATTTGTCCCTCGCAGACGATTTTGTGGCGTTAGGCTTTCTGGCCCCTGACACCGATATTATGCCCATTATTCCGGCATTAGAGCAGGTTTTAGGCAGCGCCATCAGCGAAAGCGTCCGAGACTTCAACTTTAAAACCATTACCGATGAGTTTTCAGAGTTGATGTATGACTATCCGTTTCGGGTTCCGGCGAAGTTTTCTTTGATTATTCGCTCGTTAATTACCCAAGAAGGTTTGGCTTTGAGTCTCAATCCTGACTTTAGCATTGTCGAAGTGGCTTATCCTTATATCGCCAGACGATTGCTACAAGGGGAATCCCCGACCATGCGCCGCCGTCTGATTGAAGTGTTGTTCAAAGACGGTAAGTTTCATTGGGAACGCCTAGAAAATATGATCGCGATCGCGAAACAATCTGTCAAGCAATCTAGCCGGGCCGATGCCTCCTTCGATTTGCTTCCGACGGCCCAACTCGGTTTACAATACCTTTTATCCGAAGAAGGGCGCTATCTCCGCAATCAAATCATTCTGGCTTTGGTTGAAGATGACCGCTTACACACCGAAGAAGTACACCGTTTATGGGATTTAGTCAAAGACGACCTCCAACCCGCCCGCTTGTTTGATGTGGCTTGGGGAGCGCTGCAAGAATTTTCCACGGAAAGCGTTGCGGCATTAGTCCCTAGCTCGGTAGAGTAATTTTTGAGTTTAATTTAGCGTTGGAAAAAAATTATGTACGGCTTACCTGAACCGCCTTTATTTTTGTTATTTGTGGGTTTATTTGCAGGGGTGACCTGTGGTACAGCGTTTGAAGCGATTCTCAAACAAAGCGCTCAAAAGTGGTCGAAGCAACAATCTAAAGAGTCTTTGGCAACGGTGCGGAGTTTTCGCTTATTTTTGCCATTTTCGGGCATTTGCGCTGGTATTTTACTGTTCTTAGCCGCAGGCTTACAAATCTTCGGCGTTCCAGCAGAATTTGCTTTTGGGGTGTCTTTGCTGATGACTCTGTTTGTCGGTGGTTTGGTTTGGGGACAGTTAGGAGAGGTGTTGTTTCAACTGCAACAGGGCGGTTCTGAAGCTTTGGATTTGGACGCGTTTCGTTAGTTGGTCATTGGTTGTTGGTCCTTTGTCCTTTGTTAGGGATAAGTAACGTTTGGGCGAAAAAGTCTCAAAGTTAACTGTGGGGTCAGGGAACACCGGAATAGGGAATAGGGAACAGTGAATCAATTCTCGCCTGATTTAGGCTTAGAACATCAAAACCCGTAATTTCCCAGACATCCCAACAAGAATATTTTGCACTTGTTTTTCCGGAAAAACCATCTAACTTCCGATTTCGCTTACGGCGGGGAGTTGTCAACTTCTAGGTTTATTCAGCAAGCCCTAAGTACAAATGACGCGAAAGCCCCATCCCTTTAGGGTGGGGATGAGCTTATTCCTTCGCGGCGATTCTGGCGAGTAAATTATAAAATGGGTTCCAGTTGTTGGCCTGGCTGATGGGTTCCCAAATGGACTCAATAACAGGACGGAGGAGGGCAGTTTGAGGGTTACGGTCTTCGAGGCGATCGCCCATTGCAAACATCTCCTCTACTTCGACTTGATTCAGTAACCGATGATACAATTCCCGCCATTGATCCCATTCAGCCATAGAAAAGGGCGCATCACAGAGAATGGTACTGGCATCTTTGCGCCAATGGAGGTTTAACCCTTTGGCGAGTTCAGCAAAAAATTCGTGATAGCCAATTTGTGTTTTTTTGAGCATTTCTGTGGTTAAACTGACTAATTCTTGGGCTTCGGCTTTGTTTAACTGCTCGAAGCCGAGTTTTTCTGTCATGAACTGTTGATAGGTTGAGAAATAAGCCTCGTCAAATAATTCGATTCCGGCTTCTAAGTCCTCTTTTTCCATCACCAACCCCAGAGGCATTTGCAGTAATTCTAGATTCAAGCGGCAGATTCCCGGTTGATTGCCGTAGCAGTAGCGCTGTCCGTAATCGAAGTAAGCGGCAGTAAACTTAAGGTCATAGGTGGGAATAAACGCATAGGGGCCGTAATCAAAGCTTTCCCCGGTAATCGACATATTATCGGTATTGAGAACCCCGTGACAGAAGCCCGCGGCCATCCATTGGGCAACTAACTGGGCGACTCGCTGCACCAATTGGCCATAAAATTGCTTGTAGCGGTCTTCGCTGTGCGGGTCGATTTCGGGGTAATACAGCGCGATCGCGTGGTCGAGGAGTTTTGCTATCAAATCCGGTCTTTGGATATAATGAAGGCGCTCAAACGTGCCGAAGCGGATATGGGAGCGACTAAACCGCACCATCACGCAAGAGCGAGTCGGAGAAGGTTCATCCATGCGCCATAAGGATTCCCCGGTTTCGATTAAGCTCAAACAGCGAGAAGTCCGCACTCCCAACTGATGCAAGGCTTCGGCGGCTAAAACTTCTCGGATTCCCCCTTTGAGGGTTAAGCGACCATCGGCGGTGCGCGAATAAGGGGTGCGTCCCGACCCTTTTGTACCAAAGTCGTATAATTCCCCGTCTACGCCTCGCACTTGTCCGTAGACAAAGCCGCGACCGTCACCGAGTTGGGGGTTATACTGCCCGAACTGATAGCCATGATAGCGCAAGGCTAACAAGGAGCGCTGACTGTGGAAAAAGCCAAAGGCTTCGATAAAATCATCTTCGCTGACTTGTTCGGGGTCGAGGCCAATCTGACGTAAGATATCATCGTTACGAAAGCGCAAAATATGTTCGGGAAATTCTGCGGCTGCAACGACATCGTAGTAATCATTTCCTAAGTCTTCTAAGGCGGTTTCGTAAGTTAGGGTTAATAGAGGATTAGCCATAAATAAAAAGTGGGCGATCGCGTTTAATATTAGTGTAAAAGAATAGTTAAGGTTACTTCAGATTTTTTAAGCAATTATGGCTGATTCTATCATGTACCAAGAGGATGCTTATGTAGTCCTCGAACCCAATCAACCGGAAGTTTTTTTGACGGCAGAGGAGTTGTTAGAAAAGCTCAAAAACATTTTACAAGCTCAAGAGGATTTACCGCGAGAGTTACAAAAGTTTGATTCTCTTGATGTTCAAGCACAACATTTAATGGAAACTTCTTGCGAGTTTGATGTTGCGCCTGGACAATATATTCAGTGGTATGTTGTACGGTTAGAAAAGTGATTTTGTTATTGGTTGTTGGTGTCTTGCCGAGCTACAAGATGCTACTCGCGCTACAAGATGCTACTCACGCGTTCCCTTGCGCCTTTCTGTAAAACAATAATAATCTAAAATAGTGATAGACAGCGCTATATTTTCGGCTTGAGATATCACCGAATAAAATTGCAGTTGGGGATGATGGGCGATGCTCATCCTACACAAGATGTCTCATTGTTCACAACCCCGGTTTTTTGAGAAAACCGGGGTTGTATCACTCACGCTTAAATCATAGATTATGAATCAATATTTTTCGCAACTTGCCTCTTATTTACAAGAATATATTTATCAACAAGGTTGGACAGAATTACGCCCGATTCAGCAAGAAGCGTGTCGGGTTATTTTAGAAACCAATCATCATTTAATCTTAGCCGCAGCGACGGCATCGGGGAAGACAGAAGCGGCATTTTTACCCATTTTAACGCAGTTAGATAAACAGCCTTCGGAAACGGTGGGCGTGTTATATATTAGCCCGATTAAAGCGTTAATTAATAACCAGTTTGAGCGCTTGAGTGAGTTGTTAAAACAAGCGGATTTGACGGTGTGGGCGTGGCACGGGGATATTAATGCTCATCGTAAGAAAAAGTTGATCGGTGAGCCACAAGGGATATTACAAATTACGCCAGAATCGGTAGAAAGTTTATTAGTTAATCATACCTCCGAGTTACCCCGTTTGTTTGGGGATTTGCGCTTTATTATTATTGACGAAATGCACGTTTTTATGGAGTCGCAAAGAGGGAGTCAGATTTTATGTCAAATTAGTCGGCTGTCGCGGTATTTTAAACAGCCTGTCAGACGGATTGGCTTGTCAGCAACTCTGGGGGATTATGGACAAGCCCAGGCATGGTTGAAAGCGGGGACAGAGGTTGATGTAGTTGTGCCGGAAGTGGGGGCTGCGGGGCGCAATGTGCGGTTAGCGGTGGCTTGTTTTGAAGCGGAAGAAAGAGAGCGCGATCGCTACATTTTTAGTTTAACGCAAAATCAGAAATGTCTCATTTTTGCCAATAATAGAAACGAAACGGAAACAATCATTGCGAGTCTACGACAGCAAGCAAAATTTGAGAATCTACCGGATATTTATCACGTTCATCATGGTAGCATTGCGGCAACTTTGAGAGAAGATGCTGAAGCGGCAATGCAAAGTGATTATCCAGCAGTTATCGCGGCAACGGTGACGCTAGAAATGGGCATTGATATCGGACAATTAGAGCGAGTTATTCAGATTAATGCGCCCCTTTCTGTTGCGAGTTTTTTACAGCGATTGGGACGCACGGGAAGGCGAGGAAATCCGGCAGATATGCGCTTTGTGTGTACGGAATTGGGGGCAAATGTAGAGGCAAAATTGGGCGATCGCGTCCCGTGGCAATTATTACAATGTATCGCTATTATTCAGTTATATTTAGAGGAGCGCTGGATCGAGCCTGTACAGTCGGTTGTTTATCCGTTTAGTTTGCTGTATCAACAGACGTTAAGTGTATTAGCCGCCCAAGGAGAATTAAGTCCACCGGAGTTAGCCCAACAGGTTTTAACTCTACCGCCATTTCAAGCAATTTCCCAGGATGATTATCGTCAGTTGTTAACGTATTGGCTGAATTTAGAGCATTTACAGTTAACGGCAAAAGGGAATTTAATAATTGGTATCAAAGGGGAAAAAGTTGTCCGCAATTTTCGCTTTTATGCCGTCTTTTCTGACCAAAAAGAGTATTTGGTAAAGGGGGAAACCGGGGAAATTGGGCGCATTTCGATTGTGCCGCAAATCGCGCAGCAATTGTCTTTAGCAGGGCGGACATGGAAGGTAGAGGAAATCGACGAAAAGCGCCGTATTGCCTGGGTAAAGCCCGTGGAAGGGGTGGGTGAGGTGTCTTGGTGGGGGACGAGTGGGGTTAAAATTCACGGTAAAGTTTTGCGACGAATGCGACAGGTTTTACAGGAAAAGATTGATTATCCGTATTTACTCGACAATGCGAAATCTAGACTGAATGCAGCCCGCAATCTCGCGCACCGGGAAGGGTTGGTAACTTCACAATTTTTTGGGATTGAGGAGCGTAGTTTTTATTGGTTTCCAGAGTTAGGAAGTACGGCGTTTTTTACTTTAGAGCGAGTGTTGAAAGATTGGCTCAAGTCGAGGGTTAAAATTCGCAAAATTAAGGCTTATTCCCCTTATTATTTCTGGATTCAGTTGGGAGAAGATACGGAAATTGAGGAGTTTATTACAAGTTTAGTTAATCTTCTGCAACAAGACTTGACAAATATAGATTTAGTTGCTAATTATAAAATGCCAAAACTAGAAAAATATGACCTCTTAATTCCCCAACCTTTATTACAAAAAGCCTGGACGCACGATTATTTAGACTTAACTTCATTACAGGCTGAAACTTGGTTAGAGGGCTTACGATCGAGCAACCAATAAGTCATCATTTCCCCTTTCCCTTTGACGGAAATTGCGCCCCGTTGCTCAAATTCATACAGGTGGTGTAACCGTTGATAAGTTGCCTCAGTGACTTGAATTTTGCCCGGTTTTCCTTGGGATTCCATTCTCGAAGCGACGTTAACGGCATCCCCCCAAAGGTCATAAATAAACTTCTTAATGCCAATCGTCCCCGCAACCACAGACCCGGTATTAATACCAATGCGAATCTCAATTTTTTCTTTGACTTCCGAGCGAAAATGCGCGATCGCGCCCTGCATTTCTAGCGCCATTTCTGCGATCGCCTCGGCGTGATTTTCTGAAGGTACCGGCAATCCTCCCACCACCATATAAGCATCCCCAATCGTCTTAATTTTCTCCAAATTATAACGGTCAGCAATGCGGTCAAATTCGGAAAAAACCTGATTGAGTAAATTAACCAATTCAATCGGCTGTAAGCGATTAGAAAGGGGCGTAAAACCAACAATATCGGCAAAAAGAATCGTTACTTCCTCAAACTGCTCTGCAATTGTCCCAGGAGAATGTTTGAGGCGATCGGCGATGGGTTTCGGTAAGATATTGAGTAGTAACTGTTCCGACTTTTCTTGTTCAATTCGTAGCGCCGCTTCTGCGTGTTTGCGATCGCTAATATCCCGCGCTACCAAAATCGCCGTCTCGTTGGATAATGGCGAAATTGTCTCAGCAATCCACATTTCGCGACCCCGCAACGGCACACAATATTCAATCGTCACCGTTTCCTGCTGAGACACCGTTTGTTGAATGCTTTGTAGAATGAAATCCGCCGTTTCTGGGGGAAAACTATCGTGAAGCGATCGCCCAATCTCCAACCCCAACTCCCGCGACCAAGCCTGAGCATTCGTCGGTACAATATTCAAACAGCGACCCGACACATCCCGCACCGTCAGTAAATCCGTCATCGCGGCAAACAACGCCTTCATTTCCGCAAAAGCGCGTTTTTGCTGCAATACCGTCCCGATTTGAGTTGCCACCCCACTCACCAATTCTTGCATCCGGTTGTCCTCTAAACGGGGTCGCGGGGTAAAAAACACCAAAACCGCCAAAACCGAAGCCGGACGACCAATTACCGAAGATTGATTCGCCGCCACTTGCGCGGGAATCGGGACACTAAACCCTGCCGTCAAGCCGGATTCAACCGCCAACTCCAATCGCATAAACACATCATTAATATCGGCCTCCAGTACATTCTCCAACCACTGGGGTTGCTGATGCGTCCAAGCCCGACCCGGTAACCCTTCCCCCGGTAAAAAGGTCAACGCCTCGCTATAGGTGCGAAACTCCTGTAACTGCTCCTCATACTGAGGATTCGCATACCAACAAGGACTGCATTCGAGGGCTGACTCATCCTCCCCTGGAATCCAGGCTTCCCCGTAAACCCAATCCGTCGCTTCACAAATCAAGCGCAACGCCGTGGTCAAAGCGGCATTAAAATCAGGAGCAGAACTAATGGCTTGACTGAGGGTGAGCAGCAGTTGAATTTCTTGCTGGGCCGCGACGCGATCGCTAATATCCTCTAAAACCCCCAACACCCCGACCACATTACCCTGCGCGTCGCGAATGGGAATTTTATTAATATCTAGCCAAATCTTACGCCCTTCTGGGTCTTTATAGTCTTTTTCTTGAATTTCGTGTAATTTCGCTTCACCACTACCGATAACTTCTAAATCCTTCGCCCGAAATTCTGCCGCTACCTCTGCATCTGCCAACAACTCAAAATCAGTTTTGCCAATCGCTGCTTCAGGATTTTCTAACCCCGCAGCCGTAGCCCAATTTTTATTACAGCCTTGGAAAACGAAATTCATATCCTTCCAAAACACCTGTTGCGGGATGTTATCGAGGATTAACCGTAAATACGCCTCTTGGTCGCGTAAAGCTTGTTCTGCGGCCACGCGATCGCTAATATCTCGGGCCACCCACACCACCCACTCCCTCGAAATCGGGGAAATATTCGCCGCAAACCAAGTCGATTTACCCTGCAACGTCAACTCATACTCGACATTGACCGTTTTATTGTCATCCAACGCCGTTGCAATATAGCCCACAAAGCGATCGGCCTGCTCTTTCGGGAGGATATCGTGTTCCCGCTTTCCCCGTAGCAACGACATCGGCAACTGTAACAAATCTGAGCCACTCGACACCACTTTAAGATAACGTCCCTGACGGTCTTTAATAAAAATAAACTCCGTCATCGCTTCAAACAAGCCCCGCAACTCCGCTTCAGCCGCAGCTAGAGACGCGGTGCGCTCTTGCACCTGTTGTTCGAGTTGCTCGTTCATTTTTTCTAAAGCCGTAAACGAGCGATTGAGTTGATGCGCCATTTGGCTAAACGAATCCGACAGCATCGTTAACTCGTTAATCTCAACCGGCCTTCCCCCGTAGGGCTTCATATCCCGGTCTAAATCCCCTCGGGCCAAATCGCGACTGACTTTACCTAACTTTAAAATCGGCTTGGTAATCCAGTGAGAAGTTGTAATTCCTAGGACTGTCGCGATTATAAAGGCGATCGCGCACAACAACAGCGTCATTCGCGTATTTTGCTGAATCTGCCCCATAAAATCTTTTTCGGGAACCACCACCACAATCAACCAATCCAAGCCATATTCATCTTGATAGGGCGTAACCTGGACTAACTGACGCTCGTTGTCGATTTTAAAGGCTAACTGCTGAGAAGTGTCGATTTGCTCGAAACTGCGGAACTTCTGACCGAGATAACTCGCCGTTTCGCGAATCAAAGTATTATCAACATTGGTCGCATGAAGTCGTTGCGATCGCTCCCCCTTGCTCACAAACGGTTGCTGCGTCGTCGAAGAAGCCACCAACTGACCATTAGGCTCAATAATAAAGGTTTCACCGCTTTGACCAATCGACAGGGTTTGTAAAAACTGGCTAATATCCAACAGGGATAAATCTACCGCAAACACCCCCTGCAACTCATTCTGGAGGTTGTAGTAAGGTAAAACCGCAGGTAAGGCAATGTTAGGATAAGGCGCAGACCACACATAAATATTGCCCCAAGTCGCTTTTTGGCTTTCTCGGGCCGCACGATACCAAGGCCGCGTCAACATTTCATAACCGGGAACTTTAGAAAGTAAGCGATCGCGATCGCCATTGAGATCGGTGCTATAAGTATAAAATTCGTTGTTAGGAGAATCCTTCGACCAATACGCTACATTAAACGTATCATCGCGAGCATCTGGGGATTCATTGGCAACTCGTTCAGCCCCACTAAACACCTCCCACTCGCTGCCAAAATAAATATAACTCGCTGAATTAAACAGTTGAATTTGCTGCCAAAAATGCCGTTCTAATAATTGCGGATCGCGTAAATTTAGTTTATCAATCTTCACATCATTGGCATTAATTTGATTAATTAAATGGGGGGTGTCTAAATAACCATCAAGGCGGTCTTCAATGCGTTGCGTCACTTCATTTCGTAATTGTTTGGCCAAATCATTAACCGCCCGTTGACCATTCCGAAAAGACAAATACCCCACCAAACCCACCACCGCCACCACCTGCGCCACATAAGGCACGACTAACAAGAGTCGTAGCGGCATTTTTGGACTAAAGGGATACTGAAGGCGCATTTTTTGTTGTTGGTTGTTGGTTGTTTGTTATTGGTTATTGGTTATTGGTTGTTGGTTGTTGGTTGTTTGTTATTGGTTATTGGTTGTTGGTTACTGATTACTCTCTTTGAAACGTTAATTTCACTTTTTCGGGCTGTAACGCCTATAAGCGTCTAGCTTTTAGCCTTTTTAAAACTAACCCCTAAAAACCAAAGTTTCTGATCCTCTTTCTGGGGTAGAATTCAACTCCCCCCTACAGCAAAGCTGCCCACTGCCTACTGCCCCTTAGAGACTGATTACTGATTACTGATTACTGAAAAAAGCTGCCCAAAACACTGATTACTGAAAAAAACTGTTAATCGTTTCTCCCTTTGAGCCAATAAGCCACTGTATCCCCTTTACCTTTGACCGCAATCTTACCTCTTTGTTCGCAATAAAACTGATTTTTTAAACATTCGTAAGTCGTTTCTGTCAGTTGAATTTCTCCGGGTTGGCCATGGGCTTCCATCCGCGAAGCTACATTCACTGCATCCCCCCAAAGATCGTAAATAAACTTCTTAATCCCAATCACCCCTGCGACAACTGGGCCTGTATTAATTCCGATGCGAATTTCGATCGGTTCGTCAATTTCTTGTTGTAATTGGGCGATCGCGTCTTGCATTTCTAACGCCATTTGCGCGATCGCCTCAGCATGATCTGAACGCGGCACAGGTAAGCCTCCCACTACCATATAAGCATCGCCAATGGTCTTAATTTTTTCGAGGCCGTGTCGTTCGGCTAGGCGGTCAAATTGTGAGAAAATCCGATTGAGTAAATTAACCAATTCAATCGGGTCTAAGCGTTCCGAAAGAGAAGTAAAACCCACAATATCAGCAAACAAAATGGTAACTTCTTCAAACTGTTTAGCCAATGTTCCAGGGGATTGTTTGAGTTGATGGGCGATCGCTTCGGGCAGAATATTGAGTAAGAGTTTCTCGGACTTTTCTTGTTCTTGACGGAGGGCGGTTTCTATGGTTTTGCGATCGCTAATATCCCGCGACACCAAAATAGCCGTTTCATCGGATAACGGCGAAACCGTTTCAGCAATCCACCAATCGCGATCGCCGAGGGGAACGCGGTATTCTAAACGAATTGGGACTTGTTGCGATACTGCCACTTGAATACCTTTGAGCAGCAAAGCGGCGGTTTCGGGAGGGAAATCATCGTTGAGAGTACGCCCTAAAGCAGCATCTAAGGGAATGATGGGGGATTCTGCTTGAGTGGGAATCACGTTCAAGCAGCGTCCAGAAACATCTCTTACCGTCAACATATCCGTCATAGCCGCAAAAAGAGCCTTCATTTCGGCCTGGACTTTTTTCTGTTGTAGGACTGCTCCCAACTGAGCCGCGACTGCACTCACCAAATCCCGCAGATTAGAATCTTGGGTTTGGCCCGCCGTGGTAAAGAAGACCAGCACCGCCAAAACCGCAGCAGAGGCATCGGGAAAGGTGGTGGAAGCCCCGTCGAGGGTGGCGAGTATGGGAACACCAAAACCGGACTTTAAACCCGCTTCTGTGGCAATTTCGAGACGCATAAAGACATCATCCATCTGGCTAATATCTTCAAACCACTGAGCTTGCTGGCTGTCCCACACCTTCCCCGGTAAGCCCTCTGAAACCAAAAATGTCAGGGCTTCGCTATAATTGCGAAATTCGGCAAAGGTTTCTTGGTCTTTGGGGTCGCAATACCACAGAGAACTGCATTCTAAAACCATGCCATCCGTCGAGGGAACCCAGGCTTCACCGTAAGCCCATTGGGTGGTTTGACACACCAAACGCAAAGCCACTTCTAACGCCGAATCAAAGTCTACCGCCGAACTAATGGCTTGGGAAATGGTGAGTAGGAGTTGAGTTTCTTGTTGGGCTGCGACGCGATCGCTAATATCCCGCGCCACCCACATCACTAAATCTGAATCAATGGGGGAAATATTGGCCGCAAACCAAGTATCTTTGCCTTGCAAATTCAAACAATATTCAATATTTACCGTTTTTTGGCGGGTGAGGGCTTGTTGAATGTAACCCAAGAAAGAATCCGCTTGCGATCGCTCAAAAACATCGTGCAAACAATGGTCAATCAGGTGGTCGGCCCGAGCTTGTAAAACTTCAGGATTGCTCGACACAATTTTACGATAATAGCCCTGGCCATCGAGAATTAAAATCAACTCGGTCATCGCTTCAAACAAGCCCCGCAACTCCGCTTCAGCCGCTACCAAAGACGCGGTACGTTCTTGGACTTGTTGTTCGAGGCGTTCGTTCATTTGCTCCAACTCGCGAAACGAGTCTTGCAACTGAAGGGCCATGGATTTAAAAGAGTAGGATAAATTGGTAAATTCTCGGATTTTAAGAAATTTTTGCAAAATCGGTTCTATTTTATGCTGAAAGTTGCCGTCAGCAAAAGATCGCGCCGCCCCACTCAACTGCACCATAGAATTGCTCAACCAGCGAGCCGCAACAATCCCCACCGTCGCCGCCACAAGCAGCACCAAAATCGATGAGATCGCGGTGATGCGGGTTTGTTGCTGGACTTGTTGCATAAAGTCCGCTTCGGGAATGACCAAGACAATCAACCAATCCAAGCCGCGATTGTCTCGTAGGGGGGAAACCTGGACAAATTTACGGGCCCCGTCGAGTTTAAATTCCAGTTGTTGCGATCGCTCAATCTCTGGCAAACTGCCAAAGCGATTCTGCAAAAAATGAGTCGTTTCTTGGATCAGGCGATCGCTACTTTCGGTGGCAAGGCGTTGTCGAGCATCTTCGTCCTTCCCAATCACCAGATCGTCATCGCTGGTACTCGAAATTAGTTTGCCCGAACTTTCAATCACAAACGCCTGACCATTCTCACCAATGTCTAAATTTTGCAAAAAGGCGCGAAACTCCGCCGATAGCAACACATCTGCCCCACAAACCCCCATTAATTCATTACCCGTGCGGTTATACACGGGTAAGCTGGCCGTAACGGTGGGTAAGCCACTGGTAAAGTCGAGATAAACCTCGCTCCATACTGGCTGCCCCAAATTGAGGGCGGCACGATACCAAGGGCGCACTCTGGGGTCGTAGGGGCGCAACTGCTCGACCAAAAACATTCTATCGCCCCGGTTGTCGAGTTCGTAGAAAGTCATATTGCCTTGAGTTGTGGCGTTACTGGCCATAATGCGTAACTTTTGGGGGTTTTCATCGGCTCGCGTTACCCCCAGAAAGTCCCCATCGCGATCGCTCCCACAGTACACGCTATTGAGAAAGGGCGAGACTTTCATTTGCTGCAAAAATAAGCCCGCACTTTCAGCCTTATTAATGTTGAGGTCTCCGGCAATCAAAGCACTGCCACTGACCCGATTAATCGCATGAGGGGTATCGAGATAGCGCGTTAATTCTTGTTCGATGCGGGCGGTTAATTCCCGGCGCAGTTGGGATGCGAGGTCATTAACCGCTTTTTGACCACTACGAAAGGCAATATACCCCACTAAACTCGCCGTGATCCCCACATGGGCAACTAAAAGGATCACCAAAACCGTCCTTAAAGAAGTCGATTGCTTTTGTTGAGAAAGCAGAGTTGCCAGAAGCCGTTGAAGTTTAGGCATACATTAGATTGAGCTGCGGGGAACAAACGTTTCACCGAGATTTAAAAAGGCAAAGTACAAAGACCTCGACTACCTCCAACTGATACGCGATCGCCAATGACATTATCACTTATAGTTACTTTTGATTTTCGAGCCAATAAGTCGTCATATCCCCTTTACCTTTAACAAAAATTTGACCCCGTTTGCTAAAAGTATATTGATCTTTCAAGCGTTCGTAAGTTTTCGCGGTAACTTGAATACGACTGGGTTCTCCTTGGGACTCCATACGAGAAGCGACATTGACCGTATCTCCCCAAAGGTCATAAATAAATTTCTTAATGCCAATCACCCCCGCCACCACAGGGCCCGTATTGATGCCAATGCGAATTTCAAAAGGTTGATCCAAATGAGAGCGAAATTGTTGGACTTCTTGTTGCATTTCTAGGGCCATGGCGGCGATCGCGTCGGCGTGATTCTCGCTCGGAACGGGCAGTCCCCCCGCTACCATGTAGGCATCCCCAATGGTCTTGATTTTCTCTAAACCGTGTTTATCTGCCAGTTTGTCAAAGGCCGAAAAAATCTGATTGAGCAAGCTCACCAGCTCTAACGGCGAAATCCGCGCCGAGAGGGGCGTAAAACCGACAATATCAGCAAATAGTACCGTGGCTTCGTCAAAGCGTTCGGCCAGAGAACCTTGGTATTGTTTAAGTTGAGTGGCGATCGCCTGGGGCAGAATATTCAACAGCAACCGTTCGGATTTTTCTTGCTCTAACCGCAACGCTTCTTCGGCGGCTTTGCGTTGAGTAATATCATCCACAGTGCCTTCGTAGTACAGCAGTTGCCCCGTTTCATCCCGCACCGCCCGGACATTTTCCGATATCCACATAATACTGCCATCTTGACGATACACTTCTGACTCGAAGTGATACACCGCATCCTGAGTATCAAGAAGATTAGTCAGTTCATAACGCCGTTGGGGATTGACATACAACTGTTGGGCAATGTCTGTCACCTCCGTCATAATTTCTGTGGCACTTTCGTAGCCGTACATCTTCACCAAAGCCGGATTCGCGCTTAAAAATCCATTATTCGGGTCAATTTGGAAAATACCTTCCGCCGCATTCTCAAAAATACTACGATACTTCGCCTCAGCTTCGCTCAAGGCATCTAACATCCGCTTGCGTTCGGTGATATTGCGAGCCACCCAGATCGCACAATTATCCGGCATGGGGGATACACTGGCCGCAAACCAAATTTCTGGGTCGGTGACATTTTCTTCTTCCACCAGAAGGGAATATTCAATGTTGACCGTTTTTTGGGTGTTGATCGTGCGTTGAATTTGCGCCACAAAGAAATCCGCTTCATCGGGACTGAGAACTTCATAAACGCTCTTGCCAATGCGGTCTTCGGTGGGGCTATACAATACCTCAGAATTGGTTGAAACCACCCGCACATAGCGTCCCTGAGCATCAAAGACAGTGATAATATCAGTCATCGCCGCAAACAACGCCCGCAATTCCGCTTCGGAGGTACGGAGGGCGTGTTCGATGCGACGACGTTCAGCAATTTCAACGATTAACTGGTCGTTGGATTCCCGCAACGCTGCTGTTCGTTCGTTAACGCGGCTTTCGAGTTCTTCGTTGGCTTTTTGCAGGGCTTGTTGCGCCAGTTTGCGCTCGGTAATGTCTTCTACCGTACCTTCGTAGTATAGTAAATTGCCTTGTTCGTCTCGGACTGCTCTGGCATTTTCCGAAATCCAGGTTTTCTGACGATCTTGACGGCAAATCTGCACCTCGAAGCCCAAGACGCGATCGCGTTTTTGCAGTAAACGAATAAAGCGATCGCGTTTTTTGAGATCGACATAAACTCTGGGGTCTCGTTGGGTCAAATCCGCCATTAACGCCTTCGGAGACTTATACCCATAAATGCGAGCTAACGCCGGGTTCGCGCTCAAATAACGACCGTCTGGGCGAATTTGATAAATCCCCTCCATCGCGTTTTCAAAAATACTACGATAGCGGGCTTCCGTTTCTCGCTGGGCAATTTCAGCTTTTTTGCGTTCGGTAATGTCAATCCCGACAATAAAAGCGGCGCGATCGCGGTCGTACTTTTGCGCCACCACCAAATAATTCCTCGGTTGACCCTGTACATGGCCCGACACCTCTCGATAAGAATCTTGACAAGGACTGTCAAAGAAATCCCGCACAAATTGATCGAACTCCGAACCCGTCCCCAAAAAGCCAATATCTTTACCCACAAAGGCTTCCGGGCGAATGCCATAAAGGCCCGCTAAATGACGATTGACCCCCAAATAGCGCAAATCCGAACTAATCCACGACACAATCCCCGGAACCGCCTCTAAAATCGCTTGCAACTGGTCTTTGGCTTCTCGCAAACGCCGTTCGGCTAGGCGGCGTTGGGTAACATCAATCCCCACAGTAAAGGCGGCTTGGCTGTCGGCGTATTTTTGCGCCACCACCACATAACTCTGGGTTTCCCCTTCCAAATTCACGGTAATTTCGCAAAAATCTTCTTGCTGAGAAGTGGCAAAAAAGTTGCGAATAAAACTGCTAAACTCCGACCCCGAACCCAAAAAGCCAATATCCTGACCGACAAATTCTTCGGGAGACAAGTTAAAGGTTCGAGCGAGGTTTTCATTCACCCCCAGATAGCGCAAATCGCTACTTACACAAGACACAATCCCCGGAACCGCCTCTAAAATCGCCTTGAGTTGGACTTTCGTGGCTCTCAGGTCGTGTTGCGAGCGAATACGCTGGACGACTTCTTCAACGAGAAAATCATTAGACTCTTTTAAAGCGGCGGTGCGTTCTTCAACTTGACGCTCTAGCTCCGCTTCCATGGCAACGCGATCGCTAATATCAATACTATTGCCTTCGTAATATAAAATCTCGCCGTCGTCATCTCGTACCACCCGACTATTATCCGACACCCACACGGTTGTCCCATTGCGGCGATAGGCTTCATACTCAAACTCTTTAACTTCTCCCTGGGTTAGCAGCAAGCGCTGACACTCATCGTAGCGCTGGGGATCGACAAAAACTTGCGTTCTAATGTCTTTAATACTCTCGGTCAAATCCAAGGGGGAAGCATAACCCAGCAACTGAGCCAATGCTAAATTAACCACTTGATATTCTCGCTCAGGCGTAATCTGAAAGAAGCCCGCCACCGTATTATCGAGGATATTCCGATAAAGGGTTTGGGATTCCTCCAAAATTTGTTTAGCGGAGGCGTTTGTCCCCACGACTGCTTCTAAATGCGCCACGCGCTGGCGCAAAGCTTGACACTCCTCGATTAATTGTTCTTTGGTTTTTGCTTCGTCTCTCATGGGTGGTTGGCCTTTCTCCCTGGGAGGAAAAATAAAGGTATTTCCTCAGATATTGAATAACGAGTGACCGTCTAAAGTTGCACTTTGTCTTTTATGACAATTTGGACTTCGTAGATGTTGCCAACCCTGGATAAAATCGTAGAAAACCCTGAGATTGACGGTCATCGTTTAACCCTACTTCATCCAAGGTATAAGACAAAACGAGCAACTGCCACTGTTCTTAATAGATCGATCGCTGCTAACCTCAGAGAATCCGGTTACTTTTGCGGATATGTATTGGGTTTCTCTTGACCAATGACCAATGACTAATGACCAATAACCTAATGACCAAGCAAATTCTGTGTATTGTTCACCAAGAAACCTCAACAGCAGGCTTAGTCGGTCAACTGCTGCAACAAAAAGGCTATAACCTAAACTTATGTTGTCCGGCATTGGGCGATCGCCTCCCGCCAACTTTAGACGATTATGCTGGCGCGATCGCATTTGGGGGGCCAATGAGTGCCAATGATGACAAAACATTACCCTTTATTCGGACAGAATTAGATTGGCTTTCGGTTCCCTTGGCTGCGGAGAAACCCTTTCTCGGTATTTGTTTGGGGGCGCAAATGCTGGCGCGATCGCTTGGGGGAAGGGTTGCTCCTCATCCTGAAGATGTCCGCGAAATTGGTTATTTTCCCCTACAAGCCACCGCATCCGGCTCGGCGTTATTTTCTCCCCTGACTCATGTTTATCATTGGCACAGCGAAGGCTTTACCCTGCCCCAAGACGCGGTTTTACTGGCGCAAGGAGAAACTTTTTTGAATCAAGCCTTTCGTTACGGAAACAACGCCTATGGCTTACAATTTCACCCAGAAATGACTCAAGAAATGCTCAACTTCTGGACAACTCAAGGAGCCGAGCAACTGAGTTTAACTGGAGCGCAGACGCGATCGCACCAATTCCAAAATCACGCTCGTTACAGCCCCCATGTTGCCGCTTGGTTGGATAATTTTCTCGAAATTTGGCTAAATTCATAAGCCAGTAGTGCCGTGACACACTTTAAATGGTGGGTTACGGCGGATAGCTAAAATGAAGCTTTAGGTAGGGTGTCGTTAGCGTAGCGTAACGCACCAAAATACAAGCATTTTAACGATGGTGACTATCGCACAAATTAAGCTGTGTCGAGCCAGTAGCCAGTAGTGCCGCGACACATCTTAAACGGTGGGTTACGGCGGATAACTAGATTGCAGTCATAGCCTAGATTCTAGCCGCCTAACCCACCCTACGCTAAAGCCCTATTTAAGGCGTGTCACGGCAGTAGGGTGCGTTAACGAAGTGTAACGCACCGTCTTAAATCCGACGTTATTCAAGCCCTAAAGGGCTTACTACAAAAAGCTACAGAGTTAACGAGTGAGTATCATTTTCGAGCAAATCGGCTAAATCTTTCAAGAAAGCCGCCGCATCTGCCCCATAAATCGTGCGGTGGTCGCAAGTCATATTCACCTGCATTTGCCGTTGGACGCGCATCATCCCTTCAGGAGTCGCAACCACTTGGGGACGAGACGCACCCACCGCTAAAATCGCTCCTTGGCCGGGGGGCAAAATCGCATCAAAGCGGTCTACCCCAAACATCCCTAAATTCGAGATGGTGAACGTGCCGCTATTGTATTCTTCCGGTTGTAGCTGTTTGCTCCGAGCGCGTTCTACCAGGCTTTTCCAGGTGCGAGACAGGGAGTAAATGTCAATTTGGTCGGCTTTTTGTAAAACCGGGGTAATTAAGCCACCGTCGGGCATCGCCACCGCCACTGAGACGTTAATATCTTCGTTGTATTGGATGCTGTCGTTGTTATAAGCGGCGTTGACAATCGGGTGTTTATGGAGGGTCATCGCGATCGCCTTGGCCAATAACGCCGTCATGGTCACGCCTTTCGACTTGATCTTTTTGTAGAGTTTATCGAGTTCATCGGTAGAGATGGTGTAGCCCACGCGGAAGTCGGGAACCTCCAAACTCGCCACCATATTGCGAACTACCGCTTTTTGGAGGGTGTTCATGGAGACGGTCTTACCGATGGTTGCGCTCGCATGAGCCGGGGGTGCTTGGCGCGGGGGAGCCGGAGGGGCCGCTGCAAGTTGGGTGGGGCTGGGTTGCGTGACCAGGGCGGTTTGCGATTTCGCGGCGGTTCCGGTGGCGGCTTCTACGTCTTCGGCGATGATACGACCATAGGGGCCACTTCCTTTGAGGGTAGCCAGGTCTACTTTCAGTTCTTTGGCCAGTTTGCGGGCCCGAGGAGAAGCGACAATGCGGCCATTGCCATTGCTGGCGCTGTTGCTGGCTGTTGTGGCGACGGGTTCGGGTTCCGGTTCAGGAGTGGCGGCGGGGGCAGGAGTCTCAGGGCTGCTGGCTTGGCCTTGGTTGGCAGCTTGTTGTTTGGCGGCTTCGATTTCGGCTTCGGTTTCGGCCAACAGGGCGATCGCCGCACCGACCGGAGCATCATTTCCTTCTTCGACTAAAATGGTGGCGAGATAGCCTTCGTAGAAGGATTCTACGTCCATGTCGGCTTTGTCGGATTCGACAATGACCACGGTATCCCCTTTTTCAATTTTGTCACCTGGGGATTTGACCCAAGAGACAATTTTCCCTTCGGTCATGGTGGAGCTAAGTGCGGGCATGAAGATGTCGTGAATCATGGGCAGGGTCTACCGATTGTGAAAAAGCAACTAAGATAAATATTTATACGCTACAGCATCTTATCAAAAAACGGGGTTGCCACTGCGCCTTTGCTGCTGTCTTGGGGCGGTTGTGGAGGATTGAAACGCCGATTTAGCCATGCCGTAATTGTTGAATGGCTTGCAGATCGCGCTGAATTTCCGTCCACAGGGATCGATTGTGGGGGTCGGTGCGTAAGGCTTTTTTGAGATAAAGGGAGGCTTTGGCATATTCGCGATCGCGCAGGAGTTGTCTGCCTTGCTGTTGATAGGTAATCGCCTGCCATTGTCGCACTTCGGGGTCTTGGGGAAGGCGTTGGGCTAAACCTTCGATCAGCGCGATCGCGCGGGCAAGTCGTTGGGTTTGTAACAACTGCTGCAAGGATTGATAAGAACGGGTTTTGAGTTGTTGGTCTTGGGGAGATAAGGACTGCGATACCGGGATGGGTTGAGCTTGTCGTTGCAATGCTGTCGCCTTAACGGTTTGCGTCAGGTTAACAGAATAGTTGGCAATTTCTTGAGCTTGTAGCGCGGTTTGCCACACCAATTGATACGCCTGGGTAATGCGAACAAACTGGGCTTGGGCTTGTTCGCGATTGTGGGGATTGACATCAGGATGGTATCGACGGGCCAAGCGACGATACGCGGCTTTAATTTCTGAGAGGGGCGCATTGGCTGTAATCCCTAACAAGCGATAGCCATTCACCAAGTCCATCAACAACTCAACTGCGTGAATAAAGTCAATCCCCAAAATAACCTAAATTCAGTAATTTTGGGTTATCGATCCGGAGTTATTCCTCTCGACACCAACTCCAACTCCAAAAACTCCCGACCAAGGACGAATGACCAAAGACCAAGGACAAAACTTACCTTTGTCCTGTCACGATATAAGAAACGCGCTGACCGATATTCGTGGCATGATCGGCCATCCGTTCGAGGTGGCGGATTGTCAGACCGAGTAATAAAATCGGTTCGACGACTCCTTGAAAGTCGCGGGTGAGGGCAAGGGTATTGTAGACGCGATCGTAAGCGAGATCGACGGTATCATCCATGACTTTTACGGTTTGTCCGGCTTTGGCATCCAGTTCGGCCAGGGCAACTAAGCTTGAAGCTAACATCATTTGGGCTTGGTTAGACATGGCTTCGATTTCGCCGAGGCAGGAATGAGGCGGATAGGGAAAGAGTTTGACGGCTAATTCGGTGAGGTCTTCGGCATAATCGCCAATGCGTTCTAAATCCCGGACGAGGTGCATAAAGGCGCTGAGGAGGCGTAAATCTTGAGCAACGGGGCGTTGTAACGTCATGAGGGTGGCGCAGTCCCGTTCGATTTGGCGGTAGTAGCGGTCAATTTGTTTGTCGAGGGGTTTGATTTGTTGGGCGACTTCTAAATCCCGCGCAAATAAGGCTTGATGACTGAGACGGAAAGAACGTTCTACCAAGGCCCCCATTCGCAAGACTTCTTGGCTTAAACGCTTGAGGGATCGCTGAAAATGGGTAGTTTCGGCATAAGAGTTTGTGGTTGAAGATAAGGTCATTGGATTTTGGTGTTTTTATTGTTTTGTTAAGGATGAGTTATGATATTTTGCAAGATTGGGGATAAAGATTTAGGGCGTTCCAGTTTTGCCCTCATTAATTGTTTAGATATTGAACCATCATGCCAACTTATAAAGCTAAGTAAGGCACATTTAGGAAACTTTTTACTGGATGGGTAAGAACCAATAAAAATTAAGAATAAATGATATTCGGTAATCGAATGTTTAACCAAGCGCCTTGGGTCGTAGGATGATTTTGGGCTGAGATTGTACCGCCATGAGCGTAAATGATTTGTTGGGCGATCGCTAACCCCAGACCACTACTATTATGATTTGAGAAACCGGGATCGGGATTTTCGGTCAGGGTTTGCCGAGTACGGGAGGGATCGCCACGATACAAGCGCTCGAACACATGAGGCAAATCTTCAACACAAAAACCACAACCGGAGTCAATAACGTCAATTATAATCCAAGAGTTTTCTGATGTTTGCCAAGGCAAAGGATCGGTGTCAGAAAGAGGGCGGTTTTCTTGATGTTGGACTTCGATGCGAATTTCTCCTTGAACTGGACTATATTTAATGCTGTTGTCAAAAATGTTGAGAAAAACTTGGGAAAGGCGCGAGTTATCTCCCCAAAAGCTGAAATCATCGACCCCCACATAATTCAGTTGAATTTCTTTTTGTTTGGCTAAGGGTTCTAGGGTTTGCCAGATACCGAGTAAAAAGCTTTTGATGTCGATTTCTTCGTATTTGAGGTATTGCTTGGGGTTCTTTTGGAGACGACTAATTTCTAAACAGTTTTGGATTAAATCGATGAGGCGATTGGTTTCTTGGGATAAACGTTCAACCCAACTTTTTTCTTGACCGGAAAGGCGACTTTGGAGCATTTCTGCAACCAAACTAATGGAGGTGAGGGGAGTGCGGAGTTCGTGCATAATGTCAGAAAAGGCGCGATCGCGGGCTTGGGTTAATTCAGTAATGGCGCTACGATCTTCGAGAAACACCCCGACTTGGGCTTGGGGTAAGGGAATACAAGTGGCCCGCAACGGGAGGGTATGGTGGTTCCCGGATATGGGCGCTAACGGGGTGGTTTCAAAAATCCAGTCTTCGATCTGCACTTGTTGGCTTTGACGCGCCTTTTCGATAGTACGATCGAGTTCATAAGACCGTACTAACTCCAGCAATAAACGGAGACGATTGGGATGCCAGCGATCGATACAGAGTAACTGTCTCGCCACGGGATTACAGGTCATCAGTTGATTTTCGGCATCAACCCGTAAATAACCAATCGGCGCGATCGCTAGGGCTTGTTGCAATACTTCTGACTCTAGTTCTAGCTCAGTTTGAATGGTTCGCGATCGCGCAATTTCTCGGCGCAAACGCGAAACTACGGAAAATGAAGCATTTTCGGCCGGGCCATTCGCTGCAATTTCCAGAATTTTTGTCAGTTGCTGCCGTTGACGATAGTGAAACACCAAACTAATCCCTAGTCCTATCCCTAGCCCCACAATCAAAATTAGAAAATCCATAAGCGACCCATGAGGTTATCCAGAGCCAATACATGGCCTCGATCTCTGTCTATATCTTAGTGTTGAGTGTTGACAATGCGAGCAGAGTTAACCTTTACTCTTGAGGCTGAGAGAAATTACCAACAACTCAAACGGAATTCGGCTGAGATAGGTTGAATCTAGAAACGAGTGCTTTACTTCATCGGCATCAGGGTCGTCCTCACCATGAATAATGTTTAACAATGAGTAGGAGAGTTTCCGAATGACTGCATTAATACCTAGATGGCTGGCTGTAGGTTGCGCCGCGTTATTAACTACTATAGTGGGCTGTACCAACGAGCAACTCCCCGAAGAAGCCGTCGATCGTCCTTCCTCAGAAGATGCGGTAGTTGAAGCAATTGATTCCCCTGAAACGGTGGCGGTTTCACCCACATCAAACCGCGATGCTTGGCAATATCTTTACGATAATCGCGAGGCATTAAATGTTTGCGACGGGACTCTCGATCCAGAAACATCCCAGGAATCCTCGGAAACTTACGCGATCGCCCCTAACCAAACGTTAGTCGAAGTTTTATGTTTTATGGCGGCTTATCAAGGGGCTTATCAATATTATGTTTACACCGAAACCGACGAGGGGGTAGAAGTAACGCCGTTGGAGTTTACGACCTATCTGCCGGGAGAAGATGGGGAATATGAAGCGGAAATGAGCCGCGATTTAGGTGGTTTACCCACTTATGACCCCGATAGTCAAACTTTAACCATCTTCTCGAAGGGTCGCGGTTTGGGCGATTGTGGGTCTTGGGCCGAATATGAATTGCAAGGAGAAGCCTTTGAATTGTCAGAATATCGCCTGAAAGAAGACTGCGACGGCAATTATGTAGAGCCGGAAGAATATCCGCAAATTTATCCCTCTCCGTGATTTCTCTAACAGAAGCGTTAAGGGCAGATTAAGCCGTGATTATAATTAAGTTCATACGGCGGTAAATTCTGATTAAGAGAATTGCCGCCCACGAACTTGTAAAATCAATTGGCTATGCAAGATTCCCTGGTTCCGAAAATTTTTGGCGATCGCGCCAACTTCCGCCTTCCGGTTGACCCGAAGCGAGTCGCGATCGCTCTGGGTGCAATCACGGTCATTTTATTAGCTTTACATTTAGGGGTAAATCTCTACAACCACCAAGTCAACTACACCCTGCCCCAACATTTGACGCGGGTTGTGGGGGTGGATGTGGAAAACAGCATTCCCACTTGGTATTCTTCGACATTGTTGTTTGTAGGTTGCGGTTTATTCACCGCGATCGCTTTCCTGAAAAAACAAACTCGCGATCGCTATACCCGGCATTGGCAAGGTTTAGCTGTCTTATTTCTCTTAATGTCCTTAGACGAAGCAGCAAGTCTCCATGAAACCGTCGATCGCGCCTTGAAAGTCTGGTTCAATCTTAGCGGTTTGTTGTACTACGCCTGGGTCATTCCCGGTATGATTTTCGTGGGGTGCGTGGGTTTAGCTTATTGGAAGTTTCTCAAAGCCCTACCCCCCGCGACGCGCCGCTTATTTATTCTTGCTGGCGTTGTTTATGTCGGCGGCGCGATCGGCGTAGAAATCATCGGTGGTTTCCATGCAGGCGTACATGGGCGCTATACCCTTCCTTATTTGCTCATCACCACCGTTGAAGAAGCCCTAGAGATGGTGGGAGTCATTGTGTTGGTTTATGCCCTGTTAAATTACCTGCAATACACCATCAAGAATCTGCTCTCATACCATTTCGCCTCCTGGCATTCCCAAGAGGCGAATGAAACGGTATTATCCGATTCTTATTAACGGACTTGGGTTAAACGCAAAATATAGGGATAATATTTATCCTTCTGATAAGACCCGATCCAGATTTCATAAGTCCCTTCGAGCCATTCTCCGGCGATACCAGGATTTTTGCCACTAATATCATCATTGCACCAAGCGCCACCCGGCCCCCTCACGATCAGGGTAGTATCTTCTGAACTTTGCACTTCAACGCTGAGAAAGTCAAAATCATTCGTCAGGGTCATCACATGATCCGGTGAAGTATCTACAAAACCCACACAAGGCCCTGTAGTGGTCTGTTCCCGTCGGGACACAGAAGGGGCGGCAGTCGTGCCACCGCTAATCCCCCGCAACACCATCGGGTCTGGATTAAATCGGGGACTCACCCGGACGCTTTCAAAGATGGGCGGTGAGGTCACTTGGGCGATCGCGGGATTGATCAAACCCAGACTCGCCGTAGTCGCGATCGCGGCTTGGGCGATACAGTCGCGAAAGCGCAGTTTTGAGATGAAGTGAGAAAAAAAGCGTTTCATACGCAAAAATTAATTTCGACGGCTAGACGCGATCGTTAAAATTGTAAGACAGTTATAGCAGACGATTGGGATTTGGGTTTTGTTTCTTCATTGGGCAGTGGGGATTGGGCAGTAGGCAGTGGGAAGAAATTAATAATGTACAATGTACAATTTACAACGATTAATTTGGGTAACAACCAATAACCAACAAGCGCCGAAACCCCCTTCGGGTTCGGCAGTTCCAACGAGCGCGGGAAACCCGCCCAACGGACTGCACTCACCGCGTCGCCGAAAGCGTCGAGACCCCGCGCCGCCGTAAGGCGCACCTGGTAGCTCGGCAAGACACCAATAACCAACAACCAATAACCAATAACCAATAACCAATAACCAATAACCAACAACCAACAACCAACAACCAACAACCAATAACCAACAACCAATAACCAATAACCAACAACCAATAACCAATAACCAATAACCAACAACCAATAACAAAAAACCTTCTTCTTAGTTGCCCCCCAAAAACTGTTGAGCGTAAAACTGAGCATAACGCCCATTTTGAGCCAATAACTGGTCGTGGGTTCCCGATTCAATCATTTCGCCGCTTTCAATCACGAATAAACGACTGGCCCGGCGAACCGTGGCCAGGCGATGGGCGATAATAAACACGGTGCGGTCTTGCATAATGCGGTCTAGGGCTTCTTGAACCAAGGCTTCGGACTCAGAATCTAACGCCGAAGTTGCTTCATCGAGGATGAGAATACGCGGATCGAGAAAGACAGCCCGTGCGATCGCGAGACGCTGACGCTGACCCCCTGATAAGTTGACACCTCGCTCCCCTACATAGGTATAGTACCCCTGAGAAAACTGGGAAATAAACTGATGAGCATTGGCAATCCGGGCGGCAACTTCCACGGCTTTGAGGTCAAAATCGCGCTGACCAAAAGCAATATTTTGGGCAATTGTCCCCGAAAATAAAATCGTTTCTTGGGGGACAATCCCAATTTGGCGGCGCAAACTGCCCAGAGTACAATCGCGAATCTTGACCCCATCAATCAAAATCTCGCCACCATCCGGGTCATAAAAACGGGGGAGGAGGTTCATCATCGTGCTTTTTCCCGCCCCAGAAGACCCCACCAAGGCGATTGTTTCCCCCGGTTGTACCAAAAAGCTCAAATTCTTGAGAACGGGCTTTTGTGGCTCATAAGCAAAGGTAACGTGGCAATATTCGACTTTTCCGGTGACGGTATCGAGGGGTTGGGCGTTGGCGCGATCGCTCACCTGGGGACGCAAACTCAGAATTTCAAAAACGCGATCGACAGAAGCCTCACTACTTTTGATTTCGTTGTAGTTATGGGTGGTAATATTCACCGGATCGATCAGCATAGCCCCGGCTACCCCATAACTAAATAATTCTGCCCCGGTGAGATTGCCTTGGCTGATTTGCCATCCCCCCAACAGAAAAATTAGCAAAACACAAACTGCTTCGAGAAAGCCAATAATCGGATGCTGAATGGCTTTGAGCCTTTCGGCGGCGTACTTGGCCCGACGATTGCTTTCGGCTTCTTGGCTAAATTGTTCGAGGGTGTAGTCTTCGGCAGCAAAAGCTTTAATTAAACGAATACCGCTAAACACTTCGACTAATAAGGAAGACAAGTCCGAAATGCGGTTTTGGCTGCGGTGAGAAAAGGAGCGTATTTTTTCCCCAAACCAACCGATTAAAATTCCCATCACCGGGGCCGCGATTAACAAAGCGAGGGTGAGTTGCCAGTTAAGATAAATGGCGTATCCCAAAACGGCGATCAGTTGCAGGATACAGGGTATAAATTGCTGAAAAATTTTGTGAATGACTTCCCCGACGCGATCGACATCTTCGGTCAGACGATAGGATAAGTCTCCGGTTTTGTGGGTTTCAAAGTAATCGAGGCTTTGTTTTTGCAGATGGCTGTAGAGGGTTTTGCGGAGGTCGAGGGCGATAATCAGGGCGGCTTTGGCCATGAGGGTGTCTTGACCAAATTGCGCGAGTTTCTGCACGAAAAATACCGAGAGGGCGATCGCGCAAATCCGCAAAATTGCGTCGAGATCGCCATCTCCCACAGACTGAGCAATCCCCTTAGACAGCCAAGCTAAAATCGGCCAGCAAGCGGTAAATACCAAGGTACAAGCCAAGGCTAAACCAATTGTCGCGCCTTGGGGGAGTAAATAGGGTAAAAGTTGAGTGTAGCTAGAACGAGTTTTCATCAGCACGATCGCGGGAACGTTTTTTCCATGAGTTGCTGTTTTGTTGTGGGTTTTGCCCAAGAATATAGCAGCAAGCAAAACAGTTAGGACGTTTTGACTCGCAAGGATCGCCCTCACCCCAACCCCTCTCCCGTGGGAGAGGGGCTTATTTTCTAAGAATGGATGATGTTGTCCTGACCGATTTGGCGGTTGCTATATCTCTTAACTGGGTTTGGAGACTGGTTCTTTAAAAAAAGGTTCAGAGCTACATTCTACAGGTAGGTTAGTGCGGATTAAGCTCCAAGCATCGTTGAGTTGTTCAACCCAGCAGTAATCAATTACCCTCACTCCAAACCCCTCTCCCACCCGGAGAGGGGCTGTTGGTTGTTATTGGGAATTACTCAATCCAAATTATCGGCAAAATTTTCCCCTTAGCTGTGACTCGGATTGCAGCGAATTTCGATTAAAAAGCCGTCGGGGTCATAAAAGTAAATGCCGCGGCCTGTGGGACGACTGACGGGGCCATGGTCGAGGGTGACGTTGTTTTGCTGCAAGACAGCCACAGCCGTATCGAATAAAGTCGGGTCAATGTCAAAAGCGAGGTGATTTGCCCTCGTAAATTGCTGTTTGGGGTCGGGATGGGGGGGTTCGAGATTGGGTTCAAAGAATAAATCGAGAACGGTTCCGTCTGGGGTGACGAAGTTCGCGACTTGACCGGACGCGACTAAATCTTTGAGGGTACTGGGGACTTCGGGCCCGGTGAGTTCGTGCAGTCCTAAGATATGCCCGTAAAAATGCCGAGATGCGTCTAAATTACGGACATTTAGGGCGATGTGGTGAATACTTTTGAGGTTTCCTTCTTGGAGAACGGTTTGGGGCAAGCTAGTATCGGTTTTCATGGTTTTTTGGGGTTGGCTTTTTTGAGGGCGATCGCGTCGGTTTATATGAAGAAATGTAAATAAAAATTAATTTTTGACACTCAATCGCGATCGCCTGTATCAGAATTTTTTAAACTTTAAGCAAAAGTTACTACATATTTTAAGGTTTTAGAACCGATTGCAGAAATTCTGTAGAAACTCTAATGTCCGCGATCGCCACAATCCAGGTTTGATTTTGAAACCGACTCGGAAAATCATCAAAGGTAGTCTCCATGCCGAAAGCCACCGTTAACCTCACTGCTTCAACAGTCATCGAAGAAATTGATAATTTCTTGTCTACTTATCCAGATAATCACCCTTACCATAACGCGGTCAAAAACCCCGAATTTTACCGCCAATTAATTGCTTTTGTGCTGAACAAAATTCCAAGCAAATTTGCGATTTTAGAAGATGACCGAGGACGACCGATTTACCCCGATTTCCAATGTGCTTCCCTGGAAAAACGTTTAAAAATTGAGGAAACCATTGAACAAGGGTTTCAAGCAATGCTCGCAAACATACCTGTTGTTGCCCAAACTAATCGCAATTAATTTTGACTCAATATGAGATTGATTGGGATATTCGCCTGGATTGAATCAAAGCGGCGATGATTCTATCCAGGGATTTTAAGATTATTCCTCAGTTGTTTCGGATTGCCGACGGGCTTGTAACTTCAGGCGAATTTCGCTGTGAATCGTTTCCGTAATTGGGTAAAAATAAGCTAAAACCAAGCCTAAAATCAAGACAAAAGTAGGTAAAGGCCCGATCGCGGCACGAATGGCAAATAAAGCACTATCGGGTTGAACGGGAATATCCCCTCCTGGGGGACGTTCGACAAATCCCGAAAATTCTAAGGCGATTCCGACAATCCAAAGGGCTAAAGCGAGGCCGACTTTTTGGAGTAGTACCATAAAGCCGTAAAAGATTCCTTCGCGGCGTTGTCCGGTGTTGAGTTCGTCGAGTTCTACGACATCGGGAACCATCGACCAAGGAATGAGATAAGCCACAGAAACGCCACAACCGGCTAAAACTGCCAGAAGATACAGTAAAGCAATTTGACCCGATTGCAGGAAAAATAAGCCCCCCTGGGCCACAATCCAGATACAAGTACCGAGAAAATAAACGGCTTTTTTGCCAATGCGATCGCTCACTTGTCGCCACACAAATAGCATAACTAAAGCTGTTCCTTGTACCGCGATCGCGACGAGGGGAAAATCGTTTTCAGACAACCCCATACAACTCACGACAAAATAAATCAAAATCGAAGCCGTCAGTTGTACCGCTAACCACGAACACAAATACAAACCAATCACAAACAAAAATGGCTTGTTGGTAAAAGCAATGCGGAGTTGCTCGAAAAAGGGGATATCGGGCGTAGTTTCATCGTTCTGAGTCGGGGACGGTCGGCGCTGTAAATGGGACTCAGAAACGGCAAAAAGGAGGGTACTGCCAAACGCTAGAAGTTGTATACCCACCAAAACTGAGACAATCGCCGCTATGGTCGGGGTGGCGAAGATCAACACAATAACACCGTAACCGATCGCGATCGCGCTCAATCCTAATAAAATCCATCCCCCCAAGCGCTTTTGGGGCAAGGCCAGCAAGGGGTCTTTACCTCGTTCTTTGATACGAAAGGCGCACCAAAAAATGGCAATAACCGACAAAATACTGCAAATTGAGCCTAAAACAAAGTATTGTTGTTGTTGATCGTTGGGATAAAAAGCAAAGACCACTTGCGCTAAGATCAGCGACAAAATACTGCCACCAATCGAAAAAGCCATGCGAAAGCTATTTAAAGCGGTGCGTTCGTTGTAATCTTGGGTTAATTCGGGGGTGAGGGCGGTGTAGGGTAAATTTACCGCCGTATAAGCCAAATTAAATAAAATTGCGACGACGGTGTAATACCAAAACAAAGCCAGATCATTTGTGGCTTGATTCTCGCTAAAAGTGGGAACAAGCCACTGGACAAAAAAGGTAAGACCAAAGGGAATCGCCCCCCACACCATCCAAGGAATACGGCGACCCCAACGGGTACGAGTGCGATCGCTTAAAATGCCTGTAACCGGATCGTTGACCGCATCGCCAATCTTACCAATTGCTAAAATACTACCTGCCAAACCCGCAGGTAAGCCGGCCACATTTGTAAAAAAATACAGCAGAAAAAAGACTAAAACATTAGCCGTAATCGCCGGGCCGAAATCTCCCGCCCCATACGCTAACTTAGTAGATAAATGTAATTTTTCGGCTTGGGGTGTTGTTTCAGTCATCAGTCATCAGTTATCAGCGATTAAGGGACTCCTCGGCAATCGGCTCCTCGGCAGTCGGGGGGGAGTGGGGATTTTGCCCCAGAAAGTGAGTCAGAAACTTCTTGCTATAGGGCAGACTCTAGAAAAGGCTCAACACTATAATATACTAGGGTTTCAGCGTCAAAAAGTAAAATTAACGTTTCAAAGAGAGTTATCAGCGATCAGCACGAGCGCAGGAACGTTCTTCCAAGAGTTTATGGGGTTGTGGGCGATTGGTTTTGACTCAATTACGCCAGCACTTTTGCCTCAACCGAGTTAGTTTCTGAACTTTTAGCGATAGGGCGGACTCTCAAAGAAAAATTAAGCCCTAAAATTAATAAAAATTGAAAATAAGGGCGATCGCGGCTTCAGTCGATACAAAAAGATTGAAGAAAATACGCGATACTGTAGCCAGTTGTACCATCGTCTGAAGCCATTTTTCCAAACTTGTTATGCCAGACTTGATTGTGTCCTGGTCGGACTACCACGAAAAAATAGAACGTTTGGCCGCCCAAATCTATGAATCCGATTGGGAATTTAACCAAATTGTTTGCATCGCTAAAGGCGGATTGCGGGTCGGGGATTTATTGTGTCGCTTGTTCGACCAGCCCTTGGCCATTGTATCGGCATCTTCCTACAGCGGCCCCCAAAATCGCCAACGGGGTGAAATTCAGTTTTCTCGACATTTAGCTATGACGACTGAATCTTTGGGCGATCGCGTCTTATTAGTAGACGATCTCGTTGATTCTGGCAAGAGTTTACAAGCCACCATCGAATGGTTACAAGAGCGTTATCGCGACGAAATTAGCGAGCTACGCACCGCTACCCTGTGGTACAAAAGCTGCTCGGTTGTCGCCCCAGATTATCATGTCGATTATCTCGCTGACGATCCTTGGATTCGCCAACCCTTTGAATATTACGAGCAAACTAGCCCCGACGCTCTCGCAGCCAAATATCGTTCGGTGGTTTGTCCTTAGCAACTGAAGGGCTCCTCGGCAGCCTTTTCAGTAATCGCCTCAACAGCCTCTAAGGGGCAATCGGCAATCGGCTCCTCGGCAGTCGGGGGGGAGGTGGGATGAATGCCCCTCCAAAGAAGATCAGAAACTTCTGGCTGTAGGGTGGACTCTATAAAAAGGCTAAAAGCTAGACTAGATGGACATTACAGGCTCAAAAAGCAAGATTAACGTTTCGCGCGAGTGTTATCAGCGATTAAGGGGCAGTGGGCGTGTAGGGGCGGGGTTTCCCCGTCCAGAGTAGGGAAGAAATTACCAGTTACCAATTACCAATTAAGGGATTCTGCCAATAACCAATAACCAATAACCAATAACCAATAACCAATAACCAATAACCAATAACCAATAACCAATAACAAAATCATCCGGATTCTAGATGGTAGCCTCCGCTAAAAAGGACAAGCTAACTTGAAGCGGATTCACAGTAACCTGTGTTAGAGTGAGCATAATCGATTGAACGTAAATTGCACTTCCCCATCGGCGCAACAATAAAGGCTTATGGTAAACCCAAAACGCGGACTGGTTCTCGGCGCAACAGCATTAGTTTTAACAACTGCGGCGGTCGCTGGAGCAGGTCTTCTTTCTCAAAGTCAAGCTTTGATGGGCGACAGCCCCAAAGAATTAGTAGACGAAGTTTGGCAAATTATTAACCGTCAGTATGTAGACGCAACCTTTAACGGTGAGGATTGGCGGTCGATTCGTTCGGAATATCTAGACCGCACCTACAGCGACAAAGAAGAAGCTTACGGTGCCATTCGGGAAATGTTAGAGCGCTTAGAAGACCCCTACACGCGCTTTATGAATCCCGATGAGTTCCAAAGTATGCAAATTGATACCTCTGGGGAATTAACCGGGGTTGGGATTCAAATTGCTAAAGATGAAGAAACCGACCGTCTCATTGTGGTTTCTCCCATCGAAGACAGTCCGGCGTTTGAAGCGGGGATTTTGGCCAAAGACATCATCATGGAAATTGATGGCCTCGATACCGAAGGGATGGATGTCAACGACGCGGTGAAGTTGATTCGCGGTGAAGAAGGAACTGAAGTGACCCTCACCATCAAACGGGGTTCCCAGGAAATTGATTACCCGATTAGTCGGGCCCGCATTGAAATTCATCCGGTACGCGCTCGACTTGAAAGTAGCCCGATTGGCCCGGTGGGTTTTATTCGCCTCAACCAGTTTAGTGCTAACGCCGCAGGGGAAATGCGCGAAGCCATCGAAGATTTTGAAAACCAAAATGTCGAGGGTTATATCCTCGATTTACGCTCGAATCCTGGCGGTTTGTTGTATTCGAGCATCGAGATTGCGCGGATGTGGATGGATAATGGCAAAATCGTGTCTACGGTGAATCGTCGCGGGACAGTAGACGAGGAAGCGGCTAATAATCGCGCTTTGACGGATAAGCCTTTGGTGATTTTAGTCGATGGCGGTTCAGCCAGTGCGAGTGAAATTCTTTCGGGCGCACTCCAAGATAATGACCGCGCCGTTTTGGTGGGAACGAAAACCTTTGGGAAAGGCTTAGTACAGTCAGTCCGGGGCTTAGGAGATGGTTCGGGTTTAGCGGTTACGATCGCGAAATACCTGACTCCAAGCGGTCGCGATATTAATGAAGAAGGGATTCCGCCGGATGTGGTTTTAGAACTTTCCGAAGAAGAACGGAAGGAATTACAACGCGATCGCACCCGTCTGGGTACTCCTGACGATCCTCAATATGTCAAAGCGTTAGATATCCTCACCCAAGAAGTCCGCGTTCGTCAAGGTGAAATGCCGGATGTCCAGGTGAATGCTATCCCAGAAGCCAGTCCGAATTAACGCGGTTGGCATTTACCCGCCCTAATTAATCCCACTCGACGGGCGATCGCGTCCGGTTGAGAAGCAAACGGCCCCCAGTGTTCTACATTGGGGGCTTGTTTTGGATCGAATATTTCCTCGGAAACAATTTCACATTGTCCCCCTTCTTGCTTGACAATATACCAGTTTTGCGTGTTTTCCATTATTTAAACTAGGGGTGATTGATTGATAACTATTTCAGTAGTGGCGTGATACCTAATCCGCAAAGGACGAAGGACTAATGACCAAAGACTAACAACAAAATTTTAATTTTTTTGAAGGCTTATTGCAACAGATTTCCAACTAGCCGTTATACTGAAAAGCAAGATCGGCGAGATATTCTTAACAAGAACATAAGAAAACACAACATTTTCTTAACCGAATCACAAATTAGGAGGAAATTATTATGTCTAAGTCTACCTTTAAATTACACGGTCAGTTGCTTGCTTTTGTCATTAGAGACGGCTACAAAGTCAAATACCTGCGAGTTGCAGTCGAGAACAAAGAACTCTGGGTCAAACTGCCGAAAAAAGTGCGTAAAGCCCTCGATCCTCGTTTGACCCCAGGCTGCTATCTCAAGATTAAAGGCATTCAGAAGCTCCAGAAGACGGGTAAAACTGACTTCACGGCAAAATCCGTTAAACTGGTCAACGCCACCCCTTCAGAGCGACCTCAAGCAACTCCTAGACGGGACAAAGCCCAAGCTAGGATATTGGTTTGCGGAAAATCCGCTTGTCGTAAGCGCGGGGGACAGCAATTGTGTAACGCCCTCGAAGCAAAACTGAGCGATCGCGGCTTGGAAGACCATGTACAAATCAAAACTACAGGCTGTCTCAAAGCTTGTAAGAAAGGGCCGAACATGATTGTCATGCCAGATAAAACCCATTATCGACAAGTCGAAGTCCACGAAGCTGCCGCCATTGTCGAAGAACATTTTGCCGATCAACAGCCTGCGGTTGCCCAATCTCGGAGCGATCGCGCCGCCGTCCTTAATGCTGCCTCAGAAAGATTGGTTAACGTAAATTCGTAGTGGGGAGGGGTTTGGTGCTGTAGAGAACGATGGTAAGCGCGATCGTAGTGATGGGTCAGCAAATCGGAGACTAACTCGCGCCATTGCTCGCGATCGATCAGGTCGTACCACTGCTGCACCTGGGCTTGGCCATAGCGATATTTAAGGCGATACAGTTGTTGTTTGAGGCGATCGGGATGCTCGATCAAATCCTGATATTGCTGCAACAAGTGAGTCACGCGCATTTCTAACGGTAAATGAAGTTGCACCGAGGGCGCAGTTTTCATCTCATGCCACAACTGCGCCGGGATGTGTAGTTTGCCGATGGTACTGCTTTCGGCTTCGAGCCAGATTGTTTTAGATTGTTGAAAGCTTTGGAATTTTTGCAGGAGTAACGATTCAAACCACTTCTGTGGAGGTTGGGGGGTGTTATCCTCCGGTTGTCCAAGCAAAGAACCGCGATGGTTGGCGATCGCCTCTAAATCTATCACTTGTTCCCCTTGCCGGGCCAAATGCTGCAAAATTGCCGTTTTGCCCACCCCCGTCAAGCCTCTGACCAGTCGGTATTGAAACTGACCGGGCAGTTGCGTTAACTGTTGACGCACCTGGGTTCTGTAGGTTTTGTAACCGCCTGTTATCACCGTAACTTGCCAGCCAATTTGCGCCAAGATTAAGGCCAAACTGTGCGATCGCGTCCCACCGCGCCAACAATACAATAAGGGGTGATAATCTTTATCCTTATCCCAGAAATAATCGTCTAAATAATCGGCAATATGGCGAGAAATCAAGGCCGCCCCCATTTTACGCGCCGCAAACGGGGATTCTTGTTTATAAATCGTCCCAACTCGCGATCGCTCCTCATTATCGAGGACGGGTAAGTTAATCGCCCCCGGCACTCGATCTTCGGCAAACTCCCCCGGAGAGCGCACATCAATAATTTCGCTGTAGCGAGAATATTCAGGTGTGGCGGTGTTGTGTAATGCCAATTTTCTGTTATTGGTTGTTGGTTATTTCTGGTGCGCGTTCCCTTGCTACTCGCGCGTTCCCTTGCTACTCGCGCGTTCCCTTGCTACTCGCGCGTTCCCTTGCGCCTTACGGCGGCGCGGGGTCGCTCGTCTTACGGCGGCGCGGGGTCGCACCAGTTGTTGGTTGTTGGCAGAATCCCTTAATTGGTAATTGGTCATTGGTCATTGCTAATTTCTTCCCCCTCCTCCCACTCCTCCCCCTCCTCCCCCTCTCCCGACTGCCCAAGAAACTGATTGCCCAAAAACCCTCAACCCTCCGACCAATCATAATTAAGTCCCGCAGGACGCTCAATCATCACGATATTGCGATTGCGATCGCCCACTCTTTCATAAATTAAGCGATCGACGCTTTTCATCGCCAAATAAATGCCCAAGCCTCCCATTTGGCGGTGTTCGGGGGGCAAATGGAGATCGCGAGGGGGCGACTTTTGGGTTGGGTCATAGGGAACGCCTTTATCCTCGATGGTAAGAATCAAAGCGCGATCGCTCAAAATTGCCTGAAGTCGAATTGTCCCGGTTTGATCGGCCGTCTTATAACCATGTTGAATAATATTTGTGACCAACTCATCAATAGCCAAACGCAGATTGTAGCTCGTATCTGGATCGAGATTGGCCGCCTCTGCTGCTGCGATCGTATATTCGGCGATCGCATCTAACGCATCCAGGGTTCCAGGTACAGTCAACGCTTTCATCGCCCTTCGTTTCACGTCACCGAGAAGGATTTACGCCGCACCGCCAGCATCGTGATGTCATCAAACTGACTCGCGGTTCCGGTATGGGCTAACACTTCTGCGGCCACGCGGTCGAGAACGGCTTGGGCTGAAGTCACCTCTGTTTCGAGTACCGTTAATAAACGTTTTTCTGTAAACAAAGTTCCTCCTTGACTCCGCGCCTCAGTCACGCCGTCAGTATACCCAAACAACAAATCCCCCACATCTAAATAGGTCTGGCGAATGCGAAACTTAAGATTTGGTAACAATCCCAACGCCGGACCCGTGGAATTTAGCACTTCTTTGACTTGGCCGTTGTCCTGCAAAATAAACAACGGATCGTGACCCGCATTGATATAAGTCAGTAAGCTGGTTTTGGGGTCGAGTACGCCAAAAAACAAGGTCGCGAACATCCCTAAATCGCCGTGATTGAGGGCAATATAGTTATTGGTCAAGCGAATGGCTTTCAGGGCATTAATTTGGCTGTGGTTGGGTTGACGTTCTGATTTTTGGGCAAAAGTTACCGCTTCGAGGGGAATAGGAACCGAAGACAGTTTATCGAGCAACACGGAAGTAAACTCCGAGTGAAAGCTCAACCCTTCGAGTTGGGTTTGACCGGAGAAAATGCGAATTAAACTACGAAACAACGCCATAAACAACGCCGCCCCTACCCCTTTATCACAAACATCGGCAATGACTAACCCCACTTGATTGTCGGGGAGGTCAAACACATCATAAAAATCTCCCGCGACCATACGGGCCGGTTTAAAATAGCTGGCAATTTCTAAATTGGGTAATTCTGGCAGAGATTCGGGTAGAAAGTTGCGCTGGATGTATTGACCTTTTTCTAATTCTTGATTGAGCAGGGCGCGGCGGCGATCGAGTTCAGCATAAAGGCGGGCATTTTGCAGCACTAAGCTAATTTGATCGGCGGCCAACTGCATTAAATCGGCGGTTTGCTGACTGAAGTGATGAGGGCGCGAGTGCAGCAACGAGACAATTCCTAATAATTCTTCGCCTTTGAGAATAGGAATAGCTAAGACCGATCGCGCGGTGTATTGTTGTTGGTTCGGAGCGATCCAACGTTGGTCTCTTTCTGTATCGGTAATTAAGCCAATTTTTTGGGTTTGCTTGACCCAACTGGCTAAACCGCCTTCTAAAGCTTGATCGAGTTGGTCAGAATTGGCTTTGAGGGGGGGTTCTGTCGGACTGAGAATGCAGTTGGTGACGCGTCCGCAGGGGTCTAATAGAAAAATACTACCTTCTTCGGCGCGAGTCAGTTCTGTAGACACGTTGAGAGTTTGCTGCAACGTCGCATCGAGCATTTCATGACTTTTAGAACTGCGAGCCATAGCCACCAAGGTTTCTAAGAGTTTCCGAGGTAGCACATTGGCGGCAACATCTTGACGGAGTGACTCTAATTCTTCATCATCATATTTTAGGGATTGGTCGCGATCGCCCATACGTTATGATTTTTGTTGCAACACAGCTAATCCCGATTCTAACGTTTCGCAAGTGGTAAAAAAGTTGAGAAAGCCCGTGATGCTCATGGTTTTATAAATTTGGGGGGCGAGTCCCACCAAGACGACCTGACCCTTGTTGGCGGTGACGTGGCGATACAAAGATAACAACATCCGCAGTCCCGCACTTGACATATATTTCACGCCATGCAGGTCAAGTAGAATTTTACTACTTGGTGTGGCCAGAGAAATGACTTTTTGTTGCACCTCAGATGCAGTATTGGCATCGAGATCGCCTGCTAACTCGACCACAGTAACAGCTTGCAATTTGTTGATCGTAATATCCATTGGGGCGGCGATCGCTGGCTTGTAGATTAACGAAACTCCTGAGATTGGCAATTTTTCACCCACTTAAATATTCAGGCTGAAAATAATGGGTTATTCCCTTCACGAGCATAGCAAATTCTCAATCCTTTACGATCGCCTCTGGGGGTTAAAAAGGGCAGGCTTTGAGTTTGTTTTTTGATTTTTTGACTTAATTCGTTCCAAGTAATACCAACACCCCTACAAAATTTGGGATAAAAATTGTTGGGTGCGTTCTTCTTTAGGATTAGAGAAAAAGGCCTCGGGGGTCGCTTCTTCAACTAATAACCCATCCGCCATCAAAACCACGCGATCGGCTACTTCTCTGGCAAAGCCAACTTCGTGGGTAACACAGACCATCGTCATACCGTCATCGGCCAGCGATCGCATCGTGTCGAGTACCTCTCGCACCATTTCCGGGTCTAGGGCTGAGGTGGGTTCGTCAAACAGCATAATTTTCGGTTGCATAGCCAAAGCCCGCGCGATCGCCACCCGTTGCTGTTGTCCCCCCGATAACTGACCGGGATATTTCTTCGCTTGTTCTAAAATCCCGACTTTTTCAAGCAACTGCATCGCCAAAGCTTCGACTTCCTGCTTTTTCTTGCGACGCACCCAAATCGGCGCTAAGGTCACATTTTGCAATACCGTTAAATGGGGAAACAAATTAAACTGCTGAAATACCATCCCCACTTCTCGGCGAATCGCGTCGATATGTTTCAAATCGTGGGATAACTCAATCCCATCAACTAGAATTTTGCCTTTTTGATATTCTTCTAAAGCATTAAACGTGCGGATAAAGGTGGATTTCCCAGAACCAGAAGGCCCCATAATCACCACCACTTCCCCGCGTCGTACCGTCAAACTTACCCCCCGCAAAACGTGAAACTTGTTGCTGGTGTACCACTTATGGACATCCTGCGCCACAATCATTTCTGCGGCTGGATCGCTACTCCCATTTACACTATCTTGTACAATCGGCTGCTGACTCGTCATAATTATTCTCCTTCAAGCATTTTCTAATTTTTATCAAATCACTCAAATCAATTCAGTATTACCTGATGTGAAACTTCGGGTTATGGCCCATGCTGGGACTTAAACATTTAATTTTTTCTCTAAGCGCTTACTCGCGACGGACATGGTGTAACAGAAAATCCAAAACAAGGCCGCATCAAAGAGATAAACTTCCATAAACCGTCCCAAAAACTGCGGATTCGCCAAAATCGAATTACTAATCCCTAACAACTCCACTAGCCCCACAATTGCTAATAAAGTCGTGTCTTGGAACAAACTGATAAACTGCCCCACAATCGCCGGAATGACGGCTTTTAGGGCTTGGGGCATGACGATCAAAATTAAAGTCAATGGCGTACTCAAACCCAATGCCCGAGATGCTTCGGCTTGGCCGCGGGGAATCGATTGTAAACCCCCACGCACGTTTTCGGCTAAATATGCCGAACTAAATAAAGTCAACCCGACCACTGCCCGAATCACCCGATCCGGTCGCATTCCTTCGGGTAGAAACAAGGGAATCAGGACTTGTCCCATAAACAAAATTGTAATCAATGGCACACCGCGCACTAACTCAATGTACGCGATCGAAAGCCAGCGCACGACCGGTAAAGTGCTTTGTCGCCCCAAAGCAAAAATCACGCCAATCGGGAAACATAAGACAATACTAATCGCTGCGGTAAATACCGTCAGTAACAATCCTTGCCATTCGTTGGTACTTACGGCTTCTAATCCGCCACTGCCCCCAATCAGCCATAAGCTCATCACAAACAAAAGTGACCAGCCCAAAGAAACCCATTTACCGAGTCCCGGTTGGGCTTGACCCAGTTGTTTGCCTACCCAAGCCCCCGCGACGATGAGGCCTACCATTCCCAGCAATAACAAACGATTGGGAAAGGCGGTGGGAATCAACAAACACACAAACGCTGCCACCCCAATGCCAATCAAAATCTCCTTACTAAACAACTTAGCGGCCTTGCGGGCAATTACGCCCCAAGACAGCCCGGCTAAACCACAGGTTAGGGCTAAAAGCAGCCATAATCGCCACAGTTGTTCGTTGGGATAGCGCCCGACAATAAATAGTTTTAAGTTACGGGGAATTACGTCCCATTTAGCATCGGTGGCCGCCCAAAAGCCAAAGTTGTAAGCGACATAAACAAAGAGTCCCAACAAAATGAGGGTAATGAGGGCGTTGTACCACGGACTAAAAAGGTTTTTCTTAATCCAGTTGAGGGGTGTATCTTGGATTTCGGGGGGTGCAAGCTCTTGAGAACCTGGCGTTAGAGTCGTCATGGTTATTTGGTTGTTGGTTGTTGGTTGTTGGTTATTGGTTGTTGGTTGTTGGTTGTTGGTTGTTGGTTATTGGTTGTTGGTTATTGGTTGTTGGTTGTTGGTTGTTGGTTGTTGGTTATTGGTTATTGGTTATTGGTTATTGGTTATTGGTTATTGGTTGTTGGTTGTTGGTTGTTGGTTATTGGTTATTGGTTATTGGGCAGGGAAACCCCGCCCCTACAAGCCCACTGCCCAAAACACTGATTACTGATAACTGATGACTGAAGAAACCCCCCGATTGCCGAGGAGCCGATTGCCGATTGCCCCTTAGAAGCTGATGACTGAAATTACCGTTCTTTCAGTTGCGAAACGCGGTTAAGAACGTTCATGACAATGGTGATGAGGATGTTAATAATCAAGTAAGTCACCATAATAATGAGCATGACTTCGACGGGACGACCGGATTGGTTGTAGGTGGTGTTGGCGACGGAATAGATGTCTACATAACCGATCGCGATCGCGAGACTGGAGTTTTTGGCCAAGTTCATATATTGGCTGTTTAACGGCGGAATCATCACCCGCAGGGCTTGGGGAAAGACGACTAAGCGCATGACTAAACCGGGTTTTAAACCGAGCGATCGCGCCGCTTCCCATTGACCTTTGGCGACGGATTGAATACCAGCCCGCACAATCTCAGCGATGTAAGCGGCGGTATAAACAACTAATCCGGTGACTAGGGCGGAAAACTCGATACTCAGGCGCAAACCGCCCTGAAATACGCCGGGGTCGGGTTCGGTGGGGGCTTGCCAACCCAAAGCGAAGATAACAATTAAAACTGCCGCGATCGCGATGCCGTACAAAGCGTACATCTGGGGTTTACCCGATTGGCCCCCTTCGACCATAATTTTGGTGCGCCATTTCCAAACCAGTAAAGCCGCGATCGCCCCAACCACAATGACAACCACCCAAGCCAACAAATTCCAAGTCATGGCCGGCCAGGGCATAAATACACCGCGATTGCTCAAGTAAATCGAATCAAACCAAACAAAGCGGCTGTCGGGGTTAGGAAACTGGGTAAATACAGCCCGATACCAAAAATAAAGTTGTAATAATAGCGGAATATTGCGGATAATTTCAACATAAACTTCGCTACCTTTGCGAAGTAGCCAATTTTCCGAAAAACTGGCAACACCCACGGTAATTCCTAACAGCGTTGCTAAAACAATCCCCGGAATAATCACGCGAATCGTATTCAACAACCCAGCCAGCAGAACTCGCGCATAATTATCTTTAGCTGGATCGTAGGGAATCAAACTTTCTTGAATCGCAAAAGAAGCTTGGGTATCGAGAAAATCAAAGCCAAACTCCATCCCTTGACGATTCAGGTTAACCGTTAAGTTGTGCCACAGCAGGGAAATCACCGAAACAACAACCACAACGGCCAAAACTTGTAAAACAATACGCCAGAAGCGCTCGTCTCGCCAAAGAGGAATCGAATGCTCTTGGTTTGTGGTCATGAATTTAGCACAAGTGACAGCAAAGAGGCGATGGGGATGAAGCCTAAACGGCCTCAATCCCCATTAAAAAGCTATTGAGCTTTAGCGGAACGGCGGTGAGTAGAGTAAGCCTCCTCGCGTCCACAGATCGTTTTGACCGCGATCGAGATTAAACTCTGAATCTGCACCCAAGTTGCGATCGTAGATTTCGCCGTAGTTCCCGACGTTTTCGACCACAATGGCCATAAAGTTATTGTCTAAACCCAGACCTTCACCCAGGTTGCCTTCTTCACCTAAAAAGCGGCGAATCGTCGGGTCTTCACTGGCTTGTTGTTCGGCAATATTACCTTGCTCGATGCCAAGTTCTTCGGCTTCAATCAGGCCATAAGTCACCCATTTGACCACATCAAACCATTCGGAATCATTGTTAATGGTCACGGGGCCAAGCGGTTCTTTGGACATGGTGACATCCATCAAAACGTGATCGTCTGGGTTGGGTAGAGTACTACGACGACCGATCAATTGAGATTTATCCGAAGTCATCCCTTCACAACGGCCTTCTGCATAAGCCGCATAAGCCGGGTCAGCTTGTTGGAAGGTAACAACCTCAACTTGATCTTCTACGCCTGCTTCTCGCAGATTATCGGTTAGGTTAAGTTCGGTGGTGGTTCCGGCTTCAACACAAACCGCTTTTCCGGCGAAATCTTCTAGAGTTTCAAGTTCGCCGTCGGCACGAACCAGCATCCCTTGACCATCATAAAAGGTGGTCGGTGCGAACTCTAAACCCACTTCGGTATCACGGTTGATTGTCCAAGTGGTGTTTCGCGATAGCATATCCACTTCACCCCCCGATAAGGCGGTAAAGCGCTCGGTCGAGTCAAGGTTGCGATATTCAACGGCTTCAGGATCGCCGAGAACTGCTGCTGCAACAGCCCGACAGACATCTACATCAATGCCGGAATATTCGCCGCTTTCATTGACAAAGCTAAAGCCGGGAATCCCACCGTCTACACCGCAAATCAAGGTACCGCGCTCTTTCACTTGGTCGAGGCGGCTATTCGTGGCGACTGTTCCGGCTTCACCATCGGTCGAACCGGAGGGCGAATCAGCACTGGCGCAAGATGTGATGGGCGCTACTAATAGTGCAGTAGCTGTCAAAAGAGAACCCCATTTAAGCATAAATTTCAACACCGCAATCTGTCTTGTTGTAATTGTTTATTAATATTTAGGCACGATTGAGGTAATTTTGGTGCGAATTGATACAATTTTTTGGATAAAATTTTTTTCAATCCCAGAAAGAGCAAAAAGTTGACAAATCCCGGCAAAGCACCTCAAAAACCAAAGGGAATCTAGGAGTGGAGCTAAATAGTTCGTTTGAACTATAAATTTGTGCCTTTTCCTACTGTACTGCTAATTTGAGTTTTTAACTGTTCTTCATAAACTCAAGGAGTTAATGGGGATATCATCTTGAGGCTAAATATTGGGTTACTGCCTCAACAATGCGCTCAGAGGCTTTGCCATCGCCAAACGGGTTAATGGCTGTGGCCATCTGTTCATAAGCCTTGCTGTCCTTCAGGAGTGTGCTGGCGGCGTTGAAGATAGATGCTGAGGATGTGCCAATGAGTTGAGCCGTACCGGACGCGATCGCTTCGGGACGTTCGGTGGTTTCGCGTAATACTAAAACAGGTTTGCCTAAACTGGGGGCTTCTTCTTGCAAGCCGCCGGAATCGGTTAATAACAAATAACAGCGTTGAACTGCGCCCACTAGCTCGCGGTAGTCCAAAGGTTCGCACAAAAACGCCCGTGGATGATCGGCGAGGGCGGCTTGGATTGGTTCTCTGACCACGGGGTTGCGGTGCATGGGAAGCAGTAAGGCGGTATCGGGAAAAGCGTCTAAAACCTGTTGAAAGCCTGCCAGAATATCTTTGAGGGGTTGTCCCCAGTTTTCGCGACGATGGACGGTGGCGAGTAAAACGCGGTACTGCTGCCAATTTAAACCGGGAATCTCGCAAGGGGGTTGACGGTTAGCAACGTGCAGCAAGGCATCGATGACGGTGTTTCCGGTGGGGTGAATCTGCCCGGTGACGTTGGATTTTTTCAGGTTTTCGACGGCTAAGGGGGTGGGGGCGAAATGTAGTTGCGCGAGTTGGGAAATAAGGCGGCGATTGGCTTCTTCGGGATAAGGGTTGAATAAATTATCGGTACGCAGTCCAGCTTCGACATGACCGACGGGAATTTGATGGTAAAAGGCGGCGAGGGCGGCGGCAAAGGCGGTGGTGGTGTCGCCTTGGACGATCGCGAAATCGAGCTTTGAGCTTTGCAGCAGGGTTTCGAGTCCTTGCAAACTGCGACAGGTAATGTCACTGAGGGTTTGTTGGGGCTGCATGATCTCTAAGTCTTGGTCGGCTTGGAGGTCAAACAGTTGCATGACTTGATCGACCATTTCTCGATGCTGTCCGGTGAGCAAGACTTGGGTTTGAAAGTGGGGACTGGCTCGGAATTTCTGGATAACGGGGGCGAGTTTGATGGCTTCGGGACGAGTTCCTAGGGTAATGCAAATGGAAAAGGGTGAAGATGTCATGCCAGAGAGCGATCGCGATTAACATTCTCGATTTTAAGCAATAATCGCCATGTTTCTAAAATTGCGTTCTCTACGGGGTTTTGAGAGGGCGCTGTTACGATCTTGGCTGTGGAGTCTGCATCTCTGGGGAGGTAAATTGATTTGGAGAAGTCTTGAAAATGCGAAAAAATGAGTTTAAATTGTTTTTAAAAATGCGGGGATCGCCAGAAAATAACAATATGTATTAAGATAAACTTATTCCTCATTGGATAAGGGAAAACTATATCTCAGATTATGCTCGATTTATTAATTAATTTACATCAACAACTTGGTAATATCTTCTTTTTGAGTATTTCGGCTGTGGTGGCCATTGTGATCTGTTTTTGGTTTATTCCGGCGACGACGGATTTAATGATTAATAGTGCGGCGGGTTTGGCAGGGAAGTATTGGGGACGCGATCGCCGCACTTTGGTGATCAATTCTAGTACCAATAACCCGGAGTTACTTTCGATGCTGGTCGCCTTTTCCCTGGGGCGCGTCGGAGGGTTGGCGAATCCCCTTGGCTCGAATTTCGCTAATATTTATCTCATGTTTATTTTTGCACCACTTGTTGTTTTGGTAAAGTGGTTTTTTGTGGGAAAAAAGCGACGAATTAAACAGTTTTTTAATTTAGTTTCCCGCGAAAAAGGGCTTTGCTTTTGGCATTTGGTGATGTCGTTTTTGATGTTTAGTTTTTCTTCTTTTGCTTATTGGTGCATGACGGGGGTTAATCCTTTTAGATCGACGAACGATCCGACACCATTACAACCCAAGTTATATTTATTAATGGGTGGGATTAGTTGTTTGGTGGCCATTTTTATTTTCTTCTTTTTTGAAAATCGTTTGAAATCTAAACGTTTAGAATTGTTTGAAGATATTAATGAAGATAATCATTCACCGAGTTGGTCGGGTTTTGCGTTGGGAACCGTGGGTTTGATTACTTGCTGTTATATTCTCAATACTTTTTTTCTGGCTTGGTCAACCCTTTATAGCAATCTCTTAGAGGAGTTTTTTGGGGCGGCGATTTTTGCTGGGTTACACTATTTTGTCGGTTCGCTAATTACGTCTTTACCGGAAATGACGGTGGCGATTGAAAATTACGAACGGTTGGATTCGGCAGACCTCAATACAGCGATGGCTTCTGCGAGTCAGTCGAATATGACGAATTTGGCGATCGCGGCTTTGGGTTGTATTTTGGTATTTCTTTTACTTTTATTTGGGTTCGATTACGAACTATAGGGGTGTGAACAGTTACAATAGATACAAGAAAAGGCATCGTACTGAGACGATGCCCGATGTGTTAACTCACTCTGTGAAGTACCCAACGCCAACGCTTTACTTTTGGCGTGGGCTTCCTGTTTCAATGACAACTGCCTCTACCAGAAATGGACTCCAGCTTTGGACTTACATCGTCTCCACAGGCTAAAACGCCACTTCCTGACGCTAAGAAATAGTCACGCAAATTCAGAGCCGCATTGATATCTCTATCATGCAACTTTTTACAGTTGGGACATTCCCAAATTCTAATTTGTAGAGGCATTGATTTCATTCGATGCCCACAACAATTACAAGTTTTGGAACTGGGGAAAAATCGGTCTACAAACTTAACCACTTTCCCAAGTTCCAAGGCTTTGTACTCAGTTAGAGTTTGCAACATCCCCCAAGCCGCATCGTTAATCGATTTTGCCAAACAATGATTGCGAGTCATGCCTTTGATATTTAGGTTCTCAAACACTATGACTTGGTTTTCGTCTACTAGCTGGCGTGAAAGCTTGTGATGAGAATCTAAGCGGCAATTGGCAATTTTGTTGTGAACTTTAGCTACTTTTAATCTGGCTTTGTTTCGGTTGGCAGAACCTTTAGTTTTACGAGATAATCGCTTCTGGTGTTTTGCTAACTTTTTTTCATACTTTCGATAGAACTTAGGAGGTTTAATCTTTTCGCCATCGCTGGTAACGATTAAGGCATCCAAGCCCAAATCAATGCCAATAACTTTTCCTTGTATTGATTGTTCGGGAAATTCTCCGGGTAACTCAATTCTGAGGGAGGCAAAGTATTTGCCCGATGGGGTCATCGAAACTGTGACGGATTTAACTTTACCCTTGATTTTTCGATGAACTTTAGCTCGAACTTCAGCAAGTTTAGGAAGTTTAATAGAGCGTTCATTTATTTTGAACCCTTGAGGATAAGTTGTAGATTGCTTTCGATGCTTTGACTTAAATCTTGGGTGTCTACCCGTTCCTCTAAAAAAGTTTTTGAAAGCTGTGTCTAAGTTTTTGAGCGATTGCTGTAATACTTGACTGGCAACTTCAGTCAACCAAGGTAATTCTTGCTTGAGCGCGGGTAATTGATTGGCGCATTTTGTGTAACTCAATCCTTTACCTGTCGTCTCATAAGCCTTATTCCACTCATCAAGAAACCGATTAAACACAAACCGAGCGCACCCAAACTCTTTTGATAGTTGAATACGCTGTTCTGGGTTTGGATATAACCTAATTTTTAGAGAGGTAAACATTAGCCTTGAGTGCTAAACTGTTAATCAGTGTACCGCAAATAGAGGGACAACTATTGACAAGTTGAAAGAGTACATTGAGGAGCAAGATAGACCTGAAAAGGTTTGTTTTTGGGTCGCGATTCCCGAACGTCGCCAACGTTCCTTAGGTTGCGGGTCTTCTCGCGACCTTGAGATAATCTAGCTAATAACGCCGCAGGTCAAAGGGCAAGCTGCATAAATTGTGGCCTTGGGCTTGCGGTTTTCTCCGTGTAACCAATTCAACCAACTGACTTCTTGGGGATGAATACCCTTAGCCGTTAACATTGCCGCACTGAGTAAGATTCCTAAGAAGTTAGCGATAAAAATAGAACCCGCGACTAACAGCACTGCACTCATCGGTAAAACTGGCTGTAAGACGATCGCCGTCAATGATCCTATGGTCGCTGTCAAAACCACTATGGGGAAACCCACCACCAGCATACAAACCGCTAAGGTAAAACTCCAAATTAAAAAGCTTTTGAGTAAAGCGAAGGCATAAGTTTGTGTGAAACTTTGTTTTTGGCTAATCATCATAATTTTTGTCTCCAATATTCAACTAAACAAAACTTTAAAAAAATCCCTTATTAATCGCAGATTTTGCGATCGCGTTGTGATTAGTCAGTATAGGTAAACTCAACTATAAGATGAGCATTTTTTAATTAAAGTTTACAATCAATTTGTTGATCTTCTGTTTTTTTAGGGAACTTTAGGGGGATTCTCTGGGCGATCGCCAAGCTGTGAAGCTCACGCAGCAAGGCTTTCTCCCCAGGATTCACTCCGTCTTTGAGCCAAATTTAGCGGGCGATCGCCTCATCAGCCAGAATGAGATTATTTACATTTCTTAATGAAAGAATAAACCGTTCTCATAATCTGCCCGGCTATACCGAAGACAGAAAACTTCCCCTACAATGGACGGTACAGATAGCTAAAAAACTGCTTGTTTTGATCGCAAGATTGAAAAGTAGTGGTAGATCATTTCATCCGGGAAGCGAGTGGAGCGGTCTTCTGGCTGCCCCAGTTAATGGGGAGTCATGGCAGTAGCCCAATGCCGCCGAACTTGCCAAAAAGGTTAACCCTCATCCCCCGGATCGCAAATTTTCCCTCGCATCTAGTCAAGCTTGGTAATTATTAAAGATGACAGAACAGCAACGTCAGCGCCCAGTTGCCCCTCCTCCTCCCGGTCGTCGTCCGCCTGCGCCCCCTCCTCCTGGTCGAGTGCGTGCTGCTGCGACTGATGCCACGCAACAAATGCCCGTCAGTGCTAAGACTCGCCCCACCATGCCCCCCCGGCCCGGTGCAACGGTGATGAAGGCGGCTCCGGCCATGCCCAAAGCCCCGACGAGCAACAAGCCACAGCGATCGCCCGGACAACCCAGCTTAGACGAAATCATCCGCCAAGCCAACGAAGACGGCTTCTCGGATATTCACTTAGGGGTTGGGGAAGTGCCGCGAATGCGCGATCGCGGTGAAATTGCACCGACTGAATATCCCCTCACCGACGAAGCTACCTTCTGGAGTTGGCTACACGAAGTCCTAACCGACCAAGAAATCCAGAAATTCAAAGACACCAAAGAATTTGACGGCGCGACTCAGTACGACTTTGCGCGGGTGCGGATTAACGTCTTTGATACGCTCAATGGCCCGGCCATTGTCATGCGTTTGATTCCTCTCAAAATCTTGACTATGGAGCAGTTGCGACTGCCTCCTGTGTTCAAAGATATTAGCGACGCGCACAAGGGTTTGATTTTGGTCACCGGGCCTACGGGGTCGGGTAAATCAACCACCATGGCGGCGATGATCGACTACATCAACAAAGAACACGCCAAACACATTATTACCATTGAAGACCCGATTGAATTTGTCCACAAAAGCCGTAAATCTTTGATCAAGCAACGGGAAGTGGGTCAGCATACTTTGTTGTTTGACAATGCCCTCAAAGCTGCCCTACGGGAAGACCCGGATTTGATTCTGGTCGGGGAAATGCGCGATCGCGGTACAGTCAACACCGCCCTGAAAGCCGCCCAAACCGGTCACTTGGTCATGGGAACCCTGCACACCAACAGCGCCATCAAAACCATTGAACGGATTTTGAACTTGTACAACGCCGACGAACAACATTCGATGCGGGTGGCTTTAGCTGAATCGGTGGTGTCTATTATTGCTCAAGGCTTGTGTCGTACCACTGACGGCAAACGAGCGGCTTATCATGACATCCTCATTAATACTGAAACGATGAAAGAATACATCGCCAAAGGTCAATATGAGGAAATGAATGAATTAATGATGACCAGTGAATTTGACGGTATGCTCACGATGAATATGGCCTTGTTTAACTTGTATCAAGAAGGCCGGATCACCGAAGAAACCGCCTTAGAAAAATCCCCCACCCCCAACGAAATGGCGCAAATGTTGCGTGGTCGTATTTAGGCTAAACCCAACGATTCTGCGAAAACTCAATCAAAAATGCCTTGATGGGGAGAACAGCAATTCGCTCGGACTCTCCATCTTTTGTTTTTACCCGCCATCCTCGCTTATGCCAGATTCTGCTGCCGATCTTAACTTGTTTAAAGGCATCGCCCTGTTCACCCCCGCAGGCGACCTCATTTACTGCATTGACCCCGATAAACAAAAGCGTTGGCATTTGAACTTGTGTACTGCCTTGCAAGAAGCCTTGAACTTGTCCGAACCGCCTCACTTTCTCATTCCGGGTTATACTGCAACCATCGATCGTTGGCTAGACCCAAAAACCCAAAAAGTCGAAGTGACTGCCGAAGTTTATCCCCCGGTACAGCGCTATCAGGGCTTATTAAATGCGATTTTTGGCACTGAGGATTTAATTTGGCAACTGGCCCCCTGGAACGAAGAAACCTGCAATCCTTTACTGTTTGAAACCAATCGTTCGCGCTTTCGAGCGTTGTGGGAAGAAAACGACTTGATTTTGCGTTATACCGAAGACGAAGAAGATAATAAGCCAGAAATTTCTCTAGAGGAGCCGCTTTCGGCTAATTATGTGTTGCGCTTGTTTGTTTCTGGGGATAATGCCACGGTTGAACAGACTTTACAGCGCGTTCATCGTATTTTAGAACAAGGGTTGCGATCGCCCTACACCCTGAAAATTATTGATATTTTTAAGCATCCCGAACAAGCCGAACTCAATCAGGTTTCGGCTACCCCAACGTTAGTGCGCGTTTTACCGAATCCTGTGCGTCGCATTGTCGGGGATTTCGACGATACCGAGCGGGTTTTACAGATTATTACGATGAGTTGACTTCGCAGACAATACCGCTCTAGAACCCCGGTTTCTGAGGTCAAATTCTAACTCAATTGGTTAGGCAGACAAGAAACCGGGGTTCTGGTTTCTCACGGTTTAAGCGAATTTTAACTGAGATTGACGTTGCTGAGAATAGCAGCGTCTTTATTTTGTTTTGGCGATAGGGATAATGTTTTCTTGGTAAGTGAGATGATGAGGCAGAGGCGCGATCGCATGGCTCGGATTAAAGTACCAAGAGAGCGCGATCGCACCCACCATTCCCAACAGCATTTTCCGGCGAGGAGTAGGGTTATTTTTCTCGGCGTACCACTGCCAAAACAACAAAGCAAAACTCAAAACCACCCCCAAGTAACCGTTGAGATACAAGCCGATTAAATTAGGAATTAAACATTCTAAAAATTGTGCTGTTTTTGGGGTTTGGGTTATGGTATCCCTGGCAAATCATCTACAAATGGCTGTGGGAAGTGGAGTTTCCGCGACAAGCAGGAGATTTAGCCGGGGAGATTGCCCAATGTGGGATGACAGAGTTTCAAATGGTGAAGCTGGAAGAAAAGCTAAAAGACAGGCGAGGGGGACTGGATATCGGAGAAATTGAATACTGCGAAGAAACCATTGAGAAAGGAGAGCGTTACATCCTGGAATTGGCTTTCCAGCAAACAGGTTATCTGTTGCTGCTGTATGAAGGGGAAGTGGAGAAGAAGAAGGAAGTAATGTGTCTGTGTCCCTCGCGGGCTTATTATCTCGATGGGGTTATCTTTGAGGATAAAGCGGTGAATTTGCCCCAGTTGCGTGCGCCTGCGAAGTCTTTACGGTTTACCGAGGCAGGAGAGGAGCATTTTCGGGCGATTTTGACGACCCAACCTTTAGGCTTGTCCTGGGTGCGTCCTGATAGCAATCCGACAGATTTTATCGTGGATGCGGGGCGGCTAACGGAGATTTGGCAAGCGGTGGGGCGACAAGAGGAAGCTTTGGTATTTTATAAAAACTTTGTGGTGCGTTGAAGTGTACATCAGAAACCCGTTTAACCTCGTTCCTAGGTTGTACCTGGGAACGAAAAAACAAGGCTCTGCCTTGATGGGGGCAACCTTAATCTACCATTTGTCTCGCTAACCCGCCCGCAGATTAAAATCTGGGGCTAACGAGTACGAAGTCCACTTTCGCGGACTTAATTAATGAATTTTGAGGTTATCTGATTATGCTTGATGAGTGAGTAAACGATGCCTTCAGTCCGTAACGGCGGACTTGGTTACATTAGCCCCGGATTTCCAATCCGTGGGCGGGTTAACGGGATAGACGATAACCTCTAAACAGGGTTTCTTGAACTGTTAATGTCCGATACCTCTATTGTCTCGATTTTTACTTCAGGAACTCGGATTAATTGCCTTAAATCAATGTTTTGCCAATCATAAAGAAACTCACAAATAACTTCGGGAGTAAACGTTTCTTGTCCTCTAAAAAACGTAAATTGTCGAGTATGAACATTCAGGAAAAAATGCAGAATATTACAGTGGTCTTTGACCCCAAAAGGGCAATCTCCGGCTTTCCAGTTGTCTACACTTGCCGCATAGTTGGCAATCGCAGTTAAGGCGGGTTGAATCTGCGGGTGGTGCTGTTGGCATAAACGCCGCAACTCAAAAGGATTCTGGGCTACGTCGCACAAAAGCTGGATGGCTTCACAAGGAAGGGTAGAACGCTGACAGAGATGGGTTTCGAGGGATTGACATAGGGCGACAGCTTTGATGAATTTTTCGGTTGAGGATTTATTCATTGCGTCTTTTTTGTTTGAGAAGTTCAGACCAAGGATATTGTGCTTGGGCTAGAGTGTGGGCATCGTCTACAGTCATGTCTTGATGAATCACTAAGTTAGATTCAAAAACTTCATGGTTGAAGAATACTTCATCGATATCTATCCCTTGTCCTGATGCCATTCTATTCCAGGCGGCGGCCATGTCTTCATCAGGTAGAAATTGATGGCGGGAAACACCACTCCCAAAAGCATAATCTTTGGCTCGTTGGACTGCTTCGATACTCACATTGTAACGGCGAGCAATGGTAGGGACATCTTCGGTGAGTTGCAGAATTTCGTCGTAGGCAATGATGACTTTTCGGACGTATTTACGCTCGTAGGGGTCGAGGTGCGCCCAACGCTCAGGGGAAGGTGAGGACGGGTTAGACAAAGGGAGAAATTGAGGTTAGAACAGAGGGCATATTGGCTGAGTGAAATGATTTTTCTCAAGTTATGGTTATTGTATGAGGATTGGGTTGGCTTGGGAGTCGTGTCAGAAACCCGGTTTCTAATCTTGATTATTGCCTCAAAAACTTATCGTGTGAGTTGAGAAACCGGGTTTCTTGGGTTTGCGCTCAGGGGGAGGTGAGGGCGGATTAGACAAAGGGAGAAATTGAGGTTAGAACAGAGGGCATCTGGGTTGAGTGAAGGTGATTGTTTCAGGTGATGGTTATTGGAGAAGGATTTGTCGGGTTTTAATTCGTTCCTGGGTTGAACCCCAAAACGGGATGAACAAGGCTCTGCTTTTGTGTCGGAGTAAGGGCGGCAGAGCCAAGAAACGAGAGGAAGCCGAGAAACTGGGTTGCTTGGTTTCGGGAAGTTAACAAAGGAGAAAGTCATGTTTGAGAATCCAGTCGAGCAAATTATTTCATTGAATCGCAAGGCAACACAAGCTTATCAGCGAGGGGAGTTTGCCCAGGGGTTGCAGTTTGCCCGACAAGCCTGCGAACTTGGTAAATGGGCATTGGGGGAAAATAATGCTGACTACGCCGCCCTGTTGAACAATTTGGCCTCGCTGTACGAAGCGATGGGGAGATTCAGTGATGCCGAACCCCTTTACCAACAAGCTAAAGCTATCTTGAAAGCTCAGTTGGGAGAAAATAATGCTGACTACGCCACCAGTTTGAACAATTTGGCTTCACTGTACAAAGTATTAGGAAGATATAAAGAATCCGAACCCCTCTACCTGCAAGCCCAGGCTATCCGCAAAGTTCAGTTGGGGGAAAATAATGCTGACTACGCCATTAGTGTTGACAACTTGGCATCGCTGTATAAATCGATGGGGAGATTCAGCAATGCCGAACCCCTTTACCTGCAAGCCAACGCTATCTTGAAAGCTCAGTTGGGGGAAAATCATCCCGACTACGCTGCCAGTTTGAACAACTTGGCATCGCTGTATAAATCGATGGGGAGGTATAAAGAATCCGAACCCCTCTACCTGCAAGCCCAGGCTATCCGCAAAGTCCAGTTGGGGGAAAATCATCCCGACTACGCTGCCAGTTTGAACAACTTGGCANNGCTGTANAAATCGATNGGGAGGTATAAAGAATCCGAACCCCTCCACCTGCAAGCCCAGGCTATCCGCAAAGTCCAGTTGGGGGAAAATCATCCCGACTACGCTGCCAGTTTGAACAACTTGGCAGAGCTGTACAAATCGATAGGGAGNTNNANNNANNCCGAACTCCTCCACCTGCAAGCCCAGGCTATCCGCAAAGTCCAGCTGGGGGAAAATCATCCCGACTACGCTGCCAGTTTGAACAACTTGGCATCGCTGTATAAATCGATGGGGAGGTATAAAGAATCCGAACTCCTCCACCTGCAAGCCCAGGCTATCCGCAAAGTCCAGTTGGGGGAAAATCATCCCGACTACGCTGCCAGTTTGAATAATTTAGCANNGCTGTANAAATCGATGGGGAGGTATAAAGAATCCGAACCCCTCTACCTGCAAGCCCAGGCTATCCGCAAAGTCCAGTTGGGGGAAAATCATCCCGACTACGCTGCCAGTTTGAACAACTTGGCAGAGCTGTACAAATCGATAGGGAGGTATAAAGAATCCGAACTCCTCCACCTGCAAGCCCAGGCTATCCGCAAAGTCCAGTTGGAGGAAAATCATCCCGACTACGCTGCCAGTTTGAACAACTTGGCAGAGCTGTACAAATCGATAGGGAGATTAGAAGAAGCCGAACCCCTCTACCTGGAAGCCACCGCTATCTTGAAAGCTCAGTTGGGAGAAAATCATCCCGACTACGCTACCAGTTTGAATAACTTAGCATCGCTGTACCAAGAGATGGGTAAATTCAGTGATGCCGAACCCTTTTATCTGCAAGCCACCACTATCTTCAAAGCCAAGTTGGGGGAAAATCATCCCGGCTACGCTACCAGTTTGAACAACTTGGCAGGTCTGTACTACGCGATGGGAAGATTCAGTGATGCCGAACCCCTTTACCAACAAGCCAAAGATATCTGTAAAGTCCAGTTGGGGGAAAATCATCCCCACTACGCTGCCAGTTTGAACAACTTGGCAGGGCTGTTAGTCGCCATGAATCGTGCCTCAGAAGCTTTCGAGTTAATGCAGGAAGCGACAGCAATTCAAAACCGTATTCTGGGGGAAATCCTGGCAATTAGTAGCGACAGACAACGCCTCGACTACCTACAACAAAATTACTATCAGTTGGAGCAATTTCTATCTCTCGTTCTCCAACACTTCACCACCCCCGCAGCCCAACGAGCAGCATTTGACCTCGTACTGCGGCGTAAATGCCTAGCCACGGAAGCGGCAGCTTTTCTGCGAACGGCAATCCTATCAGAACGCTATCAGCATCTTGCCCCCCAATTAGAGGAATTTCGCCAACTGGCTCACGCAATCGCAGCAGTAACGATGAATGTTCCCTCCTCCCCCGAAGGTTTGGCGGAGTATCGCATCCGCTTGGCAACTTTGCAACAGCAACAAGAGCAACTGGAACGAGAACTCAGTCGCCAAATTCCTGAAATGAACTTGCAGAGCCAACTGAATCGCGCTAATCGTCAAGCTATTGCTCTCGCGCTGCCTGATAACTCGGTTTTGCTGGAGTTTGTGCAGTTTAGGGTTGCCAACTTCAAAGCAGTGAAAGCCAATGGGGATAAACAATGGCTACCGCCGCGTTATGTGGCATTTGTGCTGAAGGCAGGAGAACCGGAACAGGTGACGATGGTGGATTTGGGGGATGCGACAGAAATTGATGCTTTGTGCCAGAAGTTTCGGGAGGCGGTTTCTAGAGTCGTTCCCCATAAAAACCGACAATCGCAACCGCCCGCAGATTGGAAATCTGGGGCTACACCTACAAAGTCCGCCTTCGCGGACTCAAACAATGAATATACAGAAATAAAAGGGAATGACTATCAATCTGGGGACAGACGAGGCTTGGATTTCGATTGGGGTGACAAAACTGCGGTAGAGCCACCGATAACTGTTCTGACAACCCCAGAAGGAAAAGCATTATATCAGCGTCTTATCGCGCCGCTAAAGCCCTATCTGCAACCGCAGCAAGTGGTGTATCTCGCACCGGATGGGGAGTTGAACTTGTTACCCTTTGGGATTTTGGCTGCGGATGAAAGCCGTTATCTGCTGAATGAATACGAGTTGCGCTATCTCAGTGTGGGGCGGGATGTGTTGCGCTTCCAAACGAAAATCTCTGCCGAAACCACTGCACCGTTGATTATTGCCAACCCGGATTATGATTTGCAGTTACCCCAACCGGAAGTTGCACCTGAGCCTGTTGTCTCTCCCCCGAAACCGCCCAAACAACCGCAACCTGTGGGGAATGATGTTGTGCTGGCAATGGGGATTTTGTTGGGGGTGGTGATTCTGTTGGTGCTGTTGGTGGCAGTTCCGCCTGTGGGGGGTATTGTGCTGGTATTAGCCGGGGCAGCCTTGGCAGTAAAGGTGCATACCGCCAGCTATCCCGAACGGTTACAGACTTTTGAACAAGAAGCGCAAGAATACGAGCGCGTTGTCACGCCACCACCCCCCACTCCTCAACCGCTTATAATTCCCAAACCCGTTACAACTGCCCCGGTAGAGGAGTTGACGCGGAGCAGCAAAAACGGCTTTACACCCCTTCCCGGTACTGCCATCGAAGGGAAGCAGGTGGCAGCATCTCTACAAGTTCCGGTTTATACAGAAGCCCAGGCGGTCAAATCCCTGTTGTCGAGTTGTAAGTCGCCGCGCTTGGTGCATATCGCTACCCACGGCTATTTCCTCGAAGTTTCGCTGAAAACATTACCAGATTTTATTCTGAACCCTTCTAACATCCATCGCGCCGCCATCGAAAATCCCCTCACTCGCTCAGGATTAGCCTTTGCCGGGGCGAATGCGGGCATTTTGGGCAAAAACCTCCACCCAGAAGCAGAAGACGGCTTGATGACGGCTCAGGGGGTTTCCGGGTTGGACTTCACCGGGACGCAGTTGGTGGTGCTTTCGGCTTGCGAAACGGGGTTAGGTAACGTACAAACCGGAGAAAGTGTCGGGGGTTTGCGGCGATCGCTCATCCTGGCAGGGGCAGAAGCAGTGGTGATGAGCTTATGGAGCGTTCCCGATGTTCCCACGGCAATCCTGATGGAGCGCTTTTATCATTATCTGTTAAGCGAGAAGAAAGGCCGGACGATCGCCCTAGAAACCGCCCAAGCCGATCTGCGTTATCTGACGGTTGGGGAAATGCGCGATCGCTGGTTGACGGATGGCGCGATCGCACAAGTTCAGCAATACAGCGAACTCGGCGCTTATCATTTACACGATTTATGCCCCAAACCTAACGATTATCAACCCTACAGCCATCCTTACTACTGGTCTGCCTTTGTCTGCGCCGGAGACGCTTCCCCGATGAAGGTTGTAGAAGGACGGGGAAACCCCGCCCCTACATTGTCAGATGTAGGGTGCGTTAACGAAGTGTAACGCACCGAAATGCTGAAACAGAGACATAATGTCGCGGCATATCTTAAACGGTGGGTTACGGCGGATTGCTAGATTGTAGTCACAGCATGAGAGCGGTAGTGCTGTGACACACCTTAAATAGGGCTTTAGAAAACCCTCGAAACTGGCTTCAATTGGAAAACAGACCGAAAGTCTATCGCACACTTTTAGCTGTGTCACGACAGTAGGGTGCGTTAACGAAGTGTAACGCACCGAAATGCTGAAACAGAGACATAATGTCGCGGCATATCTTAAACGGTGGGTTACGGCGGATTGCTAGATTGTAGTCACAGCATGAGAGCGGTAGGGTGCGTTAACGAAGTGTAACGCACCTGAAATGGTGGGTTACGGCGGATTGCTAGATTACAGTCACAGCCTAGGTTTTAGCCGCCTAACCCACCCTACTGGCTTTGAGGCTAAAACGGAAGATAGTAGATTTGATTTTCTAATTCGCCTTCGAGACTGCAATCGTCAATTAGCAAAATATCTTCTATCACTTGACCAATACGGGTATCTGTCCCAATCTCAATTACACCCGGCATTGGTAAACCTTGGGATATTCGTTCGTAAGCAAAGCGGGTAATTGTCGCTACATCATGGGTCAGCAGTATTCTACTTTCTGTTGCTGCCCACGCCAAGACAGTTGGATCGTCTTCACTAGATAAGCCAACATCTTGAACTCGAACAATATCAATACTGGATTTGCGGCGTAACAATCCCCTAACAATGGTGTTATCAAAATTCTCGTCAGCCAACCATTTCAGCATACTTATTGTTCCGCTTTACGAGCGAGTAAGCGGTTGCGTAATGCTTGCGAATTAAATCGAGATTCATTGCGGTGTCTGGTTTCTTGAATGTATTGCTGTCGTTGCCGTAAGTAGTCTTCAACTTCGGGTTGATGGTTGAGGTAGAACGCGATCGCGCCATAAACATCGGCTAATTTAAGAGAGGGATAACGAGCAGTTATTTCTTCAGCCGTTGCGCCTTGTTGGAAAGCTGCAACAACGGTATCCAATGTGACGCGAGTTTGACCGACTAAAATAACGCCTTCTGCATTAGTTTTCAGGGGTGTAGGGTCTGGAGAAAGAGTTAAAACCATCATCAATAACAAGTTTTCTGGAGTCGTTTTTATTGTACGTTATAGATAATCTCGGCTCGCGATCGCCAAAAAAATCCGCAACGGCAAGGACGGGCAAACCTCACTCCCACGGTTAACGCAATGAAAAACGGTCAAATGCTACAACCTCAGAATCCGGTTGACGGGTATCAAAGCGATAACTGGTTACTGAGCCGTCTTGAGTGTCGAGGATGGTAAACGCCGTAATATCGTTGCTGGAAAGATAAGGCAGAGGTTGATTCGTCTCCTCATCTAACACCGGGGCAAGGGTCGGGGCAATCGGCTCTAAACCATTGGGATCGCCCACGGCTGCATAGGTTTCCTGGAAGCCTTCGGGGACAAACCGCTTTTTCTCGCCTAAATACGCGCCGTAAGTATTGCCCACATTAGAAGATTCGAGAAAGTGAACGCCAGTAGGACTTTGAAAGCGATTCCACAGGTGAGAATGACCGTAATAGACCAACTGCACCCCCGCTTCTTCGAGGAGGGGCTGGATATCGCGAATAATGTAATCTTGGTCGAGGGGATATTCGTAACGCACCGACTTCACTTGACCGTCGGGGGTGTATTGGGTGTAGGGAACGGGATTTGTATAGGCGGGAACGATGTTATCTCCTAGGGTGTGCGCGGGATGGTGAAACATCACGATTTTATATTTGGCTTGCTGAAACTCCTCGCTTTGTAGTTCTTGTTCGAGCCAGCGATATTGTTTTGAGCCTTTCGCAATGGGTTCAAAAATGTGTTGACCATAGCCCCAGCGATCGGGATTGTTGAGGTCTTCTTCCGGTTCGCGATAGCGGCTTAATGCCCAATCTTCGAGGGAGGGTAAGCGCCAAATATTGGTGATATACAGGGAAATAAGCCGAATATCGCCAAAAGTGACGGCATAGTATTTTTCGCCGCCGGGTAGACTTTGGGGCAGGGTCAGGATTTCTTCGTAGGTTTCGGTATTGAAGGAGTTGGCTTGAATCCAAGCGGCTTTAACGGCGGGATCGTTGTGGGGGTTGAGGGCGGCGGCTTGGATGTTGTAGTTGATGGCCGCGATCGCCTCTGGTACAGGACGACCAAACTGCTCGTTTAAGCCGTCGGTACTCGAATAATAGCCCATCACCTCATGATTGCCGATCGCGGTGTATAACGGCGCGTGTTGGATGATCTCAGCGCCTTGGTATTCGGTAGTAATGCCTTCTTTTTCCAGTTTATAATGAGCGCGACCTTGCAAACAGGGGAAAAAAGCACAACCGCGATTATCATCAAACCATTCCGAGGCGCGATCGGGAATATTAATCAAATCTCCGGCAATAAACACCGCATCAATCGGCCCGGCAACTTCCTGGGCTTTTTGTAAATTCGCCGCCGTCATGGGCATTAACTGGTGATCTGAGGACAGCAGAATTTTGAGGGGTGTACCGGGTTGCGGTTTGGGGGCTAGGGTAAAAGTGGCGCTCTCGATTTCCTCCCCATCTTCGCTCAAACTCACCACCTGATAAGGAATCCGCTTGCCGGGGGTTAAGCCGGTGACTTCGGCTTCGTGCCGCCAAATATCGCGCAAAACAGGGGCTTGAAATATCTGGCCTTCTTCGGTTTGTTCCCCTACGCGGGAGCGTTGGTCTTCGCGGCTGCGGCTGAGTTGGGTGGTGGTGGCAGTGGTGGTATCTTGCAAGCGAGACCCATAACGCACTTGATGAGCGCTTCCGGGAAACTCGGTAAACCAAACGACCCGCACCGAAGACGCTGTAGGCAGTTGTAAAAAGGGATCGGTTAATAAGCGAGAATCGGAAATCATGGGCAGTTCGACGGGGCGTTGGGACAACAAAACAGTCGTGAAGACCAGCAGTATTAAGCCGAAAAACAAAACAACACCAATCCAGCCTTTAAAGAAAGCCCGATTCGTCAGAGACATGATGAATTTGAAAAAAGCAAAGGGCAGCGAGACAGCGCGATCGCGCCGATTTATGATTCGCTGTTTTTGATTGTATCAACCACCCAATCAAACGTGGTTAAGACTTGTTCAAGAGCGGCCTCATCTGTCAGAGTCGAGAGTTGGAAGTTGGGCAAACGGCGTTCGCTGGGGTTGGTGGGTAGCGCTAACCCAATAGAGCTAAATTTCCCCCGGAGTTCGTGCCAATAGTCTTCCTCGTCAAACGGATGCAGGTTGGCATAATGATCCGAGGCAATTTGCAATGCGCCATCAATACCGAGGAAAAATAACTCGGTGTATTGTTGATTTTGCTCGATTTTGACCGAAAAACCGCCGTAGGTGTCGCCTGTTCCCCAAGATACTTGTAATAAGGGAACGCGATCGTCAGCCCAATGATAAATCTGTTCGACCCATTCGGCTTCATCGGGGCCGTAGCGAATACTGTATTCCGATAAAAAGGAATGTTTGTCCCATTGACGGCGTTCGCGGGTAGCACTGGATTTTTTCTGTTGGGCTTCAGCCGTTTGACCAATCACCTTAGAAACCAGGGTTTTCATCCCGTCTTCACTGGAAACATATTGCTTAATTTCTACCGCTAACACTTCAGCCGGATCGGTTTGTTCGTTGAGAAACTCCACCACACGCTGCAATTCTGGGGCAATTTGGGCCGCGACAAAAACCAAGCGAATTTTACCCGCTTGTAAATTAGTTTTCACCCTCTGCCAAAACTGTTCCTCGTCCGCATTCACCCCCAAAAACTCCTCAAACACTTGTTCGGGGTCGCGATTTTGGCTGCGACAGTTGGCTTCAAAATGAGCCACAATCGACTCAACGGGCCAATAAACCACCGCATTTGCCGCATAATCGAGCATTTGGCCGATAATTTCCCGCCGTCGCTGGGGGTCATGGTCGCGACATACGGCGACTAAAGTCGGAATGGCGTGTTGATCGAGAAATAAGCGATCGAATGCCCATTGCTGTAAGCCAATTTCTTCGGAGGCTAAACCCGCGACTCGTTTGACCAGCAGCCAGCGTCTAACATAACGACTCCCCAAGCGGTCTACTGCTAATAAATTGGGATATTTTTCCAGTAATTCTTGCAGTAGGGCTTCAGAGTCATAAGATTTCTCAGTCATTTCGACCAAGCGATCTTCTTCTTGGATTAAATATATACCGCCACTCACGCCGATCTCCCTTGAATACAATAAAAACGAATGTCTGTTTTTGACTATCTCGATTGTTCCTCAAGACATTAAGAAAGCGATCGCGCCGCTTCAACATATTGTCCTGTAAACACTTTCTGGGCAGGGCCCGTCATGTAAAGATGTCCCTGGTTCGCCTCCCACTCAATCTGTAAGCAACCCCCCGGTAACTCTACGGTACAACAGCGATCGCAAGCGTCGTTGAGAACCCCTGCCACCACCGCAGCACAAGCCCCTGTCCCACAAGCGAGGGTAATCCCTGCCCCTCTTTCCCAAACCCGCATTTTCAGGTAATCTCGCTGCACCACTTCAATAAACTCGGTGTTGGTACGCTGAGGAAAGACAGGATGATGTTCAAATTGGGGGCCAATGACTTCGAGGGGAATGTCTTTGACCGCATCAACAAAGGTAATACAGTGGGGATTGCCCATACTCACGCCAGTCACACCCCAAGTTTGCCCGGCCACCTCTAGGGGTTTATTGACAACTTGTTCGGCTTCTTGGCTTAAAGTTGTAGGGATTTGAGCCGCCAGCAGTTGCGGTTGTCCCATATCAACGGTAATTTGGTTGTGGCCTGCCAGTTTCGGCACAATGAGTCCGGCGAGGGTATTGATTTTAAACGATTGTCCGTCAGCTTCAATGCCCTCTAAATCGGCGATAAACTGTGCCAAACAGCGAATACCGTTGCCACACATTTCCGGTTCTGAGCCATCGGAGTTGAAAATCCGCATCGTGTAGTCAGCGTCGGCTTCTGGGGGTAAAGCAAAAATCACCCCATCTGCCCCAATCCCAAAGTGGCGATCGCACATCTCAATCGCTGCGGCAGGGGTTAAAATCGGCACGGGACTATGGCGATTATCAATCAAAATAAAATCGTTCCCTAGTCCGTGATACTTAGTAAACTCAATAACCATAGTCATTACTCGCGTTCATTCAATCGGCATCCTAAAACAATGAATAATATCGAAGTAGAAAGTAATTATCCCAGTTTTCGCCTATTGCAAGGGTACATCAAAGACAGCCAAGCCATTGAGGTTAAACTTTTGACCGGAGAATCAATGGCGGGTACGGTAATTTGGCAAGATGTTCATTGTTTGTGCGTCCAATCTGGAGACCCCCCCATCTCAAGTTTGGTGTGGCGACAGGCGATCGCCTATATTCAGCCTAAAGCATAATGAACAGCTTATTCAGTCAACAGCTTCTAAGGGGCAATCGGCAATCGGCTCCTCGGCAATCGGCAATCGGTGGTAGGGGCGATCTTTTCCCCGTCCAATAACCAATAACCAACAACAAAGGACAAAGAACCAAGGACAAAGGACAAAGAACCAACAACAAATGACAAAGAACCAACAACAAATGACAAAGAACCAAGGACAAAGGACAAAGAACAGTTTAATCGCTGGATTGATCGGGAGTGCGATCGCGTTCGTTGAACCCGTTTTCGCTTTAGAAGTGCGGGTTAATCCTGAAAATCCGCAACTGGGAGACACGATTTCAGTATGGATGGAAGTGGACAATCCCAACCAACCCCCAACGGTTATGTTTGAGGGAGAGTCGATTCCGATTTTTCCCTCAAATACGTCCAATTGGTATCGCGCTTTAATTCCCACCACCCCCCTCGATAATCCCGGACGAGTGACCCTGCAAGTGACCGGAGACGGTGAGACTCGTAATTTTGCTTTAGGACTGCGCGATCGCGCCTTTAGTACCCAGAGAATTACGGTTGCAGGGGGCGGCTCCAATGCAACCGAGTTAGAATTGAGTCGAGTGGCCGACTTTAAAACCACCATGACCCCGGAAAAGTTTTGGAATGGCCCGTTTTTGCGACCGACTCGCGGACGTGTTTCTACGGTTTTTGGGGTGCGTCGCTATTATAATGGTGTGTTCGCCCAAGATTATTATCATCGGGGCGTTGACTATGCGGCCAGTCGAGGAACGCCGATTGTGGCTCCGGCGGCCGGTCGAGTAGTATTAGTGGGTCGAGAATCCCAAGGATTTCGTCTCCACGGCAACACTGTCGGACTCGATCACGGGCAAGGGGTTCTCAGTATTTTCCTACATTTGCACCAAATCGATGTTCGAGAAGGAGATTTTGTGGCGGCGGGTCAAAGATTGGGAACAGTCGGCGCAACAGGGGCATCAACTGGACCACACTTACATTGGGGACTTTATGTTCTGGGTGAAGCCGTCGATCCGGTGCCTTGGCGATTCCAAGGAATTGATTAAAGGCATTTTTAAAATTTTCGTAAAGTCATGGGGAAAATATGGAGTTTGTCGGCATTGATCGGTCAAAATCAGACTGAAGCCGCACAATCGGCATTTATACGGAATATAGCGAGTTAAATTTGCAATTACATTGGTAGTGATGAGCAGTAGTATAGAAAAAATTGTTGAACAAGCCCTTCAAGACGGTTATTTAACGCCAACTATGGAAGCAGAGGTGGGTAGAATTTGCGATACAGCATCGGAACTTTCTATCGAAGAATATATGGCCCTTGACCGTTTGATGGGGTCATTATTGACGGGGGAAGTGGTTGCAGTTCCACGCAAACAGCTTATTAACGTGATGGAGGAGTTGGTGTTGAGCGAAGCGATTACCCGCGTTGCTGAAATCGAAGCCACGAGCGATCGCGTGTTGGATGTGGGGGATATTGCCGCTTATGCTCTCAACCGCTTACCACCCCTCTACGCTACTACAGAAGAAGGGGCCAGTTATCAACGGCAAAAAGCGAAACAAGAGTTGCAAGACTTGATCAGCCAACAAATTGACGAGGCGATCGCCCGCAACCTGGATCGACCGGATATTAACGAAGGCCGCGAACGGTTGAGCAAAAATGAAAGTCAAGGCTTCCTCGAACAAGTCAATGTTTTACTCAAAACCAACGCCCACAATTATGAAAAGCCGAGTTTGAATCGCAACTCTAACTCCTAAGCGATCGCGGTCTCGTTTTTTCCGATGGGTGACTGGATGATTGTTGGTTGTTTGTTGTTTGTGACTCGATGTAAATTGCTCGTGAGTGGCATCCGCAAAAGCATTGCATAACCCAGAACGAAGGACAAATGACCAATGACAAAGGACAAAAGACCAATGACAGTTAAGGGAACTTTCCCGAAGTTTTGGGGTCTAAGTTGAAAAGAGGAGATAACTTCAGTCCTTATCAAGTCACCCATGAGTCAATCAATTTCTGCAACCTGGTCAACCGTTGAGGCTAAAACGCCTCAAACCTCAGTGTCTCCTGACAAACTCCCGAACTATGATTTGATTGTGCGTTGTCAGGAAGGAGCTAAACCTAATCGCGCCGCTTTTGCCGAATTGCTGCGCCGCTATCAGCCCCATGTTGACAAGCTATATTATCATTTAGCCCCTGACTGGCAAGACCGCGCCGATCTCGCGCAAGAAGTGTGGATTCGCGTTTATCGCAATATCAAACGCTTAAATGAACCCAATAAATTTAAGGGTTGGTTGAGCCGGATTGCGACTAATTTGTTTTACGATGAATTACGCAAGCGCAAGCGCGTCGCTCGTCCCTTGTCGTTGGATGCACCGCGACAAATGAGTGATGGTGAAATGCGCTGGGAAATCGCCGCCGATGATCCCAGTCCTGACGATAGTTTGGCGACTCGCGAGTTTTACGAACAGTTACACGTCGCGATCGCGGACTTGCCCGAAGCCTTCCGTACCACCATCGTTTTACGGGAAATTCAAGGGCTACCCTACGAAGAAATCGCCGAAATCACGGGGGTTTCTCTAGGAACGGTGAAATCTCGCATTGCTCGCGCTCGCGCTCGCTTGCAAGAAGATTTACAGCCTTATTTACAAGATAGTTAAATATTTCTGTAACGCTGCGATCGCCACGGCAAAAAGCAGTACGATCGAAGCAACGAAAACCAGGGTGCTTATTCCCCCTTTAGATACTTTAAGATCGCGACTGCGTAGGTGATGCGCGATGACTCTTGCCCCCCAGTCTTTCGATCCCAATCAGCAGCAACTCAAGAGCTTAATAGATAATGAACGGTTTTGAACGCGATCGCTTTGAAATGCTGAGTGCTTATCTTGACGGTGAAGCCACAGCCCAAGAACGCCAACAAGTTCAGCACTGGCTAGATACCGATCCCGAAGCACAAAAACTCTACCGACGCTTGTCACAATTGCGCTGCGGCATGAAGGAAATGCCAATTCCCAGAGCGCAACCCACCCATCAGTTAACCCAAGGGGTATTTCAACGCTTGCGGCGACGACGCTGGAAACAAGCGGCCTTTGTAGGGAGTGGCGCGATCGCGGCGGTGTTTGTCGGGATGATGTCGGGGATTGTCCCCGGTAGTAATTCCGGTTGGCAATACGCCGAAACTCAACCTCAATCTTCCCCCGAAATGGCGATTACCGAAGACACCCTCACCATCGCCATTAATCGTCCTGTGGTTGCCATTCCCAAAGCCGCGATCGCACCGCCTGAGAAGTTGCCCTAGTGGTTGAGATCGGGACTTTGTGGGCAGAGGGGGGAGACAAGGAAGAGGGGGAGGAGGGGGAGGAAATTACCAATTACCAATTGAGGGATTGTGGGAATAACCAACAACCAACAACCAAGGACGAATGACGAATGACGAATGACTAATGACCAATAACAAATACATCATAATTGCCGAAAACCTTAAATAAGGCAGTATGACGGGTAAATTCGTCTAAAGCGTTTTGGATCGGGCGATCGCGCAAATCCCCTTCAATATCCACAAAAAAGATATATTCCCCCAATAATCGCTTTGTGGGCCGCGACTCAATGCGGCTCATATTAATATTGCACTGAGCTAAGACTTGTAAAGGGTTGACCAACGCCCCCGGTACATTGGCAGGCGTGGCAAAGGCCATCGAAACATAACTGCCGTGCTGAGAAGCTTCTCGCCCTAAGACCCAGAAACGAGTGCAATTATCCGGGTAATCGTTGAGATTTTGCGCGATGATTGGCAGATTATAGAGTTCGGCGGCCCGTTGAGAAGAAATAGCGGCGGCGGTGCGATCGCTTTGTAAAGACGAGAGGGCATCTGTCGTTGAAGCGGCGGCCAAGCGTTGAGCATGGGGTAAATATTCTTCTAACCAGCGTTGACATTGACCGAGGGCTTGGGGATGGGAATACACGGTTTTGATGTCGGCTAGAGATTCACTGAGGGAAATCAAAACGTGCTGAATCGGCAAAACCAGGGCTTTCTGGATGTGGAGATTATTTAAAACCCATAAGGTATCAAGGGTGACAGCAACACTGCCCTGAATGGAGTTTTCTACAGGAACAACAGCTAAATCTGCTTCTTGGTTAGCGACGGCTTGCAGGGTTTGGACAATGCTGCTGTAGGGAAAAAGTTGGGCTTCTGTGGGGATGGGGGCAAATTGGGCCGCATACGCCAAGGCTGCTGCTTCTGTGTAAGTACCAGGGGGCCCGAGATGAGCCAAAGAAATTGCCATTCGCTTGTTAGAGGGTTAAAACAATAATTATTAGCTTAAATCGCAAATCAGGATTTGTCTTCGCTGGGTAGAAGTGATGAAGCATCAGTGGGTATGAAATTATTATTAAAATCTTGGGCGATCGCGGGATTGATGGGAGTTTTACTCGGTTGTGGTCAAATGCCGCCGATGATGGACGATACCGAGGCGATCGCAACTATTAATCGGCAAAAAGCCGGAAATATTGCCGAATTTCGCGGTGATGTTACGGAAATTGCGCCATTTTTGCAGGGTGGAGCTTATTTATTGACCGATGACAGTGGCGAGATTTGGGTGATCGCGACAGCCCAATTGCCAGAGGTGGGAGAACAGCTTAAGGTAGAAGGGGAAATTACCTACACGCAAATCGCGATCGCCGAAAAAGAATTTGGAGAGGTTTATTTGACCGAAATTCAGCGTTTTGGAGAAGTGAGTCGTGAGTGATCCGGTGATTGTTTCTCAAAAGTCTTCTGACCATCGCGATCGCCCGACGGTAGCCGTAGCGATTTTATATCAAGGCGATCGCTTTTTGCTGCAATTACGAGACGATATTCCCACGATCGCTTATCCGGGATATTGGGGCTTTTTTGGCGGCCATATTGAACCAGGAGAAACCCCCGAACAAGCTTTAAAACGGGAGTTAGAAGAAGAAATCAGTTATACTTTTACAGTAAAGCCTGTGAAGTTTGGCTGTTACCATGAACCCCAAGTCATTCGCCATGTTTTCGCTGTTCCTTTGCTGGTTCCTTGCGAAGAATTGGTGTTAAACGAGGGTTGGGATTTAAAACTACTTACCCCCCAAGACATTGAACGGGGGGCTTGTTATTCAGCCCAAGCCAATCAAGTGCGGACGATTGGCCCCAGACACCGACAGATTTTACTCGATTTTCTAGCTCGGTCGCGATCGCTCTTTTCTGACTCGCTTTGACTAAGATGAAGGTAAGGCTATTGGTAAACCCTGGGGGATAGCGATCGCGACAAGCCCCGAAGGACTTACTAGGATCGTAGAACTGCATATCATATAGCCTTACTCCTGTCAACCTATTCATGTCTTCCACGACCCCATGAATCAACCACCCCAACACCCCCTTGCTGTTTTACCCAAAATGCTGGTTAACAGCGCGATCGCGACCTTAGCGGCAGCGACACTAATTGTTCCGAGTACCACAACTGCTGTACAAGCCGAAGACAATCCCGCCGAAACCCGTCTCGAAGACAATCCCAAAGTCATTGTGGACGAAATGTGGCAAATCGTGAATCGAGAATTTGTCCACACCACCTTTGACGCGGCAGAATGGTTAACCATCCGTGAAGACCTCCTCAGTCGCCAATACACCTCCCCTGACCAAGCTTACAGCGCCATTCGCCGAGCTTTACGGTCATTAGGCGATCCTTATACTCGCTTTCTGACTCCCAAGCAATTTGAAGACCTTACCGCCCAAACCACCGGAGAAACCTCTGGCTTAGGGGTTCGCTTGGAAGTCAATTCTGAGACTCAAACCTTAACGGTCGTCGAACCCTTGGAAAATTCCCCAGCCAGTGAAGCCGGAATTATCACGGGCGATCGCATTCTCCGCATCAACGACAAGCCCACCTCCCTCATGTCCCTCGAACAAGCCACAGAAGCCATCAAAGGAGAAGAAGGCACAGAAGTCACCCTACAACTCTCCCGCGAATCTGAAGGGATTTTTGAGATTACTCTGACCCGCGCCAACGTCGAAGTTCCGGTACTGCATTACAGTATTAAGAACGAAGGCCAAATAAAAGTGGGATATATGCGCCTCGATGAATTTAGTTCCCACGCCGCCGAACAAATGGAAGAAGCCATCGAAGAGTTAGAAACCCAAGAGGTTGAAGGCTTTGTCCTCGATTTGCGGGGCAATCCAGGGGGCTTGTTATTCGCCAGCGTTGACATTGCCCGGATGTGGATGGAAACCGGCGCAATTGTTAAAACCATTGACCGACAAGGGGGAGACCAGGAATATTCCGCCAACCGCACCGCTTTAACTACCCTGCCCTTAGTGGTTTTGGTAGATAATTATTCTGCGAGTGCCAGCGAAATTTTAGCCGGGGCCCTCAAAGATAGCGGTCGCGCAACCATTGTCGGAACGCGCACTTTCGGCAAGGGAACCGTACAATCAGTTCACTCCCTGTCTAATGGTTCGGGTTTAGCCGTGACGGTTTCCCGTTACTATCCCCCCAGTGGCATTGATATCAACAAAAAAGGCATTACCCCCGATATCGAAATCGACCTCACTGGTATCCAGGAGCAGCTTCTCGGGCTGAATCCTTCTCTACGAGGTACATTTGACGATCCGCAATATCGCCGCGCTGTGACCGTTCTCAGTCAAATTCGCATTACCCGCGATAGTCAGGTTTCTGCACCGGCGGGGGATTTGGTTAGAAATCCTTAAGTTTTTTCTCAAGTTTTGACCCCCTTCAATCCGTTACCGAGAGGTAGCGGATTTTTCTTTTTGAGCAAAAATGCAGACAAAATCACGAAATTCCCCAATATAGCTCCTTCTTTAGAAGTAGGCGAAAATCTACAAACCGCCTACAATAGCGGGTATCTTTCCCTTCTCTACTGCCATGTCTCCCCTAGAAATTCGCTCAATCATCAAACTCGCGACAGATGCTTGCATGAATCAAAATGCCAACACCTTCGCTTCTCTATTCCGCAACGATGCAGATATGATTTTACCCGGCCATCGTCTCACCGGGAAAGATAAAATTCAAGAGGCAACTACGGCTTATCTGCAAAGCTGCGACGAGATAAAAATAGACATTCAGCGCATTTTGGTCGAGGGCGATCGCGCTGTGGTTGAATGGATATGGCAATCTGATAAAAACGGCAAATCTGACTATGCCGAAAATGCCATTATTATCGATTTTAAGGCCGGACTGATCCAACGCTGGCGCGAATATACCGACCCAAAAGCCCAAAAATTAACGTAAAGTTAATAACGTGAAAACTCCCCAAACAGGTGTTGGCGGTTATGGAACAATATCAGAATTTAGCGATTTGACAGGCATGACATTAACAGAAGTTGATGTATTTCTACAATCTTTAAAAGCCAAAGTTACACTTTCTCAAAGCAAGCAGTATCTTACCTATAAAGATGTGAGCGAAATTTATTGCAGTTCTGAATCAAATTTTATCACCAAATCTCTTTAAAACTTAAATATCTGAGTTAACACAGACCTGGTATATTGCCTCATTCAAACTGAATGGAGTATGAAAGAATGAGGCAATTTGTCAAGCCTAAAAATTAATACTTTTAGACTTGACAGGGAGCCAGAAAATCTTACTTTTGCGCGACGATGGTACGATGGCGGGGAGAGTTGGGGGTGATGGTGATATTACGGAAGCCCAATTCGCTTAAAATTGCCGCAATATCGAGGCTAAAGTATTGGTCGAGGTAAGGCTCGGTACTTTTGAGCAAAGTCAGGATATAAGGTGGCATTTTCTCGTAAATTTCCGATTGGGGATTCATGTCCATGAGGGTAAAGTAGCCCCCAGGAGATAACAAGCGCTGGGCTTCGGTGAAGATTTGACAAGCGATGGTTGCGGGTAATTCGTGAAACATCAAACAAGCCGAAACCAAGTCAAAGGAAGCGGATTCTAAACCCGTGGCTTCGGCAGGGGCGTGTTTCCAGGCGATCGCTTTTGGGCGCTGTTGGCTGTTATACTGAGCCACAGCGAGGAAATAGGGGGAAAGATCGACTCCGGTAATCTCGGCGTGGGGATAGGTGTCTTGGAGGGCAAAACTACTCATCCCAACGCTACAGCCTAAGTCAAGGATGCGTTGGGGCGGGGTTGCCATCTTGTCAAGCATGACGGCATGATAGCTTTGACGGAGTTTTGCGTCTCCTTGGGGGTTTGCATCCTTCCAAATGCCAGAATGGACAGAATAAGCCGCAGATTCGACTTCCCAGGCTGCATCCCAACTGAGATTACCGTTTTCGTAAGCGTGGAAAGCGCGGAGGTAATAATCGGGGTAAGGGAGTTGGAGATTTTGGACGGTGGAGAGGTATGGGGCCCAATCTATTTGTTGGTACTCTTGGAAGCGTTTGCGCCAGGGTACGCCCAATCGTTCGGCGCGTTCAATCATCATACTGCGAGCGCGGCTTTTGGCAAAGTTGGCTAGGGGTTTGATGGACAGTAAGCCGTTGACGATTTGGGAAGTAAAGGTGGGTTGAGTAAAGGTTTTTGCAGTCATCGATCAGTTTTAAAAATAGTCTTGGTAAGATTATCGGGCGATCGCGTCCCAAAGGCTAGGGGGCAATGAAGAAGGGTTAAGATTTGAAAAGACAAAGCCTGAGAAGAACCTGCGTCAGCGTTTGTAAAAGCCCCCCCCCGGTAAGTCAGGGTAAATTGCCTGATATTTTAACATCAATGGTCACAACCTTAACTGAAATTGATGATACAAAGCTTTATCTTGGGGTTGCGCTCCATTGCCCTTGAGTTGGGTTACCCTTAAACAAATAATCGAAAGAAATAGTTTAATAAAGATTATGAGTTTAATTAAAAATTAATTAAATTTTAAAAATTCAACTTTCCTGAATCCTTTAAAATTGTTTTGAACTTGTAGACATCCGTTGACTATTTTCTGGATTTCTGTTTTTGTTTTAACTTTATGTATAGTATTACTGCTTCTAAAATTAGCTTGCCGATTACCACCGCAATGCGGGATATGGCGCATGAGTTTTCCCTTGAAAAAGTCCAAACCAAACGAGCCTTTAAGATTTATTTAAATACACTTTCTGTTAATCTGATACAGCGTTATTTGACTTATTCAAATATTGAAAGCTATTTCCATAAAAGCGATTTATTTAAACCGGAAATTAGAGCAGTTTTTGAGCCTGCGGATTTGATGGTGGCGAATTTTGGTAAAGTAGAATGCCGTTGGTTAATTGAAAATCAAACTGAAGTTCATATTCCGCCAGAAGCCCAAAATAATCGCCGAGGTTGCTTTATTCTTCGCATCGAACAATCGCTAAAACAAGCCGAAGTTGTAGGATTTTATGCAGCTATTGATAATATTCTACCTGAAATCATTTCGCTGACTCAACTGCAACCCATCGAAACATTTATTAATTTATGGCAAGTCGTACAACCTCAACCGATTAATTTGAATCAATGGCTGCATCATGGCTTTGAACCAAGCTGGCAAGCCCTAGAAGATATTACTATCTCGAAAACCCCCCTCTCAGCGTTTTGTAATAGTGCCATTAGTCGAGCTAAAATTCTCAATTTTGGAATGCCGTTGGTCTTGGCGATCGCGCTACAATCAGAAAGCGAAAGTCGCTTGCAGATTCAAATTGAGTTGTTTCCCCACCAACCTACAAAAAGGGATAATAATCTCAATTCAGTCTTTTCTCAACCGTTGTATTTAACCATCCTCACCGCGACAGGAGAAGTATTTCGCTGTTTAAATGCCCAGTTGGGTCATAATATTATTCAATATGAGTTTGTCGCGACAAGGGGGGAAGAATTTAGCTTAAAAGTCGAATCTCCTCAAACCACTTTCATCGAACATTTTATCGCTTAATTGCGCCGTCGCTACAGATTGAGCATTTTCCCTTGAATCAAGCCCATGAGACATTCCCACTCATCCTACTCTCCGCGATCGCGCTTTGTCTGCTCAAAATAGCGATACATTATTTTCTAATACTGGGTTGTAGCGCAATCAAAAATCAAAGAAACCCGATTTTGGGATGCAAAACCGGATTTCAAACTTATTTTTTTAGAAATTTATGCTTCTATAAGCGGTGCATAATCAGGCGATAAATGAACGCAAAAATCTTCAATTTCGCCTTCACTTACTGCTTCTTTGAGTACGTCCATTACAGCTTTACTGTGAACGATTGCGTCGGATAATTCAACATTTTCGCGCCGACTAACGCGCTGGTAAAATTCATCGAGGTCAAAAGATTCCCCCATTCCTGCCCAAATATGTTCTAAACCATCGGCAATACCTTGCGGTAATTGGGCAGCAAGGTTACTGGGTTCGTTACCTGCTAACCGTTCTGCGAGGGTTTCTAAAGTAGCGCGAGTGGCCACTTCTGCTGCACCGCGAGAGTTGAGTTGAGCGCGGTCTTGAACGAGTCCAATAAAGCGGTCGTGTTTCATAAATTATACTCCTAAACTAACAGTATTCTGGGAAAATATGGGTATTGAGCTAAAATAAGCTGACCAGCAAAAATTACTGTTTTGCTATTAATTGCTATTTTTTACTGTATAAAATAGTTTGTCTATAGATCATCGGTCAATAGATATAGTAATACCCCACAAAAACCGACAGCTTCCACGGGAGAGGGGCTGCTGGTTTTTATTTAGAATTGCTATATATAACGACGATTAGCGCGAACTCAGCATCGGCGATCGCGATCGCCTATACTGACTTTTAACCACGGCTTAAAGACTTTTTCGCCCAAGCCCTATTTAAGATTGAATGCCTTTAAAGCGTTCTTTGGCTTGGGTAAAGGCTTCGGACATGACTTGCTGAATTTGTTGGGGATCGGGCTTCTTGCCCCCCAGAAGGTCGCCAAAATACACGCAAGCGCCTTCTCCTAACGCCCAAGTATAAGCCGCAGCCCAGGAGGCCGCGATCGCGCTGCCCAAACCAGGGATAAACTTGACTAATTCGCGACCCACCGCTTGGGCTAAAAAGCCGCCTGCGATCGCGCTAATCAATCCCCCGGCTTGAGACAGGGAAATTTTTTGCTTGTATAAATTGCCCAAAACCCCCACCATCGAGGCTTGTAAGGCGGTTAAAACGGGCATGGTTGCAAAGGGGAGGGGAACCGCCGCTAAGGTAGCCGCAGCGATGGAAAACGCGAGGATATAACGCCGTCCGATGTCGCGATACATATTGCCGAGTTGCTGTCCTGCTTCTTCGTCCAGCAGTTGATAAATGGCGCGAGACTCGGCTTCGGGGAGTAATTCGGCTAATGTGTCGCGGAAGGCTTCAAGCCCGTAGAAGGTGGGATTATAGTCGTCTTCTTCGAGGGTAAAATCGACTAAAACGGCGCGATCGCACAAATCCTTAAAATCGGCTTGCAATGCGGTAAAAGCCCGTTGGACGGCTTCGTATTGCGGGGGGTATTCGGGATGATCGGCATCGAGGGAGGGGTAAGCTTCGTGTAAACAAGTCACAGCCAGCAAACAGGGAATATTGGGATAGGTTTCTCGCAGTTGGGTGGCGACTTGGCGCAGGGTATCGGTGGCAAAATCGTTAATTTTGACGGTGAGGATTAAAATTCGCGCATGGCGGCTGGTTTTTTCGAGGTCGCCGCTTAGTTCGTCAATAATGCTTTGGGTTTCTTGATTGACATCCCCTAAACCTACGGTATCGGTAAAAATCAGCAGGGGGAGGTCTTCGTTGGGATAGGCGTAGCGTTCGGTATGTTGAGTATGGGGACGGAAACCCTGGCCGATAATGTCTGCCGAAACCCCGGTTAATGCCCGCGCTATGGAACTTTTACCCGCTTGGGGTTTGCCAATCAGTAAGGCTTCGGTGGTGGGAAGTTCGTTTTTAACGGTTTTGAGAATTTCGGCAATTTCGGCTTCATCGACGCTAAACCATTGAAAGGCTTTTTGGGCTGCGCGATCGAACGGGAGAAGCTGAGTTAGCTTGTCTGTAGCGTTGCTGATGCGATCGCCCGTACTTTGCCAAGCCCCAGTCATGCGGTCTTTCCAGGAAGCGGCGTTACGATCTTCGGGTTTGGGGTCTTGTTCGATGTTCTGTTGCTCGGTCATGATGCTACAGCCAAGATAACTTGACGTTATTTTAGCGGAAGTTCAGGATACAAACAGATCGGCGATCGCGCCCAATTTTGGCGTAATATCCTGTTAGGAATTGCACAGGGTTGACTGGAAAAAAGGGAGTCTCGCGATCGCCCCTTGCTTCTACATTTAACCAAAACGGTCACCGGGCTTTGAAAACGCCGTTGCTTCTTCTTCGACATTGATGCAACCGGGTTTTTGGGTGAATTTACACACGCGCTGCCACAATCGCGATCGCGTCCCTGGAGGGCCAAAAGAAAAGTTGACGCGATCGCCCATAATTTCTACACCACACACCGGACAAGTTTCTGATTGGACTGAAGCCATAATGCTGATTTTCCTATTTTCTTGAGGTTAATTCTAGGCTAATTAGCGAATACTCGCGATCGCTTCGGTCTTCGGACAGATAGCGGTAAAAACGATTTCATTCTTACGAAGTAGGCTCTTTTTTGGCTGTAACTTTCGTTACCGCAAGTGATTTGTTGTTGGTTGTTGGTTGTTGGTTATTCGCCCAAATCCCTAAATTGGTCATTGGTCATTGGTAATTTCTTTCCCCTATTGGGCGGGGAAACCCCGCCCCTACACCCACTGCCCACTGCCCACTGCCCACTGCCCACTGCCCACTGCCCCTTAGATGCTGTAAAGGATTCTCCCCATCGATAGAGAAAGAAGACCTAAATCTTATCTAATCTAAAGAAAGTGGCGCGATCGCCAACAGTTTCTTTAAATTTAGATTAATTATGCCGATTCCGATTCCTTCTTCTCCGGCGGGTTTCTCCACAGGAGAGATCAACGCTGATTTACACATCGATATTTTTCTCGATATTCAGTGTCCCTTTTCTAAAAAAGCCTGGCCAATTGTCTTGAAAGTTAGAGAACTTTATCCAGACAATGCTTACTTTACGTTTTACCCGATGACCTTACCGAATCATCGTCAAAGTTGGGATGCCACCAAAGCGGCGGTCGCATTTTCTCAAAACAATACCGAAGCATTTATCCAATTTTTTAATTATTTATATAAACATCAAAATCAACTTCAAAATGATGTCTTTGAAAAGCGCACACAAGTAGAGTTATATGAACTTTTAGCCCAGTTTGCCTCGGATTGTGGCGATCGGCAACCCGAAGATTTTATTAAAAAAATCAAAAGTGAAGAAATTTATCAAGCTACTAAAATCCCGTTGCGAATTGCCTATAGCCGGGGGGTTTGGTCTACACCGACTTTCTTTATCAACGAAGCAGAGGTCACCGAACTTTCTTCGTCTTCGAGTGTAGAAGACTGGCAAAAAATATTAAATGGTTTATTGTAATCTGAGTCTCGACGGTGAGAGTAGCGTTGAGACAACATGGCTTAATCCTCCCCACGCGATCGCGAGAACCCCGGCAACTCAGGACAAATCCCGAATGTATAGAAATATGTCATCTTGCCCCGAATCCTGAAACAAACCTAAAAGATCGTGATAACTTCAATAAGTGTTACCGATCTTATACTGCGCGTGAGGAGGAGAACCCCTTGAATTTACAGGCTTCTCAGACAAATAATGAGAACTTCCGCGAAGACATCAGTGAGTATGTCGCTCAACTTCAGCTTCACATGACGTTACAAGCCCGTCATCTCGTACCAACGCTGACCAACGCCACGGATAGCCGTCATCAGTTGTTACAGGAAACCCAAGCCCAGATTGAAAAGTTGGTGTCTCGGCAGACGTTGAGTTAGCTTGACTCAACTGTAAAACAGATTTTCTAAATAGAGCGCGATCGCGTCTGGATTTTACCAGAGGGCGATCGCGTTTTGTTCTATCTTCGGTTAACTAAGGGGGTTTGGGGGTAGATAAGTCCCACGCCATCATCTCTGATTTGGCGTTGGGATACAGATACCCCCAAGCTATTTTAGGGTACTCGATGTACCCTAAAATAGCATCTACCAATTACATAAGTTTGTGGTAGAATACTTTGATGATTCTAAATTACCGCTACCGCATCTACCCAGACGTACAGCAAATTGAGCTCCTCAATGAGTGGCTAGAAACTTGCCGTGTGTCCTATAACTATGCACTCAGAGAACTTAAAGATTGGATAGCGTCTCGCAAATGTCCAATTGATAGGTGTAGCCTAGAATCTGAATACATCATGGCGGCGGATTATCCTTTTCCCAGTTACCACCAACAGCAGAACAATTTACCCAAGGCCAAGAAACAATTTCCACGACTTAAATCTGTTCCTTCACAAGTCTTGCAAACCAATATCAGAAGGTTGCATGATAGCTGGGATTTTTTCCGAGCTAGAGGTTATGGTTTTCCTCGGTTCAAAAAATATGGGCAGATGAAGTCTTTATTGTTTCCTCAGTTCAAAACTAATCCTCTGAGTGGGTGGCAGATTCAACTGCCAAAGCTAGGGAAAGTGCCAATAAATCTACATAGACCAATACCTGAAGGTTTTGTTATTAAACAAATCCGGGTTGTGAAAAAAGCAGTAGGTTGGTTTGCGGTAGTAGCCATAGAATCGGATATTGTTATTCCTAGTCCTGTCCCTCATGGTCATGCGATAGGGGTTGACGTTGGCTTATTGTCCTACGTGGCAACAAGCGACGGCTACACTGAGTCTAGACCTAAGTTTTTCCAGACAGCCTACCGTCGGCTGAAAGTGCTACAAAAGCGTCTGTCAAGGAAAAGGAAACGGGGTAAGAACTACGAAAAAGCCAGAATCAAAGTAGCGAAACAACATAACCACATAGCATTCAAGCGCACTGATTATCAGTTCAAACTGGCTCACAAACTCTGCGACATGGCAGATACGATTTTTGTCGAAGATTGTGACTTTCGTATTATGGCAAAAGGAATGTTAGGTAAACATACTATTGATGCTAGTTTTGGACAATTCAGAACGATATTAGAGTATGTAGGCCGAAAAAGAGATGTTTTTGTGGGTCGAGTTGACCACAGAGGAACATCACAAACTTGCCCTAATTGTCGCACTGAAGTCAGAAAAGATTTGAGTGTCAGACTGCACAAGTGTAATGAATGCGGTTATGTTGTTGATAGAGATATAGCCTCTGGTCAAGAAATTTGTAACAGAGGACAAGAAACGTATCCAGGGACTCTGGAAAAGCAAGAAATTGCCTCTCAAGTCGTACTGTCGGGGAACTTTGTTCTAGACAAGTGGCGTAGGGGAGGAATGCCCAGTAGCGATATTGGGAAGCCCACGCTATATTGCGACAGCAATTAGCGTTGGGAGGATGTCACAATAGTAAAGAAATGTAAACAAGTTTCAACACTCGATTCATTAATAACAATGACCAGCCAACCCCAAACCGAACCCACCACCGTTCCCAAACTCTCCGAACCGAAATTTGGCTTTAACGACTATGCCGAACGCTTAAACGGTCGTGCTGCGATGATTGGCTTTGCCCTTGCCATTGCGATTGAAATGGTGACGGGTCAAGGAGTTTTGTCTTGGCTCGGCTTGCAATAAGTCCAGGATTAAACGTTACAACTACCAACGTCACCCCCAAGCCTAACTGAGCGCTCTAGGACTGGAAAGAATCACCCCGCGATCGCCTTTTTGGAACTGCTGGCGGTTTTTTGAAAAGCGAAAAACCGCCTTTCGATCGTAAAAATTCAATTTATGTCAACAGTTTGACTGAAGATTATGGCTGAATGGATAAGATACCCTAGTATTGATGGCAGTCAAAGTGGTTGAGCCACAGCGCCGAACAATCTCATGGACGCTTTTTTACCTCGTATGTGGAAATCCCTTTATCGGAAAGAACCGATCTCAAGTTTTATCTTAATTGTAGGTTTAGTCGATGCCGTAATGGGGGGCGTAGGCGAACGCTGGACATTACTCGGCTTTGGTGTGATGTTGATTATGGTTGGGATTGTGACGCGCTTTTTGCAAACCCAAAAACAGGGTTCCGTCGCCCCTCCTGAAGAACAACGGGCCCGCCGTTATTTACCGCCGAGTCCTTCACCACAACCATTACCGCCGTTAAGCAGTAAGAAACGGCGATCGCCCTATTAAGCGAGTTAGGAAATGGCATTAAAGTTATTCAGTTTGAGTGCGATCGCGCTGCTGTTGACCATAACTCCAGCTTGGGGCGATCGCGTCCCCCTAAACCTGCGCGATCGCTATCTCGAAGCCGCACCCGATCCCCGCATCGAGGCTTGGCTTGCCCCCCAACTTCACGTTGCCATAGAAGCTCACACCACCGCCGTTGAGTCTTTGGCCTTTGTGCGGGACGGCATAGGGCTGATGAGTGGGGGCGGCTACAATGACGGTTATCTGCGGGTTTGGTCAGTCGAAACCGGAAGGCAACAACAAGCCCTCCGCGCCCAACGCACCGCCGTCACCGATTTAGTAGTAAGTGCCGATGGGGAAACGATCGCCAGTAGCGGCAATGATACGGGGTTGAATTTGTGGCAATGGTGGCGGGACAACGACGAAATTCGCGAAAATCATTTATTCCGAGAAGCAAATAACAATATTTTGGCTTTAGCCATTACCCCAGATAGCGAGGTTTTGATTAGTGGCGGCTTAGATGGTATTCGCTTGTGGAATCTCCGCACCCGCAAGCCCATTTACACCCTCGCTCGTTTTGATAACGCCACTTATGCTTTAGGGATTCATCCTAATGGTTATATTGTCGCCAGTGGGGGGCAAAATGGCCGCGTTACCTTATGGAATGTTCGCACCGGGGACGCGATCGCGCAGCATACCGTCCACGATGACACCGTAACAGTTTTAGCCTTTACCGCCGATGGTAACACCCTGATTACAGGCAGCGAAGACCGCACCGTTAAGGTTTGGGACTTCCCAACAATGACCCCACGACACACCTTAATCGGTCATACTGGCGAAATTCGCGCCCTCACCCTTCATCCCAGTGGCGAAATTTTTGCAAGCGGCAGTCGCGACGGTATTCGCTTGTGGTATCTCGATTCTGGCACTTTGATGACCTCTTGGTATGCTCACGACGACTGGGTGCAATCCCTCGCCTTTAGTCCCACCGGAGACACCCTGGCTAGTGGTGGTTTTGATGGTCGGGTAAACCTGTGGCGACCCCTAGGTTTACCCCTACACCTTGATTCGACTTATAACGGTAGGTAGTCGGGGTTTTAGCCTCCCTCCCATCAAGGTGTAATTTTCAGCAGGCGAGAATAACCCTCATTCGCCCCATTTTGTCGTCATTGGCGCTCACATCATTACCACTTAATCACCAACTTGAAGATGAAAGCACAGTTTTTTTCTTCCCCCTCCTCCCCCTCTTCCCCTTCTTAATCGGTAAGACTGAGCGCAAAGCCTACCACCTTGAAAGGGGTGGGCTTGCTGCGGCCAGCCTGAGTGCAAGATTCAAATCACTCAAATTCGCGTTTGAGATCGCTTCCCCTCGGTAATTGCGATCGCGCCATGACTTGACGAACTTCACGAACTCTTCATGTAAGCGATCGCGGTGGGATTCCGATTATTGCGAGACACTAGGATTATGGTCGAATCGAGGACAAAATAATGTTAATTCAACTACAACTTATCCCAGGAGCCATTGCTGAAATGCTGGCATCAGTCAGCGATACGGGCAGCTTGACTTTGGGCGATCGCTATGGTTTACTCGCTGCGACCCTAGACGATTCCCTCAGTGAAGAAGAGCGTCGGGCGGTGAATCGCTTATTAAGAGCAGTTGTGAGAGGCAGAGTCAAGATAAGTTCCTAGAAATCTCGGAATTTTTGCAAAATAAGTGCCATCTTTGCCGATCTTCCCTTTAATAACCATGTATTTAAGACAATTTTATGTCATCCCCATTGATTTGAGCTTAACCACCATCCAAAAAACTAGCCCGCCGTAGCGGGCTTTTTTGTAGACTTTTAGCGTAAAAACAGTCAGTTTAGCGGTGTTTTTCGATTAACGCTTCGACTTGCTGAACTTCGGCGGTATTACCTTGAGCTTGATATAGATCGCGAGCTTCTTCTAAAGTCTCGAAAGCTTCAGCAAAACGGCCACGACCAATCAAAGCTGCACCGAGTTTATGAAAACCCGTGGGGTCTTCGGGATTTAACTCGGTGACGCGACGAAACGAGATAATCGCTAAAAGATATTCCCCTTCGTCCAAGAGAAAATTGCCGATGGTGCTTTGAATTTCGGCATTTTCCGGGTCAAGGAAAGCCGCTTCCTGAAACGCCGTTTTCGCCGCTTCTAAGTCTCCTTGGTCTTGGAGAAGACGACCCATTTGTAAATGCACTTCAGCATTGCGAGGATCGACGCGGGCCACATCTTGGAGAGTTTCTAAACCTGCATTGGTGTCTCCCAGTTTAATCTGGGCGATCGCGAGTTGTTGCAAAATTGCACTATTGTTGGGCGTTTGTTGGACAGCAGATTCGAGTACAGTGGCAGCTTCTTGGAATTTGCCTTGTTCGAGTAAGGTACTGCCTAACAAAGCGTAAACTTCACTATATTGGGGATTGAGAGCGATAACTCGCTCGTAAGCGGCGATCGCGGCTTCGTATTGCCCAGAGCGCAGTAAAACAATACCCAATCCCAAATAGTTGTTAATATTATCGGGCTGGAGGTTTGCGGCTTGACGATAAGCTGCCGCCGCGTCGTTGTAGCTCTGACTTTTAGCGAGGGCATAGCCCAAGGCATAATAAAAATCAGGGTTATTCGGGTCGCGGGCTAGGGCTTGACGATAAGCGTCGGCGGCTTGACCGTAGCTACCCTGTTGGGCGTGGAGATAGCCCAAACCGGAGAAAATACGGGCATTATCGCCATCTAAGTTGGCGGCTTGTTGATAAGTGGCGATCGCGCTGGTGTAATCCCCCGCATCGACTAATTCTCGTCCGCGACGCAGCAAATCATTGAGTTGCTGGCGATTGCTGTTTTGACTGAGTAAGAGCGGCGAAGCAGTTTGAGCGGTCGCAGGTACAACGGCAACACTGGTACTAATAACGAGTCCGGCGAGTAACGATGTACTTGTGGTCAGGAAGCTTGATTTAAACACGGCGTATCAACTTCATAAAAGTTCGATTAAATTCACCAATATTAACATACTGGTTGGTCATTGGTCATTGGTCGTTGGTCATTGGTCGTTGGTCATTGGTCGTTGGTCATTGGTCGTTGGTCATTGGTCGTTGGTCGTTGGTCGTTGATTTGAGTTTGAAGGCGATCGCGATGATTCTGATACTCTTTTCTAAGCTGTTGCTGTCGATCCGAGAAAGGTTCAGAATCAGGAAGACTGTCGAGGCGATCAATTAATTGTTCCCATTCCGCCTGTAATTTCTCTAACCGGGGCAGGGTTGTGGCTTGTTGTTCTTGTTGGCGGAGTTGCTCGGCTGTGGCTTCGAGGCGTTGCAGTTGGGTTAGGCGCATCTGAGCTTGAGAGAGGCGGGCTTCAATATCCGCCAGCAGAGGTTGATAAGCGATCGCGGTTGATTGCGCCAGGAAATATTGCGCCCTAGCGGGGGGAATTGCTTGGAGTTGGGCGATCGCGGTTTGGAGTTGTTGTTGGGCTGAGTTGAGTTGATCGAGGTTAGAGGCGTTTTGACTGAGGCGATATCCTCGCAAAGCTTGGTTTTGTAAAGCCACATAACGAGGATTAAACAGGCTTTGAGTGTCGCGATCGCACCAATCCAACGGCTCGCAAATCATCGGGATTTTAGTACCAATCACCAAAAGAGCCGCCCCACTCAAACAAATGCCAATAATCGCGATCGCGACGGCACGATAATCATAACGAGGAGGCGGTAAGGGTTCATCCCAATCCCCCATCAGGTCTAACCCCGAAGGTAACGCCGCCAAAACCGCCGCCGCCGAAGACCACCGTTGACTCGGTTTCGCTGCCACCATCCCCTCTAGCACACCCGCCAACGCCGGGCTAACTTTGCACCAAGGCCGCCACTGCCAGCAACGCTGCTCGGTGTTGTATAACTGACTGGGGAGTTTACCCGTGAGCAACACCAACGCCGTCGCCCCCAACGCATATAAATCGCTGTGGGTCGAACAAAGCCCCCCGGCGAGTTGTTCGGGAGGGGCATAGCCGAGTTTACCCGCAATCGGCATTTTCGCCGCCCCATCGAGGGAAACCGCCCCCCCAAAGTCAATCAACATCGGCGGGCCACCACCTTGGGGCAGCATAATATTATCTGGAGAAATATCGCGATGGATAATGCCGCAACGGTGGATATAATCCAACACCCCCAGAAGCGATCGCAACCAAAGGATAACTTCGGCTTCGCTAAAGGTGTCGTTGCGAGCCAGACGACGCTCTAACAGGGTGCGGTAGTTGTCGCCTTCGATATAATCTTGAACGAGAAACCAGCGGCCCTCACTGGCGAAAATCGCACCAAAACGGGGAATTTGAGGGTGACAGAGACGTTGTAACATCCCCGCTTCTCGCTCAAACTCCGCTTGTCCGGATTGAATAATGTGGCAGTTGTGGACATCTGGGATAAATTCCTTGAGCAAACAGCGTTTTTTGTCGGTGTCGTCCCAAGCCAAATAAGTACGGCCAAACCCCCCTACCGCGATCGCCCTCTCGATACGATAACGTTGATTGATTAATGTTCCTGACGCGATCGCGCTTGTTGCCGTCACTCAATTTTGCCTTAATCTATTTCTGATTTTGACTTACTTTTGGCGATATGGCGATCGCCCTTGGGAGGGGGAGGAGGGGGAGGAGGGGGAGGAGTGGGAGGAGTGGGAGGAGGGGGAAGAAATTACCAATTACCAATTTTTGGGCAGTAGGCAGTAGGCAATCGGCAATCGGTGTGTAGGGGCGGGGTTTCCCCGCCCAATAACCAACAACCAACAACCAACAACCAACAACCAA
>KB904821.1:331632-513766 GCA_000380225.1 filamentous cyanobacterium ESFC-1
CAGTGGTATCTTGAAACTAAGGGTATTAATATTTTGTCCCACTCATGGAAAAAGCAGTCTGCCCCAAATGTTCGGGGTTGTTAGAATCTATCACCTATAGGGGGATAGAAGTTAATCGTTGTATGCAGTGCGATGGCATTTGGTTTGATGCACTGGCGGCTGACACCCTCAAAACAGTCAGAGGTTCAGAAAGTTTAGACCGAGGGAATCCCTACATTGGCCGCAAATACGATCGCATCACCGATGGCGTAAAATGTCCTCGCTGTCATGTCAACTTGCGACGGATGCTCGATATTGACCGTCATAGCATTTGGTACGAGCGCTGCGCCCAATGCGGCGGAATTTGGTTTGATGCCGGAGAATTTAGTCAATTTAAGCAGAATTTCCGGGAAAACCACTTATTAAACCGAGCGCGAGCCGCTTGGCATCGGCAATCGAAATGATAGAGATTCTACCGTTCGGGGTCAGGCTTGGTACACTGAGTCAGTATCCCTAACGTTTGGAGGAATAACGTGTTAGACGAAGCAGCGAAAAAAACTCTGTTGCGGAAAATTCCGCACGGTCTTTATATTTGTGGCGTAAAAGATGGCGAAGAACTCAATGGCTTTACGGCCAGTTGGGTGATGCAGTCCTCTTTTAAACCGCCAATGATTATTAATTGTGTGAACCAAGGTTCGGGTTCTCACGAAATGTTGAAAAAAAGCGATGTTTTTACTATTAGCTTTTTAGACGAAACCCAAAAAGATGTCGCTGCTCAGTTTTTTAAACCTCAGAGTCGTGTGGGTAATAAGTTGGCTGATGTTGAGTTTAAAGTGGGTGAAGCCACGGGCTGTCCGATTATTATCGATTCTTTGGGCTATGTAGAGTGTAAAGTCGCAGGGGCTTTAGACCAAGGCGATCATACTGTCTTTTTAGGGGAAGTGATTGCGGCGGAAATTCACCGGGAAGGTAATCCTTTATTACTCGAAAAAACGGGTTGGAATTACGGCGGTTAAGCTTAATTCGTCGTTATTTTTTGTAGGAATTAAAGGAGTTTAAGATGCCATTTATTAAGGTACAATCTTCCATTCAATCCCCCGAAAAAACTAAGGTTGAAGGTTTATTAAAAACCTTATCGGGGAAGTTATCTCAACATTTGTCTAAGTCTGAGTCCTATGTGATGACGGCGTTTGAGCCGGAAGTACCCATGACTTTTGGCGGCACAACCGATCCGGTTTGTTACCTGGAAATCAAAAGCGTTGGCTCGATGACTTCAGGGCAAACTAAAGACATGAGTGCGGATTTTTGTCAAGAAATTAGCTCGGCTTTAGGGGTTCCCATGAACCGGATTTATATTGAGTTTGCCGACGCAAAAGGCGCGATGTGGGGCTGGAATGGTTCGACGTTTGGTTAAGGCTTAAAAGCCCGATCTTAGGTTCGGTTGAGTAAAATGAAGTGAAACCCAACAAAGATTGAAGTCTGGTTGGGTTTCGTGATTTATTGGTTGTTGGTTATTGGTGCCTTCGTTGTAAATTGTACATTGTACATTGTAAATTGTTAACCCTCGCCTGCGACTTTACAAATCCCTCTAGAAGAAGCGCGAATAAACTCAGACCATTCTTTGACTAACGGGGAATCAAATTCTTGGTCTAATTTTTCGAGGGCTTGGGAGACATTTAAGCCGGATTTATAGAGGCGTTTAAAGGCTTTTTTTAACAAAGAACGTTCTTCGATTGAAAAACCAGCCCGTCGCAACCCGACGACATTTAAGCCCATAACGCTGCTGCGGGAGAGGGTATGGGTCATACAAAAGGGTAAAACGTCTTTGTGGGTGGCAGTTCCCCCAGAAAGCATGGCCAGGCGACCGACGCGGGTAAACTGGTGAATGAGGGAGTTACCGCTAATAAAGGCGCGATCGCCCACTTCGGCATATCCGGCTAACAATGCACCGTTGGAAATAATCACCCCATTCCCCACTTGAACATTATGAGCGAGATGGGAAAACCCCATTAGTAAACAATCATCCCCCACGCGGGTAACTGTTCCTTCATGGGTGCCGCGATGAATGGTAACGCCTTCGCGCAAGACGCTGCGATCGCCAACGGTAACGTAACTTTGGGTATCTCGAAAAGCTAAATCCTGGGGAGTATCGCCTAAAACTGCGCCTGCGTGAACTTGACAACCGTTGCCTAAGCGAGTGTAACGCAGGATGGTGACGTGAGGGCCAATTTCACAGGCATCGCCAAGTTCTACGTCGTTGTCAATATATGTAAACGCCCCAATTTTGACATTTTTGCCGATTTTTGCGCCGGATTCGATCGCGGCGGTGGGGTGTATGCTCACAAGCGCTTTTACTCCAATGCTGACAAGAGATTAACGGCCAATTATTAATCACAAAGGAATCCTTGGCAATCTTGAGGTTAACGAGAAGTGGCGGCGGTTTGCAAATGTTCGAGGGTCATTTCCCCAGCGAGTAAGCGGGTGGCGGCTTCGGGGGTCATGGGTTTGGCAAATAAAAAGCCTTGACCTTCAGGACAGCCCAAGTCTCGCAGTAGGGCTTGTTGTTGGCTGAGTTCAATCCCTTCGGCGATCGCGTTGAGTCCTAATCCCGAAGCCAGATTGAGAATGGTTTTGACAATCTCGCGGCTGTTGCTATTGAGATGGATATCTTTAACAAAAGAACGGTCTACTTTGAGGGTGTCAATGGGAAAGCTTTGCAAGCGGGATAATGAGGAGTAACCCGTCCCAAAGTCATCGATACTAAGCTTCAAGCCGAGGCTTTTGAGTTTTTCGAGTTTTTGTAAGACCGAAGTAATATTTTCCATAATGGCAACTTCGGTAATTTCTAAGCATAAATGTTGGGGATCGATGCCACTGGTGGCGATAATTTGCGAAATTTTTTGGGTGAGATGGGCTTGACCCAGTTGCCTTCCGGCTAAGTTGACGCTAACGCTTAAATGGGGATATAGCGTTTGTATATGTTTTTGCCAGGCGTGGATTTGCTGACAGGCTTCTTGCAAGACCCATTCTCCTAATTCGACGATGAGATGGCTTTCTGCGGCGGCAGAGATAAAGCGTCCGGGGGAAATCAAGCCTTTACGGGGATGGAACCAGCGAACTAAGGCTTCAAAGCCGAGTAATTTATCGTTTTGTAAATCGACAAAGGGTTGATAATACAGTCGGAGTTGATGATCCGAGGAGCGCAGGGTATGACGCAGTTCGCTTTCGAGTTGTAGTTGCGATCGCGATTCGTGGTGGAGTTCTCCTTTGAAAACGTAATAACAGGCTTTGCCGTTTTGTTTGGCGCGATACATGGCCATATCGGCATCCCGTAATAAATCCATATAATTGCTGTACAGTTGCTTGGTGAGGGGATTCTGCCCCATGACTAAGCCAATACTGGCACTAATGGTAATTTCTTGCCCCTGGACGAAAAAGGGGGTATTCAGTCGGGTTTGGATGCGTTCGGCGATCGCGATCGCTTCGTCAAGCTGCTTAACTGTGGGAAGTAAGACCATAAACTCATCTCCCCCAAACCGGGCTAAGGTGTCTTCTGGCCCCAAACAACTACTCAATAGTTGACCCGTAGTTGCTAAGATTTCATCCCCACTGCTATGACCCAGGCTATCGTTGATTAATTTAAAACGGTCTAGGTCAATCGAGAGGACGGCAAAACAGGGATGAGTGCGACTGCGGGCCTGTTTGAGCAAAACTTTGAGGCGGTCTTTGAATAACGTCCGGTTGGGGAGTTGGGTTACTGGGTCGTAGAGGGCATTTTCGACTAAACGGGCTTCGGCAGCTTTGCGATCGCTAATGTCTTGGATAATGCCAATATCATACAAAGGCTGACCTTCGGCATCCCGCACCAAAGAAACTGTGAGGTTAACCCAGACCACCTCACCTTGTTTACAAATCAAGCGTTTTTCGGCGGAAAAGTGGCTGATTTCACCGCGATAAAGCTTTTCCATCCAATGCAAATTCAGATTAACATCATTGGGATGAGTAATATCGCTATAAGTTAATTGCAAAAGTTCCGCTTCGGTATAGCCCATCAATTCGCAAAACTTTTGATTGACTTGGATATAACGCCCGGATAAATCAGCCCGATTTAAACCAATGGCGGCTTGCTCGAAAATGCGGCGAAACTTTTGTTCGCTTTCTTGCAAAGCAATCAGGGCTTGTTGTTGTTCGGTGACATCGCGAGTCACCATTAAAACAAATTCAACTTCTCCGTCAGGATTGAGTTCGGGGGTGAGTTTGGCTTGATAAAAACGGCGGCCTTGAGGGGAGGGATAGCTGACATCAATAACTTGCTGTTCTTGGGTGTCGAAGGTGTGTTGTAAGTGTTGGCACCAAATTACACCCCTTTCAGGAGTTGAAGTGGTTTCCTGAATGGGTTTACCGATAAAGAAGTGACGGGGTTTTCCGGTGGCGGCTTCGATGGCAGGATTGATGAAAACGCAGTGATATTCCCGATTATACCGAGCGACAATATCCGGCAGGTTTTCGGCGAGGGTGCGGAAATGGCGTTCTTGTTGAAAAAGTTGTTCTTCGGTGGCTTTGCGGTCGTTGATGTCTTCGATGGCGGCGATAAAGTAACGGCAAGTTCCTTGTTCGTCTCGCACGGCAGAAACGGTGAGCTTTACCCAAAGAACTTGTTTATCTTTGCTGATATAGCGTTTTTCGAGGGTGTAGTTTGGGGTTTCCCCGCCGATGAGTTGGAGGTTACATTCGGAGTTAATCAGGCGGTCGTCGGGGTGAGTGATGTCGTTACAGGTGAGTTGCTGGAGTTCGGCTTCGGTATAACCGAGGAAGTTGCAGTAGCATTGATTGACTTGCAGGAAACGACCGTCTGGGGCGATTTTCGCTACGCCAATGGCGGCTTGTTCAAAAATGGCTCGAAAGCGCTTTTCGCTATCTTGTAGGGCGGCGATGGTTTGTTTGTGGTGGGTAATATCATCGCTGACGATTAGCACTTGTTGGGCGTTGTTTTCGGGGATTAAGCGCGATTGATAAGTTTTCCGGCCCCAAGGACTTTCATATTCAAATTCGATTTGTTGACATTGGTTGTGGTCGAAGGTGGCTTGTAGGGCGGTTGTCCAACGAGCGACTAAAGCATCTGGAAAGTTGAGTTGGTCGAGGCGTTGACCGAGTAATTGGCTGAGGGGATGGTTGGTCACTTGACTGACTGCTGGATTGGCATAAATAAAGCGGAGGTCGCGGTCGAAACGAGCCACAAGGTTAGGGGAGTGGTCGGCTAGAGTTTGTAATTCTTGGGCTTGGCGATCGCGTTCGATTTCGGCTAGTTTGCGATCGCTCAGGTCAACAACGGTGGCGATCGCGCCGCTAAATTCTCCTTTTTCGTTTAATCGGGGGTGGGTTGAGACTAAAGCCCACAGTGGCGAACCGTCTTGACGAATAAAGCAAAAGTCGTGGCGTTCGCTAATGAGGGACTGACGGCGATGCCAATAGTTTTCTGCTTGAAGTCGGTTGGACTCGTCCATAAAGTCGAAGAACGAACAACCTAACATGGCGGTGACGGGATAGCCGAGCATTTGAGCCATGGCTGAGTTGACGTAGGTGGTTTGGCCTTGGCTGTCGATTTCCCAAATGCCTTCTTGGAGGGTTTCGAGGATGTGATGATACCGTTTTTCTGAAGCGGTTAATTTAGGAGGATTTGAGGGGCAATTTTGGCTAGAGTCGATCAGAACGAGCAGGCGGTCGGTACCAAGTCCCAGACAACGGGCTTCATAACAATACCAACAGTTTTGATAAAAAACGGGTAAGTTGAGCTTCACCAAAGTCAAATTTTCCCGTGCTTCGGCCAAAGCCGCCGTGAAATTTTGAGCGATTGTTGTGGGTAAAACATCAAGAAAGCGATCGCCAATTTTGTCGGGGGATAAACCCAGTGGTTCGACTAAACCTTGACTCAAGTATTCTAAAATTGTGCCTTGAGAATCTAGATATAGAGTCAGTTTAGCCAGATTGGCCAGAACTGATTTAACGGCTTGATGAGAAAAATTATCCATTTCGTTCTGACGATTGCAGGGTGTTTATTCTACTTTATTAGCGGCTTTGTAGACTTTAGGGAGTCACAGCCCTTTCCCAGGGAGATGAAGCTGATTCAGAAGCCTAGGATTTGGTTCTTACTTTTCTTACCTTTTTTACTTTTCTGACTCGTTTAGTATTCACTTTGTTTTTCTTTTTCTTACCTTTTTCAAATGTTATTCATCTAATCTGTCATAACTATTCTCGATACGTCAATATTGGAAACAAAAAAAGAAAGCAGATATTTATGCGATTACAAGACTCCTGCCTTTTTGGGGCTGTGAAACAAGCGGCATTGCGAAAAAAGGAATTGAGATTACCTAATCCTATAAACTTCTTAATAGTTCTTAATGTCTGTTTTCCCTATATGTTTATATTAACGGTTTAATTTTAAATTTGAAAGCTGGGTTATCAATAGGGATATGGATATGTTTGTAAAAACTTTTGCAATTCTTGGTGAATTTGAGCCGGGGCTGTTGCAGCAGCATCGTGACCACATTGATTTAAGATTTTAAATTCAGCATTTTGTAAATTTTGATACAGCATTTCGCCGTAATCTCTGGGAAACCAACGATCGCGATCGCCCCATAAAATTAAGGTAGGTTGAGAAATTCTATCAAGATTCTCCTCGACCTGGGTTATTAAATTGGGGCGCTTTTGGGCTTTGGCCGTCAAAGCTCGCAATCCCAGTTGTAAATCGTTGGCATAAGTCGCGATCGCGCCGGGAAATTCGATATAAGGGTAAGTGATCGCTGATACATCCTCCGGGGTAATCGTCTGCGGATCGATAACGACTTCACGACGCAGATAAGCAACTCCTTTTTGAATAAGTGGCGCTAAAGTTTTACTCAGTCGTAAATCATCAATTCCTTGAATCAAATTGATCGGTAGATTCGCAATTAAAGGCATCCACCAATTCGGTAAAGCTTCAATAAAAATCGGGACATTAATCAATATTAAATGACTAAATAATTGCGGTTCAGCTTCTGCTGCCGCTAAAGTGACTAAAGCCCCCAAAGATTGAGCCATCACCATAACAGGTTGATTATTTCCCAATTGTCGTAAAATTTGTAGAAACTCTGGAACTTGATAACCAATTTGGCTGGCAATCTCACCCCCGGAAGAAAAACCATAACCTTTAGCATCAAAACAGATAACCCGAAAATGTTGGGCTAAAAGCTCAATTAACTTGCGCCAACTATAACTCCAACTGCCAATGCCATGAAATAAAACTAAGGGTGGGCCTTGACCTTTTTCGCCGTAACTAATCTGAATTAATTGGCCGCTACTCTCCGTAATTGTAATCGTTTTTCGCCCTTCAGGGAACGTCTTTTGCCACCAATGTTCCATGGGTCAATCTGCTCAATTTTTATAGCTTTGTGGAGTTGAGGATGTTTTACTGCTGAGATTTTAGCGTGAACTACCCCAACCTGCTTAGGCTCTTGTTGGGGCTTCCTATCCAACAGACTGCGAAACAGTAGACTTCGGAAGGGGAATGAAAGCCTACTTCAAGTTAAAATAGGGCAGTCATACATTGAACGAAGCAATGAATAGGGAACAAACAGCGTCGAGACTCCGCAACCCCGAAAATCCCCCGCAACTCCTCAGCCTGAAAACAGTTTTGCCGAGGCTGTCTTTGTGGGGATTGGTGATGCTAAGTGGGTTAGGGGCGATCGCCTTGACTCCTGCTACCACCCCGGCTCAAGACCTCGACCGCTTCCTCGATTTACCCGCTCCGACCCGCAACAGTCCAGCGCGAGACGAAGCTGACCGTTTAGTGCGCTTGGGGGGGCAAGCGGAGCGTCAGGGGTTGTATGACAAGGCCATTGATTATTGGCTGTCTGCGGCGGTCATTTACGACGAGCTGATCGATCTGCGGGCGTTGGGTTTGGTTTACGATTATCTGGGGGTCACTTATGCCAAAATTGAACAATTCGACGCAGCAGAAAATTATTTGCGTCGTCGTTTGGCCATTGCTCGCGATCGCAACGATTTCCGCGGCCAAGTTTATGGTTTAAATAACTTAGGCACAATTTTAGTCCAACGGGCGAATTATCCCGAAGCAGAGACGGCATTTATTGAAGCTTTAGAAGTGGCTCGTAGTATTGACAGCGACGCGGGAATCGGTTTGAGTTTGAGTAATTTGGGCTTTAATGCTGCCCAACGAGGGGGTTATTTAGAAGCGATTAAACGTTACGAAACCGCTTTAATTTATCGTCGTCGTTTAGGGGATTCTACCGGAGAAATTCACACCCGCAATAACTTAGGGGATGCTTATTTTGCCTTGGGGAATTACCGGGATGCGATCGCGGCTTACGGTTATGCTCGACAATTAGCCCGCGAAGCCAATGATATTCCGAGTCAGTTGCGATCGCTCGAAAGTACCACTCGCAGCTATATCGCCGCCGCAGAATACCCGGTAGCCCTCGAATACGCCGATCGTTGGATGGCTTTAGCCCGCGATCTCGAAGACCTTTCTTCAGAGTTAAAAGCGTTACGTTTAGTCGGTCAAGTGTATCTCGAAACCGGGGATTTAGACTTAGCTAGAGAAGCCTTTTCCGGCGCACTCGCGATCGCCCTTCTCCTCGAAAATGAACTCGAAGAAACCCTATTACGCGCCGAATTAGGACAAGTGCTTTACCTTTTACAAGGTTCTTAATTTTTCCGAAATGCTGGTAGATGTTGTTGTAGTTTAACCTCATCTCAGATCAATTTTTGGACAAATGATGAATCGCGTCTCTGTGGGGTTTCTTTTAACTACATTCCTCGGACTTGGAGGTTGTCAGCTAAACATCCAAGCCCCCAATCTCGACAGCGAAACCCAAGCTCAATTCTACATTCAGGCGATCGCGCAAGGTCAGCAAGCGTATTATAAAGCCAATGGGAACTTTGCCAGTTCTTTAGACACCCTAGCACTTAATTTTGACCTCGAAACCCCCGACTACCGTTACAACCTCGTTTCCGAAGGTAAAAACAACCATCGTACCATTATTACAGCAACCGCAAAAACCGATAATTTGCCCAGTTATGCCGGACTTTTGGTGATGAATACTACCTCAGAAAGTCTAGATGCGGTGGCTAATTTCTGTCAAACCACAGAACCTTCAAAAACTGCCCCGGTTTTTCCAGATACCGTTTCTACGGATAGCATTGTCGATTGTCCTCCGGGTTCAATTCCGGTGCAATAGTTCAGCTTTATTGTAGCTTTATTGTAGTGTCGTGACACACTTTAAATGGTGGGTTACGGCGGATAACTAGATTGCAGTCATAGCCTAGATTCTAGCCGCCTAACCCACCCTACAATAAAGCACATTTTTAGCTGTGTCACGGCAGTAGTGGCGCGACACACTTTAAATGGTGGGTTACGGCGGATAACTAGATTGCAGTCATAGCCTAGATTCTAACCGCCTAACCCACCCTACAATAAAGCACATTTTTAGCTGTGTCACGACAGTAGGGTGCGTTAACGAAGTGTAACGCACCATCTTAATACTATAAATTTAATTTCTCAATCAAAACAACCTAATTTAACAGGTTGTTGTGTCTTGAAATATGATGATGGTGGGCGCTGCCCACCCTACATTTAAGTTATGTTTCTACTTGGTTAACTTCGGGATTTTCTTCAAGTTCTACTTCGATACAAACGCGGATTTTACCCTTTTTCCAGCCACCCCCTTCGAGGGCTTGGAGAAAGTTTCCCTCCAAACCATCTTGGCATAAATCGGCATCATAGCCATTACTACACTGACTTCCTAACCATCCTTTATACTGAGCAACGGTAAAAATATTTCCTGCACTCAAATGGTTCTCAAACATTAAAACATCATCATTGCTGAGATAAATTCGCTTTTGATTCATTATTTTTTCCCTGATTTACGACTGTATTTCATCTATTTCTGAATATGACTCATTGATTTCGACTTCAATACATAGTTGAATCTTGGCAGTTTTCCAGCCTCCACCATCTTTTGCAGAAAGATATTTTCCTACAATTCCATCTACAAAGGCTGCATTTGCGTTGCTAGAACCTCCCAATCTCTGCGTCAGCCAATCTTTCAGTTGGTCACCCGTGAAAGTTGTACCCAGAGATAAACCCTGACTCGATTCAAACCGCAAAACGTCGTCATTGTCGAGGTAAATACGTTCTTTATTCATATTGGTTATCCTCGATTGCAACTAAAGCATTTTCCGGTTGCATTTCAACGGGGATAATCTCAACACGAACGCGAACCCGTACTTTTTGCCAACCACCGCCTTTTTGGGCTGATAGGTGTTCGCATTCTAAGCCTTCACCGAGGAAGGTTTGGTCTCTATTAGTTAATTGTCCTTTGAGAAAGTCTTGCAGTTTTTGGGCTTCACAGATGTTAGTGCTGAGAAGGTGATTATACTTCTCGAAGCGCAGTACATCGTCGTGTTGTAGTTCGATTGACATGGAGGGTTTTTAAGAATACACCAATCCTAAAGTTCCCCAAGTTGAGCCAAAAAGCTCCCATTTGGTGTAATTTTTTCAATGCGAACATTCAGAACCCCGGTTTCTTATCTGCTGACCAATCAAGTTAAGATTTGACCAGAGAAACCGGGGTTCTAGAAGATTAGACTATACGCTTATTTACCCAAATGCCGCTTGACTTGAATCACGCTGTCGGGATTCAGGGAAATCGAATCGATTCCCTGATTTACTAGAAATTGAGCAAATTCGGGGTAATCGCTGGGGGCTTGACCGCAAATCCCGACTTTACAGCCTGCTTCGTGGGCTACCTCGATAGCCATGCTAATCGCTTCTTTTACGGCTTCGTCTCGTTCGTCGAAAAGGTCGGCAAGGTCAGCCGAATCCCGGTCAACCCCTAAAACTAACTGGGTGAGGTCGTTGCTACCAATGGAGAAACCATCAAAGCGATCGCCAAATTTTCGTGCTAGTAATACATTAGAGGGTAGCTCGCACATCACATAAACTTGCAAGCCATTTTCGCCCCGTTTTAAGCCGTTTTCTGCGAGGACTTCGAGGACTTTATCGGCTTCTTTGAGGGTGCGACAAAAGGGAATCATAATGATAATGTTGTCGAAACCGATTTCTTCGCGGACTTTTTTGATGGCAAGGCATTCGAGGGCAAATCCTTCGCGGTAGCGATCGCTATAATAACGACAAGCGCCGCGAAAGCCTAACATGGGGTTGTCTTCTTGGCCTTCAAATTCCGGGCCGCCGATAAGATTGGCGTATTCGTTGGTTTTGAAGTCGCTCATCCGCACAATAACGGGGTTAGGATATTGGGGGGCGGCGATTTTGGCAATCCCACGGGCGAGATTTTCCACAAAGTACGCACATTTATCTTCGTATCCATGCGTCATGTCGCGGATGGTTTGCCAGGCTTCTCGGTCTTCGAGTTTATCGTAATGTACCAAGGCCATCGGGTGGATTTTGATGATGTTGTTGATGATAAACTCCATCCGGGCTAAACCAATCCCATCTGCGGGAAGTCTCCACCAACGAAAAGAAGCCGCAGGACTGGCAACATTCATCATAACTGCGGTTTCAATTTCGGGAACGTCGTTTAAATCGACTTCTTCGGCTTCATAGTCTAATAATCCGGCGAATATCTTGCCTTGGTCGCCTTCTGCACAGGATATCGTTACTTCTTGCCCGGCTTCGAGTTCTCGCGTTGCCACTCCTGTCCCGACAATGGCGGGAATGCCTAACTCCCGGCTGACAATGGCTGCATGGCAGGTGCGTCCCCCGTAATCGGTGACAATTCCGGCAACTCGCTTCATAATGGGAACCCAGTCGGGGTCTGTCATTTCGGTAACGAGGATGCTGTCGTCTTGGACTTTATCAATGTCATCTGCACTGAGGATGCGGCAGACTTTCCCGGACGCGATCGCATCCCCTATACTAAGACCAGCTAAGATTTCCTCGCCTTTATCCTTGAGTTTATAAGTCTTGAGCGACCCAGAGGACTTTTGCGACTGGACGGTTTCAGGACGGGCTTGCACGATGTATAAATCCCCTGTATCACCGTCTTTGGCCCATTCCATGTCCATCGGTTTGCCGTAGTGCTGCTCAATCTGCACAGCCCACCGCCCTAATTGTAAGATTTCCTCGTCATTTAAAACAAAGCGATCGCGTTCTTTGCCAGGAGTATCGATGTTTTGAATCGTCTCGCTGCCCTCGCTGGCATACACCATTTTCTTCGTCTTGCTGCCCTTGGTTTTCTCGATAATGGGTTGCAAGTCGTTCTGCTCTAACAAGGGCTTAAAGACCGTGTATTGGTCGGGATTAACGCTACCTTGCACGACATTTTCCCCCAACCCCCAAGCGGCAGTAATCAGGGCTGCATCGGGAAAGCCTGTTTCCGTGTCAATGGAAAACATGACTCCTGCCCCCGCTTTATCCGAGCGTACCATTTTCTGTACGCCCACCGAAAGGGCAACTTGCATATCGTCGAAGCCTTTTTCTTGACGATAACTAATCGCTCGATTGGTAAATAATGAGGCGTAACATTTACGACAAGCTTCTAAAACTTCTGTCGCTCCAGTTACATTGAGGAAGGTTTCTTGTTGTCCAGCAAAACTGGCTTCGGGTAAATCTTCAGCCGTGGCACTACTACGAGCCGCAATATCTACTTCTTCTGTATTATAGCGATCGCTCAAGGTTTTATAAGCGTCCTGAATCGCATCTTTTACAGCTTCGGGAAACTCCGCTTGCAGAAATAAACGGCGAATCCCTTTCCCCACTTCCGCGAGGGATTTTGAATTATTTTCTAGTTTGTTTAAATAATCTTGAATTTGTGATTTTAAATCATTACTTTTAATAAATTCCCAATAAGCTTCTGAAGTAGTTGCAAAGCCATCGGGAACCCTAACTCCTTCGCTTTTGAGGTTACTAATCATTTCACCGAGGGAGGCATTTTTACCCCCCACTTCCTCGACATCTTCGGAGTTTAAGTCATCAAACCAGCGAATATATTTTTGTTCTTTGTCCTTAGTCATTGGTCATTTGTTGTTGGTTATTAGTTTGTAGTAAGGGCTTTAGCCCTTTATTGGTTGTTGTTTATTGGTTATTGGGCGGGGAAACCCCGCTTCGGAGTTTAAGTCATCAAACCAGCGAATATATTTTTGTTCTTTGTCCTTAGTCATTTGTTATTAGTTTTTAGATTGATGATTCGTTGTACATTGTACATTGTTAATTATTAATTATTATTCTGGCTTAGGAATCGGCTGCGGTTGCGGATTAGGAGTCGGTTGGGGAATCGGTGAAGGAGTCGGTTGGGGAGTCGGGGTTGGTGTGGGTTGCGGTTGGGGTGTCGGGACGGGTTGCGGGGGATTAGGATCAATCATAAAATCTAAAGTAGTTTTGAGTAAATTAGACATGGAAAAAATTAACTAGAAAAAGTTAGCATTGAGCCATTCAGCATAAGAGCGAGACTGATAGCTACTCAAGGAAAGATTGGGATTGGTTTTCGCAATCCAATTAATCGCTTTCTCGAAATCAGTTTCAGATGTTGTCTGGTCAACCGACATTTCAAAAGCAAATGTCCAATGGCGTTCATCTTGTACTTGTAGCTGAGTGAGTTCGCAATAAGCGTTATGATAAACTCGTTGCGATCGCGTCTTCTGAACGGGGATACAATGGAATTGAGTAGTATCAGAAAAACCGGGAATCTCTCGATGACTCCATTTCAGCCAGCGTTCAAGATTACCTTGCCAGATTACTCGGTTACTTCCTGTACCAAATATTTCGCCAAACTGACGAATCCCTAAGTGTTTTTGATGCCATTTTAACTCTAAATTACCTTGGCGTAATTTGAGGTTAACGCCATTACCACCGGGAAGACAAAAATAATAATCCGTTCGTTGTTCATAGGAACTCACTGGCTCACCCGGACAACGATGCTGAAACCACTCGCTGATTTCTGAGGGAATATCTCCATCGATAAACCAACGAACTTCTAGGGTTTGAAATGTTTGTAATTGCTGAGAATTCAAATTAAACAAATTAAACTTGCGATAACTTTGCTACTACATAGATTCGCGCTCTTTATCTCAAGGTTAGCGAGGATTTGGTCTGGTTTTCCTCTCCCAGAGGAAGGACATCAGTTAAATTGCGTTAAGCCTTAACTGATGTCTGGGATTTGAACTTAAGAGGGTTGAGAAAAATCGAATCCAGTAAGAGGGTAAAGAACAAAGCCTCAATACAACTTTAGTATTACAAATTGAGTTTAGAGTTGGGTTTCAGGAATAGCCAACTCACAAAGAAAAAAGACGCGGTAAACAACTGCACAATATCAATCGCAGAGAGAAAACCATCGGCTAAAGCGGCAATGCTGCGGTCGATAATTCCAAACGACCAAGAGGAGATTCCAAAGAACCATAATCCCCGACGGAGAGTATTGAGGAACAAAAGTTTTTCTATATTTTGCTGCTCTTTCATAAGTATTATTCCATAAACTAAATCGTTGTTTCATGCAGCTTTAACCGGGGAGATTGACGGCAGCATTTCTCGGTCTGGGGCTGAATGAGATTAGTTCTATATTAAGAAATGTAATAAAGACTTGCCATAACTCCAAAGAAGTATTATTGAGAAAATGGTAGAAATTCGCGATCGCGAAATCCATAAATGCCCCTATCAGCAATAGTCAAACTGTTTTAGGATTGGGTTATTTTTTTCTGAAAAGTTATGTTCTGTATCGTTGATAACTATGCACAAAGATAGAGGAAAGCTGGCTCGTTTTTCTATCTTTGTAATGAAGTCAAAATCAATATCTATTGCTAAATTGTAAAGTTGCTAAATGAATATGAATCTAGACAATTGCTTGCAACTCTCTCGCATCTTGCTCCTATTAATGAATTACAATTTATCCTCAGAGTTGGGGCTTCACTACTCATTGGTTTAGTGATTGGAGGGGAACGAGAAGCCAAAGACAAACCCGCAGGACTCAGAACCAATACATTAGTCAGTTTGGGTTCGGCTTTGTTTGTTTTGCTTCCAATTCAGTTAGAAATAGCTGCTCAAACCCCCGATACGCTCGCTCGTATTATCTCAGGAATTGTCTCTGGAGTGGGGTTTATTGGTGCAGGAACGATTTTGCGGGAAAAAAATCAAAATCAGCGAGTGCGAGGTTTAACCTCTGCATCAGCAATTTGGGTATCTGCGTCCCTAGGAATTGCAGTGGGTTGTGGGTTGTGGATGTTTGCGTTGGTAGGAACAATTGCAGTATGGAGCGTGTTGCGATTGTTCAAAGTTTTGGAGAATTTTATTTAGGTTAAATTTTGCAGTAAAATAACAGCAAAAATAAACTATTTTTTAAACGAATCTACAGCAAGGGAAAATAAGACTGGACGTTACAGATACTAATTTGGTAATCTTGACAATACTGATGATCGATATTTTCATAATTTGGCGATCGCATCACAATTAACTTTAACTTCGGAAACTGTTGTAAAACGAATTTATTTAATTCAGAATGAACGCAAGTCGAAATAATATCTGCATCTTTGTAGTGTAGTGCATTGTCAGGAGTCAGGCAATCCTGGAGCGCGATTAAATCATAATCTGATTCTAGTTTCTTTAAGGTTTGCCATTCCCAATCGACCATTTCAAAAATGACCATTTTTAGAGATTTTTGAGATACTTGGGGTGAAAAAGAGGGAAAGCTCAGAAGGTCAAAAATCATAATAATTCCGAGTCCTTTTATTAAGAGTGCGATGGGTGGGTGGGGAATCAAAAGATTAAAGAAAAAATCTCATGGTTATACATCTATCGGACAGCTTTAAACTGGAGAAGAGTAAAAGCTAGAGAGAAACCGATGAGAACCGATGAGAACCGAACTAGATTCAACGATAAAGCGATCGCGATTCTTTTTCCTATAACTTAAGATAGATTTTTAAAACTTCAAATCCCAGGATATTATTGACAACGCACTCAGTTTTACGGCAATTGGTAACTCGCGACTCGTACAATTAATTTGCCCCCATCAGGATTGTAATTAAAAATAAAAGCTCCCGACTGAACTTCACCCCGCGATAGAAAAGTAATTTCTTGGGAACCCTGTTGTTGTAGCTTATCCTCTATCCATAGCTCTGCTACTACTTCTACAGATTTAACGGTTTGACCGCCTTCGTTCGTAACAGTAAACGGCACATAAAACTGTTCGTTAACTTGTCGAATATCAGCCGAAGTCTCGACTTCTAAAATGGGCGGCTTATAGGTTTGGCTGACCCAGCTATACACAATAAAGCTCACCACAACTCCGAGTAAAATTAAAGCAATACTAAAGCTAATCCACTCCGCCGAAGAACGTTGATTTTCTGCTGTTTCTTGTATTTCTTGATTTTCGCGATCATCGCGCAATTCTTTTGGTGTATCTGTCATACTGCCAACCGTCCTGCTGCACCGCCAATTGTAGCGGGTAAACCGAGTAAAATTGTATGTCTAATCCATAAAAGCAAAGGGTCGTGAAAAGATAAACGTTGAAAAAACCACAACATCAACGCCGACATAATTAAAGCGACTAAATAAGAAAAAACCGTTTCGGCCAAAGGATGTTGAAAAATGCCTTTTTGTTGATGGCGTTTCGATTCATTCGTAAACCCCGACGCAAAAACAATCCCATAAGAAATCAGTAACGAACTGCCCATAATTGCCAGTAACCACGGCGGCGAAGTCGGAGCCGCTAACAAGGTAATTTCGTCTGTCGGGGCGATACTAAAGCCAATAATAGTTGCGCCGATTACTGTCGCACTAAAATCAGTCAAAGTTTCTAAGAAATTAACTGATTTTCGCGATTGAGGACGTTGAACCAATCGTGAAAATTGGCGAGATTCGGCCTTAGTTTGAAACTGGGGTTCACCACTTAAAATTACCTGAGATAACGTTACTCCCAACGCAAAAGGAATCATCTCAAAGACAATTTTTCCCAACGCTTCCATCAAAGCAGTCTGCGGCGTAATACGTTGCAATAAAACCAAAATAGCCGTCGCACAAATCAAACCAATTGCTAACGCTTCCACACTTTCTGCGGCAGCATCGAGTAAGCCATCGCGACGACTGACCCGAAAACCCTCAATTTGATTTAACAAAAAAATCACCACAAAAGTTAACCCCAAAACCGCTAACAAAATCGGCGGTTGCACATAAGAGCCAATGCTCCAAACCTCCAGGGTATAGAGCAAGGGAATACCAAATAAAAAACCCCCCGATGCACCCCCGGCTAATTCTTTTAACTCGCGTTTCCAAGGATTAGGGCGATAAGTTGAGGATCGACGCTGTTTCATGGAAAAAATGGGAATAATACTCTTTTCGATCGTAAATCTCTATCTCTCTCGATAAATCTATAAATTGATAGAGTTGAAAAAAATCAGAAAATCCTAATATCTAAACAATTTCTCCCCAATAAAACCTTACAGATTAATTTTTTAATCCTCAATATATATGAGCGCCACCGAGACAAAATCGCCAGAATCCGATAGTTTAGAATTTAGTGGGCGATCGCCCGATGCAACCTTAGACCAACTCGACGTTAATCCCGACCAAGGCTTAAGCGAATCAGAAGTACAGCAACGCCGGGAAAAATACGGCAAAAACCGCCTCGCTGAGAAAAAACAACGCAGTGCTTGGCAAATCCTCATTGCTCAGTTCAAAAGCCCGATTATCGCCTTACTGGCGGTTGCAGCCGTGTTATCTTTCGCTTTTCAGCAATGGGTCGAAGGAGTCGCGGTCATTATCGCCATTTTACTCAACGCAGGCATTGGTTTTACCACCGAACTCAAAGCCCTAAGCTCGATGCAAGCTTTACAGGAATTGAGCCAAACCCAAGCCACCGTGCGACGAGAAGGGAAAATCCAAGAAATTTCCGCCGAAGAATTAGTCCCCGGCGATATTGTCATTTTAGACAGTGGGGCGGTGATTGCGGCAGATTTGCGCGTCTTAGAAGCGTCGAAAATGCAAGTAGACGAATCAGCCCTCACCGGAGAATCCGTCCCCGTTACCAAAGACACCGAAATCATCGAAGACGATGTGCCTTTGGCCGAGCGTTCTAATATGCTATTCAAAGGTACAGCCCTAACGCGAGGCTCAGGAGAAGGTATTGTGGTAGCCACGGGAATGAATACCGAATTAGGTCATATTTCCAAACTTACCTCCGAAGCCGAAGACGAAATTACCCCCCTCGAAAAACGCCTTGATAAACTCGGACGCACCTTAATTTGGGTCACATTAATTGTTGCGGTTTTAGTCGCGATCGCGGGCATTATTGGTGGCAAAGACTTATTCTTAATGATAGAAACGGCCATTGCCCTCGCCGTTGCCGCCGTCCCCGAAGGCTTACCCATCGTGGCCACAGTCGCCCTCGCTCGCGGTATGTGGCGCATGGCCAAGCGTAACGCCCTCATTAACCGCCTTTCAGCCGTCGAAACCCTCGGTGCAACCAACATCATCTGCACCGACAAAACCGGAACCCTCACGGAAAACCGCATGACCGTGGCTCGCATTGCCCGACTCGAAGATGAAATCGCCCTCACCGGGGAAGGATTAGCCCTAGAAGGCGAGTTTAAGCAAGAAGACAGCACTTTTGACCCCAACGAAGACCAACGGCTCAAAACTGCCTTAGAAGTCGGTGTATTGTGTAATAACGCCTCCCTCCCCGACGAAGGCGAAGGAGACGAAACCATTGGTGACCCTATGGAAATCGCCCTCCTCGTCGCCGGGGCCAAAGCGGGGATTCGTCACGAAGCCCTACTGAATCAATTTCCCGAACAGCGAGAAGTGGCTTTCGATACCGAAACCAAAATGATGGCCACCTATCATGAAAGCGACAATGGGATTCGCGTTGCTGTTAAAGGCGCACCCGAAGCCGTATTTGAGGTTTGCAGCCATTACCTCGGTACTGACGGTAAACAAGAAATGGGCCCGAGCGAACAATGGCAAGAACGCAGCACCCAACTCGCCCAAGAAGGCCTCCGCATCCTCGCCCTTGCCCAAAAAACCGTTGATAACCCCGACACCGAACCCTACAAAAACCTTACCCTCGTGGGTATTGTCGGCTTACTCGACCCCCCCCGCGAAGATGTCAAACCCGCCATCAAAGACTGTCACGATGCCGGAATCCGCGTTATTATGGTCACCGGCGACCAACCCGTTACCGCCCGCAACATCGGGTTAGCCGTCGGCCTCACCAACGACCAAGAAGCCGAAGCCCGCAAAGGGTCTGACCTCAAACCCCTCGCAGACTTATCTTCCCAAGAACAACAAAACCTGCAACAAGTCCCGATTTTCGCCAGAGTCAGCCCTGAGCAAAAACTCAACCTCATCGCCCTGCATCAAGCCAACAACGCCATTGTGGCCATGACTGGGGATGGCGTAAACGACGCACCCGCCCTCAAAAAAGCCGATATCGGGGTCGCCATGGGACAACGAGGTACTCAAGTCGCCCGTGAAGCCGCCGACATGGTATTACAAGACGACGCATTTGCCAGTATTGTCGCCGCCGTCCGCCAAGGTCGCGCCATTTTCAACAATATTCGCAAATTTACCGTATATTTGCTTTCGGGAAATATGGGGCAGATTATCGCCGTCGGTGTAGCTTCCCTCATCAACGCCCCACTGCCCTTACTTCCTCTACAAATCCTCTTTCTCAACGCCATTAACGACGTATTCCCCGCCTTAGCCCTCGGAGTCGGAGAAGGCAACCCCCAACAAATGCAGCATCCTCCCAGGGATAAAAGCGAAGCCATTTTAACCCGCAGTCATTGGACGGCTATCGGCGTTTACGGCGTGGTGATTGCTGCGGTTGTTTTAGGGGCATTCTTCCTGTGTTTGCACGTCCTGGGCTACGAGCAAAACCAGGCAGTGACCGTATCCTTCCTTACCCTTGCCTTGGGTCGCTTGTGGCACGTTTTCAATATGCGCGACGACGACGCACCGATATTTCGCAACGAAGTCACCACCAATCCTTACGTCTGGGGGGCGTTGGTGATTTGTACAGGGTTACTCCTCCTTGCGGTTTATATCCCCGGTTTAGCTGGCGTTTTAGGCATTGTTCGCCCCGGTTTGCAGGGTTGGGGCATTATCCTCGGCGTTAGCTTTGTCCCGGTGATTTTCGGGCAAATCTGGAAAGCGTTTAAATCTTAGATGGTACAAACTTGTGCCATTGTCAATGTCCGAGTTCTCGCGATCGCGCATAAGCGGCATAAACCGCTTCAATAACCGCCGATCGCAACCCTTTGTCTTCTAACGCCGCAACACCAGCGATGGTTGTACCGCCGGGACTGGTGACGCGATCTTTGAGTTGGGCGGGGTGGAGTTGGCTGTCTTGCAGTAGTTGGGCGCTTCCTAACACGGTTTGGAGGGCGAGTTGAGCGGCGATCGCGCGGGGCAATCCCGCTTTCACCCCCCCATCGGCGAGGGCTTCGATAAACAACGCCACAAACGCCGGGCCCGATCCCGATAATCCGGTCACTGCGTCCATGAGGTTTTCAAGGCATTGGTTGAAAGTAATCGCGATCGCATCCGAGATTTAGCTTTAACCGATCTGCAAACCTCCTCAACTTGAAGATAGCCGATCAGCAGCATTCTTCTTCAACTTGTCCCAGAAGTGCTAGGGCTTCTTCGTTGTTGTATTCTTCAAACAAGGCGTGAACTGAGTTGATTTGACTTCCCACAAAATAAAGGTCATCTTGTCCCAGAGATTGCTGATTTGCCAATTTAGTGCGGAAGTAGTCAACCCAGGGGCTAGGGTGGGGCGGTTCGGCTGTATATTGCTTAATGTATTCTAGAAGCTGTCGGGCTTTACCATCACAATCAATTCCCCGAAAGCTGACATAGCGATCGCCAGTTGGTTGGGTCATGTTTTCCTCAAGATTTATTGCATTGACATCCTCCCCGCCCTAAAAGGGACGGGGATTCCTAGCAGTCGAACAAACTGAGTTGTTCGTACTTTAGATGGGGTCAATGTCCGAGTTCTCGCGATCGCCTATAAGCCGCATAAACCGCTTCAATAACCGCCGATCGCAACCCTTTGTCTTCTAACGCCGCAACACCAGCGATGGTTGTACCGCCGGGACTGGTGACGCGATCTTTGAGTTGGGCGGGGTGGAGTTGGCTGTCTTGCAGCAGTTGGGCGCTTCCTAACACGGTTTGGAGGGCGAGTTGAGCGGCGATCGCGCGGGGCAATCCCGCTTTCACCCCCCCATCGGCGAGGGCTTCGATAAACAACGCCACAAACGCCGGGCCCGATCCCGATAATCCGGTCACTGCGTCCATGAGGTTTTCGGGGATATCTACCACTTGCCCCACGGCTTCAAAAATATTCCGGGCTGTTTTCAAGTGGTCGGGGGTGACTTTTGCACCAGGGGCGATCGCGCTCATCCCTGCCCCTACCGTCGCGGGAGTGTTCGGCATTGTCCGAACCACAGGGTTTTCGGGAAAAGCCGCTTCGAGCCGAGCGAGGGGAACCCCGGCTAAAATCGAGACGATTAAACTTTTAGATTTAACTGAGTTTGTCTCGTTTAATTGCGCGGCGACTTTATCCAACACTTGCGGTTTAATCGCCAGCATCACCACCTCAGCGGCCATGGCCTCGGCATTACTGGTACTGGTTTTTACGCCGTATTGCTGCTGAAGTTGCAGCAAACGGTCGGGGGCGCGATCGCACACCAAAATTGCCTCAGCTTGATACAAGCCGCGATCGAGTAGGCGGGATAACAGCGCTTCGCCCATTACCCCGCCACCAATGAAACTAAGTTGAATAGACACGCTTCGCGAATTAAAAATCCAAGATTTACTGAGCCATCAAGTCTTGTTCCATTCCCCAAGCGGCGGGGGTTTGCATGGGCATAGGGGCTTGGCGCATAGGCGCAGCCGGAGCTTGCGTGACTTCGTTCATCGTGCCAGCTTGAGTGGTCACTTGAACGCAACTGGGAGTAAACAAAAAGATACTTTCGCCAATGCGTTCTTGATGACCATCAATAGCGTAAGTCCCACCCGCGACAAAATCAACGGCTCGTTGGGCTTCGTCTGGGTCGATGGTGGTGAGATTTAAAACCACAGATTTCCGTTCCCGTAGCGCTTGAATCACCTGGGGCATTTCTTCAAATGTCCGGGGTTCAACTACCACAACTTCCGACAATCCGGCAGTTCCGGGCATACCAATAACATTGTTACGAGGTGCTGATGAAGCCATATCCGTTTCTGTGTTCAAAGTGGATCGTTCGCGGGGTCTTCTGCGGTTGGGGCGCTGTTCTTCAACAGCAGGCGCAGATGCTTCTTCGGGATAGACATTTTGGTATTCCGTGTTGTCCATCTCCTCATCATAATATTCGTATTCTTCGGCTTCGTTGAGGCCGACGAAATCTCGGAGTTTAGAAAAAATTGTATTCACTATTTGCTTTCCCTCTCAAACTTCAGTTGAATGCTGGCTGATGTGCGCGTTTCCCTTCTGACTTAGCCTTAATGATTACAGGGCGTGTCTGGCCAAAGCCGGATTGAGGCTTGACGCGATCGCCATTGCGTTTGGGCAATTGACTCAACAGAATTTAAGTCCCTATCATAGCAAGCTTTGAAGCACGCCCAATCCTTTAGCAAAAAATCTAGACAGTCCTCATATTTAAGTTGTGTCGGTAACATAATACTCTACTTTTCTCAATAATCCAGAATCTCAAAAGATTTTTTGGTTATTGGTTATTGGTCATTTGTCCTTAGTCATTGGTTATTGGTAATTTCCTTCCCCCTCTTCCCAATTGCCGACTGCCGATTGCCGAGGAGCCCAAAAACTACTGCCCAAAAAACTGATTACTGATGACTGATTACTGATAACTGAATTCACCCTCTCGCGCCAAAAATAGCTTGACCGAGGCGAATTTGAGTTGCACCAGCTTTGAGGGCAAACTGATAATCCCCGGACATTCCCATCGAGTATTCTTGTATGGACATAAGTGGGTAGTTTTGAGCGTTGATTTTGTCGCCTAAATCCCGCACCGCTTCAAAAGCCGCGAGGGTTTCGTCGGGGGTAAGATGCAACGGCAAAATTGTCATCAAACCTTGAATTTTGAGATGTTCGCAGTTGTTGAGTTGGGGTAAGCTGTCGAGGAGTTCGGGGACAGTCCAGCCGTATTTGTCGGGGTCGGGTCGGACTTTGACTTGTAAGCAAACCTGGGGAGTCAAATTTAGTTCTCCGGCGAGGCGATCCAGGCGTTGAGCGAGTTTGAGGCTGTCACAGGTATGGAGCCATTGAAAGTGTTGTAGGGCTTTTTTGGCTTTGTTGCTTTGGATATGGCCGATACAGTGCCAACAAATATCGGTCAAATCTTGGAGTTCTTCTTGTTTGGCGATCGCCTCAGAGATACGATTTTCGCCAAAATCCCGCACTCCTGCCTCATAAGCGGCGCGAACCGCCCCGGCGGGGAAAGTCTTGCTCACGGCGATTAAACGGACGCGATCGGGGATAGTTTGGCGGATTTGGGTTAAGCGCTGGGCGATCGCCTGGACAAAATCAGAGTCAGTCATTTTATCGCTTTAACGAAACAGATGCTAAGTTCACTGAAATGTGCGTTGATGCACCTGAAGGAGCGCTCGATAATCTTCTTGGTTGCCTGTGCGACGCAAATGCCGCATCCAGTTTTCGACTAAAAGACGACCTTCAGAACGACTTACGGGTTCAAAAGTCATGCCTTCGCTCTTGACAGTAACGACAAAAAAAAGCCGTTGCGCGTACAAAGTCGTAAAAAGTTCTTGGTTTTCTTCTATTTGGCAAATTTTATAGAGTAAACCAAAAGTTGGGTGGTTTAAATAGGTTTCGTTACTGTTCATCCAGACTTAAGAAAATCAATGCCCATACGAAGTAAAAATATCGGCGATTCCTGAATCAATGTAGCAGTCTTAGGGGTTCTTGTCAGGTTTACATAGAGTTACGATCCTTAATCTTAATCTTGTTGGGCGGGCTGACTGTTTGATCAATAATCCGATCATATCCTGATTTGGGAACAATTTGTTCAGTTTAATCGAGGGTTTTCTAAATATCTAGAACCTAGAGAACCTGTTGATTTTTAGCAGTTGCCCATCATGGCTAGAATCGAGGTTAGAGCCATTATTAGGTAAGGATGCACAAAAAGCGATCGCGCCTCTAACCCAAGGCAATTCGCGCCCACCAAAATACGGGCAACAAACCCAAGACCACCCAATCAGGACGATGCAAGCGGAGGATATGCCATTGTACCCGATGGCGATCGATTTGGGTAAACCCCCGTACATCCATCGCGATCGCGATTTGCTCTGAGCGCAATAAGAGATTTTTGAGGACACGCTCGACGATAATCAACCAAACTTGAGTGCTTTTTCGCAATCCCAACTTTTTCCAATTAATGGCGCGAGTATTCACAGAACGAATTAAATTCTGCACTTCTTCGAGTACCAAGGGAATAAAGCGCAAAGAAAGCGTCAGGGTTAAGACAATTTCGGTGACGGGCAGTTTAAAACGTTCTAGAGGACGCAGAAAGTAGTCGAGGGCGGCGGTAATCTCCTCTGGGGCAGTGGTGAGCAAATACAAGCTAGTGCTGTAAATCAGGGTAAAAATAATCGAGCCTAAGCGCATCGCCAAATCCAAAGATCGGCGGGTAATGGTAATGCGCCCGACTTCATACAGCACATATTGGTAATCGCTCGGTTGTGGTAACTCCGTTTCGGGGAGGGGTAAGCGGGGTTGATAGGTTAGGGCAAGGCCATCGGGAGCGATCGCGGTGAAAATAAAGGCAAATGTCCCCAATAGTAACAACCATCCCATTTGCTGCTTCAACGCCCGCCAGGGAATCCTGGCAGACAGGGAAATCGCGATCAACAGCAGCACCAACCCCAAACGCGCCCAGGTACTCGCCAAAACCGGGGCAAAGAGGAAACTCATCAACCAAGCCATTTTGACGCGGGGATCGAGGCGGTGCAGCCAGGTAAAGGGTTGTTCGAGATATAACCCAATCGGAAGCGATCGCAGTAAGTCCATTATTTGTCCTTTGTCGTTTGTCCTTTGTCCTTGGTTGTTGGTTATTTGTTGTTGGTTGTTAGTTATTGGTTGTTCGCCAACATCCCCATTTCTTTCACCGATTGCCGATTGCCCAAAAACACTGATGACTGATTACTGATAACTGATAACTGAAAATCCCCCCCGACTGCCGATTGCCGATTGCCTACTGCCTAAACTTTAGTTGCCCGATTCGTACTCCGCTCCATTTCGCGAGCCTTTTTACCCCGCCAGAAAATGCGGATGGGGGTTCCGGTGAAGCCGAGAGAGGTGCGGAATTGTCGTTCGATGTAGCGGCGATAATTGTCGTTAAATCGTTTGGGATCGTTGACAAAAAGCGCGATCGCAGGCGGACGACTGCTGACTTGTGTACCGTAGTAGATTTTACCCTGTTTGCCTTGGCGCGTGGTGGGCGGGGAGTGCCATAAAATCGCTTCTTCGAGGACTTCGTTAATCACAGAGGTACTCACGCGGCGTTGGTGTTGTTCGGCGGCGCGATCGACAAAATCAATGATTTTATCAACTCGTTTTCCGGTTAAACCACTGGTAAAAAGCATTTCTGCCCATTCTAGGAAGTAAAAACGGTCTTTGATGTGTTTTTCGTACTCGTAGATGGTGTAAGAGTCTTTTTCGACCGCATCCCATTTATTCACAACAATTACTGCCGCGCGGCCTTCTTCCATCACCCGATTCGCCAGTTTTTGGTCTTGTTCGGTAATGCCGTCTACTGCGTCAATCACAATCAACACCACATCGGCCCGACGAATGGCTTTAAAAGCGCGGTTAATGCCAAAAAATTCTGCGCCATATTCGACGTTTTTCTTGCGACGAATCCCGGCAGTGTCGATGATTCGGTAGGTTTTATCATTGCGCTCGACGAGCATATCAATGGCATCGCGGGTCGTACCAGAAACCGGGCTGACAATGGCGCGACTTTCCCCGGTGATGGTGTTGAGGAGGGTGGATTTGCCAACGTTGGGACGGCCGACAATGGCAATATTGAGAATGTCGCGATCGGGCAATTCGGCGCTTTCTGGCAGTTTTTCGACTAAATCATCTAATAATTCTCCGGTGCCGTTGCCGTGAATGGCAGAAATGGGATAAGGATTGCCGAGGTTTAATTCCCAGAATTGCGCCGCTTGAATGATGCCTTGTTCGATGGATTCGCATTTGTTGACCGCGAGGAAGACGGGGACTTCTTGCAAGCGCAACCACTGAGCAATTTCTTGGTCGGTTACTGTTGGCCCGGCTTGACCATCGACGACGAAAAGGGCGGCTTGGGCTTCGGTAATGGCGGTGAGGGCTTGTTCGCGAATGAGGGGTAAAAATTCGCTGTCGTCGTCGAAGACTAAACCTCCGGTGTCTACTACCAGAAATTCTCGGTCTTGCCAGAAGGCGAATTGATAGGTGCGATCGCGTGTAATTCCGGGTTTGTCGTGGACGATCGCGTTTTGCGTTTGGGATAAACGATTGACTAGAGTTGATTTCCCGACGTTGGGACGACCGATAATTGCAACAATAGGTAATGCCATAATATTTAAGCCATATATACGATCTTTAATCGTAGCAATTTTTAACTCGATCTTACGGGGACTTCTTGTTGTTCAATTTTTAGGCCGCGATCGCCCATGGCGGCGGTAAATAATTCCGTTGATAATGCCTGTTCTACTGCCCAAATTCCGGGTTTTTGCAGTTTTCCTTCTAAAATGTATTGGGCGACGGTTCCTGTGCCAATTCCGGCGGATACGGCGGTATTTTTATGGACTAAGGTCGAGCAGTATTTTTGCGTTTTGCCGTCTTTTTCGCCTTGAATTTCGGCCCGCATTGCTACCCCAATTCCACTTAATTTATCGGTGACTTTCGTCATTTTATGAGACACTTTCGAGAAGAACTCAATTCCTCTAGAACCTTCAATCCAAGCAGAGGGAAAAACATGGGCGGTAATCCAAGTTAAATGATTGTATAAATCGGGAACTGAGCCAAATTTGGTAATAATATTATTGACCCCTGGAAAGGACTCAGCAAAGGTATAAGCTTCGGGCATATCAAACCAGTAAACCCCAGTTTTGCCGTAGGGTTCAGGGAAAGTTACCGTTTCGCGATCGCTATAGGGGGAAACCCTATGCCATTGCTTATCCATCCACACGGGAAAGGGTTGACGCAAGCCCAGAAATGTGGTGCGTAATACAGTTAAACCTGCCCCACCTGAACCGGCTACAACATAGCTTAAATGAATGGTTTTGGCTTGGTCAAAATGTTCTACGCCTTGCCGCACCATACTGTTAGAAATACCGGGAAAAATGCCTGTATTTAAAATGGCTGTGATTCCGGCTGCTTCGGCTTTCTCTCGCAGCTTGATCGCTTTTTGGAAAAAGGAGCGATGATCGCTAACATCAAGGTAATGACTTCTTTCTTCAATACAGGTTTTTAAAACTCGTCCATCTCGGTAATGAAATGGCCCCGCACAATGAATGACTAAATCTGATTCTCGCACCGCTTGACGCAGTTTTTCGGTATGGTCTAAGTCTAATTGCAGCCACCGGGTTTGCGATCGCCCATCTTCGTTTACCTGACGACTGGTAACGGTAATTTCAGCATCTGTATGGTTAGAAATATCCTGGGCAACACAACTGCCAATTCTTCCTTTTCCTCCTAAAATTAAAACTTTCTGAGACATAGATTATTGATTTCTACTAATTCCTAAAGTAATTTTATCGGAAGATGGACAATTTTAAAATTCAGAGGATTGCTGCCGGAGTCTCCTACCGACAATCGGGGTCATTTTCCCAGGTGGACTAGCCCCCTTATTAATTTTTTCAAAAAAGCTATTATTTCTCATCCAGTTTGAGAGCAAGAATAATACCTATTTCTTAAGAATGAGACCGATCAAATGAAAATACTATATCAATCGAAAATAATGAAATTTTGGCTCTATACTACTGCAAATCGAGGGGCAATTCAGCCCTAACCATCCCTGGCGATCGCGCCTTTTTTCGCTTTAATCATTGAGGTAAGCCAACACGATAATCTCGCCATTATCGCGATACCCTAAAGCCAAAAAACCTTCGATAACTTCACCATCGCCAAGATCATAAACCCGGAAATCCGTCACTTCTGGGGCGCTAAAAGCAGCAACTAGGATATCGCGTAACGTATCATAATCATTGCTGTAGGATGGGCCTAGGGAATTGTAATCGCGGCTATAGGATAGGTCTAGGGAATTGTACAAACCATCAAGCCCCATCTCAATATCAGAAAGGGCAGAGGCATACTTTAATTCGTCAAAAAGATCGAGGGAACAAGAGGGAGGGCGTTGATAAGCTAAATTCCAAACTTCGAGCCAAATAATACCATCTTCGGGTGTCCAATTATGGGGTTGCCAATGCCATTTTTCCCCCACAAAGCGCTGATAATAGCTGAGGGCTACTGAGTCTAAATCACTGCCTGGTTCGATTTTGTCATAAAAAGCATTTACTCCCAAAACCCTGCCACGATCTGGTGGTTGTCCCGGTACGCGATGGATAATATTAATTAAGTTTTGAGCATATTCGGGCAGAGATTGAGAAGCAGTCATGGACAATCTAGAAATTAATATTGCAAATCGCGATCGCGGCATTTCCAGTCAAGGGTAAAATAAAGCTTGCTTCATTTTCAAATGCCCCGTCTTATGAGCTTTGCTTTGATTTCACCGGATATTAGCTACGATCGCGTCCCCCTCCAAACCCCCATTCGCTTGGGGATTCTCGCGTCGGGGAGTGGCAGCAACTTCGAGGCGATCGCCCAAGCCATTGCCGACGGTAAACTCAATGCTACCATTCCTATTGTTATCTACAACAACCCTAACGCCGCCGTGGTCGAACGGGCTTCTCGTTTGGGGGTCAAAGCCATTTTACTCGATCATCGGCTCTACAAGCGCCGGGAAGACCTGGATCGGGCAATTGTAGAAACCCTGCGCCAGCATAAGGTAGATTGGGTAATTATGGCGGGGTGGATGCGGATTGTCACTGCGGTGTTGCTGGATGCTTATCGCGATCGCGTCCTCAATATTCACCCTAGTTTATTGCCCAGTTTCCCCGGTATTCGCGCTGTAGAGCAAGCATTGGCGGCTCAAGTCAAGGTAACGGGCTGTAGCGTCCATTTTGCCCATCTAGAGGTCGATAGCGGCCCGATTGTCATGCAAGCAGTAGTTCCTGTCATGGGGGATGATACGGCTGAAACCCTACACCAGCGCATTCAAACCCAAGAGTACCGCATTTTTCCCCTCGCGATCGCCCTGGCTGCTCATCAAGCCCAACAACCAACAACCAATAACTAATGACAAACCGTGACAAGTTAAGGGTTTGGGCCTGTTGTCAAGTCCTGGGTAGGGGCGGGGTTTCCCCGTCCAATCCTCACCCATTTACCCCGTCAATTTTGTGGTTACCGCCGCCTCTAACTGCTGTATTCAAAGATAAGATTGGGCAAGGAAACCTTGCCCCTACAAAGGTTTAAGAGCATTCTTGACATTGTGGTTGTTGCTTTAACTTGTTATGACTGACCAATTACCAATTGAGGGATTTAGAGAAAAACCAACAACCAACAAGCGCCGAGACCCCGCGCCGCCGTAAGGCGCACCTTGTAGCGCGAGTAGCACCTTGTAGCTCGGCAAGACACCAATAACCAACAACCAACAACCCTAAAATGACTCCTCCCTTGATTCAGTGGTATCCCGGCCATATTGCCAAAGCCGAAAAACAACTCAAAGAACAACTCAAGCGCGTTGATGTTGTCCTCGAAGTGCGAGATGCGAGGATTCCCCTGGCTTCCCACCATCCCGAAGTCAAAAAGTGGATTCAAGACAAACCCCGCATTTTGGTGATGAATCGTGTGGATATGATTCCCAAAGAGATTAGCCAAGCCTGGGGGGATTGGTTGCGATTGCAAGAGGAAATTCCTTACTTTACCAATGCCAAAAAGGGAAAAGGCGTGCGGGCAATTGTCAAGGCGGCCCAAGGGGCAGGAGTTGCCAGTAACAAGCGCCGTATCGCCAGGGGAATGCGACCGAGGCCGGTGCGGGCGGTGGTGATTGGGTTTCCTAACGTGGGCAAATCGGCGCTGATTAACCGTTTAGTGGGGCGTAAAGCCGTCAAAAGCGAGCGTCGGGCGGGGGTGACGCGTCAGCTACATTGGGTGCGTATTTCGGAGGAAATTGAGCTACTGGACGCACCTGGGGTCATTCCTTGGCGATTGGAAAATCAAGAGGATGCGGTAAAGTTGGCGATTTGTGAAGATATTGGCAATGCAGCTTACGAGAATCAGCTTATTGCGGCGGCTTTTGTAGATTTATTAGGCGATTTGGATTATGGCGGGGTTTTGTCTCAGTATGGCTTGGACTTGGCTTTGCGAACGGGGGAAGAATATATATACAATTTAGCCGAAGCCCGCTATGGGGGAGATTTAGAACGAGTGGCTGTGTTACTGTTAAATGATTTTCGCAAAGGCGTGATGGGGCCGATTCCTTTGGAGTTGCCGCCGATTGAGGGCTTTAAACAGTAGCACAAAATCTTTTCAAACCCGCGCAAACTTATTTACTTCTTGTGCTAGACTGGCTATATGAGTAAGTTATCTATATCAGAAGCCGCTAAAATTAAAGGCGTTAGTCCGTCAACCCTTAGACGGTGGGAATCAGAAGGTAAATTGATACCTGAAAGAACGCTTAATGGACACAGACGTTATGATTTAGCACAACTATTGGGAGTCAAGTCAGAACTTTCTTACACCATTGGTTATTGTCGAGTTTCTAGCCACGATCAAAAAAAAGACCTCGAAAGGCAAAAAGAAGTGGTAGAGCTATTCTGTTCTCAAAATGGTTGGCAGTTTGAGATCATAGAAGACTTAGGTTCTGGATTGAATTATAGCAAAAAAGGACTAAAACGTTTAATTCGATTAATTGTTGATAGCAAAGTAGAAAGACTTGTAATCACTCACAAAGATAGACTTTTGCGTTTTGGTAGTGAGTTAATCTTTAGCCTTTGCGAACATTTTGGGACTGAGATTGTGATTATCAACAGAACTGAAGACAGTAGCTTTGAAGAAGATTTAGCTAACGATGTTTTAGAAATAATCAATGTGTTTTCAGCTAGACTTTACGGGTCTAGAAGTCACAAAAACAAAAAAATAGTAGAGGAGTTAAGAGACGTTGCTACTCGGATTTAAGACTGAGTTAAAAATTAATAACAAGCCAAGAACTCAACTGCTGCAACACGCTCCGAACAGCCCGCCATGCCTGGAATTGGGGGTTAGCTTTAACCCAACAAATATTAGACCACAACCAAGCTAATCCTGACGATAAGATTAAGTTTCCGACAGCAATAGACCTTCATAAATGGTTAGTCCTAAGCGTGAAACCTAAAAATCCTGGGTATTATCAAAGTTCAAAGTGTGGGCCGCAATATACTTTAAGGCACTTAGCCGACCCTTGGAAAAGTTGTTTTAAAAAAGTTAGAGGTGTTCCTAAATTCAAAAAGAGAGGACGCAAGGATAGCTTTACTCTGGATGGGTTACACAAGGCGATCGCCCTCCTGGTAAGATATTAAAAAAAGGAATCTTTGATTATCCTGGGATGAGGGCTAAAAAGCTCGTTAACTCTGCCCGATTTGCGACTTTTTTTCGCGTTGGTCGCCCCTATCTATGAAAGCAACTTCTACAACTCCGATTATTCATGTTTGGCTGCCTAATATTTTTGAATTTAAAGGTGGAATTCAAGTTTATTCAGCTTTTTTTCTGCAAGCAATCCAAACGGCTTTTCCCCAGTGGCGCTATGATGTTTTTATTAAACACGATCGCCAGGCCGATCCGAGTTTTCCGCGATCGCCTTTGACGCGGTTTTATTGTTCGGGACAGTGGGATTTGGCGTTACGGACTCCGGCGTTTGCCTTCAATATTTTGAGTCAGGGTTGGGCTGCACAACCGGATTTAATTGTGGCAACTCATCTCAATTTTACCCTAGCGGCTTATTGGTTAAAACGGTTGCGGGGGATTCCTTATTGGACGGTGGCCCACGGGGTAGAAGCTTGGAATATTCAGCGACCCAATTTACAACGAGCGCTACATTCTGCCGATCGCATTTTAGCAGTAAGTGGCTATACTCGCGATCGCTTGCTCAAGGAGCAAAATCTCGATCCGGCTAAGGTGATGATTTTGCCCAATACCTTTGATGAAACGCGGTTTAAAATTGCCCCAAAGCCCCAACATTTACTCCGTCGCTACAATTTAAAGGCCGATCAGCCGATTATTTTAACCGTGGCTCGTCTCGACAGTACCGAACAATATAAGGGCTACGACCGCATTATTCAAGCTTTGTTAAAAATTCGTCATCATTTATACAATGTTCATTATATTCTAGTAGGAGAAGGCAACGATCGCCCCCGCATTGAGCGTTTAATCGAACAACTCGATATTAAACCTTATGTCACTTTAGCCGGTTTTGTAAATGATGCGGAGTTGGTTGATTATTATAATTTATGTGATGTGTTTGCCATGCCGTCTTTAGGAGAGGGTTTTGGGATTGTTTATCTCGAAGCCCTGGCTTGTGGTAAACCTGTTTTGGGGGGCGATCGCGATGGGGCGGTTGATGCTCTTTGTCAGGGGGAATTAGGGGTTTTGGTGAATCCGAATGATGTGGATCGTATCGCCGATTGTTTGATACAACTTTTAAAGAAAGTTCATCCTAATTCGCTTTTTTACGATCCCCTGGCTTTACGGGAAAAAGTAATTTCGATTTATGGTTTTGCAAGTTATCAAGAAAGGTTAACTCAGATTTTTAACGATTCTCATTTGTTTCAACGCTGTCTCGAATCCTAAGCTTTGGTTTTATGACATTTAAAGTATTACAAGTCATTCCTTCCCTGGCCTCGGTACGCGGAGGCCCGACAGAAGTCGCGATCAATTTAACAAAAGTATTACGCAAACGAGGCATTAACGTTGAAATTGTGACGACGAATGATGATGGTGCTGAGGTGCTAGAAGTACCGCTACAAAAGCTAGTAACTTATCGAGGGGTTCCGGTACGTTTTTTCCCTCGTTTTGATGTGGAATTGGGGCGCGATCGCGGTTTTTTGTTTTCCCCAAGTTTAACGCAGTGGTTGTGGGAAAATGTCCGTCACTATGACATTTTAGATAATCATTATTTGTTTTCTTATAGTTCGAGTTGTGCGGCGGCGATCGCCCGGCGGTTTAATGTCCCTTATACGGTGCGGACAATGGGGCAACTTTCCCCTTGGGCTTTGGCTCAAAGTCAACGGAAAAAGCAGGTTTACGCGAAGTTACTAGAACGAAAAAACTTAAACCACGCGGCGGCAATTCACTGTACTTCCCTCGGAGAAGTGGCAGATGTTCGTAAGTTTGGGATTGATTCTTCAACGATTACGTTGCCGTTAGGGGTGAATCTTCCTGAAACAATTCCTAATGCGAAAAAGAAGCTTTGTTATGAATATAATCTCAATCCAGATTGGCCGGTTTTGTTGTTTCTATCCCGGTTACATTATAAAAAACGCTTAGAACTTCTCTTGCAAGCGTTACACCAAATGCCAGGAGAACGCAATTTTTATTTATTAATTGCGGGAACGGGAGAAACGGCTTATATTAATCAAATCAAAAAACAAATTCAGGATTTAGATTTAGAAGGCAATTGTCGCTTTATTGGCTTTATTACCGGGGAAACCAAGGATTTAGTATTGCAGGGTAGCGATTTATTTGTGTTACCGTCGTATGCAGAAAACTTCGCGATCGCGGTGGCTGAAGCCTTGGCTGCGGGGACTCCGGTGGTGATTACCCCAGGGATTCAGATTGCACCGGAGATCGCCCAAGCGGATGCGGGATTGGTGGTAGAAGGGACAACAGAGGCGTTTGTAGAGGCGATCGCGCAGTTACTCCAGTCTCCGGAGTTGCGATCGCAATACGGCAAAAATGGCCGCAACTTGGTACAAAAGCGTTTTGTCTGGGACGCGATCGCCAAACGCTTAATCCCTTTATATCAAACCATTATCGACAATCAACCCCTACCCCCAGAAGCCACCACTCTTTTAAAATCACCTTAACTTTTCTTGCAAAGCCAAAATGTCTTACTCTCAACGCCTTTTAGAACAGGGTTCGAGTCTAACCCGTTTAGCCCATCAATCTCGCTTCGATCGCGTTTTAAAATTATTAGATAATCCCCCCTATCAAAAGGTATTAGATTATGGCTGCGGTGATGGTTTACTCTTAAAAGTGGCTCGCGATCGCGGCTTGATTCAAGCAGGATATGGGGTCGATCTTGCCCCGAATATGATAACCGCTTGTCTCGATATTTTTGCCGGGGATTCTGATTTTAAATTCTGTCAACCGGCGGCAATGCCTAACTTAATTCCCCCCCACAGTTGCGACTTACTTCTCTGTACAGAAACCCTAGAACACGTTAACAGTCCGAGTAAAATATTAGACACAGTTTTACCCTATTGTCAACCCCAAGCCAAGGTAATTATTTCCATTCCCATTGAAGTCGGCCCGTCCTTATTATTTAAACAAATAGGGCGTTATTTAGCGAACCTCAAAAGTCGTTATGGTTACGAACGCTACACCCCGCAAGAACTCTTTTCGGCGGCGATTTTATGGCAAACTAAAACCTTTCCTTCTTCCCATAACCAAGATGTGCCAATCCGCAGTCACAAAGGCTTTGATTACCGCGACTTAGAAGCCACCTTGCGGGAAAAAATCAAAATTGAACAACGGTTATTTTCCCCGTTTCCCTTACTCCAAAATACCATTAACAGTACGGTTTTTTATATCGGCTCTATCCGCTAATCAAATAGGAAATCTACAATGTCTCATGCCGTTTCTCAAGATAATCTTTGTTTGCATATTGGTTGCGGATTAGTGGTAGCTCCCGATTGGCAAAATTATGACGCTTCTTTGAGTTTGAGATTGAGCCAAATGCCCCTCGTTGGCAAGATTGCCGCCCAACAGTTGGCCTTGCCCAGTTGGTCGGAAACAGTGCGTTATGGTGATATTGTCAAAGGCTTAAAGATTGCCCCTCAAAGCTGCGATTTAATTTATGCAGCTCATGTTTTAGAACATTTGAGTTTAGACGATTTTCATACCGCCCTCGATCATATTTATACTTATTTAAAACCAGGGGGAACTTTCCGGGCTGTGGTTCCCGATCTCGAACAATATATTCAGTCTTATTGGCAACAGCGTCAAGATGAAGCGATCGCGTCCCAAGCCGCCATCGACTTTATGACGGCTTCAGGCATTGGCCGTTCGCGATCGCGCAAAACCTGGAAAGACCGACTGCGAGAAGCCCTGGCCAATTATCGCCATCAATGGATGTGGGATCGGCCTTCTTTGCAAGCCGCTTTTGCCGAACATGGCTTCAAAAATCCGCGTTTTTGTACCTATGGCGACTGGGACGATCCGCGTTTTGCTAAAGTCGAATATAAGGATAGTTTTGAATATGCGATTGGTGTTGAAGGTCGCAAATGAAAATGCGTTTTTCCCAACGACAAATTTTAGCATTGAGTGGCAGTGCGATCGCCCTGTTAATCGCCGGAATGGGCGGTTTTGTCGGGATACGGATTGCTCAGACTCGTCAAATTGCCCCGGAACCCCAAGCCATTCTCATGCTAGGGGGTGATTTTGACCGAGAACCCTTTACCGCCGCCTTTGCCCAATCTCGCCCAGATTTGCCGATTTGGGTGTCTTCAGGAATGCCAGAAGCCAAGTCGCGGCTCATTTTCACCTCGGCGGGCATTTCCCCTCAGCGCTTGCACCTCGACAATCGGGCTGTGGATACCGTGACCAACTTTACCACCTTGGTCAACGACCTCCAACAGCGCAACATCCGCCATGTTTATCTGCTCACCTCTGATTTTCACATGAGACGGGCTACCGCGATCGCGACGGTGGTTTTGGGCAGTCAGGGCATTGTTTTTACCCCGGTGGCGATTCCGTCGGCTAAAGAATCAGAATCCTGGTGGCGTGTTGCCCGCGATGGTAGTCGGGCGGTATTGTGGATGTTTACGGGACGCACAGGGGCAAGTTTAAACCCCCGTTTGCCTTCCTCATGAAAATTAAAAAACGTCTTTATTGGCTTGCCGCCGGGATTGTCCTGGCTTTTATTTTGCTTGAAACGGGTTTGCGTCTGGGTTTGGGCTTAGGATATCCCGTTTTGAGTATGGCAGACTCGCAAACCGGGTATCGTTTCCAACCGAATCAAAACCGCCGCCGTTTGGGAAAAAAACTGCAATACAATCAATATTCCCAACGCTCTGATTTTGTGAAACTGCCAAAGCCTCAAGATACTTTGAGAATCCTCATGGTGGGGGATTCGGTGTTGAATGGTGGGACTCCGATCGATCAATCCCAAACCATCAGCGAGTTACTCGAAACCCAACTGGCTTCAAATGATGCCACCGTCGAGGTTTTGAATGCCTCTGCCGGATCGTGGGGCATTGGCAATCAGTTGGGATATTTAGGCAAATTTGGCTTTTTTGACAGTGATATCTTGATTTTACAAATCGGGACTCACGATTTGGTACAGCCGACCAGTACGGGCGATCGCGTCGGGATCGACCCCAATTATCCCAATCGCTTGCCGTTGTTAGCGACCCAGGAGTTATGGCAGCGTTATTTAATGCCAAGGGTACAACGGCGGTTAGGGAGAAATACGTCCCCGGAAATTCCCACAACTCCGGATTTAGAAGCGCAATTTCGGGAAAATATGGCGTATTTACAGGAAATTATCACTCTGGCACGTCGCGAGTCTCTCCCGGTTTATGTTCTCTATACTCCCAACTGGATTGATGTGTTGTCTCCCGACCCCAATCCCTTATACAAAGTCGAGTTTCTCGCCTTACTCGAAAGCCAGCAAGTCCCGGTTATTGATTTACAAGATCGCTGGCTATCTCTACCCGCAACGACCGTAGAATCGTATTTTCGCGATAGCGTTCACTTGACGGTTACGGGCAATCAAGCGCTCGTTAAAACCTTGCGATCGCGACTATCTCAATAAACTTTCGCCGCAAAAAAATCAGCGATTTAAAACAGCGCAAAAACTTTACACAACTTTTACAAAACGCCCCGTAGCCTCGTACAAATACAGAAAAGCGTTAGTAATTTTATCACCATCTTTCCCCAGACTTGCCAGAAAGAATGAATTATGATATCGGTTATTTGGAGATAGTTTCAGTAATTTTACGGGGATTTGACAAATTGCGATCGCAATTCTAGAAGTGAGCATTCCTGGCTCAGAATAGGGTAACCTGGGAATGACCGTTGGTTTTTCCGCCATTTGCTTATAATTTGAGCAAGTTAATACGAGTTAGCTTCATTGCTCATCCTTCTTCATACCCGGTTGGTTGGGCTGGATTCAGGAAACTTAGCTCAATTTAATTAATTCAATGCCCAATTTTTGCGGGTATTTTTAAACTGACTTTTACAGGCACAAGTCATTGTTGAAATTTATAACTTCAACCTAATTAATGGGATTGCCTGTTTTAAAATTGGCCCTGACAATGTGCGCTCATTTGCAAATATTATTCTCAAGGCAAAGTTGGGCATGATTGAAAAACATCTACCTAAGTTTTTGTTTATTCCTTTTAAACGCTCTCAAAAATCTGTTGTTTCTTCTACGACTTCTGTCCCTTTACAAAGTCGTCATAATTTATTGATTGTCACGCAATTTTTTCCCCCAGACTATGCAGCCACAGGTCAACTTATCGCCGAACTAGCCGCCCAACTCAGTCAGCAAGGACTCCGCATTAAAATTTTTACGGCTCAACCGGGTTATGCCTTTCAAAAAGAGTCAGCCCCCCAATATGAAATTGCCGAAGAAACCATCATTCAGCGATCGCGGTCGTCTCGTTTTTTACCAAAACGTATTCGCGGACGCACCATTAATGGTTTAATTTTTTGCATACGCACTGCCCTACACCTCCTCAAAGCGGCTCGCCGTCAAGACACCCTTTTACTCACCACAGAACCCCCTTATTTACCGTTTTTAGGGTATTTAGCGCATTTGTGTTTTGGGTTGTCTTATGTGTGTGTTTTATACGATTTGTATCCCGATGTAGCGGTGGAATTGCAAGTTGTGTCTAAAAATCATATCCTGACCCGCCTTTGGGATTGGTGCAATCGCTTAATCTGGAAACACGCTCAAAGTATTATTGTGCTGAGTTCGACCATGAAAAAACGAGTTGTGGCTAAAAATCCCGCGATCGCGGATAAAATAGTCGCCATTCCCAGTTGGTCTGACCCCGTAGCAATCAAACCCATCGCGAAACAAAAAAACTGGTTTGCTCAAAAACACAACCTGAGCGATCGCTTTACCGTTCTTTACTCAGGAAATCTCGGTCGCTGTCACGACATGGAAACCATCCTCGCGGCAGCCTTAGAACTCAAAAACGAGCCGATTCAGTTTGTCTTTATCGGTCACGGGGCCAAACTGCAAGGCTGTAGGGATTACGTCCAACAGCATCAACTCACCAACTGCTTATTCTTGCCCTACCAAGACAAAGAAGTTCTCCCCTACTCCCTCACCGCTTGCGACCTGTCCTTGGTGAGTATTAGCCCCGGTTTAGAGGGTTTAGTCGCCCCTAGTAAGCTTTATGGCATTTTAGCCGCCGCCCGCCCCGTCGCCGCCATTTGCGAGTCTCATTCCTATTTACGAGAGTTACTGGCTGAGGCTCGTTGCGGTCAATGTTTCGACAATGGCGATCGCATCGGGTTAGCCGACTATATCCGCTATCTCGCCACCCAACCGAGATTAGTGCAAACGTTAGGCCGTTCCGGCAGACGCTATCTCCTCGGCAACTGTACCCCCGAAATCGTCGCCCAAGAGTATCTCAAGGTTTTACTAAACAACACCTAATGGTCACGTTTTTTGGATGATTTACTGGTGATTGGTTGTTGGTAGAGCAACCGCCAAATCGGTCAGGACAACATATCCATTCTGAGAAAATAAGTCCCCGTGGGAGAGGGGTTTCACTGTCAGGCTTACTGCTATAGCCGACACAAAACCCCGGTTTTTTCAACAAACCGGGGTTTTAAATCAAAAGATAAAAGACAAAAAACTAAAATCCCATCGCTTCAGCCACCGCATCCGGGTCGGCTTTGATGCCGCCGCGAACTTCATTTTGGCTGTGTTTGATGGCGCAATCGGGGTCTTTGAGACCATTTCCCGTTAAGACGCAAACCACCGTTGCTTCACTGGGGACTCGATCTTTAACTTTTAACAATCCTGCCACCGAAGCAGCACTCGCGGGTTCGCAAAATACTCCTTCTTCGCTGGCCAGTAAGCGATAAGCGTTGAGAATCTCCTCATCAGTGACGGGGTTAAATTCTCCTTGAGACGCATCCTTGACCGCGATCGCCTTTTGCCAGTTGGCCGGATTGCCAATGCGAATCGCCGTGGCTAAGGTGGTGGGATGGGAGACAATTTCTTGCTGAATCAAAGGCGCAGAACCCGCCGCTTGGAAACCCATCATGCGGGGCAGTTTTTGGCATTTCCCGGCTTGATGATACTCGCAAAAGCCCATCCAATAAGCGGTAATATTGCCAGCATTGCCCACGGGAATGCAAAGCCAATCGGGGGCTTGGCCGAGGGTATCTACCACTTCAAAGGCGGCGGTTTTCTGCCCCTCTAAGCGGTAGGGATTGACCGAGTTGACCAAAGTTACCGGATAGCGCTCGGCCAAGCCCCGCACCACGTTAAGGCAGTCATCAAAGTTACCGTCAATGGCAATGACTTCTGCGCCGTACAACAAGGCTTGCGCTAGTTTGCCTAAAGCGACATAGCCATCGGGAATCGTCACGAAAGCCCGCATTCCGGCGCGTCTGGCGTAGGCGGCGGCGGCGGCTGAGGTATTTCCCGTACTGGCACAGATCGCGGCTTTTGCCCCCGCTTCTTTGGCTTTGGACATGGCCATGGTCATGCCTCGGTCTTTGAAGCTTCCCGTGGGATTTAAGCCGTCATATTTGACTAAAACCTTGACACCGCGACCAATTTGTGCTGATATCGCGGGGGCGGGGATCAAGGGGGTATTGCCTTCGAGGAGCGTCACCACGGGGGTTGCGTCGCTCACGGGTAGAAAGTCGCGATAGGCTTCGATCAACCCCGGCCAGTTGGTGGGGTAGCGAGTGGTAGAGCGAGCAGTAGATTCAGCGTTTCTCGGAAGATTTAAAACCACAATTTCGATTGAAATGATGAATTATGAATGATGAACGATGAATAGACAGATCGACAAGCAATTTGGCGAGACTATTCACCGTTGCTTAGTTTCCATCAATCCCAACGGGGGTTACTTTGAGACGTTTTTGGAGAGTTTGCGGTCGCTCCGGGGGGCGCGATCGCCACGGTATTTTGATTTTTTCTGGGGCTTCCGTTTGCTGCGCTTGATTGGCTTATTAATATCAACATCGGGAACTTCCCAGTCTCCTTGCATCCAGTTGGGGCAAGACTGATCGTACACCATTTGCAAGGCCGCCGCCGCGATCGCGTGGGGATCGTATTCTTCGCTGAGTTCTTTCACCGTAGACAAGAAAGAAGCCATGCGCTCTCCGGCTAAGGTTTCTTTAACCTGGCGCTGGAGTTTTTCGAGACGACGAGCTTCGACTTGAGCGCGGTTGGGGATTTTGGAAATCTCAAAACGCTGACCCACACGCCGTTCAATGCGCCGCATGAGATGGCGATCCATCGGTTGAATCAAAGAGATCGCGGTTCCGGTTTTACCCGCGCGGCCTGTGCGGCCAATGCGGTGAATATAGGTTTCGGCGTTGTCGGGGAGGTCGTAGTTAATCACATGGCTGAGGTCTTCGACATCCAAACCACGAGCGGCGATATCGGTGGCCACCACCAAGCGCACTTGACCTTCCCGGAAGCGATGCACCAGGCGCTCTCGTTGATTTTGGCTGAGGTCGCCGTGATACTCATCGACGCTGTGACCCGAGGCTTGCAGGCGACTGGTAATTTCCCCGGCAGAACGTTTGGTGCGGACGAAAATAATCGCCGCTTCTGGGTCTTCGAGTTCGAGGATCGGCATCAAGGCCTTGAGTTTTGTCCAACTGCGCGGCACACCATAGACTTTTTGATCGATGCGTGTGGGGGCGGAGTTGGCTTGTTTGACGCTGATCGTGACTGGATCGCGCAAGAAGGTGTCGATCAGGTTGCGAATTTCTTTGGGCATGGTTGCCGAGAAACAAGCGGTGCTGCGTTCGCGGGGGGTTTGGCGCAGAATCTTCTTCACATCGTCGATGAAGCCCATACTGAGCATTTCATCGGCTTCATCGAGAACGGCCCAGGTTAAGGTGGTTAAATCCAGTTCTTTACGGTCGAGGAGGTCGATCACGCGGCCAGGAGTTCCCACCACGATTTGGACACCCCGGCGCAAGCTGCGGATTTGCCGTTCGAGGGATTGACCCCCACAAATGGTTAATACTTTCAGGCGGCGATCGCCAGCGAAGTCTTGAACGGCTTGGGCGACTTGTTGGGCAAGTTCGCGGGTGGGGGTGAGGATTAGGGCTTGAACGGTGGTGCGATCGCGATCGATGCCATCGAGTAATGGTAAAGAATAGGCGGCGGTTTTACCCGTCCCGGTTTGCGATTGACCCACCACATCTTGGCCGGAGAGTAGATGGGGAATTGCTTGGGACTGAATTTCAGTCGGACTTTCAAAGCCGAGGCGCTCTAATTGTTCGAGGCGGGCTTCGGAAAGACCTAAGCTGTTAAACGAAATAGTCATAGAGTATTTTAGCGTTCGTTTGGTTTAGTTTAAGAAATGTTAACTGATTTAGGAAATCAGTTGCGATACGGATGACCGCAGCCATCCTTGGGTTTGGGGCAGTAGCGATCTCTACCTCCCCTGTAGCTCGATCTTGAGGCCAATTGCCTTGGCTATCGTGCTACCGCTTTAGGTTGGGAGTTTTCGCCCCAATCCCCCGTTAGCGAGGTTTCGGCCACAACACCGTACAAGTCATAAATGTCCGCGTCTGTGATTGTCACTGGGACAATTTCACCTAAGCTGGCTTCGCCTTGGACGTAAACCCAGCCGTCTACTTCAGGTGATGACGCTGGCGATCGCCCAATGAATTCTCCTGTGGTGGGATTTTCTTGTTCAATCAAAACGGGTACCGTTTTGCCAATTTCAGCTTGATTTTTATGCAGCGAAATCGGCTGTTGGATTTGCATTAAGATATCCCGACGGGCTTCGGCCACTTCAGGCGGAACAGTATTGGGCAGAGTGTAAGCTGGGGTTCCTTCTTCGGGGGAGAAGGTAAACACACCAACTCGATCGAACTCGTGACGTTGGACAAACTGCCGTAAATGCTCAAAGTGTTCCTCGGTTTCACCTGGGAAGCCTACAATAAAAGTCGTTCGCAAAACGGCATTCGGCAACGCGGCCTTAATCCTCTCGATAATATCATCATTAACGCGTCCTTGCCAGGGACGGTTCATGGCCCGCAGGATTTCTGGGTGGGAGTGTTGCAGGGGCAAATCCAGATAGGGCAAGACGTTGGGGGTTTCTTGGATGGCGGTAATTACTTCTGAAGTTAATCCCGTCGGATAGGCATAGTGCATCCGAATCCAAGGCACATCGACTTTTCCTAGCGCTCGTAACAACTCGGCTAACATCGGTTTTCCGTAAATGTCTTTGCCGTAGTTGGTGGTGATTTGGGAAATCAGGATTAATTCTTTGACCCCTTGAGAAGCCAGTTCGGTCGCTTCAGCCACAATCGACTCAATCGAGCGCGATCGCTGATTGCCCCGCAAATGGGGAATAATACAAAACGCGCAGCGATAATCGCAGCCTTCTGCCACCCGTAAATAAGCAACGGCTTCGGTGGTGGTGCGATAGCGGGGGACGGTTTCATCGGCGATATAGGTGGGTTCGGGGGAAACCTCTTTCACTCTTTCCCCTTGTTCGACTCGCTCGATGGTATCGACGATTTTATGATAATCGCTGCTCCCCAAGAGGGCGACGGCTTCGGGGAGTTCTTCTAGTAATTCTGCTTGAAAATGTTGGGCCATGCAGCCCGTAATCACAATTTTCTTATCGGCTTCGGCCAGTTCGACGAGGGTTCTCACCGATTCTTCCCGAGCCGCCTGGATAAAACTACAAGTGTTAACAATAACGTAATCGGCTAGTTCTTCGTTGTTATCGACATCATAGCCAGCTTGAACGAGCAAGCCGAGCATGTGTTCGGAGTCAACGCGGTTTTTTTCGCAGCCTAAATGAGATAGTGCAATCGTTGGCTTGTTGCCCATGCAGTTAATAAAAGTAAGGTGAAGCTAGAGTTTACAAAAAATTTGGATCAGTGGATGACTTAGCGCGATCGCCCCAAGCCAGCTTAAAATAGTTGGGGGCAATTTAACACGCAACTCGTCTTTATATTGTAAAAGACATTGATTTATCGTGGGCCTGTCCCGACCCTGAGAATTCTAAATTTCTGGACAATCCCTCCAGAATAGCTGAGAAATTAAGCGCGATCGCCGGGACATTTTTTCCTTTTGTCCCCATCAATCCGTTAAAATCTTCAACAGCCAACTCCGGGTTGCTGCTATTTTCAGTTGTTATTGACTGCTTAACTTCAATTAAGACTTCGTGGATTTAACACAAATTTTCCCAACTCCTAATCCGATTATTGGCGTGGTTCACCTTTTGCCCTTGCCGAGTTCGCCTCGTTGGGGCGGCAATCTCAAAGCCATCATCGATCGCGCCGAACAAGAAGCCACGGCTTTGGCCGCCGGAGGCGTGGATGGCATTATCGTGGAAAATTTTTTTGATGCGCCTTTTGCCAAAAAACAAGTCGATCCGGCGGTTGTGAGTGCCATGACCCTGATCGTGCAGCGTTTGATGAATTTGGTGATGTTACCCGTGGGGATCAACGTTCTCCGCAATGATGCCCACAGCGCCGTGGCGATCGCCACTTGCGTCCAAGCCCAGTTTATTCGCGTTAACGTCCTTACCGGAGTCATGGCTACCGACCAAGGCTTGATTGAAGGAGAAGCTCATCAATTACTACGCTATCGGCGCGAATTGGGCAGTGATACCGCCATTTTTGCCGATGTTTTAGTCAAACACGCTCGCCCTTTAGGAACCCCCAATTTAACCACCGCCGTCCAAGAAACCATCGAACGGGGTTTAGCCGATGGGGTCATTTTATCGGGCTGGGCCACCGGCAGTCCCCCGACTCTAGAAGACTTAGAACTCGCCTCAGCCGCCGCCGGAGATACCCCGGTTTTTATTGGCAGTGGGGCGAATGATGATAATATTGCCCGATTATTACAAGCCGCAGACGGCGCAATTGTCGCCAGTTCCCTCAAACGTCGCGGCCAGATATCTGAACCCATCGATCCGATTCGCGTCCAAGCTTTTGTCGAAGCGGCCCGTCAAAGTCCCCCCTTTTTGACTGAAAATTCGGCGGCGGCGGTTAAGTCGATGAAGATTGCGCCTTAGTTGTTCGTCCTTTGTCATTAGTCCTTTGTCATTAGTCCTTTGTCATTAGTCCTTTGTCATTAGTCCTTTGTCCTTTGTCATTAGTCCTTTGTCCTTGGTTTTGGGTTACTAGGGCGACCGAGACTAATTCTTGGAAACTTAATTTGAGTTCTTCGGGCTGAACTGCTTACTAGCATTGGCTTTAAGGCTTTTTAGGAGTCTGTCCCCTCGCCCAAGTTGGCAGACCTTTTTTGCTGGGGAAAAACACCCCCTCTCAAAATTAAGAACAAATAATCAATAACTGGTGCGCGTCTTGTAGCGCACTAGAAATAACCAATAACACGCGTACCAGTAAATGATCGGGAAAACGTGACCGCGATCGCGCGGTGGACAAAGGACAAAAGACCAATGACCAATAACAAAGGACAAAAGACAAAAGACAAAAATTCGAGCTAAAGTTGAAATCGAAGGATACAGTCACCGCGATCGGAAGCGGTAGGGTATTCTCGATCCATATAGTTTTGTTTGTAGAAATAATCTTAGGAATAAGCCAATGAGCCGCCGACGTTCTACTCCCTGGATTCACCGTTGGTCGCGTCCTTTGATTGGGGCGATCGCGATTGTGGGAGCTATCCTGACCACTTATTTAACCATTACCAAAATCACCGGGGCAGATGTGGGTTGCGTCACCCCCACCGCCGGAAATGCTTCGGGTTGTAACGATGTCCTTGATAGTGCCTATGCCAGTGTTTTTGGCATTCCGTTGCCCTTGTTTGGCTTAACGGCTTACTTGTACATGGCCGGGTGTGCGTTAGGGCCGTTGGCGGTTAATCGCGATCGCCAAAAAAGAACGCGATCGCAACTCGAAAAATGGACTTGGCTGCTGTTACTGATCGGTAGCACATCCATGGTCGTTTTTAGCAGTTACCTCATGTACGTTTTAGCTTTCGAGCTAAAAGCAGTTTGTTTGTACTGTATTGGTTCGGCATTATTTTCCCTGTCGCTATTTTTGCTCACCCTGTTCGGCCATAACTGGGAAGACATCGGCCAAGTTCTCTTTACTGGGATTATTGTGGCCTTAGTGACCCTCGTTGGCACCTTGGCGGTGTATGCCAATGTCAACAACCCCGTGGCCGAAGGCGGCCCACAGGCAATTCCCCAGGCAACAACCGCCCCCAAACCGGGATATGGTTGGGAAATCACCACAACATCAGGGGAAGCCGAAATCGCCCTAGCCGAACACCTCACTGAAGTTGGCGCAGCCGAATACGGGGCTTATTGGTGTCCTCATTGCTACGACCAAAAGCAATTATTTGGTAAACAAGCCTTTGCCCAAGTCAACTACATCGAATGCGACCCCGAAGGTGAAAACGCTCAACCCCAAGCTTGTGTGGATGCGGGGATTCGCTCTTATCCCAGTTGGATTATTGATGGAGAAATCTATCGAGGCACACAAACCTTAGACAAACTAGCAGAACTCACAGGGTATGAAGGGCCGAGTAACTTCCAATACACGTTGCCCGGACGCTAATCCCCAATTGTTGTAAAGCTGAGTTTAGGGGCTGGTCGTGTTTCCGCCTTGGCTTGGCAAGATTGGTATTGTTCCTCGCTCTAACTTATCTCCCTCTCATGGCAAAATTCAGTCGCCGGATCGCTCAGGTTCAGCATTGGTTTAAACAAGAACAGCGTGCTTGGTGGGTTACAGGGAGTGTTGCTGGCAGCATCATTCTTCTGCGCGGTCTAGGTTTATTTCAGCCCCTAGAATTGGCAGGATTGGATCTGCTGTATCACTGGCGGCCTGCGGGTAAAATCGAAGACCGCGTGGTGATTGTCGAAATTGATGAAGATGACCTGCAAGCGGCAAAAGGTTGGCCTTTCCCGGATGAGACCATCGCAGAGCTACTGAGGCAGATTCACGCTTATGAACCCAGAGCGATTGGGTTAGATATTTATCGGGATTTACCTGTACCGCCGGGCCGTCAAGAATTACAAGCCGCTTTTCGCGAAATTCCTAATTTAGTCGGCATTGAACTATTACCCGATCGCGAAAATGTGAGAGTGCCACCGCCGCCCATTTTACCCGAACAGAATGCGGTGGGCTTTAATAATATTGTGCTGGATGCGGATAACAAAGTCCGCCGGATGTTGTTGTATTGGCATTTAGAAGACGGCACATTTCGCACCAGTTTGGCGTTGAAGTTAGCAGAGATTTATTTAGCTGCAGAAGATATTAAGGCAACAGCCGTTCCTAATTCCGACAATATGCGCTTGGGAAAATCTGTATTTCAGATATTAGAACCCTATGATGGCGGTTATGTACAGGTCGATACGGGGGGGACTCAAGTTTTGAGTAATTTTCGCCGTCCCGATCGCTTTATTAAAGTTCCCATGCGGGATGTTTTAGCGGGGAAGGTCGATGAGGAGTTGATGCGCGATCGCGTGGTGATTATTGGGTCTACGGCTCGCAGTTTAAAAGATTTATCTCTGATTCCCTATAGTACCAATTGGCTTGGAACCTCTGAACCGATTTATGGGGTAGAACTTCATGCCAATTTCGTCAGCCAGATTATTAGTGCGGCCATCGATGGGCGATCGCTGTTGAAGACTTGGCCCGAGTGGGCGGAAATCCTCTGGATTTTGGCTTGGTCGGGGGTGGGAGCTGTGTTAATGATTCAGGGGCGATCGGTTGGGCAAACGACAATCGTGCTGATCGGGGTGTTTGGGGTGTTGGTGGGAACGGCTTACGGTAGCTTTTTGGGGGGGTATTGGATTCCGTTGGTGCCTCCGGCTTTGGGGTTAGGGGGAGTGGTCAGTATTTTGACGGGTTATTTGGCTCATCAACGGGAGGAGTTGAAACGGTCGAAGGAGTTTTTACAATCGACTATTAATGCCATTCCCGACCCGGTTTTTGTGAAAAATAAGGATCATTGTTGGATTATTCTCAATCAAGCGTTTTCGCAATTTTTGGGCTACCCTTTAGAGGATTTAATCGGCAAGTCGGATTTTGATATTCTCAAACCCCAAGAAGCCAGGGTTTTTCGCGAACAAGACCGTCAAGTGTTGTTGACTCATCAAGCCCAGGAGAGTGAAGAACAACTCACCGATGCTGAGGGCAGGACTTATCAAATCGCCACGAAACGTTCGTTACATCAAGATGCGGCGGGTAATGTGTTTCTGATTGGGGTGATTCGCGATATCACTGAACGCAAGCGGATTGAGGAGGAATTACGGCGGACTGCGGTGGAGTTGACGAGATCGAATCAAGAGTTGCGCTTGTCTCAAGACCACTTGCATCGTTTGGCTTATTACGATTCTTTGACGGGTTTGGCGAATCGCAAGCATTTTTATGAAAGTTTACAGCAATCCCTAGACTGGGCCCAACAAGAAGATAAGTTGGTGGGGCTGTTGTTTATCGATCTTGATGGCTTTAAGCAGGTGAATGATTCTTGGGGTCACGATTTTGGCGATATGTTGCTCAAAGCTGTGGCTCATCGGGTGAAGAATTGCTTGCGGGGCAGCGATTTGGTGGCTCGTTTGGGAGGGGATGAGTTTACGGCGATTTTACCGGGGATCAAACAGGCATCGGATGTCGAGATTGTTACGGCTAAGATTGTGGCGACCCTTTCTCAGCCTTTTATGTTAGCAGACCGCCAGTTACAAATCGCAGCGAGTGTGGGCAGTAGTGTGTATCCCCTTGATGGGGACACCCAGGCGGTTTTGATTAAGAAGGCGGATACGGAGATGTATCGGGTGAAGCAACAAGGACGCGATCGCGAAACCTTGTCTTGAGAATTGATTGTAATATTTGATTGCATCTAAAACATTGTTTAATCTAAGGGGTTAAATAGACCTATATTTTGCTGGCTTAACGCTGGAAAACTGCTATATCCGTGAAATTTGGGAAATTATAAAGTCAATATAAAGAAAGCTTTAAAATTTTTGGACATTTTTGGCAACCGTGAATATACTGAATATAGGAGAGCAGTTAATCGATAACTCCACTGTTGAAGATTTTATGAACGTGCAACTCGGTCTGACAACTATCGCAACTGTATGGATGAGCCTTCAGTGTTTGATGGTCGGTACGGCGATCGCGACCGAGAAGCCAGAAACCCTGAAAGAAGGCGCTGCGGTGACTTCCCTAGAGACTTTTTCAGAAACAACACAACAGCGTAAAAGCGACGAGCCTTATCAACCCAGAGACAATGGCAGCCCGGATAGTTCTCAAGGATCGGGGACGCGCTAAGTTGAACTCAAGTTTAGCCTCATCAACAAGATTGGCGATCGCGGGGGAGCAGTCCCCAATTTTTGGGCAAGACTCCCCAGGCGATCGCCTTTATTTTGGACGGAGAATTTAAGACAGTCTGCTCTCGTAGTCTCCGTGAAAATACGGAATTAACTTTTTGCTCAATCCCCCGCGATCTCAATTTTGACTTCTTTTGGCGCGATCGCCCAACTGCTGAGGGGAGCAATCAAAAAGTAATAAAAAGCACAAATTCTCAAATCTTTACCCGGTCGCTACACGGCTCTAAAGTGGAATCAGATTCTCTAAGTAAGGGGCAATTATACCCTAATATAAATAAGCTCTACCCTAAAACCCTATTAAAATGGACGATCAGTTTAGCTGGACTCAGCAAAAAGCCATCTATCGGATTTTAGATGCAAACCTAGACCGCGCTCGCGAAGGCTTGCGAATTATCGAAGAATGGTGTCGCTTTGGCTTAAATAACAGCGAACTCGCCCGCGAATGCAAGCAGATGCGCCAAGAACTCGGCGCTTGGCATGATGCGACCTTACGCTACGCCAGAGACACTCCGAATGACCCAGGAACTGCCTTATCTCATCCCCACGAAGAACAGCGCCTCAGTCTCGAAGCCTTGTTACAGGCGAATTTATGTCGCGTTGAAGAAGCGTTGCGGGTGTTAGAAGAATATGCCAAGTTGTACAAACCCGCCATGGCCAAGGCGTGTAAGCAAATGCGCTACCGGACTTACACCCTCGAAAGTGCTTTAATCGCATCTCAGCGTCACGAAGCCTTAAAGCGATCGCCTCTGTATTTGGTGACTTCCCCTTCACCCCGGTTACTCGAAACCGTCGAAGCGGCATTACAGGGGGGATTGAGTTTAGTTCAGTATCGCAGCAAAGAGGCAGACGATCGCCTGCGGTATGCCGAAGCCCAGGCCTTGTGTGATTTGTGTCACAAGTACAATGCTTTGTTTTTGGTGAATGACCGCATTGACATCGCGATCGCGGTGGATGCCGACGGGGTACACTTAGGCCAGCAAGATGCCCCTGTTGCCCTCGCTCGCGACTTATTGGGGAAAGAACGCATTGTCGGACGCTCCACGACAAATGCCACAGAAATGCAAAACGCGATCGCCGAAGGTGCAGATTATATCGGCGTGGGCCCGGTTTATGCCACTCCCACCAAAGAAGGGAAAAAACCCGCAGGCTTAGAGTATGTGCAGTATGCGGCGCAAAATAGCCCGATTCCTTGGTATTGTATTGGCGGTATTGACCCCAAAAATATCCAAGAGGTTTTAGGGGCAGGAGGCGATCGCGTGGCGGTAGTGCGAGCGATTATGCAAGCCGAACAACCCACCCTCGTTACCCAGTATTTTCTCTCGCAATTAGCGAAAAAGCAAAAGTTAGCTTCCGTAGAGTAATGACTTCCACCTCGATTGAACTGCAAGTCAACGGCAAACCCGTTTACTGTTCCCCCCAGACGACATTACCCCAACTGCTAGAACAACTCAATCTCAATCCCCGTTTAATTGCCGTAGAATATAACGGCGAGATTCTGCATCGGCAATATTGGTCAGACACAGAAATCCAAAAGGGCGATCGCCTCGAAATTGTGACGATTGTGGGTGGCGGAATGCGTTGTAATGCTATGCTAAACCCATAGATTTACTAGCACCCAAGCTGGCTCATTCTCCCTCATGATTGCTCGGCAAAAACCGCAACATCAAGCCGTCTCTACTCTGGAAAACCGTAAACGTCTCAATTTAGCTTTTCTGCTGTTTCCGGGGACGTTGTGGTTGTTACTCTTTTTCCTCATTCCCCTGTTGATTGTCGTGCTGTATAGCTTTTTTGAGCGCGGCACTTATGGCGGTGTTTTGTGGGAATTTACCCTCGAACATTACCAGCGTTTGCAAAATGATGTCTATTGGGAATTGTTGGCGCGATCGGTAGGTTTGGCGTTATTAACAACGGCAATTTGTTTGTTGATGGGCTACCCGATGGCCTTTTTTATAGCCACGCGAGATACCCGTTGGCGAAATACCTTATTACTCCTGATTATTATTCCCTTTTGGACTAACTTTTTAGTCCGTACTTATGCCTGGATTATTTTATTACGCCAAGAAGGAGTAATTAATGTTGTTTTACAACAATTAAATCTCATTGACGAACCGCTTAATCTCGTTTTCACGCCATTTGCCGTTATTATTGGCTTAATTTACGGTTATTTGCCGTTTATGATCTTGCCCCTTTATGCCACCATTGAACGGTTTAATTTTGCCTTAGTCGAAGCAGCTCAAGATTTAGGCGCAAGCGATATTAAAACCTTTTTCCGCATTGTTTTACCCCTCACAAAGCGGGGAATTATTGCAGGATCGTTATTAGTTTTTATTCCGGCAGTGGGGGCATTTATTACCCCGGATATCCTCGGCGGCGCGAAAGGTTTAATGATTGGTAATGTGATTCAAGACCAGTTTTTACGCGCTCGTAATACGCCTTTTGGTTCGGTTTTGTCTATCTTAATGATGGCAGTTATTTTGGTTCCGGTTTGGTTCTATTTCCGAGTAGCAGAAGATGAATAAATTGGCAAAAAAACCTAACTTAAATTGGCTTGTTTCCTTATACTTTCATCAAACTCTCCTGGCTCAATGAAACCAAAAGCAGATTCAACCATTCGCTCTCTTGGTAGATATGCCCTTTGGATTATTACAATTTTGGGGCTACTTTTTTTATATTTACCGATTATTGTTTTAGTTATTTATTCTTTCAACGATTCTCGTACTAACGCAGTATGGCGAGGATTTACCCTGAAATGGTATGAAAGCTTATTAGCTGGCTTTAACGTGGGTTCAGAGGAAATTGGCTCAGAAATCATCTGGCAGGCTTTTTCTAATAGTATGATTGTGGGGATCATCTCCACCCTACTAGCTACGATTATGGGAACCGCGATCGCGATCGCCTTAGAGCGTTTTCGGTTTCGCGGACGTTCGTTATTAGAAGGAATATTATTTCTACCGATTATCATTCCTGATATTACCATGGGGGTCGCCCTTCTGGTTTTCTTCAGTTTGATTTTCCAACTGATTGAAACCTTAACCGGAGCTTATTTAGTCTTTGGACTACCTACAATTATTATCGGTCATGTTGCCTTTAATATATCCTTTGTAGCCGTTACAGTACGGGGTAGAATTGCCGAACTTGACCCTTCTATTGAAGAAGCTGCGTTGGATTTGGGGGCCAATGAATGGCGGGTATTTTGGCGAATTACATTTCCTTTAATTTTTCCGGCGGTGTTAAGTGGCGCGTTGCTGGCGTTTACCCTCTCTTTAGATGATTTTGTCATTACTTTCTTTACCTCTGGAGTGGGTTCAACCACATTACCTTTATTTGTCTATGGCTTAGTGAAAAAGCCCGTTCCCCCCACCATTAATGCCATTTCTACCTTAATGTTGTTAGCATCATTATTGTTAGTTTTAGGGTCAATGACACTACAAAACCAAGATAATCGTCAATGAGAAGTTCACGCTACTAGGTAGAACCTAGGAACAAGTTTTGAGTTCGATTTTATAGCAGTAACACTTCGGGTTAGGACGTGGTGGGGTTTGCCCTCACCCCAACCCCCACGGGAGAGGGGCTTGTTTTCTAAAAATTGCGGCGGTGTCCTAACTGCTTTAGCGGTTACTATAGTATTTACAAAAGCAATGTAAACCCTCTAATCTCGTTCCTGGGTTCTACCAAGGGACGCACCAAACAAGGCTCCGCCTCGATTTTACAATAGATATACTATTAAGAAAAACCTAGAGGCGAGTTTACTTCTCAAATGAACATACTATATCTATGCCTAAACTAAAGCCATGAAACGAATAATCCTACTTTTCCTTTTATTCCTCTTTAGTGCTTTTATTCCCGTTAGCTGCGCGAGTAGCCCTTTAATTCCGGTCACTCCTTCCGAGGAGAATGTGCTTAATATTTTCAACTGGTCGGATTATATCGCGCCTGAAGTAATCACAGCTTTTGAGGAAAAATATAACGCCAAAATTAACTATTCCACCTACGACAGCAACGAGTCTTTATTTGCAAAACTGCGGGGTGGAAATCCCGGTTACGATTTGATTGTCCCGACTGGGGATTATGTCGAAATTATGATCAAACTGGGAATGTTAGAAAAATTGAATCACGATAACATTCCCAACCTCAAAAACCTAGATGATAAGTTTCTCGATTACTTCTTCGATCCCGGAAATCAGTACAGCGCCGCGTATCAATGGGGAACTGCCGGAATTGGTTATAACATCAAAGAAACCGGGGGCGAAATTGACAGTTGGACGGCATTATTTGACCCGAAATTTAAAAACCAAGTCGCACTTGTTGAAGATTTACGAGTGGTTTTAGGTCTGGTTTTAATTTACCTCGGAGAAGACCCCAACACCACCGATCCGGCAGTCATAGAAAAAGCCAAAGACTATTTAGTGCGCCAAAAAGAAGTTATTTCTGTATTTGCACCAGATACCGGACAAACCTTACTCGAACAAGGAGAAGTCGATCTCGCAGTGGAATGGAGTGGGGATATTTTTCAAGTGATGATGGATAACCCGGATTTACGTTATGTGATTCCCAAAGAAGGGTCAATCGTCTGGGTGGACACTTTAGCGATTCCCAAAAATGCGCCTCATAAAGAACTCGCAGAAAAGTTTATTAACTTTACCCTAGAACCGGAAATTAGCGCCCAAATTTCAAATTATGTAGCTTATGCAACGCCGAATAAAGTCGCCTTAGAACAGGGCTTGATTACGGAGAGCGATCGCAACAATCCCGCCATTTATCCGCCTCCGGAAGTGTACGAAAGATTGCAATATTTACACGATATTGGCGAAGCAACAATTCTGTATGATGATGCTTGGACTGAACTCAAAGTTAGTTTGTGGTAGGACAACTTTTACCATTTCAAGTTTCTTGTTTTAGACCAAAAGAAAGGTAACTGAAAGGATAATTGAATGCCATTTTTAATTGGAATGATAAACCTATATTCAGCCAAGAACAATGAGATTTATTAACCCCAAAACTGACTATGCTTTTAAGAAAATATTTGGTTCGGCAGAAAGCAAAAATATTCTGAAAAGCTTTCTCAATGCCTTGATTTATGAGGGTGAACCCGTTATTAGCGATTTAGAAATTATTAATCCTAATTTACCCCCCAAATTACAAGGATTAAAAGATACTTATCTCGATGTCAAAGCAGAACTGAGTGATGGGACAATAGTCATTATAGAAATGCAAGTTTTGAATGTACAATCTTTTGGTAAACGAGTATTATTCAATGCTGCTAAAACCTATGCGTTTCAACTACAATCTGGGGAAGGCTACCGAATGCTAAAACCTGTGATTGCCCTCACTTTGACAGACTTTGAGATGTTTTCTGGTCGCGAACATTATGTTTCTCGCTTTATCTATCGCGAGAAAACAGATAGTTTCATTTATCCTGAAAATGATATTGAATTAGTTTTTATCGAATTACCTAAGTTTACCAAAGAACTCAACCAACTGGAAACGATTACTGACAAATGGATTTACTTTATAAAATCGGCGCGATCGCTCACGGAAATTCCCGATAATATGGACAATATTCCCGAACTCAATCAAGCTTTTGTCATCGCAAACCAAGCCAACTTAACTCGCGAAGAACTCGAAGACATCGAACGTCGCGAAATGTTTATTTATGACCAACAAGGTGCAGTTGCGTTAGCACGAGAAGAAGGACGAGAGGAAGAAAAGCGAGCGATCGCGCGTAACCTTTTGAGTCAATTGGATGATAACGCGATCGCGCAAATTACCGGACTCAGCCTCGAAGCCGTACAAGGATTACGCCAAGAATTTTCTGATTGATGTTAAAGCAAATTCTACTGGCATTTTTGCTGTTAATTAGTGGCGGGTTTATTCTCTTTGTAGATATTTTTGATGCCATTCGTCCGACAGCCACATTTCAAGCTTCTCGGCCTTTGTTTCGCGGCATTACTTATGGTCGTCAAGTGCGGAATTATCCGCGGCCTTTGGTGCTGCATTATGTCACGGTAGATTTGACCGATTCCGATATTCAATTAATTACAAATCCGGGGGTGAAACAAGGAGAAAAATATCAATTTGCGGCTCAAACAACGGGGGACTTTGCCCAAGAATTTAACGTGCAATTGGCGATTAATGCAGGCTTTTTCTATCCGATAAAATATGGTACGCCGTGGCAGTTTTACCCGCAAAAAGGAGATTACGTTAACGTGGTGGGTCAGGCGATCGCGCAGGGGGTCGAATATGAGCCAGCAAAGCCCGATTGGCCGGCTTTATGCGTGGGGAGTCAAAATGACGTTTCTATCGAGGTTACAGGGGAATGTCCGAAGGATACGGAAGTCGCGATCGCGGGTAGCCTACTCCTTCTCGATGACGGGAACGCGATCGCCTTTGATTCCGACGCACCCAATAACGAAAACGTCTATCCCCGCATTGCTGTAGGGTTAAACCGCGATCGCACCCAACTGTGGATCGTCATTATCGATGGCCGTCAACCTCATTACAGCGAAGGGGTGACTTTAGCCGAATTTAGCGAAATTTTGAGCGAATTTGACATTAATGCCGCCATTAACCTCGACGGGGGCGGTTCAACTACCCTGGTTTCGGGTCACACCGGGAAAATCCAAGCCCTTAATTCTCCCATTCATAGCCGTATTCCCATGTATCAGCGTCCCATCGCCACTCACTTCGGGATTTATGCCGCCCCCCTCGATTAAAATAAGGGGGGATCGCGGTTCATGCAGCAAGGGGAAAGCAATGCACGCAGTTGAACTCAAAGAAATTAGCAAAGTCTATAAAGGTCAGAATAATCGGGACTTTCTGGCAGTCGATAACATTAACTTGCAAATTGCCGAGGGGGAATTTTTCTCGCTTTTGGGGCCATCGGGATGCGGTAAAACCACATTACTGCGGGCGATCGCGGGGTTTGATGTCCCGACTTCCGGGGAAATCTTGATTCACGGTCAGCCTATGCGCGATCGCCCCCCCTTCGACCGTCCGGTTAATACAGTATTTCAAAACTACGCCTTATTCCCCCATCTCACCGTCGCCGAAAACGTCGCCTTTGGCTTGCAGATGGACAAAGTAGCCACCTCTGAGATTAAAACCAGGGTGGGGGATGCTTTAGCCTTAGTGCGTCTCAATGGTCTCGAAAATCGCCGTCCTCGGCAGCTTTCTGGCGGTCAACAGCAACGGGTAGCCCTGGCGCGGGCTTTAGTCAAACGCCCCGAAGTCCTGCTATTTGACGAACCCTTGGGGGCATTAGATTTGAAACTGCGAAAAGAGATGCAGTTTGAACTCAAATCCATGCAGCGTCAGGTCAGCATTACCTTTGTTTACGTCACCCACGACCAAGAAGAAGCCCTTACCATGTCCGATCGCATTGCCGTGATGAATGGCGGTAAAGTGTTGCAAGTGGGAACGCCGAGTGAAATCTACGAAAACCCGCGATCGCGCTTTGTGGCAGACTTTATTGGGGAAACCAACTTCCTGTCTGGACAAGTCATGGACAGCGAAGGCGATCGCGTCCAAGTCTTGGTAGACGAAAGCCTCCCTCTCAGGGTACAGCACGACACACCGATCGCGCGCGATCGCTATGTCACCCTCGCGGTTCGTCCTGAAAAAATCATGCTATATCCAGCAGATACCAACAAAGAACACTGTATCCCCGCTACCGTCGAAGATGTCATTTTCTTAGGCACAGATACTCGCTTTGTCGTCCGCTTAACCCCTAGCAGTACCATTGTGGTTCGTCGCCAAAACCTGCAACCCGAAAGTTTCAATACCTCCGTCATTGGTCAAACCGTCAAGGTTAAATTAGCCCCCGAAAATATCCGCATTCTCCTTGAAGATGCTGCGACTCCTGACCCGGTTGCCGTGTAGCATTGAAGGGGCAGTGGGGTTTTTTGGGGCAATCGGCAATCGGCAATCGGGGTGTAGGGGCGCTCTTTTCCCCGCCCAATAGTGGGAGGAGTGGGAGGAAATTACCAATGACCAATGAAGGGATTGTGAGAACAACCCACAACCCAATCAAGGCGCTAAACGCTCAATTTGCCAATTTCCAGCATTATCTCGGCAATAATTAAAGCGGTCGTGGAGGCGATTGGGGCGGCCTTGCCAAAACTCGATGCGATCGGGAATCACGCGAAAGCCCCCCCAATGAGGAGGACGAGGCACTTCGCGATCGCGATACTTGTCCTCAAGTTCTTGTAAATTTTGCTCTAGAACTGCGCGACTGTCTACTTCTTGACTTTGCGGAGAAGCCCAAGCCCCCAGTTGCGAACCGTGAGGGCGACTGGCAAAATAAGCATCGGATTCAGTGGGGTCAATGGGGGTAACTTTGCCCTCGATGCGGACTTGTCGTTCTAATGCTTCCCACCAAAAAACCAAAGCCGCTTGAGGATTTGCTTCTAGCTGGTGGCCTTTGTGGCTGTTGTAGTTGGTATAAAAGACAAAGCCGCGAGCATCAAAGCCCTTGAGTAACACCATTCTGGCACTCGGTTGGCCCTCTGGGGTGGCAGTCGCCAGAGTCATCGCATTCGGTTCGGGTAATTGGGCTTCTACCGCTTGGTTGAACCAGGTTTCAAACTGTGCCAACGGATCGGCGGCAATCTCCGCCCTCACTAAGCCCGCTTTGGTGTAATTTTGGCGTAAATCAGCAACAGAACGATCCATGAATTGAATATTATAGGATTTGTAGTAAGGTGTAAGTCACAAATTAGGGCGGCAATCCTAGCAGAATCGCGCCGCCCCAGTGAATTATTGTAATGGTTTACAGCCTCAAAATATGGCGATTGGTGACCTTAAAAGCCCATGATGCGACAACTCAATTTCTTATTAATTTTTCTCGTTTGTTTGGCGATCGCGCTATTTAGTATTGAAAACGTCCAAACTACGCCGATTTATATCGTCCCCGATGTGGAGGTAGACGCACCCCTCGCGATTGAATTATTGGTAGCATTGGGCGTTGGGGCCGCGATCGCGTGGATGTTCGGTTTATGGAATCGCCTTCAGCAACAACTGGCTTATCGCAAAGTCGCCAAAGAAGTCAAAGAACAATCAGCGCAAATCGAAGCCCTCCAAACCCAACTCGCCAGTTTCCAAGCCGAACAAGAAGAACAAAAACTCCTCCCCGAAGCCGAAGCCCAAAAGGATGAAGCTAGTTCTTAGTTGTTTGTCATTGGTCATTTGTCCTTGGTCATTGGTCATTTGTCCTTGGTTGTTGGTTATTGGTTGTTGGTTGTTGGTTGTTGGTTATTGGTTGTTGGTTGTTGGTTAGAGGAATTATGAATTGTTTTTGGTTGTTGGCAGAATCCCTTAATTGGTAATTGGTCATTGGTCATTGCTAATTTCTTCCCCCTCTTTCACGATTGCCGACTGCCGATTGCCGACTGCCGATTGCCGATTGCCGACTGCCGATTGCCGATTGCCGATTGCCGACTGCCGAAGAAACTGATAACTGATAACTGATAACTGATGACTGACCTAGCCCAAGAAGCGATCGCGGTATTAGTAGACCTAGCCCAACGAGGAGAAATCGACCCTTGGGACGTACAGGTAATCGAAGTCATCGACCGCTATCTCAGCAAAATTGGGATCGCTGAAATTGAAACCGAAAAGCAAGAAGCCAACTTATCGCAATCCGGTCAGGCGTTTTTGTGGGCTTCGATGTTGGTATTGCTCAAAGCCAACACCCTAGAAGCGGCGGAAAATGAGCCAGAAGACCCGGAAGAACCCTTCGAGGAACTAGAAGATGGAAACGGGGGCGATCGCCGCTTACCCCTCAAATTAGAGCGTCACATTCGCCGCCGTCCTACTGCCCCACCCCCCCGTCGTCGTCGCGTCACTTTGCCAGAATTAATCGCGCAAATTCAAGAAATGGCGGTGGTGATGGAAACCCCCACCACTCCCAAGCCCCAGAAAACCCCGGCTTTGTCCCGTAAAGCCACAGCCCAAGCGATCGCGCAATTAGCCCATAATGAAAACCTGACTGAACTTGCCGGTCAACTCGAAGAATTTTTAACCCTACGCTGGCCCCAACTGGTTCCTGAAACCGCCGACTTAGAACTCGAACAACTGGTAGATTATTGGACGCAAACCCAAGGAGACGTAGAAACAACCAACCATCCCCCCAAGCGCGATCGCGTGGGCGTATTTTGGGCGTTGCTATTGCTATCCTCACAATCGAAAGTAGAACTGTCTCAAGCCGAGTTTTATCAAGATTTAAAAATTCGACCCCTAGCTTAAAAGTCAAGCAGATTAAGGCGCGATCGCCCACAAAAAGAGCAAGTGGTCTTCCACCAGTCCCCGAACTGGCTATAATCATGCTCAATTAACAAATAGACTTGTGGTGTAAGGTTTAGGAGCAAATATCTAATGAAAGCCATGATCTTGGCCGCGGGAAAGGGAACTCGCGTCCGTCCCATCACTTATACAATTCCCAAACCCCTCATTCCCATCATGCAAAAGCCTGTGATGGAGTTTTTACTCGAACTCCTCAAAAAACACGGCTTTAACGAAATTATGGTCAACGTCAGTCACTTGGCTGACGAAATCGAAAACTACTTTCGCGATGGCCAGCGTTTTGGGGTTCGCATTGGCTATTCCTTTGAAGGCCGGATTGAAGATGGTCGCCTCATTGGGGATGCCTTGGGGTCAGCAGGAGGATTGCGACGCATTCAAGACTTCTATCCCTTTTTTGACGATACCTTTATAGTTTTGTGCGGTGATGCCTTAATTGACTTGGATTTAACCGCCGCTTTGAAATATCACAAAGAAAAAGGTTCTGTGGCCACGATCGTAACCAAACCCGTTCCCAAAGAACAAGTACCAAGTTATGGCGTAGTTGTAACCGACGACCAAGGCCGTGTTCAGTCTTTCCAAGAAAAACCCAGTGTAGAAGAAGCCCTGAGTACCGATATTAATACCGGGATTTACATCTTTGAACCCGAGATCATCGATTACATTCCCCCCAAGCAAGAATATGACATTGGTAGCGAACTGTTCCCGAAATTAGTGGAAATGGGTGCGCCTTTTTATGCTGTGTCGATGGACTTTGAATGGGTTGATATTGGGAAAGTCCCGGATTATTGGCACGCCGTCCGAGGCGTTTTGTCTGGCGACATTAAAAATGTCTCGATTCCCGGTAAAGAAATTGCCCCAGGGGTTTATGCGGGACTGAATGTGGCGATTAATCTCGATAAGGTCGATATTCAAGGCCCGGTTTATATCGGTAGCATGACCCGCATCGAAGACGGCGCAACCATTATTGGCCCGTCGATGATCGGCCCGAACTGCTGTATTTGTAAAGATGCCACCGTAGACAACAGCGTGATTTTTGAATACTCTCGCTTAGGGCCGGGAGTGCGTTTGGTGGATAAGTTGGTCTTTGGACGCTACTGCGTGGATAAAAATGGGGCTTCGATCGACCTCCAAGCCGCAGCCCTCGATTGGTTGATTACCGATTCTCGTCAATTACCCCCCCACAGCGAACCCCCGGAAAGGGAAGTGTTAGACGAGTTACGCAATCAGGGTTAAAGAGCGAGATTTAATAGACAAAGGGCGATTTTTGTCCTTTGTCCTTTGTTGTTGGTTGCTGGGGAATCATATACCCTTGCGTTTAGGGCTTGAGATATTCCGTAGAGGCTCAAACTTAGATAGGTTGGGCAATGCCACCCCTGTCAAGTTGTAATTTTTAGCAGGCGAGAATAACTCTCATTCGCCCTATTTTGTCGTCGTTGGCGCTCACATCATTACCACTTAATCACCAACTTGAAGATGAAAGCACAGTTTTTTTCTTCCCACTCCTCCCCCTCTTCCCCCTCTCCCCCCTCTCAAACGGGTAGAATCGAGCGCAAAGCCTACCACCTTGAAAGGGCTGGTTGGGCAATGCCTATCCTACACGATGTCTAATTTTGGGCAATTTGAAGATGGAAAGCAAAGAACAAACAACAAATAACCAACAACCAATAACAAAAAACCAGTCAATTTTCGGAAAAACCATTCACCCTTAAACACTAAAGCGGTTGAATGTCGTTAAAGCGGATAAAGGTGTCGGGGGTGGGTTTGGCGATGGGATCGTCGCTGTTGGTGGTGGTGCGAATCGCCCGTGAGGTGAGGAGATAGTACTTGCCGATTTTTTCGTGGAAATCTCTCACATCGTCTTGTTCGAGGATTTCTCCGGTATCTTTGTCGCGAAAAATGGCTTTAAATTGAACGACAAGATAACCTTCGGGGGTGGGAGTTGTGCCAATGGTGTCTACGGTGACGGCATAATCGCCAAGGGTGCGCTGTACTTGGGTAATGACGTTATCGCGGACGCGGTAATGAGATTCGCCGTTGTCGCCTTTTTCGGTAATCGCGATCGCATCAGGATCGTTTTCCCTATCGAGGCTATATTCATCGTTTTCGTGGCGTTGCGTAAAGGGGACTTGACGGCGATGGATAATCTCGGTTTTGAGTTGGTTGGCGATGAGTTGCCGCATTTGGTCGTCTTCGATGTTGATGACTTCAACGGTGAGGTCAGGCTGAATTTTGATAATGCCTTGGTCGAGGCGGCCTTGGTCGTTGATGGACACTTCGGCGGCATAACCGGGGAAGTCTTCGTCCCAGGTGTAGCGGTTTTCGTAGGCGTTGCGGAAGATTTCGGTGGCGGATTGGGCTTGGACGGGATTAGGAAGGGCAGATAATAGCAGGGCGCAAGCCACAATCGCAATCAAAGAACTCAGTAACCAAGATAGGACACGCTGCGGATTAAAATAATTCATAGATTAAATATCATTTTTGCGCTTATTAATAAAAGTTAACATATTAAGATTAAGGGTGATATCTAGCAGACGAGAGAGTCGGAAAATTGTCAAAATGTAGACTCGCTGCTGCGATCGCGCCCTTGTTACAATTTAAAGTCCTTGTGAGGCGATCGCGGTTGTCTCGACGGGTCTAAATTCGGGAAAATTACAAGAAGTAGCTGTTTTGCTTAGAAATCGAAAGCGTGGAAAGTTGGTCAATTTATAAAGAATTTCGTTTTGAAGCCGCCCATCGTTTACCGCATCACGATGGGAAATGCCGCCGTTTACACGGTCATAGCTTTGTCGGACGGATCTATGTCCGGGGCGATCGCCTGATCGAATCTGGAGCCAAGCAAGGCATGATTATCGACTACAGCGACCTGAAAAAGTACCTCAAACCCTTGTTAAACGATTATTTGGATCATCACTACCTCAACGACACAACGGGGCTAGAAAACCCCACCAGCGAGGAGTTAGCCCGTTGGATTTATCACCAACTCGAAGCTGCGGGGTTGCCGGGTTTGTCGGCGGTGGAAATTCGCGAAACTTGTACTTCAGGTTGTCTATATTCGGTTAACAGTCATCAGTAATCAGTAATCAGTTTTTTGGGCAGTAGGCTTTTCAGTAATCAGTTGTCAGTAATCAGTAATCAGTTTTTTGGGCAGTAGGCTTTTCAGTAATCAGTTGTCAGTAATCAGTAATCAGTTTTTTGGGCAGTAGGGTTGTAGGGGTGGGGTTTCCCCGTCCAATTTTACGTTTTAGCGACGCAACATCAAATCGTAATTGTCCCAAAGTTGAGACTGGATGAGGAAACCTCACCCCTACTGCTATAAAGGCGGGTTAGCGAGATAATAGATTAGATTTGAGGCAAAATCGTAATTGCCCCTAATAAATTTAATTTTTAATGAGTAGAAATAGGGCTGCAACGAACATCATAGAGCCTGCTAAAAGGTTAAGTTTACGATTGGTTTGGGGATTGATGAGTTGTCTGGCTTTGAGGGCAAGAAAGGCATAAATCAGCTTAACGCCTCCGACGGTCATAATCGCGATCGCAACAATAATTAAAGTGTCGCCCCAGGTGATTTGGGTTAGATCGAGAAACGCCGGGAAAAAGCCGAGATAAAATAAGGTGGCTTTTTGGTCAGCGAGGGTAATTGATAGTCCCGTAAAAAAGCTGGCAAAATTAGAAGATTTTTGCGTGTTTTCGAGTTCTAGGGTTTGAGGTTTGGCACGCAATAAGCGAATTCCTAAAAAGATTAAGTAAGCTGCACCGCCGTATTTAATTAAACTGAATAAGTTGCCAAACTTATCGGCAATTATGACTAAGCCTTGCAGGACAATTACAATGAAAATAATGTCTCCGGTGACAATGCCTAATGTGGTAAAAACTCCCTGTTTAAAACCGGAGGTGGCAGAACGAGTGGCGACGGCTAAAACACTGACACTAGGTAGGGCAGATAGTACGATCATTGCACTAAATAAGGCAAAGATTGTACTTAATGTCATGCTGCTTGGAATTGGCATGATGATTTTAAAGTTATTAGGCGTGTCACACCACTACTAATTTGATTTAATTTTCCGAACGATTTAAGGCGGCGATCGCGGCTTGTTGACTGGCCATTTGATACCCTTGTTCGAGGTAATATCGTACTAAGTGAGCTTCGGCGGTGGCCAGAGGAAAAGAGCCGAGTAGTTCTAAAATCGTGGTTTGGTCAAGGGAGGGCGCGATCGCGACGAGGGAAGACGCTAAAGGTTCATCGTAGCGCCAGAAATCGGCTAAATTAAGCTTGGGTTGACGGCTTTTTGCTGATTTTGACCTATTGGTTCTTTTTCGCTTGCTGCTGCGCTTACTACCGCCTTTTGCGCCCTTACTACGACGTTGGCGCAGAGATTCGAGGATTTGTTCTTTGGTACGACCCCGCAGTTGAAATAACACAAATGGGTCTTCACTAAAGCGATCGCCCAGTTGATAATACACCGCCCCAATATGTTTACAAGGATTGGCTTTGTCAGGACAAGAGCAATGAGAGTGAATATCAGCCAGGGTAAAGGGAAATAAGCTTAAACCATTGACCGTAAAAACTTCTTCAATATTAGCTGGCATTGTACCCGCTAATAATTTCGCTGAATAAATCGCTTTTTCTGACATCGTTGCGATCGTATAGTTCCAATCTTCATCAGAAAACGGACTTAAAGACAGAGAAACTTGATAAGGTTTGGGTTCGCTCCCTTTAACCTTTGCCAGTACCTTTGCACCTTTAAAGTTAATGCTTTCTACATTCCCTTCACTGGCATAACGGCGGGCCCGTTCGAGACGTTTTTTAAAGCGATAGGAGTCGAGCAATTCTAACCAACGCTCAACCCACCATTCTCGACTTTCTACAGCATAATCTGACATGATTAATTAACAATTTACAATTAACAATTTACAATTTACAATTTACAATTTACAATTTACAATTTACAATTAAAAGATTCTGGCAATAACCAACAACCAATAACCAATAACCAACAACCAACAACCAACAACCAACAACCAATAACCAACAACTAACAACCAACAACCAATAACCAATAACCAACAACTAACAACCAACAACCAACAACCAACAACCAACAACTAACAACCAACAAAAAAATTAATCCGGCTTCGGTAGATTTTGGGCGCGATAAAAGGTTTCGAGGCTGTCTATATTGCCCACAAACCGCCAATGCCAGGGTTCGTAACTAATGCCTTGGGGATTATCGCGGGGAAAAGACAACTCAAAGCCATAACGGGCAGCATTTTGTTCTAACCATTGAAACCCTGCCGTATTTTCAAAGCTGACGCTAAGGTTCGTGGCCGGGACGCGGGCATCGCCAATATCTATAGCATACCCCGTATGATGTTCGCTGTAGCCTGGCGGAGCGCTGACTTCAGCCCGTTTGCTGGCATCTTGGTTCCGTTGGGCTTTGATTTCAAAAAACAGGTATTCCTGTTCCTGGACGGTACGATAACCCGAAAGAGGGACTAAATTCACGCCACTGGCCCTAGCATCTGCCACCATCGCTTGGAACTTTTCGGCGGCGGCGGGACGTAGGCGAATGCGGCCATCGGCAGTAACGGGGGTAAGTTCGGCGGTGGTGGCTTCTTCGTAGGGAAGATGACCTAAAACGTTTTCAATGGCGAGTTCGGGTACAGCCGCCGGACTCGCGGGACTGGCATTGTCAGGACTGGGGATGACAGAATTAGGCTTTCTCGGCAGAATAACGGTGGGGTCAGAAGGATTGGAAGTTGCGGGGGAATCGGCGGTGGTGGGAGAGGGGGCGAGTTCCTCGATTTCTGTTGCGGTGGAGGTTGTTTGAGAGACTTGGCTGACAAACAAAACACTGGCCAAAACCGCGATCGCGCCTAACCCCAATCCTCCCACCAAAAATAAGATCGGTTTGAGACCAGAAGAAGCAGTTGCGGCGTTATTCGTGCGTTGCGCTTCGGGAATATCGTCAAAACTGTTTAAACTTGATTTTTCGAGATTAGATTCACCCTTTTTAGCCACTATGCCCACTCCTGCTCATCGATCGTTATTGGGGAAAGGTAACATCCATCAGCTTAACAATGACGGCGATGGTATGAACCCGGTTTTCCCTCACTTAATCGCCCATTGTATTACCCCCTAACCCCAAATGTCTGACTTTGCCGACCAGTTATTAAACCTGTATTTACGCTTGACCAGTGGTGTTCTCTTGGGTTGGATTTTAGGGCGTTTGCTACCCGAACGCCTCCCCAATCAACTCGGTCAGTTTTTGTTTTGGTTTGGGGTTCCGGTGGGGATTTTGGCGTTTTTGCGGCGGGTCGATTTGTCTGGGTCGTTATGGCTGGCCCCGGTAATAGCGTGGACAGCCATAGGTTTAGGGGGGTTGTTGGCGTGGCTGTGGGTGTATCAACGTCCCCACAAAGGCGGTCTCGCGACTTCTAAACCCTTTCGGGGCAGTTTTTTCTTGGCTGCGATGTTTGGCAATACCGGTTATTTGGGTTTTCCGATTGTCTTGAGTTTGGCGGGGGAAAAGTATTTTGGTTGGGCGATTTTTTACGATTTACTCGGCACAGTACCAGGGGTTTATGGTTTAGGGGTAGTCCTAGCGGCATTATTTGGCGATCGCGCCGCGATTACTTCCTCTTTGTCCCTCTGGACGGCTTTACTGAAAAATCCGGCGTTGTGGGCGTTGGGCTTGGGTTTGTGGTTTCGGTCGGTTTCTCTACCTTCCCCGGTTGAACAAGGCTTACAAACCTTTGCTTGGACGATGATTTCCTTATCTTTGGTTTTGATTGGGATGCGTTTATCACAGTTACGAACTTGGTCAAACTGGCAACCCGCGATCGCGGCTTTAGTCATTAAAATGCTGTTGGTTCCGTTGGCATTAGGCTTAATTTTGCCTTTTTTGGGATTGTCGGGTGCGCCGCGTTTGGTGTTAATTCTACAAATGGCCATATCCCCGGCTTTTGGGACGCTAGTTCTAGCAGAAACCTACGACCTCGATCGCGATTTAGCGGTCACAGCATTAGCGATCGGAGCGGGGAGTTTGTTGTTGTTGTTGCCGTTGTGGTTGGGGTTGTTTGGTTATTAGTTATTGGTTATTGGTTATTGGTTGTTGGTTGTTGGTTGTTGGTTATTGGTTGTTGGTTGTTGGTTGTTGGTTGTTGGTTGATTGTGACAAGTAATGGTTTTGTGCCTATCGTCAAATTCCTTGTAGGGGCGGGGTTTCCCCACCCAAGTTTACGTTTTAGCAACGCGATAATAATATCAAATTCGTTGAATTAGTGAAGCTTTAGAACCCCGGTTTCTAGCTTAAATTTTCAACTTGAATCTGTAAGCAGTTAAGAAACCGTTGAGCCTTTTTATAGAGTCTGCCCTATAGCAAGAAGTTTCTGACCCCCTTTCTGGGACAAAATCCCACCTCCCCCCCGATTGCCGAGGAGCCCCTTAGAGGCTGTTAATGACAAAGCGAACGAGGATTGCGTTGTTGAGAAGCGGGATTGTGCTGAAAATAATCGGCCAACCAATCACAACCCGAAGCATCGAGAGAAGGGAGATCGAAGTTCCAGACGATCGCGGTTTGGTCGTTGCTGCTGGTGGCTAAAGCGGTGCCATTTTGATTCCAGGTAACGCTGTTGGTGCGTTGAGTGTGACCTGAGAGGTTGTTGAGAAGGGTGTCGTCGGGTCGCCAAAGTTGGATGGGATTGTCCCAAGTGGTAGTGGCGAGGATTTGGCCGCTGGGGTGAAGGCTTAAACGGGCAATGCTGTCGGTGGGGCTGTTGAGGATGCGAGTCACTTGTCCGTCTTGATTCCAGAATTTGATACGGTTGTCGTATCCTGCCGAAACGAGAAAGGAGTCGGGGGCTTGACTGGGAAAGAAGGCCAAGTCTGTTACCCAGTTATCGTGACCTTCGAGGACTTGAGCGAGTTTGAGCTGGTTTGGGGGGATAAAATGCCAAAGTTTGATGGTGCGATCGCGACTGGCCGAAGCCAAAAAGCGATTATCCGGGCTAAAAACTACGGTATTAACCCAATCTTGGTGAGCTTTGACGGTTTGCAGCAGTTTTCCTTGGCGCGTCCAGAGTTTAATGGTACGGTCTTCGCTGCTGGTGACCAGGTGTTGATTGTCCCGACTCCAAGCGAGGCTGAGAACCGGGGCAGTATGACCTGTGAGAGTATGGATTAAACGCCCGCGATCGCTCCACAATTTTACGGTAGTATCGTCGCTGGCGGTTGCCCACATTTTCCCGTCAGGAGAAGGCAGAATGCGGTTGACCGGGGCGGTATGACCGACGAGGGTTGTTAGGAGTTCTCCTTGGCGCGTCCAGAGTTTGGCGGTGTTGTCGCGGGCGGCGGTGGCGATGGTTTCCTCATCGGGACTAAAGGCCACATCCAGCACAAAATCCTGATGACCTTTTAGCACCACACGGGACGGCGACTTTTTCAAACTGCTTAATTTCCACAGTTTAATCGATTTATCTTGACTCGCGGTTGCTAGGCGATCGCCCTGGGGACTAAAACTGACTGCGGTCACGCCGTCGCTATGGTTGCGTAGGGTTTTGAGCCATTCACCCGCCGTATTCCACAAGCGAATCGTCTGGTCTTCGCTGGCGGTGGCCAGGGTTTGGCCGTCGGGACTAAATTCGATGGCATACACAAAGCTATCATGGCCGGATAACACTTGGAGTAGTTGTCCTTGCCGACTCCAAATTTTCGCGGTTTTGTCGTGACTCGCCGAGGCAATTTTACGACCATCGGGGCTGAAACTCACATAATTTACCGCGTTTTGATGGGCTTGAATACTACGCAAAAAGCGCCCCTCGTTCGTCCAGAGGCGAATCGTGCCGTCTTCTGAAGCCGTGGCAACGATTTCACCATCGGGGCTATAGGTCGCCCAATATACCCGCCCCTGATGCCCGGAGAGGGTGTGTAGGGCTTCTCCAGATAAAGACCAAATTTGCGCGGTATTGTCGCGGGCGGCGGTGACGAGGTTTTGGCCGTCGGGGCTGAAGCGCACGCTATACACGGCTTGGTCGTGGGCGGCAATTTCCCAGTGCAAATCGCCATTCGGTCGCCACAAGCGAACTGTACCGTCCCAACTGCTTGAAGCGATCGCGCCTTGGCGGTTAATATCAACGCTGGTTACGCTGTCTTGATGACCTTCTAGGGTGGTGATTAATTTGCCGTTGGGTCGCCAGAGTTTCACGGTGCGATCGCGGGCTGCGGTGGCTAAGAAGTTATGCTGGGGGGCGAAACGAACGTGCCAGGCAACATCGGTATGGCCTTGCAGTTGATTGTATTCGAGAATATTGTTTAAGGCTTGTTCGAGGGTGGTGGCAATTTTGAGTTGTACGTCGGGACGAATAATGCAAGTGGAATATTGCAGGGGGGTTTGCTGCCACAGTTGTTGGCAAGTTTGCCGCACTTTTTGAACCGCCCGCAAACTTTCAATCAAAGATTCAAAGGGCTTTTCAGAAGCGAGGAGGGCTTCAGCCGAAGAACTCAGGGCCATAAGTTCGGCGTTTTGGGAGGCTTTGAAAGCGAGGTGGCGTTGCACTTGGGCTAACCAACCCAATCCGGCGGCAGCTAAGGCCAGGAAAAATACCACAGTTGCGACGGCGATCGCTTGCCAGCGTTGTTTTTGAGCTTGGCTAACTTGCAGTTGACTCAGGCGCAAAGAGGTTAAAATTTGCTGTTGACGGCGGCTTTCGTATTCTTGGCGAATGGGGGCGACGAGGTAATCGTGAATCAGTTGGAAGCGGTCTTCAGCGCCGTCAAACACGCGGTAAACTAAGCCCGACCCGATTAAGATGCGTAAAATTAAGTTCGTGGTGGTTAGAGATTGAACCGATTGCGCCGGATCGAGACTGTAAGGGATGCTTAACTCAGCCAGAGTGCGGATCGGTCGCATTCCCTGTTCGTGGGTGAGGGCGTACAAGATTTGCCAAGTGGCGGCTTCGTTTTCAGGGCCGCAATCGGCTACCCAGGTGAGGAGCGATCGCTTGACGAGGGCGGTTTTGGGGTCGGGGCCAAGTTGTCGATACGCGGCCAGGTTGGTAATGCGTTCGGCTTGTAAGGCAGCCCCAACCACTTGCAATTCTACCGGACGCACCAAGCCTTGTTTATTGCTGAGGTCTTGGACTATACGTTTAATCAGGGCAGGTTCGAGGTGAAATTGCGATCGCGCTGCTAATAGTTCGATGGTTCGCATGGCTGCGTCTCGGTGCAAGTCTGTGAGGCGATAGCGAATGCGGCGGTCGAGAATGTTGTTATCAATGGTATCGAGGTTGATATTGTCTTCGAGGGCGAGGAGATAATGCAGGTAGTCTTCTCTCAAGCTGAGAATGATTTTAACAAAGGGTAATTGCAAGCAAGAGCGCAGAAAGTTGTAAAATTTATGGCGATCTTCAGCTTTTTGGCACAAGAAAAAGAATTCTTCAAACTGATCGAAGATTAAAATAAACAAGCGATTGTGCTGACAGTGATATTGCAGTTGAGCAAAAATGGGTAACTGCTCGATTCCTGGGGAGGTGGGGGGTTCACCGTCGGCCAAAAACGCGATCGCCCGGTGTAATGCTTGGCGAAACTCGGCTTCCCAATCGTTATAAGTAGTTTGAATAATCGGCACCACTTCCCGCGCGGCGATAATTTTGCCCCACAATGTCGGCACTAACCCCGCACACAACAAGCTACTTTTCCCCGTCCCCGAAGCCCCGTGAACAATGGTAAGTTTATGTTCGCTACGGAAAAAGCGCTCTGATAAGGCTTGAATATCAACATGGCGACCCGAAGCGGCGATTTCGGGGGGCGGTTGGGTGTTGACGACAGGATTAAAGAGTTGGTCGGGATAAAAATAAGGATTGAGAAGCGGTGAAGCCCCTTGAAACGAACGCAGACCAATAGATTGTTCGAGGGCGAGTTTTTCCTGTTTAATCTCAAAGGCTTGGGCGTATTGATGCTGTTGAAAATAAAGCGATCGCAACGCTTCTAAAATATCGAGATACAACGGTTCGCTGTCACTGAGGGGGTTTTCGAGGGTGTTTCTCCAAACGTCATCGCCATTTTGCAAAGTGCTGGCGGCTTGTTGGATGTGCATTCGGGCTTGTTCGAGATGCTCCAGGGCGAGTTCGACTTCCTCTTGATGAGTATACACCGCCGCCAATAATCCTAAATATAAGGCGCGATCGCGACACCATTGCAACTGTAGCGTATGAGCTTCTGTGGTGTTAGCTTCTCCTTGGATTGTCAGGGCTTGCGTAATCCAAAACTCGGCTTCGCGCCAATTGCTCGTCCCTAAAGCGACTTGCGCTAAAAAGCCATAAGCCCTCGCTGCATAAACCGGACAAGCCGTTTCCGTTTGCTGAAGGGAATACAAAGCCAGTAACTCCAATTCGTGCCAAGCTTCGAGTTTATACAGCACTTCCCCCAGTTGTAGGGTCAACTGAGACACTAAATCCTGATAGCCTTTGATGGCAAAAATTTCTAAACTGGCACTAAAACAGCATTTTGCCCCTTGCCACTGGCTCTCATTCTCAGAAAAGGCGGTGCGAGCTTGCCAGGAGTAACACAAACCAATATGAAATAAAAGTAAGGCTTTTTGAGTCAGAAAGGGATTAACTGTTCTTTTGTCCCAATTTTGACTTTCTACGGGCAAATGGTCGAAATTCAGCGGCCAAAAACGGGTATCTTGAAGCCAAAATTCGAGGCTGTTTTGATAATAATGCAGGGCGCTGTCCAAATCCCGTTGAGCAAAGGCATCTCGACCGAGAATAAACTCCCAAGTGGCGCTACTGAGGGGTGCGAGGCTTTCTTGGGCAGCATGGACATCAGCGCGAGCATATTCGAGTTCTTGACGAGTGGCACAACCGGGGGCTAAATCCAAGGTGGCGTTGTCAACGAAGCCCTGCACCCCCAAACTTAACAAACGCTCGAATATTTGGTCTGTGGTTTGCCACCATAGGGTAATCGCTTCTTTGCGAGCCAATTCAAATTTAATCCCTGCGGCGGCCCAGCTTTTGAAATCTGGCGCATAGCGGACTAATTTTTGCATTACCGCGTCGTTTGTCCACAAAACCACGGGAAAGGGGAAATACTTACGAAATTCCTCCCGTACTTGGTTGGTGGCCGCGATCGCGCGATCGAGGTCTTGGACGGATTCTAAACCAAACACCATCAAGGCATCAATCTCGCGGTTTTCGGCTTCGATCTGAGCCAATAGGGGATGAAATAAGGTTGACGCAGATTTCGGTAATGCTATGGTTTTAAGATAAAGTTCGCGATCGCCCTGGACTTCTTTAATTTTTTCTTGCACCACCAGCATCATCTGTTCTCCCAAGGCAACATAGTTACAGCGCACCAAAATCAAAGAAAATTGACCTTGAGATAATAAAATGGCTCTGGCTAAGTTGGCACAAGAACGCTCATTGAGTCGGGCAACATCATCACTTTCAGACATGAGCAGTATCTAGGGGTAGCGTTTTTTCGGTAATTGACTGGTTTTTGTTATTTGTTGTTTGTTGTTTGTTATTTGTTGCTTGATTTCTAGAGAGAGTCAAAAACAAAGTAATTAGATCGAATCTCACGACAAAAGACTTGTAGGGGTGGGGTTTCCCCATCCAATTTTATAGCAGTAAGCCCGACAGTTAGGACGTTTTGATAGGCAAGTCTGCCCTCACCCCAACCCCTCTCCCACTCCGAGAGGGGCTTATTTTCTCAGAATAGATGTGGTGTCCTAACTGTTTTGGCAGTTGCTATATTTGTTACTTGATTTCTAGAGAGAGTCAAAAACAAAGTAATTAGATCGAATCTCACGACAAAAGACTTGTAGGGGTGGGGTTTCCCCACCCAATTTTATGTCTTTGGCTGCGATCAACAACTAATAACCAACAACCAACAACCAACAACCAATAACCAACAACCAACAACCAACAACCAACAAGCGCCGAGACCCCGCGCCGCCGTAAGGCGCAAGGGAACGCTCGGCAAGACACCAACAACCAACAACTAATTAAGAGAAGATTGTTGTAATCCTCGAAAACGATCGGTTTCGGCTAAAGCCGGATTAATGCCAAACCAGCGACCTTTTTCGTCGCGATATTCAAACACAAACATACTGCGTAAAAGGGTTTGATATTCCTGTTCCCCTTTGACCGCTTGTTGGCTTACTACTTGCGAAATTAACTGCCATTCGTGGTCTTCAATTGCCAACACAATATCGTCGCGATAGGCTTTGATGGCGTTTTCGACACAGGGACGAGAAAAAGGCGGGTCTTGGTTTTGCAAGCAGTTGAATAATAAACCCAATAGGTTACGAATATGACCGCCGCTAATCTGACATAAACGGTCTAAGGTTTCAGGAGAATCAAACAACTCGTCAATGAAATTGAGGCGCTCGGAAGCTTCGACTTGAGGGAAAGCGCGGGCTAAAACCAGTTGACGCAATAATGCCATACCTTGGCTATTTTCGCGACCTGTGCGATCGCGCACCGGAACCATCGGTAGCACTTTTGGGGCTACTCCTCCCCCTAAGCGGTTTTTCAGGGCTTGATATTCATTGGAGAAAATCAAGGCCATGGGAAGCGTATAGACCACATGACAGTTTAACCGACGCAGTTGTGGCCCCCGGTCTACAAACAAATATTCAGGGAGCGATCGCGTTTCGGTAATCATCTGCGGTGAGACGCGATCGAGGTTATCGACAATCGCCACAATGCCCCGCTTACCGCGATATTGTAACTCCTGATTGGCTTTGGCCAAAATTTCTTCGTTAATCGCCCTCAAAATGCTTTCTGTTCTCGGTTCGAGGGATTGGCGCAGTTGTTCGCGTAGTTTGGGGTTATCTTTGGTTTTGGCGGTAATTCGGGCAATTCCTAGGGAAAGCTCGGCTTCTGCGTCTAATTCCACCGGAGTTTGCAGAAATTGTTTGACTTCCTCAAACAAATTGGTGAAGTAACTGGCTTTGAGTCGAATCCCCTCGGCTTCTAAACTGGTGCTGACCGATCGCGCGATCGCCAGTAAAATATCGCTAATACTCACATCAGCCATATCAAGATCGCGACTCGACTCGAAATAAATCACATGGAAATTTTGCTGTTCGAGGGCGGCTTTGAGACGCAATAACTCCGTAGATTTACCGCAGCCGATGTGTCCGGTGAACAACTGGCAAGTCGGCTCATCAGGAGAGAGTAAAGCGATCGTGCGCTCGATGGCTTCTACAATCTTACCGCCTCGCACAGCCGCAAAATCAATGTAGTATGGTCGTTCGTTGGGATTGCTGAGATCGATGGTTCGGCTTGGGTTACAAGCTTTAAAAAAGTTAAGTAGATGCAGTTTCATATAACTCCACGAAAAAAACCCTGATTCTGTGTCAAAAAAAACACAAAAAATAGATCGCAATAATTCGATCTTGCAATCGAGCGCTGTTTCTATCGTTGATCTCTATCACATTAAGCCTGTGGAAAGGTAGCAATTAAGCTAGATTAGGACAAATGGCTGTATTCTTTACTGCGATCGACTGCTTTTCTAGTCAATTACCCGGAGAAGTCGCTGCTCAAAATTTTTGAGGAGAGGGGTTGACATTTGCCCGGTCAACTCTGCTATATTATTCAATGTGAAACGCCAATGGGGTATCGCCAAGCGGTAAGGCAGCGGGTTTTGGTCTCGCCATCCCAGGTTCGAATCCTGGTACCCCAGTTTTCTTCAAGCTACAAATTAAGCCACAATGCAGTTAGCCTTCGCGGTTAGCTGTTTTTTAGTGAGGATAAAGTTTCATGTCTGCTGTTGCACCGGATTTACTGGCTTTAGATTTTGATGGGGTATTGTGTAACGGGTTGAAAGAGTACGCTCAGTCAGCTTGGAAAGCGTATCAACAAATTTGGTCAACCGAGGAGACATTGAATGACGCTCTGCGCGATCGCTTTTATCCATTGCGTCCCGTGATTGAAACCGGGTGGGAAATGCCTGTATTGTATCGGGCTTTGGTTTTAGGAAAAACCGACTCAGAGATTCTCGAACATTGGCCGCAAATTTCTCAGGATATCGTCACCCAAGACAATCTCGATCCCAAACGTCTTTCCCATACCCTCGATACAGTGCGGGATGAGTGGATTCAAGCGGATTTGGGGGGATGGTTGCAACTTCATGAGTTTTATCCGGGTGTACTGCAAAAGCTCCAGCAAGCGCTACAAAATCCCGACCTTGAGGTTTATATCATCACCACCAAAGAAGGGCGCTTCGTCAAGCAATTACTCCAGCAGCAGAATGTCGAAATTGAGCGCGATCGCATTTTTGGCAAGGAAGTCAAACGCCCCAAAGCCGAAACCCTCAAACAATTACTAAGTCGGCATCCCCAAGCCGAGATTTGGTTTGTCGAAGATATGTTGAAAACTCTCTACAAAGTCCAGAAACAGCCCGAATTAGCCTCGGTGCGCTTATTTTTGGCAAATTGGGGCTACAACACCGAATCTGCCCATCAAGCGGCTTCTGCGGACGAGAAGGTTCAGTTGATGTCGTTAGAAATGTTTGCGGGGGATTTTAGGGACTGGCTGCGATGAATACAGTAAATTGGGTCAAATGGTGAGCCACCTTAAAGCCAAAATCCCGGCAACTTAGGCGAAACTGGGGTTCTAAACCCGATCGCTACAATAAAAACATCTAAACTCTAGCCAAGACAGTATAGCCATCATGGGCGATCGCGAACAGTTAATCCAAGCAATTGCCAATTTACCAAAAATTCTGGGTTTCAGGTTCCCCGTCCTGTCTTGCCGAGCGTTCCCTTGCGCCTGTCTTGTCGAGCATTCCCTTGCGCCTTACGGCGGCGCGGGGTCTCGACGCTTTCGGCGGCGCGGGGTCTCGGCGCTTATAGGACGGCTTTGTATTATAATATCGGTGTGCGAGTGACCAGTAATGTGGGGCGCACTACAATAAACCTAACCAACTCAATAGTTAAAGTAAGGGGTTTTCAGCACAATCCTTGTTGATGTAAAACTTTAGGGGTGTAGTTGTGAAAACCAACTGTCTTGGTGCGCGTTCCCTTGCGCCTTACGGCAACGCGGGGTCGCACCGCTTTTGCGTCCGGGCAGGGCGTATCTTGGAGCAGAAACCAAGAAATAAAACGCTCGTTGAGTCGGTCTGGCGGGGACTAAGGGGAGGATATTTAGGTGTCTGTCGAGCCAAAGTCTAGTTAAGAGGCAATTCTGAAAGAAACGAGAATCTCCGCTCCTTCAGGACGGAGAGTTGTCAACTGACGAGGAGGTGAAGAAACTCCTTCATTGGGTGCGTCAGCTTCAAGCCGAGAATAGATTATCAAACCCCACTCCCCTCAATGCCTTCATGGGTATATTGAAGGATTCTCCTAGTTTCTCAGGCGATCCGGTTGTTGTACAGCGTCAGATGCGGGATGAGTGGGATTAAAGTATTACTCGATACCAATGTAGTTATTAGAAGCCGCTTTAAAAAATATAAAAGAAGCCATGCAACTTTGGATTGATACCGCACAAGAATTTGGCGATCCAATCCCAAAACCCTACAACCAGAACCCCGGTTTCTTTAAAAAACCGGGGTTCTAAATCCTTCTAAACCCTTCTAAACCCTCGCGTCTACAGAGAATTGTCTCCACTTTGCCACGCTTGCTCGATGCGTTCTAAATCCTTGGCTGCGCCGAGTTGCTGATAAATTTGATAAGCCTTGTCGTAGTGGGGTTGAGCCGTTGCCAGATTGCCCCGCTTGCGCCAAAGTTGAGCTAGACAGAAATTCGTTTCAGCAATATCCCAAGTCATGCCCAATTGCTCCATCTGCGCTAACGCTTCGGTTAAATAGGTTTTGGCAGTATCGAGATTACCACGCCCCAGTTCATTTTCTCCCAAATTCATCTTAATTTCTGCAATTCCAGCGCGATCGCCCAATTCGGTAAATATTTCTAATGCTTGCCGATGCAGTTGTTCGGCAGCATCCCAGTTGCCTCGCTTACACTCGATCTCTCCCAACAGAGTCCAAGAGACGGCCATCTTGGCACGATAACCCAATTCGGTTCTCAATTTTAACGATTGATGATACAGTTGTTTAGCGGCTTCCCAGTTGCCTCGCTTGCGCTCGATCTCTCCCAACAGAGTCCAAGACATAGCTATCTCGGCGCGATCGCCCAATTCGGTTCTCAATTCTAACGATTGCCGATACAGTTGTTCGGCAGCATCCCAGTTGCCTCGCTTTTTCTCGATATCTCCCAACTGACTCCAAGACTTAGCTATCCCGTTGCGATCGCCCAATTCGGTTCTCAATTCTAATGATTGCCGATAGAGTTGTTCGGCAGCATCCCAGTTGCCTCGCTTTTTCTCGATATCTCCCAACAATCCCAATGATAGTGCGACACCGTTTTTTTGGTTTCGCTCTCGCGCATTCGCCAAAGACTTCTGAAAATACTTCTCGGCTTCATCCCAATTTCCCATATTTCGGTAAATCCTGCCGATTCTTTGCCAGGTGATACGCCGATCTGTATTGTTTGTGATGTGAGGTAGAATTTGCTGATACAGGTCTAGTAATAAATTCCAGTATCCCCAAGGATAAACAAATTGGTGGAGATTGCTGTTTAAAAGGCTAAACGCTTCGCTGTAATTCTCCAACTGAAAGGCAAAATACTGAGCTTCTAAAACCGGGCGTAAATCTGCTAACGTCTTCGGATTATCTACCGTCTTCCCTGTACAGTAGAACTTATACACTCGCTCCATTAGTTGTGGTAACTCGGCTTGATATTGCGCTTGGAGATATTCCACCGTCAAACGATGCAAATCGTAATACCAACAACATTGAACTTTGTCATAACGACGCTGAACTAAAGAACTGTTAACTAAACCCCAGATAATGGCTTGGGTTTCTTTGATTTCTGTATGGGTCAATTCTGCAGGTTTCCCTGAAGCTATTGCTTTTTCAAACCGATAGTCTTGTTTGGTGTACAAGCGCAAAAAGGTTAATCCCTCTAGATCGATTTCCACTCGCAACACGCACATTCGCCGTAAAAGTTCTTGGGCTGCGGTGTTGTGTCGCTGTAACTGAGCTTGTAAAATCGGTTCGGCTTCTTCGGTTACCAATTCCGGGTGTTTCCGCAAATACCCCGGACTTTCTGAGCCAATAGCGGCAAGTTGCGTCAAAATAAAGGTATTTCCTTTGACTCGCTCGGCAATCCAACGTTTATCCGCTTCGCTGTCTTCCGAGCCACACTGCCGCAAAATCTCGACTCCGGCGGCATCTGCCACCCCTGGTAATATCTTCACTTCTACCAGTTTAGGGTCGGGTTTGGGGTTGCGAGCGCGAGGATCGGCTAAATCTGCGGGTAGTTCGCGACTGGTGAGAATTGTTGTTGAGCCGTGATTGGCATAGACTAAGGCGTTTAGCAGTTGTCGCCATTCCTCAGACACCGCTTTGCCCTTGTCGGCATGATGAGCCGGATGTAGGATATCTTCGAGGTTATCGAGTAGCAGTAAGCTGCGCTGCTGATTTAATCCCTCAAAGATTTTACTAATTTTTGCTGCCGCCGTTTTCAGGGGTTCTGCGGTTTCTATCTCCAACCCCCGCAACAAAAACTCTGCCACACTTTCAAAACTACTGCCAGGGTAAGCTTTGAAATACAGCACTTTTTCATAAGGACAATCAGCAGTAAGTTCGGGAGGTTGCAACTGTACTCCCAATGCTTCGATTAGTTTCACCGCCAAACTGGTTTTTCCCATTCCCCCTTGTCCGATAATTGCCAGGACTTTCGGCGGATTGGCGCTGAGGAGTTTGTTTTTGAGTTGGTTGAGTATCTCATCTCGTCCTACCCAAACCGGGATTTCTGCGATGGTTTCGAGTCCGACAGTGGGGCGTTTTTGTTTTGGGGGTTGAGGTGGAGGAGGTGCAGGAATCAACGAGGGTTGAGGATATTGCACTTCCACCACTACCCGCATTTCGGGTTGTTTTTGCTCTAGTTTCTGGACTGCTTGTTGTACTATCTGTACTGCCTTACGAATGGCGACGGTATCGGCTTTGATGCCCCGCACTTCGGTTAATAATCGGTTTAACTTTCTGCCCAAGTGCTGAAACTGGGCAACGGTTTGGGGTGTTCCCGGTTGTAACCGCCCCCACCTCTGCAACTGGGAGAGAAGCTGGTCAAATTTATCGAATTTAACATCCAACTGTTGTATCTGTTTGCTTATTGCTGCATTTTGCTGACTCAGCTTGTAGTAGAGTTGCTGAGATAAGTCAATCATCAACTTGGCAAAGGCTTTACCGCCGTTTTGGAAGTCATGGGCAAAGGTTTCTCGTAACGCCATAGAAAACTCATCATGCAGTTGTTGAGCCACTGCTTGGCGTATTGGTTCGTCTAGCTGTACTTGCGCCAACTCCAGAAACCAATCTTGTAGTAAATGCTCCCAAGTGGGAACATCAAAAACAGGCGTTTCGGGGTGAAAAAAGCGCTCGGCTAACTTATTTTCGGTTAAATCCTGGTAACGGTTAGTTTTTTCTTTTTGTTCGGCAACAATTATCATTTCCCAGCTTTTGGCGGCAACTGTAGCGACTTTTTTTAAGGCTTTACTGTGCTGGTCATATTTCCCAGACTTCGCCATTTTGAGGATAATAGCACTAATTGCTTGTCCTACGGCTTTGGTGAGGTCGTGATTAACCAAAATGCCCTGATTCTTGCCCAGACTGTCGCTAATGCTGCCGATATCATTCGCGACTATACCCCCCATCACCCCTGCCAGCATCGTTCCCAGGCTCTCTCCTGCCGCCGCCATAGTGCCTAGCGTACCTCCCGCCGCCGCCGTAATCCCTACCGTGGCTAATAAAGGAGCCGTGAAACTTCCTGCGGCGAGTAAGCCACTACAAGCGAACAAACGAATCCAAAGGGGATTGAGTTGGAAGGGCATGATTTCTGTAAGGGTGAGATGTAGCGATACTTTAGTTCAGTTTAGCGAAAAAGTTTTGGGGGCAAATACAGCGCTTTTGCTGGGTTATAAGATCGGTAGGTTGGGTAGAACGAAGTGAAACCCAACATAACTCGTGTTTCTGCTGGGTTTCGTGACCTCAACCCAACCTACTGCCGTGACACAGCTAAAATGAGGCTTTAACGTAGGGTGGGTTAGGCGGCTAGAATCTAGGCTATGACTGTAATCCACGAATCCGCCGTAACCCACCGTTTAAGATGTGTCACGGCACTACTGCCGTGACACAGCTAAAAGTGTGCTTTAACGTAGGGTGGGTTAGGCGGCTAGAATCTAGGCTATGACTGTAATCCACGAATCCGCCGTAACCCACCGTTTAAGATGTGTCACGGCACTACGGGCTTAAGCATTGAATATCTGGTCAACGGTCAAGGACAAGTCTGGGAAAACAGAGGAGACAACGCGATCGCTTCCTCGAAACTGCTGTATTTCATATTCTCCCTCTATCAACGTGCAAACGGTGAAAGTGGGTTGTTTGGGTGAACCGATGTAACGTCGTCCCCCAATACCCAAATAATCAAGAATCCAATACTCTGCAATGCCAATGCGCTCATAATCGGACATTTTCAGAGCATAATCATCGCGCCAATTGCTAGAAACGACTTCTACTGCCAATTTAACCGATTTCCCCGATTCAAGTATAGATGAGCTTTCCCAACGGGGTTCATTGACTAAACAGGAACGCTCTACAACGGCTACATCCGGTTCATACCCTGTATTATCATCTGTTTTGATAATGCACTCTCTGGGGATAAAATAAGAAGCCTGTATTTGGTCTATTGCCTGATTCAGCAGTTTGATAACCAATCCAGCAATTTCAGAATGCTTCCCTTTCGGTTTTGGCATTTCAACAATGATTCCTCGCCGTAATTCGTAACGACATTCTGAATGTTCTGGATACCAATGAACAAATTCATCGAATGAGAGAGGGACTTTATCAATGACTGCAATCATGGTGATTTCTATAAAAATTTTGCAATTCTAAGTTTGCTCCTCCATTTAAAATATAGAACATCCATACTTTAAAGATTGGACGGGGAAACCCCGCCCCTACGCCAGACTTGATAATGGGGGTTACTCGTCGTCTTCTGGGGTTTCGGTGTCTTCGGTTGCTTCTGTCGTCTCTGTGTCTTCGGCTTCTATCTCGTCTGCTGGAGTTTCGGTTTCTTGGGTTTCTGGCTCGTCTGCTGGGGCTTCGGTTTCTTGGGTTTCTGGCTCGTCTCCTGCCAGTTTCCACTCGTCGTATTCGCGCTCGACGGCGTAGCGAATCTCGTAGGGGACTAAAAAGACCTCAACCTCTGCTTCGTCGGTTTTAGGGGGGTTGCGGCGGGCGTAGAGGAAGTTTTCGTCGAAGTTGGGTTGTCCTAAAACGAGGGTTTGCTCGTCTTCGCTGTCGGTGACGGTGACGGTGACGGTGGCAAAGGGATCGTCGAGGCCGTATTCTGGGAGACGATCGCGCTCGGCGGTAAAACGGCGCTCGGCTTCTCGTTCGATCAGGAAGTTTAACAGAAACGCGATCGCGGGTTCGCTGGCAGGGACTTCTTCAGGCTCAGTCATTTGCCAGGATTGGGTTTCGTCTTCGCTGCGTTCAAATTCTAGGGTATCGTCTTCTCGCTCAACGATTACTTTCTGGACTTGGGCTTCGGTAAAGTTAAAGAGGCGCTGCTGTTGGGAAGTGGCGGTTTCAGTTGGGGTTGAGCCTTGGCGTTCGGAGAAATACACGCCGCCGCCCAAAATTAAGGCAAAACAAACTAAAATCCAAGTGGTACGCTGTAGTTTCATGGGGGTTGGAATGGATGCGATCGCTCTGACTTTCGTGTTACTGTGACTCTGAGATTGGGGACGAGGATTGAACCCTTATTGTGTTTCTGTCCGTCTATTGCTTAGATGGCTTTTCACCTTTATTTGTTACATCGTAACGACACATTTATGAAACTTTTGGATTCTAAAGGCCGATTATTCGGTAAACTCAGTTTGTTAGACATCGGGGCCGCCTTAATTATTCTGGCGGTGATTTTCGGGACATTTGTGTTTCCGGGGACAACGGGATCGGTGGCTCAGGTGGGTTCGACTCAGCCCGTGGAAGTAACGGCGATTGTACGGGGGTTGAGTGTGCGCGATCCCGATGGGCTGATTCAAATGATGCGGGATGCGGGTAAAACCAAGGTGATTATTCGCAACCAACCCCACGGTGAAGTGGAGTTGTCAAAAATTGATCCGGTTGAGCGCATGGTGATTGTACCGCAACCGGACGGCTCGGTGAAGGCTTTACCCGATCCGCGTACAGCAGAGGATTCTTTTAGTACGGATATGATGATTTCCTTTCGCGATCGCGCCCAAATGACGGACGATGGTGCAGTGATTGGCGGTCAAAAGGTTAAAATCGGGACGCTGCTAGAGTTTGAAGGAGAAACCTATAACTTTAAAGGTAGCGCGATCGAAGTGAATACTGTCGATTCACTGTAATTTTCAATTCGTTTGATTCCTCTAAGTCCCGCGTCTGAGACGTTGGGATTATTTTTTTGGCCAGAAATCGTAAAGATCAACGGATTTTTTTGCGGATTTTCGTAAAGTTCCCATGAAGTCTAACCTGTCGGGAACTAAGTCAAAGTATTGTGTATCATTGGCTACCATTCCCTTTCGAGGGTTTACGGTGTCGTTCTGACTTTTTACAATTTTCCTATTCTGATGAAATTTCGTCATAATTAAATCAAAATAACTTGTTGTTTTTAAACTCTCAAAAAAGAAAAATAAGTAAGACCAATTTATAATTTTTTCAGGGCGAATCTTTAGAAAAATTTATACTTCACTCTATAAATACTGTATTATTCCTATCCAAAAGTAACCCCAAAGATCGGGGAAAATAAAAGAAAGACAAAATACACAAAATACGACTTTGAATTCCGACCCAGGAGGAAAAATGGGGCATTGCCAAACTCAATCTATGAAGAAAAACATACCTCAATTCACTCAGAAATTTCGCGATCCTGCGATTTCTGAAGATTGGATCGAAACTCGCGGGATGATCGCCAATGCGTCGCGTAATGAAGCATCTCAAGAATGCGATTTAAGTGCTGCGAATCCGCCTTGTGTGCGGCTTAATCTCGAAAGCCTTAAATCCTTTGAAGGGGTCGATTGTCAGTTTCGGGCTTGGGGGATTACCCTCAGTAACGCGATCGCCCTCGATCCTTCTAACCACGCCTTTCCCCCGCGTTCTGGACAAATCGTCTTGATGGGTGCGCCCAAAAGCGGTTGGTTTGAAATCATCTTCCACCGTCCGGCGCGTTTTTTCAACGTTTACGTCACCAGTTCCCAACGGGCGATTTTATGCGCCTATGATAATCAAGGTCAAGTCGTCGATCAAGACGAACTGCGGGGCCCAAATTTAGCTCACAGCGACGCTCAAATTCCCCCCAACGCCCAATTGCAAGTATCGGGGACTGAGATTGCCAGAGTCACCTTATATGCCTTCGACGGACAAATCACCCTCGACGATCCCAGCTATGGCTTCTAGGCAGAACTTACATCCTGTAAGACTTCATCCGGTAGCGCATAGGAATGGGCTAACCGTTCCTCGTCGTCTTCTAAAATATCGGGGAATTGGATATCCGGTAGCACCTCTAGGGCGAAAATCTCCTGTACTGCCTCCTCAAAGCGCAGAAACGCCACGGTTTCGCCATTTTGGATATTGACAACCCAAATGCCACAAATTCGCTCGCTCAAGCGCTCGGTGAGGGGAATCCCGCTAAAAACCGCCGTTTCTCGTACCTGAGACAAGCCCACAAACGCCAAAGTATTGTAAAACGCTAAACCCCGCGTAAAGCCCGGAAACGTCGCCACGGTTTCCCACTTTCCCGATGCGAGATCGATGACAATTAAGCTGCCATTACCCGATTCTAATGCCCATAATTTGCCTTGATACCAACGGGGGGAATGGGGCATGGATAAACCGCGAGCAATTACGGTATTTTCGTCAATATCCATTAATATTCCCCCTGTGGCTTTGTTTTCGCGCCAACCTTGGGGGGTGTCGGTTTCTCCGAGGGCGGTGACGTATTTGGGGCGATCGCCCACAATCCCCAAACCGTTGAGATGACATCGGTCTTCAAAGCCCAAAGCAGAGATAAAAGGGGGTCGCCAACGGGGGGTAAAGCTGTATTCGGGTTCGAGGGTACACAAGCACGAAAAACGAGTATTCACGACCCACAGTTGGTTATTCACCCAGGCCATTTCGTGAACGTCAATATCCCCGGTAACGTGGAGATTGCGGGGAATGTAGCAAGCGTCATGTTTGCCGGGGGGGTCGAGTTTGAGGGCGACGGCGGGCATATTGTAGAGTTCGATGACTTCGCGGGCTGTCCCAATGGCCATGCGGGTACAATTGGCTACGAGTCCCATGGGTTTGTTGAACAAGCGAAAATGGGTGTTGAGGCGATCGCCATCAGGACGGACTAAGATGACCTTTCCCGCTTGATAAGTGGAAACAACTAAAGAAATGCGTAATTGTTGCAGAATCGACGGAAAGTTAATGGTATGGATACTGCGAAAGGAATCTTGAGGCATTGGAGATTAGTTCTTTTTGATTCGAGATGGGTGACAATTTCAGCCTTATGCCCCACTAATCTATCCTGAGTGAGTTGTAAAGCTGGTCAACAATCGCTTAATTAACAATTTACAATTAATAATTAACAATGTACAATTAACAATGTATAATTAACAATTTACAATTAACAATGTATAATTAACAATGTACAATTAACAATGTATAATTTATAACGTAAAGAGTTAATAATTAACAACTAATAACTAATAACAAACAACCAATAACTAACAACCAACAACTAATAACTAACAACCAACAACTAATAACAAACAACAAACAACCAATAACAAACAAAAAATTACAAATCCTTTTGGGCTTCTTGGGCGATTTGTTCGACCTCATCTTTCGCCATTTCTGCGAGAGTGGCTTTGGCTTCTTCACCCCCTAGACGATTGAGGGCTTGGGCGACACGGTAGCGACTTTGCCAATCCGGGTGACTTGCCAGGGGCGTGAGGAGGGGAACCGCGCGAATATCGCCTAGATCGCCTAATGCACCGATGGCGGCGGTTTGAATAAGGATATTATCTGACTTGATGGCATCGGCAAGGAGATCGAAGGCTTGGGGACAGCCCATCACGCCGATCGCGGCGACAATGCTCATTTGCAGTAACCAATCGTCACATTGGTAATAAGCGGTTTTGAGGTCGTCGTAGGTATCCTTGAGTTTGAGGGCGGCCATGGCATCGGCGGCGGCGGCTTTGACATCGGATTCGGAGTCTCGCAGTAGGCGATCGCGCAGTAGTTCTTTAGTTTTGTCTAAGTCTTCGCCCCCCAAAGTATCCATTAAACTAATTGCTGAATAACGCACCCTGGCATGGGGGTCATTGATCAAAGGCTGTACCATTTTAAAGGCGAGGGGGCGGTCGATGTCGCGGAGTCGGTTGACTCCACTGAGGCGATCGCCATAATCGGAAGAATCTAATAAAGTTTGAACAAATTCTGGTGTAACGCTCATGCTTTATAAATTGGTTTGTTATCAGTAAAAAGGCAGGGGTGTAGAATCTCAAATTGGCTTTTGAAAAGCCTCGAAAAAGCGTTGAAACTTAACTTTCAGCCATAGAACGAATGATATCGCCTTGGGTGATCATGCCGATCAACTGTTCGTCTGAGTTTAAAACCGGAAGGCGGCGGATTTTCTTTTCGTGCATCAACCGGGCCGCTTGGGACAACGGTAAATCTGCAAACACGGTGACGGCGCGATCGCTCATTGCTTCTTTGACCGTTTGACCAAAGGCTTTATGCAACTCCTTGTCATAACGAGCGGGGTTTTGTAAATAAATCACGCTGTCAAGAAACATAATAAACGGTGGCGGTTCAGGCCCGGTTTCTTGCCACATCAAGTCAGATTCAGAAATCACGCCAATGACTTCCCCAGTGTCGTCTACCACAGGTAAGCCGCTAATCCGGTTTTCGACTAACAATTTAATCGCTTCTTTGAGGGGGGTTTCGGGCTTCACCGTGACCGGATTGGCACTCATCACATCGGCAACTGTTTTGGACATATTATTTGCGGTGGGGGATATGGATAGGGTTTTATGTCCTTATTTTAAGGGATGGGTTGCCAGGGTCAGAGCCAGAGTTGACCGTTCTTAACCCTCTTTCACTACGCCCAAAAGTCCCCACCTGTCAAGTCTTGCGTTAATATTGCGGCAAAATCAAAATCTGCATCAAACCGTTGTGAAGGAGTGAATGATGAAAAAAGCCATGATTCTTGCATCCCTTTTGGGTCTTAGTTTGATTGTACCGGGGGCCGCTTGGGGTCAAGAAGAAACCCCAGCCGGAGAAATTCGCGAGGACGACTTGTTAATTCGCCATTCGGAATTAAGGGGCAGTTGTCGCCAAACGAACCGCCGCTTGGATGTTTTTGCCATGCCGGGTGTACAGCATCAAGTCGATCGCGTGGCCGTTTTGGGGTCGAGTCGTCAAGTCACCCTGACGGGTTGGGGGGCCAATGGTTGGGTTGAAATCAGCGCCCCCACCGAAGGTTATGTCATTGCGCGGCATTTGGCTTTATGTCCGGGCGATCGCGCCGATGCCCCCATCGCTGCGGCGGCTACGTCCAATCTCGATGCGGGGGATTGTCGCGTGGCAATGCGGGATTTGGCCATTCGCAGCCGTCCGACGCGGCCAGCCCGTACCCTGGGCGGTGTACCGGGGGGAACTTCGATGACGTTAACTGGGGAAACCCAATACGATCCGGTGAATCGGCGCACTTGGCTCGAAATTTCAGCCCCGAAAGCAGGTTGGGTTTCTGGCAGTGTCGGGACGGCTACTAATGTGCGATCGTGTCGTTAATTTTGGTTAGTAGTAAGGGATGATCGCCCTTATCTAGGTTATTGGTTATTAGTTGTTGGTTATTTGTTATGGCGTTGTTGCATAAATAAAACAGTTATATCAAGGGTTTCAGCGATCCAAATCGGGACAAATCGGGCGAAAATACCAATTTCGGCTTTCTCCGATGTCTAGAACCCTTGTAAATCAAGGAATGTTTCAGGCAACAACGCCATTTGTTATTAGTTATTGGTTATTTACAACCAACTGTATTTTTATTAATTGTTAATTGTTAATTGTTAATTATTAATTGTTAATTATTAATTATTAATTGTTAATTGTTAATTGTTAATTGTACATTTATATCAAGGGTTTCAGCGATCCAAATCGGGACAAATCGGGCAAAAATACCAATTTCGGCTTTCTCCGATGTCTAGAACCCTTGTAAATCAAGGAATGTTTCAGGCAACAACGCCATTTGTTATTAGTTATTGGTTATTTACAACCAACTGTATTTTTATTAATTGTTAATTATTAATTATTAATTGTTAATTGTTAATTGTTAATTGTTAATTGTTAATTATTAATTGTTAATTGTACATTACATTCTACTGCCAGAAATCGTCCTCGCAATCGAGCAAACGATCGAGAATTGCCACCAAATTACGATTGCCCTGAGTGCGAATTTCTTGCTCTTGGGCAATATTAATCAACTCCATACCCAAGCGCATCCAGTAAGCCTGTTGGGTGGTATTTCCCCCCGGATTAGGCGTTGCAGCATAGGCTTGTTGCAGATTTACCCCCAAGCGTTGGGCTAATGACCGCACCACATAAGCTTGTTCGGGGCGGGCGGTTTGGAGAATCTCGCTGATGGGTTGATTCCAGATGGCTTGACGTTGCGCTTCGGTGGTCTGCTTTTGCAACCATACCTCGCTGGTGGAAACGGGGAGGTCGGTGCTTTGGTTGTCGATTTTAGCGAAGGCGTGGGCTTCTTGGTAGGATATCTTGTTGTCTTGATTGTAGTCGGCAGAGGGGGCGCGATCGCCCGTCCGGGTAATCCCACTCAGTCCAGCGAAGAAACTGGAACTATAATCGCGATAATCGGCTTCGTTCACCTCTGGGGTACAACCGACCGAAGTGCGGGTTTTGATGGTTGCGAAGAAGCCGCAACGGGTCTTTAAAGCAACATTATTGTTGGGATTCCCCCCTTCATAAATCATGTTGGCAAATGACCCGGAATAACATTGCGCCATCATCGCCACGAAGGGGAGATTTTGCGGCAGTGGGTCGAGGGAACGGGCAAAGTCTTGGACGTTGATACGACCGTTATTCCACATAATCATAGAGTTATTATCTACATTATTGTCGTTTTTAGCGCCGTGACCCGTGAAATAAAAGAAAGTGGGCTTTGGGCTTTGGGCTAATCCTTGCATGACTTGGCGGAAATTCTCGACCGTAGAAGCCCCGTCGAGGTGGGGGATTTGGGGGGCTTTGAAAAGTTCTTGGCGGCTGTTGGGGTCGATGTAGCGGACGGTGGCTTGGTTACTGTTCCCATTGGCGAAATAGAGGCTCACGTTGGGTAAACTGTGACCGAGGGCTTGCAGGGTACGCTGGAAGTAGAGGACGTTTTTTTCGAGGGCGATTTCGTTGATTTGCGGCCAACCGCCTCCGGCCATGACGAAGAAGTTTTGATTTTTGGCAGCGACTTGGGTGGTTTGGCGGGTTGGTGGGGCTACGGGTGGGGGGGAAGGGGGAGGGGTTACGGCAGCTAAAGGGGCATCGAGGGGCGGAATTTTCTGGCCGGCTTCTTGTTCGGCGTAAGTCAGGTTGCGTTGATATTCAGCGATTTTTTGATTGGCTTGGTCTTTTTGAGGAGAGGATGCGGGTAAGGATTTGAGCAGGGCGATCGCTCTTTGCCATTGACGACCGACGATCAGCCAATCTTGCGGTGCAACGGCATTTTGAGCGATGGTGGCCGCACTTTGGGCCGCATCGAGGGCTTGTTTGTAGATATTGTCTGGTGTGACGGTTTTGGGTTGGGGGGAGGGAGACGAGGAGGGAGACGATACCGGAGAGGCGATCGCCACAGGAGTTTCTGGGGTCGTTTGGGAGGTGTTTGAGTTTGAACAACTCACACAACTCGCGATCGCGACAGCAACAGCCAAAATGAAGGAGCAACGCATGGGGTTTAGAAATCGAGCTTCTTCTTCAGTTGTAACTCAAAGGTATCTTAAATTAGCGAATTATCCCTTACCAATAATCTCGCTAATATAGATACCACAACAACTTCATCAGAAAATATCAGAAATAGCGATGCTTTTGGCCTATTATACAAAGGGGCTTAAAATCCAAAAATTATTGCTTTTTCTTTACAAAAAATAATATTTCTAAAGAAAAGCGTCAGTCAGACAGTCATTCGTTTTCAATTGGTAAATTTTTACTTTAAGCAGAAAAATGCAAGATAATCGTCCCAAAAATCTTCAAAACGTTCTAGAAGGCAACTATACCGTTAACACCAGTGAATACATTAGTAGAGGTTGGGAAAAATTCAAAGAAAATCCAGGGATATTCATTGCTTTCTCGCTTTTAGACGGTATCTTGATTGGTATTAATACTTTTTTATGGCCAATATTTCTCGATTCGCCCCTGGCCGATATTATAAGTTTAATTGTTGGCTTTATTTTAGTTCCTTTAAATTTAGGAGTTTTGATCGGCTGTTTCAAAGCGTATAGAAATCAATCCGTTGAATTTAGCGATTTTTTCAAAGCTTATAATTATTTCAGCCAACTGGTTTTAGGAACGATTGTTAGCTACATCCTCATTGCTATCGGTTTTCTTTTATGTATTCTGCCAGGAATTTATTTAGCCATTGGCTATTCTTTTATATATATCTTGATTATTGACCGAAATTTTAGCTTTTGGCAAGCAATGGAAAATAGCCGGCAGATTGTGACCAAGCAGTGGTTTTCTTGGTTTGGCTTTATCTTTTTGTTAGGGTTAATTAATCTGGTTGGTATCTTACTCTGTGGAGTGGGTCTATTTGTGACCGCGCCTGTAACCACTTTTGCCATAGTCGCGGCTTACGATGATGTGATGGGCATTCAAAAAATGGAATATTAAATAATGTACAATGTATAATTTACAATGTACAACTGTGAATTTACATTGATAACTCTTTCTAAATGAGGGCAAAGTCCGCCGACCTAAACTAAAGTAAGAGTGGATTTTAGTAAGCGGATTGGATATTAGTAACGCTTCTAAAAGTTATATCAAATCCGAAAAAAACAACCACTGGCGCGAGAACCTCGGTTTCTAGCTGAAAACTTTAACATGACTGTGTAAGCAGGTAAGAAAACCGGGGTTAATGCAGCTTCACCAATTAAACGGATTTGATATTAAGAAGTCTTGGAGGCGCAATGATTACGCCCCCAGAGAATATTGGTTAAAGAATTAGACACCGACTAAAGGCGATTTTCCTTCTGTGGTCATTTTGTAATCATTGCCCATTTGTTGCTCATGTTGTTCGATAACTTGCTGACTGGGAACACCGCCTTGGTTCACGGTTTCTTGGTATTGGAAATAACGGTGATTTTCAGGTAAATCGGACACCGGGACAAACTTAATTTCGTCTCCGGTTAAGTTCACTTGGTCTTTGAGAACTTGGCGAATATAGTCTTTATTTTCCTGAAACTTAACGGGTTCGGAAATAGAGGAGGGCAAAAATTCTTCGGGTTCTTTGCCATCATATTTGCGTAACATATCGCAAGCGAGGCGTAACTGTTCGATTTCCATGTTCAAGTGTAACTCCCACAACTGCTTGATGCGCGGGTCGGGTTCTTGCTGCATAAAGGAGTAGTAGAGATAACACTCGTTATATTGATGCAAAACGTCTCGTTGGAACCAGGAGATAGTGGGGTCGAGGAGGGATTCGTAATGGGTAACGTGTTGTTCCTCGATTTCCGCGATTTCCAGGTAAAGGCCGCGGGCCAAGGGGTGCATCGGTTGATTGCCTACGGTCATGTAGAAGTTCATGGTTTGCTGTTCTGCGGCCACTAAGGTCATGGTATGCAGAAGCGAGAAGGGGTCGGCTTTTTTGCTATCGCTAGGTTGACGAACTTCGTCGATGGGGTGACGATGTTCGTCGGCGGTGGCGCGACCGGGCATAATTTCGGTCAAATCGCCGGTGAGTTTTTCGGCTTTTTTGCCGTTGAGTAAGTCGAGAAGATTGGCGTAGCGGTATAGGTGGTCGAAGTCTTCGAGTAAGCCAAATTCAAAGGCTTGTTTGAGGTAGGGGTTGGGTTCGACTCTGGCTAAATATGCGGTGAGGTCTACGGCGACTTGTTCGTAACCGATGGTGGTTTCGAGGGGAGATTCGTCACCGGGACTCAGCCAATTAATAGCTTTTTGCTGTTGTTGTTCGATGCGTCGCGTTTGGGCTAGATACTTGCGAATATCGGGGTCGCTGGTGTGACGGGCAAATTGATGGGAGAAAAAGATAGATTCAACTTCAATCCCGTTCATGGTAATGATGCGAGTACGGGTATAGGGATGAACGTCTTGTTTATTGTAGGGTTGAATGTTGAGTTCCGACCAGTTGCGGAGTTGTTGGTCGAGGGGAATACCTTTTTCGGTTAAGGGATTAAAACTCATGATTTAAATGGGGTAACAATTTTGGGCAAACAAAAGCCTTAAGAAAAATCGAACTCAAGTAATTCTCGGTTGGGTAAGTTAGCGCGTTCCCCATGTTTAAATAGAATTAAAATCTTGAGTTCGATTGTCAAAAGCTAATTGAATAAAGGAATAAACTTTCCTTGTCTTGATATTGTTATTTTTAAACAAAATCGAGACAAGAAAGGTTTAAAGAATAAGCAAATATTTAAGGCTTTATTATTGCTTCTGTATTCTATTTAAATCAATTTTCGTTTTGTTTCCCTCTCTCAGAAGTAATAACTATGCTAATTTAGTTTAGGCTAAAAAGACTTGTGCTTCCCAAGGGCCGATATCTAAAGTTAGTTGGCGATCGCGTACTTCGATTTGATAATCTAATGTCCATTCGTGCCAAGTCCCATCTACCGGAATATCGGGAATCGTATATTCACCTAAGAAGTTATCGGAGAAGTTAGCCACCACCAGCAAGCGATCGCCTTCGTCATTCCAGCGATAATAACTTAAGAGTTTGGCTTCGGTATCTTCAAACAAGAAATCGAGATTATCTGTGTGTAAGGTTGCGTTGGTTTTGCGTAAATGAATTAAACCCTTGTAGTAACCCAGTAAATTTTGATTGAATTCATTATCTAAAAATTCCCAGTCAATGGGGGTATCTTGATAATTAGAATATTCGCCAATTTCACTACCCATCCAGATTAAAGGAATACCCAAAGCTGTCATTAAGATAACAGCCCCCAGTTTTGCCCGTTTAAAGGCATTTTCTTCAAAAATTTCGCGATCGCCCAACGCCCCCATAATGTGACCCCCATCGTGACTCGAAAGGTAATTAATCACGCTGGTTGTGCCTTCATAGCCTTTTCTGCGGCCATCAATGGCATCTTTAAGGTCTTCTAAATCAAAGCGATCGCCACAAACATTGGCAATCAAGGTTTGTCGGAAAGATTCGTGCCAACTGGCATCCATCGGCCCTTGATAACCCGTAATATCCGCCGATTCAGGGATATGTTCGGACATATTAAAAAAGGGTTTCATCGAGGCAAATTCGCGGGTTTTTTGGGTAATCCAATGCAGAAAATCGTAGTTATCAATTTGCCGGGTTGCATCAAAGCGGATGCCATCAATATGAAACTCTTGTATCCAATATTGCACCACCTTACCCACAAAACCCCAAGCGGGTTTCAGGTCGAGATTTTCGTCGTAATGTTCGTAATTAAATTCTGGCCCCCAAGTAGTTTCCGGGTCATGTTGGGGTTCGTGATGATACCAATAATCGTGATCGATTTGGGTTAAGGGACATTCAGCATCAGAATGATTAAAAATACCATCCATAATAAAGCGAATGCCGCGTTTATGACCTTCATCAATCAAGCGTTTTAAATCTTCGCTGCTGCCATAACTCGACTCGACGGCGAAATAATAACGGGGGTTATAGCCTTGGTGAAAATCCCCTGGATATTCTTGCATCGGTAATAGTTCAATGGCATTAATCCCCAAATCTTGTAAATAATCGAGTTTTTCAATTACGCCTTGAAAATCCCCTTCCAGTTTGCCGTTTTTCGGTTGAAAGCCCGCGACAAACAACTCATAAATTATTAATTCTTCATTAACGGGTAGGGAGGTTTCGTCGTGTTGCCAAACATAGGTATCCACAATTGGACTACCATCTTTAATTCTGATGATGCTATTTTGACTCGCATCATCAATATCAGTTGAACAAGGATCGGCAACGGTTACCCATCGGTCTTTTTCATCAAAAAACCAAGACAAAGATTGGACTTGAAATTTATATTGGTAAGTACCATCTTCGAGGTCAACTTTGGTGCGAAAATAGCCGCGATCGTCTTTTTCCATCTCGATTTCTTGCCAATCTGAAAAACAGCCGACCAAGCTGGCTTTTTCATTGTAGGGGGCAAATAAGGCAAACTCAATAGCGTTAGTCATTTCAGTTATCAGCTTCTAAGGGGCAGTAGGCAGTGGGCGTGTAGGGGCGGGAAAACCCCGCCCAAGGGGGAGTGGGGATTCTACCCTAGAAAGGGAGCAGAAACTTCTTGCTATAGGGTAGACTCTATGAAAAAGCTAAAAGCTAGATTATATGGGCGTTCGGTTCCTCAAAAAGTAAAATCAACGTTTCCAAGAGAGTTACCAGTTATTAATGGCTAACGCAGCCAAGTCTGTTCCTTAGAATGAGGAAGATTTTTTTCATCGAGAATGGGAGGAGGTTTGTTACCAATAGTTTTGGGTCATAGTCTAGATTGATTTTTGCTAAAAATTGGGTTTAAGATAAAAAAGTTTGGGTAATCTCAAAGTGAAGTTGAGTAGAAATATCGGGCTACAATTTGATAGGTTGAACCAAGATATTCTTAGGTTTTAGCAATTTATTAATAAATTTTCATCTCTCTCAAGATGTAATCTTTCTCAAGGCGGTAAGTCATTCGTCTCAGGGATTTCTGGTCTCTCTCTAGAGTGATGAAAATTATGGCTTAAGCGATCTAGACTGATCGAGCAGATTGATTAATTTTAAAGACCAATCTATAGCAAATCAATTCTAAGACTTTATAGTATTTTATTCAGGAGAATTCTTCTTTTACAATGGCTCAAGATTTAAACAATAAGAAAATCGCAATTTTACTAGAAAATGGCTTTGAACAAGTGGAAATGACCCAACCGCGACAAGCCTTAGACGAAGCCGGGGCCCAAACCCATTTGGTATCACCCCAAGCCGGACAAGTCCAAGGCTGGAATCACTACGATCGCGGCGACCAATTTCCGGTTGATGTAGCTTTAGACCAAGCCAATCCCGATGATTATGACGCATTGCTGCTTCCCGGTGGAACTCTCAACCCGGATCAGTTACGGATGAACAAAGACGCAGTGCAGTTTGTGCGGTCGTTTTTTGACGCGAGAAAGCCGGTAGCCGCGATTTGCCACGGGCCCTGGACTTTGGCAGAAGCAGACGTGGTACAGGGGCGAAAAATGACCTCCTGGCCGTCTTTGCGAACGGATTTGAGAAATGCCGGGGCTAGTTGGGTGGATCGGTCAGTGGTGGTCGATCGCGGCCTGATTACCAGTCGCAATCCTGGCGATATCGAAGATTTTAACGCAGAAATGCTCAAAGCCTTTGCTGCAAGTGAAGTCGCTGCTGTATAGGGAAAAGGAGAGATTATGACGACTCATAACAAACAACGTCCCCCCCAACATCAAAACGAAACCCCAGGCCGCGAGTATGAGATGGCCCCGCGGCCTACTACCGAGGATTTGGAATATCAAGGTAGTGGTAAGCTCAAGGATAAGGTGGCTTTGATTACTGGTGGCGATAGTGGCATTGGCCGGGCGATCGCGATCGCCTATGCTAAAGAAGGCGCAGATGTGGCGATTGTCTATCTCAACGAACACGGCGACGCAATCGAAACTGAAAATCAAGTTCAGCAAGAAGGCAAGCGTTGTTTGCGAATTGCTGGCGATATTAAAGACGAACAGTTTTGTAAAAATGTAGTGCAACAAGTGGTCGATGAATTGGGCCGCTTGGATGTGGTGGTGAACAATGCCGGAGAACATTTCCCCCAAGAAAGTATTGCAGATATTAGTCTCGAACAACTCGACAGTACCTTTCGGACGAATGTATATTCGATGTTCTTTTTTGTGAAAGCGGCATTACCCCACTTACAAGAAGGCAGTACAATTATTAATACCACTTCAGTCACGGCGTATCGTGGGAGTAGTGGTTTGCTCGATTATTCAGCGAGTAAAGGGGCAATTGTTTCGTTTACGCGATCGCTGGCTAAAAATTTGGCCGACCAAAAAATCCGCGTGAATGGGGTGGCCCCTGGGCCGGTTTGGACTCCGTTGATTCCGTCTTCTTATCCCCCTGAACGAGTCGAACATTTTGGCGATAAGGTGGCGTTAAATCGCGCCGGACAACCTGCCGAAATTGCGCCAAGTTATGTGTTTTTAGCTTCTAAAGATTCGGCTTATATGACGGGTCAGGTGTTGCATCCCAATGGTGGTGAAATGATTAATACTTAAATAGCATAATTATGGGAATATTTGTTCCTGAAGTTATCGGTTATTTGTATTTACCAAAACTAATAACCAATGACTAATAACAAAATCAGGGTTTCGGGCTTTTTGGCCCAACGCATCACAACTTTAATTTAGGGGAACTGGGGAAATCGTCAGAATTTGACGCGATTCCCCTACTTTTTGGGGAATTGGGGATCGCCCTATTTGGAAAACTTACCCTTGTACAATGGGAATTGAGACAAAAGGAGATGGTTGTGTTTTACGCCAAAAAGCAGCATTTAGTCCGGGGCGATCGCGTTCTAGGTCAATTGTGGCAATGGACAAAAAACGCGGTAGTATCTTGCTATTCTCCAACCCTGAACCCCTCTGATATATTATGTTGTCCGGCGGCCTTTCCCGAAAATGAGGAGGAACGCCTCGCCGCTTTAGAACGGTATGATATCCTCGATACTCTGCCCGAACAAGCCTTTGACGACCTCACAGCGTTGGCTGCTTATATTTGTAATACGCCCATTGCCCTAGTGAGTTTAATCGATGCAAATCGGCAATGGTTTAAATCTAAAATGGGCTTGGGTGATGTCTCTGAAACCCCCAGAGAATCTTCATTTTGCGCCCATGCGATTCTCAACCCCGAAGATGTCTTGGTGATTCCCGATGCGACTCAAGACGAGCGTTTTGCCCGCAATCCTTTGGTTTTGGGGCCGCCTTATATTCGTTTCTATGCGGGTGCGCCTTTGGTGACTCCCCAGGGCTTTCCCATTGGGACATTGTGCGCCATCGACACGCAACCCCAGCAATTGTCTGAGAAGCAACTCGAAGCCCTACAACGCCTTAGTCGTCAGGCGATCGCGCAAATGGAGTTACAAATCAATTTGACCCGCTTAGAACGGCAAGTAAAGCGCAATCAGCAAGTGAAAACCAAACTCCGGGCCAGCGATCGCCAAGTGGTAGATTTACTCGAAAACATGACCGATGGCTTTTTTGCCCTGAATCAAGAACGCTGTTTTACCTACGTCAATGCTCAAGCGAGTCGCATTCTTCAGCGTGAAAGTGAAGATTTACTTTGTCATCAATTTAGTTCTATTTTACCGGAATTTAAAAATTCCATTTTTGAAAAACATCTCAATCAAGCCCAAAACCAGCAAAGTAGTATTACCTTTGAAACCCGCTATCACAATCGCTGGCTCGAAATCCGTATATTCCCGTCTTACGAGGGGGTTTCGGTGTTTTTCCATGATATTACCCAACGCAAACAAACCGATGCGGCGTTGAAGCGGGAAAAGCAAAAAGTTGAAAGTTTATTATTAAATATTTTACCAAAATCGATTGTTGAAAATCTTAAAGATAATTCTGGTTTATTAGCAGAAAACTATATTGCTGAGAATTATAAATCAGCGACTATTTTGTTCGCAGATTTAGTGAACTTCACGCAAATTTCCAGTCAAAAAACACCCCAAGAATTAGTAATTATGCTCAACCGGATTTTTTCGGCTTTCGATCGTTTAACGATGGAACGGGGCTTAGAAAAAATCAAAACCATTGGGGATGCTTATTTGGTGGCAGGAGGACTGCCGGAAAGACGAGATAATGGCGCGATCGCGATCGCGGATTTAGCCTTGGCCATGCAACGCACTTTAGCCGAACTCAACGGCAGTTTAGGCTTAGAAATGCAACTGCGAATCGGCATTAATACCGGGTCTGTGGTTGCAGGAGTGATTGGGACGAATAAATTTACTTACGATTTGTGGGGAGATGCGGTCAACATTGCGAGTCGCATGGAATCTCAGGGTCAAGCGGGTAAAATTCAAATTTCTCAATCGACTTACGAAGCCCTCAAAGCTCATTATCATTGCCTAAAACGGGGTCAAATTAAAATCAAAGGTAAGGGCAAAATGAATACTTATTGGTTGGGCGATCGCCAATAAAAAAAGCCCAAAACGACAAGTTCAGGGCTTTAATGGATGACAACTGATTCAAAAATGAATTAGAAAAATACCGTAAAACTTTAATTACCCGGCATTGTTCCGGTATTGGTGCCACCGGGGCCGCCTTCGGGTTTATGATGCCAATTACCTTGGGAATCTTGTTCGTAACTGTTACTCACAGAATTCCAAGCCACTTCTTGGGCTTTGGCTTCGGGCATTCCTTCAGAGGACGCACTATTAAAAGCAGTCATATAAATTTGTTGCGCTTCGTTCGGCAGTTGACCTTGGATTTGTTGCGGTAGTTCGCTAATTGCACTATAACTCATATATAATCTCCTTAAACTAAAGTTAGTTATATTTTTTAGTCAAACAAAACTAACGGTTTAATTCGTCTTTCTTTGGAGATATTCTGCCGACCGAGAGTAAATCTTTGGGACGAAAATTCAATCGAGGTAACCTTTAAGCTGATTGGCGAACTCCAATCAATTCCCTGGCCGTCGCCATCAAAGTTTCGAGATTAACGGGCTTAGATAAGTAGTGAGTAAAACCCGCATTGAGAGCGCGATCGCAGTCTTCCTGTTTGGCCGCAGCCGTCAGCGCGATCGCCGGTAGAGGTCTTAAATTTTCTTGATGTTCGAGTTGGCGAATCTGACGAATTAAACTATAGCCGTCTTGCTCCGGCATAACCAGATCGCTGATCAAAAGATGCGGTCGAAACTGATTTAACAACTGCAAAGCCTCTGATACAGACGAAACTGCCTTGACTTGGGCACCATACGCTTCAAACAAAGTAACAAGCAAGTCTTGGGAGTCTTGATGATCGTCCACGATCAACAATCGGACATTCTCGAACCGAATATTCATGGATTTGCTCAAATGGGTTGATTCAGGGTTTGGGGGTACGTTGAAGTTTTGATCTGTTATTTTTTGTTAAACTAAGCGGCCATTACTCAGCAGCGACACCTAAAGTATTATGAGTGGGATGTAACTGGCTAAAGTTTACTTTAGTCGAGGTTGTAAGTTAGTATAACTAGCCTATTTTCCCACAAGAGCCAAAATTTTTCCGTCCGTTACCGTACATAGGCTTGACACAGAATGAGACTTAACTTGAGGTCTCTTCCTCATCTCGTCTAGAAGCCAAAAGGCGGTTAAACTCATCTTTAACAACGGTGTAACATTCGCAAGCAGCATTTTTGAGCTTATTGCGGTCGAGAATCATAATTTTGCCGCGAGAATAGCGAATGCAGCCTTCTTGCTGTAGCACTCCGGCGGCTACTGTAACGCTGGCTCGGCGCGTTCCGAGCATATTGGCAATATATTCTTGGGTGAGGAGTAACTCGGAGGTCAGAGCGCAATCTTGGGCAGACAGTAACCAGCGAGCCAAGCGAGATTCGAGGGAGTGCAAACGGTTACAGGTGGCGGTTTGACTGACTTGGGTTAACAGGGCTTGAGTGTACAAAAGTAGGATGCGTTGCAACTGACCGCTTTGGTGAAAGAAGTTTTTTAATACCGCAGCATCCATCCGCATCGCCGATCCCGCAATTTGTACAACGGCGCAGTTGGTGGTATAACCGCCTTCTAGAAAAACTGGAACACCAACCATACCATCATTACCCACCATTCCTACTTCTATCGTCGCTCCATTTTCGACAATGGAAACCAGAGACACCATCGCTTCATTCGGAAAGTAGACACAGCGAATTTCTTCTCTGGGTTCGTATAGGACTTGTCCTAAGAGTAAGTGGACTTCTTCGAGATAGGGTTCTAGGGTTTGGTATTCTTCTGGGGGTAGGGATGACAAGAGTTGGTTGATTGGCACGTTAATATACTCCTATGGTGGCTTGCTCGCGAGAGGGCAAGTAACCCAGAGGACAGAAGGTAAAACTGGGGGCAGTTTTAGACGCAAACTGATTCTCTCTTGGGCAGTTTCGCTCTTGCCAGAAATGACCGACTGCAAACTCAAGGTCAAGAAAAGAGGTAGCAATGAGTTAGACTCGGCCAAAGTACGTTATTTGTTGTCCGAGTGCCGATATGGTCAGTTTGCGAGAAATTGCTGCTAATTCACGAAAAAAAGCGCAATTTCTATGACCCGTTTATATGGGAACAATACACAGTTTATTGCTTTTAGTCAGTACGGTTGCGTACATACTACAGGGGCCGACGCTTTCGGGGATGGGACTCAATCATGGCTATCTGTCTAAAGGTAGAGATATATTCGAGGAGACGATCGCGATCGCGCCCTGGGAACCGTCCTGATGGCTGTTGTGAGAAACTTAAACTGCGATTTTTAATTTGTAATCTTCAATATGAGTAATCGATATTTGATTTTATAACACATTACCTTTTAAATTAGTTAGGAGTGCTTTGCACATATTTATTTCTTATGACAGAGCAAATGACAACCCAAAACATTGCAAGATAAGAACAGTATTCAGGGGGAATTAATCGAATTGATTTAAGGGATGTCATTGACCCAATCTTAAATGCTCAATTGATTCTACGTTCATTCAAATTCAGTAATTCCCAATTGAATTTTTCTTACTATTTTGTTCTTTAAGGTGATTTTTTATGGAGGCTCAATCTTTTTTTAATCCTCAATCTCAAGGCCAGACGACCGAAAGTCAGACCGAGAGAGTGATTTCTCGCAACCCCATGCCAGATAATAATGGTCAATTTAACAGTGACTTAATTTTATTACCGACTTCCCTCCTGGCCATTGGGGGGATTGTCACTGTTCTTTTAGGTTTAAATCTTAAAAAAAATGTACGCAATCGCCTGACTACCCTACAACGGGTCAAGCAAATGCCTTGCGCGAATTGCCGTTATTTTAAAAACAATCCTTACCTCAAATGTGCGGTGAATCCGGCTGTCGTTTTGACCCAAGAGGCCCACAATTGTTCGGATTATCAAAGCCACTAATTTAACGTGAGTTTGGGTTAAGAAATGGGGGTTTGGGGTTTGATATTAGCTTGTCCTCAGCCCTCACCCCAAACCCCTCTCCCACGGGAGAAGGGCTTCTAAATTCCGATTTGTACGAACTGTACCGACGCTTTGCCGTACTGCTTTGTTTAATTTGTGAAGTTTTAGAACCCCGGTTTCTAGCTAAAAGCTTTAACTTGACTGTGTAAGCAGGTAATAAACCGGGGTTCTCGCGAAGCGTGGTTGTTTTTTCGGATTTAATCTCAATTTTAAGTGGCGAGAGTTGGGGGAGGAAAGTCGCCTTAATTTTGATGCGACTTAGGGTAAAGCTGGAAACAGGGGTTCTTGGGCAGTTTTAGAAGCCAGCAACCAATAGGTGAGCATCTTGCCTTTTCCCTTAACCGAAATAACGCCCCGTGGTTCTAAGATAAACTCATCTTTGAGGTGTTCGCAAGTCACAGCCGAGACTTGAATTTTACCGGGAATGCCGCTAGATTCCATGCGGGAGGCCAAGTTTACCGTATCTCCCCACAGATCGTAACTAAACTTGCTCATGCCGATAATACCCGCGACCACTGTACCAACGTGAATGCCAATTCGCAGTTGAAATTGTTGGGTGGGGGAGTTAGAGTTGAGACGAGCGAGGGATTGTTGCATTGCTAGAGCCATCAGCGCGATCGCGCGGTTGCTGTCGGATCGGGGGGTGGGGAGTCCCCCAACCACCATATAAGCATCACCGATGGTTTTAATTTTTTCGAGGCCGTAATGTAGTGCCAGACGGTCAAACTCTGAAAAAATGGTGTTGAGGGTGGCTACCAGTTTATGGGGTTGCGATCGCGCCGCAATATCAGTAAAACCTGCGATGTCTGCAAACAAAACACTAACATTGGTAAACTGATCGGCGATGGGGGTTTCTCCAGCTTTTAAGCGAGCCGCGACGGGATCGGGCAGAATATTGAGTAAGAGTTTCTCGGTTTCCGCCATTTGCTGTTGTAGGGCAATTTCGGCTTTTTTGCGCTGAATATCGGCTCCCAACTGTGCCGCCACTGCCCGGACTAATTCCATCAAACTGGGCTGACAGGGAGTCGCTTGAGCTTTATAAAAAATCAAAATCGCCAGCAATTCATCACCAGCGAGGATCGGCATACCAAAGGCCGTTTTTAAGCCCAATTCCGTCGCGATCGCGCTCCATTTTCCCGTATCGGGGGGAGATTGACCGAGGGTTAGCCAATAGGGATGTTTGACTTGCCCAATATAACCGGGTAAGTCTTCCCCCCTTTGCACCTGTCGATTGTGGTTATAAGCATTTAAAGGGGCAAAGCGATCGCGACTCGATGCTAAGTCTGCAATATGAATCAAAGCGGTTTCGTCTTCGTTGACTTGCCAAGCCTCGCCATAATCCCAAAAAATGCGATCGCACACCAAGGCCAAAACTGTCGCGATCGCGTCTTCTAAGCGCTCTGAATGGGTAATCGCTTGGTTAGCGTCTGAAATCAGCTTAATTTGCCGTTCGTTGCGCTTGCGGACGCTAATATCGCGAGCCACTGCCATGACAGAGGTATCACTCCAAGAGGTAATATCCACATTCAGCCACAATTCTTCCCCTTCGGCTCGCAAACATAAATCCCAACTCAGGGTAATGTTTTGAGCTAAGGCTTGCGTAATGCGATCGACCCAAGGCGCACTTTTTTCAGGATCGAACAACTGCTCTAAAATCATCCCCACCCAGTCAATTCCGGGAGCCGTTTGGCAACTCCAGCGCGTCGGTAAAATATCAATATCGCCGATTTGACCGTCTTCTAGGGCAATAGTTAGCACCAAGTCCTGCATCGACTCAAACATCCCTCTGAGCTTTATTTCCGAGGTGCTGAGCCGTTGTTCGAGTAACTGACGCTCGCGGATTTCTGCTTGTAACTTATCGTTTTGGGCTTGCAGTTGTTCCCGTAAAAAGCGCTCTTGCAATTGCAACCGCACCCGCGCTGCGACTTCGGCAGTATAAAACGGCTTGGTAATATAATCGGCTCCCCCCACAGCGAAACCCTCTGTCTTATCATCCTCCTCGCTCAAAGCGCTCAAAAACACCACCGGAATATTTTGGGTTTCAGGATTGGCTTTGAGAGCGCGGCAGACTTGATACCCATTCATATCGGGCATCATAATATCAAGTAATACTAAATCCGGTTGAAAGCGTCCCGCACTTTCGATGGCCAATTTACCACTGGGAGCAAATCGCACTTGGGTATATCCCTGCTCTTTGAGTAAGTTGCCCAACAACCGTAAATTTGCCGGAATGTCATCCACTACCAAGATTTTCGCAGTTGTTTTCCAAGTTAAATCGTCATCCATCAATCTTAACCAGGGGGGATATTTGGGCGATCGCTTGCAGTAGAGGATCGTAATTAAAATTCTCGATTTGTTCGCGCAAGTTAGCGGCTAATTCCGCTTGTTCTGGCGGTAAATCGTTAATCAAGGCTAAAATTATTTCTGTATCTAAAGACAAAATTGCTTGCTGAAAATGTTGGAGCCAATCGGGAGAGAGGGTAGCCAAAGCTTCTGAGAAGGAGTCAGAGGTTAGACTTAACCCTTCTGGGGATGGGGAATTATGGCGATCGACACGATCATAGAGATATTCGACTTGTAAGTGCTGTTTAATCTTAGCCAAAATTTCAGTATCAACAAAGGGTTTACTCATAAAATCATCACAGCCTGCGGCCCGCGCTAAAGGTTCTTGATCGGCTAAAACACTGGCAGTTAGAGCAATGATTTTGGTGGGATTGGGTTTTTCTTCTAAAGCTAAATATTGGGCTTCTTGCTGTCGAATTTGACGAGTGACTTCATAACCGTCGATCCCCGGCATTTTTAAGTCCATCCAAATCAAATGGGGTCGGAAACTTTGCCATTGGGCGATCGCCTCGGCTCCATTTGGGGCGGTTTTCACCTGAAATCCTAGGGGTGATAATATTTGTTTGAGCAGTTGTCGGTTGAGAACGCGGTCGTCAACCACGAGAATGCGATATTGAGGTTGAGTGGGCGCTAAACCCCGAATCGCAATCCCAGCGTCGCAAAAAGCGTTTTGAGGCTCTGGGGCTTGGTTTCGAGCTTCTTGGATTGGTAATTCAAACTGAAAGGTCGTGCCTTGACCGAGTTCAGAAGCAACCTGAATCTCTCCCCCAAGCAAATAAATATACCTGCGGCTAATAGCTAATCCTAATCCCGTTCCTTCGGCAGCGCGAAACCCTGATGTCGTTTGGCTGAAGGGTTGAAAAAGCAGGGAAAGTTCATGGGGAGCAATGCCGACTCCTGTATCCTCCACCACAAAACCCAAGCAATTTGAAGCTTGAGAGGATTTATTTTGGTTTTTAACCCAGTTAACCGCGAGGTTGATACTTCCTTTTTCCGTGAACTTAATGGCATTACCGATCAAGTTAATTAAAATTTGCCGTAAACGGAGGCGATCGCTGACAAAACAACGGGGAACATCCCGGTCGATTTCAAAGTGCAGGATTAAACCTTTATCTGAGGCTCTGAGGCTCAACATATTGCGAATTTCTGACAACAATTCTAGCAAATCAATGGTTTCCCAATGAAGTTGAACTCGTCCGGCTTCGATTTTGGACAAATCCAAAATATCGTTAATTAAATCTAATAAATGTCGGCCACTGCGATAAACAATATTAACATTTTCTTGCTGAACTGAAGTCAAATTTGTACCGCGTCTTAAAAGCTGTGTAAATCCTAAAATTGCGTTCAAGGGCGATCGCAACTCATGGCTCATATTCGCTAAAAAGGTACTTTTAGCTTGGTTAGCGGTTTCTGCGGCTTGTTTGGCTTGGACTAGGGCTTGCTCGGTTTGATGACGTTGAGCAATTTCTGCTTGTAGTTCTTGGTTTTGCTGTTGTAATTGACGACGCAGAGCAATTTGGGTGAGTTGGCTGTTAATTCGGGCCAAAACTTCTTCCGGTTGAAACGGTTTGGTAATGTAGTCTGCGGCTCCGGTATTAAAAGCTTCTACCAGACTTTGGGGGTCACGATTAGCCGTTAAAAAAATAACGGGAATATTTTGCCATCGCTCGTCTGACTTTAAGATTTTACAAACCTCTAAACCACTCATTTCAGGCATCATTAAATCTAGCAAAATTAAATCTGGCGGCGAAATTTTAATCTGCTCTAAAGCTTGCTTTCCAGAAACAGCAAAGGTTGTATCATAGCCTTGATTTTCTAACAAGTTACCGATCACTTGTAAATTTTGCTTTAAGTCATCAACAACCAGAATGAGAGAGTCGAAAAGTTCCATTGCCCGCCACTATATCCCGAAGTAAAATGAGTATTTTTTAGTGTATCACCCTATCAGATGCGATCGCTGACTCCGCCATCGAGACAGTTGAGTTAGTCCTGGCTTTTTAGAGTTTGGCACAGTTGAGGAAACTCATCAACGGTTTCGGGGAGATGTTCCCAATCAAAAGCGATCAATTGATTGTTCAACCGTTGCACATATCTTTCTAAAGGGGTACAGGACGTATTTTCAAGCAAACTTTGTAAGCTATCAATAAAAGATTGAACTTTGCGCCGAGTTAGGGTTCGCTGCACTTGGGGCCAAAGGGTTTGTTGGATTGGGTCTAAAGCTGCAATCACTTCGGGATCGCAAGTATCCACCGTCGCCGTCGGTTGCGCCGTGACGATCGCGGGGGGTGACTCGTTTGGGTAAGGCAGAAATTTTTGCAACACTAAAGCCAATTGAGCTTGAGAAAAGGGTTTGCGTAAAAAAGCATCGTGGTTGATTGGGGAGTTGAGACCCGCTTCTGGAGTCATAGAAGCAGTTAAAATAACAATGGGAATCGATTGCGTCTGGGGATTCTTTTTGAGTTGTAGACTGGCCGCTTCACCATCAAGACGGGGCATCAGCAAGTCCATTAAAATAATATCGGGACGATGGGCGATCGCCAAATCCACCGCTTCGCAACCATCGCGAGCCAAAATTAACTGATGTTCGGTTTTGTCAAAATACCCCGCTACCACATCGAGATTAGACTGAACATCATCAACCACTAAAATTTTGGCGGGTGCAAACTGCCCTAACTTGGGGGTTGAGGAGGCGGGGGGCGGGGCTAATTCCTTTCGTTGCAGCACTTTGATCTCCGGGAAAATCAAGCTAAATTCGCTGCCTTGTTGCGGTTGCGATCGCAAAAAGACAAACCCCCCCAACATCTCAGTCAAACGGCGGGTAATCGCCAATCCTAACCCCGTCCCGCCATACTTGCGCGTACTTTGGCCTTCGCTTTGCACAAAAGCCTCAAAAATATGTTGGCGTTGCTCGCGACTCATGCCAATTCCGGTATCTTTAACGCTAATTTTCAGCCAGAGTTGGCGATTGTCGTCGTAGGGTTGGGCGATCGCCGCGATCGTGACTTGACCTTGTTCGGTAAACTTTAAAGCATTACCCACCAAGTTTAATAAAATCTGCCGCAAGCGAATTTCATCAAACTCAATCCCCCAATCAAACCTAGAATCGATTTCTAGCTTTAAAGCTAAACCGTTACTTTGGGCTTTTTGGCGGAATATTTGCTCGATTTCTAACAAAATTTGGCTTACGGATATGGTTTCGTATTGTAACTCTATTTTTCCGGCTTCAATCTTCGATAAATCTAAAATATCGTCAATCAAGCGCATTAACGACTCACCACTGGTCGCGATCGCCTCTAGGTATTGCTTTTGATGAGACTCCACCACCACATCCTGCAACAAATCGCAAAACCCCAAAATCGCATTCATCGGCGTGCGAATCTCATGGCTCATATTCGCCAAAAACTCGCTTTTAAGGCGATTGGCCACATTAGCCTGTTTTGTCTTTTCTTCTAAACTCACCTGCGTAAAGGTTAACGCCGCTATCAGTAAGGTATTGCGGAGTTGAGACACCGCTTCAATCTCTGGATCGGTCCACGGTAGCGAGCGATTTCTCACGGTTTCTTGCCAAGCTGCAAAAGACTTGCGGGGCGACAACCTCACCTCTCCTGCCGTCGTCACCGTAACGGGTTTTTCAGGATTGCCCCCCCAAGTCACCCGTTGCAACTCCTCTGGACGAAACCAAACCAACTGATACACCACTTGTTTGACCGCCACCGCGATTCCTAGCGCCCCGGCAGCACAATCTAGCCATTGGGCAGCTTCGGGATACACTTCTTTGAGACAATGGCTGTGAAATACGGTTTCAGGAGAATGCTGACGCAACCATGCTAAAAAACTCCTGAGTGCTGCTTCTGGGGGCGTTTGACCAATCAACACCAAGCGATCGCCCAAAACCAAGGCTAACCCCGACGCTGCGACACCATCTAATAAGTCTTCGTCTTTTTGCTGCAATATATATTGGATAAAGTCACTTTCACTGCTGAGATGTTGTTGGAGGTATTGTTGAATAATTGCTATTTTCCCTGGGGATTGGCTGAGGTGTCGTTGTTGTTGTTTAAACAACTCCACCGACAGAAACTGACCGAGAAATTCACAGGCTTTGCGAGTTTCACCATCAAGGCGTTTGGGTTGGTCGTGATGAGCGCAAATCAAGCCCCATAACTTGCCTTCATGGAGCAAAGAAATGGTTAAAGTGGCTCTGACCCCCATATTTTGTAAGTATTCAAGATGTAAAGGCGAAACGCTGCGTAAAATAGATTGACTCAAGTCTAAGGGAGCCTGGGTAACGGGGTTAAGGGTTGGAATAATCTCGCAGGGTTGATAGTGAATATCCGGAATGAGCCGCAGATAATTTTGACAATACAAGCGATGGGCTTGCCGGGGAATATCAGAAGCCGGATAGTGAAGATGAAGATAAGATTCCCAGTCATCCCGCTTGGCTTCGGCAATCACCACCCCAGAGCGATCTGGCTCAAAACGATAGATCATCACCCGATCGTAACCCGTAATCGCTCGTACTTTTTGGACGAGGCAATTGACAGCAGTGGTAAAATCGGGAGCCTGCTGAATCGCCGCGATCGCCTGTTTCACCAAGGGATAAAAACTCAAGGGATGACTCAAAGTTGCACTCAGGCAGGGTTCCAACTCCAACACCAACAAGTTCTCTGTACGGTACAAACGGGCTTCTACGGTTTGCTGAGAAGGCAGAATCCTCAAAGTTAGGGGGTTAAAGGCTTCGATGGGGTTTTCTTGGCTACAGTGGCGAATTAGTTGTACATCAGCAGGCGGAAAAAAAGCATCAAGCGTTTGACCCAGCAGAGTTTCGGCTTTTTGAGACCACCATCGTTCGCAGTTGCGGCTCACTTGCACAATGGTCAAATCCGGCGGTTGCAGAGCGAACAAAACGCCGTGGGGTTGGATACAGCCGGGAATATGGATCGGTTCGCGATCGCAGTTGGTGAGGTCGATGGGTTCGTTGGCGGGTAAAAGTTGAGAGTCTGACATAAAAAGAGTTGAAACTGTATAAAAATAAGATTTTATCTGGTTTAATATAACAAGATAAAGTTGTCAAGAGTTAGGATTTAAGACGACCTAATCTAACCTTCGACAACCCGATTACGACCTTGGTTTTTCGCGGCGTATAAAGCATTATCCGAACGAGCCAGGATGTTTTTAAACTGGCCATCGCTCGGATGATAAGTAGTAACACCAATGCTGACCGTAATTTGAATCAGATCGGTTTCATGGGGAACAATAATTTGGGCGATCGCTTTGCGTAATCTTTCGGCGATTTCTAAGGCCGTATTGCGATTAGTTTCTGGTAAAAGTGCAATAAATTCTTCCCCCCCAAAGCGACCTAAATGATCGGTTTTACGAAGACTATCTAAACTTACTTTAACCAAAGCTTTTAAGACTTCATCTCCTACCAGATGTCCGTAAGTATCGTTAATTTTTTTAAAATAATCAATATCCAACATTAACACAGAAAACAACCGTTGGTAACGCTGGGATCGGGTAAACTCTCGTTGAGCGACTTCTTCAAAATAGCGACGATTCCAGACTTCCGTCAAAGGATCGAGATGAGCCAACTTTTCGAGAGCCGTAGTGAGACGAGCTTGCTCTTGTAAAGATTGATGGAGGCGATCGCGGGTATTTTTTAATTCTAAATGTAAGCCCACGCGAGCTAATAATTCGGGGGGATGAAAAGGCTTGGTAATATAATCCACCGCCCCCTGCTCAAATGCTTGTAATAAAGCCTCTTTTTCTGGGATTGCCGTTAAAAAAATAACGGGTAAATTCGACCATTTTGATTGAGATTTTACAATCTGACAAACTTCTAATCCGTTCATTCCCGGCATCATCAGATCGAGCAGAACTAAATCGGGTGAAATGTTTTCGAGGCGCTCTAAAGCTTGTGCGCCACTCGCGGCAAAAGTTGTATCATAACCCGCTTCTTCTAAAACCGAACCAATAACACTTAAGTTATGGCTGATATCATCAACCACTAAAATAATAAAATTCTCAGGAGAGATAGAAATCATGAAATTAGTAAAAAAGCCGAGTTAAAATTCAGCATCAATCAAGACTTGATTGAGAGAATTTCTGTGATTGTGTAACAAAAAAGGCCACAAACCTCAACTCCGTTAACCTCAAAATTGATTGAACGATTGTATCTTCTTAATTGTATCGGTTCCCCTGCCCTCCCAGCTCCAAAAACCAGAAAATTTAGCCCTAATGCTCAACTGCTCATCCCCAACCCACAATTCAAGCAAATTGGCGATCGCGATACTCTAAAATAAAGTATAAAAGTTAGTCGAATTCTTGGCGCTCGACGCTGAGAACATCCCGACGCAGGATAAAGCCACGGGCAATTCAGCTTTTGCCTTACCTCATCGCGAGTCAAGCCAGTGTCAACGTTTAATCGTCTGCTACCCGCCTTAAACAAAATCATTGTCGGTCAATCTCCGGTTGTCGAACAACTCGCGATCGCCCTCCTCAGTGGCGGCCATGTTATTATCGAAGGCGTACCGGGAACCGGAAAAACCCTATTAGTGAAAGTCTTAGCCCAACTGATTCAAGCCGACTTTCGCCGCATCCAACTCACACCTGATATTTTGCCGTCGGATATTGTTGGCACGAATATCTTTGACCTCAACAACCGCAGTTTTACCCTGCAAAAAGGCCCGGTTTTTACCGAAGTGCTGTTAGCCGACGAAATCAACCGCACTCCCCCCAAAACCCAAGCCGCCCTCCTCGAAGCCATGGCCGAAAATCAAGTCACCTTCGACGGCGAAACCCTGCCCCTCCCGGAACTCTTTTGGACAGTCGCCACCCAAAACCCCTTAGAATTTGAAGGCACTTATCCCCTCCCCGAAGCCCAACTCGACCGCTTTTTATTTAAAATTGTCGTGGATTACCCCCACCCTGCCGCCGAAAAGCAAATGCTGTTAAATGTGCAAAAGGGATGGTACGGTCAACATCTTGCTTCTCGTCACCTCAAACCCGTGACCACCGTGGCAGATATCCTCAGCATTCGTCAAGCCGTACAGCGCCTTGCCATTGACGAAAAGATATTAGACTATATACTGGCATTGATACAGCGATCGCGCCAGCATCCCGACCTCAGCCTAGGGGCTTCACCGCGAGCGGCTGTGGCTTGGTTACGAGCCAGTCAAGCTCATGCCTGGCTGCTCAATCAAACCAGCGTCACCCCAGATAACGTCAAAACCATCGCCCTGCCTCTGTTGCGCCATCGCCTCATTCTCACCCCCGAAGCCCAACTCGACGGCATTCCCATCGAAGCGGCAATTTCAACCCTACTCAATCAAGTTCCTGTCCCCCGATGATTCCCTTGATTCCGGCTCGACGCTTGTATGGCTTGCTGTTTTTGGGCATGGCGATCGCGCTGATTTTAAGTCTTTTTGCCACCGCCGCGATCGCCGTGAGCGTTTTGTTACTGTACGATTTGCTGGTATTCGCCCTCGCCATCCTAGACGGCATGAGACAGCGCCAAAATCGGATCGCCATCAGTCGCGCTCCCTTCGGCAAACTCTCCATTAACCGCGACAATCCCATCGTCCTGCATCTGCACAACCCCCACCCCCAAGCCGCCCAAATCCAACTCAAAGACAGCTATCCCCTCGAATTTGCCGTGTCGAGCGATCGCTTCCAACTCGAAATCGCCCCCCAAAGCCAGCAAGACGCAATCTATACCCTCTGCCCCAACCAACGGGGGGAATTTACCTGGGGCAATATTTATGTGCGTCAGCGCAGTCCTTGGGGCTTGGTTTGGTACGATTGGCAAATTCAAGCCGAGCAAACCGCCGCCGTTTATCCCGACTTAATGAGCTTGCGATCGCTCTCCATTCAGTTAGCCATTCAAAACACAGGCAGTCTGCGCCAACTGCGCCGCATCGGTCAAGGAACCGAGTTCAGCGAACTCCGACAATACGCCGTAGGGGACGATACCCGCTTGATCGACTGGAAAGCCACCGCCCGCCGTTTAAGCCCCTTAGTGCGCGTCCTAGAGCCAGAGAAAGAACAAACCCTGCTGATTCTCCTCGATCGCGGTCGCCTCATGACCGCCCAAGTGCAAGGCATCAAACGCTTTGACTGGGGACTCAATGCCACCCTCTCCCTCGCCCTCGCTGGACTGAATCGGGGCGATCGCGTCGGCATTGCCGTTTTTGACAAAGACATACACACCCTCATTCCCCCCGCCCGCGGCCAGCATCAACTTTCCCGCCTCATCGAACAACTGACCCCCATCCAACCCGTCCTCCTCGAACCCGATTACTTTAGCACCGTTAGCCGCCTTGTCAGCCAACAGCAGCGCCGCGCCCTCGTTGTTCTGATCACCGATATTATCGACCCCACCGCCTCGTCTGAACTCTTAGCTGCCCTGACTCGCCTCACCCCCCGCTATCTCCCCTTTGCCGTCACCCTGCGCGATCCGCAAGTAGATGACCTCGCCCACCACGATTTCCGCCGCGATCGCACCCCCCACCAACCCCACGTTTTCGCCCACCACCTCTACAGTCGCGCCGTCGCCCTCGACCTCCTCGCCCAACGCGAAGTGGCTTTCGCCCAACTCAAACGCCAAGGAGTCCTCGTCCTGGATGCCCCCGCGAATCAAATCAGCGAGGCGTTGGTTAATCGTTATCTGCGTTTAAAGGCGCGGAGTTTGTTGTGAGGACTAAGAACCACGAATTGCCCTCACCCCAAACCCCTCTCCCACGGGGAGATGGGCTTAATCGCGAGGGCGTAGGGTCGGTTAGGCGGCTAGAATCTAGGCTATAAGAGCAATCTAGCTATCCGCCGTAACCCACCGTTTAAGATACGTCGCAGCACTACTGGCGCGACACACCTTAAATTATGCGATAGTCACCATCGTTAAAATGCTTGTATTTTGGTGCGTTACGCTACTAAGAACCACGAATTGCCCTCACCCCAAACCCCTCTCCCACGGGGAGATGGGCTTAATCGCGAGGGCGTAGTGCCGTGACACGCCTTAAATAGGGCTTTAGCGTAGGGTGGGTTAGGCGGCTAAAACTCATGCTATGACTGCAATCTAGTTATCCGCCGTAACCCACCGTTTAAGATGTGTCACGACAGTAGTGCCGTGACACGCCTTAATTTGTGCGATAGTTACAACCGCCAAAATATTAAATTTCGGTGCGTTACGCTGCGCGCTAACAGCACCCTACCTAAAGCCTTATTTTAGCTGTGTCACGACAGTAGTGGCTCGACACAGCTTAATTTGTGCGATAGTCACCATCGTTAAAATGCTTGTATTTTGGTGCGTTACGCTACGCTAACGACACCCTACCTATAGCCTCATTTTAGCTGTGTCACGACAGTAGTGGCGTGACACGCCTTAAATAGTGCTTTAGGAAAACCCGCGAAACTGGCTTCAGTTGGGAAACAGACCGAAAGTCTATCGCACATTTTTAGCTGTGTCACGACAGTAGGGTGGGTTAGGCGGCTAGAATCTAGGCTATGACTGCAATCTAGTTATCCGCCGTAACCCACCATTTAAAGTGTGTCGCGCCACTACTATAGTCATGCCAATTAAGTTCCATACATTGACGCTTACTGCTTGAGTCCGTGAAAGCGGACTTTGTTAGTGTTAGCCCCAGATTTTAATCTGCGGGCGGGCTGTCGGTTTGTATTTAAAATGACTATAAAACCGCGATCGTTACTGCTCGACAATCACCTGCATTCCCAAATCCACTTGGTCAAACAACGCCACAATATCCGCATTTCGCATTCTCACGCAACCATGAGACACCGCTTGGCCGATTAAGCTTTCGTCCGGTGTGCCGTGAAAGCCGATATAATTTTGGCCATCAGTCCAAAAACCAATCCAGCGATCGCCCAGGGGATTATCCGGGCCTGGCGGGACGATTTCATTGGTAAAGGGATGCTGCCAGATGGGATTCGGTATTTTTTGGATGATTTCAAACTCTCCGGTGGGGGTTTCCCAACCCTGCCGACCAATGGCTACGGGATAACTCGCTACGAGATCGTCATTTTCATAAAAATACACCCGGCGATCGCGCAATCGCAAGACTAAACGCTGTTGCACCACCGGCGGTAAAAAGCGCTCTGGGTCGCCCAAACCGGGTAAATTGACGGTTTGGGGGTTGAGGGTGGCGATCGATGCTTCTGACGCGATCGCCCCGAAACTATAGCCCCAACACAACAGGGCAACAGGAAGCCAAAACCAAGATTTTTGGGAAGGGTGGACTGCCATAGAGTGATGAATTATGAGTTATGAATGAATATTGTCGTAACTTGTTTGTCACCCAGGCTCAATTATTCTTCATTATCTCCTTGCTTCGAGATCAACGCCAGTTGGCCTCGGCTTGTTCTAAGACATACGTCGAAACCATTTCGATTTCGTCGGTCGTGAGGCGATCGCCAAACGCTGACATATTATTCTTACCATAGGTTACAATTTCCGCGATCGCCTCAACCGAATCATAACCATTTTGCTGTAACGCCCGTTTCTTCAGGTTTTTGCCTCTACGGATAATGTTACCGCCCCCCAGATGACAGCCTGCACATTGTACCTGAAAGATTTTAGCCCCAGGGGAAGCATTACTATCAAGAGTCGTGGCTTGCGTGGGTTGACACCCCCAACAACACACCACCAAAACAATCGCGATTATTCTAAAAATCATTATCTTTATGAGCATCTAAAGGGAACATTGGTTCGAGAATTGACTGGTTTTTTGTTATTGGTGATTGGTTATTGGTTGTTTGGACTTTAGGTGGAAACACTCGTCATTTTAGCGATAGTCAAATTCCTCGTAGGGGCAGGGTTTCCCCGTCCAAGTTTAGGTTTTAGCGACGAGATCGCGGCATTAAATCGTCCTAACCCTAAAGTTGAGATTGTACCCGCGAAACTTCACCCCTACATAGGTTTAGGACTCTCTTGACGGGAGGATTTTGGGCTTAACTTGTCACCAATGACCAATGACCCATAAGCTTACCAAGGCAACACTTCCCCCTTAGAATGCCAAAAAGTCCCTGTATTATCTAAATTTAGCTCATCAATGCGCTGAAGTAGCCCTTGTACCGCCTCAGCCGTAGAAATACCCGAAAAATTAGTCATACGAGTGCTAACCAAACCCGGATGCAAAATCCCCACAGCAATTCCTTTCGGCTTTAGGTCAAGAGAAAGAGATTTTCCCGCCATACTCACCGCCACTTTTGACATCCGATAACCATACGACCCCCCAGAAGTATTATCATCAATCGACCCCATACGGCTGGTCATAATCGCGATTTTTGAACCTTCTTTGAGAAAAGGCAGTAAAGCTTTGGTAATTCGGAGAGTTCCAACCGCATTAATTTCAAATTGCTTGCGAATACTCTCAAAATCCAGATTATTCAAGGAAACCCGCTCGACAATCCCGGCATTATTAATCAAAACATCAAGGGTTTTTCCTTGCAAGCGTTGGGTTAAGTCTGCAACCGATTTGTCGTCAGTAATATCAATCCCCGTTTCGACTCTAACCCCCAGTTGGTCGAGTTCCGGGGAACTTTGACGACAAACCGCGATAACTTCATCGCCGCCATCTTTGATTTGCTTGCAATATTCACAGCCAATGCCGCGATTTGCACCCGTGACGAGATAGGTGGCCATAAAAAATCCTTGTCTGAATTCAACGCCTATCATCCTAGCGTTGTTCCAAGCTGGTGTTTGATTGGTTGAAGACAAGAGATTTATGGTTCTATCCCGTCAACTCTAATTAAGACTTAACCCTCCTCGCGGAATCTTGCAATCAACTCCTCGCGAGACAACTGCATCACCAAGGGCGTAAATTCTTCTGGGGGTAGACTCAACACCGCATCAATAATTCCCGCCAGGTCTTCATCAATAGCCCCGAAACGAACTCGCAGCAAGCTTTCTAAAACTAGACGTTCTCCTTGTTCGAGACCTTGTTCGAGACCTTGTTCGAGACCTTGTTCGAGACCTTGTTCGAGACCTTGTTCGAGACCTTGTTCGAGACCTTGTTCGAGACCTCGTTGCACACCCTGTTGAAGGCCAGATAGCTTTGCTGCTTCTAGCTGTTGGTCGAAAAGAGGAGATAAACGCATAATTAACTCTCGATCCTCCGTATTTATGTTTTGGGTGGCTTGTAAATCGGCTTTTAGGCGATTGAGTAAAGTTAGAGCATTGGTACGAAAGGGATTTTCTGGAGGTAGGGTTTCAAGTTCATCAATGGCTTGTTGCTGAACTCGCCCTCGTCCTAAAACTCTCAACCACAGGGTATCTAAGCTGCGGGGGAGTTGGTGGATGACCACCAGAACAGTTCTGAGCAGTGGTGGCAGAACATAAATGCCGTTCGTCCAATTTTCTAAATCTAGGGTAGCACCAAATCCGGCAATTAGGGGAGAGGAAGCCGTTGGCGTTAAAATCCATAAAGTGGGTCGCAAGGCTTCAGGGATATTGCGTTGATTGCGGTTCATTTCTCGCTGCAATTCACCCCGGAGGACGAGTAGTTTCAGGAGACAGTCGCAGATTTCGTCGGCGGTGGCCGGGTTGCGGAAGGGTTCAAAGACAACGGGGGTTTGAATGGCTTTGGCGAGAATGCCCAAGGGGGCCCGAGAGAGGGTTGATTCGGGGTTGGGGGCAAACCAGAGGTCAATTTGGCGCACTTCCCCTGGGACGCGACGGGAGGATTCAATCGTTCCGTAGGGGGTGAGGAGTTCTTCGAGGTAGTCTTTGGCGAACTGGTCGTGAATAAAGCGGGTCATTTCAGTTATTATTTGTTAGTTGTCAGTGACTACCGCAGCCAAGTTGGTAGCTTGAAATTAGGATGATTTTCCTTTTCATTGAGTTGATGAGGGAAGATATCTGTTAACAATAGTTCTGGGTTACGGGGTATTTTGAGGATTGAGTTGACTGCTATTGTCTCATTTTTTTTGAGTCTTCGAGCGGGTTTTACGGACTTTGATAGGATCGAATGAGTCGTCTTGTATTGATTTGCCCGCGATCGCGCCTTTATTTTTGAAAGAAATCGGATTTTATGTCGATCAAGGGAACTAAAGCCTTGGCAAAGTTTTGATAACAGAGATTATGATGGGAACCAGTAATTATGACGAGGGGAGCAAAGATGTTTTAGACCGAATATAAATCTAATCAAGTTTTAAAAAACTAAAGCTCAGAATTTTACATTCTGGGTAAAGTTTAAAATTGTAGTAAAGTTAAGGAAAATTAATGATGTTTTTACAAATAGAAGAACGACCCAACCCACTGGTTAAAATTTTAAAACTGATCGGTCAAGCCTTAATCTGGCTAGTACGCTTATTTAAACCCCAACGGAATTTAAATTGAGAGGGTAGCCTTCGAGATATCAAGAGTTTCAATGATTATTTGTCCTGGCGTTGTTGGTTAAGATCAACTTTCTTCTGATAGGATTATTCCCAATTCAGCATTTCCCCACTGCTAACCGATCGCGGTTCTTTCTATGGCATTACCCCCGATTCAAAACACCGCTTTACGCCAACAAGCCCTTACTCATCGTTCTTATGCTTACGAACACCCCAGCGAGGGAGAACATAACGAACGCTTGGAATTTTTGGGGGATGCGGTGTTAGGCTTTGTGGTGGGGAAACTGCTGTACCAAAAATACCCTGACCTCAGCGAAGCCCAGTTAACGCGATTAAGGGCGGCATTGGTGGATGAAACCCAACTCGCTAAGTTTGCTCATAAAATTGGTTTAGGGGCGCAAATGCGGTTGGGAAAAGGGGCAGAAAAAGAAGGAGGCCGCCAAAAGCCTTCCCTCCTCAGCGATACTTTTGAAGCGGTGATGGGGGCATATTTCCTTGAATCGGGGATTGAAGCGGCTCAAGCTTATATTGAGCCTTTATTTATGCCTGTTGCTGCCGAAAAGATTGCTCAAGCTCACGCTCATTCGCGATCGCCTACCCTTGTCGATCCTAAAAATCAACTACAACAATGGGCTTTAGAGCAGTTTGGCGAACATCCCCGCTACTTTATCATTGCTGAATCGGGCCCCGATCATGAGAAAATTTTTACGGCTGAGGTTCGCATTCAAAATCGCGTGTATGGGACAGGACGCGATCGCCGCAAACAAGAAGCGGAAAAACGCGCCGCAGAAGCCGTGTTACAGGATTTAGAATTACATTAAACCCGTAATCACTATGTCTAAAAAGAAACGCATTGTTTATCAAGAATTTGGATCGTCCACGCGATCGCAAGCCCTAGAACGAGCCACACCCGATTTACCCCCCGAAAAACAAGATTTACGAGTGCAGTTGTCTCGTAAAGGGCGCAAAGGTAAATCTGTTACGGTGATTACCGGGTTTCAATCGTCCTCTGATACCCTCAAAGCTTTACTCAAAAAAGTTAAAAGTCAATGTGGGACGGGAGGAGCCATAAAAGACGATAATTTAGAAATTCAAGGGGATTTTCGCGATAAAGTTCTAGAATTATTGCAAAAAGAGGGCTATAAAGCCAAAATTAGCGGCGGTTAAGGAAATACTCGCTGATGATAAAGCTAGGATTACCGGGCGATCCCAAAAAGCCCTCGCGGATAGGTTAACCTAGAAGTTGCCTGGCTTTGGGAAGGAGTCACAACCGCTATGCGCCCTGTATTACTTGAACCGCTACAAGTCGATCGCGTCACCGTTAAAATCACAGGATTACCCTCAAAATTAGAAGGCTTAAAACTCGCTCAACTGTCCGATTTCCACTACGACGGCGAGCGATTAAGCGATAAAATCTTGACTGACGCGATCGCGGCCATCAACAATGCTGAAGTAGACCTAATTTTACTCACCGGGGACTACATCACCAACAGCGTCAAACCCATCCATCAACTTGCCCTCCACCTCAAGCACCTGCAAAGTCATCACGGCATTTATGCTTGTTTGGGCAATCACGACATTGTTCATCCTTTTTCCCGTCAAGCGGTCGTCAACGCCCTCACCCAAGTTGGTGTCAACGTCTTGTGGAACGAAATCGCTTATCCGCTTGGCCCGGAATTTCCCCTGGTGGGATTAGCTGATTTTTGGTCGGGTCAATTCCGCCCGGCCCGAGTTTTCAAACAACTTGACCCCAACACCCCCAGAATTGTATTATCCCATAACCCAGACACCGCCGCCTTAATGCAAAAATGGCGGGTCGATCTTCAACTCTCAGGCCACACCCACGGCGGTCAGATTGTATTACCCGGTTCTATTTCCCTGCCCCTAATTTTCCAAAACTGGAGTCCGTGGATTCCGAAGCCGATTCTAGGTTTGATCCCGATGGTGCAAAAATGTAAAGCTGTGGTTCAACATTGGGAGTGGGGGCAAGGATGGCATCAAATCGGGGATAATCAACTGTATGTGAATCGCGGCTTGGGAAGTTATTTTCCGGGACGCTTTGGCTGTCCTCCTGAAGTTACCGTTATCACTTTAGTCGCGGCCTAGATCGTCGCTTTCTACTGTATTGTTAGCCCCCATTCATTAATGCTGGAATTTTTGCGCTCGGATATTGTCGATCTTACGGCATATACGCCCCATCCTGGCGGCGAGATGAAGACTCCCCTTGACCGACTTGATACGAACGAAAGCCCTTACGATCTGCCGCCAGAATTGAAGGAAAAATTGGCGTGGACATACCAAAACACCCTTGAGACGAATCGCTACCCCGATGGCAGTCACGCCGCCTTAAAAGCCGCGATCGCGCAGTATGCCAGCGAATCTGCCGGGGGGTTGGTATCTCTCAAGCCTGACCAGATTTCTGTGGGGAATGGCTCCGATGAGTTGATTCGCTCGTTGCTCATTGCCACTTGTCTTAATAGTGCTTGCTCGATTTTGGTGGCTACTCCCACTTTTTCGATGTACGGTATTTTGGCGCAAACTCTAGGGATTCCGATTAGCAGTGTTAGCCGTAAGCCCGATACGTTCGCGATTCACTTGGGGGAAGCCGAATATGCTTTAGAGCAAAATCCTTTGATTCGAGTGGTGTTTGTGGTGCATCCCAATTCCCCGACTGCTAATAAACTGACTCCCGATGAAATCGCTTGGTTACGGCGTTTACCTTCCCAGTTGTTGGTGGTGATTGATGAGGCTTATTTTGAGTTTAGTGGTGAAACGCTACTCTCGGAATTAGACGAGCATCCCAACTGGATTATTTTACGCACTTTCTCGAAAGCCTTTCGGTTAGCGTCGTTGCGCGTGGGTTATGCGATCGCGCATCCTCAACTGATCCTCGCCCTTGAGAAAATCCGCCTACCCTACAATTTACCTGCTTTTTCCCAAGGAGCAGCATTACTCGCCCTCGAAAATCGCCAAGACTTACTCGGTTGTATTGGGACGATTCAACAAGAGCGCGATCGCCTGTACCAAGCTTTACAACAATTTCCCCAACTGCGAGTCTGGCCGAGTCATGCTAACTTTCTCTATTTGCGCCTCCAAGACGCGATCGCAGCCCATTACCCCCAAAGTCAACTGCTCGACGATCTCAAAGCCCAAGGCACGTTAATTCGACACACTGGCGGCGGTTTACGCATTACCGTGGGTACGCCCGAAGAAAATAACCGTACCCTAGAGCATCTCAAGTCTTGTCTTGGGTGTTAGGCAGCTTTTTTCAGTAATCAGCTTCTAAGGGGCAGTGGGCAATCGGCTCCTCGGCAATCGGGGGGGAGTGGTTTCAGTAATCAGTTATCAGCCTCTATGGGGCAGCTTTGCTGTGGGCAGTGGGCGTGTAGGGGCGGGGTTTCCCCGCCCAAGGGGGAGTTTGACGGATAACCAACAACCAACAACCAACAACCAATCATAATTCAATCCGGTGTTCGGCCCGGCGAACTTTAGAAACGGTTTTGGGCAGAACTCCCACCAAACGGGCAAACGCTTCATCGGGAAGATGGGAAGCCGTAGACGCATCAAACCAATTCTCAAACTGATTGAGAATCATTTTGGCTCGTTGCATTGGTTCGGGATTGTCCGTAATTTGCTTGATCAAACGAACCCATTGTCGCCGAATTAAGTACGCCCGTTCTCGTTCCGCTTTATTCTGCGGTACAACTAAAGATAAATCTCCCACCGGAGCAATATGGGTAACATCCGTGTCAAAAACGCTGCCAACTACAGCCCCCGGACCGGCAAATTCAGCATGATAATGCTTGTAAAGAATCAAACCATTCCGGCGGCGACTATTGACAACTAATAATTTCTTGTCCTGCAAGTCCAGCACAATTTGAGTATTTTGTGAGTCTTTATCCAAGTTCGGAGTCGGGGTGATATTGTCCTGTGTCATGCCACTTTTGCTTTAAAAGCTGGCAACAATGGTACACGGTAAACCCATCATGCGCTTAATATACAGTTTATTATTACTTTTATCCCGCGATTAATCGGGACAGTGTGAGGGAGATCAATATCAATATTAGTCTTTTATTGTAGGGGATGTCGATTGAGTTGAGGGCCGTTGCTGTCACCCCTAGGGGCTTATGCCCTTAAAATTCTGATCTGTTGAGTTTTTAAAGCTTTTTGTTTGTGATAAAACTTCACAAAGATTTTCGTAACAATAAACGACGGGGACGAGACCACAACCAACTTCCGAGATGCGCTTCTGTGCTGTGGAGACGATAGCCACAAGAGCGGTACAACGCGATCGCCTGCTCGTTGTTTTCTAAGACATGAAGATAAATTTCGCGATAGCCCCACTGTTTCACCGTTGGCTCGCAACATTGTAACAATTGACGAGCCAAGCCCCGCCGACGATAAGCCGGGCTAACGGCTAAATTGGCGATGTAAGGATACGAACTGCCGAATAAACTCGACGCTTTCAAGGTGAGTTCAACAGTTCCGACTAATTCCTGAGCCGTACCCTGAGCCTCAGTCACCAAACACAGGTAATGGGGAGAAGCATTTTGTAAACGACTCCGTAAATCTTCATAAATCCCCAGTTTTAGAACCGGGTTAAGCCAGTACATCCAGCCCACAGGGGGATGAAAACAATCGGTCAACACAGTGGCCAGACCGCTTAAATCTTCAGTTTGAGCCGGACGTACCCGAAACGTCATAGCAGTAGTCGCGGGAGTTTTGGGTAAGGGAAAAGGGGTAGAGTTCACGGCTTCACTCGCAGCATAAGAGATTGAAAGACAACTCAAACACATCCCCATCAACTCATGATCGCCTTGGCTGATGGTAGGTGCGATCGCTCCTCTCAAACAGCATTGTAGCGATCAATGTCATTCTCGGATAGGCCAAATTGAGGCGAGGGCGATCGTCTTTCAGGGAAGATTCTAAGAAAGGCTAGTATTGTAGGAAGAATAGATCGTGGCTTTTGGGTCGATTCTTGTTAGACCTGCGATTCAAAAGCGATCGTGGTAGAGATTATTTACCATCTTACTGTCTCGAATGGGTGTTATATCGAAATAATTAAAAATTCTTCCGGGGGAGAGAAACGCGACTCGTCATAATATTTGATAGGGTGTGTGGGCTACTCAAATTTGATTCTTAAAGCATGGTGCGATCGCGATCCAACCTGCGCTTATTGGCCAAAAGATGCTACTCCGAATGCGGAAAATCGGTGCTGTGAACGCTCAAAATCATTCTAAACCGAAAATTCTGGTGGTTGACGACGAGCCAGACAATCTGGCTTTGCTTTACCGCACCTTTCGTCGCGATTATCAAGTCTTGAAAGCGGAAAGCGGGCCGGCGGCTTTGACCATCTTGGCAGAAGAACCGGGTATTGCTGCCATTGTCTCCGACCAAAGAATGCCCATGATGAGTGGGACGGAGTTTTTGAGCCTAACGGCGGTGCAGTATCCCGACATTATTCGGATTATCCTCACCGGTTATACCGATGTCGAGGATTTGGTCGAAGCCATCAACAGTGGCAAAGTCTTCAAATATGTGACCAAGCCTTGGGAAGCCGAACACCTGCAAGAAGTCGTCCGTCAAGCCCTCGAAACCCACAACCTTCTCAAAATGCGGACGGAGGAACTACGCCGTAGTTTACGCCGGGAGGCTCTACTCTACACGGTCACGAACACCATTCGTAACGCCCAATACCATCAACAAGGGGAATCGCCCCTGCAAGAAGTCTTACAAACCATTGTGAATAGTATTGGCACCATGTTGGAGGTGGATATTTGTATTTTGCGTCCCTTCGAGCAAGACTGCCTGACTCAAAATGTCTTTGTGTTTCAACGGCAGATGCAGCCGTCTTTGATGGCCGCCCCTAACCGGGGAGACCGCGACCGGGCGATCGCCTCAGCCTTACCGGGGCCCACATTAACGCCAGAACGTTTGGCGTTAACCGTTTGGGAAACTCACGACATTGAACCCATTAACGATATTACCCAGTATGAAGGGTTACAAGCCGAGGATGCCGAAACTCGCGATCGCGCCGCGGCCTTTACCGAAGCCGATATTTACTCGACCCTACTTATCCCCTTGATTTGTCGTAGCGAATTGGTCGCGGTGTTGGGTTTACATCGTTGTGGTGCGCCGCGACCTTGGCAGGACGACGAAAATCAATTGGTGTTGATGGTCGCTGACCAAGCCGCCTTAGCCATTTCTCAAGCTAGAGCTTACGAACAAGTGCGATCGCTCGCTCGTCGCGAAGCCCTCGTCAATACCATCACCAGTGCGATTCGCTCCAGTCTTGACCCCCAGGACATCTTTAAAGCCATTACTCAGCAATTAGGGGTGAGTTTAGATGTGGATGGCTGTGCCTTGTCTTTATGGACCGAAGAAGACGATTTCGTGCATTGTGTCGGTTTGTACGACCGCACCCAAGAAGAAACCGACAACCGCCACTTACCCCAATCCCAAGTCCCCATTGCTGGCAATCCAGTTTTACAAGAACTGCTCAGAACCCAACAACCCGTCGTTTTAGCGGACATGGAAGTGGCTGAAAGCGAAACTATGGGTAGCGTAGAATTACCGTTGCGATCGCCCGCTAGAGCCTTACTCATTGTCCCCTTGATGGTCGATGGTAAAATTATCGGCAGTATTTCCCTGCGACAAACCCAACGCCCCCGACGCTGGGAAACCGAGGACATCGAACTCGCCCAAGCCGTGGCTGCCCAAGCCGCGATCGCCGTTCAACAAGCCCGATTATTTCAAAAAACCCGGTCTATGGCCGAGCGACTCCTCGAACTCGACCGCCAAAAAACCGAATTTTTCCAAAACGTTTCCCACGAATTTCGCACTCCCCTGACCCTCACCATCGGCCCCCTCGAAGCCGCCATCGAAAAAAACACCGGATTGCCCCTCGAACAATCCAAAATGCTGCTTCGCAACTCCCGCCGCTTATTACGTTTGGTGAATCAACTCCTCGATTTACAACGCCTCGATGCCGGGCAAATGCAAGCCAACTTCTGCCCCTGCGATTTAGGGGAATTGATTCAGCAAATTGTCGAAACCTTTGAACCCTATTGCGAAAAGAAAAATCTCTATCTCAAAACGGCTCTCAATCCCTGTCCTTCGCTTTATCTCGATGTCGAGAAATTTGATAAAGTCATTTACAATTTGCTGTCCAATGCCATGAAATTTACCCCGTCCCAGGGCAGCATCGAAATTCGACTCAACGGCACTGAAGACCGCCTCTGTATCGAAGTGGAAGACACCGGGATCGGTATTTCTGCCAATCATTTACCCCATTTATTCGAGCGCTTTCGTCAAGCCGATGGCTCCATTGACCGTTCCTATGAAGGGACGGGTTTAGGATTATCTTTAGTCAAAGAAATTGTCGAACTTCACGGCGGTCAAATTACCGTAGACTCGATCAAAGCGACTCCCGAAAACAGCGATTGTGGCACAACCTTTACAGTTTGGCTGCCGACTGGGACGGCTCATCTCCCCCCAGACCAAGTAATGGAAACGCCTACGGAAATACAGCCATTACGAGCCACTGTAGAACTCGCTGATTTAGAGTTAGAGTTGCTTGATTATGAAAGCAATCGGGATGATAATGAAGAAAGCCTAGAAAATCTAGATGTTGTTGGGGATTCTCAGAAATTAATCTTGGTTGTAGATGATAATCCCGATTTACGCACTTATGTTTCTCAGATTTTGCGCTCGGCGGGATATCGGGTAAAAACCGCTTGTAATGGCGAAGAAGGCTGGGAAAAAACCCGGAAATTTCTGCCCCATTTGATTGTCACCGACTTAATGATGCCCAAGGTGTCGGGATTTGACTTAATTCGTCTGATTCGCGACGACGAGCAACTCAAAGGCACACCGATTATTTTGCTAACCGCGAAAGCCGATGAAGATAGCCGTATTTCCGGGGCTGAACAAGGGGCAGACGCTTATTTAGCCAAGCCGTTTAACGATCGCGAATTACTCGCTGAAGTCCGTAATCTCTTAGCCCTCAAAGCCAACGAAGAACGAATCAAAGAACTCAATCAATACCTAACTCAATCAGTGCTGAGTCGCTTTTTACCGCCGACCATGGTTGAGCGAGCCGCAAAAGGCGAACTTACCCTCGATCTTAGTCCCGAACCCCGCTTGGTGACGATTTTGTTTAGCGATATTGTCGGGTTTACCCGCTTGTCGAATACCTTGCGATCGCGCCGGGTGTCTCAAGTCCTCAACGAATACCTCCAAACCATGAGTAACGTTGTATTTGAGCAAGGGGGAACCGTGGATAAATTCGTCGGGGATGCGATTTTAGCCCTCTTTGGTTCCCCTGAAGACTTATCCCCAGATGAACAAGTCCGACGGGCCGTGAATACTGCCAAAGCCATGTATCAGGCCCTCGATGACCTCAATGAACGCTGGCAAGCCCAAGGAATTTTGGGTCAAGACGAAAGAACCCCTTTACTGCGTTTTCGTTGCGGTATTCACCAAGGAACGGCGGTTGTGGGAATGTTTGGCAGCCAACAGCGCTCGGATTATACCGCGATCGGCCCTTCGGTCAATATTGCCTCTCGTCTCCAAGAAGCGGCCCAACCCAATAGTATTTTAGTTTCAGCAACAGTGGCGGATTATTTGTCTGCGACTGAAATCGAACGTTTTGGCCCGTTAAAGTTGAAGGGGATTGATGAGACAGTTTTGGCGTTTTTGGTGAAATGATACTAAATTCGGTTAAAATTCACCGTCTGCCTGGTTAAATTGCCCTAACGTTACACAAATCCTGTAGGGGCGGGGTTTCCCCGTCCAATCTACACTTTTGTAAATTAAGATTTTGATCTCAAATTCAGCAAGCCCTGAAGGGCTTACCAAAAATCATGGGTTATTAGCCCCGTCCTGTCTTGCCGAGCTACAAGGTGCGCCTGTCTTGTCGAGCTACAAGGTGCGCCTGTCTTGTCGAGCTACAAGGTGCGCCTGTCTTGTCGAGCTACAAGGTGCGCCTTTCGGCGGCGCGGGGTCTCGACGCTTTCGGCGGCGCGGGGTCTCGACGCTTTCGGCGGCGCGGGGTCTCGACGCTTAAAGGACGGCTTTGTGCTAAACTTTTAACTAGAGTACCGCCCTTGCAGACGGGAAAAATGCACGCCCTTGGGTAAAGAGATCGGGGTTAATACTTCGGTATCAGCGCTTACTCTCCCGATGAAGCGAGAATCCTCGACCGTTTACGGCGGGGAGTTGTCAATACAGTCATTACAATTAACTTCCAAACAGTGACAATTGATGGTATCTGGCTTTTGCCCTCACCCCAAACCCCTCTCCCACGGGAGAGGGGCTTACCATTGGTTCTTATTTGTAACGACTATATCAACGAGTTTGTCGGGGTGAGGTTTCTCCACTCAAGCATCAAAATGAAGTCGTCTCTCCCGTCAAACCGCCCGCAGATTAAAAATCTGGGGCTAATATAACAAAGTCCACCTTCAAAGGACTCTGGGAATTAACGGGTTATAACGGCGCGATCGCCCTTGGACTATACTTTTTTGCTATCCACCCTTGCGGACGATCCTCGATGAAGAAAATTTGGTGTATGGGTCTGAGTTTAACGACATTGTTATTTGTATTCGGGTGTAGTCGTCCTCAGACTAACTCGACGATTTCCGATTCTGAAACTTTAACGCAGAATACAGACTCCACTGCACTCTCGAACATTATCCAAACCCAAGTTGACCAAACTTTAGTTGCAGACGGCCCCGGTGTGGCGGTTTTGGTGATGGAAAATGGCGAAATTCTCCACGCAGAGGGTTATGGTTTGCGGGATATCGACGCACAACTTCCCATTACCCCCAATACGGTTTTTGACCTTGCATCGGTATCGAAACAAATGACTGCTTTGGGGATATTAATTCTCAGGGAAAAGGGGGAATTAGATGTAGAGAATGCAGTAACGGATTATCTCCCCGATTTTGTCGATCCAAATCCCGACAATCCGATTACAGTCGCGGATTTATTGCATCATACTTCGGGCTTGGCTGATTATACCGGAGAGGCTTTTCAGTCATCAGTTATCAGTCATCAGTCATCAGTAACTACCGAAAATCAAGGCGATCTTTCAAAATATGATTCTCTTTCAGATACTGAGTTTGCGAATTTAACCCTAGAGGATCATTTGTTGTGGTTGAATGAGCAAGAATCGGTACGCGATCGCGGTACAGAATTTGAATATAACAATAGTAACTATGCCTTACTCGCATTAATGATTCAGCGCGTCGCGGGAAAACCTTTTGCGGCGTTTATGCAAGAGGAAATTTTCGCACCGTTGGGAATGTCGCAAACCCTGGTATATCAAAATCTCGGACAAGTCATTCCCCAACAAGCTAAGGGTTACGCGGTTTCTGAGGATGGAGAGGTAACAGAATCGAGTTTCCCTACAGTTATTACAGGGGATGGTAATATTTTTAGTTCAATTGCGGATTTAGCAAACTATGACCGAGGTTTGCGAGATCATACCTTAATCAGTCCTGAAACCTTAGCCCTCGCGTTTACTCCAGGGGAAGCTACTGAAGATTATGGCTTTGGTTGGGAAGTTACCGAGACTTATGGGCATAATGATGGCAGTTGGGATGGTACTAGCACTTATTATCTATTTTATTTCGATCCGGCAATTAGTATTGTGGTTTTGTCCAATGATGAGAATTATGACCCAGAGGAATTGGTAGACGCGATCAGGCGAAGCCTGCCACTCCGCGATCGCGATTACCTTGGATTTGGAGTAATATCTAAAGGAGTTTTGAGTTTGACCAATAGAGCGCTACGAAAAATATTTTATATATAATTGAAAAGTACAGAATATTAGGAAAAACTAAATACCATGAAAATTTCGTTAACATCAGAACGTCAACAATGGGTTGAAGATAAAGTTCAAAGCGGACGCTATCAATCGGTAAGCGAAGTGATTGAAGCAGGATTAAGACTGTTAGAAGAGCGCGATCGCGTTTATCAAAATCGTCTGGCTGAATTACAAGCTCAAATTGATGTGGGAATCCAACAACTCGATCGCGGGGAAAGAGTAGACGGAAAAGCAGTAATTGAACGTTTGTTAGCCAAAAATCGTTCAGATGATTGAAAAGAATTTATGAGCAATTATTTTCTATCTTTACAAGCAGAACGCGATCTTGAAGACATTAATGATTATATTGCTCAAATTAATCCAGAAGCAGCAAATCGTTTATTAAAACAGATTGCAGAACAACTAGAAAGACTTTCTACCTTTCCCGCAATGGGAAGACGATGGGATATACTAAACCCCCCTTTGCGTAGTTTTCCCGTAGAGGATTATTTAATTTTTTATCGTCCCCTTGAAAATGGCATTGCGGTTACTCGTATTGTCAGTGGTTATCAAGATATGAAAAATATTTTTCCTGAGTTGGATGAGGAATTGTAAGTAGCAGTAGGGTGCGTTCCCAACCACAACTCCCGCGACAATATGTTTAAGCAGGTTTCTGTTAAAGATTATATATTTTAGACTTAAAAGATATCTCTAAATCATCTATTTGTCTTATGAGCTATCGCGACATTATCACGATTGAGCCAGATAAACGGGGTGGAAAACCCTGTATTCGTCGGATGCGGATTACAGTCTATGATGTTTTAGGTTGGTTAGCTGCGGGTATGTCTGTTGCTGAAATTATTGATGATTTTCCAGAATTAACAGAAGCAGATATTAGAGCTTGTCTGGAGTTTGCTGCCGATCGCGATCGCCGTTTAGTCACCTTTGCGAGTTACACTTGAAACTGCTGTTCGACCAAAATTTAAGCCGTAAGCTCGTTAATCGACTAGCTGATATTTTCCCAGAATCAAGCCACGTGCAATTTCATGAATTGTCAGAAAAGACAGATACTGCAATCTGGGAATTTGCCAAGCTGAACGACTTCTGTATTGTGACGCAAGATGCCGATTTTTCAGAAAGAAGCCAACTTTACGGTTCACCTCCTAAAGTGGTTTGGCTTCGATGCGGTAATGCTCCAACCCCTCGAATTGAAGCGTTGATTAGATCGGGACAAGAGGCTATTCAGGAGCTTTTAAGAACTCCTGATTTTCACTGCTTAGAGCTATATTGATACCTTGTCTGCAAAAAAACTAGCGCGATCGCCTTATCTTGTAGTGGTGTAAAACATCTTAAACGGTGGGTTACTGCGGATTGCGCTTATTGCAGTCAGAGCATAGGTTTTAGCCGCCTAACCCCCCCTACGCGCTTAGCCTCATTTTAGCTGTGTCGCGCCACTACTGCAAATTACCTTCGCTATCAAACGACATTGTAACCCCACTCAACGGCACATAAACGGGGGTGGTAGTGGCTTCAATGAAAGTGGCGGTGCGAGTCCCCGGAATGACCTCGCCGTTGTTGGTGGCGGCTTCATTGGCGTGGGACGCGATCGCACTTTTCGGCTTCACCAATTCATCAATGACATAAGCGGCTTCAGTTGGCCCGGTGGTGAAAATATCGCCAATGTTAATTACGGCTAATTCTGCCCCGTATTGATTGGCGACAACGGTTTCTTGTTCGGCGGTGACTCCCGTATCCCCGGAAAGATAAACCACCAAACCGTTAGAGAAGGTAATCACATAACCCGTCGGCGGTCCGATATAAGCGGTGAGTCCGGCGGCTTTGAGACTTTCGCCCAGTTCTCCTTCGATGAAATCGCCACTGAGTCCGTTAGAATGGACTGCCGGGACGGTGGTAATGCTTACGCCGTCGATTTGCCGAGAAGCCCCAAAACGGACTAATTTCACCGATTCGGGATCGCCCCCTAAACTTGCGACTTTGTTGGCGAAGAAGCTGGCCATTTCGCTACCGACGATAATTTCGGCATTTTTCGCGATCGCGATATCTACGCTATTGGAGTTAGGAATTGTAGCAATATCGGTTTGAGGTTGAGCGCAAGTGCCTTGATTTACGGTTTCGATCCGGCGATCGCCCAAGTGATCTCCATGCACATGAGAAACTAAAACTACATCAATATCCCCCAAGCGCGGATCGTCAGCCCCGGCCACGGTACGCCCCGCATCGTAGAGGATTCGTAAGCCGTTGGGGTCTTCGAGGACAAGAGCGCGATCGCGGGCGCAAAATTCCCCGTCATGGCTGCCTAAAGGGGTAATATTCACAGGATTCGTCGCGGCAGTGGCGGGATAAAAGCCGATAATCGTCGCACACAAAGTGATGAAAATCAAAAGATTGCGTAATACTTTCATCAAAATTCTGGGGCTAAAAATGCCTATAGGATATCAGGTATCAGCCTCTAAGGGGCAGTAGGCAGTAGGCAGTGGGCAGTAGGTTTTACAGTTACCAACAACAAACAACCAACAACAAACAACAAATGACCAATGACGAAGGACAAATAACCAACGATCCCATTCTCAAACCAGTCATCGCTGAAATTGGCCCTTATCGTCCGGGGAAACGTTTTCAGCAAAGCGATTTGTTTTCGGTGTTGAGTTGGGCGATTATTTCGCAGCAAATTTCCCTGAAGGCGGCGAATACGGTGTATCAGCGTTTGCTGGATTTGTACGGCGATGGCGAGTTTACCCCGGAAAACCTTTTGGCTACATCAGAGGAGGAATTGCGCCAAATTGGACTAACTCGACCGAAAATTAGCTATCTGCGGGATTTGGCCCAAAAGGCGATCGCGACACTCCCCCCCCTCGATACCCTCAACACCCTCGACGATGAAGCCGTTATTGCCCTTCTCACGCAAGTTAAAGGCATTGGGCGGTGGACAGCTCAAATGCTCCTGATCTTTCGTCTCAACCGCCTTGATGTGCTGCCTGTGGATGATTTAGGCGTGAAACGAGCGATTCAAAAGTTATACAACCTTGATACCCTGCCCAATGCAACGACGATCGAACGCATTGCCGAACCTTGGCGACCATATCGCAGTGTCGCTGTGTGGTATTTGTGGCGCAGTTTGGGACAGCAAATCTAATCAACGGCTTCTTGTTCTTTGCGAATCAAAGAATGGGAAGGGCTGACTTGTGCTGAAGTTACGGATTCGCCTTCATCGAGGAACAAGTCACGATCCGGTAAGGGTTTCATCGGACGTAAATGACCGAGTCTTTGCCAGATGCGCGGTTTAACATGAGTGGCAATCACGCCCACGGCGGGTAATTTATAGCGCTCGACTTTCTTGAGGGCTTTGTTAATGCGAGAGGCTTTGGTTTTACGGACGCTGCTAACGAGTAACACGCCGTCTACCGTCGCGGCCAAGAAACTTGCATCCAAAAATTCGAGTAAGTTCGTTGTGTCACAAATAATAGCATCGTAATCTTTGCGCCAAGTTTCCATCCAGTCGAGCATTCGATTAGAGTCGAGGCGTTTGTAGGCTTCGGGATGGGGTGTACCGGCTGAGAGTAACGAGAGATTCTCGACAAAAGGCACAGTTTGAATCGAGGGTGACGAGTTTTGAGCAGCCATTAAGAAATCGCTCAAGCCTTTGGTGTTGGGGAGTCCTAACCAGCGATGTAGTTGTGGGTCCCGCAGATTCGTGTCGATCAGTAGCACTTTTCGCCCCGCCGAAGCGATGGTTTGAGCGAGTTGTAGGGCAGAGGTGGATTTACCGTCTCCGGCTTCAGGAGAGGCGATCGCGATCGCTTGTAGGGGCGGTTCGGCTTGTAAAAAGCGCAAATTCGCATACAGTTTATCAAAGGCTTCGGAGACGGGAGTCTCGACTGCGACTAAAGCAGGATGGGCTAAAGCTGAACTTTCATAACTGGCGATTAAATTGGACGCGAGGGGATGATTTTGGCGAGCAATGCTGATGTCGTAGGGAATATCACCGAGTAAGGGCAAATCGGCTATATCTTTGATATCCTCAGCGCTGTAAGCTTTATTACGCAGTTTTTCGAGGATAATTGTAGCGGCTAATCCTAAGAAAATCCCGCCAGCAAAAGCCAGGATATAAAGCTTTTTGGCATCGCCTCCGGGAATCGCCATGGGCGGTACAAAGGGCTGAGATAACAGTTCCCAAGGCACTTCGTTTTGAGCCGCTTCGACTCGCAGGGTTTCCCGTTGGGTGAGGAGTTGGTCGAGGGTTTGTTTGGTCAAGTCGAGTTGACGCTGAAGTTCGCTGTATTGACGAGCGACGGCGGGGAGTTGTTCGGCTTGTTGTTCGTAAACCGACTTGGCTTCAGCTAAGGATTGATTGCGGGCTTCGAGGACTTGAATTTGGTTGGTGGTATTGATTAATTCTTGAATTAAGTTGAGGCGAACTGGACTTTGAAACGCTAGAACTTGATCGTTGTTGGTGGTTCCGGTGAAATTTTCTCCTAAAATCCGACTGGTTTCGTTTTCTAGGAGAGATGCTAAATTTTGACGCTTTTTCAGGAGCGATCGCACCACGGGACTTTCGGTGGTAAAGCGAGTCTGTTCGACGGCAATTTGGCGGTCGAGTTCTTTGATTTGAGTCAGCAAAGCAGCGCGATTGGGATTTTCACTCAAAGCCGAGGCCGCGATCGCTTCGTTGGGATTGAGGGCTAATTGTTGTTCGAGCTTGTTATAGAGGGTTCTCAGTTCTTGTAATTGCTGTTGGGTTTCGACTTGCTGAGTATTGAGGAGGCGAACCTGACCGAATAGCTCCTCTCCTTTGGTATTCGGGTTAATTAACTCGTAACGTTCTTGTAATTGTTGTTGTTGATTTTGCAGTTCGTCCACTCGCGCTTGCAGTTCGGGTAACTGGTCTTCAATAAATCTTACCCCTTCCCGAATGCGAGTTTTCCGTTCCTCTAAGCTGTAGCGCAGATATTTTTCGGCGACTTTTTCGAGAACCAACTGCACCGTGTCTCGCTCCGACCCCGAAAAACTAACTTCCAAGATTTTAGTTTCTTCGTCATCTTCATCGAGCAGTCGTTCGACGGTTACCCCACCCAGTTCCCCCGTCTCAAAATCGGGGTTTTCGGCTTGAATTTGCTCGCTAATGCTTGAGAGCATTCCCGGCCCGGTTAAAATTTTGATTTGAGTCGTGTAATCGAGGCGAAATAATCGTTCGTCTGGCGTACCGCGATCGGTTCGGGTTAGGGCGAACGGCTGCACAGCCCTCGCTTCTGAGGTAACAGGTTCGACCAAAAGCTGAAATTTGCCTACATACATCGGGATTTCTTGCTTCGTCGAGTACCAAGCCCCGCCTAAAGCTAAGGCCAGTGAACCTACCAAAACTATGGCATTGCGTTGCAGCGCCCGAACATACAGGCCTAATTTCAACCCGCTCTTTTTAGGAGAGGAGCTGTTCGCTTCTTGAAACTCGTCTAGTGGTTGTTCCGGCAATGGTCTAACCCTTGGTGTATCGACTAAATCTTAAATAAATTAGGAATAATTTGTGGTTACTCACTTTAAGTCTCAGTTGTAGCATTTATTTTTGTGGATGCCAAAACAGAGCTTTAGCTTTAATTGTATATTAACTTCAGTAAGCTTAAAACGCCGAGTGCCAATCATACCACTCCCACCGAGAATAGTTCAAAAGGTTGATGGTTATCGCCGTTCACTTTTTCTACAGTGGAAACTTGAAGATTTCCAGACTACCCATTTGAGAAATCAAGCGGTATCTTTGATTTGCGCCTTTTGTGCCGAAAACTTATGAAAATTGCTTATCTAGTTAATCAATATCCCAAAGTGAGTCACAGTTTCATTCGCCGAGAAATTCGCAGTCTAGAAGCCTTGGGGTTTGAAGTTTTACGTTTTTCGATTCGCTCTTGTCAAGGGGAACTGGTAGACCCTGCCGATCGCGAAGAACTCGAAAAAACGCGCTATGTCCTCGCGGCAGGAATTCTCCCCTTGATGGGGGCTTTGTTGATGGTTGCCCTCACGCGGCCATTACAGTTTGGGGCCGCGTTAATTTTAACCGGGAAGATGGGCTGGAAATCCGATCGCGGTTTGTTGCGTCATGGGGCTTATTTGGCCGAAGCTTGTTTACTAGGGCGTTGGCTCAAAAATAGCAACGTGCAAGGCATTCACGTTCACTTTGGTACCAATTCCACTACGGTAGCCATGCTGTGTCATGTCTTGGGGGGCCCGCCTTACAGTTTCACCGTCCACGGGCCCGAGGAATTTGATAAAGCCCCCTTGATTGGCTTAACCGCAAAAATTAAACAAGCGGCTTTTGTAGTGGCGATTAGCTCCTTTGGGCGCAGTCAACTGTATCGCTGGTGCGATTATACCGATTGGCCCAAAATTAAAGTGGTGCGTTGTGGGGTCGATCGCAGTTTTTTACAAGAGACTGCGGCAGAAATTCCCCCTAGTAGCGCTCCGGGTTTGGTGTGTGTGGGGCGTTTGTGCGAACAAAAAGGACAACTACTACTGATCGACGCGATCGCGCAGTTGGCTGCCGAAAATCGCGACTTCCACTTAACTTTAGTCGGAGACGGGGAGATGCGCCCGCAAATCGAAACGGCGATTGAGCATTTGAATTTGCGCGATCGCGTGACCATTACCGGCTGGGCCAGCAACTCAGAAGTCCAAAAACAAATCAAAGCCGCCCGCGCTTTAGTTTTACCTAGTTTTGCCGAAGGACTCCCCGTAGTCATTATGGAAGCCCTGGCTTTACACCGTCCCGTCCTCAGTACCTATGTGGCAGGTATTCCCGAATTAGTCGAACCCGGTCGCTGTGGTTGGCTGATTCCCCCCGGATCGGTGGCGGCTTTAGTCGAGAGTTTACGGGAAGTTTTAGATTCTTCCCCCGAAACACTGCAAGCCCTAGGAACCGTCGGGGCTAAACGGGTGGCGACCTCCCACAATGCCGATCGAGAAGCGACCCAACTAGCTCAGTTTTTTAAAACTGCTTTTGCTTCAGACCCATCGGTTTCTTAAATCTTTCCCTGCCCTCAATCTTTCGTTTTTAACTGAGTAAACGTTAATCTTTTTTGAGTAAATACTATGGCATCTGCAAATCGGCGAGCAATTGTAGCCACAATTTGGACTTTGGTTGGTTATGGAGGCTCTCAAAGTTTGCGCTTGGCCAGCAACTTGATCCTTACCCGCTTATTAGTCCCGGAATTATTTGGCTTAATGTCATTGATTACCACCTTTATGGTGGGCTTAATTTTATTTTCTGATGTCGGGATTGGAGCCAGTTTAGTTCAAAATCGTCGGGGAAATGACCCCAAATTTTATAACACGGCTTGGACGCTCAAAGTCTTGCGCGGCATTATTTTGTGGGTGTTGAGTATCCCGGTTGCTTATGTTTGCGTCCAAGTTTACGACGATCCGCGTTTGTGGTTGTTGATTGTTGTTGCTTTGGGATCGTCGGTATTTGCTGGCTTTGAATCAGTGGCCAAACACTTGTTGAATCGGCAAGTCAAGCAAGGCCGACAACAGATGTTATTGTTTACGACTCAAATTAGCTCGATTTTGGTAACCATGATTTGGGCTTATTTTCAAAAAAGTATTTGGGCTTTAGTTGCGGGAAACTTGGTATCCACTTTTTTGAACATGATTTTGAGCTACCATCTTCTGATTCCAGGGATCAAGCATCGCTTTACTTGGGATAAAGAGTCAGTTCGCGAAATTGCTCAATTTGGTAAGTGGATTTTTCTTTCGACAGCAGTGACTTATATTGCGATGCAGGCCGACCGTATTATGCTTCCCAAACTAGAGTCGTTTGAAGCTTTGGGGATTTATACGGTGGCTTATACGTTTGCTTATTTACCGCAACAAATTTTAACCAACATCAGCACTAAGGTTTTATTCCCTTTGTTTTCAGAATTTTCAGAGTTACCCCGTCAGGAGTTGCGTCAGAAAATTTTAAAGAAACGTCGTCTGTTATTGCTGCTTATGGCTCTTTTGGTGGCGTTGCTGGTGAGTTTTGGCGATTATTTGATTATTTTCTTGTATGACGACCGCTACAACAAGGGAGCGTGGATGTTACCGATTTTGGCTTTGGGGATTTGGCCGAATGTTTTATTTGACAGCATTAGCAACGTGTTAATGGCTATTGGGAAGCCTCAATATCATGCGTTTTCTAATATGAGCAAAGCGGCTTTTGTGTGTTTGGCTTATCCTTTGGGCTTTATTTGGTTGGGCTTGCCGGGCTTTGTGTTGGCGGTGGCGTTAAATGATTTACCGATTTATTTTGCTTGTGCGGTGGGGCTAAAGCGAGAAAATTTATCCAGTGCGGTTCAAGATTTGGAAGCCACTTTAGCGTTTGTGGGTTTATCGGTTTTATTGGTGGGGGGACGTTATTTACTGGGTTGGGGTTTACCCATCGGTGCTTTGCTCAATGGTGGTTAACTTGCGTATTCTATGAATTTTATTCATAGATGAGATGAAAAGGAGCGATTGATCTGAGCTAGAGAAGGCTTCTACAGTAAAAGAATAACAGCCTTTGAGCAGCTTTTAATCCTTGAGAGAAGGGCGATCGCGCCGTCATGGATAGGAGTACGACTCGATACGAGTCTCATGCCGGCCAAGGCGAGATGAGGCTGTGACCCCATTCACGTAGGAGAAATTGCCATGAAACCGATCTCTTTGTTAACCCCAAAATCCCCCACTCAACTTCCTCAAACGCCTCAAGCTTTACGACCGCCCGAATCTGAGTTTCAACGGCGATCGCGTTGGCAAAAATTTGGCCATTGGGTTTATGAAACTTTCGTCTTGACCCACACACCGAAAATCTGGCTCAAGCGCGATCGCGAGGGCTTGATGTATTGGGAGGCTTACGATCCAGTGAATTGCCATCGCAGCTATTTTGCCACAGAAGCGGAAGTGCGCGTTTGGCTCGAACAACGGTACTATCGTTAATATTCGACTTCGTAGCCTTGGAATTGGGAAACTAGCTCCAATGTCCCCATGCCCAATTCTGCCGGAGCGATCAGCCGGGTTTCAAACACCGCCAGCACATCTTGTAAGCGAAATTCACCCTTGGCGCTGCCCGTCACGCCCATGGAAATGACAATACAACAAAAGCCTTGACTTTTTTGGCTTTGGAGATTCCATTGGCGGCGTTGTTCGATGTAGAGGGGGCGATCGCAATCAAATTCTGCCAACAAATACAAATTATCATCTTCGGTTTGCAACAAGCCCAAATCAAAAAATGACTCGGTAAAGGGGTCTTCGCCAGGATTTAAACACAACCCCTTCAGACCCGGACTATTCTTGAGCCGAGTAATCATTTCTTTGCCCTTTGGCCGCGAGGTTTGAATCCATAAAGCGGGCAGGGGGCAAGATTTTTTTGGGGCGGCCAGATAAGTGGTTTTAGGATGGTTTTGTAAGCTTTTGAGTTCGTCGGGGCTGAGGGTTCGCAGCATGACGATGGCATTGTCGGGAATTAAGTCTTCATGCAACAAGGGGGCGTAGTCGAATTCGTCTTCGTCCCAATCGAGATCGTCTGTGGGGGAAGGGGTGACTTGTTCGATCATTTCGAGAAAGTCATGGGCCAGATCGGGACAAGTCGCGACTTCTACCGATAAAATTTCGCTGAGTTCTCCTTCGGGGGGCAAAGATAAACTGTAGCGTTGTTGGTAGCTCTCAAATGCGGCTTTGGCTTTGGGGTTTTGTTCTTGCCAATCGCGGACGAAGTACAACAGGGCTTCTAACGCCACACTCACCACTAAGGCTTCTTCCGGGTCGAGGAAAGGACGCATTCCTTCGAGGGGATGTAAGCTACCAAACAGAGGAAAACTCTCGGTCACCACGTCACCGAGGAAGTCTTCTTGTTCTTCGATTTCGTAGTTCACAAACCAACAATCTTGCAGCAAAAAGGCTTTTTCAAGATCGGCCACAGAACGCTCGTTGAGAACGGTGGAGCGAAAGCGTTTGAGGGAATCGAGGGAGCGATACATCAAAATGCCATAATCTTTGCCCAATAAGCCCATAATCGAGATGTATAGGGTGTCTATTTCTAAGGCATTGAGATGAATAGCAATGATGTGATGATCGGCGAGTTCTTGCCAGGGAGCCGCTTCCCAGATATCTTCGGCAACAGAGTTTAACCGTTTGAGATATTGAGGCGGTAAGGAGGGCATTCGAGCGTTGCTGAGTTGCTGAAAACCGCGAAATAACTCATCAATCAGGGGCAGTTCGGGTACATAATCAATCTCGATTTGAAGATGAGATAAGGCCCCTCGTAAGAAGAAATGTAACTCGCGATCGCGCACGATGATTTTATGAGGACGGCAGGGAAAAGCCGGATTTTGCGGGTTTTCCATGGCTTTGATTAAAGCTCTGACCACGGCTTCGATTCCCATGACTGGGGAGACAATTTCCATGGCACGCACGATGCCTTCTGAACCGTCTACCCAGATAATACAGTCTCCTTGTTCGTCGAGGGAGTCTAGGTCTATTCCTTCTGTCATCCCCTCTAATGAACGGCGATCGCCTTCCCAAATGCTAGACGCTTGGGGTAGTTTGTTGATACGGCGGATAGTGTGGGGTGGAAGATTATTCATGAATGGGTTGATCGAGCCAGTGGAACAGTTGACAATCCCTTACGCAAAACGAGGGATGTTAAAACAATCGCCAAGCCTCCAGTTGAGAGGTTTGCGTTGCCAGAATAAAATACAAATGGATAATTCTGCCAATGGTTGATGGAGAATCGTTATTATAGACAAAAGTAGACGGGTTTTATATCTCTATTTCTTTCTTAGTGATAGCAAACAAATAAAAACTCTTGCCTAATTTGGTAGAGTTAGCAACATATTGTCAAATCTTCTCAGCCTCAGTCTGCTTATACTGCAATCTACAGGAGTTCGATTGTTCATGACTCAAGCTACTCAAGCTTCTCAAAAAGGCATCATCTTATCACAAAACGCTCTCAAGCACGTTCTACAACTGCGCGAACAACAAGGCAATCAAGATTTGTGTTTGCGCGTCGGCGTTCGCAATGGCGGCTGTTCGGGAATGTCTTACATGATGGATTTTGAAGATATTAACAATGTCCGCGAAGACGATGAAGTGTTTGATTATGACGGCTTCAAAATTATTTCTGACCCGAAAAGTTTACTGTACCTTTATGGCTTGATGCTCGATTACAGCGATGCGCTGATTGGGGGCGGCTTTCAGTTTACCAACCCCAATGCTGCCCAAACCTGCGGTTGTGGCAAGTCTTTTGGCGTATAATCGCACTTTTTCGGTGAATCTCAGTTTTTTTGCCGATGCGATCGCCGATCGGGGTCAAGCTCACCGCTAGGGCATTACAAAGTGTCCGGCGGTCGGGGCGATCGCCGATCGGGGTCACCTAAAATGGGGTGTTGATCAACTGGGTTAAAACTATTCAAAGATATGACAGAAACAGAAACCATTGAATCGCTGTACAAACAAAGTTTAGAGCGTTACGAAGCCGGGGAAGATGCGACGACTTTAATTCCGGTTTTTAAAGATTTGTGCGATCGCGCCCCCCGCAATGCGGCGGTGTGGACAAGTTTGGCTTGGCTCTATTTGCTCGAAAACAAAACCAAATCTGCCCTCAAAGCGGCTCAAAAAGCGGTGAAATGCGACCCCCAAGCCCCCCAAGCTCGCGTTAACTTGGCTTTGGCCATGCTGGAAACGGACAGTAAAGGCGTGCGTCCTCACATCGAAGCCGTCGAAGAAATGTTCGCCCTCAGCCCCGATCTACGCCAAGATGTAGAAGCGAATCTTAAAGATGGTTTGGCACGCAAACCGGATTGGCCCAGCCTCAAGCGCGTCCACAAGTGGCTGTTGAGCTAATTTGATTAACCGTTATAAATCACTGCTCTATTTCCGCCTTTGTTCCCTATGCAATTTACTAAAGTTCAACTCGTCGGTTTAAAAGCCAATGGTTTTCGCCATCCCCTCGATTTGGCGGCGACCAATGCCCTCAAACAATTACCGGGGCTAGATGTCGCCATTCGCAATTTACTCGGCCCCATTGCCGAACAGTTCTTTTATCTCAATAATATTGCGTCTAGTGTCTTGGTAGGCGAAAATCAACTGCCTGACCTGCATAAACTCTTAATTGAAGCGGCTCGCGTCCTCGACCTCGAACCGCCACAACTTTACGTCCAGCAAAATCCCGTTCCGAATGCTTATACTTTTGCGATGCGGGGCAAACAGCCGTTTATTGTGATTCACACGGCTTTGTTAGAATTGCTGACTCCCGAAGAAATCCAAGCGGTGATCGCTCACGAACTCGGCCACCTCAAATGCGATCATGGCGTGTATTTGACCATGGCGAATTTAATGGTGTTGGGGGCGAGTTTGTTGCCCAGTTGGGGGGCGGTGTTGGCTCAGTCTCTACAAGAACAGTTGTTAGAGTGGGTGCGCTGCGCTGAATTTACTTGCGATCGCGCCGCCCTTTTAGCGGTTCAAGACCCCAAAGTGGTGATGTCAGTTTTGATGAAACTGGCCGGAGGTTCCCCCACTTTATCCCCGCAACTCAACCTCGACGCTTTTATCGATCAAGCCCGCGCTTACCAAGAAGTCAGTCGCACCCAACTGGGAGAAATGCTCAAAACCGCCCAAACCGCCCAACTCACCCACCCCGTCCCGGTTTTACGAGCCAAGGAAATCGATTTGTGGGCCAGTTCGCAACACTATCAAAACTTGCTCGAACATCCCAAGGTAGGTTATACTGATGAAGTTGGAAAAAATAAGGGCAAGTGGCGGAATTGGTAGACGCACTACACTCAAAATGTAGCGGCCACTGGTCATGAGAGTTCGAGTCTCTCCTTGCCCATCATTCCAGCCTTAAACCCTCAAAGCCCCGATTCCTGCTGTGGAATTGGGGCTTTGTTGTTTGTCCTTTGTCGTTTGTCCTTTGTCATTCGTGACAAGTTAAGGTTTTGTACCGATTGTCAAATAGCTTGTAGGGGCGGGGTTTCCCCGCCCAATCTCCACCCATTTACCCCACAAATTTCGTTGTAACCATCCCCCACTTCTACATTAAAGTTAGATGGGGCATATTGCCTTACCCCTACGACGGTTTGAGGTTTTCTTGACATCTTGCCTTTAGGCTTAACTTGTCACCAATAACCAACAACCAACCGTGACAAGTTAAGGTTAGATCGTTTTTGTCAAATTTCTCGTAGGGGCGCTCTTTTCCCCGTCCAAGACACGCGTTTTAGCGACACGATGGTAACATCCTCTCGTCCTAACCCTAAAGTTGAGATTGGGCGAGGAGACCTGTTCCCCGATACGACGGTTTGAGGTTTTCTTGACATCTTGCCTTTAGGCTTAACTTGTCACCAATAACCAACAACCAACCGTGACAAGTTAAGGTTAGATCGTTTTTGTCAAATTTCTCGTAGGGGCGCTCTTTTCCCCGTCCAAGACACGCGTTTTAGCGACACGATGGTAACATCCTCTCGTCCTAACCCTAAAGTTGAGATTGGGCGAGGAGACCTGTTCCCCGATACGACGGTTTGAGGTTTTCTTGACATCTTGCCTTTAGGCTTAACTTGTCACCAACAACCAATGACCAATGACCAATGACCAATGACCAATGACCAATGACCAATGACCAATGACCAATCAATCACTCATAATGCGGGGGAGGCGGTGTTTGAAGCCGCAGAGAATCTCCCAGGAGATGGTTCCCAAACTATCTGCCCAATGATCGGCAGAAATGCTGATCGCGCCGTCTTGACCAATGAGGGTGACGACTTCACCGGGTTGGACATGGGGTAAATGGCTGACATCGAGCATCAGTTGATCCATTGTGATTGCGCCGATTTGCTGGATGATTTGACCCCGTAGTAAAACCTGGAGTTGATTCGAGAGGTTGCGGGGGATACCATCGGCGTAACCAATGCCCACGACAGCAATCTGCATTTCGCGATCGCTCATATATTTATAACCGTAACTAATGCCTGTTCCCGGTGGGATAACTTTGACTTGAGTAATCCGGGCTTTGACTTGCATTGCGGGTTGGAGGGGTAGCAATGACTGTAGGTGAGGGGCAGGATACAAGCCATACAAAGCTAAACCGACGCGCACCCAGTCATAATGGAAGGCAGAGTCCATAATGGTGGCCGCGGAGTTGGCAATGTGTAAGCGGGGAATCGGGATGTTGTGGGCTTGCAGTTGCGCGATCGCGTCTTGGAAACGATGATGTTGTAAGTCTACGATGGTGCGATCGCGATCGTCGGCGGTGGCAAAATGGGAATAAATACTCGCGATTTGGAGCGATCGCGAGTTTTTGACTTGTTGGACAAATTCTACTGCTTGATGCCAAGGTGTCCCCAAGCGCGACATTCCCGTGTCTAAATTGAGGTGGACGGATAGAGATTGTCCTAACGCGGTGACGGTTTCGGCACACAATGAGGCTTGTTGAGGGTTGCATAAAGTGGGTTGTAGTTGCCAGTGGGCGATCGCCTCAAATTCGCCGGGAGTATGGCAAGCTCCCAACACCAGGATCGGCGCGTTAATGCCCGCCTCGCGCAGTTGAATCCCCTCTTGTAAGGTGGCTACCGCTAACCCTTTTGCCCCGGCTTCTAGGGCGATTTCCGCGACACTCACCGCCCCGTGACCATAAGCATCGGCTTTCACCACGGCCATTAATTGGGTCTGAGGCGCTAAAATATGGCGTAATGCTTTGACATTGCGACGAATGGCGCTGGCGCTAATTTCTATCCAGGCTCTTTGCCGTAAGCTACTTGAAATACGCCGATTTCCGGACTGATTAGTTTGATTTAGGGAATTGATGTCCCAACCTAACACGATAACGATCCTCCCTCACACACACGTACTATGTCGATTAAACAAGGCTATTCTCCCGCGATCGGGATTGCTTTGATAATGATATGCCTTAATTTCTGAATTTTGGCAAATTGTTTGTCATTTGTTCTTTGTCATTGGTCATTCGTCTTTTGTTATTAGTTGTTGGTGATGGGTTGGGTTATATTTCTAGGTTGGATCGTAAAATTAAACTTTTAAATTCAAATGTTTGACGCTCTCAAGTTAGCGAATCCTTTAGAATATTTGGAGAATCGAGAGCAATGGTTTTTGAATGGCGATCGCGCCCCATTCCCAGACATTATCAATCATTTTATTACACAACTCAAAAAGTCCCAACAACCCGGTAATATCCTTTTAGCTGAACTTAATCCTGTTTACTTTTTAGCTGCCATTCTCGCTGCTTTAAGCGAAGATCGCCCCGTATTTTTAGGTAACTATACCTGGGGTCAACAAGAATGGCAACAAGCCCTAGAATTAATACAACCGGATTTGATTTGGTCGCAGCTTAACTTTCCTGATTATGCCAAAACGGTTATAAAACCTCCAGTTTTGCCGCCCCAAGCCATTATGATTCCCACCGGAGGCACATCAGGAAAAGTTAAATTTGCGATTCATACTTGGCAGACTTTACAAGCTTCGGTTTGGGGATTATACCGTTATTTTGACCAACAGCCTCTTAACGCTATTTCAGTTTTACCGATTTATCATGTCAGTGGTTTAATGCCTTTTATCCGGGCGTTAATCACTAACGGTAAATTTTTGATCTTGTCTTACCACGAATTAAAAAAGGGTCAGTTTCCTGACTTTGATTTGAGTTCCTTTTTTCTGTCTCTTGTCCCGACACAACTGCAATTTTTACTAGACTATTATCCCCAAGAATTAGCCCGATTTAAAGCGATTTTAATCGGAGGTGCGCCCCCTTGGCCATCTTTACTGGAAAAAGCGAGAAAGCACAATCTTTCCCTGGCTTTAACTTACGGAATGACTGAAACAGCCTCTCAAATTGTCACCCTAAAGCCTCAAGAATTTTTAGCCGGAAATAATAGCAATGGGCGAGTTTTACCCCATGCCAATGTCAGCCTTATCAACAGAGAGAAAACCCAAGGAGAAGCGGGAGTTATTAAAATCAAAGCAGAGTCCCTTTTCTGGGGTTATTATCCCGAAGTCGATGATAGTCGCGAGTTGATAACAGACGATATTGGTTATTTCGAGAATGAAGGCTATTTACAGATTTTAGGACGTAATAGCCAGAAAATTATTACCGGGGGCGAAAATGTCTTTCCGGCTGAAATTGAAGCGGCTATATTAGCAACCCAAAAGGTAAAAGATGTGTGTGTTATTGGCATAGAGGATGAGCGCTGGGGGCAAGTGGTGACGGCAGTTTATGTACCAAAGACCGTTAATTTTACCTTAGAAGAAGTAAAGGAAAAACTGCGCGATCGCGTTGCTCTTTATAAACAACCCAAACAATGGCTTGCCGTCCCAGAATTGCCCCGCAATGCCCAAGGCAAAATCAATCGTACTGAAGTTAAAAAACTTGCTATAGCTCGCTTAAGTAGAAGCGGGGATTAATGCTTTTTCCCGCAAACGTTGAATCAAATCCTGTAAATTATCAGTATCGAGACGATAACTTAAAGGATTCGCAATGAGATAAGCGGTACTTTCAAAAATTACATCAATTTCTACCAAGCCGTTTTCTTTTAAGGTGCGTCCGGTAGACACCAAATCGACAATAGACTCAGACATTCCGGTAATTGGCCCCAACTCCACCGATCCCGAAAGGGGGACAATTTCGACAGGTAAATCCAAAGCGCGAAAATACTCGCGAGCGCAATTGACAAACTTCGATGCGACGCGGCCATGGGGAGGGAGGTGTTGCGGTTTTTGATATAAGCTAGTCTGCGGCACTGCGACTGAAAGGCGACATCCCCCAAACTTGAGGTCGGCTAAATGGGCAACATTGGGCGATTTTTCTCGTAAAACGTCATAACCGACGATACCTAACTGGGCTTGACCGTATTCGACATAAACCGGGACATCTTGCGCTCGCACTAGCAAACCCTTCCCGGTGTTAGTCGGATCGGTAAGCTGGAGTTGGCGGTTACTTTTGTCGAGAAATTCACTAAAATCTAAACCGACTTCTTGCAGTAGAGCGATACTATCTTTCAATAAAGCGCCTTTGGGCAGTGCGATCGTAATCATTAAAATTAAACTCAAAAAATATGCGATCGCTAGTAACTGTACAATTTTGATAGGAGTGAAAGCAACATAAAAGATTGCATTCATTTAATTCTGACGATTGAGCCGTTAAACGAGTCACCGCAACGTCTTGTTTTCCCCTGCTTTGACTCAAATGCCGTCTCTCGAATCGCGATTGTTGATTTTGGCTTTTAAATTTTACGAATGACTAAACTTAAACTCGTAATTGGCAACAAAAATTACTCCTCTTGGTCATTACGGGCTTGGATTGCGCTAAAACAAGCAGGAGTTGAGTTTGACGAAATCCGCATTCTTCTGGATTTACCCACAACCTACGAGCAAATTCGCCATTATTCCCCCACAGGACGAGTCCCGGTTTTAATCGATGGGGATATTACAATTTGGGAATCTTTAGCGATTTGCGAGTATGTGACTGAAACCTATGCACCGCAGCTTTTACCCACTGCTCGCGCAGCCCGCGCTTATGCTCGCTCGATTACTCACGAAATGTACGGGGGTTTTCACAGCCTCCGTCAAAATATGCCGATGGATTGCCGGGGGCGTTATCCAGGGGAAGGAATGACCCTCGAAGTCCAAACGGATATTAACCGCATTACCAGCATTTGGCGCAACTGTCGCCAAAAATTCGGTCAAGATGGCGATTTTCTCTTTGGCTCGTTTACGATTGCCGATGCCATGTTTGCCCCCGTGGTGTCTCGTTTTGTCACTTATGGAGTCAAACTCGATTCTGTCGCGCAAGCGTATGCAGACGCAATTCTCGCCTTTCCTGCGATGCAAGAATGGCTGACAGCGGCCAGCAATGAAACCGAAAGTATCGAGCATTTTCCGTTGTAGTCGCAAGCTGGATTTTCAGTCATCAGCAGCTAAGGGGTAGTAGGCTTTTTCAGTTATCAGCCTCTAAGGGGCTCCTCGGCAATCGGCAATCGGTGTGTAGGGGCGGGGTTTCCCCGCCCAATAACCAATAACCAATAACTAATAACTAATAACCAACAACCAACAACCAACAACCAACAACCAATAACCAACAACCAACAACCAACAACCAACAACAATTATGCTATTCCATGAACATTCTACTGGTGGATGACGAAGCCGAATTAACCGATCCTCTGCGGCAAGTGTTATCAAAAGAAGGTTATCAAGTGGATGTGGCCGATCGCGGTATTGTGGGTCAAGCTTTAGCCCTGACTAAAGATTACGATCTGTTGATTCTCGACTGGATGATGCCTCAAGTCTCCGGTTTAGAGATTTGTCGGGAATTGCGTCGTCAGGGGAAAACGACACCGATTTTGTTTCTCACGGCAAAAGATACTATCGACGATCGCGTGTTGGGTTTGGATGCGGGGGCTGATGATTATTTAGTCAAGCCTTTTGAATTGCGAGAGTTACTCGCAAGGGCTAGGGCGTTATTGCGGCGATCGCCCAACCTCGAAAACCCACCCCAAGCCCAACGTCTCCAAGTGGCCGATCTCGAATTTGACCCAGAAAATCAAATCGCTTATCGTCAATATCGCAGCATCGAGTTATCTGAAAAAGAAAGCAAACTGTTGGCTTATTTTATGCAAAATTCCGGTCAATTGTTGTCCCATGAGCAGATTCACGAATATCTCTGGGGCGATCGCCCTCAACCGAGTAGTAATGTTTTGGCCGCCTTAGTCCGTTTACTTCGTCGTAAAATTGAACAAAAGGGGGAAGTCCCTCTGATTCAAACGGTTTATGGTCGCGGCTATCGTTTTGGTAATAGTGAATAATTTACAATGTACAATTTACAATTTACAATTTACAACGCGATCGCCAATAACTAATAACAAAAAAACAAATGACAAATAACCAAGGACTAATGACTAATATTTATCAAGGCGAATTTGGCGAATTTACCATTACCGATCGCGATCGCCAGGAAGTGACGATTTATCGCGGGGGTTTAGTGGTGGCTGCGGTGAGTTTTACCCTCGCAATTGCTTTGATTTTAGGACGCGGCGCGACACCCTTAATTCTTAATATTGTTACGGGACTTTATGGGCTATTTGTCGCCGGATTAGCGGTGAGTTTGGCCACGATTCATATTTACCTGAAACCCCTACATCGCTTGTTACAAATTTTCTTGGGAATTGGCGCGATCGCGTCGGTGGTTTTCGCGGTGCGATCGCCCCAACCTCTAGCTTTATTTGTCTATCATCATCCCCTCAGTTTATTCGGGGTGGGCTTTACTTTTGCGGCGTTAACAGGCATTTTCTTCAAAGAAGGGTTTTGCTTCCAACGCCTCGAAACTCGCATCCTAACCCCCCTTGTCCCGATTTTACTTTTAGGTCATCTTGTCGGCGCTTTACCTGTCAATATTGAGCAGGGATTATTAGCGGTTTGGAGTGGTTTATTTCTCATTTTCGCTTTTCGTAAATGTATCCAACCCATTCCCCCAGATATTGGTGACAAATCTGTATTTGAATATCTCAAACAGCAAAAGATGGCTCAGAGTTAACCAGGAACATTTGAGTAATATCTAAGCTTGGACTATTTTATCCGCAGCTTCGCTTAATACTTGCTCCATCCAACTATTTATACTTTGACCGGCTTGAGTTGCAGCAAGAGTAATTTTACGATGAGTCTCTGGTGTTGTCCGAAAGTGAAACTTTCCAGAAAAAGGTTTCTCAGGAGATTCTCCTATTTCTTCACAAAATTCCAGATAGTCATCAATTGAATCTTGAAAGGCTTGATGTGCTTCTTCTACTGTTGTTCCTTGAAAAGTAATTACGTCTCTAACATCAAGCACTCGGCCAAAAAGAATCCCTGCTTCTATATCTACTTCTAAATGACCTGTATAACCTTTGTAAGTCAACATAGACTTTTGTAATTGTGGAGATTATCGAACAAAATTTAAAGAGACGCGATCGCGCTCAAAAGTTGCTCAGAATCGCTGGCAAATCCAAAACATTGATTCACGTTATAAATCGTGGCTTTATAACAGTAATCCGGGGAAGTTGTTGCTGCACAATCTTTCAGTAAAATACAATCATAGCCGAGGAAATTGGCATCCTGTAAAGTCGCCATGACACATTGATCGATATTAACTCCCGCGAAAAATAAGGTGGTTTTTCCTAAGTTTTTGAGGATGCTATCAAGGGGAGTGTCCCAAAAGCCACTCATGCGATATTTGTCCACGCGAATATCATTTTCTTCTGGCACAAGTTCATCTACAATGGCCGCAGCCCAACTACCACATTCAAGGACGGGGGCGTTATTTTTGGGAAGCGGATCGCCTAAACCTACACCGTCTCCAGTCGGGTTGTAAACATGGCGTAATCCGGCACTAATATTGAGCAGATCGGCACGATTTCCCCAGTTTAGCCATAATACCGCCACGCCGCGATCGCGCAGTCCTGGCAGCAATTTCTGAAGCGGTGAGATCGGATCGCGGGCAGGGTTGACATCTACGCCGATATGTGATAGCCAGCCGTCGGGATGACAAAAATCGTTTTGCATATCCACGATAATAATTGCGGCTTTGGCTAAATCTAGCTTCAGGGTTTTGGTATCGGTGGTGAGGGTGAGTAGTTGCGGGGGAAGGGGAGGACGAGAAATGTCTGCCACGTTTTCGCTGACTTGCCAAGCATTGGGTTTAACGCCGAGAGTGCGGAGGGGTTGATTCATTGCCGGAAATCCCTGTGAAACTGCATTTTCTTGTTGTAGCAGATGCCAGTACATTGAGGAGTTGTACAAATACATTTTAGAATCTGATGCAACAGCTTTCGCTACGGGGCGCGATCGCGATTGGTTTAGGGGCAATTGCCGGGGCGTTGAGTCGCTACTACCTCAGCCTGTGGATTAATCGCTGGTTGGGTGTTAATTTTCCTTATGGGACGCTGATTGTGAATCTCAGTGGTTGTATCGGGATGGGCTGTTTTTGGGCGTTGGTGTCCGAGAGAATCGTTAATCTCGCCCCAGAAGTGCAAATGCTGATTGCGGTGGGCTTTTTGGGGTCTTATACCACCTTTTCTACCTACGAACTTGACACGGTAAACCTATTTCGCAACAATCAAATTTTTAAAGCCGCTTTGTATTGGTTGGGGAGTGCCGTAGGGGGCTTTTTGAGCTTGTGGTTGGGAATCGCGATCGCCCGCCTTGCCCGGATGTGACATTCCTTAACTTTTGATCTGAGAATTTTCTGAAAAAGATTTACATTTGTTTATATTATTGAGGTATAAACAAACCCAATTTTAGATTGCCGTGTTTTTACAGAACTCTCCCGCCCTTGGCGAACAAGCCCTTAACAAAATCGCCACTGTCGCCCTGCAATCCCAGTTTAAGCAAGCCAAAACCTTTGATGTTGAAGTAAAAACAGACCCTAATCTTTTAGCCCAAGGGCGATTAGAAGCCTTATCCATGGAAGGAGGCGGTTTGATTTTACCGAATGGCCTTCCCGTCCAAGAAATGAAAATCAAAATGGGACGTATTTCTGTAAGTCCCTTCAAAGCCTTGATGGGCAATATCCAACTCACCGAACCCAGTCACGGAACCGCCCGTTTTGGCTTAACTGATGCTGAAGTCAACCGAGCTTTCCACAATCACCTCGCGACCCTTATCCGTAATGCTACAGATGCCGACCTCAAAACCATTAAACCACAGCAGGTAGATTGTTATGCGTTTGCACGGGGCGAAATTGTGGTTAATCTTCAGTTTAAGGGTCAACATATCGCGATCGCGACTCAACCGCAAATGGCGCAAATGGGTAGTCGCATCTCCCTAGAAAATGTCCATTACCTCCAAGGAAGCGAACCCACTCCGGCATTGACTCACGCGATCGCCCAAAGCCTCGAAGCCGCCTTAAATGTACAACAATTTGAACTGCCCGGCTTATCTCTCAAATTGCGTCAATTCCAAATCGAAGACGGCAAAATTATCCTACAAGCCACTGCGAAAATGACCCAATTTCCGAAATAGCAATTAAGGGTAACGTTTTCGCGAAAATGTACTGGCTTTTTGTTATTCGTTCTGGGTTGAATGATGAGACGCGATCGCATTTTTGCCCTCATTTCCTTAATTCTTATTATCCCCGTCGGCTTCTGGACAAAATTTTATTAGGGAATCGGTCACACCTGGTTTAACAACTACGGTGGGGCAATTTTATATGAAATCTTTTGGTGTTTGTTTATCTTTTTGCTGCGACCCAAACGGGAAATATTGTGGCAAGCCCCCATTATTGTTTTTATTGTCACCTGTATTTTAGAATTACTACAACTGTGGCAAAACCCCACCTTAGTCGCCATTCGCTCTACCTTTATCGGTCGAATGTTGCTCGGTACAACCTTTGTAGCTTGGGACTTTTTCTACTACGTTATTGGTTGTCTTCTCGGCGGCTTATGGCTCAAACTTTTATGGAAAAATAGTTAGTCTTTTGTCCTTTATCATTGGTCATTCGATACAGGTAGAGTAAGTAGATTTTCCTGACTAAGAATAATTTGGTGGTATTCTTGAGCAAGTTCTATATTGCCTGAGCGTAGTGGATGGACTAAAACTTTTGTCAGCGTTAATGTAGACGTGACAACTATAGCCAATCATGCCATATCGCAACAGAATTTAAGCTCATCGTTGGCATATTGTATTGTTGATATTCGTTTAAAATCTCCTCCTGTGGATGGCAAAGCCAACGCCGAATTAATTGAAATTCTCCCTCAACGTTACAACGTTTCTAAATCTCAAATTATGATGAAAACGGGTTTGACTTCCAAACAAAAACTCATTGAGACCGCAGAACAACCCCGTTCCCCCACACCTCAAAAAAACAAGCTATACTCATAAAACGCAGCCATTATGAGTTCATCTTAGTTTGCTATGATCAAGAAATGAAAATACCCGATTTAATATTTTGGGTTCCTCTGGCCTGATAACTACAGGTAATGACGAGGCGATAACTGCTAACTGATAACTGATAACTGAAATGACCGATCCTAGCGTTGAAAATGTCGTTATCATTGGTTCTGGGCCGGCGGGATATACAGCAGCGATTTATGCCGCGAGAGCCAACCTCAAACCCCTGATGTTTGAAGGCTTCCAAGCCGGAGGACTACCGGGAGGACAGCTTATGACCACCACAGAAGTTGAGAACTTTCCCGGCTTTCCTGAAGGCATTACCGGGCCGAAACTGATGGACCGCATGAAAGCCCAAGCCGAACGTTGGGGAACGGAATGTTATACCGAAGATGTGGTTTTTGTAGACTTCAATCAACGTCCTTTTGCGATCAAATCTGAGGAAAGAGAAGTCCGCAGCCATAGCGTGATTATTGCCACGGGTGCAATAGCAAAACGGCTCAATTTACCCTCAGAAGCGCAATATTGGAGCAATGGCATCTCGGCTTGTGCCATTTGCGACGGGGCTACCCCCATTTTCAAAAGCCAAGAATTAGCTGTAGTGGGTGGGGGAGACTCAGCCGCCGAAGAAGCCGTATATCTGACAAAATACGGCTCTCACGTTCATTTACTGGTGCGTCGGGGCAAAATGCGAGCCAGTAAAGCCCTGCAAGACCGCGTTTTCAACAACCCGAAAATTACCGTTCATTGGCACAGTCAACCTGTAGATGTATTCGGGGAAAATGGCCGCATGACGGGGGTGAAAGTGCGGCACACCCAAACCGGAGAAGAATGGGATTTAGCGGTTCGGGGTTTATTTTACGCGATCGGTCACACCCCCAACACGGATTTATTTAAAGATTATCTGCGTCTCGACAACAAAGGCTACATTATCACCCAAGCCAACTCCGTTGAAACGAATGTCGAGGGCGTATTTGCTGCCGGGGATGTACAGGATTTTGAATACCGTCAAGCAGTAACCGCAGCAGGTACAGGCTGTATGGCGGCATTATTGGCAGAAAGATGGTTAGGGGCGAATAATTTAAGTCGAGAATTTCACCAATCCCCAGAATCGGAACAACCGCGTTCTGTTGAAGACGAAAAAACCAAAGACGACACCGAGGTTACTTTCGATATTACCAATACGAGACATCAGGGGGGCTATGCTCTGCGTAAATTATTCCACGAAAGCGATCGCGTGTTGATGGTGAAATATATCTCGCCCAACTGCGGCCCTTGTCATACCCTCAAACCGATTTTAAACAAAGTAATTGATGAGTTTGACGGCAAGATTCATTATGTTGAAATTGACATTGATGCCGAGCCGGATATTGCCAAAAATGGGCAAGTTGTGGGTACGCCTACGGTTCAACTTTTTAAGGATAAGGAGTTGTTGGAAGTGGTTCAGGGGGTGAAACAAAAAAGTCAATATCGCCAGAAAATTGCAAGTTATTTGTAGTTTTTAGTTTAGACAAAACCCCGGTTTCACAGAAGTTACTGGGTTTTTTATATAGTCATTCCAATTAAGTTTCGCACATTAACTTAATGGGTTTAGTCCGTGAAAACGGACTTTGCTATATTAGCCCCGGATTTCAATCCGTGGGCGGGCTGTCGGTTCTTATTTAGAATTACTATAGCACTATGCTTTTGGCTTAAAACATATCGTTCTGTGATGGTATTTGAACCGCGACAACAACCGGAATTATATCAAGGGCGCGATCGCGTCCCAGTTTTAGAGAATATTAATGTCGATTTAACCGTAGAACAAATTTTTACTTGGCTTAAAATGCGGTGATTTTAAAGTCATGAATTTGAGGCAAATCCTCATATTTACGTTTCCAGGTAGGACTTAGGAACGAGAAATAATAAAATAATTTGTATTAAAATATCGGGCTTATCTCGTCCTCTCTCGGTCAAACCTTTTATACTAGCTTAGAGGAGTTGAATCGTAAAAAAGATGATGCAATATCGGCGCTTTGGTCGCACAGAATTACAAATGCCCGTGTTTTCCTGTGGAGGAATGCGCTATCAATATAAATGGCAAGATGTCCCTCCGGCGGATATTCCCCGGAAAAATCAAGAAAATCTTGAAGCCACGATTCGACGGGCGATCGCGCTCGGGATTAATCATATCGAAACCGCCAGAGGTTACGGCACATCGGAAATGCAACTGGGGCAAATTTTACCGCAGTTTCCCAGAGAAGAAATTATCGTGCAAACCAAGGTAAGTCCGAAACCCAATGCAAAAGAATTTCGGGCTGAGTTTGAAAAGTCGCTGAATTATCTCAATTTAGATTATGTGGATTTGTTGGGTTTACATGGCATCAACAACCCCGAAATCCTCCACCACAGCCTAAAACCGGGGGGTTGCTTAGAAGAAGCCCAAAAGCTGCAAAAAGAGGGGAGAGTGCGCTTTATTGGCTTCTCAACTCATGGCGATCGCGACACGATTATCAAAGCCATCGAAAGCGGCGGTTTTGATTATGTCAACTTGCATTGGTACTACATTTTCCAACACAACTGGCCCGCCATTGAAGCCGCAACAAAGCAAGATATGGGGGTTTTTATTATCAGCCCTTCGGACAAAGGCGGCCAACTGTACAACCCCCCGCAAAAGTTAATCGATTTGTGTCAACCGTTAAGCCCGATGGTGTTTAACGATTTATTCTGCCTGTCCCATCCCCAAGTGCATACCTTATCTGTAGGTGCAGCCCGTCCTACGGATTTTGACGAGCATCTCAAAGCCCTACCCCTGCTCGATCGCGCCTCGGAGACTTTAGCGCCAATTTTAGAGCGACTACAACAAGAAGCGATCGCGCAGTTAGGCCAAGAATGGTATCACACCTGGGAAACAGGCTTACCCGATTGGCAAGAAACCCCCGGTCAGGTCAACATTTTTAGCGTGTTATGGCTGCGGAATCTCGCGATCGCCTATGACCTCCTAGACTACGCCAAAATGCGCTACAACCTCTTAGGAAATGCCAGCCATTGGTTTCCGGGGAATAAAGCCGATAAAGTCCGAGAATTGGATTTAACGGCTTGTTTAGCCCACAGTCCCCATGCACCCCTGATCCCCGATTATCTCGCTCAAGCCGATCGCTTGCTCGGTGGGGCAGAAGTCAAGCGTTTGTCGCAGCAATAACTCATGACAAGGGACAAAAGACCGAGGACGCGCAGCTTATAGGCGATACATCAAAGCCACAACCCCACAAAGAATCACTCCCGTCAACAATAGTTCAATGGGAAAACCAGATTTCGCTTTTTGCGAACTGGAATCCATCAGCATTTGTTGGCTGAGGTTGGCTTTTTCCTCTTCGGTCAAAGTGTTCGCTTGAGCTTCCTTAAGGGCAGCATTGAAGCTATTCGGCTGGCCGACTTTGGGTTTTGGGGTGGGCGCTTTTTTCTCCCCTTGTGGAAGAGCAGCAGCAGGTAAATCCGGTTGAGTGGGGGAGGGGAGGGAATCGGGCAAACTGGTTTCGAGGGGAAGGGAGTCTACTGGAACTTGGGGAGAATACAGCAACATGGCTAGGGAGGGAGAAATGGCTATCCCTTCTTGGTTTGAGGTTTGAAAGCCGATGGCTTGACCTTTTTCGTTAAAAATTGGCCCGCGACCCAAACTTACCTCCCCAGATACAGGAGTTTGATAAGTCAAGCGATCGCTTTGTTCGAGATCGGCTGTGACTTCGACGGTGGTCAAGGTCAATTGATGGGGGTCGGCGGTATCTGTTGCGGCGAGATAAATTGTTTCACCCCGATTGGGAAGGGTTACTTGTTTTAAATCGGTCACGGCATAATCGCGATCGCTTTTGAATTTCATCAAAGTCAAATCAAAACCCCGCATTTGTCCGGCGTTGGGGGTGTGGATTAGTTTTTGCAAATCCCCATCGGGGAGTTTCACCCAACAAGTTTTTTGTGGATTATCAATTTGAGAGATAGGAACCAGTACAGAATATAAGTCACCTTGGCGATTAATAATCGTACCGATGGCTGAACTACAATCGTGTAAGGTTACGGTTACACCTTGGGCTTTGCGAGTTAAGGCTTCAAGAGGAGGGGTAGCAGCGATGGTTGGGGTTGCTAGAGCGAAAACAGTCGTGGTTTGAGCGATCGCGGCAATAACTAAACGAGACGAAATCATGGCAAATGTTCCTGAAGGCACGATAGAGTAGCTCAAACAAAATCGTTTCTAGGATTGATTGCGATTGGATAACTTACATTCGAGGGGTCAGGAATGTTAAATTACTCAAGTCTGGCTCAAGCAGCTTTTCTTCGCAGATTTCGCGGTTGTGCGTATTTCTACGCAACTGTAACTTAGTAGTTTCAGACCAACCGTTCTATCTTTTTCCTAGTTTAGAGAATAAACGGACACTTTGTACAGACTTTTTGCAAAATTCTGTCAAAATTTAGGCATATTTTCTGAAAGCTTGGGCCAAATTAACGCTACAGTCTCCATAAAACCGAAAACCCCCAAAACCTTTTGTAAGAGGGCAAAAATTGAGCGTGAATAGCAAGATTCGGTTCGCGACCCGACTCCGTGAATACTCGCAGTTTCCCTGGCTCCGTCTCGTTGGGGCGATCGCCCTGAGTGGTTACAGCCTTCTGGGAACAATCGACCGGGCGATCGCGCAAAATCCCCAAAAACTCGGCGTGGTTCGCAGTCCCGAAAACACCGCCCAATGGACAAGCATCAACAACCGCTTGCAACAGGTCGGCGTTGATTATTGCATTCTCGACCTCGAAGACCTCAACACCGAAGCCCAACTCGACCAAATCGGCGTAATCTTTCTCCCCAGCGTCGAAACCCTCAACGGCGTACAAGCCAACCGCTTACAACAATGGTTTGCCCAGGGGGGCGCGATCGTCGCCAGCGGCCCCACAGGCAGTTTATCCTCCCCGGCAGTGCGCTCTCAGTTGCGATCGCTCCTGGGGGCTTACTGGGGCTTTCCCCTCACCAATCCCACCCCCCTCAATCCCCTGCGTCCTCGTCCGGGTAACTGGACTTGGGAAAATCCCGCTTCTCTGACCCAAACCGCGAGAGGCGGTGTGATTATTCCCAGCGACCTCAACAGTGCCACCGTCGCAGTTTGGCAAACCGAAGGCACACCCCCGGCAGTTGTCATTACCGATCGCACCACCTTTTTAGGCTGGCGTTGGGGCTTCGATACCGTCACCAATTCTCAATTTGACACCGCTTGGCTACAAGCCGCCATCAGTCGTTATGGCAACTTATCCGAGGGCAGCAATTCCCAACCCGAAGACTGCCTCAATCCTCCTCTTGCCTCGCCGCCTCCCGTACCGACTCCCGAAGTCACACAACGCCCCTCACCGCCGCCCCCCGTACCGACTCCCGAAGTCACACAACGCCCCTCACCGCCGCCCCCCGAACCCCTAGAAACAGCAGTTGCGCCCCCCGTAGCACCCGAACCCACCCTAACCCCCGCAGATTTAATCCTCGATGCCGACGCAGACCGAGAATTTACCCCTCCTTCTGCTAGTTCCCTCGCGATCGCGCCCAATCAAATTCGCACCTTAAATCAAGACCTCGACCGCTTACTCGGTCGCATCCAAAGCGCCGTCTTACTCGCAGAAGCCAGCGAACAAGAAAACATCGGCTTGAGTACCGCCATCGAGCGCTACCTCGCCACCCAGGATAAAAGCCAAAACAACAACGCCTCAACCGCCCTCGACCTCCCCGGTTTAGGGGAAGCGCGATCGCGCCTGCAAACCTTTGTCAACTACGTCGAACAGCAAGATTACCGCAACGCCCGCCGCCAAGCCGAAACCACCCGCCTACAACTCCTCGACAGTTATCCCGTGTCGCGGCGCATTCATCAGCCCGAAATCCGCGCCGTTTGGCTCGATCGCGGCACCATTGTCAAAGCCCAATCCGCCGCCGACTTAGCCGTGATTTTCGACCGCTTGGCCGCCGCCGGGATTAATACCGTCTTTTTTGAAACCGTTAACGCTAGTTACCCCATTTACCCTAGCCAAGTCGCCCCCGCACAAAACCCCCTGACCCAAGGTTGGGACCCGTTACGAGCCGCCGTGGAACTCGCTCATGCCCGGAATATGGAGTTACACGCTTGGGTCTGGATTTTTGCCGCAGCCAATCAACGGCACAACGAGATTTTGAATCAACCCGCCAATTATTTAGGCCCGGTATTAGCTCAAAATCGCGATTGGCTGATGACGGACAAAACCGGAAATAGCTTTCACCGCAACTCCCGCAAAGCCTTTTTCGACCCGGCCAATCCCGAAGTGCGGCAGTATTTACTGTCTCTCCTGCTCGAAATTGCCACCGAATACGATGTAGACGGCATTCAGTTTGATTACATTCGCTATCCTTTCCAAGACCCTAGAGTGAATCAGACTTATGGGTATGGGGAAGCCTCGCGATCGCGATTTCGCAACCAAACCGGAACCGATCCGATTTCGATTTATCCCGGTAGTGCTTTGTGGTCAACCTGGACGGAATTTCGCATTAATCAGGTCAACCAATTTGTCGCCACCGCTTCAAGGCAACTGAAAGCTCAACGCCCGGATTTGATCGTATCCGCCGCAGTATTTCCCATCCCCGAAACCGAAAGATTAGCCCGCTTGCAGCAACATTGGGAAGCTTGGATCGAAGCGGGTCATCTGGACTTACTGGTTCCCATGACCTATGCCTTGGATACCGAGACCTTTCAAGGACTCACCGAACCCTTATTTCAAGCCAATCGCCTAAACGGTCATACCCTGGCTATTCCAGGGATTCGCTTGCTACGCCTGCCCACTCCCCTCGCCGTCGATCAAATTCAGGTCTTGCGGGATTTGCCTGCGGCGGGTTACGCTTTGTTTGCCACCGAAAATTTAGGGTTAAATTTGCAGACCATTTTGCAGCAAACCCAAGGCTCACGGCGCATTTACCGCAACACCCCTCTGCCCCATCGCCAACCCTTCCTGGCCGCTCGCGATCGCTTTCATACCTTACGGCGAGAGTGGATTGTGATGCTCAATGGCCAGCAAATTAGCCTAGAGGCCGAGCTTTTGCAAGAATGGGGAGCGCAAACCGACACCCTCGCCCTCGCCCTCGAACAACTGGCCGCCAATCCTAGTACAAGTAATCTCCGCATCGCCCAACGCAATTTAGACCGCTTTCAAAATCGCCTTGACCGTTGGTTGGGGGCTTCAGACAACCTATCGACTTATCAAACCCAAGCTTGGCGCAATCGTCTTGACGCGATCGCCCAATTGTTGCGTTATGGTGAAACAAAAATTGAAAATCGCCGTTGACGGATTGAAAAAACCGTGGTTAACTTCCGTAAAGGAATACATAATGGGGCCGCCTTCCCATAGGAACTCACGCTCCTGAATAATAAACAAAATCAATAGAAAATCAGGGTTTAGACATCTAGCAAAAGAACAAATAACCATGAGCCATTTTTTTTCATAAAATATCTAACTTGAACTGTCATTTTTCAGCCTTGGCAGTTTTGAAACAATTACTTAAAAATCTTCATAGCCTTGATGATTGCTCTGTATTGGGCAATGAACCCCCGTGGGTGGTGTGCGGTGTAAAAGCTTCTAGGAGTTGGCGTGTCTAAATTCATTAACAAGCAAGATTATCCAGATCGTGCGGTTCAACCTTGGACTACCGCCGATCCTCAGTTACCTCCAGTAAACTCAGAAACCCAGTCTGAACCCTCTCGACCCAACCCAGATTCCGAACCGCCCCCCGAACCGCCTGTCGTCGAAACCGAAGCGGTCAACCCCCCTGTGGCAAGTCCCCGGCGGCTCAAACGCCGAAAAAAGCGTAAAAAAGCGAAAAAACCCGCATATCGCCGGGTTAGTTTTTGGGTTTTAGTGACTCTTGGCGTAGGAGCAGGGAGTGCTTTTACCCTGGCTAACCGGGAATGGCAAGAGCTAAACGCCAGCTTACCCGAATCCATCTCAGACATCCTGACCTTTGCCCGCGAAAATACCGTGACCATCACCGCGAGCGATGGGACGGTGATCGAAGAAGTGGGCCCGGTTACCCACAATCCCCTCGACATTGACGAAATTCCCGATTCTCTCACCGAAGCATTTATGGCGATTGAAGACCGCCGTTTTCTAGAGCATGAGGGCGTGGATTATCAAGGGGTAATGCGGGCGGCTTGGGCGAATTTGACGGCCCGGCGGGTGGTAGAAGGGGGTAGCACCATCACCCAACAATTAGCCCGCATTGTCTTTCTCGACCAAGACCGTAAACTCAGCCGCAAACTGCGGGAAATGCGAATCGCCCAAAAAATTGAAGCTGAATACGACAAAGACACGATCCTCGAACGCTATCTCAACTTGGTGTATTTGGGGTCAGGCGCTTATGGTATTGCCGATGCCGCTTGGATTTATTTTGGTAAAGAAGTGGAGGATTTGACCTTAGCCGAAGCCGCCACCATTGCCGGGATAGCCCCGGCTCCCAGTCGCTATTCTCCCCTCGAAAACCGCGAAGCCGCCCAAAAACGCCGGAATTTGGTACTAGAACGGATGGCGGCGCAAGGTTACATTACCGCCACAGAAGCCGAAGAAGCGATCGCGTCTCCTTTGGCCACCGATCCCCAAGAACCCAAACGCTTTAACCGCAAAGTTCCCTATTTTACCGATTACGTTCAGAAGGAGTTGCGGCGCGTCCTACCGCCAGAGAAACGCCAGGAAGGGGGCTTAACCGTCGAAACCACCATCAACCTCGGCTGGCAAAATGTCGCCACAGAAGCCGTAGAAAATGCAGTAGAGCGCTACGGTCGCTATCAACGCTTTGAGCAAGCCGCCTTGGTTGCTATTGACCCCCGCAACGGTCGCGTGATGGCCATGGTGGGGGGCAAAGATTACAACGACAAGGAACAAAACGGCGAATTTAACCGGGTTACCCAAGCCCAACGGCAACCGGGGTCTACGTTTAAGACCTTTGTGTATTCAACGGCGATCGCGGCGGGATTATCTCCCTATCAAGGTCTGCGCGACCAAGAATTTATCGTCGATGGCTACCAGCCGAAAAACTACGACGGCGAATATCGCGGCTGGATTTCCATGCGAGATGCCTTGGTAAAATCGATTAATATTCCCGCACTGCAAACCTTGATTCAAGTGGGTTGGGACCCGACCATTGAAGTGGCGCAAAAGATGGGAATCGAGTCGGAACTCAAGTCCACCTACTCCCTTGCCCTCGGCGCGTCGGAAGTTAATTTACTGGAATTAACCAGCGCCTACGGAACTCTAGCTAACCAAGGTCTGCACGTTAAACCCCACGGCATTAGTCGCATTCGCGATCGCGACGGGGAAGTTATTTATGAAGCCGAGCAAACTGGCCAACGGGCCCTCGATGAAGATTCCGCCGCCATTATGACTTGGATGCTGCGCTCAGTCATTAACGAAGGCACAGGCAGCGCTGCCCGCCTCGACCGTCCCGCCGCCGGAAAAACCGGAACCACCGATGATGCCAGGGATTTATGGTTTGTTGGCTACATCCCGCAAGTGGTGACCGGGGTTTGGCTGGGCAACGACGACAACAAACCGACCTGGGGCGCAAGCAGTACCGCCGCCGCCGTTTGGCGCGAGTTTATGGTGCAACTCACCGAATGGCTCGAAACAGAGGAATTTCCAGAGCGACCGCAACAACTCGAAGGCCGCGAAGCCACCGTCGAAGCCCAACCGATCAAGCCCAAACAAACGAAATATATCCCCAACCGCTCGAATAACCAGAGTAGCGGTAATGCCCGCAGCACTCGCAGCAGTGGCGGTAATCGCGCTTCTGGGGGGTCGCGTCGTAGCAGTGGCAGTCGCCGTCGTAGTAGTGGTGGTGGTCGCTCGACGGCTCCGGCCCCTCGGCAAGCGGCTCCGGCTCCTCGGCAAGCGGCTCCGAGACCCAAACCCGCCCCGGCTCCCCGGCAAGCCGCCCCAGCCCCCGCTCCGGCCCCCGCTCCGGCTCCCGCTCCCGCTCCGGCAGTTCCAGATTTCTCCAAGCCGAAGAAAATTCAACCCTCAGCCCCCGCTCCCACGGCGGCTCCTGCTCCGGCTGCGGCTCCGGCAGCCCCGGCGAGTGGTGGTGAGTAATGCCTCAAAGTGATGAGGCGATCGCCAATTTTTGTTACGATGATTCCACGATCTAGCCATTTTTAGGAGTAAGTGAGGTTATGCAAATCCTGATGGATGCTGCCGCCGGGAGTGGTCTTCCCATCACGTTTACCGCCGTTTATATCATCGGTTTTTTGGCCGCGGTGATTATCGGCTCTATCGCGTGGTACAACTCAAAACGGCCACCCGGTTGGGAGAATGCTCAACGCCCGGATATTGTGCCAGATTTAGAAACCGATTCTGACGAGCAAAGCGAGAGTTAGGAGTTTAGAGATATTGGAAAAAGCCACTTAGGGTTGATGCCTCTAAGTGGCTTTATCGTTGTTGATTGTCAATTTTTATACACAGTCCTGGTATTTCGTCAATGTTGGCGATCGCTTTTTAAAGTTTTCGCGATCGCCCCCCTCAGTTGTAAAAATTGCTACAACAAAAAGAGATAGCATGAAAGATATAAATGGTGGATTGCTTACTAGCATCATTAAAATCCCTACTATGTCATCTACTACGCTCAACTCTCAATTCGATCTCGAACAACTCATCAACCGCATTTTTAAGTTCCGTCAGATTACCCGCCTTGACCAGCAATTGTTGATGTCTATTTTGCTGACCAAAGATGAAATTACCGAAGAAGATAACGATAAAATTAACCGCGTTTTCGATGCGGTGCGGTCAGGTCGTTTGCAAGTGGTAGATTAACCGCGATTTTTAATCAGCATCACTTCAATGATTTTATTCACTTGGTCTTGGGGCAGTTTTGACAACTCCCCGCCGTAAACGGTCGGGGATTCTCGCTTCACCGGGAGAGTCTAGAAAACACAGAACAAATATCCCAATATTTTCCCCGATCTCTTTACCCTCAACGAGCATTTTTCCCATCTGCAAGGGCGGTACTCAACCAAAGTTTACCACAAAAGTCGCCTTTGTAGGGGCGAGGTCTCCTCGCCCAATCTCAACTTTTGGGTTAGGACGAGAGGATGTTACCATCGTGTCGCTAAAACGTAAACTTGGACCGGGTTTCCCCACCCCTACGGAAACTTGACAATAGGCACAAAACCTTAACTTGTCACGGTTAACCAATGACTAATCGTGACAAGTTAAGGCAACAGCCACAATGTCAAGAATGCTCTAAAACCCTTGTAGGGGCCAGGTTTCCTCGCCCAATCTTATCTTTGAATACAGCAGTTAGAGGCGACGGTAACAACAAAATTGACGGGGTAAATGGGTGAGGATTGGACGGGGAAACCCCGCCCCTACGAGAAACTTGACAATTCAACCAAAACCTTAACTTGTCACGGTTAACCAATGACCAATGACCAATGACCAATGACCAATCACTGCATCCGGTCGATGGTACGATATTGGATCGCCTCGGCCACCTGTTGCGGTTGAATCGTCTCTGTCGCGGCTAAATCTGCGATGGTGCGAGACACTTTGAGAATGCGATCCATCGCTCGGGCTGATAAACCAAGCTTGCGAATTGCCGCTTCGAGTAAACTACGTCCCCCTTCATCGAGTTGGCAAAATTGGCGGATATGTTGGTTTTTCATTTCGGCGTTGCTACGAGCGCTCGGATCGTTGTGAAAGCGCTGTTGGGCGATCGCGCGGGCTTGGGCAACGCGATCGCGCACGTTTTGCGAAGACTCCCCCTCGGTTTGGCGCATCATTTCTTCGGGTTTGAGGCGATTTACCGCCACTTGTAAATCAATGCGATCCATCAACGGGCCGGACAACTTGGCCCAATATTGTTCCCTCATGCGCGGCGAACAAGTACAAGCCTGAATCGGATCGCCGTAATAGCCGCAGGGACAAGGATTTGTACTCGCGATCAAGGTAAAACGGGCGGGAAATACGACCGATTGGCGGGTGCGAGAAATGCTGACAAAACCATCTTCGAGGGGTTGCCGCAGAAACTCTAAAACATTGCGCTTAAATTCCGTTAATTCATCGAGAAATAACACGCCACGATGAGCCAAAGAAATCTCTCCCGGTCGGGGAATACTGCCACCCCCCACCAACGACGGCCCCGAAGCCGAATGATGGGGACTGCGAAAGGGGCGATCGCGAATCAACGTCCCTTTATCCTTCAGTAAGCCCGCGACTGAGTGAATTTGCGACACATCCAAGGCTTCTGTAAAAGAAAGGGGCGGTAAAATCCCCGGTAAGCGCCGCGCTAACATGGTTTTACCGCTACCGGGGGGGCCGACAAAAATCAAGTTATGACCCCCTGCTGCGGCGATTTCTAGGGCGCGACGGGCATGGGCTTGACCCTTAACTTCCCGTAAATCGAGACCCAACTGCACAGCACGATCCAACTCCTGATTCCCCTCAACCGACACCGGGGGATAATGCTCCGGGCGATCGAGAAAATCTTGGATAGCGGCTAAATGGCGAAAGCCATACACCGACAACCCTTTGACCACCGCCGCTTCCTGGGCATTATCCGCCGGGACAATTAAGCCCGTAATACCTAATTTTTGCGCCGCCGCCGCGATCGGTAAAATGCCCGCTATGGGGCGTAAACTGCCGTCTAGGGACAATTCCCCCAAAAATAAATGATCGCCTAACAACTGAGCGTTGATTTGCTCAGAAGCCGCTAAGATGCCGATGGCGATCGGTAAATCAAAACTCGGGCCTTCTTTGCGTAAATCAGCCGGAGTCAAATTGACTAAAATATGGCGTTGAGGAAAAGCAAATCCAGAATTTTTCAGAGCGGATTTTACTCTTTCTCGCGATTCTTGAATAGCGGCATCGGGTAAACCAACGATTAGGGTTTTGGGTAAACCGTTGGAGACATCGACTTCTACGCCAACTTTAACCGCGTCAATACCAACAATAGATGCACTCCAAGTACGAGCCAACATGGACAGTTTCGATCGCAATAAGTCTGGGAAGGGTTTAAGGATGTTTATCTGAAATTATAGCGGTTGATGCTACTCTGAAAATCAACGTTTAGATCGAGATTAACTGATTTAGCACTCCTTTCAGGTCATCCCCATTCACGGGTTTAGTCAGATAAGCATCTGCTCCTAGCATATTACCCCACATTTTGTCTACATCTGTTCCTTTGGTCGAACAGATGACAACCGGAATTTTCTTCAAAGTGGGATTAGTTTTGATTTCACGACACAGTTCAAAACCGCTTTGACCGGGTAAAATCACATCAAGAATAATTAAATCTGGCGATTTTTGTAATAACTGAGTATTGGCTTCTTCGACACTAGAAGCTGAGATCACCATACAACCACATTGTTGTAAATAACTAGATAATACAGTGCGATCGGTGGCACTATCTTCAACTAATAAGACAGTTTTCATGATTTTTTGACGCGACGAGAACGAGGTCGAAACAAATGAGAATGATCGGGATGATAAAGACGGGAGCGAGCCGTTGAATGGCTATTTTGACTCCGATTGAGGGCAGGACTAATCACATATAAAGTTGTCCGAATGAGTTGTTGTTCTTGGGTCACTTCTGCCATTTTATCAAGGGGAACAACCCAAATTTGCTCATCGGGCCAACCTAAACGATAACAAACACCTACCCCAGTTTGGGCGGGATAGTATTGCAGAAGTTGGTCTTGGGCGGTTTCAACATGACGAGCGCTTAAATATAAGCATAAACTCGCTTTGTGAGCAGCTAGGCTGGCTAATTCCTCAGCTTTTGGCACCGCAGAAGCCCTGCCGCTACTGCGCGTTAGGATAATACTTTGAACTAAGCCCGGTACGGTGAGTTCTACTCCTAACTTAGCGGCTGCATCTTGATAAGCGCTAATACCGGGGATTAATTCAAAAGGAATCTCTGCTATGGTTAGGGCTTGGATTTGTTCGTGAATGGCGCTATATAGGCTCAAATCCCCCGAATGTAAACGAACGACAACTTTATTTTCGCGGACGCGATCGCCCATTAAAGGGATAATTTCTTCTAAAGTTTGGCTTCCAGTGGGAATTAATTCAGCATCGTCACGCACATCCTCTAAAATTTGCGTGGGTACTAAAGAATTTGCGTACAAAATGACATCCGCTTGGGTCAAAATGCGATAGGCTTTGAGGGTCAATAGTTCGGGATCGCCTGGCCCCGCACCAATGATATAAACAGCAGGTGAAAGAGATTGCGGCATAAAGCTTTCTCAGAATAAACTTGAGTTCCAGACTTGACCAGAAATAGAGATAGGAAGCGAGTAACGATCAATCGTCAGCTTTTTCTGGGGTGGGAGGGACAACATCGGGGAGAGGCTTTTGCACCTTGTATAACCAAAACAAGCCCACAACCCCGAAGATAATTTCGGCTAAACTGACCAACTGAGCCACTTGTAGGGGGCCTAACATCAGGCTATCGGTTCGTAACCCCTCAATCCAAATCCGACCGCTACTGTAGGCGATCGCGTAGGTTAAAAACAGCGTCCCCACTTTCAAGCGGCCCGGATGACGCAAGCCCCAGAAAAACAACGCCATCAGTAAGGCAAACACTATGATATTCCACAACGATTCATAGAGAAAGGTGGGATGGAAATATTCCGACTCAATCAGCCCTGGGGGACGATTCACGGGGGGAATATATAACTTCCAGGGTAAATCCGTTGGCGCACCATAGGCTTCAGAATTAAAGAAATTGCCCCAACGGCCAATGGCTTGACCTAAAATCAGCGAAGGCGCGACGAGATCGGCGATTTGCCAAAAGGAAATACGATTCAACCGGGCAAAAATTAACGCCGCGATCGTTCCCCCTAAAATTGCCCCGTGAATGGCAATTCCCCCTTTCCAAATGGCAATAATATCTTGGGGATTTTGGGAATATTGCGGCCACTCAAACAGGACATAATACAAGCGAGCCGAGGGAATTGCCGCAATAACCATCCAAATGGCAAAATCTCCGATTAATTCCGGGTCAACTTTCCGCTTTTGGGCGAGATATTGCGATAAACTAACGCCGACAAGCACCGCGATCGCGATCAGTAAGCCATACCAGCGAATTGTAAGGGGGCCGAGTTCAAAAATAATCGGCCCCGGAGAGCGAAACTGAAAAGCAAATAGCATAAAAATAAAGCCAATAGAGTGGCAGCCAAGAACACAAGCCGTAGATCAGAACCACCGATCAGAATAAAATATTCCGAGGCAGGATGCCACGAATTGCTATTTGTCCTTGGTCATTCGTCCTTGGTTATTGGTATGGCGCAATGAGGATAAGCTTACCAGATTGGTTATTTTTGGCGCGGAGATAGGCTCTTTTAATCATTGCGAGAAAGGTACTAGATTCTGGGGTCAAGGCGGCTTCTAGGGGATTTTAGTATGGTTCTGGCACGATGTCTGCGGGGGTTGCAGTGCCATCACTGGCCACGATCGGGTCGAACAAAAAGCCGTGCGATCGCGTCACAACCGACCAAACCCAGAATTTGTCTGTCGCGATCGCGTTTCATCGCTAACCTCTCGCGTTTAAATTTCTCTCGGTGAAACTTAAATTGACATTTTTGGGGCTGTAACGCCCATCTAGTCTAGCTTTTAGCCTTTTGATAGAGTCTACCCTACAGGCCAAAGTTTCTGATCTTCTGTCTGGGGCTTGCATCCCCACTCCCCCCACAGCACGCGCTGCCCACTGCCCACTGCCCCTTAATCGCTGATGAGTAAAGCATTTGTACTCAACCCACCTTTACGAACTCGGCATAATACTCATAATGTTAAGAAGCTTACGCACCATCCGGCTTAAAATCAATCAGGGCAGTAAAACAATTTGAGATTTTTCATCAAAGATCGACAGATTCTTGCCGCTAACGGGTTTTATGTCCGTTATCGTCGAGGGAACCCACCGAGGGACGGCGATCGGTTATAACAACAAGATGAAGAAGTCTTTGCCAATCTTCCCTTCCCAGAAGATAAACCCCTAAAACCCCCAATATTGATTGCTCGCTCTTTATCCCTTACCCATTGTGATTCAGCCGTTCTCTAAAACTTACTCAAACCTACCTAAATGCCTTTGATGTTTACTTCTTGCTTCAACCTTGTAGTGTCGGCACTATCAAGTCCACAAGCTGACACGGTAGAACTTACCGCCATTAATAGCTGCGTTATCAGCGCACTATTACGCCGTGGTTTTTGGCAAAATAAGTGTTTAGATACTTACGCATATAACCATTTTATCACAAGAAATGAATAAGGTTGCGTAGGTTTGAAAAGATTTTGCATTACTGTTCACACCCCTTTAGGGCAAACATCATCAGTTATGTCATTTGGTTTATTTGACGCTTTACGCACCCTAAAAGTAGAACCCCAGCATTTCGCCTTTGTGCGCGATCGCACCCCCAAGCGGGTGAATCGTTGGTTTAAGTGGCTGACTCCGGGTTTATTCGTCAAGCGATGGCTACTGATCAGCATTACCGGATCGATCCTCACAGCGTTGGGAATGGCGATTTGGGTTGGTCTGACTCCCATCAACCGCTTAATTGAATGGACAACGGAATTTTTAGGATTTCTCACGCAAATCATCCCCAACTACATTTCCGGGCCGTTAGCCTTGCTATTTGGGCTATTTCTGCTGTTTTGGGGACAAACTCGCACCGTAGAATCGATTACCGAGGTGATTCGCCCCGAAGGGAACGAAGAACTTATCGACATGATCGCCGCCCATCGCCGCCTTAATCGCGGGCCGAAAATCGTCACCATTGGGGGCGGAACCGGACTTTCTACGTTATTACGGGGTTTAAAAGCCTATAGCGCCAATATTACTGCGATCGTGACTGTGGCAGATGATGGCGGGTCTTCTGGGCGTTTGCGGCGGGAAATTGGCGTTTTACCCCCCGGCGATATTCGCAACTGCGTCACCGCTTTAGCCGCCGAAGAAAAGCTACTCACCGAGTTATTTCATTATCGCTTTTCAGCCGGAGATGGCTTATCGGGTCATAGTTTTGGTAACTTGTTTTTAACCGCCATGAGCGAGATTACCGGGGATTTAGAACGGGCGATCGCGGCCAGTTCTAAAGTTCTCGCCGTCCGGGGTCGCGTGTTACCCGCCACCCTCAGCGATGTGCGCCTCTGGGCTGAATTTAGCGATGGCCGCCGCATCGAAGGCGAATCCAATATTCCCACCATTCGCGGTAAAATTGTCCGCGTTGGCTGCATTCCCGAACATCCCCCCGCCTTACCCGCCGCCATCAAAGCCATCGACGAAGCAGAAATGATTGTCCTCGGGCCCGGTAGTCTTTATACCAGCGTTATTCCCAATTTACTCGTTCCCGAAATACGCGCCGCGATCGCCCGTAGTACCGTCCCCCGCATTTACGTTTGCAACATTATGACCCAACCGGGGGAAACCGATAACTATACCGTCGCTGACCATATTCGCGCCATTGATGAAGTTTGCGGTCAAAAACTCTTTGATGCTGTGTTAGTTCATCGTCGCGTCCCCACCGCCCAAGCCCTGATTCGCTACGCCCAAGACAACTCCCATCCCGTCTTTCTCGACCGCGAAGCTATTTTAAAATTAGGACGGCGTGTTATTGCGGCCAATGTCATGGAAGAAGACACAGAAACCGGCTATGTCCGCCACGATCGCCAACGTTTGGCGCGAGTTTTACTGCGTTGGTATGGTAAAACGCGGGGCTTTAATTTCCAAGATGTAGACCTTTAATGGCATGGGCAAAGCCGAGGAGTTTTTGATGAATGCGTCATCACCGATCCAATTCGATCTTGCTGATGCGGCAGCAACCTTTGAACTCGGCTGTCAGTTAGGGCGATCGCTACCGCCCCTAACTGTCCTTTTGTTACACGGCGAACTCGGCGCAGGCAAAACCACCCTGGTCCAAGGTCTCGGCGCAGGATTGGGGGTGAAAGATGCCATTGTCAGCCCCACCTTTACCTTAGTCAACGAATACCTAGACGGTCGCCTGCCTTTGTATCACCTGGATTTATACCGTCTCGAAGCGTCAGAAGTGGCTGGCATTGAACCGGAATTTTATTGGGAAGGTATCGAAGTAGACCCCGGTATTACTGCCATTGAATGGGCTGAAAGACTGCCTTATTTACCGTCTGATTACCTCGAAATTTACCTGAGTCATGGCACGAAAGGCACGCGATCGGCCAGTTTGAAGGTTACCGGACAGGATGTATTGCAGGATGTAGATTTTCAGCCGTAACCCACCGATTAAGGTATGTCACAGCACTTGAAACCAAAAAAGAATCACTCACGCCGATCGACATTTAAAACTAAACGCGATCGCGTGAGTGCCAAAAAAGACAACCAATAACGAAACCGTTAAACTTTCCGAGAATAGTACTCAACCACCAACAGTTCGTTGACTTGTAAAGCCACCCATTCTCGTTCCACAAGACCATTGACTTTACCCACCATGGTATTCTTATCAAACTCTAAGTGGCTCGGAATGTGGGACAAGCCCGGATATTCCATATTAGCTTGAACCAAACGGCGGGAAGCATCGCGATCGCGCACCGCAACCACATCTCCGGGACGGCATTGATAACTGGCAATGTCCACAACACCACCATTAACGGTAACATGACCGTGATTGACCAATTGACGGGCGGCGGGAATTGTGCCAGCCATGCCCAAGCGAAAGACGGTATTATCCAAGCGCATTTCTAGCAATTGGAGTAACACTTGTCCGGTAGAACCTGTGCGCTTACGGGCTTTGCGGACGTAGCGAACCAATTGTTTTTCGCTGACACCATAGTTAAAGCGCAGTTTTTGTTTTTCTTCGAGACGAATGGCATATTCTGAACGTTTGCGGCGGCCTTGGCCGTGTTGTCCGGGGGGATAACTCCGCTTGGCGGTTTTACGGGTTAAGCCCGGCAGATCGCCGAGACGACGGGTGACACGCAAACGAGGTCCTCTATAACGAGACATATAGTTATTCGCTCTCCTGTTTTACTAATATACGCAAACACTCAATTATATCGCGTTCAGCCAGAAACATCATGAGCAATCCTTCTGAGTTAAGAATTATCTCCCTCTTGCCGGGAGCGACTGAAAGTGTGGCAGCTTTAGGTTTGACCCAATCTTTAGTCGGGCGATCGCACGAATGCGATTATCCCCCCGAAGTGCAGCAACTCCCGGTATGTACCCAAGCGAGATTAAAAAGCGATCGCCCCAGTCGCGAAATTGACCAGGATGTGAAGCAATTAGTCGCCGATGCCCTCAGTATCTATCAACTCGACCTCGACGCGATCGCGACTCTCCAACCCACCCACATCATCACCCAAGATCAATGTGATGTCTGTGCCGTCAGCTTACCCGAAGTCGAAGCGGGCTTAAAACAAATTACAGGCATTCAACCCCAAGTTATTTCCCTACAACCCATTAGCTTTGGGGAAATTTGGACAGACTTAGAACGATTAGCCAAGGCGTTTGGCATATCCCCTCAGCCCGCCTTAAGCTCCCTACAAAAGCGTGCTGATGCCTGCCTTGAAAAAACGCGAAATCTGCCGAAACCCACTGTCATCGCCCTAGAATGGCTCGATCCGCTCATGTCTGCTGGCAGTTGGTTACCGGAACTCATCGCCATGGCCGGGGGCGAATGTTTGCTGGCTGAACCCGGAAAGCGATCGCCTTATTTATCTTGGGATGCCCTCACCAATACCAATCCCGATTTTATCGTTATTATGCCCTGCGGTTTCGACCTCGACCGTACCCGCAGCGAAGCCGCCGTTTTACCTCAACATTCCGACTGGGGAAAATTGCAAGCCGTACAAAATCGCCACGTTTATATTACCGATGGCAACGCTTATTTTAACCGTCCCGGCCCCCGTTTAGTCGATTCTCTCGAAATTATGGCCGAAATTCTGCATCCTGGGCAATTTGACCGAGCTTATCAAGGCAAAGGTTGGGATAACTTCAGCTAAGGCACATTAATATACTTATGCAACTGAAGGGATAAGCGGTAATGAGGATGTTGTTGCAGCAAATCTAAAATAATCGGAATCGCTTGCTCTTTCTGACTCCATTCCGGTTGTAGAAATACGGGTTTTTCTGGCTTAATCAGGGTTTGATAATAACCCAACTCTGCCCCCGTCTCGATAATAAGTTTAATCTCGTTGGCTCGTTCCCACAATAACGGTACAACCGGATAGCGGGGGCTGATGTGGGCTTTCGGACTCAGGGTAATCCAAGCAGTCGGGGAAACCGCTTGCCAAAACGCCCCAGAAGTCTCAATAGCCACCGTCCTGCCACTGGCTTCAATCGCACTCACCAAAGCCGGGAGTTGGGGATGAATCATCGGTTCACCCCCGGAAATCACCACCCTGGGCGATCGCAACTCCGCGATCAAATCTTCGATCAGCCGCCGTTGACGGGGTAAATCAGCGCCCCCATCCGCATATCCCGTATCGCACCAGGAACAGCCCACCGGACAGCCAGACAAGCGAATAAAGTCCACTGGCGTTCCTGCCCAAAAGCCCTCTCCTTGAATCGTCGGCCCGAAGGTTTCGTGAATAGGAAGTTCAACCATTAAACCGCCGCCACAACCGCACCGAGCAAGCCTTCAAACAGCTTCTTACCATCGGTTAAGCCTAGCATTTCATCGGCGGCTCGTTCTGGGTGGGGCATCATCCCCAAAACATTGCCTTTTTTGTTCGCAATCCCGGCGATATTATTCAGAGAACCGTTAGGATTTTCCTCGTAACGGAAAACGATCTGATTGTTGTCTTCTAAGGCTTTGAGGGTGTCGGCATCGGCATAGTAGCGACCTTCCCCGTGGGCAATCGGTAGGGTAATGATTTCCCCAGAATCGTAACTTTGCGTCCAGGGTAATGTGTTATTTTCCACTTTGAGAGAGACGCGATCGCAAATAAAATGTAAATCCCGATTGCGAATCAACGCCCCCGGTAACAAGCCCACTTCTGTTAAAACTTGGAAGCCATTACAAACCCCCAGAACCAGTTTACCTTGTTGGGCATGGTCGAGAACGCTTTTAAGGGCTGGGGAAAATTGCGCGATCGCGCCACATCGTAGATAATCCCCATAACTAAATCCCCCCGGTATCACCACCACATCGAGGTCGCTCAAATCCGTCTCCTGATGCCACACCATGCGAGTCGGTTGTCCTAAAATGCCTTCGGTTACCATTGCCAGATCGCGATCGCAATTCGACCCTGGAAATACAATAATCCCAAATTTCATATTTTTGTTGTTGGTTGTTGGTTATTAGTTATTCGTTATTGGTTGTCAACCAAAGTCCTCAATTGGTAATTGGTAACTGGTAATTGATAATTTCTTCCTACTGCCCACAGCACGCGCTGCCCACAGCACGCGCTGCCCCTTAGATGCTGTTGAGGCGATAACTGATAACTGAAGAAGCTACCTACAGCCTAACTAACCCACCGCCGCCGCAACTTCGGTCAACTCAAAGCAATAATTCTCAATCACCGGATTCGCCAAAAGCTGGTCGCACATCTGGTCTAACTGGGTTGAGGCTTCAGCTTCACTCGCGGCAGTTAAGCTCAACTCAATGTACTTGCCAATTCTTACGTCTTCTACACCCTCATAGCCGAGTTGGTGCAGTCCCGACTCCACCGCGACACCTGCCGGGTCTAGCACGGAAGGCCGCAAGGTAACATAGATTTGAGCTTTATATTTATGTGTCATTCTGGATACACCAAAGCAAGTTAACTCGATCAATTGTAAAACTCAAACGACCCGCGACGCGATCGCGCCCGTCTGTGAATCAAACATGAAACTTCAACGCACTCGCTCTCAAGAAAAGATTTTAGCCTTTCTCAAAACCCTCCAGCGCGAAATCTCGGCTCAGGACTTGTACTTAGAGTTGCGTGCTGCGAAAAAAAGCCTAGGACTGGCCACGGTTTATCGCGCCCTCGAAGCCCTAAAATTAGAAGGGGTAGTACAGGTGCGAACCCTAGCCAGTGGCGAATCCCTCTACAGTTCCGTTCAAGAAGACCGCCATCACCTCACCTGCTTACATTGTGGGGACTCCATCCCCATCGAAGAATGTCCCGTCCATGACCTCGAACAGCAACTGCAAAAAGCCCACCAATTCAAGGTTTACTATCACACCTTAGAATTCTTTGGGATGTGCGATCGCTGTCAGCCTTAGTGGGTTATTCGTTTTGACCCTCTCTTTGAAACGTTAATTTTACTTTTTCGGGCTGTAACGCACATCTAGTCTAGCTTTTAACCTTTTTATAAAGTCTACCCTACAGCCAGAAGTTTGGATATCCCTTTTTGGGGTAGCATTCAACTCCCCCTTGGGCAGGGAAACCCCGCCCCTACACGCTTACTGCCGATTGCCCCTTAGAAGCTAATGACCCAAGACGAAGGACAAAAGACCAAGGACAAAAGACTAACAGATGATAACTTCGCTACAGACAATGGGTACTCTCTAAACAAGAGGTCGCTGAGTTAATTCCCGACGACCCTTGGAGTAGAAGCTGCTTTTATCAACATAGAGTTTTTCAGTAACCCTGGAAAACTCTTTTAATCCTCCCCTTGCGAGGTCAAAAAGCGCGATCGCGCCCTAGCAATTTCCTATCATGGAAAAAAGAAGGCCATCGTCCCTCGCAACCCCAATATAAAAAATTTAGTGATTGTCTCGGCCCCTTTGTGGCCGTCTTCCCCTCACAGAATATCGATCTTCGACCGGGAAAACCGTTATGTCTCAACGTCGCCAACCTAAACCACCAAAACCCAACCGTCCTCGTTTTGCAGGGCTTCGATCCTTCTTTCGAGGAATCAACCGCTTTATCGGTAACATATTGTCGGCAATTCAACGACGCTTGTTTGTCCTCGGACGAGACCGACCCAGCGCCACAGCCGGTTTTGTCTTACCCACCGTGATTATGGTTGTGTTGGTGGTTACCCTGCTGACCTTGACCATCGTGTTTCGTTCCTTCGACCGTTCCAGAAATGCCAACAACGTCCGCATTTCCCAAGCCACTCTAGAAGCCGCTAGTCCTGCCGTAGAACGGGCAACCGCCAAGCTCGATACCTTGTTTAGCGACCCCCGTCTACCCCGGTCTACCCCCTCTGATTCGGCGTTATATGGCTTGCTGGGCGACCCCCAAAACGACGAAAAATTTACCTTTGACGATGAGGTGCGGGTGGAGTTGGCCTATGACTTTGGCAATGGCAACGGCGGCAATTCTGACGGCGGGATTAATACTGGCGGTAATATCCTTCTAGAACGCGATGAAGTTATTAACACCGCTTGGAAATACCCCGTCGATACAGACAATAACGGCTTATACGACAGCTTCACGATCTACAGCATTTTATTCCGCACCCCCGAACAAGAAAATGACGGTGACCTCGCTCGCGAACGCAGCCCCATCGAATCGCGGACTCGCCCCATGGATGATGGGTCTGGGTCGGGTTTTTGTGCCGCAGCCCTCAACACCAGTGCGAAATTAGTCAGTCAAGGCGGTTGGTATAAATCTGGCAGCAAACTGAAAAAGAGTTTCTTTGTTTATACCGCCACGGTTCCTATTACCGATACCAACCAAGCGGGGTTAATTACCGTTAATAACGGTGGGGATGGAAATGGCAATACCAACCAACAGCGACCGCGATTAGGCTCAGCTAAAGACCGTAACAACTACGAAGTCAAAGGCAATTCTGGCTTCACCGCCCTAGAATACCAACAAGACCGATCGCGTATCCCCTTGGGCAACTATGCCGTCGTGTTTGAAGATGACTTGGCCATCGTTTCGGGGCCAGCCCTTTATCTCAACGGCAGTATTATCGCCAACAGCAACTTGTTCCTGTCTCCAGGTGCGGGTTCGTCAGCCGGGAGAGTACAACTGTATCAAGTCAGCGCCCCCATTTCTTGTTTTTACCAAGAAGAAAACAGTAAAGTTTTCGTCGGCGGTCATCTGATCAACTCGCCGCCGGCCCTAGCATCTAATCAGGGTAGCGATACTCCCGTTCACCTGTTTAAACCCGACGCGACCCCATCGACCAACCAAACCTTAAAAGGACAAAATCAATCCGCCGTTATTGGCGAAAGTCCCGAACGAACTGTTTACAACAGTGCCGCTTATACCGCTCGGATCAACCGTTTAGTAGATAATTGGATTGCGGCGAATGCAGACAACGGGGCCCAGGTCTTTACCGCCACCGACCCCGGTGACGTACAAGACGCAGTAAGAGACTTTAACGGCAGTCCTGCTGAAAAATCTGAAAAACGCCAACAAGCTTTATTCAACCATTTCAAAAACCGGATGCGTAAAGTTCCCTTTGACGAAGAACCCCAAATCGATCCTACTGCTATGGCAACCTTGACGGGGACTTATCAAGGAACTGGAGACGATTTGCGACCGCAGGATACCTGGATTTTCCCGTATAATCCCAACGACGGTAAGAATAGTGGCGGCTATGCTCAAATTGACTTGAACATCAATGGCGATAAAGTCCGACCCCCCGCCACCGAACCGAGAACACTACGCCAAGATGGTGAAGAAAACTACATTGGCGATCGCATCCAGGTCGGAAACAATTTACCGGCAGTTTGGTACAAAAACAATCAGCCTGTGGGTGAAGATGAACTGCAAGAAATCACCGGAACCGTCTGGAATAAAGACGATACTCCCCCCACCGATACCACACGGGGCCGCTATACCCAAGTCAAAATCCTCTCGGATGTAGGGGATAAAAGTCGGGGTGGCTTCTGGGAAGTCGCCGCCGCGACTCAACCGGAAAATCCTTTATCCGGTGAAGGGGGTCTGCGGATTATTACCGGGGCAGGTGTGTACGAGCGCAAGTCTTCTTTCTTGCCGCCGCCACCGCAAACAACCTATGACGATCCCAGTACCACTGGAATCACCGAGCAATTCCCGGTGGTGTGGCCGGATACTATGCCCATGTCCCCTGTCCCTGGGTCAAAAGTGTATGACAACGATCCCGCCAGTCCAACTTATCAGCAATGGGTAGACCTAGCGACTGCAACACGCACTGCTCCCACAGGTAGTATTGACTCTACTACTCGCAAATATGCCAAAGGCGACCTTAAAATGCGAGCTTCGGCAGTGTACCACTATGCTCAGGATATTTATGAAGATGACAACTGGCAAAAACCAATTGCTTGTGTCAGCAGTTACTACGACCCTAGTACTGAGATGTCAGCCAGAAATACCAATAACTTACCTAATGTAAGTGGCGATGGTGGGACTCAGCCTGGTACGACCAACGATCCTATCGGTTCAAATAATGGTGTTGTTTATTCCTATGGGTTTGGCTCAATAGCTCAAGCAGTAGGAACGTGGCAAACACAACTCTATGCACAAGCTGACCTCGTTTATCCAGATGGGCGTTTTGTCAATGAGCAGCTACATAAAGCTGTAAAGGCTCTTAGAAGTGGAACCTTAGCATCTTCACTGTCGATTGCTTCCCAAGCTGCTATTGATTCCACTGTGTGTGCTTTGCAAATCCTAAGTAATCCAACAGCAGGTCAGAATGAGACATTTATCAAACATGGTTGGATTCAAGAATTTGCTTTCTTAGACCCCAAAGAAGTCAAAGGCAATCAAGCCGTCGCAGACCGAGCCAGCTTAACAGCCAGCCGTGACGTTAACAGTGTCGGCAACGACTACACCAACGCCAGCAATGACTACAACCTGCCCATCGAGGAACGCCAACCCTCAGAAGTCCGCGTTACCGCGATTGATTTAGACGCATTGCGCAGAAAAACAATTGATTTTGCCGGGGGGGTTGATAGCACCTCTCCATCACCGGAATTCCTCTTACCCAATAGCGGTATCATCTACGCCAGTCGCGACGATGCACTGCCGGATATTAGTGCTGCATCGAGTAACCTAGCAACGCCTTCAGAAATCAAAGATAGTGCGGTAGACTACAAACTCGACCCCACCCGTCGTTCCCGTGGCATTATGGTCTACAACGGACTCGAACTCGGACGTGCTGGCGCAAATAGTTTCAATACAGTCACGCCAGGGGAAGCCGAAAAAGGCTTAATCCTTGTCACCAACAACCCCGCTTATGTCTGGGCCAATGAAACGAAAAGCGGCGGTGCGCCAAGTGCGGGCAATCCCTATGCGTTCAATGCTCATACCCAAGAGGAGTTCAACGCCGCCCTCAACCTCGACCCCAACAACCCCTGGACAAACTTCTATACCCGTGGCGATAACTTAGGGGAAGAAAACCCAAACTTTGCTTGTCGTCAAAATGACCCGCGTTTGACTGCTTGTACCGTTGGGGATGAGTGGCGACCCGCGACGATTGTTTCTGATGCCATTGGCTTCCTATCCGGTGACTTCCGCTTTGGTTATCGCAACGAAGGCGACTTCGACTTGCGGAATAACCAAGATAGTTACTACGAGGACAACTACGACTACACCACTCCGGGTAGTGTTAGCAAAGAAGCCCGTAAAAAGCGCTTTTTCAACGGCTTCCTGGATAACAACTATGTCACTAATGGCTTGAGTAGTTTCTTAAATGGCAGCTCCGATCTCGCTGTTCGCTACAACGGTACCGATCGACTACCTAGCGACACCGACTATTCGGGCAACAAAACAATGACAGGTCAATATGTTCCGAGTTCCTACTTCAACAACTTTGTGACCCCCGTACAGCGTCGTATCGACTACCATGAATACTTAATGGAAGTTTGTCCGAAACTACCTGTGTCAGAATGCGGGCCAAATGATTGGTATGTTAAATATGATGTAAGCACGGGTAATGGAACAAGAAGTGATGAACTCACTCTGCCAATAGCTTTCGATGCAACATTTAATGCTGGGACGACTGCTCTACCGCCTGCACAAGCATTACAACGCTTCCCCCGTCGGGTAGCCTTCCAGCGTAATCCTGGTGGTCAAATTGCGCTTACACCTAATGGAGGCAAACCGACAGCGATTCCATTAGGGATTCAGAATCGTAATACCATTCAGCCCTATCCTTATAGTGGCACTGGCTCTGAAAATGCAAATGCACCAACTACCCAGAATAATGCCCTTTGGTTCGTATCGACATTTAACACCAGCGTCCCTTGGAGAAAAGTTGACTGGCGTTACAATTTGAACAGATTGGCTTATCTAAACTACAAACCTGCTGTTGAAACTGAAGAATTAGTCTTACCGGATGTCTTATCTCCTAGCCTTCGCGATAAGTTAACGGGAACTGACGAAACAGTGATGAACTTCGTTAGCAATGCGCTCAATCTCAATGATCCTAGGCTTATTCCTGTTAATAATGCCGAAACGCCGACAACAACCTATCCATATTTCACAGCCAACGACGATCCATCAGATTATACTTTCTGTATTGGTGGAACCGATGCTACAGGGCACGGGCGTACGCGAGACTTTCAATTCACTGGGAAGCTTAGTGGTGACTGTAACGCTCAGTTAGGGTCTATTGAAGCGGCGCGAGCTCAACTCACAAGTTTAACGCCTACAGGCCCAAATATTGATGCAAGTACGGCTCAGACCTTAACAGCCGATCGCCCTGTGAATGTTTACCGAATTAATGCCACTGATAACATTCTGTTAGGTAAAACAATCGAGCTAGACAAAGGTAATCAAGTCGAACCAATCTTCGTCTTCCAAGCCCAAGGAGTAAAACGTTTAACCTTTGACGCAGTGACCCTGAATATTAAGGGTGTTAATCCTAACAATATATTCTGGGTGAGCGATCGCGGTGTAGCTTTTAATAAAGCTAATGACAATAATCTACTCGCTGGCAACTTCTTAGGCGGTAATGTAACTTCGACAACACCAGAAGAAGACAGTAACCTCGATCTCAATGTTGGTAATGATGAAAGCGCCAATACAACCAAAATTATCGGTGGTCGTTTCCTTGGTTTTACAGGAACAATTTATGTACCTGACGACCCGGCAACAACTACGGTTGAACCTAATCAAACAATTCGTAGCAATGACCTCTCAACAATTGGCAAAGATGCTTCAGGAGACGGTGGTGTTGAAATAACAACGATTACTAGCCAATATCAACCCGTACTTGCTCCCGTCCTACAAATCCATACTGCCCAAGGCACAAACTACGGTAAAGGTAATCCTAATGGCGATGGAGAACTCGTAGAAGAAACAAAGTGGCGACAAATTGCTGCACCAAGCGAATATAACATCGTCTTCGCTTCTGGTAACTCCCCCGCTCGTCCTGGGGAAGCCGATGGTGGTATTGCCAACTTCGCGACCTTGCTTGAAGGCTGGGATGAGGTCAACTACCGTATCAACGGCTCACAGATGGAGTTTGAACGAGCTTCTTTTTCCACCAGTCCCTATCGCCCTGTGATTGTGAGCTACAACGATAATCAATCCAAAGGCGGGCCGTTTAACTTCAACCAAACCTATAAAACAGGTAACGGTGGCGGTGGCATTCCCTATACTGGCGTACCAAATCGCTTGTTTGGTTACGATGTCGGCTTGTTGAGCCAAACCCCTGACTTGTTTAGCAGTCGCTTTACGGCTCCGTCTCCTGGTGACCCGGATGAATTTTTCCGGGAAGTCGGTCGCAACGACGATTGGGTACAGACCTTACTTTGCGCCAAGAATGCCGGAACCACTCAACCAGCCATCAACAGCGACCAACGCCCGCAGAACTTCTGTAGCCAGAAGACTGAATGACGACTGGGTACAGACCTTGCTCTGTGCCAAGAATGCCGGAACCAATCAACAAGCGATTAACACCGACCAACGCCCGCAAAACTTCTGTAACAGCAAGACTGGAGGTTAAACATTATGAAAAAACCGTCCCTCAAACCCACACAACCCAACAGCGAATCGGGTTTCACCATCATCGAGTCCCTACTGGGCATTGTGATCATCACAATCATGCTGGTGGGCATTGCCCCGGTACTCACCCTGGCGGTGGCCAACCGCGTCCAAGCGAAGCGAGTCGAAGCCGCTTCCCAAGCGGCCCAAGGTTATATCGACTCGGTGCGCTCTGGCCGTATTCCTCACCCCCAAAAGAACGCCACCACCTTCGAGATGCGGAAAGATTCTCTGGCGGATCAACCCGCCCCCGCTAAAGCAGCTTTAAACTGCCCAACAGCCAGCGCTTACTGTACTGGGCCTACCATCAACCTATTCTGTGTGGATGGGGATGATGATGATGCGTGTACTACTAATAGTCCCAATGATTTAATCGTCCAGGGCTTCGGTTACGTCCCTAACGATAACGATACGGTTAACACCCAGGGTTACTACAGCTATAAGTTAGGAGTGCGGGTGTATCGGGCTGATGGCTTTGGCGCAGGTGGCACGTTTATCAAAGCCTCTGATAACAACGGTGAAGGCGGCCAGCAAAAAACTTTTGGAGCGATGGCTCGCAATCAGCCCCTATTTGAACAAGCCGCAGAAATCCCTGTAGAAGACGGGGAATTTAGTGACTTATGTCAGGATGCTGGACTAAGCGCAGCCCAATGCAATTAGCTTCTAACCCGAAACAGAGTGCGACGAAAGGAGAACCGAAGAATAGATCATGAGTACCATCCAACTGTTGCTGAAATACCAATCCCAAAATAGCCCAAAGCGTCGTGCTGAGGGGGGCTTTACGCTCATTGAATTGCTGGTGGCGATGCTGATTGCGGTGATTATCATTACCCCGGTGTTGGGGTTTATGGTGAATCTGATGAATACTGACCGCCAGGAACAAGCTAAGGCGACTTCCGAGCAGGAGTTGCAAACGGCGATTAATTTTATGGCCCAAGACCTCCAGCAAGCGGTTTATATTTACGATAACGAGGGGTTGAGTCGCAATCATATACCCAATAATCCTGGTGCTTCGGGGATTCGCAATCAAATTCCGAGTTCGGTTTCGGGGTTTGGCTGTCCGGCTGGGGCGACTTGTACGCCGGTTTTGGTGTTTTGGAAGCGCCAGTTTCTCGACCGCAATACCCAGATTACCAAGGCAGGGGGCGGTCGCGATACCGTCGGTAATATAATGAACCAGGCTAGAGTACGCGGCGTAGAAGGCGATACTTTTGTATATTCCTTGGTGGGCTATTCCCTAATCGAGGGCGGTCCGGCGAATACGCCTTGGTCGGATGTGGCGCGGATTGCTCGGTTTGAAATTCGCGACGGTATTTTAGAACAAGATGGTACGACCTATGCGGCTCCGCCGGATACGGGTTTTCAATCTTTTGACCTCAGTCTTGCCAGGGGTTTAGAAAATGTGATGAACCAATGGCAGAAGAATCCCGCTCAAACTTTTGATGTGGGTGATGTGTTGGTAGACTACATTGCCGCAGGGGGTCAAAGTATGCCGTCTCCGGTGACTTGCGATGCTGATAATGGGGTTAATAGTAAACAACGCATTTCGGCGGGGGATAATGCTTTTGTGGCTTGTGTGGACGTGGAAGATGGCACAGCGAGGGTTTATGTGCGGGGTAATGCTTTAGCCCGCATTCAGACGGATTCTAACTATCGAGAGGCGCGTTCTTCGTTTTTCCCGTTGGTGAGTACCCAGGTGGAAGGACGCGGTTTCTTGTCTAATTGATAAGGCGGCAGAAGGGAAGATTAAGAGAAACTATGAATTATTTTCTATTTTTACACCAAAAATTAGCGCGGCTTCGCCCCAGAAACCGACCACAAGCTTCAGACCAAGCGGGATTCACTTTGATTGAGTTGATCGTCGTGGTGGTGATGATTGGCATTCTGGCGGCGATTCTGGCACCAAGTTGGATTGGTTTTCTCAATCAACGGCGGGTCAATGCCTCTGAAAATGCCATTTTCCGAGCGATTAACGAAGCCCAAAGCCAAGCCAGAGCCACAAATCAGCCCTACAGTGTCAGCTTTCGCATGAACAATGGTATCCCCCAAGCGGCGGTATATCAAGCTCAGTTTGTTGAAGGTGGCACCGGCGATGAGAAGTTTACCAATCCGACTGCGAATGAATTCCGGTTTTGGGAAAATTTAGGGGAAAATATCCAACTCCAGTCCGGTCAGGTGTTGATGGGAACGAATATTATTCAAAACAGCAGACCCAATCGCGCCAGCACAACGATGAATTTTGGCACGAATCTTACTCTGTCGGCTAATGCGGATACGGGGGTTAATCATACGATTACTTTTGATGAATTGGGAATGTTGATGCCTCTCACTGACCCGGATACCGGGACGGCTAACGCGACTCCGGGCTTGATTATTACGGTGGCTAAAGCCCAAGGGGGCAATAATGGCAATCTACCTGTTACAAGTTCGGCTCGTTGTGTCAAGATGTTAACTTTGATTGGTTCGATTAAAACCGATCGCGGTGCGAATTGCATTCCCTAAAAAAACTGATACAATTCATTTAGCAGGTGCATCTTTTAAATGAATGAAAATGCGATTTTTGTCTCGGCAACGCGCTCTTTCTTCCGAGTCTGGCTTGACTGTCATTGAGTTGATCGTGGTGGTGGTGATTGTTTCAATTTTGGCTGCGGTTGTTGCGCCCAGTTGGTTAAACTTTCTGACTCGCCAAAAGCTCAATTCCGGTATTAATGAAGCTTACCGCGCCATGAGAAAGGCTCAAAGCCAAGCCCAAGTACAGAATATTCCTTGGCAAGCGAGTTTTCGCCAAAATAATGGCCGGGTACAGGTGGCAGTCCATCCTGCCCATGAGACGGAGTTTGTCCCCATTGCGGTGTTAAATAACGGGACGTATTGGCAAGATTTACCGCAGGGTGTAACGATTGATACAGACAAAAACGATCGCGGTCGCTACGAAACCAGTATGACCCGCCAAACCCCGCAAGGCCCGTGGCGAGTTCAGTTTAATTATCTGGGTTGCCCGATCCGAAGTTATCATAATTATTGCGGTCAGACTTCCCTACAAGCGTTAGGCCGCATTACCCTCAAGTCGGAAAGCGGGGGTAAGATGCGACGGTGCGCGATCGTTTCGACGTTGATCGGTGCAATGCGGATTGGCCGGAATAATCCTAAACCCGACAGTACGCAAAAGTATTGTCATTAATGGTTGTTGGTTATGGGTGACAACGACATTGATGGGGTGAATGGGTGGAGATTGGACGGGGAAACCCCGCCCCTACAAGCAATTTGACCGAAAATAATGGGATACAGGTTCCCCGCCCTTTAACGAAGTGGAGGGCGGCTTTCTTGTTGTCGTTCAAGATATTGGCGAACAGCCTCTCTCAACAAAGCATTCATAGAGCGTTCTTGAGTTTCTCCAAGTCTTGCAAGTCCTTCATATTCTGCATCTGATAATCTTGCTGCAAATTGTTTCATTAATATTATTTCTTTGTTAGAATGATAGCAATATCATACCACTCAATTGTGAAAGCGCGATATCGTTACCGGATATACCCAAATCAATACCAACAAATCCGATTAGCAAAACTGTTTGGTTGTTGTCGGGTTGTTTGGAACGATGCCCTTGCCTTGTGCCGACAATCGGATAAGCTGCCCAAAAATGGCGACCTTCAGAAAATCTGCATCACCCAAGCTAAACTAACCGAGGAACGACAATGGTTGTCCGAGGTGTCTAATATTCCATTGCAGCAAGCCATCAGAGACTTAGGAGTTGCCTTTAACAACTTCTTCAAATCCCTAAAGGGGGAGCGCCAAGGTCAATCAGTTAGTCGTCCCAAATTCAAGAAAAAGCACAATCGCCAAACCGCTCGATTTCGCCAAGGGGGATTCTCAATTAAGCGAAATAAAGTCTACTTGGCTAAGATTGGCAATCTCAAGGTGAAATGGTCGCGACCCCTACCCCCTAATCCTACGTCCGTTACGGTTATCAAAGACTGTGCCGGACGTTATTTCTTGAGTTTTGTGGTGGAAGTAGAACCGGAAGTTAAACCCCCTAAAAATCCTGCTATTGGTATTGATTTGGGGATTAAAACTTTTGCAACTTTGAGTAATGGGCAGAAAGTTGATAGTCCCGACTATTCCAAACTCGACCGTAAAATTAGAAAGGCGCAACGCCAGTTAGCTCGTCGTCAAAAAGGGTCACGCCGTCGAGAGCGTATTCGTTTAAGGATTGCCAAACTGCAAGCCAAGATTCGCGATACCCGTCAAGACTTCCTGCACAAATTATCAACTAAGGTAATTCAAGATAACCAATTGATTGCCTTAGAAGACCTAAATGTGTCGGGAATGGTCAAGAATCGGAAGCTGTCACGGGCAATTTCTCAGGTAGGGTGGCGAGAGTTTCGGACGATGTGCGAAGCGAAAGCCCAAAAGTTTGGGCGTGAGTTGCG
>KB904821.1:513866-830486 GCA_000380225.1 filamentous cyanobacterium ESFC-1
CTAAATTGTGGTGAAACTATCGACCGGGATAGCAACGCGGCTAAAAACATAGAAAACGTCGGGGTAGGGCATACCCACGACGCTAAATGGACAAGGAGCAAGTGTAAGACCTCAATCGAGGCTGTTTGTGGTGAACTGTCAACCCATCTAAAGTACGAACAACTCAGTTTGTTCGACTGCTAGGAATCCCCGTCCCTTTTAGGGCGGGGAGGATGTCAAAATAGTAGTAATTCTAAATAAGAACCGACAGCCCGCCAGCAGATTAAAATCTGGGGAACCAACAGAGCAAAGTCCGCATTCACGGACTCAGGAAGTCAAGGTATAGCAACCGCCAAAGCGGTTAAGACACCGTATCCATCCTCAGAAAATCAGTCCTTCTCCCGGTGGGAGAGGGGTTTGGGGTGAGGGCAATAAACTAAGGGTCAATGGTTATGGGCGACGATCCTTGCGGCTCTTTTAAAACTATGCGTTTCGTTGCTTTCGGTGAGGTTTTCGAGGTTAGCGGCTTCGAGTAAGGCTTCCCAATCGGCGATCGCGCCTTCTTGATTCCTTAAATTTCCCACTAAGGTTAAGGCATCATACCAAATGCCGTGCCGGGCCAAGATTTGCGCCGTTTCGCGGACAGTTGTGACGGCGGCTAGTTTGTTTTCGAGGTCGGGACTGGGGGGAATCGATCGCACCCAACCTTGAGCAAATACCGCCGCTTCGCTGTTTTGCTCGGGGTTTTCGCAGTTTACTACAATCAGCCAATTGTAATCGCGATCGCGCTCTAATTCGGGTGCAGTTTCGGGTAGGCTATAGCTCATCACGCCGGGTTGGGCAGGCGGTGTTAATTGAGCAATATGTACATTTTCCTCATCATTTCGCAAAATAAACTCTAAAGAGTGATAATCATTTTGAGCGTAGGGAACATAAAACCAAAATGTCGGCTGGGTTTCCAGGGTATATTCCACCGCGAGACTGCGCTCCGTTACCGGAACTAGGGCTACTAATTCGTCGGGTTCGGCGGTACTACAACGGGTGACAGGATTGCGACTACCTCCCCCCCGGCGATCGCCCGGTCGGCCTCGACCCGTGAGGTCTGGGGTTTCATACTGCACAACCCGGCGTTCTAACTCATTTTGAGACGACTGCGCGACACTGGGCATCATCCCCGCTACGGGGCTTAAAAGGACGGAGAGGCACAATCCTAAAGTAGTACGGCGTAAAATAGCAGTTTTCATAAAATTAAGCACCAAAAAAGTAAAATTGCTTGTTTCTATCTTGGGGGATGTTGAGGGTGAAGATCGAAAAAGGTGTTAGCGGAGGATGGCTTGGTTTCGGCTTCTAGAGATAGAGGATGATAACGTTGATAAATCGCCATACTTCCTGCCCCTATACCGATCGCGATCAGTACAGGCAAGACAGGCAACCATACCCCCATTTGCCAAAATAAAATCGTTCCGCCACCCAAGATCAGCAAGCCAGAACTGCCTAAGATCGTAAGCCCGACTCGGCGATCGCACAACAAGGCTACACCCCCCAAAACAACCCCCGCAGCGATCGCGACCGTTTCAACCCACCCCGGTAACCAAGAAATCAACGGTCGTCCGTCTTTCACTGCACTCACGATTTGACTAATCCCGTGAGCTTGTAGCATGACCCCCGGTTGCTCTTGACCAAAAGGAGTACGGTGTAAATCGCCAAAACTGGGGTCTGTGGTGCCAATAATCACAATGCGGTCTTCAATCCATTGGGGATCGAGATCGCCGTTTAGCACCTCTTGTACCGTCACCTGGGGAGCGAGTTGGGGATTCGAGCGATAATTGAACAGGATTTGATAGCCCCGTTTGTCGCTGTTCCGATAACCGCCACTGGGCAAAGCCAGGGTTTTGAGGCGGGTTTGGCCAATTTGTAAGTCTTCATTTTCTAACAGTTTTGGGACGATCCCTTCCCCTTGGAGATAGCGCAGCGCCGTTAAAAAGTTCAAGGAAACGCTACTCGTACACAAAGAATTTTGAGGGGGAGCAAAGCCCAATAATTGGCGACGCACTACCCCATCTTGGTCAAGAATGAAATCGGAAAAACCCACTCGTTCTTCATGATTTTGGATTGCTGGAGGGGGTGCAACGCCGGGGTTTTCTGGACTGTCAGAGACTTTGCAAACGGCTAAGAAACGGTCATCATTTTGGAGGCGTTGTCTCAAAGCGGTATATTGAGCTTCGACGGGGAAATCCCGATAGATGTCTAAAGCGATGACACGGGGTTGATGTTGAGCGATTTTGTCTAAAAGTTCTTCTAATACGGCATTAGAAAGGGATGAGCCGCCTCGTTGCTGGGGGTCTTGGGCTTGGACATCATTTCCGGTAACTTTGACAATGAGCATCCGATGGTCGAGGGCTTCTGAGGGGCGCGATCGCAGCCAAAAATCCAAGGTTTTAAGCTCTAGGGCTTGAAAAGTTCCCAGGCCGCGCATTCCGGTTAATACCGAAGTTATTAAGGCGACAATCAGCCAAAATTGCCAAGACAGGACAGGTTCAAGTCGCGACCATTGCGATCGCGGACGAGACAAAGCGGGGGTCAAATCTTGCCACAGGGGAGGAATAGCACTGGGATTTTGGCAAATGATCGGCAACCAAGAAGCGCAGGGAAAATCTGCCTCAAGGCCTTGTAAGCGTTCTCTGGCTTCACGGGTGGCGACGTAAAGGGATTTTCCTTGACCATAAGCCCTCAGAAAGTCAGTTAAAAAGACCTGAGCCACCCGATCCGGGACGGGTTCGCGCATGACAATCAGTTGCGGGAGGTGTAAGTCTGCGAGTTGTTTGGCCAGTCCTAAGCCGTCGCAGGAGTTGAAAATGGCCAGTTGTAAGCCGTGGGCGATCGCGGCTTTGAGAGCGTGACGCAGTTGGTCAATGGTGAGGGTTTCGAGGGGGTTGATTTCAATTTCCCCAATGTCTTCGGCTTGATTGCTACTGTGGCCGGCAAAAAAGAGAATATCCCACCCGGTTTCATCCCACAACCAGCGATTGAGTTCGGCGCGTTGGGGTTCGACGAGAAAGACGATTTCGGCGTTGGGGAGTTGTTCGAGAATGAGGCGATCGCGATTGATATCAATGCCTTCCCCGTGACCCAAAATTGCCAGAATGCGGACTCTTTGAGGGTTGGGGCGATGTTTGGGTTGAACGCGGTCATATTCGGCGGTGCTGAGGCTAATTTCGGCGTAGGGATAATCTTCGAGGAAGTGCCAAAAATGCCAGGGTAAATGGCGCAAGTTGCGATCGTCGGTTTCGAGGATAATGCGAATTTCTTTTTGGGGCGACAGTTTGGTGCGGAGTTGTCGCTCGATTTTTTGAAACGAGGGAGAATCTAACCAAGCGTTGAGTCGGGTTTTGAGGGTTTCGCACAAATCTTGAAATTCAGCGAGGGATACATGGGTGAGTCCGTCTGCTTCAAACTCTAGGGTGAGGGCTGATGCGTCCCGTCGCGTCCAACCATAATCTTGATATTGGAGAGCATCGTATTGCGATCGCCACTCTCGATACAACTGAGGCAAATCGGGAATGGGGGGAAGACTCCCCGTCCATTTAATCGGAGTCGTTTTGCCTGCGTCCCACAATAAGGCGGTGACGGCGTTAAATCCTTGTTGACAGTTCCCAACTCCTAAGTTGAAAAGAACAATTTGACTCATAGCCTTTACGATCCCTTGTCTCAGATTGACAGCATAGCAATTCTTACAATTGTTCGGGATGGGGATCGGTGTAGCCCTACGAAAGCTTTAATCAAATCTTGATTAAACTTTGACGAAGTTCGGACTGAAGCCGTGTTTTCCAGAAAATGCTGGCAGCCATTAGGCGGTTTCGAGCCAATCGAAGATTAAATCGACTTGTTTGAGGGAAACTAAGCCGTATTGCCACAACAGCATGGTTAAATGGCTGAGTTGCAAGTTTTGTTCGTCGTGACGTAGGGCGATCGCAATGGATTCAGAAGGAATGGCAAGTTCGTCTTGGAGGAATTGGATAAAGCGAGTTTTCATAGTTTTTTGGATAAATGAGGTTAACTAAAAAGGGAAGTTTTAAATTGGATTTTTGTGACTTCAGGAGTCGGTCTGGCTTTTCCGCAGGGGATTGAAAATAATATGGGGTCAATCGACGATTTTAATTTTGCCCCGGCGGATGGCGTAAAGTAGACGATCGATGGCTTCTCGTTCTTCTTGGCTGAGGGACTCATCCAACGTTGCGGCTAGGAGTCCATAGCGATCGGCTGTGGTGATACTACCTGCGATCCGGCTGGATGCCAAAATCGCTGCGATGGAACCGGGGATCAGTTGAAGATGAGGAGACATTGATTTGCCTTCGCCAAGATGGGTAGACTGCATTCTTACTATGGCCGATTTCTCGGGTGCTGCCCGCGATCGCTCCCCCGGTTTGGCCGTGATTCGAGCCAGAGTTGAAGGCGATCGCCATAACGCTTTTACTGCGATCTCGAACACTTGTTATAAGCGATCGCCATCACAAAGCACAGTCCCTCCAATCGGGTATGATACTACAGCCGTGGGACTTTAACCTATGCGATCGCGCTCAATCGCCCCCGCCTCTGCTTGACCGCAAGTTGAGATTTGGTGACAGAATCAATTGACATCCTGATTCGTATGATCTAGGTTTGGATTGTAAACAAGTACAACGTTCATCTTGCCACCGACCAATAGCCAGTGACAAGACGGAAGTAGGCAAGCAAATGCTGAAGGAACGCACTGCATCTTGTACCACACTTAATACTAAGGAAATCATGATGCTTGCGCCTTTATTAATCAACTTGGTTGTTGCCTGCATCGCCGTTTGTCTGACAATCAACACAAAGGAAGAAATTGTCAAAGTAGCGGCTGCTTTCATTGCAGTAATTAGCTTATTTCTTTGTCTCTTTTTCGCTCCTTGGTTAGTCAAACTGCTGATTGTGGCAATCCCTCTACTCTGGGACAAGCTCAAACCACAAAACTTACCCGAGTAGAAATTGTTTCTGCCCCAAAAGCAGGTGAAACAACAACAATTCAAACCGTTTGAGACCGTATCGACGCTGTACAAGCAGCAAGCTTAACTGAAAGAGCGATTGCGTACAGCGCCAGATACTTAAACTTCGATTTTGACCAATTTATCTTAAGGTCGCGAGAAGACCCGCAACCTAAAGAATGTTGGCGACGGGATGAATCGCACCCCAAAAACTTCTTCTGTGATATACTAATAAAAGTCTATCACCGATTGGATTCTCATCACAAGCTCTCACGCCAGCTAGTAGACGAAAACCAAGTCAGAAGTGCTTGAGAACCTAAAGATCAGGCGGTATGACTCACAATCATTGACGAAACTTTTAGAGCGTGACGATTTCTTAGCGCCAGGAAGTGGCGTTTTAGCCTGGGTCGACGATGTAAGACCAAAGCACCGAAACAAACCCGGTAGAGGCAATTGTCAGTGAAACACCGAAGCCCACGCCAAAAGTAAAGCGTTGGCGTTGGGTACTTCACAACGGAATTTCTGAAACTTCATCTAAGGTAGACGACCAATCCCTTTCGGGTTGGGGAGTCGGACGCTGACATAATGCCGCAAAAGCACAGCGATCGCACCGATCTTGTTGGGTCGTTGGGACTTGGGGAAACGGTAGATTATCGTTTCGATATTGCTCTAAATAGCGGTCGAGTTGGGAGAGCAAATTGATTAAATCCCGATGATTTTGTTCGTGTTTTTGGCGGTTGTAAGTCAAGGTCAAAGACTGAGGTTCGTCGGGTAAACGGACAAACCAATAAGTCATCGAAAGTTGTTCCGGCTCATAATCGGAAGTTTCGGCTAAAACGTATAAATATAAACGAGTCTGCCAATTTTGCTCAATCCACTTCGGTTGTTTGGGTTGAGGATAAGTCTTCCAATCGATAATCTGGGCGCTTTGGGGAGTCGCGATTAGCAAATCATAAATGACCGTCAACCAGCGATCGCAGACAATCAGCGATCGCCCGTGTTCCGCTTCTCGAAAACTATCAGGCTGAGATTCAAATAAATGGGGGGCTGCTGTTTTTAGCGCCGCGATCGCCTCTTTTAAGGCTGTATCTTCTCGCAACAAGCCCTCAATCGGCAATCCCAACTCCTGCTGCTGCATCATCAAGTGAAAGCGGTTTCCCCACTCCCCCGACTCTTGCAATTTGGGGTCATTGGGCGATCCTAACCGATCGATGTAAAGATGCTGAAACTTGCGCGGACAAGTTTCTAATACATTGAGATGGCCTTGAGATAAACGTAGCATTTTTTGTCATTTGTCCTTAGTCATTGGTCATTTGTCCTTTGTTGTTTGTTATTGCTAAAAACCTACCCCTCTTTCCATTCCCTACTGCCCAAAATCCCTCAACGGGTCACTGATGACTGATGACACTCGCGCGAAACTTAAATTCGCTTTTTGACGCTGAAATCCAGATATATTCTATTGTTGAGCCTTTTCTAGAGTCTGCCCTACAGCAAGAAGTTTCTGACCCCCTTTGGAGGGGCTTGCATCCCACCTCCCCCCCGACTGCCGATTGCCGATTGCCGATTGCCCCTTAGAGGCTGATAACTGAAAAGCCCACTGCCGAATTACACCCCCAGAGTCAGAGGTTCTTTGTACTAAAACCCACTAGAATAACAACTTAAACATATTTTAATGAATGTATCCATGGTCGATCGTCACAACTCCCAATCCCAACACCGCGTTGTTATCGTTGGCGGTGGTTTCGGGGGACTGTATGCAGCCCAAGCCCTAGGTCGTGCGCCCGTCGAAGTCAAAGTTATTGATAAACGTAACTTTCACTTGTTTCAGCCTTTACTGTATCAAGTCGCCACCGGAACCGTTTCCCCGGCAGATATTTCCTCACCGTTGCGGTTGGTATTACGCAAAAACCAAAACACCCAAGTCCTACTCGATGAAGTCGTCGATATCGATCCCGACGAAAAAAAGGTGATTTTACCCGATGGCGAAATGCCTTATGACACCCTCGCGATCGCGACAGGAGTCAGTCATCACTACTTTGGCAACGACCACTGGAAAAACTACGCCCCCGGCTTAAAAACCATTGAAGATGCCTTAGAAATGCGGCGGCGGATTTTTGCCGCATTTGAAGCCGCCGAAAAAGAAAGCAATCCCCAACGCCGTCAAGCCTGGTTAACCTTTGTGATTGCTGGAGGCGGCCCGACGGGGGTTGAACTCGCAGGGGCGATCGCCGAAATCGCCCACGGTGCTTTAAAAAAGGACTTCCGCACCATCGATACCACCGCCGCCAAAATCATCTTAATTGAAGGCTTAGACCGGATTTTACCGCCATATTCGCCGGATTTATCAGCCCGCGCTCAAGCTGACCTCGAAAAACTCGGCGTTACCATTCGCACCCAAACCCTGGTAACGAATGTTGCTGAAAATGCCGTCACAGTACGCCACGAAAACCAAGAGGAGGTCATTCCCACCGAAACCATTTTATGGGCTGCCGGGGTCAAAGCCTCGCCGTTAGGGAAAGTAATTCACGAACGTACCGGGGCCGAACTCGATCGCGCTGGCCGCGTCATTGTTGAACCGGATTTAAGTTTGGCCAATTACCCCGATATTTTTGTAATTGGAGATTTGGCTAATTTCCCCCACCAAGGCGATCGCCCCCTTCCCGGTGTTGCCCCTGTCGCCATGCAAGAAGGTCAATATTTCGCCAAACTAATCCGAAAACGACTACAAGGCGACACAGTGGCACCTTTCCGCTATGTAGATTACGGCAGTCTAGCGGTGATTGGTCAAAACTCCGCCGTCGTCGATTTAGGCTTTGTGAAACTCACTGGCGTTATCGCTTGGTTGGCTTGGGTTTTTGCCCATATCTACTATTTAATCGAGTTCGACAACAAATTAACCGTGATGTTGCAGTGGGGTTGGAACTACTTTACTCGCGGTCGCGGCGCACGTTTGATTACCGGGGAAGATTCCTTGGGGAAAATTGCCCAACGGATGAAAAGCGGTTACTACGATGCCGAAAAACCCACCGAACAGGTTGAAGTGCGCTAACGTCCTAAATCGTGGAGTTGGTTAATCGTATCGGCACAATGTTGAGTCACGGTTTCTAAATCTGAGCGTTTGGTCGAAGGGGGAGGCGCGATCGCGCTGCCAATGCGAATCGTAATCGGGACAGACCGGGGAATCGGCGGTTTTTTCTCAATTTGCGCCGTTCCCCACAAACTCACCGGCAGTAACCGGACTTGGGCTTTAGCCGCAATCAACGCCGCCCCCACTTTGGGATCGGTAATTTTTTCGTCCTCTCGGCGCGTCCCCTGAATAAACATCCCCACCGCCCAACCTGCTTCTAAGGCAGTAAGGGTGGCGCGAATGGCACTGCGATCGACAGCATTGCGTTTCACCGGGTAAGCCCCATACCAACGAATCAAGCGACTCAACACCGGAACATTAAATAATTCTTGCTTGGCCATAAAGGCTACCGGACGACAAACGCAGTTCGACACAATCGGCGGGTCGAAGTTACTAGCATGATTACTCACCACAATAATTGGCTCGGTTTGGGGGATATTTTCAATCCCCTCAATGCGCCCCCGAAAGTAAGTATGCAGTAAGGGACTGACGGTAGACCATTTCAGCAAATGATATAAAACCAAGTTGTGGCGGGGTTCTCGATATCGCTTCATTTTGTTGTTGGTTGTTGGTTGTTGGTTGTTGGTTATTGGTTGTTGGTTAAACCATACAATCTGGATGTCAAGAGGACATAATACCGTGGTAGGGGCGAGGTTTCCTCGCCCAATCTTACCTCCGAGGGCAGAGTACAAAATTAAGAGCCATAGTTTCTGACCCTTTTTGGGCGGGGAACATTCAACTTTCCCACCGACTGCCGATTGTCCAAAAACCCGCTACAGCACACGCTGCTGACTGCCGTGGCACATCTTAAACTGTGGGTGACGGTACTACGCTATAGTCATTACAATTAGTTTCCGTACAGTCATCTCCCAATAAAGGTATCGTATTATCCCTGAACCGCCCTCACCCCAAACCCCTCTCCCGCTCCGAGAGGGGCTGCTGGTTTTTATTTGGAATTACTATAATACTGCCACTTCGCGATCGCGCCAACTTCAACTTATACGAGGTCATAGCGCTTCTACAAAAAACTTGACCCCAAGGACAAAGGACTAATGACCAATGACCAATAACTAAGATACATGGCGATCGGAACTATCCCGCCGTTGGGATTGAAAAACCTTAATCGGGCGGTCAATGCCTTTAAAACGGTGTTCTCCGGTGAGAATAAAGCCCTCGCGATGGCGCAAGCGGCGATAGGTGGCTTCTGAAATCACGCATTCACTCGGCGGACAAATCCCTTCCATACGAGCCGCGACATTGACCGTTCCCCCCAATACGGTATAGTCTACCCGTTGCTCGCTGCCCACATCCCCCACCACAGCGCGGCCACTGTTAATGGCAATACGCAGTTGTAGGGGTTCTGGCCAGACTTTATTGGCATTGAGGCGGTCGAGGCGGTCGAGCATTCCCATAGCGGCTCGGACGGCGCGATCGGCGTGATCCATTTGCGGTTCGGGTGCGCCAAAAAAGGCCATAATACAATCGCCAATAAATTTATCGAGGGTTCCCCCTACGGCAAAAACCGATTGCAGCATTTCTTCAAAAAAGCGATTCAGTAGTTCAGAAATGCCCGAAGGGGTCATGCGTTCGGACATTTCGCTAAAACCAACCAAATCTGCGAAAATGATGCTCATATCGGCTTCTATGGGCTTGATGCGACCATTTTCGAGTGCGCCTACTGCCATAAGTTGCTGCACGACGCTCGGAGAGTGGTAGCGTTCGAGTTGTTGACGGATTTTGGCTTCTCCTTGCAGTTTTTGAGTGAGTAGCCAACGCTGGACGCTGTAGGCGACGAGGTTGGCGAGGGTGGAAAAGAAGCTTAAATCTTCGTCGTTAGAAGCGTCGCTGCCTTTGAGGGTGAGGTTGGCATCAGCATACAATACGCCGACAACTTTATTGGTGTCCCACAGGGGGACGGCTAAAGCGCCACGAATGCCTTTGACGAGGATACTTTGCTCTCCTTCAAAGCGTTTGTCTTGTTGTGCGTCTACGCTTTTGATGGCGACTTTTTCGCGAAAGACTTTTTCGCAAATGCTGCGCCCAATCCAACTGTTGCTGTAGGTGGAGGTTGCGTCGGGGAGTTCGTTGCGGGCTGCCGCATCCATGAGTTTGAGGTGGCCGTTTCCTTCGACATCAACCAATAAGGCCAGGCGTTGGATGTTGGTGAGTTCCCGAAAAACCACGGCTTGCACTTGCTCGAAAATGGCTTCGAGGGATTCGGCGGAGTTGAGGTCTTTGGCGATTTCTACGAGGTATTTCAGGCGAGAAATGGCTCGTTGATGGGTGGTTTGGGTGTCGCCTTCGTCGCTGTCTTCGACTTTGATCCATTGTCGCTGGAGTTCTTCGGCGTTGCGGAGGATGGTTTGACCGGGAGAGTTGGGTTCGGGGGGTTTGGGGGGTTGGCTGCGACGGGATTCTAGGATATGCACCCCGAGAAAAACGTTACCGACTTGGATAACATCGCGGCTGGTGAGGGGATGGGCTTGATTTAATTCTTGTTGGTTCAAGATGGTGCCGTTGGTGCTGCCGAGGTCTTCGATTTGCCAGTGACCTTGAGGGTTGTGGTAGATGCGGCTGTGTTGGCGGGAAATTTCGGAGAATGGTAAACAAAGGTCGCATTCGGGCAAGCGACCGATAATAAATTCATCTTGAGCAACCCTGACTGTGCTTTCAGGTTTTCCTTCTATGTGGATGCGTAACTGTAGCTCAGTCATGATCAATGCATTAAGGGTTTAACGGTAAAGCGCGATCGCGTGAGATCAAGAAAGCACATTGGGACTCTCTTAGGGAGTGAGACGGGAAGAAGATGGGGGTAAGGGTTGACCGAATTGAATCACGGGGATAGAGGGTTGAATTGGTGGAGTTACTGAAGTTGTGGGGGGTTGCTGAGGGGGTGAAGCAATTTCGACTTGGGCAATCGAAGGCTGCAAGACCCAGCGATAATCCCCGGTGTTGGTTTCAAAGCGTTGAAGCTGGATGTGTTGGGGTGCCAGGATAACACTCGGATCGAGGTTCAAAACGAGTTGGGCGTTTTGGTTGGAGGTGAAAACTTGAATGCTTTGCACCGCACCGGGATAGGTTTGGGGCATTTCAGTGGCAGAGAGATCGCTGTCGGGGAGGTTGATGATAATACGAGGAGGACTGGGATTGAGGTAGTAACTGGGGGTAATGGTTGTGTCTAGTACCATTTCGAGTTGGGCTGTATTGGGGTCAAATTGCCAGTTGTTTTGCGCGATCGCGGGGGCAATGGCAATCAAGGGCGCGATCGCGCTCAATAACGCTCCTTTCCCAAGGCGTTGAATGTTGTTCTGCATCACTGTTATCCACCGTTGCTGCCAGTCAACCATTTGCCTCATTGCTTACTTTATCCTTATTGTTCATCATGAGAGATTCATCTTTTCTTATTTTGGCATTTGTTTGGGGGTTCTCTCCAAATTTATCCTAGGGACGATTGTCTTGCATCTTTTCCTTCTTTCTTTGATGATTTCCTTAAGCTTTGATTTTTTTTGAGTAGATAATAACCTTCTTGACTGAGGAAGATGCGATCGCACAATTTAAGCGATCGCGATCGCACCAAGTACGGTATAAAATCACAATAATTTCTGAGTGGGATCGCGGAATTTTGCCCGTAGAAGCGCCACAATTAAACACAATGGCTATTATCATCTTGAATATAAAAAAATGTATAACGATCGCGATCCAGCAATTTATCCTTGCTCAGAGTCCCCTCATTCCCCCAAACCACCGTCTGAAGAAAGTGTCGTTACTCCTTTTTCTGGCGCTCAATCGGCAGATTTTCAGACTGCTGTGACGAACCGACCATCACCCAATTACCTTTTTGGAGACAATGCGCCCATTGGGATGTTTCGGTTGTCGGCGGCGGGTCAATACTTAAATGTTAATCTTTGTTTTGCTCAATGGCATGGTTACGAAAGCCCGGTTCGTTTTTTAGTAGACCGAGTAGAATCACACCATCAGTTTGAGGTCGATTCTCAACGCTATAAACTCTTTTTAGAAAAATTAAATCAATATCAAAAAGTTACTAATTTTGAAATTGCCAGAAAACGTCAAGACAATACCATAATTTGGCTGAGTTTGAGCGCTCAAGCCATTAAAGATGAAAATAATAATTCTTATTATGAAGGCTATGCTTTTGATATTACACCCTATAAAGAAGCCGCCGCCGCCCAAGCCGAAAAAGAACGGCAATATCAAGCTCAAGCCGAGCAGTTAAAGCAAATCGAAGACCAACTCATTCAAAGTGAAAAGTTAGTAAGTTTAGGTCAGCTTTTGGCAGGAATCGCCCACGAAATCAATAATCCTGTCAGTTTTATCTATAGTAATATTGCTCCCGCCGAAGAATATGCCCAAGACTTAATGGGCTTAATTAATTGTTATCAAACCCATAGTTCCGATCCGATCCCGGCGGTTACTGCTGAAGCTGAAGCGATCGATTTAGACTTTTTACTAGAAGACTTCCCGAAACTATTAACATCGATGAAAATTGGGGCGGATCGTCTCAATCAAATTGTACAGTCTTTACGCAACTTTTCCCATTTCAACGATCAAAAACGGCAAGCGGTTGATATTCACAAAACATTAGACTCGACGCTGCGATTATTACAACATCGTCTCAAAGCAAAAGACAATTTGCCGGAAATCAAAGTGATTAAAAACTACGGCAAATTACCTCTCAGCCTGCCTGCTTATGGGGGCTTGCTCAGTCAAGTTTTTATGAATTTATTAGCGAATGGTATTGATGCCCTCGAAGATTCATCCCACCACAAAGTCGGGACTTTTGAGCCTACACTCCGTATTGATACGGAATGTACCGAAAATTGCGTGATTATTCGGATTAGAGATAATGGAATTGGCATTTTACCCGATCTGCGCGATCGCATTTTTGAAACCTTTTTCACCACCAAACCCACCGGAAAAGGAACGGGTTTAGGACTGTCCATTAGTCATCAAATCATCACAGAAAAACACAACGGTCAGTTAGAATGCCACTCAACGCCGGGAAGCGGTACTGAATTTGCGATTAAACTCCCTCTATTTCCCCAGAAACAGGAACTCCCTGGCGTTTGAGGTGTCTGGATCGTTTAAACCATTCGTTGTGCCTACCCTAGATTTATGAAACTTAGTTCTGTCTTCCTGGCAATAAGTGGGGCCGCGATCGCGATTGTTGCCCATTCTCCCATAACTCGCGCTCAAACCTTAGTTCCTTTATCTTTATATTGGAATAGCGATCGCCCCGATGCTGCCAGCGTAGCCACCCGCGAATCCCGCAACGCCCAACTCGAATCCGGTTATCAAGAAATCAACGTCCAAGGCTGTTTACTGGCAAACCCCCAACCGGAAACCGCCCCTTTATACCTGTACTGGAACTCCCAACGTCAGGATAACGCCTCAGTCGCCTCTACTGCCCTGCGTAGCGCCCAAATCGATGAAGGCTATAGCGAAGTTCGGATCGAGGGTTATGTGTTCTTACGCCCCGTTCCCGGTACAATTCCGTTAGAAGTTTGGTGGCAAGCCAATCGTCAAGATAACGCCACTGTGACAACCTTACCCCGACAACTCACCAATGAAGGGTATGGAAAATCAAACATCGAAGGCTATATCTACCCTGCCGATCGCTGTTCTTAGAATGAATCACAAAGGACAAAAGACGGATGACCCAGGACTAAGAAGCAGTAGATTCTTGGTTTTGCCACACCTGATGTAGAAAAATCTGCAACTGTTGACGGGCGATCGCGGGGGGTGTAAATTTACCGTCAAAATCCTGGAGTTGGGCTAAAAGGGGAATGACCTCTGTATCGAGGGCAGGTTGAAATAAACTCATCGGCCACACAATATCTGCCGTCTGCCGTAGATCGTACACTTGAGTGTCTATATCCAACAACAACGGACGCACCCACAACATCTGACGGGTTACGATTTCTTGAATCACCTCCCCATAAAGGCGATGATCCCCTCGTTGTAAATAAACAATTTGATGACTATTGGTCATTGGTCATTGGTTATTGGTTGTTGGTTGTTGGTTGTTGGTTGTTGGTTGTTGGTTGTTAATGGCGTTGTTGCCTGAAACATTCCTTGATTTACAAGGGTTCTAGACATCGGAGAAAGCCGAAATTGGGATTTTCGCCCGATTTGTCCCGATTTGGATCGCTGAAACCCTTGATATAACTGTTTTATTTATGCAACAACGCCATTGTTAATTGTTAATTGTTAATTGTTAATTGTACATGGCGTTGTTGCCTGAAACATTCCTTGATTTACAAGGGTTCTAGACATCGGAGAAAGCCGAAATTGGGATTTTCGCCCGATTTGTCCCGATTTGGATCGCTGAAACCCTTGATATAACTGTTTTATTTATGCAACAACGCCATTGTTAATTGTTAATTGTTAATTGTTAATTGTTAATTGTTAATTGTTAATTGTTAATTGTTAATTGTTAATTGTACATGGCGTTGTTGCCTGAAACATTCCTTGATTTACAAGGGTTCTAGACATCGGAGAAAGCCGAAATTGGGATTTTCGCCCGATTTGTCCCGATTTGGATCGCTGAAACCCTTGATATAACTGTTTTATTTATGCAACAACGCCATTGTTAATTGTTAATTGTTAATTGTTAATTGTTAATTGTTAATTGTTAATTGTTAATTGTTAATTGTTAATTGTTAACTGACCTAAACCGCTTCTTCTGCGGCGACAGGTTCGCGGAAGCGGATAATATCTTGACGGGGATCGGCGCTGCTAACTTGAATATCAAGGCGATCGCCCAGATAAACAGGTCGGGTAAACCGGTGGGGAAGTTCCAAGCCCAAGTCTTCAATTAAAATCAACGCCAAGCCATCATCTTCGCGCAACCAGCGTAACACCATGGCCGGCCAAACGCGATCGGTATGGCGGCGCAAATACTCTAAACTCCAGTAACGATTGGTTTGCCGTTCAACCAGAGTGGCTTCATAAGCCGAAGCCGAGACGCTGTAGATAATTTCTTGGAGTTCGTCTGAGTTGAGGGGGAGTTCTTCACCCCGCAGATGGGCTTTGATTTGGAAATGGGCGAGTAAGTCCGTATAGCGGCGAATGGGGGAGGTGACTTGGGTATAAAGCTCTAAACCCAAGCCTGCGTGACGAGACGGTGCAATTCCCACTTCACTGCGGGGCATACACCGACGTAAGGCACAATAGCGCACTAAACCCGCCGGTAGGACTAAGAGTTCTTCGTCGCTGGGGAGTTCCGGTTGGGGTTGGCCGCGAAACGGGAGAGGGATGTTGTGTTTTTGGGCGTAACGGCCTGCGACTTCCCCGGTGAGAATCATCATTTCTGCCACTAATTGGCGCGATCGCGAATCATCCAGCAGTTCAATCTCAATTTCATCGTCATTTTTGACTTTGATCGACGATTCCGGCATCCGAATATTAATCGAACCCTGGGAACTGCGCCAGCGCGATCGCAACCGGGCCGCATTCGCCAACGCCTCGATTTCCGGTTCAGCCCGGACTCCCAACTCCAGCATCTCGTCCACATCGTCATAAGTCAGGCGATAAGTGGGTTTGATATAACTCGCGTGAATGGTAAAGTCTTGAATCGCTCCTTCTTCGTCTAGGGTAACGCCAAAGCTCAACGCCGGACAAATTTGCCCCTGAATCAAGCTCATTGGCCCCGTGGCCAACTCCGCCGGAAACATCGAGATCGTTCCGGTGGGGAGGTATAAACTGGTACTGCGACGACGGGCTTCGAGGTCGAGTTCGTCCCCTAAGTTGACTAAGCGAGTCGGGTCAGCAATATGAATCCAGAGGCGTTCTGTGCCATTTTCGCCGTACTCTACGCTCAAACCATCGTCGATTTCGCGAGTACTTTCGTCATCAATGGTATAGACCTTAAGATGCGTTAAATCCAGACGGTCTGGATCGCGATCGGACATAGAGTAAGATTGCAAACGTTGTTGCGCCACATCAAGCACCTTTTGCGAAAACTGCATGGGATAGGAGCTACGGCGCAAAAACAGGTTTTCGTGGATTGTCCAACGACCCAATTCGACCAGTAGCTCTAAAGCAGCCTGGGGGGATTGGTTCCGCTCCAGGGCTGCTAATATTTCTGGGGCTAAACGATGATTTTGGTCAGGATACAACGCCAGCTTTTCTAAGGCTTCTAAGCGAGGGCGATCGCTGTCTTGCCAATTCACGGTTTCTCCCGTCAACGCTTGCCGCAAACGCTCGAAAAATTCTTCTTTTTCTCGATGACGTTGGGCTTCAACTTCGATTTGATGCTTAATTTCTTCAACCTGACTCGCAGGCCGCGGTTCATAAGCATCTGCTTTCTTTTTGAAGTAAATCTTATCTTCTGCTAGTAATAAATGTGCAGCGTAACAACTAGCAGGATTTTGTTCGGAAAACAGCAGTTGTGAGAGTTCGGCGGGGTCAACGGCTGCGCCGTCCTCGGCTAAAAACTCCCAAGCTACTTCTAAAGTAGACGGATCGAGATAGGGTTGTACCTCAGCCCAAAAAGCCGGAATATCACTCGATTTGTAAGGGCCGGGTTTGACTTCATACTCCACTCTTTGAGGACGTAGAGAATGAGACTGGCCGCGTTCGTCTACGACAATCCAGTTTTTTTTCCCTTCCGGTCGTTCGGCAACGGCTAAACGACGTTCTCCTTGTTGTCTAAATTCGATTAAGCTTCCCTTATCCACCAACTTTCGTGTTTTGTGAAGTACATTAATATGTTTACCCTAACACCTAGTCTATCCCTGTGGCGGCATTTTGAGGGAGCAGGCGGGGAGGGGTTGACTGGGTTCCCAAGACCGCTAGAGCGCTTTGAGGGTGCGCTCTAGGGTTGGGGATGACCATTAACCCTCGCTGTTGATGTAAGGCAATAAAGCCAAATAGCGAGAGCGTTTGATGGCGGTGGTCAGGTCTTTTTGCTGCTGAGAGGTCAGGTTGGTAATGCGACGGGGTAAAATTTTGCCTCGTTCGGTGATAAATTTCCGCAGCAATTCTACATCTTTGTAGTCGATGGGGTCACCGGGTTTGATGGGAGATAAGCGTTTGCGATAGTAAGCCATAGGTATTTTTTCTGGAATCGGTATTGAATGGGGGACACAAAGGGTTTGCGAATCGGCAAACTAACTTTAAAATGCCGTCGTGGAATTAATTTACTTAATTTCTTTGTGAACCGTATGCTTGTTGCAGTGGGTGCAGAACTTTTTGAGTTCTAAGCGTCCTGTAGTATTACGACGGTTTTTGGTGGTGGTGTACCGAGATACGCCATTGGAGCGCTTGTCGGAGTTGGTGCGACATTCGGTACATTCGAGGGTAATAATTAGTCTAACGCCCTTCTTACTTGCCATAAACTTGCGCTACTCTTTTGTAAAAAAACACAATTTACTATTTTCGCATACGATCGGTCAATTCATCAACTAGGCGGCGGATTCGTAAATCGAGGGAAAAGCCGCGTTTAGTCGGGACGATTACCGTGTCGGCAAAGCGGTCGTGAAAGGCTTGATTGTAGTCTTCATCAGCAAAAGCTACGCCACAATCGCCACACAGGGGAGCGATTAAGAGGAGGGTGGTAAAAGCATTGATCGGGAATTGGTTAAGGCCGAGCATGGCTAAAGTCGCACAACCACCGACAATCGCTTCACGACGAGAAAGGGTGACGAGATCGGGAACTCGTCGGAAACGCAAGCTTAAGACTTTGATATCCATTAACCAAGCCCCTAAGCTTTGGCCTTGGTTTTGAGCAACCGCCACGACTCGCGAGATGCCCCAAACGACGAAGAAAATCAATCCTTGAGCAAACCAGTTGGCTGCAAGGGACCCAAGCAACCACGCGATCGCGAAATCAATGACAAAGGCATAAATTCTGCGGTCAGGGGGAACTCTGGGAAAGCGTTTAGAACGAGGAGGATCGCCGTACATATCGTGCTTAAGGTCAGTTATCAGTAAACAGTCATCAGTTATCAGTTGTTGAGGCAGTCGGGCAATGAATAACTAATAACCAGTTGATTATCGGAAAAAGGTTCCACTATTTAAGCGTAATTTATTCAGCGTAATTTGGGCTTAATTGTAGAGTAGTAAGGGATTGTCGAACCACCAAAAAGCGATCGCACCGTCAAATACAGGCGATCGCTACTTTCTATTCTAGATAAAAACTACTGAGCTACGATTTCTGGCGCTCTTTGTTCTTCTTGATAATCACCGAGATCGAACAAGAAGGGAACTGCTGCTGAATCGCTGCCCAAAACCAGGACATTGGGCATTTGTGCGCCCCCTTGTCGCCAAGCTTCGATGGCTTCTTTTTGCAGCACTAACTGACCCCCTTGGGCTTTCAGGGTTTCTGCGAGTAAGCGTTGGGCTTCGGCTTTCCCTCCGGCGCGGTTAATATCCGCTTGGGCTTGTTGTTCGGCTTCGCGAGCAATGTAAACCGCCCGTTGCGCTCGTTGTTCGGCGATTTGTTTTTCTTCGACCGCGCGGGCAAATTCCGGGGAGAAGGTCAAATCGACGACGCTGGTATCGAGGACGATAATACCGTATTTTTCTAAACGGGCATTGAGGGCATTGTCAAAGTCTTCTTTGAGTTCTGTGCGTTTGGTAATGGCTTCTTCTACGGTTCGCCGGGCTGCCGCAACTTTAAAGGATTCTTGGGTTTGCGGGGCGATTACTTTTGAGACCACATTTTGTAATGTGCCTTGTTCTCGGCGAATTTTTACCACTTGTACGGGATCGAGACGGAAGTTGATCGCAAAGCTGGCGGTTAAGTCTTGTAAGTCTTTGGTAGAACTTTGGGCCGGAACTTCAAATTTTTGGACGGTAACGTCATAAACATTCACGGCAGAGACGAGGGGGGGTTTAAAGTGTAGTCCCTCTAACAATGCACCGTCGCGGGCTTTACCCAAAATGCTCAGTACACCGGCCTGTCCGGGATTGATGATGATAAAAGAGTTAAAGGCAATGAGTACCAATAAAGCGACGATAATGCCACCGATCAGAGGTTGTAAGTTTTGTGATTGTGGACTTTTCAAGTCTCTCTCTCCAAGATTGCGTTCTGCATTGGCTCGCTAAAAACTAGAGCCTTGCTCTTTCTATTGTGCCTTGCGATCGCACGCTGCGGGTTAATGGCTCAATCGAGGCGTTGAGATTTTAATTGTCCTTTAATATTTCGGTTATAAAACTGACCGGGAGAGGAGGCGTTACGAAAGTCTTGCCAGGTTTCGGGTTCGACGGCTTCGTATTGATAATGAGACCCGTTGACAAACTCCACATGAAGTTGGGCGCGATCGCAGTCGTATCCTACCGCCGCCACACAAGACGATTCTAGGGTTTGCATGGGGATAACGGGGATTGTCTCGTTGGCGATGTCCGCCACCTGTTGCAAGCCTTCATAAGCGGCTTGGGGCGCTCGCACTTCGATGTATTCCAATCCATCGGCGCGATCGCACAGTAACCCTAAGCGGTTGTCTTCGTGACCAAAAAGAATGGGTTTCAAGCCCCGTCCCTTTAGGACGGCTTTTGTTGAGTCTCAATATATTGCCTTAAAACTTCTATGGACGCACCACCAACGGAAGACGCAAAATAACTAGGACTCCATAAATGAGTTGTGTGAGGAGAGGTGTGTCCTGCCTTTTTGTACATTCGGCTCGAAACCCCTTTCAAATGATTCACGATTTGAGAGACAGATAGCTTAGGTGGGTACGATAGGCACCACATGAACGAGATCGGTTTCCCCATTAAATTCTAAAACACGAAACCCCATCTTTTGAGCGACGGTTTGGAATGAACCCTCGATACAAGATAATCCCTCAGAAGTAAATACACCCTTACGGTATTTCGTTACACAGACCAAATGTATTTTGAGGTCGGTAACGCTATGCCTACCTTTCCTTAACTCGGTTGCCAATGGTTGCATACCTAGATTATAATAGTTAACATACCAAGTTTACTTTAAAAAGATGAAAGCAAGGTATCGCTACCGGATATACCCAAATCAACAACAACAAACCAACTTCGCAAAACTGTTTGGTTGTTGTCGGGTTGTTTGGAACGATGCCCTTGCCTTGTGCCGACAATCGAAGAAGCTGCCCAAAAATGGCGACCTCCAGAAAGTCTGCATCACCCAAGCTAAACTAACCGAGGGACGACAATGGTTGTCCGAGGTGTCTAATATTCCATTGCAGCAAGCCATCAGAGACTTAGGAGTTGCCTTTAATAACTTCTTCAAATCCCTAAAGGGGGAGCGCCAAGGTAAATCAGTTAGTCGTCCCAAATTCAAGAAAAGACATAACCGCCAAACGGCACGATTTCGCCAAGGGGGATTCTCAATTAAGCGAAATAAAGTCTACTTGGCTAAGATTGGCAATCTCAAGGTGAAATGGTCGCGTCCTCTCCCTTCTGAACCTACATCCGTTACAGTCATCAAAGACTGTGCTGGACGTTATTTCTTGAGTTTTGTGGTGGAAGTCGAACCAGAAACTAAGTCGCCATTATACCCAGCTATTGGCATTGATTTGGGGATTAAAACCTTTGCAACTCTGAGTAATGGTGTAAAAGTCAATAGTCCCGACTATTCCAAACTCGACCGTAAAATCAGAAAGGCGCAACGTCAGTTAGCCCGTCGCCAGAAAGGGTCGCGTCGTCGAGAGCGCATTCGTTTAAGGATTGCCAAACTGCAAGCCAAGATTCGCGATACCCGTCAAAACTTTCTACACAAACTATCAACTAAGGTGATTCAAGATAACCAATTGATTGCCTTAGAAGACCTTAATGTGTCGGGAATGGTCAAGAATCGGAAGCTGTCACGGGCAATTTCTCAGGCAGGGTGGCGAGAGTTTCGGACGATGTGCGAAGCGAAAGCTCAAAAATTCAGTCGTGAGTTGCAAGTTATTAGCCGTTGGCAACCGACTTCGCAATATTGCGCGGATTGTGGGTTTAAATGGGGTAAACTCGATCTTTCAGTACGAGAGTTAGTCTGCCTAAATTGTGGTGAAACTATCGACCGGGATAGTAACGCCGCTAAAAATATAAAAAACGTCGGAGTAGGGCATACCCACGACGCTAAATGGACAGGGAGTGAGTGTAAGACCTCAATTGAGGCTGTTTGTGGTGAACTGTCAACCCATCTAAAGTACGAACAGCTTAGGTTGTTTGACTGTTAGGGAACCCCGTCCCTTTTAGGGCGGGGAGGATGTCAACGACAGCAATTAAAGAACCCAAGTTGATTTTGTTGAGTTTCATGGCGTTGTGGAGATGAGTTTTCTTGAGTTTAGCATTTTGTTGAACATTTAATCAATATTGCAAGCGAACGGAAATAGAAAGAAAAGCTCGCGATTGCGCCTCTCATCGCCCCCAGAAACAAATTAAGTCGCTTTTTCGGCTCGAAACTTGGAATAGCTAACGTTAACTTTCTGGAGAATGATTATCTTCCGCTTGGGGCGGTAATAAAGCCTGAAACTCCTCCAAATTAGTATTGAAAATCGACTAATTGAGTGAAATTATACAAAATTCGCTGAATCAACCACAGTTGTAACCTACATTTCACACTTAAGTTTGTACTGAAGAACCATTTATTTTCTCTGCGCTATTTATTAATCAATTGGTCATACTCTGCATGAGTTCCAATCCAAAACCAAGAAATGCCATCTTTTACTTCAACCCCTAAAGCACGGTAACTTAACCCAGCCCTCACAGACCAATACTTCTTGCCCAGTTTTTTGAAATGTAGGGACGGATGAGACGGATCGATTTTGAGCAATTTGTAGCATTCATCCGCAGTTTTTTGCACAGTTTCTGGTAATGCGTTGTAACATTGCCAAAAACGTCTGGTCGTGTAGTGCATCAGATTTCTCGGCAATATCCAGCTTCAAACTCTGCGATCGCCTCTTGTGCGAAGTCTTCTAAATGACCATCAGCAATATCCTGTTCTATCTGTTCATCCCACCGTTGATAATCCAGGTCAAAAAACCATTGTTTTAGCTTTTCAAATTCACTGGATGGCAGGGAAAGAATTGCTTTTTCAATATCTTTTATATTTGACATAATTTTATCTCTCGATTTAGCATTCCGAACTCCGATTAATTGGACTCTCCTGCTTGACTGGCGACCAACTCCCGCGCTTCGATTTCGAGGGTGGGGGGTTGGTTGTCGTCGTCTTTGCCTCGGAAAAGGCGACCTAACCAATGCACGATGTTATCGATGTAGGTGAAGATTACCGGGACGACGATTAGGGTTAGTAGGGTTGAGGTACTGAAACCGCCAATTACGGCAATGGCCATGGGCGATCGCACTTCGCCATCAGCTCCCCATTCTAGGGCAATGGGCATCATCCCCGCGATCGTCGATAGGGAAGTCATCAAAATTGGGCGTAGACGGGAGATTCCTGACTCTAGAACCGCTTTCTTTTGGGGTAATCCTTCTTTTTCGGCAGAAAGGGCAAAATCCACCAGGAGAATCGCATTTTTGGTGACTAAGCCCATAAGGAGAACAATCCCAATCAGGGCAAACAGGGCGAGTTCTTTTTGGGTAATCAGCAGACCCAGTAATGCCCCCCCAATGGAGAGGGGAAGGGCGGTGAGAATGGCGAAGGGATAGAGGAAGTTGTTGTACAACAACACCAAAATCGCGTAAATTGCCAGAATCGCAAAGCCTAACGCCGTCCCAAAGCGGGTAAATATGTCTCGCATGATTTCGGCATCTCCGGCGGGTTCTTCCCCCACATCCGGGGGGAGGGGATTCATGGCCGGAAGGGCGCGAATTTGATCCATCGCGTCACCGAGGGAAAGGCCTTCGAGGTTGGCTTCGAGGCGGACTTGGCGGTTGCGGTCGAACCGTTCGATTTCGGCGGGACCGCTACCGAGACGGATGTCTGCAACCGCCGAAAGGGGAACGAGATTACCGTTGCGACTGGGGACGCGCAGTTTTTCGAGGGTTTCGATTTCGTCCCGACGGTCAGAGGCGATTTTAACCCGGATGGGGATTTGGCGATCGCTCAGGTTGAATTTGGCTAAACTGGCATCATTGCCACCAATCAGGGCGAGGGAGGCGGTTTGGGCGATCGCGCTCACGGATACCCCTAAATCCGCAGCCCTGGCGGGATTGGGTTCGATAATTAATTCTGGTTTGACCAAGCTGGCGCTGGAGGTAACATCCACTAAGCCCGCAATGCCACCCATTTGCGCTTCTAATAATTGGGCAGTTTCGGTGAGTTGTTCGGGGTTATTACTTTTGAGGATGAGGGTGACATCTTTGGCACTACCACCACCCCCTCCACTGCGAAAAGCAACGCGAGTTCCGGGAATTTGGCTAAATTGTTGTCGCATTTCCCGTTCAAAGTCCCGTTGGTGGACGCGATCGCTTTTGGGGATAAGATTGACGAAAATTGTGCCGGAATCGACGCTATCGGCTTTCGCTAAAACGCTGTCTACGGCAGGATTTTCCTGCAAGCGTTGGTTAATATCCAGTAAGACTTCGTTGGTGTCGTCGAGAGTCGAACCGGGGGGCAGTTCTACCATAACAGTACTTAAGCCCTGATCCCCGGCATTAAATAAACCCTTGGGGATAAAGGGAATCAGTTGTAGACTACCGATAAAGAAAACAATGGCGATAATCAGGGTAGTAATGCGATGGCGCAATGCCCAACTCAACGTCCGGCGATACAGACCCCGTTGATTGTCGGTACTAAAAGCGCTGCTGGTTTTCGGCTTGAGGATATATGCACTCAGCATCGGTGTCATGGTACAAGCCACCAAGGTTGAGAACATGGTACAGGTTGCCACGGTTACGCCGAAAGGTTGGAAAAACTGCCCCGGAACACCCCCCATAAATGCTACCGGGAGGAATACCGCCACAATGGTTGCCGTGGTTGCAACTACCGCTAAACCAATCTCACGGGCCCCATCCCAAGCCGCCCGATACGGGGTTTTGCCTCGTTGCAAATGTTGATCGATGTTCTCGATCATACAAATCGCATCATCGACTAAGTTCCCAATGGCTAGGGCTAGGGCGAGTAAGGTCATACCGTTGAGGGTATAACCGAGGAGATTCATTACCGCAAAGGTAGGGATAATCGAGAGGGGCAAAGCCAAGGCGGTAATCAGGGTAACGCGCCAATCTCGCAAAAACGCCCAGACCACAATTACGGTTAATATACATCCGGCAATCAAGGCATCAAACGTAGCTTTGTAGGTGTCGCGAATGGCTTGGGCGCGGGTGAAAACCAAGTCAAGCTCTAAATCTTCCGGTAAGCTTGGTTTGAGGGCTTCTACGGCTTCTCTGACGTTTTCTTCGACGGTGGCTAGGGTACTGCCGGTACTGCGTAAAACCGAGAAACCCACCACGGATTCCCCGTCCAAAAATGCCGATTGGCGGGGGTCGGCAAAACTGTCCTCAACGGTTCCTAAACTGCTTAGGGGGACGGTTTCGCCACGGGGAAGGGTAATTTGATAACTTTGTAATTCGGCGACGGTTTGAGCGCTGCCGAGGGTGCGGATATTCTGTTCGCTGCCGCCAATTTCTGACCGCCCACCGGGTAAGTTAACGTTAAATTGTCGCAGTTGGTCGTTGACTTGAGAGGCGGTAATGCCATAAGCCAATAAGCGGTCGGGGTCGAGGTCTACTCGCACTTCCCGGTCTACCCCCCCGACACGCTGGATTTGGGCGACTCCTTCGACGCTGAGGAGCGATCGCGCAATGGTACGATCTACTAAGTTACTAATTTCTTCAACCGAACGGCGATCGCTCGACACCGCATAAGTCATTATCGCCCCCCCTGCAAATTCCAACTTCGTAATCACGGGTTCGTTGATATCTTGGGGCAGAAAAGGACGTACCTGGGATACGGCGTTTCGCACATCGTTGACGGCTTGGTTGGTATCCGTTTCTAAGGCGAAGCCAATCGTGGTTAATGACCGGCCATCGGTGACGGTAGAGGTCAGTTCGTCAATATCGCCTAATCCGGCAACCGCATCCTCAATCCGTTGCGTGACCTGGGTTTCTAGTTCGGCCGGCCCGGCCCCGGCTTGGGTAACGGTGACTTGGACGACGGGAATATCAATGTTGGGTTGTTGGTCGATACCGAGATTCAGAAAAGAAACTAACCCCACCAATCCCAGGATGATGAACATGACGATGGTGGGGACGGGGTTTTTGATAGACCAGGAGGAGACGTGGAAGGACATATTTTGTTGTTGGTTGTTTGTTGTTTGTTGTTTGTTGTTTGTTGTTTGTTGTTTGTTGTTGGTCTTCAGCTACTATCTATTAAGATCGGTTTTTGAGAGAGTTGAGATAGGCGTTGAGGGTAGGGGCGAGTTCATTGATGATGAGTTTCAATTTTTCAATTTGTTCTTGATGGAGAAGTTTTCGAGCGCAGGCAAGTCTTAGCCAGTGTTGAGTTTCTTGTAATGAACCTCTTGCTATTTTGACAAATCGTTGATTATCTTTACTGCTGTAACGTCCGTTGCCTTCTGCGATATTAGCGCCTATGCTGTCGGCGGCTCTCACCATTTGTTTTCCTACTGTGTCTTTAGCAAAATAATCCCACTGATACACAATCTTCCAAATTTCATTAGCCAGCTTTTCTGCTAGTTGATACACCCTTAAATCCTGAAATCGAGCCATCTTTATCTTATTAATGACTGTTTGTTCAAAAATCTCATACAAACTTAATATGAAACCCAACAACAAACAACAAACAACAAATAACCAATAACCAGCAACTAGACACAAAAGACCAGTAACTAATCGACTACAGAAACTTTGTCGCCCTCTTTAAGATACGGCGCACCTTTAACGACGATATTATCCCCAGAGTTGAGGCCGCTGCGGATTTCGATGCGGTTGTCGGGGAGGACTTTCCCGGTGGTGACGATTTGGGCAGTTACGGTGTTGTCGTTTTGGACGATGTAGGCGATGCCGCTACCGTCGGATTGGGGGATAATGGCATCGGTGGGAACGGTTAAACCGGGGGCGGTAGCGGTGGCGATTTCAGCCCGGAGGAACATTCCGGGTTTGAGGTTGGGGTTACTGGGTAAATCGACGTTGACCACGGCTTGACGGGATTCTGCGTCGAGAATGGGGTCGATTTCGCGGACTTTCCCGGTGAGACTCAGGTCTGCGTCTGCGTCGTTGCTGATTTGGACGGTTTGACCGGGGTTGATTTGGGGGAGTTGGGTTTCTGGGACGTTGAGTTGCAGTTCTAAGCGTCCGTTTTGGATGATTTGAAAGAGTTGTTTGGAACTTGCGGTTAAATCCCCGACGGAGGCGTTGCGTTCGGCGATTTTGCCGCTTGCGGGGGCGCGAACGACGGTATCGTTGAGTTGGGCGGTGATGAGTTGGACTTGGGCTTGGGCTTGGTTTAACTGGGCTTGGGCTTGGGCGATCGCTTCGGGTCGCGGCCCGGCTTCTAGTTCTTCTAGTCGTCGTTGGGCTTGTTGCAGGGAGGCATTGGCCCGGCGTTGTTCGGTGAGGATTTCGTCGAGTTGGTCTTGGGCGATCGCGCCGTCGTTGCGTAAACTACTAAAGCGACCTGCTCGTTCTTGGGCTAAGTCGGCTCTAGCTTGGGCTTCGCTGACTTGGGCCCTGGCTTGGGCGATCGCTTCGCTACGACTTCCAGCCCGCAATTCAGCTAATCGGGCTTCGGCTTGCTGGACGGAGGCGTTGGCGCTCGCGAGTTGCGCTCGTAAGGCGGCATCATTGAGGCGGACGAGGGTTTGTCCGGCTTGTACGGTGTCTCCTTCGTCTACTAAAACGGCGGTGATTTGCAGTCCGGTGGCTGGAGAGGTGACGGGGAGCATTTCGTAGGCGGTAATGGTTCCGGTGGCCGCGAGGGTCTGCGCGATCGCGGTGCTTTCAACCGGGGCTACAGTCACGCTTTTGGCTTTGGCCTCGGTTGCCGTCGGAGCAGCAGCAGGGGCGCTATCGTTGGCTTGGCCAGGGGTAATAATGCGACTGCCAACAAAAGCCACAAGCAAGCCTAACCCTACGCCTAAAACGACCCCGCGACTGCCTGAGAGCCAGTTGGTTTTGGGGGAGGTAGAAACGGGTGCGGCTTGGGTGTTGTTGGCCTCTGTTACAGGGTTGGCTTCGGTTTCGGGGGATTGAGGTTGAGTCACGATGTTTGTGGAGGTGTGGGTTCTAGAAGGACTAATGGCAACGAAAAATTTATATTAAAGGAATGTAAATATTGTTCTCTTTTCTTAATATTACTTAAAAAAAGGGGCAACTATCTACCCTGCGAAGGGTTAATTCGAGATACACATCAACGGGTAAAAGTCAAGAAAAATCCGCCAAAACTGTACCAATCTTTGTTTTGGCACATAATGAGGCAGATTAAGGTTCAAGCATTAATTGTCTGCATCGAATCAGAGAAAATCGTCAAAATATTGCTTTTTTCTCGATTTTCGCTTTGACAGACTGAGGCTAGTCTGTTTGAGATGACGAAAAACCGGGTAAAAAGTTGCCGGGGCGATCGCGAAACTGTCACCCTCTCTCTGTTTTGTTTCGGAGTTTTCTTTATGCTGAATTTAAACGTCGTTCGCAATAAGGTTTCTAATGGGAGATAAAAGTATGAGTAAACAAATGAAGGTTCAAGATCATAGTACTGCCTGGATTTTCCAAACTTGGTTATCGTTTTTACTGGCGACTTCAACGATGAGCATCGGCATTCTTTTTCTACCTGTAAATAATTGGACAAAAGGGTTTATGGGAATGGGGTTACTTTTTACGGTGGGTTCTACTTTGAATGTAGCAAAAACAACGCGAGATTTGCATGAATCGAAGAAGTTTGTTTCGCGGGTAGATGAAGCGAAGTTAGAAAAGATTTTAAACGAGCATCATCCTTTAGTTTAGTCATTTGCTTTTGGTCAGTTGCGAGAATTGGATCGTTGACAAGTTATATTTATTTGGGTTTTTGAGTTGCGATAAAATCCTGGATTTTGTGAAAATCTGGGGTTTTGTTTATACCTATAATTTATGACAAATTTTTAAAGTCGGGTGGGCATCGCTCACCTTCTTTCTATTCGGAAATATCTCAAGCCATAATCGTAGCACTGTAACAAATTTTTCAAGCTTTCTTTTTGAGAAACAATTGCAGATTATCTAGACGATTGGTGTTTTGATCTCGATTATAGAAACTTCAAGGATAATCTGCTTTGAGGTTTCTTCCTTTTAGGGGATGTTGCGATCAGTTCGGAAGCCTGACAATAGAGGGTATATTGTTAATTTTTTGTTGATTTAAGATGGCGCGATCGCATCAACTAAGCCCCCGCGATCGCCCTTTATATTTATAATGACTACGAGGTTATGACTTCATCAGACTCGAACCTAAATTCTCCTCAAAAGCCCGATATCCCAACCGAATCTCAGAGCAATCTGGGCGTTGCCGAGCGTCCCGACGCTGAAACGTCGATAGCTGAGGCCGAAGCCCCAGAGAAACCGGACTCACGCGATCGCCCTTGGTGGCAGAAATATTGGTGGGTGCTGCTCATTGCAGTGCTTGGGGTTGCTGTTGGGGGGGTAACGATTTGGCGTTTGCAAGAAAATAATACCCCCGCAGAAACGACCGAAACGGCTCCTTTATCAGTGCGAACGACTGAAGCCCAGCGAGAAGCAATTCAGGCTTGGGTTTCCAGTGAAGGGACAGTGAGAGCCGCAGAATACAAGCATCTGACCTTTGAATATGAAGGAGATGTGACCTATTTAGCGCAAACTAATGGTAGAAGGCTCAGAGAGGGCGATCGCGTTACCGAAGGACAACTTTTGGCGCGAATTGATGACCGTCAGTTGATTGCAGATGTGCGTCAAGCCGAAGCCGCCGTCTCCGAAGCCCGACAACAGCAAGCCGCAGCCCAAGCCAATGTAGCACAAGCGCGGACACAAGTCGCCCAGGCGCGATCGCAAGTCCAAGAAGCGATCGCCCAACTGCAAAATGCCCAATCCTCCCAACGTTTGGCCGCGACTAATGTAGAGCGTTATCGCTCCTTGGTGAATGAAGGGGTGGTGTCAGAATTAGAATTCGACCAACGCCAAAACAGTCTCGAAAATGCCCGCGCTCAGGTACAATCAGCCCAAGCGAGAGTAGAATCGGCGCGGCAACAAGTCAACGCAGCCCAAGCCCAAGTTACCGCAGCCCAACAACAACTCGCAGCCCGACAATCCGCCATTGACACGGCTCAAGCCCGGTTGTCTCAAGCCCAGGTAGCATTAGAAGGTGCAAGTCTTTATGCCCCCTTCAACGGCATTGTGGCTTATCTCAACATCTCCGAAGGGGAATACTTTACGCCGCAAGCGGTTTCATCTCAGCTTGGGGGAGATTACCAAGGCATTTTAGAGCGCATTCCGATGGTGGTGATTGACCCCAGTCAGTACGAAGTGATGGTAGATTTAGCCAGTCCAGCCGGGGAACAAGTCGAAGCCGGACAAGAAGCCTTTATTGCTCCCGGAACCGATCTTAATGCTTCATTGATGCCCCAAGATATGAGCATTGATTCCTTAATTGCTAATGCCCGCGCGAGGGGGGAAGTATTAGCGGTCAATCCGGCGGTTAGTCCCGGCGGACGCGCCATAGAAGCCCGAATCCTGCTCAATCCGGCAACGAATGAATCTCTGCGTCACGGAGAGCGGGTTTTAACCTGGATTTCGGTAGAAGAAAACCCCGATGCGGTGGTGGTTCCCCTCAATGCGATCGCGCGACGGGAGCAAGTCCCTTATATCTTCGTTGTCGATCCTGAGTCTAACACGGTCGAGCAGCGAGAGGTTGAGTTGGGCATTACAGGCATTACCCAACAAGCCGTTACCCAGGGTTTAGAAGCCGGGGAAATGGTGATTACAGAAGGGCAAAATCGCCTAGTAGACGGTGCATCGGTGCAAGTTGTTGGAGAAAATGTCAATGACCAATGACCAGTTACCAATGATTGGCAGTGACCCGTTAAGAAATTCTGCTTATTGTCAAATCCTGCGTAATTTTCACTGGATTTGAGATGGTGGACTTATTGTCAAATCCTGCGTAGGGGCGGGGTTTTCCCGCCCAATGTCACGTTAATTTCGAGGGCGATAACGGCATCAAAGCGTCATATCCCGTGGGGATTGGATGAGGAAACCTCACCCCTACACAAGCCCAAAAATCTTTTGGAATCTCGCTTTCAAACCCAACTTGTCACTAAACAACCAATAACCAGTAACAAAAAACCCAAGAAAAACCTTCCTCTTAAATGCTGTCCAACCCAGAAAAACCAGCCTCCCAAAACGGCAAAACTCCTCAACCCGAACAAGAAGCCTTTAATCCCCAGAAAATCCCGCGTTGGGGGCGCTTTTTCATTCTCAACACTATTTTTGCCATTCTGCTGACCATTTTGATGATTGTCGGTGGCGTGTTGGGTTACTTTTCCATGACCAAACAATCCAATCCCGATATTGATATCGCTGTGGCGACCATTACCACCACTTGGGGCGGTGCAGACCCCCAAACCATCGAGCAACAAGTCACGAGCGAGATTGAGTCGGAGATTAGTTCTGTTGAGAACGTTAGTCAGGTGCAGAGCGCTTCTTATACGGGGTTTTCGGTGATTAATGTCGAATTTACCTCTCGTGCTGACCCGGATGATGCGGTACAGGAATTGCGTCAAGCGGTGTCGCAAGCTGAATCAGAATTGCCCGAAGATGCCGATAGACCTGTAGTACAGCAAGTTTCCCTAGACGACGCACCGATTATTACTTTGGCGTTGTTTGGGACTATTGACCCGACGGTGATTTCTCGCGCTGCTGATTCGATTCAAGACCGCTTAGAACAGGTTTCGGGAGTCAGCGAGGTGAATTTAGGGGGGTCGCGGGCTGAGGTGATTAGCGTGCAGATGAACCCGTTTCGCTTGGCGACTTTGGGCATTTCTCCGACGGCTGTGGCCAACCAAATTCGCAGTGCGAATCAAGATGTCCCCTTAGCTGAAATTGAAAGCGATCAAATTGGCGCTCAAGTCCGTTTTTACGGGCGTTTTCGCAGTTTGGACACTTTGCGAGAATTGCCGATTACCCGCTTATCGGGTCGGGTGGTGCGTTTAGAGGAGTTGGCGCAAATTAGTCGGGAACTCGAACAAGAGGAAACCCGCGCTTATATTAGTACCCAAGGGGAAGAATTTGAGCCTGTGGTGACGGTAGGAATTAAAAAAGTACCGGGTCAGGATTCGATTGAGACGATTGACCGCGTTGTGGCAGAAATTGAGACAATTCGAGATAATCCCGAACTTTGGCCGAGTGGGATGGAATACAGCATCATTGCCAATGAAGCGGATATTATTTGGGAACAGTTGGGCAATTTGTTTGTGAATGCTTTGCAAGCGATGGCTGCGGTGTTTGTAATTCTGTTTATTGCGTTATCCTGGCGAGAAGCTTTAATTGCGGGGCTTTCAATTCCTCTGACGTTTCTGGGGGCGATCGCGATTTTGTGGATATCGGGTCAAACTCTCAACAACATGGTACTGATTGGTATGGTGTTGGCGTTGGGTTTGCTGGTGGATGTGTTTATTTTGATGATGGAGGGGATGCACGATTTTATTTTTGTGCGGAAAATGCCCTTTAATCAAGCGGCTTGGAAAACGGTTACCACTTATGCCCCCCCTGCTTTTGCTGGACAATTAACCACGATTTTAGCCTTGATGCCTTTGCTGGCGATTAGCGGCACGTTGGGGAAATTTATTCAGTTGTTGCCTTATACGGCGATTATTTGCTTGATTTTGAGCTTCGCGATCGCGATCTTAGTAGATATTCCCCTTTCTCGCTATTTACTGGGCAATTTACAAGGTCAAGATAAACAATCCCGCGTCGATCGACTCAGCGAAAAGGCCTCAGAACGTTGGTATCGCTGGAGTCTCAATCATACCGTGAAAACGAAGCGCCGGGCGTTGCTGTGGGTGGTTGGCGCGATCGCCCTTTTCATCGTAACCATGATGTCAGCCAGTCAAGTTCCGGTCGAATTTTTTGCCCAAGGAGATCAACGCAACTTTAGCGTTAATGTCGAACTTCCCCCCACCACCACCCTCGATATCTCCCAGAATATAGCCGATGACTTAGGCGCAATTCTCCAAGAAAAAGACTACCTCGATACCGTGGTGAAATACGTTGGTCAGCGCAGTAACTTAGTGGCTTCCGGGGAACTACAACCCAGTACAGGTAGCTATTTAATCGGTTTTTCCGGCATTTTGCTCCCTGAAAACGAGCGCGATCGCCCTTCCTTTGAATACCTCGACGAATTGCGCCCAGAACTCCGCCAAGCGATTCAAAACTATCCCGGTGCAACCTTAGTTCTCAACGCCCAACAAGCGGGTCAATCTGGCGATCCCATTCAAGTGGAGATTTCTGGTAGTAATTTAAGCCAACTGCGGCAAATCTCTCAAGAAGTGCAGCGATCGCTTGCTCAAATTCCAGGGGCTACTGATGTGCGGGACAATCTCGGCGCATTACAAGAAGACTTAAGATTAATTCCCAAACGCGAAGAACTCTCGTTTTACAACATCAGCGAGCAAGAAGTCGCCGCCCAAGCTCAATATTACACCCGCGCCGTCGATGTGGGGGATTATGCCCTGGGGGGCGACCAGGAAGACCTCGAAATTCGACTGAGTACCGCTTGGCCGTCCCGTAGCGGTCGGGTCGGCGGCCCCACCCGTCGAGATGAACTCCTAGCCGCCCGTTTCTTCACCAACAACCCCGATGAAGAAGTGGTTGCAGCCCGCACCGTGGTTAACGCCGTTCGTGCCGAAGCGCCCCTTTCTGTGACCCGCAGAGACGGTCAACGCACCGCAACTGTCCTCGCGAAAAACGAAAATCGCACCGTTGGAGAAATCTTAGGGGAGTTAGAATCCCAACTCCAGGAAATGCAGCAATCCTGGCCCCAAGGCTATTCTTACAGTTTTGGCGGCGAAACCGAAGAACAAGCCGAAACCTTTGGGTCAGCCGGTCAAGCTTTAGCTTTAGCGGTGTTTCTCGTTTTTGCCGTGTTGGTGTTGCAATTGAGTTCGTTTCGCCAACCTTTTATTATCTTATTAGCGATTCCTTTTGCCCTGATTGGGACGGTTGGGGGCTTTTTCCTCGCGGGGATTGCCTTTTCCTTTACCGCTTTTATCGGGGTGATTGCTTTAGTGGGGATTGTGGTCAACGACGCGATCGTAATGGTAGATACCATGAACCATTACCAAGAAGACGGGATGAAAGTCCGCGAAGCCGCAGCCCGTGGCGTATCTGACCGCCTCCGTCCCGTCCTGACTACCAGTATTACCACCATTATCGGCTTGATTCCCCTGGCATTAAGCGATCCGACTTGGATGCCCTTGTGTAGTGCGATTATCTTTGGTTTAGTAGCCGCAACTCTCATTGCGTTGGTGGTGATTCCTTGTTTGTATTTGCTGTTTACCCCCAAGACGGAGAATGTTTGATTTGTCCTTTGTCCTTGGTCATTTGTAAAATTATCCCCACTTTATAGACTGTATGAAATAATGAAGTAATACTAATCTCAAAACAAATAAAATGATATGGAGGCGACTCCCAAAGAAATTAGAATTTACACAACAATAGATAATATTGCTCCTTTTTTACAGTGGCAAGACTCACTCAAAGATAGCAAAGCTAGAGCTAAAATAAGAGCAAAGCTTGACCGAGTAGAAAGTGGTAATCTAGGTGATTGTAAATTTGTTGGAGAAGGCGTTTACGAACTCAGGGTGGACTACGGCCCCGGCTATCGCATCTATTTTGGACAAGAAAGTAATATGATTGTTCTTTTATTGTGGGGAGGTGATAAAAGTACGCAAGCCAGAGATATAAAAAAAGCTAAAAATTACTTGAAAGATTATCAAAATCGAGACAATGACTAAAAGTATTAGTTATCATTCCCAGTTAATAGAATCTTTAAAAGACTCCAAAGAAGCCGCTATGTATCTGGAAGTGGTTTTAGAAGAAGGCGATCCGCAAATGATTATAAAAGCTTTTTTTAACGTTATTGAAGCCAGAGAAGAATTGATTAATCAATCGCCAGATTTCCCAGATCGGTTTTCTAAATTTGAACGTAAACTGCAAGACTCAGGAGAAATTGAGTTTACCTTATTACAGAGTTTATTAAATGCTTTAGGTTTAAAAATTGGGCTAATGGTTAATTGAAGGCGGCGATGGATTTATCGAAAAAAACGCGATTAAGTAAGGAATAAGTGGACATTATTCCTCATCGGGTTGTTGATTTAGCCGATTGAATAAGCGGTCAAAAATAACTTCTCCATCTGTCACTTGACCTCGATCAATTTGTTCTGCACCCACGTCAATTTGCTGACGTAATTCAGCTAAACATCTCTCCCGTTCGTCTAGTAATGCTAATGCCGCTACAATCACTTCATCGGCAGATTGGTAGCGACCTTTCTGAAGTTGTTCTGCAATCCGTCGTTCGGTTTCCGGGGTGAGAGATAAACTCATGGGACAAATTCCAACAGCAGTGCCATCAAATCAGTTTAATTATATCAAAATAACGGCAATTCTAACTCGAATCTTGGTAACACTGCTTCCCCCGCTAAAACCCCAGGTAAAGTGACAATTTCTACGTCCTGATTCTGTCGATAAATCTCCACTTGTTGCTGCTGCGGATTCACCAACCACCCCAATCGCAAACCACTTTCTAAATATTCTTGCATCTTCTCTTGGATGGATTCGAGATCGTCGGTGCGCGATCTTAATTCGATGACAAAATCGGGGCAAATTGGCGGAAAACGGTCTTGTTGTTCCTGGGTTAAACTGTTCCAGCGACTTAATTCTAGCCAAGCTGCATCGGGTGATCGCGCGGCACCATTCGGCAGTCGAAAAATAGTCGATGAACTAAAGACAATCCCTCGATTTGTTTGCCGATTCCATGACCACAATGCGCCAATTAAATCCGCTTCGCGATAACCACTTACTCCCCCAACTGGAGACATAACAATTAATTCTCCTTTGGCTGTTTTTTCGAGTTTCCAAGTTTCGTTAGCACGACAGAGTTTAAAAAACTGTTCGTCGGTTAAATTCGTTGATTTAATATCAAGGGAAATTTTAGTCATTATCCACTTCAAACGAGAGTTAAAAGTCGGGTTAAAACCCCGGTTTCGCCTAAGTTACCGGAGTTTTGATAGCGTCTCTATTGATTCATGATTAAATGATTACTGCCATATCCGGTATAAGGACGTTTATAAGGCGGTTGCAAACCCAAAATAATATCTTCTTTGGGAATGCCTAAATTGACTAGGGCTTGCGCTAAATCTGTTTCAGTCATGTTGCGTTGAATCCAAACTTTACCATTTTTGATATCAATATGAATAAAACAATGATAAACTCGCTTTAAATCCTGCCAACCCACATCTAATAATAAGTAGCGATCGCGTTCTGTATCAAAAACCAATTGACTCTCAATCTCATCATTTTGGGTATCTTCTGCGACTTGTTGAGTCAAGATTTTTTGAACCGCTTGGCGATATTGTTCTAGTTTATCCATTCGACAATAACCTCCTGTTGAGGATCGTAAACCAAAAGCTTGAGTTTATAAACGGCGATCGCTTGTTGAACAAATACTTCTTGAAAAAAATACGTTAAATGTATCAAAAGGGACAGCAAGATATAAGTTTCTATCGTTTTCTGTCATTTGCAAAGCCAGCCGATAATTTAAAAACTGTCCCAAGGCTACATGAAAATCTGCGATCGCTGAATTGTTTAAAAAACTTTTGATTTCAACCGCTATTTTTTGTTCTGATTTTTCAGCCGCGATTACTTTATCTGCACCTAAGTCTACTTCAAATCTTACCCCTTCAATTTTAACAATTAATGGGTCTGCGGTAATCTGCCATTGTTCTTTTTGTAAAGCTCGTTTGACAGCATCATGAAATAAATCTTTTGCAGCCATTCTTTTAACAGCTTCTCAGTTTAAAAAACTTGTAGTACATATCAGGGTGAATTGGAGCTAAACAAGACGAACTGCCCAGTGCCAGGTATCGAAACGCCAGAAACCGCAAGGCTTCGTGGAAAACAAAGCAGCAAAGATTCTTAACATAATCTTGTATGCCTTATATGTTACACTTCACAAGTCTCCACGCGAGAGAAGAACCTTTCCACCCCCCTATTCCTCTCTGGGAGGTGTCCCTCTTTTGCTGTCAGGTTAAAAGTCAAGTCATTGTAATACAACCATCTGTCTCCCTCTCGCCATCCTACTCTGTCTCCAAACTTTTTCCAAACTTCGGGGTCAAACTCTTGCGTACCGCCTAAACTTTGATAAATACGCTTCTGTACGCTAAAACCAAAGCGGCCTTGGCTGTATTTTACCCAAAGACGGTCAATGGCTCGTAAATCTTCACAAGGAAAGTTATCAATACTTTGAACGTCTAAATAACCTTCCTTCTCTCGTCCCGCGACTTGCAGCATTACCTTTGTTGTCTCCTTGTCTGCTTCTTGCCATTTCCCGGCAGCTAAAAGGGCTTCTAGGCGTTGATAGCGAGGAGGTGTAGGTTCAACTTCCTCCACTACCAACAAATGCAACCAATCCTGCATCGTCGGGGGACGCTCGCTGGACTTTAATGCCATTCCCTGCATAATCGCTTCATTCACCCTATCGCTCACCGTAACCAAATCTTGAGGGGGTATCAACTCCTCATCATCTACGCGACGGGAGAGAGAATCTACAGGCAATTGTCCCGTTACCACATAGTATAAAGTCGCAGCGAGGGTATAAACATCAACCACGGGTTCGCGATTGCCCTTAATCATTTGTTCGTAAGGGGCAAAGGCGCGATTGCCAAACATTTTAGAACTAACAGTTGTGGGGATAATCTCGCCAGAAATGCCAAAATCAATCAAAACCGGATAAGAATTATCCCGCAGCATGATATTAAGCGGTGTTGCGTCGCGATGTACCAAGCCAGCGTTGTGTACCATCGCTAAGGCTTCCGCAATGGGACGAATATAACCCAAAGCCTCTTTTTCGGGAATTGCCCTTTTTTGCTGTACCCACTCATACAGACTCATCCCCTTGATAAACTCCATCACCAAGCAGTGGGCTGTATCTTCCTCAAAAATGTCATTGACTCGCACAATATGAGGATGAGGCGGCAAATTCGCGAGAATCCGGGCTTCGCGGATAAAACGCTGGACGTATTTCGGGTAATCTGGGTCATTTTGCAGAAAAGCGTTAGGGGTTTTAATCACCATTGGGGCTTCCAAGATTCGATGAATGGCTTTGTAGGTAATGCCAAAGCCCCCTTGTCCGAGGACGGTTTCAATGCGGAATTTACCGTTTTGGAGTGGGTGTCCGTTCGACCAGAACATGAGTATAAATGAGATGTTAGGGTGTAGTGGCTATTTTACTTTGATTCAATTAGTTGATTTAATATCGAGGGAAATTTTAGTCATTATCCACCTCAAACGAGAGTTTAAACTTGGGTTTATTTTGGGGATGAGTTAAGAATCGAGGGGAAAGTCGCGCAAAAAGTAAAAGCGATCGCGTTGCCAATCTTCTCCTTTTTTTCGTCCTAAATAGCCTGCAAAGGGAGAGGAAAGTTCGAGCAAAATTTCGTGCATTTCTTGGGGTTGTAAATTTCGAGGCGGTTGTGACATACAGTAACTTGCGTGTATAGCATCGATTACGGCAATTTTAGCGTCAGCACGGGTAAGATAAGTTTTGACGACTGAGACGAGATGCGATCGCAATTGTAAATCTTGCCAAATTGTATCGATGTAGCGATTCACTTTCCCGTCTGCCTCTTCACCGTGGGGAGTTTGTTCTAAACAGGGTTTGAGTTCAAGTAAATCCACAGCCCCCGGATAAGCGGCTTTGAGTTCGGTTAGGCGTTGTAGGGTTTCGGGACGGAGAACGTTCATTTTACTTCCTATTGCGGCTTGTTGAGCGGCTGATGTTAAAGTTCCGGCTGCTAAGATAATTTTGAGGGAACGATCGAACTGAGTTTGACCTAAGTGAGTTACCCCCAGGTGAATGAGTTGGGAAGTGACTGTGTTGGGGACTTTATCATGTTTGCTGGCTTTGCATTCCCCCACGACAGGATAAGGCAATTCGCAATAAAAATCGATACCACCTGCGCCTCCGGTTGCATTAGGATCGAGGCTGACTTTGCTATCTTGGCGGTTATTAGAAAAGCCGAGAAAAATTAAGCTGCGACGAACTAATTTCTCGAAGTCGTGTCCTTCGCTGGAGTTTCCCACAGGGGCAATTTTTTGAATCCAAGTCAAATGGGAGGGTTGTGGGACAGGGGGTAGGGATATGCCGTGGATAAATGCTTGTAAGTCGCGGCTGAGGGCTTGTGTAGCCTTGTTCGCAGGGATTTGTGTAAGTTGGGCTTGCAGGGCTTCGAGTTGGGGATGAGGGGGCGGTAAACGGCGGATGAGGCGAGATTGACGTTGAGTAAAGGCAGTATCATTGAGTACCGGATGAGTACGGTTGTTTAAATCTACCGATGCGTCTAAACCGATGAACTTACCGATATTGGTTATGGCTTCGGGAATTGAGGAAAGGCTAATGGGTTCGGGTAAGCGATACACTCGGAGATAGGTACAAAATAAGCGCGATCGCGTCAACAATTGCTGTTCTAATCCCGCTTTTGTCCACATTGTCAATTGTGACAGTTTTTCTAATTCCTGGGAATCTTCAACGATTTGACACTGTTGACATTCTGCAAACCCTTGAATCGAAACTGTTTCTGAAGGGTTGGATACAAAACCAGGACGATAATAAACTTCTCCTTCAGGAAGGGAAGGGGAAGGTGATGGTGTAGGATAAAGCGTAAAAATCTGCCCAGGACGTAAAAATAAAGCTGGTAAAGCCATAATTTCGCGTCCTTGGACTAAAGCTTCTACCTCCTGAAAGGGTAAACAAAGAGTTAAGTGCTGCATTGCTTTAGTTAGAACTTTCTACGAGTGCTTCAAAATCTAAATTGTCGTACTCTGCATCATCTTCTAAATTTTCATTAAAGTCTTCATCGCTGGTTGCAGCAAATAAGTCTTCGGTGTCTTCTGTCACACTTTCAGGATCGATTTCACCGGAAGGATCGCTTAAAATTTCCCGTAATAAGGGATTTTCTACGATCGTAGATTGGGCAAACTCGCTGACTTGTTCGGCAGTAAGTTGATAACTTTCGCAATTTTGATACAGAGTTTGTAAGTCAACCAACGGACGAATTTCACTTTCTTCTAAATATGCCCATTCTCCCCCTTCATTAACCAGTTCTTGGAGACGTTGATAAGCTTGGGTATGAGTTCCGAGTTTTTTATCTTTAGCACGAACTACACAACCACGGGTTAAGCCAAAACGCTGATAAGCATTTAAACGTTTTAAACCCGCACCTACACTACGAGCGCTATCTTGTTGAATAACAGCAACACCGATAATAAATTCTTCACCATTTTCTTGACCTTTAACTTTGAAATTAATCCAGCCACCGTTATGGCCCGCTTCGGTTTCTGCATTGGCATCAACAATATTAACTTCTGACTCAACTTCTTGGATTACTAATTGATTTAAACGCTGTCCAGTTGAGGTTTCTCCTTCTAAAGATTGACCCACCAGTTGCTCAAAGCCAAAGCGCAGAGCATTACTAATTAAAATATTATCTTCGAGATAACCTTCTAGATTAATAGTGTTAACTTCTTGAAGGGCTTGTTTAAAGCGATCTTGGGGGGTGTTTGTATCAACTTTAAAGTTTTTAGAACACCAATCAAGGAAACGGCGAATTGTCGGTTTTTCTTGACCAAGTTGGATTAGTTCATCCCGATTAAACGGGTAAACTGAATCGGGAGGAGTTAAGTTATGGGGTTCATACAACCTTTCTTGTAAGATAAATTCGACCAACCGAACTGTAGACTCTCGATTGAGATATTCTAGAGAAATAGGTTGTCCCTTAGTAGCCGTTGACATTCGATCTACTGTGCCGCCACTCACAGCAGAACTGGCTGACATCGAACTAATTTGTTGTTTCCAAATCGAAGAAAACATAAAGGTAACAAGAACCATACCGTAGTTTTCTTCAGGTTGCTCGATATTATCAATTAAAGATTTAATAAAACTGGCGATAATATGAGCTTGAGTTTGACCCGAACTCGTTAGTTTAGCTTCGTCGAATTCATCAAAACAGATGACAATAGGTTTGTATTTACCAGCGATTTGAATAATTTGTTTGATGCGCTCAAACGCTGCTGCTTCTTTTTCTTCTGGGGTTTGGTTAAGGTTAGTGGTTAACCCCATTGCTGTAGCAGTTTGCTCGTCAATTTCATTACCTTTTAGCCACTCGACGGCGTAAAACTGATAAGTTTGTGATAATGTCCAAATGATGGCGCGTAGTAAATAAGGATTGCCTTTGATTCCCTGTTGAGAAAGTTTGCGAAGAATTATCTTCAACAAATCTTGATTTCGGTTTTGATATTGTCGATATAAATCATCAAATCTTTGAATCAGAAATTTCGCTGTCTTATTTGTATTTGTACAGGTATTTAACAAATGAGCCGCGATTTCTTGCCATTGCGTAATCTCTTGATTATTAGTACGTTTAAGATCGCTGGCTAAATTTTGTAAAAAACTAGAATTAATAAATTCTTCATTGCTATAAGTTTTAACATTGGCATAAGCAAATAAAGCTGTACCATTTTGATTTAAGTAATTCCGAAGACGAGCAATGAGGTGTGTTTTACCAATTCCTACCTCCCCTGTAAGCGTAAGGCTGGCATTTTTGTCAGTCAGGGGATATTTATTTTTAATAAAGTTAACTGTATCAAGTATTGTCCGAAAAGCACTGTCATTTAGGGCTGGTAGATCGAAAAAATCTTGACTCCAGATACTTTGTTTATTAGCAACGGTTAAGCGTCGAAAGGGATTATTTTGAGCAATAATGGTATGGATTTGGTCGTTGGTCATGATGTTTCCTGGGTATAAAATGTCAGAAGTATTAAAGCTGTGATGTAAAGCTGATTAAGTCTCGATATCTAAACGTTTCACGAAAAAACGTAAACCGCTTAGTTTGGTACTAATCGAATCTTCGAGTTGATCGGGAGTGACATCAACGGCTTGATCTCCGATAAGCTGAATAATGTCGTTAGCCTGCATTTCGAGCATCCATTCGTTAAACTGGGAACGGGTGACGCGATCGCCAATGGTGCGACGAATACGATAAATTGGAATCAAGTGGTCTAAGTTGTAGTCGCGGTTGATTTGGTCATATACAGCCAAAGCCACGGGCTTAAATTCTTCATAGGAACGAAGTTGACGGGCTTCAGTTTTAGTATTCCCATCTAGACTGGTTGGAGATCGCGCTGCTTGACTACTCCAACGAAGCCAATTGAGTAACGCATTGAAATCTTTGGTTCTCACTCGCTGACGAGGATTGTATTGAAACTCTGGATTTTTGAGACTTTCTGCTAGGAGTTGTAAGCCTTTGTCAGTCAGCGTGATTTTGGTGGTGCTTTTGACTTTACTACGCGAAATTGCCCCTAATGCTTCTAATTCTGTGTAAATCTTTTGATAATCTTTACTTGTCTCGCGACTGAGTTTAACTTGCTTGTTCAGTTGTCCTTGATTAATGGCTTTTTCGGTTCCTGCTAAATTCCATAAGTTCAGGAGTAAGCGGGTTTTTTGTTTCGGATTGGTCATCATGGGGGAAGTCCGATGTAGAGCGTTTGCTGCCTTCGCTTTTTCTATCCTACTCTTTCTGCCTCTTTCTGTTGTCTTGACTTGCTACTTAAGGGATAAAAGGATGTAATTTTTTGTAACTGGGTTAGCCCAAAATCGGGTTTCCCATCTACAAGGACAGAAAAATAAAAATCCGTCTTATGACCCTACTCTTATTTAACCTAATCTTGTTATGGTGCAAATAGAGCAAAATTAGCATCTATAAAGCATTCAAGAGGGATTATGTCAAGGTTGCCCGACGCGATCGCGGATTCACTAAGTTTTTCGGAAAAACGCCTCAGCATTCACTATCTCAGCCAATCTCAAAAAGCCCGTCAAACGGGAGAGGGTGAGGATGTGATGCGGGGGTTGATGCAGATTAAGAAAACTCTATCACCCCGCTATTTTTATGATGATAAGGGTTCGCAGTTGTTTGAGCAGATTTGCGAATTGCCAGAGTATTATCCAACTCGTACTGAGGCTTGGATTTTAGAACAGTATGCGTCGGAAATTGCTCGTTGTACGGGGGCTTGTGAGTTGGTGGAATTGGGAAGCGGTAGTTCGACGAAAACCCGCTTGCTGTTGGATGCTTATCAGGGGTTACAGTCGCCGTTACATTATCTCCCAATTGATGTGAGTGGGGGGATTTTAGAGGAAAGTGCGCGGCAGTTGTTGAAGGATTATTCGACGTTGCACGTTCGCGGTTTGGTGGGAACTTACGAGGAAGCCTTAGCCCATTTAGAACCCCCAGTTGTGCCAACGCGGATGATGTTTTTCCTGGGGAGTACCTTGGGTAATTTTACACCAAAAGATTGCGATCGCTTTCTTCAACAAGTTAAAAATGGTTTGTCGGTGGGGGATTATTTCTTACTAGGGCTAGATTTACAAAAGCCGAAAGAAGTGTTAGAAGCGGCGTATAACGATAGTCAGGGAGTGACAGCCGCGTTTAATTTGAATATGCTGGCGCACCTAAATCGGCGTTTTCGCGGTAATTTTAATTTGGATTGGTTTACTCACGAAGCGATTTACAATGAGGAAGCGGCGCAGATTGAGATGTATCTGCATTGTCAGCATGATTGTACGGTGCGCTTGGATGCGTTGGATTTGACGGTGGCGTTTCAAGCCGGGGAAAGCATTTTAACGGAAATTTCCCGCAAGTTTGATTTAGAACAGATGTCTGCATATTTGCGATCGCAAGGTTGGGAAACAACGCATATATGGCGCGATCCTAAAGATTGGTTTGGCTTGTTGTTGGTACGCGAATCTTAAAGTTTTGATGAAGTTGCTGCTTTGTCCTTCGTCATTCGTCCTTTGTCCTTGGTAAATATAAGCCCTTCTCCCGTGGGAGAGGGGTTTGGGGTGAGGGCTGATGAAGGGGTGGGAGTTTCTCGCCCTTTTTGCGTAAGTGGGCTGTTGGTGTTTTGCGTATATTATTATACGTCGTATTGCAAGTAGAGATACAGGATTTTTGAGAAAATACCGGGTCAATTCGGTAGATTTATCGCTGATCTGGACACCGTAGCTAGATTATGAATTTGAGTGATAAATCTAATTTTTAGCTAAAAATATTTATTTTTACTTTTAGTCTATAAAAAGTAGTATTTTGTCTGTCTTTGGTTTTATTTCTTTAGGCGTTAAGTCAAATGACGCTGATTTTTGTTTGATAATGGTTATCTAAGTCGATCCTAGATTTTGCGGAAACTCGCGATCGCGCCTCCCCCCTTTACAAACCCTTTAAAAATTCGTTAGTTTTACTGAAGGCAATGTAAAGTTAAGCAGGATATGATGAAATCAAGTTACAAGTTCATCAAAACTTCATAAAGTTGAAAACCTACTACTGAGTTCAGCACATCTTGAAACAAAGGGATATCTACTATGCAATGGGAAGTTCGCGTTCAAAATTCTAAAGGCCAACATCGCGTGATTGAAACCTACACCAACCGCGAAACGGCGTTACGTCATGTAGATGCTATCTACTCTCGCTACGGCTATCCCATGCACTTAGCTTACAAGGTATATCCCTCTGCTTCTTTGCTCGCGGGTTAAGATACCCGGCGGTGTAACTCTCGCTTAAAATAATAATAATTATTGGGAGTTGGGAGTGTATTTATGGCCACCGTGACACAATCGCATTTGTTGAATTCTGAGCAAGCTTTAGACCTGATCGATGCCGTGATTCAGCAATCTCAAGCTGACGGGGTATTTGTGCGCTTATCAGCAGGAGAATCGGCGTTAACGCGGTTTTCAGAAAATCAGATTAGTCAAAATGTAGCCAAAACCGCGCTCAAACTGACGATAACCAGTCATTTTGGGCAGAAATGCGCCTCAGCCGCTACCACTGATTTAGATGCAGACGCGATCGCGCAAACCCTCCAGCGTTCGGAAGAATTAGCCCGTTTTGCCCCAGACGATCCCGAATGGACTCCCCTCCTTCCTCCCCAAGAATATGAAGATCGGATTCCTGGCTTTGACCCTGAAACCGCCAATCTTGCCCCGATTACGCGAGGACAGCGTTTAGAGCAAATTTGTCATCTCAGCCAGAAAGCGGGGGTAGAAGGCTCAGGAAAGCTCAGTACAGACGTTGATTTGCTGGCAATTGGTAATTCTTTGGGGTTGCGGGCTTGCGATCGCACCACCGAAGCCAATTTTCATTTTACTGCTCGCATTGATAACGGTTCGGCTTGGAGTAGCGATACCGATCTCGCGATCGACAATTTACCCCTCCAGAGTACCGCCGAAACAATTATAGAACGCGCCCAAAATGCCCGCAATCCCCGCCCGATTCAACCGGGGGTATATCCCGTCATTTTCAACAATGCAGCCATGGCCACCTTTATTTCTTGGCTGTCTTGGGGTAACTTTGATGCTAGAGCCGCCGATGAAGGTCGCTCGTTTATGAGTCATCCCGACGGAGAAGGAAACCGCCTCGGAGAAGCTATATTCAGCCCCCTGGTTACCCTACAACGACAAGGAGATCACCCTTTATTGCAAAGTCGTCGTTTCTTCACTGATGGCTTACCCAATACTCCCCTCACCGTAGCTGCAAAAGGGATTCCGCAAAATCTGGCTTATAGTCGCTATTGGGCGCAAAAAACCGGAAATCAACCCACAGGCAGCTTATCTCCTTTGGTAATGTCTGGTTCTGATGCCAGTTTAGCCGATTTAATCGCTCAAACAGAACGAGGAATTTTAGTCAATCGGGCTTGGTATGTGCGGGATGTCAATCCGCGTACTTGCGAAGTTACGGGAATGACGCGGGATGGTACGTTTTGGATTGAGGATGGCAAGATTGCTTACCCCATTAAAAATTTACGCTTTAATCAAACCATTCCCGATTTATTACGGGATGTTGAAGCGGTGAGTCAGGTAAAACGTTTTGGTAATGTTGTAGCCCCTGGTGCGAAGGTGAAGGGGTTTAATTTTAGTAGTATTACCGATAGTATTTAGGGCTGGTTTAGAACCCCGGTTTCTTTCCCGCTTACACAGTCAAGTTAGAATTTTAAGCTAGAAACCGGGGTTCTGAATCCCCACGAATTAAACGGATTTGATATAATCTCAACTTTATTTTGCCTAGTTTACCACTTTTATAAATCCTCAAAATCAGACAACTCCCAATTCACCCCATCGAGTTTACAATCCTCTAAATTTGCGCCAATTAACTTCGCTTTGCGTAAATTTGCCCCCCTCAAATCCGCTTTTTCTAAGTCTGCTGTGACTAACTTAGCGCCTTCTAAATTCGCATTTTGTAGATTTGCTCCCCGGAGGTTTGCACCAATGAGATTGATGCCGGGTAATTGGGCTTGGGGGAGTTGGATATTCTCTAAATTAGCATAACAAAAGTTGCGATCGCCTCTGGCATATCGAGAATGTAATTCTCCGGCATCCGTAACCATAATTTCCCGTTGGGGTGGGTTTTGGTAGCGGAAGGTAAAAGTATCTCGGTGATGCAAAACTTGGCGTAATTCTGCATATAAAGGGTAAGCATTAATGCCGCTAATCTGAACCCATCCCCTGGCGCGAGTTAAACCCACTAAGAGTTGATTGCGGAGGTGTAAATTACTTTCAGCTTCAGCAATTAAATCCAAGCCCACTAAATAAACCAGATCCGCTTCATGGCCTTTCGCACGATGAATGCGTGAAATAGTAATGGCTCCCTCACACCAAAATTGATTGGGATGATAGTTGGTTTTGTCGATTTGTAATAAGTTATAATCGGCGGTTCCGGGGATATAAATTTCTAGCCCTTGTTGTATCAGAAAATTCGCCACCTGGGTTTCTAATTTCTTAGCTTCGTAATGGGAACCTAAAACAATCACCAGAATTTGTTGACTGGGACGTAAACCGTCATAACGTAAGTTGTGAATTAAGTTTTGCGCTAACTCCGAAAGTTCCTGTTGACGAGAAGGCAGGACTTTAAACTGAATATAATCCTGTCCCCATAACTCAGGAATAGGGTTAGGAGAATGGCTTGAAGGACGCTGAATTGTAATCGTTTGATTGGGGAAAAATTGCCCTTCCGGTGTAGTTTGATAACCCCAAGCTTGCCATTCTTCGCTATGAGTCATTCCCGTTAAAATACGATGAGGACGCAACAATCCCAGAGCGATCGCGTGGGCAGTGGTTAAAATAGCGTGGGGAGTGCGGTAGCAGCGAGATAATATTTCGGTTTTAGGAATACCGTTGCGGTATTGACCGCTTACGAGGTGGCCGAGGTCATCCCCAAACAATTCTCTGGCTGAAGGAATGGTGAGGCTTTGTAAGCTTTGGGCTTCGTCGTAAGTCCAAATTAAACGCCGTTGAGAGGGATGTGCGGGGTCAGCCGGACGTAAGGCTTGATATGCTAACCAGTAGAAGGGCTGTTTGCCTTCATATTTATAATTATCGACAACTAAATCTTGACCTTCATCAATAAGAATTGCATCGAAAATTTGTGGAATTGCGGCTTGGTTGAGGAGGTCAATACAAGCTTCAGCGAGGCTTTCGTTGGGCTGTTTACTTTGGGTTTGATTGGCAATTAAACGGGAAACTCCTGTTTCGTGACACATCAAACTATAAAAACCCGGTTGCTGTTTTGCACCCCAAGCATGAAGGACGCGCAGATTGGGATTTTTTGGGTCATAACCAATTTGATTTTGACTGAAGTGACGTAACCAAAGGTCAATTTGAGTTGTAATAGTAGGATATAAACTTCGAGAAAAGAAGACTAATGCGATTTGCCAATGGGGATATTTAAGATGAATATGAGCCGCTTTTTGACATAATATAATTGTTTTTCCTGACCCTGCTACCCCGCGAATCCGTTGGGGGCCTGGGGGAATTTGTTTGGCAATGCGGTCTTGGTGAATATCGAGTTGGAGGATGCGATCGCGCATTTGGTGTAAAATATGGCCGCGGGTGCGATCGCGACTATAAACGGGATATTTAGGTTGTCGATACAAAGCCGTTCCCCCCACCACAGCCAGTAACAATTCCCACTGTTTTTGCGAAAGGGAATTTCCCGGTTTTAGGGGGGGAATGTCTAATATTTTGAAACTCAACTTTTCCGGGGTTTCTAGGTCTTCAGCAAACAGAATTGGGGGAGAGGTGGGTAAGCGATGAAACCCTTTTTCTTGCCATTGTTGACGGCTAATATAGGGTAGGGCAATTAAAGCGCGACCCAGGACTTGACCTTGTAATTGCGGTTCGCGATCGCTATATTTCAATAACGCAAAAAGCTGGCGTTCGGCTTGTTGATAGGGGTTCCCCGTCTCGCTGAAATACTGCTTATACTGCCACAGATGCCCGGATATACCCTCGATTTGCTCAATTTTAAAAGATTTGACCTCGATCACAATTACGCCGCCTTCTAGGTCGAAAATGAGAATATCCGGTTCTTTGCGAAAATCCCCCTGAGTCGAAAAGATGGGGTAACGCCAATAACCGACGCAGGGACGGGATGCAAATGCTTGAGTCAGGGCTTCCCAAACCCGTTGTTCTCCCGCTTCTCCTGCCAAGCCTAGGGGTTCTGTCGCGATGAATACAGACTGTTGAGAGGGCGATCCCATCATGGCGTTATCCTATCAGGTCAGGGGGCGGTTTTGAGTATATCTCCTCCCAGCCGAACCCATCGAGGACAGATAATGTAAAGTTTTGTTGATTTTTGGGCAATCTGCATAAAACCTTAGAGCAAACCGCGAGAACTCAGTAGAGAGCAACAGATAATGGTGTTAACCAACTGTCCAATCTTCTTTTAGTAAAGCATGAGAAAGTTTGGCTTGGCGTTCACACTAAACTCAAAATTGATTCAACCCTGAAGTCATCTGTATCTTGTGCTAAATTCTCTATATTTTTGACATTTCTCAAGCCCATGACTATGCCAGAAAATTCTTTTACTGTTCCTTTATCCCGAACGGCTCATCAACAAGCACAACAACACTATCAGCATCATGTCAATCCGCAAAAAGCCAAGCAAGTTTACTTAAACCAACTCGCAATTTATGCAGTGAAATATTATCTAAACTGCTTGGCAATTAAAACCGAAGATCGTGACGATCAACTAGAGGATTTGGTGCGACAAACCCTTAGCGAGACTGCCTATTTGACCATCAAAGATTGGGGAAACCTCGAATGTCGATTTGTGTTACCCGATGCTGAATCTATGACCGTTCCTCCCGAAGTTTGGCAAGATCGTCAAGGGTATATTGCGATTCAAGTCAATGCCGAACTAACCCAAGCCCATTTACTCGGCTTTGTGCCAGAAGTGAAACAAGAGAACATTAGTTTACTAGAGTTGCGATCGCTTGATGAGTTAATCGAACATTTACATCAACCCGTAGCCTCGGTTTCAGAACCTTCTCCCATCACTCAAACCGTTACTCGCTTGAGTCACTGGTTCAATGATGTTGTAGATTCTGGTTGGGAAACCCTAGAAAATTTAGCCCATCCTTCCCAACCCCAACTCGCATTTGGTTTTAGAAGTCCGGCAGTTTTACGCAGTCGTAAACCCAATCCAGTGAAAGTTGAAAAAGGGAAACTAATTAACCTCGAAAAGGATGGCGATCGCGTAGCTTTATTAGTGGGCTTACTCCACAAAGATAAACCGAATCTCGATATTTCAGTCGAGTTACTTCCCGGTAATCATAACTACCTTCCTTCCGACTTACAACTGATTATCTTAGACGAACGCGATCGCGCCGTGATGCAAGCCGAAGCTGGAGGAAGTGAAGGACTAGAATTTCAATTTAGTGGCGAACCTGGAGAACATTTTAGTGTTAAAGTAGCCCTAGGGGAATTCAGCATTATTGAGCAGTTTATTATTTAGAGGAAACGATGGATAAATTAGTCATCCTCGAACTCGATGGAACTTGGGAAAGTGGCTTTCGCGTAACCCTCAATATTTCCGATAACCAGGGACGCTTTCTCGGAAGAATCAAAGGCGATCTACCCCCCAATGTAGACTTACTACAACAGTTAACCCAACACTGGGAATCCGAGTTCAGAGGAATCGAAAAACACGACCGCATTAAACCCAAGCGAGTCGTAAAACTAGGGTCGATCAACGAACGATTGCAGCAGTGTAAAATCTCAGCAAATCGATTGCGCGATCGCTTTAATGATTGGCTAAAAAGTGACGAATTTCAACCTGTATTAAACTTACTCCGAGAGGAACTCAATCGCCAAGACGAAACTCGCTTTTTAGTTCAAACCAGCGACAGAGAACTGCAAAAACTCCCTTGGTCAGAATGGGACTTTTTTCAACGATTTGAGCGCATTGAAGCCTCTCTCAGTCCCTTAGAATTAAAACCACCTCTCGAAATTCCCCGCAATACTCCTCACCCGAAAGTCAAAATTCTGGCAATTCTCGGTCATAGTGATGGTATCAATGTTGAGGGCGATCGCGAAACCTTAGAAAGTCTACCCCACAGCGATATTACCTTTCTCGTTGAACCCCAAAAATGGCAAATCAACGATCAACTTTGGGAACAAGAATGGGATATTATCTTCTTTGCAGGACACAGCGAAACCGAAAGTCAAGATGACCGCGAAACCGGACGTTTATATCTCAATTCTAATCAAAAAATTCCCCTCGAAGAACGCAGTATCACCGTTAATGAACTGTGGTATGGACTCAAGAAAGCTACCGAAAAAGGCTTGCGACTTGCGATTTTCAACTCCTGTGACGGTTTAGGATTAGCCCGCAGTTTAAACGACTCTCTCATTCCCCAAGCTATTGTGATGCGAGAGGTAGTTCCCGACAAAATTGCCCAAGCCTTTTTACGCCATTTCCTCACCACATTTGCTGGAGGTTCCACCTTTTATAACGCTGTTCAAGAAGCCAGACAACGGCTTACCAGCGTCCGTTTAACCTATCAAAAAAGCCCCGCAGAAGCCCTTGAATTTGAATGTCCTTGTGCGACTTGGCTTCCCGTCGTTTGCGAACATCCTGCGGCTATTCCTCCCCTTTGGAAAGACTTATATCACCAGCCAGAATCTCCTCAACCAGAACCTATTCCTATTCCTGTTAATAAACCCTGGTGGGAAGGTTTACCCAAAGTGGCTTTAACCAGTGGTATTTGTACCGCGTTAGTTATGGGAATTCGCTGGTTGGGAATGTTACAGGGAGTTGAATTAATGGCGTTTGATGGCTTGATGCGATCGCGTCCCCTTGAAGAACCCGATCCGCGTATGCTAATTATTGCAGTAGACGAAGAAGATTTGAGTTTATACGCACAAAATACGGGTTCTTCTCTACCTGATGATGTATTATCGCAATTAATTGCAAAACTGAAACAACATGAACCCGCTACGATTGGCTTAAGAATAACTCGCGATCGCCCTATCGGATCGGGTTACGAAGGTTTCCAAAACCAATTAGAAAATACACCTCAATTAATTGCAACTTGTCACTTAGGAGGAAATCTTGAACCCCCAAAAGCTTTCTTAGAAGCCCCTAAACAATTTGGGTTTACTGACTATTATTCTGATGGTCAAAGTCTTGATATTGTCAGACGCTCATTGTTTTATCGGACTCCTAACATTACAGATACCCGATCTTCTAGTTGTAATAAAGGAGAATATAGTTTTAGCTTTCTTTTAGCATATCGTTATTTAGAAGCTCAAAATATTGCAGTAGATTACGACAAAAAGCAAGATGTGTGGCAATTTGGCAATCAAAGATTAAAAACCCTTCAATCCCGGAGTGGTGGTTATCAAAAAATAGATGCTGTAGGAGAACAATACATCATTAATTATCGTCAAATAGAAGATTTCAAAAACATTGCTAAAACTGTAGCATTGCGAGATATCTTAGACGATCGTTTTGAACCAGATTGGATACGCGATCGCATTGTTTTAATTGGTATGAATACCCCGGCTGCTCAAAACACTTTTGATACACCTTATGGTGAATTTAATAATCTATTTGTTTCGGCTCATGTTGTGAGTCATTTAATTAGTGCAGCAGAAGATAACCGTCCTTTCTTCTGGTATCTATCTCAGGGGTCTGACTTATTTTTAGTTTTCGGAATATCGGCAACTTCTGGTCTGATTTTAGTTAAAATTCCCAAACATTCTCATCAAATTGCAGGATTAAGCTTAGTCACTATTATCTGGATTGGAGGCTATAGTTTTATGTTCTTGAATGGAGGTTGGCTACCCTTAGTTCCAACCTTAATTTCTGCTTTACTTACTTCTGCTACTCTATCTAAAACTAAGCAAATTGAAGCTTTTTCTTGGGCTTACCCACAACTCTTAAAGTCAGGGAGTAACTCATGATTTCAAAACTATTTCATCTGCGCTTAAATACTGTCGGAATTGCTAGTTTATTGAGTCTAGGTATTCACAGTTGGACTGTATCCACTTTAGCGCAACCAATTGGTTCTACTGATTCAGGAACACCAGAAGAAGCTTTTTAACCCCCACCTCCGAAACAATACAACATCAAACTTTCTCTTTAGTTTATCTACTACTCTTATCATCAGGGATTAACTCATGATTTCAAAACTACTTCGTCTGCGCTTAAACGCTTTCGGGATTGTTAGTTTGTTAGGTCTAGGTATTTACGGTTGGACTCCACCCGTTTTTGCTCAACCCGATGGCCCAAATTCAGGAACACCATATGGAGATCCGCAACCACCACCGTCTCGTCCTGAAGCAGTGTGTCCAACCACTGAGATACCAATTACTGGATTATTTGAAAATGAAGGTCGCGACTACACTACTGTTGCTCAACCGACCTTTTTTATTTATATTCCATATACTGACACAGAAGTTAGCTATATGGAATTTTATATCCTCGATGAAAAAGAAGAAGAAACTATCTATGCTGTAGCTATTACTCCTTTAGCACAAGCTGGAATTATTAAGATTTCGCTTCCTCCTGAAGATCAACTTGAATTAAGTCAACTTTATCGCTGGTATTTCAGTGTTTCTTGTTATCCCACCATGGATCAAACCCCCGATTTACAAATCAATGGTTGGATTCGATTTGTTAATAATGACCAAGGTAGCGAAGACGTTATCGTATATGACCAAATTAATGATGTTCTTGATGATAAAACTTTTGTATCTCCAACTGATTTAGAGTGGCTAAATTTGAGAGAGGAAGTGAATACAATCGAGCAGCTTTTACCTAACCAGGAATATACGATTATCGAGCCAGAATTGCTGCTTCTGACTGATTGAATATTATGTTTGTAATAAAACCATAGTGTATTCAAATTTAATACGCTATGGTTTTCTAGTCGAATTAAAACCAGTTTCCCACTAAAACAAAAGCCGACCAATGTTCGGGTTTTTGATATCTTCTTTCTTGTCTTAACTGGTTTTGAGCCATACGCAAAGCTGCGGCTTTAGTTATACCCGGTTGTTGTAAAGCGTCGTAAAAGTATTCAAGTAACTTGACAGTAGGTTCGTTTTCAATTTTCCATAAAGACGCGATCGCGCTGTTTGTTCCTGCTCTTACAGCCAGTCCAGCTAACCCTAATACAGCCCGGTTATCTCCTTCTGCGGTTTGACAAGCACTTAAAATTAATAGCTGTAAGGAAGGATTATTTTGCAGGATTTGGTCAAACTCTCTCGCTTTTAAAAGTTGACCTGTTCCCGGCTTTTCTCCGTAAGTCAAAAGATAAGTTTCTTCAGGATCGGAACTAAACTTTCCGTGGGTTGCAAGGTGCGCGATCGCGAAATTTTGCGTTTGGATTTGCTCTCGGAAAGCAGGTGTAGTAAAGGCTTGGTTGTATAAAATTGTGGTATTGCTTTGGCTTTCCATTTGCGCTTTTTCTGAGCTAATATCTAACTCATCAAAGGTTCTTTCTTCTCCAATTTGTAAAGATTCACTAATTGCAGCCCACAGGGTATTTTCACTGTCTAAAGTCTGACTTAAATTGAAAATTGCAAGATTAGGTAAAATTGAAATATTGTACTGACTTTCAACCAAATATTCTTCAGTGATGGGATTGCGTAAAGCAGCCAAAGGTAAATTGTAGAGGGTACTGTCTAAAACAAAAACTAAATTCTGGGTGTCGGGATGATTCTCTAAATCAGCCGCTAACGGTTGAATTAAGAAGTTATAAAACTGTTCTCCGTATTCAATATAGCCCTGTTTATTTCTACCGGAGGGGTTTCCCTGTTCAATCGCAATCCGAAAATCAAAAACCATCTTTTCGATACTTTCTCTTTCAGCTTCTGACTTTTGATTACTACTCCGCTCCGTATAAATAATCATATCCTTCCGTTGAGAAACCGCCGTATCTGCCGACATTTCCCCAGGATAATAGCGTAACGGTTGACCGGGAAATTTCGCTAAAACCTGAATGCGATCGCGAACAATAATCGGATAAATCACAACCGCACTATCATCTATATTTTCAATTTCTGCTAAAGTCTGATTGGGCTTCAAAGTTGGCGTTAAATTACAGCGCAAAAAGTTTTCTAACTCTGCCAAATGTAACGCTTCTACTGATTCAATTACTTTTTGATAGCCTTGTTCGGGATTACTGGAATTGCCCGAATTTAATAACAATAACTCCACATATTCGCGATAAATAGGCTCAACATTATCGCGAAACGAAAACTGCACATCCGTATTAATCGTTAATATATTACTGCGGACTTTATCCAACGTTTTCACCGCTTCTTCATAAGCCGTAATTGCCTCAACTTTGCCCTGTTTTTTGAGCAATCGCCCCAACTGCCACTCCCAGCGATACAATAAGTCATCCGCTTGCACTTCCCCCGCAGACGCGATCGCATCCACCGTCAAATCATACGCTTCCTGCCACTGTCGATTCTGCTCGTAAAGTGCCGCTAACTGCCCCATTGTTTGGGATTTGAGGCGAATATCCCCCAATTGTTCCGTTTTCTCCAAAATATCGGCTAAACGGTTGGCAATCTCGCTAATTTTCGGACTCTCAATAATGTTAACTTCCCCTTCCCCTTGCCACTCGCTGCGGACGCAACGGGGTATCTCTGCATCCACCTTCGGTTGCAAACAAGCCAGACTGCGGGCATAATCCAACTGAGACGCGATCGCGCTACGATTCTGGGGTAACTGCCCTAACTGACTTTCAATTGCCGTTAAAAGGCTTGTATCTGGCGATTGACCCAACTCTACCAGCCAACTCAGTTGACGCAAATTTGCCTGTAACTGTAAGCGGTTAGAATCGCTATTCTCTGCCACTTGACGATAATAGTCAAACGCCTGCTCTACACTACTTTCAGCCTCTCCCGACTGACCAATTGCCTGTTGTTGATTCGCACGCGATCGCGCCACATCCCCTAACTCTAACTCAATCCGGGGCGCGATCGGCAACCCCAAACTCTCAGCCACCGTCAACCCCGATTTTAATACCTTCTGAGCCTCTTCCAATTCTCCGAGCGATCGCAGCGTCCCCCCCAAGCTGAGGTAAGTCTGCGCTTTGAGGGGGGAGTCATTTTGCCCCGCTACCTGGGCTTCTACCCCCCTTAACAGGCGCTTGGCATCCACACTCAACCCCAAAGTCTGCAACGCCTGAGCCTGATTCAACTGCGTCCCAATCACTCCCTCCCCATACCCCCCACGACGGTAAAACTCCTGGGCTTCTTGCCAAGTTTCCACCGCTTTATCTGCCTGTCCCCGCGACCATTGTAAACGACCCAAGGCATTCAACGCCTTCCCTTTTTGCCGCCAAAACACCTCATTCTGCTCTATAACCCCCGCCAAGACCTGCAAGCTCTCTTGAACGCTATTTTCCGCATCCTGCCATCGCCCTAGTTGCTGATACGCCAGAGACAAATTCGCCAACACCAACCCCTGCTGTAACCTCTCCCCCGCAGCCTCAAATTCCTGCTCTGCCTCTCGCCACACCGCCACGGCTTCGCTATAATTCTCCGCGTGGTAGTATTGGTTTCCTTGTTCGAGAAGCGTAGTTTGCGCTTGCAATCCTCCCCCCTGGGCTGCGGTGAGACTCAGGGTGAGGGAGAGGAGGGTAATGAGGATATAGCGGTAGATGCGTTTAGGATTCATGGTTAGGGTAGGATGTGAAATTTCTGAACTATGCCAAATTCATTTAGGGTAGTGTCGTGACACAGCTAAAAATGTGCTTTATCGTAGGGTGGGTTAGGCGGCTCAAACTTATACTATGACTGCCACCCAGCTATCCGCCGTAACCCACCGCTTAATTTATGTCGCGCCACTACTTAATTCAAAATAACTCTCAAAGTAGAGTACAACAATTTAAGCTTTAAGATCGCCAATTATTAAATCATCCAGTCGTAAATTTTCTGTAGTTGCTCGTTTGTGAACAGTTACTTTATCAAAAGGTACGCGGTCTGTGATGCCATAAAATAAAGCAGAGTCAGAGTTTTCTGGATATACTGCTTGTACGGGAATAGCAAACTTTCTCGTCGTTCCATCGGTATGATACACAGTCATTTGTAAAGGTTTGTCCTCCGCATCATGAATCGTCATCCCAAAAGCCGATTGAGGACTATCAAAATCTATTGAAAATGCCATATCGTTATAGCTATAGAGACTATTTCCAGTACTGTTACTTTCGGCATCCACTCGCAAATCACCCGATAAAGTAGCTCGGACATTCCCAAAATTCAAAGTCGTGGGTCGATCTCCAATACTATAATTGTCAAAATCAACAATCTGGGTATTTTCCAAATTTGCCAAGAAGTCAGCTTTTGCAGCATCAGTATTTGGTGTCGTATTGAGGGGTATTCCTTGCGTATTTAAGTCTTCACCAAGGTATGTTTGTATAGGAGCATTATTGGCAATAGTAGAGTCAATTTCAACAATACCTCGAATATCTTTCAACAACAACCCATCCGGGGGTAGATCATTCCATAAACCATCCGGTAAATAGTGCATAAAGTCTTCCCCTTCACTATACCGAAGACCTGTATGGAATTGATTATTCGGTTCTCCTGGTCGCCAATTTGTATAGGTGACTGGCTGTCCATTAATCCATTGATATTCTCCTTCATAAGCCCCATAAATCGGGCTATCATGTAAACCATGCCAAGACACATGAGCTTCAAAAGTATCAATCAGCCATTGACCTTCGGCAGCATTATTAATGGTTACTAAATTACCACCTAATGCTTTAGCTTGTTCCTGTGCGCCTAACCAAGTATCCGGTGTGGTAACAAAGTATTGATTACCAGTTTCAGGATTAGTATAAATAGTAGGTTCAAAAACAATGGGATTGGCAGGGAATTTTGCCAACCATATATCTCTAAGACCATCATTCACATTACCGGCATTTACACCCCCAAAATTGCCTGTCGTATAACCAGTCGTGTAAACGTTACCACTGCTATCAATTTCAATATCATGTGCAAATTCTTCAGCATCACTTGTGCCATAAATGGTTGTCCATAACTTGTTGCCTTCAGTATCGAACTTGGTAAGGAACGGAGCATGACCCAAACGGGGTTGATTATCAATTGAATCATTTGTCCAACCGGAGAGATAGAAGTAGCCTTGATTATCTACGCTAATTCCTGTGTTGCGATCGTAGCCCAAACCCCCTAATTGCTGTGTCCATAAAGTATTACCTTCCTCATCGAGTTTTAAGATAATTACATCATCGTTTCCTTGATTTTCATGGCCTTCCAATGCGCCATCAGTTGTAGCAGAAATATAAACTTGACTGGAGTCATCGATGTCAACACTAACATTACGAGAATGACCGTGAGAACCGTATGTTCCTGGACTTTCGTTACCATCAGTTCCAAACTGTTTTGTCCACAATTCTTGACCGTTCCGATCGTATTTAGTTACAAAAACATCAGAATTTCCAATATTTTCTCCAACTAATGAACCTTCGGTTATGCCGACTGTATAAATATTACCAGCATTATCAATCGCGACATCACGACCGCGATCGTGGGTTGATGTGCCATTTTGTTGAATCCAAATGGGATTACCATCAGTGTCATACTTAGCAACAAAGTAATCCGCACCACCTTGGCTACTTTGACCAAATTGACCCTGCGTCCAACCGGCGATAACAACATTGCCATCAGGGTCGATTTTCAAGCCACTTGAAAATTCATGACTAGATGTACCGAGTAGTTTTTCCCACAGTAAATTGCCTTCGCTATCCCATTTAACAAATTTATGGTCTCCCGTACCAAATACCCCTCGCGGTTGGCTATCATCATAACCAATAGCGAAGATATTACCGTCATCATCAACAGCTACCTCGCTATAGTAATCGAAACCTTTTGTTCCTAACTGTCTTGTCCAAACTTTTTGTCCTTGAGCATCGTATTTGGTAATGAAAGGATCGGACCAAAGCCTTACGCCACTATCAGCGTTTTTGTTACCATCAAGATCGCCATAAGTAGAGCCAACCACATAAATATTTCCGGCTGCATCAGAAGTTAGCGCAGCAGCGCGATCCTGTCCAACTGTTCCCCACTGACGTACAAATTCTGGTGTAATAGTAAAAGGTTTATAGTTTTCATTAATCTTAACTTGACCTGTTGCATGAGTTCCAATTTCGTATTCTCCAGAAGCAAGGTTAATGATTACAGTTTCTTCACCTTCTTGAAAAATACCATCATAAAGAGCTTTAATTGGAATAGTGACTAAGGATTTACCAGCAGGAATTTTAATTTGACCACTGAGCGTAGCATAATCCTGACCGTTGATTGCATCACCTGCGAGATTGTAATTAATCGTCAAATCTTCATCTAATTTACCAACGCGGGTAATAACAATCTGACCTGCATTGCCATCTTCTCCAGCTTCATCATCCGTCACCATGATGTTAACAATTGGTTGAGATAATGTTGTGGGATCGACTTCAATAATACCGTTAATAGGTTGCCATCTAGTTCCTTCTTTAGGTAAATCACTCCATTTTCCTGTTGATCCAGATAAAAGATGAGCAAAATCTTCTCCTTCTGGAGTATAGAGTGTATTATTGGGTAGTCCTGCGCCCCAATTTGTGTATGTGCTATTTTCCCCACTTACCCAGGCATATTTTCCTTCTTCCTGTCCGTAAAACTCACTATCTGTAAAACCAATCCAAAAATCTTTAGTACCAAATGTATTAATCAACCAATCATTTTCTGCTTGACTATTGATTGAAACTAAGTTACCGCCTAATGCTTCAGCTTGGGCTTGCGCTCCATGCCAAGTATCTTCTTCCGTCATCAAGTATTGATGACCATTTTGCGGATTAATATAAACAAAGGGGCCATAACGATGAGTTTTTGTGCTATTTGTAATCGTAATTGTTGCCGTATTATTTGTGCCGAGATTATAGTTAGCATCGGACTTCAAACTAATTTCTAATGTTTCCTCTCCTTCAGCTTCATAATCATGTAGAGAAACTACAGGAATTCGAGCTTGTTTTGCCCCTGCCGGAATGGTAATTTCGCCGCTTAATTCGAGATAGTCTTCTGCATTTTTCGCTGTGCCATCTAGGGTATAGTAAACGGTGACATCGCGATCGCCCGCTTCATCGAGTTGTACCAAAAGATGAGCCGCATTACCGTCTTCGCTGGCTTCTCCATCCAGCACTTCTAAAGTTACAGTCGGAGGTATATTTGGTGGTAAACCTTGTTGCAACGGCGTGTATAAATTTAACCGTCCCCCACTCACCGTTATCCCCTTGAGCGAATCCTTTTTATCCACTCCCGCCAAAATTGCCGCTTTCAAATCTGTAGCCGACCAAGTGGGATTTTCTGCTAACAGTAATGCTGCTGCTCCTGCAACATGAGGTGCAGCCATTGAGGTTCCTGTTTTATTTTCATAATTACCATGAGGTGTGGTACTAAGAATACTTCTTCCGGGCGCACCTAAATCAACAGTATTTAAGCCATAATTGGAAAGACCACCGTCGCTATGTACCGCCGCTAGATTATCATTACTATCCGTAGCGGCAACTGAAATAATATTAGGAAGATTATAACTTGCAGGATATTGACCATAAATATCGTTATTTTTGCCATCATTTCCTGCTGAAGCTACAAACAAAACATCGTGGTCATTGGCATAGCTCAGAGCATCATAATCTGATTCCAAATAAACTTCTTTGCCAAAACTACCATTAATAATATCAGCCCCATGATTAACAGCATAATGAATAGCTCTGATGGTTGCATCTACAGAAAGTCCATGAGGAGAATTACGAGCATTCAACGCCATTAAACTTACATTGGGACTCACCCCAGTAACACCTAAATCATTATTTCCCACTGCACCAATTGTGCCTGCAACATGAGTTCCATGACCATAATCAGGATCGTATCCAAGAAAAAGAGGGAGATAATCAGGTTTAGGATCGCTATCTTTATTCCCGAAATCATAACCATGAATATCATCAACATAGCCATTCTTATCATTGTCCAGACCATCCCCCGCAATCTCCCCAGGATTACGCCACATATTGTCTGCTAAATCTGGGTGAGTGTAATCGACTCCCGTATCAATCACCGCAACGACAACATCCTTGCTTCCCCGTTGAATCTCCCAGGCTTCCGGTGCGTCAATGTCTGCATCATTGGTATTATGCAACCCCCACAAATCGCCAAAATGGGTATCATCAGGTTGCCAATGAAGCGATCGCACTCCATTCAATTCGCTCGCTACAACCCCCGTTTCTTGGGCAATAGCATCGCGAATCTGCACCACATCACGATCTGGGTCAAAATTCAGCAATCGCCACTGCTCTAGAGCAAAATTCGCATCCGGGTCTTCGGGAATCAAACGCTCAAACTCTGTCGCACCATAACTTTCAGCCAAAGTTTGCACCTCTGCATCGCTCAAATCGGCATCAAACTTGACCAAAAGTTGACCGGGGATGTACTCTGCTCCTGTAACGGGGTCAACGGGTAACTCAGGAACATCGGGGGTAATTGCTGCATACAAATCCTCGCCTAACTGAGTTTCTCGCCAATCCAGGTCGGGATCGATAACCTCATCCAACGCCACTGCTTTCCCCGTTGCTCCTTTAACCTGGAAGATAATATCGTTGTAGTCCTCATCCGTCCAGCCATCCACCCGCAAATCTTCCATCACGAAAGTATGTCCGTCCCCCGTCACATCGGCAATTTGCCCCAAACTCAGCCCATCTTCTGGGTTAGCCGTAGAAAGGGAAAACAAAGGCCGCAAAGATTTGGCTAACTCGCCATTACTTCCGTTCAGTCCATCATACACTTGCTGTACTGTGCCATTGGGAACAAGCATAAACGCAAATCGCTCTCCCCCATTGAGACTGACTTTAGTTGTTCCCTGATACTCCCCTCGGTTGAAATTACCCTCTTTGAGATAACGCCCCCCCAACTTCGCACCTTCGTTTATATCCGAAATTACCACCTGTCCCACCGCATCCGGGTCATTCCCCAAAGCCCGACGAGCCGCTTCCCGTATAAACTCTGGCGATCCTAGGTCGTATTCCTCCATCCCCTCCAAACTAAAAATCGCCAATTCCCCTTGATAACCGCCGCCATCGTAGAGATAATCAATCTCAATTTCTCCCGTTTCCCCAACGGTAAAAACTCCCGATTCAAACTGCTCTAGGGTGTCTGTGGGGATAAAGGGAATGAAGTCCATGTCTTCATCGCCCAAATCGAGGATGTCAGGGGAAAATGCGTTGATATCCGGGTCAAGCTCAATAGTCGCATCTAAATCTGGCGTTTCGTCAAAATCGCCACCGTCAATGAGGCCTGATGGGGTGAGGATTTGTTCGAGGATAAAGGTTTGAAATTGGGAGGGCTGCGAGGAAAAAGAGTGCAGCCAGTGGTGTAGATTTTGGAGGAGCGATCGCGCCCCGTGACGCAGTAAATTAAACATGGTGGACTAACTTCAATAATGGCAGATGAGCGGGTCTATAACAATCTCGTCAAAAACTCGTAACTTTTATGCACAAACTTGAAAATTTTAGGGAAACTTGATAATCCGTGACGGCGGACTGGGTTACATTAACCGTCGGATTGCCATCCAGGGGCGGGATTCAAGCCCAAAAGTTGAATCCCAAAAGCGAATTTAATTCCCCAACTTCGCAACCCAAGCATCCTCACCACCAGCAGACGACGAACCAAAATCTCCCTTCGTCGTCCCAGCCAGGTAAATCGTTGAGCCATTAAGCGCCATAGCGTGGGCAATATCGTCTGAGGTTGTCCCAAGCTGTTTTTTCCATAACAACGCCCCTTTCGGCGTATATTTCGCCACAAACACATCATCACCGCCTACCTCCGTAGTCCCCAGTTTCCCCCTTGTGCGTCCCGTAATATAGACACTTCCGGCATCATCCGTCGCCACACTGGTTGCTGAATCTGCCGCATCTGTCCCCAGGAGGCGTTTCCACTCCACATCACCCTTTTCTGGTGTAATAGAAGCCAACCAAGCATCCCCTTCTCCGTGATAAGTACCACCTAAACCAGAGCGATCGCCATGAATTGCTCTCCACCAAGCATCGCGATCGCCAATCCAATCATTCGGATGACCCTCGTAAGCCTCACCAATCCAGCCTTTCGTGTTCCCGGTTAGATAAACGCGACCTCCGTTATCTACCGCAATCCCTAACGCCTCATCCGCCGTCGCCGTCCCGAATTGCGTCACCCATTTCTTATTACCCGTGACATCATATTTCGCCACCCAAACATCCTTATTCCCCACTTGCGAATTATCGGGAAACTCGCCCTTCGTATGTCCCGTAATATAAACATTCCCCAACGCATCCGCCGCAACACCACTGGCTTCATCCCAGGTATGAGTCCCTAACTGCTGCACCCAAACCTGACTACCATCAGGCTTATATTTCGCCACAAAAGCATCGGCTGACCCCGCATTTTGTTGACCCTCCAGATTGCTGAAGGTATAGCCCGTCAGGTAAATATTGCCATCCTGACCAATAGCCATTGCACCCTTCGAGATATCGTATCCCAGTTGAGTTCCGTTCGCAGTATCCGTCTTATCAAGAAACTTTGGCTCTGTCCATACTTCCGCTCCATCACTATTGAACTTCCTCAACCAAACATCGCGATTCCCCAGCACATCCTTGTCACCATTACCTTTAATACCGTCCGTCCAACCCGTGACATAAGCATTGCCTTGGTCATCCAAAACAATTCCCGTCGCTTCATCAAAACCTTCTGTACCCACCTGCTTTCTCCAAACCTCGCTACCATCTGGGCTGTACTTAGCAATAAACACATCGCCAACTCCCTTGTGAGCGCCACTCACCAATTCCCCAGAAGTACGCCCCACAATATAGGTATTGCCCGATGTATCCACCGCAACCCCGACAGCCTTATCCGCCGTATCTGTTCCCAACTGGTTAATCCAACTCGCATCCGGTGGCTCAAAACTGGGGTCGGTAATTCGTAACGAAGCACTCATATAAGAGTCAATTGCATAACCAGAATTGGCCTTTAAATGAATGAGGACAATTTCTTCCGGTTCAATTTCGCTATCAAGTATTGGTTTAATGTCAATCGTTGCCGAAGTCTCTCCTGCTGGAATTGTAATGAATTCAGGAATTTGCTCGTAATCTATACCATTAGTTGCTCGATACCACCAATAACGTTGTTCAATCCAATACTCAACCGTTAAAGGCTGGGAAATATCGCCCCCTGTACGAGTCACAGTAAACTGCCCAGGTGTTCCGCCTTCTTCTATGCGAAAATTGGAGGTTCGGGTAATACCAACTGTGGCTTTATCGTCATTGTCCCAAAGCGTAATCGGAATATTGTCCCACTCGCGTCGATGATCGATAAAAAAGTCATAAGTGGGCTTAGGTGTAAGCGTGAGGTTTACCGTTTCTTCTCCTTCTATCTCTGTATCGTCAATAGGGACAAACCGGAATTGAAAGTCATGTTTCCCCGCAGGCATCACAAAACTATTGGTATACTCTTGGGTATGGTCAAGACTGACAATCTTGTAGTCTACTCCTTGGGTAGCTGTCCCCGGTACATCGAAATATACCGTCAAATCTTCAGAAAGATCGCCCACACGACGCAATAAGAAACCTTCCTCATTACCTGATTCCGAAGTATAAGCCGCCGCATGGAAATTGCTATCTGTACCCGTATACCAATCAGCCATAAGCGTCAATCGGGGGACATCGTTATCCCGGATATTGACCACATCAATATCATGGGGACTCACTTCGTAGTCCTCGCCATTCTTGATTTGCAGACGGACAGTTTCCGGCCACTCTGGGTTAGTATCTTCGAGGGGAGTAACCGGAATTTTGATTTCTGATGCTCCGGCTGGGATAGTGATACTCCCCGATGATTCTTTGTAATCTGCACCCGGCATTTCATAATCCTGACCTGGAATTGCCTTGGGTTGCGACCAATGGTAAGCGCCAATAATGTCATAATCCACCGTTACCGGGAACTTGGTACTACCCCGCCGACTAATTGTAAACTCCCCTGCATCGCCGCTTTCCGTCGCCTCTTTATCCGTCGCTTCCACAGAAATCATCGGCTTTGCCCCGTGGAGGTTCAGCTTCCACTTATTCCACTTGCCACTGACGCTATTACCTTTTTTATCGCGGACTTGTAGCTTCCACTCTCCCCGCGACGACTCACCCCAATGCCGCATCGAAGTAAACAGCCACTTGTTATACTTATCCGTCCCACCATTGTTTTTATCTGTATCATCCGTGTGAGCCTCAGCCAAAATCGATTCCGTCCCATCCGGCGAAATGAGTTTTATCTCCAAGTCACCCCGAAGCTGATGGTCTGCATCAAACATCACCTCCACCGCTTCTACCGTGATGTCTTCAGTGAAAGTAAACGACTGTTCCATGACAGTCCCATCATCAGGAATCCCTTGGTTGACTACTTTTTCTTTCTCCTCGTTGACTCCTACTGCTTTCTTGTCAAAAGTAAGCATCACCTCCGTCCCAATCTGCTCCCAATCTTTCGCCAGATTCACGGCTGCTTCGGCATCAACCACCCCAAAGCCGTATTTATAGTTAATCTCGTGTCCCGCCCCATTCGTCGTCCATTCCGGGTCACTGGGGTCATTCTTTCGAGCCGATTGCACCAGAATATGCTGCACATCCCGCCAAGTCAGATTCGGGTTCGCCTCCAGCATCAACGCCACCACCCCCGAAGTCACCGCCGCCGCCGCCGACGTACCGCTAAAGTTTTCGTTATAAACTTTCGTTGGATGAGCATAAGTCGTTTTAAGCCCATTTGAACCACTACCGCTATAAGCTGAAACTAGCAACGGTGCGCCTCGTTCGCTATATTCGGCTTGTTTACCATGATGGTCTACTGCGGCGACTGCAATGGTGTAGCGAGAGTTGGCATAACCGTCATAGTTGACGTTTTGTTGGGTTTGTTGTTGATTCCCTGCCGACCAAACGTAGATATTGCCCAAGCCGTTGCGTCCCTGATTGACCCCCGTAATCAGCACCATCTGGGTTAATGCTTTTGGGGCTGCTACATTGTTAACAGGTGTCTTTTCACCCGGTCCCCAACTGTTGTTGTAGATGTCGATATCGTTACCCAGATAAGATAAGCTATCAGCTTCTTTGAGATCGTCGATAACATTTTGGGCTGCTATTGAGCTAAAGTCTGAGCCGTTATTATTGGTGAAATGATCATTTGGAACGAGTCTTAATCCTACCAAAGAAGCACCTGGAGCTACACCATAAGACCCGTTAGTATTATTCCCTGCGATAACGCCAGCAACAGAAGTACCGTGTGTATCTGCCAACGGATTTCCAAAGAAATCGGTATCTATAAAGGGTGTAGGGTCGCTATCATAAATCCGAAATCCCTTGTTTCCGCCACCTTCATAAAAATCACGACTCAAGTCACCGCGATAGAAATCTTTTAAATCTGTGTGTTCGTAATACAAACCATCATCCACCACAGCCACCGTTACGCCTTTCCCAGTATAGTTCGGCCAAACCGAGTTAACATTCACATCTTCTCCAGAAGTACCGCCAAATTGTCCAGTATTGCGTAAATGCCATAATGCCGTGTTATCAGGCAAAACCGAACGGGGTTGATGGTCGTGGTCAACCAGGGGATAAGCAAATTCCACCCCGGAAATGCCGTCTAAACGCTGCTGCACCTCAGCCGAGTCCATCTCTGGCGTAAATTGCCAAATATGAGTGTTGGGAATATGATTTGTTTCCCCCAAATTTTTGCCGTCCAGTAGGGTCAACAAACTGTTGGAGAGTTGGGGACTGCTGACTCCGATGACCCAGTTGTGATTTTCTCCTAAAGTGGCTGCATCGTAGCTTTCCGGGTCGCTGTCTCGCTCAATGGCGTATTTCACCGGGTCGGGTAAATCGGAGACAATAGACACTTCTGTATCGCTGTCGAAGGTGGCGTATTCGACTAAAGCCTGACCCACTGTAGTTTCTCGCCAATCGTGTTCTGAGTCAATCACATCATCGAGGAGGGCGGCTTCTCCCTTTGCACCTTTGATTTGGAAGACAATATCCTCGTAGTCTCTATCCGTCCAACCGTCTATCCGCAAGTCTTCCATGACGAAGGTATGACCGTCACCAAAGACATCGGCAATTTGACCCAGGTGCATCCCCGATTCGGGATTGGCTGTAGTGAGGGAAAACAGGGGTCGCATGGCTTTGGCTAGATGGCCATGGGATTGCAAATCGTCGTACATTTCCTGTACTGTGCCGTTGGGGACGAGCATCACGCCAAATTGCTCTCCTGGGCGCATTTGAAAGGTTTTTGGCTCGCTATATTCTCCGTGGTTGTATCTGCCATGGTATTTACTAAAAGAGGTGTTAAATCTTGCGCCTTCCTCCCCATCGGAGATGACAACATGGCCGGTTTGGTCTTCTGCTGGGGCTAAGGCACGTTGCGCCGCTTCGAGGATAAAATCAGTAGAACCGGGTTGGTATTCTTCCATCCCTTCGAGGCTAAAAATGGCGAGTTCCCCTTCGTATTGACCGCCATCGTAGAGGTAATCAATGGTGATTTCTCCGGTTTCATCGACGGTGAAGTAGCCGGAAGTATAGGGAAAAACAGGAGAACTTGAATCGTCTATTTCTACATAAGAAATAGGCTCGATGTCTTCGTCAATTTCGGGGATTTCTGGAGAAGCGACATTGTTTAAGTCGATGTCGTTGGGGTCAGTTAAATCGGGAGTTTCGTCAAAATCACCGCCGTCTAGCAGTCCTGATGGAGTTAATATTTGTTCGAGGATAAAGGTTTGAAAGACAGGTTTGATAACTTTTTTGGATTTGTTAGTAGGGAGTAAAAAGCCTAAGAGTCTATTGAGAAAATTTTTGAAGTGTTGTAAGAGATTGAATTGAATAGCTCGAATAATCATGGCTTTTTTAGGGTAGATGGCGCGATCGCGCTCTTGATTACACGTCAGGTTTTATGAAGTTTTGATAAAAGCTATGCGAGTTAATACGGTATATTTGTACCGCAACTATTTTTTAAGAATGCTTACTCATGGCTTGGGGAAATTTATATCAGTATAATAACTTTTTTGAAAGGAAAACATTATCAAGTTTTGATAAAGTTGAGTCAATTTATTGTAAAGATTGTGTGACGCGATCGCGCTTTTTTTCTACAAAGAAACTTTGCTCTTACTCGGTCTGGAGCAAGAGGCGCGATCGCACCGATTTAATCAACTTAAACCTTACGTTTTTGTCGCGCAAAAATCCCCATCAATCCTAATACAAACAATCCTAAACCCGCCGCAGGTTCAGGAACTCTCTCCGGTACTTCTTTTTCTTTACAGCCATCGATCATCGTGCCATTTTCATTATCCCCAATAACCGCAACTGCTCCGTCATTACACAAGCCATAAAATTCGATCAAATACCGTCCTTCAATCCGTTCGGGAATAAAGAAATGTTCCGTAACAGCATCACCTGTGTAATAAGCTTCCACCTCTTTTCCATCTTCATTGGTATAAGTAATTTCATTCAAAAATCCCAATTCTTCGGTATAACCTAACCGTCGTCCTAAAGGATCGGTCAACATAAAATCAATATCGTTAAACCATCCTTGCAGCCAACTTTCTGAACTTCCCATGCCATTTTTAATAGCATAATGCAAATAATCCGCCGATAATAAGCTCAATTCAAAGGGCGAACTGGGATTGCGATTTCCCCTTTCTAAACAATCAACAGTTGTAGGAAATACCTCTAAACATTCCCACGGTAAGGCATCCAAAGCCGGACCAGCAATAATTTCATTAACTTTGATAAATTCCTTACTATTAGGAATAAAGCCTTGACCCCCTCGTACCTCTGATTCTTCAGCCGCTCGCTCAATTAAGCCAATTCCTGTATAAAAATCGTCACTGCTTTGCCCCTTTTGTTTAACTGGTGAAAGAGAGGCTTGATGACGATCCGTTGGTGCATAACCTTTATTAAGCTGAGTGACAATAAAATCTTCCATATCTTTCAGCACATCTTGACCAGAAAGAGACGGAATTTTAACAACTTCTCGGTTTTGGACGGGGGAAGATTCTAAAGCAGGATCGCTAGAAAGATGCAGAAAAGAACCCAAGGTATGTTCTTGTTGTACACCAGAATCCTGATTAACAGCAACTAAGTTGTTATCAATCACATCATAATATTGCTCCCCTTGATAAGCCGGACTCGCTTCATAAACTTTACCGCCATTTCGCATCAAACCAACATGGTCGAAAAGTTGTGACTCGCGACCCAGAAAAACCAACCCAGAATCTAAACTAGGTGGCGGATTATTAGGGTTAAGAGGCAAGGTGATTCCTGACGAATCTATGAGTTGAACTAAAACATCGAAAGCACCAGACCAATTATTGTTATCTGGAGTGACTAGAAATTCAATTTCTGACCCAACAGAAACATCAATAGTAGCCAAAGTGTCAATTACACTGGTTGCACCATTAGCTTTATACCGTCCTTCAATATCGCATAAATCTTTCCCCTCAAATAAACAGTTAGCAACCACGCGAGAGGTTTGACTGGGCTGTGTTAAAGTCCCCAAAATACTAACTGTTCCCGACACTGGACTGATCCAAGTTACTGTTTTCTTGTTAACGCTTAATGTATCTTCAAACAACGTTGCTGCATAAGCCACCTCTCCACATACAGCCACAGCCGCAGAGGTCAAAAGTGTGAGTGTTAAAGTTCGATTCATGTTTTCGCTTCCTTGGTGAAATTTTTTCAAAACCAACATCAAATCATCGCGATGCACCCCAAGCATAAAAAAGAAGAAACTTCCTTTCATTCTGATCTCGGCTTTCGATCGAAAGTTTTACGCAAATTTTCAAAATCTTTACAGAATCTTTACAGAACTCCGCCGACTCCCCTCACCTTATTTCTTTCTCTCACCCCACATCATCCCATCGATGTCTCGTTTCTGAGTGATATGGCACCATGGCAAAGTCTAGGTACGCTTCGTACAAATCGGAATTTAGAAGCCCATCTTCCGTGGGAGAGGGGTTGGGGTGAGGGCTGATGATAAGCTGAATGTCTTAACTCAAAAATGTACTGCCATATCAGATTCTACCTTTGCTATCTCAGGTCAAGTCTGGAAAAGTTCTAGAAACCCAGTTTTTCCTGTGGTGACTCCAAAAGTCAGAATCTGACCCCAAAAACCGGGTTTCTCAATCCTCACAATTTAAGTCAATATGGTACTAGGGTTCAACCGATAAAGCCTTTTGAGCATTGTGTTTGCGGTTAAGTTCAACACACTGAGCTTTCGGCATAAAACCAATCGCTTCATTACTACCTCGCAAATAGCAATAACTTGGCCCTCCCAACGCATCAATTACTCCCGGTATAGGCATAATTAAACCCATCCACAAAGCCAAAATTACAAATACCACTCCATTGAAATCGTCTTCATCCTCAACCTGTATATCCTCTCCAATTTGTTGTGCTTTTTTCTTTGTATAGCTAGGCTGTGCTACGACCATTCTTTACTCTCCCACCCGCGACTTTTTCCGCAACCATCCCCCTAATAAAACTGTTAATAATATGCCAATTACAGATGAAGGTTCGGGTGTACTAGCTGTAGGATTTTTGGGAGGAGTAATAGGGGGAATGATTTGTTTATCTGGTAAACACTTGGAACGATCGGTTTTATAACTTTTACCATCAAAAATAGCTTCTGCGTTTTCGTCATAGGGGAACAACTCAATTGTGTATTCTCCATCTAGGCGATTAGCGATAGAAAAGTTGAGTATTTGGTCTATGTCAATACGAGAGTCTGAATTATTATCTGAACAATAAGATGAAGTTTGTGTATTTGAGGATGCTGGTGCTATATATCCTTGTGTAGCTAATAAAGTGCCACCATTGTAGGTTTGTTGAGGTGTATTTGAATCAATAGAAGACTCACTATCTGTCTGTAAACCCGATGAAATACTATGATATACATAAGGAATATAATTAAAAAATCCGCTATCAGAATTGTATCCCATTGTTCTCCCCAACGGATCGGTCAGTATAAAATCTGCATTTTCTATTGTTCCAGTGAGAAATTTGGATAAAGTTGATTGGGCATTAGTGAAGTAATCGTTTATTTCTAGTGGAAGACCACCAGTCACCATTTCACATATATCCTGATCGTATTTATTAGTATAAAGACAATTCCATTGTTCAAATTCATCAGGATTATTAATAAATCCTTGATCAGGTATTGCTTCTTCTGCGCCAGCTTCAATCAAGCCCGTGTTGGTGAAAGGAGCATTTTGCTTTCCTTTTTGGTCTACTGGATTTATTAAAATTTGATAATCAGTAGCATCACGTCCAATTTGTTCCTTAATATAATTAAACATAGTTTGTGCTTTCCATATAGGTAAAGCCAAAGTTTGATGAGGTAATACATTCCCTGAAGCACCACTAATGAACTGCTCTAAAGGAGTAGCTTGTACTTTGCCAACAGTAGGATTCGCTTCGTAAACCATGCCATTGAAAAGTAACCCTAGATGGTCAAAAGAATTAGAACCAGTCGAAGACTCAAGAAAAACTAAACCGGGGTGAGCAGAGATATTAGCAGTCATTTCAAAGTCACCACTCCAGTTGTTATTTTGTGGTGTAAAAATAAAATCAATAATCGAATTTCGCGTGACCTCAACTCGACCTTCTTTATATTCACTAGACCCAGTTACAAAAGAATCACCATCTTCTGTAATTAGAGCCTGACTAAATGCGTCGTTATGTAGAACTATTTGCCGCTTAAACTGATTTGTCCCTGAACTGGTTAAATTATGGTTTATTAAAAGGTCGAGTGAAACTTCACCATCAAAATTACTCTCCCAGCGACGGACAAAACTGGTTGGGGAGTTTTGCCCAGTTAAAGTTAAAGAGCCTCCAGTTGGACTCAAGCTCCCCCATAAACCTTCTGTTTGGTTTACAAAATCGCCGTTGTTATCGTAGTAGCCATAAGACCAGCCCCCCGTCATGGGTGAAAAGCCGTAATGTAAACTTGCGGCTTGAGCCGAGATAGGGAAAAGTAAACTTGCGGTTACAGTGCAGAAGGTAATGAGTTGGGTTTTCATGGTAGTAGCAGCGTGGTTGTGAGACTGTGGTAGTTGAAAGAAAAGAATATGGCTAAACCGGAGTCTAGCCACAGGGAAGCAACGAACTCTATTTATTACTCGCGCAAAATTAAGTTGTTTTATGCGGTGATTGAGAAACTTTACTCAAACTTTACAATCCAGCGACAACCAACCGCATCTGAGGACTGTCACAAAACTAAGAAATATTTATTTTTTACTTAGCTTTCTGGCGTTTGTGTAGCCATCCTCCCAAACATAAGCTGGTCAATAAGCCAATCCAAGATGTAGGTTCTGGTATACCCGTACTGTCCGTCAAATAATTAATTTGGTATTCTCCATTTTTAGGATTGGAGAAATAAATAGTAAACTTTGTATTTTCGGAAGGTATCAAGGGAGTATAACCTTGATCGATACCAGGATTATCAAGGCTTGTACCATGAGGAATCGTAAAAGTGTTACCATCACTGATAGTTACTGGAGCGATCGCACCAGAAGTTTGAATCAAGCTATGAGTATTAGTTGACTGGTAGAAAACATCTTCGATTTCGTTGAAGAAGCCTTTTGGGGTATAACCAATTCGGCGACCTAAAGGATCGGTAATGGTAAAATACTGTGAATCAAATTTAGCTTGAAAAAACTTAGGTGTTTTTTTAAAAGAACTTTCGATTGACGCAGGTTCTAAAAGTTCAGGTGGCAAAGAAAAAGGGCTTTCGGAGTTTGGCATAGCAAAGGGACTGTCATAATCAAAACCAAAAACAGAGTTTTCACCAATTTTATAGAAAAAGCCTTCTATTTCCCTGTCTATGTTTAATGAATTTCGATATTGCAAGATATCTTCGTAGCTGCTTGTCCCTACTAATAAATTTTGTGATTTAGCAGCTTGAAACTTGACATACTCATCAAAAGAGTAGCTCACGCTTAATAATCTCAATGATTCCATCGCAAATGAATGATAAATGTTACTGATTGTGAATTTACTATTAATGACTAAATCTGGGTAATTATTTGGACAATCGAAACTGAATAAGCAAATACTATCTTGTGATTCTAAGTAATTATTGATAAATCCCTGCCCTCCTCGATAACCTGCTCTTTCAGCAGCCCATTCGATTAAACCGATATTAGTAAATGAATTGTTATCACCCTTTTGCTCGACAGGATTGGCGTTGGTTTTATTAAGATAAATACAATCTAATTTAGATTGTATTTTTTCTACCATTGCAGTCCCAATACTCTCTGATAGCTCAATAGTGCGAGTATCAGCAGCAAATGACTCAGGTGCAGCATACTTTCTCACGCCATGTTGAGGATGAGCTTCGTAAAGATCGCCATTTGCGTAAAGAGCAATGTGATTAAAATTTGGAGCTTTATAAAATACTAATTTATATCCTGGTTTAGGATTAGGAGTAATTGGAGCAATTTGGGTTAAATCACTGCTATCTGAATTATCCGTATCTTCATTTTCCGGCGGTTCTTGAGGATTAGGGTTAGTATTAATTGGATCTTTTTCAGTAGTATTAGAACGAACGCGAATTGCTGAATTAAACAAAAACTGACTTGCTATATTGCTTTTGTTAGTATCAAAGACAAAATCTAAAACAGAACCACTTTCCACGTCAAAGGTATTCAGTTCATAGCTTTTTGTCCCATCTTCTACATTAACTTCTGTCAAAAGACTTTCGCCATTTAGTAAAACATTTTTCCGAATATCATTCGATACTGTACTTAGGGATTTGAGCTTTACCTCGCTACTACCACTAACATTACTTTGCCAACGCAATACCAAATTTTCGGGCGTATCTATTCCCGTTAAAGACAGTCCATGACGAGTAAATTCCCCCCAAGGGCCTTCTTGAGCTTGAACAAAGTTTCTATCTTGGTCATAGTAGCCATATTGCCAACCTTTATAACCTTGCTGTCCGTTAAAATCGTTTTCCGAGTTGAATATGAGAGTTGAAGCTGAGGCTATTCGTGGAAATAGCAGAGTAACGCCAATCAAGAAAAGGCTGGAAAAAGCGAAGGAAAGTTGTCTCATGGGTAAATGGCAGCATGGTTGTTGTAATCTTTAAACTTGATTAATGCACCCGCGAGTTAAAGGGAAAAAATATGGCTAAACCAGAGCCTAGCCATAGGGAAGCAACGAACTCTATTAGTTACTCGCGCAAAGTTTAGTGGTTTTATGCAGTGGCTGAGAAACTTTACTGAATCTTTACAATTGAGGGGCAGTGAATATATGTAAGGCATAGCTTTGGGGTTTGCGTCCCCAGGTAGAAGCTAGGAAATCTACTTAATTAGTGGGGATTAAGAACCTACCCCTGTCAAGGTGGGCAACGAGATATAGAGGTTGGGAGTTGCCCTCACCCCCCTACCCCCTCTCCCAATTTGGGGAGAGGGGGAGGAAGTATCTATCATGAGCGTCTGAAACAAGGGTTTTTCGTTTCCATATTCGTCACCTTGACAGGGGTGGGATTAAGAACCCCAGTTTCTTATTGGCTGATGAGCTTCAGTTGAAATTAAACCAAAGAAACCTGGGAACGAGGGGAATCGGGTGTGAGATAACGAAGGGAAAGCCCCTCCTCCCGTGGGAGAGGGGTTTGGAGTGAGGGCTAACGAGTTGTGACTTGGGGTTGCGTCCCCAGGTAGAACCTGGGGACGAGGGGACGAGGAGGGGGTTTAGGGGCAGGAGGAAAGGGAGGGAGGTGCAGTCGCGATGAATTGAATTTGGCCTTGTTCGTTTTGGACTACGCCTTGGGCTTCGACGATGCGAGAGGGAGTGCGGGAGGTGTCGCTGGGGGCGGTGGAGGTGGGTATGTCCTCCCAAATGATGCCAGAATTGTCAGGAAGACCTGATGAACCACTATTGGATAATTTCGTCGGGGAGTCACCGTTAACGAGTTGACAGCCTAGAGCAAGGGTAGTGGAGATAAAATCGTCTGGTAAGGAGTCAAGGCTGAGGTTATCTTGGGTGTTGATGGTGACGTTGCCATCGATGCCGAGTTCGGAACTAGCCACGAAATCACTTTCGGGGGTGCGGACGTTGAGAAACTGACGAAAACCAAAGATGCCGAGGGCTTTGGCGTAGATACTACCGCCGCGACCTTGGAAGGCGTTGGCGACAATATCACTGTTTTCACCAAAGATACCGAGGATGAAGCGGGCGGCTTCGAGGGAAATATTACCGCCGTTACCCGTACCGTTGGCGGTTGCAGTAATTTCGCTGTTATTGCGGAGGATAATAGAACCCTCATAAGCTTTGAGAAGAATGTTACCCCCTTCTCCGGCGGCGGTGCTGGCGTTGATGCGACCTTGGTTAGTGAGGAAGATTTCGCGGGCTTGAGCTTCGAGGTTGCCGGAGTTACCTGTTCCGGTGTTGCTGACGGAAGCTTGGGAGTTGTTTTGAATGTTAATGGCTCCGATGGTGGAGAAGGTGATGTTACCAGATGTGCCGGAACCTGTGGCCAAAGCTTCAATGCTGCTATTGTTGTCGAGAGTCATGTCACCAAAACCACTGACGGCGATTGTTCCCCCTGTGCCGTTTTGGGTGGAGGCAGAGGCTTTGCTGTTGTTGAGGGTAAGGGTTTGCCAGTCGCGGATGTTGATGTTGCCTTCTGCACCTGAGATGGTTTCGGAGGTGATTTGAGAGTTGTCGAGGTTGATGCGAGAGGCGAAAATACTGAGGTTATTGGCGTTCCCTGTTCCCTTGTTACTAACGGTGATTTGAGAGTTGTTGCGGAGATTCAGGTTAGGTGTGGTTGCGTTGATTGTACCACTTGTGCCTGCTCCGGTCGCGATCGCGCTGACGATACTATTATTATCAAGATTAATCTCTGCACTGGCATTGAGATTAATCGACCCGCCTACTGTATCTCGCGTTGTACTCGAAAGAATACCATTGTTAAGCCAGATAGAACGGGCAATAATATCAATAGTGTTGGCATTTCCGGTTGCGGTGCTGCGGGTGGTGGCTGTACCGCCGTTTTGAGCGAGGAATTGATTGGTTCGTGCTGTAATTTTTCCGGCTTGGCCGCTTCCGGTGGTTTCAGCCAGGAGAGTGCCGTTGCGGTCGAGATTAATGAGTTCGGAGGCGATAATATTGAGATTACCTGCATCCCCGGCACTACGGGTTTTGACACGAATTTGACCGTTGTCGGTGACGGTGAGTTGGCGAGTGGTGATGCCGATGTTGCCGCCTTTACCGGAAGATAGGGTTTCGGCGGAGATTAGGCTGGGAATGCCAGTAGCATCTGTGCCGCTTACGTTGATGAAGTTGGAATTGATAGAGATATTACCGCTTGGAGCGGTGCTGGCAGTGGAGGTGCTGATGCGACCGCCTTGGAGGATGGAGAGTAGGTTGGCGTTGATGGTGATATTTCCTCCTGCTCCGGTTGCTCCCGCGTTGGATTCGGACAGTAAGCCGCTTCTTGTACCGCTAATTTCGATGACCCCGGCATTGACGAGGATTTCGCCGCCTGCTCCGGCTCCGACGGTACTGGCAAGGACTAATGCGCCGTTTTTGACGGTAAAGAGGGGGGTGTTAATAGAAATTGAACCTGCTTTGTTGTTGAAACCTGGATTTTGAGCGAAAGCGCCGCTTCTAGTTCCGTCGAATTGAACGGATTGCGAGCCGAAGATTTCGACTCTGCCGCCGTCTTGGGTGGCGGAGGGAAGGGTGGCAAAAGCGGAGCCGCCTGTGGCAGTGATGTTGCGACCGAAAACGCGGACGTTGCCTGTATCGGCGGTGAGGTTGCTATCGTTGCTGAGGGTGATGTCTTGGAAGGTTTGAACTTTGCTGTAGTCGAAGGTAAAGCCGTTGGGGAGGTGGGTGATGCCGACGAAGCTATTGGGGGCGACGCTGCCAATTTCGACTCTACCGTTGTCGTTGGCGGCGATGAGGCTGCGGTCATCGATGTTGATAGGGCCGCCGATGAGGGCGAGGGTGTTGCCGGGATTGACGAAGAGGTCGGCGAAAATATTAGCTCCCGGTTGGACGTTGATGGGGGCAGCAGTTGCACCGAATTGTAAGCCGATGGGGGCGCTCATGGTAAGGGTGGAGGCGGCGGGGTTGGCGCTGAATTGGTTGCCGTCGGCGAAGGTGACGCTTTGGGCGGTGCTGGCAAGGAATGAGCCGTTGAGGGCGAGGTTGGCGTTGGGGCCGAAGGTGATGCCGTTGGGGTTGATGAGGATGAGGTCGAAGTTGGGGTTTGTGCCGCCGGATTGGAGGATACCGTCGATGTTGGAGATGTTGTTACCTGTGACGCGGCTGATGATTTTGGTGACGTTGGCGTTGTTGTTTTCAAAGCGGGCTGCTGCTGTAAAGGGACTCCACGGAAGGGAGAAGTCGCTGAAGCTGTGGAATAGATTACTACCCATCACTGTTCCGCCGTTGATAGTGGTACAGTTGCCACCCACTCCTAGACCGCAGTCGCCAGCAGGTGCGGCGTTGTTGACGATTGTGCCAGTTGTGCCGTCTGAGACAATTTGAGCTTGGGCGACGGGGCCGAGGGTGAGGGTGCTGAGGGCGAGAAGGAGGGATAGACGCATGAGAAATAGGGATAGGGACTGTTATAGGTATCTCTGGTTAAAAGGGGGGATTTTATGCAGGGGGATAAATTTTGTTAAAGAAGTTTACATTCGGGGGTTAAGACGTTTGGTTTATTATCAGCCCTCACCCCAACCCCTCTCCCACGGGCGAGGGGCTATTTTTAGTGCTAGAAAATAAGAAGTCTATTCCTTACGCGGTCTGGGTTTCAAGCGTTTTCTTCATGTTACATTTAAGGCTTGACGCGACAAGAGAATAACCGGTGGGTTTGGGCAGATCGAATTTGGTATAATACCAGCGCATAGCGCTATAGTAGCGATCGCGCACTCCTCTAGATATTATGAAAACTGAGTTCTGGACGACATTAAATGCGATCGCGTTTTGGGGTATTTTGACGGTACAATGCTCAAATCCGACCTCTGTGTTGGCTCAACCTAATACCGCACCGCCAAGTTTTCCAGAAAATGAGCCGTCATTCCCCGATGTTGAGGTAATACCGCCTCCTGAAGATATATTAAACAGACCCAATCCGACGATTCTTGATGAGGAAAGAGATAAGCCAGACGATACCCTCGTTTTTTCGGTAAATCGCTACGAAATTAGGGGCAGTACGGTCTTTACTGAGGCGGAATTAGCTGCGGTGGTTGCGCCTTTTTTGGGAGAGGTGACTTATGCGGAGGTGTTGGCAGCACGTTCGGCGATAAATCAGTTATATCTGGATAATGGCTATCTAACGACAGGGGCTTATGTTCCGAGACAGACTTCAACGGACAATACGGTGGTTATTGAGGTGGTTGAAGGAGAGGTAACGGAGATTGAGGTGACAGGCTTACAACGACTGAATCCGGGCTATGTCAGCAGTCGCATTGCTTTGGCCACAGAAAAGCCTCTGAATGTGCCACAGTTACAAGAGGCTTTGCAACTCTTACAACTCGACCCGTTGATTGCAACTATCAATGCAGACTTAGCTCAAGGAACACAACCGGGAGAAAATATTTTGCGGCTTGAGGTAACGGAGGCGGATAGTTTTAACGGACAGGTAGATTTAAGTAACGATCGCGCCATTAGTATCGGCACGTTTCGCCGTGGTATAAGTGTTACGGAAGGGAATTTGTGGGGATTGGGCGATCGCGCCACTCTGAGCTACAATAATACCGACGGCAGTAATGTGGTAGATGTCAGTTACCGCGTTCCTCTAAGTCCCCGCAATACAACCCTAGAGTTACGCTATCTCAATGGCTTGAATCGCATTATCACCGAGCCATTTGAGGAATTAGATATTAAATCTCGCTCTCAATATTGGGAGTTTAATCTGCGTCAGCCCATCGTGCAAACCCTGAATCAAGAATTGAGTTTGGGGCTAATTTTCTCCCACCAAGCCATTGAAACTTCTATTCTCGGTGTACCCTTTCCCCTTTCCGATAGCGCCGATATTAACGGACGCACCAAAGTTTCAGCCTTGCGTTTTGTGCAAGAATGGGTGTATCGTAGTCCTCAAGATGCGATCGCGCTGCGTTCTCAGTTTAGTTGGGGTGTAGATTGGTGGGATGCAACCATTAACGAAACAACTCCCGATAGTCGCTTTTGGAGTTGGCGAGGGCAGTTTCAATACTTGCGTTTACTTGCCCCCGATACTATTATTCTACTTCGCAGTACGGCACAGAGGAGCGATCGCGCCCTCATTGGCTTAGAACAACTCAGCGCTGGCGGTTTGGGGTCAATTCGCGGCTATCCCCAAGACTTCCTCAGTAGCGACAACGCCCTCACCACCACCCTCGAAGCCCGCTTACCCATTTTCCGCAACTCCCAGCATTTATTACAAATCGCCCCCTTTTTCGATTGGGGAACCTTTTCCAATAACGGCGATAACCCCAACCCTTCCCCCCAAAATCTCGCCTCTGTAGGGTTAGGTTTAGCGTGGCAAGGAGGCGAAAACTTATTCGCCCGTTTAGACTGGGGTATCCCCTTAGTTGATGCGAATATAGAACGCGATCGCACCTGGCAGTCTCAAGGGCTATACTTTACCGTAGGGATAAGTTTTTAGCTTCGAGTTAATTGTCATATCAAATCCGTTTAATTAGTGGGGATTCAGAACCCCGGTTTCTTACCTGCTTACACAGTCAAGTTAAAATTTCAAGCTATAGCAATTCCAAATAAAAACCAGCAGCCCCTCTCCCGTGGGCTACTGCTTATACATAAGTTGGGTGGAAGGTCGTAGACCAGCCTTGGAAAAAGGTATAAAATTGCCTCAAACCCCGGTATAACAAAGCAATACCGGGGGGACGTTGGCTAGAGTAGCCTGACCATCCACCCAGACGAGCAATGACCCAAGTTGCCCATGCTAAAGAATGAGCGGGAAAAGGATTTTTCTGCCGCTCGGTGCGTCCTTGCAGGCGCTCAACCAAGTGACTCAAGCAATGCTGCTGTGCGGCGGAAAAAACGAGACTGGCAGGACGTTCGGTATCATTACGCCCAATACGAAGCTGTAGAATCTGCAAAGCTGCTCCTAGACTGAGAATTAGCAAACGTTCAATGGCGGCAACTGACTCCAATTGAGTAGATTCGATATCTAATCCATCTTGCTTGAGGACAGCAAAGAGTTGTTCAATGCGCCAACGCCAACCAGACCACTGGATAACCTGCAATGCCTGTTCCAAGGAATTAATGGGATGGGTCGTCAGCAATCGCCAATGGACAGGTTTTTGTCCGACTGGCGGCTGAATCTCCTGGGCTTCGAGGGCATACAGTTTCAAGGTGGCGGCGTAACCAAGATGTTCTAAGCGCCTGGGACGGTGGATGGTGACGGGGACGATCGCGGACTTTCATCCAGGCTTCACGCTCTACTCGCTGCTGGCGTTGGTCTCCGCGCACCTGAAAGGCATAAGTTCCTGAAGCTCGGTTGTTGACTTAGGTAGTGGTAGAGTTTTTGGGGTGATTCGGCGATTTGGCGATCCCGCAGGGATCCGCGTAGCGGCACGCGACTCATGCGGAATAGAGCATGGGCATGTTGTTGAGGCGTGCGTTCCCACAATTCGTAGATGTCGGCTTCCCGGTCGGCGATGTAGGTCACTGTGGCTGCTGCTGCAAGCGCACCTTTGACTCCTTTGGGCAGCTTGTAGCCATTTGTAGGATTCTTTCTCCTCAATCTCAAGCTGTTTGTATTTCCGAGTGTGTTTGTCTTCTCGCTCTGGGGGACGACTCCATTGACTGCTTTTTACATAACGCTTCATACAGGTTGGCCCCCTTTTTTCGAGCCTGGCATCTCCAAATACTTTGCCTGGGATTTGCTCTGACTGATATCTGATGGGATTGTTGTTCATCTGCCTCTTGCCTTTTTCTTTTATCTTCTCATGTTGTGTATAAGCAGTAGCTCCCGTGGGAGAGGGGTTTGGGGTGAGGGCGGTTCAGGGATAATACGATACCTTTATTGGGAGATGACTGTACGGAAACTAATTGTAATGACTATAGTCCGCAAGGGCGGACTTTGCCATATTGGTTCCCCGGATTTCCAATGATCGGGCGGGTTATCGGAATAGAAGGTGTATCGAAACTGAATTTGGTATGAGAGAGGCTTTTCGTCCAGGTCGCTTAAAAAAACGGTAGAGCATTGACGCTCTACCGTTTTTTTACAAGGAAGAAATTAGTAATGTCAACTAAAATCTAGGATTCTGCTTTTTCTAGCATGATTTGGGGTTGGTCTTGTTTGCTGACAACCACTTTGTTGTCATCATCCACATCGACCAAGGCAATGTCGCCTTCTCCCACGTTCCCAGACAGAATTTCCTCTGCTAAGACATCTTCAAGTAAGCGCATGATGGCACGACGTAACGGACGGGCCCCATAGCTTGGGTTGTAGCCTTCTTTCACCAAGAGGTCTTTAAATTTCTCGGTGACTTCGAGGCTGATGCCTTTCTCGCTGAGGCGTTTGAAGACCTCTTTGAGCAGCAACGCCGAGATTTCTTTGATTTCTTCGACGTTGAGTTGACGGAAGACGATAATCTCGTCGAGACGGTTGAGGAATTCAGGACGGAAGAAGTTTTTCAGTTCTTCGTTGACCAGAGAACGAATGCGGTTGTATTGCGATTCGGTCTTGTCTTCGCTGAACTCGAACCCTAAACCGCCGCCACCTTTTTCGATGACTTTTGAACCGATGTTCGAGGTCATAATCAGCAGCGTGTTTTTGAAGTCCACGGTGCGACCTTTCGCGTCGGTTAAGCGACCATCTTCGAGGATTTGCAGCAACATATTGAAGACATCGGGGTGCGCTTTTTCGATTTCGTCGAACAGAACAACGGTGTAAGGACGACGACGCACAGCTTCGGTGAGTTGACCGCCTTCGTTGTAGCCGACATAACCCGGAGGCGAACCGATGAGTTTAGAAACGGTGTGACGTTCCATAAATTCGGACATATCCAAGCGGATCATGGCTTCTTCAGACCCGAAGAAGTAAGCCGCTAAGGATTTGGTCAACTCGGTTTTCCCGACCCCAGTCGGCCCGCAGAAGATAAAGCTGGCAATGGGACGGTTGGGGTTTTTCAAGCCAACCCGAGCGCGACGAATGGCGCGAGACACGGCTTTGACGGCATCTTCTTGACCGATTAGTCGTTGATGCAGGGTGTCTTCCATGTGCAGGAGTTTCTCGGATTCGGTTTCGGTGAGTTTGTTCACCGGAACCCCTGTCCAAGAAGCGACGATGTGGGCGATTTCCTCGGAGTCTACGAGGGGGCCGTCTTCGTCACTACCGCCGTCGGTTTTCTTCGAGGAGGCGATCGCGCGAATTTCGGCTTTGATTTCCATTTCGCGATCGCGCAGTTCCCCGGCTTTATCAAAGTCTTGGGCCCGTACTGCGTCATCTTTTTGCTTCAAGATTTGCCGCAGTTCTTTGTCCAGTTCTTTGGCCGCAGGGGGCAGTTGCGAGTTGATCAAGCGCACTCGCGATCCGGCTTCGTCGATCAAGTCAATCGCTTTATCCGGGAGGTAGCGATCGCTAATGTAACGATCTGACAAATGCGCCGCCGCTTCGAGGGCTTCGTCTAAAATTTTCAGTTTGTGGTGTTGCTCGTAACGTTCGCGCAGACCATAGAGAATTTCGACGGTTTCATCGACGGTAGGTTCGCCCACCATAACGGGTTGGAAACGCCGTTCTAGGGCGGCATCCCGTTCGATGTGTTTGCGATATTCATCGAGGGTTGTTGCGCCGATACATTGCAACTCACCCCGCGCTAAGGCGGGTTTGAGAATATTGGCTGCGTCGATCGCACCTTCGGCGGCCCCGGCACCAATCAGGGTGTGAACTTCGTCAATGACCAAGATAACGTTCCCCGCCGAGCGGATTTCGTCCATGATCTTCTTGAGACGTTCTTCAAATTCACCTCGGTATTTGGTTCCGGCGACTAATAAGCCGATATCCAGGGTGACGACGCGCTTTTCTTCGAGAATGTCGGGGATGTCGTTGTTGGCGATGCGTTGCGCCAAACCTTCGGCGATCGCGGTTTTACCCACCCCAGGTTCCCCAATCAGAACCGGGTTGTTTTTCGTCCGACGACCGAGAATTTGAATCACCCGTTCGATTTCTTTGACACGACCAACCACGGGGTCGAGTTTACCCTCGGCGGCTAAATTGGTGAGATTAGAACCAAATTCATCCAAGGTTGGGGTTTTGGTTCGTCCCGAACTCGGTCCGGCGGTTACTTCGGTGGTTTCACCAAGCATTCGGATCACCTGAGTGCGGACTTTGGAGAGGTCTACTCCCACATTTTCCAACACCCGTGCCGCTACGCCCTCTCCTTCGCGAATTAAGCCCAACAGCAAGTGTTCTGTGCCAATATAGTTATGGCCCAGTTGCCGGGCTTCTTCTAACGACAGTTCGAGAACGCGCTTGGCTCTGGGAGTGAAAGGAATTTCCACTGCCACGAAGCCGGAACCGCGACCGATAATTTTCTCAACTTCGATGCGGGCATCTTTTAGGTTGACTCCCATGGATTTCAGAACTTTGGCGGCAACACCTGTTCCTTCTCCAATGAGACCTAAAAGGATTTGTTCTGTACCCACAAAGTTGTGACCCAGGCGGCGTGCCTCCTCCTGGGCTAACATAATGACTTTTATGGCTTTTTCTGTAAAGCGTTCAAACATGACCTATTATCCATCACCTGCTGCTTGCCCGTGTATGGTTGATTCTAACACAGGCATTTTGGCTTGATGTTGTATAGCACACTATTTCTTAGGCAGTGGGCAGTAGGCAATGGGCAATCGGGGAGGGAGTGGGGATGCAAGCCCCTCCAAAGAAGATCAGAAACTTCTTGCTAGATGGCAGACTCTAAAAAAGGCTCAACACTAGACTAGATAAGCATTACAGCCCGAAAAAGTAAAATTAGCGTTTCCAAGAGAGTCAACAGTTTTTTAGGCAGTGGGCAGTAGGGGAACAACCAGTAACGAATAACAAACAACAAAGGACTAATGACCAATGACTAGATGGCCAAGCCATAAGATTAAAGCATCTTCTTGGTTATCTTGATAATATTTTTTGCGAGTTCCGGCGATTTTGAAGCCAAATTTTTGGTAGAGGGCGATCGCGGCTTGGTTGCTACTGCGGACTTCGAGGGTAGCTCGTTCTAAACCTCTGGCTTGGGCTTTTTGCAGCAGGGTAGACAAAAGTAGAGCGCCTATACCTTGGCGGCGATATTCGGGGGAAACCGCCAGTAGGGTGATGTGAGCTTCTTCTAAAATTGCCCAAAAACAGCCCATTGCGATTAAAGACTGAGGTTGATGGCGCGATCGCGCCACGGCCCATAATTCACTATTGGGGCTGTCGAGTTCTCGTTGATAGCCGTCAATTGTCCATAAACCGCCTAAACATTGGCGATCGAGTTCAACGACGGCGGCGAGGTCTTCAGCCGTAATCGGTTTTAATAAAAGTTCTGATGAAGTCACCGCCAATAATCGATCGTCGCAGTTGGCTCTGATGTGAGTTTGAGCTTGTCTTGATAGGCTACTTTCATAATATGATGCCAGATAGAGGGCTATCGGCCAAAAATAACCCTGGGAATTGCTGACAGGAAACTGGAATATCTTTATTCTCCGAGTGAAGGCCAAGTGATGTAATTTGAGAGTGCATCCGTAGTGGGTCAGTCTCAGGCGTGGCACTCTATCCACCGATCTGACTTCATCCCAGGCTCAACTGTAGGGCTTTTCGTCAGACTTTTTAAGCCAACAGCGCGATCGCGCCCCAAGCAGATTTACGGCTCATCCCTATTCGCCCATAACGACAAAACAAAATTTTATGATTATATCCACCGAAAAAAGCACACAAAATCTAACTTATCCGTACTTACCGCCCTCAAATTCCTCTACGACTTCTCCGAATCAGTCCCTATTACCCCTCACGGCGAAAACTAACGATCGCGATCGCTTAGAAGTTGGCGGTTGTGATGTCACGGAACTCTTACAGCAATTCGGTTCGCCGCTTTATATTCTCGATGAAGTCACCCTGAGAACCGCTTGCGGTCAATATCGAGATGCTTTTAAGCATTATTATCCCGGTTCGTCCCAAGTCATTTATGCCTCGAAAGCTTGGAGTTGTTTGGCAGTCTGCGCGGTTATTGCCCAAGAAGGCTTAGGCTTTGATGTGGTATCAGGAGGGGAACTCTATACCACCCTTGAAGCGGGGGTAAGTCCTGAAAAAATCTATTTCCACGGCAATAATAAGTCCCGTGAAGAACTGCAATTTGCGGTAGATAAAGATTGTGCCATTATTGTTGATAACTGGCTAGAATTGCAAATTTTAGCCGAAATTACCGATCCCGCAAAGCCGACGCGGATTTTACTGCGGCTGACACCGGGTATTGAATGTCACACCCACGAATACATCCGCACCGGGCATATTGACAGTAAATTTGGCTTCGATCCCAATCAACTGCCCGAAGTGTTTAAATTTGTCGCGCAACAACCGGGATTAAACGGGATTGGTCTTCATGCTCACATTGGCTCACAAATTTTTGAGCGCCAACCCCACCAAGATTTAGGGGGCGTTTTAGTCGATTGGATGGCCAAAGCCCTGGATGCGGGTTTACCGATTAGCGAGTTAAATATCGGCGGGGGTTTGGGGATTCGCTACACCGAAGCCGACGATCCCCCCAGCATTGAGGAATGGGTGAAAACCGCCGCAGAATCGGTGGCCAAAGCTTGTGACGATCGCGGCTTGGCTTATCCGAAATTAATTTCTGAACCGGGGCGATCGCTCATTGGTTCGGCTTGTATTACGGCTTATACCGTCGGTGGTCGCAAAACAATCCCCGATATTCGCACTTATATCACCGTAGATGGAGGGATGTCGGATAATCCGCGACCGATTACTTATCAATCCGTTTATCGGGCTGTTGTCGGTAATCGGATGTCCGCAAAACCGAGTGAAATTGTCACGGTTGCCGGAAAACATTGCGAATCTGGCGATATTGTGCTTAAAGACGCTCATTTGCCCCTTACTGAACCCGGAGACACTTTAATTATTCTGGCGACAGGAGCTTATAACTACAGTATGGCTTCTAACTATAATCGCATTGGTCGTCCGGCGGCGGTTTTAGTGAAAGATGGTGACGCGACCATCATTATCAATCGCGAAACTTATGCGGATTTACTGCGGCAAGATCGTTTACCCCAGCGACTAAAACCGTAAGATTCAACGCAACCGTTACCAAAAATTCTGGGTTTCAGGTTCCCCGTCCTTCAAGGACGGCTTTATATTATAATATCGGTGTGCGAGTGACCAGTAATGTGGGCCGCACTACAACAAACCTAACCAACTCAATAGTTAAAGTCAGGGGTTTTCAGCACAATCCTTGTTGATGTAAAACTTTAAGGGTGTAGTTGTGAAAACAAACTTTTGCGTCCGGGCAGGGCGTATCTTGGGGAAGAAACCAAAAGATAAAACGCTCGTTGAGTCGGTCTGGCGGGGATTAAGGGGAGGATATTTAGGTATCTGTTGATCTGAGGTCTAGCTAAGAGGCAATCTGAAAGAAACGAGAATCCTCGACCGTTTACGGCGAGGAGTTGTCAAAATCAAGCTAGAGGTTGTAACCCAATCAATTGCCGATCGCATTTTTGGGTTCGGCTGTCTAATTTATCTGTTCATCCCGATCGCTCTAGGATGCGCCCCCATGTCTTCGTCGGGTCCCATGCTTTTCCCGGACTGGCTTCCATATTGGCTGATTCGTAGCCTTGATATCGGATTAGTTCTGATTTTTACTTATGTTATGCTCCTCGCGATCGGGGAGCGTCGTACCCTATGGATGGTTCGCGGCTTCATTTTATTAATGCTGGCCGCGGTCGTCAGTCAGAACTTGAATTTTCAATTACTGGCGTTTGTTCTCGAAAAGCTAGTGGTGGGTTCGGCGGTGGCGATGGCTGTCGTTTTCCAGTCGGATTTTCGCAAATTCTTGGAACTTTTGGGGCGAGGCGAGTTTTTACAAATTGTACGCACGTCTCGCCGTCCGGTGCCGAAAGCGGACAGCACGATTGATAAGATTGTCGATGCAGTTAAGGAGTTATCGCAAAACCGCACCGGAGCGCTGATTGTTTTGGAAACCAACGGCGTGATCGACGAACGGGATTTTGCAGTACCGGGGGTAATGCTTAATGCCGAGATTTCTAAAGAATTGTTACAAACGATTTTCCAAACCACGACGTTATTACACGATGGGGCGGTTCATATTCGCGGTTCTCGCATTGTGGCGGCGGGAACGATTTTACCGTTGTCGGAGCGTAAGGCTTCTCGGCAGTTAGGAACCCGTCACCGAGCAGCGATGGGGATTACGGAGCGAGTCGAGAATTGTTTATGTGTGGTGGTGTCTGAAGAAACTGGCTCGATTTCTTTGGCGGAAGGTCGATTGCTGAATCGCCCTCTGACCAGTAGCAAACTGAAAGAACTGCTCGAAGAACGATTTTCCCCTTCGATGGAACGGGAATCGGTGGTCGCGCCGGGTATTGGGCGGCTGAGTCGCAAGTTGGGAATTAAGGGCTGGGGGCTGTTTAAGCAGTTTTTTGGGGGGTCGCGAAAAACGTCTGAGGAGAAAAAACGTGGTGAAATGCGCGGCGGTGATTAGGGCGATCGCGCATTAGCGTTAAGGGCGTTTCTCGGCTTATAATCGTTAAGAATTTTTACAAACTTTCCCACTCGCCCCCAAAAAACCTTTCTTATTCTGGATAAAACAGAGGGAAGCAAAGCTGAAAAAGCGATTTTGGGACTTCCACTACTGTACAATTTCTTCGTCCTGCCAAATGACTGTGAGCAAAAGCGTGTTACTAAAGCAGTTACCAACGGATTTAGATCGCGATCGCTTACCCAATCACGTTGCGGTGATTATGGATGGTAACGGTCGCTGGGCTAAACGCCAAGGATTACAACGAATTATGGGGCATCGTCGGGGTGTAGATACTCTCAAAAATATCTTGCGCTGTTGCAAAGATTGGGGGATTTCTGCGCTCACCGCTTACGCTTTTTCTACAGAAAATTGGGGGCGACCTTCAGAAGAAGTGGAATTTTTGATGATGCTGTTTGAACGGGTGCTGCGACGCGAGTTAGCGGAGATGATCGAAGAAGATGTCCGCATTCGCTTTGTGGGCAATTTAGCCGGATTGCCCCAGTCGTTGCAAGCCGAAATCGAGCGCTCGATGACGGCAACGAAGGATAATCGTAGCGTTCAGTTTACCATCGCTACTAACTACGGCGGTCGTCAAGAAATTCTCCACGCTTGCCGGGCGATCGCGACTCAAGTTCAACAAGGTAAAATCGACCCAGAACGAGTAGATGAGGAGTTGTTTGAGCGCCATCTCTACACGAAGGGTTTACCGTCACCAGATTTATTGATTCGTACCAGTGGTGAAATGCGGATTAGTAACTTTTTGTTGTGGCAACTGGCTTATGCTGAAATTTATGTGACTCAAACCGCTTGGCCAGATTTTGATCGGGAGGAGTTTCACGCAGCTTTACGAGCTTATCAAAATCGCGATCGCCGTTTTGGGAAAGTTAAGGTTTAGTCCTTTGTCATTTGTCCTTTGTCATTTGTTGTTGGTTATTTAACTTCCAACACAACCGGAGTGTGATCGCTCGGACGTTCGAGGCGGCGGGGTTCAACGTCGATGGTGCAAGCCACGGCGCGATCGCACAAACTGGGGGTGAGATAAAGGTGGTCGATGCGCCAACCGCGATCGCGAGCAAACCCCCCTCGACGATAATCCCACCAGCTAAAATGCCCGCCAGCCTTGGTAAAAAGTCGAAAACTATCTTTGAGTCCTAAAGCCAAGATGGAGGCTTGTATTGCCTCACGTTCTGCGTCTGAAGCCATAATATGATTGGGCTTCTTGGGTTGATAAATATCTCGGTCTTCGAGGGCGACGTTGAAATCACCACAAACGCATAAATCCTGGGGCGATCGCGCCAACAATATTTCTAAATACTGTTTGAGCAGGGCAAACCATCCCAATTTATATTCATACTTGTCACTCCCCACCGACGAACCATTAGGGACATACAAATTCACAATTCGCACATCATTGACAACCACACTCAGCACCCGCTTTTGTTCGTCCCAATCTTGAGTCAGGGTTTCCCCTAAAACAGAAGCAAAACCCAGATTCACTTCAGTTGCGGGGGTTTTACTCAAAATCGCGACACCGTTATAAGATTTTTGTCCCCAAATGTACAGATGATAGCCCAACGCCTCGAAAGGTTCGTGGGGAAAGGTTTTATCAACGGTTTTGGTTTCTTGCAAACACAGCACATCGACAGGATTAGTTTTCAGCCAATCTGCGACGATTTCCTGGCGAGTGCGAATGGAGTTAACGTTCCAAGTAGCGATTTTCATGGGGTTTTTGAGCCGTTAGCGCTTGAGTTATGAATTATAGCAACCGCCAAATCGGTCAGGACAACATCATCCATTCTTAGAATGATTTGTAAGCTAGTGTCTTGCATGGTAGTTCGTTGATTAAGTATCGTTTTCTGCCCATAAGAAGGCTTGGCGTTTGGCGTTGATGTTTTTGATATGTTTTTTGACGGTATTCACCGAGATATAGAGTTTTTCTGCGATTTCTGGATAGGAAAGTTGTTGTTGTCGCAGTTGCCAAACTTCAGTTTCGCGATCGGTGAATTGGTATTTTTGGCGATCGGCGATCGCTTGTTGTTGTAAGGTTTGTTGGCGATCTTCGAGGATAAATAAGAGGAAAGCGCGATCGCCCCATTGCCAACGCTGTACTCTGACGCGGATATCGGGAACAAGGCGATCGTCGAGCAAAAAGGGCGAAGTAGAATCACCTACCAGCAATTGCTGAGCGATCTGCCAAAGTTCTTTCGGGAGGCGATCGCGTTTTCGGTGGAGTTTTTCACAAAAATCCCCACCGAAATTGTTGGTATATACGAGTTCTCCGCAGGGATTCGCCAGCACAATGCCATCAATGAAACTTTCAAACAAGTTATCTAGCAAAACGGGAGAGAGAACTTCGAGATTGACTGAAGTGGCTAAAGAAGTAGACATAGTAAAACTCCGAAAAATAGTAGTGCAGCCCGATTACCCGGTGCTTGTTTTCACTATGTCTGAGTCACTGGTGAACCCTCAATGAGCTACCCCAAAGAAACTCAGGTACTGTTCAGAAATGAGTACAAAGGAGAAATCTTCAGAAGTAGGGTGAAGTTTTTGCGAAATCTAACTGTGTCGTTTGTAGATAAAAATACTGCCGTACTTCTACGGAATATCTACCTAATTTTCTTCAGGGTCATCTGCATTTCAAGTTGTTTGAAGCGTAAAAAACATGATGAATGCAGCTTTAGTTTCCCATAACCAGGGCCTTTCCGAGCAAGATCAAAAACGATATATTAAACGATTGATGCACCCCCGATGTCGTCCTGTGGGGTTAACTCGTTGTCGGGCTGAGTATTTTGTGCGTTTGTGGGCGTATTTGTGGCACAAGCATTGTATGGCAATTGATCAAAACGCCAAAACCGAGTTACAAAATTTAGAGATTCCTCCAGGGTTTATTCCTTGTACGCATCGAGAAATGGCCGAGGTTTTTTATGCGAACAAAGACCGAGGGAGCGATCGCGCCGCCGGGATGATTCTCGATAAATTGGTAGCTTTGGGTTTGTTGGATAAGCGCTTTAACGGCAATACCATCGAAGTGCAAATCCGCCCTTTGTCTCTCGATCTCCCCGAAAAGCATCGTCCTCAAAATCTCCAGTTTGAAGTAGATCAGTTCAATCCCCGTACCGATACTGTATTGGTGGCGAATTGTTGGGCGCGAAATTACAACTGGATGAATGATAATACCGCCATACTGCCCCATCGGATCGCCTCTTTACTGCGAAACTGGGCAAATCAATACCCCAAGTGTATGCGCGTGTTGCGACGTTGCGATACCGGACAAGCGATTGGGTTTGCGCTATTTTATCCCGTTGCTAAAGTGTCTGAACCTAGATTTTTTATGTCTCCGGCAAAAAGCTTGTATTTGAGTAAGCCTAAAGAAAAAGACCCAATCCAGTTAGCGCTTCCGGGTGACTTGGATTGTACTTCGGTTTTAATTCGGGCTTGGACGATTGATGCACCTTATCTCAAACACGCTCAAGTCGCTCAGTTTCTCGAAGATGCACAACGCACCCTTCAGGAAATGCAACAAGATTTTCCGAATTTGTGCGATTTGTACGGGATTTCGATTCACGCGAGTGTGGCGCAACTGGCGCAAGCGTTAGGGTTTCAGGCGACTTTTGACGATCCGAGTTTGAGGATTTCTTGGCTTTATCGAGCTTTAGATAGTTTTTTGGAGCTAGATATGAAAGCGGCGATCGCGCCTTTGAATTTTCATCAAAATGTTTAGAAAAAGCGCCAAAAGTGTTACACCTTTGCCGCTTGTTTGATTAAATTAAGGTCAAAAATTTGTTAAAAAGGGTTTGTTTAACTGATTTTCAAAAGGTAGATGGGTTTAGTCTACTGTCGTCAGTAGGCCATGACGCACTCCGTAAAAAACACGGTTGATTAGCACTCTTTCGCTTTCATGGAGTTCGCTTTTGTTTAATAAAGCCGTCATTCGTCTTTGTTCTCGACGAGAGATTTGGCGAGAAGACAATATTTGAGCCGTTAGTTGTAGTACATCTGATTGCATGGTTTTAATTCCAAAATGATCTTTTAAAAGTGTTCTTATCTTAAGAATGCCCGTTTTTGGAGAAAAAATGGGCGATCTCAAACATTTTTCGTTGAGATCGTAAAGGGTCAGAGACGCGATCGCGGCCTTTGACGTTGGGCGCAATCTGTGATATGTTACGAGGTTATTGGCAACAGCCAGGACGATTAGCCGTTGTCCAACCGAAATTTAATTGCTCATTCATTTGGGTTGAGTCTAAACCTGAATCATATTCTGACGAATCCAGGTAGCAAATCCCCCCGCAGCGAGTCGATCTTGTCGTGGATATCGTTGGAGATTCGCTTCAGGATAAAAGAAATAATCGCAAATCGCCGTCTCAAGATTCGTCAATTCATCAAAATGCCAAAAGTCGATTTGAATACCCGTAAAGATGGTTTTGGCAAAGTTAACGCTGCATATTTTTAACCCAAAGGCGATCGCGTCGCTCAAATTCGCCTCACTACAATTAGCCCCGGTTAAATCAACATCTTGCAAACAAACTCGCGTTAAATTTGCCCCCGAAAAATTCCCAACCGTTAAATTAGCATCCCTTAAATTAGCTCGACTTAAATAAGCTTCGCTCAAGTTTGCACCACTCAAATTAGCTTGACTCAGATTCGCTTCGCTGAGATAAGCTTCAGTTAAATTGGCAACGGTTAGATTAGCTTGGGTTAAATTGGCTTGGCTCAAATTGGCGCGACTCAAATTCGCCACCGATAAATCTGCCCCGGTTAAATTAGTTTGCTGGAATTTTGTGCTGCTGAGGTTAGCACTACTTAAATTCGCATTTTCGAGGTTAAAACCACTTAGATTTACCCCACTTAAGTTAGGAACAAAATCAGGATTTTCTTGCCGCCATTGATTCCAAGCTTTGATATCTTGTTTTAATAAAATAAATTGTTCTGTACCGATCATGAGGGTCATGCTGATTTCACTATTAATTCAGGTTGCGCTGGATGTAGTAGACTTCCCACTCAAAACTTTGATAGATAATCCTCGCTCACCCGACCATAAGCCCTAATTCCTGCGATCGCTGCACCTTAACCCTGAAACTAAAAAGGAAGTTAGGGGGATTATTTGTCGTTGCTATTAATTTACTGTATCTTGAGCTTGAATTGAAAAGATTGGGAAATTCTGCTTTCCCTGGCAACCTACCGTGAAAGAAAATTCAAACTTGCATAACCCTAACGGCTTCCCCGGCTAAAATTTCTTTAGTCCCCGTTGGCACAATGGCTAAACCATTCGTTTGAGCGAGGTTGATTAAGTTGCCCGAACTGTGACTTCCACCTGCTAACTTAAACTCATATTGTTCATTCTTTAAGGTCAACTGACCCCATAAATAAGCGTCCCGTTTGCCTGCACCTTTGAGGGGATGAGCCGTTTTTGCTGTTACAAAATGAGGCAACCAATGGGCTTTTAATCCTGATAGTTTTTTCAAAGCAGGTTGGACAAAGCGCCAGCAACTCACCAACGCTGAAACCGGATTACCCGGAATGCCAAAATACAAACAAGGTCTACCCGTTTTGTTGGCGTTGAATGTTGCCACCGTGAGGGGTTTACCGGGTTTAATGGCGACGGTGCGAACGTGAACTTGGCCGCCGAGTTCTTGTAAAATTTTACCAACGAGGTCGTATTCGCCTACAGAAACGCCCCCGGTAGACAACACAACATCGGCGGTGGAGATGGCGTAAGCAATGGTTTCTCTGAGTTTGTCTTCGCGATCGCGCACAATCCCCAACGGCAAGGGAATGCCCCCTGTCTGGGCGATAAAAGCACTCAGGGCATATTGGTTAGAATCGACAATTTGACCCGGTTGTAGGGGCTGATCCACTGGGACTAGCTCATCGCCAGTGGAGAATAGGGCAATGCGGGGTTGGCGATAAACCGTCACTTCGCTACATTGGGCTGCCGCGAGGACGGCCATTTCTGCGGCTTTGATGGGGATTCCCGGTGAGAGTAAGGGGGTTCCGGCTTGATAAAAGGAAGCCCGATGGCGTACAAATTCCCCAGATTGAGGTGATTGCAGGATTTTAACGCTATTTTCTGCTTTCTCGGTATTTTCCTGCATAATGACCGTATCTGCCCCTTGAGGCATAATGGCCCCGGTAAAGATGCGGGCGGCTTGTCCTGGTTGGAGGGTGTTTTGGGGTTGATATCCGGCGGGTATTTCTTCGACAATTTCTAGGGTTGTGGGGGTGGTTTCCACATCGGCAAACCGGACGGCATAACCATCCATGGCCGAGTTATCCCAGTGGGGAAAATCTAACTGACTGATGACGGGAGTAGCGAGAATGCGGTTGAGACTTGCCCCTAAATTCAGGGTTTCTACATCTCGCTGGGAATCAAACCCATTTACTAAGTCGAGGATAATGGCTTCAGCTTGTTCGACAGGCAACATAGAAAAATCGTCCTAAAATTAATTTTGTTAAATAATTGGGATGGTTAAAAAGGGTTAAGGATTGAAAAAATCAAAGGATAAAATGACGCAAAATCATTTTACCCTTTGGTTTTGAAGTTTATCGCGATCGCGTTCGATTTTTAACAATCGTAGAGATTACGATGCGGCTTCGAGTTGATCGAGACGCAGCCACATTCCCGGCGTGGGAACGTAAAATTTCACAAACGCATAATCCCCTTCAATATCAACAATTTCCCCTTTACTTTTAAACAGGTAATCGGGAAAGCGGGTATCGCTGGACAGGGCTTCGCTACTGTTTTCTAGCTTTTCGCGGACGGCGTGAACTAAACTGCCTTTTTTAATCTTCTTCGCTGCCATAGTCTTAAGTTACTTTAAGAAAACTCTTTTGCTTTGATTGTGCCATAGAATCGCGCCCTCGCGGGGTTTAGATGATGCCTTCGAGTTCGAGTTGCTCGATCATTTGTAAGCCTTGCGGGTCGCCTAAACGCAGTAAGGCTGCCCTTGCGTCTTCGGTTACACCCACATCTGGGTCTTCTACTAGGGCTTCGATTAAAGCATCAATGGCGGTGGCATAAACCACGTTAGAAGGCAATTCTCGACACAACTGACCAATGGCCCAAGCGCAGTTACTCCGTACCGCCGCAATGGGGTCCCGACGCAAGCCTTGGATCAGGGGGGGAATGGCTTTGATCATATCGTCGTAGTCGAGTTTGGCGATTTGAGCCAGGCCACTTGCGGCCCACAAGCGGACGGCGGAAATGTCGTTTTGTAGGGCTTGGGTGAGGGGTTCGAGGGAACGGCGATCGCGACAATTCCCTAACGCCCAAACTACGCCTTTGCGAACATAACCGTTCCAATCGCGATGATACCGATGTATGAGGGGGTCTACGGCATCGTGAGAGGGGTTGCGCCCTAGGGCATAAGCCGCACTAACGCGAGCAAGAGGACAGACTTCTTCTAGCATTTCGATCAGGTAGGGAATGGCTCGCTCGTCTTGGATTTCACTAAAGGCGCGGGCGGCCACCATGCGCTGTTGCGTCTCAGACGACTGTAGCAACACCAGCATTGCCTCGGAATTGGGTTTTTGGGCTTCCGAGGCCTCCACGGGGTCTAGCTTGTCTAGTGGGCTTTCAAACTCACTGTCGTCAAAGTCAAAATCGAGTACGCTGAGGTCGTCTTCGTTCATCGGGAACTTGAATGGGGAACTTGAAACTCAAAAAGCCAACGCGATCGCACCAAAGCTTTCGGCGGCCTTTCTCCACTTTATAATTCTTTGAGGGGTTTTAACATCAACCAGGATTGGGTTTGGAAGCCCAAACGTTGATATAGGGCGATCGCGGCTTGATTCTGACAAAAAACGTGCAATCCCATTTGGCGATCGCCCCGTTTTCGGGCCCAGGTTTGGGCTTGCTGCATCAACCGTTGACCTAAACCTTGGCGGCGGTGGTCGGGTTTGACGTACAGTAGAAAAATATGGGCGTAGCGATCGCCCTGGATTTGATCGACTCCATTACCGACCCAAATACAGCCCACTTTCTGGGCGGTAGTGTTTTCGGGGAAGACCCACCACAAGGGCGTTTCTGCCGAAAAATACTGCTCAACAGTTCGGGCGAGATGGGAAAAGTCTTGCACCTGGGGGAAAAGTTCTTGGTAAGTCAAGGTCATAAACCGCAGCAATAAGGCGCGATCGACCCCCGATCCTCTGTGGATACGGTAGCTCAAACCTGTCACGAAGGGAGCGCGATCGTCACTTGTGCCGGGATAATGCCCAGATCGTCTACAGGGGCAGGGGCGGCTAAATCTGAGGGTAGGAAGATTCGCGCACTCACGGCCACTAAGGCGAGTACAAATATTAATACCACAAATAAAGGGGCAATGTATTGACGAAAAAAGGACATCTTTTTATTTCAAGAGGAATTGCTTTTCCTTAGTTTACCGGATCGTGAGAGTTATCAGACTGGGTTGGCTTGTCCTGTTTTGCTCAAGAAGCAGGGGTGAGATTAACAATCGAGGGTGTGTTGAACTTCCCAACTGGAAATATGGGAACTGTAGTCGTTCCACTGCTGATGTTGTAGCTTGAGATAAGCCGAGATGAAAGGTTCGCCTAATATGGGGGAAAGAATGCGATCGCCCTCCAAACAACGCAAAGCATCGAGTAAATTAGGAGGCAGGCGTTTGACTTTATCGGCAGGGACAGGATCGGTATAGTTATTATTATCGTAGCGAGGCCCCGGATCGCGTTTGTTCTCGATGCCGTCTAACCCTGCGGCAGCAACAACTGCGGGCAATAGATAAGGATTCACCGCACCATCAGCCAAGCGTAACTCAAAACGTCCCGGATCGGGAATGCGGATGGCATGGGTGCGATTATTGCCACTATAACTCACGGTATTGGGCGACCAAGTAGCCCCAGATCGCGTTACAGGGGCGTTAATGCGTTTGTAGGAATTGACAGTGGGGTTGGTAATGGCACAAAGGGATTCCGCCGAGTGCAATACCCCCCCAATAAATTGATAACCTAAAGTTGATAAACCGAGTTCTCCTTCAGCATCGAGGAATAAGTTGGTGTTTTTGGTTGCATCCCAAACCGAGACATGAGTGTGACAGCCATTTCCGGTAAGGTGGCTAAAGGGTTTGGGCATAAAGGTGGCTCGGAATCCGTGTTTTTCGGCGATGCTTTTCACCATATACTTGAAAAAGGCGTGGCGATCTGCGGTAATGAGGGCATCGTCATAAGTCCAGTTCATTTCAAACTGGCCATTTGCGTCTTCGTGGTCGTTTTGATACGCTCCCCAACCGAGGGCTAACATCCCGTCGCAGATTTCCCGGATTACTTCAAAGCGACGCATCAGGGCTTCTTGATCGTAACAGGGTTTGGAGCTGCGATCGCGCGGATCGGAGATATCTTCGCCACTGGGATCGACGAGAAAATACTCGCATTCAACGCCAGTTTTAATTTGATAACCCTTGGCTTTGGCTTTTTCTAGGATACGTTTGAGGACAACGCGGGGGGTTTGATCGAGTAATGTACCATCAACGCGACATAAATCTGCGGGTAGCCAAGCCACTTCCGGTTTCCAAGGCAGTTGAAATAAGCTATTAGCATCCGGTATGGCGAGTATGTCTGAGTCGGCGGGACTGAGGTCGAGCCAAGCGGCAAATCCAGCGAATCCTGCCCCATTGGTCGCCATTGTGTCAATACTTTGCGCCGGAACGAGTTTGGCTCGTTGCACCCCAAAGAGATCGGTAAAGGAAATGAGAAAATAGTTAATGTCGCGATCGCGTGCAATTTCAGACAGAGGTTGAGTCATAATTTGGTCATTGGTTGTTGGTCATTGGTCATTTGTTAGTTATTTGCTGTTGGTTGTTAGTATTAGTTGATACAAATTCTCAATCTGCCAGCAATTCTCGGACAGATTCGCGGATAAACTGCTCGTCTGGGGGGTTTTGGTAAGGATTTCCGGCACGATGTCCCCAAATTGACTCAATCGGGCGATATACGGCGTTGGGAATCAAATCGGCTTCGGCTTTACAGTCTTCGGGGGTAAAGTAAAGGTCAGTAGTTGCGGGCATAACGAGGGTTTTGGCGGTAATATCGGCTAGGGCTTGGGTATAGTTGCCTTCATAAGTGGGATTGTTGCTAACATCGCAACGCAGCCAAGTGTCAATCATCGCAATGAGATCGTGGGGATTGCGTTTGCGGTAATTGGCTTCCCATGCTTGCTCTAAATATTCCTCCAGATTGTTATAACCCAGTTGCTCAAAAATCCGTTGGCGATAATAGGGTTGAGACGCAGCCCAACTCGCATAGATTAAGCTGTAGGTGCGAAAGCCGCGATCGGGGGTAGCGGTGAATTTTGTCCCATCCCAAGCGGGATCGCTAGTAAGCGCCGATCGCAAGCTTTGAAGAAAAATCTTATTATGAGGTGTGGTGCGGGCTGTGCCACATAGGGCGGCAATTCGTTTCACGCGATCGCTTCTCGGCAATACGCCCCAATGATACGCCTGTTGCGCCCCCATGGACCAACCATATACCAATGCGAGGGTTTCTATGCCAAAGACTTGACGCAGTAATCTATCTTGGGCGTGGATATTATCGAGATGGGTAAAGTAAAACCCCTGTTCGGCTAAACCGACGCGATCGCTATTACTCGGAGAACTCGACAAGCCATTACCGAACATATTAGGGATAATAATAAACCAATGGGTCGGATCGAGGATGCGATCGCGCCCAATCAACCATTCAATATCCCCGTGTTGTGCGCCATAAGAAGTGGGGTAGAGAATAACATTATCGCGGGCTGAATTTAATTCGCCGTAGGTTTGATAGATAATTTGGGCTTGGGGTAAAACTTGGCCGCATTGCAACTCAAAGTCTTTTAAAATTAAGCTTGCCGGAGCATTCATACTGTTTTCTGCCCTAAATTCGCGACAATATCCCGATTGACTTTAATATAGCCCGGTTCGAGATGGGCAAAATATTGACTTAACTCCTGATGGGCTGTTGGGAGTTGGTGAAAGGGAATCGAGGGATAGAGGTGATGTTCGACATGAAAGGGCATATTCCACATCAACAAGCGCATGGGCAATAATGTCAGGGTGGTGCGGGTGTTCGTCAAGGGATTATCATTGAGGCTGCAATTCGTGTGTTCTGCCAGCAAAATATACCGCAGTATCGGTTGTCCCACTGCGAGGGGTAGTATCCAGTACCAAAACATCGCCAGGGGATGACCTAATATTATTGAGAGGGCGATCGCGCTGGCATAAACCGCCAACTGGATACGAGTTGAACGAATTACCGCAGCATGGACGCTTTCGGGGAGAAAGAAATACTCCTGCAATTGTCCTGTCGCAACTTTAAAATGGCCGCGAATTTTACCCATCCACCAGGGTAAACCGCTAATCTGCCACAGATACTCTAACCCGGTTGTGGGCTTGGGGTCGCACAATTCTGGGTCTTTTCCTGGAATTTGCGTGTAGCGGTGATGCCACTGATGATAACGTCGAAAGAAGGTACTGTTATAAAACGACAGCAACCCCGCAAACCAAGCCACGGCATCGCTGAGACGACGATTCGCGAAGGCGGTACGATGTACGCATTCGTGGAGTGGTGCGAACAGGGTGGCCATACTCGCACCATAGACGATTAAAGCCGGGATCGCGATCGCGAGGTTGTGGGTACGGGTTATTGCCCAAATAGAACCACTGATGGCCATAATGCTGAGGTGAATCCCTAGCCGCAGCAAGCCTTGTGAATTGGATTTTTGGTTAAATTCTGTTAATTGGTCAGCCGTCAGGGTTTGGCGGGGCTTAGATGGTGGCTTGGGGGGATTTTTGAGGGTGTTACTAACCATAATGATTTTTCTAAATAAACGCGGTTTCGCTTACTTGTTATAACAAGTTGTTTTATATGATAAGCCTTTATTTCCGAAAATCTGTAATCTTCGTTACCAAAAACTTGAGTACAACCTCATTCACATTCAGACGATAATTACCCGTTAAGGGATTTTAGGAACAACCAATAACCAAAAACCAATGACCAAACTGCATATTTTAATTTCAGAAAAACTGCGTCGTCAAATTCTGAATGGTACTTATCAACCGGGGGAACAATTACCCAGCGAACGTCAACTCATGGAGAGTTTTGAAGTGAGCCGCATTACAATTCGTCGCGCTATTAGTAATTTAGTGAATCAGGGTTTAGTAGAATCGCAACAAGGAAAAGGCGTATTTATTAATCATCGTCAAAAGGTGACTTATTCGCTTTCGAGTCCTTTAATTTTTTTAGAACAGGATATGCAGCGTCAGGGAATCGATTTTGTGAGCCGAAATTTGGTATTCGAAGAAATTTTAGCGCCTAAAGATGTTAAAGTTGCTCTTAATTTATCCCCAGAAGAACCATCAGTTTATCTTCAGAAAAAGTTATTTTTAATTAATAACGATCCTGGGGGAATTGATGTTACTTATATTGTGCCAGATTTGGGCAAAACTTACGCCCAAGAGTTACAGCAAAAAATGACTTTCCCTTTTTTAGAAAAGCAGGGCATTAGAATCGAGCGTCTGGATTCTGTTTTAGAATGTACTTATGCCGATCGCGAAATGAGCGAGTATTTAGAAGTTAACTTGGGTCATCCTTTGCTGGTATTTCGCTACACGGCTTTTACCGCAGAAAACCGCCCAATTTTGCAAGGGGAATCTTTGTCTAGGGGCGATCGCTTTTGCTATTCTTTGAGCATTTCTCGCGATCGCCCTCCGGTTTAGATGGGTTCAGGATCGGGACTGATATGTTCGAGCATAATCTCTAATGTTTCACCTTTGAGCCATTTATTGCGGACTGCGAGTTCCCCTAAAGGGACTTGATTTTGCTTATATTCTTGAATCAAAATATTAATTTGTTCGTCACTCAATAAGCCCGATTCTTTTAAACACTGACTGATGGAAAGATGGTTTTTCGTCGTTTCAAAGTCTAATAATGTGGCAAAAAATTCGACGGTTTCGGCTTTGAGCCAGTTTTGTTGAACGACGATTTCACCGAAACGAAGGTCTGGCGATTTTTGCTTGATTTCTAGAACTCGCTCGACTTGGGTTCGAGATAATAATCCTGCATCTTGAAGAATATTACCAATGCGTCGTTCCGGTCGAGGGGTGGTATATTCTAGTATGACATCCAGGGTTTGCGGTTTGATTAAACCGTTGCAAACGGCAATTTCTCCGATGGGAATCTTGTTCGTTTTTGCTTCTTGGGTTAAGGCTTGTAGTTGTTGTTGATTGAGGAGTCCCGATCGTTGCAGATAGCGACTCATGGGCCAATTGCGATTGTTGAAACTTTCGGTTAATAAATCAGCGAAAAACTCAACGGTTTGTGCGGTTAACCAGCCTTCTTTAACGACAATCTCACCAAAGCGTTTTTGAGGGAATTTTTGTTTAGTTGAGAGGATTTTTTGGACTTGTCCCCGTGTCAGCAATCCGGCTTCTTCTAACAGTTGACCAATGCGACGTTGATAGCGATAGAGGTTGAGCTTTTGTTGGAAGATTAACCAGAAAAAGGGAACAGAATCGACGAGATAACGCTTCCATAAACGACCGGGTTCTGAGAGTAACCGATGTAACCATTCTATTCCTAAACGGCTCATCCATCGGGGCGATCGCTGGCGGTTTCCGGCTTCAAAGTCAATGGTTGCGCCAATGGCTAAAAAGACTTTAACATAAGCAAAGCGATCGCGATATTTATAAATCCATTTTTCCTGTTTCGGCGCACCTACACCAATCGCTAATACGGTAGCCCCCGAATCGTCGATCATTTTAATAATGCGATCGCATTCTTTTTCGTCTTTTTCAAAACCAAACGGGGGAGAATAAGCCCCGACAATCATCTCGCGACCGACTTTTTGGTTAATATTATCTTTGGCGCGATCGGCAACTCCTTCGGCGGCTCCGAGCAGAAAGATTTTGACGCTTTCATCATTTTTATAATATTCGTAGAAAGCGGGAAATAAATCCGAGCCGGAAATTTTTTCTTGGATGGGTTTCCCCAAAAAGTTGGAAATATACATCAAAACTTGGCTGTCACAAGTGATGTAATCTGCCACTTTGTAAACGTCATAAAATTCTGGGTCTTTTTGCAGTTTTACCAGATGATCGACGTTCGGTGTAAAGACAATACCGCCATTTTTTAAGTTGGCAAGCAAGTCTTTACGGGCAATATTATTAATAGCAACATTTAAAATTTTAATAGAACTCATCAAGCAACCTTAGTTATAAATATTTGGTTTTGAAGTCGTTTTAAATCGTGATGAGGGATTGCTTTTGGGTCAAAGAAAGGCGGTTTCAAATTTCCGGGGAATTGTATAGACTTTGGCTTTGAGCGCCTAGACTCAGGAACCCTCTCCTCTATAACTTTGCAATTCCACTTAAGTACAAACGAGAAGATCGGATTTTTAACTGATAACTGCCTTAGCCTTTTTGAGAGAACACTATATTACGTTTTACTACAAAATAACAAAAAATACGACCGTAATTCTACGGAACTCTAGGGGTAGATTTTACTATTGTTTTCAGTTTTTCTGGCGATCCAAAGTCAAAAACTGTTAATTTCACCGATCATTATTATAATGGACGCGAGTCCCGGCCCACTGCAATTTTTCCCGCAGAATGGCATAAAATGAATAATTTTCTCGGAGAATAATAAACTTCGCGTGACAATCTGCCATTCGGACTCGGACTCGCTGATTTGGCCAGATGGTTGTTGCGAGAATACCATCTGTCCAGAGTTTAATATTCAACTCGCGATCGCTCAACGGAGAAATATTAACCACCGATCCGGCCGGAAAAATAATCGAGCGCGATGACAAACTCAACGGACAAATCGGCGTGACGGCGATCGCCTCCATGCCCGCGTGTAAAATGGGGCCGTTAGCCGAAGCATTGTAACAAGTAGACCCCGTAGGAGTCGCCACAATCAAGCCGTCTCCGTGGTATTGATCGACAATAGCCCCATCCACTTCCATTTCTAAAAGACAGGTGGGCATACGGTCAATACTGGCGGGTTTAACGCACATTTCATTCAAACATAAGAAAGGCTCGCTCATGCGCTCAGAAGCCAGCCTTGTGCCTTCAAATACGCCCGCTTGTAGCATCATCCGACGCTGCACCGCATAGCGATCGCCCAGCAACCGCTTCCAGACTGCTTCGGTGTCTTCAAATAACTCAAAGGGTTCGGTCAAAAAGCCCAAATGTCCCCCCACATTCACCGCTAAAATCGGGATGTCATAAGGCGCAAGATGACGAGCCGCCGCGAGAATCGTACCGTCACCCCCTAAAACCACGGCTAAATCTATTTTTTTTCCAGAAGAAGCCAAAAACACGGGATAGGGATTATCCTTCGGGCCGCTTGGCCCCATCAAAACCTGACACCCCAATTTTTCCAGTTGACGCGCACAGGTTTCGGCCCAAGATTTACTCGGATGGCTGTCAATTTTGTAAACGATAATGACTTGATTTAGCTGCACTCCCTTTCAATCCTGAATTTGTTTCCAACTTCCGAGTTTGAGTCTTTTTCGTTCAGCTTAAGGGCAAATTAGGACTCGCTGCTAAAGCTTTTAATACTTTTTTCAAAATTGGGTAAACGTTGCTCAAATTGCGCTGCTGTGGTTGCGTAAATGGCGATCCACAAGCGTTCTGTATCCGGGACAAAATACATCAACGGTTGGATGGTTGTACCGTTGACTTCATCTTGTACGACAATCCGACCCATTTCGCGATCGCCCACCTGAATAACTCCTTGTTCGATTACTTCTACCCCGGTACTCAGTTGTGCGGCGGTTTGACGGGTAAAATCAGCCAAGGAGACTTCTGGGGGTTTTTCGACCGGAATCACGTTGACGTTGGTAATCTGCTCGTTGGGGGAGAGATTAGGATCGAAGGCTAACAAGGCGATCGCGGCAGGATTTTGGCGAATCGCTTGCAGTTGTTGGGCGTATTCCGAGCCAATTTCGTTGAGTCGGGCTTCGAGTTCGTCAAGGTCGGTACTGGGGTTTCCCCCTTCATATTGGGGAGGTAAAGCCAGAGAAACCCCTTCTCCTTGAATTGTTTGCCAATCGGACTGAGTTTCTGCTGGATTTTGGCTCGTTGGGGGCGTTTCGGGGTTGATTGCGTCTTGACACCCTGTTAGGGTTAGTAGCAGTAAACAACTCGCGATCGCGCTCTTTTTTAAAATTCCCATAAATGAATCAAGGAGTTACAAATTCAACCATTGGGTTACCGTTGCGGGAACGGGTAACAAAATCACCACTAACAGGGTCAACGCCACTAAACCCAAGATATCGCGCTTGGTGTCTAGCTCCGTCACATCATTCAGAGCCGGTTCGTCTAAAATGGGGATAAACAGTAAAATAATCGCCCAAAGCAGAAATTCTTGGTGAATGAGGGACAATCCTAAGAGTAATAACCGGGCGACTTGCCCAATGCCTGCCGCAGTACGCTGGCCAAACATCGCATGGACAATATGACCGCCATCGAGTTGTCCCACGGGCATTAAATTCAAGGCGGTGACGATAATTCCCAAATAACCCGCGATCGCCAACGGATGTAAATCAAGGGCTGTTCCGGGGGTTAATTGGCTGCCTAGGGCGATTTTACTAGCCACTGCGATAAAGAAAGAAAAGCGGGGATCGAGGGAATCGAAATTAAATAAACTGGTTTCTTCTCCGGCTGGAATCACCTCCGACAAGGAGAAGCCCCAAATTAAAATCGGTAACGCCACGATAAAGCCCCCCAAAGGCCCGGCGATTGAGGTATCAAACAAAGCCCGGCGATTGGGAACGGGCGATCGCATTTGGATAAAGGCCCCAAACGTGCCGATAAAGAAGGGAATGGGGATAAAGTAAGGCAGGGTGGCTCGGATTTTATAGCGAATCGCCGCGAGATAGTGACTGAGTTCGTGAACCCCTAAAATCGCCATCAAAGCCAGACTATAGGGCAGACCTTGGCGCAATAAGCTACTTTGGGTTTGTAATTCTTCCGGGTTTACACCTGCCAGGGTTGCCCCGGCCAAAGTCGTGGTAAATAAAGTAATGACCAAAAGCGCGATCGCCAAACCCGGACGAGTCAAGGTTTCATCTTGGTCTTGGCGTTTACTTTTTGACCAACGATTGGGAACTAGGGCGAAAAAGGGGCGATTTTTTGCGCCTTCTTGGAAAACAATCACAAAGCGATCGCCAAATTTCCCTTCGATATTATTGCGAATCGTTTGATATGCGACCTCTGGATTAGCCCGTAGACGACCGCGACACAAAATTGCCTGGGGATGGTAATCTAAATTTTGCAAGTAATAAGTTCCCCAAGGGAAGCAATTTCGCAACTCTTTTTCTTCAGCATCGGAAATAGGTCGCACTTGCGGCGGTGGGGTTTTGGGGTCTTTTTGAAGATTGATGGGGGTTTGTCCCGTCGGCGTTTCGCTAGACTTGGGTAATTCTCGCCGTCGCGAATGGATCAAATAGTGATACAGCAACGGACACAGAATAAACAAGCCCAAAACGCCCAACCAAGCCTCTGTGGGTAAGTCTTGACTTTCACCGTTCATGGCTAACATCAAAAACGTCAGGACAAACGGCGGAGTCATGAGTACAATCCACAACAACCAGATTGGCGTGCGGGTGAGGGGTGCAACACTCTGTTTTAAAATTGAGTAAGTTACAGCGCTCACGAAGCCCAAAAAGATTAGAAGAAAAAATTCCATAATAGAAGCTAAATTTGCTTAAAACCAAACACGCCTTTTGCGGGATTGTCTTTGTTTTGACGGCTTTCCCCCTACTCAACCCTGGCCGATCGGGTCGAGGGGCATTGCTCAACAGATTGTGAATTTATGTCACTGTTTTATTCTGACGAATCTCTAGCTAATTTACCCGATTCACTTCCTCGGACAACCGCTAAATTACTAAATCCGGTTTTTGACTTTCTTTTCGCTTTTGCACCGAATCGAGACACCCTCGGAGGGACAGCCTATCTCATTGTAGAAAAAGCTGGCAATATCCTGATCGATTGTCCGGGTTCAAATCCTGAAATTACCGATTTTATCGCTGAGATGGGGGGAATTGCTTGGTTGGTTTTAACTCATCGCGGCGGCATTGGTAGTCATGTTAAAGCCTTGCAAGAGCAATTTGGCTGCGCGATCGCGATTCAAGAACAAGCGGCTTATCTACTCCCCCAAGCCCAAGTTACCCCCTTTGCCTCAGAATTGCCTCTGAGCGACGATTGCACCGCAATTTGGACTCCCGGTCATTCTCCCGGTTCCAGTTGCGTCTACTGCGCCCAAAATGGCGGTATTTTGTTTACAGGCAGGCATCTACTCCCCCGTCCGGTGAACCCAGAAGAAGCGACAGCAGGTTTCGCGATCGCGCCGTTGCGTCGTCCGAAAACTTTTCACTGGCCCAGGCAGTTACAAAGCGTTGAAGTCCTGAAACAACGCTTTTCCCCAGAAACTTTAGAATATTTATGTCCGGGGGCAAATATCGGCTTTTTACGGGGGGCTGTTGCGGTTAAAGACGCTTATCGCCATTTGAGCGCGATTGATTGTCAAGAACTGCGTCACGCTAAAATCGTTAGCTAAGATTATAAGTCTATCTGGGTTGAGGCCGTGCCATTCACGGAATTGAGGGTGCATCCCCAAAATCCCTGCTGCATAAGGGTTGGGATTTTGGCTTAATGTTGCTAAAACCCCCACAAGGATATCGCGTCTGTTTGGGGGGCTGCGATCGCCGCTTTGTTTGATTAGCTTTTGGTCAAGTTTAACCGTTCACAATCCCTCAAATCCCTGCCAATTCTAGCTTGTTGTAAAGGTCATGGCTCATTCTCAAATGGACGCTTGCGAAATTCAAGAACTCGGTGCATCCCTCCGACGCATTGACCCCAAACTGATTGTCCCAGAAACCCCGTCAGGAACGATGCGGGTTTGGTATCAAGGGGGAGAGTTGTACTTCGATTTGTTTGTGGATTTGCGCGAGGGAGAGGTGGAGTGGTTTCAATTTACCCTGCGGGGTCGTTCTCTGTTGTGGAGTCGTCAAGATGACCCCAGTACCTTTAGAGAGTCTCCTTGGCAAACCGGAGAAACTCACGAACTGCAAACCGAAGATGTGACGCTTCACCCCGCGAGTAAGGTGGTGACGAGCGATCGCGCCTTTAATCATTCTTTACTGGCTGTGGCTAGAGCCATCCTTGCAACCCGCAACGAGGATCCGATTTTAGTCGAAGTTTTTAAAATCTGTAATGCTCCGTTTGATTGATCTGCGTTTGTTGTTTCTTTAAAAGTCTAATTTTCCCTGTCGCTGTTGTGGTTTGAGGAAAACGCGATAAATTCAGATAAACGACTTTAAAGTAGGGCAACTTTAGGGGTTTAGCTTAAATCAACGAGGAATACTCTCGGTCGAGGGGCGATCGCGCTGACTTTCATCTGTTTTTCCTGGGGACTGGCGCTACAATCTTCCCCCCCAAATATCAAACTGACCCACAAAATAGCCAGAGAGATAGTAAAATTATTATTAAGATTAATCTCCACAATTTGAAATTGTAATTTCATCTCCCTATCAATTAATGACCCGAAACCGTAGTGGTGATGAAGTTTAACCCTCAGTCTTACCACAGCCATAACTTAATAAAACTTAAAATTATTTCATCAACCCTGGAAAACAGGAGGATATTATGAATTGCGATCGCCCCCAACTCCACACCCCGAAGCCTTCAATTCCCCAAGAAGCGATTAATACTTTGGGTTACATTCAACCCCACGGAATGCTTTTGGTGGTCGAAAAAAATACCTTGAAAATTATTCAAATCAGCCAAAATGTTGAATCTTTTTTAGGTATTTCTGATTCGGACTTGCTCAATCAGCCCCTCACAGAATTATTTGACGAAACCGCGATCGCGTCATTCCAACAAGCCCTAGAAAGTCAAACCTTACCCACCGTAATTCCGTTAAAAATTACCAGTCATAAAACGGATAAACCTCAAAACTTTAATGCCTTAATTCAAGACAATGAAGGCGGCATTATGATTGAAATTGAACCCAGTCATACCGAAAACCGCAGCAGCTTTATTGAGTTTTATCAGCAAATCAAAACTGCCGAACTCCGCATCCGCCAAGCCACAGATTTACAGGATTTATACCCAATTATAGCCGAAGAAATCCAGCGCTTAACGGGATTAGACCGGGTAATGCTGTATCACTTCAACGAGCAAAAGAATGGGAGCGTTTTGGCAGAAGTAAAACGCCGCAATTTAAAATCTTTTCTCGGTTTGAGTTTCCCCGCGTTGGATATTCCCGAAGCAGCCCGTCAGCTTTTTTGTAAAATTGGGATTCGTACCATTGCTGATATTCACGCTGAACCTGCGGCCATTGTCCCTCAAAATAATCCCCTGACCCAAAAACCCCTCGATTTAAGTCATGGCATTTTACGCGGGGTTTCAACTTGTCACCTTCAATACCTCAAAAATATGGGGGTTGCGGCTTCGGTTTCCATCCCGTTAATGAAAGATAATCAACTGTGGGGTTTGATTGCTTGTCATCACTACACCCCTAAATCTTTAACTTATGAAGTGCGGGCCGCTTGCGAACTTTTAGGTCGCTCGATTTCGGCGGAATTAGCTACCAAGAATAATAGCGAAGATTACGATTATCAAATCCAGTTAAATTCCATTCAAGCCCAATTAACTGAGTGTATGTCCACCGAAGACCATTGGAGTCAGGGCTTGATTCAAGATCGTCCCAATTTACTAGATTTAGTTTCTGCAACCGGGGCGGTAATTTGGAATAATGGGGACTGTATTTCCATCGGGGAAACTCCCCCCCAAGACGCGATCGCGCAGCTAGTGTCTTGGTTAAATCAAGACCATTGTTCCGAGTCAATTGTTCATACCAATTCCCTGCGAGAAATTGATACCGCTTACGCAGAATATAAAGCGATCGCCAGTGGAATGTTAGCCGTTTCTTTGTCCGAACAAAAAGCAAAATATATCCTGTGGTTTCGTCCCGAAGCGATCCAAACCGTGACTTGGGCTGGCGATCCAAAACAATCTGTACAAGCGGACGAACAAGGTAATATTAGCCTCTCTCCCCGTCAATCTTTTGAGTTGTGGAAAGAATCAGTCCGGTTTACCTCTTTACCCTGGAAAGCCTCAGAAATTGCTGCGGCCAAAGGATTAAAAACAACCATTCATCGCTTAACCTTACGACGGGCTGATAAACTCAGTCAACTCAACAAAGCCCTACAAGAATCCGAACGCCGAGAACGAGAAAAAGCAATTCAATTAGAAACAACGTTAGCGGAACTACAAGCGATTCATACCCGCTTAGTACAAACCCATACCCAACTGATTCAAAGCGAAAAAATGTCAAGTTTGGGTCAATTAGTCGCAGGAGTAGCCCACGAAATTAACAATCCCGTTAACTTTATTTACGGCAATTTGGTTCATACAGAAGAATATGTAAACGATATTCTCGAAGTCCTAGAACGCTACGGCCATCACTATCCCCAACCCCACGAAGATATTGCCGATTTAATCGAAGAAGTTGAACTCGATTTCTTAATCGAAGACTTACCGAAAATGATTGGTTCAATGAAAGTGGGTGCGAGTCGGATTCGCGAAATTGTCCATTCTTTACGCACCTTCTCGCGACTCGATGAAAGTGAAGTTAAAGGGGTGAATATTCACGAAGGGATTGACAGCACCCTGCTAATTTTAAATAATCGGGTAAAAGCGCGATCGGATCGACCGGCGATTAGTATTATCAAAGACTATGGCGATTTACCCCCCATTGAATGTTATCCTGGGCCGCTCAATCAAGTGTTTATGAATTTGTTGGTGAATGCCCTTGATGCCATTGAGGACAACAATCGCGATCGCACCCCGGCTGAATTGAACTCGTCTCCGGGTCAAATTACCATCCACAGCGAAACCTATTGTGACGAAGCAACCGCAGAAAAATGGGCGAAAATTACGGTAACGGATACCGGAGGCGGTATTCCCCCAGAAGCCCAAAATCGCTTATTTGACCCGTTTTACACCACAAAACCGATTGGTAAGGGAACAGGGATGGGTTTGGCTATCAGCCATCAAATTATCACTGAAAAGCATTGCGGTTCTTTAGATTACACCTCGATTCCCGGTCATGGTACAACCTTTACCATTAAAATTCCCGTCCAAGCGATGCGATCGCCCTCGAAAAAATCGGTAGTTTGTTCGGTGTGAGCAACAGGCTAAACTTTGAAAAAGCGTTGTCCGTTCAATTATTTTTCATGACCCTGTTACTCGATTCTGCCATTCTGTCTGAAGCTCAAACCGCGTTACAGTGGGGATGGGTCAAAGGGATTACCACCAATCCAACCATCCTCGCTCAAAGTGATTTAGCCCCTAGGATTACCCTCGAAAAGTTAGCCGCTTTGCAACCGGGGGAGTTGTACTACCAACTCACCACCTCGGATTTTGACAGCATGATCCAAGAAGGCCGCAAAGCCCACGACCTCATCGGCGCTAAAACCATCTTAAAAGTCCCGGCAACCCCGGTGGGCTTTCAAGTGGTGTCCCACCTCTCTGCTGAGATTCCCTGTGCGGTCACGGCGATTTATCATGCTTCTCAGGCGGCGATCGCGGCGGAGTCTGGGGCCAAGTACGCGATCGCCTATGTCAATCGGGCAACTCGCTTTCTCGGAAACGGCAATAAGCTGGTAGGGGAGATGTCACGGGTGTTACAGGGAAGCAACACCGAGATTCTGGCCGCAAGTATCAAGTCTCCTGACGAAGCTGCGGGGGCTTTGCAAGCGGGGGCCCATCATCTCACGTTACCTTTTAAAATGTTAATCGCGATCGCCACCCACGAACTATCCGAGCAAACGGTAGCCGAATTTGCCGAAAAAGGCTGTGGGATCAATTACTAATTAACAATGTACAATTTACAATTAATAATGCAAAATTAGGGGATTTTCCAACAACCAATAACCAATAACACGGGTATCAGTAAATTATCGGAAAAACGTGACCCTTAAATATTAATAACTGAAATGACTGTATTCCAAGACGAACGCCTGCTTTTTACCCCTGCAACCCCAAATAACAATCCCATTCCCCTTATTTTCGCTTTTCCCAATGAATATACCATCGGGATTACCAGTTTAGGATATCAAATTGTCTGGGCGACTTTAGCGGCGCGATCGGATGTGCAAGTCAGTCGTTTGTTTACCGATATTGCCGAAACCCTCCCCCGCAATCCCGAACTTTTAGGCTTTTCTGTTTCTTGGGAATTAGACTACATTAATATTCTCAATTTACTCGAATCTTTAGACATTCCCATTCATGGGTCTTTACGCGAAGATTCTCATCCTCTTATTTTCGGCGGTGGCCCGGTTTTAACGGCTAATCCCGAACCCTTTGCTGCCTTTTTTGATGTTATCTTATTAGGCGATGGTGAGAACCTTCTAGATGAATTTATTAACGCTTACCAGGAAGTTAGAAATGCCCCTCGCGCTGAAAAATTACGCCATTTAGCCCAAGTTCCAGGGGTATATATTCCCAGTTTATATCGTGCCATTTATAACGACATTGAAGGGGAAATTGACCGCATCGAACCCCTAGATTATAATATCCCGCCGTTTATTGAAAAACAAACCTATCGCGGTAATACTCTATCTGCTTCTACCGTGGTGACTGAAAAGGCAGCTTGGGAAAATATTTATATGGTGGAAGTGGTGCGGAGTTGTCCTGAAATGTGCCGCTTTTGCCTCGCGAGTTATCTAACTTTGCCCTTTCGGACAGCCAGTATAGAAAGTTCTTTAATTCCCGCGATTGAGAAAGGTTTAAAAGTCACAAATCGCTTAGGACTATTGGGTGCGTCGGTAACCCAACATCCCGAATTTGAGACATTACTTGATTATATCGACCAACCTAAATATGAAGATGTACGGCTGAGTATTGCTTCTGTCCGCACGAATACAGTCACCGAAAAACTCGCGCAAACTTTAACCAAACATAATACCAATTCGATTACCATTGCCGTTGAAAGTGGCTCAGAAAAAGTTAGAAATATTGTTAATAAAAAGCTAACCAATGATGAGATTATCGAAGCGGCACAACGAGCCAAAGCGGGCGGTTTAAAAGCGATGAAACTCTACGGAATGGTGGGGATTCCGGGGGAAACAGAAAGCGATGTAGAAGCAACAGTAGCGATGATGAAAGCAGTTAAAAAAGCTGCCCCTGGCTTAAGATTAACCCTCGGATGCAGTACCTTTGTGCCGAAATCTCACACCCCATTTCAGTGGCTTGGGGTGAATCCTGACGCGAAAAAACGCCTAAAATATTTACAAAAACAATTGCGTTCTCAGGGCATGGATTTTCGACCAGAAAGTTATAATTGGTCGGTGATTCAAGCTTTAATTTCAAGGGGCGATCGCCGCATTACCCCGCTACTAGAATTAACCCGCGATTATGGGGATTCTGTAGGCAGTTATAAACGGGCATTTAAGGCGTTAAAAGGCAAATTACCGCCTCTGGATTATTACGTTCATCAAGATTGGTCTTGTCAGCAAACATTACCTTGGCAACATTTACAAGGCCCCCTGCCTCAAAAAACATTACAAAAGCATTTTGAGGAAGCTGTATCGTTGCAAAATTAGTCACTTTTGCGGATGATAATTATTTCTCAATGACGATGGTTCAAAGTATTCCGGCTCGCGACGTAACCCTCAACACCCTCAAACAACAATTCAATTTACAATCGACCCAAGACCCCCAATTTTTTCCTGAATGGTCTGCCACTTATCCCGATTTGAATGATAGGGAAAAAGCAGCATTAAATCGCGTTCAGGAAAACTTTTTAGCCCTAACAGAAAACCCACCGCTACTCGAAAATAGCGTAAAAATGGTTGTGCTGGCTCCTTTACTCGATTTAGCGGGTTTTTATCGACCCCCTTTCCATTTAGAAACAGAAGCAAGTATTAGTTTGGAAATGGCAGATGAAGGGATAACCATTCAAGGCAGAATTGATGTATCAGTAGAGAAAAATACGCTTTGGTTGCTAGTCATTGAATCAAAACGTAGCGATTTCGCCGTGAGTCGCGCTATTCCTCAAGCGCTCGCTTATATGCTGGCTAATCCCCAGGGCGATCGCGCCACGTTTGGCGCAATTACAAATGGTAATGAGTTCTTATTTCTTAAAGCGGTACGTCAACCTACGGCAAAATATACAAATTCCCGCTTATTTTCCCTGATTAATCCAGGGAATGAACTTTACAATGTGCTACAAATTCTCAAAGGAATCGGTCAAATTGTTGTTCAGAAGTAATATCAAATATGCCTATATTGTGGGGCTTCAGAACCCCGGTTTCTGGAGAAATAGCCTAAATCTATCGCTTAAACAGATAAGAAACCGGGGTTCTTGAGTAATGGCAGGTTTGCTGAGTTTTTAATTTTAAAGCTCGTTTGGATCAATACCTAATTCGCGTAATTTAGCAAAAGCTTTATCCCTTTCTTGTCGTGCTTTATCTCGTTCTTCAATAAATTCCTCTGGATGCTGAAAAGGTTCGCCATTAGGGTAAAATATCGCTAAACCTTCCCTTGATAATTCAAAACGAATGTTTAAAGTGGGAGAAGTCCAGGGTAAAGATAAAGGGGTAATAATCTCAGAATTTTGATTGGGATTTTCGCGAGCATAGCCCCAAAAATCGCGGGTGTCGGGGTCATAGAAAAACATTTCGAGAACCCCATATTGTTCGTAAAAAACTTGTTTAGCCAGCATTTCTCTGGCGGTATTGCTTGGGGATAAAATCTCGAAAACGACTTGGGGGGCAATATTATCTTCTTGCCACTGTTTGTAGCTGCCGCGATCGCCTGCGGGACGACCTAAAACTACCATAGCATCAGGGGCTTGACGAGGGGCAGGAGGTTCTGTGACTTCTACCGGATACCACAGCAAATCTCCCGCAACAAAGGCAGTTTGATTTTTGAGGAGTCGTCGGAGATTGGTAACCAGATAAACAATCCAGCGATACTGTACGGTATTATCGGACATGGGTTTCCCATCGGAGTCGGGGTAGAGAAGTTGCTCGTTGAGAGGAGTTTGAACCATAGCGGTCGCGACTTCCAAAAATGACGATAAATTCAATTATAGCGATCGCTGGGAGGGGACGCGATCGCGACTCGAAACTGTAGACTCAAAGAATTAATAATACATTCAAAAATATGCAGACTACCAGTGAATATCATTGCGCCTTTTGTGGGGAAGAAAATACAACATTTGTGGATATAAGCGGCGGAATGCAGCAATCTTATATCGAGGATTGCCAAGTGTGCTGTCGTCCTAATGTTTTATATATCCGCGTCGATGAAGATACATTAGATATTGAAATTGATAGCGATTATGCAGGGTAAAATAAAAGTAGGCAATATCAATAAATTTCGTTGAATTAATGCTCAAATTTCAATATTCTTCTTTAATTAATGCGCCCGTAGAAACCGTTTGGCAGTTTCACGAACGTCCCGATATTTTGCAGTTACTCACACCGCCTTGGCAACCTGTTAAAATTATTCGTCGGGAAGGGGGCTTAGACGTTGGGGCAGTTTCGGAGTTTCGTTTGTCTTTGGGGCCGATTCCTGTAGATTGGGTAGCCCGTCACACCGAATGCGAAACCCACCGCTTATTTGTCGATCGTCAAGTCAAAGGGCCGATGGAATCTTGGGAACATCGCCATGAGTTTATCCCCGAAAGTGGTAAAACGCGGCTACAAGATGTGATTAACTACGAAATTCCGGGCGGTTTTTTAGCGGAATTATTATTAGGTTGGTGGGTAGAACAACGCCTGCGGGATATGTTTCGCTATCGCCATGAAGTCACAAAACGAGAATGTGAAAAAACTTAATATTTCATTAGCACCCAAGGGGCTCCTCGGCAATCGGCAATCGGCAGTCGGGGGGGAGTTGAATTCTACCCCAGAAAGTAGTCAGAAACTTTGGCCTAGATGGCAGACTCTAAAAAAGGCTCAACGCTAGAATATATCTGGGTTCGGTTCCTCGAAAAGTAAATTTAAGTTTCAAAGAGAGTCATTAGTGACAAGTTAAAGTCGTGGCATTTTTGGTCACGTGCCTTGTAGGGGCGGGGTTTCCCCGTCCAATCTCCACTCGTTTACTGAAAAAGTCTTTAAGTTAACAAAACCCTCTAACTTATGATTTCACTTACCTTTTAGGTTTATTCAGCAAGCCCTATGTAAACACAAATGGCTAATGACACGAAAGCCTCATCCTCAAAAAATAGGGATGAGCTTACGAAATCATATCGGGGATCGTCGTAAAATCATGAAATTACATGACTGGCAGATTTGAAATCTGGCAATCAAACCAAAAAACAGAGGTAAGATACCTCTGCTTTTTGATAAGCTTTGATTTTGGACGGGCTAGGAGGGATTCGAACCCCCGACACCGTGGTCCGTAGCCACGTGCTCTAGTCCACTGAGCTACAAGCCCTAGGGTTGTTTGAGTCAACGATTAATTAATATAGCACAGGCAAAACCAATTATGCAAGAGTTTGAGTCAAAATTATCCCACCTCGATCGCACTGGGGAAGCGCAAATGGTGGATGTATCGGAAAAAAAGGCTAATAAGCGCGAAGCCGTGGCTCAAGGGAGAATTCGCATGAAAAAAGCAACTTTCGAGGCGATTCAAGCGGGAAATGCTCCGAAAGGCGATGTTTTAGGCACAGCCCGATTAGCGGGAATCATGGCCGCGAAACAAACCGCAAATTTAATTCCGTTGTGTCATCCTCTGCCTTTACACAAAGTTGAAGTCCAAGCCATCCCCGACCCTCAACTCCCCGGTTATCAGATTCGGGCTACCGTAGTCACCAAAGCCGAAACCGGGGTCGAAATGGAGGCCTTAACGGCGGTATCGGTAGCGGCTTTGACGTTGTATGATATGGCCAAAGCCCTGGAAAAATCCCTGCAAATTCAAGATATTCGCTTAATCCGTAAAACTGGCGGTAAATCGGGGGATTATGAACAACCGCAGATCGAAAGGTAAAATTAGATTGACCTCAATTAGCAGGAGATTAACGAAACGATGCCCCCTCGTTGGCCGCGAAAACCCGATCGCAACGATCCCGAATATCGTCTTTTAGAAGACCGCATCAATTTTGCCTTGCATGTAGCCTTTTTTGCCGCGTGTAACTCTGGACTTTGGTTTTTTGACACCCTCAAGCAAGCCCATTGGCCCTGGGCTAAATGGGTCACTTTGACTTGGTTGGGTGTCTTGGTGCTTCACGGCATTTTCATCTTTGCGATCGCAGACTACTCCCTCAAAGAAAATCAAAACAATGGCTAGTACCAACGAAACTCTCGAAGCTTTAGCAGCAGAAATCGGCGAAAATATTTATATTGATGTTGCCAAATGGCATTTATATCTTGCGGATGCTCATTTGCATACGGTCGTCGCCGAAAAGATGTATCCTCTACTACTCGATAGTGGTCTCAATGAGGATGCAATGATACAAGAATTAACATCTGTTCCCGTGTCTTTGGGGGGCGGTAAAGTTGAGTTATCTTTAGCAAAACTGCTGCCCCAAGCCTGTTTGAGCGATTTATTAGAACTGTTAGAACGCTTTGGCGATCGCTTTTGATTTGACTTCGCCATAAATTGTGATATAATACAACGTAAATCAAGCTCTCCTATCTCCGAAGCACCCATGGAGAGCTGGTTTACCCGAAAAAATTGAGGTCACAGTTACTACGAAAACTAGGAGGGAAATACGTTACTGAAGCACTCTTGCGACTCTGACCTCCGTTGAGTTTGAATATTAATAAAGATGAATAACAATAAACACATCGCATTGATCTCGGTTCATGGCGATCCTGCTGTTGAAATCGGCAAGGAAGAAGCAGGCGGACAAAATGTGTACGTTCGTCAAGTCGGTGAAGCCCTATCCAAGCAAGGTTGGAACGTGGATATGTTTACTCGGGCCACCGATGCCGAACAAGCCAAAATTGTCCAACATACCCCCAACTGCCGGACAATCCGCTTAACGGCAGGGCCAGAAGCCTTTATCCCCAGGGATGAGATTTATGGCTTTCGCCATGATTTTGTCAATGAGTTTCTGAAATTTCAGCACCAAAATAACCTAGACTATGCCCTTATCCATACCAACTACTGGATTTCTGGGTCAGTGGGCTTGCAGTTGAAAGCCAAGACGGGGCTTCCCATGCTGCACACTTATCACTCCCTAGGGGCAGTGAAGTATAAATCCGTGTCTACCATCCCCATGATTGCAACAACCCGCTTGGCGGTAGAAAAAGCTTGTTTGGAAAACGCCGATTGCATCATTGCAACCAGTCCCCAAGAACAAGAACATATCAGAACTTTAGTGTCTCACCGGGGAAACACCCAAATTATTCCTTGCGGCACAGATATCCAGCATTTTGGCTCGATTTCGCGTACAGAAGCCCGCAAACGTCTGGGAATCGCCCCAGATGCCAAAATGGTGTTTTATATTGGTCGCTTCGATCCGCGCAAAGGCATCGAAACCTTAGTGCAGGCGATCGCGCAATCTGAGTTTCGCAACGATGAATCCTTGCGCTTAGTCATCGGGGGCGGTTCTCGTCCGGGTCATAGTGACGGCATCGAACGCGATCGCATCGAAAGTATTGTTTCTTATACCGGATTGGACGCGATCGCATCCTTCCCCGGACGGATTAGTGACGAAGACTTACCCGTTTACTATGCGGCGGCAGATGTTTGCGTTGTTCCCAGTCACTACGAACCCTTTGGCTTAGTCGCCATCGAAGCCATGGCCAGTGGTACACCCGTCATTGCCAGCGATGTTGGCGGCTTACAATACACCGTAGTTTCGGAAAAAACCGGATTACTCGCTCCTCCTAAAGATGTCGAGGCCTTTGCCCAGGCCATCGACCGCATTCTCAGCAATGCTCAATGGCGCGACCAATTAGGGAGTAATGCCCGTCAGCGAGTCGCCCAAAAATTTAGCTGGTGTGGGGTAGCCACACAACTCAGCTATCTCTACGATCAAGTCTCGACCCAACCCGAAATGGCTGTGGACGAAGTAGCAACCGCTTAAACTGCTTTTATCAAGGTATGAGAGGGGCGCAAGGTAAACTTTGCGCCCTTTCGGTAAGATAAATCATCAAACTGTAGCGATCAGCCAAGTCCTGGCCCATTCAAACAACAAAAAGCTTTATTGAATCACAACCGCCGGATGGGGTTGGGGGCGGTCTTGGCCATCGTCTGGAACTTGAGTGGAAGCAGAATTTAACTCATATTTAACTAAATCGGCCAAATCTTGAAGCTGACTAATCGCTTCTGCCCCTTCTAACTTCATTAACTCTCGCTCGTCGCGCATCTCTGTCCAAGTGATGCCATAGTCAGACACCAAAAAGCGAATGAGATGGTCTTCGCCTAAACTCACCATAAACGAAGCGCTATTCATTTGGTCGCCACAGGTGTAGCAAGACGCAAGGTAGCCGCGATTTTCCAGTACAGTTGCTAGAGCTTGGAGATTCATCACCAAGTCTTTGACGAACTGACGGTGCTGTTGTGCAAGTCTGAGAAACACGATATTAAGTCCTCCAAACACCAATCCTAATTTTACACTCTTTAATACTTTTTTAAGGATTTGTTCTCCCAAACTCTGTTATTCAAGCTTATTAAAAATCCTTTCTTTTCAAAAAACTTTTTGTAATAAGCCCTCTCTAGGTTAGCTTTACAACGCGGAGATCGCAGACCTCCGGAAGAAAGAGATGTAAAACTCTTTCAGTTTGTTGACAAACCGTAACACTTAGAACAAACCAACCTTAACACGACAAAGACCAATCAAAGATTTTTTAGAGCTTCATGCTGTGTCTCCGAGGGCATAATTTTCTTTTCCAGGAGCGATCGCTCACTCACAAGCAGAAATTTTATGACTGATTCAAAATCTTTATGATTACGCGAAACCCCTGTCCTGTCGGGGTTTTACTCAGTATGACCTTTGAGTCCGCAATTTTTATGTTGCATTAATGTTTCATTTGTTTAAAAAAGTTCATATACTAAAAATCAGTTGCGTTACTGAGTATTTATTCCTAGCCATCATGCTTAATTCCATTCCTTGGCTTACCGCAATAATCTTGCTGCCCTTGGTCTCTGCCTTCGCCATTCCCTTTATCCCGGACAAAGAAGGTAAAACGATTCGCTGGTATGCCCTCAGCGTTAGCCTCATCACCTTTGGCATCTCCATTTGGGGTTTTTGGCAAAACTTTGACTTACAAACCAGCCAATTCCAAATGCGCGAAACCTACGCTTGGCTGCCCCAACTCGGCTTAAACTGGTCAGTTGCCGTAGATGGATTATCAATGCCTCTCATTGTCTTATCCGGGCTAGTCACCACCTTAAGTTTGCTGGCCGCTTGGAAAGTCAACCGCAAGCCCCGCTTGTTTTACTTCCTCATGCTGGTTTTATACAGCGCTCAAATTGGAGTCTTCGCCGCACAAGACCTATTAATGTTCTTCTTGATGTGGGAACTCGAATTAGTCCCCGTCTATATATTAATTTCTATCTGGGGCGGCAAAAAGCGATTGTATGCTGCCACTAAGTTTATTCTCTACACCGCGATCGCGTCCGTCTTCATCCTCGTTTCCGGTTTAGCCATGGCCTTCTACGGCGACAACCTCACCTTCGATATGGTGGAGTTAGGGATGAAAAACTATCCCATGGCCTTAGAACTACTGGCTTACACAGGCTTTGTTATTGCCTTTGGTGTCAAACTTCCCATCTTCCCGCTACACACCTGGTTACCGGATGCCCATAGCGAAGCCTCTGCCCCGGTTTCCATGATTTTAGCGGGAGTTCTCCTCAAAATGGGCGGTTATGGCTTAATCCGCATGAACATCGAAATGCTGCCCAATGCCCACATCAAATTCGCCCCCGTCTTAGTGACATTAGGTGTGGTCAACATTGTCTACGGCGCATTTACCGCTTTTGGTCAACAAAACCTCAAGCGTCGCCTCGCTTACTCCTCTATTTCCCACATGGGCTTCGTCCTCATTGGTATTGCCTCCTTCACAGAATTGGGAGTTAACGGCGCAGTCTTACAAATGCTGTCCCACGGTTTAATCGCCGCTTGCTTATTCTTCCTCACCGGGGCTGCCTATGACCGCACCCACACCTTGATGATGGACGAACTCGGCGGACTCGCCAAATCCACCCCGAAAATCTTTGCCTTATTCACCGCCGGATCGATGGCTTCTCTGGCATTACCCGGTATGAGTGGCTTTATTAGCGAATTGTCTGTCTTCCTCGGTGTCACCACCAGCGACGCTTACAGCGATGCTTTTAAAATCGTCGTCGTCTTCTTGTCCGCAGTCGGCTTGATTCTCACCCCGATTTACTTGCTGTCCATGTTACGAGAAGTCTTCTACGGCGAAAGCAAACTCAGCCTCGACCCCAACTTCTTGATGAGCGATGCCAAACCCCGCGAAGTCTTTATCACCGCTTGCTTACTGCTGCCCATCATCGGCATTGGCTTGTACCCGAAACTCGCCACCAGCACCTATGATGTCAAAGCGGTAGATGTCGCCATGAAGTCTCGCGCTGCTTTGCCCGTCGTCGCTGAAACTCGCTCAACGCAACAACAAGCTCACCTCCCCTCAGTCTGGACTCCGGCAATGGTTGCGCCTCAACTGCCTAACTCTAGTAACTAGCAACCTGATATTACTCCCAAGTTTCAAGTCATACGCCTCCTGTTTGGTCAGGGGGCGGTTTTTTTCAGTCATCAGCTTCTAAGGGGCAATCGGCAATCGGCAGTAGGCAGTGGGCAGTAGGCAGTAGGCAGTAGGCAGTGGGCAGTGGGCAGTGGCGTAGGTTGGATAGAACGAAGTGAAACCCAACAACCAACAACCAACAACTAACAACCAACAACCAACAACTAAAGACAACTTTGTAAAACTTCTACTGTTTGCTGTCCGGTATTTTGCCAGCTAAACTGACGGACTCGTTGGAGGCCGAGGGTTTTGAGTTGCGATCGCAAACTGGCATCATCAATGAGTAAGCAGAGGGCCGCGGTTAACTCTTGGGTGTTGTAAGGATCGACCAAAACCGCCGCATCCCCGGCGACTTCGGGCAAAGATGAGCAATTTGAGGTAATCACGGGTGTACCGCAGGCCATGGCTTCTAAAACGGGGATTCCGAAGCCTTCCCACAGGGTCGGAAACACCAGGGCGATCGCTTGATTGAGTAGAATCGGCAGTTTATCGTAGGCAATATACTCTAAAAACTTAACCCGCCCTTCAATATTCAAGGTTTTCACTTGTTCTTGTAATTTGGGCGTATAACGGGCATCGCTACTGCCTGCGATCCACAATTCACAGTTTTTGCCTAATGTGGCAAAGGCGGAAATGAGCCGTTTTAGGTTTTTGTAGGGGTCAGGACGACCAATGTAGAGAAAATAAGGGCGACCTTGATAAGGGGGGAGATTGAGGGGGCGAAAATGGTCGCGATCGCAAGCGAGGGGAATCGGCATGACTTTATGGGCGGGTATCCCCCAAAAATCGCAGATATCGCGGGCTGTGGTTTCTGAGTTACAAACAACAAGATCGGCTTGTCGAACCACTTGCGGTACATAATAGCGAAAGTAATACCGTAGGGGCGACTTCTCGAAAATTTCGGGAAAGCGCAAGGGAATCAGATCGTGTACCATCACTGCATAACGGCAGGATGTGTAAAGCGGGGCTTCGGGGACAGGGGAAAAAACGAGAGAGCCTTTGAGTTGGCGATACAAAGACGGTAAGCGAAACTGCGTCCACAACAATCGCCGTAAATGCCCTGGACTGCCCGATGCCGGGGACAGATTTTTCGGGATGATGTGACACCGAGAATCTGGCACAGGATTGGCAATCAGCAACGTCGGATCGAGAGGTTGCAAATAAGGATAAACACTATTGGCGTAAGTGGTAATACCAGTAGGTTTGTCAAAAAGGACGGAAAGATTAACCAGACAAGTCAACGTCACAAAGCGCGATCGCGGGTCACGGTTCAGGGTTATTTTTTGAATAGCTTAACACTATTTACCGGGTTTTGTGCGGACGCTCCCGGAAGCTCATGCACTTTTATTTCCGACCATAACAGGGTTGCTCGCTCTAATCTCATGGCGATTCTCTCCTCCCTAGGATAGATATTGATAGAATCGATCTAAACGATGCCATAGGATAGGCTGCATCTGAAGATGACCCCGTATCGTCTAAAATAAGCATATTTCCGGCGATCGCGGCCTTGACAACTTGACTCCTCTGTATGCTTCGCAGCTATTCGATCGGGCAAACTGACACATAACATCATTAAATAAATAAAATTTAATTTTTTCTTTATAGGTTTCAGTTTTTCATATAGAATAAGAAGAAAATCAATACAATCTTCTGATATTTTTTGAGGATTGGCAATTGCTAAGAATATAAAACTTTTCTTTTTTAACATTACCGGAGTTATCCAAAAATGACTCAAGTCTTTAGTCAGACCATCTGGTTAGTTCCTTGCTATGCGTTAATTGGCGCTATATTAGCTATTCCTTGGTCGCCGGGGATCATCAAGAAAACCGGGCCGCGGCCATCGGGATATCTCAACGCAATTATGACACTGTGGGCCTTTTGTCATAGCTTATTGTCCTTAAAGGAAATTTGGGGAAAGGCTCCTCAATATTTATCGTTTGGCTGGCTCAATGCACCCGGTTTAAACATCACCTTTGACATTGAAATTTCGATGGTGACGGTAGGGGCGTTGATGCTGGTCACGGGCTTAAACTTTGCGGCTCAAATCTACGCCATTGGCTACCTAGAGATGGATTGGGGCTGGGCCAGATTTTACTCATTGCTGGCTTTATTTGAAGCCGGGATGTGTACCCTAGTGCTGTGCAACTCCCTGTTTTTCAGCTATGTGGTCTTAGAAATTCTCACCCTAGGGACGTATCTCTTGATCGGCTATTGGTTTAATCAGTCCTTGGTGGTAACCGGGGCCAGAGATGCTTTCCTCACGAAACGGGTCGGAGATTTGATCTTGTTGATGGGGGTTGTGGCGTTGTGGCCGTTAGCCGGGACTTGGAATTACACCGAATTGGGCCAGTGGATTCAAACGGCTGATGTTAATCCTACCCTTTTAACTTGGGTCACATTGGCGTTAATTGCCGGGCCTTTGGGGAAATGCGCTCAATTTCCGTTACATCTGTGGTTGGATGAAGCCATGGAAGGGCCAATGCCCGCCACGATTCTGCGGAATACGATTGTGGTTTCGACAGGGGCTTGGGTGTTGATCAAATTGCAACCCTTGTTTGCCGCTTCTCCGATTGCCCTCGATGTGATGATTTGGATTGGGGCAGCTACCGCAGTCGGGGCTTCTCTCATCGCGATCGCGCAAATCGACCTCAAGCGCTCGTTATCCTATTCAGTCAGTGCTTACATGGGCTTAGTCTTTATCGCCGTTGGCACATTGCAAGCTCAAACTGCCTTAGTCCTATTGCTCACCTACGCGATCGCCATGGCATTACTGGTCATGAGTATGGGGGGCATTATCCTCAACAATATCTCCCAAGATTTACGGCAATACGGCGGTTTATGGCAGCGTCGTCCTGTCTCTGGTATTTGCTTTTTAGTCGGGGCTGCTTCTTTAGTGGCGTTTCCCCCCTTGGGTTGTTTCTGGGCCTTATCGCAGTTAATTAATACCCTGTGGGACGCTCAATTTTTCGGTTTAGTCGGCGTGATTATTGCCGTCAACGCCTTAACTGCCTTTAGCGTTACCCGCGAATTTAGCTTGATGTTTGGCGGGAAAGCCACCTCCACAACCCGGCGATCGCCTGAAGGGTTGTGGGCGTTAGTCTTACCCATGACCATCACCATGGGCTTTGCCTTGCATTTACCCTTGGTGTTGTCGCAACTCAACTTATTACCGGATTGGGCCGAAATTTTAACCCCTATTACCGGGGCCTTAGTTGGCTCAACCTTAGTCGGTACAGGAATTTCTGCCTTTATCTACCTCAACGACAACATTGCCAAGCCTTTGAATTTGCCCTTCAAGCCGATTCAAAACTTCTTTGCTTACGATTTATATACCGCCCAACTGTATCGCGTCACCATTGTTTTTGTAGTGGGATTGGTCTCGCAAATCATCTACTGGTTAGACCGCTTTATTGTCGATGGCTTTATCAACCTGATTGGCTTGGCTACTGTCTTCGGCGGTCAAACCCTGCGGTATAACGTCTCCGGTCAAACCCAATTTTATGTCCTGTCGATTATGTTGGGCTTGGCCTTATTTGGCATTGCCTTGTGCTGGCCTTGGTTACCTCATGTTTCCCTAAGCTTCATCGGTTAGAAACAACTCACACTCAGAATTACTCATGCTTAGTGTACTTCTTTTAGTTCCTATTATTGGGGCGGCGATCGTGGCTTTTCTGCCGATGGGAGAAAGCAAACGCCTGCGTCAGTTTACCGCCATTATTGCTACCCTTGTCTTTGCTTGGATTGTTTACCTACTGACTCAGTTTGACTTGAGCAATTCGGGCTTTCAATTCAGCGAATATTTATCCTGGGTGCAGCCCATTGGCTTAAGCTACAGCCTCGGCGTAGATGGTTTATCCATGCCTCTACTCGCCCTCAATGGCTTGCTGACGTGGATTGCCATTTACAGCAGTCGCGGCGACATCGAGCGTCCTCGCTTGTATTACTCGCTGATTTTGCTGGTAAATGCCGGGGTTTCGGGGGCCTTAATGGCGCAAAACCTGCTTTTATTCGTCATTTTCTACGAATTGGAGCTAATTCCCTTTTATCTCTTGATTGGGATTTGGGGGGGCAAAAAGCGGGGTTATGCGGCGACGAAATTCTTGCTATATACCGCCGTTTCCGGTTTGTTGGTGTTAGCCGCTTTCTTAGGATTGGCTTTCTTGAGTGCAACTCCGAATTTTGACTACAATTCAATTACCACCGAAGGCTTAGGCTTAACCACTCAGTTAGTGCTGTTAACCCTGCTGCTCGTCGGTTTTGGCATAAAAATTCCCCTGGTTCCCCTACATACCTGGATGCCCGACGCTTATGTAGAATCTTCCCCCTCTACTGCCATTTTGCTCGGTGGGGTGTTAGCGAAGTTAGGGACTTACGGCTTAGTGCGCTTTGGTTTACAATTGTTTCCTGAAACCTGGTCGTTAGTGGCTCCGGGTTTGGCCGCGATCGGCACCGTGAGCGTCGTTTATGGAGCCATGGCCGCGATCGCCCAGAAAGACATCAAGCGCATGGTGGCCTATAGCTCCATTGGTCACATGGGCTATATTCTCGTAGCGGCGGCGGCTGGCACAGAATTAAGTGTTTTAGGAGCAGTTGCTCAAATGGTCAGCCACGGCTTAATTCTCGCCCTCCTCTTTTACTTGGTGGGGATTGTCGAGCAAAAAGCCGGGACTCGCGAGTTAGATGTCCTCAACGGTTTAATGAATCCGATTCGCGGCTTACCCCTCACCAGTGCCTTACTGATTATGGCCGGGATGGGTAGTGCGGGGATTCCCGGTTTGGTCGGATTTGCGGCTGAATTTATCGTGTTTCAAGGCAGTTTCACTACTTTTCCCATTCCTGTCTTGGTGTGCATCATTGCATCCGGTCTGACTGCCGTTTACTTTGTCATTCTGCTGAATCGTACTTGCTTTGGCAAGCTCGACAACGAAACAGCTTATTACCCTAAAGTCCTTTTAACCGAGCGCATCCCCGCCTTTGTGTTAACCGTGACCATTTTATTCTTAGGGCTGCAACCCAACTGGATGATTCGCTGGATTAAACCCTACACCACCTCTGTTGCCGTGAATCCCACTGGGCTGCAAATTGCTCAAGTCGAAACCCAAAAGTAAATTATTTTCTCCCCCAATTACGGGGGAGATTGCCAACAATTTATCTTCTAACTTGCAAACCCCATTCTTGATAAAAAAATGGTACAAGCTATCGAAAAACCTAAGAAACCTGCCCGCATTCCGGCTTCAAATCATCCCCATGCCGAGATTATTCACCGCCTCGAAGCCGGGGGGTCAATGTTACCCGAATCCCCAGAAAACCTCATGCAAATTATCGGCATTTATAAAGCTTATGCTGTGCCGATGGATTTCTACTGGCGTGACTTACTCTACATTGCTGAACGAGTTTTCCTCGATCCCCTGCCCTTTTTCAAGTACTTCTTACCCCAGGAGTATTTAGATTTACCCAACCACTACGCCGGAGAAACCGCCGATTATCGCGTCTGGCAAAAAGGCGAAGCCAGCGCTCACCCGGAATTATTAGAGTTTATGAAAACCGGGGAAGTCAAGAAAGACCTACCTAAAATCTTCCATCATTTATGGCACGATCGCATTAATATGGAATTTGCTGAAGCTTGTATGGAAGCTATGCTTTGGCATCAGGGAATGGGGGGACAATTCAACGATTACCTCGAAAGCGAAGAATATATCGCCAATGCCGATAAAGCCATTAAAGCCTTTTTCCGCAAGAATCCCTTAATGTTGGGGCTATATAAATTATTCCCCGAAATGTTCTACGAAAAAGTGCGGCAACTTTCTTATTATGCTAACTTGGGCTTATTCTGGGAAGTCATGGCTCCGGTCTTTTTTGAAATGAGCGACCTCTACGACGAAGGTAAATTCAAAACCGTTGCTGACGCGATGGATTTCCTCGTTAATGGCATTTTTATCGCTGCGGGACGACCCATTTACCACCATGTTTATGTGGGGGATGAATGTTACGAAATCATCCCGAAATCTAAAGGGTTTATGTGGCTTTATGAAGCGGCGTTACCTTATGTAGAGGCGGTTTTCTATCGGACAGCGCCCTTCCGAGGCACGAAATCCTACAACGCCCAAGCCGAACAAGTCCCCGACGAACAAAAAGATTTCCACTACGGCATTCTTTATGCGGATGTATTTCCAGTCGGGACTGCGGGGATTCCGCCGACATTGTTAATGCAGGATATGTACCACTTTTTACCGCCGTATTTAGTGGAATATTATCAACAATATTGTCGCGGCGAAGATGATGTTTTGATTCAATTGGGGATTACTTTCCAACGCTCGATGTATAACGTGACTTCGGCAGTTATTCAAGCTTTACGGACAGCGTTATTGTATCCCCTCGATGACCCCAACCCGAAACATTTAATGAAAAATCGTGCCTTCTTTGAGGCACAAATGGATCGCTTCTTACGTCCAGAAGCTCGGTTACGCGATATTCAAAGTCAAGATTATCGCTAAATCAAGGCTTTCGGTGTTCGATCTCTCCTTAGTTGAGTCCGCAGTTTTGCGGGCTTTTTTTTGCCCTCACCCCAAACCCCTCTCCCACGGGGAGAGGGGCTTAATTTTATTCCGTTGACCCGCCCGCAGATTAAAATCTGGGGAACCAATATGGCAAAGTCCGGCTTCGCGGACTGGTTTTCTTGTCTCGTTTCTAGGTAGTAGTGGCGTGACACATCTTAAATGGTGGGTTAGGTAGTCGTTAGCGAAGCGTAACGCACCGAAAGGCGACCATTTTAGCGGTGCGTGACGATCGCACAAATTAAGGTATGTCACGGCACGACGCTCAAGCTGTGTCGCGGCACTACTATAAAATGGTACAGTTAGCGATCGCCCTCGGAAAAAATGAAAGACACTGTATTAGACTGGCTCAATAAACTCTTGGTTGTCGATGTATTTCTCGTATTGCTGGCGTTTGTGTGGTTTGCGATCGCCCTCATTGGTAAATCTGCCGGAATCCCCCTCGGTTGGGAGGTTTGGTATTCGTTATGGGAACCCGTATTTACGCCCGCTATTGGTATTTTAATGGCTGGCGCGATCGCGATCGGGGTAATTAATCAAATTAGCAAGCGGTTTGGTTAATGGTTGTTGAGAGGAAGGTTTTTTGCGAGAAGTGACTGGTTATTTGTTGTTTGTCCTTCGCAGCTACAAATAACCGATGACAAATGACCAGTGACAAAGCGACGGCTGCTATTCTTCCCACTTCTTTAATGACTGGGCTTTCCGTCGCTTTCAGTAAACAAATGTAAAAATTGCCCATTCAACTTGACGCACCAGGAAAAATCCCTTAAATTATTATTCAAGGTCAAAGATTAAAGCTTTGACAGCGTTAAATCGAAGGAATGGTGTTAAATTTCAGCCAATTTTCTTCAGCATTGCGCCTCCGTACCTCGAAAACTTTATATCGCTACATTTTCTTTCAGCCATCAGCAACTCACAGCCAAAAACTGATGACTGATAACTGACGACTGATGACTGAATGGTGGGGGTCGGAAGATCGCTGAAACCCGCATTCTATCGTTGACCCCCACCAAGCCCAATAGCAGCAAGGCTTTCAGGCATTCGAGAGGGGTGGTTGTTGATAAAATGTCTCAATAACTAAGGGGTTTCCCTGACCCCCACCAAATCGACGGCTGAAACCCGCACTAGGACTGGGCTAATTTTAGACCCCCTTTTCCAACTCTTACCCCGCAAGGGGACGGAAACCATATTCTCCAGTGTCTTTAGTTGTCCAGCCTATCCCTTTTCCAACTCTTACCCCGCAAGGGGACGGAAACCTTTATGACAGGTTGTTCCAGGGTTAGTCACAGCCGCTGCTTTTCCAACTCTTACCCCGCAAGGGGACGGAAACAATGATGCTGCTATGACATTTTCCCCAGCATCTTGCTTTTCCAACTCTTACCCCGCAAGGGGACGGAAACAAGTTTCAAAGCTAAGAATTTTTCTTTCATAACTTCTTTTCCAACTCTTACCCCGCAAGGGGACGGAAACTAATAGGCTTGGTAGCCACTGAAAAAAACGGCTCCTTTTCCAACTCTTACCCCGTAAGGGGACGGAAACGGTTAAATACAAGCCCTGCGGACTCGAAAATTTGCCTTCTTTTCCAACTCTTACCCCGCAAGGGGACGGAAACTAACCCTATTAGATATCTCTTTCTAAGGCATACTTCTGTTTTTTTAGAAAGAAAGATTACACATACAAAAGCTGATTAAAAACTTCATCTGCTGTCAAAGCATTGAGCAGAATACCCACTCGCTGAGTAACTTCATAAGCATTATTTTGAGGCGTTACAATAATGCCTGAATGCTGTTGTCCTGTCTGAATGTAGCTCAGGTGCAATCTTTCATAATCCACGCGATTATGAGTCAATATACAGCGCTCCTGTGTGGCTGCATAAGCTAACTGCTGTTCATCAGAACAACCCGTCATTTCAGCTTCAATCGTTGTTAGAATATCCAGACCTCTTGCTCTCAGGAGAGTCGCAATTAAGTTCGCAATATCCTCATCTGTGTAGAGTGACGCAAAGATTTTCATTCCTCTTGCAACGCTGTACGGATTGCGGGGTGAATTAGGTGTTCGGGAACGTGATTTCGCTCGATATATTCGTTGATTTCAGCCTGATTATCTAGATAAAAACTCAGGGCATCAAAAACTTGAGCCAAGGTAAGCTGAGGATACTGTAGGGGGATTTCTTCAGGACGAGTCCCCAAACGCCACAAACCCACAATCGCTCGGACTGAGATACGAGTTCCGGTGATAATGGGTTCACCGCTTAATATTTCGGGGTTGCGGGTGACGTATCTCGAAACGGCTGTAGCGCTCATGGATTAAAGCTGGGATATAGTTGTTTTTATTGTAGAGGGTCTTTTCTACGGCTGAGAAGCCCTCACCCCAAACCCCTCTCCACCCCCCTCGTTCCCCCCTACTGGCGTGACACAGCTAGAATGAGGCTTTATCGTAGGGTGGGTTAGGCGGCTAAAACCTAGGCTATGACTGCAATCTAATTATCCGCCGTAACCCACAGTTTAAGATGTGTCACGACACTACGTTGAGGGGAGATGAGAGAGGATAAATTTTTATTGATTGGAGGGGCTTATTTTTGACGAGTGATAGTGCTGTTGACTGAAAAAACGCAGTACCATAATTCATAATGCCTACTCAACCTTTCTGATAGTATGCCAGACGCATCTACCCCCCAAAACGCCCCGAAACTGCAAGTCAAAAACGCCGATTATCAGCAACTCGATCGCGAGAAACTCTCTCCGATGATGCGCCATTATACCGAAACCAAAGATGCGTATCCCCAAGCGTTATTGTTGTATCGGGTGGGGGATTTTTTTGAATGTTTCTTCCAAGACGCGATCGCGGTATCCCAAGAATTAGAGTTAATTTTAACCTCAAAAGAAGGGGGAAAGGAAATTGGCCGCGTCCCCATGACGGGAGTTCCCCACCACGCCCTAGAGCGTTATAGTGCCTTATTAGTTGAAAAAGGCTACGCAGTGGCGGTGTGCGACCAGGTAGAAGACGCAGCCCAAGCAGCCGCCGAAAAACGCATGGTCAAGCGTCAAATCGTCCGCTTGCTCACCCCCGGAACCCTCACGGATGATGGGATGTTGGCTGCAAGACGCAACAACTTTCTCGCATCGGTAGTTATTGCGCGTAACCATTGGGGACTCGCTTATGCAGACATCTCCACGGGAGAATTTTACACCACCTCGTCTAAAGAATTAGAAGCCCTAGAGTTAGAACTCGCTCGTTTGCAACCGGCAGAAATCCTTTACCCCGTGAATGCTCCCGATGTGGGGGGGTTGCTGCGTCCAGGGCAGAAATCCTCGGAATTACCCGACAATCTCCCGTCTCAGTTCTGCTATGCCTTACGTCCGCAAAAGCATTTTACCCTAGCCGCAGCCAAAGATCGTTTATTGCAAAAATTCAATGTGCGATCGCTCGAAGGAATGGGCTGCGAACACCTCCCCTTGTGCATTCGGGCTGCGGGGGGATTACTCGAATATCTCGAAGAAACCCAACAGAAAAATCCCGTCCCTCTGCAACCCTTAAAAACCTACGCGATCGCGGATTTTCTCCTCCTAGACCCCCAAACCCGCCGTAACCTCGAAATTACCCAAACGGTGCGAGATAACACCTTTAACGGCTCATTACTGTGGGGGATAGACCGCACCTGTACGGCGATGGGGGGTCGAGCTTTGCGGCGTTGGCTACTGCAACCCTTACTCGATTTTAAAGGCATTCGCGCTCGTCAGGATACCATTCAAGAACTCATCGAAAATGCTCCCCTACGAGAAGAACTACAACAAAGACTGCGGCAAATCTACGATTTAGAACGATTAACCGGGAGAGTCGGCGCAAGACGAGCCAATGCCAGAGATTTGCTTCATCTTGCTGAATCCCTGCTCAGAACCACCGAAATTGCCGAACTCACCGCCAATGGCACATCCCTGTATCTCAAAGCCCTACAAAAAATCTCCCCCGACCTCGAACAAACCGCCCACAAAGTCGTACAGTCTTTAGTAGAATCCCCTCCCCAACACCTCAAAGAAGGAGGAATACTGCGGGATGGTGTCCATCCTACCCTAGATGAACGCCGTCAAGAACTCGAAAGCGATCGCCAGTGGATAGCCAATCTCGAAGTCAGCGAACGGGAACGGACTGGCGTTACCAACCTCAAAGTCGGCTATAACAAAACCTTCGGCTACTATATCAGCTTACCCCGTTCCAAAGCCGCCGCCGCCCCGGATAACTACACCCGCAAACAAACCCTCACCAACGAGGAACGCTACATCACCTCGGAACTGAAAGAGCGCGAAACCCGCATCCTTACCGCGAAAGACTCCCTCAGCACCCTAGAGTATGAAATATTCGCACAGATTCGCTCGGAAATGGCAGAAAAAGCCGTAGAAATACGCGAAATTGCCAAAGCCGTCGCCGCCATTGATGTCCTCGCGGGACTCGCAGATGTGGCGATTAAACAAGGCTATTGTCGCCCCGAAATGCTCGAAGGGCGTAAAATCGAGATTATCAACGGTCGCCATCCTGTGGTCGAGCAAACCCTATTTACCGGCTACTTTGTCCCCAACTCTACTTCAATGGGCGACGCAACCCCCGAATATCCCGATCTTATCGTCCTCACCGGGCCAAACGCCAGTGGAAAAAGCTGCTATTTGCGACAAATCGGTTTAATTCAACTCCTCGCGCAAACTGGGAGTTTTGTCCCCGCAGAAAAAGCGTCTTTGGGAATATGCGATCGCATTTTTACCCGCGTTGGTGCAGTAGACGACCTCGCAACGGGACAATCAACCTTTATGGTAGAAATGAATGAAACCGCCAACATTCTCAACCACGCAACGAACAAATCCCTCGTCCTCCTCGATGAAATTGGCCGCGGTACAGCCACTTTTGACGGCCTTTCCATTGCTTGGGCTGTCGCAGAATATCTCGCAGTCGATTTACAATCCCGTACCATCTTCGCAACCCATTACCACGAACTTAACGAACTCGCCTCAATCCTGGAAAATGTGGCAAATTACCAAGTAACCGTCAAAGAATTAGCCGATAAAATCGTTTTCCTCCATCAAGTACGACCCGGCGGCGCAGATCGCTCTTATGGTATCGAAGCCGGACGGTTAGCGGGTTTACCTCCCTCTGTCATTACCCGCGCAAAACAAGTGATGGGACAAATCGAAAAACACAGCAAAATCGCGATTGGCTTGCGAAAAGGTGTGAAAAAGTCGTCTCCAAGTCAAGTCAAGAACGATGAGCTACCTTTTTCCGAACAATTAGATATTTTCGAGTAATTTCCTAGAACCCCGGTTTCTTATTTGCTGACCCGATTGAATTAGAATTTCACCACAGAAACCGGGGTTCTGAATCCTCTACTCGCGATCGCTTTCCACTGGGTTAATTATTCTTTTAACCTATCTCCATAATGCTAATTCCTAACGCCGAGAATGCCGTTGTTGATATTCGTAAATTACGAGATTACTGTCTTAACCTGGAACATCAAGTCGGTAAACACAAAGCACGGCTCTTTTTGTCTAGGTTAGGAATGACTACTACCGATGCAGAAGCCTTACGCCGAATATTGCTTGATGTTGTTAAAGTTCAACCTGCACAACTGAATCGACAAGATGAATTTGGACAACGGTACACGCTCGATTTTTTAATAGAATGGCAAAATCAAAGTGTAGTTTTGCGTAGTGGTTGGATTATCGAAATAGGTTCAAACACTCCAAAGTTGACAACCTGTTATCCCTTACCCTAAATAGTTCTAAATAATGTCAATGGAATCTAAAACAATTCAATTACTCGACGTTGTTGCGCTTACGGTCGATCTGCCTCAATGTAACTTACAAAAAGGTCAGGTAGGAACAGTCGTAGAAATTTTAGCAGAAGGGGCTGCATTTGAAGTAGAATTTAGCGACCCTAATACCGGACAAACTTACGAATCTTTAGGGTTACGTTCAGAACAAATTATGGTTTTACATTTTGAACCCGTATCTCTCAATCGTACTTAAAATATAGCCTCATTGTTTTCTTGTCTGGCTTGTCGTGCAGCCGCAACTAAGGCAGATTGACTACGCGCAAAAGCTGTTTCCCACTGTTGTTCGTCCTGTAGATCGGCGATATATTCTCGCAAATGTTCAATAACTTGAGCTTGAATATTATCGGGTAATGCTTCGACTATATTCACTAAATCTTGAAGGGCAGGGGATGTCATTTTTTAAACTCCTGACTTGATAGTTTCCTAATAATAATAATTTCAATAATTGACCTAGAACCCCGGTTTCTTATGTGCTGACCAGATAAGTTATAATCTGACCCTAGAAACCGGGGTTCTGAATCTTGTACTCGCGATCGCCCTTAACCCAGACCTAAATTTAAGAACTCATGCGACGAATTTCCGAGTAAAACGCTGCCCTAGAAAAGCGATCGCCACTTTTAATTAAACTGGTACGCAACCGTAAATTATCATTCGCAAACCAAATTCTTTCTTCAGTGTAAACCGTATCGCTTTCAGTAATTAGAGTAATGCCCCCACTCTCATCAATACTAAAATGACCCGTCATCACTGGGGCTTGGGGAGAATTAACTTTTTGAGCAATCTTACCCGTCATCGCGTTTTCAGCGTTAGGAATCGCCACCAAAACCGCAGAACCCATTTGCTTATCTTTGCCGTAATCGCTGGAGTTATCCCAACTCACCTTAACGCTACTTACCTCTGAAGACGCATCCATCCCCACCGCCTCGCACAAAGCTTTCACATCTGCCGCATCTGGGGCTAAATTCGCAATCGTAATTTCGGCTTTACCGTCTCCCATATCCTGATGAGCAAGATGGTAATAAGTACGCTGAGAAAGCCATTTTCCGACACTATGATTGAAAAACTCTTTAATATCCATCCTTTGGTTGTTGGTTGTTGGTTATTTGTTGTTGGGTTTCACTTCGTTCTACAAGGGCCTACTACTGCCTTAATTGATAATTGGTAACTGGTCATTGACGGCTGTTGAGGAGTTCACTGAAAAGCCGATTGCCCAAAAACTGATGACTGATGACTGATGACTGATAACTGAAAAAGCCTATTCGCTCAAAAGGGCTTCAACAAACTCATAACTGGAAAAAGGCCGTAAATCTTCAATGCCCTCTCCTGCCCCAATAAAGCGAATAGGGAGGTTGAGTTGACGACTCACCGCGAGGGCAACACCGCCCTTGGCTGTACCATCGAGTTTAGTCAGAACTACGCCACTCAGTTGAGCCGCTTCTGCGAATACTTGGGCTTGTCGCAGGCCATTTTGACCTAAAGTTGCGTCTAGCACCAACAACGATTCTACTTTGGCTTCTGGGGCTTTTTTATCGATAATCCGGCGAATTTTCGCTAATTCGTCCATGAGGTTCTTTTTGTTTTGCAAGCGTCCGGCAGTGTCTACCAAGAGTAATTCGGTATTGCGGGATATGGCGGCAGCGATCGCGTCATAAACCACCGCAGCCGGGTCGGTATTTTTGCCGGGATTAGCAATCACATCGGTTTGCGATCGCGTCCCCCAGACTTTCACCTGTTCCACTGCCGCCGCCCGAAAAGTATCTGCCGCCGCAATCAAAGCTGTGTAGCCGGATTTCTTAGCCAGATGGGCCAACTTACCGATAGTTGTGGTCTTACCCGCCCCATTTACCCCCGCCAACAGCCAAACATTGAGGGTTTCGTGTTCGGGAACAAAAAGCTGGTCTTCCTCGCCTTCTAGGGGAGCGTCGAGCAAGTCTCGCAGAATTTTCTTCAGGTACGCGATCGCTTGTTCGGGGGGTAAGGCTTCTTCCCGTAACTTCTCTTGCAAGGTTTCGATAATATAATCAGTGGCTTCAATGCCCACATCCGCTTGCAACAGCAACGCTTCGATGGTCATTACCGCATCTTCATTCAGCGGCCCTTGACCCACCACAGACTTGAGTTGATTAACTAAGCCCCGTCGCGTTTTGCCTAAGCCCTGACGCAACCGTTTGAGCCAGCTAATTTCCTCAGCCGACACCTCATCCGGTTGTCTTCCTTGATCGGCCAGCACTTGCGCCGACCAAACAAACTCCTCGTCAAACTCCATATAGGGCTTGGGTTTGGCTTTGGGTTCGCTGGACTTCTCGACTTCGGGTTCTGGGGTTTCGATCGCGGTTTCTTTCAACCGTTCGAGGGCATCCGATTTTTGCATCCAAGCCGGAGTCGGAGTTGCAGGTTCTTCTGGCTCAGGTTCGGGTTCAGAAACGGGTTCGGGCTGCGGTTCGACCACAGGTTCCGTTTCAGCCACGGGTTGCGGTTCGGGTTGCGGTTCCGATTCAACTTCCGTTTCAGCCACGGGTTGCGGTTCCGATTCGACTACGGGTTCGGGCTGCGGTTCGACCACAGATTCCGTTTCAGCCACGGGTTCGGGTGCTGTTTCCGGTTCAGCTTCAGAAACAGGTTCGGGTTCCGTTTCGACTACGGGTTCGGGTTCCGTTTCCGCTACAGGTTCGGGTGCTGTTTCCGGTTCAGCTTCAGAAACAGGTTCGGGTTCCGGTTCGACTTCAGAAACAGGTTCGGGTGCTGTTTCCGGTTCAGCTACAGGTTCGGGTTCAGCTTCTGTGGGTTGACGCTGTTGAATATTTTGATAAGCCGCCTTAGCCCATTTTAGATAATCCTCTTGTGGGGCTGAGGTCGCTGCTGTTTCTGCGGGTTCGGGTTCATCTGGGGTTTCCTCCTGGGGTGCAGGAGTTTGTTCTTTTTGTTCGTCTTTATTTTCTTTATCGCGATCGCCAAACTTCCGACGAAACCAATCAAACACAGCGTTTCTCTCCGACGGCCATAACAGTACAAGATTGTTTTTTCACTATACCGAAAAATGGTGTAGCAATAACAAAGGCTTACAAGGGGGCTTGGGCTTCGGTTTTGAGTTTTTCACTCACACGCCGCAAAACGCCATTGATTAAACGATAACCCTCGGATTCTGAGTAGCGTTTGGCTAACTCGACGGCTTCGTTAATGGCAAATTTGACGTTAACCGTAAACTTGCTATCAAGACCCAGTAACCACATTTCCGCCACCGCAATGCGTAAAATATCTTGGTCGATTTTAGGCAAACGGCTCAACTGCCAATTCACAATCGCCCCGTTAATCATGTTGTCAATTTCGGTTTGACGGCGGCTCACGGTACTAATCAACTCGATCGCATATTCGCGGACTTCGTACTGATTCGCCAGTTGGACAAATTCGGGCAACTCTACCGCATCTCCTAAGCGGTTAATCGCCGTTTGAGCCAGTTCTAGGGCTTCTTGCACCATGGCTTTCGCACTGCGAACATCGCTGCTTCGGGTTTCGCTGGTGAGGAGGCGATCGCCCCCCCGACGAACTTCGGCTGAGGCGGCTTCTAAAGCGTCTTGTAGCTCGGTGGTTAGGGTGCGAATGGCAGCCAAGACCAAATCATTGAGTTTTTGCTCAGACAGGTCTTCTGAGTCTTCTACGTTAATTTGGCTCAGGCTCAACAAAGCCAATTCACGGGCAATCCGACGGGGTTGTTTACGGGCAGGCATGACAGTTATCAGTTATCAGTTATCAGTTATCAGTTTCTTAGGCAGTAGGGAGTGGGCAGTAGGCAGTGGTTTTTGGGCAGTCGCTCTTCGGCAGTCGGCAATCGGGGGAGGAGGGGGGAGAAATTAGCAATTACCAATTACCAATTGAGAGAGAAAAAATCTGTTCCCTACCAAAAACCAATGACTAATGACAAATGACCAAGGACAAAATTAATTATCGTCTTCGACTGGCACAGGTTGAGGATTGTCTTCGGGGATTTCGAGGGGTTTTTCGAGATTTAGGGCTTGTTGGTTCTTTTTCTTGTAAGTTTTGGGCAGGGCAATGGGTGGGGCGGTTTCGGGGCTGACAATCCCGCCGGAAATTAAGACTTTAAAGGCATCCTCGATGGACATGGAGATATTGAGTACATCTTCTTCGGGAATCATGGCATACCAACCTGATGTGGGGTTGGGAGTGGTGGGAATGAAAACACTCAGCATTCGCCGGGGAACTCGCGACTGAAACTCGCCATTAGCCGCCCCTGTCACAAAGCCGATTGTCCAAACGCCCCGTCGGGGATATTCCACCATCACCACTCGTCTAAACTTACTACTAGAGTCTTTGAGGAGGGTTTCGAGGATTTGTTTGAGGGTTTTGTAAACCGAACCTGCCAAGGGAATCGCTTGTAAAATGCGCTCTCCGACATCGAGTAACCACCGTCCGGCAATGTTACGAGCCATTAAACCAATGATCAAGATTAATCCCAATGGGGCGGCAAATCCTATTGCTAAATTGAGGCAGTAGGTCAGGATGGGGTCTAGCCCTTGAAAGGGATTGAGTTGTTTGGGGATTTCTGTCAAGAAGTTAATCGCCCAGCGAGCAATGGTATAACTCAGCCAAATCGTGGTTGCTAAGGGGATAACAACTAATAATCCGGCGATGAGATCATTTTTGAGGTCTTGCTTCAAGCGTTGCAGCACAGATCGCTGACTCTCCTTGGGAGATCGATAAATGTTAAATTACGATGGCGGGTTGGGAATCGCGATCGCGTCTGAGCGATCTGATTCCTACTTCTTTACATTATTAGGGATTGTGAAGAATTGTTGCAACTTTCCCAGATCGTATCGTAAAACTTGAGAGAACAGGCAATTCTAAACGCTTATTCTCTCGCAACGATTGACGACAACCAAGGTAATGTAACTTGCTTGACATTTTAACTTAAAGTAGGCGAAATTCCCCTTCCTCGGAACAGGTGGGGGATGAAAGCCTACAAAGCGTGCTATACTTGTATTATCACTAAATAGTTTTCACGGTAATGCTGAAAGCCACTCTTGTTAGAATTTATCCAACCGACGAGCAGAAACAACATCTTGCTCAAAGTTTTGGTTGTTGTAGATTGGCTTGGAACTTTGCTCTCAATCTTACCAACGAAACCTATAAAGCTACAGGTTTTGGATTGAATCGATTTGCTATTCAGAAAGAGATAACTAAGCTCAAGAAAGAATACGAATGGATGAAAGAGCCTTATTCTCAATGCTTGCAAGTGGTAGCTCTAAACCTTTCTAGAGCTTTTATCAATTTCTTTGAGGGTAGATCAGCATATCCTCAATTCAAATCAAAGCACCGCAAACAGTCAATCAGTTACCCTCAAAATGTTTCTCTTGTAAAAGATGGGTTGAAGTTCCCGAAGATGGGAATTGTTTATGCTAAGTTACATAGACCTATTGAGGGTAAAATCAAGACGGTAACGGTGTCAATGAACGCTTGCATGTCAATACCTTGCTTCTGTCTTAGTTGACGATGGAAAAGATACACCAGAACAGTCAACAGAAGGAAAAGCGATTGGTATTGATTTAGGATTGGCTCCGGCTTGCGATTACTTCAGACGGTTCAAAATTTGATAATCCTAGATGGATAGCAAAACACGAACGCAATTTGAAAGCCAAACAAAAACGGCTATCCAGACGGCAAAAAGGGTCTAACAACCGTAACAAGACCCGCAAGCAAGTAGCCAGTGTTCATAATAAAATATCTCGTTGTCGAGAAGACTTCCATCACAAGCTATCGCGCAGGATAGTCAACGAAAACCAAGTTATTTGTGTGGAAGATTTAGCTGTTAAAAACATGGTTAAAAATCACAACTTAGCTAAGGCGATAAGTCAGGTAGGTTGGGGTCAATTCTGCACCATGTTGAAATATAAAGCTGAATGGGAAGGGAAAGTCTACCTTGAGGTAAGCCGCTTCTTTCCTAGTTCTAAGATTTGTAATACTTGCCTCAATCAAGTCAAAAGCCTTCCCCTTGATGTGAGGTCTTGGCGGTGTGAGAAGTGTCAAACTAAACATGACCGTGACCTAAATGCCGCCAAGAATATAAGAGATGAAGGACTGCGTATTTTATCCCCCCGAACGGGGGAGATCGCCTATTGCCCAGGTGTAAGTCGAGACAGTAGAGGACGAAAGAAATCTACTGTTTCGCAGTCTGTTGGATAGGAAGCCCCAACAAGAGCATAAGCAGGTTGGGGTAGTTCACCACTGAGGCTGCTGGTATTTTCGTAATCGACGGGTGAAAGTCGGCTAAGATGATTCAATTTTGGGCGGTGTCGATCGGGATTCGGGGGAATCTTTCAATTCCCAAACTTTGAGGACGATCATATATTCATAAAAGGCTTGCAGCGTACACCAAGTAAAGCCAGGGCTGCCATCAAGCCACCCTCCCAAGAAAAAGTACATATAAAAAAAACGCACCAAAGGACGAAAGGGAAGACGCAGCGATAAATCTTTGAGGGCCCGTCGGCGTTCAACTTCGGTTTGACCGAGGAAAATCTGCCCCCAACGCACTTGGCCTTTTTCCAGTTGACGGATTGTTTCTTGGGCTTCGTCGCTGGAGTAGCGGTTGTGTTTATCAAACCAGCGAGCAAAACCTTTGCCAGAAGTGTAGTGAGGGTAGGTTTCTTTGAGAAAGCCTGTGGGGCCGTCGCAAACTTCTCTTTCGGTGTGGCCGTAGTCGTCAAACCACACCTTACCTTTGCGAAAAAGGCGCATTTGGTAGCGGGGATACTGGGTGCAGTGACGAATCCAGTGGTTCATAAACAAAACCCGCTCGGCGACATAATAGCCGATATCTTCCCCGGATTGAGTGGCTTGGACGCATTCGGCAAAAAGTTCAGGAGTCATGCGTTCGTCGGCTTCGAGGATGTACACCCAGTCATGTTGAGTGGGGACTTCCTCTAGCATCCAAGTGCGCTGACGACCGTGACTTTCAAAGGCGTGTTGAACCACGCGCACGTTATATTGTTGGGCGATTTCGACGGTGCGATCGCGACTCAAAGAATCAACTACAACAATATCATCACAGAGATCGCGGGCTGATTCGATACAAGCCGCGATCTCGACTTCTTCGTTGTAGGTCAGGATGTAAATAGAAAACATCAAAGAATGCAGGTTTTAGGGGTGAGGAGCAATAATCAGCGATAAAGCAGCTTTATTTGGCAGAAGCACGGCGACGGTTACCGCTACCCGTACCTAAGCCCTTAAAGCCCGTCCAACCGATAGCAATGTAACCAATGGCCAACAGGAAGCTACTAATACCAATACGAATCCCATTTTTAAAGGCTTCGGTTTTGGCTTGGCTTTCGAGTTCGGTGCGTTGGGTGGCCAGTTCAGTTTTGCGTTTCTCGATTTCGTCTTGAACAACGTTAGGATTTTCCCGCACAGTGAGGATTTGCTCGCGTAATTGTTCGGCTTGAGCGACTTGTTCGGGGGGAATTTCTTGACCTTGGAATGACCCGGATTCAATCACTTCATCGAGTTGAGCCAATTGTTCATCCAGTTGGTCTTGGTTGCCGAGTAAAGTCGTAATGCGTTCTTCTTGTTGGGTAATCTGATCTTCGAGGGTGCTGGCTTGTTGATCGATTTCCGCGAGTCTGTCAGCACTAATATTGCTGAGATTGCTGATATGCAGGGGAACCAATAGCAAGAAAAGTAAACCGAGTACACTCGCGAGACAAAACGCCCAAAAGCGCAAATCGGTAAACATCGACCCACCCCCGGCGGGTTCGACAGTATTGCCAATCCAATAGCCCACCAGCAGAAAAACAATCCCCACCATCGGGATAATACCGCGATCGACAATGGCGTTGGTAAAGCCCACTTGCCATTGGGGAACGGTAGGGTCAAAGGGGATTAAAAGGGTCGCATAATCGACTAAGGATGACAAAATCAGAATAACGGCAACGACTTTAAGCGCGATCGCCGTAAAGGAAGCGAAAGCTGGATTACTATTCATATTTTTCGGTGTTGATAGTGGGTTTTCGATTTAAAAAGTTGTGTGAGTGGATCGGTTAAGAGTGCATCCCATTGGCGCGATCGCACATTTGATTTTAGAAACACCCCTGCCCTAAAACTTGTGCCGATCTTATCGTACACTCTACCTCCCCCTACTCCGGGTCAATCTTAGCCTAGCCAATGTCGAGTTGTGGGCTTTTCTATAAACCTTCACCGGAAAATCTTGCGAGTTGTCCTTGCCCTTTAGGGCGAGGAGGGATAGAAGTTAAAAGTAAGGGGTTCGATATCCCTTGCTTTTAAAAATACGCTACACTAATCCTTCATCGTGGTGAAATGTCATTGGTCATTGGTCGTTGGTCATTGGTAATTTCTTCCCCCTCTTCCCACTCCTCCCCCTCTTCCCCCTCCTCCCACTCCTCCCACTCCTCCCACTCCTCCCCCTCTCCCAACCACTACCCATCCCCGACGGAAACCCACCCCCGCTCGTACAGGAAACCGAACCCCTTTTTGGTAGATTTAACTATAATATTTATGGTGAATCTAACTATAATTGAAATTCCGCCAACCCTTACCAACACCCCTAAACTGTGTTTACAACCCTACTCAACCAACCCAACGCCAACCCGATTCCCAACGACCTTTTTGCCGCCATTGAAGACTTGAAAAAAGAACTCAATGCGGTCATTCTCGCTCACTACTACCAAGACGCTGATATTCAAGACATTGCGGATTATCTCGGCGATTCTCTGGGCTTATCTCAACAAGCCGCGAGTACCAATGCTGATGTGATTGTGTTCGCGGGGGTTCACTTTATGGCAGAAACGGCGAAGATTCTCAACCCGGATAAGTTGGTACTGCTGCCCGACTTAGAAGCCGGATGCTCTCTGGCGGATAGCTGCCCTCCCTCGGAGTTTGCGCGGTTTAAGTCACAGCATCCTGACCATATTGTGATTTCTTATATTAACTGTACGGCTGAAATTAAGGCCATGAGCGATATTATCTGCACCAGTTCTAATGCGGTGAAGATTGTCAATCAAATCCCGGCAGAACAGCCGATTATTTTTGCGCCAGACCGCAATTTGGGGCGCTATGTCATGGAAGAAACGGGACGAGATATGGTGTTGTGGCAAGGCAGTTGTATTGTTCACGAAACCTTTTCTGAAAAGAAGATGGTGCAGTTAAAAATTGAACATCCCGAAGCCGAAATTATTGCCCACCCGGAATGCGAAGAAGTGGTACTACGTCATGCGAATTATATTGGCTCGACTACGGCTTTATTAAAATATTGCCAGCAAAGTGATTCTGATGGGTTTATCGTGGCGACAGAACCCGGAATCATCCACCAAATGCGAAAAGCGGCTCCTCACAAAACCTTTATTCCGGCTCCGGCTATGAGTAATTGCGCTTGTAATGAATGCCCCCACATGCGCTTGAATACCCTTGAAAAGCTGTATTTGGCGATGAAGAATCGTCAACCGGAAATTACGATGCCAGAAGCGACTCGCGTTGCGGCATTACGTCCCATTCAACGAATGCTGGAAATGAGTTAGACCAGGAATCCAAATTCAGCTTCAAAAGAAGTCGTATTTTGTTTTTTTACACAAGGAAAAAATACGACTTTTTCCGATTGTCTATCAAGTCCGACTGGGGTTTAACTCAGACAAAAGCCAGAATCGCTCTAATGGGTCAGCTTTACAAAAATTACCGCGATCGCCCTGAGCTTATGGTAAATTGTCTTGATTTTACGGTTCCTAAAATCGTAAAATACAGTTATCCTATACACAAAGTAAATAAAACTTCAGTAATATCACTGAAGTTAATAATTTCTAACTCAAATTTTATCAGTAAATGCTAGGAGATTGTATGAAACTTTGGAGCAAATCACGGGGTTTGGTCATCGGCGCGATCGCGACTCAACTGTTGTGCCAGGCTTTACCCAGTCACGCAGCTACCCTGTCTGGGTCTTTTTCAGAAGAATTGGGGGGTAAAGTTTTATCCGGTTCTTTTACCGGAACTGACGGTGACAATAATGGGCAGTTGAATGCGTGGGATTTAACGTCATTTAATGCCACTTGGGGGGATTTCAGTTGGGATTTAAGTGGTTTAGGGGGCTTTCGTAAATATGAAGATACGGGCCTCATTGACTGGATTTATGCCCAGCAATATCAAAGCAGTTCTCAACAAGTCCAAACTTTGAGTTATACGCCGTTGCAAGTGGGGGTTTTTGAGTTCTCCATCAGTGATGTTTCAGGAATCGATCGCATGGCGTATAATTGGCGCTGGGAAAACGGCATTGCCCCCTCGGTGGATGTTGTGGCGGACGATCCTAACCCGATCGCGGAGGTTCCCGACCTTTCCGACCCGACAACCTCGGTTCCCGAACCCTCGTTGTTATTGGGCTTAGGGGCAGTTGCCGCTTGGTCAATTTCGAGACGCGATCGCCCCTAGGTCAATTATTCGTTTATGGCAAAAACCTCTTTTCCCCTGACTCTGTTGTGTTTACTGGGTTTTGCAGTTCCCGGTGAAGCGAATTTACAGCCCACTGCCCCCACAGCACCAGAACGGGGTGTACAGCGTATCGAAGGCAAAGCCTACTGGACAAATTTTGAGATTCCGTTTCAATACACCGATCCAGAAATTGTCTTACTCGATCGCGGCGGGTTGTGGGCAAAGCGGCAAAATCACTATTCTGCTCCTTCAAGGGGGCAAATCCTTGGCGAAATCAATTCAAATATTGACAAATCGCCGTTTGAGTTTAGCTTAGACTTACCTACTACGCCTCAAGGTGAGTTTCACGATGTTGATAATAACGGTAAAGCCGATCCGGGAGTACAAATCTGGGGCTTATTTTTGGCGAATAATGCAGTTTTAACCGCCAATGAACCGAATTTAACCCCCATCGAACAATTAACTCAGCTTTCCGTCCCGATCGCGTCTGTGGTTACTACACCCCCCACTTCCTTGACTGGAATTGCTGAACCGCGCAGGGGGGCTTTGATTGTGTACAGTAACGAGCCAAATCAAGGGTTTCCGGCAGGATTTGGCGAAGATGGGTTATTATTCACCGCAGACGACCCGATCGCGACCCTAGACCCCGGTTATACCGTTGTGCGGTTGAAGGCTGAGGGCTTTGTTTTTGAGCGATCGCGCCGGGTTGAAATTTCCCTACAAGAGCGCCCAGAAGACGCAGAAATCGATTTATCTCATCTGGACTATACCGAGGCATTTAACCGCCTGCTTGACCTCCTGAAGCGCCGCTATGCCTATACCGAGTTGCGGGGGATTGATTGGGAAATGTGGCGACAACAATATCTGCCCCAAGTCGAAGCCGCACAACAAGCGGGCAATCCGAATGCCTATTTTACCGTCCTGAGAAGCTTGAAGCGGAGAATGCGGGATGCTCACGTTCAGGTTTATGCCAGTAGCTATTTAGAGGATATAGAAGACGATCGCGCGATCGCGTCAGTGGGCATCGCCCCCGTTGAACTCAGCGACAATCGCATTATCGCCCGACAAGTCCTCCCCGACAGTCCCGCCGCCGCCGCCGGGATTCTTCCCTTCGCCGAAATCCTCGCGGTAAATGGTGTCCCGATTGGCGATCGCGTTGCTCAACTTATGACTCAACTCTCCCAAGTCACCGCCGAAAATCGTCGTCTCAAAGCCGTGTCGCGATCGCTCTTTTTCCCGGATGATACCCCCATTCGCTTGCAATATCGCAACCCCAACCAACCCCCCCAAACCGTCACCCTCACCTCGGATAATTTTACTTACAATTCTCCCTATCTTTTTTTCGGCTTACCTTATCAAACCCTGACCTCTCCGGGGGGTCAAACTTACGGTTATGCCCAGTGGACGAGTTTTCTGGGCGATCGCGAAACCTTTACCGAACTCGCTGCTTTTATCCAAACTCTCAATCAACGCCGCATTGGGGGTTTAATCCTCGATCTGCGTCGCAATAGCGGCGGCAGTGTTGCCACTTTAATCCAGCTTATTTCTTATTTTTGGACTGTCGAAAATCCCCTATATTTACAGGAAACAATAAGCCAACGCCGAGACATTCAAACTCAAGAAAAACTCAACTTTTCCACCTTTGAAATTTCCCCCAATTTTCCCATCTATGCCCCCGAACCCAACGCTTATTATGGGGGCAAAATTGTCATTCTCATCGGGACAGAATGTATCAGTGCTTGTGAATTTTTCAGCGACTGGATGCAACGTTATCAACGGGCTACCCTCATCGGTTCTCATCGGACTAAAGGTGCAGGCGGATCGGTGACTATTGTGCCTTTGCCAGAAAGTATTACCTTTACCTACACCTACACCCAAGAACTCGATTTAAACCAACAACCCTACATTGAAGCCCGTGGTGTTCAGCCAGATATCCTTGTGCCAATTACTGAAGATTTTGTTCGGACTCAGTTATCCGAAAAAGACCCGGTTTTAGAACGGGCTTTGGAATATTTGGCTGCCATCTCTCCTGAAAGTTAAGGTTAATTGCTACTCGGTATTGCAACCAATTTTGCTGATTTTTTCATGTTTCAATCCCTCATAGGGATTATTAGGAATTGCGACTTGGGATATTTTGTATATTGTCCCTTGGGGGGAGGATGTGTTTCAATCCCTCATAGGGATTATTAGGAATTGCGACGGAGAAGATCGTTTATCTACCACCTTGCGAGTTCACAATGTTTCAATCCCTCATAGGGATTATTAGGAATTGCGACCCGATATTTTAAGGTTGTTTCCCTGCTGCCAGTCCTGTTTCAATCCCTCATAGGGATTATTAGGAATTGCGACACGGATAGCACGATTCCAAGAATCCTTAGTGTTATCTACGTTTCAATCCCTCATAGGGATTATTAGGAATTGCGACGAACCTATTGCAGCGCCGGCGCAAATCAGCGTAGTTTCAATCCCTCATAGGGATTATTAGGAATTGCGACCGGAGAGCGGGGGGCAGCCCTCACGAAAAACCAAGTTTCAATCCCTCATAGGGATTATTAGGAATTGCGACTAATGAGCCAAAAATAAAGCCAGGGTGGGGATTTTCGTTTCAATCCCTCATAGGGATTATTAGGAATTGCGACGGGTCATAATAATAGTTTTTTGTCTCGGTTTCTTGTTTCAATCCCTCATAGGGATTATTAGGAATTGCGACATCGCGCCAATCGCTCGTATTGCAATGTTCTACCCAGTTTCAATCCCTCATAGGGATTATTAGGAATTGCGACTTGGTCCGGAAGAACTTTTCGGTAAAGATGCGGAGTTTCAATCCCTCATAGGGATTATTAGGAATTGCGACCTTTAGTTTCAAAAATCTTGAAATTCTTAGCTAAATGTTTCAATCCCTCATAGGGATTATTAGGAATTGCGACCTTTGGAGCGTCTTCAATCCTCTCTAAAGAGGGGTAACAGTCAAAAATCAACTTATCAGTAGAAGAAAGAGTACCGTACCAACTTTTATAAGCTAATGAATTTTTTTGAATCCAAGCTTTAAATCCTTTTTTCTTATCCATTACTTTAGTTTCAAAAATCTTGAAATTCTTAGCTAAATGTTTCAATCCCTCATAGGGATTATTAGGAATTGCGACGGGAATGATTTTGATGAGTTTATAACTAATTACAAGAGTCAAGTTTCAATCCCTCATAGGGATTATTAGGAATTGCGACTTTAGTTTCAAAAATCTTGAAATTCTTAGCTAAATGTTTCAATCCCTCATAGGGATTATTAGGAATTGCGACGCATGGGAGGAAAGCTAAGGATTGCGATCGATGCGTTTCAATCCCTCATAGGGATTATTAGGAATTGCGACTCTTGCGTCTGGCGACACAGTTTTTTATGCCGGGGTTTCAATCCCTCATAGGGATTATTAGGAATTGCGACAAAGAATCCCTTAAAGGTCAGGATACTAGCAAATAAGTTTCAATCCCTCATAGGGATTATTAGGAATTGCGACATGTGTGTACAAGTCGGTTAGGTTGGGGAGTCGGTCAAGTTTCAATCCCTCATAGGGATTATTAGGAATTGCGACCGCAGGCCTTTGAAACCCAGAGACTATATAGTTTTCAAGGTGCATTTGCGCGAGGCATACCTTAGTGTAGCACCACCCACCCCAGAGCGCAACCCCAAAATCGCTGAAACCCTTATGAAATAAGGTGCGCGAGGGTGTCGCGAAGCGGAGGCAGGTCAAACCCTTATCCAGTCTAGCTTTGACCCTTGTCCGCTCCAAAACGGAAAATCCACACCTACCCCCTCGCGCAACTTGTGTCAAAATCCACCTCCAAAAAAAGCGAGAGTTGAGCGACTCCCGCTTTCTATTTTGATTAAAGTTAGGGGCAATTAGCCAACCGGTTGTAACTCATATTGATGATTGGCTTCGATAAATACTTTGCCGTCATCATCTACATCCACCCAAGCCCGTTGGTTGTCCTTGACTTGACCAGAGAGGATCGCATCAGCCAAACGGTCTTCGAGGAGGTTCATCACCGCACGACGCAGGGGACGCGCACCGTAGCTGGGATCGTAGCCCACATTGGCGACTAACTCCTTAAAGGCTTCGCTGACTTCGAGTTTGATGTTGCGTTGTTCGTGGAGGCGATCGCGCACATCCCCCAAGACCAACTCGGCGATTTCTTTAATCTCGTCTTGGCTGAGTTGACGGAAGACAATCACCTCATCGAGACGGTTGAGAAACTCAGGTCGGAAGTAGTTTTTCAGTTCGTCGTTGACGCGATCGCGAATGCGGTTATATTGCGCCTCACCGTAATCTTCGGCAGTTTCAAAACCAATGCCACCGCCACCTTTTTCGATAATCTTAGACCCGATATTCGAGGTCATAATCACCAAAGTATTCTTAAAGTCTACGGTGCGACCCTGAGCATCGGTGACGCGACCATCATCGAGGAGTTGCAGCATCAAGTTAAACACATCCGGGTGCGCTTTCTCGATTTCGTCAAACAGAAGGACAGAATAAGGACGACGACGCACCGCTTCGGTGAGTTGACCCCCTTCATCAAAGCCCACATATCCCGGAGGAGAACCAATCAACTTGGCTGTAGTGTGGGATTCCATAAACTCAGACATATCAATGCGAATCATGGCATCCTCTGAACCGAACATATAAGTCGCGAGGGCTTTAGCAAGTTCGGTTTTCCCGACTCCGGTAGGGCCAGAAAAGATAACACTGGCGATCGGACGGTTGGGGTCTTTCATCCCCACGCGGGCCCGACGAATGGCGCGAGACACGGCGGTAACGGCTTCATTCTGACCGATTACCCGTTCGTGTAAAGCGTGTTCGAGGTGCAACAACTGTTCGGATTCGACTTCCGTTAGTTTGGTCACCGGAATCCCCGTCCAAGAAGCGACAATGTGAGCGATTTCTTCTTCGTCTACAACACAGGTATGTTGTTCTTGGTCTTCAGACGGTTCAATGCCTTCATTTTTGCGGCGAAGGGAGTCCCGCAGATGAGTCCGCGATCCGGCTTCGTCAATCAAATCGATGGCTTTATCCGGTAAGAAGCGATCGCTAATATAACGGTCAGACAGCAAAGCTGCGGCTTCGATTGCGTCGTTGGTAAAGGTAACGTTGTGGAATTCCTCGTAACAAGGCCGCAACCCGGTCAAGATATCAATGGTATCGGGAACGCTCGGTTCGTTCACCATCACCCGTTGAAACCGTCGCTCTAAGGCTTTATCTCGCTCGATATGCTTGCGATACTCGTTGAGGGTAGTCGCGCCTAAACATTGCAGTTCGCCGCGAGCGAGGGCGGGTTTCATGAGGTTGGCGGCATCTACGCCCCCTTCGATTCCCCCTGCACCCACAAGGGTATGAATTTCGTCGATAACGAGGATTATCTTACCGGACTTCCTGACTTCCTCGACAATGGACTTGAGACGTTCTTCAAATTCCCCTCTAAAGCGGGTTCCGGCGACGAGCAAGCCCATGTCGAGTTCGATGACTTGCTTTTCTTTGAGGGTTTCGGGAATATCCCCAGTGTGAATGCGTTGGGCCAAACCGGACGCGATCGCGGTTTTACCCACTCCTGGTTCCCCGACTAAAACCGGGTTACTCTTGGTTCTGCGGCCTAAAATCTGGACGACGCGATCGATTTCTTTTTGTCTCCCCACGATCGGGTCGAGTTTGCCCTCTGCGGCTTGTTGGCTGAGGTTGATGCTAAATTCTTCCAATTTGGGTTTTCGCATCTGGGGAAAGCCAAAAAACCCTTCTTTCTGTCCACCTACCGGGGCGGCGGCGGCGGCGGTGGCTTCTTCTTCCCCGGCGCGACGAATGACTTGGTTGCGGAGTTCGTTGCGGTCAATGCCAAGCCGTTGCAAGACTTTGGCGGCGACGGATTCATCTTCGCGGGCGATCGCGAGAATTAAATGCTCTGTACCAATATAACTATTACCGAGTTGCCGAGCTTCTGCGAAGGCTTGCTCGAATACAGCTTTGGCTTTAGGAGTGAAAGGAATATTCGCCGGAACATAGCCCGGACCGCGACCAATCAAGTCGTTAACGTGCTGACGGGCTTTTTTCAGGGTGACATTCATCTCCCGCAGCACAACTGCCGCAATGCCTGTGCCTTCACCAATAAGGCCCAGTAAGATTTGTTCTGTCCCTACTAAGTTATGTCCCATGCGTCTAGCTTCTTCTTGGGACAACATAATAGCTTTGATAGCAGTATCTCGGAATTGCTCAAACATAATTTATATACACCGGTGCTAGATTACGATTTTTTTACTTTTCTTGACTTTCTTTCTTTACTGTATCTATACTGCCGGATTTCGATCGGTGGGACAACCCGTACAGTGGGGACGGTTTTTACTGGATAAAACCATAAAACGCGATTAAATCCCTGGCCAGCACAAAAAAATCCCCCTTTAGGACTAAAAGTTGCGATCGCTTTAAACTTTTAATCTCAAAGAAGGATTTTAACTCAGGACTATTTCGTTAAAAATTTAAAAACTTTTTGGGGAGGCGAGGCAGAATTGAGCCACTGCTTCTAATCGCCATTACAACCTTGATGATAACTGGCTGATCGCCCAACCCAAATCACAACGCCTTCCCTCTGGTTTTCGCCGAGTTCTTGCATAACTCAGCCGTTATTGTGGATTTTACTGAAGTTTTAGCATCATGTTACAGGAATTGGCGTTTTTGTCTCAGCATAAACCCGGTCGGGTTCTGCTTCATAGTTCAGGGTCAAAGATTGCTCTAGATGATTAATTTCTTGTTTCAACGAAATGGATTTTGCAAAAGCCGGAGTACCGAGACAGCAAGCGTTCCAGCAACCTCGTACTTCTACGCCTAATTGATGACAAGTTCCGCCCCGTCGTCCTTCCGGCGTATAGTGGTCACAACAGCGACAAGTGGATGTTAAAAAACTTTCAGGTTTCATGGGAATTTAAAAAAATAAATTTGTCGTTCTTAAAGCTAATGACTCTATTGTCTCTTGTTGTCTACTAACTGGTGCGTCCACGCAATAAATAGATACAAAGTTAAAGATCAATTTTGAAAAAAATATTAACTTTCTTTACGAAAAAAGATAAACATTAAGAGCCAATAGCTGGGGATCAATGAAAACTGAGCAAGTTTGCTATGAGTTTGCAGAAACAATCCCCTTATAATATGCAAGATAACCTTGCTCCTAAAGTGGAGTCTTTAGACTTAATGCTTTTTTCATATTTTCCCCAATGAACTGTTCGCCATCCATCCCAGAGAAACCTTTTGAACTCATTAATAAATTTTTCTAATATTAAAACCAGAACAATTATCAGCGATTGAGGGGCAGTGGGCAATCGGCAATCGGCAATCGTGAAAGAGGGGGAAGGAAAAAAAGATCAAGTCAAGGTTTTTGAAGTTGTCAGAAGCCAGAATCTGCCGCTATAATCGTTTGATGCACGCGGCGAGAGAGTCCAACTGAGATTTTGTTGGTTAGGAGTCCTCACCACGATTCAGTCAATATGGGTAACAAGCCCCCTTCCTTTTCAACTTGATGAAAAGAAAAATCTTCCTAACTTCGGGCTACCAACTTGGCTGTAATAGTCACTGAAAACTGACAACTGATAACACTCGCACAAAACTTAATTGACTTTTTCTCGGCTGAAACCTTAGTATAGTCTGGCGTTGAGCCATTTTATAGATTCTGCCCTATAGCCAGAAGTTTCTGACCCCCTTTCTGGGGTAAAATTCAACTCTCTCTTGGGCAGGGAAACCCCGCCCCCACAAGCCGATTGCCGACTGCCCACTGCCCCTTAGAAGCTGATAACTGAAATGACCCGACCCCATTCTGTTGAATCTTCAGAACCCAGTGCTATTCATCCGGTTTTAGCCAAAGCGTTAAATTGTGTTGATGTGCAGCTTGAAACCGAACTGGCTCGTTATCGCCGCGAAATAGCCGAATCCGGTGAGTCTCGCTCCGATTTAGTCAGATCGAGTGACGATGAGGGGGATTCTGCGACAGTACCAACCTCTACCGCCGCACCGCCTCCGGCCACCGAACTCCCCCAACTTAACAATCCTCTTAATCTCAAATTCGCCAGTGAAGGGACTTTAGTTCATCAACCCCAAACGCAACCGCCCGGAGAAATCCCCACCGCCGAACCGCCACCGAATGATTATTTAGAATCTTCTGAGCAACTGCTTCGCAATTTAGATACAACGCGACCCGAACCCGAACCCGAACCCCCACCCTCACCCTCACCAAGTTTCCCCGAACGGTTGCTTACTCCCTTGGGGGTTGGCTCGATGGCCTTGTTATTTGGCGCGATCGCCCTACTCGGAGCCGCCATTCTCGACCCCGAACGCCTCACCACACTACGCTTACCGGGAATTGGAGAAAACCGCGACACCGCCGAAACCATCGCGCCAACTGAACCCGAAACCGAGTCCGAAACCACCGCGACCAACAGCGACGAAGAACTCGACCTCGACAACCTCAGCAACATCCAACCCCAACTTCGACCTAGCCCTCAAGCGCCAGTAAACTCCCCTAACGCCCCCACACCTCCCCCTTCTGCCGTCCCCCCTAACTACAACATTCCCGGCAGTTCCTCCGACCTCACAAACGCCTTAGTGCCGCCGTTGACTCCTGCCCCAGAAGCGTCTCCTCAACCCAGTCCCGCAGCGCCTCCGGTTCCCCAAAACATCGAACCCGCCCCCGCCCCCACCACCAGCGATTATTACTACGTCCTGGCAGACTACAGCGGCCCGAACTCCCTACAACAAGCCCAAGCGGTGGTTCCCGATGCTTATGTGCGACAGTTTGAGGTGGGCGATCGCATCCAAGTCGGCGCTTTTTTAACTCAAGCTGACGCGAATGCTTTGGCGAATCGTTTACAAGACCAGGGTTTGCCTGTGTCGGTGTATCGACCCTAGTTCAGTCATCAGTCATCAGTCATCAGTTATCAGCCTCTAAGGGGCAATCGGCAATCGGCAATCGGCAATCGGCTTGTAGGGGCGGGGTTTCCCCGCCCAAGAGAGAGTTGAATTCTACCCCAAAAAGGGGGTCAGAAACTTCTGGCTGAAGTTAAGTTTCACGCGAGAGTCATCAGTTTTTTAGGCAGTGGGCAGTAGGGAGTGGGGAGTGGGGAAATGACCAACAACCAACAACCAATAACCAACAACCAACAACCAACAACCGATGTTAAGCCTCAGTATTGGTGGGGCTAAGAAATTGGCGGAGGGTTTGGCGCAGATGTTCCCCGTCAAAAGGTTTGGTGAGATATTCTGTAGCCCCGGCTAAACGGCCTTGTACTTTGTCGAATGCGCCATCGCGGGCGGTGAGCATGATAATGGGTAGGTTTTGAAACTGGGGTAAACTGCGGACGGTGCGACACAGTTCTAAACCATCAACCCCAGGCATAGACACATCGAGTAAAATCAACGCAATAGTTTGATGATAAATGGTGGATAAAGCATCAACCGCGTTATCCGCCAACAAAACGTTATATTCGTCTTTTAGAGCATTATGAATCATTTTTTGCATGACTGGGCTGTCGTCAACAGCTAAAACAGTCAATTGAGACGGTTGAGCAGACATGATGGCCTCCGCTGCTGTGGATCGAGCGATTCGCGATCGCCTTTGTTACTATTGTTGACCATAAAACGCGATTCTGCGAGGTGATGGGGAAATGTATCTCTAAAAATCGTCGGGGCTGGGCCCTAAATGGGCGATCGCCTCTGGGAGTTATTTTCGTTGTTTGCTATTTTTTACCAATTCTTTACAAATCCCCAAAGTGAATTACATCTCTTAAACAATAATAAATTTTTTTAAGAAAACCCCCTAAACTGACTCAAAATCTAGGCTAACCTCTGGGAACCGGGAATAATAGAAATAGGAAGTATCCTCAGTCACAATCCCTGACCCAAGAGCTATCAATTCTAAGGCCAGCGAAAAAGACCCATTAAATCGTGATAACTAAAAAGCGAGCGGTTATAACTCAAGAAGGACAAACTCGATTACAAATTGAGGGGCAGTACAGTTAAACTTCAGAATTTATTAATAAAACGGGCGATCGCGGTTGCAGGAGCAATTTAAAATGATTATGAGTGCTACAAGGTCTAATAATTTCGATCATCTCACAGACGCATACTTTAGCCTTAACCGTCAGTGGGAATTTATCGATGTCAATCGCTCTGCCGCTAAACTCTTGAGACGAGACCGTCAAGACTTAATCAGGCGCTGTATTTGGCAAGTTTTGCCGGATTTTCAAAACTCTTTATTTGCTCAAGAATACCACCGCGTTTTAAAACAGCAAGTTAGCAGTCACCTCGAAGCCTTTTATGCCCCCTTGGGCTTGTGGCTCGAAGCCTATATTTGGCCGCAAGCTGATGGTATTGCGGTTCAAATGCGAGATGTGAGCGATCGCAAACACCTCGAAGCCGAACTTTTAACTCGCTCTCGCTTATGCGACCTGGAAAACCACATCAGCCACATCCTCCAACACAGCCAAGCCCTCATTCAGAGCCTCTCTCACTGCACCGAAGCCCTCGTCCAAGACTTGGATTTAGCCGCCGCCTCGGTGTGGATGCAAAAGCCGCATTCAGCCCGCCTCAATTTGCAAGCCCTGAGTTTAAGCGAATCTTACGAAAAAGAAGGCAACCTCTCTAGTTACGCCGTCTCCCCCGATCTCAAAGATGGTGACAGCAACCTCCTCAACCCCAAATCCTTCTGCCTCGAAAATGCCCTTCTCGATTGGATTGTCGAACATGGTCAGCCTGTTTATGACTTTATTTTGCCGTCTGGCGACTCAGAAAACCTGGAAGATTCCTTAGAAAGTTCGAGCCTACCTCAAGCTGATGATGGTTTATTTTGCGACCTCACCCCGGCATTAATGCGAGCTTCTCACACCATCCACTTTATCGGCTATCCCTTGTTAGTAGATGAAAAACTCCTAGGGGCGATCGCCTTTTGGTCGTATCAAGCCCCCACCCCCGCTACTCAAAGCACCTTCTTGACTCTGGCCAATACCATTGCCCTAGCCATCGATCGCGATCGCCTCAAAACCGCCCTGCAATCCCGTCACGAAAACCTCCTATTTCGCCTCGCAAACCAAATCCGCAAATCCCTCGACCTCAACACCATCCTCGAAACCGCCGTCCAAGAAATTCGCAGCCTGCTTGATGTCGATCGCTGTCATTATCTCTGGTCTTGGTCTAATCCCAATCAACCAAGCTTAACCGTCAGTCACGAAGCCAGCACCACCGCCCAAGGTACGAGCTTAATTGGCGATTGTCCGCCGCAACAATTGGTTTTGCTGGCCGATCGCATCAACAAATTGCAATCCCTCCGCATTGATGATGTGGCCCAAGCCCAACAAGACAACCCCCTACCGAGCGATCGCGAACTGTTCGACCTGCTGAACAACCTCAAAATCACCTCATTTTTCATGTTGCCCTTGCAAACGCGATCGGGTCATCTCGGCGCGATCGCCTGTAGCAGCAGTCACGGAGCGCGACCCTGGAGTGATAGCGAAGTGGAGCTTTTGCAAGCCGTGGTCGATCAACTTGCCCTCGCTATTGACCAAGCCGAACTTTTTGCCCAAACCCGCGCCACCGCCCTCGCCGCCCAAACCCAAGCCCAACAACTGCAACTAGCCCTACAAGAACTCAAACGCACCCAGACCCAACTGATCCAAACCGAAAAAATGTCGAGTTTGGGACAAATGATTGCCGGGATTGCCCACGAAATCAACAACCCCGTTAACTTTATTTCCGGCAACCTCGGCTACACCAGCGAATATGTCAACGACGTACTCGAACTACTGAAACTCTACCAAACTCATCATCCCAAGCCTGCCAAAGATGTAGATGATTTTACCGAAGAAATCGACCTCGACTTTATCCTCGAAGACCTCCCCAAAACCCTCGCTTCGATGCAAATTGGGGCCGAACGCATCCAGCAAATTGTCTTAAGCTTGCGGAACTTCTCCCGCTTGGATCAAGCCGAAATGAAGCCTGTAGACATCCACGAAGGCATCGACAGCACCTTATTGATTCTGCACAACCGCATCAAGGCTAAAAGTAGCCGCCGGGAATTGGATATCATCAAAAATTACGGCGACTTACCCAAAATCGAATGTTATGCCGGGCAGTTGAACCAGGTGTTTATGAACTTGCTCAGTAACAGCATTGATGCCCTAGAACCCCAAGCCCTGGATGCCGAAGCCCCCATTCCCAAAATTCACATTGACACTGCCCTACTCGAAGGCAATTGGGTCGAAATTAAAATAGGAGACAATGGCCCGGGGATGACAGAAAAAACCCTGAATCACATTTTCGATCCCTTCTTTACGACGAAACCTGTGGGGAAGGGAACGGGACTGGGACTGTCGATCAGCTATCAGATTATCGTCGAGAAGCATCGCGGTAAAATTAACTGCACTTCTACCCCCGAACAAGGAACGGAGTTTACTATCCTCATTCCTGCCGATCCTCCCCCAGAGTTGAAGCCAACTTAACAATTATGAATTAAGGGATGGGGCAGTGGGCGTGTAGGGGCGGGGTTTCTCCGTCCAAGGGGCGAAATGAGCAATAACCAATAACAAAGAACCAAGGATAAATAATGAGGAGATATTTGTGTCATTGCCCCACTCAATTTCCCAAGATTTACTAATAAATTTTATAGAGTTAATCACGGCTCAAACGGGTTTAGCCATTCGCGACCAAGACCGTAATACTCTCAGTCGAAAAATTTGGACTCGAATGAATCGCTTGGGTCTGACTTCGCCTCAGTTTTATTATCGACTTTTGTCAATTGGGGCAGGGCAAAATAATCGAGAGTGGCAAGAGTTTGTTTTATTGTTAACTAATATTGAAAGTTATTTTTTTCGCGATCGCGGCCAGTTTTCGTTACTGAGAACCCAGATTTTACCCGAAATTATCGAACGTGCCGCCCAGACTAAAACCCTGCGGATTTGGAGTGCGGGTTGTTCGACGGGGGAAGAACCCTATTCTCTGGCGATGTTGGTGTGGGAATTACTGGGCGATCGCCCCGATTGGCAAGTGACGATTATTGGCACAGATATCAACGAAGATGCCCTACATCGCGCTCGCTGCGGTCGTTATACGTCTTGGTCGTTTCGCACAACGGATGAGACATTTCAACAAAAATACTTCACCACAACTCGCAATTATTACCAAATTAATGAGAGACTGCGGTCAATGGTAAAGTTTCGTTATTTGAATTTATTTAAAGATGCTTTTGTTGCTCTCGATCCCCCGTTAGAACAGATCGATTTAATTTTATGTCGCAATGTTTTTATTTATTTTGAACCCAGCGCGATCGCCCAAACCTTAGATAAGTTTTATTACCGTCTCAAAGAATGCGGCTATTTGATGACAGGTCATGCGGAGTTGTACAACCAAAATGTCAGTCAATTTCAAACCAAAATCTTCCCCGAATCCGTCATTTATCAGCGTCCACAGCCTCAATTTATTCCGGTGAGAGAAATCCCTCCATCTCTGCCGCGATCGCCCTTACCGCGCTTAGAAAAGCCCTTAGCGGTCACTCATTCAACGCCCCGCCCGATTGACCCTACCGTTGCTTTACTTGCCCAGGCGCAATATTTATTTACCCTTAAGAAATATTCTGTCGCTTTAGACAAAGCCCAACAAGTTTTAAGACTCCAAGCCGAAAATCTCGAAGCCCATTATTTAGTCGCCCAAATTCGCGCCAATACCGGCCATTACGAACAAGCGGTGCAGTCTTGCCATCGGGTATTGTCCCTCGATCCTTTTTCGGTGAAAGCTTATACTTTGTTAGCCCAAATCGCTGAAGAAGTGGGCGATCGCGAAGGAACTAAAAACTTTTTGAAAAAAATTATTTACTTAGAGCCAAAATCCCTTTTCGCCTATGGAGAATTGAGTTACATTTATGAATTAGAAGGACATTGGCAAAAAGCCCGAAAAATGTATAAAGCTACCCTCACTTTGTTAGAAGATTTACCCCTCACTCAAAAAGTGAGCGATCGCGAACCTTTAACGGTGGGCGAACTCAAAGCAAAAATACAGCAGAAATTAAATAATTTTGCCTAACTTCTCTTAACTTATATTCAAGGTTTTAACAATTGACTTTGATGAATGCTCAAGACTCTCGTACCTCTGAAACTTCCGGTTATTCTTACTTAACCTTCAACCTGCAAGATGACTTTTATGGGATTGATACCCTCGCGGTTGAAGAAATCTTCTTATTACCGGAGTTGACCCCCATTCCCGAAGCCGCGTTAGATGTGGTGGGGGTTTTTAATTGGCGGGGTCAAATTTTACCCGCCGTTGACCTCAAACTCCGCTTTGGTTATCCGGTTACTGAATATACTCTCACCGACAGTATTATTGTCCTTAAAAGTGGCAATCGACCCCTGGGTTTAATTGTTAATCAAGTGCGGGAAGTTAGAAATATTGCAATTGATGAAATTACCACCGAATTTTCCGGCCCGCATGACACAATAGAAGCAGAAACTATTGGGGTGCAAGCGGGAATTGCCCGCGCCCATGATGATATTATCATCTTATTAGATGCCGATGCGATTGTTAAGATTAGCAGCGATCGCGCCTTAGAAAATCTCGAATTATCAGAGCTAGAAAAAACGCCAGAATCCCGCGATCGCCCCGCGGCCTGGCGAGAGTTTTGTCCGAATGCTACCCCGGAAGCAAAAGCGATTTTTCGCCAACGGGCGCAACATTTAATGCAGGGGATTCAAACCGAAGATCGTCAAGGTTTACGCTCCCTGGCCGTTATTGAACTCGAACAAGAATTATTCGGGATTGATTTGGCAATTGTTCGGGAATTTACCGACCTTTATAAAATTACCCCCATTCCCTGTTGTCCGCCTCATATTGTTGGTAATATGAACCTCCGAGGCGAAATTTTAACCTTAGTTGATATTCGTCATGTTTTAAACTTATCTCGTCTCGATGTTCTAGATTCTTCTAAAGCCATGATTATCGAAGTCGAAGATATTGTAGCGGGAATTATGGTCGAGCAAGTGCATGATATTGTTTTAGTGCAATCTAGCGATATTGCAGCAGTTCCCACAGCGATTCATGCCATCGACGATGAATATTTACTCGGAACCGTTTCCTATGAAGAAAAGATGTTGGCTTTATTAGATATTGCCAAAATCTTGCTCAAAGGGGAATTGATTGTAGATGAGTCATAGTTTTGACATCAGAAATAGCACGCGATCGCGAAAGGATGAAATTTTATGCAGAAGAAAAACCAAGACATCAAAATTAGATATTGGATTATTGCAGGTTATTGTATTCCCATCTTATTATCGATTGTTTCGGCCATTGTGGTGTATGCCAATACAAGAATTGTCCGCGAACAAAAGCTAGAGCTACAACTCACCACAGAAATTAGTCAAATTATTGGCGAGTTAGCCTTTGACTCGCAAAACTTATCAAGAGCCACTCGCGGCTATATGCTCGACTCCAGCAACGTTTCTTTGAATACTTTTGAAACCTCTCGCAATCAAATTCCCCAGCATATTCAAGAACTCGAAACTTTAATTGCCGATCCTCAACAAATCACGACCTTAGCCCAAATTCGCGAATCGGTAAATCAGTTAGAATCTATCAATTCTCGCTTGGTTAATTTAGTCACTCAAGGACAAGCCGAAAGAGCCATTGAAGTCTGGAGACAAGATAGCGGTCGCGATCAAGCAGCCCAGTTAGCCAGCTTACTCGCACAGTTTAGAGAGCGCGAACAAGAGATTCTTAGTAATGCTCAAAACTCCCAAGAAGATGCTTTAAATACTTTGGTCGCTTCTTTGTGGATTTCTCTGGGTTTGTCGGTGGCGATCGCGGCAGGTTTAGGCAGTTGGATTATTGTTAATATTGCCCAACGTCTCAATCAAACCTCTAGCACCCTAACCACATCTTCGAGTCAAATCGCCTCAACCATCGAAGAACAAGAGCGCACCGCCAGTCAACAAGCCGCTTCTGTTAACCAAACTACCGCCACCATGGACGAGTTAGGGGCTTCTTCGCGACAATCAGCAGAACAAGCCGAAGCCGCCTCTAGAGCCGCCCAACGGGTGCGAGAGTTAGCCGAAGGGGGCAATCAAGCCGTCGAAGAAACCCTCGACAGCATGATCAATCTGAAAAATAAAGTCGGGGCGATCGCAGACCAAATTGTGCGCCTCAGCGAGCAAACCAATCAAATTGGCAGTATTTCTCGCTTGGTGAGCGATTTAGCCAATCAAACCAATATGTTAGCCCTGAATGCCGCAGTAGAAGCCGTGAGAGCCGGGGAACATGGGAAAGGTTTTGCCGTGGTAGCCGCCGAAATTCGCAAACTGGCTGACCAAAGCAAACAATCGGCTCAGAAAATCAACGTTTTAGTTGCTGATGTGCAGAATGCCATTAACTCAACCGTAATGGTGACTGACGAAGGGACAAAAACCGTTGAAGCCGGGATGCAAGTCACCCAAAAAACCGCCCAAGCCTTTGCCGGAGTCACCGAAGCAATTTCTAATGTGGTGGTGAATAATCAACAAATTTCCCTGAATATTCAGCAGCAAGCTACCGCGATTCAACAAGTCGTACAAGCAATGAATAACATTAACCAAGGGGCAAAAGAAACCGCCACAGGCATTAGTCAAACCCGCTTAGGAACGCAAAAAATGAACGAAGCCACGCTATTTCTCAAGGAAATGGTTTGAGGTCGATGTTGCTGAATATTACAAGAATGGCTGAAGTTGAAAGAGACAATCTAGAATTGTATCATAGAACACCAAATACTTTTTAAAACGCCATGAAATTGGCAACAAAGCTACAAATTGGATTAAGCTTACCCGCCGTCTTATTAATTGGAATTGGGGCGTTTTCGCTGGTGAGTTTTGGGCTAATCAATCGCCAAATTGCCACGATTTACGACGATCGCGTGGTGCCGATGGAACAACTCAAACGAGTGTCCGATCGGTACGCGATCGCCATTATTGATGCGACCAACAAAGCCCAAGATAATCGCATTTCTAACTCAGAAGCCCTGAGAATCGTTGACCAAGCTCAACAAACCATTGAAACCACTTGGCAAAGCTACAAACAAACCCAACTCACCCCCGAAGAAGCTCGTCTTGCTGACATCATCGAACAGGATTTCCAAGCGGCAAATGCTCAAGTGAATGCCCTCAAAATTGCGTTGCAACAAAACGATCGCGATCGGATTTCAGCTTTTGATGGCGGCCTTTACGATACCATTGACCCCCTCACCCGCGATTTACAACAACTGATCGATCTGCAACTGCGAGTTGCTGCCGAGGAACGGGCAGAAGCCGCCGCAATTTATCGCTTAATTTTGTTTGTTTTTGTACCCATTTTAGTCATTTTTATTCTCTTAATTATTTCGCCCCTGCGTAGTTTTATTAGTAAAACCTTAATTGCCGCCCTCAAAGACACCGTTAATGTCGTGGCAAAAGCCACCAACGAGATCGCCACCGCTACCGAACAACAAGAGCGGATTGCGTCTCAACAAGCGGCTTCGGTGCAAGAAACCACCACCACCATCGACGAGCTAAAAACCGCCGCCCAACAATCAGCCCAACAAGCCGAAGCCACCGCCGAAAAAGCGCAAGCGGTGCGATCGCTTTCGGACAAAGGCAGCCAAGCGGTGAACAATACCTTAGACGGCGTGACCCAACTGCAAAATCAAGTTAGTCAAATTGCCAAGCAAATCACGCAACTCAAAGAGCAAACGCAGCAAATCGGCACGATCGCGCAGCTTGTGAGCGAAGTTTCCAATCAGACTAATATGTTAGCCCTCAACGCCGCAGTAGAAGCCGTTAGAGCAGGCGATCGCGGCCAGGGATTTCGCGTCGTTGCCACCGAAATTCGCAAACTGGCCGACCAAAGCCAAGCCGCCGCCGCTAATATTAACACCCTCGTCCAAGACATCCAAAATTCAATTTCTGCCACTGTCAACGTCACCGTATCCGGCACAGATACAGCGAAAACCAGCTTAAACCTTGCCCAAGTTGCCGCCACTAACTTCGAGGAAATCGCGATCGCCATCGACAGCATCGCCCACAATAACCAACAAGTCTCTCTCAATATCCAACAACAGGCGATCGCCGTCCAACAAGTCGTCGAAGCCATCGAACACATCGATCGCGGGGCCCGCGAAACCGCCACCGGCATCCGCCAAACCCGACTGGGTACGCAACAACTGAATGAAGTGACGCATACTTTGCAGGAGATGGTTTAGTTCAGTTATCAGCACCTGAGTGGAACGTTTTTCCGATGATTGACTGGTTTTTTGTTGTTTGTTGTTTGTTGTTTGTTGTTTGTTTTTCTTGTATTGCGGGAGGTGTTGTTCCCCTCCAAAGGAAGTCAGAAACTTCTGGCTACAGGGCAGACTCTATAAAAAGGCTCAAAGCTATTTCTTGAGAGAGTTTCAGCGTCAAAAAGTAAATTTAAGTTTCTGGAGAGTTTTTTGGGCAGTGGGCAGCTTTGCTGTGGGCAATCGGCGTGTAGGGGCGGGGTTTCCCCGCCCAACAACCAATAACCAACAACCAATAACCAACAACTAACAACCAACAACTAACAACCAACAACCAATAACAAATAACAAATAACAAAGGACTAAGGACAAAGGACAAATAACAAAGGACTAAGGACAAAAAAATGATTGACGACGAAGAACTGCGCCAACTTTATAAAACCGCCAGCGAAGAACACCTGCAAAAACTCGAAGCCGGGATATTGCACCTCGAACAAAATCCCGACGACAAAGAACCCATGCCAGAACTCCTGCGAGAAGCCCACAGCCTCAAAGGAGACTCGCGGATGTTGGGGGTGGGGGATGTCGAAACCCTGACCCATCAAATCGAGCATTTGCTTGGGGCGGTGAATCGAGATGAAATCGAAATGAACGCCGAATTGAGCGATCGCCTGTATCAAGGTCTAGACGCGATCGCCAAACTTGTCCGAGAAGCCGTTACCGGAGAAGCCAGCAACATCCAAACCTTCGCCGTCCTCGCTCAACTCATGGGCGCAACTCCCCCAGAAGCGGAAAACCAGACTCCAGAAGCCCCAGAAGCCCCTGCAACCCCCGAAACCGAAGTCAAAGACCCCGAACCCCCAGAACCCCCAGAACCCGCCGTCTCAGCCCCAGAAACCCCCGAACCTGCCCCCCCAGAAACCCCTGTGGTAACTGCCCCGGTGACCAACGGCAAAACCGTTACGACGACCATCGCCGCCTCCCCCACACCCCACGCCCCCTATCGCATTGAAACCCTGAGAGTCGAAACCCGTCACCTCGACGACTTAATGACCCAAACCGGGGAACTCACGGTAACAAAAACCCGCATTGCTCATGTGAGCGACGAAGTAAACGAACTGGCGGTGCTGTGGGAAGAATGGCAAACCCAAAACAAACGCAACCACAACATCGACTTCGAGCATCCCCATTTGCAACGGTTTCAGGAATTATTACAACGTTTGCGGAATGCCACCCAGGAAAACGCCTCTCGCTTAGACGCGATCGCCTCTCACCTCGACGATCGCATCCGTACCCTGCGCTTACTGCCCCTTTCGACCATTTTTAACCTCTTTCCGCGCTTAGTACGCGACCTCGCCAAGGAGGAAAACAAACAAGTGCAACTACTCCTCGAAGGCAGCGAAACCACCGCCGACAAGCGCATCCTAGAGGAAATGAAAGACCCCCTCATGCACTTAATTCGCAACGCGATCGATCACGGCATCGAATCCCCAGAAGAACGCCTTGCCCAAGGTAAACCCGAAGTCGCCACCATCCGCCTAAGCGGTCAGCAAACGCCCAATAACGTCATTATTGAGGTCAGTGACGACGGTTGCGGCTTAGACCGCGAAAAAATCAAACAAACCGCCCTCAAGCGCAATCTCTGTCGCCCAGAAGAACTCGCCGCCATGACCCCTAGCCAAATTGATGGGCTGATTTTTACGCCGGGGTTTTCCACTTCCACCACCATCACCGCCGTTTCCGGTCGCGGTGTCGGCCTCGATGTCGTTCACAACAACGTCGAAAAACTCAAGGGAACCATTCAGGTTAAATCTACCCCCGGCCAAGGTACAACGTTTCGCCTACAACTCGGAACCACCCTAGCAACCGCCAATGTTCTGCTCGTCGAAGTGCAGAAAGTCGCTTATGCCATCCCGATTGAATTTGTCCAAACCACCTTTTTTATCTCTCAAGAAGACATTTTCAGCATCGAAGGCCGCGAAACCATCGCCATGAATGGCCAAGCCATTTCCATCGCCCGTTTAGCCAATCTTCTCGAACTGCCATCTACTTCTGAAACCCCCTCCCAAAGCTATATTCCCTGTATTCTGCTGCAACTCGGAGACGAACGCTTAGGGCTGTGTGTGGATGACCTCATCGACACTCAAGATGTCGTCCTCAAGCCCCAAAGTAAGCTGATTAAACGCGCTCGTAATGTCGCAGGGGCAACGATTCTGGGAACCGGGGAAGTCTGCATGATTCTCAATCCCCTAGATTTGATTAAATCGGTGCAGAAATCCCACCGCAGCACCAGTAAAACTCATGTCGTCTCGACTCCCGACCAAAAACCAACCATTCTTTTAGTCGAAGATTCTATCGCCATTCGCACCCAAGAAAAACGCATCCTCGAAGGAGCAGGTTATACCGTAGTCACGGCGGTTGATGGCTTAGATGGCTTCAACAAACTCACCAAGGGGTCTTTTGATGCGGTGGTGTCGGATATTCAAATGCCCAACATGGATGGTTTGGCCCTCGCGGCCCGCATTCGCCAATATTCTGAATACAACGAACTGCCGATTATTTTGGTCACTTCTTTGGCTTCCGATGAAGATAAAAAGCGTGGGGCCCAAGCGGGGGCTAATGCTTACATTACCAAGGATGCTTTTAACCAAGAGATTTTAGTCGAAACCCTGGAGCGATTGGCTTAACCCAGATAATCCGCCAGTAGTATCTCGGTGCGTGACTATCGCACACTTTAAAGTGTGTCACGCTACTACTGGCTCGACACAGCTAAAATGAGGCTTTTGTGTAGGGTGGGTTAGGCGGCTACAACCTAGGCTGTGACAGCAATCCACGAATCCGCCGTAACCCACCGTTTAAGATGTGTCACGTTAGTATTGGCGCGACACAGCTTAATTTGTGCGATAGTATCTCGGTGCGTTACGCTACTGGCGCGACACAGCTTAATTTGTGCGATAGTCACCATCGTTAAAATGCTTGTATTTTGGTGCGTTACGCTACGCTAACGACACCCTACCTATAGCCTCATTTTAGGTGTGTCACGGCACTACTGGCTCGACACAGCTTAATTTGTGCGATAGTATCTCGGTGCGTTACGCTACGCTAACGACACCCTACCTATAGCCTCATTTAAGGTGTGTCACAGCACTACGGGAAAACTAGACCCAAACCCAGTTATATAGCAGTAGCACTTCGGGTTAGGACGTGGTGGGGTTTGCCCTCACCCCAACCCCTCTCCCACGGGAGAGGGGCTTGTTTTCTAAGAATTGAGGTGGTGTCCTAACTGCTTTGGCGGTTGCTATAGTCATTCGCGCTGACATCGTTACAACTTGATAACCAATTTGAAATCAAGCACAGTTCTTTTCTTCCCCCTCTTCCCCCTCTCCCCCCTCTTCCCCCTCTCTATCCTTGTGAGCAAATCACCGCGAAGCACTATATTTTATTGGTCTTATGTCCCACAAAGCGCTATATTTTGATCTATAAAGCTCTTTTATCTGTGCATCTTTCCATGACCTACCGCCTGCGGATTGCTGATATACCCGCCAGCGAACGCCCCCGAGAACGCCTCCTCGAAATTGGAGCCAAAAACCTCGCGAATGCCGAACTGCTCGCCATTTTACTCGCCACAGGGCAAGGAAAAGGCAAATTGTCTGCGGTTGGCCTCGGTCAGTATATTCTCCAAGAACTGAGTCAACTCAACCGCGACCCCCTCGATGTGTTGCGAGATATTACTCCGGCTGAATTGATGAAAATACCGGGGATTGGCCCGGCAAAAGCAACTACAATTGTGGCGGCGATTGAATTGGGGAAGCGGGCGTTTCTGTTTCGTCCCAAGGAACGAGTTTCGATTGATTGTCCTGAATCTGCTGTTGCTGCTCTCAGCCACGAAATTCGCTGGAAACCTCAAGAACATTTCGCAACAGTGCTTCTGGATGTGAAAAACTGTCTGATTGGTACAGAGGTCATTACCATCGGCACAGCCACCGAAACCCTTGCGTCTCCGGCTGAGGTGTTTCGCACGGCGATTCGTCAAGGAGCAACCCGCATCCTCGTTGCTCACAATCATCCTTCGGGTAATACTGAACCGAGTGACAGCGATATTTTTCTCACTGAGCAACTTTTACAGGCAGGACAGTTCCTTAATGTGCCTGTGGTGGATCATTTAATTTTAGGAGACGATCATTGTAGTTTGCGCCAAACTACGAATCTTTGGGAACGATATCCCCAGGGGGATTGATCTTTGGGGCGCGATCGCGCTACAATCATTAATCTACACGGGCGATTAGCACAGGGGTAGCGCACTTCCTTCACACGGAAGGGGTCACTGGTTCAAATCCAGTATCGCCCATTTTTAGATTTCAATAGGAAGAATCAAGACCCCCAGTTTCTGGGGTCAGATTTTATAATCGATCCCCTTCTCTCACGCCGAGAGGAGCCGATCGCGTTGAAAATCGCCTCAAAAAATTTAACAATAACTTAATTTTGTATATTTGGTTACAGTTTGCTATAATAAAAGAGTATAAATAAACTTCTAAGCTTAAACGATGAACAACAATCAATCCTGGACAGTTACAAAACTTATCAACCTAAGCAACGCTCTTGGAGCATCCTTCAACGCTCCTCAAGATACCGTCACAGATAACCACAGCGATGAGTGGACTGCCGAGAAATTCATTCGTTTTAGCCAAGTCATGGGTGGCTATTCTTCGTAGATTTAGCATCAGTCCAACCTTTCAGCTCGCTACAAAGCTGATTGAAAGGATAATTCAAAAAGTATGTCTCATGTATCATGGGGGTGCGATCGCCCCCTTTATTTTTTTGCTTAAAAAAAGGGTGGGTCGCGAAACCCACCTTCTCCAGAAAATCCAAAATTTTTGCTATCTATGCGCCGACAGCTTCTTTGGCCGCATACATCACTTCTAGGGTAATCTCATTCATACCGCGATCGCGAGCAAACTTTTCGGTATTGCGCTTGACTTTATTCCGCACAAATCCCGGTACTTTATTTAACTCGGTTTGTGCGTCTTTGTGCCAATTGAGGTCAGAATCGGCAGAAATCCCGGCGGTAATCGCTTCTTTCGTATCGTGGCCGCCGAATATTTCTAATAGATGGTCTTCCATTCCCAAAGTAAAGGAATTGTAGATTAAATCCACCACCTGATTTGCCCCTTCATAACCCAAATAAGGACGATAGCCTACCGGGAAATTTTGAATGTGAATGGGTGCAGCAATCACACCGCAGGGAATATCCAGGCGTTTGCCCACATGACGCTCCATTTGCGTGCCAAAAATAGCAGCAGGTTCGATTCGGGCGATCGCGTCCCCGATTGCGCCATTATCGTCGCTGACCAGTACCTCATCGCAGTATTCGCTGACTTGTTCCCGGAACCATTCCTCATCATACTTGCAATAAGTCCCCGCCAAGACCACATGAATGCCCATCTCGCGGGCTAAAATCTTGGTAAGCGCCGCCGCGTGGGTATTGTCACCAAAAACAACCGCCTTTTTCCCGGTTAAATTCTGACAGTCAATGGAGCGCGAAAACCAAGCCGCTTGAGACACAAAGCGGGTTTGACGATCGATATAATCTTCGTAGTTAACTTGCGCCCCTTGAGCATTCAATACCTGCTGAATCTTGCGGATACAACGAGCCGTTTCTACCACACCCATCGGCGTAATATCGACATAAGGCATCCCAAACTCCGTTTCGAGGTAGTTTGCCGTCATCATGCCCAATTCTCGGTAGGGAACGAGGTTAAACCACGCTTTCGGCAAGTTTTTGAGGTTGTGAACCGAAGCCTTATCGGGGATGACTTCATTAACCTCAATACCCAAATCCGCCATCAACCGTTTTAACTCGGTGCAGTCGTGTTGATTATGGAAACCGAGGGTAGAAATGCCGATAATATTGACGGAAGGTTTTACAGTCTTATCTTGAGTAAGTTGGTCTTTTTTCCGGGCTTTCTTAATGTAATATTCGACAATCTGCTGTAGGGTGCGGTCTGCCGCTTGTAGCTCGTTGACGCGATAATGATTAACATCGGCTAACATCACATCGGCTTTAGCATCGAGTTGAGCGCGATCGACAAAGTTTTGTAAGTCTTCTTGCAAAATGCTCGAAGTACAAGTCGGAGTCAAAACAATTAAATCCGGCTTTTCTTCCCCATCTTTACGGGTAATATTATCAACTACCTTTTCTTGGGAGCCGCGAGCCAAAACGTTGCGGTCTACAATACTAGCCGTAACCGGGGTAAAGTCTCGCTCTCGCTCTAACATCGAGCGCATGACGTTGAAATAATCATCGCCCAAGGGAGCGTGCATAATGGCGTGGACGTTTTTAAAGGAACTGGCAATCCGTAGCGTACCAATGTGGGCAGGGCCAGCATACATCCAATAAGCCAATTTCATATAATCGTAGCCTCCAGTGAGGATTTGCGGTGCTTGTGTGAAAATTTGATTGATGCGTTGAAAGCATTGTCGCAGAATTTTGGCGCAAGTAAAATCGGGGGGCGATCGCGCTCAAAGGTACAGAATATAGGCATTTTGAGGACTTTTTGCGGCGGTAATTTCCTGATAAATATTTTTGAAACGCAAGAAAATGTAATCTTTCGCTACATTTGTTTGTTATTGGTCATTTGTCATTTGTCCTTTGTCCTTGGTACACCAGACATAAGACAGTGAGAAACTGTCACAGCGTCCGATTGTCCTACTCTCAAAGACAGTTAGGGTGAGGCGAAAGAATTGCAACTGCTGTGATGACTATTATTCTGGCTATCTTTGGCGCGATCGCGATCGCCACGAATTTCTACCATAAATTTTTTGATTTTTCTATACTTTATAAGCCATGACCATGCTTTATTAATGCCCACATCTGCAAATAGTTTTTCTAAAACTTCTTGCCGTAAATTTTGATCTTGTGATAAGAAAGCTTCAGGCAAAAGCTCATAAGTCGTGCTACCTGTAACTCCAGCTAAAAAGCCTTGCATCACTTTCTCTGCTGTAAGTTCCTTAAATCTATTCTTATTCAATTCAATGAGTAAGCGTCCTATGCCTTCGCGGTGCGCGTTCTGAATTTTTGGTTCTAAGTCTAAATAATTAGGAAATAGTTGAGGTACGACTTGTAGCCACTCCAAAATTAGTTTTTCGACGAAGCTTTCATAAACAGCATAAAGTTGAGTTACAGCAGTACAGTGATCGCAAATTTGCCAATCCTTTCTTTGAGGAATATTTTCTAGTAAGGAGGTAAATTGTTCATGCTGTGCCAGTATTTGTCTACCTGAATTGTCTTGACTGAAAAGAAGTTCTCTTAAATCATCATTGATTTTTAAAACTGAGCAAATTGTATCAATATTGGAAATTGCCTTCTGGAGAATCGTATCAAACATTGCAAGCTATTCTCCCAAAACCTGCACCAGCATATCATCAAAAATATTAATACGCTTTTGTATCTCAGCTTTAGTTTTACCTTCTCCTGTTAAAAGACGAGCTTCTTGTTTGGCAAAAAGTAACTTTGTTTGCTCAATAATTTCCGCTTTTTGTTGAATTAATAATTCTTTTCGATTTAAGTGTCTACTAAAGCCAACCATAACGGCATCGTAATAGTTTTTGTAAGCTTTAGTCTTCCAATTACCTACCTTTGAATCAAAAGGTTTAAATAAATTTTCTCCGTAAATCCCATGAGCCAGATTAATAGTTTTTATAAAATCATTTTCTAGAATTTCTATATCTTTTTCTGAAAATTTTAGACTTTTCATCATATATAAATCTAGAAATCCTCTCATACCTCTACGGAAATGATCGACATTACGCAAAGCAAAGAAACGTAGAACCAGCTCTACATCTTCCATTTTTTTATAGAGAGTATTATTAGAAAGTTTGGGACTCTCATCGTCAGTTGGTATCCCCCAAGCTACAGAAAATATAGGATAGCGGGCTAACTTAAATAAAAGCGAATTAAAGAGACCGTGATACAAACAGTTTCTAATTTCTTGCTGACTTAAATTTACTCCTCCCGTGTTGAGGCGTTCAAAGGTTTTTTGTTTTAAAAAAAGAGCAGTTTCAGGGTCGGAAGTCGATTCTTGGATAATAATAATCGAAGAAATAGAACGTCGATCCAAGCCAGATCGAATTTTTAAAGGTAAATCTTTATATTTATATTTGTTAAGCTCCGGCCAAATTTCAAGGTTTGTTAATGCTAATTTGTTTTCATAAAAATCTTGAATTGCTGTAATTCTTTGTTGACCATCTATCACTTCATAAGCGTTGTAGGTAGTTTCATAAAGGATGATCGGTGGAACTGGTATATTAATTAAAAAAGACTCAATCAAGCGTGACTGCATCTGAGGAGACCAACGATCCCTTCTTTGATAAAAGGGACGTAGATTCATATAGCCAGGAGACTTTAACAATTGAGCAAAAATCGGTAGCTTTTCTCGATTCATTGCAGTTAGACTGCTATATTTTCCTGATTCATATTTTTCATTAACATCAGAATCAGGTCTTTGATTTGAGACAACCGAAGGGATTGTTTTCCACATGGTTTCTTCAACAGGTGCAAGTGGCATCTCTATTTATCCTTAGTGATTTGTTAGTAATTGTAGCGTTTTGGCTTTAACATATCTGAGAGTTTGTCTCTGGCAAAGTCTCCGAAGAAACAACCAGCAAATCATCAGAAAAACGCAACTCTTAAATGCCGTCCATCCGTTTAACCGTCAAATCTGCCGCGAGATGAATGGCGGCCTTCATACTGGCAGGACTGGCAATGCCTTGGCCGGCAATATCAAAAGCTGTGCCGTGGTCGGGAGAAGTGCGAATAAAAGGTAGACCAATGGTGGTATTAATGGCTTGGTCAAAGGCCATCAGTTTGACAGGAATTAAGCCTTGGTCGTGATAGAGGGCAAGGTAGGCATCGGCGGCGTTGCTGTTGGCGTTTTCGTACCACGCTTTGGCGGGATTGACCCAGAGGGTATCGGGGGGAACCAATCCTTGTAGTTGGCAATAGGGGCGGCGTTGGCGCTCTTTTTCTAGCCAGGCTTGCATCCAGTCTTTTTCTTCGCGGCCGAGTTGGCCGTCTTCGCCGCTATGGGGGTTGAGTCCTGCGATCGCGATTTTGGGGGCAGCAATGCCAAAATCAAGTTTGAGACTGTCTACCAATAAGTCCAGTTTACGGGCGAGGAGGTCGGCGTTGAGACTCGGAGATACTTCGCTGAGGGGAATGTGAGTGGTCGCGAGAAGGGTGCGGAGTGTCCAGGTGGTATGAGGAGAGGTCGCCACAAACATCATGCCGTATTTGTCCATTTGGGCGGCTTGGGCGCAGACTTCGGTTTGACCGGGATAGTCGTGACCCGACGCTTTCCAGAGGGATTTGGCAATGGGGGCGGTGACAATGCCGTGACAATCTCCTCTTTGCACTGCCGCGATCGCGTTTTGCAGAAAAGAAAAACTCGCGGCCCCACTCGCAGCATTCCCTTGACCAATTTTAATTTGTTCTCTTACTTCAGGCGCGAGGTCAACTTCGATAATATTTAAAGTTTCAGGATGCACCAGGTCTTTGGCTTCAAGCCATTGGTCTTTGAGATGATCGTAGGTGCGCTCTATTAGCTCGCGATCGCCCACTAGGGAGATTTGACATTTTTCGTTAATTTCGGGGTCTGTGAGGGCTTTGAGGATGACCTCCGGGCCAATTCCGGCGGGGTCTCCTATGGGTAAGGCAAGATGAGGTTTAGTCATTGGTCATTTGTCGTTTGTCCTTTGTCTTATAGCATTTTTATAAAAATCCGTCCCCGACAAGGTTTTAAAGTGTCTGAGTTGGGAAACTACACCTCCCATCTCAAGTGAAAAACCAATCACCAATAACTAGTAACCAACAACCAACAACAAAAAGCCAGTAAATTATCGGATAAGCGTTACTCTCAAATACCAACAATGAATATGACACACTCTTTCACCCCACAACCAACCGATGATGGTTCTTTTACTTTTTATTCGCCGGAATTTGAGGAGGCGTTTCATTCTGATTATGGCGCGAAACAAGAAGCGATTTATAAATTCGTGAAGCCCTGTTTATTAGCCGAAAAAGCGGGTCGGCAAAGTACCATTACGCTGCTTGATATTTGCTATGGTTTGGGCTACAACAGTGCCGCCGCGATCGCGACGATTTGGGCAGCCAATCCCCATTGTTTTATTGAGTTAATCGCCCTAGAATCTGATTTGCGTGTTCCCCAAGCCGCGATCGCCCAAGGTCTATTGACAACAAAATTTCCCACTATTTTGACAATTTTGCAACAATTCGCTCGAACGCAACAAGTTAAAACTCAGAATATTAATGCTTTTTTAATGATTAATGATGCGCGGGTGAGTATCCAAAATTTGCGCCAACAACATTTAAAAGCCGATGCGATTTTTCTCGATCCCTTTTCCCCTCCCAAATGTCCCCAATTGTGGACAGTTGAGTTTATGCAACAAGTCGCCGCTTGTCTGAAACCTGATGGCCGTTTAGCTACTTATTCTTGTGCTTCTGCGGTGCGGAGTGCCTTGGCAGAAACTGGGTTGTATTTTGGTTCCTCGATTGCCATGGGTCGTAAAACCCCAGGAACCGTTGCCAGTTGGCGTTCTGACGAGATTCCGCCTTTATCTGGGCGAGAACGAGAACATCTGCAAACTGTCGCGGCAACTCCCTATCGCGATCGCACACTTGAGGCCACAGCGACTACTATTAAACAACAGCGTCGAACCGAACAAAAACAGAGCGATCGCGAACCGACCAGAGCCTGGAAAAAGCGCTGGCACAAGCGGTAAGCTTTACTATATTTTCAAGTCGTAAAAAATAAAAATAGAGATGAAGGGATAAGTGGGCGATCGCCTATTAACTTACCATGACTAAAAATTAAGTTCCGTATAAAAACTGATTCCCAAATTGCAAGATTACCAGCATACTAGAAACAGGTTTCTATAAAAACTCATGCACGACAAGTCTACTGGGGCAATACTCTCACGAACAGACCTCAATCGCGGCCAAGAGGGCGACCAAGACAAAGCCAAAATTCTGGTCGTTGACGATAATGCCCTCACCCGCAACTTAGCCGCAGAAATGCTGTTTCTAGAAAACTATACAGCGATTGAGGCCGAAAGCGGCATTGCGGCCTTAGAATGCGTCCAACAATTCCAAATTGACTTGATTTTGCTAGATGTTTTAATGCCCTTAATGAACGGCTTTGAAGTTTGTCGTCGTCTCAAACAAGACCCCCGTACCCAGTTGATTCCTGTTGTTTTTATGACGGTGGCTGACGATCGCGCCTCGCGGGTCAAAGGTTTAGAAGCAGGCGGAGATGACTTTATCAGCAAACCTATCGATCGCTTAGAGTTAATTCCCCGCTTACGCAACTGGATTCGCCACAAACGCCTTAACGAAGACCTCAATCAAACCGAACAAGCCTTATTTTCCATTGCTCAAGCCCTAGAAAGTCGTTATCGTAAAACCGACCAACCGAGCGATCGCCTGGTTCAATTAACCGAAGCCTTTAGCCACTATTTACAACTCGATTTTGCCGACATTCAAAACCTCACCGCCGCCGCTCATTTGCACGATATCGGCACGGTCGCCATTCCCGATGCGATCTTACTCAAAACCGGACAACTCACCGCCGCCGAAAAAGCGATCGTCGAAAAGCACGTTTTGGTAGGCGAACGACTTTGCCGACCTTTGCGTAATTTTCGCGGCTTACTGCCGATTATTCGCCATCATCACGAACGATGGGATGGTAGTGGCTATCCAGACGGCTTGCAACAAGATTCTATTCCCTGGTTAGCCCAAATCTTTCAAACCTTAGACATCTACGACGCACTCACCAGTCTTCGTCCGTATAAACAAGCCCTGGATAGTCCCACCGCCCTACAAATTATGCAGCAAGAAGCCGAGCGCGGTTGGCGTAATCCCGACTTAGTACAGAAGTTTCGCCAATTTCTGCAAACCCGCAGTTGTTGACGGAAATGCCAATTCACGGTTGAATGTTGAAAGTCGCTCTCATCTGTCATTTCCAGTTCTTCGAGTTTAGCTAATTTAACAAATCGATTCATGGTAGCCGTAGCAATTTTAGCGGCAGGACGAGGCACTCGTATGAAATCGAGTTTGCCTAAAGTCTTGCATCCCCTGGGGGGGCGATCGCTCGTCGAACGAGTGTTAGCAAGTTGTACTTCCCTCAAACCGTCGCGACAGTTAGCGATTATTGGTTATGCTGGCGATCGCGTCAGAAAAGCCCTCGCTGATGTTGAAAATCTCGAATTTGTCGAACAAACCGAACAACTCGGCACCGGCCACGCCATTCAACAATTATTACCCCCCTTAGAAGGGTTTACCGGGGATTTGTTGGTTTTAAATGGGGATGTGCCGTTATTGCGCTCCTCTAGCTTAGAAAAGCTCCTCAGCATTCACCAACAGCACAACAACGCCGCCACCCTCCTCACCGCCCAACTGCCCAATCCCAAAGGCTACGGACGGGTTTTTTGCGACCAAAATAACTTGGTGAAAGAAATCGTCGAAGACCGCGACTGCACCGCCGCCCAAAAACACAATCACCGTATTAATGCCGGGGTTTACTGCTTTAACTGGCCCAAACTCTCCGAGATTTTACCCAACCTTACCGCCGAAAACGATCAAAAAGAATATTACCTCACAGACGTATTCAGCCAACTCAACCCCGTGATGGCCGTTGATGTAGAAGATTATCAAGAAATCATGGGCATTAACGACCGCCGCCAATTAGCCGCCGCTTACGATATTTTACAAATGCGGGTGAAAGATGATTGGATGGCCGCAGGTGTAACCCTCATCGACCCCGACAGCATTACCATTGACGACACAGTAAGCCTCGAAACCGATATTATCATCGAACCGCAAACCCATCTCCGGGGTAATACTCACGTCGCCACAGGTAGCCATATCGGCCCCGGTAGCTTGATTGAAAATAGTCAAATTGGCCCGGATACTCGGATTTTATATTCCGTAATTAGCGATAGCGTCGTGAAAGCCAACACCCGCGTTGGCCCCTATGCCCATTTACGGAGTCATGTGGAAACCGGAGAAGCTTGTCGCATTGGTAATTTTGTGGAGTTGAAAAATACTCAAATGGGGGATAAAACCAATGTTGCCCACTTGTCTTATTTAGGAGATGCTACGGTTGGTAATCAAGTGAATGTGGGGGCGGGTACAATTACCGCCAATTATGACGGCGTGAAGAAGCATCGCACCCTTTTGGGCGATCGCGTCAAAACGGGTTCTAACAGCGTCTTGGTTGCCCCCCTGACCCTAGGGAGTGATGTTACCATCGCCGCCGGATCGACCGTGACTGAAGATGTGGAAAATGATGCTTTGGTGATTGCGCGATCGCGTCAAGTTGTTAAGAAAGGCTGGCGACTTAGCAATGAATAATTAACAATGTACAATTTATAATTAACAATTAATAATGTAAGCACCTATCTAGAATGATTTACTCATTGTCGAATCTCAAAACCCTGATACAGCAAGCTATACAGCTTTCATCGCATAGGTAAAGAGTTCTGCATAGCTGCTTACAATGTACAATTTATAATTAACAATTAACTATTGGTGACAAGTTAAGCCCAAAATCGGGATGTCAAGAAAGCCTCAAACCGTCGTGTCGGGGAACAGGTCTCCTCGCCCAATCTCAACTTTAAGGTTAGGACGAGAGGATGTTACCATCGTGTCGCTAAAACGTAAACTTGGACGGGGAAACCCCGCCCCTACGAGAAATTTGACAAAAACGATCTAACCTTAACTTGTCACGGTTGGCAGTTAACTAATAACTAATAACCAATAACTAATAACTAATAACCAACAACTAACAACCAACAACCAACAACCAACAACAAAAGACTATTCCTCAAATGATTGACTCCCCGTTGCTTTCGGTGAATAGAAACTGGCAATAATCCCCAACATCAACCACCACAAACAATTAATTTGGGGGCGATACCACACCGTATCAACCACCCCATGAGCCAAAAGTCCTGCCGTGGCTGCGATCGCGCCGATTAACCAAAACCCTTGCAGATTATTTTGTCGTTGCAAACCCTGTAACGCCGACACCCCTTGATTGAGAGAAACCACAATCAACCACATAAACGCCCCAAAGCCCAAAAAGCCCATCTCGACAATATGTTCGAGATAAATCGAATAAGCACTCAAAGCCGGGTATCCGGTTTGCATATACAACGGATAGATGGCATTAAAAGCATCGTGACCGGGGCCAATGCCGAGAATGGGGCGATCGCCAATCATGCGAAATACCGCATCCCAGACGTTAATGCGGAAATTGTTGCTGCTGTCTTCCCGTCCAGCAAAAATGCTCATCACCCGCAATCGCAAAGGTTCAACCGCCGCGATCGCGCCCATCAAAAACAACGCAAAAGCCCCTAAAACCAAGGGCAACAACCATTTGCGCCAAAACGAAGGTAAGCGATCGCGCCACCAATAATACAACAACCCCCCAAAGGCCAGCAGCAACGCCAACGCCGCCAACCAACCGCCGCGACTGTCGGTGTAATACAAACAAGCCAAATTACACAACACCATCGTTGCCGCTAACGCCTTCGGTAGCCATCTTTGCCACACAAACAACGCCGATCCACTCAAGGCGATCGCGCTCAACAAATACCCCGCTAAAAGGTTAGGATTGCCCAGATAACTATACACCCGCGTATCGTCAGCCAAAATTGAATTGGGGTCATTCCAAGTCGCCAGTTGTTCGACTCCGTAAATTTCTTGGCGAATCCCGTAAGCACTCACCAACAACGCCACCAACAGAAAAATCGCGATCGTCCAATTACGGGCCCTAGGCGATCGCAACATCCGGGCTGACAGTAGAAATAGAAACAAATATAGCGTCAGAATAATCATCCCCGATAACGCCGCTTGTTTCACCGGAGAAAATGCCGTCGCCGTAGCCGCGATCGCCCAATACAGAAGTACCAAATAATGAATCGGCGTAACCCCATAGCCTTTGCCAGAATCGGCCAGGGTAATCAACGCCCAATACGCCCCGATTGCCAGCAGCAACACGCCGATCATCGCCGTCGAGACAAACGGCCCCAACAGTAAAACTAAACTCATCAGCGCGATCGCGATCGCCTCACCGCCATAAGTCAACAGCCAACTGCCATCTCGCCATTGACTCACAAAAGCGACAGCCTGCCATAAATAACTACCAGCCCGCCACCGATACACCGGAAGCCGCGAAAGGGTCAAGTTTTGCCAAACAATATTTGTCATTTGTTATTGGTTATTGGTTGTTGGTTGTTGGTTATTGGTTATTGGTTGTTGGTTGTTGGTTGTTGGTTATTGGTTATTGGTTATTGGTTATTGGACGGGGAAACCCCGCCCCTACAGACCGATTGCCGATTGCCGATTGCCCACTGCCCACTGCCCACTGCCCACTGCCTACTGCCTAAAAAAAACTGATGACTCTCTTTGAAACTTAATTTTACTTTTTCGGGCTGTAACGCTTATAAGCGTCTAGCTTTTAGCCTTTTTAAAACTAACCCCTAAGAGCCAAAGTTTCTGACTTCCTTTGGAGGGGAACAACACCTCCCGCAATACAGGAAAAACAAACAACAAACAACCAACAACAAACAACAGAAAACCAGCTAATCATCGGAAAAACGTTCCACTTAGGTGCTGATGACTGATAACTGATAACTGAAAATCACTCCGCATCCATTTTCGGCAACTTGAACACATAGCGATAACCCGACTGGGCTTTGCCTTGGATCGAAATTTTACCGCCATGCAGTTCGGCCAAATGACAACTCAGCACCAAACCCAACAACTGACGATAATTATCATCGAGGGCGACTGCTTGTAATTGTTCCAGTTTCTCCAATGCCGATAAAGAACTGTTGGTAAGAATTTGGTAACTCGCGGGTAAATCCAAACGTTCTGGGTCTCCAACGGACTTAGAATTTATCGTCCCGAAATCGACCCCCATCGTAGGGGCATACATTTCCACTTGGGGTAAACCCTCCCCTAGCCAAGGATGAGACACCCACACCGCAATATTGAGATAATTTTCCTTGCGCGAAATATGTATCCGCACCTCGCTTCCGGCTTCAGAGGCTTGAATGACCGTGTAGACGAGGTAATACAGCATTTGCCGCACTTTATCTTTATCCAATAGCCAAATCCGGTGACCGGGTTCGATCGAAAGGCGGAGTTGCTGCCGTTCTTGTTTGGCAATGTGATACAGGTTATTAATGGCTTGCTGACATAGCATTTCAATGTCAACCGGGGCTAATTGTAAGTTAGAGAGGTTGTCTTCAAATACCCCTAAACCCACGATTTCTTCGACCAAAGACAACAAATGCTGGCCGCTGTTGTGGATAATGCCAACGTATTCCTTTTGTTTGTTGGTGAGGGGGCCGTAAACCTCTCGTTCTAATACCCGTGCCATCCCCATCACGGAAGTTAGGGGGGTGCGTAACTCCTCGGTTAAATGGCTTAATAGCTTGACCTTCAGGATGTCCATGGTGGTCAAGGAATCGGGATCGATGCCATCTGATGAGGTGGAGTTTCTGGAGACGGTTGAAGAAAGAGAAGGACGGGGAGAGAGAGAATCAACAAAAACAGTTTGTTCGTGAGGCGATTTTTGGTTTTCTTGGCGCAAGCGAGATTGTTCAAACTCGCTCATACACCAACGAGCCGTTAAATTAAGAACATCTACATCTTTTTGGGTAAACGATCGCGGCTGTACATCCCAGATGGCCAACGCCCCAATACATTGCCTTGAAGTTGTGAGTAGGGGTACGCCGAGATAAGCTTGTACGCCGTATTGTTGAAACAACAAACTGCGAGAGAAAACCGCATCTAGAGCCACTTGATTGACGATTAACGCTTGATGGCTGTCGATGACATACGTTGAAAATGATTCATCGCGGGGTAAATGACGCGAAGTCGCCAACTCGTTCATTAAACCGATGCTGGATAAACCCACTGCTGCTTTGAACCATAAACGCTCATTGACGATTAAACCCAAAATGCCAATCGGCGCATTGAGTAAACGTGCGGCGGTTTGAACAGCCTCGTCAAACACAGGGATTGTTTCATGACGCAACAACCCTAGGTTTTCTAATTGTGCCAAACGTTCTTGTTCGCGAGCCGTTGGCGTTAATCCATCAAGACGGCAAAACATTTTATTACTCAAATTAATCATAGTACCCTTAATCCCAGTTCCCACATAAGCTGCTGCGATCGCGAATTGTTGGATGTTAAAATTTACAACTTGGTGTTAAATCTAGAGTTCCCCAGTTTCAATTAAGAAGCAACAAGGCGACCCAGCGCGATCGCGTTTTAGCTCGTCCAGGCCGGATGAGACAATAACGACGCAAAAGCCCGCGATCCCCGCAGTTGATTAGACAAGGGTAGATGACCTTTCGGCGCACTCAAATCCCAAATAAATTCATTGGGATAGCGCGTCCAGCGATTGTCACTTTTCCAAGCGATTTTACCCCAAATTTTATTAAAATTTTTACCTTGGGATAACCAAATTTGCCGTTGCACCGAAAAGCCAAATTTGCCCTCAGAGTGCATCAGCCATAAGTTATCGATAGTTTGTAAATCTGTAACCGGAAAGTTCTCCACTTCTGAAAAATACAGCCATTGGCGTTCAAATGCCGATTCTCCGGCCAGTTCGCACATTTTCAGGAGGGTGAGGCGGTCGGCTTCTTGAAAAACCCGGTCGGCCAACAGTTTTTGCAGGGGTTTGTAGTCGATATCGCGATCGGAGTTGAGGGGGACAATACCGTGGGGAAAGTGGGTTTGCAAAAAGCTTTGACTTTCAGGATCGGTTGTGTCATAAAGGGTCTGATAAGCTTTACCTAAAGCCAGGGATGTACCTTGAGGGGCTTGGATTTTCAGAAATTCCTGTAACACTGCCAAACCCGCCCTTCCTTGGGTGGCAATTTGGTCGATGAGTTGCAGTTGCTTTTTCGGGGAAGACTCTGACTGTAACTGAGCGAGATGGTCATCAGCAACAGAAGCTAAGTTGGGGTCAGTCATAAAGAATTTATTTAGGAATTCAGGCTAATCAAAATTAAAGGTAGCGAAGGGCAAAGATTGCAAGACCTTCATACTCTAACCTAAGACTGAAACCCGCCTTCAGACAAGCGCAGATCGCAAAATTACCCAAGGGCGCAAAAGCGATCGCCTTGTTGACAACTCCCCGTCCTAAAAGAGCGGGGATTCTCGCGTCATAGGGAGACTAAGCGCTGGAGTATAGACCCCAGCCCCGATACGGGGCGTATAAAGTCCGCCCACAGGTGGCGGACACAGCCCCTTATCTTTACCCAAGGGCGTGCGTTGGTACGGTCTGCCCGACCGCACTTAATCCTCGTTCTTTCACCACTTGAGCCGCCGCTACATCCCTGTCTGTCGTGTAGCCGCAATTAGAGCATGAATGGACTCGTTGAGACAGAGACTTTTTGCCGCAGTTCGTTCCGCAATGGGGACAAATCTGACTTGTCCCATTCGCGTCTACCTTGGCAAAATACACCCCTCTTTTCCAGCAAACGTGACGGAGGATGTCGAGGAATGAACCCCAAGCCGCATCAAGGCAAGCTTTCCTTAAAGCCGAACGTCCCAAGGCTTTGAGATTTAAATCTTCTGCGAATATCATCCCTACTCCATCACAGAGTTGATGAGCCAGTTTGAAGAAGAAATCCTTGCGGCAATTGTGTATCTTTTCGTGGAGTAGTCCAATTTGACGTTTTACTCTTAACCAACGTCTTGAACCTTTGGTCTTATTTTTCAATCTCCGTTGCAGCAATCGAAGCTGGCCTTCAGATTCCTTGAAAAACTTGTGTCCTTTGACGAATTGGTTCTCGCTGGTGGCTATGAAACTATTAAGCCCCAAGTCAACCCCAATGGCATAGCCATGAGGCATAACATCGGGAAGGTCTACGTCGCATTGGATTGAAACTGAGACGTAGTACCCACTGGCTTTCTTGATGACTCGTATTTGCTTACAAATAAAGCCATCGGGAATATCTCTGGAGTTGTGAAACTCAACTTTCCCAATTTTGGGAAGGTCAATCGTATCCCCATTAACCGCATCCGGTTTGACTTGTGGAAACACAAATGACCGCTTATGCTTTTTGAAACGCGGAAACCCAAACCCTCTTTCCCACATATTCACGAAGGCTGCTTCTAACTGTTTTAGAGTTTGTTGCAGAACTTGAGACTGGGGGAGTTTAAGGCTTGGGTTGGTTCGTTTGGCCGCAGTCAGAGATTTACACTGACTGGCATAAGTTGGGCGTTTCGCATCGGCGGCGATAATGTACTCCGAATGAATGGAGCATCGGTCTACTAAACACTTGCGGGAGTTTACCCAATCCTTCCTTTCTCTCAGTGCATAGTTANAAACCGAACGACAAACTGAAAGCCACTCATCAATGACGGCGGCTTGGTTTGCCGTTACTTTTAACTTGTACTGGTACGAAAGATTGAGCATTCTATGAAATGTAAATTAGTTTTTTAAGTATAGCATAATTAATAAAAAGCCGTCCTCTAAGCGCCGAGACCCCGCGCCGCCGAAAGCGTCGAGACCCCGCGCCGCCGAAAGCGTCGAGACCCCGCGCCGCCGAAAGGCGCAAGGGAATGCTCGACAAGACAGGCGCACCTTGTAGCTCGACAAGACAGGCGCACCTTGTAGCTCGACAAGACAGGCGCACCTTGTAGCTCGACAAGACAGGCGCACCTTGTAGCTCGGCAAGACAGGACGGGGAACCTTAGACCCAGAATTTTTGGTAAATTATTTTATATGTTGGAAAGGAAGGGGAATTTGGTCGAAATCAGTTGATAAGATAATGGGAACAAGCCCCGCCCTCGGATTTGTTAACATCAGGTATTCCCCCCCCCAGGGGTGCGATCGCATCCCCATCCCTTAAACAAAATTGCCAGTTACGAAGGACGCTATATTTCCATGTCTGAGTCAGTCGCCAAGCAGCAAAGGACAACCCCTGGGTCTTCATCGAGTCCCATTCAACCTTGGTCAGTCGAACGAGAAGCCGACCGCCTTATGGACGATCTCTTTTCCGATCTCGACGGCTTACTCGATGGCGCGAATCAATTGCCCACCGAACCAGCCCAACCCGATTACGTCTCCCTCAAGCCCGTCGCAATCCCCTCGTTGGATTTGACCCCCTCCCCCGTCACCGACGAAACCCTCACCGAGAGCGCTCCGCCGCCTGTTTCCCCACCCTCCCCCGCCCCCAAAACAGCACCAGCCGCCAAAAAACAGGGTATGGGGCGCTATCTAGACAAAATTTTGTTTGGCGTGGCCTTTACCTCATTTCTGGCGGTTTTAGGCTGGTTAATCTTCGAGGGCAAAATTGACATCCAGCGCTTTTTACCCCAATCGGCCCCCTCGTCTTCCCTGCCCCAAGATACCGTCGCCACGGGCAGCGAAGTCGATCCCGAATTTCTGAATTATATGCAGCGATCGCTCGAACTGATCGAAAACCAACCCCAAACCGGCCAAGCCCTACCCCCTGCCCCCGGTACCATCGATCCCGTCACGGGCAATCCCACCGCCCCGCAGGTGCAATGGGTTCCTTATCCGGTTTATATTCCCTACAATCCCGGCGGTAACTCCACCGCCAGCAGCTTGTTACCGCCACCCCCGGCAACCAACCCCAGTCCGGCTCCGCAAGCGCAACCCGCCCCCCAAGCCGAAACCCAAGCCCCACCCCAACCCCAAGCTTCCCCCAGTCCAGCCGAAGCCCCCGAAGCCTCAGAACCCGCCCCCGCCGTTGCGCCGTTGCCTTCTACGGTGCATACCTTAGTCGGGGTGATAGAACTCGGCGACGGTTCCACTGCGGCTTTGTTTAAAATTGATGGTACAACCCAACGCATCGGTGAAGGAGAACCCATCGGCGATAGCGGTTGGACAATGGTTTCGGCAGCCAATCAAAACGCCGTAATCCGTCGCAATGGTGAAGTGCGCTCGGTGTATGTTGGCCAAGAATTTTAAGCAAAAATTATGGGTTTATTTGACGACTTCAGCCAGTTCCTAGAAACGCGCTTAGAGGAATTTTTAAGCAGTCATCCTCATCTAGAGTTACAAGCCCTAGAGGAGCAGTTGCGCGAGCAAGAAGACGACACCCTGCGCTTAATTTTGAGCTTGCAGCGCGAAGAAAAACAACTAGAGCAAGAAATCCTCGATCTCGCTCAGGATATCAAGCGCTGGCACGAACGCATGGAAAAAGCCAATGCTTCAGGCCGCCAAGACCTCGCTCAAGCCGCCCAGGAACGAGAAGCGGCGCTGTTGCGTCAAGGCAATCAACGCTGGGGTCAAATGCAGGGCTTGAAAAATCGCATAAACCAAGCCAAAGACTTAGTGCGCCAAATCCAACGCCGCCGCGACGAAGTGAAAGCGGAATTTGCCCGCGTCAAAGCCGCCCAAACTCAAGCCCAAGCCCAACCTCAAACCTCCCCTAGTTGGGATAGGGGTTGGCAAAAAGCCAGCAGCTACAGCGCCTATAATCGCGCAGCAGACCCCCTCGAAAAGCAATTCCAAGATTGGGAAGCGGATGCGGAGTTAGAACAAATGAAGCGTAATCTTTAGTCATTTGTCTTTTGTCCTTTGTCCTTTGTCCTTTGTTGTTGGTTATTGGTTATTGGTTGTTGGTTATTAGTTATTGGTTATTGGTTATTGGTTATTAGTTATTGGTTATTGGACGGGGAAACCCCGCCCCTACAGACCGATTGCCGATTGCCGACTGCCCAAAACACTGATGAGGCGATTACTGACAACTGATTACTGAAAAAGCTGTTGACTGTTGACTGTTGACTGTTGACTGTAAAAGCCCACTGCCCAGAACACGCTATGACTGATGACTCTCGCGCGAAACGTTAATTTTACTTTTTCGGGAACCGAATGCCTGCGAGCATTGGCTTTGAGCCGCTTTTTGAACGGACATTCTTAGGTAAAGTTGGCAGACCTTCTTTGTTGGGGAACAACCGATCCTATCAAAACAAGAACAAATAACCAATAACCAATAACCAATAACAAAAACCAGTTAATTATCGGAAAAACGTGACCCTTAGATGCTGTTAACTGAAAATGCCTCAAACTCAAATCAGCCAAATCTTTACCCAAGCGGTACAAACCATCCAAGCGAAAGTCAACTCAGCCCTGGCTTTGAAACCGGGGGCGAGAGTGCCGGAATTGCGGGTGCAAGAAACCGATAATACTAAGGTCGATACGTTTAAATTAATCGGGGATTATTACAAATTGGGGCGGAGTTCCCGGTCTAATGACATTGTGGTGCGAAATCCCGTGGTGAGTCAGACCCATTTGGCTTTACGACGCGATCGCGCCAATCCCCGCCAGTTTATTATCGAAGATGAAGGCTCGACCAATGGCTTGTATTTCGGCAAGCGCCGCATTAACAAGTTACCGCTACGTCACGGCGATAGCTTGACCCTCGGGCCCCCCGAACTTGCCGCAGGAGTCCGCTTAGAGTACCACAACCCGCCGCCGCCGGTGATTCGGGGGATTCAGTATGGTTTGTACGGTGTGGGGGGTTTAACGGGCTTGCTGGCGGTGATTATTGGCATTGAGTGGACGAAGTTTTCCGTTCATCCGATGCCCTTGGGGGTACAGGGGCCCACGGTGGTTTATGCGCGGGATGGGGTTACGCCGTTGCGACCATTACGCAATGATACTCACCGGGAGTTAAAGAATCTGCGAGATTTTTCCCCTTATCTCCCCAAAGCCGCGATCGCGTCGGAGGATAGTCGTTATTATTGGCATTTGGGAGTCGATCCTCTGGGCATTTTACGGGCGGTGACGATTAATCTCCGGGCTTCGGGGATTCGTCAAGGGGGCAGCACCCTCACCCAACAGTTAGCCCGCAGTTTGTACCCGGAATTTGTGGGACGCTCGAATACGGCTTCTCGTAAAATCCGCGAGGCCATTGTCGCCTTAAAACTGGAAACCTTTTACAGCAAAAACGAACTGCTCAAAACCTATCTCAATCGGGTTTATCTAGGGATTGGGACGTATGGGTTTGAAGATGCAGCCCAGTTTTACTTTGATAAATCGGCGGCGGATTTGACCCTTTCTGAAGCGGCAACCTTGGTGGCGATTTTACCCGCACCGAACAGCTACAACCCCGTCAAAGACTACGAAACCGCCGTTAAACTCCGCAATCGGGTGATTAACCGCATGGTGAAATTGGGCATGGTGAGCGAAGAAGAAGCGGCAACGGCAAGGCGATCGCGCATCGAAGTCAGCCCCGAAGCCCGTAAAGCCCTCGCCAACACCATCGCCCCTTATTATTATGCCCACGTCCTAGTAGAACTGCGTGACCTCCTCGGCTCAGAATTAGCCCAGGAAGGCAACTTTATCGTCGAAACGGGCTTAGACATCGAAATGCAGCAAGAAGCCGAGCAAGCCCTAAAACAAGCGGTACGGGAAACCGGGTCACAGCTTAATTTTGAGCAAGGGGCCATGGTCACTCTGGATACAGATAACGGCGCGATTCGTTCCCTGGTGGGTGGAGTCGATTACGAAGAAAGCCAGTTTAACCGGGCGACTCAAGCCCAACGGCAACCAGGATCGACGTTTAAGGTGTTTGCGTATGCGGCGGCGTTAGAGCAGGGAATACCGCCGGGAAAGTCCTATTCCTGCGCCCCGGTGACTTGGAAAGGTCAGCGTTATCGGGGATGCGAGCGCAGTAGCGGTAGCGTGACGATGTATGGCGGTATGGCGCAATCGGAAAACTCTGTAGCGATTCGCGTGGCTCAGGATGCGGGGATGAATACCATGATTGAGATGGCGCAAAAGTTGGGCATTAACTCGAAGTTGCGCCCTTCTGCGGGTTTGGTTTTAGGGGAAAGTGAGGTCAATGTTTTAGAAATGACTGGGGCTTATGCCACCTTTGCCAATGAGGGACAATGGAATCGCCCCCACGCCATTACCCGCATTCGCGATAGTAGCGATTGCACTGATTTTAATAACCTTGATACCTGTCGCGTCATTTATGATTACGAACAGGATGATTTGCGCGATCGCCCGGTTGTGAGTCCCGCGATCGCCCAAACGATGAATACTTTACTACGAGGGGTCGTACAAGGGGGAACGGGAAGCCGCGCTGCGATTGGCTACGGCGAAGCTGGCAAAACTGGCACCACCGATCGCAATGTCGATTTATGGTTTATTGGCTATGTTCCCAATCGCGATTTAGTCACGGGGATTTGGCTCGGAAACGACGACAACACGCCGACGCGAGGCGGTAGCAGCAATGCCGCACAGTTGTGGCGCAACTATATGGGGGATATTCTACCTTAGTTGTGGGTTGTTGGTTTTTTGTCCTTGGGTTCGGCAAATTTAGCTTTGCAAACTTTTGAGAATAATTAGCCCAGATCGAATCTCAAAGTAGAAAATTCGGTACAGTTTTTAGTTTTTTATCTGCCGGGGGTGGCAGAAATTCCACCTAGGTCAGAGGCGAAATCCCGCAAGGGAAAAACCAGGAAACCCAAGAAGTGATTCAAGGGAAGCCCGCGCTGTAATCTACGATTCAGCGCCGGGAGGATGTCACTAGGTATTCAGCCGGGATGGGGTAAAAATCAACAAGATATTAACGTCAGATTGGGCGGGGAAACCCCGCCCCTACAGGTAATTTAACAGTCTGGTCTAACTCTGCACTGCTTCGGGGGCTTCGATTTCGCTGCATACCTCATAAAAGGTGGCTTGGGGCGGTGCGGTAAAGAGGTGGGCCATTTGGGCTAAAATTGCGTCGCACAGTTCATTTTTATTGGCATCCATATCTTCGATGTTGTTCCAAAAAATGACGGCGATGCCTTTATCGGTGCCGGGTTCTTGGAGTAAATAAGCGCCTTGGAAACCGTCGTGATAAGTAGAAACGGCTTTTTCAAACAACTGCTCGGCTTCGAGGAAGGTACCGGGTTGAAATTCCCCAATCGCCACATAAGCATATTTATGTTTGAGAAAATCTAAAAACTCAGACATGAATAATCATTCCTAAAATTACCTTCGTTGTTTTGATTTTGCCGTAGCTTGGCCTCAAACTGGGTAGTTCTTAACGTTCTAACAAGATTGTGCTGAAGGTTTGGGCTGCCGTGAGTCCTGACTGTAAAGCCGCTTCGACGGAATCGCCTAAACACCAATCGCCGCAACAAATCAAGGGGAGGGGGGTTTGAGCAAGTAGATAGGGTTGATTGAGGGGTTGATGAGTACGAGCGTAGCGCCAGCGATGAATTTGTACCCATTGGGGGGAGGCAAATTCCGGTTGAATCTGTTGGGCGGCTTGGTGCAGCAGTTTGGATTGGGCTGGCTCTAAATCAGTGGCATCGAGATAATGGTGGGCAAATTCTGGGGTACTGTGAAAGACAAAGGCGGGTTGTGACGGATGGCTGTACTTGCTGCTGTCGCGGATAATCCAAGCGAGATCGCGATCGCCCTTGAGTTTGAGGGCTTGCCAACCCAATGCCGGAAAGTCGCGGTCATAACCGGCCATGACCGTAATACAAGGATGAAAGCTGACTTGGTGCAGTTTTGGCAAAATATCCAAAGTAGAAGCGGTTAGTAAATCAATAGCTTGGGGGGCAGGGATGGCTAAAACAACGGCTTCGGCTTGGATACTGTCATTTTTGCTGTCAATCTGCCAAACTTGGGTGGCCGGATCGACGGTGAGTTTGATGGCGCGAAACTGGCGCTGCACCTTGAGACGAGCCGCCAATACTTTCGCGATCGCGTTAATGCCATCGGGGGTAATATAGCGTTGGGCGGTGGGAAATCGCGATAAATTGCCTTCGGGGTGTTGGTAATACAAGCGATCGCCCCAAGTATGCAATAGTTTTTTCGCCGCTAATCCTTGGGTGAGTTTGCTCGAAAAGGGCCCTTGAATTTCCCAAAAGGGTAAGCCATGATCGACGCGAGTATGGTGCAATCGCCGTGTAGACACGCGACCACCTAAACCGCGAGATTTATCAAAAACCATCACCTCGAATCCCCGGTCTTGAAGTTGTTTGGCACAAGTTAATCCGGCTATCCCTGCGCCAATCACTGCTATGTTTAATGCCACAATCTGCTACCCTTGTTTTACTTTCACAATGCGATCGGTACTGAGTTTATTATTTATCATTACGGGATCGAACTTCAAAAGTTGTTGTTTCGGGCCTTGAGGTCGTACCGTGTAAAAAGAGATAAAATGCAAGGTAAGTGCGCGATCGCGACCCTACCCCTATGACTTCACCCTTGGTTAAACGTTTTCTGGTCAGCCTCAACGAAAACAGCTTGATTGGCTTTTTTACCTTTTTATTCGTTGTTGGGGCATCCGGGCTTGTGACCCTGCTACCCCCCCCTGAACCCACACCCCCCACCTATCGAGCGAGGGGTTTATTGCGCTTCCAACAACCCCCCATTACCCTTACCAGTACCGGGGAAAACTTGAGCCGTCAAGGAAAAGCTACCGTTGATGAAAAGTTCCTCAAAAGCGATCCGGTGCTTCGGCCTGTTGTCGAAGAACTGCAAATCGATCCGAATAATTTGATTGAGAAACTCCAAATCCAATTTAACGAACCCGAAGGGGAAGAAAATACCGGCCCCACCGAAATTTTATTGCAATACGAACATCCCGAAGAAGGCAAAGCCGAACGCGCCCTCGACATTATGATGGAGCGTATGGTCGAACAAAGTCGTTTGTTTAATACTTCGGTGTTGCGGGCGCGCATCGAATCATTACAAGAGCGCATTAACCAAGTTAAACAAGACCTACAAACCGCAGAACAGGCTTATTACCGCTACATTACCGAGCAAGGGTCTTCTTTGGTGGCCGCCGAAGATGGGACGCTGTTTAGCGGCATTAGCGGCGCACAGCAACAACAACGACAAATCCGGCTTACCCTTGAAGGGGTAGAGTCACAGATTCAAAGCATTAGCTCGCAACTGGGCATGACTCCAGACCAAGCTTATACGGCTTCGGCGTTGAGTGCCGATCCGTTGGTGGGCAGCTTGCGATCGCAACTCCTCGAAATCGAAACCCAAATCGCCAAACTCGAAGACGATTTGCGTCCCCAACACCCCCAGATGCAAGAGTTACTGAAAGCCAAAGCCGCCAACGAAGAACTCCTGCAACAGCGCGTGGGAGAACTAATTGGGACGGGGAATGTTTTAGTCCCTCTACCGGGAGAAATCCGCCAAACCAGCAGCCTTGACCCGGCCCGTCGCGAGTTGGCTAATAGCTTGGTGAATCTGCAAACCCAACGAGAAACCCTGATCTCCCAACTGGAATCGGTGCAAAGAACCGAACAAGAACTGCGCCAACAATACGAGCAATTTCCCGCTAAACAACTCGAACGGGGTCGTCTGCAACAAGAACTGCAAACCAAGCAAACCCTTTACAATCAACTGTTGGGTCAACTCCTAGATGCTCAAGCGGCTGAAGCCGAAACCGTAGGCAGTTTAAGTATTGGGAATCCGGCGGTTGACACTCGCATCGAAGGTACAAACCCAGAAGCGACCAGCCCCATTATTATTATTGGTGGCGGTGGGGTGTTGGGTTTTATCGCCGCAACCGGGGCGATTTTCTTGTTGTCGGTGTTGGATAATCGTTTGCATACGGCTAAGGAAATCAAAGATATTCTCAGCGATCGCGAGGTGGCTTTTTTGGGAGAATTGCCCTTTGTCTTTAACCTCGATCGCGATCGCGAGGAAGTGCCGATTGTGCAAACCTATAACCTGGCCGATCTCCATTACTTCGAGCTATTCCGTACCAATTTACGACGAGGAGCAGCGAAATCAGCCAAAGTCATTTTAATGACTAGCTTGACTGATGATGAGGGCAAAACCGTTACGGCTTACAACCTCGCGATCGCGTCCGCCCAAGCCGGAAAACGTACCCTGTTAATCGAAGGAGACTTGCGATCGCCCTCTTGCGCCGATTATCTCCATCTCGAAGTCGATCCCGATGCCAAACTCGAACCCCTGAGTTATTATGGCTCTCGCAGCGACTACCTCCACCTCGTTCCCAACGTCGAAAACCTCTACATCGTTCCTGGGGCCGGCCCCCAAGTCAAAGCCGCCGCGTTGCTTGAATCGAGCGAAATGCGCCGCCTCCTCGACGATGCGCGGGGACGCTTCGATCTCGTGGTGATCGATACCCCTGCCCTATCCACCTGTAACGATGCCCTCCTCCTCGAACCCCTCGCAGACGGCATTACCCTCGTTACTCGTCCGGGGATTACCTGTAAAACCCCCCTCGAAACCCAACTCGACCAGATGATCGAAGCCGAATTGCCCCTCTTAGGCGCAGTAGTCAATGCCGTCGATCCCAAAGAACTCGCCCCTCTCCCAGAAGACTTCGAGGACAACACCATGACCCTGCCGCAACTGGGTCCCGTTACCGCCACCGCCGACCTCCCCCCGGAAAACGGCCACAACGGCTCAACTTTACCCGAACCTGCCAACAGTCAAGCGCATTTGAGAAGCAGCAAGTAGGGGCGGGGGTTTCTCCGCCCAAAAGTGGGAATAAGTTACCATTGACCAACCGTGACAAGTTAAGGTTTTGGTTTGATTGTCAAGTTTGCGTAGGGGCGGGGTTTCCCCGCCCAAAAGTGGTAAGAAGTTACCAATGATCAATCGCGACAAGTTAAGGTTTTGGTTTGATTGTCAAGTTACTTGTAGGGGCGGGGTTTCCCCGCCCAAGAGTGGTAAGAAGTTACCAATGACCAATCGTGACAAGTTAAGGTTTTGGTTTGATTGTCAAGTTACTTGTAGGGGCGGGGTTTCCCCGCCCAAAAGTGGTAAGAAGTTACCAATGATCAATCGCGACAAGTTAAGGTTTTGGTTTGATTGTCAAGTTACTTGTAGGGGCGGGGTTTCCCCGCCCAAAAGTGGGAATAAGTTATCAATGACTAATCGTGACAAGTTAAGGTTTTGGTTTGATTGTCAAGTTACTTGTAGGGGCGGGGTTTCCCCGTCCAATCTCCACCCATTCACCCCACAAATTTCGTTGTCACCACCCCCCACTTCTATCGCAACCGCCAAATCGGTCAGGACAACATCATCCATTCTTAGAAAATAAGCCCCCATCAATCAAAATTTATCCTCTCCGAGATTTTACGGAGATATTTTGACCCAAAGCAATGATTAAGATAGCTCCGTTTGAACCGAAAAACAAGCTACAGTAGAACATGATGCGCGTCAAAGGGTTAATGCCAATGGTAAGTCGTCGTGTGCTGGCAGTGATGTTTGGGCTTTCTTTGGTATTCATGCCGCACCCTGTCATCGCTCAGGATATTAATCAATTGTTTGAGCAGGGGAATACAGCTCAACAAGAGGGGCGATATGCTGAAGCTGAAGCTATTTGGCGACAAATCTTAGAAGCTAATCCTGATAATGCAGGAGCTTACAACAATCTCGGTGTTGCTCTATATAACCTGGGTCAGCTCCCAGAAGCGGTATCCGCCTACCAACAAGCGATTGCCCTTGACCCAGACTATGCAATCGCTTACAACAATCTCGGTATTGCTCTAAGAAACCTGGGTCAGCTCCCAGAAGCGGTAGAAGCCTACCAACAAGCGATTGCCCTTGACCCGGATTTTGCAATCGCTTACTACAATCTCGGTATTGCTCTATTTGACCTGGGTCAGCTCCCAGAAGCGGTATCCGCCTACCAACAAGCGATTGCCCTTGACCCGGATGATGCAATCGCTTACAACAATCTCGGTAATGCTCTAAGTAACCTGGGTCAGCTCCCAGAAGCGGTATCCGCCTACCAACAAGCGATTGCCCTTGACCCGGATGATGCAATCGCTTACTACAATCTCGGTAATGCTCTAAGTAACCTGGGTCAGCTCCCAGAAGCGGTATCCGCCTACCAACAAGCCATTACCCTTGACCCCGATTATGCAATCGCTTACAACAATCTCGGTAATGCTCTAAGTAACCTGGGTCAGCTCCCAGAAGCGGTAGAAGCTTACCAACAAGCGATTGCCCTTGACCCGGATGATGCCGACGCTTACTACAATCTCGGTAATGCTCTAAGAGACCTGGGTCAGCTCCCAGAAGCGGTATCCGCTTACCAACAAGCGATTGCCCTTGACCCGGATTTTGCCGACGCTTACTACAATCTCGGTATTGCTCTAAGAGACCTGGGTCAGCTCCCAGAAGCGGTAGAAGCTTACCAACAAGCGATTGCCCTTGACCCCGATGATGCAATCGCTTACAACAATCTCGGTGTTGCTCTATATAACCTGGGTCAGCTCCCAGAAGCGGTATCCGCCTACCAACAAGCGATTGCCCTTGACCCGGATAATGCATTCGCTTACAACAATCTCGGCTATGCTTACCAACAACAAGGAAACTTAGAAGCAGCCATAACCGAATACAAAAAAGCAATTGCCCTCGCTCCTAACTATACAACCGCCCAAAATAACCTCAAAGAAGCCGAACGCCTGTTAGCTTTGCGGCGCAACCCTCCCCCCCCCGACCTAACTGAAATATTACCTCCCCCAGAAGAACAAACGTCTCTATTTCCCCTGCAACGCTCCATTGTTTATATTGTGGCGACAACTCCCACAGGAGCAAGAACGGGTACAGGTTGGGTGGTTAAGCGGGAAGGTAACAAAACCTGGATTATTACCAATCGTCATGTTGTCTCCGACGAAGATGGCAGCAAGCGCCCCAGCGATGACATCGAAGTCGAACTCTACAGCCTACTCCCCCCCGCACAGCGTTTGCGCTTTCCTGCTCGTATTGTTCACATTACCAACCCGACCGATACCCTCGACCTCGCAGTGCTAGAAGTCGAGAACCTTCCAGAAGATATTGAACCCCTTTCCCTCGCTTCTACTCCAGTTGCCCTCGATGTCGATGTTCGCATTATCGGCCATCCCAATACAGGCAATCCTTGGTCAATTATACGGGGTTACATTGCCAACACCATTCCCGACCCCGACCGCCAAAATATCCAAATTGGTGGGGCAGACTTTGCTGTTGGCAGTTCGGGCAGTCCTGTTTTCTACGACAATCAAGTTGTCGGCCTTGTTGTCCAAACGAGCAACGAACAAACCGCCGCCACAGAAACCAGTCCCACAGGCAATACAGGCGGTTTTGGCTTTGCTTATCCTATTGATGTTGTTGTCGAGCAACTGCAAACCTGGGGCATCCAACCCTAAAGATTTGTTAGAACAGAAATCTAAGTCTTGAATCTCTGCGCTGACTATGAAACCCCAAAACCCGCTTCGCATCCTGAGCTATACTGCTTGTGTTTTAGCTGCTGCTGTAACTGTTTTCCAGCAACCCGCCGTCGCTTGTCCTGCCACTGCTTCTCATCCCTCTCTCTACCAACGCCGCAGCAGTCCCAATCGCTGTGAGGGGATTCGCCGCCAAAATGTCGGTGCAGCCTTTGAGTTGGTGTCTTTTGCTAGTAATGGCCTTGGCAGTAACTACGGCAGTAACCTGTCTTTGCGGATTCCCAATTTGGGCAGCACTCCTCGCGTTTCTATGCGTTCCTACACCAACAAAAGCTATCAACTCGATAGTTTTACCCCCAGTAGCAGCGCCAATGGCTACCTTTTCAACATTCCCACCACGATTTTAAGACGTGAGGGCATTCCTACGGGCAGTTTGCGAGCTTTAGCCAGAATACCGGGGTCGCAGCCCATCTATGTCCCGGTGATTCTCTCCCGTTCCTCTGGAACCTACGAATTTGTCTTTTTCTCTGCAACTCGCGCCACTGTTTCCAGCTTTGAAATCCGCCGCAACAACCAAGTCATCCACCGCGACAGTCGCACCAACCCCAGACGCGGAGAAATCCGCTTTACCTGGAATCCTCGCAACCAACCTGCGGGTTTATATCAACTGCGCGTCACCGCCGAACAACGGCAACGGGGACAGCGCCCAGAACAAATTACATCAGTGTTGCTTTTCCGTCATAATCCTGACTGGTTGCGCTAGGTCTGACGTTGTTGTCCGGTTCGTAGCCTGTCACCCCAATTGCCCCTAAAACTGAATGAAGTTTAAACGATGCTGGCAACAAGTTTTATCTTCGTTGCGGCAAACCCAAGATAAAGTTGCCCACCACTGGCAAAACGCCAGACGCAATACCCTGGCTTTCCTGAAACAAAGTGGCAAAGCCCTCAACAAAATGCTGCACCGTCTGGGGCGCAGTTTTGTAAAACTCGGACAAGCTTTATGGGCAGTTTTAGGGAATTTTCTTCAATTTCTCAGCCACAAATGGCATCAAGGGCTGGCAAATCTTCGGCAATTTTATCAAAATCTTCAAGCTCAACCCCCCGCATCAACCCCCCCTGCATCTACCGTACCCCGCCCTACCAGACAAAGACTAAACTCCCTCAAAGGTATCATCCAGAAGCTTTCTCATAACCTGATAGCATCGATGTTGCTTCTGGTATGTTTTGGTTTTATGGTCTTCTTTTTTGTGCCAGCATCCCTGACTTTTGAGGGAAATCTCAATGTTGAGGAAGTCAGTTTTACCTATAACGGCGAACCCAATAAACTTTTTCTTAATTCGATTCGCAATCTGCAAAGAATCGAAATCGAAGGGCAACAAAGCTTATCAATTTTGGGTCAATTTTCGAGTGCAGACAATCCCAATCTCAACGCATTAGATACCTTAGAAATCAATTTAAATGACCGCTACAGTAAATTGATTATTGAGCCTGTTAATCTAGAAAATAGTGACTTAGAACTAAGTAAACTGCGATTACAACCCCAAACTCAAGTCCAACAGCTTTTCTATAATACTCAAGAGAATCAACTCAGCTTTGCGCTAGAAGTTTCCGATACAGCCGCACCTCAAGAGAATCTTATCCCCGTCCAACTGGCTTTAGGGATGAATCCTCTAAAAGTTATCATTGAGGGCTATCAATCTCCCCAACTCCCCAATGATATTTCTGAATTTAATATCCTTGAATTTGTTTGGAATCCTATCAGCAGCGAGTTAAATCTATCGCTGGCAACGTCAGCGAGTTTTTATCTTACTTTACCCGACCTCCAAACGATTAACTCGAATCAGTGGATATGGGGCAATCTCGAAGTAAAAAATGTCCGCTTTTATCGCGTTGTCAAAACTGAGGATATTCAAGATGATTTAGAAATTTCTACCATTTTAAACGGGAGATTGCGGTTTAGGGAAAAAGAAGTCACTTTAGATTCCCAACAATTCCTGATTTTTGAACCCAAGCAAGGGGTAAACCGATTTCCCCGCTTGCAAATCTCTCCTGACAATCCTCCCGGCTTACAAATTCGCATTCACGGTCAAGCGAGTACCATTGCTGTAGGTCTTGACCGCCAATTTCCCGTTAGTCGCATTCAATCGAATCTTATAGAGAAATGGCTACCGCGAGATTTAATCAATGTTTTACTGACCTTTAGTGCTGTGGCGATTGGTTATATTTTACCGTGGCTTTTTACGCAAAAGAGTTGACCCAATTAGCTCAGACCAAATCCGGTTTCGACACCCCCTTTATCCAGCTAACCCGCCCACGGATTAAAATCCGGGGAATCGCGAGAGCAAAGTCTGACGAGAGCAGACTAAAAAATAGGTGGGTTATGGCGTATCGGATTTAGTATCAAAACTAGAGATGGTGGGCGATGCTTACCGATTGAGAGGGGGAGGAGGGGGAAGAAAAAAACTGTGAACCAATGACAAAGGACAAACGACCAAGGACAAACAACCAAGGACAAATTGCCGGACGATCTAAAAATCGTTTAGTATAGGAAACGGTGTCAAAAATCAAAAACTAGAAATTCCTATGGCTAAAAAGTCTATGATCGAGCGCGAGAAAAAGCGCCGCAAACTGGTAGAGAAATATGCAGACAAACGGGCTGAATTGAAAGAACAGTTCTTGAAAGCAGACAATCAACTCGAAAAACTCGAAATTCACCGCAAAATCCAACAGTTACCCCGCAGTAGCTCTAGAACCCGCGTTCGTAACCGTTGTTGGGTGACCGGACGACCCAGAGGCTATTATCGCGATTTTGGTTTGTCGCGAAATGTCTTCCGGGAATGGGCCCACGAAGGCTTGTTACCGGGTGTGGTCAAGTCCAGTTGGTAAGGCCAACAAGGGCAAAACCCGGCCGAGATTGGCCGCATCTAGAGCCAAACTGGAGTCGATGATTCCGAAAGGCTGGCTGATGTCGGCGGCTTTTTGCTGAAAGTGCGGTTTAATGGCCGCAGCAGCGATCGATACCGAGACTATCGAGAATGAGGTCACTGGCGGCATTCGCGATCGCGAACTCACTGTAAAAGCTGCGGCTAAAGTCAAAGGCCTGCATTTCCGTGACAATGGCAATAACCAAAGCGCCCAAATCATTTTCTCCTTCGAGGCGCTGTCGAACAAAGATTTGGGCGGCTCTTTCGGCAATTTTAGCATTGATGGCTTCGGGGAGAAATTCGCGATCGAGCCAATCGTGCAGCGTCTTTTGTAACCATTCGCCTTCTTGGGCCGGATTTTGAATCGGTGGTAAAACAACAGGGGGAATTGGTTGTGTCATTGCTTAAATTCTAGATATCTACCTTTTGAGTCTTTGCTACCAGCTTACCGAAAAAGTATATTAAAGTTTGACGATTGCGCCGTTGTTGGGGGTCTGTGAGAATGGCTGTGAATTCTGACCAAGCGACAATGGAATTAGATATTTCTTCCCTGGTTGAAGGATACGCCCAAGGCTATTTTTTGATGGCGGAGGAATCCGGGGAACTGGGATGGTATTCTAGTCGCCAGCGAGCGGTCATCCCCCTAGATGACCGTTTTCGCTATCCAAAATCTTTGCGCCGAGTTCTCAATCAAAATCGCTTTACGACCGCGATTAATCGCGATTTTTGGGGAGTTTGTGAAGGTTGCGCCGATCGCGAGACAACTTGGATTTCCGACGACCTCAAAGAGATTTATTGGGAACTCCACAAAGCGGGATGGGCCCACAGTTTTGAAACGTGGCAAGGAGACGAACTCGCCGGGGGCATTCTCGGTATTGCGATTCAAGGGGCGTTTATTGGCGAATCGATGTTTTATCGCATTCCCGACGGTTCTAAGGTGGCGATGGTGTGTTTGGTGGAACATTTGCGATCGCGGGGTTTCCTCCTTTTCGACGCACAAATGCAGAATCCCCATCTGGCGCGTTTTGGGTCTACGGTAGTCAAGGAGAAAGAGTATAAAAAGCTGTTAGACCAGGCTTTATCCCGCTACTGCGAGTTTATTTAAACCCCGACTCCGAATTATGCCGCGATCGCGCCGAAACTGCCCCCGCCGCCCTTAGACAGGGCTTTCAGATAACAGGGGATCGAGTTCTTCGTTCAGGTCAAGATCGTGCAGATCGTCACAACCGCCGATGTGCTTATCGTTAATGAAAATTTGCGGTAAGCTGCGTCTGCCGTTAGCCCGTTGCGCCATTTGACTGCGGGCGGCTTCGTCACCATCAATGACGTATTCTTGGTAATCTATGCCTTTGCGATCGAGTAGAGCTTTGGCTCGAATGCAGAAGGGACAGCGACTCCAGGTATAAATTTCGACGTTAGACATGGTGAACTTTAATGGCTGTGTTAAGTTATGTTTCAATTTTAAACCGAAGTTGCGATCTTGGCCAGGGCGATCGCGCTTATTCAGTCATCAGCGACTAAGGGGCAATCGGCAATCGGCTCCTCGGCAGTCGGGGGGGAGGTGGGATGCAAGCCCTAGAAAGTGAGTCAGAAACTTTGGCCTATAGGGCAGACTCTATAAAAAGGCTAAAAGCTAGACTAGATGGGCGTTCGGTTCCTCAAAAAGTAAAATCAAGTTTCTGGAGAGTCATCAGTTTTTTAGGGAGTAGTGTCGTGACACAGCTAAAAATGTGTATTAGCGTAGGGTGGGTTAGGCGGCTACAACCTAGGCTATGACTGTAATCTAATTATCCGCCGTAACCCACCGTTTAAGGTGTGTCACGGCAGTAGGCAGTAGGGAGTGGGCAGTAGGAGGAGTGGGAGGAGTTGGAAAAATCACCAATGACTCATAACCAATAACAAAGGACAAATGACAAATGACAAATAACCATTAATTCCACAACCGCAACAAACGTAAAAGCGGGGTACGATTTTCGAGGAAATTCAACGTTTCTTGTAAATAACCCAAACTTTCGGGCATATCCATCAAAATCGTATCCGACAGCACAACGCGATCCCACCAATCGGCGGGTTGATTCACCGTTACATCTGCTTGCTTCATCACCTCCATAAATTCGTGAGCAATTAAGCCATAACAAACCGGAGTTGGGTGAAAGCCATCTAAACCAATCAAACCTCCGGCAACATTACCCCCCTCGAAAATGCGGAGAAAGCGAGTATCGATTAGGGGTTGTCCAGAAGATGAAACGCGACGGGGTTGATATTTTTGCAATGCGGCACTTAAACCGGGAGGGAAAGGATAAGTGACTTGGCTTGCCTGACGACGATAAGCCAGTTGATCCAGGGCTTTGCAGATATCGACGACATACCAGCCCTGTTTTTGAGCCATCTCGCGAATGAGGTCATTATAGCCATCGATATTGTGGTCGATGAGTTCGGCTTCTTCTGCGTTGAGTCTGGGATGTTTGTCAGGTTTGTCAGGATCGAAGTCATCATCCCAAATCCAAAAATGGGTATAAAAGTCATAATAGCCGCGACTGTTACGAGCCTCACAGTCCCGTTTACCAGGGCTTACCCCGCGAGTAACGGGGGGAATGGTAACGTGGGGAATCGTGCCGACAAAGACGTTCTGTGCGCCAATGAGAGCGATTTTAGGAACGATACGGTCTAGCAAAGTTTTAAAGTGATCGACTTCCCAGAGATTACAGGTGCGTTGGTGGGGGAGTTTGTCGATATCGTCTTTGGTCGAAGGTTTGATTTCGAGTCCCGTCACGGTTCCCAAGCAGTTGTTTGACCCCAACCAAAAGATGAGGTTCTCAATTCCCCCTTGGCTGTCGGCAAGGTGTTGGGCAGAGGTAATTTGCGAGAAAGAGGTGTATTGTTGGTCAAAGCTACAATTCAGGGTGCGTCGGGTGTTGCGATACAGGGGTAAGGTCGGAATTTGATTCAAGAAATTGTCATCCCAATTCCAATTCGCGGTTAAGCGACGCAAGCCAGAGGGCAGCCATTGGGGTTGTTTGCGGTTTTGCAGTTCTTGGCTACAAATCGCTTCGGTGAGGGTGTCGCAATCGCCCAGTTGTAAGCCGGAAATGGCGAGGTTGTGGTGGCGTAAATCCGGTTGAAAAGGCTTTGAACCGTCGCCTCTTTCCCAGTAATCTTCAGTTTTGTCGAGGGTTTCTAAAATGACTTGGACGGCAGCAGGAACTTCATACCAATGAATGCGAGAACCCACGCGCTTTTCTAATAACCGCAGGATGCTTTCGATATTAAGTGGAATCCCGCCTTCTCCTGTAAAATCTGGGCGGTTAAAGCCTTCTTCGCTCAAGCAAGGGGCAATAAGATTAGGATAAGCAATTTCGGTTTTATAAATGCTACCGTGAGTCATGCCTTGGGTGAGGCTATCACCGATCGCGACGAGAGGAACAGCCATAGTAGAAACTCCTTAACATAGGTCAAATTTTAAAGTGGGGATGAATTAACATCGCCTTATTGGGTGAAACAGTGCTACTTGAACCGAATCCGGTAAAATGAAATATTTTTTATGATTATTTAAAAAATGGTCAAGCTCGATAAGGTAAGCTCATCCCCATCTATCAAGGGATGGAGATGAGAGCGTCACATTGGTCATTTATGTTTACTAATGACAAAGGACTAATGACCAAGGACAAAAGACAAATGACTGAGGACGAAAAACAAAATACTAATCCTTGGCAGCAAAATCTGATTAAACTTTATGTCCTCAAAGGGCTGGCTTTTGCTTGGTTCCCAATTCCTACGATTATGCTGTTTTACCAAGCAAAGGGATTATCTATCGAAGATGGATTGTTGCTGAAAACGATTCTGTCGGCTTCTCTTTTTGTTTTTGAAATTCCTTCGGGTTATCTCGCAGACAGACTCGGACGCAAGGTGTCTTTAGTCGCAGGGGGCGGACTTTGGACGGTGGCGGTGTTGGTGTACTGTTTGGGTGAGAATTTCGCGGCGTTTGCGGCGGCGGAAATTTTGACGGGCTTTGCCGGGAGTTTGATTTCAGGGGCGGATACAGCCTTGGGTTTTGATAGTTTGGTGCAGTTGGGACGAGAGGGAGATTATCGCAAGTTTGAGGGGCGTTTGGGGGCGGTTGCAGGCATTACTGAGGCGGTGTGCGGTATTGTGGGAGGGATGGCGGCGGCGGTGAGTTTAGTTTATCCTTTTGGGTTACAGGCGATCGCGCTCTTTTTCTATTTTTTAATCGCAACCAGTTTAGTTGAACCGCCGCGACAAGTTTCGGGGGGCCAAGAATGGCAAAAGTTAGGGGAAGTTGTGAAGTTTGCCCTGATCGAACATAAACCGATTCAAGCTTTGATTTTCTTTGCGGCGGTGTGTACCAATGTCACGTTTTTGATGGTGTGGTTATCCCAGGAATATCTTGCGAGTGTAGCTTTGCCAACGGCGAGTTTTGGTATTGCTTGGGCGTTGTTTCATGGGGTGATGAGTTGGGTGTCTTTGGGGGCGGCGGCTTGGGAAAATTGGCTAGGGCGAAAAGGGGCTTTTTTCAGTATTGTTTTGATTTTGGGCTTGGCGTATTTGGGCTTGGGTTTGACTCAGGCGCAGTGGGGGATTGTTTGGATTGCGGCGGTTTATGGCGGACGGGGGCTAAAATTGCCGTTGATTTTGAATGCGTTAAATCATTATGTGAGTTCGGATTTTCGGGCGACGGTGCTTTCAGTTAATAGTTTTGTGTTTCGTTTGGGCTTTGTGGGAGTGGGAACGTCTGCGGGATGGTTAACTCAGACAGTGGGGTTGCAATCTACGTTTTTGATTTTTGGCGGGATCGTGTTGGCTTTGGGGGGATGGGGATGGTGGCGACTCCAGAATGTGGGCGTGTTTGAAGCGCCAACGGGTTGAAATTGAGCTAAACCCTAAAAGTTCGCCTTGAGGGAGTATTACGAATGATGATGAGGAATTAGGGTTGCACGTTCTAAATATAACTAAGGAAAGAGGTCAAGAAGCCTTAGATTTTTTAAGATCAATGAGTTAGCAATTCATTGAGTGAGAGTGCGGTGAATTCCGACACTCTTGTTTTGTTTTGTTACAGCATTCAATTTTCAAAAACTGTATTAAAAATTTAGGAGGTCAAACGTGAGTTTATGGCGATCTTTTCGCAAGGTTGCGATCGCGCTATCTTTTGCTTTAATTTTATTGATTACCCCGGCTTGTGGTAACGGTACAACTGCCGCGAGTCAACCAACGGCACTCCCAACTTCTCAAACTTATAGCCAGCTTGAACGGGGTGATACAGCCGCCGGACAAAAGTTTAGTGACTGGGCTGTTCAAACCTCTCATGGTTTGATTAAGGATGCCTACGTTCGGGATAATGACAAACTCGGTGTGGTGATTTCGTCAAAGGTTCGTCCGACAGAAGTGCGATCGCTGGCGCAATCTTTAGTCCAAGGCTTTCATAAAAATTTCCCGAATCGCAATCTCAAGGTGTTAGTTTATGCACCGGATAAACAACGCATTATAACAGCTAATTATGACGATTCAACCCGGTTGATTGAGTACGAATCCTAAAAACACCTCAATCATTTTTAAGTAAAATATAGGAGTTTAACTCATGCGGAGTAGCGAAGAATATAAACGCCAAATTATGAGCGATTTGGCTCAAGGGAATGTCGATTCCTTAGACGGAATGGATACCACCGTCGCGAATGAATACGATAATTTTGATGATTTTGCCCGGCGTTCCTCTCGCGAAGAACGGAAAAGCTTGTTCGGACGGGCTTTTCACCCCGATCGCGTTTCAACTGAAAACATGGAACCGGAATTACGCAAGGCGATCGCAGACATCAAACCCAAAGAACGGGATGATATTGCGCGGGAGTTTTTCAAAGAACTGAAAAAACGTAATTTGAGCGATCGCGACTTGGAAAAACAACTGAATCTCTCTACCCATCATGCCAGTCGCATGAAAGCCGATGACGTTGCCAAGTTAGCGACTTATACCTATCACAACCATCCTGACATCTTTCACGATGTTCTCGCGGATCAACCCGCCTTGGTGAAGTTTCTCAGCAATCCCTTTATCGGGGCTGCCTTGGGCGCGATCGCGGCGAAATGGTTTGGTCATCGCGGCTAATAAAATTATACCAAATTTAAAGCTCTTAAGGGGATATTCCCCTTATTTTTTTAGGTTTTCTTTAGGATTGAAACAGAAAAACGCGATCGCCCCGAAGCGCTTAAAACCGGGTAAACTTATCAAGAATACAGAATATCAACGGCAAAACAAAATATCAGTCAATATTAAGAAAAATAAACTAAACCTGAGTCACGACTCAAAAATAATAAACTCTTGCAAACATATCCAAACAAATATTGCAAAAATAAATTAAAGATTTGGGGATTTAGTATAAAAAAAGTAAGGGCAGCAACAATCAAATCTGCAAAGCCCCAACTGTTAAATTCGAGGTGAGTGCTATGAATATTTCTGAATTACTCGATCGAGTAGGTCAATATCTACTAGAAGGATTTTCTTGCATTTTTAGCCCTACAGATGATGCTTATCCCGTCATTGGTTTCCAACCCTATTCCGGCGAGATTACCGCCAAAAATGACAAGGACTGGTAAATTATCAACGTTGAAGGAGGATTATCCTATTCAAACTTATTGTTTTTCTACATTGTTCTTACATCAGTTTTTGACCCCAAGGGGCGAGTTTTTTTCGCCCTTTTTCCCATTGAAATTAGTTTTGATATCAAATCCGGTTGATTAGTGGAGATTCACCAACCCCGGTTTCTTACTTGTTGATACAGTAAGGTTCAAATTTTGAGCCAGAAACCGGGGTTCTAAAATAATGGTTGTATTTCCGGATTGGATATGAGTATTGACCGCAGCAATTCCCAACAAAAATTTATCTAATCTCCACCCCCCTCAACCTAGGGAGAAAAGGGGTGAGGGCCATTTGTGACAAGTTAAGGTTTTGTACCGATTGTCAAATAGCTTGTAGGGGCGGGGTTTCCCCGCCCAAGTTTACGTTTTAGCGACACGATGGTAAAATCCTCTCGTCCTAACCCTAAAGTTGAGATTGGGCGAGGAGACCTGTTCCCCGATACGACGGTTTGAGGCTTTCTTGACATCCCGATTTTGGGCTTAACTTGTCACCAATAGGTGAAGGCAATTTTCCTAACGCGATTTCACCTCAACCGTACAACCGTTATATAGACTCATCGCCTTTTCTAAACCTTCTTTCAAACCCACCTCAATCGCTTCTGTAGTGAGTTGTAACACCTCTTGAATCGCTTCCCGTTCAGCCGGAGCAAAACGCCCCAAAACATGGGAAACTGTATCTTTTTCCGGGCCAGATTGACCAATCCCAATCCGCAACCGTGGGAAATCTTGACTTCCTACATGAGAAATCGTAGACTTAATGCCATTGTGGCCCCCTGCTGACCCAGACAAGCGCAACCGCAGACGACCCACCGCCAAATCCATGTCATCATAAATCACTAGCAGGGATTCTGGGGGCAGTTTATACCAATCCACCACAGCCCGAATGGCCTCCCCCGAACGATTCATGTAAGTTGAGGGTTTGAGGAGATAGATTTTATCCCCCGTCACGCTGCGGCCTTCACCAAATAAGCCCTTGAAGCGACGATTATTTTGTAAAGGAACATTCCAGCGTTGAGCCAACTCATCGAGGGCTTCAAAGCCAATATTATGCCGAGTTTTATCGTATTTGGGTTCGGGATTCCCCAAGCCCACAATCAATTGAGGAAGGGTTGCCATAAAGTTTGCTTGAATCTGTTTAAGCCACGAAGCTTCAAAATGGGGTATCTACATCATCAAGAAAAATTGGGTCTGAAACCCCGTCCTGTCTTGCCGAGCGTTCCCTTGCTACTCGCGCATTCCCTTGCGCCTTTCGGCGGCGCGGGGTCGCTCGTCTTACGGCGACGCGGGGTCTCGGCGCTTGAAGGACGGCTTTAGACTTTAATCGTAACACCGAACTACTTTTACAGGGATTGCGCTATAATGTAAAGCATGGAAAAAGCTTATTCTTACCGTTTTTACCCAACTCCAGAGCAAGAGTCGCTATTGCGGCGCACTTTGGGCTGTGTAAGATGGGTCTACAATAAAGCACTCCATGAACGAACTCAGGCTTGGTACGAACGCACTGAAAGGATTGGGTATAGTCAAACTTCCTCAATGCTTACCGCTTGGAAGAAAGAGGAAGAACTCGACTTTTTAAACGAAGTCAGTTGCGTCCCTTTACAACAGGGTTTAAGACATTTACAGACGGCTTTTAGCAATTTCTGGGCAGGACGGACTAAATATCCCAACTTCAAGAAAAAACACCAGGGAGGCAGTGCGGAGTTTAGTAAGTCAGCGTTTAAATACAGAAACGGTCAAATCTACTTAGCTAAATGTAAAGAACCCTTAGATATTCGATGGTCAAGACCAATCCCAGAAGGCTGTGAACCCAGTACCGTAACAGTTAGGTTACATCCTTCGGGGCGTTGGCATATTTCCATAAGGTTTGATGACCCGACAATCAAACCTTTACCCGTAACTGATAAAGCGATAGGCATTGATTTAGGGATTAATAGCTTAGTTGCTACCAGTGATGGTAATAAAGTATCTAATCCCAAACATCTGAAAAAATACTACCAGAAACTGCGTAGAGCGCACAAAAACCTTTCTCGCAAAGAAAAAGGGTCAAAGAATCGGGAGAAAGCCCGCAGAAAAGTAGCTCGGATTCACGCCCAGATTACCGATACGCGAAAAGACCATCTACACAAGCTAACGACTCAACTCGTTCGTGAAAATCAAACGATTGTGGTTGAAGACTTAGCGGTAAAAAATATGGTCAAGAATCGAAGACTCGCACAAGGGATTTCCGATGCGAGTTGGAGCGAGATTACAAGACAACTTGCCTATAAATGTCGTTGGTATGGGAGAACCTATATCGAAATTGATAGATGGTTTCCTAGTTCCAAACGATGTAGCAATTGTGGGCATATTGTCCAGAAAATGCCGTTAAATATCCGAGATTGGGATTGTCCTGAATGTGGGACGCACCATGACCGGGATATTAACGCCAGTAAAAACATTTTGGCTGCGGGACTCGCAGTGTCAGTCTGTGGAGCGAGTGTAAGACCCGAACAGAGTAAATCTGTGAAGGCAACTGCTAGGAAACAGAAACTTAAATCGTGAGGTTTAGGAATCCCCGTCCGTTTACGGCGGGGAGGATGTCAAAGACCGAGAGTGTTGTTAGTTTATCCCCCAGGTGTTTTAGAACAATTACCCCAAAAATAGTTCTGAATCGAGCAGAATCCATTACCATTGAAATCGTTTCCCCAAAATAGGCGAAAGTTGTGTGAGGAGGACTAAGCAATTGTGACTACGGTTGAACTCAAACCCCCCCAAATTTCAACACCCCCAACGGTCAACCCTTTATCTTGTCGTCGAACTCGCTACATTCCGAAAAATCAACGGCGGATTTTGTGCGTTTTTCCGCAATACGAGCGTTCTTTTGGCACATTACATCATGCTTACCCCTTAACTGGACGAGTGCGCGGTTTTATGCCGCCCCAAGGCATTTTAGTCGTCGCAGCATATCTTCCCGAAGCTTGGGAAGTGCGGTTTGTGGATGAAAATGTGCGTCCCTGTACCCGCAAGGATTACCAATGGGCTGATGTGGTGATTACCAGTGGGATGCACATTCAACGAGAACGGATAAATAACATTAATCGCCTCGCGCATCAAGCAGGCAAAATTACCCTAGTGGGTGGCCCTTCTGTGTCCGGTTGTCCTGAATATTACCCCGACTTCGACATGATTCACATTGGGGAATTGGGAGACGCAACCGACGGAATGATTGAGCATATTGATAATACCGTCGAACGACCCGAACAGCAAATCCGCTTTGAAACCCAGAATCGCTTACCCCTGGATGAATTTCCGATTCCGGCTTATCATCTGGTTGATATTAACAAGTATTTCCTGGCAAATGTGCAATTTTCAAGCGGTTGTCCCTATGCTTGCGAATTTTGCGACATTCCCGAACTATATGGCCGTAATCCCCGGTTAAAAACGGCGCAACAGGTGTTAGCGGAACTCGACGCGATGTTAGAAGCGGGAAATCCGGGGGCGATTTACTTTGTCGATGATAACTTTGTGGGTAATCGTCGCGCTATGGCTGAATTATTACCCGCTTTGATTGATTGGCAAAAAAGAAATGGCTATCCGGTGCAATTTGCCTGCGAAGCGACGCTGAATTTAGCTCAGAGTCCTAAAATCTTGGAAATGATGCGAGAGGCTTATTTTTGCACCGTTTTCTGTGGCATTGAAACCCCAGACACCGACGCATTGAAGTCGATTTCTAAAACCCAGAACCTCAGTATGCCCATTTTAGAGGCGGTGCAACGATTAAATAGTTATGGCATGGAAGTGGTGTCTGGGATTATTATAGGTTTGGATACTGATACTCTAGAAACGGGCGATCGCATTCTGGAATTTATCCGGTTATCTCAGATTCCCATGCTGACGATTAACCTGCTGTATGCCCTCCCCAAAACTCCTTTGTGGCGCAGATTAGAAGCAGAAGGCCGTTTGAATTTTGAACCCGGTCGCGAATCCAATGTAGACTTTTTATTACCCTACGAGAAAGTAGTAGAAATGTGGCAGCGTTGCATTACCACGGCTTATGCGCCAGAGTTTCTCTATGAGCGTTTTCGCTATCAATGCGAACATACCTATCCCAATCGCATCAAAGTCCCCAATAGCCCGGCGCGGGTATCTAAAGATAATATCCGCAAAGGCTTAACCATGCTGAGTAATATTTTGCTGCGGGTGGGAGTTTTGGGCAATTATCGTCAAACTTTCTGGCAGTTTGCCAAACCTGCTTTAAAATCCGGTAATATTGAAGCTTTGATTCATGTGGGGTTAGTGGGTCATCATTTAATCAAATTTGCTCAAGAATGTGCAACCGGAGAAGAAGCGGCCTCGTTTTATTCGCAAAAAATCCGGCGTTCTTAAATTCGGAATCTTCCGGGCAACGATGGTAGACAAGAAGAAGATTTTTGGGCTGTTAACCAGGGTTAAATCCAATTTAGCCTTTAAATAGTCTAAAATATTGGTTTTACTAGCTTATAGACGATTTTAAGACAGTTTGAGCCGATATTCTTGCCGCAATCCACCCCTAATTTTATCAACACCGCAATGGCACAACCCCTTCCCTCTTTCTCGTTGATTGTCGAAACCGAAAACCTCCTGAATGCTGATATTGAAGGGCTTTCTTGCTCTTTGACTTCTTTAGTACAGCAAACCCTCAGCCCGGAAAACGCCAACGAAGTCTTATTACTTGATAGCGGCGATGCGCCTCCCCACTTGCTTTCTCAACTGTGCGATCGCTATCCTTGGATTAAGGTCTATGCTGTGCCAGAAAGTGCCGGATACTATCAAGCCAAGATGATAGGGGCAAAAGCCGCCACTGGGGAGATTGTGGTGTATTGCGATTCTGATTGTATTTATGAACCTTCTTGGCTAGAAAACCTGTTGCGTCCCTTTGCCGATAACCCCGAAATCCCGATTGTTGCCGGGGAAACCATGACGCGAGGGGTGGGGATTTATAATACTGCAATGGTGATGGCTTATATTTTCCCGCCCTTTTCTGGAGAAACAAATCTCGCCCCGGATACTCAATATTTTCTCAATAATGTTGCTTTTCGGCGCGACTTTTTACTGAAACATCCGATTCCGACTCAACTACCTTTGTATCGCGGCAATTGCGCCATTCATGCGGCCCACCTCACATCCGGTAGTATTGAGCGACAACCCCAAGCCAAAGCCACTCACGCCCCACCGTCGAGCTTATCGCACTTTTTTTGGCGATTTTTGCTCATCGGTCACGATTATTACTGGCAAACTCGCTTAAATCGCGAAAATCCGCCGCAAAACGGTAATGGTAACCCAAGCATGAACAAAGCTAATATATTTTATGATAGATTGCGGTGCGCGATCGCCTGGGATATTCGCCATCTTTTCTTTTTACCCCTTGCCCTTCCCGTGGCTTTTTGTGCCGTTTTCCTGGTCGCTGGGGGCTACTTTCTCACCACCCTCAAGCCCAAAGCCCTACTTACTACCTATCAAAACTTGTTAGACGAATCACCAACATAGATTTGTATGCCTCGCTACAATTGCGAGACCTCTGTCATAGTATTAACACTAAAGTATAGGGTTAGGAACGGTGATAGAACGGAAATCATGCAAAAGCTCGATACTTACAATCCTGGTAACTTCTACGATGAGCTATTTATGGACGTAGGAGAACCGCGGCCTGCTGCTGCTGCTTTGATTGAGTGGTTGCAGAGTTTATCCCTCGAAGAACTACAACAACACGAAAAAACCGCCAAAGTTGCTTTGTTTAAACTTGGTGTAACCTTTAATGTTTACAACGACAACCAGGGGGTTGAGAGAGTCTTTCCTTTTGATATCATTCCCCGGATTATCGCCGCCCAGGAGTGGAGTCAACTGCAACAGGGCTTAAAGCAACGCATCACGGCTTTAAATCTGTTCTTAGTGGATTTGTACGGCGAGCAGAAAATCCTGAAAGACGGTAAAATCCCCAGAGAAATTATCGAGTCTGCGCCGGGCTTTCTTAAACCCTGTGTGGGCATTAAGCCACCTTTGGGGGTATGGTGTCATATTACCGGAACTGATTTGATTCGCGATCGCGATGGCCAATGGTACGTCCTCGAAGATAACCTGCGTGTCCCTTCGGGTGTCTCCTATGTCCTCGAAAATCGCCGGGTAATGAAAAGTACCTTTCCTGAAATTTTCCAAACCCTCAATATTCAGCCGGTAGACGACTATCCCAGTCATCTCCTCGACACCCTCCTCAATCTTGCCCCTCCCCACCTCTCTAACCCCACTGTCGCCGTCCTCACCCCCGGAATCTACAACTCCGCCTACTTTGAACATTCCTTCCTCGCCCAACAAATGGGGGTAGAATTAGTCGAAGGTCGCGATTTAGTCGTGGTGGATGGCTACTTGCAAATGCGAACCACTAAAGGACTGCGACGAGTCGATGTACTGTATCGCCGCATCGATGACGATTTCCTTGACCCTGCTGCCTTTCGTTCCGACTCGATGTTAGGAGTGCGCGGCTTACTTGAAGTTTACCGCAATGGTCGCGTTGCCCTCGCCAATGCCCCCGGAACGGGCGTGGCTGATGATAAGGTGGTATATGCCTATGTACCGGAGATGATTCGCTACTATCTCGGTGAAGAACCCATTTTAAACACCGTCCCCACCTATTTATGTTGGCGGGAAAAAGACCGAGAATATGTCCTGCAAAACCTGGATAAATTAGTCGTCAAATCGGCCAACGAAGCAGGCGGTTATGGGATGTTAGTGGGAGTAGCAGCGACTCCTGAAGAACGAGAAGCCTTTGCTGAAAAAATCAAAGCGACTCCTCGCAACTATATCGCCCAACCGACTCTTTGTTTATCCCGCGTTCCCACTTTGATTGACAATACAATTGACGGACGACACGTTGATTTACGTCCCTACATCCTGCATCAAGGGGATGATGTGTATGTCCATCCCGGCGGTTTAACGCGGGTGGCGTTGAAAAAAGGGTCGCTGGTGGTTAATTCCTCCCAAGGGGGCGGTAGTAAGGATACTTGGGTGCTGAATCACGGTTAACCCGCCTCTGGATTGAAATCTGGTTTTTTGCCCTCACCCCCAACCCCTCTCCCACTCCGAGAGGGGCTGCTGGTTTTTATTTGGAATTACTCTAAAAAATAGGTGGGTTGTGGTAGGCGGATTTAGTATCAAGGGTGGGAAAAGGGTTTAGCATGAGAGCAAAAAAAGCTAACTCAACAAATCCGCCACAGCCACACAAAAGCCCGGTAACACCTGTTGCGTTTTAATCAACTCCTGAAACCCATATAACTTTTGTTTTTGGGGAGTGAGGGTTACAATCCAACGACTCGCAGGAAACACCAACCACACCTCTAAACCCCCAGATTGGAAATACTCGCGGGCTTTATCATAAAGGGGTTCGGCGCGTTCGCTGGCTGATACAATCTCGGCAATCAAAGGGAAGCTTTGGGGAAGGGCGGAAAACGTGCCAAACTGCGTTACTTGGGCGGCGGTTAAATACGCCACATCGGGACAGCGGCCTTGAGTTGTAGTTTTGCAAGCGGGACTGAGATAAACTTGACCACCTTGAGCGCTCAAATCTTTGTATCTTGCCCAAGAACGGGCGATATTAAGCTGAATTTTGCCGCTTTGCTCGTCTTTACTGCTTCTGGGGATCAGACGCTGATTAACCCATTCGGTAGACGGTGGCGGCGCACTCAGCCAATCGCTGAGGGAGGCGGGGGGGGAGGTTTCAGTCATCAGTCTCTAAGGGGCAGCTTTGCTGTGGGCAGCTTTGCTGTAGGGGAGAGTTGAATTCTACCCCAGAAAGAGGATCAGAAACTTTGGTTTTTAGGGGTTAGTTTTAAAAAGGCTAAAAGCTAGACGCTTATAGGCGTTACAGCCCGAAAAAGTGAAATTAAGTTTCAAAGAGAGTCATCAGTCATCAGTCATCAGTTTTTAGGGCAGTGGGCAGTAGTTTTTGGGCAGTCGGCAATCGGCAATCGGGGGAGGGGGAGGAGGGGGAGGAGTGGGAAGAGGGGGGAGAAATTACCAATTACCAACTTAAGGGATTGTAGGAATAACCAGTTACCAATAACCAATAACCAATAACCAATAACCAATAACCAAAACCAGTCAACTATTGGAAAAACGTGCCACTTAGGTGCTTATGAGTTAATTATCGGCGGAATTAAGGGCGCGATCGCCTTGACGTTCGTGGCCATTACTTTCCGACTGGTCTAATTCCTGTACTTTACCATCCAAGCGTAGAAACTGTTGGGGAATCCCGATCGCGATGCCTTCTTTGTCAAATTCGGCTTTTAAGCGACGGCGAAATTCGCGGGCTACATTCCACTGCTGAATCGGTTGGGTTTTGATCCACATTAAAATTTGAATCCCGGCGTGAGAGATATTTTCAACCCCAATTAAAACAAAGGGTTCGAGGACTTTTGACCCCCATTCGGGGTCTGCGGCCATGCCTTCGGAAACTTCTTTCATCATTTCCATGGCTTTTACGGGGTCAGCGTCGTAAGCAATTTCGATCGTGAAATCGACTCGCGACCAATTTTTAGTCAGGTTATGTACAACTTTAATGCTGCTGTTGGGAATGGTAGAAAGTCGTCCACCTGCACCCCGTAGTTGGGTAATGCGGAGGTTCATGTATTCGACGAAGCCCACAGCGTTATCCACATCGATTACGTCTCCGACGGCATATTGGTCTTCAAGCAGGATAAAACAGCCGTTGAGTACGTCTGTAACCAGGTTTTGTGCGCCCAAGGATATCCCCAAGGCTAACACCCCAACCCCGGCTAAAATCGGGGCGGTAGGGATGTTGAGGGTTTCGAGGATCAAAATCACCGCAACGGCGGCTAAAATCGCCGTGACAATGCCTTTGAGAACAACCGAGAAGGTAGAAAAGCGCAACGCCCGCCGTTGGGATTCAACCGGAGATAGGGTTTGAGCTTCTTGTACAACTCCCAACACCCGGTCAATTAAGACAGAAAGCCCGCGAATAGCCAAACTGGTAAAAATGATAATGCCAACAATGGTTAAGGGTTGTTTGAGTAACCAAGACTGAATCCAGCGAATCCAGGGAAAACGCCCGACAATCCAGGTCACGGCGGCTAACCATAAGGCCAGTTGCAGAATTTGCAGGAGGAGGCGTTTGAGGCGATTGGCGTTGAGTTCCTGTTCTTTTTGACGTTTACGTTCGTTGTGGTGGCGAATTTGCGATTGTTGTTGATCGGGGGGAACTTCTTTATCGGCTTCTATCGGAATTGAGGGTTTGGCGTTGAGTTCTTCTTGTTCTTGTTTGAGGTGGTTGCTTTCGGCTTTATAACGGTCTTGAATGCGGTGGACGATCCAGCTTATGGCCATTATAATCGCAAAAAGCGCGATCGCATACATCCCCTGACGCAGGACATATTGGCTTTGGCGTTGGTTATAAGCCCGAACCAAGGCATCGCGAACAATACCGACAATCTGTTTGGCCAATTCTTCGGGTTCTAAGCCATAAAGTCGGGCATCTTCTTGGGTGATGGTGAGAATTCTGATTTCACCGTTATCGGGATTGATACCATTCGAGACGGAGACGACGGGTAAGTTGTTGAGTATTCGGTAAGTGACTTTGATATTTTGGGGATCGAGGTCTTTTTGCTGGATAAAGCGCTTTACTGCTTGGTCTAAAGCGCTTTCGATGGCATTTTCTCGCAGCTTGATCGGCAGTTCGGTATTGTCTTCTTCTTCATTGGTAGAGGCAACAGAAGCAATTTTAAATAATTGATAGCCATCAAGATTGATGTTGGCTGAGACTAAGCTACCTACTTGATTTGTGGATATAATTTGGTTGAGTTGCTTAGAAATGCTATTGGGAGAGAAGGCTTGACTCCACACTGGGGAAGCGATCGCGATCGTCAAAACCCAGGCCGCGATCGCCGCTACAATATATCCCAGACGCTTGCGCCCTCTGTGCCAACTTCTCAATGAACGACTCGATTTCATGATTGCCCTCGATTCCAAATATCACACCAAAACATGAGTTTTTATACTAAGACACATAACTTAATCTGTGCTAGTTTTTCAGGAATAACGCGAGCCATTACCGCTTGAGAGGGGGAGGAGTGAGAGGAGGGGGAGGAGGGGGAAGAAAAAACTGAGCTTTCATCCCCCCTTGGGTGAGGAAAAGAACGCCCCTACACGCCCACTGCCCCTAGCTGATCGCTGAAATAAGCCTTAAACCAGAGTTTTGAGAGTGTTTACCGTTTCGTTCAAATTCTGCGTCCCAACCCTGGTTTGCGAGATACCTGCCGCCGTTTGTTTAGCCCCGGCATTGACATCATTCATGGCAGTCATCACCTGTCCCGTTGCACTCGCTTGTTGGCGGGTATTCAGGGAGATTTGCTGCACATTTAAGGCAATTTCATCAATGGCTGTAATAATTTGATCCACGGCTTTAATCCCATCTTCGGTGGCGTTGGTGGTGGTATGGGTCACTTTTTGGATTTCTCGCACGATTTTGGCGATACTTTCTGCTGATTGGCGACTTTGATCCGCGAGTTTGCGAATTTCGGCGGCTACCACTTCAAAGCCTTTCCCGACTTCTCCGGCGCGGACGGCTTCGACGGCGGCATTGAGGGCTAACATATTGGTACGATTGGCCAGTTCGCTGACAACATTAATAATGTCACTAATGCGGTTTAATTCATCACTGAGTCGCTGCACTTGTTGGGCAATTTGTTGGGATTTATATTTGAGATTGTTGTCAGGATGAACAACAGCGCCGCTTTCTAATTCTGTACCATTCGCTAGTAATAAAATCTGTCTAGCGCCTTTGGCGGCGGATTCGGCTTGTTGGGCGGATTGTTGGGAAGATGCGGTTAATTCTTCGATGGTGCTGGTGGTTTGATTGACTGAGGCTGCTTGTTGGTTGGCAATACTTTCTTGTTCTTCGATGGCTGTGGCAATTTCTGAAGAAGTCGAGGCGATCGCGTTGGCTTCAAATTGCAGTCTTTGCAGTAAACGCATAATAATAATAAAGCCAATAATGACTGAGAATAATACTGACAATCCTACCGCCAGCCAGACAATTTGATTTAAGTTTTTTAAAGCTTCGGCTTGCTCTTGTTTGGCTAAGAGGACGGCTTCATGCTCTAAATTACTGAGTTCTGTGATTAATTCTTCGATGCGTTCAAATTCACGACGATTATTATTTAAACGCCAACGTTCTAAGGCTGCGTCAAGTTGATTGCGATCGACTAAGTTAATAATTGTTTGGTTTTCTGCGTCTATTTTGGCGACCAAGTTAACTAAATCATCGAAACTTTCTCGCGCCAAACCGGGCTGAATTAAAGTATCAAGATTTTGCTCTAGTTGTTGAAAGTTTTGTCTATATTCTTGATAACTTTGTTTAAAATTCGCCCTCGGCTCTAACAAGTAGCCGCGCACCCCCAGGACGCTGCCGTTAATCGCCGCAGCATACTCGTCAAATTCTTCTTCTAATGCTGTCGATTTTTCAAATTTTCGGGCAGCTTCTTGAGCAATAATAGCTTTTTGGGCAATCAGTAATCCCGACACAAGAATCAAACCAATTGGGACTAAATAGCCCGCGATAATCCAATATCTTAATTTTAAAGAATTATGTATCATTGTTGAATAAAGAACAGCAAAAGCTAATACAATACTATGACAAAATCTTCTCAACCCCGTTGGCAATTCTGGATCGATCGCGGCGGTACCTTTACCGATATTGTGGCTAAAAAACCTGACGGCGCGATCGCGGTGCATAAATTACTTTCAGAAAATCCCGAACATTATCAAGATGCACCCATTCAAGGGATTCGCGATTTGTTAGGTTTAGCATCGGATGAAGCCATACCCAGCGAGATTATTGAAATTGTCAAAATGGGAACCACTGTGGCCACTAATGCTTTATTAGAACGCAAAGGGGCGCGAGTTGTGTTCGTTGTTACCCAAGGCTTCGGTGATGGACTCCGCATTGGTTATCAAAATCGCCCAGAAATCTTTGCCCGTGAGATCGTCCTCCCGGAAATGCTGTATGAAGACGTAATCGAAGTTAAAGAACGCTACAACGCCCAAGGAGAAGAATTACAACCTGTAGACCTCGATACTGTACGAACTGACTTAGAAAACGCTTATAATGCCGGAATCCGCTCTTGCGCGATCGCCCTATTGCACAGTTATCGCTACCCCCATCACGAACAACAAATCGTCAATCTCGCTCGCGAAATTGGCTTTACCCAAATCTCGGTATCTCACCAAGTTAGCCCCCTGATGAAATGGGTCAGTCGCGGCGATACCACGGTGGTTGATGCGTACCTATCTCCTATTTTGCGTCGCTACGTCGAGCGCGTCAGCAGTCAGTTAACAAATGTTACAGAAGATACCGCCTCGCCGCGTTTGATGTTTATGCAGTCCAACGGTGGACTCACCGACGCACAACTGTTTCAAGGTAAAGATAGCATTCTTTCTGGCCCCGCAGGCGGTATTGTCGGGGCAGTCAAAACCAGCCAACTCGCCGGATTTAATAAAATTATCGGCTTTGATATGGGGGGGACTTCGACCGATGTTACCCATTATGCCGGAGAATACGAGCGCAGCTTCGAGACAGAAATCGCTGGAGTCCGGTTGCGATCGCCCATGATGTCTATTCACACCGTCGCGGCGGGGGGTGGCTCTATTGTACAGTTTGATGGCGCTCGTTTTCGCGTGGGGCCTGAGTCTGCCGGGGCCGATCCGGGGCCGGCTGCTTACGGGAAAGGGGGGCCGCTAACGGTGACAGATTGCAATGTGATGTTAGGGAAACTGCAACCAGACTTTTTCCCGCAAGTGTTTGGCCCGAATGCTGATGAATCCTTGAATGCAGAGGTTGTTATCTCGCAATTTCAAGCCTTAGCTGATACAACAGGGGGCGATCGCACTCCCGAAGAAGTGGCTGCGGGATTTGTGGCGATCGCCGTTGAAAAAATGGCCAACGCGATTAAGAAAATATCTCTGCAAAGAGGCTATGATGTCTCAGAATATACCCTCTGTTGCTTTGGCGGTGCAGGGGGACAACACGCTTGCCTCATTGCCGATGCTTTGGGGATGGAAACCATCTTTTTACATCCTTATGCGGGGGTATTGTCCGCTTATGGCATTGGTTTGGCTGATATTCGCGTTTTACGGGAAAAATCGGTAGAATCTCCCCTCGAAAGCGAGTTACTGCCCACCCTAGACCAAGGTTTCGGGGAACTCATCCAAGATGCCCGAATCGAACTTCAGCAACAAGACGCAAACACCGATAACCTCACGATTCAGCGTCAAGTGCATCTCAAATACGCCGGGACAGACTCTACTTTGATTGTAGATTTTGACGACCTGAACGCCATGCGAACCGCCTTTGAAGGCAGTCACAAGCAGCGTTATGGCTTTGTTATCCCCGGACGCGCCCTCATTGTTGAAACCCTCTCAGTTGAGCTAATTTGCCCCACTCAGAGTCCCCCCGAACCGATCCGAGAACGCGATCGCGATCGCCCCTTGCAACCCGTCGCTACTGTTTCCATGTACTGCGGTAACGAGTGGCAAGATACCCCCGTTTATCAACGAGAAGACTTGCAACCCGGCGATATTATCCCCAGTCCCGCCATGATTGTCGAAGCCACCGGGACGAATATCATCGAAATCGGCTGGCAAGCCACCTTGAACGAACGCAACCATCTGATTGTAAGCAAGCAGAAGATAAATGAGCGTGCGGATTTAGATATAAGTGAGTCCGCATACTCGGATAAATGCGACCCCGTTTTACTAGAAATCTTCAATAATCTGTTTCGCGCGATCGCCGAACAAATGGGAACCACCCTCCAAAATACCAGCTATTCCGTCAACATTAAAGAACGTCTTGATTTCTCCTGCGCCTTATTTGATAAAGAGGGGCAACTCGTCGCCAACGCCCCTCATATTCCCGTCCATTTAGGCTCTATGAGCGAAAGCGTTAAAAGCCTGATTACTTCCCAAAATAATCAATTCAAAAAAGGCGACGTTTACGTTCTTAATAACCCTTATAATGGCGGTACACATCTCCCCGACATCACCGCTATTACCCCCGTATTTGCTGACAATAATTCTGAATCTCACCCCCTCTTTTACGTTGCCTCCAGAGGTCATCACGCCGACATTGGCGGGATTGCTCCTGGTTCCATGCCCCCTAACAGCAAAAACGTCACCGAAGAAGGCATTTTACTCGACAACTTTCAACTCGTAGACGCAGGCGAATTTCACGAAACCGAACTGATTAATATCCTTACATCCGGCGAATATCCTGCCCGCAACATCAACCAAAACATTGCCGACTTACAAGCCCAAATTGCCGCCAACGAAAAAGGCGTACAGGAACTGCAAAACATCATCAAGCAATACGGTTTAACCACCGTACAAGCCTATATGCGTTATGTCCAAGACAACGCCGAAACCGCCGTAAGGCAAGCAATAAACGTACTCAGCGATGGCAGTTTTAGCTGTAACCTCGACACCGGAGAAACCATCAAAGTTAACGTCACCATCAACCGCGAAACCCGTAGTGCTAAAATTGACTTTACCGGCACATCTCCCCAACTTGAAAGTAACTTTAACGCTCCCCAAGCCGTATGCAAAGCCGCCGTTTTATATGTTTTCCGTACCCTCGTAGACGATGATATTCCTCTCAATGCTGGCTGTCTTAAACCCCTCGAAATTATCATCCCTGAAGGCTGCCTTCTCAACCCCACCTATCCCGCCGCCGTTGTTGCTGGCAACGTCGAAACTTCCCAACTCATTACCGATTGTTTATACGGCGCACTCGGTATTTTAGCCGCCTCCCAAGGTACCATGAATAACTTTACCTTCGGTAACCAAGAATATCAATATTACGAAACAATATGCGGCGGTTCTGGTGCCGGCCCAAACTTCCCCGGAACCGATGCCGTCCAAACCCACATGACCAACTCCCGACTCACTGACCCAGAAGTATTAGAATGGCGTTTTCCTGTCCTTCTTGATAGCTTTTCTATCCGCAAAGATAGCGGTGGTCAAGGCAAATTTACAGGCGGTAATGGTGTAATTCGTCGCCTCCAATTCCTCGAACCCATGACCGCCGGAATCCTCTCAAATCGCCGCCAAACAGCCCCCTTCGGCCTCAACGGCGGCCACCCCGGAACGCCCGGCAACAACGCCATACAGCGCTCTGACGGTACTTTAGAACCCCTCTCTAGTACCGCCACCGTCGAGATGAACCCCGGCGACATTTTCATCATCGAAACCCCCGGAGGCGGCGGTTTTGGCGCAGTTGAGGGCTGACGGGGTGACAAGAAGGCTAAGCGCGATCGCCTCGTTGCCTGCCACTTCGCGATCGCGCCACGTAGATATCCCGATATCAACACGCTTTGTCAATTGCAGTATTGGCGCAAGAATGGGGAATATCATAGGTATAGTCAGTAATGCTGGCAATCTGACCGTCAGGAGTGTAGGCATACAGAATATCTACATCGTCGGGTAAATCCTTCGTCTCTAGGCGGTTCTGCTCGTCGTAAACAAACTGAATCGTCTCGCCATTGAAGTCTGTTGCAGTCTTATATAAAATGTGCGTTGATGTTTTACTTTGAGTCTTTTAAAATAGTAGTAGCGTGGTGAAATTGGGTAATAGCAACCATTCTCGAAAGACCTAATCAAGATTTGGTTCTTGCAGGATATAAGTATGTTGGGGAGCCATAGCGCAGTAGGTTATATCAACCCCTTATTTCTTGAGTATCTTATGAAATTTATCTGCGGTGGCTTAGGTTCTGTACTGGGTGGAGTAGCATTCACGGCGGAACAATCTGAATTTTAGATCGCCTTTGCTCAACTCAAACTATGCTCGGCTGTCCAGCCAGATATCTGCAAAGCAAATCTTATAGGGCTGAATGCTGCTGGGGGTTCGATTCCCCCCTCCGCCGATGAACCGCTTTTGAAACTATTAGGAGTACCCATGCAAATCCAGATTGCCTTACCCGATGATTTCGCCCACTCCCTGCAAGCCAAGGGAGGAAGTTTAGAACAGCGACTTTTAGAAATGATTGTGATTCAAGCCTACTGTGAAGGCTCGATTAGCGGGGGTAAGGTGCGGGAGTTGTTAGGGATGAAGACTCGCCTAGAAGCTGATGCCTTCCTCAAAGCCAGAGGCGTAGACTTGCCTTATGATGAAGCAGACCTAGCCGCAGACCGTCAAGTTCATGAGCAACTGCGACAGGAAGGAAAATTACCAGCTCAATGATTGTTATTTCCGATACCTCACCGATTTGTTATCTGTTGCTAATTGGGGAGATTGAGCTACTCCAGAAGCTGTATGGTAGTGTCTTGATTCCTCAAGTAGTACAACAAGAATTATCCGATGTCGCGTCTCCGGCGGTGGTACGAAACTGGATTGAAAATCCCCCAGATTGGTTAGGGATTGAAACTGTGGACTTGAGTGCTGAAGAAGATTTGAGCGATTTAGAGACTTTAGACCCAGGGGAAAGGGCTGCAATTATTTTAGCCAAGCAACGAGTAGCGGATTTAATGATCGTCGATGATGGTTTGGGACGGAAGGTGGCTCGTACTTGTGGTTTTCGGGTAACAGGATTACTAGGAGTTTTGGATGATGCTGCCCAACAAAACCTGGTTGATTTTCCCCAGGCGATTAGTTCTCTCCGAAAGACGAGCTTTCGAGCTTCAGCCCAGTTAATTCAATCCTTGCTGCAACGCTATCAGTAGCTGAGAACGAGAGTTAGACTGACTGAGGGAGTAAAATAATACAGCTAACCCTACTTGTCCTAACCTGTGAGCGCCATCACCGAATATTGTTCAAAAGCTATGGAATCTGTGTAACGTCCTGCGGGATGATGGGATTACCTATTTGCAATACGTCACTGAATTAACTTATATCAAATCCGCTTAATCGACCACAGTATAGGGGCGATCGCTCCGGTGGCAGGCAACGAGGCGATCGCGGAGCCGCGCTGGAGATAGTCTCTCCCGAACTTCTCTTTTCAGAGAGGAGCTTCAATCCAAGGAAGTACAGAAGGTAATAAATTCTCTATTACATCCTGTGCTAAGTCTGCTGCTATTCCTTTTGTTTTATCGATTAGAAACTGTTTTGTTTCATTGACAATATGAGCCTGCATTTTGTTTAAAATATCTTGAACTTTTATCCCAGCATTGAGTTCAGCCATCGTAAACATCCCCGTCGGATCGCTATAAACCCCCGGATTATTATAAACAAACTGATAAGGATTGCTACTCTCCGGCTCGTACTCAATCAAATCCACCGGGTCGCGACTGATAAACCGTCCCACCTCCGGGTCATAATACCTCGCCCTTATATGATAGAAATCCGTATTCGACGACCACCACTGACCCTGGAAGCGGAAATCTCCCCCTAACTCGGCTGGCAACCCTTCTGGAGTTCGCAGATTCCCAAAACTATCGTACTCGAACCCAGTTACCTGAGAACCCGTACCATCTGCCAAACCAATCACACTCCCCATTCCATCTTCGAGATAATACGTTGGATTCCCATTGGCATCCAAACGCATCAACGGCATTGAACCCGCGTACACATAGGATGCAAGGGGATTTCCCGCCGCATCGCTCACCAAATGGGGAGAATCCAACCCCTCTCCCAGATTCGGTGCAACCAGATAGTTTTTCTCGCCATTACTGTCGCTCATCTCAACCCGACGACCGTTGCTGTCGTAGCCGTACTCCACAACCGTATTGTTATTGGCATCGGTCACTTTTACAATCAAGTCGTTACTGTTGTAGAACAGGTTTAAGGTTTCCCCATCCCGAACTACTTGTTCGACTCGTCCCCCTTCATCATAAGTGTAGGTTTCCGTTCCGGAATTGGTGTCAATTCCCGCGAGTTGATGGGTGTTGTCGTAGGTATACGTCCCTTGTGCTTCCCCGTTGGAGGCCGACTGGCGATTACCTGCCGCATCGTAGGTGTAGGTGGTTTCGTCTGTGAGATTGCCGTTGGAGTCGTAGTAGATTTCTCCGACCAACCGCAAGGAGTCATCGTACTGTAAGTCCACATAGGAACCATCTTCGCGAATAATGCGACTGGGTTCTCCTCCCGGATTGCGGACGTATTCGACCGAGGAGAGGATAGTTGTACCATCGGCGGCGTAGTGGGTAATGCTTTCGATGAAGTCGGTATTCTCTTTGTAGGTGTAGATGGTACGGATGCCGTTGGGAAGGGTTCGTTCGCTCAGGCGATTGACTCCATCGTAGGTGAGGGTGGTGGTACCGATGTTGGGTTCGGTGACTTCGATGAGGTTGCCGTTGCCGTCATAGCGGTACTGAGTAGTTTGAGCGGTGCCGTTGGGGGCGGTGGTGGTCACTTCGGTAACGCTCAACAACTGACTCGTTTCTTCATCCCAGTTGGAGGTGATTTCCTTGATAACGGTTCCGTTTAGGGTTTCGGTGCGACGGATTTCCAATTCCGAATCTGGGTCGTATTCGTAATCTATAACTATCCCAGAAGGTAAGGTTTCTTGTTGCAGGCGATTGGTAACGGGGTCGTAGACGAAGGAGCGATTGCCATTGTCGCTGTAAACGATGCTGTCGAGGTCGCCGTCGTCGTTGTAGTTGTAGTCGAGAACCCGTTTAAATTGCCTTATACAGCAGCCTCCTTAGTTTTACCCAAATTAGGGCATCACCCCGATTTGAAGAAATTAGACTACTCAGGTCATCTCGAAACCCTCCATATCTCGAAACTGTGTCCAGCATTACCAGCGCCTACAAGTACCTGCATATCTTTGCTAGCTCCAAGAGTTGTATATTCGTGTTGCCCTTCAAGGGAGTAGAGATGGCGTAGTGCTTCTACATCCCAAGCCTGGATTTTTCCATCGCCCCCTGTAGTTAGTAAAACCTTACCATCAGGACTAAAAACTGAATCAACAACGTCTTCAAGATGTTGAGAGAAAGGTTTGTTCCAATTTCTATGCCTTTCAAGCCTACCCAACTCTTCTCCAGTCTCAAAATCCCAAACTGCTAGACCTTCTAATCCTAAGCCAACCAAGAGATGACCACTAGGACTAAATGAAAAAGCTCTAGGTACAATCGTGCCGACGAGAGAATTGAGTGTCCGAACCAGTTCTCCTGATTCTAAGTGCCATATTTGAATGTCATCAACACAGCGCTTACAGTCACAGTCAATACCAACTAAATATTTGCTATTTGGGCTAAATGTCAGTGAAGTAGGTAAAATGTTCTTAGACTTTTTGTAAATCTTTTTCCCACTTTCTAAATCCCAGAGAACGACTTTGTTGCCACCATCTTCTGTGACTAAATACTGTCCGTTAGGAGAAATAATGACAGCAAATCCGAATCCCCCACCTCTGAATCTACGCAGTTTTTTGCCAGTTTCTAATTCCCATGACTCAATAATGCAACCTCCAGAGACGACAATTTTTCCATCGGGGCTGATATCTAAATCATCTACTTGATAAATATCTGTAGAGCGAGCTGCTGATTTCTGACAACTCAGATCCCAACTCCTAATTTGCCGACCCGTCCTGGTATCCCAAACCATCAGAACCCTTGGTAAACTCCAATCATCAGTTTGCTTAGGGCTACCAACAACAAGAGATGTACCATCTGGACTCACCGAAAATGAGTTGATAAAATTTGCACTCATACCCGGAGGAGGAACAATACTCTCAACAGAGAGCGAAGCAATTTTATGAAAGTTGTTAATCCTGAAATCTATTTTTTGGTTCGACATAAAGTCCTTTTGCTAACAGCAGCTCCTCGTGAGGGGTTTGAATGCTCTAGCTCTATAGGTTAGGATTTTCCAAAAAGCAACTCAGTGGATAAGCTCTTACAGAAAATTAATTACCCTCACCCCATTGTAGGATAGCAACTAAGTTTATTAAATTAAGCGCGATCGCAATTCTTTTTGGGTTAACCAGGTATTCAACCAAATCTTATTTTCTGCCAATAATCGGGAGACTGGTTCTTGTTGATAATCTATGACCAAATCGTAACTTGCTTGGTTGTAAATATTAGTCATTTCACCGATCAGTAACAAATGTACTCCCGGCCAGATTTCTGGGTGTTCTAGATAGGGGTTCATTCCTGGAAATGGATTCGGCATGAAATTATTTCCTTAGCGCCTTGATAATCAACTAGCCTATTTTTTATTTTGGCAGTTTTAAACGATTAACTATAATTTAGTTTGACCCAAAAATTCTACTCGATTAAACCAAAGTATCCTCCCCCACCTGTACCCATTATTGCTAAAAAAAACAGGGGTTTTTGGAGACAAAACTTATACAGAAAATCTATTAGTTTTTCTTTCTAATTACTACAACTTTCAGGACTTGTTTAATTGTCCAAGAAAAATCGAATATCCACATTTTCCATTCAGATGTCTTCTTACTAACTAACTGGATTCGTTTTGGATAAAAATCTTCTACTAACAAATTTTGTGCAAGTTCATAAGGTAAAGCAAGATTTAATAAAAAATGAACCCATCGAATTTTTAAACTTTTTCTATTCTTAACAAATTCGTAATGACTATGATAGTTTTGCGGTTCTAAACTACCACCTAAAACATTATCCTCAAAATTTTCATCTTCAAAGTCTAAATCTAAAAAATCACTATCTTCTCTAATCTGTTCGTCTGGGTAACTGGTATCTTGATTCGAGTTCTCTACAGAATCTAATTGCTTTTTCTTTTTTAAAGCCAAAAACATATCCTTCCTCCGTTGACGATATAGTAGTGATGTCTATAAAATCCATCTTGATTTTTTGGCGATAGTATTCTTCTGCTTGTGATAAAGAGTCTAAAAGTAAATAATATCCTGGCTTATTTCCAGAGCAGTTACTTAAAGCAATTTTACACGCATACCAAATTAACCACTGTTTAAGATAAAACCCCGATTTGCAAAAAACCGGGGTTTTGGATTGTGTTGGTAGAAATGATTTGAAGTTAGGTTTTAAACATTGTCGCGCATTTGTTCGGTGCGGATGGTAATGGTCGTGGTGCGATCGCCCCGTAAGACCTTGAACTGTAAGTTTTGGCCAACGCCGCTATTTTCAACAAAACGCTGCACTTCCTCGCCCGTTGCGATGGGTTTGCCGTCGATTTCAGTAATCACATCGCCACGACGTATTCCCCCGCGTTCGGCGGGAGTATTGGGTAGGACTTGCATTACCAAAACCCCGTTGACTTCGGGTAATAGGATGGTGGAGTTGGGGTTGTCGTTGTTGCGTTTTGCCATTTCTGGGGACAGGTCAACCATTTGAATCCCCACGAAAGGATGCGGTACTTCGCGACCGGCGGCCAAGGTATCTTTGAGTTCTTTGGCTTTATTAATCGGAATCGCAAAGCCGATTCCCGTCGCATTGGCCCGAATCGCGGTATTAATGCCGATGACCTCCCCTCTCTCGTTTAGTAACGGCCCCCCAGAGTTACCGGGGTTGATGGCTGCGTCGGTTTGCAGGAAGTTGACCCGCTTATCGGGAATACCAGCTTTAGCCGAAGATCGATCCAAGGTGCTGATAATGCCCAAGGTTACAGTATTATTTAAACCGCCAGGACTCCCCACCGCGATCGCCCAATCTCCGACCACAACCTGAGAAGAATCCCCTAAAGGCGCAACAGGTAGATTCGGGACTCTTTCGCGAATCTTGACCACAGCTAAATCCGTCACGCGGTCGGTTCCTAAAACTTCCCCTGGAAATTCCCGACCATCCTGTAAGGTCACGGTGACTTTATCAGCTTGGTCTACAACGTGAGCATTGGTTAAAATCATGCCACCACCGTCAATAATAAACCCCGAACCCTGGCCTTGAACTTGTCGTTCTTGGGGCATTTGCTGGGGCATATTGCCGAAAAAGTCGCGGAAAAACGGGTCTTCAAAAAAGGGACTGAGTTGATTGGCAACAGTCCTCTCGGTATCCAGTCGTACCACCGCCGGGCCGGTGTTAGCAACCGCTTGGGCCACAAAACTGCGGGAGTTGATCGCTGGATTTTGGGCAAGGGTGGTGGTTTCTGGGGCTTGTGATAACCTGGGTGCGGGGTCAGCAATGGAGGAAGAAACCCGGAAAAATCCAAAGGCCATAACCACACCCAGCACTAAGGCGAAGATATGGGTACTTAGTTTTTTCATAGATGGTGGAGAACGCATAATGGTTTTATTTTTAAATTGTAGACGGGTTGTGGGGGGAGTCAGGCATTGATGATCCCCAATCGCGGTTCGGTTTTTTGCCCCACTTTTCTTCAGGGGGACAATCCCGAAAACCCCTGGTGTGATGATTTGTTTTTTGGGGGTTCATCGGTTGTGAGGGGATCGGTTTTCCCAAGAAAAGAGATGCGGCCATTTGGTGTTAACCACCAACGACATCAGACCCATAAATGACCCAGGACACGCCTTATGTCACGCCAGGGTTTAATTGCTTTGTCGGTCAAGTGGTGACTTAAGTTCCTGAGTCAGCGCAGAAATGAGACAGGGGAACCCAATTTTTCGTCGAGAAGAAGCAAGCCGTAAACGCGATCGCCCCATTGCCTGCCACTTTGTGTGCCGCTACGCGGATCCGGAGCGCAAGTTTAATTATTTTTTAGTCAAAATTTTAACAAGAATTGATTTTTTTAGATAAATTTAAGAATTATGAATTCATCAATTTTTCATAACCTAGAATTGGGAGATTTTTGACGTTTTTAAGGTCTTAACTGAATCTGTCGAGACTGGATCGCCTGACTGGGACTAGGTTTTACTCCTATTTGTATAGTGTTACACTAAAAAGCATTAATGTATAAAAAGTGCCATCTATCTCTGGGTATATAAAAAAAATAAAGGAGCAATCCCGATAAAACCTTTAAAAAAATTCAAGTCTGAATAAAATAGCAGTTAAGTTAAAGCTTCAACAACTGGCTGTTATTTTTTGAAATTTTATGACTGTAGCTCCAGAAAAACGCGATCGCGCCGAAACCATTGTTTCTTTGAGTAAACATATTGTTCAGGAAACCCCCCTCGGTGGCGAAGAACTTGCCAAAATGGACGCTTACTGGCGGGCCGCAAACTATCTCTCTGTCGGTCAAATTTACCTATTTGACAACCCCCTGCTGAGAGAACCCCTAACCCTCGAACATATCAAACCCCGATTGTTGGGTCACTGGGGAACCACACCGGGTCTGAACTTCCTCTACGTTCACCTCAACCGCATTATCAAAGCCTACGACCTCAGCACCATCTACATTGCCGGGCCCGGTCATGGTGGCCCCGGTTTAGTGGCTAATACCTACCTCGAAGGGACGTACAGCGAATACTATCCCAACATCTCCACAGATGCGAAGGGGATGCAAAAACTGTTCAAGCAGTTTTCCTTTCCCGGTGGGATTCCCAGCCACGTTGCCCCAGAAACCCCCGGTTCGATTCACGAAGGCGGGGAACTCGGTTACGCCGTAGCCCACGCTTACGGGGCCGCCTTTGACAACCCGGATTTACTCGTGGCTTGCGTCGTCGGGGATGGAGAAGCCGAAACCGGGGCCTTAGCCACCAGTTGGCATTCCAATAAATTCCTCAATCCCGCAACAGATGGGGCGGTGCTGCCGATTTTACACCTCAACGGTTATAAAATCGCTAATCCTACCGTTCTCGCCCGTCTCAGTGATGAAGAATTGGTAAGTCTGTTTGTGGGTTATGGTTATAAACCTTACTTCGTCGAAGGTTCCGACCCCGAAATCATGCACCAACTCATGGCTGGAACCCTTGACCAAGTGGTGACTGAAATCAAAGAAATTCAGCGCAACGCCCGCGAAAATGGTTCTACCGAACGGCCTCAATGGCCCATGATTATCTTGCGATCGCCCAAAGGCTGGACAGGGCCCAAAGAAGTAGACGGCAAGAAAACCGAAGACTACTGGCGATCGCACCAAGTCCCCTTCTCCGACTTAGCAGGCAACCCCGACCATGTAGCCCTCCTCGAAAGCTGGATGAAAGGCTACAAACCCGAAGAACTGTTCGACGAAAACGGCACACTCATTCCCGAACTCGCCGAACTCGCCCCCCAAGGAACGCGACGCATGGGGGACAATCCCCACACCAACGGCGGCATCCTCATGAAAGCATTAAAAATGCCCACTTTCGAGGATTATGCCGTAGAAGTGTCAACTCCTGCCACCAGTTACGCTGCCGCCACTCGCGTCCTCGGCGGCTTCTTGCGGGACATTATGAAGGAAAACAGCCACAACTTCCGGGTTGTCGGCCCCGATGAAACCGCATCTAACCGTCTGAGTGCCTTATTTGAAACCACCAATCGCACTTGGATGGCCAAACAACTCCCCGAAGACGACAGCCTGGCCCCAGACGGTCGCGTCATGGAAATTCTCAGCGAACACCTTTGTCAAGGTTGGTTAGAAGGCTACCTATTAACCGGTCGTCACGGCTTCTTCTCTTGTTATGAAGCCTTTATCCACATCATCGACTCCATGGTGAACCAACACGCCAAATGGTTGAAAACCACCAAACACATCCCTTGGCGGCGTTCCATTCCCTCGTTGAACTATCTCCTGACCTCCCACGTTTGGCGACAAGACCACAACGGCTTCTCCCACCAAGACCCCGGCTTCATCGACCATGTAATGAACAAAAAAGCCGAGGTGGTGCGGGTTTATCTTCCCCCCGATGCCAATACCTTACTTTCGGTTGCCGATCACTGTCTCCGCAGTCGCGATTATGTCAACGTAATTGTGTCTGGGAAACAGCCATCTCTGCAATACCTCAACATGGAAGAAGCGGTGAAACACTGCACCAAAGGGATTGGTATTTGGGAATGGGCCAGTAACGACAAAGGTCACGAACCCGATGTGGTCATGGCTTGCGCCGGAGATGTCCCGACTCTAGAAACCCTCGCGGCGGTTGAGATTCTGTATCAACAGTTCCCCGACCTCAAAGTGCGGGTGGTCAACGTGGTAGACCTGATGACCCTACAACCGGCCAGCGAACACCCCCACGGGCTTTCTGATGCCGATTTCGACGCATTATTTACAACAGATAAGCCGGTTATCTTTGCCTATCACGGTTATCCCTGGTTGATTCACCGTCTAACGTATCGTCGCACCAACCACAAAAACCTGCACGTGCGCGGTTACAAAGAAGAAGGAACCACCACCACGCCGTTTGATATGGTGGTCTTGAACGACCTCGACCGCTTCCACTTAGCCGGAGATGTGATCGATCGCGTGCCGAAATTAGGTTATGCGGCGGCTTATGTCAAACAAATGCTGCGGGATAAGTTGATCGAACACAAGCACTATATTTCCCGCTACGGTGAAGATATGGCCGAAATCCGCGATTGGCAATGGTCGGGGCATCAATAAGTCTCAATTTTGATTGAATTGCGTTTCTAAATCAGTTTTTTAGGAACGCGATCGCCTCTTTTCTTCATCGCAATTCTTAGCCCGCCCAGCGCGGGTTTTTTGATGGCTATTAGTCCTTTGTCCTTTGTCCTTTGTCATTGCGATCGCAGCAAGCAAAACGTCCTAACTATTCTGCTTACTGCCATAAGAGCTATTGGAGCAGCTTGTCATCCGTTCAAAATGTTACTTGATATACAGAATCCCGGATATAACGATGGCATACTGTATACAATCTGTTCGCAAAGCTTAAAAACTTAAATTTTTTGCCAATATCCCAGCAAATCTTGACTAAAATACTTTTTGAGTTTTAAAAGCTTGCATTTATTCAAGATTGCTATTTGAGGGTTGAAGGGACGAATTTCAGTAAAGTTGCAACAGTTGAATTGTTGGTGCTTTTGATACATTTGTTTTGATTAGGAAAAAGGTTGACATAGTTATGGATCGACGATTCGTTAATCGCTTATCTCGCCGCTCAGTATTGGGAGCAGGAATTTTCCTCGGTACAAGCTGGATGCTCAAAGCCTGTAATGCCAACGTCGGACAGGATTCTGGTACCGTAGGTGGAGGAAGTGCTGTCGGGGAAGATATAGTCGTGGCCTCTTTTCCGGGGACGACAGACGCGGTAATGCGCGAAGAAATAGCGCCCGTGGTAGCAGAGAAAACGGGCATTGATATGAGCGCCCAACCGCTACTGGCCTTTGAGCAAGTTGCACGGGTGAAAGCCTCTCCCGACAATCCGCCCTTTGATTTATTGTTGTTAGATGACGGGCAGAATGCAGTCGCGATTGAAGAAGACTTGCTTCAGCCTTTCCCAGCAGATCGGGTTCCCAACGCCAGCGATGTAAATCCGGGTTTCAAGAGCGATGACGGATTAGCGCCGGTCTTCTTTGCCCAGGGCATTGTGATGGCTTACAACCCCGAAAAAGTGACAACACCGCCGACCTCCTGGGAAGTGATGCTCGACCCGAATCTTGACGCTCAACTCGGTTTGGTCAGTCTCAATAGTATTCTGGGAACCTCCTTCATGGTAGAAATGGCCAAGGTTCTCGGAGGCGATGAGTCTAATATTGAACCTGCCTTTGAAGCCGTGAGCGAAATGTTGCCTCGCGTTAGTGGGGTTGCTGCCAACCCAGGAGCCTTGGTAACCCTTTTCCAGCAGGGAGAGGTGGATGTCTCACCGATGTGGCACAACGACGCACTTACCCTAGCCGAACGCGGCGTACCCGTGGCGGTCGCCACGCTTGATTCCGGTATTGCGGTAGCTCGGTACAGCCTGAATGTGGTTCAAAATCCCACTGCTGGACTGGACACAGCCTTAGCCGGTATCGATGCCATGCTCAGTCCCGAAGCCCAAGCCGCATTGGTTGCTGCGCCCTACTTCTACATTCCGAGTAACGATACTGTAGAGTTCCCGCCTGAGCTTGTTGAAGTTCTGGGCATCGAATCGGTGGATGATTTCATCGCCATGTCCCACGGGCTAGACTGGGCGACCATTAATCCCCAGCGAGCAGAGTGGATTGAACGATTTAATCAGGTTGTCCAGGCTTAAGAAACAATGGCACTCTCGAACCCTTTAGACTCTCTTTCTTCAGACTCTTCCACTGCAAAGATGCTTACCCTGGTTACCGCCGAGATGGAACCACCAGCGCCCTATCACCTACTGACTAGCGTGGTAGCACCCAGACCCATTGCCTGGGTATCTACCCTGAGTACCGAGGGAGTACCCAACCTCGCGCCCTATTCATTTTTTAACGCCGTGGCGGGGTTTCCACCTACGATTATGTTCTCAGTGTCTTATCGCCGCCGAGAACCCCAGGAAAAAGACACACTGAGAAACGTCAAAGCGACGGGAGAGTTTGTCTGCCATGTGGTTGATGAGGCGCTCTGTGAGGCGATGGTCAAGACAGCAGTGGACTTGCCCCACGGCATTAGTGAATTTGAGGCGGTCGGTCTAGAAGCGGAACCGGCAACAGAAGTCAAACCGCCGAGGCTAAAAGATGCCCCAGTGGCGATGGAGTGCAAGGTGACTCAGATTGTGCCGGTAGAGGGTGCCACTAATGTCATGGTACTGGGCCAAGTGCTACGATTTCACATCCGCCAAGATTTATACAGAAATTCTTTAGGATTAGTCGATACAGTGCAAATGCAGCCGATTACTCGGCTAGGCGGCCCCGTCGAGTATACCAAAATCGGTGAGTTGATTCATTTGCCGACACCGCAGAACCTACCTCATCACCCAGGCTGATCTCCAAAACCCATTGACATTTGGAAATTCAAACTCATGAAATCTGTACAAACTGCCACAACGAATGTTCCCGTAAATCCTCAGTCTGAGCTGGGGAGTCATTCATCTCATAGCCTCTCCCTTAGTCAGGTGATGCACCAGTTCGGCTCCTTTGTAGCGCTCAAGGATATCAACTTAGACATTCGCCCAGGGGAATTTGTTTCACTTTTGGGGCCAAGCGGCTGCGGTAAAACCACATTGTTGCGGATTATATCGGGATTTTTGACCCCGACTGCCGGCCAGGTGCTGATTGATGGCCAGTCGGTGCGGGGACTATCGCCGAGTCAGAGAGGGACAGGCATTGTGTTTCAGAACTATGCGCTGTTTCCCCACATGAGCGTTTGGGACAACGTAGCCTATGGGTTGCGGGCCGCAGGTAAGCGCTCTCGCAACCAAGTTGCCAGTCGGGTGGGCGAAATGCTCAACATGGTGCAGATGAATCACCTCGCTAAACGGTTTCCGAGCGAGCTTTCGGGCGGGCAGCAGCAACGAGTGGCCCTCGCCCGCGCCCTAGCGGTAAAACCGCGCATCATGCTGCTAGACGAACCTTTTAGCGCCCTTGACAAGAGCCTGCGTCTAGATATGCAAATCGAGATTCGCCGCATCCTGAGCGAACAAGGCATTACCGCCATTATGGTGACCCACGATCAAGAGGAAGCCATGAGTATGTCCGATCGCATTGCCGTCCTCTCCAGTGGCACAATCCACCAGTTCGACACTCCCACCAACTTATACGATCGCCCGGCCACCCATTTTGTCAGTTCCTTTGTGGGAACCTGTAATCACCTGCCTGCCGAAGTCCTGGGTCACGCTGAACAAGGCTACCAGCTTAGTGTTCCGGGTGGCGAACTGGCCATCACTAGCCCATTGCCCCTGTCCCCAGGCAAAAAAATAACCCTAGCAGTGCGTCCTGAAAATCTACAGGTGCAACCCCAGAGCAACCCTAGTCTGACCGGTACCGTGACAATGTGCCTCCCGTTGGGTTCGCTGATGACCTATGACGTTTGCCTCACCCAAGACTGCCATGTCAAGATTACCCAGACCCGCACGATGGGAATAAAGCCGCTAAAGAGTGGCGATCGCGTCCACTTGAATCTGGTCTCGCCCCAGGCTTGCATGGTGTTCTCAGATTAAATAGTAATTTCTAGCAACTCTCAGCAAACCGCAGACTCAATCGAACCCAAAAAGTCGAGCGAAAGAACGAGTTTCTAACTTATGAAAATTAGCCAACTGCTTCAGCCCAAATCAGGACAACTGGCACTCCCTTTAGCCATCTTCTTGCAACTGTTCTATGTGATCCCCTTACTCGTGCTTATTGCTACCAGTTTCCAAGGGGAGGGCGGTGCAGGCTTATCCCTAAAGAATTACACTGAGTTTTTCAATAATTCTGTTAATGTCAAAGTCCTCATCGACACCTTTTTGATGGGCATTCAGGTCACTATCGTCTCCTTGATCGTCGGCTATCCAGTCGCATACTTATACATCAAAGCGCCTGGCTTTTGGAAGGGGATTTTGACCTTTTTAATTACGCTGCCGCTACTAACGAGCGCCGTTGTGCGTACTTTTGGCTGGGTCGTTATTATGGGTCGCCAGGGGTTGATCAATACCGCCCTGCTACAGCTAGGTATGATCGAAGAACCGATACGTCTGCTGTTTACCCATAATGGTGTGCTGATTGCACTCACCCAGGTTTGGATGCCCATGATGGTGCTGCCGATTGTGGCTTCTCTGTCCCAAATTGATCCCCGTTTAGCAGCCGCATCTCAAAGCCTTGGTGGTGGTGTCTGGCGGACTTTCTGGCAAATCACGTTCCCACTTACGCTGCCCGGAATGATCTCTGGAGCGCTACTGGTGTTTGCTCTAACAGTTAGTTCCTTCGTGACACCTTCGATTATCGGCGGCGGCCAGCTAATTTATCTACCGACGTTAATCTACCAGCAGGGAATCATTTTACTGAATCAACCTTTTGCCGCCGCAGTTTCTACCTTGCTACTAATTATGGTGGTGGTCATGGTATTGATCTTGACGGCTTTAGGTCGCCGCAGCCGCCGTTACATTCATTAGAACAAATATCCGGTTCAGAACGTATTTCTCACAGGAGCTATTATGTCCTCTACTCTCGTGAAGCCTCCTTCTCCGATACAGCAGAAGTCTGGCAACTTACCGCGCCAACTCGACAAAATTTCGTTTCAGGTGGTGATGCAGCTTATCGCCTGGCTGGGTCTGCTGCTCCTGACAGCACCCAGTATTATTATCCTGATTACGTCCTTTAGCAACGCGCCTACCCTTGAGTTTCCACCGCCGGGTTTTTCGTTACAGTGGTATAGTTCTCTTTTTAGTTTCCCAGAACTTCGGGCAGCAGCGCTGAACAGCTTTCAGGTGGCGCTGATTACCACCCTTGTCTGCGTGGTCTTAGGCGTGTCAGCTTGCTTGGCCATGATGAACAGTAAAGGCCGCTGGGTAACTGCCATGGATGCCTTAGTTATGTCACCGTTAGCCCTGCCAGGAGTGGCGCTGGGTTTGGGCATGATGTCATTTTTTGCCATGGTGGGGGTGCGGCTTTCGCTGTTCACCCTGATTGTTAGCCATATTGTGATTTGTACTCCCTACGTTGTGCGTAACGTGCTGGCCAACCTGACTCAGCTAGGCTCTTCTCTACAGGAAGCGTCTACGGCCTTGGGCGCTAGTCCGAGCTACACCTTCTTCAAAGTAACCCTGCCGTTGATTAGACCCGGAGTGTTGATTGGGGCTTTCATGGCGTTTATTACTTCTTTCGATAATGTGGCGGTGACTCTCTTTCTGTCCGATGCGCGAACAGATATGTTGCCCATTCGTATGTGGTCTATGATTCAAAACGATCTAGATGTGCGAGCGGCGGCTATCTCTGGTGTTTTGATTTTTGTTACGGCTCTGCTGATGATTGTGATGGAGAGGTTCTCAAGTCTATCTAAGGCGCTGATCGGCAACTAAAGTTTTTGAATACCTCTAAGGGGAACGTTTGTTCCATAGGTTATTGGTTTTTTGTTGTTTGTTGTTTGTTGTTCGTTGTTTGTTGTTCGTGTCTTGCCGAGCTACGATGAAAATTAAAGTTATTAATCCCAATACCACGGTTAGCATGACCGAAAAAATCGGCGCGATCGCCCGTTCTGTTGCTAATCCTGGCACGACAATTATTGCCTGTAGCCCGGATATGGGGCCTGCCTCTATCGAAGGACATTATGATGAAGCTCTGAGTGTGGTGGGTATTCTCGATGAGATTCGTAAAGGAGAAGCAGAAGGGATTGACGGTTATATTATTGCGTGTTTTGGCGATCCGGGCTTACTAGCAGCACGGGAGTTGGCGACAGCACCCGTTATTGGTATTGCTGAAGCCGCAATGCACGCAGCCAGCTTTGTTGCTACTGGCTTTTCAATCGTGACGACTTTAAGCAGAACCAAGATTATCGCTCGTCATTTGGTTGATAACTATGGCATGACCCATTTGTGTCGTCAAATTCGGGCGATCGATCTGCCTGTTCTGAGTCTAGAAACAGATTCAGAAATTAAAACTCTGATTTTAGAAGAGTGTCGCAGAGCTTTAGCAGAAGACGATTGTGGCGCGATTATTTTAGGCTGTGGTGGGATGGCAGATTTGGCGACTCTAATTTCCGATAAATTGGGAATCCCTGTTATTGATGGCGTGAGTGCTGCGGTAAAATTTACCGAAGCTTTAGTCGGATTGCAGCTATCTACCAGCAAAACCGGGGATTTGGCTTATCCTCTTGCTAAACCCCACACAGGCATCCTTTCGACTTTTACGCCGAGGCGATCGCCCAACTAATTCTTTTTTGTCACTCTCTGAAAAGCCCAACATTTTCCGAATCCCACCGACGTAGATACAGCCACGCGATCGGGCGTAGCCTACCACTTCACGGATTCCTGCGGGATCGCTTTTGTATATTTGAACTGGGGAAATTACTAAATAATGGGAAAAACCGGAAAGTAACAAAAGAAGGATATTTGTTAACGGGAGTCCGGGATAAGCTGAAAACTGCGTTATGTTCGCTTACACTGAAAACACACTGCCTCGAAGCCAAGAAAGGCGGTGTCAGTGATTTTGAGGAAGGCTGATGTTGCGTTTAAAGCTGTGGCAATGGCTAGTTTTAGCATTACCGATCGCGTCAATTGTCATATTTTTACTGGTTGCGGCGGGGTGGCAAATCCACGAATGGCAGATTAACTGGATTTGGGCGATCTTTACCTTGGCGTTGGTGGGGTGGCGTTGGTTGTTGGTGAAGTGGACAAAATCTTCGATGACCGAACTCGAAGCCCTCGTCGAGAATGCGACCCAAGAGTTGGAAACCAGCGTCAGCAGCACCTTGGGGGACTCAGAACTTGCCAGTCGTACTGAAAATGAGTTGAAACGTATTTTTGAGCGATCGCGTGAAGATGAGCCGATTTGGGAAGATTGGGAAACCTTTTGGAAACGCTGTCAAGAGGTGGTGACGGCGATCGCGCACATATACAATCCCGAAGTCAAGTATCCCCTACTCAACATCTACGTCCCCCAAGCTTACGGCTTAATTCGGGGAACCGTGGACGATATGGACCGCTTTATGCAAAAGCTGTCTCCGGTTCTCAATCGCCTGACCGTCGGCCAAGCCTATCAAGCTTACGAAGTTTACCAGAAACTCGAACCCTCAGCCCGTAAAGTACGGCAAATCTGGAACTGGGCGCAATGGGCGGTTAATCCCGCTACCGCCGCGGCCCGACTCGCCAGTAAAGGCAGTAGCGATCGCGCCACCCAAGAGTTAATCGTCAACATCAGCCAAATGCTGCGAGAAGCGGCGTTACGCAATCTCTCCCGGCAAGCCATTGCCTTATACGGCGGTAAAGTTCCCCCCCTCGATGCCATTCCCAGCGTCACCCCCACCCCAACCCTAGCGAAATCCGACCAAACCACCCTCAAAGAGATTATCGAAACCGCCGAACCGGTCGAAAAAGTTGCCCAAAAGCCGGTTAGTATTTTGTTAGTCGGTCGAACTGGGGCGGGTAAAAGCAGCGTTATTAATACCCTATTCCAACGCGATCGCGCCGAAGTGGATGTTTTGCCCAGTACCGATCGCATCTCATACTACCATTGGGACAGCCCCACCGGAGAAGCCCTGACTCTCTGGGATACCCCCGGTTACGAACAAGTCAACCGGGAGGATTTGCGCGAAATCGTCCTTGATTACGCCCACAACGCCGACTTACTGTTACTCGTCTCTCCGGCCCTCGATCCTGCCCTGCAAATGGATGTAGACTTTCTCAAAGACTTTCAGCAAGAAGTCGAAAACCTACCGTGCATTGCCATTGTCACCCAAGTCGATCGCCTGCGACCCGTCCGGGAATGGAATCCTCCATACAACTGGACGCAAGGATCGCAACCCAAGGAAAAAGCCATCCGCGAAGCCACCCAATATCGCGCCGAACGCATTGGGGATTTTTGCAAACAAGTCATTCCTCTGGTTAGTCGCGATCGCGCCTCTGGACGGGATGCTTGGAACGCTGACAGCCTTTCTGGGGCCTTGGTTGAAGCCGTCGATCCTGCCAAACAAACGCGCTTGGCCCGGTTTCTGAGCGATCGCGACAGCAAGATTACTGCCTCAGCCCAAATTATCGACCGCTACACCGTCCAAATGACCACCACTCAGGGCTTAACCAGTTTGCTCAAAAGTCCTATCCTTCAGTTTGTCTCCACCCTCACCACCGGATCGCCCCAACTGGCTTATTTACTGGCCGAACAAATCCCCGTCGAGGAGTTACCCGTGGTGATCGGCAAGCTACAAATGGCCTATGACCTGTTTTCCCTTCTCAGCGACGACAACAACATTCGTAAATTCGATTTACTAGCATTGTGGCCGTTACTGCTGGAAAATCCGTCTACTCCCGATCGCAATGCTTGGGCATTTGGCCATGCTTTGGTCGAATACTGGACGCAAAAACTCACCGTCAATCAACTGCGCGATCGCATGATGGCTTATCTCGAAGAAAAGCCAAGTTAGCAATAAAAAAGTGGGTTACGGCGGATTGCGCTTATTGCTGTCACCCCGTAGATTATAGCCGCCTAACCCACCCTACTGCCGCGACACAGCTAAAATGAGGCTTTAGGTAGGGTGCTGTTAGCGCAGCGTAACGCACCAAAATACAAGCATTTTAACGATGGTGACTATCGCACAAATTAAGCTGTGTCGAGCCACTACTGTCGCGACACAGCTAAAATGAGGCTTTAGGTAGGGTGACGAAGCGCGAAGCGTAACGCACCGAAATACAAGCATTTTAACGATGGTGACTATCGCACAAATTAAGCTGTGTCGAGCCACTACCTGAATGCTACTCCTGCGCGATCGCATGATGGCTTATTTGGAGAAACAGCCAGATTAAGGCGATATTACAAAGGATTAATCACAACCGCCCGGTTTTCGTCAAACACCACCACCAACACCGAACCATCGTCATATTTCCAGATAAAACTATCAAATTCGGGGGTAGTGGGGTCGGGATAAGGTAAGCCTGCGGATAAAATATCTTCAACTTGGGTTTGGGTCATACCGAGTTGTAATCTTTCGGCATTAACTTCCGCTTCGACAATGCCTGTCGGTTGTAAATTAAGGATCGAGGTAAACTTACTCACCACGACTCCCTCCCCCAAATATACCCGGATATAGTCGCCGTCGAGGTCGTCCCAGCGCCACACTTGGGCTGCGTCAATGGTGGATAATTCTGGCTCTAAACGACCGGGAAAGCCTAAAATGAGTTCAACATCCTCTACAGTCATTCCCGGCTTAATCAGTTCAAAAATGGAATAGGATAGCAAGGGAATTTCATCTAATCCGACGGCTTCGGCAACATCGGGTAAGCCAAATTTACCGACAATCGTAACGCGGTTGTTGCGAGTCCAGACGGTGATTTGCGAACCATCGGGGTTACTCCAGGTATAAGCTTGTTGTGCGCCAAATGCGGCTTCTGGGTTGGGAATGCCAGCAAAACCAATGATATTTTCGACTTGGTTAAGGGTCATTCCGGGTTTGATGCGTTGATACATCAAGGCATTGACTCCCCCAGGATTATTAATGCGGCCAGGTAAGCCAGGAATTTGTTTGGCTTCGGCGTTCAAAAGACTTGCCGTTGCAGCATCACGGGCAACAGCCGGACTCAAAATTCCGACAAAAAGTAAAATCGTTAGAAAAGGTTGGACGGTAGGTTTGTGCATACTAAAATCGTTTACTATCAAGCCATAATGTCCTGTAACTGTCCTCACGCGCAAGTTTGTTATGACGCTAGTTAAGCCTTCTAATTCCGGTTTTTTACGCGGCTTTACTCGCCCTACGGTTTCTCACTACCTGATGGCCGCGGGATTGATTATTACCGTTGGTTTTATCTTAGTGGCGTTTTTTGCGCCTGTATTTCAAGCCTGGGGATGGTTACAAGACCCGACAGAGTCTTTGAGTAATCCCATTCAAGTTCCTCCGAGTGGAGAGTATTGGTTTGGTACGACTCGTCAGGGCTATGACGTATTTTCTCGTACTTTGTTCGGTACTCAAGCGGCTTTGAAGGTCGTGGCGATCGCGACTACCCTTTCTTTGGTCATCGGCGTACCGTTGGGCTTAATTAGCGGCTATTGGGGCGGTAAGGTAGATAAGTTGCTGTTGTTTGTTATGGACACGGTGTACACTTTGCCGGGGTTGTTGCTGTCGGTGACTCTGGCATTTGTGGTGGGTCGAGGAGTCATTAATGCCGCGATCGCCCTGAGTATTTCCTATATTCCTCAATATTACCGCTTGGTTCGCAATCATACTACCAGTATTAAAACTGAGTTGTATGTAGAAGCGGCTAGGGCTATGGGGGCTTCTGGACAACATATTCTTTCTCGTTATCTCTTTTTAAATGTGATTCAAAGCGTCCCAGTTCTATTTACTCTCAATGCTGCCGATGCGATTCTGATTCTCGGTGGTTTGGGCTTTTTGGGCTTGGGTTTACCGGAAGAGATACCAGAATGGGGTCACGATTTACGTTTGGCTTTGGATGCACTCCCGACTGGGATTTGGTGGACGGCTTTGTTTCCTGGGTTAACGATGACTTTTTTGGTGACGGGTTTATCGTTGTTGGGGGAAGGACTCAGCGAAATGATTAGACCTGTGTCTCGTTAATGGTTTGTCTTTTGTCCTTGGTCTTTTGAAAACCCTAACCATGACCTCCGATAATCTTCTCAAAATTGGTGAATTAAAAGAGAAAAGTGGCGTTTCGATTAAAACCATCCGCTACTACGAGCAAATTGGCTTGATTCAAGCAGAGGCTCGTACTTCGGGGAATTTTCGTCTGTTTTCGCCCCAAGCGCTGAATCGGTTGCGGTTTATTAAGCGATCGCAACGGTTGGGTTTGAGTTTACAAGAAATTGGCGAACTGCTGCAAATTCACGATTCTGGCGAAATGCCTTGTCACCAAGTCCGACACAAGTTGACGGGAAAAATCGCGGACATCGATCGTCAGATTGCAGAATTACAGGTTTTAAAGCAAGAATTAACGAATTTAATGGCAATATCCGATACAGAGGGCGATCGCGCTGGGGAAGAAGTCATTTGTCCGATTATTGAGCGACCGTAAGGGCGATCGCGGCGGGATGGGTTACAGCCCCTCAAAAAATTTTTGCCCCAGGGGTTGACACTGCTCAAAATATTGGTTAACTTAATAAAGGTGAACGCGAGAGGCAAACGCAACGCCCCGCACCACCAACCTAGCAAGCCCCCATCGTCTAGAGGCCTAGGACACCTCCCTTTCACGGAGGCGACAGGGATTCGAATTCCCTTGGGGGTATCAAGATAAAAGGCACAGATTTAAGTCTGTGTCTTTTATGTTTAGAATTTGAAACCGAGTAGATTCCAATAACTGGCGATCGCGATAAAGGCAATTGCAGCCAATCCGACGGAACTATAGTGAATGCGATCGCCCCAAGACCATTGCGGACTGATCCAAGCTAGTACCCCATACAGCAGAATTCCCAGGGATAAGGCAATGGTAATGAGGGGAATGACTAAAAAGGCGATCGCGACCGGGGGAACCCCATAAGCCAGCTTCCAAGGGGTGTACAACCAAATAGATAAGGGTAAACCAATGAGAAAAATCAGATTGAGTAAAGACGCAATTCCGGCTAATCGCCAAGGCCAGGGATGCGATCGCCTCATCTGAAAAGGTTTCCCGCGCAAACGCCGCCACAGGGGTTTGAGGGGGTACACATAAGCCGCCGACACAAACACCCCAATACAAACAATTAACAGGATGAGATGCGTCCAGATGAGGCTATACCAAGGGATGCGTTCGTAGGCATCGATCCGAGACGGAATCAAGTTATAAACATAAGCAACCTTGTTATTTTCGTTGAAGTCGAAAGCGGTCAAATCCGAGGTCTCGGCGTTTTGAAATAACGGGGGGTCTACGGGGTTCAAAACTATCGGCTTAACGGCTTGAGCAAACAGTAAACTCGGTCGCTTCACCTCTAAGGTATTATCTTCGCCTTTCGTAATCCTCGTTTCTTGAAAAACTCCCGTTAATTTGGCGATGGTATTGCGAGGATATTCCATATCACGATAAACCCCGGTATAGGGATCGAGATCGACCCCAGACAAATCTTCGGGGGGTGTTGGGGCGTTATTTGCGGGGAAATAGCGGTCAAAAAACTGCTTGGTAAACTTGTTGTGAATGCCGCTAAAGCTGTTGGACACGACAAAAATCCCCAAATCGCGATCGGGAACTAAGGTCAAAGTGCTAGAATAACCGCGCAAACTGCCGAAATGACCCACAACCCGGATGCCATTAATCGTATTTTCCCGAAGACCGTAAGCGCTTCCCGGTAAGCGGGGATGGTGGCGAAAATGGGTTTCGTGCATCAATTTTTGGGTTTCCGGTTGCAGAATCGCTGAATCGTCTCGCAGATGGGCCTGCATAAATCGCGCCATATCCGTTGCGGTAGTTCCCAAAGCCGCAGCCGGGGCAATATTAAGATAGAGAAAGGGAACGGGTTTAAATTCGTTTTGCCTCTTGTTCCATTGATAACCCGTTGCGAAGTCGTCTGAGAGGGAAGGGGGAAGGGGCTGACGAAAGCTACTGCGAGACATCTCCAAGGGATCGAAAATGTTTTCCTCGATGTATTCAACAAAGGGCGTGTCGCTGATTTCTTGGACGAGATAGCCTAAAAGGGCGATGCTGTGGTTGGAATAGCTGTAGAATGTGCCTGGCGGTCGGGCGATCGCGGGCATATTTTGGCTTAGATATTCCCCCAAGGGCTGCATTTTTTCGGGAGTGTTTGCAGCCAATCCAATCATGCGTTTCGTCGTCCCGTCATTGTGCATCATCATCCGCGCAAAGGTGACGGGTTCGGGGAAAGGATTGTTAATCTTGACTTGTTCTCCCAGATAAGGGGTGATGTCTTCGTTGACATCAATTAAGCCCCGTTCGTGGAGTTGCATGGTTGCAGTCGCGGTGACAGTTTTCGATAACGAGGCCACGCGAAATACAGTTTTATCCGCGTCAACAGGAATATTCTGCTCTAAATTGGCGTAACCGTAACCCTGAGTATAGAAAATTTCGCCATCTTTGACGATCGCGATCGCGACCCCCGGAACATGGGATTTCGGCATTTCTTCCTCGAAAAAATCGTCCGCAAAGGCCATAAATTCGGCGCGATCGCCCAATCCAGGAACATTGGAAGCGGGTTCAGTCGGCGCGATCGGCGTAGCCTCGTCCGGGGGTTGGCGGTCTAAAACTGGCACTTGGGGTAATTCTAGATCGAAAGAATTGGCCGCAAACATCGGCGCACCAGAAAGTCCTAAGAATAAGACAATTCCGAAGCAAAATGCTCCCAATTTCTTGATGATTGGCAAAATTTGGCGTTGGCGTTTCATACTCGCTCAATTTTAGGTTCTAAGCCCAATCACCCTCCAATAAAGGTTTAATGGGATGGCGGGTTTTTCGCATTCGTAAGTTGTTTAAAATTTCTGCGGTGGCTTCGGTTTCTTGCTGCGGATTGAGTTCTATGCCCAACTCCTGGGAAATATCATCACTCGCGCCAGTTAAAATTAATTCGGCTCCGGTATAATCGAGAAATTCGGGAGGATTGGCAGCAGCAAAGCGGCGATCGCGAAATTGGTTTTGTAGTTTTTCGGGAAAATCCGCTTTTTGTTTTTGGGATAAGCCCGTATTGGCAGGCGATCCTTTAGCGGGATTTTTAATCGATAAAACGTAACTTGCTTCCGGTGCAATGTGTAAATCTTGTTGGGCCTCTCCGGGGTTTTCCGGCAGTTCTAGGGCATAAACCAGATGGGTGTGTTGATTGTGGTTTACTAATTCATACACCCCTTCCCCGGCAGATCGGGTGGTAGGCTGTTCGCGATCGCCCCGCGTTTTAGTTGAGTAGGTTTTGGCCCTCAAACTCTTTTCAAGTTCTGGGGCATTATCTTTCACACTTTCTACAAATCCCCAAGCTTGAGTTTGCTTTTTCTCAACATCGGGAAGCTGCTTTTGACCCATGACAATTAAACGATAGCTTTGCTTCCCGTGGGGTTCTAAGACGAGATAAAAGCGCTGGACATCATCGAGGTTATTTACTTCTTTTTGTTCGACTTTGGGACGATACAAGAAGTAAATATTACCCTGTTCTAGAATGTCCGTTTGGTGTTGATGCTGTGCCATAACTTTCTAGGAATTGCTGGAACTCTGGGAAGAATCAGAGCGAAATAGATTTCTAAAAAAGCCTTGATGTTTGCGCTCACGACCTTCTCGCGGTGACTTAATTTGTTTCCCTACCACCGAAGGTTGGTCGATTTTACTATTGGGATTAGCTGCGTTGTATTGTTGCGCTTGTTCGACATATTTGCCGACGGATTCACCGTGTTTTTCGACGGTTTTATCTTTCCGTTCTAAGTCTTTTTGCCAATCCTTTTCGTAAGCGATTAAGGTTCGAGATTGGTATTTTGCGATCGTCTGCGGTGGAGTCGATGTCAGGGAAGTTGCTGGCGTTGATGTTATACCTAGAAATAAGGTGAAGCTCAAGAGTACCACCCCAACTTGTTGACCTAATCTTTGTCCCCAGGACGCGATCGCAGATTTATTAATTTGCTTATTTTTGCGAAATTTCATATAATTTAGAGATTTTTTTCAATATTGAGCCACAAGCCAAATCATCCCTCGGCTTGAAGATAGTTATCACTAACCAGATTAAAAAAAACTGGGGTTTATTTCGTCAGTCATAAGATAGAGACCCTGAGAACTTCTAAAAAATTCCGCCAGTTTGGTCAAAACTGACGGATAAAGTAAAAATCAACAAAAGCTCGAACGAGCAAGCATCAAACTTTAATTATTGCTGAGAAAGCTGTTGAGGATATTTCTCTGCAAAGTAGTTACTTAATACTGTACTTACCGCAGCCAACAGAATCGGCGCTAAGATGAACTCTAATAAACCACCCACTCTAAATCCAGGGACAAAGATAGAAGATAACCAGAAACATAGACCATTAACGACTAAAGAGAATGCGCCTAAACTGAGGAGGTTGAGTGGTAAAGACAAAAGGTTGATTACAGGTTTAACAAAACTGTTAACTGCACCAATCGCCACAGCAGCGATTAAAGCCGCAGGAAATGTGGCTAAATTCACTCCAGGGAAAATAATATCTACCACCAAAAGACTCAGGGCAGTTGCTAATAAGGTTAATAAATTACCTAACATAAAATTTTACTCCGTTTATTTATTTGTTTTTTTACAAGTTTAAAGACACTAATATGTTTAATATTGATCGTGTCATTTTTAACATTAGCAAAAAAGAGCAACGGTAACATCTATAGAAAGAAGTATGTTTTGAGAAATAGGTATTTAATAACTAACATTCTAAATTAAAACCCTTTGTTATCCCTGTAGAGGGATGTTAAGCTCTGTATTTATACTTAATATGGTAAGTAATTACAGAAAATGCTAATAGCTAAATTAATAAAGGAGAATTATATGAATATTATGAGAATTTTGTTAGCCATCATCTTACCGCCCCTCGGTGTCTTTCTAACCAAAGGAATTAGCCCGGCTTTCGCGATCAACATTTTGCTAACTGTATTAGGTTGGCTTCCCGGTTCAATTCATGCCGTGTGGATCATTGTGAAAGAAGCTGAAAACGAACCAGCTTACTAAACTTTAAACCCAAGCATTAATTAGGCGATCGCGAGTTTCTCTTTTGAGATGAGATACAACTTCGCGATCGCCCAAAACAAATAATATTTACCCTATAAGAAAAATGGAAAAACTCGCACGCTTAGGTTATGCAACCAAAGGCATTGTTTACGGCATTATCGGTATCTTAGCTGTTATGGCAGCTTTTACCGCAGGTGGACAAACCACAGGAACTCAAGGGGCATTAGGCTTTATCGCATCTCAACCTTTTGGTCAATTTCTGTTAGTAATAACCGCAATCGGTTTAATTGCTTATGCCTTATGGCGGCTCATCGAAGCCATCCAAGACCCAGAACATAAAGGCTCTGATTCTAAAGCCATTGCACAACGAGTTGGCTACGCCATTAGTGGCTTACTCTACGGTGCATTGGCCGTCCAAGCCATCTTAATTGTTGTTGGCAAGATGAGTCAATCACAAGCCAGTAGTGGTGGTAACAATTCTAAAGCGGATTGGACGGCTTGGGTCATGCAACAACCCTTTGGTCGTTGGATTATTGGCCTAATCGGTGCCATTATTGTCGGTGTTGGTTTTTACCGCATTTATAAAGCTTATAAAGTTAAATTTCGCCGCAAACTTAACTTAGCCGAACTCGACCCCGAACAAACGACTTGGGCTGTTCGCATTAGCCGCATTGGGATTGCCGCTAGAGGGGTTGTTTTTATTTTAATTGGTTTTTTCCTTCTGCAAGCTTCAGCTCAATATGACCCCAATGAAGTCAAAGGATTAGATGGTATTTTAGGGACTTTAGCCGCACAACCTTATGGCAAGTTTTTGTTAGGTTTAATCGCCATTGGCTTAGTGGCTTATGCGATTTATATGCTAATCCAATCCCGCTATCGCCGCATTAATGTTTAATACCTGATTCAGTTTGTATCTATTGATAAAGAGAGAAATACTTGTTAGCATTTCTCTCTTTTTTTAGCGTTTAGATTGAAGTATTGATTTTTGATATTCAGGATACCATTCCCGTAGGCGATCGCGATCGAGTTTGAGAAATTTCGGGAGCGATCGCAACGCATACAACGACCCTCGCACATGGGGAAACGCCCGTCGTGGTTTGGCAGTGTCGCGAGCCAATTCTAACAAACAGCGTGTCATCGCAAAAAGATAAGTTTTTAACGCCACATTTTTCTCATCTTTTGAAGCTTTCAAAATATACAAAACTAAAGCATTTGCTAAGACTAAACAAGCCATATTGTAGCGTTTAGTCCGAGCTACAGGAGTTTCATCATGATAAATCAAAGCATCACAAGCCAAGAGCAAAGCATACTTTTGAGAAACCCGATAACTCAAATCTACATCAGTTCCCTTATTAATTAAAATTGTGTCATAGCCGCCCACTTCTCGAAATACAGAAGTCCGAAAACTCATACGACAACCATGAAATAAAACCACATCTTGAATCGGTGCTTCTTTGGTAATTGTAGAAGTATCGTAAACATGGTATTTGCCATCATAGGGAAGGAAAAGTTTTTCTTGATACCACAGTTTTTGTACAGCTTGCACAAAACTACTTCTACGCTTTTCCGAAGCCGATCTTAAGGTGTTGCTAAACTCTGGGTTAACTGTATCTGGTGGCGTACCCACTAAACGCCCACAGACTCCCCCCACAATACCCTCACTATCGCTTTCGTAAACTTTGAGAATTTCTTCTGCATAAGTAGTATAGGGCAACGAATCATCGTCTAACATAAAAATGATATCGCTACTACATTTTTCTGCCCCTAAATTCGCTTGATAAGTGACTGATTTTACTTCTGAATGCAGATAAATCCATTCAATTTCCGGCTTAGTCTTGGCAATAGTATTTAAAATTTCCTCTTTGGATTCTTGCCAATTCTCACTGGCATCAATAATGATAATTTGTTGGGGTAATCGGGTTTGATTGATAAAAGTGGGCAGTGAATTTTTTAAAATATTGCCACGATTAAGGGTAGGAATTAGCCCTGACCAAGTTAGCATTTTGGTTTTCCTAAGAAACGAAGGTGGACAACTGAAAAAATTATATAGCAGAATTTAGAAGAACGTCCAAAACCGAAGTCATTGCCACTCTATACAATAGAAAAAACCTGCCGATCAGCCAGCAGGCATTAAATCAACAGTTGCTTAAATCAAAGCTAATCTAGGAATTGGGTTTTGTCCACCACGCGATCGCGTAGGGTTGTTCGGCTTCATTCACTTGGCGTTCATACTGCACCCGAATCTTATAACGTCCCGTTTGGGGAACTTCGCAGAAAATATGCTCCACGCTATCGACAGCACTCGTCGAAGCACAAGTGCGAGTTGCTGCGGCATTACCGTCAATCGGGACTAAAGCGATATTGAGGTCATTTAAGCCGCGATCGCGAAAACTCTCCCCCTCATCATACAACTCATTCCCATTCGCGTCCTCTAGCTCCACGCGACGCTGCCAAGCCAACGTAATCGCCGCCCGACTGCCCCCTGCCAACGGTTGCTCTAGCACATACTCTTGCACATTACCCGCATTAACGCTGCGATAATCCCAACCCACCGGCGGAACCGCCCCCGTAGGACTCCACTGACCCGGACTAAACTGCTGATAAGCGCGAAACACATTCAACTGACCCGTTCCCATCTCAATATCTAACGGGATATTCGGATCGCGGGCCGCATCCCCATCAAGCCAAGTCAAATTATCCTTATCTAAAATCGTGTGCTGCATCCCCAAAAACGAGCCATCCCCCGGATCGGCCACCTTGTCCGCCGCATTCAGTAAAACCGCCCGCATCACCTCACTGCGACGGGAATCTAGACTCCATTGGGGGTTGTCTGCTTTGATTTGGCGATCGCCAAACTCCTGCAACAACGCCACCGAACCCGCCACATGGGGAGCCGCGAAACTCGTCCCCGTCACCGGAACCACAGCGCCATCCAAGTTATACACCGCCACCTGATTCCCCGGAGCGACCAAATTAATTGACCGTCGTCCCCCCACATTAATTTCTCGCTCAATCAGCAAGCGGCCAATCCCAATGGGTAAATCGCTCAAATTAGAAAAATCCAACTTGCGATATTCCCCCTCTCGCTTCATCGTCGAAGCCACATTAATACCATTAAAATTATCCGTCGGAATCGGAATACCGCCGCCACCCTGATTCCCCGCGATCGTATACAACACATTATGCACCCGTGCCGACCAATCAATACAGCGCGTCAAATGAGCATTACCATCCAAAATTGGATTCTCGCGGGGATCGCGGCTAAGGGGTTCCCCGAAACTAAAATTAATCGCTCGCACATCCCCCCCATTCTGCAACGCAACGTGCTGCGAGGAAATACATTCCAAGGGCTGGCCGCCGCCCCGCAACGACCCCACCGCCGACGCATACAAGCGAGCTTCAGGAGCCACACCCCGCAGGCGTTTGTCATTGCTCACCATGATCATCGCCACCATCGCCGCGTGAGCATCCACAAACATATTCGCATTGGCCGGTTCGTCCCGGTGAAACACGCCGTAAACCGACAACGCCCGATTCGTTGAAGACGCTTTATCCAAACCAAACTTGCTCGGTCGTCCTACCTCCACTTGGCCAATGCCAATTTTACGACCCAATAAATTGTAAGGCGGGGCGTGTAACCGACGAGCATTAATTCCCGCTTCTCCGACAGAGGTATCTAAAGCCAAAACCGGAGCAATCAGCCCTGAAAAGGTTAAACCGCCGATTAGCCATGCTAATTTCTTTCTCATTTGTTGCCTAATAAAGACCCCTACATAAAATTTTTTACATTAGATGGAGGATTCTCCACTACTCATGCCTAAATAATCCAGAGATTTGCTAAAGATTTTGTTAAGATTATTACAATTCCAACTTATGAGTAAGAGAACATCCCATCATGTCTGATAAACAAATTGTTGTATCACCTTCTATATTATCGGCAGATTTTAGTCGTTTGGGTGAAGAAGTCAAAGCCATTGATGCGGCGGGCGCTGACTGGATTCATGTCGATGTCATGGACGGTCGTTTTGTTCCCAATATCACCATTGGCCCGTTAATTGTTAAAGCCCTGCGTCCGGTTACCGAAAAGCCCTTAGACGTTCACCTTATGATTGTCGAACCGGAAAAATATGTCAAAGACTTCGCTGATGCCGGAGCCGACATTATTTCCGTTCACGCCGAGCATAACGCTTCCCCTCACCTCCACCGTACTTTAACCCAAATTCGCGAACTCGGTAAAAAATCCGGTGTGGTTCTCAATCCCTCCACTCCTTTAGATTTAATCGAGTATGTCCTCGATGTCTGCGATTTGGTCTTGATTATGAGCGTTAACCCCGGTTTTGGCGGTCAAAGCTTTATCCCCCAAGTCGTTGATAAAATCCGCAAGCTGCGTCAAATGTGTGACGAGCGCGGCCTCGACCCCTGGATTGAAGTAGACGGCGGTTTGAAGCCGACCAACACCTGGCAAGTCCTCGAAGCCGGTGCAAATGCCATTGTCGCCGGTTCTGCGGTCTTCAAGGCTCCCGATTATGCCGAAGCCATCGAGGGGATTCGCAACAGCAAGCGTCCGGCTTCCGAGCAAGAGTTGGTTACTGCTTAGGTTACCATAGCGTTTCCTTTAGCGTTTCCCGGTTCAAATTTATAGTAGGGTGTGTTGATCGTGCACCCTACCATAACTCATTCAATCTGATTTGTTTGAGTTTTTTTTGTGCGATCGCATCAAGTCTAATCTTCCCATAAAGCTTTGATCATTGACGAGTAGTTAACGATAAAAATTCGCAAGATCGCGCTATTAAGAAGGCGATTAAAACCTTTTAATTCATTCCCAATAAAAGCTGGCGCTAGGAGATGGATAACAAAGATGTAAGTAAATACCACCTTAATAAAAGGTTATGGCCAGTCTATGAACGAAGAATCCCCTCACCTCACCATCGGGACGGATCAATTTCAGAATCAATAAATATCGATCTAAAACATCAAAGATATTGATTTAAATTAAATTGAGTATTACACTCATCACGAGGCTAAACCGCCTAATTTAAGCCTTGTTTAAGGACTTTAAGGATTGGTTAAAGGCTCATTAATTTTCAATGTACACAGAGTTAATTAAACCAATGTTGTTATCCCAACGTCTGCTCCGAACAGCTTATTCATTGACGGCTTTGTCATTGTTAATAGGCTTGGCTGCTTGTAATAGTTCTGATACCGCCACTGAAGATGGCGACGACATGGCTGCTGTCGATAGTCCTGATTCTGGCGTAACCGGTGATGTTTTAGTTGATGGTTCTAGCACCGTCTTCCCGATTTCTGAAGCCATGGCTGAGGAGTTCATGGCAGAAAACCCAGATGCGCGGGTAACGGTAGGGGTTTCTGGTTCAGGTGGTGGCTTCAGTAAATTCTGCGCCGGTGAAACTGACATCTCCAACGCCTCTCGTCCCATCAAACCCGAAGAAGCCGAAATTTGCGCCGAAAATGGCATCGAATTTGTTGAGTTGCCCATTGCCTTCGATGGCTTGTCCGTCATCACCAACCCTGAAAACGATTGGGCTGAGTGCCTCACGGTGGACGAATTAAAAATGATCTGGGAACCTGATGCCCAAGGTGCGATTACCAACTGGAATCAAGTTCGCGATGAATTTCCCGATGCCCCTCTAGGGCTATATGGTCCGGGTACTGACTCCGGAACCTTCGACTACTTTACCGAAGCGATTGTGGGTGAAGACGGTGCCAGCCGAGGCGACTTCACCTCTAGCGAAGATGACAATGTTATTGTACAAGGGGTAGCGAATGACCAAGGTGGCTTGGGCTACTTGGGTTATGCCTATTACATCGAGAACGAAGACCGATTAAAATTGATGGCGATTGATGGCGGTAACGGCTGTATTCAACCTAGCCAAGAAACCATTGCCGATGGGACTTACCAACCTTTAAGCCGTCCTGAGTTCTTCTATGTGAAGGTGGACTCATTGTCTAACCCGGCAGTACGGGCCTTTGCCGAGTTTCAGATCGATCCCGATAACGCTAACCTGGTTAACGAAACCGGATATGTGCCAATCCCCGCCGATCTTGCTCCTCTGGCACAAGAGCGGCTTGACAACGAAATTGCGGGTACTGTGTTCCCCGACGGTTCGGCAGTTGGCGTTAAGCTGGCGGATTTGTTTGAAGCACAACAGTAAAGCCATGCTGCCAAGGAAGCGCTGACCAGCCCTTATGGTGTTGGTAGGTTGAAGGCGTGAAGGCGACTGTAGAGTAGCATAATCCATAGTCGCCTTCCTTCTGTCATTTAATCGAATGCTGATGAGATATCGATCGGCAATTGACTTGTACCACCCTCAAGTTTGTAGATATTCCAGGTTTAGCCCCTATGACCGCTAATTCACCCAACTCTGGTGAGGATCGATCCTCACTGTGGAAACCGAATCGCCAAGCCAGCAGACGTGTAGAAATGCTGGTTAAGCTTATTTTTGGTGCTTTTGCCCTTGTTTCTGTGGCAACGACTGCTGGTATTGTGCTGACGCTGATTTTTGAAACCATTGAGTTCTTCGGAGAAGTTTCTCTGTTGCAGTTTTTGTTTGACCCGCAATGGACTCCCCTGTTTAGTAATCAACAGTTTGGGATTCATGTGTTAATTAGCGCCACCATCATGACCACAGGGATTGCCATTCTCGTCGCTTTGCCTTTGGGCTTAATGGCAGCCATTTACTTGAGTGAGTATGCTAGTCTGAATACCCGCAGGTTTCTTAAACCGGCATTGGAGATTCTTGCAGGAATTCCCAGCGTGGTTTTTGGCTACTTTGCCTTGTTGACAGTGACACCAGTTTTGCAGACTTTTATTCCCGGTTTGCAGGGCTTTAATGCCCTGAGTGCTGGTTTAGTGTTGGGCATTTCCATTCTGCCCCTAGTGGCTTCTCTCAGTGAAGATGCGATCTATGCAGTCCCCCGGAGTTTGAGAGATGGCTCCTATGCTTTAGGGGCGACTAAACGTGAGACCATTATCTCGGTGATCTTGCCGGCCGCTCTGTCGGGAATTGTTGCGTCCTTGATTTTGGCAATTTCGAGGGCCATTGGCGAGACCATGATCGTAACCCTCGCGGCAGGTCAGAACCCAACGCCAGGATTCAACCCCTTTGTCCCCGTGGCGACGATGACGGCTTTTATTGTGCAGGTCAGTCTGGGGGATACGCCGGCCACATCCCTGGCGTACAAAACGATTTTTGCGGTGGGGATGACCCTGTTTTTAATTACGCTTACCCTTAACCTCATCAGCTTTTGGTTCGTTCGCAAGTTTCAGGAGAAGTACGAGTAATGACCACTCAGCAAGATTTTCCCTCTCAAGAAAAGGGTTCTTCCTCTATATCGTCTTCCTATCAGCCTAACTTATCGGGTCGTTATAAACTTGACAAAATTTTCGCGGCGATCGCGCTGATTTGTGCCTGGGCCGGGTTGGTCGTATTGGCTTGGTTATTGGTTGATGTCTTTACCGATGGTGTCTCCCGCCTCACCTGGACTTTTATCTCGGAATTTCCCTCCCGCAAACCCGATGAGGCGGGTTTATTATCGGCTTTAGTCGGAAGTATCTGGTTAATCGGCATTGTCGCGTTGGTGGCGTTTCCGGTGGGTGTGGGTGCTGGTATTTTTCTGGAGGAATTTATTAAAAATAGTGTCATCGGAAACATTATCGAGGTGAATATCTCGAACTTGGCGGGAGTACCTTCTATCATTTATGGTTTGCTGGGTTTGGCTGCCTTTGTGCGCTGGATGGAGCCACTCACTGGGGGACGCAGCATTATCGCGGGGGGACTGACCTTGGGGCTTTTGGTTTTGCCCATTGTGATTGTGGCAACTCGCGAATCGTTGAGGGCCGTCCCTGACAGCACTCGCTTGGCTGGGTTTGCTGTAGGGGCAACTCGTTGGCAAGTTGTACGAGATACTGTTCTACCGCCCGCTTTTCCTGGTATTCTGACAGGGACGATTTTGGCGCTTTCACGAGCAATCGGAGAAACGGCTCCACTAATTACGATTGGTGCTTTGACCTTTATTGCTTTCTTGCCCAGAGGTCCGCGCGATTCATTTACAGCGCTGCCTATCCAGATTTACAACTGGGTTTCTCGTCCGCAGCAAGAATTCCACAGTTTAGCAGCCGGTGGGATTATTGTATTGCTCGTGGTGTTGCTAACAATGAATTCTATCGCCGTCATTCTACGGAATAAGTTGCAGAAGTCTCGATAGATGACGGCATCGTCGTACAGACTCTTACATTATCGCCGATTTTGAATCGGTTTTGCTGAATTTTAAGGTTTCTCATTCATGGTATCTGAGATGCAATCTTCAATGACGACCGACACGGTTTTTACCGTTCGCAACCTGAGCGTTTATTATGGCTCTTTACTGGCAGTTCGAGGGGTTAATCTGGATATCCCTAAAAACCAAATTACGGCATTTATTGGCCCGTCGGGGTGCGGAAAAAGTACGGTTTTACGGTGTTTTAATCGCACTAACGATCTGATTCCGGGGGCCCGGATAGAAGGCAAAATTGAGTACCACGACCAGGATTTGTATAGCAAGAAAACGGATCCCATTGATATCCGTCGCCGTATTGGTATGGTATTTCAAAAGCCTAATCCTTTTCCTAAAAGTATTTATAATAATGTGGCTTATGGCGCTCGCATTAACGGGTATCAGGGCAATATGGATGAACTGGTAGAGCGATCGCTCAAAGGAGCTGCTCTGTGGGACGAGGTGAAGGATAAGTTGAAAGAAAGCGGTCTATCTCTATCTGGTGGACAGCAACAGAGGTTATGTATTGCGCGGGCGATCGCGGTGCAGCCAGAAGTCATTTTAATGGATGAACCCTGCTCGGCACTTGACCCTATTTCAACCCTGAAAATTGAAGAATTGATGAATGATTTGAAACAAAACTATACGATCGTCATCGTGACTCACAACATGCAGCAAGCTACTCGCGTGTCCGATATTACTGCCTTTTTTAATGCTGAAGAGTCTCTAGAATCGAGCAACAAAATTGGCTTTTTAGTCGAATATGACTTAACTCAAAACATTTTCCACAACCCCCAAAACAAAGACACTAAAAACTACGTTTCTGGTCGTTTTGGCTAAGTCGGTCAGGCATATTTAACAAACTTATAGATTATTATTCAATTGAGAGAAGTTTAAGATTCTCTCAATTGAAATCCCTCTCATTCGCTAAATTATTCTATCAACATTATTGGTATTAGTAGTGCTGTGACACACCTTAAATGAGGCTATAGGTAGGGTGTCGTTAGCGTAGCGTAACGCACCGAGATACTATCGCACAAATTAAGCTGTGTCGCGCCAATACTAACGTGACACATCTTAAACGGTGGGTTACGGCGGATTCGTGGATTGCTGTCACAGCCTAGGTTGCAGCCGCCTAACCCACCCTACGATCAAGCCTCATTTTAGCTGTGTCACGCCACTACGCTAATACTTAATCCTTACTAGGGCGGTTTATGGGACTAACTCGTCAATCGCGATCGCCGTGGGATTAGAAATCCCCATCTACATAAACAAAACCCACCGTCGCGGGTTACGGTTGAGGATTTTGATACAGTAGAAACAGCCCTCGCACAATGGCAAGATGGAAACAGAGCAGCGCGATCGCATCACCGCCTTTTTAACTCGTTGGCAAGACTCTCAAGGCAATGAAAGAGCCAACGCTCAGTCTTTTTTCCAAGATTTATGCGAAGCCCTAGGGGTAGAGAAACCGCCCCCGAAAGGCTCAGTAAGCGGCGATCCGTACTGCTTTGAAAAGGATGTCAAAATTTATCATCCTAGCGGTAAAGTTACCTCTGGCTTTATCGATTTTTACAAAGAAGAGCATTTTCTGATCGAAGCCAAACAAGGCGGTACAACCCAGAAAGGCACAGCCAAACGCGGTACAGCAACTTACCGCCGCGAAATGGAAAAAGCCTTTGTGCAAGCAGCTTCCTACACCCGCCATTTGCCGAGCAAACCGCCCTTTCTTTTAGTTTGCGATATCGGCCATCATTTTGAGTTGTGGTGGGGCTTTAGCGGCGATTATGGGGGCTATGCAGCGCGAACAGACATCCCCCTGGCTCATCTACAACAGCCGGAAATCTTCGCTTTATTTGTGGATATTTTCACCAATCCGCAAGCGCGTAACCCGGAGAAAATCGCAGCCCAGGTGACGCGGGAAGTGGCCGCAGATTTGGCTTTGTTAACTCGCAGTCTCGAAGACCAACACAACCCCGAAGAAGTCGCGTTATTTCTGATGCGCTGCATTTTCACCATGTTTGCTGAGGATGTGGGGCTACTCAAAGAGCATTTATTCACCGACACCTTAGAAACCCGTTGGCTCGAAAATCCGCGCCAATTTAAGCCGCAAGTGGAAGCCTTATGGCAAGCCATGAACGACGGCACGGATTTTGGTTTTTATGGTCGATTATTACGGTTCAATGGCGGCTTATTCGCGAATCCCCTTGCTTTTGACTTGAATGCTGCCCAAATTGAAGTGTTGCTAACGGCGGCTAAACGGGATTGGCAAAACGTCGAACCCGCCATTTTTGGGACGTTGCTAGAGCGAGCCTTGGATAAAGCCGAGCGCAAGAAGTTGGGAGCGCACTACACCCCCCGCTCCTATGTAGAGCGATTGGTGCGTCCGGTGGTCATGGAACCCTTGCGGGAACAGTGGGAGTTAGTGCAGGGAGAAGTCATCAAGATTATCGGGGATGCTCCTAACCCGACGACCGCGAAACGCAACAAAGCCGTTGCAACCTTGGAGGCGTTTCTCACGGAGTTACGGGGGGTGCGGATTCTTGACCCCGCTTGTGGGACGGGGAATTTCCTCTATGTGACGATGGATTTGCTGAAGCAATTGGAAACGGAGGTGTTGAAGCGCATTGGCGATATTACCGGGTCGGATCAGTTACGGTTGGATGTAGATTTGATTAACCCGTCGCAATTTCTGGGGATTGAAATTAATCCTAGGGCTTCTGCTATTGCGGATTTGGTCATCTGGATTGGTTATCTTCAGTGGCATTTCCGCAGATTTGGCGATATTCCCCCGGTTGAGCCAGTTTTACGGGAATATCACAATATTGAAAACCGGGATGCGGTGCTGGCTTATGATGGCACTGAGCCGGATATTGACCCGAAAACGAATAAGGTGCGGACTCGTTGGGGGGGACGCACCATGAAGCATCCGGTGACGGGGGAAGATGTCCCTGACCCTTCCGACCAGATTCCTATTTTACGCTATCTCAATCCCCGTCCGGCAGAGTGGCCAGAGGCAGATTATGTGGTGTCGAATCCGCCTTTTATTGGTAATGCGAGGATGCGTGAAGTTTTGGGGGATGGGTATGCAGAAACTCTGCGAAAGGCTTATAAAGATGTGCCTGATACGGTTGATTTTGTGATGTATTGGTGGCATAAAGCAGCTAATCTAACTCGACAAACCTTAGTAAAAGTTAAATCATTTGGTTTTATCACTACAAATTCTATTACGCAACCTCGATTAAGAATTGTTATAGATCAGCATATCAATGTCAAACACAATCCTATAAAATTAGTTTTTGCAATCCCTGATCATCCTTGGTTTGATCGAGGGGCGGCTGTTCGTATTGCAATGACTGTGGGTAAATTATCCCAAGAGTGTAATACATTAGATTCAAAACTAGGAATTATTGAGAAAGAAGAAAAAGCACTAAATTCCGAGCAAAGTTCACAAGAATTAATATTGGCTTTCAAAAATGTCGCTTTGATCAACAGTGATCTTTCTTCTGGAGTTAATAAAGATAAAGCAGTTCCATTGAAAGCGCAAACTCAGCTTTGTGGTGATGGTGTCAAAATATATAGTGATGGATTTCTCTTATCTGAAAAAGAGATAATTCAAAATAGTTGCAAATTAATAAAACAATATAGAAGTGGTCAGGACATCTCTCAAAAGTGTAGAAACCTATATGTTATTGATTGCTATGGCATTAACGAGCAAAAAAAATTACAAGAAAAATATCCATTTATCTATCAGATATTGTTGGATAAAGTTTATCCAAGTCGGATAGTTGAACAAGATATAAAAATTCGTGAAAAATGGTGGCTTTTTGAAAGAAATCGTCCAGGCTTAAGAAGATCAATTGAAAACCTCGATAGGTATATTGTTACATTAGATACCTCAAAGCATCGTTTTTTTACATTTATAAAAGATACTATAATTCCAGATGTTCAGCTAACTGTTATTGCACTTAATGATGCTTATTTTCTTGGTGTTCTATCGAGTTCAATTCATGTTAAATGGTCACTTGCATCAGGGGGAAATTTAGGTGAAGGAAATGATCCTCGCTATAAAAAAAAGCGCTGCTTTGACCCTTTCCCCTTCCCAGACGCAACCCCAGACCAAAAACAAAAAATCCGCGAACTCGGAGAACGACTCGACGCACACCGCAAACAAATCCAAGCCAACCATCCCGACATCACCATTACCGGGATGTATAACCTCCTCGAAAAAATCAGAAACCACGAACCCCTCACCGACAAAGACCGAGAATACAACAATCGCGCCCTCGTTTCCATTCTCAAACAAATCCACGACGACCTGGATTTAGCCGTATTCGAGGCTTATGGCTGGGAATCCACCCTCAGCGACGAAGCCATCCTCGAAAACCTGGTTAAACTCAACGCACAACGAGCCGAAGAAGAACGTAACGGCATTATTCGCTGGTTGCGTCCCGAATACCAAGCCCCCGACCAAATCGCCGTTCAACCTACTATAGAAGGCATCGCAGAACCCGAACCCGAAGTAATAGCCCCCGTCGAACAACAAAAACTCCCCACCAAATTCAAAGACCAACTCGCAGCGATTCGCAACCTCCTCCGCACCCAAGGAGGAGAATGGACGCTCACCCAAATTACCGCTCAATTTAAAAACGCCACACGCAAGCAAAAAGCGATTCAAGATTGTCTCGACAGCCTCACGGAGTTGGGGGTGATTCGCGTCCACACCGAGGAAGCTCAACCCCGTTGGTATATTAGCTTGTAGGGTGCGTTGTCAACGCACCCTACTGGTGGAGAACCCCGGTTTTTTCAAAAAACCGAATTCTAAGATTAAAACAACAAAGGACGCAGAACAATACTGCGTCCCTTGACTTGAGGTTGGGGGGTATGCGGATGGCGAGACTCGAACTCGCACAGCGTGAGCCACACGCCCCTCAAGCGTGCGTGTCTACCAATTCCACCACATCCGCTTGGGTTTTGGGTGTGTATCGCCTTTAGACGACACGATTTATTAGTGTATCATAACGATGCGAATTTGGTTAGTGACAACGAAAATTTTTTGAAAAAACATGGCGACTGAGAAATTATTACAAGGATTGAGCGTCTTTTTGGTGGGGATGATGGGCGCGGGGAAAACCAGCGTGGGTGAGGTTTTGGCCCATAAGTTGGGGTATCGTTTTTTCGATATGGATGTGTTGATCGAGCGCGTGAAAGGTTGCTCGGTGCAAGAAATTTTTGCCCAGGAAGGAGAGGCCAAGTTTCGGGAAGTGGAAACCCAGGTGTTGAATCAGTTGTCTGCTTATACCCAAAGCGCGATCGCGACGGGGGGCGGTGTTGTAGTAGACCCGATGAACTGGAGTTACTTACAACAAGGCTTGGTGGTATGGCTCGATGCTCCGGTAGAATTATTAGCCGAGCGTTTAGCCGCAGACGACACCCGACCTTTGCTTAACCACAGCAACCCGGTTGAGAAACTCACCACCCTCCTCGAACAACGCTATGCCCTGTACAGCCAAGCGGATATCAGAATCACGATCCAACCCGATCAAAGCCCGGAAGACATCGCGATCGCGATCCTAGAGAGCATTCCAGGGATTTTAACTTAAAGTCGGCGAAACTCCCCTTCCTCGGAACAGGTGGGGGATGAAAGCCTACAAAGCGTGTTATGTGTTGTGCTGGTGTTACCACTAAATAGTTTTCACGGTAATGCTGAAAGCCACTAAGTACAGAATCTATCCAACCGACGAGCAAAAACAACATCTTGCTCAAAGTTTCGGTTGTTGTAGATTCGCTTGGAACTTTGCTCTCAACCTTACCAACGAAACCTATAAAGCTACAGGTTTTGGATTGAATCGATTTGCGATTCAAAAAGAGATAACCAAGCTTAAGAAAGAATACGAATGGATGAAAGAGCCTTATTCTCAATGCTTGCAAGTGGTAGCCCTAAATTTATCTAGAGCTTTCATCAATTTCTTTGAGGGTAGAGCGTCTTTCCCTCAATTCAAATCAAAGCACCGTAAACAGTCAATTACTTATCCTCAAAATGTTTCTATCGTAGAAAATGGCATGAAGTTCCCAAAGATGGGAATTGTTGATGCTAAGTTACATAGACCTATTGAGGGTAAAATTAAGACGGTAACGGTGTCAATGAACGCTTGCATGTCAATACTTTGCTTCTGTTTTGGTTGATGATGGAAAAGATACACCAGAACAGTCAACGGAAGGAAAAGCGATTGGTATTGATTTAGGATTGACTCCGGCTTGCGATTACTTCAGATGGTTCAAAGTTTGATAATCCTAGATGGATAGCAAAACACGAACGTAATTTGAAAGCTAAACAAAAACGGCTATCCAGACGACAAAAGGGGTCTAACAATCGCAATAAAACCCGTAAGCAAGTAGCCAGCGTTCATAATAAAATATCAAGATGTAGAGAAGACTTCCATCACAAACTATCGCGCAGGATAGTCAACGAAAACCAAGTTATTTGTGTGGAAGATTTAGCTGTTAAGAACATGGTTAAAAATCACAACTTAGCTAAAGCAATAAGTCAGGTAGGTTGGGGTCAATTCTGTACCCTGTTGAAATATAAAGCTGAATGGGAAGGGAAAGTAACCCTTGAAGTAAACCGTTTCTTCCCTAGCTCAAAAACCTGTAATACTTGCCTCAATCAAGTTAAAAGCCTTCCCCTTGATGTGAGGTCTTGGCGATGTGAGAAGTGTCAAACTCAGCATGACCGTGATATAAATGCCGCCAAGAATATAAGAGATGAAGGACTGCGTATTTTAGCCCCCCGAACGGGGGAGATCGCCTATTGTCCAGATGTAAGCCGAGACAGTAGAGGACGAAAGAAGTCTACTCGGAGCGCAGTCTGTTGGATAGGAAGCCCCAACCTCGCATAAGCAGGTTGGGGTAGTTCACAAAGCAAAACCCCACCGCCCGACCCAATAAAATAACAGGTTCGCGGCATTCGAGATTGCTAACCACGAACAATTCAAAAACAACGTCTCGATCTAGACTAATAGACGTTTCATGGTGGCTAAATTTCAGCAAAAAACGAGTTTATGAGCAATGCGAGCGAATACATCAAGGAAGTCGAAGCAACCCGCGTTCGGGTACTCAGCGAAGCCCTGCCCTACATTCAACAATTTGCCGGACGTACCGTAGTCGTCAAATATGGCGGCGCTGCGATGAAAGATTCGACCCTCAAAGATAAAGTGATTCGGGATATTGTCTTTATGTCCTGCGTGGGGGTGCGTCCGGTGGTGGTTCACGGGGGCGGCCCGGAAATTAATACTTGGCTGGGCAAACTCAACATCGAACCCCAATTCAAAGACGGTTTGCGAGTTACAGACGCAGACACGATGGATGTGGTGGAAATGGTGTTAGTTGGACGGGTGAATAAAGAATTAGTCTCGCTGATTAACCGCGCAGGCGGTAAAGCGGTGGGCTTGTGTGGCAAAGATGGTAATCTCATCGAAGCCCGTCATGTGGGCAAAGAAGGCGTGGGCTTTGTCGGGGAAGTTACCGCCGTTGACCCGGATATTATCTCAACTTTGGTGGCTCAGGGTTACGTTCCTGTTATTTCCAGTGTAGCGGCGGATGAAAACGGTCAAGCCCATAATATTAATGCGGATACGGTCGCCGGAGAGATTGCAGCGTCGCTGAATGCTGAAAAGTTGATATTATTAACGGATACTGCCGGAATTTTACGGGATTATAAAGACCCTTCCACATTAATCAACCATCTCGATATTCAACTTGCCCGTCAGTTAATCGATGATGGGGTTGTAGCGGGGGGAATGATCCCCAAGGTGACTTGTTGTGTGCGATCGCTTGCCCAAGGAGTCCGCGCCGCCCATATCCTCGATGGTCGCATTCCCCACGCCCTGTTACTGGAGATTTTCAGCGATCAGGGCATTGGTTCGATGATTGTGGCTTCGGAGTTTCATCGTTAGTGTGGCGATGGGGGCGTTATTGGTCATTGGTCAATCGTGACAAGTAAGGTGTAGGGTGGGCATCGCTCACCGAAGACATGGTGGGTTACGGCGGATTGCTAAATTGCTGTCATATTGTGAGTTTTAGCCGCCTAACCCACCCTACTGCTGTGACACGCCTTAATTTGTGCTTTAGGAAAACCCTCGAAACTGGCTTCAACATGAACATAGACCGAAAATCTATCGCACAATTTTAGCTGTGTCATGCCACTACTGCCGCGACACATCTTAAATGAGGCTTTAGGTAGGGTGTCGTTAGCGCAGCGTAACGCACCGAAATGTAGGCATTTTAGGTTTTGGCGATCGCACAAATTAAGCTATGTCACGCTACTACTGCCGTGACACAGCTAAAATGAGGCTTTAGGTAGGGTGTCGTTAGCGTAGCGTAACGCACCAAAATACAAGCACTTTAACGATGGTGACTATCGCACAAATTAAGCTGTGTCGAGCCACTACTGCCGCGACACATCTTAAACGGTGGGTTACGGCGGATTGCTAAATTGCTGTCATATTGTGAGTTTTAGCCGCCTAACCCACCCTACTGCCGTAACCCACCATTTAAAGTGTGTCACGACACTACAATAAAGCACAAATTAAGCTATGTCACGACACTACTGCTCTCTGGTCAAAGACACGCCAGCAGCATTGTATTGTAATCCCTAGCGGCGGATTTGCAGTTGAATGTTGCCCGATGAGTCGTAATAGAAATACGAGTTTTGATTGACGGGATAGGAATTTTGGTAATAATACTGCCCTGACGGATTGATGATAATGGTATTGGTGCGCGAGACGCGATCGCGAGTGGGAGTGACAATCACTCGTCTTCGTCGTCGCGGTTGTACGACGGGATAGGGATTGGAGTTGCGCTCAAAAATCGTCGGTTTTCCGGTAACGGGATTCACGGGAATCGGAGTCGGAATGGGACTACCGTAAATAAAGGTTCCGCTTTGGGGTTGCGGTCTGACGGGATAGGGATTGGGATTGATAATAATAATCTGAGATTGTACCGCACTCGGAAATAGCGCGATCGCGCCCAAGGCCAAAGGAGCGCCCAAACTTGTCAGAATCCGGCGGCAGTTTATACAGTTGAACATAACTACACCAAAAAATAATAATAAGAAAGTCTGGTCTAACTAGACGGAAATCAAGGTCAAAAAGTTCGCTCGCAACTCAAAATACTGTGAATCCAGAGGAACAAACATCTTTTCAAACCCTGTATCGCACGGGAAAACTGGCTTTTGAACGGGGTCATTATCGCCGTAGCGTCGAAGCTTTTGAAGCAGCTTTAGAAATGCTCCCGGCGAACAACCGTTTGGCCGGAGATGCCCAAATTTGGCTGGTGACGGCTTATCAAGCGACCGGACAAACCGAGGACGCGATCGCCCTTTGTCAAAGTTTACTGCAACATCCCAGCGTTACGATTCGATCTAAGGCGAAACGGTTACTCGAAATTCTCAAAGCCCCAGTTCTCAAACGTCCCAAAGAATGGATGACGGAAATCCCCGACTTAACGGCTATGGATGAAAGTCGCCGTCAGGAGCGCTATGTCGCGCCCAAGAAGCGCCCCCGCCGCCCTCCCGAACCCGATCCTGATGATTATGTCGATTTGTCTCAAATCGATACCTCAGACAACGGTTTTGTGTGGTTGGCGTTAATTGTGGTGTTGCTCACCTTGGGCGGTTTGTGGTTTTTTGGGATGGGTTAGTTATTTGTCCTTTGTCATTAGTCATTTGTCCTTTGTTGTTGGTTGTTGGTGTTCGCTCTTATTCCCTCAATTGATAATTGGTAATTGGTAATTTCTTCCCCCTCTTGGGCGGGGAAACCCCGCCCCTACAAACCGATTGCCCACTGATTGCCCACTGCCCACAGCAAAGCTGCCCAAAACACTGATGACTGAAAAAACCCCTCTCCCCATCGTTGTAAATTGTTCATTGTAAATTGTTAATTCATCATTGATATGTGGCGCAGTTTAGTTATTTTGGTTTTGTGCTGCTGGCTTCCGGCAAAGAACGCGATCGCGCTTAATTTGAGCGATCGCGTCCAGCAGTTTCCCCAATGGTCGGGAATGGTGACAGTAGAAGCAGCTTCGGGAGATTTGGAGTATCCCGATTGGTTTGCGGGGGAATGGCTGGCGACTAGCACCCTACGAGAAACGATTGCGCCGTTGGCTCCAGATTTGACGACACCGGGCTTTGAAGGGAATCAACAATACATCGATCGTCCCGTGGATTTTGCGGTGAAGTTTGGCAGCGAGAATGTTGAAAATAGCCCTGTGGTGGCAGATCGGGCGTTTAATGGTCGAAATATTGCTAAAGCTTATCTCGGAGAAGAAGCGGTGCGATCGGTCAAAGTCGATCCTAATAATCCCAATCGTCAAATTACGAAGTTATCGCCCGGACAGCAACTTGTTTCAACGGTCACGGGGCGTAAAAGCGAATTTCCGAGTCGCGATCGCTTTATTGCCACAGAAGTCACTCGTCAGGTGTTTCGGCGACCTTCGCAAATATATGTTAATACAGTTGAAGTAACGACGGCTTATCAACTCATCGATCCACAAACGATTCAAGCCACTCAGTTTGCAGCGATTTACTTTGCCCCCGAAGACCCGCGTTATTTTGAAGCGTTGGGTCATCCCGTAGCTTTATACCGCTACGATTTGGATTTGGTTAAACGTGAGGCGAAACTAGGTTCTCTGAACTAAATTGAGCTTTGAGGAGAGATGGTAGCGCCCCGGTATCCCTGGCTTCTTTCCTATTCCTAGGAACTTAGCTAGAGAAAGAGGTCACCGCGTCTCTAAGGGTTAAAACGTCTAGGGGCTATTCAGACCAAGAGGGTTGATCGAGTCCCCATTCGTGCTTGATAAACTCTTTGTACATATTTTCGCGAGCTAACATTTGCTCGTAAAGTTGCATCAAAAAGTTTTGGGCTTGTTCCCGACTCATTTTTTCCACTTGGGTTTGAAATGAACGGAGGTTGAATTGTTGCTCTATGCTTAAGTTGTCACTGGGTTGATACATGGGTTGTACCTCCAAACTGTAGTTAAAGAACTTCGTTAGCTGTTGGACTGTTCACCGCCTGGATTTAATTCCTTGGGCTGGCTTGGCCATTGACGGCGAAACGACCTTTTGAGTGTCTTGTTAAGAAATATAACAAAAAATTGACAAGGTGCAAGTCTTTCCCTGGTAATAATTTTAAAAGTTTCTGACTTAATCATTGGGCAGAGGCGAAGTTACCGACCGTTTTAACAACTGTTCTGGGGAAAATTTGCTCAAAATGAACAAAATCGCCTCAGCGACATTTTCATCTCTACAGAATCAATGGTCGCTTTTTGTCGCGATCGCCTCAGTCGAAAAACTGCCACCAAATAATAAACCCTCAGAATTCGTGCTAAATTAGCTTGGGCGTGATAAGTTGGTAGATGGTGTAAATATTCTGTAATGATTTTTCTAAAGTTGCAGACTCGACTTACTGGCTAATGCACTTAAATAGCAAGTTTCAGCAAAAACGCAGCAACATCCTAAGATGATCCCAAAAATACTTTTACGTCTCGCTCGGAATCAAGTAGCGGGGTTAGAAAAGGAGTTGGCTAAAAAAGAAACAACTCCCAAAAATTGTTTTAGAACCTGTTGATTAAATGACCTTCGCTGCGAACCTGCTTGTCGAAAATATTGTCCCAGTAGTCCTAAGTTTTTCTGACCCATTGAATCAGGAGGTAATGAATTAATGTCTATTCGTCTTTACGTTGGAAATTTACCCAAAAAACCCATCGATCGAGATGCTTTGCAATCAGTTTTCACCGATGCAGGCGATCGCGTCAGTACCAAAGTGATTAAAGACCGTAAAACCGGAAATTGCCGGGGTTTCGCCTTTGTCACCGTTCCCAATGATGAAATGGCCGATGAATTTATCGAAAAATACAACGGCCAAGCCTTCATGGAGACGACGCTCAAAATCGAAAAAGCCCTACCTCGGGCCAAAAGCAAACCCGCCAGCAAAGGGGAAAGCGGTGGTGGGAGTTCTTCTGCCAGCAGCAGCAATCGACGCGGCGATCGCAACAAAAAGCGGAGCAGCAGCGACAGCAGCAGCAGCAGTAGCAGCAGTAATCAAGTTGATCCCCGGTGGGCTAATGAATTGGCAGCCCTCAAAGAACAACTTGCCACTCAAACCAGTAACTCCTAGAAATCTGGTTATTTTTTCTGGCTGTGTTGTCTGAAGGAGAAACGCGATCGCGGACAATTTTTAGAAAGTGGGAGTAATCTGGCAAGTATGCGGCCAGCCCTGTAACGGGTGCTGTAAAAGCTGGTTTGTCGGAAAAGCTAACCCAAATCCTTGTCCAAAATCAACTCCATAATGGCGGCACAGTTGGATATCTTCAGGGGTTTCTAATCCTTCTGCTACGACACGACAGTTTAACTCTTGTGCCGAACCGAGGACACTTTTGAGTAAAATCCGCTTCATGGCGTGTTGACTACAGCCTTGAATCGCCCGACGATCCACTTTGATGATATCCGGGCGAAACTCCAGTAAATAGCGGTCTAATACCGTACAGCCAAACAGATCGTCAATGGCAATTTTGAAGCCTTGTTCGCGCAACTGGGCGATCGCTTCGAGAATTTCATCACTTTGACGCAACCGTTCAATCTCGGTCAACTCAAAGACAATTTGTTGGGGTTTGAGACCCAAAGCCGCCACTCGTTCTTGATTTTGCCAAACGAAATTGGGCATCCGCAACAGAGTATTGGGAGAGATATTCACAAAAAAGAGTGAATCCGGCGTACTTTTCAAGTTTGCGATCGCCTCTAAACAACTGACATAAGCAATTTCATCAAAATCGCTCAAAGTTTGCGTAGCGATCGCCGCTTGAATCAACTGCTCCCCGTAAATGAGTTTTCCGTCCTCAGTTTGAGCGCGGGCCAAACATTCATGGGCGATCGCGTTTCCCGTCGCGAGATCGATAATCGGTTGGTAGTGAAACAGCCACTTATTTTCAATCAAAAAGCGAAAAAACCAACCATATTCAATCGCTTGAGCCATCTTGCTCAAAGGTTGAGCATAAAGAAACTCCCGTAAAATCTGCGGTTCATCCAGGGGCGATCGCGTCATCAAACAACGCGTATTTGTTAACTCAACCGCCGATAAAGTTTGACTGAGCGCCACAAACAGAGTAGATTTTTGAGAGTCTGGTGCCGTTGCATAAAGCAACAAGGGAGTTTGAGGAAAAGGCTGATAGCCCATCCTTTTTAAAGAGTGTCGAGTTTCAGCAGAAGTCGGCTGAAGAATCAAATACCATTGTGATTCAGCCTGAGAATGACGAGCATACACTTGCTTATAAAATTCCTTAATTTAAATCAAATTATTAAATTGAGAGAAAAAGGCTTCGGACACAATCTAATAGGTTCTAAATCAATTCTGACACTTTTTTCCCGAAATGTTTTGATTCGCATCCGCAACGGCAATCCAAGAGCGCGATCGCGATCTCCCGACAAATACAGTTATAGCGTTTAGGAAAAAGCAACCATGGCCGAGCAAACCGATCCAATTAAACTCATGAAACAGGAAGTTGGTCAAAAAGCCGCTTCTCTCGTTCAATCTAATTCTATTGTGGGACTAGGCACCGGTTCAACCACCGCTTATGCCATTCAGTTTATTGGCGATCGCCTCAAAGCAGGCGAAATCGAAAACATCGTCGGCATTCCCACCTCCTTTCAAGCCGAAGTCCTCGCCAAAGAATACGGTATCCCCCTCACCAGTTTAGATGCCGTCGAACGCATCGATATTGCCATTGACGGAGCCGATGAAGTCGATCCCCACTTCAACCTCATCAAAGGGGGTGGAGCCGCCCACACCCGCGAAAAAGTCGTCGATAGCCTTGCCGAACAATTTATCGTCGTTGTGGATAGCGGCAAATTAGTCGATAAACTCGGCTCAACCTTCTTACTCCCCGTCGAAGTCATCCCCATGGCCGTGACCCCCGTCCTCCGCGCCCTCAAAGCATTAGGCGGTCAACCCGAACTCCGCATGGGCGTTAAAAAAGCCGGCCCCGTAGTGACCGACCAAGGCAACTTAGTCATTGATGTTAAGTTTGATGACCTCAGCAACGCCGAAGACCTAGAAAAAACCATTAACAACCTACCCGGTGTTCTCGAAAATGGTTTATTTGTTAATGTCGCCGATCGGGTTTTTGTCGGCGAGTTGCAAGACAATAAACCCGTGGTGCGAGAACTACAAAAAGCTTAAGTTTTGTCCTTAGTCTTTGGTCATTTGTTGTTGGTTGTTGGTTATTGGTTATTGGTTATTGGTTATTGGTTGTTGGTTGTTGGTTGTCGCCAAAATCCCTCTTCCCCCTCTTCCCACTCTCCCCCCTCTTCCCCCTCCCCCCGATTGCCGAGGAGCCGATTGCCGAGGAGCCCCTTAATTGCTGATGACTGAAAAAAGCTGCCTAAAATACTGATAACTCTCCAGAAACTTAATTGTACTTTTTCTCGGCTGAAACCTCAGTATAGTCTGGCGTTGAGCCTTTTTATAGAGTCTGCCCTACAGCAAGAAGTTTCTGACCCCCTTTCTGGGGCAAAATCCCCACTCCCCCCACTGCCTACTGCCCACTGCCTACTGCCCCTTAGAGACTGATAACTGATAACCCCTACTACCGATTGCCGCGAAAACGTTGCGAGCGATTACTACGGCGTTCTTGCACCATGTTGGACAACTCTTGGCGTTGTTCGGGGGTGAGAACTTGGCGGGTTTCGAGCATACTTTCAAAACGCAGATTCGCCATGTTTTGTTGCGATCGCATTACCTCATTGTGTTGAGCGCGTAATTGTTCCACCGACGCATCGCTGGCCATCAAATCCCCTAATTCTTGACGAGCATTTCGCATCGCGTCCCGTTGCTCGTCCATTTGGCCTTTGTATTTGTCGCGAATGCTTTGGATTTGTTGTTGCTGTTCGGTCGTTAAATTTAGTTGTTGTAAAAAACGTCCACCGGCATCCGGGCCGCCTTGTCGGCCGCCGCGATTTTGCGCCATTTGCCCGAAATGGGGGCCGGTTTCCGGTTCAAAGTTGGGGTTGAGGGGTTCAGCAGAGGAAACTCCTGTGCTGAGGAAAAAGCTTAAAGCCGAAAAAGCGAAAATATTACGAATAGACATGAGAAACCTCATCATTATTGAGAATATACAGGGGTGGAAGCTTGAGGATCGGCCAATAATAGCCAAGAGTTCGATAAGCTGTTCGTTGCGGTAGCATCAATCGTAGAGCCAATGGTGTAGCCCCAATTGTCGAGGACAAAGGCTTCGAGTTCCTCGATTTGTTCGGGATTCTGGGCCAGTTGCGGTTGAGGATTGAGAAGACGGTGGCCGCCGATTCCCAGTAATAATCCTGCCGCGATCGCCCCTGGAATGAGCCACAATGGCCCACTGCTGCGCGATCGCCCCCTCGGATGACGCTCCACTTGTTGCAGCAAGCGGCTTTCTAGGTTTGGGTCAGCCGGGGGAGGAACCGGAGTGTTTTGGCGTAAAAATTCCACCAAACGCCGATCTTGGTCTTCGGAAAATTGAGGACTCATAAGCTTTCTCCAACTTCTGCCGCGATCGCTTGACGCATCGCAGTTCGGGCATAAAATAAACGAGATTTCACCGTTCCCAAGCGGATATCGAGAATTTTGGCGATTTCCTTTTGGGGAACATCTTCGAGGTCGTGCAGTACCAGTACCGCCCGGTGTTCTAAAGTTAAACTTTGTAAACCTCGTTGTACTAAGTCTTGATAGTGTAACTGCATCAAATCTGCTTCAGTTACCCCAAGGGACTGAGCAAGTTGGTCTGCATCACTATCTCGATTTTGGGCTAAACTGCGCCGCCGATCTTGAGCCACATTCCAACAAATGCGATACAACCAAGTGCCAAAATAATCGGGATTTCGCAGCTTGGGTAAGCCTTTCCAAGCCTTCAAAAAGACATCTTGGGTCAAATCATCCAGTAAAGCTGCCCCACAAAGCTGATACAGCGTTGAACGAACTCGTTTTTGGTGGCGTTGGTAAAGTTGCCGAAAGGCAGTCCGCGATCCTTGCTGACATTCCATCACTAAGTTTCGGTCAGGGACATGAGCGCGATCGTCGGCTAACACCTTGGGCATTTCCTTCACTACCGTTCAAACTTCACCCGTTTAGACCAGGGGTGGATCGAAAAGGTTCAATTTTGTTTGGTTATTGGTTATTGGTTGTTGGTTATTGGTTGTTGGTTATTGGTTGTTGGTTATTGGTTGTTGGTTATTGGTTGTTTCTGGTTCGCATTCCCTTGCTACTCGCGCATTCCCTTGCGCCTGTCTTGTCGAGCTACAAGGTGCGCCTGTCTTGTCGAGCTACAAGGTGCGCCTTTCGGCGGCGCGGGGTCTCGACGCTTTCGGCGGCGCGGGGTCGCACCAGTTATTGGTTGTTGGACGGGGAAACCCCGCCCCTACAAAGGATTGCCTACTCAGTTTTACGGCTACCGAGTAGATATAACAACGCCATGCGAACCGCAACGCCACTGGTGACTTGTTGGGAGATTAAACTCAAGCGGGGATCGTCCATGAGATCGGAACTCAATTCAACCCCACGATTGACAGGGCCCGGATGTAAGACTTTGACATCCCGGTGGCATTGTTGGAGGCGATCGCGAGTGATGCCAAAATAATGATGATATTCCCGCAAACTCGGTAACAGATGCTGGGCCATGCGTTCGTGTTGTAAGCGCAGGGTCATGACAAAATCGGCATTTTCTAAAGCGGGATCGAGTTGCCAATGTAGCCACAACGAACCGCGATCGCCCTTATTTTCCAATAAATCTGCAAACAGTTTCGGGAGCAAAGTGGGGGGCCCGGCTAAATGGACATCTGCCCCCGCCGCCGTTAAGCTCCAAATATTCGACCGCGCTACCCTAGAGTGGAGAATATCGCCGACAATCGCTACTTTTTTGCCCTGTAACACCTCCGAACGCGGGTTTTCGAGGTCGAGTAAGGAACAGAGGGTAAACAGGTCGAGGAGGGCTTGGGAGGGGTGTTCGTGTTGGCCGTCTCCGGCATTGAGGACGCTTACGCCCGATTGGAGTTCGTCCATAGCCATCGCGATCGCCCCCGGTACTCCGGCTTCCCGATGACGAATGACCATAATATTAGCCCCCATCGCGAGATAGGTTTTCGCGGTATCGAGAATCGTCTCCCCTTTGGTCATGGACGACGTTCCCGGCGCAAAATTAAGGGTATCCGCCGATAAACGCTTGGCCGCTAGTTCAAAGCTGCTACGGGTGCGGGTAGACGACTCAAAGAACAAGTTAGCCACCACTTGACCTTGGAGGGCTGGCACTTTCTTGGTGCGTCGCGACAGCACTTCCCGAAAACTGGCCGCTGTTTGCAAAATTGTATCGTATTCGTGGGGGGCAAAATCCGCCAACGAAAGAACGTGGCGGCGTGTCCACGCTGTAGTTTGAGCCATCCTCGAACCTCCCAAAACCCGGAACTCTCCCGACAAAAAAATAGTCGCCTGGATTATCAAGCATTCCCAAAATTGTTGAATTCAGGCAATTATCCTTATGCAGCGTATCAAAAAATGTTTAATCTATGGAATCGCGATCGCGACGGTGGTCGGAGTAGAAGTGGCTTATTCTCCCTCTGCGTCGGCTATCCCCATTTTTAACCGTTTTCGTCTTTCTAATCCTCGTCGTGTTTCCCCTAGTCCCCCCCAACCCCAAGATCGTCAGGTTGATTTGTTTTATCCTAATGCCACTTGCGATCGCCTGGTTCCCGAACCTTGGGAGGCCCCGGCTAATAATGCGGTTGAGGCTTCTGTGGGTCAAGTCATCGAGCGATCGCTCAATGGGGATTTCGATCTAGTGGGTTATCGGGTTAATCTCGATGAAACCACCGCCATTGTTGATTTACGCTTGTCTCCCGATAGCGATCGCCATTTTCTTTCTTTGTCTCAATGCGAGAAATTTGCCCTTTTTGGGAGCTTGCGGGAAACCTTGACGGAAAATTCCCTTTGGAATGTCGATGATGTCCGTTTTACCAGCCAAGGGGAAGATATTATGTTTTAATCGGCAAAATTTGCTTGGAGTTGCTGTTCGAGTTCGTCGAATAAAGTATTCAAATCTTTACCGATTTGCTCAAAACATTGAGGCGGTGCGGGGTCGGGTTCAAAGTGGAGTAACATAATCTGGCCTTCCCCAATGCCGATAATACTCACTTCGCGATCGGGTTTTGTACCGTCGAGAATGCCTAAAATTTCTTGTAAATGGTAATTGACGCGGCGATTGAGGTCTTCGAGGGCAGCGCGATCGCAAGCGATAAAATGGGGTTCGGGTTTGATATCAATTCCTAAAATCTTCTCGCTACTTTCTTCTTGCTGTTGCAAAAAGCCCCACACCAACGCCGCCAATTCGACGCGATAATCATGGCTAAAGCAATCGAGTTTAGACTTCCATTTCTCTTGTTCGGGATTGGTAGCAGGGGGACGGCCAAAGGGCATCATAAGGCAACAATGTACAATTTATAATGAACAATTTACAATTTACAATGACCAATGACCAACAACCAACAACCAACAACTAATTTGCTATTATAGTTTTGCACTAGGGGCTGTGGCTCAGTTGGATAGAGCAAGCGCCTCCTGAAATATCGGGCATCCTGGAAGGAAACTTCGAGAGATGAATGCGGTCAAATTCAAGGAAGCCTAAGTCTGGTAACAGATAGGGTAATCTTGAGCCAAGCCAAACTTAAATTGCTAAGTTTGGAAGGTGCAGAGACTGGTTGCTGCAAGAGTTAAACAACAGATGGACTATCATGTCTCATCAAAACCAGAGCAACGGGGCATTCTCACAGGAATGCTGTTAGGGGTGAGTCGCCGCAACGGTAACAATTTTTGGATTCAGCACAGTGACGCTCAAATTGAGTATGTGCGCTTCAAACAAGCGTTACTCGCACAAATTACGCGCAAAGCGGTTGCTGTGAGCGAGAAAATTACCCCGAAAGGCCATCGAGTTTGGCGCATCCAACCCAAGCAAATTCCGTTAACGCGGGTGTTGATTCAACAATTATATTCGGGACGCGATCGCGCAATCTCGCACCGTTTCCTGAATTGGTTAACTCCCCAAGGAATTGCGATTTGGTTTTTAGATTGCGGCTCGAAGTCTTTTAAACGGCGCAATGGTCGGATTCACGCTCTAGAGGTGTACCTCAACACCCATTTATCGCGAAAAGACAATGAAATCATTGTGGCTTATTTCGCGCAAGTGTGGGGGATTCACTGGGGAGTGATTCGTCATCGAAACCATTACCGTTTGCGGTTAGGAACTCAAGCCGGAAAAGCCTTTCTCGCTTTTTTAGCGCCTTATGTTCCCCCCTGTATGCTCGCTAAAATTCAAACCTCTAGCAACACAAAGGCCGCCACCTACGGATCGTTAGAATCTAAGGTGAAGGAATAGTCCAGAGAGTGGGGAAACTCACACCAATCTGAAGCGCTAGGTCGCCGGTTCGAGTCCGGCCAGTCCCGTTTCTTAAGTTTAAAAATTCTCTAGTTTTTGAGTCATTATTCCCTGTTGAGAGGTAAACTAGGGCGCAGGTTAATCTCTTGTCCGGTTTGAGGGTTGAGGGTATTTTGAGGTTCTGTGAGTTCTGTTCGATCGGTTCAGGTGAATGGTGTTAAAGCTGAATTCTTGTCAATCGCGCTTGTTGTTTACAAAATCCCCGCGATCGCAAAAACGGTGGTTGGGAATCATAATGGTGATGATGGCAATCGGCGCGATCGCGGGTTATCGTACGATTAAGGGCATTATTGTTCAACCTGAAGCCATTGTGGTTCTCGGTGGGGAAGAACGGCGAGAGTCTTTTGCGGCCCGCTTTGCTCATCAACACCCGGAGTTACCAATTTGGGTATCTTCAGGTAGTCCAGAAGGTTACGCCAACCTGCTGTTTGCTAAAATCGGCATCGAGCGCGATCGCGTCTATCTCGATTACCAAGCCCAAGATACCGTCACTAACTTTACCACCCTGGTTGACCGCCTCAAAGCTCAAGACATTGACAGCGTTTATCTGGTGACTTCTGACGACCACATGAGACGGGCCCGGATCATTGGTGAAATTGTTTTTGGCAGTCGCGGTATTGTCATTAAACCCGTTACCGTCCCTACCAACCGCGCCCCCGAATCGATGGGTAAATGCCTCCGGGATGGGGTTAGAGCCTTGCTATGGCTCACCACAGGCTATACTGGGGCAACCCTCAAGTCTCAACTCAGGCCACCGATTGTTCCTGTACCACCACAAAAGGCTGAACAATAATGGCGTTAAAGCGTTTTTCTGGGGTTTTATTCCAAAGGGTCAGTTGATCGACTGACGGCTTCTGAATCAGTTTCTTGGTAATCCAAGTTTGAATTTGAGGGGCGTTATCTTGGGCAATTTCTACCCCCACATCTAACAAATCTAGGGAAGGGGATACGACAATCAAGGCATCTCGACGAGCATGGGGCATTAACCAATCCCAAGCAGCTTCATCAAGGCTTTGGGCAATTTCTTCTCGGAGGTCTGACACAACAATGCAAGCATTACAACTCGATTATCTTAACAGTATCTGGGGGCTTTTCAGTTATCAGTTATCAGTTATCAGTTTTTTGGGCAGTCGGCAGTGGGCAGTGGGCAGTAGGCAGTAGAGATGGGGTTTTTCCTTTCTTCCCACTCCTCCCCCTCTTCCCACTCCTCCCCCTCTCCCCCCTCTTTCACGATTAAAGACTGCCCATAACCTTCCTAATCTTGTGAAGGGGGCAAGACTATAAATTGTCCGTTTTCGGCGACTTGGACGCTACCGCCTAAACTTTGGATGGCTTCGATGGCGCGAGCTTGAGCGCGTTCATCACTCGTATTTTGTAACACTAAAGCCCAAGCCCCTACTTTCGCAACTTTGCTTTCTGGGTTGTTTTCGAGAAATAGGGCCGTTTGTCGCGAAAATTCGGCTACAAATTGACTTTCCTCGTCTTCGTACACACTAGCCCATTCTGCTGCTTTTTGAAACGATCTTTGCGCTTCGGCTTGAGCATTTTCGAGGAAAAGCAACTCATTAATCGCTTTTTGTCGCCAGATGTAGTAGGAGCGTTCAGGAACTCGCGGTGTGACGGATTGTAAGCCTCTTTCGATGATTTCGTCGGTTTTTTGGGGTTCGGCGGCGTAAATTGAGCCTGCGGTGGCTAAAAAATCATAAGCACCGAGAAAACGGGGATCGCGGTCGATGACCAGATCGAGGTAATCTAAGGCTAGATCGTAGCCGGTTTCGGCCCGGGCTTCATCGTCGCCGAAATATTGGAGATATTGTAGAAAAGTCCAGTCTGCGATTAAGTTGTCGAAGCCAAAGCTGGGGAGTTGTTGCAGCAGTTGCAGGCGCAGTCTTTCTTGTTGGACTTGTTCTTGGTAAACTTGGGCGGTTTGGGTTTGTTGGAGCGATCGCACTTGAGAAAATTGCAGTACGCCAATGGTTACCGCACACAATCCCAAAACTAAAAAGGGTAGGACTTTTGCGAGGGGATTTTGGGGGGTCGAGAGGGTCATAATTCCCACATAACTTTGCTACATTTGAACAAGACGCGATCGCTTTGAGTCTAGGAATGGGTAATTTAACAGTAACGCATTTCCGACAATTCTAAGGGTTGCGATCACTTGCTATTGGGATTAAATTTGACAATATGCCTTCCTCGAAAAATCAGAAAAAAACATTTCAAAAAGTTGTTGTTATTTTTAGCGCGATCGCGTTTTTCGGTTCGACGGGATTGATGGCGGCTAATCTGTTAACCGGAACTTCGACGAGTCCTCAAACGGAACCCGCCACGGAAGCTGAAGCAATTCAAAATGAATTAGCCACTCAAGAAGAAGGATTTGCCGCAGTGGTAGAACGAGAACCGGATAATGAATTTGCCTTAACTCGTTTGGTGGAATTGCGCTTACAAATGCAGAAGTTTGAAGAAACAATTGAGCCGTTACAGCAGTTAGTTGAACTCAATCCTGAAAATCAACAAGCCCTACAAGCATTAGCGGCGGTTCAGATTCAAACGGGCAATTACGAAGGCGCGATCGCCCCCCTAGAAGAATTAGTAGAACTCAATCCCGAAGCTACAGAATTGCAAGCCCAACTCGACCAAATCAAAGAACAAATCAAAGCTCAAGAATCAGGAGAAGCGACAACGCCTGAAAGCGAGCCTTAATTCTTTTGAGAAATGTTTTTAGTCTAGGCAGCTTCTGAAGCTGCTTATTCTTTATTAATTAATTAATAAATTGTGGTCTGGTTTAAACCTTAAAGCATTATGGCAGATATCCAAATCGAACAAATTATTCCTCCTGAAATTAAACATGATGAGTTTTACTATTTCATCAAAAGAATTGCTGCCGAAGAAGAGATTAAAACGATCTTAGAAATTGGCTCATCGTCCGGAGGAGGCAGCACAGAAGCCCTGGTAACGGGGATTCAACAAAATCCTCATCAACCCCAGTTGTACTGCATGGAAGTGTCAAAAACGCGCTTTCTGGAGTTAGAGAAGGCTTATGAAAATGAGCCTTTTGTTCATTGTTATAATGTTTCTTCTGTTCCCGTTGATTGCTTTCCGAGCGAAGCGCAAGTTATTGAATTTTATAATACTCGCACCACTAATTTGCATTTTTGGACTCTAGAGCGAGTTTTGAGTTGGCGAGAGCGAGATATTAAGTATCTTGAAAGTAACGATGTTCCTAAAAATGGAATTGCTCTTATTAAATCTGAAAACAATATTGAATTCTTTGATTTCGTTTTAATTGACGGTTCTGAGTTTACTGGTTCAGTAGAACTAGCTCAAGTTTATGGAGCTAAATTTATAGCATTAGATGACATTAATACCTATAAAAATTATAACTCTCATGCACAACTCTCACAAGACCTAAACTACGAATTAATTAAAGAAAATTCCCGTTTGCGTAATGGTTATTCAATTTTCAGGAAAGTCAACTCTGATTACAAAAAGCTTAGATCGGAACTGCAACAGCAAACCTCAATTTGGCACGAAGAAAAAGAACAGAAATTAATGCGATCGCTCATTCATGAAGACGCGATTGTTTTTGATATTGGCGTACATAAAGGCCAAGATACTTTATTAATGAGTCAATGGGTAGGGTACTTTGGTCAAGTTTATGCTTTTGAGCCGACGGCGCATTTAGCAAACCAACTTCAAGCCCAAGTTGATTACTATCTACTTGATAACATTACCCTAGAGCAAAAAGCTATTTCTGACCAAGAGGGAGAGATAGAATTTTATGAATTTCCCGAACCTCATAGCCATCGTAATAGTATCCAAACTTCGGTTCTCGATCGTTATCCCGAGGAATTAATTCGATCGCAAGTTCAGACAACAACGGTAGAAAGTATTACCCTAGATCGCTTTTGTGAAACCCAAGGTCTAGAAAAAATCAATTATTTAAAACTCGATCTTCCGGAAAGCGCGCTCTCCATTTTTCAAGGAGCCGCCAATTTATTAAAACACAAAGCGATCCATTTCCTACAATTTACAATTGCACCTACGGATGCTAATACTACTTTTGAGCTTTTGCAAAATCATGGATATGAGTGTCATTGTATTAACAAATTAGGCGAAATTGGCGAGAGTGTTGAAAATAAAAATGTTGAAAAACAAAACTATATTGCCTTTCCCGAACTTCCCGTTCATTTCTTCACGATTGTACTAAATGGGGAACCTTTTATTCAGTATCACATTGATGTTTTAAAGCAACTACCATTTCGCTGGCATTGGCATATTATTGAAGGAGTAAGTTTACCATCAGAAAGACAAGTTAGCGAAAAGATTCATAATAATGGTCGTAGTAATGACGGAACTTCGGAATACTTAGATGAACTCGCTGCTCAATATCCAAACCAAATTACTCTTTACCGCCAACCCAAGGGAGAGTTTTGGCCAGGAAAGTCAGAAATGCTTAATGCACCCTTCGCCAACATTCAAGAAAGTTGCTTATTGTGGCAAATTAACCTGAATGAACTCTGGACGGTTGAGCAGTTATGCAATGGGCGTAATTTGTTTATCAAAAATCCCCAAAAAACTGCTGCATATTATTTATATTGGTGCTTTGTTGGAGAAGATTTAGTCATTAGTACCCGCAACTATTTTGCTCAAAGTCCTAGACAAGATTGGCTGCGAACTTGGCGCTATCAACCGGGCTATCTTTGGTTAGTATCAGAACAGCCCATTTTAGCTAACTTTGTATCAGAAAAGCATTATCAATGTATTGATCTGCTCGATCCTTTGACCCACGCAGAAACCGAAGAAGCTGGGTTAGTCTTTCAACATTTTGCTTATCTTTTGCCCGAACAACTCCAGTTTAAAGAGCAATATTATGGCTACCAAAATGCCTTGAGTTATTGGCAAAATTTACAGGCTGAACAATACTTTCCCGTGATGTTGCGGGAGTATTTCCCTTGGGTGGGGGATGATACGATGGTAGACCGGGTGGATGTTTTGGGGGTGACTCCTTTACTCCAAAAAGATGAAAAAGAGGGGTGGAAATTCGTCGAAGCGAGTGAGAATCGGGCGAGTTATTTTTATGCTAAAGTTAAGCCGAGGATTGCCATTGATGGCGTGTTTTTCCAACGCTACAACACAGGAATTGCTAGGGTATGGCAGAGTTTATTTAAAGTTTGGGTAGATAGCGGTTTTGCTCGGCATTTGTTGGTTTTAGACCGGGGCAACACTGCACCAAAAATTCCTGGGATTCGCTATCGTACTATTCCCCTCCATGATTATCAAAATTTAGCAGGCGATCGCGCCCTTTTGCAAGCGATATGCGATGAAGAAGAAGTGGATTTATTTATCTCTACTTACTACACTTTCCCCACAGAAACACCCTCGGCTTTATTACTTTATGATATGATTGCCGAACGCTTGCCCGAACAATATAATTTACAAAATATAATGTGGCAAGAAAAGCATGAAGCGATTCGTCGGGCTTCGGCGTTTATGGCTATTTCTGAAAATAGCGCCCGTGATTTACAATACTTTTTCCCAGAAGTAGAATCGGTGACTGTTGCTTATGTGGGAGTGGCTGATGTTTTCCGTCCCGCAAGCGACGAAGAAATTGCCGCATTTAAGTTTAAATATGGCATTAGTAAGCCCTATTTCCTCATCGTTGGGGCTTATACAGGCTACAAAAATACCCGCTTATTTTTCCAGGCTTTTGCACAACTGAGTACCCGGCAAGGATTTGAAATTATTTGTACGGGAAATCAAAGAGGATTAGACGCAGAATTTCGTCAATGTACTCAAGGAAGCGTCGTCCATTCTCTTAATTTAACCGACGAAGAATTGCGTTTGGCTTATGCGGGGGCGGTGGCGTTGGTGTATCCTTCTAAATACGAGGGCTTTGGGATGCCGGTTCTAGAAGCCTTAGCTTGCGCTTGTCCGGTGATTACTTGCCGCAATGCCTCCCTCCCCGAAGTTGCCGCAGAAGCCGCCTTATACGTCCCGGATGATAGGGTAGAGGACATGGTAGAAGCCCTGTGCGAGATTCAAAAAAATCGCGTGCGCGAGGCGTTAATTCCGGCGGGATTGGAACAAGCGCAACAGTTTTCTTGGCAGAAAATGGCGGATGTGATGCAGTCGGTTTTGATTGAAACGACTCTGCAAGGTTTGAATTTACGGGAGATGAATTGGGTTGTTTTTCCCGATTGGAGTTTACCCGAAGATGAGGTAGGGGACGCAATTCAAAATGTTATTGCATCTTTGTCTTCTCATCCTCATCCCGAACAGATTACGCTGCTGATTGATACGACGGGGATTAAGGCTGAAGATGCGGTGTTATTGTTGTCGGGAATGGCGATGAATTTGCTGATGATGGGAGTGGAAGTTAGCGAAGATTTAGGGATTTCTTGGGTAGGAGAATTGAGTTCAATGCAGTGGGAAATGTTGTTACCTTTACTGCGGGGACGGATACCATTACCGGGAGAAAATACGTCGGTGATGGTGGCTGTGGGGGCAGAGGATTTGCCGCTTTTTGAGTTGGGTTAGATTGTAGATTTAGAACCCCGGTTTTTTGAAAAAACTGGGGTTCTAGTTGAGTCTACTCCCCCCACACGCGACGCAAATCCAACATAAAACCCGGTAAAACTTCTTCCCCTGATAACTGTTTGGGGTTGGTTAAAACTTCGGTTTCTAAACCGACTCGATAAACCGCTACAGTCCGATTTTTAGGATTGATTAACCAACCCAATCTTGCCCCATTCTCCAGATACTCCTGCATTTTTTCTTGGAGGGATTTAAAAGTATCGGAAGTTGAGCGTAATTCTACCACAAAATCAGGACAAATTGGGGCAAAGGTTGCCTTTTGTTCGTCGGTTAAAGTATCACAACGTTCTTGACTCACCCAAGCCGCATCCGGGGAACGAATGGCATTATTCGGTAAAGTAAATCCAGTCGAAGAATCAAAAACTTTTCCGGGTTCACCTGCATTACGCCACCATAAATACAACTCCCCCGAAATACGGCTATTCTGTTGTCCAGTTTGCCAACCTGTGGGGGGATTCACAATGAGTTCTCCTTGGGCTGTTCTTTCGAGTTGTAAATCGCGATTACTGGCGGCTAAGAGGACAAACTGGTCTGAGGTAACATGGAGTTTTAGGGTTCTGGGTAAGTTGAGTAAGAGGGTTTCGGTTTCTGGTTTTGCGGGTGTTTGTACCATTTTGGTTTTTGTAATAATGGGTCAGTGGAATAGTTGACAAACTGGGCTGTTTGTTCTCTAAATTTATTTTAGGCGATCGCCCTCTCTCGGTTTTATCTCACTCAAATTCTGAGTTTTTAAGGAATTGAGGGGTAGAGATTTGTAGCAATAAGCTGTTACCTCATTTTTCCCAATTTTAAAGTTGAAGTTTTGTTGATATTTTGCGCGATCGCGCCTTTTGAACTGAGATAATATTCACATAAACCAAAACTTGGCGAAGTGAATTTTCGATTTTTTATCTAATTTTTCCTGAGTAAAGTATCGTCAATCTTGCCATTCTAAGCTAAAGAACTTTTATGAACGCTACTCGCACTAAACAAATTTCAGAAATTCTCGCAAAACGTCGCCCTTTGGTCGCAAAAATCGCTCAAGTTGAAGGGAATTTGCGATCGCTGTCTGAGACATTACACCAACTTCAGCAACAGCGCGACAATCTCTTGGGTAAAGTCAAAGATGAGCAGGTTTTAGAACAGTTACAGGTTCTCAATTTTAACGCGATCGCCAGCGATATTCAAACCGAATTATTCGCCCTCGATAAGCTGAAATGCCGCATGAATCGCGATACCCTTAATGTTGGCGTAATCGGGCGAGCGCGTCAAGGCAAAAGCCGTTTTCTGCAAAGTTTGACGGGGTTAACCACGGCGGAAATTCCTGATGGCGATCGCCAACATTGTACCGGAGTTCGCAGCACGATTTATCATTCTCCCCACTTAGATACTCATGGTGAAGTTTATTTTTACAGCGAAAGAGATTTTATTGAAAATGTCCTTTCCCCTTATTACGATAAGCTGCATTTAAGCCCCAAGCCTGTTACCTTAGATGCTTTTGCTAATAGCGATTTACCGGGGCTTCCGGCTGAGTTAAAATCGGCAGAATTTCAAGCCATGTACGGACATTTACAGCGCTATTATCAACATTTACCGAACTACAGACATTTAATTGGGGCTGCTTCTCCCCGCCAAATTCGTAAAGAGGAAATCCGTCAATATGTGGCGCAAGATACCCAAGATGGCGAACGGGTTTTCTTTAATTATTTAGCGGTTAAGGAAGTCAAAATTATTTGTCAGTTTCCCCATACTGAAATTGGTCAAGTTGCGCTGGTTGATATGCCGGGATTGGGAGATACAGGTATTGGTGACGAAGAACGTTTAGTGAAGGCTTTAGGGCAAGATGTAGATGCGGTAATTTTTGTACGAATGCCGAAATCTTCTGGGGATTATTGGGCAGATTATGATGTAAAGTTATACGATACTGCTCATAGTGCTTTGGTGGATTTACCGATTCATTTATGGTCATTTCTGGTACTCAATCGCACCGATCAAGATTCTAAGAATGGTGATAATTGGCACAACTGTCAAGACTTAGCCAATAGTCGGGCTGAGAGTCATATTGATGTGGTTCAACACGTTATTGCTAATTGTGCGAGTTCCGAAGAAGCGGGTCAAGTTTTAGACCAAGTGTTGAGTTATCTCAAGGAAAATATTGCGGCTTTAGATAAGCGTTATGCTACCCTGCGTCAAGAAAGTTTGAAGAAGTTACAAAGCGCGATCGCGGTAGAATTAGATAAGGCGAAAAAGGCTTTATCTCAAGCTGGAAAATCGGAGAGTTGGTTTCCCCAATTTCTCGAACTGTTTAATCAAGTTTGGGAAGACTTAACCAACGGTTTAGAAGATTTACTGCAAGAACTACGAGAGTTTCGCGATATGCAGGATGATAACTTTAAACAGCACGTTCAGACGGCTTTACAAACTTGTCGAGAGCATCCCGGACTTCCCACTGAAGTTGAAATAAAAACTCGTCGCAATGAAGTGGGGGGTTATGATATTGCCTATAACCAATATTTGAATGAAGTTCGCGCTCATTTGTCTAAACAGTTTCTATTCTTAGATGAAGGCTTAAAACAAAGCGTTGAAAAGCTAAAGCTTAAGGTTGCGCGAGTTTTAATTGAGCAAGGCAAGTTAGGAAAATTAACCCTAGTCCGGGATGCAGAGTTTCTCAGTGAAATTGCCGTCTTAATCCCTGATACCCTATCTCAACTGAAACTAGGTTTTACGATTTTAGCGGACTTTGAAATTTCTTATCGGGGCTTGATTCAACATCGCATTCGTCAGCATTTAGATGACCTGACTCCTGATGATAAATCTTTGTTTCTTTCTAATTCTCCTTCACCCCAAGAAGTGCTATCTTGTTTGACTTCATTACAAGCCGAAGCAGTTTATAAATGCGAGACAGTTTTAGATGATTTGTTGGCTGAACCGAATCAAGCGGCTTTCGCGATTGTCGAAGAATTTATTGACCGAGTATTACGCGCAAAAGGGGTTAAAAATGATTGGCAAATTTTCTTAGAGGAAATGCGATCGCAAGTGTGGTCTAATGAATTTGAAGAATTGAGCGATCGCACTCGGACTCGTCGGGAATGGTTGGATTTAGTCGATAATGCCACTCACCAAAATCAAGTCTCTGCTTTTCAGTTTTTAGATTAAGGATATCTTTCTATGCAAGAACTTCAAATTACCATGCTTGGCCCTACAGGAGTGGGTAAAACAACACTCCTCACTGCCATTTACGAACAGTTTGAAACCAATGTAGGTTTGACCGATTTACAACTGACTCCCGATGATGAAAGTGCGGCAATTTTACAAGATCGTTTGATTGAATTAAAAAGTCTTTTGGATGTTTTTGAAGCCAGAGGACGACAAGGCATTCAAGGCACAGAAGCGATCGCAGGCCCAGAATCATTACGATCTTTTACTTTTGGTCTCGGAAAAAAAGGGATAACCCCTTCTCTCCAACTGCGGTTTTGTGATTATCCAGGGGGTTATCACGAAACTAAAGCCAACGCAGCCGAAAAGAAATTTTTGACTGAATTAGTCCGGGATTCAGCCGTGGTTTTAATTGCGATTGACACCCCAGCTTTGATGGAACGTAAGGGCAAATATCACGAAAAAATCAATCGTCCTTCACAGATTAAAGACTTGTTCAAAAAGGCGTATCAAGACTTAGAATCCCCTCGGATGGTTATTTTTGCGCCGATTAAATGCGAAAAGTACCTGAAAAATGACCAATCAACCAAAGAGTTATTAGCCCAAATCCAAAAAGGTTATGACCTTTTACTACAGTTGTTTAACTCAGAACAACTTAGCCCTTGGATTGTTAACGTTGTCACTCCGATTCAAACGGTAGGAAGCGTTCATTTTTCCCGTTTAGAAGTCGATGAATATAATAATCCTCGCTTCTATTTTCGGAAAATTCGCCACGATGCAGAATACAGTCCTCAAGACAGCGAACAACCCTTGCGCTACTTATTACGATTTCTGCTGAAACTCCATTTAGATAACCGCAGTTGGGGCTTTTTCAACTTTTTACGAAGTTGGTTGGGTATCGATCAATACCTGCAAAAAGCAGTTGAAGAATTTGCGAGAGGTTCTAAAACCAGTGGAGGATTTAGAGTGTTGAAGGGAGACAGGTGGTTAGATATTTAAGAGGAAGATTTTATGGAAACTAAAATAGACGTTTATGTTCAAAGTCGGGGCTTGACGCAAGACCATGATTATCGTTGGCTCAAAATTGAAACAAATGGTCAAACTCCTGAAATTCCTACGATTTTGAAGGGGTCTATTCAGGCTGATGGTAAAAGGATGGTTCCGGTTGAGTTAATAGATAGTCAGAAGTTTTCTATTGTTCTGTTTCGTTTAGCCAATGAGTTGACTTTACTCATTACAGGATTAAAAGCGGGAGAAGAGCGAATTGATTTTGCCGGACGTTCAATTCGTAACTCACTTTTGATTCGGGGACGATATGGTTATGAAAAAGACTTCCGAGGTATTTTGATTCGAGCTTTGACCGAGCAGTTAGAATTAGACTTGGATCGAGTGATTACTTCGGGGGGGGATTATGGGTTTACGGTAGATAAAAAAGCGATTCGTACCCTGGCTAAATTAGAAGATTTGCAATTTGATACTCAAGCCAATCATATTGATAGGATTGCTAAAAATACGCCAGAAAACCGGAAGGATTTAGCCCTAGAACTACGACAAAATCAGCTTCCTAACCGGGAAGGTTTACTCGTTGTTGTAACCAGTCTGAAAGCTGGTTCTGTTTTGGAAACAATGGGAGTCTGGCGAGGCTTGTCTAATCGAATCGAATCAGAAATTTGGCAAGATTATAATAAGAGAATACTCCCAAGTTCGACGGTTTCTCGTCAGTCAATCCTGCCTGTGACTCATAATCAAACTCAGGCAAAAAAAGGGGGCTTAATTCTAATGATTGTATTGCTGTTAATCATTTTAGTGGCAATTTTAGCTCAGATTTTACAGACGCGATCTATCCCTCAGCCAGAGATACAATTCCGACAAGAAACACTGAGTCCAGAAGCCCAAATAACTCCTCACGAAATCCAAATTCAACCAGAAACAGCACCGACTTACACCCCAGAAACTCAACCGGAAACATGGAAAATACAAACGCCGACAAGCAACAAGATAGAGACAACCCCAACCCCGCAAATCCCACCCGAAACTTTGCCAACCAACGACGAAAACTCACGCGAGAAGTTAGAAAATTAGTTCAACGGGCTGAAGACTTTATCCCAACCTCAGAAGGGCAAGAAGAAAATATTGCCGATTTACCCCAATCTTTTGAAATGTTGTCTCGGCAATTAGAAGGATTGAAAGCGGATGCAGAATGGGGAATATTGGCACAGAGCGATCGCGCACTTTTAAATCAAGTCGAAACCATGTTAAATAACTATCTCGAATTGATTGCTGAAATTCGCGCGATCGCATCCGATAATCCCCCTGAGTAAAGCAATCCATTACAATAAAATCAAAGCATTAAAATCATTTTATGGTCGCTCATTCCCCCCACTGGACAATCCAAGACCTTAACGCCATGCCCGATGATGGCGGTTGGAAACGCTATGAGATTATTGAGGGAGAATTATTCGTGACTCGCGCACCTCATATCCGCCATCAAAGTGTTGCAGGTAAACTTTATTTACATCTCGAAAATTGGTCGGAAATGACGGGATTGGGGAATGCGTTTCAAACGCCAGGAGTCATTTTTACCCCGACGAATGCCGTCATTCCTGATGTGGTTTGGATTAGTAAAGAACGTTTAGAAAATGGGGTGGATAAGTCGGGACATCTGATTGTTGCACCAGAAATTGTCATCGAGATTTTATCCCCAGGAGAAGTCAACGAACAACGAGATAAGGAAGTGAAGCGCAAGTTATATTCTCTGCATGGTGTACAAGAATATTGGGTGGCAGACTGGCGTTTGAAAACCATTGCAGTTTATCGTCGGAATGAAGCCCAATTACAGCAAGTTTGTACGCTGCTAGAAGGGGATGATTTAACTTCACCGTTGTTACCGGATTTCAATGTCGCGATCGCGTCCATTTTCCAGTAGAATAAAACCCAAGGATTCAAACTATTTTATGGTCGCTAATTCCCCCCACTGGACAATCCAAGACCTTAACGCCATGCCCGACGATGGCGGTTGGAAACGCTACGAAATTATCGAGGGAGAATTATTTGTGACCCGCGCACCTCATATCCGCCATCAAAGTGTCAGTGGTAATCTGTGTTTTGAATTAGAATCTTGGTCGCGACAAACAAAACGAGGGAAAACCTTTCAAACGCCAGGAGTCATTTTTACCCCCACCGATGCCGTCATTCCTGATGTGGTTTGGATCAGCAAAGAACGTTTAGAAAATGGGGTGGATGAGTCGGGACATCTGATTGTTGCACCGGAAATTGTCATCGAGATTTTATCCCCAGGAGAAGTGAACGAACAACGAGATAAGGAAGTGAAGCGCAAGTTATATTCTTTGCATGGTGTACAAGAATATTGGGTGGCAGACTGGCGTTTGAAAACCATTGCAGTTTATCGTCGGAATGAAGCCCAATTACAGCAAGTTTGTACGCTATTGGAAGGGGACGATTTAACTTCACCGTTGTTACCGGATTTCAATGTCGCGATCGCGTCTATTTTTCAGTAGAATTAAAAGGATAAGAACCCCGGTTTCTAGCGAAAAAATTTAACTTTCCTGGGTAAGCAGATAAGAAACCGGGGTTCTAGAAAGTTCTAGAAATAGGTTAATTCTTATTAATTGAAAGGGGTCAAAATCACGAATTATTTGACAAATTTGTGAAACTCGCCTAAAATCAAATGTCAAGTGGTAATCTACCCAACTTGTATCAAAATTTCCCTCAAACAGGTGTTCGAGCTGCGATCGCGCCCTTCTTTAAAAACGCCACAAGCCCCGAAAACTAAAGCCTTCAGCGCCATCTAGAAGCGCGATCGCGAATCCTTATTCAGCAGGTAGGAAATGATCGCCAACGCAACTATTAATCACTTCTCGGACGTTTGGGGCCCATTGAGCAGGGTCTTGGGGATTGGTGCTGAGGGTGTCAATTTGTGCCTCGGTGATGTCGTCCTGCATAAAGCCGGTAAGGACGCATTGACAATAACCGTCAAGCTGCGTTTGGGTGATATTCGGGATTTGAGCCGAGGTGCAAGTTTCCATAAACGTTTCTTGTTCGGCAGGAGTGGCTTCAGCGCTGTGAGCCATGCGGGGAAAGCTTAAAACCGTTGTAGTAGAAGCGAGTAAGCTAATCGCGAGATAGGAAAGAAAAGAAGATTTCATCAGCAATTGAACAGAGTGCAAGTGTTTCGTCTAAACTAAAAATTCTCAAGATATGCGTCAACTGTCTAAAGACGGGCTTCACAAAGACTTGATGTATTGAGCCGCAAATTGTAACGCTTCTTCAGGGGTTTCCACTTTACCTTCAATGTGAGCGATTTGAATTTCGGTCAAAAGTTCACCAATGAGGGGAGAGGGGGAAAGATCGAGAGATTGCAATAAATCTCTCCCGGTGACAAGGGGACGGGGATGGGCTGCGCGATCGCTTTCGTCGAGATAGCGATTGATTAAAGGAGCAACAGCACTCATGGCACGAGTCTCGTTGAGAATGCCGCGAGCCGCCGCGATCGCCACCGTTAAGACCATTGTAAGCGGAAAAACCTCTTTAACCTCCCGAAAGAAGAAATACTGCTCAGAGGGGATTAACGGGCGTTTGGCCACAGCCAGCAAACGCTCAAGGGGAGTTAAAGCGGTTTTCACTGCGCGAATTTCAGCCCGAGAATATTTGAGTTTTTTGAGTTGACTTTCAGCCAAATCTGGGTCGCTTCCCACCAAGCAAGCTAATTTGCCTAAAGCCAACCAAGACAGGGTTTGGGGGTTAATCGCGGTTTGCAGTTGTTCTCCCAAACTCTGCCAAATTTTACCGATTAACCAAGCACATTGTTCGATTTGTGCGAGTTGGTGCAGTTTCTCTGGGGTAACGCGATCGAGCCATTGGGAAAGTAAACCATCCTCAGCAGCCACAGTAAGCCAGCGATCGCCCCTTTCACTGCTCAGAAGATAGTTTAACTCAGCTTGCACCCGCTCGGCCGCAATGGTTGTTAACAGGGGTGCGAGTTGACGAAGGGTATTCTGAGTGCGGGGGGCGATCGCGAAATCGAGTTGAGCCGCTTGTCGATAAGCCCGTAACAAGCGCAACGGGTCATCTTTGAGGTTTTGTACCGAAACCATCGCGATCGCCCGTTTCTGTAGGGATTTTACCCCTTTGAGGGGGTCGATTAGTTGTTGCTGGTGGGGGTCGTAGGCGATCGCATTAATGGTAAAATCGCGACGGCGTAGATCGTCTTCGAGGCTGTTTCCTTCGAGTTGAGCGCAGTCTACCGTCCCCCCCTCAAATACCACCCTGGCAATTTGTCGTTGTTCGTCAAGAATCACAAACCCTGCACCATAACGATCGGCCAGACGGCGTGCGGTAGGAATCGCTTGACTGGGTACAATAAAATCCAAGTCAAAATCGGGGCGATCGCGTCCGAGCAAACTATCCCTAACCGCACCTCCAACCAGGTAAATCGGTTGGGGTAATAAAGAAATATCAAACGGCCAATCTTGGGGCGCGAGTTGTAAAGAATTATAAATTAACGCCATCAATCCTGTAAAAATCCATCGGACGATCCATCAACCCTGGGTGAGTTTAAGCTAAATTAACAACAAAGCCTATTGAGAGCTTGAGCTATGTGTATTTGTGTTAATTGCCATTTTGTCGATCGTTGCGTCACCTATAATGCGGTAGAAACGCAACACGAACAACCCCATTTAACCGAAAATCCCGACTTTGAACCGAACGAACCTTCTATTAATGTTAATATCCGTCCTCGGCAAGATTATGTCGAAATGGAATGGGATGTGGTCGGTTGTAAGAGCTTTTTAAGGGAAACCGGAAAGTGGGCCAAATTACGACCGGGGGAACCCGTACCCACTTAATTCAGTATGTACTTCCCCGTTGTTGAGAGCAAAAGTTATTTTCGGCTTTTGCTCTTATTTTTTGGGTAAGCTCATCCCCATGGCTTTCGCGTCCTTTCTCAGTCAATGGGTAAATACCAATGACGAATGACCCATGACCAAGGACAAAGCGACGGGAAATTATCTTTTCTACTCCCGACTCCTCGTGATGCTTCCCCGTCGCTTTCAGTAAAACTGCATAAGTTGATTATCTCCTGGAAATACTGGAGTGCAGCCACACATTGACGGTAATAGAGGAGAAGTTGACTTATGCTGGTAATCGATCGTAATCTCAAAATTGCTTTATTTAGCGTTCTCTGTGCGATCGCGGGGAGTTGGATCAGCCATCGCTATCTCTGGCTACGGCATCATTTCACCACAGCCGAGGAAGCGTATCAAGCCGCTCAATGTCAAGAAGCGATCGCGAATTATCAAGCTGTCCTCAACCAAGGACTGATTATCGATTTCCACGATTGGCAATTACAAGCCCAAGTCAAGCAAGGAGAATGTCGCGATTTTCAACAATTGAGTTCAGCCCCAAACAGCACCACGTTACTCGCTTATACCAATTTTGTCAGTCGCTATCCCGACAGTGCTTTGGTCCCCTTTGTCCGCGAACAAAACGAGACATTGTGGCAAGAAGCCGATTTAGCTAACTTAGCGCCAATTGAACTGTGCGATCGCGTGAACGAACTTGAGACCAATCGACTCATTGCTCAACGCGACACCAACTTACCCCTATTCTACAAAGCCTGCGGCCAAAGCTACACCGCAGCAGCACAACATTCTGAAGCCGCAGCCATTTATCAACGCTTTCTCGATAACTACAACCAACACGAAAAAGCCGAAGCCGTCAAAGCCGCTTGGGCCGAATCCGTCGTGTTAGAAATTAAAGCCACAGATTCTGTAGGATGTGTTCGCGAAGCAGTAGGGTGGGTTAGGCGGCTAAAACTCCCGCTATGACTGTAATATGGCTATCCGCCGTAACCCACCGTTTCAAGTGTGCCACAGCAGTAGATTAGGCGGCTAAAACTCCCGCTATGACTCTAATATAGCTATCCGCCGTAACCCACCGTTTCAGATGTGTCACGATAGCCAATCAAGAAAATTAATAATAACAGTTGTTATGTCTTCCATAACAACTGTTATGTTTCTCGATCGCGCGATCGCACCCCCTTATTCATCCAGTCCGCAACGGTGGAATGGGTTGCATTAGCTCAGAATTTCTAATCCGCAGGCGGGATAGCGAGACAAACAGCTTTTATCCACCAGATTTAGTACAACATTGAGATTTTCTGCCTTTTTAAGCAAAAACTCGATGTTGCAACGAAGGCATTTGCTGACGAACTTGCTTGAGTCGAGAAGGATTAATTTCCGCGATCGCGACTCCCGGCTTCTCCCCCGCATCTGCTAAGATAGCCCCCCAAGGGTCTACAATCATGGCGTGACCGTGGGTTTGTCTCAGGGCATAATGATTCCCCGTTTGGGCTGGTGCAACAACGTAACAGGTGTTTTCAATGGCTCTGGCTTGAATTAAGACTTGCCAGTGATCTTTACCTGTATAAGCGGTAAAAGCCGCCGGAACAAAGAGAATATCTGCTCCCTGTTGGGAAAGATGGCGGTATAATTCCGGGAAGCGCACATCATAACACACTGATAAGCCTATATTACCCAGGCGATCGCTTTGGCACACCGAGGGAAGTTGCGTCCCGGCCATCACGGTGCTGGATTCACGATAGGGAATGCCATCGGGGATGTTGACATCAAAAAGGTGGACTTTTTGGTAGCGGGCAATTTCTTGACCGTTGGTATTGATGAGGAGGGCAGTGTTGTAGGCTTTATTACCTTCTACCGGAACCGGGAAACCACCACCCAGGAGAGTCACCTGGAACCGTTGCGCCATCTTTTTCAGGAATTTCTCGCTTTTTTCAGCGATTTCCTCGGCTTTTTGCAGTTTTTCTGCTTCTGTCCCTAAAAAGGAAAAGTTTTCGGGTAAGCCTACCAATTCTGCCCCTTGGCGAACGGCTAAGTCAATTAATTCTTCGGCCTCGACGAGGTTTTTGTCTACGTCGGGGGTACTGGTCATTTGAACGGCAGCAGCAAGATAAGAGTTCATCGGTTCTGAATCGGTTGGAAAAAAGGGCGCGATCTCATCGGGAACGCTTCTTTTTGGATTTAATCACATTCGCGATCCCCGACTCAAGATTGGTCATTGGTCATTGGTCATTGGTCATTGGTCATTGGTCATTGGTCATTCGTCATTCGTCATTGGTCATTGGTCATTGGTTAAAGTTGTGGCTTTTTTGTTAAACGGATCGAATCGTCCCTCGAACAAGTATGCTCGCGATTATGCTCATAACAAAGGGCGATCGCATTGAGAAGAAATTTTGGTTGGGAAAAGGGCTAGACTTGGGCTTTTTTTCGTGATATTATATTTTTCATAATGGGAATATTGACGAAATTTTTATTTCTGCACAGATTTCCATTATATAAAATATAGTACCAAAAAAATCGCGATCGCACAACCCCCTTTTTCCCAAAAAATTCCCCCCATTAATCGCTACAATAAAAACCCGTCAAAATCTAAGCAATTCTCAACAGAAAACCGAAAAATATATGGCTGCCAAAATTCCCGTAACCGTCATCACAGGCTTCCTAGGGGCGGGTAAAACCACTCTAATTCGTCACCTCCTCACCCAAAACAACAATCGCAAAATCGCCGTCCTCGTCAACGAATTTGGCGAAGTCGGCATCGATGGCGAAATTCTCAAAAGCTGCCAAGTTTGCGACGAAGACGAAGCCGAACAAAATATCGTCGAACTCAGTAATGGCTGCTTATGTTGCACCGTTCAAGAAGAATTTTACCCCACAATGCAACAACTTCTAGAAAGGCAATCTCGCCTCGATTCCATTGTCATTGAAACCTCCGGGTTAGCCCTACCCAAACCCCTCGTCAAAGCCTTTCGTTGGCACGACATTCGCAACAACGCCACCGTTGATAGTGTCGTTACCATTGTAGATGCCCAAGCCCTCGCTGCCGGAACATTAGTCGGGGATATTACCGCAGTCGAAGCCCAAAGAAAAGCCGATCCCAACCTGGATCACGAAACCCCTATCGAGGAATTATTTGAAGACCAACTCGCTTGCGCCGACCTAATTTTACTCACCAAAATAGACTTACTCGATCCTGAAACTCTCCAAAAAGTACAAACTTGGCTACAGCAACAAGTCCGCCCCGAAGTCAAAATTATTCCTTGCCAAACCGACACCATTAACCCTGAAATCCTCCTCGGATTTAATGCCGCCGTTGAAGAAGACCTAGCCAATCGTCCCAGTCATCACGACCACGAAGAAGACCACGAACACGACGACGAAATTAACTCCATTGAATGGAGTTGCGATCGCGAATTTGAATCCAAACCCCTGATTAATCAACTCAAAAAATTAGTCGCAACCGCAGAAATTTATCGGATTAAAGGCTTTGTTGCCGTCCCCAACAAATCCATGCGTTTAGTATTACAAGGAGTGGGCGATCGCTTTGACACCTTTTTCGATCGTCCCTGGCAACCCCAAGAACCCCGTCAAACCCGCTTAATTTTTATTGGCCGCGACCTCAAAAAAACCGACATCGAAGCCGCTTTAGAAACCCATTAATCAAACTGTAGGGTGCGTTAGTAACGCACCCTAATCAATACTAAAAAATATTAACTTCTGTAACTTTAACTTAATTTTTCTTAAAATATTCTCATAACAGGAAAGCAAACCCAAAAATTGCGGTATCAGTAAAAAAGTAAGACCCTCTATAATATTTGACTCCGAAAACTTGTCTAGAACTTTTAAATCTCGGTCATACCTCGCAAAAACGAACAAAAATAAATGAATATCCGCAAGCTGACAGGCAATCTGAGCAAGAGATTCTCGAAACTCCAGAAAATACAGCGTTTTTTCATCTTTCTCCTTGCCTCCCTTGCCATTACCTTTCTTTGGGTTGTTCCTGCCTTCACGCAGCAACCCGTCACCATTAGCGTCATGATTCAAACTCTAGAAGGAACGCAATGGCAACCCATCGTGCAAGGATTCAACGAATCCCACGACAATATTCGCCTCGAAATCATCAAAGGGCCCAACGACACCAACCTCGTTGAAGACCTTTACACCTCAGCCTTTCTCCTCGGTGATGCCCCCTATGACCTCGCCTACATGGATATTGTCTGGGTTCCCAAATTCGCCGCCGCCGGATGGTTGCAACCCATAGACGAATACATCGAAACCAGCGAAGTAGACTTATCCGAATACCTCAACGGCGACATCAACGGCGGAACTTACAACGGCAGTTTGTACCGAATGCCCTTTCGTTCCGACGGTGGGATGTTGTATTACCGTACCGACTTACTACAGCAAGGCGGCTATGAACCCCCAGAAACCTTTACCGAATTAATGCAGATATCCCAAGACTTGCAAGACCAAGGCATTGCCGATTGGGGCTATGTCTGGCAAGGCAAACAGTATGAAGGAATGTCGGCCATGTTCGTCGAAATCCTCGAAGGTCATGGGGCATATTGGATTGACCCAGAAACCCGTGAAGTCGGCTTAGACCGCCCGGAAGCCATTGCTGCGGCTGAATTCCTCTATCAAACCATTCAAGACGGCATTTCGCCCCCTGGAGTGACCACCTATGCCGAAGAAGAAACCCGTCGCTTGTTTCAAAACACCGATACCGTCTTTTTACGCAATTGGCCTTATGTGTATCCCCTCGCCCAAGACTCCGAAATTAGCGGTCAGTTCGCCATTAAGCCCATGGTACACGAACCCCAAGATAGTAGCGGCGCTTGCCAGGGCGGTTGGGGCTTAGGCATGGTTGCAACCACCTCTCACCCCGATGAAGCTTGGGAAGTGATTCAATACTTCAATCAACCGGATGTACAACGGCAGTTTTTCCTCGAAACTGGTTATGTTCCCGCCCGCAAGTCCTTATTTAACGACCCGGAGTTGGTCGCCCAATATTCCTATTACCCCGACTTGCTGAATGTCGTTGAAAACTCCGCCTTGCGTCCCCCCATCGCCCAATACGCCCAAGCCTCCGACATTCTCCAACGCTACCTCAGCGCCGTCATCACCGGAGAAATGACCCCCGAAGCCGCCATGACTGCCGCAGCGAGAGAGACTCGCAGTGTTTTAGGTAGTTAGTTTTTAGGCAGTGGGCAGCTTTTTCAGTTAACAGTCATCAGTTATCAGTCATCAGTTTTTTAGGCAGTGGTTTTTGGGCAGTCGGCAGCTTTTTTTCAGTTATCAGTCATCAACAACCAATAACCAATAACCAATAACAAACAACAAACAACAAACAACAAACAACAAACAACCAATAAAAATGACACAAGATGCAATTCGACAGCGAGAAAGACGGGTAGGTTGGTGGCTGATTACACCCGCGTTACTCGTTTTATTATTAGTCTTTGCTTATCCCATTGGACGGGCGTTTTGGCTGAGTTTATTTGAACAAAACCTCGGAACCGAACTCACCGCCGAGTTTAACGGTTTAGGCAACTATGCCCGCTTGTTTGGTGATGGGCGATTTTGGCGGAGTTTGTGGAATACCAGTGTATTTACCCTAGTTAGTATTGTACTGGAATTAGTCCTAGGGATGGCGATCGCCCTCGTCCTGGATAAAAGCTTTCGGGGACGGGGTTTAGTCCGAACAGCAGCCTTGATTCCCTGGGCGTTACCAACGGCGGTTATGGGCTTGGCTTGGGCCTGGATTTTTAACGACCAATTCGGGGTCGTGAATGATATCCTGGGCAGGATTGGCCTTATCAGCGAACCAATTACTTGGCTAGGCGACCCCTTCCGGGCGATGTTAGCCTTGATTATCGCCGACGTTTGGAAAACCACCCCCTTTATCGCCATTATCCTCTTAGCCGGGTTGCAATCCATTTCCTCGGATTTGTACGAAGCCCACTCCATCGACGGGGCAAATCCAGTCCAAAGCTTTTTCCAAATCACATTACCCCTCCTTGCCCCCCAAATTCTGATTGCCTTATTATTCCGCTTTGCCCAGGCTTTCGGGATTTTCGACTTGGTACAAGTGATGACGGGAGGTGGCCCGGCTGGTGCTACAGAAGTGGTTTCAATTTACATCTATGCAACGGTACGCCGCTACCTGGATTTTGGCTATGGGGCGGCATTAGTGGTTGTGACGTTTTTATTACTGATTATTGCTGTGGCTATTGTCGGTTACTTACTCTCTAAAACCCGCATTAATGTTACAGGAGAAAGATAGTATTGTATTCGTGTAGTGGTGCGACACAGCTAAAAATGTACATTACAGTAGGGTGGGTTAGGCGGCTAGAATCTAGGCTATGACTGTAATCCACGAATCCGCCGTAACCCACCATTTAAAGTGTGTCACGACAGTAGGGTGGGTTAGGCGGCTAAAAGCTATGCTATGAAAGTAATCCAGCAATCTGCCCTAACCCACCATTTAGGATGTGTCATGACACTACTGTTCCCAGGCACTTTAGCTAACTAATAACAAAGGACAAAGGACAAAGAACAAAGGACTAATAATAATGACCATCGCGCAACAACAAACAACCGAAAATAAATCGCAAATTGACTGGAGTCGAATCGGCATTTGGGTCGGAGTCGTCTTAATTCTCCTGTTTTGTTTAGCCCCGGTTTTATGGCAACTGCTGACTTCATTTAAAACCAATGAAGCCATTTCAGCCATTCCCAATATTTACTTTCCTACCCCCAACCAACTAACCACCAGCCATTACACAAACTTGGGTTGGACATTCTGGCGCTATGTCTTTAATAGTGGCTTTGTTTCTATTGTTTCAACAATGATTTGCTTGGCGATTGGTGCGCCCGCCGCTTACACTTTGGCTCGCTTAAAAATCCCCGGACAGAGCATTATTTTAGCTTGCGTTTTGATTGTGAGCTTGTTTCCCTATGTTTTGCTTTTTCTAGGATTACTTGAAATTGTTAAAGCTTTAAATTTAGGGAATAATTACATCGCCCTAATTGTGCCTTATACCGCAATTAATTTACCCTTGACCATTCTAGTTTTACGCAGCTTTTTCCAACAACTCCCGAAAGACCTAGAAGACTCTGCCAAAGTAGACGGTTATAATACAGTACAAATGCTGCTGCAAATTGTCTTACCCATGACAATTCCGGCATTGGTGACAACGGGCATTTTAACTTTGATTTTCGCGTGGAATGAGTTTATCTTTGCGCTAACCTTTATCACAGAAGAAAATATGCTCACAATTCCCGTTGCAGTTGCCCGGATTGGGGGGGCTTCTGCTTTTGAAATTCCTTATGGGCCGATTGCTGCTGCTACAGTTATCGGTACATTTCCCTTAGTTGTTCTAGTGTTATTCTTCCAGCGTCGGATTGTCCAAGGGATTACCGCCGGGGCAGTTAAGGGGTGATTTCAGTTAACAGTCTCTAAGGGGCAATCGGCAATCGGCAATCGGCAATCGGGGGGGAGGGATTTTCAGTTATCAGTTATCAGCTTCTAAGGGGCTCCTCGGCAATCGGCAATCGGCAATCGGGGGGGAGGGAGAGGGAATTGGGCAATTACCAGTTAAGGGATTCTGTCAACAACCAATAACCAATAACCAATAACCAATAACCAACAACCAACAACCAATAACCAATAACCAATAACTAACAACCAATAACCAATAACAAAATAAATATGGCTACTCTGAGTTTAGAAAATCTACGCAAACAATTTGCCCCTAAAGTTGTTCCGGTTAAAGATATTACGTTGACCGTGAAAGATGGCGAATTTTTAACCTTGTTGGGGCCGTCCGGTTGCGGTAAATCTACCTTATTGCGCTTAATTGCCGGACTGGAAACCCCCACCAAAGGGACAGTAAAAGTCGGGGAGAAAAACTTAAATAAAGTCCCCCCTGGCGATCGCGACATGGCTATGGTATTCCAGAGTTATGCCCTGTATCCTCACATGACTGTGGCTGAAAATATCGGGGCATCTCTCAAACTCCGCAAAACCCCCACAGACGAAATTAAACATCGCGTCGGGGAAGTCGCGCACCGCTTGGGAATCGAGCATTTACTCGACCGCAAACCGGGGCAATTATCCGGGGGACAACGGCAACGGGTCGCATTGGCCAGGGCATTAGTCCGCAATCCTGATGTATTCTTGTTAGACGAACCCCTCAGTAACTTAGATGCCCTTTTGCGGGAACAAGTGCGGGCAGATTTAAAGCAACTATTCCGCAGTCAAAACAAGCCCGTCGTCTACGTGACCCACGACCAAACCGAAGCCATGACTTTATCGAGTAAGGTGGCGGTGTTGAAAGACGGGGTGGTGCAGCAATTAGATTCTCCTGACCGCATCTATACCCATCCCTCGAATCAATTTGTGGCGGGATTTGTCGGCAGTCCGCAAATGAACTTGATTACCCTACGCTGTGAAAATAATCATGCGATTATGGGGGATTTTAAGCTCAAGTTACCCAATTTAACCCGAAATCCTAGTAAAGTGGTGATGGGGATTCGCCCGGAAGACTTGGCCGTTGCTTCTTCTGAAGATGCCCAAACCATTCAGGGTAAAGTGTTTCTCTCCGAACAACTCGGTCGCGAAGAATTGATTAGCCTGAATGTGCATGGCTCAGAAGATATTGTACTCCGGTCTTTAGTCCCTTCAGACCATGATTGGGAGGGAGATGCGATTACGCTGATGATTCCCCCCCACAAAACCCATTGGTTTGATATTGAAACCGGAGAGCGTCTCAATCGCGAAGATTATTCGCCTCCAGTGGATTCTGTCCCTGCAACGGCGCAAAATAGGGCGGAATAATCTTGGTCTGCGAGTCCTAGGGTCAGGGTTTTCTCAACCACAGCTTTGACCCCCTGCACTAAATTTAAGTCGAGTCCGAGGGATTCGGCTTCTTTTATAAACAGATTGACATCTTTGAGCAGGTGTTTACTGGGGAAGTTGGGGTTGCTAAAATCGCGATCGCGCATTCGCTCTAATTTCTTATCAAAAGTAGGCGCATACAAAGCACTATCGCGCAAAACCGCCATAAACTGCTCGATATCTACCCCTTCTCGCTCAATCATCCCCAAACTACTCGCAAAAGCGCTGGTTAGCGACCCGATAAGCTGATTCATTGCCAATTTCATCGCCGCCGCCGTCCCCACTGCTCCAGTATGCAACGGGTTTTCGCCAAAATTCTTGAGGACTCCCACCCACTTGTCATATTGTTCTGGGGTTGACCCCACCATAATCTGCAATGTACCGCTTTTAACTTGGGGAATACTGCCTAATACCGGGGCTTCGAGGTATTGGGCTGCGGCTTCAATCATCGCATCTCCCAGGGCTTTGCTTTCTTGGGGTGCAATCGTCCCCATCTGGATAAATGTCTTCCCGACCATAAGTTGCTTCATCGTCTCAGTATCGAGCAGAACGCCGCGAATCGCTGAAATGTCGCTCAACATCAAAATGATACATTCAGAGGCTTTGAGGGCAACTGTAGGGTCTGTGGTGGTATTTATGCCTGCATCCTCTAAAGGTTTCAGCTTTTCTGGAGTGCGATTGTAAGCGGTGACTTCATAACCCTTCTCCGCTAATTTCTGGGCCATGGGTGCGCCCATTAAGCCAGTTCCCAATACAGTAATCTTCAACGCGATCGCTCCTGCTAGTTTACCTATTCGCGATCGATCTCACCATAAATTTAGCACCCCGCGCACCTACTGACAGAAGGATTTTGTTATTTGTCCTTGGTCATTCGTCATTCGTCCTTTGTTGTTGATTCATAACTTCATTTGGATGTACGACTGTAATACCAGACATACCCAAAAAATCACTGGGATTAAGCGTTAAAATATGACTAACATCTGATGCAAGCATAACGGCAACAATACGCGCATCATGAGTCCTTTTGCCACTGATTTGATGTTCCGTAACTAAGTTTAACCAAATAGAAAATACTTGTGCTGTTTCTTCTACAATTGGGAAGCGTTCGAGCAGTTGTTCAATAATACTCTGGGTTTGCTCGACCGATAAATCCAAGCCATTAACCCGAATAGGACGAGTAGCAACAACCCAAAACTCAATTAAAACTTGTGATGTTAAGTAACATTCATGTCCTTGTTCAAGCACTTGAGCAACTGCTTCTGTAACTAATCTATGTTGAGCATCTGAAACATTACTCAATCGAAGGACAACATTTGTATCCAGCAAATACCAAGCCATTATTCATAAATGGAAGCGCGATCGCAAGCTTCATCTGGTAAACTTAAATCTGTCTTGGGAAGCTGCTCAACCCATGTTCGGAAGTCTTGTGCGCGTTCTGTCGGAGTGGCAGATTGCCAGAATGGTACGCGGGTAGACTCATCACTCGGAGTTTGGCGTTTAACCACAGTAATAAACTCGGCAATTCTTTGTAATTGATCTTCGTTAAGTTGATCGATTTCTTGCTTTAGAGTATCTCGGAGCATGGCTTATTATCTATCAAGGGTCGGTAGCTCTTAAAATAATTGTTTCTAGCTCCAATAGTAACATGGGTTTGTGCCAACAAGAAATAACCTGCATGGAAAGGTTAGTAATACAAACTCCATATTTTCATAGACCTTAACTCTGTTGATAGTAAAAGTAACATTTATTGATGATTTCCGATCTAAAACCACCGATAAATCGACGCATTTCTGCATCCCCTAAGCAGATTGAAGCTTTTTGCAACCGTTGGCAAATTACCGAATTTTCCCTTTTTGGTTCTGTCCTCCGAGATGACTTTTGCCCCGATAGTGATATTGATGTGCTACTCACATTTTCGCCAAAACAGTGGTTAACTTGGGATGACTGGCAAACGATGCAAGTAGAGATTGAAACCTTATTCCATCGCAAGGTCGATTTAGTCAGTGAAAAATATCTTAAAAACCCCTATAGACGATATGAAATTTTGAATACCTGTCAGGTTATTTATGATGAGCTGTGAGCATCACCTTTCAGTTGAAATCTGGATATTGTAATAATTGCGATCGCCCCATACCCTATAATCGACTAATTTATTTAATTGTGACTTTAATGCCATGAGTTTAGTTATCCCTGATGAATTTTTACAAACAGCCCATATTTCTGAAGCCGATCTCAAATTAGAAATCGCCATTCTGCTGTTTCAGCAGGAAAAAATTACTCTGGGTACAGCCAGCGAGTTTGCCGAGATGAATCAAATGGAGTTTCAGCGCATTTTAGGTAGTCGCAAAATTCCCATTCACTACGGTGTTGAAGATTTTCAGCAAGATTTAAGAACATTAAAGGCAAACGATTGGCGATGATCGTAGTCAGTTATAAAACCCAGACAATTATTTTTGAGGGTGCTTGCTTGTTTGATAAAAAAAGCGCTTACTGCATCGAGTAAACGCCATATAAGGAGATAGAGGAAAAAGGGAAACAGGATTAAGAATTAGACCATTGACCCCCTGTAACTTCGAGTAAAGCCCCGGTCACAAAACTGCTGTCTTGAGAAGCCATAAATACATAAGCGGGAGCCAATTCTTCGGGTTGGGCGGCTCGTTTCATGGCTCCATCTGTGTCGTAATTTGCCACTTTTTCTTTAGGCATTGTTGCCGGAATATTAGGAGTCCAAACTGGGCCGGGAACGACGGAATTGACGCGAATTTCGCGCTCGGCTAAGTTTTCGGCGAGGGATTTTGTCATCGCATGAACTGCCCCTTTACTAGCAGCATAATCAATGAGCATTCCTTTACCAATTCTGCCGACAATGCTGCCTGTATTGATGATGGTGTTGCCGGGTTTGAGGTGGGGTAAAGCGGCTTTGACCATGTAGAAGTAGCCGAATACATTAGTTTCTAAGGTGCGGCGAAATTGCTCGATGCTTAAATCTTCGGGCTGCTTTTGTACCATTTGATAAGCAGCATTATTTACCAAAATATCTAATTTGCCAAAGGTTTCAATAATTTGATCGATGGCTTTTTGACAAGTTTCGTAATCGCGAACATCCCCTTTAATGACTAAACATTTTTGCCCTCGCTTTTCTACTTCTTCGCGAGTGGTTTGCGCGTCTTCGTCGTTTTGGTCGTAAAAAATGGCAACATCGGCTTTTTCTAAAGCATAAGCGATCGCGACGGCACGACCAATCCCTGAATCTCCCCCGGTAATAAAGGCGACTTTGCCTTGGAGTTTATTAGCCGGACTATAATTCGACAAATCGCTGTCCGGCTTGAGGGCCATATCTGCTTGAGATGCGGGATAATCTAACTTTTGACCCGGCATTTCATCGGGAGTGGGGCGACGTTCTTGGGTAGAATTAGACACAGTATTAAACCTCGATTGTTCAGTCTTGAATAGGGCAAGATAAAGTAGGCTACCCTGTTTCTGTGCGATCGCATTCTGACAGGGTAGTCATAATCAATTCTTTTTAGAATAGCCATTCAACTCGTTACGATTGAGACAACCGCTAAAATTCAATGGCATATATAAGCACTGGCCGCCCGTTGTTGAAACCAACGTGCGATCGCGAGTCTTAACTCAATAGCAGTGCGGTTTATCTTATCTGTGTCTAGAATAGTTGCGAAAAGCCGGGCTTGTAATCTCACTAGAGAAGGAAACTCCGCTATTTCCAGCGAGAGAGGCTTTAATCTACCCTTTGAAGCCTTCACACCACTCGATGACGGGTAAGCCAATCTGACTGTTATTCAGGCGGTCGATTTCGCGGATTCCCGTGGGACTGGTGACATTGATTTCGGTCAAATAACCGCCAATCACATCAATACCGACAAAATATAAACCATCTTCGCGCAATTTTGGGGCAACTGCGTCACAAATCTTGCGATCGGCGGCGGTAACTTCCGTTTGTGCCACGCGACCCCCCACAGCCATATTACCCCGAAACTCCGACCCGGTGGGAATGCGATTCACCGCCCCAATAACTTCCCCATTCAGCAGAATAATGCGCTTGTCCCCCTCTTTGGCGGCCGGGAGATAGGATTGAATCATGACGGGTTCTCTGCCCCATTTCGTGCTAATTTCGATCAGAGAATTAAGGTTGCGATCGCCCCATTCCAAAAACAAAATCCCCTCTCCGGCTTTACCCCCCAAGGGCTTCAAAACCCCGGCTTCCCGCTTCTCGACAAAATCGCGAATCACGCTGGCTTCACTACTCACAATGGTTTCTGGCATCACCTCGATAAAATTCAAGGCATACAGCTTTTCATTGGCTGCTTGCAGTCCGCGAGGGGCATTTAATACCAAGGTTTTTTGTGGGTCGATCAAATCCAAAATTTGCGTAACGTACAAATAAGGAATGGTCACTGGGGGGTCTGTTCGCATGAAAACCACATCCATTTCTTCGAGGTTCAGCATTTGTTCGGGATGCAGTAAATACCATTCTTTGGTAACACTCCAACTCCCGTCTACCCATTTAACCGGTTGCAGTTCGACAGGTTCAAGTAATGCGATCGCTTTACCGTTAATAATACTCAAATGATGAGCCGAGGTAATCCAAACTTCGTGGCCGCGGGCTTGGGCGGCTTCCATCAAGGCTACGCTGGTATCGTGGGTGGGGTCGAGTTTTGTAATCGGATCGATAATAAAGGCAAATTTCATTATTGGTTGTTTGTTATTGGTTATTGGTTATTGGTTATTGGTTATTAGTTATTAGCAAACTAGAAGATTATACATTGCCTGTAGTCTCCGGGTTTCCCTGCCCAAGTTTATGTTATTGGGAGCGATTGTGAAGTGGCAAGCAACGCTGCGATCGCTCCCTTCAAATTCTCCTAATCCAAAAGTTAGGATTGGACGGGGAAACCCCGCCCCTACAGAATACTTGACAATAAAGCCAGAATCTTAACTTGTCACGAATGGTTGTGGGTGAACTATAGTCATTACAAATAAAAACCAACAGTAAGCCCCTCTCGGAGTGGGAGAGGGGTTTGGGGTGAGGGCGGTTTAAGAGTAATACGATACCTGTATTGGGAGATTACTGTACTGTACGGAAACTAATTGTAATGACTATCTTTCTAATATAAAAATTGAGGCTACTTTCCTCCCCCTCTTCCCCCTCTTCCCACTCCTCCCCCTCTAACACCGATTCACTATCTAACAAACTGTCAACTGTTATCATTCAGCCACAGGCGAATTTCGCTCACCAGCCACTTTAATTCCGCTTCGCTGAGGTTTTCGCCGAAAATAGCGCGATGGCGGCGCGGAACGGGCAGCAATGTGGTTTCCTGTTGATGATGGATGGCGATACCCTGGCATAATCGCCCGGTGCGATCGCGCACTGAGACCAGTTCGACATCGGTAATCGCGTCAATTTTACCTTTTTCTCGCTTGCGGCCTTGGACTGAAGACCGTTCAACTTCAAACCCCTCTGGATCGAAACATATACGGGTTTTCTCGAAGTAATCGCTGCGATTTTGACTGAGAATCAGCCAGGCGATCGCGCCAAAGGGCAAAACCGAGCCTAACAAGGCAATGGGTAGCGAAAGTAAGAGCAAAACCACTTGAAAGGCTAATTCTACCATGGGTAACAAGCCCAGGGCATTGAGAACCAGCAAAATTAAGCCAATGGATAAAGCGGATTTGCCCCACTGCTCTTTTTCATCTGCATCTAAATCCTTAAACCCGGCAATCAGATTATTAACGCGATCGCGTCCCCATTGAAACCCGCGATTTAGGGCTTGATAAAATGGCTGTAACCACACCACCTCAAACTGAGAGGGAATTTCGATGATGAGGCGATCCAGGGATTTATTCAGCCGGGCGACCGTCTTTTTAAGGGGTTGAGAAAGAGGCTGAATTTCAAAAGACGAACCGGGAAGCCTTTTTTGAGATTGTAGGGTCGAGAGTGCCTCTTGTGTGTTGCTGTAGCGCTTTTCTAAGGCGGTTTCAGTAATGACTTCGAGCCAATTGGCAAAATGTGAATCTGTATCGGACGGTAGGCGATCGCGAAAATTTATTTTTAAATCCTGTTGCGGTAACTCCGACGGCGCAATTCCCGTGAGTAAATGAATCAACGTCGTCCCCAACGCATACAAATCCGAAGCCGCCACCGCTTTACCGCCGTATTGTTCTAGGGGGGTATAGCCATAAGTCCCGACAATGGTAAAGGTTGCGCCGGGATGAGGGGGTTTGGCTTGTACTGCGCCAAAATCAATCAGATAAACTTGCTCGTCTTCTCCCCAGATTAAATTACTCGGTTTAATGTCTCGATGTAATACTGGCGGCGATTGGGTATGTAGAAAATCGAGAATTTCTAAGACTTCTAGAGCAATTTGCTGGACTTGTTCGGGCGGGAGCGATCGCTCTTGTTGTAGCTTTTGTTTGAGCGACATTCCCGGAATCTGCTGCTGTACCAAGCCAAACCACAACACGCGATCGTCTACCGAGAAAAACTCATAATACTTGGGAATGCGCGGATGTTCCAGTTGCGCCAACACCTCGGCTTCCCGTTCAAACAGCTTAAGGTCGTTCCACTGTACCACCCCACCCAGGGCTAACAGCTTTACCACCACCGCGCGATCGCACTCCTCATCCCATGCTAACCAGGTTTGACGAGAGGGGTTAGCATTCAACTGATCGGTGAGTCTGTAACGATTCTGTAAAACGGTGTCTGGGGTCAGCATGATTCGATTTTAGCGAATGGTTGTTGGTTGTTGGTTGTTGGTTATTGGTTATTGGTTATTTCCTCCCCCTCTCCCCACTCTGGGCGGGGAAACCCCGCCCCTACACGCCCACTGCACGCGCTGCCCACTCCTCCCCCTCCTCCCCCTCTCCCCACTCTGGGCGGGGTTTCCCCGCCCCTACACGCCCACTGCACGCGCTGCCCACTCCTCCCACTCCTCCCACTCCTCCCCACGCCAAAATCAAAATTATTTCCCGCCGAAATGGTCTAGAGTGTACCAATACCTGTTACATTTACCGAGTATTAGCAAGCGAAATTTTATTGATTTAGTATGAAAGTCCTGGTTATTGGTGGTGACGGCTATTGCGGATGGGCAACTGCTCTCCATCTGTCTAACAAAGGATACGAAGTAGGTATTCTAGATAGTCTTGTGCGTCGCCATTGGGATTCTAAGCTTGGGGTGGATACCCTGACTCCCATTGCGCCGATTCAGCGTCGTTTGCAACGCTGGCAAGACTTGACTGGCAAAACCATTGATTTGTTCGTGGGAGACATCACGAACTATGAATTCCTGAGTAAAACCCTGCGTCAGTTTGAGCCAGAAACCATTGTTCACTTTGGGGAACAACGTTCTGCGCCTTACTCGATGATCGACCGCGAACACGCCGTTTTCACCCAAGTTAATAATGTGGTGGGGACATTGAATATTCTTTATGCGATGAAAGAAGACTTCCCCGATTCCCATTTGGTGAAACTGGGGACGATGGGTGAATATGGTACGCCCAACATCGATATTGAAGAAGGCTACATCACCATCGAACACAACGGGCGCAAAGATACCCTTCCCTATCCCAAACAACCGGGAAGTTTCTATCACCTCTCGAAAGTTCACGACAGCCACAACATCCACTTTGCTTGTAAAATCTGGGGCTTACGGGCAACAGATTTGAATCAAGGGGTGGTTTATGGTGTTCTTACTGAAGAAACGGGAATGGACGAGTTGTTGATCAACCGTTTGGATTATGATGGGGTGTTTGGGACGGCGTTAAACCGTTTTTGTATTCAAGCGGCGACGGGTCATCCCTTGACGGTATACGGGAAAGGGGGTCAAACTCGCGGTTTCTTAGATATTCGCGACACGGTGCGCTGTATGGAACTCGCGATCGCGAATCCGGCAGAATCCGGTCAATTCCGCGTGTTCAACCAATTCACGGAACTGTTTAGCATCCAAGATTTGGCGATGATGGTGAAAAAAGCTGGGAACTCTGTGGGCTTGGATGTGGAGATTAAACACCTCGACAACCCCCGCGTCGAACTCGAAGAACATTATTTCAACGCCAAAAACACCAAACTGCTCGATTTGGGCTTACAACCCCACTATTTATCTGATTCGTTGTTAGATTCCCTGTTGAACTTCGCCACCAAATACAAAACCCGCGTAGACCAACAGCAAATTTTGCCGACAGTTTCTTGGCATCGTAAATAAACCTTACACGAAGTTTGGGGCGGGTCATTTCAGCGATCAGTTATCAGTTATCAGTGAACCTTTGACTTGAGTCGGAGGCTTGAAATACTGAGTTATTTTTTTTCAACCCCTTGAATGGGGAAGCTAATAACCCATAAATTTGAGTAAAAGTTCGCTCCAAACTGGTGTATCAAAATTGAAGCCGATCGCGCCCTTTGATTGTTAAACCCATGTTTTTTGCCAAAAGCTTACTCCTGATTGGCGTAGTGTTACCGGGTTTGTCATTGACCGCCATCAGCACTTATTTTTTGTTTCCCGAATGGACAGCTTTAACCGCCAGCCATGAAAAGTATCAGCGTTTGGCCAATTCGGAGACATCCACTTTAAAAGAATTGGAAATCGCACAAGCGGCAGAAATGCGTCACCGCATCAATTGTTTTGCCGAAGGAGTGGGGGTTTTGGGCGGTTGGATTGTGGTAGCGATTGGCATACATGGCTTAACCCGGACTCATCAATCGCGAGAACGCTAAAAGACGAGAAAGAAATGAGAATTGCTTTATTTACCGAAACATTTTTACCGAAAGTTGATGGTATTGTGACGCGGTTACGCCATACCGTCGAACAGTTACAGAAAAATGGCGATCGCGTCTTGGTGATTTGCCCCGATGGGGGATTAAAGGAACACCAAGGGGCAAAAATTCACGGGCTTTCGGCGTTTCCTTTACCGATGTATCCGGAGTTGAAAATTGCCGTCCCTCGTCCGACAATTCGCAAAGCGCTTGAGGAATTTCAACCGGATATTATTCATGTGGTCAATCCGGCGGTGTTAGGATTAGCCGGAATTTATTACGCCAAAACCCTCGATATTCCCCTGGTTGCCTCTTATCACACCCATTTACCTCAATATATTAAACATTACGGTTTTGGAGCCTTTGAGGGCTTTTTATGGGAGTTGATCCGGGCGGTACACAACCAAGCCCAGTTGAATCTCTGCACTTCTACGGCGATGGTGGAGGAGTTGCGATCGCATGGAGTCGAGCATTTAGATTTATGGCAACGGGGAGTCGATACGGAGATGTTTCAACCGTCCCTGAAATCGGCCAAAATGCGCGATCGCCTCTCCAAAGGACATCCCCAAGACCCATTATTACTTTATGTGGGTCGGGTATCCCCGGAAAAAGAAATCGAAAATATCAAACCCGTCCTCGAAGCAATTCCCAATGCTCGCCTCGCGATCGTCGGGGACGGCCCGCACCGCAAAGTCCTTCAGCAGCACTTTAAAGGGACGAGAACCCACTTTGTCGGCTACTTACAGGGGATTGAGTTAGCTTCGGCGTTTGCCTCGGCAGATGCCTTTGTCTTCCCTTCTCGTACCGAAACCCTGGGCTTGGTACTCCTCGAAGCGATGGCTGCGGGGTGTCCGGTGGTGGCAGCCCGATCCGGGGGTATTCCTGATATCGTCACGGATGGGGCCAATGGCTACCTGTTTGACCCGAAAGATGCCAAGGGCGCGATCGCGGCGACCCAACGCCTTCTCGCGGCCCAAGAGGAACGAGAAACCCTCCGCCACAACGCCCGCATCGAAGCCGAACGTTGGGGTTGGTCGGCGGCTACTCGTCAGCTACAAAGTTATTATCAAACGGTTTTACAGTCGCGATCGGGTTTGCGGGCGGCTTAAGAAAAAAGGGGGTGTAAACAGTAAGGCAAAATCTTTTCAAACCTACGCAACCTTATTCATTTTTTGTGAAGCGAATGGTTGTATGCGTAAGTATCTAAACACTTATTTTGCTAAAAACCACGGCGTAATAGTGCGCTGATAACGCAGCTATTAATGGCGGTAAGTTCTACCGTGTCAGCTTGTGGACTTGATAGTGCCGACACTACAAGGTTGAAGCAAGAAGTAAACATCAAAGGCATTTAGGTAGGTTTGAGTAAGTTTTAGAGAACGGAAACGATATCAACAAACAAAAAAAAGGGGCTAACTTTAAAAAGTTAACCCGCTTTCGTTTGGGAACGCGCTTCAAAAATTACTTTTGAACCACTAATTTAACGTTGGCATTTTGTAAGCCGCGTTGCTTGACTTCAGACAAGGTTTTGTTAACGGCGTATTTTTGGTTGATAGAGTTGATTAATTCGGTTTGGTTGTGCTTTTTAGCAACACCCCAGAGGTCAGCGATAAGATCATAGGTGCCATCGCTATTGCAAGACCAACCGAGATCGTATTCACCATCGAGAACTGCAACCAAGTCAGCGCGAACACGTTGACCGTTATAACCACGGACATCGGCTTCAGTTTTGGTGGCGATACCAAGGTCGCGCAAAGAGGTTGTCAAGATTTCAACGTCGGTGATCTTGGTACGGAGAGTACTGAAGTGAGACATTTGGATTTCCTCGTAAACTAATTAAAACGACAATTTGGGTTTTGAGTTACCGCCTTTGAAGACGGATTTTGGGTTGTACTGCTAACAGTGGGAGACTGTCAGCCTTTGCTTCTGCACTGGGAGGCAGAAGAAAGCTTGTTAAGACTCCAGTTGCAGATATTCTGCAACGGAGGACGCGGCAGGTCGCGCTCGTTGTCGCGCCCAATCTCGGAGGGCGGTGACCTGCTCTGTCATTGTCCGGGACAAAGGCAGTGTAGCTTTGAGCGCGGCGATAATATCAAGCTGCGTGAATTCGCGTTCTTGGGCGAATGCTTCATACATCGCAGCGATAATCGCTTGCTCGATCTCTGCCCCGGAAAAACCTTCGGACATCTTGGCAAGCTGGACTAAATCGAAGCGAGTAATGTCCGTGCGACGCTTGCTCAAGTGAATTCTGTAAATATCTTGGCGTTCTTCGGTCGTGGGGAGGTCTACGAAGAAGATTTCATCAAAACGACCTTTGCGGAGAAATTCACCGGGTAACCGTTCGATGCGGTTTGCCGTAGCCATGACAAACACGGGGGAGGTTTTTTCTTGCATCCAAGTCAAGAATGACCCGAAAATCCGGCTAGAAGTACCGCCATCGGAATCAGCCGATCCTGTACCGCCAGCAAAGGCTTTGTCTAGCTCATCGATAAAGAGAATTACCGGAGAAATGGATTCGGCGGTTTTGAGGGCGTTGCGGAGGTTCGCTTCAGAGCGTCCTACCATAGAGCCATCGTACACGCGACCCATATCTAAGCGCAGTAAGGGTAAGCCCCACAGACGAGCAGTGGTTTTGGCGATCAGGGATTTACCACAACCGGGTACACCCAGGATCAACATTCCTTTCGGTTGGGGTAGACCGTATTCGCGGGCGCGTTCAGTAAAGGCGTTAGAACGCTGTTTGAGCCATTTTTTGAGTTCTTCTAAGCCACCAATGGAGTTGATGGTTTCGTCTTCTTCAATGTACTCAAGAATACCGTTGCGACGAATGAGTTGTTGTTTTTCTGACAGAACAATCTCAACTTCTTCTTCGGTTAAGCGTCCGGCTTTGACCTGAGCTTTGCGGTAAACTTTTTCGGCTTCGTCTTTGGTTAAACCTAATGCTGCTTTGAGGAGTTTTTCTCTCGATTCGGTGGTCATGCGCCGCGACTTGATTTGGTCGAGTTGGCGAGACAATACCTGATTGAGTTCTGCCATGTTGGGCAGGGGATAGTCAATCACAATGACATCTTTTTCCAGTTCGATGGGAACTTGTTGGAAAGGGGACATCAAAATGATCGCTTTTTCAGTGTCCTTAAAGCTGGCGATCGCGTCTCGCAACCAACGAGTTGTGGCTGGCGAGTCGATAAAGGGATGGAGGTCTTTAAAGATAAAGATACCGGGTTCTCTGTGTTGCACTACCCATTGAATCGCTGCTTCGGGAGAAACAGTATTGTGCTGGGTAATGTGACGGGGTTGGCCGTATTCAACGATGCCGTGGGTCACAGTCCAGACAAACACGCGACGGTGCTTGGTCTTCATTTGAGCAATCTTGGCGATCGCTGCTTCTGCTCTTTCCTCCTCTGGGGTGACGAGGTAGATCAGGGGATATTGAGCTTGTATAAGGATATTTAGCTCTTCTTTCATGACCATCGACCATTCCTTCTATACGGCATATTCCTTAGCCTCGTTGCTTGGCATTCCCCTCTGTTTTAACAGGGAACCAAAGTCTCCTCTCCTTGCAGATCGGTGTTTGATTTAGACTTTAGGGTTTCTTGGACTTGTTCTACTGGGACTTCTTCGGTAACAACGCTGGGTTGTTCTTTGAGAGCGACCATCTCGCCTTCTCGCTGTAGCAAAGCGCTGTGACACTCTGGACAGTTGTAAACGCGGTGGGTTCTCCCGTGAGAGGCTGCTTCGGCCTCGTCCACTAACTCTGGATGCTCTAGGTAGAACATCAAGGCTCTCTCAACCGTCGCTGACATAGAGTCTAGGTCTACCGCTGCCCTGATCTTCAGTTGGCGGTGAAGTCCTGGTGGGAGATATAGTGTGACTTTCTGCTTGTCTTGCATCTCTTTGTCTAAAGTTTGTACCCGGGTATGTCATACAACGTTATCGGCATTTCCTTGGGCTGTCAAGACAGTAAGCCAGCATGACGGCATTATTGTTACATTACTTTACAAAAGGCAGGTTTTATGGGGGAGGGCGATCGCGACTCAATGCCCGTCCTACAATGGATTGCAGCGATTAGAGAAATGATTATGTCGGCTTGGAAAAAAACGTTACTTTTACTCGGTGGGGGTCACAGCCACGCGATCGCCCTCAAGGAATGGGGCATGAATCCCCTTTCGGATATCCGGGTCATTCTGCTGAACGACGTGGCTTATACGCCCTATTCTGGGATGCTACCGGGACAAGTGGCGGGGTTTTACGATTACGAAGACACCCACATCGATCTGCGTCGTTTGGCCAGATTTGCCGGGTCTGAGTTTTGTATTGATCAAGCCGTGGGGCTGGATGTGGCGCAAAAACAAGTCATCTGTCAATCTCGCCCCCCCATTGCCTTTGACTACCTTTCGATTGATATTGGCAGCACCCCCAACACCATTACCATTCCAGGGGCAAATCGCTACGCCATTCCTGCCAAACCCGTGTCCCACTTTTTACCCCAGTGGGATCGCATTGTCGCTCAAGTGCAGCAAGCCCCTCAGCAACCCATTAGCCTAAGCATTGTCGGCGGTGGGGCGGGGGGCGTTGAGTTAGCTTTTAATATACAAGCCCATCTCGCTCGCTGTTTTCGCCAAGCCCACCAACCCGAAACCCATCTAGAATTACACTTATTTCATCGTGGCGACACTTTGCTTTCTGGGCATAATCCGGGGGCTAGTCGCCGGGTTGAAAAAGCCCTGAAGCAGCGAGGCGTACAATTGCATTTGGGGGAAACGGTTAAAGAAGTGACCGAAACTCAAGTGATTTGCGATTCGGGGCTAAATATTAAATGCGATGTTGTGTTTTGGGTAACTCAGGCTTCTGCTCCTCCCTGGTTAAAAGATTGCGATTTAAAAACCGATGAAAAAGGCTTTATTTTAGTTGAAAATACCCTGCAATCCCTTTCCCACGACTTTATTTTTGCGGCGGGAGACATTGCAACGATGGCCGATTCTCCTCATCCCAAAGCCGGGGTTTTTGCGGTACGCCAAGGCAAGCCTTTAATTCAAAATCTCAGAAATATTATTCTGAATCAATCCCTCCAAAACTATCATCCTCAAAAGCGTTATTTGGCTTTACTGGGAACTGGAAACCGCAGCGCGATCGCGTCCTGGGGAAAACTAAGCTGGCAATCCCCTTTACTCTGGCTATGGAAGGATAAAATCGATCGTAAATTTATGGATCGTTTTCGGGATTTACCCGCCAAAATGGAGTCCCAAAAGCCAGAATTAAAACCTCCAGTTATGTATTGTGCGGGTTGCGGTTCTAAAATCGGTCATGATACTTTAAAATCTGCCTTACAACGCTTAGATTTGACTTCAGATGCGTCTATTATTTTCGGTTTAAATGCTCCCGATGATGCTGCGGTTGTCGAGATATCCCCAGAAGATTGCGATGGATATTTAGTACATACTATTGATGGCTTTACGAGCTTAACCAATGACCCATTTACCTTTGGGAAAATTGCCACTCATCACAGCTTAAGCGATATTTTTGCGATGGGAGCAAGCCCTAAAACTGTTTTAACTCAAGTCACATTACCCCACGGCTCAGAAGCAATTAAAGCTGAAATTTTATATCAAGTTTTAGCCGGAGTCACAGAAGTTTTAAGCGAATATAAAATTAGTTTAGTGGGCGGACATACAACCGAAGGGGAAGATTTGGCCTTGAGTTTAGCTTGCAATGGGATGGTGCAAAAATCTTGCCTTTTAACTCAAAACAATCTTAAACCCAATCAGGCTTTAATTTTAACGAAACCTTTGGGAACAGGCGTATTATTTGCAGGCGATCGCCAATACCGCACGAAAGGAAAGTGGATTGATTTCGCTTTAGAATCGATGCTCTTGAGTAATCAAAAAAGTGCTAAAATTTTTCAAGATTATAACGCAACTGCTTGTACAGATGTTACAGGTTTTGGCTTGTGCGGTCATTTGCTAGAAATGGTCAAAGCTTCTCAAGTTTCCGTTAAAATAAACCTTGACAAAATACCCTTTTTCGACGGTGCAGTTGCAATGGTTGAAGCCGGAATTTTAAGTTCCTTACAACCCCAAAATCTCGCGATCGCGTCAGAAATTTCTACTCCTGATACTATCCAAAAATTACCGCAATATCAGCTTTTATTTGACCCCCAAACCGCCGGAGGATTACTCGCCAGCGTTCCCCCAGAAGCCGCAGAAGCCTGTTTACAGCAATTACAAGCGGCGGGATATACTCACAGTCAAATTATCGGTTTTGTGGGGGTTGAAGGGGAAACCGAGGGCGCGATCGCGATTGAGTAAAATACATCAGTTGCGGATATAATAGAACCCTGGTTTCTGTTATCAAATTCTAAGTTAATTGGGTAAGTTAGGAGAAACCGGGGTTCTTAACTTTTACTTTATTCTTCTTGACGTAAGACTTGTACGGCTTCGAGGCTGAGTCCGGTAATCTGCGCGATCGCGTTATCATCCAATCGAGAAAGCAAGTTACGCGCGATCGCACGTTTTTCTTCTTCCCGGCCTTCCTCTCGGCCTTCTTCCCGACCTTCTTCCCGACCTTCTTCTCGGCCTTCTTCTCGGCCTTCTTCTCGGCCTAAAGCCACAGCGCCTTGTTGGTCGTAAATAAACATTTCGCGACGTTCAAGGTCTTCGAGTTCTTCGCGGGTTAGGTTGGCTTGATTGGCGATAACAAAAGCTTGATTGAGTTCGGGAATCTCGTCCATATTATCAGGAATTTCGGTGAGCGATCGCGCCGATTTTATAAAGTAAATCCATTTTTCGGTAATGGTTTCGAGTTGGTTGAGTTCTTTCGCAAACTTGGGTAACTCGACAAAAACTAACTCAATTTCATTTTCAGGATAAAGAGAACTATCGGATTTCTCGCGATAAATGTAGCGAGAAACATAATGTTCGCGGCTGGGGAACATTTCAAAATCTGTTAATGTTAAAGCAATTACGGGCTTCAGCATTCGATAACCTTCCCCAGATTGCAATTGAAACGCATAGGTTTTGGCAGCGTTAAATAGTACCCGTTTGCCAAAAGACTGCACGTTCAAAACTTGCATTTCGATAATGACTAGGGTTCCATCATTCAGTCTGGCTTTTACATCGAGATAAGTGTCTTTTAAGCCTTGTAATTTAGGTGGTAAATTGGGATTTATGATTTCTAAATCTTCGATGACAGCTTCACCGTCATAAATCAAGGCATTGAGAAAGCTTTTGAGGATATCTTGGCTTTCTTCTGAACCAAAGATTTTCTTAAAAGCGTAGTCGGTTTTGGGGTTAATAAATCTCATTGTTTATAACTTGATAGAGGTTTATTGTTTTAAGTTTTCTTAAGTACAGGGGTTAAAGTTCTGTTAGAACTTTCAAATATTTAATTTTACAGTAGGTTGGGTACAACAAAGTAAAACCCAACACAACTCTCGATCTTTATTGGGTCTAGGTAACAAAACCCAACCGAAAGGAATTAACGCGATCGCACTCTTTCGAGTATTTCTGCAACCAAATCTCTAACAACAATAACGTTTGATTAACCAGTTAAAAATCTCATTGTGTCTTTTCCTTTGACAATTGTATTATGCTGGACTACAAAGCGTAATTAGAATTGATTGTGATGAACACAGAACAAGCTAAAATTAGCATCCAATGCCGTCCTCATACCATCTCATCTCAATCCGTGGTTGTGGTGCGCTTTGTTGACTCATTGGAATTTCCTTTAACTTGGTGGGATGTAGCATTAGCCTTAAGCAACTCGTCTCAATTTCGTCAACAATGGCATCAAACTTGGGCAAGTGTTGATTTTGATTTCCAATGGAAACCCATTCCTCTCCATCCCAAATTTAGCGAGACTCAGCCTTTTTTCGCGGTGTTGGTTCCAGCCAGATTTCCCCCTGCTGATGTCACCGCTTATCAAGAGTATTTAGAGCAAAAAGACGAAATTGCTATCTTTCCTAATTTATCAGGAGATGCTCAGTTAATGATTCCTCCTGCAACCGGAGATTATGGTCATATTGCCGCTTTTTGTCGGACTGCTTCTTCAGATTTAGCGCAAGCATTCTGGCAGCAATTAGGCGAGATTTTACGTCACGCGATCGCCCATAAAGATACAATTTGGTGTAACACTCATGGTCATGGCGTACCCTGGTTTCATTTGCGCTTTGACCAGACGTTCAAGTATGCTGCTTTTCCGCCACAGGGTAAAATCAATCGCGAAAGTCTTAACCTGTGGTATCAAAATATTTACGCTCAAGTTTTTTAAGCCGTATTCCTCGTAATTCCCTCAATTAATCCAGAATGACCCATCGCCAATCCCCCCAAAACCAACATCCCATCCAACGCTTAATCTACTATGGCCAGGGCTATCGTCCCTTAATTTGGCAAGCCACCACCTGCTCAATTGTTAACAAATTATTCGACCTTGCGCCGCCGATTTTAATCGGGATGGCGGTGGATGTGGTGGTGCAGCAACAAGACTCTCTGATCGCTCGTTTTGGTGTGGAGGGCATTTTTAACCAACTGCTGGTTTTGTCAGTGCTGACGGTGATTATTTGGGGGTTTGAGTCCCTTTTTCAGTATGCCTACGAGCGCTTATGGCGTAACCTTGCCCAGAATATTCAACACGATTTGCGCTTAGAAACCTATGCCCATTTACAAAAGCTGGAAATGTCGTTTTTTGAAGAACGCAGTACCGGGGAATTGCTGTCAATTCTTAATGACGATATTAACCAGTTAGAGCGCTTTCTCGATCTTGGGGCGAACGAGATTTTACAGGTTACGACCACGGTTATTACTATTAGTATTGCCTTTATTATCCTTGCGCCCAGTGTCGCTTGGATGACGATGATCCCGATTCCAATTATTATTTGGGGGTCGATCGCGTTTCAGAAACTACTTGCGCCGAAATATACCCAAGTGCGCGAAAGAGTCAGCTTTTTGAGTTCCCGCATCTCTAATAACTTAAGCGGGATTATGACGATTAAAAGCTTTACAACTGAGGCGTATGAAATCGAACGGTTGCGCGTTGAAAGTGAAGCTTATCGTCAAAGTAACCAAAGCGCGATCGCCCTGAGTGCGGCGTTTGTCCCTCTGATTCGTTTAATTATCCTGATCGGCTTTACTGCAACCCTCCTCATCGGCGGAATGCGAGCCGTTGAGGGGGATTTGGCGGTTGGGACGTATAGCGTTTTAGTGTTTATGACCCAGCGCTTGTTATGGCCGCTGACTCGTTTAGGACAAACCCTAGACCAATATCAACGGGCTATGGCTTCGACAGCGCGAATTATGAATCTACTCGATACCCCCATCACCATTCATCCCGGAAGCCAGGTATTAGACCAGGTACGAGGTGACATTGAACTGCACGATATTACCTTCGCTTACGCCGAACAAAAACCCGTCGTCGAGAACTTATCCCTGCGTATTCCGGCGGGTCAAACTATTGCGATTGTCGGGTCTACCGGGTCGGGTAAAAGTACCTTGGTGAAGCTGTTGCTGCGTCTCTACGAAGTCCAAAAAGGTAAAATCACCGTGGATGATGTGGATATTCGCGACATTAGCCTCTACAGCTTACGCAAAGCGATTGGGTTGGTGAGTCAGGATGTGTTTTTGTTTCACGGTACGGTTCAAGAAAATATCGCCTATGGCAGTTCTGACGCGACTTTGAACGAAATTGTCTGGGCGGCCAAACAAGCCGAAGCCCATGACTTTATCCAACAATTACCGCGAGGTTATGAGACGATTGTCGGGGAACGAGGTCAAAAACTTTCTGGGGGTCAACGACAGCGTTTAGCCATTGCGAGGGCAATTCTCAAAAATCCCCCGATTTTGATTTTAGATGAAGCAACCTCAGCCGTAGATAATGAAACCGAAGCCGCGATCGCCCGTTCCCTCGAACATATTACTCAAGATCGCACCACCATCGCGATCGCCCACCGTCTTTCTACCATTCGTAACGCCGATTGTATCTATGTCATGGAGTTTGGACGCATGATCGAAAGCGGCACTCATGAGCAATTGTTGAACCAAGAAGGGGTTTATGCTAATCTCTGGCGAGTTCAAACCGGAGTGGTCAGCAGCGTCTAATTTCCGAAAGACGATTTGATGAATTATCCTGTCGCCAAAACGTAAATTTGGACGGGGAAACCCCGCCCCTACCAATAACCAATAACCAATAACCAATAACACTCACTGAGACAACTTCACCAAAGCCGCCAAAACGTAAATTTGGACGGGGAAACCCCGCCCCTACCAATGACCAATGACCAATGACCAATAACCAATGACCAATGACCAATGACCAAGGACGAATGACGCGAAAGCCTCACTGAGACAACTTCACTAAAGCCGCTTCCACAGAGGGGGGTAACTTGCGTAAAATCTTGCCCTTCTCGCGGTCTACCGCCACTAACGTCACTCTGGCGGTGACATACAACTCCTGAGAATCAGGGGATTGAATTTGATAATCCCAGTGCATCCGCACCCCCGCCGCTTCGAGCATCCGGGTTTTGACAATCGCCGTCATCCCCATTTTCAAGGCACGATGATAGCGCACTGAAAGCTCGACTACCGGGAGATCGCAGCCCAACTTAACCCATTCTTCAAAATCCATGCCAATAGAGCGCAAACACTCTACGCGGGCTTCTTCCATCCAGGCCAGATAAGAACCATGCCACACAATCCCGGCATAGTCGGTGTGGTGGGGATGGGCTTTCACGGGATATTCAAACCAACGCTCGGTGGTGGCGTTGAGGGCTTCTTTTTCCGCGATCGCATTGGTGGGGAGTAAAGGAGGATTGGATTCAGACATAACGAAGTGTAAAACGGATTACCGAACGATCGGTTTTGATTGTACCGATTTCTGACGCTACAGTAATCCGTTAAACGGCTAACTGCCCAAACAAATGCCCAAACCGCGAGCCGCTTTCGCGAGAGTGCCTTCGGTATCTACGACACGATAACCCGCGATCGCCTCGTTAATGGGGACACTCACCACCTGACGATCTTGCCAAGCTACCATACGGTCAAACTTACCCTCAGCGATTAAATCTACCGCCGCGACACCAAAACAAGAAGCCAGCAGGCGATCGTGAGGCGAAGGAATCCCCCCTCGTTGCAAATGACCCAACACGGTAACGCGGGTTTCTGCCCCGGTTCCCTTGGTGATTTCATTGGCTAAATATTGCCCAATGCCCCCCAAACGACATTCGCCAAACTGCTCGATCTTGGTAATCGATTCTCCCGCTTCGGTACAAACCGCCTCAGAAACCACCACAATCGAGTGTTTTAAACCCATTTCTTGCCGTTCTTGGATTTTCTCGCAGATTTTGGCAATCGAATAGGACATTTCCGGGATTAAAATCACATGAGCGCCTCCGGCAATCCCGGCGTGTAAGGCAATATGCCCCGCATCCCGTCCCATCACTTCTAGGATCATCACGCGATTGTGACTCGCGGCGGTAAAGTGTAGGCGATCGATGGCTTCGGTGGCAATATTCACCGCCGTATCAAAGCCAATAGATAATTCCGTCACCCCCACATCGTTATCAATGGTTTTGGGAATGCCGACAAAGTTAAAGCCCCCTTGTTCGGCGAGGCGGTGCAGAATTGCTAAACTACCATCGCCCCCAATGCCAATCAGGGCGTGTAATCCCAATTCATAGTAACCATCAATAATTTCTTGAGCGCGGTTTTTAACCGTACCATCGGGCATCGGAAACGCAAAAGGATCGCCTTTATTCGTCGTACCAAGGATAGTTCCTCCCTGAGTGAGTAACGAATCGACTTTGTGCAGTTTGAAGTCCATATACTGACAGGGACGGCTCATTAAGCCATTGGTTGCCCCTAGAATTCCGATGGTTTCCCAACCGTAGCTGCTGGCATGATGAACGACTGCTCGAATAATCGCGTTGAGTCCAGCACAGTCGCCGCCACTGGTGAGGATACCAATCCGTTTTTTTGCTGCCATAGCGCGTTGCTCCATCGACCACTGCATTTATTGTGTATGGAAGTGGGCTATTTCTGGCAATTCTATTCTTAAAAAATTCAGTATTTGTTCTTGGTCTTTTGTCCTTTGTCCTTGGTTGGGGCTTGGGGATTGAGTCGGTGGGATTGAGGCTACTCAACCCAAAGGTTTGAGGCAACCGTGGCTAGAAAAAACAATAATGTGTTACTGACACAGGACTTGATTATTCATCATTGCTTGACAAAGGTTAGTGTCAATCAGGGTTAAGTTGTCTAAGTTGGCGTTGCGGAGATTAGCGTTGCGGAGGTTGACGTTACGCAGGGTTGCCCCTTGGAAGTTTGCCCCTTCGAGGTTGGTGTTGCTGAGGTTTGTGCCGTCGAGAATGGCATTGCTGAAGTCTGCTCCTTGTAGATTGGCCCCGGCTAGATTCCAAGCTTCTAGAGTGCGATCGCTCAAATCTACGGCGCTTAAGTCGGCATTGGGTAAATTAACGGGATTTTGAGTTAAATTCTCGAAGTTAACGCGAGAAAAGTTGGCTGTGGTGATGTTATCGCCTTCTAACTGAGTTGTAGCAAGTTGAGCGCGGCTGAGGTTGGCTCGCTGTAAGTTGGTTTGTCGCAGTAAGGCTTGGTTGAGGTTGGCTTGTTGCAGCAAACTGTTTTGTAAGTTAGCCGCAACAAAGGTGGTTTGAGTTAAATCGGCGTTACGGAAATCGGTGGTAATGGCTTGGGCATTTTCAAGATTGCTATTGCTGAGGTTAGCATTCACAAAGGACGCGATCGCGATATTTGCCCCTTCTAAATTTACCCCGCTTAAATTACTTTGTCGCAGTTGCGCTCCTTGCAATATCGCATCGCTCAGATTGGCATTGCTCAGGTTAACATCGCTGAGATCGGCTCGGCGTAAATTCGCTCCGGCTAAATCAATATTCTCTAAATCTTGGGGAGTTGTACTCGGTTGATTGACAATTTGCCACGCCCTGCGCCATTTCGGAGCGAGAATTGTTTGCTCGTCAATGCGAACATTGCGCCAATTTGCCCCATCTAAACGAGCATTATATAAATTTGCCCCCCGCAAATCGGCCCCCCGCAAATCGGCATTTTCTAAGTCTGCATCTCGCAATACTGCTCCCCGCAAGTCGGCGTTGCGTAAATTAGCATTGCGGAGATTGGCATTAATTAAATTGGCTTGTTTTGACAACTCCCCGCCGTAAACGGTCGGGGATTCTCGCGTCATAGGGAGATTCTAGCAGGAGTATAAACTCCAGCCCCGAAATCTTTACCCAAGGGCGTGCGTTGGTACGACCTGCCCGACCGCACTTAATCCTCGTTCTTTCACCACTTGAGCCGCCGCCACATCNCTNTCNGTNGTGTAGCCGCAATTAGAGCATGAATGGACTCGTTGAGACAGAGACTTTTTGCCGCAGTTGGTTCCGCAATTGGGGCAAATCTGACTTGTCCCGTTTGCGTCTACCTTGGCAAAATACACCCCTCTTTTCCAACAAACGTGACGGAGGATGTCGAGGAATGAACCCCAAGCCGCATCAAGGCAAGCTTTCCTTAAAGCTGAACGTCCCAAGGCTTTGAGATTCAAATCCTCTGCAAATATCATCCCTACTCCATCACACAGTTGATGAGCCAGTTTGAAGAAGAAATCCTTGCGGCAATTGTGTATCTTTTCGTGGAGTAGTCCAATTTGACGTTTTACTCTTAACCAGCGTCTTGAACCCTTGGTCTTATTTTTCAGTCTCCGTTGCAGCGATTTAAGCTGGCCTTCAGATTCTTTGAAAA
>KB904821.1:830586-906852 GCA_000380225.1 filamentous cyanobacterium ESFC-1
ATAAACCGAACGACAAACTGAAAGCCACTCATCAATGACGGCGGCTTGGTTTGCCGTTACTTTTAACTTGTACTGGTACGAAAGATTGAGCATTTTATGAAATGCAAATTAGTTTTTTAATTATAAGACAATGCCGTCCTATAAGCGCCGAGACCCCGCGCCGCCGAAAGCGTCGAGACCCCGCGCCGCCGAAAGGCGCACCTTGTAGCTCGACAAGACAGGCGCACCTTGTAGCTCGGCAAGACAGGACGGGGCTAATAACCCATGATTTTTGGTAAAAAGCGATCGCGCAAATTCGCTCCTTCTAAGTTACAACGAAGACAACTACGAGTTTCACTGAGTCGCTCGCGATCGCCTTCGTTGAATGCTAAAGCGCGATTATTGCCGAACAATCCGAAAACAATTCCTAACCCCAAAGCCGGGAATCCTACCCACATCCATCTAAATTGTTTCAACGTCAACTCTCCTACTTTTACGGTTTTGCTGAACGAGCCTTGAAAGCACTCCGCATCAAAATTTCGTGGACAAGTAAAGCGATAATAAAACTCGGCAAAGCTTCTGAGAGAAAGTTCGCATAACCGGACAATCGCCAAACAATACTGGTTATCATTCCTGCCAGCATCATAGCACTAAGGGCTTGATAATTAGTGCGGCGTTGAATCAAAACAATGAGCATTGCCGGGCCAATTGAACCCGAAGTTGCCCCGACTCCAAACAGGGTGATCGAAAAGACGGTTGCGGTTAAATTATTAGTGGCGATCGCGGCCAAAATTCCTACCACTAAGGTCATCAACTGTTCGTATTTGACTCCGTAACGCCGAGACATTTTTTGATAAAACTTTGGGAAAATATCCCGCGCTAAAGTACTCGAACAAACTAAAATTTGAGAATCCGCCGTAGACGCAATTAAAGAAAATACACCCGCTAAAATAATCCCCACTAAAACAGGATTAAAGTTCTGCATGGCGTAAAATGGCAAAGCTTGTTCGGGGTCATCTAAAGTAGGAATTAAAACTCGCGCCATCACGCCAAATAAAAGCATGGCAATCCAAGTCGAATAGACATAACCCAAATAAATCCACTTGGCGTGTTTGGCTTCATTCGGGTTACGACTGGCTAATAACCGCACTAAAAAATGGGGTTGAGAAATATCAAAGCCAAACCCCAAACAGAAAAAACCAACGATATAAAGAAGTAATTTCCAAGGTGTAAACCCCGCACTAAGATTAATTAATTCGGGATCGATTTGCTGCAAATCGTTCCAAATTTCCCCAACACCGCCCCCGGCATTGAGCGCTACAATAAACATCCCAAATGCCACAAAAATTACAACGAAAGCTTGGATAATATCTGTCCAAATTGAAGCCCGTAATCCCCCGGTGGTACAATACAATAAAATTGCTCCCGCCGCGAGAAAAATTCCTAAGCTTTCATTCATCCCAAAAAAGACATTTAAGGTTTTAGCGGCGGCGGAAAATTGAGCGCAAATATAAGTTCCGACAAAAACGAGCATAATAAGGGCGACGACAAAGCGAACGATTTCTTTACCGCGTTTTTTAGATATACTCGAACTCAAAAGTTCGGGAATTGTTTTTAAATTCCCTTCAACCGACATTTTGTTAATTTTATCTGAGAAAAATTGCCAAAATAAAAAATCACCGCCAAAGAAAGCAATGGGCATTAATAAAGCGGAAATTCCTAAGCTGTAAGCTGCTCCTACCCCCGCGATCATAATCCAAGCGCTATTCGAGGTTGCCCCTGCACTCAGCCCCACAGCTACACGACCAAAAGCGCGATCGCCTAATAAATAATCGCTCTCGGTATCCTGAGAAAAAAGAGCGGCAACTGCACCAACTCCTAAAAAAATAACTAAAAAAAAGCCAAAGCTAACGATTGTTGCTACTGAGTTCATGAATCCATTAAATACTGTGTAAAAAATTCGCTAAATTTGCCAAAAAAATGCGAACCATATAATCTCAATCTAAACTGGATTCCTGTCAGAATGCAACCTGTCTTTGGCTTGATTTTTTGATTTTAGAATGTCTAAACTCGCTCAACCACACCGCGATCGAACACCGAATAATTCGTATCAATACCACTAATTAAAGCGCGATCGCGATACACTTCAATTCCGGCAAAACTCAAAGTTTCGGCAGCATAAGCACTAAACTCATTCTGCCCGATGGGGCGAGTTCCGGCCCCTGCCCCACAAATTAAATAAGTCGTGCCGTCAATATGGCGCGATCGCTCATAATGATGATCGTGACCATTCACATACAATTGCACCCCATACTCTTTAAACATGGGCGCAAATTTCGAGACAAAAGCTTGATTCACCCCATAATGCCCCGACGAATAAATTTGATGATGGCCAAATACAATTTTCCAGGGGGCATCACTTTGACTTAATGCTTGTTCTAACCAAGCGGTTTGGGCATCCCCTGCGGGATTATTTTGGGGCGATCGCGTGTAATATAAATTCGTATCCAGGGCAAAAAACTGAACGTCTCCTTGCCGAAAAGTGTAGTAACGTCCGCCCATATTAAACCCCGGATAAGCGATTTGTAACTCGCCATTTTCCCGACGGACATCATGGTTGCCTAACACGGCCCGAAACTGCACCCCTTGGGACAAAAGCGGCGCATAAGGTTCCTCAAAAACCTGCTCGATTTTTTCAAATTCCCCATTCGTATAAATATTATCCCCGGCTAACAAAACCAATTGATAAGGGGAATCTTGATAATATTGCGTCATGGCATTAGCCACTTGATATTGTCCCCTTGCCCCCGTTCCCGTATCGGCCACCGTCACGAAACGTAACAACAAATCATCCTCAGCCTGAGCCGTTGGAGACGGTGCATTAGCCACAGCAGGAAGGGGAGTCGAAGTCGATTCAGCCGAAGCAAACAACTTGCCACAAGCGGCTAAACCCAAGCCTCCCAAGCTACTGAGTAAAAGAAATTGACGGCGTTTTAAATTCATAAGTCGCGATCGCGTATTGTGTGATGTTAGAACGAACAAAGCCCCATATCACAAATCAATGGGGATAGAGCAAAACCCGATTAGAGATAACATCACTCCTCAGTGTTTCCGCAAATCTGATAAATTTGTGCTGAGAAGCAACAGAGATTTGCTAAAAATCTAACCTATTTTTATTTCCATTGGCGCACAAATTATCGAGGGATGTATGGCAGACGAACGACAAGACCAACCTCAATCCTTGTCTAAAACAGAAGCAATCGGGCGCTTGCGCCAAACCATACAACGGTTAGAAGCGGTTGTAAATCAACTTAATACAGAAGCCAACGAAACCTTACCTTCTGTCACTGCTTTAGACGCTTTGACCACCGATGTAGAAAGTTTAGCCACCACCCTAGAAGTCCCTGCATTCACCCCGATTCCGGTTGTCACCGAAGACGATTTTGGCGAGATTGCTGACGAAACACTCCCCCCAGAAGAAGCCAAACTCAGCTTCATTGACCGCATTTTGCCCACTTTCGACCGGGTACAGGATACCTGGGATTGGGTACTCGATCGCGTGCGGCGATTTTTACCCGCAGCCCTCAACCAACGGCTTTCGGATTGGGCATTGACGGGGGTTCTGGCCACTACCATTGTTGCGATTTTGTCAACTTCGGTAATTTTAACCGCGATAGACGATACCGAAACTGCGTCTGAGCCGCCGGAAATTGCCGATCTTCCTGTCTCTCCTCCCCCGGTTGCAGTTCCTGAGCCAGAAGCGGTTTCCCCGCCTTCTGAGGGGGTAGAACCGCCACCAGAGGACTTTGCCGAAACCGAACCACCAGAAGTCCCGGCAGTGGTAGAAGCCCCGGAGACTCCCGAACCTGCCGCCCCAGTGGTGTCTGAACCGCCGCCTGTAGTGGTTCTCACCCCCGAACAGCGTTTGGTGGCTTCGATTCAAAATCGCGTTGCCCAAATCACGGGACAGTATGCCGAGGGCTTGATTGATACGGTAGAAGCGAATTTTTTGGCCGGTCGCTTGAGTATCAAGTTGGTCGAAGATTGGTATGGGTTACCCACAGCCCAACAAAATCGCATTGCCAATCAAATGTGGGCGCGATCGCAAGATTTAGATTTCACCAAGCTAGAGTTACTTGACCCAAAAGGCAATCTTCTGGCTCGTAGTCCCGTGGTAGGGGAAGAAATGGTAATTTTACGGCGGACTCCCTTTTAAGCTTCAGCGTATGCCCAAACGCCACTGAGCTAGGCGTTGCTGGGCTTGAGGATCGAGGGAATCAAACAAAACACGACCCCGGCTATTTTTCGAGGGTCGTGTTTTACGTTGGGCGCGAATGCTGGCTCGATCTACGGCGCTTTTCAGTTGTTCGGATGACATCCATTCTGCGCCATAGCCTACCACCATTTGCTGATGAAGGCGATCGGAAGTAGCGACAAAAATGCGCCTTAACGCGGACTTAAACGCCGTACACCGGGCGGCACAGGTTTTTTCGATATAGGTATCGGCGGTTTGAGCGAAAGCGGTGTAGTAAACCGAAAACTGGGGACTGATTTGCTCTCGATAACCGGGGGTGTTTTGATACTGAGCATCAAATACGACTTCGGTTTCGTAACCTTCAAACACGGTGTAGTTGATCAGGGCTTCGAGCAAGTCGTGTCTCGCCATTTCTAAACCGTGGCGATCGCGCACTTGTTTGAGATGCGTCCAAGTGCCGATCGTGTTGTAGCCATCAACCAGTAAAAAGGTCCGCGCCGGGGTAACAGCCATGATTTTTATGCTATTGCTAAGTTTTAATAATTTTCTTTCCTTATCTTAATCGCCTTTTTAATCGTCCTTCTGGGGGAAGTAACGCTCAAACCTAGGCAGAACTGTTTAACAATCGTTGTTTCAGCCGTTGTGGATCGCCGCGATCGACGACAGAACCGCCTTCTAGCAAAAATGCGCCGTCACAGTAATTTAACTCATCCAAACGATGGGTTACCCACAAGGCACTCAAACCGCGATTTTTAACCAAACGCTGCACTTGCACGACTAATTCAATTTGAGTATCGGGATCGAGTAGGGCGGTGGGTTCATCTAAAATCAGTAATTCACAACGCCGGGCGATCGCCCCCGCGATGGCAATACGCTGTTTCTGCCCCCCACTGAGGGCATAAATAGGGCGACGCTGAAATTCGAGCAAATTGACCGCAGCCAAGGCTTCCCCGACGCGATCGCGGGTTTCGGTCATGGTCAGATTTTCGGCAACCAAACCAAAAGCGACATCTGCACCCACCGTTGGCATGACCAATTGATGATCGGGATTTTGAAACACAAATCCCACCGGATGAGTCACGGCAATTTCTCCCGATTTGGGCGTTAGCAATCCTGCCAATAACTTCAACAAAGTTGATTTACCACTGCCATTTGCGCCCAAAAGCATCCAAAATTCCCCTTTGGGCAACGAAAAGGAACAGGATTCTAACACTGGCTTTTCGGGAGACCAGCTAAAGTCAACATCACACACATCAATAGCGGCGGGTGCAGTCTTCATAAGAGCTTACTCAGCACCGACAAAAAATCCAGTCGAGCGCCCCGAAGCCAAAGCCCCGGATTTGTCCGACACCATCACGGCAATAATGCGATCGCTCAAAAGCGCCACTTTTTTATCCGGTTGCTTTTCACAAGTCAACTCCAGCACTTGGGGCGTATCTTGCTTCATCGCTGCCACGATTTCTTGATACAGCGCCTCGGCATCGCCTTGTTCTTTACGCTGCACTGAAACCGGAACTGGGGTATATTGTAGGGTTAAATCGATCGTAAACATTAACGTCCTCGTCCAAAACGAACTTCCAAATCTCCCTTATTATCACTGATTTTCTGCCAAGACTGAAGCCGGGTTCCGCCCCGAAAACTGAGCAAATTTAAGAATTTATTAAAAATTGGGGTGGCAATCTGGGACTGTATCGTTTATTATAAAGTTGTAAAGAAAAGTAAACTCCCCTCACATTTGCTACTCTTTATTCTAAATTCTGCAAATGTGTAACGGTGAGTAACTTCGCTCTCATAAATTATTTAGCGAAATTAAAGTAAATTAAGGAGATTTGCGTACATGACTATTGCAGTCGGACGCGCCCCCGCCCAGAGAGGATGGTTTGATGTCCTCGATGACTGGCTCAAGCGCGATCGCTTTGTATTCGTAGGTTGGTCAGGGATTCTGTTATTCCCCTGCGCCTACATGGCCCTCGGTGGTTGGCTAACCGGAACCACCTTTGTTACATCTTGGTACACCCACGGTTTAGCCTCCTCTTACCTAGAAGGCTGTAACTTCTTAACCGTGGCCGTATCCACCCCCGCCGACAGCATGGGTCACTCCCTGCTGTTCCTCTGGGGACCTGAAGCCCAATGGAACTTTGCCCGTTGGTGTCAACTCGGCGGCTTATGGCCCTTTGTCGCCCTTCACGGCGCATTTGGTCTAATTGGCTTCATGCTGCGTCAGTTTGAAATCGCTCGTCTCGTGGGCATTCGACCCTACAACGCCATTGCGTTTAGTGGTCCGATTGCCGTATTTGTGAGCGTCTTCTTGCTGTACCCCTTGGGTCAATCGAGTTGGTTCTTTGCGCCGAGCTTTGGCGTAGCCGGAATCTTCCGCTTTATCCTGTTCTTCCAAGGTTTCCACAACTGGACCCTCAATCCCTTCCACATGATGGGCGTTGCGGGTATCCTCGGTGGTGCATTACTCTGTGCCATTCACGGTGCGACGGTAGAAAACACCTTGTTTGAAGACGGCGACCAAGCCAACACCTTCCGCGCCTTCAACCCGACCCAAGCCGAAGAAACCTACAGCATGGTCACCGCCAACCGTTTCTGGAGTCAAATCTTTGGTATTGCCTTCTCCAACAAACGTTGGTTACACTTCTTCATGCTGTTCGTCCCGGTCACCGGATTGTGGATGAGTTCCATTGGTGTCGTCGGTTTAGCGGTTAACTTACGGGCTTACGACTTCGTATCCCAAGAAATTCGTGCGGCTGAAGACCCCGAATTTGAAACGTTCTACACCAAGAACATTCTCTTAAACGAAGGTCTGCGAGCTTGGATGGCTCCCACTGACCAACCCCATAAAAACTTTGAATTCCCTGAAGAAGTCTTACCTCGCGGTAACGCTCTGTAAGGAATCAAAGCCCAAAACTTAAAAGATTCATACTCCCGGCCTCACCAGGTTGGGAGATTTTTTTGAGCATAACCGCCCCGCTTTGAGTGGCTTGTGTTATGTTAAGTGCAAGGTGAAATTTAGCTTTGTTCTAAATCAACCGTGCTTCGAGTATTGTTATTGAATGTAGGAGGTGATGCCCATGAGCGATAGTAGTAAAACCTTGGGTCAACCGATCGATACGAGCCGGCTGTGTGCCGGGGCTGTTCTATAGGAGCCTTCTCTCAACCCTATTGAGATAGGTCAAGAGCAGATTTATATTTGCTCGGGAGTTGGCTAAACTAAAGTTCCTCCCGGCAGTCAGGTATTCGATGGGTAGACCCGCTAGACCGCTCTTACTTTAAAAGCTAAATCCTTATGGATACCCAAGCTTTTGAGTAAGAGCGGATAGTTTTGTCTAGCTCCTGCCTACAAAAACTTGATTAGTAAAAATTAGAAGATCGAGCAAAACGATATGTGATTTAGATAACTCCCCAATTGACCTGGTGTATAATAGCCAGATAGCCGAATCAAAATCACAAAGACAACTCTATAGGTGTGAGGAAAAAAGTAGAGATGTTTAAATTACTTTGGAAAATCCAAGCGGTAAGCCCCGCTGCGCTGATTGCAACCTTGGTTGCTTCTTCTAGCGCGATCGCGACCGAAACTCCAGTATCCATTGATACAGCTTTGACCGAAGCGGCCCAAGCCCAAGTGGCCCAGGTCAAAACCAACGACGAGATTGCTTTAACGCCTGCCGAAACCGTTGAAGCCGAAGCGCCCAAAGCCAAATCTCTCGATAACATGGCCATTGCCGAGCAACCGACTCTAGAAGTCGCCGCTCCCGAAACCTTTAACTTCGATACCGCCCTCGAACTTCCGGCGGGGGAACTCGCTCAAACCCCCAGCGACGCTGAAGTTTTGCAAGAAGTCAACCGCTACAGCAACGAAGGCGGTAACTCCCTCGATCAAAACGTTCAAGGGGCATCCCGATTCCGTGACGTTTCCCCCAACGACTGGGCATTCCAAGCTTTAGACGACCTGATTCGTCGTTACGACTGCTTAGTCGGTTATCCCAACGGTACTTTCCGAGGCAATCGTCCCCTAACCCGTTACGAATTCGCTGCTGGTTTAAACGCTTGCTTGAATCAAATCGAGCGCTTAATCGCTTCTGCTACCGCCGACTTCGTAACCCGCGACGACCTCGAAACCCTGCGTCGCTTACTCGCCGAATTTGAAGCCGAACTTGCTACCCTCGGCACTCGCGTCGATAACTTAGAAGCGCGTACCGCCTTCCTCGAAGACAACCAATTCTCCACCACCACCAAATTAAGCGGGGAAGTGATCTTCGCTTTAACCAGCGACTTCACCGATCCTGAAAGTGTAAGTGGTGTGGTACAAGGGGTTGATAATGCCATCTTTGGCGATCGCGTCCGCTTAACCTTAAGCACCAGCTTCACCGGACGCGACACCTTAGTCACCCGTCTAGCTGCGGGGAACTTAGGAGTCTTCCGTTATGGTTCGCTGCCGTTCGATGGTGGTGTCGGTAATCCGCCACAAGCTGGAACAGGGACTTATGAAGGAACCCAAACCTTCAACTTATACCCTGGCGCAGATAATGACGTTCAAATTGACTGGTTAGCTTACTACTTCCCCTTTGAAGGTATCAACACCCTGGGTGTAGATAACTCTTACGTCTATGTTGCTGCTACGGGTGGGATTTGGAGTGACATTGCTCCGACCACCAACCCCTACTTTGAAGACTTCGACGGGGGGAACGGCGCACTCTCTACCTTCGCTTCTGAAAACCCGATTTACCGCGTTGGTGGTGGTGCTGGTGCAGCGATTAGCTTTGGTTTCTCCCCCATTGAAGCTGTCCTTGGCCCTAGCACAATTACTTTGGGTTACTTAGCGGGTGAAGCGAATAATCCCGGTCAGAGCCAAGGTTTATTCAACGGTGACTATGCTGCCCTCGGTCAAGTTAACTTCAACCTCTTTGATACCTTTGCCGTTGGTTTAACTTACGTTCATGGCTATCACGGTTCCGGTAGCGCGATTTACGGTGCAGGAACAAGCTCTACAGGCGTGGTAGGAAGCTATTTGGCCAACAACCCCTGGAATATCCTAGATAATGGCGGTCTCATTGGTGGTTTACCAGGTAGTGGTGGTGCTGGACAAGGTGCGACTGTCACCAACTCCTACGGCGCTCAAGTTGCCTTCCGTCCTGTTGATTGGTTATCTGTCAGTGGCTTTGCGACCAAAACTGATGCTATTCTCCTCAACCGAGGTGATGCGGATATCTGGTCTTATGGCTTAGGTTTAGCGATTCCTGACTTTGGTAAAGAGGGAAGCCTTCTGGGCTTCTTCGGTGGAATTCAACCGTCTGTACGAGGTTTACAAGTAGATGGCCTAAACCGCAATGGTTTCCGCCTTGATGATGGCTGGCACATTGAAGGATTCTACAAATACCAAGTCACCGACAATATTTCTGTGACTCCGGGTGTGATTTGGTTGACTCGTCCGAACCAAAACAACAACAGCAATCCGGCGGTCATTGGTACGCTTCGCACCACCTTCACCTTCTAAGGAAAGCGAACTGTCCATAACTTGAACTAAATTGTCATAACCCTGCTCTGGTGGAGTGGGGTTATTTTTTGGGTGGCGTTAACTGATTCTTAAACCTACAAAGTCTAGCGGTGAACCGGGATATACTAGACACACAGGATACAGTTACGCCCGAGCCAGTGCTGCTACCCTAAAAAAACTGATTTACCCAGCGAAGCCATGCGAATTGCTCAGAATGTCACTGAATTGATTGGCCGTACTCCCTTAGTACAGTTGAACAGTATTCCCCAAGCTGAGGGTTGTTTAGCCCGTATTGTGGTGAAGCTTGAAGGCATGAATCCTTCTGCGTCCGTGAAAGACCGGATCGGCCTCAATATGATTAACGCTGCCGAAGCCGCCGGATTAATCGAACCGGGGAAAACAATTTTAGTCGAACCCACATCGGGAAATACGGGGATTGCGCTGGCGATGGTGGCCGCGGCCAGAGGTTATCAACTGATTCTGACCATGCCAGAAAGCATGAGCCAAGAGCGACGGGCGATGTTGCGGGCTTATGGGGCGCAGTTGGAGTTAACTTCCGGTAGCGAGGGGATGAGTGGCTGTATTCGTCGAGCGCAGCAAATTGTAGACAGTACGCCCAATGCCTACACTCTGCAACAGTTTCGCAATCCGGCTAACCCTCAAATGCACCGCAACACCACCGCCGAGGAAATTTGGGAAGATACGGACGGCGAGATTGATTTCTTGATCGCGGGAGTGGGGACTGGGGGAACCATTACCGGGGTCAGCGAGGTGATCAAGGAGCGCAAACCGGGGATGAAAACGATCGCGGTTGAGCCTGCTAACAGCCCGGTATTGTCCGGTGGGCAGCCCGGACCCCACAAAATTCAAGGCATTGGGGCGGGGTTTGTGCCTGATGTGTTGAAAGTAGAATTGATTGATGAAGCGATCGCGATTACCGATGAAGACGCGATCGCCTACGGACGACGATTAGCCCGCGAAGAAGGCTTACTCTCTGGCATTTCCACCGGAGCAGTCTTGTGTGCGGCTATTCAAATCGGCAAACGCCCGGAAAATGAAGGCAAACTCATCGTGATGATTCAACCGAGTTTTGGCGAGCGTTATCTCAGTACGCCCTTATTCCAAGACCTAGAACAACGACAGCCGGTTTTGTTAAGTTAGCAGTTACTTGAATTGGGGATTATGCAATCGCCTAACCATTACGACATTCTGGGTGTGAAGCGCAACGCCAGTCAAGCTGAAATTAAGCAAGCTTACCGCCATCTCGTTAAACAATGTCATCCCGACAGCCAAACCGAGCGCTCCAGTCACGAAACTGTTGTGCGCTTAAATGCGGCTTATGAAGTGTTAGGCGATTCTCAGCGTCGCCGCCATTACGACCGCAAAATCAACCCCAAACCGCCCCGCTCCTGCACTCAAACCCCACCCCACTACCGCCCCCAACAAAGCGCCAAAGACACCGATGCCGCCATTCAGCGTTGGTTCAAACAGGTGTATATTCCCGTGAGTCGGGTGGTGGTGTATATCCTCCAACCCCTCAGCGCTCAGATTGATGCTTTGGCTGCCGATCCCTTTGACGATGTATTAATGGGGGATTTTCAGCAATATATCGAAGATTCGCGGGAATCCCTCAACGAAGCCCAAAGAAGGTTTCGCTCGCAACCCAATCCTGCCATATTAGCCGGAATCGCCGCTAATTTGTATTACTGTCTCAATCAAGTTGGGGATGGGTTGAACGAGCTTGAATGGTTTTCGTTAAATTACGACGAGCATTACTTACACGCCGGACAAGAGATGTTTCGCATTGCTGAGGGGTTGCGAATTGAAGCGGAAATCAAGGCGCGATCGGTGGTTGTTTAAGGGAAAAATCAACTTACCGCACAAGCAAAACCGGGTAACAGGGGAGAGGTGATTTCGTCGTCGGGATACAGAGTCGCGGTGAGTTGGAGTTGGGCATTTTGACGGCGATAGACTTCCAGTTTAGGGATGTCGCGATCGCACAGCCAATATTCCCTCACTCCTTGAATCGAATAAAGTTTCAGTTTAGCCTCGCGATCGCGCCGTTGATTTTGTACCCCAGGAGACAACACTTCTACTACCAATTCCGGTGCGTCGGTGAGATGCCCCGCTTCGTCTTCAATTTGGGCCAAGCGATCGTAGCTAACCCAAACCACATCGGGAATCACGCTATCCACATCCGAAAAAATCACCCCAGGGGTAATAATTGCTACTCCCAGACCCGTATTTTCCGACCAATCATTCAGTTGACGCGCAATCTGAAAACAAACCTGTTGATGGCGATAATGGGGCGCACGAGTCATAAACAACTCCCCTGAAATGATTTCGGAGCGAGTGCCTTCACTTTGGGGTAATACTTCCAAGTCGTGAATTGTCCAGCGAATGCCTTGGGTCGCTTGTGTCATAATTTCCCCCTGCGAGCTACTGAGTTTATTGTAATGACGGGAAAAGCGATCGCACCGCAGTTGCAAAACCCGGTAACAGGGGAGAGGTGATTTCGTCGTCGGGATACAGAGTCGCGGTGAGTTGGAGTTGGGCGTTTTGGCGACGATAGACTTCCAGTTTAGGGATGTCGCGATCGCACAGCCAATATTCCCTCACTCCTTGAATCGAATAAAGCTTCAGTTTAGCCTCGCGATCCCTTCGTTGATTTTGGACTCCAGGAGACAACACTTCTACTACCAATTCCGGTGCGTCAGTGAGATGTCCCGCGTCATCTTCAATTTGCGCCAAGCGATCGTAGCTAACCCAAACCACATCGGGAATTACGCTGTCTGCATCCGAAAAAATCACCCCAGGAGTAATAATTGCTACTCCCAAGCCGGTATTTTCCGACCAAAGATCGAGTTGTCGAAATACTTTGCCAATCACTTGCTGATGACGATAATGAGGGGCGCGAGTCATAAACAACTCCCCGGCAATAATTTCGTAGCGAGTGCCTTCACTTTGGGGTAATACTTCCAAGTCGTGAATTGTCCAGCGAATGCCCTGGGTCGCTTGTGTCATACTGTACCCTTTGCTCGAACTATGGCATCATTCTAACGCGGTAAAACCCGCCCCTACCCTGGAAATGCGGCTAGGGTCGCCAAACGTGCCATTATCGTCCTCAGCAGCAGGCAGAGAAGCCACACCCCAAGCTTGGGAGAGATTTTGTAATAAACGGTCTTGTTGGGCGCGTAACTCGACGATATCGCCTCCTTCGTTGATGATGGCAAACCACACCCAGCCATATTCTTGAGTCGGTAAAATGCCCGCCAAGGCGCTAACGCGGGCGAGGGTTCCGGTTTTCATCGCCGTATTGGACGGTAAATCGCGATCGCGCATGGTTCCGAGGTTATCTCTGCCCGCCACCGGAAATAAGTCTTCGACCCCGGTAGGATTGCCCGCTAACTGTCGCTCTAGGGCGATTAGCATGGCAGTAGCCGCTTGGGGTGAAATGCGATTTTGAACCCCCAAGCCCGACCCGTTAATTAGTTGGATTTGGTCGGGGGGAACTGCTGCCGCTTCTGCCGCCATTTTCGCCACCGCTTCACCGCCTCCCAAAGCTTGAGCCAGAACTTCAGCAATGGTGTTATTGCTGTAGATGTTCATTTGCTTGATAATTTGGCGCAGGGTGAGGGATTGGTGGCGCAGTAATAAACGGGCATCCGTGGCGGGATTTTCTTGCACCACCACGCGGCCCAATAATTCCACTTGCGGTTGAGGCGTACCGGGAGTGAGTTGGCTGTGGGCGGATTTGACTTCCCCTGACCAGAGATTGCGATTAATTCCCGCTTTGAGGCGATCGCCCCCCACAACCGGATCGGGTTTAAAATTCATAAAAAAGTTATCCGAAACAATTAAATTTCCGGTAATTTTACGAATTCCCAACTCATTGAGGGCATTTCCCACCGCGATCGCTTCTTCCCAGACAAAAATCGGGTCGCCGCCCCCCACAACAATCAAATCCCCTTGCAACACTCCGTCTTCAATATTCCCTGTCCCGTAAAACTGGGTGTCAAACTGAAAATCTAAGTCCCACTGCTGCAACGCGGCAACGGTGGTGGCAATTTTTGTTAAGGAAGCCGCCGACAACGGTAAATCGCCATTGCGTACCGCCAAGCGGCTGAGGTCAGACTGGAGCCAAATCCCCTGACGTTGCGGATTAAAGCCTCTTGCAGCCAAAGCCTGAAGATAATCCTCAACCGCTTGTTCGGCGGTAGGATTCGGTTCACTCGGCAGTTGAAAAAAAGCTGTCTCTTGCCATTTCAAAACCTGAGCAGGCTGTACAACCGTTTCCGGTTGGCCCCAAAACAAAAAACCGATTAAACTTGCGCTCAACAATTTTTGCATTAGTTTGTCAAAATTTAAAAAGAAGCGATCGCTCTTATGAATAAGACCCGCGATAAATCCGATCGCATTGTGCCGCCGATAACCAGCGAGCGTGTTCGTTTTCGGGGTGGATCAGTTCTTCGGGTTCTACAGCTTCTAAGGGACTCGCAGGGGTAACGTAACCGTGGCGAATGGGGTCATAGGCATAAACACCCCCCGATTCAATATTGTAGACCCAAGCATGAAGGGTAAGTTTCCCTTGGCGAATGCGGGAATGGACAATGGGGTAAGTCCGCAAGTTTTCGATTTGGGTTAAAACGTTTTCGGCAATGGTGATTTCTAGGAGTTTGTCGCCAGTAATTGTAGAGTAGTTTTCTTTGACTAAGCGACGAGTGGCTTCGGCTTGCAGCAGCCATTCGTACACCAAGGGCATTTTTTCTTCGAGTTCATTAAGCTTGAGTAAGCCCTTCATGGCTCCGCAGTTGGAGTGACCGCAAACAATGATTTGGTTAATATCGAGGGCTTGTAGGGCGTATTCTAAAGCTGCTCCTTCGCCGCCGTTGGTGGCACCATAGGGGGGAATCATATTCCCGGCATTGCGAATGACAAACAGTTCCCCGATTTGGGCGTTGGTAATCAAGTTGGGGTCAACGCGAGAATCGGAACAGGTAATAAAGAGAACTCGCGGTTTTTGGCCGTGAGCAAGTTGGGCAAATAGGTCTTGGTGAGCGCAGTAGTAGCTGGATTGAAACTCGCGCAGACCTTTGATTAGTTTTTCCATGAGACAGGTGTGTGGTTTTTTCAGTTATCAGTTATCAGTCAACAGTCATCAGTTTGGGAAAGGGAGAGGATTTTGGGTAGTCGGCAGTGGAGAGGGAAAAATTGGTTTTCTGTTTCGGGCGTAACCCAACAGGCTAGATAAGGGCGGTTATCCCTGACTACCAACAAATAAAAGTTAATGCTTGAATATAAATGCTCTTATTAGGTCAAAATTAGGTAAAAAATAACTCTCGGTGAAACTTAATTTACTTTTTCGGGCTGAAACTTCCGTATATTCTAACGTTGAGCCTTTTTATAGAGTCTACTGGCGTAACACACTTTAAATTGTGGGTTACGGCGGATTCGTGAATTGCAGTTATAGACTAGGTTTTAGCCGCCTAACCCACCCTACTGCTGCGACACACTTTAAATGGTGGGTTACGGCGGATTCGTGAATTACAGTCACAGCCTAGATTTTAGCCGCCTAACCCACCCTACGATAAAGCATAATTTTAGCTATGTCACAGCACTACCCTCTAGGCCAAAGTTTCTGACTCCCTTTCTGGGGTAGAATTGCACTCCCCTCCCGATTGCCGATTGCCCCTGATTAGGCTGATGACTGAACTAAAGCGCTTGCGATCGCAACCAGGCAATGGGCAAATAACACAGTTTCTCGATTTTCGGGACAAAGGCCCGCTTGTTAAACACATCGTAGTCGTTGCGCTCAATCACATCGAGAATGCCTTGATACAGCATCAACGCCGACCAGACGGGCCAGCGTGCATCGGGGTTGAGGCCGCGAATACCGCGTTCGGCGGCTTGATAGAATTTGCGGGCCCGTTGAATTTCAAAGCGCATGATTTCCCGCCAACGCTCGTCTACTACGCCGTTGAAAAGGTCTTCTTCGGTGTAGTCAAATAGCGCGAGGTCTTCTAAGGGCAGGTAAATCCGTCCTCTTTGGGCATCTTCCCCGACATCTCGCAAAATATTGGTGAGTTGGTTGGCAATTCCCAGGGCGATCGCTTCTTCGGTGGGTTTGGCGTTAACCTCTGGATTGGACCAAGGGGGAGAGGTGGTTTTGGTGTTGTAGCCGAGTACCGGACTGGTCATCAAACCGACGGTTCCGGCGACGCGATAGCAGTACAACTCTAAGTCCTCGAAGGTTTCATAGCGACTGCGGTACAAGTCCATGCGCTGGCCTGCGATCATGTCCCGAAAGGGCTGAATGCCAATCGGGTAACTTTGGATGGTGTCTACCAGGGCAACATCGGGGTTGTCGGTGGGTTTACCCGCGAATACGGCTTCGAGTTGGTCTTCCCACCGATCGAGGGTTTCTGGGGTTGTGAACTGGGCTTGGGGGCCATCGACTAATTCATCTGTCCGCCGACACCAGTCATAAATTGCCCAGATTGCTTGACGTTTTGACCTGGGCATCAAGAGTGTCCCCAAGTAAAACGTTTTCGAGTATTTTGCCGTCACCTGACGGCAGTATTCATAAGCCTCAGTGGGAGAGGCTAGGGTTTTCATACTTTGGCGTTCGGGCAGTTGCAGCATTCAGCGAGGCTAATTGGGGTCTGCTTAGAGTTGGACGCGATCGCGTTACTTTATCGTCCGCAGCCATTAGCCATTGTCTCATTAGATGTTAACTTCGTCGAAGCAAATTTCTAGGGAGTTGAGTGGTCTAATGACTCAGGGACGATGAAAGTCTAGACGACAGAGGGTTCGCGAGGTGCCGAGTCAGACTCGGAGGTGCGATCGCTCTGGCAATCGTTGGCGATCGTTTCTGCGGCCTGTTTGCCGGAGAGTACCGCCCCTTCCATACTTCCTAAGTATTTTTGCATAGTGTAATCCCCACACAAATAAAAATTAGAAATTGGTGTTTTTTGGGAAGGACGATAGGACTGGCAACCGGGAACGGCTTTGTAAACCGATCGCGGTGTCTTCACGACATGATATTTAAGCAGTTTTGCGGGATTTTCGCCACTAAAATGCTGCGGAAAGAGTTGATAAAGCTCCTCCATCGTCGCGTCGATTATGGCTTCGTCGGATTTGCCAATCCAGTCTTGAGCCGGGGCCAGGACGAGTTCTAGCATGGAGCGATCGGGGTTGGCGTATTCTTTACAGGTGTTGCTCATGTCGGCATACACGCTGAGGAGGGGCGATCGCGAGAACAGTAGGTGGTCAATATCGGTGAGTTTGCGGTCAAACCACAAATGCAGGTTGATCACCGGAACGCCCTCTAATCCTTTGAGTTTCTCGAAAAATGACATTTTCCGCCAAGGTTCGGGCAACATCAGCTTCAAGGGGTCTACAGGCATGGCTGAGAGGTAGATATCGGCTTCGAATACCTCGTCTTCTGCCCCGTTAAGACCGCGAATCAAAAAGTGCTTCACTGACCCGTCTTCGTTGAGGACAATTTCTTTGAGAGGGGCATTCAGTCGCACTTCTCCGCCACCTTTTTCGATATACTCCACCAAGGGTTCGCACAAGCGCTCCGTGGGCGCTCCGTCGAGAAATGCCATTTTTGAGCCGTTTTTCTCTTGTAAAAAGCGGTTTAAGGCGGTTAATAAGATTGTGGCGGAGATTTCGTCGGGATTGATGAAGTTTAACGCTTTTGACATGGCGATAAAAACTTCTTCTTCGATTCTGGGGGGAATATTCTGTTTTTTCATCCACTCAGACCAAGAATATTGATCCATTTCTTCGACGTAGGATTGACCCCGCAACATCGCGGGGACTAACCCCAAGCCAAAACGGATTTTTTCAGGCCAGGTCAACATATCGTTATTCCGCAAAATTGCCGTCACACCATTGATAGGGGCAGGAATATTGGGGAAATCAAAACGAGAATAAGTTCCTGGTTTTTCGGGTCGATTGAAGATCATGCTGTGTTCTTTCCACTGCAACCGATCTTCAATTCCTAATTCTTTGAATAATTGGAGCATATTCGGGTACGCTCCAAAAAAAATGTGTAGTCCGGTTTCGTACCAATCTCCGTCTTCGTCTTTCCAAGCGGCAATTTTACCGCCTAAAACATCACGACGTTCGAGGACGATGGGGGTATGGCCCGCATCGGTGAGGTATTTGGCACAAGACAGTCCAGCTAATCCGGCTCCGGCGATCGCAACTCGCATAGAAACGCTTCTCTAATAAAGTTCTGTAATGTTTGCTTGATAGGATTCTCAGGTTATTATACTTTGCATTTTGTTACATTTGGCGGCTTTTGCCAAATCATTTTGAGAGCAGTAGATCGAGTTCCTGTCAAAATATCAGTAAGCTGCATCTTTTGGGATCGTAAGTTTTTGCCATAACTCCCGATCAGAGTCGCAGTTGTCCCGGTTACGGTTGATTTGCCCGCAATAAAATAAGAAGCAAAATAATGACTCAATCCCCTAATCAAGCTCGTCAACCTCAAAATTGGCTTAATTTGGCTCAATTTGCTCTTTGGATTGCTTCAGTTTTAGCACTTTTGGCCGCGATCGCGATTCAGCCGTTGTTTGCCGTATTGCTTCCCGCTTTGGCTGCGATGGGGATCAATTTGTGGCAAGCCCGTCAAGCCCAAAGCGAAAATCGTCGCGATCGCCAAGCTTTGCAACAGCAACTCAGTCGAGCAATTTCGGAGCTAGAGTTGCAATTGCAGCAACAAGACGGTCAAGTTCAAGAAATTGCCGGACATTTAACGCAATTTCTTGAAGATCGACCTCAATATACTCAAAATTTACAAGCCACTCGCCAAAGTCTCCAAACTGACCTAAATCGCCTAGAAAGCGAGGTTAAGGGGATTCAAGGCGAAATTAGCAAAATCAGTAATTTAGAGAGGTTACAGGGGCAGATTGCAACACTAGAGAGTGAAAATCAAGCCCTAACCCAACAATCAGAAAATTTGCACACCGCGATCGCGACAATTCAGCAAAATTTCAGCGACTTGACCCCCATTCCCGATCGCCTCGCAGCCTTAAGTCAAGCTTTAGTCAGCTTAGAAGCAAAGTTTGAAGAAAATCAAGAACTCATTGCTCATTTTCCAGATATAAACGAAAATATCGCGAATCTGCAAGCTTTACACGCTCAAACTCAAGCCAGCAGCAATCGACAAACCGAAACTTTCGAGGCTGCGATCGCCCAAATCGAACAGCGTAACAATGATTATCTCAAATTATTCCAGCAAATCGAAGCACTACGAGCAACTTTTGGCCATTTTGAACACCGTTTGCAAAGAGTTAGTCAAAATTCGGGTTCTTCGTCTTCCGCAGCTTCTTCTATAGATTTAACGCCAGTTTACGACCAATTACAACAGCTTGCTAGTCGATTCGCTGCGCTACAAGCTCAATTCGATCGTCGGCTACAACCGGAAGATTTAGCAACTTTAGAAGCAGCAATTTCCGATCTCGGAAATCAACAATCTGAAGTACGGAATGCGATCGCGAAAGTTAATCAAAAAAATACACAACTCAAAAGTCAAGTTGCAACTCAAATTCAACAACTTTACAGTCGTTTTGATTCCCTACAGCAACAACTCAGTCGCAATACAGAAAGTCTGGGAGAGTTAACTCAATTACGAGACGCGATCGCAAGTTTAGAGAATCAAGCTGACTCCGAAGATGTAGATATAATCCAAGAGAATATCAATCAACTTGCAACACAACTCAATCCAGCACAACCTGTAACCCTAGAAACCCCATGGAGACTACTTTATCAATTTAATAGTAATTCTAGCGGAACAGCCCTCGCGATCGCACCCAATCACGAAATATTTGCGAGTGATACCAACGACTATAAAATCAAGACTTGGAATCTGCAAACCCACCAAGAGATACAAACTTTATCGGGACATGAGTATCATATTTCAGCTTTAGATTTCAGTCCAGATTCGCGACTTTTAGCTTCGGGTAGTTTGGATAAATTCATTAAAATTTGGGAGATAGAGACAGGAGAGATTATACACAATTTAGAGAAGCATTCTCAAGAAATTTGTACAGTTGCATTTAGTCGAGATGGAACAAAATTTGCAAGTGGTGGGAAAGATAATAAAGTCAAATTATCAGATACAGAAACAGGAGAAACACTCAAAATCTTAACCGGACATTGGGGACAAGTTAACGCGATCGCGTTTAGTCCAGATGGGATTACTTTTGCGAGTGGTAGTGCGATCGGAACAGCTAAAATTTGGAATATTGAAAGCGGAGAGTTAATTAAAGATTGTCTTCTTGCAAGTCCAATTTATGACCTTGCTTACAGCCGAGATAATCGCATTCTTTATGCAGCTTGTGAGAATAAAACCATTAAACGTCTGAATACTAAAACCGGGAAACAACTCTCTCCTTTAGTGGGTCACGATGATGCAGTTTTGTCAGTAACTCTTTCCCCTGATGGGACGATCGCAGCCAGTAGCAGTAGTGATGGTACAATTAAGCTTTGGTCGTTGGCTTCAAGGGAAAAAATAGGAGAGTTACAGCGAGAAGATGCGGTTATTTACAAAGTACGATTTAGTGCAGATGGGAGAAGTTTAGTGAGTCTTTGCGAAACGGGATTAATTAAAATTTGGTCGCTGATTTAATCTAGCTATTCTGGCTCTTGTTTGTTACTAATAGACTCGGTTGAAGCGGGACTAGGGACAATTTGAGCCAATAGTTCGGCATCTAATGTTAAGTTAATATCTGCTAAACTTGTGGCTATTTTTTGACTTAATGCTTGTTTTAAAAGTGTGAATATATCTTCCACTGATTGATAGGGGAGGGAAAGCCTTTTTTCTGAAATCCGGCTTTGTTCAGTATCGCTGGTCAAGATATTAGCAGAAACAAAACATAGTAAAGTTTGCTTAATTGTTTCTTGCGGGATTGTTTCATTTAAGCCCGTAAAGACATTTTCAATTATAGTTTCCAGGAGTTGCTTCTCAATCCGATCTTGGACAATCCAAGTCGCGATCGCGTTAAGTTCAGAAATTTCAGGAAGTCGAAATATCGGCATTCCTGTCCCTAATATAGCGCGATAAGTGTCTATAGATTGAATTTCTCTGACTTCGAGATCGGGGAGAACAATCGCATTTTTAACCGGAGATTTTCGTAACGTCAAAACATTACTTGAAGGTGGAAGACGAACCACACAAACCGGAGTATCCTGACAAGCATATTGAATATACTCGATAAATTTAACAAAGCCAAAATGGAGAATTTTAAGATTGGGAATCAGACGTTGAATCGCGACTTGAATGGTCGATAAAGAAATGCCTTTTTTAATGAGTTGTTGACCTGCATCTTCATCTTGAGCGTACCAATTAATAATTTCTTGAGTTTTTGCTAATAAAATTTCAGGTTTATCAGTTTCCGTCGATGCTTCAAGTTCTGTAATTAAGCGAGTATTGTAAATATCGAGTCCTTTCTTTTTCTTTGGTGTAGATTTTGCCTTTGGTTCGGGTTTAGATTTAAGTTCAGCTTCGGGGTCTTTAATCCAAATAAAGTCATCACACACCGAACGAAAGGTTTTACTGGTAGAGTTTTGATAAGCGCAACCAATCACAATCTTACCGTATTCATGCAGTTTTTTGGCCAGGGCTGCAAAGCCACCATCCCCCGAAACAATCACGAAAATATCAATAGAAGATCGTAAATAAGCCAAATCAATTGCATCAATGACTAATTGAATATCGGCTGCATTTTTAATCGGTTCTTGGGAAAAACCAAAGACTTGTACGGGGTCGATTCCCAGTTCGTTGAGTTCGGTTCGCATCAGTTTGAGACGAGCATCACTCCAATTTGCATAAGCTTGTTGAATGGAAATTGTATCTATAATTTCGCTTTGTTCAATCGTATTGAGTATCTTTTTAAGGGAGAGCTTTGCCAGCATTTTACGGGAAAAGTTATAACCTTTAATTAAGTTTTCAATATCGTAAAGTACCGCAACATTTTTACGAGATTGAGGCTGAGTTTTTAGATTCTCAATTTTTTGTTGTAGGGTTGCAATCTCGCTATTATTTTGTTGAAGTAGCTTTTCTAATGAAGAATAATTTAGCTCAGATGCTGGACGAATTCGGGGCTGAGGATATTTAATTTGTTGTTGTAGTTTGGTGAGGTCTTGATGATTTTGATCGAGTAAGCTTGTGAGTTGTGTTATGGTTTTAGCCAGGTCTTCTTGGGCTAGGGTAAGCCTTTCGAGTCGAGAGGATTGTGTCCGTTGAGATTGAGTCACAAAAACGCCCCCCAATGCCCCTAATGCGCTCGCTGCAATGATGCTGGCAGGTTTATTGGAGAGGAGAATAACTGATGCAACTGCACTGGCGATCGCGGTACTGATGCCGAGAGTAAACCATTTTTGATGCTGCATAAATTAGCCTTTTTACTGAAATGATCAATATTTTGTGGAATATACCCTGATTATTTCTAAAGATAACTCATTTTGCCGAAATAAGCATTAAATTATTGATATTTTCTCATATATTAGCTCAGATTAAACTGATTTTTGGTGATGGGATCAATAAGTTGGAGAAATAAACGTTCGAGGTCAAAAATTAAACAGATGGGATTGTTGTAAAACCGAGAAAATCGCCTTGTTTTTTGGGGAGATGGGGCCGGGGGTTTGAGGGGTGATGCCGATTTCATATCTATCGCGACAAAACCCTCTATCATAGAAAAGCAGCAGATTTTGGAGTCCTTGTCCTACGGTTTATACGCCTCCCCTAGCTCGCTTGATCGAGCAACTACAAAAACTTCCCGGCGTTGGCCCGAAAACCGCCCAACGCCTTGCCTTACACATCCTCAATCGCTCAGAAGATGAAGTCCAAGGTATCGCTCAAGCCCTGATCGACGCGAAAAAACAAGTAGGCTTTTGTCAGACCTGTTTTCACCTCTCGGCTCAATCTACCTGCGAAATTTGTCGCAATCGCGATCGCGACAGCAGTACGATTTGTGTGGTGTCCGATTCTCGCGATGTGATTGCGCTCGAAAAAACGCGGGAATATGACGGCAAATATCACGTCTTGGGGGGTGTCATTTCACCGATGGATGGTATTGGCCCCGAACAGTTGCACATTCAGCCTTTGGTGCGCCGTGCCAGTACCCCAGAGGTGCGCGAGGTCATTTTAGCCATTAGCCCCAGTGTTGAGGGGGAGACGACGACTTTGTATTTGGGTCAGTTGCTCAAACCGTTTACGAAGGTGACGCGGATTGCCTTTGGTTTGCCCATGGGGGGCGATTTGGAATATGCCGATGAGGTGACTTTGGCCCGAGCATTAGAAGGAAGACGAGAATTAGATTGACCCCCGATGAGTCGCCTTATGTCATTCGTCTGATGCACTACAAAGGACGAATCACCAAGGACTAAGGACAAATATGAGTTTGTATGTAACGAAATATTAACGGTTTTTTATTAAAAAATGTTGCCACTCCCTTGACTAACTTGCTAGGTTTTGTATGTCCCTCGTTCCTATTCGTTTTCAAATTGGGAGAAACAACTATGGCTTTGAGTTCCGTATTGTCCTAGAACGAGTGACTGCTGGTTTTGGCAGTCGGTGTTGGGGTTTTCTCAACAAATGCCACTCGTTACCGATACCGAATTGTCAACTCTAAATCGGGGAGTTTGAGGAAGTGTTGCGCGGTAAAGCAACGTCCTCCCACTCCCAAAAACAGGAGGTTTTTTACAATGAAATTACAAGGAAAAGTTGCCCTCGTTACCGGGGCTTCGCGGGGAATTGGCCGCGCGATCGCCCTCGAATTAGCCCGAAATGGGGTAAAACGGTTATTATTAGTCGCTCGCGATCGCGTTCAGTTAGCTGCTGTCGCTCAAGAAGTGCGAGCCTTGGGAGTCGAAGCGGTTCCCCTAGCCGTTGATCTCACCGACCCCGCCGCGATTCAGATTACCATTGCTCAAGCGTGGCGCGATCGCGGCCCCTTTCATCTTCTCATCAATTGTGCCGGAATCGCCCACCAAACCCCCTTTCTACAATCCAAACTACCCCAAGTACAAGATGAAGTCGCCCTCAACTTGATGGGAATGTATGCAATCACCCGTTCTGTCGCCCGTCGCATGGCGGCCCGGAGTGAAGGTACGATTGTCAATGTATCCAGCTTAATGGGCAAAATCGCCGCCCCCACCATGTCCACCTACTCCGCGACTAAATTCGCCATTCTCGGCTTTACCCAAGCCTTGCGGGGGGAACTAGCCAAACACAACATCCGCGTTGTCGCCTTACTTCCTACCCTCACCGATACCGATATGGCGCGACGCTTGCAGCTATTTCGCGGCGTGATGCCTGTTACCCCCGAAACCGTCGCCAAATCCTTAATTAAAGGCTTAAAGCGCGGTTCATCGGAAATTTTGGTCGGTTGGCAAAGTCATCTCGCGGTGTGGTGTCAGCGTTTAGCCCCCGGTTTACTCGATTGGATTTTGCGCCTTGCTGCCCCTAATTCTAAGTTGAATCGCTGGGCATTTGGAAGTCGTCAGTAGTTTTGACAACTCCCCGTCCTTAAGGAGCGGGGATTCTCGCTTCATTGGGAGAGTAAGCGCTGATACCGAAGTATTAGCCCCGATCTCTTTGCCCTCGACGAGCATTGTTCCGATCTGCCCGACCGTACTTAGTTGACAGTTTAGCACAAAGCCGTCCTTAAGCGCCGAGACCCCGCGCCGCCGAAAGCGTCGAGACCCCGCGCCGCCGAAAGGCGCAAGGGAATGCTCGACAAGACAGGCGCAAGGGAATGCTCGACAAGACAGGCGCACCTTGTAGCTCGACAAGACAGGCGCACCTTGTAGCGCGAGTAGCACCTGGTAGCTCGGCAAGACAGGACGGGGCTTTAGACCCAAAACTCTGGGTAAAGACTCGCGGACTGACTTTTTCATGGCTTCGTCGAGGTCAGCGTCATATCGCTTGACTATAGGTGCGATCGCGTCCGGGGTTTTGTATTGACGATTACCCGATCGCGATCGCCTCTAAGGATTTCTTAACTTTTCCTAATCCACTTCAAAGCTGAGAATCGAACGGGTAATATGGCGATCGTAGTCGGCATCTTCAATCGTTTCGGTATGCTGTACCCGTACCATCCACAAACCGGGAACAGAAATGCGAATTTGGGCGATGCCGTCAGCGTTGGTTTCGGTATAGTAGGCATAACTCACAGGAGTCTCGGTAAAGCCGTCATAAGTGGCTAAAACGGAAGTTGCGAGAGGTTCCCCTTTATACAGGATTTGAACGGGTAAATCGTCTCCCAGTTGGACGGTTGCGGGATTTTCGAGGGGGATGATTTCGAGGAGTTGATTGACCGGGGTATTGTAGGATTCGTCATCAGGAGAGGCGTTAATCAGGGTTTTGGCGAATTTTTCATATTTTCCACTCCACAACACTTCCTCCTCTAAGGTGGCTTTTGTGCCTTCTTTCATCCCTTCGGGAGTCATCGACCATACAGCCCCCAGACGATGAGCGAGAAGGTAAGCAGGACGGTTATTATCAAGGGTAAAATTCCCTTCAATTTGGTTATTTTCCGGGTCTTCTTGCAGATTTATGGCGTTGATCTCGCCTTCTTGAAAAATTGCCCCTTCTACCAATTCAATATTTTCCAATTCCTCCGCTTCCATAAAGCGATGAGTCGAGAAAATGGCAAATTCCAGGGGATTTCCGGGGGTCGTGTCGAGGGCTTCGGGTTTGAGGATGAGTTCGTGGGCGATCGCGACGCTGGTAGAAAAACCAAAAAGGGCCAGAGTTGAAGCAATTTTTAAAGCTAAACGCATTGTTTTAAAATTCCAGAACAAAATAAGTTCGCCTCAAGATAACACGGACTTCCAGGTGTTGAAAATGCCAGGAGAGGGGATTTCTGGGGCAGTCGGGGAGAGGAAAATTCTACCCGACGATGGCTCAATTTTACGAAAGGTCTATTGACAGTATCCGCACCAGAGCAAAACTCAAAACCAGTAAAATAAGCTGTATTCTGGCGGCCAAAGATTTATGAGCTTACAAAACTTAATTCAAGAAAAACGAGAGGATATCCTGACTATCGCCCATCAACATGGTGCGTATAACATCAAAATTTTTGGGTCTGTGGCCCGTGGAGAAGACCGAGAGGACAGCGATCTTGACCTCCTAGTAGAAATGGAATCAGACCGTAGTTTGTTAGACCGGATTGCGCTAATGCAGGACTTAGAAGACCTGTTAGGAAGAAAGGTAGAGGTGGCAAATATAAGAGGACTGCGTGATTATTTTCGTTCCCGTATTCTCGCTGAAGCAATTCCCCTATGAGCGACGATAGAATCTACCTACGAGATATTCTAGAGCGGATTGAGCGGATTGAAGTTTACACTCAAACAGGAAAAGCAGCATTTCTCGAATCTTTATTAATTCAAGACGGTGTGATGCGTTGTTTTGAAGTTATTGGCGAAGCCGTCAAACAGTTATCAATGGAACTGCGAGACACCTATCCCGATATTCCTTGGCGGAGGATCGCAGGGTTTCGAGATGTCTTGATTCATAATTATATGGGTATTGAGTTAGAAGAAGTCTGGAATGTAGTTGAACGGAATTTACCCGCCCTAAAACCAAAGATTGTACATATTCTGCACGAATTAGAGTCTACCTGCGAGTAACCCCGGAGTACAAGACAAAAAAGCTTTTTTCCGAGTTTTAATTTCAGCGTAAAGGAAAAACGAAACAGGCATAATTGGTGCGAAGCACAAAGTGTAACGCACCTTCTTGATACTCAATCCTCACTCATAGATTTTGGCTAAACTGCCTCTGCGTTGACGATTAAGCGCTCCACTCGAACGCGGCCACAGGGTTCGATACTGGGACAATCTTGAACGGGAAAAATCTCATAACTCAAGCGGACTTCTTGACCGAGTAGATTGTCCTGTTGTTCGCAGATTTCAAAAGTTGCCCCAACGCCATATTCTTGCCCCTCAGCGTTCGTTAGGGTGACATAACACATCACATCCCCCTGTACGATTTCTTGGACGGTAGCGACTTCAGGATAGTCTTCAGAGGCGTTATCGGGAACAGTCGCGGGTTCGTAAGTTACTACCCCGACTCCTTCTCCACCGGGCCCCGCATCGAACAGATAGCCAAAGGCGTTAGATTCAGGGGCGTTGGCATCTGTGACGGCATCTCCGAAGGCGTATTCTCCCCCAGGCATAACACATTTGCCGTTTAAACCCAGACCATCGCTGTTGAGGGTCATATTTTCGCAATATTCGCTAATGTCATTTTGGGATTGGTCGAAGAAAAGCACATCTTCGACTTCGTTGGTGGTGGGGTTGTAGCGATAAAAGCCGTTCAGTCCGGTAATATTTGCGTCGGGTTCGGCATAAATCCCGGTGGTGACATCAACGGTAAAGTTAACATAGGCGATCGCGGGTTCGGGAGTTTCAACAGAGGAGTCTGCGGCGGTTTCTGGAGTTTCTACAGTCTCTACGGTTTCTGGAGTTTCGGTGGTATTGTCCGTGGAGGGGGTTTGGGCATTGCAACCGGACGCGATCGCGACGATCATTGTTAACAAGAATAGTTGTTTCATGGCTTACTCAGAAAGTGTGTCAACTTTTCTACAAAGGTCGCGATCGCGATTTCGGCAATAGTTGTTATTAGTCATTGGTCATTGGTCATTGGTCATTAGTGACAAGTTAAAGTCGTGGCATTTTTGTCAAGTGCCTTGTAGGGGCGCTCTTTTCCCCGTCCAATCTCAACCCGTTTACCCCGTCAATTTCGTTGTTACCAACCCCTCAAACTTCTGCATTCAAAGGTTAATAGTAGTAGTAGTAGTAGGTTGGGTAGAACGAAGTGAAACCCAACAACCAACAACCAACAACCAACAACCAACAACCAACAACCAACAACCAACAACCAACAACCAACAACCAACAACCAACAACCAACAACCAACAACCAACAACCAATAACCAATAACCAATAACCAACAACCAACAACTAACAACTAACAACCAATAACCAACAACTAACTCCTCGGAGTCGGAATCGAAACATCAACCGTTGTCACTTCAGGAGAAAGGGCGCTCAGAGGCGGGTTAATTTCCCCTTGATTCCCCACCACTAAAGTCACAATTTGTTCGGGTTTGAGGTATTCTTGGGCAACACGGCGGATATCTTCGCGGGTGACGTTTTGTACCGCGTTTTGATATTGGAAAATAAAATCCGTCGGGTAGTCGTAATATTCGTACCGCAACAAACGAGATAGAGTTTGTTCGGGGTTTTGGAAGTTAAACACAAAAGAATTTAAGATTGATTCTTTGGCATAACTAAGTTCGTCTGGGGTAATCAGTTGCGATCGCAACTTCTCCAATTCTGCCATCACCGTTTGGATAAAAGGAACCGTCGCATCAGAACGAGTTTGACCCCCCGCGATAAACAAGCCCGGATAGTCATAGCGAGCGCTCCAATAGCCATAAGCCACATAAGCCAAACCCTGGCGCGATCGCACCTCGTTGAATAAACGCCCCCCAAAGCCGTTTAACACGCCATTAAGGACGCTTAAAGCGGGATAATCAGGATTGCTCAGTTCGCCGCCAATATGCCCCATTTGAATATAACTCTGGGTGAGTTGCGGGCGGTCTACCGCAAACACGCCCCCTAGATGTTTTTGGGACGCTTCTGGGACTCCCGGTTTGGGTGCGTTAGCTGCGGGTTTCCAATCCCCAAAAGTTTCAGCGATTAAGGGTTTAATCACTTCTGGGTCAAAATCCCCCACAATCCCCAAAATCATATTCTCTGGACGCACATACTTTTCATAAAACCCGATAATATCCTCGCGAGCAATATTATCCAGGGTGTTATATTCTACCGTCCGGGCATAGGGGCTACTTTCGCCATATACCAGCTTACGAAACTCCCGCGAGGCGATCGCGTCGGGGTCGTCGTTGCGTCGGGCAATTCCCCCTTGTATCTGCTCTTTAGCCAAAGTAATCTTATCTTCAGGAAAAGCAGGTTGCTGAATCGTCTCAGCAAACAACTCAAACACAAAATTCAAGTCTTCACTCAGGGCGCTAAACGTCGCACTCCCGGAATTTGTATCAATAGCCGTTTCTACCACCGCAGCCCGTTGTTCGAGCATTTGGTTAAGTTCATCGGCTGGATGTTGCATTGTCCCACCCGAACGCATAACCGTTCCCGTAATCGCCGCTAAACCCACTTCTGGGGCGGGTTCGTAGCGTGACCCGGTGCGAATCAACGCCGTCCCACTAATCAACGGTAATTCGCGGTCTTCCATCAAATACACCGTCATCCCGTTATCGAGTTGATAGCGTTCGTAATCGGGGATTTGGACTTCAGGAAGAGGTGGAAACTCTAGTTCAGTATAGTGTTGGGCTTCCGACGCGATCGCCGGACGATGGAAAATAACAACCAATAACAACGTCGCTATAGCTAACTTAAACCAACGCAGTAGCGAACGTCTCGGAAGATGAATTGAACGTTTCATGTTTATTACTCTTTCGGCAAAATGCGGCCAATGGTGCGGTTTTCAGCAGTAAAGGTAGATTGAGCGACTCGTTGAATATCTTGGGGAGTCACAGCAGCCAGCGCTTGGAGGCGTTCAAATAAATTGCGCCAATCCCCCGTTTTCACTTCATATTCAGCCAACAACTGCGCCATACCCATATTAGAATCTAGGCTTCGCAGTAAACTCGCTCTGGCTTTGGTTTTCACCCGTTCGAGGTCTTTTTCACTCACCAATTCCGTTTTCAAGCGAGTCAACTCCGCGTCAAAGGCTTGAGCCACTTCGTCAACGGTGTGACCCGGAGCAGTGAGGGCATACAATACCACTAAATTCGGGTATTTGTCCCCCGGAAAGCCGCTAAAGCCTTGAGCCGATAAAGCGATGCGTTGTTCTTCGACTAAGGACTTGTACAACCGAGAAGTACGGCCATCACTCAGCAAGCTAGTAATGAGGTCATACACCGCATTATCCGGGTCAGTAATAGCAGGGCGATGATAACCTTCAAGATACCAAGGCTGAGATTCGAGGCGTAATGTCACCTCGCGGGTTTCTTCTTGGGATGGTTCGACGGGAATATTGTCTTCTGCCGCCGGACGCGCTGGAAAACGGCCAAAATAAGTCTCAGCCAGGTCGCGAGCGCGATTTGGCTCAACATCTCCCACAATCGCGACCGTTAGCTCGCTCGGCACATAATGAGTTTCAAAAAACTCGCGAATGTCTTGGCGCTCTAAGTTGCGGATATCTTCGTCGTAACCAATGACAGGCCGCTTGTAGGGATGAGTCGTGAAAGCTTTGTCCAAAAAGGCTTCGATGAGTTGACCAATGGGAGAGTTATCCGTCCGCAAGCGACGCTCTTCAAGTACCACTTGCTTTTCTTTGTAAAACTCCCGAAACACTGGCTCTAAAAAGCGCTCGGATTCCAGCGACATCCACAATTCCAGCTTATTCGAGGGAAAGCTAGAAAAATATAGGGTATAGTCGGCAGAAGTCGCCGCATTTAAGCCCGAACCGCCTTCTTGCTGGATAATTTGCCCATATTCGTTTTGTTTAGCATATTCATTGACTTGGGCTTGTACCCGGTCAAATTCGGCTTCTAACTGGGCCACTCGTTCGGGGTTGCCGTTTTGACGGGCGGCTTTGATATCCTCGAAGATTTCATCTAATTCTGCCAGTAAAGGCTTTTCCGCTTCATAATTAGTCGTCCCGATGCGGGTTGTGCCTTTAAAAGCTAAATGCTCTAAAAAGTGGGCGGCTCCGGTTTTTCCTTCCGGTTCGTCTACGCCCCCTACATCCGCATACGTCACCATCGAGATTGTTGGGGTGTTATCTCGTTGCAGGACAATAAAGGTCATGCCATTGTCAAGTTGAAACTCGGTAACATTCTCAATGGCGCGATCGAGATAGGGTTGAATAGATGGGGATGTCCCTAGAGAGTCTTGCGCGAGGGCTACTCCCGGAAAGGTACTCCCAGTCAGGAGAAAGGCGCAAACCCACGCGATTATCGCACGACGGCGCAGGAGGTGAATTCCTTTCGCTTTCAGTTGCGAAACGAAAGCAAACCAAAATGATTTCATAAATTACAAAGTTGGATGAGGATCGCACTTCTTACCAGGATAGCTTTTTCAGTCATCAGCCTTTAAGGGGCAGTGGGCTTTCTTAGGGAGTAGGCAGTGGGCAGTAGGCAGTGGGGGTTTTTGGGGCAATCGGCAATCGGCGTGTAGGGGCGGGGTTTCCCCGTCCAAGAGTGAGGAGAGGGGGAGGAGGGGGAAGAGGGGGAAGAGGGGGAAGAGGGGGAAGAGGGGAAGGAAGTGACCAACAACCAATAACCAACAACAAAGGACAAATGACCAATGACTAAGGACAAATGACCAACAACCAATTATAAAAACTTGGCAAAGCCCGTGAAAATAAGGATAACTGTAGAGGTGAGTCTTTGGGGATTGTTTCAAGTTCCCTTTCAAAATTGTAAAAACAGTTAAAAACGAATGGTTCAACAAGTTTTAGTCACTGGTGCGGCGGGTTTTATTGGCTTTCATCTCAGCCAGCGTTTACTTCGTCAGGGCGATCGCGTGGTGGGCATTGATAACCTCAATGATTATTATGAGGTTAGCTTGAAGCAAGGCCGCTTAGAGATTTTACAGGAATCAGACAATTTTCAGTTTCAACAACTGGATTTGAGCGATCGCGACGGCATAGCCCGTTTATTCGCTGAAAATTCTTTCGATGTTGTGGTGAATTTGGCAGCCCAAGCGGGAGTCCGCTATTCCCTCGAAAACCCTTATGCTTATCTCAACAGCAATTTAGCGGGCTTTCTCAACATTCTCGAAGGCTGTCGCCATCATGAGGTCAAACATCTGGTTTTTGCGTCGTCTAGCTCGGTTTATGGCGTAAACAAGAAGATTCCCTTTTCTCTCGAAGACCCGGTAGACGAACCCATTAGCTTGTATGCGGCTTCTAAAAAAGCCAATGAGTTGATGGCCCATTCTTACAGCCATTTATACAATATTCCCACCACGGGACTGCGCTTTTTTACCGTGTACGGGCCTTGGGGTCGTCCTGATATGGCTTATTTTAAATTCACCCGCGCGATCGCCCAAAACCAAGCCATCGATGTTTACAATCAGGGTCGCATGAAGCGAGATTTTACCTATATTGACGATGTGGTAGAAGGGGTGGTGCGAGTCATGGCCAAAATCCCTGACCCCCAAGGTCAAAGCCAAGCCCGCTACAAAGTGTATAACATCGGCAACAATCAACCGGTCGAATTGTTAACCTTTATTGAAACCCTCGAAACTTGCCTCGGTAAAACCGCGCAAAAAAATCTGCTTCCCATGCAACCCGGAGATGTTCCCATTACTTATGCGGATGTGGATGAGTTGATGGCTGATGTAGGATTTCGACCGCAAACGCCTTTGGCTCAAGGGTTACAGAAGTTTGTGGATTGGTATCAAGGCTATTACAAAGTGTAACGTCGTAACCCCTAGAAAAACGCGAAAATCCGGGGAAATATGCGACGATAGAAATATAAGAATATAACAGGGTTTGAGAGGGCGAACTCTGACCACAATGCACGACTCGTAACAAACTCGAAAAGCGCCTCTGGCTTAAAATCTGGATGGGTCAAGCGCTTCTTCAGATTCTAGGGTTGATTGAGGTGGCGATCGCATCTTTAAACTTTCTGTGGGAGGGTTATTATGGTATATCAAAAAATTTTTGTAGCAATCGACAACGCACCGCAAGCTGAAGCAGTATTTCAAAAAGCTTTAGAAGTCGCCCAACAATATGAAGCTGAGTTATTATTATTTCACTGCTTACCCGTCGAACATCCCGAAATTGCGGCCTATAGCGACCTCTACGGTCAAAACTTAGCCAACTTCTCGCGGATGATGCAAGATCATCTCGCCCAAAACACCGAACAAACGCGACAATGGTTAGGGGCATATTGCGATCGCGCTAATCATGCCGGAGTCAAAACGGAATGGACTTGGAAAGTCGGAGAAGCCGGAAAATGGATTTCTCAAGCCGCTAAAGATTGGGAAGCAGATTTAATCATTTTAGGCCGTCGCGGTCGCAGTGGCATCGCGGAAATGTTCATGGGAAGCGTCAGCAATTATGTCACCCATCATGCGAATTGCTCGGTGTTAATTGTCCAAGGTCAAAAAGATACAGCACTTACTGCTTAAAAATGCTAATTTGAAGCCGATCGAATTTAAAAATTGCCGCCCTGATATTAATTTCATTGCGGCAATTTTTGGTTCTGAGACGCTATAATCTCATCCTTGACCAAAACGTTTTAGAATTGCGAACAGGTGATTCATCACGATTATAACCATGCACGAAACCGACATGACCAAAGCCCTCATTATGACCGTGAGAGATTGGTACGAATCCCAACCCGAACAACCCCAAATCCAAACCATTCACCTGATTGTCGGTCAATTTACCTGTGTTGAGCCTGCGAGTTTACAATTCGCTTTTGAAGTTCAAACCCGCAATAGTTTTTTAGAAAATGCGGCTTTAGCCATTCAAGAAACCCCATTAATTGCCTTTTGTCACCCTTGTCAAAAAGAATATCATCCGCAAATGGGTCAACAATATGCTTGTCCTGATTGCCAAAATCCCATGGAAGATATCCGCTCTGGACGAGAGTTAAAAGTTGACCGCATTGAATATGCGTAAGCGTCCCCAAATTTCACTTCTACTTTATAACAACTATTCCCATGCACCAAACCTTTGACGCAGCTTTAGAAATCAACTTACTTCATGCTAATCAAGCGGGGGCTGAAGAAAATCGCCGCCATTTTGAAGACTGGGGAATTACTTGTTTTAATATTATGAGTAGCCCCGGTGCTGGGAAAACGGTTTTACTCGAACGTACCCTCGAAGCCCTCAGCCCTAAGTTAAAAATTGCCGTCATAGAAGGGGATATGACTACAGAATTGGACGCAGAACGTTTGCGCCAATATCATGTCCCTGTAATTGCCATTAATACAGGTCGTTCCTGTCACTTAGACTCAAAAATGGTAAGCGGTGGTATTCATCGTTTAGCCCACGAATATAACCCGTCTGAGTTTGATTTAGTTTTAGTCGAAAATGTGGGCAACTTGGTTTGTCCGGCAGAATTTGAAGTGGGAGAACATCAAAAAGTCGCCCTACTGAGCGTCACAGAAGGGGAAGATAAGCCCCTCAAATATCCGGTAATGTTTCAGGAAGCGGATTGTTTATTAATTACCAAAATCGATCTTGCACCCTATCTAGATATTGATCTTCAACGCATTGAAGATAACGTGCGCCAAATGAATCCTAATGTTACAATCATTCCCGTTTCTGCTAAAACCAAAGTCGGTTTAGAAGATTGGTTGGCGTGGATAGAAAAACAGCTTTAATTCTAGATTGTTGAGAGTATCGCGCTAGACTGCGGCAAGAGGAGAAATTTATGAAATTTACAATTTTATTACCGGGTGTGGCCTTGTTTCTCGCCAGTATCGTGTTAGCGGTGGCATTTAGCGGCTGAGTTAAGGAGAATGGGAGTCGGCAATCCAAGTTTCATCATCATCCGCAGAAGGAGGAGAATTAGGCGGTGGTGCGTCTTCGGTAGCCAGGGTTTCATCTTCGTTGTGGTTGCTAGAAGGAGAAGAAACGGCAGGATAAGCCGCGAGGGTTTCGTCTTCGCTGTCTTCTTTTGCTAATGGGGATGCGCTCTGGGTATTATCCCAAGCATTATCGGGTAAGATCGGCTCACCTTCAGCAATTTCAATTTGAATTTTGGAGTCGGTGTCAAAAAATACCGAATCGGGAAAGTCTGAAAGTTGAAGATTGGGGTTGAGGGATTGACTGTACTCTTGAAATTCTTCCCAAGAGAAGAAAGCACCACTGCGAATGCCGAGGTTGCGGTTTTCGGGGTCGAGTTGAGCTTGAAATAAACAAGCATTGCTGAGATTGGCTGCACTGAGATTGGCCCCCAGTAAATTGGCCCCTGATAAATCCGCCCCTTCGAGATTTGCTTGAGCGAGGTTGCTGTGTTGGAGGTTAGCGGCGGCTAAACTCGCCCAAGATAAGTTAGCTTGGGCTAAGTTAGCCGAAACCAAGTCGGCGCGATTGAGTTCGGCGATCGCGAGATTGACTTGAAAAAAGTTAACCTCGGGTAACATGGCTTGATTCAAACTTGCCCCCGGCAGTTGCAGTTGGCTCAAATGCTGTCGCACCCGATTATAAAAGCAAGTGGGAGATAACACGGCAATCCGAGAAATAAACGTGGTAAAGCGGTCAGAATCAAACTCTTGGGGACGATTGGGGTCGCCACAAGGATAAAAGGGAATCCCTGCCGTTTGTCCGAGGCGGCACAAAAGCAAAAAAGTATTTAAACCGGTGGCCGCGTCGAGTTGAGCAACATTGTAGGAGTTGTGCAGTTGTCTTAATTGTTCGTGACTGCGATGAGCCACCCCTTCATCAAGCCAGCGGCCTTGACAGTAAGACCGCCAAAAGCTGTACAACCGCTTAAATAACACCTTGAGGGCAAAAGTTTGGGGATTGCGTTGTTGGCGGCGACGCAGGTATTCAATGCACAACTGTTCCATCTCTAGAGACAAAACCCCGTAGCCCAAAAGATTGTATAGATGTTCGGCAATGGCGGTGTTGGACTGCATGATAAAGCTAACTTCGCCATAGCGGTCTTGGACTTGTTCGGTAATGCTTTGGAGACGTTTGGCGATCGCGACCGCGGCCAGATACGACCCCAAGCTAATATGAGACAAGCCGACTTCCTGTATCGCGGCTTCAGACTTGGGACTCAGAAGCGATCGCGACGTAAAAAATAAAGCCGGAAGTGGTGTATCTGAAGTCGGAGATTGCGATATATTCCAAGTCCCTGCTTGAAAAATTTGTAACGCCAGGGTTTCCATATCATCGCGAGTGGTACTCGGGGTACGACCGGCCAGCAAATTCGCGATCGCGTCAGTGCCTCGATTAGCGTGGGCCATGCCTTCGCGGGCGCTTTCGGGGAGTAGTTTGCGCCCTTGGGTGTCACCGAGTAACCAGCGCTCGATGCGCTCGTAAATTTCAAAATTGAGTTGGGGGAGGGGCAACTCTAGAATGTTTTTGTCCAGCAAGCCATCTCGATGCAGCAAGCCCAATAAATACAACATTAAGGGTTGATGAATCAAATGGGCGATCGCGTTACCGTAAGGGAGCTTAAACACCCCTTCGTCTTTGAGAAAGCTAAAATAGCGCACGGAAATCGACTTCGATTGCAGGTTCGACCACTTCTTAAACCACTGCGGCAAGGCTTCGCGATCCATCGGTTGAATGACAATGCGCCGCAGTTTGGTTTGTAACGGAAATAAACTCCCCACGCGATATTTACGAGTCAGTCCCTCAAATGTACTCGATCGCCCCGTGAGCAAGATTTTATGTTGCAAAGAAGGATTGCGGCTTAAACATTGAGCGTGAAACTGCATTAACTGGTCTATAAAGGCGAAATAATGCCGTAACTTGTAGGGAGACGGCGGCAACTCATCCAAACCATCGAGAATGAACAATAACGGCGGGGTTTGGGGCGACAGCCAACCATCCGCATCGCTAAACCGGGCTTGCGGAAACACGCTTTCGAGGGTTTGCTCGAAGGTTTGCCGCAGTTGAACGTGCCGCAGTTGAATTAAAACTGGCATCCACTGGGGATACAAATTACGCGCCGCATAAGCCGCGAATATCTGACAAAAACTGGTTTTACCCAATCCCGATTCGGCTTCGATGGCGATGATGCTGTGTTCGTCTTCGAGGGCTTCGAGACACCACTTTTGTAAATCTACAGGTTGAGCAGGAGGGGCCGGGAGGGTCTGGGCTTCATTTCCCCCCAAATCTGTCCCGGTGACGCAATCTTCGACGGGTAAGCCTTTGAGGGGAACGTAGATATCTTTCAGGGCAAAATTAGCCCCCAACAGGGGTTCGCTCAGGGCGGTTAGCAATTGAGCGCGATATAACTCCCGGAGGCGGTCGATCGCGATTTCTTCGTCGTCGTCGTCGGTGTTGGTGGTGGAGGTGGATAGGTCGTCAACGGGACTGAGACTCCCCAAACGCACGAATTTTTGCAGTTGAGCCAGGGGAGTAGCGTTTTCGGCAATGACCACCAATAAATGACCGGGTAAGCCATTAACCAAACGTTGGGCGAGTAACTGGGCTTCGGTGGTTTCGGCTCCGTTGATTTCAAACCAGGCGATCGCCAAGTTATTCATTTGCTTTACTAAAAACGAGTTGCCAATTTGCGAAAGGGCTTGCTCGGCTTGGCTATCACTCAGACGACCGGGCCGCAAGGTTTTGAGCAGTCCTTGGAGTTTGGCATCGGTAAAGGGGCGATCGCTTTCTAAGCCCGCCGGAACCGTGGCTCGATTTAGCCAAGGTCGTCTCAAGTGGGCTTCTTGCTCTAAAATTGCTTGCAAGGCCATCAAGTAAGCCACTTGAAAAGCCAACCAAGTCCCTTCCGAGCGTTTCAGGGGTTTTTTGCGACTCAGTAGCCGTAAAATCCCCAAAGTTAACTGAGCAATGGGTTGAATTAAATCTAATGCCGAACGCAAGGGCAATTCCAGCACATCGGCTACCGCACAAATATCAAACGGAGTCAGGCTTTTGACCGCCATATCCTGGATCATGCGGAAGGCTACGCCCGATACTTTCGCGTTGGGCGTTAAAAGGGTCTCTCGATCAACTTGGCGTTCTGCCAACCATTGCCGAATACTCAGACTCATGGGTCAAGGAGTTCAATCGTTAAAAACTTGAAACAGGGGATGATCTTTAGAACGGGTAACACAAGGTTTGGGGAATGAAGAACGCGGCGGAAATGGCGATCGCCTCTCCCAAAATCTTATCTTAACGTCGTCATTCAATCCCTTAAGGGAACTCTCAGGGTTGAAGGGAGATTAATCTGATTTGACGGTCTTGCCGGAAAAAGCGATACCCTTTGACAACTCCCTAGCAATCCAGGTGAGGGGATTCTCGCGTCACTCCCGAGAGTAAGCGCCCGAGTATATATCCCAACCCCGACTTCTTTACTCTCGACGAGGTTGGGTACGGCCTGCCAGACGGCACAAAATCGCTCATTCTTTAACCACTGGGGCTGCTGCCACATCCCGATCGACGGTCACCAGAATTGCCCTAAAATTAACCCAAAGATTTAAGATAGCAAGGTGACACGAAATCATCTTACATTCTCACTCAAACAGGCATTTTTAAATTTGGCATTATTGTTAATGCGAATCTTCGTAGAAGACCTCAACCCATCTTCGGGTCAGAGCCGATCAAACTACTAAGCATGATGGAATCAAGCATCTCCAAATCGTCTTCTCCTTCAGGGGTTGAGTCCTCTCCCCCAACTCGCAAAACCCCGACCGCCTCTCGACGTTGGCGATCGCCCTTCGTTCGGAAAAAAGTTATTCGCTTGGGCCGGGTGGGGTCTCAAGATTTAGCTTCCTCTCCTCACGCCATAGCCACTCGCGATCGTTTGAATCGCGGACGCTGGCTGAGTTTTTGGCTGATGGTGGTGTGTTTGCTGCTCGGAACGGGTTTTACCAGTACCAAATGGCTGTTACACCGCTTTCCCCCTACCAATTGTCAAGAATTGTTACCGAGGGCTACCGATAGCGACCGGCTTTACTGTTTACAACAAGCGGTGGAATCGGGAGGACTTGAGGAAATGGTCGCGGCGATGAATTTTGTCAATCAATGGCAACGAGAACACCCTCTTTACAGCGAAGGTCAGCGATTTCTACGAGAATGGTCGGAAATTGTCTTAAACTTGGCGCGACAGGAGCTTCAAGGGGGAAATTTGGCAGATGCGGTGAGATTAGCGAATTTGGTGCCGGTGCGGAGTCCATTATATCCAGAAGCTCAGGTGCAAGGGATAACTTGGCAAAAAGACTGGCAACAAGCTGAACAAACGGCTCAAGCGGCGAAAACCGCGATCGCGTCCCAAGATTGGTCAGAAGCTCTCGCCCTCACCGAAAAACTCAGCGAATCTCCCTTAGAATATTGGCACAGCGAACGAGCGCAGGATTTAACTTGGGTGTTGAGTCGCGAAAAATCTGCGGCGGATATTTTGAACGATGCTGAAGCTCTAGCGACTCGTCGCAATCCCAACGCGATCGCCCAGGCTTTGCGCTCTGTGCAAGATATTCCTGCCGATACCCACGTTAAAACCCTGGCTCGGCAAAAACAACAAGAGTGGAGCCGCACTTTACTCGAAATTACGGCGCAACGACTCGAACAAGAAGATTATGAAGGCGCGATCGCAACAGCAAAAGTTATTCCCCACGACGATACTTATTACGCTGAAGCTCAAGATTGGATCGCCCTCAGTCGGGCTTCTGAAACGGCTCAACAAGACGATATGAGGGCATTACTCGATGCTTTAGAGGTGGTACAACAAATTCAGCCCCAAAGCCCTTTATTTCCCCAAGCTAAGATGCGAGCCGAATTGTGGCAAGCCAAAATACAAGGGTAATTGATAATGTACAATGTACAATTAACAATGTACAATTATTAATTAATAATTAACAATGTACAATTAACAATTAATAGTTAACAAATATTAGTTGTTTGGGGCGATTGATAACTAATAACCAATAACCAATAACTAATAACCAACAACCAATAACTAATAACCAACAACCAACAACCAACAACCAACAACAAACAACAAACAACCAATGACGAATGACCAACATCAACCTCTATTTGATTGGCGACGATCCGGTAATCCAAATCGGGTTAGAAGCCGTATTTGCTGATATTCCTAATATTAATGTGGTGCTGCGAACGCAACGCTCGGCGGCAGTAGAGCGGATTCGCCGTCAAGCAACGAGTGACCCGGTAGAAATTGCGTTGCTCGAATGGTCGATGCAAGCTGAACCCAGTCAAATTTTACAACTGTGCGATCGCTTGTTTCAAAACCGCCCCGGTCTCAAAATTGTTTTGTTCTGCGACCCCATCGATTCTCAATATCTAGCGGCGGCTCGTAGCGCTCAAATTCAAGGATACTGCCCCAAAGGAAGCAATATTGAGACGATTTGCTCGACCCTCGAACAAGTGGCTGAGGATCGTTTGTGTTGGCCAAATCGGCGCGATCGCCCCACAACCGTTAAAATTAGCATTACCGCCCGTTGGCTCTACAACAACGCCCAAGCGGGTCTCAATCAAATTGACCGTCAACTCCTCCCCATCGAGCAACACCTGGAAAATGAAGATTTACCGATGGCGGATTGGCTATTCTGGACGGGACGACGACGGGAACTCAAAGTGACTCGTTGGTTGGTTAATCAGTTGTTACCGCCTTATATTTTGGCTGAGTCGGAAGCGGAAACGAACACCTCACCCCCTTCTAATCCTGCTTCTGTGTCGGGTTCTCAACCGAATGCTCTTGTTCCTCAAACCCCAACAGAAGCCACATCGAGCTTGACTGTACCGCAGTCGTTGTTTGAAAAAACGCGATCGCAACTCCAGTTTGACCCGGTTAATCGCACTCAAACGGTTTTACCCCTCGATATTCTCAAACCGGAAAAACAACGGGAGTTGCTGTACATTGTACTGCGAGAAACCCAAAATGTTTTAGAAGAACTGCGTTTTTTAACCTTACCGCCAGATGAAATCGCAGGACGACAAGGGGCGATTGTGCGGGAAATTTGGCAGAATGCCACCCTCGATTTTTACAGCAAATATTACACCGTTGCTCGCGAAGACGATTTAATCGTGGATGTGGTGATGCAGGATTCTCCGACCATTCAAAAGAATTTCCTCGATAAAATCCCCTTTGTGGGGGAACTCTTAGCCTATTTGCTTTTTGATACTGAGCTAACTATCGATCGCGTGGCTTATCGCAGCGAATCTCCTGAAGCCCAAGAACGGGCTTTACTGCTGCTGAATAACTTAATGTTGCAGATTGCCAATGCGATGATGCAACTCCTTCTCAATCATTTTGCCGAACTCGAAATCGTCAAGCAACGCCTCTACACACCCCGCTATCAATCTTCGCGACAAATTGCGCGGTTACGCAATGAACTGTCTTGGCATTATCGCCAGAATGCCTACATCGAAGAACCTTTAGCGATTTTCGAGAGTCGCTACGAACTCTTGACCTTTCAGGGAAACGCCATTGTCCCTGGGATGATTCGGGCTTCCCGGTTGGGGGAATTGACCCAACTCCAAGGGATTCCTTGGTTTGTAACGATTTTACTCGAAACCCGCGACGCGATCGCCCCCAGAGTCCGAGCGGTGGTTTCTTTCGTGGGCCGCGGTGCGATTTATCTATTGGTGCAAGTCGTGGGCCGCGCAATTGGTTTGGTGGGCCGCGGTATCCTCCAAGGTTTCGGTAATGCGCTTCAAGAAACCCGCTACGGTAAGCGGCGTTAGGTTGTGTTTCAATCCCTAATAGGGATTAAGGTCGATTGCAATATTATTAATATCTTCAGATTCATCCAAATCCCTAGAATTTTCTGGTTTCAATCCCTAATAGGGATTAAGGTCGATTGCAATCCTTACGATTATTCTGCCCAATATAAGCTTGCTTTTCAGTTTCAATCCCTAATAGGGATTAAGGTCGATTGCAATTTTGATAGTGTCATGGTTTTTTAGAAAAAAAAGGGGACGGTTTCAATCCCTAATAGGGATTAAGGTCGATTGCAATTTTGAATGGGGATGGCCGATTCCTGCGTGGATCGGTTTCAATCCCTAATAGGGATTAAGGTCGATTGCAATGAATATGCCCATTATTCCCGCAGAGATATCATATGTTTCAATCCCTAATAGGGATTAAGGTCGATTGCAATTGGTGTGTGTTGTCTATGTCTACTATAGTAGTGTGTTTCAATCCCTAATAGGGATTAAGGTCGATTGCAATTCTTTAATTAGCAAACGACAGCAAGACCAATTATTGTTTCAATCCCTAATAGGGATTAAGGTCGATTGCAATTATTGAAGGCTTTTCTGTTTTTGTTTTTGCTTTCGTTTCAATCCCTAATAGGGATTAAGGTCGATTGCAATTTTAGATTCTACCTTATTTCCGCCTGGTGTTGGTGAGTTTCAATCCCTAATAGGGATTAAGGTCGATTGCAATACGATACGAACAACTGAGTCTATTCGATTAGCCAGTTTCAATCCCTAATAGGGATTAAGGTCGATTGCAATTTGTCGCTTGATGGGGTATGATTGGCTACTCAAAGTTTCAATCCCTAATAGGGATTAAGGTCGATTGCAATGGCAGGCATTTGAAACCCTTGCGATATGTACTTTTCAAGGTTCGGTTGCGCGACACCCCTATTATGGATCGACTTGCTGGCATTTGTCAAGCCCCAAAATCGCTGAAACCCTTGTGGTATCTGGTGCGCGAGGGGTTCGAGGACGCGATCGCCCTTTAACCCAGAGCCAGAGCGGAATCCAGCCTTTTTCGTCTCCAGTCCAAATTCCACACCCACCCCTCGGCGCAAATAGCGCTTTGTCGTTTCCACGGAAACCTCCCGTTATTTCGAGCTTAATAACTGCCTCAATTGCGATAATTGTTGAGCATTAAACGCTTGTTTGAGGGTTTTCGCGGCAGCTTTAGGTTCGACAGGGACTAAAACTTGAGGAGTTTTCGCCTTTGCCAACTGTTCTAATTCTGGGCTAGGCTGAATGGTATCGGCTTGACCCTGCGCGATCGCGTCACAGGCTTCTTTTAACTCCCGAATCACCACCGGGGCCAAAGTCCGATAAGAAAACTTAGGGTTACTAATCGCTTTATACGCCGACTTCGTTAACAATTGCCAGCCTTTATTTTTAGTCGATAACTTCGCCAACTGTACGCACAAATCCTGTAATTGTTTGCGGTTTTGACGGTTCGCTTTTTGCTTAAACAACGCCAGCATTTCCTTGAGAATATCCACCACTTGTGCCGCGATTTCTACCTCTGGACTTGGCACTTGTTCTACAGGACTAGCCGATGATGCGGAAGCCACCACACTCGGCTGAATCGGTTCAGAGAAACTTACACCCCCACCCACAAGCTGATTGAGATATTGTTCTAACTCCAGAAAAGCAGGTTCAGATTGGTGAATAATTTTGTCTGCTTCCTCATCTTGCAAGCCAAAAGGGCCTTCAAGTTGATCGAGTAATTCGCTGAGGGTATCGTAGCCCTGAAAAAACAAATCTTGCAGCTTGTTATCTACAGGAACTTCTTGTTCTCGCAGCACTTTAAAGCAATCTTCTAAGCGGTGGGCCGTTTTTTGGATGCTGTTATAGCCCAACATCGCCGCCCCCCCTTTGACGGAGTGAGCTGCCCGAAACATCTCATTAATTTTTTCTGGGTCTTGCACAACGGCGGCTAACTCCATCAACCCTTTTTCTAGGGTTTCTAGGTGTTCTTTGGCTTCCTCGATAAAATAGCCGAGGATTTTTTGTTGACTTGCACTATCCAAGGCAATTTCCCCCCATCATCGCTCTGATTCCACGATAGCCGATTCTTAGTGATTCGTCCTTTGTCATTTGTTCTTGGTCATTGGTCATTAGATTGCCTCAACAATCTCTAAGAGATAGTAGCCAGTAGCCAGTAGTGCCGTAACACCGCTAGAAATGTGCGATGGATTTTCGGTCTATGTTCCTGTTGAAGCTAGTTTCGAGGGTTTTCCTCATGCACCATTTGAGGTGTGTCACGGCACTACGCTGTTATTGTTCGGTTTCTCGAACAAAGGACAAAGGACAAAGAACCAATGACCAAGGACTAATCACTAATTAAACTTTGGCGTTCCAACAGAAAAGCCCTCAAACCCGCACTTTTCGCGCCCTCGAAGTCTTCGTTACGACTGTCGCCAATGTGCCAAGCTTGATAAGGTTCGCATTGATGCTTATTCAAAGCTGTGGCGAAAATTTGGGGATTGGGCTTGGCGGCTCCCACACTCGAAGAAATGGTGATGCTTTGGAAATAGTTTTCTAGTTCTAAGCCTTCTAAAACTGCGTGCAGCCGAGAATCGAAGTTAGAAATAATGCCCAGAGCAATTTTATCAGCTTTCCATTTTTTCAACGCCGGGAGGATATCGTCGTAAATAAACCAAGGACTGGGGGTGGCAAAGTGACCGTAAAGCCGCTCGAAAAAAGCCTCAAAGTCTGAGAATTGGTCAATTACGCCGACTTTCTCAAAGGTGGCGCGGGAAATATCCTCCCACCATTGATATTCTCGGTCTGGGACTTCGACGACATCCGTCTCCGGAAAAGCCAGAGGTGGGGCAGCGTCGAAAACTTCTGTAAAGGCATTGTCAATTTGAATCGGGTCGGCTTCGACTCCGTATTCTTGGGCGAGATTGCCGTAGATTTCTCCGACACTCCCCCGCACCCCGAATAATGTGCCAACCGCGTCTAAAAAGATGACTTTGGGTTTCTCCATTGTGTTATTGCGACAACAGTTCCAGAATAGGCTGGGTAACCCAGTTAAAGCCTACAGTTAAGCGGTGTTTGAGGGTGGGTAAGCGATAGAGATAAGCGGCCCGTCGAGCGAGATGGCCGAGAGTTCCGTCGAACTGCATCCCCAAACCGGAAACTGTGGCATTTTGGATACCCAAAGCCATCATTTCACCTAAAGGCTGATAACGGAAGGGGAGGAGGGGACGATTTGCGATCGTTGCCCAGAGATTCCAGGCGCAGTAATCGGCTTGTTGGATGGCGGCCTGGGCGGTGGGAGGGACTTGTTGCTGGTTGATGTCGTGACAAGCGGCGAGGTCACCGAGGGCGAAGATTTCGGGACGCTGAGTGGTTTGGAGGGTCGGGGCGATCGCGATTTGGCCGCTTTGATGGTGTTCGAGGTCGAGGTTTTTGATTGCGTCGGAGACTTTGGTTCCCACAGTCCACAGCACTAAATCGACCGGGATGGTGTCTACTTGATTTTTGAAGCCTAGGGCAATACTATCGGCGGTGATGTTTTCGATTTCGGTGTCGAGGTCAAGCCAGATATGTCGGGCTTCGAGGGCGGCTTGGGCCGTTTTGCGGTTAAATTCTGCCGATTGTCGTAAAATTTCGCTGCCGCGATCGATAATGCGGAAACGACCGCGATCGCCCAAACGGTCAGCCAGTTTACAAGCGACTTCTACGCCACTGTAGCCCCCTCCGACGACGGCGACGCGGATAAACTCGCGATCGCTTTGTTCGAGCAGTCTCAGGCGCTCTTGCAGGCGATAAGCGTCGCTAAGGCTGCGAAAGGGTATTGCGTGTTCTCTTGCCCCAGGAACCAGGTCTACAGGGGTTTTACCGCCCATGGCCAGCACGAGATAATCATAGTTGAGGGCGGGGGCTTCTTCGCAGTAAATCGCTTGGGATTGTAAATCAATATCTGTGGCGGTTGCTCGTTCAAAACGAATGCCTGTCCCGGCCAGTATTTCTTCAAAAGGTGGGGCGATTTCCCAAGTTTGCATTTCCCCGGATACTAATTCATACAGCAGGGGCGAAAATAAGAAGCGATCGCTTTTGTCGATTAAGACAATTTCGGGTTGTTGCGATCGCGTCCACGGCAATTCGCTCAAGCGTAGGGCAGTGTAGAGGCCGCCGAATCCTCCACCTAAAATACAAATCCGTTGCGTTGGTTGGCTCATAACTGGGTTACGGGTAGTTGTGGGGAGCGTCTGTTTTTAAGGATAGCAATGAGATTAGTGCTTTGTCGTTAGTCCTTTGTCATTAGTCCTTTGTCCTTCGTCCTTAGTCTTTCGTTAAAGCGATCGCCAACAACCAACAACCAATAACCAATAACCAACAACCAACAACCAACAACCAACAACCAATAACCAATAACCAATGGTAAAATTGTAGATTGCATCATCTAAAACTCAGGAGGAAAATCATGTCCCGCAAGTGCCAACTCACCGGGAGAAAAGCGAACAACGGCTTTGCTGTATCTCACTCTCACCGCCGTAGCCACAAACTGCAAAACGCTAACTTACAGTGGAAGCGGGTTTGGTGGCCTGAAGGCAACCGTTGGGTCAAACTCAGAATTTCGACCAAAGCCATTAAAACGCTGCAAAAGAAAGGTCTTCACGCCATGGCCAAAGAAGCGGGAATTAACCTCAATAAATTCTAAAATTGTTATCTCTCGCGATAACTTGAAATTACGCCCGATAGCTCGCAATTGCGGGCTATGTTTTTTGTCATTTGTCATTTGTCCCTTGTCATTTGTCTTTTGTTGTTTGTTGTTGGTTGGGCTTCATGTCCAAATCCCATAATTGATAACTGATAACTGATGACTGTTAACTGAAGAAAGCTCCCTAAGAAACGGTTGACTGACGTACTCAGTCCGGTCAAAGTAATAAAACAAGAAGATATACGGCAATTTTAAAAATTATTATGTCTAATCGACCCAAAGTTATTGTTTTAGATGACGACCCCACGGGTTCCCAAACCGTTCACAGTTGCCTATTGTTAATGCAGTGGGATGTAGAAACCCTGCGGTTGGGGTTGCGCGATGAAGTGCCGATTTTCTTTGTTTTAACCAATACCAGAGCCTTAACTCCCGAAAAAGCCGCCGCCGTGACGCAGGAAGTCTGTCACAATCTCAAAATTGCCATCGAAGCCGAGGGGATTGAGGAGTTTTTGGTGGTGAGTCGCTCCGATTCAACCCTAAGAGGGCATTATCCGGTCGAAACGGATGTAATTGCGGGCGAATTGGGCGATTTTGATGCTCATTTCCTGATTCCTGCTTTTTTTGAAGGCGGTCGCGTTACCAAAGACAGCATTCACTATTTACAGATTGACGGTAAAGATGTACCCGTCCACAAAACCGAATTTGCCCAGGATTCGGTGTTTGGCTATAGTACCAGCTATCTCCCCGATTACGCTGAGGAGAAAACCCAAGGTCGCATCAAAGCGATCGAAGTTGAGCGTTTTGTCTTGTCGGATATTCGGGAAGGAGTACAAAAGCGCCTCAAAAACTTGACAAATAACGTATGTTGTGCAGTAGACGGCGAAACCCAAGCCGACCTGGATCGCTTTGCCGAAGATGTGTTGGCTGTCGCGGCTGAAGGTAAGCGCTTTTTATTCCGTAGTGCCGCTAGTATCCTCACCTCCCTGGCACAGTTGGGGCCGCAGCCCGTCGCCCCGGATGATATGTCCACCTACGATCGCACTGAGCGTCCGGGGATTGTCTTGGTGGGGTCTCACGTTCAAAAAACCACTCGCCAACTCCAACAACTCCTACAAGCCCCCAACGTTGCCCCCATTGAAGTGGATGTGGTGCGCTTGCGAGACGACCTCAACCAAGCCGAAACCATCCAAACCGAAGTTTCTACCGCCATTGAACAAGCCTTTATTGAAGGTAAAACCGCCGTCATCTATACCAGTCGCGAGGAGTTGCAGTTTGATGACGTACAGCAACGACTCGATTTTGGGGCGGCGGTGTCTCAACTCCTGATGGATATTGTGCAGAATTTACCTGCCGAGATTGCCTTTTTGATTAGCAAGGGGGGCATTACGTCTAATGATGTTTTGAGTACGGGGTTGGGTTTACAATCGGCTCGGTTGTTGGGGCAAATTCTAGCCGGATGTTCGATGGTGATTACCCCAGACGATCATCCCCAGTTTCCGAAGTTACCCGTGGTGTTGTTTCCGGGGAATGTGGGGAGCGATCGCGGTTTGGCCACGGTTTACGAGCGTTTAGCCGGATTGTAGAGTTTTTTGGGCAGTAGTTTTTGGGCAATCGGCAATCGTTATGTAGGGCTTGCTGAAGAACCTCTCGAACGTAGTCTAGCAAAGAGTTACGAGCATTTTTTTTGAAAAAAAGTGCAAGGGTCGTTTTTGGGGTTTTAAGGCATTAGGGCGCGATCGCGTATCATCTATAGGGCGATATGGCGCGATCGCAAATCGTCAAAGAAATTAGGCGCTTGCACTTTTAAGTTCTCAAACAAGGTTCAAATGCTTATGCTGTAAGGACTGTGGCACTTGTTCAGCAAGCCCTATGTAGGGGCGGGGTTTCCCCGCCCAACAACCAACAACTAGAAACATGAAATGTTGTTGGGTTTCGTAACCTCAACCCAACCTACTGGCGTAACGCCCCATTTTAGGATTATCGCAGCAAGAGCGTCATTAGTTATTCGTGCTTATCTAATGACAAAGGGAATCACTTTAACCCTTGAATCCAAGCTCGCACCCCTCGAATGACCTGATTTTCCCCTTGAGTTTGTCGCTGCTCTAAAAACTGATTCAACTGATTGGCATTCACTTGGGGAAAAGCCAAACTACATTGAGATTCAGTATAAACTCCCGCTTCTAATGAATAGATTGCGAGTCCTTTTCTTTTGGTATAACGCCAAACTTCAGGAACTCCCAGCGCTTGATAAATTTCTAGACGTTGTGTGGAAGGACTGGTAATATCGACTTCTATGACCAAATCTGGAGGCAGATGGGCGGGAATTGCTGGGTCTAATCCTTCGAGTTTATCCGCATTTTGAATATAAAAAGCGGTATCGGGTTCGGCGGCTTTTTGTAAGTCTTCTCGTTCGAGGGTTGTTGAACCAACATCAACGACTTCTAAATCCAGTTCTTCGGTTAAAGTTTTAACAATACGAGCTAATAAACGATTAATAATTTCATGAAGTTTAGAGGGCATTTTGAGGGTGAGAGTTTTTTGATCGTAAGCAATTCGCGTCGCTCGATGGTTTCCGCTATCTGCTAAAATTGCTTGGTAAGTTTGCCAACTAATATTAGAAAGAATAATTATCTGGGTGAGTTGTCCTTCAGCATTATTAATATCAAGTTCGCTGATTTGAGTAGAAATCGCTACCATAAGCTTTACCTTTTTCAAGGTTTTACTTTACTATTTCACCAGTTTAACCTTTGTTATCTTCCTCAATGAGAGTTGTCAATTGACTAAAATAATAACAAATGACAAATGACAAATGACCAAGGACTAAATTCAATGACTTCTGAGTCTGTAGAACAAACGTCTGGGGAACAGCCAGATGCGCCAGAAAAGCCGGAAAACTCGCTATTGACCGATCCGGATGTCCAGATGCGTTTAGCGCGTTTGGATGGTCAGTTGCAGGTGATTTTGCCGAAAGTTAAGAAACGCTCTGCCCAGGATGATTGGTTGGAGATGTGGCAACAACTGACCCATCGCCTCAATTCGGGGGAGCGTTTTTGGAAGCCAGGGGAGTTGATTCATGTGTTGGCCCAAGACCAGCTTTTAGATTCGCGCCAGTTGCAAGAAATTGCTGAAGCCCTTAAAAGTGCCGACCTCAACATCGAACGGGTGTACGCCAGTCGCAGACAAACGGCGGTAACGGCGGCGGCGGCGGGTTATTCGGTCGAACAACAATCCCCCAATATTGCCCCGATTTTCCCGACGGTGAATGAAGATGAAAACTGCGAATCGCCGTTATATTTAAAATCAACCCAGCGCTCTGGTATTGAAGTTCGCCATCCTGGTACAGTGATAGTCCTGGGAGATGTCAATCCGGGCAGTAAAATCGTAGCAGCGAAAGATGTGTTAGTGTTTGGACGACTGCGGGGCATTGCTCATGCCGGGGCGAATGGCGATCGCGTTTGTATTATTGCCGCTTTGCAAATGGAAGCAACTCAACTTCGTATTGCCGATACCTTGGCCCGCGTCCCCGAACATCCTTCGGGACAGTACGAGCCAGAAATTGCTCATATTGCGCCCCAAGGAATTCAAATCGCTCAAGCCAATTATTTCTTTAAGTTCCATTGCTTTGATGCAGAGGCAAATGCCTGGGTGACAACTAACCCGAAATCGTTAACTAACTACTGACTTTAAGATTTTATGAGTCGCATTATCGTTATTACCTCTGGCAAAGGGGGAGTGGGTAAAAGTACGGTGACGGCTAACCTCGGTACTGCCATCGCCCAACGCGGTCATCAGGTGGCGTTGGTCGATGCTGATTTTGGCCTGCGTAATCTGGATTTATTGTTAGGGTTAGAAAATCGGGTGGTTTATACGGCCATCGAAGCGATCGCGGGGGAATGTCGCCTCGAACAAGCGTTGGTGAAGGATAAACGCCAACCAGGGTTAGTGTTACTCCCCGCAGCGCAAAATCGCAGCAAAGAAACGGTGAATCCGGCGCAGATGCGGCAGTTGGTCAGTCAGTTGTCGCAAAATTACGAGTATATTTTGATTGATTGTCCGGCGGGGATTGAGATGGGGTTTCGTAACGCGATCGCGCCTGCCCAAGAAGCGATTGTGGTAACAACCCCTGAAGTTGCCGCAGTGCGGGATGCAGACCGGGCTGTAGGACTACTCGAAGCCAATAATATCCGCATTGTGAATCTCGTTATCAATCGCATTAAGCCAGAAATGGTGCAAATGAACGATATGATGAGCGTCGAGGATGTCCTTGAAATTTTGGCGGTTCCTTTGTTGGGGATTATTCCCGACGACGAACGGGTGATCGTGGCCAGCAATCGCGGCGAACCCCTTGTCCTGGATGAAAAACTTTCCTTGCCCGCGATCGCGTTTAACAATATTGCCCGACGTTTAGAAGGCGATAAAGTGCCGTTTCTGGATTTGATGGCGGCTCACAATAACTTATTGAATCGTATTCGCCGCTTTTTCCGCAGTTGAGTTTATGCCTGCACTCTACCTTTTGCTCCCCCATCATGATTAGCGAACTCCTAGAACAATTCTTTCGCTGGAAGCGCCCGGTCAACAGTCGCAGCGAAGCCCGAAATCGCCTCAAACTGGTGATCGCACAGGATCGGTCGGGCTTGAGTTCTGAGGCGCTAGAAGCGATGCGAAAAGAAATTCTCGAAGTGGTGGCTCGTTATGTGGAAATCGAACCGAGTGAGTCAGAGTTTTCTCTAGAAAGTGACGATCGCATGACGGCGTTAATTGCTAATTTACCAATCAAACGAGTCCGCCCCCAAATTGAACCCGATTCTCCCATCCCTTCAGAAGCCTCTGATTCTGAGGAATAATGGTTGTTGGTTATTGGTTATTGGTTGTTGGTTATTGGTTGTTGGTTATTGGTTATTGGTTGTTGGTTATTGGTTATTGGTTGTTGGTTATTGGTTATTGGTTATTGGTTGTTGGTTATTGGTTATTGGTTATTGGTATTCGCCAAAATCCCTCAATTGGTAATTGGTCACTGGTAATTGGTAATTTCTTCCCCTTCTTCCCCCTCTTCCCCCTCTGGACGGGGAAACCCCGCCCCTACAACTGCCCATTGCCCAAAAACTGATAACTGATGACTGATAACTGATGACTGATAACTGATGACTGAAAAACTGATGACTGATAACTGTTGACTGATAACTGTATGAGTTACTGCCTCAACCCCCACTGCTTCAAGCCCCAGAATCCTGAAAATAGTCAGTTTTGTTTGTCGTGCGGTCACAAACTGCGGCTCAAAGACCGCTATCGGGTGTTAGAACCGTTGGGACAAGGAGGATTTGGGCGCACGTTTTTGGCGGTGGATGAGGATTTACCGTCGCAACCGCAGTGTGTAGTCAAGCAGTTTTTCCCGTTAACCCAAAATCCTGAAAAACAAGCGAAAGCGGCGCAAATGTTTCAGCGAGAAGGGGTACAGTTGAATGATTTGGGTCAACATCCCCAAATTCCGGTTTTGTTGGCATATTTTAGCCAAAATAAGCAAAAATATTTGGTGCAAGAGTTTATAGACGGTCAGGATTTGGGGCAGGAGTTGGCGACGCGGGGCAGTTTTGATGAACCGGGGATTCGGGCGTTGTTGCAGGATTTGTTACCCGTGTTGCGGTATGTTCACGATCGCGGGGTGATTCATCGGGATATTAAGCCTCAAAATATTATCCGCCGTCGTCGCGATCGCGTGTTGTTTTTGGTGGATTTTGGCGCAGCGAAGGCGATCGCGTCTACCCTTCCCGGTGCAACGGGTACGGTAATTGGTTCAATGGGCTATACTTCCCCAGAGCAAGCGTTTGGCAAGGCGACTTATGCCAGCGATGTGTTTAGTTTGGGGGTGACTTGTATTAATTTACTCACGGGAATTGCGCCCCAGGAGTTGTTCGATCCGGTGGCGGGGGTGTGGTGTTGGCAAGAGCAGGTGCGATCGCCTGTCAGCAGCGCCTTAAAGCACATTCTCGACAAGATGCTGGCGTTTTCGGTGGAGACTCGTTACCCTTCGGTACAAGCCCTACAAGCCGATTTAAATGCGCCTACAGGGGATTTGGATGACGCGATCGCCCAACTCAAATCCCAGTTTAATCGCACTCCGGCAACTCCCCCCGTCAATCCCCTCGATGCGGAAATTCAACGGTTGCGGCAGGAGTTGAGAGGGAGCAATTCGAGTGAAACCCAGATTGAGGAAAACCCGTGATTCTCGCGAATCAGCTTATCGCGAATCTCGATTTTTAAAGCCCTCCACATCTCTCAAGGCAGACGAACCTTGCAAGTCTTGAATGACGCTAAAGCTGCCATCGGTTTCGAGAATTACGGCATCGACTTGATTCAAACTGCCGATGCCTTGATTACGGATGGCGGCTAAGACTTCTCCTTCGGCTACTCGCTCTTGCTGCAACAAGTTTTGGAGAAATTGACCTTCATAAAAAAGTAGAGTCGGTTTAGCTTTGATTAACTTTTGCACGATTTCAGAGCGCACCGCGAGCCAAGTCAGGCCAAACTGATATAACACCAGCAAGCCAAATCCCAGGACAGCTTGAGCTAAGGAGGTGCTTTTGGACAACAGCAGGGATGCCAAGATCGAACCAAACGCGATCGTGACTACAAAATCAAAGGAGTTCCATTTCGAGAGAGTTCTTTTACCCGAAATTCGGAGCAAGAAGATGATGAGAATGTACCCTAAACTGCCAGCAATTAGGGTATGGGCTAAAGATGACCACTGGTTAAACATGGCTTTTTTGAGAAAGTTCAGGAAACAAAATAACAATCATCCAGACAAAAAGTTGGGGCTGAGACGATTGTAGTCTCGATCGACAGATAGAGCGCGATCTCCTTTGTCTGTCGATTGAGGGAGTCATACGGGTTTTGACTTCGATAGGGTTAACGATTAGCTTCTCCCAAACTTACGATTTGTCAGTAGATGGCATTTTTGCCGATGGGTTTGAAGCCGACGATCTTTTTCCCCTGCCGTTACGCGAAATCGTGTTACACGGCGATAATGCGCCTGCTGAGGTGAAGGAGTTTGCCACCGAAGACGGCTACTTCCCGACGATTCCGGTAGCCGCAGGGGAGATTAAACAGTCAACCCCCGTACCTGAACCTAGTATGAGTCTGGGTGCAGTTTTGGGTTTAGGTGGACTGTTTTGGCTGCGTCGTCGTAGCGCCTAGGTTGCCCGTTAAGGGGCAGGTTGGCTCTTAACAAAAGATAAACTCGGATCGACGGAAAAGCGGCGACGAATGGCTTTGCGACCCAAGGTTAAATATAAATCATCGATGTCGTGGTCGATTAAGATGAGTTCGATGGGCCACTCTTTCCCGGCTAAACTCGCCCAGGTTTGAATGATGGGGGAAAGTTGCACATTGCCCTCAGCGTCGCGGATTTCTTGCTTTTTGATAACGTGGGCTGTGGCTTGGACGACGGTTTGAGGATCGTTGGGCTGGGGCTGAATTTTGAAACGGATGGCGGGGAAGGTTTCTTGCTCGAAATATTCAAGCTCGAAGGCGCGTAGGGCAGAGGAACGAGTGTTAATATCGATTTTGGTTTCAATACTCGCAATTTGGAAATCTGGCAGTGCTAGGGATTCTCTCCCGCCAATGAGTGGGAGTTTTTCTGAACTGTGAGGGTTTTTCACTAAGATGGCAACGGTGAGTTCGTTAGTTTAGCTAAATATATCATTATTGCGTGTCGGATTCGCGATCGCTTATATTGGCAGCCGATGAGCCGGGGATGGTGTAAGTTTGAGCGTCATTGACGGCATAAATGAGCTTAAAGTTGACTTTACCCAGAGTAATGATTTCTCCTGTTTGAATTTCGCTGTTTTGGACTCGCGTGCGGTTGATAAAGGTGCCGTTGAGACTTTGGCGATCGCGAATGGTAATGCAAGCGTTGTTTTCTGCCGCAGTTTTAGAAGATTCTCCTGGGGGATAATAGATGGCGAATACTTCGGCGTGATGGCGGGATAAACTACCATGTAGCAGGACAATATCGTTATCTCTGGCTCGCCCGATGGTGTTTTTACCGGGTTTCAGGGGATAATAGGTTTCATTGGCCAAACCGGGATTACAGACTAAAAAGTAAGGCATGGATCGGTGACGCGCAGCCGGGTTAAGGAAAGTTGGGGTTATTTTGAGAGTTGATTTTCATTTTAGCTTTTGAATGGGGCGCGGTTGTTCTGAATTTTCCTGTTACATTCGATCGAGATATTTTTGATAACCTAAATCCGTCAGTTGGGCTTGTTTGTCGAGGACGGATTGCTTGAGTTGATTGCGGTATTCTTGGACTTGTTGCTGTAGTTTGGGGTCAAATGCTGCCAGGATTTGCACAGCGAGTAATCCGGCGTTGGTGGCGTTACCAATGGCGACGGTAGCGACGGGAATTCCTCTGGGCATTTGTACGATGGAGTAGAGGGAATCTACCCCACTCAGGGTACTGGTTTTGACGGGGACACCAATCACGGGCAGGGGAGTCAAAGAGGCGATCATTCCCGGTAAATGGGCAGCCCCACCTGCCCCGGCGATAATGACTTTGAGGCCGCGATCGCAAGCGGTTTTGCCGTAGTGAACTAGGCGATCGGGGGTGCGGTGAGCCGAGACGATGGCGACTTCGTGAGGAACATTGAACTGTTCGCAAATCGCGATCGCGTCTTGCAGGGTGGGCAAGTCTGAGTCACTTCCCATAATAATGCCAACTACAGGAGATTCTGTCATGGGCGAACATTTTTCGGTGATTTTTATCCCTATTGTTTATCCGCGATCGCCGGTCTTCTTGTCAAATGCGCGATCGCGAGGCTGACCGGTTTTGTAACTATATTTCGCGAAACGTTATGGAGTTTTACGAACTTTTAAGTCTCTTAACGATTAGTTTTCACAATCGATATTATCAGCTTAAATTATAAAAAGCCCAAGAAGGACGCTTCTGAGGCTTCGCGACGATCTTGAAAATGCTGCTGTGACACTGCACTTTTATTGTTAAGGAGACTTATGTTCGATCGCCCCGAAGAAACCACATTATCCCTAGAATTTCGCCGAGAACGGGCTGTACGTCGTACTGTAACCGTATTAGAGACAAAACGCAAGCGGATGCGCGACGATCTCGACCAATTAATCGCTCATCTGGCTATGCTGGTTCCGGCTGAGTTGGTTTCGTCTGCGGATGCGTCCCAAGCGACGATCTTAGAGGATGCAGCATTTCGTTTGGGAGACGATGCTTTTGCTCAATTGATTTTACAGCTTCTGCAAGAAGGTCATTAATTTTTAAGTTTGCCATTGTTCTGTGCCTTTACGGGTGGGCTGTCCGGTGGCGTTAAATGCCCAAATATCCCGTTTATGTTGCGGCCCGTAGCTGATATGAATCGGGCGGGTTTTGCCGTAGAAATATAGAGAATCGAAAGGAAGTTTCTGTTTAACAATCCAGTCTACAACGCGATCGCTACTTTGGTTTTGAATTAAGAAGTCGTAAGCGGCACCGCCGCGATCGCAAAAGGGTTTATGATTGCGGTTAAGTTCATAACTACAGTGTTGGTCGCGACGGGGATCGATACGACCATTTTTTATGCCTGTTTTGGGGTCTTTTTGGTTGAGATAGCGTTTCAAGTCGGCAGAACAAAAGCCATAGGTGAGTTTAAAGTTTTCCCGACCAAAGTAAGCAATAATCGGGTCAATAATATATTGATTGAGGTCTTTTAATGCCGTGATTGTTTCCGGTTGTTGGGGATAGGGATTGATATATTCGGCGTATTTTTGATAGGTTTGGCTACAGCAGCAAAACTCATCCAAAGTTAGATATTGACCCAGGGCAATATTGGTCATTGGTCATTGGTCATTTGTCATTTGTCATTGGTCATTTGTTATTGGCGCTACCCAGGAATCTTTATCGATCAATTCAATCGTTGTAAATTGTAAATTGTAAATTGTACATTGTAAATTGTAAATTGTAAATTGTAAATTGTACATTACTCCAAAAGTTGCAATTGAGTTCTGACAACGCCAGCGCGATCGCACCGAATTTCTACATCAATTTTACTACCTTTTTCCCCTTGTACAATCCATTCTACCAAGGCGCGATCGCTCGTCGCATCTCCAGTCCGCCAAGTAATGGCAGAAGCCTGATAAGCCCGTCCTTCTAAATGCCCGATGTCTTCTTGTTCTTTGCCCATTTTCAAGCTTACCCCAGAAGGTAACTTGAGAAAACAAAGACAACCCCTCGCGAGTTTTTTCTCTAATGCTTTTTGTGTGATATAAGTCGGAAGCCAGCCCGTGTTTTGGATCGCGACTCGTAGATAATAGTTATCGTCTCCTAAAGCCTCAACCTTCGTTTCATAGAGTTCTAAACAAGGAGAAATTAACGCATTCCAAACCAACCATTTCGGAAAACGGCGCAACTCTTTTTCTAAAACCGATTGGGGGGGATTGCGCCAAAAATACAAGCCATTCCAGCCCCCTAATTCAACTTTTCCCAGTTGGGGATGTTCCCACTCATACCAATCAATATAACCCTCACCATTCAGTTCGCGATCGCTCCATTCTAATAACTTTAAATCGTCTTCAAAAGGATGTTCGCGAAACCAATTCACTAGATGATAATCTTGAATCCCCGCATATTCCATCGGACTCCAAACTTCCACTGTCCAAGCGAATACACCCCGATGTTCGTACATCCAATCGTCAAACGCCCCGGTTACATAGTCTTGAGCATTGGCGCGAAAATCATGGTAAATTGAAATGGCTTGATAACCTGTTGTTTTGGTTCCTTCTTTGCCAATTTTTTCATAAACTTGCAAATCTTCTGGCGGAAACTTATCATCGCTTTGATGACTATAGGGACGCAACAAAACCCCACTCATTGTATGAAAAGAAAGCGCCCCAATAATATTAGGAGAATTGCTGATAAATTGAACCAGCGATCGCACTTCCGATTCTGAAGTTGGGTAATCTCCCGATCCTTTTTGTTCGTCTTCCTGTCGCCACATAAAAGGAAAATTCCGATTAAAATCCAATCCTTCTTTCAACGGCTTAATAGGAATTGAAACCCCGTCATAATTCTCAACTTTTCCCTCCCGAAAAACGCGATAATATTGTCCTCCGGTTTCAGTGGGTTCGCGACGGACTAATAAACGGGGTTCGACAGGAGACACTTTCCACGGCCCATTTTCATCGGGAATCCGCATGAGCAAAATACGGCCATCCCCGTCAATATCTTCCTCGATTAAGCCTTCTTCTACCGCATCAGGATTGGGGTAAAATCGCGTTCCAGACCGTAGAAACTTGGGTTTGTCGGCTAAAGCTAATTCAGCGCCATCGGGGTTGACGCGGGGGCAAATATAAAAGGCTCTTGTATCCAAACAGCGTGTAATTTCTGGGTCATTTTTATAACCCTTGGTCAACACATCTAAAAAGTATAAACAAACCGAAGATGGTGCAATTTCGGTGGCGTGAATGTTACCATCAATCCACACCGCAGGTTTATCTTTTGCTGTTCCTGTTTGGTGATTTGTGACGGTAATTAACCAAATTTCTCGCTGTTCGTAACTTTGACCGATACTTTCTAATGTCATTAAATCGGGATAAGTCGCGGCAAAATCTTTGAGAATGCGAGTTAAATCGGCGTAGCGATAATAGCAATCAAAGCGGACATCTAGCATAAGTTGGGTGAGGTTAACAATACTTTACCCAACACAATACAGGGCGCGATCGCGTTCTGGCAAGTTTTTTGACGAATCGAGTAAAAATAACAAGGTCGCGAAACCCAACAGTATCAGGGCTTCGCGCTGTCCTATACCGCCAACGCTCAGATTTTCTAGTTGACAACCTCTATCAACAAGGTTTACATTGAGCTAAGTTGTTGAGAATTAGAATCAATTGCGAGGGAGAGGTTGTTGCCACACCCCGCGCGATCGCTAATCTCTAAAAAATAGCAAAATCAAGGGTTTGAGGAATGAGCGATCGCTAATGACACTCATTCACACCTCAACTTATCCGTTCATTAATGCAGATTATTATCAACAAACGTAATTCAAGGAGTTCCCATGTCACAAATCGGCTTATTCTACGGTTCCACCACCGGAAAAACAGAAGATATTGCTGAAAGAATCCAAGAAGCCCTCGGAGATGATGTCGTCACCCTCCACGAAATCTCAGAAGCGGAAAACAGCGATTTCGAGCAATATGACAACTTGATTATCGCTTGTCCTACCTGGGATATTGGGGAATTACAAAGCGATTGGGATGGCTATTATCCCGAATTAGACGAGGTTGATTTTAGCGGTAAAACCGTGGCGTATTTTGGCACAGGTGACCAAATTGGTTATGCCGATAATTTTCAAGATGCGATGGGTATTTTAGAAGCAAAAATTTCAGAATTAGGCGCAAAAACGGTAGGTTATTGGCCCATAGATGGCTATGATTTCAACGAATCAAAGGCAGTTAAAAATGGTAAATTTGTCGGTTTAGCTATCGATGAAGATAATCAATCCGATTTAACAGACGAGCGAATTACTGCTTGGACAAAACAACTCAAATCTGAGTTTGGTTTATAGTTTTTTCAGTGGTTAGTTATAGCAACCGCCAAAGCAGTTAAGACACCCTATCCATCTTCAGAAAATCAGCCCTTCTCCCGTGGGAGAGGGGTTGGGGTGAGGGCAAGCCCCACTACGTCCTAACAGTTTTGCTTCCTGCTATACTTCCCCAGAAATTCCCGATCGCGATCGCGCCCCATCTATCCACACCGTTTGCGACAATGGAAAGCATCGATCTGCGGAATTTACGATGAAATTGACCTTCGTTTGGCTCCGACCGGCTCTCACATTGTTAGCAATTATAGTTACCTTTGCCGTCAATGCCTGGTCAAATATCAACCCTATCGGCGGCGAATCCATCGGCGCAATTTCTAACAATACTTTCGGGGAGGTGGTCATCACGCCTGCCAATTACGCCTTTATCATCTGGGGTGTGATTTATCTTGGCCTGTTCGCCTTTGGCATTTATCAACTCCTGCCCGCCCAGCAAAACCGCACCGCCCTCAACCCCGTCCGCGATGCCCTGCTCGTTAGTTCCATCGCGCAAACTATTTGGGTGTTCCTCTTTCTCTCCCGCCTCTTTTGGGGGTCGTTGGTGGCGATGGGGGCGATCTTGGGGGCGCTGATTTGGGGTTATGGGCAATGGCGCAAGGGGGAGCGCCGAGGACGGCGAGAGCGGTGGTGTGTGGATCGCCCCTTGAGTTTATATTTCGGTTGGATTAGTGTGGCGACGGTAGTTAATGGGGCGACGGCGCTTTATAGTTCCGGCTGGACGGAGTTGGGTTTAGGGGCGGAGGTTTGGGCTTGTGTGATGGTGGGAGTGGCAACGGTGTTGGGGGTGGCGATCGCGCTGCGGTATCGCGACACAATCTATCCAGGGGTGATGATTTGGGCTTTGATCGCGATCGCCCAGAGTCAGGCGCAATTGATGCCTGTGGGAGTGAGTGCGATCGCGGGGGCGGTTATTTTGGGGGGCGCGATCGCGTATTCCGTGTTTCGATAAAATCAACGGTATCGTTTGGGGCTATGACCTATGGTACAAGCATCAACAACGGCTCTATCCTTTGAAGACTTCATTGCTACCTATCCAGAGCAGGGCGATCGCTACGAACTCATTGAAGGTGAGGTGATTCCCGTGCGTCCACGCGGTCAACACGAACTTATTGCTGGTTTTCTCGCGTTGCAGTTCGGTTTACAGATTCAGCAGCAGCAACAAGATTGGGTCATTCCGACTACCTGCGTCGTCAAGCCGGATCGACCAGCAGCAGGCTATATCCCAGACATCACGGTATTAGACTGGGTAGCGTTGGAGACAGAACATTTATGGGAGCGAGCTTCGACAGTAATAGCGGGGTCGAGTATTCGTCTGGTGGTGGAGGTAGTCAGCACCAACTGGCGAGATGATTACACCCTCAAACTGGGGGACTATGAAGCGATGGGCATTCCGGAATATTGGCTGGTGGACTACCAGGCGTTGGGAGCGCAGCGATACATTGGCTCACCCAAAAAGCCGACGTTAACCGTGTGTTCATTGGTGCAGGGGGAATATCAGGTGGCGTTGTTTCAGGGGGAGGAACGGGTTGAATCGGCGGTGTTTCCTCATTTAGAACTGACGGCGGAGCAAGTTTTTCGAGCAGGGCGATCGCGGTTGTAGTGCGTGCCGATTGACCCTAGTACCGAGGAGATTGTGCGATGGATTCCGTAGCGTTTTACCAAGATACGGTTGAGAAACTTCTCAATGATTATGCTGCTATTCCTTATAGCTATGGTGATATCCAGCAGTATGTCATTGTTAATCGCGATCGCACCCATTTTTTGCTATTTAATGAAGGTTGGCATGGTAAGCGACGAGTTCATGGTGTTGTTACCCATGTCGAAATTCGGGAGGGAAAAATTTGGATTCATTTCGATGGCATTGAGGATGGGATTACCGATGAGTTAGTGGCAGCAGGGATTCCCAAAAAACAAATTGTGTTGGCTTTTCATCCACCTGACATTCGAGAATATACGGGATATGCGATCGCGTAGCATAGGTGTTGGCTCACGGGTTGATCTATGCTTTAGTCTAAAAAGCTGCAACGTAGTGGTTAAGGAAAAGAACGAGTCATTATCAGCCTCTAAGGGGCAGTCCGAAGATAGCATTGAGGTAGCAAAGCCTTAGATGGTGGACGATGCCCATCCTACTGTCGTGACTTATGTATTTACTTAACTTATGCTTTGACCGAGCTACTTTTTGAGGTCTTGTTCAACGATTTTTTTCAGCAAGCCCTAGTATAGAAAAACCCTTCTGGACATAGCTCTAGGATTAGGTTTCAATAGGGTAGGGTCGCTTCCTCTCTACGAAGTGGAATTAATGAAAACTTTTCCCCTTTTCGCTGCCTTACTCTTAAAATTCAGCACAAGCACGACGATTTTGAACATCAAAAACATCAAAAACATCATCATCCTTGCTCTGAGCGTCCTCTGCATCATACTTTTGCACTTCGCTTTACAGAAACCCGAACCCGCTCAAGTTCAACCCATCCCGCAACCGCAACGAATCGGCACGGTGCGGGGCATAGGTGCTGGTAGCACCGAGGATGAAGCCCTATTGAACGCATGGCGAAGTGCTCGGCAGAAGCTCGATCTCAGTGGCTGCGAGACCTGCATTCTACAGAATTCGGGCAGCGGATCGTCCAGCTCGGGAGGGGGAAACTACTCAGTACAATATCAATTCAATATCTTACGATTTGAAGAAACGCAACAAGATGAGGAGTAAAAGGACAATTATGACCTTCCAAGTCGTGTCGCTGGCACTGGTCACGTAAAGTGCGATCGCGGCTCTTGTAGGGTGCGTCAGGCGGCTACAATTCAAAAATAATAGGACAAATTCCTATCCGCCGTAACGCACCAAACCCATACTAGAGAATCGTAGAAAAACTCATAGCCAAAGCCGTAACCAGAAAAATCTGAAATTCAACATCATGATCAGTCAAACCAACTCACCCATCATCAATCAACAGATAGTCCTTTCCACCCTCAGCCACCACCAAGAGACCCTTAATCGCTTTGGTGTCAAAACCCTTGCCCTGTTTGGGTCTGTCGCCCGTAACCAAGCCACTACCGACAGTGACCTCGACTTCCTCGTTGAATTTGAAGGGGCAGCCACCTTAGACGGGTATATGGACTTAAAATTCTTCCTCGAAGACCTTTTCAATAAAAAAGTAGACCTTGTTACCCGACGTTCGCTTAAACCTCAAATTACCCAAAACGTTCTCAGAGAGGCAGTTTATGTCGCGCAGCCTTAACCTCTACCTCAACGATATCCTCAATAGTATTAGCAAAATTCAAAAATATACTGCCCAAACCACCCAAGCCGACTTAGTACAAGACGAACGTACCTTTGATGCCGTCGTCTATAACCTTCAGATTATTGGCGAAGCCACCCGCCATATTCCTGAAGAGATTAGAAACCAACAACCCCAAATCGAATGGAAAAACATTATTGGCATACGCAATATTATTACCCACACTTACTTCTGTGTTGATGATGAAATCGTCTGGAATATCATACAAACCAAACTAGACCCCCTCAAAACCGCTATAGAACTTATCCAACAAAACCAACGAACAAGCCTTTGAATACCTCATCGACAACAAACTGCCAACAACATTGGGATGGGGCATTTCGATGGTAAAATCCGTCAACTCGTTGTTGAGAATGAACCCATAACCGGGAACAACCATTGTCCGCTATCATAGAGGGTTGAAGCGATCGCGGCTCTTGTAGGGTGCGTCAGGCGGCTACAATTCAAAAATAATAGGATAAATGCCAATCCGCCGTAACGCACCAAACCCATACTATCCCGATATCAACCCACCTCCGACTCACCGCACCGTCATCGTACTACCCCCACCCCGCCGAAAAGGTTCAGCCACAGCACTCAGTATATGTGTCACGCCACTACTGGCTAAAATAGATTATGGAAACATACAAAGATATAGAGCTAATATCCGAAATTGTTACCCTATGGCACGAACAGCGAAATTGGGCAGAACAATTGCTGAAACATAAATTAGGTTTGTCTGAACTTAAGGATATTTTTTCTAATACATATAGAGGAAAACATCTTATTTCTGGAACACAATGGCTATATAGAACTCATGGTTTGGGTATTGATATATACAAGCCTCAAAATAAAGGAGGTATTGATTTTGATATTGATAATCCTCATCCTACTCCTTGGCAACTACGCGAATTTTTTATCAAGCAGTATAATGATGGAAAATTAACTAAGAAATTTTACAGATTATTAATGCAAGATGAGCAACGTTGGGATAATGCTGTGTTAATAGTTCTTGGAAAGCAAACTTAAAACATTCTATACTGCTGTACTATCGAGATATTAATCCTAAGTTAATCAGCAACATATTTTCTAATATCAAAACTGAATTTAGTTATAATAAAGTTACTCAAGCTGGTCAAAAAAGAATCAATTTCTTTATCTAAATTATCCATATTTATATTGCTTTCACTCTTAAATTTTTGCCAAACAGAAAATACCCTCAGACCATCTCTATTATCCGTTTTCAAGAATGCAATTATATTTTCTTCCTCATAGTCCATTGATGAATATCTGAAGTCTATTAATGATGTATTCTTATCACTTTCTCTCCATTCATAAAGTTGTTGGGCAAGCTCTACAAGCAATATGTCTTCTTCGTCAAAGAAAAGAATCTTGTCTATATAAATTGTCAGCTTACCTTCAATGCAAGATTTGATCCTGCTACTATCCGGTAGGGAAGATGCTGATACATCGCTAAATTCTATCTTTATTTTGGATTGACAGGAAAAGCGTTCCATATATTACCAACGCGATCGCGTCCGGTAAAGTGCGATCGCGGCTCTTGTAGGGTGCGTCAGGCGGCTACAATTCAAAAATAAATAGGACAAATTCCTATCCGCCGTAACGCACCAAACCCATACTATCCCGATATCAACCCACCTCCGACTCACCGCACCGTCATCGCACTACCCCCACCCCGCCGAAAAGGTTCAGCCACAGCCCTCAGCGTCCCATCTGGGGCTTGTTCAATCGCCGTCGCCGCTCCGATTTCCTCGGTTGTAGTAAACTCATAGCCGTATTGCTCTTTTAAAGCTTCTAACAGGGGATGCAAAGATACGTCCGACTCACTTTTTTCGACGAGGGTTAAACCGCCATTGCGTTGAGAAAGACGAGGAAACGCGATCGCGTCCGGTAAAGACATCTGAAGCTCGATAACATTCACCAAAATCCCCAATACCGTCGTAATAATCGTCGAACCCCCAGGAGAACCCAAAGCCAACACCGTTCCATCTGGGGCGATCGCGATCGTCGGAGACATACTACTGCGGGGACGTTTACCCGGTTCGGGAACATTGGGATGGGGTATCTCGGCGGTAAAATCCGTTAACTCATTGTTGAGAATAAACCCATAACCCGGAACGACAATCCCCGACCCTCCCGTGGCTTCCAGGGTAAGGGTATAGGACACCACCATCCCCTCCCCATCAATGACAGTCAGATGAGTGGTAGACAAGCTTTCTTCAGGAACATTCAACCCTGCTGTCGCCTGGGTGGTTAAACTGGGGCTAGGGTCGGTTTGATAAGGTAAAGGATTCCCCGGTGTGGCCCGATATTCCGCTTCATGGGTGGGGGCTTGGGGTGGGATTTGGCTGCGGCGTTTCTGGGCATAATCTAAACTGAGTAAACCTGCAACCGGGACATCCACAAATTCCAAATCCCCCATATAGGCATTGCGATCGCTAAATGCCAAGCGTTCGGCTTCAATCAAATGATGCCATACTTGCACCGGATCGCTCATTCCCTCAGCCAGTAAATTCAATGTCTGCGCGATAGTCAAACCGCCGCTACTGGGTAAACCCATACCATAAAGTTGATAGCCGCGATATTGACTCACAACGGGCGATCGCACCTGTACCGCATATCGGTCTAAATCCGCTTGGGTCAACCGTCCCGGCCACACGGGAAACGGAGGTGAAGCCACAACTGGGGGGTTTTGTACCGTCTGCGCGATCGCCTCCCCAATCCCACCGCGATAAAAGGCATTTACTCCCTCTCGGGCCAACTGACGATAAGTCTGAGCGAGATCGGGGTTGCGAAAGCGACTACCAACATCAGGAACGCGATTATCCGGCAAATATAAAGCCTGAGTGCTGGTAAAAGCGGCAAAACGGTCTTGATTGCGGCGAATTTGGGACGCAAAGGTTTCATCAACGATAAAGCCTTCTTCCGCCAGGGCGATCGCGGGTTGTAAGGCTTCAGCTAAAGAAATTGTACCGTAGCGATCGAGGGCAGTTTGCCAATTCAACGGTGTTCCCGGTACGCCAACCGCTAAACCACTGGTAATGCGATCGGGATAAAATGGCAGCAGTTCCCCTGTCTCACTGTCCGGGTCGCGAAACAAATCGGGAGTTGTGGCCGCGGGGGCTTCTTCGCGACCATCCAAGCTGATTACAGTATCTTTGTCCGGTTGATAAATTAGCATAAAGCCACCCCCCCCAATCCCAGCAGAAAAGGGATCGGTGACTCCAAGGGCCGCCGCCGTGGCCACAGCAGCATCAACAGCATTACCCCCAGATCGCAATATCTCAATCCCGATTTTAGTCGCTCGTTCATCCACACTGGCTACTGCCCCTCCGGTTCCCACAGCGAGGGATTTCGGTGGCGATTGGGCAGGTAACCGGGTGAAGCGTCCGAACAGTAATAAGATGCTTAAAGCGAGGCTGAGTAAGATGCTGCGGCGTTTCATGAAGACTAGAGTTTAAGAAGATAAGGTTTAATCGTTATATCCAATCCATTGAATTAGTAAGGATTAAGAACCCCGGTTTCTTATCTACTTACACAGTCAAGTTAAAATTTAAAGCTAGAAGCCGGGGTTCTCAAATAGTGATTATTTTTTCCGATTTGAGATTAAAAGGAAAAGATATCAGCAAACGCAACAATTTTACACCTTAAATAAATTTATACAGAGTGTTGACTCAATTTTTTAATCAAGCGTCGATGAACTTGATAAAATAAACAGACATTAGCCAAAGAAGTTGCTTTTTGCCCAGAAAGTAAATTCAAACAATTTAAAATCCTGTTTTCCCAATCTTCTTGTTTCTCAATTGTAGACCCCCAGGCACTAAAAACTTCTTGCTTTTGAATACCACCGAGTTGATGAGACAAGATATTACGAGTTTCCCGCGTTTCTTCACTCCAAAAAGCTTGCAAGTCAATACTTGTTCGACTGTTATATAATATAGCCTCAACAACAGCTTGTTGTATTCGTCCTGTCAACTTAATAGGTTTAGATTCGGCAAAGTAGGTTTGTAACTGTGAATATTGCGAACAAATGGAAGGTAAAAGCTGAGGATATCTTTTTTTGTATTCTTGAATATGACGAGAACAGTTCTTTCTCAACCACAAATTAACCAACCCCTCAACAGCGCGAAAACTATGTAACATGGCTTCTGTGGAGTTATCTTGTTCGAGCCGCACCACAGCCATATAAGCTTGTTCATAAGCTTGCCAAAACCAAGTTCCACTCCAGTTTTTCTGCTGGGGATTGAGTGTATTTTTTATTTTACGGAAGAACGATTTAAATTTTCCTTGATTCCATAATATTCCAGCTTCAATCCATTGCGGAATGGCTTTAAAACTGGCTCGATCTTGTTGAAAGTAAGGTTCGAGTAAATCAAAAGCCCCGGCATAATCAAAGCGTTCCAGCATTTGTATTGCTTGTTGCTGAGTGCGATCCCACAAATAGTTTTTACCTAAAAAGGGGCCGCTATAATCAGAAGGAATGCCCACACGATTAGCTTTGCGGTTTTGCCGAAATTCAAAAAACTGAATCTGGGTACTATAAACACTTAACCCGGCTACTCTAGAGGCTTCAGCCGTTTGTCCAACTCCTCCTTTTAAACAAACCCAAAGAGGCTGTTCATCTTTGACTTTTATGTTATTACGCCATTGGTAACTCCACCACTTGAACATATCTTCAAAATTCGCTGGATTCAACCCTTCTTGCCCTAATGAAATCAAGGCTACGTCAATCTCTGAGTTTTGTGTTTTTAGCCAAGCTTCAATAAGTTTTCCAGCGTAGAGAGTATCTTTTTCTCGTTCGCGAATTTCAGGTTTTTGATCGGTAACAATGAGGTAAACCTGACCAATGTCTGCAATTTTGTCTTGTAAGAGTTTACCCACAATAACGGGTTTGACGCGATCGCGATATTCGTCAAGATGCTCGAATAGATACTGAGTCAAATGGCGATAGGCGTTGTAGTCGTCCCACACTAGCCCCAAAGCGTCTACAACTTCAGCTTGCTCGCCAATAATCTCGCCGTCTCGCATACGATCGTCGCCAACATTATACCATCGATCTTCGGCAATTTGAAACATTAAATCGCGAGTGCCAATGGTAATTACTACAACTGCTTTCATGGATAACAATTCGTGCTAAATTATAAGGGAAAAACGCGAGTATAATTTTGTTTCCCTGTATTACTTTTGAGTTCCTGTAAATAGCGCTTGCGGGGATTTTGATTTGCACCAAATACCGTCACAACTTGATAATCTCCCAAGTCAGAAATCCACACTGGAGAAGGCTTCACGCCCCGCGAGACTTTTCCGCATAAATTGCCGTCGTAGTCAGTGCGTCCTGAAGCATTTTGAGTTTTGAGGTTGGGACTGTGTAAAATGCTAAGAGCATAGACTTTACTGTTTTTCTCTCTCCCCGAACAAATAATAATTTCGCAGTTACAATCAATGGCTTCTGTCCAGTTTTCAGCAGTCACTCGTCCGGCTTCGCGGCGAGATTTGGGATTAATTTGAGTAGAGGTTAGTTGATTGATACTTTGATAGACAGTAGCAATTTTTTGTTGAAATTGTTTTGTGAATCCTTGAACAGTTGATGATACTTTCCAGAAGTCATCGACGTTTTCAAGATAGAAGGTAGAACCGCGAAACCAAGGGGCGCGATCGCGATTTTGACGAGAGTAACAAGGTCGTCTCGCACCTTGACCAATTCCCCCCATATTAAACATGAGCCAAGTTAAGGTTTTACACAAGGTTTTAATCGCTTCTTGTTTGGCTTGAGGTGTTTGAGCAGACAAGGATAAAACTAATGTGCCTTCTTGTTCCCCACAGGGGTCGTTTTTGCCGCGATGATTGGGGAAGGGTTCAGGTTGGGTAACTTTCCCATCAAGGACGCTCACTTTGAGCCAACCAAGTTGGGGTTTTGGGGTAATTGCACCGAAGATTTGTCCTTCTAAATCTTGTACTTCAGATGGTTTTAATACGCCTAATGCAAAGGTACGAAACCAATACCGCAGCATAGATTTGAAGGCGACAGGACGCACTTCTGCTTCGGGTTTTCCTCGCATTTGCCATTTGTAGTATTTGTCGTTCCATTGCCATTGGGTGAACTTTTGGCGACCGTGAATCAGTTGTCCTTCGAGGGCAAATTCGACGCGGAAAAATTCGTTGAGAATGGTTTTATTTTTGGCGGTTAAAAGTTCGCCGTAGCCTGTATTGATTTGCGAGCCAATTCCGGCGGTTAAGCCTTTAATCAGCCATTCTCTAACATTAGCCAGGACTTGTTTATCTTCACAGCCAGAAGCAAGTTTTAGACCGATGAGAAATTCGGTTTTTTGCAGGGATAAAAAGATGTTAGGATTGGGGCTGTATTTGAGTTTGTCGCCGTCCCAACTCCAGATGTTATTCGCCATGTCGGGTGTTAGACCGCCAGAGGCACTCGGACGAGGATAAGCATCGAAAAAGACGACTTTTCCGGCTTTATTTCCTTTTTCGGCTTCGAGAGAGCCAAAGTAAGGGGCAATTTTGGCTTCTGCGGCTTGCCATTTGGCTTTGGCTTTGTCTTTGTGGTTTTTGACTTTTTCCCAGTCGGAGTCTTTTTGCAGGACTTCGAGGATGGCTTGGGTACGAGCAACACCGCGCAGGGTACTGGAGGGAATGTAGGGAATACCGAGGGCATCAAAGGCGGGAAGGAGGATGTTTTCGGGGCCTTTGTGACCGCCAACGCGAATCCGCCAGGGGCATTCGACAATGAAGGTGTTACCTTGACCTGCCATCAGTTGGAGGCGTTTGTTGAGTTGGCTGAGGCGATCGCGATAATCGGCGTTTTCAGTGGCAAGGTGTAATATTTGAACTTTAGTGGGGTCTTTGTCTTTATCTTCGGGCGATCGCATCCAACGCAGATATTCAACAAAACTGGCGTTACGATGGGGGGTGGGTTCGTTTTCAGGATCGAGCCAGGGTGAGGGAGGATTGGGGCGCTGGTTGTCGTTTCTGCCGCTACCACCACTGTTTCCTCCACCGCCACTGTCACGATTACCTCGATTTCCACTTCCTGAACGATTGGGAGAATTAGAATTTTGTTTTTGAGGCGGTCGGGGCGGATTGGCTCGTTGTAGTGCTTTATTATTAGAACCTGGCATAATTTACTGCTCTCCTTTTACATCGTGATACACGGCATTTGCCCAAAAACTAAACTCGTTAGCCAGTTCTAAACCCAAGCCCGTTAAACCGAGATAATCGTCAGCACTGAGTTTTTTCAAAACATCCAAACCTTGATGTCCCGCCAGATTTTGCTGACCGGAAAGGGTTTGCAAGCATTCAAAATACTTTTTCACTACTTGCTTTTTCCCGTCTTGGTTAAGGGCGTTTTCTTCGGCTTTGAGGCGCATCATTCCCCAAGTGGCCAGATAGGTATAGAGTTCAACAGCTTGGTTTTTCTGGTCTTTATGTTTATCCTCTGGGTTATTTTGCCGCAAACCCGATAAAGCTTCATAAACGGGAGTGCTGAGACTGCGGGGGTCAAAGGTGACAACGGCCATGATGTTATACCTCCATGAGTTGAACGAAACCGCGGCCTAGACTTTCTTGGCCGCCGACTTGGAACACAGCTTGGTTTTGTAATAAGCTGTGGAAGTCTGCAATAGAACTGTCTCCTGTACCGTTGGCTTTGGCAGTGGTTCCCCAGTTGAAGTACATCAGGGTATCGGGAGGGATAGCTTCTTCATAGCGAAAGCCACCATCAACGGTTTTAGACGAGTCCAGCTTGATTTTCACTTGTCGCCACAAACTCATTTGAATTAAGGTGCTACAGTGGCGGTCGGGAACAACGAGCAGTTGTTTGATGCTGCGGGTGTCTGGGGTTTGGGGCAGAAAGTCTTGCCAGTTTTGCCAGTCTTTGAGGTCGCTGGTTTTGAGCATGGCATCTTTGAGGTAAACGCTGGATGCCCCTTGTTTGAAGTTGCAACTATACTCGTCAGGGATTTTATCGAGTTGGTTGTGAAATCTCGCCCAACGTCGCAGCAGCATGGGGGAACTAATCCAGACAACGCCGTGACTGAGGGAGGGGACGGGAATCCAAAGAATCGCACCGTCGCTAATCCAGATGTCGCCTTGGGTGAGGTTTTCGCTGTTGTCGTTGCTGTTGAGTTCGTTGCCGAATAGTCGATATTGCTTGGTTTTATCTCCTGCTACACTAGCTCGCAGACGACCGCGCAGGGTGCTAGAAGGGATGTAGGGCAGATTTGTATGGGATTCGCGAGCAATGCCGAGGAGGTTGCCTTCTTGGGTTGTGCCGCCAGTATGCAGAGGAGAAAGGAGATAGAGATAAACGGAGTGAATTGTCATGGTTTTTAGGACTGTTGGGGATGAGAAAGCCAAAAAAGTTCGGAATAGCCCAGTTGTCGCCACTGTTGGATTTTACTGGGAGAGTCTGGGCTGTCTTGAAAAAGGGATTGGGGTTGGTTGAGGTAATAAACGCTACCGGGAGGGGCGGCAAAGGTTTGGGGGGCGGGTACGCTATTGTTTTCTATATCCCGAATGCGTCCGTTGATGGGGACGGCTTTCGCGGTGGCAAAGCTGACGAGATTACCGGGGGTTTGATTGCCGTTGGTGGTGTGGGCAAGTTTCCATTCCCAGGGATGAGCTTGACACAGAGATTGGTTTTTGCCGTTGTGGTTATGTCTGCGTTCAAAAACGCCAGGTGTGACCAGATAAGCCAGGGCTTTTCCGGCTTTTTGTTTGTTGTTTTCTGAGGTTGTTATGAGGGCTTGCCACTGGCTGTCTAGGGCAGTACAACGCTCGAACATGACGCGATGACCTTCTCCCCCTAAACGTAGGTTTAGGGCGGTTGGGGCGGCTTCTAGCTGCTGGTGCGTGGCTTCATCGAGGGCGATCGCGAGAGACCAATTTGATTTCAAGCGAACGGCGTTTTCTACAAAGTAGCCGTCGGCATCTTTCACTTGTCGCGTCTCGCTTTTGATGGCATTGTGGGAACGGGTTTCCACTTGCCAGGGCTGGTTTTCGCCGTCTTGTTGTCGCAGCCAATCGGATTTAGCGATTTGCCCAGTTTCGAGATATTTTTGAATCACCGCTAGGGGGAGATAAGTACGAAACTGCTTATCGTCTTCCTCCTCCTCGCTATCCTGTGAGTTGCTGGCATTGCCTTGTTTCTTGGTTAAGGGACAAGGTTGGCTATTATCCCACAACATTTGATTGAGGGGATTTTCTGTTTGCCAACTCAAGGGAATGAGCGGGTTTGATCCCAGAAAATTCAAAGGACGGGGGAAGTATAAAACCGGGTTTTCTGAGTTTTGCGGCGTATTATGGCAGAAAAAAGGGCCTTTGAGCCGGATTTTAGCTGAGGAATTTAGGGCTTGTCGGATTGCCCCCGCGATCGCGTGACCGGACGGCGGAAAGGTACTACCCGCCCAAGCCCGTTCCCCTGGGCTAAAGGGTTTGGCATCGCGAAACAGTAAAATATCTTGCGGTACAATTAAGTACCAATAAAAATTTGATTTTTCAGTCATAAGTTTTGATTAAATAGCAACTAGCTCGCGATCGCGGGTTGTTTTTCCTTTTTTAACTTAATGTTACGCTGACGTAGCACAAAAGCAGCCATCTTCAGCCACGCGGTTGTAGCCGTATCAACATCTTTCGCGGGAGTCGTCGCCCACAATCGCTCTAGAAAATCTTTCAACCCCACAGCAAACGCCCCGGCTGCATCCTTTTGAATGCCCTCGCGACGCAGACAAAATCCCTTGACCCAAGGCTCAATCGCGGCATAGATGGGAGCCGGATGCTGACCCCACACCGTCGCTGCTTGCTCAAATAAAGCACTTTCAAGATTCGGGATTTCCACTAACTTTTGCCAAAGGTGAAAAACCGCAAACTTCGCCGTTGCTTGTAATTGATTACCATTGGCGTACAGCACCCGTACTTGTACCGCATCTTTTTTCTGAGCCGTAGGACTGCAATGGTCTTTCGCCGCTTCCTCCGCTTCCCAGAGATTCTCCAACGCAATAGCCAGGGGAACCGAATGATGAGCCATTACCACCCCGAAACTAATGGTCGCTTGTTCTCCCATCGTAAACAAAGGCCGCGCCGCTAAAAGGTCTTGTTGGCGGCTATCTTGGGGAATTGCTGCCCCGTTCCATTGCCAATAATCCCCAGTATCCCTAAACTCCTCACGAGGGTCTGCTTGGCCGCAGAAACACTGACGAATATCCCACAACCAGCGATCCCACTCCCATAAATTACTATAAGCCAAAACGTCATCGCCGCCACTATAGATTAAACGCCCCGCGTAACGGCGTTCGGTGAGATAGGGAACTAACTGATTAGAAAAGTCTAGCAACGCTCGACTCAAAGCATTATGAGTTGAAGGCCCCATGCGCTTGTTGAGGTTGAGAAACTCGTCCAAAGAAGCTTGCAAATCCTCAGAAACCTGGATAGATTCGGCAATATATTCGCGATATTCCCGCATATTCTTCCCTTTCAGCCAATTGCTCATGCCGTCGCCATCTCCCGCCGCCAGAACATACCAACTCGCCGGATTATTATTCGGGTAATGAGCATCGATAATTTGTTGGATACTGTCGCGATATCGGGTTTTAATGGCGGTAATTTCCCCTTGGATGCTGGTATTGTTAGGATTTTGTTGGAGTTGTTGTTGCAGGGCTTTTAACTCCTCATCCTCGGCATCTTCGACCAACCATCCGGCATTGAGCAAGCGGGAATGATACTTCTGAGGACGCTCATCCATCCAGGGAATCCCCCACTGACTCCGCATTTGCCGCACCACCGCCTCAGCCCAGGGATGCGCGTCGATAATTGCTTCGCACACTTGGTTGAACATAGCACGAACTTCGGCTTTATCTTGATTCACCTTCAGATAACCCGCAACCCCGGCGGTTAAGTCGGGATAAGAAGCGGCGATATCTTTTTGGACTTCTTCGCTGTCTTCTAGGTTCAAAAGTTGGGGTAATATCTTCTCTAACACCCGTTTGACGGTTTCTGTGGCGTTGAGTTCTTCTATGCCGTCAAATAACCCCGCTTCTCGCTGCCAGACTTTGCGCGTCTCTCCTTCTGTGACCCAATCTCCTCTTTCCTTGCGGTTGTCGGGATAAACCACCGGGCCTAAACCGGAAATGGTCGAACGGGGGCCAAATGCCGTGGGAAGTCGCCAGTTACGGGCATTTTTCACCGCAGCTAAGGCAAAGCGGGTTTGGCCGAAAATGGCAGCCCACCAAGACCCCACATTAAGATTAAATTGACTTTGGGAATCGAGGCGGTTTTGGGCAGCTTGACTGAGAAATTCTTGTTCTTTGGGTTCAAATAAGCGATTGGACTCGCTTTTGAGGTTATAAGCTTGGTTTTGTTCGTCAATCCAGTTTTGTAACGTCGCTGTATCGGTATTGGGTAAGTCGGGACTGCTGAGATTTTCGCCTTCTTTACCAATGGGGACGGCACTCCAGTAGGTTTGCCATTGGGTGTCTAGCCAGCTTCTCCAGGTGTGGTCTGTTTCTCGGAGTTGTTTTTGCCAGTGGCGATGATCGTGAAGTTCGGTGTAAACCAGATGACCCACTTCTTTCCAAGCGCTTAGGAGTTCGTTTTTCGCCGTTTGCATCGCGGCGGCGACTTTGGCTTTCGGCAAAATGAGCATCAAGACGTTGGGAAAGCCTGCGGTGAGGAGGGCGCGATCGCTCGGTTGTTTGACATTGACCTTATCTGTCATAATATCGGGGTATTCTTGCCGCAACCAGTGGTCAATCAGGGGTTGCTGAAACAAACTAGGATACAAAAAGCAATCCGGGCCGTATAGTTGAGCCAGTTTCCAGCATACCCGCGCTGAGAGATAATGCAGCAGCCAAGACCCCGCCCAAAAATCCCGCATTTTGCGACTGGCTTTGATCAGTTCTTGTACCGGACTAAAGGTAAAACTGGTTAAATACGGATGAGATAGTTCGTCATCCTCCGTATTTTGAGCGATCGCTTCAGATGTCAAGTCATATCCCGCTAAAGCCCCCGCAAAAGCCGAAGTGAGACTGGCGTGACTCCAAATCGAGCTATCGGGAAACTGCGTTTCAGCAGGCATTAACATCAAGTTGGGGTCGTTTAACTCCTGACAAGCCACTTCCGGTAAACATCGCCACAACCACCAAAACAAAGCCTTGGGGTCGTTTTCCATCCCTGAAGGGACGGCTTCGCGCAAGTGTTGTTCGTAGTCCGTCAGGGTTTGGGTGCGTTGATTAATGACTTCCTGGTGTTGAGCGTTGCTGAGTCTGAACCGCAGGGGCGTGGTGGTACGACCGGATAATAAGTGAGTGATTTCTAACCCGCTTTCTCCGTAGTCAAGGCTATCAGTAATGCTACCGATTGCGCCGCGATCGCTCGCTGCGGTAATCTTATCAGCCAGTTTAATATGTTGGAGAATCCTCTCCTGTGAGGTGTCTGGGTTCCAGCCTTGGTCTTTCCATTCCGTCATAATCGGCAAATCCTGCCAAAAGCTGTTTTCGCCGCCGGAGTAGGAGTTATGATACAAAGGCTTAAACACGGGGTCGTGTAACAATCCCCAGATTTTCGCTCGCCAGTAGTTGAAAGAAGTCATATAACGTTAGCTTTTCGTTAGCGGTTTTGACTATCGCACAATTTAAGGTGTGTCGCGCCAGTAGGGTGGGTTGGGCGGCTGAAACTTAGGCGATGACTGTAATCGGGCAATCTGCCGTAACCCACCGTTTAAACTGTGTCCCGACACTAGGGAGGAGGACTGCGGCGATTAGATCGGCGACAGTTTCCGAATAATGCGCTTGTGTTTATCCACAGTATCGGCAATTTTTTTAACTTGCTGTTGTTGCTCCTTGTTGAGAGGACAACGTAAAGGCTTGGGTTTGCGAGAGGGCTTGCTCATGGGGGTTTCACAGTTTTTAGGTTTTCGCTGTTTCTTAGTTTAGTTGTTGTTTTTCCAAAAGTCTCGGAAAAGCCAATATTTTTTAATTTTGTGAGCTTATGCCAAACTCCCCTCATTATGTCTGGTTTTGCTGAGAATTTGGCCGCAGATTCACATTTATTTGCTTTTCTTTGACAAACGTAAACCCTTGTGATTTTTGTTTACGCAGGTTGGGCTGTTCCCAAAAACCACAAAAACCCGGTTATTCAATCAAACCGGGCTATCTGATGCAATTAATTTTGTTGGGGGGGGTTGCTATGGTCAGCGATGTGGCTAATTGGTATCCTCCCAAGATTCTCGGTTGTATTGGGCTTCTACTTCCCTTTCAATTTCTTGTTGTTCTCTCCAGTTGTCATCATTTTCCTGTACTTCTTGCTCGTAGTCATACTCTCTGGAGTCGCTGGGGGTCGCATTTTCCTGGCTGAATGGGGTAGAAGGAACTTTTTGAGAAGCGGTGCTTTGGGGGGATTGACCGAAAATAATGGGATACAGGTTCCCCGCCCTTTAACGAAGTGGAGGGCGGCTTTCTTGTTGTCGTTCAAGATATTGGCGAACAGCCTCTCTCAACAAAGCATTCATAGAGCGTTCTTGAGTTTCTCCAAGTCTTGCAAGTCCTTCATATTCTGCATCTGATAATCTTGCTGCAAATTGTTTCATTAATATTATTTCTTTGTTAGAATGATAGCAATATCATACCACTCAATTGTGAAAGCGCGATATCGTTACCGGATATACCCAAATCAATACCAACAAATCCGATTAGCAAAACTGTTTGGTTGTTGTCGGGTTGTTTGGAACGATGCCCTTGCCTTGTGCCGACAATCGGATAAGCTGCCCAAAAATGGCGACCTCCAGAAAGTCTGCATCACCCAAGCCAAACTAACCGAGGGACGACAATGGTTGTCCGAGGTGTCTAATATTCCATTGCAGCAAGCAATCAGAGACTTAGGAGTTGCCTTTAACAACTTCTTCAAATCCCTAAAGGGGGAGCGCCAAGGTAAATCAGTTAGTCGTCCCAAATTCAAGAAAAAGCACAACCGCCAAACGGCACGATTTCGTCAAGGGGGATTCTCAATTAAGCGAAATAAAGTCTACTTGGCTAAGATTGGCAATCTCAAGGTGAAATGGTCGCGTCCCCTACCTTCTGTACCCACATCCGTTACAGTCATCAAAGACTGTGCCGGACGTTATTTCTTGAGTTTTGTGGTGGAAGTCGAACCGGAAGTTAAACCCCCTAAAAATCCTGCTATTGGTATTGATTTAGGAATTAAGACGTTTGCAACTTTGAGTAATGGGCAGAAAGTTGATAGTCCCGATTACTCAAAATTAGACCGCAAAATCAGAAAGGCACAACGCCAGTTAACTCGTCGTCAGAAAGGGTCGCATCGTCGAGAGCGCATTCGTTTGAGGATTGCTAAACTGCAAGCCAAGATTCGCGATACCCGTCAAGACTTCCTGCACAAATTATCAACTAAGGTGATTCAAGATAACCAATTGATTGCCTTAGAAGACCTAAATGTGTCGGGAATGGTCAAGAATCGGAAGCTATCACGGGCAATCTCTCAGGCAGGGTGGCGAGAGTTTCGGACGATGTGCGAAGCGAAAGCTCAAAAATTCAGTCGTGAGTTGCA
>KB904821.1:906952-939151 GCA_000380225.1 filamentous cyanobacterium ESFC-1
TTGTGGTGAACTGTCAACCCATCTAAAGTACGAACAACTCAGTTTGTTCGACTGCTAGGAATCCCCGTCCCTTTTAGGGCGGGGAGGATGTCAACATTCAACCCCATCACCACACTCATGAATGTTATTGTTGTTCCCAACCCCAAACTCAACAAAGGCGCATTGTAGAAAAACACCAAACCCACAGCAGCTACCACAAACCCCAAGGGAGGAAAGGCAATCATCAGCAATGCCAAAGCCAAGAGAAATGGCAGTAGAAAGATACTGAATCCCGCAATAATCAGGCAAAAGATTAGAGTAGCGAGGGTAAAGGGTATGCCTTGGGCGGCTAAACCCGCAGCCCCTACCCCCAGTAACAATACTCCTAGGGAAAAGATTGCTACACAAGCGTTGTGTGTTTCTTGTTGATTGTTAGACATTTCAAGCATTACCTCAAAATCAAAGTTTTTTGTCAGTTTCACTCAAGTTCTTTTCCCGTTGGTGGGGCGTTTTTGAGTGAAACTGTCTCAGAGGTAATTTTGATGTCTTGTTTCCAATCTATTAGTTTCTCCAGCGAGTGGAGAGCAGTGAGCGGAAACAGCGTGCAACCGGTTCTATGAATGTTTCCAATCTATTAGTTTCTCCAGCGAGTGGAGAGACAACGAGTACGACACAGTACTCGTTGATAAATAAGTTTCCAATCTATTAGTTTCTCCAGCGAGTGGAGAGTTGGTAATTCTACCTTTAGGCTAACTCTAGTCGAATTGGTTTCCAATCTATTAGTTTCTCCAGCGAGTGGAGAGTCACGCAGCACAGTGGACACTCTCCTTCACTGCTGCTTGGTTTCCAATCTATTAGTTTCTCCAGCGAGTGGAGAGGAAGCAACAATGGCCAGACAACACTCTTCTACCAAGGGGGTTTCCAATCTATTAGTTTCTCCAGCGAGTGGAGAGTGGGCTTGGTATTGGCAGGGTTATTGGGAGGAATAGGTTTCCAATCTATTAGTTTCTCCAGCGAGTGGAGAGGGCGAGGAGGTTGACTTCATCTTAGCGATGGGTACTGTTTCCAATCTATTAGTTTCTCCAGCGAGTGGAGAGTCACGAGGCACAGTGGACACTCTCCTTCACTGCTGCTTGGTTTCCAATCTATTAGTTTCTCCAGCGAGTGGAGAGGAAGCAACAATGGCCAGACAACACTCTTCTACCAAGGGGGTTTCCAATCTATTAGTTTCTCCAGCGAGTGGAGAGGGAATGACACCCTAACAGAACAATATAAGGCTAGTAAAGAGTTTCCAATCTATTAGTTTCTCCAGCGAGTGGAGAGCATGGCTGTAGCTGAGAAGAATCCATCTTCTCTAATCTGTTTCCAATCTATTAGTTTCTCCAGCGAGTGGAGAGTGGGCTTGGTATTGGCAGGGTTATTGGGAGGAATAGGTTTCCAATCTATTAGTTTCTCCAGCGAGTGGAGAGGGCGAGGAGGTTGACTTCATCTTAGCGATGGGTACTGTTTCCAATCTATTAGTTTCTCCAGCGAGTGGAGAGCGAGGAGGAAGCGGAGCAATTCAACAGCCTAGTAGGTTTCCAATCTATTAGTTTCTCCAGCGAGTGGAGAGACACCTAATGGCTGATCTAAAATACAATGTCAACGTGTTTCCAATCTATTAGTTTCTCCAGCGAGTGGAGAGTCCCCCCTATTAAAACCCAGAACTGGAGGGATGTCCAGACCCCGTTTGCGAGGGGGTCAGAAAATGTGGCCACACATCCCCCAAAAAATCTCAAACCAGAGCGCTGAAACCCTTGCTACAAGGGGCGGCGAGGGGGTTTACGAAATCTCGTCCTTTCAGCCACCATCCCGACCCCCTCGCTCAACGATGATACAAAATTAAACAATCGTCGAACTGGGCGGCTCTAAAACCGGGGGTTCACCCCAAACCTCCACCTGCCCCAAAGTATGATGAGACAAAGGATAGAAGCGAATACTATCCTCCTTCTTTTTAATCCGTTTCCTCATCCTTTTTTTCAACTCCCGACACTTCTGGGACGACAAAACACACTCAAAAACCGAATATTGCACCCGCACCCCATACCCCTCCAGCAAATCCGCCACCTTCTTGCGGCGCTTGTCCTCTGGGATATCATAAGTCACCACATACAGCATCATAACTAGCTTTCAGCCTCCTAATTCCCTACCGAATTTGATACGGCTGATAGCCATAAGCCGGATTATAGACAAATTGCCGATATTTTTTCACCTGCTGCATTAACAAATCCCAACGGGGCTGACGCTCATCCTCTGCCACTTTCACCTCCTCTTCCATGCGCTGCATAAACGCCGTTAAATATTTTCTTCTGCCCGACTCATTGAGAAAACAGCCCCCATCTCGATATTCAAAATCCTTATCCGCGTCCATCACTCGACTTCCGAGCAACCACAACACCACCGAATCCACTATCGGGGCGCGAAACTCCTCAATCAAATCGCTGGCTAACGCCGCATGACGAGCCGAGCCTTCGTGTAAACAAGCCTGATAGGGGTCAAGTCCCTGCACCTCAATCAACGCCAACAAATGATTCCACACCACCTGATAACCAAAACTCAGTAAAGCATTCACCGGATTTCCCGGCGGACGACGGGAGCGCCCCGCAAACACAAACCCCGTCCCCTGCAAACACGCCCCAAACGCCGTAAAATAACTCGCCGCCCCCGCCCCCTCATACCCCATCAACTGCTCGATGGTGTCAGTTTGGGGGATTTGCTCAATCAGATACCCCAACCTCTGAATCGCCAAACTCAACGCCTCAGCCGGATAGCGCCGTTGCTGACGAAGCAGGATTATCCGCGAGTTGTTCAACTTCCCCCGCACAATCGCCCGCGCCACCAATAAACGCTCAACCAAACTAATTTCCTGCTGATAGCGAGCTAAATGGCGATATCCTCGCTCAATGGCGATAATGCGCCCATAACAATAACCCAACCGGGACAAATACACAATCGGGATATCTCGCCACAAACAAGCCCGAATTGCCTGGGTAGTCACCTGGGACTTCCCAAATATTAAAATCTGCTCGGTGAGGGGAAGCTGCACCCTGGCTAACACTTCGTCTTTGCGCCTCACCTCCAAACATTCCTGCCGCAAGCCCACATAACAGCCCTGCTGCGATACATATAAAGTTCTCATAATTTCTGTGTAATGAAATGCCCTCACCCCCAACCCCTCTCCCAGAGGGCGAGGGGCTTTTAGAGTAGTAGGGTGGGCATCGCCCACCGTCTCTCACTTTGAGCCAATTACCGGTGATTCACGCTGTAATCATCTGGCGTTCACCAGCGATATCAAGGTGATTTTCACGATTTAATTTAGGAATGGTGGGCATTGCCCACCCTACTGGACTGCTGCTGATGATTGGGCGGGGAAACCCCGCCCCTACACGCCCTTTTACCCTAATCGCGACGCTCGATATCCTGACGAGACCGAAATTCAAATATTTTAGAGGTGCGAGACTATCGCACAAATTAAGGTGTGTCACAGCACTACACGCTGATGATTGGGCGGGGAAACCCCGCCCCTACACGCCCATTTACCCTAATCGCGACGCTCGATATCCTGACGAGATTGATAGGGCTGCATCGGGCTTCCGGGGGGTTGCATCGAATTGGGTAATGTACCCGGCGGTTGTCCTCCCCGCGATAACCACATCACCACCACATCCCCCAACGTACAAACCAACAACGTCGATAGCGTTACCATCACCGTATTGCTAATCACTGCCGCCAAACCCAACGGCGCAATTAATAACAGCGTCAGAGTAACCACACAGTTAATTCCTGCCACCACAATATTGCGGACAATCGCCGCCCGAAAAGTTAAATACATCTGGTTTCCTATTTGTAGCTAATTGACAATCAAAGCTCAAATCTCCAGCAGAATAATAAAACTAAAACGCGGAAAAGTCGTAATTTACTGCACTTTTGGACTTAAAAGCAGTCAAAACTCAAAAATAACCGTTATCCTGCTGAAATTCTGGCTTTAGCTCTTAATTTAATTCATCTTGTCTCCTGATGTCCTGTAAAAGCCAATATTTTGGCAAACTCAGCGCAATGTTGAAGAAAAGTTTTAGTGCTGGTCATTTCAGGGAGTTTTGTATTACTTTATTAAATTATTGGGTTATACCGTTAGCATTAGATAAATTGAGATAACAGTTCTCGCTTAAAATTGTGCATTATGGCAAGAGACCGTTTTCACCAAGTTGTCAGAACAGCCCTTGAGCGAGATGGATGGGAGATTACTCACGACCCATTTCGGATTAAAGTGGGAGGTGTTGATATGGAAATTGACTTGGGTGCAGAACGATTGCTGGCAGCAGAACGAGGTGAGGAAAAAATTGCTGTTGAAGTCAAGAGTTTTTTGGTGGGGACATCGGCAATTTCTGAATTTCATACAGCTTTAGAACAGTTTATTAATTATCGAGTTGCGCTGCGACAGAAAGAACCTCAACGCCTTCTTTATTTGGCTGTTCCTAATTTGGTTTACAACAGCTTTTTTCAACTTGATTTTCCGGCATCTATTTTACAAGAAAATGCAGTCAGAACAGTAGTTTATGATATTGAGTTGGCACAAATAATACAATGGAAAACTTAAAACCAAAAACAGAAAACTATCAGCAAGTTATACAACAACTGTTGTTAGACTATGCCACAGTCAAACCCGCTTATGGTGACTTTGAAGTTGAGACAATTTTTGATACTCAACGCCATCACTATCAAGTTCTAGATTTAGGTTGGGAACAGCAACGCTGGGTACATCACTGTCCTATTCATCTGGCAATTCGCCAAGGAAAGGTTTGGATTTTTCGGAATACGACAGAACAGGATATTGCCGCAGAGTTAGTAATTTTAGGTATCCCAAAACAGGATATTGTACTGGGTTTTTATCCTCCCTTTATGCGGGAAATGAGCGATTATGCTGTTAGCTAATAACTAATAAGTTGTAAATCACCGCATTTTTAGCCTTAGAAATCAAGGCAGAGCCTTGGTTTTTCGTTACCAGGTTCAACCCGGTAACGAGGTTAATTACCCCTTAAAGACTGATAACTGAAAATGTCTCACCCTTATGCCAAAACTAAAGCTTTTGAGCGTTTGATGATATTGATTGCCACCTTGGTACAATATCCTGGTGTCGGCTGCCCTTCAGAGCGATTGAGCGATCGCAGCCATCAAAATCGCACCTCCCATCATAATGCCCTGGCCGCCCTGCAAAACAAAATGCAGCAAGTGGCTCAAACTGCGAAACTAAATTGGCCTCCTGATTACCCCTCTCTCCCCACCCTCCGCAAAGACTTAGAGCGACTGCGAGATTACAACATATTAGAGCGACGGATGTACCGTTGGGGCTATTATCTCGGTACGGGAGCGATGACCAAGCGGGAATTGCAAATGGCATTTCAAGCATTACAATCCCAAGCTCAACATCAAGGCGACCCTCAAGTGCGCCGGGTGTATGAAGCATTATCCCTGCGGTTGCGGGGCTTTGAGTTGGATACAGAGGGAGATTTTTTCTATCCTGTCCGCCAAAATCTCAGCCGCACCATTGAATGGACAGACCCCCAAGAAATGATGGCTTGTGGGGAAAATCGCCATACTTTGTTTCATCATATTGCCACTTTAGAGGACGCGATCGCGATCGGTCAACCCCTTGAAATTGCCAGAGAGCGCGACCTTTACAACGCTCAAAATCTCGGCATTCAGCTTGTGTGGCCGCTCCAACTGATTTACCGGGATATTGCTTGGTATTTGCTGTATGAATGCTGCCACAATCAACAACTGGTCATTGGTCGTCTGAGCCGCTACAGCGATTACTGTAAAGTGTATCCCATCAATGGCCGCGGCGTATTCATGCAGAAACAAAGCCTCGATGATGCCTACCGCTTACTGCAACAGGGTTGGGGTTTATATTTAGGAGAAGCCGCAGAGCAAGAGCAAGAGCTAACCGGTGAATTGGATTTAATGACGGTGCGCGTCCGCTTTTTTCCCCCTGTGAGTCGCTTTATCGCTGAGGGGGATTTGCGCCATCCCCAGCAAAAGTTACGCGCTGGCCCGATTGATGAGTTTACCGGAAAACCCCAATGGCTGGATTATACCGTGGAGTTGCCGCCGCGATCGCTTTCTGAGTTTCGGATATGGCTGCAACGTTATGGTGACAAGGTACAAATCTTATCACCCCCGGAGTTAGCCCAAGATCATTATCAGGCCGCGATCGCGCTGGTGCAACGCTACAAACCCTGTACGGATGAATGAGCGCCGGGTTAATGAGCTTTAATGTAATAAATGGTGTTCGAGGGAAAAACGCACTAATTCGGCTCGATTGTTGGTTTCAGTTTTACGCAGTAAGCTACTCACATATTTTTCAATGGTGCGGGGGCTGAGGTGTAGTTGAGTGCCAATCTCGATATTAGATAAGCCCGTCGCGAGTAAGTCGAGAACCTCTTGTTCGCGACTGGTGAGGCTCACCGTAACCGCAGAAACGGCAGTTTGCTGGTAGGACTCCGATGGGCTAGAGGGACGGGGTTCAGTGGCTGAAAAACGCAGTTCAGACTGGACGGCTTGCGATCGCTCCAGTAAACTGCGAATCACCACCCCCAATTCCTCCATCTCAAAGGGCTTGGGTAAATACAAATCGCAGCCCGCTTGATACCCCCGGATGCGTTCTTCGGTACTGCTGCGTTCGGTTAAAAAAATAACCGGAAGTAAGCGAAATTCCGGGCGTTGTCGCACCTGACGGACTAACTGATAGCCGTCAATCAGGGGCATTTTGATATCAGCAACTAACAGATGAGGGCGATAGCTTTCGATTAGAGAAAGGGCTTGTTCGCCATTTTCGGCGGCGATCGCGGTATATCCCAGCAATTCGAGATAATCGCTGACAGCAAGGCGAATCCCTGGATCGTCTTCGGCTACTAAAATCAGTAATGGCATAAAGCAAGCAGGGTGGACAAGAGACGGACAATTCCGGTTGAATTGCTTATGCTTAGACTACCACTGTCTTCTCCTGTGGGGTTAGAAAAGTGCAGTTTTTGCAGAATGGTGCGCCCCTCGTAATGCCTGAGCGCGAGCTACATCATAGGGGAAAGGACGAGGAATCGGGCGATAATCCCTTTCGTGGGGGTCGCCGTGACGCAATACGGCGTTAACCATCACACAAGGCTCAGAACTCAAGTTAATGGCTCCGTGAGGAACACCAGGGGGAATTTTCACCACTTTGGGGTCGTCTTCGCTGAGGTAAATATAGTCGTATTTGCGGTTTTGCAACACCACTAAGATAAAACTACCCCGAACCACCAGCAGTTGATCGGTTTGGTAGCGATGCACAAACAATTCATCGATGGTATTACCCGCAATTTGGACGAGCATGGTTTCGTCGCTGGATTGGGGAGTGTAAAACTGAGCCATCCCGGAGTGAATGGACTCTAGTTGATGGGTTTCAATGCCTGCGCGGAGTCCCATAAGCTTATTTTGTCTTTGCTGTCAAGTATTGGTCTTGATTTAATTGTAGTCGATCTTTTTTAAAGAAATGTTAAATCAAAGACTTTTTGTTGAGTTTTTGTGCATGGGGGCTAAAGGCAGCGCTACCTGCCACCTCTGTCAAGGTGTATAAGCGAGAATAACCCTCAAAGCCCCATTTTGTCTTCATGGGCGCTTACCAATTGATCGCCAACAGATGAAAGCACAATTTTTTTCTCCCCCCTCTTCCCACTCCTCCCCCTCTCCCCACTCCTCCCCCTCTTCCACCCCGGAGAGAGACTGTTGGTTTTTATTAGGTATTACTGTAAAGCTTGTATAAAGTTAACCGGAAACTACCATCAAGATTGAATAAAGCCGGATATAGAGACTAGGCGATCGCCCAGAATGCTTTGTAGATTGAATATAGAGACAAAGATGTTTAGCAACTAATCGCTCGCCCCGATTGGTCAATATAATCAGGAGGGAGTTAAATTGTAATGAATACACAGCTAGTTACTAAAATTGGATATGCCTTAATGATGGCAGGTGTCGCGATCGCATCAGCCACCATTCCGGCTCAAGCAGTAACCTTTAGCTTTGATAATATCAACAGCGAAAACACAAACGGCGATGCGATTGTAGATCAGTTTTCGTTCGATCTTACAAAAACTGACGACAATGAAGTTTTGTTTAAGTTTAGCAATACGGGCGAGGTGGATTCTTTTATTCGTCAGATTTACTTCGACGATCAAAACAGCGTCTTGAGTAATTTGACGTTTCAAGGTTTTCCCGACACTTCATCAGGGGTTGCATTTAAAAACATCAAAAATAATCAGTTAAATTTCGCCCAAGGAAATAACGTAAACTTTGATTCTAGTTTTGGGATTCAAGCCAAAAAACCAGGCTCTAATAAAGATGGTATTGATGCTAACGAATTTTTAAGCGTTTCTTTTGACGCAGATTATGATAGCGTCTTAGCCGATGTTCAGTCAGGAGCATTACGAGTTGGGATGCACGTTCAAGGTATTGAAACAGCAAACTTCAACAGTGATAGCTATATCAGCAGTATGGAGTTTGAACCGCAATCAGTTGAACTCGAAAGAGTACCTGAACCCAGCATTACTTTAGCAATCGGAGCTTTGGGAATGGGTGCATTAGGTTTGCGTCGTCGTCAAAACCAAAACCCAAAAGTTTAAAGCCTTTTCACGGAAAACCCTGAAAAGATAAGATCGCAATATTTCTGAGAGGGAAAAACCTCTCTTTTTTTTGGCATTTTAAGACAAGTATAGTAAAAGATTTAAACCGGGAATCGAGCGCGAAAGCGTCCATAAAAGCAAAGCAACATAGAATAAACCCAAACCCCACTGATACCAAGCCAAGGTACTGACTAAACCGGGAAGATGGCGATCGCGCAGTCTGATATCATTAAAGCCGAATTTGAGTAAATTGTTGAGACTAAAATCATAATAATTTAACCAACCCCAACGGCGATCGCGTAAAATCGGTGCAAAGCGATCGCGAAAAAAGACAAAACGGGGCATAATCGGTAAACGCACAATCAGCAGTCGCAATTGTCGCATTCCCCCATCTTCGACAAAATAAGTCACCTCGTCATCTCTGGGGATTCGTCGATAAATTAACGTGGTTAAAGCCAAGGGAATCGGGAATAAAACCCCACTCAAACAAGCCAGAGTTAAACCGGGATTGTGAGCAACGCGAAATAAGGCAGTAATGGTAATTACAGTAATTGTACTAAAACTCCCAATCATCGCGATCGCTTCAAATGGTGTTGTCCAATTCGGTTGGGGAGAATGACAGCGATCGATAATCCAAAATAATACACCAAAATAAGCACTTGACCCAATACCAACGGTTAAAACCAAACTAAAATTTGTACCGTAATCGCTTAATAAAAGTAAAACACTCAACCCCAACCATAACAAAAGATCGCGACTAAAAGACCAACTCAACCATTGATACCAAGGCACTTTTTTTAAGCGACTTTCAAGTTCTATCCCATAAAGGCGCGATCGCAAATACTCCATTTTATTCGCATCGGGAATTTGCTCTAAACGGCGGAAATTGCGGACTAAATTGAGTAAAACCGTTTCATTACCTTGTAAACTCGGCACTTGAATCACTGGACCAATTTTACCCTTATCTCCTAATATTTTGGCCTCATTAGAATCAAACGCCAAGCCATCTACATTAAAATAAGCATCACCCTGAAACACAGCATTACTTAAATCTACTTGTTCGAGTAAATGCACATCTTTAAAGTTTAAAATATCTCTAAACTGGGTTTCACGAAAAGCCACTGCTTTCTCAAAAGTAGAGTCCCAAAAATTAATACTTTTCGCCCAAAAACTACGACTGAACAAAACGCGATTGTGCCAAGTCGTCTGGAAAAAATCAACATTATCTTGCCATTGGGTTCCGAGATAATTGGCAACATCAAAAAACTGCGATCGAGCCCAACTCACGTTATCTTCAAAGCGAGAGTATCTAAAATTAACTAAACCGTGAAAAACCGCATCCTCAAATTGAAGATTTGCGAAGAAATGGGCATTTTCAAAATTAGCCCCTTGCGCGAAACTTGCCGCACTCAAATTAACTTTATTCAGCCAAATTGAATGACCCCATTGACTCTCCCCAGTCACGGTAATTCCTGGGGCTTCTAGAGGCTGTAAAAACAGCACATTACTAAAATCAACCGTCCCTTTAAACTGCGTCTCTTTGAGCTTCAGCGTACCGCGCACAATCGTTGTATAGGGGATATTTTGGGCATTTTGTCCCGAAGGCGGCAGAATCGGTAATGCTAACTTATCATGTAGTTTCTTCAAGTCTTCAGGAGAAACAAAACTGGCAAGCACTTCTTCGATTAACTGGACTTTAACGCCCCATTGCGACACTTGAAAATCCCCCCGAATCAACGATTGGCTAAAATCCAAACTCAGAGGGATCGAAGTGCGATTAATCTTCGCTTGTAGTTGCGTATAAAAGCGATCGCGCAATTCCCCATTTTCCGCCGTGAGATCGATAAAAAGTTCGCTAAAATCAAGAGTCTCTTTACCATCTTGAGGAACAGGAGTATTGAGCCGTTCTTGAAACAACTCAACCGTGAGCGGCGTGAGGTCGCCCTGGGGGAGAGCATGAGCCGGAAATGAGTAAAATACAATCAAACTCGCCGCGATCGCCCCCAATAAGCCCCAAATCCATCTCACACCGTAATTCCTACTCCTTGCTGTGTTGATTTTAAACCGTAACCGGGGCGCGATCGCGCTGTTTCGCCTTCACCTCTGTTACTTTCATACGGATTCCCGTAGCGGGTGCGAGGGTAATGCCGCGACGTTGGGGTTTAACCGGGCGATTTTCGCACAGTTGTAAAGAATAGCGAGATAATACGGTCGCCAAGGTTAATTTCATCTCGTATTGCGCCAATACTGCCCCAATACAGCGCCGCATTCCCGCCCCAAAGGGAACAAACTCATAAGGTGAAAACTCCCGTTCTAAAAAGCGTTCTGGGCGGAATTGTGCGGGATTGGGGTATATATCCGGGCGACGATGAACGAGATAAATACAACCCACAACCGGGGTATTCGTTTCGAGATGGTAGCCCATAAACTCTAAAGGATGAGTCGTATGGCGGAAAAAAGTCAACATGGCCGCGGGGGCGATGCGGAGGGTTTCGTTACAAACGGCGGTCAGATACGGCAGTTTGTAGATACTCATGGGGTCAGGGTTTGGCCCGAGTTCGCTGATTTCCGCCATCACTTTTTCGTAAATCTTGGGGTTTTGGTATATCCAGTAAAACGCCCAAGCCAAAGCCGAAGCAGTGGTTTCGTGACCCGCCAACAGCAGCGTTAGTAACTCATCGCGTACTTCTGTATCGCTGAGATGTTCGCCATTTTCGTCCTGCGCCTCGATCATCAAGCTTAAGATATCTTCGCCATTTCCCTCTGGATTTTGGCGACGTTCGCGAATTTCGGCATACAGCAAATCATCAATTTTTTGCCGAGTATCTACCATCCGTCCCCAAGGACTCCAAGAACCCCAATCCTGTTGCAGAAAACCAAAAAATAACAAACTTGCTCGCCAAGGTGAACCCAAAAAGTCAGTAAATTGGGCAAGTAGGGGTTTGAGTGCGTCGTAGCGTTCTCCCTCGGATAAACCAAAAACCACCTCCATCATCACTTGTAGAGTGACATCTTGCATCGCTTGACGCATTTTAAATGTTTGGTTTAAGGGCAAAGCCGCCAAAACGCGATCGCCAATTTCACAAATTTTCTCGCCATACACCTTCAGGCGATCGCCATGAAGCGGTGGCATTAAAAGTTTACGTTGCCGTTGATGGGTTGCGCCACTTTGTAGTAACAGAGATTGAGAACCGACAATAGGCCGTAAGATTTCATTCATATCCTCTGGCGCACAAAAATCCTGACCGCGATCGCGACTCAGTAAATGCTGTAATCCTTCAGGATTGCTCAAAAAAATCACGGGTCTTTGAGGATCGCTTGTCAGGGCAGGCATTCCAAAAATATCGCCATATTGCTCCGCCAAACGCTCCATAAAACCGGTTGGATCGAGAATCCATTGGCAAAGCTGAAACATTTTGAACCCTTGGGGACTCTCTGGTAAACTCATAAGCTTTTTGATGGGATGGGAACGCTTAATGTTATTTTAAGCTTGTTGTTTGTTGTTGGTTATTTGTTATTTGTTGTTGGTTATTGGTCATTGGTTACTGGTAACTGCCCAAAAAACTAATGACCGATGACTGCTCGTTGATAACACTCGCGCGAAACATTAATTTTACTTTTTGAAGCCGAAGCCCTAGTATAGTCTAGTGTTGAGCCTTTTCTGGAGTCTGCCCTCCAGCAAGAAGTTTCCGATCTCTTTTTGGGGTAAAATTCAACTCCCCCCCGACTGCCGATTGCCGATTGCCCACTGCCCCTTAGATGCTGATAACTGATGACTGAAAACAACCCCTCCAACGAAGCAGAACGCGCCCTAGAACGGGAAACTCAACTGCCCCTAACCGGATGGCAACAAGAAGTCGATCGCGGCTTAGAATACGGTTTAGAGGCGGCTGAAAGCATACGCGATCGCACCATCTCTACCTTTTCTCGCGGCGAACTCCCCCACTATGCCGGGATCAATACCTTTCTCAAAGCCCCTTATATCGAAGATGTGCGCCAAGTCGGTAACTACGATGTCGCCATTGTCGGCGTACCCCACGACTCCGGTACCACTTACCGTCCCGGTACGCGCTTTGGCCCCCAAGGCATTCGCCGTATTAGCGCCCTCTACACCCCCTACAACTTCGAGTTAGGGGTAGATTTGCGCGAACAAATTACCCTCTGCGACATTGGCGACATTTTCACCATTCCCGGCAATAACGAAAAGTCCTTCGACCAAATTTCCAAAGGCATTGCCCATGTTTTTAGTTCTGGGGCCTTTCCCATTATCCTCGGCGGCGATCACTCCATTGGTTTCCCCACCGTCCGAGGAATCTGTCGCCACTTAGGAGATAAAAAAGTCGGGATTATCCACTTTGACCGTCACGTAGACACCCAAGAAACCGACCTCGACGAACGGATGCACACTTGTCCGTGGTTTCACGCCACCAACATGAAAAATGCCCCCGCCAAAAACCTCGTACAACTGGGCATTGGCGGTTGGCAAGTTCCCAGACAAGGGGTTAAAGTGTGTCGAGAACGAGCGACTAATATTCTCACCGTCACCGATATTATGGAAATGGGCTTAGATGCGGCGGCGGATTTTGCCCTCGAAAAAGCCCTTGATGGTACGGATTGCGTTTGGATTAGCTTTGATATTGATTGCATCGATGCAGGCTTTGTACCGGGAACAGGCTGGCCCGAACCCGGTGGCTTATTGCCCCGCGAAGCCCTGTATCTCCTCAAAAAGATCGTCCAAAAAGCCCCCGTCTGCGGCTTAGAAGTCGTAGAAGTCTCCCCTCCCTATGACGTTAGCGATATTACCTCTTTAATGGCAACGCGGGTCATCTGCGACACGATGGCGCATTTGGTATTGTCGGGACAGATTCCCCGTCCTGAAAAACCCAGTTATATTCACCCAGAATCCCAACCGGAAATGGTGGATTGGACTTAATTTGTTGTTGGTTATTTGTTGTTGGTTGTTTGTTGTTGGCGATCGCTCTTATTCCCTCAATTAGTAATTGTTCATTGTTAATTATTAATTGTTAATTAAGAAAATTGACTCTCCCCTTAACTGTAGAGATTAAACTTGGCAGTAAAGCAGGAGAAAGATTATGGAAAACCAAATACTACAACTGCAAGGCATGAGTTGTGCTTCCTGTGCAGCTAGAGTTGAAAAAGCGATTCAAGCCGTACCCGGCGTACTAGAGTGTAATGTTAACTTTGGGGCAGAACAAGCCAGCATTGAATTTGACCAACAACAAGCCAATTTAGAGCGCATTCAGCAAGCGGTGAGAGATGCGGGGTATCAAGCCTTTCCGGTCGCTCAATGGGGCAGCAAAACCCCCGCAGATGAAGATACAGAGGAACAACACCGCCAAGCCGAAGCCCAAGATTTACGCCGCAAGTTAATTTTAGGCGGGATTGTGAGTGCAATCTTAATCGTGGGGGGTTTACCGATGATGACGGGGATTGAGATGTCTGCAATCCCGATGTGGTTGCACAATGCTTGGTTGCAGTTGGTTGTGACAACTCCGGTAGTATTTTGGGTGGGTCAATCGTTTTTTGTGGGGGCTTGGAAAGCGGCCAAACATAAAACCGCAGACATGAATACTTTAGTCGCTTTGGGGACGGGGGCGGCTTATATTTATTCTTTGTTTCCTACCTTTTTTCCCGGTTGGTTTCGCGAGCAAGGGTTAACGCCAGATGTGTATTATGAAACGGCGGCAGTCGTGATTACGTTGGTATTATTAGGGCGATTCTTAGAACATCGGGCTAAAAAGCAAACCTCACTTGCCATTCGCAAGTTAATGGGAATGCAAGCCCAAACTGCCAGAGTCATTCGGGGCGATCGCGAGCAGGAAATTCCCATCGAAGCGGTACAATTAGGCGAGATTATCATTGTGCGTCCCGGTGAGAAAATCCCTGTTGATGGTGAAGTAATTTCGGGATCGTCAGCAGTAGACGAAGCGATGGTCACCGGAGAAAGCATCCCCATCGAAAAACAACCGGGGGATGAAGTTATCGGCGCAACCATCAACAAAACCGGGAGTTTTCGCTTCCAAGCCACTCGCATCGGCCAAGATACCACCCTGGCGCAAATTGTTCAGTTGGTGCAACAAGCCCAAGGCTCAAAAGCCCCGATTCAACAAGTAGCCGACCAAGTAACGAGTTGGTTTGTTCCGGCAGTGATGGCGATCGCGATTATCACCTTTATCACTTGGTTTGTCGTCACCCAAAACTTAGCCCTGGCCCTCATTACCACCGTGGGAGTGTTAGTCATTGCTTGTCCTTGTGCCTTGGGCTTGGCTACCCCAACCGCCGTGATGGTGGGAACCGGAAAAGGCGCAGAAAACGGCATTCTCATCAAAGACGCAGAAAGCCTAGAATTAGCCCACAAGCTCCAAACCATCGTTTTGGACAAAACTGGCACAATCACCGCCGGAAAGCCCACCGTGACCGATTTTGTAACGGTACGCGGCACAGCCAACAGCAACGAGTTAAAGCTATTACGCTTGATTGCTGCTGTCGAAAATAACTCCGAGCATCCCCTCGCAGATGCCGTGGTACGCTATGCTCAAAATCAAGGCATTGAGTTACCTTTCCTCGAAGTCGTCAACTTTGACGCGATCGCGGGGAGTGGTGTACAAGGAGAAGTGAGCGATCGCGTTGTCCAAATCGGCACAAAACGCTGGTTTGAAGAAAGTCAGATTAAAACTAATTTGCTGACCAAGGCGCAAACCCAGCTTACCAATCACGAACAAGAATGGGAAGCCGATGGTAAAACCGTGGTCTGGATTGCCATTGATGGCGAAGTCGAAGGATTATTAGGCATTGCCGATACGATCAAATCCAGTTCTCCCCAAGTTGTACAGCAATTGCGAGACATGGGCTTAGAAGTGGTGATGCTCACGGGAGATAATCAAAAAACCGCCGACGCGATCGCATCTCTTGCCGGAATCCGCCGCGTTTTCGCCCAAGTCCGCCCAGATCGCAAAGCCGAAGTTATCAAAGAATTGCAACAAGAAGGTAAAATTGTGGCTATGGTGGGGGATGGTATCAACGACGCACCCGCCCTTGCCCAAGCAGATGTCGGCATGGCCATTGGTACAGGAACCGATGTCGCGATCGCGGCTTCCGATATCACCCTCATTTCCGGGGATTTACAGGGCATTGTCACCGCCATCCAACTCAGCCGCGCCACCCTCCGAAACATTCGTTCTAACCTATTTTTTGCCTTTATTTACAATGTCGCCGGGATTCCCATTGCTGCCGGGGTACTTTATCCAATTCTCGGCTTATTACTCAATCCCATTATCGCGGGTGCTGCCATGGCCTTTAGTTCCGTTTCCGTGGTACTAAATGCTTTACGACTGCGGGGTTTCAAAGTCTCTCATCATTAGTCCTTTGTCATTGGTCTTTTGTCATTGGTCAGTAAGAACTGTAGGGTGGGTTAGGCGGCTATAACCTAAGCTGTGACTGCAATCTAGCTCTCCGCCGTAACCCACCGCTTAAGATGTGTCACGACAGTAGTGCCGTGACACAGCTAAAATGAGGCTTTAACGTAGGGTGGGTTAGGCGGCTAAAACCCATGCTATGACTGCAATCTAGCTCTCCGCCGCAACCCACCGCTTAAGATGTGTCACGACAGTAGTGGCTCGACACAGCTTAATTTGTGCGATAGTCACCATCGTTAAAATGCTTGTATTTTGGTGCGTTACGCTACGCTAACGACACCCTACCTATAGCCTCATTTAAGGTGTGTCGCGACAGTAGGGTGGGTTAGGCGGCTATAACCTAAGCTGTGACAGCAATCGGGAAATCCGCCGCAACCCACCGTTGAAGATGTATCACTAAAGGAAACGGACTATGGCGCGATCGCATTCTCTTCCCAAACTTTCTTCTAAACTGAGAATTAACCTTAGTCCACCATCTCATGCGACGAGATTCTCTTTTTTACCAAAAATTCTGGGTTTAAAGCCCCGTCCTTATAGGACGGCTTTGTATTATAATATCGGTGTGCGAGTGACCAGTAATGTGGGCCGCACTACAATAAACCTAACCAACTCAATAGTTAAAGTAAGGGGTTTTCAGCACAATCCTTGTTGATGTAAAACTTTAGGGGTGTAGTTGTGAAAACCAACTTTTGCGTCCGGGCAGGGCGTATCTTGGAGCAGAAACCAAGAAATAAAACGCTCGTTGAGTCGGTCTGACGGGGACTAAGGGGAGGATATTTAGGTGTCTGTCGATCCAAAGTCTAGTTAAGAGGCAACCTGAAAGAAACGAGAATCCTCGACCGTTTACGGCGAGGAGTTGTCAACAACTATTTCAGCGATCGCCAACCCTGTTATTTGAGCTACTACCCGAACCCCCTGTCAATGCTCAAAACTATCGTTTTGACTCCGTAGCCGTCAAAGAACCTCGCTTTGAGATCGATGGTGTATTTTTGCCCCCAGAAGGTGAAACTGGCACCGTTTATTTCTGTGAAGTACAGTTCCAAAAAGATGAGCAGCTCTACGAACGAGTATTCGCTGAATCCTTACTATACTTCTATCGCAATCGAGAACGCTTCGACTACTGGCAGATTGTCATCATCTATCCAACACGCAGCACAGAACAAAGCCAACTCGGTCCTTATCAGGGGCTACTCGATAGCGAACAGGTTCATCGGGTGTACCTGGATGAGTTAGGAGAAATTCGCCAATTGCCTCTCTCGATGGCAGTAATGCTTTTAACGACTGTTGAAGCAGACCAAACAGCAGTAGAAGCCAGATATTTGTTAAATCGAACCCGTCAGGAGGTAGCTGAATCAGCAACTCGCGCCATAATGGAAATGATCGCGACCATTGTGGCGTATAGATTTGAAACATTAACGCGAGTCGAGGTAGAAGCGATGTTAAACATCACATTTGAGGAAACAAGACTATATCAGGATATTAAACGAGACGCACGAGCAGAAGGACGACAAGAAGGACGACAAGAAGGACGACAAGAAGGACGACAAGAAGGACGACAAGAAGGACGACAAGAAGGACGACAAGAAGGACGACAAGAAGGACTCGCAGAAGGACGACAAGAAGAAGCTGCTGGTCTGGTGATGCGGCTGTTGACGAAGCGGTTGGGAGACCTATCCGAACCGCTTCGAGGGACGCTCTCTAACTTACCGTTGTCGGTGCTAGAAGACTTGAGCGAAGCCTTACTGGATTTTACGAAGGTGGAAGACTTGCAGGATTGGTTAGAGGAGCACTCAGGGTGATGCCTATGCCTCTCCTGATGAGAAATTAAAGCTTGGAGCATCGCCCACCCTATCTAGCTTTGAGGACAAAAACCATGAGTTCTAGTTCTTCAATTCCCAACTATGTCCAAGACCTCAAAACACTGTATGGGTCTGAGCCTCAAAGTTTAGTGGATACAGGGGTTTTCTACGAACAGGTAGAACCCAATACCGATTTAGGACAAATTGCCCTGCGGTATTATCAACAGGTTGTCGGGTCTTATTGGAGTCAAGGCTGGATTGAGGGTTGGGAACTGCTTTACACCCGTCCTGGGGGCAAACCGGGGGATATTATTAACGAGTTTACAGCCGTTAATGATATTCTCGATACTTTATTAGATATGTTGCTCAATCCCTTGGCGAATGACGATTATGAAACTGCCCCACTCAAATTAGCTGCGGCATTTAATGACCCAGAGGTGGTTGATTTTAGAATTCACAAAATGGCGGATAACGACATTATGGAAGGGCGGTTAATCCTGGGATATCGTACCAATGGAGAAACTACCATTCTCAGCCTTTTATCCGATTAAAAAACTCGCCAGACGTTGTACCGCTAACTGTAGAATATCGGGGTCGTGGACGAGGGCGAAACGGACGTAACCTTCGCCAGATTTGCCGAAACCCGCACCGGGAGAAACGGCGACTCCGGTGGCAGCGACTAACTCGGTGGCAAATTTTACGGAATCATTGCGCCAAGCGGGGGGAAGTTGCGCCCAGACGTACATGGTGGCGGTGGGAGTGGGAACTGACCAACCCATATCTTTGAGGGCGGCGACAAAGGCATCGCGGCGGTTTTGAAAGGTTTTAATGGTGTCGTCTACAATGGCGCGATCGCACTCTAACGCTGCTACAGCCCCGCGCATAATGCCGAGATATTGATTGAAGTCTACCACCGCTTTCACCTGCCTCAAAGCGCCAATAATGGCGGCATTCCCCACGGCAAAGCCTGTGCGAAAACCGCCCATGTTGTAGGATTTCGAGAAGGTGAAAAACTCAATAGCAATCTCTTTATTTTTATCTGCTTGCAGGATAGAAGGGGGTTGAGTTGTTCCCTCAAATACAAAGTCGTGATAGGGGAAGTCGTGGACTAAGATAATGTCGTGTTGGCGACAAAAATTCACGGCTTCTTGGAAAAAAGAAAGGGGTGCAGTAGCGGTTGTGGGGTTGTGGGGATAACTCAGTACCATCATTTTGGCGCTTTCGACTACAGCCGGGGGAATATCGCCCAATACGGGCAAATAAGCGTTTTCGACGGTTAAGGGCATGGTATAGATTTGCCCCCCTGCGAGATACACGCCCCCGGTATGAGAGGGATAACCGGGGTCAAGGAGGAGGGCAAACTCACCGGGATTCATCACCGCGAGGGGCAGATGGGCTGTGCCTTCTTGGGAGCCAATCAGGGGGAGAACTTCGGTTTCTGGGTTCAGGGGAATGCCGTAGCGGTTTTCGTACCAAGTCGCGATCGCGTCTCGGAAAAACCGGGTACTGGCAAACAAGTTATAACCGTAGGTGGTGCGATCGCCCAACGCTTTCTCTATCGTCTCTAAAATCGGCGGGGCTACGGGTAAATCCGACGATCCGAGAGACAAGTCCAAAATCTCTTTTCCCGCCTTTCTCGCTTGAGCTTTGGCGCGATCCATGTCTGCGAAGACGTTGCGATTTAGGGGTTGTAAGCGTTGAGCAAATTGCATTTTTGTCCTTTGTCTTTTGTCTTTTGTCCTTTGTCCCCAGCAACCAATGACCAATGACCAATGACCAACAACCAATGACCAATGACCAATGACCAATTAGCTCAAATGATTGTCTAGCATGGCTTGTAGCGCTTGCTTGCCGATCGCGCCTTCGTGGGATTCTACGATGTCTTCGCCTTTATACAATCGTAGGGCTGGGACTCCTTCAACTTGGCATTTGGCCACGGTGTCGGGGTGGGCATCTACTTCTAGTTTAAAGACTTTCAGGCGATCGCGATAATTTTCCGCTACCCATTCAACCGACGGGGAAACCAACTTACACGGGCCACACCAAGTTGCCCAAAAGTAAATCAACACGGACTTTTCAGCTTCTAATACTTCTTGGTTGAAGTCGAATTGTTGTGGATCGCTAATACTAACAATGTGGCTCACTCTTATCTTACCTCTTTGACCATCTCTTCAAAATTTCTTTTTTACCATTAAATCAGCATCCCTTCCAAGCTAAATATTAATTTAATCTGATTGTTTGATCAAAAAGAGGTCTCCTGGGAATAAATTGCCAAGAAACCCCTTTTTAAGCCAACTTGGGATAATTTCAGCCCATAAAAGGCTAGTTCTAGCTCTTGCGGAGTTGATTGCGGAGTTCTTCGAGTTCTGAGTCTACTACCGAGCCTTGAGACTGGCTTTGAGTTTCTTGGCCTTCCGGGAGGGCTTGTTGAGTGGGAGCAGCCCCCGGTAGGGCACCACCAGACATTTCAGCTTTGAGCGCCATCAGTTCATTATCCACACCATCCCCGGATTCGAGTTGGGCAAATTGGTCTTCGAGGCCGCTTCCTCCCAACTCATAAGCTGCTTGGGATTCGGCTTCGAGGGAGACGACCTTATCTTCCATGCGCTCAAAGGCGGCCATGGCGCTGTTAGTAGACATATTGCCCACCGCTTCTTGTAATTGGCGATTGGCTTGTGCTGCTTGCGCTCTGGCTTTGAGCATATTTTTCTTGGTTTTGGCCTCAGCAATCTTGCTTTCAAGGGCAATCAGTTGCTTTTTGAGGGTGTCAACCTGTTTGCTTTGGTTGTCAAGTTGCAACTTGAGGGTTTGGGCGGTTTCACCGTAGTTTTTCTTCCGCACCAAGGCTTCGCGAGCCAGATTTTCATCACCCTTTTGTAAAGCGAGTTGCGCTCGTTGTTGCCATTTATTGGCTTCGTCGTTGTTTTGGCTATATTGTTTTTCTGTACGTTTTTGTTCGGCAATGGTTCTAGCGACTGCTTGACGCAGTTGCACTAGATTCTCTTGCATATCTATAACAGCTTGTTCGAGGACTTTTTCGGGGTCTTCGGCTTTGCTGACTATATCGTTAAGGTTGGCTCGAAAAACTCGGCTAATACGGTCAAATAATCCCATGACGCTGCTTTCCTATTTGTCTTGATTTACCTAAAAACGCGATCGCGCTACTTTTTAAGACCTAATTCTAGTTTGACATACAAGCGTAAGTATGCGCTTGTAGGGATTAGGGAACCTTGATTCCCGATGATTTCGGGTCAGGTTATCAAAAAGCCTCGCGATCGCGCCAAGGACGGAATTGACTACAATATTAGCTGTTACGGAGTTGATTGCGTAATGCTTCTAGCTCGTCGTCTACCCCCGCTTGAGCGCCAGAATTGTCTTGACTTTCGCTTTCCCCTTCGGGAAGGGCTTGTTGCGTCGGATTTGCACCCGGTAGCGCCCCGCCAGACATTTCCGCTTTGAGGGCCATGAGTTCATCGTCTACCCCAGACCCGGATTCGAGTTGAGCAAATTGGTCTTCGAGACCGCTTCCTTCTAACTCATGCACCGCTTGGGATTCGGCTTCGAGGGAGACGACTTTATCTTCCATGCGCTCAAAAGCCGCCATTGCCCCCCCGGTTGAAATATTGTTGACGGTGCTTTGTAGTTGACGATTGGCCTCGGCAGCTTGCGCTCTGGCTTTGAGCATATTTTTCTTGGTTTTGGCCTCCGAAATTTTGCTTTCGAGGGCCACCAGTTGCTTCTTGAGAGTGGCAACTTGTTGGGTTTGGGTGTCAAGTTGTGTTTTCAACACTTGGGCGGTTTCTGCGGCGCTTTTTTTGCGGACTAGGGCTTCGCGAGCCAGGGTTTCATCCCCCTTTTGTAAAGCCAGTTGCGCTCGTTGTTGCCATTTGTTGGCTTCGTCGTTGTTTTGAGTATATTGTTTTTCTGTACGTTTTTGTTCGGCAATGGTTCTAGCGACCGCTTGACGCAGTTGCACTAGATTTTCTTGCATATCTATAACAGCTTGTTCGAGGACTTTTTCGGGGTCTTCGGCTTTGCTGACAACATCGTTGAGATTGGCTCGAACAACGCGACTAATACGGTCAAATAATCCCATGAAACTGTTTTTCCTATAAGTTGGGTGTACAAAATTCAGATTGTTGGGGTGGGTTAGTTTCCCATTTTTGGGGCTTTCTTGCGTCTAGGGTTGTGGGGCTACCTATTTTGATTGTACGGATAATTCGCGATCGCGTCTCGTCTTGAGTCGATTCATAGACCCCCGTTTGCCAGAAGTCTCAACAAAAACACTGGATTAGCCAGGTACAGCAGCCCCATTACTTTTGATACGGACGACAAGCCGTCGGGAGAGTTTCCCAGAAAAAACCACATTTTGCCGCAATTTATCGTTAATCTACGGTAATTTGCCGCAACTGTGCCGCCGTTTCTTCCGGTTTACCGGACAAAGGAAAGAGTAAAATACTTTCAATTTCCGAATTTTGCACCAATTCATCAACCCGATTAAATTGTCGCTCGGTAATGGCAATCCCATTATGGTTGCGGACGTATTTCATTTCCTCTTGGAAATTCTCGTCGCTGTAAACTTGGATAAAGGCGCGGTCGATATCCCAATTTTGCCAATCGGCGGCAAAATAACGCTTGGCCCAATAAGGATTATGATGGCATAGATCGAAGCTGACATTAGGATTGGCTTGCTTCATGGCTGCAATCATATTCTGTACAAAAGTCGTGAGTGAGGCGGTGCGGTCTACCTTTCCGGGTAACTCGGCATGATAGCCCAAATAATCATCCCACTGTACCGCATCAATGGTGGGATATTTCTGCACAAACTCTACTAAAATGTTCGTAAAAAAGTTAGCAACTTCAGGAATTTCGACATCCAAAACATAGTGGTCGATACCGGGATGGGTGCGGTCTACTCCGGGAACAATCCAGCCTTTTTCTACGGCTAAATCGAACATGGGGCTATTTTCATCAATCTTAATGCCCTTCTCAAAATAAGCATGAACTTCCATATTTTGTTGGTGGGCTTCGTCAATCATCCAGGTTAACCATTCATCTTGAAATTGATTGGGACAACTCGCATAACCGAGGGTTTTCTGCATAACCTCGCTTTGATACATGGTACAAGCATTGCCCCAAACTCCATGAATTATGGCGTTAAAGCCTTGAGATTTGTAGTAACGGACGCGATCGCGAATCATTTTTTCGCTGGCATTATTCGTCACTTGATAGCGACTTAAATAAATACCGCGAATGGCTTTTTGTTCCCAAGGTGTTGTCGGGGTTGGGGAGGCTTGAGGCGTTGCAGCAGGAGAAGGTGAAGGAGTCGGAGTCGGTATAGAAACTGCTTCAGGGGTTGCGGGGATCGTCGTGGGGGTGGGGGTAGGAAGGGAAACGTGGACGGGAGTAGTTGCGGGAGTAGGGGGGGCTAGAAAGGGAATTTGGGCTTGGATGTCCTCTGGGACAAATTGCAGCCAGTCGATTTTGTCTCGTTGACTAAAAACGCCGTATCCCCCCGCAAAAATCAGGACAAAGACCCACAATGGAATCATGGCACAGCCACAGCCTTTGGGCTTTTGATCGGAGCGTGACATAGTGTTTAGTATATGGGTTAGGTTGACCAGGAATTAGGGCGATCGCCCCCTTCTTGACCCTATCGTAGTGAATTACCTACATTCAATCTCTACAATTAGAGTTTAGTCTTATTTTTATTATTGCTACAATAAAGGGTAAAATATTGGAAAATCAAGCAAAAAAATAATATTTATTAACAATATTTAGCCTGACTCTGCCGAGGAATGAGATTTAATGACTTATTTTCGCGATCGCCCATTCCCTAAAGCGTTTAAAAACATACCATTACGTTACGTTCTGGTCATCCCTTTTGTTTGCCAAATTACGATCGCTGTCGGATTAACCGGATGGATTGCTGGGCAGTATGGGCAAAAAGCAGTTAACGATTTGGCAACTCAACTGCGACAAGAAACAACCCTTAGAATTGAGCAAAAGTTAGACGAATATTTAGAAGTCCCTCCCCGAATTAATCGTCTTAATCAAAATGCTATCAAAATGGGCTATGTTTCCGAGAAAAACTTAGAAGATTTGTACAATCACTTTTTGATTCAATCCCAAGAATTTACTCAAGCTCAGTCTATCTTTTTTGGTCGTGCTGATGGGGAGTTTATTGGGAATAGTAATTTTCAGCCAGGGCGATCCTCCCAACTGATGATTGCAGGGCAAGAAACCAACGGCGCAATTCGTTTTTATGACGTAGATGCAGAAGGTCGTCCGGTCAAGCTAAATAGCGAAACTTCTGGCTTTGATCCCCGTCAGCGACCTTGGTATCAAGCCGCAGTCCAAACCGGAGAATCTACTTGGGGCGAGATTTTTACTTATCATGCTTATGCGTTGATGGCCATTCCAGTTGTGACTCCGATTTATGACGAACAAGAGGAAATTATTGGAGTTTTAGGGAATAATTTTTTCCTTGGACAAATTAGTGATTTTCTAAGTAATATTGAAGTGGGTCAAACGGGAGAAATTTATATCATCGAACGCTCTGGGGAGATTGTTGCGAGTTCAACTTTACCGCAACCTTTTATCATTGAAAATGGTAAAACTGAAAGAATCAATATTTTAGAAACAGAAGAAAAGTTTTTACAAGCTTCGGCGCAATTTTTAATCGCAGAATACCAAGACTTTGCAGAAATTAACGAATCCATCCAACTGAACTTTGATTACGAGCAAGAAAAACACTTTTTACAAATCTCGCCTTTTCAAGATGAATTAGGTTTAGATTGGCTGATTGTGGTAGTTATGCCCGAATCAGACTTTATGGCCGAAATTAATTCCAGTCGTCGTAATTCAATTATATTATGTGGTTTGGCTTTAGTTATAGCGATCGCGTCAGGATTGCTAACCAGTCGTTGGATTATGCGCTCTGTCTTAGATTTAATTGAAGTATCTTCGGAGATTGCTAAAGGGAAGTTTGGCCAAACGGTGCGACCCGGAAAATTAAAAGAGTTAGCCATTCTTGCCCAAAGTTTTAATCGTATGGTGGGACGCTTGCAAACCTCATTTCACGACTTACAAAAAGCAAATCTCAGCCTCAAACAAAGTGAAACCAAATATCGTTTGTTAGCAGAAAATATGAGCGATTTGGTTTGTTTACATGAGGCTGAAGGAACTTATAATTACATTAGTGCCTCTGTGCATTTGTTGTTGGGTTACGATCCTCAAAACTTAATCGGTCAAAATCACTTCGATCTCATTCATCCCGAAGATCGCGATCGCATTCGTAAAGAAATCCAACAAATTGATGACGGGATTGCAATTATCCTAACCTACCGCATTCAGAAAAAAGCCGGAGATTATCGCTGGGTAGAAACCGTTGCCCGTGCGATTTTAGACGACAAAGGTCATCCCGCTCAACTGCAAACCACCTCGCGGGATGTCACCGAAAAAATGCGCCTACAACGAAAACTGCAATACGACGCACTCCACGATGCTTTAACCGGATTGCCCAACCGTAACTTACTCATGGAGCGTCTCAACCTTTCTTTACAACGCATCCATCACAACGATAGTTATCAATTTGCGATACTTTTTTTAGACTTAGACCGCTTCAAAGTCATCAATGACAGTCTGGGTCATCTAGCCGGAGACGAAGTATTAATTGAAGTGGCAAACCGCCTCCAATCTACCATTCGTTCCCTCGATCTCGTCGCTCGTTTGGGCGGTGATGAATTTGTTATTTTAGTTGAAGACATTAGCGGTCTTTACGAAGCGATTCAACTGGCAGAAAGAGTTTTTGCCAGTTTTGAAGAAGCCTTAGTTCTCAATTACCAGCCCACCTTTATTCAAGCCAGTATTGGCATTGTAGCCGGGACAAAGCGTTATCACCAAGCCATTGATTTAATTCGCGATGCTGATATCGCCATGTATCGTGCTAAAGCCAAGGGACGCTCTTGTTACGAGATTTTTGACCCCGCCATGCACGCCCAAGCCCTAGAGCGTTTACAACTCGAAAGCGATCTTCGCCATGCTCTCGACCGCCAAGAATTGATTGTTTGCTATCAACCCATTGTGTCGGCGGATAGTCAACAATTAAGAAGTTTTGAAGCCTTGATGCGGTGGCAACATCCCCAAAGAGGCTTGATTTCGCCGGCTGAGTTTATCCCCATTGCCGAGGAAACTCAACTCATCGTGCCGATTAGTATTTGGTTATTAGGAGAAGTTGCCTTACAAATTCAAAAATGGCAACAACAGCCCGATTTAGCGATAAATTTGACGCGATCGCTCCGCGTGAGTATTAATATTTCTGTGGTACATCTGAAACATCCTCAGTTTATGGATCATGTGGACGGGGTGCTACAAGACACGGGGATATCGGGAGAACATTTCATTTTTGAGATTACCGAAGGGGTTTTAATTCAGGATGTTGAGGCTATTGTCGCGATTCTCAAACAACTGCGCGATCGCAATATTGCCATTAGTATTGATGATTTTGGCACAGGATATTCTTCTCTCAGTTATTTGTGCGATCTGCCCATCAACACTTTAAAAATTGATAAATCCTTTGTAAGTCGCATGGTACAAAGTCCTAAAAACCGCCGCGTCGTCGAAACTATTTTGATTTTGACGCAACAGTTAGGGTTATTCTCTGTCGCAGAAGGAATTGAAACTATTAAACAATTCGATCTACTCAAAACATTAGGTTGTAATTATGCTCAAGGTTACTTTTTTGGCCGACCAGAGCGCTCTGAAATAGCGATGCGATGGTTACAGTCCTCCACATCGGGTCAGTCATCAGCTATTGTCGTCACAGACAGGTCAGACTCATAAAGTGATTCTACTTTGGCTTGGAGAAAGCGATCTCTTAATGATTATTCGAGCCATTTTTATCATCTGTTGCAGGTTTTTGATTCATCATGGTTAATAATCCTCCGAGGGGTTGAATACGAAAACCAGGAACTTCGTAATCATCGGGTAAATAGTTTTCTGGAATGGTAATTTCATTACCGTCGCGCATAGCTGAATAGTGGGGAGAAAGGATTTCGATATCATTCTCATTACAGCAATCTTGGATATTTTGATAAAGCTCTGAGTAAATTTTAGGCATTTCTGCCGGAGCATTTGTATAGGCATTCAACTCATAGCTAACATAAAAGTCATCCAAGCTTTTTTGTAAGATAAAAGGCTCTGGTTCTTTTAAAATCAATTCAATATTTTGGGCAGCTTGAATCAACACTTCATTCACTTTACGCCACGGCACATCATAACCCAACGTAACATTAGCATGAAGCAACAGGGGAATGCTGCGATCGCGCACCGCCGCACTGTAATTAATAATCTGACTACCTAATACCATTGTATTCGGAATCGTAATAACAACATTCTTCGGAGTCCGAATCCGGGTAACTAATAAAGTTTCTTCGACAATTTCCCCAGTAGCCTCGGCAATTTTGACATAATCATGGGTTTTAAAAGCTCGCGTATAAATCAAAATAATCCCAGACACCACATTAGCCACCGCAACGGTTGATCCCAATGAAACGACAATTCCCAAGAAAACGGTAAAGCCTTGAAACGCTAAAGAGTCATAACCCGGTAAATAGGGAAAAATAACAACAATCGCGGTTGCAATTAGGAAAAATGTGACTAAACGATAAGTGGGTTCAGCCCATTCTTGATGAAACCAAGATACTGAAATGGTGCCGCGGCCTAATTCAGCAAAAGTAAGCCGTAAAACGATTAAACTATAATAAGTCACCAACAAAACAATCGCAATTCTAAAGGGATTCCCGGTTTCCACATAATCTAAAATTGCTTCGGTAATTTCTTCAGTTGAAGTAAAGAAACTCAAAACCAAAGTCACATACAAGCAAGGCAAACCAACAATTAAAGCCAAGCTAAGAATTTGGACAATACTAATAACAATTGTACCGATAATTGTGAGAATATAGCTATTCAAAACTTGGATAAAATTAGCATCTTCGCGGCGACGTAGAGAAGGAATATAATCATTGCGCCAGCGATCGACCTTGCCATAAATACGCGGTAAAGCGTAGTTAAGCACATTGAAAACGACAATTAACGCTAAAGTTGCGATTAGCGTCCAGAAAACGCCCCACAAGGTTCGCTTGATATCGTTATTAACGCGGTAACTCCTTAACTCCGTTTGTAGTTGTGCTAAATAGTCTTCTGCCAGGTCAAGACGTTCCTGTTCTGCGGCTTGTGCATCTTGGTTAGTTAGAGTGACAATAAGCTCATCCCCGGCTTCAATAATCGTGGTTAACTTTCGGTCTTCGATGCGGAGAGAATCGAGAGGAATTGAATCATCTTCAGCAATTTCTTCTAAGCGAGCATTAATAGCCTCAACGCGGTCTTTAGCCGTAAAATCACCAATTCCTTTTTGAATTTTAAACAGTTCTGCTGTCCCCAACTGTACCGGATAACCGTCGATTTCATTGCCTTCTAGTTCTTGGGCATAAACGAAATTAGTCAAACAGATACACAAACAAAAACTAATTGCCAAAATAGCGAATCGTCGCCAACGTCTCAACTGTAAGCTCATCGAATTTGCACCCCTAAAAACTTTGTCAAAAAATATGGTAGATTAAGATGAATGCAAAAAAAGATAGTAGCGCGGTAAACTACTACCTTTAAAATGCCCAAATTTTAGTCAAAGCGCACCATTCAATCTAAATTACCATTGACCAAGCCATTCAAACCGTAGACTTGGCGACTCCCTGCTAAGGCCACTAACTCCACTTCCCGTTCATCTCCGGGTTCAAAGCGAATTGCGTTCCCAGAGGGGATATTGAGGCGCATTCCTTTCACACTTTCGCGGTCAAAATGTAACGCAGAATTGACTTCGTAAAAGTGAAAATGAGAACCTACTTGAATGGGGCGATCGCCCGTATTCGCCACTGTAACACGCTTCGTCTCGCGGCCAGCATTAAGTTCAATTTCGCCCGCTTGCACTAATAATTCGCCAGGAATCATCTTAATTTCGCCTCTACTTACTGAATTGGGTCGTGAACTGTAACTAACTTCGTACCATCGGGAAATGTTGCCTCTACTTGAACTTCGTGCAGCATTTCGGCAATTCCCGGCATTACTTCATCTTGGCTGAGGAGGTGTCGTCCTTCACTCATCAACTCAGCCACCGTTTTTCCTTCCCGGGCCCCTTCTAAAATCGCGGCTGAGATGTACGCAACAGCTTCTGGGTAGTTTAGCTTAACGCCACGTTCTTTGCGGCGTTCTGCGAGCAAAGCGGCGGTAAAAATCAGTAGTTTGTCTTTCTCTTGGGGAGTCAGTTGCATATTGTCTTGCGGATTCCTTGGGTCAATCTTTAGAATTTTAAGGCGATCGCGCCCCATTCCCAACGAAATTAACAACGATTACAGATCGCAACCCCCCCTCAAAAATTTCTTTCCCCAAATCCTTGACAACCCCCAGTCCATTCAGCTAGATTAGTAATCGGCTCGAAAAACGGGTCAAACTTCAAAACAAGGGACTGTAGTTCAACTGGTTAGAGCACCGCCCTGTCACGGCGGAAGTTGCGGGTTCGAGCCCCGTCAGTCCCGTTAAAATAAAGATAAGCTAAAAATTACTAATGTAGAGATGCAGAAAACTTGTGTCTCTACATTAGTTATGAAATGCCGTGAAACCCTATCAAATAATACAACATAAACCATTTTATTATGACCGTAAGAGTTCGCATTGCCCCCAGTCCAACCGGAAACTTTCACATCGGGACTGCTCGTACTGCCATTTTTAACTGGTTGTTTGTTCGCAACCACGGCGGTCAATTTATTTTACGCATTGAAGACACCGATACCGAGCGATCGCGCCCAGAATTTACCGAAAATATCCTCGATGGCATGACCTGGTTGGGTTTAAATTGGGACGAAGGCCCCTTTTTCCAAACCCAACGCCTCGATTTATATCGTCAAGCCGTCCAAACCCTTTTAGATAAAGGCTTGGCCTATCGCTGCTACACCACCTCAGACGAACTCGACCAAATGCGGGCCACCCAACAAGCCCGTCACGAAGCCCCCCGCTACGATAATCGCCACCGCAACCTCACCGCCGAACAAATCGCCCAATTTGAAGCCGAAGGGCGCAAACCCGTCATTCGCTTTAAAATTGACGACGATCGCGAAATTGTTTGGGATGACCAAGTACGAGGAAAAATGACTTGGAAAGGTCGCGATTTAGGCGGTGACATGGTAATTGCCCGTCAACCCGAAGGAGACGAAACCTTTGGCCAACCGTTGTATAATCTCGCGGTGGTTGTAGACGACATGGATATGAAAATCAGCCATGTCCTGCGCGGCGAAGACCATATCGCCAATACCGCCAAGCAGATTTTGTTATACGAAGCTTTAGGAGAAGAAATCCCAGTTTTCGCTCATACGCCCTTAATTTTGAATGAAAAAGGCCAGAAACTCTCGAAACGGGACGGGGTAACTTCGATTTCTGACTTCAAACGCATGGGCTTCTTACCCGAAGCGATCGCGAACTATATGATTCTATTAGGTTGGACTCCCGAAAACTCCACCCAAGAACTCTTTAGCCTCGACGAAGCCGCACAACTATTCGGACTCGATCGCGTCAACAAAGCCGGGGCTAAATTCGACTGGGACAAACTCGACTGGATTAACAGCCAATATCTGCACAATAAAGCCCCAGAAGCCGTAGTAGACCAACTCATTCCCTATTGGCAAGAAGCAGGGTATGAATTTGACCCAGAGGGCGATCGCGACTGGCTGATACAACTCACCGAAATTATCGTCCATAGCCTCACCCGCTTGGCCGATGCCATTCCCGAAAGCCGCTTACTGTTTGGGGAAAAAATCAAATTCAGCGAAAAAGCGATCGCCCAACTGCAACTCGAAAACGTTGAACCCGTATTAAACTCCATTCAAGACAATCTAGCCTCAGCCACCGAATTTAACGCCGATATCGCCAAAGACATCATCAAACAAGTCACCAAAGCCCACAACGTCAAAAAAGGCCTAGTGATGAAATCCCTCCGGGCGGCCCTGACTGGCGAACTACAAGGGCCCGACCTCATTCAATCTTGGGCATTACTGCATCGCAAAGGTTGGGACAAAGCCCGCTTACAACAAGCCCTAGCCGTTATCAGCAGCTAAGGGGCAGCTTTTTTCAGTCAACAGCCTCTAAGGGGCAATCGGCAATCGGCAATCGGCAGTCGGGAGGTTTCTTCAGTCATCAGTTATCAGCCTCTAAGGGGCAATCGGCAATCGGCTCCTCGGCAATCGGGGGGGAGGTGGGATGCAAGCCCCAGAAAGGGGGTCAGAAACTTCTTGCTATAGGGTAGACTCTATAAAAAGGCTCAACGCCAGACTATACTAGGGTTTCAGCCTCAAAAAGTAAAATTAAGTTTCACCGAGAGTTATCAGTAATCAGTGTTTTGGGCAGTGGGTCTTGGGCAGCTTTGCTGTAGGCAGTGGGCAATCGTTATGTAGGGGCGATCTTTTCCCTGCCCAATAACCAATAACTGGTGCGACCCCGCGCCGCCGTAAGGCGCAAGGGAACGCGCACCAGAAATAACCAACAACCAATAACCAACAACCAACAACCAACAACCAACAACCAATAACCAACAACCAACAACAAAGGACAAAGAACAAAAGACCAAGGACTAACTAGGCAAAACCGGGCTGAGATCGATATGGGCTTCGACCAAATTGGCCAACTCATCTTGGATAATCTCTCGTTGTTCGCGATAGTTCGGGAGTCCGGTGGGCAAAGAAATCAAGCCGCGACGCTGACGCAAGTGATTGAGCCAGGATCGCCGCCAGGCCCCATTATCAAATAAACCGTGAAGATAACAACCCCAAGTCAACTGAGTGCGATCGACAATGCCCAAACTGGGGTCTTCAAATAACGGGCTGTATTCTTCCCTTAGTTTACCTTTACGGGTTTCGACCAACATCGATCGCCCTTGGTGGATTTCGTAACCTTCCACGGGAAGTCCCCCTTGGGGAAAGTTGGAGATAACTTGGCGCTGACGAGAAATTTTGTGACGAGCGATGACGGTTTTCAGGGGTAATAAATCGAGACCTGGGGTGTGTTCGGATACTTCTCCTTCTAACCCTTCGGGGTCGGAAATAGATTCCCCTAACATTTGAAAACCGCCACAAATGCCCATCACTGTACCACCTGCTACCGCATAATCTTGGATGGCTTTGGCCATGCCACTGTCTTGTAGAATTTTCAAATCGGCTAGGGTTGTTTTGGAGCCAGGTAAAATCACGGCAT
>KB904821.1:939251-1044790 GCA_000380225.1 filamentous cyanobacterium ESFC-1
ACAACCAACAACCAACAACCAACAACCAACAACCAACAACCAACAACCAACAACCAACAACCAACAACCAACAACCAACAACCAACAACAAATCCCCTATAAAAATGCCACACTTAAAACATCAAACTATTGTGATTCGCACAGTTGTCCATGAAAGCCATTATGGTAGTGGGAACAACCTCCCATGCAGGTAAATCCTTCATCGCCGCCGCGTTATGCCGCATTTTGTCTCGGCGAGGTTGGCGAGTTACCCCCTTCAAAGGTCAAAACATGGCCCTCAACGCCTATGTAACCTCCACAGGCGGTGAAATTGGCTATGCTCAAGCCGTTCAAGCTTGGGCTGCCCGCGTCAGTCCTTGGGTCGAAATGAACCCGATTCTGCTCAAACCCCAAGGAAACATGACCTCCCAAGTAATAATTCGCGGCCAAGTCGCCGGAGTTACCACCGCCGCCGAATATTACGAAAAATACTTTGATACCGGTTGGCAAGCAATCCAAGACTCCTTGCGATCGCTCGCATCAGAATTTGACTTAGCCGTTTGCGAAGGCGCAGGCAGTCCCGCCGAAATCAACCTCAAACATCGGGACCTCACCAATATGCGCGTTGCCAAATACCTCAACGCCCCAACCCTTTTAGTCGTTGACATCGATCGCGGCGGTGCTTTTGCTCATGTCGTGGGAACCCTAGCACTACTCGAACCCGAAGAACGACAACTAATCAAAGGCATTGTTATCAACAAATTCCGCGGCCAAAAATCTATCCTGCAACCCGGTATTGATTGGCTCGAAGAATACACCGGAATCCCCGTCGTGGGTGTAATTCCTTGGAGTAATACCCTCTTTCCTTCTGAAGACTCCCTCGATCTCTTTGAACGCCGCGCTCACAAACCCCGCCGCGAACTCACCATTGCCATTATCCGCTTACCCCGCATCGCCAACTTTACCGACTTCGACCCCCTCGAATCCGAACCCACCGTTGAAGTCCGTTACATCAGCCCCGACGATGACTTAGGTTATCCCGATGCCGTGATTTTACCTGGCTCCAAAACAACCCTAGCCGATTTGAAAATTCTACAAGACAGTGGCATGGCCAAAGCCATCCAAGATTATGCGGTAGCAGGTGGTACAGTGATGGGCATTTGTGGCGGTTTTCAAATGTTAGGGGAATCTATTTCCGACCCCGAAGGGTTAGAAGGAGAAGTATCCGAACACACCCCAGGTCTCGATTTATTACCCCTGAAAACCGTCATCGCTCGTCACAAAATTTCTCGTCAGCGCCAAGTTATCTCCAACTTTCCCCAAGGGGGACTTCCCGTGGAAGGTTACGAAATCCACCAAGGGCGATCGATGTTGGTCGAAACCCGTAAAGGTAAACTAAGGGAAGAATACAGCCCGTTATTTGAAGACCCCAGTTTGGGCATTGTCGATCGCACTCAGTTGACTTGGGGTTGTTATCTTCACGGTTTATTTGATAATGGGGCCTGGCGGCGATCCTGGCTCAATCACTTGCGTCAGCGTCGCGGCTTGATTTCTTTGCCCACCGGACTCCCGAACTATCGCGAACAACGAGAGATTATCCAAGATGAGTTGGCCAATTTGGTCGAAGCCCATATCGATCTCAGCCCGGTTTTGCCTAGTTAGTCCTTGGTCTTTTGTTCTTTGTCCTTTGTTGTTGGTTGTTGGTTATTGGTTGTTGGTTGTTGGTTGTTGGTTGTTGGTTATTGGTTGTTGGTTATTTCTGGTGCGCGTTCCCTTGCGCCTTACGGCGGCGCGGGGTCGCACCAGTTATTGGTTATTGGGCAGGGAAAAGATCGCCCCTACATAACGATTGCCCACTGCCTACAGCAAAGCTGCCCAAGACCCACTGCCCAAAACACTGATTACTGATAACTGATAACTGATGACTGAAGAAACCTCCCGACTGCCGATTGCCGATTGCCGATTGCCCCTTAGAGGCTGTTGACTGAAAAAAGCTGCCCCTTAATCGCTGATAACTGATTACTGTCATGACTGTTACTGTCCGTTTTTTGCCCGATGATGTCACGATTACCGCCGAAGCCGGAGAACCGATGTTAGCGGTTGCCCAGCGAGCCGGAATCACGATTCCCACAGGTTGCCTCATGGGGTCGTGTCATGCTTGCGAAGTGGAACTTGGGGATGGGACTCCGGTGTGTTCTTGTATTTCTTCGATTCCCCCTAGCTCCGAAGAAGTAACGATCAATTTATATAGTGACCCTTTGTGGTAACTGATTGCTCTAGAGGGGAAACTCGGTTTAAAAACCGTATCATTTTTAACAATTTGTCTTATTCTGGAGATTGCTCAGAATCTTGGCTCAAGGGCGATCGCGCCGGATTACGATCCGAGTGAGGGCGTTAATCCTGATAATTTCACTTAGACACAGACGACGGGAGCGATCGGGCTTCGCCTACCCCTTCGCGATCGCGAGTTTTTATTCCCTCAGTCCTGGGGGGCGGCGCTCCTCTTAGGTGCTCTCGGTGAAACTTAATTTTACTTTTTGAGGCTGAAACCATAGTATAGTCTAGTGTTGAGCCTTTTTTAGAGTCTGCCATCTAGCAAGAAGTTTCTGACTCACTTTCTGGGGCAAAATCCCCACTCCCCCCCGACTGCCGAGGAGCCGATTGCCGAGGAGCCCCTTAATCGCTGATCGCTGAAAAAACCGGCCTCTGTTGCCGCGAAAGGTCATCAAAGCGCCATAATGGTTTTGATTGACTCGGCCTAAACTGCTATGGTTTTATGGCGTGGATTAATCCCGATGTCTAAGAGCCAAATAAGCCATGACTTCTGATTCTTACAGGGTAAGTGATAGCAACCCAAACGTCACTCAACGTACCATTCGACCCATTGCTGCCGCGACGATTCACGGCCTTACGTTTCATAACAATACGTTATATGCCCTCGATACCTTAAATGGTTATTTGCTGGCGGTTAATCCGTTGACGGACGACACCAAAATTGTGAATGCCCACAGTTGGAAAGATTTTGTGGGAGCGACGGGATTGGCGATCGCGGATGATACTCTCTGGTTTACCCGCGATGATAGTGTGTTTTTCTGTCCCTTTGATGGCTCGCAACCCCCGAAACGCTTTGTCAGTTTGGGTTATCCGGCCAATGGGGTCGCAGTGTGGCAATCGACCATTTATGTCACTTGCGAGAAAACAGGCTATGTCTTGATTTTTAGCCGGGATACAGGCCGCGAAATTACCCGCTTGTATGCCCCCGGCATCGGTTTAGAAAATATTACCGTCCGGGATGAGGAGTTATGGATTTCTGACACCCTCGAACAAACGGTGTACTGTCTTGACCGCGCTACGGGAGAAGTGACTTTCAAAATTTTAACGCCCTTTGAAGGGCCGACGGGATTAGCGTTTTGGCGCAACAGCGAAACCCAAGAGGAAACTTTGTATGTTTCCTATACCTACGAAGAACCTTATATTCGCGACAATCCTAACGCCAATCCCAACCACGAATTACAATATCGCGATCGCACCTTTGTCCATCCCCTCTACTACCGCTACGACCCCGACAAAAAGTATGCCCTGTCTAACGGCTATCTCATCGAGATGTCCTATGTTGAGGAGCTTTCCCCCCTCGACCCCATCGAATTAACCGATTTAGAATGGCGTATTGCCTTACCTGCCGAAACCGAGCGTCAAAAAGTCTTATCCGTTGAACCTGTCGGCTTACCCTTCACCGTACAAGAAATTGACGGGGTAAAACTGGCGGTGTTTAAGTTTGATAAACTCACCTCCGACGAGCGTCATATTTTCGGTTGGAAAGCCCGTCTGCAAGTGTGGGGCATCAAATATCAATTTGACCCCCGCGACGGGGAAGATATGCCGGAATTGCCGTCGGATTTTGGCGATCGCTACCTCGTCGATAATGATAACTTAGCGATGGAAACCGAAACCATCCAAAACGCCGCCCAAGAAGCCATCGGCTCTGAAACCAACTTGTTGCGGAAAATGTACAGCATTCGCAACTATGTCTACGACCGCCTTTCCTACGGCATCAAACCCCACATCGATCCGCCTGATGTTGCCCTTGCTAGGGGTGTTGGGTCGTGCGGGGAGTATTTAGGGGTTTTGCTGGCTTTGGCTCGTCTCAACGGCATTGCTTGTCGTACAGTGGGACGTTACAAATGCCCGGCGCACCCCTTTGAACGTCTTATTCCCCTCGAACCGGACTTTAATCACGTTTGGATGGAATTTTATCTCCCCGGCTTTGGCTGGCTTCCCATGGAATCGAATCCCGATGATGTCATCGAAGGAGGGCCCTATCCCACTCGCTTTTTCATGGGCTTGGCTTGGTATCACGCCGAAATGGCCAAAGGCGTTCCGTTTGAGCGACTTTACAGCAAAGGCCAGCAAATTACTAAGCAGCAAGTTTCCGTCGGAGAATTAGCCCTCAATCATGTTTGTTTTACGATTCTTGATGAGTTGAATCCCAGGAATTTCTCTGATATCTAGTTCTTTAAAGTCCTCGCGATCGCCCATCTCAGCTTATTTCCTCAAATGTTTGAGAACCCCGGTTTCTTACCTGCTTACACAGTCAAGTTAAAATTTCTAGCTAGAAGCCGGGGTTCTTAATCCCCCCTAATTAAACAAATTTAATATTAACCCTTAAATTAAGACGAAATCCTCTTAATTAAACGACATAAAATACAGTTTTCTTTCCCTAGATAGATGTTGCGAAAAAGAGCGCTGGGTAAAAGTAAACCATTGCAACTCAAAGATTATTGATGCTTCTCTATGACGAAGCCCATTAATCTCGCTTGGATAAAGCGATCGCAAAGGCTTAAACATTAAGCCCTTACGCCCCGTTCTTTGAAGTTCTACCGAAATGATGCCTCATTGTAAAAATGAGCTGATTCGGGATGGGGCAAACCTTGTTTTTAAATGGTAGCGAACATGAATACATCAGAAAATATAACCCAAACCCATTCAGATACTCAGGAACATCATGGAATGCAGGGTAGCTATGTTAGATTCTTCGCAATGATTGGAACCTCAATCGTTGTGATGTTTTTCCTAATGTACCTCCATTCCTATCAACTGATCGATCATGCTTTATTTAGCGAAACGCGAGTATTTATGGCATTGATCATGGGTGCGGCGATGATGGTCATTATGCTGTCGTATATGCTGCACATGTATAAAAGCAAAAAGGTTAATATTGCCATTTATGCTGCTGCTTTGGTGCTGTTTGGTTTAGCACTTTGGTTAGTGCGCTCCCAGGTAACAGTCAGCGACGTAGACTATATGGAAGGCATGGTTCCCCACCATTCCATCGCCATTTTGACCAGCGAACGCGCTCAAATCGAGGATATTCGCGTCCGGGAATTGGCAGATGCAATCATCGCGACGCAGCGCCAAGAAATCAAAGAAATGAAGTGGCTTATCGAGGATATTCACGAAAACGGATTAGTCACCACACAAGCCGAGTTAGAAGCAAGACCCCTACCAGAATTTGAAGGTAGCGCTGAACAACCTATAGAGTAAAAAGCTAGGGAGTTTTGGCAGAAACGCAAACAACCCGAAAACCATCGTAGCCATATCTCGTCCAAGACAGGCCATGGTCTCGGTCTCCACTGCGGCAGTATTCAGCATTGAACATCCAAGACCCCCCGCGAAACACAGAAGTGGACTTTCGACTCAAAAGATTAGCAAGATATTCTGCATAGTTTTGATAACGGTTGTCATGGCCATCATCCCAAACCCTACCATCAGTGGGCGCTTGTTCGTAATCGCCATGCCAGGAATCGGCGCACCACTCAAAAACATTGCCGTGCATATCGTATAAACCAAAGTGATTGGGCGGAAAACTGCCCACAATCGTTGTTTCACCGCGATATATTTCTCCGGGCTTCCTGTCGTCGAAATATTCGCCGTCATAGTTGGCTAAATCGGTGGTAATGGTTTCGCCAAAATGAAACGGTGTGGTTGTTCGGGCGCGACAAGCATATTCCCATTGGGCTTCACTGGGTAAGCAATACTGTCTGCCTGTGGCTACAGACAATCGAGCGCAAAATTCGACTGCATCGTACCAATTTACGCATTCTACTGGTCGCTCATCCCCTGTGAATTGTGACGGATTCGGGTCTAAATCTCGTTGCAGTTGCGGTAAGTTAGCCACTGCTCGCCATTGTGCCTGAGTGACGGCATATTTGCCCATAGAGAAGGGTTGCAGGGTGACTTGGTGTTGTGGGCGTTCGTTGTCATAACTGCCATCTTCGCAGTCTGGTACGCCCATCACGAAACTTCCTCCGGGTACATACACCATATCCAAGCTGACTCCATTGCCTAAGTCTTCCCGGAAGTACGACGCTTCACCAGGGCGTTTTTCAATAATTTCGCCTTGGAAGTTCACCGTGACGGTTTCAAAGGTGAACGTTAGTAATTCGGGTTCTGTTGTCATTTTTAGAGTGATTTTAAGTCAAAACCGCGATTCCCGCCTATTTTAAAATCCGGCGTTAGTATAACAAAGTCCGCGCTCTTAGAACCCCGGTAACTTAGGCGAAACCGGGGTTCTGGGAAAAGCCGGGTTTTTGAATTTAACTTACATCCCAGACAACGCTCAAATCCAGCACAAAACCGGGTAAAACGGCTTCTCCTGACAAGGAATCGGGATTATCTAAAACTATAACCTCTGTTTCCGGTTGATAAACACTAACTTGTCGAGATTGCGGGTCAATCAGCCACCCCAATCTCGCGCCATTGTCTCGATACTCCAGCATTTTGTCTTGTAACGGCGATAAATTATCGGAAGGAGAGCGCAACTCGACGACGAAATCCGGGCAGATTTGGGGAAAGGTGCTTTTCTGCTGCGGGGTGAGTTGCGACCAACGCTGTAAACTAATCCAAGAGGCATCGGGAGAACGAATTGCGCCATTAGGGAGAGTAAAACCTGTGGAGGAGTCGAAGGTTTTACCTGTGCGGTTGCGATCGCTCCAGTTGGCAAGTTGTTGGATAATTTTACTATTACGCTCTCCGGTTTCCCAACTGGTGGGGGGATTCACGATAAGTTCTCCTTGGTGATTTCGTTCTAAACTTAATTCTCGATTCGCGATCGCGAGCATCTCAAACTGTGCCACACTGATCTGTAGTCTCAGTGTTTTCGGCAAGTGCAGGAGATAGGTTTCTGTGGGATGAGGAGCAATAATCATACAGCCAAAAGTGGGGCAATATATCTACTAGCTTAGATTAGAACCCCGGTTTTTTGAAAAAACCGGGGTTTTGAATTTAACTTACATCCCACACAACGCCCAAATCCAGTATAAAACCCGGTAAAACGGCTTTTCCCGATCAGAAAAAAGAAGCGGGTCAAGTTTTATTAGAAGATAAAATCCTAAGATTACTAACTTTTGATGTTACTAAAGAAGAAGTTATAAGATGGATAACTTAAATAAAATAAATCTGGAAACAGCTATCGTTAAAGTATTACAAGATTACCAAGACTTTATTGGCAATGACCCCGATAGCAATATTCAACTCATCATTGACCAAAACAAAACCCATTATTTATTAATTGAAACAGGCTGGCAAAACAACCGTAGAATTTACGGTAATTTGATCCACATTGATATCATTGGTAATAAGATTTGGATACAACAAGATGGTACAGAAGCAGGAATCGCCAACGAACTCGTCCAACAGGGAATCCCACCTCAGCAAATCGTCCTTGCCTTCAAAACTCCAGAACGCCGTGAACTTACCGACTTCGCCGTTTCTTAAAATGACAGATGTAGACAAATCTTTTCAAAATCAAACTTGGTTGAAGTTATCTCAAGCAATTAAAAACTATGATATAGAACAAGTCAATTTTCTACTTGCAACGGAATGTATAGAGGATAAATTTATCAATCTTGCTTTGTTTAATGCTGTTCGTTACAGTTATGTAGAAATAGTGCAATTATTGATTAATTCTGGCGCAAATATCAATCATATATTTGGTTTAGGTACAGCATTAACTGAAGCAATAGATGGAGAACATATTGAAATTATTGACATTTTGCTAGATAAGGGGGCAGATTGTAATATACCTTATCACGGCGAGGTTTATCCTCCCTTATTTGTAGCTATAGACCAAGGAAATCTTGAAATTGTTAAGAAGTTAATCAAAGCAGGAGCAAATGTTAATGCTAAAGATGAGGAAGGTTATACTCCTCTAATGTTGGCCGTACAAACTCCAGCACTAGAGGATAAATTATCGGAAGGAGAACGCAACTCAACGACAAAATCCGGGCAGATTTGGGGAAAAGTGCTTTTCTGCTGTGGGGTGAGTTGCGACCAACGCTGTAAACTAATCCAAGAGGCATCGGGAGAGCGAATTGCGCCCCCTGGAAGGGTAAAACCTGTGGAGGAGTCGAAGGTTTTGCCGGGTTTGCCCGCATTGACATTCCAGATATACAATTCACCGAAGATATTACCGTTGCGCTCTCCGGTTTCCCAACTGGTGGGGGGATTCACGATTAGTTCTCCGTGGTGATTTCGTTCTAAACTTAATTCCCGATTCGCGATCGCGAGCATCTCAAACTGTGCCACACTTACCTGTAGTCTCAGAGTTTTCGGCAAGTGCAGGAGATAGGTTTCTGTGGGATGAGGAGCAGTAATCATACAGCCAGAAGTAAGGCAAATATCTACGCTTGTTAGATTAGAACCCCGGTTTTTTGAAAAAACTGGGGTTCTGAATGCTCGCTGTCTAAAAGAGTTTTATATCTTTTGTAGGGGCGAGGTTTCCTCGTCCAATCTCTCCCTTGGGTCATCAAACTTTGATGCAATTATAGAACAAAAATCGACAAGATACTAAGGCCAAATTGGGCAGGGAAACCCAGCCCCTACGGTTATTATGGATGGTTCCTACACACTTAATTTGACCCCACTGTGGAAAAACCGGGGTTCCAAAACCTCACCGACGCGCAACCCAATTTTCCGCTTCTTGTAGGGCATATTGCCACATCGCATAACCTTGAGCATTGAGGTGAATACCATCGGTGGTTAACTCTTGATGTAACTTGCCCTCGTAGTCCACAAAAAAGGCGTGGAGATTAAGATAACTTGCCCCCTCTTGTTGTGCGATGAGGACAATTTGGCGATTGAGACGGCGAATCCGGGCATTAGAAATACTTGGTAAGCGAGTCGGTAAAATCGACTGAACCACAATTTCAGCATTGGGATGTTGCGATCGCAACTGCCGCATCATTCCCCGCATATTATGAAGGATAGTTGCATCGCTGGCTCCTTGTTTGAGGTCATTAATCCCTGCCATTAAATAAACCGTATCGGGGCGCGTATTTTGGAAAGCTTGAAGCCGTTGGCGAATTTGGGTCGAATTTTCGCCGGAAATGCCTTGATTGAGCCAAAACTTATCAACGGTTAACAACTTACTGGGAAACCATTGACTGAGAGAATCCCCCACCAAAATACTAAGACGATTTTGGCCTTGGCCTTTCGCGATCGCCCTCGCTTCGGCAGCCAATAACTCTTGCCATTGTTGATGCGTCGGCTGTTGTGTCGCTTTCCCCCACTTCCCTTGAAAACTGTCCGGCGACAAACGAGTATAAAGCTGACCCGCCTGTAAAGCCGCCTGTCGCTGGGCAAACAACTGGGCCCCCGAAATCGGGGTTGGTATTGCTTTCGAGGCTGTAGGGGCGCTGCTAAACTCCAATCGAGGGGTTTCTGAGGTAGGCTTTGCTTGGGCTACAGTCGCCGCTTGAGCTTCATCCTGCTCAAACCAAGCTTGAAACTGCTCTAACCAATCCGGGGGAAGGGGTGGTGGTGGTGCAGAAATGGGCCCGGCGGCTATAAAGCCTGTGGCTAGGAATAAAGCTTGGCTCATGGGAATTCTCCTTGTTGTTGGTTGTTGGTCATTTGTCCTTCGTCCTTTGTTGTTTTTTCTGATTCTCCAGTACAACTTTGTTTGTCCTTGGTCATTTGTCCTTCGTCCTTTGTTGTTTTTTCTGATTCTCCAGTACAACTTTGTTTGTCCTTGGTCATTTGTCCTTCGTCCTTTGTTGTTTTTTCTGATTCTCCAGTACAACTTTGTTTGTCCTTGGTCATTTGTCCTTCGTCCTTTGTTGTTTTTTTCTGATTCTCCAGTACAAACCCAAGAATGCTACACCGGATGCTAATGACCAATGACCAATGACTTTGGTTTGTCCTTGGTCATTTGTCCTTCGTCCTTTGTTGTTTTTTTCTGATTCTCCAGTACAAACCCAAGAATGCTACACCGGATGCTAATGACCAATGACCAATGACTAATGACTTTGGTTTGTCCTTGGTCATTTGTCCTTCGTCCTTTGTTATTTTTTTCTGATTCTCCAGTACAAACCCAAGAATGCTACACCGGATGCTAATGACCAATGACCAATGACCAATGACCAATGACTAATGACTAATGACAATCTCTGACCCCAACCGTCAGGAAAATCCCAAAACGTCACCAGAATCCGTTGCAAGAAAGGCAGCAGGAGTGAGAACGTTTATGTAAATTATTGAAAGGTTAAAAAGGTTCACGCTCGCCGACGAGCCAATGGCAAGATTAGGAGATTGTAAAACGCATGATATTTGTTCAAACGATAATCGATTTCACGGCAACTCAGGGGTTATCCGGGCCTTCTTTGTGGCTGGCGACAACCCCCGAAACCGTGGATGTCGATCGCGGCGCGCTGGTGATTGCTGGCGTATTGTTAAGCCTAATTACGATCTTTATTGCGAGTAAAGTCGGGGGTGAAGTTTGCTCTCGGATCAACTTACCCCCAGTGCTGGGTGAATTGGTAGGCGGCGTACTTATCGGGATTTCTGCCTTATCGATTTTGGTATTTCCCGAAAGTGGCGCACAAGCGAGTGATTCTTTGATTTTCAAGCTCATGGAACTCGGTACGCCCCTGCCGCCTGAAATCGCCGAATCGATTTTTGAGTCCCAAAGCGAAGTGATCGATGTGCTGTCGGAGTTGGGAGTTATTATCCTGCTGTTTGAAATTGGGCTAGAGTCCGACCTCAAAGAACTCATTGATGCCGGAGTGCAAGCCACAATTGTAGCGGTAGTGGGGGTAGTAGCTCCTTTTGCTTTGGGAACGATTGGGTTAATTTACCTATTTAGCATTCCCACTATTCCGGCAGTGTTCGCGGGGGCAGCTTTAACCGCCACCAGTATCGGTATTACGGCGAAGGTGTTGGCGGAATTGGGTCAACTCAGCAGCAAGGAAGGTCAAATTATTATCGGGGCTGCGGTGATTGATGATGTCTTGGGCATTATCGTCTTGGCGGTGGTTTCGAGTTTGGCGAAAACCGGGGAAGTCCAGATTGTCAATATTGCTTATCTGATTATCAGTGCGGCAGTGTTTTTAGTGGGGGCGATTTTATTGGGTCGCTTTCTCAAGGATTATTATGTGGGCTTGGTCAACAACATGAAGACGCGGGGCGAATTGCTGCTCACGGCTTTGGTGTTTTGCTTTGCTTTAGCCTACATTGCCAATGCGATTCAACTTGAAGGGATTTTAGGGGCGTTTGCGGCGGGTTTGGTGTTGGCAGAAACGGAAAAACGCCCGGACTTAGAAAAGCAAATTGTCCCGGTGTCGGATGTTTTGGTTCCCGTGTTTTTTGTCTGTGTGGGGGCGCAAACGAATCTCAATGTCTTGAATCCGGCGGTTCCGAGCAATCGTGAAGGGTTGATTGTGGCAATCTTCCTGATTGTTGTGGCGATTATCGGTAAGGTAGTCACAGGTTTTACGGTGTTCGGACAACCGGGCATTAACCGCTTGGCGATTGGGGTGGGGATGATTCCTCGCGGTGAAGTGGGTTTGGTTTTTGCCGGGGTGGGTTCTGCTAGTGGCGCACTCTCGGCTTCAACCGAAGCGGCAATTATTATGATGGTGATTTCCACAACATTTCTGGCCCCGCCTTTGTTACGGGTTGTCTTTCAAACCCCCGAACCCAAATCCGAGGCGGTTTCATCAAATTCTGTGAACTCGGAACCCAAGTAGGGGGTACAGTATCTTTGTGAATTACAAGGACACCTATACCGAGTAATAACCTCTCGAGGAGTAAGATTTTGAAACATTACCAACGATACGGACTACTCCTAAGTCTATTGAGCGTGTTGTGTTTTGCCGCGCCGAGTTGGGCCGATCGCATTACGTTTTGGCGCTTTGACCGCAATGAGAATCAGTTGGTGTTTACCACGGATTCGGATGTACAGCCGACGGCGCAGTTGATTTCTAATCCGACTCGTTTAGTCATTGACCTACCGGGGATTCGCTTGGGTCAACCCACGGTGAATCAATCGGTGGGCGGTTTGATTCGCTCGTTGCGGGTGGGTCAGTTTGACACTCGCACGACGCGCATTGTGATTGAGGTGGCTCCGGGCTATACCCTAGACCCGGAAAAGATTCGCTTTCGGGGAGCAACGCCGACTCAGTGGTCGGTACAGTTACCCGAACCGGAACGGATTTCGTCGTCGGTTTCCGAACCGCCGACGGTAACGAGTTCGGCTGAGTCGGAGCGGCCCTTTCGAGTAACGAGTAACGGTTTTTTTTTAAGTCTGAACGGCTCTCCCGCTAGAGTTGATGTCAATCGCGATCGCGATCGGGTCAATATTGACCTCGAAGGGGTAGTTTTATCAACAGATTTACTCACCAACGCGATCGCGCTCAACCAATTCGGAGTCCGCTCGGCTCGTTTTACCCAAGTCAATGCCAATCCGCCGATCGCTCGCATCACCCTCGATACGAGCGATCGCGCTCAACGTTGGCAAGCAAGTTCTGATAACCGGGGTGGGGTAAATATTGTTCCTGTGGGCAATACCACCCCGATTGCGGCTCGTTCTCGGTTAGCGACGATTGAATCGATTGATTTCAGTCGCGATACTTTATTTATTAATGCCAATAATGACATTACCGGGTCGAGTCGGTGGAATGCTCAAGCCCAACTGTATGAAATTACCATTCCGAATGCTCAACTGGCAGACCGCTTGCAAGGGCCGCAAATCGGACGCAATAGCCCCATTGCTGAGTTACGAGTGCGTCAACAAGACGATCGCACCACGATTTTATTACTCAAACCGAGATCGGGTTACCGTTTAGGGCAAGTGCCTAGGGGTCGCAGTCGCCGTTTAAGCCTGCCCCTGGAGCAACAAGGCTCTCGTGTCAGTCCCCCTACTGAAGAACGCCAGCGCATTGCTGTACCGCCTCCTAGTCGTCGCTCTAGCCCTTCTCAAGCCGCCCCCACTCCTGCCCCGACGGGGAATTTACCGAGGGTTCGCAATTCGCGGGTGTTGGTGACAGTAGACCCTGGTCACGGCGGCAAAGACCCAGGGGCGATCGGGATTGGGGGGTTGCAAGAAAAGGATGTGGTACTTGATATTAGCTTGCAGGTGGCGCGGTTGCTCGAACAACAAGGGGTGCAGGTGTTGTTGACGCGAGGGGATGACCGTTTTATTAGTTTAAATGGCCGCACGGCCATGGCGAATCGGGCCCGAGCCGATCTTTTTGTGAGTATTCACGCTAATGCGATTAGTATGAGTCGCCCGGATGTGAATGGTTTTGAGATTTATTATTATTCGAGTGGATTACGGTTGGCTCAGACGATTCATCGCAGTGTGATGCAGAGTATTAATATTCGCGATCGCGGGGTACGCCAAGCCAGATTTTATGTTTTACGCAACTCGGCGATGCCTGCGGTATTAGTGGAAACGGGCTTTTTGACGGGGCGCGAAGATGCGGCGAATCTGCGTCAAGCGAGTCATCGTCGGCAAATGGCAGAGGCGATCGCGCGGGGAATTTTACTTTATCTTCAATGAAAATTATCACCGTTTCAGGCAAATTCAAACTTTAGAAAGTCCGACAAAAGCGCGACACTCGGCTACACTGAGGTCTAATTCTCGATCTATTGCGTCAATTATTTAGGAAACTAATGCAGCGAATTGGCATTTTTGATAGTGGTGTGGGGGGATTAACGGTTCTGCGCGAACTCGATCGCCAGCTTCCCCAGGAGTCTATTCTTTATTTTGCAGATACGGATCGTCTACCCTACGGGACGCGATCGCCCCAAGAAATTTTACAGTTTGTGCGAGAAATTATCCCTTGGATGCTTTCTCAACAAGTCAAAATGATTTTGATGGCTTGTAATACGAGTTCGGCGTTGGCGTTAGAAACGGTGCGTCAAGAGTTTGATGTCCCGATTTTAGGTTTGATTTTACCGGGGGCGGCGGCGGCGGTTCACAAAGGGCAACGCATTGGCGTAATTGCCACCCCAGCAACCGCAGCAAGTCACGCTTACCGAGATGCCATTTTAGAAATTGATACCACCGTACAGGTTTGGGAAGTGGGGTGTCCTGAGTTTGTGCCGTTGATCGAACAAAATCGCCTTCACGATGCCTATACTTATGAGGTTGCTCGCCGTTATCTCCAACCTCTGCTCGATCGCGACATCGATACGTTGATTTATGGCTGTACCCATTACCCCCACCTCGAACCGGTGTTGCGGGCGATTCTACCGCCGGGTGTGCGCTTGATCGATCCGGCGCGATCGCTGGTGCAAGCCACCCAACAAGAGTTAACTTTACTCAATCTCCAAAACCGGGGCGATCGCGTCCCTACTCAATTTCGCGTCAGTGGTTCGCCCCAGCAGTTTGCCCGGTTGTCTCAGCAATGGTTGGGAGATTTTCCCCACGTCGAAAAAGTCTACCTCTCAACGACATTAGAATTGCCAATCGAGTCGATAGACTGATATAATATTAGGCTACAGTGCTTAAACAGCCTAGTGGATATGTCGCGTGGGCGTGACGGTTACCTTGCCAGTACGTCGCGCCAACGCTAACAACAAATAAACGGACAGTAAGTAAGTCGCGGCAATCAGTAAGATCATAGTGGGCATCTTCAGGAGTCACTCATGGGCTAAAGGACAAGTAAAAAGAATAGCGGTAGGTATTGAGTTTTGTGAATCGCTTGCAAAACCAGGAAACCCCAGTTTCTTGTGCAGCTTGCGAATCGTGGTGTTAATTCGCTGAAGCTACGATCAACAGTCCCGTCAGCTTAGTAACAAGTTCCTAGGCTGACGTAAATAACGAAAACAAGAAGTCAATCCATATCGTAAACCAGCAGACTGTTTTCCCATCACGCCGCCGCTTTCTGACTCTTAAAAGCTACAGACTGGGCGGGTGACTCGCACTACTCCAGAAGACTTTTGTAGACTGATTCTAACTCTTGCTACAAACCGAGCCAATCAAACGACTCTAAGCCCTTTATTGGGGTGATTCGGTGTCTTTGGGAGTGCTTTTCGTGCGGAAAGACGATCTGCTATTCGGGATTTATAATTTCGTAACAAAACTTCATTAAAAACGAGTTTTGCAAATGCTTAAAACCCCTACTACTAAAATAACACAACATCCCCGGGTCTTAAAGGGGGAGTGTAAAAAAAATCTGAAGAAAGGCCAGTTTCAGTCTCAAGATAGATGGAGAAAAAAAGGCGATCGCCAAAAATTAACGGCAATTTCTCTAAAATCGACACCCCCTGTTTGGAAAGCTTGTCTTAAAATAAATTAAAAGATATGTAAACTTTCGTAACCATACAGCCAAACCGGGCGAACTCATGACCTCAGTAAAATCGCTTTTTGCTCCCGTTGAGACCGATCTGAGGCTCTTAGCGGAAAACCTCCAAAACCTCGTTAGCGCACAACATCCCATCCTTAGTGCTGCCGCCGAACACCTGTTTGGTGCGGGAGGAAAGCGACTCAGGCCGGCCATTGTTCTGTTGGTAGCCCGTGGCACGATGTTAGACAAAGACATTACACCGCGCCACCGTCGCTTGGCCGAAATCACCGAAATGATCCACACCGCCAGCTTAGTCCACGACGACGTAGTGGATGAATCAGAAGTGCGGCGCAACGTCTCCACGGTTAACAGCTTATTTGGCAACCGTATTGCGGTTTTAGCCGGAGACTTTCTCTTTGCTCAAGCCTCTTGGTATCTAGCCAACCTCGACCAACTCGAAGTGGTCAAACTGCTTTCGGAGGTGATTCGCGACTTTGCCGAAGGGGAAATTCGCCAAGGCCTCAATCGCTTTGAAACCAATTTGTCTTTAGAAGCTTACATCGAAAAAAGCTACTACAAAACCGCCTCCTTGATGGCCAACAGTGCCAAAGCCGCAGGCGTATTAAGCGAAGCCGATGCTGAAGTTAATCAAGCTTTATACGATTACGGTCGTCACTTTGGCTTGGCGTTTCAGATTGTGGATGATATTTTAGACTTCACCGCTTCGACGGAGGTTTTAGGCAAACCTGCCGGGTCAGATTTAGCCAGTGGTAACCTGACGGCCCCGGTTTTGTATGCCATGGAAGAACATCCCTTTCTCGCCGTTTTGATTGAGCGAGAGTTTAGCCAAGACGGAGATTTAGAGCAAGCGTTGAGCTTGGTCGAAAAAAGCCAAGGCATTGCGAAATCGCGGGATTTAGCCGCCTACCACTCAAAGCAAGCCGTCGAAAGCCTCAAGTTGCTCAAACCCTCAGCATCGAGTCAAGCGCTGTTAGATTTAACTGAATATGTGTTGAGTCGGATGTATTAAAGCTTTGTCCTTGGTCATTCGTCCTTGGTCTTTTGTTTTTCGGAGTTGTGATTTGAGATTGTTGAAATCTGGCTTTTGCCCTCATCGCAAACCCCTCTCCCATATAGGGTGAGGGGCGATCGCGTGGATTTTATTTGTGATGATTCTCTGGTTAGACAGGAGCTAATTGTTGCACTTTATTTTCGAGAGACTGCATCAACGACTCGTAAGGCTTGATAAACTTATCAATGCCTTCATTCAGCAACTCTGCCATAATGTCATCGAGATTGATATGCACATCTGGGTCGTTTAACGTCTCGATTAGTTGTTGAGCTTCTTCGACATTGCTTTCAATGCGATTGGCTTGGATATCGCAATGATCTGCACCAGCCTCAATCGTACCCGGAGGAAGGGTGTTAACCGTATCTTGACCGATTAACTCGTTGACGAATTAAGCTTCAGTTGGGGCGGTGTAGCCTTGGATGTTTTCGGGGTCAAACTGACGTAAAATGCGCGTTGCTTGCTCGACCATTTTTTCTGTACCTTGAGCAACAATCAGATATTTACCAGCGTTGAGGCGGTTGCGATAGGCCAGCGCATCACCACTGCCAATTGTCCAACCGACTGCACCACCGACGAGTAACGCCCCTAACGCCCCGGCGACAGCCCCAAAGACACCACCGAGAATATGATTGAAAATGGGGTTAGTCCCGGCGATAATTTGAATCTGGGTGAGGACGTTGAAAAAATAGCCTGCGGCGAAACCAAAGGGAATTAACCAATAGGATAAACGGCGCGATCGCGTTTCGGCGGCTTCATTGGGTTGAATTAAACCAAAGTCATCGGCACTTTGATAACCTTCTCCGAGGATGGATAATTCTTTGATGGGTATGTTGTTGTTAGCTAGAGAAGAATAGGCTTCTTCTGCTTTGAGGCGATCGCTTATTACTGCAATAAGATAATTCATAAATTTAGTTTGATTCGTAAAGTTTTCTATACTTCCACTTTATCGAATCAATCCAGGTTTTACCTCTATCCTGCGTGGGACAAGGGTTTTATCAGTTTTCAGTTATCAGTAATCAGTCATCAGTTTTTTGGGCAGCTTTTTTCAGTCATCGCCTCATCAGTAATCAGTAATCAGTTTTTTGGGTATTCGGCTTGTAGGGGCGGGGAAACCCCGCCCAACAACCAATCACCAACAACCAACAACCAACAACCAATAACCAACAACCAATAACAAACAACCAACAACCAATCACCCAGGACTGCCAATCAACGAAAAACCTGCCCAATAAAACGGATGAGCTAAATTTTCTCTGGCCGCTTGAGCCGCTAAATCTTCAGGAAGGGGTAAACCGCCGCGAGAGTTTCGCAGTTCATTGGCTTCGATGTAAACTTGTTGGTTGAGCATGGCGATTTGGGCTTGTCGTAGAGCCGCCGCTACTGTCGGAGCCGTTTTGAGTTGTTGGTAAAACTCGCTCATCAAGGCCATAGTTCCCGCATCGCTGACCCGCCACAGACTGGCAAGAGCAGACTTGACTCCGGCTTGAATGGCGAGTCCAGCAAAGCCTAATTCTGCCTCGCGATCGCCAATGGCAGTTTCACAAGCACTTAATACCAACAAGTCTACCGGAGGACGGTCTAAGCCCAAATCGGGGAGGAGATCGAAGCTTAAACGTTCGTTATGAAACTGAATATAAGAGTTCTGGGGTGTACCGGGATTAAATGCCGCATGAGTCGCTAAGTGAACAATCTCGAAGGAGTGTTTTTGGCGTTGTAGTACCAGATTTTCCAAGGTGAAGTCTTGATTGAGTAGTGTTTCTCCGGGCCACAAACGGGGCGTAATGGCGGCTAACTCGACTTCGACGGCTGGCAAATTATCCAATTCTTCAAACTCCGATGCACCCATCGCTAAGATGCTGGCTTGATTTAAAGAAGTGTCTTCAAAAGCGGTAAGATTAAACGCGGGAATCCGAGAAATACTGTATTTTTCGATTAAAAATTGTTCGCCATCATGCAATGCGGCAAAGGGAAGCGATCGCAACCCCGGCCCAGTACATAATATTAAACTATCAATATTTTCGGATTTTAAAACTGATTCGATCGGTTGAATAATCCAAGTATAAAGCTGTTGTGACGGACGCAAATAAGAGTTTGTAATTCGTCGCACAGGTAGAATTAAGCGGTTGCGAAAATCATTTAATGTGCGAGTTAATTCGGCTTGAGAAACTTCTTTATTAAACCAATTACGAGGGGCTTGTCCCGGCGTAATCAACATAATGCACAACTGATCTTCTAGGGGAACAAGCCACACCGCCGCCGCTTTTTCTTGGGTTTGTTGATAGCGAGTTTCGAGGAGTTGGGCAATTTCTGAGGCTTGACGCTGATAGTTGGGAAAGTCTGTTTCAAAATAGTTTTCAAATAAAGTCTCCCAATCTCCTTCTACTTCTGCGATCGCGCCGCCAATGTTCCCCGCTTCGAGCATCTGATTGAGTTCGTCATTGGCCGTCTGCGATTTTGCCGGGGTTGGAGAAAGCGCGATCGCTCCCAATACCAAACAAAACAAGATTGCGAGATAACCCCATCGCTGCCGTTTTTGACACACCCCAGTTCTGTTCAGTCTTTTCATGGGTTTTTAGTTATTGGTTATTGGTAATTAATTATTGGTTATTAATCCTTAATTAATTAATCTTAATTATAATTCATTGTAAATTGTAAATTGTAAATTATACATTGTAAATTCTAAATTATCTTGCTGCACAAATCGCCGCCCCAATTAAACCCACTTGAGAATTTAAAATAATCCGAATTGGAATTTGTTTTAGCACTCCACTCAAGCGTCCTTTATCGAGAAACGCATTGATAAAGCGGTCGGTTTTAAGTAGAGGTAAAATTTTAGGGGCAATGCCACCTGCAACATATAAACCGCCATAGGGAAGCAATTTCAGCGCGAGATTGCCTGCTTCTGACCCATAAGCATCAACAAATAAATCTAGGGTTTCACAACTGAGGCGATCGCGCTTTTCTAACGCCGCTTGTGCAATAATCGCCGCCGGGTCAATCTCTGGGTCTTTTCCTTGTTCCCAAGCCCAGACTTTCTCGCTGATTGGGGTTGTTTCGGGGGGAAATTCCTCGTCTCGTAAAAATTGATAAATGGCAGCAATGCCTTGACCAGAAACCACGCGCTCAACGGAAACGTTGTGAGTCTCATATTTGCGTCGAATGTATTGCAGCAAACGAAACTCGCGATCGCTCCGGGGGGAAAAACTGGCGTGACCTCCTTCTGAGGGGAAAACGCGATAACTCTCGCCTTCTGGAGCCAGGAAGCCTTGGCCAAGTCCGGTTCCGGCTCCGATGACGGCAATGGGCGATCGCGCCTGTGCGGGGACATCTTGGCGGATATAGACATCTTGAGCGTTTAGCCCTAGCACTCCATAACCCACAGCGACAAAATCGTTAATTAAGCGCACAGAAGTTAGATTTAATTCTGTTTCCAAGCGACGGGCATCTAATACCCAGTTAAGATTGGTCAAAATGCAAGTATCTTTGACCACGGGGCCCGCGATCGCGAAACAAGCTTTTTGAGGAATGAAGCTTTCCCCGGAACTTTTTTCCGCCATTGTCAGAAATTTCTGCACAATCGGCACTAAGTCGGGAAAATGGGCGCTGATATAGCGTTCTTCGGCAATAACCTCACCAAGCTTGCCATTGCTTTCTTTGACTAAGCGCAAGATGGTTTTAGTGCCGCCGATGTCTCCCACCAAGAGTAATGTCATTGTTGTTTTGCCTTGTGAATCCTACAATTTTTGAGAGCGTTTGGGCAATCAAAGCCGAGTTAACCTGTGGTTGTGGGTTGGCGATCGCGAGCTGATTGTAGCGTTTGTTGTACTTGTGCGTCGTTGACTTGGGTGAAATTTTCATACCAAAACCCTACCGCATAAAAATCTTCGGGGGTTTGCAAGCACACGGTTTCATCTACAGCTAGGGCTGCGCGATCGCATACAGGGGGTGCAGCCACAGGAACCGCCGCGACAATACGTTTAGGCTGGTGGCGACGGACGCTCAAAGCCGCGACGCGCAGAGTAGCCCCAGTCGCTAAACCATCGTCTACGAGAATGATAATGCGATCGCGTAAATCGAGGGGCGGCCAATTTTGACGATATAGCTTTTCTCGTCTTTCTAATTCTTGTTGTTCTTTTTGACGAACTTGCTCAATTTCGGCTTCGCTGATGTGGTGGGACTTGACAATTTCTTGATTAAGCCAGCAAGCATCCTGGGCGATTGCCCCCATCGCCAACTCCTTATGCTTCGGTACGCCGAGTTTTCGCACCACCAACAAATCCAGAGGTGCATCAATCCCGCTTGCGACTTCACAGGCTACCGGAACCCCCCCACGGGCTAAACCCAACACTCTCACATTGTCCTGATTGTTATAAGTAGACAGGGCTTGAGCGAGGTGCTGACCTGCATCGGTGCGGTCTTGATAAATCATTACGTCTTACCTAAAAATTATTGCAGCCGAAGGATTTTTCCTCCCCGCTTTAATTTATGGCGAATCCCCGGCGCGATCGCCTCACTAAGAAGGCAGATTTTTTATCATTGGTTGTTTGTTGTTGGTTATTGGTTATTGGTTATTGGTTATTGGTTATTGGTTATTGGTTATTGGTTATTGGTTATTGGTTATTGGTTATTGGTTATTGGTTATTGGTTATTGGGCGGGGAAAAGATCGCCCCTACAAGCCTACTGCCGATTGCCGATTGCCCAAAATCTTCCCCCTCTCCCCACTGCCCAAGACCTACTGCCCACTGCCCACTGCCTCAACAACTGATGACTGATAACTGAAAAGCCCAGTGGCAAAAATTTTAGATTTTGTTTAGATTTGTGTTTAGATTTATTAACGAAGACTATTTTTTAGAAATATCTAGATAACCTATGCACCACTATCAACACTGCTACGTCGCTGTCGGGGATACCTATCCCGTCGAAGTCTTTTTGAGCAAGAGTGCAGCAATGGCGTTTGTTGAAGACTGGAACAGTCGCAACCCCAATCGACCGATTCGTTGTTATCGCTGTCCTTTGAACAAACATTTGAACAAACAAACGATCGACAGCGAAAAGCCTGAAACTAGCAATACTCTGGTTTATTCCTAAGCTCACTCTCAGAGCGGTCAACGAAGGACGGTAAACCCAACCTCAAGTCTTTTTTGATCGTCCCGGTGTTGTGCCATCATAAAAAAGTTAAGCGACCTAAAATAGATGGCATTCGCTCACAACCCATCGAAGCTAGAATGAATAGTAATAATAACGATTGGATTCAACAGCTATTAGTGGTTGGCATTGGTACAACCTCTTTAGTTGCTGAAAAAATAAGAGAAGCCAGCGATCGCCTGGTGCGAGAAGGTAAAATTGAACCCGACCAAGCCCGTATGATGGTAGATGATCTAATGGCGCGGCTGAAGTCCGAACAAGGCAACTTTGAAGAAAATATGGAACGCCAGATGCGTAATATTTTGGGCGACTTAGGCGTTCCCCGTCAATCAGAAATGGACGAGTTGCGCGGACGGATAGACCGCTTAGAACGCCAAGTGCGGGATTTAGAAAATAAACTCTGGCGTTAACTCAAGCAGCCAGTTAAGAGGGATTTATTGATGCGAGAAATTTTTATTAGTTTTGGTGTTGTTGCTGTTTGTGGTTTGATTTTAGTGGTGGGTTTGTTGTTTGGGACGGGTCGCCAAAGTAATGAGGCGATCGCGGCTAACCCCACTCAGCCCCAAACGACACAATCACCGAAACTCGGTCAACCCCAAGCGACAATGCAAGTCGCAAGTGCTAACTCAACAGAAAATAATATGGAAGATGTCGTAACCACAGACTCAGGGCTGCAATACGTTGATATCGTCGAAGGAAGCGGTGCCACCCCGAACAAAGGGGATACCGTTGTCGTGCATTATACGGGTACGCTCGAAAATGGGAATAAGTTTGATAGTTCTCGCGATCGCGGCCAGCCTTTTTCCTTTAAAGTGGGAGTCGGTCAAGTGATCAAAGGCTGGGATGAAGGAGTCGGATCGATGAAAGTTGGCGGTCGTCGCAAACTGATTGTCCCCTCCGATCTCGGTTATGGTGCGAGGGGTGCAGGTGGTGTCATTCCCCCCAATGCGACTTTAATTTTTGATGTGGAATTGCTACGAATTGCTTAAATTGAGGCAGTAGAATGATTCGTAGATTTTAACGAATTGGGGGGACTAGCCCCCCATAACTTTGCAGACAGACAAGCTAATTTCAAACCACAGACCCTCTTTTCTTAACCCGAACTAAGGTTAACGTCAGCTCATCCCCATCTATTTAGGGATGGGAATGGAAGGGTCTTTTGTCATTCGTGCTTACTAATCACAAAGGACTAATGACTAACGACTAATGACAAAGCGACGGGCAACTTGGCCTCCCAACCCTTCAATGAGTAAGCAACCAGTCGCTTTCGGTGAAGCCGAGATTTTGAGTATTAATAATCGTGTTGTCGCACCATATTTCTAAACTTGGTAAATTCGGGTTTAAAGTTAAGCTTGACAATGCCAGTCGGGCCGTTGCGGTGTTTGGTAATAATCACCTCAGCCACATCGCGATCGGGGGAATCCGGGTTGTAGTAAGCATCCCGATACAGCATGATAATTAAATCCGCATCCTGCTCAATAGATCCGCTTTCTCTCAAATCTGACATCATGGGGCGCTTGTTGTTGCGGGCTTCTACGCCGCGACTGAGTTGAGATAGGGCGATCACGGGGGCGTTAATTTCTCGGGCCATCCCTTTGAGCGATCGCGTAATTTTAGCCAACTCCTGCACCCGATTATCGCCGCCCCCTTCCATTAATTGCAGATAATCGAGCAAGACCAAGCCCAAACGCCCCCCTTGCTCGGCTTGTAGTCGTCGCACGTGCGATCGCATCTGCATAACCGTCAAAGTAGAACTATCATCGATAAAAATGGGCAACTCCGAAAGCGTCCCCATGGCAATACTAAGCGGTTCTAAGTCATTTTGCGCCAATTTCCCCGATCGCAAGCGATTACTGTCTATTTCGGCTTCGCTGGCGAGTAATCGCTGGGCTAACTGCTCTTTTGACATTTCTAAACTAAAAATCGCCACCGGGAGGTCGTGAATCCGGGCAATATTTAGGGCAATTCCCAAACCCAACGCTGTTTTCCCCATCGATGGACGACCCGCCAAAATCACCAAATCCGAGCGTTGAAAGCCACTGGTCATAGCATCAAGGTCATAAAAATCGCAATTCAACCCTGGTAAAACCGCGTTTTGCTGCAAGTTATCGATTTCTTCAAATGTTTGTACCAAGGTTTCTGATATGGGGATTAAACCTTCTTGGGGGCGTTTTTGCGTCAAACTAAAGACTTTTTGTTCGGCTTTGTCGAGTACCATTTCTAATTCCGTGGCGGTATCGAAGCCCAAATCGACGATATCATGTCCGGCGGCGATCAGTTGACGGCGCATATATTTGTCCATCACCAACGCCGCGTAACGGTCGATATTGACGGCGGTAACGGTGCGGTCGATCAGTTGCGCGAGTTTGCTGGTTCCCCCAACTTTATCCAGGCGATCGCGATCGGACAGCCAACTGGTGACGGTCATTAAATCCGTGGGTTTGCCGTGACGGTGCAAATCCAACGCTGCCTCGAAGATTTCGTGATGATCCTTGAGATAAAACGCCTCTGGGGTCAAGATATCTGCCACCCGACCCATTGCTTCGGGATCGAGTAAAATTCCTCCCAAAATCGATTCTTCGGCTTCTACATTTTGTGGCGGTAGGGCGCGATCGTTCATTATTTTGGTTGTTGGTTGTTGGTTGTTGGTTGTTGGTGTTCGCTCTTATTCCCTCAATTGGGCGGGGAAACCCCGCCCCTACACCCCCACTGCCCACTGCCGATTGCCGATTGCCCCTTAGAAGCTGATAACTGATTACTGATAACTGACCACTGAATTAAACCGCTTCGCCTTTAGCCGGGGCGACTTCAAACTCAATCTCGGCGGTAACTTCCGGGTGCAGTTTGATTTCGGCTTTGTACATCCCCAAAGTGCTGATATCGGGGACAGTAATGCCGCGACGGTCTACTTCTTGTCCGGCTTGCTCTTGGATGACTTCGGCCACATCTTGGGCGGTAACACTACCGAAGATGGCGTTATTTTCACCCACGGTTTTGCGAATAATCAAGCGGCCTACGGTAGCGAGGGCGACTTTCTTGGCTTCGGCTTGTTGTTTGATTTCGAGCAGTTTTTGACGCTCTTGTTCCCGGCGCATTTCCACTTGTTTGATAATGCCGGGAGTGGCGTTGACGGCTAATCCTTGGGGGACGAGGTAGTTGCGAGCGTAACCGGGGGCTACATCGACGAGATCGCCAGAGCGACCGAGTTTACTGACATCTTTATTTAATACGACTTGTACGCGATTCGCCATTTTGGTTGAGTTAATTTATGTGCAAAACATTTTATTTTAAAATGTTGTGGGGCGGTGGGTCAAGGTTTCCCGGTTCAATCTAATTTTGAGCTTGGGCGTGAAAGTTCGTTTTTTGTTGAGACTCCGGGTTAGGCTACTGATTTTGAGAGGTTGGTGATTGTGTGAGTTGCCAGGCGATCGCGTTGAGGACGAGTTTGCCGTTTCCGGTGCAGCTTTCTTGATATTCTTCTTGGGTGGCGATCGCGAATCCTAAGCGTTCAATGGTTTTGCCGTACTTTTTTTCTCTCGCGAGGTCTTTTTCTTCGGGGGTTAAGGGGCGAGTGCGATCGAGAACTGCCTCGATAATTGGGGTGTAAGGGGCAGTTTCTTCGGCGGCTTCTTGGACTTCAATTTGTAGTTTTGTGAGTTCGATAATTTCCCGCGCTCCTTGCACAACAGGTAATAAACTAGAGTCTTGGTTTAAGTCTTCTGGAGCCTGTAATTGCGGACTACTGGGGGGAACAAAAAAGATATGATCGAGCGCAATGCCATCGGGAAATTTCTCGGCTGCAATTTCGCCATTTTCCCACATATCATTAATCTGTTCTAAGGCTTTTTGACGGTTTTTCGGGGTGTCTCCGCCACGACCTTCCACTTCTAGCAAAATTCCTTCTTGAGCCGCCACAGGTTTAGACAGATCGCTGACCGCAATAAAGTGAGTAACAGCCTTAGATTTAGCCATGTTCAAAAAGCTCCATTTTGGGGTAAAAAGAAAGTAAAATTAATTGGTTTAAAACACTGTTTTTTTTAGTTTTGAAATTAACAGTATTTTTGGGAAAAACCTACAATCTCAATCATAATTGTAACGCAAATAAAACACTTATAAAATAATCTAAATAATAATATAAGATATTATTTTTGGATTTAAAATTTTCAATTTTGAGACAAAATAAGCTAATTTTTAGATAGCGTGTGCTAAGGTTAGTTTTTGATGTCTAATTCTGGGCCGGTAGGCAAGTTTTGGAGAAGCCCCAAAGAACAGGATTTGTTAGGGATCGACAGAATTTTCCAAGAACTCAGCAGTGTTGTGTGGTCGATTGATCCTCGTACACAACAACTGTTGTATGTGAACGAAGCGGCGATCGCGTTATACGAGCGATCGCCCGATGAATTTGAGGCGAATCCTGGGCTGTGGCGAGACGCGATCGCCCCAGAAGATCGCCCCCGCGTTCAACAAGCCTTAGAGAATATCGAGTCTTTAGGGACTGTAACCTTAGAATACGTCATTTTCTGCCCTCAACAAAAAACGAAGCGAGTTTCTCATCGATTTTGGGCAGTAAGAAACGAAGATGGTCAAATTCAGCGAATTGAAGGCATTATTGAGGTAATTCAGCAGACCTATCGCCAACTCGAAACCCTTGCGGACAATCTACCCGGAGTCATCTACCAATACGTTACCTACCCGGATGGCAGCAACCAGTTTACCTATGTCAGTCCGGCGAGTCAGTATGTCCTGGAACTCAGCCCCGAACAAATGTGCCAAGATAGTTCCTTGGTTTGGGCGCAAGTTCATCCAGAAGACGTAGAAAGCTTCCAAAAATCGGTGATCGCTTCAGCCGAAAATTTCAACCGTTGGCAGCATCAATGGCGCATTATTACCCCTTCAGGTCGCCTGAAATGGATGTCGGGGGTGTCTCAACCCGAACAAGGTTCCCAAGGGGAAATTATCTGGGACGGGGTAATGTTTGACATTAGCGATCGCATTGTCGCCAAAGCCGCTTTACAAGACAGCGAAACCCGCTATCAATCCCTGATTGATGCCATGTCCGAAGGCATTGCCTTACTAACGCCAGACGGTATTTTACAAGCCTGTAACCCCAGTGCAGAAAGAATGCTGGGCATTGGCAATAGTCTTCAAGGCAGTTCGGCATTTAGCGAACAATGGCGCGTGGTTGACGAAAGGGGAGTCAACATTGACCCCGGAAACTATCCCATTGTCAAAGCTTTATACACCGGACGACCCGGTGAAAAAGTCATGGGGGTGTATAAACCCAATGGCGATGTAACTTGGTTGTCGGTGAATGCTCAACCGATGTTTCGGCCAGGTCAAGATCGACCCTATGCCGCGATCGCGTCTTTTACCGATATTACCGAACGCAAACAAGCCGAACACATCCTGCGCGATCGCGAAGCATTTTTACGCAGTATTTATGACGGCATCGATCAACTCATTTTTGTCATTGATGTAACGCCAGATGGGGATTTTCAGTTTGCTGGGTGCAATCCCACCGCCGAAGCCATTTTTAATTTTCGCTCCCAAGATATTGTCGGCAAAACCCCTGAAAGGCTCTTAGGAGAGGGGGAACAAGCGGCTTTGATTCGCCAACATTATCAAAGCTGTTACGACTGCGGCCAATCGATTAGTTATGAAGAATTTTTCGCCAATTTAACGCCGAGTCGTTGGTTTTTGACGACCCTTAACCCCCTACGGGATAAATCAAATCGGATTTACCGTTTAATCGGCACAGCCACGGATATTAGCGAACTCAAACAAGCCGAACACAACCTCAGCCAGCGAGAACAGTATCTTTCGGCGTTGGTGCGAGTGCAGCGTTATTTGCTGACCCTTGAAGGAAATCGCTGTCAGTATGACGAGATTTTGGCATATTTAGGGCAAGCCAGTCGGGCCAGTCGCGTGTATGTGTTTGAAAATTATACCGAGGGCGATCGCGTTTTGTGTCAGCAAAAAGCCGAGTGGTGCGCCCCTGAGATTACCCCCGAAATCGAGAATTCTGACCTACAACATCTTGATTTGAGGGCGGTTTTTCCGGTTTGGGCTGACACACTAGCCGCAGGAGAAGTGGTGGCTACCTTGGCTCAAGATGTACCTTCCCCACTGCGAGAACAACTCGAACACCAAGAGGTTAAAGCTATTTTATTATTACCGATTCGCGTTAATGATGTGTGGTTTGGCTTTATCGGGTTTGATAACTGTGTCGAAGCCCGCTTATGGGAAACCCTAGAGGTGAATTTACTACGGGCTGCGGCAGACGCGATCGCCCTCTGGCAAGAAAGCGCGATCGCAGAAACCGCGCTTAGGGCTTCAACTGACCAAATACAACGCCAAGCCCAACGAGAAGCCCTCCTCAACCGTTTGGCCAGTCAAATTCGCAACTCCCTCGACCTCGATACCATTCTCGAAACGGCGGTGCGAGAAATTCAGTCTTTATTGAAACTCGATCGTGCTAGTTTTAGCTGGTATCGGCCTGACCTCGATCCCCCTTGTTGGGATGTGGTCAAACAAGTCAACGCCCACGGTTTACCCAGAACCATTGGACGTTATACCACCAGCGTCATCGAATCGGTAACGGATAAAGCCTTGCAAGGCGTTGGTCAAAGGATTGATAATCTCGATCAGTACGAAGATTCTGCCCTCAAAGCCTTGCTACAACGCTTGGGTTATACTTCTTTTCTTGCCATTCCCATTCATACCCAATCGGGGCGTATTGGCTTGTTTAGTGTTGGTCATTGTAGCGGTTTGCGACCGTGGCAAGATAGCGAAGTCGAACTCCTCGAAGCCGTGGTCAGTCAACTCGCGATCGCCATCGACCAAGCCCAACTTTACGCCCAAACCCAAACTAAAACTCAGGAACTTGAAGGCGCATTGCGAGAACTTCGCCGTACCCAAAGCCAACTGATCCAAACTGAAAAGATGTCTTCCCTTGGTTTAATGGTGGCAGGAGTGGCTCATGAAATCAACAACCCCGTTAACTTTATTTATGGCAATCTCAGTCATGTTCGCAGTTACTGCGAGGATTTATTGGGTCTGATTGAGCTTTACGGCCAAACCATCGATCCCAAACCCGTAGAAATTGCGGCAGAAATCGAAAATATTGACTTGGTGTTTTTACAGGAAGATTTACCGAAAATTCTCCACTCGATGCAAGTTGGGGCTGAACGCATTAGCGCCATTGTCAAGTCTTTGCGAACCTTCTCCCGGTTGGATGAAGCGGATAAAAAAGCGGTTGATTTTCACGAAAACATCGATAGTGCTTTGATGATTTTGCAAAATCGCCTCAAAGCCAAGCCAAATCGCGCCGCAATTAATTTAATTAAGCATTACGGCGATTTGCCTAAAGTCGAATGTTATCCGGGTCAACTGAATCAGGTGTTTATTAACTTGATGTCTAATGCGGTTGATGCTTTAGAAGATAAGTGTCAGCAGCAACCGGATTTTCAGCCTCATCTCAAAATTAGTACGGCTTTGAAGGGTCGCGATCGCGTCATCATTAGTATTGCTGATAACGGTATTGGCATTCCTGCCGATAAGCTTTCGCGCATTTTCGACCCCTTTTACACCACAAAACCCATTGGCCGCGGGACGGGCTTGGGTTTGTCGATTAGTTATCAAATTGTGGTCGAGCGTCACGAAGGCGATTTACACGCGGTTTCCCAGGTAGGGGAGGGGACAAAGTTTGTGATTGAGATTCCTTGTTAATTTGTCATTAGTCGTTTGTCCTTTGTCCTTTGTCGTTTGTTCTTAGGGAAGTTGAGGACGAGGAAACCTCGCCCCTACAGTCATTCAAAATTGGTCATTGGTCATTGGTAACTGGTCATTAGTAAAGCCAGTAACGCCAAACCGAGGGCGATCGCGTAAAATGCGCCGATAATTTGGGTTTCAGACCAACCGCTTAACTCAATATGGTGATGAATCGGAGCCATTTTGAGCAGGCGTTTCCCTTTGCCGTCTGGGCCTTTGGTGGCTTTGTAGTAACTGACTTGAGCAATCACAGACAGAGATTCAATAAAGAAAATGCCACTAACGAGGAATAACGCCCACATATTTTGACTGAGAATGCCCACGGCGGCTAATGCACCCCCTAATGCCAGAGAACCTGTATCCCCCATAAAGACTTTAGCGGGGTTGCGGTTGTGTAGCACAAAGCCTAAGCATCCTCCCGACAAACAAGCACAAAATACGGTTAATTCTGGGTAATTGGGGGCGATCGCGGCTCCTAATCCCAGCAGGGCGATCGCGCAAGTTCCCCCAGCTAACCCATCTACGCCGTCGGTAATGTTCGTGGAGTTACTCTCAGCTACCAAGACAAATCCCGCCAGCAGCCAGAAAACCAGTCCCAAAGGCACGAAAACCCCACCGGGTAGCCCCACTGTCGTAATGCTGGTTGGTTGCGTCCAGAATGCCCATATACAGAAAGCACTGCCCCCCAAAATTTGTAGAATTAGCTTCATGCGGGGGGAAATGCCTTTGTTGGATTTGCGGCGTAATACCTGCCAATCGTCAAACCAACCAATGGCAAAATAAGCCAAAGTCAAAGCCGAAGCTGCAATCACTTGGCTGTTCCAGTGAGACCAAATCGCAGCGATGAAAACCGCAATGGGAATGAAGAAAACACCGCCCATTGTGGGGGTTCCAGCTTTTTTCAGATGGGTTTGCGGCCCGTCTTCTTGGATAATCTGCCCGGTTTTCAGTTTTTGCAAGAGGGGAACCACAACGAAACCCAGTCCCCCACAGGCGATCGCGCTAATGACCAACGGTAGGGTCATAATACTATCTGACCCGGTAAGCCGTTGGCTAAAACTTTCAAAGATAATGGCAAATGCGCCCAGACTCAGGGTTAGAAAGATTAATAAATTTGTACCTGTCCAGAGCGTAATTGCGGGTTTTTGCGATTGTTGAACGTCTACCACTCACTCACACCTCAATTTTTGATTGAAGAAATTAACGCAGTCGCAACTTACTCAAAGTCGTCGCTGTCGTCTTCGTCCTGATCCTCTTTTTCCTCTTCGATTAAACCGGAGAGTTCTTCTTCTTCTTCGATTAAACGCTCGTCTTCGGTTTTTTCACGGGGAGACAAGCGGTTATTGGACGATAGCCATTTGAGTAGAGATTCACCGCGTTTGAGGGGAATCACACTCGCAGGTTCATAACGAGCTTCTTGGGACAAAGCGCGATTTTCAAAAATCACTTCGTCACCAATTGTAATTTCTTGGGGTAATTCAGACTTTTCGGATGCCATTGGCGGTTCTGTTGACTTTAAAATGATTGAGTAATGACATTTTTGAGTTTACCCTTAATCTTTGCGATTCGTTCACTCAGAATTGACGCTCCCCAGGGTAAAGTTAGGTTTTGCTGGAAAAATGGGGTTCAATTTAAGTAGGGAACGAAGGGCTAATATTTGGGGCAGTGACGTATGAATGATAAAAACGAATTGTTAAGCGCGATCGCGGGGAAAAACCGAGGTTTACTGGTTAATGAAATTGATAAAGTGGCAATTCTGGCCGCGATCGCCAATCTCGAAGACCACAATCCTAATCCCAATCCCCTCGAACAAGCCGATTTACTTCAGGGGAATTGGCGGTTACTTTATACCACCAGTCGGGAGTTACTGGGGCTAAATCGCTTTCCTTTGTTGCAGTTGGGGCAGATTTATCAATATTTACAGCCCGCCGCCGCCAAAGTGTACAATATTGCCGAAATTGTCGGGATTCCCGGCTTAGAAGGCTTAGTGAGTGTAGCGGCTCGCTTGGAAATGGTGTCTCAAAAGCGCGTGAATGTAAAGTTTGAGCGCTCGATTGTAACGCTTCAGCGCTTTGCGGGCTACAAATCCGCAACCGAAATGGTCAAACAAATTGAGTCGGGCAAAAAGTTTTTCCCCCTTGATTTTGGCATCGAAGGGCGCGATCGCCAGGGCTGGCTAGAGATTACCTATCTCGATGAGGATTTACGCATCAATCGCGGTAACGAAGGGAGTGTCTTTGTTTTGGCGAAAGTGGCTTAGAGAGGTATTGGGCAGTGGGCAATGGGCAGTAGGTGTAGTAGGTGTAGGGTGGGCATTGCCCACCAGTCCTAGGTTTAAGCCTTTACCTTATGCCTTGAAACCCAAACATTTAGAGACTAGGGCTGTATTAATTAACTCAATCTATTGCTGTGACACACTTTAAATGGTGGGTTACGGCGGATAGCTAGTAGGTGTAGGGTGGGCATCGCCCACCAGTCCTAGGTTTAAGCCTTTACCTTATGCCTTGAAACAAAAACATTTAAAGACTAGGGCTGTATTAATTAACTCAATCTATTGCTGTGACACACTTTAAATGGTGGGTTACGGCGGATAGCTAGATTGCAGTTATAGTGTGAGTTTTAGCCACCTAACCCACCCTACTGGCTCGACACAGCTTAATTTGTGCGATAGTCACCATCGTTAAAATGCTTGTATTTCGGTGCGTTACGCTACGCTAACGACACCCTACCTATAGCCTCATTTTAGCTGTGTCGCGGCACTACAATAAAGCACATTTTTAGCTGTGTCACGACACTACAATATGCAAGATTGGGGATGGTGGGCATTGCCCACCCTACACCTGAATTAACGATTGGGATTGGACGGGGAAACCCCTTCCCTACACACCGATTGCCGACTGCCTACTACCGACTGCCCATTAATACCCATCTTCGTATTCCGGGGCTTTAGTTTTCTCCGGGAAGTTGACGCGGGGGGGATTGTAAGGTTCGGGTTTTACATCGTCATCCCAGACATCCGGTTGGGGGTCTTCGTAGCGATCGCGATACCCTGGAGGTTCGGGTTCAACATAGGCGCTTTGCTCGTAGCGGGGGGGTTCGGGTTCGCTCCAGTTGTCTTCTTCGTATTCTTCCGGTTCGTATTCTCGGTAGCGCACTCGTTCGGCTTCGCGACGGGGAAGGGGGACGGGTTCGGCTTCTTCCCATTCGTCTTCATCCCACACGGGAGGACGGCTTTCGGCTTGACGAGGAGGGGGGTTGACGGGGATTCCGGTGGGGAGTTGGTTCTCAGGAGGGGCAGCGCTAGGATAGCCGTAGAGTTCGTCTTCTTCTCGTTCCCACAAGGGACGACCAATGCCGAGGCGTTCGAGAATACCGACGGTGATTTGGGTAATTCTTTCTTCGCAACCTTCAAAAACGATAATGCGGTTGGGGCCGCTGCTGACGATTTCTTCGACCCGCAGTTCGTAGGTGCTAATGGCTTGGTCGGGGATTTGGGGTAGACCCAGAGAAGCGATAATGAGTGAAGAAACGTGACCGTCTTCGAGGTTAAATTGGAAGTCTCTGACTTTTCCTAGGAGTTCCCCAGTTTCGGTAATCACTTCGCAACCGATCAGTTTGCTATAGGCTTCAACTTCAACATCTTCAATGACATCTTCATCGGGAACGAGGATGACATCACCGGTTTTTTCGACGCTGCTGAGGTACATATATTTGGGCATTCCCGCGACGGAGATTAAGTTGTCTCGCAGACCGAAAGCGACGACTTCTCGTCGGTCAATGTCTACAAGAACTTCCTTGACAACTCCCAGTTGGCGGGCGCTGTTGTTGGTGATAACTTTGGTATTAATAAATTCAGAGCGAAGACGAATAGTATCAGTGGTCATTGTGTCCTGTTGATTGGAGCTTTTCCCAAGGTCGTTTACATTCGGCAAGAGTTAGCGATAAGAAGCCGCGATCGCGCTAACTTTTCCTTAATTTACCGATAATACCCCAAAGATTTAAAGTTTAATGCCTAAAACTTGCGTATGTGCGCCCCTCGCTTGAGTTACACCAATTGTTCTTTCGGCGGATTCAATCATGGGACGGCGCAAACTTACCACAATGAATTGGGCGTGTTGGGCTTGTCTTTCAATCATTTTAGCTAATCGCTCGACATTTGCCCCGTCAAGGAACATATCTACCTCGTCAAAGGCGTAGAAGGGAGAGGGACGGTAGCGCTGGAGGGCGAAAATAAAGCTGAGAGCAGTCAGAGATTTTTCTCCCCCAGACATGGAACTCAGGCGCTGTACGGGTTTGCCTTTGGGATGCGCGATTAGGTTGAGGCCGCCAGCAAAAGGGTTTTCGGGGTCGTCGAGGTCGAGGTAGCCATCTCCTTCGGAAAGGGTGGCAAAGATATTTTGAAAGTTCTCGTTAACGGCATCAAAAGCCTCTTTAAAGGCACGATAGCGCAGGCTGGTGAAGTTTTCAATACGCAGCAGGAGTTCGGTGCGTTCTGCGGTGAGGGTTTGGAGTTTATCGGTCAGTTCTTGGAGGCGGGCTTGGGTTTGTTCGTATTCTTCTAGGGCGAGCATATTGACGGGTTCGAGAGCTTGTAGGCGTTTTTGAAGTTTTTGGATGGATTTTTGCAGGTTTTCGAGTTGTTCGCCGTAGTTTTGGAAGGTTACGGCCTCGGTATTTTCGTCATCGGGGTTGACAAGTTCTGGGATTTGTGGTATTTGGTCGGGCAGTTCGTTTTCTTGATTTTGCAGTTGGTTTTGTAGCTCTAGGAGTTGGGTTTGACGTTCTTGTTGGGTTTCTCTCAGTTTTTGCAGTTGCCAATTTTGATTTTGTTGGCTGTTTTTGAGGGTTTCGAGGGATTTTTCGGCTTTGTCGCGTTTTTGTTTGGTTTCACCCAGACGAGCGACAAGTTGCTCTAAAATGATTTCGGTTTCTTTGATTTTAGTTTCGATTTCTGTCAGTTCTTGCGCGAGATTATTTTGCTGCGCGGTAATCTCGGTTTCGGTTTGTCGATATTCGGCTTGTATTTCTTGAGATTCTGCGATTTTTTCTTGTAAACGGGTAATTTGGCTGTTGAGGTCTTGCAGTTGGGCTTCTGCTTGACGTAATTCGCGATCGCGTTTTTGTTGATCGTTTTCTTGTTGTTTGATTTGTTGTTGAATCTGCTGCCATTCGCTATGAGTTTGGGAGGCTTCGAGGGCTGCGAGTTGATTTTGCAGGGTTTGGAGTTGGCTTTCTTGGTTTGGGATGGTTTGAGACAGAGTTTCTAAGCGTTGCTGAAGATTACTATGATTTTCGCGGTCTTGCGCGAGTTGCTGTTCGAGTTGCTGTTGTTGTTGTCGCAGTCGTTCGATATCTTTGAGGAGTTGTTGCGATCGCAAGCTACTTTCTTGTTCTTGGGAACGCAATTGAGTTAAGTTATGACTAATTTTCTGAATATCAACGGTTTTCTCGCTGATATTATATTCGCAGCGCTCTAAAATTAGCTCTATCTCGTCTAAACGCTGTCTGAGTTCTTTTATTTCTTGAGATTCCCCCGGACTAACTGTACCGAAATGCAGAGTTGAACGGGAAGACTGGCTACCCCCCGTCATTGCTCCGCTACTTTCGAGCAATTCCCCCTGCAAGGTGACAATACGAGTTTTGCCCAGATGTGCGCGGGCTAATTCTAAGTTCTCAAAAACGACGGTATTGCCAAAAACATAAGCAAAAATTGTTTTATATTTCTGTTCGCAGGCTACCAGATTAAATGCCGTGTCGATAAAGCCCCTCGCATAAGCTAACGTCGCTTTTGTATCGGGAAAACGCGATCGCATTTTGTTGAGAGGCAAAAAAGTTGCTCGTCCTCCCCGCTTTTGTTTGAGCAGTTCAATTGCGGCTGCGGCTACCACATCATCTTCAACCACAAGCTGCGCTAAACGGCTACCTGCGGCGGTTTCCAGGGCTAGTTGATAGCGGGGTTCAACTTGCCCCAGTTGTGCCACTAAGCCGCAAACTCCGGGTAAATCGGCTTGCAGGACGATTTTGGTGGCAAAAGTGCCTTGGGCTTCTTGTTGGGCTTCGGAGGTGGCTTCGAGCTTGTCGAGTTGCCGTTGTTTGTCTCTTTGCTCCCGTTGCAAGCGGTTGGCGGTTTCTTGTTCGAGCGATCGCTCTTGTTCGAGGAGAGAGAGTTGCTGTGCGAGTTGCTGTATCTGGGTTTGCGCGGTTTGGGGTTCGAGTTCGGTTCGGGTTTTTTCGGCTTCGTGAAGTTCTGTTACAGCCTCTTGCAGTTGCGTCTGATTATTTTGTATTTTTTTGAGTAATTGATCATTACGCTCGGCTAACTGTGCCTGTTCGGTGCGCTGCGGATTCAGGCTTTGCTGTAAAGCGTTGATTTGACGGGTTAAAGCGGTTTGTTCGCTCACCCAAGCTTCGGAGGCTGAGGCGATTTCGGTGGCGCGATCGCGAGTTTGTGCGAGGATTTGTTGTGCGCGATCGCGTTCGGTTTTGAAATTAACCAGAGTTTCCCTTTCGAGGACGGTTTTGGCTTGGTTGAGTTGGGTAAGTTGCTGACCGTATTCTAAAGCCGCTTGGACGCTGCGATCGCGCTTTTCTTGAGCCGTTTTAAATTGTCGGGCTAGTTCCTCTTGCCGTTGTTGAATTTGCGATCGCTTTAACTTTTGGGCTGCCAGTTGCGAGGAAGCCGAAAGCTGCTCATCTTCTCCTAATGCCTTAACTTCGCGGTTGAGTTGGTCTAGTTCTGCGCTTTGAGTCTGAATTTGCGTTTTTAAGCCTTCTAGCTGCTGCTGAAGCTTAATTTCTTCCTGTTCTCCAGTTTGAATTTGCCGACTAAGTTGTTCGACTTGCTGCTGTAAAGAACGCCAAATTAAAACAACTTCCCACTGTTGCTTTTCTTGGATTTGTTCGCGAATTTTACGATATTTCTCCGCTTTGATGCGGTCTGCGGCTAATTGTTCAGCGCGATCGCGCCATTCTTGTTCGATAATGTGATAGCGTTCTTCTCGTTCCTGTACTTCGTCTAAAGTTTTACGAACTCGCTCAATTTTGCGGTCAAACTCAGCAACTCCGGCCAATTCGTCGATAATCTCCCGCCGTTCGCGAGCATTCATCGTAATAATCCGGGTTACATCCCCTTGCAGTACCACATTGTAACCCTCTGGATAAATCCGCAAACGCCGCAACTGTTCGTGTAAATCCGTTGCAGTACAGACTTCCCCATTCATGTAGTAGGTAGACGAATAACTCCCTCCCTTCGTCACCCGCAAACGTCGCGTTACCGTCCATTCATCGGCTTGAATCAACGCATCAAATTCCCCCTCCACCAACTCTCTTTCATCCGTCCAGTCGGTCAAATCAAACGTGACGCTGACACTCACCTCCGAGGTACTGCGGTGACTCACCTGCTTGTGATTGACTAAATCGGGGAGTCTTTCAGCCCGCATTCCCTTAGAACTAGCCAACCCCAACGCAAACAGCAACGCATCCAAGATATTCGACTTTCCCGACCCATTCGGCCCGGAAATCACCGTAAAACCATTTAACAACGGTACGGCTGTCGTACCGCCAAAAGATTTGAAATGAGACAATTCAACGCACTTAATATGAACCATAGGCGTTGCTGTAGGTCATAAGTTAATACGGGTGTATCCAATGAGTTTAGCGTAGTGAGAGGGATTTGCTGTCGCGTTTGGCGATTAATCCTGGTTGGGGACGAGGTGAAGTAACCCACTCAATCTTCTGTGCATCATCCCAACATCCCACAAGTTTTAATATTGTGCCATTCACCGCACTCACCGCAATTCGCTGATATCTTCACATCGAAATAGAATCTTTCGTCCCTCAATCTCTCTGAGGATTTATTCGTTAATAGACTTTTACCTTCAATCGAGAATCAGCTTAACAAAATACCCCCTAACAACAAAATCCAGCCTTATTTCTGCCATTCTTTGCCAATTATCAAAAAATTTACAACCGGGGAAATTCAGACTGCATCATCATTCCCTCGGTTTTCTCTACCTAAAGGCATAGACCCGAATAATTCCCCTAGTAGATGTGTGGCGCGATCGCGCTGTCTTATGATGAGATAGCAAGCAGAAATGAATATTTGGTTGAATCTCAATCCTAAACTGCCCAAAACTATAAATAGAGGTTAATTATATGCCAATTTCTTTAAGAGAAGACGTATCCTATATTATTCTGAAAAAAATCAAAGAAACCGGTGGAGACGGAAAACACCCCGTAGACTTTCAATCTACCGATTTCACCGGAAGACAACTCACTGTTTCTGACTTTCTCGGCCACCTCGATTACCTTAATCAAAAAAAATATATCAACGCCGATTTTAGCGGTAATGCCTACGCGAATCAGGACGATGTTCCCGACGCGGTAAACTTTGAAGCCGTGGATTTGCGCGTTGCCAATACCCTCGGTGCAGATGATGGCCCTTTACCCCATTTAGTTCGTTTTAAGCGGGCTGAGTTAACCGAAAAGGGTGAAAAAATGCTGGCTAAAATGAACGAAACTCCCCCTAAAGCACTTGATAAAGGCCCTGTAATGCCCATCGCAACTAAAGATATGCCCTTCCTCGAAAAAGTAATGCTTAAAGGCGAACTCGAAGACATTTTCGACGCTCGCGATTTGACGATTATTGTGTATCGCACCATGCGGGATGTGATGACCACAGAAACCTCTGACCGGGTTGCAAAAGACCTCGGCACAGAAGACCCCTTACCCACCAAAGATAAGAGTTTTCAGGACAGTTTAGGCGAGTTATGGAAAGATGATAATCCCATTGTTTCTTGGCTCAGTCGTATTCGTCAACCTTTAGAAATTAAAGATGATACCTTCATTTTTCGCATCGAACAAGAAGGTGGATTACCCAAAGGAACCAATGGCGAAAAAGCCCTAAAAGCTATCTTTTCTGCCACGAAAGAAGAACTCCCTGACGAGCGTATTCAAGAGGTTTCTCAGTACCTTCCGGGTAAAGTCAAGCAACTTTGGGAAGCGGCTTAAGTTGGGGTTTTAAAACTTACAAAAACCTAAAATATAGGGTGGGTAATGCCCACCTTTTTTAATGATATAATTAACGGATTAAAAGTAATATCAATCCATTTAATTGACTGCATTATCAAGACGGTGCGTTACACTTCGTTAACGCACTACTGGCTCGACACAGCTTAAGTTGTGCGATAGCCAAAACCTAAAATGCCGACATTTCGGTGCGTTACGCTTCGCTGCATTATCAAGACGGTGCGTTACACTTCGTTAACGCACCCTACTGCTTGTTCTTCACGAGCAAACCCATATCCTTGTAAAAACATATATAAATTACTTAAGGAAGGGGAACCCAAATAAAGCCCCGGTTTTTGATAAATTTTGATTAACAATGTATAAAAGTTGGACATATTACTGATATTAATATGACTCTAAGAAGATTGTTGCGATCGCATACTCATCACTTGTTCAACGGCATCTCCCACCGCAGCCGTGAGGTTATCGCGGGTGCGAGTATGATTTTCTTGTTCTTCTTTTAAAGCCGCTTGAGCGCGATCGCGTTCCTGCATGACTTCCAATAACTTACGCTTTAACTGAGCCGAGGTTTTGATCCCCGTTAACTCTTGTTCGAGGGCGGCAGTAGGGGTGCGATCCAGGCGAGTTTGGGCGCGAGCCTTAGTTTTTAAATGATGTAACTCTGCTTGCAATTCAGCGATGTTTTCCTGAGATAAACGAGCTTCAATGCGGCGTTGCTTCGCTTCCGTCGAATATAGTTCGCGCCAATGGTTAGCACTTTGATAAGCTAAATCTAGTTCGCTGCGACACTGAGCCAATTCTTGTTTCAAAGCCCGAATTTCAGCTAACCACTGTATAACATCTTCACTCATAATTAATTTTCCCCTCGATCTAAAATAACCCCATCTTAATCAGTTTGCCCGTCTTCCCCCTGAAACCTCAACCCCAAAAGTCAAAATTGGGAAAGGGGCGCGATCGCGATAACGTGAAGAAAAGAATGCCTCGATGCTCTGGTATGCGACTTCCTCGTTTTTTCCGCTTTTTTTACTATCTTAATTGGTACACTCTCAAGCAAACCGTTCGTTACGCCATGCAAAGCCGCTTATCGGGTTTGTCGGCAGAAATGGCGTATAACTCCATGCTGGCTTTATTTCCGGCGATTTTAGCCTTAGTCACAGCGATGAGTTTGTTTGAAGATACCATCGCCGCTTGGTTGTATCGTTTTATCGGTTTATTTAAGGAAGTCGAAGGGGAGTCCCTCCAAACCAGTTTACGCAATATTGCCATTCAACTCCGCATTATCGCCCCGGATATGGCTTGGCAACTCCTCACCAACTTTGTCACCCAAATTGCCCAAGTCAAAAATCGCGGCTTGTTTTCCGTGAGCTTTTTTGCGGCCATTTGGATTTCCTCAGCAGCAGTCGGGGCTGCGATGAATGCCCTCGATCAAATCGATCGCGTCCCGAAGCGGTTTCGCCGTCCTTTTTGGAAAGCTAAAATCATTTCAATTTTACTGACCTTGGGTAGTATTGTCCTACTCGCGATCGCGTCCTTTTTGATTCTCATCGGCGATCTTTTAGTGAAATTCTCTGTCGATGTTATTATCAGACTCCCCAACTTAGTCGAAAACTTCCCAGGAGTTCAGCCATTACCCGTCAATGAAGCGGAAAATTGGGCAAATAACGCTGCTTATCTCCTCGATTTGTGGCAATTGTTAAGTTGGCCTGTGACTTTATGTATTGTCATTATTGCCTTTGCCTTTATTTATCGCTACGGGCCGAGTCGTTGGGATGCCGGGACTCCCATTTTACCCGGTGCGACCCTAGCTGCCTTGTCTTGGGCAGGGATTTCGAGCTTATTTCGCATTTATGTGGCGAATTTCGGGCAATACAACAAAGTGTATGGCGCAGTCGGGGCTGTGATTGTTTTAATGTTGTGGTTATATTTGAGTTCTCTGGTGATGTTACTGGGCGCACAACTCAACGCCATTGTGGGTCAAACCATGCGAAAAAGTCAGAAAAACAAAGCAATTGTGAATGATCAAATTAGTCATTAGTCATTGGTCATTTGTCCTTTGTCATTTGTCATTTGTCCTTAGTTCAAATAGCCACCAACAACCAACAACCAACAACCAACAACAAAAAACCAGTATCTTAAGGAAAAAACATTCCCCTTGGATACTTATGAGTAAATTTGCCAAATTCAACGGCGCGATCGCGCAAAATCAAAGCATACTGGTAGTGGGACTCGACCCCAATCCCGAAATGATGCCAGATATTTACAAGAATCCCGATAATCTGGAAAATTTAACCGCCTGGTTATTTGATATCATCGAGCAAACCCGCGATCGCGTTTGTGCCTACAAACCCACCCTCGGTTTTTATCAAGCATTGGGGGCAGAAGGTATCACTCTCCTCGAAAAAGTCATCGCTGGGATTCCCGACGATCTTCCCATCATCCTTGATGCCAAACACAGCGACCTCAACACCAGCAGCGCGATCGCCAAAATTGCCTTTGAAGTCTGGAAAGTAGACGCAATCACCCTCAATCCCTACGCCGGACAAGATTTAGTCGCCCCCTTTCTCGTCAGTCCCGACAGCGCCGTATTTGTCGGCTGTTGTACCTCCAATCCTGCCGCCGTCAACCTCCAAGCCGTTACCGTCGGTAAGCGTCCTTACTACAGCCACCTCGTCCAAGAAGTGCAAACCTGGGGAACCCCCGAACAAGTCTTTCTCGAAGTCGGCACCACCCAACCCGAAGTTTTGCAAAACATCCGTTCAATCGCCCCAGAACGCTTGATTCTCGCCCGGAGTATCTGGACAGAAGACCTCGACCTCCAAGCCCTGTTACAAGCCGGATTAGATGCCTCTGGGCAAGGATTACTCCTACCCGTTCCCCAAGATATCTTTAGTCAACCCAATCCCGGAGACGCGATCGCGCAACTCAACGAGGCGATCGCCAACTTCCAGTACCAAACCCCCCAAAGTGACTCCACTTGCGACGTTTGGATTCCCAATGTCTGCCTACTGAGTGACCATCCCCACCAAGACCTGATTCTGCAACTGTATGACATGGGCTGTATTCTTTTTGGGGAATACGTCCAAGCCTCCGGTGCCACCTTTTCGTATTACATCGACCTCCGCAAAATCATCTCCAAGCCCCAAGTCTTTCACCAAGTCCTCAACGCCTACGAAGACATCCTCAAAACCCTCTCCTTCGACCGCATTGCAGGCATTCCCTACGGTTCCCTCCCCACCGCCACCGGCTTATCTTTGCGCCTCCATCAGCCCATGATTTTTCCTCGCAAAGAAGTCAAAGCCCACGGCACCAGACGCTTGATTGAAGGTACATTTCACGAAGGGGAAAAAGTCGTGGTGGTAGACGATATTCTGATTACAGGTAACAGCGTCATGGAAGGGGCAGCCAAGTTACAATCTTGTGGCTTGGTCATCGAAGACATTGTGGTATTCCTCGACCACGAAGGCGGGGTAAAGCAACGGTTACGAGAAAAGGGTTATCAAGCCCATTCTGTGTTGGCCATTTCTGAAATAACCCAAACCCTCTACGAAGCCGGACGCATTACCCCAGAACAGTATCAACTGTTAACTCAGGAAACTTGACATCCTCACCCCGCGATCGCAGCAGTTTAAGCCAAAATACAGCCTTGACGCGGTGGCAAACTCAAATATAACTGCATTGCTTCCCATCTCACGGTTGCATCTCCATACAACACCTGACTGGGTTGAGTTTTCAACACGGCCGGATCGAGCTTGATTGCCGCCGTTGCTTTTTCAGTTCCGGCATTAATCGCCACAATCAGGGCTGTTTCCCCCAAAATCCGGGCAAACACATAAACCATGCCCTGCATTCCCAAGATTTTGTACTCTCCCGTCCGCAAAGCCGGATATTGATGGCGCAGGGCAATCAACTTTTTATGGTAATCTAAAACCTCTAAATTCCATTCCTTCTCAAAGGGAAAGCCGCGACGGGAATCCGGGTCTATGCGACCGGGTAAACCCACTTCATCCCCATAATAAATGCTTGGTGCGCCGGGAAAGGTCATTAACAATAGGGTGGCTAACTCAACCGTAGCGCGATCGCCATCTGCAATCGACAGCAAGCGGGCTGTATCGTGACTGTCGAGTAAATTAAGCTGGGTCAGTTGAATTTCCCAAGGATACATTTCGAGCAAGGATTCAATTTTCTGGGCGTATCCCTGGGCATCTAACGCCGGATAGGGATAATAATCATGGCCTTCGACTAAATCCATCACCACGCGATCGCCCGCCGTAAACGCAATGGTCGGGGCAGTAAACAAATAATTCATTACCCCATCAAACTGCTTACCATCCAACCACGGACGCGAATCCCGCCATACTTCTCCCACAATATAAGCCTCTGGGTTAATCGCCTTGACGCGATCGCGAAACTCCTCCCAAAAACCTGGGACTTCCACCTCAAACGGCACATCCAACCGCCAGCCATCAATTCCCAAATTCAACCAATACTCCCCAATCTTCATAATATACTCGCGCACTTGGGGATTTTCGTGGTTAAATTCCGGTAGAGCGCGATTTTCATCCCAACCCACATAATTTGCCGGAAAACTGCCGTTATAAGCCGAAACCGGCCACTTTTCAATTTTGAACCAATCTACCCAGGGGGAATAGGGGCCATTTTCTAAAATGTCACTAAAAAAGAAAAACCCCCGTCCCGTATGGTTAAAAACCCCATCCAAAACCACCTTAATATCCCGGCGATGGGCTTCTTCCAGTAAAACCATAAAAGCCTCATTTCCCCCCAAAATTGGGTCAATCTGATAATAATCGTGGGTGTGGTAGCGGTGATTACTAGCCGATTGAAAAATGGGTGTAAAATAAATGGCATTAACACCCAAATCTTGCAAATAATCCAGTTTTTCGGCAACTCCCCATAAATTGCCCCCTTTATACCCCTGCAACGTCGGCGGATCGCTCCAAGCTTCCAAAGGAATCGTATAAGGAAGCCTCTGTTGTGTCCCTTGGGCAAAGCGGTCTGGAAAAATTTGGTAAAAGATCGCGTTTTTGACCCAATCCGGAGTTTGAATAGCCATAATAATTTCTTTAGCTCCACAATCAGGGTATCAAGCATTGTGGTTATTGGTCATTGGTCATTCGTCCTTTGTCATTCGTGACAAGTTAAACCCAAATTTGGGATGTCAAGAGAACAGAAAGCCCCTGTAGGGGTGAGGCAACCTCTCCCAATCTCAACTTATCACTCATGCTCTCTTGGCATTTAGGCAATAAAAAAAGCGGGCCGTAGCCCGCTTTACATCAATCGGAAAAATTGGCATTAACCAATAACTTGCTTGGCTTTAGCCACGACATTATCCACCGTGAAACCAAACTTCTCTAAAGCCACATCACCAGGGGCAGAAGTCCCAAAGGAATTGATTGAAACCGTATTGTCTTCGCTGCCGACATAACGACCCCAACCAAAGCTCACACCCGCTTCAACCGCTAAACGCTTGGCATTCGGCGGCAGAACAGAGTTTTTGTAAGCTTCGTCTTGTTCCTCGAACAACTCCCAACTCGGCATCGAAACCACGCGGACTTTCTTGCCTTCAGCTTTGAGTTTTTCGGCGGCTTCTAAGCACAGAGAAACCTCCGAACCCGTCCCGATGAGTACGAGTTCGAGTTCTTCAGGCGCAAAGCCACAAGCGGCAACATAAGCGCCCTTGGTGGTGTTTTCGATAGAGCTTCCGGCTAAGTTGGGCAGACCTTGACGAGACAAAGCCAGTAAAACGGGTTGTGGTTTACCCGTACCAATACCTTTAGAACGCTCGATGGCGACTTTATAAGCCCCAGAGGTTTCGTTACCATCTGCCGGACGCATCACAACCAAACCTGGAATCATGCGTAAAGAAGCAATATGTTCTACAGGTTGGTGAGTGGGGCCATCTTCACCGAGAGCGACAGAATCGTGAGTCATCACCCAGATGACCCCGGCGTGAGACAAGGCAGACAAGCGAATCGCATTCCGCATATAGTCGGTGAACACCAAGAAGGTCGCACCGTAAGGAATTAAACCGGGGCTATGGAGGGCAATGCCGTTACAAATTGCGCCCATGCCGTGTTCGCGCACGCCGAAACGCAGGTTTTTGCCTTCGTAGCTGCCTTTTTGGAAGTCTCCGGCTCCTTTGATTAAGGTTTTGTTGGAGGGGGCCAAATCCGCCGAACCGCCAAAGATTTCCGGTAAGACTTCGGCTAAAGCATTCAGGGTTGCACCCGATTGGTTGCGGGTGGCATCCTTTTTGCTTTCGGGGGTATAAGTCGGCAGGGCTTTTTCCCAACCGTCGGGAAGCTGACCGCTATTCATGCGCTCAAACAAAGCCGCGTCTTCGGGATATTTGGTTTTGTATTCAGCAAATTTCTGATTCCACTCGGCTTCGTAGCTTGCGCCCCGTTCGACGGCTTTACGGAAGTGAGCGAGGGCATCTTCAGGAACAACGAAGGGGTCATAGTTCCAACCCATGTGTTTGCGGGTGGCATCGACTTCGGATTCTCCTAAAGCTGCCCCGTGTACGCCGTGGGTGTTGGCTTTGTTGGGAGAGCCATAGCCGATGGTGGTGGTCACTTTGATCAGCGAGGGCTTGTCGGTGACGGTTTTGGCCGTTTCGATGGCTTTGTGGATGGCTTCGAGGTCAGTGTTGCCGTTTTCGACAGACTGAACGTGCCAACCATAAGCTTCAAAGCGTTTGCCCACATCTTCGGTAAAGGCTAGTTCCGTCGAACCATCAATGGAGATGTGGTTGTCATCGTACAAAGCGATTAATTTACCCAAGCCCAAGTGACCGGCGAGGGAACAGGCTTCCCCGGAGATGCCTTCCATGTTGCAGCCATCGCCGAGAACAACGTAGGTGTAGTGATCGACAATGGTAGAATCGGGCTTGTTGAACATTGCGCCGAGGTGGGCTTCAGCCATGGCCAGACCTACACCGTTGGCAATGCCTTGTCCGAGAGGCCCGGTGGTGACTTCGATGCCGTCGGTGATAAAGTTTTCTGGGTGACCGGGGGTTTTAGAATCCCATTGGCGGAATTGTTGGATGTCTTCGATGCTGACGCTATCGTAACCGGTTAGGTGCAGTAGGGCGTATTGCAGCATACAGCCGTGACCTGCCGAAAGCACGAAGCGATCGCGATTGGGCCATTGAGAATTTTTGGGGTTATGTCGCATAAAGCGATCCCAGAGGACAAAGGCCATTGGGGCTGCACCCATTGGCAGTCCGGGGTGTCCAGAGTTAGCTTTTTCGACCGCATCAATGGCGAGAAAGCGAATGGAATTGATACAAAGTTCTTCAAGTGATTGTTTAGCAACGACCATATTTTCTTGTTTTATGGATGTGGAACTACATTAAGGTTGGCGTGTGGGTAGACTACGCCAAGATAGTAAACTTGATGGCTGTCGATGGCCCCAAGGCACTTTTTATCATCCCATTGTTCGGGATCGATGAGCAAGCTCTACAGACCCTCAGATTTTGATTTTTAGGATCAAGGGTTATATTACACAAGGAAGGGCTGTTATGACGTTTATTTATCCCTATGTTATTCGTTTAGCCGATACAGATGCGGCAGGGGTGATTTATTTTGCAAAAGCCCTCGAAATTTGCCACGAAGCTTATGAGTCTTATTTGGCGAGTTGCGCGATCGCACTCCCCCATTTCGCTCGCTCTCATTCGATAGCCCTTCCCATCGTACACAGTGCGGCGGATTTTTTGCGGCCTTTGGTGTGGGGCGATCGCGTCTCGGTTCATCTGAGCGCCACTCCCCCCAGAACTCACAGTTTTGAGTTGAATTATACAGTGACCCCTGAAAACCAACGAGACGCGATCGCGATTTCTGCTTGCACTCGTCATGTTTGTATCGATCCTCAAACTCGCTCTAAGGTTTTGCTTCCAGATAAGTTGAGGGAGGCGGTTTTGGGTTTGGGGCAGTAGGCGTGTAGGGGCGGGGTTTCCCCGTCCTTTGAGAGAGTGGGGAGGAGGGGGAAGAGGGGGAGGAGGGGGAAGAGGGGGAGGAAATTACCAATTACCAATTGAGGGATTCTGCCAATAACCAATAACCAATAACCAATAACCAACAACCAATAACCAACAACCAATAACCAACAACCAATAACCAACAACCAACAACCAATGACAAAGGACAAAGGACAAAATTTTTTTAAAAAAGGGCTTGCCAAATCCAGATGAGTGTGACTATAATAAAAAACTGTTGTGAGCGATACAACAAAGAGTAATCCTCAGTAGCTCAGTGGTAGAGCGGTCGGCTGTTAACCGATTGGTCGCAAGTTCGAATCTTGCCTGGGGAGTCCAAAAAACTGCGTTTCTGGCATACCAGGAGCGCAGTTCTTGCTTTTTGTCAAGATGAAACCACAAATTTCTGTCCTGGGTGAGAGACAGCCAAGCGATCGCGATCGCCAAGTCTTAAAAAAAATCGAATTTTCAGGAACTCCGATAGAGGCAATTAGTCCAAAAATACGCTTGAATAGCAAGGATAGTGCGAGTTCGTTTCTAGGGTTGAGTCAATTTCGGGTCAATTCTTTCGGTGTTAGAGTGGGAAGACGAACTCAATCTCAACTCAAAATCCAGACTGTTATCAATTTCACTAGCCAGTAAACTAGGGCTTGATACACTAAAAAACAGTCGAAACGAACTAAATTTCGTTTTTGAAGTCATTTAAGGAGAAAAGCCATTATGAGTAATATCGACGAACAAATCGAACAAGAGCGTAAAAACGCTAGAACCGTTTGCAGCACCGAAGGAGGAGAGTCTGGCGACTGTGCCGCCGCTTGGGATGCAGTCGAAGAATTACAAGCCGAAGCATCTCACCAACGCCAAACCAAACCCAAGAAAACCTCCCTCGAACAGTACTGTGACGATAATCCTGACGCAGTAGAATGTCGAGTTTATGACGAGTAGGGCGATCGAGCGCTCATCTTGTTAGCTCGAAAATAAACTCAAAGCAGATAGGATCGTCTCGATAGAGACTTCTATCTGCTTTGTCGCGATCGCCCTTTTTTGGGACAATCAGCAGTGATATCACCACTTTTCTTTCTCAGACCCTATTAAAAAAACAAGCAATGCAAGACGATCTTTGGTATAGACCCTTGGTTTGGATGGATTACAAAATCGCGGTTTTGTTTGCCATCCTCGCGCCTTTGGTGTTATTGGTATGGGCATTGATCAAACGCTCTGAAGCGATTACCCGGTTACTCATTATCTATTGGCGGGTCGCCAGCTTATTAATGATTGCGTTATATTTACTCATTCCCGCTTGGCGCATTGGCTTTGTGGCCAGTTTTTGCGGTCGTATTTTGATTCCGCTTTCGTTGTGGTTTTGGGTCGATCTCAACGAAGAAATCGACGATCGCCCCCCAGATTTATTAAAACTACTGCTCACCGCTTGGCGTTGGGCGATGACGGTGTATTGTGGGATTGGCGCGATCGCGACCCTACCCTTTCTTTCCTGCGCCTTTAATCCCAACGTCATCGAAACCCCTGCTTGTCGCGTATGGCTCGAAGCCCCTTGGCTGTACAAAGCCTTGCTCCACAATGAGGCCAGTCCCGGCGTAGTGGGCTTTTTCGGCGCGGTGGGCTTGTGTTTATATATTGTCTATTTCGCTTATTTCATTCTGATTCGCTTGGGCAGACAAGGCCGCTCGGCTTTAGAACAATGAAAATGACTTTGGCACAACGACTCGAACAATACACCCTCAAAAACCCCCAAGAGGTCTTAATTGTCCAGATCGCCCTCGACGACACCGAAGACCAAATTATGATTTTTAAGGGCTTTTCTAGCTCTTTAATGCGTCCTACTGCCTTCGATCCCGATGTTCCCGTCCTCGCTCAGGATGCCCAAATTCTCAGCATCGATCGCGTTGTCAGTCCTTACCTTCCCGACGATCCTCAGTACATTGCTCAAGGGCTAACCCTCACCGACATGGAAAATCTGTTGCACGAAGCAGGAATTTCTGAAGAAGTATCTTGATCTTCTAGAAACCTTTGTGTATATAGAGTGAAACTACTGGTGAGAGTAATCCCTTCAGGAAACTAGCAATTTTGCCCCCTGAAAATGGTATCCTCTCACTGTGTGGATTGTGTGTGTGAGGAACTACTGTTATGGTGACATCGAATATTCGACCGCAGCTCAACGGCAGAGTCGAAGCAGCTTCGGCTTTGAAAATTTCGCCGTCTTTTCCCAGTTTTGGCTCTCTGGCTCTCCCGAAATCCCCTTTATTTGGCACCGATGGCATTCGGGGTAAAGCCGGAGACTTGCTCACCGCCCCCCTAGCGCTACAGGTGGGTTTTTGGGCGGCTCAGGTATTACAACAAGCTGCCGGACGCAAAGGGGCAATTATTATTGGCCAAGACTCCCGCAACTCCAGCGATATGTTATCCACCGCGATCGCGGCAGGGTTGACTTCAGCCGGGTTAGAAGTCTGGAATTTGGGCTTGTGTCCGACTCCTTGCGTATCTTACTTGACCAACGCCACCGATGCCATTGGTGGGGTCATGATCTCCGCCAGTCACAATCCCCCAGAAGATAACGGTATTAAATTTTTTAGCGAAAACGGTACAAAGTTAAAATCCCCTGAGACCCAACAAATCGAAGCGGGCTTGCGGGGTCAGCCCACCCTGACTCAAGTTACAGAAGGTTGGGGTCATCATTATCAACGGCCCACTCTAACCCAAGAATATACCAATGCTTTACTGCGATCGCTCCCTGGCGATTTAGACCTCAGCGGCCAGCGCGTGGTTTTAGATTTAGCGTGGGGGGCGGCCACCCAACTCGCACCTTTAGCATTTGCGGCATTAGGGGCAGAAGTGATTTGTCTGCACGACCAAGCCAATGGCGATCGCATTAATGTGAATTGTGGTTCGACCCATCTGGCTTCCCTCAAAGCCGCAATTCGCGAGCATAATGCCGATTTGGGCTTTGCTTTTGACGGCGATGCCGATCGCGTAATGGCAGTAGATGCCCAAGGTCGTACCATTGACGGGGACTATATTCTGTATTTCTGGGGTAAAACCCTGCAAGCGCAAGAAAAACTGCCCCAAGACTTGATTGTGGCAACGGTTATGGCGAATTTGGGCTTTGAGCGAGCTTGGCAAAGCTTAGGCGGTCAATTCTGCCGGACAAAAGTCGGCGATCAATACGTCCAAGCCGAAATGTTCAAAACCGGGGCCATGTTAGGCGGCGAACAATCGGGTCACATTCTCTGTCACCATCACAGCTTTTCTGGGGATGGTTTACAAACGGCTTTACATCTCACGGCGTTATTACAGCAATCCGGTTCTACCCTAGATGCCATGGTAGACGACAGTTTCCACACCTATCCGCAATTGTTACAGAATGTGCGAGTTGAAGACCGCGATCGCCGTTTAAACTGGCAAGAGTACGATCGTTTGCAAAGCGCGATCGCCACAGCCGAAACCGCCATGGGAGATACAGGCCGCATTTTAGTCCGGGCTTCGGGGACTGAACCGGTGATTCGGGTGATGGTGGAAGCCGAAAACGCCGATATCGTCCAATATTGGACGGCTGAAACAGTCAAGGCGGTGCAGCAGTATTCAGGACAATAGGAAATATCGAGTTCGTCATTTGTCCTAAATCAATTGGTCATTGGCCATTTGTGACAAGTTAAGGTTTTGTCTGCATTGTCAAGTTCCTTGTAGGGGCGGGGTTTCCCCGTCCAAGTTCACGTTATCGGATGGGACTTCGCCATTAATACTAAATCCGATACGCCACAACCCACCTATTTTCTAGTCTGCGAAGTGTAGACTTTGCCGCGCTGGTTCCCCGGATTGCAATCCGTGGGCGGGTTAAGGGAATTAGGGTGTATGAAAACCGGATTTGGTATAAAAACCCACAACCCCTCTCCCACGCTTGAGAGGGGTTTGCGGTGAAGGCTAAGGACTCATTCAGTATCCCACCCGATCCACAAATAGTTTTAGAGTCGTGTGGCACAATCGATAAAGAAAGAGTCGCCAGGCGTGTGCCGCTCCCTATGCTAAAGTTTAAATCTCGGAAAAAGAAAAAAGGTAAACCTCAAACCGACGAACCGGTTCTTAGTAAAAAAGAACTCGCTCAACTCAAACGACAACAAACCGCAGCCCGCAAAAAGTTACTCAACACGATCGCGATTTGTTTCGGTTGTATCGTCCTGTTAGGCGTTCCCCTATCCTTAGTCCTGGGGGTCAAAATGGGAATGGCGGTGGCCTTGGGCTTACCCGTCATGTTTTTTAGTTACCAATATCCGCGATTATCCCTGTGGATATTTTTAATTTATATGCCTTTTAGCGGAACCGTAGTGTATTGGGTGGTAGGCGGAAATGCTATTTTCCAACTCGCTAAAGATGCCTTTTATCTACCCGCCGCTTTAGCCCTCGCCGTTGAATGTTACCGCAATAAAAAAACTTTCTTCTATCCCAAAGATTTAGCCAGTACCTTGGGGTTATTGCTATTTTGTTCAGTAATGACGTTGATGGTCGTCAACGGTTCAATGCAGTTTTTCTGGCCAGATTGTAGCCCCAATATCGATCCAGGGATCAGTTGTAAAGAAAAAATCCCTCTTGCCCAAGGAATTTTAGGTTTAAAAGTGCTGCTTGGCTACATTCCCTTAATGTTTTGTGCTTATATTCTGATTGATACTAAAAAGAAACTGCTGTGGCTCACCCGTACTCACGTTACCCTTGCCATTGTTTGCTGCGTGCTTAATATTGCACAATATCAAATGTTGCGATCGGGCATTTGTGCTGGAACTGAAGCTTTAGGAGTGACTGGGGATGATTTATTTAAAGCCAGCTTAGACGCAAAATGTTTAGTCGGAGGGGCGCTGACTTATACGCCTTCTCAAAACCAAATTCGCCTCCCCGGAACCTTTGTTTCCCCTTGGCATTGGGCGTGGTTTCTCAACTCTAATAGCGCCTTGACCTTTGCCACAGCATTTAGCGACCCTTCATTATTGTGGCGGATAGCCGGAATGGTGGGAATGGGGGTGGTATTTATTAGTTCGGTGATTTCCGGACAGCGAATTGCGACCCTTTTAGTACCGACGATTATCGTTTTATTGTTGATTTTAACGGGACAAGTGGCAAATTTGAAGCGTTTTATCCCGATCGCGCTGGCCTTATCCCTATTATTGACTGTTGCCGCCGCCAGCAATCCTGAAGTTATCCAAGAACGGATAGATAGTACCATAGAACGGGTTGCCCATGCCCCACCGCACAAGTTTATTCAAGAGCAGTTTGAATGGTCAATAAGCGAGCAACGGGGCTTTTTAGGAAGGGGTTTGGGAACCGGAACCAACTCAACGCGGGTTTTGGGTAAAACGGCACTGATCGAAACTTATCACCCGAAGTTGCTTTATGAAATGGGTTGGCCGGGTTTGATGGCCTTTGTCATTTTCACCAGTCATATTGCTTACCTCAGCTTTCGCCATTACCGCCAAGTTAAAGATAAAAATTTGCGAAGTTTTGGCTCTAGTTTTTGGGTTTTCGTCTTCATTATCAGCTTTTTTCCTTATTGGTATCCCCTCGATACCGATCCGGTGTGCGTTTACTATTGGTTTTTTACCGGGGTGATTTTCCGTTTACCCGAAATTGATAAAGAGGAACAGAAAAAGCTCAAAGCCGCGAAAGAAAATGAAGTCCAACTTCCCCCCAAACGTAAATCCAAAATTAAACGGCGAGTCGCTTAAGCGAAGGAGCAAGACATTTTGAATTGGCCATCGATTTCCGTTATTATCCCTACCTATGGGCGAGAAGAGATTCTCTGCGATACGATCGCGGACGCATTGCAGCAAGACTACCCGGATTTTGAGGTGTTGGTGGTGGATCAAACCCCCGAACACGAACCCAAAACTACAGAATATTTAGCCAAACAAGCGGATTTAGGCAAAATTCAATGGTTTCGCCTGGATTGGGCCAGTTTGCCGGGAGCGAGAAATTATGCGGTGCGGCGATCGCGTGGTGATATCTTACTATTCATCGATGATGATGTCCGCATCCCCGCAGGCTATCTGTACGCTCACGCTCGCAATTATGAACGAGAAGAAGTGGGAATCGTTGCCGGACGGGTGTTTGACCGCATGAAGATGGCCGACGCACAAAAGGGCTATCCCCAGTTGCCCGATCTCATGCAAAGCAACAAAGCCGCCGGACAGCCTTATGAAATTGAGGAACTCCCCCCCCAAGCCATGGACCCCGGTATTGCTTGGTATTACATCGATTTAGTCCATACAGTAAAGCCCCAACAAGTGATTTCGGCCCGAGGCTGTAATATGTCGTTTCGTCGCGAGATATTTTTTAAACATAATTTATGGTTTGACGAGCGTTTCCGGGGGAGTGCGGTGCGCGAGGAGTCCGATTTTTGTTTGCGATCGCGCTCCACTGGCTACATGATATGGTACGACCCCGAAGCCCATCTGGTGCATTTAGGGGAAATGACGGGAGGTTGTCACGATATTGCCACGCGATCGCTGCGATACCAAATGACTTTTTATCACAATCACTTTTTGATGGCGATGAAAAACTTAACCGGGGGTCAGCAATGGCGCTTATTTGCTCGGTTATTTGATTGTCACGTTTTAGGCAATCCCCCTTGCTATAAAAGCGGCTCTCCCTTCAAAATCTTCATCCGAGGGGTTTTCTATAGTCTCGGCTTTTTAAACGCCCTTGGTACGCGATTTAAGGGGCTTTGGGATGATGGTCAGGTGTACACGCGGGGGGATGGCAGTTATCAGTCATCAGCTTCTAAGGGGCAGTAGGCAGCTTTGCTGTAGGGGGAGTTGAATTCTACCCCAGAAAGGGAGTCAGAAACTTTGGTTTTTAGGGGTTAGTTTTAAAAAGGCTACAAGCTAGACTAGATAAGCTTTTCAGCCCAAAAAAGTACAATTAAGTTTCAAAGAGAGTTATCAGTCATCAGTTATCAAATGAAGATGAATCTCAAATAACAAATGACGAAGGACAAAAGACCAAGAACTAACCCTCACGATAGGTCGTATAGCCCCAATAATCGAAATCGGGCGATCGCGGGCCGGTCCAGCCTAACTTAATCAATTCTTTGGCAATTAAGCCATTAATCGCGCCGTGAGCGACTAAAACAACCGGGCTATCGGTGTGCGATCGCGCAATCAAACGTTTTGCGGCTTCGTGAGCGCGAGCTTTGGCTTGCTTGAGGGATTCACAATTGATGGCCATTCCCGCCGACCACAAAATCCGCGACACTAACGCCCACTGAAACGCCGATAAACGTAGGCGTAGCGGCATTGTCATCCAAGAATCGGTTTCGCGGAAAATCGGGTCAATTTCGGGCTGTACATTGGGGTCGAGAATTTGAGCTGAATCAATGGCACGATGGCGATCGCTCGTCAACACCACCGCCGCTTCTCGCACCTTGACTTTAGCCGCTTCAGAGGGAAAGGAAGTATTCACAATTCTTGACGCTTCATAACGCTCCATAAATTCTCGGAAATCGCGCCCCGCAACGCGCTCATCTAGGGCAACATTAGGCTGGCCGTGGCGGATTAGGGTAATGGTCATGGTTCAATTAGGCAGTGGGCAAGTGGGCAGTAGGTCTTAGGCAGTAGGTCTTGGGCAGTGGGCGTGTAGGGGCGGGGTTTCCCCGCCCAGATGGGGAGGAGTGGGAGGAAATTAACAACTACCAATTACCAATTGAGAGAGAAAACATCTGTTCTCTACCAATAACCAAGGACAAATGACCAATAACAAAGGACAAAAGACTAAGTAGCACTCTTGCTGCCATCGGGTAGAGTGACATTTTTCATAATGGTTCCGGTCATTTTGACAAACCATTTATTTCCCGACCCCATTTTGGCCCCGGTTAAATCTGCGCCGGTTAAATCTGCGCCGCTTAAATCTGCGCCGATCAGGTTGGCTTCTTGGAGATTGGCGTTTCTGAGGTTGGCTTCGAGTAAATTAGCCCGGAATAGCTTGGCTTTATATAAATTTGCGCCTTCTAGGTTGATTTGGTGGAGAAAACCGTCGCTCAAATCTGTATGACTGAGATTGGCGTTGCTGAGATTGCGTCCCGATAAATCCTTTTCTTTCAAATCCATGCCGCTTAAGTCCGACCCGCTTAAATCGGGTTGTGAGGGGCGACTGGGGCGGCGAGAAGGGGGGCGATAGCTATAGCTAGAGTGAGACGAGGAATAAGACGATTGGGAGTTTCGAGATTGGGAATAGGACGAGTCGTTGTATGGGTTGCTACTGGGTTCAGAACGAGGGCGTTGGTAATAATAAGACGAATAGCGCGATCGCTCTTTGGGCGGTTGATAAGATGATGATTGTTGCGATCGCCCATCTCGGCTTTGTTGGCCATAGCCATTGGTTTGATTATCCGATCGCGGCGGTTGTCGTTCCTGTCGATAATAGCCATAAGGCGGACGACGATAGCGATCGCGCCCTCGGTCAGCACTTGCTGATGTATTGGTGCGCGTCGAAGTAGACGAAGAAGACGACGAAGGCGATCGCGTTGAAGGCGAAACTTCGCGCAACTTATCCCTGGCTTCGTTAATGGCTTTGATTTTGTCGTGGGCTTTTTGCTGCAAGCGCTCATTATCTTGGGGAAGGCGATCGGGATGCCAAACGAGAACCAAATCCTTATAGGCTTGGTTAATTTCATCCAAAGATGAACCGGGTTCTATTCCCAATACTCGATAATACTTGGTCAAATCTTCCATGGACAGACCGCCTTCGGTGCTTACTCTTGTCGTTCATTGTGTCACAAGATTCTTTTTCATTCTCAGATCGACCCGCGATCGCGAGACATCTTTGTCATTAAATTTTGTAAATTTAATTTTCATTCTGGGTCATCAGTCATGCAAACCGAGAATACAGAACGAAGGAATAATGACCAATAATTGTTACAATACAGAACGTTTCTCTAGGCTTCAACACAATGGGCAGCACAATCGGCAATCTATTCAAAATCAGCACCTTTGGAGAATCCCACGGCGGCGCAGTCGGGGTCATTATCGATGGCTGTCCTCCCCAACTCGAAATCTCTGAAGCCGAGATTCAGTTTGAACTCGATCGCCGTCGTCCCGGTCAAAGCAAAATCACCACTCCGCGACGAGAAACCGATACTTGTGAAATCCTCTCCGGGGTCTTTGAAGGCAAAACCCTCGGCACATCCCTGGCCATCGTCGTCCGCAACAAAGACGCACGACCGCAAGATTACAGCGAAATGGCGGTCAAATACCGTCCTTCCCATGCCGATGCCACTTATGATGCCAAATATGGCATTCGCAACTGGCAAGGGGGTGGTCGGGCTTCAGCCAGAGAAACCATTGGCCGGGTAGCGGCCGGCGCGATCGCCAAAAAAATCCTCCAACAAGTGGCCGGAGTCGAAGTCGTCGGCTACGTCAAACGGATCAAAGAACTTGAAGCCACGGTTGACCCCCTTACCGTCACCCTCGAAGACGTAGAAAGTAACATCGTGCGCTGTCCCGACGCAGAAGCCGCCGAACGGATGATCGAACTGATCGACCAAATTCGCCGGGAGAAAAACTCCCTCGGCGGTGTCGTCGAATGCGTCGCCCGTAACGTTCCCAAAGGCTTAGGAGAACCCGTTTTTGACAAACTCGAAGCCGATCTCGCCAAGGCCGTCATGTCCTTACCCGCCACCAAAGGCTTTGAAATTGGCTCTGGTTTTGCCGGAACCCTGCTCACGGGCAAAGAACATAATGATGAGTTCTACAGTGATGATAGCGGCAAAATTCGGACAGTCACGAATCGTTCGGGGGGCGTACAAGGGGGAATCAGTAACGGCGAACCCATCATTTTACGCGCCGCTTTTAAACCCACTGCTACCATAGGACAAGAGCAGCAAACCGTGACTCGTACCGGAGAAGCAACAACCCTCGCTGCGAAGGGAAGACACGATCCTTGCGTTTTGTCGAGAGCCGTGCCTATGGTAGAAGCAATGGTTGCCATAACATTGTGCGATCATCTCTTACGAAATCAGGGTCAATGTAGTGTTTTGAAGCCTTGAAAAGCAAAAATGGAAAATAATCTTGCTCGCGATGAGTTTATTGTGCGGTTTTGGGGAGTTCGTGGTAGCATTCCCACCCCTGGCTCATCAACCATCCGCTACGGCGGTAATACATCTTGTGTTGAAATGCACGTCGGCGGCCAGCGTCTCATTTTTGACGGCGGCACGGGTTTACGCCTGTTGGGTAAGTCCCTAAAGCCGCATCTTGACACATCCACCCATATCTTTTTCACCCACTATCACTGGGATCATATTCAAGGTGTGCCGTTTTTCTTCCCCGTCTTTGATGAAGACACCCACTTTACCATTTACGGTCAAGTTCCCAACGAAGGAGAACCGATGTTAATGCGCCAGCACTTTCGTCAGCGCGTGTTACATCTAGATTCACCTGTCCCCGTGGCCGATATTCAAGCCCAAATTGATTATCACGATTTGGTGTGCGGTGAAATCTTTAAACTCGGAGATATTGCCATCGAAACAGCGCCGTTGAATCATCCGAATGGGGCGATGGGCTATCGGGTGTCTTGGCAAGGTCATACGGCAGTATATTGTACGGATACCGAGCATTTGCCCGATCGCCTTGATGAAAATGTCCTGCATTTAGCCCGCGATGCGGATATTTTGATTTACGATGCCATGTACACCGATGAGGAATACCACAATGAAAAATCCCCGAAAGTCGGTTGGGGTCACTCGACTTGGCAAGAAGGGGTCAAAGTCTCTGAGGCCGCGGGGGTAAAGCAATTAGTTGTCTTTCATCACGAACCCAATCACAGCGACGATTTTCTCGATGAAATGGCCGTCGAAGTTAGTAATATTCGACCGGGAACTGTGTTGGCCCAAGAAGGCATGATTTTATCTTTGACGAAAACTGCCGTTAAACCCCATTAAAGGCTAGTTTTGTCTCTAATCCCCAAGCCCGACTCTAGAGAGTTTGGGTTGTGGTTTGATGCGAAAACAGCCCAGAACTCGGTCTGCGCGATCGCGCCCTGCACCATAAAATAAAACGGGAGTTTTCTGATAAAATCTTATAGAAACTTAAAAAAATACTCAAAAAATTTTTAAATGAAATTGTTAGTTGTTGGTGCGACAGGAACGCTTGGACGACAAATTGCTCGCCGCGCCTTAGAGGAGGACCGCGACGTTCGTTGTTTGGTGCGAAATCCCAGAAAAGCAACATTTCTTAAAGAATGGGGTGCAGAAATTGTCCAGGGGGATTTGTGCAAACCCGAAACCCTCGGCCCCGCCCTCGAAGGCGTTGATGTGATTATCGACGCAGCCACCACCCGGGCCACCGAATCCGCTCGTCTGCAACAAGTCGATTGGTACGGCAAAGTCAACCTCATCCAAGCCGCCGAAAAAGCCAACATCCAACGTTTTATATTCTTTTCCATTCTCAATGCCGAAAACTTCCCCGATGTCCCCTTAATGGACATCAAACACTGCACCGAGAAGTTTCTCACTGAATCCAACCTGAACTATACCATTTTGCGGCCTTGCGGCTTTATGCAAGGGTTGATTGGGCAATACGCCGTCCCCATTCTCGACAACCAAGCCGTTTGGTTCACCGGAGAAAGCACCCCGATTGCCTACATGGACACCCTCGACATCGCCAAATTTACCACCCGCGTTTTAGACGTTCAGGATACCGAAAACCGTACCTTTCCCATTGTCGGGACGCGGGCTTGGACTGCCGATGAAGTGATTAACCTGTGCGAACGTTTATCCAACCGCACCGCCAAAATCTCTCGGATTCCCATTGGCTTTTTACGGGGAGTGCGTCGTATTGTTGGCTTTTTCCAGTGGGGTTGGAATGTATCCGATCGCCTAGCCTTTACCGAAGTTCTCGCCAGTGGTAAGCCCCTCGATGCGCCGATGGATGAAGTCTACACCGTCCTCGACCTCGACCCCAAAGACACCACCACCCTCGAAGCCTATCTGCAAGAATATTTCAGCCGGATTATGAAAAAACTTAAAGAAATCGGCTACGAAAAAGAAAAGAAAAAGAAAAAGAAGAAAACCCCTTTCAAGTCTTCGGAATCTTAAAATACTGCGAGACAGATTCTCAGGCCAGGTTGACTTAATCCTGGCTTTCTTGCACCTTAAGTTTTAAATCAAACTTTATCCCCCAAATTGTTAGCCCCGTAGGATTAGTAACTGTGCCGAAAGTAGGCATCATCTACAACGACATCAAACCCATTGCTTGCCGCGTTGCCAATGAGTTACAAGCACAATTTAGCCAAAAAGGTTGTGAAGTTCTCATGGCTTCGAGCTTTGGCGGCATTCTTGGCTATTCCAATCCCGATCGCCCTGTCTGCCATACCCAAATCGAAAACCTGGTTCCCACAGACTTTGACGACAGTATCGACTTTGGCATTGTGCTAGGGGGGGATGGTACGGTGTTGGCGGGTTTTCGCCAAGTTGCCCCCTGCCGTATTCCCTTACTGGCGGTGAATACCGGTCATCTGGGCTTTCTGACCGAATCCTATGTTAATCAACTGCCCCAAGCCGTCGAACAACTCCTCGCGGGGGAATATGACATCGAGGAACGCTCTATGCTGACGGTGCGGGTTTTGCGGCAAGATACGCCCATTTGGGAAGCGCTGTGCCTCAATGAAATGGTGCTGCACCGAGAACCCCTGACCAGTATGTGTCACTTCGAGGTTCAAATCGGCCAACACGCGGCGGTGGATATTGCCGCCGATGGGGTGATTGTGTCTACCCCAACTGGGTCTACGGCTTATTCCTTGAGTGCGGGGGGGCCGGTGGTGACTCCTGGGGTTCCGGTGTTACAGTTAGTACCGATTTGCCCCCATTCCTTGGCTTCGCGGGCTTTGGTCTTTTCTGATGCCGAACCTGTAACGATTTTCCCGGCTACGCCTCATCAAATGGTGTTGGTGGTGGATGGTAACGGCGGTTGCTATGTGTTACCCGAAGATAATATTCGCGTGGAGCGATCGCACTACACCGCCCAGTTTATCCGCTTGCAGCGACCAGAATTTTTCCGCATTCTGCGCGAAAAGTTGGGTTGGGGTTTGCCCCACATCGCTAAACCAACCTCGGTGGAACTTCCCTAAAGCCGCGATCGTCGTCAATCTTTGTGTCAATTCCGTCAACTTAAGATACAACAGAATTTGAATCTTTATCAGGCAATATTATGGTGGTTCTTCCGAGTCTGAGCGATCGCAGCTTATGTGTTTTGCTGGTAGAAACCGATAAAACTTTTAGTGAAAGCGCCAGCATCGATCTCCAAGAAGCAGGCTATGTCCCGGTTGTGGTTTCCGATACTCAAAAAGGATGGCTTCAACACAATCAACTACAGCCCGCGATGGTAGTTGTCGATCGCAGTCTCACGGGAGAATCGGGTATTGATTTTTGCCGCCAAATTCGCCAATCGGGGAGTTGTACCCCTGTATTAATGCTGATGGCCACAGACTCAGTAGACGATCGCGTGGTGTGTTTAGAAGCCGGGGCAGATGATTATATTGTGAAGCCCTATCGCAGCGAAACTTTCCTAGAGTTGGTGCGTCTGTATCTGCAACCTCCCACGACTGCCAGCGAGCAGTTGCGCTTTGGGGATTTGGCGCTAGATTTAGCCACTCGTCAGGCTTTTCGCCGCGATCCGACTCGTAGCAACGAAACTGCAAGAGCGATTGACTTGACGATGAAGGAATTTGAACTCCTCAAGTATTTGATGATGCACCCCCGCGAAGTCCTCACCCGCGAACAAATTTTAGAAAATGTCTGGGGTTACGATTTTATGGGCGAATCGAATGTGATTGAAGTCTATATTCGTTATTTACGCCTGAAAATCGAAGATGAAGGGGGCAAACGCCTGATTCAAACGGTGCGCGGTGTGGGTTATGTGTTACGGGAACCGTAGTTTCTTCAGTTAACAGTTTTTTGGGCAGTGGGCAGCTTTTTCAGTAATCAGTCATCAGTAATCGCCTCATCAGTTTTTTGGGCAATCGGCAATCGGCAATCGGTGTGTAGGGGCGGGGTTTCCCTGCCCAATAACCAACAACTGGTGCGACCCCGCGCCGCCGAAAGGCGCAAGGGAACGCGCACCAGAAATAACCAACAACCAACAACCAATAACCAACAACCAATAACCAATAACCAATAACCAACAACCAACAACCAATAACCAACAACCAATAACCAACAACCAACAACCAATAACCAACAACCAATAACCAACAACCAATAACCAATAACCAATAACCAATAACCAATAACCAATAACCAATAACCAATAACCAAATTTATGATCCGCGAAATTAGTTTAATGTTGATCGTCAGCACAATGGTTTTGGGTTGTTCGACTCCGGCTGTGACCGATTCGCAAGTCCCGGAAAGTGAAATGCAACCCCAGACTTTAGAAGCTCAACTGTCCCAAGAACAACCGCAACTTTTACCCGTGAGTGCCACAACAACTTTAGGCGGCGAAACGATTGAATTGGAAGTGACGCAGACTGCTCAACAACAAGCGTTAGGGTTAATGTTTCGCGATCGCGACAGCTTACCCGACGATCGCGGAATGCTGTTTTCTTTCGATCCTGCCCGCGAAGTCAATTTTTGGATGTTGAATGTTAAAATCCCCTTGGACATGATCTTCCTGTATGAGGGGGAAGTGGTTTCGGTATTGACGGAAGTGCCGCCCTGTACCGAAGTGCCATGTCCGACTTATGGCCCGGATGGCCTTGTCGATCGCGTGATTGAGCTACGAGGAGGACGGGCGCAAGAGTTGGGGATTGCGGTGGGCGATCGCGTGGAAATCAGCTTTTTTGAAGACGTAGAATCTTAGTTTCCCACAATCCTTAATTTTTTTGGTGAAAGTTACTCAACTTGACCCAGAAGCGGTAAGATGGGCTTCTTAAAGCAGATGATTGGGGAGGAGAGAAAATTAGCCTCACAACGAGCCGTCAAATCTGGTTAGTGTTACAATTTGTAAAACTTCTTGCCAATTGAGCGAGATCGTTAATCTTCCGTCGGATAGATTGTTAAGTTTCTAAACACAAGATACGATAAAGTTCAATCACCGTTAAAATCGGGAGATTTCCTAAGTTTTTTGAATTCAGAAATTTTACTAGGAAGTAGGGCTAGTCGTTTCGTGTGGTGTGAGTAAAGCGAGATTAACTCCAGCCCGGCAATCACGATTATAAAGTCAACATTGATTGAAAAACTAGGCGTTTAGCCCTTGTAGAAGACAATTATCTTCTAGGGGTCGATCTGTGGGCGATCGCAGCGACCCTTTAAAAAATGAATGAAGATTGCTATCAACTTTGGCAATTAAAATCTCAACTTTTTGTGACTTAAAGCACAGGCGAGCGCCCCGATTAATTTAATAATAAGAAATACTTGAAAGTGAAGTCATGCCTTTGTTTTCGAGGTGTTTCTGACTGCTTTTTATCGCTTTAGCGATTTTTAATTTACAACTCAAATTCCCATTTAAAAAATTGAGGTCATCTAAAAAATGAAACCCGTTACCTATTCGCGCTTTATGAGCTTTCTCAAAGAAGAATTAGCGCTTTCCCATGACTCCATTGCCATTGCTCAACGCTATTCCGAGAAAAATCCCGGCCCCTTGCCGATGATTTTGTGGCAATACGGTTTAGTCACTTTAGACCAACTCGATCGCATCTTTGATTGGCTCGAAAGCGCTCCTTTACACTAAAATCATTGAACAGTTAGCTAAAAACCCTCATGTCTAAAGAAATCATGCAGGATAATTTTAAGGGCGAGAAAACCTCGCCCAATCTTATTATTACGGGTTAAAATTTCCGGTTTTTCTTCCCCTTCAAGACCTCAAACTCGGCTTCAACTCGTTGGCATCAACTCAGACGTTTGCAACTTTTGAAGATACTGCCGTACCAAAGCAGTCATCACTTCAGGTACTTCCAGTTGCGGCGTTAAGCCCACATCCTCCAGTTCTCTAAAATATTGAATCGCATCAGGATTCAACGCCGCCAAACGCCGCCCAATTTCAGGCCCCGTAAACTGGGACTTTTGCCCCCAAATCATCGCGGTAGGAATTGTCAGTTGGGTGACATACAGGGACAAATCAAAACACAAATCCCCCCGCACAAAAGACAACGCACTATATTCAGCATTATTTTGTTGAGCCGATTGTAAATAAGCTTGGACAATTTCCGAGTAAACTCGTTGAGGGCGAGCAAACTGGCGATTTTCTAAAAAATTACGAATCCCCCCTTCCGTCGCGACACCCGCGCTATAGATAAAGCGGTCTAAAATCGGCGTTGTGACCAACTGAGCAAAAAAGCTGCGACTGTAGTCTTCGCCAAAATCAGACAATCCTGCCGGAGTGGTGAGAATGAGGCATTTGAATAAATCAGGACGTTCGATAGCCGCCCGAATCACAATAGCCGCCGTCAGAGAAGACGCAACAACCGCCGTGGGTTGATCCGCCGTTTGCTCGATAAATTCAATAATGGTTTGGATATAGTCTTGGGGTTTATAGTTGCGTTCGGGATGGTCAGAACGTCCCCATCCGATTAAATCCGGGGCAATCACCCGATAGTCGGGAATAAAGGCAGGATAGACTTTTGACCATTCATAAGCCGAAGAACCCCCGCCAAAGCCGTGTAAAAAAACAAGGCTGGGTCGAGGGTCATTTTCGGTAACTTCGGGCCAAGGGTCTTTTGTGGGCGTGTAGTACACCATCGTTCCGAGGGAAGTCACCACGGAATTGCGTTCTATACCTAGGGGTTCGATCATAGCGCTTGGGGTCTCCTGAGTCATTTGGCATACCCTCAAGGTACTACTAAAGTCGGGTGTTGCTAGTCTAGCTTGGGGCAGATTCTTGAATTAGAAAAATCAGCATTACGAAATATGCTCGGAATTTTACGAAATCATGGTTTGGGAGCGTGAAGGGTCTTATATGTTCGCTCTAAAAACTGTCACGTTGGTTTAAGACAGCGATCGCGTCAGCTTTTAATTTGAAATTATAAGAAGAAAAAAGCATGACTCTTGACTTTAAAAGTTAGTTCTATTGAGCGATGTAAGAGTATAAAATTTCCGTTAAATTTTGAATTATACAGATTAAAAAATCAGAGGGGAGGTTCAGATGTTATCACAAGTTTTCACTTCATTTTGGGCGAAATTAAATTTAGCAGTCGTCGCGAGTATGGGTGTTGTTGCTACAACTGGAATGCCCGTGACTGCTTCAGAATCTCCCCTCGCAGATGGGGTTTATCTCTACGGTCAAGCCCCCCAACCGGAAGTTATCGGTAGTGAATATTTAGTGTTTGAAGTGGAAAATGGTGAAGCCCAAGGTGCTATTTACTACCCTGCTTCTGAATTTAATTGTTTTACCGCAGATATCAATAATCAGTCCATGAATTTGGCGATTGTTGACCCTTTTGATCGTGCTGTTTATCCTTACGAAATTGCGGTAAATATGAACGGAGACATTGCCGGACGCGATCGCGCTACCTTGGTGGCAGAACTCGAAGGTTATCATGAGTTAGAAGCCATCAGCAACAACGATCGCCGCATCTTAGAAACTTGTCAAAACGATCTTTAATATTCGATTCCCGCTTGGGCTTTCACTCCTTGACTGCGGAAAGGATGCTTCACTAACGTCATTTCTGTGACCAAATCCGCACAATCAATGAGTTCGGCAGGCGCACCCCGTCCGGTTAAAATAACGTGATTGGCCTCCGGTTTCTCTTGGAGTCCGGCAATAATGGTGTTGACATCGAGATAGCCCAATTTCAGGGCGATGTTAACCTCATCGAGTAAGACCAAATGATAATCGGGATTGCGAATATAATCTAACGCCGTTTGCCAAGCCCCTTCTGCTTTGAGAATATCGCGGTCTCGATCTTGGGTTTCCCAGGTAAATCCTTCCCCCATCGCTTCAAAAACAAGCTGTTCTCCCCAACGGCTAAAAAAGGCTTTTTCGGCGGGTTCCCAAGCACCTTTGATAAACTGAACAATGGCAACACGATAACCATGGCCGAGCGATCGCGCTACCATCCCTAACGCTGCTGTAGTTTTGCCTTTACCATTCCCGGTATGAACGATAATCAGCCCTTTTTCGAGGGATTTTTCTTTTAAGCGCTGTTCTTGAACTTCTTTGCGCTTCTGCATTTTTTGTTTGTATTGTTCGGGCGTTAGTCCTGGGTCTTTTGTCATTATGTTGGTTGTTGGTTGTTGGTTGTTGGTTGTTGGTTGTTGGTTATTGGTTGTTGGTTATTGGTTGTTGGTTGTTGGTTGTTGGTTGTTGGTTATTGGTTGTTGGTTATTGGTTATTGGTTATTTCTGGTGCGCGTTCCCTTGCGCCTTACGGCGGCGCGGGGTCGCACCAGTTATTGGTTGTTGGGCAGGGAAAAGATCGCCCCTACATAACGATTGCCCACTGCCTACAGCAAAGCTGCCCAAGACCCACTGCCCAAAACACTGATTACTGATAACTCTCTTTGAAACGTTAATTTCACTTTTTCGGGCTGTAACGCCTATAAGCGTCTAGCTTTTAGCCTTTTTAAAACTAACCCCTAAAAACCAAAGTTTCTGATCCTCTTTCTGGGGTAGAATTCAACTCCCCCCTACAGCAAAGCTGCCCACAGCAAAGCTGCCCCTTAGAGACTGATAACTGAACTAGGGCATCACCCGCAAGCCCCCTTGAACAACAATCTGACCGGGATTGAGATGTAGGGCTTCGAGGTTGACTTCTTCCCCCAAATCGATTTCAAAACGATCGAGATGAACCGGAGGAAGCAGGGGAGGTGCGACAATTTCGGTTTGGGATAAGCGCAAGCAGTGGGGGTTTGCCAGGTCGAGTTGAGTTTCTAGGGTAATTGGGATTATCTTTTTATCAACATTTGTTACAATTCCTTTGAGTTTTAGAGAATTGGGGGTAATCGAGGCATTATGCCAATGTAAGGGCCAATCTTGGATTGAAGGTAGGGTTGTCGCGATATCACTCGCTGCCATTAAAGTAGACAATAAGTCTTTAATGGCCGTAGAGAGTAGAGGAGACAACAGTGAGGCTTGCAGATCGGCTTGAGACAAAGACACTTCCCCAGTAACCGGGATAGGTTCTAGTAATTGTAAAGCCTGGCCTTTGACCACTTGACCCAAGTTAACCCGAATATTTTGGGCATGGAGTTGAATTTGGGTGAAATGTAGACCTTGATACACCGCTTTAGCCGCCCCTAGGGAAACATAAGGGATGAATCCGGTTAAAATTTGACGATTTTTACCGATAATTTCCAAGTCTAGCTCGTCGATGGATTCTACTTGCGATCGCAACCACAAGCGAACGGCAGGGGATAAAACTTGACTAATAATTTGACGGGAAGATCGGAGTGTCATGTTGACTCAAAATAGGCTTAATGCCAGCTTAAGATAGCGAAAATCATAAATTCATTCAGTAGACGGGTACAGTCATCTTGTAATATTTGTACATAGTTTATCGTTAATTACAGACGAGTTCGTTTTAATTCCCACATTCTGGCAACGCCGACGACTACAGTAACTTATGAAGGAGAGGGTTCAAAAAATCATAGCGCAATGGGGCATTGCCTCGCGTCGCCAAGCAGAAGCGATGATTTTAGAAGGTCGCGTGCGCTTGAATGGCGAAATTGTGCAAATTGGGCAAAAAGCCGACCCCAATCGGGATCGCTTAGAGGTAGATGGCCGCCCCTTGCGATCGCGCAATCGACCCGATCGTTTATACTTACTCCTTCACAAACCCAAAGGAGTCGTGTCCACTTGTCACGATCCCCAAGGTCGTAAAACCGTGATGGACTTACTGCCCAAATCTTGGCGACAAGGCCAAGGCATTCATCCCATTGGACGGTTAGATATTGATTCGACTGGGGCATTATTATTAACAAACGATGGCGAGTTGACCCAAGCGATCGCCCACCCTCGTTCCCATCTAACAAAACTGTATCATGTTTGGATTGCCGGGCATCCTTCTGTTTCTACCTTACAAGCTTGGCGACAGGGTGTAATTCTCGATGATCAAAAAACTTTACCCGCCGTTGTCAAAGTGTTGACCGAGCAAGCCGAGCGAACCCTGCTGGCGATTGAGCTACGAGAAGGTCGAAATCGGCAAATCCGTCGCGTGGCCGAACAATTGGGCCATCCGGTTTTAAAATTACATCGAGTCGCGATTGGACCGATTCAACTCCAAGGAACCGATCGACAACGGTTAGCCGCAGGTCAGTGTCGTTCTCTGAGTGCGAGAGAACTCCGAGCGATTCGCAAAGCCAGCGATCTTGCGGCTTCAGGCAATGGTCTACAGAGCGTACAGGAGAACCTACCATGACAAATTACCCTCAAAACTCATCCTTTCGACCGGATCAAATCGAAAAAATTCGGGAAATTAGCGAATATTTACGTCAAGTCCGCGAAGAAAATGGGCGATCGCTCCATCAAATCGCCACCGAAACTCGTATCTCCCTGCGCTTGCTCAAAGCCCTCGAAGCCCTCGAACTCTCGGCTCTCCCAGAAACGGTTTATCTCCAAGGATTAATCCAAAAATATGGCAATGCTTTGGGGCTGAATGGTCGTGAATTAGCCCAAAAAATTCCGCAGTCTGACATTCTAAAAGGGATTACTCCGTCTTGGCAACCCCTACGACCCAGACGACCCAGGGCAGTCCATTTATATTTTGTTTATATTTTGGTTTTGATTGGGGCAATTAGCGGCATTTCCTACGGATTGCAGCGTCCGAGTTGGCAAGCCGAAAATGAGGAAGACAATCCCACTGTTGCCACCGAAGCCTCCCCATCTCCGAATTTAACGACTTCTCCTGAAACAGATACCCCTTCTGGCAACAACACCATCTCAGCCAGCAATCGGCCGCCCAACGATGTGGTGGTGGTAGATGTGACCCTACAAGAAGATAGCTGGCTCGAAGTGGTCGCCGACGGTCAGCCGGAGTTTGAGGGCATTCTCAAACGAGGAGAAAAGCGCACCTGGGAAGCCGACCAAGAAATCCGCGTGCGGGCTGGAAATGCAGGGGGTGTGGTCATTACTGTGAATAACGAGCAACCCACCCCCCTCGGAGAACGAGGCCAAGTCGAAACCGTGACTTATCAAGCCCCGGAACCCGCGCCTCGTTCCTAAAGATTAGTAGGGAGAGCGACCGTAGACATAGGTTAAATGGCCCAGATGATGGCGTACCTGCCAATTGAGTTGTTCGGGGACATAACGCCATGTCCAATTGCCCGCCGGAGTGCCGGGAGTGTTCATTTTGGCTTCGTCTCCTAGCCCTAAAAGGTCTTGCAGGGGGATAATGGCGTGATTAGCCACCGAACCCAAGGCCAACCGAATCATGCGCCAATTAATGCCTTCTTCGCCGATACAGCCCAGGTAATCTAAGACCCGTTGCTGGTCTTCGGGCGATCGCGCATTGTACCAACCCACCGTTGTACTGTTGTCGTGGGTTCCGGTATAAACAAAGCAGTTGCGGTCGGTGTAGTTGTAGGGCAGAAAAGGATTCTGGCGGTCAGAATCAAAGGCAAAATGTAGCACTTTCATCCCCGGTAAGCCGTATTTATCCCGCAGGGCTTCTACATCTGGGGTAATCACCCCTAAATCTTCAGCCACAATGGGTAAGCGACCCAGTTGGTCGGTGAGTAACTCGAAAAATTCATCCCCTTTGGCTTTGACCCATTGGCCTTTGGTGGCAATTTTCGCATGGCCCGGAACGCCCCAAAAGGCGGCTAAACCGCGAAAATGGTCGATGCGAATAATATCAACGTAATCGAGCATTCCTTCGATCCGTTGAATCCACCATTTAAACTTGTTTTTCTCCAGTTGCTTCCAGTTGTAAACCGGATTGCCCCACAATTGTCCGGTGGCGCTAAAGTAATCGGGAGGAACGCCGGCCATGGTGGCGGGTTTGTTGGTTTTGATATTCAACACAAAAATGTCGCGATGGGCCCAGACATCGGCGCTATCGTGGGCGACATAAATGGGTAAATCGCCAAAAATCTGAATGCCTTTGTTGTTGGCGTAGGAACGGAGGGTAGACCACTGCCGGAAAAATTCGGACTGGACGTATTTGTAGTAAAAGATGTCTTCGGCCAAGCGCGATCGCCATTCGGTTAGGGCGGCGGGTTCTCGTTTGGCGATCGCCTCGTCCCATTCGTACCAACTCGCGCCGTTGTGGGCGGCTTTGATGGCCATAAACAAGCTGTAGTCGTCAAGCCAGTAAGCATGATTTTGACAAAAGGTTTCAAACTCTTGCTTTCGTTCTGGGCTGGCTTGGGTCGAAAACCGTTGACTGGCTTTTTTGAGGAGGGGGAGTTTGGTTTCGATCACGAGATCGTAGTTGACGCGATCGCGATCGAAGTCCGGTAGAGCATCGAGTTCGTCTTGTCCGATCAACCCTTCAGCGACCAGCCATTCTAAGTTAATCAGCAAGGGATTTCCGGCAAACGCTGAATAACTCAAATAGGGTGAATTGCCGTATCCCGTGGGCCCGAGGGGTAAAACTTGCCAGATTTGTTGTAAGCTCTCGGCCAAAAAATCCACAAAACGATAAGCCTGTTCTCCTAAGTCGCCAATGCCGTAGCGACCGGGTAAACAGGTGGGGTGTAATAAAACACCACTGGTTCTTCTGGAAAAAATCATAGGCGATCGCGGGGCAACTCTCAAAAAAACTGTAATTCAGCACAAGATTTTGACCTCAGTCCCCAAAACCAGAATATAGCGCCTTGTGGGACTGCAATTAATTGTGCTTTAGTCATTTTACTTAAGTCTGTTCCGGTCGCAGTGATTCTTGTCCTCGTTAAGACTCTTTTTCGGCGGGTGAGGGGGCTTCAAAACGATAGCCAAATCCCCGAACCGTTTTAATCAAAGAAGGTCGAGCCGCATCTTGTTCGATTTTCTTACGAATTTGCCCGATATGGACATCGACGACCCGTTGATCGCCCACGACTTCTGAATAATCCCAAACCTCGCTGATTAGAGTCGAACGGCTTAAGGCTTGGCCGGGATGACGCGCCAAGAAGTTAAGCAGATCGAACTCTAGGGCTGTAAATGGCACTAAATCGCCATCTACTTTGATTTCGCGTCGTTCCGGGTCAATGCTGAGATGGCCGAAGACGAGGGGTTGTTTGTTGGCACTCGGAGACACGGTACGCTGGCGTTTTAAGATTGCACCCACCCGAAATTCTAATTCTCGTAAATCAAAGGGCTTGGTTAAGTAGTCGTCAGCCCCTTTCTCAAAGCCTGTGGCCTTATCTTCTGTATCAGTACGGCTGGTCAGCATGAGGACAAATACATCTGTACTGAGTTGCATTTCTTCGCACAGATTGTAACCCAAGGCATCGGGTAAATTGACATCTAAGATTACCAAGTCCGGATTAAACTTACTAAAAAGTTCCAACGCTGTTCGACCATTGTCAGCCGCTTCGACTTGGTAGTTTTTTTGGCCGAGAAAGCGATAAATTAAGTTGCGAATTGCCGGGTCGTCGTCAACGACAAGAATTTTGGCGGATGGCATAGCCATAGTTCTACTCAGAGGAAAACTAGATAACGGAAATCAAGGGAAAGGAAAAGCCCAAGGGTGTAATGAGCGTCATCCTCGACCAAAATCGCGATCGCGATTAGGGTAAGCTCTTTTTGTCTTAGGTTGAGGAATGAAGTTTAATGCTTTCTTTTATCCTATCTTTTCTAAGGATGAGATAGAAAGTCTCGTGAAAGGCAAAGTATAACTTAAAATTTCAAGAACTTTCTTTCAAAATTCCCGGTTCGGTCAACTCATCAGAAATTTCGACAATGGCTCGAATCACGGGTTTCATCATCGGGTCGTCAAAGCTATCAAAATCATCAAAACTATCGCGACGCAACCGTTTTGAGCGATTGGCCACTTGGACGGTAATGCGATAGCGATTAGAAGCCGCACTGAGAATTTGCTCGGCGCGGTCGGTGAGATTAGCAGAATCAAAGGAGGCTCGTTTAGACATGGAGTAGAAAATTTCTGACAAACAGAATCATAAAGGCTTCAGCTTAAGCATAAAGGGTTAAGGACACAATTATCGCGATCGCGATCGCCACAGACTAACCCCTCACCTCAAGTTATCGTCATTGGCACAGGTCTGTTTCTACCCAGTCGAGGGGGTAGAAGGGCCAGAAAAAACTAAAATTCGGCGGTCAAGTTGTAACGAGGGCAGCGCCAAGGACGATAACCCCCCTGTTTTCGGGTTCAGTTAGGATTAACTTTTTCAAAAAAGTTTGTCAACTTTGTGTTACTAACCTTAAAATAAAATGAATAAGTGTAAAGAAAGTTATAGTAACCTTAAAAATAACTCCCTTGAAGCATCATTTTGATAACCCGATGAAACAACGCATTCTCAGCATCTTCGCGGCCATCGTCGTCACCCTCGTAGGGGTATTTGCAGCGCCCTCTGCTGCTTTCGCCTTCAATGACCCCTCCCTGTTACCAGAAGTCGAAACCCCGATTGTAGATTTAGCCGATATTTTACCCAGCTTACAAGAAGAAACATTATTAAATAAAATTAAGGATTTTGAAGCCGAAACCGGCTGGAAAATGCGAGTCTTAACCCAATACGACCGCACCCCAGGCCGGGCTGTGATTGATTTTTGGGGGTTAGACGAAAAAAGTATTTTGATGGTCGCGGACTTGCGAGGCGGTAATCTACTCGCTTTCAGCATTGGTGATGATGTCTATGAGTTGCTGCCGCGTACTTTTTGGATCGAACTGCAAACCCGCTTTGGCAATATGTACTATGTGCGGGACAACGGCGAAAATAACGCCATTACAGGGGCACTCGATACCGTGGCGGGTTGCTTAACCCAAGGCGGTTGTCAAGTCGTTCCTGGCTTACCCCAAGAACAATGGATACTCACCCTCATTACCTCGGTCGCCGGGGGGATTGTTTGTGGTTTAGCCGCAATTCCCCGCAAAAAAGGTCAATTATTCGCTTGGCAATGGGCGTTGATCTTCTCGCCATTATGGGGCATTCTCTTTATTGCCTTTGGCATTGGCCCGGTGGTCACCCGTACTTCCGAATGGTTGCCTTTATTCCGCAATATTATTGGCTTTGTCTTGGGGGTATTGGTAGCTTATCTGTCACCGATGGTCAATCAAATGGCTTCTTCTGAGCCTTCAGAAACCTAAAACCACTCCCCAATCAACCCCTAACACCCACTTACAAATCCTCGTTCTCCTTGAGAGCGGGGATTTTTTCCCATTCCCAAGAATTATTTTAGGGTGTATGATTCTAGATCGCGATCAATAACTATTTCCGGGTGCATCACTGTCTTGGCGTAATCCATCAAAGGCTGAATTCCAGTTGCCTGCTAGACTAAGCTTAATTAGAACCAACTAGCATTCTTTGCATATTTATTTAATTACAATTTTTCTTTTCGACAGATTCCCCTGGATAAACAAACATGGAGTGGCACTTAACGGACGCGCAAAGTTTAGCAATCATCGATCACGAAATTGGCGCACATAGTTTTTCCCCCGCAGAATACGAAATTGTGCGCCGCGTGATTTATGAAACGGCGGATTTTGAATATCGGCATTTGATCGCGTTTTCTGAGCGGGCATTACAAGCCGGGGCCGCCGCTTTAGCCGCCCGCAGTACCATTGTGGTGGATGTACCGATGGTACAGGTGGGCATTGCGACCAGAATCCAAAAAACCTTTGCCAATCCGGTGTACTGTGCCACCGAAGCCTTAACCCGTCCGCAAAAGGAAAAAACTCAAGCGGCTTGGGGAATCCAAACCCTCGCTCGTCGCTACCCGGAAGCGATTTTTATTTTGGGTCAGTCTCAAACCGCATTAACCGCCTTAGTGGAGTTAATCGAAGCCGAAGAAATCCGTCCGGCGTTGGTAATTGGTACACCGTCGGGGTTTGTGGGGGCAGATGTGGCCAAGGAGCGCTTGCAAGATTCGATGATGTCTCATATTCGGATTAATGGCCGCAAAGGCAGTGCGGTGGTGGCTGTGGCGATTTTAAAAGGGTTAGTGGATTTGGCTTGGCAAGCTTACGGTAAAGAGGGGTCTTCTTTTTGAAAGGATAGAAAGCGGCAGCACTAGCGCCGTAAAGCTCGATATAATCTAGAAAATGTTTAACCACCCAAGCCTCATAAGTTATCAATTATTATGACGATTTTGCAGCGCGAATATCGCGATCGCCGCGAGCAGGTAATGGCGAAAATTGGTCATGGAACCGCTATTTTTCGGAGTGCTTCCCACGCGATCGCGCATCACGATGTTGAGTATCCTTTTCGCCAAAATAGCGATTTTTATTACCTGACCGGATTTAACGAACCCGAAGCCGTCGCGGTTCTGGCCCCCCATCACGAAGAACACCGTTTCGTTTTATTCGTTCAGCCCAAAGACCCCCAAAAAGAAACCTGGACGGGCTATCGCGTCGGGGTAGACGCGGCCAAAGAACAATATGGGGCGGATGAAGTTTACCCCATTGACGAACTCGACGAAAAGCTGCCGCAATATCTCAAAGATAGCGATCGCATCTATTACCATATAGGCAACGACACTGCCTTTAACCAAACCATTCTCAAACATTGGCAACGGTTCATTGCCCTGTATCAAAAACGCGGTGTTGGGCCGGTCGCCATCGAAGACACCAACCCGATTTTACACCCCCTGCGCCTGGTCAAAACCGCCGCCGAAATCGAACTTCTCCGCCAAGCCACTGCTATTTCCGCCGAAGCCCACAACCAAGCCCAGAAATTTGCCCAACCCGGACGTTATGAATACGAAGTCCAAGCCGAAATCGAGCGAGTCTTTCGGGCCGCGGGGGGTTTAGGCCCGGCTTACCCCTCGATTGTGGCTTCTGGGGAAAATGCCTGTATTCTCCACTACATCGAAAACAATCGCCAAATCCAAGACGGCGACCTCCTCCTCATCGATGCCGGTTGTTCCTATGGCTACTACAACGGCGATATTACCCGCACTTTCCCGGTTAATGGTAAATTCAACAAGCAGCAGCAAGCCCTATATGAAATCGTCTTAGAAGCGCAACTCAAGGCGATTGAAGAAGTCCAACCGGGCAAACCTTATAATGAGTTTCACGACATCGCCGTGTGTGTCATTGTCCAAGGGTTACTCGATTTAGGCTTACTCCAGGGCGATTTAGAAGAAATCATCAAAGAAGAAAAATATAAACCCTTTTATATGCACCGGACGGGTCATTGGTTGGGCTTGGATGTTCACGATGCGGGGACATATAAGCATAATGAGGAAACTTGGCGACCTTTCCAACCGGGCCACGTTGTTACGGTTGAACCGGGAATTTATATCGGCCCCCACATCGAAGCTGCCGAAGACCAGCCGGAAGTGCCTCCAGAATGGCGCGGGATTGGTATTCGCATCGAGGATGATGTGTTGGTGACAGGAGACGGCCATGAAGTGTTAACCGCCGATGTGCCAAAGTAGTATCACTTTAAAACCCCGGTTGTGCAGAGTAACCGGGGTTTGGATAAAATTGTGGGTTTTGGCAATTAGGACTGCTTAGTACCAGAGGATGTCTTCGATGCAAGTTCTACCGAGCTTTCGGGTAATATTTCTTGAGGTTGTATATTACTAGATTGATCGCTTTGCACAAATAACCAACCGAGGAAGGTAAAAACACCAATCACGTAGGTGAAACTGAATAATCTCCACAGCACTAACTGTGCCGTTGACCACTGAGAATAATCCGGTCGTTTGACTTTACTGCCTCCCAGGCCGTTACTCCCTGTTGAGAAACCGCCACCGCAGCCACCGCCACCGCAACTCATAAAAATTACCTCCATATAACTAAAAATTTTTTGTCTGAGCAATCTTGTTACTAAGATTGGTTTCTAAGTGAATCATAGCGAGTTAAGATAAATTCTTCAAGTTTGCGGTTCAGTCGATTGGAGAGTTCACCGAGATGATATTGGGAGTTTCCGAGTAAAATTCAAACTATACTTTGGTTTAACAATCCTTCGATTTTATGGAAATTCGCCGTTTAACCGCGCTGAAGGCGGCTCTTTCGTTGTGTTGGCGTAGTAGTCGTTGGGGAATGGTGATGGGGATGATTGGCGCGATCGCCCAGAGTATTTTACCCCTAGTTTTGCTGTATCTCACGAAGTTGTTAATCGATGCGATCGCGTCGGGGATGACTCTAGCCAATCCGATACAGATGTGGCCGCGGATTTTGGCTTTGGTGGTGGTGGCGGCCTCGGTGGCAATGGCGAGGGATGTTTGTAGTAGCTTGGTGGCGTTGAATCAAGAAAGACTGCAAGAAGCGGTAGTAGACCGGGTAAGGGAGTTATTGCACGCTAAATCGGTTGAAATTGATTTAGAATACTACGAAAATTCCGATTATTACGACAAGTTTCATCAAGCCCAGTCCGAAGCGCCTTATCGTCCGGCTTTGTTGTTGAGTCGCTTGTTGCAGGTGTTACAAGGCTCGATTTCCCTAGGGGCGATCGCGATTTTACTGTTTTCTCTACATTGGTGGGTAACGCTGGTTCTCTTAGTCGCCGTTATTCCCTTGTTAGGGGCGCGTTTGCGCTATGCCGGGCAATTTTATCGTCAATGGCAAGTTTGGACGGGTCAGGAGCGACGAGGGGATTATTTCAGCCGGGTTTTAACCTCTGCCTCCCACGCCAAAGAGGTGCGTTTGCTGGCTTTGGGGACGTATTTTCAAACTCGTTTTCGCCAACTGCGGCAGGATTTACGCCATCAAAAATTTAAGTTAGCGCAACGCCGCACCCTTGTTGAGATTTTGACGCAGATTTTGGCAACGGGGATCATTTTTGGCGCTTTGGCGGCGATCGCATATCAGACCTTGGCGGGTATCCTGACATTAGGCTCGCTGGTCATGTATTATCAAGCCTTCCAGCGCGGTCAGGTAATTTTACGGGATACGGCCCGAGGAATTGCTAGTTTATACGAACATAGTTTATTTTTGGTGAATTTTAGCGCCTTTTTACAACTGCAACCGACCACAATAGACCCGACTTTCCCAAAGCCTTTACCCCAAAAGTTACAGCAGGGGATTTGTTTTGACTCGGTAAGTTTCCGTTATCGTCATAGTCAGCGTTGGGCGTTGCGAGATGTGAGTTTGACGATTCAGGCGGGGGAAACGGTGGCGTTGGTGGGGGAAAATGGGGCCGGCAAGACCACCCTGGTAAAATTGCTGTGTCGCTTGTATGACCCCACGCAAGGACGCATCACTTGGGATGGGGTGGATTTACGGGAGTTTGCGATCGCGGCGGTTCGCAGGCAAATTGCCGTGGTTTTCCAAGATTACGCTCGCTACGACCTAACCGTTGGCGAAAATATCGCGTTGGGCGATTTGGAATCTGCCAAAAATCCTCAAATCGAAGCATCAGCCCAATCAGTGGGTTTAACAGGCGCGATCGCGAAACTGCCTTTAGGGTATGATACCCTACTTAGCCATCAATTTCCCCAGGGCGAAGAATTGAGCATCGGAGAATGGCAAAAAATCGCGATCGCCCGTTGTTTTTTACGCTCTGGCTCTATTCTCATCTTAGACGAACCCACCAGCGCCCTCGATCCTCAAGCCGAAGCCGACATTATCCAACATTTTCGCCAATTGCGCCGAGATTGCACTACGATTCTTATTGGCCATCGTTTATCGACTGTCAAATTGGCTGACCGCATTTTTGTGTTAGAAAATGGCACAATAACCGAAAGTGGTACGCACAGCCAACTTATTCAGCATCAGGGGACTTATGCTCGTCTATTTGAAACTCAAGCACAATCTTATCGTACCTAGTTTAAGGTTTGGGTTTTGTTTGTTCAGCTTTTTAAATGGTTTAAATGCGTCCCGAATTTGATCTCTTATTATGCTGTTCTCGGACTAAAATTTCCCCCGAACAGACTCGGCGGATTCACCAACTGATTGAACAAGATATTGACTGGGATCAGGTGATGTCGTTGGCCCAGTGGCATGGTGTTAGTCCTTTGTTATATTGGCAGTTAAACGCTTTAAAATCCGAGGAATTACCGTCGCATTTTTTTAAGCAATTATCAGATTATTTTAGATATAACGTCCAGCGTAATCTGTTGTTGACTTCAAAGTTGCTCAAGTTCCTGCGCTTATGCCACGAACATGAAATCAAAGTTATGCCATTTAAGGGGCCTGTTTTAGCCACTCAGGTTTATCAAAATATTGCCCTCCGTCAATTTTACGATCTAGATTTATTAATTCTGCCCCAGGATTTTCAGCGCGTTAAAGCTTTATTAATAGCTCAAGGTTATCAATCCCGTTATCAACTTGATGCGGGTCAAGAAGCCCGACGATTAATTACAAATTATGAATGTGAGTTTATTCACGAAAAGCTACACATTAGCATCGATTTACATTGGCAATTTGCGCCCCCTTGTTTTAATTTTCAATTCCATTTAGAAAGTGCTTTAGCTCGGTCAGAAATGAGCGCGATCGCGGGTACAAAAATCCCAGTTTTAAAACCTGACGATCTGTTAATTGTTTTATGTATTAATGGCACAAAAGATGGCTGGTCTTCCTTACAGCGTATTTGTGATGTAGCCGAATTTCTCCAGAATTATCCCGATTTGAATTGGTCGCAAATCTGGCAACAAACCGAGAATTATCATTGTACGCGGATGGTCGTTTTAGGCTTATTTTTAGCTTATCGTTTGTTGGAAACGCCTCTGCCTCCCACAGCTTGGGATAAACTCAAACAAGACCCCGCGATCGCGTCAATGGGTCAACAAGTGTGCGATCGCATTTTAGGAGAAGCCCCGGCTTATTCCAATCGCATACAATTAGCGCATTTTGCTTTGAAATTGCAAGCCAATTTTTGGCAGAAACTTCATTATGGCTGGCAACTTATCTTTGCAATTAATGAGCGAGATTTGGCTTTCATCAGTCTACCTAAAGGATTCTTTCTGCTCTATTATCCCCTGCGGTGCTTGCGCTTAATTTTAAAATATGCTTTACATCAAAAAGTACCTTAGTAAATAGTAATAAGCGCTGAACTTGCCAAAAAATCCAGATTAATCTTCTCTACTTACTTACTCCCTGAATTATTATTTACTGATTCCTTTATTGATTTATGAATTCTGCCATTTCTGCATCTGAAGCGACTCGTATCTCAGAAAATCAGCCCATTATTCAAACCTGGGAACTATCTAAAACCTATCGAACTGGATTTTGGATGCAGCAAAAAATACAGTCTCTTAAAAGCTGTACCTTATCAGTTTATGAAGGGGAAACCTTTGGCTTGCTTGGGCCCAATGGTGCTGGCAAAACAACAATTATTAAAGTTTTACTGGGTATAATTAAAAAAACTAGCGGACGAGCTACAGTATTAGGAAAACCTGTGGGCGATCGCGCCGCCAAACAATATATCGGTTACTTACCCGAAAATGCTTATTTCTATGATTATTTAACCGGGTGGGAATTTCTCCACCTTGCCGCCAGTTTATTTAAAATTCCCCGTAAAACCCAAACCGAAAGAATTAAAGGACTCCTCGATTTAGTCGGACTCGACCAAAAGACCGCCAAACAGAAACAACTGCGGCAATACTCCAAAGGAATGCTGCAACGCATTGGAGTCGCCCAAGCCCTTATCAACAACCCCGAAATCGTCTTTCTCGACGAACCCATGTCCGGCTTAGACCCCATTGGTCGCTATCGCATTCGCCAGATTATATTATCCCTCAAAGAACAAGGCAAAACCATCTTTTTCAACTCTCATATTTTGTCAGATGTTGAAGAAATTTGCGATCGCGTCGCCATTCTTTCCCAAGGAAATCTGCTGGTTTCCGGGTCTCTCGACGAACTTCTCGGCCCCACCGATGCCTTTCAAGTCCGAGGTCGAGGGGGCAATCCCGAACAACTCCAACAACAGCTTATTAACTTTCAAATTAAGCGCGATCGCTGGCAAGGTCAACTCAACAGCGACCCGACGGCCTTCCTCGCAACCCTTCCTGAAATGGATGCCAAAATCATCAGTCTAACTCGTCAACGTCTCTCCCTCGAAGATTACTTTATGCAGCAACTCCAACCCGAAGGAATCATGAATAATCAATAATGGGTTATATAGCATTTTTTGATGCAATATAAATCTATGTTTACTTTAAAAGGAATAGACCCAAAGGAATAGGTAAAGAAATTACGGCGCATTTCTTTGAGAGCCGAAAACTGTAATTGAAAGTCATATTTTTTTAAAAAATGCTATAGTTATTGGTTATTAGTTTTTGATTCTATCGTTGCCAATTATTGTTCATTGTAAATTGTTAATTATAAATTATTAATTATTCAATGGAAGAACTACTAACCACCCTCCCCGATACGCCCATTTTTGCCTTTACCCTGCTCATTCTGGTGGTTCTGTTCATTCCGCCCATCTTTGAACAGTTACGCTTACCCGGATTAGTCGGATTAATCGTTGCCGGAGTCGCCCTAGGCCCGAGTGGTTTACAACTGCTTGACCCCGAAACCGACACTCTCGAACTCCTCACTGACATCGGCAAGATTTACTTAATGTTCGTAGCCGGTTTAGAAATCGACCTCGCCGAATTTCGTAAAAAAAAGAACCGTTCCCTCGGCTTTGGGATTGCCACCTTTATCCTCCCCTTACTCGCTGGCGTAGCTGTTAGCCGTGGCTTTGGGTTTGATTGGAATGCCGCCTTTCTCATTGGGTCGCTGCTGGCTTCTCATACCCTCTTGGGCTACCCCATTGTTAACCGCTTGGGAGTGTTGCGAAACGAAGCCGTTACCGTCACCATTGGGGCGACCATTTTCACCGATATTGCCGCCTTATTAGTTCTGGCCATTTGTGTGTCGATTCACGATGGCGACTTTTCCGCCGCCAGTTTAATCATGCAACTCATGGCTTTAGGATTGTACGCGATCGCGGTGTTGTTTGGCTTTGACTGGGCCGGAAAAGAGTATTTTCGACGCACCGGAGACGAAGAAAGCAACCAGTTTCTCTTTGTCCTCGCCGCCGTTTTTCTCGCCGCGTTGGGCGCACAACTGATTAGCGTTGATAGAATTGTCGGGGCTTTCCTCGCCGGATTAGCCGTTAACGATGTCGTCGGTCACGGGCCTGTCGAGGAAAAAGTCGAATTTGTCGGCAGTACCCTTTTTATTCCCTTCTTCTTTGTGGGAATGGGCTTACTCCTCAATATTCAAGCCTTTGTAGAAGCGATAACCACCCCCGTCGGCCTGGGTTTAACCGTGGCGATTATCCTTGCCCTCATCGTCAGCAAATTCCTAGCCGCCACTACCGCCAAACTGCTGTATCGCTACACTTGGTACGAAACCCTGACGATATGGTCGCTCTCCCTCCCCCAAGTTGCCGCCACCCTCGCTGCTGCCCTCGCGGGATATCAAGCCGTCAACTCCCAAGGGGAAACCTTAATTTCTGAAGCGGTTTTCAACGCCGTCATTGTGATGATGTTGATTACTGCCATATTGGGCCCGGTTTTAACCACTCGTTTTGCCAGTCATCTCTCAGTTCCTGACGTTGACCTAGACTCGAAAACCGCCGCCAGTTACGGCGATGACCTCCTACTCTCCCCACCGCGACCCCAACCCGAACACTTTACCGTCGTTGTTCCCGTTTACAATCCCTTCACCACTCAATATTTAATCGAAATGGGCGCACTGCTGGCCCGTCACGAAGGCGGAAACCTAGTTCCCCTATCAGTTGCGACGGCTCACGTTCACATGGACGACCCCCAACTGGATATGGAATTGGCCAAAAGTCAACGCCTCATCGAACGGGCTAAAGAAGTCAGCCAAAGGTTTGACCTGAATGCCAACCCCATTATCCGCATTGATGATGACGTGGCTCACGCCATTAGCCGCGTTGCCAGGGAACAAAACGCGAATTTGGTGGTAATGGGGTGGAGTGAAAAAATGAGCCTACGGGCCCGCTTATTTGGCAATATCATCGACCAGGTGTTTTGGTCGTCTCATTGTCCGGTGGCGGTGATGCGCTTACTTGACGAACCGATTAATATTCAGACGATTCTCGTCCCGATGAAGAATATCACACCCCGGACGGTGCGGACTATGCAGTTTGCTCAGGTGTTTGCCGATACGAATCAAGCCGTGGTGATGTTACTGCACGTTTGCGCCCCCGGTACACCTCCCGACCAAATTTTAATTTTTGAAGACCAGTTGCAGCAGGTGTTACAACAATCGCCAATCAGCGTGGAAACGAATATTAAAACGATTGTATGCGAGGATGTGGCGGATATGATTGTTCAGATGTCTCACTCTTTTGATTTGGTGGTGATGCGGTCGATGCGTCGCCGGACTGCGGGGGGTTTAGCGGTGAGTAATGTCACAACGGAGGTGATTAAGCAGTTGAGTTGTTCTTTGGTGTTGTTTGGGGAACCTCATACTTAGTTGTTCGTTGTTTGTTGTGGGTTACTACTGCGATTGAGTCCAAGGACTAATGACTAATGATTAGGGACTCATTACAATTATTTACAAAAGCACCAGTACATAGGGATGAGTCAATGCTCAGGATTTTTACGGACTTTGATGGGCCGATTATGGATGTGTCCGAACGGTATTATCAGGTGTATTTGTGGTGCTTGAAACAATGCCAACAGCCGCATCAGGCGACCAAAGTTCTCTCAAAGTCTGAATTTTGGCAGTTGAAGCGAGCCTTTGTTCGAGAAAGCAAAATCGGGCAAATTTCGGGTTTAACGCCAGAACAAGGCCGAAAGTTCGCGTTGTTGCGTCGGGAGAATATCCACAGTCTGCCTTATCTGGTTTATGACCGTCCGATTCCTAGTGCTGTAGCGACGCTCGAACGCTTGCAAGATAGCGACGATGTGGATTTGGGCGTTATTACGATGCGGCGTTGGCGAGAGTTAGAGATTCCTCTCGAACAAAATCGTCTCAAACGCTTTTTTCGGTGCGATCGCTGCTATTGTTTGCAAAATGACGATCCCAAAAATACCGATACCGAAGACAAAACGCGCTTGATGAAACGGGCTTTAACTGAACTGCCTCCGGTACGGGAAACCTGGATGATTGGCGATACAGAGGCGGATATTGTGGCGGCGAAAACCCATGATGTTCGGGCGATCGCCGTGTTGTCCGGGATTCGCGATCGCGATCGCCTACAACAATTTGAACCCGACTACATTGTTCAAGATTTGGCGGCTGCCGTTGCTTTGATCTCCGAGCGCTCTACTTTTTCTAAGTTGTTGCTCTAAGTTTTGCCTTTTAACGCAAAAAGCTACTCATCAACCAAAACACCAAAAATGCGACCAAAGTAGCAAACTGGTTTTGGCTGATACCTGGGGAATTCAAAGAGCCACCGAGTAACACCCCTAAACCAACGCCCAAAACCAAACCAATCAAAGTCATCAACACCGCCCGACCGAAGCGTTTTTCTTTGCGGTTGATGAAATAAATATTGGCACAAAATCCTAACGCCATGGTGAGGGAAGGAATTGTACTCTGGGGATTAGGATCGAGAAAGGTCAGCAAGCCTAACAAGACAAACGTTCCTGCCGGAATCAAGACATCCGACCGAGACGGCGTATCAATCAACTCCTGCATCCAAGTCGGGGAAGAATTGACATTTTGAGTTGTGGTTTTAGGAGGAGCCGGGGTGACTCGCTCTGGAAAGCGAATGCGCTCTGGGACTTTAATTTTCCCTTCTTGACGCATTTTGAGGCGCTCCATAATCACGGCATCGTAAGCCGCTTCTAGACTTTCGACCAACTTGCGATCGTCGCGATTTTGTTGGCTCAAGCGATTACGAGCTTCTTGAATTTCCTCAAAAGAAGCATCCTTGGTGACCCCAAGCAGTTCATAGGGATTTTGATCGCTCATCGAGTAAAACCTCCGAGATAGGCCCGTTGTAACTAGCAGTTATCGTACCCAATTTGACATCCTCACCGCCGTCAAGGGACGGTGATTTCTAAATCTTGCAATTCCGGTTTGGAGCTTCGTTCACCGTTGCATACCATAGTTAAAACCATGTACTGTCTTACACGGAGTCTACAGACTTTCCACCGATTGCAGAGTCCCGATCCCGCCAAAGAAAGCGGTAGGGTATGATTTTTTCCATCTCTCGTTAGTTTAGCTCAAATTGCGGCAAGCCCTGATGGACTTATTGACAAACGAGGCGATCGCGAATGGGTTTCTCTGTGCGAGGAACGACGATTTTCTGTAATAATTTAAAACGGAAGTTGTAAAGCTTTATCAACTCCAAGGGCTTTACAAAAGCGTGGGAAGGCTGGCAAGCTCAGTCAAGCGATTCTGCGATCGCCAATACAAAAAAACAACAAGGAATAGTTTACATAACTTTACGTTCAACGATTTACTATGGCACAAAGTTCTGCATCCTCAGATGTCCCCAATATGGGACGACGGCAATTCATGAATTTATTAACCTTTGGAACCGCCGCCGCTACCGCAGCCGGGGCGTTGTATCCCGTGGTTAAATACTTTATTCCGCCGTCTAGTGGCGGTGCTGGGGGCGGCATGATTGCCAAAGATGCCCTAGGTAACGATGTGGTAGCCAGCGAATTTCTCGCCGAACACAAACCCGGCGAACGGGCCCTAGCCCAAGGCTTAAAAGGCGACCCCACCTACGTTATCGTCACCGAAGACAACGAAATCGCCAGCTACGGCCTCAACGCCGTTTGTACCCACCTCGGTTGCGTTGTGCCGTGGAATGCCAGCGAAAACAAATTCATCTGCCCTTGTCACGGTTCCCAATACAACGCCGAAGGGAAAGTCGTGCGCGGGCCGGCCCCTCTGTCTTTGGCCTTGGTTCACGCCAATGTCAGCGACGATGGCAAAGTCGCCTTCACCAACTGGGAAGAAACCGACTTCCGCACCGAATCCGAACCCTGGTGGACTTAAATATTATTCAACTCAGACGCAATCCTTTCGATCAACTAAAAGATGAGAACACCTCCAATATCCGCGTTTTGGCAGACTGCTAAAACCACCTTACTCAAAAGTTTTATACTGGCGATCGCCACTATTGCCTTTTTCTTCGCCAGCGACATCGCCGTTCCCCAAGCGGCTGCCGCTTATCCCTTCTGGGCCCAAGAAACTGCCCCAGAAACCCCCCGCGAAGCCACAGGCCGCATTGTGTGCGCCAACTGCCACCTGGCTGAAAAAGCCGTTGACATCGAACTGCCCTTATCCATCGCCCCCGACACCGTATTTGAAGCCGTGGTCAAAATTCCTTATGACCTCGACACCCAACAAGTCCTTGGTGATGGTTCTAAAGGCGGCCTCAACGTCGGGGCAGTTCTAATGTTGCCTGAAGGCTTCAAAATTGCGCCTCCTGACCGCATTCCCGCAGAAATGCAAGAAAAGGTCGGCGGCGTGTACTTCCAGCCTTATCGCGAAGATATGGAAAACGTGACCCTTGTTGGCCCCTTACCCGGCGACCAATATCAAGAAATCGTTTTCCCCGTCTTATCTCCGAATCCCAAAGAAGACAAAAACCTGCACTTTGGTAAATATCCCATTCATCTCGGTGGTAATCGCGGTCGCGGCCAAGTTTATCCCACCGGACAAAGCAGCAACAACAACGTCTTTACCAGCACCAAAGCCGGAACCATCACCAGCATCACTGAAGCCGATGCTGGGGGCTACAGCGTCGCGATCGCGACCGCAGACGGCAGCGAAGCCATGGTAGACGTTCCCCCAGGCCCTGAACTCATTGTCAGCGAAGGTCAAACCGTCGCCGCCGGTGAAGCCCTGACCACTAACCCCAACGTCGGTGGTTTCGGTCAAGAAGACAGCGAAATCGTCTTACAAGACCCCAACCGCGTCAAATGGTTAATGGTCTTCTTTGTGGGGATTGCTTTGGGTCAAACCTTCCTCGTCCTCAAGAAGAAACAAATCGAACGGGTCCAAGCGGCTGAAATGAATTTCTAACGCTCACTTGGATTGACTTTCTAAGCGGGGACGGGTTATTTTTTAGCCCGTTCCCCTTTTTTCAGTCATCAGTCTCTAAGGGGCAGTGGGCAGTGGGCAGTAGGCAGCTTTTTCAGTTATCAGCCTCTAAGGGGCTCCTCGGCAATCGGCAATCGGCAGTCGGGGGGGGAGTGGGGATTTTGCCCCAGAAAGGGGGTCAGAAACTTTGGCCTACAGGGTAAATTCTAAAAGAGGCTCAAAGCTATGCTGTATAAAGATTACAGCCTCAAAAAATAAATTTAAGTTTCGCGCGAGTGTTATCAGTTTTTGGGCAGGGGGTTGGGTTGAGGTAATGAAACCCAGTAACCAACAACCAACAACAAAGGACAAAAGACAAAGGACAAAAGACAAAGGACAAAAGACAAAAGACAAAGGACTAATAAATGAACACCCTCGACGATAAAACAATTGTAAAAGACTATTTCAACGCCACGGGATTTGACCGTTGGCGGAATATTTATGGCAACGGCGAAGTTAATAAAGTACAACTGGATATTCGCACCGGCCATCAACAAACCATCGACACGGTTATTTCTTGGTTGAAAGCCGATGGTAATTTGAATCAAATTAGCGTTTGTGATGCGGGTTGTGGGGTAGGTAGTTTATCTATTCCTCTGGCTCAACAAGGGGCAACCGTGTACGCTAGTGATATTTCTGAGAAAATGGTCGGGGAAGCGAAAGACCGGGCTATTCAGGTTTTAGGAAATAATAATAAAGTCAGTTTTGCGGTGCAAGACCTCGAAAAGTTAACACAACCTTGTCATACGGTGGTGTGTTTGGATGTGTTGATTCATTATCCCCAGAGTGAAGCCCTAGAAATGATTGAACATTTAGCGGCGTTGGCTCAATCGCGATTTATTGTGAGTTTTGCCCCGAAAACGTTGTATTTGTCGATGTTGAAAAAGGTGGGAGAGTTTTTTCCGGGGCCGAGTAAAACAACGCGGGCTTATCAACATTTAGAAGCGGAGATTATTCGGATTTTACTCGATCGCGGCTTTCATATTGAACGGAAGGGGATGACGAGTACCAGTTTTTATTATGCTCGGATTCTCGAAGCGGTGCGAGATTAAGTTTAATTTCAAAAATCGTATTATTCACTACAAGATTCGCCTACATTCATTCTGGAAAATTTAAGAAGAATGTGGGCGATTTTTATGGGGTTGAGAAAATGGCTGAACCAGCGCGATTGAGGGGGCGATCGCCCTTTGGGGGGGAAGCCGGATTTTGCGAAAACGAATATAATAAAAAATAGATTATTTTGAGTTAGTAACTCAACTCAGTTTTAGCGAGGCCACACGCTGCTTTCAGTTGGTCGGGGGTTCGTGTTTCAATCGTTGAATATTTCGTTGTTTTAACATCGCTCTGAGCAGATTAAGTTAAAAGCGATTATATTTTTTAAAGTTTACGATAATTTTTAGTAATAACCCAGGACTCTGCTTCTACCCCATTCAAGAAGATATTAGTGGGCTGAAATCTAGATATGTTTAAAGTGGCAATCGGTCACAGCAATGATTTTGTTTCTCAAACAGCCATCGCCGACGCGATCGCGCAATGTCAAGAAACCTTAGCGGGAATAAAGCCCCAAGCGGGAATCCTATTAGCTGGCATTGAATTTGACCGCGAGGTTATTCTCCAAGAAGTAAACCAGGTTTTCCCTGACTTAGCATTAATTGGCGGTACAACGGACGGGGAAATTTCGTCTGTTTTGGGGTTTGAACAAGATTCCCTGGTGTTGATGCTGTTTTGTAGCGATCGCATTCAAATTCGAGCCGGAATTGGACATAACCTCTCCCAAGACCCCCAAGCGGCGGCCAAAAGCGCGATCGCCCAAGCCCGGTGTCACACCGACGAGGTGGCCTTGTGTCTCACCCTGCCTGAAAGTTTAACCACCAGTGCCGTTATCGTCCTCGACAGCCTCAAAACCGCCCTGGATAACCAAACACCCATTTTTGGCGGTTTAACCGCCGATGGCTGGCAATTTCAGCAGACCTACCAATTTTTTAAAAACGAAGTATATAGCGATGCTTTGCCCGTGTTACTGTTTTCCGGGCCGCTGCTGTTTTCCCACGGTGTCGCCAGTGGTTGGCAACCCATTGGCAAGCCGGGCAGAGTAACGAAAGTCGAACATAATGTTATTTACGAAATCGACAATTGCCCCGCAATTGAGTTTTATCACCACTACATCGGGCCCCGTCCCCCGTCTTCGGAATATCCCCTGGCGGTATTTGCAGAAGGCAACGAAGGCTTTTATTTACGCGCCCCCAGCAGCACTTATGACCCGGAAAGCGGCAGTGTTTCCTTCTTTGGAGATATCCCCCTCAATGCCTGCGTGCAAATCTCTGAAGCGGGGCGCGATCGCATTCTCAGCGCCTCTCAAGCCTCGATGCAGCAAGCCTTACAGCATTATCCCGGCCACGACCCCCTCGCGGCTTTGTTTTTTTCTTGTACCAGTCGCAGACAACTCCTGGGGACTCGCACCCAAGAAGAATACCAACTGGTGCAACAATGCGGGCATCAAAACTTAGTAAGTTGTGGTTTTTATACCAATGGAGAAATCGCCCCTCTCCAACAGAAAAGCACTTCTTGTTTTCATAATGAAACCTTTATTACCTTGCTGTTAGGAGAAGCATAAATGGAGTCTTTAGAAACGACTGTGACTCAGTATGAAGCGAAGATTAAACATCTAGAAAAAGAGAATCAATTTTTAAAACGCAAACTAAAACGCTCAGAACAACAATTGGTTTTCTTAGAAGAAACTAACGAGAAAAAAGAAACCTTACTGCGAACGGTTATTCAAGATTTACAACAATCTCAACAATCCCTCGAAGAACGTCAGCAGGCGATTGAACGGTTAAAAAATACGCAAGCCAAATTAGTCCAAACTGAAAAAATGTCAAGTTTGGGTCAATTAGTCGCGGGAATTGCTCACGAAATCAACAATCCTGTTAACTTTATTCACGGGAACTTAAAATATATTGATAGCTGTTTAAATGATTTACTTGAAATTGTTAAAATTTGCTGTCAAAATCCCTCGAATGTTCAAGCTGATTTAGCCCAAGTTGCCGAAGAACTCGATCTTGATTTTATTGTTGACGATTTACCCAAAGTGATTAAATCGATGACCTTGGGAACTTCCCGAATTAGCGAAATCGTCCAGTCTCTCCGTAACTTCTCTCGTTTGGATGAATCGGATTTTAAAACTGTTGATATTCACGAAGGAATTGATAATAGTTTATTAATTTTAAGTTATCGTTTAAAAGGAAAAGAAATTCCCAATATTCAAATTGTTAAACAATACGGCGAAATTCCTGAAATTGATTGCTGTCCGGGGCAAATGAATCAAGTTTTTATGAACTTGTTAACCAATGCGATTGATGCTTGTGAAGAAGCTTATCGTCGGGGAATCCAACGCGAGTTTTATACAATTTTCCTGGAAACAACTCACTACGCTCACAATCGGGTCAAAATTAAAGTGCAAGATAACGGCATTGGCATTTCTCAGGAGATGTTACCAAAATTGTTCGATCCTTTTTACACCACAAAACCCACCGGAAAAGGAACCGGGTTAGGATTAGCCATTAGCTATCAAATTGTCACCGAAAAGCATAACGGTAGCTTGGAATGCCAATCTCAAGTGGGTGAAGGAACAACATTTACGATTGACATTCCAATCCAGACCGAAACTAAGTTAACTTCAGTAAAAGATACTTACAGTCAGTTTCATTTGAGGCCGCGAGTTGAGGCAAAAGAACCGCACAAGGACTAGGCACTGACCGCATTTATTTTTTTATTTTTCCTCTCCAATTCCTAAGTCTTTGCGACTTTTTTTCAATTGATGCCATAAACTTTTGATTTGTTCGTAAGCACTTTCTGTTGAAATTTTCCCCGCCGTTTCCAGATTACAAATATAATTGATCCGTTGAGCAAATTCTTGTAAATTAGCATTGAAAACTAAATTTGGCGGTGCAAATTTGCCATGATAGGTCATGCGCGGATATAACATATTTTGTTTTTCAACATCAGGGCGATCGCTGGGATTAACCATAACTAACTCCTAAATTTTATTCGACTATATAATGATTGAGTAAAGTTGTATAACTGTTTTCTGAATTGCTGCCCCAAACCAGCGTCTAAAAATTCCATCTCACCCGACCTCAAAAAGCGCGATCGCGTTCGTCTACTTTCTACTGTTCTAACAAAAAATCTAGACAACGCGACTTCATAACCCTCCTTCTTGAGCTTTTCCCAAAAACATGACGGGCCCATCCCAGGGAAACCCAACTCCCTCATCAAAAAAGGGGGATTAGCAACCTGTTAACGATGAGCGAGTTTGAAGAAGAAATCCTGACGACAATTGTGTATCTTTTCGTAAAGTCGCCCAATTTGGCGCTTTACTTTCAACCAACGTCGTGAACCTTTGGTATTATGCTTAAATTTCCTGAGCTAAAGGACGGGGAACTTTAGACCCAGGCTTTTTGGTAAGCTAGTTCTGTCACGGAATGGTATTGGTTTACCGAAGGGATTGTCTATGTCCGAAGTCGAAAAACTCTACGAAGGGAAAGCCAAGATTGTCTATGCTACAAAAGACCCCGATATTCTATTGGCTTACTTTAAAGATGATGCAACGGCCTTCAACGCTCAAAAACGGGGTCAAATCCAAGGCAAAGGCGAGGTTAACTGCCAGATTAGCGCTTGGCTGTATCAATACTTAGGGGAAAAAGGGATTCCCACCCATTATATTGACCAACCTGAGCCAACACAAATGCGGGTGCGAGCGGTTAAAATTATACCGCTTGAAGTCGTAGTCCGAAACATCGCAGCCGGAAGCCTGTGTCGTCAAACCGGATTACCCTTGGGTCAGGCTTTGACCGAGCCATTAGTTGAATTTTATTTAAAAAATGACGAGTTAGGAGACCCCTTGCTCACCCGCGATCGCATCTTTGCCCTTAATATTGTAACGCCCGGTCAACTCGATCGACTCAAAACCCTAGCCCTGGAAATCAACCAATACTTACAGGAGTTTTTCAACGCTTGCGGCATTACCTTGGTAGACTTCAAACTGGAGTTTGGTCTCGACCGAGATCAAAAACTACTCTTGGCCGATGAAATCAGCCCAGATACCTGTCGGTTGTGGAATCGCGACGAAAGCGATCCCCAAAAACGAGTCATGGATAAAGACCGCTTTCGCTTAGACTTAGGTCAAATCGAAGCCGCTTATCAACAGGTGTTACAGCGAGTCGGTGAAACTTTTACCCGGCAAAATGCGAATTAAGCCGATTGTATGCTTATCAATTGATTAAAACCTTATTGTGTGTGGTGTGTGGACGTGATCGAAAAATTTAAAACTATGACACTACTGCGGATCGTAACAATCTTAGCGGTGGGGGCCGCGATCGCCCCGGTCGAAGCGGCGCGTAGCGAAATGCAAGCCCAACCCGGAGACCCCTCCGAAATCGCCTTCAGGGAACCGGAAACGCCCTGGCAAACCGCCGGAACCGTAGCCGTTGAGGCCGAGATCGTTTCTCGCGATCGCCCGCCGAATGAACCCAAAATCTTGACCCCCGAAACCCTAGCCACTACGCCAGAATTTTCTCAGGATAGGGTAACGGCAGTGTCACCCGCCGCCGAAACCGGGAAAAATCCCAAACAAATCTCAGCCCCAACGGTAGCTGAAAACGAAGCCGGGGCGATCGCCATTTCCGAAACCGAAGCGGTCACTCAACAACCCGATACCCCGCCCGAATTGGCAGAAGACCCAGTTCCCGAACTCCCATCTTTAGCCCAACAACCGGATACCCTGCCCGAATTTGAAGCCGACCCGGTGCCAGAAACCCCCACGCCGCCGCCGTCTTTACCCCCAATAACCCCCACAGACGAAGCCGACCCCGCCAACGGCAACGAACCGAGAGTTTTGGTGAGTGAATTAGTCGTTGACGGTACGACCGACCCCGAATTACTCGACGAAATTTATCGCGTTATTAACACCCAACCCGGACGACCCACCACGCGATCGGCATTGCAAGAAGATGTCAACCAAATCTTTGCCACGGGCTTCTTTTCTAATGTCACCGTCGTTCCCGAAGATACGCCCTTGGGGGTTCGCATTACCTTTGTGGTCGAACCCAACCCCGTACTCGACCGCGTAGTCGTCGAAACCGCCACCGGAAACGAAGACCGGGTACTGCCCCAAGAAGTCGTAGACGAAATCTTCGGGGCGCAATACGGTCGAATCCTCAACTTAAGCCGCTTTCAAGCCGCCATTTTACGCCTCAACGAATGGTATCAAGAAAACGGCTATGACCTCGCTCAAGTCGTGGGTGCGCCGGAAGTCTCAGACCAAGGCATTGTGCGCTTAACCGTGGCCGAAGGGGTGATCGAGGACATTCAGGTGCGCTTCTTTACCGACGAAGACGAACCCGCAGACGGCAGAACCCGTCCCTTTATTGTGACGCGGGAAGTTGAGCTAGAACCAGGGGATGTGTTTAACCGTCAAACCGCCCAACGAGACCTCGAACGGGTGTTTGGCTTGGGGATTTTCGACGATGTGCGCTTCTCCTTCTCCCCCGGAGAAGACCCCAGTCAAGTAGTAGTCAATGTGGATGTAGTCGAAGCCAGCACCGGGTCAATCGCCGCCGGGGCCGGGTTTAGTTCTGCCAGTGGCTTGTTTGGAACCGTCAGCTACCAACAACAAAACTTTGGCGGTAACAACCAAACCCTAGGGGCAGAATTGCAATTAGGCTTTCGGGAATTTTTATTCGATGTCAGCTTTACCGACCCTTGGATTGCCACCGATCCCAATCGCTTGTCTTATACTTTGAATGCCTTTCGACGGCGCTCGATTTCGCTGATTTTTGACGAAGGAGACCCAGAAATTCGCTTACCCAATGGCGATCGCCCCCGCGTCGTGCGTACCGGTGGCGGTATTGTCTTTGCCAAGCCTTTATCCGACGGCCCCTTTGATGAAAGCCCCTCTTGGGTGGTTTCGGCAGGAACCGAGTTTCAAAGCGTAGCCATTCAAGACGGGGATGGCGATCGCAGCGCCCGCGACGAACGAGGCAACCTGCTCTCTTTTAACGACAGTGGTAAAGACTACTTGCTGTTTTTAAAACTAGGGGCCAGTAGCGATCGCCGCAACAACCCCTTTCAACCCACCTCTGGCTCCTTGATCCGCTTGGCTATGGATCAATCTCTGCCCATCTCTGGCATTTTCCTCAACCGCGTGCGGGGCAGTTACAGCTATTATTTCCCCGTAGAGTTCACCAACTTTGCCCAAGGCGCAGAAACCCTCGCCTTCAACCTCCAAGGCGGTACAATTATCGGAGATTTGCCCCCTTATGAAGCCTTCGCCCTCGGCGGGGCCAACTCCGTGCGCGGCTACACCGAAGGCGGCGTAGGCAGTGGTCGCTCTTATCTGCAACTCACCGCCGAATATCGCTTTCCCCTCTTTAACATCAGTCGATTTGGCGTAGGGGGAGCCTTATTTGTCGATTACGGCACCGATCTCGGCACTGGCGATAACGTCCCCGGCAATCCCGCCGGAATCCGCAATAAACCCGGTAGCGGCTTGGGTTACGGCTTAGGCGTTCGCGTCCAATCCCCCTTAGGCCCCCTGCGCCTCGATTACGCCATCAACGACGAAGGCGACAGTCGCATTCACTTTGGCATCGGGGAACGGTTCTAGATTTGGTTATTGGTTGTTGGTTGTTGGTTGTTGGTTGTTGGTTGTTGGTTGTTGGTTGTTGGTTGTTGGTTGTTGGTTATTGGTTATTGGTTATTGGTTGTTAGTTATTGGTTGTTGGTTATTGGTTATTGGTTATTGGTTATTGGTTATTGGTTTCCCAAATCCCTCAATTGGTCATTGGTAATTGGTAATTGATAATTTCTTCCCCCTGCTTCCACTCTGGGCGGGGAAACCCCGCCCCTACACGCCTATTGCCCACAGCACGCGCTGCCTACTGCCCCAAAAACTGATGACTCTCTTTGAAACGTTAAATTCGCTTTTTGAGGCTGAAACCCTAGTATAGTCTAACTTTTAGCTTTTTTATAGAGTCTGCCCTATAGGCCAAAGTTTCTGATCCCTTTTTGGGGTAAAATTCCCACCTCCCCCCCCGACTGCCGACTGCCGATTGCCGATTGCCCCTTAGAAGCTGATAACTGATGACTCTCCAGAAACTTAAATTGACATTTTTGGGGCTGTAACGCCCATCTAGTCTAACTTTTAGCTTTTTTATAGAGTCTGCCCTATAGGCCAAAGTTTCTGATCCCTTTTTGGGGTAAAATTCCCACCTCCCCCCCCGACTGCCGACTGCCGATTGCCGATTGCCCCTTAGAAGCTGATAACTGAAAAAGCTGCCCACTGCCCCAAAAACTGATGACTCTCTTTGAAACGTTAATTTGACTTTTTGAGGCTGTAACGCCCATCTAGTCTAGCTTTTAGCCTTTTTATAGAGTCTGCCCTATAGGCCAAAGTTTCTGATCCCTTTTTGGGGCAAAATTCCCACCTCCCCCCCCGACTGCCGACTGCCGATTGCCGATTGCCCCTTAGAAGCTGATAACTGAAATGTCCCAAACCCTGACAAAACCCCTTGAATGTACCGGAGTCGGTTTGCACTCTGGAGCCACAATTACCGCCCGCTTATTGCCAGAAACGGCGGCAGTGGGGCGTTATTTTGTGCGAACCGATCTACCCCAACAGCCCCGCATTCGGGCGAATTTAGCCTCGGTGCATCAAACCCTGCTTTCAACGGAACTCATCGCTCAAGATGCCACCATCCGCACCGTAGAGCATCTTCTCGCCACGTTAGCGGCTCTGGGGGTAGAAAACGTCAGAATTGAAGTGAACGGGCCAGAAGTGCCATTATTAGACGGCTCGGCCCGGCCTTGGGCGGATGCGATCGCGTCGGCGGGGGTAACGCCTGACTGTGCGGCTTATCTCAAACCCGCATTTCCCCTAACGCAACCCCTTACCGTGTATGAGGGAGATGCCTTTGTCAGTGCGATTCCTGCCCCGCAACTGCGCTTTACCTACGGCATAGACTTTCCCCGTTATGCGGCCATTGGTCAGCAGTGGTGGAGTTGGATTCCGGCCCAAGATGATTTTAGCAGTGCGATCGCCCCAGCCCGCACCTTTGGCTTTGCCGACCAAATCGAACAACTGCGCCAAGCTGGATTAATCAAAGGGGGCAGTTTAGACAACGCTTTAGTCTGCGACAACCAGCGCTGGCTCAATCCTCCGTTGCGTTTTGACTGCGAACCGGCCCGCCACAAACTGTTAGATTTAATTGGCGATTTGAGCTTATTAGGTAACATTCCCCAAGCCCATTATTTCGCTTATAAAGCCAGTCATAAACTCCACGTTCAGTTAGCCCAAGAAATAAGTAGGGCCAGAATAAAAAGTATCTGAAAACTACTGGGGCCAGCGTTTTTGTTGATACCGTTCAACCGCTTCGGGTTCGAGATTGCGGGTATTGCCATTTTCATAGAGATAAAAAACTTCTTCGTTATTAATTTGTACAAAAGTCGGTTGAGGAGAGGGTTGTACCTCAATTACCGCCGTTCTTCCTTGAGTAGAACTCCTTAAATGAACTTGAACTAAATCAGTATATTCTTCGCCAAGACGATTAGCAATAATGCCTTGTAAATAAGCATTGGCAAATTCTTCATTATCTAGATGAACTGCTAAATAAGGGTTACAATCATAAACTAAATCCCTGAGATTAATAGAGGTACTTCCCCCCTCAGCATTCATCAAACCGGCAATGGTCGAAATTTTCAAATCTAGCAGCTTAAAATCATCATAATGGGTGGCTTCGATACAAGCTGAGGCTGTTGCCGTTAAAGGGGTGGGGGCGGGGTCTGGTAATGAAGGAGAAGCGGGCGTAGAGGGTATTATCGGCGGAGTAGGGGAAGTGGTGAAGCGAAGGAGAGATGAAGGGGCGCGATCGCGAGAACCATTAGAGATATCATTACGGGTATTAGTTAAGTTAAAATCAACTCCCGGTATCCCCGTCGTGGCAGCGTTAACTTGATAATTCCCCGCAATCGTATTCGCCGTAAAACTCGTTTGAGCCATCCCGTTCCCATTGGTTGTCACAGTAGCATTAAGAGCAATCCCACCCGCCCCAGTTCGGGGAGTCGTAAAGTTCACCGCAGCATTGGGAACAACATTGCCGAATTGGTCTGCAACCAAGACTTGTAAAGGATTAGCAAAAGCCTGATTAACCGTCGTGCTTTGGTTATTACCCCCCATTACCGTAATGCGATTGGGCCTATCTGGGGTATTCGTCAAATTCAAATTAACGGCGGGCATTCCTAGTGTAGTCGCACTCACTTGATAACTACCCGCAATCGTATTCGCCGTAAAACTCGTTTGAGCCATCCCGTTCCCATTGGTGGTAACAGTAGGATTAGTCGCCGTCCCACTCGCGCCAATATTAGGAGCCGCAAACGTAACCGAGATGCCCGCAAAAGGAATTGCTGTATTGGCAAAAGCGTCAGCGAGTTGCACCGTCAAAGGATTGGCAAAAGCCGTATTCACCGTTGTACTTTGGGGAGTCCCAACTGCTTGTAACACAAAACCCTGGGACTCAAAAGCGCCAATATCTACCCCTGTATTAAAGTTACGCCCTGCACCCCGTTGGTCTGTGGTGATACCCCCAGGAATATTGGCATTATCCCCGGCATCTACCGCCGGACTCCCCGGAACCAGAGCATGAGTTTGAGTAGAGCCGCCATAATTCCCCAAAGGAGTGAGGACTTGGTTAATGTCGGTAATGTTTAACCCCGCGAAGGTTAAATCGCTTCCCGTTCCCAGAGTGCCATTTGTGCCTATGGTATCGCCAACGAGGTTATTCCCATTGCCGTTAATATTCTCGCCAGAAACGTCAGGATGGATGTCATTGCCCACAACAGGACTGTTATCGAAGTTACCCGCAATGATACTGTTGCGAATCGTGAAAGTGCCTTGAACACTGCGAACCACACCGCCACCATTGCCATTACCATCGCCACTAGAATCGGCAATATTATTTGTGATGGTGCTGTTGAGAATAGAACCCCCGTCCAAGCTGCGAACACCACCGCCATCATCAACGGCGGTATTGCCGCTAACCGTCGTATTGATGAGGTTCACTGCTCCCTCCGTATAAACGCCACCACCATCATCAACGGCGGTATTGCCACTCACGGTACTGTTAGTCAAATTGACCACCCCTTGACTATAAATACCGCCGCCATCTTTGGCTGCATTATCCCTGACGGTACTCTGAGTTAGGGTAAGCGTTCCTGTGCCATTGTAGTTAATACCGCCGCCATTGCCCCCAGCCGCAGCTACATCCCCATTCCGAATGGTTAGGGCATCCATCGTTACATCGGCATTACCTGTAATGTCAAAAATGCGAAAGTCTGGTGTGCCAATTGCGGCGCTACGCTCGACAATGACGGTATTGGCTCCGTTGAAGTCTCCATTAATGAGCAAACCACCATTGTTGGTAGTATCGACATCCAACTGAGCCGAAGTTAGGGTGACTTGGGTTAATCCCGGTGCAAAGCGAATTTCGTCATCTCCGGGGGATTGGTTGTCTTGGGCATCTAAGATGGCTTGACGCAAGGAACCGGGCCCCCTATCTCCCCCATTGGTGGCTGTAAATATGGCTAGAGTATCCCTGTAGTTGCTGAGTACGGTTGAGTTAAAGGGGGTTGTGGCTTCTAGGGTTCCGACTTGACGCTCTAGTATCCAATCTCCGCCTGCCCCGGTAATATTGGTAGACCCGGCCACATCTGCCCCGGAATAACTGGCAATATTGTTGAGTAGGGCTTCTCCGACAGTTCCGGCGGCAGTAAGACAGGCATACAACAGGACATCCGCCCCAATATTCAATCCCTGACTCCATTGCTGCATCGCGGTTTGGTATTGGCTGATGTTGTCTTGATTGACGAAGGCATTACCCAGCCAAAAGTCTCCTTCGCTACCTTCTGAGACGATGTGGAGTTCATCGACTAAGCTTAATCCGGGTGTGGTGAGGGTGTCGGTAATTTTCGCGATGCCGTCTTCGGTGGGAACAACAACAGTGGTGGTGGTTCCGGGTTTGCCGCCAAAGAGTAAGTCGCTGTAGTTGGGAACTGTGGCATCGAGGAAGATGTGGGCGTTGGGGTCGCTGTCTTGTTGGGCAAAGCGAGTGACGGTGGGGGCGCTGTACTGCCCATTATGGGTGCGAATGAGGCTTTGGGGGTTGCCGATGGGGTTAACATCATTCGCAGCACCGAGATGGACTTCGCGACCACTCACAGAACCCGCGAGGGTGACATTTCCGGCGGCATCGATGCTCACGTTCGACCCCGTAAGACGTAGCTCTCCGTTGGGTTCGACGGTGACTCCTGTTGCGTTTTGAAGACTGGGGGCGGTGAGTAGGCGGGGTAAGTCGGTGGCACGGATACCGCTTTCGAGGTTGGGGGGCGTGATTTCTAGGCCGAGAATCATCCCTTTTTGGTTGATGCGGATGGTGTTACTGTCGGGAACGGCGGTAATGGTAATATTGCCGTTGGGGGCGGTGAGGGTTCCGGTGTTGATGACGCTGCTGCCAATGAGGGATAAGTTACCGTGATTTACGCCAAGTTGGGCGGCGTTAACGATGGTGCCGTTTTGACCGGAGAAGATGAAGGCATTGGGATTGCTGGTGAGTTGAGAATAGTCAGTTTGTCCGGTAGCACTGAAAATACCGCTATCGAAGCCAATGGCATCGGCGGTGGTGGCGGTGAAACTACCGGGAACGTTGAGGCTGGCTCCCTGAGTAAATACGATTCCGGCAGGATTCATCAGCAGGAGGTTACTGTTGCCTCCGGTGACTTGGATTAAGCCTTGGATGATGGATGGATTACCGCCGGTGACTCGCCCTAGGATGTTCTGGGTTTGGGGATTGGAGAGGAAGTTGGCGATTTCGTTGGGAGCTAACCCGAGTTCTGTGAAGGAGTGGAATAGGTTGGCTCCGGCTTGGGTTCCGCCGGTGATGGTGTAGGTGTTGCCGTTATGTTGGATTGTGGTTCCGGTGTTGTCGGGGGTGGCGGTTATGGATTGGGCGAGGGTGGGTGACGCTAGGGTGGCAAGACTTAAGGTAGTGAGAAGGGCAAAAGGTTTATGAATATGAATAGACATTTTTACTTTTGAAAAAGTTTAATTTGTTATTAACAACTAAGTGTTTTTTCGGATTGTAACGTTTATTTCTTGACAAATAAAATAATTTATATTGAATCTTGATAAAAAGGAAGATGGCTTTACCGTAGCTTTACATAGATATTTTTCAATCCTGCGGAATCGAGACTGCTAGAGTCTAGGAATGAGTGCATATTTTTATGTAATTTCCGGGGGAGCGATCGCGATTCGATTTTTAAAAAAAGGGCGGGGGGAGATGGAAGTTAAGGGATACTTTTTACTTTTTTGGAAGTAAAATATGTGGAGTTGTATCAGTTAAAACTTGATTGGTCAGAGCAACTGAGACGGATAATAAAGTGAGTCAGTATTGCCTGTTTTGACTTAGAGTGCTTGACTTAGGCATTGATACTATTTCAGACAAAATAGATGAATTGATGCTACAAATTACTAATAATTTAGGGTTAAGCTGGAAGGATGGGATGATTTTCCGAGCGAGATTACGTCCATAGGGCCACAAACCTGGCTTGATTGGATGAGGTCGGTTCGTAACTCAAGAAATATAACTGAGAATAAATACTAAAAAATTGCTTCTGAGTTGAGGGGCTACTGCGCTAAAATTGAAAATTAAAATCTTGAGATTATGCTGGATTTAACGAAGGTGGCGCGATCGCTCCCTGGTATGAGTCAACACCTGAAAGCGGAAGCCAAAGCCAGCTTACAACGCAAAGAACGGGCGATCGCGCTACTGCAACAAGCCCGCGCCCGACAACAAGACCTGGTAGAATTACAAAAACAATGGCGCGATCGCCTGATTTTTGCCGCCGCAACTCCCCTCGAACCTCTCGATACTTGCGTCGATTTATTTGCCCCTCCGACGCAACACACGGTATTTGCCACGGATGGCTCGCAAATCGCCCCCTCTCACCACGAAATCGCTTATTGTTACCTGATCAATGTGGGCCGGGTGATGCTACATTACGGTCAAAGTTTGCATCCCCTCCTCGACAGCTTACCGGAAGTCTTTTATAAGCCCGAAGACCTCTATGTGTCGAAACAGTGGGGCATTCGTACCGAAGAATGGATGGGCTATCGTCGCATGGTATCTGAAGCGCAAATGCTGGCGGAAATGGCTTGTCGCTGGGTGCGTCCTCCAGGGGCCCATTACGATACGCCGAATCTGGCAATGGTGGACGGTTCGTTGATTTACTGGTTTTTAGAAGGAATGCCAACGGACGCTCGCGATCGCCTTTTACCCCCGATGCTTGCCGCTTGGGACACTTTACAACAAGAACGCGTGCCGATGATGGGTTATCTCAGTGCGTCCCGCAGTGGTGAAGCCAATAACTTTTTGCGACTACAAGCTTGTCCTTATGATACCCCCAACTGTGGCAGTCATTGCCAGAACGTGCGCGATCGCCTACCCTGTCAAATTATCGATCCTCTGCGAGATAGCACATTAGGGGAAACCCTACTGCAACCGGGACAACGGGGGCCTTTGTGGATGAGTTCAGCCCGTATTCTCGAACTGTATCCTGAATCCTTGCAAACCTGTTTTTGTTACGTTCATGTTGGCACAGAAGTGGCGCGGGTAGAAGTGCCGCGCTGGGTAGCAGAAGATGAAACCCTGTTGAATCAATCTCTGAGTATTCTTTTGGGTCAAGTGTACAAGGGTTATGGCTATCCTGTGGCGTTGGCCGAATCCCATAATCAAGCAGTGGTCAGAGGGGGCGATCGCGCTCGTTTCTTTAGTTTACTCGAACAGCAGATGATTCGCGTCGGCTTGCAAAATGTCGGAACATCTTACAAGGAAGCTCGCAAACGCGGCAGTATTGCTTAGTTGTTGGTTGTTGGTTGTTGGTTGTTGGTTATTGGTTGTTAGTTATTGGTTATTGGTCAATCGTGACAAGTTAAGGTTTTGTACCCATTGTCAAGTTCCTTGTAGGGGCGGGGTTTCCCCGTCCAAGTTTATGTTATAGCAATTCCAAATAAAAACCAGCAGCCCCTCTCGGAGTGGGAGAGGGGTTTGGGGTGAGGGCAGTTCAGGGAGAATACGATACCTTTATTGGGAGATGACTGTACGGAAACTAATTGTAATGACTATATTTGTAATGAATATATAAGATGACGATAAAAGTAACCGCTTTAATTCTCGCGGGGGGGCAGAGTTCCCGGATGGGAGAAGATAAAGCGCTAGTTCAATGGCAAAATCAGCCGTTATTACAGATTGTTTGTGATGTAGCGACAAGTTGCTGTTCTACTGCTTATATTCTCACCCCCTGGCCAGATCGCTATCGTGCGATCGCGCCATCTTCCTGTCATTTCCTGCCCGAATCTCAACCTCATCAAGGGCCCTTAGTCGCATTAACCCAGGGGATTTCCCAACTGCCTCCTTGTGATTGGGTGTGGTTGTTGGCTTGCGATTTACCCCGATTAGACCGCAAAATCATACAAAATTGGCTCAATCTGTTACCTAATATCCCCAATTCTACCTTAGCCGTTGTGCCGTACCACGATGGTTACTTTGAGCCATTGTGTGGCTTTTATCGCGGCGCGATCGCTCCTTTTCTGCAAGAATTTCAACAAACTGGGGGGCGTTCCTTCCAAAAATTTCTTCAGACAATCCCCACCCACCAGTTAACCCTCAACAATCAAGAAGTATTAACCCTCTGGAATTGCAATACCCCCGCCGATGTATCGCCAAATGGGGCTAGGGCTGGCATTAAGCCAACCCCCGAAAGCGATCGAATGACAAAGGACAAATGACGAATGACCAATCAGTTGACAGTTGCTAGGAAAACAGGTCATAATCTATAATTGAACAACGACCAACAACAAATAACCAATTTAACAACAATCTGCAAAACCCCGGCTTTCTTAGGAAGACCGGGGTTTTATTTTGGATTTTAGACCGTAGGAGTTCGATCCACCACATTAAACTCTCGCATCGCTGGCACAAAATTACGGTTTTCGTGACTGGGACGACTGAGTTTAATCAACGCAAACCGTTGGGCAGGGGTGAGGTTTTGCCACTGCCTCGGCGTAATTTCGAGGTTGTACGATTGGGCTTTTTGAGTCACAGTGTCAGGAATCTGGGTTTCATCGAGCCAAGGGGGATGGGCTTCGATGGGGAGTTCTGAGGCAGGTTTTCCGGTGTAGTTGATGACTAAACTTTGCAGATATTGACGATAGTTACTAATCTCGTCAGGACTGCTGCAAGCGAGTTCTACGAGAGATTGGCGTTCGTCTTGGCTGAATTGATGCCAATGGGTGAGTTTGAGTTTGACTCCGCAAGTATCGAGTTTCAGGCGTACCCGCATGGGAATACACCGCAGGGAGTCTACAAAATCAGTTTCAAAGTCAAAGAAGTAGGTCATAAAATAAGCTCATCAAGGAAAATTAGGTCTGAAAACCCGTCCTGTCTTGTCGAGCTACAAGGTGCTACTCGCGCTACCAGGCGCGAGGACGGAAGCGCTTTTAGGACGGCTTTAGACTTTAATCGTAGCGTCCTACTACCTTTAAAGACATGAACCCATCATGTGAACCATGGAAAAGACATACAGTTACCGATTTTACCCAACCTCTTAGTCAACTTTCCCTCTGCGATCCTATACTTCCGTTCACCTTGTCACAATAGACACTTATTATCTTCATAAAGCGCGTTGCTCGAAAGCCTTATCAGACAACGCTTGTGGGCGACTTGTTACCCCACCAGGTAACAACTATATTCTTAAAATAAAGTAATATCAAAATCTATCCAAAACTGCATAAGTCTCTCAACCCGCGAGATATAACATTGCACAGAGCAATTTTAGTCCTAATCCCCATTAACCGACCATGACTCGACTTAATCGCCGTCGCTTCCTCAAATTCGCCGGTTTAACCCTTGGCTCTCTTGGCTTCAACACCGCCCTATTCCAGCATCAAGCCCAGCGTTACGGTCAAGCCCTCGCCCAAAGCACCCCCCGCAAACTGGCATTATTAGTCGGCATTAATCAATATTCTGAGTTACCCCTCGAAGGCTGTCTCAACGACGTAGACTTGCAGCGCAACCTCCTCATTCACCGCTTCGGCTTCAACCCTAGAGATATCCTCGTCGTCGCCGACCAAGAAGCCACCCGCGAAGGCATTTTAACCGCCTTTGAAGAACACCTCATCAAACAAGCTCAACCCGGCGATGTCGTCGTTTATCACTACTCTGGTCACGGTTCGCGCATTGCTGACCCCAACCCCATCCTCAATGAATGGGAACGCCGCCAAGGATTAAACGGTACATTTGTTCCGATTGATAGCGAATTACCCGTAGGCTATCCCGAAGTGGGCGGCTCAGTCAAAGATATTATGGGGCATACCCTCTACCTCTTGATGTCTGCCCTTAAAACCGAAAACGTCAGCGTCATCCTCGATAGTTGCTTTGCCGGGGGAGCAACGCGAGAAACCAGGACACGCTCTCGCGAAGGGGGTCGGAATATCTTGGTGTCGAGCGCGGAAAAAGCCTATCAGCAGCAATGGTTATCGCGCTTGCAAATGTCCCCCCAAGAGTTTGCCTCTGGCTATCGTCGCGGCGTGGCTAAGGGGGTTGTTTTGGCAGCCAGCGCTCCCGACCAACTCGCCAAGGAGTTAGTGATTAATGGTTTTAATGCGGGCTTATTCAGCTACTTACTCACCCATTACTTATGGCAGGAAGACAGCAATATTGAAGCGGTTTTCCAAAAGATTGCCCCAGAAATCCCCGAAAACTTCGATCAAAATCCCCGTTACGAGGTCAAACCGGGCAGTAACTATGCTTCTGGTCGTCCTTACTTCATCAATAACCCCCAAACAACCGCCCAAGCCGTGGTGACTCAAGTGAATAATCGTCAAGCTCAACTGTGGTTGGGGGGCGTAGATTTACGGCAAGTGGCAGCCGGGACGATTTTTACAGCAGTTGAAGGGACGGGACAAGTGCGAGTTTTGTCTCGCGATGGCATCAAAGCCATAGCCGCGATTGAGAATAGCGTGACCGCCGGAACGCCCTTACAGTTGGCGCTGTAGGGTGTCGTTAGCGAAGCGTAACGCACCGAAATGGCTTAAACGGTGGGTTACGGCGGATTGCCAGATTGCAGTCACAGCATAGCTTGTAGCCACCTAACCCACCCTACAAATGACGACAACACACACACAATAAGACAATTTCCCATCCGCCGTAGCGCACCAAACCCATGCCCAACTATCGCCGACCTCAAATCCCTGGTGGAACATACTTTATTACCCAAGTCACCTATCAAAGAAACAAGTGGCTTTGCCAAGACATCGGTCGCCAAGCACTTCGAGAAGCCATCTTAAAAGTTAGAGCGAAATATCCATTTTCGCTCGATGCTTTTGTGTTACTTCCCGAGCATTTTCATGGCCTCTTTACATTACCACGGCGCGATCGCGATCTGTCGGTGCGTCTCAGACTCATCAAAACTTATGTCACCAAGCATTACGGAAAACGCCTGGACATCAAACGAGAAATTTCCCTATCTCGTCGTCAGCGCCAAGAGCAGAATCTTTGGCAGCGACGGTTTTGGGAGCATCTGATTCGAGACGAACAAGATTTTGCCCGACCGACGCGATTATATTCATTACAATCCGGTGCGTCATGGTTTGTGCAATTCACCCCAAGATTGGGAGTTTTCAACAATTCATCGGTTTATGCGGGAAGGTATTTATGCGCCGGATTGGGGGACGAATGGTGAAACAATTGTGGAGGATTTGGGGTGTGAGTGATGGATTTGCAATCCCGTAGGGTGCTGTTAGCGCAGCGTAACGCACCGCAATTCCGTAGGGTGTCGTTAGCAAAGCGCAACACACCGCAATTCTGTAGGGTGTCGTTAGCAAAGCGCAACGCACCGCAATCTTGTAGAGGCATAACTTAAACTTCAATCATCATCCCCAAAAAGCGGAATTTGCCATTTTGACACAATGGCGGTTAGCCAAAATTTTTAACCGAAATGTTACGGTTAAAGAAAACACAAAAACTGCATAACCTTGCAACTGTCAGAAATAGGTATTCTAAGAAAACAGTGATAGGGGAAAACTCAAAGATGGCGCAGGGAAAACAAGCAATTGGTGGCGTGTTGAAGTCGTTGTCGCTATTGGCGGTGGTGAGTGCAGTATCGCTCTCCGAAGCCGTCGCAGCGACACCGAGGCAGTTGTTGTTAGAAGCGGGTGGTGTTGAGGTAGCGCAACAGCCTGCTAATGGCGCGGCAAACAGAGCATATCAGGAGGGGTTACAACTGTTTCGGCAAGGAACGGCAGAATCCTTGAGACAGGCAATTCCTAAGTATGAAGAAGCAGTCAGGCTTTATCGCCAAGCGGGTGACAAACGTTCAGAAGCAGTATCTACTCTTGCACTCGGTCGTATTTATTCCGACTTGGGAGAAAAGCAACAAGCCCTCGACTTCTACAACCAAGCTTTACCCCTCTTACGAGCCGTAGGAGATAGAGGCGGTGAAGCCACTACCCTCAACAATATTGGCGCTGTCTACGACTCCCTGGGAGAAAAGCAACAAGCCCTCGACTACTACAACCAAGCTTTACCTCTCAGACGAGCCGTGGGAGATAGAGGCGGTGAAGCTACTACCCTCAACAACATTGGTGCTGTCTACAACTCCCTCGGAGAAAAACAACAAGCTCTCGATTACTACAACCAAGCTTTACCCCTATCACGAGCCGTAGGAGATAGAAGCGGTGAAGCCAGCACCCTAACTAACATTGGTGCTGTCTACGACTCCCTGGGAGAAAAGCAGCAAGCTCTCGACTTCTACAACCAAGCTTTACCCCTATCACGAGCCGTAGGAGATAGAAGCGGTGAAGCCAGCACCCTAACTAACATTGGTGCTGTCTACGACTCCCTGGGAGAAAAGCAGCAAGCTCTCGACTTCTACAACCAAGCTTTGCCTTTATTGCAAGCCGTAGGAGATAGAGGCGGTGAAGCCAGCACCCTCAACAACATTGGTGCTGTCTACGACTCCCTGGGAGAAAAACAGCAAGCTCTCGACTACTACAACCAAGCTTTGCCTTTATTGCAATCAGTAGGAGATAGAGGCGGTGAAGCCACTACCCTAACTAACATTGGCGCTGTCTACAACTCCCTGGGAGACAAACAGCAAGCTCTCGACTACTTCAACCAAGCTTTACCCCTCTTACGAGCCGTAGGAGATAGAGGCGGCGAAGCCCGCACCCTCAACAACATTGGCGCTGTCTACAACTCCCTGGGAGACAAACAGCAAGCTCTCGACTACTACAACCAAGCCTTACCCCTCACACGAGCCGTAGGAGATAGAGGCGGCGAAGCCCGCACCCTCAACAACATTGGCGCTGTCTACAACTCCCTGGGAGAAAAACAGCAAGCACTCGACTTCTACAACCAGGCTTTACCCCTCAGACGAGCCGTAGGAGATAGAGGCGGTGAAGCCACTACCCTCAACAACATTGGCGCTGTCTACTCCTCCCTGGGAGAAAAGCAGCAAGCTCTCGACTTCTACAACCAAGCTTTACCCCTGTCACGAGCCGTAGGAGATAGAAGCGGTGAAGCCAGCACCCTAACTAACATTGGTGCTGTCTACAACTCCCTGGGAGAAAAACAGCAAGCACTCGACTTCTACAACCAAGCTTTACCCCTGAGACGAGCCGTAGGAGATAGAGGTGGTGAAGCCAGCACTCTCAATAACATTGGTGGTGTCTACGACTCCCTGGGAGAAAAACAGCAAGCTCTCGACTTCTACAACCAAGCTTTACCTCTCAGACGAGCCGTGGGGGATAGAGGCGGTGAAGCCACTACCCTCAACAACATTGGCGCTGTCTACTCCTCCCTGGGAGAAAAGCAGCAAGCTCTCGACTTCTACAACCAAG
>KB904821.1:1044890-1062579 GCA_000380225.1 filamentous cyanobacterium ESFC-1
CCCCTGAGACGAGCCGTAGGAGATAGAAGCGGTGAAGCCACTACCCTCAACAACATTGGCGGTGTCTACAACTCCCTGGGAGAAAAACAGCAAGCACTCGACTTCTACAACCAAGCTTTACCTCTCTTTCGAGCCGTAGGAGATAGAGGCGGTGAAGCCACTACCCTCAACAACATTGGTGCTGTCTACAACTCCCTGGGAGAAAAACAGCAAGCTCTCGACTTCTACAACCAAGCTTTACCCCTCTTACGAGCCGTGGGGGATAGAGGCGGTGAAGCCAGCACCCTAACTAACATTGGTGCTGTCTACGACTCCCTGGGAGAAAAGCAGCAAGCTCTCGACTTCTACAACCAAGCTTTACCCCTAATACAAGCCGTAGGAGATAGAAGCGGTGAAGCCAGCACCCTCAACAACATTGGTACTGTCTACAACTCCCTGGGAGACAAACAGCAAGCCCTCGATTACTACAACCAAGCTTTACCTCTCAGACGAGCCGTGGGGGATAGAGGCGGTGAAGCCGCTGCCCTCAACAACATTGGTGCTGTCTACTCCTCCCTGGGAGAAAAACAGCAAGCCCTAGACTACTACAACCAAGCTTTACCTCTGTCACGAGCCGTAGGAGATCGAGGCGGTGAAGCTGGAACTCTCAACAATATTGGCTTAGTCTACGACTCCCTAGGAGAAAAACAGCAGGCTCTCGATTACTACAACCAAGCTTTACCTCTCTTTCAAGCCGTAGGAGATAGAGTTGGTGAAGCTTCTACCCTTTTCAACCTCGCTTTCCTAGAACGCGACAAAGGCAAATTCGCCACCGCCCTCCCTCACATTGAAGCCGCAATCGAAATCATCGAAGACCTCCGCAGCCAAATTGGTTCTCAAGAACTCCGTACTTCCTACTTCGCCACCGTCCAAAGCTACTACCAATTCTACATCGACCTCTTGATGCAACTGCATCAACAAAACCCCAACCAAGGCTACGACGCTCAAGCTTTGCATATCAGCGAACGCGCTCGCGCTCGTAGTTTGCTCGAACTCCTCGCTGAAGCCAACGCCAACATCCGTACAGGGGTTGACCTCGAACTACTAGAACAAGAACAGAACTTACTGCAACAACTCAACGCTGTCGAACACCGTCGCTATCAACTCGCAACCGGACAATACAGCGAAAGCGAAATGAACGAAGTCAAGGCAAAATCTCAAGCCTTGCTCAGTCAACTCGACCGACTCGAAGCCCAAATCCGCATTAATAGCCCCCGCTACGCTGACCTCCAGTATCCCGAACCGCTTACCTTACGGGAGATTCAGCTACAAGTCCTCGATGACGATACCCTGCTTTTACAGTATTCCCTGGGGTCAGACCGCAGCTATCTTTGGGCGGTGACGAAAGACAGTATCACCAGCTATGAGTTGCCTGCTGCGGCGGAAATCAATGCCCTGGCTCAACAGTTTCACGAGCAATTGCAATCCCTTTCTTTACCAAGTCAGGAGGTGGCGTTGTCGTTGAGCGAGATGATTTTGAGTCCGGTGGCGGCTCAGTTGGGCAACAAGCGCTTGCTGGTGGTGGGTGATGGGGCGTTACAGTACGTTCCTTTTGCGGCGTTACCCGCTCCTAATGGTTTGGAAACTGACAATCCTCTCGGTTATACGCCTTTGTTGGTACAGCACGAAATTGTTACTTCGTCTTCGGCTTCGACGGTGGCGATTTCGCGACGCACGTTAGCCAATCGTTCCCCTGGAAGCAAGACATTAGCAGTTTTGGCTGACCCAGTATTTGAGGAAAATGATACTCGCTTTGCGGGGGTTACGGCTCGTGAGGATGAGGCTAATCCCAATTTGGAGCGTTCTGTACTGGGGTTAGGCGAAGGTACGAGTCTCAACCGCTTGCGGCACACCCGCGATGAAGCTGAGGCGATTTTGGCGTTAGTGCCGGAAAGTCAGCGCTTGGAGGCGTTGGATTTTGAGGCGGAACGGGAGTTGATAACGAGTGCGGATTTAGCGGATTACCAAATTGTGCATTTGGCGACTCACGGCTTACTCAACGAGCAGAATCCTGAGTTGTCGGGGCTGGTTTTGTCGTTGTTTGAGGAGACGGGGGAAGCGGAAAATGGCTTTTTGCGCCTCCACGATATTTTCAATTTGAATCTCCCTGCGGAGTTGGTGGTGTTGAGTGCTTGCGAGACGGGACTGGGTGAAAATGTCCGAGGAGAAGGTTTGGTGGGTTTGACACGAGGGTTTATGTATGCGGGAGCAAAACGGGTGGTGGTGAGTTTGTGGAAGGTGAACGATTTGCAGACTTCGGTGCTGATGACCCAGTTTTATGAACGGATGCTCCAGGAGGAACAGAATCCAGTGGCGGCGTTGAGGGCGGCGCAGTTGGAGATGTGGGAAGCCGGGAAGTCTCCTTATTTTTGGGCGGCGTTTACGGTGCAGGGGGATTGGCGGTAGTTTTGCTCTCATTCTCAGCCTTTTTCTGTGAGAGAGGGGCTTTTTCTTATTCAACCCTCACTCTCAAATAAGCTTAACTGGTCACAATTATAGTCATTACAATTAGTTTCCGTACAGTCATCTCCCAATAAAGGTATCGTATTATCCCTGAACCGCCCTCACCCCAAACCCCTCTCCCACGGGAGAGGGGCTGCTGGTTTTTATTTGGAATTACTATAGTTATTGGGCATTGGTGACGAGTTAAGGTGAAAAACATGATGTCTAGAGGGCAGAAAACCCCTGTATCGGGGAACAGGCAATATGCCCAATCTCAACTTTAGGCTAAAACGCGTGTCTTGGGCGGGGAAACCCCGCCCCTACTGCTGCGACACACTTTAAACGGTGGGTTACGGCGGATTGCGCCTATTACAGTCGTGGCAACGGTTTTAGCCGCCTAACCCACCCTACTGGCGCGACACATCTTAATTTGTGCGATAGTTACAACCGTTAAAATGCTGGTATCTCGATGCGTTACGCTGCTGTGACACACTTTAAACGGTGGGTTACGGCGGATTCGGGGATTGCTGTCACAGCCTAGATTCTAGCCGCCTAACCCACCCTACTGGCTACCTAAAGCTAAAACGCGTGTCTTGGGCGGGGAAACCCCGCCCCTACAAGGGGGGAAACCCCGCCCCTACAAGGGGGGAAACCCCGCCCCTACAAGAAACCCCGCCCCTACAAGGGGGGAAACCCCGCCCCTACAAGGGGGGAAACCCCGCCCCTACAAGGAATTTGACGATAGGCACAAAACCTTAATTGGTCACGGTTGGTTATTGGGCATTGTTCCAAGTGGCGGCGGCATCGCTGACGGCTTGTTCGACGGTTTTTTGGTCGAGCATGGCGGCTTGTAAGTTTTCGTAGATGGCTTTTTGCAAGACGTTGAGGTTCTTCATGGCTGGGATTAGGACTTCGGCTTCGGAAAGTTGGGAAGCACTCACTTGTAGGGCTTTTTCGAGGGGTTTGGCGTTGCTTTTTTGGTTGATGTTGTCGATGAAGGTGGCAACGGAGGCTTCAGTGGAGGGTAAAACGTCGGCGGCTTGGGCAAAGGCGAGTTGATTGTCGGGATTGGTGGCAAAGAGGGCAAATTTGACGGCGGCTTCGGGATTATCGGTGTCGCGGGGGATGACGAGATTCATCACGGCGACGTTTTTCTTGCCAGTTTCGCCGGTGATTTGGGGGGCGGCGGCGGAAACGGCGGCGATGCTGGGGGCATTGGTTTCGATGGCGTTGAAGAATTGCGCCCCGGAGGATAATAAGGCGGATTCTCCGGCTTGATAGAGTTCTATGCCAAAGCGATGGCCTTGGGTGAGAGATTCGGGGGGAAGCAAGCCTTTTTGGTAAAGATCGACCCAATATTGAAAGGCGGCGATGCCTGCGGGGGTGTTGAAGGCGGCTTTACCTTGGTCATCTACGAGGGTAACGCCCATTTGCACTAATGAGCCTAATACTTCAGCCGAGTCACTGGGAACGAAGGTGGCGAAAAAGGCGTATTTTCCGGTTTTGTCTTTGATTTGTTGGGCTGCGTTGGCGAGTTCGGCATAGGTGGCGGGGGGGTTGTCGATTCCGGCGGCTTGGAGGATTTCTTGGTTGTAAATGGTGACGGTGGTGGTGAGATACCAGGGAATGCCGAAGCTTTGGTTTTCGATGTTGCTGGCTTGCCAGATTTTGGGGAGATAGGTTTGTTTTTCGGTGTCGGAGAGTTGTTCGTCGAGGTTAAGCCAAGCGTTTCTGGCGGCGAGTTGGGAGGCAAAGTTGGGGTTGAGGTTGACGACATCGGGGGCGGTATGGGCTGAAACGGCGTTGAGGATTTTGTTTTCCATGGCTTCCCAGGGGACATCGACCCAACGGATGGTTGTATCGGGGTTTTCGGTTTCAAATTCGGCGATGAGGGTGTTGAAATATTCGGTGAATTTGGGCTGGAGTTGCATGGTCCAAAATTCGATTTCGGTGCCGCTTGAAGGGGTCGAACCGGAACCGCAACTAACGAGAATGCTCAGGAGTAAACCCACACAAGCTAAAAAGGCAAAGCGAAAGGTTTTAGAAATAGAACTCATAGACGGTAAATCGCTCTCGATGGCTAGGCGTGAAACATCGATTGTAGCGGATTTATAGGGATTTGAGAGGGGCGATCGCGGCTTACTAAAGCTTATTCAATCGAGATGGTAATACATCTGAAAACATCAAAAATGTCGGGGTAGGGCATATCCACGACGCTAAACGGACAGGAAGTGAGTGTAAGACCAAATCCGGTTTCGACACCCACTTTATCCAGCTAACCCGCCCACGGATTAAAATCCGGGGAATCGCGAGAGCAAAGTCTGACGAGAGCAGACTAAAAAATAGGTGGGTTATGGCGTATCGGATTTAGTGTAAGACCTATGTTGAGGCTGTTCCCGTCGAACTGTCAACCCGCCTAGAATACGAACGACTATGTTTGTTTGATTGCTAGAAAATACCCGGTCGTTTGCGCCAGATAGGATGTCAATGTGTTACCATTTGTGATAATATTTTAGCCAAAATTAATCAAACCGATGAGTAAGGTTCTGGTTCTAAATGCCTCATACGAACCGCTCAATCTCACCAGTTGGCGCAGAGCGGTGATTCTCATACTCAAGGGTAAGGCAGAGCAGCTAGAGTACAGCGAAAAGTTGCTTTATACTGAGTTACCCTTACCAACGGTCATTAGGCTACGTTACTATGTGCGCGTTCCTTACAAAGAAATTCCTCTGACCCGGAGAAATATCTTAGAGCGAGACGATCACACTTGTCAATATTGTGCTTATCGCGGTGATAATTTAACCCTGGATCATGTGGTGCCGCGATCGCGTGGGGGGAGGGAAACCTGGGATAACCTGGTGGCGGCTTGCGTGCGCTGTAACGTCAATAAAGGTAATCGCACCCCCGAAGAAGCAAAAATGCCTTTAAGAAGTCTTCCTCGTCGTCCTTACAGCAGTTTGCATTTTGAAATTGCTCGCTATGTCAAAAGCGGTCGCAATCAAGAATGGAAAAAATATGCGATCGGGCTTTGAAATCTTTTTTAACATTAAGACTGTAGACTACAGAATTTAAACATCATGGGCGATCGCGAGTTTTGACTTTAACGCGATCGCTTTCAACTTAATGCCCTTTTATGTGGAAATAACAGCGTGGACAACCCAGTCAATCAATTTTTTCCTTCTGACTCTGATAATCCCTCTAATGGGACCAACGAACGTTCATCACCCCGAATCGCCATTGAAGCCGTTGTGAAGGCATTACGTCAAACTTTAGAAAAACACCGGGATGAGCGCCATCTTGTGGCGATTCAGGACTTTCCTGACCCCGATGCCCTATCCAGTGCTTGGGCTTATCGCTTGATCGCTCAACAATTCGATATTCAAGCGGATATTGTCTACGCGGGGACGCTTTCCCATCAAGAAAACATCACCCTGGTTAAACTGACCGGGATTCCGGCGCAGCGATGGGGGGTTCAAACCCTGAAAGACCGGGATTTTTCTGTGTATCAAGGTTGCGTCTTGGTAGATGGCCAGGGAACAACAAGCCATTTAACGCCCTGGATTGCTAAAGCTGATATCCCCGTTGTGGTGATGATCGATCACCACAGCGATCAAGGGGATGGTAAAGCTGAGTTTAGCGATTTGCGCCCCCATACCCGGTCAACGGCGACCATTCTGACTCAATACATCCAAGCGGGGATGCTGAAATTTAACGGTAACAACGAAAAGCACGTTAAATGCGCTACGGCATTGATGCACGGGCTACGGTCAGATACGAATCAACTGATGCAAGCCAAGGAGGAAGATTGGTTAGCCGCGGCCTTTTTGAGTCGTTTTTGTAACTCCCAGTTACTCAATACGGTACTGCAATCTTCGCGATCGCGCCGGGTTATGGATGCAATTGAGCGATCGCTGAAAAATCGTATGATGCAAAATAACTTTTCGATCGCAGGGGTAGGCTATTTACGCTACGATGACCGGGATGCCATTCCCCAAGCGGCGGATTTCCTCGTTACTGAAGAAAATGTGCATACGGCGGTGGTATATGGCATTGTTCACGATGAAGAAGAAGACATCGAAATCGCGATCGGATCGTTGCGAACAACGAAGCTAACCCTAGACCCGGACGAGTTTATTAAAGAAGCCTTGGGCCACGATGCTCAGGGTCGCTATTTTGGCGGCGGTCGTGACTTTGCGGGCGGTTTTGAGATTCCTCTGGGTTTCTTGGGCGGTTTTAACGATAATACTAAGTTTGCCAAGTTGAAGTGGGAAGTCTTCGATTTGCAAATTAAGCAGAAGTTATCCCGGTTGGTCAACCCGGAAAATGAGGCGATTCATACGTCTTGATGAAGAAGGTAGTAGGTCTTGGGCAGTAGGCAGTGGGGAAAGGGGTATCGATGGTTAGCCCTGACCCAGATACGAGAACCCCGGTTTCTGAGTCAAATTCCAACCTTATCGGTAGATAGACAAGAAACCGGGGTTCTTAATCCTGACGAAATTAGATGTCTAAGTCGGTGAGGTTGAGTTTGGGGCCGTAGGTTTCGATAAACTCACGACGGGGGGCAACGCGATCGCCCATCAACACCGTAAAGATGCGATCGGCTTCGGCTGCGTCTTCAATCTCAACCCGTTTCAACATCCGGGTTTCGGGGTTCATGGTGGTATCCCACAGTTGCGTTGGCATCATTTCCCCTAAGCCTTTAAACCGTTGGATGGTGTAGTTGGCATTGGCGGGGAATTGCGCGATCGCGTCATTGAGTTCGCGATCGCTGTATAAGTATTGATGACTGCGACCCCGTTCTAATTTATACAACGGCGGGCAGGCAATATACACATAGCCGCGATCGACTAAATCCCGTTGATAGCGGTAGAAGAAGGTGAGTAGTAGGGTACGGATATGCGCCCCATCTACGTCCGCGTCCGTATTGTGACAGCCTAAACCGCCTACACCACAAACGAAGTTTTCATCATCTTCGACGGAGAAATCATACACATACTGGCCAACCGGTTCGATTTCTTCATTCTCTGTGACTTTCAAGCCCATTAAATCATTGCTAATGGGAACAAAATCAAGAGATTTACGAATCGGTTTAGCCAGATAATCCTGCACCATTTCGCTGTTACCATGACGCTGCCAAATTGCCGTCAAATTCTCCAACTGTTCCTTACCACAAATCGTAATTGTGTAGTAAGGATGACGGGTTTGAATGGCTGCGTCTGCTGCCGTCGCGGGTTGATGTTTGGTGTGAGTGGCAATAACGCCCAACTGACCGCAAAGATACAGTAAACCGTCTTTGAGATCGTTGGAATTGGTGGTGAAAGAAAGATTGGTTCCCACCGTTGTACCATCTCCGAGGAAATAGCCTTCTAGGAAGCTCAACTGTAAAGCTTCACCAACGCTGAAAACCACATCGGGTAACTTCTTATCATGGGCTACTTTGGCCACGCCCCAAGCTTGTAATAAACGCGCCGCCGCCACACTATGAAAATAGAGTTTAATACCGTCGCTGTCGGGGTCATAATAGCAGCGTGGCGTTTCACCAAAAGTAACCTCAATGGCGTTTTTCAGTTCCTCAATCAAGCCTTCATCTTTTTTGCCTAAATTAAGGCTAACTTGATGTTGACTCAGGGTTCCTTCGGCGACATACCAACCCAAAAACCACATTAATTCTGAGGTAATTGGGAGATAACGCTTGAAGGCTTTATCCGTATGGGCTTGGGGGACGATTTCGATATCTTCTCCCAATTCAATCATTTCGCTCGGCGTGAAATAATCCAGAGGTTTATAAGCACTCACTTCGCGCCAACGGGCATTTTTGCTGTTATCGTCATTGGCTAAAAGCTCATCAATTTTGCCGGGAACGGTTTGATAAACCACGGCATCGTCGCTACCGAGGACTTCTAAGTAACTTAAGAACTGAGGGAGTATTGGGCGATTAATGCCTCGTTCCCAATGACTGACCGTAATGGGTTGTTTCACCCCACAAGCCGCCGCTACTTTCTGTTGAGAAAGTCCCGCAGATTTACGTTGAGCGATTAGTTTTTGCCAGCTTTGATTGTCTAATTGAACGCGGGGTTCGCTCCATTGTTCCGGGTGCAGAACTTTCGCTAAAACTCGCTTGCCAGCAATTTTACGGACATCTTCTCCTTGGAGATAAAGGGATTGAGTTAATCCGGCTTCGTAGAAGGTTCGCAATAAATCGATGCGTTGCGGACTTTCAGCAGGACGAGGTAAACGACGAGAAGCAACTAACAAGTCACCGGCTTTAATTTCGTTACCTTTTTTGAGTTTAACTTCCCCATTTTCATACACATAAACGCTGTGGGAAGATGTCACTTTACAAGATCGATTGTAGCGGGTGGTAATTTTGTACATCGGCTCTTTATGGCCGTGACGAATCACCGCTTTCAGGGGTCGGAAACGGGTTTGATTTGTGACAGGATCGAAGGCAATCACTTGATGGCGTTCTGGGTTTTCTTTCCCTTCGACGCAATCATCGATAAATTCCCCGATTTTGACAAATTTTGTATTACCGCGATCGTCCATGATTAAAGTTGGCTCATCCCCGGCTACGCTCATAATAATTACGTTGTGATACCGTAATTGCTCGGCGTTAAAGTCTTCCCCTTTAATCCCTAAACCCAACGCCGTGATGAGCGATTGAATTTCGGTATTTTTGTAAATCTTGGCATCGTCGGTTTTCTCGATGTTGAGGATTTTACCCCGTAGAGGTAGGATGGCTTGGAAGCGGCGATCGCGTCCTTGTTTTGCCGACCCCCCCGCACTATCGCCCTCAACGATGTAAATCTCGGATTCGGCGGGGTCGCGACTGCTGCAATCGGCCAGTTTACCCGGTAAGGGAGAAGATTCGAGGACGGATTTACGGCGGACTAATTCTCGCGCACGTCGGGCGGCTTCGGCGGCTTTGAAGGCTTGGACGGCTTTCTCGATAATGGCATCGGCTACTTGGGGATTAAATTCGAGATACTCGTTGAGGACTTCCCCGACGAGAGAATCCACAATCCCTCGAACTTCGGTATTGCCGAGTTTGGTTTTGGTTTGTCCTTCAAATTCCGGGTCGGGGACTTTGACGGAAATTACCCCGGTTAAGCCTTCCCGGACGTTTTCCCCGGCTAAATTAGATTCGTTGTCTTTGATGCGGTTGCGTTTGCGAGCAACATTATTCATTGTCCGGGTAAGGACAGACTTTAAGCCTTCGAGGTGAGTCCCACCATCGATGGTGCGGATGTTGTTGGCAAAGCCTAGAAGGTTGTCGCTGTAGGCATCAATACACCATTGCAGGGCGACTTCGACTTGTACGCCGTCCCGTTCGCCTTCTATATAAATAATGTCTTGGTGCAGGACATCTTTCTGCCGCGTCATGTAGGTGACGTATTCGCGGATGCCGCCTTCGTAGCAATAGGTTTCGCTGCGATTCGGTTCGATGCGGCGATCGCTAAAGGTAATTTTAACGCCTGCGTTGAGATAAGCGAGTTCTTTGACCCGTCCGGCGATGGTACTGTAGTCGAAATCGACGGTTTCGGAGAAGATGTTCTGATCCGGTTGAAATGTGACCGAAGTTCCCGTTATGTTTTCGCCTTTTTTCTGGTCTGTTGCTGTTAATTCCCCCGTGGGGATACCAATTTCGTAGCGCTGTAAATAAACTTTGCGATCGCGCCACACGGTCACTTCAACCCACTCAGACAGGGCATTCACCACCGATACCCCAACCCCGTGTAACCCCCCGGATACTTTATAGCCGCCGCCGCCAAATTTACCCCCCGCGTGGAGGACGGTCATCACGGTTTCTAAGGCGGATTTACCAGTGGTCGGGTGAACATCGACAGGAATGCCGCGGCCGTCGTCTGTAACGGTGACAGAACCATCAGCACTGATTTCAATTTCGATGTGGGTACAGTAACCCGCCAGGGCTTCGTCAATGGCGTTATCCACCACCTCATATACTAGATGATGCAGACCGCGCGGGCCTGTAGAGCCAATATACATCCCAGGTCGCTTGCGGACGGGGTCTAGACCTTCAAGTACCTGGATTTGATCGGCGCTGTAACTGCTAGTCATGGAAGTTCCTCAAGTTTTGGCTCATTGAGTCCGGTTGAGACTCCGTTATGATAAAATCTTTAAAAATTTTAACACAAAAGGGTTGCAAGCGGTTCTACGGTTCTCTGGGGTAGTTTTGGTGTATGGGATGTAACCTGCATTGAAGAAAAGGTCAATAGTTTGATAGAAGGCGATCGCCTTCTCGTCACGAGTAACATTCTGTAACTTTGTTATATTTGTCCTGTATTTTTTAATCGATAGGCGTTTATTGCCGTGGGTTTCACTTGACATAGCTGCAATTAAGATGCGGTAATTTTCCTCTTGCTACAATTTTCCCGAAAGTGACGAGTAAAAAATTATTGGCAAACAATATTTTTGTCTTTTAAAAAAGTAATATTGTTAGAGTAAACTTGATCCAAAAAAAGCATTATATTATGATATGATAGCATCCAGCAGACTCAATTAACTGACTTAATGTAGTACAAAAATATTAACATAGAAGAATTAACTCATGAGTGGACTTGTTCAAAACTCAAACGGAATGCTTTGGTTATCTCATGCAGATATAAAGAGGAAAATTGCTCACCAAAAAATTTTTGGATTAGAAAATTTCCAGAATAATTTATTCAACTTTTGTAAAATAATGCTCACGGCTAATCAAGCTACAATTAAAGATTTGAATTTGTACGACTTATCTCCTTCTATTTTGTTGTATGGTCCTCCAAATACAGGAAAAACAACTTTATGTTATTGGCTATTTAACAAGATAAAACAGGAAGTTACAAATGAGATAAACTTTTACTCTATAGATATTGGTCAGATGTTAGACCCAGCACTTGGACAATCATCTAGAAATTTGAGTCAAATATTCAAAGATGTAAAAGAAATTTGTAAAGAGCATTCATCTGCTTTTCTTCTTTTAGACGAGCTAGATTCTTTCTGTATGACTAGAAGCCGCAGTCAAGAACATGATGCGATTCGTAGAGCCATGACAACTTTGATGCTCGAATTAGATGATTTGAAACCTTCTAACAATCGAAACTTATTTATTTTTGGTATTACAAACATACCCAATTTAGTAGATACTGCAGTTGTGAGGAGGTTTTCATTGAAAGAATATATTAATGTTTGTTTATCTTTAGAAGAATTTAAAGCTTATTTAATCCATTTGAGTAAGCCTTTTGAATATAAACCTAGTCAGCAAGATGTTCAAAATTTATATGACTGTTATAAAATTAGAAAGTTTACAGTTGGTGATATCAAAGCTCTCTATAAGTCGTTGTATGTGGACTTTGTATGCAAAGAAAAAAAGATGTCCGTATATGAAGAACTATACAATCTTTTTGAAAATGGATTTTCGACCAGTGAACATTTAGAAAAAGCAAAAGGAGAATTATAATGGCAACTGATGAAGATAAAATGATACATAAACTAACTGTTCACCGCAATTTTATCGGTTGGGTTATTAATGAACTAGATGCTAAAGGTATTCCTTCAAAAAGAACAACAGGAAATGACTCTAAAGGAGATATACTTCTTATTAACCCTAAAGATGCTTCTAGAGTAAGAAAAATTATTAGAGAAATTCACAGCAAATATAATAGTTAAACTTCTTTATCATGCCGCATATTGAAATCAAAGCTAGGAAAAATATTTATCCTGGCGAGGCAAAGAAAATAATCAAAAAAGGAACAGTTATTGGACTTTTGACCACAGGAAGAATTTCTGACAATGCTAAAAAGCTTTTAGATGAAGCAGGAATCGCATGGGCAGAAAATATCCCTGAAAAAGAATTTATGGAAAGTGAAGCTCAGGAGGAAGGATAATGTTAGATATTACTTTTTATAGTAAAAATGGACAAGCGCAAGACCCCGAATTAGTCGAGGTTTCAGAAGAAATGTATCAATGGCTAATAAAATCAGATTTTTCCAAAATTGGAAAATCAGTGCCTAGATATATTGATGTTGATGGACAAAAAGAAAAACTTGAGGTCGTTCAGTTAACCTCTGGAAATCGTAAAAAACTAAAGGATTTTTTAGAAAAGGCCATTGTTAAAATTAGCCGTGAAATTTGCCACAAATTGGGCGAACAACCGTCTATGCAAGAACTAAAACAATACTATACCGAACGTTTATTAAAACTTGATGAATTACTCAAATTCATAGAAAACGAAAAATATTTTTTCCTGCAAAGGGTGTAAGCATTGGCAGTCTTTGACGAACAACAGAGGACGAAGGACAAAAGACGAAGAACAAATAATTCAGTATAACGTTAGATAGCGCACTCTCCTCCTCACTCTCATGTTGAAAAAAATTGCCCTGTTTTTCGGACTGTTTGCTGCGGTCGCGATCGCGATCGTTTATATTGGAACCACAAGGCAATCAGCCGCCACAGAAATTTGCCCGACGACTTATATCTCGCAGCGTCCCCTATTAACCGCAGTCCCGACGAATCCGCAACGGGAAGAAGTTTTCCTCAATGGTGTTTGGGACTTTATGCCAGCGATTGGAGAAGCTGAAGCCCAACCCCCGCAGCAAGGATGGGGTAAGATTCGCGTCCCTGGGGATTGGCAGAAAGAGGGGGATGGTTTAGTTCCGGGGGTGGTAGAGCGAGGAAATGGCAATCCTTGGCAGGATTTCGACGGTCAGCAGTTACTCAAGGCTTGGTATCGCCAGGAAATAGACATTCCGGCAGATTGGCAGAATCGCGCCATTGTCGTGAATCTCGACCGCGTTAGCACCGATGCTCAATTATACGTTAACGGCAGCAAATGTGGCTCTATTGCTTGGCCTTATGGAGCAGTAGATATTTCCCAGTTAGCCACCCCAGGAGAAACAGTCACCTTAGATATTTTAGTCGCTGCGGTAGCCGATGCTAAGGACAAATTAACGGTGATGAGTCCCAATGAGATTTATGTCAGCGAGGGGGATAATAATCTCGATTCCAAGGGTTTAATTGGGGAAGTGCGCTTATTGAGTTATCCCCAAGCAGCCCATATCAGCGATGTGTTTGTACAACCTTCTGTGCGACAGCAGCAGCTAAAGTTAGATGTAGAAGTTGAAGGAGTCCAGCAAGCCCAACAGGTGGCCGTGACTGCGACTTTATTCGACGAAGAAGGTCAGGTTGAACAGGAGTTTACCACTTCTAGCCGACTGCGGGCAAAACCCACGCAAACTGTAGAAATGAGTTGGGATTGGCAAAATCCGCGATTATGGGACATCGGACAGCCGAATTTATATACATTGCGGTTAAGTTTGCAAGGAGAAAATATTGCAGATGACTATGACCAATCCTTCGGCTTTCGCGAGTTTTGGGTAGAAGGACGCAAGTTTTATCTTAATGGCACAGAAATTAACCTCAGACCCACTTTACATCAAGATAACTGGCAAGGTTGGGGGGTAGGAGTCCCGGAAGTGATTGATAGTACGATTGAGGGATATTTTGAAACAGGCTACAATATCGCGCAATTGTGGCCATGGAACTATTACAATCGCGGTCGATGGCATTTTCGCGATATTTTCGCCGAAAGAGCCGCCTTAAAAGGCTTTCCCATAATTGCCCCGGCGTTAGATGCAGTGCGAGACGGTTATGCCCAAAAATGGAATCGTCGAGAAGGGAAAGCCGCGTGGGAAGAAAAACTCAAACAACAAATGCGGCGCGATCGCAATGACCCTGCTATCCTAATGTGGGCGAATAGTCCCAACTTTTTCGGCCACAGCGACGACCAAAACCCGCGACGCATTGGCATGAAAAACTTTGCGGGGGGCTTGAAAGACATCGAAAATGAGCGCATGGCCCGGTTAATCCCCATTGGTGAGGATATCATTGACACCATCAAAAAATACGACCCCACCCGTCCTGCAACCATGCACCAAGGGGCAGCCGTAGGGGATGTTTATGCCTTAAATTCCTATCTCAATATGATTCCCCTGCAAGAAAGGGAAGAATGGTTGTCCCATTGGGCCGAAAACGGGGAAATGCCTTATCTGGTGGTCGAATTTGGTACGCCGTTGCACGCTTCTATTATGCGCGGTCGCAATGGTTTCGGACAAGTGATTCACACCGAACCCCTAATGACCGAATATAGCGCCATTTATACCGGGAAAGAAGCTTATACCCTCGAAAAAGACAATTATCGCTCCAAAACCTCTGAATATTTCCAAGGAGAGCAAAAATATAAAAACTGGCAACTACAACCGGAAGTCAACTTTGCCCCCGCTTTCCAACAAGTGCAAGACTTATTTATTACCAATACTTGGCGCAGTTGGCGGACTTATGGCATTAGCGGGGGGATGATTCCCTGGAATACGGGACACGGGTGGCAAGAAACCCAAGAAGGCAAAAAATGGGTGGATTTAGCCAATTATGCCGAAGGAAAACGCGGCCCCTTCCCTGAAAAAACCTATCAATACTTTTTCGATTACCTTTCCCCCACCTATTACAATCTTTATCCAGGGGCCAAGGCGTTATTGGCGAATAATGCACCGACATTGGCTTGGATTGGTGGGTCAAAGGCGGCTTTTGTGGAGAAAGACCATAACTACTTAGCCGGGGATAGTCTGGAAAAACAAGCCATTTTAATTAATGATACTCGCAGCGAACAAGATTATAATTTAACTTGGCAAGTGGAAGTCAATGGCAGCTCTATCGCCTCTGGGGAAGAAAGCGGGAAAATTGATGTAAGCCAACGGCTATTTTTCCCGATAACTGCCCAACTACCCCAAGTCAGCGCTAAAACGAACGGTCAAGTTATCCTAAATGCTCGCATTGGTAATGCTTCCCATCAAGATAACTTTGCCTTTCGCATCTTTAATCCCTCTCCCAGCGTTACCTCGGTTACGGTATTTGACCCCGTGGGTAAAACTCGTCAAATGTTGCAACAACTGGGCTATGAAGTCAAAAACTTTAACGCCAATACCCCCAAAACTGATTTAGTCATTATTGGCCGCGAAGTTTTATCTTCTAACCACAAACTCCCCTTTGCATTAGAAACCTATCTCCGCGATGGGGGACGCATCCTCATTGAAACTCAAAATCAATCTTGGTTAGAGGACAAATGGGGCTTCCGAGTTGCCCAACATCTGAGTCGTCGTGTCTTCCCCGTCGATTCCCAACATCCCGTCATGCAGGGCTTGGATGCAACAGATTTGCGCGATTGGCGAGGGGAAAGTACGCTAACTACCGCTTATCCTAACAGTATCGAGAATCCCACGAAAAGAAGTGATTATGGTACGCCGTGGTATGGTTGGCATTGGGGCAATCGCGGGACAGTGAGTAGTGCAGCCATCGAGAAACCCCATTTTAGCGCTTGGCAACCCATTCTCGAAACCGAGTTTGATTTGGCTTACAGTCCCTTGCTGGAGTTGAATTACGGTGCAGGGAAAGCGATTCTCAATACCCTCGATATTGAAGATTATGCCCGCAAAGATGGGGCAGCACAACAAATTACCCATCAAATCATTAATTATGCGGCTAATTCCCCGCTTTCTCCTCAAGCCGAAAAGGTAGTGTTGTGGGGAGATGAAGCAGACGCGGCATTTTTGGCTGATTTGGGGGTTGAATTTAACCGGGTGAATACCCTAGATTTTGATGCAGATTTAATGATTATCGGGTCAAAAACTAAGCCTGCGGATAATGAGTTACGCAACTATCTCGAAAATGGGGGTAAAGTCTTCTTTCTACCGCGACAAGCAGGGAATAATCCTTTAGGGATTCAAATTCAACCTCAATCCTTTTCTGGGTCAACACAAATCCCCACTTGGCCCGAAACAAAGGGCATGAGTGCTTCAAATTTACACGCTCGTAGCGCTTATAATACCTCGTTGATTACCAATGGGGGAGAAGTAGCCGCCGATGGCTTGCTGAGTCGCATCCCAGTGGGGGAAGGGGTGGCGATTTTCTCGCAGTTGAATCCTGCTGATTTAAACGCGGACGAACAGACTTATTTTCGCTTAACTCGTTGGCGACAATACCACGCGATCGCGCAAATCTTAGCAAATTTAGGCGCAAGTTTTCAAGCCGACACCAACAGCCTCAAATCCGCCGAAAATATCTCTTATTATCACCCCGATTATCGCGCAGATTTTGACCTCGGTGATGACCCTTATCGCTATTATCGCTGGTAATCTCAGAATCCCGGTTTCTTTAAGAAACTGGGGTTCTGATACAAACGGAAACAATAACGTGTTGCAACGTAGGCAACAGCCTACAGTTTTCGTGACTCGGCTTGAGCCAAGTCACAAGGGAATCAGCCACAATTCGCGAAAAGCATCAGCGACTAGCGTAGCAATAAGTGGAAACTGGTTAACATTAAGGAAAAAAGAATATGAAACGTTTAGTTACTCTTGGGATAACCATTGGTGTCCTGTTTGTAGGATGCCAAACCCTTTCTAGCACAAGGGGGCGAATGCAACTACTGAGCCTTCTGGGTGCGGAAGTGCCGGGGTTAGATATGCCCATTTCTGAAATTCCCAACCAACATACGGCCCAAGGGCAGCCCCAGGTACTCGTTTATGGCCCGACCAACTGCAACCCTACCTCCCAAACCCTGGCAACTTTGGCACAGCAAAACGTTCCCCACCGCTTCCGCGACAGTAATAGCATCAGTCAGGAGGAACTGGGTGCAGTGATTTTGTCAATTCCTCAAAATGCACCGCAAGGAATACCGCTAGTGCTGGTGAATGGCAAGGTTTTGGTTGGCCCCAGCTTAGAAGATATCCTGGCCGAATATAACAAAATGTCGCAACGAACCTGAAGCCAGAGTTTTTCAGACAAGTTCCGCACTAACTTTATCCTGGAAAGCCCTTCAGGGCTTTCCAAAAATTCTGGGTCTAAGGTTCCCCGTCCTGTCTTGCCGAGCGTTCCCTTGCGCCTGTCTTGTCGAGCATTCCCTTGCGCCTTTCGGCGGCGCGGGGTCTCGACGCTTTCGGCGGCGCGGGGTCTCGGCGCTTAGAGGACGGCTTTTTATTAATTGTGTTATGATTAAAAAACTCAGTTGCGTTTCGTAGAATGCTTAACCTTTCGTATCAGTATAAACTGAAATTAATGCCCCTACAAGCCGCCGCTATTGATGAGTGGCTTTCAGTTTGTCGTTCGGTTTATAACTATGCACTGAGAGAAAGGAAGGATTGGGTAAACTCCCGCAAGTGTT
>KB904821.1:1062679-1152106 GCA_000380225.1 filamentous cyanobacterium ESFC-1
CCTGACAGCAGCCAAGCGAACCTACCCAAACCTTAAACTCCCTCAATCTCAAGTTCTGCAACAAACTCTAAAACAGTTAGAAGCAGCGTTTGTGAATATGTGGGATAGAGGGTTTGGGTTTCCGCGTTTTAAGAAACAGATGCGGTCTTTCGTATTCCCACAAGTCAAACCGGATGCGGTGAAGGGGAATACGATTGACCTCCCCAAAATTGGGAAAGTTGAGTTTCACAACTCCAGAAATATTCCCGATGGCTTTTTTGTCAAGCAAATACGGGTTATCAAGAAAGCCAGTGGCTACTATGTCTCGGTTTCAATCCAGTGTGACGTAGACGTTCCTGACGTTATACCTCACGGCTATGCCATTGGGGTTGACTTGGGGCTTAATAGTTTCATAGCCACCAGCGAGAACCAATTCGTCAAAGGACACAAGTTTTTCAAGGAATCTGAAGGCCAGCTTAGATTGCTGCAACGGAGATTGAAAAACAAGACCAAGGGTTCGAGACGCTGGTTGAGAGTCAAGCGCCAAATTGGGCTACTGCACGAAAAGATACACAATTGTCGTAAGGATTTCTTCTTCAAACTCGCTCATCAACTCTGTGATGGAGTGGGCATGATATTTGCTGAGGATTTGAATCTCAAGGCGTTAGGACGGTCAGCTTTAAGGAAAGCTTGCCTTGATGCGGCTTGGGGTTCATTTCTCGACATCCTCCGTCACGTTTGCTGGAAAAGAGGGGTGTATTTTGCCAAGGTAGACGCGAATGGGACAAGTCAGATTTGTCCCCATTGCGGAACCAACTGCGGCAAAAAGTCTCTGTCTCAACGAGTCCATTCATGCTCTAATTGCGGCTACACGACAGACAGGGATGTGGCGGCGGCTCAAGTGGTGAAAGAACGAGGATTAAGTGCGGTCGGGCAGGTCGTACCAACGCTCGTCGAGGGTAAAGATAAGGGGCTGTGTCCGCCACCTGCGGGCGGACTTTATATGCCCCGTATCGGGGCTGGGGTCTATACTCCAGCTAGAGTCTCCCTATGACGCGAGAATCCCCGCTCATGACAGGACGGGGAGTTGTCAAGATGAGCGAGATGCCAGGATTTGACGCACGATGGTAAAGGCGGAATAGCTGACTCCGGCTGTTCCTTCTCCGGGGTGGGTGGAGTCTCCTACAAGCCAGAGGTGTTGAATGGGGGTGCGGGTAGCAAAGCCAAAGGGGCCAAAAGTGGAGATGCGTTGACCAATACCGCCAACGTAGCCTTTTTCCCGACGGGTATAGTGGGCAAAGGTGCGGGGAGTGGCGGCTTCGGTGTGGATGAGGGTTTCGGGGGTGAGGTGGAAGTATTGACCCAAGCGGGCGATCGCGCCTGTGGTGTATTCTTGTTTTAGGCGATCGTAGTCTTCTTTGCTACTGTGCCACCAAGGGTCAGGATGAGTGAAAGAAGACGCAATTATCGTGGCTTTTCCATCTGGTGCGCGACCATCCCCCGGTTTACTCACGGATACGAATAAAGAGTTATTCTCGCCAATTTCGCCGTCATAATCGTAGAGGAATTGCAGATGCGGCGGACAGTTTTCGGGAATAGCAGAACGGTCTACGCCGAGATAAACGACGAATGCGCCACTGGGTTCGGGTAATTTCTCGACTCGTTGTTGATAAGGTTTGAATCCGAGGGCAGAAAGGGGATTTTGAGTGAAATTATCCACTTTTTCGGGTAGGGTGGCGGGTTCATTCCCTGTTACCATTTTGGCTAAGTCGTGGACGGTGACATTGGCAACGATTTCTTCGGCGTATTCAGTCCAGACTTCATTGGTTTTTTGATTGCGAATTGTAATCCCCAGAGCGCGATCGCCCTTATGATGGATTTGTTCGACAGTATGGCGCATTAGCAATTTACCGCCATGTTTCTCTAAGGCTTCGACGAGGCGATCGCTCAATACCTGCATACTGCCTTGCAGATGATACAATCCTTGGGGCGCTTGAGATACCCCCAACGCCGTCGCTGCGTACAACAACGCCGTTTCATCGGCACTGACTTGAGAATACAGTTTCAACTGCATATCCAGAAACGTCCGCAGGCGTTTATCCTCGTGCAACCCCAACAACCGCAACACATCCCCCACCGTCATTAAGGTAAACGGAAACGTAATCGCGGTATCTAGTCGTAAGGCTTTGAGGAGTTGCGTCACATCCCAAAGATTACGCGGCGGTAAAACCGGGTCTCGTCCTTGGAAGCGCCAACTGGCTTGGAATAGAGCGTTCATCAACTGCCAAAAGGGTTCGCTACCGGGAAACTGGGCTTGACGCTCTTGTTGCCAAAGAGTGCGATCGCGCCATATACTAATAGGCTCAGACTCTCCTGGCAAATATACCGCACAAGCTGGGTCGCAAAACGTCGCTTCGGGCAACTCTACCCCCAACTGCTCAAAAATCTGGGCGTGAATCCCTCCTGGCTCTAATCCTGCCACCTGAGTTGCCCCCACATCAAAGGTAAACCCACGACGGCGAAATGTGGACGCACAACCCCCCGGTACGAGGGCTTGGTCAAAAACGGTCACAGCATAGCCTTTTTGAGCCAGTAACGCCCCGGCAGTAAGTCCTCCAATCCCCGCCCCAATAACCAAGGCTCGGCGGCTTTCGTGGGTTGATGGGTTTGACATGATGACAGTGATGTAACGCAATATTAATTTTATTGTAAACTTTTATTGCGCTCTTGGGCAGCTTTTTTCAGTTATCAGTAATCAGCTTCTAAGGGGCAGTAGGCAGTGGGCAGCTTTGCTGTAGGGGGAGTTGAACTCTACCCCAGAAAGGGAGTCAGAAACTTTGGTTTTTAGGGGTTAGTTTTAAAAAGGCTACAAGCTAGACTAGATAAGCTTTTCAGCCCAAAAAAGTACAATTAAGTTTCTGGAGAGTCATCAGTCATCAGTTTTTTAGGCAGTAGGCAGTGGGCAGCTTTGCTGTGGGCAATCGGTGTGTAGGGGCGGGGTTTCCCCGCCCAATAACCAATAACCAACAACCAATAACCAACAACCAATAACCAATAACCAATAACCAATAACCAACAACAAAGGACAAACAACCAATGACCAATGACCAAAGACTAACCACAGAAATCTTAGTCGTTGGTGGAGGGACAGGGGGAACCGCAGCCGCATTACAAGCCGCCCGCAAAGGGGCGCAAGTGATTGTGGTGAGCGAGTTTCCCTGGTTGGGGGGAATGCTCACCAGCGCGGGAGTAGCCGCCCCCGATGGCAACGAAATACTGCCTCTACAAACGGGAATTTGGGGGGCTTATGTGCGCGAATTGCAGCAACGCCAAAAAGAGGGATTAGACCAAAATTGGGTGAGTTTATTTGGTTACAATCCCCGCTTGGGGGCTGAGATTTTTGCCGATTGGGTGGCGGATTTGCCGAATTTGCAATGGCTTCAGCATCAAACGCCCCAAAGAATGATTAAGCAGGAAAACCGCGTTGTTGGCGTTGAGTTTGAGGATTATGAGATTTTTGCCCAAATTATCATCGATGGCACAGAATTGGGCGATTTATTGGCGTTAGGAGGAATTTCTCATCGCTGGGGGTGGGAACTCCAAAACGAGTACAACGAACCCAGCGCCCCGACGGAATTTAACGAACTGACCGAGCGTTATCCGGTACAATCGCCCACTTGGGTTTTTCTACTGCAAGATTACGGCGAAAATAATACCGCGCCGCCAATTTCTGCCCCGAAGCTTGATGTATTGCCAGATTTTGAGGGCGCATGGCAAGGCTACGGGTTGGAAAAGTTCCTCAATTACGGGCGTTTGCCGGGGGGCTTGTTTATGATTAACTGGCCCCAGTGTGGCAATGATTATGGCCGAGACTTGAACCGCTTAATTGGGACAGAAAGCGAGCGAGAAGCCTATCATCAAGAGGCGTTTGATTATAGTCTCAGTTTCGCTTATTATCTCCAAAAACAGGGGGGCGATCGCTACGGAATCGCCCAGGATGTCTTTCCTAACCCGCAAAACTCCGGCTTTGCCCTCCACCCCTATTACCGCGAAAGTCGCCGCTTGCAGGGGCTTCAAACCATAACAGAACTCGATTTACTGCCCCAAACGGGGGGTTGTGTTGCGTCTCTCCCGATGAATGAAAAAGGGGAAATTAGTAGCATTGCTATAGGGAATTATGCCAATGACCATCATTATCCCGGCGTGAAGTTCCCCTTACAACCCAAATCTATGCGTTGGGGCGGTAGATGGACGGGAACCCCCTTTTCTATTCCCTACGAATGCCTTGTTCCTGAAACCATCGACGGCTTTTTGGTGTGCGAGAAAAATATCTCTGTGTCCCATATTGCCAACGGTTCAACCCGCTTACAACCCACGGTACTTAATATCGGCCAAGCTGCGGGAATGGCGGCGGCGTTATGCGTTGAGTTGGGCTGTCAACCGAGGGATTTAGCCCCGCGTCAAGTGCAAGAAGGCTTGTTACAAGATACTATTGCACCTGCTGCCGTGATTCCGTTACTTAACTTACCGCCCAATCATCCCCAATGGTTGCATTGGCAGCAATATTATTTAGATAATCCGGCAAATTATCCCCTGGATGGCAGTTGTCCCCTAGATTCGGATTTTAGCGAAGAACGGGAAATTGGGACTTTTCACACGGGAATATTGCGGAAACTGGCAAATGGGGGCTATTCGCTACAACTTTATTATTCGGCTGCGGCTAAGAAAAGTTGGGCGTTAATTACGACTTCTCCGACGGTGAAAAGGAAGCTGGAAAGTTGCCGAGATGGGCAGATGATTTCGGTTTGGGGTTGTTGCAACCATGCGGGGGGTTGGTTGGTGGTGTATAAGGTTTGCTGATTCTCCAAAATCCGGTTTGAGATTTACTTTGTATTAATTTCTTGGTTCTCTCTTTCTTTATTCGAAACAATTGCTCCTATAGTTGAAATTATTGATAAAATAATGAAATTTACCCAAAAATACTTCCAATCCTCTTGAGGTTTTACCCACTCTAGTAAATTAATATCCTCTAGTATTTTATTAATATGATTATCAGATTGATTCACTAGAAATTCAAGTCCAAACTGTCCAATTGTTGCAAGGGTTAAGAGTAAAAAAAAATAAACAAAAGTTTCTAGTGCTTTTGGCGTTTGCTTCACAACTATATCCTCTAATGGTGGATACACTCGTTCAATCAAGAGATCAATAATTCCAATAATAGTAGAACCTATCGCAATAGGTACAGCACAAAGACAGCCTATTCCTGCTGCTATAGATATTGTCTGAATAAGATTAAAAAAATCTAATCCATCACTCAAAGAAATAATAATACCTACTAAGAAACCAATAACTGCGCCCCCCGTACCTGCTTTCAACAAATTATTTCGCAATTCAAGAATAGATTCGCCAATGAAAAAAGCGATTCTTCCCAGAAGTTTTTCTAGCCTGGTTTTTTTTCTGGTTGCTGTCATCTCACAATAAAACTTAACTCATTAGTTCCTGATTATAGTCTCAAGCACCTCACTTAGCCCATTAAATTTATGTAAAATTGTCATAGTTTATTGTCTTAAGCTTCAATCAACAAACTCCCCATCATCCCTAAATCTTCGTGATCGAGAATGTGGCAGTGATACACAGTTTTGCCGGTATAATCGCGAAAGGGCATCCGAATCCTAACGGTTTCTCCGGTTTTGACTAATACGGTATCTTTCCAGGCGCGATCGCGTTCTGGTGTATTATTACGACTAATCACTTGAAAAGCATTGCCATGAACGTGAAACGGATGATCCATCATCCCAGTATTGACAATTTCCCAATCCTCTACTGTATTTAATCGTACTTGGGTATCGACGCGATCGCCCTCAAACGGCTTACCATTAATCAGAAAAACCATTCCCATACCGGGACTCATACCGTGATTAAGCTGAAACTGTCGCACTTGATTCGGTTCGGGCAACTCCGGTACATCCGCAAGTTGCGTCGGTAGAGAAACAGATTCAGTCGCGACGGCATCTTGATAACGAACAGTTGCTAACGTCGTGGGGGCTTCATCACTAGGATTTCCGCCCATTCTGCCACCGCCCATCATACCACCGCCCATTCTACCGCCACCCATTCTACCACCGCCCATCATCCCCATGCGACCGCGATTATAAGGTAAATTGACTAAACGATAATCTTTCGCTTCAGCCGTACCTTGTACTAAAACCTCCACTCGTTCCCCCGGAGTCAGCAACACCTCAGACTGGGGAATTGGCTTGGCAACAGCCCCACCATCGGTAGCAATAACGTTAAAAGGATGACCCTCCAAACTGAGGCGATAAAAGCGAGACGGCGACGCATTCACAATTCGCCAGCGTACCCAACCATTTTGAGGAATCGTCAGTTGGGGCTGAGTCTGACCGTTGATAGTAATAATATCCCCTTCTCTCCCCGTCATTAACGCAAGTTGCGCCTCATCCAAAAGATTGCCCGACTCATCCAAAGCAAAATCTTGTAAAACCAAAAACTCCTCTTGCGCCGCCTGAATTTCAGGGATTTCGTCTAATTCACCGCGAATCACAAACAAACCCGCCAAACCGCCAAAAAGTTGTTTTGCCACCAAACCATGCCGATGGGGATGATACCAGAATGTCCCGGCTTGATGATTTGTCGGAATGTCAAACTCGTAGGTAAAAGTTTCTCCTGACTCAATATTGAGAAAAATATTATCAGCATTGCCCGTGAAAGGAATGTGCAAGCCGTGGAAATGTAGGTTTGTGGGTTCGTCAAGATTATTAGTAAACCGAATCCGCACTTTATCCCCCGGTTGGGCTTCTAAGCGAGGGGCAGGAATTTGGCCGTTATAGGTTAGCAGTTGGGCGGTTTGACTTCCCAAGGAAACCGAACTGAGGCGGGCTTCTAAATCCAATTCGAGTAAGCCGTTGCTGCTGGTGTAAACAGACTGCGAAGGCGAATTAGAATTATTAGAATTAGAAGAAGATGATACCGCGTTTTCTTGGCTGCGGCTAGTATCACACTGAGACAGAAGGACGGCGGCGGCACTTCCTCCACTCAGGATTAAAAATTGGCGGCGGTTGAGTTTTGTTAGAACCATAAATTTTGACTGTGGAATAGAGGCGGATACTCATTTTTACGTCCCTTGGTAGAACCAAGGAACGAGTTTAATCAATTAATAGCCTTGATGTTCTTGAAATACCTGGGTTTCGCCTGCTTCATCAAAAGCCAATACTGCGAAATCCTGTTTGCGGTCTCCGGCTTCCATCCCAGGGCTACCGAGGGGCATTCCCGGAACGGCAATCCCGGCGATATCGGGCTTTTCGTTGAGGAGGGCGATTACGTCACTAGCGGGAATATGACCTTCGAGGACGTAACCATCGACAACGGCGGTGTGACAAGAAGCGAGGTCTGAGGGTAAACCTTGTTCGGCTTTAATCGTTTCCATGTCGTCCGTTTGAATGTCTTTGACCTGGAAACCGTGTCTTTCGAGGTGTTTTACCCATTCCCCACAACACCCACAACTGGGACTGCGATAAACGGTGACTTCGGAAGTTCCGGTGTAGGATTGAATGTTTCTGTCCCATACACTAACGGGAATGGCAGTGGGGGCAGTATTTTCCGGGGTTGTGACGTTAGTATTCGCGACATTTCTTTGGGGGGTTGAGGTTGCATAAATGCCGCCTGCAATACCCAAAGTAACAATGGCAACACCAACAATCGACCATTTTTTCCAAGTTGATTTCATGGGTTAAGTTCTGTTGAGGAATGAGTAGACTAGGATTTCTAGTTTATACTCTCCAGTTAAGGGGAGATTCAAGTCGGAGTTTTGTATCGTCCTACTGTTGTGACACAGCTAAAACAGGGCATTAGCGTAGTGGCTCGACACAGCTTAATTTGTGCGATAGTCACCATCGTTAAAATGCTTGTATTTTGGTGCGTTACGCTACGCTAACGACACCCTACCTATAGCCTCATTTTAGGTGTGTCACAACAGTAGGGTGGGTTAGGCGGCTAAAACCTAAGCTGTGACCGCAATCTACCAATCCGCCGTAACCCACCGTTTAAAGTGTGTCGCGGTACTACACCTCTTTTGGGAGATGACGATTTGACGGGAGTAGTCGCACCCAATAACGTAAACTTGGACGGGGAAACCCCGCCCCTACAAGGTTCTTGACGATGGGACAAAACCTGAACGGGTCACTAATGACCAATGACGAAGGACAAAGGACAAAGAACAAAGAACAAAGAACTAAAACACCTCATCCTCGATGCCAAGCCACCATTCGCCTAATTCGAGTAAATCCTGTTGAATCTCCTGCATTTGTGCCATATATTCTTCGGGAGACAACTGGGAGCGACGTTCTTTGAGTTTTTGTAGGCGAAGTTGAATCAATAACCACGGCTTACTGATGCCGTCTGTTGCTTCAATATAAGCGGCTAGTTGTTGACTATCCATTGCGCTCCTGGGGAATTTTCTTTTGCAGCATTGATCAAAATATATTAAGCTGTATGGGGGGAGGGGGGATAAAAAGCAGGCTATATAAGGGTTATTGGACTTTTTCTAAATGCTGATAACCTTTTTAAATGCCGGATTTCCCTGTAACCCAACCATTAAACTAAAACAGTTTTAACGGGTAACACAGCAAACTCTTAACGATTAATACCACTTATGTTCAAGCGCATTCTTTCACAAGTCAAAAACTGGTTTCCCGCAGAAGAAGTTAGCGCCCACTGCGATGGCCCTTGCGGCGTGTACGACCCTTCTTCGGCCCGCATTTATGCTGAAGCCGTTGTTTCCATGACCAAGAAACTCATGGAGTTAGAAGTTCCTGATGCCAGCGACAAAGCGGCGGTGATCAAATACAACAATACCTTCTCTCGCTATGTGGCGATCAAAGAAGAACAAGCCCAGAAAACCAAGGAAGAAATCTTGATCCTCTGGACTGATTATTTCAAACCTAAGCATCTCGAACAGTATCCTGATTTACACGATACTTTCTGGAAAACTGCGAAGCTCTGCTCGGCTTCTAAGGTCGAAGTTAGTGCCGAACACGCTCAAGAGTTGTTGGATTCTGTGAAGAAAATCCACGATATGTTCTGGGCTACCAAGAGCCGCGATGTGTCTTGGTTCACCGCCAGCTAGGTTAGTTTTTAGCTTCTTGGGTAACGCGAGTTTGTATCCACCGCTACCGGAAAGCAACGGCAAAGAGTTGCTGTTATGGTTATTGCGGCGGCGGCGACGGTTTCAAGTGACGGGGCGTTCGATGATGCCTCTATTGCAAGCGGGAGATCAAGTGCTAGTTGATTTGCTTGCGTATCGTCACAAGCTGCCCCAGGTGGGGGATATCGTTGTTGCCCAACATCCCAAAAAAGCCGAGATACGCATGATTAAGCGTGTGGCTTTGATTTTTGAACAATCTTGTTTTTTGGTGGGCGACAATCGGTTGGAAAGTACCGATAGTCGCTCTTTTGGTTGCGTACCTTTTGAGTTGTTACAGGGGGGCGTGACCAGTCGCTTGCCTTGAGTTTTGATTAGCCCTCACCCCCAACCCCTCTGCCACACCGAGAGGGGTTTAGGGGAAATGAGGATAAGGGGTTTGTTGGGTTTCACTTTGTTCTACCCAACCGACTGGCGCGACTTTAGCTTAAATGGTGGGTTACGGCGGATAGCTAGATTGTAGTCATAGCTTAGGTTTTAGCCGCCTAACCCACCCTACGTTAAAGCTGTCGTGACACATCTTAAATGAGGCTATAGGTAGGGTGTCGTTAGCGTAGCGTAACGCACCAAAATACAAGCATTTTAACGATGGTGACTATCGCACAAATTAAGCTGTGTCGAGCCACTACTGTCGTGACACATCTTAAACGGTGGGTTACGGCAGATTCGTGGATTACAGTCATAGCCTAGATTCTAGCCGCCTAACCCACCCTACTGTCGTGACACATCTTAAATGGTGGGTTACGGCGGATAGCTAGATTGTAGTCATAGCTTAGGTTTTAGCCGCCTAACCCACCCTACGCGCTGGCTACTGGCTGGTTTTGTGAGTCAACCCGGCTTAAGTTAGGCTTTGGCGAGGTTTTGGTTGACGAAATCCCAGTTAATCAATTTGTTGATGAAGGTGTCGATGTAGGAAGGACGCTGGTTTTGGTAATCGAGGTAATAGGCGTGTTCCCAAACATCCATGGTCAACAAGGGGGTTTGATTGCTGGTGATGGGGTTGTCGGCGTTGAGGGTTTTGACGACTTTGAGTGTGCCGTTTTCGAGGACTAGCCAAGCCCAACCGCTACCAAATTGGGTTCCCCCGGCTTGTTTGAAGGCTTCGACGAATTTATCGTAGCCACCGAGGTCTGATTTGATTTTATCGGCGATCGCGCCTGTCGGCATTCCCCCACCATTGGGTTTCATACATTGCCAATAAAAGGTATGATTCCACGCTTGGGCCCCGTTGTTGAAAATGCCTTTTTGGTCGGGGTTTCCGGCAGTGGCTTTGATGGCTTCTTCGATGGGTTTATCGGCCATCGGTGTGCCTTCGACGGCGGCGTTGTATTTTTTCACATAAGCGGCGTGGTGCTTGTCGTGATGGAATTCTAGGGTTTGCTTGGAAACATGGGGTTCTAAGGCTGTGTAGTCATAGGGAAGATCGGGCAGTGTGTAAGTCATGCTGTTAAAAAATTTGTGTTTTCCTCTGATCCCTTTCGATGTTACTAAAAGTTAATTTTTCTTAAAATGCGGGTGGGGGGCAGGGGGATAAGGCGAAAAATAGGGATTCGGTTTTAGTTTTAAGGTTAGTTTAATTAGGGTTTAAATGCAGGATATTTTACAAGTTTCTGGAAGTAATAATGTTAGTAATATCTTTAATTTTTTGAGGCGGCAGAAAACGTTTTATTTTCCCAGATTGGATAATGGTTTGTTTCCGGCGGCGGCGCTACAAAGTCAGGCAGAATATACGGGGTATAGTCATGTTTGGGTGCGGGATAATATTTATGTGGCTTATGCTCATTATGCGGCGGGACAAGTTGAGATTGCGAAACAGAATCTAGAGACTTTGTTGGCTTATTTTAAAAAGTATCGCTGGCGGTTTGAAAATATTATTAACGGGGTAGCTAATCCGGCGGATGGAATGCAGCGTCCTCATATTCGCTTTGATGGCATGGGTTTAAAGGAAGTTGAGGAACAGTGGGCCCACGCTCAGAATGATGCTTTGGGTTATTTTTTGTGGTTTTATTGCAAGTTGGTGAATGAAAATGTTATTAATTTAAGTTTTGACAAGTTAGAGGTTTTATGCTTATTTCCTTTGTATTTTCAAGGGATTCAATATTGGCAAGATGAAGATAATGGCCATTGGGAGGAGGTTCGTAAAATCGAGGCTTCGAGTATTGGAACGGTTTTGGCAGGACTACGGGAGTTTCGCCAATTATTACAAAATTGGGCTGAGGGGGAAGATACAATTCCTTTTGGTTTGACGCTACAGCAACTTGAGGAATTAATCACACGCGGCACAACTGCCCTCACAGAAATTCTACCTGCTGAGTGTCTTCAAATTCAGCAAAAAAGGGATTGTGACGGGGCTTTGTTGTTTCTAATTTATCCTTTGCGAGTTGTGGGGGATGAAATGGCAGCAGTGATTATTAATAATGTCAGGGAAACATTACAAGGGGAGATTGGCATTCGTCGTTATGAGGGAGATTCTTTTTGGTGTGCCGATTATAAACAAAAGTTTAAAGAAAATGAAAGAACGGTTGATTTTAGTCAAAATATGGAAGTTCGCGATCGCGCCCTAAATTCAGGGGAGGAGGCTCAATGGTGTATTTTCGATCCGATTATGTCGATTATTTTTGGTAAGCGTTATCAAAGATACAAAAATCTGCGCGATCGCGAGCAGCAAATTCATTATCTCAATCGCTCTTTATGCCAACTCACCCCAGAAAACAGCCCTTTTGGTGCTTATAAATGCCCCGAATTGTATTATCTCGAAAATGGGCGCTATGTTCCCAATGATTCAACGCCGTTACTTTGGACGCAGGCGAATCTTTGGTTAGCCCTACACCAAGCCTTATCGCTGTAATCTTACATTTTTAGTTTTTTTAAAATAATGATTTCTGAAAATATCAAACAAGACGTAACGCTCTTTGGTTTACCCGCCGAAACGGGAAGATGGTTTTTAATTCCCATTGGTACGCTCATTTTATTGTGTTTGGGGACGGTATATTCTTGGAGTATTTTTCGCAAACCCCTCGAAAGTTTATTAGATTTGAGTGCGACGCAAAGCTTGTTACCTTATACGGCAGTTTTGTTTTTCTATTCGGCATTTGTGGCTGTTGCGGGGTTTTATGTAGACCGCTTTGGGACTCGTCCCATTGCCATCACGGGGGGATTATTGGTAGGAGTTGGTTATTTTCTTTCTAGTTTCGCCACGGATACCCTCACCCTAACGTTGACTTATGGAGTCATGGCGGGGACGGGAGTGGGGACGACTTACGGGATTCCGATGGTGGTTTCAGCCCGATGGTTTCCCGATCGCAAGGGTTTGGCAGTGGGGCTGACGATTGTGGGGTTTGGTTTATCGCCCTTGGTGACTGCCCCAGTTGCGAGATTTTTGATTGAAACGTTTGATGTGCGCCAAGCGTTGTTAATTCTGGGGATTATCTTTGCTGTGGCGATAAGCGGTTTATCAATTTTTCTCAAATTGCCGCCGAGAGGATGGCAGCCCCAGGGGTGGACTCCGCCAACAATCGATCGCGCCAATCAAATGCGCCCCCCGATGCTGAAGTCGCGCTCGTTTTATGGTTTGTGGCTGTGTTATGCCATTGGGACGTTGGTGGGGTTGAGTGCGATTGGCATTTCTTCTCCGGTGGCGGAGGAGATTGTGGAGTTGGATTCAACCCTGGCGGCGGTGAGTGTGTCGTTGTTTGCGATTTTTAATGGTTTGAGTCGGCCGTTGTTTGGTTGGTTGACGGATCGGTTTGCGCCGCGTCGGATCGCGATCGCGTCTTATGTGTTGATTTTAATCGCTTCGATCTTGATGCTGAATGTGGGGGAAGGCCAGGTGGGGCTGTATTTGGTGGCGTTTTGTATGTTTTGGCTGTGTTTGGGGGGATGGCTGGCGATCGCGCCCACGGCAACCTTAAACCTATTCCAACCGGAAAATTATGCTCGCAATTACGGCATTGTGTTTACGGCTTATGGGGTGGGGGCGTTGTTGGGAACCCTGGTGGCCGGGCAGATTCGCGATATATTCGGTAGTTATACTTATGCCTTTTATCCCATGGGCTTTTTCGCGATTGTGGGCATTTTTATCGCGACTTTTCTGCTCAAAGAGGGTCGCAGCGCCTAAATAGTTTACCGGATTTTGAGGTGATTGTTGCTTGTGTTTAAATAAGTTCATCTTTTTAAAAGTTCTACTTTCAACGCAAGTTAACTTTCTTCTCAAAGGGTTGCATCTTCAAGCGCGGGGTTATAAATTGATAATTGAAGCTTAAAAGAAAAAGCTTCCCTGGCAGATTAAGCAAGGGTTTGTATCGAGTCTATTACTTAATGAGTTAAGAGGTAAAAACAACTGTTAAAAGCCCTGTCTGTCTCGTTCGATAGCAAAAGCAGTAACCCTGTAGAAAGCTACCATTTCCTCTCTTAATAATTCTGGGAGCAATACATCTGAAACCCGAAGTTCAGAGTATCTCTAGATAGTCTTAACAATTCTTGAGGAAAGCGATGAGCAAGTCTAACCCGGTTACTGCTTTTGTTTTGGCCGTTTTTTCGGTTAATTGTAAACTTTAGTATCTTTTGGGTTTTTAGGTCTAAAAAGCTGCTAAATTAATAATTGAAGCTAAAGAAAAGGAAGCTTCCCTGACAGATTCAACAGTGAGGTCAGAAAGTCAACATCAGTAAAGAGGTAAAAACGCTGTTTCGCAACATCATATCTGTCTCGTTAAAACACAATAGCAGTAACCCGATTCAAGGCTACAATTTCCTTTAATTATTCTTACGGGAGCAATGGCACTGGTAATATTTAATCAGTCCAACTCTAAGTAAACTCAACTTTAAAAGGAAATGAAGTTAGAAGCCACTCCAGGTTACTGCTATTGTTTTTGGGATTCTGAGGAAAATCGGAACCGGAAGTTGTAGCTAATGAAGCCAAGCTATTCTAAAGAGAAATAGCACACTTAGATTTATTGAGGATATTCGATTTATGAAAGTGGGTTTGCAGCCAGTTTTAAACGACTCCCATGTTGATGCGAATCAACCGAGTAGCCAACGTCAGCTTTCCATTGCCATTAGCGCGATCGCAGACAGCCAAGACCAACGTTTACCTTTGAACTTATGTTTAATTCTCGACCGCAGTGGTTCGATGTACGGCAATCCCCTCAAAACCGTCAAGAAAGCCGCAGTCAGCCTGGTTGAAAAGCTGAATAATCGCGATCGCATTTCTGTTGTTGCCTTCGATCATCGCCCCAAAGTCGTCGTTTCCAATCAAACCGTTGACAAACTCTCGAAAGTCAAACGGGCGATCGAACAACTCGAAGCCGACGGGGGAACCGCCATCGACGAAGGCTTAAAAGTCGGGATTGAAGAAATCGCCAAAGGCAAAAAAGATACCACTTCCCAAATCTTTCTACTCACCGACGGCGAAAATGAACACGGGGATAACGATCGCTGTCTCAAACTGGCTCAAATCGCCTCAGAATCCAACGTTACCCTCAGTACCTTGGGCTTCGGGGAACATTGGAATCAAGATGTCCTCGAACAACTGGCCGATACCGCCAGTGGCACTTTATCTTACATCGAACAACCCGAACAAGCCCTGGATGAGTTTGGCCGCCTATTTAAGCGCATGGAATCGGTGGGTTTGACCAATGCCTACCTCATCGTCGAATTGATGCCAAACACCCGCTTGGCCGAACTTAAACCCATCGCTCAGGTTGCCCCTGATACCATTGAGTTACCCGTCCAACCCGAAGATGGCCGTTTTATGGTGCGCTTGGGGGATTTGATGACCGAAGAAAGAGTCATTTTGGCGAACTTTTATATTGGCAAACTCTCCCCCGGTACACAACAAATCGCCAGTATTCAAGTCCGTTACGACGACCCCGCCTTGGGACGAGAAGGCGTATTATCCGAGAAAATGCCCATTTATGCCGAAGTCCAGCCCGTATATCAACCCGCACCGAACGAGGAAGTCCAGAAATCGATTTTAGCCCTTGCCAAGTATCGACAAACCCAAATTGCCGAGAGTAAACTCCAACAGGGCGATCGCGCTGGGGCTGCAACCATGCTACAAACGGCGGCCAAAACAGCGATTCAACTAGGAGACCAAGGGGCAGCGACGGTATTACAAAAAAGTGCCACCCAACTGCAATCCGGTCAAGATTTATCCGAAGCGGATCGCAAGAAAACCCGGATTGTCTCGAAAACGATTTTGCAGGAGTAGTTTGTTCTTTGTTGTTGGTTGTTTGTTGTTGGTTATTGGTTATTGGTTGTTGGTTATTGGTTGTTGGTTGTTGGTTATTGGGCGGGGAAACCCCGCCCCTACACACCGATTGCCGACTGCCTACTGCCCCTTAGAGACTGATGACTGATTACTGAAAAGCCGACTACCCAAAAACTACTGCCTACTGCCTACTGCCCAATCCCTACTGCCTACTGCCCAAGACCCACTGCCTACTGCCCAATCACCCCATCGGCAGCCAAATTTCAAAGGTAGACCCCCGCTTAACCTTGCTTCTAACCTCGATTGTGCCGCCGTGGAGGTGGACGATTTGCTGCACAATGGCTAAACCCAAGCCAAAGCCCCCAGAAGCCTTAGACCGCTTAGGATCGACGCGATAAAAGCGCTCGAAAATGTGGGGGATTGCGGTTTCCGGGATGCCGACTCCGGTATCAATCACTTGAATGCAAGCTTGGGTGGGGGTGGAGATTAGACAAAGTTCGATTTTGCCCCCGGATGGGGTGTAGCGACAAGCGTTACTCAGGAGATTTGCGATCGCTTGTCCGAGGAGATTGCGATCGGCGTTGATGATAATCTGATTTTGGGGCAAGGTGAGGATAAATTTTAAACCTTGGTTTTGGGCTTGAATACGCCACTCTGATGCTAATTCTTGGATAAATTGGTTTAAATTTAGAGTTTTGAGGGATTCTGCTGCTAATAAGCCTTCATTTCGCGCGAGAAACAGTAAATCGCCCACTAACATACTCATTTGCTTCGCGATCGCAACGACTTTTTCAAGACGCTGACGAACTTCTCCTGTAGACTCCTCCTCCTCAAAATCATCTAAATCCATTAACCCCACCTGTGCATTACTCAACACCGCAGCGAGGGGGGCCCGTAATTCGTGGGAAGCGTTGGCTGTAAAGCGTTGTAGTTGATTGCAAGCATTTTCTAAGCGTCGGTTGCTTTCTTGTAAATGTAACTCCCGGTGAGCTAATTCTCGTTCGAGTTGATAAAACAAATGAATCGCTAACCAAGCGCTCAAAGTCGCGATCGCCCCCGCTAAACACAGTACAATCCAAGTAATCTGTCGCCAAGAATCTCGATGTTGAATGCGTTGGACTAACAAATCTTCTTCAGTTTCTGCAAACCGTTCGATTTCCCGACGCACTGCATCCATTGAAGCTTTCCCTTCCTCTAACCAATCGTAAAGAGACGCAGCCGGAACTAAAACATCGTTTTCGCCTTCAATTCGCTGTAATTCCTGTTGTAATATCAACTTTTGCTCAAATATCTCCAAATTTTCATCCACGAGACCGCGAATATTTTGGATTTGTTGCACTTGGGGAGGGTTATCTTGGACTAAGTTTTCCAAGCGATTCAGAGAATCGGGAATCACCAACTGAGCATTTTTGTAAGGTTCTAAAAATTCCCTGCGTTGGGTTAACCCGTATCCCCTCACCCCCGTTTCTGCGTCCACCAAGGCATTTAGCAACCGTTGACTTTCCAAGCGGACGGTTTGGGTATGTTGTATCCAGGCTTCATCCTCAGCTAAACTGGCTTTCAACCACACAAACGGCAATAACACCGTAAACAAAGAGGTAATCGGAATTGCAACAATAATCGTCCCTCGGATGCGAATCGGTAAAACCTGCCAACCTCGATACAATTTGCGCCAGAAAGAAGTCATATAGCAGTACATATAAAGGTTAGGATATTTTGACTCGTGATTAGTCCTCACCCCCAACCCCTCTCCCACGGGAGATGGGCCTTTGAAGTTTGCCATAATCTTATGCTATTGTTCTGGTGGTTCGAGACGATAGCCCATCCCGTAAATGGTTGCGATCCAGTCTTCGGCTTCTACCTTTTTGAGTTGCTGACGCAACCGCTTGATCCGAGATGCAACTGCATTGCTTTCTGGTTCTTGTCCCCATTCCCACAAAGCTTGTTCGAGGCGATCGCGACTGAGAACTTGCTTAGGATGGCGCATCATATATTCTAGCAGTTGAAAATCGCGACTTTTGAGCCGAACCCGCAGATCTCCCCGTTCTACGTCCATCGAATCTAGGTTTAGCACCATATCCCCTACCTGTAGGATATCACCACACCACAGGGGCGATCGCCGTCGTAAAGCCCGCGTCCGCGCTAACAACTCCGCCAAATCCACAGGCTTGACTAAATAATCATCTGCCCCCGCATCCAACCCCATCACCTTATCCTGAGTTGTATCCTTCGCCGTCAACATCAACACCGGAGAGGTTTTCCCCATTTTGCGATACCAACGACACAACCCCACCCCGTCTTCCCCCGGTAACATCCAATCAAAAATCAACAAATCATAATCCTTTTCCTTCATCAACCATTGGGCTGTTGTTCCGTCTTCTGTTGTATCTACAATATGTCCCGTTCGCGTTAATGCAGTATACAACGGTTCGAGTTGTTCGGGGTCATCTTCAACTAACAAAATCCGCATTCTTAATTGTAATTTCGCTGACTATTCCTCACAATTTGGGCTACTCTACCGCACAATTATGACCCAAATATGACCGCTTCGATTTTCGGGTTTTTCAGGTTAATACAAGACTTTGTTGTCGTGTATTAGTTTTATATATAGTATTTACAAAAGAAATGTAAACACCCTAATCTCGTTCCTTGGTTCCATCAAGGAACGCACCAAACGAGGCTCTGCCTCGATTTTATAATAGAGATGCTATTAAGAAAAACCTAGAGGCGAGTTGATTTCTCAAATAAATATACTATATCAAATAAAACTTTCTTCGATCGCTATAATAGAAAATCCCTAAACTTTATTTTAGATTATGAAAGCGACTCGCGAGAGTATTCATCAGTTTTTGAACTTCTGCGACCAATATATTAAGGGGTACGAGCGTCAAGAGGCACAAACATTTCTTAATAAATTGTTTGAAGCTTTTGGTTATCAAAGTGCCATCGAAGCAGGGGCAACTTTCGAGCTTCCGATTCCGAAATCAAGTTATGCGGGTCATACAGGTTATGCCGATCTTTGGTGGCCAGAATCTCAAGCTGGCGGCATTTTATTTGAAATAAAATCGCGCACTGAAAAGAAACTCAATACACATTATGCCCAGGCTTGGCGCTATGCTCAGTTATTATCTGAAGAAGCGAATCAGTCTGTTAAATATTGTATTTTATGTAATTTTGATGAGTTTCAGATTTACGATTTTAGCCTACAATACGATACCCCTGTCGATACCATTCAACTCACAGAATTGCCCGAACGCTTAGATGCGTTTCGCTTCATGGAGTTTACCAAAGAAACTCCAGTATTTCGCAATAATCAAGTCGCTATCACCGCCACAGAAGCGCGTCGTATGGGGGACTTGTTCAAATTATTAAAACAGCGTAGTGAAAGAGATAATTTTGATGAACTCGCAGCACAGCAATTTGTACTTCAGTGTGTTGTTGCGATGTTTGCGGAAAAGAAGAAACTATTACCTGAAGGTTTATTTTTAGAATGTATTACTGCTTGTATTGAAGGCAAAGAGAGTAGTTATGATATTTTAGCAGATGGTTTATTCCGTCACATGAACCGAGCGGGTAAAACTCCATTAGGACGCTTTGAAAATGTAGATTATTTCAACGGTGGATTATTTTCTAAAGTTCACGCAATTCATTTAGAATGGGAAGAATTAAAAATACTCGAAACTTCAGCACAGCAAGACTGGGGAAAAATTCGTCCTGCGGTTTTTGGCAATATTTTTGAAGCAACAGTAGATGAAAGAGAGCGTCATGCGCGGGGGATTCACTTCACCTCAGAAAGTGATATTATGAAAATAATTTATCCAACGATTACAACCTATTGGTTAGAAAAAATTGAGGCGGCTAATACCAAAAAAGAGTTACAAAGTCTGCGGCTAGAAATTCAAAACTACAAAGTTCTCGACCCGGCTTGTGGTTCGGGTAATTTTCTTTATTTGGCTTATCAAGAGTTAAAACAAATTGAATCTATTTTATTAGATAAGCTGAAAGAATATAACGGTAGTAATCAACAAGAAATGGGTTTTGTTACGCCATTACAGTTTTATGGGATGGACAGCAACCCGTTTGCCGTAGAGTTGGCGAAAGTCACTTTGTTGATTGCGAGAAAGGTTGCAATTGATAAACTCAATTTGAATGAAGCGGCGTTACCATTAGACCGTTTAGAAAAGAATATTTTGTGTCAAGATGCACTATTTGATCCTTGGTTTGAAGCAAATGCTATTATTGGTAATCCTCCATTTTTAGGAGGTAAAAATATTCGGACTGAATTAGGACATAAATACACTAAAAAAGTTTATAAACAGTTTTCTGATGTCAAAGATTCAGTAGATTTTTGTTGCTATTGGTTTAGACTTGCTCACGATAAATTACCCGAAAATGGTAGAGCAGGTTTAGTGGCTACAAATTCTATTGCTCAAGGGCGTAGTCGTGCTGCTAGTTTAGATTATATTACGCAAAATGGTGGCTATATTTACGATGCAATTTCGTCGCAACCCTGGTCAGGAGAAGCGGCAGTTCATGTTAGCATTGTTAACTGGAGTAAGACTGAGCCAGAGACTTGTTATCTGAATAATCGCGAAGTTGAAAGGATTAATTCATCTTTGACAGATAAGATTGATGTGTCAGCCGCAGTCCGTTTAAAAGCGAATCAGAATATCTGCTTTCAGGGGGTAGTTCCTGTTGGAGAAGGCTTTATTATAACCGAAAAACAAGTAACAGCCTGGATTGACGCTGATGCTAAAAACTGGAGAGTTTTAAAGTTATTTTCAATGGGATCGAATTTAGCTCGAAAACCTCAAGGAAAACCGGATCGTTGGATCATTGATTTCAACGATATGGATTTAGAAATAGCCCAACAATATTACCTCCCTTTTGAACATATTAAAGCTAAAGTCAGACCGCAAAGAAATAAAGTTCGACGGAAAACCACTCGTCTAAACTGGTGGAAATACGGGGAGAAAAGACCTGCAATGCGTCAAGCTTTAGCGAATTTATCACAATATTTTGTTGTTCCCAGAGTATCCAAATGGTTTATATTTATTCCTGCATCTATTGATTGGTTACCTGGAGATTTGAATATTGTTGCTGCAACAGATGATTTTTATATTTTGGGGATTTTGACTTCTGAGGTACATCGTCAGTGGGTGGAAGCTCAAAAATCGACATTGAAGGGGGATACTCGCTACACCCATTCTACTTGCTTTGAGACATTTCCATTTCCGCAAAAAGTGACGGCAGATTTAGTCCAACAAATTCGTCAGGTTACCGAAAGATTACATCAATATCGCGATCGCGTCATGGTCAAAAATAATTGGGGTATTACCCAACTGTATAACCAAGAATTTACGAATCCTAAATCTCAACTGAGTTTGTTACACCAAGAACTTAATCAGTTAGTGTTAGAAGCTTATGGTTGGGCTAGTCGCGATAATATTTTAGAAAACTTACTTCAGCTCAACCTAGAACTGTATCAAAAAGAGCAAAAAGGTGAAGCTGTAATTGGTACAACTTGCCCCTGATTCAATTAGTGTCACGACAGTAGTAGCGCGACACATCTTAAGCGGCGGGTTACGGCGGATAACTAGATTGCAGTCATAGCATGAGTTTTAGCCGCCTAACCCACCCTACCGAACATTAAACCTTTATACGAGCGATCGCGTCTTGATAAGTACGATAATCTTCGGGTAAATAGCAAACAATTGTCACTCGTTGGATGCTGCTATTCTGCGCGAGAAAAGCTCGAATTTCTTTAATCGCAATTCGGGCTGCATAATCGAGAGGGAAGGCTTTTGCTCCGGTACTAATGCAGGGAAACGCAATGGTTTTACAATTGTTTTGTACCGCTAATTGTAAACACTTTTGATAACAAGATTTTAACATCTCCGGCTCTCCCGAACGACCATTAAACCAAGTCGGGCCTACCGTATGAATAACAAAAGGTGCGTCCAAATTATAGCCAGAAGTGATCTTAGCATCTCCCGGTTCGCAGTATTTGAGGGAGTTGCATTCCTGGGTTAAACCTTTCCCGGCGGCCTTGTGAATGGCAGCAGAAACCCCTAAACTACCGGATAGAGTGCGATCGCTCGCGTTAACAATTACATCCACTTTTTGAGCAGTAATATCGCCGCGAATGACAATCAAACGCTCTGGCATAATGTTAGTATCAATCGGTTTACTGTACCCTCGTTTTGTATAATAAGCCCCGTGGGACGCTTGGGTATGACTGCGTTGGTAGTGGTGAGATTCGTAGTGCGATCGCTTGCGGAAGGCTTGCAAACGGCGTTTTTTGAGGTCAGAATCAAGCTCAGACAGGGATTGCGCTTCTTGTTGGGTGAGGGGGGATGCAGGAGCGTGTAAAATACCGTGACGGGCTTCGAGTAGGCGTTTGCTGGCGTTTTCATACTCCCCGCGATCGCTCAGTTGAATCGCCTCTTTTTTCGCCCTTGCGGCCATCATCATCGCCACTTCTCGCTGCACTTGCTCGTTCCAGAAAAACTCGTTTAACTGTGCATCTGGCATAGCAGGTAAACGCAAAGGGACGGCAATTTGCGGTCTGGTTCTCGTTTCTGGGTCTTCCCAACTCAGATTAAAGTGACACAAATCTGTTTCTTGGCTTTGCGGTGGAACTTTCAACCGGACAATAACAGTAAAAGGATTACCTTTGACAAGATTGGGTAACTGATACCAATTATTAGATACCGTGTCAAAATCGTTGAGAACATCTGCCACAACGACTCCGGCTGAGGAAGTGATTAATAAACGGACTTGACGACCCAATAATGCCATAAGTCCCTGCATTTCCTGTCCAAAAATTTCGGGCAATTGGTCGGGAGATTCGATATAGTAGTAACTACCATCCCCACTGCTGGCCATGGCTTCCAGTAAATCTTCGTTGTACTGCTCTCCGACTCCCATGGTGGTTGTACTCACCCCGCGATCGCCCAATCCCCTCACATCCGACGCAATAACATCGGGATTCGTCTCTCCGCAATTAGCCAAGCCGTCAGACAGTAAAATAATCCGGTTGAGGTGTTGGGGATTTAGATGTTGACTCACCTGCATTCCCCCTTCTACCCACCCCGCGTGTAACGCCGTAGAGCCTCGGCTTTGGATTTGCTGGATGCGCTGTAGAATCGCCGTTTTCTGGGTTGCTAAAGTGGTGGGTACAGTGGTTTCGACGCGATCGTCGTAAATGGTTACACTGACGCGATCGCGAGGCTGCAACTGCTCCACCGCCAAACAAGCCGCTTGTTTGGCATAACGTAACTTATCCCCCATACGCATCGACCCGGATCGGTCTATGACTAAGCCCAGATTGAGGGGCGGACGTTCTAAAATCTCCTCAGCTTGCGGCGGGATAATTCGCACTAAAACATCAAGAACAGTTGTATTATCGCTGCTAACAGCATCCCGCAGACAAAGAAATTCGATGTGAGGTATCATCATGCTATTTTTGATTAAAAGGTGAGAAAGCGAACAGTTTTTGGGCAATCAGTTGCGCTAAATTTTGTTTTTCTTGGGGACTTTGGGGTCAAAGGCGATGGGGGAACAGAATAGCGACAAATTTTACAAAGAGCGAGTCATGCGGCGATAAATGGATTTATTGGGATTAATTTGAGTCACGGCTTCATCAAGGGGGAGTTGGCGTTGTTGCTGGTGGTAAGTATTGACTTGATAAACTTGGCCATTGGTAATATCTAAGCCCGTCAGCCAACCGCTTTGATGGTGATACGCCCCCGTATCGATATCAATCCAACCTTCGCCTCTCGCCAGTTTTCCGGGCAGTACCCCCGGAATGGTAAAGGTAATCGTATGACCCGTAATAATCAATTTCTTGGGAAAGAAGGGTTCTTTCATGTAGTGGAATTCGTCGCGAATCCAGCAAAAGTGATCGGTGGTTTGTTCGACGATGGGAAGTTCGGGATGTACCCCCGCGTGAACGAGCCAGATGTCGTCTAAATCTAGGTAAATTGGCAGAGATTTAATCCAATGGTAGTGATCTTCAGGAATACCGTTTTCGCCGTAGCTGTCTAGGGTTGCTTGACCCCCACCATACAGCCAAGCTTGGCGAAAGTTGTAGGGGAGATCGGGCTGTTCGAGGACATTGAGCAACATTTGTTCGTGGTTGCCCAAAATACAGTGATAATTGCTATTTTTGATAAATTCCACCACTTGAGCGCTTTTGGGCCCGCGATCGATCAAGTCACCGACGAAATAAACGCGATCGTCTTGAGTCGGCGCGATCGCGTCCAATAATTGTATTAAGGCATCATAGTGACCGTGAATATCTCCAATAAAAATGCGACGTTGATTCATAGTGTCATTCCCTCCCAATACAACCAAAGCGACTAGAGCAATTGCGGCTTCAGCACCCGAACTCAACTTATTCGGTTCCCCAATTTATTCTGTCTATTTCTAGTGTTCCCTATTTTTATCCGATCTGTCCGATGAGATTGTAATTTTTTCCCTAGATTTCAATATAGAGGGCGACTTGGATGGTTATGCAAATGGGGGCGCTTTATCGGCTACACTAGACCTGAACGGGTTTTGATTGGGAGTGAAGAAGCATTCGTGTCTGTATTAACAAAGATTAACATTCTACAGCAACCCACCAGCGATGCTTGGATCGAACAAGCGATCGCGAACCTTGATATCATTTTACTCGACCACTCCCACTGCGAACGCAAAGCCGCTTCTGGGGCATTAAACTTTATGTTCCGCTATCCCTCTTATCGGGAGTTGGTGCATAAACTCACCGCGATCGCCTCAGAAGAACTCGAACATTTTGCCCAAGTCAACCAATGGCTCGATCGTCGCGGTATTCCCCTCGCACCCCTCAACGCCCCTCCCTACGGCTCTGTTCTCAAATCTCACGTTCGCCGCAACGAACCCGAACGCCTCCTCGATATGCTCTTGGTTTCGAGTTTAATTGAGGCGCGATCGCACGAACGTTTAGGTTTACTCGCGCAACATTGCCCCGATCCCGAACTGGCCGCTTTTTATCGCGGTTTAATGGCTTCCGAAGCCCGTCACTACGGCATATATTGGGTTCTCGCCGATACCTATTGCGATCGCGCCCAAGTCAAACCCCGTTTAGCAGAATTAGCCGCCGTTGAAAGCGAGGTTTTATCCACCTTATACCCCGAACCCCGCATTCATAGTTAGTCATTGGTCATTGGTCATTAATCATTTGTTACCGTTCTATAAAACTTACTCAAACCTACCTAAATGCCTTTGATGTTTACTTCTTGCTTCAACCTTGTAGTGTCGGCACTATCAAGTCCACAAGCTGACACGGTAGAACTTACCGCCATTAATAGCTGCGTTATCAGCGCACTATTACGCCGTGGTTTTTGGCAAAATAAGTGTTTAGATACTTACGCATATAACCAGTCGCTTCACAAGAAATGAATAAGGTTGCGTAGTTTTGAAAAGATTTTGCATTACTGTTCACACCCCCTTAAAGTTGTAGCTTCCTTCCCGTCCAAAAAAAGATGGAGATGATGCTTACTAATGACTAAGGACAAAGGACTAACGACACGCGTTTCTTGCTGCTTCTAACAGGATACGCTGTTCGGCGCGAGCGATCGCTCGATGAGTCGTCCTAACCGCATCCGGTTCAACGGAAATCGAAGTAATCCCCCAGCGCACCAAAAGTTCCACCAGTTCCGGGTATTGGACGGGGGCTTGACCGCAAATCGAACTGGGAATCCCTGCTTTTCGGGCTAATTGGATTAACTGCTGAATCGCATTGAGAACGGCGGGATGGCGCTCGTCGAAGCGTTGCGCGAGATCGGCTTGTTCCCGGTCAATTCCCAGTAAAAGCTGGGTGAGGTCATTCGTCCCGATGGAAATCCCCTGGACTCCAGCTTGGACATAATCATCAAAACAGAAAAACACCGAAGGCACTTCGGCCATAATCCACAGTTGAAAACCAGGATACTGAGTCAAGCCAAACTTACGCACGCGATCGCGACAGAAAACGAACTCCTGCACGCTCCGCACAAAGGGTAAAATCAAACTGAGATTGTGTTGACCCGATGCCTGACAAGCCGCGATCGCCCTCAATTCCGCTTCAAACAAACGCTCGTCCAGGCAATAGCTCAACGTGCCTCGCCGCCCCAAAATCGGGTTAGTATCCAGCTTTTTCGGAGGCGGTTGTTCGAGTAAAAACCGTAACTCCGGCAATCGCCAATCCGCCGAGCGATAAAACACAGGTCGCGGTGCAAACTCTTGGGTAAATAAACTAATACAATTGGTCAAACTCTGCACAAAATCGTCGTAATGTTCGGGGTCAAGCCACCAATCCAGGGAATGTTTGCCCAAAACATCCAATAACATCAATTCCGAGCGCAACAACCCCACTCCATCCACACCCTCTAAAGCCGCGTGATTGGTCGAACAGCTTTGACTGAGATTAACCAGCAGTTGCGTCGCGATCGGAAAAGCGCCGATATCTGAGGTAGGGGGAGTCGGTTTGGGGGATGAGTCCGGGGTGGGTGGGTAGTCCGGTTGACGGGCAATTGTACCTTTTCGACCGTTTAAGAGTAAAATTTCACCATTTCTAAAGATTTTTGTGGCATTTTCAACGCCTAATACCGCCGGAATCCCTAATTCTCTGGCAATAATCGCTGCATGACTGGTTAAGCCCCCTTGTTCGGCAATGACCCCGGCAGCTTGTTTGAGCAGGGTGAGCAAGTAGGGGGTAATTTGGGGAGCTACTAAAATTTGATTGGGGGCGACTTTCTCGGCGCGATCGCTCAGGATATAAGCCGGGGCAGTCGCTTGTCCTGAAGCCGCAGAAAGCCCCCTAACTTCCTGAGATGGTGCGCTCATAAAGGGTGTGGGCAATTCCAGAACATGACGATGTTTACTTTCTCCTTGGGTAAAGTAAAAGCCGGAACCATCTTGATTACGGCTGATAATCCATTCAAGATAACCGATCTGCCGATCGATTTGGGGTATATTTTGCAACCAATGACATAATTCGGCGGTTTGGGTATCATCTAGAATTGCTTGTTGTTGGCGGTCTTCATCGAGATAATTGATTTGTAGCATTTGCTCCCCATCGATAGGGTCGCTTAACTCATAAATCAAAGGATGACGACCCAAACTTTGGTGCTTGATTTTGCCTTGACGAAGGTCAAAATAATAGCGATCCGGTTGGACAGCTCCTTCGATAAAACTGTGACCCATGCCCCACACCGCGATGACTTGGGCTTCATCCCCTTTAATCTGTGCCACTCCCGACGCGATCGCATCATAAAAAGGCTGTATTACTAAAGCAAGATGAACCTCAGCCAAGGATAAATTCAGCCGTTGTCGGGTTAACAAACTTCTGGCTCGAAATAACTCAGCCCACCCTTGCTTAATCGCAGCTTCTAAAGCTTCTGGTTGATTCACACAAAGGCGCGATCGCAATAACCCCGTAAAATGATGGCTCAAATAGGCCGGAATTGTTAAAGACGGACGAATTATCAGCGCCGGGGTTGACCACTGCTGCGTCCCTTGACTAAACTCAGTCAACCATTCTGGCGGTAAGGGGGTTTTTTGCAGACTTTGGCGGAGATGATAAGCCACCTGTCGTAACGCGATCGCGCTGTCCACATCCACATAAAACGCCGAGTCCGATAAATCCGCCCAGCTTGGCTCTGATTGACCAATAATACTCAAAAAATCCCGCCAAGCCGTTGTCGCGATCGCAAACCCCGGTACAATCGGATAACCTTGTTGGGCTATCTGACTTAAAACCCAAGCTTTCTCCCCGACTTGCTCGGCAATATCGGGTGTAATTCGATCGAGCCAACGTAAATACTTCAAATTCAAATAACGATTACATCACCTTGCATTTAATTTGTGCTGTCACAAACTCTAACAAGCGATTCAGCCCCCAAAACCCATCTTCTGTAGCCGTAGAAGCGGACAAATGAGCAACATGACCTCCCCAAGGCGTTAACGACAAATGACCATTTGTATTATCTCTCATCGCGGTCTTTAATTCTGTAACCAATTCCGGGTCAAACATCGGATCGTCGGCGGCATAAATTACCAAATGGGGCAAGGAAAGCTGCGGTAAAAAAAGCAACGGCGAAGTTTTCGTATAATATTCTGCCACAGTCTCAAAGCCGTAATAATCAATCACCATCTCTCGGTCAAATGCCGCAATCGAATCAATCCGCTCAACCGCCCCCGGCTTCACCGCTTCGGGAAAACGAGCTTGGCGTTTGCGAGCCTCTTGGCGCAACTCTTGAGTCAAACGCCCCTCAATCAACCGTCCGCTCCAGGTAGTCTTGAGATAATCTAAAGAGCGATTAGAGTCCAAACTTGGCGCGAGAACCGCCGCCGTACAAATTAAAGGACAATTTTCCTCAATCGCCGTTTTTAGCCCCCACAACGCCAATTGTCCCCCTAGAGAAAAGCCAATCAGCGCCATCGGTGCCGGACACCCCAACGCCACCAACTGCTCGGCCAAACGCACTTGATCGGCTCCTTCTCGCCACCCATCCGAAGACGGAACCGGAGACAATTCGGCACTTTTGCCATGACTGCGCCAATCATAAATTAAAACCGCCAAACCTTGGGCATACGCCTTACGCGCCAAGGTCTGAGCATACCACGCCGTCGCTGAAGTTCCGGTAATGCCGTAGTTGAGAATAATCGTGCCGTAAGCATTCGGCGGACAACACCAATAGCCCCACAACGGCACATCCTCCGCCCCCAAAAACACTTTTTCTTGCCATTCAATGGGCGGATAAGATTTTAGCCAAAAGGCATCATGTCCTTGTTTTTCCCAAATTCTGGCATAGTAATACACCAACCACGCGGTTTGCACTATACCGTTTTTGAAATACCACGGTGGTTGATAAATCATATATTGGTCATTTGTCCTTTGTCATTGGTTGTCTAGTAAGGGATGAGCGTCTTTTTTGGGTTATTGATTATTGGTGATTTGCCACATTGTTAATTGTTAATTGTGCATTGTTAATTGTTAATTCTCCACCGTCGCTTCGGTTTCCTCGGCCTCAGTGGGTTCAGATGGGGTAAGCTCGTCTAAGCGTTGTTGAATGCGGTCTTTGAACTTAGGAGGCGCAAGGGAGGCAGCTTTGGTGAGTAGGGGTCGGGCGGCGTTGAGATTGCCTTGTTTTTCGAGAATTAGGGCTTTCGCGAAAAAGGGGCGAAAATCCTGGTTTTCGGCTTCGATGGCTTGGTCGTACACCGCGATCGCCTCAGTTAGGCGGTCTTGACGGGCGTAAACTTTACCCAAAAGCAACTGAATCGAAGTGGTATCAATGCGGTTGGGAGTGGCTTGGTTTTCTTGGGCAGCGATTTGTAGCGTATTTTGGAGACGGGCGATCGCGTTGTCGGCTTGATCTTCTTGCAGTTGTAGCTCAATCAGGTTATCTAGGGCGCGAATATTGCCCGGATCGGTGGCTAAAATCGAATCATAAGCCGCGATCGCCCCTTCAAAATCACCCACTTGCTGCCGTCCTTCAGCCAGCAACACTGCATAATCCGGTTGTTGGGGATTGAGTTGGGCTAACTTAGCCAAGGGGTCTAACGCCCGTTCGAGATTCCCTTGTTCGAGGCGCACCTCTACCAAGCCCCGCAACGCCGAACTATTCTCCGGTTCCCGTTCCAAGACCAACTCAAACCCCTTCGCTCGCGATTCTAACTCCTCTTGTTCAGCCGTCGAAAGCCGTGGAACCGTTGTAGATGGAGATGATGATGTTGCCACGGTTGGCTGTTGATTGTCTTTCAAAAAGGCGCTGAGTAAGGGCAGCATCGACACCCCCACAAACGCCAAAATAATCAAAACTAAAATTAAAGAAAGCCAACTTTTGCGGTTTTTAGTCTTTTTGGTCATTGCGTTTCCCCTCAACAAACTCCAGAATCTCTAATGATTGTAATTTACATTTTTGGGATTTTCTCAGCAGCTTGAGCCACTTCCCCCCTGCCCAATCCCGATAACTTTTCTGCAAGCAGTTCGGATTTGAGACGATAAGCGTTGCATTGAGGATACAGAAAGTCCAGTCAAATTCAACCTGATTGGTCAAATTTTAGCTTTAATTGGGATCGTTGTACCCAGAGCCAACCCGCCCAATTGTGGGATAGCATCAAAGAATAAGACAACATAGCTCGAATTAGCTAAAGTCGAGTCATTGCCGTTTTTGGGCTTAAGCTTAAGTTAGTATGCGGAATCATCCCATTCCCCCCCCCAGTCACGCCAAACAATATCGCGCTATTGGCTTAGTTCGAGGTCAATACACGCCCTCAGACGACGTTTTGACGCGAGGTATCTTCACAACCGCCGATAACATCGAAATCAATGCAGTTCTCCTCGGACGAACCCTGAGTTTAATTAAAAATCACCTGGATTTGAGCCAGCCCCATTTGTGGGTCGTTTATCCGCGCACCCGTCAAACCGGAGACGGCTTGCACCTTCAGATTGCCGGAGTTTGGGACCCGGTTGCCCTCGGCCCCAAAGAAGTCCCCCCCGCAGCACCTCCCGCTACTGACGAAGACCTCTTACCGATTCGCGATGGCGCATTTTCCATACGCGGTGAAGTCTTGTTCTACGACCCTGACGAACAAAAAGTCATTGTCAGAATTGAACAAGCCCCTCGTCGCGATTCAGAAGCCGAAAAGTCATTTAAAATTTCCTTAACTGGATTGTTACCCCTCGACAAACCCTTGGGTCATTTTTGGGATATTCGCGCTGAGTTGCAAGGTCTAGTTTTACACATCGAAGCAGCTACAGATATTGGTCTTTTGCCGCCGAAAAAGCGCTCGAAACGCCAATCGGCTCAGGGTAAGCCCACACCCGCGAGGGGTTCTAAAATGCTCAAAAAACCGCGATCGCGCGATCGCGCCCCCCGGTCAGAAAAACCCCGCAAACCCTCTTAAGTCAAACCCGCACCCCCCCAACTATCTTGGGGCAGAAAGGCGCGATCGCGAGGAATCGGGGCGACAGACTCGCTCAAAGTAAACTGACCGTTGAGAATCCAAGATTTGAGTTCAGCGGCCACTTGTCGCGACAAAGGAATACTCGCTAAAGGTGCGGTGCGGATAGTTTTACCTTCCAATTTAATCTTGCCGCTTTTGAGTTGGGCATAACTCACCAAGCCAAATGTCGGTCGCACCCGTCGCGGAATCGAAAAATCCACCACCGGGGCGACAATCTCCTCATCTTTGACCAAAGCCCGATTGATGACTTCTTCGTGTAGCACCGGAAACGGAATCCCCACCCCCAACATAATCGAGGGGCCGTAGTTTTTGAAATAACAGCCCCGCACCCAACGAGACTGCATTTGTTTCGCATCCCCAATCAACGCCAAAGTCGCCGCCGGGCCAATGGGAGTCCGATTGGGTAGGCGCTTTTGTAACGGGAAATGCTGCGTTCCCTCCCAGGAAATATAACCCACACCGCCCCCCAAAAAAATCCGCGAACCAATGCCCAGCAAATCCAAATCCGGGTCATTAAATAGCGGCGAAATTGCCCCGGTATTGGAGTACACCGCATTGCTCAACCGGGGATGCAGGGGCCCGAGATAAGTATAGAGGACGCGATCGCCCCCATTCACCCCCACAATAAAATTCTGATACAAATTGCGCGGATTAAACAAATAAAACTGATTAATCGTATCCTGGTTAATCGTCGTGTCTAACGTCGCTCGCGGATAACAATCCGTCACCTGACCCCGCGCTCGCAAATGAACCGCCTTTCCCGCGATCAAATCTTCAATCACATGACCCCCTCCCCGCAAAGGAGCGCTTTCGCGGGTTTCTATCACCTCTCCCCCCTCAATCGAAGGCTCAGGGGTCATCGTCGCCCCCAAATACAAATCCACCGCCCCCAAGCCCGCATACGCCGGAACATCATCGATCCAACAAGAGCGAATTTTCATCGGCGGGTCGGTGTGACCCAAATTGATCATCGCCCCCGTAGACTCCATTGGCTCAAATGTCCCGGTCACGATCACATCTACCTGTTTTGCCGCCGCCTTTACCCCTATTTCTGCGGCCTGGGCTTTGGTTTCTTCCACCGTCCAAACCACGGCTCGACGTTGACGAATTTTGTCGTTAATTTCTGCAATGGTTCGCATAAGCGCTCAAATTCTACCCGCCGCTAATCTAATGTTTTTTAAGTCAATTATTTCTAACTACGCCGGATCGAGAATCCCTTGGAGACGCTGCCGAAACTCGCCTTTCGGATTATTAGTTATTAGTTACTTGGTTGTTATAAAATTATCAACTGTACATAATAATTGTAAATTGTAAATTATTAATTGTAAATTGTAAATTATTAATTGTAAATTGCTGAAAGCCAATAGCGAGTGGTGCCAATCGCGAACGCCAAACCACTATAAAAGAAATATAACCAATGCCAAGGAACAACACGCAAAGCAAAGAAAAAGCCTCGCTTCTGCCGGAAAAATTCATACACCGGAGCATTGAGAATCGTTAACGCGATCGCACATAAAATCGTAACGATCGCACTCCAAGGCTGCCAAAGCGCGATCGCGACACTCCCCAATAAAGCATACACGCAGACCACACTAATCCGACTCGACCATTTCAAATTGAGATCGTTACTCATTTGTTTCTTGCGTACCAGCAAATCCGTCCAGGGTAGCGCTCGATAGAAAAACTCAGCTTTCAGCAAAGAAATCGGCTCCCAACGCTTCAAATGCTTCACCTGGATATTTTTACACAATAAAATTCGATATCCCGCATTTTTAAGGCGATAGCCCAACTCAATATCCTCAACACAGGGCTTGCGATAAGACTCATCAAACCCCCCCAAATCCAGAAAAATCTGCCGCCGAATCGCCCCACAAGCCCCCCAAAACGTCGAAGCCTCCTCAGCCCCAGTTTGATGGGTGTAATGGTGAAATAAATTTTTATACTGGGACAAAAAATTCGGTGCGCCGGGTGTATCATCATAAGACCCCATCAACGCGGCCAAATCTTCATCTTCAGCAAAAACCCCTTTAACCTGAGCAATAGTATCGGGATGCACCTCAACATCAGCATCCACAAAAAACAGAATATCGCTTTGAGCCGATTTTGCCCCCAAATTTCGCGCCATCGCCGGGCCTTCAGGAGTAGGAATGCGAACCACATTAACCTCGAAAGATTCAGCTAACTTAGCCGCCGTTTCATCCCCATTGGCCACCACTAAAATTTCATCGGGTTGAGAATTTGCTTGCTTTAAACTTGTCAAGCAACGCTTAAATGCTTCTCCCCCATTATGAACAGGAATAATAACGGAAAGGGTAGGAGGTTTAGGAGAATTTGTCATTTTAATTAATAATGTACAATTTACAATTTACAATGGTGAAACCAATTACGAATTACGAATTACGAATTACCAATTATCAATAATCAGAGATGGTAGGCGATGCCCACCCTACTCTTCCCACTCCTCCCCCTCTTCCCACTCCTCCCCATACCAACTGCCCCAATTCCTAATTTTCTGACTCAATAGCACTACGCACTAAGATAACCGTACAATCAACGCCTGTGGTAATTTCTTCAGGAATATTGCCATGAAGCGCTTGTTGGAGCATTCCTTCCCGACTTGCGCCGAGCATAATAACATCACAGTCTTCGGTATTGGCTAGATGGATAATGGCAGTAGCAACAGACTGAGCGCGAATGGGTAAGGGCATTGCTTGAATCTTTTCGTCGGTTTCGAGTTGAGTGGCAATGCGGTCTAATGTGATTAAATCGGGGGGGACTGTTTTGGGAGGATAGACTTTGCATAGCCAAATATGAGCCGAGAGGGTCAGTTTGCTAAATGCGCCAAATAACTCAATGGCTCGCTCGACGTTGGGGCCCCCTGCGACGGGAATAATCCAATTGGTCGGGAGATAGCGATTATTCGGATAGGATTGGAGGCTGTTGCCAATTTTGACTAAAACCACATCACAGGGGGCTTTTTGGATGAGGGTATCGACAGCGTTACCGAAAATGCGGCCTGGGGTGCTGGTGTTGCCTTTCCAACCGAGTAACAAGATATCAATATGGCGATCGCTAATAATTTCTAGTAGGGCAGAAGCGCAGTCTTGAGCAACAATGATTTGCGTGTGTAGCGGCACATTCCAGGCTGCGGCTAGTTTAATCGCGGGTTCAAACAAATCCTTGCCTTCGTCGAGATTGACGGGGGTTTGGTCGGGGATGCTGTGTTTGGGAATGACATTGACATACACACATTCGAGTTCGTAGCGGTATTCATCGGCGATCGCGACCCCTAAGCGAATCAAAGCACCCGCCGTCTCAGGATTAGACAAAGGTAATAAAATGCGCCCCTGGCCGAGATTCGGGGCGCGAGTTTGATAAACGCGATAAAACGGAACAATAGTATCGCCATTAGCCGAAATTGCACTGCTGAGTTGATTGGCTTCGGCGCGAATAATATCATTGCGCGTGATAATTCCTAACAATTTGCGCCCTTCGGTGACGGGAAGATGGGAGAGGTGGTAACGCTCCATCACATACAAGACATCGCTCAAGGGGGATTCTGGCCGTACTGTAGCCGGGAGTTCGCTCATAATGTCGTGTAATAGCGTACTTCCCGTTTGACCGCGACGTTTGGCTTGGTTTGCTTGTCCGGTGGTGATCAGGCCGACTAATTCACCATCTCTCACCACGGGGAAACCTTCGTGTCGGGCATCAGAAAACACTTGAATAGCTTGGTCGAGGGATAAATTTACGGGTAAGGTTTCAACCCGTTTTTGCATAACATCATCTGCGGTTAAGCCTGAAAGTAAATCGTTGGTGGTGGTTTCTTCGTTCAGGTGAATGCCACTCACTTCGAGTAAACGTTGATAAAGTGACTTTTTAGAAAACAGCGACGAGACAAAATAGGCGATCGCCGAGCCGATCATTAACGGTAAAACCAAATTAAACGCCGCCGTCATTTCAAACACAATCGCGATCGCGGTCACCGGAACTCTAGCCACCGCCGAGAAAAACGCCGCCATCCCTACCAAGGCGTACTTTGAAGTGGAAGTATCCACTTGAAAAACGACCGCCCCCTGCCCCACCAAATAGCCCAACGCCGAGCCAAATACCAGAGTCGGCGAAAATAATCCCCCCGGCGCACCCGAACCGTAAGCAATCCAAGTTAAAAAGAAATAAATCCCAAACGCGATCGCGGTTTGGCTGCCACTCGCTTCCCCCGATAAGAAAAACTCTCGCAACCCCGCATTATCTCGTAATAACGGCGGCGAGATCGCCACAATACTCCCCGATATCAACCCCGCCACCCCCACTCGCCAAGCCATCGGCCAATTGAGACGGCGGTTAAAATCCAAACTGGCAATCACCCCTTGACTGAACAAAGAGCCTAAAATCCCTGCTAGTACCCCCAACAACAAAAACCAAGGAATATCATAAGCACTAAACTCATTTGACTCCGAGGTGTAGAGCATTAGCATTTCTGGCGGTAGGTTAAAATCCGCCGTCCCAATCAACCGCGACACCACCGACCCCGTAAAAGAAGCGAGAATCGCCGTTTCTAGAGTCAACCCGGACATATCCCGCGACAACTCCTCCGCCACAAATAACACCCCCGCGATCGGCGTATTAAACCCCGCCGCTAATCCTGCCGCCGCCCCTGCTGCAACCATCTGACGACGATGTTGCGGCGAAGTCGGAATCCAGTAACTCAGTTGCGCCGCCAAAGCCGCCCCAATGTGTACCGTTGGCCCTCGTCTGCCCAAGGTCAAACCGCCCCCCAATACCAAAATCGTCCCAATCAGCTTCACCAACGCCACCCGCAACGATAACGGTACGGGAAAGCTCGCCAAAACCGCCTTGACTTGGGGAATGCCGCCCCCTTTGGCCGCGGGGGAAAACTGTTCGACGATCCAACCCCCTAGCAATCCCAGAGTTAGCCCAAATAACGGCAGCGTCCAGTCGCCAAAATCGTCAGCGAGTTGGACGCGGGTACTACCGAGGAGGTTGATCCCTTGTTTGAGTAACAGAGCCGCGATCGCAGAGACACAACCAATAATGGAAGCTTCGAGCAAAGCGTAGTAGGTTTTCGTCGATTCATTGCCAATATGACGATGACGAATCCAATTCCGCAGGGGTTTGAGGCTAAATCGAGCGCTCATTGGTCATTTGTTGTTGGTTGTTGGTTGTTGGTTGTTGGTTGTTGGTTGTTGGTTGTTGGTTGTTGGTTGTTGGTTGTTGGTTGTTGGTTATTGGTTATTGGTTATTGGTTATTGGTTGTTGGTTGTTGGTTGTTGGTTGTTGGTTGTTGGTTATTGGTTATTGGTTGTTGGTTGTTGGTTGTTGGTTGTTGGTTGTTGGTTATTGGTTATTGGGCGGGGAAACCCCGCCCCTACATAGGGCTTGCTGATTGCCGACTGCCTCAAAAACTGATAACTGATTACTGATAACTCTCGGTGAAACTTAATTTTACTTTTTGAGGCTGAAACCCTAGTATAGTCTAGTGTTGAGCCTTTTCTAGAGTCTACCCTCTAGCAAGAAGTTTCTGACCCCCTTTGGAGGGGCTTGCATCCCACCTCCCCCCCGACTGCCGATTGCCGATTGCCGATTGCCCCTGATTAGGCTGATAACTGATGACTGATAACTGAAGAAATCAGCCCCCAATCCCCAAACTACCCGCCAAACCGGGATTAAGGGGAATCAACGTTGCCAGCATCAGGAATAATGCTAACAAAGCCCAAGCAGCGCGAGCATCATCCGGTTCGGTGAGTTCATTGAGGCTCGGTCGCTCTAAGTCTCGTTGTAAAAAGAGGATGATAATACCCCAATATAAGGGAATGGGATTGCCGGGGACGACAATGGCGACAATGCCCAAGATAACGAGGGTGGCAATGGTGGTGCGTCGGGCGGTTTTGCGGCCATAAATGGCTTGGACGACGCGCCCCCCGTCGAGTTGTCCGGCAGGCATGAGGTTTAGGGCGTTGATGACCAAGCCGAGCCAGCCAATAATGGTAAGGGGATGTACGTCTACGATGGAGTTTTGTAGGGCATCTCCGAGGATGGTTTTGGCTAATGTGCCGACGAGGACAGAGCCTTGGAAGAAGGTTGTGGGCAGTTGAAATAAGCTGCCGGGTTGGGACAGAATTAAGCCGAGAATGAGCAAAATGAAGGAAAGTAAGCCGCCAAAAGCGGGCCCCGCGATCGCGACATCGAATAAAACTGAGCGATTGGGAATCAAGGATTCAAAGCGGGTAATCGAGCCAAAGGAACCAATCTGCCAACTGGGGATTAAATAAGGCCAACTCAGGCGCACATTGTACCGTTGAGCAAAAATGCGATGACCGATTTCGTGAGCGACCAAAATTGACCCCAATCCGGCAGCAATGGGGAGGGCTTCACGAAAACGACCCAGATCGCTAAACCAATCAAAACCCAGGAGTAAACCCGCCGCTTCTAAGCTGGTGGCAAGGGTGGTGACCAGTAGGACAATTGCTAGGTTTTTTTGAGTGAGGGTGGCAGGTTGAGGATCGTTGCTACTGGGTAGCACAATGATGGTCGGTCTGCCTTCGGGACTTTCGACGAGAAATAGGCGATATTTTTCCCCGAGTTTTTCGTGGAGTTTTGCCGATAAGCGATCGTGGGCTTCATTGGGTTGCGATCGCAAGTTACCTTTGAAAATCGCTCCTTCTTGATAGGGGATGGTTTCGGTGGCAAAAAAGGTATCAATGCCGAAAATGCTTTGAATCTGTTTGAGGTCTTCTTCAGGAATGGGCAGGATGTCTGGTGCGGCTTCGGCTTCTGGGATTGGCAGTTTGGGGGTTTCGGGGGGGGCTGGGGTTTTGGTTTCGGTTTCGGTGTTGAAGTTGGAAACCGGACGACGCTGCTGCATTTGCTCAACTCCTTCAGTCCGCACACGATTCCCCAGATAAATATAAATCCCTGCCGAAGCCACCAATAAACCAATGATGGCGACTAAGTTGAGATAAATCCCTAAAACAAATAAACCAAAAAAGACCAGCCAGGGAACCATTAACACCACGGACTGCAACCAAGCTAAAATCCCTAATTTGCCGTAGGGTTTGGCGCGGTTGTAGCCCCAGAGTAAAATCCCGACAGCCACTAAAACAATAGAAATGACAATGACACTTTCTGAGCTATTAAACATTATTTATGAATGATGCTTTACTTCTTCGAGGGCGGCTCTGAGATGGTCTTGATGAGCGTTGAGGAGTAATCGCGCCCGATCGCGATCGAATCCTGTCCAGTGCATCAGTAGAGCTAGTTTAACGTGTTTTCCACTGCGCTCCAATAAGTCATTGGCGGCTTTGCGGTTTAAATTCGTTAAGTCTTGCAAAATTCGCAAGGAGCGATCGTGGAGTTTGCGGTTGGTTACGGCGACATCTACCATGCGATTGCCGTAAACTTTGCCCAATTTGACCATAATCCCGGTTGAGAGGATGTTTAAAGCCATTTTCGTGGCGGTTCCGGCTTTGAGTCGCGTTGACCCGGCGAGGATTTCCGGGCCGACGATCAAGCGAATGTTGATGTTGGCTTCGACGGGGGCTTGTTCGGCCCGGACGCAAGCCATGAAAATGGTTGTTGCGCCTTGGTGTCGGGCGGCTTCGATCGCGCCGAGGACAAAGGGAGTGGTACCTCCGGCGGTAATGCCGACGACAACATCTTTGCTGTCGATTTTGTGCCTCGCGATCGCGGCGGCTCCATCTTCGGCCCGGTCTTCGAGGGATTCAGAACTCCGCACCAATGCCTCTGAGCCGCCTGCGATGATGGCTTGTACCATCTCAGGGGGGGAGCAGAAGGTGGGGGGACATTCGGCGGCATCGAGTACCCCTAAACGCCCACTGGTGCCTGCTCCGACATAAAACAAGCGACCGTCTTGCCGCAAGGCTTCGCTGGCAATGTCAATGGCTTTGGCTAAGGCTTCTTTGGCCCCCGCGATCGCGCTCAGGGTTTGAGCGTCTTCTTGATTGAACAATTCGACCAATTCCAAGGTACTAAGTTGGTCGAGATTTTGGCTGTTGGGGTTGGCTTGCTCGGTGAGCAAATGACCCCGCGATTGCAAAATATCCATAAATAGATGAAGAATTTTAAAGTAAGCCTTCTAAACGGCGGCGAATCTCGTCGAGTTCGGGGTTAGATTCCTCGGTTTCGGCTTCAGTTTCCGGGATTTCTTCCTCGTCGTCTTCGTCTTGCCAACTCGGTTGTTCGACATTGGCATCGGGGGGAATTTCTAAGCGGCCATCTTCGACGAGTTCGTAATCATATCCGGCTTCTTGGCAAAATTCTTCAATTTCGTCGGAGGGGAAGGCTTCAACACTCGGAGCCGGAAAATCCTGGGCTTCTAGCATTAAAGCGTAGCGCGAGGCATCGTCTTCGGACTCAAACATCAAAACCTTGTTGCGTCCACCCATCTGAATGGTATGAATGCCTTCGCTGTCGGTTCCCGCGTTGACCAATAAAACAAAAATCCGTTTTGGCGCGAGCATCTGTTCTTAAGGTTATTTTTAATTGACTACATCGACCATTTTAGATAATTGTGTTCCCCTAGCGGAATAATGACGTTTGGTCATTGGTCTTTTGTCATTTGTTGTTCGATGGGATTATCGTCATATAGCGCGATCGCGGAATTGACTTTATCGCAGTTGTAGCTGGCAAAACTATCAATTACTGACAACCTAACAATGAAATGGAAACAACTCTGTAGCGGCATTTTAATGGGAAGTCTGGCGAGTTTGATGGGCTTACCCAGTCAAGCCCACGATACCACCGCACAACTGAATCAGGCGATTTGTATCGAGGATTGGGAGGGCGCGATCGCGATCCTCGATAATATCATCCCAGATTATCCTAACAGTCAGAATACATTAGGAGAATATCGCGATCGCCTCCAACAACTCTCTGAGACAGGTTTAAGTGGGTTACATCAATTAGATTATGACTGTTCTGAAGAATCGACCCCCAAGGTGGAAGAAACGCCTCTCAGCGACCGTATAGAGAGCTATAGCGAGCAAATTGACGTTGGCATGAGCTACGCCGAAGTCGCTACGATTGTCGGTCGTCCGGGAAAGATAAACGATCTTCATTTCTCATATATATGGAAAAATGAGCATGACAATTTCCTCTTTACTAGGTTTTCTGACGACCAGTTAGATAGTTTGGATGTTAGTGAATGGAGAGATTGTGAAGTTGATAACCCGTTCTGCGATAATGTTATTGCTCCTGCGGTTGAGTTTAGAGAGATTGCAGCCCGTTTTGAAGAAGGTATGAACGCTCAAGCGGTTTTAGAACAGCTTTTGCAGGAATTAGGAGAACCCCTATTGCAGACAGAATGGGTTAGATATGAGTGGCGATTTCGAGAAGCAACCGATCCCGATCCTAATACTTGCACCTTGACTGTTTCTTTTGGCGACGATCGTTTATCATCCAACCAGGCTGACTGTATATACGATGATAGATAACAATAGTGAGTGATACTTAAATACTCTATTGGCAAACCTAGATGCGATCGCGGAATTGACTTTATCGCAGTTGTAGCTGACAACACTATCAATTACTCAAAACGCAATGATGAACTGGAAACAACTCTGTAGCGGCATTTTAATGGGAAGTCTGGCGAGTTTGATGGGTTTACCCAGTCAAGCCCACGATACCACTGACCAACTCAATCAAGCGATTTGTATCGAGGATTGGGAGGGCGCGATCGCCCTGCTCGATGATGTAATCTCAGATTATCCTAACAGTCAGAATACATTAGGAGAATATCGCGATCGCCTCCAACAACTTTCGACTACGGGTTTGAGTGAGAAACAAAAAGCCCAATACTGTCCTTTAAACCCAGACCCATCAGATTTACCACTTCTCACTGCTGATGAAAAAACTCCTCTCAGCGCCCGTGTTTCCGAGTATTACCAACAACTCGATTCTAATATGACCTACGATGATATAGCTACCCTCATCGGTCGTCCGGGAAAACTAGATTATCTATCTTCTTCCTACACTTGGAGAGATGAAAACGGTTCTACTTTAAGCGCCACATTTTCAAATAATGAGTTGGAGGATTTGACGATTGGTGAATCCCCAGATGCTCCGGCTCCGGCTGAGTTTGAGCAACTACAAGAACGCTTAGAAGTAGGAATAAATGCTCAAGCAGTTTTACAATACATTACACGGGAATTAGGAGAACCGATATGGCCAGTAGAAATAGTGAAGTACGATTGGCAATTTCGAGAAGAAGGTATCTATTGCCAGATTTCTGCGTATTTTGGTAGCACGATGGACGGACAAGTAACGACCTACGGAAAACTCTGTGTCAAAGAAGATGAATAACAGTACAGCTTCAGGAGCATTACGATAAAGTAGTGAAACTTTAGAATCCTGGTTTCTTACCTGCTAACACAGCAAAGTTAACATTTTTAGTGAGAAACCGGGGTTCTTCAATATCAATAATATGTCCCAGTTTTTTCGATGAGTGACAAATATCAAGTTATTATTTAGATATCAAAAGCATAAAAGTCACCCTCAATTTAAAATGTTAAGTATTGGAACACAAAAAAGCGATCGCATTACCACAATTACGAATACGACTTGGGCTGAATATATTAGTTTAGATTTGCCCAGTAAACGAGTCTCATTTCGCAACGGAGTCATTACCATTGTGTCCCCAGGGCGTAACCATGAGTTGATTGGCGATTATATCAGGTTGATTATTTTAGCTTATTGCCGTAAAAATAACTTAGCACTATTTTCTTACAATCAAACTACCCTCAAAGAAGAAGGAAAAGAAGGAAAAGAACCTGATGTGGCTTACTGTTTTGAGGTAGATAAAGACAAGCCAGATTTGGCTGTAGAAGTGAATTTAACATCAGGAAATATCGACGATTTAACTAAATATAAATATTTAAATATTCCTGAAGTTTGGCTATGGGAAAATAATCAAATTAGATTCTTTGTTTATCGCAAGTCAGGATATATAGAAGTAACGATAAGCAATTTTCTGCCGAAGTTAAAGAGCGATCGCGTTACCACAATTGTGAATAGTTGTTTTGGGAAAAGTGTTTTAGAAGTGGAAAAATTTTTCTGATCTGGAAATCTTAATCAAAACTAACCCCTGCATACAAATCCGCTAATTCTAACTGTAAATCTACAGTAGCTAGTTTAATTATTGCATCTTCTGTTTCGTATTCAGATAATAACCAGCCAGAATCAATTTTAACGTATTGCATGACATGATATTTTTGTTGCGAAATTAAAATATATTCCTGCATTTCAGGGATCGAACGATAGTAAGTAAACTTGTCCCCTTGGTCGTAATTTTGAGTTGAAGCAGAAAGCACTTCGCCGATCATTACAGGATTAGTTACCGTAGTCGTACCTTGGTCTGCATAAATAGGTTCTCCTTTTATTAACATCACGTCTGGATAGGTATAGACGCGATGGCGAGGTATCCACAACCGCACGTCAGCTATATAGACGCGATAGTTTTGTTTTCTAAGATTAAACTTTAAATTACTGTAGAAATTGCCAGAAATTTCATTATGATTGGTTGTTCCTCCTGTCATGGGAATAATTTCTCCATCATGGTATTCGCTTTTGTATTCTGCTTCTGCTTCTAGCTTGAGATATTCTTGGGTAGAGTAGTAGGTTTTACTTAATGCTTGCATTACTTTGATGATTAGTGGATTAGTTATATTGTAGCGTTGGGTTTGAGTTAAAGCGATCGCAATTAAAGCTAATATTTAGTTTAAGAATTGTCGTTTGACTCTAAAGAAAGTTTTTGCTAAGTTTAGCGACCTAAAAACATAAGATAGACTGAAAACGTTATCAAGTGATTCTCGCACCATGACTCAAATTACCCTATCCGAATTGATAAATCATAAATATCTTACTTAACCCTGAAACTGAGTTAACAACCAAGCCCCCACTGTAGCGCGATCGCCTTCTCGACTACGTTGCAATGCTTCTTCAACAATAGCAATGGGTAAACCCGTTAAAACCTGGGATTCAGTAAGACGCTGACTGCCGCGATTCGCAATTGCGTAAGCTGAAATTTGCGCCTTTTGGACATCTACCACCCAGTATTCAGCGACTTCTAATTCTTCATACAAAAAGCGTTTATTTCCTTGGTCATCCAGCAACGAAGATACAGCAATTTCAATAGCTAAATTGGGAGGAGGAAACCGATCTAAATTCACCACTGCTGTTCCCCAGGGAATTGCTTGAGCTTGTTCGCGGATATAATAAGATAAATCGGGTTGACATTCCCTTTCTCCGGTTGCACGATAGCTACAATTGGCTAACCCTTTAAACGCAATTCCTTTGACAGTGCAATAGAGTTGTACCACAAAATCCACTAGGGAATTATCCGCAGCATGGTCATGACCAACGGGTGACATTTCTATCCTCATATAGCCTTGATGAAAATAGCTTTTAGCTTTCGCTAAATTTGGATGCGCGATCGCTTCTAGATAATCCTCCCAAGAAGTTTCAACCCAAACATCTGTTAATACAGGTGTAGATAAATCACTCATATCTTTAGAAACTATTTTCCTTCCTCCAATATAGCGACCGCTTACATCGCTTAAGACACCCTAAAAATAAGCTGAAGAGCAGAGTGGAAGAGGGGTTTACCATGAGGGTGATAACAATTAATAATGCGTCCCAGTTTTGCGGTGATGGACTGCGGTTACCCCATCCGATTCTAGAACTTTTCCGGTTTGGGCGATCGCGTAAATCAACCAATGATCGCCACACTCCATGCGGTTATCGACGCGACATTCAACGTAAGCCAAAGCATCTTTGAGAACCGGTGCGCCATTTTCCGCTTTTTCGGTCTCAATGCCTTCAAAACGGTCTTCTCCGGGGGCAAAGGGCTTGAGAAACTGTTTCATAAGCGGATTCGCTTTGCCTTCCGGCAGAATATTGAGAACAAAAGGATTACCACTATGTAGCAAAGTTTCAATAGCCCGGTCTTTCGCCACCGCCACCGTCAGTCCGGGGGGGTTAAACGTCGCTTGAGACACCCAGGACGCTAACATCGCCCCAGACACCTCCTCCTGCTGGCTGGTGACGACACAAAGCGACCCAACGAGGCGGCCCACGGCTTGGGCGGTGCGATCGGCTTGTGACCCCTTGGGAGGCTTAGGAGTGCGGGTTTTCTTGGCTTTTTTCAGGGCTTGGGCGAAGTCGATTCCCGCTTCTTCGCAATACTGTAACGTGGCCGCGTCGGGTTTGAATTTCACCCGGATGGTGTCGAAACCGAGGCGATAACCTGCGTCGCGGAATTTACTTTCAATGAGGTCAATGGCTTCCCCACTCCAGCCAAACGACCCAAACGCCCCGGCCAGCTTGGTTTTATCCGCAGAGGCGAGGATAATGCCCAAAGCGGTTTGAATTTGGGTGGGGGCGTGGCCGCCGAGGGTAGGAGACCCGACAATCACCCCGGCGCATTTTTCGATGATGGCTTTGACTTCTTCGGGGTCGGCGATTTCGGCGTTGATGGATTCGACGGCGACTCCGGCTTTGGTAATCCCCCGCGCGATCGCATCGGCGACAACGGCAGTATTACCGTAAGCTGAAGCGTAGACGACGGCTACAGATATTTCCTTTTTTTGCTGGTCTTGGGCCCACTGTTGATAAGCCGCGATCAGTTGCGACAAGCCGTAACGGACTAAGGGCCCGTGACCTGTCGCGTAAATTTGAGCGGGTTTGACAATGACTTTTTCGACGGCGTTGGCGATTTTTTTGGCGTGGGGGGCCATGACGCAATCGAAGTAATAGCGACGGTCTTCGAGATACACTTGCCAGCCTTCGTCAAAAACTTGATCGCCGCAAACGTGCGCCCCAAAGAGTTTATCGCTGTAGAGAATTTTGGTTTTGGGGTCGTAGGTACAAAGTTGGTCGGGGTAGCGAGGATTGGGAGTTAGGATAAATTCGAGGTGATGACCTTGGCCGAGGTCGAGGGTTTCGTCGCTTTTAATAATTTGAATGTTGAGGTCGGGGGTTTCGAGGATTTCGCGCAGGGAAATGGCGGCAGGATTGGAACAAACAAAGGTAATCTGCGGGGCGATTTCGAGAAGGACTTTGAGGGTTTCGCCGCGATTGGGGTTAACGTGACCGAGAATGACGTAATCGATGGTTTTGGGATCGAGGCGTTGTTGGACTTCTTTAAGGAAGATTTTGGTAAAGGATTCCCCAGGGGGGTCAAAAAGGGCGGTTTTGTCGGCGTTGATAATATAGGAGTTGGCGGTTGTACCTTTTTGCAAAGCATATTCGATTTCAAATTTGAGTCGATCCCAAGTGCGCGATCGCAAGGCGGTGGTATCAATGGCGATAGGATAGGCTTGTACGTCTCTGGCTTTCATATATTTATTTCATTAACATTTGCTTCTATTATCTAGCATTCTGTTAATAAAATAAAGAGCGAGCTTATTACTTTTTTTAAGAAAAGCAATTGAATCTCGTTTCTAAGTTATATCTAGAAAAGCTAGATTGAGGCACTACTTCAATTCAAAAGTAACGAAATTAATCCGATCGCAAACAACGCCCAATCAAGCGCGTTATAATTTTTCTAAGAATCAGCAATTAGCATCAGAGAAATTAAAACCATGCCAATCGTTAAAATTGATGCTCAGTTATCTAAAAACGATTTACTCCAAGCAGCACAACAACTTAGTCCCACTGAATTATCAGAATTTATTCAAGAAATCCTAATGCTCAATGCCAAAAAAACAGCGCCTTCTTTAAATCAAAAGGAAGCTAACTTATTGATTGAAATTAATCAAGGTATTGACCCCGATCTTCAACAAGAATATCAACAACTTATCCAAAAACGTGATTTAGAAACCCTAAGTAAAACAGAATATAAAAAACTTTTAGACTTAACCGATATTATCGAAACTTATCAAGCTAAACTTTTAGAAAATGTAGCCCAACTCGCCCGACTGCGGCAAGTACCTTTTAGTACCTTAATTAAACAATTAGGGATTCAACCTACTTCTCTATGACAGAGCCATCCTCATCTCTAAAACAAACTGTGCGAGAACGAGCGCGAGGCTGCTGTGAATATTGTTGGAGTCAAGAAAAATTTGCTACCCAAAGTTTTTCTATTGAACATATCTATCCTTTAAGTAAAGGTGGGCAAACCAGTTTAGAAAACCTCGCTCTCGCTTGCCAAGGCTGCAATAATTATAAATATAATAAAACAAAAAGTAAAGACCCTGTGAATCAAGAATTAGTGTCTCTTTATCATCCTAGACAACAGCAGTGGCAAGAACATTTTGCTTGGAATGAAGATTATACTTTGATAGTTGGATTGACTCCTACTGGACGCACAACAGTAACAGAATTGCGTTTAAATCGATCGGGATTAGTCAATTTACGCCAAATTTTATATGCAATGGGCGAACATCCTCCAAATTAGTAGCTGATAAATATCGTCACAGCGAAGAATCAATAAACAGTACAATTTTAGCTTCTATGCTTTTAGATTGTACTTAGAAATGCAGTTTTGAAGTTCTGCCTCAATTCTATTTGTTCTTGTATCATATTATTCTATTCTGCAATCTTAGCCTTAAGCTTTTACTTGATTTTCTATTAAGGCAAAGGCTCATTTTCTCGTCCCTTAGTAGAACCAAGGAACGAGGTTAATTTTTACTTTTGCTTGACAGAGTGCGATATTGGTGTTCTACTCGAAGTTACAAGCGGTTTCTGGTTGAATGGGACAAGTGGGACTTTCGAGATCGTTTCCACTAAGCTGAAGCCATTTCAGATTCTGGAGATTGGTTAAGGGGGTTATGTCTGCAATCTCATTTCTACTAAGAACAAGCGCCTGAAGATTCTGAAGATTGGCTAAGGGCGTTACATCTTCAATATTATTTTCACGAAGATAAAGCGTTGTTAGACTCTGGAGACTGGCTAAAGGGGTTACGTCTTCAATCTCATTTTCATTAAGATAAAGCGCTTCGAGATTCTGGAGATTGGCTAAGGGGCTTACATCGACAATCTCATTGGCAACAAGCAAAAGCCTTGTTAGACTCTGGAGATTGGCTACCGGGGTTATGTCTACAATTTCATTGTAACTAAGATGAAGCGCTGTCAGACTCTGGAGATTGGCTAAGGGGCTTACATCGACAATCTCATTATTATCAAGCCAAAGTGTTGTCAAACTCTGGAGATTGGCTAAAGGGGTGACATCGACAACCTCATTGAAGGCAAGAGAAAGCTTTTCGAGATTCTGGAGATTGGCTACGGGGGTGACATCGACAATCTCATTGTTATCAAGCGTAAGCCTTGTCAGATTCTGGAGATTGGCTAAGGAGGTTACATCGACAATCTCATTCCGCCAAAGAACAAGCTCTTCGATATTCTGGAGACTGGCTAAGGGCGTTACATCGACAATCTCATTGTTACTAAGAGATATCTCGTTTTTCTGGGTGAGGATTTCTGTGGCGCGATCGCACTCTTCTGTTTCTGCTTCCTCTAATAACACTTGAACCGTATGACGAGCCTCTGGGGTTAAATCGTCTTGATTCAGACACCAATCCGTAAACGTCTCAAAGGTATCTGACGGATTTTCAACTTGTGCGATTGCCCTGTCAACACTGACAATCATTCCTAAAATTGCCAAGAACCCAGAATAGATGATTTGCTTCACGATCGCTTCCTTTTTTTGTCTTCATATCAAGCTCTAGTTTAAAAGTTAGCAGCAGCAATGCTAAGGTTGAGAATCGGTTTGGCGATCGCTCCTGGAATAGCGGTACTGCCGATATGCTGGATATCGAGGACGCGATCGCCCAAAACTGCTGCTAACTTTTCTTACATGAACAAATCCGGTCATTTCGGATCGTATTCGGCTTAACTAACAAAGCTTCATTCAAGGTTACGCGATCGCCCTGCTAACTCCTGCACAAAAGCTTGATGAATGGGGTCAGCAATCCCAGCTTGCAGCCCATTCAGCACCTCCATCATTTTGCCCTCTAATAAAGCTGGCACATTCAGCCACAATCCGGGAAACACGCTACTGCGAATCATGCCATCGGTATCCGGTTCAATTAAGACAAATTCCTCGGCTTGTAACCGAAACCAACTGAGGCGATTCTCAAAAGTTGACCACACCAAATATTCCTGTACCCCATTGCGTTGATAGGCATTTTGCTTGTCTCCTAAGTCAATGGCTGCACTACTCGTAGCAATTTCCGCCACTAACTCTGGTGTCCCTTCGATATAACCATCTTCGCTAATCGTGGAGTTACCGCCAACTTCAATTCGCAGCAGGGCATCTGGTTGGGGTTCATTGTCCATATCTAGCCGGGTGGTTGTGTTATCAGCAGCACTAACACCGGGAGTAGCTGTCCAATACACCCCTAACCAGGTGATTAAGGCAGCGTGAGGTGTACCGTGAAAGACTCTAACTGGGGAGGCCACGTAAACCACTCCTTCAATCAATTCAGCCTTAAATTTTTCTGGGGTTGCTTCATAGCGGCGCTCAAACTCAGCACGAGTGAGGCGATCGCCACTTTCTAGGGGTGGAATTGGAAGGGAACGAGCAGGCTGCAACACCATAATCAAAAATCAAAGTTTAGAGGCATCAAGGAGATGGTATCTATTTTAGTCCACCCCCAGTAGGCAATAGAGAAGACGCGATCGCCCTTTTTTCTCGTTGTTAGATTTAACCTCGTTTCTAGGTTGTACCAAGGAACGAGGTTAATTTTTACCTTTACTTTCAAGACAGAGTGCGATATTGATGTTCTACTCAAAGCGGCAAACGGTTTCTGGTTGAATTGGACAAGTGGGAGTTTTGAGATCGTTTCCACCTTGAGTTCTGATGAATCAGTTTGATTTTGATACAATAAGCTATAAAATAAAAGTTTATATATGACTGCAATTCAGCTAAATCTAGCCCCCCTCATTCAGCATTTAACCGCCGAACAGTTCTATGAATTGTGCATGGCAAATAAAGATGTGGTGATGGAACGAAGTGCAACTGGAGAATTGATTATTATGCCCCCTGTTGGCGGTGAAAGTGGCGAACGAGAAGCAAACTATATCACCGATCTAAATATTTGGAATCGTCAGACTCAACTGGGAAAAGTATTCAGTTCCTCCACTGTATTTAGATTACCTCAAGGGGGCGATCGCTCTCCTGATGCTGCCTGGGTTTCCCTAGAACGCTGGCAAGCCCTCACTCCCGAACAACGGCGAAAATTCCCACCCCTATGTCCCGATTTTGTCTTAGAATTGCGTTCAGAGAGCGATCGCCTTAAGCCCCTACAAAATAAAATGCAAGAATACCTCACAAGCGGTTTACAACTGGGGTGGCTAATCGATCCGCAAAATCAAAAAGTTGAGATTTATCGCCCTCATCAAGAGGTAGAAATTTTTGCCCTTCCCGCTACTGTTTCAGGAGAAGATGTATTACCCGGCTTTCGTTTAGAAATCGAGTAAAGTTAAGGAATATTTTGAAAAAATAAGGAACGAAGTTAGCGCGATTATAAATAACTTACAACAGACCGCAATTAAACTAAACTTAGCCCCTCTAATTCAGCTCATGTCTAACGCCAAAGCCCTACAAACGATTGCCCAAAATCTCCCTGTATTCAGTACAACAGAGCAAAAAGAACGATTTTTATTTATTATAGGTGCGCTAACAACTCGCATCATCAGCTTACGAAAAGCTTCTGAGTTGATGAATTTAGAAACTGAGGTAATGTTACAAATTCTGGATAGCTTGGGAATCGAATTTTCCTATTTAGCGCCTGAAGATATCGAACGAGAAAATATATGGTGATACCAATCAAAGTTGTTATTAATTCATCGCCGCTTATCTTCTTGAGTAAGTTGCAATTTCTATCGATATTTTTGAACGAAGCTTATGAATTTTATATTCCGACTTCAGTTCAGTCTGAAATTGAAGCTAAAAGCGATTTAGTCGCTTCTGCGATCGCACCATTCATTGATTCTGTCATTTTGCAAGTTCAATCTACCAATTTACAGACTCTTTTTGAACAACTTTGTTTGAAATTAGGTCGCGGAGAATCAGAAACAATTGCTCTTGCGACTGAACTACAAGCAGATTTTATAATATTAGACGATCTCGCTGCTCGTAAAACAGCCGCTAGTTTAGGATTAAATGTTAAAGGAACTTTAGCAATTATTAGAAAACTAAGTCAAGAAAACAAAATTGAAATTGGCGATCGCGCTCAATTTTATCAAAAATTAATAGATATCGATTTTAGGATTTCGCGGTCTATTTTTGATGATATTTTTGCAGATTTGTAATGAATACAAGCTACAATTTTTCTCGTTATACTCTTTGATTTTATATTGAGGCAGAGTCCCGTTTTCTCGTCCCTTGGTAGAATCAAGGAACGAGGTTGAAAGCCCTAAAGGGCTTACTACGAAACGAGATTTAAGCGAGCAAATTATTGACTGACTTTCTCTAAAACTTGCTCAAATTCGGCTAACTCCACTGCACCGGGAATTACTTCTCCATTCATGACGAGAAAGGGCGTTCCTTGAATCATTAAAGCTTCTGCGAGTTGTAAGTCTTCTTGTAAGGCACGACGGGCTGAAACGCTGGTGCGATCGCGCTCAAACTTCTCTAAGTCTAATCCTAAATTGCGGGCAGTTTCTTGATATAAATCTTCCCCCAAACGGTCTTGATTTTCAAACAAGGCGTTGTGATATTCCCAGAATTTACCTTGTTGTTGGGCAGCAAAAGCGGAAAATGCGGCGGGTAAAGCTTCAGGATGGGCGCGACTAAGAGGTAAATGTTTAAATACTAAGGTAACGCGATCGCCATGCTCGGCCATAAAGGTTTTTAGGGTATCATGGGCTTGAGCGCAGAAGGGGCATTGAAAATCGGAAAACTCAAACAAAACAATATCTTTTTGTGCCGATCCGGTTGTCGGAGAGTTGCGAATAAAAGCGGTGGGATTGGCTTCCATTTCTGAAAGTACCGCTTGGCGTTTTGCTTCGATTTCTTGTTGTCGTTGCGCTTGAAAGCTTTGCAGAGATTCGATAATAACTTCAGGATTACTCCGAATAATATCTAATACTTTGGTTTCGAGTTCTGAGTCGCTAATGGTAGCAGCTTGGGCTGAAAAGGGAGTCAGAATCAAGCTACTCAGTAAAATTAGACTGACAAAGATTTTGGGAAGAATTTTCATGTTTTCGATTGTGTATTTATGTGGTGTTGTCCGCGAAGACGGACTTTGTTGTATTGGTTCCCCGGATTTCTAATCCGTGGGCGAGTTAGGGGAACAACATATTTTATCAAAACAAAAACTAACAACAAATAACCAATAACAAATAACAAAAAACCAATAAATTATCGAACCAACGTTCGGAGTAAATACACTCAATAAAAAACCCGGTCTTTTCAAAAAACCGGGTTATGGTGTAAATCAAGAATTAGTTGTTTTCTGGTGGATTCGTTGCAGAAGGACGACGATCGATGACTTGATCGACTAAACCGTAATTTTTGGCTTCTGCGGAAGACATAAAGAAATCGCGGTCGGTATCTCGTTCGATGCGTTCTAAAGGTTGTCCGGTTTGGGTGGCTAAATGCTGATTCAGCATATTTTTGAGATAGAGAATTTCTTTGGCTTGAATTTCAATATCTGTGGCTTGACCTTGTGCGCCGCCGAGGGGTTGGTGAATCATAATGCGAGAATGGGGCAGACTCATCCGCTTGCCCTTCGCACCAGAACTGAGGAGGAATGCGCCCATAGAGGCAGCTAAACCAACGCAAATGGTAGAAACATCGGGGCGAACCTGGTTCATGGTGTCAAAAATCCCCAATCCGGCGGAAACTGAACCCCCAGGAGAGTTGATGTAGAGGTAAATGTCTTTTTCAGCATCTTCGGATTCGAGATACAGCAGTTGCGCGACAATAAGGTTAGCGAGTTCGTCGGTAACGGGTTGACCCAGGAAAATAATGCGTTCGCGTAGTAAACGAGAGTAGATGTCAAAAGCGCGTTCACCGCGGCCTGAACTTTCAATAATGGTAGGAATCATGGGGATGTTGTCTTGTTTGTGCTTGTGCTGTGTGTTTTGATTGTAGCGATTTTAGCCAGTGGTTAAGCGGTAGAGGGTGGAGACAAGGCTATCCATTTCTTCGGGGGAGGTGAAGTAATGGACGCAAGCGCGAATACAATCGGGATGGAGGAGGGTACGCAGTAAAAAGCCCTCGGCTTCAAGTTTTTGAACGATGGTTTTATGATCTGCCCCGTCGATGGTGAAGGAGACTAAGCCAGAGTGAGGAGGGGAATCTTTAAGACAGTGAATGCGATCGCACTCCATGAGAGAGTTCCAGAGATAATAGCTATTTTGACAGATTTGTTGGTAGCGATCGCGCACATTTCCCCAGGCTTGATGAGTCGCGATCGCGGCTTCTAAACCAGCATATAGGGGATAAGCCGATGTCGCCACCTCAAATTGTTGGCTGTTGGGTTTCCACCCCGTCGGATTCCCGGTTGCATCCATCGTAATACTACGCCAACCGATAAAGGTGGGGTCGATGGTTTCACGGGCTTGAGGGCTGATGTACAACCCCCCCACGCCAGCCGGGCCACACAGCCATTTATGCCCCGTGAAGGCATAGAAATCAATGCCCAGGTCATCTAAGTCCAACGGCAGCGATCCGGCGGATTGGGCAGCATCAACGAGGATTTGAATAGGTTTGTGGCTGTTGTAGTCCTGACACAGTTTGATTATGTCTGCGAGGGGCAATACTTGTCCGGTGTTCCAGAGGAGATGGGAGAGGACGATTAAACGGGTGTTGGGGGTAAGATGTTCGGCGAAAACCGCGACGGGATCGCCTTCGTTGAGAGTTGCCAGGATGGGGGCTGTGGCCACTTCAACCTCGAAGCGACGGGCAATTTCTTGGACGGTGGCAATAATGCCAGGATGTTCGCAGTCCGTCAGGAGGATGCGATCGCCCTTTTGCCAAGAAATGCCCCACAACGGGATGTTACAGCCTTGGGTGACGTTTTCGGTCAAAGTGATGGTTTCGGGGGTTGCGCCGACTTCTGAGGCGATCGCAGCGCGGGTTTTTTGGCTTTGTTCTCCGATCCAACTGTTCACCTGAACCGAAAAAGGCCCTTGTTGCTGAATCAGTTGATAAGTCTCGAAAATGCGATCGAGGGCGGTTTGGGGCATCGTTCCCTGTCCCCCAAAGTTAAAATAATACTTGTGGGCCAAGGCTGGAAACTGTTGGCGGTGTAGATCGAGATTGGCTGCCGTTGTAGATTGGGTCATAAAACTTTATTCAAGCAGGGAATTGCATCACAGTTTGTTTCAATAGTGTAAGCAGAATCGGAGGAATTGGGAAAACTGAAGTTAGGAGTTCGTCTAAGTCTAAGTGGGCTAAACCCTACTTGCTTTTTGGGAGTTAACAACGCAATGCTATCAAAATCCCCCCACAAAAATTCACAACAAAAGCTATCGCGATCGCCCTGGCAAACCTGGCTGAGTTCTTTAGAAGTTCGCCAGAAAATTGCCTGTGGTTATCTGACTGTTATCGGCGTGGTTGTGCTTGGTGTTGTTGTCGGTAGAATGATTGAACAAAACTATCGTCATAAAGCGCAAAGTCGTTTTGAAGTCCTGAATCAAGAAGTTTTGCAAACAAAAACCATACAACGCGATTTACTTGAAGTTCAAATCCACGCTCAAAATCTGCCCCAAGCCCTCACTGAAGAAAACGTCAGTTTCACTGAGGAATATAATCATATTCTTGAGCATAAACAAATTTTTCGAGAATGGTATGATAGTTTAGAAAAAGAACAGGCTGCAATTTTACGAGAGTTTGAAAAGGCGCTGGCTGAATATGAAATCGCTTTAGCGGCTTTAGTACAACCCATCCTCGAAAATCCGCCCCAAACCCCCCAAGAAGTTAGCACAGCCCAAACCAATTTAAGCACTTTTTCTACCAGTGAAGCTTCTTATACTTTAGGCAGTTTAGCTCACGATCTCGACCGCATTGTTCTCCGCATCCAACGGGATCAAGAACAAGCCTTTCAGGATTTAAAACGAGCCGAACGAGTGGGGGCTTCTTTAACCCTATCAAGTTTAATTTTAGCGATTAGTGTGGCTGTCTTTTTATTGCTTTATATTAGCGACGCGATCGCCCGTCCTCTCAAACAAGTAACACAAGTCACACGACAAGTTACCCAAAACTCAGATTTTACCCTCCAAGCCCCCGTCACCACAGAAGATGAAGTGGGAGAATTAGCCCAGGCTTTAAACCAACTAATCCGCAGTATTGATGAGTACACCCAGGAATTAAAATCTACCCAAAGCCAACTCATTCAAACCGAAAAAATGTCCAGTTTAGGGCAAATGGTGGCGGGAATTGCTCACGAAATTAATAACCCGGTTGGCTTTATTTATGGCAACATTACCCATGCAGAAGAAAACATCAAAGATTTACTCTATTTAATCGAACTGTATCAACAAGAATACCCGAATCCCAGTGAAGAACTCGCCGAAGAAATCGAAGCCATTGACCTTGAATTTACCGCCCAAGACTTGCCCAAAATTCTAAACTCAATGAGAATGGGAACAGAACGGATTAGCGAAATTATCATTTCTTTACGCAATTTTTCCCGCGTTGATAGCTCTGCCGTCAAAGCGATTAATCTTCACGAAGGCCTCGATAGCACTTTGATTATTCTGCATAATCGGATTAAAAAAGGAATCAAAGTTATTAAAAATTATGGAGATTTACCCCCGGTTGAATGCTACCCTTCTCAACTCAACCAAGTCTGGATGAATTTGATTAATAATGCCATAGATGCCCTCGAAGAAGAAAAGACTCAAAACCCGGCTTTTCAACCGGAAATTACGATTACAACACAAGCAGGAGAAGCCAATCGCGTCCTCGTCAATATCCAAGACAATGGCCCGGGTATCCCCCCCGAAGTCCAAGCCAAAATCTTCGAGGCATTCTACACCACCAAACCCATTGGTAAAGGTACAGGATTAGGGCTTTCGATTTGTGCTTCTATTATTGAAAAGCACCAAGGTCAAGTAATAATAGAATCTCAACCCCAACAAGGTACAAAATTCGCGATCGCGCTTCCGATTACCCAGACTGCAACTGCCTTAACTCCTACGGTTTAGACGCAGTTTTTTGAGTAAAAAATATTTCTGAATTGACATGAAAACAACTTAGGCTTCATTTTCGCGAAGTTGGCGAAATTCTTGGACTAATTCATCTTCGCTAATACCATGCTTTGCGAGTAAGCTATCCAGTTTAGCTGCGGCTTGTTTCAAGGCTTCTAACTCCGCTTTCACTGGCTGTTGACGAGTCGGGACAAAATACCCTACAGTTTGTCCGTGACGCATCACCACAACCGGAGAATCTGCATCGATATATTTAGCTAAGTTTTGTCTAAACTCTCGAATACCAATTCGTTTTACCATGACTTTCTCTACTGTTGATGTGCGTACACAACGATACACACATCATAACTCAGAGTAGAGTTAGGCATAAAAAAGGGCGATCGCGCTCCCGATTACCCAGACTGAAACTGCCTTAAATTCTACGGTTTAAATACAGTCTTTTAAGTAAAAGTTAATAACAAAATATCCTCATATTTACAAAACCAAAAATAAGCCCCTCTCCCGTGGGAGAGGGGTTTGGGGTGAGGGCTGATTTTACTGAAACTGTCTCAAATCCTGCGGTTTAACAGCACTTTTCTCGGTAATAATTGCCGTAATTAACTCAGCCGGAGTCACATCAAACGCCGGATTATAAAACTCAACTCCCTCTGGATATAATCGCGTTTCTCCGACTTGATAAATCTCAGCCGGATCGCGCTCCTCAATGGGAATTTCTGCCCCGGTTTCTAACTTAAAATCTACCGTCGAAAGGGGTGCAGCCACAAAGAAAGGAATATTGTGGGCTTTTGCGACAATAGCTAACCCATAAGTGCCAATTTTATTCGCGGCATCGCCATTGGCCGCAATGCGATCGGCTCCGACCACAATAGCATGAACTAAGCCCTGTTTGAGACAATGCGCCGCCATATTATCGGTAATTGCTGTTACCGGAATCCCCTCTTGGACGCACTCCCAAGTCGTCAGTTTTGCCCCCTGAAGCCGAGGTCGCGTTTCGTCCGCATAGACGCGATGCAGGCGGTCGTTTTGCCACGCAGACCGAATCACCCCCAAAGCCGTCCCATAGCCTGCTGTGGCCAATGCTCCGGCGTTACAGTGAGTTAAAATGTTGAGTTTCTGGGGGGTTTCGGGCAACACCGTCAAACCATTATCGCCAATGGCTTTACAGGTTGCCACATCTTCGTTTTGAATCTGTTGGGCTGTTGCGAGTAACTGGGCTTGAATCTCTGCAATTGTCCCAGAAGTTGCCTCTGCTACAGCCAGTTGACGCGCGATCGCCCAAAATAAATTAACCGCCGTAGGTCGCGTTTGCCGTAGATGTTGAGCAATTTCTGAAAGTTGTGTTAGAAATGTAGCGCGATCGCCCGCTTTAATCTCCCTTGCGCCCAAATACATCCCATAAGCCGCCGCTACGCCAATCGCAGGCGCACCCCGCACAATCATGGTTTTAATCGCTGTCGCCATTTCTGCGTAGGTTGAAACGGCGATGATTTCATAACTTCCCGGTAAGCGGGTTTGGTCGATCAGGTGTACTTGGTCGTCCTGCCATTGTACCGGAGTAATCGGGCTTGCCAGCATAAAATTGAGTTCCTTCGAGAAAATGTTACCCGCTATTACTGTACAAAGAGAGCGCCTTCTTTATGTCATGTTTTTAGGTTAATAGTTAATATACGTTGCAGAATTTGAGTTAGAGAACCGGCCACAACTGAGCCCTGTTCAATGAATTTGACAAAGATTGCGCCTCGTTTAATTAACTCGGCTTTTTCCGTATCACTAATTCCTACACTATCATCATCAAATAACGTATTTTTGATTTTTGAAAGCTTTAGGTTAGCCTCTGTAAGATTAGTCCATAAAAGACGGGTTTTTGTAAGATTGGCTTTTGTGAGATTAGTCCATCTGAGGTCAGCTCCTGTGAGGTCAGCTCTTGTGAGATTAGACTCTGTAAAATCGGCTCTTGTGAGATAAGACCATTTAAGATTAGCCCCTTTGAGGTTAGCTTTTGTGAGGTCAGTACCTGGGAGGTTAGCCCCTTCCAGATTAGTCCCTTCTAGATTAGCGCCTTTAAGACCAGTTCCTGCGAGGTCAGCTCCTGGGAGACTAGCCCCTCTGAGGTCAGCTCTTGGGAGATTAGCCCCTCTGAGGTCAGCTCCTGGGAGATTAGCCCCTCTGAGGTCAGCTCTTGGGAGATTAGCTCCTCTGAGGTTGGCCTGTGTGAGGTTGGCCTGTGTGAGGTTAGCCCCTATGAGGTCAGTCCCTATAAGGTCAGCCCCTTTGAGGTCAGAGACTGTTTGATTGCGAATCGTTTCGACTAATCGTAACTTGGCTTCAGTTTTACTAACTTCTTCATCATTCAGAGGTCGTACATACTCAACGGGTATACCTTCAACTTCCGTGAGTTCCCCAGAATCAACCAACTCTTGGATTCGCTGTAGTGCATCTTCTGACCCCTCCAGAATAATCTTGATGCTTCCTTCCTCGACAGCAATGATTTGTATAGAAGCATCTCCACTCAACTCTCGTAAACGCGCTTCAATCAGTTTGAGTTTGGCGCGATTGATGCTTGTATCATCCAAACTACCGTCAATCGCAAATACAAGTCTTCCGCAAATTTTATTATCCGATGGCGGTTCTTTTGGTTTGTCTTGCTGTGGCTGATTGTAGTAATGGTTGTTATTGATGATTTGATTGCCTTCTACCTTACCCGCAGCACCATTAACAGAGGCGTTATAGTCCAGTTTATTTTCCGCCGCTTGAGAATCTTTATCCACCATCATTACTGCGGTTCTCGCCATCCTTCATACGCCGCTAACAGAATGTTGACATAGGGATTATCCGTCAACTCTTTCAAAGCCTCGATACCGCCCGCTTTTAATGCCCCAACCACTCGTTCTCGCAGTACCGGATTTTTGTTAATCGCCTTCACTGCAACGTCTATTTCTGCTTGGGTATCGTCGGGAATTTCTGTCGGATAGGATTGATTGAGGATTTGCAGCAGTTGTTGAATTTCTAGGGCAGAATCAGCGATATTGGGCTTAGAATGTACGATCATATCGCCTTCTACTTTCCCTGCTGCCCCCGTCACTTCCTTGTGAAAGTTCATTTCGACTTCGACGCGCTTCTCTGGAGTTTCTGCCACCGTTTCCCGTCTCCTGGGTTGCATTTTTCACCCCAGTATAGCCCACCTAAAAATCCCTTTTTGGGCGACACTTACCTAGCTCTTTCAAGGTGCTAGACTTCGCACTCGTCTTAACTGTTTGAGAGGAACGAGCTACCCAAATATGATAAATTTGTACCGAATCCCCTCGCCGCCGCTACCATGAGCCAAAAAGCCGACATTGGCAGCAAACGACTTATCAGCCTGAGTCCCAATCGTTGGGTACAGTGGCTTACCGACACCTCCAACACCCAAGTCACCGAAATCCTCGACTCCGAATTTCAGTGGATTAGCCGGGAAAGCGATGTCCTGATTCGCGCTCACAGTCCCGATGACGGCGAATTTCTCATCCTCAATGAATTGCAACTGCGCTACAACAACACCCTTCCCCGTCGAATGTTAGCCTATAGCGCTCTAGCGATTGAAAAATACAACCTCCCCGTCTATCCCGTCCTCATCAACATCCTTCCCCCCAGCCAAAACCCCAACATCCCCAACCAATACAGCGCCAGTTTCAAAGGCTTACAAACCCGCCAAGATTACCGAGTCATCAACCTTTGGGAAATCGAAGCCAGCTTAGTTTTTGAGCAATCCCTCCTGACGCTGATTCCCTTCGTCCCGATTTTGCAAGGGGGAAGCAACGAAACTACCGTCCGCGAAGCCGTGCGCGTCTTGAGGACAGACAGCCAACTCAGCGAGCTAGAGAACCTTTTGGCGTTTTTCGCGACCTTCGTGCTAGAAACAGAAGTAGTCCAGCAAATTATGAGGTGGGACATGGCTGTATTAATGGAATCCCCTTGGTATCGTCAGATTGTTGAGGAAAGCGAAAAACGCGGAGAAGTTCGCGGAGAAGCTCGCGGAGAAGCCCGTGGTCGTCAAATTGGTCTGAGAGAGGGTTTACTCTCTGCGATTGAGTTGGGACTAGAGTTTAAGTTTGGTGAGGAAGGACTGGCTTTAATGCCGGAAATTCGCGCAATTGACGATGCTGAAGTGTTACAACGTTTGCGCGATAATCTCAAAACCGTAGATTCTCCAAGCGCTTTTCGTCGCATCTACCGTAATGAGTGAAATCTCCCTGCGTTTGTGGGTTATATAGTCATTACAATTAAGTTCCGCACATTAACTTAATTGATTGAGTCCGTGAAAGCGGACTTTGTTGGCGTTAGCCCCAGATTTTTAATCTGAGGGCGGGCTGTCGGTTCTTATTTAGAATTACGATATAGCAGTAAGCAGAATAGTGAGTAGGTGCTGATGACAATTTTAGGGTGTATCGTGATGGGAGCGATAACCATCGGGCTTAACTGTCATCTCATCGAGTAAGGCCGCGCTCAAATCCACATTGAGAGCGCGAAAAAAGTTTGCTCCTTGGAATTGCGCTCTGGTGAGAATCGCTTGTTTAAGGTTAGCTCGTTGCAGGTGCGCTCCGGTCAAATTAGCATCTGTGAGATCGGCAAAACTGAGGTTGGCCCCGCGTAAATTCGCTCCCTGTAAATTTGCCCCTTTCAAGTTGGCATAACATAAATTCGCCCGCGATAAATTAGCACTCCCCAGATTTGCCCCGGCTAAGTTAACCTGAAGCAATTTACTGTTGCTTAACTGCGCGTAGTTGAGTTGAGTTTCACCCAGATTGGCATTGGTTAAATTGGCATAAGGAAGGTAAATTTCCCGTAAGTTACTACGACTAAGATCGATTTCGGGTAATTTGGCTTCAAATAAGTCCGCGTGACTTAAATCCACCTCTTGGAAAGTTCGTTTACCTTGGTTGTAGTGGGTCAGTAAACTTTCCGTGCTTAGTCTGTGCATTTCAGGGCTAGTTTTTTCCTTGCTGGTGCTGAACTGAAACCGGAGAATCACTACAATCTTTCAAGAAGACTGTACTATTATCAAAGTCGTAAAATCGAGATGCTCAACTTTTCTATCATTGAGCCAGAAGTTACCAAGTTGTAATATTTTTTGCGTTTTCTTAAGATTTGTAACTGAATGCGTGGGGTCAACCCAGGCGCTTTTTCCCAGAGCTAAGAAATCGTGTCAAGATGAGTAAAGAGCAGCGTTGGCACAAAGCAGTAGCGAGTGACTATGGCAGATTTTCAAAGGGCGATCGCGAACCACTACCACACACGCACCAAGTACGATCCAGAAACTTTAGGCACTAAAAGCCGGGGACTTGATTGGTCAAAACAACCCGAACCGTTCAAAGAGTATAAAATCGGTACGGTGTATGACCTCAAGCCCTACATCGCAGAAGAAAAGCGCCTCGACCCCACCCCCGAAATTCGTCCTTGGCTGAGGCTGTCGCAGCTTTTACTCTGTAGTTACGGCATTACCGCCAAAATGGTGTCGTTATTCGGGCCGCCGTTGTATTTGCGGTCTGCGCCGTCAGCAGGGGGATTGTACCCGGCAGAATTATATTTGATTTCGCGGGGTACGCCGTTACTGCCTGCGGGACTGTATCACTACCAACCCCAAACCCATGCTTTGATTCACTTTTGGGAAAGTAGCGAGGCTTGGTCAGAGTTACAAATGGCTTGTTTTGGTCATCCCAGTCTCGAACACACCGATCTGGCCTTGGTCGCAAGCGCCATTTTTTACCGTTCTGCTTGGCGTTATGAAGACCGCGCCTATCGTCGCATTTTATTAGATACCGGGCATCTGCTGGGCAATATGGAGCTATCTAGTGCCATAAATTCTTACCACCCCCACCTCATCGGCGGCTTTCAGGATTTGGCCTTAAACAGTTTGTTGTATCTTGACCCGGAAAAAGAAGGGGCGATCGCGGTGGCCGCCTTAAGCGACCTGGAAACCGATCCGAATCCAATTCGCAAAGGCACTGCGGCTTTACCTTCTGGGGTTCACACCGATTATCCCCCCCTCGAAGACGGCGAACTCCTCGATTACTTTCATCAAGCCACGGAAATTCGCGAAGCTGAACCGCCCTCCTCTCCGGGTAAACTCACCAATACTACCCCCATTGAAGATAAATACAACTTTCCTTTCTGTCTCAAAATCTCGACGAAAACCTCTCCGATTCAACTCGGAGAAAATTTAGTCGATTTAGAGAAAACCCTCCTCAAACGACGCTCAACCCGCGCTTATACGGGGGCAGAACTCTCCCTGACTGAACTCAAAGCCCTGTTGCACTTTACTTATCAGTCCCAAGATTACGAAACTCAAGGCTTGGATTCTCAGCCGGATTATTTTGATTTAAGCTTGCTCGAAACCTTTATCGTTGTCTTGGGAATGGAAGGTTTAGAGGCAGGCTGTTATTACTACGCCCCCAACGCCCAAGAATTGCGGCAGATTCGCTTTAAAAACTTCCGCCGGGATGTGCATTATCTCTGCTTGGGTCAAGACCTCGGACGGGATGCGGGGGCTGTTATCTTTCATACTGCCGATCTCAATCAGGCGATCGCGAAATATGGCGATCGCGCCTACCGCTACCTCCACCTCGACGCAGGCCACCTCGGCCAGCGCCTGAATTTAGCCGCCATTCACCTCGAACTCGGCGTAAGCGGCATTGGCGGCTTCTACGACGACCGCGTTAACGATGTTCTCGGCATTCCCGCCGACGAGGCCGCCATTTATATCACAACCCTAGGCCGTCCCCGGCAGACCAATTCATAGTACAGAGCGTTTTTCTAGGGAGTGACGGGTTGTTGGTTTCAGAGCCGAAAACTTGACAGTTAGGACGTTTTTGCGGTGCGCCCTCACCCCAACCCCTCTCCCACGGGAGGAGGGGCTTGTTTTCTAAGAATGAATGTGTTGTCCTATAGTCATTCCAATGACGAGAGCCATCATGTCGCTAAAGCGTCAACTTGGACGGGGAAACCCCGTCCCTACGGAAACTTGACAATCGGCACAAAACCTTAACTTGTCACAAATGACCAATGACCAAGGACTACATCAAACCAAACCCAACAAAGTCGCTAACAAAGCCTTTTGTGCGTGCATCCGGTTTTCAGCCTGATCCCACACCCGCGATTGCTTTCCTTCGATAACGGCATCTGTGATTTCTTCGTCGCGATGAGCAGGTAAGCAATGCAAAACAATCGCATCCGGGTCAGCTTCGTTCAGTAACGCCCCGTTGACTTGATAGGGTTGGAAAATGGGCATTCGCTCGTCGGCCATGTTTTCTTGACCCATACTCGCCCAAACATCGGTATAAACCACCTGCACCCCTTTGACCGCCGCTACTGGGTCTTCAGTTAAGATGATTTCCGAGCGATCGCCCGCGATCGCGCGACCATACTCAATAATTTTGTCATCGAGTTCGTAACCGGGAGGCGTGGCAAAACGAACATTAATCCCCAACAAGGCACAGCCCAATAATAGGGAATTGGCCACATTATTACCGTCGCCCAGGTAGGTCACCGTCAAGCCAGAAAGCGTCCCAAAGCACTCCTGAATCGTCATCAAGTCGGCCAATATTTGGCAGGGGTGTTCTAGGTCACTGAGGGCATTAATAATCGGAATTGTGGCAAATTTGGCAAAAGTTTCCAAGTCTTCTTGTTTAAATGTCCGTACTGCCAAAACATCGAGATAGCGGTCGAGAACGCGGGCGGTATCGCAAATCGGTTCGCCGCGACCCACCTGGGTTACATTGGGATTCAAATCAATCACTTGTCCGCCGAGTTGGTACATGGCGACGGTAAAGCTAACACGGGTACGGGTGGAGGCTTTATAAAATAACAGTCCGAGAATTTTGTTGCAGGTGATGGTCGTCTTGCCACTTTTTAAGTCGCCCGCCAGTTGCAGCAAATCCCGAATATCATTGGCACTGAAGTTGGCAATTCCTAAAAAGTCTTGTCCCTTTAATTCCTTCATGACCCAGATATGAGTGGTTTAGACTTTCGATTTTAGAGGTATTGGAGGGGGAGGACAAGGGGGGTTTTTCAGTTATCAGTTATCAGTTATCGCCTCAACAGTCAACAGTCATCAGTTGTTGAGGCAGTAGGCAATCAGCCTGTAGGGGCGGGGTTTCCCCGTCCAACAACCAACAACAAAGGACAAATGACAAAGGACAAAGGACAAATGACAAAGGACAAATGACAAAGGAAAAACGACTAAAAAGCTTTTTGCGGCGGGGGTTGAGTCCGCTTTTGTTAAGTGTGGGGTGCGGGTTGGCCTTGCCAATCGCGATCGCGCCCCCGGTGTGGAGTGCTGAAGAAATTTTGCTATTCTTCGGGCCAATCGAGTTTTCGGTGTCGGTGGAGTCGTTAGAGGCTTTTGCGACAGAAGGCCGCATTGAGCCGGATTTTGCGCCCTATGCCAATCGCTTGACCCCGGAACAGTTACAGCAGCTACGCACGGTGTTACAAACCTCGGCGGATGTGAGTGCGGTGGCGGTGGCTCAGTTTCTTTATTCGCCCCAAGGAGAGACGATTTTAAAGCAAGTGGGGGAGTTGATTCAAACTCGGGCCGAGCAACCGGGCTTTTTTGCGATTCGGTCGGCGTTGATTTTGGCGGCGGCGGACCCGGAAGAAGGGTTAACGCCGTTGAATGTGTTGCGTCAGTTTCCGACTTCTGGGATTCGCATTAATTCGGCCAGGGCGTTTGAGTTGTTGAATCGGATTAGTCGCATTATTAATAATACCCAAGAGGCGATCGCGGCGATTCAAAGGCAAGCTAATACGGAGTTAGCGGCGGCGAATCTGGCGGATTTTCCCCTTGATTTGCAGGAGTCGGGGCCAGTGACGTTTCGTCGGGAAACTTTGCGGCTCAATGACCCAGACCGCGATCGCGCTTTTCCGGTTGATTTATATTTACCCCAGTTGCCCGGTTCTTTGCCGTTGGTTGTCATTTCCCACGGTTTAGGCTCAGAACGGGCGAGTTATGCCTATTTAGCGACTCATTTAGCGTCTCATGGCTTTGCGGTGGCGGTTCCAGAACATCCGGGGAGTAATGCCGAGCAGATTGAAGCCCTCGCGAGTGGTTTGGTTCAGGATATTACCCCCTCGCGGGAGTTGATCGACCGTCCCCTGGATATCAAGTTTCTTTTGGATATTTTACAAAGGGATTATGGCGATCGCCTGGATTGGCAGCAGGTGGGCATCGTGGGTCAGTCGTTTGGGGCTTATACGGCGTTGGCGTTAGCGGGGGCTGAGATTAATTTTGACCGCTTGAATGCTCAGTGTGACCCGGATAATCCTTCGTTTAATATTTCGTTTCTGATTCAATGCCAAGCGCTGGATTTGCCCCCTGCTGACTACGATTTGACGGATAATCGCATTCAGGCCGCGATCGCGATCAACCCCCTGGCCAGCACGATTTTTGGCCCCTCTGAGTTGGCTGAAATCCAGATTCCCCTAACCATTGTTACGGGGAGTGCTGATGCGGTCACTCCCGCCCTCGAAGAACAAATCCGTCCGTTTACCCAACTCACCACCCCAGAAAAATATCTGCTTCTTTTGGAAAATGGCACCCATTTTTCGGCGATTGGTGTGACGGAAAATGATGTTTCCCTCCCCGCGCCAGTTCTAGGACCCGACCCCGCGATCGCCTATAACTATATAGAAGCTTTTAGTCTGGCCTTTTTTCAAACTTATATTGCCAATCAACCTCAATATCGCCCTTATCTCAGCCAAAGTTACGCCCAAACCATTAATAATCCTTTACTTCCCCTCGCGATCGTCGAATCTTTGAATCTAGATGCTGAATGAAAAACAAAGGAGTTAGCGCGAATGACTCTAGAATTTACCCGAAATGCGGCATAGGGCAATAGCCCAGGGCGCGATCGCAACAATAAAGCGATCCCCGAAACACGGTAAGATATAAAATCGATGTGTCGAGCAATCCCTAAGCGTCTGAGTTATTCTGCTTAGTGCTAAACAGCAAGCTAATTAAGATTGTTCATTGTTATTAACAGCCACATTTTCAAACAACAGTAACTTGCGATTTTGGGAGTAATCGTCAATGGTAGGTTTTTTAAAGAAAATCTTAGGCGGCGGTCAAGACAGCTATTATTTGCAACTTGACGAGGATCAAGAATCTCAATCCACACCGTCTCAGGCCTCGGAAACAAAAACAGAGGAGAAAAAAACAGCTTCTCAACCGAAAGCGACTCAAAAAACAAAAGCCCCGGAAGTAAAACCAGAGGAGAAAAAAGAAGAAGCAAAACCGCAACCCAAACCCATTCCTGCGGTTTCAACGAATAACGGTAAAGTCGCCACAGCACAACCGAAAAATGTGCTGTTTGCACCGAATAATTTAATGCCAAAACCCACTAAAACTCGCCGTCGTCCTGGCCCGAGTTTAGAAATGTTTAAAGATATGGCAAAAGAAGTGAACCCGAATATTCGTTCATAACTGAAAGTTATTCAACAACGGCGAAGTTAATTGATGCGGAAGTTCGATCTGGGCTTCCGTTTTTTAGGTTGTCGAAACTTGGGGTTGTTGAAAATGATAAACCTCTGTAATCACTTGTTGCCAGCCTTGGACTAAAGCGGCTAGAATGCGATCGCCTTTGGCTTTATCCGCGATGGTGGCATCCCCTAAAACTCCACTTTGACTTAATTCTTTAGTGACCCAAGCAAAGGGTAATTTTCCTTCCATACTCAGCATACTATCCGGGGGAGAATCTGGCGGAAACTCGCACACCGCCTTGTCCATTCGCACTTGTTCGGGTAATAAAGTTAACATTAAACTGGTTTCAATTGCCCCGGCGTGAATGCCCACTTCTTGTTCCCTTTCATCGAATAATTCCGCTACAATATTCGACACTTTCCAAGTAAAAAAAGGAAATACGAGAAAGTCGCCATATTTTTGATGAATATCTCGGGCTACAATATTCATTATTTCCGGTTGTCCGCCATGAGAGTTCATTAAAATTAACTTACGAAATCCGGCTCGATATAAACTATCAGCAACTTCTAATAAAATAGAAATTAAAGTCTGCGCTGATAAAGTAATTGTACCGGGAAAATGATAATGCTCGTTGGATTTGCCGTAATATAAATTGGGCAAACTATAAGCCGGAATCTCTGGATTTAATGTTTCTAAAGTTTTGCCTAACACCCCTAAACCAATGGCTGAATCAACGGCTAAGGGTAAATGAGGTCCGTGTTGTTCAATCGCAGCGACAGGCTGAATAATGACTGTATTTTCTTTATCAGACATGGCCGCAATGTCGGGCCAAGTTAAATAAGGAAAGTAGCGTTGGGGGGGGATAAAACCGTGCATCATGACGACTTTAAAATCTCGGCTAAAAGTTTCATTCCTTAGTGTAGTCTTTTAATTTCTGTGGGTCTAGAGTTTGAGAAAATTGGCTCAAGTTAATATTAACATTGAATTTTCCTTAAGCTTCGGGCGATCGCAGCAAAAATTTGATGGCATTTCTGAGCAAAATTCGGTAAGATTTGGTATAAAAAATTTCTACCCCACCGTCACCTCCAAAAATTGACTGTTTCTGAAGTTTTGAGTTAGCTTGTTGAAGGGTTGCTGTTACTGTGTTAATCATTTGAGGTCAAAAAGTTGTGGTTCCTTTACACGATGATAATCCGACAGAAATTACACCTTACATTACTTATGTTTTAATTGTCCTTAATATTATCATTTTTGTTTATGAATTATCGCTTCCGGCTCCTGAATTACGCGCCTTTTTCTCAACTTATGGAGTTGTCCCACGGGAGTTAACTCTGAGTTTGCAAAGCGGTAATCCGGCGGCAATTTTCGGGCAGTTTATGACTTTAATTACCTCTCAGTTTCTCCACGGTGGCTTTTTACATCTGGGGGGAAATATGTTGTTTCTTTGGATTTTTGGGAATAACATTGAAGAAAAATTGGGACGGCTTAAATATATTATTTTTTATCTCAGTTGTGGTATTTTTGCGGCTTTAGCCCAATACATTTTTTCGATTAATTCGACAGTTCCAACTTTGGGAGCAAGTGGCGCGATCGCGGGTATTATGGGAGCCTATATTATCCGCTTTCCTAGAGCCAAAATCTTAACCCTAATTCCCCTTGGTTTTTTCCTAACAACATTTCGGATTCCGGCGGTTTTCTTCCTCGGTTTTTGGTTTGCTCAACAAGCTTTATATGGCGTTGCTAGTTTGGATACAACCACAAGGGTTGATATGGGTGGGATTGCTTATTGGGCCCATGCGGGGGGCTTTGCGTTTGGGGCGATTTTGAGTTGGTTAATGGGTTTATTTAATCCGGAAAATCGCTAGTTTTTGTTATAGTCATTACAATTAGTTTCCGTACAGTCATCTCCCAATAAAGGTATCGTATTCTCCCTGAACCGCCCTCACCCCAAACCCCTCTCCCACTCCGAGAGGGGCTGCTGGTTTTTATTTGGAATTGCTATATTAGTTTGTAGTCAGAGCTTTAGCCCTTTCTTTAAGATCGATTACTCAGCTTAATTTAGGAGTTTTTGTAACTTTTCAACATCATTACTGTATAAAACTTCGAGATGTTTGGTAATTTTTGTAATTGGCCAATCCCACCATTTTAAATAGAGCAAAAGTTCAATAACTTCCGGTTCAAAACGTCTGCGAATCGGTTGGGCTGGATTCCCCCCAACAATGGTATAAGGTGGAATATCTTGGGTAACAACGGCTTTCGCACCCACAACAGCACCATCCCCAATTGTTACTCCGGGTAAAATGGTCGCATCAAAACCCAACCACACATCATTACCAATAACTGTATTGCCTTTAATTTTATGAGTCGTTGGGGTAACTTTTTGCCAAGCTTGACCAAAGATATAAAAAGGATAACTGGCAAAATTGTCAATATCATGGTTTCCCCCATTCATAATAAATTTAACATCAGACGCGATCGCGCAGAATTTCCCCACAATCAATTTATCACCAATGAAATCGAAATGATACAGAACATTGCGTTCAAAATTCTGAGGATTCTCGAAATCGTCGTAATAAGTATAATCGCCAATCATAATATTAGGATTATTAACAATGTTTTTGAGAAAACAAAGGCGATTGTAGTGGGGTAAGGGGTAAGTTTGATGAGGATCGGGAATGTTATGGGTCATACTATTTACAAGCCGAATTGCAACAACTCCACCACCTCACAAAACCCTTTCCCTTCAGCCGCATTTGTAACATAAGCGGGTTGATGGGTTAGTTTTTCTTGGTAATCTAAAACATTAGCAACTCCCACTGAAACGGGGAAATCAACCGGATTAAACAAGGATTCATCATTAGGGCTATCACCAATCGTTAACACTTGTTTTGCCGTTAACTGGGGATAACATTGCTGTAAAACCTGTTGCAATCCGGCGGCTTTATTTTGCTGTTTGAGTTTAATATGACACTGAACGGTACTGTAAGTAAATCCCCACCCCGATTCCTCGCACAACTGCTGCAACTGCTGTAAATCTTCTGCACTTAACCCCATTACATCAAACGTCCAATCGGTGAGACGAAATTGATTATCAGCCGATTCTTGAAGCTGCGGAAACTGTTGTTGCAGTCGCTCAAACATTGCGGCTAAATTTTGCCGATGCTGCGTCCAACTGGGGAGATTAACCAGGGGTTGAGGGGCTTCAAGATCGGGAGGGAAAAATAGACCCCCATTTTCTGCGATCGCGCCTTGAATAGGGAGATAATGTTTTAAACCACTTACCCAGCCTGCGGAGCGTCCTGTAATCATTAAAACGGTTAACTGGGCTGTGGCTAATACTTCTAAAGCCTGAAATAATTGGGCCGTAAATTTGCTTTGTTGGGTTAATGTCCCATCCATATCTGTGGCAATCAGACAGATGTCTTGGAGGTGTTGGGACTGAAGTGGCTCTGGCATTATATCTGAAGGAAACAATATATAGTAGGATATAAGGGGGTTGAATCGCTTGTTAAGCTAATAAATAATGGCGCAAAACCATTTACTACCTCTTTTGACCTCGATCGCGGCGGATTAATTTCTTATGTTCCGAAGTTGTTTAATTTGTACAGACTTGTCCGATGGCTTGTATCGTTTTGTGGAATTTGTTCCCGATTTAGCCGCAAATGGTCTCACGAAAATTGTCTTTCTCCACAGCGTCCCCGTCTGGACTGAAGGAAACGTTCCCCGCATTGATACTGACAAAATCGAAGCCGCGAAAGCCAGACTTTCTGAAGCTTTAGCCAACGTCCCTGAAACGGTGGAAGTCGAAATTGAAGTTCCGTCTGGACGAGCCGCAGAAACTATCCCCAACCTCGCAAAACAACACCAAAGCGAAGTCATCCTCACCGGAACGCCTATTCGGAGTTTACTGCAAGAAAAGATTTTTGGCAGTACCAGTTTGGAGTTGGCTAAATCCACCTCAACTCCGGTGATGATCTTGCGACCGCAGTTGATTTCAACCTACACTTGCGAGGAGTTGAAACTACGCTGTCGTAACTTATGGCGTTATTTGCTGATTCCCTATAATGACGGCAATTCGGCTAAATATCTGATCGAGCGTATTAAAGATTATGCCAGCGATCGCCCGGAAAATTCCCTGGATCAATGCTTGCTATTGTGGGCCATCGAGGAAACAAGTGGCCGTCGTGGAGTCCCCACCGAGTACCGCGTCGAAGAAGCAAACAAACGGATTGCAGAAGTTAAAGCCGATTTAGAAGACCATCTCAAGCTGCAAGTGAATACCAAAGTCAGCATTGGTAACCCCCTCATGGAAATCCTAGAAACGGCGGTTACAGAAGATATTAGCGCGATCGCGACTTCTTATGTGACCCGTGGTGCATTGCTCGACTGGACAGCCCCTAGTTTCGCAGACGAAATCCTGCGTAACAGTTGGTTTCCGGTGTTATTCTTCTCTCCAGAGCAGTAATTATTTCTAGGTAACTGGGGTAGTTTGATTCTGGCTTTGAGTTACTTCGAGATAGATATGCTCTAAACTCACCGCTTGACGGGAAATAGAATCCAGGGGAATGCCGTCAAAATTGGCGATAATTTCCCGTAGTTCCAGGGTTTCGGGCAGCCAGAAGGTGAGGTCTTGGCCATAATACCGATAAGGATAACCCAGTTCTGTCCCACGGGCGATCGCGGCGGCTTCGTCTGGGGTTTGAATCGTGACAATTTCTTGAGCGTTGACCCACTGACGCAAGGCTTCGAGAGTCCCTTCGGCTGCAATTTGTCCTGATTTTAGAATACCAATGCGATCGCACAGACGTTCGGCTTCGTCGAGTAGATGCGTGGTGAGTAGAATAGTAATGCCTTGGGTTTTGAGGTTGCGAATCAACTCCCAGACTTCGTAACGGGCTTCGATGTCTAACCCCGTGGTGGGTTCATCGAGAATTACCAGTTTGGGTTGATGAACAATAGCCGCAGCAATATTAAGCCGACGCTGCATTCCCCCACTCAGGGTTTCAACGACGCTAGAGGCGCGATCGCTGAGATTAACGGCGGCTAGACTCGCTTTAACTTGTTTCTGCCTTGATTTCCCCGTTAAACCGTACAAACGGGCAAAAAAATCGAGATTTTCAGCACAGGATAAGCTTTTGTAGAGTAGGTTTTCTTGGGGGGCAACACCGAGAAGGGGTTTGGTTTGGTCAGACAAAGTTTCACGATCTAGCAGAATTTTACCGCGATCGGCGTTTAAAAGGTGACAAAGAATATTAATCGTGGTAGTTTTTCCGGCCCCATTCGGTCCGAGTAAGCCATAAATTTCCCCGGCTTGAATCTGGAGATTTAAGCCCTGTAAAACTTGCCGTTTACCGTAGGCTTTGTGGAGGTTTTGAACCGAAAGCATAAAGTCGTAATCAGTAAGTGAATTAGTGGCAATACTATAGTAATTCTAAATAAGAACCGACAGCCCACCCACATATTGAAATCCGGGGAACCAATGTAACTTGGATTTGAGGTTACATCCTAATCTCGTTCCTTGGTTCCACCAAGGGACGCACCAAACGAAGCTCTGCCTCGATTCTATAACAGAGATACTATTAAGAAAAAACGCAATCTGAGTTTACGTCTCAAATGAAAATACTCTAAATATCTTTTACTTATTGTTGGCTGTCTAACTGCTGGTTGAATTCTTGTTGGTACTTTTCAATTTCGGCAACGGGAAGTAATAAAGTATCTTCTACTTTTTGTTTTACCTGATGACTCACTTTCTGATTTTCTTGCAAGCAGTCTACCAAAATCTTATTAGCATAATAATATTGTTTAAGCAACTTTCTTTCCTCCAAATCAAACTGCCATTCATAACCAATATTACGGTGTTGAATAATTGCCATACGGAGATTTTGTGTCCAAATTTTCCCATTCATTTTCAACCATTTCTGATATTTTTGATCGTCTCTTTCGGGGGTGGGAATTTGATTTTTAAATCGCTTTAAAGACTGTTGGAGTTCGGGGTCTAGGTCAAAATCGCGGTCACTACTATAGGTTAAAAACAAATTGAGGTCGTAAGCATAAGTCACTAATAGACAATCTAAAATCAAGTCCACAGCTAAGTCATAATCGAGATTGCGAATTGCATTATCTTTAAAATCTTTACCGAGTTTTTTATCAAGTCGATAGGCTAAAGAACGGTCATGTAGATCGGATTTTAAGGCGCGATCGACGGCGTGGGAAAAGTCGAGAGGACGGCTAAGTTTAGGTTCAAAAATGCGACCTAATGCTTGGGAAAAATAAAAGGCACGAGCCGCAGATGGTTTATAAGAAACTTGGATTAAAACCGCTTTTTGGGTCACCCATTCTAGGAAAAATTGAAGTTTGCGATCGCCTGCTATTATTTCATCTATTTTTTGTTTGAGTTGAAGAACGAAGTTGTCAGGATTTTGCATTTCTTTTAAAGCAAATCCTAAAAATGTCCGCCAGTTTTTAGAGATAAATTGACTAAAAGGTAAATCGGATGTGAGGAGATGAAATTTATCGAGAATCGCATAACTCACGAAATATTCATGCCAAGCTTGAGAGGCAAAAGAATATAGTTCGTGACTCCGTTTAATAATAATACCATGTTGACTTTCGATTGCTTTTAATATCCCTTCACTGTAAGCGAGGATACGCTCGTAGTTGGCTTTTTGAGAGAGTTTTTGGGTAATATAACGGGCAATTAAATCTGTGAGTTGACGTTTGTCTAGGAAAAATAAACCCCGTTCTAAAGTCACCGTTGCTAAATGACAAAACAAGTCGATTTTATGATCGACAGACAAATTTTTATAAATTGAACTTTGTCCGTCGGAGTGGTCATCTACCCAGGTTTCTAGAAATAAACGAAGGCCGCGATCGTAGAGTTCGGGGGGACGTTGAGGGAGGTTATTATTACTAATATAAACCCAACAAGCCAAACTCAAATCAATCGGATTGACGGCTATTTGTTTAAGGGGGCGGTTTTCGGGAAGATTGAGCTTGGTTGAAAATTGTTTAGTTAAAGCTTCACTTTTGACGGGATTTTTAACTAAGGCAGTAAACCAAGTTTTAGTATATTCTTGGACTTGTTTGGGGTTAAATTCGGCGATTTCAAAATACTCAAAGGTCGTATAGTTACATTCAGTCACTTGGGTCTGACTGGTCAGAATAATTTGATTTTTGTAATAGCGTTGACAGAAATTGCGAATAATATACTGTACATTGCGGCGATGGCGATCGGGGATTTCATCTAAGCCGTCGAACAGAATCAAAACTTTACCACTACATAAAACTTGTTCGGTCAAAGAGATATGAGAGAGGGCAAATTCGCGATGTAAATATTCAGTAAAAAAGGAGGTATGGGTGGCTTCGACGGGAGGGCATTGTTTGAGGTTAATTAAAACGGGAATATAATCGCTTTTGTATTTTTCCTGGCAACAAGCGACCGCAAGATGGCGGAGAAATGTGCTTTTCCCAGAACCCCGTTTGCCTAAAATAATTAATCTTTGGTATTGGTTGGCAATGTCTAAACCTGAACCCCGTTGACGGCGTTCTCCTAAACCAAAGCGATCGCGATTTTTCAATTTTTGGACGGTTTCGAGGAGGTCTCGCGAGGAGAAATAAGCTTCTCGCGGTAAGGGTTCGAGATGATATAAATCCACCCAAAAGCGATCGACTCTGGTTTTTTGGAGATTGAGAAGTTGGGTGTGACTGTAACGACTTAAAACGCGATCGCTACAATGCTGACGCAGTTCTTGAATTAAAACTTCTAAGTTAATATTTTGTATCGGTTCTCGCGCTTGGGAATCAACCACAACATCTCCTTCTTCCCAGGGTAGATCGAGGGCATCGTAAATTAAGTTAAGGCTGGCTTGGTCGATAGATTCACCCCCTAAAAAACGCATGATGGTTTGAGAACTCAAACCCGTTATGTCTTCGAGAATTTTTTGACGCAAGCGTTCATGGTCAAGGGCATTTTTGACTTTACGAATAGCCTTTAGAGAGGGACGGATTCGGCAATCGGCCATAACCCTAGATGCAATAAATGATTGGGATAGTCACGACAATTATGGGACAGTCTAAACCGAAGCCCGATCGTCCGAATGTTCAAATCATATCGGAATTCAGTCACAATGTATGTTGACTTGAGCGATCGAGACGGTATTCACGCGATCGCCCAGATTGCCAATAATCTCTCTATTTGGCATTTTAGGGCGTTGACAAAAAAAAGGGAGCATTCGCCCTTTTCCTACTTTTCCTAAAATATCGAAGATTCTGGGGGATTCTAATTTTTCTTGGGGTTGAGTGGGGCAGTAGGGGCGCTTCTCTGTGCGGCAAGTTTAGAGTCCAGCAAGCGGTGAACAGCGTCGTAGGTAGTCCGGAGACGTTGACCCCCGGAACGTCCTTAAAAATGGCACAAATGCGTCGCTAGAGGTGAATGCCATCGAGATTGTCGTACAACCGGGGCAAAGTCGTTCGATCAGCCCGTAGCAAAAATATGACCTCGACTGTATCATTCTTAGAAACATCATGTCGCAGTCGAGGTTCTGCCAATCGCCCAGAAAACAGACCTGAGACCCATTCAGCGGATCGCGAACTCTTTTTTCCTCACAACTTCTAATGAACTCTAAATCTGCCTCAAAATTCTCCCTGAGTGGGCTGTCGATTCGCCGTCATATTGGTGTATTAATGTTGACTGTTGCCACCATTGTTGTCGGCATTTTCTTCATTTTTCGCCTACAAGTAGACCTACTTCCTGCCATTACCTATCCTCGCATTGGACTACGGGCTGATGCCCCTGGGGTTTCTCCAGAAGTGGCCGTTGAAGAAATCACCAAACCCCTCGAAGAAGCCCTCAGCGCCACCGATGGGGTTGTACAAGTCTTCTCAGAGACGCGGGAAGGGCGCATTAGCGTTAACCTTTTCTTTGAACCGGGGGAAGACATCGATCAAGCCCTGAATGAAGCCACAGCCACCTTGAATCGCGCCCGCGATCGCCTTCCCGATGTGGTCGAAGAACCCCGCTTATTCAAATTTGAACCCTCGCAGCTTCCCATTTACGAGTTTGCCTTGGATTCAGATAATTTAACCCCAGTGGAATTGCGGGTTTTTGCCGATGAAGAAATCGAACGGGAACTCGGTATCATTCCAGGGGTAGCCTCGGTGAATGTATCTGGGGGAGTGCGGGAAGAAGTCACGGTAGAGTTGGATTTGCGCCGCTTGCAAACCCTGGGAATCGATGTGCAAGACGTTCTCGATGCCCTGCGCGATCGCAACCAAGACATTGCCGGAGGGCGTTTGCAAGGAGAAGCCGGAGAACCCCTAACCCGCGCCGTAGGACGGTTTCAGGACGCTGAGGAGTTACGCGGCCTCTCGCTAACCTTACCGAGAAACAGTGAAGTTGGCGCTCAACGACGAGTTAAACTCCAAGACATTGCCACCATTATCGACGGCACAGAAGAACAACGGTTATTTGTCCTTTTAAACGGTAAACCTGCGGTTAAAGTTAGCGTTCAAAAACAACCCGACGCTAATACCGTTACCGTTATTGAAGCCGTCAAAAAACGTATTCAGTTTTTGCGAGATGCCGGGATTATTACCGAAGAAATGAACCTGGTTGAAACCCTCGACGAATCGCAATTCGTGCAAGCTTCAATTACCAATGTAATTACCGCCGGATTAACCGGAACCGCCTTGGCCGCGATCGCGGTTTTTATCTTCCTCGGTTCTCTGCGTCAAACCTTTATTATTGTCACCGCCATTCCCCTCGCAACTCTAGCAGCAGTGATTTTAATGAAACTCTTTGGCTTGTCCCTCAATGTCTTTAGTTTAGGGGGATTAGCATTAGGGGTTGGCATTGTGGTAGACAACTCTATTGTCATGTTAGAAAACATCGCCGTTGGGATGGAAAGTGGCGAAGATCGCACCCTTAATGATGCCATTAATAGCGGTCAAGAAGTAGAATCGGCTTTAGTCGCTTCCACCGCCACCAACTTAGTCGCCGTTTTACCCTTTCTACTCGTTGGCGGCTTTGTTTCCTTACTCTTTAGCGAATTAATTTTAACCATTAGTTTTGCCGTCGCCGCTTCTTTGATCGTCGCTTTAACCGTTGTTCCCATGATGGCTTCCCGGTTACTGCTGCTGCGTCACTCTAGCGGCATTGCCAATTTTTGGCTTATTCGGGGCTTTAATCAAAAATTCATCGCAGCTACAAATAGCTACCGCAATACCTTAAGCTTTGTACTGCGTTACCGCATTTTAGTTATTGTTTTAGTCGTCGCTATTTTAGGCAGTAGTAGTCTTTGGATGAATCAGCGTATCCCCCAAGAACTCCTGCCCCAAATCAACACCGGACAAGCCAACTTAAGAGCGCAATTTCCCCCCGGAACTACCTTGGAAACCAATCAAAAAATAATGCAAGCGGTAGACGAAGTTTTACTGAATCAACCGGAAACAGAATACACCTTTACTACCGTTGGGGGTGCATTATTTGCAGACATTACCGTTAATAACATTTTACGAGGTTCGAGTACCATTACCCTCAAACCCGGAACCGATGTTCAAGCCTATACCGATCGCGTGAATCAAGAACTGCAAAAACTCAATTTAGTCAACGTCCGCTTACGTCTTTCCCCCGGACGAGTGCGGGGTATTATTCTCAACAACTCTCCCGTTCGGGGTGATATTGATATCATTTTACAAGGCAACGATAAAGAAGTATTAGAAAACGCAGGTCGCCAAGTTTTAGAAACCCTCGATGGTAGTGTTACTACCGCCCGTTTTCGTCCCGATGGCGATCGCCCTCAACCAGAAGTCCAAATCCTGCCCAATTGGGAACGTTTAGCCGAATTAGACCTTAGTACCGCAGACATCGGCGAACCCCTGCAAACTGCCCTCCTGGGGTCGGTTCCCACGCAATTACAACGGGGCGATCGCCTGATCGATATTCGCGTTCGTTTAAACTCAGAATCCCGCCAACGCATCGACCAACTCGCCCAACTGCCCCTATTCAGCATCAACAATAACCCCGTCGCCTTGCGCGAAGTGGCCACCCTGCAAAAAGGGCAAGCCCCCGGCGACATTCAACGTATCAATCAACGGCAAGTCTTTATTATTGTCGGAGACTTAGCCGAAGAAGCCAGTCTCAGTGATGCCCTTGCCGATACCCAGGACGCGATCGCCCAGATAGACCTCCCAGAAGGGGTGTTTTTGCTGCCGAGTACCACCGCCGAGTCCAACGACGAACTCCAACGCGCTTTAACCCTTCTCGGCGGTTTAGCGGCGTTTCTCGTCTTTGTGGTGATGGCGGTTCAATACAACTCCCTCGTCGATCCCTTGGTCATTATGCTGACTGTTCCCCTCGCCCTCGCTGGCGGGATTTTGGGTTTATATCTCACCCAAACCGCGATCGGGGCAACTGTGTTAGTCGGGGCGATTCTGTTAGTCGGGATTGTCGTCAACAACGCGATCGTCATGGTAGAACTCGCCAACCAACTGCGGGAAAAACACCGCTACGGTCACGCGATCGCGATTCTCAACGCCGCCCCCCAACGCCTCCGTCCTATCCTCATGACCACCATCACAACCGTCTTGGGCTTATTTCCCCTGGCTTTAGGCATTGGGGAGGGTTCAGAGTTTCTGCAACCGTTGGGGGTTGTGGTCTTTTCGGGCTTATCCCTCGCCACTTTCTTAACCCTGTTTATTATTCCCTGTTTTTATGTATTGCTGCACGATCTTTTCGGGGGTAAATATCTACCGCAACGCCAATCCAATTAACAATTTACAATGCACAATTAACAATTTACAATTTACAATTAATAATTAACAATGCACAATTAACAATTTACAATTTACAATTAATAATTAACAATGCACAATTAACAATTTACAATTAACAATTTACAATTTACAATTAATAACTAATATAGTCATTCTAATTAAGTTCCGTACATTTACCTTTACTTCCTGAGTCCGCGAAGGCTGACTTTGCCGTGTTGGTTCCCCAGATTTTAATCTGCGCGCTCCGAATCACGGTTTTTATTTAGAATTACTATAACTAATAACCAACAACCAACAACCAACAACCAATAACCAACAACCAACAACCAACAACCAAATTAATACAACGAACTGCGAGGATTAAACGTTTCTAAAGCCCGGATTTTGTCGTATAACTCCTTTTCCTCATCGCTAATCGTCGGCGGGATCGCGATCGCGATTTCAACCAATTGATCCCCCCGTTCCTCTCCTTTGGGAAAACCCTTATTCGCCAAACGCAAACGCTGACCGGGCTTCACTCCTGCCGGGACATTGATTCGCACTAAACCGTCAATCGTCGGGACTTCAACCGTCCCCCCGACAATGGCTTCGCTGGGAGTCAGGGGAACGCGGCAAAAAATATCACTGCCTTGTAACTCAAAAATGGCGTGGGGTTCGACGGTGATTTTGAGGTAAAGATCGCCCCCTTCTATGCCTTGACCTTTGAGGCGTACTCGTTGACCATCGATCATCCCTTCGGGCATTTCCACTTCGAGCGATCGCCCATCTTCTAGGCGAATGCGCTCTCTACCGCCGATATAAGCCTTTTCAAGGGGTAAAGTCAGCCGGGCTTCGATATCCCTAGGGCGCTCCCGTTTAACCGTGGTGCGGGGGGCATTACCGACGGCGTAGTTTTTACGAGTTCCCGGTCGATAGGCTTGGGCTGTGTTGTTCACCCGGACGCTTTTACCTTTGGGTCGCACCGGTTCGCCTTTACGATTCAACAATTGGTCTACAAAGCGGTCAAAGTCGCGATACTCGCTGTAATCGACCGCCGAATTAGAACGCGATCGCGCTTTGGCGGTTTTACGAAAGCCATTTTGCTGCCAAAAGCGACTAAATTGATCGTATTGCGATCGCTTACTTTGATCGGACAGCACATCATAAGCTTCCCCAATCGTCTTAAATTGCTCCTCGGCTGCCTTATCCCCCGGATTCAAGTCAGGATGATAACGCCGCGCCAATTTGCGATACGCCCGTTTGATTTCTTCAGGCGGTGCATCGCGGTTAACTTCTAAAATTTCGTAGTAATTACGGAAGTTTTGCATTAGGGAAGTTATTAGTTGTTGGTTGTTGGTTGTTGGTTGTTGGTTATTGGTTGTTAGTTATTGGTTGTTAGTTATTGGTTGTTAGTTATTGGTTATTGGACGGGGAAAAGATCGCCCCTACAGACCGATTGCCGATTGCCGACTGCCGACTGCCCAAAATACTGATGACTGATAACTGATAACTGATGACTGAATTAGAACCAATCATCATCATCCTCATCCCAATCATTTTCATACTCGTAGGCGCGACGAGAAGGACTGCGACGATTATTATAGCTGTCACGACTGGGGCTAGGGCTAGGGCTAGGGCTAGGTCGGCGTTCTACCCGGCGGCGATCGTAGGGGTCGGTTTCGTAATCATCGTAGTTATAAGGATCGTAAGGAGATGGGGCCTGCGGTGGGGGAGGCGATGCAAAGCGATCGCGCTCTTTTTCCCCGGTAAAGGTACGCCGAATTGAACCGAAAAAGTCTTCATCCTCGTCATCAAACTGCAAGCGAATCTCGCGATTGAGTTCATACAGCGCATCCTGTAAATCCGCCTGAGAGCGATCGATGCCTCTTTCGTCGTCTTGGTCGAGATATAGCCGTAAATCCGCGATCAGGGCTTCGATTTGGCGACGATAGTAACTGGCAAACTGATTACCAAAGTCGAGGGTGACTTCCCGCAAACGCCGTTGGGCTTGGTCAATCAGGGCGACCGAACGATTGCGTTTTTCGACACGTTCGCGCCGTTGACGGTCTTCTTGGGCAAATTCCTCGGCTTCGCGAATCATGGTACTCACTTCGGCTTCGGTGAGGGTCGAGGAGTTTTGAATCACCACACTTTGCTCGCGGCCCGTGGTGCGATCCATTGCGGTAACTTGCAGAATGCCATTTGCGTCAATATCAAAGGCAACCTGGACTTGGGGGATACCCCTAGGGGCAGGGGGAATCCCAGTCAGTTTAAACCGTCCGAGGGATTTATTATCCTTAGCCATTTCTCGTTCCCCTTGGACAACATGAATTTCAACCAGGGTTTGATTATTTTCCGAGGTGGAGAAAATATCAGAACGACGTACCGGAATGGTGGTGTTGCGGGGAATCAGCTTTTTAGTCACGCCGCTAATGGTTTCAACGCCTAGGGATAGGGGCGTAACGTCTAGCAGTAAAACATCTTTGACTTCTCCGACAAGGATACCCGATTGAATCGCTGCCCCCACCGCTACCACTTCATCGGGGTTAACGTTTTGGTTGGGTTCTTTGTCGATGAAACTGCGGACTAAGCCCTGCACTAGGGGAATCCGGGTCGAACCACCCACTAATACTACTTCATCGATTTGAATGGGACTCAAGCCTGCGTCTTTAATCGCTCGTTTGATGGGACGACGCAAACGACTAACGAGATCGCCGCAGATACTTTCAAATTCGGCGCGAGTCAGGCGAGTTTCGATGTGTTTGGGGCCTTCGGGGGTGGCGGTGATGAAGGGCAGGTTGATTTCGGTGGTGCTAACGCCCGAAAGCTCGATTTTGGCTTTCTCGGCGGCTTCGGTGAGGCGTTGGAGGGCTTGGCGATCGCGCCGTAAATCAACTTCTTCTTTTTCGAGAAATTCATCGGCCATCCAGTCCACTAACCGTTTATCAAAGTCTTGTCCCCCTAGCTGAGTGTCCCCACTGGTAGACAGCACTTCCAAGACACCGCCCCCAACTTCGAGAATGGAAACATCAAATGTCCCACCCCCCAAGTCAAACACCAAAATCGTTTCATTTTCAGCGCGATCCAAGCCATACGCCAGGGAAGCCGCCGTGGGTTCGTTGACAATTCGCAACACTTCTAACCCGGCAATGCGGCCTGCGTCTTTGGTGGCTTGCCGTTGAGAGTCGTTGAAATACGCCGGAACGGTAATCACCGCCCCGGTTACGGGTTCGCCGAGGTAGCGTTCGGCATCTTCAGCGAGTTTGCGTAAAATCATCGCTGACACTTCTTCGGGGGCAAAATCTTTTTTCAGACGAGGACAGCGAATTTTGACATTGCCATTATTATCCCGCCGCACCGTGTAGGCAACGCGCTTGGATTCGGGGGTTAATTCGCCATAAGTGCGGCCCACGAAGCGTTTAATGGCATAAAAGGTATTTTGAGGGTTTAGGACGGCTTGCCGCCTGGCCATTTGCCCGACCACTAATTCTCCGTCTTTATTGAATCCGACAACCGAGGGAGTGGTTCGCGTACCTTCTGCATTGGCAATAACAACGGGTTTGCCGCCTTCTATCACAGCAACAACAGAATTCGTTGTCCCCAAGTCGATGCCGACTACTCTACCCATGCGCGATTCCTTCTCCTGTGTTCCGCCTACAAGATAATTTAGAATATGGAAACGATTTCAAGCCAAGCAAGTATGGATTAACTGGCGCGTTCCTATACAAAATATTAAGTTATCTATCTTATTCTATCTTGGCGATGACAGCTTAACGATTCTACCGGGGCGATCGCCCTCGTCTTCTCTTACAATACAATCGTCTGAGGGAGACGAAAGCGGAAATCCCCTTGTCGGAATCGTAGAAAAAACTAACTGACCACTTATTGAGGCACTGATTACCTGTGAAATCTTGGCGAATTTCTACCGCGATCGCGCTTTGTACGGCTTCTTTAGTTTTAGGAAGCTGCAATGGTAACGGCGGCGACAATGCGGCCCAAATCGAAGCGATTACCGAAGATTGGGTAGCCTATACCCCAGAAGACCAAAGCTACAGCGTTAAATTTCCTGGCGAACCCCAAGGCGACCAATTTTTTGCGGGTTATGAAGGAGAATCAATCTCCTATGGTGTGATTGCGATTCCTTATCCCCCCGAACAAGGTTCTCCCGATGATTTAATTGAGGAGTTGACCGCCACCCTGACTCAAGAAGGCGGCACCATCGAAAATCAAGAAGACATTACCCGCAACGACCTCCCCGGTCGAGAACTGACGGTCGTCACCGAGAACAGTCGGCTGAAGGTCTTGGTTTTATTCGATGAAGAAAACGGCAGAATTTACCAAGTATTAGCGGGTAGCGACGATACCGAACAAGATATCGAGGTTCCAGAAGTCAACGCCTTCTTAAGTTCTTTTGAAGTGGCGGATGCCCCGATTGCGGTGACTCCCTCCCCCGAAGACGAAACTCGCAACAATTTGGGAGCATTATCTCGCGCTCAACAAGCTTATTTTCTCGAAGAATCCGAATTTGCGCCAACCATTGACGATTTGGGCTTAGGGATCAACCCCGAAACTGAGAACTTCAATTATGCCATTGATACCGTCGAGGGCGATCGCGTCTACATGACCGCCACTGCCAAAAATGCAGACACCAAAAGCTTCGGGGCATTAGTATTTGTGGACGAAAGCAGCGACCAAGGCATAACTCAGGGCATTCTCTGTGCCACCGACGAACCCGCCCAAACCCCCCCCGACATCCCCCAAGTCACCGACGGCCAACCCGAATGTGCTTCTGGGTCTTCGGCAGTTGAATAGTTAGGCAGTCGGGTTTCTTGGGCAGTAGGCAATCGGCAGTCGGCAGTAGGTATTGGGCAGTCGGGAAGAGGGGGAGGAGGGGGAAGAGGGGAAGGAGTGGGGAGAGGGGGAAGAAACAACCAACAACCAACAACCAACAACCAACAACCAATAACCAACAACCAACAACCAACAACCAACAACCAACAACCAACAACCAACAACCAACAACCAACAACCAAGGACGAACATGGTACGATGTCAGAACCCTCCCCTTATTGGTACTAGGAAATCTGTAGATGGCAGAAACTCTTTTCTTCAACGCTCTACGCCAAGCCACAGATGAAGAAATGGCAAGAGACAGTAGCGTTTTTGTTTTAGGCGAAGACGTAGGTCACTATGGCGGTTCGTATAAAGTCACCAAAGACCTTTATAAAAAGTATGGCGACTTGCGCCTACTGGATACTCCGATCGCGGAAAATAGTTTTACCGGAATGGCTGTGGGTGCAGCGATGACGGGTTTGCGGCCCATCGTCGAAGGCATGAACATGGGCTTTTTGCTGCTGGCATTTAACCAAATTGCCAACAACGCCGGGATGTTGCGCTATACCTCTGGCGGTAATTTTACAATCCCGATGGTGATTCGCGGCCCCGGTGGTGTCGGACGGCAACTCGGGGCAGAACATTCCCAACGGCTAGAGGCTTATTTCCAAGCTGTACCGGGCTTAAAAATTGTCGCTTGTTCGACTCCTTACAATGCCAAGGGTCTGCTCAAAGCGGCGATTCGCGACGAAAATCCGGTGTTATTCTTTGAACACGTTTTGCTGTACAACCTCAAAGAAAATTTACCGGATCATGAATATATTGTGCCGTTGGATCGCGCTGAAGTGGTGCGTCCGGGGAAAGATGTCACGATTTTGACTTATTCGCGGATGCGTCATCATGTGATGCAAGCGCTGAAAACCTTGGAAAAGCAAGGTTATGACCCGGAAGTGATTGATTTAATTTCTTTGAAGCCTTTAGATTTTGAAACCATTGGGGCTTCAATTCGCAAAACCCACCGCGTTATCATCGTCGAAGAATGTATGAAAACCGGGGGAATTGGGGCAGAATTAGTGGCTTCGATTAATGACCGCTTTTTTGATGAGTTAGACGCGCCTGTGGTGCGTTTATCGTCCCAAGACATTCCTACCCCTTACAATGGAATGCTAGAGCGTTTAACCATTATTCAGCCGCCCCAAATCGCAGAAGCGGTAGAGAAATTAGTAGAAGGACGAATTTAAAGGCAGTTTTACCGAAAGCAAAGATGACGGGATCGATGGCAAGATGGAACAGTGACAAAATGCCGATCTCGCCATCTTTCGTTTTGAGTAAACTTGATTGAATTAATTATTAAAACAAGCAATGCAAAAACAGCGTTCGATTATTGCTTTAATTTTAGTGCTGGTCGTGTTGGCAGTGGTCGTGTTGTTCCAGATTCGCATTCCTTTGGGTCTGGATTTACGCGGCGGTACACAACTGACGATTGAGGTACAACCGACTGAAGAAGTCCGTAATATTACCCCAGAAAACCTCAGCGATACCAAGCGGGTTTTGATGAATCGGATTGATGGTTTAGGCGTATCTGAACCAACCATTCAAACTGCCGGGACGGATAAGATTTTGGTACAGTTACCCGGAGTCAGCGATCCCCAACAAGCCGAACGGGTATTAGGGGGAACGGCACAGTTAGAGTTTCGCCAGCAAAAACAAGGCACAGAAAACGAATTTCGCTCTCGCATCGAAGAACGAGAACTCACTCGTTTAGCTGTAGAGGAACTACGACAGGAGGAGAATTCTGACCCAGAAGCGATCGCGCAATTACAAGCACAACTCGATCGCGTTAACAATGCAATTGGCGAGTTTTTTGCCCCTCCCGAAATTAGCGGTAAAAACCTCACCACAGCAGGCTTTCAACCCAATCAAGGCGGTTCGGGTTGGGCGGTTACGGTGGCTTTTGATAGTGAAGGGGGCAGTCAGTTTGCCAGCTTAACCAAGGATTTAGCCGGGACGGGTCGTTCGATTGGTATTTTCCTCGATGATGTCTTGATTAGCTACCCCATTGTTAACGCTGAATATGCGGCGACGGGGATTGCTGGCGGACGGGCGACCATTAGCGGTAATTTTACCAGCGAAAGCGCTAATGACCTGGCAGTACAGTTGCGCGGGGGGGCTTTGCCTTTCCCGGTGGCGGTGGTGGAAAATCGCACCGTGGGGGCAACCCTGGGTCGCGATAGCATCAACCGCAGTATTATTGCCGGGGCTTCGGGGTTGGGGCTAGTTTTTGTGTTTATGGGTGTTTATTACCGTTTACCGGGCTTGCTGGCGGATATGGCCTTGGCGATTTATACTTTGCTGACTTTGGCGGCTTATGCTTTGATTGGAGTCACTTTGACTTTGCCGGGAATTGCCGGGTTTATCCTCAGTATTGGCATGGCCGTGGATGCCAATGTGCTGATTTTTGAACGAACTCGCGAGGAGTTGCGATCGGGTAAAACTTTGTATCGTTCGGTCGAATCAGGCTTTTATCGGGCATTTTCGAGCATTCTTGATAGTAATGTAACGACGCTGATCGCTTGCGGGGCGTTGTTTTTCTTGGGTTCGGGTTTGGTGAAGGGTTTTGCCCTCACTTTAGCAATTGGGGTGGCGGTGAGTATGTTTACCGCTTTAACCTGTAGTCGCTCTTTGTTACTGTTAACCGTGTTAGGAGTGCCAGGAGTACGCCAAAAACCAGAGTTGTTCTGCCCGAATATTCCGCAAAGCGTGAAGTCTTAGAGGAGGGGAAATGATTAAACTTCATGTTATTCAGCGTCGCAAGACTTGGTGGATTGTGTCTGCGATCGCGCTCATTGCTAGTATTATTGCGATGATTGTGTCTTTCTCACAGTTTGGTTCTCCGGTGCGTCCGGGGCTGGATTTTGTGGGAGGGACACGGCTTCAGGTGTCGGTTGATTGTTCGGTGTCAGGACAATGCGAGGAACCGATTAATGCGGGTGATGTTACACCGATTTTAGAGGCTCAAGGGCTAGAAAATAGCAGCGTCCAGATTATCGATGACTATACCATTACAATCCGCACCAAGGAACTGCGACCGAATCAACGGGTAGAGTTACAAGAGGCGATCGCGTCGGAGTTTGGACAAATTGACACCAGTACTCTACAAATTGATACGGTGGGGCCTACTGTCGGTCAAGAGTTGTTTGTGGCGGGTTTGCTGGCGCTGATTGTCTCGTTTTTTGGCATTGTTTTTTATCTCAGCGTTCGCTTTAAACTCGATTACGCAATTTTCGCGATCGCGGCACTTTTTCACGATGCTTTGATTACGGCGGGTTTGTTCGCAATTTTGGGTTTGACGCTAGGTTTTGAAGCAGATAGCTTATTCTTGGTCGCTCTTTTAACCATTATTGGCTTCTCAGTCAACGATACCGTGGTTATTTATGACCGCATTCGCGAAACCGCCAGCATTGAAACTGGGGAATCGATTAACCAAGTCGTTAACGATGCAGTCGATCAAACTATTGGGCGATCGATTAATACCAGTATCACAACTTTACTGCCCTTAGTCGCCATTTTCCTCTTTGGGGGGGATACCCTGAAGTATTTTGCCTTGGCGTTGATTGTGGGCTTTATTTTAGGGGCGTATTCGAGTATTTTTGTAGCCAGCACTTTATTAGCGTGGTGGAGAAGCCGCACCGAAACCCTCAAGCCCGCAATGGCCACAGAAGCGCCTTCTGACGCTGACAATCTCGCAGAATCCACCTATCCGGATGAAGGATAAGCGCGTTTGGGTATTTTAGCCTCATTGGGTTAATCAAGAAACCATGACCTCCGATTCTCAGTTTCCCTTGCCAGATGACGATCCTGCCTTTGAACAACAACTTCAGCGACTGTATGAAGTTTCCCTGCAACGTCGCTGGCGTTTTATCGTCATCTGTTGGCTAACCCTTGGGGTTTACGGATTGTGGGGCTTGCGCCAAGAAATTAGCCTCGGTTTGGATTATTTTACTTGGTCTTTGGTGCGCTACAGCATTGTTTTCGATCCAATTCCTTCGTTGTGTATTGGCTTTTGTTTTGCCTTGATGCTGGGGACGTTGATCAACCAAAGTCGTAATATTCTATTTGGTTTATCTCGTCCTCAACGACAGCAACTCACGCGAGAGTTACAACGAATTCGCGCCGTGGGTAAAGCGCATCCATTGTGGAAAAAGGTTTGTGGGTAATGTACAATGTACAATTTACAATTTACAATTTACAATGTACAATTTACAATTTACAATTTACAACGGTAAAACTAATTTATAATTTATAATTTACAATGTACAACGGTAAAAATAATTATTAATTTATAATTTATAATTTACAATGTACAACGGTAAAACTAATTATTAATTTATAATTTACAATGTACAACGGTAAAATCAATAACTAATAACTAAAGATGAACCTACCTATAGAACTCCTAGAAGACATTAAACTCTATTTGAGCGATCGCGCCAATCAAGGAGACGAAGCCGCCCAAACCTTGTTACAGCAAATCGAAACCGCACAAGATCGAGAAACAGAATCTACTCCTATTTTTTATTCCGTTCCTTCCGTGGGTGAGGAATTGGGCTGTTAATAAAAAAATGTACAATTAATCATTAACAATGTACAATTAACAATTAACAATGTACAATTAATAATTAACAATTAACAATTAATAGTTAATAATGAAAAGTTAATAATGAAAAGTTAGGGAATTTTCTAATTACCAATTATCAATGCTGAGACTTGGGTACTAAGCATAACTAACAACAAACAACTAATAACCAATAACTAATAACCAATAACCAACAACCAACAACCAATAATATGAACCCCGTTGATTACTTGCGAATAAGCCTCATCGATCGCTGTAACTTTCGCTGTCAATACTGTATGCCAGAGGGGGCAGAGTTAGAATATATTTTGCGAGACAGCTTACTGAGTCGCGACGAAATCCGCGTTCTGCTGCAAGAAGTCTTTATTCCCCTCGGCTTTCGCAAGTTTCGCCTAACTGGGGGAGAACCCCTGTTGCGGCCTGATGTGGTGGAGATTGTGGCAGATATTGCCCAATTAAGCGAAACTCAGGATATTGCCATGACGACCAATGCTTATCTCCTGGCCGACAAAGCCCAAGCCCTACATAATGCGGGCTTGCGGCGGATTAATATTAGCCTGGACTCCCTCGATCCTGAAAATTTTGACAAAATAATCGGCAACCGGGGCAAAAGTCGCTGGCAGCGCACCTGGCAGGGCATACAGACCGCTTATGAGGTGGGGTTCAACCCGTTGAAACTGAATGTGGTGGTGATTCCGGGGGTAAACGACGGCGAGGTGTTGGATTTAGCCGCTTTGACCCTAAATCGGAATTGGCACGTTCGTTTTATTGAATTTATGCCCATTGGTAATGCTAGTTTATTTCAAGACCGGGCTTGGATTCCTTCGGAGGAATTGCGGCAACAAATTCGCGATCGCTGGGGTTTAGAAAGTGGTAATGTTACCGGAAATGGCCCGGCAGATGTGTTTCAAATTCCGGGGGCAAAAGGGACAATCGGCTTTATTTCCCAGATGTCAGAATGTTTTTGCGATCGCTGTAACCGAATGCGTCTTTCTGCCGATGGTTTATTGCGTCCTTGTTTACTCAATGAAACGGGTCAAATTGACTTAAAAACGGCTTTGCGTGAAGGGAAATCTTTATCTTATTTACGAAACCAAGTCGGAGATTTACTGGCGATTAAACCGGAAATCAACTACAAAATGCGCGATTCTGGCACAGAAAACGGCTTTTACGACCGTTCTATGTCTCAAATCGGCGGTTAGAAATAAAAGCGATCGCGCCTTAAAATTAATGAGAATTAAAAACTTCGATTGAGTTTAAGGGGATTCAGTTTGCAGATGAGTCGAAACTAAATCCCGGATGCGATCGCGATTGCTTTCAACTAATTCTTGTTGTTCGGGCCAGAAAAAAGGTAATGGCTGCTCGAAGTCAAACCAATGCAACTGATACTCATAAGTTGTATCGGTGGGTTTACCTTCGATTTGAGCAGTAATAAACAAAAAATAGTGAATCTTTTTCCAGCGTTGTTTAGAATAATCTAATCGCTCGCGATCGCCCAAATCGGCAATTAACTTTAAATCCGTTAATCCGGCTTCTTCGGCGACTTCTCGATAAGCCGCCATTTCCAGGGTTTCTCCCGATTCTAAACGACCTTTGGGCAGAACATACTTAGAAAGACTGCCTTCACTCACCACGGCTAGAAAAAGGCGATTATCTTGCCAACGCACCACCACACCCCCGGCAGAAATATCTTCAGGAATATTCGGGGGACGGTGATACCAACTGTCATCGACTGTAATCATTTTGAGAATAAAACTTTTAGTTTAGAAATCAGGGCAACTTTGAGGAAAATTTGATGAATTTCAGCCAAAGTCCAGAGAATCCTGAATTTATTTTATATGCTCAACATGGTTGGGCGGATACAGGCCGAGAAATTGGTTTACTGGCTCATCAACTCGCAGGCGATCGCGCTAAAATTGTCGCACCGAGTTTAGGCTGGTGGCAGACATGGTGGCGCATCGAGCCGTTGATTGCTCAAGTTGAGGCGATCGCGCAGCCAACCCTACAAGCCTTTCGGGATCTGCCCCTCCGCATTGTCGGTCACTCTATGGGGGGTCTGATTTGGTTAGAATTGCTCCACAGACATCCCGAATGGCAATCTCGCGTTCATTCCCTGGTTTTAGTGGCTTCCCCCGTTGGTGGCTCAGATTTAGCCCGTCTGATCGATCCCTTGGCTTGGGGGATTGGTATTGCGGCAGATTTAGGCAAAAATCGCCGTTTTCTCGCGGCAGATTTAGCCCAAACCATTCCCACCCTCGCGATCGCCGGAGACCTTGATGGTGGCAGCGACGGCACGATTCCCGTTAGTTCGACTTGGGTTGAAAAAGCGCATTGGGTTCAACTATCAGGATTATCTCATCCTCAGCTTAAAAACACGCCGGAATTATTACCAGTTATTCAAAAATTCTGGCAAAATCCCCTGATTCTACCCGCAGAAGCCCCGAATTTAACCCAAATCGTTATTCAGCGCCTCCACGCCGTCCCTGGTATGACGGACACCCATCCCCGCCATTTTCAATCGGCTCGAATTATTGTGACTTTAGCCGATAACTCGACGGTACGTTGGTGGCGTAACTTTTTCGGCATTCCCCATGTTTTTGTCGCTGATTCCCACGAAACTTGCCTTTATAGCGGCTTTGTCGGTTGGGATCATGTACAAGACTTGAGAGATGCGATCGCTGAAATTGCCTAAAATTGAAAATAACAGAAAAATTTTAGTTTTCTCGAATGTTTTGAAATGAAGTCCGGGCTGAGTTTGCCAATCTGTAGTTGAAACTCATTGCACAGATACCATTTCGCGATTCTAGAATTTTGTTGTAATTTGATATAAAACTATGACATCTAAAGCCTTTGAGCGAATGCGCTTGCAATCCCACGCTTATATCAAGCGTCAAATTGAGTCATCGCAACAGCGACTCAATTTAGTTTCAAAACGGGTCAGTCGCCAAAAGACTTGTAAATATAATGCCAATTCTGCTTTTTTATTGTGTGCGGTGAATCCGAGCGGCCCCTGTAGCGATTGTTCAATGTATGAGCCGAAAGGAGAATTGACATAAGAAAACAAAAACCTGATAATTCATGGACAAACCGAGTCATATTTGTCGATGAATTATCGCCCTCACGAATTAGCAGAACTGTTAGGTGTTTCCGTAAAAACTTTACACCGATGGGATGCTAACGGGAAATTGAAAGCATTACGCACCCCCGGCAATCAAAGGTACTACAACGAGTCC
>KB904821.1:1152206-1294952 GCA_000380225.1 filamentous cyanobacterium ESFC-1
GCTTTGTCGGTTTGCTTTTGAGTTAGTGGAATGGATATGCGAGACCAACGACACGACCTTGATTGTCGTCAATGATGCTACCCTATCCCCCCAACAAGAAATAGTAGAAGACCTGATGGCGATTGTACATTGCTTTAGCTGTAGGCTATATGGCAAGCGTAATTACAAAAAAGACTTACAAAAAGACCTTGACAAAAACTTAGACACTAAACTAAAATCAAAAAGTACCGAAATTCAATGTTGATATGTTTGCTCTGAAGCGAGAACTGAAGCTCAACAACAAAGAGGCATCGTGCCTTGCGGGTTGCGCTGGCTATTCTCGTTTCGTGTACAACTATGGCTTGTCCATAATACAAGACTCATGGGCGTTTGACGATGTTCAAGCTAGTGATGCAAAGCGGTTAGGGGCGATCAAAAAAGTCTTTACCAATGTGACCAAAAAGCGCCCTGAGTTTGCGTGGTGCAACGAGTATCCTAGCCGCATTTACCAGAATGCGTTTCGGGATTTAAGCGCTGCTTTCAGCCGATGGAGAAACCCTAAACTGTCTGCTGCCATGCCTCAATTCAAGCGCAAGCGCCACGAATGTTCATTCACGGTGGATAGCTCTAGTGGCAGCGTTTTAGTCGCTGTTGGCAAGTCTATAAAAGTACCAACATTAGGTACATTTCGGTTAAAAGAAGCGATACCGTACAACTGCATTTCTCAGACCTTTACGATCGCCCGTGAAGCTGGGAAGTGGTACATATCTTTTATGGTGAAGGCTTGCCCGTTGCCTGCCATGAAACACACGGGACAAGCGACGGGCATTGATTTGGGAGTGAAGACTTTTGCTACTCTCGCAAACGGTGAATCAATCGATAGTCCAGCGTCGCTAAAAAAAGCGAAAACCAAGCTCAGACGCACCCAATGGAAACATCGAAATAAGATTCAAGGCAACCGTAAGCTAAAACAACAAGCGTCTCAAAATGCGCTTAAGTATTACCAGCGATTGCGAAAGCAGCACAAACATATTGCCAACATCCGTGAGGATTTTCTTCAGAAGGTAACAACAGAGTTAGGGAAAACCTGGCAACGAATCGCAATAGAAGACCTTAATCTGTCGGGTATGATAGCTAACCACAAGCTGGCTGAGGCTATCAGTACGCTAGGGTTCTATCGCTTCCGTGAGCTGCTTACCTATAAGCAGGCGTACCACGGCTTTGAATTGACGATCGTCGATCGCTGGTTTCCTAGCTCCAAAACCTGCTCAAATTGCGGTCACAAACAACCGATGCCTTTGAAGGAAAGAATTTACAGTTGTGGCAGTTGCGGACATTCGATAGACCGCGACCATAACGCCGCAATTAATATTCTAAATTGGCCAAACACGCCTACATTGCCGATGGCTATCGGTATTTGAATGACTGTGGACGGCAGTTGGGCCGACCCCTGCGGATGAAGCAGTAATTGAACAGCTAAACCTATTTGTCTAGGTTTGCGTAAGTTTCATGAAGCAGGTTCAACCCCTTTGAACCCCATAAATTAGCCCGGAATATCATGTCCGGGCTATCCCAAGATAAACGACTGCCGTAACACAGCTAAAATGAAGCTAAGCGCGTAGGGTGGGTTGGGCGGCTAAAACTCCCGCTATGACTGTAATCGGGCAATCCGCCGTAACCCACCATTTAAAGTGTGTCTAAGCTTTGAGCTTTTCGAGCATCAGTTTCGAGCGTTTGATTTGGTCGGGAATCTCAATGGGATAATCCCCCGTAAAGCAAGCCGAACAGAAGTTATTCGGGTCTGAACCCGTAGCCGCCAGCATTCCTTCCCAACTGAGATAAGACAAGGAATCCACGCCAATATGCTCGGAAATCTCCGCGACGGATTTAGTCGCCGCAATCAGTTGGTCTTGGCTGTCGGTATCCAGGCCATAAAAGCAGGGGTGAGTGACCGGAGGTGAAGAAATCTTCATGTGAACTTCTTTGGCCCCCGCATCCCGCAAAGCTTTGACAATTTTGCGGCTGGTGGTGCCTCGCACAATCGAATCATCGACTAAAATAATGCGTTTGTCGGTGAGAACATCCTTGAGGGGATTGAGTTTCATGCGAATCCCAGACTCCCTCATGCTTTGGGTGGGTTGGATAAAAGTGCGCCCGACATAGCGGTTTTTGATCAAGCCTTCCGCGTAGGGAATCCCCGATTCTTCCGAGTAACCAATGGCCGCCGGAACCCCAGAATCGGGAACCGCAATCACGCAATCAGCATCAACCGGGGATTCTTGGGCAAGGTGTTTACCCAGGCGCATCCGATAGCTGTAGAGGGTTTCGTCGTGAACCAAGCTATCGGGACGAGCGAAATAAATCATTTCAAAAACACAGAGTTTGCGCCGGGGTTTGTGGGCCCAGTGAAAAGAAGCCATGCCTTCTTCGGTAATCCAAACCAATTCTCCTGGTTCAACGGCTCGCAAAAACTCTGCCCCAATAATATCGAGGCCGCAGGTTTCTGAAGCGAGGACATAACGTTGGGGATTGCCGGGGAGAATGCCAATCACAAGGGGGCGCACGCCGTTGGGGTCTCTGGCTCCAATAATGCCTTCAGGCGTACCAATGACCAAGCTGTAAGCCCCTTTGCACAGTTGAAAGGCGCTAATCGCCGCTTCGAGCCAGTCTTTGCCTTTGTCTACTTCGGTTCCCATGGCGATCGCGATCGCTTCGGAGTCCGTCGTGGTTTCAAAGGTACAATTACGTTGGCGCAATTTTTCGCGCAACTCTAAAGTATTGACTAAATTGCCGTTGTGTGCTAAGGCTATACTCCCTCGTTGGGTTTCCACAACAGCAGGTTGAGCATTGACCACCAAACTTGAACCCGTGGTCGAGTAGCGAGTATGCCCCACCGCCATGCGTCCGGGTAAATGATCTAAAATCCCTTCATTAAAGACTTGCGATACCAAACCCATATCTTTGTGTAAATGCACCGTTGCCCCGTCAAACGTGGCAATTCCTGCCGATTCTTGGCCGCGGTGTTGTAGCGCGTACAGGCCAAAATACGTTAGTTTTGCCACATCTTCTGCCGGGGCGTAAACGCCAAAAACCCCACAAGCTTCTTCGGGTTTGTCCGGTCGCTCGACGGACGGGCCCAAATCTTGCTCATCAGCGTAAAGGGATTCGTTGGGAATCATTATGTCCTGCTCCAGATGTAATTGCTAATAGTTGGAATAGTTAGGGGGATAGAATACAGAGCGACTCTGGGGTAAAAACTGACACCCTTGCGAGTCTCCACGATTAATTTGAAGTCAAGCGCAACTGGCTTGACTCCCAACCCATTTCATACAGCGTTAAGAACAGCATTAAGGCTGTTACAACAGATACTTAATTTTTTCTTAACACTTATAAACATAACAGGATTCGGGCAGATTACCCGCATCCTCGGAGAATTAATTGTACAAAATTGCCGTTTTTGCCCTGGGTTACTCATTTTGTGAGAAAGTTAAGCGGCATTCGATAGCCCCTATTGCGCGATCGCTCAGTTCGCATATCTTAACCTTAATTAACTCTAAATCGTTAGTGGTGAAAACCCGCAATTCTGCCGTATCATTACCCACCACGCCAATTTTTTGCCAATTTTTGGGTAACTGCTCTTGTAAGTAAAACTCCCAGGCCGCTTGATATTGGGGCGACACCGATACCAAAATCCGCCCCTGAGCTTCCCCAAACAGCACCTCATCCCAACGTAACGAATCCGTAACCGCCAAACGAATCTCCGCCCCCAAATTTGCACCGATACAGCAATCGGCCAAAGCCACCGCCAAACCGCCCTCAGCACAATCATGAGCCGACTGAATCCATCCCTGACCAATCCCATGACGACACGCCGCTTGTACCGCTTGCTCTTGTTCCCAATTCACCCACGGCGGTTGACCCGCCACCGTATCGTGCAGGGTCGCCAAATACTCCGAACCCCCCAACGTGGGCTGACTAGAACGACCTAGCTCATAAATACCATCCCCAGCACTTTGCCACGCCGAACCGCAAACCTGGGTAATATCCGGGATTAAACCCACCATCCCAATCACAGGAGTTGGGTAAATCGCTTGGGGTTTTCCCTGAGCATCCAGAGTTTCGTTATACAAAGAAACATTACCCCCCGTCACCGGAGTTTGTAACACTTCGCAAGCTTCCGCAATCCCCCGACAAGCTTCGGCCAACTGCCAATAACCCACCGGATTTTCCGGGCTGCCGAAATTCAAATTATCCGTAATCGCCAACGGTTCAGCCCCCACACAGCTTAAATTCCGCGCCGCTTCCGCCACCGCCGCCTTTGCCCCTTCGTAGGGATTGAGATACACATAGCGCCCATTACAATCCGTGGTTGCCGCCACCCCCTTACGATAATGGGTCACATTGCCTTGTTCTTGCTGCGGACGCACCCGAATCACCGCCGCATCTGCCCCCCCCGGTAACAAGACGGTATTATTCTGCACTTGATGGTCGTATTGACGATAAACCCATTGCTTAGAAGCCAAAGACGGCACATCGAGCAATTGCAACAGAATCTCATTCCAACTGTATTGTTTCCCCTTAATTTCAATGCCCTGCTCGCTACAACTCGGTAACTCTGCCGTTGTCCATTGCCAAGCCGTTTGAGCATATTCAGGGGCTTCGCTCAATAGTTCTCGCTCGTAAATCGGCGTATTATCAGCCAACGCCGTCGCCGGGATTTCTGCCGCCGTTTCCCCTTGATACAAAATTCGCACAATCGGGTCAGCAATGACACTCCCTGCCACCACCGCATGAAGCCCCCAGCGCTCGAAAATCTCGATAAGTTCCGCTTCTCGTCCTTTTTGCGCCACAAAGAGCATTCTTTCTTGGGACTCAGACAGCAAGTATTCGTAGGGAATCATCCCAGTTTCGCGGGCGGGAATTTTATCTAAATCTAACTCAATCCCCACGCCCCCATTCGCTGCCATTTCCGAAGTCGAACAGGTAATCCCGGCAGCCCCCATATCTTGCGCGGCCACCACAGCACCAGTTTTGAAGGCTTCGAGGCAAGCTTCTACCAGGGATTTTTCGAGGAAGGGGTCGCCCACTTGCACTGCCGGACGGTCATCCATCGATTCGTCGGTCAGTTCGGCACTCGCGAAACTTGCGCCCCCCATACCATCCCGTCCTGTGGTCGAACCGACATACAAAACCGGATTGCCAATCCCGGCTGCTCCCGATTTCACAATTTCCTCGGTTTCCATTAACCCCAAAGCCATCGCATTTACGAGGGGATTGCCTTGATAAGCTTTGTCAAAGTACACCTCACCGCCTACGGTGGGAACGCCGATGCAGTTGCCATAATGAGCGATACCTTCAACGACTCCGGCAAAAATGCGGCGGGTACGAGGATTGTTGAGTTCGCCAAACCGCAGGGAATTAAGGATGGCCATGGGTCTGGCTCCCATCGTGAAGATATCCCGCAGAATACCACCCACCCCGGTTGCTGCCCCTTGAAACGGCTCGATGGCGGAGGGGTGGTTGTGGGATTCAATTTTAAAGGCCAGGCGCAGGCCGTCGCCCAAGTCTACCACGCCTGCATTCTCTCCGGGCCCAACGAGGACGCGATCGCCCTTGGTGGGAAACTGCTTCAACAACGGGCGCGAATTTTTATAACAGCAATGCTCCGACCACATTACCCCAAACATCCCTAATTCGGCTTTGTTGGGGTGTCTGCCGAGTCTTTGGACAATTTCTTCATATTCTTGGGGTTTGATGCCTTCTGCGGCAATTTCTTCGGGGGAAAACGGGGTAGACATGGGTTGCATCTATCAATCTGAGCATGGTTGCTCCATCAATCCTACAGTAGAAGGGGATATGGTTGATCGATTGGGTTGGAGCGCCTTCTACAATTCAAAGCAAGTCTCCACTAATTTCGACTAATGTCTCACCAGCCGCCAACAATTCTAAAGCCATAGGCAATGTCTCGCTCAAAATTTCGCGCAACCGAGCATTAGATAGAAGTATTACCACAAGTCAACCAAATAATTTGTGGGGGTGAACCAAGCCGTTCAACTAAATCTACAAAGTCGCTATCTTTAGTTATTACAATAGCTTGTTGAACTTTGGCAGTTTCAAAAATTTCAGAATCTTCAGCATCTCTGAGTCCAAGATCGCGCAACGCTATTGCTTCAACCCCAAATGTGCTTTCGATCCAAAGAGCAATAGCTGGAGAAATATGCGCGTCTACCCAGATGGTCATGAAACCAAAACTGGGTGGTTCAATTTCCGCGCAGCGTACAGAAGTGAGGCTTGAATATCTTTTGCCTCAAGATCGGGCATTTCTTCTAAAATTTCTGTGGTACTCAAACCCGCCGCCAACAAATCTAGCACATCTGATACCCGGATTCTCATCCCTCGGATACAGGGACGACCTCCACATTGCTTAGGATTAATCGTGATTCTTTCGAGTAAGGTTGACATATCATAAGCCTCGATATCGGCATACACTTCGTCGCTAACACTAGGTTCAGTTTATCAAGGATTAAATAATAAACTAACCGGAATCAAAAGACGCGATCGCCCAACGCGCGAAACTGCTTCAACAACAATCGCGAATTTTTAGAACAGCAATGCTCCGACCACATTACCCCAAACATCCCTAATTCGGCTTTGTTGGGGTGTCTGCCGAGTCTTTGGACAATTTCTTCATATTCCTGGGGTTTGATGCCTTCTGCGGCAATTTCTTCGGGGGAAAATGGGGTAGACATGGGTTTGCATCTATCAATCTGAGCACGGTTGCTCCATCAAGCTTACAGCAACAAGGGCATGGCAAAGCTAAGTTTAATTATGCTTTGTGCGCTTCTGCATAAATTCGTAATGCCGCAGCCATTTTCTTTTCCCAGCCCTCACCTTGAGCTTTAAACCAAGCTAATGTGCTGGGGTCTATTTGAACTAGAATATTTGATGGCTCTGCGGGTTTCCACCATCGCGACTTACTGAAAAACTCCTCAGTCAAAGGCGGAATATCAGAGGTATCGATTTCTGCCTCTGTTAGCGCATCAACCTTGTCCCAATTCGTCTCTGAGGTATTGTTCATAGCGTTTTCGTTCATAGGGCAAAGCTTTACGAAGTGAAATAATACGGATTGTTTGTTCGTCTGGTTCTGTAAAAACTACAATTACTACACGCCCGTCAAGCATCCCGATCCCATCAAGCATTACTCCTGAGAGAAGGAAATCAAAGGACGCGATCGCCCTGCGTGAGAAACTGCCTACATGATTGCTCAATGAAATTTGTGAGCCTCAGCATAAATTCTTAATGCTACAGACATCTGCTGTTCTGCACTCTCTCCTTGTGCTTGAAACCAAGCCCATGTTTCAGGATCGACTTGAACCGATACCTTGACAGGGGCTTGAGGCATTCTTAACTGCGCTTTAGCAAAAAACTCCTCTGACAACGGGGGAATATCTGAAGTGTCAATGTCTTCATCACTCATCGCGTCAATTCTAGCCCAATCGGTTTTTGAGGTATTTTTCATAGTGTTTTCGTTCATAAGAGAGTGTCTTTCGTAGGGAGATAATGCGAATCGTTTTCTCATCAGGTTCGGTATAAACAACAACGACAACCCGACTGTTTAGTAACCCAATACCAATATATCGATCTTCACCATAATCCTGTCGCTCATCAAATTCAACAATTATCGGTAGATTGAAGATGGCAAAAGCATCGGCAAAGTCAAACCCATGCTTGACGATGTTACTCTGGCTTTTTAGTTCATCCCACTCAAACTGCATCACTCAAACCCTTCACACGAACTAAGTTTGGAACAGAATCGAGACCTTCTGTAAAGTTGTAACGGTCTTATCTAAATCGCGAATGATATCTCGCATATTTGCGGGTAACCGGGTGTCATTACTAATGAACCACAAAAAAATGTGGGTATTCAGTAAAATTCTCATTCACCCTCAAATTGGCTCAGTATATTAGTTGGAAAGGAGAAGTTGCGAACCGTCTTTGGTTTTAGAAACTTCAATACGCGTCGCAAATGCTTCTTTGAATTGGGGGATGTGGGTAACAGCCAGAATGCAGGCAAAATCGGGGGCGATCGCGTTAATGGCAGCAATCAGGCGATCGCACCCCTCCGCGTCTTGGGTGCCAAAGCCTTCGTCAACGATTAACATTTGCAGAGATGTACCAGATCGTTGTGCGAGTAAACGGGCTAAAGCTAGACGAATTGAGAAGTTAATGCGGAAGGCTTCTCCCCCGGAATAGGTTTCATAAGCCCTTGTACCGTTCACATCCGCGATCGCGATTTCGAGGGTATCTATTAATTTTGTATTCTTTTTAGAACTACTTTTGCTGGGTTTTTGGGTTAAGAATTGAACGTGAAATTGATTACCAGTTAAGCGGGCTAAAATTTGATTGGTTTCGGCTTCGAGTTGGGGCAAAATGTTCTCAATCATTAAGGCTTGAATGCCGTTTTTACCAAAGGCTTGCGTGAGTTCTTGATGAATGCGGTATTTTTTACGAGTTTCTTTCAAGTTTTCTTCGATTTGTTTATATTCGGTTTTGACGTTATCGAGTTGATGCAGTTGTTGTTCGCAGCGCCCTTTTTTCATGATTAAATCATCCATTTTTTGCCGTCTTTGATTGATTTGAGCGTTTAAGTTTTGGATGATTTCGCTGCGATCGGTGGTTTGGTTGAGTTGGTTTTGTAAGTCTTTTAACCGTTCTTGATAAGTGGCATAATCTGCTCGTTTGGCTTCGAGTTGTTGTTGGCTATTTTGTAGTTTTTCTTGGTAGGGAGGTAATTCTTTTTCGGCTTGTTGGAGTTGGTGATAGCGCAGGGAATGGTGTTGAAATTGACGCAGTTCTTTTCTGAGGAAATCGTGGCGATCGCGATCGTAGCCAATTTCGCGAATTTCAGTTTCTAAACGGTCAATTTCTTGTTTTAGCGGCGATTTTGAGTTTAATTCGGTTATTTCGGCAGTTATTTTCTCAATATCGCTCTCAATTTGTGGTTTTTCTGCTTCTAGCTTTTGCTGACGGCGACGGGCATCTTCAAGTTTGGCGTTTTGGATTTCTGCCCAACGCCAGCGTTCGACTTCTCCTCGTTCGAGGGAATGGGTTTGCTCGTTATATTGTAAATCTCGCAGTTGTGCTTCAATATTCTGCAATTCGGCGTTACAATCAAGGGCATATTGACCCAAGCTCATTTTTTCTTGAATTTCGGCTTTTTCTTCTTGAATTTCTTGCAGTCGCTCTTGTTTTTCGCAGCTATTTTCCAGCCAAGCATCGAGTTGACCTCTTTCTTGCCGTAAATTGTCGTAGGGTTGTAATTGCTGCGAAATTTCTTGAGATTCTTGCTGTAAATCCTGTAATTCTCGCTCGCAAGTTGCCATTTGTTCGCGAATTGTCCAGATGTTGTGTTCTGTGGTTTCGTGGCTGTTTTTAGTTTTCTCGATGACATGGTTGCGGTAATGTTCGTCGAGGGGGCGATCGCACAACGGACAAACCGCATCTTGTTTTTGCAGTAAGGTCAGTTTTTGTTTAAGTTCTTCGATTTGATTTTCGTAGGTACGCTGATTTTCTTGCAATCGTTCCCGAAAATGCAGTCTTTCTCGTTCTTTTTCTTGTAAGCGGTTTTGATAGACTTTGCAGTTATCGAGTTGACGAATTTGAGCGTCTACATCGAGGATTTTTTGTCGTCGTTGGGAAAAATCGCTTAAGTCTTCTTGATACTGGGTTTCGGTGCGATCGAGTTCGTCAATTTTAGCCATCAGTTGAGCGCGAGTGCGATCGATTTCGCGCTGGAGTTCGTTTTGGCGTTTCTGTAGGGGGGAAACTTGCAGTTGGATGTTATCAAGGCGCTGTAGGCGATCGCGTGCGGCTTGGAGTTTTTGCAGGGCTGCGGCTACATTTGAGGCACTATTGAGGAGTTCTTGGTTTTCGGCTTCTTGTTGCAAAAGACGCGATCGCCGATCTTGGTTTTGGTGGAGTTTTAAGTTTAATTGATTGAGTTTTTGGTTGAGTTGTTGTTCGAGTTGGTGGCGTTTTTGTTGGGTGTCTCGTTCGATTTGAAACTTTTTGCCCAGGCTTTCTTCTTCTTCTTGCCACTGTAACCCTTGTTGATAGGCTTGGGTGATTTCTGGGGCTTGCTGGATTAGTTGTTGCAGTTGCGAAATTTGGCTTTCGAGGTGATGGACTTCTTGGGCTGCACGTTTGCCATCGTCTTCTAGATTATGGCATTGTTGCTGTTGCCATTGGTATTGTTGCTGGAGGTTTTGGCGATCGCGATCGAGGGTTTGCAGGGATTGTAATTCTTGTCGCTGGCTTTCTTGTTGTTTTTGGTATTCTTGGAACTCCTGGTTAATCGTTTTTAAGTCTTGTTCGATTTGACTGCGGGTGTCGAGTCGTTGCGTCAGGGATTGCAGTTGAATTTCGAGTTGTTCGGCTTTCCCTTTGTATTGTTTAGAATTATCTTTCGCTTTGGCGGCCAAATCGTCGTAACGGTCTAGATTGAGTAATTTTACTAAAACTTCCTTGCGTTTACTCGCGCTTTCGTTCATAAACTTATCGGCTTGACCTTGACGCAAATAAGCCGAATTGATAAAAGTATCGTAATCGAGTTTTAAAGTTTGCTCGATATATTTTTGGGTTTCGCGCACCCCTTTCGCATCCAAAGATTGAAAATCCCCGGATTCAGTTTGCACCTGAAAGCTTAAGCTTTGCGATCGCCCTCTGCGACGAGTGCGGATGGTGCGATAAGTTTGGTTATTACTGATAAAAGTAAAATCAACTCGCGCATCTTTTGCCCCCGCTTTGATCGCATCTTCGTCGCTTCCAGCGCGGCTTTTCCCCCAGATTGACCAAGTAATGGCTTCGAGTAGAGACGACTTTCCTGACCCATTTGCCCCACAAACGCAAGCCGTGTGCAAGCCACGAAAATCTAAGGTTGCATCGCGATAACTCAGGAAGTTTTTTAAGGTCAACTGTACAGGAATCATTCAACTAATGGGGCTAAAGATTAAAGGGTTATTCATTTATTTGTAGCAATACATTTGCATTATTGTAAGTTTTTTGCTCAAGAAATTTTGCGATCGCGCATATTGATTTTTTAAACAACACAAAACCCTATCCTCTCAATCGAGCCAAAAGTCCCTAGAATCGGAAACGAAAGACTACACTAGATAGGAATAGAACGCGATCGCGAAAGTGACAGATTGAGACATGAATCAGCGTAAATTTTGGCTTTGCTTGCTGCTCGGATTATTTTTGTGGACTGGGTTATTTTGGGGAAAAGCGAGTCTTCCCACACCCGCGCAAAATCACCACAGCCCCACCCCCCAAGGGGCGTTACTTGCCTCTGCGCGTTCCAAATCCTTTGAGGAAACCGTCTCCGAGATGGAACACCTCGAAGGCTTATTTAGCTTGTACCGGGACAAAAGCGAAGGCAAACTTTATCTAGAGATTCAACCCGAACAACTCAATCAAAACTATCTCTGCATTATGACCCTTTCGCGGGGCATTGGAGACGGCTACTTACTCAATGGTTTATCGTTGAATGAGTTTATCTTCCGCTTTCGCAAAGTTGAAGATCGCATTCTTTTTGAACGTCCCAATGTTAACTTTAGAGCCAGAGATAACGACGAAATCGCGGCGCGATCGCAAGCCTCCTTTAGCGACTCAGTATTATACTCCCTAGAGATTATTAGCGAAAACGCCAAAAACAACAGCTATCTCATCGATTTAAGCGAAATTTTCCTGTCTGGAGAAGACTTGCCCGGTTTAACCGCCTCTCTCCCCTTCCTCCTCGGTGCAACCTATAGCCTCGACTCCGACAAAACCTACTTCAACGAAGCCCAAGTTTTCCCGCAAAACGTCGAAATTGAAACCACCTACGGCTACGAAGCCAAAGGCAGCGAAGCCCTATTCGCCAATTTACCCACCTTACCCGACTCTCGCGCCTTTAACCTCTCCGTACACTACAGCATGGTCGCCCTACCGGAAAATAACGGCTATATCCCCCGATTAGCTGACGAACGAGTAGGCTACTTCCTCACCGCTTATCAAGACCTTTCCCCCAACAACAACCCCGACAACTTTATCCGTTATATCAATCGCTGGCATCTCGAACCCAGTGACCCCAACGCCGAACTTTCTCCCCCCAAAGAACCCATCGTCTTCTGGATCGAAAACACCGTCCCATTAGAGTACCGAGAAGCCGTCAAATCAGGGATTTTGATGTGGAATAAAGCCTTTGAACAAGCAGGCTTTAAAAACGCCCTAGAAGCCCGGCAAATGCCCGATGATGCCGATTGGCAACCCGCCGATGCCCGTTACAACACCATTCGCTGGTCCAGTTCTCTGAGTTCGGCTTTCCTAGGCATTGGCCCCTCCCACGTTAACCCCCTCACCGGCCAAATTCTCGATGCAGACATCGTGATTGATGCCAATGTGGTGCGCTGGGCCCGAGGCAATTACGAAGCCCTCGAAGAAAATCGCCCGCAAACCAACGCCACATCCCAGCTTTGTCACGAAAATCTGGAAATCCCGGCAATCGGGGCAATGATGACCGAAACGCCAGAAACCGCCAATTTACCGCCCTTTTTAAATCAACTGGCTGTCGAACAGGATTTATGTTTTGGCTTGGGGGCAAAACAGCAAATTAGCGTCGGGGCTTTGGGGATGTCTCTCTTGCCTCAAACCGATGGAGTCGGAAATGTAGAGGAATATATCGGTCAGTTTTTACATTACCTCATCGCCCACGAAGTCGGTCACACCTTGGGTTTGCGGCACAACTTCCACGGCAGTACCCTCCATCATCCCGACAACCTCAACGATCGCGCCCTCACCCGCAGCCAAGGCATGGTAAGCTCGGTCATGGATTATGTCGCGGTGAATCTCGCGTCTCCGGGTCAGACCCAAGGAGATTATTATCCCGTTGTAGTGGGGCCTTATGACCAGTGGGCGATTGAATACGGTTATACTCCTAGTGACGCAATGTTCCCCGAAGCCGAAAATCGCTTACTCGAAAGGATTGCAGCGCGATCGCCCGAACCAGAATTAGCCTATGCCACCGATGAAGATATACGGGGCTTCCACGACCCAGAGGTGAACGTTTTTGACCTTAGTGGCGACATTCTACAATATGCCCAACTGCAAATGGACAATGCCCGTTTGATGTGGGAAACCCTCGAAAAACGCTATCCCGTCACGGGAGATTCCTACAGCGAAATGCGGGGCAAGTTTACGACAATTTTTAACTATTATTTCCGTCAGGCGTTGTTATTATCCAATTATGTTGGCGGTCAATCCTTTAATCGTTCTCGTCCTGGCGATCCCCGTTTACCCTTTGAACCCGTATCTGCAACCCAACAACGAGAAGCCCTCGAAGCCCTACAAAAGTACGTTTTTGCCCAAGATGCCTTTGGCTTTTCCCCGGATTTACTCAACCGTCTAGCCCCCTCTCGCTGGAATCACTGGGGACAATCCCCCGGAAGTCGGGCAGATTACCCGATTCTCGATCGCGTCTTTTTCGTCCAAAGTCGAATTTTGCGATCGCTTCTAGCTGATAGTCGTCTCAATCGCTTGCGGGAATTAGAACTCAAAAGCAATCCCGACGAAGCCCTCACCCTCCCCGAACTGTTTGAAACCCTAGAATTAGCCGTTTGGACGGAAATTTGGCAACCCGACCGGGATAATCTCAATATTTCCAGCTTTCGCCGCGCCTTACAGCGAGAACACCTGGATTTACTCACCCGCATGACCCTCCGACGTTCCCGCGTCCCCGAAGATGCGCGGACTTTGGCTTGGTATCAACTCAACGAACTCGCAGACCGTTTAGACGCGATGTTAGCTCGCTTTGGGGATGATGTCGATCTCTATACCAAAGCCCATTTAGCCGAAAGTCGCGATCGTATTCTCAAAGCCCTCGACGCACCCATTCAGTCCAAACAGAATAAGAAAGGATGAATGATGAAACCCAACACAGCCTCATTAACGTTAGGTACAAACGACCAATAACCAATGACAAAAAACAGTAGGCCCTTGTAGAACGAAGTGAAACCCAACAAAACCCCACCTTGTTGGGTTTCGTCACCTCAACCCAACCTACGCACAACTGATACTAATATTGGGTACAAATGACACAACTTTTACCCGTTCAAAATAAAACAGAAGTTATCGAACGCTTACAAAAACATCAAACCGATTTACAACAATTGGGTGTAAAGCGTTGTGGTTTATTCGGATCGTTTGTGCGAGAAAAGATTAACTCTCAAAGCGATGTTGATATCCTAATTGGTTTCAATCCCGACCAAAAAACCTTTGATAATTTTATGAATTTATGCTTTTTCCTAGAAGACATTTTAGGGCGATCTGTGGATGTTGTTACCCCTGAATCCTTAAGTCCTTATATCGGCCCGCGTATCCTCTCAGAAGTTGAAGATGTCTTTATCTGCGCGTGAATATCTCCAGCATATTCTCGATGAAACTCGTTATATTATTGAGCATTCTCAGGGATTAAGTCAGGAAGATTTTGTGACGAATGAAACCTTAAAACGGGCTTTTCTTCGTAGTTTGGAAGTAATGGGTGAAGCGGTTAAAAATTTGCCGCCAGATTTTCGAGAGAAATATTCGACAATTCAGTGGCGATTAATTGCCGGAATGAGAGACCGTTTGATTCATAATTATTTTGGCGTTGATTATGATATTGTTTGGGACACGGTAATTCATAAAGTCCCTATGCTTGACCGAGAAATTCGTCGCATTATGATTGAGGAAGATTGTTAAAAAATCGCGAAATTAACTGAGGTTTAGAACCCCGGCAACTTTCGCGAAACCGGGGTTCTGGGGGGAGTTAACTAAGCGCCACTGCGTAACTTATCTAACACGCTGCGGTCTTCCAGGGTTGAGGTATCCCCTGCTACCTCTTGTCCTGCCGCGAGGTTGCGGAGTAAGCGCCGCATAATTTTACCCGATCGCGTCTTCGGTAAAGAATCAGTAAACTGAATTGCTGCGGGTCGGGCGATCGCGCCAATTTCCTTGACAACGTGCTGTTTTAGGTCGTTTTCGAGGGCTTCACTGGCATCATACTCTCCTTCTAAGGTGATAAAGGCATAAACATCCTCGCCCTTCACCTCATCCGGGCGACCCACCACTGCTGCCTCAGCGACCGCCGGATGAGACACCAACGCCGATTCGACCTCCATCGTGCCGAGACGATGCCCAGAAACGTTCATCACATCATCTACACGACCCATCACCCAGAAATAGCCATCCGAGTCCTGACGCGCCCCATCCCCAGCAAAATAGAAATGTTGGTCACCTTGGGGGGAAATATGTTCCCAATAGGTGCGACGGAAGCGGTCGTCATCGCCGTACACCGTCCGCATCATACTCGGCCAGGGATGCTTAACCACCAGATAACCGCCAGAGTTGGCTTTGACAGGTTTGCCTTCTAAGTCCACCACCTCGGTAATAATACCGGGAAAGGGCAAGGTTGCAGACCCCGGTTTGGTGGGCGTTGCCCCCGGTAAAGGAGTCAGCATAAAGCCCCCGGTTTCCGTTTGCCACCAGGTATCGATAATCGGACAGCGTTCGCCGCCAATAACCTTGTGATACCACATCCAGGCTTCCGGGTTGATCGGTTCGCCCACGGTTCCCAACAAGCGCAGAGAAGACAAATCGCGGGCTTTGGGCAGGTGTTCCCCTAGCTTGATAAACGCTCGGATTGCGGTGGGGGCAGTGTAGAAGATGGTCACGCCGTATTTTTCCACCACATCCCATAAACAACCGGGATTGGCAGGACGGGGGACACCTTCATACATCAAACTGGTTGCGCCATTAGAAAGCGGCCCGTAAACAATGTAACTGTGTCCGGTAATCCAGCCTACATCCGCCGTACACCAATAGACATCGGTATCTTTAAGATCAAATGTCCATTTGGAAGTGACATGGGTATAGAGGTTGTAGCCGCCTGTGGTGTGAACAACGCCTTTGGGTTTCCCGGTCGTGCCACTGGTGTAGAGGATAAACAGCATATCTTCGCTGTCCATCGGTTCGGCAGGACAATCGGCAGAAGCCCCGGCTTGGAGGTCGTGCCACCAATGGTCTCGTCCGGGTTCCATCTGGACTTTTTCTTGGGTGCGTTGAACCACCAGGACGTTTTCGACGCTGGGGGCGTGGTTGTCCTGGAGGGCTTCGTCTACGGCTGCTTTGAGGGGGATGGTTTTATCTTTGCGAAAGCCCCCATCAGCCGTGACGACTAATTTGGCTTCGGCATCGACAAGGCGGGTTCTCAGGGCTTCGGCACTAAAACCGCCAAAAATAACGCTGTGGGGCGCACCAATCCTGGCGCAAGCGAGCATCGCGATCGCGGCTTCGGGTATCATGGGCATATAGATGCCGACAATATCGCCTTTTTTGACTCCCAGTTGTTTGAAGACATTGGCCATCTGACACACTTCCCGATGCAGTTGAGCATAAGTCAGGGTGCGGGAGTCGCCGGGTTCGCCTTCCCAAATTAGGGCCGCTTTGTTTTTGCGCCAAGTGGTGAGATGGCGGTCGAGGCAGTTGTAGGATATGTTGATTTTACCGTTGACAAACCATTTCGCATGGGGCGGTTGCCAATCGAGGACTCGATCCCACTTTTCAAACCAATCGAGTTCGCTTTCGGCGAGTTCTGCCCAAAATCCTTCGGGATCGGCTTTGGCTTTATCATAGATTTCTTTATATTTCTCCATGCTGCCAATCATGGCATTTTCCGCGAAATCACTCGGCGGCGGAAAGAGGCGATTTTCTTGCAGGATGGATTCGATCGTAGGTTGTGACATCTGTTATCTTGGCTACAAGTCTGTATCAATCACGATAATGTTTTCTGCGTCGCGATCGCTCTAGATGTTTGCTTTTCTTTAAGCTTTGGGGCAATGAACAATGAACAATGAACAATGAACAATGAACAATGAACAATGAACAATGAACAATGAACAATGAACAATGAACAACGGTAGAACCAATCACCCATTACTCATTGAACAAGTGGTGAGAAATTGGATGGTAACGCACAACTAACAACCAATCCACTTTTTAAATGCTGATGAGTCCTGTTACCCTTGATATTCGCACTCTCAACCTTAGCGATGAGCAGTTTTATCAACTCTGCTTGCAGAATCGCGATCGCCGCCTCGAACGTAATGGTAACGGAGATTTGATTATTATGCCGCCTGCGGGGGATGAAACGAGTAATCGCAATGCGACTCTGATTGCTTTGTTGTGGCTGTGGAATAATCGGGAAAATCGGGGGATTGTGTTTGAGTCGTCTGCTGGATTTATTTTAGCGAATGGTGCGACGCGATCGCCCGATGTGGCTTGGATTCCCCTCTCGAAATGGCAGCAAGTCCCCACCGAACAACGACAGCGCTTTGCCCACATTTGCCCCGATTTTATCATTGAGTTGCGATCGCCCAGTGACAATCTCAATACCCTACAGGAAAAGATGCGGGAATATTGCGAGAATGGGACGCAATTAGGCTGGTTGATTAACCGTCAAAATCGCCAAGTGGAAATTTATCGACCCGGACAAGATGTAGAAACTCTAGACAATCCCACCACCTTATCAGGAGAGAATGTTCTTCCTGGCTTTAGCTTGGAATTAGAACGGATTTGGTGAGCAATGGATTATCAATAAATTTTGGGTCTAAGACCTGTCCCTGTAAGGGCGACTTTATGTTATGTTACTTGGCATAACGACTCATGTTACCATGCAGGTTTTGGAGTTCAAGGTCAAAGGAAAACCGAGCCAATATCAAGCCATCGACGAGGCGATTCGCACAGCACAGTTTATCCGTAACAAGTGCCTACGGTACTGGATGGACAATGAAGGGGTTAACAAATACGACCTTAATAAACACTGTCGGGTCTTAGCTCAAGAGTTCCCCTTTGCTAACAAACTCAACTCCCAAGCTCGACAATCCTCTGCCGAACGTGCATGGTCGGCAATTGCTCGATTCTTTGATAATTGCAAAAAGGCGATTCCGGGTAAGAAGCGTCGAGACCCCCTTCGGGTTCGGCAGTTCCTTCAAGTCGGGGAACCCGCCCAACGGACTGCACTCACCGCGCCGCCGAAAGCGTCGAGACCCCGCGCCGCCGACAGGCGCAAGGGAATGCTCGACAAGACAGGCGCACCTTGTAGCTCGGCAAGACAGGGATATCCAAGGTTTAAGAAAAATTGCCGTTCGGTTGAATATAAGACGAGTGGCTGGAAACTCCACGACCCTAAACACATTTCGTTTACCGATAAAAATCATATCGGTAGGCTTAAATTAGTGGGAACGTGGGACTTGGCGTTTTACCCGATTGAATCTATCAAACGGGTGCGCTTAATTCGTCGTGCAGATGGCTATTATTGCCAGTTTTGCCTTAATGTTGAAGTCAAAGTAGACGCTCAACCCACAGGTAAAGCGATTGGGTTAGACGTGGGACTCAAGGAGTTCTATACCGACTCTAGTGGAACTACAGAACCCAATCCTCGGTTTTACCGACAGAACGAGAAACGACTGAGGTTTCATCAACGCCGTGCTTCTCGCAAAAAGAAAGGCTCATCCAACCGGAAGAAAGCCATTAATCGACTCGGACGAGTACACCTCAAAATAAGTAGGCAGCGGGTCGAACACGCAAAAAGAGTTGCGCGTTCCGTCATCCAATCTAACGATGTGGTCGCCTACGAAGATTTGAGGATTAAAAACTTAGTCAAGAATCACTGTCTCGCCAAGTCAATTAATGATGCGGGTTGGTATCAATTCAGGAAATGGTTAGAGTATTTTGGGCGTAAGTTTGGCAGGGTAACTGTCGCAGTTAACCCGGCTTACACCACTCAACAATGCTCCCATTGCGGCACAATCGTCAAAAAATCCCTATCTACCCGCACCCACGTTTGTCGTTGTGGTTGCGTGTTAGATAGGGATTGGAATGCTGCGATTAACATCCTAAAAAGCGCCTTGAGTACCGTAGGGCATACGGGAACTTGGGTCACAGACCCGAACGCTTCGGGAGATTTGACCGCTACTGAGGTTGGAGCAATCCTGTCTCAGCAAGTCGATTCTATGAACGAAGAATCCCCGCACCTTTAGGTCGGGGAGTGTCAACCCCTCTTTATCTTTATAATAAAGAAGACGAGGCGTAACAAAAGTAAATACAGCGCCAACGAACTGTAACATCTAGCATATAGACGCAAAGCGTTTCTTTAGAAAAACTCTAAAAAACCTCAAAGAGAAATTACCAAGCTATGGCGCAAATACAAACTAGAACCGAACCCATGGTCCTCAACATGGGGCCCCACCATCCCTCGATGCACGGGGTTTTGCGATTAATCGTGACCCTGGATGGGGAAGATGTGGTAGATTGTGAACCCGTCATCGGTTACTTACACCGAGGGATGGAGAAAATCGCTGAAAACCGAACCACAGTGATGTATGTCCCTTACGTTAGCCGTTGGGATTATGCGGCGGGGATGTTCAACGAAGCCGTTACCGTCAACGCCCCGGAAAAACTAGCGGATATTGAAGTTCCCAAGCGAGCGCAATATATTCGGGTGATTATGCTCGAACTGAATCGCATTGCCAACCATTTACTGTGGCTTGGCCCCTTCCTGGCGGATGTTGGCGCACAAACGCCCTTTTTCTACATTTTCCGCGAACGAGAGCTAATTTATGACCTCTGGGAAGCGGCGACGGGCTACCGCATGGTTAATAACAACTACTTCCGCGTTGGTGGTGTAGCAGTCGATTTACCTTATGGTTGGTTGGAAAAATGTCTCGACTTTTGCGACTATTTCGAGCCGAAAGTCGATGAATATGAAAAACTAATCACCAACAACCCCATTTTCCGCCGTCGCGTCGAAGGGATTGGGACGATTAGCCGCGATGAAGCGATTAACTGGGGCTTATCCGGGCCGATGCTGCGGGCTTCTGGGGTGAAGTGGGATTTACGCAAAGTTGACCACTACGAATGTTACGACGATCTCGACTGGGATGTACAGTGGGAAACCAGTGGCGATTGTTTTGCGCGGTATATTGTCCGCATTCGGGAAATGCGCGAATCGGTGAAGATTCTCCGTCAAGCTTGTGCTGCTATTCCGGGTGGGGCGTTTGAAAACCTGGAAGCGAAGCAAATGATGGGTGGCCGCAAGTCCGAGTGGAATGATTTTGATTATCAATACATTGCCAAAAGGGTTGCTCCGACTTTCAAAATTCCTGAAGGCGAACATTATGTCCGCGTTGAAAGTGGCAAGGGCGAGTTAGGCATTTACATTCAAGGTAATAATAATGTCTTCCCGTGGCGTTGGAAGATTCGGGCGGCGGATTTTAACAATTTGCAAATCCTACCCCATTTACTGACGGGGGTGAAAGTGGCGGATTTGATCGCCATTTTGGGTAGTATTGATATTATCATGGGGTCGGTAGACCGCTAAGATTGAGAATTTGAGTGAGTTCTAATGGCGTTGCGTGAGGGTTCGCGCAGCGCTTTTTTTGCCTGAAAATAGCTGATTTTGGGGTATGTTTTCACCCACGGGCGAGGGGCTTATATCAAATCCGAAAAAACAACCACGCTTCGCGAGAACCCTGGTTTCTTACCTGCTTGTACAGTAGAGTTGTGATTTTAGCCAGAAACCGGGGTTCTTAATCCCTACTAATTAAACGGATTTGATCTTACTATTGACGAGGTTAAGAGATGAGGATTGGATGGGGAAACCCCACCCCTACAAGCTATTTGACTTTTAATTCGGTGTGGGATTTCCCATTAAAACAGCTAAAAAAAGAAGGAGAAGAATGATCTTCTCCTCCTGGGTTATTGCTGTTTTGATTGTTTTTCCGGGCTTGGGCTTTGAGTTGTTTGCGAAGTAATTTTTCGCGTTTTTTGAGTTGTCTTTGTCGGGCTGCACCGCCGCGGCCTTTGTGGTTGCGACCTTGACGGCGGGGGGATTCCCAACGCTTGAGTCGTTGTGTCATGGTGCTATGGGTGATAACTATTGATGGATGTAGTAGGTTTTTTTACGCTACTGCTTTTAGTGTAGCACAAAATGTATTATTCGATCGCGCTGGGGCCAAAAAGATGGGGTTTCCTGGGCAGGGTAAGCAGTGCGAGGGATTAAATCAAGTTAGAATCGAGTCGGTTTCGCTCTGGATTTATACTACAAGGTTAGCCGATCGCGCCCCAGTTTCTCAATCAATAATCACCCTGGGTTTTGCGGTACAATTGCCAGGAACGTGAATCAATGACCTGCCCAAAGCCCATGATGACTCCTCGATTGATAATGCTGTTGGCAACCCTTTTTGGCGGCTTTGCTGTGGCAGCAGGAGCGTTTGCGAGTCATGCCCTCAGAAGCCAAATTAGCGATCGCGCCCTGGAAATCTTTACAACGGGTGCAACTTATCAAATGTATCACGCTCTTGCCTTACTCGCGATCGCCTTATTGCTCAGTCGAACTTCAACCGCAATTAAATGGCTTCAGAGTGCAGCTTGGGCTTTTATAATAGGAATATTGCTGTTTTCGGGTAGCTTATACGCCCTAAGCTTAACTGGTACAAGAATACTAGGTGTAGTGACCCCTTTAGGCGGCGTGGCCTTTTTAGGGGGGTGGATATGTCTCGCGATCGCGGCTTGGCAAAGCGACCCTTTGTTAAAATAAGGGAGTCAATGTAACCTTTTTAACCAAAGACGGCAATGGCCAAGAGCAATGTTCATCTTGGCATAACGTCAAACTATTTCCGTGTTTCTACCATTTTCCAGTTTTTGGAATTGAACCACATTAACTTAGTGGTATCGGCTTATCCTTTTTAAACCCCGGTCAGCTTGCTACAATGCTTTCTCATAATAATAACCCCGCTCACTTAGACTCGGAAACTAGCTTGGAACGACTGCTGCATCGTATTACGGGACGGATTCGGAACTCCCTAGACCTCACCCAAATTCTGAGTGCCACCGTTGCCGAAGTTAGCGATTACCTCAAAACCGACCGCATCAAAATATATCGTTTCGATGGCCAGGGCAATGGGGAAGTGGTCGCCGAATGCTTGCGCGGCAATCGCTTGTCGTCTTTGCAGGGCTTACACTTTCCCGCCGATGACATCCCCGAAACCGCCCGACAGTTGTTTGCCAAACTAGGGGCGCGATCGCTCGTAGACGTAGAAGCCGCCAAAATTGGTACAAGTCCTGTCATTCCCAACATCGAAAAAGGATTTACCGAAACCGAGGGCGTGTTATATCGAGACCTCGATTCTTGTCATCAAGAATACCTCAACGCCATGGGGGTCAAGTCCTCCGTGGTCATCCCGATTAAACTCACCGAAACCCTCGCCCCCAACCTCGGTGAAGATAGTACCCCAAACCCGCCTCATCCGCCGCAATTGTGGGGTTTACTGATTTCCCACCACAGCCAAACCCGAACCATCACCCCCGCCGAATTGAGAATGTTGCAGTGGGTGAGCGATCAAGTCGCGATCGCCATTAGCCAATCTCAACTATTACAACAAGCCGAGCGCGATCGCCAACACCAAGCCACCGTCAACCACATCGCCACCCTACTCCACTCCCTGCAAACCATTAAGCTGCAACACGCCCTCATCGAGACAGTCAGCGCTTTAGGAGGGTCTGGGGGTCGGCTGTACTTACAAGCGCAAACCCATCGAGATGCCGATTTGTACACCTGCGGCGTAGGAGAAACCCTCACCGTCCCTCACAAAAAATATCTTTATCTCGAAGAACATCCCGCTTGGCAAGGCTTAATGCCCCACGCCGCCAACGACTGCGAAGACTGCCCCGCCATCAACACCCACAACCTCTACCAAGACCTCCGCTTTCAAGCGTTGCAAATGAGCTTTGAAAATACACCGATTCGGGGCGTATTGATCTTGCCGTTATACTCGCGATCGCAATTTCTGGGCAGCTTGACCATCTTTCGCAACGAAACCACCACCGAAACCCAATGGGCCGGTTACTTCGACCCCGACCGCAAACAAGAATTTCCCCGCAAATCCTTTGAAATGTGGCGACAATGCCAACAGGACTTAGCCCCTGAGTGGGAAGCCCCAGACATCAAACTCGGTCAAGCCATCGCGCAGCAATTCGCCGCCGCCATCTATCAACACCGCTTATACCAACAAGTCCGCGACCTCAACAGTAGCCTAGAATCCCAAGTCAAAGAGCGTACCGCCCAACTGCAAAAATCCCTCGACTTTGCCCAAGTGCTGCGCCAAGTCACCGAGCAGATTCGCGGCAGTCTCGACCTCACCACCACCCTCCAAACCATCGCCAGCGAAGCCTTAAAACTGCTGAATAGCGATCGCGCCTTTGTGTATCGTTTTGAAAACAACTGGCTCGGTCAAGTCGTCGTCGAAGAAATCCAAGGGAATTGGCCATCCTGCGGCCCCGACGCTCAAACCCCCTTGAACTTTTGCGAAACCGACATCGAGCGCTATCAAAGTGGCCACGTCTGTACCCTTGACGACACCGCCCTCGAATGCCTCGATCCGCAGTATCGGCAGCTTTTACACGCTCTGCAAGTCCAAGCCAGCTTAATCGTTCCCATTGGCACAGGTCATCAACTCTGGGGTTTATTGGGGATTCATCAATGTCGTCATCCCCGCCCTTGGCAAGAAGAAGAAGTCACCTTAATGCAACACCTGGCCGAACAAGCTGCTGTGGCCATTACCCAAGCCGAACTCTACGAACACAGCAACAAAATTGCCTTAGTCGCTACCGAAAAGGCTTATGAACTCGAACGAGCCGCCGAACAACAAAAAAGCCTGTTTCGCGTCATTGGCAAAATTCGCAAATCCCTAGACGTTGAAACCATCTTTCAAACCGCGGCCACCGAAGTCCGTCGCTTGCTCAATACCGACCGCGTGGGAGTGTTTCGCCTTGATGCCGAAGCCAATTACAATACCGGAACCTTTGTGGCTGAAGCGGTGAAATCGGGATATAGTACCGTACTGGCTGAAAAAGTGCGCGATCGCTGCTTCGGAGAACAATACGCCCAAGATTATCACCACGGACGCATTCAAGCCGTTGCTGATATTTACGAAGAAAACCTCAGTGATTGTCATATCCAAATTCTCGAACGCTTTGAAGTGCGAGCCAATTTGGTGATTCCCGTGATGAAAGGCGATGCTCTGTGGGGATTACTCTGCATTCATCAATGCCGAAAACCCCGTCAGTGGACAGACTCAGAGATCGAATTTGTCAAACAAATCGCCGTTCACCTCGGAGTCGCCCTCCAACAAAGTTCCCTATTGCGACAAACCCAAGAACAAGCCGAAGACCTGGCTCATACCCTCCACAAACTGCAAAAAGCCCAAACCCAACTCATCCAAACTGAAAAAATGTCGAGTTTGGGTCAACTGGTCGCCGGGATTGCCCACGAAATCAACAACCCCGTTAACTTCATCTACGGTAACCTCAACCACCTCAGCGACTACACCCACGACCTCCTCGACCTGCTGCAAGAATACAAAACCGCCTATCCTACCCCAAAACCCGAAGTGGTTGACCTTAGCGAAGAAATTGACCTCGAATTTTTGCAAGAGGATTTGCCCCAATTATTATCCTCTTTACAAGTGGGTTCAGAGCGCATTCGTCAGTTAGTGCTTTCTTTACGCAACTTCTCCCATCACGACAAAGCCGAACGCAAACCCGTTAATATCCACGAAGGTCTAGATAATACCCTGCTGATCTTGCAGCATCGTCTCAAGAAAAACAACGCAGGAATACCGATTAATGTCATTAAAAAATATGGTGAGTTACCGCCGATTGATTGTTATGCCGGACAACTCAATCAGGTGTTTATGAACATCATTAACAATGCCATTGATGCTCTAGAAAATGATAATAATCCCAGTATTACTATTACCACCGAAATTGCTCATAAAGAGCGACATAACTGTTTTCACGCCATTATCAAAATTAGCGATAACGGGTCAGGAATGCCCGAAAACGTCAAAAACTCTATTTTCGATCCCTTTTTCACAACTAAACCGATTGGTAAAGGAACGGGATTAGGGTTAGCCATTAGCTATCAAATTATTGTCGAACGTCATGGCGGTTTCTTACGTTGTGATTCTCAACCCAATCAAGGCACAACATTTAAAATCGAAATTCCCATTCGTTCTGCTGAATCTTAGGCAGCTTTTTTTCAGTTGTCAGTATCTAAGGGGCAGTAGGCAGTGGGAAGAAATTAATAATGTACAATGTACAATTTACAACGATTAATTTGGGTAACAACCAATAACCAATAACCAATAACCAATAACCAATAACCAACAACCAACAACCAATCAACCAATAACCAATAACCAATGACCAATAACCAATGACCAACAACCAATAACCAACAACCAATAACCAATAACCAACAACCAATAACCAATAACCAATAACCAATAACCAATAACCAACAACCAACAACCAATCAATCTAAACTCATCGGATCGACATCAATCCCTAAACTGACAAACTGGGGACACAAATCGCGCAACTGAGCGAAATCTGGCAAATCAACGGGATCGAGAAAAGTTTTGATTAAAATATGCCAGCGATAGCGGCGATTAACGCGGAGAATTGGGGCTGGAGAAGGCCCTAAAATTTCTCCTGAATCCTCTAATAAGGCTTGACAGGCTTGAGCTAAAAGCTGCGCCGTTTCTTGGACTTCTCGCTCTTGTGCGCCACTAATTCGCAGTAAAATCAAGCGACTATAAGGCGGATAGCGGTGTTCGGCCCGTTGTTGCAGAATTTCGCCGCTAAAGCCTTCGTAATTGTAAGCTTGTACTGCACGAACGACGGGATGATCGGGAGTATAGGTTTGCAAAATGGCGATTCCCTCGGTTTCTCCCCGGCCCGACCTTCCGGCCACTTGGGTTAGGGTTTGAAAGGCAATCTCGCTAGAACGGTAGTCTGGGCGGTGTAGCAAGCCATCTGCGGCTAAAATCGCCACTAGGGTCACTTGTTCGATGTCTAGCCCTTTGGTGAGCATTTGCGTCCCGATGAGCAAATCGGCATCGCCGCGACGAAAGCGGTCGAGTAAGATGCGCCGCGCGTCTTTGGTGCGGGTGGTGTCGCTGTCGAAACGAATTACCCGCAAGTCTGGATAGGTTTTGGCCAGGGCTTGGGCGACTTTTTGCGTCCCACTACCAAAGAATTTGAGATAAGGGGAACTGCATTGGGGACATTGGGGCGGTTGCAGTCGGGTGTGGTTGCAGAAATGACAGCGTAATAAGGGGGTGGCGTTGTCGTGGGTGTGGTGATAAGACAAGGAAACATCGCAGTCAGGGCATTCGATGACATAGCCGCAACTGCGACAGGAGACAAAGGTACTGTGACCGCGACGGGGGATGAAGAGGATGCCTTGTTCGCCGCGTTCTTTCAGGTTTTCTAGGGCAGTTTGTAGGGATTTGCTGAAAATGGAGCGATTGCCTTGTTGCAATTCTCGCCGCATATCGACGATTTCAATTTGAGGGAGGGGGCGTTGGGCGATGCGATCGCGCAGGGGTAAATATTGTTCTGTATCTCTTAGGGCTACCCAGGTTTCTAAAGCGGGGGTGGCCGATCCTAAAATAAGGGGGCAGTTGGCCAGTTGCGATCGCCATTGAGCCACGGTTCGCGCATGGTAACTAGGGGCGGGGCGGTCTTGTTTGAAGCTGCTATCGTGTTCTTCGTCGAGGATAATCGCGCCTAAGCTTGGTAAAGGCGCAAAAATGGCAGATCGCGTCCCGATGACGACTTGTGGCTCTCCTTGGAGCATTTGTCGCCAGGTGTCGTAACGTTCGCCGTCGGAAAGGGCGCTGTGATAAACGCAGACGCGATCGCCAAACCGGGCCCGAAAGCGATCGGTGAGTTGGGGAGTCAGGCCGATTTCGGGAACGAGAACTAGGGCGGATTTTCCGGCTTCGAGGAGGGGCGCGATCGCCTGTAAATAGACTTCGGTTTTGCCCGATCCTGTTACTCCATGTAAGAGGAATTGATCGGCGCGATCGCTGGCTAAAATGGCTTCGAGGGCTTGAGCTTGGGCAGGAGTTAGGGTTTTGGGTTGGTCATCCGCGATTTGAGGTTGGGCGGCCAAGCGCAGCATTTCTTGGTCTTGAACCACCACCACTCCTTTTTGTTCGAGGGCATTCACAATCGAAGAACTGGCGTTACAGGTTTGTAGCAACTGGGTCAGCCACATTTCACCGCCACCCCGTCGCAGCACTTCTAAAACTTCTCGCTGACGGGGGGTTAAGCTTGTCATGAAACCATGACTTACGAGGGTAACGGCTTTTTGCTGTTTGGGGCGGGTTGGTTTGGGGGGTTCGAGGTAACTTTTGACCCATCCCCGCTTCAATAAATCGCGAATGCCGCGTCTTGCGCCTTTGACTTTGCGCTGTAAATATTGGCTGCTGTAGTCGTGGTCTTTTTGCTGTTGTAGTAGACGCAGAACGGCTTGAGCGCTCCCCGAACAAAAGGTTTCACCACCGGGGGGGATCGCTTGGGGAAGGAGGCGCAGACGCGATCGCGATCGCCGTAACAATCCAGGGGGTAGAGCAACTCGCACGACCGTCATCAAGGGTGTGTAATAATATTGAGCAACTTGTTCTAAAAGTTGCCAATAATGGGAAGGAAAAAAGTTAGCCGCCAAAATACCGTCAATTTCTTTGATGCGATCGGCATTTAGTCCCGCAGGTGGGCGTTCTAAACGTTTAATGGCAATACCGCCGACAGTTTGCTGACCGAGGGGAACGCTAACCACATCCCCCGGTTGCGCGGGTAGATCGAGGGGAACACGGTAGGTTAAGGGGGTATCGATCCCCGGACAGTCTACTAATACTTCTAGCCAATGCTCTGCCTGGGGTGAGTGGGTCGCTTCATAAGTAGAACTGGGTTCGGCCAAGGCCAAGCGGGGGGATGAATCTAACATACGGTCAGACGGCAGTACAACAATCGTGATTTTTCAGTTATCAGGGTAACAGCGATCGCGGCAATCCCGTTTCCTAACCCACTAATCCCTAGAGGATAATGCCACTTTCAGGATTTATTCCCCGTGATAGATTCTAAATTTCTTTCTCTTGACAGATAGACCAAGCCCCCTATTTATGAGATGTTAGGCTAGTAGCGGCATTAAAAAGTGAATTAGGCCAAAAATTTTAAGAAAAAGTAAAAATTTATTCAAGTCTTGGCTCGGACGAACAGGAGGAGCAAACCGTAGAAAGCAAAAATCATCGTTAGAAATTGGTTCATCAATATCGATCAAAAAAATAATTTGATAACTTAACCATCGAATAAGCGGGGTGATGTGGTGCAATTTTGTAATCAGTCAGACAAATTTAAAACTCAATTTTGGTAGTCTAAAACAGAAATCGCCTTTGGTTTTAGCGCTGCGGTTAAAATCTTAGTCCCTAGAGCAGAGCAACAAAAGCTTGTTTATGTCCAAAAGAGCGCGATCGTTAGCAGTCGTTAGCCCCAAAAACTCAAAGGTAATTGCCATGCGATCGCGGGTTCGGATTAATTCCAAGCCAAATTTTAAATTCATTGAATACGCCCTCCATATCTGAATATTTTGATGTAACTTCTTTCCATACGTCCATGCTCAAAACATAACCCTGCCGATTCGATTGCTAATGCGATCGCCTCTGGTATTAGTTGTTACTTTTTGAACCTATCCCCAACCCAATCAATTATGAAAATTATTTCTGAAACCCAAGCCACCAACGTGCAATTACAAACCGATATTAATCTCGAAAACGAAGACGATACACAAAGCAAGGATGGGGATAACAACCTCGTCGATATTGAATTTTCCGCCTCTAATAATGACGGTGCCAGCGCCACTAGAGGCAAAAGTACAGATGACACAGTGGGGGCATTTTTTAAAGAAATGGCCCGCTATCCCCTCTTGAAGCCCGATGAAGAAATCGAACTCGCTCAATGTGTCAAATCGGTTGTAGACATCGAAGAAAAACGACTTGCCCTCGAAGAAGAACTAAAGCGATCGCCTTCTAAAGCCGAACTCGCTGAAGCCATGGAGTTAAGCATTCGTCAACTCGAACAAAAACTCTATAAAGGGCGCGTTGCCAAGCGCAAAATGATTCGCTCCAATCTGCGCTTAGTGGTTTCCATTGCCAAACGCTATCTCAATCGTGGCGTACCCTTCCTCGATTTAATCCAAGAAGGCGCGATCGGCTTAAACCGGGCTGCCGAAAAATTCGACCCCAACAAAGGTTACAAATTCTCCACCTATGCCTACTGGTGGATTCGCCAAGCCATCACCCGCACCATTGCCAACGATGCGCGAACCATCCGCCTTCCCATTCACATCGTTGAAAAGCTTAACAAACTCAAAAAAGCGCAACGCACCCTTAAACAAAAACTCCAACGCAACCCCAACGAGGAAGAACTTGCCGAAGAACTCGATGTAACCCTACCGCAACTGCGCCAACTGCTGCAACTGCGTCGTCAGTCCCTCTCCCTCAACCACCGCGTCGGTAAAGGGGAAGACACCGAACTACTCGACTTACTCGAAGACGGCGAATTGCAACTCCCAGAAGACCAAATGAGTGAAGTCATGATGCGTCAAGAAATCTGGGATGTATTGAGCGAAGTCTTGACCGAACGGGAAAAAGATGTCATTTCCTTGCGCTATGGCCTCAACGCCCATCAACCCCATACCTTAGAAGAAGTGGGCGGCATTTTCAACCTGTCTCGCGAACGAGTCCGCCAAATCCAAAGTAAAGCCATGCGGAAGTTACGCCGTCCTCAAGTCGCTCGTCGCTTGCGCGGTTGGTTAACTTAAATTTAGTCCTTGGTCATTTGCCCTTTGTTGTTGGTTGTTGGTTAATGATAAATTCAACAAACAACTAACAACTAACAACCAGTGACTAATGTCTAAGACTTTCCCCTTAGATACAGTAAAAATCCGCTCTGCCGAGGAATCAGATGTCCCGGCCATTTTCCAACTGATCCAAGCCCTGGCTGAGTACGAAAAGTTATCTCATCAAGTCACCGGAAGCGCCGAACAACTGCGACAACATTTGTTTGGCGATCCGGTGTACGCTTATGCCTTGGTTGCCGAATGGGAAGGAAAGGTGGTGGGATTGGCGTTATATTTTTACAACTATTCCACCTTTTTAACCAAGCCGGGTATCTACCTCGAAGATTTGTTTGTCCTGCCGGAATATCGCCGTAATGGTATTGCTAAAGCCCTGTTGCAATCTCTAGCTCAACAGGCGATCGCGCAAGGGTTGGAGCGCTTTGAGTGGAGTGTCCTAGATTGGAACGAACCCGCGATCGCGTTTTACCAACGTATCGGAGCGCAAGTTTTACCCGATTGGCGCATTTGCCGCGTAACCGGGGAAGCCCTAGCCCAACTCGCCAGTATCACCCAAAGAAACGACTCCTAGAATGTAGCCCTACCGATCGAGGTGCTATACGGTTTTCTTCTCCTGTCAGAGTCCGAGAAAGTTTATTAGAATTTGTAAAGAAAGTTAACAAAAATTCTATGAGACCTCATACCCTAGAAGAAATCTCGGCACAACTCGACAGCGATAACTCACGCGATCGGATGTTAGCCTTAGCCTATCTGCGCGAAGTTCCCCCCGTCGATGCCGTCCCCCTCATCAAAAAAGTATTAGACGACGACATATTACAAGTGCGCTCCATGGCCGTTTTTGCCCTCGGAGTCAAACCCACCCCCGAATGCTACCCCATCCTGATCAAACTCCTCGAAAGCGACCCCGATTATGGCATTCGCGCTGACGCAGCCGGAGCATTAGGCTACCTCGAAGACCCCAGAGCCTATGAAGCCCTAGTGCGAGCCTTTTACGAAGACACCTCCTGGCTGGTCCGTTTTAGTGCTGCCGTCTCCCTTGGCAATCTCAAAGACCCCCGGGCCAAAAACCTCTTAATCGAAGCCCTCGACAGCAAAGAAGTTGTTTTACAGCAAGCCGCGATTTCAGCATTAGGGGAAATCAAAGCCGTGGAAGCCGTTGACGAAATTGCGCGTTTTGTCTCCTCAGAAGACTGGTTAGTGCGTCAGCGTCTAGCCGAAGCGTTGGGTCATCTTCCCAGCGAAAAAAGTGTTTCAGCCTTAAATTTTATGACCAAAGACGAGCATTCCCAAGTCCGTCAAGCGGCAGAAATTTCTCTGCAACGCTTAGAAGCTAACTCTGTTAGTCTTTAGCATCTAAGAAGCAGTGGGCTTGTTGGGGCGGGATTACCAAAAATCATGGGTTATTAGCCCCGTCCTGTCTTGTCGAGCTACAAGGTGCGCCTTACGGCGACGCGGGGTCTCGACGCTTACGGCGACGCGGGGTCTCGACGCTTTCGGCGACGCGGGGTCTCGACGCTCAAAGGACGGCTTTGTGCTAAACTTTTAACTAGAGTACCGCCCTTGCAGACGGGAAAAATGCACGCCCTTGGGTAAAGAGATCGGGGCTAATACTTCGGTATCAGCTAGACTCTCCCGATGAAGCGAGAATCCTCGACCGTTTACGGCGGGGAGTTGTCAACAGTATTGAGCGTTCTGCCCGCGATGAAGGGGTACTTCAGAATCTGCGGGAGAATGTAATTGATGTGCTGCAAGTCCGCTTTGAGACAGTGCCAACTCCCTTGGCTACGACGATCGCGCAGCTTGAGGATGTGACCTTGTTGAAAAGTCTACATCGACAGGCGATCGCGATCGCGTCCTTAGACGACTTTAGGCAGTTAATTCCTGAAGACAACCGCAATACCTAAATTGCTAGAGGGTAAACTCGGCAAATTCGCTGTTATCGGGAGTGGCAGAAGTTTGACTCGAAAAAGCTGAACTGCCGAGTAACTGTTCAAAGTTGATTTGCGGGTTTTGTTGGAGTAAATTCAACACGCCAATTAAATCGCGAATGACCTCTCTGGGGGTGAGTAATGAGTCCGCCCCCAACTGCTTTGTTATGGCCTGCTTAAAGGCGGAAATTTGTGCGTCTGAGAGAATGTTTGAGGTGTTGTAGCGATCGGCATGGATGCGGGTGAGGCGGTGGCAAAGTTGAGAAAGTTCGCTGTCGTTGAGGGGCGTTAAGCGCAAGACGGGGGCGGTGGTATCTTGTAAACCTTGTTGTAAAAAACGGTTGTTGGCAAGGCGCGATCGCCAAGCTTCATCGCTGTACAATCCTCGTTTTTTGTCTTCAATTAATTCGGGGGTTCCACCGATAATAATGCCTAAGTTTTCCGCTTTTCCTTGCAGGGAATCGTTGAACATTGCCAAAAGTTTATCATAGTTGCTTTGGCGCGATCGCGAGTGAGAAATTTTATATAAATGGACGGCTTCATCCAGGAAAATAATCAAGCCACTGTAGCCAATATCTGTAACGAGTTTTGCCCAAAGTTTGAGATAATCATACCAAGTATTATCGTCTATAATTGCTTTCACGCCGAGGGCTTTTTTCGCGTCGGTTTTAGTTTTAAATTCGCCGCGCAACCATTGTAAAGCCGCATCTTTTAAATTAGTATTATCTTCACGATAACCGCGCCAATAAGCGATAATCACATTGGCAAAATCAAAGCCGTGTACTAAGCCTTCTAAGTCGTTGACAACGGCGCGGATTTTTAACTCGATTTGGGCATCAAACTCAGGATCGCCGGGGCGTTTGTTGGTGGTTTGGGCGACTTGATTCAGTAAATTGCTAATCCATTTTTCCAGGATTAGTGCGATCGCGCCCCCACTAGGATTTGCCCTCGCTGCCAAGTTTTTCATCAACTCGCGATAAGTCGCGATCGCGGCATTTTTGCTTCCGGCTAATCGGGCTTCTGGAGACAAATCAGCATCAGCAACAATAAAGCCCTGTTCCATCGCTTGATTGCGTAAATATTGAATTAAAAAGCTTTTTCCTGCGCCATATCGCCCGACAATAAACCGAAAAGCAGTCCCACCTTCTTTAATATTTTCTAAGTCTTGATTCAGGGCTGTAATTTCTTTTTGACGGCCAATGGCAATATGGTCTAAGCCCAGTCGAGGCACAACCCCCGCAGCCAAGGCATTTAATAGGGTTGCAGAGACTCTTTTGGGAATTTTGGCTGTTTTCATTACAAAGTTTAAAAGGTCTTATTCGCGATTTTCGTGTAGTTGGAGAAAGTCTTTGAACTTCAGTTCAATCGAGTTAAAAAACAAGTGCGAGTATTCTTCATGTACTTGCGGAATTAAAGTGTTATCACCCATAACAAATAGAGTATCACCAATCACTTTTAGCGCATTTTCATTTAAAGATTCTACTAATACTTGCGGCATCGTAGCGCGGCGATCGGCGAGTTGTTTTAATGTCGCGGCATCTTGTTCGAGAATGGCTTTAAAAATTGTACGATCTTCGGAGTTTAATTGTTGGGCAAATCGCAGCCATTCTTGCCATTCCGGGGGCAGTACCATCGAGATAGAAATAATATCATCGAGGTTGCGGGGAGTGGTTTCTTTTTCAACAGCAACCACCCCATTAGAAGGAAGGTTAGTTTGATTTCTAATTTCGCTATTGAGTTGAGAGCGTTGTTGTAGTAGATTGTCAATATCTTTTTCTAAATTCGCGATCGCCTGTTCTTGGTCTTGCTTTTCTTGAACTAAAGAATTGACTTCGGTTTTGAGTTGTTCGTGTTGTTCTTTACGGTCTACAATTTGTAGTTGCAACCGTTCGGCTTCAATTTGTAATGAATCAACGTGGGTTTTCAGTTTTTGACACTGAGTTTTAGTCAATTCTAACGAATGCTTGGCTTCAGTTTTATTTTTTTCAACTACTTTAGTTTGGTTATGAATACGCTGAAAACTGGCTTCTTGTTGCTCTTTTTGCTGTTGTAGATTCAGCGTTTCTTGATAAAGTGTATTGCGTTGTTGATGCAATTCTGAAACACGGTCGATCAGTTGGCGGCATTCTTGATTTAAAGCGGTGACGCTGGCTTCGAGTTGTTCTTGGGTACTGCGGGTTTCATACAAAGATTGATAAAGTTGATTTTCTTCTGATTCTAATTGATAGATTTGGTTGCGGAGAGAATTGCGGAGAGATTTTTCGTATTGGCGATATTTTCTAATCGTAATCAAAGCGCTAAATCCGCTTAAAATTACGGTTAATACACCGATCGCAATACCAGCGAATAAGTTTTGCGTCAAAAGCCAAGTGAGTCCACTACTCAGACCAAAAGTGACGAGGCTAAGAACCAGAGAATGCAAAGAGGGAAACGATTGCATGGGGCTTGTCAAGCTTCAAGCAGGGCATCAGGGCTTCGTTTTAGTATAATCAACCGAGGTAAAGATAGGGCCATCAATTTAAGATTGTGGTGGGGTGACTTGGGTGGTTGTGGCTAGTTCTGCCGAGAGAAAGTCAATAAATTGGCGTGCGGTGCGGCCAGAGCGTTTATTATGGCGCGTTGCCCATTGTTTTGCCCGAAAATCCAATTCTTCTGGGTTTAATTCGATTTGGGCTTCTTGGGCGAGGTGATGCACTATTTGTAAATAGGTGTTTTGGTCGGCGGGTTCAAAGGTTAAAGTTAAACCAAAGCGATCGCTAAAAGATAGTTTTTCTTGTTGGGTGTCCCAAGCGTGGACTTCATCGCTATCACTAGGCCGCGGGCGATCGCCAAAAAATTCTCGCACTAAATGTCTGCGATTGGAAGTGGCATAGACCACCACATTTTGCGCCCTCGCGGTCACGCTTCCCTCTAAAACGACCTTCAACGCCTTAAACGCTTCGTCGTCCTCCTCAAAGGATAAATCGTCTACAAAGATAATAAACTTTTGGGGAACGGTTCTCAAGGTATCTACGATCGCGGGTAAATTGACCAACTGGGATTTGGCCACTTCAATCAACCGCAGGCCGCGATCGCCATATTCATGCAGTAAACTCTTTACCAGGGAGGATTTCCCCGACCCGCGACTGCCGTACAATAAAACGTGCAAGGCGCGATAACCTGCTAATAAAAACTCGGTATTTTTAATTAAATCGGCTTTTTGCCGTTCATAACCAACAATTTCGCTCATTTTAACCGGATCGGGTTTGGTGATACCGACTAACTCGCGATTTTGCCAGCTTAGGGCGCGATATTGAGCGAAAATCCCCGTTCCTTTTTGAGAATAATAATCGGCCAAACTCGCGATCGCCTCCCCCCAATTTTCCTGCTGATGCAGTAAAGTTAAACTTGCAGTGGGTATCATCCACGCAACAGGGTGTCCGGGAATCCAAGCCGCTAACTGCTTTCCCCCACAACGGGAAAGTTGCTGCAACACTTGTAAGTCATGTTGGGCTGCGGCAATTAACGCTTCAGGCAGTGATTCTAGAGGATAGCGCTGAACTTGTTGTGTAAAAGGGTTATCATCATGCAGAATGCGAGTAATAACATAATCTTGCCAATTTTGTTCTTTGGTGGCCAAGGCTTTAAACCAAACCCCATAAGCCTGCCAACTCACAGCAGAATCATTGTGGTCTAACGTTTGTAATACCTTGAGAAACGCTTGTCCAATTTCATCAGCGAATACCCCCTGATACAACAATAAAGATGCTGCTTGTTGTCGAAACCATTGAATCGTTAAGTTAGATGACGACATAGATGTTTTTGTAACTCTTTCAAATTTTTGGGCATTGACGGCCAGATTATCAATTTTACAAGCCTTCATGAACGAATCCATTATTCAATCCGCGATCGCCCAAACTGTAGCCTTAATGCGTTACTACGGGTTTGATACGCAAGGATATACAGCCGTTGAAAAAATTGCCCAATGGCTTCCCCATTATTCAGCGATTTGGATTCGTTTGGCAACCATTGAAGCTTTATATCAAGGGCGTTACAAAACCATTTCTATCGAACAAATTTTAATCTTTTGGACGCGACGAGGCCGCCCCACCCATCACTTCAACCACGAATTTGAAAGCCTGATTTCTCGCGAGTTGCCGTTAAAGTTGCGCGATCGCCACGAACAAAACCAGCTTACCTTATTACTGAACGCGATCGCCCCTTCCCCCAAACCTGACCCCGTTTCGACACAACCTGAAACCGAATCAGAAACCCCATCAGAAACCGCCATTCCTCAACCCGTCCATCGTCCAATTCACAAGTTTACGCCACCGCAAGACGATTCCGGTTTTTATGACAAACTGAAACAAGTTCAAGATGGTTTAGAAACTGATGAAGATTTGGAGTTAGAACCTTCTACTTAATGTACAATTAATAATGTACAATGTACAATTAATAATGTACAATGTACAATGTACAATGTACAATTAATAATTTACAATGTACAATTTATAATTTATAATTTACAATGTACAATGTACAATGTACAATTAATAATTTACAATTAATGATTTCAAACTTATATTTTAATTCGTGGATTGTTTTAGGTCAATCCAATTAATATAATTTAAGTTACTTATTCTTTTTCGTAGATTTTATAATGCTAATCAATAACTTGAGAATTTCAGTGAGATCGTTGAGCATTGAAGAACTCTCTTTGATGGTGAGATATTGAGTCTCACGAAGTAATAATAGCCAATATTCAGTTTCATTGGCTTCTTTCAACGCAATATTGAGTTTATGAACAAAATCGGCTTTACTTTCGGCATATTCTGCTTCTCTAACTAATGCACCAATAGCAGTTCCCGACCGTAAAATTTGTTTCGATAAAGTATACTCTTGTTTTTGAGAACACAAGTATTGATTCAGCTTGACGATTCTAATCGCAAAGGCAAAAGATTTATGTTTAATCGGATTTTTGATAGAAGCATGACTCTCGGATATTATTGACTTCAAATCATCCATTAATTAATAATTCACAATTTACAATTAATAATGAATAACAACACAGTGAATTGTAAATAACCAATAACTAACAACCAACAACTAACAACTAACAACCAACAACCAACAACTAACAACCAACAACCAACAACCAACAACCATTAAAACTCCCACAAAACGGGATTTTTGTCGAGATGATCGACTACTTGATGGCTAATCGCATCCATTTTGGCTAAATCGTCGTCCGTGAGTGTCACCTCTGCGGCTTTTGCATTCGCTGCGGCTTGGGAGGAATTCCGCGCCCCGGCGATCGCGTTGGCTTGAGGTTGAGCGATGACCCACGCTAGGGAAAGTTGCGCCAGGGTGCAGTTTTTGGCTTCTGCAATGGGTCGTAACTGATCGAGAGCCTTTTGAACCCTTTTGTAGTTTTCGGGCTTGTAGAGCTTATTTTTGGCGCGGTGATCCCCTTCCTCAAATTGATGATCCGGGCCGAATTTGCCCGTGAGAAAGCCTTGGGCGAGGGAAGAATACGCCAAAATAGAGATGTTATGCTCGACGCAATAAGGCATCAAATCCGCTTCAACTTGTCGCCAAAACAGGGAATAAGGCGGTTGTAAACTGTCGATGCGTCCGTATTGTTGAGCTTCTGCGAGTTGGTCTTTATTGAAGTTAGAAACCCCAATGGCGCGAATTTTACCCTGTTCTTTGAGTTGATTTAGCGCCCCCATCGTCTCGGAAACCGGGACAATTTCGCTGTCCCAAGTTCCAGTCGGCCAGTGAATCTGGTATAAATCAATATAATCGGTATTCAGGTTTTTTAAAGAGCGATCGCAAGCTTCAATTACTTGGTCGTGTTTGAGGTGATTGGCAAATACTTTAGAAGCATACACCACGCGATCGCGCATCTTCCCGACAGCCTTCCCCACAATTTGCTCAGAATGCCCTTCTCCGTAGACTTCAGCCGTATCGATGGTGATAATTCCTGCCTCTACAGCCCCTTGAATTGCTGCAATGGAATCTGAGTCCTCAATCCCCGTCCACATCCGCTTTCCGGCTTGCCAAGTCCCCATCAAAATCGGGGTAATTTGGATATCTGAATTGCCGAGTTGTCTGGTTTGCATCGGTTTGTTATTGGTTATTGGTTGTTTGTTGTTTGTTGTTTGTTGTTTGTTGTTTGTTGTTTGTTGTTTGTTGTTTGTTGTTTGTTATTAGTTGTTTGTTATTAGTTGTTTGTTGTTTGTTATTAGTTATTGGTTATTTACAATTCACTATTTTGTTATTAATTGTAAATTGTACATTATTAATTGTAAATTGTACATTATTAATTGTAAATTGTACATTATTAATTGTAAATTGTAAATTATTAATTGTAAATTGTAAATTGTACATTATTAATTGTAAATTGTACATTGTACATTGTACATTATTAATTGTACATTATCTTATTAGCCAATAAGTCGTCATTTTCCCTTTTCCTTTCACCTGAATACGACCGCGACGAGTCAGAGAAAATTCATGTTTCAGGCGTTGGTAAGTATTTGCTGTAACTTGAATTTTGCCTGGTTGTCCTTGGGATTCCATGCGCGAAGCCACATTAACAGCATCTCCCCAAAGGTCGTAAATAAACTTTTTAATGCCAATCACGCCAGCAACCACAGACCCAGTATTAATACCAATGCGGATTTGTAGATTGGGGTCGTGTTCGATTTTAAACTCATCCATCGCTTCTTGCATAGCCAAAGCCATTTGCGCGATCGCCCCGGCGTGATCGGCTTTAGGATTAGGTAAACCCCCGACTACCATGTAAGCATCCCCAATGGTCTTAATTTTTTCCAGGTCATATTGGTCAGCAAGTTTATCAAAAGTCGAAAAAATCTTGTTGAGTAAATTAACCAACTCAATCGGAGACAAACGGGTTGCCAGGGGAGTAAAGTTAACAATATCCGCGAATAAAATCGTCACTTCATCGTATTGTTCCGCGATCGCGCCAGTTTGGTTTTTCAAACGATCCGCGATCGCCTTGGGTAATACATTCAACAATAACCGTTCTGACTTTTGTTGAGCCAAGCGCAACGCCAATTCCGCCCGCTTTTGCTCAGTCACATCCACAATCGTAGACAGAGTGCGGATCATCTCGCCATTTTCGTCTCGTTCGAGAATCGTCGAACATAGCACATCAATAATTTTGCCACCTTTTTTCACCAACTGATAAGGCGTATCCTTTTCCACCCCCGTTTTCAATAAACTCGGTAACGCCATGGTTTCGGCATAACGGCGGGATTTTAAAGGCATAAAATCCGTCATCGGTCGTCCGATGGTTTCTTGTCGAGAATAGCCCAGATATTCCAGCCAATAATCGCTGACGCTGATCAAGCAAAACTGCGGGTCGCACGACTGCAACATCACCGGAGTATCGTTGTATAAAGAACGATAGCGAGTTTCGCTGGCCCGGAGCGCATTTTCAGCCAATTGACGCTCTAATTCAGCGCCAGCGCGGGCGGCGAAAATGCGTAAAATCGAAGTCGTGGTGGCATTATCTTCCAACGGCGCTGTATCCATCACCGCGAGATGGCCAATCGTGCGTCCGGTGGTGTCGGTGAGGGGAACCCCCAAATAACTACGGACGCGCCAACGGGCTAAATTAAAGTCTTTGGCAAAATAAGTTTGGATGCGATCGCGCCAATAAGATTTCTGCCCCTGCAACACCAATTCGCTCGGCGTTCCGGCCACATCATACTCGATCTCCTCACCAAAATCCCGATCCTGCCAAAACGCCAAAGACCGCACCCGACTTTCATCAAGGCGTTGCGTCACCATGGCATAACGCACCTGTAACACTTGCGCCAAATAACGAGCGCAGGTACGGAAAAACTCATTACCCGTTTGGGAAGCCGTCCCCTGCACAATCAGTTGTAGGGCTTCTTCCCGGCGTTTGCGTTCGGTAATATCTTGATGAGTCCCCGTCATCCGGGCTGCATTTCCCTGCTCATCCCGCTCAAAAACCTTGCCATGACATAAAACCCATTGCCACTCCCCTAAAGCATTCCGCAGGCGAAATTCGCGCTGAAACAGATTAGTTTCGCCGTTGAGGTGGCGTTTGATTTCGGCCACCATTCCCGGCAAATCTTGGGGGTGCATCAATCGTTCCCAAGCCCGCATACTGTCTTCGATATCTTTTTCGCGATAACCGAGCATTTCCTTCCATTCTGGGCTGAAATACACCGCATCCGTGGCAATATTCCAATCCCACAACCCCAAGCGACTACCTTCGAGGGCTAGTTGTAAGCGTTCTTGGCTAATGCCCAAAGCCATTTCCGTGGTTTTGCGATCGCTAATATCGCGAGCCACCCAAATCACAGCATTTTCCGACAAAGGGGCAATACTCACCGCAAACCAAGTCAGGCGATCGCCCAACTTTAGATCGTAATCCCACTGTAGAGTTTTTTGCGTGGCCAAACATTCTTGGATTTTCTCAAGCCAAGCCGAGCCTTCTGCCTCATAAAAGCGATTCACCGTTTCTCCTACCGGGTCTCGTTCGGCGGCGTACAAGCGGGAGGGATTGGTCGGGGCTACCTCAATATCGCTGATTTGTTCTCCGTCTAAACGAATCGTCAGCACAATATCAGTCATAGCCTCAAACACCGCCCGCATCTTGCCTTCAGAGGAGCGCAGCAAGGTTTCTAAGCGTTTGCTGTGGCTAATATCTCGGGCCACATGAATCGTGGTTTCGGGGGAAAGGGGGGAAATCGTCTCAGCAAACCAAACCTCGGTTTCCCCGTTGACTTGATGAGCGCTGAGGTTGTATTCGATGTGAATCGGGATTTGTTGCGCCAGGGCTTTGCGAATCGTTTGGAGAATGCCTTGGGCAGTTTCAGCAGGAAAGGTGTCCTCTAGGGTACGCCCTAACAGTAATTCGGGTCTTAACTCGGCGTGACGGGCATTGGTCGGGGCAACTTTGAGGCAATACCCCGACGCATCCCGCACCACCACCGTATCGGTCATGGCAGTCCACAGCGCCCGCATTTCTGCGTCAATTTTCTTTTGCTGTACTAAAGTTCCGATTTGGGCGGCCACGGTGCTGACTAATTGACTAAAACGTTCGTCTTGGGGGCGATATTTATGGGTAAAAAAGACCAAAATCGCCAAAACAGAAACCGAGTGCGATTGATGTAAGGTGCTGGGGCTGGTTTGAGAATAAGTCGAGTTGCGCTCGTCGATAATGGGAATGGCAAAAGCAGCATTCAGGCCGCTGTTTTGCGCGAGTTCGAGCCGCAAAAAGGGGTCTTCGGTGTTGGGGTTGCTCAGTTGCAGCCATTGGGGTTGACAACTGTGCCAGACTCGACCGGGTAAGCCTTCGTCGGGCAGAAAGGTCAAGGCTTCGCTGTAGTCGCGAAATTCTTGTAACTCTGGGGTGGGGTCGCGACTCCACCAACTGGGGCTACATTCTAAGGTGTCGCCATCGAGGGCCGGTAGCCAAACTTCGCCATAACGCCAGCGTGTGGCTTCACAAACCCGGCTGAGGGTGACGCTGAGGGCGGTGTCGAAGTCCGGGGCGCTACCGATGGCTTGGGTCAGGTTGAGCAGCAGTTGGGTTTCTTCTTCGGCTCTTTGGCGTTCGATTTCGGTTTGACGAGCAGCGATGTATTTACCGAGGCTTTGGGCCATGAGTTCGGCAATTTCTAGGTCGCGATCGCTCAGTGTCCCTGGATACTCGTTTTCGGTATAAAAGCTTAAGGTGCCATAAATCTGGTTATTGACCCAAATCGGGGTACATAGAAAGCTCTCAAATTGCCAGTTTTGGTAAAATTCGCGATCGCGCAGCCCCCCATCAATTCGGGTTTGGGCAATAGTATGTTGTTGAGACACCACTTCGGCGCAATAGGTTTGAGCGAGGTCAAATTCTTGTGCGGGGTGTAAATCCTGGCGCGGCGATTGTACTTTTTCGATTAAAAAAAGACCATTTTCAATCTTTGAGACGATTCCCGTCGAAAAATTGAGGATTTCGCACCCCGTTCGCAGATAATCGTCAAATAAGTCATCGGGATTTTGATAATCGGTGGAGTTGAGGCGATGGAGTTGTTTTAAGTTTTGACTAAAGGTATCGAGAATACGGGATTTATGTCGCAGTTGGTCTTCAACCGATAAACGCTCTTGGATTTCTTGTTGCAGTTGTTGATTTTGCTGGCCGAGTTGGCGTTGTAGGGATTGCAGTCGCAGTTGGTTTTCTAAACGCACCAACACTTCTTCGATTTGAAAGGGCTTGCTGATATAATCTGCACCCCCCACCTGAAACGCTGTGACTTTATCGGGGACTTCATCGAGGGCGCTAATGAAAATTACCGGAATGGCTTGGGTGCGCTCGTCGGCTTTTAAGCGTTCGCAAACCTGGTAACCGTTCATCTGCGGCATCATAATGTCAAGCAAAATAATGTCCGGCGGTTGGGCTTGCGCCGCTTTGAGGGCGGTTTCGCCATTGGTGACGCTTCGGACTTTATAACCTTGCTTGGTCAACATCCCCGATAAAAGTCGGAGGTTGATGGGATTGTCGTCTACAGCCAAAATATTGGGCCGTATCTCACTAGCTTGACATTCAGCAGCCATGAAAGGATGAACAGTAAGGGGATAGACCTTAATCAATGTTAAGAGGGAAAGATGAAGTGCTGGGTGCGATTCATCTACTTGTTAAGCTTAAGAGCATCCTGATTCAAGTCATTTTCTGGCATCGTGCCATTACGGTTAGATAATAGATTTACCAATACCTTTGAGGGTAACTGCGATCGCGAGGGAATGGAAAGGCTAAATCCTGATGAGGGCTTCTCTCAGGATGAAGATTACCCAAAAGCGTTGAGTTTTCTACATCTTAATTTTTAGGGCTTGTCACTCTTTCCTAGAATTTTAGTTCTCCATCCGCAAGACTCTGCGATCGAGAATCAAGATCGAGGCAGAAGGTTTGTTTCTCCAACTATACAAAAAGGGCGCGTTCTCGCCGCACCCCTTAGACGTAACCATGAAGTTTTATTAAGATACACAGCCCAGTGTTGACTGGCTTTAAACTGCGGCCAGATGAAAAGCTGCGCCTAATCCTGCGGCCATTTCGTCGGTCGAAATTTTGCCGTCGCCGTTGATATCCAGGGCATCGAAAACGGCATCAGTGCCAGCCCATTCTTCGCGGGTGATAAAGCCGTCGCCATCGAGGTCATAGACGCTAAAGAGATCGTCGGCGGCATGAGAGACTTTTTCTTCTCCTTCGAGACGGGCAAGACGTTGGGCTAACAAGAGTTCGAGGGCTTCGAGGGCTTTGGTGAATCCCACAATCCCTTCTTCGAGCTTTTGCGAAGCCATTTCGTCTTCGGCGTGCATTTTGGCAAAGGTGTCAGCGTCCATCGGGATTTTTTCGAGGTCGCTGGCTTTGGCTTTGCTGGCTTCGAGTTTGCGGGGCAGGTCGCCTTCGGTTGATTTTAACTCAGCGAGGAGTTTCGGGGAGATGGTCAGTAAGTCGCAGCCTGCGAGTTCGGTAATTTCACCGAGGTTGCGGAAACTAGCCCCCATAACTTCGGTGTTGTAACCAAATTTTTTGTAGTAGTTGTAAATTTGGGTGACTGATAACACGCCGGGGTCTTCGGTGGCAGGATAACTGTCCTTCCCGCTTTTAGCTTTGTACCAATCAAGGATGCGACCGACAAAGGGAGAAATCAGGGTGATTCCGGCTTCGGCACAGGCGATCGCTTGATGCAAGCCAAATAACAGGGTTAAGTTACAGTGGATGCCCTCTTTTTCCAGGGTTTCGGCGGCTTTGATGCCTTCCCAAGTGGAGGCAATTTTAATCAAAATGCGATCGCGTGTAATGCCCGCTTTTTCGTATTCACCAATCAAATAACGGGCTTTGGCGAGGGTGGCTTCGGTATCGTAAGATAAACGGGCATCTACTTCTGTCGAAACCCGACCGGGGATGATTTCGAGGATTTTTAACCCAAATGCGACCGCCAGACGTTCAAAGGCTAGGGTGGCGACTTCGGTTTCTGTAGCGTCTTGTCCGGCGCTGACGCGGGCTTCTTTGAGGGTGGTGTCAACAATTTCTTGATATTCGGGCATTTGGGCTGCCGCAGTAATCAAAGAAGGATTGGTTGTTGCATCCCTGGGTGTAAAGGTGTTAATGGCGTTGATGTCGCCAGTGTCGGCGACGACAATCGTCATGCCGCGCAGTTGTTCTAGCAGCGTTTTGGCCATATATTGCTCCTGCGATCGAGGTATCAAATCGTTGCAATCTAATCTTAGAGGGTGGCTTTGAGGGAAAAAGTCGGGTGTTGAGCGGCGTAACCCCATACTAGCAAAGAATTAGAAGGGGATGAGACGACCGCGATCGCCTCTTTGAAAATTTTACCATTTCCTTGGCTTTGCGGATAGAAGGCAAAATTGGTGTGGCAAGAAGCCCCGAACAAGCTACCCTAGAAAGATAGCGCGATCGCCATTTATCTTTAGACCTTATTAGCTTGCCAGATTACCGTCGCGCTGTTACTAATAGATGTGGTGAGAGGGAGTGAAAAAGCCGTGTTTAGCCAGCGTTTCCCCGAATGTAACCATTCATTGATTAAATCGTTATTTCATCATAGCGATCGCGAGTTACTTGCATTATTTCAGCGACACCCAGAACAGGGTAAATATTTCACGGCAATTTTTTGTCGCTATCATCCGATTGTTTATACATTAATTTCCCATACGGCGCGATCGCCCGTCCAAGCCGATTATCTCTTTGCTTTGACTTGGCGACATTTATTTTATGAAATGCGGGGGCTAGAGTTACGCACGGAAGCCGGAGAAGCCAACTCGTTTCAAAGCTGGATGATTAATGTAACGGCTTTGTGTATTAATCAAATTGTTCTCCCCCCCGTCGAAGCCATTACCTATGACTTAAACGCCGCACCGCCGCCGTTGTGGTGTTATCTCGAACAAGCTTTAGAAATGATGCCGCCGATGATGCGCTTGATGACCTTGATGGCTCAGACGTTTCATTGGAGTGAAACCCGCATTGCGGCTTATCTACAAGCGGAAGGAAAACGGCTTTCCCCCGCGCAAGTGCGCCAACTGCTGGCTCAAGGTTATCAAATGCTCGAAGCTCGCTTACCCAGCGATATTCGACAGATTTACCTCGAAGAAGACCCAGCCCCAAATACCGAAGATCGAGAAGGGGATTTGGTTCTCAGCGATTCGATTTAATCAAAACCCCCGGTTTAGTATCGCCAAATTCCAACTCAATGGGATCGGCCAATCAAAAACCGGGGTTCGCTCAAAAATGGTTATTATGCCTTAAAATGGCAAAATCCTAGAAATATCGTGGCGCTTAAGAGCCAGATTCTAAGCGACGCTGCCATTCCTGGTCAATTTTGTCGGCATTTTCGAGATTTTGCGTTAACACATCCGTTTCAGTGGTGTAGGCGAGGTCTTGGTCAGAAACGGCGGTAGTGGTCGCAAATTTTTGGGCGTAGGCAAGCTTGCGTTGTAGCTGTGAGTCGGGTTGCATGAGGGCTTGGGTGCGAGATTGTCGCTGCTCATTCCGCGCTACAATTTTGGGATTGCGCCATTGATTCCAAAAGTGCCGTAGTAAAGGAATGCTCAAGAAAGCGATGCCGTAACCGAGCAGAATGCCGTAAATTGATTGAATAAAGGCTAAATACCCGGTTGTCGCGATCGCCACTTCTGGATTCTGCATGAGAGAATACAGCACCAAGGCCAAGATAATATTCACCGAGCCTAAGCCAATCGACATAATAACCTGACCCGTGGTAGCCGAGCTAAACCGCCAGAGATGTTCTTTCAAGTAGGGTTCAACGGGTTGTACCGCCGTTTGCTTCGCGGTGACTTGTAACTGGGGGAAGTGGTAAATAATATCCCCAGATTCGGAAACTTGAGGATAGCCATCAAACCGGGCTAAAACCGGCAGCATAAAGTCTTCATCTTCGAGTTGAGTGGCGCTCAAGCGATCGCAATAAGGCGCAATTTGTTCGCCCGTTACCGCCCCTTTGTGCTGGCGAATCACGGTTGCCATATCGCGCCAGCGTCTTTCGTCTAAATCGGCATTAGGATTACCATCACCAAAGAGAAAGGAGTAAACCGCTTCGAGGAAATTTAGCTTATTTTCTTCCCCGGAAGCTTGCCCGGAGATTTGGCGGCGACGTTGCCGTTGCTGGCGTTGTGCGCGGGGGTTGAAAAACCAAAACAAATCCCCAATCCAGAAGCGAGGAAAGAAGATAAAACCGCCGCCACCAGAGCGACTGTTACCCCCTCCTCCTCCTCCATTATTATCGCGATCGCCCCCACTACTGTAAATCGCAATCACCGCCGCGAGAATCGCCACCAACATTAAGAGGATGGAAATAATGAGAATAATGCCAAAAGAAATGCGGATTAAATAAAATAAAACCCCCCAAACTTTTTGCCAAATTTCTTCGAGGCGAATGCGCCAATATTTGTTACGGATAACACTCCGAAAGTCTTTCGGAAAAACATAAGCAATATCGCCCCCTTCAGAGACTTGTAAATGTGCGCCAGCATCCGCAGCTAGGGCTAACACGCCTTGTTGAGCTGTGTTAATCTCTAAACCCGCTTGAGCAGCTACATCGCCGACGGTGACGCGATATCCGAGTTGTTCGACTGTTTTGTAGAGGGTAGGGTTGGGAGCCATAGATGAGTTGAAATGAGTTTAAAATAAACGCTTGTTTTTGTCCTATCTCTATTTTAATCTTTTGTTCTCGGCTCTTATCATCTGGGCAACAACCAATGACCAATGACCAATAACAAAGGACAAAGGACAAATAACCAATGACCAATAACAAAGGACAAATAACAATAGCTGTTAGTCTCCCCGCTAACAGCTATCGTAAATAGATATTAAACTAAGTTATGTTTAAGCTGGAACCAGTTGAAGCATGAGCGATCGCCGATCGAAGGTTTGGACTTTCGCTACTTCTTCTAAATCTTTAATAATCCGTTCGAGTAATTCCGCCGCGCGATCGCGGTGTTGGTGTTCTCGGCCGCGCAACCGTACCTGAAATTTAACCGAGTCACCTTTACTTAACCATTGAATCGCACGGTTAATGCGAACATCGTAATCTGAATCGCCAACATTAGGACGCAGCTTCACTTCTTTGAGGCTGGATTTGGAAGAATTTTGACGTTGACGTTTCTTTTGTTGATATTGGTGCTTCCCGTAGTCCATAATTTTTGCTACGGGGCCCTCTTTGCGTTGGGAAACGACTACGAGGTCGAGTCCGGCAGCTTTAGCTTGTTTTAGGGCATCCTGGGTATCAACCAAGCCTTGATTATTGTTGTCTTGGTCAATCAGCAGCACCTCTTTATCTCTAATTTGACGATTGATGGCTTGTTTCTTAGCGATAGTCCTTTCCTCTCAAAAACTCAACAATAGATTCTTGTCTTTTAATATTAAGAGTAGCGCAGTTTCCTAAAATGAACATCTAGCTGGGGTTAGGTGCAAAAGTCCCAAGATATGTCCTTGACTCAAAATTGCTCTAAACCCTGACTATACCTTCGTTTCGGTCTGGCGCTTCCTCTCGATCGCGACACGACATTAATCTCTGTGAAAGCTTAATGGTTTTTGGATTTTCTTAAGATTTCTGGTTTAAAAAATGCGTATCTCAATCATTTCTATTTTAGCTTTACTCATCGTCAGTTGTAACCCTAATCCCCCCATTTCACCCAACCCGGAACCGCGAGAGTTTACTTACGATGAGTTTGAGCAAGTTAAAGTCGGCATGAGCCTCGCCGAAGCTGAAGCCGTGATGGGGGCTTCTGCGGCGAAAATTAACGAAATTAATACAGATTTGGGCATGGGGGTGGTTTCTGTCAAAAATGTGACTTATCAATGGGTGAATGACGATGGCTCCTCTGTAACCGTGTTAGAGCAGAATGGTGATATTATCTTGAAAATGCAAACGGGACTAGACCCCGATAGCGATCGCCCTCGATAACGTTAGACTAAATGACAGTTCTTCTGTAATCTCTAACCCATGACCCTCCTCGCCTTGCGATCGGTAAAAAAAGACTTTGGCATTAAAGAAATCCTCAAAGATGCCACCTTCAGCATCGAAGAAGGGGATAAAGTCGGTTTGATTGGGGTCAATGGTTCGGGGAAATCAACCCTCCTCAAAGCCATTGCGGGCCTCGAAACCATTGACAGTGGCGAACTCTGGAAAAATTCTGGGGCAAAAATCGTTTATCTGCCGCAACAGCCCGACGTAGAAGAAGACCACACGGTTTTAGAACAGGTCTTTGCTGATAGTGGCGAAAATATGCGTCTAGTGCGCGAATACGAAGAAATTTCGGCAAAACTAGCCCATAATCCCGAACAAACCGATCGACTCTTGGGTAAACTGTCTGCCGTATCCCAACGCATCGAGGCCGCAGGCGCTTGGGAAACTGAAACCAACGCCAAAATTATCCTGTCTCAATTGGGGATTGAAGACTTTGAGGCCCGAGTGGGGGATTTATCTGGAGGATACCGCAAACGAGTCGCGATCGCGGCGGCCCTTTTAGCCGAACCCGATGTTCTGCTGATGGACGAACCCACCAACCACCTCGATGCCCTTTCCGTCGAATGGCTGCAAAGCTACCTCAACCGCTACGGGGGCGCACTTTTCCTGATTACCCACGACCGCTACTTTCTTGACCGCGTAACCAATCGTATCGTCGAAATTGACCGAGGCGACCTCTACACCTATTCCGGCAACTACGCTTATTATCTCGAAAAGAAGGCGATCGCCGAAGAAGCCGCCCAAAGCAGCCAACGCAAACATCAAAACGTATTGCGTCGGGAACTCGAATGGCTCAAACGAGGCCCTAAAGCCCGCAGCACCAAGCAAAAAGCCCGCATCGACCGCGTACATGAGATGCAGGATACCGAGTTCAAACAAGCCCAAGGCAAAGTCGAAATCGCCACAGCCGGCCGTCGCATTGGTAAAAAAGTTATTGAACTTCATCATATCTGCAAAGCCTATGGCGATCGCGTCATTCTGCAAGACTTTTCCTACAACTTTAACCGGGAAGACCGCATCGGCATTATCGGCCCCAACGGCATTGGTAAATCAACCCTGATGGACATCATTACCGGCCGCCTCGAACCGGACTCTGGCCACGTTGAAATCGGCTCTACGATTCACTTTGGCTACTTCGACCAACATTCCGATGATGTCAACCTCAACCCCAACCAGCGCGTCATTGACTACCTCAAAGACATCGCCGAATTGGTCAAAACCGCCGATGGTAGCATCATCACCGCCTCCCAGATGTTAGAGCGCTTTCTCTTTCCTCCCAATCAACAATATGCCCCCATTCACAAACTCTCTGGAGGGGAAAAACGCCGCTTATTCCTGCTGCGCGTCCTCATGCAAGCCCCTAATGTCCTCATCCTCGACGAACCCACCAACGACTTAGACGTACAAACCCTGGCAATTCTCGAAGACTACCTCGAAGACTTTAACGGTTGCGTGATTGTGGTGTCTCACGACCGCTACTTTCTCGACCGTACCACAGAAATGACCTTTGCCTTTGAAGGACAAGGGATTTTACGACAATATCCCGGCAATTATTCCGTTTATCTCGACTACAAAAAAGCTGCCGAACAAGCCGCCGCCGAACAACAGCAACAAACCCAAACTAAGGTTAGCAAATCTCAGACTAAAACCCCGCAAAAGACCACTCAAAAAGATAACAAACCCCGTAAACTCTCTTTCAAAGAAAAGCGAGAATACACCGAACTCGAAGCTAAAATCCCTCACCTGGAAAGCGAAAAAGAGGCGATCGAAAATACGCTTTACACCAATCCTCCCGAAGATTATACCGAGTTACAAACCCTCACCGAAAAACTGGCTCAAATTACTAAAACCATTGACACGGCGACCGAGCGTTGGCTAGAGTTAGCCGAACGAGTGGAGGAGTAAAACTGTTTTTTGTCATATCAAATCCGAAAAAAACAACCACTGTTTGAGAACCCCGTTTTCTTACTTGCTTACACAGTCAAATTGAATTTTTAAGCTAAAAACCGGGGTTCTTAATCCCTATTAATTAAACGGATTTGATATCAAGTATTCTGCTCGACCAATTGGTGTAAATAAGCAATAATTTCTTCTTTACTTATTAAATCTTGAGACTGTACACAATAAGAAGGATAGAGAAATCGATTTTTATTTGTCACTTTGCTTTTTCTTGTGTCTAAATTCAAACCATGTTTCTGGGGGAAAATAAGCCACTTTGTACTCAGTCGCTGTTGCGGTACAATTGTCCCCCAAGCGAATGAGGTGGGGAGACAATACCAAATAATAACGGCTGGAGGATTAAGCCATTGTTTACTTTCTACTTCTCCACACATCCAGCCTCTACAATGATATTGTTTAACCTGTTCGAGGGTTGTTAAATCGCAATTGACACTTTTGACTGATATCCAAAAAAGTCGCTGTCTAAATTGGCTATAAATGGGAATATCTTCATCTGTATTAAATTGTGTAATCATGGGTAGCCTGACATTAAATCCTCTTTTGGCCAACCCTTTACGAACAATCTCTACTGCGATTTCTCCTTCTTGGAAAAACTGATTCCAGGTCATCTATTCAAAAAGTCCCTTCAATTTTTCGAGAAGTTTCATTTAACCCTAAAATATCGGGATAATCTGCAATAATTTTCCGAGAAACGTTGTTACAATAGCTGGCAATTTGAGGATATTGATTACCCAACCATGCTAAAGGCGTGATACAAGTATCTTCTGGGATGTAAGCTTGTTTTTCTAAAAGCATTATGGTTTCTTTCATTGCGGCATTGATTTCACCCACTAAGTTCGGAAATTGAGTTTTAGCATCTTCTAAAATTAACCAGTAATCGTTGTAAATATCGCGATGACTACTGATTTGATTATTTTCAGCATTTTCCTCGATTGATTTTAACAGGGTTTGAGGTTTTAACTTAACTGCTTCTTCAACGGCAACTAAAAAACTTTCAACAGCTTTTTTATAATTATCAAAAAGATTGGGATTATTTCTCCATGTTCCTATCCAAGTTAACTTAATATTTAACTTAGCTTCTTGCCAAGCGCGTTTTAATTCTTGGGTAACATTTTCTTTGGAAATAAAAACTGATTTATTTCTGATGTTTTGAGCTAATTTTGAAAAATATTCTTGATTCTCACTATCTAAATGATGCCAATATTGACGGATAAATTCCGCTAATTTTTGATAACCTTGAGTTTCTTGGGAGATTTTTTCCCAATCATTTTCTATTTCTAGCGAACTATTGAGAAAATCTAATCCAGAAAACAATAAATAATATTCATCTAAAAAGTCTATAACACGGTCTAATTCTTTTTGAAATTCTAGGCTGTAGTCATTAATATATTTATTTTGAAACTCAATAACTAAGTTTTTCGCTAAAGATAAACTGTTAACTAAACCGTTGATGTCTTGGGATAAGCCACGATTAATATATTGTCTCAAACTCTCAAAAAGTTGAATCGCTAAACTATTTAAGGCTTCAGAATGGGAAACGGCATACAGATTTTCATATCTCAACCGAATTTCATCAAGTTTATTTTGTATTATTTGGGGATTATCAATAATTGTAGTCATGTTCTATTTTTGAAATTGAGTTAATAACCAAGCACTAACTTTGCCATGATTGGTTTGACGAGTGCGTTGTAATGCGGTTTCGAGTAAAGCTATTTCTAAGCCCGGCAAAACCTGAGATTGTCTGATTCTCCGACTTCCCTGATTCGCAATTAAAAACGCCAAAATCTCAACTTTTTTGACATCAACAATCCAGTATTCATTCACTCCCATCTCCTCGTATAACAAGCGTTTATTGCCTGTATCATCGGCTAAGGAAGTATTCGCGACTTCGATAACTAAATTAGGGGGTGGATATTGGTCGAGATCGACGATTCCGGTTCCCCAGGGAATAGTATTTGCCCTTTCTCCAATATAAAAAGACGCATCGGGTTGAGCTTCGCGAATCCCGGCTTTGCGATAGGTACAGTTATCTTTGCCGTTCAAATCAATATTTTTAATTCCTGCAAACAAATGAACCGCATGAGAAATAATAGAATGATCTTGTGCGTGGTCATTGCCTAATGGTGACATTTCCAGCCTCATCTGGTGGTTGTAGAAATAGCTTTTACCTTTTTCGCTGGGAAAATCTGCGATCGCGTTCAGATAATCATCCCAGGTTGCTGTTATCCAGGTATCAATTGGGATTTGAGGGCTGGAAATTTGACTCATTATTAAAATATGCGCGAGAAATCTTCTAACTCGAAGTTATCCCAATTTCTGGTGTTTGCCACAAAAGATGTGCGAGAATTTTAGCGACATTAAACGCATCGTCATCGCCGCGATGGTGTGTGCCTTCGAGGGGAATCTTGAGGAGTTCGAGGGCTTTAGCCATTCCGACTTCGTGATTTAAACCCAAAACGATCGCGACAAGGGATTTTACATTCAGATGGCGATCGCTAAAGGGATATTTAACGTTAAAAGCTTTACATTGCTTAACAAACTTGTGGCGGTCGTATTCGCCGTAACTGGCCCACATCCGCTTTTGCGATTGATGTTGGCCGCGCAGAAAACCGCAAGCCTGACGAAAAGATAGCCCCTCGTCTACTTGGGCTTGGGTCAGCGTGGTTAACTCTGTACAAAAGGCGCTCACTTGCGATCGCGTCGGTTGGACTAAAATACTTTCTTTAGCTAACGGCTGACGAAGCTTAAGATCGAGGGGACACAGGCCAATTTCAATAATTTCGCGTTCTTGACCGAGAGGGGGATGACCGCGCCAGCAAGTGGCTTCGATATCAACAACTAAAATGCGATCGAGTAAAATGGACATCCCTCCTCTGAGTCTATAATTAACCGAGTTCCTCGCAATCGGAAGTCGGTTCGGTGAGTAAAGTTTCTAAACGGTCTTTCGACCACTGTTCGGTAGGATAAGCGACGGCTTCAATGGAAGACAGCCGAATTAACCAAGTCGTGCGTTTATACAGAGTATCTTCAAAGTCATCATCCTCAGTTACAGACAAAGCCAGAATTTCGATGAACTCTGAATCTATATGCAGAGGGATACCCGCATAACTGTCATTATTGGTTTCAATCCAGACTTTACTTCCTTGTTGTAAAGCGTCTTCTAAACGGCTATACAGCAGGTTAGCCGAGAGATGAACTCGTCGAGGCCGGGAGAATAACCGTCGGAAGAAATTGAGAAGGTTCTGCATTCTATCGCCATCCTTAGAAAGAAAGGGCATTGGACAATGGGGTGTCTTTAGTTAACCATGTTCCTATTTCAAGTTCGGTACTGGCAAGTCGCTTTTTTAAAGTTTTGATAAAGTTCTCTAGCGAATCTACCAAAGTACCCAGTCAATCAGCCAATTCAGCTTCAGCTATAACCCTGAAAACTCAACTGCTTTTGACCTCAAGATGTGTTAGCCATCAATCCTGCCGCCGCAGATAAACGCAGTGGCGGATTCCTTGGCTTTGGGGTAGAGTCAATTGGACAACTGACTCCGTAACACCGCCATATTGTAACGCAGTCTGGGTGACGGCTGCGGCTTCATCATCACTCCAGCGACCGCGATAAAGTACCGCGATACCACCGGGTTTGAGAAGCGGTAATGTATAAGCTGCACAGGTTTGAGCTTTTCCGACGGCACGAATCAACGCCAGATCGAATTGTGCGGGTTGGGGTTTCAAAGCCTCAGCCCGAGCAGTTAGGGTTGTAACATTAGTTAGTCCCAATTCAGCAATTAGGGTGTCGAGAAAGGCGATTTTCTTGTGGGTGGAGTCAAGGAGAGTGACGCGATCGCGGGGTCGGGCGATCGCGACGGGTAAGCCCGGAAATCCTGCCCCCGTCCCAATATCAATCACCGTTTTAGAATCATCTTGCGTTAACCAAGGGGCAATTCCGGCCAAAGAATCCCACAAATGTTTTTCCCAAAAGGCTTCAGGATCGGTAATGCGAGTTAAATTTAACTGCTGATTACCCCGCAAAATGCCTTCATAGAGTTGCTCAAATAACGCTTGTTGCCTTGAATTCGGCTGCCATTGCAGGGTTTCTTGCCATAACGCCTCCAAAGACGGTAAAGCCGTTTGTGGTGAGGTGTGCATGAAATCTTTATGCCAAAATCTGATTATAAGCCGAAGGTGCGGCTAATTCTTGCGGATCGACGGCTTCGAGGCAACCCTCTTGAATGCGCCAACAGCGATCGGCAATTTGTACTAATTCCCCGGCATCGTGAGTGACGACTAGCAGCGTCCAATGGTTTTTGAGTTTTTCGAGGAGTTTGACCAACTGACGACGCATCGACCAATCTAACCCGGCGGTGGGTTCGTCTAACATCAGTAAATTGGGCTGACGAATCAGTTGTACGGCTAAAGCAAGTCGGCGTTGTTGTCCCCCGCTTAAATAATGGGGCGGCGTACTCAGGGATAAATGGTCTAAACCCACTTCTGCCAAGGCCTCTTTGACTTGTTCGCTGGTAAGTTCGGGATGGCCGAGGCGCAATTCTTCGAGAATGGTATTGCCACAAAAATGTCGTTCGGGAAACTGAAACACTAACCCCCCCAACATTTGTAAATCGAGGGCAGCGAGTTCTTGTTCTCCCCAATAAGCACAGCCTTTGGTGGGTTCAGCCAAGCCCGAAAGGATTTCGAGGAGGGTTGATTTTCCCGAACCACTGGGGCCAACAACTAGCCCTAACTCTTGGGGTGGGAGTTGAAGGTTGAGACCCTTGAGAATAGGGTTTGGGGTAGCGGGGGGATGATAAACCAGGTTTTTCAGATAAAGCATTAAGGGACGATACGCGATCGCTGTCACTTTTTCTTGACCTTAACATTTTTTTCAAGTTGTGGCCGCTAACCCCCCTTCTCGTCATTCGGTGCGGCGACGGACACGATTCCCGACCATTGCACCTTTTTTTCTTGGGTACGACGATAGGAAAAGAAGTGCGCTTCGTCTTGATAAGTACACAGAGGACAGACTTTGATTTGTTGGCTACGAATGCCCATTTTTTCCAGTTGCAGGGCGATCGCGCGGCGCACATCCAAGCGAATTTTACCCGGCGCGGCATCTTCGATTAAAGGGGAATTGGGCAGCATTTGCAGAATATTCAGCATATTTTCCCCTTGGGTTGGGGGTGTACCGGGGAATAAACTCTGGACCACTTCCACGGCGACATCTTTGCCCACTTGATACACTTTACCCGCGATCGCCGGGCCTAAGGCAATGACTAAATCGTCTAAAATACTGCCTTGACTCCGCAACCGTTCGATGGCTTTGGGGACAATTCCTTGGGCTGTACCCCGCCACCCAGAATGAATCGCTGCAACTTGTCCCGTGGCGCGATCGCCAATCAAAACCGGGGTACAATCAGCACTCGCCACCCAAGCCGATTGTAAGGCGCGATCGCTCATTACCCCGTCTGCGGGCGGTAAATCCCCGGCGGTACTCAGGGTCATGGATTCTAAGGTCATTTCGGTGGGCGTTAGCACCCGATTACCATGAACTTGTTTGACACGATAAGCCGGGGCTTCGGGCTGTAAAATGCTGACTAATTCATCCGGTTTACGGGGCCAAGCCGACTTGCTGAAAAAACCGTGAGGCCAACCTTGCAACAAATCGCAAGTTAAATAAGAAGTCCCCTCAACGGATTGCCATTGCCAACCATTCATGAGTTTTTAAAGCGTAAATAACATCTAAGCTAAACGGGTCAACTGCACCCGGTAACGTTGCTTTTTAGTCGTTGCTACTTCCCCAACTTCCAAGCGTCCTTTGCCACGGACTGAAATTAAATCTCCCGGTTGTACAGTTGTACTGGCTTGTTTGGCGGCTTTCCAGTTAATTCGCACATCCCCGGCATTAATCAAATCCGCCATTTTGCTGCGAGACACCCGAAACCCCGCCGACGCGATCGCATCGAGGCGCATCGAAGCTTCTACCGTCGTCATTTCCTTACGTTTCGGCGGACGCACTTTTAAATCGCTCATTTCAAGATTCCGCACTCGCACGGGAACTGAGCGAACCTGGTTTAAAGAAGTTTCGAGAAATTCTACTAATTCGGGAACGACTACCGCTTGTGCGCCTCGTTCTCCCAACACAATGATATCGCCAATCTTCTCGCGCACCACCCCCGTTCCTAAAATTGCCCCCAGGAAGTCTCGGTGGGAAGCCGGGTCAAAGAGGAAATTTCCGGCAATATCAATGGCCGCGAGTTCTACTTGGCTCTGGTCTAAGGGTAACTCCGATCGCGCGATCGCCACTCGTTGCCGTTCCGCTTGCGGATAGCCCCCCCAAGGCAACAAACTAACATCAGCCAGGGGAGCAAACTTATCTTGGGCTTCAATCCAATCTGGGGGAGATAAAAAGTCTGTTACTGTAATTTCCCAAGTCGCGATCGCGCTTTCGGCCTTGTCAATAATCCGGGCGATCGCGTCTCGATTTTCCACACCTTTTAATAAATCTTCTCTGGGCAACATAAATATTTGTCCTTTGTTTTTTGTCCTTTGTCATTTGTTTTTCGGTCGGCCATGAAACCCAACCAATGACCAATGACCAATGACCAACGACTAATGACTAATGACCAATGACCAATGACTAATGACCAATGACCAATGACCAATGACCAATGACCAACGACTAAAACTGACTCAACGAATAACTGGCCAAATTCTCCGGTTTTAAGCCTTGTAAAACCTTTTCTGCTTGTTGCTTCCAACCCGCCGAAGTTCCCTTAAAAACCACTAAAAACTTACCGTCCTTGAGCGCCTCTTGATACGGTAAATTCGTCGGCCCATCCCCATCCGGCGACAAAATCAAACCGCCCCCAATAAACGTACTCCCCATCGCGCCCCCAACAGCACCCAGTAAACCCCCCAAAAGATGATTCACCACATCTCCCGCCGAAGGTAGCAAATAATAGCCCGTTTGGATATTAAACAAAAAGCCCCCCACAAAACCAAACGGCACCAACCACACCGCCATGCGAACAGCGCGTTTGCGGGCTGTAACCGTCGGATTCGCCAAGCCCACCTCCTCCGCGCTGAGAAAACCGCGACCCACAATCGCAATTTGGTCTTGCGGTAAACCCGCCTTTTCCAATTGGGTATAAGCGGACTCTGCTTGTATACGGTCTGGCAAAATTGCAACTAAATAGTTCATAAAATACCCCCAAAAGTTTATAATGACGCACTCCGGTCTCAACCCAGATCGGGTCACTCCAAAGCAATGATAAACTGAACTGGAGTTAAGCTGGCAAAGCCTCCATCACCGAACAGCAATTCACTCCCCGACATCGGGACAACGCTTACCGTATAAATTTGATATGTCAAAGGTTCTCGTCTCTGATCCCATCGCTGAAGCTGGAATAGAAATCCTCTCCCAAGTCGCCCAAGTGGACGTTAAAACTGGGCTGTCTCCAGAGGAACTTGTCAAAATTATTCCCGAATACGACGCACTTATGATCCGTTCGGGAACCCGCGTCACCGCCGAAGTGATTGACGCAGGAACACAACTCAAAATCATTGGTCGGGCTGGTGTCGGTGTCGATAACGTCGATATTCCCGCCGCCACCCGTCGCGGTATTGTGGTGGTCAATTCTCCCGAAGGCAACACCACCGCCGCCGCCGAACACGCCCTGGCTATGATGATGTCTTTATCCCGTCACATCCCCGCCGCGAATCAGTCGGTTAACGAAAACCGATGGGAACGCAAAAAATTCATGGGAACCGAGGTCTACAAAAAAACCCTCGGTGTTGTCGGACTGGGTAAAATTGGCTCCCATGTCGCCGGAGTTGCCAAGGCCATGGGCATGAAATTACTCGCCTATGACCCCTTTATTTCCGCCGAACGAGCAGAACAACTGGGTTGTCGCTTGGTTGACCTCGACTTACTGTTTAGCGAAGCCGATTACATTACCCTTCATGTTCCCCGAACCCCAGAAACAACGAATTTAATTAATGCCGAAGTTCTGGGCAAAATGAAACCCACCACCCGCATTATCAACTGTGCTAGAGGTGGCATTGTAGACGAAGCCGCCTTAGCCGAAGCCGTCCGCGAGGGTAAAATTGCCGGGGCTGCTTTAGATGTTTTTGTGGATGAACCCCTGAAAGAATCGCCGTTGCGGGATTTAGGGGAAAAAGTCATTCTCACCCCCCACTTAGGGGCATCCACTGAAGAAGCCCAAGTGAATGTGGCAGTGGATGTGGCCGAGCAAATCCGCGATGTATTATTAGATTTACCCGCCCGGTCTGCGGTGAATATACCGGGACTGAATCCCAACGTCCTCGAACAACTCAAGCCTTATCTCAAACTGGCAGAAACCCTCGGAAACCTGGTCAGTCAAATTGCCGGGGGACGCATTGACCGTTTAGAGGTGCGCTTACAAGGTGACTTAGCCACCAGCCAAAGTCAACCCATTGTTTTGGCTTCTCTTAAGGGCTTGCTGTCCCAAGCTTTGCGCGAACGAGTGAACTACGTCAACGCCAGTATTGAAGCGAAAGAACGGGGTGTGCGCGTGATTGAAACTAAAGATGCCGCCGCCGGAGATTATCCCGGTTCGCTGCATTTAGCCGCCCACGGTTCTTTAGGGGAACATTCGGTCACGGGGGCGTTACTCAGCGACGGCGAAATCCGCATTACCAACCTCGATGGCTTCCCGATTAATGTACCGCCGAGTAACTATATGTTATTTACCCTCCACCGAGATATGCCGGGGATTATTGGCCGCATTGGTTCGTTGTTAGGCAATTTCAACGTTAATATTGCCAGTATGCAAGTCGGGCGTAAAATTGTGCGGGGCGATGCTGTGATGGTCTTGAGCCTTGACGATCCCCTTCCTGACGGCATTCTGACCGAAATCAACCAAATTCCAGGGATTCGCGATGCCTATACCGTGGCGCTGTAGTTGTTGGGTAAGACTAATGACCAATGACCAACAAAATTTTCATTGATAATTGGTAATTGGGAATTGGTAATTGTTTATGGCCAATAGCTGGTGGGAAATTCAGATTATTTGCGATCCGAATGCTGAGGATTTAATTTTTTGGCGATTGGATAGTTTTGGCTGTAGCGGTATTGCGAGTGAAAAGAAAAGTCATTCTCTGCTGCTGCGGTCATATCTCCCGGAAGAAGAAGCTCAACTGCTGGACTTAGCGGCTTTGTCGCTATGGTTGCATCAAGACGCTTTGATTTCTGGCACCAAAATCTCCAAAATGCGCTGGCATTTGATCGACGAAGAAGACTGGGCTAGTAGTTGGAAACAATATTGGCAACCTCAGATCATTGGGGATTTGTTTGTGGTGTGTCCGGCTTGGTTACCCGTTCCCGAAGATGCTCGCGATCGCCTTTGCATTTTACTCGATCCGGGGGCGGCTTTTGGGACGGGAACCCACCCCACCACCCAACTCTGCCTAGACTCGATTGAAATGCGCCTCGGTGAAGAACCGGAAAAGATGACGATTGCTGATATTGGCTGCGGTTCGGGAATTTTGTCGATTGGGGCAGTATTGATGGGGGTAAAGCAGGTTTACGGCGTTGATATTGACTCCCTCGCCGTCAAAGCAGCCCGGAACAATCGTACCCTCAATAACATCGATCCTGACCGGATTATTGTGGAAAAAGGCAGTATTCAAAAAGTAGCTCAGTTGTTAACTGAACCTGTAGATGGCTTGGTTTGTAATATTTTGGCTGAGATTATTATTGATTTGATTCCCCAAATGACTGAGATTGTTAAACCCAAAGGTTGGGCAATTTTAAGCGGCATTCTCCTCGACCAAGCTAAACCGATTGCTGATACTCTCGAAGCTCACGGTTGGGTGGTGGCTACTCTGTGGAAAAAACAAGAATGGTGCTGTTTTAATGTTCGCAGGTCTTAGGGTTTTTCAGTTATCAGTCGTCAGTCATCAGTTATCAGTTTTCGGGCAGTGGGCGTGTAGGGGCGGGGTTTCCCCGCCCAGAGGGGGAGGAGTGGGAAGAAATTATCAATTGAGGGATTTTGGCGAATACCAATAACTAATAACTAATAACTAATAACTAATAACTAATAACTAATAACTAATAACTAATAACTAATAACTAATAACTAATAACTAATAACTAATAACTAACAACAAATGGCCAATAACAAAAAATATTGGTATATCGCGGGACTGAGTTTTGTTTGCGTTTTAGCATTTATTTGGCAGTTGGGGAGTACCGGGTTAGTCGATGAAACCGAACCCCTTTTTGCTGAAGCTGCCCGTCAAATGACCGTGACGGGGGATTGGATTACGCCCTATTTCAACGGGGAAACGCGCTTTGATAAACCGCCGTTGATTTATTGGTTAATGGCGATCGCGTATAACATTTTAGGAGTTAATGCTTGGGCGGCTCGTTTGCCTTCTGCGATCGCCGCGATCGCGCTCACGCTTGGCGTTTTCCTGGTTCTACGTTACTGGGGCTATGGAACACCCAAAGCGGCAAAATCCCCCACACCACCCCACCAACAACTGTGGTTAGCTGCCGCAATTGGGGCAACTTTAAATGCTTTTAATATTCAAACTCTGGTTTGGGCGCGAACCGGGGTTTCGGATATGCTTTTAAGTGCTTGTATGGGGTTGTCTCTGATTAGCTTTTTTTGGGGTTATGTAATCGCAGAAAAGCCAAAACTCCCGGCAGATTCGACATCTGAAGTGAGTAATACCCAGTCTGCTTTCGCGACAGACAAGGAAAGAAAAGGGAAAAACCATAGTTGGTTTTCTGTTCCCAATAAAGGGTATTTAGGATTTTATATTTTTGCCGGATTAGCTGTCCTCGCGAAAGGCCCTGTTGGTATTGTGTTACCCGGCTTGAGTTTAATTATATTTAGCCTTTATTTCGGTAATTTCTGGAAATTATTGCGAGAAGTTGGTGTCGTAATTGGCGGCGCGATTTTCTTTTTGATTACGATTCCTTGGTACGTTTTAGTTACCCTTGCTAACGGTCAGACTTATATCGATTCCTTTTTTGGCTATCACAACTTTGAACGTTTCACAGGCGTAGTGAATAATCACGCTGCACCCTGGTATTTTTACTTTTTGGTGGTTTTTGTCGGATTTCTGCCTTGGTCGGTGTATTTGCCCCTCGCGATCGCCCGTCTGCGTTTCTGGCGGCGTTCCTATTGGCAACAGCAACCCCGTCATAGTCATCTAGGAATCTTTGCCCTGGCTTGGTTTGTGGCGATTTTCGGCTTTTTTACGATTGCCGTGACGAAGTTACCCAGTTATACCTTGCCTTTGCTGCCTGCTACGGCGATTATCGTGGCTTTATTCTGGAGTGAGGAACTGACTCGCGATCTGGAGAAAAGCCCACCTCACCTGGATTTTAAGCGCAACTGGGGGCGTTTAATGAGTGGGGGTTTGAATTTGATTGTCGCGATCGCGATGACGATTGCCATTTTCATCAGTCCCAATCTCATCGGTTACGATCCCGTTGCGCCGAATTTTGGCGAATTGTTTGCTGAAACTGGGTTACAGTGGCGTGGGGCTATGGTTTGGGGACTGACCAGTGTCGCGATCGCCCTATTACTTTGGCGCAAAAAGACTTGGCGTTGGCTGCTTCCGGTGAATCTGATTGCTTTTACTCTCTTTCTCGCGGTCGTTCTCACTCCTGCTCTCGATTTCGTCGATCGCGTCCGTCAAGAACCCATCCGCGATTTAGCTGCCATTATCGTTGAAGAACAGCAACCCAACGAACCGATTTTTATGATGGGGTTCAGAAAGCCCACCCTCGTCTTTTATACCCAAAAGCCCGTCCGCTACGTTTATGCCCAAGACGACACCCAAGCCTCCCTCACCCAAAATCCTACCCCTAGTGACACGGTTTTGATGGTAGGACAGCCTACAGGTATTACCAACGCTTTCAACCTCCAACCTGACGAATATCAAGATTTAGGTCAAAGAGGTGCTTATCAATTGGTACGGATTGAAAAAGATCGCTTGTTACCGTAATCGTTGATTCAAGTCTAGAGGGCTTACTCCGAAGGTAAAATAAAGCCAGTTTCGGCGTTTGCGATCGCCCACCTATAAAAAAATTATCATTAAACTTGGAGGTTTAGGTAACAACCCATGAATATTGCGATTGGGATTATCATTGGTTTAATTGTCGGGGCAGGTATTGTTTTCTGGCTCAATCAAAAAAAGCTAGAAACCCAAGCTCAAGAATACGAAAGTCAGAAACAACAATTGCGGCAACAGCTTGAAGCCGACCACGAAAAGCGTTTGCAAGACACGGTAGCATCCCTACAAACCGATTACGATCGCCAAACGGCTCAAAAAGTCGAAGCGGCTAAAAAGGAACAAGAAGCAGGATTGCAACAGCAACTCGAAGCCGTCCAAACCGATCGCGACAATCAACTGCAAGAACGCGATCGCGCCCTCGAACAACGGATCGCAGAACTGCAAAACCAGCATCAACAGGAGTTACAACAACTCCAACAACACCACGAAACCCAAATGCAGGCGACGACAACCGCTTTAGAGCAAGAATACGAAGCGAAACTCAAAGCCAAAGCTGAAGCCACCGCCTCCTCAACCGCGACTCCCGCCGAAGCCCCTCCGGTAACGCCCCTTGAAAAGGTGGAAGTAGTCGAAACAGCAGACGATCGCGACCTCAGTTTGGCCAATGTCATTAAATCTTGGGGAAAAACCGAATCCGTGGCGTATATTCCCCAATTAGTCGGTCAACTCTACTCACCGAGCGATCGCGTCCGGGAAGCTGTAGCAATGGCATTAGGCCAAATTGCTCAAGATAAGCCTCCTCGCTTTGAAATCATGCAAACCATCGAATATTTGGGCAGTTTGTGTCGCGATGCGAGTCCAGAGGTTCGCCAAGCCGCGATCGCGTCCTTGGGTAAAATCAAATCTGAGAAAGTCATCCCCCTACTGCAACAAGGCTTAAACGACAGTAACAGCGATGTGGTGCAAACCGCCAGCAACGCGATCGCCCGTTACAAATCCTATCGCTCAACCCTCAAACCCAAAACCCTACCCCGCAACGCCAAACCCCTTGAATAATCATTGACCCAGGTCGCTGCTACTTTCCCACCACCCCCCAACACCATGACTAACTCGAAGCCGCCTTCTAACCCGAAAGTCAACTCAGCGCGGACATCAAAGATGCGATCGCGTACGGGTACGGGCTTACAAACCACCAAACTGCAAACCTCATGGCAACGGTGGTGGAATCGGCGGCGGCTGGGGTATGTCATGGCGGCGGGCTGGGCGATCGCGGCAGCCTTCGCCACAAGCGGGGAAATCCCCCTAGAGCAAGGGTTAGAGCGACAAACCCAAACTCTATTTTTTCGGTGGCGCGGTACGGTTGCGCCCCCGGAAAATGTCGTGATTGTGGCGATTGATGACTTTTCCCTCAGTCAAGGTCAACTTTACCAAACCAACCCCGAAGAATTACCCGCTTTTGCCCCCCTGCAAAGTTGGCCGTGGCAAAGACAAGCCTATGGCACCGCGATCGCGAAAATCATGGACGCGGGGGCCAAAACTGTCGCGTTACCCTTAGTTTTGGGCAGCCCCAGCAGTTACGGAGAAGCCGACGACCAAAAACTCCAGCAAGTTATCCAAAAATATGGCGATCGCGTGGTTTTAGGGGCAGTTTACGAAGAAGAACAAAATCGCAGTGGCAACACCTTTCGCTTAGTAGAACCTCATTCTCGCTTCCAAGAAGCCAATCCCCACATCGGCTTTATTAACTTTCCCTTAGAGGTAGATTCTCGCATTCATCGTTTTGCCAGCGCCTATCCACCACAATGGCGCAAAAATAACCCCGATTTAGCCCTTGTTTTAGAAGATATCCTCAATAAATATCCTTCCCTGCCCCAAGCCACCCTAGAAGCGGCGGGACTTGCGACTGATTTCAGTTCCCAAGGGGATATATTCTTTTACGGGCCGTCAGGCACTTTTGAAACCGTTTCCTTTGCCAATATTCTTGATTCGCAAAATTGGGAAAGTATTTTACAAAATGGCGAATTTTTCCGAGATAAAATTGTTTTAATCGGTTCAACCAGTACGGTTCATAAAGACTTCCACCGCACTGCTATTGCCGAATCGATGTCTGGGGTAGAAATTCATGCCAACGCGATCGCGTCTTTGCTCGAAAATCGGGTTGTGACGGCGGTATTTCCTCAACCCTGGCAAGAAGGCTTATTGATCGTAGTCTTGGTCACGGCTGGCAGTTTGCTGATCTGTCCCCGGAAAAACTGGCAAGTGGGAGTGGGTGTGGCTCTGGGTCTCGCGATCGCGTGGGGCAGTTTCAGCTATATTTTATTCGTGAGCGATCGCCGCATATTACCCACCGCCATTCCCTGTCTAGCCTTCACCCTCACGGGCTTGTCCTCTGGCACTTTGGGGGCAATGCGCGAACTACACAACAAACGCCATTTACGCCGCACTTTCAAGCATTACGCATCTTCCCCCATTATCCAAGAAATCATTTCCCAACAAGACGATCTCCAGGATTTACTGCAAGAGCGACAATATGAAATGCTCGAAATGACCTTAGCAGGTCGTTATCGGGTGGTAGCCAAATTAAGCGCTGGTGGCTTTGGTGAAACCTACATCGCTGAAGATTCCCTGCGACCCGGTAATCCTCGCTGTGTGGTCAAAAAGTTACAACCCGCCAGCGATAATCCCAAGCATTGGGAACTCGCCGAGCGCTTATTCCTGGCTGAAGCCCAAGTTTTGGAGCGCTTGGGTAAACACGACCAAATTCCCCAACTTTTAGCTTATTTTGAAGAAGGCGGCGAATTTTATCTCGTTGAAGAACTGATCGTCGGGCGCTCCTTGGGGGATGAATGGCCCGTGGATGTTCCCTTGTCCGAGCCGGAAGTAGTGGCATTTTTGCGCGATTTTTTGCCTGTTTTGGCGTTTATTCATTCTCAAGGCACAATTCATCGAGATATCAAGCCCGATAACATTATTCGCCGTAAAAGCGACGATCAGCTCGTTTTAATTGACTTTGGAGCCGTCAAAGAAATGCAGACCCTCAGTGACGACGACACCGAGAAAACCGTTGCGATCGGGACGCGGGGTTATGCTCCTAAAGAACAAGTGGCAGGAAGCCCGCGTTTTAACAGCGACATTTACGCCGTCGGAATGTTGGCCGTGCATAGTTTGACCTTGTTACATCCGGCCAAGTTACGCGAAGATATGGCAACCGGGGAAATTTTATGGCGGGATAAAGCTTGGGTGAAAGAGCCGTTAGGAAGCATTATCGATAAAATGATTCGCACCGATTTTCGCGATCGCTTTCAAAAGGTAGAATCTGTATTAGCTGAATTGCAACCCCTGATTGACGCTTTACCCCCAGAGTTTCAAGTCGAGTCAACCGCAAGCCGCGATCGCCCCCTCGATGCGACCGTACCTTGGATTGACGACACCACCATCGATTCAGATGTAACCGCAGGGACAGCCACAGATTTAGATGCTCAGGATGTCGATGGGACGGTTACCGCTTCAGACGAGGACGCAGACGAAACCCTAGCCTTTCAACCTAAACCCCCCGCGATCGCATCTTCTGAAACCCTAGAGGATGACGACGAAACCCTAGCCTTTGAGCCACAACCCCCCGTTAATCTCGAAGAAGACAAAGACTAAACTATCGCCCTTGAGCAACAAGCCGATTTGAAAAACTGGCAGAGCTGCCACTATTTTTTAGAGTAAGTTATTTATTCAAATACGGTAACGAGACCCGCTATTTTTTGCTCAACTCTAGGGAAAATTTATCGGTGCAAAGGCTCTCGATAAAAGGCTAAAAGCCCTATCATCAAAGGCGATGACCCCAATTATAAGTTGTCCACCATCGCCCTAAATTTAAGAGTCAATTGTAAACTATAACCAACGGACTAATTATTAATTGTAAATTGTAAATTATTCATTACCCATTCATGCTGACTCAAATCAAAGACCTCGCCGAAAAACTTGCGCCGCGTCTGATTGAAATTCGCCGTCACATTCACGCTCATCCCGAATTAAGCGGGCAAGAATATCAAACCGCCGCTTATGTCGCCGGGGTCTTGTCTTCCTGTGGACTGCACGTTGAAGAAGCCGTAGGCAAAACCGGGGTTGTGGGAGAGTTGACAGGAAAGGGTCAAGACTCCCGGCGCTTGGCCATTCGTACCGATATGGATGCTTTGCCAATTAACGAGCAAACTAACTTAGAATTTGCCTCCCGTAAACCCGGTGTCATGCACGCTTGCGGCCATGATGTGCATACGACTCTAGGCTTGGGAACAGCGATGATTTTGTCCCAGTTAGAAGGGGGATTACCGGGCAATATGCGCTTTATCTTCCAACCCGCCGAAGAAATCGCTCAAGGGGCGAGTTGGATGGTACAAGATGGCGCAATGCGAGATGTGAGTCATATTTTCGGGGTTCATGTCTTTCCCTCGATTCCGGCGCGATCGCTCGGGATTCGCTATGGGGCATTAACCGCGGCCGCCGACGATTTAGAGATTTTTATTACCGGGGAGTCAGGACATGGGGCCAGACCTCACCAAGCCATAGATGCGATTTGGATTGCTTCTCAGGTGATTACCACCTTGCAACAAGCCCTCAGTCGTACCCAGAATCCCCTACATCCCATTGTCTTAACTATTGGTCAAATTAGCGGCGGTCGTGCGCCGAACATTATTGCCGACCAAGTACGGATGGCCGGGACAGTGCGATCGCTCCACCCGAAAACCCACGCCGATTTACCCGCTTGGATTGAGAATATCGTCGCTCAGGTATGTCAAACCTATGGCGCAAAATACACCATGAATTATCGTCATGGTGTACCTTCAGTCCAAAACGATCCGACCCTAAACCAGTTGCTCGAAGCCGCCGCAAAAGAGGCTTGGGGGGGCGATCGCGTCCAAATTTTAGAAGAATCCTCTTTAGGGGCAGAAGACTTCTCCTTGTACCTGCAACACGCCCCTGGGACGATGTTTCGTTTAGGGGTGGGAGACCGCGATCGCCCTTATTACCCCTTGCACCATCCCTTGTTTGAAGTAGACGAAGCCGCCATTGTCACCGGAGTTGTGACCTTAGCTTATGCCAGTTGGCTCTATTGGCAGGGTCAGTAGTTTTGGTTATTGGTTATCAACTGATGACTCCTACCCCGACTGCCGATTGCCGACTGCCAACTGCCCCTTATATGCTAACAACCAACAACAAAGGACGAAGGACAAAGGACAAAGAACCAATTTACAACGAACTTGAATTCAAACTTTCCGCTTCTCCGGGAGTCTGGGGTAAATGTAGACCGCATTCTTGCTTCATCCCGCCAAAACGGGTATCTCGTTCGTGTTCGTCTTCTTCGAGGTAAGGGCGACTCGAATGCCAATCCCCCACAGTCATATAACCTTGGTCGTATAAAGGATGATACGGTAAATCGTGTTTCACGAAATATTCGTACAGGTTTTTCGAGTTCCAAGTTAAAACCGGCAGAATTTTGTAAATTTCCCCTTGTTTTTCAATTGGGCTGAGGGTTTTGCGATGGTCGGTTTGATCCCGTCTGAGTCCCGCTAACCAAGCGGTGGCGTTGAGTTCTTGTAGCGCTCGCTGCATGGGTTCAACCTTGCGAATATAATCGTAGCGATTCAGGGCTTCTACGTCCTTTTGTTCCCACAGCTTACCGTACAGGGCTTCCATGCGGGCTGGACTCATGGGGGATTGATAAACCTGAATATTAAGTTTGAGGCGTTGAATCAGGTTTTCTGCGAAGCGATAGGTTTCAGGGGGCAGATAGCCTGTATCAATCCAAATTACTGGAATGTCAGGGATAATGCGGGTGACAAGGTGCAGCATCAGGGCAGATTGAATGCCGAAACTGCTACTCATCACTAAACCACTACCAAAGGTTTCTGCGGCCCATGCGATGATTTGCTCTGCATTCTGACCTTCTAAGTCTTTTTGCAGTGCGGGTAAGTTGAGTTTGGGGGTGCGGAGTGTTACGCCTGCCATGAAGTCCCACTGTTGCTTTTTCGTGCTAGTCCGTACAAATCTTATCGTACTGTTTACCAAAGCTGAAAGTATTAAGAACCGTAACGAATGAGAGGCAGCTTTTTCAGTTATCAGCATCCAAGGGGCAATCGGCAATCGGTTTGAATCGGTTTGTAGGGGCGGGGTTTCCCCGTCCAATAACCAATAACCAATAACCAATAACCAATCAATCCTCGCACAAACGTTTCCGCGATAATCGCTTAGGAAAAGGCTTGCAGGGTTTTTTCGAGGGCGGCGGTTTCAATGTCGAGTTTGACGGCGGTGTGGAGGTTCGGTTTTACGGTGATGTCGTCGATGGTGTAAACGTTGACGAAACCGAGTTGTAGGGCTTTGACTTCGGTTTGTCGCGGAATGACTTGGACGTATTTACGCAAATAGCCGAAGCTGAGATGTAGTTCTACGTCGATGCGGTGATAGTTGCCGACGTTAACAAAGCCCAACATTTTGATGTTGATGCGGGATTGTTCTTTGGTGAGGGTGTCTTGCAAAATAAAGCTGCCTGCGTCAAGGATTTCTTCGAGGTTTTGGGGATCGCGGAGGTTTTCTTTATATTGTTTTAGGATTTGTAACAGGGCGCGATCGCTATAGGGATTTAAGGCAATATTTAGATCGATGCCGAGTTTGTCTTCCCGAATGTTTTGCTTGAGAAAGGCGATCGCCCTGGATTTAAATTCGCTGGGGTTGCCCTGTTTATCGGGTTCTGGGGCGCTGATTTGCATCAAAAGGCGGTCGATGCCCAAAATCTGCTTTTGAATTGCCAGAACGACCACAGAGCGTAAGTTAAACCGAAACACCCCCACGGGATTGAATAACCACCACAACTGCCGCAGCGATCTCGGATAATAATTTTTGAGATGTTTACCTTGATGCCAAGCGGTTTTGAGATCGGCTTCGTTCCAATAACGCGATCGCAACTTCCCATAAGGCAAATACAGGGTTAATGTGCCTAAATCAAAACTCAGCTTTAGTTTGCGCCGTTTTTCAACAATTAATTCCACCTCATACAACGGCATTAACCGAGTGGGCTGTCCCAAAATGCCGATGTGAAAGGTGGTTAAAAACTGCGCGATCGCGTCAATTTGCTTTTCTAAGCCGCCTCGAACGCGATCGACGGCTAAATTATCATTTATCTTCACAACAATGCCATAAGCCCGTTCTAACGGCGGCACTTTGTCCGGGGAGATATTACGACGAATCAGCGCATCCTTGACTTCATCATTGCGCGATCGCAAACAGTCTTGCCCATAAGCTTGAAGTTCTGAAATTACCGACATCACGAAGACATCGCCAGACAAAACGGATCGTTGCTGGTTTGTTCGAGGTCGTGAATATCTTGCAGTGCCGATTTTAAGTCATTCATCAGCCGTTTGGTGCGCTTTTTGGGGGAATCTTCCAGATAATTCACCGCTTCAAGGGGTTGACCAATATCGACCTTAATATCCGTTCCCCAAGTCGGATAAAAATCTGAATAATGAATACTCACGGGGACAATTTTGACAGTGGCTTGGTTTTGCAAGCGAGATTGAGCTTCTAAGGCGATACTACCCACACCCCGTTTCAGGTCTTGCACCTGACGTTTTTTGTAAATGTCGCCCTCTGGGAAAATCACCAATATTTCCCCCTGACACAACAAATCAACACTGTGGCGTAACGTGCCAATCGTCGGACGTTGCGGATCGACCGGAAACCCGCCCAATCGCTTCATAAACCAACCTTGTACGCCCTTATACTCATTCGCTGAGATCATAAAATGCAAATCGCGACCGCTTACAATTTTTCCGGTGGTAAACGGTACAACCACCGCATCCCAACGGGCCCGATGAGTCGGCGCAATCACCACAGGCCCTTCTGAGGGGATATTCTCTTGACCTGTGACTTCGAGTTGACCGAAATAAAGCGGTAGGAGGACTCTTTTACCGACAGGGTAAAGGATACGAGTTAACCAAGGAGAAATTGAAGAAGAAATGGGTGCGTTAGACATTGTAGGTTTGAGCAGATGAAAGCGATGGGATAACCTCAATGAATTTCAAAACATCAAGGGTGTATTTCCCCTTACCTTAAAGGGTTTGCCCCAATTTTTGCTCTATCTTAGGGACACTTTGGTAGTTGTCATTGGTTATTGGTTGTTGGTTGTTGGTTGTTGGTTGTTGGTTGTTGGTTGTTGGTTGTTGGTTATTTCTGGTGCGCATTCCCTTGCTACTCGCGCGTTCCCTTGCGCCTTACGGCGGCGCGGGGTCGCTCGTCTTACGGCGACGCGGGGTCGCACCAGTTGTTGGTTGTTGGTTATTGGGCAGGGAAACCCCGCCCCTACATAACGATTGCCGATTGCCTACTGCCCACTGCCTACTGCCCACTGCCCACTGCCCACTACCCACTGCCTACTGCCCACTACCCACTACCCACTGCCCAAGACCTAAGACCCACCATCCCTGCGTTGCTGAAACCAAGACTGCAACATCTCGCGACAATCGGCTTCACAAATACCTGCCAGGACAGGGAGACGGTGATTGGAGAAGGCGCGATCGCTAAAATTATCGGTAGTGCGAATTGTGCCTGTTTTGGGGTCGTCTGCCCCATAGACGAGCAATCCGAGGCGAGCGTGGAGAATTGCCCCAGAACACATGGGACAGGGTTCGAGGGTGACGTAGAGGGTGCAGGAAGTCAGATGCCAGGTGTTGAGGGTTTGACTGGCTCTGCGTAGGGCTAAAATCTCGGCGTGGGCGGTGGGGTCGCGATCGCGCTCTTTACGATTCCCTGCTTGGGCAATGAGCCGGTTTTGAGCATCAACTACGATCGCCCCCACGGGAACTTCCCCCGCTTGGCCGACAGCCTGGGCGATCGCGATCGCTTGTTGCATCCAATAACGATGAGTCGCGATCGCCTGTTCATCAAATGCCCAGGATTTCACCCTGCGGGTTGCGCTAACAAGGGGTCGAGTTGGCCTTGACCATCCAGGGCATAAAGGTCGTCACAACCCCCCACATGGCGATCGTTGATGAAGATTTGGGGAACCGAACTACGACCTTGGGAACGTTCGGCCATTTTTGTTCTGGCGGCTTCGTTCCCATCAATTTTATACTCGGTAAAATCGACTCCTTTCCACCACAACAGCAATTTCGCCCGAATGCAATAAGGACACAATTGCCAAGTGTAAATTTCGACATTCGCCCGGCTTTTTTCGGGGGAACGACCTAAAAGCGGATTGAGAAAATCAAGCATATTCTCGTTTTAACCAATAACAGCATTCAGTAATACATCCGTTAGGGTCATATTTTCCATATCTCCAATTGTGACTGTATTGACGATATCGAATTTGGCCCCTGCCCCTTCGAGTTGTTCGTCTAGGGCTTTGAGAAACTGAGTGGCTAATTTATCTTTACCCACTTGAATCAAAGATATCCCAATTTCTTCGTCGCGATCGATTTTGCGGGAGGCTTCAATAATCAAGCGAATCACAGGAGTCCGTTCGTTGGGTTCTCCGTCGGTGATCACCACAAAGGTTTCCCCGTTGGGTTTGGCTTCTCCTCTTTCTTTGCGCTGAAAATAGTTATCGAGGGCATGGTACAACACGCTGGCCAGGTCGGTGCGTCCCATGGGGTCGTGTTCGGCGAAAACTTGGCTTACTTTGTCTGAGGTGACGTTATCATAGCGCTTGAATCGACCGGAGAATAAATACAGGGTAATTCCGTCGGGGTCGAGTTCTTCGCATTGTTTGGCAAGGGCAAGGGTTGATTCTTGGACGGCTTGCCAACGGGTTTTGCCACTGAGGGGGTCGAGGGACGACATACTACCGCTTTTGTCGATGATTAGGGTGTAGTCTCGCTCTTGAACCAGTGCAGCATTATCCATATATTTGTGTTTTTCTCCTGAAAAGGGTGGTCTTCGCCTTTAATTTAGCCGATCGCACAGGGGTATAAATCTAGAAATATGTTGAATTGTCGTTGATCAAATGACCAAGGACGAATGACCAATGACCAAAAACAAAAACCCGCGATCGCGCAGATCGCAGGTTTTTGTTTTGAAGAATAGCGGGAGGCGGATTTGAACCACCGACCTTCGGGTTATGAGCCCGACGAGCTACCAGACTGCTCTATCCCGCGTCGCCTTTTATAGTATAGCGATAATGTTGTCTAAATTACAAGGGGGTCGGGAAAAAAAGTTTAAAATCCCCTACAGCATGGCCATTTCGCCCACAACTTCTAGGCGTTTGTACTCGGTCAAGTCCATAAATTGGGCGGCGAGGGTTTCGGCTACATCGGGGCTAATCCAACCCACTTGTTTGAGGAGTTGAATGGCAACGGCGTATTTTGCCCGTTTAGACCCGTCGAGGACTTTGATGGCCAGTCCCATACTTTCCCCAATGCGACCGACACATTGAATGCCCTCTGCGCCGGATTTGCTGACTAACTCCCCTTCGGTGAGGCGCATTAATTCAGTATCAAAACCACCTTGGCCGGAAATCAGGGTGGGATGATAAACCATGGCGCGAGTAATGCGTTCGAGGTCGAGGCGATCGCCCGAAGCCAGATGCGCGTATAAAATCGCCATCTGACACAGTTGCATCGAGTAGGTGGGGGCACCACAATCATCGACAGCCCGAATAAATTCATCTCCGGGCATTCCCAACAATTCCCCGACTTTATCCACAATCAGTTTTTGGAGGGGGTGCGATCGCTTCAAATAAGTATTCAGGGGCCAATGCCGTTGTTTACAAGCGGCCAGCATTCCGGCGTGTTTCCCCGAACAGTTGTGCTGTAAGGGGGTTTGCTTGCCGGGGGGAATGGGACACTGTAGCTGATTCGGCTCAATGTCGCAACGCCACAAAATCCGGAAAACTTGCCGGGCTTGGGCGGTTGTGCCTTGGTGGGAACTACAAATAATGGCTAAATCTCGATCGTTGAGGTCGAAGCGTTCTAATACTCCAGTTCCCATCACTGCCATCGCTTGAAAAGGTTTGAGGGCAGAACGGATAAAGGTAGATATTTCGGCATTGCCAGCTTCGGATAAAATGCGTCCCCGGCAATCACATACCGCCGCGATCGCTTTATGGCTAGATTCGGTAATACCTTCTCGGAGGAGGTGAACTTCGATTTCGGGTGCGTGGGTGCGTTTTCCGCGAGTCATTCGCTTTTAATTTGGAGGTGCGAGAGTGAGTTTAGATGTGCGAGTCGGGCGTGAATTGAGTTAATTGAAAACCCAGATTACACTGCCACTGCCAATGAGTAAGGCTACCACAGCAAAGGCCTGTTTGATCCGATTGAGAATGGGTTGAATTTGATAAGCGACGATGAGGCGATCGCGGGCTAAAACTTCTGAGGGTTTTTCCCACATTTGACCATCATACCAGCCGGATTCTTCGTAACAAACGGTTTCTTGACCGAGGCGATCGCGCACATACAACCAACCCAGGTATAACCGGATCAACAGTAGCACGACAAAGACTAAGCCGCCGCCACTGCCTGCTAAGGCAAACTTGAGGGGTTCTTTCTTCAAAGGGAAACTTGCCGCCGCAATGGGCCCGACGACAATCCATGTCCAAGCCCAGACCCACAGCAATTTCCGCACATAAGCAATACCGCTTAGGGTTGTCCAGCGAAAAAAGAAAGATTCTTTGAGTTGTTCGTATTCGTTTACGGGTTGCTGTTCTGTCGGGACTGGACACACCGACAGGGGCATTTCTTTCATGGTTATAACTCCTGAGCTGGAAAATCAAGGCGTTCGGCGTGACCCCAGAAGGCTTCGAGGTTGTAAAATTCCCGTTCGGTGGGCATCATAATATGGGCGATCGCGTCGCCATAATCGAGTAATACCCATACCCCATCGGCTTTGCCTTCGGTGCGGAGGGGACGGCGTTGGAGTTCTTTTTCCACGCGGTCTTCAATGGCATCGCAAATCGCCCGAACTTGGGTTTTAGAAAAACCCGTGGCGATCGCGAAATAATCGGTTAAATAGGAAACTTCGGCGACTTGTAACACCACAATATCTCCCCCTTTGCGATCGTCGGCGGCTTCAGCGATGGTTTTTACCAACTGCCAAGAACTATCGCGGGAATCTGGGGACGTTTCTACTGTTTTTAAGGAGCGATCGCTCATAGTTAGGATTCTGTCCTTCAATCTCAAACAAAAATATCAAAATTTAGGATTCCCAGAGAAAATCCGAATGTTAATCGAGTTTCGCCTGGGGGCGGGCAATTTCACTTTCTCTAAAACTTCATCATAACGAAGCTAATTCGTCTTGGGGGTTTCAGGGGGCTTTTTTTCCCTGGGATTTGGCTTGCTGTAATGCCCAGTTGCGCGTCAAAATGGTGCGGGGATGAATGACGCATTGTTTGGCTAAAAGGTACTGTATGGCGTAATCGCTGGTTTGCCACACGGCGCGATGGAGATTTTGCCAACTGGTTTCTCGTAGGGCTTCTAGGGCTTTAGTTTGGCCGCGATTGGGTTCTAAGGCATCAGCGACGTAAACGACGCAGCTTAGGTCACTCATGGCGGGCTGGCCGAGGGTATGATGGCGAATGGCATCGAGGATTTCGCGATCGCTCACCCCAAATTCTTTTTCGGCAATAATCGCACTTACATCAGCGTGGAGGATGTGGGGGGTTTGAACTTGAATAGGGTCAATGTCGAGATCGGCCCCTTGGGCTGCTTGCAACAAGCGATCCGGGGGGAAGTTTTTGGCGAGATCGTGCATTAAGCCTGCCGTTGCTGCTTTTTGGGAATCGAGGTTGTAGTGATATGCCAGGGCGATCGCCATTTTCTCGACTCCTAGAATATGGTTGAATCGGGATTTTGGCACGCGATCGCGCAACCAGGTTAAAACTTGTTCTCGCATGAAGTCAACTGTATCAATATTTGGGTCTGGCTTCTATTCACTATAGCGGCAAGTTTTGCAGGGCTTACCTCTGAATTTCTCAATTTCCCTGTCTTTCATTTTTTAATACTCTTGACCGCGATGTTTGCCTTTTAAAAAAGTCCTATTTTTTTTCTGGGCGATCGCTTTTCGCAAAGTCATAAATAACAATTCATAACTATCCAAAGCTTTACTAAACGCATAATGATCGATGGCATATTGTCGTCCTTTTTGTCCGAAAATTTTGAGGTGTTCGGGACTTTGATAAAGTCGATCGATCGCTTTGGATAAGTTGTAGGGGTCTTCTGGGGGAACCACCACACCGCCACCACTATCTACAATGGCATGGGCTGCCGTTCCCGTCGAAGGAACCGAACCAATAATGGCACGACCACTGGCTAAAAGCACTTGAATTTTTGAGGGCATATTAAAAGCAATCACATTGCTTTTTTGCATCACTAATCCTACATCAGCCGCCGCTAACATTTCCGGTAGTTTTTCACGGGGTTGGAACGGAATTAACTTCACATTATCTGCACCGAGTTCTTGGCGAAAAGCGTCTAAAGCGGCTAGTTTACTCGGTTCTCCAACAATCGCGATCGCAATCTCAGGCGTATTGCGTAAATAAACTGCTGCACGAATCACATTCTCTATGCCTTGAGTTAAAGCAATGTTTCCGCTATAAAGAACAACAAACTTATCTTCTAAATCATACTGTTTGCGAAAATAATTGTCCTTTTGGGGATGAGGTTTAATAAAATTTGTATTGACCCAATTCGGAATTAACTCTATTTTTTCAGCAGGAACTCCCTTGGCGGTTAAATTATCCACAAATCCCTGGGCGATCACGCTAATTTTACTCGCAGTTCGATAATTTAATCGTTCGAGCCATTCAAAAACTTTAATCAAGCGAGGATTGGTTAAAAGTTTAACTTGCACCGCCGCATCGGGCAAAATATCTTGTAAATTTAACACCACCGGGCAGCGATAAATCCAACCTAAAACTGTCGCAGGAATCCCCACAGGTAAACCGGGAACTGTTAATAAAATAATATCCGGTCGCCATCCCATCAAGGCTTGAAAAAAGCTCAAAACCATGAAACTTAGTTCAAACAAAGCACGATTGGCAAAGTTGCGTTTTTGACTACAGTGAACATAACAACGCTGTACTTTTACACCATTTCGCATTTCAGTTTTATACAGTTTGCCGCGATATTCTGGCGGAATTTTCATGCGCGGATACCAAGGCATTGCGGTAACAACGCGGACTTTGTGACCCCGTTGGGCTAAACCTTCAGCTAACTCGGTCATTAGTGGGGCAATACCAATGGGTTCGGGACTGTAATTGTAAGAATAAATTAGAATTCGCATTATTGTTTAAGTGCTTGGCACAGGTAACGATATCTCTACAGGATGTGCCTGGGGTTTCTTGGCCATCTGGCTAAGTTATTTCACCAGGCAAACAAGTCAAAGGATAAAATTGAGAAAAATCAGCCCCTGATGTGTAGGAGGAAAACGTGTTAAAGATGCCCCACTTACAGAAAATTTTAGCTTCTTTTGCTTTAGCTTTTTTATTGTTGGTTACCGCTTGTAGTCCATCTCCCCCTTCTCGATTTGAACAAGCCCAACAAGAAAGCACTCAGCCGAAAGTAACCGCAGTTAGCCCGGAGGCTAAAGCTGGAGGCGAGTTTAATCGCTTTTTTCCCCAGTCAAAAGATGTCGTCTTTTCCCAAGAAAAACGAGGATTCGCCCAAGCGAAGCTCAAACAAGATGGGAAAGAAATGGCGACCCTTTCTATTGTCGATCTTAACGATAATTCGGCGGCGATCGCGAAGTATGAAGACAGTTTAGAAACTGTAGCCGGGTATCCTGTCGTTGAAGTCGGGAGTACGGGAACCGGGTTGCTGATCGACAACCGCTTCCAAGTTAAGGTGTTATCACGGGATCCCGATTTTAGCAGCAGCGATCGCCGTTTATGGCTAGAAAAATTTGATTTAGCGGGTTTAGGAAACATGGCAGTGGCAACAGGAGAGGAGAATGAGTAAAACAATTTACGAATTAGTCGATGATTTGCCAGAACGAAATTTAACGATATTTGCGCTAAATTCCCTTGATTTTGTGATTCCGGGGCAGTGGCAAAATTTAACGGGATTTGAAAATACCATTCGCGAGATTACCGGAGAAACCGACGAAGCCATCATTCAACAAATTGGCGATCGCGCCGTGTGGCTGTATAACGATAAGTCTCAGGGCTATCAACAAGCCCTCTGGCTGTATCAAACTATCGATCGCGCCGGAAGTGCTTTAGGAAGTGCCGCTTTAGCTAATAAAGTCGGAGAAAAAATCCCTTTACTGGGTTTTCTTAACCGCCTCACCCCGAAAGCCGATCGCGCCCAAACTTTAGATTTAAGTTTGAAGTTAGTGGTCGAAATTGTGGCTTATTGCCGCATTAACGGCATTCCAGGCGACAGTATCGGGGATTTTGTGGCCGCTTTGGTGGATAACTACACCGGGCCATCTCTCATGCGGATGTCGGCGTTGGTGTGTTTTGATGGACTCATACCTTTAGGAACGAATTTTTTAAGTCAAGTGGAAACTACGCTCAACAATCTCAGCCCCAAAGCTTTAGAGGACAATGAGAGTTACCAGCGTATTCATGATTCCATCCCGGGAAATTCTACGACCGGAAAATTAGAATTTATTAACCGTAGTTTTGAATCGGTACAGGGTTGGATGGGGGATTTAGTGCGCGATCGCGATTTAACCGCCGAGAAGGTGGCCGATCGCTTAAGTTCGTTCATTGACTTCTCTGAGGGCAAATTAGACTACCTAGCGGCGTTTCTCGACGTTTCGACCAATTACTACGAACACACCGGGATACAGACCCTAGCCCGCAGTTTAATCGAGCGAGCCGTCGCTGAAATTTAGTAGATGCGCTCTTGCTTAGTTTTATTATTCCCCGGAAACCCAGGCGAAGCGATCGATCGATCGCCCCGGAAAAAGTAACGGACGCGATCGCCGCTTTCACCGATGTTTGCGGAGTATCAAGCAGTTGCGATGATTTGGGGTTCGGTAATAAGTTAAATCGTCCATCAATTCGTGCATCCAAACCAAACCCCGGCCCCCTTCGGTTAATTCCACCAAATTGCCGTCCAACTTATAGGCTTTTTGTTCTAAACGGGTTTGTAATTCAGCTTCGAGGTCAAAGGGTTGACCGCAATCCCACACTTGAATTTCCAAGACGCGATCGAACAATAAGACTTTTAAATCAATGGGAGTTGTCGCGGGTAAATTTTTATGGGCATGACGCACCGCATTGGTAAAACCTTCGGTTAAAGCTAACTGACATTGCCAATAGGCTTGATCGCTTAAATATTTGAACGCAATACTTTCAAACCAGGCTAATAAGTCTTCGAGGGACTCTAACTTGGTTTTGAGTTGTAGGCTAAATTCTTGGATCGGTCGATCGTTTTGCACGAGCAACTAAAAATAAATGTAAAAAAGTTAATAGGATGTTAGTATGCGCCGCTATTCCGTCTGAAAACCACTAAAATCGTTTTAACAATGAGGATAAGGTCATAGCGCAAACTCCAATGCCGTTGATAGCGTAAGTCAAATTCGATGACATCTTCAAAATTTTGAATTTGCGATCGCCCATGAACTTGCCATTCTCCAGTCATTCCTGGCTTCACGTCTAGACGTTGCCACTCAGGAACATCATAAGTATCCACTTCGTTTGGGGTGGGGGGACGAGTTCCGACTAAACTCATTTCCCCTTTCAACACATTCCAAAATTGCGGTAATTCATCTAAACTTGTTCGCCGTAAAAAACGACCCACTCGCGTCACACGGGGGTCATTTTTATTTTTAAAGAATGCCCCAGACGCTTGATTCGGGACTTGGGATTTGAGGGCTTCGGCATTGCTGCACATCGAGCGAAATTTCCAGATGGTAAACCGTTTTCCGAGCCAACCGCAGCGAGTTTGACCAAAAAACAGCGGCCCCGGACTGTCGAGTTTGATCGCAATGCCGATGGGAATTAATAAAACGCCAGTAATTCCCAAACCGACCAAACTCCCCACAATATCTAAAATTCGTTTGATGTGCGATCGCACCGAGGGATGAGTTTCAGGAGGACGATGTTTTTCCGTCGAGGAGGAACTAGGAGTAGATGCAGTCGTGGTTGTCGTGGTTTGGGTTTCAATGCTCAGAATGCGGTCAAGACCCGTCATGGTTAAAACCGCCATCACCGGCGGGTTAACATTTTGTAACACCACTTGATAACCCTGAGCCTGAGTCACTTTGAAATTACTCACCAAAGCGCCCACACCACTGCTGTCCATAAAGCGCGTGGCTTGAAAGTCAAGAATAATTTTTTGCGGGACTGGCGAGCTTTCGAGTAACTGTTGATAATTTTGCTTGAACGCAACAGCTTCTAAAACACTCAGACGATCTGGCATCGCCATCGTTGCGGTATCTTGACTCCAAACGATTGGAAAATTATCTGCTGGACTTGAATTGGTCATGCCTTCCCGATTCCTAGTTGTATGGCAAAATTCCTGACTTGACCCCTATTTTCCCCTAGAAAGTGGTGCTTTACCAAAACTTAGTTAAAAATGGGGGTTAACTTGAGGTTAGGTTTACCAAAATTAAACAAAACTAGCCAGTGCTGCGGTTGTTCTCACTGTACTTTTTGCTTTCGATTTAAAAAATGAAGACACGTCCAGTCAGTGACGCTAAAATTCGGCCTTGAAACTCAAGGTCGAACTTTTTGCTGTTGCGGTTGAACATTGCCAACTACAGCATGGCTCTGCCTTCACGTTGTTCTTTGACTTTGGCTTTGGCTTTCGAGGCACTGCGACGCAAAGCTTGTAAGCGGTCTTCATATTTCCGGCGACCGCGACGCTGGGGCGTTTGTTCGATGCAAGTTTTTAAGGCACTTCCCAAACTTTTATAGGCATTGGGCAAGGTGTAGCCAAAGCGAGTGGCTAACGCGATCGCTTTTTCGTCGGCTTCGATGCTTTCTTGTAACAGCTTTTGACCGCTATTCTTTTGCCAAATGCGAAAACCCGATACACCGCACAGGGCTAAGGCCAGCAGCAATAATAAGCCGTCTTGTACCCACAATTCGCCGACAGCGCCTCCTAAACCAATGGCTAAGGCCGCCATTTCCCAACCTTCTTTGGGGATGGTATCGTTTTGAATACGACCGACTTCGTGCCAAAACAACAAATTTCGTTGGTCAATGGCGAAGTTTTCCCACTTGGCCAGGTCAATTTGAATTTCAACTTCGTCTCTGCCAATTTCTTCACTGCGGATCAAAGGCGGATTAATTTCGGTTGTGCCTTCTACCATGACCCAACTTTGGAGTTCGGGAGGGAGTAAGGTTTTTAAACGTCGCAATTCGCTCATTTCCGCCCTAGCAGAGGCAGTTGCATAAGAGGTCATAGATTTACCTACAAAACTCTAAAATCTACATTTTTACTTCTTGGATCATAGCGGATTTAGTTACGAGTCGGCGTTTTCTGGGAACAGTCCTTGGTTCTTTGTCCTTTGTCCTTTGTCGTTTGTGATGGGTAAGTACATAAGACCAATGACCAATGACCAATGACCAATTGTTTTCGATTAAGCTTTAAATAGGTCTATTCTCTTGATTTCAATTCGGTTTTATCAATAAAGTTATGGTGCTTCAGACTTCTTCTTCCGAACCCCTTTGGCTGACGATTGTGCGCTTGCTGCGTTGGGATAAACCCGCCGGACGTTTAATTTTGATGATTCCGGCGTTGTGGGCGGTCTTTTTGGCTGCGGCAGGTACGCCACCACCAGGGTTAGTGGGCATTATTATTGTGGGAACTCTGGCCACCAGTGCGGCGGGTTGTGCGATTAACGATCTTTGGGACAGAGATATCGACCCGCAAGTAGAACGCACGCGATCGCGCCCCCTCGCTTCTCGGTCTTTATCGGTCACCACAGCCATTGTTGTGGCCTTGGTAGCATTACTCTGTGCGGCGGGTTTGGCTTTGTATCTCAATGCTTTGAGTTTTTGGCTGTGCGTGGGGGCGGTTCCGATTATCGTGGTTTACCCGTTGGCCAAGCGCTTTTTCCCAATTCCCCAGTTGGTGCTGTCTTTGGCTTGGGGCTTTGCCGTACTGATTAGCTGGACGGCGGTTACCGGGGAAATTAGCACCGCCACTTGGTTGTTGTGGGGGGCGGTGGTGTCTTGGACGTTAGGATTTGATACAGTTTATGCCCTGAGCGATCGCGAGGATGACCTCAAAGTGGGGATTAACTCTAGCGCCATTTTCTTTGGCAAATACGCCCCGGATGCTGTGGCGGTTTTTCTCACCCTAACAGCTTCTTTACTGGCTTACCTGGCGCTGAATCTAGAATTACATTGGACATTTTGGATTCCTTGGGGCATTGCCGTGACCGGTTGGGCGCAACATTACCAACAACTGCGTCAAGAAGATACCCCCAGAGAAACTTATGGTCAGATTTTTCGCCAAAATGTTTATCTCGGCTTTATTCTACTAGCGGGAATGATTGCCGGATCGCTGTTTTAGCGCCAAGCTACCGTTGTTTCAAAAAACTTAGCCGATCCCCTTGCCAAGCCCTTTGGTTTTTGTTATCTTAGTTAAGCGTTGAAACGCAAACGCCAGGATAGCTCAGTCGGTAGAGCAGAGGACTGAAAATCCTCGTGTCGGCGGTTCAAATCCGCCTCCCGGCATTAACGCCAATTATAGGTCACAGTTCGCCAGCTTGTTGTCGTTCTGTGACCTATCTGCTTTTTTCTGACTCATTTCGCAAATTAGTGTCGCTAACTTTTACTTTTATTGCTGTGCTATTCGCAAATTAATGTCGCTAATAATGCAGTTTCATGTTTCCAGTCCTCTGCTCCTTTCAGCCCTCCATTTAATTGACGATAATTGCAATTTTAGGGTGTCCATATTTTTTCAAAGGAACCACGATAATTTTTTAGCCCATCCATTTCTGGAAGGCCGATCGCAACGAAATGAAGGCCGCGATCGCCAAAATCAAAGCTGGAACGATTGAGCAATTTCGCTACGATCCCGAAACCGCCAGCCTCACAGGATTGTAATATCCCCCAAGAGAACAACAGTTCGGCATAAAACGTTGGGTTAACCGATTTGACGAGACGATCGGGGTTTCAGCAATGGCGGAATGATAGACCAGATACAACCCGGAGGGCGATCGCGACCAACCGAACCCTCACAAAATCAGCAATTCGCGTAATAATTAAGAAAGAATTAAAAAATGTAAATAAAGACAAAGGAAGGTGTAGTGGAAATTCTCTGGTTGAGCTTCGCCAGTACAGTGGGTTGGTTTATTAGTAGTCTCGCTGGCGGCGGTAGTCCACTCATATTAATCCCTGCGATTGGCGTGTTCCTAGGGACAAACGCCGTTCCTCCGGTGATTACAACCGGAATGATGTTTGGCAACGGCCAACGCATCTGGATATATTGGCGACATATTAACTGGCAACTGATGTGGTGGTATCTTCCCGGTGCAGTCACAGGCTCAGTTGCGGGAGCGTTTCTATTCAGCCGTACCGAAATTGAGTGGTTGAGCTTGCTTTTAGGTTTATTCCTGATTATTTCGGTGTTGGGCTATGGTGCAGGCAAAAAGCAACGAGCCTTTCGGGTTAAATCGTGGTACTTTTTACCGGCGGGTTTTGCCTATTCCTTTCTTTCGGGTTTAATTGGCAGTTCGGGCCCGCTTTTGAATCCCTTGTACCTCAATTATGGTTTGGTTAAAGAAGAACTGATCGCCACAAAATCTGTTCACATGATCGTGGTTCACAGTGTCAAAATTGCCGCTTATGCTGCCTTTGGCGCATTTACCGGGCCGTATTTTTGGTATGGCGTTTTAATCGGGATCGCAGCTTTACCGGGGAATTGGTTGGGTCAAATGGTATTAGAACGAATCAGCGAACAACGGTTTCGCCAATTTGTCATGACCTTTGTATTAATTAGTGGTGGGTTAATGATCTGGCAACAACGGCAAGTTTTGGGGATCGGTTAAGCTGGCTTTTGTCAGCCCTGTCAAGGTGTAATTTTCTGACCAGGGAATCAGCCTCAAAGCCCCATTTTTGGAGTCATCTACGCTCACATCGTTACAACTTGGTCACTAATAGCACACCTGTTGTACAGTTCTTTTCTTCCCCCTCCTCCCCCTCTTCCCACTCTCAAACCAGTAAGACTCAAGCGAAGTCTAGCACCTTGACTCCGGTTGGCTGGCTTTTGTCCCGATACGACAGAACTGGGGAAGAAAAACTGTGCAGATTCTTGATGTGGAACCTCCCTAAAGCAGACCGCGTCATTTCAGTTATCAGTCATCAGTCATCAGTCATCAGTTATCAGTACCGAAGAGGAACTTTTGTCCCATAGTTTACTGGTTACTGGTTATTGATTATTGGTTTTGGCTGTAGGTTTTGTTCCCCTACTCAGTTAGTCAGAAACTTTGGCCTGGAGGACGAATGACAAACATAGCTTAAAGCTAGACCCGATCGGCATGATAGTCCCAAGAAATGGGTTTAACGTTTCTCGCGAGAGTCATTGTACCCAATCCGGTGCGTGAAATCCCATCGATCGGGTCAACCCGTGTCCGTTTCTCCGTCGCCCTATTCTCCAAAAGATCGCCGTACTTCGGTATGATAAGAAAGCAATTAAAAAGCAAAAACGTTCCGGGTTTTGTCAAGCCGGGATCGATTTAATCCTCTAAAGTTTGATCGGGAGAAATATGGTAACCCTCAAAATCGCTGTTTACATTGTTGTTGCTTTCTTTATCAGTTTATTTGTGTTTGGTTTTCTGTCGAGCGATCCGTCTCGTAACCCCAAACGCCGCGACTTAGAATAATAAGCTGGCGTTTTTTGGTAAATTGTGCCGATGGGGTGGGGTTGACTCACCCCAAAAAAATATTAATCGGTGAATCGTTGACGCAAACCAGAACAGTGCTAAAGTAAGGCTTCGGAGCAACAAAGATGTTCAACCTTCAAGACTTAACAAATTGATGTCTGTTCCAGTTCCGCCGCCCGATTTGCCTGTTATTGTTGAAACTGTTGATGCCGATCGCCCTTCAGAAATAGGGTCTCCTGCCGCTAATTTTGATTCTCGCGATCGCTTTTCTGTTAAAGCTACACCCACTCCACCGGAAATCGCGACCTCAGCCACGCCAGAATATGCGATTTTTGAAGCCACAGAAACCCCGACTGGGAAGCCAGACGATCTTGCTCCTACCTCCTTAGAAACTTCTGAAGAAGCGGCAAAACCCCCCATTCCCGAACCGCCTCCTTTGGCTCAACTGCCCTCAATTCCCGAAGCAATTGAGCAACTTTCGCCCCCCACGCCAGAAATTGACCTACCGGAAACCCTAGCGCCTCATACCGACGCGGAACTCCCAGTCGCGCCGGATTCCAAGCGAATTATTATCGAAGAAAGAGGGGGACAAACCCAAGAATTTGAAGTGGACACCGAGGGGGAAGAATTTGACGATGCTAACTTACCGAATCCTAATCCCGTCCCCTCGCTGCAAATCTCCCCGGATGATGTGATTGAGATTACCTCAGACCGCCAAGAATTTGACCAAGAACGCCAAATTGTGACGGCAACGGGGGATGCAGTGGTACGCTTATCGCGGGGGGTTCTCACGGCAGATATCGTGCGAATTAACCTGGAAAATCGCTTGTTAACGGCTGAGGATGATGTAGCCTTGCGTCGCGGGGATCAATTGACGCGGGGCGATCGCCTCGAATACTTTTTCGTGCAGGATCGAGGGACATTCTACAACGCCAGGGGCGTACTCGATCAAAACACCTTTGGCCGGGATAGCGCCCCCACACCACCCCCGATTGGCGGTACTGTATTGGCTAGACCGTTGAGCGATCGCCTTTTGGCCGAACAACCGATTCAAAATGTTACCCCCGACCAAGGGATTAGTATCAATGTCGGGGGTGTGGGTAATGTGGGGAATAATCCTTTCCCTACCAGTGGAGTAACGGGTCAAGTTAATAATCAACGCTACGAAGCCCGAAAAGTTGAGTTTGAGGGGGATGAATGGGTGGGAACTGATGTGCGCCTCACCAATGACCCCTTTTCCCCCCCAGAACTGGAAATTCGCGCCGATACGGCCACCGTTCGCAGTATTGGCCCGGAAACCAGCGAGTTAGTTACGACCAATACCCGTGTAGTCTTCGATCAAGGACTGGCGGTTCCGGTCTTCCCCCGTCGCTATGTTTTTGGCCCGGACGAAGGGGGTTCGGGATTGTTTGGTATTGGCTTTGACGACGACGAACGAGGGGGATTATTTATCGAACGCAGTTTTGATGTTGTCAATAAGGACAATGTGCGCTTTTTCGTCATTCCTCAATACTTCGTACAACGTTCGTTATTGGACGGGGAAGGCTTCTCTCCTGACTCTTTTGGGGTGCGCGGGGGTTTAAATGTCCGGTGGAGCGATCGCACCACTTTAACGTCCAGCGCTGAACTCACCAGCTTTGATTTTGATAAGATTGAAAGTCGCTTTCGCGGTAGCGCCCAATTGAATCAAAAAGTCGATTTGTGGGGGCTTCCTAACCCTCATAATCTTACCTTTGATGCGAATTATCGCGATCGCCTTTTTAACGGTTCTCTGGGCTTCCAAACCGTCCAAAGTAACTTCGGGGCTGTACTCACTTCCCCCAATATCGCGATTGGGAATACTGGGATTAATTTCTCCTATCAAACCGGAGTCCAAGTTATTAACGCCAATACAGACCGTCCCGATTTGCTTCCCCCACTCCCACGGGATAACAACCGCGTCACCCTCACCCGCTATCAAGGGGCCGCTTTCCTCTCCCGGCGTTTCACCCTCTGGACAGGAGAACCTCTCCCTGCAACCCCCGATGAAGGCTTGCGCTATACTCCCCGTCCTGTCGTTCCCAATGTTTCCCTTTCTACCGGACTCACAGGCGTTTACAGTTACTACAGTAGCGGTGACACTCAACCCTCTTTGAGTGGTAGTTTAGGCATACAAGGGCAATTCGGTCATTTCTCCCGCGATTGGCTTGATTATACCGGATTTAATATTACTTACTCCCAAGGGATACGAGGGGGGCTTTCTCCTTTTCTCTTTGACCGCTTTGCTGATACCCGTACCCTTTCTTATGGAATCACGCAGCAGGTTTACGGGCCGTTTCGCATTGGCTTTCAAAGTGGTGTTAACCTCAATACAGGTGCAGCTTTTACGACAGACTATATTTTGGAATACAGTCGTCGGACGCATAATATCTCCGTCCGCTACAATCCTGTCCTCGGTTTGGCTTCCTTTAGTGTCCGCATCAGCGACTTTAACTTTATTGGTTCTCCCGAACCTTTTGGGGGGAGTGGAGTGCGTTCGGTTGAACAGGGCGTAATTCGCTAGGCGCGTTATGGTAAAAGCAGTATTTGTGATTTTTTATTAAAACCATCATGTTCGGTCAATTTCAACAAAGTCATCTCCGCATTGAAGTCGAAGCCTCCGCGCAAACCCTAGGGGATAGTTTACTGCGAACTTCTCAGTTGCGTCAGTGGTTGTTTCCCCAACGCTTTGAAAATGGATTGCCCGAAATGCTGGTTCCTGAATTATCCTTTAAGAATTGGATCGGGCCGGTCGCGATCGCGCATCATGTAGAAGTAGCCAACGATCAATGTCTGCGTTTAATCCTTAGTGAAGGCATAGATGGCTACCACGAATGGTATTGGGGAGACGGTTGGGTACAGTCCCGTTTAGAGGGGATTTCTCTCTTACCCTTGAGTCTCGGTCAAACGTTGACTTTACTGCGGTTGCGTCAGTTTGTGGAGTCGCAAAATCAAGTCGCTTTTGGTTAAAGTTTAGTAGAAAAATATCCTATATTTCGCCCTTTGCGGAAGCTAGGAAAATACAATAACTATCAACTAAGCCCCTCTCCCGTGGGAGAGGGGTTTGGGGTGAGGGCTTATATTAAAAAAACGCGATCGCGCTAACATTTAGATACAAACAATTTCTGGAAATTAAAAGTCGTCATGGTACAAACCCCAACCAAACCAGAAACCGAAATATTATCACTAAATTTACCCCGAAGTTTAAAACTCCACGTTACCCCAGAACAATTTGAAATCCTAGCAGCCTGCAATCACGAATTACAACTCGAAAGAACAGCCCAAGGAGAGTTAATCGTGAATCCCCCCACCGGATGGGAAACAGGAAAACGCAATAGCCGCATCACTGGAAAACTAGATCGCTGGGATGAAGAAAATGACGGTTTGGGACAAGTTTTTGATTCTTCCACTGCTTTTACTTTACCCAACGGTGCAATTCGTTCCCCTGATGCGTCGTGGATTAGTCGAGAAAGATGGGAAACACTAACCGACGAACAAAAGGGAACATTTGCTAATATTTGCCCCGATTTTGTAGTCGAATTACGTTCGGCTTCCGACAATCTCAAACCCTTACAAGAAAAAATGCAAGAGTATATGGATAATGGTGCGAGATTGGGTTGGTTAATCGACCCGCAAAATCGCACTGTAGCTGTTTACAAAGTAGGTTTAGAAGTCGAAATATTGTCCAATCCTACTGAGTTATCGGGGGAAGATATTTTACCCGGTTTTGTATTAAATATGCGTCGGGTTTGGGGTTAGCGAAATGGCTTCTCGCTATCTCAAGGAAGATTGCAAGCCCTAAAGGGCTGACTACAAGCGGAGAAAGGTGACTCTGGGGTATTGTTGTCTGATTCTGGCGAAGTTGCGGTAAGCTGTAGCTATTCGGTAAGTCCTGAAGGGCTTACGACAAACAGGCTTATTGCGCGTTATAGGGCAATTTTGGGTATGTCTTCGCAACAGTTTCAAGAAACTTACGAAAATATTTACACGACGGGTATTAAGTTACTACAATACCTGCAAGAATTACGGGCTAGTAATGATGGCGAAAATGAAGGGGAAGTTGCTTTAAAAGGCATTGAAGAAGATATTACCCAAGCGCTCAATGCCCTACACGAACAAAAGTATCAGGTGGCGGTAATTGCTGCTATGAAAGCGGGAAAAAGTACGTTTCTCAATGCCTTGATTGGGGCGGATGTTTTGGCGACAGAAACGGAAGCTTGTACGGTATGTCGCACCGATATTCTGCCCATTCCTGCCACGGAAACGCCCCGTTTACTCGAATATCGTCAAGGAGAGCGCAAACCGATTTTAGTGGCTTCGGGGGAGGCTGAGAGTATCCAAAAACGCTTTCTAGAACGAACCAGAGAGATTCGGGCTAATGCGAATCAAGAGGCTACTTTGCGCTTTCATTTGGAGCATCCGATTGAGGCAATTAATCAGCTTTCTTCGTTGAATGGTTTGACTTTGGTTGATACTCCAGGGCCAAATGAATGGCATTCGACGGCGTTTAATGCGGTTTCTTTGAAGGAGACAGCTTTGCAGGCTTTACGGACTTGTGATGCGATTTTATTTATTTTGGATTACGGTTCGTTTAAGGATAATACGAATTTAGAGTTACTGCAAGATTTAATCGAACAACGGCAAGAGTTTTTGTTACAGAATACGGGTAAAATCTATTTTATTCTCAACAAAATAGACCGGAAAACGGAAGAAGATCGTCCGATAGAAGGCGCGATCGCGGACTTGAAAAATAATCTCGCACAGTTGGGCATTCCTAACCCGATTATATACCCCGTGAGTGCTTGGCAAGGATTATTAGCGAAGTTAATTATTCAAAATACGGCTACTTCCAGTCAACTGAAGAATTTTAAACGTTTTTTCAGCGCTCAATACGCCCAAGAAAATGCAGAAGGCGATCTGATTGTACCTGCACCGAGTAAAATTGCAGATCGAGCTTTAGACGAAAGTTTAATTAAAACCGTCGAAGATTTAGTTGTACAGAAAGTCGTCGAAAATTCCGGGTGGAATTTACTCAGCGATATCTTGGCAAAGTTAGAGAAAGCTAGTCTCGCAATTGAAGATAGTTTGAATGTGCGAATTAACGCTTGGGAAATGGAAATCCAGCCTTTGCGTCAAAAGATTGAAGAATATACTTCTGTGGCGCAAAATGCGATTATTCAAGTGAAAGGGGTTAAAACTTTAGTCGATCGTCAAGAAACAAAGTTAGTGGCGCAATTCCGCGAAGAATTATTAGAATTTGCTGAGAAAGCGAAACTAACGATTCAAGAAGAAATTAACTTATTTATTCAGTCTTGGGAATCGGAAGGAGACGAAAGCCAAGCAGAAGTAGAAAACCCCGAAACTTCGGAATCTGGGACTTATTTTGATGTGCCGCAGCGTTTGGCTGAATCTCTCCGCAAAGTCATTTCGGGCTTAGTCAAAGAAGCAGAAAATCCTTATGAAATTCGCTGTGAATCAGAAGAAGAAGTAAATCTGGTCAAAGAGGATATTAATGGTTTCTGTGCGGTTTTAATCAAAAACTGGTGGCTGAATACCTATGATAAGATGGCGACAGATGGGAAAGCGATTCGGGAAGAATTGATTACAGATATTTGTAATAATATCCAAATGATCTCTGATGAGTTATCTCGTCATATCGGGGAATCATTAAATATTGAGCTTAATATTAATCCGATTCAAAGACTTGATTTTGAGTTTCAAGGCATTGATGCACAAGTCGAACATTACACGGAAAGCTATACTCGCTTGAAAAAAGAGAAACGACGGGCTTTTTGTCGAGATTATGAAGTGGATATTCCGGTAGACGATCGTCGTTCTTATTATGCCATCGACTTGCGAAAAACTATTGAAGCGATTAAGTTTGAAATTGACCGTCAAACCCTCGGTAGTTTAACGGTAGTCGAACGGACGATTAAAAAGCAAGTGGCTGAGGATTTTCGACAAGCGGAAAAGCAAATTTATGAGTATATCGAGCGTTTTCAACAGGAGTTTCGCCGTTTACTGAAAGAACGTTCGAGTAAGGAAGTGGAAGTGGATCGGGTAATTGCGATTTTGGAGTTTCAGCGAGATGAACTTTATGAATATATGGAAGAATTAAAACGGATTCAAAACTTTCTCGACGGTTGGCAACCTAGCGAAGCTACTGTTTAAAAACTATCTTGGAGTACAAAAAAAGGCAAGCCCTAAAGGGCTTATTACGAATAATATGAGTCAATTTTTATTAGTTACAGATTTAGATAATACCTTAGTGGGCGATCGCGCAGCCCTCGCTACCCTGAATCAACACCTCACAGCCCAACGCCAAAATGATAATATCAAAATTATTTATTCGACGGGGCGATCGCGCTTTCTTTATCAACGACTGACTCAAGAAGAAACGTTACTGTGTCCAGATGCTTTAATTTGTTCGGTGGGAACGGCAATTTATCTCAATCCCGATGAAGATAAAACTGATGCAGAATGGGATAATAAACTCAGTCAAAATTGGGATCGGGAGTTAATCGTGGCGTTGACAGCCCATTACAGCGATTTAATGCCTCAACCCGACTCGGAACAAACAGATTACAAAGTCAGCTTTTGCATCTCTCCCTCAGCAGCAAAAGAACTGATCCCGCGTCTCAAAAACGTTTTAGCCGAAAAAGGCTTAAAAACCAAAATCATCTATAGTGCGGACAAAGACTTAGATATTCTGCCGGAAAATGGCGATAAAGGATTAGCATTGCAATATCTTCGGGAGAAATGGGGCTTTGAGCCGGAAAATACCGTGGTTTGTGGCGATTCTGGCAACGATATCGCATTGTTTAGCGTCGAACCCTGTCGCGGTGTGATTGTGGGGAATGCTAAACCCGAACTGCGACAATGGTATCAAGAACAAGAGCGCGATCGCTGCTATTTTGCCCAAGATTTCTGTGCAGGTGGTATCCTCGAAGGCTTAAAGCACTTTAGCTTCCTTACTTGACATCCTCACCGCCGTAAACGGACGGTGATTCCTAAACCTCACGATTTAAGTTTGGAGCTTCACTCACATCTGCGTACACTACCAACTTGTGTTAGCTATGTTACCGTCTTACGTCATGTCCACAGACTTTCTAACTCCTTACAGAGTCCCGATTCCGATAGCCCATCGGTACGGTGTCCTACAAAGACTGTACTTGTTGCTTGGATATTTTACTTGCGCCAGCTTTTCGGCACAAAACCTACTATATCCAGTTTTCAAGGTGCTGATGTCGAATTGGCTTGGTTTTTGCTGTTCGACATTTTCAATTCTACCTAAAAAATACAAAGCCGTCCTTGAAGCGCCGAGACCCCGCGTCGCCGTAAGAGCGCAAGCGGTCGAGGGACGGCGAGGTTTCCTCGCCATGTCCAATCGACCAAGAGAGGGAACGCTCGGCAAGACAGGACGGGGTTTCAGACCCAGGAGGTTTTGATGATTGATTATCTCCAGGGACAAGTCGTTGAAACCCGCAAAAGCCCCAATAACCGCTATGTTTTGATTCTCGAAGTCAGCCAGATTGGGTACGCGGTACAGATTCCTTCTCGTTATGCGCGTACCCTCTCGACGGACAAGCCCGAAAGCCTGAAAGTCTTTGTCCATCAACAAATCCGCGAAGACCAAATCATTTTGTATGGCTTTTCCGGTGCGGCTGAACGAGACTTATTTCGCCAGCTTACCAGCGTTAGCGGTATTGGCTCACAAGGCGCGATCGCCCTCATTGACACCCTCGACCTCGAAACCCTGGTTCAAGCCATCGTCACGGGCAATATTCGGACGCTGATCAAAGCCCCAGGGATTGGTAAGAAAACCGCCGAACGGGTATCCCTGGAACTGCGGACGAAACTTTCCCAATGGCGATCGCAAGTTGGGGGTAAAAGTAAAGATAACGTCATTCCCGAACTCCCGGTTCTCGAAGACGTAGAAATGACCTTAATGGCATTGGGTTACGAAAGCGAAGAAATCGAACAAGCCCTTTCTGTCCTCAGTCGCGACGCAATGCTCCTTAAAAATCCTAACCCAGAAGAATGGATTAGAAGCGCGATCGCGTGGCTGAGTCAGTGAGTTTTGTCCTTTGTCTTTTGTCATTGGTCATTTGTCTTTTGTCTTTTGTCATTGGTCATTTGTTGACGAAAATATGAGGCTTTGCCTAAGTTTCAAAACGCTGTATTGAGAAACTGAATCGCTCAATTTAGTCTGAGTTTATCCAATTAACCCGCCCATTTTAAAATCCGGGGAACCAATGCTAACAAAGTCCGCTATTACGGACTCGAAAAGCAGTGAGTTTCGGCAATTAAATTTGATATTACTGGTAAACGAAATTGAGTCAATTTTAGACTAGCGTTTTTCGCAACCAATACCATCTTCATCGCCATCAAAACGATGAGGATCGGGGGGTAAAACGGTGAAATTCCGATATTCGATCTCGCCACAATCTAAGTCAGGTGGAGGAGAGGGAATACAGACATCAGGATCGGGATAAGCCGGATCGCAGTTGGTTGTTTGTGCTAAAGCTGGCGGGATTTGAGGCTGAGACGAGCTTAGGAATATTATTCCTAAAATGGAAATTGCGGCTAATATTTTGGGAATCATTGATTTTGAGAAATGTCAGTTACTTCTATTATTCCCGATTTAGTTCAATACTTTAACCCCGTTAACCTTGTTTCTGGATTTTACCTGGAAATGTCAAAACTAGCCTCTGTCTCGGTTAGTCTTGTAAAATTTGAGCTAGATGCTTCATCACTTGTAAAGTTTGCTCCAAACCATTATCTTGTCCTAGGATAAACAATTTTGAGCGACCATAGAGAAGGCGATCGCCCCGGACTAATTTCAAAAAGATAAAACTCCCCCCATTGGTAACCATACTGTATAGCGTTTTTTGAGTCGTCGGAGCGGCTAACATATAAGATAAAACCTGGGGAATGCCAACTTTGAGAGAAAATTCGCCCCGCTTTGATTCAATGGTTGATACCCAGACGCGATCGCGCACTACTAAAATATCAATTCGACCCCGCAAGATAGGATCATCATTTTCAACAGTAATTTCAATACTTTTTTCGGTTTCGATATAAATAGAATCGAGGCGGAGTCTCGTTTGGTGCGTCCCTTGGTGGAACCAAGGAACGAGATTAGGGTGTTTACATTTCTTTTGTAAATACTATAGTCTCGACTTTGAAATTAAACCAACTGGAGGTTACGAGCCATGACTTCAGCGAACTATGATTCAATGAGTTTGAATGAGTTACGAAAATATGTTCTAACCCATCGAGAAGATATTAACGCTTTTCAAGCCTATATTGACCGTTCCAAGTCAGCAGGGAGAATGATTACAATTGACCCAAGCGATCCGAATTGGGAAGAAAATTTAGATCGCAAGATTCGTCAGGCAAACTCTGATGAATCGGGATTAAATTAGGTGCTGTATTTGACAATCGGACAACCCACCCATAACCAACAACCCTAAACAAACTATAAAGAACTTCCCGCAAAACCCCCAGACAACCCGGTAACTGCGTCACCATAGAGAAAAGCAATTTTTCGATCTATACAGCCAAGATGTTAGAACACGACGTAATCATAGTAGGCGGGGGTTTAGCCGGTTGTCGCGCAGCCCTAGAAATTAAGCGCCTCGAACCCGATACAGATGTCGCCCTGGTGGCCAAAACCCACCCGATTCGATCGCACTCTGTCGCAGCCCAAGGGGGTATTGCAGCCACTCTCAAGAATATCGACCCGGAGGACAGTTGGGAAGCCCACGCTTTCGATACGGTGAAGGGGTCCGATTATCTCGCAGACCAAGACGCGGTGGAAATCTTAACCAAAGAAGCCCCCAATACGATTATCGACCTGGAACACTTGGGGGTGTTGTTTTCCCGCTTAGAAGACGGACGCATCGCACAACGGGCATTTGGGGGGCATTCCCACAAACGCACCTGTTACGCCGCCGATAAAACGGGTCACGCGATTCTGCATGAGTTGGTGAATAATCTGCGCCATCACGGGGTCACGATTTACGATGAATGGTATGTGATGGAGTTGATCCTCGAAGATGGGGAAGCCAAGGGGGTTGTGATGTATCGCATCCTCGACGGTACATTGGAAGTCGTCCGGGCCAAAGTGGTGATGTTTGCGACGGGGGGCTATGGTCGCGTTTTCAATACCACCTCGAACGATTATGCCTCTACGGGGGATGGTTTGGCCATGTGTGCGGCGGCAGGTTTACCCCTAGAGGATATGGAGTTTGTACAGTTTCACCCAACGGGGCTGTATCCGGTGGGGGTGTTAATTTCTGAAGCGGTGCGCGGTGAGGGGGCGTATTTGCGGAATAGCGAGGGCGATCGCTTTATGGAACATTATGCCCCGAAACAAATGGAACTGGCTCCCCGCGATATCACGTCTCGCGCCATTACCCTCGAAATTCGCGCCGGACGAGGCATCAATTCTGATGGTAGCCCAGGAGGCCCCTTTGTGCATCTGGATTTACGACATCTGGGGAAAGAGAAAATTATGAGTCGGGTTCCCTTTTGTTGGGAAGAAGCCCATCGTTTGGTGGGAATTGACGCGATTCACGAACCGATGCCTGTACGTCCTACCGCACATTATTCGATGGGGGGGATTCCGGTCAATACCGATGGTCAAGTTCGCCGCAGTGGTAATACCCTCGTCGAAGGCTTTTTCGCTGCTGGGGAATGTGCTTGCGTGTCGGTACATGGGGCGAATCGCTTGGGGAGTAATTCTTTGTTAGAGTGTGTGGTGTATGGTCGTCTGACGGGACGTGCGATCGCGCAGTACGTCCAAAACCGCAAACTCCCCCAAATCAACGCCTCAACCTACATCAATCGCGCCAAAACTCGCATTGATAGCCTTTTGAACCAAAAAGGGGATTTACGCATTGCCAAGCTGCGGCAAGGGTTTCAGGACTCGATGAGCGAACATTGTGGTGTGTTTCGCACCGAGGAGATTATGCAAGCCGGAATTGATAAACTGCACGATCTACGGGAACAATACAGCCGCGTTTATCTCGACGATCAAAGTACCGCTTGGAATACCGAGTTACTCGAAGCCCTAGAGTTGAGTAATTTACTCATTGTGGGCGAAATTATCCTTACTTCTGCCTTCAATCGCAAAGAAAGTCGCGGCGCACATTCGCGGGAAGATTTCACCGAACGAGATGATGCTCAGTTCCTCCGGCATACGTTAGCTTATCATTCTCCGGCGGGGATTGATATTGAATATATGCCTGTGGTAATTAACCGTTTTGAACCCAAGGAACGGAAGTATTAATAAGTTGTTGGTTGTTTGTTGTTGGTTGTTGGTTGTTGGTTGTTGGTTGTTTCTGGTGCGCGTTCCCTTGCGCCTTACGGCGGCGCGGGGTCGCACCAGTTGTTGGTTATTGGTTGTTTGTTTTTCCTGTATTGCGGGAGGTGTTGTTCCCCTCCAAAGAGGATCGGAAACTTTAGCTCTTAGGGGTTAGTTTTAAAAAGGCTAAAAGCTAGACGCTTATAGGCGTTCGGTTCTCGAAAAAGTGAAATTAACGTTTCACGTGAGAGTTATTATTTCTGCCGTTGTACATTGTAAATTGTACATTATACATTGGTCATTTCTTCCCCCTCCTCCCACTCTCATCGTTTTCCTAAGATTCGCTGCTTTTTTCACTCGCAGAAAATTCCGGTTCGGTGGTAATTTCGGGGGTCGTTTCTACGGTTTCGCTATCGTTGGAGTCGCTGATTTCTGCTTCGGGGGGTGTTTCGTCTTTAGAATCGGTAATTTCTGCTTCGGGGGGCGTTTCGTCGATCGAGTCGGTGGTTTCTTCGGTGTCTGTAGAGGGGGCGATCGCGTCTTGCATGGTAAGCTGCAAGAATACGTCTTCGAGGGTGGGGCGAGTTCGACGCATTTCATACAAGCCCAGTCCAGCATTGACGAGGGTAGAGGCGATCGCGCGTCCGGGTTCTGAGCCGGGTTTGGCGATAATTTGCAGACGGGATAGTTTTTGCTGGCGGTAAATAAAGCTAGAACTTACCGCGTCTGGCATGGGCATAATCTCGACGTTTTGCACCCCTGGAATGGCTTGCAAAAGGGGTTGGACTGAGGCAATATCCCCCTCGACTTCGAGTTCGTAACCCGCCGCTTCACTCAGTTGGGCCATGAGGTTATCGGGGGTATTTGTAGCAACAACTTGGCCGCGATCGATAATGGTGACGCGATCGCAAGTCATACTCACTTCCGGCAAAATATGAGTTGATAAAATAATCGTGTGCTTTCCGGCTAAACTGCGGATGAGGTGACGCACTTCGATAATTTGGCGGGGGTCGAGGCCAACGGTGGGTTCATCGAGGATAATAACTGGGGGATTGTGGACAATGGCTTGAGCAATACCCACCCGTTGACGATAGCCCTTAGACAGCTTGCGAATCAATACATCCCGCTTATCTTCAATGCTGCACCGTTCCATGGCAGAATTAACGTAGATGGCGCGATCGCCCCGACTGACTCCTTTGATTTTCGCTACAAAATGCAAGTATCCCCTCACCGTCATATCGAGGTACAAGGGGGGCGATTCGGGAAGATAGCCAATGGAGCGTCTAACGGCCATCGAGTCCGCTTCTACATCAAAGCCAGCGACTTCTGCTGTCCCCGACGACGCAGGCAAGTAACCCGCTAAAATTCGCATGGTTGTGGTTTTCCCTGCCCCATTGGGGCCTAAAAATCCTAAAATCTCCCCTTCATTGACCTCGAAGGTGACATTATCAATAGCAGTTTGCGAACCGTAAACTTTACTTAATCCCTCGACTTTTATCATTATGACCAACGATGAATTATAAAATTACCAATTACTAATTACCAATTACCAATTGAGTTATACCATTTCCTAACGAGATATCTACTTTGTCATCTCGTTACCCAGGAATACCAACGAACGTCAAAAGAGCGCTATGGTCTTGATTCTTAAATCATTAGTTTTGAGGCAGTGGGTAGTAGGCAATAGACAATGGTAGGGGTGGGGTATCCCTGCCCTGAGTGGGAGGAATGGGAAGAAACTTCAGTGTGACGGATAACCAATAACTAATAACCAATAACTAACAACAAATGACCACACTATATATTAATCCCACCACAGGCAATGATAATGCCGTGGGTAGCCCAACCGCACCACTCAAGACTCTCACGGCGGCTTTAAAGCAAATTCAAGGCGCTAGTACCCTTTACCTCACCCCAGGGGTTTATGACCGGAATAACGGCGAAATTTTCCCTTTGACTATTCCCTCACAAACCATCGTGACGACGGAAAAAGCAGATGCAGAGGTAATTTTGCAAGGCGGAGGCCGTTATAACAGTCCCAGTTTCAAAACCCAAAATGTAGCGGTGGTGTTGGCAACGGGGGCGCAGTTGCAAGGGGTGACGGTGACGAATCCTAATCCTAAAGGGACGGGGATTTGGATTGAATCGACCGCCCCGATTATAACTCGTTGTCGCTTGCAAAATTGCGGTCGCGAGGGCATTTTTGTGGCGGGAAATGCCAAGCCGATTATTGAGGATAGTATTTTTGAAGATAATGCCGCCAGTGGCATTTTTTTGGTGCGACAAGCCAAGGGAGAAGTGCGCCGCAATCTCTGTCAGCGCACCGGTTATGGCATTGCCCTCAGTGATGAAAGTGCGCCGTTGATTGCCAGTAATCGCTTGTGGGATAATCGCGCCGGGATTCACTTGTCCCGTCAAGCGAAACCGGTTTTGCGTCGCAATGATTTTCAAAGAAATCGCGAAACCGGGATTTTGGTGAAAGACCAAGCTTCCCCTGATTTAGGCAGTCCCCAAAGTCCGGCGGGTAATATTTTTGAGGATAATTCAAGTTACGATTTGGATAATCAAACCAGTCAGACGTTGATTTCGGCGGGAAATCAGATTAATCTGGCGTTAATTCGCGGATCGGTGGAGTTAGTGGCAACTTTAGTTACAGATATTGCCTTCGGCCCCACTTCTTTTCGGGATATTGAGGATCATTGGGCAGAATTATTTATCGATCGCCTGGCCGAAAGGGGGATTATTAGCGGTTTTGCTGACGGTACTTTTCGTCCTGAAGCGAGTTTAACGCGATCGCAATATGCGGCGTTAATTGCTCAAACTTTCGATCTGCCCCGTCAGTTGGGACGCAAATCGGATTTTGAAGATGTGGAGTCTTCATTTTGGGCCGCGAAGGCGATCGCGACCGCCGCAGAAATGGGATTTATTTCTGGGTTTGGAGACGGTACATTTCGTCCTCAACAAAACCTAACTCGCGTCCAAGCCCTAGTTTCGATTGTCAATGGTTTGGGGTTAACCGGGGGGACGGCGGATTTATTGCTGTTGTATCAAGATCGCGCCCTGATTCCCCCTTATGCCACCAATGCGATCGCGACGGCAACCCAAAAACGCCTTGTGGTGAATTATCCCGATACCAAACAACTCGATCCCTTGCAGGATATTACTCGCGCTGAAATTGCCGCGTTGGTTTATCAAGCCCTGGTTGCGACTCAAAAAGCCAGCGCGATCGCGTCTCCCTATATCGTCAACCCCGATCCCCTTCTTCCCAGTTTCACGGATTTACAAAACCATTGGGCGACGGATTTTGTGCGAAGATTAGGCAGTTTAGAACTCATTAGTGGCTTTCCCGATGGCAGTTTCCGCCCCGATAACCCCATCAATCGCGCCGAATATGCCGCCCTTTTGGTCAAAGTCTTGAATCCGCCCCCCATTCGCCCGGCTACGCAATTTATTGATATTCCGGTCAATTTCTGGGGATTGGGGGCAATACAGCAAGCTTATCGCGCTGGCTATCTCTCTGGCTTCCCGGATCGCACCTTTCATCCCGAACAAACCTTGCGACGGGTGCATTTGATTCTCTCCCTTGCCAGTGGCTTGAATCTTCCCGATGCCGATCTAGCTTATCTGGATGTGTATGGCGATCGCGTCCCAGAATACGCGCAAACCGCCGTTGCTGCCGCCACAAAAGCCGGATTAGTCACCCTATACCCCAAACCTCAAAACCTCGATGCCCCTGCCACTCGCGCCGAAGCTGCGGCGATGATGTATCAAGCCCTGGTATATCAAGGACAAATGACTGCTCTTAATTCGCCTTATATTGTCAAAGTTTGAAAGAAAAGGGTGCGATCGCGATCGCATTTTTTGCCTAAGATGAATCCCTGGTTGTTGTAATCTCAATCCTGAATTCTACTGAGAAAGTTCAACCCCCTTGTTGATGTAAATCCCCCCCGGATTCCCCAGAAAAACGGAGGATAGAAGCATCAACCCCACGAGAGGAAAAAACAATGAAACTCAACTTTATGGGCGCAACTTACTTGAATTCCAATCATTCTGTCGTCACTTTACCTTCCGATCTCACCGGAAAATTTCTGGGGAAAACCTACATCCTGCGTCGTCCGCTTGAAACACCGCAGCAGCCTAAATTGGGTCTCAGGAAATATCGCGGTGTAAATTATTAAAATCTTTGAGTTTTCTTTGCTTTTTTTCAATCTTGCTCTATATTCCTGCCCTAGTTGTGCGCTAGGGTATTTTTATATTGACACCGTGTCGCTACCGGGAAAGGCAACAGAATGAGGATGAGATCGTGCGAATTTTGTTAGTCGAAGACGATCCGCGTATTGCCCAAACTTTAGGGGCAGTTTTGCGCCAAAATCATTACACTGTGGATTTAGCCGAAGATGGCGAATTGGGGTTAAATTTCGCACAAACTTATGAATATGATTTAATTTTGCTGGATTTAATGCTGCCCAAGCGGGATGGCTTTGGGGTGTGTCGGGAATTGCGAAAAGGGGGCGATCGCGTCCCGATTTTGATGTTAACCGCTAAGGATACCAGTACCGATCAGGTGATGGGATTGGATGCCGGGGCAGATGATTATGTGGTCAAACCGTTTGAAATTGAGCCGCTTTTAGCCAGAATCCGGGCTTTATTGCGGCGAGGCAGCGCGGCTTTACCGCCCGTATTGACTTGGGAGAAATTACACCTCGATCCGAGTACCTGTGTCGTGACTTATCAAGATTTACCCCTTCACGTTACCCCCAAGGAGTATGCTTTATTAGAATTAATGTTACGCAGTCCCCATCGCGTCCTTAGTCGCGGCATAATTTTAGAGCATTTGTGGGATTTAGAAGACCCTCCCAGCGAAGAAACGGTGAAAGTGCATTTACGCCGTTTGCGTCAGAAACTTAAAGCCGCAGGTGCGCCTCCTACATTGATTGAAACCGTTTATGGCATCGGCTACAGACTTAATCCCAACCTCCGATCCTAAGTTTCAGCGCTTGCGTTGGCGGTTGTTGCTGTCTTATCTGGGGGTAATTTTGGGGGTGACGGGCATTTCCGCGATCGCGGTGTATCAAATGGTCGCTCAAAATTTATATCGTCAAGTCGATAGCCGTTTGTTAACGGTAGCGCAAACGGCGGCTAAATCCCTGGCTTTAGTAAAACACGAATATCGCGAGTATGAGGAGCAAGAGGACAAGGATTTCTCGGAAACGGGGATGCAGCCTAATTTTAATCATCCTGAATATAGCCGCTTTCTCAATATTGCCACGGTAACTTTGCCCGATCGCGATTTAGGGGTGGAATGGTTTGATGAAAGTAGTTTATTGTTGATTCGCGAGGGGAATTTGTTTCCCGATGAAGTGCTTCAGCCTACTCAGTCTCGTTACGGTCAGTATTTCCAAGAGGAAAAAAGCCGTAGCTTGGTTTTTCCCGTTTTTTTGCTTAATAATAAAGAAAAACAAGAATTAGCTGGATATATTCGCGCTACAGAGTCTTTACAAAATATCGAGCAAGAGTTGAGTCGGTTGCGATGGGGTTTGGCGGTGGGGGGCATTTTAGCGCTGGGATTAGCCGGAATAAGCAGCTTTTTGTTGACCAATCAAGCTTTGTCCCCGATTGAGCAGAGTTTTGAGCAGTTAGAACAATTTACGGCGGATGCGTCCCATGAGTTACGCAGTCCCCTCGCCGCTATTAAAACGGCGGTGTTTTTGTTGCAGGGGGATACACCGGATCGTCCCCAGGCGATCGCGATTATTGATTCTGCCACTCAACAAATGAAAGCCTTGGTCGAAGATTTGTTGTTATTAGCCCGTCTCGATCGCCAAAATGCCAATACCCATCGCGATCGCATCCCCATTCCCCTCGACGAAATTTTAGAAGATATCCTCGACGAAATCGACAATCAAGCGCTAGAAAAACAGATAGCAATCAAAGCTGAAATTGCGCCCAATGTGATGATAATGGGGCATGGAACGCTATTAAAACGGATTTTTGTTAATTTAATCGAAAATGCGCTGCAATACACCCCCAAGGGCGGAAAAATCACCGTAGATTTGCAAACAAAAGACCGCCAAGCTTGGGTCAGGATTCAAGACACGGGAATCGGCATTCCCCCCGAACAACTGCCTTATATTTTCGATCGTTTTTGGCGAGCCGACAAAGCCCGCGATCGCCGGATGGGAGGAATGGGTTTAGGATTGGCGATCGCCCAAAGTCTCGCGATCGCCCACGGAGGTAAGATCGCCGTCACCAGTCAACCCCAGATCGGCAGTTGTTTCCAAGTCCGTTTACCGTTAATCCATCCCTCATTGGAAAAAACGGCTCGCTGAAGTCCAGAAAATGCCAACATTGTTCCGATTTTGTAACTTTTGACACCTAAACTGCATAACCATAGTGCAATCAAGGAGTCCGCTTACCCATGCAATCTCGTACCCTTCGCAAACTACACCGCTTTATTGCCCCCATCATCTTTTTACCCTTATTTTTAACCGCAGCCACAGGCGTACTGTATCGCGTTGCTCGCAGTTGGTTTGGTGCTTCGCCAGAATTCGGCGAATTAATGATGTTTATTCACCAAGGCACATTCTTAGGCGGTCAATTGCGCGTTTTTTACGTTTTACTCAACGGCTTGGGCGTAATTGCCATGCTGTTTACCGGAATTTATATGACCAGTCTATTTCGTCGTCCCCGACGTACCGATACGACAGGCAGTTAAGGCTGTGACACGACATTAGGGTGGGTTATGAGGCTAAAAGCTAGGCTGTGATTGCAATAAGCGCAATCCGTCACAACCCACCATTTTATTGTCGCAGCAGTAGCAAAATCGTAATCTATCCTTTTAGGGCTGCAACGAGTAACAAATAACCAATAACAAATAACCAACAACCCACCACAAAAACAAGTCAATAGTAGAATAGGGAAAAACAGCACATTAGCGGCGTGTTGGGAGGATAAAAACATTGGACGAACTCAGGGATGGGCTGGAACTTGCCAGCGAAACCGAATTACAACAACTCACGCAAATCTTATTTAGTCGTCGCTTCAACCCATTGGACTACCTCAAAGCCCCGGATGTTCTCGAAGTCCAATGTCGCGATCGCGTGAGTTGGTTAGACGAACTCGAAAACCGCTTTCGCTACCTCGCCGCCGATGGCATGACGGTTTTGCGGGGTCGCACTCAAGAAATGAGCTATCGCGATATTTTACTGCGGATTTGCCATTATCTCAAAATCCCCTACTCGCAACAAATGACTGCCTTGGATTTAGAAGCCGAAGTGTTCTTAAATCTGGCAGGACGGGCTTGGAAACGGCTTCCCCAGGACGAACAGCGATCGCTCACCCATCGCATCCAAGAATCCCTTTCTCAGTCGAACTATACCGAACCCCTCCCGGCGCAAATCCAGCACAATCCTGTTAGTTTATTGCTCAAAGGCGGCAGTATTCTCGCGGTCAATTCCCTACTAAAACCCTTAATTTTGCAACAAGTCGCCCGTCAATTTGCCCTGCATTTCGCCCAGTATCAAGTGGCGAAATCTGTGGCCATTCGAGGTGGGGCAGCCGCAGCAGTGCAAATTCAAAATCATATTGCCTTGCAAACTGCAAAACGAGGAATGGCTATGGCCGCCGCCCGTCAAGGGGCAACCAAAGCGGTTTTTGCTTTTCTCGGCCCGGTTTTGTGGGCAACCTTTATCGCGGAAATTGGCTGGAAAGCCGTGGCGACGAATTACGGACGTATTATTCCCGCCGTGTTTGCTTTAGCGCAAATCCGCCTTATTCGCTCAGAATGCTGGGAAATGGCTTATTAAATTTGGTATGAGTCCCAAAGCACCTTCTTTAGCCCCACAGCCAGAGTTACATTACCCTTGGTTATGGTTTCAGGGAGGATTGTTACTCTTTCCCACTTGGCCTGCCGTTGGGGGTTTGATTTTCGCTTACCTCATTATTAGTCTGTGGGTGCGTTACTACTCCCGTTTGTGGAAACGCCCCTGCAATCTCATGGCCGCCTCGATTTTGTTGGTTTTGATTCTCAGTTCGGCTTTTGCTTACAAGCCCGGAGAAGCCTTTTTAGGAATCGCCAATTTTCTACCGGGTTTAGTTGGATTTGCGCCTTTTACCCTATTATTACAAACTCCGGCTCAGTTGCGGCGGATTGCTTGGATTAGCGTCTTCGGAGCGATACCTGTATTGATTTTGGGCATTGGTCAAGGGATCGCCGCTTGGCTGACTCCAGAAGCCTTTAACCCGATTCTCGGTTGGGTATTAGAAGCGGGAGGTAATCCCCCAGGACGGATTGCTTCAACCTTTATGTATGCCAATATTTTCGCGGGGTATTTGCTGATTATCTGGGCGTTGAGTTGGGGTTTGGCCATCGAAGCCTATCAAAATTACCAACAGGATCGCACCCATAGCCGATTTTTGGCGCAATTTTTATTGCTGCTCATTTTTATTTTTGCGATCGGAATGGCGTTACTCCTCACCAGTTCCCGGAATGCCTGGGGAACGGCGATTGTGGTCGCTTTGGCTTATGGGTTGTACTTGGGGTGGCGGTGGTTGGTTTTGGCGGTGACAACGGCGGCGGCGGTGGTTCTCTGGGCTTCTTTTGGGACGGTGGGACAAGGGGCATTTCGGGCTGTTGTTCCTGATAAGATTTGGTTGCGGTTATCCGGGGAAATGTATCCCAATGTTATTGAAGCCCATTTGCGGACGACCCAATGGCAGTTTACCTGGGAGATGTGGCAAGAACGTCCGTTTTTGGGGTGGGGGTTACGCAACTTTTCCCATCTGTACGAATTGCATTGGCAATTGTGGCTGGGCCATCCCCACAATCTCTTTCTGATGCTAGGGGCAGAAACAGGCGCGATCGCTACACTGATGTTATGCGGCTTTGTGGGTTGGGCGATCGCGCAAGCCCTAATTTTAGTTTATATCTGGTCAAAAGCTGTACGACTGCAATGGTATCGCGATCGCTTGATTTTATGGGCGTTTATTGTGGCATTTGGCAGTTGTGTTTTGTTCAATTGCTTAGATGTGAGTATCTTTGATTTACGCCTCGGTTTTTGGGGCTGGATTTTATTATTTGCATTATGGGGTGTAACTTTTCGTTATCGAAAACTACTCCCGTTACAGGGTTTAAGTCGAATTTCTCCAAAATCCTAATCCCTCAAAAATTGCTAACAATTGAAGGAATCTTTTTATGAATATGACACAAATTTGGCAACCTTTTGGGCGGCGTATTGTTGCTGCTGTTATGGCAATTTTCACCGCAGTTTCTCTGACAGGCTGTAATCCCGCAATGCTCGAATCTAATGCGGCCCAAGTCCCGCAGGTCGTGATGAGTGTCCTCAGCGATCCCAAGACGTTTAACGCGGTACTTTCGGCAGAATCTCCGAACATTTTTGGCTTGACCTATGATGGTTTAGTCGATGAAAATCCCTTAACCGGAGAATTTGAACCCGCGATCGCCGAATCTTGGGATATTTCCGATGATGGTCTCGAAATTATCTACACCATTCGTCCCAATTTAAAATGGTCGGACGGGACAGATTTAACCGTTGATGATGTAGTTTTTAGTTATAACAGTTTATATCTCAACGAAGAAATTCCCTCTAATGCCAGAGACAGTTTACGCATTGGTCAAAGTCGCGAATTTCCCACCATTACCAAAGTAGACGATCGCCGGGTTAAATTCACTGTTCCCGAACCTTTTGCCCCCTTTCTCGGTGCAACTTCTCTCCCGATTTTACCCGCCCACGCTTTAGCAGAATCCGTCGAAACCAAAGACAGCGATGGTCAGCCTTTATTCCTGTCTAAATGGGGCGTAGATACTCCTCCTGAAGAAATTATTTTCAACGGGCCTTATGTCCTTAAAAACTATCGTCTCAGCGAACGTTTAATTTTTGAACGTAATCCCTATTACTGGCGCAAAGACGATACAGGAAATTCCCTTCCTTATATCCAAGAAATTGTTTGGCAAATTGTCGAAAATACCGACACTGCTCTTTTACAATTTCGTTCTGGTAGCTTGGATACAATTAGCGTCAGTCCCGAATATTTCTCCCTACTTAAACGCCAAGAAAAACAAGGAAATTTCAATGTTTATAACGGCGGCCCGTCTTACGGAACCAGCTTTATTTCCTTTAACTTAAACACCGGAATTCGTGACGGTGAACCCCTCATCGATCCGATTAAATCTCGCTGGTTTAATGATGTTCGTTTCCGCCAAGCCGTCGCTCATGCCATTGACCGCCAACGCATGATTAATAACATTTTTCGCGGTCTTGGTAAGCCCCAAAATTCCCCTATTTCCGTCCAATCTCCCTTTTACGCCTCCGACCTCGAAGGCTACGATTACAGCCCCGAAAAAGCCAAAGAACTGCTCGCAGAAGCCGGATTTCGCTATGAAGGAAAACGCCTTGTAGATTCGGAAGGAAATCCGGTTCGCTTTAGCTTAATTACCAATGCGGGTAATAAAATTCGCGAGGCAATGGCTACTCAAATTGAGCAGGATTTAGAAGCCATTGGGATGCAAGTTGATTATGCGCCTATTGCGTTTAATGTTTTGGTTGATAAGCTTTCTAATTCCCTGGATTGGGAGTGTTTTCTACTCGGTTTAACCGGGGGAAATGAACCCAACGGCGGTGCAAATGTTTGGTTTCCTGATGGGAACTTACACATGTTTAATCAAAAGCCCCAAGCCGGACGCGATGAGTTAACTGGACGGACTGTTTCTGATTGGGAAAGACGCATTGCTGAACTTTATATTCAAGCAGCCCGCGAGTTAGATTTTGAGGAACGAAAAGCAATTTATGTGGAAACCCAGGAGTTGGCAAAAGAGTATGCTCCCTTCATTTATTTGGTGAATCCTTACGCTTTGACGGCGGTGCGGAATAAGTTTGATGATATTCAATATTCTGCCCTTGGCGGCCCGTTTTGGAATATCTACGAGTTGCGTTTGTTAGACGCACAAAAGTAGATTTCTTCTAGAACCCCGGTTTCTTCTTTATTTGTCCCAAAGAGTTAACATCTACACCCCAGAAACCGGGGTTCTGAATCTTCAAAACTTCAAAAAAATAACGATTGTATTGTTATGAATTATCTTAAATTAGACATTGATTTACTTTTGAATAATCAAGAAGATGAAGTTATCGCGATCGCGCAAATCAAAGCCGGTACACCCCCTGTCGTTGCGCGACTGCACGATATCTGGCTGCAAGAGTTTAAACAACTTTTAACCTCTCTCCAACACCGAGAAATTTATCTCGAATATGGGTTTTTAATGGATTATCAACAGATTGTTGTGTTGACGATCTCGCCCGATCGAGAATGGCTTGTAAATCAAACCTTAGAAACAAGTGCATTGGTGAAAAAATACGGCGATTCTGATGAAGATGGCTTTCTTAATGATATTTATTTAGAGATGCTGTTGGAACGATGGATTAACGATATAATTGAGCGCCAAAAATCAGATCGATTTCCTTATCAACATTGTTTAGAAAATATTGGTTTTTCAGCAAAAATTGAAGCAGGAAAAATCACTAACCTAAACAATTTAAAAGCGGCTAAATCTTTTCACCAAGATCAATTTTTAATTCACTAAAGTGTCTATCCGGCTTTATCTTGAAACTAATTTTATTCTGAGCATTTCTACAGGGCGCGATTCCCTAGCTTTCGAGCTTATTGATAATCCTCCGGCCAACTTAGAGATTGCTATTCCTAGTATTTGTTGCATGGAAGCTTTATCAGTTTTAGAAGCCGAAAAAAAGCGCCGTCGCATCCTTAGTAATCAATATATGGTTGAAAGTCAACAACTAGCAAGAGATCGTATTTCAACCAATTCTGAAGCTTTAGCTCAAATCCTGGAACAAGCTAAAATTAATAATAATAAAGTATCAAAAGACCGCGAAAACCTTTTGCGTCAAACCCTAAATCGCTTGTCCGATTGTGCCGAACTGTTACCGCTAACCCACGATATCTTAAAATGGAATGTAGAGAATTTTACTATAATTTCAGAACCGACCGATAACTTGATTTTGGCTTGTATTTTGGCCGATGCGCGACTTTATCCCGAAAACCCAAAAGCTTTACTTAGTGGCAATTCTCAAGACTTCCAAAGTGAAAGTGTGAAACAATATTTAGCAGCAGCAGATATTACCCATTATTTTAAAATTACACAAAGTTTTCTCGGTTGGTTCAACACCCAAGCCGGATTGTAAGCGATACTAAAACATCGGCAAAAGTTACGATAAATGGAGGAGAAACCTTAAACAATGGCGGGTCATAGTAAGTGGGCAAACATTAAACGTCAAAAAGCGAGAGTTGACGCGAAAAAAGGCAAAACCTACACGCAAATGTCGCGGGCTATTATTGTCGCAGCGAGAAATGGGATTCCTGACCCCGCAGGCAACTTTCAACTACGCACGGCAATTGACAAAGCGAAAGCGGCGGGTATTCCTAATGATAATATCGAGCGGGCGATCGCGAAGGGCGCAGGCACTTATACTGAGGATAGCGATTTTGAGGAAGTGCGCTACGAAGGCTATGGCCCTGGGGGTGTAGCCATTCTCATCGAAGCCTTGACCGACAATCGCAACCGGACAGCCGCAGATTTGCGCGAAGCCTTCAAGAAAAATGGCGGTAACTTGGGGGAAACGGGCTGCGTCAGTTGGATGTTTGAGCAAAAAGGGGTCGTGCGTTTAGAAGGAAACGTCGAAGAAGAAAAACTCCTCGAAGCCTCGGTAGAAGGGGAAGCCGAGACTTACGAATATAGCGACGACGCAGAAAATCCGGGGGTGGAAGTCTTCACCGAAACCGGCCATCTCGAAAGCTTAAATCAAGTGTTGCAGGATTATCATTTCCCAGTGAGTGAAGCGGAGTTGCGTTGGATTCCCAGTAACACCGTTGAAGTGACAGACTCCGACCAAGCGCGATCGCTCCTCAAGTTAATTGATATGCTAGAGTCCCTGGATGATGTGCAGAATGTGACGGCGAATTTTGATATGTCTGAGGAACAATTAACAATGTACAATTAACAATGTACAATTAACAATTAACAATTAACAATTAACAATTAACAATTAACAATGTACAATTAACAATGTACAATTAACAATGTACAATTAACAATGCACAATTAACAATGTACAATTAACAATGTACAATTAACAATGTACAATTAACAATTAACAATTAACAATTAACAATGCACAATTAACAATTATTAATGCAAAGTTAGGAGATTTTCCAATAACTAATAACCAATAACTAATAACCAATAACTAATAACCAACAACCAACAACCAACAACCAACAACCAACAACAAAAATGTTTTACTTAGGGTGCGCTGTATGGTCGTATAAAGGTTGGGTGGGAGACTTTTATCCGCCTAAAACGCCAGCTAAAGACTTCCTTTCCCTCTACAGTCGTCGTTTTACCACCGTTGAAGGCAACACCACCTTTTATGCAGTGCCGCAAGCCGCCACAGTAGACCGTTGGGCAGCCCAAACCCCGGCTGAATTTAAATTCTGCCCTAAAATGCCCAAAGCGGTGACCCATGACGGTTTATTGGCAAGTCATCTCAACGAGGCACAAGCTTTTCTCGAACGAATGCAGAGATTTGGGGAGAAACTGGGGCCGATTTTTATACAACTACCTCCGGCTTATTCTCCGGCAAGCTTTGAAGATTTGCAGGAATTTCTCCAAGCTTTGCAAGCCGATAATACTCCCCTCGCGGTGGAAGTACGTCACCCAGATTGGTTTCAAGCTGAGTGGAATGCCCGACTGAACGAGTTTTTGCAATCTTTGGGAGTGGCGAGGGTATTGCTGGATACGCGACCGATTTATAACTGTCCCGATGACCCGCAAATCGCCTCAGAACGCCAAAAACCGAAGGTTCCCTTATTTCCTGACTGTACTGCCCCGTTTACTTTTATTCGCTTTATTAGTCATCCTGAAGCACAGTATAATCGAGATTATTTGCAAGAATGGGCGCAAAGGCTGAAAAATTGGTTGCAAATGGGGAAGCAGGTTTATTTTTTCGTCCATTGTCCGATAGAAGATTTTTCGCCCCAAACTGCCCGCGATTTTCAGAAAATGTTGGAGAATGAGAACGCCCCAGTTGCGGAATTACCCTGGAATACGCTGAATTTACCGCCCCGACAGTTAAGTTTGTTTCAAAACTTTACAAATAACGGTTTATAATGCGCTGAGGAAATCTAGACAATCGACGGATAGGATCACTTTCCCAGAGACAATAGAAGAAACAGCATATTCTACTTCAAGAATTGAAAATTTAGGTCATGTTGGAAAGACTCAAGCAAGCATCGGTGTTGGGGTTACCTGTCCATCTGTCAGAGGATTATGTGGGATGGTTGCAGGGGCGGATTGAACGCGGTTTGCGGACTCATGTGGTGACGCTAAATTCTGAGATGGCGATGATGGCGGAAAAAAGCCAGGATTTGGCGAATATTATCCATGAGGCGGAGTTGGTGATTCCTGATGGGGCGGGGGTTATCTTTTATTTACGCTTACACGCCGCCCGTCAGCAACGGTGTCCGGGGATTGAATTGGCAGCGAATTTACTCGAACGTTTGAATCAAGGAGAGATTCAGAGTCCTATTATATTTTATGGCGGTAAGCCGGGGATTAGCGATCGCGCCGCTCAATTTTGGCGAGACAAATGCCCGAATTTAACAATATTGCCCTATCACGGCTATTTGTCCCCCACCGAAGAACAGCAGTTTTACCAGCTTTTGCAAGATAAACAACCGCGATTGATTTTGGTGGGTTTGGGTGTACCCCGTCAAGAAAACTGGATTTTACAACATCGTTCTTTGTGTCCTCAATCAACTTGGATTGGGGTGGGGGGCAGTTTCGATATTTGGTCGGGAACGAAAGAACGGGCCCCGGCTTGGTTTTGCGATAATAATCTAGAATGGCTGTATCGTTTGTATCAAGAACCTTGGCGCTGGCGGCGTATGTTGGTTTTACCGCAGTTTGCCTTGCGGACTTTGGCAACGGTGACTAAACCCAGTGTGAATTAATGGCTATTTGCTTCGAGTTCCTGTAACGTAAGGGGTTTACACTGAGTCAACTCGGTATCGGCTAAAATTTCTTGGGTGGCTTGGGCGTAATAGTGATGTTGAATGGGATGCAGCCAATCGAGAAAGTCTTGGTGGGCGTAATAGGTTTTAAGATTGCGTCCGAGGTTAGAAAAGAGCTTTTTTAAGCCAATGGCATGGACTTCGTCGTAAATATCCGGGAAAATACAAGGTCGCGGGCGCAATAGCCTATCGCTTTGTTGGAGAGCAATAATAAGTCTAGACAAATTTCGGTGATATTCTAGGCTGTAGGGTGGGGCTTTTTTGATCGCGATCGCGAGTTGCTTGAGATACAGGCTTTCATCAATGGCAAGAGGGTGGGAATAAGCAAGCATAGGGGTTATTTGATGAGAAACACGACATCTGGCCTGTATCTAGAATGCCTGGTCTGAAAGCCAATTTTGTTTCAGTTTTTGTATCAGTTTTGTTTCACTTTTGTTTCACTTCTGTTTCACTTCCGGGGAATAATAGTGGAGATAGGTCATCACCGAGACTATGGCAGACACACTCAAAGCATCTCCCCACGGTTTAGAATTAATCGATCGCGCCCGACGTAGATTAGGGTGGAATAAAACGTCTCCGGTGTGGCTGGATAAGGCCAATGTGAGTCAAGCGACGTTAAACCGCTTTTGGAAACCAACCTCAATTCGTCGCGAGTGTTTTATCTCAATTTGCGATGCGGTGGGAGTGGATTGGCAAGTTATTGCTGAAATGCCAGAGATTGACCCAAATGCTTTAGATGCTATTCCTGATTTAGATTGCAGTGGAATGCGTTGGGTGGGACGAGAAGGCGCGATCGCGACCCTTTTGACTCAATTAAAAGGCGATTGCCGTTTGGTGTCTGTGGTGGGCATTTCGGGCATTGGCAAAACTGCCCTCGCGGCCCGTTTGATGGTAGAACCCCAGTTAACCCAAACCCTTCGAGAACAAATTGCGGTAAATTTCGATTGCGAGTCTCCTAGTTTTGCTATGGTAGCGCGATCGCTACTGTCTGAAACAACCGCCGAAACGGAAGAATTGCAAAGAGACCCGGCTTTGTTGGTGGGGTCTGCGATTACACGCTTGCGAGAAAAGCCTTGTTTGCTGGTGTTGGATATGGTTGAAGTCCTCCTCGAACCCGATGGAGAAGGGGGTCATCGCTTCAAAGAATCGATTTTTGAGCAGTTTTTAACGGGTTTTCTGCGGTCTAATGGCATGATGAGTCGGATTATTATTACGTCTCAGTATCAACTTCCCGTTTTAGCAGAAGGACGGTATTTGGCGCGATCGCATCAATGCCGTTTATCGGGACTCGACCCATCTAATGCCCTCAAACTGTTCCAAAAATGGGAAGTCAGCCCCCGTTCTGAGATAGAACAGCAATACTTAGAGAGGGCGATCGCGGTTTATGAAGGGCATCCTCTGGCGTTACGCGCGATCGCAGGGGAAATTCTCGCCTTTCCCTACCATAGCAACATTTCCCTCTACTGGTCGGAATTTGGCGCAGAAATCGAAGCCGTCGAAAAAATGAAACAAGCCGCAGACCCCGATGGCCGAGACGACCAGCCCAAAATTGACCGCTACAGCCTCACATTGCGAGATTTGGTCAAAAAACGCATCGAAACCACCTTTGAGCGCTTATACCAAGCTTATCCCCTCGCTGGTATCCTTTTGTGCATGGGGGCGGTATCTCGTCATCCCCTCGAACGCCAAGGCTGGCTAACCCTCATCTTCGACTCCCCCGAAGAAGACCAACAAAAAGCCTTCGACACCCTTCTACGTCGCTTTTTCCTCGAACCAGAAATCATAGGAAACCAGCGACTAGGCTATCGTCTTCATAGTTTAATTCGTTGTGTCGCTCTTGACTATTTACCCCAACTGGAAGAAGAATAAATGATTTTTTTCTGCCTACAATCGTGAGCTATTCCGCCCCTTTCCTTGACCTACAATCCCTCGACCAACAAGACCTACCCCATCTCTGCTACAACGCCGCCGGAAAACTTATTTTAGCCTCAAATATTGATGCTGAAATTGTTTCTCCTTTCCGCAAACCCAGTTTACAAGAAAAAGCGCATCTGCGTCTCGCCTTCTATTATCTAAAAATCTACAAACCCGACGAAAACGCCAGTAACTTAGAGAAAGTTCGCGGCTACATCGAAGCCTTTTATCACTTCTGTCAAATCTCTGCTTGGTCAGTCGCTTGGCAAGTTTTACAACTTCCGGTAACCACAGGAAAGAAGTTTTGCGACCAATTCAAACAATGGGGTTACTATCGCGAACAAGTCGAAATTTATCCTGCACTTCTCGGCAAAATTAACTCCGAAACTGACTGCAATTTATACGATTATCTCGGTCACGCTTACTACAGCCTGGGTCAATCCCAAAAAGCCCTCGAAACCTATCAACAACAACTCAATTTAGCACAACAAATTCAAAGTCTTTATTTTGAAGCTTCAGCCTTAAACGGCTTAGGACTCATCCTTGGACAACTTGGCCTAGAGAAAAAAGCTATTTCTTACTATAAGAAAGTAATAGAAATTGCAAAATCTAGAAACGAGTCAATTTTAATAGTTCAAGCTTTACAAGGTTTAGGTGCTAATTATGGCCGTTTGTGTGATTACAAAAGGTGTACTAATTATTTAGAACAAGCGCTATATTTAGCCCAACAACAAGGCGATCTCACTCTCACTAACTCGACTTTAATCAGTTTGGGAGAATATTCTATGTTTTCTGGAAAAACTAGAGAAGGAATCAAATACTTAGAATCTGCACTTTCTTTTTTTGAGACTACTTCAAGCTATTATGAAATGAGTTATATTTATCTTCATTTAGCTCATGTCTATATGTTGCAGAATCGGTTACGAGAATGCGATGACTTTTTAATAAAATCTATACAAATTAGCAAGAAAGAAAATTATTATATGAATATGTCATTAGCTTTTAATAACTTAGGCATAAACCAGGCTTATTTTCAAAAAAGCTATCAAGCAGCAGTTTGTTCTTTTCAAGAATGCTACTCTTACTATAAAACGTCTTCTAATCAACGAAGATCGTCAATTGTACTCTCCAATATTTCCTACTGTTACGGCTGTCTCAAACAAACTTCAAAAGCAACTCGCTATGCCAAAAAAGCGATCGCACTCGCACGAAAATCTCAAAGTAAAGAAGCCGAAGCCATTGCACTAGCAGTCATAGGAAACGCTTATTGGCATAGTGGTAAACGCATTTCAGGCATATTATTAGCTTTGCGTGCTGCCACAATGTTACCACCTTGGCGCAGTGCCAATGGTAAGCTGATTGTCAAAAAAACAATGAATAAAGTATTCGGTTTTCTCAAAAGATAAACTCTAAAACCCCGATATCTTGAAGATACCGGGGTTTTGACTCCCAGAAACTTTTAAAAACGAATCATCATGAGTGACAATCTACCTCCCATAGACTTACAATCTCTATCCCAAGAACAACTCAAAAATATCTGCTACGACTCTGCAGGACAACTGGTTTTTGCATCGTCCAATAACGCAGAAATCACACCCAATCTGCGGCCACCGACAATTCAAGAAAAAGCCCATTTGCGTATGGCATTTTATTATCTAAGACTTTATAAATCTGACAAAGATGCGAGTATTATTGAGCAAATTCGTGGCTATATCGAGGCATTTCACCACTTTTGTCAACTCTCGGCTTGGTCAGCCGCTTGGCAAGTTTTAGAAATGCCTGTATTTACCGGAAAAAAGCTTTACGAACAGTTTAGAGATTGGGGCTATTATCGCGAACAAGTCGAGATTTATCCGCAGCTATTTGGCAAAATTGATTCTAAAACAGATTGTATTTTATATTACCAAATGGGTCATGCTCACTACAATTTATGTCAAAAGGAAACGGCTCGTCAATATTTTCAGAAACAACTCGATCTTGCACAGCAAATCGGGGATAAAAGTCTAGAAGCTTTGGCTTGGGGAAGGTTAGGTACAATAGCGGCTAAATCTAATCACACTTCCCAAGCAATCACTTATTATCAAAAGCAGTTAGAACTTGCTAATCTAGTTGATGATAAATTTTCAATTATTATGGCTTTGGAGAGTTTAGGGCTTGCCGAAGATCATTTCACTAATCGTAAGCAAAGATATTATTACCTCAATAAAGCTCTTTTGATAGCTCGTAAATACAGTTCAGATGATTTTCATAGAATATTGTTTTATATCAATACAATCAACATAACACAAGGTGACATAGAACAAAGAATAGCTTCTTTCAATCAGCAATTGTCTTTTTTTAGGGATACGAAAAATACTTATATGGAAAGTTTTATTTTAACAATATCATCCAATTGTTATAGTTTAGAATGCAAAGCTGATAAGGCTTTAATTTGTGTCCAAAAATCTCTACTTTTATGTCATGAACATAATTATTACTATCAAAAAAAACATGCTTTAAATAGTGCAGGAATTATTCATGCTTATTATTTAAAAGATTATCAAAAAGGTTTAGAGTATTTCCGAGAAAGTTTAGCGATCTCGCCAGAATTTAGCGATCTTTATATAACCTCAACTGTTTATTCTAATATTTCGTACTGTTATGGCTGCTTGGAACAAACCCAAAAAGCAATTTTTTATGCCAAAAAAGCAATTATATTAGCTCGAAAAAGCAAGCGTAAAGAGACTGAAGCTACTGGATTATCTATGATTGGGAATGCCTACTGGCAAAACGGACAGCGGGTTTTAGGTCTGGTTATTGCCTTAAAAGCTTTATTTATTATGCCTCCTTGGAAAAGTGCCAATGGTCGGCTTTTATTCCAACAAATAAAGGCAGCATTAGGGGAATTACCACGAAAGTTATTTCAGAAAATGAGTTCAAAATAATACAATACAATAGAACCCCGGTTTCTTGAATAAACCGGGGTTCTAACATACTCTCCAAAAATCAATATTAAAAAACTGCATGATTTATTTAACCGAAACCTCTGAAATACAAGACGCGATCGCGCACTTTTCCAACGCCAAAACCTTATGGTTAGATACCGAAGTCGCAGACTATACCACCAAAAAGCCCCGACTTTCATTAATTCAAATTCTCAGGGATTCTACGGATATGAAAGGCGATCGCGTCACCATTTTAGATGTATTAGACCGCGATGAACTCATCACTGAGTTTATCGACAAAATCATGCTCAATCCTGACATTGAAAAAGTCTTTCATAATGCGTCTTATGATGTGCGCTTACTGGGGAATAAAAAAGCTAAAAACATTACCTGTACCCTCGAATTAGTCAAACAAATTCCCTATTACCTCGTCCCCCTCGACAACTACCAACTCGCAACCCTAGCGACGAAATTGTGTCACTTTCCCCCTATTGACAAATCCCTGCAAAGTAGCGACTGGGGGGAACGTCCTTTGAGCGATCGCCACCTCAACTATGCCAAAATGGACACGGTGTACCTCGCACAAGTCCATCACCGCTTGCTGCAACTGCGTCAAATGGTCGAAGTCGATCCCCACACCGACAACATCGACCAATTAATTCACCGCTATCGCCAAATCGAGCAACAATGGCTCAAATACGATACCGAGGTTAAACATATCAAAAATCGCCTTACCGCCGCCATGCAAGCCCAAAATCGCACCACTCAGGCAGGATTTACCCTCAAAGAACAGAATCGCACCACTACTAAAATTAGCTTCAAAGACTTAGCCCAAGCCAGCCAAGAATTAGGGCTTGACCTCGACCTAGCCATAACCCTCACCAAAGCCATACAAAAAGAGTTGGGAGAGGATTTCGAGAAACTTCCCGTTAGCCAAGAAACCAAAACCTCGACCCAACTCAAAATTAGCGATCCTGACGACGATGAAACCGTCCCCTTTTAGGCATTAGGCAGTGGGCAGCTTTGCTGTAGGGGGAGTGGGATTTCTGGGCTAGTGGACAGTCGGCAATCGGGATAACTAATAACCAATAACCAATAACCAATAACAAACAACCAACAACAAATGACCAATGACCAATGACCAACTTACGCGATCGCCATCGCCGATTTTGGCCAGCGATTCACCGCATTACCAATCACCGCCAACTCCTGCATCAAACCATCAAACCGTTCGGGATTCAGAGATTGCGGCCCGTCCGATAACGCCTTAGCCGGATTCGGGTGAACTTCAATCATCAAAGAATCCGTCCCTCCCGCGATCGCCGCCTTGGCCATTGCAGGAACAAACTCCCAGCGTCCTGTCCCGTGACTGGGGTCAATCATAATCGGTAAATGGGTGAGCGATCGCAACACAGGTAAAACCGCCAAATCCAGCGTATTCCGGGCATGAGAACGGTCAAACGTGCGAATCCCCCGCTCGCATAAAATCACATTGGGATTTCCCGCCGCTAACACATATTCTGCCGCCATCAACCACTCATCAATCGTCGCCGACATCCCCCGCTTCAGCAAAACAGGCTTCGGTTGTGCGCCGACCTTCTTCAACAACGCGAAATTGTGCATATTTCGCGCCCCCACTTGCAACACATCCGCCACTTCTCCGACTTTTTCCACATCGGCGGTATCCATCACTTCCGTAATAATCCCCAATCCCGACGCTTCCCGGGCCGCGGCCAGCAAATCTAACGCACTTTCTCCGTGACCTTGAAACGCATAAGGAGAAGTCCGGGGTTTATACGCCCCCCCGCGCAAAAACTTGGCCCCGGCGGCTTTGACTCGTTGGGCCGTTTCGATAATCATGGCTTCGTTTTCCACCGAACATGGCCCCGCAACCACCACAATCGGGTGACTTTCCCCAAACGGTACATCACCATCGGGGGTACTAACCCATACTTCCCCCGCTTCTCCGTGACGAAACTCGCGGCTTGCCCGTTTGTAGGGACGTTCGACCCGCAAAACCTGCTCGATCCACTCGCTATTTTCTTCGATTTGTTCTTCGTTAAGGCTTGCGGTTTCCCCCACCAAACCAATCACAACTTTATGCTTACCGATAATGGCTTCGGGGGACAATCCCCAGGCTTCAAATTCTTGACAAAGGCGGTCGATTTCTGTTTGGGGTGAACCGACTTTCATAACAACGATCATGATAAATATTAAATGATTGCAATATAAGGGTTATTCGCAATTTTAGTTTAACGAATTCAGCGATCGCACAATTACCCATTACCCATTGTGACAAGTTAAGGTTGGGGTTTGATTGTCAAATTTTTTGTAGGGGCGGGGTTTCCCCGTCCAATCTTAGGTTTTAGCGACACATCCCCATCTAAACCCGCAAACATAACAAGCGTTATGTCGCACATAACAACTGTTATGCGATCGCATCTGCTTGACACAAACGCGATCGCATTAACTTGCCTATTTTAATCGGCGGACTTCTTTAGGGGAACCAACGTTGAATTGGGACGAATAGACCCTAACCCATAACCAATGACCAATGACAAAGGACTAAAACAAGCTTATTCCTTTTGCGATCGCGCCGACCGCCAAGCTGCTGTAGTACGGCTAAAATTTAATTTAAATTCATCAAATCCGAGCAAATTCCCAATCCGTTCCTCATCCCAGGAAGCCGAAAATAAGCCGTAACTTAACCCTAAAACGCCCAAACCAAAAAAACCAGAACTCACCAAAACAGCAGCATAAGGCGGAATCACCAAGATTTTTTGGCTGACAATCCAGTAAAACGCCAACAAACTAACCACCCCTAAACTCGTCGGAATGCCGCATAATATTGCCATACGGCGAATCATGCGTTTGCTGACCGCATCGGGAATTGCCGATAAACTGGCTTCGCTTTTAGGGTTTCTTGGGGTTTTGGCTTGGGGCTGCGGTGTAGAATTCGGTTTTTTCGGGGGATTTTTCTTCTTTTTTTGCCGAGGTTCAAACGGCAAAGATTCCCGTTTATTTTCGTCAGGAGAAGCCATAAAAGGTCTTAAAATTTAGCGACGGATACCGAGACGGCGGATTAACTGTTGATAATGCTCGTAATCTTGCTTTTGGATATAAGTCAACAAGCGACGACGACGACCAATGAGTTTTAATAAACCCAGTCTAGAAGCATGATCTTTTTTATTGACTTTGAGATGTTGCGTCAAACTGTTGATGCGATCGCTGAGAATCGCGACTTGCACATCCGACGATCCGGTGTCGGTTCCGTGAACTTGGTATTCAGAAATTAACTCTTGTTTGCGCTCTTGGGTAATAGACATGATATCTACTTGAGTGACATCCTAATAAACACAGCAGTCTACTATTGTATCTTACCCAGAACGAAACTCCGGGCTTCTTCTTAAAATTTTAGCGGGAACGAACATCATTGTGAACTTTGCTCAATGGCTTGGTTTTATCGGGCTTATCATCGCCCTTTATGTTCTTTGGCAACTCAAGCAACTTTTATTACTCATCTTTTGTGCCGTGGTTCTCGCCACTGCCCTAAACCGGCTTGTCACTTGGTTGCAGCGCCGCAATCTCCGCCATTCTAGCGCCGTCTGGCTGACCCTTATCTTTTGCGTGTTATTTACCATTTTGTTCGTCTGGCTGGTCATCCCGCCCTTTTTCGAGCAGTTTCAGCGCCTTCTCGAACTCATCCCTCGGGCCTTGGGTCGCCTCAGCCGCGACATCAGCGACTTGCAAGGTAACTTACCTGACTTTGTACCCCAACCCCCCAACCTCGCGGAAATCATTGCCCAACTGCCCCCCATCACCACCAACATTCTCGCGAACTTTCTCACCTTTTTTTCCACTTCCTTCAACACCCTACTGCAAATCCTCTTGGTGTTGGTCTTAACCCTGATGATGCTCTTTTCCCCACAACCCTATCGTCGGGGGTTTTTGCGCTTATTTCCATCCTTTTATCGCCGTCGCGCCGACTACATCCTCACCCAATCCGAAATCGCCCTCGGTAATTGGTTAAGCGGGATGGTTATTAACTGCTTATTTATCGGCATTGCCAGTGGAATTGGATTATGGTTACTCCGCGTCCCCCTAGTCCTCGTCCATGCCCTTTTAGCCGGAGTCCTCAACTTCATCCCCAACATCGGCCCCTTAGTCAGTGCAATTTTTCCCGTCACCATTGCCCTCCTCGATGATCCCTGGAAAATTATCGCCGTCTTAATTCTTTATTTCGCCATTCAAAACGTCGAAAGTTACTGGCTTTCCCCCACCGTCATGGCCAACAAAGTCTCCCTGCTGCCCGCCGTCACCCTCACCGCCCAAATCTTTTTCGTGAAAACCTTTGGCATACTGGGACTCATGCTGGCACTTCCGCTTACTGTTGTTGCTAAAACTTGGATCGAAGAAGTGGTGTTTTGCGATATTTTGGATCGCTGGAATTGTTCTGGGCAGTAGGCCTATAGGGGCGGGGTTTTCCCGCCCAAGAGTGGGGCGAACGGGAAGAAATCACCAATTTAGTTAAGTAGAGGGCGTTATTGACGCACCTGACGAAATTCAACCAACCCCTTAATCTTCCTCGGTTTCTGCCGTTTCCGTCCGCAACCTTACTGATTCGGCGTGAGAATGCAGTCCTTCGGCATTGGCTAGGGTTTGAATCGCCCCAGACATCTTATCGAGGGCAGTGGGGGAATATTGAATCAAACTCGAATGCTTCATAAAGGTTTCGACTCCCAACGCCGAGGCATAACGAGCCGCCCCAGAAGTGGGTAGGGTGTGATTCGGCCCGGCAAGGTAATCCCCTACAGCTTCGGGGGTGGAATTGCCCAAAAAGATTGCCCCAGCGTGGCGAATTTGCTCCAGTAAGTCCCACGGTTCGGCAATTTCGAGTTCTAAGTGTTCCGGGGCGAAAACGTTTGAGAGACGGGCAGCCGTACTGAGATTATCCACTACCACAATTACGCCGTAATGAGCCAGGGCTTTTTCTGTGAGCAAGCGGCGGGGATGGTTGAGTAACTGCTGCTCGATTTCCCGTTGCACTTTGCTGGCTAAATCGGCATTGGTGGTAATGAGAATAGCGGCAGCGAGGGGGTCGTGTTCGGCTTGGGCGAGGAGGTCTGCCGCAACATGGGTGGGGTTGGCTTGCTTGTCGGCAATGATGAGAACTTCAGAAGGGCCCGCGAGGGAGTCAATGCCCACAACGCCATACACCAGTTTTTTGGCGAGGGTGACGTAGATGTTGCCGGGCCCGGTAATTACGTCTACTTTGGGGATGGTCTTGGTACCATAAGCCAAGGCCGCGATCGCCTGTGCGCCCCCCACGCGATAAATTTCAGTAATACCCGCTTCTTGGGCAGCGACCAACACCGCCGGATTGATTTTACCGCCGTCACTGGGGGGAGTGACCATCACAATGCGAGAGACATTCGCGACTTGGGCCGGAACCGCATTCATTAACACGGTACTCGGATAAGCCGCCCGTCCCCCCGGAACGTACAAGCCAGCACTATCAACCGGAGTGTAGCGTTTCCCCAAAGCAATGTCATAATCGCCAAACTGCACCCAGGATTTGGGAATGCGCTGGCGATGAAACGCCTCGATTTGTTGACGCGCTAAAACAATAGCATTGAGCAGGTCTTGGGGAACTTGTTGATACGCCGCGTCGAGTTCCGAACCGCTTACCCGCAGTTGGTCAAGGGTCAGGGTTTGCCGGTCAAATTCGGCGGTGTATTCGAGCAGGGCTTTGTCCCCCTGGCGCTGGACGGTTTGCAGGATTTCCCGTACCGTCGCTTCTTTGTGTAGCGTTTCGCCGTCGAAGGTGCGATCGCTAATCCGTTTGAGTTCCGCTTGTGCCTCAGCTTCCTGAGTGATGATTCGCAGCATTGAAGTCTGGATGCCCATTCTTGCGATTGGCCGATACCTAGTCTTGCGTTCAACACCGATCTCGGTTGAACCAGAGCCGGGTCTAAACTATAAGACTTTAGCTCTTATAGCTTAACGTGGATTTTCCGCCTCCGTCGTAACTTCAGCAAGAGATGTTATAAGATAGAATCTGGTGGGGAAATTTGTGCTGCCCCGGCTGAAGTGTCAGGCTAAGAAGTGTTATAATAGCATACCTTAACTCAACCTGGCTTGGGTCTGAAGGGATTTTGGCAAGCCCCAAAACTTTTCTAGGCCAAGCTTGAACGAGACGGTGACCCCTTGTCTGCTGTTTCTGTTTTATTGAGAATGCAAAAATTAGTTTTTGATTTTTTTAGACTTAATTAGAAGGGACGACTGTGGCTAACTCTAAATCTGCGCTCAAACGTATTCAAATCGCTGAACGAAATCGACTCCAGAACAAATTTTATAAATCAGCAGTAAGAACCTTAATGAAAAAGTGTTTGATCGCGGCACAAGATTATAGTGCCGAACAAACGCCAGAAGCGAAAACCAAAGTAGACCAAGCTTTAGCGGCAGCTTACAGCAAAATCGACAAAGCCGTAAAGCGGGGTGTCTTACACAAAAATAACGGCGCACGGAAAAAAGCCCGTTTAGCCAAAGCGGTGAAAAAAGTAACCCTGGCTGAAGCTTCCTAGAAAATTAACGGCGCAGTCTTCGGTCTTTTCAACCCGGTTCATAAGGCGGTCTGAGATTGCCTTGTGGCCTCCCTTATCACCCCCCCAGAGGGGTCTTTCGTCAGCCCACTCCTCAAAAATGCAGTTAATAGATACGCACGTTCATATTAACTTTGACGTTTTTCAGCAAGACTTGAAAGCTTTACAGCAGCGCTGGCAAGATGCGGGAGTTGTCCATCTCATTCATTCTTGCGTCGAACCCAGCGAATTTTCCAGTATTCAAGCCTTAGCTGATTGCTTCAGTGAATTGTCCTTTGCCGTGGGTTTGCATCCCCTCGATGCCGCCAAATGGACTCCCACCTCGGCGGCGGAACTCTTAACCCTGGCTCAATCAGACCCTCGGATTGTAGCGATTGGCGAGTTAGGACTCGATTATTTCAAAGCCGAGAACCAACAACAACAAATGGAGGTGTGTCGAGGGCAACTGGCGATCGCGCAACAACTGAATAAACCCATTATCGTCCATTGTCGCGATGCTGCCGCCCCCTTGCGCGAACTCTTTGCCGAATTTAACAATTTGCGGGGAGTGATGCACTGTTGGGCTGGCAATCCTGAAGAAACCCAATGGTTTCTGGATTTAGGCTTTTACATCAGTTTTAGCGGCATTGTCACCTTCAAAAAAGCCGAGGCTATCCAAGCTTCTGCTCAAATGGTACCGAGCGATCGCCTGTTAGTCGAAACCGACTGCCCCTTTTTAGCCCCCGTTCCCAAACGGGGTAAACGCAATGAACCCGCTTATGTGCGTCATGTCGCCGAAAAAGTCGCTCAACTCCGGGGCATTTCCCTTGAAACCCTCGCCGCTCAAACCACCGAAAACGCCTGCACCCTCTTTAACCTCAATCTGAACTAAAGAGGGCGTTTTAGTTCCCTATCTGCCCTCAAGAGCAACTCAAAAACCCAAACACTTTCTATGTCTAGAAACACTTATAATCTGCTGCCAGACTTGATCGAAATTCAACGTTCTAGTTTCCGGTGGTTCTTAGAAACAGGATTGATCGAAGAACTCAACAGTTTTTCGCCCATTTCCGACTATACCGGTAAACTCGAACTCCACTTTATTGGCGAAAATTATAAACTCCACGAACCCAAATATGACGTAGACGAAGCCAAACGCCGGGATGCCAGCTACGCCGTACAGATGTACGTTCCCACGCGGCTGGTGAACAAAGAAACAGGCGAAATTAAAGAGCAAGAAGTCTTTATCGGGGACTTGCCCTTAATGACCGATCGCGGCACCTTTATCATTAACGGGGCCGAGCGAGTTATTGTCAACCAGATTGTGCGATCGCCAGGGGTATATTACAAAGCCGAAATCGACAAAAACGGTCGCCGTACCTACTCCGCCTCCCTCATCCCCAACCGAGGCGCATGGCTCAAATTTGAAACCGACAAAAACGATTTAGTTTGGGTTCGCATCGACAAAACCCGTAAACTCAGCGCCCAAGTCCTGCTCAAAGCCTTGGGCTTGTCTGACAACGAAATTCTCGATGCCCTGCGTCACCCAGACTATTACCAAAAAACCCTCGACAAAGAAGGCAACCCCTCCGAAGACGAAGCCCTCTTGGAGTTGTATCGCAAACTGCGTCCCGGCGAACCCCCCACCGTCAACGGCGGGAAACAACTGCTCGAATCCCGCTTTTTCGACAACAAACGCTATGACCTCGGTAAAGTCGGTCGCTACAAACTCAATCGCAAACTGCGCCTCAACGTGGCCGACACCATGCGGGTTCTCACCCCCGAAGACATCCTCTCGGCGGTTGACTACCTAATCAACCTTGAATTTGATGTGGGCAACACCGACGACATCGACCACCTCGGCAACCGTCGCGTGCGCTCAGTCGGGGAATTATTACAAAACCAAGTCCGGGTCGGTTTAAACCGCTTAGAACGGATTATTCGCGAACGGATGACCGTCTCCGAAGCCGATAGCCTCACCCCCGCGTCCCTGGTGAACCCCAAACCCCTCGTCGCCGCCATTAAAGAGTTCTTCGGCTCGTCCCAATTGTCCCAGTTTATGGACCAAACCAATCCCCTCGCGGAATTAACCCATAAACGCCGCCTCTCTGCCCTTGGCCCAGGCGGTTTAACGCGGGAACGAGCCGGATTCGCCGTGCGAGACATTCACCCCTCTCACTACGGGCGGATTTGTCCGGTCGAAACCCCTGAAGGCCCCAACGCCGGTTTAATTGGTTCTCTGGCCACTTATGCGCGGGTCAACGAATACGGCTTTATCGAAACCCCCTATCACCGCGTCGAAAACGGTCGGGTGCGCTATGACGAAGGTGCCGCCTTCCTCACCGCCGACGAAGAAGACGACCGTCAGGTGGCCCCTGGTGATATTAACACCGATGCGGAAGGAAATATTTTAGGCGATCGCGTCCCCGTGCGCTACCGTCAAGAATTTTCCACCACCACCCCGACCCAAGTTGATTACGTCGCCGTTTCCCCGGTACAAATCATCTCCGTCGCCACCTCCCTGATTCCCTTTATCGAACACGACGACGCTAACCGCGCCCTCATGGGGTCGAATATGCAGCGTCAAGCCGTTCCCCTGCTCAAACCCGAACGGCCCCTCGTCGGTACAGGCTTAGAAGCCCAAGCCGCCCGCGACTCCGGGATGGTGGTCGTTTCCGAGCATCACGGTGTCGTCAAATACGTTGATGCCGAGCGCATTCATGTTCAAATTGACCCCAACGAAGAAGGCGAACAAGGGGAACTCGTCGAATACGAACTGCAAAAATATCAACGCTCCAACCAAGACACCTGCTTAAACCAGCGTCCGTTGGTCTTTGAAAACGAACCCGTGGTTCCCGGTCAAGTCCTCGCCGATGGTTCAGCCACCGAAGGCGGCGAACTCGCCCTCGGTCAAAACATCCTCGTCACCTATATGCCCTGGGAAGGCTACAACTACGAAGACGCGATTTTAATCAGCGAACGCCTCGTCATCGACGACGTTTACACCAGTATCCACGTCGAAAAATACGAAATCGAAGCCCGTCAAACCAAACTCGGGCCCGAAGAAATCACCCGCGAAATTCCCAACGTCGGGGAAGATGCCCTGCGTCACCTCGACGAACGCGGCATCATCCGCATCGGCGCTTGGGTTGAAGCTGGCGATATCCTCGTCGGGAAAGTCACCCCCAAAGGTGAATCCGACCAACCCCCCGAAGAAAAACTCTTACGAGCCATTTTCGGGGAAAAAGCGCGGGATGTGCGGGACAACTCCCTGCGAGTCCCCAACGGTGAAAAAGGTCGCGTCGTCGATGTGCGCGTCTTTACCCGCGAACAAGGAGACGAACTTCCCCCTGGGGCTAACATGGTTGTGCGGGTTTACGTCGCCCAAAAACGCAAAATTCAAGTCGGTGACAAAATGGCGGGTCGCCACGGTAACAAAGGCATTATCTCCCGCATTCTGCCCATGGAAGATATGCCCTATCTCCCCGACGGTCGCCCCGTAGACATCGTTCTCAATCCCCTCGGCGTACCTTCTCGGATGAACGTCGGTCAGGTGTTTGAATGCTTGCTGGGTTGGGCGGGTGAAAACCTAGGGGTGCGCTTTAAAATGACCCCCTTCGATGAAATGTACGGCGAAGAAGCCTCTCGCCTTACCGTCCACAGCAAGCTCGAAGAAGCCAGTCACAAACCCGGACGGGATTGGGTATTTGACCCAGAAAAACCCGGCAAAATCCAACTCTACGACGGTCGTACTGGCGAACCCTTTGACCAACCCGTAACCGTGGGTATGGCTTATATGCTGAAACTGGTTCACCTGGTAGACGACAAGATTCACGCCCGTTCGACGGGGCCGTACTCCTTGGTTACCCAGCAACCCCTCGGCGGGAAAGCGCAGCAAGGCGGTCAGCGCTTCGGAGAAATGGAAGTGTGGGCCCTAGAAGCTTACGGGGCGGCTTACACCCTGCAAGAGTTGTTAACGGTCAAGTCCGACGATATGCAAGGCCGGAACGAAGCCCTCAACGCCATTGTTAAAGGCAAGCCGATTCCCCGTCCGGGTACACCCGAATCCTTCAAGGTGTTAATGCGCGAGTTGCAATCTCTGGGCTTAGATATTGCCGTTCACAAAGTCGAAACCGCCGAAGATGGCGGCAGTCACGATGTGGAAGTAGACCTGATGGCCGATGCCGAACGTCGTCGTACTCCCTCACGCCCGACTTATGAATCTCTGACCACAGAAGATTTACAAGAAGATGATGCCAGTGGTTGATGAATGAAGGTTGTTCGTTATTGTTAGGGTCAACCTCGCCAGAACCCGTCAGGAAATCTCGCTTTCCCACTCATTCGGAAAAGAGTCATCGGCGAGATTTCCCCAGTAACGAACAACCAAAAACCCAGGACAAAGGACAAAGGACGAACAACCAACAACATGAAACAACAAAACAATCCTCGCTTCGATTACGTCAAAATTGGCTTGGCTTCCCCAGACCGGATTCGGGTATGGGGCGAACGCACGTTACCCAATGGTCAAGTGGTGGGGGAAGTGACCAAGCCCGAAACCATTAACTATCGCACCCTCAAGCCAGAAATGGACGGGTTGTTTTGCGAGCGTATTTTTGGCCCCGCCAAAGATTGGGAATGCCATTGTGGGAAATACAAGCGGGTGCGCCATCGGGGGATTGTCTGCGAGCGTTGCGGCGTGGAAGTGACTGAATCCCGCGTGCGTCGCCATCGTATGGGGTTTATTAAGTTAGCCGCCCCGGTGACTCATGTTTGGTATCTCAAAGGGATTCCCAGTTATCTCAGCATTTTGCTGGATATGCCGTTGCGGGATGTGGAGCAAATTGTTTATTTCAACGCCTATGTGGTGCTTGACCCCGGTAATGCCAGTAACTTGAGCTATCGCCAATTATTGACCGAAGACCAATGGTTGGAGATTGAAGAACAGCTTTATGCTGAGGATTCTGAGTTACAAAGCATTGAGGTGGGGATTGGCGCAGAAGCGGTACAACGGCTGCTCGAAGAAGTAAAACTCGAAGAAGAAGCCGAAAAACTGCGCGAAGATATTGCCAACTCGAAAGGGCAGAAACGGGCAAAGTTAATCAAACGCCTGCGGGTGATTGATAACTTTATCGCCACCGGGTCTCATCCAGACTGGATGGTGTTGAATGTGATTCCTGTGATTCCGCCGGATTTGCGCCCGATGGTGCAGTTGGATGGGGGTCGTTTTGCCACCTCTGACTTGAATGATTTGTACCGCCGGGTGATTAACCGTAACAACCGTTTGGCAAGATTACAAGAAATCCTCGCCCCGGAAATTATCGTCCGTAACGAAAAGCGGATGTTACAAGAAGCGGTGGATGCGTTGATTGATAACGGTCGGCGCGGTCGGACAGTGGTCGGGGCGAATAACCGTCCGTTAAAGTCGTTATCGGACATTATTGAAGGGAAACAAGGTCGTTTCCGTCAAAACTTGCTCGGTAAACGGGTGGATTATTCCGGTCGTTCTGTTATTGTCGTCGGGCCGAAACTGAAGATTTATCAGTGTGGCTTACCCCGCGAGATGGCGATTGAGTTGTTCCAACCGTTTGTGATTCACCGCTTGATTAAAGGCGGTTTGGTGAACAATATCAAGGCGGCGAAAAAGTGGATTCAGCGTTCTGAACCCGTGGTTTGGGATGTCCTTGAAGAAGCAATTGCGGGTCACCCGGTTATGCTCAACCGCGCGCCAACGCTACACCGTTTAGGGATTCAAGCCTTTGAACCGATTTTAGTCGAAGGTCGGGCGATTCAGTTGCACCCGTTGGTTTGTCCGGCGTTTAACGCGGACTTTGACGGCGACCAAATGGCGGTTCACGTTCCTTTGTCTTTAGAGTCTCAGGCTGAAGCCCGGTTGTTGATGCTGGCTTGTCACAATATTTTATCGCCAGCTACGGGTCGTCCGATTATTACGCCGTCTCAAGATATGGTATTGGGCTGTTATTATCTCACGGCTGAAAACCATAAAGCGCAAAAGGGGGCAGGACGTTATTTTGCCAGCTTAGATGATGCGCTGCGGGCTTACGAACACCAAGAGGTGGATTTACATTCTTATATTTGGGTTCGTTATAACGGCGAAGTGGAAGTGGATGACGAAGATTCTGAACCGATTAAGGTACAAGACGATGGCGGCATTGTCATCAAAGAATACAAGTGGCGCAAAACCCGCGAAACCTCCGAAGGGGAGATGTTGACTCAATATGTCCGTACTACCATTGGCCGCATTATCTACAACAAAACCATTCAAGATGCTTTAGTGAGTTAACGGCATCTAGGGGTCGCGCTTTCCCAGTCTATGAACTGGCTGATGGGTTGTTTGTTTTTTCTTGAGGGATGGGAGTCGTAATTCCCTCAAAAGACTGTTTCAAAACTTGGTCTGAGGATAGCGACCCGGATGACGAAATCAAGAGACCTCCCAGACAAACAACCAGCAAGCAAGCCCGACCCCCGCGCCGCCGTAAGCGTCGAGACCCCGCGTCGCCGTAAGCGTCGAGACCCCGCGTCGCCGTAAGGCGCAAGGGAATGCTCGACAAGACAGGCGCACCTTGTAGCTCGACAAGACAGGCGCACCTTGTAGCTCGACAAGACAGGCGCAAGGGAATGCGCGAGTAGCATCTTGTAGCTCGGTAAGACACCAGCAATCAACAACCCACAATAAGCAACCAATAACCAATAGCAAAACATGGCAGAACCGATTTTTTTCAACCGTATTATTGATAAAAAGCAACTGCGGCGGCTGATTTCTTGGGCTTATACCAATTACGGTAGCGCTCGCTGTTCGCAAGTGGCTGACTTTATCAAAGAATTAGGCTTTCACTACGCTACCAAAGCCGGGGTCTCGATTAGCGTTGATGACTTGCAAGTACCACCTGTGAAAAAAGAGATGCTGTCTCAAGCGGAGACGGTGGTGGCGGCAACGGAACAGCGCTATCGTACCGGGGAAATCACAGAGGTTGAGCGCTTTCAGAAAGTGATTGATACTTGGAACAGCACCAGTGAATCTCTGAAAGATGAGGTTGTTCGTAACTTCCGAGCTACCGATCCCCTAAACAGCGTGTATATGATGGCGTTCTCTGGGGCGCGGGGTAATTTGTCTCAGGTGCGGCAGTTGGTGGGGATGCGGGGCTTGATGGCTGACCCCCAAGGGAAGATTATTGCCCTGCCGATTAAGACTAACTTCCGGGAAGGTCTGCGAGTCACTGAGTATATTATTTCCTCTTATGGGGCGCGTAAAGGCTTGGTAGACACGGCGCTGCGAACGGCGGACTCTGGCTATTTGACTCGCCGCTTGGTCGATGTATCCCAGGATATGATTGTGCGGGAAGTTGATTGCGGCACGAAGCGCCACATTGTCTTGCAACCGATGAAAGATGGCGATCGCGTCCTGATTCCCCTCAAAGACCGTCTACTCGGTCGTGTGGTGGCCGAAGATGTGATCGACCCCGAAACCGGGGAAGTCGTGGCAGTCCGCAACCAAGCCATTGACGACGATCTCGCGGCGGCCATTGGCGCAGCAGTAGACGAAATCGCCGTGCGATCGCCCCTAACTTGTGAAGCGGCGCGATCGGTATGTCAATGTTGTTATGGCTGGAGTTTGGCTCACGGAACGCCCGTAGACATGGGAGAAGCGGTAGGGATTATCGCCGCCCAATCGATCGGGGAACCGGGAACCCAGCTTACCATGCGGACCTTCCACACCGGGGGCGTATTTACCGGGGAAGTCGCCGGAATTGTCACCGCAGAGGACGAAGGCACGATTGAGTTCTCCTCGAACCTGCGGACGCGGGGTGTGCGAACCCGTCACGGGGACGAACGAGAACAAGTGGAAGTCGCTGGCGATTTGGTTTTAACCACAGCCAAGGGTAAATCTCAGAAGTATCCAGTTACCCCCGGTTCGCTGTTGTTTGTCACGAATGGCGAAAATGTAGAATCCGGGCAAATGTTAGCCGAGGTTGCCCTCCGACAGCGCCTAGGGTCTACCGAAAAAGCCACCAAAGACGTATCTTCGGATTTAGCCGGGGAAGTGCTATTCGAGGGCTTGATCAGCGAAGAAAAAACCGACCGTCAAGGCAACATCACCCACATCGCCCAACGGGGGGGTTTATTGTGGGTACTTTCTGGGGAAGTGTATAACTTACTGCCTGGGGCTGAACCCGTGGTTGAAAACGGCACTCATGTTGAACCCGGAACCATTTTGGCGCAAACCCAGTTGATGACCCAGCATGGCGGGGTGGTGCGTTGTGTTCCTGATAGCCGGGAAATCGAAATCATTACCGCGTCGGTGCAGTTAGACCGGTCTTTGGTGCAAAAAGAAAACAACCGCTATGTGATTCATGCGGCTTCGGGCGATCGCTTCTTACTCAAAGCCACCCCCGGAACCAAGGTACTGAATCACCAAACCATTGCCGAGTTAGTAGACGACCGCTATCGTACCCACAGTGGCGGTATTGTCAAATATGCCGGAGTTGAAGTCAGCAAAAGCCGCAGTACGCGAGAAGGCGGTCGGTCTGGCAGTAGCAATCGCGCCCCCAAAGGCTATGAAATCACCAAAGGCGGCGCATTACTCTGGATTCCTGAAGAATGCCACGAAGTCAACAAAGATATTTCCTTGTTGATGGTTGAAGAAGGGCAATTTGTCGAAGCCGGAACCGAAGTGGTCAAAGACATTTACGCTCAAACCTCTGGGGTGGTTGAAATCGTCCAGAAAAATGACATTTTGCGGGAAATCGCCATCAAACAAGGCGATCTGCACATGCTCGAAGAACCGCCGCTTGTCGAAGCCGACGGTCAACTGCTGCAACCGGGAACGGAAGTGCTACCAGGGGTGGAGTTAGAAGAACTGCGTTACGGCGAATATATCGACACCCCCGAAGGCATGGCATTATTGCTTCGTCCTGCTTTCGAGTACGCGATCGCGGACGAACCCGATGTGCCTTCCCAAGACTCGATCAACGAGGGCGTTGGCGGCCCGGCGATTTCCTTGCGAGCCATTCAACGGTTGCACTATAAAGACGGCGAACGGGTCAAGTCTGTAGAAGGAGTCGAACTTCTCAGCACCCAACTGGTCTTAGAAATCGACCGTCCCGAAGAAGAAGATATCGACATCACTACCCTAAGTGCGGATATCGAGTTAATTCCCGTTGATGCTGAAGAAGTAGACAACGATGCCGACTTAGAAGAAGAAGGGGAAGAAGCCCAAAACTATCAACTACAAATCGTTATCCTTGAATCCTTGGTGATTCGTCGGGATGTGGAAGCTGATACCACCAGTGGCGGCACGCGGACGCGCATCTTAGTCACAGACGGCGATGAGATTCCTAAAGGGGCGGTGGTTGCTCGCACCGAGATTCAATGTAAAGAATCTGGGGAAGTGCGGGGGATTCGCTCGGGTAGTGAGGCGATTCGCCGCATTCTAATCGTGCGGGAAGCCGATCGCGTCAAGGTCACAACCGCCGAAGAACCGGAGATCAAAGCCCAGGATTTATTGGTAACAGGCAAAACCATTACCAGTAATGTCCCCAGTCCCGAATCCGGTCAAGTTGTCGCGGTGAATCAAACCGACGAGGGCTACGAAGTCGTTTTACGCAAAGCTCGCCCTTACCGGGTGTCTGCCGGGGCGATTCTGCAAATCAATGAAGGAGACTTGGTACAACGGGGGGATAACCTGGTGCTGCTCGTTTTTGAACGGGCCAAAACCGGAGATATTATCCAGGGTTTACCGCGAATCGAAGAACTCCTCGAAGCCCGTCGTCCGAAAGAAGCTTGTATTCTCGCTCGTCGTCCGGGGGTTGCTCAGGTCGAATACGGCGAAGATGAATCAGTCGATGTGAAAATCATCGAAGACGATGGCGTGGTGGCAGATTACCCCATTAGCCCCGGTCAAAATGCCTTGGTATCCGACGGCCAGCAAGTGGAAGTGGCGCGACCGTTAACTGACGGGCCGGCCAATCCCCACTCCATCCTAGAAACCTTCTTTGAATACTATGTAGAGGAGAAGGGGGTTTATGAAGCGGCGATGATTGGTTTGCAAAAAGCGCAGTTGTTCTTGGTGAATAATGTGCAGTCGGTGTATCAATCTCAAGGGATTGACATTTCCGATAAACACATTGAAGTGATTGTGCGGCAAATGACCTCGAAAGTTCGCATTGATGATGGCGGCGACACGACGATGTTACCCGGTGAGTTGGTGGAGTTGCGCCAAGTCGAACAGGTGAACGACGCTATGGGGATTACGGGCGGCGCTCCGGCTCGTTATACCCCGGTGTTGTTGGGGATTACCAAAGCCTCCTTGAATACCGATAGCTTTATCTCGGCGGCGAGTTTCCAAGAAACCACGCGGGTTCTCACGGAAGCTGCCATCGAAGGTAAATCCGATTGGTTGCGCGGCTTGAAAGAGAACGTGATTATCGGTCGCTTGATTCCGGCAGGAACAGGGTTTAACTCGACTGAGGAGATCGGTGTTGCCAATAGTTTAGACGGCGATGGTAATGATGTTCGCGGAGCCGGGCTATACGGAAATGGCAGTGTGAGTGACAATCCTAGCCCCAAGAATGAGTCGGGGAAGGGTCGGAGCAACTTGCGTAATCGCTTTAATAAGTCTGATGCGAAACGGGGCTTAGATGAAGATATGGTTTTAGATGACCATACCGCCCGTAACTATAGCCTTGAAGTGGATAACGACAAGGACGAGGAGATGACGGGTAATAACTTTAGCGACGTATTCAGTCAAGATGATGATAGCGACGACGATGCAGAGTAAATGACTGCTTCGTAACATTTGATGGGGGAACGAGGAATAGTTTGGCACTAGGTCTCGTTCCCTATTTCGTAGCTGATATTTCGATGACCTTTTAATTAATAACAATAATATGACTCGTCAAACGCCCAAGGGAACTCGTAAGCCTAGTAGTATGGCAAGAAGTCATACTCATCCCCCTTCTGAAACCGTATCTCATAGCCATTCTCACGATCATGGCCACGTCCACAGCGAAGAACAAGCTCGACAGTTGATTAATCGTTTGTCTCGCATTGAAGGTCATGTGCGGGGGATTAAAACCATGATCGCTGAAAATCGCGCTTGTCCTGATGTGTTGATCCAGGTAGGGGCGGTGCGGGGGGCCCTTGACCGCGTGGCTCGGATGATTTTTGATGAACACCTCAGCGAATGTATTGCTAGAGCCGCTAAAGAAGGGTCAGACCGCCAGATTGACGCAGAAATTGAAGACCTTAAAGCCGCTCTCGATCGCTTTTTACCCTGAGACGCGATCGCGCTTTGTAGGGCTTTTTTGGGGGAAAGGTATCGACGCAGCGCCAGAAGTCTGCGGGGTATCTTTACGGGCTTTTCTCGGACTTTTGGGGCTTGCGTCACAACAATTTCACAAACGCTCGCTAAACTCAGATTAGCGATCGCTCATAAGTTATTTTGCGATTTGTTGACTGACCTTAAACCCTGTCCAACTTTATGAGAAATCCGGCATTAAATGGCTCTAAGCAAACCCTTCCTGTTCGGTTGCCCCCATCTGATTCTTTGGGTAAAGATTATCGGCGATTGCATTGGATTTTGCAAAATACGACAGAGGCATTTTTTTGTGTTAATTGTCGATGGGATTTTACTTTTATTAGTCCTCAAGCAGAAATTTTATTGGGTCAACCTGCAACAATCTTAACGGGTAAAAATCTTTGGCAAGAGTTTCCTGAAGCGCTCGGAACCGATTTTGAAAGAAACTACCGTCAAGCTGCTATCACTGGAAAAACGATTACTTTTGAGTCGTTTTATCCGCCGTTTGATAATTGGTATGAAGTGCGAGCTTGTCCGATCGAAGATGAGCTTTTGGTGTGTTTTACAGAAATTAATTCGCGTAAACAACTTGAAGTTTCCTTAGAACAACTGAACGAACTCAACGAAAAACTTGAAGCTAAAGTTAAGGCGCGAACCACAGAATTACAACGGACAACCTTAGAACTCGAAGCGATTTTAGAAAATTCTCCAGCCGTCATTTATTTAAAAGATAAACAAGGCAAGTTTATACGAGTTAACCGGAAGTTTACAGAACTTTTTCAGCAAGAAAAAACTGAAATTTTAGGAAAAACCAATGGAGATTTATTTCCCCCAGAGGTTGCTCAAAACGTCGAGCGCAACGATCGTCATGTCATCGAGAATGGCTGCGCTCTAGAGTTTGAAGAAAAAGTTATTATTAACAACCAAAATCAGACTTATATTTCAGCTAAATTTCCGATTTTAGACCATTACGGTGAACCTTATGCCGTCTGTGGTATTTCTACAAATATTACCGATCGCAAAGAAGCCGAAAACCGCTTGCGCGAAAGCGAGCAGCGCTATCAAACCCTAACCCAAGCTTCTCCGATTGGTGTGTATTATACGGATGCGGTAGGGGATTGTTTGTACACCAACCAAGCTTGGTTAGACATTGCCGGATTGACCCCGGAACAAGCTCAAGGCCAAGGTTGGATCAATGCCCTTCATCCCGAAGAGCGCGATCGCATTTTTGCCGAATGGTATAAAGCCACAGCCGAAAAGCGCCCTTTTCGGCTTGAATGTCGTTTTATGCGACCCAATGGTGAAGTTTCTTGGGTAATTAGTCAGGCGATCGCGGTCAACAATACTGAAGGAGATACGATCGGCTATGTTGGCACAATTACGGATATTAGCGATCGCAAAGAAACCGAAGCCCAACTGCAAATCCTGGCTCGCGATTTGCAACAAGCCCAACGCATTGCTCATATTGGTAACTGGGAGTATGATGTCGCTCGCGAAACCATTACTTGGTCAGAGGAAGTCTTTTGCATCTTTGGCCGTTCTCCCGCAGATGGCCATCCTGATGTGGCTGAAGTCCTCGCTTACTATCACCCCGATGACCAACCCCGACTCCAAAACATCCTAGAACGCACGATATTGACCCAGGAACCCCAAGAAATCGAGTTAAGGATGTTTCGAGGTCACGACCAAGCTTTGCGGTACGTCTACGTCAAAGTCGAGGCAATTTGCAACGAAGCCGGAGAAACCGCCGCGTTGTTTGGCATTATGATGGATATTAGCGATCGCAAAACGATCCAACTACGACTACAACAACAAACCCGCGACTTAGAAACCACCCTCCTCGAACTGCAACAAACCCAATCTCACCTAATCCAAAGCGAAAAAATGTCTTCTCTGGGTCAATTAGTCGCTGGAGTCGCTCACGAAATCAACAACCCGGTTAACTTCATTTTCGGTAATCTTGTTCATACTCAAGAGTACGCTGATAACCTCCTCGAAATTATCCAAGCCTATCAGCAATACTACCCTACCCCTCACCCCGAAATTATAGAATTAATCGAAGACATAGACTTAGAATTTCTCATCGAAGATTACCCTCGTTTGCTCAAATCGATGCAGGTGGGAACCGACCGCATTCGGGAAATTGTCGTATCTTTACGCAACTTCTCTCGCTTGGATGAAGCTGAAGTCAAAGCGGTTGATCTTCACGATGGCTTGGAAAACACCCTCATGATTTTGCAAAATCGGATTAAAGAAAAGCCAGAGCATCCAGCCGTTCAGATTATCAAAAATTATGATGATTTACCACAAGTAGGTTGTTATCCCGGTCAACTGAATCAAGTATTTATGAACCTTATTGTTAATGCTTTAGATGCGTTTGAGAGCGTTAATAAAAATCGCAGTTATGCTGAAATCAAGCAAAATCCTAATATCATCACCATCTCTACCCAAGTTTCTCGTCCGGGTTGGATTGCTATTTCGATTCAAGACAATGGTCCGGGGATAGAAGAAGCGGTTTGTCAACGTATTTTCGATCCCTTTTTCACGACTAAACCGGTGGGTAAAGGTACGGGTTTAGGGCTGTCTATTAGTTATAAAATTGTTACCGAACGTCATGAAGGTCAGCTTTCTTGTCACTCCAAACCCGAAGGAGGGACAGAGTTTATCGTTGAGATTCCTCAGTTTCAAGCAGGAATGAATGATTGACTTGATCTCCCAGTTGACAAGGTAGGGTAAAGGCAAAAATGCTGCCTTGTCCTGGGGTACTTTCGACCCCAATTGAACTGTTATGTTGCTTAATAATTTCGCGACAAATGGTTAGACCCAAACCTGTTCCTCCTTTTTGTTGCGAATCGGCGGGTTCGACTTGTTGAAAACGCTCGAAAATCGTGTTAAGTTTAGGTTCAGGAATCCCCCGACCGCGATCGCAAACTTGAAAAATACATTGTCCTTCTCGGTCTAAAATCACTCGTAGCGTGACACCAGCATCCGGGGTGGAAAACTTAATCGCGTTGCTCATTAAGTTGGTCAGGGCTTGCAGAATGCGATCGCGATCGGCCCAAATTAACATATCTGGATATTCAATACAGGAATTTAATGTAATCGTAGCTTGCTCGGCTACAGGCTGCATCATTTCAATGGCATCGGCTAAAATATCTTTAGCTTTCCACCATTGTTTATTCATTTTTACTTTGCCTGATTCAATTCGTTCTAAGTTTAAAATATCGTTGATTAAACGAATAAGGCGATCGGTATTGTTCGCGGCAATATTAAGCAACTGTTGAACTTGAGGAGAAAAGGGTTCGAGTTTTCCCGAAGCGAGTAGTTTAATCGAACCTTGAATAGAAGTTAGGGGAGTGCGGAGTTCGTGACTTGCGATAGAAAGTAACTGATCTTTTTGCAATTCTAAGGCTTTTTGTTGTTGTTGATGGCGATCGGTGGTAATATATTGACCTAAACTTTTCGCCATCATTTCTACGATTTCTATTTCCCACCGTTCTAGAGGCTGCTCTTCTGATACTTGGGTGGCAAAAACCAAGATTCCATAAGGACTATCTCCCAGCCCAATGGGGGTACTAATCCGGGGGGAAAATGAGTTTTTTTGAGGGGTTTGAAGCAGATTGATCTGGGGATAAACCTGTGTCGATTGAGCCACCACCACAGTTTGACAGCTTTGTTCGAGTACAATGCGATCGCCCACTTGATAGCCGGGTGCAGTTTCTCTGGCTGCTACAATTTCAATATCTTTTCGATCGAAGCGGCCAATCCAACCACTTGATAAGTTTAACATCCGGCAGCCCGTTTTTAAATAGTCTTTAAAAATTGCTTCGATATCTTGATAAAATGTTGTATTTAAGCGATGTAATTCTTTGAGGCGATCGCTAAAATTTTGTAATTGTAAATTACTATCAGTCAGTTGAGTATTTTGAATTTTGAGTTGCTTTTTAGCGTTTTGTAGTCGCAGTTGATTTTCGATACGAGCCAAGACTTCTTCTCTTAAAAAAGGCTTGACAATATAATCTGCTGCACCCAAAGAAAAAGCCGAAAGCAAATTTTTCTTGTCTTTACTAGCCGTCAAAAAAATAACCGGAATTTCCTGGGTTTTAGGATTCGTTTTAACGGCTTCGCAAACTTGCAAACCATCCATTTCCGGCATCATCAAATCTAGTAAAATCAAATCAGGCTTCGCTGTCTTTAAGCGTTCTAAAGCTTGCCTACCATTATTAGCAAAGGTAGTTTCATACCCCTTTTGATCTAAAAAATCTCCAAGAACGGTTAAATTTTGTACCAGATCGTCAACAATTAAAATCAAAAAATCTTCTGGTTGAAACACGCACATTTGCTTAAAACATAAGTATTTTGTATAAATATACCCAAATTCCAACTCTCATGCTGTTCATCGCGTTTTAACTTTAGGTATAGTCTATGACCATTAAAAGTTCGTCTCAGAATCATAGCAAGCGATCGCTCTTTGTAATGACAAATAGCCTTATCCTTGCCTAACTCAATCTTAACAACTGAGAGTTAGGGGAGCAAGGAAAAAGAAAAGACGTTTTAGCCAGCAAACAACAGTACAGACATCAAAACATCTTCAAACTATCTTAAATCCAAGTCCTATGATTGATAAAATGCTAAAAACCACCCCCTTCTTTTTCCCATTCAGGGTAAAATAAAGGGAATTTCGCGTCATAACTTGCTTGAATAAGTCAAACAATTAAAAACTGAAACCAAGCGGGCAGCGGGAATCGAACCCGCATCAACAGCTTGGAAGGCTGTGGTTTTACCACTAAACTATGCCCGCAATTCAAGCCATATACTAGACTAACATACCCTCTGCTCGCAGTCAATATAAATGAACAGAGAAGCAATTTTAATCGACTGAGGGATGGGGGAAAACAAGACGCACAAACAACCCCTCTCAATCAATAATCATTCATGGGACTCAAAGTTAATTGAATCACATAATCTTGCACCACAGGCTGACCTTCCATATAACTTGGCTCAAATTGCCATTGTGCTAAAATTGCTTGAGCTAGGCTTTCTGCTTGACTAGGAGAGAGATTTCCCTGTAAAACTTCGGTAAACTGCGGCTCTACAGTTGCTTTTCCGTCAATTTCAATAATAATCACAGTTTCTAAGCGAACAACACCATCCAGATTAATCCCCAACGGCGTTAAATAATTAATACGCTCTAACTGCTTTTCCGTTTGTCGAATTTGAGCAGCTTGACTAATCACATCTCCTGTCCATCCCCGACGCATTTCCCCGACTTGCACCTCAAAATAATTCTGGGTTGTGGGAGAAGGTTGTGGTGTGGGTAGGGGTGTGGGTGTTGGATTCGGTGTCGGTGACGCTTGCGGATTCGGTGTGGGTGTCGGTGTTGGATTCGGTGTTGGTGATGGATTCGGTGTCGGTGATGGATTCGGTGTTGGTGTCGGTGTTGGATTCGGTGTCGGTGACGCTTGCGGATTAGCTGTGGGTGTTGGATTCGGTGTCGGTGATGGATTCGGTGACGCTTGCGGATTGGGTGTCGGTGTTGGATTCGGTGTCGGTGTGGGTGATGGATTCGGTGTGGGTGTCGGATTGGGTGACGCTTGCGGATTAGCTTTGGGTGTCCGATTAGGTGTCGGTGATGGATTCGGTGTCGGTGACGCTTGCGTTTTGGGTGTTGATGTTGGATTCGGTGAAGGAGACGCTTGCGGTTTGGGTGTGGGTGTCGGATTCGGTGTGGGTTGAGACGAAGCGAGAGAAGGAAGTTTTGCCGGAATTTGAGACTTTTGACTCGTTGGGGTTGGTGTCGGAGTCTCTTGAGAAATGGGAGACGGTGCTACCGCAGTTGTGTCAGGAGTCGGTTTTTGAGCCGAGACAGGGGTTCGATCCTCAGTTGTAATAAATTCTATCGGAAAGGCGCGATCGCGAGCAACAGCCTCATTTTTGGGGGGCTGCATCACAATGACCACTCGTTGATAATAAATCCAAATGCCCACCCCCATCAGATGTAGAATGCCTGAAGCTAAAATCGCCAGCAGCCACATTTGCCAAGAATCCGTAGAAGATTGAGCCAAAAGCGGTTTAACAGGTTGTGGCAAAGATTTAGTCATCGGTAGGAAACAAAGGAGATGCAGTGTCCTTGCTTCTTCGGAGTTGCGGCCACCCCATCAGGATTCTTTCTATACTAGAAGCGGAATTAAAGACACAATCGAGGAGAATCAATGGCCGCAGAATTTAAGCACGTCATGTTGATGGTAGAAAACATCGACGCAACCGTGAAATTTTACAACGAAGGTTTGGGATTACCGATCAAAATGCAAAGTCCCGGTTGGGCTGAGTTAGACGCAAATGGTACAACCATTGCCCTTCACTTTGCCCAAAGTTCAGCCGAAACCGGTCACTCTCCGATTTTAAGCTTTCATGTGGACGATGTGTACAAAGCCCTTGAAAAGTTAGAAAGCTTAGGGGCTAAACTCGAAGGCAGAGTCCGCGAGCCTTCTTTCGGGAAAGTGGCCGCAGTGCGATCGCCCGATGGTCATCTTTTGAGTTTACTACAACCGGTAGCCGTCACCGCCAACGCTTAAAATAAAGGCACGGTTAAACCTTGTAGGGGTTGGGTGGCTTCGGTTTCCTTGAGTCCTTTTCCTTGAATCAGGGTTTCAAAGCCCCCCAATCCTGTCGGGTCCATCAGTTGATGTAGAGCATCTCGGCGTTGTAAAATTTGCTCAACCCCAAACTGGCCGCTGGATAAAGCATTCAGTTTTTCCCCCAATCCCAAAGCCATCAGAAACATTGCTTGTTTGGTTTGACCCAGAGTTTCTAAGCCGTACTGCTGGCCGTAGTGCTGCAAAGCGGTAAAATTAACATGAGCCGTGATATCTTGCTGACCCAGGTTGATGTAGGGATTGTTGTGACGGCGGTGTTGGTAGTAACATTGCAATGTACCGCGCGATCGCTCTCGGTTGTAATAGCGCGTTGCAGAGTAGCCATAATCAATCGTGATTAAATAACCTTTTTGCAGCTTTTTGGCCACCGTTTCCAACCAAGAAATTGCCGCCAAATTCACTTCAGTTTGATAAGGTTTCGCATAATCCGGTGCCAGTAAATCAACCCCCATCTCTTGAAAATATTGAGCTAATTGTGGCGTAGAAAGTTCTCCGGTAATTTCAGTCAATCCGGCTTCAGTTTCAGTTACATAAACTTCCTTTAATTCCCCATCTTCAACTCTGACTTGATGCACCGGAAAAGCATCAACCAATTCATTCGCAAAACAACAGCCAACCATACTATTATCTTCAATCTCCGACCAGGTTTTCCACTGTACCGGATAACCCTTTAAAACCTCTTTTTGCCGCCGAATCAAAGCCGGAGATTCTTCAACAATCCAGTATTCAAGCCTAGAATAAAAAACAGGATATCGACCTTCCACCGCCTTTAAAATATCCAAAGCCAAATCCCCTAAACCCGCCCCCATTTCCAATAAAATAAACGGCTGAGGCTGGCTCAAACATTCCCACATCTGGGCAAACTGAACCGCCAGCAAATCGCCCAAATCTGCCCCCAGAGACACAGAAGTAAAGAAATCGCCCCCGGCCCCAATTTCGACATTGCCGCCGCTATAGTACCCCAAATCCGGATGATACAGCGCCAAATCCATGAACTCAGCAAACGAAATTTTGTTTTGAGGCGAATGGGTAATGCGATCGCGAATAACCTGCACCAATTGGCTCATAGAAAATCTTAAATCACTAAAGAACTAAACGCAATCAAACTAACCAATAAAATCAAGACAATTGCACCCATAAAAACTGCCGTGGGTGTAACCTGCGGTTGCCGACCATAACCATGAGTTTCCCGTATCAACAAAGACACAGAAGCCCCCAAACAGTAACACAAACTCAAAATAAAATAAGGCCACTGCTCCAACCCCTGCCAAGTGAAGATCAGAAAAAGCAACAACAAAATTGCTAAAATCAGCATAATCGCTTCAACCACTCGCGGTGGATTTTGCTGACAAGCTTGCTGAAAATTGTTATACCAACGTTGCCAAAATCTCATAAAAACTTTAATCCCCTGGGTTATGTTCCCCTCCACTTGGCATCCGTCTCCCTTTCATTCCTTCACACAAGAAAACTTCAATAAACTTCGGCTCTACCCTACAATGACTGAAGTGTAGCGCAAGAGCAATTATCCGTGCATCTACGTTCTGATGGTGTAAATATAACTATGACCGACGATCAACAGCTTAGTTTATTCAACTCCGAATCTGATTCTACCCCGAACCCCCAACAAAAAGACCGCATCCCCACCGATGCCAATATTCCCATTCCCCCCCAGACCTACGCCAGCCTAGAAGAACTCATCCCCCACTGTCAAAGCTGCGAACGTTGCGGTCTCAGTGAAAGTCGCACCCATGCCGTAATCGGTCGCGGCAATCCCCACGCTGATATCATGATTATTGGTGAAGGCCCCGGCCGACAAGAAGACGAACAAGGCCTACCCTTCGTGGGTCGGTCGGGTCAACTCCTCGAAAAAATCCTCGCGTCCGTCAAACTCGACACCCAAAACGACATTTATATCGCCAACGTGGTCAAATGTCGTCCCCCTGATAATCGTACCCCCCTCGCTCCCGAAGTCAAAGCTTGTAAACCCTATCTCCTCGAACAAATTCGCCTGATTGACCCGAAAATTATCTTATTTACGGGTGCAACAGCCCTCAAAACCCTCACCGGAGAGAAAAAAGCCATCAGCAAAGTTCGGGGTCAATGGCTAGAATGGAATCAGTTGCTGTGCATGGCAATTTTCCATCCGGCTTATCTTCTGCGGAATCCCTCGCGGGAGAAAGGAAGTCCGAAATGGTTAATGTGGCAAGATATCCAAGCCGTCCGCGATAAACTTGACGAATTGCGCTCTGTGTAGTTTTGCGATTCCCTCCCCCAACTTCAAAAAACCGTTGTAGCTCTACCGCTTCATGTTTTGATTTATCCGGTCGCGATTTTTCCCATTCAACCCCAATAACGGACTGCGGTCGTCTGAGAAAATTCACCCCACATTATTGATACCCGATTAAAGCAACCAAGCTGATAGAGCAAACGGAATAAGGCCATGGAACTCGATGTTATTTCCTTGGGAACCGAGACAACCCAAGTAGACCAAATGTTAGACAAACTGCCGCAGGAAGCCAAAAACTGGGCAGAAAAGCTGCCTTGGCAAGAACGCCGTTATTTGTTATCCCTGTGCTATTTACTGTTGGGTGCATCTCCAGAAGTTCAGGGTCACTTCTTAGATGAATATACCGCCGATGGTATTATCGCCAAAATCATCCAAGATTACGACACCCAAGCCAAAGTTCAACGCCATCTCGAAAGCTTCCACATCGATACCCGACTCACGCCTCCTTTTTTACGAGCTTATATTCGTCAGTTCTATATCCACTCAGCCCAGGATGTACGCTGTCAGCCCGAAAAATACCTCGAATCGGCGTTGCGCTTGGTGATTAGCCCAGAAGAAAAAACCTATGTTTTAAACTATATCTTGGGCTTTGAAGTCATCAAAATGATGTTTCAAATGAGCTGGCTGCAACACGAACGCTTGTATTTATTGCAAACCAACCAAGAAGACTTTTTCTACACCTACATCAAACCCATCCAATACGCTCACAAACTCAACGGCATTGTCAATCCTCGGGATAAAAATTTGTTTTTTGCTCAACGGAATTACTTTGTCAAAGTTCCCCAAATCGGTCAGAAAAAGTTAGTCGAGTTGGTCATGGCCACTTTTACCACTGATACCGTCAGCCAATTAGGATTTTCGATTGTACGCAATCTCCATCCCTTTCCCTTCGACTACGATTACATTTATAAACCGGAGTCCGAGCCTTCTTTTCAGTAATCTGGGTTGTTGGTTAGTCCTTTGTCATTGGTCATTTGTCTTTTGTTATTGGTTGTGTAGTAAGGGATAAGCGCCCTTGTTTGGGTTATTGGTTGTTGGTTATTGGTTATTGGTTATTGGTTATTGGTTATTGGTTGTTGGTTATTCGTTATAATTTACTTTCTTCCCCCTCTCCCCACTCCTCCCCCCCTCCCCACTCCTCCCCCCCTCCCCA
>KB904821.1:1295052-1375930 GCA_000380225.1 filamentous cyanobacterium ESFC-1
TCCCCACTCTCCCCACTGCCCAAGAAACTCTCCCCACTTGTCCATAAACTCAAGCAAAGCACGATTAAAAGGATGTCTGGGGACAACATTCAAGTTAGGATGGATGGTTGAAAAGTAACAACAACAACAGATGAGTTCCCTCTACAATAATGCGCCCCACGGCGGTCATCTTATCAACCGGATTGCCACTGCTGCCGAAAAGCAGGAATTTCTCGACCAAGCGGACAAACTGCCCCGCATTACCATCGACGACCGGGCGGCCTCAGATTTAGCCATGATTGCCATTGGCGGATTTAGCCCCCTGATTGGCTTTATGGCACAATCCGACTATGAAACCGTTGTCACGGATATGCGCCTTGCTAACGGTACGCCCTGGTCGATTCCCGTCACCTTATCCGTGACTGAAGACGAAGCCGAACCTCTCAAGGAAGGTGGTTGGATTCGCCTGGATGACAGTACCGGACGCTTTATTGGGATTCTCGAACTCACCCAAAAATATCGCTACAGCAAAGCCCACGAAGCCGAAAACGTCTATGGAACCGACGAAACCAAACATCCCGGCGTAAAAGTGATTTACGACCAAGGGCCGATTAATTTGGCAGGCCCGGTGTGGCTGTTAGAACGCGACCCCCATCCGTTGTTCCCGGCGTATCAAATCGACCCGGCGGCCTCGCGCCAAATGTTTGCAGACCGAGGCTGGAAAACGGTAGTGGGTTTCCAAACCCGCAACCCCATCCACCGGGCCCACGAATACATCCAGAAATGCGCCCTGGAAACTGTAGACGGCTTATTTTTACATCCTTTGGTTGGGGCGACTAAAAGCGACGATATCCCGGCAGATGTGCGGATGCGCTGCTATGAAATTATGATGGAGCGTTATTTCCCGAAAGACCGGGTGATTTTGGCGATTAACCCCTCAGCGATGCGCTATGCGGGCCCCCGCGAGGCGATTTTCCACGCTTTGGTTCGCAAAAACTACGGCTGTACTCACTTTATCGTTGGTCGCGACCATGCCGGAGTCGGGGATTACTATGGCACTTACGATGCACAACACATTTTTGATGAGTTTGAACCGGGAGAGTTGGGCATTATGCCCATGAAGTTTGAACACGCTTTTTATTGCACCCGTACCGAACAAATGGCGACGACGAAAACGAGTCCGAGTAAGCCCGAAGAACGGGTCCACCTTTCGGGAACGAAGGTACGCGAGATGTTGCGTCGGGGTGAACTGCCGCCAGCGCAATTTTCTCGTCCTGAAGTGGCTCAAGAGTTGGCCAAAGCGATGCAAGCCCAAGCTGCGAAGTAAGGTCAAGTTCGGGAAAACCAGCCATTTTTTGAGAAACTTCTCGCTTTAAGTTTGTGGCTGGAGATATCTTGCTGAAGCTTAAAGTTATATCAAATCCGTACTGCTGCGACACACTTTAAATGGTGGGTTACGGCGGAGAGCTAGATTGCAGTCATAGCCTGAGTTTTAGCCGCCTAACCCACCCTACTGGCGTGACACACCTTAAATGAGGCTATAGGTAGGGTGTCGTTAGCGCAGCGTAACGCACCAAAATACAAGCATTTTAACGATGGTGACTATCGCACAAATTAAGCTGTGTCGAGCCACTACTGGCGTGACACACTTTAAATGGTGGGTTACGGCGGATAGCTAAATTGCAGTTATAGCTTAGGTTTTAGCCGCCTAACCCACCCTACTGCCGCTACTGCTACGCTTTTGGGTTGCTTTTTTTGTCTAAATGTGATAGATATAGTATCTATTAAATTCTGTATTTAAAAACAAAAACAAAAGCCAGCCCTTTTCAGTTGCTTAGGCTGGCGGAATTAACTCATTTGTTCTTTGTCGTTTTTAGTTTGGAGAAAATCCGTGTTGCGCGTTCCCAGTGCAGCAACACTAAACATTTCTTTACACGAATTGTAACATGAGTCACAATCTCATGTCTGCACTTTGGAGCATATAAATAAATTATCATCTACCGATGGGTAGATTTACCAGGCTGATTATTTAATTTTGCTGGAGATATATTTCGGCTTGGCGGGGTTGTCCCCAGATAATCTGCTCCCGTTGATAGATGGCGACTCCAGGCTTTGCACCTTTGGGTTTGTAGACGTATTTGGGTTCGGTGTAGACGGCGGGGACGCGATCGCTCTGACGACTACGACTGTAATAGGTGGCGAAATCGGCAGCGAATTGGAGATCGGCTTGGTCGGGAACTGCACCGGGTTCTAGACGCATCAGAACGTGGGATCCGGCGACTTCTTGGGCGTGAAACCAGAGGTCGTAATCCCCAGCCTGGCGGAAGGTAAGCTGGTCGTTTTGGCGGTTGTTGCGTCCGACGAGGAGTTCAAAGCCGGAGGGGGTTTTGTAGGAGTGGGGTTGGGCTTCGGGGGCGTTGTCGGGGCGGGTTTTGGTGCGTCCGCCGTCGAGATAGTTTTCTTGGATGAGTTCTTCGCGAATTTCTTGGAGGGTTTGCAAGTCCTCTGGGTTGCGATAATCGTCGATTTGGCTGAGGGCGGTTTCGATTTGTTCGAGGTATTGTTGTTCGGCTTGCACTTCGGCAAGGAGGGGTTGGACGGCGTTACGGGCGCGTTTGAGCTTTTGGTGTTGTTTATAGAGGGCTTGGGCGTTTTGGACGGCGTTTTTTTCGGGATTGAGGGCAATTTGCGTGTCTTCTCCGGTGGTAAAGTCGGGGAGGGTGATGGTTTTCATGCCGGGTTGCCATTGGTGCAAATGGGCCATGAGTAAATCCCCTAGGGCGCGGTAGGTGTCGGCTTCGTCGGATTGGGCGAGACGAGTTTTAAAGGTTTCGGCTTTTTGGTTGAGCTTTTTTTGCAAACTTTTGACTTTTTGCTCTAACTGATGGCGGAGTTGCTTATATGTCTGTTGGTTGAGTTGGTTGGTGTAGTAGTGGTTGAGGAGGGTTTGGGTGTTTTTTGCAGGAGCGATCGCGCCCCATCCCAAAACCGTGTATCCTGTTTTTGTCCAAGCGGGGGTAAAGGTTTCATTTTCCAGGCAATGCAGCCATTCTTGCCAGCGCTCAAACAATGCGTCCCAATCTGCCGGAGACAGGGTTTCGGTGGATTGTTGAGCGTCTAAACCCGCTTTTTCGGCCATTGATGCAATTAAGACGGGACTGACACCGCGATAACTTTGCAAGAGTTGTTTTTTGAGCTTACCGGGGACGAGACTGACACGCTCGACAAAGCGATCGCGACTTTCGGTTAAACTCGGCGCATTGCCTAAAAGGGGCGGGGGCGGTTCATAGGGTTGTCCGGTTTGGACGGGACGCATACTCGATTTTTGGGAACTGACTTGATGAGCGCAAGTCACAATTTGTTGATGGGCATCGGTGAGGATTAAATTGCTATATTTGCCCATAATTTCGGCGTAGAGATGCCATTGCGGGGGGTCGCCGGGTCGTTTGGCAAATTGGAAGTTTAGCACCCGTTCCCAGGGCGCGATCGCGACAATCCCGCTCAAGGCAAAGCCGTTGAGTTGATGGCGTAGCTGGTCACTAAAGGTAAAGGTATCTGGGGTGCGCGGGGGCCGGTCGCCAACACAAATCCGCGCCGCTTGGGGATGCCAAGATATACTCAACCAGTCGCGTTTGTCAAGGGTACGCAGGGCGATCGCCAGGGTGTGACGGTCTCGCTGATAAAATTGCTCAACTCGGGCCGGAAGCCAACTCTGACGTAGTTCAGCGCAAGCCGCAGTAAGGGTGGTAAAGTCAACAGGTTGCATAGAATTTATGACCAATTGCGTTCAAATTAGCAATCTTTTGTGGAAGTTTGCGTTACAGTAAAAAAAACTTTATTTCCTGAGATAGAAGTCACTGAAGTTTTCTTGAGGTAAAGAACGTCAGAAGACATAAACTTGGAAAAAATAGTGAATTTTGTAGCTTTTAGCATTGTAATGGTAGATTTTTGTCGCTAACATAAAAGTTGAATATTGTTAAGCAATGCAAAAAAACAACGACCAGACAATAGGAAGACATTATTTATGGACATTCAGTTAATTAATATTGGATTTGGCAACATCGTATCGGCCAATCGTGTCGTCGCGATTGTTAGCCCCGAATCAGCCCCCATTAAACGCATCATTACCGAAGCTCGCGATCGCGGTCAACTGATTGATGCTACTTATGGTCGCCGAACCCGAGCGGTCATTGTCACAGATTCGAGTCATGTGGTACTATCAGCGATCCAACCGGAAACCGTCGCTCACCGCTTTGTCATTGGCAAAGAAACGACGAATAGTAACTAATTCCAGCATCTAACTTCATGAGTTCAGGACAACTCATCGCGATTACCGGTCCGAGTGGTGTCGGCAAAGGCACTTTGGTTCGCTTGCTTTTGGCTCGCCATCCAGAATTATACCTTTCTGTTTCTACCACCACTCGGCAACCGCGTCCCGGTGAAGTCGAAGGCCAAGATTATTATTTCGTCAGCCCGGATCGGTTTAAAACCCTGATTGCCACGGGACAATTACTCGAATGGGCTGAATATGCGGGAAATTACTACGGTACTCCCAGGGAAAAGGTAGAAACCCAAATTCATCAGGGTCGGACGGTGTTGCTCGAAATCGAAGTGATGGGCGCACAGCAAATCAAGCAAACTTTTCCTGAAGCATTACGCTTGTTTATTTTACCGCCCAATGTAGCCGAATTAGAACGACGACTGCGCGATCGCGGCACCGATACCGAAGACGCGATCGCGAAACGTCTGCAACGGGCTAAAGCCGAAATAGAATTGAGTACAGAGTTTAATGTTCAAATTGTCAACGACAATTTAGACCAAGCTTTGGCTAAGATTGAACAGGCAATTTTCAACTAATCCCACACCCGACGCAGATTTAAGACAAAACCCGGTAAGAGGGTTTTCATTGTTCATTGTTCATTGTTCATTGTTCATTGTTCATTGTTCATTGTTCATTGTTCATTGTTCATTGTTCATTGTTCATTGTTCATTGTTTTGTACGCTTGCTGACATTGTTCCCAGAGTTGTAACGATGCGGGTTGATTGCTAAAGCAAAGCTGTTGATGGGTAATCAGCAGGGTTTGATAGGGTTGGGGTTGGGGGAGTTGTTGGATAATTTGGAGATATTCGCCATCGGTGCGACTGGGTTGATGAGGAGCAATGCCGCGATCGTGGAGGTGTTGCAACATGGCCAGATAAAGGGCGATGCAGGCTTGGTAATAATCGCCTGCTTGGGCGAAACTGCGCGATCGCGCCCCCCATTGAGCAGTAGAAACCTCTCGATCTGGGGTAGGAAGACGAGGCGATCGCCCCGAACGAGGATTCCGCAGCCAAGTCTGGAAAAGGGGGCTTAAAGACCGCCACAGCGTCCACAGAAGCAGCAGGGACAATAGACCCAAGACGCTCCAAAATATAAATTCGGTCAGATTGGGCCATTGGGAATGATCGAGGTCAGGATCGCGAACGTTGCCCAGACTTTCAGCCAAGCGATCGCCCAAACGTTCCCAGCCTTGATTGATACGTTCTTGGAGTTGGTGGATTTGCCAACCGAGACTATTTTCTTGATGGGGTTCGGCGGCCATGGCTGTGCTTAGTCTATCAAAACATCTTCAGGATCGGAAACTTGCTCCCATTCTATATTAGGCATAGCATCAAAGGCTTGACGCAGGGAATCTTGCCATAATTTCCGCATTTTCGCCAAATAGGGGTCGCCGAGGCGCAACTGAAGCCCATGCTGCAACAAAAAACTGTTGGCTTCGTACATGGCTACATTGATCGGAGGGCCGACGGAAATATTAGACTTCATCGTGGAGTCAATCGAAAGTAACGCACATTTAGCCACGGCATCCAAGGGAGTATCGAAGGTCAGAGTACGGTCGAGAATCGGCTTGCCATATTTAGTTTCGCCAATTTGCAAAAAGGGCGTTTCTTCAGTGGCTTGGATAAAGTTGCCTTGGGGATAAATTTGATAGAGTTGGGTTTCTTCTCCTTGAATTTGACCGCCAACGAGCATATTGCAGTGATAATCAATGTTATCTCGTTCGAGCCATTCGCGATTTTCGTCTTGAATCCCGCGCATTTTGTTACCGACGTAGCGAGTAATTTCGTACATAGTGGGGAGAGAAAATAAATTCATTTCGGCTTCGTTTTGAATATCCCACTTGAGTTGTGTAATCACCCCTTGAGATACCGATAAATTGCCCGAAGTGCAAATCAGCAAGGCGCGATCGCCCGGCTGACAAAATTCAAAAAGTTTGCGATAAGCTGAAATATAATCAACGCCAGCATTCGTGCGGGAGTCGCTTGCCATCACCAAGCCCGAATGATTGAGAATGCCTAAGCAGTAAGTCATTGCCAATTTCCAAATAACCCAATTAAAACCTCTATTGTCGCTTATTTTTAAGGTTTTGCTTTGACGGCGCTGCCACAAGCCCCACAAAAGCGATCGCCCGCTTCGAGAGGATTGCCGCATTGGGTACAAAATCGCTGCTCAGTTGCGTCCGCTTTTGGGGTGTTCAGGTCATTCATGCTTAAACTCATGTTCCCCATTTTCATTTCCATGGGTTCGACGGACATGGACATATTGCCCATTTTCATCGGTTTCATGGGCTTCATGGGTTTCATGGGCTTCATAGATTCCATAGGGGGCTTGTCTTCGGCAAGTTGCAAGGGTAGGACTTCGACTTGAGACAAGTTAGGAGTGGTGGTGCTGCTCATTTGAGTGCCTTGAATCTGCACAAAACTCTGGCCGGTCGTGCCTTCTAGTCGCAGAATAAAGCTGTCGGCCTCCCGGTATAAAGTCGGCGGAGTTTGCCAGGGGCCCGTGGTGAAGCTGTTGCTTTGACTTTGTTGCTGACCAGGGCGACTCAGATTGAGAGTAATGTGGGTTTGGTCGCCGACATTCTCGATATACAGGGTGCGATCGCGACCTAAGTTACTGCGGTAAGCCATGTTTTTCCCTCAATAAACCTTCTGTTTTTAGGTTAAAGCGCTCTGGCTCGTCAAATCGAAAGCAATTCTTAAATTCTGAGGCGATCGCGATTCTCAAAAAAGAACATCTCGATTGTAGAATCGGGACGGCAGCCCACTTTTGATAGACCCCCCGAACGAGATTAAAATATCCTCACCCATTAACATTCACCCAAGCCCCGGACTCATGGGATTGATGAGTTAAATCCATGAGTAACTGGGAGTAAACCCCTTCTTTAAGGGAAGGAATCGGTTGTTGACCCGCATCAATGGCGTTAACCCAAGTATCCACCACTCGGATAAAAGGGGCAATGCGACCGTCGGAATAAACTTTCGGGAAAGCCAGGCGTTGGGGAATTTCCACTTCTTGCAGGTCTTCCCCCGCAGAAGCGGCCCACAAACGGAAGCCGTGGACGTAATCTTTGAGGTTGTCGCTACCCAGGACTAATGTACCTTGGTCGCCGTAGACTTCCACCCAATGGCCGCGGCCTTGATAAGTAACGGAACTAATGCAGATTTGGCAGGGCGTACCATCTGCGAGTTCGAGCATAATATTGCAAGTATCGTCTGCGTCTACAGGCTTGAGTTTGCCGCCCTCGCTGGGGTCGGGGCGTTCGGGAATGGCGCAACTGAGAGACCCACAAAGGCGTTTTACGTCGCCAAACAGCCAGTTAATGTAGTCGAAGGCGTGAGAAGCCACAGCCCCCAATGCACCGCCGCCTTTGTCTTTTTGAGCGTACCAGTTCCAGGGGCGATCGGGGTTGGCGCGACTGACTACCAGCCAATCGATTTTGATCAGGCGTTTTTGGCCGACAAAGCCTTGTTGCAGATATTCGGCAAAACGTTGCCACGGGGGGACGAAACGAAACTCAAAGTCGGGAATGGCGATCGCGTTATTTTGTAAGGCAAGATCGTAGAGTTCCTGGGTTTCCCTGGCGTTGAGGGTCATGGGTTTTTCCAGCAACAGGTGTTTTCGGGCGTTGAGGACGGTTTTGGCCATGTCGTAGTGCAGAAATGGCGGTGTGGAGATGCTGACCCCGTGGACTTCGGGCATTTGAACGATCGCGTCTAGATTGTTGCTGGCGTGGGGGATATTGTGTTCGCTGGCGATCGCCTGGGCTTTTTCGAGATCGGGGTTGTAGACGGTGACGATTTCGGTGCGGTGATGGGCTTGGAAGCCGGGAATATGGACTTTTTGACCGAAGCCTGTGCCGACGATGGCAATGCCAATTTTTGATTCAACCATGAGTATTTCTCTAAATCGCGATCGCGATTCATTGTCTCACGATTCACTGACTTAATAGATTGTTACAATTTGGGAAATCATGGTCACTGGCAATATTTCCAAATTCACCACCTTCGCCAGTCATTGATAACTGATAACTGCTAACTGATAACTGATATGACGGTACACCAAGAGACATTATGGCAGCGTTTTCTCGAACCGATCGCGAATGTGTTGATCGATCGCGACGAAATGAAACGTTTATCTGAAAGCATTGATTGGGAAGCCGAGGGCGATCGCCTCCGTAATCCCCAAGTTACTTATCCCGATTATTACCAATCTCAAAACTTCCACGGCATTGAAAAAGGATATCTCAATCCGGGGGCGGCGGTGACTTACGATCCGATTACCCAATATGCTTTACCCCCCAATGAAACCTGGTTGCGAGAAGATGCCATTAAAACCATTCAAGGCCAACCCCGGCGCATTTTAGACCTCGGTTGTGGGACGGGATCGACCACTTTATTACTCAAACAAAAGTTTCCTTTCGCTGAAGTAATAGGTTTAGATTTGTCTCCTTATATGTTGGTGATGGCGGAGTATAAAGCCAAACAAGCCGGATTAGAAATTCAATGGTTACACGGACTCGCAGAAGCCACCAACCTGCCTTCAGAATCCTTTGATGTGGTCACGGCTTCCCTATTATTCCACGAAACACCGAGCGCGATCGCGATCGCCATTCTACGAGAGGCATTCCGCTTGCTCCAAGGCAACGGCCAGGTGATGATTTTTGATGGTAGCCAAGAAACCCTACGCCATACCGATTGGCTGACTGAGATTTTTGAAGAACCCTATATCAAAGATTATGCCCGTCATAGCGTCGATGCTTGGCTGGGTGCGACGGGTTTCGAGGCGGTTTATACGGAGTCGTTGTGGTGGACGAATCAAGTCTCTCATGGCATCAAACCCTTACCCACGGGGATGCGTCCTGTTCGTTATGCCGAAAATGTGATGGCCGATAGCATGGGAGTAGATGGCACTGCTCCTGCTTTTTCTTAGGAGCGAGGGGGCCTGCTTGACCTACGGCGTTTGCAAAATCAAGCAAACGCTGAGGAATATTAATTCATTTAGATTAGTCTGCGATTATTTTGCGAGGGAATGTATCCTATTTTACAAATATTCCCCCTAAAATCTTTATATTGTAGTGAATTAAACTGAATTTTATTGAAGCTTAATTTATTCTTTACGACCTGAAAATTTAGACCCTGGCTAAGGGTGTAAAGATAGTTTATAATGCAGTACAAAGTATAAGAAATCACAGGATTGAAGGCCGAGTTCTAAGGAAAACCCTGTTTATTTAATATTAATAAATAGCGATCGCACTCAGGACAAAGCAATCTTTTAGTAGTGGATTGATTATAAAACATTATTTCAAACTTAATTTAAAACTATGCGATCGCCCCTCTTTCTTATGACAAAATTCTGTTAACTATCCCCGTGGCGATCGCCTACTTTCCGATCGAAAATTAGTCCTATCGCCATTATCAGTAAAGTCCGATTCCGCCCTTTTTGCTAATTTAAGCTTGTGCCACAAAAAAGGAGTTATGAGTAATATCTTTCCTAATCCTACAATGACAGTAAATACAATTTTTGTAGTTGACGATAATCCTGTCAATTTAAAGGTATTATTTACTCTTTTGAAAGAATCAGGCTTTAAAGTATTAGTCGCAACCGATGGCGAAGATGCTTTAGAAAAACTAAAACATATTACCCCGGATTTAATTTTGCTTGATATTTCAATGCCAAAACTCGATGGTTTTGAAGTTTGCACTCGTTTCCAAGAAAATCCTAATACTCAAGATATTCCGGTTATTTTCTTAACCGCTTTAAACGACTTAGATAACAAACTGAAAGGATTAGCATTAGGGGCTGTTGACTTTATTTCTAAACCTTTCCAAAAACAAGAAGTGCTGAGTCGGATTTGTCTGCACCTCAAACTCAGTCAACTGCAAAAAACCCTCAAACATCGAAACCAACGTTTGCAAAGTGAAGTTGCGGCGCGAGAAACTGCCGAAGCTGAATTAGTTGAACTCAATCAAAAACTAGAACAACGGGTAAAAAAGCGCACCCAAGCCCTATCTCAAGCGATTCAAAAACTCGAAAGTCAAACCCAAAAACTCCATTATCAAGCGAATCACGATTTACTCACAACTCTACCCAATCGCGCTTATTTTATGGAATTTTTACAAGAAATGCTGGAAACCAAGGCGGAAACTTGGGCGATTTTGTGGTTAGATTTAGATGATTTCAAAAAAGTTAACGATAGTTTTGGTCATATTGTGGGGGATCAACTATTACAAAAAGTAGCCCAGCGCTTGCAATCTAGCTTAGGCGATCGCGCCATAATTGCGCGTTTAGGGGGAGATGAATTTGCGATTTTACTGCCCTACAATCCCGCCGTTGATTCCTTAGACGATCTCGCTCAAAACCTCCTTGCTCGACTCAAGGAACCCTTTACCATACAACACTATATCCTGACGGTAAATGCCAGCATCGGTATTATTAGCTCGATTGCTTCGTATCAAAAATCAGCCTGTTTGTTAAAAGATGCAGACTGCGCTTTGCATCATACCAAAGCCCAAAATAAAGGCCAGTATGCCATTTTAACCCCTTGTTTAAAAGCTCAATTCGCCGAGCGTCAGCAACTCGAAACCGATCTTTATTGGGGCATAGAACGGGAAGAATTTTGTTTGCATTATCAACCCATTTTTTCTTTAGATACGCAGCAATTAATCGGTTTTGAAGCTTTAATTCGTTGGCAACATCCCGATAAAGGTTTGATTCCTCCTAATAAATTTATTCCTTTAGCGGAAGAAACCGGGATGGTGCAAAAAATTGATCTTTGGGCGATTCAAACAGCTTGTCAACAAATGCGAGCCTGGAAAAACCTTTTTCAACTCAATTCTAATTTGAGCGTTAGTGTTAACTATTCGAGTGTGAAAATTCAGTTTTTAGAAGAACTCCAAAACATTAACTGGTCAGAAATTTTACAGGATTTATCTCCTCAAAATCTAAAAATCGAAATCACCGAAAGGGGATATTGGGAAGCAGGACAAGCGGGAACCGCAGTTTTAGAATTTTTAGCGAATTGTGGTATTGAGTTGTGTATCGATGACTTTGGGACGGGGTTTTCGTCTCTTAGTCGTTTGCACGAATTTCCAGCCCAGTTTATTAAAATCGATCGTTCCTTTGTGCAACGTCTAGCCCCCAATTCCAAGGGATTAGCGATCGCCAAAACCATTCTTAATCTTACCCACGATCTCAATATGAAGGCGATCGCAGAAGGGATTGAAACTCAAGAACAACTCGAAATTTTACAAGGTTTAAACTGTGATTGTGGCCAGGGTTATTTTCTGTCAAAGCCGTTAGACGTAGCGACAGTAACACAAGTTTTGTCAACCTATTTCCCTGCTAATCAAAAATTAAACTATGCCTGAAACCCCAAGCTCAACTATTCTTTTAGTCGAAGATAATCCCACCAATCTCAAGGTTATTTTTGGTTTTCTGCGAGACTCTGGATTTCGAGTTTTGGTGGCTCGTAACGGCGAAGATGCCCTACAAAAACTCCTCGAAATTATCCCCGATTTGATTTTGCTTGATGTAATGATGCCGGGAATTGATGGCTTTGAAACTTGCCGTCGTCTCAAAGCAAATCCCAAAACTCAGGATATTCCAGTCATTTTTATGACGGCTTTGGCTGATGTCGAAAAGAAGATGAAAGGTTTTGAGTTAGGAGCCGTGGATTATATTACTAAACCCTTTCAACAAGCGGAAGTATTAGCCCGAGTCAAGCTCCATTTAAAACTGTGTTTTTTGAATTGTGAATTAGCTCAAAAAAGTCGAAAACTTAGTCAAGTTAATCTCGATCTTGAAGCCAAAATTGCGGAGAAAACGCAGCGACTACAATCGATGCAAGCCCAACTCATTTTACAAGAAAAAATGTCTTCGTTGGGGGCATTAGTCGCGGGGATCGCCCATGAAATCAATAATCCTGTGGGTTTTATTTCAGGGAATCTAGAGCCTGCTTCTGAATATGCGCGGGACTTGATTGACTTAATAGAACTCTATCAACAGTATTATCCCGATCCGGTTCCTGAAATTCAAGCAAAAGTTGAAGAAATTGATTTTGAATATATTAGCGAGGACTTTCTTCAGTTAATTCAATCCCTCAAAGCCGGAACCGATCGCATTACCGAAATCAGTCGTTCGATGCGGACATTTTCGCGAGCCGATCGCAACTATCGTCAGCTTTTCGATTTGCACGAAGGGCTAGAAAGTACCTTATTAATTTTAAAACAACGCCTAAAAGCCAATGGCGATCGCCCAGAAATCCAAGTGATTAAAAACTACGGCGATATCCCCGAAATTAATGGTTTTCCGGGGCAACTCAATCAAGTCTTTATGAACTTGCTGGCGAATAGTATTGATGCCCTCGATGAAAAAAGTCTCAACCGCAGTTATGACGAGTTAGAAAGCGATCCTAATCAAATCGCGATCGCGACTCGTCTCAATCCTGCTCAAAACCAAGTCATTATCGAAATTAGCGACAACGGCATTGGTATGCCCCCAGAAATTCAACAACAAGTCTTCGAGCATTTATTCACCACCAAACCCGTCGGTAAAGGAACCGGGTTAGGACTCACCATAGCCCGTCAAGCCATTGTCGAAAGTCACCAAGGGGAGATTGCCGTCACTTCTGCCCCCGGACAAGGTACGACTTTTTGTTTAAAACTACCCCTAGGAGAAACATTGCAATGATTTCTGGCTCAAAGCAATCTGGGCTGAGTGTTCAATATATGCTGAAATTGCTCAGTGTTGTGCTGATTTATGTCATTTTAGGGCGTTTTTCCTATTCTTTCGTCGTGTTATCCGGTAATGTCGCCGCAATTTGGCCCGCTTCTGGCGTAATGTTAGCGGTGACTTGGCGGGGGGGTTATCGCTTCTTACCCGCCATCTTTTGCGGTGTTGTCATCCTCAATGCTTTCTGGGGAGTGACAACAGGACTGGAATGGGTATTGCAAAGCTTGGGATTTGCGATCGCCAACCTCACTGAAGCCAGTGTTGGGGCTTATCTCGGACGGCGTTTTATCGGGACTAAAACTTGGCTCAACGATCCGAAATGTCTCCTCAAGTTTGTCTTGGGGGCGGTAATATTGAGTCCCCTGCTGGGTGCGACAATCGCCACTTTGACTTTATTGACGATCGGACTGATTTCTAGGGAGGATGTGGGAATAACCTGGCTGACTTGGTGGTTATCCAATGGGATTGGCATTCTCATCTTTACGCCGATTTTAATGGTTTGGACGCAGAAAGACCCCGATCTCCAAAGGCAACACCATCCCCGGCAAACAATAGAAACCGCTTTAGTCTTTAGTTTGTTGCTGGTTTTGAACGGGATTGCTTTTCTGGGCAGTCAGCCGATTGAGTATGCGATTGTGATGCCCTTGATTTGGGCGGCTTTTCGCCTTAATGGACGGACTGTGACCCTGTTGGTGACTTTCTGCGTCACCTTTGCTATTTTGACCACAGTTCAAGAATACGGCGTTTTTGCTACGAAATTTCAGATCGTGGACTCGTCTTTAGAATTGCTGCTGTTGTTGCAGTCCTTTGTGGGTAGTATCGCCTTGAGTACCTATTTCTTGTTTGCCGCCGCCAGCCAAAATCGCCGGGTACAAACGCAACTCAAACAAGCCAATCAACAACTCCAAACCAACGTCGAGGAGCAAACCCAATCCCTGAGAATCAGCGAGGAGCGCTTTTATGCGATCGCGGCTCAAATTCCCAGCGCCATCTATCACTGCACCTATGAAAATGGCAATTGGAATATGGATTATATCAGCGATCGCATTATAGACATTGCCGGGGTAAGTGCCGAAGCCGTGAGCGAGAATATGTTTAACTTTGTCGAGCGTCTTCACCCCGACGATTGCCAAGAATATCTTAACTCCCTCAATGCTGCCGTTACCGCCGAAAGTAACTGGCATCACGAATGCCGCGTGATTAAACCCAACAATGAAGTGCGGTGGCTGCAAGCCGATGCGACCGTATCTCGCTCAGTTTCGGGGAAATTGTCTTATTATGGGGCGATCGCGGATATTAGCGATCGCGTTTTAGCCCAAAATAACCTCGAACAAAAAAACGTTGTTCTGAGCAATCACAACTGGATACTCGCTCAACTCGCCGCCGACAGCGAACTGCGTTATGGAGATTTGAGCCTTAGTATCCCCAAACTTACGCAAACCTGCGCCAGAACCTTAAAAGTCGAGCGAGTCAGCATTTGGTTTAATACCAAAGAGAGCATTTGGCAATGTTTAGATGTCTACTCCATCAGTCGCGATCGCCACAGCCTCGAATCCGAGTTAAACATGAGGCACTATCCCCAATATCTCCAAGCCCTACAAACTGAAGAAAGCCTAGCCATTGACGATGTTGCCCGCGATCCCCGTTGCGACGAACTGCGCCCAGACTATATCATTCCCCTGGATATCACGGCGATGCTCGAAATTCCCCTACGCCGAAATAAACGCATTGTGGGGGTTTTGTGCTTAGAACACACCCAAACGCCGCGACAATGGACGATGGAAGAAGAAAGCTTTGCGCGATCGCTCGGCAACCTCGTCATTCTCGCCCTCGAAGCCGCCCAACGCCGCCAAGTGGAAATGGAGTTGCGGGACTCCGAACAAAAATATCGCACCCTTTACGACAGCTTACAAGATGCGGTGATGATCCTCGATGAAGCGGGCTTTATTAACTGCAACCAAACCACCGTTGAGTTATTTGGCTACGACACCGCCGAAGAAATTACTAACAAACATCCCAGCGAACTTTCCCCCCCCCATCAAGCCGACGGCACAGATTCGATGACTGCTGCTGCCGCCAAAATTCAACAAGCCTACGAACAAGGGACGCAACGGTTTGAATGGTGGCATCAACGACGGGATGGGACACTCTTTACCGCCGACGTTTGGTTAACTGCCGTAGATTGGGACGATCGCCCGGTCATTCAAGCCATTGTGCGGGATATTAGCGAGCGCAAACGACAAGAAGAAGCCTTGCGTCTGATTGTCCAAGGCACCGCTTCAGTCACGGGTCGCGCCTTTTTCCAAGCCCTTGTCGGCAACCTTGCCCAAGTCTTGCAAGTGCGTTATGCCATGATTGCTGAAATCACCCCAGATCGCGATCGCGCCCGCACTCTAGCAGTATGGAACAATAATGAATTTAACGATAACTTTGAATACGACTTAGCCGGGACTCCCTGTGAAAATGTGGTGCAGGGAAATCAAAGCTGTTTGTATGGCGATCGCGTCGTCGAACTTTTCCCCGACGACTTCTACTTACAAGCATGGCAAATTCGGGGTTATTGGGGCATTCCCCTACAATCTATGACCGGGGAGGCGATCGGCATTTTAACCGTTTTAGATACCCAACCCATCGAAACCAATAACACCCTCAAATCCATTTTCCAAATCTTTGCGGCCCGAGGTGGGGCTGAGTTAGAACGAGTCGCCACCGCCAGATACCTCGAAACTGCCAAAGAAACCGCCGAAGTCGCCAGCCAAGCCAAAAGCGAGTTTTTAGCCAACATGAGTCACGAACTCCGCACCCCCCTCAATGGCATCCTCGGCTATACCCAAATCATGCAGCAAGCCCCGAACCTCAACGATCATCGCCAAGGCGTTACCATCATCAATCAATGCGGCACACACCTACTCAATCTCATCGAAGACATCCTCGATTTAGCCAAAATTGAAGCCCGTCGCCTCGAACTTTACGATCGTGATTTTCATTTGCCTTCCTTTTTACTCAGTGTGGTGGAAATGACTCGCATCCGCGCCGAACAAAAGGATATTGAGTTTGAATATATCTGCGACCCCGATATTCCTCCAGGGATTTGTGCCGATGAGAAACGCTTGCGGCAAGTGTTGATTAATTTACTCGGGAATGCCGTCAAGTTTACCCATCAAGGCAGCGTTACCTTTACGGTATTGGTGACGAATCGCGATTTCGATCGATCGCCGCCGACAGTAGGCTTGCGTTTTGCGATTCGGGATACCGGAGTCGGGATGTCCCCCAAAGACCTCGATACTATTTTCCAACCCTTTGAACAAGTAGGGTCAAAAGCGGCGCGATCCCAAGGAACAGGACTGGGTTTAGCGATTGTGCGAGAAATCGTCCAGAAAATGGGCAGTGAGATACAAGTTAGTAGCGCCCCAGGTGAGGGGAGTCAGTTTGAGTTTGAAGTGGAGTTTGCCATCGCAACCGAATGGGCGAGTCAGAGTTATCAAAGCGAGATTGGCACGATTATCGGCTACGAGGAACCCCGCCGCAAAATCGCGATCGTCGATGATAAAGAAATTAATCACGCCATCTTACTCGAAATGCTCAAGCCCCTCGGCTTTGAATGTGCCACAGCTTTCGATGGTGCCGCCGGTTTAGAAATGATTGAGAGTTTTCAGCCGGATTTGGTGATTGTAGACTTGGTAATGCCCAAACTAGATGGTTACGCTTTGATTCGTCAGTTGAGGCAAAAACAGATTAATATTCCCGTAATTGCTTCGAGTGCCAGTGTCTTGAATCGCGATCGCATCTCGGCTTTTGAAGCGGGGTGCAATGACTTTTTGCCCAAACCTGTCGAAGTCAGCCAATTATTATCCCTGTTACGTCACTATCTCCAACTTCAGTGGATTTACCAACCCGAAATCCGCGAAACCCCCCCAGAGATAGATGCGGGTGAATGGCATATTCCCCCACAAAATAGCCTCCAACGCCTCCACGCCGCCGCCATTATTGGCGATATCGAACAAATCGAAGCCGAAGCCCAAAGGTTACAAACCACCGATGACCAGTATTTGGCCTTTGCTCAGAAAATTTTAGATTTGGCTGAAAATTTCGACGATCGCGGCATTCTCAAAATAATTGAGCCATATCTTTAAGAAAATCTTAAAAATCTTCTACAATGAGTTGACAAATAGCCTATCACCCCCTTATAGCCGTAATTACTTGCAAAGCTTTTTCAAGATTTGATGAAGTTTGCCCCCCATCTCCGCAAATTTATTGATAAAAATTGCGAAAACTGCCTCGCCCAAGGCCATAACTAACTAAATCTTTTGGGTAAGGAAAAATCAAAAATGCTATTAATTCAAGACATCGTTAGACAAGCCTTATCGACAGGGTGGTTATCCTACGAAGCCGAACAACACCTGAGAACCCGACTACAAAGCCGCTACACCAATGAAGATTTTGCCGCCTTTATGAAGCTACAACGGGCAGTGATGCGCGGTCATGTCAAACAGGAAACCCGCGAACACCACAGACATTCTAAGGCCGAAAACTCTTTTCCCACACTGCCAGATAAAGGCGATCGCGCCGATCGCGCTGAATCATTCCCCGGAAATCTCCTACTGAAAAAGACCGCAAATCGGTTTGACGATTGTAAACCGCTTCTAAACTTTGCTGCGGAACAGTCCCCAAATTGCCCCCCAGTAGCGCCTTGAGGGTGGCTTCGATGGGCGCAATTTCAACTGACGACTCAAAAGACACTTCACTTTGGCGCAAGCGTCCTGTATTGCTATCGAAAATAAACCCTAAATTCGCTTCTCCGGGTAAATAATCGTTATACCCCACAGCGCGAGTATTGGGGAAATACCCCCTACGGTTATAACTCGGTTCTCCGAGGGCTGCAATCACCTCATTTTGCGACGTTCCCCAGGAAAACACCGGGATAGAGGTATTTTGAGGGGGAGGAGAGGGCGTAGGTGTGGGAGTTGGACTCGGTGTTGGAGAGGGAGAGGGAGAGGGACTCGGCGTTGGAGAAGGAGAGGGAGACGGACTCGGCGTTGGAGAGGGAGAGGGAGACGGACTCGGCGTTGGAGAGGGAGAAAATACAATATCGGGGTCGCGGTTATCTTGAGATGCAAATAAACCATAACCGATGAATAGGGCGATCGCGCCCACAACTCCGACCGCAACGCCCCAACCCCAACGGGATTGATTTCTAGACCCTCTAGACGACTCAGAAGCCGCCATAACCCTCGTTGGTTGCTGAGTATCCGGCAGGGCTGACGAGGGGGGTTGACGAGGCGAAACTGCCAGGGTGGCCGCTTCTGAATCCACACCGCCCCCCTGTAACAACCCCTGCAACATTTCGGTGGCGTTAGCATAGCGATCGCGAGGATGATATCGTAAAGCGCGATCGAGTACCGCGGCCAAATTAGAATGAATTTGGGGTAAAGCTTGCCGCCACAAAATTTCCCCCGATTGAGGATCGCTTGCTAATTCCTGGGGTAGTTTCCCCGACAGCAAAAACACCGCCGTCAACGCCAAACTATACAAATCGCTAGAATACAAGGGACGACCCGCCGCTTGTTCGGAAGCCATAAAACCCGGCGTTCCAATGGCGACAGAGGCGTTTCCCCCTGACTGCATCATCGTGGTAACGGCTTCTTTAACCGCCCCAAAATCAATTAAAATCGGTTGGCGATCGCGCGATCGCAAAATAATATTATCCGGCTTAATATCCCGATGAATTTTTTGCTGTTGATGCACATATTCCAACACCCGCAGCAAACTAATTAAAAGCCGTTCGACTTCTGTTTCCGATAACGTTCCTTCTTGCTGAACTCGTTGCGTTAACGTTATCCCTTCTATATATTCTTGTACGAGATAAAACTCGTCTTCTTCTTGAAAATAAGCATACAATCTCGGAATTTGATCGTGATTTTCCCCCAAACTTTCTAAGATTGCCGCTTCTTGTTTAAAACGTTCTTCTAACCATTGCTTTTGACTCGCATTAGAAAGACTGGGCTTGAGTTGTTTAATCGCGCAAGGTCGCTGGGACGGCAAATGAGTATCCACCGCCAGAAAGGTTTGGCCAAACCCACCTTTTCCTAATGATTTAACGATTTGATAGCGATTATTTAATAGGGTCAATTTGTTATTGGTTGTTGGTTGTTAGTTATTGGTTATTGGTTGTTGGTTATTGGTTGTTGGTTGTTGGTTATTGGTTATTGGTTATTGGTTATTGGTTATTGGTTATTGGTTATTGGTTATTGGTTATTGGTTATTGGTTATTGGTTATTAATTGTTTTCTAAATCCCTTAATTGGTCATTGGTCATTGCTCATTGGTCATTGATAACTGCTCATTGGTCACTGTTAATTATAAATCGATCCCGTCCATGCCGCTTGGCTTGATATAACAAACGATCGGCTTTCAACACTAAATTTAACGGTGAATCTTCTCGATTGGGAATCATACTCATCCCACCAATACTCACAGTGACATAACGTTGGCAAGACAAGCCCCCATGAAGAATTTTTAAAGCCCGTAGGCGATCGCAAATACATTCAGCAATAATTTGAGATTGGGTCAGGGTGACACCCGGTAAAATAACAGCAAATTCTTCTCCCCCATAACGCGCAACTAAATAATCGGGATCGCTTGCGACTTCTTTTAAAACCTGCGCCACTTTTTGCAAACAATCATCCCCGGCTTGATGACCGTAATAATCATTATAAGCTTTAAACCGATCGACATCACAAAGTAGTAAACCCAAAGGTTCTTGTTGTAAACTTAGTTTATGCCACTGAATTTCTAAATATTCATCAAAGCGGCGGCGATTGGCAATTTGAGTCAAGCCATCAATACTAGCCAACTGAGATAATTCTATATTGGCTGCTTTGAGTTTTTGGGTAGTTTGTTTTAACAAGTTCGCGACGAATTGATGAATTTGAGATTGAGCAATTAAGAGTTTTTGGGTATCCAAAAGTTTATATTGTTGCTGCTCGTTATGAATAACAAGGGGTTCGTAAAGTAACTGACTCGGACGCTCAATGGCTTGTTGCGCTGCTTCCACAATCGAAGTATTGTCCGATAAAATCAGTAAATCCTGTTGCGTCACTTTATACAAGTTTGCGATCGCCCGATTAAAAAACAACTCCAAGCCATAAGGACGACTCAACTTTTCTAAAAATCGCTGTCGCGAAATCATGCCGAAAAATTGCTGGCGATCTTGCAAAATTACCCCCGATAGTATGGGATTTTGCTCAAAAATTTGATAAACCCTTCCCCCCAAACAGGAAATATCTACCGTTACATCATCTAATTCTAAGTCTTTCAAGGTAGAATTTAAGTCTAAGTTAAGTTGAGAATAATTAATCATTAACATAAAACCAAAAACTCCGAATCCATTTAGATGACCATAAATCGAAAAATATTGATAAGCTAATTCAAATGTATCCTAAAAAAACCAAAAAGCCGATTTCATACTAATAGAATTAGCAATCTAAAAAAACCATAAAAACACAGCAAAACTCTCCGTTAAATTACGCAAAACCGAAGTAAATAGAGGATGCTTGTGGCTGAAATTCATCAACTTTGCTAAATTTTAACGACGGAAACTGATAAGATTCGCAACATCGGGATAATTCATTCGGAACTTTCCCCCACCTGGTTTCCGTCCGATCCCGGTTAATTTTGAAAAATTGCTAAATCCGCTTAAAAATTAATGAGCAAATCGATTGAATCTATCTTAATCAGCGCGATCGCCACCAGTAGTTTGATTGTAAACATCTCCCCGGCTCAAGCCGAAACTCCCCTCAAAGTTGTTTATCCTCCCCCGCAACACCAAACCACCGCCGAGCAAATTTTCATTATTGGTTCTGCCCCAGCCGCAGGAAATGTCACGATTAACGGCAATATCATCGATCGCAGTCCCTCCGGTTACTTTGCGCCGAGTGTTCCCCTAAACATGGGCGAAAATCGCGTCACAGTGCGTTACAACAACGAAACCCTTACCTACATCATCACCCGCGTTTCACCCCAACCCCAACTCCCCCCAGACCAGATTGTCTTAAGCAACTCCATCACCCCCCAAGTTGACATTGCCCGCTTACCGGATGATTTGGTTTGTTTTAGCGCGATCGCCGCCGAAAATGCCCAAGTTTCCGTCACTCTAAACAATCAAACCCTACCCCTCAACCCCCAAACCAATCTCGCTCAACTCCCCCCCAATTACGCCGTCCTCAACGACAGCAACGAACCCACCCCCATCGCCCTCAATCCCTACCAAAACTGCATCAGCGCCGCCAATATTCCCAACAATACCCAACCGGTTTATGAAATCAGCCAGGGCGATCGCACCACCACTCAACCCGCTTCTGGCAACATTACCATTCTCAACCCCAATCAACTCCAAGTCGTCGAAATTACCGCCGATGCAGGAGTCGCCAGAACCGGCCCCAGCACCAGTTACTCCCGCTTAACCCCCCTCCCCCAAGGTACTCGGGCCCAAGTCACTGGTCGCGAGGGGGAATGGTTGCGTTTAGATTACGGTGCATGGATCAAAGCCAGCGAGACCCAAACTCTACCCGGTGCAGTTCCTCCTCAAGCCCTGATCCGCAGCCTCAGCGCCCGACCCCAAACCAACGCCACCGAGGTTGTTTTTCCCCTCACCGTCCCCGTCCCGGTTTCCGTCCAACAAGGAGACGATACCTTTACCCTGACCCTGCATAACGCGATCGCCCAAACCGATACCATCTGGCTAGACGATGACCCCCTCATTCGTCGCCTAGATTGGCAGCAAATTGAGCCAGAACGCCTCCAATACACCTTTTACCTCAAAAATGGCCAACAGTGGGGTTATGACCTGCGCTACGAAGGCACAAGCCTAATTTTAACCCTGCGCCATCCCCCCCAAGCCGACCTGACTGCCCCTAATTCCCTCGCCGGGACAACCATTTTGCTCGACCCCGGTCACGGCGGCGACGAACTCGGCGCAAGAGGCCCCAACGGCTATCCCGAAAAAGCCGTTAACCTCGTCATTTCCCAACTCTTGCAACAAGAACTCGAACAACGGGGCGCAACCGTCTATATGACCCGAACGACCGATGTAGACGTTTCCCTGCGCGATCGCATGGCCGCCATTGACCGAGTACGCCCCACCCTGGCTTTATCCGTCCACTACAACGCCCTTCCCGACGGTGGCGACGCAGAAAATACGGCCGGAATCGGGATGTTTTGGTACAATCCCCAAGCCCACGATCTCGCGGTATTTCTGCATAACTACCTGGTTGAAAACCTCGATCGCCCTTCTTATGGCGTTTTCTGGAATAACCTGGCGCTGACTCGCCCTCATGCTGCCCCAACGGTGCTAATGGAACTGGGTTTTATGATTAATCCCAACGAGTTTGAATGGATTACTAATCCTAACGAACAACAACGCCTCGCGATCGCCCTAGCCGATGGCATTACCGCTTGGCTGCAAGAAACCCAACCCGGTTCGTAGTTAAGGCTTCAGCCCCGACTCCATAACTCTGTTACAATTTCCTAAACCGTTGAAGCCAAACCGTTCTATGATCCTTGAGTTTTTGCCGTTTCAAGTCTCTATCGACCCCACCGCGATCGCGGCAGCCTGTTTGTGGTCTCTCGCCCTCTATCTTGCCTTAGCGGGTTTGAGAGACTGGATCGTCGAACAACTCAATCGCTGGTTTAACTTTGCCGAACGCTCCCTTTATACCTCCGTCGAGGAGTTTGAACGCACCCGCGTTGCTCGCGAGTCCCAAAATGCTTTTTACGCTTCACTGATGAGTATTGTGCCTTTTTTGGGCTTTGGGGGCTTGTGTAGCTACGGCGTAGACATCAGTTTGGGCCAAAGTTGGGCTGTTAGTTTGGGGATGTTGGCTTGTATGGGTTGTGGCGTTTACGAGTTGGGACGGCGACAAGGGGAGTAGTTCAGTTATCAGTCTCTAAGGGGCAGCTTTGCTGTGGGCAGCTTTGCTGTAGGGGGGAGTTGAATTCTACCCCAGAAAGAGGATCAGAAACTTTGGTTTTTAGGGGTTAGTTTTAAAAAGGCTAAAAGCTAGACGCTTATAGGCGTTACAGCCCGAAAAAGTGAAATTAAGTTTCAAAGAGAGTCAACAGTTATCAGTTATCAGTAATCAGTGTTTTGGGCAGTGGGTCTTGGGCAGCTTTGCTGTAGGCAGTGGGCAATCGTTATGTAGGGGCGATCTTTTCCCTGCCCAATAACCAACAACTGGTGCGACCCCGCGCCGCCGTAAGACGAGCGACCCCGCGCCGCCGTAAGGCGCAAGGGAACGCGCGAGTAGCAAGGGAACGCGCACCAGAAATAACCAACAACCAATAACCAATAACCAATAACCAACAACCAATAACCAATAACCAACAACCAACAACCAATAACCAATAACCAATAACCAACAACCAACAACCAACAACCAATAACCAACAACCAACAACCAACAACCAATAACCAACAACCAATAACCAATAACCAATAACCAACAACCAATAACCAATAACCAACAACCAACAACCAATAACCAATAACCAATAACCAACAACCAACAACCAACAACCAATAACCAACAACCAACAACCAACCCATCACCACTGAAGGATATGGGCGATCGCGTCGGCTAATAAAAGAGGATCGAAAGGTTTGGATAAAACCAGTTCGATCCCTAGGTTTTCATAGCGCTTTCTTTCTGAGGCTTGGACGCGGGCGGTTAAAAAAATAACCGGAATAGCTTGGGTTTTGGGATGCTGTTTGAGTTTTTGTAAAGTCGCCACACCATCTAAACCTGGCATCATTACATCCAGCAAAACTACATCTGGTTGTTCAGCGATCGCGATCTCGATTCCTTCTACACCCGAAATCGCTGTAACAATCTGCCAACCTCGACTGACTTCCAAACTCAGTTGAGTTACTTCGCGAATATCAGGGTCATCGTCGATGATTAACACTTTTTTTGTCGCTTGAGCAGCCATCATACAATTTACAATTCAGGAGTAGTTATGAACAATCTAAGCTGTTAATCCTTCAAATTTCGGTCTCAATCTAAGCTGACTAACGGGTTCAGCGTGTCAAATCGGCGGTTTAAATACGTCACCAGCTTAAGGAAATATGAATCTAATATAAAGCCATGTTAAGGCAAGATAAAGTCAGGGCGAAAATCGTAAATTTCACAAGTTTGTCACAAGTGCGGCTTAAAGTATTGAGGTGAGGTACTTTTCTCGAAAAATCGCCAGTAGACCGTTCACGACGACATGAATTCTAATTCTCTCAATCCGCAATCTTTCAATCCTTCCCCATCGGGAATGTCAGTGGCTCACTCCCCCACTGTGAATGTTGTTGTTGAACTTACTCGTTACAGCCAACAACATTTTACGGGAAAAATCGATATAAAAGTGAGGCAGGGTTCGAGTTGGTCGCTATATCTACATTTAGGGCGTTTGGCTTGGGTGACAGGTGGAAAACATCCCCGCAGACGATGGCAGCGATACTACAGACGTTATTGTTCTCAGGTTAACCTGAAACAAGGGCAAGATCGTCGTGGGGAAACTCATCCTAATTATTATCACATTTTAGGTTTACTAATTTCGCGAAAGCTGGTTTCTGTCGAAAAAATTGTCCAACTGCAACAAGCCCTTGCCAGTGAAGTTTTATTTGATTTGATCCAAGAAATTGCGATCGCCTCGGTAACTCCCAACCCCATAGAAGCCACCCCACAGCCGAGCTTTACGATCGCTGCAACCCCAGGGGTACGTCCTTGCCGTCAGACTTTACTGCCCCAAGCTACTTTAATCAACTTGACCCAAATGTTATGTCAGGTTGAAACTCAATGGAATCATTGGGTGGCGGCGGGTTTGACTCGCTGTTTTCCTGATTTAGCCCCCGTCGTGGGCGATCGCGAAGCACTACAACAAATCACCCAAGACAACACATACCAACGCCTGCAAAAACTGATTAACGGGAAAAACACATTACGAGATTTAGCCGCGATCGCGAATACTTCCGTCTTAACCCTGACGCGATCGCTCTTACCCTACATCCGACAACAACTCATCGGTTTAGTGCAAGTCGGAGATTTTGTTGCCTCTCCTTCTACCCCAACTCAAACCCCATCTTATCGTCCCTTAGCCATCGGCGTAGATGACAATAAAGCCATCACCACTCAAATGCGATCGCTGCTGTCTCAAGCCGGTTATCGCTTTATTGGTGTAAACAATGCCACCCAGGTTTTAACCACCATCTTAGAAACCAAGCCTGACTTAATTTTCCTCGACTTGGTAATGCCCATTGCCAACGGTTACGAAATTTGCGCTCAAATTCGCCGCATTCCTGACTTTCAAAATACGCCTATCATTATTCTGACCAACAACGATGGTTTGGTCGATCGAGTCCGCGCCAAAATGGTTGGTTCCACCGATTTCCTCAGCAAACCTTTGGTGTCCGATCAAATCCACGCGATCGCCCAGAAACATTTAGCAATTAAAAATTAATTGTCATTTGTCATTTGTCCTTTGTCTTTTGTCTTTGGTCATTTGTCCTTTGTCTCGATCGTAGTATTTACCAACAACCAATAACCAACAACCAACAACTAACAACCAACAACCAACAACAAAAAAGCGCAAGAATAACCCTGCGCTGAGAAAAACGATTTTGATGAGATTTGTCATTTATCTTTTGTCATTTGTCATTTGTTTGTCCGCGATCGCACTATCATCTTTAAACTTCCGTCATCAAGCCTTTGTGCGAGAATTAGTAAGTTAATCAAATCTGATTTCAGAACCCCGGTTTCCGAAGTATTTACAAGTTTTTGTGGTCAAACGAGAGAGAGTTTTTCCTAACCCATGATTGCCATTCCTCACTACATCAGCCCCACAGACTACCTCGACATCGAGCGCCAAAACCCCATCCGCCATGAATATCGACGCGGGCTTGTGTACGCGATGGCGGGGGGTAGCGATACCCATTCGCGGATTGCTGTGAATCTCCTAAGTCTGCTCAATCTGCACCTAGACGACACCGCCTGTCGTCTCTACAACGGCGATGTTAAAGTCAACTACCAAGATCGGTTTTATTACTACCCAGATGCTTTCGTCACCTGCGATCCACGCGATCGCCAAGACCGCTATATTAAACGTTACCCCAAATTTATCGCTGAAGTCCTCTCCCAAAGTACCGAAGATTTCGATCGCGACCTCAAATTCATCGACTACCAAAACCTGGATAGCCTTGAAGAATACATTTTAATTTCCCAAGACACCCAGCGCGTCGAATGCCGTCGCCGCACTGCTGCTGACACCTGGGAAACCACGATTTACCAAAAAGGCGATCTCGTTACCTTCACCAGCCTCGATTTTGAATTTCCCATCGCTCGTCTGTATCGGGGTCTGGATTAAGGATAGGGATTCGACAGACGATCGACGGATTCGCGGATTAATAACGAATCCGATTACCAAAACCCACTTATTTTCTTCATCCTTTGAAAGCGGACTTTGCCATATTAGCCCGCCTATTTTAATCTGCGGGCGGGTTAACGGAATAGACGGATGCGGGCATCAATAGCGAATCCGGGGGTCAATCAACGCATTCACAATATCAATGGCAATACTCGCGATCACCACAATCACCCCAAAAAACACCATCACCCCTTGTACCGTCGGATAATCTCGCAACGAAATCGCCTCATACAAACGATTCCCCAATCCCGGCCAAGAAAATGTCACCTCTGTTAACACCGCCCCACCCAGTAACGCCGCAAAGGTCAAACCCAACACCGTAATCACCGGAATCAGCGCATTTTTGAGGGCATGAGAGACTAAAATCTTACCCTCAGAAATGCCTCTAGCGCGGGCGGCTTCGACATAATCTGATTGTAGAGTTTGCTTGAGATTCACCCGCACAATGCGCTCAAAAATGCCACTGAGGAGGATTCCCAGAGACAAAGCAGGAAGGGCGATATAATGCAGCGCGATCGCGAACTCTCCCAAATGCCCTGTCATTAAACTATCTAACACATACAACCCCGTAATCGTCGGCGGCGGTTCAGCCCCCACCGGAAACCGCGTCCCCAGAGGAAACCAACCCAACTGCACCGAGAAAATCAACTGAAACACCATCCCCATCCAAAACAAGGGAATCGCATAGGTAATAATGCCAAATAAGCGCCCCCCAATATCCAAGGGCGTATTTGGGTTAGAAGCCGCAATCATCCCGACTCCCACCCCGACAATCACTGCCACCGCCATGCCAAACGTCGTTAACTCCACCGTCGCCGGAAAATGCTGCACAATCACCTCCCACACGGACAAGCCGCGACTGGTAAGGGACGTTCCTAAGTCCAAGCGCAGTAAATCCCCTAAATAATCAAAATATTGCAAAAGCAGGGGTTTAGATAAGCCTAACTGTTCTCTGAGGGCTTGTTTTGCCGCTTCTGGGGCGCGGTTGCCCAAAATCGCATCCGCCGGATCGCCCGGTGTCGCCCGCAACAGCAAAAATACCAGGGTGACAATCGTCCAAATCATCAACGGCGCAAGCAATAGGCGCGTCAAAATGTAATATTGTAGGGCTTTAGCGCGAGACATATTTTGTTATTGGTTGTTGGTTGTTGGTTGTTGGTTGTTGGTTGTTGGTTATTGGTTATTGGTTGTTGGTTATTGGTTATTGGTTGTTGGTTGTTGGTTATTAGCTCTACCGTTGTAAATTGGTAATTGGTAATTATTTTTACCGTTGTACATTGTTAATTGTAAATTGTGCATTGATTATGCTGATGATTGATGACTGAAAAGCCCACTCCCCCCACTCCCTACTGCCTACTGCCCACTGCCCCTCATTACTGGTGATTGTATTTGAGTTTGAGCCAAAGCACTGTACTGGCGAGGATAAAGGTAGCTAAATTGGTAAAAATAACGGGAATATCCCCCACGGCGAATCCGTACACAATCCACAAAAAGACCCCAATACAAAAAGTTAAAAACATCCCCAACGAGATATCTTTGGCGGATTTGCTTTTCCAGGTTTTGAGGACTTGGGGCAGAAAGGAAATGGTGGTGAGGGTTCCGGCGAGGAGACCTACAACAGTCATGGGGTTTTCAAACATAGTTGAAGCGATCGCGTCTAAGTTCTGAGGCCAGATTCTTCCCACTGTATACCGAAAGGCGCGATCGCGAAAAAAATCGCACCAGAAACAAACATTCTGATGCGATCTAAACTATTGCAGTTGTCTTGATACGCTCAACATCCTTAGCCGGAAAAATTACGGAGCGAGGGCGTTACCGCGCAGCAAGCTACCAATGGTTTTAGCCGTAATCTTCATTTGGGTTAAAGGATTGGCCGGAACCACGGTTTTGTACAAATAGCTGTCGAAGGTCAAACGCTGTACGTCTTTGTCAGAACACATTTCTACAAAGGCTTCGCGAGTGGCATCGGTACGGTAGAAGACCCGTTGTAAGAGGTCTAAGACCAAGTAGGTCATACCGTATTTCTTATCCCAACGTTTGATGTACAGTTGTAAATCCTGTTCGTTGGGGATGGTTTGACCGCAGTTACTGGTTTCGACGATGGTTTCCGCGCACATCCGCGCCGATTTGGCCGCAAAGTAAATGCCTTCCCCGGAGGATTTGGTCACCGTCCCGGCAGCATCACCCACAAGGGCTACGCGACCGCGTACTCGGTGAGGACGGGGATGTTCGGGGATGGGATGGGCTTCAACTTTAATGATTTCGCCACCGACGAGTTTGTGGGCAGCGCGGGCGCGAATCCCGGCTTGGAGGTTTTTAATCTTGGTTTTGTTAACCTTCATCGTTCCCGTCCCTACGGCAACGTGGTCGTATTTGGGGAAGACCCAAGCGTAGAAATCGGGGGAAACGTCGTTACCCACATACATTTCCGCCATGTCTTCGTAGTATTGCATACCAGCTTCGGGGAGGCGAATGCGCTCTTGGAAGGCGATCGCGTAGTTGTAATCCCCGGCTTCAATGGCTTTGGCGATGCGGGAGTTGGCCCCATCTGCGCCGATGACCACATCTGCTTTTAAGGTTTTCATAATCCCTTGACGCTCGCCGTTAGAATGGTCGGCGTAGTGCAGGGTATAGGGGTCTGTATTATTTGTCGGAATATCAAGTTGATAAACCGTTCCGTTTATTAAATGTGCGCCTAATTTGGCAGCGCGATCGCGTAAAAAACCATCGAGAACTTCTCGACGGCACATTCCGATATATTCGTCTTGATTATCTAAATTGATGTCCACTTCAATATTAGAAGGGGAGATCATTTTCATTTTGCGAACCCGTCGGTCGATGATTTCCGGAGGAAGGTCAAATTCACTGACCATACACAAGGGAATCGCACCGCCACAGGGTTTGGCATTGTCAAGCTTACGCTCAAATAAATAGGTTTCAATTCCGGCTTTGGCCAAAACTTCGGCGGCAGACGAGCCAGCCGGGCCCGATCCAACAACAGCAACCCTTAATACCAAGGTCTTTCTCCTCTAAAACTCTGTCATTCCAACGCTTTGCATCGTACCACAGCCCCAAGGAGGCGATCGCGCATTTGCTCAATTTTCCCGAAACTTGCAACAGAGCTTAACAACTTTTGTTACAAAATTTAATAGTAAAAACAGTATTCTATGGCCCAGTTCTTTCTAAATTGCCCCAAAAACCCACCCTAAAGCATTGGCAGAAAAGCTGATTAAGGGTATCATTTACCAACTCTGTTGATTCGCAATTTTATAATCATCTAATTAGGAGCGACGGATCTAAGAGCGCGACTAAGCTAAAAAATCAAAAATAGAGTTCGGAGGAGGTTTACCGGCCAATTTTGCCAGAAATCCCTATATCTGAAACAATCCACCCAGATTTTTTGCTTTTGTTGCGGGTTTCGATCTGTTCGGTATTTTGACAGAATGACTGCTGCACCTGTTCCTCGCCATCAACCGCCAGACAACTTCAACAGCCCTGATTCGACCAACGAGACCCCCGTCTCGACCCTCAAAGAATTAGTGGCCCGCTTACACCGCGAACAAAATAAGATTCAAAACTTATTAAGTTCGTTAGGGTTTGCCCTGAGAAGTTTTAACAATCTCAACCAGTTTCTTGAATTAGTCCCCTTAATGGCGGCCCGAGTCACCGATGCCGATGGCGGGGCGTTGGTGCTGTTTAGACCCAACGGTAAAGTGCGCCTAGAGCAAATCCACTGTCAAGAAGGTTATGCTTGCCAAGACATCCGCCGAGCCATCGAACAGGCGATTCGCCAAAATCCCCAAACCCGCTACGCTCAAGCCCAAGTCGGCGATCGCCCCAATTCCACTGCCGCTTATAAAAGCTTAGACCAAGACATTCAGCACCGAGTCGGCACAGATTTAAAGCTTTTTGGCACCCCCATCTGGATCAAAAGTAAAGAACAAGGCCGGATTTATGTGTTCAGCCATGACCCGGAATTTAGCTGGACGACCATGCGCCAAAAATTAGTACAGTTAGTGGCCGATCAAACCGCCGTCGCGATCGCCAATCAACAACTCACCAACGAACTGCGCCAAAAAGAACGCCTCGACCGGGAACTCGAAATCGCCTCAGAAATTCAAGTTCACCTCCTTCCTAGCAAATGCCCCCAAATTGACGGCTTAGAGTTGGCCGCGGCTTGCATTACCGCCAATCGCGTCGGCGGCGATTATTACGACTTTATCCCCACCAACTACGACCGCATTCAGCCCAGCGACCCGGAAAATAAGGGCGTAAACTCGGTTCCCTGGAGCATTGTGATTGGGGATGTGATGGGTAAAGGGGTTCCGGCGGGGTTAATTATGACCATGACGCGGGGAATGCTGCGGGCTGAAGTGCTAAACCGTCACACCCCCGCCCGGATTTTGCAACACCTCAATCGGGTCATGTACGATGACTTGGAAAATTCTCATCGTTTTGTAACTCTGTTTTACTCCGAATATGACCCCCAAACCCGGACGCTATCTTATACCAACGCGGCTCACAATCCGCCGTTGTGGTGGCGGGCCCAAATGGGCAAAATCGAACGGTTGGATACTTGGGGAATGTTGATCGGCTTAGAAGCGGATTCTCAGTACGAAGATGCGAAAGTTCAGCTTTGCCCAGGGGACACGGTGATTTACTACACCGACGGCTTTACCGATGCCATGAATGCCAATGGCGATCGCTTTGACGAAGAAAATTTATTACAATCCTTTCAGCAAGCTTGTCAGCAAGGTTACAAGCCGCAGCAGATTGTGGATTATCTTTTTGAGCGGGTTCAGCAGTTTATTGGGGTGGGAAATCGTCACGGAGATGATATGACTTTGGTCATCTTACAGTTAAAATCTTCCTAAGTTCTTTGATACTCACAATCGCTCTAGACGTTTTTGGCAGGATTTTATGCAGGAAAATCATACTTTTATGGAAAATCTCGATATCAACGAAATTAACAGCAGTTTCGATCGTCATATCGCCATGACAGAGACCGGATTGCTCAACAACGCTCAATCTTTAGATGGTTTGATTATTGCTCAAAACGTAGAAGACCCGGATGTGATTGGTCAGATGCAAAGTGCGTTTAACAATTTTGTCGAGACGGGACAAATTTGGGCGCTGATTATTGGTTTAGTGATTGGTTTCGGCTTCCGTAGTTTGTTGCCTTCTTAAAACCTTCGTCTCATTCATTTTGAATTTAACGTAACTATTTCACCCCAGGCATGACCAAACCTCAAACTTGGAGCGATCGCTTTGAATCAGCTTTACACCCTGCGATCGCTCGTTTTAATGCCAGTATTGGCTTTGATATTGAACTGATTGAATACGACCTCACCGGCTCGATTGCTCACGCGAAAATGCTGGCTCATACCGGGATTATTGCCAGCAACGAAGCCGAAAGCATTGTGGCGGGGCTAGAGCAAATTCGCAGCGAATACCGCAAAGGCGAGTTTAACCCTGGTATTGATGCCGAGGATGTGCATTTTGCCGTCGAACGTCGTTTGACCGAGTTAATCGGGGCTGCGGGCAAAAAACTGCACACGGCGCGATCGCGCAACGACCAAGTAGGAACCGACATCCGCTTGTATTTACGGGATCAAATTCGCCAAATTCAGGGGCGAATCCGCGAGTTTCAGCAAGTTTTGGTAAATTTAGCCGAAAAGCATCTTGAAACCCCGATTCCCGGCTATACGCACCTGCAACGAGCGCAACCCGTATCCCTCGCCCATCATCTTTTGGCCTATTTCCAGATGTGCGATCGCGATTGGCAGCGTCTTGATGATGTTTACAAACGCACCAATATTTCGCCCCTAGGCTGTGGCGCATTAGCGGGAACTACTTTCCCGATCGACCGCCATTACAGCGCCGATTTGCTGGATTTTGCCGACGTTTATGGCAATAGTTTGGATGGGGTGAGCGATCGCGACTTTGCCATAGAATTTCTAGCCGCGGCCAGCATTATTATGGTTCACCTGACCCGTCTCAGTGAAGAATTAATTTTGTGGTCTTCTGAGGAATTTCGCTTTATTACCCTCAAAGATAGCTGTGCGACGGGATCGAGCATTATGCCCCAAAAGAAAAACCCCGATGTCCCCGAATTAATTCGCGGCAAAAGCGGACGGGTGTTTGGCCATTTGCAAGGCTTACTCACGATTATGAAAGGCTTACCCTTGGCGTATAACAAGGATTTGCAAGAAGACAAAGAAGGGCTTTTCGACACCGTAAAAACCATTCAGGGCTGTTTAGAAGCCATGACCGTTTTACTGAGTGAGGGCATTGAATTTCAGCAAACTCGCCTGGCTGCGGCGGTGGCTGAAGACTTCTCGAATGCCACAGATGTAGCCGATTATCTCGCGGCCAAAGGCGTACCGTTTCGCGAAGCTTATAATTTAGTCGGGAAAGTGGTTAAAACCAGCTTGGCCGCCGGGAAATTGCTCAAAGACTTAACCCTAGACGAATGGCAGCAACTCCATCCGAAGTTTGAGCAGGATATCTACGACGCGATCGCGCCAACTCAAGTCATTTCTGCCCGCAATAGCTACGGTGGTACGGGTTTCGAGCAAGTCCGCCAAGCCCTGAGTCAAGCGAAAGCGATTTTAGCGGATCGTTAGTATTGGTCATTTGTTCTTTGTCATTAGTCATTGGTACTGCCGTGACACAGCTAAAATGAGGCTAAGCGCGTAGGGTGGGTTAGGCGGCTAAAAGCGGGCGCTGTGACAGCAATCTCGCTATCCGCCGTAACCCACCCTTTAAATTGTGTCGCAGCAGCTAAAATACTTGAATTTCGGTGCGTTACGCTGCGCTAACAGCACCCTACTTAATACTGACAAAAACTGATAAACTGATAAATTAGATAATCAGAGAATAATTCTATCGATTGATGACTTGGAAACTGTGGCAATGGGTTGAGTTTAAGGAACGAAAAAAGTTACCTCAATGTTCAGGTATTTATATCGTCTCAGATCGAGAAGATTTTATTTGGTATGTGGGTCAAGCGGCAAACCTACAACAAAGATGGGCAGGCAAAAATCATCACCGTTATCCGCAGTTTATTCGCTCCCATCGTCAACGCAATTATAAAATATACTGGCAAGCTTTTCCTGCTCTAGAGTTAGACCAGCAAGAGAATTATTACATCAACTTATTAAAGCCAGAATTAAATGGTAATAAAGTCAAAACCTATTTACCCAAAACGCCTCAAGTCGAACGAGAAATCAAACGGTTATTAAAAGCTTTAGATCGACAAACTATGCTCTGGCCAAAAATTCGTTGTATTCTAGCGGGAGAGTATCAAAATAGTCAAAATCGGCATTGTTTTCTATTTATTGTCAATCTCAATGATATCGAGAAAATGCTATCCAAGTCGAAACGTAAACGTTATTCTACTCAAATTCGACAAGCTTGGGAAATCGCTACAGAATTATGCGGTCGCGATCCACAAAAATATAACCCGTGTAAATTTTTAGCTTATAATTGGGGGAATTATCGCTTTGAATTTATTGAATTTACCGAGCTAATTCGCTATCTGGAATTAAATCCAGAAATGAGCGATCGCCATCTGGGTTTATGTACGATTTTAGGCGTTCCCATCAAAGCTCTCAAAACCACCAAAATTCTCAATACAATTTCACCTGAAACTGAACGTTTTAAACTCGATTGGGAAGATAAAATTCCATTAAAAAATGTTGCTTATCTCCTTCATCGTCAGTCAGTCCTACAAACTTCAGTCAATCGGGTTTACGCTTAAAAATCGCGGTAGGGGCGTATTTTCTACGCCCAAAAACTTGCTTTTTAAACTTCCTTATCAGGAATAACCGGAGAACGTTCGGTGCGAACCCACTTGCTTTGACGCTTAATCAGAAAAGCGAAATAAAGGGGGATTTTCCCTAGGACGTAGAAAGGAACCGCCAAAAGGGATTTGCCGGGGATGTCTTTTTGACCGAACTTTGCCCAAGCGCTGATAATACTGAGAAAAATTAAAACCCCCGCGATCGCGAGTACCCCGAACGGTAGCCAGGACGCACCGAGAAACGCTCCCAACCCTGCCACAATCAACCCCGCACCCCAGGCCATTACCAACAGAGAAAGGGGCGGTACAACTAAATCTAAGGCGAGGGCAAGCAGGTCAAACCGGAATTGCTTTATCGCTGCAATACTCAAGCGGGGAACTTGCGTGATAAGGGTTTGCAGATGACCGTGTTCCCAACGGGTGCGTTGGCTTTTTGCCGCTTCACCTTGAGGGGGCAGAATCCCGGTGACTTTAGCCGTTTGACAGAATTGGGGGGGAGAACCCGCGATCGCCAAATCTAACCCCAACTGCATATCTTCGACGATGTTACCACTGGCGAGGGGCGCTTGGCGGATAATCTGCCAAGGAAAGGCCATTCCGGTTCCGGTGAGTAAGCAGGGCAGCCCGAATTGATTTAAACCCCTTGGACGCACTAGGTTTTTCACCAAGAAAGCCAGGGCAGAAACCGAGTCTTTCGGTTGGGGGTTGGGGGGTTGTTCCATCAGGTACAAGGCTTGTACCGGCAGGTTTTGGGTAGCCGCTTGGGAAGCAATTTTAGCAATCGAACCGGGCAAACAGCGACAATCTGCGTCTACCAGAACCACCACTTCCGGGGGATTGGCTTCGAGGTGATTCAAGCCGAAATCGAGGGCATAACCTTTGCCTCGTTGTTCGGTATTAAAGCGTTCGAGGACAGTTGCGCCTCGGTTGCGGGCAATTTCGGCGGTGTTGTCGCTGCAATTGTCGGCAATGACAACGAGTTGGTTGGGGGATGGAAGTTGCGGGAGAAGGAAATCTAGAGTTTCGTTAATCACTGCCGCTTCGTCGTGGGCAGGCATGAGGACGTTAAAATCAGGGGGATTGCTGGTTTTGGGGTCGCGAATGCCGGGAAATAGGGCGGCCCCGCATTCAAGGACGAAAACCGCGATCGGCAATGAGAGCGCGATCGCGAGAATCCCTAAGATAATATTGGTAATTTCAAGAATAGACATTAGGGCGACTCAATCAGGATCGATATCCCAATTTTAAGCCCCACCCCAACGAGCGCGATAGGGACGAATGTCGAGATGCAATAAGTTAGGGTAGCGGCGATAAATGCCCATTCCTCCTGGCCAATTTTGCAGTCGGGAAGCCATTTGTCGTCCGGTGAGGCCAGGACGAATAAAGTCTATGGCTTGACCGGAGAGATGACGGGAAAATCTCGCACCGCCGACTTGAGAGTTCCAAGGTTCGGGACGATACCAACTGGTAACGGTCATGGGAAATCCCCCCAGGCGATCGCGCACTTCTTCTAAACGTCGCGCTAGGGCTAAAATATTCTCAACATGGGCTTTCGATTGAGGAATGCGATCGCCGTTGTGAATTGCTTCTCGCCAAAAGAAATGTCCCCCCGGTAAAATCGGATCGCTGAGGTAAAAGGTGCTGACATAACCGGGCAGTTTAAAACTATCAGACCGTTGTTCAACTTGGGGGTCTTCCCCTTCGGGTTCCATTTCCAGGGGTTCGCCTTTTTCCCAAATCTCCACATGATCGCTAAAGGCATACCAAGTATTAAAACCGTTGAAGGTCTGACCCAAAAAGGCGACTTTGATGTGATTGCCTTCTTCCCCCCAACTGTGCAGCGCCAGTTCATTTCCAGCCGTAATCGGGTATTTGAGGTTAGAATCGCTGATTTCGCTGCTGTCGATGGGTTCTTGCTTGAGAACCGTATCGGTAATGATTTTTAAGGACAAATCGTACTCGATTTTACCGCCAATGCGACTCCAAGTATTCGGCCCGACAATACCATCAGCAACTAGGTTTTGCTGCCGTTGAAACTGCCGCACAAAATCGGCAGAAGATTCATCATAAACCCCGTCAATCGTATCTCCGAGGCGAAACTGCACATAACGGACGGCTGACCCTTCGGCGTGATTAGGGCGTAACGTGGGTTGAGATTCGATTTCTGCAAATAGCTGCCAAGTCACAGCCCCGGCGGTTTTGCCCCCATTAACCCCCATAATTTCGTGAAATTTCTCAACAGCAGATGCGGTTGCTGGCCCCATCAAGCCATCTTCGACGAGGGCTTTGTCGTTGCTGTCGCGAATTTGCAAGCGGTTGAGGGTTTGTTGCAGTTTCAGGATTTGTTCTTTATCCGTGGGAGTCGGGATTTCGGGGGGCTTGGTGACTGGGAGTTTTCCGGTCAATCCCTTGACAATGGCGTTTGACATGGCTTCGAGGTTAAACAGCTTCATGTCTTTTTCCGAGTCAATAAAGCAGCATTCGACCAAAATGGCAGGCATGGCGGTATTTTTCAAAACGTAGAGATGAGAACCATTTTTCACTCTACGGTTGAAAAATCCTAAGCCCACAATATTGTCGAGGACGGGTTGGGCAATGCGTCGTCCCGAATCGCTGACGGCAAATACTTCGCTACCGTTGACGCTACCGTTAAAAGCGTTAAAGTGAATGGAAACGTAAACATCGACTCGTTCGGTGTTGGCTTTTTGTACTCGTTGAATCAGGGAATTGAGGACGCTGCTGGCACTACTGGGGTTACAGTTAACGACTTCTTCTCCGAGGGCTTTTAGCTTGTCCATGACTTGCGTCCCAACTTTTTTCGTTAAGTCATCTTCCCGCCCAAATCGAGAAGCTGCACCTACATCGGGTGGTGCGTTATGTCCCATATCGATCCCGTATTTCATAATGTTTCTCCTGATGAGTAATCGGTGTTATTGGGTGGTTTTTATCCCTTAATTTCAGGGTTCATATTGTATTAAAACAGAGAAATGAAACTGTATTCCTGAAAAGCAAAAATCCGCAACAATCAAATAAAGAGGTGACAGTCAAAATTAAACCATAAAGGTCGGTGACTGAATTGACTAAAAGTTGTTGTCAATTTTTAAAAATAATTAAAATTTATCCCAACCCCTCTCCCACGGGCGAGGGGCTGATTTGCTGAGGATGGATATGGTGTCTTAACCGTTTTGGCGGTTGCCATAATTGATTTTCTCAGTTTTGAAAGTTTTGATAATGTTTAGCTTGAATGTCAAGTTGTTTTAGCAATATTGTTTTATTTTGTAATGTTAATTGTTCGTAGTCGGGGCTTTAGCCCTGACAAGCGGAAACCCAACAAACATCAAGATTTTGTTGGGTTTCCCTTCAAATAGGCTCAAATTTAGAGATGGTGGGCGATGCTATCCTACGCCACTACGCTGTTTTAGGAGTTTTCAGCTAACCAATTGCGGGCTAATCCCAACTCAAACTGAAGGGGCGTGTCGAGATAATCGGGGAGTTGGTCTTGACGGGCAATCACGGACTCGAATAATTCGGCAGATTGAGCCACTAAATCGGGATCGTTGCGTTCTTTGCCAAGTTTATACAAGATTTGCGCTTGCAAATAATGAACTTCGGGGTTGTCGGGGGCTTCTTGTAAAGCTCTTTCGACGTATTCGAGGGCTTGGTCGTAGTCTTCCATGTCCCGATAGGCGATCGCGATCCCCCGATTGACCATATAAGTGGGGGCAGCATTGTCGCGGAAATTGGCGATCGCGTTTTCAGGATTTGCAAAGGGCAAATTCACCGCCAGCATTAACTCCATATAACCTTTGAGCAGGTTTAATTCCGGGTCATTGGCATCGATTTTTTCGGCTTCGGAGATATATTGCAAGACTTTTTGCAACTTGCTCACAGCGCCGAGGGGGCCTTGGGTTTTCATGGTGTAACTACCGTCGATAAAATGCCCCACTGCCATGTAAATATTGCCCCGCAAGGGGTCAGAAGCCATGAGATTTTCCGCCGCTTCGAGGGTAGCGCGAGCATGGGGGCGCAGAGCTTCCCAATCTTCGTTACTATAAGCCAAAGCCGCCGCGATCGCGTGGGTTAGAGGTTCGTTGGGTTCAGCCGAGATCGCTTCTTGAGCGAGGCTTTCGGCTCTGGTGTAGTTGCCTTCTACAAAAATTGCTTCGATGGTGGCTTCGGTGCGATCGCCAATGTCGCGAGCATTTGTACTACGAAACGGATCGCCAGCCCAAGCCGCCGACCCGAATAAATTCGCCGTGACTGCCACCGTCATGGACAGGGCCAGAGTTACAGCTTTCCGAGGAATCAACCGAATATTACGCATAAGTGTTGTTAGGGATAGTGAATCAAGATTAAGAGCGAATCAGACACAAAAAGACGAGACTACCCACAATATTGCTTTGATGTTGCCTCGGTAACTACTAGAGACAACAATCCAAGTTTTCTAAGACGCACATCTTTGGGGTTAAGTTCCCCAGAGGGCGATCGCTGTTTTTCGGCCAAAAGATAGAGAAAAAAGCCAACTTTAACTCCTAATTTCCCCTATAAGGCGGTAAAAACCCCATCCCCATCTTCGCCACAATAGACAGTGTAGCCTGTGTATCTGTCGAGACTTGCCTTTTTTATCAATACTCAAAATTTTCCTAATTTCAAGCTACCGACATAGCCGCATTAAATACCGATAACTGATAACTGATAACTGATAACTGAAATGACCATAACCTCAACTCCAAAACAAGTCACCCTCACCCCCAAAAACGCTGATTGGTGGCGCAGTGCCGTGATTTATCAAGTTTATCCCCGCAGCTTTGTGGATAGTAACGGCGATGGGATTGGCGATCTCAACGGCGTTCGGCAAAAGCTGGATTACATTGCTTCTTTGGGCGTAGATGCCGTGTGGATTTCGCCATTTTTCAAATCCCCCATGCACGATTTTGGCTACGACATTTCCGATTATCGCGCCGTTGAGCCGATCTTTGGCACCCTGGATGATTTCCAAAACCTCCTCAACGAAGCCCACGACCTCAATCTCAAAGTCCTGATTGACCAAGTTTGGAATCATACCTCCGAAGAACATCCTTGGTTTATTGAAAGTCGCAGCAGTAAAGATAATCCCAAAGCCGATTGGTACGTTTGGGTCGATGGGAAAGAAGACGGTTCCCCTCCGAATAATTGGCGGGCTACTTTTGGCGGCAGTGCTTGGACTTGGGACGAAACCCGCCAGCAGTATTATTTACATAACTTCCTGGTACAGCAACCGGATTTAAACTGGTACAACCCGCAAGTCGTGGCCGCGATCGCGGAAACTGCCGAATTTTGGCTAGATATGGGCGTAGATGGCTTCCGCCTCGATGTCGTCAACTTCTACACCCACGACCCCCTCTTGCGCGATAATCCCCCCCGTCCTGAAGATACCCCGCGACCCGCAGGTGCAGGGGCAACTGACCCTTATTTTGAATTTATTAATACTCATAATTTCTGTCAGCCCGCTACAATCGAACTGCTCAAACCAATTCGTAATGTTATCGACCGCTACGAAGGCACAACAACCCTAGCAGAAGTCAGTTCGGCAGAAGACACCATCGGCGTTTCGAGCGAATATGTCCAAGGAGAAGACCGCCTGCACATGGCTTACAATTCTTCCTTGATGACCGACGAACCCCTCACTTGGGAACGATTGCGCGAACTTATCGAAGAAGTAGAAGGCAGCTTAGGCAATGGCACAATTTGCTGGACAGGGGGAACTCACGATTTCCCGCGACAAACCTCTCGCTGGCGCAAATATCTCATTGACGATGAATTTACCCACGAAGCCTTCGACCACATGTTTGCGGCGTTGCTGATGTGCTTGCGTGGCAGTTGTTGTATTTACCAAGGGGACGAACTCGGTTTAACCCAAGCCGAAATTCCCTATGAAAAAATGCAAGACCCCTTTGGTTTAGCCAACTATCCGCAAGTCTTGGGACGAGATGGCTGTCGTACCCCCATGCCTTGGCAACAAAATGCGCCCAATGCGGGCTTTTCTGATGCCAAAGAGTCTTGGCTGCCACTCCCCACTGAACACCGCGCCCATGCGGTAGATTTACAAGAGCAAAGCGAGTTTTCCTTGTTGAATAAATATCGTCGCTTGATTGATTGGCGCAAAAAACAGCCTGCTTTACGCCGAGGGAACTTAAAATTAGTCGATACTCCTGACCCGATTTTGGGCTTTAGTCGGGAATGCGACGAGCAGAAACTCTTGTGCTTGTTTAATCTCAGCCCCATGACGGTGCATATTGACTTGGCGCAGTTTCCGAACTGTGTCGAGTCGGACGAATCGGATTTTGTCAATCGCAAATATGGCAAAACGGTTGAGATTGCCGGATATGGCGTGTTTTTTGGTAACTACGCGAGCGCGACCCCCAAAGAAACCTAAAATTGTCTTATTGCGTCAACAGAGTTATTGCATAGAAAGCGATTAACTTCTGTTACCTTTATGACAACTTCTAGATTTTTTAACGGTAAAAACTCTCGGTGGGCGATCGCGCTTTCTCCTGTGGTGATAGCCATGGGAATCGCGATCGCCTCTCCTGTCCAAGCTTGTAGCCCCATTCCGGGCGCTCGTCCTGCCCCCCTATCCCAACGCATCAGCAGCGCTCCTTACGTCTTTACCGGAACCGTAACGGCAATCGATCGTGGATACGTTACCGTTCGCGTCGAACAGTATCTCAAAGGCCAAGGAGATAATACTGTTGTCGTGGCGGGTTTCAATAGCCATTCCTGCTCGGATTTTATCACCGAACCGGGTCAGCAATACATCTTTTTTGCCCAACCCAGAGAAAACGGATTGTTCCAAGCGGTGTATGATGGGGCGTTTGGTTCGACTCGTCCTTGGAATGAAAATACCCAAGCAGAATTACAACAACTCTCGTTAAATCCTGAATCCCCAATAATCGCTCAAGCTAGTCTTCCCGACAGCGTGGCCAACGCCGTCCAACAACAAGCGGCCATGATGACCAATCAACCCATCAGCCAGCTTGAAATTGTAGCTTCTGAGGAAGAAACCTGGTCGAATGGTTGTTTAGGTCTCGACTTCCCCAATACAGGCTGTACCGAAGCCTTAGTTTCCGGTTGGTCGGCGATCGTCGAAAGTGGGGAGAATAATCTTGTTTACCGTACCGACAGCAACGGTAGAACCGTTTATCTCGAAAATGGCCTCGCGGTCTTGCCTAACAATATCCGCAACGCCGCAATTCGACAAGCCGCGCAACAATTCAACCTTTCTCGCAACCAAATCGAAATTACTAACGCCTTTTCTCACACTTGGGATGGTTGCTTGGGACTGGCCGAACCGGATGCGATTTGCCCTCAAATCGCCATACAAGGCTGGCAAATCGTCTTAGAAACTAATAACGCCCGTTTAGTTTATCATACTGACTCTAACGGCTCTGATATCCGCTTCAACGAACAAGCCAGCACCATTCCCGATGAGAATATTGGTAATTCTAACCTCTCCAATCGTCTGCGAAATGCCGTTTTACGCGAAGCAGCCCAAACCTTAGAGATTCCACGCAACCCAATCGAAATCACTCAAGTTATCTCTCGCAGTTGGGATAGTTGTCTCGGTTTAGGTGGCCCGGCTGACAGTTGTATGCGAGACGCGATTCAAGGTTGGGAAATCAGGGTAGAAGGCAACAACGCTCGTTTGATTTATCATACCGACGCAGACGGCTCAGATATTCGCCTCAACGAACAAGCCAGTAACCTCCCTGACGATAGTGTTGGCAATTCTAACCTCCCTGACAAAGTGGCCGAAGCGGTGCAACGAGAAGCCCGTCAAATTACTGGAAACGCCCCGGTTGAGATTGTTTCAGCCCAAAAACAAACCTGGCCGAATGGTTGCCTCGGCATTCAATTTCCCGATCGCGGTTGTACAATGGCCTTAGTTTCCGGTTGGCAAGTTACGGTTGAAAGTGGGAGCGATCGCCTTATTTTCCGTACCGATAACGACGGTTACACCATTTTCCTCGAAAACGGTCAGGATATCTTACCCGAACTTCTGCAAGCAACCATTCTCAACACCGCCTCGCGAGAATTTGATATCCCGCGCAACCAACTCGAAATCACAAACGCCTTCTCCCGCACCTGGGATGGCTGTCTGGGGGTGTATCCTACTCCCAACACTGTCTGCACCAGAATCGCCATACAAGGCTGGCAAATCGTCTTAGAAACCGAGAATCAGCGTTTGGTGTATCATACTAATCGCGACGGTTCCGACATCCGCTTTAATGCCTCAGCCAGTGCCCTAGTGCCGCGACACAGCTAAAATGAGGATTTACCAAAAATTGTGGGTCTAAAGCCCCGTCCTTAGAGGACGGCTTTGTGCTAAACTTTTAACTAGAGTACCGTCGGGCAGACGGAAAAAACGCTTGCTGAGGGTAAAGAGATCGGGGAAAATATTGGGACTGAGTTCCGTGTTTTCTAGACTCTCCCGATGAAGCGAGAATCCCCGACCGTTTACGGCGGGGAGTTGTCAACGCTCGGTGGGTTAGGCGGCTAAAACTTACGCTATGACTATAATCTAGCTATCCGCCGTAACCCACCATTTATAGCAGCAAGCCTGACAGTTAGGACGTTTTTGCTTAGAGTCCGCCCTCACCCCAAACCCCTCTCCCACGGGAGAGGGGCTTATTTTCTAAGAATGGATATGTTGTCCTGACCGATTTGGCGGTTGCTATAAAGTGTGTCACAACAGTAGGCCTGGCGGAATCAACCGACAATGATTAAATCTAAAATCGGTTGATGGGTTAAACAAAGCCAATGACAAGTTAGTAAATCTGGTTGTTGTACATTTAAACTCGCGATCGCGCCGTCAATGGGAAACGGATATAAACGATCGAAAATAACAGAGCGATCGCGCACCGAAAATTGCAAAAAATAAACAGTCGGAATCGCTTGAAACTGACGCAAAACTTGATAAGCCAAAGCATAAAGGGGCTGGCGAATTTCATCTTTCAAATCAATCGGTTGTTGATAACTCTGAGGCGACGATCCACAACCAATAACTTCAGCATATAACGGCCCCTTCGCCGTCAAAACCACGGGCAGCCAATACTCGCCCTCTCCCGTCTGATAATCCCAACTTTCCACCGAAGCTCGCATTCGAGGCACATCCGCGCAAGCTGCATATATCTCCCGCCCCGGAAACGCTAATTTATCCGGTACGTTCAGGGTGAGGGGGCAAATAATATCCTCAGCAGCACTTTCTAGAGCCTCTGACCCTGGTAGATTGGCAATTTCAATCTTTCTATCCGAACAGGCCGCGATCGCCTCTTTCATCGCCATAACGAGCGAGGGAGAGGTGGCGGCTGCGGTTAAAATAATAACCCTTGACATATTTAGTTTGATAGGCTAGAAGCTGCCAAAAGCGGGAATCGGCCCGGAAATTGGACGAGAGAAATTCGGCAAATCCACTTTGGTATTCGTGCGACGGTTCTTCACCGCCAAACGATAGCTCACGCTTTGTAACTCGGCGTGTAATTGGCGATTTTCCCGTTGCAACTGCTCAATTTTATCTCTCACTGGGGCCATGCGTTCGGCGAACTTACGGCGATAAATCTGGGGCATTTCCTGAACCGTTTGTTCGAGTAAGCGACTGCGATCGGTGAGTTCTTGTACCGACTGCCGCAACTGATACACTTCCGTATCCCGCGAGGCAATTTGCTGCTGGTAAAACTTAACCTGCTGCTCAACTTCTTGCAACTGCTCGCGTAAAACGTGCATTTCCGATTGATGGCGCTCCGAAACTTCCGGTTGCGGCATAAAGTTGGCATTACCTTTCACCAACCGAAACAACTCTTGCGATAGTTGTTGCACCAGTTGGTCGCGTAACTGTAACTCCTCTTGCAAGCGAGAAAGCTCTTTACGCAAATCTTTGACGTTTAAGTTATCCGACAGGTTCACGACGATCTACTGCTCCAAATCTAAACAAGCTATTTCATGGGAAAGCGACTACAGTATTCGCACCCTTATCTATCGAGCCTGACCCCCAGAATATTACTTTCAACCCGAAGTCATTGTCCCTGAATTGTAAAGGAACTTGCCTTAGTATAGGCAACTTCAGCAAAAGATCAACAGATTTGCCCCAAAGATTAACGCGAGTTTAGACTGCTTCGGCAGGAATCCCCAGAAAATCCCGCACCTTGGGTAAATAGGTTTCAGTGTCTTCTAACATCGGGAAGTGAGCCGTTTTGGGAATTTCAAAATATTCCACAAATTCTGGATTTAATCCGGCGGCTTCTTGCCCCATGACGGCGGGGATAATAATATCTTTTTCCCCGGCGACTAATAATGTGGGAACTTGAAGACGGGCAAATTCTCCCGGCATGACTTCTGTCGCTTTTTTGCTAACAGAAGTGTAAATCGTTCCCATGGCCGCGTCAAAATTTGCTAACAAATAATCCTCTAAAAACGCTTGTCGCTCCGGTTTGGGAATGGCACGATGTAAAAATCGAGCCATAAACAAGCGATCGGCAAAAGGAATTTTGAGAAACCAGTTGTAGCGAAACTTCACTACATAACGACCAAACTTATAAAAGGCCGCAAAGGCTTTCTCGTCATATTCAAAAATGCCGCTACAGGTCAGAATGGCTTTTTCGACTTTTTCCGGGTACATATTCAGGAAAAAGACTGCCACCGAAGCCCCCATCGAGTGAGCATTGAGATACACGCGATCGAGGTTGAAAGCTTCTAATAATGCGGCTAAGTCCTCGGCGTATTCTTCTAATTCGTAGCTCGAATGGGGGGGCGTATCCGGCAGAGGCGATCGCCCAAATCCTCGCATATCGTATAGTAAACAATCGAAATGCGAAGCTAAAGCGGTGGCGGTGCTGCGCCAATAACGCCCCGAACCGCCCCAGCCGTGAATAAAGACTAAAACGGGTTTAGGACGTTCTGTTTGACCAGTAACAATCCATTCGTAGTAATGATCGACACCGCGCAGGGAAATTAAGCCGCTAGAGGGTGTTTTGGGTTCGTAAGCCTTGGCAGTCACAGTTTATGCTGATTCGGGTTTGCGGATGGTCGAGGGATGAACAAGTAGCTCGGCGGTCGAGCGTTTTTCCACCAATTCGGGTGTAATGGTACAGCTTCCCACATCTTTACGGGAGGGGAGTTCGTACATCACATCTAACATGAGTTCTTCGACAATGCCCCGTAAGCCCCTGGCCCCGGTTTTACGTCGATAGGCTTCTTGGGCGATCGCCCGCACCGCTTCGGGGGCAAATTCAAGCTGTACGTTGTCCATTTTCAACAGCTTTTGATATTGCTTGACCAAGGCATTGCGGGGGGTGGTTAAAATCTCGATCAGGGCTTCTTCGTCGAGGGGTTGCAGGACGGCGGCCATGGGCATCCGACCGATAAATTCGGGAATTAAGCCAAATTTAACCAGATCGCTCGGTTCAACGTGCTTGAGAATGTCAGCAGCCCGTTGTTCGCGGGACATATTATCGGTAGGGCGTACAAAGCCCATAGATTTCTTCCCAATGCGCTGCTCGACAATTTTATCTAAACCGACAAATGCGCCCCCACAAATAAAGAGGATGTTGCTGGTGTCGATTTGGATGCAGTCTTGATAGGGGTGCTTCCGTCCACCTTGGGGGGGAACGTTAGCGACTGTGCCTTCGAGCATTTTCAGTAGGGCTTGCTGTACCCCTTCCCCGGAGACATCGCGGGTAATCGAGGGATTCTCGCTTTTCCGGGCAATTTTATCAATTTCGTCGATGTAAATAATGCCGCGCTGGGCTTCTTCTACATCTAAATCCGCCACTTGCAGCAACCGGAGTAGAATATTCTCTACGTCTTCCCCGACATAACCCGCTTCGGTGAGGGTTGTCGCGTCAGCCACAGCAAAGGGAACATCGAGAATTTGAGCCAGGGTTTGAGCCAGTAGGGTTTTCCCCGAACCTGTCGGCCCAATTAAGAGAATATTGGACTTTTGTAATTCCACGGCATCTTCTAAACCGTTACCTTTAGGGCGATCGCTCGGTTGGCTACAACTCAAGCGTTTATAGTGGTTGTACACAGCCACCGATAGCACTTTTTTGGCTTCGTCCTGACCGATCACAAACTCGTCTAAATATTGTTTAATTTCGACGGGTTTGGGGATTTGAGTCAAACTGAGGCGATCGGCGCGATCGCGTCGTTTGGGGGGGTGTTCTTCGGAGCGAGCGACAGGTTGCGGGGTCGGACTCGAAGAATCGATCAATTCTTCGTCCAAAATCTCATTACACAGTTCAACGCATTCATCGCAGATGTAAACTCCAGGGCCCGCAATCAGCTTGCGGACTTGTTCTTGGGACTTGCCACAGAACGAACACTTGAGGTGGGAGTCATACTTAGGCATATTAAACCTCTTATTGCATTGCAGAAGCAGCGACTTCGGTTTGGGGAATATCCTGCCGGGAAATTACTTGGTCAATCAGTCCGTATTCCACGGCTTCAGCCGAAGACATAAAGAAATCGCGATCGGTATCGACGGTGATTTTATCTAAGTCTTGGCCGGTTTGTTGGGCTAAAATTCCATTCAGTTGTTCTTTGATATAAAGAATTTCACGGGCTTGAATTTCAATATCGACGGCTTGACCTTGGGCCCCACCAAGGGGTTGGTGAATCATAATCCGCGAACTCGGTAACGCCATACGTTTACCGGGCGTACCACTGGATAACAAAAAGGCTCCCATAGAGGCGGCTAATCCGTAGCATATTGTGGCTACATCCGGGCGGATTTGCTGCATGGTGTCGTAAATGGCCATCCCCGCATATACCGAGCCACCCGGAGAATTAACATAAATCTGAATATCTTTTTCCGGGTCTTCCGCATCGAGGCACAATAACTGAGCCACTACCGAGTCGGCTACTTTGTCATCAATCGCTGTCCCTAAAAAAATGATGCGCTCTCTGAGCAATCGAGAGTAAAGGTCAAAGGCGCGTTCTCCCATCCCGGATTGCTCGACGACCATAGGGACGACATTACTCACGGATTCGATGCGTTTCCCGTATTGGCTTTTCACAAGAGGATTGCTTTGAGATTGAATCATAGGTCGTTCTAACGTTAGAAATTTCGGCGGTATTCGAGATGTACGGCAAGTGGGGGCGCTTTAATTTGTGGGGCAAGATGCCGTTGTTTTCCCCTGCTACTCCCTTATGGCTCTTTGTTGACCATTATGCCGCAAGTTCTTGGCGAAAGGGTTGCTTCATCCAGAACCCAGAAAGCCGATAACGGGACAAACCGCAAAGCTACTCATTTGTCCCGCCCTTTTAGGCTGTGTTGTTATTGTTCCTCAGTCGTGTCCGAAACTGCTACAGCTTCTTCAGATTCTTCAGATTCTGTTGTGTCTTCTTCGTCTTCGGACTTCAGGGTTCCGGCAGGAACGAGGTTGATTTCGCTTTGTTCTTTGAGCAAGTCGAGGGCTTTTTCTTTGGTGAGATCGTCAACCACAAAGGCTCGCAAGCGGTCGGGGTCGATGGTTTCTCCTTGTAATTCGGCTTCGATTTCTGCCGCTTTTGCCACAATTTCTTCTTCTTCCGGGGCAAGACTTTCTTGTTTGGCAATTTCTTTGATCGCTAAATCCTGCTTAATATTATCGATCGCTTCGGGGCGCGATCGCTCTTTCATCGCTTGGATGTTTTCTTGGGTAAATATCCCTTTAACATCCATACCGTACTGCTGAAGCTGCATGGCGGTTTGAGTCAGCATGGTTTCGAGTTCCCGGTCGATCATCGTCGCGGGGGGTTCAAGCTGCACCACTTCGAGCAGTTGGGCCATCAAAGCGTCTTTGATGTTGTTGTCGGTTTGTTTTTGGGCTTTTTCTTGGGCTTGTTTTTCTAAGGATTCGCGCAACTCGGCCATGGTTTCAAACTCGCTGACTTCTTCGGCAAAATCGTCGTCGAGTTCGGGGAGTTCTTTTTCTTTGATGTCTTTGAGGGTGACGGTAAATACCACGTCTTTTGCGGCTAAATCTTCTCTGGGATAATCTTCAGGGAAAGTCACCGCAATTTCTTTGGTGTCTCCCGGATTCATTCCCACCATGCCTTCAACTAAACCGGGAATGAATTTACCCTCGCTGAGTTCCATTTGCGATTCGGTGGCTTCGGTTCCTTCGATGACTTCCCCTTCTTCTCCGTCTTCAGCAAAGCGCCCCGAATAATCTGCGGTCGCGACATCTCCCATTTGGGCAGGACGATCTTCGACGGGAACCAAGGTGGCTTGGGCTTCTCGTTGCTGTTGCAGCAAGTCGTCTACTTCCTGGGGATTGTATTCGACTTCTTCGGCGGTAACGTTTAAGCCTTTGTATTCACCGAGTTTGATTTCGGGTTCTACATCCACAGACGCAGAAAAAGTCAGGGGTTTGCCGGGTTCGTAAGCCTCAATTAGTTCTTCAAATTGAGAAACCAGTTGATAGTTGCCAATCGCTTCGATTTCTTCGTTTTTGAGGGCATTTTCTAAACCGTCTTGCACTAATTTTTCGAGGGCTTCGGCTTTAACCCGTTTTGGCCCGAGGCGTTGCAATAAAATGTGGCGAGGCACTTTGCCCTTACGAAACCCAGGAAGATTAATCGAGCGAGACAAGCGCTTGACAATGTTTTCATAGACTTGCTTAGAAGTCTCGGCGGGAATTTCAATTTCTAAACCAATTTGACTTTCGGGGAGTTTTTCCTGGGTAACTTTCATCGTTAAACTAACACTCGGCAAGCAATAAAATTTAATTTCAGACCTTTGTACGATCGGCTACAGCTACCGCTTTTCAGCCTGGAGTGGGTCACGATAACGCTTTTAACTCCTTCGGGGCTTTCTGCGGCAATGGGGTCGTTGTGGCCGGGTCTGCTTCGATGATAGTACATTGAAGGTTGTTCCCTTGGAAGGGCAACTTGGGAGAAATTTTTGGCAAAGAGGTCGCTAATTTTGCTAAATTTTAGATCGAGGTGGCTCAAATCAGGACTTGAGGCTGAGGAAACTCAGTCCTGCGGTAAGATATCTTAAAGAACTACAAATCTTATTTTGATAAATCCCCCCGAAATCCTACGCGATCGCCCGATAATTCGGATATATTAAAGTCTTTATTCTCAAAACCCAATTTACAGATAATCTTTATTTATTAATTGTCATTAACCGCAAAACGGAGGAAAAATATTTGTCTAATTCAGTTCGTGTTGCCATTCTGGGTGCAACCGGAGCAGTTGGCACAGAAATTATCCAGTTGCTAGAAGAACGAAACTTTCCCGTCGCTGATTTGAAACTGTTGGCTTCAGAACGCTCGGCAGGCAAAACCCTAAAGTTTAAAGGGGAGTCGGTACAAGTTGAAGCGGTGAGCGAAGCGGCGTTTCAAGATGTCGATCTCGTTTTGGCTTCGGCGGGGGGTTCGATCTCGAAAACTTGGCTACCCATAGCCGCCCAAAAAGGGGCAGTATCGGTGGATAACTCCAGTGCCTTTCGCATGGACGCGCAAGTGCCGTTAGTCGTGCCAGAAATTAACCCGGAAGCGGCGGCGCAGCATCAAGGCATTATTGCCAATCCCAACTGCACGACGATTTTAATGGGGATGGCGGTGTATCCTTTGCACCTCATACAGCCGATTGAGCGTATTGTGGTGGCGACTTATCAATCTGCGTCGGGGGCGGGGGCCAGGGCGATGGCAGAGGTCAAGCAGCAAGCCCAAGCGATGCTCAACGACGAAACGCCCCCTACTGAGGCTTTTCCCTATCCCTTGGCGTTTAACTTGTTTCCCCACAACTCGCCTCTCAATGACCAGGGCTACTGCCAAGAAGAAATGAAAATGGTCAACGAAACCCGCAAGATTTTTGGGACTCCAGATTTGCGGATTAGTGCCACTTGTGTCCGGGTTCCCGTATTGCGGGCCCATTCTGAAGCGATTAACCTAGAGTTTAAAAGCCCGCTTGCGGTGGCAAAAGCTAGAGAAGTGCTGTCTCAAGCCCCTGGGGTAACGTTAGTTGAAGATTGGCAAGCTAATTATTTCCCGATGCCCTTAGAAGCGACGGGTCAAGATAATGTGTTAGTGGGTCGCATTCGCCAGGATATTTCTCATCCCAATGGTTTAGAATTATGGCTTTGTGGCGATCAAATTCGCAAAGGCGCGGCGTTGAATGCGGTGCAGATTGCGGAATTGCTGGTGACGAAACAATGGTTGCGATCGCCCTTGGCTGTTTAAGATTGTGAAGAAGTCGCGATCGCCTCTGGTTTTTTAGTAGGAGTTAGAGTTAGGAAGTGTGGTAAGTTTTGGACGAGTTTTAACGGCAATGGTCACGCCGTTTGCCGCCGATGGGAGTGTGAATTATGCCGTGGCTGAACGATTAGCGGCTCACCTCGTCGAACAAGGCAGCGATGGCATTGTGGTGTGCGGCACAACCGGGGAATCCCCGACGTTAACCGTAGAAGAAGAATGGGAATTGTTTCGGGTGGTGAAAAGCGCGATCGCGCCGAAAAATGGTAAAGTTATTGCCGGAACTGGCTCAAATTCTACAGCCGAAGCGATCCACGCCACCCAAAAAGCTGCTAAAATAGGTGTAGATGGCACGCTACAAGTGGTTCCTTACTACAACAAACCCCCCCAAGCGGGTCTGTACGAACACTTCAAGGCGATCGCGACCGCTTGCCCCGACTTGCCCGTGATGTTGTACAACATTCCCGGACGCACCAGTTGCCGCCTAGAACCAGAAACCATAGCGCGATTAGCAAAAATCGACAACATTGTAGCGGTCAAAGAAGCAAGCGGCAGTTTAGATATCGCCAGTCAAATTCGTACCCTAACCCCAACAGACTTTTCTTTGTATTCTGGAGACGACTCTTTAACCTTACCCTTACTCGCTGTAGGGGGAACTGGAGTAGTCAGTGTTGCTAGTCATTTGGTCGGAACGCAACTCCAGCAAATGATCCAAGCCTTTGAAGGGGGACAACCTCAAAAAGCCTGTCAAATTCACTTAAACCTTTTTCCCCTGTTTAAAATTTTATTTTGTTCGACCAATCCCATTCCCATTAAAGCGGCCCTTTCCCTGAAAGGTTGGGACATGGGTATGATGCGTCCTCCCTTGTATCCCCTCAGCCCAGAATTAGAAATTCAACTCAAAACCGTTTTACAAGAAATGTCTTTAATTTAAGTGTTCGTGTATTTAACCGACACCTTAATTGAATTGCAGAGATTTAACTCGATAGAGGAGCAAACCGACACCCGTCTTTGCCCCCTCGATCGCGGCTGAGTTTTTAACGTTTTGACATCAACTTTATCAACGAGATCACCCATACAAACACAAATGAGTAAAAACAAAACCAAACCCACTCTCAAAATTATTCCCCTCGGTGGCTTACACGAAATTGGCAAAAATACTTGCATTTTCGAGTATGACGACGAAATGATCCTCCTAGATGCGGGGATTGGCTTTCCCTCAGACAATATGCACGGAGTCAACATCGTACTGCCGGATATGACTTATGTGCGGGAAAATCGCCATAAAATCAAAGGCATGATCGTCACCCACGGTCACGAAGACCATATTGGCGGCATTCCTTATCACCTCAAGCAATTCGACATCCCCAAAATCTACGGCCCCCGCTTGGCCATGTCTTTGCTGTCGAACAAACTCGAAGAAGCGGGGGTGAGCGATCGCACCGAACTTCACACCGTCGGCCCCCGGCAGATGGTACGCTTTAGCAAGCATTTCCTCGTCGAATATATCCGCAATACCCACTCCATTGCCGATAGCTTCTCGGTTGCTATTCACACCCCCCTCGGTATCGTCATTCATACCGGAGACTTCAAAATAGACCATACCCCCATGGACGGGGAATGCTTCGATTTGCAACGCCTCGCCGAACACGGTGAAAAAGGCGTACTCTGCCTACTCAGCGACTCGACCAACGCCGAAGTTCCCGGTCACACCCCCTCAGAGCGTTCGGTGACCCCCAACCTCGATCGCGTCTTTGGTCAAGCCGAAGGTCGCTTGCTGGTTACGACTTTTGCCTCCTCGGTACATCGGGTTAATATTATCCTGCAACTGGCCCAGAAACACGGGCGCAAAGTCGCTGTTGTCGGTCGTTCGATGCTCAACGTCATCGCCCACGCCCGCAACCTCGGTTACATCAAATGTCCCGACGATATCTTTGAACCGCTTAAGTCGGTAGACCGCTTACCGGATGAGAAAACCCTGATTCTAACCACCGGGTCTCAAGGAGAAACCCTAGCGGCCCTAACTCGCATTGCTCGCGGCGAACATCGTCAAATCAAAGTGCGTTCAGGGGATACCATTGTCTTCTCGGCTAACCCGATTCCCGGTAATACTTTAGCGGTAGTAGACACCATCGATAGCTTGATGATGCAGGGGGCCAAAGTTATTTACGGTCGCCACCAGGGTATCCACGTTTCCGGTCATGGTGCCCAAGAAGATCATAAATTGATGCTGGCCTTGACCAAGCCTAAATTCTTCGTTCCGGTTCACGGTCAACACCGGATGCTGGTGAAACACGCGCAAATGGCCCAAGATATGGGCATTCCTGCCGAAAACATGGTCATTATCAATAATGGCGATGTGGTCGAGCTATCGACTGATAGTATTGGCGTGGGCGACCAAGTTCCCTCCGGGATTGAGTTGGTAGACCGTTCCGGTGTGGTGCATCATGATGTGATGAAAGAACGGCAGCAATTGGCTGAAGACGGCGTGATTACCGTGGCCGCAGCCGTGGATTGGAATTTACGACTGCTCGCAGAACCCGAAATTCATTTACGCGGTGTGGTGTCTCCGGTTGAGCGTTCTTTATTCCATCAGTTGGTGGTTCGTAATATTGAGCGTCGCTTGAGCAATATTTCTAAGGAACTTTCGTCTTCGAGCAATGGTAAAAGCAGCGAAGTTAATTGGAAGAAAGTCAAGGCAGATATTGAAGGCAGTTTACAACGGTTGGCTCGTCGCGAGTTGCGATCGCGCCCCTTGTTAGTCTTCCTGTTACAAACCCCCGATCAGCCTGCCCCCAGTCGCAGCGTCTCGAAGCGTCGCCGTCGTTCTGCGGCTTCGGTTTAATTTCAGCCATCAGCGATTAAGGGGCAGTCGGCTACGAACAACAAAGGACAAAAGACCAAGGACAAATGACTAACACCTAATCCATAAGTTCTGTTGCTGCGGTTATCATATCCGCAGCAATTTCTTTTAGGTCTTCCCGGTTGTCGAGATAGGCTTTGAGGGCATCGAGGGGGTCGAGGCTGTTTCCTACGCCTAATTCGGGTAAGCGGGGACGAGCCAGTTGGCTGACTAATTCGGGGCGAATGGTGTAGGTGTGGGCGGCTTGGAGGGCTTCTTGGAGGGCGGGAAGGGCGATGATTTCGATTTGTTCGGAGCGCAGTTTGTAAATTAAACGCACCACTGCGTCTTGGATATCGTATTTCGCGATCGCGCTTTCGATGTCTTCTTGGGGGGTATCCGAAGCGGAGACATCAACGGTAATGGTACGAAAGGGGCGGACTTGCAGGGGACAAAATTGCCAATCGGCTTGATTTTTTGCCAGTTCGATTAAAACATAGCCTTTATCTTCTTTTTCTTCGCTAAAATCGACTCGCTCGATGCTACCGGGGTAAATGATGGGGGGATTGTTTTGGGGATTGAGGTTTTGGTGTTTGTGGACATGACCGAGGGCGACATAATCGATTTCCGGGCGGATTAGCAGGGAAACGGGGACGGTAAAGCCTTTCCCCACGGCTAAAAAGCGCTCTGCCCCAAAGTTGGCGCGGTCTGCCATGAGATGAGCTAACAAGACGGTGGGAATATCGGGGTCGAGCCGCCGGATTTCGCCTTCGAGGGCGGGTTGCAGGCGTTGAATGAGTAAATCGTTGACTTCGGCGAGGGATAGTCCTTCGGTCTCAGGAAGGGTGAGCAGGTTGGACAGGGAACGAGTTAGCCAAGGTAAGGTAATGATTTGTACGTCGCCGTTGGGGGTGGTGATGCGGTGAGTGGCGATCGCGTCTCCGACAATAAAACCGGGTACAGCCAGGGTACGGTAAATACACAAACTCGCGCCCCCAGTGCCTTGGGCGTGTTGGTCGTGGTTACCAACGAGTAATACGGTGGGAATATTAGCATCGGCTAAACGGCGAAAAGCGGCGGCAAACTGTTCTTGAATATAAGGGGGTGGGGTGGCATCGGGAAAAGCATCTCCCCCGAATAATACCAGGTCTACGGGTTCGTCTAGGGCGCGATCGATGCAGATGTTCAGGGTTTTGATAAAGTCTTCGAGGCGGGTGTTGAGGCGGGTTTCGGGGTTGATGCGGCCATGGGAGAAGCCGCTACCGAGATGAATGTCGGATAAGTGTAATATTTTTAGGGTCATGTTTTCAGCATTTTGAGGGGAATGTTGGTTCTTGGTTGTTGGCTAAAGGGCGATCGCGAAACAACAAAATCAGGGAATGGCTCGCACCCCCTGGTTTTAGAATATGATGTTTTCGCCATGTCTCAACTGAATTGGCAACCAGCGAGAGAAATTTGAGTGACTCCACGCCAGCTTGACTCAATTCAGTTTTAAGAGAAGATTAATCTAATGAGGTAACAAGATGGGTTCGAGATTTTCCTTGGGGGTTAGGGGTTCATCGCCAATTTCGGAGTAACCGAGGTCGTGGAGGGGATGATAAATCATGTCGTGTTCGTAGGTGTAAGCCCAACTTTCGGTACGACTCCAGTTGACGAGGGGATTAATCTGCAAGCGTCCTTGCTCGTCGTATTCAAACACGGGTAAATAGGAGTGATGGCCGTCGTGGTCTTTTTTGCGTCGTTGTCCGGTAATCCACGCGATCGCTTCACTCTCTTCTAAGCCCCGTGCTAAAGGCTCAATTTCGGTAAGTTGATGGTATTTTTGAAGGTCTTTCTGCCACAGTTGAGCGCCGTATTGAGTCGCAAACTCTTTGTTGGTTTTTGCCTTCAAGGGTTTGTAGGTTCGTAGATCGAGTTTATACAACTCGCGAGCGTAACTTACAAAGTCGAGTGTTTCTTGGAAATGGTGCAGCGTATCAAGAAACAAAATCGGAATGCGGGGTGCAGGCTTCAACTCGCGATACAGAAGATCGGTAATAACCATATCGTCGATGTTGAAAAACGCACTTGTCTGCACCAAGCCAGTCGCGGGCAGATTCACCCCACACCAAGCGAGAATTTCTTTCGGGTAAGCTTTACTAAACTGGCGATTCAGCTTGTCCAGATTGAGGTGTGAAACATGAATCGGCGGTAGGGTGGATTGGGTCATAATGATTACTTTCTACGCTGATTGCTGGTTAGACAGATGGGCATTTCCATTGCTAAATCAAAGATTATAGCTGGAGATTCTTGCTTCTTTTCCTCTTAAACTGGGCCGTCTCACCAATCAAACGGCCTCAGCCAGAACGAATCCACAAGCATTTTTATTTTACTTCTACGAGCTGCCCGACCGCAGAAGGGTTTAAAGTTTTATGGGTTTGTGTTGACCCGTGATTGTCAACGCTTTGATTAAGTCAAGAGCCGTCATTATTACATCTGCTAAAGCGATCTTGGCCACGGATTTCTTTCTTTAAGGGAAGTTAGTCCCTAGAATCTTCAGCATGGGCATTGCCCCTTCTTCTATTGTACCAAATTAGGGGGATTTTTCGATATATCTTCACCTCAGACCCGCTTTTGGGGTCGGCAGTTTTGGGGTGACCTGAAATTTCCAAATAAATTTTAGCTTACTCCCGGCCCCAATTTTTGGCTTGAAATTTAAGTAAATGACTTTGCTACTAGGTTGGGTTGCTTTGGTGCTGCTGTCGCTAGGGCTTAAACTTTTGATTCGAGCAGTTTGAGGTATTCTGTATTCACGCCAGAATCGCGGGGGAGGGCAACTTTACCCGTGCGGGCAATTTCCCGAATACCAAATTTATTGAGCATCTGGACAATCGCTACCATTTTACCCGGATCGCCGACGACTTCGATTGTCAGGGTTTCTTCAGAAATATCGACAATTCGCGCTCGAAATACTTGAGCGAGTTCAATGACTTCGGCTCGATTAGAGGCGGTGGCGTTAATTTTGAGCAGCATTAATTCTCGCTCGACACAAGGAACCTGGGTAATGTCTTGTACTTTGAGAACATTGACTAATTTGTAGAGTTGTTTGATCAGTTGCTCGATTGTACCGTCGTCTCCGGGAACCACCATGGTAATGCGGGAAATACCGACTTGTTCGGCGGGGCCAACAGCGAGGCTTTCGATATTGAAGCCACGACGAGCAAACAAGCTGGCAATGCGAGTCAAAACGCCTGCTTCGTCTTCAACTAAAACCGAGATCGTATGTTTCATCAAAAAGTCTCCAAGATACCCCCACAAGAGCGCAACAGGTGGGGGAGGGATAGAAGCGTTAGTCGGCGGGATTCGATGCCCTGTTGACTAACAATATCTTCGGGCAAGTAACCAGAATGCCCGTTGCGCGATAAAGCAATTGAACCTTGGAAGCGGTAAATTGGCCAACTCGCTTCCAATTAAAATCAGATACAGACACTTGTCGGACTGTGTCACCACTCACATACCCGATGGAGATGCGCCCTGCCATGGAAGCCCGAACCAAATCCCCTTTTCGGAACTAACCCGAATGGCCTATTCGCAGCTACGACCGGGTTATCTCCGGCCACTCCCCTACCTTTTGAAAAGGTGGGGGTCATTGAAGGGCGACCTTTAACCAGGGCAGGAGAAATTGAAATTTTCCCCTATTTCAATTCGGCTTATTATATCTTAGAATCGGCTTGGAGAAAACCCTGAATTCTGGAAAAGAGCAGGGTTTGTTCAAACTGCAAAATGCGATCGCGACTCTGGGTGATTGAACATCGCATCAATCGGGCTGTGAATACTCTTTAGCAAGGCTGTTTGACTAATTTTTTGATCAACTCGATGAGTTGAGCGGGGGGCGTTTCTTTGCGACAAAAGGCATCGATGGGGGCAGTTTGTACCATAACTTCGATTTGGGGGTCGCTGACTGAAGAATAAGCAATAATACAGGTATTGGGAACAGCTTGTTTAATTTTGGTCGCGGCGGTCAAACCGTCCATTTCGGGCATTTGCAAGTCGAGTAAAATCGCGTGGGGTTGATGCTCCCGGGCGAGATCGATTCCTTCTTGACCGTTACTAGCGACACCAACCAATTCTATATTTTGCTCTTGGGTCAAAGTGACGCTCAAACTCAAGCGCGTGAGTTCGTGGTCGTCAACCACTAAGACCTTCAAGCTAGGCGGCTTAAAAGACATAATAGGTAATATGATTCGTATCTAAAGTTGTGTACGGTATTAAGTCTTTATACTAGGGCATATCAAGGGATTGGGGCATCTACCCTTGGGGTGAATCGCGGTTATTCGAGTTGTAAAAAGATTTAAGTAAGATTTTAACTTCTACTTAAAGAGAGAATATTAGGATGGGGTGGCAAAGCGATCGCGCAAAAATTGAGCCGCCTCAGCCAAAGTTGCCGGGGAAATTTCGTGACCCATGGGGAACTCATGATAATCAACAGTAACCCCCAAGCGGGTTAAGGTGGTTTTAGCACTTTGCGCCGCTTGCAGGGGAACTACGGGGTCGTGGCTGCCGTGGGCTATAAATACCGGGGGCGGTGATTCGCTCACATTCGGGGCATCGTGTAGATAACCACTGAGGACACACAAGCCCGCGAAAGGTAGGCTCAACCCCACATCTAAAGTCATGGCCCCGCCTTGGGAAAAGCCGAGCAACACGGAGCGATTGAGGGGGATATCTGTGGTTTGGGGAAGCGATCGCAACCAATCCCCTAAAGCCTGGCGACTGTCACTCAAACCGGGGTATCCTTCTTGTTCTAAGGCATACCAAGCCCGCCCTCCCGGTACTTGGAAATGAGGTAAAGGGGCATTGGCAAAGATCATCAAACAATCGGGCAAGTTGAGATAAGGCGCTAAACCCATTAAATCCTGAGCATTGGCTCCCCAACCGTGTAAGGCGATGAGGAGATGGCGAGGGGGATTGCCGCTTTGGGGCGGTAGGGAAAAGGATTCGAGGGTCATGGGAGGTTTAAGGGGTGGTTTGTCTTTCAATAGTTTAAAACCAACCCATCTGGTTCGGGGGCGTTTTTGCCTACATTCGCTCTAGTTGCTCGAAGCGTTGATTATCAAGAATAATATGGCGCTGGTTATCAAAGCGTAGATAGCCCAGACGTTGAAGTTTGCCGATTAAGCGGGTCACAGTGACGCGGGTGGTGCCGATGGCGCTGGCGAGGTTTTGATGGGTGAAGCGCACTTCTAAGCGAGTTTCGGTGGTCAAGTTTTGACCCATTTCTTCTTTGAGCAGCAGTAGGAGTTGATGTAAGCGGTCTTCGACACGACGCTGACCCGCGATCGCGAGGAGGGTTTCGGTTTGGCGCAAACGCTGGTTAAGATGGGTGAGGAGCGATCGCGACAGCAACGGCGAGCTTTCCACTTCGCTCAGGAAAAACCAACGCAAGTACACATCAGAAATCGCTGTGGCTTCGTACATCTCCAAGCGGGTACACCACTGCCCAAAAAAGCTGGAGGCGGCAGCCCATCCTAACAACACATCTTCGCCACTAGCATGAGTCGTGCTTAACTGGACCCAACCTCGACAAACTTGCCAAACCCCTTGGGTCATCAAAGGGATTTTTTCGCCGCGATGATGAAAGTGTAAGCGCTGTTGATCTTGGGCTTCAAGGGACGGGGCTGTGGATGTTTGAGAACAATCGCGATCGCTTAGGAGCATAAAAACCTTTGTGTTTACTGTTATTGCCAGTTCACCGTCGTTAGTTTAGCCCGTTAAAGTAAACATTAGGTAATCAAGAGTTTAATTTTATCAATTTCGATCATTTGGTATGTAATTTGCTATTTAATTCCAAAACCTAAAGTAATAATGATAAGTATGAACTGTGATGGATAACTCTGGGCTAAAATTGCCAAATTATCGCAATGACAACCGCTATAAACAACCCGTAAGATAGACGCACGCGGTCTTTATCTTTATTTAAACTAGAAACTGAATCGCGGTTAATACCGTCGTAAGTTCTAGTAACTCCCCCAAAAATTTTGTCCATCCAAACCACTCCGGCCATAGCGAAACGATCATGACTAGGGATAGCAATCATTTCTCAGATGCCCAATCTCCCCTATCTCAATCCCCTTTAGCCCCCTTGACCTTACCCCAAAGGCGATCGCGCTTTCGTTGGGGATGGGCGAGAATGGGGGCTTTCTTGGCCCTGGCTTTGGGGACTTTAACCGCTACACCGCCGAGGGCGATCGCCGCCGAAGAAGTGACTCTCAAACTCGGCGCAGTTGAACAAACAATTCCCCTGGGCGATCTCGAACATTTCGCCACCACCGGAGAACTCAAGCCCTCTTTAAAGCTGTATCAATGGGTGTTAACGCCTCAAGTCCAAAATGCCCTGGCGCGTCGCTTGCACGTGGATAATAGTGTCGCTGATACTTTCTTAGATGAGTTATTGTCAAAATCGGATGGTCGTCAACTCCTCGAACAACTGCAAGAAGTTTTACCCAACAGCAGCAGCGATCAAATAAAAGATGCTTTGTATCGCACCCTAGAACACAACCAAGGGGTTAGTATCTTGAGCTTTGCGAGGGCTTATCCTGAAGATACCATGACCCTCGATGTCACGGCAGCCGTGGCGACTTTGGCCCAGTTGCAAGTGTCTCAATGGCAAAATAAGCTGCTGAGTCCAATCTTGGCCCGAGAACTCCAAGTCGAGGATGCTGATACCAGCGCTTATATTCCCAATCTCGATCCGGCTCAAGCGGGAAAAATGCGAGTTCGTCAGCGATCGCTCATTCTCCGAGACCGCGATCGCAAACGGCGCATTCCGGTTGACTTATTTTATGCCCCGAAAACCAAAGGCCCCCTAATCGTGCTGTCCCACGGTTTTGCTGCCGATCGGCGCTTTTTGAACTATCTCGCCGAACACCTGGCTTCCCACGGCTTTAGCGTTGCAGCCATCGAACATCCGGGCAGCAGTATCGAAACCCTCGCCCAGATTTCGCTGAACCTCAACCCCACTCAATTTTTACCCGCATCTGAATTTATCGATCGCCCCAAGGATGTCACTTTTTTACTGAACGAACTCGAACGCATCGATAGCGGTTGGGGCTATTTAGCCAATAAATTTAATACTGAAAACGTCGTCGCGATCGGTCACTCCCTCGGCGGTTACACGGCGCTGGCTTTAGCCGGGGGGGAACTTGACCTCAAACAACTGCGCCAGTTTTGTAACGAGCGCATTCCTTTGGGTCGCGCTCCGGCTGATTGGCTACAATGTGCGGCGGCTCAACTACCTCAAGCTCACTTACGCTTGCGGGATTATCGGGTCAAACGAACGATCGCGTTTAATCCTTCTTTGGGTCACTTGTTTGGCGATAACGGTTTAAAACAAGTCCGCACGCCGACCCTCATTTTAACCGGAAGTGAAGACAGCATCACGCCGCCACTACAACATCAACTTAAACCCTTTAAACAGTTAACCACAGAAAAGTTCCTGGTTAATGTGACGGGAGGAACTCACATGAGCGTCACGGATATCGCCAATCTTAATAGCATGATGGGACAAAGCAGCTTAGTCCGCGAAAGAATGGGTCACGATGCCGAACCCGTCCGAGAACTGGCACGGGCGGTTAGTTTGGCTTTTATTTACCAAGAAACCCCCCACGGCAATCTCTACGAACCCTTTTTGTCGGCGGGTTATGTCCAGTCTCTTTCGACTCCTCATCTGCCGATGCGCCTCACACGCAAGCTCCCTTCAACCACTCAAGCTTGGTTGGGTATGTTACAGTTTGGCGAAAAGCGCTTGGCGTACAAAAACCCCCACAAACTCCCCGAAAAACTCCCCATTCACGCTAAGACGACCAATCGCTGCTTTTTCTATACAGAGTATCAGTTACCTTGGCAGCGACGCTGTACGGGACAGTTAAAGCATATTTTCACCAATTTGCTCAGTAATGACCCGGTATAATCAAAACCCCGGTTTTGAGCATGGAGCGATCGCGTCTCATTCTAAATCTTAAAAAAATCAAATTATTCAATCGAATCGTTAATTTACTAAGAAAATAGAGACAGACGCGATCGCGCTTTTGTGGAATATCTGCCCTTGGCGGGTTGGGCTTTCTCGGTATTCTCAGCATTCCCAAGTCGCGATCGCCCAATTTGCAGATCAATAGGGAGTCCGATCCAGCATGAAAGCAACTTCAACAACAATGGTGAAAGAAGTCAAGGGAAGGGCGGGAAAACTAATTGGGAATCTGGTCACTCCTAGCAGCGATATTGTTCAACTTCAGTTAGCGGGAGATATTCTCCGAGTTCAGCAAAAATCCCGTTTTTTCAGCGTTGAGGGTTTAGACGAACACGAAAGCTGGATTCGCCTGCAAAATATCGATTCGGTGACGGTGGGAAGCGGGCCAATATGGTGGTTGCTGTGGTTAGGAATTGCGTTGTTACCTTTGTGGTTGATTGGCATTCTTTTTATTATTGCCTTTGCGATTATCAAGCAGAACTGGCTGATTATTCACTCCCATCGCCAAAGTGTGGTTCTCTTTTTTAAGAAAAAAGAGCGCGATCGTGTGCAACAATTCGCCCAGACGGTATTAATGGCTTCTCGTCAAGCTTCCAACCCCCAACGCCCCTCTCCAAGCAATCACAGACCGCCCCAAAGAAAAGACTCGCGATAAGCAAAACCCCGGTTTTTGTGTAGAAACCGGGGTTTTAAAAGCTTAAGCAGAAGTTTTACAACAACTTGAGATTAGGATAGTTCGCGAGGATGTCGTCGGTGGTGAGGGTGTCTCCTTGGGCTTGGGGAGTCCAAAGTACCTCGATAGCCAGTAAGTCATCGCTACCAATGCCGCCGATTTGACGTAGGGTGTTCCGCATATCGGCGGAGTCGTTGATGGCGGGGAGGTTGAGCTTGTTGGTTGTCCCGACTACGAGGGTGACGACGATATATTCGCCGGATTCTTGTTGGAGGTTTTTGGCGAGTTTGTCGATTTCCCCGGCGATCGCCCGGTTGCCGCTATCGCCGCGCAGTTGGTTATTATAATTTGAGAGGGTTTCTTCTGCGAATTTACTGCGTTCGGCGAGGGCGTATTGGTTGAACTTCGCTTCGGCTGAATCGAGGGCGGTTTGTTGGGAGTCTGCCGCGCCATAAACCCAGTATTCCGGGTGACGCAACAAGGTGAGGGTGGCTTCTTGGAGTACCTGGGCGCGACCAGAGGCTGTACCTGTATCGGCTTTTTGAGCGAGTTCGTCGAGGTCAGTTTGTAGTTCCCGCGCATCGGCGAGTAAGCCGACTTGAACGCGACCGACGGCGACTTTGGGGTTACTCGAAGTGAGTACGCCGCCGTTTTCGCCACCACTGAGGGCGTTACGAATGACGTTGACGAGGAAGTTCGCGATCGCGAAAAAGATTAAGATACTAAACAAACTACCCACGCCGCCAAAGCCAAAGAAGGGCAGGAGGAAGGGGAAGCCAAAACCGCCGCCGCCGTAGCCGTAGCCGCCACCGCCACCCCGATAACCGCCACCAGGGGGGGTGTAAGTGCGGGAGGGGGCGCGAAAGGAACCGCCACCGATTCTACCGCCACTGCGGGCCGCTAGGGCATCATTAGCCCCACCCAAGACTAGGGTAAAAACTAAGCTCAACAGCAGGATTGATTTTAAAAGAGAATGAAAAAAGGAACGTGGTTGTTTGGGCATTTTGGTTTTCTGTAAGATTTATAGGCGTAATATTTAGAATGTTAGCGATAAGGTGCGATCGCCCTGGTGCTTTTTCCCAGAGTTTTAAGCTGAATTGCCTTATCGCCTTACATTTCTTAATGTAACGTAGGGGCGATCGCGATTTTGTCTGGATATCCGTACTTGAGTTAGACCCGCCAAAACGCGATCTTTGTAGACATTGGGGGCGATCGCTCAAATTCTGAGCGCGTTATTCAAAATCGTTATGACTATGATATGGTTGTAACAGTTCTTAAACTATGGCAATCGTGAGTGACACAGACACCAGAAAAACTTTCCCTGATGTTTGCATTTGCGTCAAGCGGAGTTCTTCAAAGTTATTTAAGGAGAGATATTAAATTATGGAAGGATGTTTGCGCGTTGGGCAACAAGCCCCCGACTTTACCGCAACTGTCGTTACCGACCAAGAATTTAAAACCATAAAATTATCGGATTATCGCGGTCAATACGTTGTTTTATTTTTCTATCCTTTGGACTTTACCTTCGTTTGTCCCACTGAAATTACAGCATTTAGCGATCGCGTCGAAGAATTCACAAAAGTCAATACTCAAATTTTAGGCGTATCGGTTGATAGCGAATTTTCTCACCTCGCTTGGACACAAACCGACCGGAAAGAAGGCGGTGTGGGTGATGTAACTTACCCGTTGGTTTCTGACATCAAAAAAGAAATTAGCAACGCTTACAACGTCCTCGACCCTGAAGCCGGAGTTGCCTTGCGCGGATTATTTATTATTGATAAAGAAGGCATTATTCAACACTCTACCATCAACAACCTTTCTTTTGGTCGCAGCGTCGATGAAACCCTCCGCACTCTCAAAGCCATTCAATACGTCCAAAGCCACCCCGATGAAGTTTGTCCGGCAGGTTGGCAAGAAGGCGACAAAACGATGATTCCTGACCCGGAAAAATCGAAAGTTTACTTTTCTGCGGTCTAAGGTTTTTAACCCTCGCCAGCAGAATTTAATCAACTCAAACTGGGGGAAGTAATGACTTTTCCCTGGTTTTTAAATAATTAATAAAATGAACTTTATTAAGACTTATTGTCATGTTAACTTCAACAGATTTTAGAGGCTTAATCAACGGTCGTTTTTTTAATAACTTTGTGCCAATTCCGGCGACGAATAAGTTAACCATTAATCAAAAAACACCCGAATTTTTACTGCCCGACATTAAAAATAAAACCACCGTTCGCTTATCAGATTATCACAATCAAAAGCCTATTCTTTTAGCCTTTACCCGCATTTTCACAGAGAAACAATACTGCCCTTTATGTTATCCCCATATTATCGAACTCAACGATAACTACGAGCGATTTGTGGAAAAAGGGGTAGAAGTCTTAATGATTGTGAGTACCGACACCCAACAAAGTCGCCAAGTTGCGAAAGATTTAGGCATCAAAATGCCATTATTAAGTAATCCCAGTTGCGATGTTTTTCGCAATTACCGAGTTGGTCAAGCTTTAGGCGCACCCCTCCCGGCCCAATACGTTTTAGACCGCGAAGGCCGCTTACGTTACAAGCATTTATTTTCTTTTCTCGAACCGAATGCTTCAGTCGAAAAGTTGTTAGGGTATTGTTGTTAGTTGTTGGTTGTTGGTTATTGGTTGTTGGTTGTTGGTTGTTGGTTGTTAGTTATTGGTTGTTGGTTGTTGGTTGTTGGTTGTTGGTTGTTAGTTATTGGTAATTATAAATTGTACATTGTTAATTATAAATTGTAAATTGTAAATTATAAATTGTAAATTGTTAATTATAAATTGTAAATTGTACATTGTTAATTATAAATTGTACATTGTTAATTGTTCATTGCCAAAGGCAAACTCACATAAAACGTGCTGCCTTGATTGAGTTCGCTTTCGACCCAAATCTTGCCACCGTGTTGCTTGATGATTTGGCGACAAATCGCTAACCCCAAACCCGTACCCCCTTTAGCGCGAGAATCGGAAGCATCGACTTGTTGAAAGCGCTCGAAAATCATTTCCATTTTATCGGCAGGAATGCCGCGACCGCGATCGCGCACCCAGAATAAAACCACATCAGCTTGTTGTTGAACCTCAACCTCTACCGTACTTCCTGCTTCAGAAAATTTAATGGCATTACTGACTAAATTCGTCAAAGTTTGCACAATGCGGTCAGGATCGACATAAAGATCAAATGAGGGTGTATTGGGTTGGAGGGGTTGGCCACTAACTCGTAAAATCAATTCAACTTGCGCTTGTTTGGCCATCGATTGCATCGCATCCGACACTTGACCCAACAACTCGGTAGCGGCGGTTTGCTTTTTAATCGTTTTGAGTCGGCCAGATTCGATGCGTTGTAAATCGAGAATATCGTTAATCAAACGAACCAAGCGGTCAGTATTATTAATGGCAATTTCGAGCATTCTCGCCCCTTGGTCGGTGAGAGACCCCAAGCGTCCGGTTCCCAACAAGCCCAGAGAACCCCGCAAAGACGTTAAAGGGGTGCGGAGTTCGTGACTAGCAATAGAAAGAAATTCGTCTTTCATTTGTTCGACAGCAATGCGGTTGCTAATGTCGATTTCGACGCTAAAAAAGCCTTTGATGTGATTTTGTGAACCCCAGTCGGGAATATAGGTGGCGCTGATGTAACGTCGCTGGCCGTTGATCGGGGGGCTGTGAATTTCAAAGCTAACTTTTTCGCCGGACAAAGCTTTCCCCACATAAGGGCATAAGGCCTGATAATACTCCTCTGGGAGAACTTCAACCAGCGATCGCCCGGTAATTTCTTCGAGGGGAATGCCGAACCAATCGCTGTAGGTGCGGTTGTTAAAGCGGTAATATTCTTGATTGTCTACATAAGAGATTAAAACCGGGAGTGCGTCGGTGATCAAACGCAGTTGCATTTCACTCCGACGCAAAGCAAGTTCAGCTAAAAGGCGATCGCGAATTTCTTGTTGTAGCTTTTGATTAGCTGCTTGCAACTGGGCGGTACGTTCGTTAACGCGATCTTCGAGGGAGTTGAGTAAACTGGCTTGGGATAAAGCAATACCGATTTGGTCAGCGAGGGAAGTAATCAGTTCTAGTTCATCATCTCGCCATTGACGGGGACGATTGACACCATGAATCGCGATCGCCCCCCACAGTTTTTCCCCGACAAAAATCGGGATCAAAAGTTCAGCATAAACCCCCAACTGTTGCAACCGCGAGCGAATCTGGGAGTTGTGGGTGGCCAAAGCGGCGGTTGAGATTAAATATTGCCCGTCATTAAAGCTTTTCCAAGCCTGGGGATCGGGAAAAGGAACCGTAGAACGCAAGCCGTCTAAGCTGGCAATTTCGGCGTTGAGGGTTTCTTTAACAATTTGGTAGCGATCGCAAGTTTCGATTTGAATCAGGGCGACTCGTTCGGCATCAAAGAGGTTTTTGACTTCAAAAACCACGGTATTGAGAATTTCATCTAAATCCAAAGAACGACGAATGTTCAAAGTCAATTCCGACAGTAATTCCAAGCGTTGATAAGCTTGTTGGGCTTGTTGTTCGGCTTGAATGCGGGGGGTAATATCTACGCCAATAGCCACGGCGGCGTTATTTTGGTGATATTTTTGGGCAACCAGGAGATAGTTGCGTTTTTCGCCCCGGAGATTGAGTTCGATGGTTTTGGCGATCGCGGCGGTTGAACTGTGTAAAAACTGTTCGATGGGTTCAGTTAGGGGAACATCCTGGCCGGTAAAGCCGAGGGGTTGATTCACAAAAGCCTGGGTATCGAGTTCAAAAGCCTTGGCAAAGCGATGATTAACCCCCAGATACCGCAACTTGGGGGCATAGCGGGAATTGGGGCGATCGCCCGAACCCACCCAAAACACAAAACCCGGTACAGCATCGAGAACCGCTTGTAACTGTTCGGACGAACGGGCCAGTTCTTCTTGGGCCAAGATGCGATCGCTCACTTCACTTTGCAAAATCTGATTAGCTTCCCGTAATTGGGCAGTGCGTTGCTCAACTCGTTGTTCGAGTTCGGCGGCCAATTGTTCTAAACTGGCTTGCAGGGCGGCGCGATCGCTAATATCGCGAGCCACCCAAATCGCCGCATCTTCGGTAACGGGGGAGATACTGGCATCAAACCACACCTGGCGCTGGGACAGTTGTAGATGGTATTCAAAATGAACGGTTTTTTGAGTGGCGATCGCGTTTTGAATCGCTTGTAAAAATTCTGGATGATCCTCAGCATCAAACAAATAATCTAACGTTAAGTTGAGAATTTCATTGGCTTGAGCATCCAAATGGGTGTAACAAGTAGGCATCACCCGGACGCTTGGTTCTGTCGGATGAATCGCCAGGACAATATCGCTCATGGCTTCAAACACCCCCCGCAACTCCGCTTCATTGGTACGGAGTTTTTGTTCGATCAGTTTGCGATCGCTAATATTCCTGGCCGTGAGTAAAATCGTTTCCCCACTCAAAGGAGACAAACGAGCATCAAACCAAACTTCTTGCTGGTTGATCTCCAAACAATATTCTAACTGCGTGCGCTGTTGACGGCTGAGGGTTTCGGTAATGCGATCGCGAATCCGAGCGGCAGTATCTGGAGAGAAAATCCGATCGAGGGTTTTACCCATCCAAGCGGTCAGGGGAGGTTGAGTATTGCTTAACTGCGGCAGCAAGCCGCGATGGGTCGGGGCCACTTGGATGCAGCGTCCGTGGTAGTCCCACACCGTCACCCAATCGTCCATCGCGGCAAACAAAGCCCTGAGTACGTCGCGGTCTTGTTTTTGCTGAAATACCGTTCCCAATTGCGTGGCCACTGCCGTTACCAAGGTGGCTAACCGTTCGTTGTCGGCAATCTGCTGACGGGGTGGAGTCTCAAACATCAAAAACACCAACACCGCCAAAACCCGATTTTGCTGTTGCCATTCATCGGTGGAGGTTTGATGGCGCACAATCGGCACACTCAGAGCATTTTGAATGCCCAAGCTTTCAATCCAAGCCCGACGTTTAAAATCGCCATCTGCTTTTAAGGCTGCCGCATTGAGGTATTCCGGCTGGCCTTGCGCCCAAACCCGCCCCGGTAAGCCTTGGCCGGGTTTAAAGTGCAGTTGGGTGCTAAATCCTCGTAATTCTTGGACGAGAGGGGTTCGCGCCGTTTCTGGGTCTTGAGGGGCATACCAAGCCGAAGCACATTTGAGGTATTGGCCATCTACACTCGGAATCCAAGCTTCGCCGTAATGCAAACCGCAACGGCTGGCAACTTGAGTGAGGGCGACTTGTAAAGCGGTGGTAAAGTCGGGGGCTTCGCCGATGGCTTGGGTAACGCTGAGGAGCAGTTGGGTTTCTTCTTCTGCTTGTTGGCGGAGTTCCTCTCGTTGGCGAGTTTCGATGTACTTTCCCAAACTTTGGGCCATCAGTTCGATGATTTCGTTTTCGTGGGCGCTAAAGTCGGGGGAACGGTCTTCTGATGTGAAAAAGTTCAGGGTTCCGTAAGCGCTACCGTTGACCCATAAAGGCGTACCGAGATAATCGCTGTATTCTGGAGAGGCTTTAGGAATTGCCAGGGTTTGGGCTTGGGCGATTGTTCGTTGGTAGAGTCCTGCTGCGTTTTGGAGTGAGGGTTTTAATTCCGAGGGCGATCGCCCTAACATGGATTCGGCGGCGAGGATTTCCGGCGGATAGGTTGCCGTCGCGATCGCCCCCAAGCTAAATCCCAACATCTCGCAGCCGGTGCGTAGATAATCTTGGCACAGTTGCTCGAAGTCGTCGTAGGTGGTGGTATTCAGGCGATTGAGTTGTTTGAGACAAGCGCTAAAATACGCTAAAGCCGTGTTTTGCCGTTGTAGTTGTTGGCGGGTCGAACGCAAGCGTAAATGATTCTCGATCCGCGCAATGACTTCCACCATTTGAAAGGGTTTCCCGATATAGTCTACCCCCCCCACCGAAAAGGCTCGCACTTTATCCATCGCGGTTTCTAAAGCGCTAATGAAAATCACCGGAATCTCGCGGGTTTTGGGATCGGCTTTGAGGTGTTCGCAGACTTCATAACCGCTTAAATCCGGCATCATAATGTCGAGCAAAATCAAGTCCGGCGGCACCACACGGGCGGCGGATAACGCCATTGTACCGTTGGTGGTGGGCCGGGCATGATATCCCGCTTGTGTCAACATTTGGGACAGCAAGCGTAAGTTAGTGGGGTTATCGTCTACGACTAAGATGTCGGCTTGGATCGTCATGCCATCAGGTAAAGCGGAATGAGGGCGAGTTGCCCTGGTTACGCGAGTAAATTACTATGGTTTTGATTATGGGGAGTGCGGCGATCGCTTTGGATTAACGCCGTTGACTCTATATATCTAGGATAAACTCCCTAGCTCCGGTCGCCCAGAGCGCAAACCGACGAGCTAGAGATGGGACTAAAACTAAGGTGTTGGTAAAGCCAGCAAAGAGATGCAGTCCTTCGATTTCGGGGATTAAGCCAATCTGAGGCAACTTCTCTGGACTAAATGCTACTAAACAGTGATGCCATTGACCGGGGGTATCGGCAATTTTCGGTAAAATTGAGGCAATTCCGGCTCGCATTTGGGCTTCACTCTGGGAGCTATCAATATTCGCCTTGGTATCGCTTAAAGCGCGACTAATTTGCCCAATACATAAATGACCATCCTGAAATTGAATGACCCCTGCATCTAAAATAGCAGGTGCGAGTTCTTGGTGGGGTTGCTGCCACAGGGGTTGGACTCCGGCTTGGGTGGCTTGAGTTTGTAAAGCCAGGCGTTGTAAGTTGGCCGGAACCACCATAGCCCGCAAGGAAAAGTCTACTGGGGGGGTTTCGATCAGTTCGGCGTGGGTAAAGTAAAAGGGGGCAGTAATTCCCATTTTTTGTAAGATTGTCCGACTCCTGCCTCCGGCACACAGAACCACGCGATCGGCGGTATAACTGCCGTTGGTGGTTTTAACCCCTGTGACCCGGCGATCGCGATGCACCAAATCGACGACGGTTTCGTACTGGATTGTTCCCCCTTGCCGTTGAAAGGCTTGGAGGTAAGCTTGGGTGGTTTTTTGGGGGTGAACATGGCCGTGGGGCAGATGCAGTGCGCCCGCGATCGCGTCTCGGTTTAAAAGGGGTTCGCAGTCTTGGGCGGCTTGGGGGTCGAGAAAAGTGGGCGCGATCGCGAATTTATGATAACTGGCTTGGACGGCTTCTACCGAATCGGTGGGGGCAATAGTCATTAACAGATCAATTTCGCGAAACTCAGTCTCCCCGTCGAGTTCGGCGCTGAGTTGCTGATGTCGCTGCCAGCCTTCGGTACACAGTTGCTGAGTTTGCTCATTCGTCCCTCCCCAAAAGCCTAAACCCCCATAACTGTAGCGAGTCGCATTGTCTGGGTTTGGGTCTTTTTCCAGTAAGAGGACATTGAAGTTTTGCTGAGTGAGTTCATAAGCCAGGGCTGCCCCGGTAATTCCTCCCCCGATTACAATCCAATCGTAAGTTGTCATGAGATTTTTGTGGCGCGATCGCGTGGAAGCCATTCGATCTTATTTTGACATTAGTTGAGCGAACTGGCCCCCTTGGCAGGATTCAGCCGACCCATGACCAATGACCAATGACCAACGACCAATGACCAATGACCAATAACCAATGACTAACGACCAATGACTAACGACCAATGACCAATGACCAATGACCAATGACCAATGACTAACGACCAATGACTAATTTAATGGCGCGATCGCACTCAGTCTTCCGGTTCATCTAAATGCTCGGAAATATCTTGATACAAATTGAGAATGTGATGGTCTTTCAATCCGTAAAACACATTACGCCCTTGTTTGCGATAACTGACTAAGCGCATCGTGCGTAAAATTCGCAGTTGATGAGAAACCGCCGATTCGGTCATCTCTACGGCGGCGGCTAAATCACGCACTCGCAGCTTTTGATGGGCAAGGGCTGAGATAATGCGCCAGCGATTGGGGTCGCCGAGTACACTAAAAAATTCCGCCATACGCTGGGCTTTCTCCAGGCTGAGAATATCGAGTTGGGGATCAGTTTCGGCTTTTGGATGGGAGTCAGACATGAAGATGGAAGGTTAACAGCAGGCATTCGATAGGACACCAAATCTAACAAAAACCTTAAAATTTAAAAATTGAATACCTGAACAGTTGTTCATGGGTTAAGATAAAAAACATGAACAGCTTTTCAGCTATTCTAATTCATCGTTCTAAATTCTTAAAGGAAAATTCTCATGGCTACAGTAACTCAAATGAAATGCGCTTGCGAATCTTGTTTGTGTGTCGTCGATATCAGCAAGGCGATTGAAAAAGAAGGTCAATATTACTGCGGCGAGGCTTGCGCCAATGGTCATTCCGAAGGGTCCACCGGTTGCGGCCATCCCGGCTGTAATTGCGGTAGTTAACCCAAAAGATGTATCTCAAAACCGCCCTTGAGGCCGTCGCGAACAACTGAGACATCAAGGGCGGTTTATCGCTTTTTTAGGGGGTCAAAGGGCGAGCCGTTGAGCCGTAGGAACGACAATAGCCAGACAAAAGATAGCAAGTTGCATCACCACAATACTCGGCCCGGAAGGCAGATTAAAAAGAGCCGACAGCAAAATCCCCAAAATAGCACTTATCGCACCGAGTCCGGCAGACGCAACAATATGGTGGGTGAAAGTACGACTGAGTAAGCGAGCCGCACAAGCCGGAATCACAATAAATGCACTCACCAGCAACACACCAATCGCTTTAATCGAAACCCCGACTAATAAAGCAAGCAAAACGATAAAAATGGTGCGATAGGTGGCTACAGGAACACCGCGAGCGATCGCCATGGGTTCATTTATGGTTAGAAGCATCTGCGTCCGCAGGGTAAGTCCAATAAAGGCAGTACAAAGGCAAAATAAAACCGCACTTAAGATTAAGTCAGCATTGCGAATGGCTAATATATCGCCAAACAAAAGATGATTAATGCCGCCTTTGTATTGACCCACGAAGCTTAAGACAATCAAAGCAACAGCGAGAGATGACGAATAAATGATATTGAGTAACGCATCTGTCCAGAGATGGGTGCGTTCTAAGAGAAACATGACCACCAAGGCAAAGATGACCGCAAAGGGCAGTATGATGGCTGACGGATTGAGACCTAATAAGAAGGCGAAACTAATACCGAGTAATGCCGAGTGACCCAGAGCATCGCTAAAAAAAGAAAGTTGTCGTAGAATCGTAAAACTGCCGAGCAAGCCTCCCGTTAATCCGGTAAAAACGCCACCAATGAGCGCTCGCTGCATAAAGGGAAATTCAAAGAGTTCGAGAGCGCGGCTGAGTTCTGCTGCAATAGACATGAGTTAATAATCTCGACAAGTATGGTGGTAGGGGACAAATTCAGAACCATAAGTTAGGGAGAGATTGCTCGAAGAAAGGGCAACTTCTGGCGTTCCCTGACAGCGCAGGGTTTGGTTGAGACACAGAGCGCGATCGCAATGTCGTCTGACCATATCCAAATCGTGAGAAACTTGTAAAATCGCCCAACCCTGTTCTTGTTTGAGTTCGTACAACAGTTGATAAAACTCGGACTCCCCCCGAACATCTAAACCCGCCGGAGCCTCATCGAGAATCAGCAACCGCCGAGGACGCACTAAGCAATAAGCCAATAACACCCGCTTGATTTCCCCACCCGAAAGACTACTAATCGGTTGATGGCACAGATGCCAAGCTTCAACCCGACTCAGAGCTTCTCGAACGGCTTTGCGGCGGGGTTTTCGTCCAGCCCAAGGCAATTGCAAACCCAATCGATCCCATCCTAATCCCACAAATTCTGCGACCGTCATCGGAATGCGACGGTCAAAGGGGAAATTTTGCGGCAGATAAGCAATAGATTGACGCACTTCGGCAGTTAACTTTCCCTGCTGACTCAAGGGTTGACCCAGAACAAAAATTTGTCCCTTTTGTCTGGGGAAAATTCCCAGAATCGCTTGAATTAACGTACTTTTTCCCGCCCCGTTCGGCCCGACAACTGCCGTATCGGTTCCGGCGGTCAGAGAAAAAGAAACATCCTGCACGGCGGCATAGTTGTCTCGATAAACCGTGAGTTGTTCGATGGCTAAGACCGTTTCGCTCAAAAGAACCCCCTAAAACCGCAGATAAACAGGCTGAGGAACGATAGCGAGGGGTTGAGGTTGCCAAAGCGGTAATACAGACTGCGTAGAATCGCCAAAGGCTAGAACCAAATTGTCTGCATTTTGCCTCATGGTATTCAAGTAATATTCGGGTTCTAGGGCTTCAGCACCTCCCGTTTCAATGGGGTCGAAGGTACTCACGTTGATATTGAGGTCTTGGGCTAGGGCAGAAAAGGTATTGGTTCCGGCTTGGGGTTCGGTTAAAAGGGCTTTGAGGTTGGCTTTTCCAACGGTTTCTGTAATGCGTTTGACATCCTCTGGGGCGGGGTTTTCTTCAGGAATATCCACTAAAACCTCTGATTCTAGACCATAGCTTTCGGCGAAGTAGGGGGCAAAGTCATGGAAGACGACAAAGGTTTGGCCTTGATAGGGTTCTAGCTGGGCTGTAATGTCAGCATCGAGTTGTTCGAGTTGTTCGATGTAGGCTGCGGCATTTTCTGTGTATTCGGCTTCTCCGGCAGGGTCGGCGGCAATTAAGCCATCGCGGATATTTTCGACTTGTTCAATAGCCCGCTTGGGGTCAAGCCAAATATGGGGATTGTATTCGCCGTGATGGTGATGGTGATGACCTTCGGCGTGGTCGTGGTCGTGGTCGTGGCTATGACCTTCGGCGTGGTCGTGGTCGTGGTCGTGGCTGTGACCTTCGGCATGGTCGTGGTCGTGGCTGTGACCTTCTTCGTTAGCAATGGGCGCAATGCCTTCGCTAGAGTCAATGGTTTCTAAGTCGGGATTATCAGCGTTGGCAATTAAGTCTTCTAAAAAGAGTTCCATTTCCAAGCCATTTTTAACCAGGACATCGGCTTCGGCGATGATTTGTACGGTGGCGGGGGTGGCTTGATAATCGTGGGGGCCGCTACTGGCGGGTACAATTTGCTCGACTGTGGCGCGATCGCCCGCAACGGCTTGGGTAAATTGAGTAATGGGTAAAAAGGTGGTTACAACTTGTAACTCGGCTTCAGGCTCATCTGATGTAGATGTATCAGATGTGGCGGTTTCATTGGGAGCAGAATTGCAACTCCCCAAACCAACAACCGCTACGCCTAAAGCAACCGTTAGGAAGCGCTCCCAAATAACAGAATTTTTCATAATTTTGGCTCTCATTGAGTTTGTAATTGCAGGATGGAGTTATCCAAACCCTTTTCCCTGGGTGCTTTCAGTCCAAACGAAAATTTCTCCTTGATGTCCCCCCGCAGCCAAAGCTGTTCCCGAACTGTTCCAAGCTAAACTCGAAAACCCTTGAGATGAACCTTTAAGAATCTGCGCGATTTGTTGCGCTTTGTGCCACAAATAAATACGAGTATCTTCAGACGCAGAAGCTAATAGCTGGGAGTGGGGTTGAAAAGCAATGGCAGTTACCTTGTCCTCATGACTGTCTAAGATTTGTGCAGTCCAACCGATGTCGGGGTCAGTACTTTTTGTCCAAGTCACAATATCTTCACCACTAATGGCAGCGATTAGCGGTGTTTTTGATTTGGGGGTAGGGGTTGACCAAGCAATTTGTCGGACTTTGCCAGAGAATCCAGACATCCGCCAAGGATCGGAACAACCTCGATCCCAAACGAGCAGGGAACAATCGTTGTTTCCCGATGCGAGATAGCTGCCATCGGTCGCCCAGGCGATCGCGACACTTGCGCCTCCGGTGGCCAGCACTTGGGGGTCTTCATCCCATTGTTGTCGCTGCCAAATTTTGAGGCTTTGGTTGCCACTAACGGCTAAATATTCCCCTTGGGGATGCCAAGCTAAATCGAGTACGGATGAGGCTTCAAAATGAACGGTGGTGGCGACTGTTTGGGTCAAACCATCCCACACTTGAACATAACGACCCAAACCAAACGCTAATTCGGCGTGATGGGGATTCCACTCTAAGCAATCAAGCCACAAACGGGAATGCTCTAACTGAGCGAGCAGACGAGGGGATTGTCCCTGAATCTCCCAAATTGACAAGATACCTGCTTGTCCGCCTGTGGCAAGAAACTGCCCATTATGGGAAATGGACAGGGCATCAAGGGATTGACCTTGGGCGGCTTGTAAGACGGTGGGCGTTCCCGTTTTCCCGTCGTAAAGCACCACTTCCCCACAGGCAGAACAAGCCGCCAGACGAGAGTTATCGGGTGTCCAGGCGATCGCGGTGACATAATCCGACATCATGGACCGCCATGCCGTTTGGAGTCGGTTTTGAGCTTTGAGAATAGACACGATAAAGCAGTGGATAGTTATCCGTTGTCGGTGACGATACAGGCTTGAAATTGCGCGGCTAGGTTCATTTGCTCTAAGTTCCGCCCAATAAAGACTAATTCGCTTTTTCGAGTTTCTCCGGGTTTCCAGAGTCGATCGGGGCGACCATCAAAGATCATGTGTACGCCTTGGAAAACCAAGCGGTTATCGTTTCCGGCAATGTTCAGAATGCCTTTCATGCGAAAGATATCCGGGCCATATTTTTGCAACAGAGTCCCCAACCAATCATTGAGCTTTTCACCGTCGAGGGGTTTTTCTTCAACTAAAGCCATCGATCCGACTGTTTCGTCGTGTTCGTGGGCGGTTTCGTTGAGGAATTCTGGATCGATTTGGAGCGCGTTGTTGAGGTCAAAGGCATTTACGCCTAAGAGTGTATTCATCTCAATTTGGGCATTTTGAGTTCGATAAATTTTGGCGATCGCATTCATGCTCCGAATGCGCTGCTCGAGTTGGTCTAACTCTGAGGCTTTCACCAAGTCGGTTTTGTTCAGCAAAACGACATCGGCAAAGGCAATCTGCTCCACTGCTTCTTCTGCTTCCCAGTGTTGCCAGATATGTTTCGCATCTACGACGGTTACGACTGCATCCAGTTTTGCCTGGGTCTGAACTTCATCATCTACAAAAAAGGTTTGAATGACCGGAGCAGGATCGGCAATTCCTGTGGTTTCGATGACGAGATGATCGAATCGATCCCGTCGCTTCATCAAGTTACTAATAATGCGGATGAGATCGCCGCGTACTGTACAGCAAATACAGCCGTTGTTCATCTCGAAAATTTCTTCGTCGGTATCAATCACCAATTGGTTATCAATGCCCACTTCGCCAAATTCGTTGACGATGACTGCGACTTTCTGGCCATGTTCGTAAGTCAGGATGCGATTGAGTAGTGTGGTTTTACCCGCCCCCAGATAACCCGTTAACACTGTAACGGGTACAGCTTTTTCGACAGCAATAGCAACCATATCAAATCCCTACTATTTTGAATATGATAATCATTCTCAAAATATAGGAAGTTTTATTAGGGTTGTCAAGGGGAAAGATTTTCTGACTTTTGTCCTTGATGCCAATGAGCGGTAACGCACCTCTGCCACGAAGGGATAGGGATGAGCTTACACTCGCTTGATTGACAAAAAACCGAGAATGATTATCATTATAATCGTGTTTGACTTGAGAAATCTTTAGGTATGGCAACGGTTCAGTCTGAGATACCGCAGTTCGTAGATATTGCTATTGTGGGGGCGGGGCCGCAAGCGCTAACTGTGGTAACTCATTTGCTGCAAAAGAAGAAATCCCTGAGAAATCGCTTTGCGGTCATCGATCCGGCGGGAGAGTGGATGCAGCAGTGGCATCATCAGTTTGCCGCCCTGGATATTCCCCATTTGCGATCGCCTGCGGTGCATCATCCCGACCCCGATCCCCATGCGCTGCGTACCTTTGCCGAATCTCGCCCTCGCGAACTTTTTCCCCCCTACGATTTACCGGGGACGCAACTATTCCGAGAGTTTTGTCAAAATGTCATTGGTCGCTGGCATCTTGAAGATCGCGTTATTCCTGGATTTGTCAAGCACATCGAAATCGAGCAGCAATCTGACAGACAGCAATTTCGCTTGCTTATGGCGACGGGAAAGACATTAAAAGCCAGGCGAGTGGTGCTGGCTATTGCGGGGGGTACGCCGCACTATCCCTCTTGGGTACAGTCTACTATTGCGCCGCGCGATCGCTTGCTACATTCCCATAACATTGATTTACGAGGATTACAGCTAGAAGGAGAAAGGGTGTTAATTGTGGGGAGTGGCTTAACGAGCGGTCATTTAGCAGTAGGCGCGATCGCGAGAGGCGCAGAAGTGATTATGATGGCGCGACGGCAATTTTACGAAAAATTATTTGATGCCGACCCCGGTTGGCTCGGCCCCAAATATCTCAAAGGCTTTCGGGCAGAATCCCACGGGGAAAAGCGCTGGCAAATGATTCAATCGGCTCGTAATGGCGGCTCGCTCACTCCGGCGATTTTAACACAACTGCGTCGCCTAGCGCGGTCTGGCAAACTGACGTTTTACGAACATTGCCAAGTCAAACAAGCTCAGTGGAAAGGAGAAGCTTGGCAAGTTCATTGTGAAAATCGGGAAGTTCATGATTGCATTGCTCATTTACCCATCGATCGCTTATGGTTAGCAACCGGAAGCCAGCTTGATATCCAGCAGTGGTCTGTCCTTTCTGAGGTGCGAGAAACCTATCCCCTACCTACCCTTCACGGTTTACCCGTACTAGACGAACATTTGCGCTGGCCGGGCTGCGAACTGTTTATTATGGGGGGTGCAGCAGCCCTTCAACTCGGCCCGGTCGCTCGCAATCTTTTCGGTGGCAGAATGGCGAGTCGGCGTATTGTTCCCGCTTTGGTGAAAAATACCATTGCGCGGTCTTCTAGTTCCCTATCTGTAGCGGGTTAAAACCCCGGTAACTTCTGCGAAACCGGGGTTTTGAGTCTAGGTGTGGTATTCGTGGCTGAGGAAGGGGACGGAAACTACTTCAGCTTCAGCATTCTCAATTTGGACGGTAAGCCCCTCTCCCCCGGCTTTGGTGCGGATGTAAGCCAGGCCGAGAATACCGTCCGGGGTTTCGGCAATGCTGGTGAGGATGCCCACTTTCTTGTTATCGAGCATAACGGGAGTTTCCGGGTCAACCAGGGTATCCAGTCGCACTCCCCAAAGTCGCTGTTTTACCCCTTGATAGGTGTTGAGACGGGCAATGGTTTCTTGACCGATGTAACAGCCTTTGTCAAAGGAAATGGCGGGGATCAGTCCGGCTTCGAGGGGGTTGTAGTCTTCGGTGAGTTCTTGGTGGGGGCGGGGGCGGCCTTGTTGGATGCGGCGTTGTTCCCAAACGGTTTCCCCGGCTGGCATTGCGCCTGCTTGGTGTAGGGTTGACCACAACTCGGCAGCGTGGCTTTGGGGAGCGATGAGGGTATAACCGGGGAGGGCGAGGCCGCTGTCGGTGGCGAGGCGGATTTGGCTGTCTTGGAAGGGAATCAGGTGATGATTGGCTTCTGGGGGGGTTAAGTTGGCTTTTTGAAGAATTTGGTCGCTTTTGGGGCCAATGAGGGTAAAACAGGCAAATTCAGCGCTGAGATTGCGAATTTTGACGCGATCCATCGGGAATAAATAACGGTCGAGCCATTGCATCAGGGGTTCGGCTTGGCCGGGGGAAAGGAGGAGGAGGACGCTTTCTGCGGTGACGTAGGCGATCGCGAGGTCGAGGGTGCGGGCGGTGGAGTTGACGAAAACCGTGGGGCAGCTTTGGCCGGGTTGCAGGGTTTTGAGGTCGTTGGTGGTTTGGTTGTGAAGGAATTGTAGGCGATCGCTATCGGTGATTTCGAGTAAGCCCCAATGAGAGCGATCGCACAGAATGGCCTCGGTTTCGGCAGCAGCAAAGGCTTGGGCATCGTTACCAAAGCTTTGGGGAATCGTCGAGTCGGCGGCGAAAGTTGCACCGGCTTGGGTTTGGTGGTTTTGCAAGGATTCAGTCATAGGTGGTTTTGGTTGTTGGTTATTGGTTATTGGTTATGACGATTGAGAACTTGGTTTGAGATGGGTTGTCTCAACGCCAGAGAAGATCAGGCTTTTAGTCCAAAAAAGTAGATGTAAATTTTCCGGGTAGATTATTGTTCGTTTTGGCGACGTTGGATTTCTCGTTGCATATTTTGGATAAAGGCTTGGACAATGGTTTCGGGGTTGCTGTTGGCATCGAGGCCGAGTTGTTGGGCGATGGATTGCGCCCATTGTTCGTCACTTTGCAAGCGGTTGAGTAGTTCTTCGAGGGAAATGGTTTGAGGGGGGGTGGTGGTGGGGCTGTCGGGGCCGTCATATTCCCAGATGGGATATTGTTTTTGGGTAGATTTCTGGACATTTTGCGCGATCGCGGCACTTTTGCGTCCGATTTCCCGGCGCTTGGGGATTTGTTCGATGTGTTGGGATAACAGCATCATCCGGGCAGTGAGTTGCGGTTGGGGGGTTTTGTTGGCGGTGAGGCGATCGCCAAAGCGGTCGAGCCAATCAAGCCAAGGCCGAGTTTGGCCGCGATCGCCCAGTTGGATAAAAAAACGGTCAATGCGATCGGCTTGCCAACCGTGGGCGACTCCTTCAAGGAGTTGCATATATAAAAATTCGTAATCGGTATCGCTGAGGGTGCTGGTGGCAGTTCCAGTGACGGTTTCCGGGGCAGGAGAAGACGAACCGAAAACGGTACTAAAAAAGTTTTTGAGCCATTGCCAGAATCGTCGAAGCATGAATAATTAAGTTTGGTTGTTGGTTGTTGGTTGTTGGTTGTTGGTTGTCGCTCTTATTCCCTTAATTGGTAATTGGTAATTGGTAATTAGTAATTAGTAATTTCTCCTCTTGGACGGGAAAAAGAGCGCCCCTACAGCACGCGCTGCCTTGTATCTCACGGTTGGCGCTCGTTTTTCAGATCGCAACATTTCAAAAAGATCGAATCCGTCTTGGTGGGGCTTTTAAAGACTGCGGCTCGCGCATTAAAGTGTTGAGGGAATGGCGTTTGCGAATATCTAAGCTGTCGGCCAAACTGACAGGACGGTTATCTAGGGGGATTATCGCTTCGGCAGGTACGACCGCAACCGCTTCTTTGAGTTGAGGCGGAGAGGAGACCGTTGGACGCGATCGCGTGGTCGTTCTCGGAGAAACCCCAGGACGGCGCGATGGGCTTTGGGGAGGGCGATTGACACTAAAGCTCAAAGCGGGATGAGGACGGGGTGCAACGGGTCTTGGTTGCGGTTGGGGGCGAGGTGCAACGGGTCTAGACCGGGGTTGGGGGCGACGTTGAGAAATCTGCGCCACAGGACGCTTTTTGCGGCGGGGTTTGGGGGGTGTGGCGATCGCTCGTTGCAACATCCAAGTGACGACCCAAGACCCGATTCCACAAACGATTAGTAAGGATAAAAGATTGCTCAGAGAAAAAGGGGAATCGTTGGTTTCAACCGGGGTGATGGGTTCAACCACAGTCGGGGAAGGGGGGGGATTTTGCGATCGCGCTTCGTCTTCGGGGGATTTTCCCGCACTAAACAAGCCCACTGCCCCCCACACCGCAATCAGCAGAAATGCGACACAAGTCCCACTCAAAACCAACCAGTGATTTCGACTAATCCAGGCTTGGATCGGACGGTCGGGGGACGTTGCTGGCGATGGTGGTACTGATGTTTTGAGCATAGATGCCCTCTTTCGCCTCACAATAGAAATCGAGTAATCTAGAGTCTGCCGCCCTTGCGTCAGCATTTTAACTCTAGGGCATTCTAACTTGAAATTAAAAGAATTGGAAAAATGGTTATTTTGGGCAGTAGGGGGAGTGGGCAGTCGGCAGTCGGCAATCGGCAATCGGGTTTCTTGGGCAATCGGCAGTCGGCAATCGGCAATCGGGTTTCTTGGGCAATCGGCAGTCGGCAATCGG
>KB904821.1:1376030-1426408 GCA_000380225.1 filamentous cyanobacterium ESFC-1
ACCCCGTCTTTTTCGCCCTAGCGCTCCAAACTGCCCCCAAAAGCGCCGGAATTGCAATCACTTCTGAATGGAAATCGTAGAGATTGGCGTTAAAAATGACGGGGTAAAGTAGATACGCGATCGCGAATATCCGGGCTTTTGTTTCGCTGAGTTGGGCTTGTTTGGCTAAAGCCCAGACGATCCAACTTCCCAAGGATAAACTCAAGGCTTGCACGAAAAACAGCCAATGAACATCGGGATAAATTCTGTAGAGAAGGGAAAGGGGATAAAAAACTAAAGCCGCATGATCGCCAAGGAAATTATAACCTGCCAAAGATACTACAGGCGGTAAACCTTGACTGAGCAAATAGGTAAACTGATCGAGCAATCCTAAATCAAAAGCATTGGATTTAAAAAGTGCGTGACGCAGACTGCTACAGAACAATAAAAAAAGCGTACTTCCTACCACCAAAACCGCCATAAAATCCAAATTAGGGCGAAAGTTGGTTTTCTTCATAGTCTTCTGGATTAATATTAGCTTGATGTTCGCATTTAAACCCTTGGGCTTGCCAGGTTGCCATATCTACTTCGGCTAAAATTTGCGTTTGAGAGCAACGAGGGGAGAAAAGGGGAGAAATGAGCGCCCAAGCGAGACTGCGGGTAACATCAAGACTGGTTTTGAGCCAATGCTCCTGATTACCGGGAATCCCTTGTTCAGGGGCGATTTCTGTATCTACCCAAATACCCCTTGCACCCAAATGAATTTTAGCCAACCAAGCGGCGCGGGGGAGATGGGTTTGAGAGGTAATCAGTTTAACGTGTCGGGCTTGCCATTGTTGTAGAATGGGAACCCCAAAAAAGAAGTTTTCAAAGGTACTATTGGCGCAATTTTCTAACCAAACGCGATCGCGTGGGGCATTTTCTCGCTCAAAAATAATCCAAATACAAGGCTCTGGGGAACCATGAGAAATAAGGACAGGAATTTGGGGCGATCGCGTCAACAATTGGGCTACATAAATTTCGCGACGAATACTCCCTCCCAAGACAAAATAAGCGTCTACGGGTTGAGATGCAGCATTCCATAACTGGATCGCGATCGCACTCCACCAGGTTATTAGCGCGATCGCGATCGCGATTCCTATATATCGTTTGGCAATGTACAATTTACAATGTATAATTAACAATTAACAATTTACAATTTACAATGTACAATTTACAATGTACAACGGTAGAAATAATAACCAATAACTAATAACCAATAACCAATAACCAACAACCAATAACCAACAACCAACAACCAACAACCAATAACCAATAACCAATAACCAATAACCAATAACCAATAACCAATAACCAATAACCAACAACCAATAACCAATAACCAACAACCAATAACCAATAACCAATAACCAATAACCAACAACAAATGACAAAAGTTTATCTCGTCGGGGCAGGAATTGGGGGTGAAGCGTATTTGACTCAACAAGCCCGCGATTGTATTGCTAAGGCAGATGTGCTGATTTATGATGCTTTGGTGGATGCGTCTTTGTTGGCGATCGCGCCTTCGTCTTGTGTCAGGATTTTGGCGGGAAAGCGGGGTGGGGCAAAAAGTACCCCCCAAGCGGAAATCAATCGCTTGCTGGTTTACTACGCGCAACAGAATCAGCAAGTAGTACGACTGAAAAGCGGCGATCCGTTTATTTTTGGGCGATCGCGCGAAGAAGTCGAAGCCCTGCAAGCCGCGAATTGTCCTTTTGAAATTATACCGGGGTTGTCTTCGGCGCTGACGGTTCCTTTGTTGACCGGAATCCCCTTGACGGATAAGTATCTCAGTCAGGGCTTTGGGGTGATTACGGCCCATAGTCCCGAAACGTTGAATTGGTCGGCGTTGGCGGGTTTGGAGACTTTGGTTATTTTAATGGGGGGGCGATCGCTAGAATTGATTACAGCGCAATTACAGCAGCAAGGGAAACCCCCAGAAACCCCTGTGGCTTTAATTCGTAATGGAGGACGCAGCGACCAAGAAATCTGGACGGGGACGCTGGCGGATATTGCCGCGCAAACTGCCGATCGGAAGCGATCGCCCTGTATTATCGTAATCGGTGAAGTCGTGCGTTTAAGAGCTTTATTTCAGCCGATGGCAGAATGTTTACCGTTAACTGGGAAAACTATATTAGTGACGCGATCTGCGAGTCAATCTCAGACGTTTACAAACTTGTTGCAAAATGAAGGGGCAAAGGTGATCGAAATGCCTGCGTTGGAGATTCGACCGCCTTCGAGTTGGCAATTATTGGATGACGCGATCGCGCATTTAGAGGATTTTGATTGGTTGATTTTGACTTCGAGTAACGGGGTAAAATACTTTTGCGACCGCCTCACCCGCTTAAACAAAGATTGGCGAGAATTATCCCATTTAAAAATTGCAGTAGTTGGGAAGAAAACCGCCGCGACTCTGAAAAAATATCATCTCAATCCCGATCTGATTCCCCCTAATTTTATTGCCGATTCTTTAGTCGAAGCTTTCCCGGAATCGTTACCCGGAAAGCAGATTTTATTTCCTCGCGTGGAAACAGGAGGACGAGAAGTTTTGGTGAAAGAATTAACACAACAAGAAGCGACGGTGACGGAAGTTCCGGCTTATCAATCAGTTTGTCCTGACCAAATTGCACCGGAAGCATTAACAGCGTTACAACAGCGTAAAGTAGACGCGATCGCGTTTGCCAGTTCTAAAACGGTTCGCCATTTTTATGACCTTCTAGCCGCAGAAGTTCAGGACGTTGCCGCAGTTTTGACGGGAGTCGCGATCGCGTCGATTGGCCCCCAAACCTCGGAAACTTGTCGCGAATTGTTGCATCGCGTCGATGTTGAAGCTGAAGAATATACTTTAGAAGGATTAACAGAAGCAATTACCAATTATTAATTGAGAAATTTGGGGAAATAAGACAAATAACCAATAACAAAGGACGAATGACCAATGACCAATGACAAACAACAAATGACCAATGACCAATACTTCGATAAAATTAATTATCTGATGCGATCGCGCCGTTCAACGAAACCGCGATTATTGAATGGCAAAAAGATTGAAGATGAAATTATTTGGCAAATCCTAGAAAATGCCAACTGGGCCCCAACTCATTGCTTAACCCAACCTTGGCGATTTAAGGTATTTACCCAAGCAGGATTAACCAAACTGGCGAATTTTCAAGCCGATTTATACAAGAAACAAACCCCAGAAGCAAAGTTTAGCGCTGATAAATACGAACGTATGAAAAGCAATGTCCTCAAGGCTTCTCATGTGATTGTGATTTGTATGAAACGCCAAGAAAACGAGATTCTGCCGGAAATTGAAGAAATTGAAGCCGTGGCTTGTAGCGTCCAAAATATGGCGCTGACGGCGGCGGCTTACGGGCTTTGTAGCTTTTGGGGTTCCGGTGGGGTTACTTATACCGACGAATTGAAGGAATTTTTGGGATTAGGGGAGAAAGACCGTTGTTTGGGTTATCTGTATTTGGGTTACAGCGACACTCCGGCTCAGATAAGTAAGCGATCGCCTATCTCTGAAAAAGTCGAATGGATGGACAAAGCCGAGTAATAGCAAATCACGAAGATTTAAGAACCCCGGTTTCTGGGTTGCAACTCTAACTTTATCGGGTAAGCGAATAAGAAACCGGGGTTCTGTCGCCTATCCAATTAGTAAGCTTGGACGGGGAAACCCCGCCCCTACTAGAAACATGAAATGTTGTTGGGTTTCGTTAGAGTTCGCGAAGGCGGACTTTGTAGCATTGGTTCCCCGGATTTTAATCCGTGAGTGGGTTAGCGAGATCGACCGGATTTTTGATGATGTCAAATCGGGTTAAATCGTGAAGATTAAGAACCCCGGTTTCTGGGTTGCAACTCTAACTTTATCGGGTAGGCAGAGAAGAAACCGGGGTTCTAGAGTTAAGCAATTTTCGCGGAAACAGAACCAATTTTTTCGTGTTCAACGACAAACACATTCGAGTACAAATTGGCGATGATTTGCTGACCTTGTTGCGTCAAAGACAGATAATGTAATGCCTCTTGAATATAAGGATAAACCGCATTCCAATAAAATCCTGAGTAATTTTGGCGCAAATCTCCCGGATTGGTAAAGCCCATCACCTTATTTGCCCCGGTTTCCTCAAACTCATAGAATAATGCGCTGATTTTCTTGAGGTAACGAGGATCGCTGAGTTGACCGATTAAATCAGAAGATCGAATTAATCCCGCGTAGTTTACCGTATTTTTGCGATCGTCTTTATTCGGGACGGGAAAGCGGGTTAACTCGATGCTGTGCTTGATCCATTGAGCATCAATGAGCTTGTGACCGCCAAAACGCTCGTCAATGAATAATTTACCGCGATCGACGTGATAAGGAGTCAAAGAGGCATCGGAACAACCGGGGGGCAAGTGTACCATATCGCCATTTTTCCCGGTGGCGTACATTCTCTCATGTTCCCGGTCTTGACGACACACACCTTTGACATAGCCGATATCGTGACAAACCAAGGCAATAATAAAGTGTAGCCAGTCTTCGCAGGATACGCCGCCTTCGCGAATATGACGACCCCGCAGAATTTCTTGACCAACCAGAGTTACCAGGATTGAATGTTCGACGTTGTGATAGAGGGCATCGCTGTTGGCGATATTTTCCATGGCCATGCTACCAGCCCAAGCGATAATTTCTTCGTAATCCCGCTTTAAGCCGCCATAGGTGCGTCGATAGCCTTCTCGCAGTCGCTTTACAAATTCGTCGATGAGGATTTCTGTGGCGTTAAAAAACATCTCTAGTGCCTCGCTGTACAACAGTAGATTTTCTTAGAAAGTTAAAATGACTGGCTAATCTAAATTGCTTCAATTATAGTGAGCAGTTTTTGGGGTTTCGTAACAGGTTAGTTGCTCGTTTATGGGCTTGGCATTGATAACTGGCAACGGTGAGGTGTGTTTGTCGTCACAAAGGATGATGTTATTCCGTCGAAAGTCAGTTGGGGCGATCGCGCCATAACTTCTACCCTAGTAAGGGCAATGTTGTTTTAGCCCTTATGCTCAAAGATAAATTACTGGCTTGGTTGCCGCAATTAAGTTTGCAGGTGTGGATATTAGCGGCGGGTCGTTTGCTGTCGCAAATTGGGACGGGGTTTACCATGTTTTATGCCCCGATTTTCTTTGTAAATGAGGTGGAGTTGTCTGCAACGGCGGTGGGGATTGGTTTGGGGAGTAGTTCGGTTGCAGGGGTGTTGGGGCGCTTTCTGGGGGGGTCTCTCGCGGATAATCCGGCTTGGGGTCGCCGTAAAACCTTGTTACTATCGGCGGCGGTGTCGGCAGTGGCGGATGGGGTTTTGGTGTTTACTTACGATCTACCGACGTTTATTATTGGCAATTTGCTGATGGGGATGGGGATTGGGTTGTATTGGCCGGCCACAGAGGCGGCGGTGGCGGATATGACTACAGGAGAACAACGGAATGAGGCGTTTGCGGTGACTCGCTTGGCTGATAGTTTGGGGTTGGGTCTGGGGGTTATTTTAGCCGGGGAATGGGTGGCGCGATCGGGGAATTACCGGGCGTTGTTTGTGGTCGATGGCATTTCTTTTGTGGTGTTTTTCGCGGTGATTTATGCGGCGATTTCTGAAACGGTTCAAGATCGTCCGGCTTCGGCTTCGGGACAGGGATGGGGCGTGGCGTTTCGCGATCGCGCTTTGATGGTGTTTCTTCTGGCCAATATCCTGTTTACTCTGTATATTTCCCAGATTCAAAGCACATTACCGTTATATTTTACTAATTTTGCCACAACATCTCGCCCAGAACCCGGTTTTTTACCGAATACGATTAGTTTACTGTTTAGTTTTCATGTGGTGGCGGCGGCGCTTTTTCAGTTACCGATTGCCCGTTGGTTGAATCGCTTTCGTCGTCCTCAAGCCCTTACTTTGTCTCTCTTTCTTTGGGCTGCGGGGTTTGTGTTGATTTGGGGGATTGGTCGGTTTGCCTTTTTGGGGTCAATGGCGGCGGCGGTGGCTTTGGGGTTACTCGCGATCGCGATCGTATCCTATACCCCCTCGGCTTCGGCTTTTGTGGTCGATCTCGCCCCGGAATCCTTGCGGGGGGTTTACTTATCCCTCAACTCCCAATGCTGGGCGATTGGCTACCTCATCGGGCCGCCTCTGGGGGGTTGGGCGCTGGATCAATCAAACGCGATCGCGCGTAATTTTTGGCTGATTTTAGCCATGAGTACCGTCCTAGGGATGTTAATCTTACGAATTCTCGACCGCATGACCCGAAACAATCCAGAAAAGCCGGGTTAACCGTCCTTAAAGGTTCGGTTTACCGACATACTATAGCTTGACAGGCTTTATTAAAAATTGTTACATTTGTTTACAGATAAGTTAAAAAATGTAAACAAACTATTACACAGGCTAAATTTTATGGACATTATGCTTCTCTCTATCGTTGTTGGGTTATTCGTTGCTGGTTGGGGCGCTGCTGCTGTTATCGGTACGCAAGCTTACTTCCGAGGCGAACAAACCAAGCCCATCCACGAACGCAACTGGGACTCTGTGGGCTTTGAGCGCTTGGCCAAGTCATTCACCAACGAAGACACCGACTACAGCGATCGCACTCCGGCTTACAGCATGGATGTTTATGCTCGCAACGTCGTAACCAACCAGTAAGCTTTAATTCTTTCAATCTCTCCTCTCTCATCCAAATCGTTTTTCTCAGCGCAGGGTTATTCTTGCGCTTTTTTGTTGTTGGTTGTTGGTTAGACCAAATCCGATAGGTCACAACCCACTTTTTAGTCCGGGTGGGCGGGTTATGACACTACAAACTACAACTTTAGGTCAGTAGCGGTAGTTTAGCTTCTAAATTCTAAATTCTCTAAAATTGAGCCAAAACGGGGGGCAAAACCGTCGCCATACTCCCCTGGCATATAGTCGATGATGACAAAAACTTCATTGTTATGTTCTGCTAACATGATTTGGCCCATAGCGCCTGCTGTTTCATCAAAAAAGACCGTAGTTTCTTTAATCCAGGGATACTGTTCGGCATTTTCGTTTTCCCAACTGGGGACTTGCCAATTGGGATTATTCGCCATCAAACTATCGCTGCCAGTAATATACATTTCGCGGAGTTCGTCTAGGGTTGAGACGTTCTGAGGAAAGAAAAAGTGTAGATAAACGTCATCATTGGGTTGGTTGTCCGGGGTTCTGCCGGAAAAACGGAAGCCACAACCTTCTTCTGAACAGCCACCATCAGCGATTATGGCTTCTGGGTCATAGTAAGTGGTAAAGGGGGCAGCAACATTATCAAAAAGGTTGAGGGTCATTTCGTAGGGTGAACCCTCGAAAGAAATGGTTTCGGTTTTGGTGTCGGGGCGTTGGCTAGTGGTGGCGTTTCCTGAATTTGGATTGCTTGTGTTAGCGGGATTTTGGGCGGTACTTTGGTGTTTTGGGGCAATGTCGGGGCGTTGGCGGGTGGTGGCGTTTTCTGAATCTGGATTGGTTGTGTTGACGGGGTTTTGGGCGGTACTTCGGTTTTTGGGGGCTGTGTCGGATTGGTTGGCGGCGATCGCGTTTTGGGTTTGGGTGGGATTGGGTTGGGTTTGGGTTTGGGTTTCGGTTTCGGGGCTACAACTGGCGATCGCGAAACATAAGGCGATCGCGGCTAAGTTTTTAGAAGTTTTCATACTTAATTTTATCAGTTTGATGGGGATACGTTATTACTTTATTCAACGATGTTGCTTGAATATTCGGAAATTTTAGATAAATTTCTTTTTCGATCGTCGGGGGCGTTATCAACGATAAACCTAGGGTTAACAGAATCAATTTAAAGGAATGGGAGTCATCACAAATTGATTCATTTTTTTAAATTATAATTTATCTTGCAACCAATAGGTCATCATTTCCCCTTTGCCTTTGACGTTAATCATACCCCGTTCGACGAAAACATAGCGATTTTTGAGGCATTCGTAAGTGGCGGCGGTGACTTGAATTGAACCGGGTTGCCCGGAAGATTCCATGCGAGAGGCAATATTAACCGCATCCCCCCAAAGGTCATAAATAAATTTCTTTTTACCAATAACTCCGGCGATCGCGACTCCGGTATTAATACCAATGCGAATTTGTAGGTTTTCGTTATGTTGGGTTTGAAAGCGATCGACTGCTATTTGCATTTCTAAAGCCATGTCTGCGATCGCGTCGGCATGATCCGGGCGGGGAGTGGGTAATCCGGCGGCTACCATGTAGGCATCCCCAATGGTTTTGATTTTTTCGAGGTTGTATTTTTCGACTAAGTTATCAAATGCCGAAAAGATGTCATTGAGGAGGTTAACCAGTTGAATCGGTTGTAGTCGGGCCGAAAGGGGGGTAAAACCAACGATATCGGCAAATAATATCGTTACTTCGTCGAAATTCTCCGCGATCGCGTCGCTGTCTTCTTTGAGTCGTTCGGCGATCGCGGCGGGTAGAATATTCAGTAGCAACTCTTCAGATTTGTCTTTTTCGGCTTTTAATTCCGCCGTCCGCATTTCGACGCGATCTTCGAGGAGATTAAAGGATTCTTGCAGTTGAAAAGCCATCGCATTAAAAGATTGCGCCAGTCGCCGTAATTCGAGGGTGGGCGGGGCGTTTACCTGTCGATCGAGGTGGCCGGCGGAAATGGCTTCTGCCGCACTTGTCAGGTCTTGTAAGGGGCGACTCAGCCAACGGGCGGTTAGCAATCCGGTAGCGGTGGCGATCGCGAGGGCAATCAGGCAAAGTACAAAGGTAATGCGGGCTTGTTGGTGAATCTGCCCCATAAAGGCGGTTTCGGGAATGGCTGCGACAATTAACCAATCGAGGCCGTTTTCGTTGGGAAAGGGGAGGATTTGCACTCTTTGGCGAGTATTTTGGTAGCGAAAGCTAAAGTGTTTTCGTTGCTTAATTTGAGCAAAGTTGGGGAATTGCTGCTGAATTTGGGCTTTTGTGGCGTTAATCAGGGGGCTGGTAAATTCTGAAGTCGTCGTTTCCGTATTTTCTGCGTCTGGGTCAATGGAACTGCTGACAATTTCCCCGTCGCGATTGATAATAAAGGTAGTACCGGATTGACTGACGGGGAGTTGTTGCAAAAATTCGGCGATCGCTTCTAAGGTAAAGTCTGCCCCCAATACGCCCACAAGTTCGTAGTTGCGATCGTAGAAAGGACGGGCAAAGCTAATGCCTAAGACGGGGGGATCGGATTCAAATTTATAGGGTTTTGTCCATCGGGGTTGACGATGGGCGATCGCGCCTCTAAACCACGGTCTTTCGAGAATTTCAGTGCTTCTGCGGCGTTGTAGTTGCCATTGATCGTTCTGGCGTTGATATATTTCGGCTAGGGCATTGGGACGGTCTTTGAGGGTAAACTCAAAGGTGTTTTGGGGAGTGCGGTGGATTTCGACATAAGTACCGCGATCGCCCCCAAAATAAATGTAGGTCAGTTCGTCAAACCATTGGCTTTGTTGGACGAGATGCGATCGCCAAGTTTCGAGATCGTCGGGATTCAGTTGTCCGGTTTGCAGCATATCTGCGTTCATTTGCACCGCTAAGGGGGGAATGGCGGTGTAAGCTTGGAGTTGTTCGAGGATGCGATCGCTGGTTTCGTCTAAAAGTTGGTCTGCGAGGGTTTCGACGGCACTTTGACCATTGCGATAAGACAGGTAGCCCACTCCCCCAACCGCCAAGAAAATTTGTAATAAAAAGGGGATTGCCAGTATCCAGCGTAAAGGAATGCGGCGCAAAAAGAGAGCAAATTGGGCTGGGATCGTCATTGCTTTGGGTCAGGAGGGCGATCGGGGAATGAGAACTAGATTAACGCGAAAAAACAACTGAATGGGCGTAACTCAAAACTTGAGATTATTTTGATGTCTTTTATACTGCGGTATTGCCCCTGATTTAGATTTCACATTACACCAAAATTGGCGACAAAGATAAAATTATTATTGATTTTTAATTTATTTTAAAATTACCGGAAATTTATTGACTCATTAGGGTCTGCTGACTCAGTTAAACCTAGGAAAATGGCAGTAATTTACCAGTAAATAAGCAGTAGTACGGGGAAAGCTACGATCCAAACCATTGAGTCAATTTACTTCACTGTTTATAAAACTCAAAAAGCCATCGAATTACGCCCCGGTTGTCAAGATTATCCCTCCGATCAAGTGGTTGGGACTTGCCGTGATTATACTATAGTAATTCCAAATAAAAACCAGCAGCCCCTCTCCCGCAGGAGAGGGGTTTGGGGTGAGGGCGGTTCAGGGATAATACGATACCTTTATTGGGAGATGACTGTACGGAAACTAATTGTAATGACTATAGAGCTTTTCAAAGGGCTGAGGCTTTTGCAAAAGTTAGTCGTTTACCGATGATTGATTATATCTTACCCCATTTTTAGCTTTAGATATCACCATCTTGGGCGCGAATATTGGAAACTTCAGGACAGTGATACAGTTGATAGTTGTAGCCGTCTAAAGTGGGAAAAACTTGACGATCGATAGTACAATCATTTAACTCGATGGGAGCATAAAAGTTAATAAGCCATAAATCGAGCGATCGCGGTAATTTTCTCAAGGTATATTGTAGGGTTTCTGTCGCCACTTTTGAGCCTTTCTGGGGTTGATGAGCGAGTAAAAATTGCGTTTTGTCTGCCATAGGACTGTCTTTTAATAGCCAAGCAATGCTCATCATTTCCCCGGTTTGGACGAGGCTTTCGTGGGTAGTCGCCATGAGGACTGTAGCGGCTTGAGATTCTTCTAAAATGGGTTGGAGTAAATCCGGGCGATAATATTTCTGATAGCCTAAATTACTAACGACAGTAATACCACTACATAAGCCCATAATCACCATCGCGATCGCCATTATTTTACCTTGACGATAAACCGGCTGACGACGCAACTTTTTCGGGAAAGGTTGGATTTGGAAATGTAGGCGATCGCGCTGCCAACAAGCCGCTAAAATAGCACCGAGAATCAGTATAACTGCCGGAAAGTACACAAAGCTATAACGAGCGCCTCTGGTAATATCAATTCCGAAAATATAAGTCATTCCTAAAAAAGTCGCGATCGCGCTGGCAATAAAACTAAATAATAATTGTATTCCTAAGCGAGTCTGAAGTTGTTTGAGGTAGACTTTTCTGCCCCAAATTACAATCGGAATCAACCAAAATAAATATAAAGCCATTATTACCCCAGAAACAATTGCTAGAGGCAACCACGGCGATTCTACCGGCAGCAGAAACGACATGGGAACAATCGCCGCCGCTAATTGAAAGATAGGACTAATAATTCCTAAAATAGAACTATAATTCGTTTGAATCCAAGCCGTCTTTGTGCTGCCATAATCCGGCGGTAAAACTTGAAATCGCCATAATAAAATGACTGTGGCTGTTAAAACTACAGCAATACTCAACCGTCCGATATTAGAAACTAAGTCATAACGCTTGCCTTGCCCAAACGCGATCGCAACTCCCCCCAAAATGACCATCGCTTCGGCTAATAAAGTCAGAACAAAAAAGTAATGATTTAAAAAACCCAAACTATTCACAATCGCCCAAACGACCATTAACCCCACGGGAATCGTTTTGCCATACCACAAGCATTGAATAGTCTTAAACCAGCAAAACAAAGAAGCGATAACAAATAGTATTCCCAAAGTATAATGACGACCTTCCTGGGCTAAATAAATCCCATAAGGAGAAATTGCCATGAGAATTGCACAGCCCTGGGCAATCAAAGCAGAACGAAAAATCGCCTTAGCCAAAGCATAAATCGCCGGAATTGCTAAAACCCCAAAAACCACAGAAAGCGATCGCACCGCCCACAAAGATATATACTCATCTTGAGGAAATAGCTTCAGCCACAAGTGCATCAACAGAAAAAATAACGGCGGATGATTATCCTCTGTAATTAACTTCGTAAAAACATCCCCCAAATTGCCGCCTAAATTGGTTTGCAACGGCATTAATAACTGGTTTAATGTAATCGGTTCATCTACCGGAATTGGCAGATAACTATTCCCCAAACTAAACGTCAGGGTGGCAAATTCATCTGTCCAAGGGGGTTTTGCCGTCAAATTTACAAACCGCAAAACAGCCCCAATCGCAGTCCACAGCCACAACCAAGGTACAGGAGTTACAGTTTGACGATTTGCAGCAGGAGTAAGGACGCGGGATTTGAGCTTAGATGATGGCATAACCTAAAGAGTGAACCCAAAAAACGGTAAACTAATCTGCACTTTAACAACTAATTCGCCCTGAAAATTGTTCCGCATCGTGGCAAGATGATTCAAGTTTCCTGATTCTGGTATCCTTCGCGCAACCAAAATATGCAACTGATTGACTGGCTCATTATCTTGTTATATCTAATCTTGACGATGGGAGTGGGTTTATATCTCGCTCGTCAAGGTTCAAAAAGTTTGGTAGACTTCTTTGTATCGGGGCGATCGCTCTCCTGGTGGTTAGCCGGAACCAGCATGGCTGCGACCACCTTCTCCATTGATACCCCGTTGTATATTGCCGGAGTTGTAGCCACGCGGGGGATTGCCGGAAACTGGGAATGGTGGAGTTTTGGCATTGCCCATGTTATTCTGATTTATGTCTTTGCTCGTTTGTGGCGGCGATCGCAAATCGTCACCGATGCCGAACTCACCGAAATACGCTACGGTGGCACAACCGCAGCCGTTTTACGCGCCACCAAAGCCTTTTTATTCGCCGTCCCCATCAACTGTATTGGCATTGGTTACGCGATGTTGGCCATGGTCAAAGTCATCGACGCATTGCAACTATGGCAGAGTTTAGGCATTGACCCCGACCAACTGGGGGTAAACTTAATTAACATTACCGGCAGCGGCTTCTGGGAAACCTTGGGAATCAGCCTCACCCCGGATGTCATTATCAAACTTCTCAGCGTTATTGCCATTAGCCTGTTTGTCCTCGCTTACTCCAGCTTTTCCGGTTTATGGGGAGTTGTAGCCACCGACTTTTTTCAATTCTTCCTCGGCTTATTTGGGGCTATTATCGTCGCAATTATCGCAGTCAGGGACGTTGGGGGAATCCGCGAATTAGTCCCCACCGTCCAACAAGCCACCGATATCGATGTTTTGTCCTTTCTCCCCATCACCAGTAACTTTACCTGGAGTGATGCAGCCGGAATCACTGCAACCACCTTCTCGGCTTATATTTTTGTGCAGTGGTGGGCGTTTCGTCGCAGCGATGGGGGAGGGGAATTTATCCAGCGTCTCGCGGCCGCGAAAGATGAAGCCGAAGCCGAAAAAGCTACTTGGTTTTTCAACATCCTGCACTACATCATTCGTACTTGGCCGTGGATATTGGTCGCCCTGGCCGCGATCGTGCTGTATCCTAACCTAGAAGACCCGGAATTAGGCTATCCAACTCTCATGCTGGATTATCTCCCCCCAGGCTTACTGGGGCTTGTGGTTGCGTCCTTGGTTGCGGCGTTTATGAGTACCGTTTCCACCTCGATTAACTGGGGGGCTTCTTATCTCACCAATGACCTTTATTTGCGCTTCTTTCGCCCGGATGCCCCGCAATCTGAGTTGGTCTTCATGGGACGGATTGCCTCGGTTATAGTAACCATTCTAGGCGCGATCGCGGCCTTTTATGCCCAAGATGTCCGCACCGTTTTCCGCCTCGTTATCGCCATTGGTACAGGCCCCGGACTGGTTCTCATTCTACGCTGGTTTTGGTGGCGCATCAACGGGGCTGCTGAACTAACGGCTATGGTTGCAGGCTTTATTTTCGGGCTGCTGACCACTTATGTCCCCACTTTTTCCGATTTATTTCCAGATTTCGGCTTCCAACTCCTCTTTATCTCCACAGCCACAGCGATACTTTGGATTATCGTGATGTTAGTCACACCCCCCGAAAGTAGCGAGACTCTAGACCAATTCTACCTACGAGTACGTCCCGGCGGCCCCGGTTGGCAACCCCAACGGCAACGCACAGGAGTTAAACCCGAACAAGATTTAGCCCAGGATTTACTCAAAGTCGTAGCCGCTATTTTTGTGCTTTTCGGTTCTATGTTCGCCATTGGGGGCTTTTTACTCCTAAAAGCAGTTACGGGCTTTGTTTCTCTCGCGGTTGCGGTAGCTGGCGGCTTCTGGCTGCGTCAACTCAGTAAGCGCAAGGTGCGTCCGATGCCTCGTCCGGGCTTAGATGATGATGATATTTTGTAGAGTTAGAATCAGTTAAGTAGTCACTGTTGAGGCGATAATTAAAATGACCCTTCGACAACCTCGCTATAGTAAAGAAGAATTTGCCAAGAGGGGCGATCGCATTTACGAAACGCAAATTCATCCTAAACTAAAAGAGAGCGATCGCGGCAAAATTGTCGCCATTGATATAGAAACCGGGGCATTTGAAATAGCTAATACCCCTATTATTGCCACAGATCGCCTTTATGAAAAGTACCCCGATGCTCAACCTTGGGTAATTCGTATTGGCCATCGTACCCTTTATCGTTTTGGCTCTCAAAGTCTGAAATAATTAGTTATGATGCAAGGCTTTGTCAATCAAAACGGTGAAGCTATAATTCGGCTTGCAGTTGGTAGTGCTGACAGTCCCAAACAAATGATTGAGGCATTAATCGATACAGGCTTCACTGGTTTTCTATCTCTCCCTTCATCTACAATTGCATCTCTTAATTTACCGTGGATATTTCGCGATCTTGGAACTTTAGGTGATGGTAGTGAAGTTGTTTTTGATATGTATCGTGTCACCGTCATTTGGGATGGTCAAATCAAGGTTATAGATGTAGCCGCTTCTGAATCTACTCCACTGGTAGGAATGAGTTTATTAAGTGGCTTTAAAGTTCAGATTGAAGTTATCGAAGGAGGAAATGTTTTAATTGAAGCATTGAATTAATTTCAAATTCAGAATAAGAGGTGATTGTGGAATGGAGAGACTAAATTATCCAAAACTTGTCCAAGAAATCTTAGAAACTCATGCCAAAGCTTGCTGTGACCAACAAACAGAAGTTAAATTATTATTTGATACCGATCGCGATCGCTATCAAGTTGTAAATATAGGTTGGCAAGAACTAACGCGCATATTTGGTTGTATTATTCATGTAGAAATTAAAGAAGGCAAAATTTGGATTGAACGGGATGGGACAGAAATTGGAGTTGCGAATGAATTAGTCGAGGCTGGAGTCCCAAAACAGGATATAGTTTTGGCTTTTAAAGCTCCGTATAAACGAAAATTTACTGACTTTGCTGCTCATTAAAAATCATCGATCGCTATAATACAACCAATATCGCTCAAGCAAAATCCACAATGTCCATTACCCTCGATTTACCCCCCAAAATTGAAGCCCTGCTGATCCAGCGTGCAGAAAGCGCCGGACAAGACATTTCCCAAATGGCGATCGCCGTTCTAACTTTGGGGCTAAGTTTAGAGGATGATGATTTTTTTGAGGCTTTACAGGGTATTCAACAAGGACTTGATGATTTTGAACGAGGACAATTTTCGAGTTTAGAAGACTTTGTTAGCGAACAGAATCAAAAATACGGATTGTCCCTGGAAATATGACATACCGCATTGATATTTCCAGCGTTGCGAAAGCCGAAATGGATGCCGCTTTCTTAAGTTTTTCTCAGTTTGTTACAGCAGATCGCGCCCAAACTTGGTATCAAGGGCTGATTGACGCGATCGCGTCTCTACAAGAAATGCCCCAACGATGTCCCCTCGCTCGTGAGGATGCTTTCTTTAGCCAAGAAATTCGTCAACTGCTTTACAAGCAAGGAAAACAAACCTATCGTATTTTGTTTACAGTTCTTGAAGATCGACCTATTCTCACGGTCAGAATTCTTCATGTTCGTCATGCAGCCCAGAAGATCCTTGGTGAGCCGGAAGTCGAGGATTGATAGTGATAGTTTTGGCTTTCATATATCGTGAGCGATCGCGTATTTTTTATTTGTAGTGACTATAAAAGCAGTCACAGGCTTTGTTTCTCTCGCGGTTGCGGTGGTTGGTGGCTTCTGGCTGCGTCAACTCAGTAAACGCAAGGTGCGGCCAATGCCTCGTCCGGGCTTGAATGATGAAGATGTGTTGTAAAGTAGTAGCAGAATCGGGATTTAGCCGAGTATTTGTAAATTATTGAGTTTTGGGAATAATTTTCGTGAGACAAATTAAAGCTGTTTCTAGGGTTGCTTTTAGGGGCGCGATCGCGTTTATTTTATCGTTATCTTTATTAATTTCTAGTCTACCTTTCTCTCCGCCTGCGATCGCTGCACCTTGGAATACTAGGATTCCGCAATCTCTACAAAAGCCAGTCACCTCAACCTTTAAACAACTTGGTAAAGTTGTAGCTAATGGTAAGTCATTTTTACCTGATATTTCGTTGATCTCTGGCACATTTCAAGGTAACTTAATACCTACTATAGGTAAAACCTTTGCTCCGGCTTTTTCCAACCAATTTAGTTTGATATCTTTTACTGCTACCTTTGCCCCTACAGTATCTTTAATTAATCACCTTGATTTTTATTTTGATGGAGGTGAACTAAACTTTATTAAAATTGTAGTTAATTCAGATTCTACTCCTAAATCTCAAGCTTTAAAATTTTATAAAAAAGGCGTAAACAAGCTACAAAAAGATGATTATGGAAATGCTATTACAAACTTTAGTGAAGCCTTGAAGCGAGATGGGAATTTTGCCGAAGCTCATACAAGTAGAGGAAGAGCTTATTTAGCTTCCGCTGACTCCTATGCTAAAAAAGGACAGATACTAGAAGCTCAAGAGCATAAACAACTGGCCCTAAAAGATTTTAATTTAGCCCTACAAGTTAGACCCAAACAAGCAGAAGACCCTTATCGTTATGTTGAGCCATTATTAGCCCGTGGTTTAGCTTATGTCAAATTACAAGATTATGAATCTGCTTTAGAGGATTTTAGTCTGGCAATTGAGAAAAATCCTGAATTTTATGAAGCGTATTTAAGTCGAGCGACGATTGCTTTAGGTTTTGGAGACTATCAACAAGCTTTACAAGATTTAAACACGGCAGTTGATAAAAAAACAGACTATCCGGCTGCCTTTTTACGCCGAGGTTCTATTCTAGCGGCTCAAGGAAATTATCGCCAAGCTCTTGATGACTTCGACCGAGTTTTAAGTAGTCAAGAAAAAGACGCAGAAACCTATGTTGCCGATACTTACTATAAGCGAGGTCTAGCTTATGTGAATATGGAAAAATATTCAGATGCAGTTGATAGTTTTACCCAAGCAATTAATCGTGATAAAACTTATGCTGAAGCGTATTATACACGCGGTCTGGCTCATGGACTAATGGGTGATACTGATAAAGGAATTAAAGACTATAATCAAGCAATTGCAGCAGCAGATGTAAGGGGAATCGAATATCCAGATGTTTATTATCAACGGGGATTAACGTATCTGTATCAAAATGATGTTGAAGCTGCACTTGTGGATTTTCAAACAACTCTCGACTTGAATCCTAAAAATGAATATGCTCACTACAATTTAGGAAACTCTTATCTAAACTTCGATCAGTATGACAAGGCTATCAATCAATACAACCAAGCCATCGAAATTAGTCTAGATAAAGATAGTATCGATCCCCAATTTTACCAGCAAAGGGGTGTTGCTTACTTTTTCAAAAAACAATCCATTGATGCTATTGCTGATTTGCAAAAGACTGTGACCTTACAAGAAAAAACACCAGATGCTTACTTTTGGTGGGGAAATGTTTTGGCTAATGCGGGTAATTATACAGAAGCCGTCGAAAAGTATTCTCAAGCGATTATACTAAAGCCTGATTTTATAGAAGCTTATCTATGGCAAGGTAAATCTTATTATAAACTCAAGCAATATGATAGAGGAGCTAAAAACTTTAATGATGCCCTTGCTTTAGACTCTACCTATGACACGGAAATTACTCGTTTCATTCAAGACGAAATTTTCCCTGAAACTTTAATGATTCCCGAATCTTCCTATACAGCAACATCTGGAGCGATCGCGATAGGTTCAGATAGTAAGATTTTAGCCACCAGTAATGATGACAAAATTATCGAACTCTGGAATTTAGAAACAGGCAGAAAAGTTAAAACGCTACCCGGACATCGCGATCGCGTCCGTTCGATTGCATTAAGCTTAGATGGGCAATTCTTGGCTAGTGGGAGTGATGACCAAGAAATCCGACTATGGAATTGGAAAACAGGCAGAGAACTGGCAAACTTAGTAGGACACAACGACAAAGTAACCTCGGTTGAATTTAGTCCTGATGGTGACATATTAGCCAGTGGAAGTGACGATAAAACGGTGAAGCTTTGGGACTGGAAAAATGGGATAGAAATTGCCACTCTTGCAGGACATGATTCTTATGTACAGTCCCTCGACTTTAGCCCAGATGGTCACTCTTTGATTAGCGTCGCTTACAATGGCAAAATCTTAGTCTGGCGGATTCCTTAAATTAACTTGAAATATCATTCAGCGATCGCGTCCCAGTTTCTGCCAAAGAATGGGCCACAACGGCACTCATTCAAATCTCGATCGAATACAACGACGATGACGATAAAGTTGCCGAGTAACTCGATCTTTGAAAATGGCTTTTGGGGATTGCCCGAGCGTGCGAAATTCAGCGATCGCCCGCCGATAAAACGGCCAGTTCGTACAGTCGAGTTCTGAGATCGTCGAGCCGAGACATATCGCGCTGCCATTGCGCGGAAAAGTTCCCCCGATCGTCGTATCTCACGGGCAGCACGTAGTCGGAAAACGATCCCATGCCGCCGTAGGCAGATTTAACGGCATCGGCACAGGAGTCTCCCCGTTCCACAGTGTCCAGGCAGATATTAACCAAACGCATCCAATTGGACTCGTTGTAGACATCCATGATTTGTTTGATTTCCAGTAAAATGGCGTTTAGCTCGTTGTCCACTTCAACCCACTTACAGATAAATCGGCGTGTTGGCTAGATGTTCGAGTCCCACCGATTCTAAAAAAGTTTGCCAGTCATCGGAGTTGGTACTGCGAAGATTAGCGAGAATATCGATCGCGTTGTTCCAGACTCCGGCTTCGGTGTAGACTGTCGCTTGTTCCAACATTGTTTGCGCGTCGGTAAGCTTTTCTTGTTGTTCGGAGTCGAGGTCAATGCGCTGGATTTGACCTTGCAATTCTAGGGTTGGAATGCGATCGCTCATGCCATTTCTTTCTTCAACCACGCAGTAAGGCGAAAAAGACCAGCGATAGGTTTTATCCGGTTCGAGGTTTACGCCATCGAGGGTTAGCTTCACAATACCATCAGATTCGGTGAGGCGATCGCTCAAGGTAAACTGCCCGAAAAATTGCTCTTGGTTGTCTTCGTCAACCACAATCAAATCCCCCGCGACTCCCATTAATTCTGCGCCTTTGACCGCCACTTGGGGAATGTAGATAAATAATGAGGTATTAGCATCGGTGGTAGTACCAATATTATTACTCGGCATTAACACCGTCATTTCGTGGGAGTCACGGGTAAGCAGAGCGCATTCGCCTCTCGATCCGGCTCCGGCTGTGCGTCTGGGGCCATCACCGCCGGGACTGTCGGGAAAGGAGAGTTGGGCCAGCAAGGTGGGAGAGGCTTGTACGCTACTCAGCCAACCGCCTGTGAGTTGAGTAGCGACGATCGCGCTCAGGATACCAAATTTTTGAATTGAGGGATGAAAAAATCTCATGGCATTATTCGCGAGGGGATAAAGAAAAGGCTCGCACAAGTCGCGAGTCAACTACATGAAGGTATGACGAAATTCCGAAGCTAGAGGTTTCGTTTCTAGGAATTATCTGTATTTTGGCGTATTGAGAGGATTTTGCGATCGCCCTAGAGATTAATTTCTAAAACCAAGTCTCCCGGATTCAGGGTTGCGCCGCGAGGCTGCCAAGAAATAGGAGTTTGCATTTCTACTCGGTCTTTAATGTTTTGTTTTTCGATGTATTCTTGTAGTTTGCGTTGGGCAATTTCTCCGGCTGGAGTGTGGTCGGGGATTTGTTTGAGGAAGTAAATCGCGGCCCGAAAATCCCGGACGGCGGCGCGATCGTAGGCGTTTTGCAACAAGGCTCTGGCGCGGATTTGCTGTTTTTGGCGATATTCAATGATTTTCGGCTGAATCGTCGCGCCGATTTCGGTATGGGGGGAAATTTGATTGAGATACTTTAATGCCAAGGTAAATTCTTTATTACGGGCTTCGCGATGGGCTTGGGAGAGGAGGTTTTGGGCTTGGCGATCCGCTTCTTGTTGGGCGCGATCGCGCAGAGGTTCTACTTTTTGCTGCCAGTAGCGAATTTTCGGTACAAAACGAGCATAACTCAGCACCGCATTCCAATCTTCGCGGCTGTGGGCTTTCTCCATGTCGCTGAATTGCACTTCGGCGATTTCCCAATCTCTGCGCCATTGTTGCGCCCGACTTTGGGATTCTTCGTAGAGAATGCTATCGTCCGAAATAGATTCAACTAAACTAATGGCTTGATCGAAGTCGCCGCGATCGAGGGCGTGGGCTGCGCGGGTTAAAATTTGTGCGCCGGGGTCAGCCAGGGCGGTATTACTGAGGGCGTGAATCCCCAAGGCGATCGCGACGGCATTTAAACCGGAAAGGGTAACTCCCGCCCCCGCGATCGCCTTCAGACGGGGCTTTTCTGGGGGCTGGAGGGCAGGAGAAACCGCCGCTACGGGTTCGGGTTCATTTTCCGGGGAATCTGCCGGGAGAATCTCAAAATCGACGACATCCACATCCACCACGGCAACCGGGGCGGCAACGCGAGTATTAAGAGGGATTAGTTCTTTCATCACCGCCAATAAATCCCCGGTGGTGAGGTAGCGGTGTTGCCAAGTTTGCCGAGTCATTTTCTTTAAAACGGCTATAAATAGGGGATTGTACCCTTCTGTGTCGAATAGGGGTTCTCCCATTTCCAGGTTGAAGCGCAGTTTGGCGGGGTTACAACGGGTGAGGGCTTCAATCCCGACAATGCCGAGAGAGTAGAGATCGCTACTGGGTTGAGGCATTCCAGCGATATGTTCGGCGGCTAAGTAACCCGAAGCATTCACCGCGATCGCCCGTTTAGGGACAATGGGCTGAATGTTTTGGGTTGCGCCAAAGTCAATCAAAACCCATTCCCCATCGCGATCGCGTCGAATCAAATTATTGGGCTTGATGTCGCAGTGCAGAATGTTGTGGCGATGTACAAAGTCTAGCACCTCCAACATACTATAAATCAACTGAATCACTTGGGCTTCGCGCTCTGAGCGATCGAGGGGTTGTAAAATGCTGAGATAATCGTTAAGAGTCTGCCCGACAATCCATTCTTGGACAAGATAAAAGCCGTTATTTTCTTCAAAGTAATCGATGAGTCGGGGAATGCGGTCGTGAGTGCCAAGTTTTTTGAGGTTTTCGACTTCTCTTTGAAACAAACGCTGGCTGGTTTGCAGTAAATGAGGATAGTTAGGATATTGGCAATAATATTTAACAACATAGTAAGGGGCATCTTTACCACCGAGATCGCAGGCTAGATAGGTTTGACCAAATGCCCCTTTGGCCAAGCGTTTTTTGATTTGATAACGCTGTTGTAAAATTTCGTTGATTTGGGGATGATTAACTTGGGTTTGCTCCACGATATCTCTCTCGCTGTTTAGATATACACCTCAACGCTTTCTACTTTTCGGGGGTTGGCTGATGATTTCAGGAAAATTACCCCGGTTTCTGATGAACTTAGGCAATCGAGTTATGGTGATTACAATTAATTTCCGTACAGTAATCTTTCCATACAGGTGTTGTACTGTCCATTGCCCTCACCCCAAACCCGTCCCATGAAGGGGCTGTTGGTTTTTATTGGGTATTACTAGAGAATTTTGACCCTCGCAAACCCAGGTTTTTTGTCGTTGCGATTTAAGCAAATTTGATCTGAGATTTTCTGGAGACGTTTTAGGAGTTTTATCAATTACCATGAGACGCGATCGCTATTTTATCGCTTTGCTACCTCCTCAAGAGTTACAAGCACAAATGCAGGAAATTCAACAGCACTTGGCAACAACTTATAACCTCAAACGTAAAGCCAATTCTCCCCCTCACATCACCCTCTATCCGCCCTTTGAGCTATATCCAGAAGATGTACCGTTGTTAGGGGAAACGTTAAAAGAATTTGCTCAATACCAAGGCGCAATTCCGATTCAGCTCGCAGGATTCGGCGCATTTAAACCCAGAGTTGTTTTTATTGAACCGTTGAAAACACCTGAATTAATGCAAGCCCAAGCAAGTCTCAAACAGCAAATCGAATCCAACTTAGATTTAGGGAAAGATAAAGCTCGCGATCGCTCTTTTAATCCTCATATTACCATTGCTTTTTGCGACCGCCGTAAACCCAATTTTAAATATATTTGGCCCGAAGTCAAAGATAGAGAATTTAACGCCACTTTTACGGTCAATCGCTTAACTTTGTTGATTTATAAAAATCGCTATTGGCATTTGGATCGAGAGTTTAATTTAAATTATGGGAATTAAGAACCGTCGATATACCAAAGCCAAACGCCACAAAAAATGATACAGTAAAGTTAGATTCGAGTCATCATTAATAACGATTATGGATAGAGGCAAAATTGTAGCGATTATCACCGGGGTTATTTCGATTTTACTCGCGATCGCCTATCTCGCGGTCGTCCAAATACTTGACTTTCGCGGTGAAATGATCCCCGCCCCCGTGAGTATTTTAAGCTGGTTTGGCTGAAGTTGGCGACATGACGAGAAAATACGCCGTTATTGGCACAGGCGCGATCGGGGGTTATTATGGAGCAATGCTACAAAAAGCAGGCTTCCCCGTCCATTTTCTGCTGCGTAGCGATTACGAAATTGCCCACAAACAAGGGTTAACCGTAGAATCGGTTAACGGGGATTTTAAGCTACCCAAAATCGCCGCTTATCATAACTCCAAAGAAATGCCCGTTTGTGATGTGATTATTGTGGCATTGAAAGCCACCCAAAATCACATCTTATCCCAAATCTTACCGCCAATTCTCCACGAAAACAGCGTTATAGTTTTGCTGCAAAATGGCATCGATCTAGAACCCCAAGTTGCTCAAATTCCCGGTGTTAAAAAAGTCATCGGCGGCTTGTGTTCCATTTGTTGTTATAAAATTGCCCCAGCTTCCTTGCAACATCTCGCTTACGGACAAATCACCCTCGGAGAATACAGGCAGAATTATCAAGCCTGCGGCATTACACCCCTTTTAAAAGCCGTTAGTGACGACTTCCAAAAAGCCGGAATCCCGATTAAAACCAGCCCAGACTTAATGTATAGTCGCTGGCAAAAATTAGTTTGGAATATCCCCTACAACAGCTTATCTGTCATCTTAGATGCCACCACTGCTGAAATAATGGAAAACCCCGCATCGCGGCAATTAGTTACCGAAATCATGCAGGAAGTTTTACTCGGTGCAACAGCCACAAATCGCGATATTCCTGACAGTTTTATTCAAGAAATGTTGAGCCATACGGAAAAGCTTGAAACGCCGTATCTCACCAGCATGAAACTAGATTATAACGCTCGTCGCCCCTTAGAAATTGAAGCGATTTTACACAATCCCTTAAAAATTGCCCAAACCGCAGGCATTAAATTACCCAAAATTCAAACCCTTTATGCTCAACTCAAATTTTTGCGCGATCGCCACTGCCAAAACCATTAAAATCGAACTTTAGTATACAGCCACTTTGTAATCAACTGGGGGCAATTTGCCTTAAACCAACGGAGTGCCACCATACGAAAAGCAGGCTTAGATAAAGTCGCAATCCCTTTCATCAAACGATTAGCAGGTTTCATCCTGACTTTTTTATCAATTAAATTGATCGAACCCACATCATACAAACAATCTAAAATCATTTTGACTGTGGTTTCTTCCCGTTCGACTAAATGTTGCAACAGCAGCAAAACATCGTGCATCCGTTCTTCTTTCAAGCGCTGTTCTTCAAGCAACTTAGGTACAGGAATCGGTTTTTTGGGACTTGTCAACATAATTTATGATTCAGTTTAGCCAATCATCTTAAAGTTAGCGATTTAGAATCACCAACTCTTTAAGAATATCAGCAAAACTGTCAAGTCCCGGCAGAATTAAATTAAGTATTAAGCTTAACTGCAAAACCGTTCCACACAACGGGCAAACATTTCCACCCCAACACACAACACGCTTTCATCAAAGTCAAAACGGGGATGATGATGGGGAAAATCTAACTGTTTTGCCCCATTAGCCGCCCCCAGGAAGAAATAACAACCGGGAACTTCTCGCAAAAAGAAAGACATATCTTCGCCCCCCATCGTCTGACATTCAGGAACCACCCCCAAAGGCGTTTCAATCACTTCTGAAGCCACAGACTGCACCAACGCCGCCATTTCCCCATCATTCACCGTGGCGGGGTACAACTGCCAGTAATCCAGGTCATAACTTGCGCCGTGACTGGCACAAACTCCGGCGATAATCGCTTCGATGCGTTGTTGAATAAAGCCTTCTAGTTTGGGGTTGAAGTAACGCACAGTCCCACTAATATGGGCAGTATCGGCAATCACATTAAGGGCGGTTCCGGCGTGAAATGTCCCCACCGTCACCACCGCCGAATCCAACGGGTCTACATTACGGGCGACAACGGTTTGTAGGGCGTTGACGACTTGACTGCCCACCAAAACCGCATCGGTGGTTTGATGGGGCATTGCGCCGTGGCCGCCTTTGCCCAGGAGGGTACAGCGAAAACACTCTACTGCCGCCATTAACGGGCCGCTGCGGACTCCGAGGGTTCCTACCGGGAGGTTATTCCACAAATGCAAGCCAATCATGGCATCTACGGCGGGATTTTGCAGAACTCCGGCTTCAATCATCGGTTTTGCCCCACCTGGCCCTTCTTCGGCGGGTTGGAAGATAATTTTCACAGTTCCGGCAAGGCGATCGCGCTGCTGCCAAAGATAGTAAGCTGTTCCTAGGGCGATCGCGGTATGACCGTCATGGCCGCAAGCGTGCATTACCCCGTCATTTTGAGAACGATAGGGAACATCATTTTCCTCTTGAATCGGTAAAGCGTCCATATCCGCCCGAATCCCCAAGACTTTCCCCGGTTTATCCCCTGGAATCATCGCCACAATTCCGGTTTGGGCAATGCCTGTTTCATGGGGAATGCCCCACTCGGTTAGCTTTTGGGTAATGAAAGTGGCGGTTTGATGTTCTTTAAACCCAAGTTCGGGGTTTTGGTGGAGTTTTCTGCGCCATAGGACTAACTGGGCTTGCAGATTGCGAATTTCTAAACGAACATTAGCCAGATGAGTATCTGTGGGTGTGGGAACAGTAGAAACCATTTTGTTAAATATGAGTTATTGGAGAAGTTAAAAATTGGTCAGAAATTCGACATTTTTATTATATTTTAACGTTTCTTAGGTTTCAGAAACCGTATCCACTTGGGGGTTACGCATCTTTTCCCAAAGCTGGTTATATTGTTGATTCGCCCTTTCAGGTAAAGGTTCGATAATCTCGCTATCGGGAAATGCCGCCAGACTTTGCCGAACAAAAGCATTATCGCGTAAATCTTCAGGCAGGCGATCGCCCTCGGTGGTTAGTAAGATTGGTGATAATCCATCAGTCCACAGGGAAATTTCCCAAGCCGGGTTTTCTTGCCAACAATAATTCATCCATTGCTGCGAAACGGTTTGTTGCGTCTCAGACATATCTAGATTCGGTTGTACCCACAAATCCAGCCAAGTTGCTGTCCCTGAAGCCGGAACAATCACTTCAATGTCTCGATAGCGTTGTTGTAGGGGCAGAATATCATTAGACCAGCCGACGGTTGCCCAAACATCATCTAACACCAAAGGCTGTAAATAATGAGTCGAACTGTAAAACTTAACCTGTTGATTCAGTTGGGCTAATTCTGCTTCTAAATTGGGAATTTTCCCTAAATCCGTTTCGTTGTAACTGTAGCCCAACTTTTTCAGGGTCAAGCCGATAATTTCTCGCGGTTGATTGACCACAGACACACGATTTTTAAGCTCATCTCGCCACAAATCCTGCCAATCTTGAGGAAACCAACCCAACTTTTCAAATTGCGGGCGATTGTAAGCAATAACGGTGCTACCAAACCGATAAGGCGCACCCCAAACCTGCCCCTTTTCCGGGCGCGTTACATATTGTTGGAACTGGGGCGGTAACTGCTGCCATTGAGGAATAGTATCAACCGCTACTGTTTGGATTAAATTCTGGGCGATCGCGTCCTCAAACCAATAATTACCCAATGTGACTAACTGGGCAATTTCGGCTTCTTTTGAGCCAATGAAGGGGAGATTTTGCCAAAAAGCCCTCTCTGGCGTATCATCCTTTTCCTGCCAGAGTTCTAAGCGATTATAAAGAGTCTCGAAATTAGTTTCTAGCAAAAATTTGAGGGAAGTTTCCGGGATTTCGCGTCGAAATCTTCCTAATAATTGCGGCGGGATCGAGCGATTTAACACTAAAACTTTTACAGCCGGATTAGCCTCACACCCTGCCAAAAAAGGGGATGCACAGGTTGTTAACACAGCGTAACGTAAAAAAGAACGACGACTCAACATTTTTTTACTAAAGTTAAATAACTTTGATTCCTTGCTAAATTTTAAAAAGTTAAATGAATCCGCACAGATTCCCGATTTAGTTTAATGGCACATAGCATAAAGAAGAACGCTTTTTTGAAGGCCGATGCTATATGAATGTACTGCATGAAGATATTGTTGCCCTCGACCGTAAAATTGACGGATTATATGCCGTTGTCGAACAACTCAGCCAGCAAATGGCTGTCCTGATTGCTCGCGAACCCGAATGCCCTCCTGTTACCCCCCCACTCAATCTTGCTCCGAAGCCTCAGCCTAAAGCGCCTCAAACCCGACATTGGCAGAGCGTCATGGGTCATAAAGACGTTTTGATGGACGAAAGCGACTGGAAACAAGTCTTTGAGCTAGAATCCGAACCCCAAGTGATTTCTAGCGAGTTGCAAGTACGCCGACTCACGGCTCAAGTGACTGCCGCTTACAACCGTATTGCCGCCCTCGAAGAACAACTCCTCGCTCATCGATCGCACAATTCCCTGTAGCGATCGCGGCAATTTCGACCCAGAACGATTGAGAAAAAATCTTCTCCCTCTGGGAGATGAAAAATCGCCGCTCTTGATTCATTTTACTGCCGTTTTCAGCTTACTATTGCCGAGGCAATGGGCTGTAGGTTTGAGCAATCAAAGCTTCGATTGCTGCTAGAAACTGAGTTGAAGTCCAACCCCCATGAAGATGCACCGCGATCGCACAGCCCCCCGCGCCCACCCCCTCTTTAACATACCCTTGTTCGTAGGCGCGTAAAGGCTCGTAAGACGAAGCCGTAAAATCAAGCTGCGTCGCCAACAACGGCACATCCCCGATCGCTTCAGCGAGTCCCGGCGTGTCTCCCGTTCGATCTTCACTCACCCAACGGGTTGTCCCTACCACAACATTTTCCGGTCGCCACGATAAACCGTAAACCGTCCCCAAGCGCTGCATTAAAGCATACACCGCCAGCATTTGGGTTCCCCCGGCTAATAAAACCCCTGTGGTGCGGCTGATTGCCAGGGCGATCGCCGCCGCCGCCATTTGCATCGGGTCCCCCACCGCCGCCACCAACCCCATCGGATCGACCTTTTCCGGGATTGGCCACAGTTGGGCTTGTATCAAGCCCTGCTGCACGATTTGGGCTTTCTGAGCGTGATTGCATTGGGGATGAGAACTGTTGACCTTGCCCACCGCTTCAATCCCCAACCCCGTTAAAACGCTCAACGCTGTGGTTGTCCCCCCCACCACACATTCACTCAAAATTAGATAACTGTCTTGGTGTTCTCGCGCCCACTTTTCCCCCCAGGCCCAACCCGCCTCAAAAAGCCGTTTAACCGTGGCTAAGGGCAAAGCCGCCCCCGTGGTCAAACAGCGAGCCGGAGCGCCATTTAGCCCCGTTACCGGGACGCTAGGAGCATGAACCAACCCGGCATCCAAAAGGTGAATGGGCATTTGTAACCTCGCGATCGCGGCCCGACTTATCAGCGCCGGGGACACGCCCGCCGTCAGGGGCGGTAAGGGATATTTCGGATGGGGTTGCGCCCCCAACGCCAAAAACTCCGCATCCGCTAAAGCCGTATAAGCGCGATCGCCCGGAGTCGCCCCCGCCGCCGAAATCCCTGGGATTAACCCCGTTTCAGTAAAGCCCAACACACAAGCATAATGAGGCGATTGCGGTTTTCTGGCCTGTAACCATTGTTGGGCGCGAGATTGGTTTTGGTAGGTTTTAATGAACAATGTATAATTAATAATTAACAATGTACAATTAACAATGTATAATTAATAATTAATAATGTACAATTAACAATGTATAATTAATAATTAATAATGTACAATTAACAATGTATAATTAATAATTAACAATGTATAATTAACAATGTACAATTATTAATTAATAATTAGCAATGTACCCTGTTGAGATCGGGGTGCGAAGCCTAAGCAATGAACAATTAACAATTTATTTTTATTAACCAATAACCAACAACCAACAACCAGCAACTAATAACTAATAATCATATTCAATAATAGTTTGTACCCATCCAGGGGGGCGAGGAATGGGGTTTCCCAGGCGGTCGAGTAATAGTAACGCCACCAAATGAACCACCAACAAATAGATTAAATTATTCACTAAAACCATAATCAGCGCGATCGCCTGCACCAACCAAGGATCGGGTTGTGCCAAAACCCCCAAGCGAATAAACACCCAACTGGCGAAAGTTGTAATTTGATTAATCGAATACTGCCACAAATCTTCCCCCAACAAAATCGACAGTAACCAAAAGCGAAAGAAAAAGCCAATCGAGCCTAAAAGCGTTCCCAAACCAATCGAAATTGCCCAATTTAAGCCCCGTCGCCAACAAGCCCCCAACTGCACCCCCAAGAAACCAAAAGGAATCAAAAACATAACGCTGCGATTAGGCCCCATCAAAATTGACAGCAACAAAGTCGCCACCAACGTTGCCATCCAAGCGGCCCTTGCCCCTCGCCGTAAATACACAAAAGCAATGGGAATCGCAAAGAAAATTCGCAATAGCGGCCCCAAGGGGAAATAGTAATTAATCAGCCAGATTAAGCTTGCTGTACTGGCTAAAAACGCCGTTTCGACTAAAATCGCCGTTTCTCCTGTTTTTAATGGAGTGGGCGGCACCACGGCGGGGGGGCGAGATGAAACTTCGGCATCGGCATCAAAATCTTCGAGATCGACCCAATTAGGATCGTCAGGTTGGGCTTGGGATTGGTCTTCAGTCGTCATGGCCAGCAGTTTAGGTGATAATTCGCTCTAGGGCTTGAATGTCAGGGATTCTTAAAATATCTTGTTCCCGCGCAATCAAACTCTTTTTTTCGAGTTTGGTGAGGACTCGCGTCACGGTTTCGCGGGCTAGTCCACTCAAGCTACTTAATTCTCGGTGGGGCAGATTGGGAATTTCTGTGCCTTGGGCGGCTTGTTTGCCTTGGCCTTCGGCCAGAAACAACAAAGTATCTGCCACGCGGGACATACTATCGGCTTCTCGCAAGCGCAAGCGACGGTTCACTTGCCGTAAGCGAGTCGCCATCAGTTGAGCCAAACGCACCCCCGCCAGGGGTTCAGAATGAATCAAAGCCACAAAATCTTGAGCCGGGACGCTGCTAATTTTGGTGGGAGTTAGGGTAATTACATCCGTAGAGCGCGGCACTTCGTCGAGGGCGGCCATTTCGCCGAATAATTCGCCTTTGCCAATGATATTGAGGGTAACTTCCTTGCCATCGAGGTTGTAAGTCCGAATTTTCACCCAGCCATCCAAAATAAAGTAAACTGAGCCGCCCCAATCGTTTTCGAGCAAAATAACTTGATTAGAAGGGTGCATCCGGGTCACAGCATGGCAAGTGGCTTTTTCCATTAATTCATCAGGTAAGCCTTTAAAAAAGGGAGTCGCACGGATTAAATCTAGGTCGGAGTTGGGGTCGCGGGGACTGTAACGGTCTTCCATGAGCCAGAGCAATTGAGATTAACGCTTTTGTTTCGCATCGCCAGAAATTCAGATCGATCCCCAATGGGGCTACTGTTGGCCAATCGGGATTAGGAACAGTCTTCTCAGGAAAAAATCTGAATTCCTGATATTAAATCGGGGTTGTGTTTTCATCATGGCAAAAATTGGGGTTAGGTCGTGTCCGCACGCGGATCGAATCTCAAACTAAAAGTTCTAGTCAACCCCAGGGCGATCGCGCCACCTTCAGATGAAATCAAGGATTTCCCACCTTTGATTCAAAGATGTTCGTGCGAGTCACCCCAATTCAAGATACAAAAGATACACAGTTATTATGCGCTATTGTTGACTTCCTTGTGCGATCGCCATCAAATGGTATAAGAAGGAAAAGCAAGTGGGTCACGGTTCATCCGTCGATTTGTTTGTTTTGTTGCATCTGGCCTAAGAGATAATCCCCTAAAACCTGCCGTGACTGCCAATCCGCAAGTACAATCCCTCATTGCCGAACTCGATCGCTTGAGCGCGATCGCCTCTGAAGAAGAAACGGCCCCTGTTCCCGCCGAGTTTTTACAACGCCTGCGGGACGTATTAGTGGCTCGTAATGCCGCCTCAGCCGACGTTAACGCCGACGCGATCGCCCAAGCGGTGGTCGAACGACTGCATCATCGCAGTATAGACCCCCAACCCACCCCAGCCCCCGAGGTGACGGCGTTGCGCCAACAGCGAGACCTCCTCCACCGGGAAGTCCAAAACTTAGAAGCCCACCGCCAACAACTGATTGCCGAATTTTTACAAGTTTTGTTAAGTCGCGTCAGCGAAACCCTCAAACAAGAAATCAGCCAAACGGTAGAAAGCATCGAAAGTCAGTTTTTGCACGCGATCGCGCCCCCCGCCGAAAACACCACCGCCAACGCCGTTGCCCTGACCGATTTGCCCGGCAACCCCACCCAACGCCTCGAACAACTCAAATATCTCCAACAGGAATCCGACCGCCTGTTTATGACCCTCGATAGCACCTTTCATACGGTGTTCGATACCCTCCAAAAAGACCTCAACAGCTATCAAGAAGCCCTCTCGCAAGGCTCGGCTCGGTTGTACGACCTCGCCCAACCCAATCCCACTCCCACTCCCCCCCCTACCGACCCTGAAACCCCCTTAGCGCTGCCCCTCGACTTACAAGAAACCGAAAAAGAAGCCAACGAAGAAGTAGAACCCAGCCCAACTTATCCGGGTGTTACGCCCGTGCAACTCCCCGAACAGGAAATACAAGAAATGTTGTATCCCTTTCCGGGTATGGAACTGCCCAATGCCAACGACGAAATCATAACCGAATCCCCAACTGAACCCGCCACCGAATCCATCGACGTAGAAGCGATGGATGAATCGGAAATTGATGCGTTGTTGCAACTCGATGAAGCCAACGCCACCGAAAATCCCGAAAAGGCCGCCTCAGCCCAACCTTGGGAAAACTCCCTATTTGGGGAAGATGCCGTAACCCCGCCGCCTGAATCCCCCCCGACGGAGGAATCGCGGGCATCTGAAAGCGAAGTCTCAACGCCGGTTGAATTGTCCCTCGACGAAGCCGACAGCACCGAAGAACAACTTTTTGGCGAAACCGAAACCGAAACCGAACCCGAACCCCCCGAAGCCACCACCGCCGGAGTCGTCGAACAGGAACTTTTTAGGGAACCGACAACTGCTGTCTCCGTAGAAACCCCGACTCCTCCCGAACCCGAACCCACGGCGGCCAACCCTGAAGTGACTACCACCACCACCACCGCCCCAACCATTAAAGAAACCATTTCCTCTCTGACGGAGTTACTCGAACAAGCTTATGTAGAAGAAGACGAAGACAACGAACTCACCCCCTTTACTCCGGTTCCCGTGGGGGAAAATTTATGGGCGACCACAGAAACCGAAGCGAACCCGTCTCCGGCGGTGTCGAGCAACCTCGACTCAGAACAACTCGAACAACTCAACGAAGATTTACAACGTTTTCAAGCGGGCAGCGAATCTGAAGACCCCGCGGCCCCATCTTCGGAGGTGGAGAGCGTTCCGGCGGAGTTGATGGGAGAAGACTTAGAACAGGTTTCGATGGAATCTCTCGACTCTGACCCCGAGGAAGATATGTGGGCTGAAACCCCAGTCGAAACTCCCTCAGAAGACCTGAAAATGCCCGCCGAGATTAACCCCGAACCTTGGAGTGGTTCAACTCCTGCCGATCCTGAGTCATTGGCCGATGACTCCGATCGCTCATCATGAGCCAGACCAATTGGTATTTGGGTTTAGATGCCGGGATGTGCCACTGGCGGGCAGTTTGGAGCGATGGCGATCGCGCTGTATTTTGGCAGGATGCCCCAGGTCAACTGCAATTCCCGGCGGTGGCTTATCTGGATGTGCGGGAAACTTCTGGCACTCGTTTTCCCCTGGGGGAAGCGGCCCTTGAGGCCATGGATCGCAAAGAAGGGGTATTGCTCGATCGGTTTAAGCCTTATTTACAAGCCACGATTCCGTTTTATGACCGCAGTGGGCAACGTTGGGAACCCCGCTTGCAAATGTACGGCCAGCCCCAGGTGTCTTTATATTGGCTGCAACGGGTGATACAAGCGCTGTTAGAAGCCTTAAAGCCGGGGGTTGGGGATGAGACTCCTGAAGGAGTTTTCAGGGCGCAAGCGGCCCAAAATTTGGCGGGGGCGATTGTGAGTTGTCCGGCGGGGGTGAATGATGCTTATCGCTTTAATTGGCGAGAGGGGTTGTTGCGATCGCGCACGATTTCTAGTAGCGATCGCGTGTATTTCCTCGAAGAAGCGATCGCGGCGCTGTTGGGATGGTCGGGAGAAGCCCCAGAGCCGGGTTTGACGCTAATTTTACACGCCGGAGGCGCGACGACTGAGTTGGCTTTGGTGGATTTACCCAGTCATTGGTCCCGGTTAACTCGCGATCGCTTGAGTTTGCGGAGTTTTGCTTATGCCGGGGAGGGGATTGTTGAGGATATTTTTTATCAGTTGCTTTATCCCCAATGGCTCTCGCAACCGGGATTTTTACAAGATTTGGATTTAAAAATTCCCCAAGCGGGCTGTCCCGATGCACCCCGGCGAGATTTGGCGCGATCGCAGTTGCGCTCTTTTGCCGGGGGTTGGCGTTTACTCGAAACGGCCAAGCGGGTTTGGCCGATTTTACAAAAACAAGAGGTGCTACAAAGTACCTTGGGGGATTTAACCTGGTGCGTCCAAAAACGAGACTTTGACCGCTATGTGGTTAAACCCTATTTAGAGGCTTTAAACGGGGAAGTCAATCGCTTATTAAGTCAAGCGGGCTTACCCAGTCAAGCCATTACCCAAGTTTTGATCGGGGGTAAGACGGGTTTGGCGTTAGCCCCGGCGCTACAAGAATGGCTGACGCTCAAATGTGACAAGGTGCGCTGTTTGAGGGCTGAACAACCGGAAATGCAAGTGGCCCGAGGGTTAGTCCGTTTACCCCAATATCCCCAACTCCTCGACGCGATCGCCCATCAATACAATGATTACTTTTTATTACGAGAACTCCTCGAAGTGCTACCGAATCGTAAAATTAGCACAGCAGAAGTCATGCAGCGTCTCGAACGTCGCGGTATTAATACCCGTCCTGTGCGCGATCGCCTCCTGACTTGGCTGAGTGGCACTTTACCTTCGGGCTTAGTCCCAACCACCGATCGCCCGGCGTGGTTAGGGGTAACCTCTCAACAAAACCGCGATTACCAAGGCATTACGGCGGCTCCGTTGGGACAAGCCGAAGGCGACGAATACCGCATCAACGCCAAGCAACGCCAACGCCTCTTACAATACATCGACGCTTTGGTGGCCAGCAGCGAGCAAAATCTGCATGAACCTCTGAGTAATCACTTAATTGTTTCAGATTGGGAAGAAGCGTAGAGCGTCAACGGTAACGTGACCAATGAACCATAATCCTAGGTGCAAAGCGATGGGTTAAGCCAACTTGGACAAGGACACCCAGTCTCTACAGATAATTTGACCCAAATACCATCACTCCAACAAATTACTCCTCGGTATCGCAGAAGGGTGTAGTCCCGATTATGACGCTACGAGAAGCTTTCAGGGATACTGAGGGCAGGGTATCCGGGAACTCCAAAGGATAAATGACCTTTACAAAGAGTAAATACGGAGACTTCCCTTTACTTAATCTTTACAAAGCTGTAATCCTCTATAAAGATTCAGTGAAGTTACGGGTTTACCCTGGTCTTCTCTGAGAAATCTACTTAATATAATTCTCAGAAGACACAAAACTAAAAAGCAATTTTAATAACTATGATTACAGCAATTAAAGACATCAGTAGAAGAAAAACCCGTAAATCCCATGAACTTTTTACCCAAGACCTTAGAGTTTTAGAAACTCAACTTCAATCACCCTTAGAACCAGAGTTACTCCACGGCTCGACCTATTGCCGGATTAAGCGCTTTATTGATATTCTCGGCGCGATTGTCGGTTTAGCAATTACCGCCGTTTTAACGGTTCCCATCGCGATCGCCATGTACTTCGACGATCCAGGCCCGGTCTTTTACTCTCAAGTACGTTGCGGATTACACGGAAAGCCCTTCCGTATCTGGAAATTCCGCTCTATGATCGTCGATGCCGATCGCAAACAACACCTGATCGAAAACAAAGCTAAAGGCTTTATCTTTAAAAACGACAACGATCCGAGAATTACCCAGGTTGGCCGTATTCTCCGCAGCACCAGTTTAGATGAGTTTCCTCAATTCTGGAATGTCCTCAAAGGAGACATGAGCTTAGTCGGGACTCGTCCGCCAACTTTAGAAGAAGTCCAGCAATATAAAAAGCATCACTGGAAGCGTTTGCAAGTGAAGCCGGGTATCACCGGACAATGGCAAGCTCATGGTCGTTCTCACATCACCGATTTTGAAGATATTGTTTGCATGGATATCGAATATCAGCAAAAGTGGTCTCCTTTGTACGATCTGCAATTAATCTTCCAAACCATTAAAGTCGTCATTGCTCGCGACGGTGCTTGTTAAATTCGGGAATAGAGTTGATAAACTATAAAAATGATGGGCAAATATTTAAGGCTTCGCAACAACAAGAATTTTTGATTTCTGCATGAATTTACCAACTTGGATTACTTTTTCCCGCTTATTGGGAGTGCCATTTATTCTCTACCTTTTGTATGAACCCACCGAAACTCGTCGGTGGGTTTGTCTTATTATCTTTTTACTGGCTGCGGGGACGGATTGGCTGGACGGCTATTTGGCTCGCAAACTGGATTTAGTCACCGATTTGGGTAAGTTTCTCGACCCATTGGTGGATAAGTTATTAGTATTCGCGCCGTTGCTGGCTTTGATTGAGTTGGGTCAAATTCCAGCTTGGGCTGTTTTTTTGATTTTGGCCCGAGAGTTGGCGATCGCGGGTTGGCGCGTCAGTCAACCAAAAATTTCGGGGGCGAATATATGGGGAAAACTCAAAACTGTCACCCAAATTCTCGCGATCGCCCTGTTAATTTCCCCTCTCCCTCCGGCTTGGCAATCTACGGCTTTAATCGCGTTTTGGGGGGCGGTGGTATTAACTTTAATTTCTGGGTTAATTTATGTGCTACCTTCTGCTGAACAAACGGCAAGTGAATGATGTATAGTTTTTGGGGTTATTCGCATCTAAGGGGCAGTGGATAGCTTTTAGTCGTTATTAGTTATAAATTGAGAATTAATCATAATACATTGTTCACAGTTAACTGTATAAAGGACAATAAACAACCCGATCGCGCCCGTCGGCCTTGGCTTGATATAAGGCTGTATCCGCCGCCGCGATCGCCTCATAAGCCTCATCTAGAGCTTGCGGAATCACAGTATTTACGCCCAAGCTCAAAGTAATCCGCGAACTAATTAAAGAGTCTTTATGGGGCAGTTTTAAGCGTCTCACGGCAGACCTAATTTCCTCTGCTACTTTGACTGCACCAGAAACCTCAGTATCGGGGAGAATGATGGCGAATTCTTCACCCCCATAACGAGCCACCAAATCCACCGAACGCTTGACTGTAGCCTTCATCGCTGCGGCCACTTGTTCCAAACAGCGATCGCCCGCTTGATGGCCATAACAATCGTTGTAGAGCTTAAAGTAATCAATATCGCATAAAATCAGCCCTAAAGGTTTTTGATGGCGAAAGGCAAATTGCCACTCTCGCTCGAAATACTCATCAAAACGGCGACGATTGGCCACTTGGGTTAAACTATCGAGACTGGCTAACTGAATCAAACTCTGATTCGCATCTTGTAGAGCCAACTCCATTTCTTTATGTTCAGTGATATCACGAAAGGTCACCGCTAAACCGTCTCGGAGTTGTACCCCCACAATTTGAAACCAAATGGGGGAATAAGAATGACTCTGATAAAGAAACTCTTTTTTGAGAACTTGGCCGTGGGTGACTACTCGTTTGAAATCTTCAAACAATGGCTCAAAGGGCTGAGAACCCGCAAAATTCCGTAAGGATTCGTGAATTAAGGCTTCGGTGTGACTGCGAACCCATTTTGCCATGACGGGATTGGTTACAATCCATTGAAAATCGATAATATTGTCTTCCTCGTCGCGAATCGAGCGAAAGGCGGCAATGCCATCGACGGAACTATCGAGGACACTGGCTAAGAGCGATCGCGACTCAAACAACATGGCCTCGATGTGTTGGCGTTCGTCGATTTCTCGTTCGAGTTGAATTTTTTGGCGACGAATGGTTAACTGATTTTCCACCCGCGCGATCGCTTCTTCGACTTGAAACGGCTTGGTAATATAATCTGCACCCCCAAGATCGAATGCTTTGACTTTCTCGAAGGTTTCATCGGATGCACTCAAGAAAATAATCGGAATTTCCTGGGTTTTGGGATTAGCCTTCAAACGTTGACAGACTTCATAACCGTCCATGTACGGCATCCGAATGTCAAGTAAAACGAGATCGGGCAGCCGTTGTTCGATAGAACGTAGAGCCTCAGAACCACTGTGGGCGTGAGTCGTCGTATAGCCCTGTTGTGACAATAAAAACGCCAATAACTCAATGTTATCAGGGAAATCATCTACAATAAGGATATTTACGTTAGACCTTGCCTGAATACTATCGTTCATTCTCACAGGGGAGGAAACAGCGCGATCGCTGGCCTGAATTGATTGCATAAAAGGATTAAAGTTGATGGGTTAAAAATTGCGCGAGTAGTAAGCTTTAAATTAATTGAAAATTATTAAGTTTTGATTTAATGATGCTCAGAGTTAATCCTATATGTCCCTAATGGTTTGTAGCATCTATCGGCGTGTACATTTGTCTAGCTCTCACTCGCCCAAGCCCTAGTCCTAGTCCTAGTCTCAGTCCTGATCGGTGAACTTTCTGGAGTCGTTCGCCAAATTTCTTCATCCACTCGGAAGTCGGTCGTTAACCTCCGTAATAACAGGATAGCTTGCAGGGTAAAGTACAAAATTTAGTGATATCACTAAAAAAGTCTTTTTTTGTCTGTACAATCTTCTTTGAACTGAAAAGTAGATCAAAGCTAAAAAAACCTGATTTTTAACCTCAAACACCAGCAGAAGCAACTTTTGAGACGGCGATTTATGGAAAATGCTATCGATTCTGGAAAAGTCTTAGATCATCGCTACCGAATTTTATATACTTTCGGTCACGATGATTGGGGACGGCTCTACCTTGCGGAAATCATCGATCGAGAAAATGACCGTTGCACAATCAAAGAACTGTGCGATCGCCTCGAAACTCCCCTATCTTCGGCTCAACAAGAACAACTGCGTCAAAAATTCCAAATCCTGGCGAATCTGCATCACCCCCAACTGCCGCGTTTTCAAGATTTGCTTCAGGTGAGTGTCGATGAGGGCGATCGCCTCGCGTTGGTACAAGATTACACAGAAGGTTTATCTTATCGCGAACTCCTCAGCGCTCGTCAACAACAAGGCCGTAGCTTTAGCGAGGCTGAAGTCCGAGATTTATTGCTGCACAGTCTTCCGATTGTGGTTTATCTACACGAACAAAACCTCAGCCACGGCAATATCTGTCCAGAGAATATTGTTTTACGGCATCAGGATCATTTACCAGTGTTGGTGAATTTTAGTAGCGTTAACGCCCTACTGCATCCCGATGAAAGCCAACTGACTGCCGTCACTCGCGATCGCGAGGTCACACCGAGTTCCCCTTGGCCGACATCCCCGTTCAACGGCATCCCAACCCCCCAGAGTGATTTACACGCCTTGGGGGTAACAGCTTTGGTCTTGCTGTCTGGCCGCGAACCGCAATATTTACAAACCAGCGACAATCAAACCTGGGATTGGCAACGCCTCCACCTCACCCCGGAATTTCAAAAGGTATTACAAGGCTTGTTAGCGCCAGAAGACCAGAACGCTGCCTATTTTTTAACAACGCTCCAAGCTTGTCCGCCACCACCGCCCACCCATACCGCCCCCACTTATACCTTCTCTCCAGTCGCCGTAAAATCCCCTTGGCTCTATCGCTGGTTAGGGTGGGGGGCGAAAGTATCCTTTGTGTTTTTGTTTTGCCTGGTAGCCGGGGTAATGGGCTGGTTTGCGGGGAAAGTTTGGATTAATGCCCAAGTACAATCTGCCGAACCCGAAGTGACTCCCCCTTCTCCGGATTTGTTGGAATCGGAACCCGCAATCGAGATTACGCCAGAAGCCTTGAGTTTTCCCCCCACCGGAGATTTAGAACCCGAACCCGATGGGGAACTCTCCATCGCCGAACAAGAACGACAAATTGCCCTGCGCGATCGCCGTCTTAACCTGAATATTGATTATGATTTCTTCAGGGAATTGGTGAATCAGGTGTTTTGGCAGCGCTATCCTGAGCAAACAGGGGTCGAACTCACCAACAGCGATGAGGATGCTTTTTGGCGCGATCGCCAAGCGGAAATTGCCAACGAAATGCTCAATCGCTTGACTTCTCTCAGTAGCGAAGCCCGCCTTAATTTGGGGGATTATGACCGCAGTAATCGCCAGCGTTGGATTGCAACTGCGAACGATTTACACCTCAGCAGTCGTGCCTTATACGACCTCACCGATGCGGCGTTTGATTATGGCTTCCCCGCTTGGGCTGAGTCAAGCTCGGAACGGTTGTTTAACGATGCGATGGGGCAAGTGTGGCAGGCGTTTATGTTTGAGCAGGTGCGTTACCTTGAAAACGGCATGGCGTTGCGATCGCTGACGTTTTTACCCGGAATAATGAGCGATCGCGTTGCCGGAACTTTGCAACCGGGAGAAGGACAGGCGATCGTGATGGAGTTAGAAGCGGGTCAAATTCTCGATTTGTTCCTCAATGCCAATCCTGATGTTCTCATTTCTTTCTATAGTCCCACAGGCAATACTATCTTTCTCGAAGATGCACGCGATCGCACTTGGATGGGAGATTTACCCGAAAGCGGCTATTACGAGATTACCCTCGTTTCTACGTCTCCCCAACCCCTCGATTACAGTCTTTCTCTGTCCCTTTCTGAACCCTTAGAGCCAGAATTATAAAGATTTGAGATGGCTCAATCCCCTGTTGTCACTGAAGTTGGGAACTTCGCTTTGATGATACTGTTTCTTGAGTAACAAAAGAGGGATAATTCTGTTACTGACTCAGGACAACTAAAATTTATGTGGGATTATCTTCAAAATAATGGCGATCGCCTTTTAGGACTGAATGCAGAAACCCTAACTTTCTGGCAAGTTAGCAGTCGCGCCATCGTTATTTATATTGCTGCCTTAATTATGGTACGTTTAGGGGGCGATCGCCGTTTTATCGGCAAATACGCCGCCTTTGATGTCACTTTAAGTATTATGTTTGGGGCCACTCTCAGCCGCGCCATTAATGGCAATGCGCCCTTTTTTCCCACATTAGGGGCAGGTTTTGTTTTTGTCTTTGTGCATTGGTTGTTTGGCGTTTTCTCCTTCTATTCTCGCCGTTTTGAACAATTCATCGAAGGGCGATCGCACATCTTAATTCAAGAAGGCGAAATTAACTACAAAGCCCTCCGCTCAAATTATATTAGCACTAAAGAATTAGAGTCAACTCTACGCCAAAAAGCCAAAATTACCCATGCTTCCCAAGTAGAAAGCGCCCGCTTAGAAAGCAACGGCGATATTAGTATTATCCCTCGATCTTCTCCCCCACAAATTATCGAAATTCAAGTTGAAGCTGGCGTTCAAACCGTCAGAATCGAATTGTAACCCTTGGGCTTTATTGCCGGAGTCGATCTTCCCCATATTATTCCTTTGGGGTTTCACGGTGAGTATTTTGCGGCCTAAAAAAAGTCTAAATAAAGACGCGATCGCAGAATTTCCATTTCTCGGATGTAAACACCCTAATCTCGTTCCTTGGTTCCACCAAGGGACGCACCAAACGAGGCTCCGCCTTGATTTTGTCATAGATATGCTATTTAAAAAAACATAGAGGCGAGTTTACTTCTCAAATGAAAATACGATAGTAACCAAATTAGGATTAATATCTTTCCCAAACACTGTTGATACAATCTCTATCGTCAGTACGATGACTAAGCCTGGGTATATTTGCTAAGTTGAAAATAAGTTGAAATAAAAATACTTAAACTTGTAAACCCAATCGAGGATATAATAAATATATGAAACTACCTCCACAAATTACTTATCGCGGTATCAACAAAACCGACGCATTAGAAAACTTAGTCAACGAAAAAATTGCCAAACTAGAGCAGTTTTGCGACCATATTAATAGCTGCCGTGTCGCTTTAGAAAAAGCCCAAGAGAATCCCTCCAGTGGTTCACCTTATCGGGTGAGAATCGACCTCACCATTGCACCCAGTCACGAATTAGCTGTGGTGAAAAGCCCCGACCAAGGTAAACAATATACCGATCTAGAACCGATGATTCGCGATGCGTTTGACGCAGCCCGTCGTCAGGTGATTGAATTAAACGATCGCCAACAAGGTCACATCAAAGAACATCCCCAACAGGAAATGGTAGCAGTGGTCAGCGAACTGTTTCCAGAACAGGATTATGGTTTTATTAAAACTGTAGACACCGGACGCGAAGTTTACTTTCATCGCAACAGTGTTCTAAATGGCAACTTTGAGCGCATTCATGTAGGAACCGGAGTCCAATTTGCCGAAACAATGGGACAAATGGGGCCCCAAGCCACGACAGTCCAAATCGTCAATAAACCCGGTGAAACGGTAGGTAAAGGGCGATAGTAATTGGTTTCACTTTGCTTTCATCATCATTTCCCCCCCCCGAATGGGGGTATTTTTTTGTCAAAAATTTATGGTTTGTCCGGATCGCGATCGCTTCGGCTTGAAGACAGAAGAAATGTGGGTATTTATAATGTTTTAAATACCTTATTATTGAGTTTTTAAAATTTGTTTTTTAGATAATTTTATCAAAGCTTAAAAAAGAAAATTATGCCAAAATGAGGATGTAATATCTTATCTAAACCAACTCAAAATTTTACCAAATTGGGTAATTATCTTACCTCAACCATTACCCAATCTTAACGAATCGTCAGGGTGGAACGCTTAGTCAATATCGATCTAATCGCGGTCTTAAAATCATGAAGCCTATTAGCATACCGACTCTCCCCACCTTTACTGATGTTCAAGCAGCTCAAGCTCGGATTCAAGCTCATGTTCAAAGAACTCCAGCCGTCGAGATTGCAGAAATTAATCAACGTTTAAAAGCAGAAATTGTCTTTAAATATGAAAATTTGCAAGTGACTGGATCGTTTAAATTTCGTGGGGCGCTGAATGGGATTTTGTCTTTAAGCGATCGCCAACGCCAAAACGGAGTTGCGGCTCATTCTTCGGGAAATCATGGTCTGGCTTTGGCACAAGTGGCCCGTCAATTTAACATTCCTTGTACTATTGTTGTGCCGCACAATGCGCCGTTAAAGAAAAGAAATAAATTAGAACAAAGTGGAGCCAAGATTATCTTTTGCGAACCGACTTTAGCCGCTCGCGAACAGGCATTACAAGCGGTGGTTGCGGCGACAGAAGCGACAGAAATCCATTCTTCAAATCATCCTGATATTATTGCCGGGGCGGGTTCAGTGGCTTTAGAATTGCTGGCTGAGGTGCCGGATTTGGACGCGATTGTAGCGCCAGTGGGGGGAGGCGGTTTGCTCAGTGGCGTGAGTTTGGTGGCTGCGGCGCAGGAAACCCCGGTACAGGTGTTTGGAGCCGAGCCAATGGGGGCTGATGATGCTCGCTGTTCGCTGCAAGCAGGGCGTATTATTCGCAAACCGGCTCAGACGGTGGCCGATGGCTTACGCTCGGCCTTGGGAGAGTTAACTTTTGGCATTATTCGGCAAAAAGTGACAGATATTTTGCTGGTGTCGGATGAGGATATTCTGGCGAATTTGCGGTGGTTTTATCGGGCAACAGGCGTGATGGTGGAGCCTTCGGCGGCGATCGCGCTGGGGGCAATTGCCCGCCATTCGTCTCGATTTGTCGGGCGTAAAGTGGGGGTTATTTTATCGGGGGGTAATGTCGATGCCGATCTGTTTTAAAAGGTTCGCTTGGCCATTCTGGAATATTTCATAGGAGAGTAATTCAAGGTGTTTCAACATCGTCGTTTTAAGTTTTTGGCATTGGTTTGTATTGTGGGCTTGTTTGCCCTTTTGTTTGCGACTCGCTTACCCGCCAATCTCTCTCAATCCTTGCTGGGTCGCGGGTCTCAAGGAACTGAAGTCACCGCTTTACAACAACAATTACAACAAAAAGGCTATCTCGACGGGGAGGTTGATGGCATTTATGGCATTCAAACTCAACAAGCCGTGAAAAAGTTGCAACGAGAAGCGGGGATTGCGGTGGATGGTGTTGTCGGGCCGCAAACGCGGGGAGTTTTAGCACCCCAGAGGGTGACTCAAGGGTTAAGGACAGCGCCAGCAAAAGCCGCTTTAGTCGCTAATGTGCCAGAGGAAGCGGCGCTAATGCCGCCAGATATTCAAGCCATTCTCGATCGCGGCAAGTTGCGGGTTTCGCTGCTGGGTCGCGATAATCCGCCTTTTTTTCAGGTAGATGAAGACAAAGCTGCCGAGGAGCAACCCTTAGTCGGTTTGGATGTGAATATTGCCGAAGCCTTAGCTTCTGAGTTGGGGGTCGAAGCCGAGTTTATCCGTGAAGCGCAAACCTTTGATGAGGTGGTGGATTTGGTGTATCGCGGTGAAGCGGATTTGGCCATTTCTAAGCTGAGTCAAACTCTTAAACGGGCCCGCAAGGTGCGTTTTTCTCAGCCCTATTTGCTGATGCGGCAAGGTTTGTTGGTGAATCGCCTGCAATTAGCGAAAGTCGCCAACGGGGAACAACCCGCCTTAGCGATTCGCAATCTGAACGGCCCGATGGGCGTGATTAAGGATTCGTCTTATGTCAACTTTACCAAAGAGAGGTTTCCTGATGCGGAGGTGGTGGAGTATCCTACCTGGGATGGGGCGATCGCGGCGGTGGTTGCAGGGGATGTAGTGGCGGCTTATCGGGATGAGTTGGAGGTGAAAAAGGTTGCCTTGGTGAAGCCGGATGTGGCTTTGCAACTGCAAACAGTGGCGTTGACGGATACGCGAGACGCGATCGCGATCGCGGTTCCTTGGTCGAGTTTACAACTGTTAGCCTTTGTCAATCAATATCTGCAAACGGTGGATATGAACTACACGGCGGATACTTTACTGGAAAAATACGTTGATTTGGTTCAATAAGCTGTTTTGATCGGGATTTCTGACTTGCTGGAGTGGGTTGAGATTATGGGTAACAAACCTCCTCCCTTTTCCACTGAATGACCCAGAAAACCGGGCTAATTTCAAGCTACCGACTTGGCGGCGGTAATCACTCGATAACTGATAATTGATAACTGATAACTAATAACTGAAATGACGCGCAAATCTAAATTTCGTTGGTCTTTTGGACGAAAGACGTTGTTCGCTATTCTCCGCAGCCCTTGGACAATTTTGGTGAGTGTGGCGATTGGGGTAATTATTGGTTTAGGGAATAAAGATTTGGCCAGGGCGATCGCGCCTTTGGGGGATTTATATTTGCTCTTGCTGAAAATGTGCGTCTTGCCGATTTTATTATCCGCGATCGCCATGAGTATCGGTCGCTTAATGACCAGTCACGATGCTCAACGCTACATCAAGCGCATTTTGATCGTATTTCCGGTGGGCTTGGTGTTGGTGGGTGCATTGGGAACCGCGATCGCGGCTATTTTCGGCCCAGGACGCAATTTACCCAAATCGGTTCTCGATACTTTGGGGGTTTTGGTGAATGAATCCGCCATCGATTTGGAGTTATCTTTGCAAGGCCCCTTACCCCAAGAAGAACCCCCACCGGGCATTACTGACTTTATTTTTAATATGGTTCCGGGCAACATTTTTGAAGCCCTCAGCCAAGGGGAAAGCCTACAAGTGCTGTTTTTCGCGATTATTTTTGGCACAGCCTTGGGCTTGGTGGGGGGTTCGGTGGCAGATAGTATGTTTAATGTCTTTGAGGCGGTTTATCGCGCCTTTAACAAGCTAATTAATTGGTTTACGTTGATTCTCCCGTTGGGGTTGTGTAGCTTACTCGCCGCGCAAATTGCCGAGGTGGGCATTGATATTATGCTGGCCATGCTCAATTTTGTCATTATGGTCATTGCCACGTTTGCGATTTTGTACATGATTAGTACATTAGTTGTGTGGCGTTATGCTCGTTGCTCTTTACTCCAGGTGTTTGGGGCATTGCGAGAACCGACGATTTTAGCTTTGGCCACTCGCAGCAGTTTGGCTTGTATTCCTTCTGCGATTAGCGCCATGCACGATACGCTGAAATTCGACCGCAAAACGACAGATTTGGTCGTTCCTTTGGCAGTTACCCTGTGTCGCTTTGGCTCAGTGGTTTATTTTACGTTAGCGGCCTTATTTGTGGCGCAGTTGTATAACAATAGTTTGAGTTTGGGGGGTTACGCGATCGCGATTTTTGGTTCAATCTTGGCAGGAATGGCCACATCCGGCGTATCGGGGGTGTTGACTTTAACCCTGTTGCAAATTGTTCTCGATCCTCTGGGTTTACCTCTAGAAGCGGCGTTGGTGTTGTTAATTGCTATCGATCCCATTGTCGATCCCTTTCGCACCTTGGGCATTGTTCATACCAGTTTAGCCGCAACTGCCGCGATCGCCGACCGGGAACCCAATTCTGAAAATGTTACCTCGCATCCTGTCCCGATGAAAGTCTCAACTTGATGGATGCAGAGGTTTCTTTCCACTCCTTCCCGAAAGGACTGGTCTTGCCGCCTTACCAGCCTTGTTTGGCTTGAGCGAAAACATAAGCCGCTACATCTTCAATGTCTTGAGCATTCAGCTTTCCTAGAAAAGCTGGCATGGCGTTTTTACCCTTACTAATTTGATTCGTAATCGCCTCTAGAGAATACATACCGTACTTCTCTAGTGCCTCTTTTTCTAGCGTTTTCATCGGCATGACGGCATTTTTACCATTTAGGTGACAAACGGCACAATTCGCGGCAAAAATTTGTTTTCCGTGGGTGGTATCTCCTGCCCAAGCGGGGGAAACAAGGTTAATGTTCGCCAGCACGATCGCGATCGCGCTGATTAAAATTCGTTTTAACATAATATTCTCCCTCAAATTATGAAAAGCAAGTCAGTTCTAACTTTCCATTATTTGAGGGAGAGGTTCAAACCGTCAAAAGACAGTCTGTCAAAGTTTTAGGTTGGGTTCGATTCAGCCCGGTTTTTACTCAACGATGAGTTTACCGGCCATACCTGCGCCACGGTGGGGCTGACAGTAGTAGTCATATTCGCCAGAGGGGGCATCACCCGGAATGGTGATCGAAACCGATTGACCTTTGCTGAACAACAATTGGGTGTTGGACAAGGACTTGGCTAAAGCGGCATCGCCACCAGGGACTTTATCGAAAACGACATTATGGGGGGGGACGCTGTTAATGGTAAAGTCCACCGTATCGCCCGGCTTAACCGTTAAAGTGTTGGGGACGAATTGCAGTAAACCATTGTCTGCACCCATTTTCACGGCGTAGGTGTCAGCCAAGGCCGGGGTAGCCGCTACCGCAAAGGTCGCGATCGCGACTGCCACAACAGACAGCAACACACCCACTTTCTGCAAAGTCGCTTTGAATTTCGCCATTAAATATAAACTCCTAGAAGGTCTTGATTTTAAATACTCCGTTTTAAATTTTACAGCAAATTTGTCTTAAGTTCGACAAGCCGTCAAAGTTTAGGGGTGAATTGCGGTTGTATCCTAAAAAGATAAAACCACTAACCTACTGTTTGGGTGATTCTGTATTGGATTATGTCTTTATTTCCTGCCCGTCGCCCCCGTAAACTCTCGTTGGGGCCGTTAGAAACCGAAATCCTCGAAATTTTGTGGCAACGCGGCCAAGCAACTGTCAAAGATATTCACGAACAAATTTTACAAGACCCAGATCGCGAATTGGCTTATACCTCCGTTACCACAATTCTCAATCGCTTGGCCAAAAAAGGCTGGGTGAGTTGTAACAAGCAAAAACGAGCATTTTGCTGGCAGCCGACCATTTCAGCCCAAGAAGCCCAAGCGATCGCCGCCCACGAACAACTCAATCGTTTTCTCGCCATTAGTAACCCCGATATCGTCGCCGCTTTTGCCGATCGCCTGGATGCGGCCAGCGTCGAACAACTGACCACCATCGCTCAACGGCTGCAAACCTTACGCCAAGCTCGTCAACAGGAGGAACAATAATGCACTCAATTATGATTGCTTTGGCCGCGATCGCCGCCTTGGTTTTACGTTGGGCTTGGTCTCCGGGGAGGGGAAATTGGCAACAACGCTGGCAAAAAGCCTTGTTGTTCTTTCTTCTGCCCATTTTGCTGTTGGCCATGACCCTGATCGCGATCGCCTGTATGGGCCCCCAAGGCACCATGGCCGGAATGCCCACCGTTAGCTACACCTATCAACTGGTGTGTTTGGCTCTGGGGGTCGCGATCGCCCTCAGCTTACACCAGATCATCTCCACCCAAAAAACCCTCAACCATCTACACCAATATCCCCCCATAATGCCCCCCCCAGGCATCAATCAAACCCTGCGCTTGCTGCCCCAACCCCAAGTCTTTTGCGCTCAAATGGGCTGGTGGCAACCGCAAATGGTTGTGACCCAAGGCTTACTCGATTTACTCGATACCGAGCATCTCAACGCCGTATTTGCCCACGAACAAGCCCATTATCACTACCGGGATACCTTTTGGTTTTTTACCCTGGGCTTACTGCGTCGCCTAACCAGTTGGCTGCCCCACAGCCAGGACTTATGGGAAGAACTCTTGACCCTGCGGGAGTTACGAGCCGATGCCTTTGCCAGTCAAAAAGTAGATAAACTGGTGTTAGCCGAAGCCCTGTTATTAGCCGTCAGCACCCCCGTCATGGCAACCCCAGAAGCCGGAGCGACTTTGCATCCTTCCTTAAACGGCGATCGCCTCCAAGAGCGAATAGATGCCCTTCTAGAAACCCATCCTACCTCCCCTCCTCCCCCTTGTTATTGGTCTTGGGGCTGGTTATTAATGACCTTACTGCCCTTAGTCGCCTTACCGTTTCATTCTTGAAATACTAGGCAGCGCCGGGACAACTTTGTTAACTTGAAGAAGTAGCATGGCGATCTAGTCCTATCGTTTCTTTGAGCCGCTTGGCTGAAGTCGCAAGTGCTTTAAGAATAACCCACTCTTTCCGATGAGACTGTTACTGGTCGAAGATGACGAAGTTCAAGCCTATACCATCAAACAAGCCTTAATCGCGCAAGGTTATGTAGTAGACTGTGCCGCCGATGGTGAGGAGGGATGGGACTTTATCGAAGCCTTTACCTACGACTTAATGCTGCTGGATGTGAGTTTACCCAAGCTCGACGGCATTGCCTTGTGTCGTCGCTTGCGCGATCGCGGCTACAGCGTCCCGGTTTTACTGCTCACGGCTCGCAGCAGCAGCACCGATAAAGTCACAGGACTCGATTCAGGAGCCGATGATTATGTGGTTAAACCCTGTACGGTGCGGGAGTTATTCGCCCGCATTCGCGCCCTACTCCGCCGCCGCAACGCTTCGGGCGCACCCTTACTCACTTGGGGCAACCTGGCTCTCGACCCCAGTTCCCATCAGTTATACTGCGACCAAGACCCCATTGCCCTCTCCCCCAAAGAATACAACCTCCTGGAACTGTTTTTACGCAATCCCCGCCGTGTATTGACCCACAGCGCCATTCTCGAACATCTTTGGTCGTTTGAAGACCCGCCGAGCGAAGGCACGGTCAGGGCGCATATTAAGCGACTGCGGCGCAAGCTCCGGGAAGTCGGCATTACTGAGATGATCGAAACCGTGTATGGCGTGGGCTATCGTCTCCGGGAAAATCCCCCAGAACCCCCCACCACACCCGCCTCTGAGGAGACCGAACCCCCCGCAAACCCGGCTCCCCATCTCCAAGAGTTATGGGATAAGTTTCGCCCCCAAATGCAAGAGCGCCTCGTCCCTTTGAAAAGCGCGATCGCCGCCGCCCAAAAACAAAAATTGGATGCAGACTTAGCCCAAACCGCCGCCACCGCCGCCCATAAACTCGCCGGGTCTTTGGGTATTTTTGGCTTAAAATCCGGTTACACTTTAGCCCAAAAGGTCGAACAACAATTACTCAATGCGATCGCCACCCAAGATGCCAACCTGGGGGTGATGCTGACTCCGGAGGTGGTGCAAGACATCCAAAACTTAATTGAGATTGTGCAAAATCCGCCGGAGAATTTTACCGCCCCCGCCTCATCTCCCCCTCCTTCTGACCCCAAAACCATTCCCGGTGCGATCGCCCAAGTTTTAGTCGTAGATGATGATGCGGAATTAGCCCAAAACTTGCAAACCGCCGCCGCTTCTTGGAACTTCCAAGTAGAAATCGCCTTAACTCTCGAAGCCGCCCGAAACGCGATCGCGACTCAAGTCCCCGATTTAGTATTACTTGATATCGCCTTTCCCAACGCCCCCCAAGGGGGTTTAACCTTACTCGAAGACCTCAAACAACAATATCCCCGACTGCCCATTTTGATTTTTTCGGCTCGCGATCGTCTCAGCGATCGCGCCGCCATTTGTCAAACCACCTTCAACCCCAACACCATCCCTGCCAACACCGTTTCACCTCACCCCGCCCCTGTCCATCCTTTACCTAACTTGGCGATTCCGGGTATGCGAGGGGGTGATGCCTTTCTGTCAAAGCATATTCCGGTTTCGGAAGTCATGGCCACCATTGCCGAAATGCTCAAACCCGCCACCCCCAGCGCCACCAAAATTTTAATCGTAGACGACGATCCCATCACCCTAGAAAACATCAAGAACTTACTCGCTTTGTGGGGATTTACGCCGATTCCCTTGAGCGATCCTCGCTTATTTTGGGAAATGCTCGAAACCCACGCCCCAGATTTACTGATTTTAGATTACAAAATGCCTCACTACAACGGTTTACAACTATGTCAGATTGTGCGGAATGACCCCACCTGGCAGGGTTTACCGATTTTGTTTGCCACCTCAGAAACGCAGCCCGACATCATCCAAAAAATCTATCAACACGGGGCCGATGATTATGTGGCTAAACCCTTTAGTGAAGCTGAATTGATCGCGCGGATTTGTAATCGTTTAGAGCGAGTGCAACTCTTACGCAGTTTAGCCGAAACAGATGTTTTGACAGGCTTAATGAACCGTCGTCGCGGCAGCCAAGACTTAAACCGCTATCTTCGCTTGTGTCAACGCCAAGAACAGATGTTTTCCTTGATTTTGTTGGATGTAGATGACTTTAAGCCCATTAATGACCGTTATGGTCATGGTGTGGGCGATCGCGTCTTGCGACAACTCGGTATTTTCTTGCAGCATCACTTTCGTCAAGAAGATGTCGTGGCTCGTTGGGGCGGCGATGAATTTATGATTGGTTTGTATGCCATGCCAAAATTTAACGCCCAACAACGCATTCAAACCCTACTCAACCATACGATTGCCACTCCCTTATCCATTGCCGGACAGGTGCAACTCTCCCTCCGCCTCAGCTTTGGCGTTGCCACCTACCCAGACGATGGGGATGATTTACCCAGTCTTTATCGGGCTGCCGATCGCGAATTATATCGTTGGAAGGCAAAGAAAAAGCAAAATCTTTAATCAGAAAACTTCAATTTCTCCAGCTTAAGAAAAAAGCGAGTTTGAACCTTCAGTCATAAGGCTTTGTTCACACCAGATGTGACAACTCCCCGTCCTGTCATGAGCGGGGATTCTCGCGTCATAGGGAGATTCTAGCAGGAGTATAAACTCCAGCCCCGAAATCTTTACCCAAGGGCGTGCGTTGGTACGACCTGCCCG
>KB904821.1:1426508-1467820 GCA_000380225.1 filamentous cyanobacterium ESFC-1
AGGAACGTCTACGTCACATTGGATTGAAACTGAGACGTAGTAGCCACTGGCTTTCTTGATAACTCGTATCTGTTTACAGATGAAACCATCGGGAATATTTCTGGAGTTGTGAAACTCAACTTTCCCAATTTTGGGAAGGTCAATCGTATTTCCATTAACCGCATCCGGTTTGACTTGTGGAAACACAAAAGACCGCATCTGTTTCTTAAAACGCGGAAACCCAAACCCTCTATCCCACATATTCACAAACGCTGCTTCTAACTGTTTTAGAGTTTGTTGCAGAACTTGAGATTGAGGGAGTTTAAGGCTTGGGTTTGTTCGTTTGGCCGCAGTCAGAGATTTACACTGACTGGCATAAGTCGGGCGTTTTGCATCGGCGGTAATAATGTACTCTGACCGAATTGAGCATCGGTCTATTAGACATTTCCGAGAGTTGACCCAATTTTTCCTTTCTCTCAGTGCATAGTTATAAACCGAACGACAAACTGAAAGCCACTCATCAATGACGGCGGCTTGGTTTGCCGTTACTTTCAGTTTATACTGATACGAAAGGTTAAGCATTCTAGAAAATGCCAATTAGTTCCCTAATCATAACATAATTAATAAAAAGCCGTCCTTTAAGCGCCGAGACCCCGCGCCGCCGAAAGCGTCGAGACCCCGCGCCGCCGAAAGGCGCAAGGGAATGCTCGACAAGACAGGCGCAAGGGAATGCTCGGCAAGACAGGACGGGGCTTTAAACCCAAAACTTTTGGTAATGCCGAAAAAAATTCTTTTGATTGACGATGAACCCGATGTGCGCCAAGTCTTACAGTTAACCTTAGAACTCAGCTATGGTTGGCAAGTCGAAACAGCAGCTTCGGGTTCCGAAGGGGTTAACAAGGCCAAAACCCTCATCCCCGATGCCATTTTATTAGACATTATGATGCCCGGTCTTGATGGAGTTGCGACCTTAAACCAACTGCAAACCTATCCAGAAACCCAACAAATTCCCGTAATTTTTCTCACAGCTAAATTAGAAACCGAGCAGAAACGCTACACGGAAACCCAAGCTAAGGCTGTATTGTCCAAACTCATCGATCCTTTAGCGTTTGGAGATAAAGTGATTTCGGTTTTGGGATGGTAGTGGACTGTTTCAGCTAAAATGAAGCTTTTATGTAGGGTGGGTTAGGCGGCTACAACCTAGGCTATGACTGTAATTCAGCAATCCGCCGTAACCCACCATTTAAAGTGTGTCACAGCAGTAGAAAGTTAGGTGATGGGAGAAAGCGACCCAGGAGGATCGAGGAGTATTGCAGTGGCTTGGGTAGCATTAAGGGGTTTAGAAAATAAATAACCCTGAGCCAAAGGACAATTGAGGGCGGTAAGCTGTTCTAATTCTTCTGGGGTTTCGACTCCTTCGGCGATCGCTTGTAAGCCCAACCCCGAAGCCAAAACCATAATCACTTCGATCAAATTCCAGTTGTGATTTTTCACAAAAGAACGGTCGATTTTTAAAACATCTACGGGCATATCCTGTAAACGCGCCAACGAAGAATAACCCGTCCCAAAATCATCTAAATAAAGCTGAATGCCTAAGTTTTGTAATTGTTTGAGATGGGATAATGCCAATTGAGAATGGTCGAGAATCGCCGATTCGGTGATCTCTAAGCGAATATATTGGGGTTTAATCCCTGTTTCGGCTAAAATTGCCACAATCTGTCCGACTAAACCCAGTTCTGCCAACTGAATACTGGATAAGTTTACACTAACGCTGAGACCGGCCAACTCTGGGAATTGCTGATGCCACAAAGCCAATTGTTGGCAAGACTGACGCAGCATTTGTAATCCCAACTGATGCACCACACCGATTTCTTCGGCTAGAGGAATAAACTCACCCGGCGATATCCAACCGCGAGAAGGGTGTTGCCATCGGGCTAAAGCTTCAAAGCCTCGAATCTGCTTTGAAGCGATATCAACAATGGGTTGAAAAAAGACCTGGATTTGATTGTTGTTGAGAGCAGTGCGGAGATCGCTTTCTAAGCGTAAACGAGCCATTGCTGCCCCAGATACCATCGTCAGGGGCATTGCCGGGTCGTTTTCAATAGCTTGAGTCAAACGCACCAAGCGGTCGGTATTGTTGATCGCGATCGCGAGTAAGCGCAAACTTTTTTCGGAAAAATGGCCAACCCGACCACTCGCTAATAAACCCAAAGCGCCCCGAATTGCCGTCAACGGCGTTCGTAACTCATGACTTACCAATTGATTGAGTTCTTCGAGATGATAGGACGAGAGTAGCTCAAAATCTTGAGACTCAACGATTGGACTATGGCGATTTTCTGGACGATCTGTAATGGAAGTCATGGGGATATCTAGGGCGCTTGCGATCAAAAATAAAATACATTGGTCAAACCAGAGTTAACGAGCCGTCTGGCGGGTTGAAAAGCGAACCACAAAGTCACTTAGTCCGGGAGGCGATTGCGAAATTTCCTCATCCTAGCACCAGCAATCGTTCGATTAACCGGTTTTTTGGTCGGTATAGGCTGACTCAGCCAGGCCTTTGGGTAAGCGCTTGATATAGTCGCGAACCACTTCAGAAATTTGGCGATCCGTTGAATCGGCAAAGGTTTTGAGTTTATCAAATTCGCGGTCAGACAATCTTACTCTCAGTAACTTATTGCGAGGCATAACTGTTTTTAGGGATAGATTTCTAATGGTTCAAAAAAAGCTAGGTCTTCAAAAGCTCTGAAAGGGTCATTTCCCAAGAACTTAACGGGGACGAGCAGCCCATCCGAGTGCTTCTGCGATTGAATCACCCAGAGTAGTGGGATCGAAAGGTTTGGTTAAAATTGCGGCTGCACCCAACTGAGCGTAATAGCGCTGTTCTTGAGCTTGAACTTTAGCCGTCAGGAAAATAACTGGAATGTTTTGGGTTTGGGGATTGTGTTGAAACTGTTGCCAAGTCGCCAGGCCATCCATTTCTGGCATCATAACGTCGAGGAGAATTGCATCAGGATGATGAATCTGTGCCAAGTCCAACCCTTCCAATCCAGAAGCTGCCGTCAGGACTTGCCAACCTGTGGTTACTTCTAAACTAAGTTGAGCGACTTCGCGAATGTCGGCTTCATCATCAATGACTAAAATTTGTTTAACTGGCATAACAGCACCTCGATTATCAGCCTAGGCAATTGATGGGTATATTCCTAAGCAACTCGTGCCACCTTGAGACTAAATTCAATTCCCACAGGCTTAATGCGATTGCGCTTGAGAGCATAAAAAATGCGGTCAACAATTCGTTGCTCTTCTAAGGTGAGGGGTTCTGAAGATGCTTGGATTTGCCGCAGCAACGCCCAATCCTCCGATGCGATCGTACCGGACACAATGGCTCGATAAAACAATTCACACAAAGTATCAGAGCGTTGATTATTGAATAGCATTTTTTATTCTCCCAAAATATTCCAGCGTTTTACAGGACTGCCCTTACGGTAGAAAAGCTTTCGAGGCATGAAAATTCAGCCTTTTAACCACAAGTTTCGTCGCACACAGACTAATTTAGGAAACAAATATGAAAAACTTGTGACAGCGCGGCCCCAAAATTGCTAAAAATGGAAATTTTATTGGGGCCTACGATTGGCCTACACAACACTGCTGCAATAACCCGGCAATCCCCGTCACCCGAATCAGGGGAACGCCTAACCCTTGAGCCACATCTTCTAAACGGCGATCGTCGAGAAAGACAGCATCCCCTTGTTTAAGCATCAACGACGGTAACAACACCCCGTCTCCCAAATCGCGGCCTTGGAGATGAGTTAATAAATCCTGTCCGGTGAGCAGTCCGGTGACTGTAATTTCTTGTCCCCAATAATCGCTACGCAAAGGGGCTAAAGTCACCGTCAAATTATCCACCTGATTGAGACGCTCTACTAAAGGCTCAAAGGCGTGTTCGACGGCATTTCCCACGACCCAGGTATAATGACAAGGGGAATCCAGGCGATCGGGTAACATTTCCGCCGCCATTGCTGCAAATTCGCTCATAAACTGGCGAATCGACCCGACACCGTTGCCAATTTGGGGATAATCTTCATAATGTTCTGCCGGGGGCAATTCTTGACGAGCAATCAAAAACCATTCATCGGCCAGCCAAGCGACGGTACTGCCATAATGGGCGCGGAATTTCGCTTGGAGCGATCGCACCTGAGCAATCACTTCTTGGGCTTTCTCGGTCGAAACCGGGGCCAACTCGTCGAGATTGGGACGAAACCGCGTCAACCCCACCGGAACCACCGCAATTGAAGCCACCGTGGGAATTTCCCCAACATGAAACTGAGCTAAATCCAACAAAGTACGCTCTAAATGTTCGCCGTCATTAATCCCCGGACACACGACTACCTGAGCGTGAATTTGTAAGCGTCGCTCTTGGAACCACCGTAACTGGTCGAGAATCAGTCCGGCTCGCGGGTTTTTGAGCAACTGAGCGCGAATTTCTGGCTCTGTGGCGTGAACGGACACATAAAGCGGGGATAATCTTAGGGTTTCAATGCGTTGCCATTCTCGCTCGGTGAGATTGGTTAAGGTCAAATAACTGCCGTAAAGAAAGCTGAGGCGATAATCGTCATCTTTGAGATAAAGGGTGTCTCGTTTTCCGGGGGGTTGCTGATCGATAAAGCAAAAGGGACAGCGATTGTTACATTGAATCAAACCGTCAAATAAGGCGGTTTCAAACTCTAGCCCCAAGTCGTCGTCATAGTCTTTTTCAATTTCGAGGTGATGGGTTTGTCCGTTTGCGTCGAGGACTTCTAATTCTAAGATTTCATCGGCGCACAAAAATTGATAATCGATTAAGTCGCGGGGTTTTGTCCCGTTAATTGAAACGATCGCGTCTCCGGGTTCAAATCCTATTTCGGCCCCAATGGAATCGGGAATGACTTGGGTGATTTGGGCAGGACGAAGGGTAGTCATTACAGTTATCAGTTATCAGTCAACAGCATCTAAGGGGCAGTGGGCTTTCTTAGGGAGTAGGCAGTGGGCAGCGCGTGCTGTGGGGGGGAGTGAGCAGTGGGCTTTTTTAGGTCTTAGGCAGTAGGCAGCGCGTGCTGTGGGGGAGGGGGAGGAGTGGGAGGAGTGGGAGGAGGGGGAGGAGGGGGAGGAAATTACCAATTATCAGTTATCAATGACCAATTAAGAGAGTTGGAAAATCCGTTCTTTATTCCCTATTCCCTGTTCCCTGTTCCCTATTCCCTACTAACAACCAACAACCAACAACCAACAACCAACAACCAATAACCAACAACCAATAACCAACAACCAACAACCAATAACCAACAACCAATAACCAACAACTAAAACCAACCGATCGCGATCGCGCCGAGAATGACAATCCCAAATAACAAGCGATACCACACAAAAACCCAGGTGCTTTGGCGTTTGAGAAATTCAATCAGCCAGGCGATCGCGAGGTAGGAAAAGATGGCAGAAGAAAGAGTCCCCACTAACAAGGGTATCCCTTGGCTAGAACTCAAACCCTCTTGGAGAACCCCTATAAATTCTACAATTCCGGCTAGGGTGATGGCCGGGAGGCCGAGTAAAAAAGAAAAACGAGCCGCCGTGGAACGTTCTAACCCCTGAAACAAACCTGCGGTGATGGTAGACCCGGATCGCGAAACCCCTGGAATCAACGCTAGAGCCTGAGCAAAGCCCATCAAAACCCCGGTTTTGGCATTTAAGTCATCAAAGCCTTTTTTGCGGCTGCCAAGCTGTTCTGCCAGGCCGAGTAAGATGGCCATGACAATGGAGGCGATCGCGATCGCGGTCATACTCCGCAACGGCGAGTTGTCGAAGTCGGGGACAAAAGCTTTCAGCAATATGCCAAAAAAGACAATGGGCAGAGTGCCGACGGCAATGCCTAAGACAATGCGAAAAGATTGGTCTTGGTAATCCGATTGTTGAATCGCGGCGATCGCGTCTCGACTGAGATCGGTAATATCTTGCCAAAAGTACCACAACACCGCCGCAATACTGCCCAGTTGGATCACCGCCGAAAACGCCGACCCCGGATCGCCCCATCCTAAAAAGACTGGGACGGCTTTGAGGTGGGCGGTGCTACTGATTGGTAAAAATTCGGTTAAGCCTTGAACTGCTCCTAGGAAAATCGCTTGGGGCCAAGTAAATTGAGCCACTGGTGCTGCTGTGTCCGGAAGGGTTTGGGCGATCGCCATTCCTTTGAGCATCCAGGTTGTCCCCAAGCCAAAACCCCCGAAGCCAATCCAATACCAAGATGAACGCATGAGAGTCTAGACTCTAAAATTTTCGCTTTTTAATCTTAGTGGTTTGGGGTTAATTTGTCGTTAAATCTTTAATCTTCCTTTTGATCTGCGATGCCCTAGGGGGGGATAGGAAAATCCATGTTACACTAAAAGATGTAAAGATAAGTAAACAATATTAACGCTATTGCGGATTTGAATTTCTATATTTTTTTATGATCTCGCCAACTTCCGACTACTCTAATTTGGGTTCTCTACCTCGCTATCGTTCCGAACACGACCGCACTCAAGGTCAGTTATGGATTATCTTTGGGGTTTCTGCCTTCTTAGTCTCTGTTCCCGTGTTTGCTCAAGCTCCTTTGGTTAGACAATGGCCTTGGGTGAGTTTGATCTTGACCGGGTTTTGGTTCGCCCTCGGGGGGATGCTACTGCGCCGCCCTCGGCAACGCCTGTGGGGGGATATCATCATTGGCTTTAGTTGGAGTTGGTTAGCCGGATCGATTTACTGGGGTTGGTTTCGGGCTGAACCGTTGATTCACCTGCCCATTGAGGCGATCGCACTCCCCTTTGCCTTGTGGGGATTGTATCGCCACCACGATCGGTTAAAAGTCGGTAACTTTTTCTACTTGGGTTCTTTGTTAGGAACAGCGATCACCGATGTTTACTTTTACTTAAATCAGGTGATTCCCTATTGGCGAGAGGTGATGGAAGTCGAACCCAGCGAAGCCGTCAGCATCTTGCATCAAGCTTGGTTACAAATTCAAAATCCTTGGGGCTTGTTCAGTGGTTTATTACTCGCGGGCATACTCTTGGGGGTAGGATTGCGATCGCTGAACTCACCGCAGCTACATTGGTGGGCTTTTGGCGGTGCAGTATTGAGTACCATTTTGGTAGATGGCTTGTTTGGCTTGGCGATCGCCCTGGCTTAATCCCCGCATCACCTCGATCTAAAGTCTGGCGGTGGGGATTCTCTCTAGAAATCTTTGATCTAGAGGCAGAGAAAATCTGGTCTCATAGGTTAGACTACAAATATTCAAGCTCCCGCGAGCCTAGCTTACTGGCAAGCTGCACAGCTTTTGCGGACGAGGGCAAGCCCCATGAGAAAGTTAAACCAAAGAGGAGTTATTCCTCTAACTTCTGAGGGGTTACTTGATACAACCGTTAGAGATTTAACGCTGAAAATTTGCCGCTACTATCTTGGATACGAGCGGCGAAAGTCTCAAAAATATGTCACGATAATACCAGCACTTCCGGAATTTCGCTGGAAAGTTTCGGAAGGGAAGTAGAAAGAAAACATAACGCAATCTTCCAGCCGTCATTTAATGACAGCGCTCGTGGTGACCCTAGGACCAACGCCCTATCTGATTCTCCGTACTGCAAGCGGCAATCGCTACTTACCCTTGGTAGGTAGTTACTGCTGGACGATTGGCCGTAGTGATGATAATAACTTCGTCATTCCCGATCGCTGGATTTCGCGCAACCACGCCATGCTGCAATGTACAGAAATTGGCGACTTTTATTTAATCGACCTCGGCAGTCGTAACGGCACCTTTGTCAATGGCCGTCGGGTGAATATCCCCGTTACTTTACACAACACCGATCGCCTGACCTTCGGTCAAACCGAGTTAGAATTTCACTGTCCGCCGCGCGATCGCCTCAAAGAAATCGAAAATGAATCGGATAACAGCGACCAAACCCTAACTTCTACCCTCCATGTTCGCCGCTTGATGTCGGTTTTAGTGGTGGATATTCGCAGTTTTACCGTTTTAACCCGCCAACTCGACGAAAAAGTATTGTCTTCGATGATTGGTAATTGGTTTCGGCAAGCGGGAAACATTATCCGCGAATCCGGCAGTTGGGTAGATAAATATATCGGTGATGCGATTATGGCAATCTGGTTTCACGGGGAAAGCGATATTACTAAACAAGAAGTCGTGCAAATCTTCCAAGCCGTGAGCGATTTGCGGAAAATGACCACCGATCTCAGCAATCATTATCCCCTGCCCTTCCCGTTACGCATTGGGGCAGGGATTAATACCGGTTACGCCATGGTGGGTAATACAGGCAGTGGCGATCGCCCCGATTATACCGCGATTGGCGATACCGTCAATGCCTCCTTTCGCCTCGAATCCTGCACCAAAGAAATCGGCGTTGATATTGCCCTAGGAAAGACGACTTACAACTACCTCTCCAGCTTTGGCAAAGCTCAACAACGCTTCGATGCTGCCACCGTCAACCTCAAAGGCTATGAAACCCCCATCGAAGCCTATGTGTCTTCTTTTGAGGATTTAGATAACTTTTTACTCGATAAATTTTTGTGGGAACGTCACAGCCAATAACCCCGCGATCGCGGCCTCGGTATAAAATTAAAGCGATTTAACTTGAGAAAAAATAGTTCAAATATGATCGCGAACTCTACTCTAAAGCAAGCCTTCAGCCGCAATAACGCCTTAAAAATTATTAGCGGTTTAAACAACTTCGATCTTCAAAAAGTCGTTGCCGTGGTCAAAGCCGCCACCGCCGGAAACGCCACCTTTGTTGACATTGCCGCCGATCCAAACCTCGTCCAAGGGGCAAAAGCCGTCACTCATTTACCCGTTTGTGTTTCTGCCGTCGAACCGGAAAAATTCGTTTCCTGCGTCGAAGCCGGAGCAGATTTAATCGAAATTGGCAACTTTGATAGCTTTTATGCCCAAGGACGGCGTTTTGAAGCCCCCGAAGTCCTCGCCCTCACCCAAAAAACGCGATCGCTCCTGCCGGATATTACCTTATCCGTCACCGTTCCCCACATTCTCGAACTCGATCGCCAAGTGGAACTCGCCGAAGCCTTAGTCGCAGCCGGGGCAGACATCATTCAAACCGAAGGCGGCACCAGCAGCGCCCCCCAACACGCCGGAATCACCGGGTTAATTGAAAAAGCCACCCCCACCCTCGCTGCCGCCAGCGCTATTTCCCAAGCCGTTAACGTGCCAGTATTATGCGCTTCTGGTTTATCTAATGTAACCGTCCCGATGGCGATCGCAGCCGGGGCTTCTGGTGTGGGTGTGGGTTCTGCCATTAACCAACTCAACGACGAAGTAGCGATGGTGGCTGTGGTTCGCGGCTTAGTCGAGGCTTTAGCCACCGTTCAACGACAAGCCAGTTATTCTTAGTTGTTGGTTATTGGTTATTAGTTGTTGGTTATTGGTTGTTGGTTGTTGGTTATTGGTTGTTGGTTGTTGGTTATTGGTTGTTGGTTGTTGGTTGTTGGTTGTTGGTTACTGGTTATTGGGCAGGGAAACCCCGCCCCTACAAGCCCACTGCCCACTGCCTACTGCCCAATACCCACTGCCTACTGCCCAAAAAACTGATGACTGATGACTGATTACTGATTACTGAAAAAGCTGCCCAAAAACCACTGCCTACTGCCCAAGACCTAAGACCTAAGAAAACCCACCGCCGCTTTAGCCAATAAACAGTCTTTCAAGCCATAAACCACCTGTTGCTGCTGGTCTAGGGTTAATTCTGGGAACATGGGCAGAGATAGTACCTCATCGGCAGCGCGTTCGGCTGCGGGGAGGTGTCCGGGTTGATAGCCAAGGGAGGCAAAAACGGGTTGGAGATGCAGGGGGAGGGGATAGTACACCATAGAACTAATGCCCCTCTCTTGCAGTTGGCCGCGGAGATGATCGCGCACTGAGGCATCGGTTTGACCCTCTATGCGGACGCGGATGGTGTATTGATTCCAGACGGTTTGACCGCCGGGGGTTTCGGGAGGGGCGATAATATCGTTCAGGGGTTGTAGGAGTTGGTGATAACGGGCGGCAACGAGGGCGCGGCCTTGATTCCAAGCATCGAGATGGCGGAGTTTAATGCTGAGAATGGCGGCTTGGAGGGCATCGAGGCGACTGTTGACTCCTACTTCGTCGTGAACATAGCGGACTTTGCTACCGTGTTCTTTGAGCATCCGAATTTGGGCGGCGATCGCGGGGTCATTGGTGGTTACAGCGCCGCCATCGCCACAAGCACCGAGGTTTTTGGTGGGGAAGAAGCTAAAACAGCCCACATGACCAATGCTGCCGATTCTCTGGTTGTTCCAGGTTGCACCAGTGGCTTGGGCGCAGTCTTCGATGACATAAAGGTTATGGGCAGTCGCGATCGCCATGAGTTGCGTCATCGGGACGGGACGACCAAATAAATGTACCGGGATAATCGCTTTGGTTTTGGGGGTAATGGCGGCTTCGACTTGGTTAACATCCAAGTTAAATGACTCGTCAATATCCACAAATACCGGAGTCGCTCCGGCGAGACTCAAGACTTCGGCGGTGGCGATAAAGGTAAAGGGTGTGGTGATGACTTCATCGCCGGGGCCAATATTAAGGGCGCGGAGGGTTAAATATAAAGCATCTGTGCCAGAGTTACAGCTAATGCTGTGAGTGGTGCCGATATAATCGGCAAATTGCTGCTCAAAGTTGGCTACGGTTGCGCCACCAATGTAACGCCCGGAACTCAAGACTTCTAGAACTGATTGCTCGACTTCGGTTTGAATCTGTTGGTATTGTTGGGTTAAATCTAGGGGGGGGATATTGTTCACAGGCGATTTACCAGAATTTTTACCTATACAATCAAATTTTGGCTCTTTTGTCATTTGTCGTATTTAAGTCGTCTTATGTTCTTGACTCAATCTTTAATTTAAAGTTTTTGCGGTGATGAGTGGACTGATTTCCCTGGATTTATTCGATTTGGCTTTGGCTTTGGTGATGATTGTCGTGGCGATCGCGTTGTCTCGCTGGCAAAAACTGGGTTTGGGGGGTCAACTGGCGATCGCCGCAGGACGGGCTTTATTACAGCTTTTGGTGGCGGGCTATGCTTTGGCCTTTATTTTCGCTTTAGACAGCCCCCTTGCCGTTATAATCGCCATTGGCGTGATGATTACCTTTGCCGCGATCGCGTCTCGAAATCGTATCTCTCAAAAAATTACATCCCTGCTGCTGCTGATGTGGGGGTCATTGTTTACCAGCAGCGCCCTGACGTTGAGTTATCTCGTCCTCGTTATTATTCAGCCGCCGGTTTGGTATTCGCCGCAATATCTTATCCCCCTGGCAGGGATGATTATTGGTAACGCTATGGATACGGCTACCATTGCCGGGGAAAGGTTGGTAAGTACCATCAACCGCAGTCATCTGGAGATTGAAACTTATTTGAGTTTGGGGGCAACTCCAGCCCAAGCTGTTGCCCAATACCGCCAAGAGGCCATTCGAGCCGGATTAATCCCGTTAATTAATCGTATGACCATGATGGGTTTGGTGACGTTACCGGGATTGCTCACGGGACAGGTTTTAGCCGGGGCCGATCCGTTGAATGCGACTTTATACCAAATTTTGATTGTTTTCGCGATCGCGCTTGCCAATTTTATTGCGGTTATTTTAATTACCCAAGGCTTGATTCGCCACTTTTTTAACGATAAAGCCCAGTTAGTGAGCCGTTAATTCCCACTTAATTTTTAGTGATTTCATGACACACTTTTTCTAACTTTTCGGTTTTGGTGTATCATTGTCAGGGTGGCATTTCCCGTACCTCAAAAAGACTTTGAGAAATTCAATCTTTGCGGAAATTTCCCACCTCAAAACCAAAGATAATATCAGCTCATAACTCCTAAAAGAAATTCTGGGGGTTCAAACATTCGGGCTGCCCAAAAATGCTTCATAATAAAAGTAAGAAGTATTTTTCAGGAGGCGGTTTTGGTATGTCAATCGCAGCAATTTTATTGATTACCTTGCTCAACGCCACAGTTTGTTTAGTCTTGCCCCGCTTGTTAGCAGTCAATTGGTCAGCCGCGATCGCCCAAATTGGGCAGCGACAAACCGCAAAACCCTCGAAAGGTTTGTCTTTGAGAGAAAGCCCGTCTCAGTCTTAAATCACATCAGTTTGGGATCGGCTAAAACTGGCAATCTTGCTAAATTTAGAGCAAAACAGTCACCTAATTAACGCCAATTCGGGATAAGCTGAAATCCTGATTCTTTTGTCACAAAGCCGTATATCGCCTACTCCGATCGTCTGCAACAAGCAAAGACTGTCAGTTACTCACCATTAACCCCCACAAAACCATCAGGATAAACCCGTTAACTTCAAGAAACGAACCAAACTGACATTAATTTCAAGAAACACCCCACCCAAAATACTTGTAATACTAAATCCGATACGCCAAAACAAACTCCTAATCTAGTCTGCGAAGGCAGACTTTGCCATATTAGCCCCGGATTTCAATCCGTGGGCGGGTTAGCTGGATAAAGGGGGTGTCGAAACCGGATTTGGTATAACTATGCGGGAGCAAACTGAAGGGGAAAAGCGATCGCGAAAGTTGTACCCACTCCCACTTCACTCTCTACGGTAATCTCCCCCCCATGAGCTTGAACGCAGCTTTTCGCAATGGTTAGACCCAATCCAGTACCGGGGATGTTTTCGACGTTTCCGGCGCGATGGAAGGGCTCGAACAAGGCTCTGAGGTCTTTGGGAGGAATGCCCATACCGCGATCGCGAATCTCAATCGTAAACTGCCCCTCGAAGCCCACTTCTAAATCAATTTGACCCCCCTGGGGGGAATATTTAATGGCATTCGACAATAAATTGCTGCAAATGTGGCGCAGCAGCACCTTATCAGCCAGCACCTCGCGATCGCACTCCAAGCCCAGCAACACCAAAGTATGATACTCGTTGGCACTCACCCTGGCTTCGTCGAGCAAATGGGCAAAAAACGGCTTTAACGCCAAAGGAGCCGGATTAAACACCAACCGTCCCGCATCCCCCTGACCCACCAACAACACCTCATCGAGTAAGCGATTCATATCCTTACTCGCGACTTGAATCAACTGAAACAAGCGCAACTTCTTTTCTTCACTCAGTCGTAATCTTCCGTTTCTTCGCGGGCGGCTAATTCTGAAAAGATAACGCGACCCAGAAATTCGCAAGTTTTCCGCAATTCATAAGACACATATTTCGGGGTGCGATGGTGACAAGCAATAATGCCCCACAGCTTATCCTCTTTGATCAAGGAAATGGTCAAAGAAGCCTGAACTCCCATATTGTGCAAATATTCCAAGTGACAAGGAGACGCACTCCGCAAAATCGAGTGAGTCAAATCCACCGGACGTTGAGTGACGGGGTGAACTGCCGGAAATAACGCCGTGGCGGTGGCTTTGGCGTTGGGGATTGCCCGAATCCAGTTAGAACAAAACATCTGACGAGCAGGTTTCGGGATATCCGACGCGGGAAAATGCAAGCCCAGATAGGGTTCGAGTGCGTCTACTTTTTCTTCTGCGATCACTTCGCCGCTATCTTTTTCGTCGAAGCGATACAGCATCACCCGATCGAATCCCGTTACTTTGCGGACTTCATGAACGATAATGTCGCAAAAATCCTTGAGATTGGCTTTTTCTTGCAGTTGATTAATCGAAGCCCGCGCTAAGTGATAGAAACTCAAAAACGGGATATTTTCTTGCGAAAACGTTGGTTCTAGCTCTAGTAATAAGATTCCTTCCCGGTTGCGGTGAAATGCGCCATCAAAGACCACATAATCATCGCCTTTGGTTCGCGCCCACAGTTTCGTCGGATTCACCGCATCGAAGTTATCTTCGGCTAAAGGGGCTTTGAGGCGGTCAATTTGGAATGAATCAAAAATCCCTTCGAGGGTTTGGTTTAAAATCCGATCGGGCGATCGCGCCAAAATCGAGAGTGCATTCTGACTGGCTTGTACAATGGTTAAATCCGGTTCTTGCAATACCAAGAGAACGCCATGAGGCTGAACTTGCCCCGACAAATGGATGGGGGCATTGTCTAAGGCATCTAAATTCGTGACTTGAAATTGTGTGGTTTCCACCATGATTTCCCTCGCTTGTAAGCGCGATCGCGCCTATTTTCTTATGGCTATAAGTCGCAGTTGCAAGTTAAATTCACCTTCAAAGAAAGCTGCGATCGCTTTCCTTGACAACTAGGACTTGAAGATTTTTGGGTGCTGAGATCGATACGTTGCTGTTCTTTCCTCAAATCCGAGCTTCTTAGATATCAAAATTGCTCGCTAGATTGTTCCAATTGATAAATGCTTTTCCGGCAATTCTTACCTACTATTATTAATGATGTTACCCCGGTTCGATCCCAGGCAATACTTAAATAAAGTTTAAAGCTTGCCGGATTTGATGTTTTAAAAAATCTGTTGAGTCTTAACTTTAGGAGATTACAGAAAATAGCGCTTTTTGAGTAAAGAAAAATTAATTATTATTAAGCGTTTTTTTAAGAGTTGTAATAATTGGTTGTTTGTTATTGGGCGGGGAAACCCCGCCCCTACAAGCCGATTGCCCCTTAGATGCTGATAACTGATCGCTGAAAAAAAGCTGCTACCAATCAATCGCTTCACCATCAAACAACTGCACAATTTGTTGTACGGCTTTGTCCATCTCATCGGCACTCGCGGGTGAAGCGTCCAGGGGATTTTCTTCAGTTTCTAGGTGAGTCTCTAGAGCAGGAGAGGGCATCTCGACAACGGCGGGAGATGGGACAGGGGAGGATTCGAGGGTAGGCTTTTCCTGCACTTGGGTTTGAGGATAATGGCCATTCTGCCTACTATTTTGAATGCCATTCTGAGTACTATTTTGAATGCCATTCTGAGTGCTATTTTGGATGCTATTTTGAGTGGCATTTTGACTGCCATTTTGACTGCCATTTTGACTGCCATTGCGATCGCGCACAGACGGAGCAGAAGAAGGAGGCGGAGTAGGCGCGGGTGCGGGTTCAGGAGAAGGTGGTTGAGGCTGAGGGGTTGGCTGTCTAGACGGTTGAGACGCTGTAAAGGACTGACTCGACCGATTTGCTAATTGCAACTGGATGTGGATTTTTTCTTGCCACGCTTGCTCAAAAGCTTTCTCGATTTCGGGTTTAAATCGTTCGGCAGTGGGCAACAGATTGGTATTTCTGACGCTGATGTAAGCGATCTCGGCATCGAGATCGAAGTTCACCAACTTACAATGCTGCTTCACAAAGGCTTCTGTTAAGGGGCGCAACTGTTTTAAAACCTCTTGCCAGGTTTGCTGAACGCGGTTTTCGGGAACGGTAGTCGGTGGAGTGGTAGATGAGGGTTCAGCCGCTTGTGATGGCACAGGAGCAGGACGTTGGGAGGCTTCTGGGGTGGCGCGGCGATTAGCGGTTGTAGGGGGTTGTGGTGGGGCTTGTGGGATCGCCTGGGTGACGGGTTGCGCCGGGGTGGGGGGCGCGATCGCGCTGGGCAATAAACCCAACAAAGTCACTTCTAACCACAATCGCGGTTGCGTGGAGTGACGCAGTTGAGATTCGCTGTTTTTGAGGTGTTGCTGGGAAGCGAGAATGGTTGCGATTTGCCAATGTTGCGCTTCTTCGCACAACGCCTTCCAAGTGGTTTCGGTGACGGCGACTAAATCTTGCCGTTGGGGGGCATTTTTGGCAATGGCTAAGTTGAGATAAAAGCCTGCCAAACTCTGCAATACCGCCAAGGGTTCGCGACCGCGATCCATAAGGTGACGGCATTCTTCGATGGTGTCTTCGGCTTTGTTGGTGCGGATTGCTTGCAGTAACAGCAGTAAGTTCCGTTCGGGAACAGCCCCCACCAAGTCCCACACCCGTTCGACGGTAATTTTTCCGGCCAGCAAACTCAACTGATCGAGTAAACTTTCGGCATCCCTTAAACCGCCGTTGGCAATTTGCGCGACTAGGGTAATGGCTTCTTTGGTAATTTCAATAGATTCGGAGTCCGCGATCGCGATCAGATGTTTGACCATCGAGTCTAAGGGAATGCGGCGAAAATCAAAACGCTGACACCGAGAAATAATGGTTGTTAAAACGCGCTGGGGGTCAGTGGTCGCTAAGACAAACACCACTCGCGCTGGCGGTTCTTCGAGGGTTTTCAGCAGGGCATTAAATGCCGCCGTACTGAGCATATGACATTCATCGACCACATAGACCTTATAACGGCATTGCACCGGGGCAAATTGAGCGCGTTCGATGATTTCGCGGATATTATCAACCCCGGTGTTGCTGGCTGCGTCGATTTCAATGACATCTAATGCTGAACCCCGCGCAATGGATTTACAAACCTCGCAATGGCCGCAAGGAGTCGCGGTGGGAGTGTCGCTGTTAAGGCAGTTGAGGGATTTTGCCAAAATTCGAGCGCTGGAGGTTTTTCCAGTTCCCCGCGGCCCGGTAAACATATAAGCTGGCGCTATTTTTTGGGAAGCGATCGCATTACTCAATGTTGTGGCGATCGCTTCTTGTCCGACTAAACCCGCAAAGGTTTGAGGCCGATATTTGTGATGCAGGGGTTCGTAAGACATGGAACTCAGCCGAAAATTAAGAAAAAATAGCGACACTAGCCCCACAGATCGCCGCCTGTACCGACGATCTAACAGCAAGGTTTCGCTCGGATTGCCGAAGAAACCCAAGCTCAGACACTATTACTAGCGTCTGCTGGTGGACTTTGAGAATAGGTATGGTGGTATTTTACTTCAGGTCGAGAACGTCATTCCGCAAAACCAGAACGTATATACTACTGTATCGCGATCGCGCCCAGTCGTAAACTGTTTTTGGGCAGTGGGCAGCTTTGCTGTAGGGGAGAAAATTACCAATTACCAATGACCATTTGTGACAAGTTAAAGTTTTGTGCCTATTGTCAAATTCCGGGTAGGGGCGCTCTTTTCCCCGTCCAAGACACGCGTTTTAGCGACGCGATAATAATATCCCATCGTCGTTTCCCTAAGTTGAGATTGGGCGAGGAGACCTGTTCCCCGACACAGAGGTTTTCTGACCTCTTGACATGAAGATTTCGTGCTTAACTTGTCACGATTGACCAATGACCAATTAAGGGATTCTGCCAACAACCAATAACCAATAACCAATAACCAATAACCAACAACCAATAACCAATAACCAACAACCAATAACCAACAACCAACAACCAACAACCAACAACTAACCCATCCGATCGCGCACTTCTGTAACTACGCGACTCAAACCCACGGAATTAGAAGCTTTAAACAACACGCGATCGCCCGGACGGAGACTTTCGAGTAAGCGTCCGATTAACTCGGTGTGGGTTTCAAAACATTCTGTTGGGACTCCAGAAGCCCCTGTCACAATCGCTCTAGCTTCGGGGTCGTCGATTAAAATCAACAAGCCATCTAAGGCGAGTTCTGAGGCTTTCTCGCCCACTTGACGATGCAAGCGAAGGGATTGCGCCCCCAACTCTTTCATCGTGCCAAGAACGGCAATATGGCGCTTACCGGGGGTTTCTTTGAGCAGGGTTAGCCCGGCTAACATGGATTCTAACCCGGCGTTGTAGGTTTCATCGAGGAGTAGGATATCGTCACCGACACGGTAAGAACGCGATCGCCCGCCGGGTAAGTTCACAGTAATGCCTTGGGTTAGAGGAGTTACATCGAGGTTTAATATTTTGGCGATTGCTAAAGCCGCGAGGAAGTTCGAGGCATTGTGTTGACCAGGGAGGGGCAGGGGAAAACGGTGTCCTTCGACTTCTAGAGTGCGGGGATCGAGGAGTTTTCCCTGCAAATCGCCGTTTTCGAGGCCATAGGTTAAGGTTTCGCCTTGCCACACCGTCGCGGCGGTTCGCATTAAACGCTCGTTGTCAGCGTTCAAAAGGGCAATGCTATCGGGGGACATGGTAGCCAGTAACTCGCATTTCGCCTCGGCGATCGCCTGTTCTGAACCCAAGCGGCCAATATGGGCAGTTCCAACGTTGGTAATCAGTCCTACTGTTGGCCAAGCAATCTCGGTGAGTTCAGCAATTTCGCCTCGGGCCCGCATCGCCATTTCAATCGCGGCAAAATCATGATAGGGTTCTAAGCCAAGGAGGGTTTTGGGTACGCCGATTTCGTTGTTGTAGTTTTTTTGGGTTTTGAGAACTTGGCCGTGATGAGCTAAAACCGCCGCGATCAGTTCTTTGGTGGTGGTTTTGCCCACTGACCCGGTAATGCCAATAACGGGGATATCAAAGCGATCTCGCCACCAGCGTCCGATTTTTTGATAAGCCGTGAGAGAATTTTCAACGACGAGTTGGGGAACTTTGAGACTCGGATCGGCAGTCTCTACAATGAGGGCGATCGCGCCTTGATTGACTGCGGTTTGTAAAAACTGATGGCCATCAAAGTTTTCCCCGCGTAAAGCGACAAAGACTTCTCCGGGTTGTAGCGATCGCGTATCTGTAGTTATACGGCGTACTGGGGTTGAATCTGGAAAATTAGACCTTTGTCTCAGGGATGGCGTTAAAATTTCGCACAATTCTACAAGTTGACAGTCGATCATGTTTAGGCAATAAGTTCTTTTCTTACTAAATTTTGCAAATAATAGATGAAACTTTTATCAAAAGTCAGGTTTATATTCCGTGAGTTTACGGATATTTTGGGGAAATTTGCTTTTTCTGTGATTCTACAGAGAACAGCAATGAAGATGTCAAGCTATGATATTAGTTGGGATTGAATATCTTACACTTAGGCAGATTGCCATAAAAATGGTAGGGAAATCGCCAGTATCATCAGGGTAAAAGAATCGATATTCGGTAACATCTACAAATAAGCGGAACTAAAATATTTATTGATATCATACATTTTCTGCCTAATCTAAACTCAGTTGACATTGAGGATTCCCAGCGCGATATCCCTGAAATTAAAAGATAACTCGGGGGATTGAGGTGCATACGTTGACAGACTGTTACCTTCGGAGAACCAGCCAAGAAGAGCAACAACTGTACGATCATTTACTCTATTGCGTACAGACTGAATCTCCCCAGCAAATAATCGAGCGGTTTCGCCGCTTGTTTATTACTGCCAGAGATTATGCAGTCCCGGAAGTACGCCAAGCTCTAGATAAGATCGTCAGTACTAAAAACGCCGAGGACAACTTTAAGCTTGTCCTCAATCGCTGCTGTCATATTCCCATTAATCGCTGGCAAATGCAGTCTACCACCCAAGCTGCTATTCCCGCGTTAGTGGGTTTATTTGAAGAAACACTACCTCCAGGTAGTGTTTATTCTCGTAGCGCCCGTCGTACCCGCCTTTTGGTCAGCCAATTTAAAGAAAGCGAGCAATATTTAACTTTACAACGGTTGGCTCATGTCGTCGAAAGCAACCTCAATCCCAAGCTCAAACCCAACCCAAACCAAGGTGAGCAAACGGTGGGTAACCTCATCGATCGCTATCCTTACCTCTACGAACACTGTTTACTCAGCGAAGATTGTAGCTACGAACACCAACAAACCGTCCGCCACATCAAAACGCGGATGCAGCATCAGTTTGAGCTAAATCTCTCGAAATACGTCACTTATCAAGTGCGTTTAGCGCAAATTGCCCGGAGTAAACAACACCAAAGTCGCGATCGCCTCATTCAACCCGTTTATAATCCTACCTTGTTGAGCGATCGCGAACTCGGAGCCGCCTTGCGAGAATTTGTCGGTCGCACGAAAGGCCACTACACCCACCGCGATCTCGCTCAAAATTTCCTGACCCAAAGCATCAAAACCACATCCTACCGAGCTTTCAAGGATGAACTATACGAGTATCTGTTGGGGTCGATGGATAGTCAATACCATCAACTGCAATTCAACGACAAACTCTACGACTATCTCAAAAACACCCTCACCCGCTACGACACCCAAAAACCCAGCGAATTTTTGTTGTTACGCACTTCGAGCAAGCTACTGAACTTTTTAGTGGTAGACAGTCCCCAACGCCCAGATCATTACATTTTCGTGGATATGATTACCAATATGGGCGCAACTCCCACGGTGTTGTTACTGCTCAAAATTGCCTTGCTGTGTCGTCAAGTCAAACCCCACCTCGAAAAGCGCTTTTCTATTTTATTTAATCACTACGAAGCTTCAGCAGGCGAGGGTGTACCCTGGCTGATTAAGTCGATGGAGAATGTTCATATTGCCCTAAGCATTCATTTTGGTTCGATGGATTTGTCCTGTTTAAAACAATTAATGTAGTCCAATTATACATTGTTGATTGTTAATTCTACCGACTTCGGCAAAGTAATGACAAACTCCGTAAACTCGCCCCAATCACTCTCAACTGCGATCTGACCCTTATACAAAGTTACGATGGTGTCATAGGTCAAAGAAAGCCCTAATCCGGTTCCTTCTCCGGGGGGTTTGGTGGTGAAAAAGGGATTAAATAATTTATCGAGATTTTCCGGTTCAATCCCCGTACCATTATCGCGAACAACGATCTGAACTTTCTCTCCTAAATCGCGACTTTTGAGAGTTAAAGTGGCTTGATAATTATTGGGGTCTTCTTGTTGTTTTTGGCGAAGTGCATAACAAGCATTATCCAAAACATTTAAAATGGCTCGCGAAACGTCTTGTAAAATGGCTTCAATGCTGTCAATTTTGGGGTCATAATCGGTTTGGATGGTGGCATAAAATTCGGGATAACGCAGTTGCACGTTTTTATAAACCAACTGTATCGAATCGGCTAATAACTGATTGAGATCGATAGTTTCAGCAGGGAGGGCTTCGTCGCGAGCGTGCATCAGCATATTGTTGACAATAGTTTCAATGCGTTGACCGTGGCTATTAATTTTAGTAACACATTCTTTTAAATCGCCAAAAATCTCCATAACATAATCTAAATCTTCGGCTTTTAATTCACCATCGGTTTCTAATTCTTCATTGATTTCTTCTGTTAATTCTAAAGAGATATTAGAAAAGTTATTAACAAAATTGAGGGGATTGCGGATTTCGTGGGCAATTCCGGCGGTTAATGACCCCAAAGATGCTAACTTTTCTTGGGCGATCATTTGCTTTTGGGCGGCTTTGAGTTGGGTCAGGGTTTCTTCAAGTTCGCCGTTTTTATGCTGGAGTTCTAGGGTTCTTTGTTCGACTTTGATTTCGAGGTTAGCGGCGTAATCTTCAATTTTTTGATAAGACAATTTGAGGTTGTCGAGTAAAGTCCAACCAATGCGGACAATTCCCGTACCAATGAGGGCAAATAAAGGCGGGATAACGGGAATCCACACCCCTTGTAGAAATAATAAATAACTACTGCCGATTAAGAGAATACTGGCGACAATAAAGCGAGAAATCGTGACATAGATTGATAATTTGGCCAGACCGTCGCGGTTATACCAACGACAGATAAAAATGGTACCCATTGCCGACCAAACTAGAATCCAAAGTCCTTCTACGGGTTCTGACCAAGTTTGGAATAAAGGGCGTTCTCCTAAAGCTGCACTAATAATGGCGCTGGTAATATGAGCATGAAGTTCTACTCCACTCATTACTTCGGGAATTTGTACCCAGGAACTGCTATAAGGAGTCAAAGAGAAGTCTTTTAAGGTTTTAGCTGTGGACCCAATTAAGACAACGCGATCGCGAAAAATATCCTCATCCACGCGGTTTTCAAGGACATCCATCAAAGATACTATTTTAAAGCGGCGATCGCCCCCACGATAATTGAGAATAAACTGATAACCTTCATCCGCGGCCCAAACATAACCCCCATCGAGACGACCAAAAGGGGCAAACAAGGCTTCTCCGAGTTGAATTTTCTGGGCTTCTTCGTCGTACATATTTGGGGTAATCCCCTGGGGTGAAAGAAACAGCCAAGCTAACTGAAAGCCCAAACTGTAGACGGTTTCCCCTTCATCGGTGTTTAAATACAAAAAAGCCCGGCGAATTTTGCCGTCTACATCGAGGGGGAGATCGTTGGCCCCGACTTGACCGGATTCGGCTAATGCGGGTGGGGGTTGTACTAAGTTTTCATTACTACCCCCCACAACTTTACGAATCCCGATTAAATGGTCGTTAGACTGCATAAAAGCGAATAATTCGTCATAACCGGGTTCGACGGGTAAATCGCGATAGATATCTAAACCGATCGCCTTGGGGTTTTGTGCGTCGATTTTCTGGAGGAGGTCGAGGAGTTGTTCGTCGGTAATAGGCCATTTGCCTACTGCTTGTAAGTCGGTTTCGCTAATCCCGACTAAAACAATGCGATCGTCAAGAGAAGCGGGCGATCGCAACCGCATCCATTGATCGTAGGCGGCTAATTCTAATAATTGTAAAATTCCGGTCATACGGACAAGAATCACGCTACTGGTAACGGCGATCGTAATTCCGGCTATTTTCCAAGATTCACCCCGTATGCGCTTAATTTTGTGCCGTAGGGTTCGCTTTAAACATAGTCCCATAGCTTTTGCTTTGTGTCAGTTTTTCTGCCCCCAGGCGTGATTCGCGATTGGTGCTTATTCCCATTATTCCTCGTCGGGCGGGCTAGATCGCTACCAGGGACTGCCAATTAAGGAAAAACCTGCCCAATAATAGGGATGAGAAAAGTCGCGATCGCCCACATTCTCTAAGGCTGCGGGTAAGGGCATTTCCCCAAAAGGGCCAATCAGGCGATCGCCTACGATTTCAACTTGACCGCGCATCATGGCTAACTGGGCTTGTCGTAATGCTTCTGATTTTAAAGCCCTTGCGTCTAAGCGGTCGTAAAATTCGCTCATCAAGGCTAAAGTTCCCGTATCGCTGGCATACCACAAACTCGCGACCACTGAATCCACCCCGGTTTGAATACCCAGTCCGGCAAAACCGTATTCTGCCCCCGCTTCCCCCAAGGCAGTTCGACAAGCGCTTAATACTAACAAATTTACCCCAGAATTGCCCCATTCTAAATTCCCCATTTGCGGTAGGGTGAGTTTGCGATCCCACAGTTGAATATAAGAGTTTTCGGCTTTACCAGGGAGAAATTGACCGTGGGTGGCTAAATGGATGATATTTGTACCGGGTTGTTGGGCTTGTTGTTGGAGATTTTCAAAGGTAAAGGTTTCATTAAAAAAGACTTCGCCGCTAAAATCAGACGCGATCGCGTTGAGTTCTGTTTGTACCGCAGGCAAGGCATTTTTGTCGATAAATTCTGACATTCCCATGGCGGTTACTGTGCCTTCAGGATTGTCGGTATATTCAAATTCTGCCCAAGACAAACTCGGAATAATACTCAGGCGATAATCTTCAATTAAAAAGCGATCGCCGCTATGCAAAGCCGCGAGAGGTAAGGTGCGTAAACCTGTATCTAAACTGAACAGAAGGGTATCAATACCTAAGTTTTCTAAATCGGCTTTGAGAGGCGCAATAATCCAGTTATAGAGTTGTTGTGATGAATCTAAATACTGAGTGGAACGGCGACGAGTAGGATGCAGTAGATCAAATTGGAAGTCTTCTATAACCGCTTGAAGTTTAGCGGGAGTGGCAGATTCGATTTCATAATGTTGAGGATCGCCACTGGGAGGCACTAAAATTAAATCGAGAGATTCAGGGCGAATAAAAGTATAAATAATTGCGGGTTGAGTTCCCGTTTCCTCTGCAACTTCTTGGATTTTGCCTTGAATTTGACTGTAAGTTAATGGGCTACCTGGGATATTTTGCCCTAAATATTCCGCAAAAGCGTTGCTAAATAAGTTATCGAGGGAAACAATCGCATCTTTGAGGTCATTTTCGTCTAAAAGTTGATTAATATTGTCTCGATTCACTAGATCGACGTTAAGTTCAGTGGAAGTGGTGTTAGAAATTAGGGCAGGAGAATTATTAGTGGGGTTGATGTTGGTGGTATTTTGACGAAGGGGAAAATTGAGATTTTGAGTTTGTGCAGCATCTAAAATATTACGAGGAACAGTGTTAATGGCTCGATTTGGAGCAGTATTATTTGTCGGAGAAATACTGTTTTCAATATTAAATGCGCCTTGAGTTCCGGTGGCTTGATTATTCGCTAAATCAACAACGACCGGGGATTGATAAGCTTGATAATCGAGGGTATCAAAGCCCGGACCGCCGTCGATAATCCCGTTCACTCTGGCATTATTAGCAAAGGTAAAAGTATCGCGATCGCTCCCCCCCATTAAGTTATTAAAGTTGACAAAATCTATCCCATTGATACTCCCGCGATTTGTGCCTTGAATTTGCCAATCGTTCGGATTATTATTAGCCCTGATGGTATTAGCATAAGCTGACGGGCCAATCACTTCTTCGATATTACTAATACTGGGATTAGCTAGATTGAAATCGACTGATTGCGTATAATTAGAATAATCTAATGTATCTGTACCATTGCCGCCATTAATAGTGCCATTAAAGGTAACATTATTATTGAAAACAAAGCGGTCTTGACGACTACCGGCATCGATGCTGTTAGCATTATCAAATCTAAGGGAATTATTAAAACCGCTAACTGTACCGCTATTAGAACCCGTAAAAGTCCAAGTCGTATTACGATCTGCTCCAGTTATATTATTACCACGAATTTCGGTGGGTACATTTAAATTTGCATTATGTCTCAACGTGATATTATTACTATTATCGGGGCGACCAATGACTAATGCTTGAAAGCCTCGAATCCCATTCAAATCAGGCGTTGATAAATCTAAAGAAGGAGTTGTTACCGTCCCCCCCACGGCAATATCACGACCCGCCGTTTTCGTTTCAATAAAAATAATCCCCCCGCCTTCTAAACGTCTAATATCAATACTATTAGCAGCCAGGGTGACATTATTAGAGACTACGATTTCGCCCCGAAGTTTTAATGAAGATGCTTGTAAAGTTAACGAATTGTTATTAGTTAAATTCAGAGAAACATTAGCAGGCAGTGTAATAGTATTGTCTGCTTGTAAAGTAATCGAGCCGCTTAATGCTTCTAAATCGGCACGGTTAATGGTGATATCTTGATTGGGGAAATCAGCAAGAAAAATATTGGGTAATGCACCACCTGGACCACTTACACCAGCGGTACTAGGATTATCAGAAATGGTAATGTTGCGCGGGTCGAGTAAAATTGTGCCGTCCCCCACATCGACAAAACCGCGAAATACTAAGGTTTCTTTCCCTGATACTTCGACAAAACCCCCCTCTCCCCCGTGGGCGTTAATCGTACCGGCAAAGCCCGTCACATCATCTGCCCAGACAATAACCTGTCCGCCGTCACTGTCATTCAGACCATTGCTGTTGATAACAGTTTGGGCATCGATGAGGGTGCGTTGGGCGGTGGGTAAGTCCCCTTGACCGCGATAATCGCCGCCAACGTAGATATTACCGGGAGATGTACCACTGGCTTCCAGGTTTGCCCCAAATAAGGCGATATTCTGCCCTAAAACGGTAATATCCCCTGCGGCTTGACCGGAATTGCGGCTGTCTAAGTTTTGGGTGACAACGGTAGTACCGGGGAGATTGGGCAGGGTAATCTGGGAGGCGGTTAGCTGCACTTCCCCAGAGGCGGTGACGCTAAGATTGGTGTTGAGGGAGGCGGCGGGGCCGGTGAGTAAGGCGGGGAGGTCTAGGGGGCGAAATCCCAAGGGGTCACCGTCGGCGTTGCGGGGGGGGTCGATTTCTAAGCGGAGAATTGTACCGTCTTGGCTGAGTTGGAGGCGACTGCTACCGGGAACGGATACAAGGTTAATATCGCCCCCAGAAGCGCTTATATTGCCCGTATTGACGACAGTTCCGCCAATTAGGTTTAAATTGGCGTTTTCGCTTACTGTGAGGTCGCCAGCGTTGATGATTGCGCCGGGGTTGTCGGTGTCAAAGTCAAAGGCGGTGGGTGAGCCGTTGAGGGCGGGATTGATGGGGTCGCTGAGGTTAAAAACGCCGTTGCTGAAGTTGATTCCGGTGGCGGTGGTGGCGGTAAAGTCGGCGGAGACGTTGAGACGGGCGTTTTGACCGAAAACAATGCCTGCGGGGTTGATGAGGTAGAGGCTGGCTGTGCCGTTGGTGACTTGAATTAAGCCGTTAATCAGGGAGGGATCGCCGCCAACAATACGACCGAGAATGTTACGGAGTTGGGGGTTGGCGAGAAAGTTAGCGGTTTGGTTGGGGTCGAGGTTGAATTGCTCGAAGCTGTGAAAGAGGTTGCTGCCGTCGGCGGAGGTTGTGCCGCCGAGAATGTCGTAGCGATCGCCATCGATCAGAATTTGGGTGTTTGTGCCGTCATTGGCGGGGGTAATGGGTTGAGCGGCCAGGGGTTGAGGATTTTTCCCGCTCAAAGTAAACAGCACTGCGCTGAGTAAAACGCAAGTGCTGTATCGAGAGAAAGATAGGGGCATGACCAAAACGCGAAAATAACGAGGAGGTATGAGCGGGGGTTGTTATTGTTGGCTGTATTCTCCTAAATTAGCGGCATTGAGTAGGTTTTGCCAACGGGCTTGGATTTCGGGGTTGTTGGGATCGGCGTTGCGGGCTTGATTGAGATGTAGTAGGGCTTCGTGCCATACCCCGGCCTCGGCATAAGCGTCACCTAGGGCAAGGCGATCGCGCCCATCGATGGTGGCTAAACGATTGTTAAGGTCTATCGGGAGGCTGGCCAGGTCGGTACGCTCGATAAAGCCGTCGGAGAAGTCGTATTCGGCAATGCCTGTGCTTTCACAGGGAATGACAACATACCAATGGTACATTTGCCCAACTTCGAGTTGATATTGATTTTGGGACAGTTGATGACTGAGTAAACCGCCTTGGCTGGGGAGGTCGATTGCGGTTTTGTAGACGACTTCGGTATCGCGATCGCTTTCGACATCGAATTTGGCAACCACTAACTCAGCGTTGCTACTTAAACCGGGCGGCACATAAAAGAAAAGGGTGGGATTGGCGGCCAAGGTCAAAGAAATATTGTCTTTGAGAGACATGACTCGTACCGCTTTGGGTTGAGAATTGTTGGGAGTGGCAGCAACGGGACAGCCTCGCGTTCCACCGTCGGAGGTGCGACTGGGCGCACCGCGATCGGGGGGTGAAAAGCCTTTGATGTTGTTAGAACTGTAGCGATCGCTGAGGGAACCATTCGCTAACAGACGAGGGTTGACGGCTTCACTGGAAGCGGCAGCCGGGCCAATCTGAAGCCCTAATGTTGCCGCAACCATGGCGATCGCGCTGATTCGAGATAAATATTTCATGGTAATAATATTTGTTAAATTTACAAGTTATAGGTTTGTCTAATTCTAACTTAACAAATAAATACAATTTTTTCTAGTTTTACAATATAAATTCTTTTGAATTTTTGGGCTTGCGTCGCTTTTTAAAAATTGCAATTTTCTTTACATAAAAAAAACTCCTTCACCTCAAAAATCAGCATACTTTTCTGACTTTAGAAGTAAAGGAGGATTTATAACCAGGGTGCATCTACCACTTTATTCTTTCTGAAGGAGTAGGGGAGATCGGGACAAAAATCTAAAAAGTGGTCGGAACTGAAAAAAATCAACGGTTTCATCAAATTTTTGAGATCGTCCAACTGGGGCGATTAAGCCAAATTCACCTGTACTACATGGTCGTTGTAATCGAAGTCGCCACCGCCATACATATCTTCAAAGGCGAAGGTATTATCACCGATTTGGCGAACATGGTCTACCTTGTCGGGATTCGCGCCCAGGAAGGTGAAATAAGCCACTGGCCCCTGTCCGGCTTGGTTTTGGGGGTTTTTTGCCAAAAATTCCTCTGGGGTGCTGTCAGCAATCATAAACGGCGCGAGGATTTTACCCCCAGGCAGTCCGGCTGCGGGGTCGATGCGTTGCGCGATCGCGGCTTCGGCATAGCCTGCATCCCCCGGAGTCAGGTTGCCAATGCGCCCGGAAGCGTCGTCTACAGCATAAAATCCGGCATAGTTGTCATAAGCGGCTTCGCTGTTCACTATAAATTCGGCGGCAATGGTTCCGGTTTGATTGCTTAAATCGATTAATTCCCCTTCTTGCGAGCCTTGGATATTCGTACCCGTAACCAAGGGGGCGTTGCTGGCTTCGATGGTCATTTCCACATCACTAAAATCAACGCTGCCGCCTAACATATCTTCCCAAGCTAAACGAAAGCTGTTGTTGCCTAAATCTGCCGCTTGTAAGTAACCTTGATTGTTATTGGCGATCGCAGAACCAAAGAAGACTTGCGCCTCACTCCCCCCGGCTAATATCTGATCGGTGGTACTGTTTTGTACCAGATAAAAGCCCAACTTGGTATTTTTATCAAAACTCAGTTGACGGGTATTGCGGATATTAGGAAATAAATTGGGCAAGGCTGAGAAAATCACTTTGCCGTTGGTGAGGGCAGTTTTGGTATAGTCAGCATCACCGGGACGCACACCATTAACGGTTCCTTGGTCGTCCTCTACCGCAAACACGCCAATTTCGTTCACTCCTTGGCTTTGGCTACCGTTGAGGGTAAAGCGGAGGTTGCCGCCGCTAAAGTCGAAAATGCCGTTGCCGTTTTCAACCAGAGTGGGGTTAATCGTTTTACCCGGATCGGTAGGGTTATTAATCGGTGTGGTTGTACCGCCGCCGCCGCCGGGATTGGGGTTGATACCCGTATTGGTCGTGGTGGTATTGGTATCAATCGCCGTAGAAGTACCCACCCCGTTGATCGCAGTCAAACGGTAATAATATTGGGTATTGGCATTCAGCCCCGTGTCCGTGTAGCTGGTAGTATTCGCCCCGGCAGTCCCGACTTCTGTCCAGTTGGCGTTATCGAGCGATCGCTCAATTTTAAATCCAGTTTCGTTGTTGCTGTTGTCGTTCCAGCTTAAAGCAATCTCCGTGTCGCCACTGGCCGCGGCCACTAAGCTATCCGGGGCATCCGGCGCAGTCACGGTGACATTGCCCGAAGCCGTTGCCCCGGCAGTAACGGCGGTATTACCGGGTTCTGGGGGCGTTTGGATGGCTGTGCCGTTGTCGGTAAACGCGCCCAGTTGCGGGTCGGTGACGGTGACTCCCGGTACAATTTTGGTGTCGTTGGCGTTGTAGGGATTATATTCGACGTTGCCGCTGCCGTCGGTGAAGGTGGTGCCGGTGTTGTGGTGAATATTCCAAGCATTACCGCCGTTGTTGGCTTGGTTACCACTCACCAGGGTATTGGTCAGGGTAACAGCGTTACCACCACCCCAGAATGCGCCCCCTTGGAAGCCTGCGTAGTTGTTAGCAATGGTGCTGTTGCTGATGGCCGCGGGAGTTTGCCCTTGAATCAGCATTGCGCCGCCGAGTCCTTCAGTCCCGTTGGCACTTTCGGCCCGGTTGCCATAAAAGGTACTGTTGGTCATGGTGACGGAGGTATCCCCCGCCCACAAGCCGCCCCCTTGGGTATTGGCGGTGTTGTTGGCAACGGTGATGTTGTTGAGGGTTAAGCTGCCGCCGCCTCCCATGCGAATCCCACCACCGAGGGCGAGGTTGCGGGTGTCTTCAACAACGGTGTTGTTGACGATGGTGCTGTTTTCGACAGTGGCAGTGTCTTGCTTGTCGCCGTAGGCATAGAGGTATAATGCCCCCCCTTCTCCTGCCCCTTTGTTGCCGTCAAAGCGACTGTTGCTAATGCTGATGCTGTCGGCAATCCCCGGATGTGCGCCATCGGTGTAGATTGCGCCGCCATAACCGCGAGTATCGGGGCCGAATTGACCGCCTGCGGAGGAGTCGTTGTTGGTAAAGGTGGAGTTGGTGACGGTGAGGGTACTCAGGAGGCTGTTGATTGCGCCGCCGTTGGTGCCGATGTTGTTGTTAAATGTACTACCATCGACGGTGAGGCTACTTTCGCTGTGAACCGCGATCGCGCCACCGCCTCGTTCGCCGACGCTACCATTGAGTTGTTTCCCGGCGGTACTGTTCCCCTCGAAGGTACTGTTAATGACGGTGTTGGTGCTTTTGTAACCCGCGTACACCGCACCGCCCCCTGTCCCGGCGGCGTAGTTGTTGTTGAAGGTCATGCCATCGAGGGTGAGGGTTGCATTCATTCCGGTACGAATGCCGCCCCCGTGTCCGTAATCGCTGGTATCGATGGGGGTGGCGCGTCCGTCAGCGATGGTAAAGTTTTTGAGGGTGACGTTGGGGTTAGTTCCCTGGACATCAAAAACGCGGGTGGTGTTGTTGCCGCTTACGGTGAGTCCAGAGGCGGCAGAACCGTCAATGGTGAGGTTTTTGCCGTTGATGTTAAGCGAACCGCCTGTCAGGGTTATTTTCTGGTTGCTGAGGGCGGCAGTAAATTGAATGGTATCGCCGCTTTGGGCGGACGCGATCGCGTTGCGTAAAGAACCTGCGCCGCTATCGTTAATGTTGGTAACTTGTATTGTATTTGCCATAATTTAATACTGAATTAAGGGGTAAGTTTCGGGCTAGGTTGTTAATAGTTGAGTTATAAAATATTCCCTATTATTTATAGGAAGCTCAACTCTATTTTTCGCAGTTTTTCCAGTCTTTGTTTTTACGTTTTAAAAAGAATTTGGATCGCCACGAGTTAATATTTCTGAATTTTTGAGGAAGTTCATTTTTGCGATTTTCTTCTGATGGGAAGATTAACGAGGGGATGGACAGCAAGAAATTTTGCCTTTAAACTCTATCTTATTCGAGCTTTTTCTCTTGAGATTGGTGGGTCTTACCCCTCCCCGATACAGAGGTTAGAAATATTTGATGTGGAAGTTTTACCACCGGAGACAAGTTTTATTTTTTTTGAATTGGTTAATGGGAAATAATAGATAGGGTTGTGATTTAGCGCTCTTATTTCCTCATTGGGCAACAGGTAATTTCTTCGCCCTTCTCCGACTCTTGGATTGGACGGGGAAACCCCGCCCCTACACATCTACTGCCGATTGCCCAAAAGACTGATGGCTTATGACTGAAAAGACTGCCGATTGCCCCTTAGAGGCTGATAACTGATAACTGAAATCAGCGTACTTCTTCGAGACTTTCGACTTTTTTGGTAAACAATTCCGTGAGCAAATTAATCACGCGGCGGTCTTCGCGGACTTTGATATTGACATCAACTGACATCCCTGATTGCAAACTAATTTCGCGACCATCTACGGTTAAAGTTTGAGCATCAAGTTTCACTTTAGCCGGGAAACGGCGATAAGGATGCTCGTCATTGGGGGGCAGAGAATCAGACCCCACCGAGATAACTTCGCCATCGATTTCGCCAAATTCGCTAAACGGGAAGGATTCAATGCGAATATCGGCTTCCATATCTTCGCGGACGAAACCAATATCTTTGTTGGCGATATGAACTTCTGCAATGAGATTATCATCGGGAACAATGGTAACTAAAGGTTCGCTTGGTTGGGCAACAAAGCCGGGATTAGTTGCTTGGAGGTCGAAGACAGTTCCCGCAACCGGGGCGCGGAGTTCTTGGTAATTTAAAGTTTGTTCGGCTTGGCTAACTTGGCTGTTGATTTCGGCAATACGTTTTTGATTTTCGACCACAATTTTGCTGAGTTGGCTGTCAATTTCAGCAATTTGATTTTTGTTGGCGGCAATTCGATCCAAGACATCTTTTTGAGCCAGAGAAGTTGTATTATTGAGTTCGGCTCTGGCTTGGGCAATGTCGAATTGTAAGCGTCTTTGTTCGGCGGAAAGTTGTGCGATTTCGGCTTGACGACTGTTGACTTCTTGGATTTGACGGCGGAGTTGAATTTGCCCTTGGGTACTTTCTTCGAGTAAATCTCCAGAGCGTTGAGTTACTTCTTGACGTTGGCGGTCGTATTGCACTCTCGCGACGGCTCCTTCTTCGACTAAAGGAGCAATTCTGGATAGGATTTGTTCTTCGATGTTGAGACTTGTAGAGGCATTTTGTAGGGCTTTATTGTTGCGATCGCGCAGCCGTTGTAAGATATTTTGGTCAGTCTGGAGACGGGCTTGTGCGTCGGCAATTTGGGCTTGATTTTGCCGCAGTTGTTGTTCGAGTTGCGCGATAGATAACCCTGCACCCGCAGCCCGCGAGCTAAATTCTTGGCGGGCTGTGGCTAACCACGCTCGCTCATCCGGGTCGAGGTTTGTGGCTTCTCCGCCTGCGAGTAAAGTACGATAGAGGCGGTTTTGGTTGCTGAGGGAAATGCGACTTTTTGCCAGTAGCAGGGCTTCGGGGGAAAGGTCGAGTTGGGGGATTTGTCGCTCAACTCCTGCGGGGGCAGAAGCCGTCATTAAGGCTCGATAAAAGTTGGTTTCCGCGATGAGGGCATTACGGACGGTTTGCAGAGATTGTAATTCAGCTTCGGCGGTGGTAGGGTCAAAGCTGATTAGTAAGTCTCCCGCTTCGACTTTTTCGCCGTCTACAACGTGGACTTGCGCCACAACGCCACTCACGGGGGCTTGAATTTCTTTAACTGTGCCTTGGGGTTGCAGTTGTCCGGTAGCGGGGACGACTTGCTCGATTTTGGCCACACTCGCCCAGACTACCGCAAAAACGGCAATCCCTACAATCGTCCACGCGATCGCTTTCGGGAGGGTAGACGACTGTTGCAGCATCACCGGACGGTCAAAGTTGCCGCTTTCGGGCATTCCTGAGGCCGCATTTTCGAGGGCTGCGACTCCGGTTTGTAGTTGCAGTTGCCATTGCGCCAGTTTACCCTGCCGTTGCAACAGGACAATAGCCGTCGCACCGCCAGCCAAAACGACGATTAAACCAATCATCGAGGCGTTTTGAATTTCGGGGTCAGGGGCGCTAAATTCGGGGGCTGAAGTCGCTACTTCTGGGGAAGGGGTGGCGGCAGATTCGGGTTGCTGTTGGGTTTCTGGGGAAGGGGTGGCAGATTCGGGTTGTTGAGTGGTTTTTGGGGAAGTAACTTGGGTTTCTGGTTGCGGGGTGGTGATTTGTTGGAGTTTCTGCCAGGTTTGTTTCCCGGTAATGCCGTCTGGGGTTAAGTTATGGCGGGTTTGAAATGCTTTAACGGCGTTTTGGGTCAGGTTGCCATAAATGCCGTCAACCACTCCAGAATAATGCCCCAATTCTTGCAGCAGCAGTTGCAGTTGGCGCACGGATTCCCCACGGCTACTGAGGTTTAGCTTTTCATAACGGTTGTTATGTTGGACATAACGGTTGTTATGTTTTTCGGATTCAGCCAACTCCGTCATCACTTCGGGAGGGGTGACGGTGTTTTGGGGTGCGTTGGCAATAGTTTCGGTTTCACGTTGGGATTGCACCGCGATGAGTTGGGTTTTTGTTTCGACATTTTCGGGCTTTGTGTCTAAACAATGGGTGCAGGTTGAGAGTAATAAGCTGAGTGGGTCAGACATGGGTTTTTCAGTTATCAGTTTTTAGGCAGTAGGCAGTAGGCAGTGGGCAGTAGGGAAGAGGGGGAAGAGGGGGAAGAGAGGGAGGAGTGGGAGGAGTAGGAGGAGTGGGAAGAAATGACCAATAACCAATAACCAATAACCAATAACAAACAACAAACAACAAACAACAAACAACAAACAACAAACAACAAACAACAAACAACAAACAACAAACAACTAAACCATTGCTAACTCCTGTTGTTGGTATAAACAGTAATAGCGACCGCGCTGGCTCATGAGTTCGTCGTGGTTGCCTTTTTCTGCGATGCGCCCCTTGTCCATGACGACGATTAAATCGGCGTGTTTTACGGTTCCTAAACGGTGGGTAATAAAAAATACGGTGGTGTCTTGATAAGCTTGGGCGAGGTTTTGACAAACTTGCCGTTCGGTTTGATAATCAAGGGCGCTGGTGGCTTCATCAAAAACGATCATGCGGGGGCGTTGGAGGATGGCTCGCGCGATCGCGATTCGTTGTCTTTGTCCACCGGAAAGGGCTGAACCGCGTTCCCCCACTCGCGTATTGTAACCGCTAGAAAGGTTCATAATAAAGTCGTGGGCGGCGGCGACTTTGGCGGCTTCTATGATTTCTTCGGTGGTAGCGTCGGGGTTGGTTAAGGTGATGTTTTCTTCGATGGTGCCATCGAATAGTAAGGTGTCTTGGGGGACTACGCCAATTTGCTGCCGCAGGGAGTATAATTCGACTTTTTCGATGTCGTAGTTGTCTACAAAGATGCGTCCACCGTTGACTTCGTAAAGCCGTACTAGAAGTTTGGTTAATGTACTTTTTCCTGCGCCACTTTCCCCCACAACACCGACAAATTGGCCGGGGCTAATTTCGAGGTTGAGGTTATCCAGTTGCAAGGGGCCGCTAGTTTTAAAGCGGAAGGAGACATTTTCATAGCGCACTTGCCCTACAATTGCTGGCATGGGGATGTTACGGCGGTCTTTTTCGTCTTCTTGGGGGGTATCGATAATGTCAGCAATCCGTTCTAAAGATAGGGATGTTTCTTGGAAGTTTTGCCATAATTGTGCGAGGCGCAACATGGGCCCGGTGACGTAACTTGAGATAATCCGAAAGGCGATCAGTTGTCCGAGGGTTAAGTCGCCATTGAGTACCATTCCTGCCCCAAACCAAAGAACGAGGAGAGCAGAGAGTTTATTAAGGAAGCCACTGGCAGATGTGGCAGTAGTCGAAGTAACTACAGTTTTGAAGCCAGAACTAACATAACGAGCGTAACGTTCTTGCCAAGATGAGCGCGATCGCGATTCGATATTTTGGGCTTTGACGGTTTGAATACCGGAGAGGACTTCGACTAAGTAAGATTGGGCTTGGGCGTTACGTTCGGCTTTGGTTCGCAGTTGTTGGCGAATCAGGGGAGAAAAGAATAAGGTCAGGATAATAAAAACGGGAATGGCGATTAAAGCCACTAAGGTTAATTGCCAGCTATAAATTAGCATGACAATAATATAAATTAGAGAAAATATGGAGTCGAGAACGGCGGTTAAGGCGGTTCCCGTCAGGAAGGAACGTATATTTTCCAGTTCGTTGACACGGCTGGCAAGTTCGCCAACAGGTCGCCGTTCAAAGTACCGTAAAGGTAAGCGGAATAGGTGGTCGATAATTTGGGAACCGAGGGTTAAGTCGATGCGGTTGGTGGTGTCTACAAAAAGGTAAGTTCTGAGGCTACTGAGTAGGGCTTCAAAGACGGCAACGACGAGTAAGAATATGCCGAGAATGTCTAAGGTGTCAAAGCTACCCTGGACAATGACTTTATCAATAATCAGTTGAATAATAAGGGGATTGGCTAATCCGAAAAGTTGCACGAAGAAAGAAGCGACGAGAACTTGAAATAAGACTTTGCGATGTTTGAACAAAGCAGGGAGAAACCACTGCCAGCCAAAGCGTTGTTTGGGGGTATTTTTTCCCGGTTGTAGCAGTAAAACTTGTCCGGTTTTATCCCAATATTCCGTAAATTCTGTGGGGGTATAACGCTCGATTCCTTCTTTGGGATTGCCAATAATCATGCCTTTTTCGCTGGCTTCATATAAGATGGCAATACCGTCTTCCCAACGAATAATGGCGGGAGTCTGTAAACGAGCGACAGCCGAGGCAGGAACGGTTAAAATTTGGATGTTCAGTCCGATTAATTCTGCGACTGACGCACACACCGGGAGAGAGAGGCTACCTCGTCGCTGAATTTGCTCGGCTAATACGCGACGAATGACATCTCGCCGCAAAGGGATGTTAAAATACTGCCCTAGCATGGAAAAGCAAGCCATTGCGCCGTCTAGCTGTCCCCTACGCCCCCGCACGAAGGGATAGCGGCTTGAAGGTTCGGGGGTTTTAGTCGGGGGAGTCGCAGGGGTTGGGGGAGTTTCGACGAGGACTTCTGGTTCGAGAACTTGCAGGTTAGGTTGGGGGGTGGCAGAGGTTGGCACAGCGCCACTTAAAATCGCCTGGGGCAAGCCAATCAGCCGTAATGAGGTGCGCCCCACGGCTTTGAGTTCGACGGTGCTGACGGGCAAATAAAGGTAGTCTCCGAGCTTGTGGGGCGCGATCGCTTTGACTTCCCCGCGACTGACAAACCAAAAGTAAGCGGGATCGAGTGGACTGCGCGGAATTTTGCCGAGGGGAAAGGTGTGGGCGATCGCGTTTTGGTGAGCGTGACGAGCGATTTCTGGCAGGTTGGGTACGTCCTGGGGCTGTTTCTCGGTAAATTGGGCAACAAACTCAAAAACTTCGCTGAAGGCGGCTTGCTGCTGAAAATACTGGGCGATGGTGGCGTTTTCGCGCAGGAGGGCTTGGAAGTCTGGGGCGGGTAAGGTGAGGGCTGTGACTTCGGTAGACGCGATCGCGGTTTCGCAGGCTTTTCCCCGTAATATGCTAATCCAGCCCAAAATCGCCCCTGGTTCGAGTAATTTTAGGGGAATGGGCATTTTGGTGTTGGGATCGTACCCTAGCAAGCGGATTTTGCCTTGATACGCAATGGTGATGTGAGGGGGTAAGCCTTGGGGGACGATCAATTCTTGACCCACGCTGTAGGATCGCACTTGCACTTGAGAGGCTAAGGTCGCGATCGCGTCTGCGTCTAGGATATCAAAAGGGGGCGTTTGTGCCAGAAATTGTTGGATGGTTTCGATGTTGTCAGTCATGGTTTTTGGCAGTAGCGATGGCTAAAAAAGCAAGGGATTTAAGATTAATTCATCTCTTGCGAGAGAGAAGATATTTAACTCGCCATAAAAGCGGGTTGACTAACAACAGAAAGGGGGGCTTTGGGGCTGCGGGGTTGGTTGGCTTTGGCGATTTCTTGCTGCAACCAATGGTTAAAGAGTTCGTCTAATAAGCGTTGCTGCGTTATGTCGTTGAGTTGAGCGGGTAGTTTTTGTTCGAGACGCAGAATAATCAGCCAGTTTCCTAACTGAAAAGGCGGCCAAAGTTGCTGGATTTGACTCTTATCTAAAAGTTCGGCAATATCAGGGGCTAAGTTGACTAACTCAACCGGGCCAACTAGCCCTCCTGTCTGGGCTTCGGGGCCTTGGGAATATTCGCGAGCAACTTCAGCGAAGGTGGCTTCTCCGGCTTGAATACGAAAATATAGCTCTTGAGCGATACCTACATCTTGAATGCGAATGAGGGAATAAACAACGCGATCGAGTTGGCTTTTGCGTTTCAAGAAATAGCTTTGTAATTGTCTTCCCCAAGTTTGTCTTTTGAATGCCCGAATTTTAAGATCGCGGGCTATTTTTTCTTGGAGTTGTTCGCGAGATGTTCCTTGCTGCTGTAACCAAAGTTCTTGAGCTTCGGATTGCAGTAGTTGACGCTGTATAAAGAAGTTTTGACAAGCAGTTTCAATCGCTGCGGGTTCAATTTTGATATTCGCGATCGCGTCGTCGATAATCACTTCTCGAATTAATTGTGGCATCAGTTGGTATTTATGCGCCAATTCCACAATTGCTTTAGCATTCAGTGTGCGATCGCCAATTTGTAATGTAGTTGTCATGGCATTAATGTCCTTTTGATTAGCTCCCTAATTGTCAGACTGAATTCGGCGGCTTCAGATGAACATGGCATAGAAAAAAGGTTGATTCAGCAGTTGAAAAAAATATCCTACGCCGCCGGATTGCTATTCGTTACGGCTTAAATATTTGCTGTTCGGGAGAGTCAAGAAATAACGGGAGTTCATCTTCCGCTTGTTCGTTGACTTCCCAGCCTGCAAACTCTTGATTACGATCGGAAGAATCGTCGCGATCGTCATCATTTTTCTTGGGCGGCTTTTTCTGTTTAACGTTCATCTTTGGTAATAATGTCGCATTATAATTTCCTAAAGTTCCGGTTAACAGAAAGGCGGCAGTGGCTAAAGCAACTCCATTGAAGCCATCAAGGTTACTGATGCGGAAGTTATTGAAAAGTTGACTCAACAAGTTATCTGATGAACCTGTTTCTACCTTAGCAGTTGTTAAAGGAAATGTCCGGTCTTTTTTAAAGTTTTTGTAAAGTAACCCCGATGGGGCTTGACTTGGAAGAGTTGGATCGGTATTTTGTGAATCAAAACTTGAGAGGTTCGGTAAATTTACTGAATTGGTTATGGGTAAAGGGGAGGAAACTAAGGGGACAACTGTTTCACGATTACTCGCAAGATTATTGTCAGCTTGAGTCTCTAATTTCAGTTGGTAAGATGGTGTAGTTGTGGGTTGAAAGAAGCTTTGAGGAGGTTCTGATACAGGTAATGGAAATTCGGGTAGGATTAGGTCAAAATTGTTGTTAGGTAAATTAACCGTAGCATTAATAAAAGGCTCAATACTAGGGGTATTTGCGCTATTTGGCGCGGCATTTACTGAATTATTAGAACTCGTTTCAGGAACATTGGCTGTAGCTGTTGTGGTTTCTGTTTGTAAATTAGTTACAGTTTCAGAAGAAGTTGCAGGGGAGTTTGCGGTCGAAGTCGGCTTTACTTCAACTTTCAGAATTGTCTCTACAAACAGCCCGTTTTTATCGGTTGCTTGTACTGTAATTTCGCTTGCGCCTGTAGCATTAGGGGCGTAGTTGAGGACTAATTGACCTGTATTCGGATCGAGAGTTGGGCTACTGCTAAATAAACTACTATTGCTGTTGCCGACAATACTGTAAGTTAGGGTATCTCCCGCATCTGGATCGGTAATATTGGTGGCTAAGTTAACCGTTGTTGTCGGAGTATTCGCGACATCATCAATAACAATATTACTCGGTATTGTCGCCACAGGGTTTTCATTGACATTCGTAAGATTAATCGTGAGATTTTTATCAAAAGTCAACCCGGCAGCATCGGTTGTCCGAATTTTAAGGGTATGATTGCTTTGACTTTCAAAGTCAAGCAGAGTACCATTATCAACTCGTACTTCATCACCAACAATTTTAAAGCGTCCCCCCGCATCATCAACTAAGGTATAAGTATGGGTATCGCCAGCATCAGTATCGGTACTACTGAGCGTCCCAATTACCGTTTCACCCGCACTATTTTCAGGAATGTATAGTTTACTTAAACTAATATCCGTGGGGGCATTGCTATCATTATCAATCACCGAAGCAACCCCTTGATTATCCGCAATAATGGCGTTATTGGCATTACTGAGATTAAGATAAAAGCTTTCTAAACTCTCGCGAGTTGTATCTCCTATTAGGGGAATTGTAATGTTTTGCGTTAACTTTCCGGTGGGAGTAAAAGTTAAAGTCCCGTTTTGAGTCGTGTAGTCACTTCCCGCAGTTGCGGTGTTGTCTGCGGTCGCATAATTGACTGTGACGTTGCCTTGGGGCGCATGGGAGAGACTGACCGTAAAAACAGCGTTTAACGTGCCACTATCCCCTTCTGTGACCGAAATATCGTTAATTGAGAGACTCGGCGTTGTGGTATTCCCCCACACAGAGAAATAAGCATCATCGCCCCCCGCGATCGCGCCCTGGGTCGCATTTACCGTTATCATGCTACCAGAGACCGTAGACGCGATCGCCCGTAACCCATTAGCCGCAGCCACCCCGTTAATCCCCGACGCAGCCACCGTCCCATTTCCAGCCCACACCGCGACTAACTCGCGACTGGTAAAATCGGAACTAACAGCAATAACCGCCCCCTCGCCCATGGTATAATTGCCCACAGCCGTCCCATTAATCTGGAGGGAATCCCGGTGTTTCACCGTAGCCGCAGAACTTCCCCCGATAAACACTTCCCCAGTCTCAGAAGCAGTAATGGCTTTAATCCCAAAGGAATTACCCTTCCCACTCGAAAGGCGATTCACCACATATTGTCCCTTCAAAGTTTCCCCAGTTGTAGGATTCACGCGGGCAAAATAGCCGTATTTCCCCACCCCAGAGTTAGAAGTATTGGTGTAATTGTCGATATTGACATTATGCGTCGCATTTTGGCTAATATCCTGGGGATTGCGACGATATACCGTTGTCCCTCCGTCCAAACTCCCGGCATAATATAACATCCCATCGCGACCCATCGCCACTCGTAAACCCCGCGTATCGGCTGTATCGCCTTTATTTTTGGCTTCTGTGGCCGAGAAGTCGTAATTACTCCACTTCTCTGTCCCGTCATAGCTGTAGCTATTGAATAAAGGCAGTTGTAAATCCGACGCAACTTGACGGAAACCGGCCACAAACACTGATTTATTTTGACTATCGATGGCGATATCATCGACGCTTTTAGCCGAATTTAAGTTAAAACTGCCTAATTGTGTCCCTGTAGCGCTAAAAACAGTAACATTATTGTTATAACTATTATTTGATTCTAATACCGCCACTGTCCCATCTTGGGCAACCGCAACCCGTTGGGTATTAGCCCCCGTGAGACTCGCTGACCATAATACCGTCCCGTCGCTTTTGAGAGTCGTCACGGCATGATCGCCAATCGCGGTAATATTACCGTTGACGCGATTCACATCCATGTCTGCAATATTCGACCCCACCGTATAAGTCGCGAGGACATTTTGACCCGACGCATCTAAACGGGTAATCTGACCTTGATTATTAATTGTCCCGGCCATTAATACGGTATTGTTGGGGGCAATCTCCACGGCTGCGGCGGCATCATCTCCCGTCCCGCCGAGATAACTGGCGGAATTAACTTGCAAGTCGGTGACTGTGGCTAAAATTGCGTCATAAGCCGACTGTGCCCAGAGATATAAGCTTAAATTCGACTCGATACTCCCCGTGACAACCTCTAAATCCCAATCCCCTCCCAAGACGCTGCTTCCGGTCAAATCGCTAGACGCGGCGATATCTGCCCCCGTAAGTTGACCCAAAGCCTGCATGAAGGCAAATCCCGACTCATCGGCGGCGAGATTGCATCCATACAATAAGATATCACCGCCGGGTGCGATCGCGTCCTTCCATGCTTTTAAATGAGATTGATACTGAGAAAGAGTCTCAGCATTTAAACGAGTTTCGCCCATTTGTAACTCTCCCGCATTGCCGTGGGAAATAATCTGTAAACTGCTAATATTCGAGCGTCCCGCCAAAGTCTCAGTTATCTGCGCGATCGCGTCCTGATTCGGATCGAGAATCACCGCTTCAACCCCAGGAGTCACCCCCGCGACCAACGTCTCCACATCCGCCAAACCGCCATCAATAAACACAATCGTTTCAGGAGACACCGCACCGCCCCAACTGTGCTGCGACGCAGTAATCCCAAACGGATCGCTAGAGCTATAATCAAAATTAGCGTTCACCATTTCCGTCGCGACAACTTCGGGGAGATACACACTTTGCGCCCCAGAATGACGATGAAACGGCAAATCCTGAGATTCTCCGAGCAAATCGCCAAAAACTGCCGCTTCGCCAGAGTCCGGTAATACACTGGTGGATTCTATCGGATTCATGGGTTGTTTGTCCCCCCTTTGTTGTATAAAGAGTTACCTACTTCCCTTTACACGCTACGGATATGGCCAACCGGAACTTGGCTTAAATTTGCGGCAGTAGTTTTTTTGGGCAGTCGGCAGTCGGCAATCGGGGGGGGGGGGGGGGGGGGGGGGAAGGGGGGG
>KB904821.1:1467920-1540729 GCA_000380225.1 filamentous cyanobacterium ESFC-1
GGGGGGAAGAGGGGGAAGAGGGGGAGGAGTGGGAAGACATTGAAGGGTATCAAATAACCAATAACCCATGTTGCTATTGGATAAATTCGATTAACTCAGGGGTGAGTTGGGGGTAAAACTTAGCCATGGCGGTTTGTGGGGTTTGGGGTTGAGATCGCGCTATCTCTTCCTTTTGACAGAGGTTTTCTGACCGGAATATCCCTTAAGACAAAACAACGGTCGCGCGATCGCCCTTAACCATACAACTTTAAGAGGTTTTGCAATGATCGACACATCGTCAAACAAGAATATGGCCATATACTGTTAACAAATCTTAATTCATCACGCTTGCAATCCCCTATGGACTTTTTCTCCGATACCGTAGCATTATCGCGATCGCAATTCGCGCTAACCGCAATCTTCCACATGCTTTGGCCCGTCCTCACTACCGGACTCGGCATCTATCTCGTCATCGTCGAAGGCGTGTGGCTCAAAACCCGCAACCCCGACTACTACTACCACGCCCGCTTTTGGTCAAAACTCTACGTCCTCAACTTCGGCATTGGAGTCGCCACAGGCATTCCCATGGAATTCCAATTTGGCACCAACTGGGCCCCCTTTTCCGAAGCCGTTGGTAACTTTTTCGGCAGCATCATCGGCTTTGAAGCCTCCTGGGCCTTTATGCTCGAAGCCGCATTTCTGGGAATCATGGTCTTTGGTTGGGAACGAGTAAACCCCACCATTCACTTCATATCCACCATTTTGGTCGCATTTGGGGCGAATCTCTCCACCTTTTGGATTTTAACGGCAAATTCCTGGATGCAAACCCCCGCAGGCGGAGAATTAGTCGATGGTACATTCATCGTCAGCGATTACTTCCAAGCCATCTTTAACCCCTTTATGGCCGTCAGCGTCTCCCACATGTTCTTGGGAACCCTAGAAACCTCCCTCTTTGTCATCGGCGGCATTAGCGCTTGGTACATCCTTAAAAATCGTCAATCCGCCTTTTTCAGCAAAGCCTTTAAAATCGCCCTTGCCACCGCCATCGTCGTCGCCCCCCTGCAAATCTACGTCGGCCATCTCAGTGGCGAACAAGTCCACTACAAACAACCCACCAAACTCGCCGCCATGGAAGCCCAATGGGAAACCATCCCCGCCGGTCAATCCGCCGCTTGGAGTCTCCTTGCCATCCCCAACGAAAAAGCCGAGAAAAACGACTGGGAAATCACAGTTCCCAACGCCCTCGGCTACATCCTCGAACTCAAACCCAAACTCAGCGCCCCCGTTGAGGGCTTAAAAGCCTATAAACCCGAAGACCGCCCCCGCAAGGTCGGTTTAATTTACTACGCCTTTCGCACCATGATTGCCATTGGCTTTTTCTTCGCAGGTTTAATGCTCATAACCGTCCTGCAATGGTTGCGAGGTAAACTCTCCCCCGAAACCATCGACCAACAAAAATGGCTGATGCGCGGTTGGATTTTAGCTGCACCCCTCGGCTACATCGCCGTAGAATCCGGTTGGATTGTGCGTTGTGTCGGACGACAACCCTGGATTGTTTACGGTCAAATTCGCACCGCAGACGCAGCATCTGCCCTTCCCCCAGGCAACGTCTTAACCTCTTTGACCGGGTTTGCCCTAACCTACACCCTACTATTTATCGCCGCCCTCTATTTCGGCAGTCGCATTATTCGCCGCGGCCCCCGCTTGGACTTACCCCTACCCGGAAGTGTTGAAAATCAACCCGCCGTCGAAACCCAACCTGGCGAATTTGTCCCCGATGAGCGCCCAGTAGAAGCCCAACAATAACATCATTTCTGGATGTTGAAAAAACATTAATTTCTCTATCAACCCGGTTTCTGCTTTCAAGACGAGAAACCCCAGAGTTTAACTCTAGAAACCGGGTTTTTTCCGACTAAAAATTAAAAATGGAGACAAAATGAACACACTTGGTTACTTTTTACCGCAAGTTTGGTTTGGTATTCTCGCCCTATTTTTGTTTCTTTACGTCATGCTCGACGGCTTCGATTTAGGGGTTGGTATTCTCTCTCTCACCGCTTCATCAGAAGAAAGACGGGGCATATTAATGACCAGTTTAAGTAATGTCTGGGATGCCAATGAAACCTGGTTAGTCTTAGTCGGAGGCTCATTATTTGGGGCGTTTCCTTTGGCTTATGGTACGATTTTTAGCGCCCTTTATATCCCACTCGTTTTGATGGTATTTGGCTTGGTTTTTCGCGCCGTTGCCTTTGAATTTCGCGAACAAGCCAGACGGAAATTCTTTTGGAATATTGCCTTCGGGACGGGCAGTTTTATCGCGGCTTTGGGTCAAGGTTTCGCTTTAGGTGGCGTTTTAGCCGGGATTAAAGTAGATGAATCCGGTCACTTTATCGGTCAAACTTGGGATTGGTTTAACCTCCCTTCAGTCTTAGTCGCCTTAACTTTGATTCAAGGCTATGTTTTAATCGGGTCTACTTATCTGATTTGGAAAACCACCGGAGAATTACAAGAAACTCATTATAAAACTGCCAAAATTTCCGCCATTACCACGTTAATCGGAGCCATTCTGATTACCATTGCTACGCCGATTTTTTACGATTATGCCCAGATTCGCATTTTTAGTGCGCCCTTGGTTTATATCTTTGCGGGGATTCCGGTTATCGCTGTTGTTCTCATCTTTTTACTCCTGAGAAGCTTAAACGTGAAAGCCGAAAAAACGCCCTTTGTGTGGACAATTTTACTATTTTTGCTAACCTTTATCGGTTTAGCCTTGATTATTTTTCCTTACATTATCCCCACCCAAATCACGATTTATGAAGCATCTGCCGACCCCAGCGCCTTAGTATTTATGATCATTTTTATCGGCGCTTTAATTCCGGTGATGCTGTTCTACAACATTTACCAATACATTGTGTTTCGCGGTAAGGTGACAGTAGGGGAGTATGGGGCAGAGTAGTTGTCAGTTATCAGTCAACAGTCATCAGTTATCAGTTTTTTTAGGTAGTAGGTTGGGTTTCGTTACCTCAAGCCAATAACCAATAGCCAACAACAAATAACAAATAACCAATAACCAATAACAAATGAATATTACCCCTTTTCCCTCTGACCCCTGGCAAGATAATGGTGCAAATATTGTGTCTCGGTTTGAAAAACAATATCAAAATCAAGACTTTGACTTGCCAGAAGAAGTAGAAAGTTTGCCGATTTATAGCGAGTGGAAAAGTGGGGCCTTAACTGATAAACAGACCTCGCCATTTTGGGAAATTGCCCAACCGAAGAAGAATCAACGCTGTTTAGATATTGGCTGTGGAGTGAGTTTTTTAATCTATCCTTGGCGAGATTGGCAGAGTTATTTCTATGGCCAAGAAATTAGTAAAACGGCGATTGAGGCGTTAAATTCGCGGGGGTCGCAACTCAATTCTAAACTGTTTAAAGGGGTAAAATCCGGCCCTGCCCATATTTTAAATTATGAACCGGATTTTTTCGACCTCGCGATCGCGACCGGATGGAGTTGTTACTATCCCCTAAACTACTGGAAACAGGTCATGGCTAATGTGCAGCAGGTATTGAAGCCAGACGGGGTTTTTGTCTTCGATATCCTCAACCCAGACCATCCCGACGCAGAGGACTGGGCTGTATTAGAAATGTATTTGGGGGCTGAGGTGTTTCTCGAACCGATTTCGGCTTGGGAAACCCTGATTAAAGATTGCGGGGCCAAGGTTATCAAGCGTCAGGAAGGGCCGTTATTTGACTTATATAAAGTCCGGTTTAGTTCCTAGAAATCTTCAGGAAAATTCTATCTGAATTGTCCAAGATTAACTAATTTTTGAAATCAAGGCAAAGCTTTGTTTTTACGTCCCTTGGTATAACTAAATATCTATTTTGCTTTATGACTTCAACACAACTTTCTAATCAACTTTCTCTATCTGAATTTCTCCAACTCCCAGAAACTAAACCAGCTAGTGAATATATTGATGGTAAAGTTTATCAAAAGCCAATGCCAAAAGGAAAACATAGCCGTTTACAAACTCGTTTTTCTGCGGAAATCAATAAAGTTGCAGAACCCGAAAGAATAGCATTAGCTTTCACAGAACTTCGTTGTACTTTTGGAGGACGGTCGATTGTTCCTGATATTTCTGTCTTCACTTGGTCAAATATTCCCTTAGATGAAGATGGAGAAATTGAAAATACTTTCTCTATTGCACCCAATTGGACAATTGAAATTTTATCTCCAGAACAAAGTCCAACTCGCGTCATTAATAACATTTTATTTTGCCTTAATCATGGCACAGAATTGGGTTGGCTTATCGACCCAAAGGAAAAAATGATTATGACGTTTAAGCCGGGACAACAACCGCAAATGAAACAAGAAGAAGACTTATTACCTGTACTTGAGGTTTTGTCGGGTTGGGAAGTTTCTGTCCCCGATGTTTTTGCTTGTTTAAGCTTAAACTAATTCAGGCTTGCATTATTCCAAATTTTTAATCTTTGGTAAAAACAAGGAACGAGGTTATAGAGAGGATGAAGAACCCCGGTTTCTAGCTTGAAATTTTAACTTTACTGTGTCAGCAAGTAAGAAACCGGGGAGTAGGAAGATCAAACAGTTTGATACTCCCAGTAATCTCTTTGTTTGGCTAAATCCGGTTGGCGATCGAAGCGTTGAATTAGTTTATCAATTTGGTGAGGAGTTCTGAGGATTGTCCCCACTTCATCCCCAGCAAAATCAGGGGAGTAGGTATTGAGGCGTGTCACATTAGAGTTGAGGAAGTTGTGGGAACCGACGTAAGCGAAAGCGCGATCGCGCACAAAATATTTGCTATGACTTCCCAAGAGTTTTAGCTGCACTTGATCGGGATATTTCGTTCGTAACTGCTTGAAAATAGGAAGTGCGTCGTAGTTTCGCCAACCGTCACCACAAATCGTAAAGCTACCTCGCTCTAACTTGATTACTTTGCCGATATCGTAGCCATAACCCCAGCCGATATGTAGATACAATCCTTGTTCTAGGAGATAGCGGATTCTCAGCTTCATTTCTTCATCTACACTGCGCTGACTCAGCCAAGGACACACCATCCGAACTCCTTCTTTGGCTTCTTCTAAGGCTTTGAGTAACCACATTCGGCTTCCTGAACGACCAAAGACCGTTTCAGCCGTGGGTTGTAGGAGGGAATTGGCTTGTCCTAGCATCAGTTGCAGTGTCTCTGCACCGTAACTATCCACAATGCTTTGGGATTTGTCGAGGAGATTTTGCTGTTCTCGCACCAATTCGAGTTTGAGTTTCAATTCTTCAAGGTTGGGGTTTTGGGATTCAGTCGGATTGATAGATGAAGTGATGGGTGTAATGTTGTTCATTTTTGGATGTTTTCTACAAGGGTGTTACCCTCCTTTACATTTCTCACGATGATTGATGGGTAGGTGTTTTGACTAGATCAAATTAAGATCAGTCAATATTGATCTAAAATTGAACTTGACAAATTAGAGAATGTACGCATGGCATCTGTTAAAGCTTCTCCAAGTGGACAAGACAAAATTCAGAAAGCAATCGAAGCTAAAGGATGGAATACAAGTAACGATATTGATGCGAGTATAGAAGTGAGTTGCTACCGACTTCGACAGAGCTTAAAACATCGCGGATGGGAGTTAAACCGTCTGTTAGAAGATCGGGAGATCAAAAAACTTGGTATTTTCGATAACAAAAATCTGGATAAAATTTTCAGGATGCCAGGTCGCAGTAGCCAAAATTACGAAGATATTTTACAAAACATAGAGAGTCAAAAAATTGCTGTTAAAGGCTGTTCGCCGTCTACATGGAAACGTTTTCGAGAATCTAAGTCACTGATTAATTTCACAAGTTTCAAGGTCTTTTGCGAATTCTTAGAACTTGATTGGGAAGATATTAAAGAATCTGCGCACGCTGAAAAAGAGATCGTACAAGAAAATTCCAAATCAAGGCAAAATACAACAATAGGAGCGTTACCAGCGTTACCACCTAGTTGTATACCCCGTCCCAATGAACTTCAGTCCCTGAAAGCTAAAGTCTTAGCACGAACTAACGAAGCAGTTATTGTGACTGGAACAACATATCGTGTTGGTATTCGGGGAATGGGTGGGATTGGAAAAACTGTTTTAGCAAAGATGTTGGCAAAGGATTTAGATATACAAGAGGCTTTCCCTGATGGAGTGATATTTATGTTTCTGGGTCAAAACCCCAATCTAGTCCTAAGACAATCGGATTTAGTTAAGAAAATAAATGGGAGTTCACTGATTTTTAAAGATGAACAACAAGGAAAAACGCACTTGAGTCAGTTATTGGCAGGAAAAGCTTGTTTGCTAATTTTGGATGATGTTTGGCAATCAAAGCACCTTGATATATTTAATGTATTAGACTCTAACTCATGTCTGTTGGTGACTACGCGACATAAGCAGTTGGTTAATGAAATTGATGCAGTAGAACATGAAATTAGTGTACTGAGTAAATCCCAAGCAATTTCACTTTTAGCATTGCGAGCCGGAGAACATCAAGAAACCTTACCTCCAGAAGCTTATGAAGTAGCTAGAGAATGTGGCTATCTACCACTTGCTTTAGCAATGATTGGAGCAATGGTCAAAGGAAAATCTAATCGTTGGGCTAATGTATTACAAAAACTTCGTAACGCTGATTTGGAAAAGATTAAAGCTAAATTTCCTGATTATGAATATCCCAACTTATTTAGGGCTATCCAAGTTAGTGTCGATGACTTAGAACCTGAGACTAAAGCACGTTACTTAGACTTTGCCGTCTTTCCAGAATATACCTCTGTACCTGAAGCAGTTCTACAAACCTTATGGCAACCACAAGGATTAGATCAGTATGATACTCAAGATATTATTGATGAAATAGTAAATCGTTCTCTTATAGAAGGAGATCAGCAAGGTCGTTTAAAGTTGCATGATATCCAATACGATTATGTCCGAAAACAAACTCCTAATTTCATAGGATTGCACAATCAGTTATTAGATGTATACTCTAAACATTGTCCTAATGGTTGGCACTTTGGTAAAGATGATGGTTACTTTTTTGAGCATTTAGCTTATCATCTAAAACAAGCGGGACGAATAGAAGAATTAAGAGAAATACTGCATGACTTTGACTGGTTACAGACGAAGGTAGAGATAAAAACCATAGAAACATTAATTACGGATTATGACAAACTCTCTAGCGACGACAATTTATTGCTTATTAGAGATGCTATTCGTACTGCATCTTATATTATTAGCGACGATAAAAACCAGTTGGCATCACAGTTAATTGGACGTTTATCTTCTTTTCAAACTAGAGGGATTCAAGCTTTACTTAATCAAGCACAGGATTGGAAAAAATCAGTTTGGCTATGTCCATTAACACCATCTTTACTACCAGCAGACAGTCCCTTGATATTTTGCTTAAAGGGACATTCTAAAGTTATTACTGATTTAGCTCTGACGATAGATGAGCAAAGACTAATCTCTGCTTCAGAAGATGGAACTCTCAAAATTTGGGACTTACAAAGCGGACAGGAGTTAAAAACTCTTAATGGTCATACTCAAGGCGTAACAAATGTAGTAGTTACTCCAGATGGAAAGTATGCTGTCTCTAGTTCGTGGGATAAGACTCTGATAATTTGGAATCTGGAGAGTGGGGAGGTCAGACTCAGACTTGAATCTCACAGTGAATGTGTAACAGGTGTAACAGTTACACCAAATGGAGAAAGAGTAATTTCTGCATCGCGAGACTATACTCGTAGAGTATGGGATTTAGAAAGTGGTCAACTACTCAAAGTTTTTAAGGTCTCGCGACTTCCAGTTCCTGAAGCGATTGCAGAAGTAGCTGGACAAAGAATCGAACTTGGTAAGTATCAAAATCTATATTATGAAAAGGTATTTGCTGTTACAGATAACCAGAGTGTAGTATCCATACCAGATTATTCTTTTCCATTTGATAGGCACATAACTGTATGGGATATTGAGAGTGGTGAAGAATTACTTTCTCTATATGGTCATACGAATCCAATTCGCTCCGTGAGTTTTAAAACTTATCAAGATGGAAGACGGGAAATAATTTCTGTTGATTCTAAGAATACAGTGAAAGTTTGGGATATAAAATCTGGCAGAGAAGTATCTAGCTGTACCTCTACTTCTCGTTTATTTCAAGAACGCTATATAGTTACATCAGATAATAAAATGGCTATTTCAAAATCATCTAATGGTTTGATCAAGGTATGGAAAATTAACGAACTCTCAAATAAATTTAGTCAATCTAGTACAAAAACTGGTGTAGGAAAAATTTTATTTTTACCGACAGAAGACAAAGTAGCTACTGCTTCCAGAAATGGAATGCTAAAAATATGGAGTTTGACTCAGAGAAAATTACTAAAATCTTACAGACACCATGGAATTTGTTTAGCTCTTACTCCAGATAAGCGTTACATTTTATCGGGTGGGTTTCAAGGAATATTGAAAACTCTTGATTTGGAAAATGGTACAGAAAGAGTAAGTTGTAGTATGGAGCCTATTCCTCCTATATCTCTTCGTCAGGGTAATGAGACTATTTATATACCTTATGCAGGGGAAGCTAAAATGTCTATATTTGCTGTTGCAACAATACCAAATACTAACTTCGTTATTGTTGGATTAGCAGATGGTCATCTCGAAATTTTTAACTTCTTGACTGGCGAGAAATACATGATTTTATCAGGGCATAATGAACAAATTAGTGATGTAAAAGTTATAAATCGTGGAAATCTAGTTGTATCTAGTGCATTTGATGGAATAATTAAACTTTGGAATTGGGAGAAAAAAAAGAATCTTCTCACGATACCTTGTCATACCCGTCCCATTAACTCTATTGCTTTATTCCCAAATGCTCAAGGTGGAATTTCTGCGTCACATGACTGTACTTTGAAAATTTGGATGTTTTCCAACCCCTCTTATCTAGAGACTCTAAAAGGGCATAGTAATATCGTTTGGTCAGTTGCTATTACTAGCGATGGCAAATATGCGGTTTCCGCTTCACAAGACCAAACTCTAAAAATTTGGCAAATATCAACCCGAAAAATAGTAGCTACATTTTATGGAGAAAGTGCTTTTCTTTCCTGTTCAGTTTCACTTGATAATAAATATATTATTGCTGGAGAAGAATCAGGCCAAGTTCATTTCTTAGAAGTGAAAAATTTATATTGAAATTAGATTAATAAGGACTATAGAGAGGATAACTTTACTCCCATTCGCACAATAAGCTGTTAATCCTTTAAAATTCTGTTTCAATCCAAGCTAACCCAAGGGTTCAGCGAGTGAAATCGGCGGTTTAAATGCGTAACAGCTTACGATGACAGATTGATGTGTTATGCCAAATGGGAGGTACACGCTATCGAGCTTGTTTTACATATAAGACCGTACTAAATCCTCTAAACCATTGGCTGAAATGCCATCACCGATCGCGGCCATTTTCCATTCGTTACTATGGCGGTAGACTTCAGCGACGATGGTTCCGGTTTTGCCTTGGTATTCGCGGCCAGAGAGGTTGTAGCGGGCAATTTCTTTATGGGTTGCGGTATCGACGAGACGCACGAAGGCGTTTTGGACTTGGCCGAAGTCTTGTTGACGGGAGACACAGTTGTAGATATTAACGACAAAAACCAAGCGGGAGATATAAGCAGGAATGAGAGGTAAATCGACGATAACCTGTTCGTCGTCTCCTTCCCCTTCTCCAGTTAAATTATCCCCTAAATGGACGATCGCGCCAGAGGGATGACGGAGATTACCAAAGTAAACCACATCGGACTTATTCGCCACTTTACCCTGTTCGTTGAGGCAAATTACCGACGCATCGAGGTCATAATCGGGTGTACCGCCAAATATACTTAAAAAGCCGCCTCCCGATTTCTGCGCGATATCCCAACCCAAACCACACATGACTCGCGTTAAGCCAGGGGCTTCTTTTTCGAGGGAAATTCGCTGTCCTTTTTGCAAATTAATGGCCATGATTAAATAGGAATTTTCAAAAATTAAGAAAACTCGGTTTTAGAGAAAGATGTCTAAAACCGAGACGCAGTTATATTTACTGATAGCGGTCGAGAATCGCAGCTAATCCGCCTTGATAGCCAGAACCTACCGCATTCACGCGCCAATCACTATCTTTACGGTAAACTTCTGCCATAATCAGGGCAGTTTCAATGGAGTAATCTTCTGCGAGGTCGTAACGCAAGACTTCTTCTTTGCTTTCGACGTTGACCAGACGGACAAAAGCGTTACTGACTTGACCGAAGTTTTGACCCCGTTTTTCGGCTTCGTGAATGGTGATGACAAAGACCAGTTTTTGGACTTCGGGGGGAATTTTGCGTAAATCGATAATAACCGCTTCGTCGTCTCCTTCTCCGGCCCCGGTGAGGTTGTCTCCCATGTGTTTGACAGATTGGTCGGGGTCGGGACTGGTGAGGTTATTGTAAAAAATGAAATGTTGGTCAGAAACGAGCTTTTCGTTGGCACCCAACAGAAATACAGAACAATCAAGATCGAAATCTTGGCCTGTATTGGTGGGGTTAGCGTCCCAACCTAAGCCGATAAAAGCGGCTTTAATGCCGGGGGCAACTTTGTCGAGGGAAACTCGTTCTCCTTTTTTGAGTGATATAGCCATTTAGTCAACCTATTGAATTAAAATCGCCATGAAATTTAGCGCAATTGTTGAAAAATTAACGGATGACACCGTTCGGGGAAGTAGTTTGATCCCCAATCCCGATTGTAACCCTGAAATTCTGGGGGTGGCCTCCCTAGAGAAGGCCCAAGCGGGAACAATCAGCTATGTAGAGGGGGGGAAGTATAACGCTCTGATTGCTCAGACCCAAGGGAGTGCGTTACTATTGCCGTTGGATGAAGAATTACAACAAATTGCCAGCGATCGCGGTATTGCTTGGATCGCGACAGAAAACCCTAAGTTATTATTTACCCAGGTGGTTCGGCTATTTTATCAGCCCTACAAGATTAAGCCGGGCATTCATCCGACTGCTGTTATTGACCCTAGCGTTGAGATGGGCAAAGATTGCGCGATCGCGGCGCGAGTCGTTATCGATGCTAATGTTAAGCTCGGTGACGGGGTTTGTATTTTCCCTAACGTGACGATTTATCCTGGGGTTGAAATTGGCGATCGCACCGTGATTCATGGCAATGCTATTATCGAGGAACGCAGCCGCATCGGAGTCGATTGCGTGATTCATAGCGGTGCGGTGATTGGGGGAGAAGGGTTTGGATTTGTACCGTCTTCTGAAGGTTGGGTGAAGCTGGAACAATCGGGGATTGTGGTACTCGAAGATGGCGTAGAAATTGGTTGCAATAGTACCGTAGACCGTCCTCCTGTGGGAGAAACTCGCATTGGCTACAACACCAAAATTGATAACTTAGTGCAAATCGGCCATGGTTGCGAAGTCGGGTCAAACTGCGTGATGTCAGCCCAGGTAGGATTAGCCGGACGGGTGAAACTGGGGAATGGGGTAATTTTGGCCGGACAGGTGGGTATTACTAATGATATTACCTTGGGAGATGGCGCGATCGCGTCGGCCAAATCCGGACTACACAAAGATGTTGCATCAGGAGAGATCGTTTCGGGGTATCCTGCTATTGCTCACAAACAATGGTTAAAAACTTCGGCAATTTATAATCGTTTGCCGGAGTTGTATCAAAAACTCAAACAATTAAAGCCCCGTTCTTCCTAAAATCCCCAAAATATAGATGAAATTCAGCAATATTATTGAAAAACTAAGTTCGGAAATTAGCCAAAGCAGTCTCGCGACTCATCCCCAACTCAATCCAGAAATTCAGGGAGTTGCCGCAGTGGACGAAGAATCCAGCGAGAGCATTAGTTTTATCCAAGAGGATAAATTTGCCCATCACATCGCTACAACCCCCGCCGTGGCGCTTATTCTGCCGGAGAATGAAGATTTACAGCAGCAAGCAAGCGATCGCGGCATTGCTTGGGTAACGACAACAGAAACTCGCTTACTGTTTGCCAAAGTTCTGGAATTATTTTATCAGCCCTATCGCCCCCAGGGGGAAATCGACCCGACTGCGGTTGTGCATCCCACCGCAGAAATTGGGCAAGATGTTTATATTGGCCCCCGCGTTGTTATTAATCAAAATGTCAAGATTGGCGATCGCGTTTGCATCCATCCCAACGTTTCCATTTATCCTGAAGCTACCATTGGGGCAGATACGATTCTTCATAGCAACTGTACCATCCACGAACGCACCCAAATCGGCAAAGATTGTACAATTCATAGTGGTGCAGTCATTGGTGACGAAGGCTTTGGTTTTGTGCCGACTCCCCAAGGCTGGTACAAAATGCCCCAATCCGGTTATGTGATTCTCGCAGATAGCGTCGATATTGGCGCAAATACCACCATTGACCGTCCGGCTGTCGGCGTAACCCGCATTGATTTTAATAGCAAAATTGATAACTTAGTACAAATCGGCCATGGTTGTCGCATCGGTTCAAATACCGTCATTGCCGGACAAGCGGGTTTATCCGGTCGGGTTCAAATTGGCAATGGTGTCATCTTAGCCGGACAAGTGGGGATTGTCGATGGGGTCGAAATTGGCGACGGCGCGATCGCATCAGCTAAAGCCGGGGTTCATAATAATGTTAAACCGGGGGCTATTGTCACGGGAATCCCTGCGATTCCCCACGCGGTTTTTGTTAAAGCCAGCGCCGTGTTTAAACGCCTCCCAGAGATGTACAAAGCGTTGAAAAAGCTACAGCGTCAGTAGAATTTGTCCTTTGTCTTGGGTCATTTGTCATTTGTTTGGGAACTAGCGAATTTAGTTATATCAAATCTGCTTAATGAGTGGGGATTAAGAACCCCGGTTTCTAGCAAGAAATTTTAACTTGAATTTGTAAGCAGGTCAGAAACCGGGGTTCTCGCGGAGAGTGGTTATTATCAACGTTTGACCCAAGGAGAAGGACGCAGCGAGGCGTTGCGTCAAGTGCAGTTAGCCATGTTGCAGGATACCGAATATCAGCATCCCTTTTTCTGGGGGGCATTTATCCCGTCGGGTCAATGGTCGAAAATTTGAGAGGCAGTGGGCAGTGGGCAGTGGGCAGTAGGGGGAACAAAATTGCCTCAATTTGAAGCTTTAGTTGAAAATAAACCACACCATAGCGAGATAAGCGGGCAGTGTATGTTTCTCTACAATGGTTGACAACTCTCCGTCCTGAAGGAGCGGAGATTCTCGTTTCTTTCAGGTTGCCTCTTAACTAGACTTTGGATCGACAGACACCTAAATATCTTCCCCTTAGTCCCCGCTACTACCGACTCAACGAGCGTTTTATTTCTTGGTTTCTAGTCCAAGATACGTCCTGCCCGGACGCAGAAAGTATGTTTTCACAACTGCTCCTTCAAAGTTTTACAACAGCAAGGATTGTGCTGAAAACCCCTTACTTTAACTATTGAGTTGGTTAGGTTTGTTGTAGTGCGGCCCACATTACTGGTCACTCGCACACCTAATATTATAATATAAAGCCGTCCTATAAGCGCGCCCGTCCCCGCGTCGCCGTAAGCGTCGAGACCCCGCGCCGCCGTAAGGCGCAAGGGAATGCTCGACAAGACAGGCGCAAGGGAACGCTCGGCAAGACAGGACGGGGAACCTGAAACCCAGAATTTTTGGTAACGGATTGTCAGAGAAACGTTATGAAATATAGTTGGTTGGCTGGATTGAGTTTGGGTTGTGCGATCGCGACGGCGGGAAATGTTACTGCGATCGCGTCTTCTCAATCGACCCAAACCCCCCCTACTCCCGTCGAAGACCGCTTAAATCCACCGACGCTAACTGTGGGTATTGGCGGGGCCCCACCGTTTTTAATCCAAGATGGCGAACAACTACAAGGCATTATTCCCGATCTCTGGCAATATATCGCCGCCAGTCAAAATATTGAGTATGAATTGGTGGTACACAACAATACCCAAGAAGCCCTGGATGCTGTCGCCAATCAAGACCTCGATCTCCTGGTCGGCCCTTTTAGTATTACCGCCGAACGTTTAGAAAACGTTGACTTTACCCAACCCTTCTTTGTCTCTCGCATTGGCGTGGTTGTTCCGGCGGAGTCTCCTAGCCTCTGGAATCGCTTACAGCCCTTATTCCGCGTTACAGCTTTATCTTCGGCGGCGATTCTCTTATTTGTGCTGTTTTTAGTCGGAAATGGCATCTGGTTAGCCGAACGCAAGCAAAATCCCGAACAATTTCCGCCCCATTACCTCAAAGGTATAGGCAATGGGATGTGGTTTGCCCTTGTTACCTTAACCACCGTGGGTTATGGCGATCATACTCCCTCCACCTCTGCCGGACGCGTTATTACCGGAATTTGGATGTTAATCTCAATGCTGGCGGTTTCCTCACTCACCGCCGGATTAGCTTCTGCCCTCACCCTCACCCTATCCGGGGCTACTGCCGCCCCGATTAACAGCGCAGAAGACTTACAAGACACCAATGTGGCGGTTGTTAGCGGCACAACCGGAGTCATCTGGGCGCAAGAATATCAAGCCAATCCTCAAGAATACGCATCCTTAGAAGGCGCGATCGCGGCAGTCGCAGAAGGTAATGTTGAGGGCGCAATCTTTGACCGTCCTGCCTTGCAATATTACCTTTCCCAAAATTCTGACCTCGATTTACAACTGGCCGACTTTACCTTACATTCAGAGAACCTGGGTTTTGCTTTACCCCGCAACAGTCCCCTCAGTCGCGACCTCAGCCAAATCTTGCTGCAACTCGAAGAAAACAAAACCATTACCGAAATTAGCGATCGCTGGCTAGAATCAAGCGATGAAGATTCGCAATCTTCCTCTGAGTCTTCTGATTCCTCTGAATCTTCAGACAACTAGCCTTGAGAACCCCGGTTGTGAGCAAAAACCAGGGTTCTGCATAAAGATTAAATCTAACGTAACGTCACAAATTCTTCGGCAATGGTGGGATGAATGCCGATAGTCGCATCAAAATCCGCCTTCGTTGCGCCCATCTTGACCGCGATCGCGACACCTTGGATAATTTCAGCAGCATGATCCCCCACCATGTGGGCCCCCAACACGCGATCGCTATTACAATCAACCACTAATTTCATCATGGTTTTTTCCGACCGTTCGGCTAAGGTATAGTACATCGGACGGAACTTAGTGCGATAAATCTTCACCGCATCCCCACAGCGTTTGCGGGCTTCAGCTTCAGTCAGTCCCACAGATGCGGCTTCAGGAGACGTAAAAATCGCCGTGGGGATATTTTCATAACTCATCTGCCGCGATTGGCCGCCGAAATGGGTATCGGCAAAAGCCCGACCTTCATTAATCGCTACAGGCGTTAATTCCATACGGGCAATACAATCCCCCACCGCAAAAATATTTTCCTCGGCGGTGCTAGAATATTCATCGACTGCGATCGCGCCATTATCGGTTTCAACCCCCGTATTCTCTAACCCCAAAGCATCTAAATTCGGCTTGCGTCCCGTTGCGGCCAAACCCACGGCATCGGTCAAGATAATTTCTTCTGAATTGTTATTCACCCCCACTTTCAAGCCGCTATCGGTTTTTTCAATATGACTGATAGTACTCTTGGTTAACAAGCGAATGCCCTTGCGTTGCATCTCCTCTTGAATCGTCGAACGCAGATCGCCATCAAAGCCCTTCAGTAACATATCGCCGCGAATCACCTGCATGACTTCCGTTCCCATACCATTGAGAATACAAGCAAACTCGCAACCAATATAACCCCCCCCAATGATTAACATTCGCTTCGGTTGTTCTGGGAGATGGAAAAACTCATCAGAAGTAATGGTGTGTTCAATCCCCGGAATACTATCGGGTTTTATCGGATGCCCCCCCACCGCAATCAAAATCTTATCGGCTGTGACCTTTTCACCCCCCACATCTAGGGTATGGGGGTCGAGAAACTTCGCATACGCCTCAAACACATCCACCTTGGCATTGTCCAACATACGCTGATACACGCCGTTGAGTCGTTCGACTTCGTTATTGACTGCCGTAATCATTTTTGGCCAATCGAGGGTGCTTTCGACCTCACTCCAGCCATAGCCCACTGCATCCTGCATCATACCGGGAAAATGAGAAGAATACACCATCAGCTTTTTCGGGATACAGCCGCGATTAACACAAGTTCCCCCCAAGCGGTTGAACTCTGCCACAGCCACTTTTGCCCCGTAACCCGCAGCCCGTCTAGCCGTAGCGATTCCCCCAGAACCGCCCCCAATCACAAATAAATCGTAGTCGTAACTCATTGTTTTTTTTGTTTCTAGCGTCCTGTTTTTAGTCTATATATAGATGCGGAGTGTGGGGTTGACGCGATCGCTCGATTATGGGTAAATACGGTAAAATTGCAGACAGACTAAAACAACAATTAAAATTGTCCGCATTTTAGGGATTTATACATCATTGATGTCTGCCAGAGATATTTTCCATGAAGCAGTCAAACGGGCATTGGTCAAAGACTGTTGGCAAGTGACAGACGACCCGCTAGAGTTGGAATGGGAAGAAGTTAAGGTTAAAATCGACCTAGCGGCAGAGCGCCTCATTGCGGCAGAACGAGAGAACGAAAAAATTGCGGTCGAGATTAAGAGTTTTATCAGTTCTTCTGCTGTTAGTAGTTTTCATACAGCATTGGGTCAGTTTTTGAATTACCGAATTATGCTGGAACTGAATGAGCCGCAGCGAGAGCTTTATTTGGCAATTCCAGTTGATGCCTACGAAAGCTTTTTCCAAAGCCGTTTAGCACAGATTGCTGTTCGGCAAAATCAAGTCAAGTTGTTAGTTTACGATCCAGTTTTTGAGGAGGTAGTGAAATGGATAAAGTAGCTTACTATCGAACCTGTATTCAAAAACTTTTAACAGATCATAGTCATTACAGCAATGATACTCAAGAGGTGGAGAGTTTGCTTTGTTTTGATGTCGAGCGCGATCGCTACCAACTGATGCGGGTGGGGTGGAAACACTTAACGCGGGTTTACTACACAGTATTACATTTTGATATTCGAGACGGGCAAATCTGGTTGCAGCAGAATACGACGGATAGTGATGTGGGGGAAGAGTTGGTTACTATGGGAGTTCCCAAAGAAGACATTGTTTTAGGGTTGCAGCCCCCCTACAAGCGACCCTATACGGGCTATGGGATGGGAAGCGATCGCGTTTCAATTTAGCGTCGCTTTTATACTGAGAGGCTTACAATTTAATTGCTGAAGCGATCAATCGCGCCACCAACTAATCCTTTAACTTCTTTTTCGGGTCGCTGTATAGCTGTTGACGGCCATTGCGAATCACCCGCATCATATCCCCTAATTGCTGCTCGATATTAGATAACACCGCATCGGCGTATTCATCTGCCCCTTGTTGAATATCCTCGCATTCATCTAGGGTCATGCGGCGCAGTTGTTCGATTTCTTTGTAAGCCCGACGGCGCATTTGCTCGATTTCGGTTAAGGTCGATTGCTGGATTTGTTCGCATTCTTGCTGAACCGAAGCCCGAATTTGACTGGCTTCTAACTCCGCTTGACGGACAATCCCCATTTCATTGAGAATTTCTGAAGCCCGTTGCTGTGCGGCTTCGATGATATCTTGGGCGTATTCTTCGGCTTGCAAGAGAATCGTCTCTTTTTCGCGAATAATCTCCACCGCCATATCAAAGGCTTGCGGTAAATTAATGCGAATTTTGTCCAGTTGGTCGAGAATCGGACTCTCGTCTACAAGAACCATATCCGTCAGGGGAATATGGGGATTGTCTACGATCAGTTCTTCGAGTCGGTTGAGTTCTTCTTGGATGTCGAAGTTTCCGGCCCGTCGGGGGAGGGATTCTGGGGACGAGTTGAATTCATCACTGTCAGGGTCGCTTCTGGATGATTCTTGTAGCATTGGTAGACTTCTCTTGCAACGTTTTCAGGAACTAAATGATCGACCGCCCCCCCAAATCGAGCGACCTCTTTTACTACACTACTACTTAAAAAACTATATTCGTTGGAAGTCGCTAAAAAAACGGTTTCAATTTCTGGGTTGAGGGTGTTGTTGGTGTGCGCCATTTGTAACTCTTTCTCAAAGTCGGAAAGCACCCGCAAGCCCCGCAGTAAAACCCTGGCTTGACGCGATTTGGCGTACTCGACGGTTAATCCTTTAAAACTTTCTACCTCTACGTTAACAAGATATTGTGTAGACGCACGAATTTGAGCGACGCGCTGTTCTAGGGTGAAAAGCGGTTGTTTGCTGGGATTGCACAGTACGGCGACAATCACGCGGTTAAACAGTTGACTACCGCGTTCGATGATGTCGAGGTGTCCTAATGTAATGGGGTCAAAACTCCCTGGATAAATCGCGATCGCGCTTTTTTGCATTTTTCTTTCTCTGACTCAAAGCAATGATATCAGATTGGTTATTGGTTGTTGGTTATTGGTGGCCACTTTGACAGAAGACGAAGGACGAAGGACAAAGAACCAATGACCAAACCGGGAACTGACTCAGAAAAAAACAGTCTTGTCAAGTAAGCCATGAGAAAAAAATTTTAAAACCAATAGGATCGAAACATTATGCGTCTTTCTACAGCAACTTTATTGACCGTAGCGGGCTTGATTGCGCCGGAAATGGCTTTGGCCGCCGAAACTGCGCCAGACCTGGCTGTATCGCCCTCTGAAGTCTCAGATAGCGCGATCGCCCCCGAAGCCCAAGCCACCCCAGAGTTCACCGGGAACACCGCATCCATGCAAATCGCCAGCGACCTCGCCGTCCGCGCCACGAATATTGAGATCGTGGGAGCAAGTCAAGAACTCTCTAATATTGCGGCTCAAACCATCAGAACCCGCATTGGTGGCGATACCAGTCAGGGACAGTTGCAACAAGACGCAGAAATCCTCAGAAGTACGGGCTTGTTTGAATCGGTCGAAGTCACCAGCTTTACCAACGATAACGGCGTGGATGTGGTATTTCAGGTGCAACCTGCCACCCTCAAAGCCGTACAACTCAACAACGCCGAAGTTTTGACCCCCCAAGTCGCCAATCAAATTTTTGCCGCCCAACTCGGTCAAACCCTGTCCCCGTCCCAGATTCAGACAGGCATCGAACAGGTTAACCAATGGTATCAAGACAACGGCTACATTCTCGGACAAGTCGTTGATGCGCGCACCCTTCCCGGTGGGGTGTTGAATGTGGAAGTTGCCGAAGGGGTCGTTAATTCAGTGAATTTGCGCTTTTATAATCGGGATGGGGAAAGTATTGAAGGCCGCACTGATAAAGATTATGTGCGCGAAGCCCTCAGTTTAGAACCCGGTCAAATCTTCCAAGTTAATACTGCCAGAGATGACTTGCGATCGCTTTATCAAACGGGACTTTTCGCCAAAGCCGATGTAGACATTCAAGGCGATCCGAGCAACCTCGATATTACCTACGAACTTACCGAAACCGGATCGCGAGGTATTGACGCAGGGGGCGGTTTTAGCGACAGTGCGGGCTTGTTTGGCTCGATTCGCTACAACGACAAAAACCTAGGGGGAATGAACCACCAACTGGGCTTAGATGTGCAAGTGGGAACCCGCGACCTCCAGTTTAACGCCAACTATGGCCGGGCGTATCGCATGAGTCACCCCGATCGCGTCGGCTACAATGTGAGCGCTTATCGTCAAAGTACCGAGTCGGCCACGTTTAACGATGTTACCCTCAGTAATGGCGATCGCCCCCGCGAAGGTCAGATAGGCGGTGGTGTGAGCGTTAGTCAACCCCTCGGTGACTGGAATGCCAGCGTCGGGGCAGGATACACCCGCCACAGCATCCGCGACAGTGAAGGTAATCTGGCCGCCGTAGACCAAAATGGCAATCCCCTTTCCTTTAGCGATACCGGAGTCGATGACCTGGTTACCGTCGAAGCCAGCGTTAGCCGCGATCTACGGGACAATCCAGCGAATCCCACTGCTGGCTCAAAACTGCAATTTAGCACCGAGCAAACCGTCCCTGTGGGCAATGGTAGCATTCTGATGAATCGCGTCCGCGCCGATTACACCCAATATATCCCCACCAATGTCTTTCAGCAAGACAGCCCCGAAGTCCTAGCGTTTAATGTGCAAGGGGGAACCGCAATTGGTGATTTACCACCTTATCAAGCCTTTACCATCGGCGGGTCAAACTCAGTCCGGGGTTATGGTAGTGGCGATGTAGCGAGTGGTCGCAGTTTCGTCCTCGCGTCGGCAGAATATCGCGTCCCCTTGTTTAATTCTCCGGTGAGTGGCGTATTATTTGCCGATTTCGGTACGGATTTGGGGTCAGGTAGTACTGTTCCGGGCGAACCGGGAACGGCTCAAGGGAAGCCGGGAACGGGCTTTGGCTATGGGACTGGGGTGCGAGTCGATTCGCCTCTGGGGGTGATTCGGGCAGATTTTGGCCTCAACGATCGCGGCGATAGTCAGTTTCATTTTGGTTTAGGCCATCGGTTTTAGTCAGTGAACAGTCATCAGTCATCAGTTATCAGTGCTAAGAGTCACGTTTGTTTCATAGGATACTGGTTGTTGGTTATTTGTATTTCATCGATTGCGGTATCGGTTTTTTCCACAGAAATAGGTCAGAATGTCAAACTAGATGATAGCTTTGGAATCTAAAATCTGTTTATGTTGTCACCAGAACTGAAAGCACAAATTTTCAAGTTGCCACCCCGCGATCGCCTCGCACTGATCTCTGTTATTGTTGAGTCTTTGCCAGATACAACTGTTACTCAGTCTGACCGCTTTAGTGCAATTCAACGAATGAGGGGATTGTTGAAAACAGAGCAACCCGCACCGACTGATGAAGAAGTAGCAGTGATGCTGGAAGAAAGACGGGTGGAGAAGTATCTTCAGTGAGAGTTTTGATTGATACCAACATTCTAAAATATTCGTTCAAAGCCAAATTGATCGAGGCGGAAAACTTATTTTTGGTAAATGAAGGCTTCATTTTGAATCAGAGTGCCATTCATCAGTTTTCGATGATTATATATTTGTTGATGCAGACAATGGAAATGCTCGTCCATCCATTGTAGGATTTCCTGTCGATGGATATTTTGGGGGTCGAGTTTCAAGGTAAAAGCAATACAAACAGTCTCAGAATTCGTTAATAAATTCGTGTAAAATTGATAATCTTTTACACTAAGATGGATCGCACCACCACTCACCAGAAGGCAATTAAAATTATATTGCTGCATTTTTTGTTTATTGTAATTTTCGAGGGTGCAAGCATAGTCGTAAAAACCGAAATTATCTCGCTCTAAAGCCGCGATCGCGCTCGGTAGAATATCAATACCAACTAAGGTATCAATCGCTAAACTACTTTGTTTTTTCAAATATTTACCCATCAGTCCACTCCCACAAGCAACATCTAAAATGCGCCACTGAGAGATATTTTTGACCTGAGTTAACACTTGCCCCAAAACGGTAGGATTTTGATAATCCAAACGATCGACCAACAAGTATTCGTAGAAGTGGGGATACTGATACAAAGTTGCGTAATCGTGAATGTTAATCGTCTTGAGTTCCCCGGTATCTAGCTCGATCTCAACAAATTCTTGACCTTGTTGATTACCGTGTAGGCTTTTTATTTTGTACATAAGCGATTTCTTTCCAGAACTAATGTTTAAACATAGCGTTACATTTTGCACTTCATACCCTACAATTGGTGATACCCAACTGACGCAATCTTAGCACTGTATCATCTAATCTATTGGTCGTTGACAACGAATTCTAGCTCCGCCAATGTTACCCTTCTCAAACAGATTGGCAATGACGCGATAAAAGTGACTAACCGTTTGCACAATCTGTTCTCCATGAACTTTTAAATGTCGAGATTTATTTTGTTCAAATTCAATAGCTCGTTGAATTTCCCAAGGTTGCCACAAGTGGGTCACATCTTCAAAGTGTAAGTCAACAAAGCCAGATGCTGCTAAGTCTACCAGATAGCGATCGCGTGTTGGTAAGTAGGGACAAGCAAGAGTATTTGTAAGTTGTGCTTTTTCGGCAGCCGTGAAAGTTTGGCGTTGAAAAAAGTCTTCAATGTAACCGCTACCACCTGGTTTAAGTAGCTCAAAACAGCGGGAAAATAAGGTAGACCGATCGGGGATGTGTAGAAAAACTCCAATAGCAATCCAATAATCGAAACTCTGGCCTTTAAGGTCGATGGTTGTAATATCCCCTTGGTAAAAATTGACTTGTTCAGATAGTCTAGTTTGCTGAGTTAATTCAATCGCCGCTTTACACATTTGGGGATGGAGTTCAACCCCAGTCACCAAACATTGATATTGCTGTGCTAGATAGCGTGCTGGCCCTCCAACCCCCGAACCAATGTCAAGTACCTGACTTGATGGCAAAATACCCAGTTGATTTGCGGCTTCATCAAGGGCTACCGTAGATAAAGGATGAAATTGATCGAAAGGAATCAAGTCTTCAACCCTTAACTCTCCAGTCGTGCAACCAAGTTCTTTGAGTTCGTTATTAATTCGCTCAACGCGATACCAATACATTGACTCAAATGCAGAATTATCTATTGTCATTTATTTATATTCAATCCAGAAAAATTTAGTTGTGCAGCGTCAAACTATCTAAACTGCAAAAGTAACTACTATTTTTTATTTCAGTGCTGTCAAGTTTTTACTATCTGTCAACGTTTCACAATGAAGTAAGCGATTGAATAAAGTGGAGTAGTCAAACCTCTGGCAACAAAGCACGAATTTTTCATACAGTTGCTGTTGAGACATCGGATTATTGGGCATTCCGGTATAGATTTTAACAACCTGACTCACTTTTTTTCCGCTTTTCATAGTGATAGTGATTTGAGTAGCTTCTGGATACTCCCTTTGATTGATATGGCTTAATCCTACACTCATTTTTATTTTTTTCATCATCTCTTGTAATTATGAATTTTTTAAGGTTGCTTCTGTTAACTGTCGGGGTGTTAATTCTCCATAAATGAGTAGAGAAGCCAAGGCAAACTGGAGGCTAAATTGAGCTTCAGTCGGTGTTTTAGGTCGATCGAAATCTAGACTTTTATTAATGAAAGCTGTGACTTCGCATTCTACAGATACAATTTCGTCAGGAGTGATTTTATATTGTTTTACTAGGTTTTCTAGACCTTCGCCAGCGGCTTGAACTGATGAACAAGCAGGATACTTTTTGATGGCAAAACTAGGCTCTACTAATGACCATACTTTACCGAGTTCTTGGAGCTTGCTAATCTCAAAATTAGTATTAGGATTAATCCGAGCAAAAATTTGTTGGATAGCTTGTTGAAAGCTGTCAGTCTTTAAAGCAATTCCACGCCGTGCTAGATAAGCAGACTCTACTCCTATACTTGCCGCACGACCGACTAAATAGGGACGAACCGATATACCTCTTTTTTGCAAAAGACTACCCTGGCTAAAGGCAATATTAATGGCATGGTATGTTTGTAGTGGTGAAAGTTGTAACAAATGAGAAGCCGCGATCGCAGAACCTACTACTCCTAGAATAACTGTGGGAAACCAGCCTTGATCGTAGAGAGTATCTTCGACAATTTTGCCTATTATACATTCGCATTCCAAGCCCGCAATCATAGCTGTGAGTAGGGATTTTCCATCACTATTTATTCCTTGTGCTACGGCTAAAGCAGCAGGGAAGACAACAGTAGACGGGTGTAAAACCCCTGGATAAAATGTGTCGTCAAAGTCTAAAACATGGCAAGCTGCTCCATTAATGAGTGCAGCCCCGACAGGAGATAAAGTTGTTTCACAATCTAAATAATTGGCATTTGTTCCTGAATACAATTCTTGACTACACTCTTTTAGGGATTTAATTATGCTCCTGGTTGAACCAGCACATCCCACAGCAAAAGTGTCAATCATCGAACGTTTAGCCGCTTCAATTACGATAACAGGTATCTGCGAAAATTTAAAATTAGCAGCCCACTGGGATAAAAAGAAAAAAATTTCTAAGTTTTCCTGTTTCATTTAGTTAAAACAACACATATTAGTTGCGGGTAACTTAAAAAGTCTGCTATTTTTTATACTTTTAACGTTCCTAAATAAACTTGCAAGGTTTCAATATATTCGTCTTCGATTATTTCAAAACCATCGGAAACTTGACGACTTTCTTCAATAAAACCAGGTTCAGTAAAGTAATAATCTCGGAAAATTCCCCGCGAACGGTGAACAACTTCAAACGAAAAGTTATTAGCTTGCAATTCTTGTTCAGTTTTTGCAAAATTTGCCATACTACTTTGGCAAAAAATAATATGACCACCAGGATTTAAAAAAGTATGCGCTCTTTCAATCAGTTCGGTAATAAACCAACGTCTATTGGCTTTTCCGGCTTTACAAAATGGAGGATTACATAAAACAACATCATAACGTTGTTCTGGGGTAAAGTTCATCCAATCCTTGACCCAGGTATAACGAAAACTAACATTATTCTTTTGAGCGTTTTGTTTAGCAATGGTGAGATAATGTTCATCTATTTCTGTAATGTCTATATTTTTCGCTCCTAGTTTCAGCGCTAAAATGGAATGAATCCCCGTTCCTGCACCAATCTCAATAATAGAGTTTCCCTGAAAAATATGAGATGCTTTGACCATTCCAAATGCTAAAGCATAGCCATGAGGTGTAGGATGCCAGGTTTTGGAGTCGCAATCAATTTTAATGATATGAGGATCGAAAAAGTATTTGGCTGTGGTTTTAACGGAACTGACCATGATGTTAGACCTAGATTTAATTTTTTCAACTTTAGGAATATTGTTGTTGTCGAACTGAGTTGATTTCAGCATCATAAATTGAAAACTGATGAAGAGGTGGAGAATACAAGTGCAGTGTGATTGCTTTAGGACTCAGAGCTTGCAACGAATGCCAAATTTCATGATTTTTGATTGTAGATATCTTCCCAGGATAATGGGTATGGCAAGCGATTTGTTTTAAAGAGACAGTCGGTTGATTTTGAGCATTATTCGGAGTAGTTTCGTAGCGTTTTTCTTCTATTTGACCTTGAATGACACTCATCCAACATTGGCTTTTGCCATGATTATGAATCGCGCTAGAATGGGATTTTTGCCAACATATTATTAGGAGTTCATAGCTAGGATTACGGGTGATAATATTGCGAGTGTAAGAGCAATTATCCCAACTACAGTAAGACCGAAGAGTTGCTCGATTTAAGTTGAATGAATTAAGGATGTGATTGTATTGTTCGACTGTCTTGGCTGAATTGAGTTGATGGATTAATTGGTCGATCGAGATAATCGATTGATGAGAATTCAGCAGCATTAATATTTTCTCCAAATTGAGCAAAATTCGCAGATACAAAACCAAAAGGTAAAAACTGGTCAAAAGCTCAAACAAAAAACCTTGACAGATAACAAGAGTTATTAATTCTGTAAGACTGTGAAATTAGCCTCAAGAAAAAGACTAATGGTATTAATTTAGGCAAGACGAAAAAGACATAAACCCGCATAAGAACAAATGGTTTGAGGGGTAAAACCATTTGAAACTAAACTAATTTTTTATGTCAAATAAAGAGGGGCAACTTGACTCACTGTTAGGAACATCGAAAGCTTATCATAGTAGTAATAGATTAGTCAACATAAGCACCTGTACTCTCATGAATTTTGCCTAAGTTAAGTCACAAAACCCCTATATACGAAAGAATACAGCGAAATTGAGTCGGTCAAAGATGCTAGGCAGGCGATCGCGCAATCGTAACAAAGCGATCGCCCCCTAGAATCAGCAAGTTTTTAGTGTGGAAACAATAGGAAACGCGGTCAATCGAGCGCATTGATCTAGACGTTTCATGTTCAACCCAAACTGAGGTTACAGTCACAATGAATTGTAAGCATTAATTTTGTAAATATTTGTGACTCATCTAGATTTGTAGCAAAATAAAAGCTATATTAGGAAACATCTTCTGTTTGAGCTTAGTTTAGACCATCCCTAAATAAACCTAGTATTACCACTGAATCGTTTTGTCGTTTTTTTACAAAAATAAAGATGTTTCCCTTAAGATTTAATCGCGTCAAACGGCTGAAACGGCGATATCATCTCCGAGCTATTATCTTGACGGGTGTGGTGTGTGCTGTTGGGATTGGATGGACTCCCGCGCGATCGCAAGAAACCGAAGCCACCGAAGAAGCTGCCGTCGAAACAGTAGAAGTCCCTGCTGCTGTTGAGGATATCGATCCGGAAGTGGTTATTACCACAGAAAATATTGATATTCCTGTCGATCAACTTAAACTTTTAGTTCAACCCTTAACCCTAGCAGAACTCGAACAAGAAGCTGCCGCTTGGCTGTTAATTTTACAAGCCAAAGTTAAAGAAATTAGTAGCGCCGAAATTGCCATTAAGCAGGAAAATCAGATAATTGCCAAAGAGGAAGAAAGCGTCGCTAAACTAGAAGCGGCAAGAACAGCCCTCGAAGAAGCCGAAGCAGCAGAAGCAGAAGCGACTCCCGGTTCTCCTGAAGCCGAAGAATCTGCCCAAAGAATCGAGGAAGCCAAAGAAAATTTAGCTGAAGCCCAAGACGCAATCGAAGAAGCCACCGAGCTTAAACAAGAATTAGAAGCGGATGAAGAATCGGCGGTGGTTCTCGAAAGAGCCAAAGAAGCTGGCGATGTGCAGAAAGCCCAAGAAGTTCTCGACGAAGCCAAAACAGCCCGCGAAGAAATGACCGCAGGCTCAATTGCTTATGACAGCCAAACCGAGAAAATCGATACTTTGACCGCAGCGATCAAAGACTTTGAGGAAGCTGAAGAAGCTCGCGAAGCCGAGATTGCCGATACTCCTGAATATGAGGAAGCCACTCAACAAGTCCAAGCTGCCCGGACTGCTCTCAAAGAAGCCATCAAAGCCCTCGATCCTACAGCAGTTCCTGAAGAAGAAGAAAAATCGGCAGAAGAACTTGATGAGTTGTCTTCTAGCCTGCAAAATACCGATTTGACTGACGGTGAAGCCAAAGTTGCCGGAACCGTAGGGGCTGAAGAAGACTTAGAACAGCAAGGAGAACAACTCGAAGAAGCTGCCGAGCAAATTCAACAACAATCTGAAGAACAAGCCGAAGCCAAAAATCAGCTTGTGGTTGCGGTGACACAACTGCAAGAAGAACGCACGGGCATTATCGACCGCTTTAATGTCATTCTTGACGAACTCGAACGCAAAGGCGGGGATGGAGAATTTTATCGCAAGTATGTTCAATCGGTGAGTGGCGTAGAACTCGACCTCAGCGACACTGAAGGCTTAGGAGTGCGCTTAATGAGTTGGGCGCAGTCCGAAGAAGGGGGCTTACGCTGGGCGCAAAATACAGGAACATTTTTAGGTGTATTTCTGCTGACTGCCATCATCGCTCAGATTTTAGGAATTGCCATCGACCAAGGTTTGAAGCGTGTGGGGGGTGTTTCCCAGTTATTCCGTCGATTTCTGGTGATGCTGGTTCAGCGCGGCGGGTTATTGGTCGCTTTCTTATTGGCGCTAACCGCCCTCGAAGTCAGTCTTGGCCCAGTCTTAGCACTGTTAGGGGGGGTCAGTTTCGTCTTAGCCTTCGCCTTACAAAGCAACCTGGGTAACTTGGCCAGTGGTTTGATGATTATGGTGTACAAGCCCTTCGATGTGGGGGATGAAATCAAGGTTAATGGTTTGTGGGGTTATATCAATGCGATTACCTTAGCCAATACCCAAATCAAAGGTTTTAATGCCCAAATGTATACAGTTCCGAATAATACAATTTGGGGTGGCACCATCGAAAACCTAACCACCCAAGATGTTCGTCGTGGCAGCATTCCAATCAGTGTGCCATTTGAAGAGGATCTTCGCCGAATCAAACAACTCTTAATTGAGATTGGGGAATCTCATCCCCTGACGATTAAAGAGCGTGGTTGTATTGCTGCTATACGAAAATCTGATGATTATCGTATAAATACAGCATTGAAGTTTTGGACAAAAGTAGGCGATTACTGGACGGTTTATGAAGATTTGACCTTTATGATTCACGACCGTTTTCGCGAAGAAGGCATTTCCCTGGCACTTCCTCAGCAAGATTTACACTTACATTATGCTACTAACGGTAATGGTAATGGCAATGGCAATAGCGATGTTCTCAAACCTGTATTGGAGACCAACGGAGAAAGTTTGGAAGAGCAAATTGCCCAGAAGCAAATCGTTCCTGTCGTGATGGATATGGATTATGATCCCGATGATGATGGAGAATAGTCAATCCCAGCCCAGATAACTCAACTCAAAATCCCTCGTTTGTTGATAGACGAGGGATTTGTTTTAGGGGTTAAAAACAAAAGGTGGTAAAGTGACGCTGGGGCTATCCGCGATCGCGAGTTCGACGGTAAAACTTTCGTGTAATTCGCCAATCACATGTACATACAAATAAGGTTCGTGACAAGGGCTTTCGGTAATCTTTTCGAGTAAAATTTCGTTGTCGTCGCGAATCTGAAAGTGGGTGCGATCGGGTAAGTTTTCGCCGGAAGGTGTGCCTAAAATCAGAATTAAATTCCATTCTGAAGCATCTTCGGGGGGCGTTTCTGTCCAAGTTGCGGCATATAGGCGCAAAGTGGCTTGATTGGGGGCAATATCCTGAAATGCGCTGTAGGCGGTGTTGTTAATGGGGGCGCTGTTTTGCTGGATTTGCTGTAAAATTTCGTTGAGTTGAGTTCCTGACGATCGCATCCCCGGCGCTAAACTGCCACGATTGGGATCGAATAGGGGGAGTAATGTCCAGGCTAGTTCGTTCGCGATCGCGTCTACTCGATTTTGCAGCCAAGCGGCTACATTTATGGGGGGTTGCGGTAAGGGGATGGTATGGGGATCGAGACAACGCAGATATAGCAATAAGTTATCGAGGTCGCGATCGCAAGTATCTAAGTCCAGGGTACAATGGGTGCGGGGCAATAGAGAACTTTGAGCCAGGATGCGATCGCGACTCAGGAAGCCGTAAATCCGCGCCAATTCTAAGTCTTCTAATACTTCCACCACCAGATAGAAATGGGCGGCTAAACTTGGAGATTGCACCCAATCCGTAGGAAGTGCAAGCGAAGACTCGGTAACGCTCCCTAATGCCAGAATATTGAGCTTGAAGCCTGCAATTTCTATTTGAGTCCCGATTGTGGCATCTGTTGAGGAAGTGCGAAGATTTTGGTCGGGGACGCGATCGCCCAACCATTGCCTTACCGCTTCTGCGGCCAAGAGGTTAAGATAAGCTTGCCATTGTTGTGTGGGATGATCGACACTTTGGCTGGCTTGAATCGCTGCATCAACTTGAGTCGGAGATAATTCGATATCATCGGGACTCAAATCGACAAAATCAAAATAGGGATCGACCGCATAATTCATCTTTAGATTAACCTCTGGGAAACGGCTGCGCGGGATGGTGAAAACCTGTTCATACTGTGATATATCTGGGACAGGCAGACCTTATGCAAAGAAAACGCCGGGAATTGAACTTGCGTTAAATAATGGCTGTTGAGTTGCGGGTAACACTTCTTTAGCACCAATAACGAGCAAACCACCGGGATAAAGTTTCTGCTTGAGCTTTTGGGCAATTTCTTCTTGCAAAGCTTGATTGAAATAGGTAAACGGCAAATTACGACAGAAAATAAAATGAAATCGTCCTGGGGGCATTTTAGCGCGGATGTCTTGTTGTTGCCAGGTTATGCCTTGACGATAAGCCGGAATGACTTGACATTCGTTTTCTTTGACAACTCCTCGCCGTAAACGGTCGAGGATTCTCGTTTCTTTCAGGTTGCCTCTTAACTAGACTTTGGATCGACAGACACCTAAATATCCTCCCCTTAGTCCCCGTTAGACCGACTCAACGAGCGTTTTGTTTCTTGGTTTCTAGTCCAAGATACGTCCTGCCCGGACGCAAAAGTTTGTTTTCACAACTACACCCTTAAAGTTTTACATCAACAAGGATTGTGCTGAAAACCCCTTACTTTAACTATTGAGTTGGTTAGGTTTGTTGTAGTGCGGCCCACATTACTGGTCACTCGCACACCAATATTATAATATAAAGCCGTCCTTGAAGGACGGGGCTTTAAACCCAGAATTTTTGGTAAATGTGAAAGCCTGTTTTTGCCAATGAGGAGGTGTAAAGCGAATGGTTTTAACCGGATAACAGGCATTTTGAGCGCGAACGAGCATTTCGGGTTGTACTTCTGTGGCGATCATCTCAAAAGCTAAATCGGGAAACTGGGGTTGGAGATCGATACGCCACAATAAGTTTAGCGTATAAGGTTCTTCCCCGGACGCACAAGCGGCACTCCAACCCCGTAGGGTGGAATCTCCCCGATGTTGCGCGAGACGGGCAATTTGGGGGAAAATAGTATCTCTGAGAGCATCAAAAACAGCGCGATCGCCTCGTTGCCTGCCACTTCGCGATCGCGCCAAAATCGAGATATCGTAATAAAACAGCAGCGATCCAGGGCTTCTAATTCCCCAGGATTCTTTTTAATATAACTTTGATATGCCTCAAAACTGCGAACTTCAAGGTCTTGCATCCGTCGTGTAATCCGTTTTATCGCTTGACGACGCACCCGACGAAACCCCGACCATTGCAAGTTTAGCTGAGGAAGTAGCCATTGTAGAAATTGTTGGTCATTGGTCATTTTATTAGTTTGTAGTAAGGGCTTTAGCCCTTATCCAGGTTGTTAGTTATTGGTTATTCAATCCAGTGAATTGGATAGCTTTGTCAGTCAAAAGGGGAGAAACGGCGATCGCGAAACTCAAAGAAGGCAGTAACCAAGGGAGGGCGATCGCAAAACTAATATAAACTTGTAAACTAATCGCCCCGTATAACAGCAAACTCAACCCCAATAACCCCCTAAAACGCGAAGGCTGCGAGGGTTGAGATGCAATGGGTTTTAGAGTAAAAACTAATGTTTTCCCTAAGAGAATTGCGACTAAAACCAACCAAATATCTGGTAAAGGAATCACCAGGCGATCGCGCAGATAATGATGTAATAAATAAGCGTGAATTTCCCCCCCAGTAAGTCTGCGATGATACAAAGCCTTTCGTTCTTTTTGTAGCCAATAATTGACCGCAGACGGTATAGGAAAACGGTCATTACTTCTACCGAGGACTCCCGCTTCACTGTACCCTCCAGAAGCGATAATAACTGCTTGTTGAGACCAATTTTTCAAGGGCTGTTTTTCTAAAACTTGCCAAGCCGCTACTTCCTCATAAACTTGCTGCGGTGGAATGGAAAAATCAATAATCGGTTCTAACCACATTTGTTGCAGTTTATAAGAAAATCTCGTCAGCACATTTTGGCGCATCCGCGAAGATAAAAAAGTATATTCATCTTGGTTATAGTGAGTTTTAATATGTTGTCGCAGTTGTGTCAAACTGTCAGTTTCGCCCTCAAATTGTAGCGGCGTTTCTGAATTTTGGGTTAACTCGTAAGACAAAGCAATGAGATAAGCAAAAGGCCATTTCCATTGCTGCGACGGTTTATGGTCAATTTGCCAAACATATCCGGGAATAAAATGAATTTGTCCCTTTAAAACTTCATGAGATTGAGCAATATCGGCATGAACGCTTGACCAACCCGAGTCTTCATGATAACTGGCTGCAAAAATAAACTTGGTTTCGGGCGATCGCGCGATCGCTTCTCTGAGTTTTATATCTCCTTCTGGGTCATATTTAGCATGAGAACGATTTAAAAGATAATCCACACCAATCGCTTTTACGCCAGTCTCATTCAGTTGATTAATAATTTTAGCTAAATATTTACGATCGATAGGATTGGGGTTGACAATTCCTTCTTTTAAAATCGATTCTTCATCAATAGAAACCAGTAAAACTGGAGGAGTTTGGGCGGGGATTTGTTGCGTAATATTGCGGTAACGGGCTTGCATTACCAGGCGTTGCGCGAGTAACCAATCCTGTACGGGAAGCAGTAAACTCACCAGCGCGATCGCGCTTAAAAAGATGGCTTCTATCGGATGGGGTTTGAGATTTTTGAGCGTTCGAGATTGGGCTTTTTGAGGAGGTTTGAGGTAAAAAGGTTGTGAGCCGGGGTGACGAAATAAACAAGGAATGAGAGCAGCAGAAGGATAAGCTAATTTGGTTTCTGTGGCTAAATATTGGGTCGCGAGTTTAAGGCAGTCTTGGACATTTTTATAATGGGCTAAATTCTTAAGAAATTGACTCAGGAAAACTTGAGCCACTTCGTTATGAACCGGTTCGCGGAAAATGGCAACTTGACTTAAGCCCAAATCAATCAAAGTCTTGGCAATACTCAACCCCGAACAAGAGTTAAATAAAGCAAACTGTAGTCCGTTGGCTTGGGCTTTTTTAAGGTAAGGTTGAATCTCGCTTAAAGATAAAGTTGTTTGGGGTGCGATCGCGAATTCTCCCCCCGTCAATTCAGTTTCGTTACTATGTCCGGCAAATAGTAATATATCCCAACCTGGGGGCTGCGCGATCGCATTACAAATATGTTGTTTTAAATCTTGTCGATCGGGATTATCTTGACTGCTAATAATTTCAATATCTACCCTAGACTCTAATACTGCAATTGCCTCGCGATCGCCCTGAAAATCTAAAGCAGTATCGTCTCCTAAAATCATCAAAATACGAGGTTTAGCGCGGTCAGGAAGGGTAATATTTTCGCGCACAGAGGGGGGGAGTCGTACCCAAGTAATATCGAGGCTTAGAGGCGATTCTGCGGCAACCTCCCAAGTTTCCCAGGGTAATCGTTCTAAAGCCAAATCCTGACAAGATATAAACAGATTTAAACCTGCTGTTGTTTGGGCGGCTAACTGAATAATTTGGCTGCGAATTTCAAATAATTCGGCACTGCGTAACCAATGACGAAAGGTATTTAATAACTGAGCTTCGGCTTGGACTAATTGCGATCGCCAATCTTGAACCGGGTTCGTAATTCGTCCTTGTCCGGCTACCCTTCCCCGCAGGGCCGATTGATAGAAATTAAGATAAGATTGCCGCCATTTTTGATAACATTCATCCAAAACCAAAGGATAAGGCAAAACCTGATTAAGAGTCTGATGATTACCCCACTCCAATTCAAAAAAACAGATATTATCTAGTCGTTTTACCTTAAGTTTAACCATTCTATTGTCGCCCTTATCAAAAGGAATTAGGGTATCAGAAATAGACGCACCGGGATAACGATTAAATATCTATTTCTTGCCACAATCGCTTTAACTGAGCATTCCAGGCTTGCAAAAAGCGATCGCGTTCTTCGGGATTTTGGTCTATTCCCCCTAAAATCCCCTCAGCATAAAAGCGTTCGACACTTTTAAGAGTAGTTTCTAAGTCTTGATTTTGCATTTTAGCCGCTTTCACAATTTCCCGCAATCTTTGTTCGACTAACTGATTAAAAGACTCCGATAAGCCCTGTTCTCGTAGTACAACCAAAGTCGCGATCGCTTCAGTCAAATCCTGTTCAGTCAGGGATTCTAAAAGATGATGATATACCCCCCACAATACCCCCTGATTCACCGCATAACGAGTGGCTTGGGTAATATCAAAATTGGCTTCTAACAGTTGTTCGGCGTATATTTTCGCTTCTTGCCAAGGTGCAATCGGTAACAAAACGCGCAACCAAGTCGAATCGGCTGAAAGAATGACCAATAATCGCATGGGTGGGCTTTCGACTTGCCAAGTTTCCGGGGTGGGTTGCTGAACGAGCGCATCAGGAAATAAATGAGTCAATAAAGGAGAAATTTGTTCAGGTTTCATGACATTTTGGCAGAAGCAATACTATCAGTGAAACGCAAATATCGGCTCTGTGCAACCAACCGAGGGCAGAATAAGGCAGTAGAGGCGATTCGGGAAAAGTGGGTTATGGGCATCAATTGCTAAAAATGCTGTATAACCCTAACATTTTCGCGATCGCCCCCGGTTTTTAAGAGATTTTGACAAAAACAGCGTCACCCTCTTCCCGGCTTTCTAAGACGCTGAGAGGGTCTTCTGCGGGGCCGTTCGTTACTGCTCCCGTTGCGTCATATTTTGCCCCATGACAAGGACAAGCAAACTCTTGGTCTGCCCCGTCATAATCCACAATACAGCCATTGTGGGTGCAGGTGGGATTAAGGGCAATGATTTCTTGAGTATCTGGGTTGCGAATGGCAATGAACGGTGTGGCTGCATCTTTATCGAGGATAAAGCCCTCGCTGTCCAACTGAGCCGTTGTTCCCACGTTGACAAAACCATCCTCTGCTAAGTCGGTTGAAGCCATTTCTGCCGGGCTTTCAGCTATTTCAGCTTCTGCTGTTGGACTTTCGGGGGTTTCGGCTTCAGTGGTGGTTTCTGAGTTACTGTTGCAAGCGGCCAAGGCAATCGGGAGGGAAGTCGCGATCGCTCCCACACTCATCCAGCTTAGAAATTGGCGACGATCCATAGTTAGGGTTTCCTAAATTAGAAATAGTTAACGATATTAACCCCTTAGTTTAACCGATTTAGGCTTGGACATCTTCGGGCGATCGCGGCGGTAAGACCGGTGTTTTGAGATTATGAGTATAAGGTAGAATATCCTCTGGCTTGACCCAATTTTGCTTGATAAACCAAATCAAAACCGGGGCTGAAATGACCATCAAACCAACGCCCCAACCCAAGGTTGCCATACTTTGAACTTCATCAAGCGAAGGTTGGGTAACAGCCAGGTTGAGAGTTGACCAACTCACAATCGCCACAATGCCATTATTAATCCCATGAAATAAAATCGGGATAATTAAAGTATGGGTTTTGAGGTAAAGCAAAGTAGCAATTACACTAAAAACCGCTAAACCAATCGGGTTAAAATGTAAAAGACCAAAGAGAATCGAAGACCAAATAATAGCCGTACCAATTTTCCAGCGCGTCGCAAAACGTTGGAAAATAATTCCTCGAAATAAACACTCCTCAACAATGGGTGCAACAATAATCAAGACGAAAGCACTAAAAAAATTGTAAGCAAAAGAATAAGACGCATCTTCAGCACTCAGAAACAAACTTGAATTTTGCAAAATTGATTCGAGACGATCCGGAGCAAAAGCCGCAAGGCCATAAAATAATAATTGACCCGAACCCAGAGAAAATAATAACGTCGGGATGACCAATAGCAATAAACGCCACTGATCTCTTGTCCCGCGAAACGTCCCGATCACAGGCTTGATTTGTAGAGGCGATCGCCACACCTGAAACCCGCACCAACCCAAGATTGTGCCGTACAGCCAGACATTCAAAAGGATATTCTGCTGAAGGGGGTTTAGAGCGATCTCTGGGGGTTGACTGTCAGGATTGCCAAAAAGAATAGCAATTCCCCAAAAAATCCCCCCAATCGCGGACAACAGTAAGAGGCCTAAAATGCCGAGCAAAAACCAGAGGATTAAGCTACGGATTTTAATAATGAGAAAAGGATTTTCTTGACTCACAATTGGTATTGATTAGTCATAATTGTTCTGTTGCTCCAATAGTAAACGAAAAAAACTTAAATCGCCCAAGGGGGGGTTATCATTATCAGTCATCAGTTATCAGTCATCAGCCTCTAAGGGGCTCCTCGGCAATCGGCGTGTAGGGGCGGGGTTTCCCCGTCCAATAACCAACAACCAACAACCAACAACCAATAACCAACAACCAACAACCAACAACCAACAACCAATAACCAATAACCAATAACCAACAACCAATAACCAACAACCAACAACCAACAACCAACAACCAACAACCAACAACCAACAACCAACAACCAACAACCAACAACCAACAACCAACAACCAAAAACCAACAACCAATAACCAACAACTGGTGCGACCCCGCGCCGCCGTAAGGCGCAAGGGAACGCGCACCAGAAACAACCAACAACCAATAACCAATAACCAATAACCAACAACCAATAACCAACAACCAACAACCTACCAAACCCGCAACACCGAAGCAATGCTGATATTGTCTAGGAGACTAAAGCCGCGAATTTCGGTTAACGCATTGTGAAAATTGGCCTCCGTCCCATCGTGCGTCACCACGACAATTTCAGCCAGAGAATCTTGGTAGCCAATCTGCACCACCGACTCTAAACTGACATCATGCTTGCCAAAACAAGTTCCCAGATGACCAATAACACCGGGATTATCGTTGCACAAAAAGCGGGCATAAAAGCGGGTAACCAGTTCAGACATGGGCGCGATCGCGCAGTAGTGCTGATGTTCTGGGCTGAGAAGCGGATTAAGCCGTTGACTACCTTGGGCGCTTTTCAGAATACCGATAATGCTGATGATATCAGACACAACGGCGCTGGCAGTTGGCCCTGCTCCTGCACCGGGGCCAAAAAACATGACCTGTTCAATCGGATCGCCTTCGACTAAAACCGCATTGTACACGCCGTTAATGCTGGCTAGGGGGTGGTCTTGGGGCAGGAGAGTCGGATGCACCCGCAGTTGTAGGGATTGACCGTTGCTGGTTTTTTGTTGCGCGATCGCGAGTAACTTAATCGTAAACCCAAGTTGCTGCGCGTAGGAAATATCGGCGGCATCTACCTGGGTAATGCCCTCGGTGTAGACATCTTCGCGCTTAATGCGTCCCCCAAACGCCAAAGAAGCCAGAATCGCGATTTTATCCGCCGCATCCAAGCCCCCGACATCTGCCGTGGGGTCGGCTTCAGCGTAACCCAAATCCTGGGCTTCGGTCAGAACATCGTCAAAATTCGCCCCTTTTTGGGCCATCTGGGTCAAAATGTAGTTCGTTGTCCCGTTGACAATCCCGGTAATGCGGGAAATACGATTTACCCCTAATGCTTCCTTGAGGGGTTTAAGGATGGGGATACCGCCCCCCACCGCCGCTTCTAAAAGGACGTAAACCCCCGCTTCCTGGGCTGCATCAAAGATTTCTGCCCCGTGCATCGCGATCGCGGCTTTGTTAGCGGTTACGATATGTTTGCCGTTCGCGATCGCCTTGAGGAGGAGCGATCGCACCGGTTCTAATCCCCCCATCAACTCCACGATAATATCAATGTCCGGGTCGTTGACAATACTTTCTAAGTCATCGGTCAACACCCCTTCAGGAAACGACACCGAACGAGCCTTCGAGAGCGATCGCACCCCCACCGACTTAATTTCTATTTCTTTTAATAACGGGTTACGGCCTTCGGGATTCAACAAAATTTCTGCCGTTCCTGTACCCACCGTTCCCAATCCAAGTAAACCGAGTTTGAATACCACTGTCGTTACTATTTAACCTTATTCACATATTCTTTACACTAGCTTACGGCGATTGGGGATCGATTCCCAAGTCGCTTTTTAGACAAACCCCCAATTTACCAAAAACCTGGGTCTAAAGCCTCGCCTTTATAAGGCGACTTTTGTGGTAAACTTTGGTTGAGTACCGCCCTTGCAGATGGGAAAAATGCTCGTTGAGGGTAAAGAGATCGGGGAAAATATTGGGATATTTGTTCTGTGTTTTCTAGACTCTCCCGGTGAAGCGAGAATCCCCGACCGTTTACGGCGGGGAGTTGTCAATAGCCAAAGACAAGATACTGTTAATCTGGTGTTACTTTCCTTCCGAGCGCCGGCCCGAATTTTGTATGATGGGGAGTTAGCTTACGCATTTTATTGATGCTTGCACCATTGCCTAATTGAGGAGGAATACTCAAAATTGTCTCGTCGCTATCTTTTCACCTCCGAATCCGTAACAGAAGGTCATCCTGATAAAATTTGCGATCAAATTTCCGACGCAATTTTAGACACCCTGCTTGCCCAAGACCCCTATAGTCGCGTTGCGGCTGAAGTGGTCACCAATACAGGCTTAGTCTTAATCACAGGAGAGATTACCTCCAAAGCCCAGGTTAACTATGTAAACATTGCTCGTCAGAAAATCGCTGAAATTGGCTATACCAACGCCGATAATGGCTTTTCTGCCAACAGTTGCTCAGTTCTCGTTGCTTTAGACGAACAATCTCCCGATATTGCCCAAGGGGTTACCGCCGCCCAAGAGCAACGGCAAGACCTCAGTGACGATGAACTCGATCAAATTGGGGCAGGAGATCAGGGGTTAATGTTTGGCTTTGCTTGTGACGAAACCCCCGAATTGATGCCCATGCCCATTAGTTTAGCTCACCGCATTTCGCGCCGTTTAGCGGCTGTGCGCCAAAGTGGTGAGTTGTCCTATTTAGGGCCAGATGGCAAAACCCAAGTCAGCGTCACCTATGAAGACGGTAGACCCGTGGGGATTGACACCATCCTCATTTCCACCCAACACACCGAAACCATTGGCGATTTAACCGAAAATAGCCAAATTCAAGCAAAAATCAAAGCCGATCTCTGGGAAAAAGTCGTTCAACCCGCCTTTGCCGATATCGAAGTCAAACCCGACGATAAAACCCGCTTTTTGGTCAATCCGACCGGGAAGTTCGTGATTGGCGGGCCCCAAGGGGATTCCGGCTTGACGGGGCGTAAAATTATCGTCGATACCTATGGCGGTTATTCTCGTCACGGGGGCGGCGCATTTTCCGGTAAAGACCCCACGAAAGTAGACCGTTCGGCGGCTTATGCGTCTCGCTATGCAGCTAAAAATATTGTCGCGGCCGGTTTAGCCCAAAAGTGCGAAGTGCAGTTGAGTTACGCTATTGGGGTGGCTCATCCCGTGAGCATTTTCGTCGAAACTTTCGGGACAGGGAAAGTCAGCGACGATATTTTGTTGAAACTCCTCCAAGAACATTTCGAGTTTCGTCCGGCAGGAATCATCCAAACCTTTGATTTACGCCATCTCCCGGCTCAACGGGGCGGTCGCTTTTACCAAAATGTGGCGGCTTATGGTCATTTAGGACGCACAGATTTAGATTTGCCGTGGGAACAAACCGATAAAGCGGAGTTGCTCAAAGAAGCAGCCGCAAAATTATCCGGTGCAATGGCTTAAGCTAAAATTTTGATTGATTGATCGTGAAATCCCTTTCCTGGGCTTATCTTGGGAAAGGGATTCGTGTATTTTCGTGTATTTCTGTGCAGCTTTCTTGTAGTAGCGTGACACAGCTAAGATGAGGCTTTAACGTAGTGGCGTGACACAGCTTAATTTGTGCGATAGCCACCATCGTTAAAATGCTTGTATTTTGGTGCGTTACGCTACGCTAACGACACCCTACTGGCGCGACACACCTTAAATAGGGCTTTAGAAAACCCTCGAAACTGGCTTCAATTGGAAAACAGACCAAAAGTCTATCGCACACTTTTAGCTGTGTCATGGCACTACTGGCGCGACACACCTTAAATTGTGCGATAGTCACCATCGTTAAAATGCTTGTATTTTGGTGCGTTACGCTACGCTAACGACACCCTACCTATAGCCTCATTTAAAGTGGGTCACAACACTACTGGCTCGACACAGCTTAATTTGTGCGATAAATTTCTCGTTTTATTCCTTACACAATAGGGGTTTCGAGCGTTTTCCTAAAGCATAATTTAAGGCGTGTCACGGCACTACATAATGTTAATCAGGCTCTTGCGTAGCGCTATAAGCAGCCATGCAGAAGTATTTACCTATTCGATGAAAGCTGTATCCCTGACTGTATCAGGGTTTCGAGATTCGACAATGGGTAAATTATTCTAGATAGGTGCTTATCATGCTGACGCTAAAATTATTGGCTATCTGGAATGTCTGTCTAACTTTTTGTAGCACCTAATGGCTAAATCTCGATAGCCTAACAGTAACGAAGGCGTATAAAACAGGATATTTGAATATGGATGTTATTGATTACAAAATCTACGGTGCTGATCTACAACTGGTCGAAGTCGAACTTGACCCCAAAGAAGGAGTCCAAGCCGAAGCCGGGACGATGACCTATATGGAACAAGGCATCGAAATGCAAACCGGAATGGGGGGTGGCGGCGGCGGTCTCATGGGCGGCTTGTTTTCGGGCTTTAAACGGGCAGTTACCGGAGAAAGCTTTTTCATCACAACATTCGCCAATGGTGGCTCACAGAAGGCGCGAGTGGGCTTTGCTGCCACTTCTCCGGGGCAGATCATTCCTTTGAATTTGGGTCAGTTGGGGGGCGAGTTTCTCTGTCAGAAGGATGCCTTTTTATGTGCGGCTAATGGGATTGATATTAGTGTCGCCTTTACGAAGCGTTTGGGGGCGGGTTTCTTTGGCGGTGAAGGCTTTATTTTACAGCGTTTGCGCGGTAATGGTTATGCTTTTATTCAAGCCGGAGGCGCAATTATTGAGAAGCATTTAAGCCCTGGTGAAACCCTGCGGGTGGATACGGGCTGTTTGGTTGCATTGTCGCCGAAGGTTGATTATGATATTCGCTTTGTCGGTGGTTTTAAAAATGCGTTGTTTGGTGGTGAAGGTTTGTTTTTAGCCCATTTAACCGGCCCAGGAACGGTTTATTTGCAGAGTTTACCGTTTTCTCGTTTGGTGGATCGCATTACCTTACCGTTGCAAAATCAGCTTAATAGTTTGACGAATCAGTAAGTAGATTGCGCTAAAGTTAATATATAGAAACCCGGTTTTTGAGCGAAGCCGGGTTTTTGAGCTAATTTTAGGTTGTACCTATTGGAATATGAGTCAAAGCGTAGACCAAGCACAAGTCCAAAGCGCGATCGCGATTCTAAAAGAAGATTTACCCACATTGTTTGAACGGGATATTAATTACCAAATTTATACCCGTGATATTTATTTCAAAGACCCGGTAAATACCTTTAAATGGAAGTTTAATTACCGCATTATTTTCTGGACGTTACGCTTTCATGCGGGTCTATTTTTCAAAGAGATTTATTTCGATGTCCACGATATCTGGCAACCGCAAGCCGATATTATTAAAGTGGATTGGACGGTACGCGGGACGTTGAGATTACCCTGGCAAGCCGATTTATTTTTTAATGGCAATTCCACCTATAAGCTCAATGAAAAAGGCTTGATTTACCATCATCGCGACGAGTGGGATCGAGCGCCCAAAGCAATTTTAAAACAGTTTCTGCCGTCAAAGAAGTAGGGATGCCTCCGGTTGCGGGAAATTATTTGAGAAAGTACAGTTGTTATATCTGGGCAACCCTGTCTGAGTCGTCTATTCTAAACAGCATTAGGGTAAGAATTATGTTGTTGTGGGAGTGAAATAAAGTCAAGATGATGAAAAAGCTATTAGCCACTATTTTTGCGACTGCATCGTTGTGGAATTTGAGCAGTCCTGCTGCGGTCAAAGCATCAATTTTTGATAATGTTGAAGTGAGTCAAGATCGATTTGTGGCGATCGCGTCCCCGTTTGGAGTCAACCAACAACGCTATAATCTCATTATTATCGAGCAAATTGGCAATCAGCGCCCCTGTTGGCGGGAATATGGGTCAAATCCAACGATAATCGATCCTTTATACGAAACCTTCGATTTTACCGGAGTATGCAGCCGTAGCACCGATAGCAACGGTTACTCCATTCGCGTTGATAACCGCGATTTTAGTGGCGATTTGATCTTAACCCTGGTGCGCCGGGGTGATGAACTGGTATTAATGGGAAGTACATTGAGAGGGCGATCGCAACCCGTCGTGATTGGTCGTACTCAGGGGATTGGTAACGGTTATCATAAGATCGAACTCGATCCCGGTTGGCGCTTCACGAAACGTACCTACCAAGGCAGAAGACTCGCTCATGTCTACCTTACCGGGGATTCAGCCCAGGTAGGAATGCCGGGAGAAAATACGAATGTAGCAACCCCTTCTCGTCCCACTTCTCCCCTTCCTCCCCCTTCTGCGGTGACTCCAACAAATCCTCCAGGGGTGACTTTACCCCCACCGGAGCGCGAAATTATCTTTACCCCCCAAAGTACCCCACCCCCACCATTACCGCGGCCTTCTACCCCAGCTAACGAGCGCCGTGTCCCAACGTTTTAAATAAATTAGAAGTTGGCTCGACAATCGCACTAAAACCCCGGTTTTTTGGAAAAACTGGGGTTTTGATGCTGGAATTTAATTAGAAAATTTAACTAATATTACGAAGCGGCATCTTTGACGCTTTCAACGCCTTTTTGAAATTGTTCTCCAGCTTTTTTGGTCGCTTCTTTCGGGTTGGGAAGATTACCGTTTCCATCGCCAAAACGTTGTTCGATGATTAATTCTGTGGTTTCAGGAATTTTATTAGGTAGGTTATTAATATTCTTTAATCCGGTGTCACCAATATCTTCACCGCCAAAGTCTTCGGCTTTTTGTTGAATCCGTTTGATCGTGTCAGGGCTGGCGACATCTGGGGGGGCGGTAGCGGCTTGGGCTGCGGCGACAGGGGCGATCCAAAGGGCGATCGCGGCAATTCCCGCGAAGATAACTCGCAGTAAGCGTAAGCTCGTTAGTTGTTTAATCCAATAATTCATTTATAAAAAATCCTCCATTTCCTTATTTTTAGGGATTATTCTGGTTAAATGCTAAAAAATCCTGCTTCTTTTCTTCTCCATCCAGAGACGGGTTTGTGAAGAAAGATTGTCCCTCTCTGGGGGTTGAGGGCGTAATCGTTGGAATTTATGCGGGTTTGCCCGATAGCGAAGTCAAATCGAAGCGATAGCATGAAAAATGCAAACACTACGCGGATTTAGTTATGTCTACAGCTTTGATTACTGGGGCTTCTTCGGGGATTGGGGAGGCTTTTGCCCAACAACTGGCTGCCGAAAAGCACGATCTGGTTTTGGTGGCGCGATCGCAAGCGAAACTCGAACAGTTGGCCCAAGATTTACAATCGAGTCACGGGGTACAAGTTGAAGTGATTACGCAAGATTTGACCCAAGCGGACGGCCCGACTCGCGTTTGGGAAGCATTACAAGCCCAAGGTAAATCGATCGATTTATTGGTTAATAATGCGGGATTTGGCGATTACGGTCGCTTTGTGGAAAATTCCCGCGAGAAACAACTGAATATGATTCAACTCAATGTTTTGGCCTTGGTCGATCTCACTACTTTATTTTTACCCCCGATGCTCGAACGAGGGCAAGGCCAAATTATCAATGTGGCTTCGATTGCGGCGTTTCAACCGTTGCCTTATCTGGCGGTGTACAGTGCGACCAAGGCGTTTGTGTTGCACTTCAGCGAGTCCCTGTGGGGGGAATATCGCGATCGCGGGATCGAGGTTTTAGCGGTGTGTCCCGGACCAACGAAAACCAACTTTTTTAACATTGCCGGGTTCGATCCGTTTAAAAGTGCTGAAGAAGCGGAAAAAGACGCGGTTTCCCCGGAATATGTGGTGCAAGAAGCCTTAAGCGCCCTGAAACGGGGCGAAGTTACCATTGTTCCCGGTGGTCTTTCTAATCAAGTGGTGGCCAACGTGCATCGCTTTTTACCTCGTCAAACCATTGTTCAAGCCGTTGAGAAGCAATTTCGCCCGTCTTAGCGATCCCAGTTGTTGCCGCAATGTCAGAGAATCTTAATATTACGATCCCCTATTCATGGGGCTTTGCTGCTTATATCAAGATATGATGACATAATTGCTTGACGAAACCGGGTCACTGTTTGTTAACTATTGAGGTAAGGCGATCCCGACCGATCCCAAAAGTATTGTTATCGTTGCGGCGATCGCGAACAATTTGGGATCGCTCCTCAAAGCCACAACTCCAGACCGCCAGGTCAAGGGTGATGATTCAAAAAGCACATTGCATAGCATCGGGTTTAGCTTGGTTCGGCGATAGATATCCTTGGCTGCTTAACTTGCTTTACAGTCACTGACCCTATTCATTCACATTAGGTACTGACTCTTATGGCACAAGAACGCCAACCCTTAGAAGAAATGACATTGCGGCAACTCCGCAAAGTCGCGAGTAAATACAACATTTCTCGTTACAGCAGAATGCGGAAAGCGCAACTTCTAGCTGCGATTCAAGCCGTTATTAAAGATAAAAACGAAACCTACTCGTCCAGTCCATCTACGTTAGAGGTACAAGAAACAGTGGAAGCATCAAAATTTGAACTCGGTCAAGACGATCCCACAGGTGGTACGCTGGCATCTGTGGATGAAGGGCTAACCGACTTACCCGAAGGCTATGGTGAAAGTCGGATTGTTATTCTCCCTCGCGATCCCCAATGGGCCTACACCTACTGGGATATCTCTAACGAACACAAAGAAGAATTACGTCGTCAAGGTGGTCAGCAGTTGACCTTACGTTTGTACGACTCGACAGATGTTGACTTGAACTACCAAGCGCCCCACAACGTTCAAGAATATCCCAGCGACGAACTAGCCAGAGAATGGTATTTACCGATCCCCGTGAGCGATCGCGATTATACTGTCGAAATCGGTTATCGTTGTGCCGATGGCCGCTGGCTGATGCTGGCTCGTTCGAGCGCTGTTCGCATTCCTCCCGTTTATCCTTCCGATTGGATCGAAGATGTCTTTATGACCGTCGATTGGGAAGAAGAATTACAAGGCAAAACCGTTTACGAACTGGTTCCCCCCAGCCATCGTACAGATGCAGCCCCAACCCCAGCAGGTGCAGGTACAGCAACAGGTAATCAAATCTACGACGAAATCTTTGGCATGACCAAAGATGCTGAAGCTCAACGGGTGGCCGGGTCGATGTTTGGCTCGATGCAGCAGGTTCCCGGAACAGTTACACCCCAAGAAAGCATGAGTTCTTATGTCTTCCCCTCTGGGGTCGGAATGTGGGCGATTCCTACCATGTCCGGTGCAGGGTTAACCATGTCTGGCGCAGGTTTAACCATGTCCGGTGCAGGTTTCTCGGCTTCTGCTCCGCCGGTACGTCCTCGCAAGTTCTGGTTAGTGGCTGATGCAGAGTTGATTGTTTACGGCGCAACTGAACCGGATGCAACGGTGACGATTGGCGGTCGTAAGATTCAACTCAACCCCGACGGGACTTTCCGCTTCCAGATGTCGTTCCAAGACGGCTTAATCGATTACCCGATTGAAGCGGTAGCGGTTGATGGCGAACAAAAACGCTCAATTCACATGAAGTTTGAGCGCGAAACCCCTTCTCGCAATACCAACACCAAAGAAGACGCAGTGTTGGAATGGTTGTAAGGCTTTGCTCCTAAACTATATTTGGTGTACTTCCCTCAAATCTGCTGGATTTGGGGGATTTTTTTGTTCGTCATTAGTCATTGGTCATTCGCGACAAGTTAAGGTTGTGTCCCTATTATCAAGTGCCTTGTAGGGGCGGGGTTTCCCCGTCCAAGTTTACGTTATTGGGCGCGACTACGGCATCAAATTGTCATCTCCTAAAAGTTGAGATTGGATGAGGAGACCTCACCCCTACACAGGTTTAGGACTCTCTTGACATGAAGATTTTGGGCTTAACTTGTCACTAATGGTCATTGGTCTTTTGTATTGCAGTACGTTTTTGAGTAATCAGAAAGATCGCTCCGTTTGAACCGAAAAACAAGCTACAGTAAAACATGATGCGCGTCAAAAAGTTAATGCCAATAATGAGTCGTCTTGTGTTGGCAGTGGTGTTTGGGCTTTCTTTGGCATTCATGCCGCACCCTGTCATAGCTCAGAATATTAATCAATTGTTTGAGCAGGGGAATACAGCTCAACAAGAGGGGCGATATGCTGAAGCTGAAGCTATTTGGCGACAAATCTTAGAAGCTAATCCTGATAATGTAGGAGCTTACATAGGTCTCGGTAATGCTCTAAGAAACCTGGGTCGGTTAGCCGAAGCGGTAGAAGCCTACCAACAAGCGATTACCCTTGACCCCGATTATGCCGCCGCTTACAACAATCTCGGTATTGCTCTAAGAAACCTGGGTCAGCTCCCAGAAGCGGTAGAAGCCTACCAACAAGCGATTGCCCTTGACCCGGATTATGCCATCGCTTACAACAATCTCGGTAATGCTCTATCTGACCTGGGTCGGTGGGCCGAAGCGGTAGAAGCCTACCAACAAGCAATTGCCCTTGACCCGGATGATGCCATCGCTTACACCAATCTCGGTACTGCTCTATCTGGCCTGGGTCGGTTGGCCGAATCCGCAGAAGCCCACCAACAAGCTATTATCCTTGACCCGAATTTTGCACTCGCTTACTACAATCTCGGTACTGCTCTATCTGACCTGGGTCAGCTCCCAGAAGCGGTAGAAGCCTTCCAACAAGCGATTACCCTTGACCCCGATTATGCCGCCGCTTACAACAATCTTGGTATTGCTCTAAGAGACCTGGGTCAGCTCCCAGAAGCGGTAGAAGCCTACCAACAAGCGATTACCCTTGACCCGAATTTTGCACTCGCTTACTACAATCTCGGTAATGCTCTATCTGACCTGGGTCGGTGGGCCGAAGCGGTAGAAGCCTACCAACAAGCGATTGCCCTTGACCCGGATTATGCCATCGCTTACAACAATCTCGGTAATGCTCTATCTGACCTGGGTCGGTGGGCCGAAGCGGTAGAAGCCTACCAACAAGCAATTGCCCTTGACCCGGATGATGCCATCGCTTACAACAATCTCGGTGTTGCTTATCAACAACAAGGAAACTTAGAAGCAGCCATAACCGAATACAAAAAAGCAATTACCCTCGATCCTGACTATACAAGAGCGCAAAATAATCTCGAAAGAGCCGAACGCTTGTTAAATCTGCGGCGCAATCCTTCCACCCCCTGACTTAACCACAATACCTTCCCCAGAAGAACAAACGCTTTTGTTTCCCCTGCAACGCTCCATTGTTCAAATGATTGCCACAACTTCCAGGGGAGCAAGGAAAGGAACGGGTTGAGTAAAATAATATAGGATTTGTTTATTTTAGGAGAACTCGATGCGCTCTTTGAGTTGTCATGGATAACGAGGGAGCGCGATCGGATCGTCCTTCTATTGCTGTAGGGAGAATAGGGGAAATGGAGAGCCAGGAATGGGACAGAGGAAGCGGGATGACGATCGCGCCTGTTCCGGGATACGAAACCTTTATGCAGAAGGCGATCGCGTTAAGTCAACAGCAAAGCTTTTGTCTAACGGCGTGTATTCAAGATATAAGTGCGACGAATCATCGATCTAAGCTCGAACAAATCGATCGACTCAAGGCTTGGCTTGATGGCTTTAGACCCTTGGAGCGAGACATTCTGACGGAATTGAAGCAGCGATATGACGTGCGCTTTACTTACAACTCCAACGCGATCGAAGGCAATACCTTAACCCAAAGTGAAACGGAATTGGTATTAAGCAAGGGCATTACCATCGGCGGTAAAACCTTAGACGAACATTTGGAGGTAATCGGGCATAAAGAGGCGATCGATTATATTGAAGCCTTAGCCCAGGGCGATCGCGCAATTACAGCCTGGGAAATTAAGCAAATCCACAATTTGATTCTACGGAAAATCAACCCAGATGAGGCGGGGTGTTATCGCCGTTTGGATGTGATGGCGGCGGGGACGAATTACCGTTATCCCGCCCATTATTTAGTACCCCAATTGATGACGGATTTTGTCGATTGGCTCAATTCGGCGGTGTCAGAGTTGCATCCGGTCAATTATGCAACTTTGGCGCACTATCGGTTTGTGTCGATCCATCCGTTTCAAGATGGTAATGGCCGCACCGGGCGATTACTGATGAATTTGCTGCTAATTCGGGCGGGGTATCCCATTGTGGCGATTGATAATCAAGTTCGCAATGCCTATATCGAGGCGCTGGCTTATGGACAGCAAAATGGGGACGATATCGAGCCGTTGTTGGGGTTGGTGGAGGATGCGGTGTTGCGATCGCTGGTGGAGGTGTTGCAGTTGGTGGCGACGGCGGCGAGTAGTAGCGGTAAGGGGGAGGCGTTTTATGGGGAGATGGTGAAGTTTTTGGAGGAGAGAGAGAAGGGGGAATGGGCGTAGTGCAAAGCGGACTTCGTCATTAAAGTCCCAAACGAACAAAACGAATTAACCATGAACAACGAACATCAAACACGGGTAGAACACTTTGCTACCCTTAAGTCCCAGTACAAAGCCACCAACTATGAAGATACATCCCCTACGAGTCTGTTGTATTTCATCCTAAGAAAAGCTGACTTGGGAATTGAACTCGTTGAGATAGAGCGAAATTGGCTTATAGATCGTGAACTTTCGGAAACACTTCAAGCTATTCAGAAGGAACATAGACAGAAAGAAAAAGAACTTAGAAAACTATTAAATGAATTTCAAAAGTTAAAATCTAAGTATAAAGCAACAAATTACTCTGTATCGTGGGAATCTACGCCGCTCTACTTTATACTTAGCAGACTAGATTCAGAAAATAAACTAACCGATTCAGAAATTACATGGCTGAAACGTCAGGGGTATACTGAGACAGTTGAAATTGCTCAACAGATAGGACAATTCACCACACTGAAAGCCAAGTATCAAGCGACTCAACACCCAGATTCATCCCCTAATAGTCGGCTGTATCGAATCTTAAAACAACTGGATATCAAAGAACCGTTACGGGATTCTGATATTCCCTGGCTGAAGCAACGAGAATTATTTGAAACCTTGGCAATTTTTCAGCAACAAGAAGCTGAAAAAGAAGCTGAGTTTGCCAAACTTAAAGAGAAGTACCAAGCGATTAAACACCCAGATTCGTCTGTATCCAGTCCCCTGCATTCTATTCTAAAAAACCTTGAGGCAGATCGATCGTTAAGTCAGTCAGAACTAGACTGGCTAAAGGCTCATAAACTAAGTGAAACCCTTAATATTGTTCGGGAGTTGGAACAGAAGCGGCATTTTGCTGAACTCAAAACAAAGTACAAAGCGAGCCAATATGAAGATACATCTCCCTCTAGTCATTTGTACAAAGTCCTCAAAAAAATCGACTTAGAATATCCGCTAGGCGAATCGGATATCAATTTTTTAAAAAAGCGCAAATTGACGGATACAATTACTATTTCTCAAGATAACTATACAGCGAAGCTAAAGTCAAAGATTGAACTAGAAAATCAACTGGACGAGTCAGAGGTAAATTGGCTGAAAGATAATGGACGGGAGAATATCATTGCGATCGCGCAAGCTAAACATTTTGCGACTCTCAAGTCTAAATATGATGTCTTGGACTATCCAGATACATCTCCTTCTAGCCCTTTATACGCGATTCTACAAAAGCTGAAAAAAGCCGAACGTTTGGAACCAACAGATGTGGCTTGGCTTCAGGAAAATAGAATTAAACGTCATCAATCGAACTCTGGTTATCATGGGGAACGAGAGAAAGCATATAAACTGTTCTCTGGAAAGATTTGGAAGACTTACCACACAATTGAAGCCACTTTCTACGAACAAGAGTACCAGCGTACAGGTGACAAATGGAATTTGCCTAATTCTAGCAGTCATTGGCGTAAGGCAGAGAAACCCAAACAGGCTTTAGAACTGACAAAAAACCTCAATTTTGACAAAATCAAAGAAAATAAGCTCAAGTCAGCTTTATTAACAACTAGGGGTGGAGCATTTCGAGACATTGATGACTTAAATAAAGCAGAAAAATGTGCGCGTCAAGCGATTGAGTATCAGCCCAGTAGCCATCATCCTTATACTTTAATGGGAGCCATTTGTTTTGAAAGGGGGCAATATTTAGAAGGAGAAAAGTGGTTTGAAAAAGCAGTTCAACGGGGGGCTTCTCCGGGAAGTCAAGATGCAGAGATTAAGCGAGTGGTTCAAATGACTAAAGATGAGAAAAAACGCCGCGAAGTTGTGAACTATTTGCTTAAAAAAGATTCAAAACGGTATGCTTGGGCTAGGTCTTATCTGAAAAAGTCTAAAAAGAATAGGTAATTATTAAAGTCCCAAACGATTCAACATCGCAAAATGTTGATTGAGGGGAATGAGGGTGTTAGCCGCGATCGCGCCACTGGCAGCAACGGCAGGTAAACCAATACCGGGAAAGGTTGAATCCCCACAGCAGAAAAGCCCCCAGAGGGGTGTTGTTGCCCCAGGAAACAGCCCCTTCGCCGCCGAAAGGGCCGGCCCGTAAGAACCGCGATCGCGCCGTAGAAAGCGCTTGTGGGTCAAGGGCGTACCAATCAGCGTTACCTCACAGCGATCGCGAATATCGGGAATAAAACGCTCAATCGCTTCCCACATAATTTGCGATCGCGCTTGCTTTTGTTGCTGATACGCCGCACTTTTACGGTCTAACCCTTGCCACGCCGAATAAGGCTCATTTCCGGGGGTATAAGCATGAATAACGTGCTTTCCGGGGGGTGCAAGACTCGGATCGAGGAGGGAGGGAATCGAGATTAAAACAACATTTTGCGGTGCATCAATCCCCGCGTCCCAATCTTTGACGAAAATGTAGTGACACGCTAAATCTGAGGGTAAGTTTGCCCCGTCAATTCCCAGATGGAGGTGCATAAAACTGGCACAAGGGGGAGTGGCTTGTTTTTGTTGTCGATAGCTTTCTGAAACCGATTTCGGGGGTAATAACTTGAGGGTATCCCAGACTGAGGCGTTGCTAATGACGGCTTGACGGGCTTTGAGGACGCTACCATCGCGCAAGCTTACCCCGACGGCTTTATCATTTTTAACTAAAATCTGCTCAACATGGGCATTTAAACGCAATTCCCCGCCAAAACGCTGGAATGCTCTGACTAATGCCCCCACTAACGCTTCACTGCCCCCAATTGGGTAATCTAGCTGTACCCCAGGACGATACCAATCGGCAAACATAAACGCCATTTCTGCGGCTGAAGTGTCTTTTGCAGGTAAGCCGGATAAAAGGAAACACAATAAATTTAACCAATTGCGAATAAAGCGATCGCGAATCACCTCATCCATAATTGGCTCAAATGCCCCGGTTAACTTGGCAACTCCGGGGCCGTGTTTTACCATAGAACCGAGAAACCGCCCCACGGTCAAAACTGCCCCCCAATCGGCCCGTAATGCGACAGGGGGAATCGCGATCGCGGCTTTAGACAACGGACGCATGAGACGCTGTAAACTGCGCCATTCTACCACCGCTTGCGGCCCGCGTAATTCTGCCAAAACGTCGCAAAACTGATCTCCTCCCACGGCGGTTTTAAAGTCTCCTTCGGGCAAGCAACAGCCCCAAGTATCGTAATTCACGCAGGGTAAGTCTTCCCCTAACAAATCGAGGACTTGTCGCAAAGGATTGGGGGAAGGACTATAAGACAATCCCGAATACAACGACGGGCCCGAATCAAACTTAAATCCCTGACGCTCAAAGCCGTGAGCCGCCCCTCCTGGAATGCTGTGGCTCTCACATAGGGTAACTTCTAGCCCGGCTTGCGCCAACAATGCGGCACTACACAAGCCGCCAATGCCGCTACCGATAACAATAACTTCGCTGGTTTCTTCAAGGCTCATACAGTCTATTTAAGCACAAGCAACAAGCCCAGAGCAAGAGAGGGTTTTTTTTGTCATTTGTCTTTTGTCATTAGTCCTTTGTGATTAATTGCGAGCGTCGTGTCTCTCTGTGGATATCTGACAGGCTTCACCAACGACGGACTGACGCGATAATATCAAATCTGTTGAATTAGAGTCAACTGTAGCCAGTAGGGTGTGTTAACGAAGTAACGCACCGTATTGGCGTGACACAGCTAAAATGAGGCTTTAGTAGGGTGGGTTAGGCGGCTAGAATCTAGGCTATGACTGCAATCTAGTTATCCGCCGTAACCCACCATTTAAAGTGTGTCGCGCCACTACGAAATACCCTATTAATTTTAAGATAAATTCTGATAAGCCCATAATGCTGCTTGGGTGCGATCGCGCAAATCCAATTGGCAAAAAATATGGGTCAAATGGTTTTTAATTGTGCCTTCAGTTAAGTTTAAAGTTTGAGCAATTTCGCGATTACTTTTACCTTGACTGAGTTGCTGTAAAATTTCGAGTTCCCGTTGGCTGAAATGCTGCCGAATATCAGCCTTTTTCACCGGGGGCTGGAGTTGCGAAAAAACTTTAGGGGCAATGGTTGGCCCCAGTTGACTATATCCTTGTTTTAAGCGGCGAATTGCATCAGCAACTTCCGGTGCTGGCGTACTTTTGAGAAGATACCCCAAAGCCCCCGCTTGGAGAGATTTAAAAATGTATTCATCGTCATCAAAAGTAGTCAAAACCAAAATGCGAATCCAGGGATAACGAGTGTGAATGACTTGTGTCGCTTCAACGCCATCACAAATTGGCATTCGGACATCCATTAAGATAATATCTGGTTGGTGTTGTTCGGCTAACGCGATCGCGTCTTTTCCATGAGCCGCTTCTGCGACAATTTCTAGGTCATCTTCTAGGGCTAATAAAGCAGCTAAACCTTGGCGAAATAAGGGTTGATCGTCAGCTAAAATAAGGCGAATCATAGCTCTATTTTAATTTGAATGGTTGTCCCTTGTCCGGGGCTACTTTCGAGGGAAAAATCACCGCCAATAATTTGCGATCGCTCTTGCATTCCTTCTAAGCCAAAACCGGAAATGGGTTGCGATAAATCGAAGCCAATGCCATCATCTTTTAAAGTAATAATAACCCCCTCTGAGGTCGTTTGGCTTTGGAGTTGAATGGTTTTCGCTTGGCTATGTTTGCGGATGTTTTCAAGTCCTTCTTTGACAATACAATAGAGTTGATGACTGGTGGGTAAAGGCAGTTCGGGTAAATTAATATTACTATGAATAGTGAGATTATTGTTCCGTTGAAAGTTGGCAATTAAATGAGTTAAAGCTTCGTTCAAATCAAAGCATTCTTCCCGCAGAGTGGCCACAGCGCGACGCACTTCTTGTAATGATTGACTGGCCAGGGTTTTCGTGGTTTCTAACACGGGTTTTAATCCCTCTGATTGGCGTTCGTAAAGCGCTCTAGCCAGTTCGAGTTGCACGTCTAAAGCAGTGAGGGTGTGGCCGAGGGAATCGTGGATATCGCGAGCGATGCGGGTTCTTTCTAAATCTGCGGCTAGTATTTCCACTTCTTGGGCTAATGCAGCTTCGCGCTGGCGGCTTTTTCGCTCCGCGATCGCGGTCATACAGAGTAGAATAATGAGAAAATTGGCAGCAATAGAAATACTGGTGCTATTAAGTACGATATCGAGGACTTGTAGAGGAACAGGAACGCTGGCTAATACTTCTAACTGAGCTTCTATTTGGGCAGGTTGTAGCAGTTGCGTGAGAAAGTAACGAGCGAAAACGATTTGCCAGGCAATTCCCGACGCGATCGCGGTGAAAATAGCTTCTTTTTGTGATAACAGAAAACAACTTTTGACAATTACCAACCACAGCAACAAATCCAAGCCCCAATGGGAAAATAAGCGAGTGGCTAAAAGACAGATTATTTCAAGCCAAATATAAGCCCGTCGCTGCCAGACCGGTCTATTTATCGGGAAATAAAAGCTTAAAACAAAAAATAAGCTAAATACACCAAAAACCAAGTAATCTCCCCCATTCACCTCGTATCCCAAAGGTTTGTAAAACAGGGGAAACAGCATTCTGAGGATGGGGATTCCCAAAGAAATCCACTCCACCACCCGCACAATTTTGGGAATGGAGGGGGAAGTTTTAAAAATAGTCTGAGTTGTCCCAAAAGTCATTTCAGTTATTAGCTTCTAAGGGGCAGTGGGTAGTGGGCAGTAGGCTTGTAGGGGCGGGGAAACCCCGCCCAAGGGGGAGTGGGGATTTTACCCCAGAAAGGGAGTCAGAAACCTTGGCCTATAGGGCAGACTCTAAAAAAAGGCTAAAAGCTAGAATATATCTGGGTTTCAGCGTCAAAAAGCGAATTTAAATTTCTGGAGAGTTATCAATTTTTCTATTTAAAGGGTTGAAAAAGAAGACTTATTACCCCTAATTCTGGGTTGTGGTGTTAATAGTGTAGCCCTAGATCGAGCTTTGATTTTAGCGAAACCCGTATCGCGATCGCCATGACTAAAGTCATCTCAGATAATGACCTTTGACCCTAGGCAAAACCGCAACGCTCTAACTACAGTAAATATATTCTGTTTGCGAAACACACTTATCTTGCGAGATACTCTTATGACTGCCACTGCAACCGATCTTAAAACCAAACTCGAACCCCTGATTAACCCCTGGATAAAAGGCAAAAATCATATTAACTTAGTTGTGGGTCTGGTTCAAGGAGAACAGCGTCAAATCGCTTCTTGGGGGACGCTACAGCCGTCTGGGAAAGCGGTTGACGATACCACCCTTTTTGAAATTGGGTCAGTGACTAAAGTGTTTACCATTACCCTGTTGGCAATTTTAGTCGAACAAGGCAAGTTGGCCTTAGAAACCCCTGTGAATCAAATGGGTGAGGCTTATCAGAAGTTACCGGATACAGTCACCTTAGAAAGCCTGGCGACTCATACCTCCGGTTTACCCCGATTACCCTCAAATTTAGACAAATCTGTGCGCCAGGATAAAAATAATCCTTATAACGCCTACACCGTTGAGGATTTGTATGAATACTTACAAACCTGGGACAATCAGCCGGGAAAAACCACGGGAATTATTAGTTATTCTAACTTGGGGGTAGGGTTGTTAGGGCATATTTTGACTGAGTTTTTAGGACTGTCTTACGAAGACGCGATCGCGCAGTATATCTGCAATCCTTTAAACTTATCCGATACTTGCATTACCTTAAATGCCGCCCAAAAACAGCGATTTGCTCAAGGTTACAACGAAGATGGCAAACCCGTTCAACCCTGGGATTTACCCACTTTAGCAGGTGCGGGGGCGTTGCGTTCGACTGCGACAGATTTATTAACTTTTATGGCCGCAAATTGGCAATCCCCATCCTTTGCAAACCCGAAAATGCGCGAGTTACGCTATCAAGAATTTGCCCCCAATTCCGGCTTATACGGTGTTGTAGAAAAGTTGGGAGATTGGGTACAAAAATGGCGAGGACAACCTTTAGTCCAGCGAGAAATGAGGGGAATTAGCTTGGGCTGGATGCTCGAATATTTACCTTTGCGCGATCGCGTGGTTTATACTTATACCGGCGGAACTGCCGGACATCGAGCCTTTTGTGGTTTTATCGAGGAAGCCCAAACGGGAGTAGTTGTTCTGTCCAATTATGGGGACGATTTCGCCAGTATATTCGGACGCTATGCCATTGATAAAGTCGGGTTGAAAATTTTAGAAACTCTGTCGATTTAATTAGGCAATGGGCTTTTTCAGTTATCAGTCAACCGCTTGGGAGAGGGGAAGGAGAAACAAGTTTCTATAACAAGTGTTATGTTTTCTGTTCCCTGCGAAGCCCAATAATAACAACGTTCTTGGGTACTAAACAAAATTTCAAATACCCCTTGCACCTCACGTTACGTCAGGTTCTAGGATGAAGGCAACAACCGCCCAAAAGCTTATTTCTTATGCAAAACCCGCAGATATCAAAAGCACTCAAAATCGGAGAACTCGCGCAACAAACGGGACTTTCCATTCGGACATTACATTATTATGACGAAATTGGTTTGCTTAGTCCGTCCCAACGTACTGAAGCGGGACATCGCCTTTATAACGATGAAGATATCTCCTGTTTGCAGCAAATTCTCTCGTTGCGACAGTTGGGTTTTGCCCTCAAAGAAATTCGCGCTTGTTTAGCAAATCCTGACTTTTCTTTACCGAAAATTGTCGATCTCCATCGTGCCAAAATTCGCGAAGAAATGGCATTATCACGGACATTACTCAAACAATTAGACGCGATCGCGACAGAAATTGCAACAACTCAAACGGTGGCGGTTGAAAACCTTATTCAAGTCATGGAGACGATTACTATGTCCCAAAAATACTTTACCCCAGAACAGCAAAATCTTCTCGAAGCCCGCTTTCAGGAAGTAGAAACCGAGTGGCAAGATTTAGTTTCCCAAGCCCAAGCGAAAATGCGCCAGGGGGTAGATTTCAGCCATCCGGCGGTGCAATGGTTAGCGAATCGTTGGCAAGCTGCGATGAAGTCTTTAATCGGGGGAGATGCGGCGATTTATCGTGCTTTAGCGCAAGTTTATCAACAAGCAGAAGTTGAGGATGTGAGTTGGGGGGCAATGGATAATGCAACTTTAGAATATATCTTGAAAGCTTGTGCTTTTAGCCATTTGGGCCAGGATATTCAATTGCAACTATCTGAAACGAATTATACCCAAGACGCGATCGCGGTTATCGAGTTAGGACAAGCCGCAATTCATCAACTCAATCTCGATATTTTTGGCACAGAAGGCATTTTACTGGGCTTAATTGCCCAAAAAAACAGCCTTGCCGCCCAAATGTTACAAAATGCCGGAATTACTCTTACTCAAGCTCAAAACGAAATTATCGGGCAATTGGGAGAACGTTCAGCCCCCTCAATCCCTCTACCTCCTCCGGGTAAAATGCCTTTTGCTTATCGCACAATGCGCGTGTTAGAGTTAGCTCGTCAGAAAGCCGAATGCCTACCCCAAAAACGCATTACCCCCGAATGTTTGCTCTGGGGAATATTACAAGAAACTGTGGAAGTTGAGGCTGAAAATCAACCGTCTGGAGTAGCTAGTCGCGTTCTGCGAGAGAGATTTGGGATTAATTTAACGGCACTTGAGCAACAAGTCAAAACGGCAATATCTAGGTTTTCCGAATAGTTTTAAAATTAGCAAGTAGCTAGAACCTCGGTTTCTTATTGGCTTATCCCATTAACTTAAAATTTATCCCAAGAAACCGGGGTTCTGAATCCTCACGATTGAATCAACAAAGTACTGGAGATTACAATGGATTTTATGACGTTGTTTCTTTGCATTTTGGTTGGTATTTTCTTAATAATTGGTATTGAATTAACGAAATATTGAAAATTATACGGGATTAGATGATGTTATACCGTTGCATTTTAGTTACTTTTTTAGGGGTAATTAGCGTACATACTTCGGCTCAAGCTGAACCCAAAAACTCTGATTGCCAACATACAGAAACTTATCAAGGAGAACCGCTATATTCTGATTTTAATGGGGAAAGACTACCCTCCAGTTTCAATTTTTCGGGTAACTTAGAACCTGAGTTAACCACACAACTGAATGAAGCGGTAAACTGGACGCTACAAAATACAAATACGCCAGGAATTACGGCGGCGGTTGGTATTCGCGATCGCGGAATTTGGTCTACTACAAATGGTTTGGCATCGACGCAACCGCCTACAAAAGCTAATGATGATTCTGTGTTTTGGTGGGCGAGCGTCGGAAAAATGTTTACCGCTTCCATTATATTACAAATGGTAGCAGAAAATCAATTATCCCTAGATCAAACTATTGATAATTGGTTTTCCGATTATCCCCAAGCGCAATCTATCACAATTCGCGATTTATTGACCCATACTGGGGGCGTTTTTAGCTTTCAACAAGACCGAGAATTTCGCCGTCGAATTGGCTATTCAACCCCTGAAGAACTGATCGCACTTTCAGCCCAACAGGGAGCAGATTTCTGTCCGGGAATGTATTGGTATTACTCGAATACAGGCTATGTGATATTGGCTAGAATCATCGAGGCGATCGCGCATCAACCTTTTGCTGAAGTTGTAGACAACCGTTTGATTCAACCTTTAGGATTAACCCAAACTTATGCCCTCGATTTTCAAGCTTTACCCCCTCAACTCGCCAGGGGTCATATTGAGGGAAAACCCGACCCAAAATTTAAACCCAGTTTACCATTTGGGGCAGCAAATATTGTCGCTTCTGCCGAAGATATGGTAGTTTTTCTAGCTGCTTTATTATCAGGAGAAGTTTATCCTCGCTCTGCATTACAAGAAAGCCTTTCTACTCTTTATCCTATGTTTGACGATGGCACTTACTACGGTCAAGGCATTATGCTTTACGACCTCGATCGCGAAGGAGATTCTGTGCAATGGTTGGGTCATAGTGGCGGCAGTCCAAGTGTTAGAGCAGTTGTCGCTTATGACTTAGAGCGAGATATTTTTGTGGCCGTTGCCATGAATGGTAATGTTCCGGCTGAAGCCCTCGCTTATCGCTTGGTGGAGATTGTTGAAAGTTATCGAGAATCTAATGGAGATTAATATGAAAAATAACCAGTTTTACAGAACAACGATTTCTTATTGGCTAACTCGATTAAGTAATATTATTAAGACGGTGCGTTACACTTCGTTAACGCACCCTAATGCTGCGACACAGCTAAAATAAGGCTTTAGCTGTAGGTTGGGTAGAACAAAGTGAAACCCAACAAAGCGTAAGCTTGGACGGGGAAAAGAGCGCCCCTACTAGAAACATGAAATGTTATTGGGTTTCGTAACCTCAACCCAACTACTGCTCGATTAAGTTAAAATTCAACCCTAGAAAATAGATTTTATCTTAAGTTGAGGCTCCAGTTTTCTACCTTACATTATTGATAGTATTTTTATTTGAGACGTAAACTCAGATTGCGTTTTTTCTTAATAGTATCTCTGTTATAGAATCGAGGCTGAGCCTCGTTTGGTGCGTCCCTTGGTAAAACCAAGGAACGAGATTAGGGGGTTTACATCCAATTTGTAAATACTATATTACTCCACGATTTACTTAAAATAACTAAGAAGGCGCAAACATTGCACCCCTAGGAAATATCCCTTTGGTAGAAACAAGGAACAAGGTTAAATTTATACATTGTTAATTGTTAATTGTACATTGTTAATTGTTAATTGTTAATTGTTAATTGTTAATTGTACATTGTTAACCGATCGCGTGAAGTTGACGATTCAATAATTCTAAATAAATTTCAGGTTCTAATGGCCGATCTTGTACCATTGAATCAATCGCTAAACCGTTGACAAAAGCGAGTAAATTGCGGGCTTCGAGGTCAGGATTAATGCGAGGGGAAATGATATCTTCGGCTTGTAGGGCTTGGATTTCTTGGGCGATCGCGTCTTTGAGTTGAGCCGCGCGTTTTTGATGTTCTTGCATTAATTCGTCGCGACCCACCGCATAACCGAGAAAAGCCAGCCAAACTTGCAAAATTTCGGTTAAATCGGGGTTAATGGGCAACATTACCGCTAACATTCGCCCCAAGCGTTCGATGCCTTCAACTTCGGGGGAAAGGGCTTGCATGGGTTCGAGGAGTTTTTCGGTGACGCGATCGAGAACAAATAACATCAACTCGTCTTTGTTGCGGAAGTGATGGGTAATGACTCCGATAGTCGTTCCCAATTCCTGGGCGATCGCACGCAAACTTGCCCGATCGACTCCTTCTTGGAGGATAACCCGCCACGCGGCTTCTGACACTTCAATCTGGCGATCGCTCATAACCTCTAACTCAAAAAATAACCTATTGACACCTTAACATAACAGTTGTTATGCTCAACATAATAACAGTTGTTATGTTGACGAACGGCTTTTGTAGCCTAGGTTTGTTATCCCGATTACCCAATTCTGGACGGGGAAACCCCGCCCCTACAACCCCATAATGATTATGCTGAATATCAATTCTCCTTCTCGTCTTGTCGCAGGTTTCCTGGGTGCTTTAATTGTGTCCTTTGCGACGCTAGTTCCCGGTGGCTTGATTGAAACGCGGGACTTCTCTCACCTCGATCCGATTGTCTTTTGGGGCTTCAATGCCTTTTTGATTGGCTTGGCTATTGGGGGTTTGGGGACGTTGTACTTTTTATGGAAGAATAGTCGTCAGGCTTATAAATTCGCGATCGCGATCGCTTGGTTGTATATTGTCGTGTTTATCCTCGATTGGGCGCAAGTTTTCCCCGTTTCCAGTGACTCTATGAGCGTTGCTTTGTGTGGGATTGAAATTTTCGGGGCAGTTTGCTGTGCGTATGTTATCGCCTTTTCCCACAAAGCCTTGGGACATTTCTAATCTCAGTGATTTTTCGGAATCAAATCAACATCGTTTGAAGTAAGGATCGTTATGTTGTATTGATTTTGAGATTATGCGTTACCTTATTTCTACTTTATTTTCTGTTGGTGCGATCGCGACAATGGGATGGTTCTCTCCTGCGATCGCGCAATCGGAAATCAACATGAGTTACGATAGCCCCAGTTTCCAAAATCGCGAAATTACCGCCGATAATGTCAAAGTTTCCGTAAGTTACGACAAAAACGAAAATACTGGCAACGAGTTACGTTATACCTTGTATTACAACAACCAAGAACAACTCACCGCCGTAGAAGATGATGCCTTTATGATCGGAAACGTGAGTTTCGACGACTTAGACAACAACGGTACATCGGAAGTCATTGTCCAAACCTATAGCGGCGGCGCTCACTGTTGTACGGCTTATAAAGTGTATACTTGGCAAGACGGCGAATTTGTTATGGCGCAACTTGGCCCGGCTGATGGGAGTGGGGGTGAGTTCAAAGACATAGACAGCGACGGTAACAGCGAGTTTATCACCTTCGATCAAAACTTTTTCTACGCCTTTAGTTCCTATGCTGGCTCATTTCCCCCGTCGATTATCCTCACCTTTCGCGATGGGAACTTTGAGGAAGTCACCCAGCAATATCCCCAGTATATCCGTTCTCAAGCTTGGCGAAAGTATCTCCGCGTTCGGGATAACCAGTACAGTAACGGTGTCCTCGCGGGTTATGTCGCCGATAAAATCCTGTTAGGGGAGTTTGAAGAAGGCTGGAATTTCATGCTGGCGCACTACGATCGCGACCCGGATATGCAATACAATATCTACGATGACGATGGTGAAGTGATTGGTCGTCACCCGGATTTTCCCTCAGCCTTGAGAGCCTTTTTAATTGATACAGGTTATCTCAATCGCAACAATCAACCCCGTCGCAATCTTAGCTTAAGAGATAATACTTCTTTAGGGTTCTAGGGACTGGAAACAGTATAAATAATCTTACTCACCGCACCCGTATCTGTTCGCATCAACTCTAGGAAATTGCCTGCGCCGAGTTCTGGGACGGTATTATCGTATAAAACGCGCTCAGAAGTCACTTCGCTGGCTTGCTCTAGGCTGAGTTCTCCGCGACTGATGATTTTGCCGTATTCTCTAGCTTGGGGGATAGAAACGGGGTTTTCTAGCTCTAGAATGGCTTGAGCATAAGCGGTAGAATCGGCCTTGGTGGTGAGGGTGGCGTTGGCAAATTCATGTTGGCGGCGATAGCTGCAATAATCGGGTAGTTTGTAGTATTGACAAGCATCATCCCACCAGGGAATATACCAAAACAAGTCTTGGGAAAAGGGGCGATCGCTAAAGCGGGTATCTTCAGGAACCACGGTTAAATAGTCATCTGGGTTATTCTGCGCGATCGCCCGGCTGTGAGGAAAAGCAAAAACAATCAAACTAGAGAAAATCAAGGCAATTGCCCAAAAAGATCGAGATAAAGTTTTTATATTTATCATAAGAATTTTTAGGGAATGGTAAATTATTTATTTTTATTTTAGGGTGTTTAATGATTTAAAGTGTCGCTCTTGGGGTAGAATTCGCCTTATCTTCCCAAATCTTGGTGACTCTCGCGATCGCTTCTCTTTATTCCGAGTAATCCTTGATGAAACTTGTTCTCAATGTTTTGAGGATGTGTTTAAAATAAAGACAAACGGCTGATTTTACGATCTTGTTGTCATTGAATAAAGACCTTGATGATTCTTGTAACTTTAGATAATGCCACACTGCACCAACAACTCCAACAAGATTTACAGCCTTTTCTGAGTCCATCAATGGAGTTACGAGTTGTGGTGAGTGCTGAAGCAGCTTGGGAAGTATTTGCGAAGAATTCCGAAGTGGCGATCGCGATCTTTGATGACTCCTTGGTAAAAAGCCCAAACTACCAAATACTCAAAGATTTACACCAACAATGGCCCCAAACTCGCATTATTCTCCTAGGGATTCCCCCCGATGACGATCTTCTCCTTTTGGATTCAATTTATCGTTATTGGGTCAAACCTTGGCAAGCGTCCGACCTACGAATTACCGTTCGCGAGGCATTAAGCAGCTATAACAGTCAAAAAGACCAAATCAAGCTCCGCGATCGCGTCTATGGCTTAGAAACCTCAAAAAAGCTTAATCCTGATACTTCTAGTACCTGGGATGGTTCTCTCACCACGATCGCCGAGCGCCTTACCCTTAAGTTTGCCCTCGAAGCTCGGATACGGTGTGCGACAAATTTGGCTGAATTTGGCGAAGATGCCCTAAAAACGGTGGATATCCAAACCCTGATGCAGCAAGCCATCGTTTTAATCGTCCAAACCCTAGAAGTCGATGATGGCGTAATTTTAGAATGGCTCCCCCAAGAACAAGAATTTTCCCTCAGAGCGAAATGGGGTTGGCCCGAAATTCAGCAAACCCGCCTCAATCTAGAACAAAACTCTCAAATTAGTTATACCTTGGGTTGCGATCGCCCCGTTATCGTCTCCGACTTCGCGACAGAAACGCGGTTTCAGGGCTTGGGTTTTGTCGAAGACTCCTCAGCCGTAAGTTCCGTCAGTCTTCTCATTTCTGGCCAAATACAACCCTTGGGAGTATTAGCCATTCACAATCGCCAACCGCGAGAATTTCAAGAAGACGAAATTGCTTTCTTGCAAGCCGTCAGTCAGATTCTCGGAACTTCCATCGAGCGTCAACAGGTGCAGCAACGACTGGATGAAAGTCAGCTTTTTATCGAAGAAGTGGCTTCAACTTCTCCTCATTTGATTTATGTTTACGACCTACTCGAACAGCGTAATGTGTACGCGAATCGCGAAGTTACCTCGGTATTGGGTTATAGCCAAGAACAAGCCCAAGAAATGGGAGCGCAGTTTTTACCCAGTCTTATTCATCCCGATGACTTTGAAACCATTGTCAAACCTCATTTTCAAAAGCTCGAAACCCTCGCCGATCGTGAAGTAATCGATGTAGAATATCGTATACGCAATGCCCAAAATGAGTGGCGAACCATTTTCTCGCGAGAAAAAGTTTTTCGTCGGACAGCTCAAGGAGAAGTGCAGCAGTTAATCGGGACAGCCGTAGACATTACCGAGCGCCAACAAGCCGAAAACCTGCTCGCTCAAGCCAAAGAAGTTGCAGAAGCCGCAAATCAAGCCAAAAGCTCATTTATTGCTAACATGAGCCATGAGTTGCGATCGCCCCTCAACGCCGTTTTAGGGTTTACCCAACTCCTGGCCCTGGATAAAGATTTGAGCCTACAAAATCGCGAATATTTAGACATTATTCACCGCAACGGCGAACAACTCTTGAATTTGCTCAACGAAATTCTCGATATCTCCAAAATTGAAGCGGGTTGTCTAACTCTGAATCTAAATTGTTGCAATGTGCGATCGCTCCTCAAAGAAATCGAAGCCATGTTTCGGCTCAAAGCCGCCGAAAAAGGCTTGATTTTCAAAATCGCGATCGCGCCCCAAGTTCCCCATTATATCGAAAGCGATTTAGCGAAATTGCGGCAAATTTTAATCAATTTACTGAGTAATGCCGTCAAATTTACCGTTAAAGGCAGTATTACTTTAAATATTGCCTATGAAGCTGGGCCTCAGCCCTGGTTATACCTAGAAGTCCAAGATACCGGTTTGGGGATAGACGCAGCCGAATCTCATTTCTTATTCCAACCTTTTGTGCAAACCAGTACAGGCCGCGCGGCTCAACAAGGCAAAGGTCTGGGGTTGGCGCTATGCTATCAATATGTGCAATTTTTGGGCGGTGAATTGGATGTCACCTCTACTCCCAACCAAGGCAGCACTTTTCGGGTCAAAATCCCTGCGATTGTTCAGCCCAATAGCGCCATCTCCTCTGAAATTCAGACTCCGCAACCCATCATCGGACTTGCTCCCAATCAACCCCTTTATCGCTTGCTAATTGTCGATGATAATCCGACCGAGCGCTCGTTTTTAATTAATTTATTAACCACTGTCGGCTTTGAGGTGGCTCAAGCCGATAACGGTCGAGATGCGATCGCGTCTTGGCAAACCTTCCAACCCCATTTAATCTACATCAACCTCGATATGGCGGAAATGGAAGGTTATCAAGCCACCCACTGCATTCGACAACTCGAACAAACCTTTCGTAAAAACGCGATCGCCAACGCTGATTCGCTACAACCCACAAAAATTATCGCCCTCACCCTCAATAACTCCGAGCAACAACAGCGCATTTTTACCGCCGGTTGCGATGACTTTATCATCACCCCCATCACTGAAACCCTCTTATTCGACCAACTCAGCCAACATCTGGGTGTATCCTATTTGCACACAATGCCTCATACCGAAAACCATCTTTCTGAAGATGATGTACTGTTCGATCCAGAACCCATGCGAGTTATTTTGGCACAACTTCCGGCTTCCCTGCGCCACAATCTTCAACAAGCCGTAAGCGCTTTAGATTTAAACAAAACCAAGGCTCTGATCGACCAAATTAGTCAAACAGAGCCAAAAGTTGCTCAAAATCTCCTGGTTTACCTTCAAAACTTCGATTATCACAAAATTTTGAATTTATTATAACTCAGGCGGAGCTTCGGGAGATTCGGGGACAACAGGTGCATTCTGGTTGTCGTCGTTTAACAACTCTAACTGTTGACGGCGAAACTCCTGAGTCGCATTATCGAGATTATTATTTTGTTCTTGTCGAAACTGTCCGAGGGAGCGTCTTCCTCCCATATTCATCATGTGAAATAAATCCAAAGGATTAAATGACCCTTGCTCTATGCCATCAAAAGCATCAATTTCGTTACTTTGAAACGTTCCGGTATTATTCGCACTCCCCGGAGTCATCGTATCAGGAGTTTGCGCGATCGCGTCTGGGGTTACGCTAGAGAGTATTCCCGCGATCGCCGCAGTCGATAATAAAACGTTAGATAAAAATTTCATAGCGATTGAATTGAATCCATATCATTAAAGCCCAGATCGTCTCCAATTATAATCGTTATTCATCGGTGCAGGACGTTGACGTTCGACGAATACCCAATCCGAGTTAGAATGCACTCCATATAAAGCAGCAAGCCTGACAGTTAGGACGTTTTGATTAACAAGTCTGCCCTCACCCCAACCCCCCACGGGAGAGGGGCTTATTAATCTCGTTCCTTAGTTCCACCAAGGGACACACCAAACGAGTCTCCACCTCCATTTTTATATTGTCAATCAATCGGAATATCAACCCTAAATTCTGTCCCGCCAGAATCAGGAGTTTTAACATCAATTTGGCCGCCGTGTAATTCGACAATAATTTGATAGCTAATCGCCAGTCCTAAACCTGTTCCTTTCCCTACAGGTTTCGTTGTAAAAAAGGGATCGAATATTTTATTTTTAACTGCTTCTGGAATACCGGGGCCATTATCAGCGATGTAAAACTGGACAAAATCTTGCCCATCTTTTTCAATTATTTGAGTAGTAATCGTAATTTGCTTATCAGGAATCTTGGACTCAATTAAAGCATCAATACTATTACTAAACAAATTCATAAACACTTGATTCAGTTGGTTAGGATAGCATTCAACCTTGGGTAAATCGCCATAGTTTTTCACCAACTGGACTTTATTTTTAAGGCGATTGTGTAGCAAAATCAAAGTATTATCAATACCTTCATGAACATCAACCAGCTTTTTATCCGCTTCATCTAATCGCGAGAAATTGCGTAAAGATAAAATCAGCTTGCGAATACGCTCTGACCCCATTTGCATCGAAGCCAAAGTTTTTGGCAGGTCTTCTCGTACAAAATCCAGTTCAATGGTTTCAATTTCTTCGGTGATTTCGGGGTTAGGTTGGGGGTAATGTTGTTGATATAAATCGATTAATCCTAATAAGTCTTGGGAGTATTGTTCAACGTGACTGAGATTACCATAAATAAAGTTAACGGGGTTGTTGATTTCGTGAGCGACTCCGGCTACCATTTGACCGAGACTCGACATTTTTTCACTTTGTACCAGTTGGAGTTGGGCTTGTTTGAGTTGTTCGACTTGATCTTGGGTTTGGCGATAAAGTTGAGATTGGGCGATCGCGATCGCGAGTTGGTCGCAAGTCGCTTGAATCAGCATTTCTTCTTCTTTTGTCCACCAAAAACGATGCTGATGGCTACAGATTAAAAAGCTCATGCGTGCATTAAGAACAGGGAGAGCTAAATAGCGGTCTTGACGCAGAATTAAAGCATAATGTTGAGTATCTTTGGCGAGGGGTTTGAGGCGTAATTCTTGCCGGGAAAGTAGAGTCTGTTTAAGATGATCGACAGGGCTACAATCAAAAGTACCCAACTGACGCAAATAATCTGTACTCAGGACTTCGGCTTCAATGGTGAGGAGTTGGCTGTCGGGATCGTAAACGCAAAAAGCCACTTGCTCGATTTTGAGAATTTTGGCAAGTTCGGCAACCGTCGTTTGTAAGATATCCTGGAGGTCTAGGGTGGCGCGAATGCGCTTGGTCAGGCGATTGAGGAGGGCTTCGCGATGGGCCCGCGATCGCATAACTTCAGAGTTGACCACAATGCGCCCCCCAGTGTACAGTACCGCCAAGAGTAATGTTCCCAAGACCAAGGCTAAACGATTTAAGCCGTCTAGATCGCCTTCAATGTTTTCTGGGGGAATCACCAACGCCACTGACCAGTTGGCTTCTTGGAGGGGAAAATAAGCCACATAGACAGGCTTACCATCAAGTTTAATCCGTTCAATGTGGCGTTGTCGTGCCACCATCGACCGCGCGATCGCCCGCCAACCTTCATCTTTGGCTCGCAGTAGGGTAGAATCAAACGTAGAAAGATTGACTGTATTTTCTGCTTCTGGGGCAATAATAGGGAATCCCTCGGAATTGAGAGCAAAAGCGTAACTATTCTCCCCATATTGCAGTTGATTGACCACTTCTAACAAGCGATCGATGGTAATACTACCCGCAATCACCCCTTCAGGAGATTCGCGATTGGTGGGAATCGGGGCCGCAATGACCACTTGCAGTTTATCGGTGGCCCGAGAAATAATCGGATCGGATACAGTAATCTCACCATTTCTGGCCGCTTGAAAATAAAGGCGATCTTCGATATTTTCACTGGTTTGACCCATTAAGGTACTAGCATAAGTCCCATCGAGTCGAGCTTGGATAAACTGGGAAAAGTCTTGATTGCGGGTGAGTTGAGCGATTAAATAAGACTCAGCCACAGACCATTCCATTTGACCCACGGTAGGAGTATTAGCCAGGGTTGCGACTTCGGTTTTGCGGGCCATCAACCAGCGATCGATCGCTTCGACACCATACTGGACTTGTAAAGCGACTTTTTCTTGAGTCCGGTCTAAGATTAACTGCCGCAGGAGAATATAGCTACTAAAAGCAGTCACACTGGCCGCGATCGCTGTCCCACTCAGCAAGATAAAAACAATAAGATAGCGTAGATTCGGGATTTGCCGTTTTTGTTGCTGCCAAAACCGACTGAGGTTAAAAAGGTGAGGCATGATGCGCCAAAAAACCATACACAGTATAGTTTCTATTATTCCCTATTGGCTCTCGGTTATTGGCTATTGGTTATTGGTTGTTGGGATGGGGTTTCCCCGTCCAATCCCCACTTGTCACAATTGGTTACTGGTTATTGGTAATTAATAAAGCTGTGGCTTGCTCAATATTCAAAGGTTTGGCAAAATAATATCCCTGTCCGTATTCACAGCCTAGGTGTTGCAGTTGGTGGACATGAGTTTCATTTTCAATGCCTTCGGCGATCGCATCCATCCCCAAATTATGAGCTAGGGTAATAATAGCCTGGACGATTTGTTGTTGTTCGGGGCTTTCATCCATATCTTGCACAAAAGAACGGTCGATTTTGAGGGTATCAATGGGTAAAGCCGATAAATAGGCTAAAGAAGAATAGCCTGTGCCAAAATCGTCTAAAGATAGGGAAATTTGCCGCTTTTTGAGTTCTTCGATCCAAGTTTTCACCGCATCGAGATTGGCCATCATCACGCTTTCAGTAATTTCGAGTTTCAGCCAACCCGGTTGTAGATGAAAGCGATCGCGCAATCGGTCTAACTGCTCAAGGAAATTGGTTTGAGCGATCTGAATCCCCGATAAGTTAACACTTACCGTAAAGGGGCGATCGCTGCACATTTGCTGCCACAGGGCTAATTGCTCGCAAGCTTGTTTTAGCACCCATTCCCCCAAGGGTAAAATTAACTGGGTTTCTTCTGCCAGGGGAATAAAATCCGCCGGAGAAATCCAACCCCGTTGGGGATGTTGCCAACGGATCAAAGCTTCAAAGCCTTTGAGGGCTTGGGTTTGTAAATCAATAATCGGTTGATAATACAAAAATAATCCCGTATTTGTATCGAGGGCTTGGCGCAAATCCCGTTCAATTTGTAGGGCATCCAGGGCGCGATCGCGCATGGTTGCGTTGAAAATGGCATAACTACCGGGGCTGTGGGTTTTGGCATGATACAGCGCCAAATCTGCGTCTCTGAGGACATCTTCTGCTTCTAGTGTGCCGCCGTTACTGAGGGTAATGCCGATACTCGCACCCACAAATAAATCATAATCAGCCAAAGAAAAAGGCTGTTTTAAAGCTGAGAGCAAGCAATCTGAAGTCTTTTCGGCTATTTCTGGGCTAGATAAGTTTTCCAGCAAAATAATAAACTCATCCCCGCCAAAACGAGCAATTAAATCCCCCGGTTGTAAACAGCGACGCAAGCGATCGCCCACTTCCACCAACAAGCGATCGCCCGTGAGATGGCCCAAACTATCATTAATCACTTTAAAACGGTCAATATCAAAAAACAACAAGGCAAAATGGCGATGGGCTGGCGTTTGGGCGATCGCTTCGTGGAGACGCTGCATCAAACAAGTCCGATTCGGTAACCCGGTGAGTTTGTCATAAAAGGCATCGTGACGCAGTTGGGCTTCGGCTTTCTTGCGTTGACTAATATCAAAAAAGACCGCTAAATACTGTGGGGCAATGTCTTTTTGATTAATAAACGGGAAAATCGTTGTATCCAGCCAATAATCCACCCCTGACTGAGCCGAAAGCTGAATTTCCCCTTTCCACACCTGACCCTGCTGCAACGTCAAATACACCTCATGGAGTAAGCGCCGCGAGGGATTCCACAACTGGAAAAAACGATGATGTCGTCCCAACAGGCGATCGCGCTCGTAGCCCGAAAGCAAGCAAAACGCCTCATTCACATGGGTAAACTTGCCATTTTCATCGGTAATTGCCACCAAAGCCGCCCGATCCAAAGCCGAAGCCAACCGCGTCACCTGTTGCTTACTTTGAACATAAAGACGAGATTGAGCGATCGCGATCGCCAACTGATCGATCACCCCTTGTAACAACTGTTGTTCGGCAGTTTTGAGCTTTTCTGAATGGGTTTTGACTAAAATCAAATAACCTTGGCGTTGTTGTTCGGTCGCCACAGGGAGAAAATAATAACTTTCCCGTTGGGAAGCCAAAGCAACCTGTAAATGGAGAGATTTGCCTTTTTGAAGCCGTTGTTGCCAATTATGAGGCGTTTCAAACCCGCCCATCTGCCGAGACAAGGGTTTTTGACTGTCTTCCCACCAAGCCTGCCAAGAATGATGTTGGAGATCGTACCAGCCAAACGCTGCTCCCTTAAGATCGAGTAACTTGGCCACTTCTTCGACAGTGGCTTGCATAATTTCATCTAAATCCAAAGAAGCCCGAATGCGCCCAGTTAAGCGGTTGAGCAGGGCTTCTTGGGCTGCCAGCGATCGCGCCCTCGTCGAAGCCCAAACCAACTGCATCGAGCCTGTCGCTACTAAAATTAATAATATAGCCACCGCGATCGCCAGTAAATTCAAACTTTGTAACTGCGCTTCCACCTCTTGACGGGGAATCGCCAAAGCCAAAGTCCAATCCACTTGCTGTAACGGCAAACGAGTCATGTAATAATGCCGATCCGGGAAAGGCGAATTGCGCCCAAAAGGGCGATCGAGGCTGAGGCTATGTTTGCGATCGAGCCAATCGGAGACAATCATCGGATCGGGAAATCCCTGGGACTGAGCCACAACCTGCCCTTGGGCTTGTAAGCGCCAGCGCGACGTATCAAACCCAGAATCCTGACGATTAAGTAATGCTATCAAAGGATCGCTCTTGAGAGTCCCGATAATAACAGCAGTGGGTTGATTTAAACCGGGAAGGGGCGCGATCGCGATTAAATCCGACTCGTCCCCCGGAATCATTAATATTTGATTGGTGGCGATCGCTTCTGCAATCGATCGGCGCTGGGGATGGGGGCGATCGCTATATTGCACCTGTAAAGACTCAAAATTGCTCAAACGCCCGGCTTGACCCGCCACATAGTCTGCCAACGTCGATGAGTCTCCCTGATAACGGACGCTACTTTGAGTAACTTCTTCTAACTCTTGTTGACGCTGTAACAGCCAGCGATCCAGGGTTTCGGTACGATTTTCTCCCGCCGCGATCGCCCGATCCTGAAGATGATCGATCGCCAAACGCCGCCCATAGCGATAACTCATATAAGTCATCGTCCCCACCGACAATAAAACCCCCCCCAACAACCCAAAAATCAACGGTTGTCGCCACCGTAACAGCCCAGAAACGGGAGTTACCATCGGGACGGATGTTATGGGTTTCACATCAAATTTAGAAGCCATACTGCTACAATCGACCGTAAATTGGGGCAAACTTTCGCGTCATTCATCATTCGTTGTTAGTCCTATGTCCTTTGTCTTGGGTCATTGGTTATTAGTTTCCCAACTGTCTCGAAAACTCTCTGGGAAACTTGGGTGTACTTTTTCGGTTTGTAATGCCTGTAAAGCAAGAGCATTCAGCCTTGGCAAGAATCTGCCCTCCTCACCCAAGTTTTTGACTAACTTTGAAGGGGCAAAATTCAACTCTCCCCCCGACTGCCCACTACCCCTTAAATGCTGATAACCCCTCCCTCAAAATTCCTGCTTTTAAACCATTCCTTCTTACTGTTTCAACGACCCCCTAACCGGAATTGATTCTCGTTCACGATAAATTTTTAGTTTTCTTTTCTTATTGTTCCCAATCTTTATTGAAATGACACGACTACAACGACTCAATCACTGGCTTGAAACCCATTGGGTAACCCCCGCTTACAGTAGTTTGATTTTAGGGGGAATTGCGATTTGCTTTTTCGGAGCCGCGACCAATACCATGGCCGGCTGGTTGTATGTGATTAGCGGCTCGATTTTAGCCCTGCTGACCCTCGGAGCCATTTTACCCCCCAAAGCCATCAAATCCCTACAAGTGCGCCGTTTGCCCCTGCAACCTATCCCCCAGGGCGATCGCTTTTCTTTGACCCTCGAAATTGAAAATCCCACGAATCAAGCTAAAACATTATTGCAGGTGAGCGATCGCCTACCCCCGTGGCTCGCACCCCCCACCCAAACCGCCATCGAGGTCATTCCCCCCCACTCCACCCATCGCTGGACTGCAACCCCAGTAGCGCAACATCGCGGCATTTATCATTGGCAAGAAGTCCAACTGCGCTCGGCTTCTCCCTTGGGGGTGTTTTGGTGTCAGCGCTCTCGTCCCGCCCCGGCCAAATTAGTAGTTTATCCCAAAGTCTTGCCCCTCAAACGTGCGCCCCTCCTCGATACCCTCGGCCGAGATGATAGCTTTCAGGTAGACCGCGATCGCCGCTACCAGGACGCAAACGAAGGGGTAACGCGCACCCTGCGCCCTTATCGCGTTGGCGATCCGACTCGGTTAATTCATTGGCGTAGTAGCGCCCGTTTTGGGGAGTTTCAGGTACGAGAATTAGAAACCGTTATCAGCGGCCAAGAAGTGATTATCGGCCTCGACACCGCCTCCCCTTGGAATCGCGACCTTTTCGAGCAAGCCGTCACCGCCGCCGCTTCTTTGTATTTCTATGCCAATCGCTGTCAACTCAGCGTCAAACTCTGGACGGCCAGCACCGGGCTTGTCCACGGTAACCAAGTTGTCCTCGAAACCCTCGCGGCTACCCTCCCCGAAGAAGCCCGCAATCATGAGGATTTTCCCAATGCCCCTTGGGTGTGGATGACCCAAAATCCCGAAAGTTTGCGATCGCTCCCTTCAGGGAGTCGCGGCTTGTGGTTTGTGACGGCGGATAACCCCAACGCGGCTGTATCTTCTGGGATTTGCCCCACCCTTGTGATTACGCCGGATGAGGACTTGACTTTGCAGTTGGCGCGATCGGTGTGAGCAATGACCAATGACCAATGACCAATTACCAATGACCAATCGTGACAAGTAATGGTTTTGTACCTATCGTCAAATTCCTTGTAGGGGCGGGGTTTCCCCGCCCAAATTTACGTTTTAGCGACGCGATAGCAACATCCCATCGTGGTTTCCCCCAAGTTGAGATTGGGCGAGGAGACCTCGCCCCTACGCAGGACTAATAGGCGCAAAACCTTGACTTGTCGCTAATGACCAATGACCAATGACCAATGACTAATGACCAATGACCAATGACCAATGACCAATGACCAATGACCAATGACCAATGACCAATGACCAAAGCCCTACTGAACAAAAAAAAATAGTAGATTGAGTTAGCGAGAGTACAACCCAACAAACCCCTCGAAAACGGGCTGCCTGGCTCGCGTCAATCTACTATTAAGGTAATGATCAATCATTCAGACGAAACTGAATGACGCTTTTGTTTGAGCTTTTGTTGACCATCTGCATTGTAGGGGAAATAAAAGGGTTTTCAACGGTTTTTAGCAGATACCTACTCTTTAAAACCTTTCTTACCTTTCTTACTTCGCTTTAGAGCTAAAAAGGGCGATGAGTGGGGTCAACCAACAAGCAAAACACACTTTTTGAAATTGAGAGGGGCGATCGCGCCCAAGGGCTAGTCTAGTTTCGATTCTGTCTCAAAATTAAACTTTGGGGATGAGGGGAAACAGCCCGTATTCCCTCGTATCCCTAACCGCAATTGCCGACGAATCACAAGGCTTAAGTCACAATAGAAGAAACCCGTCAGGGTGCGATCGCTTTCCTTCTCATTTTTCTCAATCCTTGTGGCAATGTTTTCTCAATGCTAATTAAAGTCCTCATCGTTGAAGATTCACCTGTTGCAACCGCAATCCTCAAACGGATTCTAGAGGCGGCCCCCCAGATTCAGGTGGTAGGAACCGCCAAAACAGGTGTTGAAGCTTTAGCCTTACTCGAAAAAGCGCAACCAGATGTCATTTGTACCGACCTGCACATG
>KB904821.1:1540829-1927422 GCA_000380225.1 filamentous cyanobacterium ESFC-1
AACCAATAACCAACAACCAACAACCAACAACCAATAACCAACAACCAATAACCAACAACCAACAACCAACAACCAACAACCAACAACCAACAACCAACAACCAACAACCAAAATGCTAATCGCCGATGATTTACTGCTAGACTACAAGCGCTGTCAGCGCCGAGCCTTTTTGAATCTGTATGGCGATCGCACCGAAAGAGACCCGGAACGGGATTTTGTGAGTAAACTGCGATCGCAAGGCTCTCAACATATTGCGGCGATTTTGGCGGATTATGATTGTCATCGGCCTCAGTTTGCCTGGCGGGATTGGGATGCTGGGGCGATCGCGACAGCCCATTTGATGGCTCAGGGGGTAGACTGCATTCATCAAGGGGTTTTGCAGGTGAATCGCTCCGATCCTTTTCCGGCTCATCTTTGGCCGAGCGCGATCGCGAATGCGCCCCCCAACCCCCAAGTTTTAGCCGTAGAAGCCCAGTTGCGTCTTCAGGCGTTGGAACTCATGGGCAAGCCGACTTTACTGGTTAAACAGCCTGGAAAGTCACGCTGGGGCGATTGGCAGTATATTCCGATTAATGTCAAACTCGGCAAGCGCCCGAAACCCGAATATAAGTTAGTTAGTGCGCTACATACTTATTTGTTGGCGGTGATGCAGGAGGCTTTACCCACCGAGGCTCATCTGATTTTACGCGATCGCGATGTCCATTCGGTACAGCTTCATATCTGGTTGCCCCGCTTGTGGGAAGTGTTGGCTGAATGTAGCGAGGTGTTGCTTTTATCTCGCGAACCCGAAGTCTTTATTTCTCGTCAACGTTGTAGTTTGTGTCAATGGTACAGCCATTGCAACGCGATCGCCCAAGCTCAAAATCATTTGTCTTTGGTTCCCGGTGTCACCCCCAATCGTTACGAACAATTACAAACTTTGGGCATTCAAACCCTCGAAACTTTGGCCTCTACGCCGCCCCAAGAACTCAACTCTACCCTGGGTCACGATCTGGCTTTAAATTTACAGCAACAAGCGTGGTCAATTCTTTCTAATCAAGCCTTGAAAAAACAAACCAAACGTGCATTACCGCCGTTACCTTCTCAGGAAGTCGAATTTTATTTTGATATCGAAGCTGAACCGGATCGTAATTTAGATTATCTCCTCGGCGTAGTACAAATTGATTACCGTGGCGCGCCGCTACGCGGATCCCTGCGGGATCGCGAACAATTTATCCCTTTAGTGGCAGAAAATCCCGCCGCAGAAGCCGATATTTGGCAGCAGTTTTTAACCTTAATGGAAAGCGAACCCAACGCCCCGATTTTCCATTTTTCTGAATACGAAGTTGAGACGATTCAACGCTTAGGACGGTTGTATAAAACACCACTTCATCGGGTACAAGCCCTGGTTTCTCGGTGTGTGGATTTACATCACTATGTCACCGCGACGACTCTCTTACCCGTACAAAGTTACTCCCTCAAAGCCATTGCTCAGTGGTTGGGCTTTCAGTGGCGTGATGCCGAAGCGAGTGGCGATCAAACGGTGTGCTGGTACGATCGCTGGTTGAAAACGGGCGATCGCGACTGTTTAGATGCGATTATTCGCTACAATGAAGATGATTGTCGTGCGACTTACCGCCTCAAAGTCTGGCTGGCCGACTTCCTAGAAACCCCTATTGCTGCCGTCAAGGAATAAAAAATAGCCAAGATCGAAGTCAACAAATATTTATCAAAAGTTGATTATTGGCTCACAGCCTCGGTTTCGACTGTAAAGTTGTAATAAGAAACGGCAACTTTTTGCGAAAGGTGATGAAGTTAACCTTTCAACTCTCTGACTTGATGCTAATGTTAAAGCATAACAACATTTACTTACATATTTAAACTTAAGCCATTGCGCTCCCTCGTTTTGTGTACGTCCTAATCGAAGGTGAATAATATGACACTTCCTTTGTTTCCAGTCTTGCTTCTGGTTGTCGCCATGATTAATATTGTTTGGTATCAACGAGCATCCCACGAACTTTCTAAAGTTATGGCTGCGGGGGGCGCGATTGTCTGTTTAGTTTGGGGCTTCGCGATCGCCCACTGGTCAATTTTGTTACTGGGTTTATTCTTCTTACTTAAATTCCGTTCGATGCCTTTGATTTTCAGCCCTAGTGCCAGCCGTTACTAGAATTGACAGAAAAACTCGCAAACGCTTGTCTATGCTATAACCAGACAAGCGTTTGTCTTTTGTCCTTTGTCCTTGGTTGTTGGTTGTTGGCAGAATCCCTGAATTGGTCATTGGTAATTGGTAACTGGTAATTCCCTCCCCCTTTCCCCACTGCCTACTGCCTAAAAACCTCCCCCTCTGGGCGGGGAAACCCCGCCCCTACACGCCGATTGCCGATTGCCGATTGCCCCAAAAACTCCCACTGCCTCAACCACTGATGACTATACTCAAAACCCTTCTCATCGGCAGCGTAATACCTCTCATTGCCGCCCAACCCACCGACATTAGTCTGGTTATCCAAACCGGGAGTTGTCCGGCGTGTGACCTTTCTGGGGCGAGGTTGCGGGGGTTGGATTTTCGCGATCGCGCCGCCAATTTCCAAAATGCTAACCTTGATACTGTTGATTTATCCCAAAGTAATCTGATTGGGGCTAACTTTATCAACGCTAATCTCAACAATGCCCAGTTTTCCGGTACGATTTTACGCAATGCCAACTTTACCGGGGCGATTCTCACCGGGGCGAATATCCGCAGTAGCGATTTACGCGGGGCGATTCTCAGCGAAGCCAATCTGGATAATATTACCCTTTTTATGGTGAGTCTCGACAATGCCCAACTCAACGATACGAGTTTCAATGGGGCGGATTTACGCAATGTTTACCTCGGTGGGGCAAATCTTCAAAATACGTCTTTTGTCAATGCTGACTTGGATAATACTTATTTGGTGGGGGCAAATCTGATTAACGCCAATTTCAGCAATGCGAACCTCAACAGTGTGAAACTCGGCCAAACCCTGCTTGACAACGCCAACCTCAGCAATGCCGATCTCAACGGCGCGAGTTTGGACAGTAGTAGTTTGACGAATAGTAACCTGAGTAATGCTATGCTCGAAAGAGCCGATTTACCGAGAACAAACCTCGAAAACGCCGATCTCAGCAACGCTAACCTAGAATATGCTAATTTCTTCGAGGCTAACCTCCAAGGGGCGAATTTGACCGATGCGAAGGTGGAAGGGGCGTATTTTTACGAAGCGAATCTCTGCAACGCGACGCTTCCCGATGGCCGGACAGGGGAATGCCCTGCTGAAGATGAGTGAGCGACCCAGGGGGTATGAACAGTAGCTACAATCTTAAGGGGTCGAATCGACGCATTATTAATGCGCGATCGCCCTTTGTTGCCTCAATATAACTATGGCTAAGTCTAGATTTCAAAAATTATTAACGTATCTCCGCCCCCATTGGCGATCGATGTTGTTGGGGACTGTTGCTTTATTTGTTGTCAATGCGATCGGGGCTTATATTCCGCGTTTGGTCGAAGATAGTATCGACCGTTTACGCGGGGTTTTAAGCATCGATCAAGTGTGGCGTTTTGTGCTACAAATTTTCTTGTTGGCTTCGATTATGTGGGTCATTCGTATGGTGTCCCGCGTGACGATTTTTGGCATTGGCCGACAAGTGGAGTTTGAAATTAAACAAAATATTTTCGAGCATTTATTAACCCTTCATCCCACTTACTTTTTTAATAATACTGCCGGGGATTTAATCAGTCGCGCCACCAGCGATGTGGATAATATTCGCCGCTTGTTGGGGTTTGCCATTTTAAGCGTGATCAATACCATTTTTGCCTACAGCTTGACGTTGCCGTTTATGCTGTCGATTAATGTACCGTTAAGTTTGGCAGCTTTGGCAATTTATCCGTTGATGTTGTTAACGGTGCAGTTGTTTAGTAATCGTCTTCGCAATCAACAGCGCGAGGTACAAGAACGATTGTCTGACCTTAGCCAGATGATTCAAGAGGATATGAGTGGCATTTCTTTGATTAAGATTTACGCTCAAGAGGAAAATGAATATGAGGCATTTGACAAGAAAAATAGAAGCTTGCTTAATGCTAATTTAAAGTTAGCCCGAACCCGAAATTTATTATTCCCCATTATTGAGGGTTTGGTTTATGTTTCTCTGTTGATTTTGTTGGTATTTGGCTCTAGTTTGATTGCGCGGGGTGTGATTAGTATTGGGGGATTTGTCGCGCTAATTATTTATGTGGAGCGTTTGGTTTTTCCAACGGCGCTGTTGGGTTTTACGATTACTTCTTATCAACGAGGGGAAGTAAGTATCGATCGGGTTGAGTCGATTTTGAATGCCGAACCGGAAATTCAAGATACCGAGGACGCGATCGCGATTTCACCCGAAGAGGTACAAGGTAAAATTGTAGTAACCAACCTCAATTACACTTATCCGGGTAGCGAAAAACCCGCCCTCCATAACGTCAATTTTGACATTCAACCGGGGGAAACCGTCGCCATTGTCGGGCCGATTGGATCGGGAAAATCAACGATTGCCAATGTGTTACCGCGTTTGTTGGATATCAAGCCTTGGAAAGTCTTTGTGGATGATTTTGATATTACCAGTCTGCGCTTAAAAAGCTTGCGAGAAGCGATCGCCTATGTTCCCCAGGATAGCTTTTTGTTCAGCGCCAAAATTAAAGATAACATTCGTTATGGTAGCCCCTTGGCTGAAAACCCGGAAGTGATTGAGGCGGCTAAATCTGCTCAAATTCACGACGAAATCTGTAATTTCCCGCAAGAATATGAAACCCTGGTAGGAGAGCGCGGAATTACCCTTTCTGGCGGTCAGCGACAGCGTACTGCTTTGGCTCGCGCCTTACTCACTGAAGCGCCGATTTTGATTTTAGACGATGCTTTATCGAGTGTCGATAACCAAACTGCCACAAAAATTTTGCGAAATTTATCTGGTCATCGAGATAATAAAACAGTGGTGTTTATTACTCATCAACTATCTGCTGCCGCGATCGCCGATCGCATTTTAGTTATGGATGCAGGTACGATCGTACAAAGTGGTACTCACAGAGAATTAGTGAAAGTTACAGGACTTTATCAATTCCTGTGGCAACAACACCAACTCGAAGAAATTTTACAATAGCGCGATAAAACCATGGGCGATCGCTCCCTTCTCCAAATCTTGACTCGACTCCCTGCTATCTTTCTCAAAAACCTCGCCTTTTTTGCTAAAGGCGGAGTTACGGTCTTAGTCTTCCTGATGCTACTGGGGCTGTGGCGCACCGGAGGACGGCTGTTTCAGGGGGTTGGGGCGCTTTTTGACTCCGATGCCAGCCCGCCGGAAATTAACGTCCGCACGCCGATTTTACAGCAGGTTCGCAACGCCAGCGAACTGACCACCGCTATTTTTGCGATGGAAGCCGTCGTTCCCACGCAACAAGACCGCAAAGTGGGTAACATTACGATTGGTCAAACTAAATTGCTGTATATTGCCTACGGGGAAGTTCGCGCCGGGGTAGATTTGAGCCAAATTCAACCCGAAGACGTACAAACCACTGAAAACACGGTGACGATTCAACTCCCACCCCCGCAAATCCTCGATAGTAAGATTGATGTAAATCGTTCTGAGGTGTACGATTACGATCGCGGCTTTCTGGATTTGGGGCCGGATGTTGCACCGCAACTCCAAACCCTAGCCCAACGCCAAACCCTCAGCGAAATTGTGACAACGGCTTGCGAACAAGGTATTCTCACCCAAGCCAATGAACGGGCTGAGTTGACGGTTGCTAATCTATTTACTAATGCGGGTTACGACGGCGTGACGGTGATTCGGGCTTCTCCGAATCTGCAAAGTTGTCAGAATACGGCGGTTTAGAGACTGAGGATTGAGTCGAGAACCCCGGTTTCTTACTTGTTGATACAGTAAGGTTAAAATTTTGAGCCAGAAACCGGGGTTGTGAATCTCTACTAATCAACCGGATTTGATATTAAATAAACTTCAACTCTGCCTGGACGGGGAAACCCCGCCCCTACGTCCCAACACGCCTACTGACCGTTGTCTGATAACTGATGACTGATGACTGATGACTGATGACTGAACTCAGTTGCCCCACTCCCGATCAAAACCTTGTAAATAGCCGACGCGATAACCGCTATCGTAGGGTTTATCTTTGGGGTTTTGTGAGATGGATTGGGGTTGATAACCACAATCGGGGTTTTGCTGACACGCGATCGCGGCTTGACTTCCCTCGCTAAATCCGGCATTATATCCGGTATTGAAGCGCTGTACTTCGGGCTGATTGACATCCATCGCGGGATAATAACCGTCGTGAAACCCGGCTAAAAAACCGGCTTGATAACCCATTTGAGCGCGTCGATCGTCTTCGTTTTCATATTCGTATTCAAAGCCGCTACCCACTCCTAAAATTTGCGGGTTGTATTGGGCTTGATTATATTGGGCTTCTTGGCCTTGGTTAAAGCCGAGACGATAACCCATTTGATACCCTTCTTCAAAGGCTAAAAAAGACTGCGCGATCGCCTGATTTTCCGGATAAAAGGGAGTTTCAGCGAAAGCGAATCCTCCGGTTAAACCGACTACGACCGAAAATGATACACCCAACATACGAGAAAAAACAGCCATTGCTCTGATATTAATAAAAGGGACGATAAGCTAAATTGAATCGACGCGATCGCGATTTTTGAAGGGGTGATTGAATTTAAAAAGAGCAGCAGAAAACGCGATCGCGCTATTGACCAAATTCAACTCTGGCTTGTTCTACCAATTCCACGGTCACGATTCCGGATTCGGAAGCCAAGGCTAATTCTTCGATGCGTTTGCGGGCTTGCGGACGCACATAAAAAGGGATATTTTTCAGCTTGGCTTTGGCTTCAGAAGTCCAGGTTAAAGTGTCATCAGAATTGAGCATCAGTGGTCTTGATATGGATTGGCAACAAGCGATATTTCTATCATACAGAGAAATTAGGAGACTGCTGTTTAAGAAACACTAAGAAACACATTTCAGGGATATTTGCGAAGGGGTATCTCCACCCGTTTTAATGTTGAAGGTTAAAATTCGGGCATTAATTAACCGATTATCGGTTTCGGGTTGGTTTCCAGAGTTTATAGGGTAAGCAGGGAAAGCATCCGCACTCAAGCTTAAGCGCAAACGATTTCCCGCCTTAATTCGCATATAGGTGGCTTGTAACGGAATGTGAACCGGAGAGGTCGCGGGGTCAACGCGGATGTATCCTTGCGTAAAGTTATAAACTTTTTGTTGGTCGTCTACCACGGATAAAACTGCATTGAGATCGAAACTCGGTGCGTCTACTTCGCAATATACAGTAACGGTGACTCTCCCTAAAATTGAGATATCTTCGGTTAACTCTGGGGTGGTATAAGTTAAGATATCGCTGCGACAATCGAGGTGCGATCGCTCCATCGATCCGGCTGGATTGGCGGCATGACCCCCCAAAGCAGGGACAGGTCGCCAAGGATCGCGCACAAAAATGTCTTCTACTTCGTTTTGGGGGCATTCTGTTAACAAAACGCCGGAATCCTCGCGGATGCTGGCCAAGCCATCACTACTCCAATAATAAACGCGATCGCGATCGCCTTCCCAACTCTCCAACGCTTGCCATTGATTGCTGCCCATTTCAAACAAATAAACGGGTTTTTGAGGTAATTCCGCCGTTTTCTGTCCCTTGAGAAAATAATCAAACCAGCGAATCTGCCAGGAATCCACAAAACTGATCGCCGCCATGCCATAATCAACTTGACCCGCCCTGCGTCCCCAGATTAAATGAGTCCAAGGGCCGACGATTAAATGTTGCGGGAACTGACTTTTTTCTCTCATTTCGTTATATAAACGCAAATTTCCCCGTAAATAGGGGTCAAACCAACCACCGATATGCAGCATCGGTAAATCTACATCTTGGAGTTGGGGCGATCGCGCTTGCCAGTATTCTAGATCGGGGTAGCGAGATCGCCATTGGTCATAAAATGCCCCCGGTGTATACTTGCGTAAACTCTCCCCAAAGCGGGGGGGAGACTCGTTAAACGGCAGATTTCTGGCTGCACCATACAAAACCCGGTAAGACAAGTCATCCCCCCATAAACGGGCAGTTTCGGCGGCTAACTGCACCGCCCAACCGAGGCTAATCTGCCAACAAAACGCCCCATTTTCATAAGCCCAATCGTCCCGCAGATGATAACCCAACATCCCCGGACACAAGGCTTTGAGGGCAGGGGGTTTGGCCATAGCTGCATAGAGTTGGGTCATTCCTTGATACGAAAAGCCATACATCCCCACAACGCCGTTACTACCGGGGAGTTGTGCGGCCCAGTTTACCGTATCCTCTCCGTCTGCCACTTCCCCTTCAAAGGGTTGAAACTTGCCTTCAGATGTGCCTCTCCCCCGCACATCTTGAATCACCACGATATAGCCTTGGGCGGCGTACCAACGGGGATGAGCATATACTACCGTAGACGCGATCGCGCGACCATAGGGCTGTCGCATCAACAATACAGGTAGCAGCGTATCCGTTTCGGGACGATAGACATCCGCATCCAGTCTCACCCCGTCTCGCGTCTGCATCGAGAGGGTTTCGCGATTAATTTTCATAGACATTTCCCTTTAAGTTTGACAGCGTGTCTTTTGACAAGATTGCGATCGTTTCATCAAAATGTTTAGACTGACGCGATCGCAAACCCATTAATCTTACTCATGGAACGACACGCACACAAACCTAAATTTTTCGCTTTTGGCCTCACTCCCCTGGGTATAATCTCCATTGGCGTTGTCCCCATGGGCGTGATTTCTATTGGCATTGTCCCGATGGGTGTTGTTTCTCTAGGGACAGTGGCCATGGGCGTAATTTCGGCGGGGGCGGTATCCATGGGCGGTATTGCTGCCGGAGTCCAAACCATGGGCATTGTCAGCATTGGCGACCAAGGTATGGGCAACGTCCGCATCCCCCTCAACTCCCAGCCCGTCCAACATCAGCATCACGATCTGCCCGACGCAGAAATGCCCATGCCCACAGAAGATACCGAAGATATGGATTCTGCTGATTAACTGTAGCAATTGAATCGGGTGCTACAGTTAGTTCACTTTTATCAAAAATATTTGAGATCAATCTCTCCTCTTTTTCTCTTCCTTTCTCGATCTCGCTTTTGATTAATTTGAGTCATTACATAAAATCTGTCGGCCACGACTTAGGCATTCGGCATTAATTCTATAGCAACCGCCAAAGCAGTTAGGACACCGCCTCAATTCTTAGAAAGCAAGCCCAAGAGATCAGTGGGAGAGGGGTTGGGGTGAGGGCAAACCCCACTACGTCCTAACCCGAATTGCTACTGCTATAAAACTACATTTTTGTAGCCTTTCCCCAAGTTTATACTCACTTCGAGACGAAAGCCGGGAAGACAACCGGGATACAAAGGGCAAAGCTTGAAACCCACCCAGAACTTGATTTATCAGCCCGGTTGCCAGTAATATTAGCTGGGTTGGGACACTACAGGTATCTATCCCTACCCTAAGCCGCAAGAGTGGTTGCTCGAATTTGGCAAGATATCGGTCGGTACAAAAGCTCTAGAAGCCACAACTCGGCGAGTATTCACCGCTTGCAGAAAACCAGTCGAAGCCTTAGCCTTATAGAGTGGATTCGACATCAACCGGGGGTTCACGCCGATGAATCCTCCAAGTCCATGTACTCAGTTGTGTTGCTGTCACCCTTTTTATCCAGCATTGTTCAGAGCAAAAGAAATATGTAGATATTAAACGAAATTCTGGTAAAAAACAGATTACTCAAGAAAATCAATGCTGTGAAGATAGCATTAGACACCGGAGTCACGATCTTGCTAAGTTTCTGAACTGTGACTTATTCCACCAATCAAAATCAGTTTTTTGGGAAAGATGCCTGAAGATATTGCAACAATTGCTTTGAGCTGTTTGGATTTATATGGGGTTAAATAAATAGGAAATGAAAATTTTAGTAGCTATTGCTAATTACGGCACAAATAATGATGGATATCTCCAAAAAGTTTTAGAACAGTATCGTTCTCTACCCTATCAAAAGGACATAGTAGTACACACAAATATTGCCAAAGATTTGGGAACCGACGTAAACGTCGTTGTGGGGTTACCGACATCCGATCCTCGATCGTTGGTGTATGCACACCGCCGTTCGTTTGTTGAAAACGCCGATCAGTATGATTTGTTTATATATACAGAGGATGATACCTTAATTACTCAGGATCATATAGAGGCGTTTCTTGAGGTAACTCCATATTTGCCAGATAGCTATGTGGCTGACTTTTTTCGTTATGAATTAAGTCCTGAAAAAAGTTTCCATTTGGAAGGATTTCATGGTTCTTTTCATTGGCTCCCCGATTCAGTCAAATGTTTTGGTTCCTATACATTCGCCGAATTCAGCAATAAACATTCCGCTTTATACTTGTTGAGTCGTTCTCAATTACGCATTGCGATCGACTCAGGAAACTACGCCTTGACACCGCAGCGATCGCGTTATGGAATTTTGGAGAGTGCCGCATCCGATCCTTTTGTGTACTGTGGTCTAACTAAGGTGATGTGTATTTCCCAGTTTGATCGATTTATAGTACATCATATGTCTAATAAAAATAGGCTAAAGGGATTCGATTTTCCGAAGGAAGAAGTAGAATCTCAAATCAAAGCTTTAATGCAAGTGGAAGCAGGCAAATTATCCAAGTCACGTTTATTTGAAACAGAGACAAAACTTCTAAGGAGAAAATTTGATAAACATCACCACGCACCATCCGACCCGCGAATTTTAACAGCCGTTGGTTCTGGGTGCAAAAATGTGCTATCGGTAGGATGTGGAACAGGAGAAACTGAAGCCGCTTTAGTTAAGAAAGGACATCAAGTTGTAGGCATACCGCTAGATGAAATTATTGCTGTAACAGCACAAGCGAAAGGCATAGAAACGGTGATCCCGGATTTTAATGCAGCGATTGATAGATTATCAGAACAAAGCTTTGACTGTATTATTTTCCCAGATGTCTTACAACATCTGCGGGAGCCAATACCTGTATTAACAAGCTTTGGCAATCTTCTTGGGGAGAAAGGGAAAATAATAGCCACATTCTTGAACCGGAAATGCCGTAAATTTTCATCGGAAACATTTACCCCCTTTGATTTAGCCAAAAGTGGCTCGGTTGATTTTGAGTCGTTGGGGATACATTTGACTGACGTTGAGATGGTACGCTCTTGGTTTCAGCGCTCTGGCTTAGGAATACAGCACGTCGTTTACTCTGTTCCTCCGGGTCAGAAAATGCAGATGTATAATTGGTTATCCCTAGGTTTGTTAGCGGGACAATTAGCTCCACGTTTTATGGTCATCGCAACGAAGCAGAAATAACAAAATTCAGTAGATCGAACCTATATTCTCGCTTAAAAAGAGTGAGTGAGGCGCTTGAAGCGTGTTTCATTTCGGCGTTGTTGCATAAATAAACCTAGTTATGTCAATGGTTGCAGCGAGCTAAATCGGGCGAAAATCCCAATTTTGCCTTTCTCCAGTGTTTGAAACCCTTGTAAATAAAGGAATATTTCCTGCAACAACGCTTTATTCAGCTAGAAATACTGCATTTTCCCCGAAATCCTATGAATGACCCTGCCTCTCGCCGTCAAACCTTCACGCGATCGCACTTCACCCTTTCCTACCTCGAATGGCCTAACAACAAAACCCCAGTTATCCTGTTACATGGATTAGCCGATCATGGAGGCGTTTGGTTGAGTTTAGGGGAAACCCTCGCTTCAAAATATCACGTTATCGCCCCCGATTTGCGCGGTCACGGCGACAGTACGAAGCCCCGACAGGGTTATACTTCCCTCGAAATTATCAAGGATGTACAAGCCTTAATGAAGCATTTGGGCATCACTTCCGCCCATATTGTTGGGCATTCTTGGGCAGGGAAAGTGGCTTGTTTATGGGCGACGAAGTTTCCTGAACAATTCCGCAGTTTAATCTTAGTCGATCCCTTTTTTATTAATGCGATGCCCTCGATTTTTAAGATTACCTTTCCCTTACTTTATCGAGTATTACCCTTTCTGGCTGCAATGGGGCCATTTGTCAGTTATGAAGCCGCAATCGAGCAAGCCCAAACCTTAAAACAATATCGCGGTTGGTCGCCGTTACAGCAACAAGTATTTGAGCAGAGTATTGAAGCGAAGAAAGAGGGGACTTGGGGCAGTAAATTTGTCGTTGAAGCCCGTAATCAAATCTTTGAAGATGTGATGTTAGTTGCGGGATTAACTCAACCGATTTCTATTCCGTCTTTATTTATTCAACCCGAAGCCGGATTGAATCGTACCGAATGGCAATTGAAACCCTATAAAACTTATTTACAAGATTTAAAAATTGCTCAAGTTCCGGGGAATCATTGGGCGTTTTTAGTAGAACCGGATTCTTTTAATACAACAGTTTTGGATTTTTTAGAAGGAATTGAAAAGGATTAAGAACCTCGGTTTCTTATCTGTATCACCGATAAGGTTAAAACTTCTAATTTCGTTCCTTGGTTCCACTAAGAGACGCACAAAACGAGGCTCCGCCTGAATTTTATAATAGATATACTCTTTAAAAAAAACTAGAGGAGAGTTTATTTTTCCAATGAAAATAAGCTGCTGTGCATTTAAACCGCCGATTTCACTTACTAAACCCTTTGGTGGGCTTGAATCGAGACAGAAATTTAAATGATTGACAGCTTACTCTAAACAGCCAGACAAAATTATTTATCGCAACCGCCACATTGGTCAGGACAACATATTCATCCTCAAAAAATAAGTCCCTCTCCCGTGGGAGAGGGGTTGGGGTGAGGGCAAACCTTAAATAAAACGTCCTAACTGTTTTGCTTGCTGCTATATCTAACCAACAACCAACAACAAAGTTACACCCGTTTTTGAGCAACATGAGCCGCCGCTAAAAAGGTGGTTGGGAAAATTTTTCCCGCAGTTTTTAAAAGGGTATCTCGTAAGTCAGAAAATAAGTTTTGACGGGTTTGGTTATCTAAAGCAATATAAGGCGATAAGGTACTGAGCAAGGCTAAATAATCATGGACGCTGTAAGTTTTTTCGGCGATAAGATGAGTGAAAACAATATTAGTAAATAAGCCAGAGTCTTCTAATTCTTGGCCAAATTGAGTCAGGTTTTCGCGATGATCTCTGCCGCTAATCACATTCATTAATGAGGGTTCGTGGGCTTCGTGGATCGCCCGTAATGCCTCGCAGACGGCTTGATTCGGTTGCGGGGGGACGTTCCAAAGTAAAATGAGTTTTCCTTGGGGTTTAAGGGCTGCTGCGGCTTTGGGGCAGCGAATTTCTGGGGCGACCCAGTGAAAGGAACTGGCGGCAAGTATTCCGTCGAAAGAAGTGGGCGCGCACTGCGAAGCAGATCCCTGCGGGATCGCGTATTCTTCAAAGGTAGAGTTAATAATTTCTATATCGGGGTAAGATTGACAATTATGTTGCGCGATCGCGAAGGCTTCGGGACTCGGTTCTAATGCAACTATGCGAAACCCTTGTTCGGCAAAGGCTGTGGTGGCAATACCGGGGCCGCAACCGAGTTCTAATATACGGGCTTGGGGGGGCAGTTGCGCGAGTTCCCAAACTTGCTGTAACAAGGCTTCAGGATAGCGGGGACGGGTGCGGTCATAAGCTTGAGCAACGGTAGAATACCAGCTTTTTTTCTCGCTCAAGTCTTTCTCGTAAATGCTGTTGAGAATGCGCTCGAAACAGTTATCAGTCATCAGTTTGGGTAAGAAGGGGTAAAGCTTTGGATTGCGGTTAACATAACACTTGTTATGTTTAACATAATAACTGTTATGTTAATCTAAATTTGAGGAACGAAGCTCCTTCGGTAGCATAGGAATATATTTTCTCGCTCTATGTTCAATCGCCTGCAAGTTGGAGTTTGCCTTTCCCGTCTTTTCCTCAAAAAAGAAGAATTTGGGTTAATTGCCGATAATACTCAACCAACTAAACAACTGTTTGGCAGTAATTTCCCAATCCGACAGACTGTCCAACACCAGTAATTTTTCCTCTTGAGATTGAATTTCTGGCATTTGACCGGATTGAATCATCATATCTGGATTTCTGGGTGATTTATTTTTGAAGATAACAACGGTTTGGGCGATCGCAACCTTGTTGATTCATTGCAGAATTGCTGTCTGTGTGCAGCGCCTTGTTATACAAAGATAAATTTTTGCACTTTCGGAATTCATTTTGTTTAGTCTTACTATCAAAAACACCTGTTGAAATAATTGATTTAATCAGTACATCAATTACGGGAACTGAAACACTATTTCCTATCAACTTCATCCATCTTGTTCTGGATTTAGGAAGCTTGAATTTTCTTGGGAAACCTTGAATGAGACAAGCTTCTTCTTTTGTTATCTTTCTATATTTTTGGGGTAAATATACCTTTTCCAAAAACTGCCTTTTATAATTATCACGATCGGTTGGCTCAAGGCTTTCCAACGATACATAGTCGTTTGTATCACTTGCAACTAGAGTAGGAAAAACATCTGAAGTGGGCATGAATACTCTATTCACCCCATTTAGACCACTACTGATTTTTGTGTTTTTAAAATCAAACCTTTCTTCGATACATTGAATAACATTTTTATTCACAAGTGAAGTGATTGTGTGGGCAATTGAAATGCACTTTACTTTTAATGCTTTTTCAATCTTTAGATTGTCAACAACAAAAAAGTTTCCTTGTGATAGGTTCAAGAGTTCTACTTCGTTCTCTGATAATTCATTTGCTTCAAAATTTACAATTTCAAATCGATAATCAATTTTTTTAAGAATAGCTAATTTAACTAATTCATCTAATTCTTCTTGAGATATACTTGAATCAAGAGATTGAAATTGTTTTAATGATAGCGGATTTCCATCTAAAGGCCCGAAATCTTTTTTTCTTCTATTTTTTAAAAGAAGCAAACAAATATATTTTTGTCTTTCTGTAGTGTCAATAATATCCCATGAATGAATTGTTGTATGCCCGTTTCTTAAATCGTTAAAAAGAAAATAATCATTAAATCCATTTTTGCTAGAAAGACTCATTCGTCTTTGCCGTATTGGGTTTCCGAACAAATCTCTTTGGATAATTTCAGGGTCTTTATTTTGTAATTCTATGCCAAGAATATCTGCTAGAGTCATTCTTCTTTCACTTTGTTTGGGTAATGAAAATTGGTCGAAATATCTCTTATCACGAAAACCAATTATATAAACTCTAATCCTATTTTGAGCAACACCATAATCATGCGAATTTATTACATAATAGTTGGCGTAATATCCCGCTTCCTTTATTCTGTGAAGTATATAACTTAGTTCTTTTTCATTTCTTGGATCGGCAAGCCCTTTTACATTTTCAAAAATAAATGCTTTAGGCTTAGATTGGTTTAATAAGAAAATTGTATCATTCCAAAGTTGCCCTCTGTCATCATCAAAACCTAGATTCTTACCGGCAATTGACCAACTTTGACAAGGCACTCCTGCGGTTAAAAGGTCATGCTGGGGAAGTTCTCTGATTTTGGTAATATCTCCAAAGTTTGCATCAAGCTTAATATCATAGTTTTCACAATATGCGTTTATTGCGTCTTTGTTAATTTCACTAAAGCCAAGGCAAATACCACCATTGGAACTTAGGGCCATTTTAAAGCCTCCAATTCCTGCAAATAAATCTATAAATGTGAATTTCGCTCTACTCATAACCTATTGAAGTATCGATTTGTCAAAGCCTTCTGGAGGTTCAATTCCTAAAAACTCACGATATATTCTTTCCCGATATTCTTTTCCCAATGAATTGATTTCAGAAATAAAGTTTTTGTATGTCCCTTTTCCACCAATTAGATCCCAAAACTCGTTTCCAATTAATACAGACTCATCACTGTGCATATCAAACCATCTCATAGGAAAACTCCAATTATAATCTTCTCTTTTCCCGTATGGATTGTAAGCTAAAGCATAAAATGCGTAATCTACTTTGGCTGGCTTCATCGCCCTGAGTTTAAACATCTTTTCTTTACTCACTTTGGTTTGGTCACTATTGGGCAATGGGGCTTTAATTTCAAAAGCATATTTTTTTTTGGTTTTTTTGCTTTCGATAAATATATCACAAACAACAGTAGTTGGAATTGGTTGTCCACCACCTTCTAAAATGTATTTTAGTTCTACATCCCAATTAGGTTTTTGTTTATCTTTCCCTTTTTGTTTGTGTTCTAATCTGTTTAAGACCTCTTGTATTCGTCTAAGTCTTTCAGCGCCAACTTCACCATTTATAGTTTTACCCATTTCACAATGCCCATGATATTCGTCAGCAACTACTTTGGCTAATTTTTCCCAAACACCACCAAAAGGCGTTACAAACCTTCTCTCAAAGTGAGAGCCTTTAAAAATTTCATCAGGAACTAAAGCAGCATAAAGCGGTTTGCTAGAATGGTGCTTTTCCTTTATAAACGGGTCAGAGATAAGCACCTTATGCATAATGCTGTCCATGAGTTCTGAAACTACTTTGCTGATTCCTTCATTTACATTATTGTTCTTCACACTACTTCATCCTCTTAATTTCAAAAATCCAAACTAGGCTAATATAATTAAACCCCAGTTTCTACCAGAAACCGGGGTTCTTAACCAAGATAAACTATTCCGGCTGAATACCCGACCCCACAGGAGCAGTATTATTCAGCTTCAACTTAGGATGGTCTTGCTGGACTTGCTGCAAATTCCACTCATTCTTAAACAGCAACACCGGACGCTCCCAAGCATCTTTGACCACCATCGTATTAAACAAGCGTCCCACTTCTTCGAGGACAGGCCAACCCCCAACCACCCAACGGGCTAGGTTATAAGGCAGCATATCCATGCGGGTTTCGACGTTGTACTCGTTTTCGAGACGATATTGCACCACTTCAAACTGAAGCTGACCCACTGCGGCTAGAATGGGGTCTCGCTGGAAGTCGTCGGCGGAGTACATAATTTGTACAGCCCCTTCTTCGCGCAATTCGCTAATGCCTTTGTTGAATTGTTTAAATTTAGACGGGTTGGGGTTTTTGATAAAGGCGAATAATTCGGGAGAGAAGCAGGGAATCCCCTCATATTCGAGCTTTTTGCCCTGATATAAAGTATCGCCGATCGCGAATACCCCCGGATTGTTCAAGCCAATCACATCCCCAGGGTAAGCCACATCCACCGATTCTCGGTCTTGAGCAAAAAGTTTTTGGGGTCGAGACAAGCGCACATTTTTCCCCGTCCGCGCATGACTCACCACCATATCCTTCTCAAATTTTCCCGTACATACTCGCACAAAGGCCACGCGATCGCGATGTCGGGGGTCCATATTCGCTTGGAGTTTGAATACAAACCCCGTAAACTCAGGATAAGTCGGTTCGATTTCTCCCAGAGAAGACACGCGAGGTTCGGGTTTGAGGGCATATTCGAGGAAAGCATTTAAGAAAGGCTCAACCCCGAAGTTGGTCATCGCACTCCCAAAGAATACCGGAGTCATTTTGCCCTTATGGACTTTCTCTAAATCCAAGTCGGGACAAACTTCATCGAGGATTTCCAGTTCTTCTTTGAGTTGGTAATATAATTCTTGGTCGAGGAGTTCTTCAATGCGCGGGTCTCCAAGCTCGATCACCGTATCCAGGGCTTCTTGGGAACCGTGGGCTTGACGCTCAAACAGATGAAACTGCTTTTGACGACGATCGTACACGCCTCGGAAGCGATCGCCAATGCCAATGGGCCAATTCACCGCAAAGGTTTCTAAACCCAATTCTTGCTCGATTTCGTCAATTAATTCTAAAGCTTCGCGACCGGGACGATCCAATTTATTAATAAATGTAAAAATCGGGAGCGATCGCAACTTACACACTTCAAACAGCTTGCGGGTTTGAGTTTCTAAACCCTTGGCCGCATCAATCAACATTACCGCATTATCCGCCGCGGCCAAAGTCCGATAGGTATCTTCGCTAAAATCTTGGTGACCGGGGGTATCGAGTAGGTTAATCTGATAATGATCGTAGAAAAATTGCAACACCGTTGAGGTAATCGAAATCCCCCGTTGTTGCTCCATTTCCATCCAGTCGGAGGTGGCTTTGCGTTGTGCGCGTCGGGCTTTGACCGCCCCCGCTTCGTGAATTGCACCCCCGTATAACAAGAGTTTTTCGGTAAGGGTGGTTTTCCCCGCGTCGGGGTGAGAAATAATCGCAAAGTTGCGACGAATTTCTACGGCTTCTTGGATTTCGGTTTCGGAGGCAACAGGCATTCTTTATAGCATTCTCAACGGTTCTCGTTATTCAATTATAAGCGGGACTTTTAGTTGTGATGTACGCAAGTTGTTAGATTTGATCGCAGCCGCAAATTTCAGGAAATCTCCTGCCTCAAACAGTAGTGAATACTAATACCCAATTGCTCAAACTCCATGAACATCCTACCCCACATTCAAGAAAGCATAGCCGCAACACGCGATCGCGTCCAATCCCACCTCAGCAATACCGTTGAAGGCATCACCCAAAAAACCGATGAAATCTGCGAAAACACCCAAAAAACCGTCAAAAATGCCCAAGCGCAATCTCTCGCGGTTTTAGAAGAAACCATCACCACCGCCACCACCCACGGCGATAAAATTGCCACTGCCGCCACCAGTTTAGGAGTTTCCGGGCTAACCCTGGCAGAATCTTTAAAAACTTTACCCCAATCTGCCGCCGAATTAGCCCAAGCCATGCCGCGCATTGCCACTCGTCTCCAGTATGGGGCAGGATTGCGCCCAGGGGACGCTCCTCGCACTGAGGCAGACGTTATGGCACTTTTTAACAAAATTCCCGGAACCAGTAAATTAGAAGCCAGCGAAGCGCAAATTCGGGCGTTTCTGGCCGATAAACACGGCAGCCACATTATCCCCCACGCCCACGGCGGCAGCAACCACGCCGAGAATATTGTTTGGGAAGTCGGGGCAGATAATATCCGACGGGGGGCCAATATTATGACCCCAGGAGAACAAATCCAGATTCGCTGCTTTAATGCCGTTGATTCGATTCTCACCAACTCTGGGACTTTGGCCAAACTCGGCATTACCGCCACAGGTACTGCTATTATTACTCAATCCGTCGTTACCGCGATCGCCTACTCCTTGGATTTATATCGCGGCGATATTACAGTAGAAGAATATCGCGATCGCATTCTCGATGCCGCCATTAGTTCTGGTATTGCCGCCCCGATTTTCTTTTTGATTCTGATTGCTGTTTTGGCACTTTTCCCAGAACTCACCGTCATTTTAGCCGCCCCTGGGGTCGTTCTCGGCCTCAATACCCTATTCGGCATTAGTATCGCCACCCCCCTGATTCAATCCTTGCTGCGTCACCTCGAAGCCGGAGGTTTCGACGGCATATTACAGCCCAATCAAGTCCCCGCAGCCGACCGCTAACCTGAGTCCTCTAGCCCCCAACTCTGTGAAGCGATTTTGTGATGGCGCGATCGCGTTTCAAATCTTTCAAACAGATGTCAAAATGTTACCCTAAACAAAAACGCAACTCAGCACCCATGACGACAGAGACAGACCACGAACAAACGAAAGCAGAAAACCCAACTCCTGAAGAAACGACCCCAGAAACCACCCCGGAATCTGTCCAAGAAGCGCCCGAAGAAGATAAACCCCTTTTTCAAGCCATTGGCATCATACCGGGTGAGGTCAATTTTGATGAGGAAGGATTGGCTTCCGTGAAAGTGGCAGACCAAACTTATCCCCTATTCTATACGCCTAGATTGCGTCGGGCTTTTCAAGCCTTAAAATTGGAAATCAAAAACACTGGAGAAACCACTCAGCGCTTAATCGTTTATCCCAAAGCCATTCACTTCCCGCAACGTAACAAAAACCACCAACTCGCCTTTCAGCTTGTCGGTTTCGAGAAAAAGCAACAAACCAGCAACATCTCAAACCAACTAGAGGACTTTGAATTTCAACTGTGTGGCTTGTGGCAATTTATCCCCGTTTGTCGCGTTCCCGTAGTCTCGATTTTACGGAACTTCACCGACAATCGCCTAGACTATATCAAAAGCGCCGACCCCGTGCAGAAAGTCCGCTTTATGAAAGCCGCTCATCTGCCCCTACTGTGGAAAGATAGCCCCGTCAAGCCCTTTCGCTATAATCCCAAAGCGCAAAAAGACGAACAAGGCAGGCCCGCTTTTGTACAAGTCAAAGCCAGATTCTTACCCCAGAGAAACGTCTTTGGCTTTAGCTCCCTCTTAGCCCCACCTTCGGAAAAAGCACCGAAGTTCCTCAAAGCCTCCAAAGCTGACAAAGCCGCGGCCCAAAAAGAGAAGAAAATACCGAAAAAAGAACAATAACGTCTCAACTCCAAACCCCAAGCAACCCGGCTTTCCCGTAAAGTCGGGTTTTTTTGTGGGTCTATTTCTTGTAGTACATCCTTCCCGTCCCAATTTAGCCCCCGTACTACAGCCTCAAACCCCTATAGATTCCTATGGCGCGAGAACCTCGGTTTCTGGCCAAAATCATAACTTTAATCTGTAAGCAGGTCAGAAACCGGGGTTCTGAATCCCCACTAATTCAAAGGATTTGAGATAACTTCAAAAAAATTTTGTCCAACCCCTTGACAGTTTATGTATTACACTTGTAGTATTGTAAATGTAGCACGAAGGCAAAAGGCACAACGCCCCAAGCCACAAGCTATCCGAACCTTGACAACTTAATAGTGTAATACATTTTTTCATGACCTAAGTTATTGACAAGATTAATTGCCCCAAAACCCGTAATTAATCTGTGGCAATAACCCACGCAGATATCATAACTGCTGCTTTTTTTGGGGTTGTAACTCAGTGGTGAGAGTGCCTGTCTGTCGAACAGGAAGTCGCGGGTTCAAATCCCGTCAGCCCCGCTCAAGCCGCAGTTAGAGATATCATCCGCATCGGTAGCCAAGAGGTTGAAGGCGGGAGCCTGCAAAGCTCTTATTCGTGGGTTCGACTCCCACCCGATGCTTGCGTTGCAGCGTAGCACAACGGCAGTGCGCCTGGCTCATAACCAGGAAAGTGTGGGTTCAACTCCCATCGCTGCAACCAACTGTGGGGATGGTGTAATGGCTAACATTTCGGTCTCCAAAACCGACGCTCTGGGTTCAAATCCCAGTCCCCGCGTTCCGCCGTATCCCAACCCGCGAAGCTTACAAACGGTTATCAAACGGCAACGTTTGAGTAGGTTCGATTCCTACCGCCTCCGCCAACCTTGGAGGTGGTTAAAAAAACAGCTTCTCATCCTTATATGGTGGATTCTCCCTGGTGCCGTAGGCAAATTGGTTAAGCCGCTTGACTTTCAATCAGGTGAATGCGGGTTCAAACCCCGTCGGCACTTTTTCAGTCATCAGGGATTAACGTATTACAAACTTTGGGTTGGTATCCAAATTGGGAACGGAACCTGACTGTAAATCAGGTGCCATCGGCTTTGGGGGTTCGAGTCCCTCCCAACCCATGCGCGGAGAGGTGGCTGAGTGGCCGAAAGCGTCCTCCTGCTAAGAGGAAACGGGGTGTCAAGCTCCGTCGAGGGTTCAAATCCCTCCCTCTCCGCCAGATTTTGAGAGTGTGGTGTAACTGGACAACACATTAGTCTACGAAACTAAAGACTTGGGGGTTCAAGTCCCTCCACTCTCGCTTTTCCCCCGGTAGCTCAGTGGGTCAGAGCGCTGGTTTGAAGCACCAGAGGTCGTCAGTTCAATACTGACCTGGGGGACTTTTCTTCAGTTGTCAGTCATCAGTAATCAGTCATCAGTTTTTTGGGCAGTCGGCAATCGGCAATCGGCAGTCGGGGAGGAGTCAAATTCTACCCCTCTAAAGACAGTCAGAAATTTGGCTGTTGGATGGACTCTCGAAAAATAGCTCAAAGCCTTACAGCTTAAACAAATTAGCAAATTACCACAACTGTTGACTGTTAACTGATAACTGATAACTGTGTTTTGCCTTGTAGCTCAATGGTGGAGCAAGCGGCTGTTAACCGCGAGGTTGTGGGTTCGAGTCCCACCGAGGCAGTTTCTAATCTTTGCCGAGTAGACGAATTGGTAAAGTCGCCTGTCTCTGAAACAGGAAATTGTAGGTTCGACTCCTACCTCGGCAGTGATGGGAAGTACGCAAACAGGTAAAGCGACCTGCCTTTGAAGCAGATGTTTGAAGGTTCGATTCCTTCCTTCCCAGTGTTTACTCCTGTAGCCCAATTTGGTAGAGGCGGCTGAGTCAAAATCAGTTTATGTGTAGGTTCGATTCCTATCAGGAGTATTGTCAGTGACCAGTGACCAGTTACCAATTGACTTTAGTTAGTCTTCGATTTCGATGTTTCAATTCACTCAAAACAGTTGATGACTGATTACTGTTTACTGATAACTGAAAAAAGCTCCTGTGGCCCAATTGGCAGAGGCGGCAGATTTAAAATCTGTTCATCGTGTGGGTTCGACTCCCACCAGGAGTATGTTCAATTACCAGTTATCAATTATCAATTTTGGAAAGTTAATCTTTGCTGTTCATTCATCAATTAACTCAACAAAACTGACGACTGATTACTGTTAACTGATAACTGAAAATGACCGGGTGTAGCGCAGTTTGGTAGCGCGTCTGCTTTGGGAGCAGAATGTCGCAGGTTCAAATCCTGCCACCCGGATTTTTTACCCTTGTGACGGAACGGAAGACGTACTGTACTCAGAATGCAGGTTTTGTGGGTTCGACTCCCACCAAGGGTATATTCAATTACCAATTAACAATTACCAATGACCAATTAATACTTCGACTTATTAACTGAACAAAAATTGATGACTGATGACTGTTAATTGATAACTGAAAGAAAGCCCCCGTAGCCCAATCGGAAGAGGCTCTCTTGCTAAGAACCTAGTGAGTGCTGGTTCGAGTCCAGTCGGGGGTATGGTCAAACATGGCAGGGATGGAGCAAAAGTGGCTCACTAGCCTCATAAGCTAGAAATCAGTAAGTGCAATTCTTACCCCTGCGACCAATTTTTGGCAGGTGTGATGTAAGCGGCAACATGAAGCTTTCGTAAGGCTTTCTTGCAGGTTCAAGTCCTGTCACCTGCTTGGGTGCAGATGTGGTGTGAATTGGTCAACATCGAGACGTGGTATGTCTTGGCTGCGGGTTCAAATCCTGCCATCTGCTTTGATTTTGGGAATGTAGCTCAATGGCTAGAGCATTCGGCTTTTAACCGATGGGTTGTAGGTTCGAGTCCTACCATTCCCATGGTCGCAAGCGTGATGTAATGGGCAACATAAGGCTCTTGTAAAGCTTTTTTGCGAGTTCGAGTCTCGCCGCTTGCTTGCTATTTTTATAATTGTAATTGTGGTGTTTTAAGAGGATGAATGTTAAAAGTGAGACGCAAGAAAATTGCCAAAGATACAGTCGATATTCTTCAACGTGGGCATTACGAAACACAAAAGGCAGGGAATGTCAATATTTCCGAAAGTTTATCGTTTTGTTTAACGCAAACCAGGTGTTACAATCCCGAAGGTTTAGTGAGGCTTGAAGCTGAAGTATTGTCTCAATCTCCGGCTTTTTCACAAACCAAGTTTGAGGTTGAAAATGAGACGAGTTTACAGGGTGCAGAGCGCTTGGCAAGGTTAGAAAGGTTTACGAAAGTTGGCGTTTTAAATTTTGCTTCGGCAAAGAATCCGGGGGGCGGTTTTCTCAATGGCGCACAAGCACAAGAGGAAAGTTTGGCGCGAAGTTCAGGGCTGTATCGCAGTTTACTAAAGTGTCCTGAATATTACGAGTTTCATCGCAATTTGCGATCGCTCCTCTACTCAAACCATATCATCTATTCGCCCCATTGTCCGGTGTTTCGGCTCGATGATGGTACGTTACTCGATGATCCCTATCTGGTGGATTTTGTTACGTCTCCTGCGCCCAATTTGGGGGCAATTGAACGCAATGAACCGAAAGCGAAGAAACAAGTCCCGGAAGTGTTGCGCGATCGCGCCTCAAAAATCCTGACTCTAGCAGCATATCACAATTGTGATGCTTTGGTTTTAGGGGCTTGGGGTTGTGGCGTTTTTCGCAATAATCCGGCAGTTGTCTCGCAAGCTTTTGCAGATTTGTTATTACCCAGTGGCGTGTTTTGGGGGCGATTTAATACGATTCTGTTTTCAGTTTTAGATCGAACTTCCGAGCAAAACATATTTCGAGAATTTCGCGATCGCTTTTCGTAATCAATCTTCCTCGAACTCATTTCTCAGGATTTGCTCAACTTGAATCATAGGAATATTTTTAACAGCTTCGCCAATAATTTGTAAATTGCGAATGACAGCATCAAAAGTACGTTCGTCAGCAAGAAACTGACTCATATTCATATCTTGGGTGTAGCGTCTAATTTTAGTACTACTGTTGAGGATATCTTCTAAATATAATTGAAGATTACGCGACATAAATTAACTCTTGCTCAACTTGAGATTTAATTTGAGGCTTTAACATTTTCCAAGTGACTAAATCGACAGAAACATTCAAAGTATCTTCGATGTAGAACTTCACATCCATGTAGCGGTCAAAGGTCAAAGAGCCTTCAAAATCAATCAAAATATCAATGTCACTTTCTTCTTGGGCTTCATTACGAGCAACTGAGCCAAAAATAGCTAAAGTTTTCACACCAAACTGTTTGAATTTGTCTCGATGCTGTTTTAGAAGTTCAACAGCTTGATTTCTATCCATTCTTGTTATCTTTTTTAAAGTTGTGTAGCAGCATTATAGCAGAATTTAAAACAGTTTTCTCCTGCGGATATGGTGTAATGGCAGCACTCAAGCCTTCCAAGCTTTTAGTACGAGTTCGAGTCTCGTTATCCGCTTTTAAACTGTGCGAGTGTGATGTAATTGGGAGCATCTGAGTACGCCATACTCAGCGCACGGGTTCAAGTCCCGTCACTCGCTTGTTTAGTCCTGTAGCTCAATCGGTAGAGTCCTTGTCTTACAAACAAGTTGTTGCAGGTTCGAGTCCTGTCAGGACTATGATTTAGTTTACCCAATTAGGGTTAATTAAATTAATTGGTTTGGGAGTGTAGCTCAATGGAATAGAGTATCGATCTTCTAAATCGAATGTTGTAGGTTCGAGTCCTACCACTCCTGTTTGTTGTTAACGTTTGGAGGTGTGTTTTCTTTATACTTAGTTTGCCTTTTTAATGATCGCGATCGCGCTCTATTTTAGCGTGTCCCAACCTCTATGAGCTTACATACATAGTACGAGAGGAATTTATGCTGCCGTTGTACGGTAGGCGCTTGGAAAAAGGGAGTGCGAAGAACCCGGTAGGTTGGCTTAGAAGCAGCCATCCTTTAAAGAGTGCGTAATAGCTCATCGGCGGAGTCCCCTAAGTACCTGAGTCAGCGCAAAACGCTCTAGAAACTTACACGCCATTGTAAATTATTAGGGGCGCGATCTACGAACTTGATAATTCTGGTACTGTAGATAAAAAAGGTTAAGTTGAAAAATCAAACATGACTATTTACTTTTACAGTACCCGCGAGATGTACGGCTGTTTTTCTAATTTTTCCCGTCATGGTTTTGAACTGGATGGGTTTTATTGGCTCACCAGCGAGCATTATTTTCAAGCTCATAAATTCATTGAAACTGACCCCAATTGGTTTGCTAAAATTCGCGAAGTAAAGACTCCGAGAGATGCCGCAAAAATGGGACGAGATCGCGCTCATCCTTTACGGCAAGATTGGAATGAAGTTAAAGACGGAATTATGAAGAAAGCGGTTCTCAAGAAGTTTCAAACTCATGCTGATATTCGAGAAATTTTGCTTTCTACAGAAGATGAGTTATTAGTCGAAAATGCGCCGAATGATTATTATTGGGGCTGCGGTAAAGATGGAAGCGGACAGAATAAGTTAGGCTTGATTTTAATGGAAGTGCGCGACATTTTACGGTAAGAAGGGTAAACTCCTGCCTCAATTTCTAATCGTAACTTCTGATTTTAGAGTTAAGGCAGAGCCTTGTTTTTACGTTCCTTGGTAGACCCAAGAAACAAGATTAAATTTTCTTCCCCCTCTTCCCCCTCTTCCCACTCTTCCCTCTCTCAATTCTGGGGACTTGGTGTAACGGTAACATGAGACTCTTGCACAGTCTTGATAGGGGTTCAATTCCCCTAGTCTCCATTCGTGGTGTCTGAAGTCGAAGTGGTCGAGACGCTGGTTTGTGAAGCCAGTTATTAGCGGGTTCGAGTCCCGTCGGATGCCCTTTTTAGTTAATAGTCAACAGTCAAAAGTCATCAGTTTTTTATTAATATTTGGAAGCTGCGGCTAAAGGTTAGCAATCTATCTCGAAAATAGACGTGCAGCAAGACTGTAGGGGTTCGATTCCTCCAGTTTCCGTAACTTAGGGAAGATGCGGCTCATGGCGAGCAACCTGTCTTGAAAACAGGCGTATAGTGAGACTATAGGGGTTCGATTCCTCCATCTTCCGTGTAACCGCTAGAAGCCGAAAAGTGAGGCGCAGTGCTGATAACGCTGATAGAGGAGGGGCAGTACCTCCCTAGCGGATTGATATTAGAATCAAGCATCGAGTTCTGTAAGATCGACAGAATCGCTGGTTTCGACGCGATCGCGTCCGAGACGTTTGGCTTGATACAAAGCGCGATCGGCTTGGAGCATTAAGGTTTCGGGTAAGATGTGTTTGTTGGGAATGACGGTAGCGACACCGATACTCATGGTAAGCATTTCGTCGGGTAAACCACTAATCTGAGTTTGATCGTGGACGATACCGAGGGATTTGACGCGATCGCGAATCTTTTGGGCGATAGCAATCGTAACATTTAAAGAAGTCTGGGGCAACAAAATCATAAATTTTTCCCCACCATAACGAGCGATTAAACTTTGAGGTTCTTTAATGATATTTTTCAGAGCTTGAGCGACTAACCGCAAACAGGTATCTCCGGCAAGACGACCGCGAGTGCTATTAAATAATTTAAAGTAATCTAAATCGCCAAAAATCAAGCTCAAGGGTAAATCATGGCTTTGCTGTTCTTGCCAAACTTGTTGGAGATAATCATCAAATTGACGGCGATTAACTAATCCTGTTAATTCATCAACCACAGCCGTAGAAGGAAGTGGAGACTCGGCGATCGCAACCGTGGCTTTCAAGTCTTTAGAGTTGAGATGTTCGCGGAAAAACTGCCTGTAAAGCTGACAGCGTGGCCAAGCCAGATCGCTCTCAAACCGAATTAAGCCCATACGGTCGAGTTGAAAAGCAGCAACTACATCGAGGGAAACTCCTTGTTCAGCTTGAATAACGTTTTCAAACGCGATCGCCAATTCAGGTTTTGCTTGTAAATCAAACAGATGACCGCGTAAATGATCGCTATAAATTCCGGCAGGAGTAGGGGCATTTTCGAGTAATGTTTCCCAACTCAAAGAATCTTGGCTGAGATGACAAAACGCCATATTCACCAAATAGGGATGACCGCCAATACTATTGTATAAAGCCAATAAAGCAGAACGATTTGCAGTTATAAATTCTTGTAAACCATAGCGTTCGGCTAAAGTTTGGACTTGTTCTAGGGTGAAATCAGGCAGTTGGACGACTAAGCCAACATTCAACGGGGATTGATTGAGATTGAGAGATTGATGAATTTGGGGACTACCAACCAAAACCAAGCGGACTTTTTCCCACAAAGAAGATTGAATGGACTTTTCATACCAAGATCGCAACAAAGTAAAAAAATCTTGGCTAATTTGTTCGTATTGAAATAAATAATCTAATTCATTCAGTGCCAACAGTACCGGATTTTTCAATGTAGGCAGTAGATACTGCTCCAAGTAAAGCATACAGCTTAACTTGCTACCGAGTAAATCAGTTTGCCAATATTCATCAAGGCGGGATTCAAGATTCAGTTGACGGCTGGTATTTGCACAAAACCAGCGTAAAAAGCGATCGAGAGATTCAAAAATATCTAGATCGGCTTCTTGAAAATTAATTTGAATACAGTGATAATCGAGGTTCTGGGCTTGGTTTAATAAGCGAATTAAAAAACTACTTTTGCCTGTTTTTTGAGAACCTTTAATCTGAATCAAGCAAGGGGATTGTTTGATTTCTTTGTAAACACGGGTTTCGAGGGGCAAGCGTTCGATGTAGAGGGGAGAATGGGCAGGAAGCGGCCCCCCTAAAAAATCGAGAGTATTAATTGTAGAATTTGGTTCTACTACCGGGGTTGGAGAGGTTGTTGGCGGTAGATATTGCTCTAAGATCAGATGGAGATTTTTCTTCGTGACTCGTTCTTGGAGAGTGGCAGAAAGGTCTTGCCACAACCGCGCACCAACTTCTTTGATGTAATCGCTACCATAAGCAGAATCACGGGCGATCGCTGCATAAGTTCGGCCTTGCCAAGACTGCCATAATACTAGGCGTTCTATGGGCGAAAGCGATCTTAGGAGCAGCTTTTGTTCTACTGCGCCAACTAAATCTTGAACATCCATAGACGATCGCGTTTGCACGTTTTTGTGCCTTCAAGTTGAGTTCCATTAGATTCTAACGCTTTTTCCCACTTTTCCCACTTTTCCCCTTTGGGGCGATCGCGACGAAAGGATTAGGGAGAAAATCACACCCAGGAAAATCAAGGTCTGAGATTGACTGAAGCCAACTTTTAATAACCAAGGACAAGAATTAAGATAACAAACGCTGATATTTAATCCCCAGTAATTTATAACTTGTCATCTTCTGAGCGCTGCGAGCTTTCCTTTCAAAATTTCAGGGCGTTAACAATAAATTGTGTCCGAAAGAAGGGAGATCAACAAACGATCGCCATTCTTAAACCCATCTTCATCCTTTCAGATTAACCTGCCAAAAGTCTAGGTCAAAAAGACTTCATTTTCCCTGTAAAAAGCGAAACATCATACTTTTTAGCTGGAAGAAGATGATAAAATCTAGTTAATCCTTAATTTTTTAGAAAAAATGTTAACAAATATTATTTTTGTTTCTAGTTCTTAACAAAACTGAGTAATGAACGAGTTAGCCGTTTCTCAAAGTCTTTCTCCAGTCGTAATCTCCAGTAAGATGCCGAGAGAATGCGATCGCCCCCAGAAAGTAGCTCAACTTGCCCAAAACCCTTGTGTCTACCCCTCAAACTCCCGTCTTCAACCATCCCCCCGCCGAGCCAGCCAGAAACCCCCCTAGCACTTATGCTAAAACAAGAGAACTGCCGCCTAAGTTACGCTTCATTACCCTTCCCCGACCCACTTTTTCTCAGTTTCAAGCTGCTTTCCCTCTCCAGATCAGCAAGCCATGATTTCTACTTCTCTCGATGAGCGTTTTTTCAACCTCTCCCTCGACTTACTCTGTGTTGCCGGACAAGATGGTTACTTCAAACGGCTCAATCCTGCTTGGACTGAGGTTTTAGGCTACAGTGAGGCAGAACTAAAAGCCCGCCCCTTGATCGACTTCGTGCATCCGAGCGATCGCGCCGCTACCCTTGCCGAAGCCGAACAACTCTTTTCCGGCCAAAAAAACATCAAGTTTGAAAACCGCTATCGCGCCAAAAACGGCAGTTATCGCTGGTTAGCTTGGACTTCTACCCTGTCTGCCGAAGACCAATGTATTTACGCCGTTGCCAGAGACATTACAGAGAGTAAAGCCACCGCCGCCACCCAGCAAGCCCTCCTCGATGCGATTCCCGACATGATGTTTCGCTGTCGGGCTGATGGAACCTTTATCGACTACAAACCCGCCAAAAATCTCGAAACCCTACTGCATCCCGACCAATTTTTAGGCAAAACCCTGTGGGAAACCATGCCCCCCAGTCTCGCCGATACAATCTTTCAAGCCCACCAACAAGCCCTGCTGTCTCAAAGCGTCGAAATCCTTGAGTACGACCTCGAAATGCCCGACGGCCTGCACTTCTACGAAGCCCGCATCGTCGCTTGTGGCAGTGATGAAGTCATTTCCATTGTGCGGGACATCACCGACTTTCAACGCAGCGTCCGAGAACTCGAATGGCGATCGCGCCTCGCCGCCCTTAAATCCGAAATCGGCATCGCCCTCGCCCAAAGCCCCGACTTCAAAGGAATGCTGCCACAATGCACCCAAGTCCTCGTCGATCGCCTCGATGCCGCCTTTGCCCGAATTTGGACAGTCAACGAGGCCGGAGACACCCTCAAACTGCAAGCCAGTTCCGGCCTCTACACCCACATCGACGGCGCACACAGCCGCATCCGAGTCGGGGAATATAAAATCGGACGTATTGCCGCTTCGGGTCAACCCCATCTCAGCAACGACGTTCCCAACGATCCCCAAGTGAGCGATCGCGACTGGGCCCGACGAGAAGGCATGGTGGCCTTTGCCGGGTATCCCCTAATTGTTAACCAAAAAGTCATCGGCGTGATGGCTTTATTCTCCCGTCAAGCCTTGGGGCAAAACGTTCTCGAAGCCCTGAGTACCATTGCCACCGAAATCGCTGTCGGCATTGAATACAAACGCACCGCGATCGCCCTAAAAAACAGCAAAGAACAACTGCAACTCGCCCTGATTGGTAGTGCCTTGGGGACTTGGGATTGGTATATTCCCACCGGGAAAACCTACTTCGATAGTCAGTGGAAGCAAATGCTCGGCTACACAGACGACGAAATCGAAAACAGCTATCAAGCCTGGAAAAAACTGATTCATCCTGATGATAGCCCCCGCATTCTTAGTCAACTGCAAGCTTATTTGCGAGGGGAAACGCCATTGTACGAAGTCGAAATGCGGATGCTCAACAAAAGCGGTCAATGGCAGTGGATTTTTGCTCGCGGTAAAGTCTCCGAACAAGACGAAGCCGGAAATCCCCTTCGCATGACCGGAACCCACCTCGACATCAACGACCGCAAAACCGCCGAAGCCGCCCTTCGCAAAAGCCAACACCAACTACAAGAAGCCCAACGCATTGCCAAAATCGGCAGTTGGGAAATGGAAGTAACCAGCAACAAAATCGCTTGGTCAGAAGAACTGTTTGAGATTTACGGCTTTAAACCCGGCAAGCCCCCCACCTTCCTCGAACTCCTCAAAACCATTCACCCCGAAGACCGCCAAAACTGGCTCAAACAGATTCAACAAGCGATCGCCGATGGCATTCCCTACGCCCTCGATCACCGCATTATTCGACCCGACGGCGAACTGCGTCACCTCAACGGCAGGGGCGAAGCGGTATGTGATGAAACCGGGCAAATCATCCGTTTAATCGGGACGGCCATGGATATTAGCGATCGCGTTTCGGCAGAACTTGAAACCCAACTCCTACTGGCTGTCATTCAAGCCATTAACAACACCTCCGACCTCGAAAGTGCTATTAACACCGTTCTCAACTTAATTGGTACCACCATCAACTGGGATATTGGCGAAGCCTGGATTCCCGACCTCAACGGTCAAACCCTAAATCGCATTCCGGGGGGATATAGTTGCGATCGCCCCCTCAACGACTTTTTGAACGAAAGCCAATGCTTAGTTTTGCAAGTCGATCAAAGCGTACCGGGCCGCACTTGGATGGCTCAACAACCCGAATGGCACGAAGACATTTCCCAACTCAGTCCCGAAGTCTTTTGTCGCACCCAACTCGCCGAGCAATTCCGCCTCAAAACCTGTTTTAGCATTCCCATTCTGATTCAGAATGCCAACGGCCAGCAAGAAGTATTAGCGGTATTGGTCTTTTTTAAACGTACCACTTCCCCCGCAGACCGCCGCTTAATCCAACTGATCGAAGCGATCGCCCTGCAACTCGGCGCACTCGTCGAACGGAAACAAACCGAAATGGAACTTCTTCGCATTAAAGCCGCCGTTGATGGCAGTAGCGATGCCGTGGGGATGACGAGTCTCAATGGTCAGGTGATTTATCACAATCGCGCCATGAACGAACGCTATGGCTTGACTCCTGAAGACCTCAACCAAGAGGATGGCGGCCCCGGCTTACTGTATGCCGATGTTGAGAAAGCCTTTGAAGTCTTCCAAGCCATTCAAAACGGTCAATCGTGGATTGGTGAAGTCGATCTCAAAACCCGCGACGGCAACATCGTCCACAACCTCTTGCGGGCTGATTGCATTCGCGATCGCAACGGCAAACCCATCGGCCTGATCGGCATTCACACCGACATTACCGAACGCAAAGAAGCCGAAGCCCGCGTCCAAGAACAACTCAAACGGGAAATCCTCGTCTCGAAAATTCTCGACCGCATTCGTTCCTCATTGAACCTCGAAGCCGTCTTGCAAACTGCCGTTGACGAAATCCGCGCTTTTCTGCAAACCGATCGCACCGTCATTTATTGCTTTGATGAAAACTGGGTGGGTTACGTCACCGTCGAATCCGTCGCCCCCGGTTGGCAGCCCATTATCGGCATGAGCATTGCCGATGAATGTTTCCCCACCGAATACGCCCAACTGTATCACCAAGGCCGCATTCGCGCGATCGCCGATGTAGCCAACTCTGACCTCGCCGAATGTCACAAACAACTGCTGCAAAATTTGCAAGTGCAAGCCAATCTCGCCATTCCCATTTTGCAAAGCCCCGCCGAAGACGATGGCAACAGCCCCGATCGCTTGTGGGGTTTACTGATCGCCCATCATTGCCAAAGCCCCCGCCCCTGGACAGAATCCGAGATTGACTGCTTAGAAGAAATTAGCATCCAACTCGCGATCGCCTTGCAACAATGCAACCTTTTTGAACAAGCCCAAAACGAACTCAACGAACGTATCGCCGCCGAATCTGCCCTCAGAGAATCCGAAACCCGCGAACGAGAACGGGCCCTAGAACTCGAAACCCTCCTCAAAAAACTGCAAAAAACCCAAGCCCAACTGGTGCAAAGCGAAAAAATGGTGTCTCTCGGTCAACTCGTTGCCGGAGTCGCCCACGAAATCAACAACCCCGTTGGCTTTATCTATAGCAACGTCTCCCACGCCAAAGACTACGCCAGCGACCTCATTGAAATTATTACCCTGTATCAAAAACACTACCCCGACCCTAATATTGAAATTAGCGAAACCCTCGATATCTTAGACCTGGACTTTCTCAAATCCGACTTTCTCAAACTTTTGCAATCCATGACCGATGGTGCAAATCGCATTAAAGAAATTGTGCTATCTTTGCGAACCTTCTCCCGACTTGATGAAGCCGAGAAAAAAGAAGCCGATTTACACGCAGGCATCGAAAGCACTTTAATGGTTCTCAAAAGTCGTCTGCGCCGAACCGCCCATCGTCCTGCTATTGAAGTGACTAAGCAGTTTGACTCTCTCCCCAAAATTGAATGCTATCCCAGTCAACTCAACCAAGTTTTAATGAATCTCATCAATAACGCCATTGATGCCCTTGACGAGAAATACAAACGCAATCCCGACTTTGCCCCCACCCTCCGCATTACCACCACCACCCAAACCCACTCCCAAAACCCGCAACGTCCCACCGTTTGCATCGCGATCGCGGACAATGGAGATGGTATTCCCCCGGATATCAAAGAACGCATTTTCGACCCCTTCTTTACCACCAAACCCATCGGCAAAGGAACGGGATTAGGCTTATCCATTAGCTATCAAATTATCGTCGATCGCCACGGCGGCCAACTCGAATGTCGTTCCCAACCCGGTCAGGGAACCGAGTTTTTGATTGAAATTTAAATTAGTCATTGGTTGTTGGTTATTGGTTGTAGTAGGGGATGATCGCCCTTATCTAAGTTATTGGTTATTGGTTGTTTCTGGTGCGCTACCAAGTGCTACTCGCGCTATAAGATGCGGCGACGCGGGGTCGCACCAGTTGTTGGTTAGGCTTGGTACTCATATCTCAGCATTGGTAATTGGTAAACTGAAATGACTTTTGTCCTCAATCCGCTTGATACACCAATTTTGGTTGATGCCATGACTTGGCGCGAATTCAAGGCAGTAGAACAACTGCTAGATCGCCCAGGAATGCGGCTATCATTTTTAGATGGGATATTAGAGATTCAGCGAATGCCCGGAGAACAGCACGAACGAATTAAGGAACGAGTTGGGGCATTGCTGGAGCTGTATCTACTTCAGATTGGCATCGACTATACACCGACGGGTTCAATGACCCTAGAAAGTGAGTCGGGTTTAGTGAAGCGAGAAGCAGATAAGTCGTACAAATTAGGCCCAAATCGACCTCAGCCCGATCTGGTGATTGAAATTGTGATAACCAGTGGCGGTATCAACAAGCTAGAAGCATATCGACGACTCGGCATTTCTGAGGTTTGGTTTTGGGAAAATAATCGATTGGAGTTATACCATCTTCGCTCTAATGATGGAGAAATGGTGTACGATCGCGTTTCGGCGAGCGAACTGTTGCCGGAATTGGATACAGATATCTTTTTGGCTTGCGTCAATCTGGAGAACCATGTTGAGGCGATACGAACATTTCAACGCAGTTTACAGAATCTAAAGGGCAGTGGGTAGCTTTTTTTCAGTCAACAGGTATCTCGGTGCGTTACGCTGCGCTAACGGCACCCTACCTATAGCCTTATTTTAGCTGTGTCACGGCACTACGGTAAAATCAAAGCGAATCCTTCATCATTCATTATTCACTATGACCAACACCCCCTCTCCCCTTTCAGACGACGCAGCCCGCGAGTTGTTACAAAAATTGCGCCGCAAAGAAGGAACTTGGGTCGATTGGGGCAAAGCTTGTCAAAAGCTACAAAGTGCAGGCTTTCAGGCGAATGCAATTTTTGAAGAAACCGGAATCGAAGCCAGCCAACAAAACCTCGTGATTGTCGCGGCCCAAGTCTATGAAAGCTTAGTGCGGACTGGTGCATCGGCCCCAATTCAACAATATTTTCAAGGGCCCCGCAGTGATGTGATTTATGAGTTACGCATCCTTAACCAAGACCAACGCTTGGCCGCGGCGACCATGGTTCAAGAGAAGCAGTTAGATATAGATGCAGCCCGCGAAATCGCTCGGGCCCTTAAAGAGTTTGCCCGCTTTTCGAGACCGCCTCAAGGCTTTAGCGATCGCGCCGGGGATGCCATTGCTTATTATTACTGGAAACTCGCCAGAGGCAAAAAAGACTTGCAAGCGCGATCGCGTCTCATTGCCCAAGGCTTGCGTTTTGCCGAATCTAACGAAGCCCGCAAGAAAATCGAGCAGCTTTTGAGCGATTTTACCATTGTTCCCACGGCTCGCGCCCCGATGCTGCCCCTTTATCGCTTAGAAGCCGAAGAACAAATCCCCCGTTTAGTTCCCGTGGCCGGAGAAATGCCCTTAACTTTAGCTGAAGTTGAAGCCCCCGGCGCGATCGCCACCCAAGACCCCTTCGGTATTAGCGAATATGATGGTAAAGGTGCTTGGGTTTCCGTTCCGGGCTGGCAAGCCGTGTTAAAAGCGGCTGACCCGGTAGCCCTTATCACTCGCCTCGAAGACATACCCAACGCCCCAGAAGAAGCCTTTGAGCCAGCATTGGTTGTTGTAGACCGCACTGCCAGAGAATGGAATGCCAATGGTTATTTTCTGATGGTGAAGGGCGATCGCGTAGACATCGAGTGGTATCCTGAACCCCCTGCTGACCCCATCGCTGGCCAAGTTGTCCTCATTTTACGACCGAAAAAGATTCTCGATGAGGGTAATATTTTAGAACCTTGGCAAATGGATGATTAGTTGTTTGTCATTTGTCATTTGTCATTTGTCATTTGTCATTTGTCATTTGTCATTTGTCATTTGTCCTTGGTTCGGGGAACCCAGGGGTATGAACAGTAATGCAAAATCTTTTTAAACCTGCTCAATTAGACTTTACGGGTCTAGAAGCCACAAAAACAAAAAAATAGTAGAGAAGTTGAGAGACGTTGCTGCTCGGATTTAAGACGGAGTTAAAAATCAATAATCAGCAAAAAACTCAACTGCTTCAACACGCTCCGAACAGCCCGTCATGCTTGGAATTGGGTACGTGAAGTACCCAACGCCAACGCTTTACTTTTGGCGTGGGCTTCGGTGCTTCAATGACAACTGCCTCTACCAGAAACAGACTCCAGTTTTGGTCTTACATCGTCTCTACAGGCTAAAACGCCACTTCCTGACGCTAAGAAATAGTCACGCAAATTTAAAGCCGCATTGATATCCCTATCGTGCAACTTTTTACAGTTGGGACATTCCCAAATTCTGATTTGTAGAGGCATTGATTCCATTCGATGCCCACAACAATTACAAGTCTTGGAACTGGGGAAAAATCGGTCTACAAACTTAACGACTTTCCCTTGTTCTTTGGCTTTATACTCGGTTAACGTTTGTAGCAATCCCCAGGCAGCATCGTTAATCGATTTCGCTAAACAATGATTGCGAGTCATACCTTTGATATTCAGATTCTCAAACACGATGACTTGGTTTTCGTCTACTAGCTTGCGTGAAAGCTTGTGATGAGAATCTAAGCGGCAATTGGCAATCTTGCTGTGAATTTTAGCGACTTTTAATCTGGCTTTGTTTCGGTTGGCAGAACCTTTAGTTTTACGAGATAATTGCTTCTGGTATTTTGCTAACTTCTTTTCATATTTTCGATAAAACTTAGGAGGTTTAATCTTTTCGCCATCACTGGTAACGATTAAGGCATCTAAGCCTAAATCAATACCAATAACTTTTCCTTGTATTGATTGTTCGGGAAATTCTCCGGGTAGCTCGATTCTGAGAGAGGCAAAGTATTGACCCGATGGAGTCATCGAAACCGTGATGGATTTAATTTTACCCTTGATTTTTCGATGAACTTTGGCTCGAACTTCACCCAGTTTAGGAAGTTTGATAGAGCGTTCATTGATTTTAAAACCTTGAGGATAAGTTGCAGATTGCTTTCGATGCTTTGACTTAAATCTTGGATGCTTACCTGTCCCTCTAAAAAAGTTCTTGAAAGCTGTGTCTAAGTTTTTAAGCGATTGCTGTAATACTTGACTGGCAACTTCAGTCAGCCAAGGTAATTCTTGCTTGAGAGATGGTAACTGATTAGCGCATTTTGTATAGCTCAATCCTTTACCTGTCTTCTCATAAGCCTTGTTCCACTCATCAAGAAACCGATTAAATATAAACCGAGCGCACCCAAATTCTTTTGAGAGTTGAGTACGCTGTTCTGGGTTTGGATATAACCTAATTTTTAGAGAGGTAAACATTAGCCTTGAGTGCTAAACTGTTAATTAGTATAACGCAAATAGAGGGACAACTATTGACAAGTTGAAAGAATACATTGAGGAGCAAGATAGACCTGAAAAGGTTTGCTTTTGGTCGCGATTCATCCCGTCGCCAACGTTCCTTAGGTTGCGGGTCTTCTCGCGACCTTGAGATAAAACCAATGACCAATGACCAATGACCAAGGACAATTGACCAAAATGCGGATGAAAGGACTTGAACCTTCACTTCGCGAGGAAACTAGAACCTAAATCTAGCGCGTCTACCAATTCCGCCACATCCGCGTTTTGGCTATGAATCCATAGCCAGTTAAAAATACTAACACAGTTTTAGCGATTGTGGTGAATTGCTTTCCCAACGCGATCGCCCCCAAAAGCGCAACAAGCGATCGCCCACCAGTCGCGGGTAAAAATAATGGAAGAAATGATAACCTTGGGCGCAAGTCCACAATCCATCTTCGGGTTTGAGCCAATCGTGCCAGCGTTTGAGGGCAGCTATATCCGCGATCGCGTCATTTTGACTGCCACAGACCAACAAAGGCATCGCGACGCTTCCAGGGGCAATACTAGGACGCTGGTAAAGGGAATGAGGGGAGGGGGAAGTGGCAATATCTTTTTCGAGTATCTCCACTAATGCCTTGGTGGTGTAGTGGTTTTGCTGGCCAAACAACATCCGCACCATTTGCGCTAACAACATTTGACGGGGACAAGGTAACAAGGCTTGCAAAGCGTAATAATGCGCTTGCCAATCAATCGCCGGATAAGCGCCCACCCCTAGCAGGGTAAGAGATTCGACCTTTTCGGGATATTGACGCGCATACAGCCAACCCAATAATCCCCCGGTACTGTGACCCACTAAATGCAGGGGGCGATCGCATTTTTCCATATAGTCGTGCAATAACTCCAAAGCCACATCCAAAGAACTCCCTTCGTCAGCGTGTTGCTGATATTGCCAAGCGGTTAAGTTGGCGTTGTTGGCAATATACCGCAGCAGGGGTCGGGCAAAACGCTCAAAACTCGGATTCGCAGATAACCAAAGAATTGTCGGGGATGAAGACATGAGGTAACTCCTGAAAATACAACTACGTTAATGAAAATATTTATCATTAAAGCGCAGAAATTGTCATTTGTCATTTGTCTTTTGTCATTGGTTTATTACAAGTGGAGCGACTCGTATAAAAGGAATTAGCGAGAGAATTGCCCATTATTCCTGAGTTTGAACCTGACGACCTGGCATTTTTCCCTTAAATATTTCCTTCTCAGACGCAGAAATAAACTGCAAATATTTGTAAATAAGTGCGACTTTAGGGAAAGCGGTACAATAAAGCAACGGGAACTGCCAACAGCAAAAATATTTCTGTATCCTTAATACCATCCTTGCGTTCACTTCGATTTTGAAATAGCGGCTCATGCGTTTTAAACCCTCGTCTCTCTTTTTCATCCTGTCCCTGTCCTTTGTCACCACCCTTTCTCCCCATGCCAAAGCCCAAGACGTAGAAATTCAAGTGGGTGTAGTGCAGCGCTTTGGGGATGACCCCACCGAAACCATCACCCTCACCAGTATGCCCGGCGACGACCTCACCCTCGAAATTTTGGGGGGAGACATGAAGCCGAAAACCCTGAGTGCGAATGAAGTTACCCTAGAGATTAACCCGCGACCCGTCAACGAACCCGTCATTCAAGAACGAGTCGTTTTGAGCGATCGCGCCACCTTTGAAACCGCCGAAGCCAGCGCCAAAGCCTGGCAAGCCCAAGGCATCGAAGTCGAAATCGTCCAACCGGGACGCTGGCAAGTCTGGGCCAAGCGAGATGTTTACAAAACCCCCGTATTGCGGCGCTTACTGCTCGAAAGTTTACGCGCACAAGGGGAAACCGATCCCTATTTAGAATCCGAGGTTTTAGAAGCCGTCCCCAAAGCCTCCTTTGTGGTGGATGGTTTTCGCTACAATCGCGATCGCATTGCCATTACCTCCGCACAAGACCGCATCAAAGTCCAAGAAAGCGACGAAGACGAAGACGGCAAAGTGTACACCTACGCCGGGGATTTAAACATCCAGCCCAACGCCTACGGCAACTTTACCCTCGTTAATACCGTCCCCCTCGAAACCTACCTGCGCGGAGTCGTCCCCCACGAAATCGGCCCCAACGCCCCTTATCAAGCCGTAGCCGCCCAAGCCATTCTCGCCCGGACGTATGCCCTACGCAACCTGCGCCGCTTTCGTGCCGACGAATACCAAATCTGTGCCACCGTCCATTGTCAGGTGTATTATGGCTTAACCGGAACGATTCAAAAAGCCGATCGCGCGATCGCCGAAACCCGCGGCCAAGTTCTCACCTACAACAACGAACTGATCGACGCGCTTTACTCCTCCACCACCGGGGGCGTGACGGCACAATTTAACGATATTTGGGACGGAGACAACCGCCCTTACCTCCAACCCCGCGTAGACTCCCCCAATCCCCCCTGGAACCTCGCCCAACAGCCCCTTAATGATGAAGCCACCTTCCGCCGCTTTATCAGTCTGAAGGACGGCTTTAATGAAAGTGGCGTGAATGTGTTTCGCTGGGATCGTCAAAGCAGTATCCAAGAACTGACCGCCGATCTCAACCGTTACCTCGAACGCACCAAAAATGCGATTACAAATATCAGCCAAATTACCAATATTGCCGTTACCGAGCGATCGCCCTCCGGTCGCATTCTCACCCTCAGCGTTTTTACCGATAAAGGCACGATCGAACTACACAAAACCGAAGCCCGCAGCGCTTTTGGGCCGCCCCGCAGTACCCTGTTTTACCTCGAACCCATCGAAGATGCCAATCAAAACTTACAAGGCTATCGCTTTATTGGGGGCGGCTTTGGTCATGGTGTGGGGATGAGTCAATATGGCTCGTATAACTTGGCCAATTTAGGCAAAATGGCTCCAGAAATTTTAGCGTTTTATTATCCCCAAACCACTTTAACTGAACTGACTCCCGATATTGTTTATTACCCAGAGGAATAGTTGTTGGTTGTGTAGTAAGGGACGATCGCCCTTTCTGGGTTATTGGTCAACCGTGACAAGTTAAGGCAACCCCTTGGATGTCAAGAAAGCCCAACACCCTCGTATTATCCTGAATTCAGGTTTATTAAGATGGTGCAATACACAAGTTATATCAAATCCGTTTAATTAGTGGGGATTAAGAACCCCGGTTTCTGGCCTGCTTACACAGTAAAGTTATGATTTTGGCCAGAAACCGGGGTTCTCAAACTATGGTTGTTTTTTCGGATTTTAGATTAAACCTGAATTATCCCTATTTTTCGCGCCAATTAAAGATAATTCGCTCCTCAGCTTGGCGGAACTCAATATTAAATTTCTCAAAAACTACCTCTCGTCCTAACAAAAGTTGTTCTACACCTGTTTCATCTTGCAACCACGCCACAGGCGCAACAAAAGTATGTTCATTAATAGTCATTTCCACATCACGCAGGACATATCTCACTGTCCCGCCAATGGTTTCCGCCAGTAATACTGTTTCGGAATCAGCTAAGGTGTAACCTAAATCTCGACCTACCCTCAAAGATATCAAGCTAACCTCTGCACCTGAATCAACCAGCATCGTTACAATCTCTTCCTTGTCTCGATGCTTTAATTTGACTGGGTAATCTGGAATCCACTCATGGCGGACAACGGCTCGAAAATAAATGGGATGAATCTGGATTGAAGCGTTATTACAAGGTGGTATCACATAAATCGCATAGGGTTGCTGTGACGCTTTGGCTATCTCTTGCACCACCTCCAAACTCTCATCGTGAGCAATCATCCCCTCCGCATTGTAAGCCACATACTGATTTGGATAGGATTGTCGCAACATCCTACGGTTTTGGTTGAGCCATTTCAACATGGCTTGGGTGTCAGGAGAAGTCATGGGTGATGCTTCTTATGGAGAGTTGGCACATAATCAGAAGATACAAACTGAAGCAACCGAATTACAACGCCAAAGGACGAAAAATCGCCAAAACCGAAGTATAGCCGTGTAAAAATGTGCTGCCGCCTACCGGGCCAATTTCCCCATTGGCAAAAAAGCCACTGAGGGCAATATCCCCGAAATAGCGGTTAATTTGTTGAGATTCAAAATTCGGCTGGCCGTATAGTCCTGCGCCGCGACCCAAGCAAGAAAACAGTAACGCCCCCATGGCCGAACGTTCATTTTGTGTTTGCAGTTGTAGCCGCATTTCTAAATCCTCGGCGGAGGTTTGGGCATCCCGGAGGTGAAACTGAATGCGGGCCCCCGGTCGAGCGCGATCGCCAATCGCGATCGCCCCATTGCGCGGATCGAGGCCGATTAAGTTACGAATCAAAAAGTCCCCTTGGGCCAAATCCTGCTTAAACTCATCGCGAGCCACACCAATAAACAGGGAGTTTTGGGCCAGGGTGCGATCGCCTTCGCTGAGTTGACCCAGCAGGTCTTGTAGGGCTTGTAGCGGTGCTTGTTCCCCGCCGGCCTCACTTTCTACCGTCATGATAATATTGCGCTCTCCCTGGGCGATTTGGTAGGGCTGGCCAATGGGGCGACATCCTTGGGCGACAATGGTATCCATCACCACATTGCCACTGAGGGCTAAACCCAGGATGCCGTTGTGATAATGCTGGTAATTGCCAAACAAACTCATACCTTGATTGGTCATTCCTGCACTGGCCAAACCGCCGACTTTGGGCGATCCGGGGTAGGCAAAATCCAAGCCCTGTAATAAGTCTTTAATACCGGGAGTAGTGGGATCGGCAAATAAAAGAAACTGGGGGCGATCGCTTTTGGGAACCCCGATTAATTCGGTCCAGCGATCTGGAGGGCTGTCTAAATCGGGTAAATCTGTGTCTTCGAGGTGAAAAAACTTTAACTGAACATCCGGCAAACTGGCTAACGTCAAGCTTAAAGCCGGTTCTCGTTCCACTTCTTGGGCTTCGGTGAGATGGGGACTGCTGCCGATAATGCCCCCACCGCCACAACCAATCAAGCAAGGAACATGGAGATATTCTCGCAATAAGGGCATCAGCCGGGGATAATCGCTGGCAAACGCCGAAGAAATAAAGACCAAGGCTAAATCCGCCGGAGCATGGAGTGATTGCTGGGCCATGGCTGCGACTTCTTTAACAGCCGTTTCTAAAGAAGGTTGAGTTGAAAAAGCGTTGACCCACTGCATGAAGTTTGGCTGGCGTAAGTTTGCGTTCGGTTTTGAACATTTTAACCCAACGCGATCGCGCCCCTACAGGACATCCCCAAGGCGATCGCAACGGGGATTTACTCAGATTCAAAAAGAATCGGTAATTGGGTGTCGGTTTCGGTGGCAGGCATCTCCAATTCGGGGATTTTATCGGGATTCAGCCCTTGATCTGAACGAGCCAGACCCAAGGCTAAGATTAGCGCGATCGCGCCAAAAGCCACAATCACCGCCACCCACTCATCAAAATCCAAAATCGGCTTCCGGGGAGAAGGAGGTTGAGAATTTGCCATAACATTTCCTAAAATACCCTTCACCCCGATTAAACCACAAGTGCCGGAATTAAGGCACAACCAACACCGGACAAGGGGCTAAATTAATCGTGCGATTGGTCACGCTTTCGGCAGCCCCTTCATCGGTCAAACCCAAACCCCGACAGCCCATAATAATCAAATTTGCATTGATTTCATCGGCCACATCACAAATCGTAAACGACGGCATTCCCTCCCGTTCGATAATTTCAGCTTGAATCCCTTTTTGGGTAAAAAGCTCCTGCGCTCCAGCCAGTAACTTAGCCACCGTTTCTTTAGATTTCATCACATCCGCTTCGGTGGCCGCTTCGGCTTCTGGGGGGGGTTCCACCACCGACAACAGTACCAAACGGCTTTGGTATTGCTGTACCAAATTAATCACAACATCCACCGCATTACGGGCTTCTCGGCTTTGGTCAATGGAAAATAAGACGGTTTTGAACATAGAACATCCCTTGAGTACACGCACTCCGGTACAATCGGCAAGAGAGCAATTTTCGTTTGCTCCCGATCGGCTTGGCTTTTAATCCAGAGTAAACGCAAAAAAATTGAGTTGTGGCACTTATTGATTTAAGCTTTGCCCTCGCCAACATTGCAATTAGGAGGTCATTAAACTGTGTCCAAAAAAACTGTAGCAAATTTATCAGAAACTGATTTAGCTGGCAAAAAAGTTTTAGTTCGGGCCGATTTTAACGTACCGCTAGACGACAACGGCAATATTACGGATGATACTCGGATTCGAGCCGCTTTGCCGACCATCCAAGATTTAGTTGCCAAAAAAGCGAAAGTTTTACTCAGCAGCCACATGGGCCGCCCCAAGGGTCAAGTTAAGGATAGCCTCCGCTTAAACCCCGTGGCCGCCCGTTTGTCGGAATTGTTGGGTAAAGAAGTCAAAAAATGCGATGACTGCATTGGGGATGAAGTCGCCCAAGCCGTGAGCAGCATGAGTGATGGCGATGTGGCTTTACTTGAAAACGTCCGTTTTTATGCCGAAGAAGAGAAAAACGACCCAGAATTTGCTCAAAAACTAGCAGCAAACGCCGATTTATACGTTAATGATGCTTTTGGGACGGCTCACCGCGCCCATGCTTCGACTGAAGGGGTGACAAAATATCTGAGTCCGAGTGTTGCGGGTTTGTTAATCGAAAAAGAATTAACTTACCTCAAAAACGCCATTGATAATCCCCAACGTCCCTTGGCTGCCATTATCGGCGGTTCTAAAGTATCAAGCAAAATCGGCGTGATTGAAACCCTGCTGGAAAAATGCGACAAGCTGCTGATTGGCGGCGGGATGATCTTTACATTTTATAAAGCGCGGGGTTTGAATGTGGGTAAGTCCCTCGTTGAAGAAGACAAACTCGAACTGGCGAAGTCTCTCGAAGCCAAAGCCAAAGAAAAAGGCGTAGAGTTGTTGTTACCCACCGATGTTGTCGTTGCGGATAACTTTGCGGCGGATGCTCAAGCGCAAACCGTGAGCGTTGAAAGCATCCCCGACGGCTGGATGGGCTTGGATATCGGCCCCGATGCCATTAAGGTTTTCCAAGAGGCTTTAGCCGATTGTAAATGCGTGATTTGGAACGGGCCGATGGGGGTGTTTGAGTTTGATAAGTTCGCCAAAGGGACAGAGGCGATCGCACAAACTTTAGCAGAAATTACCGAAACAGGCACGATTACCATTATCGGCGGCGGTGACTCGGTAGCTGCGGTTGAAAAAGTGGGCGTAGCCAGCAAAATGAGCCATATTTCCACCGGAGGCGGCGCAAGTCTGGAATTACTCGAAGGTAAAGAGTTACCCGGTATTGTGGCGTTAGATGACGTTTAAACCCTCTGATAGCAGTAAGCTTGACAGTTAAGACGTTTTGATGGGCAAGTCTGCCCTCAGCCCAACCCCTCTCCCACTCCGAGAGGGGCTTATTTTCTAAGAATGGATAATGTTGTCCTGAGCAATTTGGCGGTTGCTAGATCAAATCCGTTTAATTGGTGAAGCTTTAGAACCGGGATTCTCAAACAGTGGTTGTTTTTTCGGATTTGATATTAATTACTCATGGGCAGTAGAATATTAAAGCTCGTACCTTGTCCTAATTGAGACTCGCACCACAATTTCCCACCGTGATTTTCCGTGATAATTTGATGCGCGATCGCCAATCCTAAACCCGTTCCTCGACCCACACCTTTCGTTGTAAATAAATGATCGAATACCTTGGCTTTAATCGCTTCGGTCATGCCTTTACCATTATCGCTAATCTGAATGGTAACAGCATTTTCGGGTCTGAGGATAGTCGTTTTAATCGTAATTTGTTGGGACTGGTTTTGCAGTTCAGCAAAGGAAGATTGTTCTGCCATTTCATCAAACATATCAATAGAATTTGCCAAAATATTCATAAAAACCTGATTCAGTTGTCCGGGGTAACAGGAAAGGGGAGGAATGTCACCATATTTTTTCACAACTTCAATAGCAGGACGTTGGTTGTTCGCTTTCAAACGATATTTAAGAATGAGTAAAGCACTATCTAAACCGTCATGCAGATTTACGTCCACTTTATGTTCCGTATCAGCGCGAGAAAAAGTGCGTAAGCTCTTGCTAATCACTTTGATTCGATCCGTAGCATTTTGCATAGAGTTGAGCAGCTTGGGTAAGTCTTCTTGGACAAATTCGAGGTCAATATCTTCAGCATTTTCTAATACTAATTCTTGGGGAGGTTGGTGTTGTTGATAAATTGCTAAATGCTCGAATAAGTCTTGTATATATTCTTTGGCGTTACTAATACTGCCATTCAAAAAGCCAACCGGATTATTAATTTCGTGAGCCACTCCCGCGACTAAGTTTCCCAAAGCCGCCATTTTTTCATTTTGAACCAGTTGCATTTGAGAAGTTTTTAAATCATCAAAAGCTTTTTCTAAGGCTTGATTGGTATCTTTAAGTTTAAGTTCTCCTTGCCGATTTTCAGCAATTACTGTAACTAACAAATAGGTTGTCAAGATGACAACACTAATAAAAGATTGGAGTAACCAAAAGGATTCTACTACACTGTCTTGCACGAAAATGCCCAATCCTCTCGCTGTTCCCCAGGTGGCTAAGGCTGAAATTAAAATAACCAGTAATGTTGCTTCTCTGGCTCTGAAGCGGAAACCTGCCCATAATAATAAAGGTAACATCATATATTCTACGGAATCACCGAGCCAAAAAGCTTGGTAACCAATGACCAATAATAAGCCAATAACAATGACTAATTCTATAATTAACTGTTTTTGTTTAATGGGGATTGATGGGTGTTGGGAAGGAGATTTCCAGGCGACAATAGCAGGAGTAATAATCAGTCTACCTGTGATGACACTAATCGACCAAGTTGTCCAAACAGCACTATAAAATTCCCAAGGTAGGTTTTCGGTAAAGCAAAGAATAGCAACAGCAAGGCTAGTGGTTAGGATAGGACTGGGTAAAATTAAGATAATAAATTTTATAACATTTTGCGATCGCGCAAATAATCGACTAGGACGGAGAAATCGCCGTAAAAGCCAACTGGTGATTAGGGGTTCAATGGTGCTTATCAAGGAAATGCCAACAATCGTCAATATGTCTTGATAAAAAAGCAAGCGATTGACAATCAGTTCGCTCAGAAAAATGGGTAAACCGAGCTTATAGCCGCCCAACCACAACAATGCCAGATAAAAGCCAGAAGATGGCCAAATTGCTGAAGCTCCATTTTCAAAAGAAACGGATTGCGAGAGGGAAGCTAAGGCATAATGCGTGGCCAAAGTTCCGAGAAAAATGAGAATTGTTCGGAGCCATTTAGACATTCTTACTTGTTTATAATAGATTGGGTTTAACAAGTTTATAGGTATATAGTATTTTCTGCTCAAAGATAAACTCGCACCTCCATTTTTAGCCATAATCTTGAGTGGTAGAATCAAGGCAGAGCGTCATTTTTGCTTTCTTTGTTGCGAGGTTCGAGAGTTTCTATCTCGTTTATAAATACTATATATTGTAAAAGTTAGCATAAGTTAGGATAAAGTTTCGCGCAATTTCAACAACTCAAGTCCAAACTTAATTTATGAAATTATACAACTGGAAGAAATTTTGTCAGGACGGAAAATTTTAAAGTTAAATAATTGCAAATTATAAAAGTCAGTCTTAGCCCGATTAAGAATAGCACCAAAGTTTGACCATACTGATATTTGCGGCTTTCGAGAAATGTAGCACCGCGACAAAATGGGGAGAATACCGCCATCTAGATTGCAAAAGATAATCAGTAATAAGAAGTATTACGAAAAAAGAGATTAAACTGACGCGATCGCGAAATCGACTTGATTACCGTTGTACAAATCTAAATAAAGAACTAGGGTAAACCAATGAAGCTTCAACAATATTGCGCCGGGATTTTATTAGGGGGATTGCTGGCTTCGATTGGGCTACCGAGTTGGGCGCAAAATATGAGGGGACGACTCAACCAAGCGTTATGTGTAGAAGATTGGAACAGCGCGATCGCGACTGTAGATAGCATGATGCAAGCTTATCCCAACAATCGCACCCAACTGCAACAATATCGCGATCGCCTCCAACAACTCCAAGCCTCTCCTAATGGTTTAAGCGCAGCCCAACGCGCCGAATATTGTTCCCAAGCGCAACAAACCCCCACCCCCGCAAACGACAATTTTAAAGCTCGCATCGAGCAGTATTACCAACAGATGGACGAGATGAGCTACGATGAAGCGGTCGCCTTAATCGGTCGTTCTGGACAAGTGCGCGATCGCTATTCTGCTTATGGTTGGAAAGAGGAAAATGGCGCAACCTTAATCGCAGAGTTTCCGGGTGGAGAGGTAGGTAGCTTGATTACTATGGCGGGTATGGATTGTTCGGGGGGTAGCGCCACCGATACCAGCATTAGCATTCAATGTCGCAGTTTGCCCCTTCCGGCTAAATTCGAGCGCATTGAAGCGGGAATGAACGAACAAGCCGTTTTACAACAACTGGGAGAACCCACAGGACAATCTGAAGTCATTGAATATGAGTGGCAATTCCAAGAAGGAAATACCACTTGTACCCTCGAAGCTTATGTTTACAATGGTCAAGTTTCGCGGCCATGGTATCACTGTGATGATTAGCGCGTCTGGGCAGGCTTTCCCGCCCAAACGATACTTTACAGGATTAGAAATCTGTGCGATTCGCGATCGCGCCCTTCATCTTTTCAACCACCTCAGCCACCGGAATCGCCCCCAATTCACCCTGAGCGCGGGTGCGAATACTCAGGGAGTTGCTTTCGACTTCTTTGCCCCCTAGAATCGCCATAACCGGGATTTTCCCCTTTTCCGCATTACGGATCATTTTACCCAGGCGATCGCCACTGGTGTCTACTTCAGCGCGAACTCCCACCGCCCGCAACTGCGCCGCAACATCTTTGGCATAACCCAAAAACTCGTCATTAACACTCATCAGACGCATTTGAATCGGCGCTAACCACAAGGGAAAGTCCCCGGCGTACTGTTCGATCAAAATGCCAATCAAACGCTCTAGAGAGCCAAAAGGAGCGCGGTGAATCATCACCGGACGCTGCCGCGAACCGTCTTCGGCGGTGTATTCCAGTTCAAAGCGTTCGGGTAAATTGTAATCGACTTGGACTGTTCCCAGTTGCCACTCTCGATCCAGCACATCCCGGAAAATAAAGTCTAGTTTCGGCCCGTAAAACGCTGCTTCTCCTGGGGCTTCAAAGTAATCCATCTCCAGGGTTTGCACCGCCCGACGAATGGCATTCTCGGCCTTATTCCAAGCATCTTCGGAGCCAATATATTTATCCGATTCCGGGTCGCGGAAACTCAGACGGGCTTTAAACTGCTTCAGTTGCAAGCTGTTGAACACTTCCAGGATTAAATCCACCACGCTCAAAAACTCCCCGTCAAGTTGGTCGGGAGTGACAAAGAGGTGGGAGTCGTCCACGGTAAAGCCCCGCACCCGCGTTAAACCGCCTAACTCCCCGGATTGCTCGTAACGGTACACCGTCCCAAACTCAGCCAGACGCATCGGCAAGTCCCGATAAGAGCGCAACTCGTTTTTATAAATCTGGATGTGGAAGGGACAATTCATCGGTTTGAGGACAAATCCTCGCTCCTTCGCGGCTGCTTCGGGAGTTTCCGCCATCATCGGGAACATATCTTCTTGATAGTTCTGCCAGTGTCCCGATACTTTGAATAAATCGACTCTGGCAATATGGGGCGTAACCACGGGCAGATAACCCCGCTTAATTTGTTCTTGTTTGAGGAAGTCTTCGAGGGTAGACCGGATAATCGTGCCTTTAGGAGTCCACAGGGGTAAACCGGGGCCTACGGGGTCGCTGAAGACAAACAAGCCCAATTCTTTGCCCAGTTTGCGGTGGTCCCGTTTGAGGGCTTCGGCTTTGCGGCGTTTGTATTCTTTGAGTTGTTCGGGGGTTTCCCAAGCGGTTGCATAGATGCGTTGTAGTTGTTGGCGTTTTTCGTCGCCGCGCCAATAGGCCCCGGCGACGCTTTCGATGTCGATGGCTTTGGGGTTGAGTTCGCTGGTGTTTTCGATGTGGGGCCCAGCACACAAATCCCACCAAGTTTCGCCGAGGTGATAAATGGTGATGGGTTCGGTTTTGATGTCGTCGAGGATTTCGAGTTTGTAGGGTTCGCCAAGTTCTTTGATGCGCCGTTGGGCTTCTTCGCGAGAGACTTCTTCGCGGATGACGGGCTGTTTTTGCTTGATGATCTTGTCCATCTCTTTTTTGATGGCTTTGAGGTCTTTCTCGCTGAAGGGTTCGGGATTGTCGAAGTCGTAGTAAAATCCGGTTTCTGTCCAAGGGCCAATGGTGACTTGTGCCTTGGGAAACAACCGTTGTACCGCCATGGCCATAACGTGAGAGGCGGTATGACGAATGCGTTTGAGTTGGTCAGATTCGCTGGTACGGGGAAGCTGAATCATATCTTGGGGTTCGGCGGTGGTCATCGGCTGTTTTACCATGCAAGTTAACTGTATATATAATGTCTTTTTGGGGTTACTCTTTACTATGATATCGGGTGGGAGAGTTTCGATTTTAGCGATGGGGGCGATCGCAATACTCAAAAAAAATGAAAATTTCTGTAACTTTTTGTAAAAAACGCTAAGATAAAAAGTAATATAGTACACGTTTTATGGGAATCGAATGTCTTTGACTCAGCCCCCCGAACGCGAGTTACTCAAAGCTGTTCTTGAGCCATTATTGGCAGATTTTCAATATTGGTTTGCGCGATCGCGAGATTTACTCGAAACTGAAAACCTCTCTTTTCTGGACTCGACCGAGCAAGAAAATCTCCTGGCGAGACTTGAAACGGCTCAACAAGAAGTGAGCGCGGCTCAGGCTCTATTTCAAGCCACTTCCGGTCAAGCCGGTTTGAACTTAAGCACAATTCAACCTTGGCATCAACTGGTGACAGAATGTTGGCAAGTTTCGAGCCAATGGCGCAGCCTCAAACAAGCACAATCCCCCGATTCTTAAAAAATCGCTAAAAAAGTGCGGTTTATCAAGCAAATACAGCTTTAATCACTTTATCATCCATGAGTTTGAGACTTTCCCAAAGTTTACATGACATAATAAACTGAAGCAATATAAGAGCTTTCACAAAGAAGGCTTTATTAAAGATTTTTGGACGAAATTGTTAAACAAATTAAGGAATAAAAACGATGTTACACCTACTTTACATTCTGGCTTTTACCATTGTGGCTTTCTTCGCCATTAGCAACCTCATCCGTAGTTTAGTGAGCGTGAGTTTAGATTCTCAGCGTCGCTATCCCGGCAACAATATGGCCGCTAAACGCTCAACGACTCCCCCCCATCCCGAATTATTAGATAATGACGGCAATCCGGTCAACGAGCCTTTGTTGATTGTTAAATCGATGAATGTCGAAGATGCTCGCGAAAAATTAGATGCAATTTATGATTCTTCTCCGAGTCAAACCGTTGACCGAGGCGAAGACAGTTAAAATTAAGTTTTTTCACAAATAAACAGCGAACAGGGAATAGCCAACAGAGAAACTGCGAACTATTAACTGTTCGTTGCCGATCTGGGGAGGATTAACTACCAGAATAAGCAATACCGCTAACGGGAAAGAAAATCGCTGAGATGGGAATCGGGCAGCAGGTCGATGCCCACAATGGTTTTGAGTAGATAGAATAACAGAATCAGCGAAAAACTCAGCAATAAATTTAAACCCAACAATAACACGACCACCGCGATCGCGTTCCCGACTTTCGCCAATCCCTGCGGCACATATTTACGCTTTTGTCTGCGGCGGTCTTTCCCCACCAAAATCACAAAATAAAACCGAGAAATAATCAAGTCAATAGCAAAGCGCAGATCGACAATCTTGGGGCTAGATTGCGGAATTGCCTCGGTTAAAATGCCCACAATAGCGCTAAGTTGTTGGGGGGTGAAACTATCGAGCATTTGTGGGTCTAAACGCTCTAAGTAGTAGCGGGGGGTGCGGCGGTGATAATCTACATAAGTAGATTTGCGGGGGGAAGTCAAACTAGGTTGAGTCATCGCCAGAGTTTAATTAAAAAAGTTCTGGATTAATTATTTCAAGCTGATGTGTGCGATCGCGTTTGTTTTGTTGTTGTCGCTACCTTAAAGCTTATACTGCCCAAACACCTCACTCGCGGCTCGATGTAACAACGAATGGCGATACACCAACGCGGGCATATCCTTGTTATAGCCGCCGCCAATTACACAAGCCACCGGATAACCCGCCGCCGCACAACTACTCAACACCATTCTTTCGCGACGATACAAACCATAATCGCTCATAGCTAGTTTACCGAGGCGATCGCTCACATGGGTATCCACCCCCGCATCATACAGCACCAAATCCGGTTGTACGCGATCGAACAAATCCGGTAGATGTTGCGCCAAAATTTGTAAATAGCCATCATCATCTAAATCCGTGGGTAACGGCACATCCAAATCGCTGCGTTGCTTTCTCCCCGGAAAATTCGCCTCGCAGTGCATCGAAAACGTAAACACGCGGGGGTCATCTTGAAAAATAAACGCCGTCCCGTCTCCTTGATGAACATCCAAATCCACAATCAAGATTTTTTTAACCCAACCCAGGTGTAACAAAAGTCGAGACGCGATCGCGAAATCGTTGAAAATACAAAACCCCGAACCATAATCAGGAAAAGCATGATGCGTCCCCCCCGCCGTATTACAAGCCATCCCCACCGATAGCGCCAACTTCGCCGCCAAAATCGTTCCCCCCACCGCCGTACAAGTCCGCGTCACCAACGCCGGACTCCACGGTAAACCAATCCGCCGTTGAGCCTTCGCATCCAGGGTTCCCTCGCAATAAGCCCGGACATATTCCGGCGTATGCACCAACTCCAACCACTCTCGCGGCGGCTTTTCGGGCGGTTTTACTTGTTCGGGTTGAATCACCCCATCGGCGATTAACAAGTCATGCAGCAGCTTAAACTTCGGCATGGGAAAGCGATGATTATCAGGAAGCGGGGTTACATAATCCGGGTGATAAATAATCGGTAGGTTCATTTTTCATTGGTTGTTGGTTGTTGGTTGTTGGTTATTGGTTGTTGGTTGTTGGTTGTTGGTTGTTGGTTATTGGTTATTGGTTATTGGTTGTTGGTTATTGGTTGTTGGTTGTTGGTTGTTGGTTATTGGTTGTTGGTTGTTGGTTATTGGTTGTTGGTTGTTGGTTGTTGGTTGTTGGTTGTTGGCAGAATCCCTGAATTGGTCATTGGTAATTGGTAATTGCTAATTTCCTCCCCCTCTCCCCACTCCTCCCCCTCTCCCCACTCCTCAAAATTATGACTTCTTCGGGCGAAATACTTGAATCACCTCAGCATCACAGTCGAGATAAGGCGCACCAATGAGGTCGAGACAGTAGGGAATCGCCGGAAAAACGGCTTCGAGGCATTCTTTAATCGACTTGGGTTTACCGGGTAAGTTGACAATCAGGGATTGGCCGCGAATGCCAGCCGTTTGCCTCGACAGAATCGCCGTGGGAACGTACTGCAACGACACCGATCGCATCAATTCCCCAAAACCCGGTAACATCTTCTCACAAACGGCTTCTGTGGCTTCTGGGGTGACATCGCGCTTGGCAGGTCCAGTGCCGCCTGTGGTGACAATCAGGCAACAGGAATCGCGATCGCTCATTTCGATTAAGGCGGTTTCGATGCCGGAGCGATCGTCGGGAATAATTTTATACACCGATTGCCAGTCATTTTTAATATAGGTTTTGAGCAAATCGATAATCGCCGGGCCTGAGATGTCTTCATATACTCCGGCACTGGCGCGATCGGAAATCGTGAGAATCCCTAGAGAAATTGCCATACTTGTGACTTCCCTTGATTTTAATTTTTCTGGGGCTATTTTAGCGATTGCTTGTACCCAGATGAGCAGTTTCGATGAGCGAATGGGTACTCTCTGACTAGGAATGCCAAGAACCAACTTGAACTGCTCGAAGTACGGATATGCTGAAGAACGTCTTTTTTATGCTCATGGGTTTCGCGATCGCGCTGGCGATCGGTTTACTTCAGGTGTCTCCGGTGAATGCCACAGTTAACAATGTGGCGGTTTATACCTGGGGTTATGCCAGTCCCACCAGTCATGCTCGCGTTTGCAAGCAAATCAACGCGCTTCCCTATCATCGCCCCACCCCCAGAGACAAGGACAAACAACCGCTTCACCTCAAGTCTCGCATTGTGAGCGATCGCTACTGTCAAAAATAAGTCCCAATCCCCGTGAGTGGGTTGGTAATCGATAAAGCAACAAATAACGCACCGAGATTTCGATCTTTACTCTCGGTGCGTTAGATTTTAGCCGCTAAATCCAGCTATCAAATTATTGGCCTAGTCCGCTTCTCGCGGACTTTGTAAATGTAGCCCCGGATTTCTAATCCAGGGGCGGTTTTCTTATAGAGTTTTATAACGTTTTACAATGATGATTTATCCATAAAGTAGGGCCAATCTCTCATTTTTTTCTCCATCTAATGAAATAAAGATAAAGAAAATTACGGCAAATCACGGCGGGAAATTTGGGTAAGTTGTAAAAGTAGGAAAGAGGGGAAAAAGCCAGATAATGAGCGATCGCGATTGCCCCTTGCCTGAAGCTAAGGTTAATTTAAAGTAAGGTTAAACTAAACCATGTCTCTTTGAGGAGGGATTATCATGCTCCGTCAAGTTTTGAAAAAAGCCAGTTGGTTGGGTTTGGTGTTAATAGCGGCTTGTGGGACAACAACGGCGGTTACTCCGTCGGATACGGAAGAAGCCGAAAATACCAGCGCGATCGCGTCTGAGGAGACAACCATTGTATTAGGAGATGTTTCCGACGAACCGATTAAGAAAATCAAACGTTTTCAACCCCTCGCTGATTATTTGGGCGAAAACTTGGCAGAACAAGGAATTAATGCCGGAGAAGTGGCAATTGTGCCGGATTTAGACTCGATGATTGCGGCGATGGAAGCTGGAGAAATCGATCTTTATTTTGATAGCTTATACCCCGCAACGGTGGTGAGTGAAGGATCGGGAGCCAAGCCAATTTTGCGGCGTTGGAAAGATGGTGCGGCCGAATATAATACGGTATTTTTTACGCGGGTTGATAGTAATATTAATCAACTTGAAGATTTACAAGGCAAACACCTGGCTCTCGAAGAAAAGTTTTCGACTTCGGGTTATTTATTACCTGTTTCTTACTTACTACAATCCAACCTCAACCCGGTTGAAAAGTCAGCGACTACTACACCCGTTGCCGCCGATGAAATTGGCTATGTATTTACTCGCGACGATGAAAATACCATTCAATGGGTAGTCAGTGGTAGAATCGACGTAGGGGCGATTGATAATGAAAGCTTTGCTCAAATTCCCGAAGAAACCCGCAGCCAACTCCGGGTCTTTGCCGAAACTGCTAAAATTCCCCGGCAGTTGGTTTTAATTGCCCCGGATATTACCCCCGAAAAACGAGAAGAAATTAAACAACTTTTGCTGGCTTTAGATGAATCAGAAGCCGGGCAGAAAGTATTAGAACAACTCAAAGAAACCGAAAAATTTGATGAGTTTGATAGTGAAGATAGCATCGCCAAAATGCGCGAGTTATACGATTTAGTCAAAAATCGATGAAGTGGAAGCCTAAGATATGGGGGCCGCGGCGATCGCTGGCGGTCAAAATGACATTATCCATGACTTGCGCGATCGTGATGGCGGTGGGGAGTGTTACGTCATTATCTTTATATCGCGAGCGTCAGACTTTCCGCTACGAGCTAAAAGTTCAAGCACAATTAATGCTGAAGTTGCTGTCTACCTCGTCTCAGGATGCGTTGTATTATCTTGACGCTGATATGCTCTCGGATATGATGGAGCAACTGGGCGATCGCGGTGTAGTGGTGTCAGGGCGCATTTACGACAAAGACGGGCGCATTATTACCGATGCGGCAGATGGGATGTTGAAATATCGCGATCGCGTCGATCCCTTTGGGCTATCCCTCCTGAGTGCCGAGGAAACCGTGTATCGTTGGTATCGCGATCGCCTCGTCGCGGGTCAAGTGGTGCAAGTGGGAAACCAAACCCTCGGTGCAGTCAGCATTGGCTTGTCTACCGCCCCCCTCCAAGCCAAAATGACCGCCGTGCGGAATGAAGGCATTATCGTCGCTTGTACGGCGGCTATAGTGGGGGCTTTGCTGGCTTTGGGGATGAGTCGCTCGATTACCAATCCTCTCCACAATTTAGTCCAAGCAACCAACCAAATTGCCGAAGGCGACCTCAACTATAAAGTCCCGATTACCAGTCAAGACGAAATCGCGACGTTAGCCCAGGCTTTTAACAGTATGACAGGGCAACTTCACGAAACCATAGTCACCCTACAACATACCAAAAACCAAGCTGAAGTCGCCAACCGCGCTAAAAGTGAATTTTTAGCCAAAATGAGTCACGAACTCCGCACGCCCCTGAATGCGATTTTAGGCTTTACGCAAGTCATGAGTCGCCCTCATCACCATCTTTCTCCCACCGAACAACAGGAATATTTAGGCATTATTAATCGCAGTGGCGAGCATTTATTAAGCTTAATTAACGACATTTTGGAAATGTCAAAAATTGAAGCGGGACGCATTACCCTCAATTCCCATCGCTTTGATTTATTTCGCTTGTTAACGAGTTTAGAAGAAATGCTGCACTTCAAAGCTGAATCGAAGGGGTTAGACTTAAAATTTACGCGATCGCCGGATGTTCCCCAATTTATCGAAACCGACGAAAGTAAACTGCGCCAAGTCTTAACAAATTTACTCGGCAATGGTATTAAATTTACCCAACAAGGTTATGTACAGCTAGAAGTAGATAGTCATCTAGTTTCTGCAACTGAAGTAGTATTAAACTTGGCCGTGACTGATACCGGAATGGGCATTGACCCCAAGGAGCGATCGCAACTTTTTGAAGCCTTTGGTCAAACTTCCACGGGTCGCAATAGCCACGAAGGAACGGGTTTAGGATTACCCATTTCCCGGAACTTTGTGCGACTGATGGGGGGCGATTTAACCGTCACAAGTACCCCCAATCAAGGGAGTTGTTTTCGTTTTGAGATCAAAGCAAAATTAGCACAACCCGATTACAAACAAACAGAAAGCGCACCCCCTGCGGTTATCGGATTAGCCCCCTATCAAAAAATTCCTCGTATTTTAGTCGTTGAAGATTGGCAAGTCAATCGGCAATTATTAGTGAACTTATTAATTTCAGTTGGCTTTAAAGTCCACGAAGCTACCAACGGTTTAGAAGCAGTGGAACAATGGCAAAAATGGCAACCGCAGTTTATCTGGATGGATATCCAAATGCCCGAAATGGATGGGTACGAAGCCACCCAAAAAATCCGTAGCCTCGAACAAGGAAGCAACAAAACTGTTATTGTGGCTTTGACGGCTCATGCCTTTATGGAAGAACGGCAAAAAATGATTGACTTCGGTTGCAATGATTGTGTGAGTAAGCCTTATAAAACCGAGCATATTTTTGCGCTTATGGCTGAATATTTAGATATTGATTATATTTACGAAAAAACGCGATCGCCCTCCATTTCCCCGGCTCCAGTTATCGCCAAATCAGCCCTTCCCATTCCCTTAAACCAAGCTTTAGGACAAATGCCTGCCGCTTGGCGCGAACAACTCAAACAAGCCGCGATTACAGGCTTTGATGAGGAAATTATTGCGTTAACTGACAGTATTCCTAAAGCCCATCAACAACTCCAAGAAACTTTGATTCAATGGGCCAATGATTTTGATTTTGATGCTATTTTAGCTTTAATCGAAAAAGTTTAAATTCTTTAATTTTATTTGCCTTTTAATATGCTTAAATCTAATCATTCTGAAGATAAAGTTGATATTTTAGTTGTTGATGATACGCCTAATAACGTTAGATTATTATCAAAAGTTTTAACCGATCGCGGTTATGCCGTTCGTAAAGCCCTCAATGGCGATCGCGCCATTCAATCGGCTTTAACCCAAGCCCCTGACTTGATTTTGCTTGATATTAATATGCCCGAAATGGACGGCTTTCAAGTCTGTGAAATCTTGAAATCTAAACCCGAAACCCGCGAAGTCCCGATTATTTTTATTAGTGCCTTAGATGAAAGTATCGATAAAGTAAAAGCATTTCAAATTGGCGGCACAGATTATATTACCAAACCCTTTGAAGTCGAAGAAGTCTTAGTACGGGTCAAAAATCAATTAACGATCCGCCAAATGACGCAACAACTCTCCCAACAAGTACAGCAGCGTACTGACGATCTCAAAGAAGCTCACATCAAACTAATTCAACAAGAAAAAATGTCAGAATTAGGCTTGATGGTTGCTGGAATCGCCCACGAAATCAATAATCCCTTGGGCTTCATTATTAGTAATATCGATCATGCGGACGATTATATTCAAGATATTTTTTCCTTAATCCATTTATATCAACAAAAACACCCTCAACCCGATACCGATATTCAAGCCAAAATCGACGAAATTGACTTAGACTTTATCTGCGAAGATTTGTTGCAAATTCTCAAATCCATGAAAGAGGGAACCCGGCGTATGCGGACTCTCAGCCAATCGTTACGCACCTTTGCTCGCCCCGACGAAACCCAGAAGACCAACTTTGACCTCCACGAAAGTTTAGACAGTACCCTGACGATTTTAAAACATCGCTTAAAAGCCAATACATTTCGTTCTGAAATCACCATTAAGAAAGATTACGACTCATCTTCTATCCTAGAATGTTTCCCCAGTCAACTCAATCAAGTCTTTATGAACTTGATTGCGAATGCCATCGATGCCATTGATGAAGTCCAGCCTCATTCCGACCCCAAAATTGTAATTCGGACGAGTTGCGATCGCGCCCAAAAAAGTATCAAAATTGAAATTCAAGACAATGGTAACGGCATGAGCAAAGATACCCAAACGAGATTATTTAATCATTTATTTACCACCAAACCTATCGGTAAAGGAACGGGTTTAGGTTTATCCATTGTGCAGCAAATTGTAGAAACCAATCATCAAGGCAAAATTAATTTTAAATCCGCCGTTGGTCACGGCACAACTTTTACGATCGAGTTGCCTTTGGTTGGTTGTTAGTTGTTGGTTGTTGGTTGTTGGTTGTTGGTTGTTAGTTGTTGGTTTTTGGCAGAATCCCTTAATTGGTAATTGGTAATTTCTTCCCTACTCTGGACGGGGAAAAGAGCGCCCCTACACCCCGACTGCCCAAAAAAACGATAACTGATGACTGATGAGGCGATGACTGAAAAGCCCACTGCCCCAAAAACTGATGACTGTTGACTGATAACTGATAACTGAAATTGCCGACTGCCCAAGAACTCAGGGACTGATATCATGGATCGAGGAATTGAATTGTCGCTTGAGCAAGGACGGTTGACAGAATCATGGAAGACTTTTTTCAGAACGTATCACGCTATCCCCGTTACTTCATCACATTTACCCTGGGGATTTTCTACTCGGTTTTTGGTTGGTTGCGGCCCTTACTGAAAAATCCCGTCACCGCGATCGCCCTTATCGGCTTTTTAGTGGGAGGGCTTTTCTTTGTGTATTTCACCCTACAGGCCATGTTAGGACTGGCTTAAACCCTCTAAACTAATACAAAAGTAGCGTTTGGGTTTTGCCCGCGTTACTGCAAACGGGCGTTGCTCAAACCCGATGGGGTCGCGACCCTAAAGTTGTTATTTTTACTCAGAAGGCGGAAGTCATGGCTACAAGTCGTCGTGTTTCAAAAGTTTCCTCGTTGATCAAACGCGAGGTCAGCCAAATGCTGCTCAACGACATCAAAGACGATCGCGTGGGGGCAGGAATGGTCAGTATTACCGATGTCGATGTTTCCGGGGATTTGCAACACGCCAAAATCTTTGTCAGCATCTACGGAGACGAAGCCGCAAGAGCAGAAACCATGGAGGGACTGGAATCTTCAGCTTCCTTTGTCCGTCGAGAGTTGGGCCATCGCATTCGTCTCCGCCGCACCCCAGAAGTAAGCTTCTACGAAGATCGCTCTCTCGAACGGGGCGATCGCATGGTACATCTATTAAACCAAATCGGAGCCGATCGCGACCAGAAGGAAACGGATGATGTTGATGATGAGTAAGGTTTTTTCAGTTATCAGCGATTAAGGGGCAATCGGCAATCGGCAGTTGGCAGTGGGCTTTTTTAGGTCTTAGGCAGTAGGCAGTAGGCAATCGTTATGTAGGGGCGGGGTTTCCCCGTCCAACAACCAATAACTAACAACCCAGATAAGGGCTAAAGCCCTTACTACTAACCAATAACCAATAACCAATAACCAACAACCAACAACCAACAACAAATGACCATTGACAAAAAACAAATCGGTCAAATGATTGTGGCCCGAGCTTCGGGTCATTTGTTCGATCGCCAAAGAAAATATCCCCTCTGGGAAGCCCCCAATGCTCAACTGAAGTATTGGCTACAAGAGCTTAACCTGGGGGGCATTATTTTATTGGGGGGGAGTGCGGTAGAGGTGAATTGGCGATCGCGCCAACTCCAAGCCTATGCCCAAACGCCTTTATTCATCGCTGCGGATATCGAAGAAGGCGTGGGACAGCGATTTGCTGGGGCCACTTGGTTTGCACCTCCGATGGCGTTGAGTGGCATTGCCGACCCGTCTGAGGCGATCGCCCTGGCGGTCAAAATGGGAGAAATTACGGCGCAAGAAGCCCTCGCGATGGGGATTAACTGGATTTTGGGGCCGGTGGTGGATGTGAATAACAATCCTGACAATCCGGTGATTAATGTCCGGGCGTTTGCCGATAACCCGGATCCCGTGAGGGAGTTGGCCGCGGCGTTTATCCAGGGGGCGCAGCAATACCCGGTTTTGACGACGGCCAAGCATTTTCCCGGTCATGGGGACACTGCGACCGATTCTCATTTGGAGTTGCCCGTAATTCCTCACAGCGACGAGCGTTTGCGACAGATTGAGTTACCGCCGTTTGAGGGGGCGATCGCGGCGGGTGTCGATAGTGTGATGAGCGCTCATTTAATGATTCCGGCTTGGGATAAAGATAAACCCGCGACGATTTCTCATTCTATTTTGACTCGTCAGTTACGCGATCGCCTGGGCTTTTCCGGGTTGGTGGTGACTGATGCTTTGATTATGGGGGGCATTGCGAAGGGCAACGATCCCGCCGAAATTTGCGTCCAGGCGGTTGAAGCGGGAGCCGATGTTCTGTTGATGCCTCCCGATGCCGAACAAGCCATAAACGCCATTTATCAGGCAGTAGAGCAAGGCCGGATTAGGCGCGATCGCATTCTCGCTTCTTTACAACGGATTCAACAAGCCAAGCAAAAGTTACAGTTTCCCACTCCTAGCGATCCAGAAAGTCTTTTAGGGCAAATCGCGACTCCTACCGCCACCGCAACGGCGCGTCAGATTGTCGAAGCTTCCCTACAAACTGGGGGAGATTTACCAATTTCTGAGGCAGGCGATCGCGAGTTAATTAATCTAATTGTGGTGGATAATCTCTTGGGTTGCGATTTTTTGAGTCATTCTGCTCCTACTGTCACCATTCCCGGACAATTTGGTTACAAATCGCAACTTATAGAGCAGCGATCGCTCACGGGTCTAAATCCTTCTGAAATTGGTCTTTTGCAAGTTTTTAGTCGCGGAAATCCTTTTCGGGGCAATGCTCGTCTTTCTCAAGATGCTCAAAATTGGTTTAAAAATTTATTAAGGTTAGCTACACTAGGGGGTTTGGCAATATATGGTAGTCCTTATATTCTCCAATGGTTTTATCCCCATTTACCCCCGAATCTGCCTTGGGCTTTCTCTTATGGACAAATGCCTCTGGCGCAAACCTTAGTTCATCAAGCTTTATTTCCCCAAGTTGGCCATCAACAGCAGCAGAATGAAGCATTTACATAGATGCTCTTAATCATTCATAAATAATTTCTTGACGCGTTCATAATTTGGGGTGATTAGGATGAGACAACGGGACGAACCGAAGTTGAGTATTTCGTAAAAGTTACGCCGAAGTATAGATTATATAGTTTTATCAGAATATTTGTAATTCTTATTAGGGTAGGAAAATAATCTGTAGCTTCGTATACTGAAAAAAGGTTCGCTAAAGCGTACCTCTGAAAAACTCAATGCCACTGTAAATTTAATTGACAGGTAAATTTTATGACTGTAAGTACCATTCCATCTCCTAAAGTGCCGTCTTTGTTCTATAACATTGAAGCCATTCGAGACGAAGCGCGAGTTTTGTTAGAACGCGGTGCAATCAGCCGTCAACAGCCCATTTATGTCCTATGTCAGTATATTCCGGCGCGGGAATGGGTTGGCATTGAATGTGAATTGGAAAGGTGCGATTATTTATTGCGCGATCGCATCGGTGATTTAGTGGGTGCAGAACACTGGGATAACGACTAAGATCGCTACCTTATTTTGTTAAACTCAAAAGACTATCCAGGTCTTCTCAAAATCTTTATAACCTCGTTAATTGATCGCTTTTGAGGCGTTTCCCTGGTTTAGTTTGTTTTCCAGAATATGCCAGCTACAAAACATTAGTTCAGCTTCTTGAAATGCAAACACAGTTATTGTAACGATTAGAGCCAACGCTGGACGGGTTCAAGTAATATTTAAGTCTGATTTTTTCCAAGAGAGAACTTTAAGTTAATCTATGTAATAAGCTAGGCCGCGATCGCGGCCTAGTTTATATTATTCAAATTGTTCGAGATAAGTATTCACATCCTCTAAAATCCGGGTTAATTCCGCTTCGGTTGTTAAGCGAATCTTATCATCCTTGAGGGTGATTAAAATTTTGGCCGAAAAAGGACTGGGATAAATATTCGGGTTACAAAATACTTCGAGAAAAATCTCCTCTCCCGTATAGCGATATTCCATCGTCGGTTTTGGTTTCGGGCGTTTCCCACCACTCGCAACCTTCGCAGCAATTGACTTGAGACTTTGCATCAATGTCATTAATTCTGCTTTTAATTCCCGCGTCGCTTCCGGGGAAAAATCGAACAAAACAGAACCCTGGTTTAAATTTAATTTGAGTTGTGACATTTTCAATAATGAACTGTTAATAGTTACTAATTTAAACTTGAACCGTCGAGTTGCGCTCTAGACTTGCCTTCCTAACCTTACCGGAAAACCGGAAGTTATAGGCAATCTGAAGCGAGAAAGGGGAAGAAGAATAAAAAGTACACCTTCCTCCCAACTTGTCTCTAAGAATCATGAGTATTGCGGCATTGAGCGGCTAAATTGAGGATATTTGTCCATTGTTTTTGTAACTTTTTGGCAGTTAAATCCAAGGTTTTCGCAATCTCGCGATCGCTTTGTTTGGCTTGCTTGAGTTCGAGGATTTGACACTGTTGATGAGACAACTGGTCTAAAAACCGATCCCACTGTGCCGAGGTCATTCCCAAGCGTTGATCCAAATCAGCCCCCAACCATTGATGCACCAAACGCCAGTTATCCGAAGCCCGCGCAAACTTCTCAACGTGATATTTAAAGCGTTGTTGCAGATAATCCCGTTCGCGAGAAGTTAAGCCCAAAATTTCATCAATTTCTGAAGCTGTGCAATCTTTAAGCTTCAAAGTCAGATAATCCGCGCAATCGTTGTGGCCATTGCTTTCGAGATATTCAAACAACGAGTCAATCACGCGAGATCGACGAGTTCCTTCGCAAGGATCGTTGGTTTGAGACACCATTTGCGATCGCACCTGTTGCACCGCATAAGAGCGACTTTGGTTGACCGCATCCTCGCCTTTCGGGTATTCTGCGGCCCGTTCGATATCTACTGCTGTTTCCTTCGGTTGACGACGGGCAAAAGTTTGCGATCGCAACACAATCAACTGCTGACTATAGCCATTCGGTAAGGTAATGCGACGTTTCGCGTATTGTTCCGTAAACGCCATATATTCAGCCAACTCAATTTGAGCGCGGGGTTGATAATCCAGGGGTAAGTCATTTTCCTTACGAAATATCCGCAACGACTCCACATAGAAATCTTGTAAAAAGTCTTCAATGAGAGTGTAACGACCCGCAAACCCCAACTGGGCGTGGGCTGGTGCAATATGACGATACACCATCACACTGAGATTACTGTGTAACTCGCTGCGGCCTCTTTTCGACCCCAGATTATAGTAAGTCAGGCACTTATTAAGGCGATGAAAGCCCAAATAAAGCAGATGAGAGCGAATATCGCCAGATTTCTGAATGCGAGTGCTTTTCTCGCAAACTCGCTCCACTTCGCGATTAATACGATAGACAACTGCCTGCACCGCTTTCGAGGTAGACCCGATTTTAGCGTACATTTCATCAAGCAGGAGTTGAGTTAAAGAAGCCTGCGACTGCGACATTGCAGAAGGTTTGTCCGGATGACGACGAGAAACAGAGGAAGAAGGTTTAAGAGAGTTAGAAGTGTTAACGTTCATGGTAATGCCCTGAGTGAATAGTCGTGTCAGTGGGGTTAGGAAATCTAGAAGGAGAGTTCTAAACCCCTTGACTTGCTTATGTTTTAAGCTTAGGGTGAACTGTTCTCCCCGTGGGCTGTACCTGTGTCACAAAGGCGATCGCGCTGAAAATAGACCCTTTTACTCTTTCTGAATAAACTCAGGGATAATCCCCCTCAAACCCTTGATATATATGGCATCAAGGTCGATAACTTTAGGGACAATACAGCAGTAGGGAGATCGTCCAGTTAGAAAACTGGTAGACGAACAACCTAGAATTGCGAAATCCTTTAGAACAGCCTTGTAGTCAGGGCTTTACAGAACTTCAAGCCTCAACTTCAGTAGCCAAGGGCAAGTCGGCCACTGCTTCCCATCCAAGACCCTTGCGAGTCACCACAAGTTCCTCAGTGGTCATATCAATGATCGTAGAAACCCGGATACCTGCATCTCTTTGATCGTCTACAATCAAATCCACAAGCGGCTCTAAGGCATCAAACAGCTTTTGCTTTTCTAAACCTAAAGTGGGTAACTCCCCTTCCTCGTCGGGTAAATGTGCAGAAGTAGAAATAATCGGATTGCCTAAAGATGCCAGTAATGCTTGACAGATAGGACGATCCGGAACCCGAACCCCGACGGTTTTGCGCTTAGGATTCATCACCAACTTGGGAACCAGCTTCGTCGCAGGAAGCAAAAACGTATAAGTCCCCGGAATCAGAGTTTTCATCACACGGTAAGCCGTATCCGTCACCAAAGCGTATTCCGAAATATTCGACAGAGACGAACACAAAAACGTCAACGGCTTATCATTAGCCATGCGCTTTAACTGACGCACCCGTTCAACGGCAGATTTTACATGAAGATTGCAGCCAATCGCGTACACCGTATCCGTCGGATAGAGCATAATTGCCCCGTCTTTGAGCGCGTCGGCAATTTGTTCGACTCGTCGCGGTTGGGGGTCAGTGGGATGCAAAATATATCGTTCAGCCATGATTAATTTTGTTATTGGTTGTTGGTTATTGGTTGTTGGTTATTGGTTGTTTGTTGTTCCCAAAATCCGTCAATTGGTCATTGGTCATTGGTCATTGGTAATTTTCCTCAACAATCCTCCCACAACTTGGGATAATGAGGTTATGGTTGACCGGATTGAGGTGCGATGACCAAAATTGCTTATCTAGAATGTCCCACCGGAATTTCAGGGGATATGTGCTTGGGGGCTTTAGTTCATGCCGGAGTCCCCTTAGATTATCTACAGACGCAGTTAGGCAAATTGGGCTTGGCTGACGAGTACCACTTGCATTCAGAAACCGTAAAACGCAACAATCAAGCTGCGACCAAGGTTCATGTAGATTTACACCATCACCACCACCACGATCATCACCACACCCGCCACCTCCCCGACATTGAAAACCTCATCAAACAAGCGAATTTGCCCCCGCAAGCGGCTCAATGGAGCTTGGATGTATTCCACCGCCTGGCTGTAGCTGAAGGGGCAGTACACGGCATTTCTCCCCTCAAGGTACACTTTCACGAAGTTGGCGCAACCGATGCCATTGTGGATATTGTCGGCACTTGTTTGGGTTTAGATTGGTTGCAGATTGACCAGCTTTATTGTTCGGCTTTACCCACGGGAGGCGGTACAGTGAAGGCGGCTCATGGGGTGTTACCTGTTCCCGTTCCGGCGGTGTTGAAGCTATGGGAAGACCGCCAAGTGCCAACTTATAGTAATGATATCCAAAAAGAGTTGGTTACGCCTACCGGGGCCGCGATCGCGACCACTTTAGCCCTAGATTTTGGCAATCCTCCCGCGATGCAATTGCAAAAAATTGGCCTGGGTGCAGGGTCAAAAGACTTCCCAATTCCCAATATTTTACGATTATGGTTGGGAAATGCCACAGAAACCCCAATCCAAGACACGATTGCGGTTCTAGAAACCCAAATCGACGATCTCAGCCCCCAAGCGATTGGTTACACCTTCGAGGCGTTATTTACGGCAGGGGCCCTTGATGTGTTTACCCAAGGGGTTACCATGAAGAAGTCGCGATCGGGGATTTTAATCACAGTAATTTGTCCGCGCGATCGCATTTCTGCTTGTCAAAACGTCCTTTTCCGGGAAACTACCACCCTCGGCATTCGCTACCGTTTACAACCGCGTACCATCCTCAAGCGCGAGTTTCACAACGTCGAGACTCCCTACGGTACAGCCCAAGTCAAAGTCGCGTATCAAGATACTCCCCAAGGGCGCGAAATTCTCAACGTACAGCCCGAATATGACGATTGTAGCGCGATCGCGATCGCCCATAACCTCCCCTGGCGCGAAGTCCAACAACTCGTCCTCCGCACTTGGGAACAGCAAAATCATCATTAATTTCCCTACAAGTAGGTTGGGTTGAGGTCACGAAACCCAACAAGAACATAGGTTTTCGTTGATGATTGTTTATTATTGGTTATTGTCAATTTGTAGACATAGATTGTTTGTTGGGTTTCACTTCGTTCTACCTAACCTACAGAATTTTAAGTATTTGCCAAAGGATTATTTGGAGTAATAATCATCACGCTTTGGCCATCATTTCCCTCTACAAACATTAAATAAGTATAGCTACCTTCGTTAACAACTTTATACGTCAAGCCATTATCAGAATCGTTTAATGAAATAAATTGAGATTCGGGTAATATCATGTTTGTAGCTTGCTTGATTTGTTCGGCAAAAGCAGAAGGATTATCTACTCCTTGCTTAGATTTGTAAAAAGCAAAATTATTTGTATCTTGAAATTGATTTGCCCTTGGATGATTAGCAATAATATCCGATCTAACTTTATCTAAATCTGCTGCGGCAATAATAAAGCTAAATTCCACATCTTCCATCGTTCTGACTTCGGCTTCACTGAGTTGTGCCAAAGTATAGTCATTTTCTTCGAGATATAAAATCGTCTTGTCGTTTTGGGAAACAAGATGGAGATATTTCGTTTCAGAGGTTTCTGTGTTGGTGACTTGGTAAACTTTGAAATTGCCATCTTCTAGGGTTTCTTCCCAAGTAAACGGCGTATTTTGTAATTCGCTACCTAATCCAGCAATGACGATCTCGATATTATCGGATGTATTGTAAAGATACGCGGCGGTTTCAAATTCGTTTCTCAAAACACCCCCAGAACCTTTTTGAGCGTTGGGATAGCGAGGAAATAAGGCGAAAAAGTCATCGGGTTGCGCGGTTGTCCCCGATGTTCCCGAATCTTGTCCAGTATTGCCTAGACTTCCCAATAAACCACCATCATGCGTTAAACCCCCAGGAGGAGTGATTTCGTTTTCTGGGGTGTTATTGGAAGGAGGAGAATTTTCTGGGATGTTGGTGGGACTGGGTGAGGGTGACGGAGACGGTGTGGGTGTATTTTCCGGTTGAGAGATAGGACTGGGTGAGGGTGACGGAGACGGTGTGGGTGTATTTTCCGGTTGAGGAGTAGGAGTGGGTGTGGGGGTGGGTGATGGTAGGGTTTGCGGTGAAAACGTAATATCCTCGTCAAACTCTGGAGTTGGGACGGTGAAAGGGGTATAAGGATTGCTTCGCGGTGGGGTGAAAGGAGGGAGAGGATTGGCTTGGGGAATTGAGGGCTGTGTCGCGGTTTCTTCTTCTGGAGTGGCTTTTGTATTCCCTTCTGTGTCGCTTTCTGCGTCAGGGGATGCGGCTAACTGAGTGATTTTGATAACTTCTTCTTCGGGAGGGATTTCGGCTTGTTCGGAGTCGGAAGGAAGCGGTAGCCACAGCAATCCGGCGTGTATGCCCAAAGCAAGGTAAAACCACGGTCTAAATAAGACAGGGCGAACGAATGAGAGGGATTTTCGAGACAGGGTGACTAGCTTCATATCCGCACACCAAATGGTAACAAAGAAGAATCGAGTTCGATCTTACTTGTATTTATAGGGAGTTGTGGGGAGGTTATCGCCACTTCTATTTCCGGTATACTCGCGATCGCGCCTTCTAACCGTACAACCTCAAGTTACCTTACAAAAAGCCGTCCAATGGCGATCGGAGGACGCATAAACCTCAACATTGCTTAACCCGGCTTGGGATAACATTTCTTGGACTTCGGGAATGGTAAACGCCGCAAACAGCGAATCCCGAAACAGTTGGGCTTGATGGGGGCTATATTCGGGGCCAATTTCACTCACCAGACCATTCACTTCGGCTTCGCTGTCAGGACGCATTAAGTCCCGCAAGAAAATTCCGCCTTGGGGTCGCAAAACTCGCTGGATTTCGCGAAAATAGGGCAGAGGATCGGGTAAGTGATGCACGATGCTGTTAGACATCACAAAATCAAAACTATTGTCAGCATAAGGCAGTGTTTTGGAGTCTACCTTTTCCAGTTTGATTTGCCCGGATAATCCCGCTTGCCTGACGTTGCGCTCGGCCAGGGCTAACATGGAGTCTGCGAGATCGACCGCGATAATCTGCCATTGGGGGCGTTGCTGGGCAATGAGGATGGGAATGCGGGCGGTTCCAGTGCCGCTATCGAGGACGGTGGCGGTTTCTGGGGCGATCGCGATCGCGTCTTGGGCAAAAGCAGAGTTCACCTCAACGAAGTCCATGGAATCATATTCCTGGGCTTCGGCTTCGGTATCCATGACTTCGGGTTCGGGGATGCGCTTCATATGATTAAATTGACAATCAACTGTAAGGGGCTTAAGCTATGGGGATATTTTTCTAACAAATATCGTAATGAGCGAAATATGGCCAAACAATTCAAGCTGGTAGAACTCTTTTTTGTGTTGAGCTTAACTGCAATTTTAGGGGCGTGCAACAACCCAGCAACAGAGGGAGATGAAGGTGGCGAAGACACAGAAGCGCCAACTGAAGAAGTCGTCCCTGGTGAAGAAGAAGAAGGCGAAGAAGAGGAAGGCGAAGAAGAAGAAGGCGAAGAAGAGGAAGGTGAAGAAGAGGAAGGCGAAGAAGAAGAAGGCGAAGAAGAGGAAGGTGAAGAAGAAGAAGGCGAGTAATCGTCACCAATCTCTGTGGGTGCTTAACTTCATTGATAAATCGCCTTGGGTGTCGATCGCTTAAAACTCCTCCCTCTCTGTTGGTGCTAACTACTCGCGGGAAAGGCGACGACGTTTTTCCCGTTTTTGGTGATGATACCAGCGATACCAGGTTTGAGAACTCCGCAAACACAGCCACAGTAATAACATGGCGATTAATCCCCCTTGTTGAGGCGCGTTGAAGGCAAAAAAGACTAAGAAAATACAGAGGATGTCTTCGAGTAAAACAACTCCAAGGGGTAAGTGTCGCCAACGAAAAAACCAACCCACCTGCACTAACTTTAAAACAAACGCCAGCAAGCCGCCGATGAGTCCCATCAGCCACAAGGGTTCTACTTCCACTTGAGTCAAGGTCGGAGTAGCAATACCGATCAATGCCCCGACAAGAGGACTAAAAGCCAGTTCAATCAGTTGTAAGACTCTTTGACCGAGTAATTTTTTCGAGCCAAATAATTCAAATAACGACCAACTGGTGAGAATGCCAACGAGAACTTGAGGATGAATCAGGGCCAGAATGGGGATATCTTGCCAGAGGCGATCGCCGTGTATTAAGCCAATCACCAATAGGGGTAGGGCGATTCTCATTCCAGCCGCCGCCGAAGCGGAAAGGGTTGCTAAGAGGCCAACAAACATAAAATCAATTTTCAGAACTAGCTCAAACACAAGTTCAGATTGTTCAAAAAAAGCGAAGATCGTAAATCAATGCTTTCCTTTCATTAGTATAGAAACCTTTGCTGAAAAAAATTAGAGGAAAATCCTAAAATTAGGGAAAGACTCAATTTCCCAATCAAAATTATGACATTGTTATTGACAATACAACGGGTTTTGGCAAAATCCCAATTATTTTGCACTTGATCTGTATGAGGACAAGCCGAAAAGCCACCAATCTCGCCAAGCTTTTCTCTCATGCCTAAAATCCCGAACCGCTTGATAAACTGAGTTTGTTGGCGAATATTGAAATAAGGATAGAAACAGAATGGATGTGATTCCGGCGATCGATTTGTTAGAAGGTCGTTGTGTGCGCTTGTATCAAGGGGACTACGAACAATCGCAAGTTTACGGTGAAAACCCTGTGGAAATGGCGCAACGCTGGCAAGACCAAGGCGCACCGAGATTGCATTTGGTAGACCTAGATGGCGCAAAACAAGGAAAACCCGTCAACCACGACGCGATCGCGGCCATTGTCCAAGCCTTATCGATTCCGGTACAAGTTGGGGGAGGTCTAAGAGGTCGCGATCGCATTGCTCAACTGCTCGATCTGGGGGTAGATCGAGCCATTGTGGGAACTCTCGCGGTGGAAAATCCCGAACTTGTCGGCCAACTCTGCACCGAGTTTCCCCAAAAGATTGTAGTAGGGATTGACGCACGCAACGGCCAAGTGGCCACTCGCGGTTGGCTCGAAGAATCGACTCTCGCGGCCACCGAACTTGCTCAAAATATGGCAAAAATAGGAGCCGCAGCGATTATTTACACCGATATTCACCGGGATGGCACTTTGAGCGGGCCGAATTTGGACGCATTGCGAGAACTTGCCAACGCGATTGATATTCCCGTGATTGCTTCGGGGGGTGTGAGTTCCCTTACTGATATCCTCAGTTTACTCGCTCTCGAACCCAGAGGCGTAACTGGCGCGATCGTCGGACGAGCCATCTATACCGGGGATTTGGATTTGGCTGAAGCCGTCAAAGCTGTGGGTCAAGGCCGTTGGCAAGATGTTCCCCCCAATTCCGGCTTTTCTACCTTTGCTTAAAATCTATTACCCCAGGGAGATTTTTCTCCCTTCTCGATCGATTCAGCTTGCTCAATAATATCTGCCCTTAGACTTAACTGTGACTTTGTTTTCGGCAAAAATAAAGGCGATCTCATGCTAATCACTCTAGAAATCTACCCATTTCTTCAGATGCTAGGAAAATCAAATTAAATACGATTGAAACGGCTTCGACCAAACTATAGAAATATTGATATGCCTTAAATCATTTTTTGCTAGTCATAAAACGGTGAGAAAACGCTAAAATAAAAATAGTTTTCAGAATTTCCCTCCCCCTCAAAAATACTGACTGTGGGGTTTCGCCACTATTCTCAAAAGTATCTATTTGCTATATAACCTTAAAAAATCGCTAAAATTGGTTAATTCTCCCAACCCCGACCCACCCACCACTTAACCCAATCATTGCCACTCACAAGTTAATCATGTTTCTCGCAACCAACCTCTTGATTGACAACCTCATCGAACAACTCACCGATGGCTACCGTCGCACCTACGGCGGTTGGAAATCAGAATACTCTGAAATCATTGCTTGGGCTGCTGGAATGGCACTCGAAAATATTGCCAACAGCGACGCACTCTATCACAACGTCGAACACACAATTTTTGTTACCTTAGTCGGTCAAGAAATTCTGCGAGGTCGTCACATCAAAGAGGGCGGTGTAAGTTGTGAAGATTGGCTACACTTCCAAATCTCCCTACTCTGTCACGATATTGGCTATGTTAGGGGCGTATGTCGAGCCGATCGCCCCGATCGAGGATTATACGCCACAGGCATCGGTAAAGAAACCATCGCCACGCCTCCCGGTTCGAGTGATGCTTGCATGGCTCCCTATCATGTCGATCGGGGTAAACTCTTTGTACAAGAGCGTTTTGGCGGTCATAAACTCATTGATGCCGCCGCCCTCAAGCAAAATATCGAATTAACTCGTTTTCCCGTCCCTAGCGACGAAGACCACCAAGCCACAGGGGATTATCCGGGTTTAGTGCGGGCTGCCGATTTAATCGGACAACTCAGCGATCCGCGCTATTTACAGAAAATTCCGGCTTTATTCTACGAGTTTGAAGAAATCGGCACGAATAAAATTCTGGGCTATCGCTCTCCGGGGGATTTACGGGCAAAATACCCGAGTTTCTACTGGAATGCGGTATATCCTTACATTAGCTCCGGTTTAAAGTATCTCAATCTTACTCAAGCGGGCAAGCAAATTACTGCGAATCTTTACGCGACGGTTTTCCGAGTCGAGCATGAAGATGAAACGGCGAAGATTTCGACTTCAACGTCGTCGGCTTCAGCAGCATAATTTTGCATAGCTGTAGCTATTTTCTACTCTTCAGATTTGAGTTCATCACTAATGGCATTTAGTAATGGTATATCAACCACGGCTGACAAAAATTTGTCGGATTGGGTATAAATGTCTTCTAATGTGAGGAGATGATATTCAAAAATTCCTTGTTCAATTCTGGGATAACTTTTGAGACGAGGTAAAAAACCTAAATTTCCGCGCTCAATATAACCAACACCAGCCAGCATAATACCAATTTGAGGTTCATGCTTTGCTAAACCTGCATAAAACTGATCGGCATATTTTGCCCCCAGAGGATGGTGAGAAAGCTTGCACTGAAAGTAAATTGAACGATCTCCGACTTGACCATAACCATCAATTAAATCGTCGCGACCTGCTTTTCCGGGTGTTAATCCCAGTATCTTAGCGTAAGCTTGTCCAGCCCGTTGTTTTGCCGCAGAATTAGCCCGCGTTTGACTATTAATAATAGCTCTTAGTTGATATCCATCCATTCAACTTAATTACCCAACTTTATCAAAATCGATTTCAGCTTCAATTAGTTGTGAATACAGAATTTTAAAGCCGAGAATAGCAAAATTAGAAGCAGAATCTAGTAAACTTTGCTGCTGCAATTTCTCAAAGACTTTGCCACTCAATTCAACCGATATATCTTTATAACTCTCGTCTTCTTTAAAGGTAGAATATTCATCTATTTTAGTAATTTCTACTTTTTTATCTTCAATATAAGAAATCACATATTGTATAGAAGAAAGTAAAATAGATTCTGTAGATAACCCTAAAAAGCTTCCTAATTTTCTAAGCTCTCCTTGCAGAGACTTTGGGATTTTGAGTACTATAGTTGTCTCTTCATTTTCATTTTTATATTCGTGGTTTCTGAGAAAAATTTCATTCGCTCTTTGACTTACACCGTTGTCAACAGACTCTGAAGCCGAAGATTTTGATAAATTCGTAGATTCTTTATTTTGAGTATTCATAATTTATTTTACCTCTGGAATTTGGTCTTGAATTAACTTAATAAAATAATCTTTTGTTTCTTTAAAATCATCATAACGCCAAATAGGTGTTCTATCTTTTAAAGATTGACGAATTGGACGAGCAAGTTCATCCATTGGCGTGCATAGTTTTATGTTTATATCTTTGAACAAAGTAATATCTAGATCGGATTGAATTTCCTCAACAAAAAGCCCTAACGGAGCAATTTTAATGACTGGATTATAGTCAACTCCAGAATCTCTTTGAAATTTAATGCCCCATTCTAAACCTTCTAAAAATGGGGCAATATCTTCAATAGCATGAGACTGAGATTCAGCAATAGGAACTAGAAAAATATTCGGAAGAGTATCGCTTAAGAGGGTTAAAGAATCTTCAGGGGGACTATCTGTATCAATCACAACATAATCATAATTTTCATAGTCTTGTTTGATGATGGGTTTGAAACGAGAGCCTTTAGACTGTGGCGGATTCCACCATAGATCAAGACCATTGACTGGCGTAGTTCGTGTTTGATTATACTTAGGTTTAGAGCCAGTATAGAACTTCCAAGCATCTGGTCGAGGATCGCAATCTAGTAATAATACTTTTCCAAGTGTTTCTTCTAACAAAATACCTGCAATATGAACAGCCATAGTAGTTTTTCCGGCTCCGCCTTTAGTGTAGTTACACATAATGACGCGAGTTTTTCGGTCGATTTTCTTCATTATATCCAGAATTTGTGAAAAGCTGTTTTCCCTTAGTAATATAATCTCATTATTCCGATTTGAGTTCAACTCAATGTACTGAATTTTAGGGTAGAAACAATTAATCAAAAATGTAGATGGTTTGGGTTTCGAGGCGATCGCACATCGAGGAGGGTTTTTGGTCGCGGGGGAAAGATTGACGATCGAGTTTGACTTGTAAGCCGGTCATGGGGTCATCTCCTGCGGCCATTAAAAATTGGAGACGCTCAATACTCGGCCAAGTTGCGAGATTGTCGAGAATGGGCTTGAGGGCTTCGAGATAGGGATGATTGGGGTCTTTGTACCAATCTGGGGTAGCGAGATGGGCTTGGTCGAAGCCGAGGTGAATTAGGAGGGAGGGACGCTCAAAAAGGGCGATCGCGACCGGACGAGCTTCTTCTTGGACTAAGAGGTTACAAGTTTGGGCAAAATGCCGCAATTTCTCTAATAATTCGTATCGTTGCGTTACCGATTGGATATCTTCTGTCCAGTCAATCGCCACGGTGACAAGATAGGTTTGCAGGAGTAAGTGGCCGAGTTTTTGAGCTTTGGTGGCGAGGTAGGTAGAATTGTAATCGGTGGCTTCGATCAGCAAGGGGACGCGATCGACAATTTCTAAGCCGTAACCCTTCAAGCCAGCGATTTTCCGGGGATTATTGGTAATCAGGCGAATTTGTTTTACCCCTAAATCGTTGAGCATTTGTGCGCCCATGCCATAATCGCGCAAATCTGCTGGAAAGCCTAAACGCTCGTTGGCTTCGACGGTATCTAAACCTAAATCTTGCAGGGAGTAGGCTTTGAGTTTATTGACTAAACCAATGCCGCGGCCTTCTTGACGCAAATAGACCACCACCCCTAATTCTGAAGCTTCAATCATTTTCAAGGCGGTTTGCAGTTGCATTCGGCAATCGCAGCGCAACGAGCCAAGGGCATCTCCGGTCAAGCATTCGGAGTGCATTCGGACTGCGACGGGCCCAGAAGCGAAATCGGCGGGATTTCCTTTGACAATGGCTAAATGTTCGGTATTATCGAGGGCGTTGCGATAAGCATAAATCTGAAATTCCCCGAATTGGGTGGGAAATTTACTCACGGTTTCCCGATAGACAAAGCGGTCGTATTTGAGGCGATAACTGATAAGATCGGCAATACTAATGAGTTTGAGGTTGCGATCGCGAGCATATTCGACCAGTTGCGGTAATCTGGCCATAGAGCCATCGGGATTCTGAATTTCGCAGATTACCCCTGCCGGATATAAGCCGGAAAGCCGAGCTAAATCCACTGCGGCTTCGGTATGTCCCGCCCGTTTGAGTACGCCCCCTGTTTTCGCCCGAATGGGGAAAATATGCCCAGGTCGGCGCAAATCTTCCGAGCGCGAGCCGGGGTTGATGGCGACTTGGATGGTACGAGCGCGGTCTTCGGCGGAAATGCCTGTGGTGACCCCTAGATGGGGCGCAGCGTCGATACTAACGGTAAAGGCAGTTTGATTGGGGTCAGTGTTTTTCGTGACCATGAGGGGCAAATCTAGCTGGTCTAGGCGCTCTCCGGTCATGGCCAGACAAATTAACCCCCTGGCTTCGACGGCCATAAAATTAATGGCATCGGGGGTGGCAAATTGCGCCGCACAGATCAAGTCACCTTCATTTTCGCGGTTTTCGTCATCTACCACGACAATCGGCTTGCCAACTTTGAAGTCTGCTAGGGCTGCGTCAATGGAATTGAATTGAAAAGAATTGGTGTGAGGCGATCGCATTACGAGGATTTCTGAGTAGAGATTTTGACAACTCCTCGCCGTAAACGGTCGAGGATTCTCGTTTCTTTCAAGTTGCCTCTTAACTAGACTTTGGATCGACAGACACCTAAATATCCTCCCCTTAGTCCCCGTCAGACCGACTCAACGAGCGTTTTGTTTCTTGGTTTCTAGTCCAAGATACGTCCTGCCCGGACGCAAAAGCGGTGCGACCCCGCGTCGCCGTAAGACGAGCGACCCCGCGCCGCCGTAAGGCGCAAGGGAATGCGCGAGTAGCAAGGGAACGCGCACCAAGACAGTTTGTTTTCACAACTACACCCTTAAAGTTTTACATCAACAAGGATTGTGCTGAAAACCCCTTACTTTAACTATTGAGTTGGTTAGGTTTGTTGTAGTGCGGCCCACATTACTGGTCACTCGCACACCAATATTATAATATAAAGCCGTCCTATAAGGACGGGGAACCTGAAACCCAGAATTTTTGGTAAAAATTCATAACGGTTCGCTTTTGATTGTAACTTGATTCGCTAGGAAGCTACGCCTGTACTAAAAACGCGACCGATGACTTCTTCGATGGGGGGATCGCTGACGCTGAGATCGATCACATCCAGTTGCGCGAGAATATGAGCGACTTGTTGGGTTAAATGCTCTCGTTTGACTAAAAAGCGGACTTCCTGCCCGGTTATGGCTTCAATTTCGCCAAATTCCTTTAATTTTTGCTCTGGTAAGGAATGTTCGAGTTCGACTTTTACTTCGCGATAAGGGGCAAATCGTTCAAATAAACGGTCTAAACGGCCATCATAAATCAACGAGCCTTGGTAAATCAGCATCACGCGATCGCACAATGCGGTAATATCCGCCATGTAGTGACTGGTGAGCAAAATCGTCGCTTGGTAGCGTTGATTGTATTCTCGCAGAAACTCCCGCACTGCCGCTTGAGCATTGACATCTAAACCCAGAGTCGGCTCATCGAGAAACAGCACTTCCGGCTGATGCAGCAACGCCGCAAGCAATTCCGCCTTCATCCGTTCCCCCAAGGATAACTTACGGACGGGTTGGGTGAGTTTATCTTCTAGGTGTAGCATTTCGGTTAACTCCCCTAAACGCTGCTCAAACACGCGATCGCGTATCTTGTAAATCGCCGCATTAATCCGCAGAGAGTCCACCGCAGGCAAATCCCAGAGTAATTGCTGTTTTTGTCCCATCACCAGGCTCATTTTCTCCAGAAATGCCCCCTGACGGCGAAATGGCACATAACCCGCGATTCGCACTTTCCCCCCCGACGGATGCACCAAACCGGTGAGCATTTTGAGTGTCGTTGTTTTGCCTGCACCATTGGGCCCTAAAAAGCCAACAACTTCCCCTTTTTGTATTTGAAATGATACGTCTTTAACGGCATGAATTTGGCGATATTGGCGGCGGAAAAAATGGTTTAATGTGCCTTTTAATCCGGCTTGTTTGGTTGCAACGGCATAAGTTTTACTGAGGTTGGCAACGTCGATAATTTTTGTTAGTCCTTGGTCATTGGTCATTTGTTGTTGGTTGTTGGTTGTTGGTTGTTGGTTGTTGGTTATTGGTTATTGGTTATTGGTTGTTGGTTATTGGTTGTTGGTTATTGGTTATTGGTTATTGGTTATTGGTTATTGTAAATCATATCTTGCTTGTAAGGGCTAGATTTTTTTATCTAATTGGGTGTTTATATCTTGTCTATTTTGGGCGCAGTAACAACATTAATTTTTTTGGGGTTAGAAGTTTGGTAGAACGAAGTAAAACTCACCACAATCTCAATCCTTGTTGGGTTTCGTGACCTCAACCCAACCTACGCATAAACTGGTTTTTCCTGTCGCATTCGAGGTTTAAATTTTGTCGATTGGCGTTTACTAATGGTATTAAATCGTTAGTTATTAGGGTTAATATTGGGCGAGGAGACCTAGCCCCTACAGGGATTTTAAACTTTTTTAACCTTGTTCCTAAGTTATACCTGGGAACCAAAAAACAAGGCTCTGCCTTGATTGAGGCGATCTACCGTTATTAAGAAAAACCCATCTGCGAGTTCACTATACAAATGACCAAAGACCAATGACAAAGGACTAAATCATACAGGATTTAATTGTGCCATGCGCCAAGTCACATAAGTGCCAATGGGACTCCAAATTAAATAAGGTAATAATAATATAAAAGCCCAAGTGGAAATCGGCCACACCAGCACTGCCAAAATTGCGCCTAAAAGTGTTCCGGTTGCGCCGATAATGGTTCCGACGATGAGACTACGAAAAGCACACATAACCGGAGTGTAAGCCATGATTGCGATTTCAACGATGAGATAAAATCCCATATAAAACCAATTTCCAGGTCTAGCTTCCCAGACTAAATAAGCCGACCAAACGCCACAAATTAAAATGGTTGTCCAAATCACGGGAATAAACTTTTCAAAGGTTAGCCAACGGGGACGACGCTGACGATTAAACCATTGTTGATTGGGGGTGAGGGAACTTCCTGCAAAGGCGATAATGAGGGCAATACCGCCGATAATAAGCCAAGAGGGGATCATATTTGTTTATTTTCGCGATTATGCCTTAATTTTGCTATATTTTCCCCCTGGGTAGGTCTATCGCTCGAAGGAATTTGTCAAGGGTGGGGTAACTTTTTTTTCTGACACCCGTAAGCGTTGAAACCCCGATCGGCTTGCTAGACTTGGATTAGCCTTATTTTACCCAAAAAAACTGGGTTTAAAGCCTCGCCTTTATAAGGCGACTTTTGTGATAAAATTGGCAGGTGAGTACCGTCGGGCAGACGGGAAAAATGCTCGCTGAGGGTAAAGGGATCGGGGAAAATATTGGGACTGAGTTCCGTGTTTTCTAGACTCTCCCGATGAAGCGAGAATCCCCGACCGTTTACGGCGGGGAGTTGTCAACTTTAGGTGATATTAATCCATGATTGAGCGTCGCGACCCCTTGCAAGAAAAGCCTCTGAAGCGATTACAGATGTATTTGTATTTAATTCCGTGGTTGGGGGTTTTGCCGGCCCTGTGGACGATATATCATAAGGAGGGCGATCGCGAGCAACAAGCCACCAGTCGTTTAGCGGTGACTCTGGCTTTCGTCTGGCTGATGGGTAACGGCGCACTTTTGACTGGTGCGAGTCAAGCGCCAGAAGTTCTGCAATTTCGTTTATTATTTGGGGATGCCCTGTTAAGTTCGGGATACGCGATCGCGTGCTTATTTTTGATGCTACGGGTGTGGCGGCAACGATCGTTACATTTGCCGGGATTTAGCCCCCTATCTCGCCGGGTTTTTCCCAAATCATCGGAAAAACCGATCCGATAAATTACATTATCGGCTTGAAGGTGCTAAATTAGGCGGTGACTGCTTTAACCGGATTTTCGCCTAAAATGGTGTAAAAGTTGCTAGGAACGCTAAAAGCAAATAAACTTGCTTTCAACGGGCTTTATTGCTTCTAATTTGTGTGTGAGGAAACCTGTGTCCGCTCGAAAAGTTCAGGATCAAAATCGTCGTCAAAAACAACCCCTTTACCCGACTGCCCGCCAAGCACAACGCCAACGCCGACAAAAGCGACGCTGGGCGCTAATTTGGCTGGGATTGACCGCCGTTGCCATGTTATCGGCTTCTGCGGGCGCATTACTGGCGTTTTCTTTATCTTCTACCCCTCTACGACGAGCCAATCTCACCCCCGAAGAAGCGGCAATTTTTGAAGATGATGCGATTTCCACTCAAAACCTGAAGTTACCAGCCCTGACTCGTCCGGTTCATATTTTGGTGATTGGGACGAAGGTGACGATATCTGATTTAAACGAAAAACCGGCTTATGACCCCGGTTATGATGCCTTGGTTAATTCTTTAGACGGTTTAGCCGATACTTTACTACTGATTCGCTTCGACCCGGCTACCGACCGCCTCACCATGCTTTCTATTCCCCGCGATACCCAGACTTTAGTATCGGGTTACGGCGTGACCAAAATCAATGCGGCTAACTATCACGGGGGCCCCGCTTTAACGGCTAAAGCGGTGAGTCGCCTCCTCGAAGGGGTACAAATTGACCGTTATGTGCGGGTGAATGTCCAAGCCATTGAAAAGCTGATTGACGCGATTGGGGGCGTAGAGGTGTATGTTCCCAGAGATATGAAATACACCGACCACAGCCAACATCTTTATATCGACCTCAAAGAAGGCCAACAAGTCCTTGATGGGGATAAGGCGTTACAATTTTTGCGCTTTCGCAAAGATCAATATGGGGATATTGGCCGCGTCCAACGGCAACAAATCTTGTTACGGGCGATGGTGGAACAAGCTTTAAAACCGAGTACCCTGGTGAGAATCCCGAAAATTTTGAAGGTGATTCAGGAAAACCTCGATACTAACTTGACCGTGGAGGAATTAGCGGCATTAGCCGGATTTGCGGCTCAAACGGAGCGATCGCAAGTGGAGATGATGCTGTTACCAGGAGAGTTTAACGGTACGGGTAAACAAGATATTAGTTACTGGATTCCTCATCCTCGCTCGATTGAATCGATGATGGCCCAACATTTTGACCAGGGCTACAGCGAAGTGGAATCGAAGTTACCGGCTTATACCAGTATTGCTATTCAAGATAGCACCGAAGCCCCCTTTGCGGCAGACGATCTTAAACTGGCTTTACAAGAAGCGGGCTATCCGAATGTTTACATCGAACGGGATTGGAGTGAACCCTTAGACACTACCCGGATTGTTGCTCAACAGGGCGATCGCATCACTGCCGAAAATGTCCAAATTGCTTTAGGCTTCGGGGAGGTGCGGGTTGAAAGTACCGGGGTGTTAAGTTCGGATATTACCATCAAACTCGGTCGCGATTGGCTCGAACGTCAGGATACGATGAATCCAACGGCGTTTTAGTTGGGTCATTAGTCATTCGTCTTTTGTCCTTGGTTCGTGTACCGGCTTTGAGTGATGCAGTTTAAGTGGGACGAACTAAAACCAGAGTAACATTGTAAAGCATGGGTTTAACTTCGCCGATGCTTTAAATAAAAAACGTATACATTTAGAAAACAACAAAATGTTAAATGTATCTATTGATGAAATCCAACGCGATCCACTGAAGTATTTGCGTCAAGTTGAAGAAGGAGAAACTTTGATTGTTTTTCATTGCGATCGCCCCATTGCTGAACTTAGACCTGTTACCCAAACCAAACCGCTACGACCATTAGGTTTGTGTGAAGGTGAGTTTACAGTTCCAGATGATTTTGATGCGCCTTTACCGGAAGATATACTCAGCAAATTTGAAGGTCAATGAGAATTTTACTGGATACACATATTTTTTTGTGGTTCATCAGTAATGACCCTCGACTGCCCCCAAATATGCGAGATATCATTCGTGATTCAGATAACGAAGTTTATCTAAGTTCCGTATCCATTTGGGAAGTTATTGTTAAATACCAGTTAGGCAAACTACCACTTCCAGAATCTCCTGAAACCTATTTACCTAAGCAACGCGATCGCCATCAAATTGCCAGTCTTGCTCTTGACGAGAGCAGTGTTGTTCAACTAACTAAACTGCCACCATTACATCGCGATCCATTTGATAGAATGCTGATTTGCCAAGCATTACAAAACGGTTTGATTATTGCGACAGTAGACGCAGCAGTTCGGGCTTACCCAGTTAGCGTTTTGTAGTCGTCTGCGCGATCGCGTCCCTTGATTCCGGTCAGTGTATTATTTCTGTCAGGAGTAATGCTTAAGGCGAATAACGTCTCGGACTAACACAACGGTTGTGTAGAACGATGTGAAACAAGGGCAAAACCTGCATTAATGTTGGGTTTCGCGACCTCAACCCAACCTACTGTTTACTCAACTGTTGCTCAAACGTGAATTTGGACGGGGAAACCCCGCCCCTACTGCCCGAAAAATCGCTCTTTCAACCTCTGCAAACAGAGTAATGGCACTAACTAATCTTCTCTAACAGCCATTGATCCTAAATATTTCTGTAAATAAGGAGAAAATACCTCATAAATCAGCGTTAGAGGCTGGCCGCTATGCCAAAACAAGTAATGACGACCCCAAAACGGGCCTTTTTCGTCAAATGCTTTGGCTAACTCGGCGCTGTGGCCGTAGTATAATCCCTGGATATCGCGATACAATTCTGAGTGCAAACTGGCCAAATTGTCCCAGATGGGTAACGAGCGATTTTGGAGATATTCGTCTACATGACGAGCATCCCACCAGGAAGCCGCATAAGCCAAACGCTGACCACTTTTGGTTCGCAGCCACACTTGTCGGCGCATTCGCGGCGTTGGGACTGCCCGAATCAACTCTGGTGCGCCATCACCGCTTGTACCAATCAAGGACATATCAATTACGTCTACTTCGATTTTCTGGCGCGTGAGTAGCTTTAAATGGCGGGTGGGGGAACCATCACCGAGGAGGAGAATCTGCCAAGCGGGGGCTAGTTGACGGTGGGGGAGTCCCGCGTGGACGACGGTTTCATCTCCTTCCCACAAGGAGTCTAGGGCGTGCCAAGGTGCTTTTAAACTGGGGCTGTTGATTGGTGTCACCGTTGCGCTGCTTTACAAAACTTAATCTCTGATTTCTATAATATCGTGTTTTCGGGAATGAGAGCGCGATCGCCCCAGATTAAAACCAAGATAATCGTTTGATAGTTTATTTTTAATCAAAATAATTCCAACTCTCTTTGAAACTTAAATGACTTTTTCGGGCTAGAATTACTGTATGGCAAAGTGTTGAGCCTTTTTTTAGAGTTTACCCTATAGGCCAAAGTTCTCGCTCCCTTTGGAGGGGTAGAATTCAACTCCCCCCTTGAGCGGAGAAAAGAGCGCCCCTTCGATGCTGTTAATGGCGTTTAAAGAGGCGGATTCACTCTGTTTTATTGGGGTTATTTTGGGAATTATTACCCGTCTAATTGATTATTTCTCAGCAAAGTTGAGAAACGGGTTATTGTAGATGCAATGATGATTAAAGAGAGGTTTTTAAGAGTGGTAATTTACCCCGATTGAGGAAAATTTTTATTCTTATTTTTGCGTTACCAATCCACAAAATGAAGACGCATACTCCGGTCATCTCGATTGCGACTAATCGACTCTGTGGCAGCTAATTCAAAGGTAAATGGATGTTTTTTCTCTGGGGATTGTTGTTGCATTAACCAAGTGATTGCAGTAGTATCAAATCGCGAAACTTGTAAACTACCTTTTGTTTTTAAACCCCTGGCCATAGCTTCAGAACGATTAGGATTGGGTATCATATCCAACCAAAGAGGAGCATTTGCTCCTGGAGTTAACCAAGCGATGTTGATGGGTTTGGGTAGAAAATCGGCATTACTCGCATCAGTATAATCGATGCCGGGATAATTCCAAGTTGGAGCGCGATAAGGTTCAGCATTTCCTAATCCTAATTCCGGGAAAACGTGCAAGCAAGGTACTTCTTGGATGGGTTGAATATATAACCAGGGGTTTTCAACGACATTACAACGCCAAATCCCTCTGCTATCACTAGGATTAGATAAGTCTTGGTGTAAAGAATTTGTTGGTGATTGGGCGATCGCATTTGCGGTTATGATGCCCAAAGTGCTGCAAGCAATGGCTATAGCTAAGGTAGGTTTCATTTCTCCTCTCCCACGATTGACTACCTATAGTTACATTAAGCGGGAATCAGCTTATGCACTATTGATTTACTATCTATCGTATGAAAAACTCGCGATCGCGGCACAAAAACTTAACAGGTTGTAGTCAAAAACTACTGAAAGTAACAAAGACTACAGAAATTTCGCAATCTATCTAAATTCCATGACTTTTGCCAATCACCCAATGACGACGGAAAAAGCGAGAGAGGGCTGATTCTTCCAGGGGGAGGTAAATCGGCCGTCCGTGGGGACAAGTGCGGGGATTGCGGGTTTGCTGCCATTGATTGAGAAGGGTTTGCATGGCTTCTACATCCAGGGGTGTACCGTTGCGGATGGCACTCCGGCAGGCGGTTGCGACTTGAGCCGTTTGTAAGTCTCCCCCTAAACTTAATTCGAGGATGGCAGCTTGCAGATCGTCGCGTTTTTTGAGCATTTCGGGAATGGTCCGAATTGCCCACATTTCATCCCCAAAGGCTTCTACTTCTAAACCCAATCTTTGCAGTTGGGTGAGTTGTTTGGCGGTAAGTTGCGTTACAACTAAAGGCGGTTCAATGGGGACGAGTTGCCAGGATTCAACTAACTGTTCGTATAAGACTCTTTCGTGAGCGATATGTTGTTCGATCAACCACACACCGTTAGGATGTTCGGCAACAATATAGGTATTACTGACTTGAGCAACTGCTCGCAGTTCAATTAAGTTTTGAAAGTCATGTTTGGGGCTTTTGTGAATTTTCCGTTGCAAGCGATAACTGCCGGAAGGTTCGGCAGCTTTAATTAAAGTACTAATTCTGTGGTTATGGGTATTTTCTAAATCAACGGGACTCAGACGTAATGCTTGTTCAATGGTTTGATTCACTGTTTCTCGCCAAAAGTTGATTTCATGTAAATAGATTTCCGTTTTGGCTGGATGTCGATTCCAATCAATTTGATGGGGGGGAAGATGGAAATGGGAAAAAATAATCGGGTAGCGATCGCGGGGCAATGCCCTGGCAAAACTCCCAATCATCGTTTGTTCGAGTTCGCGAATCCGTACAAAGCGACCATTTACCGCCACTTTAATCCAATCGGGACGGCGACGATGGCAGCGATCGGGAAGTCCTAAAATTAAGTCCAGTTGGGCTTGAATTTCGTCAGATTGGCTTTCTTGAGTAATGGGCAGGTCGATTGTTTTTGTTAATGCCTGTAGATCGCTAACTTGGACTTGCTTTAAAATTTGTGGCAGGGTTTCTTGGGCATTAGCCCCCGGATTTAAACTAAACCAAGGCTTTTCAACCTGATACATTTGCCAGGTAATTTGCGGATGACAAAGGGCAAGTTGATAAATTGTTTCTTGGATACTTTTGAGTTGCTGATTTTTTGAGGGGAAGCCCTTTCTTCGCACTGGAATACTGCCAAATAAATCCTCTACTAAGACAATGGTTCCCGGTGCGATCGCGGTAACTTCTTCTTCGATGGGTTCGCCATAGCGATCGTAAGCAACACGCCACCCCGGTTCGTCACTTTCTTTGACTCGGCTGCTAATATCTAAGTTGCTTAATTGGGCTAAACTATGTAAGGCTTCACCACGAAAACCTAAACTCGTAATTTGCCATAAATCTTCACAACTAGAAATTTTACTGGTGCAGTGTGGCTTGGCACATTCTCTGAGATTATCTAAGTCCATTCCCTCCCCATTATCTGCAATTTGAATGCACCAGAGTTCTAAATTTATGGTAATTGTAATGCGTGTTGCACCTGCATCAATGGCGTTTTCTGCTAACTCCCGAATGGCTGCGGCCACAGAATCAATGACTTCACCTGCGGCAATTAAATCTACAACTTCATTGGGAAGGGGTTGAATTTTGATAGACACGATAAATGAGTGGTTTTTGCTTGAGCCTTCGGAGTCATTACTATAACATTTTTAAGAACTTGTTAATCAAAAGTAATTTCATTCATTTTATTGCCGTTACTCTAAGGTAAGTGCAAATTCTCTAATGACAGGAGTGACGGTAAATTGCGAGTTATTTTCGGTTTCCACTAAGAAGCGTCTGCGGAGCGATCGCAAAGCGTTGATTAATTCTGTTTCGGAGAATGTAGAAAAAGCTTGTCAAGATTTTCGGTCTTGGGTATATCTCAATCTTGCATCAGATCAAACCTTATTGATTCCTAGTTTTTGGGCTGACGAATTTTGACACGCTGCTTTGTTCTTTACCGAAGACTGGATGGCATTTAGTAACGATGTAGTCGGGGAGTTTTTACATCATTATCCTCTTGAAAACCTATTGCCAGAAGCAGAAATCATCGCCAAACTAGAAGCTGTCAAAGAAGCATCGATTCAACATTTTGGAGAAATCGTACTTGAAATTAGTGATGTAGTTTGCTGTATGTAGATATTATTTTTTTTAAAAACTATCAGTGATTCTATAGTATTTACAAAAGAAATGTAACCACTCTAATCTCGTTCCTTGGTTCCACCAAGGGACGCACTAAACGAGGCTCCGCCTCGATCTTACAATAGATATACTCTTAAGAAAAACCTGGAGACAAGTTTACTTCTCAAATGAAAATACTATAAGCTGTTGATCATTCAAAATTCTGTCTCGATCCAAGCTCACCAAAGGGTTCAGCTCGTAAAATCGGCGGTTTAAATGCGTGACAGCTTAGAATCAAGGCAGAGTCTCGCATTGACAATCTTCAGTACAACCCAAAAATGAGGTTGGGTGTAAAAAAAGTTTCGCGCGAAAAAAAGCGCTCAAACCCTGATTCTCTCGTAAGCCGTCGTCGGCTGTAACAACGAGGATTCGTTGAATTTTGCGGCTTTTTTGAGACAACGGCCTTTTTGTGCTAAAATTCATTAAAATCCAAAGGAGTGTTACAACTTCATACCATTTTTAAGTACATTTGTATTTAAAAAAATGGTTTCTGCATTACTTTAGCCAGATTCAACTCGAAGAAGATACCTGCTGGTAGAGTAGTTAGCGCTGGCGTATTTAAAATCCATGCTTCGCGATTTCTGGTATTGAACATTTGTACTGTAACGATACCAGAGCGAAGCACTATAGATTGTCTCGATTTAAAAAGAGCGATCGCGAAATCATCCCCGATTGAGGGTTTATATAAATCGCCACAACTTCACCGTTTTATCTTGAGAACCTGTAGCCAAAATTGTATCATCCGCATTCCAAGCGACTGTCTTGACTCCGCCTGCGTGGTCATCCAAACTCTGCAATAAACGACCACTACCGGGATGCCAAAGTTTAACAGTTTTGTCGGCACTGCCACTCGCTAATAAATTACCATTTTGATTGAGCGCGATCGCGAATATTTCCCCCTCATGTCCGGTTAAGGTTTGCAGTAAAGTCTGACTGTGCCATTGCCAAATTTTAATCGTGCGATCGCGACTGGCACTGATTAACAATTGGTCGCTGGGACTAAAAACAATCGAATTAATGGCTTCTGAATGAGCCGCAATTTCTTGGAGTTCTTTACCTGTTTCAATCTCCCAAAAGCGAATTGTTCCCCCTGCATCCCCACTAACCAAGATATTGCCATTTTGATTGAAAGCCAAACATAAAATCGCATCCCTAGAACCTGTAAAAGTTATCTTTTCCTCTCCCGTTTGCCAATCCCAGAGTTTAATATTACCATCAGCACTCCCACTCGCTAATAATGCACCGTCAGGAGAAATAACCAAGGCTTGAATCCAACCTGAATGTCCGGTTAAATCGCGTATCTTTTGCTGAGTTTCTGTATCCCAAATACAGATTTTATAGTCCCAACTACTACTCATTAAAAACTTGTCAAACCAAGCAATTCCTGATACTATGCTATTATGCGCTTTAAGCTGGTTATGGTGGCCTTCTTGTGCCTGTACGTCCCAAAGTCGGATAACGCGATCGGCTCCAGTCGCCGCTATTATAGTATTATCAGGGGAAAACGCGATCGCCTCGACTGAACTTTTATGTCCGGTTAGCGTGCGAAAACAGCGCCAAGCAGGGAAAAGTTGACTTTCTTCGGTTTCGTTACTTGAGGCTGCTGCTGGAGTGGTTGGAGGCTGTATGGCAATCTGGGTGGGTACGCCTTCCCCTGGATGCAGCGCTTCGTACATGGCGGCTGCTGAGGGAAAGCGATCGCGAGGAGAATCGGCTACGGCTTTATTAATAATGGCTCGTAACGACTCGCTTACCTCTCCGGTTAAATAATCCTCCCACGCCCTCAAACCGTCCATACTGGCAAACAAATCAAACGGGTGCATTCCCGTCAGCAAATGTATGGCAATCAAGCCCAAACTATACAAATCGCTGCTAAACGTCGCCTTGCCGCGCAACTGTTCGGGAGCCGTATAAGCGGCAGAGCCTAACATTGTTCCCGTCTTGGCTAATGCCGTTTTTGTCGTTACTTTTGCCGTACTAAAATCCACTAAAAACAGGGGTGCATCCGGTCGAGGAATTGCCGGACGAATTAAGTTTTTAGGATTAATATCGCGATGAATTAAATTGTTTTCGTGAATGAAATGCAGAATCGTCAGGGTATTATCAAATAAAGCGCGAATTTCTGATTCTGTATAAATACCAATATCGATATTATCCCCTTCAATCCATTCTTGGACTAAAGTCGGCATAATATTTTCCGATTCAAAATAAGCCCATAGATCGGGAATTTGGGGATGTTGGCTCAACGTTTGTAATTTTTGCGCTTCTTGTAAAAAATCACTATTTTGTCCCCGTTGCGTTGTCGCAATTTGTTTAACCGCGCAGCGTTTCAGTTGTGGGGCTTGGGTATCAATTCCCCTAAAAGTTCGTCCCATTCCCCCTTCGCTTACAGGTTCAATAACACGATAGCGATCGCCCAATAACAAAGGCGTTCCACAATGAATACAAAATCGCCCTTCCCCGGCCTTTTCGGGTTGAGAGCATCGAGAATTTAAACAATAAGTCATTTCAGTAATCAGTTATCAGCAATTAAGGGGCTCCTCGGCAATCGGCAGTCGGGGGGGAGTTGAACTTTACTCCAGAAAGGGAGTCAGAAACTTTGGCCTAGATGGCAGACTCTGGAAAAGGCTCAACGCTAAAATATATCTGGGTTCGGTTCCTCAAAAAGCGAATTTAAGTTTCGCGCGAGTGTCATCAGTTATCAGTTTTTTGGGCAGTAGGCGGTAGTTTTACGGGGTATTGGTTATTAATTCTTGCCAAAATCTCTTAATTATTAATTTTATGTTATCCGTAGGGGCTGGGTTTCCCTGCCCAATTTGACATTAATATTTTATCAATTGGGGGAGCGATAACAGTTATAGTATTTCCAAATCAGAATTAACGCTACCAACCGCCCACAGATTAAAAATCTGGGGCTAATGTAACAAAGTCTGTCTTCGCAGACTCAAAGATATAGCAACCGCCAAAGCGGTTAAGACACCCTATCCATCCTCAGAAAATCAGCCCTTCTCCCGTGGGAGAGGGGTTGGGGTGAGGGCAAACCATAAAACGTCCTAACCGCTTTGCTTGCTGCTATAAAAACACCGAAATTAATCGGAATGACCATAACTCCTGGTTGGGTTTCGTCACCTCAACTCAACCTACGCGAAAAACCAAAGAAAAGCCCGAAATTAAAATCCGGGCTAACCAGGTACTTGATATCAAATCTGAAAAAACAACCAATATTTGAGAACCCCAGTTTCTAGATTGAAATTTTAGCTTGACTGTGTAAGCAGGTCAAAAACCGGGGTTTTAAAGCGTCACCAACTCAACGGATTTGTGATGAGCTTTCGATCTTCAGGTTGGGGAAAACACCCCCCATTCTCAGAGAAGACCAAACAACAAACAACCAATAACAAACAACCAAGAACTAATCAATTATCGAGAAAACGCTCCCGTAATGAGTAACTAAGCCTCACTGCTGTACATAGATAAAACGCGAGTGGTGAGCTTTTCAGGTACTTCTTGAAGATGGTCATATTCCCACTTAAAGAAACCCACACCCAGAGTAAGCGATCGCAACTCAATAATAAAATTGTGCATTTCCGCTTGGGGCAGATACGCCGTAATCTTATCCCAATTCTGCCAGCCCGCGATCGCTTCGTAACCCAAAATTTGCCCCCGTCGTCCCGTTACCAACTGCAACACCTTTGAGGTAAACTCATTAGGAGCAGATACCTGTACCGACAAAATCGGCTCTAACAGGGTCGGTTCGCAGTTTTGCATCCCATCAGTCATCGCCATGCGGGCCGCTTGTTTAAAGGCTTGTTCTGAGCTATCTACAGAATGATACGACCCATTGGTGAGGGTCACATCCACATCCACCACCGGGAAACCCAACGGCCCCTGACTCAGATATTCTCGCACCCCCATTTCCACACCGGGAATGTATTGTTTGGGTACAGCCCCCCCGACAATGGTTTCATGGAACTCAAAACCCTGGCCGCGGGGTTGGGGTTTAATATCGAGATACACATCCCCAAACGCCCCATGACCGCCGCTTTGGTGCTTGTAGCGTCCGTGGGAAACCGTAGACTTGCGGATGGTTTCTTTGTAGGGAATACGGGGTAAATGGGTGGTCATCGGCAGGTTATACTTGCGATTGAGACGGTCGAGGGCCACTTGTAGATGAATTTCCCCTTGGCCCCACAAAATTACCTCGCGGGTATCCCCGTGTTGTTCCCATTTCAGCGAGGGGTCTTCTTCGAGAAGTTTAGTCAAAGCACTGCTAAGTTTTACTTCATCTTTGCGTCGTTCGGGAACAATGGCTTTGGCATAAACCGGGTCAAGTTCCTCGGCTTTGGGCAATTCTACCCCACTTTCGCCACTGGTGAGGGTATCCCCGGTGTTAATATCTTCTAGACGGCTAATGGCGACAATTTCCCCGACTCCTGCTTTTTGAATCGGTTGCTGTTGCTGACCAAATAAGCGATATAAATTCCCGGTACGGAGACTGTTTAGGGTTATGCCTTCGTTGAGTTCTCCTTGCCAGACTCGCACTAAGGACAGTTTACCGCCTTGGGGAGTGTAATAGGTTTTCAAAACCTGAGTAACGGTTTCCCCTGCTACATCGGTCAGGCCGCGACGTTCGGCGGTTACTTCAGGGGCAGGGGTTTCGGCAATAAGAGCATCGAGAAGCGGTCGCACGCCATAATCTTGTTCGGCAATGCCAAAGAAGACGGGAACGATTAAATCGGCGCTTAAATCTTGTTTGAGGTCGCGCAGGATTTCTTCTTTGGGAGGATTGATGTCTTCGAGGAGTTCTTCGAGTAAATGGTCGTCAAATTCTGAGAGGGTTTCGAGCATTTCATCCCGAGCTGCGGTTTCTTCGGCTTGGAGGGCTTCAGGAAGATGAACCGGGTCAGCCGGACTGTCGGGATGATAGTGATAGGCTTGTTCGGTAATTAGGTCAATATAACCAACTAATTTATCACTTTGACGAATGGGATATTGTTGCGGCACTAAAGGACGGCTAGAGACATCTTTTAGGGCGTGAAGTACGTCCATGAATTTGTCTTTTAACCGATCCATTTTGTTAACAAAAACGAGATGGGGAATTTCCCAATCGTCGAGGAATTTGAACAAAGGCGCAAGGGTTAAAACGCGACTAACTACGGGTTCGCAAACGACAATGGCAGCCCCCGCACCAATCAGAGCATTATAGGTTTCTTGAGCAAATTCAATTGAGCCGGGACAATCAAGAAAGGTGAGGTTGTAGTCTTGATATTCGCCACTGGCTACAGAAACTTCGACGCTCATAGAGCGCGATCGCGCTTCGGGAACGCTATCACCTACTGTATTATTTTCTTTAATACTACCTTTACGATCGATGGCATTCGTAACGGCTAATAAACTTTCAAGTAAGCTGGTTTTACCACTAGAGTAGGGGCCGACAATGGCAATATTGCGAGTCCCTTTGTTGTCTTTTTGATTCATCATTACCCCCAAATTTGACTTTGGTGTGATTTACTTCGATGTCTTCCCCAATAGCCTGGGCGATCGCAACTTTCATTTTCCAGGTAGCGCTGTCCCGATAAGGTCGATTGGGGTTCGTCTTTTTTGAGCGTAGCTTGAATCTGGGAGCAATTGACCCACTTTGTAATTACTTGTAAGGCAAGCTTCCGGAAAAATGAAGTAAAGTAAACAAAAATGAATTGATTTTAATTTTAATGAAACTCTTTAACAAAATTAAATTCAAAACCGCAAAAACGATTTTATCCCTATCCTTACTCTGGTTAATCGGTGGGTTTTGGGGAGAAGTCAGCAATAGCAAAACCCCCGCGATCGCGCAAACTCTCCCCACCCTCACCCCAACTACACCCACCGCGATCGCCCACCTCAACGAAGGGTTAACCTTGATCCAACAAGGTCAAATCGAGAACGCGATCGCGCAATTTCGTCAAGCCGTCCAAGTCGATCCCAGTCTTGCACCCGCCCACTATAACCTCGGCCTTGCCCTGCGTCAACAAGGACAAATTGAACCCGCCCAAACCGCCTTTTATCAAGCCATCGAAGCCGATCCCGAATTTGCCCTGGCTTATACAAATTTAGGGGCTGCGTTATTTGAAACCAACAACCTCACCGCCGCCCGTCAATACCTCGAATACGCCCTCAACCTCGACCCCAACTCCGGCATTACCCACTATAACCTCGGTTTAGTTTTAGTCGATCTTGGGGAAACCGACAACGCGATCGCCCACTTTCAGCAAGCCCTCAACCTCAGCCCCAACGCCCCCGAATCCGCTTATCACCTCGGCGCAATCTACCTCAACCGCAACAACCCTACTGTTGCCCAACGCTATTTCCAACAAGCCATCCGCATCAATCCCCGCTACCCCGAAGCCCAATATCAACTCGGTATCCTTTACTTCAACCAAGGCAACTTAGACAAAGCCCTGAATGCGTTTCGGCAATCGGCTGAAGCCAATCCTAATTATGCCAATGCTTATTTTGGGGCAGGAATTGTTTTTAAGGATCAACAACGCTTCCCCGAAGCCACCCGCGTCCTTCAGTTTGCGATAGATTTGTATGAAGCGGAAAATAACTGGGAATGGGCAAATCAGGCGAGGGATTTGTTAAACCAAATGAATTAAGCAAAGCATCACGCACTGCTCATTCTCGGTTAGAAATTCGGGCAAAAATTCTTTGGGCAAAACTTAAAAATTAGACGCTCAAAACCCGGCCAATACTTGATAGTTGGGATCGGTGAGAGGTTGGGGGAAAAGATTTTAATTCTTAGCACAAAAAACCTAGTTTGTAAATCCGCAAAAACCTAGTCTAAATCAGCGATCCCCCCGTCAAAAACTCAGCCTTAAGGTAGATTCGCGATGGAGATTCGTTCCCAAAAATCTGAGAGAGATTAATCACAATTTCTTATACTTTCTTAGGGGGTTGCAATTGCTAAGATAATTAAGCTAAAACGTCAGATAACCTTGTATCGAATTCAGGAGTGAATCGAGTTCGTGTTTGAGCAAGACCCTCACCATTTACAAAAACATCTGGCCAATCTACCTATTTCTAGGCAGAACAGTCAGCTTCGGCTAAATCACTCCCGATGGGTGATGCTAGGTTTCTATTTGAGTTTATCTAGTCTGAGTAGCTGTGCGTTTTCATCGTCTGCATCTCAATCTTTACCCCCGATGGCGGCAAAAAGTCCACATCATGCCATCGCGAGTCCTGTTGTTGCTCCACCGCGCTTGCAATGGAGCGATTTAATTGGGGTTTGTGAAGGTCAAGCGGCGATCGCGGCTTCACCGTATCAACCCGAAGTTCATCCAACCGAACGTCATCTGGCTTTTGTCCATCGTGATGTGAGTTACGGTGAAAACTACGATTTGTACGACTCCCACTTGTTTACCCGCACTTGGCAGCCCAGACAACCGGAAAAAGCGCAGTTGGTGGTTTGTATTAGCGAAAATAAACGATTTGAGCAGATTGAATCTTGTTCATACAACGAAGGTCGCCATACCCTCCATCGTTATCGCAACGCCGTTACCGTCGAGTTACGGGAAGCGAATACGGGTCAAACCCTTGAAACCACCGAGTTTAAAAGTGACGCACTGCGCTGTCCAGAAGATAAACCCATCGGTGATGAATCCGAATGGGATTGGTTTGGTCAACTCCCAGATAACGAGCTTTACACTTGGTTGAAGCCCTATTTAACCTCGACGACTGCCGAAAGTCACCCCAGACGCGATTCCCGCCCGCCCATTGTCCATTCAGTCTCAGTACAATAAACCTACAAAGCCCCGGCAGCAGTCCGGTCTAGAATGCTGCCTAAATGACTGGTAATGTTAATGGCTTGTAACACGGGATAACCGTCTGCTCCTTGGGGATAATCAATCACACTCACTGCGCCGTTACCTTGCTTGATGTTCCAGAAATTTTCAGGTTGTAAGCCCAACAAGTAACAAAGCAGTGCTTTGTTGATAGCATCGTGAGCCACCACTAAACCGACTTGGGGGGTAGCGCTGGTGGTTGCTTGAGCGACCAAAGCATCCCAAGCCGCGATCGCGCGATCCCAAACCTGTTGTAAATTCTCCCCTTCAGGCATTTGCACAGTTTCCGGTTGAGCTTTCCACTGGGCCAACAACCCCGGAAAAGCGGCTTCGATTTCCTGTTCGAGTTTGCCTTCCCATAAGCCGTGACCGATTTCTGCCAACTGCGGCTCGACAGACAAGGGAACATCCGCATGGGATTGGATAATGATTTCTGCGGTCTCTTTGGGGCGCAGCATGGGGCTACTAACGGCAAAATCGAGGTGGACATCGGCCAGGAAGTCGGCGGCTTTCTGAGCCTGTTTTCTGCCGTTGTCGTTGAGGGGAATATCGCGAGAGCCTTGAAAGCGAGATTCGCGATTCCAATCGGTTTCACCGTGACGCACCAAAAGTAAGCGCAGTTGGGTTTGAGGGGGGCGCGGGGGCGGCAGTTTGACCCCTGTATGGGCAGTTTGATTCAGGGATTCGATTTGCACCGCATCCCCCCAACCGCCGCTAAAGTTGAGAATATTAATACAGCAGTTGGATTGTTGGATGGTGTGGTAGCGATCGCAACTCATCCCCACCGCACTCAGAATTAAACAGCGATTAATGCCATTGTGCGCCACAATCATCACAGTTTGATCCGAATGCCGGGCTAAAAGTTCTTGCCAAAAAGCTTGAGCTTGTTCGTATAAAGACAAGACCGGGTAATGTTTGCGCCCATCAGCCAGGGTCATATAAAATTCGTGGGGGCGAGTTTTCCAGCAGCGATAATCTTCGGCAAACTCCTCAGCCACCGCTTTTTTGTGCAGCTTTTCCCATAAGGGTAGATCGATTTCCATCAGGCGATCGCTGGCTTGCATCGGCACATCGGCGCAATGTTCGTGAATAATCGCAGCAGTTTGAGTCGCCCGTTGTAGAGGACTGTGGTAAATCATATCCACCGGGACAGCGGCCAGGGTTGCACCCACAGTTTGGGCATCTTGGCGACCTTTTTCGGTTAATACAGATTCATCGCAGCGGCCTTGAATCAAACTTTGAGCGTTATAAGTGCTTTGTCCGTGACGAACAATAATGACGCGAGTAGTCAAGCTGTCAATCCTCCTAATGGGGCAAAATTATTAGGGGTCGAGAGAGAGGTCACCCTCTCCCCCTCCCATTCAGAACCGTACATGATAGTTTCCCATCATACGGCTCCTGGTCAAATTAACCCTTGTCATGGGTACAGTCAACCCGGTTTAGACTTCCGTCATGCCGGGTTTTAGAATCGTGACAGTGACGATGTAAGGCTTGAAGGTTTTTGTAATTGTCCTTTCCGCCCCTAGATTGAGGTAAAATATGGTCAGCCTCAATCAGGTCATTACTTGTGAAAGTTAATCCACAGTAAGTACATCGTCCTTTTTGACGTTTGATGAGCTTGGTTACTCGGTTTGAGATTCCGGTGTACCCGTTACTCATCCGTTTACTCCAGTATGTCCAGTCGCCGTCATGGGGTGATTTCTCACCTTTGACTTTGATGTGTCTTTTGATGGGGGTTTCGGCGTGTTTTGTTAGTCGTAACCCATCTTTGGTTTGAAACGTCCAATTACCATTAACTCCAAATCCATAATAGTTTTTGAGTTTGTCGTAGGACGCTTTACCACATCGTGAGACTGTCCATGCCCTTAAAGCACCCCATATTAAGTAGTCCAGTTTGGAGAAGGTGGATTTACTTACTACTTTGGAGTAGTAGTTCGACCACCCTCTTATGACTGGGTTGAGTTGCTTAATCAAAGCACTCTGTGGTGCAGTGCGATGAGTCTTGATGACGGTTTTGCACTTGTCATAGTGACTCTTGATTGCCTTTTGTGATGGCTTGATGTTCAATTGGTAGGGTTTTTTTCCTCCGGCTTGTCCGGCGTTGACTCCCTTGTGAATGCTCACAGGGTAATGTCGGATATTGAAGCCGAGGAAGTCGAAACCCGGTTTTTCCTCATTCCATTTGGACAAGGTGTTACATAACCGTGTCTTTTCAGGTTTGAGGGTTAAACCAACTGGTTCTAGCCATTCTTTAATTAGGTATTGAGCTTCTAGTACGACTTCAGGGTTATTAGCTAACACTACAAAGTCGTCAGCGTATCGGATGATTTTCGGGCGATATTTTTGTATTTGTTTTCCATCAACCCTAATACTTCGTGGGAAATGGTCAACAACCGAATTTATCATTCCGTGTAAGGCGATGTTAGCTAGGAGTGGACTGATGACCCCGCCTTGGGGGGTTCCTGCTTCTGTTGCCTCAAATACGCCATTGTCCAAAACTCCGGCTTTGAGCCATTGTTTGATACTCCGTTTGTACACAGAGGGACAATCTAGTTTAGACAGGAGGTAGTCATGGTTAATTTGGTCGAAACATTTGGCAATATCTGCATCTAGAACGTATTGGGGTTTTTTCAATGCTTTATTAAAGATGGCATTAATGGCATCGTGAGCTGAACGTCCGGGTCGAAACCCGTAAGATTCAGCTTCAAATTGCGCTTCCCAGTAGGGTTCTAGACCCAATTTAACCAAGGCTTGCAAGGCTCTGTCGTATAGGGTAGGGATACCTAGAGGGCGTTTTTCATCCCGTCCTGGTTTAGGAATCCATACCCGGCGTAAGCTTTTGGCTTTTTGCCGTTGCTTCAGTTTGTCAGTTAGGTGTAACCGTTCTCTGGGGGTTAGGTTTTTGATTCCGTCTACCCCTGCGGTCTTCTGCCCTTGGTTGTCCTGACTTACTTTGCGTACTGCTAGGAGTCTTGCGTAGTAGGACTTGTTGAGTAAACGTTGGAGTCGTCGCGCTTTCGCTTTCTGTCCCGATTTGACGGCTTGATAGATTGATTTTTGCAACTTGAACACTTTGCGTTGGATTTTACCCCAAGGCAGTGTGTTCCATGCGTTGTTCGTAGTCTGAGGTTGGGGTTGAAACCCTTTCCCTTCTCTCGCTATCGCCATATCTATTGCTAGTTATCACTCATATCTTTTAATCAGACCGGAGTACGTCGGCTTATCCATATCCATTACGGATAGGCGTTGGCTTCTTACTCCATCTCGCCCCCATAGCCCTTGCGCTTAGACTTATCACTGATCAGGTCTTCGACCATTATCCTGATAGTAGCTATGGGGTTACTTCGTTCCGTTACAAAGGGTATTCCTGATTTAGGTTCATCCTATCCTCGGTGGTACTTCTGAGAGTCGGTGTAGGTAGCTAGGAAATCCTCCTACCTTTCCCATTGTTCTTTTGAACGCAGCCTATCAACTGAGTTTGGCTACTAAATAGTTTCCGAGGTTCAAGACAGATGTTTAGCCGTAGCTTAACCTTGTCAGACTGTCCGTGGTCACGGTTTTGAGGGTCAGTTCCCTCTCAGTGCCTTGCCAAGCCCGCTTTAATCCTAGGATTGTCAGTTCTAAAATTAGGGCTGCCGTTAGACGTTGGGCTTCGGGTTTTATCCCGTTGACTCTGCCCATCCCTTACCTCAAGGCTTTCGCCTCTTGGGACTTTGTAACAGTTGTCAGGAGGTTTTAACTCCTGCTAGGCTTACGTTTCGGGTATTTCAACCCTAACTTTTGCCTAAACGAATCGCACTTCCTAAGCTATTTTGGCATATTTATAGCAACCGCCTGAGCAGTTAGGACAATAAATCTCTGCCTAAAAAATAAGCCCCTCTCCCGTGGGAGGAGGGGTTGGGGTGAGGGCAAGCCCCACTACGTCCTAACAGTTTTGCTTCCTGCTATAGATTTGATGCCATAGGTTTTAGATATGACTTCTGCGATTTTGGTTGTTGGTGCGAGTGGTAATGTTGGCCGAGAGGTCTGTGCGTTTTTAGAGGTGGCAGGAGTGGCTTATCTCAAAACCACACGCCATCACAATCAAGTTGCTTCAGACACCCGATTTTTAGATTTTTATGCCCCTGAGAGTTTTGCCGCAGCATTCAAGGGTATTCAAACTCTATTTTTCGTTAGACCCCCAGCCATTAGCCAAGTCGAACGCTATATCCAGCCTTTTCTAGCCACAGCCGGGGAAAGCGGGGTTGAACAAGTTATTTTCTTATCGGTGATTGGTGTTGAAAATTTGCCTTTTATTCCCCATGCCAAGATTGAAAATTTAATTATAGAAATGGGATTTCGCTACTCTTTTTTGAGGGCGAGTTTCTTTATGCAAAATTTCTCAAGCCAACATCGAGCCGAAATCCAACAAGATAATCGCATTTATATTCCGGCAGGAAAAGCTCGGGTTAGCTTTATTGATGTTCAAGATATTGGTGCAGTGGCGGCGCGATTATTAAGGGATTTCCCCGCAGAAAATACCCAATTGGACTTGACTGGCCCTGAGTCTTTAAATTTTCAAGAAATTGCCAAGATATTTACCGAGATACTCGGTAGAAGAATTGATTATGTTAGCCCGAATTGGATTTCCTTTTTTCTGTATCGTCAGCAGTTGGGGGATGCTGTGGCTCAGATTTTGGTCATGATTATGCTTTATACCATTACGCGATTTGGTAATGCCGAGACAGTGAGCTTTGAAGTGGAAAAAATAGGCGATCGCGCCCCTCGGAATTTTCGGGATTATGTAGAGCAAAATCAAGAACTTTGGCGCTAAAAAACCCCGATTTTACAACAAAACCGGGGTTTGAGCGCAACTATTCAGGCAGAACATCTTTAAGGGCCGATCGCGCCGCGAGATGATTACGGGTTGAGGTTAAAATCTCCGATTCCCGTTGCAATCTTTCTACCGTATCTTGCATTTCCAGCAGGCTTTGTTGTTCGCTGGCCACGCCGTAGAGGTTACTGGCGACCCAGTAGGAAAGTTCGGTGGGAAGGCTGGGTAAATCGTCGGGAAGTTCGATGCGTTGGTCTGTGAGCTTGGCCGACAGGTGAACCACATCTTCGAGAAGTTGCTTGACTTCGCTACCCAGGGGTCGTAAATCGTCGGCGGTGGGTTTGTCTTCGATCCACTCGACGAGGCCGACGCGATAGGGTTTTTCCCGCACCGTATCCAGCACCCGAAACCGTTGTTGGCCAAGGGTTAATACTTTCATGCGGTCATCGGGAAGGCGCTGGTAGTGAATGACCTCCGCACAACAACCCACCGGGGCCACTTCCCGTTGCGTGGGGTCAAACATCAAAACCCCAAAGCGGCGATCGCTTTCAAGGATGGTGTTCATCAGAATGCGATAGCGAAATTCAAAGATATGCAACGGCAGAGGACGACCGGGAAATAATACAACATCGGGTAAGGGAAATAAGGGCAATTCTCTGACAGCGAGGGAGGGTAAAGAAGCCATTATGCTTGAGTCTCTAGGCAAGGTCTTTCTGTTCTTACTGTAACGAATTCTGACAAAATCAGGGGGGGAAATTTCAGTCATCAGCCTCTAAGGGGCTCCTCGGCAATCGGCAATCGGCAGTCGGGGGGGAGTGGGGATTTTGCCCCAGAAAGTGAGTCAGAAACTTCTTGCTAGAGGGCAGACTCTAGAAAAGGCTCAACACTAGACTATACTAGGGTTTCAGCGTCAAAAAGTAAAATTAACGTTTCAAAGAGAGTCATCAGTTATCAGTTATCAGTTTTGGGGAGGAGTGGGGAGAAATTACCAATGACCAATGACCAATGACTAATGACCAATGACCAATGACCAATGACCAATGACCAATGACTAATGACTAATGACCAATGACCAATGACCAATGACCAATGACCAATGACTAATGACCAATGACCAATGACCAATGACCAATGACCAATGACCAATGACTAATGACCAACAACAAAGGACTGATACAATAAAAAGTTGCCTTTGCCAAAAAAATAAGCCGCCGTAATGGTGAATTGAAGCAGGCGGCTCAAAGGCTAGAGTCAAGTTTAGGGTTGTAACCCTGGCGTATTTACTAATTTTTCTATTATGTCCGAATCGATTCGTTTCCTCATGTGTCCTCCCGACCACTATGATGTGGATTATGTGATTAATCCGTGGATGGAAGGGAATATTCACAAATCTTCTCGCGATCGCGCCGTAGAACAGTGGCAAAAACTGTATTACACTCTCAAAGACCACGCGATCGTAGAATTGGTCGAACCCGCTAAGGGTTGGCCAGATATGGTCTTTACGGCCAATGCGGGCTTACTCCTAGATAAAACCGTGGTATTGAGTCGCTTCATGCACCCAGAACGTCAAGGAGAAGAACCCCATTTCAAAGCTTGGTTTGAGCAACAAGGCTACACGGTTCACGAACTCCCCCAAGATTTGCCCTTTGAAGGGGCAGGTGACGCACTGCTTGACCGGGAAGGCCGTTGGTTGTGGGCGGGTTATGGCTTCCGTTCGGAACTGGATTCTCATCCTTATATTGCCAAATGGCTTGATATTGAAGTTTTATCGTTGCGTTTAATCGATAATCGCTTTTATCACCTCGATACTTGCTTCTGTCCCCTCAGTGGCGGTTATTTACTGTATTATCCGGGGGCGTTTGATGCTTACTCGAATCATCTGATCGAAGGTCGCGTCCCGGCACATAAACGGATCGCGATCGCCGAAGCCGATGCGGTTAATTTCGCTTGTAATTCGGTGAATATTAACTCGGTGGTGGTGATGAACAAAGCCAGCAAAGACCTGAAGCAGCGCATGACTGAGGTGGGCTTCCAAGTGATTGAAACCCCCCTCACCGAATTTCTCAAAGCAGGTGGGGCGGCTAAATGCTTGACCCTACGCACCACTGAACCCGTCCTCGAAGATGTCCACGCCAACGAACCCATCGAAAGCCGTACCATTCGGATGCAAGGTCACTTGCTCGATGCGGGGATTATGAATCGCGCCCTCGATTTAGTGGTGGACAATGGCGGCAGTTTCAAGGTGTTGAACTTCGACCTGGGAACAGAACGTCAAAGTACCTCTTGCGCGGATGTGAAGGTGTCTGCCCCCTCCCATGAGGTGATGGAAGACATTATGAGTCAGTTGATTGACTTAGGGGCTGTAGACCGTCCCCAGGACGAGCGAGACGCGCTGTTAGAGGCGGTGATCCAAGGGGGAGTCGCCCCGGATGATTTCTATGTCACGACCATCTATCCGACGGAGGTGCGGATTGATGGGGAGTGGGTGCGCGTCCAGAAACAACGGATGGATGGCGCGATCGCGATTACCCGAACCGGAGATAATATTATCGCTCAGTGTAAGCTGTTGCGGGATTTAGAAGTCGCAGAAGAAGTGGTGGTGGGGGTCGAGGGGATTCGCACCGTCCGCAAACAAGATTCTCGCGAAAAACGCAACAAGTCCCAAGAGTTTAGCTTTATGGGAGCCGGGGTTTCGAGCGAGCGCCGGGTAGAGTTAGTGGTTGAGCAAATTGCCTGGGAGTTGCGCCAAATTCGCGATCGCGGCGGTAAAGTTGCTGTAACCGCAGGCCCCGTGGTGATTCACACTGGGGGCAGTTCTCATTTGTCTTGGTTGATTCGCGAGGGCTATGTCCAAGCCTTACTCGGTGGGAACGCGATCGCGGTTCACGACATCGAACAATCCCTCATGGGAACGTCTCTCGGTGTGGATATGAGCAAAGGGGTTCCCGTCCAAGGGGGCCATCGTCATCACCTCAAAGTGATCAACGCCATTCGCCGTCACGGTAACATTGCCAAAGCGGTTGAAGCGGGTATTCTTACCAAAGGCGTAATGTACGAATGCGTCCAGCAAAACGTTCCTTTCTGTTTAGCGGGTTCGATTCGCGATGACGGCCCCTTACCCGATACCAAAATGGACTTAATCGACGCTCAAACTGAGTATTCTCGCCTCATTGAAGGCACAGACATGATTTTGATGCTGTCTACTATGCTGCATTCGATTGGGGTGGGTAATATGACCCCGGCTGGCGTAAAAATGGTTTGTGTTGATATTAACCCGGCGGTAGTGACGAAACTGAGCGATCGCGGCTCGGTTGAGTCTGTGGGTGTTGTAACCGATGTGGGCTTATTCTTGAGCTTACTGGTACGACAACTCGAAAAACTCACCAGTCCGATTGGCGTAACAACGATTTAATTTCTGAACTCAAAACCCCGGTTTATACCAACAACCGGGGTTTTAAAACACTTGGTTCATTCCTCTTTGGTTTTATCTTTCACGCCGCGAACAATACGAGACAACTCGGATTTTTCATCCACAGAAATGCGTGTGGGGGAACCGCTAATAATCCGTTCGTAGTTGCGAAACGAATCTCTAATCATCGGGCCTTCGGGGCTAATGTGATATTCGCGAATGCCTTTATCGTGCCAAGAACCGCGCATTTTAAAGACGTTAATGGCGCGAGACATTTCGCCGCGAATTTCTACATATTGCAGCATCAAAATGGTATCGGTAATGGTAGAAATATGGGATTCTGTAATGGAGTTTGACCCCATAAATTGGTCGGTGGTGTTGGTAAAAAAGCCGGTGATTTCTTCTTGTTTGGCGTATCCGGTTACCCCAATCACAAACTGACGAAAGGCATTATTGGTAACTCCTCTGGCTAAAGCGGAAAGGGAATCAATGGCAATGCGAGCAGGTTTAAATTCTTCAATTTCGGATTTAATAATTTGCAAGTGGTCTTCTAATCCTGCCGATTCAGGATAGGAACAAATGACTTTTAATAAGCCTTTTTGCTCCATTTGCTCAAAGTTCACCCCCCAAGAATTGGCATTACGGGACAGTTGAGCGCGGGATTCTTCGTAAGCGAATAAAATGGCTCTTTCCCCTTGTTTACACCCTTCTTTGAGGAAGTTACTGACTAACAAGGTTTTTCCGGTTCCGGTAGCACCTGTAGCTAAAATAATCGAGTCTTTAAAGAAGCCACCCCCACACATTTCATCAAGGGTTTTAACGCCAGAAGAAATGCGAACATTGGAGGATTTTTGGGTAAGGCGCATCGCTCCCAAGGGAAAGATATTAATACCGTCGTTGGTAATGGTAAACGGGTACTCGCCTTTCATGTGGGTTGTGCCGCGCAGTTTTAAGATTTCGATGGTTCTGCGCCGTCGTTCGCCGTCAAGGGCGTTACGGAGGATAATAACGTTATCTGAGACAAATTCTTCGACTCCATAACGGGCAACGGGGCCGTATTCTTCGACGCGCTCGGTGGTCATTACGGAGGTAACGCCAATTTGTTTGAGACGAGCCACTAAACGGAAGATTTCACGACGGACAACGGAGGCTCCTTCGTATTGTTGAAAAATGGCGGTAACAGAGTCAATGGAAACGCGCTTGGCTTTATATTTACGAATGGCATATTGGATGCGTTCTATTAGGGCTGATAAGTCAAAATTTCCGACGACTTCTTGACCTTCGGGGTCGGGAGATGCGTCTAAGATAAAGAGTTTGCCTTCGTCAATTAAGTTTTGTAAGTCCCAGCCAAAACTATAGGCATTAGTAATAATATCTTGGGGAGATTCTTCAAAGGTGACGAAAATACCCGGATCGCCAAAATCGTGAATGCCGTTATAAAGAAATTGAACGGCAAGGAGGGTTTTTCCGGTTCCTGAAGTGCCACTGGCTAGAGTGGTGCGACCAATGGGCATTCCCCCGTGGCTAATTTCATCAAACCCTTCGATCAGCGTCCGAACTTTGCGGACTCCTTTCATAGAAAGTTCGGTGGTTGGCGATTCTGATTGATTGGTTTGACTCATGGAAGTTTTATTAAAACGGAATTTAAATATTGAATTCGCAACATATTATATTACATTTCTTCTATTTCTTCATAGAGTAGGTCTAAACCAATTAAAACTTTTTCGCGATCGGATAAATCGCCAATAATTTTACGAACGGGGGGAGGTAATACTTTGGATAAAGTTGGTGTTGCTAATATTTTGTCTTCTTCGGCGAGTTGAGGGTTTTTGAGAACGTCAATAACTTTGAGGGCATAGACTCCTTGAAATTCTTGTTCGAGGATATCTTTGAGAGTTTTTAAGGCTCTGGCCGAGTTGGGGGTGTTCCCCGCCACATAAAGCTTTAAAACGTAAGTTTTCCGGGACGCACTCATTAATGTTTGCTCCAATCAGCGAATCTAAAAGAGGGTAAAGAAGATAGTTCGATCAAGGGGAATATCTGTCGAGGAGTAGGTCTTCTCTGGGGATTGAGCGACGATACATTTCGCATAAGTGGGCAATAATATCAATTAGGGCTAAACGATAATCGAGTAATATTTCTTCACTGCGCCCTTCGAGTTTGAGTTGTTGTGAAAAATCATCAATCAGTTCCATGTGAATTTCTAATATTTGGGAAACAGAAATATCAGCGAAAAAAGCGCGGTTTACAAATTGATCGATTAAAGGATTGATGTTTTCGTTTTCGGCGAAGTAACTGAGAATGATGTCTCGGTATTCTTGGCTGAGGTTGTCAAAAAGTTTTTGTTGGTCTTGGCGGGATAAATGGCGAAAGAAGTCTTGGGGATTTCTTTTGTAGTAAACCCCCAGATAACCGAGACGTTCTTTGAGTTTTTCAGAAAGGCGGCGTTGTTGCAGTAATAAGAAATTCGTGTTGTGGGGTTCTTGGTGGGGATGGGAGGAGTTATTGGTTGGGGGAACCAGTTGGAGAAATTGGGAAATTGCCAGTTCAATGGCTAAAGAGAGTTTTTCGAGGCGATCGCGTTTTTGCCGGACTTCCCCCGCATGATAATAAAATGATTCGGTAGTATTGTTCGGGGTGTCCTCTTCCGGTTCTAAAATGACGACAGGCAGCAGCAAGCCATCTTGACGAAGTTCGGCCAAGATTTTGATGAAAGAGGGTTGGGTTTCCAACACTAAACAATCAATTTGCTGTTTTTCTTTAGTAATGATGGTGGCAAGTTCAGCCGGGGAGGAAATGAGAGTTGTGCTGTAGTTTTGGAGTTCAGTTTGTAGCGTTTCGGCCAAAGATGCTGTTTCAACCCCAACACAGAGGACGAGTTGAGATGTAAACGTATTTTGAGAAGCCGGGTCGAGATTGAGGGGATAATCGGACATTCACCATGTAGGACCAGATCGAACTATCTATTTTTTTCTTTAAATCTTGAGCAATATCTATCGATCCAAGCTTACCATTTATCTGGAGTGTTGGTGTAAGAATACCGATCGCGAGGGCCAACGAGAAGTTCAGCCGAAAGGGTTTGAGGGCTTGCGGTTCATACCAGAATCGTGCTTGAGTTTGAAGTTTTCGTTGTGATGAAACCCTCCCTTGGAAAAGCTTGGGGATGTCAATAATTGTAAGCTGGCGATCGCGCCGGATGACTACAGAAGCAATAATAAAGTCGAAAGGAGTCACAATCACAAAGTCTGTTCTGTCGCCTTGATTCCCGGACTCGGGAGAGTTAATGCGATCGCCTCAATTCATCGCTCGTTCATGCTGTCGCTTGGTTTTGCCATGTTTCATTCAACTTTGGCGCTTCAAAAATTTCTGAAAGTTGTTCCGGTTTGCGAACCGACGACTTCCCTAAAGGCGTTACAAGACATTTTAGAGTCGGGGTGCGACGATACCATTGCCCTATTAAACAATGAGGGCGCACCCGTGGGCCTCATTACACTCCAAAAATTACACCATTACCTTCCCTGTCGGATCAGGGCTAATGTGGGCGCAAGGGGCAATCAAGCTGAACCAATGTCTTGTTCTGTCGCAGAATTGACTCAGACCTACCCCAAACTAATGGAGCCTGTCGCGATTTTACCCAGTCAGATGAGGCTTGAGGATTTTTATCCCTATTTACAAACTGCCGAATGGGGCGATCGCTTGGAACGGTCTTGTGCTTTAGTCGATGAGTCGGGCAAGTTTCTGGGTTTGTTGGATGGTTGGCAATTGCTGAAGGTACTAGCCCAGGTTGGAGATTCTACAGGGGAAACAAAAAACTCTGTTCAAAATAGTAGCGCTTTGTTGGCATTTATCGACAAATTTCCGATTCCGTTGATGCTGCAAACGGCGGATGGGGAAACACAGCTTCAAAATGTGGCTTGGCGCACTCAGGTTGGTCGTCATTTGAACCGGGACAAGGAAGCGGAAATGACTCCAGCAATTAAAGAAAATGAGGATTTTGTGAATGCGTGGTGTAATCTGAGTAGCGATCGCGACCTAGAGCGACCGTCCCCAACAACCACGACCGAATCGGCGTTGGCGGCGGTGTTAGCAAGGGGTCAAAACCAGGGGACGGAAACAACGGAAGTCGCGTCGGTGAATACGGTGTGGCAGTTTATTAAGTTCCCGTTTGATTGGTTGAGCGATCGCGACTGGAGTTTGGATGCTCAAGACATTCTGGAATTTCAAACTCCCCTGTGGTTGATTTTAGCCACGGATATCACCGAACAACGGCAACTGTGTAAGGAATTGGCGGCCAAAAATGCCGATCTCGTCCAGTTAAACCGCCTCAAGGACGAATTCCTCGCTTGTATCAGCCACGAACTCAAAACCCCCCTCACGGCGGTTTTGGGGTTGTCGAGTCTGCTCAAAGACCGCAAACTCGGCGAACTGACTCAACGGCAATCCCGTTATGCCCAGTTAATTTACCAAAGCGGGCGACAGTTGATGACGGTGGTGAACGATATTCTCGATTTGACTCGGATTGAAGCGGGGCAGTTAAAGCTGAGTTTAGCTCCGGTTAAATTAAAAGAAGTGTGCGATCGCGCCATCGAGCAAACCCTGGCGCAACTTTCAGCCAAAGAAGAAGAAGATGCCTTGCCCCCCATCAACTTTTCGTTGGAAATTGAACCGGGTTTAGAAGAAATTGTGGCCGATGAACTGCGTTTGCGCCAAATGCTGATTCATCTGTTGGACAATGCGATTAAGTTCACCCCGTCTAATGGCAATATCGGTTTAAAAGTCAGTCGGTGGCAAGGCTGGATTGATTTTACGGTTTGGGATACAGGTATCGGCATTCCTGAAGCGTCGCAACACTTGATTTTCCAGAAGTTTCAACAACTCGAAAGCCCCCTGACTCGCCAGCACGAAGGAACGGGATTGGGGTTGGTTTTAACCCAACGCTTGGCTTGCGCTCATGGGGGGGATATTTCCTTTATTTCTAAAGTGGGTCAGGGAAGTCAGTTTACATTACTTTTGCCGCCCAATCCCCACGCCAAACAAGGGGCGGATGGAGGCAGTTTGAAGCAAAATGGCAATCAATTGGTGATGATTGTCGAATCGACTCCCCTTTATATTGAAAAGCTCAACGAACAGTTGCGATCGCTCGGTTATCGGGTGGCGATCGCGCGATCGGGAACCGAAGCCCTGGAAAAAGCCAGACAGTTACAGCCTGGGGCGATTTTAATTAATCCTTTATTGCCTTTGTTGTCGGGATGGGATGTGCTGACGTTGCTCAAAAGCGATCGCAGAACCCAAGAGATTCCCACCTTTGTGATGGCAACCGCCGCAGAACGGGCGTTAAGCCAACAAAACCGCGCGGATGGCTTTTTGACCCTACCGGTGGAGAAGTCGGCGTTACAGGAGAGTTTATACCGCTTGGGGCAAACAATCGAACGGCGCGATCGCGGCTTGACGATTTTGCGACTCAACCCGGACGGGGAACACGCGAACGAAAAAGCTTCGGTACTTTTGGCGGAGTTTGATGTTGCTTTGAGTACCCAGTCGAGTCATCTCAATTACCGCTTATTGGCGACAGATGACCTCGAACAAGCGGAAATCTTAGCGCGGGTGTGGAAACCCCAGGTTTTGCTGTTAGATGGCGTGAAAGTAGAAGACCCGTTGGTATATGTGCGATCGCTGAGTCAACAAACCAGTTTGGCGAATCTGCCCCTTGTAACCCTAGATGCCAAAACTACGGCGGCCGCCAACCAGGTAAGCGGTTTGTCGGTTTTTCCTTGTTTGATTCAGGTGGATAAACAAAGTATTGCGGCGTTGTTGCAGGTGATCCAAATTGCGGCGGGCATTAGCAATCAACCCCAGGTTACGATTGTCGGGGAAATTCTAGAGACTGACGCGATCGCAGAATCGATGTTTAGCCATACTTTGTTAAATTATTTGCAAAAAGCGGGTCTCAAAAGTAGTATTTCAACTTCTTGGGGCGAAGTTTATCAAAATATCCAACAACAACACGTTGATGTTTTGGTTTTAGAAGTTAAATCAGAAGCGGGCGATCGCCAATCTTTGTTACGCGGTTTACGAAAAATTGCTCAGTTTCCCGTCAAACCACCGATTATTGTGATCGATCGCCGTTACCCCGATGACCAGGGGGTTGACCCTGAATTGGAGATTTTGTTGCAAGATGTGGCGACGAAAGTTGTCAATCATGGCGATTATGGTTGCGCTGAGATTTTGATTGATATTCATCAAGTTTTACCCCAGTAAGCAATTAACAATTAATAATTAACAATGAACAATGTACAATTAATAATTATTAATTAACAATTAACAACGAAGAATTTGCAATTAATGGTGATGGGTGGGATTTGAGCTTAATTGATAACCAGCAACCAATGACCAATGACCAATGACCAATGACCAATAACGCCGATAATAGTTTTTTGCATCAATGGGCGATCGCCGTTTTAATTTTATTGCTGATAGGAGGCCGCGCAAGAATTGGCAATTCGGGTTAATTTCGGAGGTGTATCTCCCCCTTCGTTGAGTTGTAGCCCCAATTCGATAAACTCTTGGAGGGAATAGTTAACTTGTAATTCCTCTAGCATACAACTGCAAAACGGTTGCATGGCTGCTCCTTCGTTTCCGAGGCAAATGGACATCCACTGTTGTTGGACAAACTCTGGAAAGGGTGTACCGCGATCGCTATTCAAAGATTCGAGATCGGGCATTTGTTGGGCGATCGCAGCAGTCGGAACCACACTAACCAGGAAGCCCAGACTGATTGACCAAAGATGACGAGGAGAAAATTTCATAAGGATTCAGTGAATGGAACATTTTTAGATAGTGTAACCCGAATTTTTGGGTCTGGCCTCAGTGAATGATCGCAACCATCTTAGTTTCTGCGGCAAAAATGCTAATTTTAAGCTCAGATTACTTGTTTAAGTAACGGGAATGACGATGGTAAAAGTTGTTCCTTCGTTAACTCGCGATCGCAATTGAAGTTCGCCGTTGTGTTTTTTGGTAATAATTTGATGACTAATAGAAAGTCCTAATCCCGTGCCTTTGCCAATGGGTTTGGTGGTAAAAAAGTCTTCAAAGATTTTTGTTTGCAACTCGGGCTGAATCCCTAAGCCGTTATCTACGATCGCAATTTTTATACCCCCATCTGATGCGTAATCTTCTAAATATTGAGTGGTTATCTCAAGCCGGGGTTGATAATTTTTGTCTTGGGTTTCTTTTCTTTCTTGAACCGCATCAATGGCATTGGCTAACAGATTCATAATAACTTGACTCATTAACCCAGCATAACAATTCACTGGGGGAAGTTCTTGATAATTTTTCTGAACTTCAATCCCATGCTTAATACGGTTACTTAGAATTAGTAAGGTGCTTTCTAAACAATCGTGAATGTCAATACTATGGCGTTTCTTATCGTCAACTCGCGAAAAGTTACGCAAGCTGGTTACAATTTGGGTCATGCGTTCTGCACTCACTTTCATGCTTTCGAGCAAAAGGGGTGCGTCTTCGAGGACAAAATCAAGTTCGATGCTTTCTTCAATATCTTGGATATTGGCTGTTTTTTCCGGGAATTCTATTTGATAGGCTTCGAGCAGTTCGATGAGATTTTCATAATATTCTCTCAAAAAATCAACGTTCCCTCGTAGGGATGTAACGGGGTTACGAATTTCGTGAGCAACCCCCGCCATTGTACGCCCTAAACTCGCCATTTTTTCGGTTTGTACTTGATGAGCATGAGTTTTTTCATCTAGTAATTTGGCAGTGAGTTCGTGAATTTTAGATTGTGCTGTTAACAGTTGGTGTACGTCGAGCAAGCGGTGTTGATTGGGGCTAGTTTCAACAATAATTGGGTCGTATAAAGAACTAAAAGGACGCTGTAGTGATTGTTTACTGGCTTCCAAAATCGAAGTATCAGAAGAAAAGACTAAAGCCGCCGTTTTAGTGAACTGATAAAGCCTTTTTAGAGGACGTTTATAAAATAGTTCAATGCTGTAAGGACGGCTTATATATTCCCAAAATCGCCGTCGTGAAATTATCCCATAAAATTTGCCTCGATCCATTAAAATTACACCGGGTAAGGTCGGATTTTGCTCAAATTCATGGGCTACTTCAATGCCCAAACTGGCAATTTCAACCTGAAAGTTATAGAGAAATAAATCTTTGAGGGTGGATTCTAGGGTTAAGTTGTCTAAATGCGAAATTGGTAATGGCGTTTTGGCAGTAGGATTACTTTGTAGGTTAACCATGAGCATTACGAGGATGCACGTCGAGGGTTTGCTTAAAAAAACTGTCGGGAGATAGAGTCGGAATTTCTAGGTCTAGAATAGCAAGTTTTTGGCTAATTTTAGGTTTTTATAAAATTAAGTTTTACTTGTTTTTCTTAACCTGTTATTAACTTTATTTTTAAGAAAGGTTAAAAATAAGATGGAGTGTTTATATTTATTTTATACCCAATCATCCAGCCTGTTAAAATTATCTGAAAAAAGAATAAAAAATATGTTCTACGTTTTTATTTATGTTATAAGTTTAGACCAAAAAGGACTTCTTTTCAGAAGCCCTAAAAGTTGATAGAGGTAAGCCACGATTCGCTATTTAAGGTCTAATAATCCTTGTTCTTTGAGTTTAGGATTAAAACGAATTTCTAAGGTAACTCCCCGTTGTTTCAGTTGTTCTAAAATTTCGGCTTCGTAGCGACGAGCCACTTGTTTTAACAGTTTGATTTTACCGGGTTCGTCGCTTTGTGCGTAGGTTTGTCGATCGCGATCGCTCATCCTAACTTTAGCATCAATCGGATCGAGCCAAAGGGCGCGATCGCGATCGTTTCCTGGAGGAGTGATTTGATTTTCAGCAATCCAAGCCCCTTGAATCTCTTGTAGAAGGGTGCGACTTGGCTGGGAAACGGTGTAAGTTTTCAGCCAGTAACATTGTTCCGGTTGACGGATTAAATGTTGTTTCAAACTGGCGTAGATATTGCGGGAATAGTAAACGAATTGTAAGGCGCGATCGCGATCGAAAATGGCATACACGCCAATTTTACCGTCTAAGTTTTGAGGCATTTCGCCATCTTGATTCAAATAGGGCGTAAAGGCGAGATCGGCTAAAGTGGGATAATCAATTTGAGTAGGCATTACTAATCTAATTCCATGAAAGTTAGGCAGAAGTCAAAGGGTGCAAGCGATAAACTGCACACAAACGACTCGGTTTAAAAATTTTGGCTTCAAACATAAACGGTGGCGGCACATTAACGATTGCATAATCTGGGTTATCGTGATAAGTTTCAAAGGCTTTTGGCATTCCTTTGGGAGTATTTATACTGTAGGGAACAGGCTGAAATAATAATTCGGTAAACTCTAATTTACAAGCCGGAAAATGGGACTGGATTTGTTGTAAAAATTTCTCGCTATGCAACAAAGAAAATAAACAGTTTTGGGCAACAGGATCGAGGCTAAAATCACTGTCAAACTGTTCAATTATTTTAAGGTTCATCGTGAGAATTGGAAAATCTTGAGGACATTTGACCATCCTACCGGAACTTGAGTAAAACATCCTCTTTCTTTAAGGTTATTTATAATATTATTTAATATTTTTTTTAGAAGCGAGCCGTTAAAGCAGGGCATTTAATCGCTATGATGGTAATTACTTACAGATATATTGACTAACGTTAAGAATATCAATTCTATTGAATCAATCCTAGGAGAGTATTAATGCCGAGTTTAGAGCTATCGCCGTTATTTGAATTTTCCCGTCAGAACTGCGTTGCGATTTGTGCTTTTCTGGTTCCGGCAAACCTGGGAATGACGATTCAAACCTTGTTGTTGGGTTTCTTTGGCCGTCCTCAGTGGCAGCTTCGAGCTTCTGTGGGGATAGGGGCTGTTTTCGGGATGACGATGATCTTGCACGTTGCGACTTGGTTTGCGATTGGCGTGGTAACTCCGATTACCTTTATTTTGATTGGTTTAGCCAGCTTATGTTTAACGGTTAATGGACTAACTCTGGCATTTTCTCGTTATTATCGGCATTATTTTTCTCTGTGGGTGATGCAGTTTCGTCACACAGTGTATCAAGCTCTCCACGGCTAAAACGACTACCGCGTTGCCGATCCATAACTAATTTGGGATAGCCGCGATCTAAGGGGTCGAACAGTTGTTGACTCGGCGCTTCAGAAGATTGTGCGTTGGCTGGGATAGAACGGTTAGCGCCATCGAGAGAGTTAAAAATCCAGTAACCCAAGGAATAAGCTTTTTCATTCAGATTACCGTCAGAGTCCCTTGGCGAATAGCATCGTACATTTGATCTAATAAATACCGTTCGCGATCGCCCAAAATCATTTCACTGGCCGCGATCGCCCGCAACAATTGACGGTCTAAGTCCGAAATACGCTTAAATGCCCAAATTTGATGAATAATTTGTTCGAGGGTGAGAGGATTAGACCATTCCATTGCTGTTTTTCGCGGGATTTCAGTTCAAGTTATATTCTTACTATCAGCGAAAAATCCTGTTCTCACCGCGATCGCATCCCCTCATGCCAACCGATCTTCATCAAACCGCCAGGGTGATAGTATCGCTGCGATTTAGGCGATCTCACGGCGCTGGCCTCGGTGACTTGTGTCACGGATTGGGGAGGAAGGGAGTGGGGGAAGAAATGACCAATGACCAATGACAAAAAACAAAAATATCCCCAAAAACGCTAGTCTCAAGAGGTGCGAAAATCATACAATCAGGGCATGATCTTTAACATTCCCCGTCCCCAAATTCCTGCTTGTACATGGCAGCGTCCCATCGGCCTCGGATGGGACAATCCCTATACCGTTCGTTACGCCAGCAATCTCGATGATGGCCCTTGGCATGGAATGCCCTTGGGTGGGTTAGGTGCAGGTTGTATTGGGCGATCGCCCCGTGGTGATTTTAACCTCTGGCATCTCGACGGTGGCGAACATATTTTCCGCAGTTTGCCCGCTTGTCAATTTAGCATTTTCGAGCAAACCGCCTCCGGAGAAGCCAAAGCTTATGCCATGAGTACCCAATCCCCCCCAGATGGCAGTTTATCCCGTTGGCAGTGGTATCCAGAGAATAAAGGCACTTATCACGCCCTGTATCCCCGCAGTTGGTACGAATACGAGGGTGTATTTGAAAGTGAGTTGATTTGCGAGCAGTTTTCCCCGGTTTGGGCCAATTGTTACCAAGAATCGAGTTACCCCGTGGCGGTGTTTGAGTGGACGGTACACAATCCCACCGATGAACCCCTCACCCTTAGTATTATGCTGACTTGGCAAAATACGATTGGCTGGTTCACCAATGCTATTAAATCCCCAGAAATCACCGTGAGAGACGACGGTAGCCCGGAATACGAATATCAACCGAAATGGGGAGACAGTACGGGGAATTTTAACCAATGGATTAAAGATTTTCACCGGGTTGGTTGTTTGTTTGACCGCATTCGTCCCCATGACGATATTCGGGAAGGGGAAGGACAAATGGCGATCGCGAGTATCACCAATCCTGCCCTCGAAGCCTTTTATTTAGGGCGTTGGAACCCCAATAGTGATGGCGGTGATGTCTGGGATTATTTCGCCGGAAATGGGTCTTTGCCGGATCGTGAAGACGAAACCCCCGCCGCCCCAGGGGAACAACTGGCCGCCGCGATCGCGATTCGTTTTACCGTTAGACCCGGTAGAACCCGCAAAATCCCTTTTATTCTGGGTTGGGATTTTCCCATCACGGAATTTGCCCCCAAAGTTAACTATTTTCGCCGCCATACGGACTTTTTCGGTCGGACTGGGAAGAATGCTTGGACGGTGGTGCGAACTGCCCTCAAACATAGCGATATTTGGCAAGAAAAAATCCAAGCTTGGCAAAATCCGATTTTGCAACGGGAAGATTTGCCGAATTGGTTTAAAATGGCGCTATTTAACGAGCTTTACTTGCTTTCTCAAGGAGGGACGCTCTGGACAGCGGCCACAGAAACCGATCCGGTGGGTCAGTTTGGCATCCTTGAATGCTTTGATTATCGCTGGTATGAAAGCCTGGATGTGCGCTTATACGGCTCTTTTGCCCTGATGATGCTGTTTCCCCGGCTTGATAAAGCGGTGTTAGAAGCCTTTGCCAGGGCGATTCCCAGCCATGACGATACGCCGCGCATTATCGGCTACAACCAAGCCAAGGCGATTCGTAAAGCCCCTGGTGCAACTCCCCACGATCTCGGCGCACCGAATGAGCATCCTTGGGAGAAAACCAACTACACCAGTTATCAAGATTGCAATCAGTGGAAGGATTTGGCTAGTGATTTTGTCTTGCAGGTGTATCGGGATTTTGTACTTACAGGGTCAACGGATACGGAGTTTTTGTGGGAATGTTGGCACGCAATCCCAATTTCGTTGGATTATCTCAAAGGTTTTGACCTGGATAATGACGGTATCCCGGAAAATTCAGGCGCACCGGATCAGACGTTTGATGATTGGCAATTACGGGGGATTAGTGCTTATTGTGGCGGGTTGTGGATTGCTGCATTAGAGGCCGCGATCGCGATCGCCCGTGTCCTGATTGACAATCCCCCGGCTAATCCTAACCTTACCCCAGAAAACTATCCGGGGGTTTTAGAGGACGCGATCGCCACCTACCAAACCTGGCTACAACAAGCCCGCCCCTTGTATCAAAAAACCCTCTGGAATGGTCAATACTACCGCCTCGACAGCGAAAGCGGCTCGGATGTAGTGATGGCAGACCAACTCTGCGGTCAATTCTACGCCCAGTTATTGGGGCTTCAGGACGTAATTCCCCCGGAAAATGCCGAAACTGCCCTCAATACGATTTATGAGTCCTGTTTCCTTAAATTCCACGCTGGTCAATTCGGCATTGCTAACGGCGTTATGCCCGATGGTTCCCCGGAAAAGCCCGACGCAACCCACCCCTTGGAAGTGTGGACGGGGATTAATTTCGGTTTGGCGGCTTTCTTTTTACTGCAAAACCGCCGGGATGAGGCTTTCCGCTTTACCGAAGCGGTGGTACAGCAAGTCTACGAGAATGGCTTGCAATTCCGCACCCCCGAAGCGATTACGGCGGTTGGTACGTTTAGGGCGGGTCATTATCTCCGGGCTTTGGCAATCTGGGGCATTTACGGCGTATTGACTGACTTTGATTGATTTTGATGCCCTGGTTTTTCTCGAAAATCGGGGTTTTGTTCTCAGTATTTTCTAGGAATTAGCGAAATTATCAAAGAGAAATTGATAAGCTGCGTTCATGTAATAACTAAACCAACTGGTAATCCCTAAGAGTTTAGCGCCGTCTTCGAGTAGCGATTTCCATTCTCCTAATCCTAATAGCCAGGGTTTGAGAATGGTATCGGCAGCGATAGAAGCCGCTAAAAGAACAGCCGCTATGACAATTAATCTATATTGAGTTTGTAAAATAATGCGTCGAAACCAGAAGAAATAGAACGAGACGGCGATCGCGATTAGCATTAACGTTGTGTCTTGTGGAATACCCATATATGTAGGCGCTAATTTTTCGTGAAATAAGAAAAAATCATCAATTAATAAATAGGTAGATAAACAAGCCGAAACAAAAAAGAAATTAATTATTTTATAATTGCGGGTTGGTGTTAAAGCACCAGCAATAAAAAAGCAAATTGTCGCTGTCCCACACCATAAAAGTACACCAATATTTGAGAGTAAGCCGGACAATGGGTGAATATTAGCAATGGCAGAAGTATCTCCCATAAATTGGTAAATTGGCACTTGGAATAAGACTTTAGCAAGTCCAACTGCCACAATTAATAAAATTGAAGGAATAAATATAATAAGTTGCCAATACTTTTTCAATATCATTGATTAAACATTTCTTCTTGAAGAATTTTGAGGAGATATTGATCGCTCAACTTCAATTTTTTCTCCTGAGTTTTTGAGTCACTCCAAAAGAGATTGCGCGATCGCAATGTCGGGCAATGAGACATTTAAACTTTAAATTTAATCAAAGTTTAACACAGATTTCCTTTTGGTTAACAGGCGGTTGCAAAAATAAATATAATCTTAACGCGATCTAAATCGAGAATTTGCAATGATAAGATGCCAGCAAAGTTACTTAAGTTAAAGAGGAAACATAACCGATGACAGAGCCTTTTCTTGGTGAAATTCGCGCTTTTGGATTTGACTTCACCCCCAGAGGTTGGGCGGCTTGTGATGGTCAACTTTTACAGATTATGCAATATCAAGCTTTGTATTCTTTGATTGGTACAAAGTACGGTGGAGATGGGCGCACAACATTTGGGTTACCGGATTTGCGGGGTTGCGCTCCGATACATCAGGGTCAAGGGCCAGGATTATCCTTCAGGCCATTAGGTGCACGCCGTAATTTTAAAGAGGATTCACGCAATCCGGGAGATACAAATGTTGCGGGTCTGTTAACTGTAAATTACTGTATTGCCCTCTCCGGCGTATTTCCATCACGCAACTAATTAATATCAAATCCGCAAAAACAACCCTTGTTTTAGAATCCCGGTTTCTTACTGGCTTACGCAGTCAAGTTAAAATTTCAAGCTAGAAACCGGGGTTCTTAATCCCCACTAATTAAATGAATTTAATATTAATTTGACCAAAGAGGACTACTACTTGAAATTTAGATTGTCGAGTATTTGAGTAGTATCAACGGTTTAAGTTTTGGGAATTGAGCCATCAAGCAATTAAGTCTTGAAAATTGGCAAGGAATAACCCCTAAAAAGTTGAAAATTTAGACCAAGTTTTTGGGTTTTAAAGAGAAACAACCAATAAGAAATCTAAAACTTGCTGTGCGATCGCGCTGTTTTTTGTGTACAGTGTACATGGGCAAGGGTTAAATCAAACCTTCCCTGCATTCAACCTCATTGTCTGGTCTGGCGAGAGGAAATTGAACCCCCCAATCTCGAACAACCCACGCAAGCTTATGATGCTATCGTCCAAAGCTATTCAGCGCCGCAAATCCCTCCATCAACAAACTTATGATGTGCTGAAGAATAACATTTTAGCCGGACAGATTACCCCCGGTTCGCGCTTAGTCGAAACCCAACTGGCTGAACAGTTGCAAGTCAGTCGTACCCCGATTCGCGAGGCCATTCGTCAACTTCAGCGCGAGGAGTTGATTGAAGCCGACGAAAACGGCTGGTTGCGCGTTGCGAGTCTTTCGATTACCGAAGCCCGGCATTTGTACGACTGTCGCATTGCTTTAGAAACCCTTGCGGTGACAGAGGCTTGCGTCCATACGACCCCCGCAAAGTTGCAAGAATTAAATCGCTGCATTGCTGAAGCCCAGAAATGGTTACCCGAAGATATTTCCCCCGAACAAAGTTTAAAACTATTAGAAATTGATTATCAATTCCACCTCGCGATCGCGCAAATTAGTGGTAATTCTTGTTTAGTCTCGCTGTTAGAGCAAGTTTTTGACAAAATGGCGTTATTGCGTACCAAAACGACCCGGAACAATCCCAGAGTGTTAGAGATTGGCTCAGAACACAAAACCATATATGATGCGATCGCGACTGGAAAACCCGACATCGCGATCGCCGCTATCCAAAGCCATCTCAACGCGAGTAAAAAGCGGGTAATCCGCGAACTCGAAGCGTTAACCTCTGTGGCAAACTATGAATAACCACCCTACTCGCGATCTCGTTGGCTACGGCGCAAACCCTCCCCATCCCCAATGGCCGAATAATGCTCGGATTGCGGTGCAATTCGTCATCAACTACGAAGAAGGGGGCGAAAACTGCCCGTTATATGGCGACACTCACGCCGAAGCCTTTTTATCCGAAGTTGTTGGCGCAAAACCGATTGCTGGAGTCCGCCATATTAGCGTCGAATCGATTTATGAATATGGCAGTCGGGCAGGGTTTTGGCGTTTGAAACGCTTGTTTACCCAACGAGGTATCCCCGTGACCGTTTATGGCGTTGCGATGGCATTACAGCGCAATCCGGAAGCCGTTTCTGCCATGTTAGAAGCGGACTGGGAAATCGCTAGTCACGGCTATCGCTGGATTGATTATACGTTTTTCCCGCCGAGTACGGAAAAAGAACACCTCGAAACCGCGATCGCCCTCCACACCGAAGCCACCGGAAGCCGTCCTCTCGGTTGGTACACGGGCAGAAATAGCGCCCAAACTCGCCAACTGGTGGTCGAAGAAGGGGGTTTTCTCTACGATGCGGATAGTTACGCCGACGATCTACCCTATTGGGATTACAGTTGCGATCGCCCCCATCTCGTCATTCCCTACACCCTGGATAACAACGATATGCGCTTTCTGGTTGCCCAAGGCTTCAACAGTGGCGATCAGTTTTTTACCTATCTCAAAGATGCCTTTGATGTGCTTTATGAAGAAGGGGAAACCGCGCCAAAAATGATGAGCGTGGGTTTACATTGTCGCATATCCGGGCGACCCGGAAGGGCTGCGGCGTTAGCCCGTTTTCTCGATTATGTCCAAAGTCGCGATCGCGTGTGGCTGTGTCGTCGCATTGATATCGCCCGTCATTGGCATCAACATCATCCACCTGATAATTAACAATTTACAATGTATAATTAATAATTAACAATTTACAATGTATAATTTACAATTTACAATGTATAATTAATAATTAACAATTTACAATGTATAATTTACAATTAACAATTTACAATTAACAATTTACAATGTATGATTTACAATTTACAATGTATGATTTACAATTAATAATTTACAATGTATGATTTACAATTAATAATTGTTGAATCATTAACTTATAGCACCTCTACCAAATAAACAAATTATCAAATCTAGAAACCCTTATTTTTCAAAGGATACGGCAGTAGGTTGGGTTGAAGTAACAAAACCTAACAACCAATAACAAACAACCAACAACTATTTATTATGAATAGCAAACTTCGATAACTCCTCGATATTTTCGGAGCGATCGGACGCGGTCAAAGAATCAAACGCCCTGGGGACAAATACGGTTAACGCTTTCGGGACGCACAACACCTCGATCGGCGTTTTTCCCACTAACTCGCCATCAATCACCACTTTTTGGGGGGGATCGGTGGTAATTTTAACCCAAGGTGAGCGAAAATAGCCGATATCTGGGCGAGTATTCGCTTCTGCGTCTTTTAGAGCCGTTTTGAATAGATAAAATGATGCTACTAACGCCGAAGCCCGATTTTTAGGGGCGATTAAGGTTATATCAAGTAAGCCGTCATCCCAGACAATATTGGCCGGGCCTTGGGCTAAAACTGAGAATGTGGGGGCAGCATTCGCGATCGCGACCGCAGACGCTTCTCCGGTAATGGCGCGATTGTCGGTTTCGATTTCAAACTCAAAACTATCTAAAGTCAGCCAATTTTGGAGTCCTGCCGCAAAATACGCCAAAACTCCTAATTTATTTTTTAACCCCCGATCCGCTTTTTCCACCATTTTCGCCCCAAATCCAATACTGGCGAATAAGGTCATGTAATTATCGTTGCAGCAACCTAAATCAATTTGGCGGGTACGTCCCCCTGTAATGACTTCACAAGCCTCAGCAATGTCTTGGGGAAGGCGGAGGGCTTGTACAAAGGCGTTGGCGGTTCCTCTGGGAATAAGTCCAAGCGGAATTTTAGTTTTCGCTAAGGCAGTAACCACGGCGGAAATTGTCCCATCTCCCCCCGCAACGATCGCGCATTCGACGTTTTGGGCTTTGGCTTGACGGGCTAATTGGGCTGCATCTTTTTCGGGAGTAGTTTGAGCAATTTCGAGTTCAAATTCTGGCTCTAAATGTTGTTTAATAATGGCTAAGTCTTCATCGGGGTCGCCTTGACCCGCAACGGGATTAAAAATTAAAAAAGCAGAACGAGACATAATTTCAGTTATCGGTTATTAGCTATCAGTCATCAGTTTTTATGATTCACAATTTATAGTTATTTCAATTTGTTTTTTATATATCTTTAAAATTTAAAAGCGATAATAAAAACATAGAAAGAAAAGCCAAAATAAACCTCTATCTTAGGGAATATAATGTTCTAATTGCAAAGGTAAACTCGCATCTTAGTTTGTTTTGAAATAATATTTCTACCCTAAAATCAAGTCAGAGCTTCATTTTTACATTTCTTTTATTTTAGGAAACCAACAACGAGATTATAGCATTTATAGTGAATTCAAATAAGAATGAGACGAAGAGCCGCCTCAAATCGCAAAAAGTCAAAGAGCGAGTATTTTAATTGAAACTGAAACAACTATACCTCGGATTTCTCAATACTATATATTATTTAATTATTAATTGTACATTATTAATTATACATTATTAATTATACATTATTAATTGTACATTATTAATTGTACATTGTTAATTATACATTATTAATTATACATTGTTAATTGTACATTATTATAGTTGCCAATAGAATAACAACCAAAACATCCCCACTAAACGCTCTTTAAAATTGCGTTTTTTCCAGTCTTTATAATAAACCCGGTCGCTTTTGCGTAACGCTCGTAAAAAGTAATCTTCAAAGCGTTCTACCACCGGAATTTCATCGGTAGCAATATTCAACTCGTCATTTTGGAAAAAACTGCGGGGGTCAAAATTTGCACTGCCAAAACTCACCCAAGCATTATCCACTAACAGCATTTTGGCGTGCATCATGCTCGGTTGATATTCGTAAATGGCTACATCCCCTTCTAACAACAGACGATAACGCTCGCGGGAGGTGCAACGCACATAAGGTTTATCGGAGTGGGGGCCCATGGTTAAAACGCGCACATCGATTCCTTGTTGGCGCATTTCGATTAAAATTTCGCGGGTTCCGGGGTCGGGGAGAAAATAAGGGCTGGCAATCCAGACGCGATCGCGAGCGGCCCGAATTGCTGATTGATACAAAGCCCGAATCGACGAATCCCGCATCGAGGGGTCTTCTCCGGCGGCAATTAACACCGTTGGATCGCAGCTTTCATGGGGTTCTAGGGAATCTCGGCTTAAATCTACCAAACCGCCCGCATCGAGCCAATGCTGAAAAAAGATGCCTTTGAGCCGCATCACCACCGATCCTTTGATGCAGATTTCATAATCGAGCCAAGGCTCAGTATCGCCAAATTCTTCGGCCCCGTCCCAATAATCGGAAATGCCGGCCCCACCAATAAAAGCGGAATGACCGTCGATTACCATTAACTTGCGGTGATTGCGGCGCAGATGGTCGAGGGGGTCTTTCCAGCTAAACTTGTTAAATTGTGTCACCAGTACCCCCCCTTCGTGTAATCGTTGCCAATAAGCATCAGAAAGGTCTTTTGAGCCGTGATGATCGGCAATGACTTGTACAATGACCCCGGCTTGGGCTTGCTTGATTAAGGCATCAGCAAAGGCATCAGCGCGATCGCCTGGGGTCATAAAATAGGTTTCAAATTGAATCGATTTTTGAGCCGTCGCGATCGCTTCTAATCGAGCTTGATTAATCGCTTCTGACCCTTCCCAAAAATCCGTGACGCTGCCATGGGTAATGAAGGCATCGGATAAACTGGCCAGGGTTAATTCAAAATTAGGGGCATCCGTAGGTGGCAGATTTTTCAGGTGGTAGCGATGATAGCGACGGAAAAAGCCCTGAAAATAAAGAATACCTAAGATGAACAACGCTCCTAAGAGCAGAAGTCCACCGAGAGTCAACCAGATCAAAGCCCAATTCATCAACGCCTCTTATTTTTGGATAATGTTCCTTTGGTTTAGCACGCGGCGCTTTAAATAGGATACTTGAAAAACTTTAAATTCTCGCTTTTCTGGGTATTCTGGGTCACTGTATCGGCTACCTGGCCAGGGCGATCGCCTTAAGCCCAAAGTTCCTTGAGCTATGTTAATTTTTAGGGTCGAGACGGCATGACGAGTCAAGTTTTACCCGTGCTAATAGTAATACGTTGTTTCTAGGTTAATTCGAGGTCTGGATTATTGCTTCTTTCTACAGAAAGAGTCTGCATTCTATTTTTGGGGATCGCTTCAGAGCAACAAATGGGATGAATGGTCGTAGTTTGGCTATTCATCCCATTCCCTCGCGATCGCGTCTTATCGTTTTACATTTCTTTGACCAAAGCAGGGTTGTGTTTATAAGTCATGCGAGACACCACCACAAACACAATTAACCCCAGTAAAGGACAAATCAGCGTCGGAAAGCCGTCAAAATCTGCGGTGAAAATATTATTGGGAATATAAAGCAGGGTGTTATCCATGCCGAAAGTCGTCGGGATTAAGGCAAACGCGGTTAAACGGGTCACTGTTCCGGTAATAATACAAGCGATCGCGCCTTCGCGAGTAGCTTTCGGCCAATACAATCCCCCGGCTAAGGGAACTAACAACCCTGCAAAACCGAGATCGAAAGCCAACACTAATAAAATCCCCGTTTGCGGGACGAGGACGGCAAAAATAACCCCCAAAGTGGTCATCACCGCCGCCATAATGCGGGTAATGAGAAGGAGGCGATCGCCCCCGGCATTATGGTCATCGTGGCGAATACCGATAATATTGTGGGCAATGACCGACGATGTACCTAAAATCGCCCCGTCTGCGGTGGAAAGAGAAGCCGAGAGAATCGCCACAATCACCAGCAATCCCAAAGCCGGGGGAACAACTCCCCGCAGTAAAGCGAAAAACAACTGACCATCTGCGGCAACTCCGGCAGTTTCTAAAATGGTCGGTGTAGACAAAGCCAGAATCGAGAAAGGCACACCGATCAACACCGTCCCTGCCGAACCAATAAAACAAGCCCTTTGTGCGGTTTCTGGGCTTTCGGCAGCGAAGACCCGCGCCATAAAGTCAATGGCGACAATATCTCCTAAACCGAGGGCTAACAAACTCCCCCAATTAATCGCCGCCCCTGCCGCCGGGTCAGTGAGTTGTTCAAACGCCAACGGCCCCATACCTTCAGGAATGGTAAAGCCGTAGTTAAACGCAATATAACCCATTAAACACAACGTCCCCAGAAACGCGATCGCGACTTGAATTGCATCGGTATAAGCCACCGCAAATAAACCCCCACTGGCGGTGTACATCAACACCACAATGGCAATCATCATCACCCCGGCAAGATAGGTTGTACCGAGGAAAGCTTCAAACAAAAAGCCCCCAGCGACTAAGTTTCCCGCCAGGAGAAAGGCAAAGCTTAATACCATAATCACTGAAGCCAGCCTTTCGGTAATCGGGCCGTACTTCACCCGATAAAAATCTGGTAAGGTAATCAAACCCATGCGATTCATCGGTTTGGCAAAAAATAATGCCGTCATAAACAAGCACATTGCCAAGCCCAACGGTAAAGCCGCCCCTGCCCAAAAGCCAAATTGAACTACCAATTCCGAGTTGCCCAAAGTGGCGTTAGAATCAACTGATTGGGCCATCAAGGTCGCCGCAGCTAAGGGTAATACCAAACCGCGGCCTGCGACTAGATAATTGACGCTATCGCCTTTAATCTGTTTGGCCGCCCAAATGCCAACCCCCAAGGTGGCAAATAGGAAGAGAATAATCCCCCAAAAATATATGGTATCAATCATCGCGATCGCTCCTTTGATTGGTGTTCTCTGTTGAATGGGTCAGACTGCTTTTTGGGAATACAATTAAGAAAGCCCAAGGAGCAGACGACTGTTACCATCGCCTGAATCTCCCGGGCTTTTATCCCGCCGTGGAACTACTGTTGTAGTAGCCTGCTTCTCTCGGACCTGCCATTTAAATTTGTCTTTAAATCGGAACCCTAGAAGCTTTTATTAAAATCATTGAATAGTTGTTATTTAACAAGGTTTAGAATTTTAAACAGTAATGAAAATTACAAAAACTTTCCTAATTTGAGAAATATTTGTTATCATTCCTTGACATCAGGAATCGTTGCTGTAGCCCACTCGCAGCCAGAAGTATCATTTTCCTTCGTCGTTAGCAATAAATAGTTTACTCGCTTTTCTCACATAATTTTCGATGATTCAACAATTTATAAACTTAAGACAAAATAACATCTTTCGCTGGTTTAACTTAACCTTAAGTAGCTTACTAATACTCAGTTTAACCGCTTGTAGTCGCCCGACTCAAGTATTAGCCCAAGACCGAATGTTTCTCGACTTAACTGTTGAGTTTATCGACGAATATCAAATCCCCAAAACCAAATTTGCTCAAACCCCCGTCGGCGGCTTATCTGCCATCACCTACGACCGCAACACGGGCAATTTTTACATCCTTTCCGATGACCGTTCTCAAAATGCGCCAGCCCGCTTTTATACCTTTGCCCTAAAAATTCAACCAGAGGGTTTTCAAGCCGTCGAAATTCAAGATGTCACTTTCCTGAAAAACGCCAATAACGAGTCATTTCCCCCCGGCAGTCTCGACCCCGAAGGCCTCGCCCTTTCCCCCCGCAACACCCTTTTTCTGTCCAGTGAGGGCATCCCTAGCCAAGAAATCAACCCCTTTATTGCAGAATTTGACCTCGAAACCGGGCAACAAGTCAAAAATCTGCGTATTCCCCAACGTTATCTCCTCAACACCCCCGAAGAACAAGAAAACGTCCCCCGTGGCGTTCAAGAAAACCTCGGCTTTGAAGCCCTCACCTTGGGGATTGTCAGCGTCGCCCCCCAAGACCCCTTTCGTCTCTTTGTCGCCCCCGAAGGGGCATTAATTCAAGAACAAGACGCAGAAAACCGCCTGCGCTTACTGCATTACCTCATCAACCCCATCGGCCCCCCAGTCCTGCTTTCAGAAAACCTCTATCTGCTTGATTCTGCCCCAGAAGGCACCATTAGCAACGGTTTGACCGAATTAATCGCCCTCGACCGCGAAGGCTTCTTATTAAGCCTAGAACGCACCTTTGGCCTCGCAGGGGCAGGGGCCAAACTCTTTCAAATCGCCACCGGAGACGCAACCGATACCCTCCAGTATCCCCTCCTCAACGGCGACATCAGCGACATAAAACCCCTCCGCAAAAAGCTTTTACTCGATTTGCGCGATCTCGGTATTCCCCTCGATAACCTTGAAGGAATGACCCTCGGCCCCAGACTACCTGATGGTAGTTCTACCCTACTCTTGATCAGCGATGATAATTTTAGTGACAACCAAGTGACGCAACTGCTGTTATTTAAGCTGATTGAGAACTAATGGTTGTTGGTTGTTGGTTGTTGGTTGTTGGTTATTGGTTATTGGTTGTTGGTTATTGGTTATTGGTTATTGGTATAAACTAAAATTGACTCATTTTAAAGTTGTTAATTGTACATTTAACAAATCACAAAAGTTAAAAATGTCTCACGCCACCGATATTAGAACATTGGCCCAATGGATGGCCGCAGATTTTAGCAATCAAGCTCAAGCCTTTGAAAACCCGCCCTTTTTCGCTCATATTCGTGTTTGTATGCGACCTCTACCCCTAGATGTTCTCGATGGGGTTAGTTTTTTAGTTGAACAAGCCTATGATTATGCGCTGAATTTTCCCTATCGTTTGCGGGCTTTGAAACTCATTCCAGTTAATGGCCACATTGAAATTGAAAACTACATTGTCAAAAACGATAAAGACTTTTACGGGGCAACTCGCGACCTCCAACGTTTGCATCAAGTCAAAGCCGAAAATTTAGAAAAATTATGCGGCTGCAATATGGTTGTGGAGTGGACAGGACTGAGTTTTAAAGGACAAGTAGAAGCCGGAAAAAACTGTCGCGTGGTTCGCAAAGGTAAAGAAACTTACCTTGATAGTACCTTTGAAATTGACAGCGAAAAGTTTATTAGTCTCGATCGCGGTCGCGATTTGGATACCGATGAACACCTCTGGGGGTCAATTGCCGGGCCTTTTTATTTTGTGCGTTGGGCGAATTTTGCTGATGAGGTGAAAATCCCAGTTTAAGCTTTTATTACCCTGTCAAAAAAAGCAAAGGCGGACAAAAGTCTACCTTTGCTTAAAATCTTGCTAAACTTGATAATTAACCCATCATTGCCAAGATATCTTGAGCATGAGAATCGGTTTTCACCGCAGCATCGACATGGGAAATCATACCCTTGTCATCAATAATGTAGGTGACGCGCTTGGAATAACCGCCTCCCTCAACATCATACGCCTTGGTGATTGCACCATCTTTGTCCGCAAGAAGCGTAAACGGTAAGCCGTATTTTTCTTTAAACTGTTTGTGGGAGGTTTCGTCATCCATGCTGACCCCCAAAACGACCATATCTTTTGCTTGATACTGCTCGTAGTTGTCCCGGAAGCTTTGGGCTTCTTTGGTACAACCGGGGGTGTCATCCTTGGGATAGAAATATAAAACAACAACTTTGCCAGCAAAATCTTTTAACGAAACCGTGTTTCCTTGGTCGTCAGTGGTTGTGAAATTGGGCGCTTGAATTCCTGAAGTTAAAGCCATTGTTCTAAAAAACTGTATTGATTAACGTCAAATCTGCGGTCTGTCTTCAGAAATTTTACAATATTTTACAAACACCATAATTTTATTTTGTCTCAAACCACAATGACCCCGGCTCAAACTTCCGAACTCAACTCCGTTGCCTATTCCGATCGCGCCATTACCCGCGCCAATCGCGCTCTGAGGTGTCTTCCCTTTCGTTTACCCCTTTTTGCCACCATGCGGGATACCAGTGTCTCCCTCGCCGCGATCGCGGGGTCTGAGGGCATTCAAAATCAATATACCGAACGCTCCCTCCCCGAACTTTTAGCCGAAAACGATTTAACCTGGCTGATTCAAGTGGGAGTGTTGCGTCGAGAAGTAGACGGCCAGGGTATTACCGATAGTTTCCGCCTGACTCCCCTCGGTCGTCAATGCGTCGCTCAAGCTGTTGCGAATGGGGGTGTTTTTCCCCCTGCGACTTGGCGCGATCGCCTCTTAAACGCCCTCAATCGCTGGCTGCGCTTACCGCTTTAACGTATAAGAATAATCTTCTGCCCTCACCCCAAACCCCTCTCCCACTCCGAGAGGGGCTAAATTCAGAAACCCCAGTCTCTTCTGCAAAACCGGGGTTCTATGATTGATTTACGGAACAATCTAACCTTGAGCAAACACCTTCGATGCGGCTGCGACTCCTGCACCCGATGTTGCCCCTTCGTAGCCTAATTCGATCAGGGTGGCTTCTAAAGCACCCATAGCCGTGAGGATATCGCGATCGCTCACAAAGCCTAAATGACCCACCCGGAAGATTTTACCTTTGAGTTCATTTTGACCGCCAGCGAGGGCAATATCGAACTTCTGGCGCATGGTTGAGCGAATCTTCTCGGCTTCGACATTGAGGGGGGAAACGGCGGTAACGGCGGTACTTCCGTGGCTGTCGGGGGCAAGCAACGGTAAGTTTAACGCCTTCATCCCGGCGCGAGTGGCATCCCGCAAACGAGCGTGACGAGCGAAAATATTATCTAAGCCTTCAGCCTTCATCATCCCCAAAGCCGCGTGTAAGCCAAACACCAAGTTAACCGGCGGGGTGAAGGGACTGCTATCTTTCTCTGTGGCTTTGCGATATTTGCCTAAGTCCAAGTAATAGCGGGGTAAATCGGCGGTTTTATAAGCTTCCCAAGCGCGGGGGCTGACGGCGATGAAACCCAAGCCAGGGGGAATCATGTAGCCTTTTTGGGAACCGGATGCGACGACATCCAAGCCCCACTGATCGATCGGAATGGGATAAGCCCCCAAACTGGTGACCGCATCAACGATAATGAGAGCCTCACCGTGGGCTTTAACGTGTTTGTTAATGGTTTCGAGGTCATTGAGTACCCCGGTAGAGGTTTCTGAGTGGGTAAGAATGACCGCTTTGATTTGTTTTTCCGTGTCGGCTTCGAGTTTTTCGCGGAATTGTTCGGGGTCGAGGGGTTTGCCCCATTCGGCGGTAACGCGCTCGACTTGTAAGCCATAAGCTTCGCCCACTTCAGCCCAGCGATCGCCAAATTTACCATTACATCCGGCCAAGACGCGATCGCCTTTTTTCAAGAAGTTAATCATCCCCGCTTCCATGGCCCCAGTGCCACTCACGGTCAGCATCTGCACGTTATGTTGCGTTTGGTGCAACCAGTTCAAATCCGCCGTGACTTCGGCTTGTAGCTTGCTGTAGGGCTTACTGCGGTGACCAATGGGGTGTTGCGCCATGGCCAATAATACCTTTTCGGGTACCGGAGTCGGCCCGGGAATCATTAACTGATGCTTGCCTTCCATAAGAATTTGCTCCCTATAAAATTTACCGTCATAAAAATTTAATCAAAGCACGTTTAATCCTATATCAACCCGCGATCGCTCATCAAGAATTTGTTTTTGGTTGTTGGTTGTTGGTTGTTGGTTATTGGTTATTGGGCGGGGAAACCCCGCCCCTACAAGCCGATTGCCGATTGCCTACAGCACGCGCTGCCCAAGACCCACTGCCCAAAACACTGATTACTGATAACTGATAACTGATGACTGAAGAAACCCCCCGACTGCCGAGGAGCCGATTGCTGATTGCCCCTTAGAAGCTGATAACTGATGACTGATAACTGACCTAACTCGGAGGGGGCAAAACTGAGTTGACTTGTTGAGTGACTTGATTAAGGGCCCAGCGATACTCATAAGGGATGTCGAGGCGATCGCAATGGGATTCGAGTTGTTTTTGTTGCGCGAGGGCTTTTCGCAACGTCGCGATTAACTGTTGGACTTGAGCGCGAATGGCGGGGTTTTGACCCGCAGCAAAGGCGGTTTGACGCTCCAAAACTTGTAGTAACAGTTCATAGTGAATATGAGACGGTAAAGGAATTTGCTCCATAAAGCGATTTTATCGGCGAAAGAATGGGGAAACTCCCGTAAAATTTGGAAACCTTCACGCTGCAAATAAGTTCGCGATCGCCTGGGCTGGATCGTCTTGTTTAACGAGAGATTCGCCAATTAAGACGGCTTTAGCTCCTGCTGCGCGGACTTGCTTGAGATCGTTGGCGGTGTGTAATCCTGACTCACTTACAATTAAAATATCTTTTTCTTGTAATTGAGATTGTCGAGCCGCGAGTAAATTGTGAGTCGTGGCTAAATCCACCGAGAAGTTTTCCAAATTGCGGTTATTTATACCTACTAGATTAACGCCTTCGATGGCTAAGACGCGATCTAATTCGGCTAAACTATGAACTTCGATCAAAGCCGCCATGCCCAAGCCTTGCAAAATTTTGAGAAAATAGCGTAAATCTTGGTCGCTGAGAATCGCCGCAATCAACAGCACCGCATCGGCTCCAGCGATTCGGGCTTTAAAGATTTGATAGGGGTAAATAATAAATTCTTTGCACAACAAGGGCAAGTCTACGGCTTGACGCACTTGGGCTAAATATTCAAAGCTGCCTTGGAAAAACTCGCGATCGGTTAAAACTGAAAGACAACTTGCGCCCCCCTTTTCATAAGCTTGCGCGATCGCAACCGGATCGAAGTCTTCTCGAATCACCCCTTTACTCGGTGAGGCTTTCTTGACTTCGGCAATCAAGGCGGGTTGGGTTTTCTGGGCTTTGAGTGCGCCGATAAAGTCGCGCGGTGGTGCCAGATTAACTATTTGCTTGCGTAACTCTAACAACGGCAAGCGATCGCGCATTTGTTCGACCTCTACCTCTTTATGCCAGACAATTTTCTCTAGAATATTACGCGGCTCGGCATCCGGTACTTTGACTTCGTACTGCAAGATGTCTACGTTGACATTCCGCGCGGGGGGTTTTCTACGAATTTGCATTTTTGTTGTTGGTTGTTGGTTGTTGGTTGTTGGTTGTTGGTTGTTGGTTGTTGGTTATTGGTTATTGGTTGTTGGTTGTTGGTTATTGGTTGTTGGTTGTTGGTTATTGGTTGTTGGTTGTTGGTTGTTGGTTGTTGGTTGTTGGTTGTTGGTTGTTGGTTATTGGTTGTTGGTTGTTGGTTGTTGGTTGTTGGTTGTTGGTTATTGGGCGGGGAAAAGAGCGCCCCTACACGCTCACTGCCCAAAAACTGATAACTGATGACTGTTGACTGATGACTGAATTAAACCGCCACTTTTGCCCGCTTGTAGGCTTCGTCAAGGACTTCGGAGAGGGTGGGGTGGGTGTGGACGTTGAAGGCAAGTTCTTGGACGGGTTTGCGCTCGGCGATCGCGTTGGCGGCTTCTTGGATCAGGTCAGAAGCGTGAATGCCGATAATGTGAACGCCGAGTAATTCTCCGGTATCTTGGCGATAAATCACTTTGGCCATGCCGTCGGTTTCTCCTTCGGCTAACGCCTTAGAATTGCCCTTGAAGTAGGTTTTGACCGAGGCCACCTCAAAACCTGCATTTTTGCCTAACTCTTGCGCTGAAGGCTCGGTAAGCCCCACATAGCTAATCTCTGGGTGGGTGAAGGCGGCGGCGGGGATGCTGTTGTAGTCTACGACTTTTTCGCGACCGCAGATGTTTTCGATGGCGACAATGCCTTGGGCTGAAGCGGCATGGGCTAACATCATTCTGCCGGTTGCATCCCCAATCGCCCAGAGGTTGGGGACGGGTTTATTGTCTAACACCACTTGCATTTTGTCGTTGACTGCAATAAAGCCGCGACGGTCGGTTTGTATGCCAACATTTTCTAAGCCGATGTCTTTGGTGTAGGGAATGCGACCTGTGGCGATTAAACAAGCGTCTACTTCTAAGGTTTCGATGGTTTCTTTAGTTTTTGCGTCAGCGAGTTCGATTTTGACGGGATAGCCGGGGGTAACTTTTTTAGCCAATGTGCCGCTATGGGTTTCGATGTCGCGGGGTTTGATTAAAACTCGTTCGGCAATTTTAGCAATTTCGGGGTCGAAGCCGGGCATGAGGTTGTCGAGGGCTTCGATCATGGTAATTTCTGACCCTAGGGCTGAGTAAATATCGGAAAATTCTAAGCCGATGTAACCGCTTCCCACAATGGCGATCCAATCGGGGACAGAGTTCAGTTTGATTGCGTCGTCGCTGGTGTAAACGGTTTTGCCGTCTACTTCTATACCGGGAGGGACGAAGGGAATTGAACCCGTCGATATAATAATATTTTCAGCCGAAAGGGTGCGATCGCCCTCGTCAGTTTTGACGGTGACTTTTTGGGGCCCGGCGACTTTTCCCCAACCGCGAATGGTATCAACGCCAAGGCGTTTGAGGCTGTTGGTGAGGTCGCCTCTGATTTTATCGACTAAGTTACTAGCATGGGACGCGATCGCCCCCGCATCTACGCCAATTTGACCGACTTGAATCCCCATGGCTGCCAAGTGATGCTGGTCTTGCAATTCTCGCACTCGTCCTGATGCAGCCAGCAAGGCTTTGGAAGGAATACAACCGCGATTGACACAAGTTCCCCCCATGTCTCCAGCTTCGATGATGGCTGTCCGCAAACCGCATTTTACCGCGTGTAATGCCGCCCCATGACCGCCAACACCCGCACCGATAATCACTAAATCGTAATCAAAACTCATCTTTGTTATTACTAATATTGTTGTCTGTCTACTAGCCGTAGTATGCCATTCTGGTGACCTTGACTGGGAATGTCCCGATCAAAATCTTGTTGTCTGCCTTGAGCGACAAAATGAACTTAATAAATCGTCACCAGTTTTTGATTTAAACACATTACGGATTAGCGTGGAGATAGGGTGTGTCAGGGATGGGATGAGAGGAGCAACCAAAAAAACCCGTTATGAATGAAGACCACGATAAAAACCGCGATGCTGCCAATCAGGAGTTTCGAGAAGCATTAGAACATCTGAAGTCTTTGCCTGAATCTGCTGATACTGAAACGGCTGAAACTCAAGCCAGCGATCCTCCGATGAATGTAGACGATCCGTTATGGGAAGACGCTTTAGCGGATATTGAGCGATATTTAGGCGAAAAAGACGAAAAAGATGATTAGATGAACATTAACTTGGTTTGAGTTTTTCTAACGTCGAAAATCTACTAAGATTAACCAACAGTTCCCTGACAAAAGACGAAGGGCAAAAGACGAATGACAAAGGACGAAGGACAAAAGACGAATGACAAAGCGAGTTTGATAAACTGGACAAGCGGGGAGATTTTGCCCATAATAAACCCAAAGCTGTTCCGTGGTGTCCTGCTACGTTTTTAAGATTAATGGCTCAAAACAATCAGTCGCTACGCTTAGAGTTTAATCCCGATCGCAGCTATATTGCTATCACCTATGATGATTTAGATGTCGGGTATTGTACGCCAGAATTTGCTTCGAGAATCGTTGAAACCCTCAACGAAACCGAACAACTGCGCGAAGATAACGAAGTATTAACCAAGGCGTTGCAGTTAGCCTGTTTAGATTTATTGAAACGCATGGGGAGTAATCCTAACCGCGTGAATAAACTCATGCAACGATATCTCGAACAGTCAAAACGCCCGGAACATGGGACGCGAGCCGTCGCGTTTTTGTTGCGCGATCGCCAACGAGAATTAGGGGTGAATGACCGCGAGTTTGTTTTCTTCTGCAATTCTTATCGCCTTTCTCCCCAAGAATTACGAGATATTTATCGGGGTAAAGATATCAGCGACGATCAGCTTAAAGTGCTGTCAAGAATTTTAGGGAAAAGTTATCAAGAATTAATGGAAGTCCGCGACGGCTTTAGTAATAATGAAATTGGGATGCTGGCCCGAATTTTGGGGACATCAACCAACGAATTAGCAACGCTTTTACAATAGTTATTCTAAAATTGAAAACGAGATCGCGGCTGTGGCTTCCCGACGGCAAATTTTACTTGCCTTCAGAAGCTCTATTCAATGACCAATTACTGATAGAGATGTGGCGGCGGCTCAAGTGGTGAAAGAACGAGGATTAAATGCGGTCGGGCAGGCCGTATCAACGCTCGTCGAGGGTAAAGATAAGGGGCAGGAGTTTATACCCCTGCGCTTAGTCTCCCTGTGACGCGAGAATCCCCGCTCATGACAGGACGGGGAGTTGTCAACCTGTAACAAGAAATGTCGATTGCTGAATTGAGTTATTAGAGATGGCGAACTTTTTATTAGAGATTGGTACAGAAGAACTCCCGGCGGATTTTGTGGATAGTGCGATCGCGCAATGGCGCAAACGGATACCAGAAAGCCTCAACGCGCAGTTTCTCAAGCCGGAGAATGTAGAGATTTACGCCACTCCCCGGCGCATTGCAGCCCTGATTACCGGGCTTCCTGAAGGTCAGGGCGATCGCACCGAGGAAATCAAAGGCCCCCCCGCGCAAGTGGCTTTCAAAGACGGCCAACCCACCAAAGCCGCCGAAGGTTTCGCTCGCAAGCAGGATGTCCCTCTCGAAGACCTAGAAGTGCGCCAAACGGACAAAGGGGAGTTTGTCTTTGTCAACAAAAAAATTAAAGGTCAGCCGGCCAACGCCATCTTAGCCGATTTGGTTCCCGATTGGATTCTGGGGTTAGAAGGCCGCCGTTTCATGCGCTGGAGTGACGGCGATTTGCGCTTTCCTCGTCCGATTCGCTGGTTAGTCGCCCTCCTCGATGATGGGGTGTTACCCGTGGAATTAGTCAACGGAGAGGAAAAAATACAGAGCGATCGCGTCTCGGCAGGTCATCGGGTTTTACATCCCGACCCCGTACACATACCACAAGCCGCAGAATATGTCAAGTGTTTGCGGGAGGCTTTTATTGAAGTCGATCCGGTTATCCGTCGCCAAAAAATTGCAGAACAAGTCCAAGAAGCGGCTCAAAAAATTAACGGTGTGGCTGAAATTAGCCCGGATTTACTAACAGAAGTTACCAACTTAGTTGAATCACCCACGGCAGTTGTCGGGTCATTTGAAGAAGACTTTTTAGAACTTCCCACCGAAGTCATTATTACTGTAATGGTAACTCATCAGCGCTACTTTGCCGTGAAGAAAACCAGCGCCGCCGACAGCGAACTTTTACCTAATTTTATCACCATATCTAACGGCGACCCGAACAAATCTAAAATTATCGCCGCCGGAAATGAACGAGTAATTCGCGCCCGATTATCCGACGCACAATTCTTCTATCATGCCGATTGTTCCGAACCTTTAGAAGCCTATATTCCCCAACTGGATTCCGTCACATTCCAAGAAGATTTAGGCACAATGCACGATAAAGTCGAGCGTATTATAGAAGTCGCCGAAGAAATTAGCGATCAACTGGATATTTCGCCAGCAACTTACGAAGAAATCGAGCGAGCTGCCTTATTATGTAAAGCGGATTTAGTTTCGCAAATGGTGTATGAGTTCCCAGAGTTACAAGGCATTATGGGACAGAAATATGCCTTAGTCAGTGACGAATCTACCACCGTAGCAACAGCAGTTTTTGAGCATTATTTACCCCGCAATGCCGATGATATTTTACCCAAAACTTTAGCAGGTCAAGTGGTCGGTTTAGCCGATCGTCTTGATAGCTTAGTTAGTATTTTTGGCTTGGGGATGGTTCCCACGGGATCGTCCGATCCTTTTGCCTTGCGTCGGGCTGCGAATGCGGTTGTTAATATTACCTGGAATGCCAACTTAGGCATCGATCTAGACGCATTACTGCAACAATTTTCTGATGATTTTGCGGATAATCACGATCATCGCGAATCTCCTTATGAAACGTTGCGCGATTTCTTTTTACAACGGATTGAAACCCTGTTACAAGAAGAATTAAACATCGATTATGACCTTGTAAATGCCGTACTCGGAGAAGACGATCCCGAATACTTAGAACGGGCGTTACAGGATTTATTGGATGTACGCGATCGCGCCTTATTCCTCCAAACCATTCGCGACAATAAAACCCTCGATGTTATCTATCCTACCGTCAATCGTTCAGCCCGATTAGCGGTCAAAGGTGACTTAGATACTCAAGAACTTGACCCTAGCGAAGTAGTGAATCCAGAACTATTTGAAAAGACCTCCGAACAGCAGTTTTATGATGCCTTAATTCAACTACTTCCCGATACTAAAAAAGCCCAAACCGATCGCAACTATCAATTATTAGTAGATAATCTCGCTAAAATTGCGCCAACGGTGAGTAATTTCTTCGACGGAGAAGACAGCGTTTTGGTGATGGCTGAAGATGAAAAAGTGCGGGAAAACCGACTGAATCTCCTGGGTTTATTACGCAATCATGCTCGCGTTTTAGGTGATTTTGGGGCAATTGTTATGTAGTGCAATGACGGGAATGTAATTTGTCATTGGTTGTTGGTTGTTAGTTGTTGGTTGTTGGTTATTGGTTGTTAGTTATCAATTAAGCTCAAAACCTACCCATCACCATTAACTGCAAATTCTTCGTTGTACATTGTAAATTGTACATTGTTAATTGGTTATTTGTTGTTAGTCGCAAAAGACAAAGGACGAAAGACAAATGACAAAGGACAAATTACATCCCCGTTACCCAATGACTTGAATTATCAGCCCAATGCTCTTTCTTCCAAATAGGAACGTTGTATTTAAGCGTATCAATAGCGTAGCGACAGGCAGCAAAAGCATCGCCGCGATGGGGGCAGCTAACGGCGACTAATACGCTAATATCGCCAATATACAAGCGTCCGGTGCGATGATGAATCACGACACGCTGACAACTCGGCCATTGCTTGCGAATATCGGAGGCGATTTGCTCAAATACTTGCAAGGCCATGGGTTCATAGGCTTGATAATCGAGGAATTGTACCGAACGTCCATCGGTGCGATCGCGCACGGTTCCACTCATTAACACTACCGCCCCACTCGCGGGACTTTCTGCGAGATGATATACCGTATCGAGAGAAAGGCGATCGCGTGTAATCAAAAACGCATCAGGACTGGTGACAGTTGGGGTAGAGGGTTCAGAGTTCATGGCTGATTTTACAAGGGAAAACAATTCTAAGTTTACCAATCGACGAGGGGCTTAAATCGTTCTCCATCCTGCAACTGACCGATCGCGACTTTCCCCTCGCTTTCCACCCAAGCATGGGCCTCAAAATTGCCATCAGCGTCCTTTGCGACCCCCAAGCGCACCTTCGCAGGGTAGCTGTGACGGAGGAGTAAAGCCTGGGCGGCCAAGGCTCTCGCAAGGCATTTTGTGTCTCCTGGCAGAATGCGGGTAGCCACTTCAACAGCCCAAATTAAACGCGAAGCAGGTCGAGAAACGGTAGATTTCCAGCGAGTGTAGTATTGCAGTTGGCCGCGCAGTTGTTGAACGGTGGTGAATTTGAGGCCGAGTTTGATCGCTAAAAGTAAAATAATTGTTTGTAACAACAAGACGCGATCGCTTTTTGATAAACTTAACAATCGTTTCACAATACGAACCATTGTGTAAAATTGCCCAACACTCAATAAATCTCTTTATCATAGCTCGACTTAGGAAGGGAAAAAATATTAAGATAACTTCTCTGTTATTTGGGTTGCACTCAGTTCGTTTAAGTGCTATAAATTTTCTCAAGCTAGTCATAAAAAAAAGATGGAAGCAAGAGTGCGATCGCTTTTAAAACAAGAAAAACTATTATTATGGGTCTTAATTCTTGCTTGGGCTATTATTTTATTTTTCTATAGTAGCGCACGGCATATTTTATTTCATTCGACTGCTTGGGATTTAGCTATTTTTGACCAAGCGATTTATTTAATTTCTCAGGGAAAACCACCAGTTTCTTCTGTTTTAGGGTTTAATTTAATAGGCGAGCATTTCCCCGTTATTATTTATCCTTTAGCTTTATTTTATTTTATCTATCCTAGCGTCTATTGGTTGTTTTTGTTACAAGTATTAGGATTGATTTCTGGTGCAGTTTTGGTAAAAATTCTATCAGATGATGAGGGATTGAAGCCCTCACAGTCAATCAGTTTGGCAATTGCTTATTTGCTATATCCCTTGGTTTTTAATATTAACTTATTAGATTTTCATCCTGATGTGTTTATTCCCACGTTGTTTTTCGGGGCAGTTTGGGCGGCTCGGAAAAAGAAGTTAGTTGGTTTTCTTGTTGCAATTATTCTTGCTTTAACCTGCAAAGCCGTAATTGCATTACCGATTATTACGATGGGAATTTGGTTATATTGGTTTGAGGAAAGGCGAATTTATGGGGCGACCGCGATGGGTTTGGGACTCAGTTGGTTCTTAGTCGTGACCCAAGTCATAATTCCGAGTTTTGGCGGTAATGTCGATCGATTTACTGAACGTTACGGTAATTTGGGAAACTCAATGGTTGATATTGCCTTGAGTCCCTTTTTAAATACTTCAGTGTTTTTGAGTCACTTATTTACCTGGGAAAATTTAGGGTATTTACTTTTATTGTTTGCGCCAGTATTGGTGTACTTATCGTGGCGATGTCTAACTCCTCTTTTAGCAGCTAGTCCGATTTTGATTATTAATTTATTAGCTGAATACCAACCCCAAAAAGATTTAGTTCATCAATATTCTTTACCAATTTTACCCTTTTTATTTATCGCCGCGATCGCGTCTCTGGGTAAAGGCTATGGCTTGTTAAAGCGACCCCGTTGGATTATTCTTTGGTCAGCGATCGCGTTTATTGCCTTAGCGAAATATGGCTGGCTTTGGTCGCGCTATCTTAATCATATCGATACTTGGTCAGCAACCCGCAACGCGATCGCTCGCATTGATACCCAAGGAGGAGTTCTTACCTCCCATCAACTGGCCCCTCATCTCAGTCATCGTCCTTTGATTAATACACTAAGTTCTGTTCCTAATCCAGACAGTTTACAACCTTATGATTGGATATTAGTTAATACTCGTAATCCAGGAATGTTTGCCACCCCTGAAATGATGACGGAAGTGGTACAAATCCTCCAAGACGTTCCTGAGTTTACTGTAGATTACAAGCAAGATGACGTTTATTTATTTGCTCGAATGAGCGATTCTAATGACTTTTAAAGAATCAAGCTCAACACAATAGAATAACAAGACGCGATCGCTCCCCGACAAATGCAAAAATCGCTTCACAACCCGAATTATCATGCAGAATTTTTGAACCCCTACTAAATCCTTCGATTGTAGCTTGACTCAAGAAAGGAAAAAGAGATTAAGAAAGCTGTTCTATATTTTCATATAAAAATTCGATTTCACAGCTAAAATCAATACTACTTAACACAATAGTATCACCCGCTTGATAGACTTCAGGAACCCAGAGATTACCAGATTGATGTTGAAACCGCTCTACTAAAACTTGATTTTGATGAATCAAGACATATTCTTCGAGTTCAGTAATTGATTTATAATCGGTAAACTTATCCCCGCGATCGAAAGCTTCAGTTGAGTCAGACAAAACTTCAATAATCAATTTTGGCTGGAGAATAAAATCTTCATTTGCTGCTCTATCTCTGGGGTCACAAGTTACAGCCACATCGGGATAATAGAAAATATTGAGGGCAGGTAAACGCACTTTCATATCTGTGGTATAAGCAATACAACCCGTCCCCCTGAGATGATTAACTAATAATGCCGAAAGATTACCCGCAATAATAACGTGAGCTTTACTCGCTCCCGCCATAGCGATTAATTGACCCTGAAAATATTCATGTTTAATCGGACTAATGCGCTCGACTTCTAAATATTCTTCTGGAGAGAAGTAAGCGTGACTTTTGCTAATCGCCATAAGTCAGAAAAGGTCTTATTCAAATCGTCCCTTTATCATATAGTATTTACATAGCGCTACATCCCGCCAAAAAAGCCCACAGATTCAAATCCGGGGCTAATATGATAAAGTCCGCTTTTTGGGCATACCAATGACCAAAGACCAAGGACAAAGGACTACTTCATCTGCTGCTTTTTCTCTTTTTTCAAGTCGCGAGTCCCGGCTGCGGCAAGTTCGGCATCCATAAGGGTGCGTCCGGTGGCCGCGAGGTAAACATCGTCTAAACTAGGGCGAGATTGCGCTATGCTAAAGGTCGGTAAACCAATGTCTTGCAGGGCTTTCTCGATTTGGCTGAGAGGGTTGCTTTGACCCTGGACGACGAGGTTAATCGAGTTCCCCTGGGCTTCGTTGATAATCGCTTCTTCGACGAAGGGGAGGGAGAGGAGGCTGTGTTTGGCTTTATCGGCTTCCTCGTTGGGGGTAAACTCGCGGATGCGGAGGGTGACCATCTCACCGCCGATTCTATTTTTGAGTTCGTTGGGGCTACCTTCAGCGATGACAACGCCTTTGTCGATAATGGCAAGACGGTCAGCCAATGCGTCAACTTCTTCGAGATAATGGCTGGTAATGAGTACGGTGGTTCCCGCTTCTTTGAGTTTTTTGAGGAAGTCCCACATCACGAAACGACTCTCAATATCAAGTCCGACGGTGGGTTCATCGAGTACCAGCAATTCCGGTTGATGCAGTAAACCTGCGGCTAAATCCAGGCGTTTGCGAATCCCTCCCGAATAGGTTCCGGTTTTTTTGTCGGCGTATTCTTGGAGTCCCAGGAGGTTGATGAGTTGATCGATGCGATCGCGAGCGGCATTTCCCGGCAGATGATACAATGCTGCCTGGAGGTTCAGCAGTTCTCTCCCGGTGAGAACCTTATCGAGGGCGACTTCTTGGGCGACGTAACCCAAACGACGGCGGGCTGCTTTGGGGTTCGCGATCGCGTCTACCCCACAAACTTCAATTTTTCCTGAATCGGGCTTGGCAAGGGTGCATAAACAGCGAATGGTGGTGGTTTTACCCGCCCCATTGGGCCCCAATAAACCGAAGATTTCGCCGGGTTCGACTTTGAACGAAATATCTTTAACCGCAGGGGCTGTACCGTAGCTTTTTTGTAAGTTTTCGATTAAAACGGACGCAACCATATTTTGTAAACGAATGTGAACTCTCTTGTTTACATTCTAAAGCGGTTGTGCGTTAGAGCGAGATTTCCGGCCAAGTCGCGAGATCGTCGGTGGATTTAACTCGGTGCATTCCCGCGTCCGCAAAGCGTTTGAAGGCATTTTCGGCGGGTTCGCTGTAGTCTACCACATCAGGGACGACCACCGGAGAGGTACAATCATCAAGTAAATAGACTTTTTGAGCCAGTTTTGGGTCGCGATTTATAATTTCTGAAAGTAGGTCTTCTACTGTCCAAGCAACGCAATGACTTTTAGCTTGTCCGGCGATAATAATGGTGTCGTAATTCAGTAATCTTTCGATTAATTTATGGTTTTTCTCAGCAATGGTTTTCCCGGTTTCATCTGTTGTGACTTCCGGGCTTAAAGCTGAGTAATTTTCGGTCAAAGGATGGCTTCCTTTTGGGTCATAAACGGTTTGACTTTGCCGAGCAATATTATGGAAAAAACAAGCTTCTTCTACGGCAGGAACGAGGGCGTGACCAATGCCCCCTAACATCCCATGATACGGCCAAATTGTCAAGGGTAATTTACTATTGAAACTTAGTTGTCGGGTATAGTGGAAAGCGTGTTTTTGTAGCTTGTCATAATCGCCATTACTAATACTATAAGCCACCGCCGGGTTAACTTTCCATTTTCCTTTTTCTACATCTTCAAAACTAATTGTCGTTGCCGATGGGGTGGGATGTTCGCCAGCTTCATTAATCCAAAAATAAGGATGAAAAATTTGCATGGCGGTGTGAGTATCTAGGGTTGAGATAATATCGGTAATTAGGGCTAAATTACGATATATAAATTCGCATAAACGCTGGTTATCTTCAATCGCTCCCGTTCCCGATTGTCCGGCAACAAATAATTCAAAATCAGGGTTACAGAACGTATTTTGGACATCTATTAATAACAAGCCAATTTTTTTGGGATCGCCAGCAGCAGGGGTTAAACCGTGTTTTTCTGCCCATTTTTCGGCTTGTTCGGCTCGTTCTTGGTAAGGGACGCGCCAGATTTCGGGGACGCGATCGCGCTGGAAAAATTCAGGAATGGGAAGTTGTGTTGTAGACATGATTTAAAAAGAATAACGATCAATTCGGTAAATTTACCCCGATTGCCTCAATTATAAATTCAGTTCGGGAAGGGCGATCGCGTTAGTCCCCTGGCAATTTATAATTGAATTATGCAACAAATCACCCTAACCCGACCCGACGATTGGCATCTGCATCTGCGCGACGGTGCAGCCCTCAAAGCCGTTTTACCCCATACGGTGCGCCAATTTGCCCGTGCTATTGTAATGCCCAATTTGAAGCCCCCAGTGCGATCGCTGGCTGATGCAGAAGCATATCGAGATCGTATTCTCGCAGCAATTCCAGAAGGGAAACAATTTGAACCCCTGATGACCCTGTATCTCACCGACAATACTAGCCCAGACGAAATTAAAAAAGCCAAAGCTTCTGGGTTTGTCAAAGCAGTGAAATATTACCCCTCTGGTGCAACCACAAACTCCGAATTTGGGGTTACGGATATTCGCAAGTGCGATCGCGTTTTTGCGGCTATGCAAGAGGTAGACTTACCCTTATTACTGCATGGAGAAGTCACCGATTCAGAAGTGGATATTTTCGATCGCGAAAAAGTCTTTATCGAGAGATATCTTATTCCCCTCAAACAACGCTTTCCCCAACTAAGAACAGTACTCGAACATATTACCACCGCCGATGCCGTCGAGTTCGTTTTAGAAGCCGATAATATCGCCGCAACCATCACCCCCCAACACCTATTATTCAACCGCAATCAAATCTTTAAAGGCGGCATTAATCCCCATTTTTACTGCTTACCCATCCTCAAACGAGAAATCCACCGTCAAGCCCTATTAAAAGCCGCCATATCCGGCAATCCTAAGTTCTTTCTCGGCACAGATAGCGCCCCCCACACCCGCAATAGCAAAGAAAGTTCTTGTGGCTGTGCGGGCTGTTTTTCTGCCCTCCATGCCCTAGAATTGTATGCGGAGGCATTTGAAAGCATGAATGCCCTCGATAAACTCGAAGCTTTTGCCAGTTTCTACGGGCCAGATTTTTATCAACTCCCCCGCAATACCGAACAGATTACTTTGACTAAAACGACTTGGCAAATTCCCGACGAGTTGCCGTTTACTGACTCTGGGCTTGTACCATTACGCGCAGGACAACAGATGACTTGGCAAATGGTTTAATCCCCATATTTTAGAACCCCGGTTTCTTATTTGCTGATCCAATAAAGTTAGCATTTCACTTTAGAAACCGGGGTTCTCAATCCTCACGATTTAACCAGATTGGAATTTAGGAATTTAAGTCTTTCAGCCGACATCACAAGAAAAAGCCAACTCCTCTAACTTAGGAAAGGCTTGGGTAATGAGCGTGATTACTTGCGCTTTCTCCAGTTTTTGGTCTGAGTGGAGAATTAGCTTGAGAATACTGCTGTCAAGAGATAACTGGGGTTTGATGCGGTGAGGTTGCAGGAGTTGGTGAATCTGCGAGGAAATGGTGTCAAAGTCGTAAACAAAAGTCATAGCGCCAAAAATAGGGAGCGATCTAAACTGCTATGCTTAGAGTTCCCCAATTTTGCCTCGCGATCGCGCACTTCTCGTTAAACTATCTCATTTGTCACAAGATGCTGATATAGGAAACTGGTTTTCAGCCACTACTTATTTAACCCTCAGAAGCATCACGAATACGCTGCTGGAAGCGGGCTATAATTTCAGGACTCAACTCTGCTTCTGGTTCAACGACTTCTCGACGCTCCAAAATAGAATTAACTTCGCTTAAAGATGCTTGTCCTAACTTGTTAACTAAAGCCTGAAAATCTTGCTGTTGTTGGTTAACTTCGTCAATCGGTGTAGTATGAACTGTATAAGCCATTGTGACTTGGCGCGTCAAAGCATAGACGATATATTGGTTTAAAGAAACGCCTTCACTCTGGGCTAAATGAGTTAACTGTTGGTGTAATGTTTCGGGTAATCGTAATGTGAATCGGCTCATGATTAATTTCCTTCAAGTGCTATTTGGGTTACTAATTGAGTCGGAGTCAATACTTGTAAACCTAGAGAATCTCTGGCTTTTCTAAAGTCACGGATATTAGAGGTTGCGATCGCGGCATTAGCATTCATGGCACAATCAATTACTAGATCGTCTCCTGCGTCGGGTGAAGTGGGTCGCCAGGAATAGTAAATTGTCGTGAATTGAGATTGACTTAGTAGAAGGGCTAAAACAGGTTGCAATTCCTGCCAACGTACTTCTGAAAGTTTACGGGATAAAACGTCTTCATACTCGTAGGCAAGTGCATTAGAAATATGAACCTGAATTAAGCCAGCTAACCAGGCATCAATAACGAAACCCGCTGCACTACCTTGTTTCGTTAAGCCCTCAAATACAACGTTCGTATCAATAACGATACGCAACAGAGATGAAGCAAACATGATGCTATTATAGCACCATATTCGGTGTCACACATACACGAAAAATAATATTGAAAACGATCGTTACAGCAAATATAAACTTAATATGAACTCCGATCCCTACAATTTGCAACGTTTTTTAGAAGCGCAAGCCATGAACTACGATCGCGCTTTAGCTGAACTTAAAGCAGGGGAAAAGCGATCGCGTTCTCTTAACTCAGGCGTTTTTGGCTAAGGTAAAATAAATTAAACACACTGTATTTACCCGCGATCGCGTTATGTCTGACACAACAGTAGAGCGACAAAATCTTATTGAAGTAGTCAACGATTTGCCCGATGAGGTTTTGGTAGAACTCGCAAATTTCCTCGATTACTTACGATATAAAGCTAGTCAACGTCCAGAAATCGCTACTTCTGAGCAAAATTTTCTACTAACTGTTGCAGGTTTAGGTGAATCTGGGCAACAAGATATTTCTGAGTCTGACGAAGAGATACTACAAAATGAAATAGACTCCATTTCCGGTTGGAGCAACAAGCTGAACAAGCGTCCATGACAGCGATACTCGATACTAGCTTTTTGTTTGCCTTAACCGATCGAGACGATCGTAATCATCAAAGGGTAGTTAGGATTGCTCAAAGCCTGAATGAGCCATTGGTACTTCCTGTAGTTGTTTTACCCGAAATCTGTTATCTCATTGCATCCAGATTGGGACATCAAGCAATGCGCCAATTTGTGTCTAGTATATCACTGAATACGGTTCAGATTGAATCTCTAACCCGGCAGGATTTGGTACGAGTACATGAGATTTTGGAGCGGTATGCTGATAATCAACTTGATTTTACAGATGCCGCGATCGTTGCTATTGCCGAAAGGCTAAATATCACTCGTGTTTATACACTCGATCGTCGAGATTTTTCGATCGTTCGTCCAAGTCACTGCGATTACTTTGAGTTATTTCCTTAAATCACTTTAATCCGGGTCATTGCTGATAGCAAATATAAACTTAATATGAACTCCGATCCCTACAATTTGCAACGTTTTTTAGAAGCCCAAGCAATGAACTACGATGATGCTTTAGGCGAACTTAAAGCGGGTGAAAAGCGATCGCATTGGATGTGGTATGTTTTCCCGCAATACAAAGGCTTGGGGATGAGTAGGATGTCGCAACAGTACGCAATCCGAAGTCTGGATGAAGCGAGGGCTTATTTAGAGCATCCCACATTGGGCGATCGCCTGCTCGAATGTAGCGAAACTGTCTTGAGTATAGACGATTACTCTGCTTTTGATATTTTGGGTTCTCCTGATGACATGAAATTGCGCTCTTGTGCGACTTTATTCGCTGTTGTATCTCCCCCTGATTCTCTGTTTATGCAGATATTAGATCGGTTTTATCAGGGTGAGAAAGATCGTCAAACGTTAGACTTATTGGGAATCGAGACGTAATTTAGAAACCGTTTATCTGATTCGCAAAACTACACATTTCCAGAGCTTACGAAAACGGTTTGGTGAAACAATCCACAAAAAACCCGATTTCTAAGGTCACATTCTAACTTAATAAAATGAACCAACTAGAAACCGGGGTTCTGAATTAAAACCTTTCCTGGGGATATAGTTAAGCCGTCACTTTATCCGCTAAATTTACTTCGGGGAACTTGACATTCACGCCACCCAAGCCGCAATAACCGCCGGGATTTTTAGCGAGATACTGTTGGTGATATTCCTCAGCATAGTAAAATTCAGGCGCATCGATAATTTCGGTGGTAATTTCGCCTAAACCCGCTTTCTTCACAGCTTCTTGGTAAACGGCTTTAGAAGCCTCAGCCAATTGCTTTTGTTCGTCGGAATAAGTGTAAATACCAGAACGATATTGCGTCCCGGTGTCATTTCCTTGACGCATTCCTTGGGTGGGGTTGTGGCTTTCCCAAAAGACTTTGAGGAGTGTTTCGTAGCTAATAACAGAGGGGTCATAAACGACGAAAACTACCTCATTATGTCCGGTCATACCGGAACAAACTTCTTGGTAAGTCGGATTATGGGTATATCCAGCAGCATAGCCAACCGCAGTTGAATATACGCCTTCTTGCTGCCAAAACTTACGTTCTGCGCCCCAGAAGCAACCCAAGCCAAACATGGCCATTTCCATCCCGTCGGGATAGGGGGGCTTGAGGCGGTTGTTGTTGACATAATGCTTTGCGGGAACGGGCATTTCTTGGTCGCGTCCCGGTAAAGCTTCTTCTGATTTGGGCATACTGGCTTTTTTACCAAATCCAAAAAGTACCATAAATATTTTTAACCTCAGATTTTTTAAGTATCTTTACATTCTTTAATATAGCGTTCTCTCTCCGAGGATCAAAGGGGATGGAAGTAGGGATATCAGTAGTTTCAGAGATCGGTATCTCAGAGGAGCGTTTTTTGGCTCAAAGGCAGGGAAAAAATAGGGCCTCTGGGTGTCAATTTCTGGCTTTTCCCTTGAACTCGTTGCCAAATAAACAAATGCTGTGATGAATTTACGGTTATTATGAAAGCAAGTTGAGCCTCATTTCTCAAGGGGGCGATCGCGCCTTGAGGAAAGGGGAACACAATAGGCAAGTTCGGTATGACCTACACAACCGAAGATTTAATTAATATCCTCGATGGCGAATTACGGGCCAATTGGTATGGCGAACGAGTCCTGATGTCCCCCGAAAAACGCCTCAAAGACCCGGTTTTAGCCAAAGCCTTGGGTCAAGGTCAAATTAGCAAAGTCTACGCTTATCGAGAATTTCGCGACCAAATCCACCGCTATCAACTCGACTACAATATTTCGGGCTTAGTCTGGCGAGAATGCACATTTCAAGGTAAAACTCTGCGATTTCGCGAATTGCACAATCAACTCATTGCCATTCCCCAAGACAAAGAACACCTGATGGCTGCCAAACCGCAAATTTTACAATTTTGGCAAGAAGCCACCGAGGGAATGCAGTTTTGGTTAGCCCGCAATCATCCCGAAGCCCTCAGCCGTCAACAAGTCAAAACCCTAGCCGACGAAGCCGAATGGATCGAAATCGAAACCACCCGTCACGAACTGTATTTAGGGTTATGTTGGGGCAATCCCGGTGAATGTCGCTATCAATGGGCTTATCCCGAATCGGGGTGCGATCGCATTGTGGCATCCGTAGACGAGCCGCGATCGCTCAAATTGGTCGGCAGTTGGTAAACTCATGCTATCGTAGGCAAGCTGTTTGCTGGTTTCAAGACTGTGGTTGATTCCTTTCTCTACACCTATCCCCCCTTACAAGAGGGCATTCTCCTCAAACGCTATAAACGCTTCCTCGCCGATATTGAACTGAAATCGGGGGAAATCATCACCGCCCATTGTCCCAACACCGGGCCGATGACCGGATTAGCCATTCCGGGCAACTTAGTCCAAGTTTCGAGCAGCGACAACCCCAAGCGTAAACTGCCCTACACCTGGGAAATGATCCAAGTCCACGACACCAAACCGACTTGGGTGGGAACCAATACGGGTTTACCGAACAAAATCGTTAAACTAGCCCTCGAACAAAAACTGTTTCCCGAACTGACTCCCCACTACAGCCAGATTCGCCCGGAAGTGCGTTACGGTGTGGAGGGCAAAAGCCGCATTGATTTCCTGTTGAGCGATGAGGGCAAACCCCCCATTTATCTAGAAGTCAAGAGTACCACTTGGGCCCAAGGAAAGCGGGTTTTATTCCCCGATACTGTCACCACCCGCGGCCAAAAACACCTTAAAGATTTGATGGCGATTACCCCAGAAGCCAAAGCGGTGATGCTATATTTTATCAATCGTGGCGACTGTATTGAATTTGCCCCTGGAGATGCTGCCGATCAGCGTTATGGCGAGTTATTGCGAGAAGCCCGTTCCTGCGGCGTACAAGTGTTGCCCTATCGCTTCGAGATTTCGCCCCAGGGGGTTCGTTTCATCGGTTTGGCGAAGACGGCGTTTTAGAATTATGAGTGATGAACTATGAATGTAGGGTTTTTTGGGCAATCGGCTTTTCAGCAATCGGCAATCGGTGTGTAGGGGCGGGGTTTCCCCGTCCAATAACCAATAACCAATAACCCATAACCAATAACCAACAACCAATAACCAATAACCAATAACAAACAACCAACAACCAATAACCAAAAATGACAAATCGAATCAATGTAATTGGTGGCGGATTAGCCGGGACAGAAGCCGCGTGGCAAATTGCCCAAGCAGGGATTCCCGTGACGCTGTATGAAATGCGTCCTGTGATGACCAGTCCTGCCCACCACAGCGAAGAATTAGCCGAATTAGTCTGTAGTAACTCGTTTGGGGCGATGGCCAGCGATCGCGCGGCGGGATTGCTACATACAGAACTGCGTCGCCTCAATTCGATTATTATCGGCAAGGCGGACGAACACGCAGTCCCGGCGGGTGGGGCTTTGGCGGTAGACCGCGCTATTTTTAGCAAAGAACTCACCCAAACTCTAGCGAATCATCCCCTGATTGAGTTATGTCGCGAGGAGATTACAGCTATCCCTAGAGAGGGCGTGACAGTCCTGACAACCGGGCCCCTCACCAGTGAAGCGTTAGCGGCGGATTTGCAGCAGTTTACGGGGATGGAGTATTGCAGCTTTTTTGATGCGGCCAGTCCGATTATTGTGGGAGAGTCGATTAATTCTGAGATTGCGTTTTTGGCTTCTCGTTATGACAAGGGAGAGGCGGCTTATCTCAACTGTCCCATGAACAAGGAGCAGTATTTAGCTTTTCGGGAAGCGCTCTGTGAAGCCGAACAAGCCGAAGTCAAGGATTTTGAGCGAGAAAACGCCAAATTCTTTGAAGGCTGCCTGCCGATTGAAGAATTGGCGCAACGGGGAGAGGATACGATGTGCTATGGCCCCTTGAAGCCTGTGGGTTTGAGCGATCGCCGTTACCCGGAGCGCGATCGCCCTTATGCTGTGGTTCAGCTTCGTCAGGAAGACAAAGCCGGACAGCTTTGGAATATGGTGGGCTTTCAAACAAATTTACGCTGGGGGGAACAAAAGCGGGTGTTTCGCTTGATTCCCGGTTTGGAGAATGCTGAGTTTGTGCGGATGGGGGTGATGCACCGCAATACGTTTATCAATTCGCCGCAGTTGCTCAATGCAACTTTACAATTTAAAAATCGTCATACCTTATTAGCGGCAGGACAATTAGTAGGGACAGAAGGTTATACCGCAGCAGCAGCAGGCGGTTGGTTAGCCGGAACCAATGCGGCTCGTCTCGTTCAAGGTTTAGAACCCGTCACGCTACCCTCAACAATGATGATGGGTGCGTTGATTGAGTTTATTACTTCGGCTTCCCCGAAGCATTTTCAACCTATGCCCCCGAATTTTGGCATTATACCCCCCCTCGAAAAGCGAATTCGCAATAAACGGGAACGCTATGGGGTTTATCGCGATCGCGCTTTGGGGGATTTAGAGCAATGGCTAACGGAAATTAAACACCAGCGAGTTGTTCAGACTGTGAGCTAGGGTTTAAGGGGGAAGATTGGGGAGTTTTATTTTGGTGTTTATGTTGCCGAGCTGTCATCATGACATTCACCAAGTCGGGCATTTCTTGACGACATTCTAAACAGAACCAGTATAAGCGCTTGTTACCCGCGCAAAGTACCATGGCGTGGTTGCAGCAGGGACAGTTGTTATTCATGGCGTTATAGTTAGCTTGATGGCTTTTTTAAAAAAGGTGGTTTTAAATCCACGTCTTCTTTTAGTTTAGAAGACAAACCCAGAAACAACTGTAAAGTTACTTAAATTCTTGGCGGGGATCGCTCCGAGCAAGTGTATTCTTGTTAAGAATGGACAGTCTCTAACAAAAAACTTGGTTTTGAGAGTTAAGAGTTATTAACAGTTACTTTTCTTAAAGTTTCCTTCTAGGGGGTGGCGATCGCGCCCAAACTATGACCATAAAATCAGAAAAAGTTTGATTTTTTTGGAAATTTTTGCCCAATTTGCCCCGGTTCGCTCCCAAAAGTGTTATGCTGAAATTTGTAGTACGGGCATGTAGCTCAGGGGATAGAGCACCAGATTCCGGTTCTGGGTGTCGGGGGTTCAAATCCCTCCATGCTCGTTTTTGATAACGATTTGAATCTCAACACAAATCACCAGTAGCCTACTGAGTACCCGCGTGAAAGCTCAAAGCTATTGGCGTTTAGTCTTAAATGGTGAACTGACCCAAAAGACGGATAACTGCTCTACTTCGAGGGGGATAGATGGATCATCCGTCTTTTTCCCATAATAAGGATGCCAAGGTCATCTCTCAACAAGCTTGGGAGTCAAGGTTTACGAAGTAACTTAGGTTTGACGAAATTGGCTTAAAACGGCCTCGATAGCGTTGGGGTCGTCTTCGTTTTCTAAAGCAGCAAGTAATTGCAGTGTCATGGTCTCTGCACACTCCAATCCTTGCTGGGTTTCGAGACGTTGTATTTCCTCTAAAACTTCGTGCAAAGTCGCGTAATTAAACAGACTCTTGACCGTTTCGAGGTTTTGATCGTTTGGGTTCGCACTCATAGGCTGTAAGGGCTAATATCGAAAGCTTACGGGTTTTTACTTAAATACTCTTTTCGTAGTCTCAGGCAAAAATAGGAAAACGTCAAGATGGGTTCCTCAAAACTTCATCACAACTTTATAAAAAAACGAAAATCTCTTTACAACTTTACGAAACTCTAGAAGATGTGCTACTTCTAGAAATTAACATTTACTAACGGGAGAATTCTATTTGCTCAAAAGCTTTACTGAGTTTTTCACGGTATAAGGTATTGACGATGCTAATTTAGAAGATACCGATCTGGGGAATACTAATTTTAATGGTGTGATTCTTTCTCAAGAGAGCTAAATCCAGCCATCACGGGGACTAATTCAGGCTACAATCGGGGACTAATTCAGGCTACAATCTAGAGACTGTGACCCCTGCGACTCACTTTCTCTTAATTGTTGCTGATTATTCTTATTAGATTTAGGATTGAGAGCAAGACCTGATTTGCTAAATGCAAGATAGCGCTTTAGGCATGAGCCTATTGGCAATAGATGATAGTCCAAAGGACAATTTCCTTAATTTAACTATGCTTTTATCAACAGAAAATAAACCGATTATGCACCCCAAACACGATTTGATTGTAGAAATCCTAGAATTATTAGAACAAGAAGGCATTAGTCTTCGAGATATTTTTGGTGTCGTTTACACTTATGCCAATACAGAAAAAGTCGCAAAAGCCTCAGAAACCTTGATGGCAGCGAATCTCCAAGTTGATGATTGGATTAAAAGTAATTGTCAGGATAGTTATTATAGTAATTCTCAATAAAAACCAACCGTGGGAAAGGAGTTTGGGGTGAGGACAATTCCCAGAGAAGGACGATAAATTGTCACAAACAACAGGCGATCGCGCCTTGAGTTCGGATGTTTAGCACTTCCTGAAAAACTCAGGGCGATCGCGCTTTTCAATTCAGACCACCAGTAACAAACTTAGATCAAATCCGTTTAATTCGTGGGGATTAAGAACCCCGGTTTCTTACCTGCTTACACAGTCAAGTTAAAATTGCAAGCTAGAAACCGGGGTTCTCAAACAGTGGTTATTTTTTCGGATTTGATATTAAGAAAACAAATCCCCCGTTTCTTGTAAAGTATTTAAGCGTTGGTAAATACCGTCATGATTGAGCAATTCTTGATGATTTCCCATTTCGACAATTTGACCATCATCTAACACGACAATGCGATCGGCTTCGCGAACCGTACTTAAACGGTGAGCAATGACAATGAGCGTTCTTGTTCCATAAATCGAGCGCATTGCGAGTTGAATTAAGCGCTCGGATTCATAATCTAAACTCGAAGTTGCCTCATCTAAAACCAAAACATCAGGATTCATAATCAAAGCCCTGGCAATGCCTAAACGCTGCCTTTGTCCCCCCGACAAACGCACTCCTCGTTCCCCGACTACCGTTTGATAACCTTGTTCAAATTCTTGGATAAACTCATCAACACGGGCAATTTGACAAGCAGATTTCACATCTTCCCAAGTTGCCTTCGGATTACCATAAACCAGGTTATCAAAAAGCGTCCCGTTGAAAATATCCACTTCTTGATGCACAATCGCCAACCGCTTGCGATAGCTTGTAATATTGAGATTGCGGATATCTTGACCATCGATTAAAATTTGCCCTTCGGTGGGGTCAAAATAGCGAAACAACAATTTCACAAGAGTAGATTTTCCCGAACCGGAACGACCCACTAAAGCGATAGTTTCGTAAGGCTGAATCAGTAAGTTAATATTTTTTAAAGTCAAGCGATGGGGGTTATAACCAAAGGAAACATTCGCTAATTCAATTTTGCCTGTAAACTGATAGTTTGGTTTATTTTGGGAACTCAAGTCAATATTTTCTAAACTTTTGCCGATTAAGAGAAAATCCTGAAAACGGGTCATCGAAGCATAACGCCGCGCAAAGGTTTCTGCTACAAGGCTCAACGGTTCAAGCTCGGCATAAGCCATACTAGAAATCGTCAAAACCGTGACAAAATGACCCAAAGAAATACGATTATTAAGAGCTTCAATTAAGGTAAAAACCAAAACCAAGAAAATACAAGTTTGCACCAAGAATCGTTGCTTGGTTTCAAGGATGACATAACCGCGATGAATGCGGTCAACAATGACTTTAAGTTCGCGCTGCATCCGTTGTTTTTGACGCTGATATTCTTGGGTTTCTGTGGCAAAAGCTTTAACAGTTTTGATGTTGGTCACAATTTCTGATGTCCGGCTTTCGGTATTCTCCATATATTCATCTAGCATTCGCTCTCGTTGAATCAAACGGCGGAGATTTTTGAAAGTGAGAGACAGAATAAGAATAAAGGACAACAGAAACGCGATCGCGATCCGCCATTCAATCAGTAAAATTACGCAGAAAATACCCAAGATGCGAATAATCTTAGGAATAAACTGACCGGAAATATCGGGATACGTCCAGGTTTGATTCATCACCCCATTAGAAACCCGTCGCGCAATGCGTCCGGGGTTGTGTTCGTCGTAAAATTCGAGGGGGAGCGTCAGAATTTTTTGGATGACTTTGCTGGTTTGGTCTCGTCGCACCTTTAACGACACAATCCAGTGATACCAATTCGCAAACCAAGGCTGAATCGGTGCGCGGATCACCGTCACCCCAAAGATTAGCCCCAACACTAAAATCAGGGTTAGTTCGGGAGTCGGGGTGCGATTCGTTGCTGTCGCGATCGCGTCAGTTAAGGCTTGTAATGGCGCATCTACAGGATTTTGCGCCAAGAGGTTGAGAATTTGACCAATGCCATAGGGGACAAAGAGATCGATAATTTCAAAGAAACCCGAAGCCGCGATTCCGAAAATCGCGATCGCGCGGTACGGTTTATAGCTGCTGAGTAGATTGCGAAACGAGGCCATAAGACAGGATAATCACAGTTTTGTATTACATCATAATACAAAGAGGTCAATCAAGCTTAAGAACCCCGTTTTTCGCGATCGCGCCAGCCATTCACTTTTGCAACACCGACCCTAAAGCCAGCCTAACTCATACTCATGGTTTGAGTTTGACCTTGGCCGAATCCTTGACTTTGGGATTGGCTGACGGGTTCCATGGCAAAAAAGGTACTGCTGACAGAGTTTCCGACCTCATTGAGCGATCGCTGCATCCCGTCGAGAAATTCGTGTAAACCCGTCTCTACCACATCTTCCATCACCAAATACCCTAACTTGGCACACAACCGCCCTAAAGCCCGTTCTGGGGGGTTGCTCCAAGTTCCCAAAGGCGTTCCGGTAATCTCATGTAATGATTTCTCGCTTTGAATCAAACAAAAGTGAATAGAGCGAGGAAAATGGCGATTGAGAATCAAAAACTCTGCCACGGCTGAGGGATTAATGCGTCGTTGCTGCTTGCGATACATTTCATAAGCACTCGCTGATTTGAGCAACGCCATCCACTGAATTTGATCCAGGGGCGTTCCTACCCATTGCGCCGAGGGCAACAACACGAAATACTTAACATCAAGAATGCGGGTAATTTTGTCAGCCCGTTCGAGGAGTCTTCCGAGTTGACCGAAATGCCAGCCTTCATTATGGGTCATCGTCGCATCCATCACCCCCGCAAAGCGATGACTTGCGAGTTTAACATGAGTGAAAAAGTCCGGTAAAGTCGAGAGAGGCTTGTGGTCTGCCGCTTCCTTGACCATCAGGTAAAACGAATTTACCTCCTCCCACATTTCCGAAGAAATAATCTCGCGAATCGAGCGCGCATTTTCCCTCGCACTGCGTAACACCGAAATAATCGAGTTAGAGTAGTCTTCGTCGAAGGTAAGAAAGTGAATTACGTTATCGGCGTTGGCTTGTCCATAACGCTCTTTAAACAACCGAGAATCCCCGGTTGTGATCACCAACGGTTCCCATTGTTGCTGCACCCCCGCAGGCAAATCCAGCATCAGGTTGAGGTTCACATCAATGAATCGAGCAATATTATCGGCTCGTTCGATGTAGCGGTTTAGCCAGTAGATGGAATCAGCGACGCGACTGAGCATAGTTAGATTTGGAGATTATTGAGCTATGGGGTAAACTTCCCTTTTTCTTTCTCCGTATTTTAGGTTAGCGGGCGAGGTTGCGAACAACATCACCCCGCATTTCTTCGTTTTTAGGTCTCGAATAAGGTTTCTAAATAGACTTTGGCACAGGCTTGGTAATGCTCGGTAGCTTGGGAGTTTTGTTGATTGTTGTTTTGCAGTAGAAACAAAGATAAAGCTGCGGCAAATACCCGGTCTTGATCCCAGTTGGGATGCGCGTCAAGGTAGGTTTGGAGCGACTTGTGGAGTTCTTCTGGGATTTCTGTCAAGATGCTGACATTCGTGTTCATAATGACCTCTTGAGGGCTGGAGCAGGGGGACTAAAGGAAGCACCGATCGCGGGTTCGGAAATCGTCAGCGTTGGGCAGAGTTTGAACGACTTGCCGAACTCAATGGGTGTCTCCCTACTCTCCATTTCGGGGAAGATCGCCCCGTTTGTCAATGCTGCGAAATGTTACAAATCCCTTGACAAGTTAAAAAGGCTAACGGCGCGATGGGGGTTTAGGGTCGTTTTTCGTTACATAACTTTATGAAAACTCCGGGGCGATCGCGATCGCGAGCAGCCGTTTCGCAAATCCCACAGGTTGACCACAGACTCACCCTCTCATGGCTTCAGCCTGTGGAAAACTTGGGGAAAACTGTGGAAAAACTGCCTAGCCTTGGGGAAATAGTGGGGAATAAATGGGGGAAAATTATGTCAAAGAATAAGAATTACAAATTTTTGATTTTTTCTTGGGATTGGGGAGGAGAGAAGGCGGTCAAGGCTTTGAACAAAAAATCAATAACCCACAGACCCGTCACTCAAAGAAAATAATCTTGCCCCGAGACGATGATGCCGATTTACTGCAAATCAAACAGGATTTAATCGGGAATGGCCTCATTGAAGTCACAGAATTAAATGATGTGGTGTCCATTGAAACCGCCGATCCGTTTTAGACGACGACTTTCGGTTTTTATCGGTAAGGGAAAGCAACTGGCTAATCTTTCAATACGGACTTGTTTTTCGTTTATATTCTTATCTAAATTCTATCTGTACTCGGATCGAGGATTGGACTGTCGCGAGTTCGGTTTTACCATTTCTTCCAGATATAATTGATACACTCAATACTATTCTGAAAGTTATACGCGATCGCCAAACTCAATACTTCCATCCAGCGTTTATATAGGGATAGCCGCGATCGATTATGACCCTACATTCCTCCCGACAAAGCACTCCCCGTCCCCTGAAACATCAACCAAGACAGAAAGAAATTCATCACAAAAATAGCCAGCAACGAAGTCACCACCGCCGTAGTCGTCGATTGACCCACACCCTTTGCGCCGCCAGTGGTAGTGAGTCCCCAGCTACAGCCAATCGTGGCGATCATTGCGCCAAAGATCAAAGACTTAAAACAACCGCCAATCACATCCCCCACGCTCATCATATTTTGAATCGAATTGACGAACATATAGCGGGAAATATCATTGCTATACAACGCCATAATCACCCCTAAGCCGCCGATTAACCCCGTCAGCAGGGAAAAAACCGTGAGTAAGGGTAACATCAAGCAACAGGCAATCAAGCGGGGCAGAACCAAATAATCAATCGGATCGGTTTTGAGGATGTAGAGTGCGTCGATTTGCTCGGTGACGCGCATCGTCCCCAATTCTGCCGCAAACGCCGATCCGACTCGTCCAGCTACCACCACCGCCGTTAAAACCGGAGTCAGTTCGCGAGAGAGGGCGATCGCGAGAACACCCCCGACCAAATTGCCACTACCAAAGTTAATAAACTCCCGCGCCACTTGAATAGTAAACACCATCCCCACAAAACCCGCCGTTACCAAGGCGATCGTCAACGAATCGGGCCCGACTACCGCCATTTGTTCGAGGGTATTGCGGCGATTAACTTTGGTTTTGAACAAGTGTAACGCCGCTTGTCCCCCCAACAACATCGCAGCAACCAGGCGATTAAACCATAAACCTAAACCCGCTTGGGGTCGCGCACTACCAGCCATAACCTTGTACTCATCGCCATCGCAAGCAAAAAAAACGAAAACATCATCAATTCCGAAAACCCGACCCAGATGCACCCCAACCTTTTAGCTGGTTTCAGTCGTATCTACCCGGAATCGTTCTACCGAAGCCAGCAAACTGCGGGCGATCGCGACTTGGCTTTGCAGCGAAGCCGACACCCGTTGCGATTCTTGGGAGGTTTCTTGTGCCGTTAATTCCACCGATTGCATCACCTGAGCCACCGCCAAGGTACTCTCGGTTTGTTCGACGGTATCGGCGGTAATTGAGCGCACCAGGGCATCAATCCGATTCGACACTTGAATAATATCTTCGAGCGATCGCTTGGCTTGTTCTGCCCGTTGGGTCACATCAATCACCTGAGAAACCCCTTCTTCCATCGCCGTCATCACCGAACTCGTTTCCCCTTGGATTTGCAGAACGTTTTGTTCGATTTCTTTGAGCGCCTTCGCGGAACGATCCGCCAACTGTCGCACCTCGTCTGCCACAATCGCAAAACCCCGTCCGGCTTCTCCTGCCCGCGCCGCCTCAATCGAAGCATTCAACGCCAGCAAGTTCGTGCGCGAGGCAATATTCGCAATCACCGCCACAATCTTAGAAATCTCTTGAGACGCTTCGGCCAAACGTTTCACCTTCCGCGCCGTTTCTGCCACCGTTTCGCGAATTTGCAGAATACCCGCCACGGTATGTTCTACCGATTCGCCGCCTTTGACCGCCACATCTGCCGCCGCCCGCGCCACTTGTTCGGCTTCTTTAGCATTGTCTGCTACCCGGCGAATCGATTCGGTCATCATTTGTACCGAATTGAGGGTTACGGCTAATTCTTCAGCTTGACGCAGGGCATCTTGTTGTAAGCCGCGCGCAAATTGTTCGTTTTCGCTGGAATTTTTATTCACCTGACGCGCCGCTTCTTTTACCTGTTGGACAATTTCCCGCAGGTTTTGAATGGTCAAGTTAAAGGCATCCGCCACCGCCCCTAATACGTCAGCCGTCACTTCCGCTTTCACGGTCAAATCACCCCGCGCTGCCCCTTCTACGTCGTCGAGGAGGCGAATTACTTGCCGTTGCAAGTCTTCTTTTTGTTGTTCGGTTTCTTCGGCGCGGCGTTGGGCTTCGCTGGTGGTGGTCAAAATCACCCGCGCCATTTCATTAAAGCCTGCGGCCAACTGCCCAAACTCATCCTCGGCATACACCGTGGCTTTGGCGTTTAAATTTCCCTGAGACACCGCCTCAAATTGGGATTGTAAATCGTGAGTCGAGCGATTCACCTGTTGGGTCGTTAAACGCCCCAGAAACAGGGTTGCACCAAAACTGCCGCCCCCTGCTACTAATGCCATTAAAAAGCCCGCCGTCCGCATTCTCGGTACGACCTCGGGCTTGTTTTCCGGGGCGGTGGTGGCGGTGGTGGCAAAGCTGACAATGGCCACAGCCAAAGCCGCGATCGCGCCAGTGATACTCGCAGTCAGCCATTGCTTTTTCTTAAGCGGCGCATTTTCAAACCAAGAAAAGGGCCCCTGTTCGACTTCCACGGTGGGTTCGACGGCGCGATCGCCCTTTTTGGTAAAATTCGTCGAGGGGACGGTTTCCGATTCCGCCGTCTCAGTGCCATTCAGACTAAATAAACTGTCATCCTCGGCGGCTAACCCCGCTTCGGTATTAAAGTTTAAAGCGGAGTTGTCCTCATTGCCCAAACCAATTTCTGAATCGGGAATATCTTGATTTAAGTCCGAAACACTCGGTAAATCGTCGTTGAAAACTTCAAAGTTATCCAGAAAATCTTGATTTCCGGCATAACTCGCGATCGTATCTTCTCCCGGTTGACCAAAGGCGGAAGGGTCTTCAAAGGATTCGGTATCTAAACCGTTGTCATTGTCAAACTCGTCAAAACCAAAGTCATCGCCAAAGTTATTTTCTTCAAACGCCGCAGTATCTTCGGAAAAGTCGTAGCTTTCGCTTTCATCTGTCCAGGTTTCCGGTTCAGCCGGATTCAGGTCTTCACTCTCTGTTTCAGCTTCGTAATGAGCCGCCGTTGCAAAGGTGTCTTCCTGTGCGCCGGTCGGCATTAATAGGGTTTCATCCGGTATTCTACTGCCATTGTTGAAGTCTCGATCTTCTTCTGGGGCGGATATGTTGTCAAAATCCCCAGAGTTGAAGGTATCGGCAAAGTCAGGATCGTCTTCGCTAAACTCACCGCCTAATTCTTCTGAAGCAAAGGCGTTGTTTTCCTCAAACTCATTGCCAAAGGCGTTAGTTTCATCAAACTCACCGCCTAATTCTTCTGAAGCAAAGGCGTTGTTTTCCTCAAACTCATTGCCAAAGGCGTTGGTTTCCTCAAACTCACCGCCTAATTCTTCTGAAGCAAAGGCGTTGTTTTCCTCAAACTCACCGCCTAAATCCTCTGAAGCAAAGGCGTTGTTTTCCTCAAACTCATTGCCAAAAGCGTTAGTTTCATCAAACTCACCGCCTAAATCCTCTGAAGCAAAGGCGTTGGTTTCCTCAAACTCATTGCCATATTCTTCCGTAAAAGAATCGCTTTCGGCACCAGACGACATCATAAACGTAGCTTCATTGTTATCAAACCCTTGCTCGCTGTCGTCAAATGCGGGTAAATTATCGCTGGCAAAAGGAGAATCTGGGATTTCGTTGGTACTGTCCCAATCCATTGATTCTGGCTCAACCGCAAACGGATTAGACCCTCCGGCGCTTTCCCCCGCGAAAATATCCTCATCGCCCTCTAAACCCAGATCGGCGGTAAACGGATCGGCAGCATTGAAGGGATCGTCAGCGCCCAACTCACCTTCATTACTAAAATCGCCCCCCTCGGCGTTATCGTCTTCTCCCTCCTCGAAAGACCCCAAGCCAAAAGTCGTTTGATCGTGAAGATCGTCTGTAGCAAAGTCTTCTGACGCTGAAAAGTCATCTTCGGAAAAGCTATCTAAATTCTCATAACTTTCGTCTAAATCCTCATAACTTTGCTGCCAGTCTTGAGCCGCATCGGGGTCATTTTCTGCCAAGTCATAGTCTTCAAAATTATCAACTCCCGCCTCACTACCACCCATTTCTGTGCGAAATTGATCGACATCGCGAATGCCATTGTGGGCGTAGTCAATAAAGTCTTGATTGTCGGTCAATTCCATGACCCGTTCGTACTGTTCTTGGGCAATATCGTATTGATGTAAGCCATAACAGTAAATGTGGCCCCGCAGTAGACAAATGGAGGGGTCGTCGCTGTATTCTTCTACAAGGCGATCGGCGAGTTGGGCGGCTTCTTCATAATTTCCTTGCAAGTAGGCTTTTTCTGCTTGTCCGTACTCCTGTGCATAATCTGTGCTTTGTGCCATTTACCTTCTCCAGCTTGATTTCTTGATGGCTCGGGGGATGGGGGAACTGTTCGGGGGAGATATCTAAAACACCACGCTACAGGGTTTATTGATTGAGTGAGCGTTGAATGTTGGGGAAATGAAGATGATTCATAAAAAATTAATTTAGGCGATGGATTAAGTTAAGCGGCCCCCCATCGTGCCGATCGCAAAATTGCGACTTGATCGAGCAGACGTAGGGATTGATTCTCTTCTGAATCTAACACCCACTCGCCGCGAATAAAGGGAGCAATATGATTAGGAACGTTAGTTGGCATTTGAATTTGGGCAATATCCAACCATTCCATCTCGCCAATGCGGTCAATGGCTAATCCGAACATAATTTCTTGGTCTTCGATGGCGATAATCGGGATTTCTTGACGTTGAGGGTTTAAAGCAACGCGATCGCCTAAAAACTGGCCGAGATCGGCAATCCAAATTACTTGACCCCTCAAGTTTATTGTTCCCAATAATAGCGGAGAAGCATTGGGGATGGGGGTGATGCGATCGGGGGGTTGATTTAAAACTTCTTTAATCCCGGAAGCGGACAAGGCAAATTCACTGCCAGACGGCAGAAAGAAGCGTAAATGCAATTCGCCTTCTGGGGTTTCGAGGCGTTCAATGTCTGACGCGATTTCCGGTGTATTTTCGGCTGGAAAATCTGAATTACCCACCATCGTTGCTTCTTCCTCGATTTTAAGTTCGCAGTAATTGTTTCACTGTGCCAATCAACTCATTGGGTTGAAAGGGTTTAGCAATATAGGCATCGGCTCCTTGCCTCATCCCCCAGTAACGATCGAATTCTTCCCCTTTAGAAGAACACATCACCACGGGGACATTTTGGGTTTTCGGGTCGGCTTTGAGGCGGCGACACACCTCATAACCGTTCATTTGTGGCATAACAATATCTAAAACTACGATGTCGGGATGACTTTGTTGAACATGGTTTAAAGCTTCAACGCCGTTATTGGCCACCGCAACGGTTAAGCCACTATTTTTGAGCAGATCGGAAATCATCTGCTGTTGTGCTACGCTGTCTTCTACCACCAACACTTTACTCATAACGTTTTACCTGATTTGCCCCTTGGGTGATGCCTGACCACAAGCGATTCACTCAATGCTTTGAGTGTACTTTAGTACTTTCTCTATATAAAAGTATCGCTTATTGAACTTCAAATATCTCATGGGTTGGCCCCGTCGGGATTAACCGAAAAGACTTCGGGGGAGGCGATCGCCCCCTCAGAAGGCGAAAACGCTGACAAGGATTCGGACAGGGGCAAGCCGATATATTTTTCAATCAACATTAACAACTCGCTGGCCCCAAAGGGTTTAGTTAAATAATCCGTCGCCCCCACCATCCGCGCCCGCAGGCGGTCTACAAAGCCTTCTTTCCCCGTGAGCATTACAATCGGCGTTTGGCGAAAAGCCGTAGAACTGCGTAACATCGCACAAAGTTCGTAACCGTCGAGTTGGGGCATGGCAATGTCGCACAAAATCAAATCCGGTTGCAGTTTAAACACCACGCTCAAGGCTTCGAGGGGGTCGCGAATCAAAGTCGAGCGATAACCTTGGGGAGTCAGGATATATTCTACTGTTTTCCCGATGGTGGCATCATCGTCAATGCAGACAATGTGGGGGGTTTGGGTTTTGTCAGCCCAAGCATTGGGTTCGAGACTTGCCGGGACGGTATGGGAAGGTGTTTTGAGGGTATGGCTGACCAACTGAATCCAACCCCGTTGCACATAGGGGTAAATCGCTCTGGCAATGGCAAGTAAATCGCGATTGAGGTAGCGCGAAAGCTGGCGCAGGGAAGTTTGACCGTCAGCCCAATATTCGAGGCTTTGATAGGCATTATTGGGCAAGGCTTGTTGTAACTCGTCGGGATTAGCCAAGATCGGGCATTGATTGGGGGATTGTAAATGGGGGTAAAATTGATTCCACTGCTGAACTTGTTTGACGATCTCGATCACGCAAGAGCCACTTTCGAGGGTGGTGAGTTGGGGGGCTAACATCGGCCCGATTTCAAAGCTAAAACTGCCTTGCCGCAAACTGAGTAAATCAAAGAGGGTTTCTTTGACCATGCTGGCCAGAATGCTGCGGCCTTGGGCGGGGCTGAGGGTATGGTTTTCCATGAGTAACCACAAGCAGGCATACTCTGGGGTATTGATGGACGCAGTGGGGGAGGTTGGCAAGTCTCCTAGGGTATTTTCGACTTTGTAGCGGCGTAGATAATCCCGCAAGCGCCCTAAATTGTTGCTACTGCGGTCGGCAGCATAAGCGATTTGACCGTTGACGAAAAAAACTACCCAAAAGCATTCTTCTGGGAGGTGGGGGGTGGCTTCGTCGAGTAAACTGCTGTTGAGCGCAGTAGTCTCTGAGAGGGTATCGTGGGAGGAGCTATAAGCTTCCACATAAAGCTCTCCTGTGCGCTGACCGAGTTCGATCAGTTGCAGGATACTGCGAATATCAATTTCATTGAGGGTTCCCTGCATAAAATTAATGAAGAACTGGCGCTGCCGGGAAGCGAGTCCCGATAAAGTTAGATTAACAATGGAAAACCATTATTTTCTCCGAGGGCGATCGCGTGGGTTGTTAAAGAGTTCATCTTGAGCCAAGCCCGATTAAGCTTAGATTGTCTTGTTGTGATTATGGACAATTTTCTAGCAATGATGAAACCCTCGCCTACAATCTGACCGTTCTTTTCATTGTAAGACCCGATACAGTAGAAAAGAAATGGTTATTATTTTGGGGGGAACAAGCGGGGGCTTGGCAACGGGGAATTGGGCTAGGTATGCTGGAGTAAATTTGTGGAATTTATCAGGTTTGTTTTCGGGGGAGGTGGCACTGTGGTTCCCAAGAAGCGATAAGCTATAAAAAGGAAAAAAGCTGGGAACGATCTCGCACTCGCCTGGGCGGGTTAAGAGTTCTATCCCACACGTTAAATCAAGACCAAAAAACGATACAAGCTCTTATGGGATATTGAGATCGGGATTTGGGTTCGATCGAACATTGACGGAGAAATAAACGAGAGGTCCATCAGCGTGCTGTATCTTGCCGAAGTCAGAAAGCAAAAAAGTGGGTTTATGGGCAAGGCTTCGACGGAACTCAAACTCCTAGCCTGCCAGCGTAACGATCAAACATGGAGTGCCGTCCCTGGCGATGAAGTCATTCCCTGCGATGCCGCCAATGATTTTGAGTCGGGGGTCATGGTGATGGTGAATTTGACGGGAAATCGCCAAGTCCAAGGAAGCCCAGAACTCGGCGGGCCGCGCTTGGTGAGTATTTTGCAAAACTTTTCTAAGCTCATTAGCGATCGCAAAAGCCAAGAAGAAGAAATCGAAGATTGGCGGCAATCTCTCACCATCCAAGCCCAAGCGTTAAGCGAAAAGGAAATGGAGTTAGAAGCCGAATGGACGCAACTCGAACAAATGCGCGAAGAAGCGTCCGGCCTCGAAGAAAAGCTCCAAGCCGCCGATGCAGTTCAAGCAGAATCTGATAAGCTGCAAGCAGAATTTGAACGCAAAACTCAAGAACTCGAACAAGCTTGGGAACATCTCCGGGGAGAACAGCGCCAACTCGAAGAACGCCAAGACGAGATGCCGCCCGCCGGGGGACTCACCGAAGAACAAACAACTCGCATCCAAGAATTAATCGCGTCTTTAGAAAGCGCTGTCGCCAATGCCGATTTGCCCAACGACCTCAACAGTATTTTAGGCCAGGTCAGAGAACAGCAGGAAAACTGTCAAAGTCAAATCAGCGGCATCGAACAGCAAAAAGCTGAAGCCGAAGGCCAACAAGCCGAAGCCGACCGCCAAGCCGAGGAACTGCAAGAGCGCCGTCAACAGTTGCAAGCGACCATTGAAGCCATGCAACAAGCGCGAGAAGATTTACAAGCGCAACGTACCGCTTGTGCTGTGAAAAAAGAAGTGGTGAATCGCTTAAGCCAAGAAATAGAGGCGCAAACCGAACTGTATAGCGATCTATCCCGTTTAGCTGCCGGGGCAGGGGCGGCAGATGCCGATGAAAGTGTTGATGTTGAAGCCTTGGAAAATATGCCCCTGGGTGAGTTGCAAAAAATCGTTGATAATTTGCAAAATGACCTCAACAAGTCGGTGCAGTTTGTGAATGACCAAGAAGAAGAACTGTCTCTAGAACGAGAAGAACTCGATGAATTAAAAGGCAAGTTAGAAAATGCCAGCGATTATGACCGCATCAACTTAGAGCAAGAACTCGCAGATGCTCAGGATCGCTACAAAATGCTCAATGAAACCCTGATGGGTCAAAGACGAGAAGTTCGCAAACAAGAAAGCAAACTCAGTATTCATTTACGCACCCTGCGGCGAAGACAGGGCATTGTCGATACCGAGTCTAGCAGCCCGTCGATTAATCTGAATCCTCTGTTAGAAAGCTTAGAGGAACGGCAAAAAGAACGGCAAATTCAATTGCAAACTCTCGAAGCAGAACTCACCGAAATGCAAGAGGGGGTGGATCATTTAGAATCTCAGTTGCAACAACATCAGCAAGAGCAAGCCGAACACGAAAAAGCCCTAAAAGACTTAGAAGAAAGTTGGCGAGAGTTGCAAGCATCCGCCGCCCAGATGTGGGCCAAAGTGAATGCGGCTCAAGATAATGTCCAACCCTTGCAAGAGACTTTAGCCGAGATGCAAAGCAAGTTAGAAGCCTTGGCTCAACATCTCGAACAAGGGCAAAATCAACAGCAGGCGATCGCGGATTTGAAAGAAACGATTGGTAGTATTTGAGGGAAAGGTTTGTTTTTAGCCCTCACCCCAAACCCCTCTCCCACGGGAGGAGGGGCTTATTTTTATGACTGTAGCAAGGACAACAAAGTAGTAGCAGTAGTGCTGCGACCCACTTGAAGCGGTGGGTTATGGCGGATAGCTAGATTGTAGTCATAGCGTAAGTTTGAGCCGCCTAACCCCCCTACTGGCTCGACACAGCTTAATTTGTGCGATAGTCACCATCGTTAAAATGCTTGTATTTGGGTGCGTTACGCTACGCCAGCCCTGTCAAGGTGCTAGACTTCGCTTTAGTTTTACGGGTTTGAGAGGGGGAAGAGTGGGAAGAGGGGGAGGAGGGGGAAGAAAAAAACCGTGTTACAGGTCTGCCATGGACATAAGACCAAGGACAAATGACCTAAGACAAACTCTCACGCTGCGGAGGGGGTTTTTTCGGTTTCGAGGTGGGTGAAATAGGTTTTGAGATCGGCAGCTACGCGATCGCTCAAACGGTAACAACCGAGTAAATTGGGAATGGCCATCAAAACCAGCATAATATCGCTAAAATCGACTACTGCGCTCAAATCTACCACCGAACCAAGGGCTAAGGCGATGAGAAACAAGATTTTAAAGACAAAAGTAAATTGGGTTCCCAACAGATAAGCCCAACATTGTTCGCCGTAGTAACTCCAAGAAATAATCGTCGAAAAGGCGAATAAAAAGACGACAATGGCTAAAACCGCCGGAAACCAGGATACGGTATTACCGAAGGCTTGGGCGGTGATTTCAATGCCGTTGAGATTTTCGCCGGTGACTCCAGATGTGGCGATCGCCAGGGCCGTTAGATTACAGATTAACACCGTATCGATAAAGGGTTCTAGTAGCGCCAGGATGCCCTGACGGACGGGTTCGGGGGTTTTGGCGGCGGCATGGGCGATCGCGGCGGAACCCGTCCCGGCGGCGTTAGAAAAGACGCTGCGGCGTACTCCCTGGATAATGACCCCGATGATTCCGCCTTCGAGGGCGTTGGGGCTAAAAGCGTCGTGGAGAATCGTTGCGATCGCACTAGGAAGATCGGCAAAGTGTTGACCGATCGTCCAAAAACACAGCCCAATATAAATAAATAGCATGGTCGGAACTAAATTACTCGCGACTCTGCCAATGCGACTAATGCCCCCTAGAATCACCAAACCGACGAACAAGGCTAAACCCACACCATACAAGCCTTGCCACCGCTCTAACCCAGTAAATACGGCAGTTAATGCGGCCAAGGATTGATTGGCTTGAAACATATTTCCTGCCCCAAAACTCGACCCCACGCACAATAAAGCAAAACTCCCGGCGAGTATTTTACCCAAACGGGGTTGGCCGCGATCGCGAAAGCCCCCGGCAAGATAATACATCGGGCCCCCAGAAATCGTACCATCGGGCTTGACTTCTCGGTATTTTTGGCCGAGGGTACATTCAACAAACTTGGTAGCCATCCCCAACAAGCCCACCATTGTCATCCAGAATACTGCCCCTAAACCACCGAGATCGATCGCGATCGCAACTCCGGCAATATTCCCCAATCCTACCGTCGCTGATAACGCCGTGGCCATGGCTTGGAAGTGGGACACCTCCCCCGGACTGTCGTCGTTGTCGTATTGGCCGAATAATACCGCGATCGCGTGACGAAAACCGCGAATATTGATAAATTTCAGCCGCAGGGTAAAGAATATACTAGCAATGACAATCCACGCGATCGCGATCGGTATCCCCCCAATCTCAAAAAATACCAGGTGATGCAGCGTCGTCACCAGTTGCGAAAAATAGGTGTTGATATCAGGCATAGATTGGGCGATCGTTAAATCAAAGATTATAGCGGGAGATTCTGACTTCCTGCTGAACTATCTTTACTCAACCTACTTTATAAGGTTTTATTCAAGTGTATTTAGCTTTTATACTTCTAATTTCTGCGGCTAATGATTCCAACTTTTCTATGCCCTCGTCTAAAAAGTCATCACCTTTGTCTTGATTATCTTCCCTAGAAAGAGGTTTCCAGTTGTCACAGTCGAAGGTATAGCGAGGAAACCAATAACGGGGTAATTGGTGATCCAATGTCATACCCGGATGATTTTGCTTCCAGTTTTGATAAGTTGGATATTTAATATCGCCAACTTTTAAATAATTGCAAGCATATAAGGAGTATAAGACAGAAGCTCTCGAATACTGCTCTTTTTCTGTCGTACCTGCTTCAATAAAATCATCTAAATCGGATTTCCTTGCAAAGCAAATATCTGTAAGAGTATAAATGTTTTGTGTCTTACCATTAAAAGGGTTTTCAGTAGTTCCGACACAATCAAACTCGAAGCAAAATACTTCAGATAATTCAACTAAGATTGTTTCCCAGTTTGGGTTTAACTGGACTTCTCTCATGTTTTCCTGCCTCAGCTTTACTATTGATATTTCATTTTTATACTTTCAATCAATGCTTGCCCAGCTTCTAAAGCTTCAAATAAATCATCATTTTCTTTCGCTTCTTCGTACCTTAATTCTGCTTTATTGATGGCAAACTTAACGAAGTCTACTGGTTTGCTATCAGAAGACTTTTTCAGAAGTTCCCAGGATTTGCGAACGTTTGCCCAACCTACATTTTTGTAACCTTGTTGGCGTAGTTGTTTTTGATAATTTTTACTCAAAGCTCTAAACTTTTCCGAATTGCGCCTTTGAGCTTGTTGGTAACTTAGTCCGTCTAGTTGCTGTTTTTTTACCATTTATCTTGCATTTCTGCGTTGATCGTTGTATCTAATCTTAACTTTTTTGCTAATATCTACCATTTCGCTGCTAACTTTTTCAACTCTTTCAATATCTTCTCTTGCTGACTCTTTTGAAACTGCACCAATTTCACTCAAGATAGCATCATCTTCTTTCTTCACAGAACCGAATATTTTTTTGAATTGCTGGATAAGTTCGCTTTTATTCCAATTCGTTAAGTTTGTGGATAAAGCACCAATCTTAGCTCGTAAGCCGAAGTTAGTCTTATTTAACCTGTCGTTAATTGCAGCACGTTCGTTGCGTTCAGAAAATATTTTGACGAGAATTGCGGCAGATACAGTAATTTCACCAGTATTTACCCAAGACTCTAGGTGTTCTTTTCTTAAATTGTCGAGATTATTAGCTTGTAACGTTGGGTTTTCTTTTAAAATCTTTGCTTCTAGTTCTTTTCTTATCATGTCCGTAATTTCCTCAGAGTGTGGAGAAAGTAAGTTAAATTAAGTGCTTAACACTACTATATCAACTTAATGTAATAAAACAAAAAACTTTGGCTTATTAGGGCAATATCGTCTAGCCTGTGTAACTTAACCTAAGTTCGGGATAAGATCGAGTAAGTTTAGTGGGATAACCCGCGATGTATGCCGTCATTTCTCCAGTCGAAATACAACTACCTGTGGGCTGTGTGGTGCGGTTGTTGGGAACGTGGCAAGATTATTGTAGCCTCAGAGAAAGTCGGGGCGATCGCGCCACACCTCGCATCAAGTATAGTGAGGGTGAAATTTTACTGATGAGTCCTTTGCCCAAACACGGACGGGAAGCTCATTTGTTGGCGAGAGTAATTGAAGTTTTGTTAGAGTGCCAAAATCGTAACTACGAAGCGTTTACACCGATTACCATAGAGTTGCCAGAACAAGGCGGCATTGAACCGGATTATTGTTTTTATTTGGATAATTGGCAAGCTGTTGTCGGTCAAGAACGTATCGATTGGCGCAACAGCCCACCACCCGATTTAGTCATAGAAGTGGATGTTACCAGTTATACCGCAGTCGAGGATTATTTGCCCTACAAAGTGCCTGAAGTTTGGTTATATCGAGATACAGGTTTGCAAATTTATAATCTCGAAAGGGACGGCTATCAACCACAAGATTTGAGTCGCTATTTCCCTAATGTAGAGTTGTCGGGATTGGTCGAACAGGTGTTTTCGGTGGCTTTAACCCAGGGTACAGGGGAAGCTATTCGCGATTTACGCCGTAGATTGGGGGCTTAATCCATGACCCATTACCAATCTTCAATTATTTTTCGGATTGGATATACAGAAAATTACCAGATGGTTTCAATATTTTTGAGAGTCTGAATGCGAGAGTCACGGGTGATTAGGGGGAGATTGAGAAAGAGAGCCGTTGCTGCAATAATACGGTCAGGCATATCGGGAACAGTATCTCGCGGAATTTGGGATAAGGTTTGAGCAATAACTGCATCTAGGGGGACAAGGGATAAAGCAATATCGGGGTCAGATAATGCCTGATTCAGTTGGTCTAAAGCAGTTTGGGGAAGCCGATATTTTTCAACCAAATAGATGATCTCAACTAGGGTAATCGCAGAAATATAAATAAAATTGCCATCTTCAATCGCTTTATCTAAGGCTAATATCGCTTCGTCAGAAAGCTGGTTTGATGCTTCCAAATACCAGATGATGGTGTGGGTGTCAGCAACAACAGAACTCATGAAATATCTCTAGGAAAGCTACTCCACATTTCCTGTCGCGCAAGGGTAATTTCCTCGTCACTGATGGGTTTGTTGAGATGAGACCACAATCCTTTAACACTGCGTCGCGGAGGGTTGCTTTTAGCTTGAGTTTGTAGGGACTCAATAAATTGCAAAACTTCTTGCTGCTTATCGGGGGGTAAATGTCGCAGTTTGTTTAATAGGGCTTGTTCTAATGTCATGGCTGAGTTGCTAATAAATCCTATTCTAACGAACAAATTTGGCGAAAATTGGCCTCGTTATGGTTATACCTGGGAACAGATACACTCCCGCTATGTTTTGATAAGGAATACCAACTGTCAAGCAACCAACAACCAACAACTAACAACAAAAAACCAGTCAATCATCGGAAAAACGTCTCACTCTACTCAACAAAAGAACAAATTTTGCGAAAATTCGTCTGTAGCTTCCTAGAACTTTATAAAATGTATGGATTATTAATATGTTGTGGAAAGCAGGTACTTCAGTCGTTTTGACGTTGGCGTTGGGGATGAGTGCGATCGCGCCGATTTTAACTCCAGGACAAGCGAAGGCGCAATTATTCCCGTCTGAGTCTCAACCGCAGCGCCGTCCGTTGTTATTTAACGATCGCGTGGCGATTCCCATTAATACGACTATTCCCGTCGAATATACTGAAGATAAGATTTTATTGACGAAAGAAGAAACCATGCCGTTAACCCTGACTGTTGCGGCGAATGTGCGAGATACCCGCGATCGCCTTCTAATTCCCAGAGGTAGCGAGATTATCGGGGAATTGCGACCGGATGGAGAAGGACAGCGCTTTTTTGCTCAATCTTTGAAAGTAGGGGAAGATGAGCTATATGAGTTTGATGGGACTTCCGAGATTGTGACTCGTACCGAAACCATCGACCAAGGGGCAGATACCGGGGCAATTCTGCAAAATGCGGCGATTGGGGCTGCGGCTTCGGCGTTACTTTCGTCGATTTTGGGAGACGGGCCGGGAATTGGTGAAGTCCTGGGAGGCGCGGGTATTGGGGCGTTAGGGGGCTTAATTTTCGGTCGCAAGCAAGCGGAATTAATCTCGATTGACCCCGACCAAGATTTAGATACAGTCATTCGTTCTGAGTTGATTGTAAAAGTCCAAAATTCAGGGAATTTACAAGCGCGGTAATAATGCCGGGAGTAATTGACCGGGAACGAGAGACAAAGCGCGATTTTGACCGGGAATGCCGCCTTCTTGATAAAACCACCGTAAAATGCGAGCAATGTATTTTAGGGTGGTTTCGTAAGTTTCGCCGTTGGAAGTAATGGCTTGAATGGCGCGAATATGGGCTTTGAGGCCGATTTCGAGGTAATCGGTGCGGTCGTCGTTGCTGAGGTTAAAGTCGTCGGTGGTGGCCAGTTGATAGCAAACCAAGCCTAAGTTATTATCGGTGGCGGCGTAGTCGAAGTTGACGGGGATGGGGGGTTGTTGTCCTCGGAGATCGCGCCCAATTTCTAAAGCGAGTTCGTAAGCGGCGATCGCCTCGGTGAGGTATTTTTGCCGTTGTGCGTCGCTAAACATCTCTTTTGACCCCAAGTGCCAAAAAGCCGTTCCCAGGTTGTTGTAGGTGGCAGCACAGGCGGCGGGTGCGCGATCGCGGGTGCGATATTGTAAGCTAGAGCGATAACATTGGATGGCTTCTTGTAAACAGCTTTCGGAGTCTTCGTATTGCGCGAGATTCCAGTAAGCCGTTCCCAGGTTATTATGAATCATCGCCCATTGCATCGATGCAGTTTGGGGGGAATATTGGGCTACGGCTTCTTCGTAAGCGGCGATCGCGGCTTTGAGGTTATTGGCCGGGTCTTGGTATTGCGCGAGATGCCAATACGCCGTCCCTAGGTTGTTTTGGGTCGAACCGTATTTCAGGGGATCGACGCTGGCACTACGATAGCGTAAGGCTTCTTCGTAGGCTTGAATCGAAAGTTGCAGATGATCGGCGGCTTCCCCATAGCGGGCTAAGTCCCCAAAAGCTGCCCCCAGATTATTTTGAATCATGGCGTAGTGTTGGGGGGAGTTTTCGGGATTGCCGAGTTTTTCGAGGGCCAGGTTATAGTATTGGATGGCTTGTTCGAGGTCGCCTAAAGCGTTGGTGAGGTTGTTGCTGCTTTGGGCATGACTGCGCGATCGCATCCAGTAGAAGTTGCCCAAATCATTGAAAATATTGGACAAGGTGGCAAAGTCATCATCGAGCCATTGTAAGCCTTTTTCATAGGCGGCGATCGCAGTAGTGAGAGTTGTATTGCTGGCTTGGCCATTCGCAATGCGATCGCGATAACGATCCCCAATGGCGATCAAGGTTTGCGCGAGGACTTCGGGGGGTTCGTTTTCGGTTTCGAGGCGATCGAGGTCTTCTAAACTGGGTAAAGTATCCCCAGGGGGCGGTTCATTTTTAACAGGGGTTGGTGGCGGGATCGCCCCAGGCGGCGTTTCTGGCGGTTTTGGTGTTTCTGGGGCTTTTTGAGTATTTTGGGGATTTAGGGGCGTTTCTGGGGCGTTCTTGGGGGGTTGAGTCGGCGGTTTAGCATTGGGAGGATGACCGGGAAAGCTCAACTGACGCACTAAGGGAAATTCCCCTAATGTTCTAGCCGCCCGTAAACGACGACCGCGATCGCTATCCTCCATTAATGCGGCTTCGGGTTGGGGGGAAGAATTACCATTCGCTTCCACCGTCTTGGCCGAAGCATCTAAACTCTTTTTGAGGACATCAACCGCCGACTGTACCGATACTGAAGTGGAGTTGAGTTCCCCTTGAAATTCAAAAACCCCGGTGCGCCACTGCCAAAACTCCGGTACAGTCTGCTTAATGTTGTGATACCACGGACGAGGCAGCCACAGCAATAAATTAATATTAACTTGGGGCAAATGACGCGAAATTGCACTTAAATGTTTAATAAAGCGACATTGAACATCTTTGGGCTGCCGCGTTAAGCCTTCAATCCCAACAATCTGAAAAGTGGGGGTACAAGGGGCGGTTTGCGTGTCAGGATTTTGCTTTAACCAGCGATCGATTTGTTTGAGAAAGGTCGGATTTTCCAAGTTCAAATCAATCTTCACCAACTGGGGCGGACGACTCGACTTATTAATCTCTTGTTCGAGTTGTAAAACAAGGCGATCGCGCAATTCTAGATTGTCGCACACCGCAATGGAAATCTGGCGGCGTAATCCCAGAATCAGGGTTAGTTGCAGGCGTTGATACGCTTGCAAGTTAGAGCATACACTTTCGGGAATGTCGGTCAGGGCTGTAGTATTCACGTCGGATGCACGTTAAGGGGTGAGTAAAATTGATGGTCGGCCTGGTTTTATTCTGTTTTCGCATCCTCGGCTTCTAAGTCAGGATAGATTTGTTATTGGTTGTTGGTTGTTGGTTATTGGTTGTTGGTTGTTGGTTGTTGGTTGTTGGTTATTGGTTGTTGGTTATTGGTTGTTGGTTGTTGGTTGTTGGTTGTCGCTACTGCCTCAACAACTGATGACTCTCCAGAAACTTCAATTCGCTTTTTGACGCTGAAACTCCTATATCTTATAGCGTTGAGCTATTTTGAAAGTCTGCCCTCCAGGCCAAAGTTTCTGATCCCTTTGGAGGGGTAGAATTCAACTCCTCCCCCCACTGCCTACTGCCCACTGCCCACTGCCCCTTAAATGCTGATGACTGTTGACTGATAACTGAAGAAGCTGCCTACTGCCCCTTAGATGCTAATGACCCATGACCAATCAAGTGCGTAACGATCGCAAGGGAATACAAAGGGGAGTATGAGTCACGGGATCGTCAACAATGCGACAATCGAGGCCAAATACATCCCGCACCATGGTTTCTGTCATCGCGGTTTGGGGCGATCCGGTGGCGTAGATTTGACCGGATTTGACGGCGACGAGGTGATGGGCGTAGCGACAGGCGAGGTTAAGGTCGTGCAAGACCATGACAATGGTGCGGTGTTGATCTTGATTGAGGGTTTTGAGCAAGTCTAGCACTTCGAGTTGATAGGCGAGGTCGAGGAAGGTGGTGGGTTCGTCGAGGAGTAGAATTTGGGTATCCTGAGCGAGTGCCATGGCAATCCAAGCCCGTTGTCGCTGCCCCCCAGAAAGCTCGTCTAGGGCGCGATCGCGCAGTTGGGTCATGCTGGTAGTCTGTAGGGCAAGTTCAACTTGTTTCTCGTCTTCGGTTGACCATTGTTGCCACCAGCTTTGATAGGGATAGCGCCCTTGGGCGACTAAATCTCCCACCGTCAAGCCTTCGGGGGCGGTGGGGTTTTGGGGTAGCAAGCCGAGTTTTTGGGCGACGAGTTTGGTGGGTTGCTCGAATATGGCTTGGTTATCGAGTAAGACTGTACCGCTACGGGGCTTCAGGAGGCGGGCCAAGCCCCGTAATAGGGTAGATTTACCGCAACCATTTGCGCCGACTAAAACGGTAATCTGGGCGGCGGGGATGAGGAGATCGAGGTCGCGGACGATGGTTTGGGCTTGATAGCCGAGGCTGAGGTTTTGGGCTTCGAGTTGGGCTGTCATAAAAAATGCGATCGCGCACCGGAAAACAGGTTTATTTTAACGATGCTAATCATTAGCAATTAAAAAATTTTGGGGCGATCGCGCCCAGTGAGGCGTGAAATGCAAGTATGGTCTCGCGATCGCTCTCATGTTTTAGGTAACTTTGGGGAAGTCATGTCAATAACGGTTTGTCAGAATACGATCGATTACTGCAATCTCTGGGCAATTCTGGGGTTAAGCTCTCGTTAAGAGAATGATAACTTTTAGCAACAAAAGATAAGCTGACGATAACCCAGTCGCGATCGCGAGCGTTGAAGACTGCCAGAGTCCGCCCTATTCTAAATCGGTGGGTTGAGCAGGCATTTGCCAACAAGTCTCTAAGCATTTCCTCTGTTCTTGGCGAGAACTGTGAAAACGGTGAAATACTTGCCAGAACTGAATTACAGTATTGGCGTTTTCCAGTTGAATGCGGAGGGGTTGATAAGCTTTACACTCGCAGGTAATACCGAGATCGCGTAGACGATTGTACAGTAACCAGCGTCGATCTGTGTTAATTTCGATGGCGGATTGGGTAAGAGAATCGGGGTTTGAAGGATTCATCTGCAACTCAGGAATTAATGATTGATTGAAATTTATTGAAACTTATTCTCAACTAACATTAATTTACAGCAAAGTGGCCTTTTTTGACAACCTGCTTTTACAATTGAAAACAACAGGCACGCAAAACGGCTGAAATGTAGTCAAACCATGACTTTCTGCCGTTTGTTCTGCCTGCGAAGAAATTGTGTTGGCTAATTTTTTAGGAGATCGAAATCTATGTCCGAGACACAAACCGTATTACAACCTTTCAGCGAAATTGCACAAAATCCGATTATGCTGGAAAAATCGGTGACTGAGCCGATTTGCGAAGGGCTGAGTATTGCTTATGCCAGTTTCCAGGCTTTATACTTGCAATACCTCAAGCATCATTTTGTAGTTGAAGGTGCAGAATATTATATGCTGCACAACTATTTTGAAGAAAGCTACGAAGAAGTCCAAGGACACGCTCATGATGTGGGAGAGCGTCTCCACGGTTTAGGGGGAATCCCGGCGACGAGTTTCACAAAATTGGCGCAACTGTGCTGTTTTGAACCGGAAACCGATGATGCTTTGCGCTGTAGTCCGATGATTGAAAACGACTTAGCCGCCGAGCAACAAATGATTAGCTTGATCCGCCGTCAAGCCTCTCAAGCCGAAAGTTTGGGCGATCGCGCCACCCGCTACCTCTACGAACAAATTTTACTCAAAACTGAAGAACGAGCTTATCATCTGCAACATTTCTTGACCAAAGACAGCTTAAAACTGGGTTGGTAAATTGCAGATTTGATTCTAAAGATTTTTGCGATCGCGATCGCATTATTTTTCGCAAACTGAGGAACCTTAAAAGGAGCGCTTATTTATCTTGATAAACGCTCCTTGTTTTTTGGGAAATAGCAACAATGCTCAAATTCTTCTGGACTCAGATTACCGTAGTTTGTCTGCTGTTGGCGATCGCGCTTTTGGGCTTTCCCTCCGCAGCCCAAGCCGATTTAACCACAATTCACGTTAAAGTCGAAGACACCAAAGCAAGCGGCAAAAATTGGGATATGCTCGAAGGTGCGCCAGATATCGGCCTTTGTGTCACTCATTCTCTTATGGGAGTGGTTTGTTTACCTGATGGCGATCGCTTCACTACCATTAGTACCGCCGAATGTCCCAACTCTTACGATTGTCGCTTTAGCGTCGATATTCCCGACAAAATCTTCAAAGTAACCGTGGTAGATGTAGATTTACCAAAAACCTGGGTCTAAAGCCTCGCCTTTATAAGGCGACTTTTGTGGTAAACTTTGGTTGAGTACCGCCCTTGCAGATGGGAAAAATGCTCGTTGAGGGTAAAGAGATCGGGGAAAATATTGGGATATTTGTTCTGTGTTTTCTAGACTCTCCCGGTGAAGCGAGAATCCCCGACCGTTTACGGCGGGGAGTTGTCAAGCAACAACGATTTGATCGGGGTGGGGCATTGTCGCCAAAACGACACCTGCGAAGTCGGACAGGCGATCGTTACCCTCGATCGTAGTCGAAAATAAAGTGATTGAGAGACAACCCCGCGCGATAGCAGAAGGTGAACTATCTCGCAGGGATTGTCATAATTGCCTTTGGCATTGTGGCGCTGTAGAGTTCCGTTTCTACCTTTAGATAACAAATACTTCCGTCACCTCCGCTTCACCGTAAGCCACTTTAATCGTAAACTGTTCTCCCGGTTCACCACTAAAATCTAAAGCCAATTTATGAGTCGTTTGGGTAATCGCTTCCATCACCACTTTGTCAGTTTCATCAAGCACTTCTACCGTCACATTATCCGGTAAAACTGACGAACCATTCGCCGGGGAAACTTCCACATTAATCTCAATTTCGCCGTCTTGGATCGGATGAATCCCGATAATTAAATCAACCCCCGGATCAAGAGATTCTAACTGTAAGGTTTTGCGGCATTCAATCGCAGGGTTTACTTGAGAAGTGCGACTTCTAAAAGCAAATTGCGGTGTGGGAACCACCCAGTTATTCATTATTTCCCAACCTTCATCAATAGTATTTTCGAGCCAATGGCTGAGACGCACTACCGAGGATTTCGCTTTAGAAGCAAAGTCTACTTGGGGACTATGTAAATGCTCAATTAAGGCTTCTAAACTTTCCAGTTGACTTAAAGGCATATTATCTTGATGCGCTTGCGGATAAAAGCCTAAAATCGTCGCTTCTGTTAATTCGGCATTCAGGGCAACAGCCACATAACCCAAGCGGTCTTTTTGAACTTCTGGGGGAATATGGCAGGCTTCTGTTTCGGGAAGAACCGGACGACATTCTAATACTTTTCCTGCTCCTATTGTTAAAGCTCCAGTATTACTTAGAATTTGGTAGATTGGGTCTTGGCTTTCGCTATTCTCAAAATGAGTAGTGAAGCCTAAACAAGATAAGTAATAATCCGTCGCATAAGCCGCTAATACATTGAGATAAGCTTGTTTAATCCCGTTAGTTGTTTGGTAAACTTTTTGAGCTAAATTGTGGGCTTGGCGGATGAGAGGAACAGTGAATATCATCGAATTGGAAATGGGGTAAGTCATGGTTTTTTAGGGGGTAAAGAGTAAAGTTGTTTAAGATAGATAGTCTCGGAAAAAAGGAATGAATTTTTTTAAAGAGCGCTGGTAAAAACTACTCAGGGTTGGTACGGGAATATTATGCAGTTGTTGAGAAATTTCATCCCAAGCATAACCATTAATTTTTTGTAAAGCAATGAATTGAAAAGAGGCTTTCGGATGACTTTGAACGTGGGCTGTTTTAAATACATTTTCGGGGTCTTCTTCTAATAACCGACGCAGTTCTTGACTCATGGATTCTTCCGGTGGTTCTATCCTAATTTGAGGATTAGGGAGATTATCTAAGTCATCTAAACTGAGTCTAGGCGGTCTAGATTGCCCTTCGGTATTTAGGTCGCGATAAGCTTCAATATAAAAGCGCATTTTTAGTAAAAAGTTTGCCCATTGCAATACTTCCCCTTTGTCGGCATTGTATTTATCTATATTTTCGCAAATATATTTAAAAAGTCGCGATCGCCCCTCATCTTTCACTTCTGGGTATTGCGCCCCATAAGTCCGATTAGGAGAACATAAACCCCCCGATTGTTGCAAAACTGAAATCAGTTGATTCAGGGCTTTTTGCCGTTCCTTGCTAAGAGGAGGATGCTTTTGAGCCGTGAGAGCAAGCGGCCTCAATTGTTCGTCAAACTCCAACATAAAAATATAAAGTAAAAGCTTTTACGAAGACCTTGGTTTAAGTGCCTCTATTACCTACTCGCTACAAATGAGGGGGTTTTACGCAGAACTTATGATTTTTTACAAAACTTTACATAAAGCGAAATCGAAAGGATGTTGTAGCATTGAATGATCGAGACTTAGATTGAGCTTATGAACCCTTTAGACGTTCCCACCACGATCGCGCAACGTCGCGCCCACAAACAGTTTAAATCTGACGAAATTCCCGCCGATTTACTCCATCGTCTCGTAGAATTGACGGTTTCTGCACCGAGTAGCTGGAATTTGCAGGATTGGCGCATTGTGGTGGTACAAGACGAAACCCAACGCCAAGCTTTATCCGAGGCCGCTTGGGGACAACAGCAAATCGTTCAAGCCCCCGTTACCTTTGTGTTTGCGGCTCATCCTTACGCTTGGAAAACCGATTTAGACGACATTTTCGCGATCGCGAATCAATCTGGGGCTTGGGATAAAAGCCGCATTGATTACCTCAAAAATGCGATTCCTCAGTTTCAAGAAAAACTCGGTGACAAAAATCGTGAATATGCTATCAAGGATGCCACGATCGCGGCGACTCACCTCATGTTAGCCGCCGAAAGTCTGGGTTTAGCCACTTGTCCGATGAATGGTTGGCTAGAGGAGAAAGTCAAAGAAGTCATTGGGGCGGAGGATTCCGAACTCGCGATCGCGCTTTTAGTCCCCGTCGGTTATCCTGCCGATTCTCCGCAAAATCCGGGGCGTTTGCCGTTGTCTCATAATGTCTTTCGCGATCGCGTCAACAATCCTTACGAGTAATCGGCCAAAACCCCGGTTTCTTCAAAACACCAGGATTTTAAACTGAGAATGGGTTTGTCGGTCGTAAGATGCGCGGTAGCTTATTGGCAAACCTGTCGATCGGCATCATTCACGATCTCAAAAACATCAAATTGGCCGAATTCAAATTCCCCTGTCACTGTGAGGCGATCGCCCACGCGAACGTGCTGAGGGGTAGAATCTCCGCACACTTCCCAGGTATCGGTAGTAATGCGGCGATCGCCCACTCGCAAACGAAACCCATCTTCCCAAACTCGTTCGACAACCCCTGTAAAACTGCCGTTGTTAGCCTGGGCTGCGGGAAAATTGCCTAAAACTGCCATCGAGAGCGTTGCTGTACCTAACAATCCAGTGGCGATCGCGGCCATGGGAGACAAGGACAATTTAATCATAATGCAAACGGTTATTACCGGGGTTATGTTGACTTTACCGTTACTGTAGAGGGGAATTATGACCACAAAATGACCCCAGGGAGGGAAGCAAACACGCTTGTAGATTTAAAATCTGCGGGCGGGCTTGTCGGTTTTTATTTAAATTGACTATAGTTGCCCATCCCCTCGTTTTCAGGCTCAAGCCTAGGGATGCAGCGACGAGACTCTAATATTTCGCGGTATAACCCCGGTTTTTCCAAAAAACCGGGGTTTTTAATCCTCAAAATTAACGCATCCGCGCCGCTTGCATTGACCAACGATTGACCTGTACGCCGCGATTAATGTAGCGGGTGCGTTCTCCTGTGGGTAAATCCATCGTCCGATTAAACTCATTTGAACCCGCATGAAGTCCAAGAATGACATAGCGACCATCATTTAAAGCCGCAATAATCGCACTTCCCGAAGACCCCGGATTGGTGTCGCATTGATGGAATAATATGCCGTTCATTTCACCGCGACTCACCCCTTCGAGAATGCTGCAAGCTTCGTGCATTCCGGCGGTGTCTCCGGGGTTTCCAAACTGGCGGAATTTAGCCGTGGGGAAGTCCCCAGCATATCCGGCTACAATCATTTTACCCGCGATCGCGCTCAACACTTCCGGATCGCTCAAATCTACATCTGCCCAACCTAAGTATCCCATGCGATCGCCCACGGGTTCATCTAGCCGTAACAATGCCCAATCCTCCGCAGCAGCTTGAGGACGAGTCGCCCAACCATACTCATAAGCAACCACCGTCGCTGTCACAGAGGCAACACCGCGAATTAAATTCGGTTTAAAGATGAGGCGTTCAGGTTGAGCTTGGTATTGTCGCGAATCTACAAACCTTCCTAAACGAGGATGCTTTAAACAATGGGAATTTGTCAGAACTAAATCCCGACCTATTAATGTTCCCGTACACCAAGAATTTGTTTGGCCATCTGCCAATACCCAATCAAGGCGACCAATCGCGGAATAAGGGAAAACGCGATTGAGGACAGGAGCGCGATCGTCTTTATCAACAATAGCTCGGACATCATCGCTATAGGGTTCGAGAGATGCGGGTAAAGAATCTGGTTGAAACCCAGGTGCTTGTCGGGCTAATTCCTCTAGAGCAGGGGTTTCTGGGGGCGTTTGCGCTTGAGTCGGAGCGAATTGCGTTGTAATCAGCAAACTCGCCAGCGCGATCGCGACATAGAGCCATTTTTTCAACATTGGTTGTTTATTCCTCACTCATTGATGTTTAAATTATCTGAGATTTCTAGTAGATATTGTTCCCCGTTACCGTTTTTGATACACCCTTTCTCCCTCACCCCTCCCTCGTCCCTAGGCTCAAGTCTGGGGACGCACCAACGAGGCTCTGCCTCGATACCATGCCCTCACCCCAACCCCTCTCCCACGGGAGAGGGGCTTAATCCCTTTTCCCTCGTCCCTAGGCTCAAGTCTGGGGACGCACCAACGAGGCTCTGCCTCGATACCATGCCCTCACCCCAACCCCTCTCCCACAGGAGAGGGGCTTAATCCCTTTTCCCTCGTCCCTAGGCTCAAGCCTGGGGACGCACCAACGAGGCTCTGCCTCGATACCATGCCCTCACCCCAACCCCTCTCCCACAGGAGAGGGGCTTAATCCCTTTTCCCTCGTCCCTAGGCTCAAGCCTGGGGACGCACCAACGAGGCTCTGCCTCGATAAAGGTAGGCAGAGCCTACAGAAAGCATTTCGCGGCTCTAGCCACGAAACGAGAGCGATAGAGAAAACCATCACTGCCACTCCCCCTGCAAGGTAAACGCCGCCCACAAACGGGGGTCTTGATACTGCTCCCACAACTGCAACTGCGCCTCACGCAACGCTGCCGCCGCAGTCAGGGGATTGTCGGGGCGGTGCATGAGGTCGTAAAACTGACTCATCAACTCGGCTGTCGCGCTATCATTCACATTCCACAACGACACCACAACCCGCTCCGCCCCAGCATACATAAAGCCCCGCGTCATCCCGACCATACCCTCACCCTTAATCGTATCGCCGAGTCCCGTTTCGCAAGCACTCAGCACCACTAAATCCGCCGCCAGCTTGAGGGTGAAGATTTCCCCCAAGCGCAGATAGCCATCTTTTTGTTGCTGACCTTGCTCGTCTACCAAGGACAACACCAACCCGGTAAACTCTGGGTTTTCCGTATCCAAACAGCCGTGGGTGGCCAGAAAGAGGTGTTGGTATTGGTCGAGTTGTGCCTGGTCAAACCAAGCCTGATTCGCTTGGAAATCCATCGCCGCAATCACCCCACTCGCGGGGAAATACTGCTTGATTGCGTCGGCTTCTTGTCGAGTACCGGGAAGGCGTTTAACCGTAGCATCGGGCATACACAGAGAGCGAGTCTCAGTAGGAAATAAGCTGTCTGAGTTGACGAGATTATCGGAATCGTCGTCTGGGGTGGGTGGGGCTTCTCCCGTCACGCGAGCATCGGTGGCGCTATAAACCGGGTCAGCAAGGACGGCTAGGGCTTTGGGGGCAGGGGGACGGGCTTGGAGGCGTTGGCGTTGGGTGGCGATGGTGGTAGAAGACGGTGCGGCGACGATTTCGTGTTGGCTCAGGAGGGGTTGATAATTGGCAATATTGGGGAGGGGTAAGGCAGCGAAGGGGGTGTATTGCAGCGCCCCATCCCCGACAATCAGCAAGCGTTTCCCGGCGATTTCGTCAGCGACGGGGGACAGAATGAGGTCATAGAGAATTTGTCCGGGGTCTTGGATTTCTGTAGCGATACAAGTATCGCGGTTGGGGGCTACTACACATTTTGAATCGGTAATGCTGGCGCGAAAAGCTGTAACTGCTTCGTTAATTTCGGCTTGACTTGGCAGGGTGTAAGTTTTGTAGCCGTCTGCCGTCACTAGCCAAAGATAGCTTTGGTTTTCGGTGAGGAAGTATTGCAACAACACGGTTTCGTCGTCGAGGACTTGTTGCTGGACTTGCGCCAGAGTGAGGGGTTCGGGATATTGTAATTCGGCGTAAGCGGGGTTGAGGCGTTTGAGTTGGCTTTCGATGTCGCTGAGTTCGTCTTCGAGTTGGCGGACGGTATCGAGATAAGCTTGTTTGGCTTCGGCTTCAGCTTCAGTCGTCTCGGCGTTTTGCAGGCGTTGACCGAGGATGGTTTCTTGAGCGCGAAGTTGGTTGTAGAGGCTTTGTTCGCGGTTGATGAGTTCGATGGCTGCGGGGTTGTCTAAGTTCTCGCGAAAGTCTACATTGGCTTCTGTCAGCAGTTCTATCAGGGTACGAGCGCGGGAACGTTCACTGACATGAAAGGCAGTTGCGTCGTAGCCTTCGGTGGGGTTTTGTTGATGGAGTTGCATCAACAAGTCGGCATAAAATTGATAATAGCCTTGGTTTTGGACTTGAGCGAAGTAGGTTTGGCGTAAGTCAGTGTTGGTAATTTCACCGCGCAAGTCTTCGATGATTTCAAGGGCGGCTTCGATGTCGGTGAGGGCGGCTTGGAGTTGGTTTTGGTCGCGTTGGAGAAAGGCGCGGTTGTAGAGGGTAGTGGCTTCCATAGCGCGATCTCCTACGGCTTGGAGAATAGGTAAGGCTTGATTGAAATAGTTTAAAGCTTGTTGTTTTTCTCCTAAATCGTGGTAAACTAAGCCGATATTGTTGAGAGTCGTGGCTTCCCCAGCGCGATTACCCACAGCCCGATGTATGGGTAAGGCTTGGTTGAAGTAATCTATGGCAAGTTGTTTTTCTCCTAAATCTCTGGAAATTATGCCGATATTATTGAGAATGTTAGCTTCCCCAGCATGACTGCCCAAGGCTCGAAATAGGGATAAAGCTTGTTTATAGTAATCAAAAGCTTGTCTGTAATAATTAAAGGTAAGTTGCTGTTCTCCTAAATCTCTGTAAACTGCACCAATGTTACCAATGGTAACGGCTTCCCCACTGCGATCATTCACGGCTTGATGTAAAAGTAAGGCCTGGTCAAGGTAGTCTAATGCTTTTTGTTTCTCTCCTAATGCATTGTAAACTGTACTTATATTGTTGAGAGTTGTGGCTTCCCCCGCGCGATCGCCCACTGCTCGACGTAGGAGTAAAGCTTGGTTGTAGTAATCTAATGCTCTTTGTTGTTCTCCCAGACTGCTGTAAACCGCACCGATATTGTTGAGAGTCGTGGCTTCCCCCGCGCGATCGCCCACAGCCTGACTCAGGGGTAAGGCTTGGTTGTAGTAATCTAAAGCTTTTTGTTTTTCTCCTAAATCGCTGTAAACACTCCCAATGTTGTTGAGAGTAGTTGCTTCGCCAGCCCGGTCTCCCATAGCCTGACGCATAGGTAAAGATTGACTGTAATAAGACAATGCTTTCTGTTTTTCTCCCCAATCACTATAAACTGAACCAATATTGTTGAGAGTCGTGGCTTCCCCAGCGCGATCGCCCACCGCTCGACGTAGGAGTAAAGCTTGGTTGTAGTAATCTAATGCTCTTTGTTGTTCTCCTAAATCGCTGTAAACACTCCCAATGTTGTTGAGAGTAGTTGCTTCTCCAGCGCGATCTCCTACAGCTTGAAATAAGGGTAAAGCTTGGTTGTAGTAATCTAAAGCTTTTTGTTTTTCTCCCAGATTGCTGTAAACTGCACCTCTATTGTTAATAGCAAGAGCTTCAACAGCCAAATTTCCTACATCTTGGCTTAGTGGTAAAGCTTGTTGTACAGCATCCAAGGCAAGTTGATTTTCTCCTAAAAACAAATAAACTTCACTAATGTAAACAAGAATTACGGCTTCATTCTCTTTGTCTTCCAAGGCGCGAATTATGGGTAAAGCTTGCTTGAAATAATTTAAAGCAAGTTGACGTTCACCCAAAAGATTATATATTCCACCTATATTTGTTAGAGTAACAACTTCTCCTGTGCGATCTCTAATTTGCTGAAACAAAACTAATGCTTCTTGCCACTGCTCAAGTGCCTGTCGCAGCGATTCTGCCGTTCCTTGTTGATAAAGTTCTACCCCACGCTGATAAGCCCGCATTGCCGCTTCACGACGCGCCGCATCTGTTTCCTGCGCCACCTCCATAGATACCCGCGAGGAAGGCATTGCTCGTCCCGCCTCCACCATCCCCCATCCTGGCAGCATTAAACTTAGTAAAACTAACCCATTCCGCAGCAATTTTCCGTGGCGCATCTTCTTTAAGGGATTGACGATGATTTCAGTTTAACCTGGTTTTTTCCTGCATCCTAGCCCATTACAGTTTTTGTAACGGCGAGTTACCCCAAAACCCCGGTTTCTTGAAGAAACCGGGGTTTTAAACCTCACGATTTGCTTCCCAGTTTCAAGCTTTACTCAGATTGCATTCCCTGGGGAATCAAGGCTTCTATAATTTCAGTCCACTTCGTTTTATGGATCGGTTTAAGGTCTTGGTCTTGCTGTACTAATTGAGAGTAGTTCTCCAAAAAGTCTTGCTGTGAAGCGACGAGACGTAGGTAATATTTGAGGGTGGGAATAATTCCATTAACAATAACTTCGCAGCCGTGAGAGTTTTGAATTTCTTTTAAATAGGGCGCGATCGCGTTTTCTGAGATTGTACCCGATGAAAAAACATAATATCGCCGTGGATTGTGACGATAGATTTTTTGACGGACTTCGATAATTACCGACTCGTCAATCTTTTTATCTTTCTTAATCTCAATCGCTTCGAGTAAGTTTCCCTCTGCATTGAAGATTTCTAGATCACCTGCGGTTTGGGATGTACGGTCTGAAGCTGTATGATGATTAACATCAGAAAGTGTTTTGAAAAGGAAAGCTGTACAGCTTTTGTATGAATTTTCAGAAGCTTTTGACGATGATTCATACCTTACAGCCCTGGTATCGTTAATTGAATAAGTTTTCTCTGTTTTGGCGACACAAGAGGCAGAGTTTGAACTGAAGATTTGTGTAATAAATCTTGCTGAAGAATGGCTTTAACCAACTTATAAACAACCGTTGTGGCGACTGAATTACCAATTTGTTTATAACTTTCACTTAAGCTTTGACTGCGTTTAAAGTGTTCGGGAAAACCCATGATGCGATAGCATTCTTGAATTGTTAATTTGCGAACTCGGTCTTCCTCTGGTAAATAAATGAAGAAACGCCCTGACGATTCTTGAGAGGGAAGCGTTGGATGAACACCTCCGACAGAATAAATCCGATTAGGTTGGCGATGTACTCGCGAAAGATGTTCCGTATTGGGACGAATACCCGTTTTCCAAATACTTTTATTGCGATAGCCGACAAAAATCAAACCAGAGTCTTGTTTTTTCGGGTTTTCGATGAGGGTATATTCTGAAGGATCGAGATATTCAAAATTGGCGCGATCGCACAGAAAACTTTTTAAAATCTGAATATTTTGCTCTGGCTCAATTTGAGAAAAATCAAATGGTTTGTGTTTAGAAGCTACAATAAAAACTCGCTCTCGATTTTGAGGTAAGCCAAAGTCTTTGGCGTTGAGAATTTGATAACTGACAAAATAATTCAAACTTTCTAAAGCATTAATCATGACTCGAAAGTTAGAGCCTTTCTCAACATGAAGGAGATGTTTTACATTTTCGAGGATAACAACTTCAGGCTGTTTGATTTTGATAAGTTCGCAAATATAAAAGAAAATAGTGCCGCGCTTGTCTGCAAAACCTTTCCGCTTGCCACAAATACTAAAAGGCTGGCAAGGAAACCCGGCTGTAATGATATTAATATTTGGTATTTTCTCAAAATCAACTTCTGAAATGTCAATTTCTGGCACGTCTCCGAAGTTTTGAGCATAAACCTGACGACATTCTGGACTAATTTCACAAGAGTAAAGACATTGTAAGCCAGCTTTTTCTAACGCGATTCTAAAACCGCCAATACCTGCAAAAATATCGGCGAAAGTTGCCACAGTCATCTGTTGTTAATATCGATTTTTATGTAGGTTTGAGTTTAATTGTACTATTGTACTGCCTTTGAGCTTCAATGGGATTGACCAGTTTCTCTAGAATTGAACTTCCATAAGGTAGAGTCGTGGCTTCCTGATGAGAAAGTAGAATAAAGAGAAACTTAAAACACAACGAGAGAGAGAAGACTCATGGATATAGAATGGCTGCGATTTCAAGTTGCCGAAGGCCATCGAGAGCAATTTGTGCAGCAAGATGATGTCATCTGGACAACGGTATTATCTCAGTATTCTGGCTTTTTAGGAAAAGAGGTCTGGATTGACCCGGACAATGATGCAGAAATTGTCACGATTGTTCGTTGGAATAGCTTTGAGGAATGGCAAGCGGTGCCGCAAGAGGTACTGAACAAAACGGATACGGCATTTTCCGAGGCAATGGGGGATACTTTTGAGTTGCTCGAATCGCGGCATTATCAAACGCGCAAGTTTGGTGCGTCGAGCCGTTAACCTGCTCGCAGATAGTAGCAGACAGTAATTCAACCCGCAATGGCAGGAATTACTTTTTCGGGAGGAATAAGGCGGCGACTAAGGCGGCTGTGCCACCAATTAAGCCGAGGATTAACCATAACCCTAAATTGCGACCTTTGGCGCGGGCGATCGCGGCAGCAAAGCCCCCAATGATACAGTGTAGGTTGAGTAGTAGGTAGAGGGTGGGGTCGATGGGTAGGCTTTCCATAACAACAGATTCAGGGTGTTTTATGGGTTACTGTAGCAAAAATCAGGGGTGCGATCGCGCCCTTTTTCAGACGGCTCGATTCAAAATCGGAAATTGATATTCTAAGATTGTTATGACGCAATCCGAGCGAATCGAGCCTCTGGCCGGTTGACCGCAAAACAACTCATGAATCCTGTTGAACCCCGCCCGATTACTAACGCAAAATCGAAACGAGAATGGTCTTGGCCGTTTTGGCCGCTGGTGCCATTGTATCCCTACGGCCAGCGACGCACCCTCAAAACCGAGGTGGTGAAGGATACGATTTGGACGTTTGACCAAGTGCAGGGGATTCTCTATGTGGTGGTTCCCATTCGCATGACGGTGGTGAAGTTGGCTAAGGGGGGATTGTTGGTCTATGCTCCGGTTGCGCCGACTCCTGAGTGTGTGGGGATGCTGCGGGAGTTGGAAGCCCAACACGGGGAGGTGAAGTATATTATTTTGCCGACGGTTTCCGGGTTGGAGCATAAGGTGTTTGTGGGGCCGTTTGCGCGGCAGTTTCGCCAAGCCCAGGTTTTTGTGGCTCCAAATCAGTGGAGTTTTCCGGTGAATTTGCCGTTGAGTTGGTTGGGGTTTCCCCCGAAACGCACTCAGATTTTACCGAGTGATAGCCAGGATGCCCCGTTTGGGGATGAGTTTGCTTACGAGATTTTAGAAAAGGTCTATTTGGGGCCGGGAAGTTTTGAGGAGGTGGCGTTTCTGCACAAGGCATCCCGCACGTTGTTGGTGACGGATACGGTGGTATCGATTCCTGAAGACCCGCCCCCGATTGTACAACTTGACGGTTTTCCGTTGCTGTTTCACGCGAGAGACCAGGCCAGCGATAAGTTGGAAGATACGCCCCAAATGCGCCGCAAGGGTTGGCAACGGATTAGTTTATTTAGTTTGTATTTCCGTCCGGGGGCGCTCGAACCTGTGGCGCTCAAAGATGCGCTCAGGAGGGCGTTTAGAGCTTCAGACCGCTCGAAAAAGAACTATTTTGGCTTTTTTCCCTTTCGCTGGCAAAATGGCTGGCAGCAGTCGTTTAATTCCCTACGAGGAGGGGGTCGGTTGTTGGTGGCTCCGGTATTGCAGACATTGATTCTCAATCGCGCTCCCCAAGAGACGCTAGATTGGGCGAAGCGGGTGAGTTCGTGGGAGTTTGAGCGTATTATTCCTTGTCATTTTAGCGCCCCGATCGCGGCAACGCCAGAGCAGTTTCGTCAGGCGTTTCGTTTCTTAGAGCGAGAGGCGGCGGTAGGATTGGGTTATGCGGGGAGTTTAGACCGTCCCCTCCCTGGGGCTGATTTTAGTTTGCTCGAAACCCTTAATCATGAGTTAAGCAAGATTGGTATTGTGCCGCCCCCGAAAGAAAAGGTATAAATATTTAAGTGAGGCTTTTGAAAGTCTCGGTTTAATGAATTGGGGGGCGCGATCGCGAATCGGTATCTCTGCACCAGTAGGAGTTGTGATGGCGTTTAATTACAATTTGGATTTTGAGAATATTAATTTCCGTGAAAAACCGGAATTGTATCAAATTGGTAAAGGAGAACAAGGGGTGTTTTTGGTCGAACCCTATAAAAGTGAAATTCTCCCCCATTGGCGCTTTAAAAATGCCGAAGTTGCTCAAGAATCCAGCGCTAAAATTTACGATTTGTTCCTCGATTATTTAGAACAAAATGATTTTGTGGGGGCAGATATGGCGCGAAAGTTTTTACAAATGGGGTTTACGAGAGCCAGGCGTTATGCGAATCATAAATCGGGACAAAAGTACGCTAAAACGAAAAAAAGGGATGTCTCGAAGTTAGATTATCCTTATTCAAGTGGCAGTCAATATAAGGATAATCCGGTGTTGGAACAGTCGCAAGATTGGGGGACGAATGAGAAGGCAAAAGCGGCGGCAATTTTTAAAGAAAGGTGGTTTTTGGCGAAGGATAATGCTAAGTATAAACAGTTAGCTCAAAAGCATCGAGAAAATTCGTGAAAACACGTTGGTTAAGCCGATTTTAGAGCAGTAGCGCTTCGGGTTAGGAGGAGGAGGGGTTTACCCTCACCCCAACCTCTCTCCTACGTTGAGGGGGGATGAGAGAGGATAAATTTTTAGGGATGGGGCTTGTTTTCTAAGAATTGAGGCGGTGTCTTAACTGCTTTGGCGGTTGCTATACTTAATCGGTTGAAGGTTCGTTATTTTTTGTGCTATGGTGCGAATACTCTCGATTCTGGCTATAGTAGAGTTGGCCTGTTTTAGCAGTCGGTTAAAACATCTTTTCAAAACTACTGTTTGATAGAGCTAGTTGATTAAAGAAATAACTTCTGTTTTTAACTCAAAATCCGCTAAAACGATCGCGCTTTGTTGGGGACGAAGCCCCAAAATGTTGTTGTGATTCATTTTTAAAGAAAAATGGTGCTATGGTACTTTTTGAGTCTTAAATTTAGCTTAAGTTCGCTCAAAAAGCTGGCATTTTCTGTTGAATTTGTGCGATCGCCATGCACCGCTAAAATGCTCGCATTTCGATGCTTCCGCTTCCTAACGGCACTACGACCAGATAATACCCGGCGCTATAGCAATAATCAGTTGATTTGGGACGACTATGGATACTAAAGATCGCAAACATCTCGAACTTGCCCTACAAGCTTCGGAAAATAAACTCAGCACCATTCTCAACAGTCCGATTGCTTCGATTATTCGGATGCGGGTTTATCGGGATTATAACTGGGAGATTGATTATCTTTCCCAAGGTTGCGCTCAAATTTTTGGCTACAATGCCCAAGATGTGATGGCAGACCCAGAGCTTTGGACCCAGGGCGTTCATCCTCAAGATTACCAAACCATTGTTTTACCGACGTTTGCGGCTATATTTGCCGAACAAGCGACGGCAACAGAATATCGCTTTCGACACAAACAAGGTCATTGGATTTGGATATCGAGCCGTTCGTCAGCTTATTATGATGCTGAAGCCGATTGTTGGTATTGTACCCAAGTGGCAGTGGATATTAGCGATCGCAAGCAGGTTGAATTTGCCCTACAGCAGCAAAAACAACAAGAACAACTCCTGGGCCAAGTTATCCAATCGATTCACCAATCTCTCGATTTAGACGAGATTTTTAGCACGACAACTACAGGAATTGCCCAACTGCTAGATTTAGACCGAGCGACGATTATGCAGTACGACCGCGATCGCGCTTGTTGGACTTATGTTTCTGGGTATTTCAAAGAACCCGTCCCCGAAAATCAAATTCTGCGCGAAATTCCCGACGCAAACAATCCCATCGCTGCCCAAATCAAAAAAGGCCAAATCGTCCAAATTGACAATACAGAAGTAATAGACGACCCGATCAACCGCGAATTGACTCGTAAGCATCCGAAAGCTTGGTTAATCTTGCCGATACGGGAAAATAATAAACTTTGGGGAGCGTTAGCTTTATGGCGTGAAGTGGCTAGTCCTTGGACTGAAGAAGAAGTGGAAATCTCCCGTCGCATCACTGAACCTTTAGGAATTGCCATTACCCAAGCCAATCTATATCGCCAAAGCCAAGAAGCCGAAGCCGCTTTGCGTCGCAGCGAAGCCCGCTATCGCGCCATTATCGAAGAGCAAACCGAGTTGATTTGCCGTCATCGTCCTGACGGGACGTTGATCTTTGTCAATGAAGCTTTTTGTCGGTATTTCCAGAAGTCGCGATCGCAACTGATTGGCCATCATTACAATCCGGTGGTTTTGGAAGCGGATCGAGAATGGGTACAACAACACCTCCAGAGTCTCAGCCCGGAAAATCCCGTTGTCACCCTCGAAAGTCGGGTCATTGTCGGCGATCGCGTCCGGTGGACTCAGTGGGTTAGCCGCTTGATTTACGACGATACGGGAGAAAGTTGGGAAGTGCAAGCAGTGGGACGAGATATTCACGACCGCAAACTGGCCGAACAAGAATTACAGTTGACGCTCAATCGCTTGCAAAACCTGGCAGAAGCCGTACCGGGCAATATTCATTCCCTGGTAGAACATCCCGACGGTTCAATGGAGTTTGAATATACTAACCCCGTCATAGAAGCCATTTTAGAAACGCCCCTCGACCAGATTCAACAGGATGTTCATCGGGCAATTATTGACAGCATTCACCCCGAAGACCGCTCTGCTTACCTTGATAAGCTGACTCACGTCAGGTCAACCCTGCAACCGTTTAACCATCAATGGCGCATTGTTACCCCTTCTGGCCGCGTGAAATGGCTACAAGGTCATTCTAACCCCGAACGACGACCCAATGGCGATATAGTTTGGCACGGGATTATCCAAGATATTAGCGATCGCAAGCAAATTGAACTCGATCTCGCGCAAGCCAAAGAAGCCGCAGAAGTGGCCAATCAAACCAAAAGCGAGTTTTTGGCGAATATGAGTCACGAAATCCGCACTCCCTTGAACGCTATTTTAGGGTTTAGTCATTTGCTCGAAGACACCGCGACGGATAGGCGATCGCAACAGTACGTCAGCGCGATCGCGGCCAGTGGCAAAACCTTACTGACGATTATCAACGATATTCTCGATTTATCGAAGCTCGAAGCCGGAAAACTGCAACTGCAATACGAAGCCCTCGACCTCAATCACTTAATCAACGAAATCATCCAGATTTTTAGCCAACAAGCCGCCAACAAAGACATAGCATTACAGTACGATCTCGCTCCTCAATTACCGAACGACATTGTTCTCGATGAAATCCGCTTGCGCCAAATTTTACTGAATTTGATGGGTAATGCGATTAAATTCACCGATCGCGGTTATGTAAAAATTCAAGTCCGCAGCCAACCCACAACCCAAAACGATCGAGTCCGCTTAGATATTGCTGTGACTGACACCGGAATCGGCATTTCCCCGAATCGACAAGCGGCGATTTTTGAAGCCTTTACTCAAAACTCCAGCCAAAACACCGCTAAATATGGGGGAACGGGTTTAGGGTTGACCATTAGCCAACGTCTTACGAAAATGATGGGTGGAACCCTCTCCCTCGATAGCCAACCCAACCAAGGTAGTACCTTTACCATTACCTTTGAAGCGGTACAAGTGTCAGAATCGACCCCAAGGGCGATCGCCTCTCCCTCGTCTGCCTCTAACTTTGACAGCTTTGCACCCATGACCATTTTAGTCGCGGATGATGTGCCGTCCAACTGCCATTTAATCTCAAGTTATTTTGAAACATCCCACCATCACATCCTAATTGCTCATCACGGTCAAGAAGCCATAGATTTGCTCAATGCTGAGTCTTGTGACTTGATTTTACTTGATTGGCGAATGCCGATCCTCGATGGTTGCGAAACTGCTAAAATCTTGAAAGCCAATCCTCAAACCGCCAAGATTCCGATTATTCTGGTCACGGCTAATACTCAATCTATGCGATCGCCCGATATCTCGGCTTTATTCGACGGCATTTTATACAAACCCGTGAGTCGCTCGGATTTGATGTTACAAATGCAGCAATTATTTTCCCATCAATCCCCCTCTCACACCGAAATTCCCCCTGTCCCGATTGATCTTCCCCCTCAAGCGATGGCCGAGACGATCGATTTATCGGCATTATTAAGTAAATTACGCCAAGAACGGGATGACCATTGGCAAGAACTCAAAAATCATCGAAAAACCCGAACGATTCGCCGATTTTCTCAAAAAATAAAAGTTTGGGCCGAAGAACACCAATGCACTGTACTCCAAAATTATGCCAAAGCGTTAAATGATGCTTTGGTGGTTTTTGAGATTAATCGCGTTTATCGTTTAATCGATGAGTTTCCCGATTTAGTGACGGAATTGGAACAATTAACAATGTACAATTAATGAACAATTAACAATGTACAATTAATGAACAATTAGCAATGTACAATTAATGAACAATTAACAATGTACAATTAATAATTAACAATTTGCAACGGTAGAAATAATAACTAATAACTCTCGCGTGAAACTTAAATTCGCTGTTTGAGGAATCGAACCCAGATATATTCTATAGTCATTACAATTAGTTTCCGTACAGTCATCTCCCAATAAAGGTATCGTATTCTCCCTGAACCGCCCTCACCCCAAACCCCTCTCCCACTCCGAGAGGGGCTGCTGGTTTTTATTTGGAATTGCTATAGCGTTGAGCCTTTTCTAGAGTCTGCCCTATAGCAAGAAGTTTCTGACATCTTTCTGGGGTAGAATTCAACTCCCCCCCGATTGCCGATTGCCCCTTAGATGCTAATAACAAAATCCAAAGGACGACTCATATTTTCAGCAAAACCGAGAATGCCGCGATCGCGATATTGGTAAACTAAATTCCCTTCCCTATCAAACAAAAAAGTACCCCCCCGTTGGGTCATATAAGCTGAATTGGGGACATAAGTAGACCAATGGCTGAGGACTTCTGTCATGTTGCGAAGCCGTAAGGTAGCCAGTTCAAAAGGACGCTGAAAGCCTTTACCTCCGGCAAAATTGAAGGTAGAACCCTGTAACGGTGGTAATGGCCCGGCTTTGATGGTTTCATCATCTGCGATCAATTGCGGGGCTTTGCGATCGCCTTTATACCCCCGAAACACCTCTGCTAAAGTCCCAGGACTGCCAATTCCCGCACACATTAATAACAAATCAATCCAAGTTGTAACCTGGTTAGAAAGTCCGGGTAATTTGACTTTCAGCCCTTCATATAATCCTAATTCGCGATGCAATTTCGCATCAGGATCGACAAATAAATGCTGTGAAGGGAACCCGGTATAGCCACAGAACTTTTCCCCAGAGGCGCGATCGCCAATGCCTACGGCACGAACGGCGATATTTTGATGTTTGAGGTCTTCGGCGTGTTTTTGTAGCCACCAAGCGTATTCTAGGCTGTCAAAGTCTCCCAGTTGCGGCCAAACTAAAATCAACACATAAGCCGCCCCAGTGGTATCTTCAAGGATAGAAACTGTTTGACCATCACTAACTCGCTGGCGTTGGGTTTGTTTGATTTTTAGTCCTTGGTCATTGGTCATTTGTTGTTGGTTGTTGGTTGTTGGTTATTGGTTATTGGTTGTTGGTTATTGGTTATTGGTTATTGGTTATTGGTTATTGGTTATTGGTTATTGGTTGTTGGTTATTGGTTATTGGTTGTTGGTTATTGGTTATTGGTTATTGGTTATTGGTTATTGGTTATTATTTCTACCGTTGTACATTGTAAATTGTACATTGTAAATTGTAAATTGTTAATTGTTAATTATACATTGTAAATTGTACATTGCCAAACGATATATAGGAATCGCGATCGCGATCGCGCTAATAACCTGGTGGAGTGCGATCGCGATCCAGTTATGGAATGCTGCATCTCAACCCGTAGACGCTTATTTTGTCTTGGGAGGGAGTATTCGTCGCGAAATTTATGTAGCCCAATTGTTGACGCGATCGCCCCAAATTCCTGTCCTTATTTCTCATGGTTCCCCAGAGCCTTGTATTTGGATTATTTTTGAGCGAGAAAATGCCCCACGCGATCGCGTTTGGTTAGAAAATTGCGCCAATAGTACCTTTGAAAACTTCTTTTTTGGGGTTCCCATTCTACAACAATGGCAAGCCCGACACGTTAAACTGATTACCTCTCAAACCCATCTCCCCCGCGCCGCTTGGTTGGCTAAAATTCATTTGGGTGCAAGGGGTATTTGGGTAGATACAGAAATCGCCCCTGAACAAGGGATTCCCGGTAATCAGGAGCATTGGCTCAAAACCAGTCTTGATGTTACCCGCAGTCTCGCTTGGGCGCTCATTTCTCCCCTTTTCTCCCCTCGTTGCTCTCAAACGCAAATTTTAGCCGAAGTAGATATGGCAACCTGGCAAGCCCAAGGGTTTAAATGCGAACATCAAGCTAATATTAATCCAGAAGACTATGAAGAAAACCAACTTTCGCCCTAATTTGGATTTTATGGCGGTTTTGGTGGTAGGAAGTACGCTTTTTTTATTGTTCTGTAGCAGTCTGCGTCACGCACTTTTTAAATCCAATGCTTTTGATTTAGGATTGCTCGATCAGTTTACCTATTTGCTCAGTCAAGGTTTACCGCCTGTAGTATCTTTGGCAGGTTATAATTTCCTTGGCGATCATGCGGCTTTAGTTTTTTATCCCCTTTCCCTTCTCTACAGAATTTATCCCGATGTTCATTGGCTGTTTTTCGTGCAAGCCTTGAGTTTATCCTTGGGAAGTTGGATCGTCTGGGCTTTAGCCAAACAAGCCCAACTCAGCGAAACAAAAGCCCGGATATTCGCGATCGCGTATCTACTTTACCCCGTCATTTTTAACGCCAATCTCTACGATTTCCATTCAGAAGTGATTGCAATTCCGGCGCTTTTGGGGGCAGTTTGGAGCGCTAGGGCGAAAAAGACGGGGTTATTCTTAGGTTTAGTAATTTTAGTGCTGAGTTGCAAAGCCGTACTCTCCCTGACAATTGCGGCGATGGGGATTTGGTTGTGGGGATGGGAGAAACGACGCAAGTTAGGATTAATGGCGTTAGGTTTAGGGGTTGCTTGGTTTGCGATCGCGACACAGTGGATTATTCCCAGTATTTTAGAAATCGAACACAACGCCGTGTCTCGCTATGCTTATCTAGGGGATTCTATTGGTGAAATTATCCTCAACCTGTTTCTCAAACCCCACATTATTTTAGGGCGCGTCTTCTCCCTCGAAACCTTAGAATATTTAGCGTTATTACTGCTTCCCGTCGCTTGGGGACTGCACTGGCTCCACTTCGCGCCGTTATTCTGCGCCTTACCCACCCTGGCAATGAATATCTTGTCTGATGTCAGCGCTCAACGTAACTTAGTGATGCAGTATTCCCTGCCCATTTTACCCTTTCTGATGTTGGCATTGATCGGCGCAGGGCAACAGAATCGCATCTGGCTCAAATCCCACCGTCTTATTGTAACCTGGAGCGCGATCGCCTTCCTCGCTTTAGCCAAATACGGCTATTTTTGGACAATTTACCTTGATTCTATCGATACTTGGTCAGCCAATCGGGACGCGATCGCCCTCGTCCAACCTGCCCACAGCGTCCTCACCGCCGCCCACATCGCCCCGCACCTCACCCACCGCCAAAACATCCAACTCGCCACTTTCGGCTCTCAATCCCTCGATTTAAGCCAGTTTCACCACATTCTCCTCAGCCAGCGCCACCCCAACTGGCAAAGCTCCCCCGCAACCGTCCAAGCCCTGATCGAGAAAGTCGAAACCCTCCCCCAATTTCAGCTTATTTTTGAACGAGATGGCGTAGTTTTATATTCAGTAATCAGTCATCAGTAATCAGTAATCAGTGTTTTGGAGAGTGGGCTTGTAGGGGCGGGGTTTCCCCGCCCAACAACCAATAACCAATAACCAATAACCAATAACCAATAACCAACAACCAACAACCAACAACCAACAACCAATAACCAACAACCAACAACCAATAACCAACAACCAACAACTAATCCATCCGCTTCACCCACTGGTGACGAAACGCCCAATCCATCGCTAGACGAGCCAGGAAGAAGCAAAACAAGCTCTCGACCCCAAAAAGGAACCAAGGCCAGTAATTCGCCTCAAAAGGGGCTTGATTGACCGGAGCGAGACCCCGCACCAAACCAAACGCTAATACTGCCCCTTCTTGTAAATGGCTGTTATTATCCGATCGCACGATGTAGCGGTAGGTAATGCCAAACAAAAAGCCACTAACCGCCGCGATCGCGAGTTTGACCCCCAACGACGCGATCGTTTCCGTGGGGGCTGCTATGTCTAGCCAGTAGTGCAACGATAGGATCGCCGCATCCGCACCGCAAAATGCACTGCTCGCCAGCAATCCCGCTTTTAAAGATTCAATTCGTTCCAGTTGTAGATTCTCCAATTCTTCGAGCCAGAGCGCAACCACAGTTGGTATGATAATATGCGAAGTTGTTTTAAATCGAGAGCTTGAAATTGCACTTATGGATATTTTGACCTTTGGTTGGGTGGCATTGTTGGCTTTATTTACCTGGTCGATCGCGATGGTGGTTTGGGCGCGTAACGGCTTCTAAATCCAGATATTAAGCAGCGATTGGGTAATTAACTCTAGATTGGTAGGGGCGGGACTATCTCGCCCAAATTTTCCCACTCACGGCTCAATCTTCCCACTGTTGTTAGGACTAATACCGCATCAAGAATCGTGGAAAATATCAACCTTCAAAGTGTCAACCTTCTCAGTATTTTGTTTTTCACCGCTCTGGTCATGTTACTGTTTGTGAGTGGTGGCATTGTCTACCTCAGCGCTGCCCAATGGCGCGATCGCCGTCGCCAAAAGCGCGATGAGCCTTAGTTTGGTCATTTGTCTTTGGTCATTTGTCCTTGGTTATTGGTTGTTGCTTCCCCCTACTGCTCAAAAAACTGATTACTGATAACTGATAACTGAAAAAAGCTGCCCAAAAAACTGTTAGCCCGGCTGAACCGGAATGCGAATCACAAACTCTGCCCCTCCTTCAGCAGCAGACTGACAGAGCATTTGACCACCGTGACGATCGACCACCACTTGGTAGCTGATGGATAAGCCCAAACCTGTGCCTTTACCGACACCTTTAGTCGTGAAAAAGGGATCGAATAACTTTTCGCGAATTTCCGGTTTAATGCCTAAACCATTATCCGCGATCGCGACTTCGATCCAGTTATCATCCATCACCGTTGTACGAATGCGAATCAACGGTTTATGTTGGGCTTCGGGGTTAAAATGACCCCCTTGCCAAGCTTCCTCTAAGGCATCAATGCCATTACTCAACAAGTTCATAAACACTTGATTGAGTTGTCCGGCATAGCATTCTACCTTGGGTAAATCGCCGTATTCTTTCACCACATCAATTCCGGCGATGCTAAGGTCAATTTTTTGATTACGAGCGAAGTTTTTAAAGCGATTTTGCAAAATCATCAAGGTACTATCAATCCCTTCATGGAGATTAACGCGCTTGACTTCAGCTTCATCCAAGCGGGAAAAGGTGCGTAAAGACGCAACAATTTCTTGAATCCGTTTCGACCCCACCAACAAAGAATCGAGCAGTTTGGGATAATCTTCTTGTAAAAAATCCAACTCAATGCGTTCGATTTCGTTTTGGACTTCTTGGGGCGGTTTGGGCAAATGCTTTTGATACAACGCGATTAAGCCCAATAATTCTTGGGTGTAGCTTTTGGCATAAGCCAAGTTGCCGTAAATAAAATTAACCGGATTATTAATTTCGTGAGCAACCCCGGCCACCATCTGCCCCAAACTCGACATTTTTTCCGTTTGAATCAGTTGGGATTGAGTGCGTTTAAGTTCTTCGAGGGTGGTTTGCAGTTCCTCGTTTTTCTCTTGGTGGCGGATGCTTTCTTCGGCTTGTTTGCGTTCGGTAATATCGCGAAAGGTTCCGGTATAAAACGATCGTATCCCCAAATCTGCCCGCGTTACCGTGGCTTCAACGGGAAACACCGAGCCATCGAGACGATGACCGACAATCTCAACCGGCCCGCGATTCAGTAACTTAGATAATAAGCTGGCGCGATCGCTCACGGTTTCAGCCGACCAACCAATCAAATCAGTTAAACCCTTCCCCACCAAGTCTTCGGGACGATGGCCAAAAATGATCCCGGCACTCGGATTGGCCGTTAAAATATCCAGCTTCGGCGTACTAAAGGTAATAATCGCGTCGCTGGCTGTCCTGACAATGGCCGCCGTTTGGGTCACGGCTTCTTCCATCGAGTCCATCACATTGTTGTAGCGGGTCGCGATTCGTCCCACTTCTGTAAACGGGTCTTCGGGGACGCGCAAACCGAGATTGCGGGTGGCGGCTTGGGTGTCCATCACCTGAAATAAGTCATAAATTTCGGTTTTGGCGTGGTGTTCTGACACATTTAAGCCAATTTCTTCGGCTTTGGCTGAAACCCGCAAGGGAAACACCCGATTCAGGAGGGATAATACCCCCCAAGCCAAGCCAAACGCCCACACGCCAGCCACCGCAATGCCTAACAGTTGAATCCCCAGTTGTTCGAGGCGGGTTAAGCCTGTGCCGAGAACTTCTAAGTTGCCGAACAAGCCGACAGCCAGAGTTCCCCACATTCCTGCACCCGTATGCACTGCGATCGCGTCTACGGCATCGTCAATTTGCCACGATTCGAGGAGATATACCCCCAGAATCATCGCGGCGGCTCCCCCGACTCCGATAATGGCAGCTAAAAAGGTCGAAACGGCATGACAAGAAGCGGTAATCGCCACTAAGCCTGCAATCGAACCATTCAGCATGGCTTCGACTGAGGGGGCTTTGCTGCGTTGCCAACTCAACCCCGCCGCCGTTAACATTCCCGCCGATCCTGCAATCACGGTATTGACAATAATACCTGCCACTTGACCGTTAAAAGCCAAGGTACTGCCGCCATTAAAGCCTAACCAGCCAATCCACAGCAGCATCGCCCCCAGTACCGAAAAGGGTAAATTTGAGCCATGAATGCGACGAGTGGTATTGTCTGTAGAAAAACGCCCTAACCGGGGCCCGACAATCATTAAAATGGCGAGGGCGACCCAACCGCCGATGCTGTGGACGACGGTCGATCCGGCAAAGTCTATAAAACCGAGTTGGGCTAACCAACCCGACACCGTATTACTATTGATGCCATTCCAAGCCCAATGACCAAAAATTGGGTAAATAAAGCCGGAAATAATCAAGGAAATGACAAAATAAGCGCCAAAGCGCATTCGTTCAGCCACAGCCCCGGAAACAATCGTGGTAGCTGTGCTGCAAAACATTGTTTGGAAAAGGAAAAAGGCAGCCAACTCTGGCACAGCATCAAAACTCAGAAACCACCCTGTTATTCCTAACCATCCCCCTTGGGTTTCCCCAAACATGAGGGCGTATCCTAACGCCCAAAAGAGGGCGACTGAGATACCAAAATCCGCCAAGTTTTTGACGGCGACGTTGATGCTGTTTTTAGAACGGGTCAATCCTGATTCGAGGCACATAAAGCCTGGCTGCATCAGAAAGACCAAGCCAGAGCAAGCAATTAGCCAAAGAGTATTAACCACTACGTTATTGCTTTTTCTGGTAAACAATCCATTCTTGTGTTTTTACGATTGTATCGTTGTGCTTTATGATACAAATTGGTTGTTGGTTGTTGGTTATTGGATTTCACTTTGTTCTACAAGGGGTGTGAACAGTAATGCAACTTCCCTGATTACTGATTACTGATAACTGAAGAAACCCCCGATTGCCGATTGCCCACTGCCCCTTAGAGGCCGACCGCCGATTCCACGACTCGGATTGTATAGCGACCGCGATCGCTTGCGTCGTAACCATTGATAAAAATACGGTAAGTCCCGTTACGAGGAATCGTAATTTCTACGGAGGAATTGGTATTATCGTCGCTGAGGTCGTCGTTTTGGTCGATGATATTGTCGTTTTCATCAAAAACTGCCAAGAAAGTATCAAACTCGTTACTTTCTACCGCAATCCTCAAGACTTGTCCGGCTTGACCTGAAAATTGATGCACGTCATATAAACTACCATCTTGCTCATAAACTTGGTCGCCGTTTTCTAAAATGCCCTGTTCAAACAAAATTTCGCGGGGAGTGGGCGGTTCAGGATTGACCGCAACGGGATCGGATTGGGGTTCTTCTACCGTTGGGGTGGTGTTGGTCGCTGTCGGTGGCGTGGCTTCGCTTTCGGCGGAGTTGACAACCGGGATGATCGACGGGGGCGGTTCTTCGACCGGAGGCGGGACTTCTAAGGAAGATGGCGGGGGTGAGGATATGTCAGGAGTCGTCGGCGGTAATTCCCGAATCACTATATTTTCAGGAGTATCGGGGTTTTCGATGCGAGTCGGATTTAAGGGGGAAGTGGGATTGGCCGCTGTGCGATCGCGAAAATCGCTGCTGTAGGTAATCACGCACATCTGCTCGTAACGTTGATGCTCTCCACAAGCAACCCCAGTGGCACTAAAACCATTGAATAAGATGTTTTCGCGATGGTAACGTCCGACCACCCCATCATCGACAATCATTTGCATGACAATGGCTTCGGCTGAGGTGACTCCGTAGGTGAGGTTTTCGCCCACATCTCCTTGGGATTCGCCATAACGATTAATGCGGTCGAGAAATTGACTACCATCGCTGCCGTAGTGGCCGATGTTGCCTTTGCTGCCTACGTCGTTGAGGTGATCCCGCGCTCCTAAAGACATTCCGGGGGATAAAGTCAAAGGCGGAAGCGGCGAGAGGTTTTGTAGCACTTGGATGGCTTCATCTACAGCTTGAGTACCTTCTTGAGTAGGAATCGCGTCTTGGTTGGGGAGCTTGAGAATGCGCCCTTGATAATATTGCTTCATGGTTTCGAGCCAAGCGGCGTAGCCTTGGGGATTGGTTCGCGCTCGATTCATTTCGGCTAATACTTGACGCTCTAAAGCCGATAACTGGAAATTCGCGGTTTGGGCGATCGCGGGGGGGTTTAGGATCGTCAAATTTAGGGGAAGTCCGCCCCATAAGGGGGTAGCGCCTACCGCGATCGCGATCGCCTGCCGAAAATAGTTGGGTATTCGAGCCATAATTTCGCTTAACAGAATGCAGCAAGGTAATATTAGTTGCAGAATCCGCGTGATAGCCTGCGTTTGATTCTAACGGACATCATAGCGGAGTCAAATTCCTCTTGGTCAAGTCTTTGGCCGAGGGATTCTTAATCTTAACGGTCAGCCCGGTCAAGTCAGAAGCGCGATCGCGGCCTCGTTTTTCGGCTGATTCTGGTGTATCGTCATTTTAGAGCCTCGTTGTTGCTTACTCTCTGGATGTTCACCAGAGATTTTTCCAATCAGTCCATCATGCAAAATACGGATTATTTTTGGTTTGGTTTATTAATGTGGTTGAGTAGTATGCTGGCAGTCTTTTATTTCTGGGGAAAACAGCGTCAATCCTCGACTTCTCTGCCGTCTTCTACTCCCTCCGACAGCGATCGCGATCGCATTGCTGCCCTAGAAGCCGAATGTCGCCGCCTCCAACAAGAATTAGACCAAAGTTCCCAAAGCGCTCAAACCGAGGCTCAACAAGCCCATTTCGAGCAGCTTAAAAGCCTTTTGATTAGCTTTCCCACTGCCCAGATTATGGCGGAAAAAAAGCCCACTCTACCCGCCAAAAACTTAACGGCTTTGTTTACGCCCCTCCATGATTTAACCGCAACCTGGGGTTACGAACAAGTTGGCGAACCTTGGACGCAAGTTCCCTACGATCCCGCCCTTCACCAACCCGACAACCCAGACATTCAACCCGGAGAAATGGTTTATGTGCGCTTTGTCGGCTATCGCGATCGCGATCGTCTTCTCTGTCCGGCAAAGGTCAGTCGCACTTTACCTTGGTAATTAACAATGAACAATGAACAATGAACAATGAACAATGAACAATGAACAATGAACAATGAACAATGAACAATTAACAATTAACAATTAACAATTAACAATTAACAATTAACAATGACTATTCGTGACAAGTTAAGCCTAAAAGCAAGATGTCAAGAAAACCTCAAACCGTCGTGTCGGGGAACAGGCAATCTGCCCAATCTCAACTATGCAGAAGTGGGGTTGTTGACAACGACATTGACGGGGTAAATGGGTGGAGATTGGACGGGGAAACCCCGCCCCTACGAGAAACTTGACAATCAAACCAAAACCTTAACTTGTCACTAATGACCAAAGACGAATGACAAAGGACTAATATTTAATGTAAGAAATGACGAATCCCCGTCAATATCATTACCACGCCCAACTCATTTGCTGCCGCGATCGAATCCTTATCGCGAATTGAGCCGCCGGGTTGCACAATGGAGGTAATACCCGCCGCCGCCGCACTCCGCACACTGTCGTCAAAGGGGAAGAAACCGTCACTGGCGAGGGTTGCCCCTTGAGTGGCTTCTCCGGCTTGTTCTAGGGCGATTTTGGCTGCGCCGACGCGATTCATTTGACCCGCACCGATACCGAGGGTGACGCGATCGCGAGTTACGACAATGGCATTGGATTTAACGTGTTTGGCCACTTTCCAGGCGAATAACATTTCCGCCAGTTGTGCCTCGGTGGGTTGCTTTTCCGTGACGATTTGCCAGGATTGGGGATCGTCGATCAAGTCGTCGGCAGCTTGGACAAGAAACCCGCCTGCGATCGCTTTGATCGTGTCGCGATCGCGAGAAGTCATATCCGGTAAAATCAACACCCGCAATTTAGACTTAGCCGCCAGAATCTCTTGGGCTTCGGGGTCGCAACCCGGCGCAACCACACACTCCAGAAACGTCTTTTTCAAGGCTTCGGCGGTGGGAACATCAATGGGTTGATTCAGAGTAACAATGCCCCCAAAAGCTGACACAGAATCGGCGTTAAAGGCTTTTTCGTAAGCTTCGGCTAAACTGCTACCAATAGCCACACCGCAGGGATTCGTATGTTTGAGGACGGCGGCGGCGGGTTCAGAGGCAGGAAACTCAGCTATAATGCGGCGGGCAGCTTCGAGATCGACCAGGTTATTGTAGCTGAGTTCTTTCCCTTGCAGTTTTTCGGCACTCGTCCAGCCGGTTTGACTGGTTTGATACCAAGTGGCGTTTTGGTGGGGGTTTTCGCCGTAACGCAGGGTTTGGTTTTGCGTCCCGGTAATGGTGAAGCTGTCGGTGGTTTCGCCCTCTGAGTCTAAGCTGGCGAAATAATCGGAAATGGCGCGATCGTAGTTTCGCGTCATATTAAAGGCTTCGGCGGCTCTCGCTTGCCGGAAATTAAGCGGGATTTCGCCGTTATTTTGCGCTAATTGGTTTAAATAATCATCATAGCGAGCAGGATTGCATAATACGGTCAGATGGGCGAAGTTTTTAGCAGAAGCTCGCAGTAAGGTGGGGCCGCCAATGTCGATTTGTTCGATCGCGTCGGCAACAGTAACATCGGGTTTAGCGATGGTTTCGACGAAGGGATACAGGTTAACGACAACCAGATCGATGGGGCGAATGTCGTTGCTTTCTAGGTCAGTGTTGTCCTGAGAGACATCGCGACGGGCGAGAATCCCCCCATGAATGCGCGGGTGTAGGGTTTTGACGCGGCCTCCCAGGATTTCGGGCGATCCGGTGTAGTCGCTGACTTTGGTGACGGTTAGCCCTGCATCTTTGAGGGCTTTGGCTGTACCACCACTGCTGATAATTTCAAAGTCGAATTTTTCGATTAGTTGACGGGCAAATTCTACAATACCGGTTTTGTTGGAGACGCTGATGAGTGCGAGTTTTGCCATGATTACTTAATTGATTCAGGGATTCAGTTTAGCCGATAACGGTTGAATGATAGACGATTCGGGTTTGGGATAGGAAGGTTCTAGCCAAGAAGTTCCTTGTGTACTGTTCCTGAAGCAACGGGTTTCTGTCAACTCTGGGGAATGGGGGCGATCGCGTTTTGCTGGATTTTGAGGGGAAAGATTACGACCAAGTTTTGGGTTTGGTTTTAATTTTTCACAGAGGAATTTAGGGGCTTTGTAAAGTAAGTTAAAAGGTTTTTAATAACTACTCTAAAATTTATTAACTTTATTGAAATCAAGGGGAATAAGCTTGGCAATCCTACAATTCTTATGACAGATTATAACTATAAAGTCAGATAATGCAATTCGGAGAATTATGCCTGTAAATCCTGAAAATGCTTGGCTTCTACTGAGCAAAAAACATTTGTATTTGATGTCTTCTGAACAAGACAATCGGTATTACGAAAAACTGGATGTGGAGAAAACACCTGCAAATGAAGATTTGGTTGAGGGAGTCCCGATCCATTGGTTTATAAAAAAACGCAATCTAGTTGTTAATTACGATAAAGACGATTCAGAATTTAAACCTGTCTGAATACCCGTAAAAAATGTTTGATTGCTATTGACAGTTTTCCTTTTTTCCGATTAAAAAATATAAGGGGAAAGCTGTCTTTCGTTTGATTGATTTCTGGGGATTGGACTGTTTATCAATTTTCAAATAAAAATGCGTTGAGCGAGTCGGATAAAGCGATCGCTAATGTGATGAATTTCAAAGTCTTGCGATCGCGCCTGCAACTCCTCTCGATCCAACGGTTGCGCCAGGGTGGTTTGCATCGCCTCAGCCAAAGCGCTAACATCGCCCACGGGGACTAAAGACCCATAACGCCCATTGTCCAGAATATCCCGCGGCCCGTGGGGACAATCGGTAGAAACTACCGCACAGCCACAAGCCAGGGCTTCGATCAACACCGTGGGTAAGCCTTCTCGTTGTGAAGAAAGGACGAAAAGGGCAGCACGACTGAGATAAGCATAAGGATTTGCCACAAAACCGGGTAAACTGACAAATTCAGTCAGATTTAATTCTTGGATGAGGGTTTCGAGTTGTTGACGTTTACCCCCTTCCCCTAAAATCATAAGACGGGCGGGTTGTTGGGCGATAAGTTGAGCAAAAGCGCGAATCAGGGTAGAAAAGTCTTTTTGCGGCGTAAGGCGACCAATCCCCAGAATAACGGGGGGTTGATCTGGGGCAAACCAAGGATGATCCAAGGGCGCGATCGCCTGCTGTTGTAGAGTAGCATCAACAACAGGATTAGGAATCACGGTGATACGTAGCGGTGACAAGTTGAGCAAATTTCCATAATAATCGGCGACACCCTGAGAAGGGGTCACAATGGCATTAGCCCAACGATATAGCGATCGCATCGCCGTGATTTTCAGTTGCGTGGGGGGCTGAGTTGGCGGCATTTGTTCCCACAGCATTAACCGCGAGGGAAACCCGGCTAAGGTGTTGGCTAACACGGCACATTCATTCGTCCAAACAAGATGAGAAATTAGAATATCTGGGGCTTCCTGACGCAAATAACGCACTAGGGGAGAAGTAAGTTGTAGGGTACTCAGCGCTCGATTTTCGATGGGCTGACGGAGATTAATCACTCTGATCTGTGAGGAAATGCGGTCTTGATAAGGACCGTTCAAATCCGCTAAAACTAAATCAGTTTCATAGCCCTGCTGAGTCAGACCTCGTAATAAATTGAGAGTTACTCGTTCTTGACCCCCTCCCGCCAAATTTGGCAATAAACAAGCAATTCGTCTCATAAGAGCCATAAAATCTCGTCTCCCTATTACTGTTTTTCGATTTTGAGATCGAACATTGATCAAGATTTAAAATCAAACTTGCTGTTAATTGATTTATGAGTTGTAATGCTTTACCCCCGCCAAAATGTGATGTAACGATCGCTATTTGTACTTACAATGGCGAATCCCGCTTACCCGAAGTATTACAATGCCTAGAACAGCAAGTCGTGCTAGAGGATATTATCTGGGAAGTTCTCATTATTGATAACAACAGTAGTGACGAAACTCAAACCGTGAGCGATCGCTACCGCCAAACGGTATCTTATACCCTACGCTACTACTTTGAAGCCCAACAAGGGTTAGCTTTTGCACGACAAAGCGCCGTCGAACAAGCCCAAGGAGAATGGGTGGCATTTATCGATGATGATAACTTTCCCGATCCCGATTGGATTGCGGCGGCCATGCAGTTTGCTCGAATCCATCCCCAAGCGGGTGCTTTTGGTGGCTTAACCCGCGCCCAACTCGAAGGCATACCCCCCGACGGATTCGAGGAAATCGCCCCTTTCCTGGCAATTGTCGAGCGCGGTACAACAGCATTTCGGTATGAGCGATCGCGACGGCTTTTACCCCCAGGGGCGGGTTTAGTCGTGCGTCGTCAAGCCTGGCTTGATTGTGTTCCCCCTCGTTTGTTTCTCACTGGACGAGAACACCAATTAAAATTAGCCAGTGAAGATTTAGAAGCAATTATATATCTGCAAAATGCGGGGTGGGAGATTTGGTACAATCCCCAAATGAAGCTGAATCATAAAATTCCGGCCCATCGTTTAGAGCGAAATTATTTACTCGCGATCGCCCGTGGTACAGGACTCGCTCGTTATCATATCCGCCGCTTGCGCTTGCAAACCTGGCAAAAACCCCTATTTTACGGGCTTTATTTTTTCAACGATCTACGACAAGCCCTCTGGCATTATTTACAGTATCGCCAAACCTTCACAACCAATGTCGCCGCCGCTTGTAAAATGACATTTTTAATGGCGAGTTTGTGGAGTCCGTGGGTACTTTGGCGCAAATCGCAGTACAGCAGCACTAAACGTACCTCAGAAGCTTAATCTCCCCGCAGCACCAATACCGGACAATGGGAAAAGCGCACCACTCGTTCTGCCACAGAACCCCGCAAAAAGTAATCTAGTCCTGTGCGACCATGAGAGGGCATAACAATCAGATCGGCATCCTGATTTTGGGCATATTTGACAATTTCGGCGCTTGGATTTCCAAAAACTACGCTAATTCGGAAATTTTCAGCTTTAGAATCGTTGAGACGTTCTCGCAGTTTGGCTTTAACCTGGTTTGTGCGGGTGCGATCGCTCACCGTTTGCCATAATACCCCCGGTTCCGTAGCAGGCAACTTTGTCAGGACGTGCAGCAGATGAATTTGAGATTCATCCCCCACAAACGCCCTCGCGGGAGTCAACGCCGCAAAAGACTCCGGAGAAAAGTCCACCGGAACAATCACGCATTGCTTTTGCAACCAATTGTTTTGTTCTTGGTCATTTGTCATTTGTCCTTTGTTGTTGGTTGTTGGTTATACTCACAACCCCTTAATTAGTAATTGCTAATTGGTAATTGGTAATTGGTAATTATCTCCACCGTTGTACATTGTAAATTGTACATTGTACATTGTTAACTGATAACTGACCTAACGGTGCCACTTCGTCACCCCTCCCGGTTGGTCGATGAGGGTAATACCTTGGGCGCTGAGTTCGTCGCGGATGCGGTCGGATTCAGCGAAATCTTTGGCTTTTCGCGCTTCGGTACGTTTTTGGATCAGGGTTTCGATATCTGCGTCGCTCAATCCCTCGGTGGCTTCGCTTTCCGCTTCTGGTTCGACAGTAAAGCCTAAGACTTCGGCTAGTTCGACGAGCGATCGCCACTGATGATAAAGTTGCAAGGAATCGGTTTCAGTTTTACCTTCGTGAACAATAATATTGCCTTCCTTGCGTAACTCTTTGGCAATTTCAAACAATACCGCCAAACCGCCAGCAAAGTTGAGGTCGTCGTCTATTATCGCCGTAAAACGTTCAGCCCAAAGATTCGTCCCTGTCGCCAGAATATCAAGGTTATCCCAATTTAATTGTTTGCCGTATTTGTCGCCAAACAATAAACCCTCTTTCAAAGTTTGCCAACCATTGGCCGCCGCTTCGAGGGCATCTTCAGTAAAATCCAATGGCTTGCGATAGTGGGCTTGCAACACAAACAAACGAATCGCCATCGGTTCAATCGGCTTGTCTCTGGGAGTTTGATTAGGAAACCACCACTTGCCATCAAGTAAATCGCGAATCGTGGTGAAATTCCCCAAAGACTTCGACATTTTCTCGCCATTTACCCGTACCATGCCATTGTGCATCCAATAGCGAGCCAAAGGTTTCCCTGTCACCGCTTCTGATTGGGCAATTTCGTTTTCATGGTGAGGGAAGACCAAATCGCTACCCCCCACATGAATATCAATGGTTTCTCCCAGGCGATCGCGCACCATCGCAGAACACTCGATATGCCAGCCCGGACGGCCCGACCCCCAAGGCGATTCCCAGGCGGGTTCGCCGGGCTTAGAAGCCTTCCACAAGGCGAAATCAAAGGGGTCTTTCTTCTTGGTATCTTCGGCGCTTTCCACCGCCACACGACCACTCGCTCCCGCTTGCATATCTTCTAGTTTTCGCCCGGAAAGCTGGCCATATTGCTTAAATTGGCGCACTTGGTAGTAAACATCCCCTTGGGACGGATAAGCATAGCCTTTTTCTTCTAATTCCGTGACTAAGCGCTTAATGCCGTCTAAAGTGTGAGTAGCGCGGGGATACACATCCGCCTCCCCAATGCCCAACCGTTTCATATCCTCGAAATATGCCGCAATAAAGCGCTCGGAGACTTCTTCCATCGTAATCCCTTCTTTACGGGCGCGATTGAGTATCTTATCGTCAATATCGGTAAAATTCTGGATATACGTCACATCATAGCCCCGCCATTGCAAATAGCGACGAGCCACATCCCAAATCAAACAAGTCCGCGCATGACCCAAGTGGCAGTAGTCATAAACCGTAATGCCACAGCAATACATCCGCACCTTACCAGATTCAAGGGGCGTAAAAGCTTCTTTTTTGCGAGCGAGAGTATTGTGAAAAGTAATGGTCATGCTGGTTTTGGTGAATGACTCCGACAAAAATATAGTTAAGAGAAATTGAGGCGTTTAACCCAACTAACAGTGTAAGTAATAATGGAAACCAGAAGCGATCGCGTCTTCATCCGTCATCGTTTCTAAATCCATCAGTAACGTTTTCTTGAGATACCATTATGCAATCAGTCGATCCCCAAGTCACTAACGATCAGGAGATGAACGCCCCGAAACTGGGGCTACCCGTCACGATTATTACAGGCTTCCTGGGTAGTGGCAAAACCACCCTCCTCAATCATATTCTTACCAATCAGCAAGGGTTGAAAACTGCTGTCTTAGTCAATGAGTTTGGCGAAATCGGTATTGATAACGAACTCATCATCTCTACAGGTGACGATATGGTGGAACTCAGCAACGGTTGTATTTGCTGTACCATCAACGAAGATTTAGTCAACGCCGTTTATCGCGTCCTCGAACGAGAAGACAAAGTAGATTACCTCGTAGTCGAAACCACAGGACTCGCTGACCCGTTACCCGTTGCGCTTACCTTTTTGGGGACGGAGTTGCGCGATATGACCCGCCTCGATTCGATTGTAACGATGGTTGATTGTGCTAACTTCAGCTTGGATTTATTCAACAGCGAAGCCGCTTACAGCCAAATTGCCTACGGGGATGTGATTTTATTAAATAAAGTCGATCTCGTTGATGAGGGGGATGTAGATACCCTAGAGGTGAGAATCCGCGATATCAAGCGAGATGCGCGAATTTTACGCACCACCAACTCCCAAGTGCCGTTACCGTTGGTGTTGAGTGTGGGCTTGTTTGAGTCGGATAAATACTTCGACCAAGCCGAGGAGAAACACGACCACGACCACGACCACGACCACGACCATGACCATCATCATCACGACCACGACCACGACCATCATCATCACGACCACGACCATCATTCCCACCATTTAGAAAATGATGGGTTTACGTCCATCTCTTTCCAAACGGATAAACCGTTGGTCATTCGCAAGTTTCAATCATTTTTGGATAACGAGTTACCCTCAAGTGTTTTCCGAGCGAAGGGGATTATGTGGTTTCAAGAAAGTCCTGCTCGTCACATTTTCCATCTGAGTGGGAAGCGGTTTTCGATTGAGGATGATGAGTGGAATGGCCGTCAACCGCGAAATCAGTTGGTGCTGATTGGTCAGGATTTAGACCACGATAAGTTGTTGCAGCAGCTTCAGGCTTGTATCGTGGAGTAGGATTACCCTCACCCCTTTTCCCCTCTCCCACGGGCGAGGGGTTTATTTTCTAAGGATAAATATGTTGTCCTGACCGATGTGGCGTTGGGTACTTCACGATAAGGCGAGTAACGACAATGAGTCATCTTCGTAGAATAAGTTGATGGCCCTAAACTCGCGACGCAACAAATTCTCAATTTGTGATGTTGAACAGTTTCCCAGTCTTAGCCAAATAACTTTTGGTGGATTCCCAAAGACTAAACTTAGATCGTGCATATCAACATCTTTCGAGACAATTACCAAATTATTGTTTTTTGCCTAATCCCAAACTATGGGGTCGGTTGTTGCTTTCATGCCTACATCTCGAACATGAAGTGAGTCTGGGAAAAGATCGCTCAAACGGTTTGACAGTTTAGGCGATAAGTTTTCATCAAACAGTAATTTCATGTAGAAAATGGAGTAATCATCAAACGACGCTCGCGGTCAGCAGCATAGGCAATACAAGCTTTTAAATCTTCTTGTGTTAAATCGGGAAAATCATCAAGAATTTCCGCTTCACTCATCTCAGAAGCGAGGTATTCAAGCACTTCATAAACGGTAATTCGCAAGCCCCGTACACAAGGTTTACCGCCGCGTTTGTTGGGTTCAATTGTGATATAGCTTCTGTAGTTCATTGTAGAAATTATCGTCACTCCCTGTTTGCCCTGTAGATTATCTTAAACGCTTCGTTCCTTGAAAAACCAAACATTATCCATTCACCGGAGAAAGCAAGTATAAGCCTGGGGTGTCGCTGTCGGGTAATAAGTCTTTGCTGCTGCTGACTCCGGTACTTTCGCACAGTTGAGCAAAGTCTTGGAGGCTGTTGAGTCGGGCTGAAAGTTCGCTCAGGGTGTCGAGATATTCAGCCACGGCGATTTGTTGATGTTGCCAGGTTTCGGGGTAACGTTGCGAACTATAAGACATCTCAAATTCTACCTCGGCTTCGTTGCGTTTGCGGCGAATTTGGTCTGGGGTTAGGGTGCGATCGCGTGGGGATATCTGCGTAATGCGATCGACTCGTTCGGGGGTAATATAGTCTTGGAAGTAAGGCGCATTGTAGCGATAACTGGTAGAAAGGTGGGCGTTATCGTGATGGATGAGGTTTGTTGCCCACATTTGAGCGACTTCTTGGAAGGAAGGGACGGTTTGGGAGAGAAGCGCGATCGCGTCTTGGTGGTGTCCCATTTCGAGAAGTAAGTTGGCTTCCGTTGCAGTCGCGATCGCCCATCCCTGAATCGCTACATCGGTATTCAGCATCAATTCTGCGTCTAATTCCGGTGTCGCTTGCGTCGCTTGGTTTTCTAGAAATAACCGGACGCTAGAGGCGGTTTTGAGGGCTTGTCTGGGGGAGTCGTTGGGAAAAAGCTGACGATCTTTCAACTCTGCTTGCAAATCGGCAATTTTTTCGACCAGCATTGCTTTTTGTAAATTAGAAATTGCCTTAGCCAAGCTTTCTTGTTTTTGGCGACTATCCTCAACTAAAACATACAAATAAGCCAGTTGTCCAGAAACAACGGTCAAACGATTATCGAGATGATTTAATCCCTGAATAACAACACTAAAACCCTCATCAACCTTACGATCCAACTGTTCTAAATCTGCTTCAACTCGCTCAAATCCGGCTTCCATGCTTTGTTGCAGATAACCCAAACTTTTCTGAACTTGGTGCAGTTTGTAGCCCATATAAGTAAAACCCGCAACACTCACCCCCAAGTTCAAAACACTCGCTCCTGCTGCAATTTGCGTTAAGCCCATCACCGCCGAAATTGAGCGTTCAATTCCCAGCAATTTATGATAAGTAATCCCGTGACCGATAATATTGACAACAGTAGAAATGGGAGAAAGGGGTAAACTAATTAATTTACTGGTAATCCCAGGCGTTTCTACTAAATGCTTAACAATTTGACCTGCTTTTGCTGTACCTTTTGCCCATCGAATCACGCTACCATATCGCGTTAGTTCTCCCGTCATCAAACCTTTAATGATTTCTGGGCTATTGAGCAGCAAATCGATATTAATAATCATCACTTTATTTCCAAATTGAGCTTAACTGATATAGATGTCAACAAGGCTATATGTTTCTATTATCAATCCAGGCAAAACTTTAACATTCACTTTTTATAACTTCTTCTATTTGTTCTCGCAGCTTAATAGTTGGTTGTATTTGAGTTTCTAGAGTTTCCCAAATTTTTTTCTGCTCCTCAAAATCTGAACTAATAAGCTCTAGTTGTTCTTCTAATACTTTCTCAGCGAAACATACAATATTTTTGGTGGATTTTTGAAAAATTTGGTCGGTAGAGTTTAAATAACTTTGAATCCAATCAAATAAAATAGACCAAAGACTGCTTTTACCTTTTTTGATGCCTTCTTGCCATTGTTTGAGCATCAAATCATAATTAGGTAAGTATAATTCGACGTAATCAATATCCTCGCTTACATCTTCAACAACTTTCTTTTTTCTAGTTACTTGAATAGGCTTTCTCACTTGGTAATTTTTAGTTGTTTTGATACAAGAACCTTCTTGGTAACTTCCAGTAACATTTTTCCATTGTGTTTCTACAACATCTTGTGTAACTTCCCTGTGTCCTGTAACCTCTGTTTCTGTAGATTGATTTTTCTTAACATCTATGGAAAGGTTAAAAAACTTATCGGGTAACTCGATTGTTTTTTGATGGAGTTGGTTCTGTATATCACTAATTATAGCCCGTTTGAAATCAGGATATTGTGATAAATAGTTATTTAAACGATCTACATATTCATCAATAAGTGCTTGTAAAACTTCTTCATACTGTTTTGACTTTGCTTGAAGAACAAACTCTGCACGGTTAGTCACGCCTTGACGTATAGTATGATAAAATAACCGAAAATAACGTTCATCATGTTCTAATTGTCGTTGGGCGCTATCATCATCAGCCCGGACTTTCCGATATAAATACTCAGATTGCTTTTCAAAAGCATTAGTCCGTAGGGAAACATTATAATACCGCGTAGCTATATCATGGGCTAATTCTTTATTTGATAAAACCAAACTAAGCCGATTTTCTAAAGTTGCAACTGAGTGATTATTTTCAAAAGCATCTTTTATAGGAATTAGTAGTGATTCAATTAAATCTTTTTCTATTTCATTAATAGATTTCAGAATCTTTAAGAATTCTTTTTTTCCTACTTTTATTAGCTTTTGTCGTGCTTTCCAGTGCTTTTTGGGATTATTTGTATGTTTTGATACAGACTTAAAAATTCTCAAATATGTACTAATTTCTTTTTTAAGCTCTCGGTGAATCTCAGTACTTTCTTTTTCAAGATTTGTCTGCAAAACAGCTATTTCTTTCTTTTTTTGTTCAACTACCTTTTTATCACTGAGCTTACGAGTCTTAATAAGACGCTCTATTGTTTCTCTAATAGTATCGAAACGACTAAAGCTTTCTGACACCGCAGGCAATATTATTAATTCAGAGAATGATTCGCTTATTCTACTTCTAAGGCAATCCCACAAAGCTGTTCCACCACTCCAATCATGAACATGAGATACAAAACGCCGCATTTCTTTGTCGTTAGGAGCTATGCCTTTTTTTACTTTTTGTTTGAATTTTTCCAGCCACTGCTTTAATTCGACATTACCCGCATTTTCAGCTTGGTCTAAAATTTCTTCAATTGTTTTTGCACAATCTACAAATAAACATTTAAGTAATTCTACTTTTACAACTTGATTATCGGTAGCATTTTCTGTTACTTCTTGATTAAAAATTTGCTTGAACATTGCCCATTGCAAGGCTTCATTTTCAGCCATTTCTCCTTGCAAGGCTGTTAAATTTTGACCTAAGATTTGTTTGAATTGCTGAAACTTTGATATTTCATTATCAGCAGTATCATCAGACTGGTCTTGAGAATTCGTTGTTTTATAAGGAAACAACTGCTTAAGTCTTGCCCACTGAGAGGCTTCATTTTCAGCTATTTCTCCTTGTCCTTGTAAGGCTATTAAATTCTGACCTAAGACTTGTTTAAACTGCTGAAATTTTGATAGGTCGGTCGAATTATCTCGTAAGACTTTAGTTCCCCAAGCGCATTGAGCATAGTACAACAAATGCCCATTAAACGGAAGCACATCGGGAAGCTTTGGAAGCGATAATACTTCTTTAATTTCTTCCCGTAACTGCTGCAACCGTTGTTCTAGGGGTAAATCATCACTCCCCCGTTGATCCACGCGGTTTAAAATAAAAATCATAGAATCGGTGCGGCCTTGTAGATATTCCACCACCTGTTTGAGTTCGTTTAACAAGCTTTGTCGGTGTTCCTCGTCTACTTGCATATAATCCAAAGCCACTAAACTAAAGGCTTTCCCGACTTGGGGCTGAATAATCGCCAAATTAGTGCGGTCTTGAACAGATTTTAGACCCGGTAAATCTAAAAACTCAATACCAATTTCTTCCGGTAAGCCCGACAACTCTAAATCGCAAGCGGGTAAAAGAGACAAATAAGCTTTGATTTGCGGTGCAATACAGTCTTTTTTGCGCCTTACTTCGTGATAACGACGCATTACTCCCTGAATGCGCTGATAAAACTCATCATCGCTCAAATCCTGCCATTCTCCGGTTTCCCAATCTGCTCCTTCTGTCGCTTCGATGACCAATTTGCGCTCTAGGGAATGGTATAACGTCAACACTCCCCCACTCATTTCCCCCGCTTCAATGGGAGCAATGCGTCGTCCCATCAAAGCATTAACAATCGTCGATTTCCCCGATGAAGTCGTCCCAAGGGTCGCGATACATAAACTCGGATTGGCAAGGCGTTCTACTGCCTCATCATACGCTATCCGAAAGTCTTGAAGTTGTCTATTAATCTCTGGGTCATCAAACACATCCCTCGAAGCATTGACCAAATTAGTCAAAGATTGACCGAGTTCTTGCAAAAGGCGGCGAGATTCAGCGAGCTTGGCGGCAACGGTATTTTCCATTGCTTCTCCTTCATTTTTGAGCGAATTTCAGTTCAGTTTGTCTTTGGGTTATTCAGTAGCGAGACAACACACCCAGAAACCTAGCTCAATTATATGACGTTCTATCTCTAAACGCGGTTAAAAAAATCTGAAATCTACTCCCACTCGGCAAGCAAGTCGCTCGACTCCCCTGGATAGAAAGAATCGGCTAAAATTTCTGACCAACTGTAGGGACACTCTGGGGGAAAGGTGCGAGGAGGGAGTTGGGTTTCGGCAACTGCCAGGAGGATTCCTTTGGTATAGCCTTTTGGTAGGGCTTCGGCTTGATACGACTGAAGACTTGGGCTTTCTGCCAGAAGTTCGGCAATATCCAAACGCTGAATGCGAATTGTTGCTAACCAACTACGACTGCGATTTTGGGGTTGGTATTCCCACTTGAGTAAATGACCCAGGAGGATTGCGAATCGATTGCGTAATTCTTGACGTTGCTGTTTCCCCAAAGATTCTATTTCCTCAATCAGATGCGGTACGTCAAGCTGATGCCATTGGCGTTGCTGAAGGAGTGATGCTTGTTCTTGCGTCCAAGTCTGAAAATCTGTTTGATAGAGTTCAGAGGCAGGGGTTGGGGCTTTTGTCATGGGAATGCCGCGATTCAGTCTTTGATTCATCTTTAAGTATACTGAGCAGGCGCGATCGCGAGAAACGACAATGCTAAAATCGGGGATTAGTTTAGAAAAAGAGTGACACTTCATCGGGTTATCTTCTCTATGGATTTAGATTCTTTGCCTTTGTCTGCTTGTGGTGAATATCGCTGTTTGAGCCACCTCGATCTTTATAATGCGCCGAGGGAGGGGAATTTAGCGACGCAGGCGGCTAAGGGGCGGCAGTTGCGGATTTTGCCAGATACGGCGACTCCAGAGGCGGTGAAGGTGCAGTTGTGCGAGGATGATTATCAGGCATGGTTGCGTTACCCTTTGTTGAGTCAACTTGAGCCTGCGGAGTCGGTTTATGAGGCTTCTGTGATGTCGAGGGCGGAGATTGAGCCGGATTTACCCCAAGTGATTGCGTTTGCTCTGGCGGCTTTTGAGCAGCCAAATCATTATCTGTGGGGGGGGACGGTTGCACCGAATTATGATTGTTCGGGGTTGATGCAGGCGGCGTTTGGGTCGGTGGGGGTTTGGTTACCGCGAGATGCGTATCAACAAGCGGCTTGGGTGAAGCGGATTAGCTGGGAGGAGTTAGCGCCGGGGGATTTAATTTTTTTCCAGAAGGCGAGTTATATCAGCCATGTGGCGCTGTATTTAGGGGATAATCGCTATATTCACAGTTCGGGGCGCGAGATTGGCCGGAATGGGATTGGGATTGATGAGTTGAGCGATCGCAACCCTATTAGTCAAGCTTACTACCAACGACGCTCTCACGCCGGACGAGTGATGGCGAGTTTTCTACCGGGTACGTTGTTACCAACGAGAGGGGAGGGGTAAGAGGGGGAGAAATTACCAATTACCAATTACCAATTACCAATTTAGGGATTTTGCCAACAACCAATAACCAACAACCAATAACCAACAACCAATAACCAATAACCAACAACCAATAACCAATAACCAATAACCAATAACCAACAACCAACAACCAACCACCAATAACCAATTACCAATGACCAACAACCAATAACCAACAACCAATAACCAACAACCAATAACCAATAACCAACAACCAATAACCAATAACCAATAACCAATAACCAACAACCAACAACCAACCACAAAATTAAGATGCAGACAAAGGGCAGTGTTTCTGAAGCACTTCGATGATTTTTTGGCGTTCGACGGGTTTGTTGATAAAGTCGGTGGCGTTGACCATTTTGGCTCGCATTCGGTCTACGATGCCGTCTTTTCCGGTCAAAATGACAACAGGGGTATCTTTAAACTGGGAGACGCGGCGAATTTGACTGCAAATTTCGTAACCGTTGGCAATGGGCATGACTAAATCGAGGAAAATCAGATGGGGCTGATGTTGCAGTAGGGTGGGGAGGGCCCTTACTGCGTCGTCGATGCCGAGAAAGTCATAGCCGGCGGATTCGATGACTTTGCGGGCGATCGCGAGGATTTGCGGGCTATCATCAATACAAGCGATCAGTTTTCGGTTGTTGCTGTGGGGCGATGGTAGGGTGGGGGTTGAGGAACGACGGCGATCGCGAGTTTTTTCGGGATCAGTTGAGGCCGGTTTCGAGGTGAGGAAGGGATTGGGTAAGTCCTCAATTTCGGCAAAGCTGATGAATTGTTTGCGAAGATAAGGGACGAGCGATCGCGTCATTACGGTTAAGTCTTGTTTGAGCAATACCGCTAAGTCTCTGACGCTCCGTTTACCGTTGATTAAGGTGGCGAGGTTTTGATAAACGCTCGGTGAAGTTTCGCTTTTGAGGGCAACGGGTTTAGTAATGACTAAGGCTAAGTTTGGAGAACGCAGGGCTAACCCTAAACTACTCCATTGTTCCCAGATTTTTTGGGTGGTGCTTAATGCGAGTTCTACATCCCATGTCCAGGTACGGGGTAATATACCTGTATCGCTATTAGAAGGGCGAATCCCTAGTTTCGGTTCGAGTTTGAAGCTAATGTTTTCAGTCGTGGCGAGTTCTAAATTGACGTTTTCGGGATGGTCGGAAGCGGCAAGTTGTTGGGTGACGGAAGTGATTTCGATGTGCTGAATGAGATCGAATAATACTTCGCTAATAATCCCCCGCATAATCGCTAAAATCGCTTCTGTGGTGATGACTTTGCGGTGGGCTAGGATGGTTAGAATATGATAGTCCCAACATTCAAAATTATCTGAATCTCTAGGGGAAATGTTTTTGATGCTGACTTTGGGAGTATGTTTGCTGATTTGCCGACGCAAGCGGCGTGTCGGATGAACGCTTCCCGCAGCCCAGATCAGATGTCCAAAACTAAAGTACAGACTCCAGGTTTGACCTGTAGCAATTTTCACATCTAATTTGCCTGTAAATTGCTTTTGATGAAACTGTTTCAGCTTAGAACAAAATAGTTGATAGGCTTTGGGCGAGGTTGTCATCATGACGAGGTGTTACACTTAATGCTAATGGGTAGAAAAAAAGTTTTAAAAAATGGAGGGTTACATAAAAAGCTTGGTTTTTGGGAGTTTATTCTCAAATTACAGAAAAATCCTTAACCTGATGATGATTGAGAAGATTTGATATTTTTTTAAAAGAGTTCACTATTCTTAATATTTATGAGATTTTGTTCATTCTTTCTGGTTATTTATAACATAATCAAGAAAAGATTGCGTTTTTTTCCTGGCAACTTTACTAAAAATTTAAATTGCGATCGCGCGATGACCATTGGCGATTCTGAATGAACAACTCATTTACTGGATTTCCCGGACTTTGAGCTTTAAAACATAGCAGTAGCATTTCAAGTTAGGACATTTGACGTGGGGCTTACCCCAATCCTACGTTAAATGATCTCAGCGATCTCTTGGGCTTATCTCCTAAGATAGAGAGGCGGTATCCTAACTGCTTTGGCAGTTGCTATAGAATCGCGTGGGTCAATCCATTAACACGAGTTGTCGCTGCTGAAACGACGATAGACTCAGGTTGTTAGACTAAGTTAAAAAATTAGAGATCGGCTGTTTTAAAAACTAGGAAAAATCAGCTAAATCACAAAAAAGCAACGTTTGTCTTGCGTTTTTTGAGAGTTAAGATGCACGCCGAGGAGTGAAAATGAGGGGTTAACATTATTATCACTGTTTTGCCCAAGATCGAGTGGAAAATGTTAAGAATCTAAACGATCGATATTGAGGTGGGTTTCGAGGTGCATTTGAACAGGAGGGGGTTGAGAAGCCTCAGAAGGGGGTTTTACGGCGGTGAAGTGACCAATCACTGGAGCCGTCTGTTTAGGAAAGGCACTAGCGACTAAAGCGATATGGCGATCGCTCACGGCTAAACCCTGAGTGGGGTCAAAACCCCGCCAACCGCCTCCGGGTAAATAAACTTCAACCCAAGCGTGTAAATCCCGTTGGGTTTGTTTTCGATCTCCTTCTTCATAACCACTCACAAACCGAGCGCCTAAACCCACACTACGGCAAGTTTCTATGAATAAAACGGCTAAATCTCGACAAGACCCTTGTTTTTCTGTTAGGGTGACTCCCCCTGGCCAAGGGTCGCCTGTTTCTCGGATTTTATAGTCACAATTTTTATAGATATACTGATTCAACGACATTAAAAAAGCGACGCTATTTCCTTGGGTATCTTGCCACAAATTGCGGGCGAGTTGTCGCACTTCTGGATCAAATCCACCGTTAGAGGGTTGGAGATAAGGGTGAAGTTGCGTCACAATAGAGGAGGGGTAGTCTATAGGAAAAGAAATCGCCCAGGGTTCTAGTAAAAAGTTAAAGGGATTGGTGGCTTGAGTTTCAACCAGACTCTGAGCCATGATTTGTAAACTTTTGGTGGGTTGTTCAAAGGCAATTTGAGTAATATTATTGCCATCAAAGCCAATAAAACTGGAAAATTGGGATGGTTGAGGGGTAATCTCGTAGTTAAACTGATGGAGTTTTTGCCCGCGATCGCAGCGAGGCTGTAAGCGTAAGAGATGAGGCTGTAAATTGACAAGTTGACTGTAGGTATAGATCGTTTTATGGCAAATTTGATAACGCACAATCTCTTTTTCTCTCAACACTTAGAGGTAATTTAACGTAAACCTAGATATTTGAAAAGCCTTAAAACCTTTGTGGCGCTGGTTTGCCTAAATTCTTGATTTTCAAGTTTGATGCAGGTTTTTAGCGGTTTTTCTCTAGGGCTGGTGTACTCATCCCGAACTTCCTGACTCAATTACTCAAAATGTCATGCCTGCCAAAAAAATCGACAATTCTTTGCTATCCCTTGCAGAAAGTGAAAACTGGCTGCATCAAATCGTAACGCGAATTCGCTGTTCTTTAGACCTAGCGGAAATTTTAGAAGCGGCGGTGAATGAAGTGCGCTCTTTTCTCAACATCGATCGCGCCAAAATTTATCGTTTTGACGGAGATTGGCACGGAGAAGTGATCGCTGAATCGTTGCAACCAAGCACATTACCCTCGTTGTTGGGGTTGCATTTTCCGGCCACAGATATTCCCGAAAAAGATCGCGATCGCTTTATAACAGCCCGACAACGGGTTGTGGTCAATGTCAGCGCTCAGATTCGCACCATGAACGCCCTTGACGATAGCGACACCCGGCAAGCCTTACCCCAAAGCGATATTCGCTATGCTCCCCTCGATCCTTGCCATGCGGAATATCTCAAAAATATGGGAGTCGATGCTTCTTTGGTGTTACCAATTTTACATAATGGTGATTTGTGGGGATTGCTGGCTTGTCATCATAGCCAACCCCGTCATTTCAATCAGCAGGAATTGATGATGGTGCAGTTGGTGGTCGATCAACTCTCGATCGCGATCGCCCAATCCCGTTTACTGGTTGCTGCCCGACAACAAGCCCAAAGCGAAGGGGCGATTAACAGTGTTAGCACTTTGCTCCATTCCCCCTTGCCCGTTGCAGAAATGCGGCAAAAGGTCTTAGAAAAGTTGACGAATATTTTAGGCTGCGATGGCGGTCGCCTTTATATTATCCCGGAACCCACCGGGGCAGCCGCGCAACTCTACACAACCCAAAGCCAACCTCATACCCCCGATTTAGAAAAAGCCCCGTTGTGGCAGAGTTTGTTACAAACCACAGACTCGGATTTGATTTTGTCTGACCCGAAACCCCAGAATATTCAAAACAGCATTGTTCCTTATCTTTATACCCTCGACGATCTTTATCAAGAGCCGCAACTGAGAGATATTGCCTGGGCGTTTAGAGATACCCCGATTCGATCGTTGTTGTTGATTCCTTTGCGGTATCAAAATCAATGCGTGGGAATTGTGACTTTATTTCGCCATGCTGTGAATACCGAAAAGCATTGGGCGGGTAAACAGATTCGCGATCGCCGCAACCGCCGCCCCCGTGAGTCCTTTGCCTTGTGGCGCGAAATGCAATACGACTGTGCGCGGACTTGGACTCCTGAAGAACAAAAACTGGCTCAAGCCTTGGGGATTCATCTGTATTTGTCGATCGTACAGCGTCGCGTCGAAGATACGATTCGCCATCAAGCTTCCCATGATGCCTTAACCGGACTGCCCAATCGTTTGCTGTTTAGTCAACAACTGGAGTTGGCCTTGGTCAACGGCTTACAACAAGGCAAAATTTTGGCCGCCATCTTTTTAGATTTAGACGGTTTCAAGCATATTAACGATACCTTGGGCCATGCGACGGGGGATATTCTTTTACAAAAAGTCGCCGATCGCCTCAACCAACTTCTGGAGGAAAAAGACTTGATTGCCCGTTGGGGAGGGGATGAATTTACCATCCTTGTTGAAATTACCAATCTTCAACAAGCCCACCAAATCGCTCAAAAACTACTGCACAGCCTCGAAAAACCCCTGACGATTCGACAGCAAAAGTTTTATATCAAAGCCAGTCTGGGCATCGCGATCGCGCCTTTTGATGGGGAGAATGCTGAAACCCTGCTCAAAAATGCCGACGCAGCCATGCACTCGGCTAAACAACTCGGTCGCAACCATTATCAACTCTATACCTCGGCTATTGGCAACGAAATTCAAAATCGCTTGCGGCTCGAAAATAGCCTGTATCGCGCCTTAGAACGCCAAGAGTTTGTCTTACACTACCAGCCCCAAATCGAGCTTAAAACAGGCAGAATTGTGGGGGTAGAAGCCTTGATTCGTTGGCAGACCCCAGACGGAAAACTGATTTCGCCGTTTCATTTTATTCCGGTGGCCGAAGAAACGGGTTTAATTGTGCCGATTGGCGATTGGGTTCTCAAAACTGCTTGCGCTCAAGCGGTGGCGTGGCAAAAACAGGGTTTACCGCCCCTTCAGATGAGTGTGAATTTTACCGCTCATCAATTTCTTGACCCCAAGTTGGTTAATACAATTATGACGCTGTTGCACAAAACGGGCTTAGACCCTCAATGGTTGGATGTAGAAATTACTGAAAGTACGGCCATGCAGGATTTTGAATTTACAATTTCTATTCTCAAGTCTTTACAACAACACGGAATTCAAATTTCTCTGGATGATTTTGGGACGGGTTATTCTTCTTTATGGACGCTGAAACGTTTTCCCCTGAATACCATTAAAATTGATAAGTCTTTTATTGACGATCTGATCAATGAGGCTTCTCCCGCAGATATGGGGATTATTAAAGCGGTGATTGAGATGGCTCGCAGTTTGAAGCTTAAAACCGTGGCAGAGGGCATTGAAAGTCAAACTCAACTGGATTTGCTGCGCTCTTTGGGTTGCGATCGCGTCCAGGGTTATTTGTTGAGTAAACCCGTCCGGGCTGACGAAATTAGTCAACTGTTAGCGCGTCAAAGTTCGCAGCCTTCTATGATCTAGCGCACAATCCCCCCGTGAGGTCGATCTTAGGAATTGCCCCCAACTGCGGCCATAATAGGATTGTGACCGAAAATCTAGATCAAGGAGGTGGTTCTGTATGTTGGAACGCCTAATACTAGCTTGTACCTTGGTGCTATCACTCTACTTTTTTGTTCAGCTAGGGACATCTACACCTCCATCTGTTTCCCAATCATCTCAAAATCAGACTGCTGCGATTGTCAGCAATTTTTTCGATTAATCAACCCCTTTTTCTGCCTCATCTTCCATCAAGGGCAAAACCGATCTCTGGTTCAACCTTGGAATAGTTAAAATGAGGTAGGTCAATTCTCGCGATCGCGGTTATTTCGAGCTAGAACTAAACTGCGATCGCGTTGACCTGGAGCTACCCGAAAGGAGGTTTTTCTTGTCTGAGTCTGATGCACCTAATCCTCCCCCGATTCTCGAAGAATGGGACAACGCGATTCTGAGTTTTGGGGAAATTCAAGCGGAAATTAACTATAAACAAGCCCAAGATTCTCTCAAGGGCTTGGTACAAAATCTTAAGCTTTCCCATCGCGAGAAAGCGGGCTTAGAAACAGAAATCGATCATCTCAGCACCCTGATCGAAAAGCTCGACCAGACAGTAATTCAGATTGCCGCTTTTGGTATGGTAGGCCGCGGTAAATCCTCGGTGTTGAATGCCCTTCTCGGTCAAGAAGCTTTTGTGGTGGGGCCGCTTCATGGGGTCACGCGCACGATTGACAGCGCTCAATGGCAAGTCACCCCAGAAACCCTCACCCATTATCCGGTTAATATTCAGCGTGTTGCCCTTCCGGGTACGGGAAACTCGCAAATTCAACTGATTGACACCCCCGGAATTGATGAAGTAGACGGGGAAACCCGCGAACAGTTGGCGCGACAAGTAGCCAAGCAAGCGGACTTAATTTTGTTTATCGTCGCGGGGGATTTAACTCAAGTTGAATTTACGGCGTTATCGCAACTGCGGGATGTCGGCAAGCCGATTTTGCTGGTTTTTAATAAAATTGACCAGTATCCCGAAGCAGATCGTCAGGCGATTTACCAAACCATTCGCGATCGCCGGGTGCGAGAGTTGCTTTCCCCCGATGAAATTGTGATGGTGGCTGCTTCGCCGTTGGTGAAACAAGCAACGCGAGACCGGGACGGCAAAATTCGCTTGCAAACCCAACGCGGACAACCGCAAATTGAGGAATTAAAGCTGAAAATCCTGGAGATTCTGCACCGGGAGGGCAAGTCTCTCGTGGCGCTGAATACGATGTTATATGCTGATGAGGTGAACGACCGCGTAGTGGCTCGTAAACTGGCGATTCGGGAGGCGGCGGCGAATCAGTTGATTTGGCAAACGGTATCCCTCAAAGCCCTCGCGATCGCCCTGAATCCGGTGACGGCGATCGATCTATTTACCGGGGCGATTATTGATGTTATTGCGATTCTTTCTCTCTCGAAGTTGTACGGCATTTCCATGACGCAATCGGCGGCGGTTCAGTTGTTGCGTAAAATTGCCTTGAGTATGGGGGGAATTAGCGCCAGCGAATTGCTTGCAACCCTCGGATTAAGTGGTTTAAAAGGTTTACTCGGTTTATCGATTCCGGCGACGGGGGGCGTTTCTCTGGTTCCTTATTTGTCGGTCGCGATCGCCCAAGGTAGTGTGGCTGGGGTTTCGTCCTACGCGATCGGTAATATTACGAAAACTTACCTGGCTAATGGCGCATCCTGGGGGCCAGATGGACCGAAGGCGATCGTTTCTCGCATTCTCGATTCTCTCGATGAAACTTCAATTCTCAACCGCATTAAACAGGAGTTAAGCGCGAAGTTAGGCCCAAAACGGAGGGCGGCTAATTAGTTGTTTGGGATTCGCGACTGATTCTTTTTAAGATTTGAAAAACTCGATAAAGTTCTTGACTGGAAGTAAAGGGTGCAAACACGCGAGAAAGGCTATATTGGCGATTTTCAGCTTGAATTAGCTTTACAAATACGATCTCATCTCCATTGGTCATCATGGCGAAACTGGGTTTTTCTGGCTGAGGATTTGCCATTAAATAAGCCAGGGTTTGGGGTAATGCTGACCAAACGCTAAGGGTTGTTTTTTTCGATTCTAAAACAATGACCCAAAGCTGATTTTGTAGCACTAAAACATCAATTCGCCCTTGTAAAATTTCTTCACCATCATCTAAATTAAGCTGTACAGATGCTTCAGCCCGTATTTTAAAAGGGGGATCGTAAAAGCCCGCTAAAGCCAGTAACGGGGAAGCAAAAAGCAGCATAACAGTTCCTTCGAGTAAATGTCCCTGGGATCGCTGATACAAATATCGCCGTCTAATTTCGTCAATTCTGGTTTGTTCTGTGGGCGCGATCGCGGCTAAATCAATACGCCACTCTGGGAAAAATGCCTCGATTTCGGTGCGGTTGAGGTGAAATCGTCTCTCTGCTTCGGCTAGAGTTGTAATTACGTCTGTAATGGCAGTTGAGGACATGATTTTAATCCCTAGGATTGCGATGATCTTTTAAAACTATTCTAAATGAAAGTTAGGGAAATTATTTAAAATCTTAGCTCAAAAAACGTCCAATTTATGAGTAAAATTTAATACTAAATTAAATAAAAAAGAATGTTAAAATAACAGCACTTTGAGCGAGTGGAAAAGTGGGCGCGATCGCGATAATTCTAAAAATCGATCCCAAAAATGAATAGGTGAACCCGCAAACGGTCATAAATCTGCTTGAATTAAGAATACCAATGTGATTGTCGGGCAAATTGAGCGCGTCCCATGCAACCCTTGTATTCCTTTGTCATTCCCGTTTACAACGAGGAAACTAACCTACCCGAATTATATCGTCGCTTGAATGCCACGGGCGATCGCCTGGGGGGAAAGATTGAGATCATTTTAATTAATGATGGCAGTCGCGATCGCACTCTCTCAATTTTACGCGATTTGCACAGCCAGGATCGTCGCGTTTGTTACCTGAGTTTATCCCGCAATTTCGGTCACCAAATCGCCGTTACTGCGGGCTTAAATTTTGCCCGCGGCCAGGCAATTATTGTGATGGATGCCGATTTACAAGACCCGCCGGAATTAGCCCTAGAAATGGCGCAAAAATGGCTTGATGGCTATCAAGTAGTGTATGCTCAACGCAGCAAACGTTTAAAAGAAGGTTGGCTCAAACGGCTTCCGGCTTATCTATTTTATCGCTTACTGAAGCGCTTGGCTGATATTGATATTCCTCTCGATACCGGAGATTTTTGTTTGATGGATGGCCAAGTGGTTCAAATGTTAAATAAAATGCCGGAACAAAACCGTTATATTCGCGGTTTGCGGTCTTGGGTGGGCTTACGACAAACGGCTATTTTATTTGAGCGCGATCCCCGTTTTTCGGGGAAGGTAAAATATACATTTGCTAAGTCTTTTTCCTTTGCCATGAATGGCTTAATTTCTTTTTCGAGAGTGCCGTTGCGCCTTTCAACTTATGTGGGTTTGTTAGCAGCAGTGGCGGCGTTAATTATGGCTTGTATGGTGTTATATTGGCGCATTGTCGCCCCGGATTCTCCCCTGACGGGGTTTGCTACGATTATGATTGCGATTTTCTTTTTAGGGGCGGTACAATTAGTCAGTATTGGTATTTTGGGCGAATATATCGGACGTATTTATGAGGAAGTGAAGGGTAGACCGTTGTATGTGTTGGCAGAAGTAGCCGGTTTTGAGGAAAATAAAAAATGAAGTTAGGAATGGGACGAAGTATAATTTTAAGCGGTGTTTTGGCAAGTAGTAGCCTAAGTTGGGCTTGTGCTGCTTTTGATCCCCATATTGCGACTGAAAAAGAAGTAATTTCAAGCCAAAACAGTTCTTCTAATACAACAGATGTCCGCGATCGGGCGAATACTCATTCCACCTCAGCAATTCCTAGTTTTGAGGGAGAAATTGGTCACTATGAAGCAAGTCAATCTTTCAGTGATTTTATTTTTGAATATCAAAATCAGGTAGTTTTTATTAATGCTTATTATCTGCCTGAATTTGAGGATGAAATCAAAATTGAGAATGACAATTTTGGCGTTGATTATTTCCATCTGTGGCACCATTGTTCGGATTCATTAGAACCCAATGAAGTGCCTTCTTATCGCAACTGTACAGGAACGGGCTTTTCTTTGGTGCGCGGTTCGTCTCCGAAGGATGCTGATTTTACTTATATTCGGGATACATTACGCATCCAGGGATATTTTGCGATTCGCGGTTGCGATGGCCCCCATCAAGGCAGTATGGGCTGTACTTTGCGGCCCCTAAATCCTGAAGATTTGTAATATCAAATCCGGTTGATTAGTGGAGATTCACCAACCCCAGTTTCTTACTTGTTGATACAGTAAGGTTAAAATTTTGAGCCAGAAACCGGGGTTCTAAAATAATGGTTGTATTTCCGGATTTGATATAAGCTTTCACCCTAAACGCTTAAACAAGCAATCAAAAATAATGTCAAAAGATTATAAGAAAATCAAAAAGCTGCATCTAGAAAAGTCACTTTATCAGGCTTTGAAAACTTATCAAAAACAGCATAATCTGAAGTCATCTAAAGCGGCAATTCAGGTAATTTTGCAACAAGTTCTTCAGTTTGATGGCGATCCCGATCAATATGCTAGTCAAGCCCAAGTGCAACGCTTAGAAGGAGAGGTATTACATTTATTTAAATTAGTGGGAAAACTCACCGAGGCGATCGCGAGTCCACCTCCCAAAATCACCCAACCGCCGCTTCCCCAAATCACTGAGGAAACGGCGGTGGATGAGGAGGAAATTTACGATGAACCCGACGAGATTCTCTACGACTTCCTAGAACCGGGAAATTAGCGGGATAACAAGCGTTGACGCGCGATCGCCCGCCAGCCGACTAATTCCGGTAATTGCCAGTGTAATTCGCCACTGCTCGAACTTGGGGTGACGCTTTCAATACAATTACGCCAGTGTTCGCGGGCTGCATCGGGGTCATCTTGGGCTTCGAGAACTTGCGCGAGAAGGGCATAAGTAGTGCCTCGTTCCCGGTCAAAGTCGAGGGACAGTTCCAGGTTGCGTTCTGCGTCGTCGTATTGACCTTGCATGAGATACGCCCAACCGAGGTTTTTGTGTAAGGAGGCTTTGACCTCAGCATCGGTGACTTCGTTGATAATCGGGACTAAACGGGCGATCGCGTCTTCGGCTTGACCCGCGAGTAAGTCCAGACGGGCTAAATTCACCCAAGCGGCCCGGGCCGCGGGAGATGAACCCCCTTGGGCTGCGGTTTGATAGTGCGATCGCGCACTCTCGATATCGTTGAGTTGTTCGTAAGCCGAACCCAAGTTATAGTGAGGGGCGGCATTTTCAGGATTCAGTTGAATCGACCAATGTAGATAAAACTTCGCACTTACCAACTCTCCTTCGAGATACTTGCGATAACCAATCTCGTTGAGCTTTTTACCCAAATGCTGATAAGCCAGGTTAACTTGCGTCGGACTCGATACTTCTTCGTTGGCTAAACCCAAGCGGTCTAGGAGGTCAATATCTTCGAGTTCTTCGGGATTTTGACCGGAGACTAACTGCACCAATTGGGCGGCAAATTGACGGGTGAGGTAGGTTTTCACCATGGGCTGAACCGCCAATTTTGCCGTTTTGCCGTCTTGCAATTTGTCGAGGAGCGATCGCCGCCGTAACGATTCTAAAATCGCTAACAACTGGGCTAAATCGCCAGCAAACGCCGTTTGTTGATATAACTCCAAGGGGGTCACGGGTTTATCAAGCAGGGCTAACCAAGCGAGTAACTGCCGTTCGGCTAAAGACAAACGCTCGAACTGTTCGCTTAATAATCTGCCCAACACATCCCCAATAATGGGGGTATCGTGTTGCAGGAATTGTTCTAAGTTACCATCAAATAATTCGGCGATGGTAGTAGCAATCAGCTTTAAAGCTGCGGGATTACCGCCGTACAATTGAGCCAGTTGTTCGACTGCGGCAACGGGGGCTTTTTCTAAACTTTGGGTAGCAGAGAGGAGTTTTTGGGTGTCTTGGGTGGTGAGGCTGCCGACAGAGAGCGATCGCGCACTCAGATGAATGCCAGCCATGGAGACAACATCAATGGGTTTTTCTCGTCCCAGCAGCAGTACGCAACTGTGATGGCGCGATTGACCCAGTTGAGAGAATAAATCGCTGTAGTTTTGGTACTCTGGGCGATAATATCCAGCAATTTGACCCGATTCGAGCAGAGCTTCCACATTGTCTAACACTAATAAACAACGTTTAACTCGCAAAATATCCAACAAAGATGACACGGAAATTTCGGGTTTTGGGTCTTCCGGTTTTTCTGAAGGACTTAAGGTTGTAATCAAGTCTGTGAGCAACTCGTCTAAGGCAATTCCCCGTCGAAGCGATCGCCAGACAATGGTTTCAAATTCATGCTGGCATTGATGTACGGCTTGTACCGCTAAAGCCGTTTTACCAATACCCCCCATCCCTAAAAGCGCCACCAAGCGACAATTATCTTTGATAATCCATTGCTTGAGGGTATTCAACTCGCTTTTGCGACCGTAAAATAAATTGGGTTCGGGAGCATTCCCCCAATCTATGTGAGTTTTACTGCCCTGAGAACGAGACACCGGGGACATGGAGGGATAGCTGAGAGGATCGCCGACTGTGTAGTTTACCGATTGCTTTTGATATTCAGCGACGAGCTTTTGTTGTAATTTGGCGAGTTTTCCCGGCCCTGCTCCCATAATATGGAATTTTTTGTAAACTTCGCCCAAACGCTTTTGCAGAGCGTCTTTATTAACGCCTAGCTGCTTTGAGATCGTGGTCATCGAATCGCCTTGGATGGCTCGTTGTAACACTTGCAATTCGTTTTTAGAAACGCCTGCTTGGGTTGCAACTCGCTTTAAAAAATCTTGAGGAACCATAATTGTTGATTTTTTGCTTTATTTAGGGGATAGACAAACGCTGAAACAGTAATTTACCGCAGATTGAATCATTTTGATCCATTTGAGAGATATAGTCATTTCAGTTTCAGATTAAGACACTTAACTCTTTGCTATTTCGCGATTTGAGGCAGACATTTGTCTCATTCTTAATTTGAACCTATTATATATCAGTTTAAAGAGTTTATCACAATACTATACGAAAACACCTTATTATTCTTTCATTATACCGCTAAGTGTCTACGACTCTTGAATATATGAGATCATTTTGGAACGATTGTTCATTCTAGTCGATCGGAGTGACAATTGGAAAAGCAAAAACCGGACGTTTTCGCGATCGCGCTCATCCCTGAAATTGTCGCTATACTTGAGTTTATGGGGGATTCATGGGGATGCGTGATTAACTTTAGCCCTATCGGCCTCCTCAAATTTTATCCACAAATCTTAACTAAAACAGCAGTAATTTCTCCACAAACGCGAGAACACTGGCCAGTATAAACACTCAAACTGCAAAAGTCTATTTTTCTGCTTCTCCTCCCCTTCTTAAGACAGTGAGAATTGTCAACCAAGGCGATCGCGTTTTTTCATCACTGTCCAGAGGGATCGGTAGGAGTTACCTGTGGTGAAGTGGCAGGTCTATTCACCACAATACGGGTTGAAATTAAGTATAATCCCAAAAATACCGCCGGAAATAATAAAAGTCCAACGCAACGAATCCACAGATTGTCTCGCCAAGAATGCTGTTGTTCTTCACTCATAAAAAGTTCTCCTTCACTCATAAAAATCTGTTCTGGATTATTCCTGGCCGCCATTTTATCAAAGTCTTCTTTCTCTCTCATCCTCCTTCCTAGGCAGGGCTTGGACTTTTAGTTTTCAAGGCTTATCGATGTTTTTTCTGACCCCACACTCTGCCAGAATACCCAATGCCGATTTGACTCAAAGAGATTCCGTAAAACCACGGAAACCATAAGCTCATTATTATGAATTGTTTGTGGTTCTCTTTTGTCTACAGGACAAATAGATTTAAGTTTGCAGTCAAAGCCGATTGAAGATTATCAAAAAATAAGTGAGACCAATCTAAACAGTACCCCCAGGGCTAAGATTAAGCACAAAAGGCAACTCAATCTTGTGAAGATTGCAGAGATAGACAACCCCCATACCTACCCATAGCAACCGCCAAATCGGTCAGGACAATATTATCCATTCTTAGAAAATAAGCCCTTCTCCCGTGGGAGAGGGGTTGGGATAAGGGCAATCCTTGCGAGTCAAAACGTCCTAACTGTTTTGCTTGCTGCTATAAATCGCCTTTTCAACATCAGTAAGCCCTACAAACAGACGCAAACATTCACGGGGGGTTATATTTATCTTGGAATGCAGTCACACCATCGCTGATCTTGAAGCAACTATGTCCTCTCCAACGCCAGTTTTCCTCCATATCGGCCCCCCCAAAACCGGGTCAAGTTCCCTGCAAAGCTTTTTCAGTCAAGCCCAACCCGAACTTTTAAAACAAGGCATTCTTTATCCGCAAACAGGACGACCCCCAGCCCACAAATCCTACTGGGTACAACGGCCAGAAGGAAAAGTTAAAATCACCGGAACTATGACTTCTCATCAATTTTTGGCTTGGACTTTGATGGCAGAAGTAGAAGGATTAACCGCCGATGTATGTTGGTCTCAGGTACTCGATGAAATCCAAAATTCAGCCGTTCGCGGTATAATTCTCAGTGGCGAAGCCTTTGCACGATTACCCCTTGATGCGATCGAGCGCGTTCGTTTTTATTTAAAAAATTACTCCGTCAAAATTATATTATATTTTCGCCATCCCTTTGCCCTCACCCTGTCTCGCTACACTCAAAATGTCAAAATGGGGCGGTATGATAAACCTTTTAGTTGCTTTATTCGAGAACTCAGCGATGAGTTGTTATATCCTTACACCCGTGTTTTAGAACGATGGGAACAAGTTTTTGGCCGAGAGAATATCGAAGTCAAAGAATTAGATAGTTTTGCTCAGAAGTTTGACTTAGAACGGGACTTTTTAACCACAGTCGGTTTAAATCCTCAAGACTTTGAATATTTATTTCAGAAACACGGTATTGCCAATCGTTCTCCCTCTCCAGAGGTGATTAGGCTACTGTGTACGATTAACAAAATCGAGCATTCCTGTGGGGATTCTCCGCGATTCCAAGCCAGGTTTCAAAGATTACGGGGATTTGTACAATCTCGCTCTAAACTCGCCTTGATTTTAGCGCGATTGTCAGGAACTTTATCCTCGCAACCATTATACTCCGAGCAAGATTGTCATTTTATTACAGAGGCGGTTGCCGATGTCTATAATCGACATCTTCAGCAATATGTCAAGTCTAAAAGCGGATAGAGTCGCTGAGATATTCTCATGGGAAAAGCCTACCTTGGAGGGTAGGCTTCATAATTTCAAGCTCAAGCGAGTATTTTAGGAAAAATTAAGCGCTTTTGCTTTTATTTAAAAAGTTTTGGGCTTGGCGAATCGCGATCGCGCCAATGTTAAAGGCGGCCCAACCTCCTGCCACGGCGACAGGTAACAAAACCACGACAATTCTCCAGTCCATAATTTTCAGTCTCCCTAGAGGTGAATGTTAAATGTTTATTAACTTCTCTCTTTTTAATATATAACCTATTGGCCCCAATTTTCCAAGGGGAAGCAAATCCTAATCCGGTTGGGAAAACCCTACTTCGAGTGACGGTTTTACTGACGTTTCGCTTTTTTCATCAGCTTTTGCCAAAAACTCGGTTGGGGTGGAGGAGGGGGTGACGGGGGTTGTGTTTCCCCTAAATAGCGGTAATATTCCCATAAATCGCGATAAGGGCCCCCTGGCTTCATTGGACTACCAGCCCAGTGTAAATAGCGCAAGCGGCGATCGCCATCATACAGGATACGATCTTTTTCTTGGAAATGGGGAGACCCTGCCCAACTGCCGGGTTCATTTTCAGAAAGTTTAACTAAGTTGACCCGCTTGCTCGTAGATTTGAGAATAATATAATTTAAAATTGGCTGATCGGTCGTGCCACTGGAAAAGTCGAAATACTCGCGATGACTCGCGCATTCTCGCAGCAGTTGTTCGAGGTGGGTTTCGGTTAAAATGCTTTTACGAGCGCCCCAGAAACCACTGTTAAAGACATCTTGCAATTCAGTATCGCTAAATATATTGTTTTCCCGCACATAGGGGGAGAAAACGTCTTCTAAGCCGCGGCCCGAGAAATGATAATCACAACACAAAAATTCTGCGTTTTGGAGGTGATCGAGGACATTCGCGATCGCCTCGAAGACAATAATATCTGTATCGATGTACAAAAACTCATCGAGGGGGCCAAACCACTGCACCAGTTTTCGCATTTTGTTGGGTAACTTGAGAAAATCCCGGTCAAAAATTTCAGCGATTTTATTCGTCCAGGCTTCCACTAATTCTAAATCGGGAAACAGTTGAACATTATGTTTGGCTTGAACGGTGGCGGCGAGATTGTGATAATCTTCGTTAAAAGGAATGAGGTAAATCGGGACTTCTCGATCGTAATAGCGAATGCTATTGAGCAGCGCGATCGCGTTTTCTGCTACTCTATCATTTCCAACAATATAAATTCCGCGCATGATGATTTTTCCTTAAGAAGTAATTCTGAGTTTTTTCATTACTTTATCGGCAAAACTCGGCGGTGCATCGTAGGCTTTCGCTTTCCCGGTAAATTGGGGTTTCTGGTTCGGTTCGTGTAAATAGCGATAGTGCAGGAAGATATCTCGATACGGAAAGTCTATATTTTCCCCCGTACAAACTCGCTCAAAAACACGGGAAGAAATACCAATATAATGTAAATAAGTTAGGCGATTATTGTTGTCATAAACCAAAGCATTTTCAGTTGTAAAATGAGGAGAAGTTACACAGCAACCCGTTCTTTGTTCTGGGGGAAGTTCTAAAGCAAAGTTATGAATTTTTTGCTGAGGTCGCATCATCATATAGTTCAGCAACGTTTGATCTGGGGCCATGGGATATAAAATCTCGCTTTCCCCTTGACGCAGTTGAGCAATAATCCAATCTCGTTTTTCAGCATCAAATAAGTCTTTTTGCGAGGCATAAAATCCCGAACAAAAGATTTCGGTTTCTAAGCGAGAAGGGGGGAAAACTTCGCGGAGTTTCGGTGAATTGACCGCGTAAACATGACTTAAATCTTTATGCTGAAAGTCATATACAATACAATCTTGATTCTCCAGTTGGGCGAAAATATAATCTGGAGAGTTTAAGAGCAAAGTATCGGCATCCATATACAGGAAACGCTCAAACGGCCCATCAAAGGCGCAGTAGCGGCGATGAGTGCCAAAGCGATGATAACCGGGACTGCCGACCCTTTGCCATTCTATCCGGGCGGTGGGGTGAGTGTCCCAGGCTTGACGGGCGAAGTTGTCCCACTTGTCCATTGAGGCGCGATCGCGATAAATTTGTACCCCCGGACGTTGGGCGATCGCGGCTTCGAGTTTCGTAATATTGTCATCATAAGGATATATAACAACAGGCATTTGGCCGTCGGTAATGGCCTCAATGCTGTTGAGAAGGGCAATAATTTGATCGCAGACGCGATCGTTTCCGAGAGTACAAATTCCGTCCATTTTTGTTGTTGGTTTGTAGTAAGGGATGAGCGCCCTTTGTTTGTTATTGGTTATTGGGCGGGAAAACCCCGCCCCTACAAGCCGATTACCCAAAAAACTGATGACTGATTACTGATAACTGATGACTGAAAAAACCCCACTATTGAGTTACAAAATCCTCTAACCACGCCATCAAATTTAACTTGTGCAAAATAATCTGTCGGGCTTCAGCGATCGCGTCTTTGGCTTCGTGCCAAGCATCCAAACTTGAAGTAACCTCCTGAATATACGCTAACCCCTTTTCGTCTTGACTGGGCAGGCGCAAAAAGCTACCAGGAGGTAACAACTTATCCGCCGCCGGGCCGCCATAATAAATCGGCAAACTCCAACCCAACAGGGCATCCCACAGCTTTTCACTCACATACCAATCGTTTTCGGCGTAGTTTTCGACTGCGAGATTATAGTAATAGGGCGCGATCGCGTGAGATTTATTCTTCACCGTCCCCGGACTATTGGCCCAATGAGGCAAATCCCGGCCATACACATCCAACTCCAAATCGCTATCGACCAACATCCGCAGAAACGCCAACCGCCTGCGATGGTTTTCCGTCCGCGAGATGCCCGACGTTATCCAGGAACACCGACGCACCTTTGGCGGGACTCCGAGATCGTTCAACTCCCGAAACGAGCCGCTATAGTACCAAATTGCGGGCATACAGCCTGGATTTGGGGCAAAGTCGTCAGGGCCAGAAATATAACCGCAATATTCCTGGGCAGCTTCATAATTGTGCTTATTGGTCTCGACAATTTCTTCTAGAGGCGGTTCTCGCAGCAGGTAAATTATGCGGTCTTTGGGGACTCCCCGCAACTGGGAGGGAATATCGGGGGGAGAAGGCGGTTTTTGACCCCGTAGGCGTTGTTTCCAGGTGAGGGGAGACGGCGGTGAAGGAAAATCGTACTGATACAGCAGCAGAAAATCGGGCTGTTTCGCTTTGGCTTGCAGTTGCATTTTCTGCCACACACCCAAAGGATGGGGCGTTTGCTGCCATAGCCAATCGGCGGAGGGAACCCCCGGATAGCTACTAATTGCGCCGACGATAATTTGAGTCATTCACTAACAATCAAATGCTTTGGCATCTCCAGTATAGTTTTCTCGCGATCGCCTCGCCTAGTCGTTTTGTGTTCCCTAATTTTTATTGAATAACGAAAAAAACGCGATCGCGATCCCGTTATCTTGTGATTTAGATCGCTTTTGCTCTTAACATAAATCACTTTAATCTTTCAATAAGTATTTAATACTAAGAGGAACCAAAACCATTTATATAAAACGGATGAATTCTACGGCCAGAGCCTTTCCTCTTTTGCTGCCAGGAGCGCTCTCAGATTTATTCGCTCAAGTCAGTCAAACCGGACAAATTACCGTAGCAGACCGTTACGGCTTAATGGCGGCAATTCTTGACGAAAGTTTATCTGAAGAAGAAAGAGCTTCCATTGACCGCATTTTACGCGCTACCCGCCAAGGACGAATGCAAATGATTGACGAGCTTTCTTTCCTTTACGCCAAAAAACGCTTTCTGTGTTAAATTTCCCCTGGCTAGATCGAGATTTAAAGAGCATTAATCCTCAACTCGATAACCCAACTCTGCCAAACGCAAACGGGATTGCCGCCACTTGGGTTGCACTTTCACGAATAATTCGAGATAAACTTTTCCGGCAATTAACTTCTGAATTTGTTGGCGGGCTTGCGTCCCAATTTCTTTGAGCATACTGCCTTTTTTGCCAATCAAAATTCCCTTTTGGGAACTGCGTTCGACATTAATCGTCGCGTAGACATTGGTAATATCGGGCTTTTCGTCTACTTTCTCAATCGCGATCGCCACTGAATGCGGAATTTCTTGACGGGTTAAAATCAAGATTTGTTCGCGGATTAATTCCCCCATAATAAACCGTTCCGGCTGATCCGTTACCAAGTCCGGCGGGTAATAATAAGGCCCCGGTTCAAGCTGTTGAATTAACATCTGTTGTAAAGACTCTAACCCCTCTCCTGTCAGGGCAGAAAACTTCACGACTGGGTAATTATCAGCCTGTGCTAAATCTTGATAACTCTGGTCAAACGCCGCAAAATCTTCCGGTTGTTTGTCGCTTTTATTTAACCCTAAAATTACCGGAGTTTGCGTCCTTTTCAATAGCTCGAAAATAAAGCAATCGCCCCCTCCCGCCATACTCGAACTATCCACCACAAATAAAACCAAATCTACTGCATCAATCGCCCCTTTTGCATTTTGAACGATGACCTTTCCTAACTCATGATGAGGCTTATGAATTCCTGGTGTATCTACAAAAATAATCTGGGCTTGGGGAGTCGTCAAAATCCCTCGCAAACGGTTTCTAGTGGTTTGCGAAACCGGAGAAGTAATCGCAATTTTCTGACCCACTAAATCATTCATCAGGGTAGATTTCCCCACATTAGGCCGCCCAATAATCGCCACAAACCCGGACTTGAAGCCTTCCGGGGCCATAGGAATTGTTGGCGTTAAATTAAAATCATTGGTCATTAGTTATTCGTCCTTCGTCCTTCGTCCTTGGTCATTTGTTATTGGTTTTTGCCAAAATCCTTTAATTGGTTATTGGTAATTGATAATTTCTCCCCCCTCCTCCCCTTCTTCCCCCTCTCCCCACTCCTTCCCCTCTACCCCCTCCTCCCCCTCTCCCCTCGTTCCAAAATTGCTGCATTCATAATTCATAATTCCTCCCCGCCATAAGTTAGAATCATTAAGATATCTTGAGAAACATTACGCTAAAAAAACTAGCCTAAACTTCTATGTCTCTTCCCATTCGCAATATTGCGATTATCGCCCACGTTGACCACGGTAAAACCACACTCGTTGATGCCCTCCTCAAGCAATCAGGAATTTTCCGCGAAGGGGAAGAGGTTCCCGATTGCGTCATGGACTCCAATGACCTCGAACGGGAACGGGGCATTACCATTTTGTCGAAAAATACCGCCGTTCGCTACCAAGAAACCTTAATTAATATTGTTGATACCCCAGGTCACGCCGACTTTGGCGGTGAAGTCGAACGAGTTTTAGGCATGGTAGACGGTTGCGTGTTGATTGTAGACGCAAACGAAGGCCCAATGCCGCAAACCCGCTTCGTCCTCAAAAAAGCCCTGGAAAAAGGGTTGCGTCCCATCGTCGTCGTCAACAAAATTGACCGTCCCAACGCCACCCCCGATGCCGCTATTGACAAAGTATTCGACCTCTTTGTGGAACTTGGGGCCGATGATGACCAATGCGACTTTACCACCCTCTACGCTTCCGGGTTAGAAGGCTACACCAAAGAAAACATCGAAGACGACGGTAAAGATATGCAGCCGTTGTTTGAAGCCATCTTACACCACGTTCCGCCCCCGGCAGGCGACCCGGAAAAGCCGTTACAACTGCAAGTCACCACCCTCGACTATTCCGATTATCTCGGTCGCATTGTCATTGGTCGCATTCACAACGGCATCATCAAAGCCGGACAACAAGCGGCGTTGTATAAAGAAGACGGCAGCATTGTCAAAACCAAAATTAGTAAACTTCTCGGCTTTAACGGCTTAAACCGCGTTGAAATTGAAGAAGCCTCGGCGGGGAATATTGTCGCCGTTGCAGGCTTTGGGGATGCCAATATTGGCGAAACCATCACCTGTCCCGACGAACCCCAGGCCCTACCCCTCATCAACGTAGACGAACCGACCCTGCAAATGACCTTTTCGATCAACGACTCGCCTTTCGCGGGCCAGGAAGGGAAATTTGTCACCTCTCGTCAACTGCGCGATCGCCTCTACCGCGAACTCGAAACCAACGTTGCCCTCCGGGTCGAAGATGCCGACTCCCCCGACAAATTCCAAGTCTCCGGTCGCGGTGAACTTCACCTCGGTATCCTGATCGAAACCATGCGTCGGGAAGGCTACGAATTTCAGGTATCCCAACCCCAAGTCATTTACCGCGAAGTCAACGGCCAACCCTGCGAACCCTTTGAATACCTCATCCTCGATGTCCCCGAAGAAGCCGTCGGGTCTTGTATCGAACGCCTCGGCCAGCGCAAAGGCATGATGCAGGATATGCAAACCGGAGTCAACGGTCGGACTCAACTGGAATTTGCCATTCCTGCCCGTGGTTTAATTGGCTTCCGGGGTGATTTCGTCCGCCTCTCTCGCGGAGAAGGCATTATGAACCACAGTTTCCTCGAATACCGCCCCCTCATCGGCGAAGTGGAAACCCGTTACAACGGTGTCATCATTGCTTTTGAAGAAGGCGTGGCTACCTTCTACGCCCTCAAAAACGCAGAAGATCGCGGTGTGTTCTTCATTACTCCCGGAACCAAAGTCTACAAAGGTATGATTGTCGGCGAACACAATCGTTCCCAAGACCTCGACCTCAATGTTTGTAAAGCCAAGCAACTCACCAACCATCGTGCGGCAACGGGGGATGAGTTAGTTCAGTTACAAGCCCCTGTAGAAATGAGTCTCGAACGGGCATTAGAGTACATTGGTTCGGATGAGTTAGTTGAAGTCACCCCTGAGTCGATTCGCTTACGGAAAGTGTCTACTAAGAAGTTAGCCAAACGCTAATTCTTGAGTTAACCAGAAGTTAATCCAGAACCCCGGTTTCTTTAAGGAACCGGGGTTCTAATTGTCACTTCTTCCACGGCCATTTCGTCCCCATTTCCGTGAGGGCAGAAAAAATCAAATACACAATCAAACCCGCAACACCGAATAAAAACCAAACTACATCGTTATCCATTTTTGAATACTCGACTAATTTAAAACTAGATAATTTTTTCAATAATTTTCTGGAAATCTATAGACTTAATATCTTTTAAATCTGTAACTCGTAGTTGATTGAATAATTGTTTCATAGCGGCACGAGCTTCTGTTTTGTAACTTGCAAATTTTCCTTTAATTAATTCTTTATCTTCTAAATCTCCTGCTATAGATAAGGCAAAATTTACAGATGCGAGCATTGCTAAAGTGATCGAAGCGGCAGTAATCGCTGCTGAGACTTCTAAAATACCTGTAGGTGGAACAAAAGAAGTAACAAAAAGAAATAGAGTAGTGGCGACTGACTTACCTACAAATAACGGAATAATAGATAAAACAGCAGATTTACTTAGCATTTTACCTGTATGTAAGTAATGCAAAGAAGCAATTGCTCCAGCTTGAGTTACCATAATAAATGCTGCTTTTCCAGGTAATAGTGCTTCTATTGATACAGCAGTTACAGCACTAGCTATAATACCAATTGCGTATTTTCTGCGATTTTTCATGTGACGAGCTAATAGCATTTTTTTTCCCTGCTCATCCAAAAAAATTTCTATATCCTCTCTTAAGAGATCAACACCACGAATATCCAAAGGAACATCGGAACGTAAATCTGGATCGTATCCTTTTGCACAACATCGATATACTTTTTCTCCTAAAGCTTCTTGCCATTGAAGAGTAATTTTCTGATTAGCAGCTTCATTCAAATCATCCCACTGATCGATTTTATTCAACACGACAAATACTGATTTACAAGTTTGCTTGAGATCGCGTAAATGCTTATTTTGCGATTCATCTGCTGAACCTGTAACCACTAAAATGCCAACATCTACTGAATCTAAAAAATCTTGAGTGATTTTACTATTATCTTGGCGGATATCATCTAAGCCCGGCGAATCAACTAAAATAGTACGATCGTCTAGTTTGATGTATTTAAGTTGGGTTGTAATTCCTGATTCAGCGCCTACTTTTACAACAGGATTTTCTCTCGCTCTGTCTAATAAAGCATTAATTAATGAGCTTTTTCCTGAACTAACTTTTCCCACTACAACAATTTTGAGTTGTTGATCTAAGTCTTGTAGAGATTCTTCTAAAAGAACTTCAGTTTCTTGGAAAAATTTACTTTCTTCCGACGGGGCTTGTGAATTGTGAGTTCGAGATTTTTGTTGACCTATTCCTTGTTGCTCTTGGGCGTACTTTTTGATAATATCTTCAGCAGCATGAATCAAACCTTGTAAGTAGGGGTGGGAAAGATCGAGTGCTTGATAATTTCCATTTCGATCGCGTTTATAACCCTTGGTACTGTTGTGTTGTATTTCTAAAAAATCACCATCAGAATTTTCAATTACCAAACCTTTGTAAGAAGCTGTGTCAAAAGCCTGACATATATACAGGCGATCGCGATATTTGAATTGCAAGCGTGTATTCATACGATCAATTTATCCTACAAAAAAGATTTAATATTATTTGCCCTACCGGACTTAAGGTAATTGAAGCTTTTTCCGCAAGAGGAAAATCAAGAATGTTTAGACGAATTATGTCATTAATTCAATTTAAACATTCATTTAGTTACTCTCCACAAACTTGATAATATAAGAAATCGGGGTCAATACGATCTCTAATTCGGGGATTCTTGGTAACATAGCCTCCAAATTGACCATTTACTAGCAAAACTGGTGGTTGGTCTGCATTGCGATTATATGCCCCTGTAGGATAATACTCACCACCATACATTCCAAACTGATTCCAAATACTGAAAGGAGAAAATGAACTACCGTATGTTCCAAAACTATTACAAATAGAGTCAGTGTTAAATCTATTACTCGACACTAATCCGAGAAAAGTACCATCAGAACTGACTACAATTGAAGTTGAATTGCTTCTAGCAGCTTGACTAAAGTGTCCTAGTAGTGATAATGCACCCATGAGAGCAACAGTAGTTCGTTTTACTCTAGATAATCTCATTATTCTTGTTTTAACGTGTTATTGATAGTATTCCCAATGAACGACAAGAAATAACTACCAGCAGATTTTTATTTTCGGTAAACAGAGAGCAAGGGCAGTTTTACCGGATTCTTGCTGGCGTTAAGACAATCAATGTAAAAAAATCTTAAGATAAGAAGGGTAAAGCGTAACAAAACTTTGTAATGCAAACCCTAAGCCGTGAAACATCCCCAACAGAAGCCCTCCCCGCAGGAGGAGACGATCCCCAACGCTTTGATGTAAAAGAAGCGTGGTATCCCGTGTTTTATGTGCAGGATTTGGATAAAACCAAGCCTGCAAAATTCACCCTGCTGAATCAAGATATTGTGATCTGGTGGGAAGCGAAATCCCAGTCTTGGCGGGCGTTTGAGGATAAATGCCCCCATCGCCTTGCGCCGTTGTCTCAAGGTCGCATTAACGAAGAAGGACAGCTAGAATGTCCTTATCACGGTTGGGCGTTTTCTGGGGAAGGGGAGTGCGAGAAGATTCCCCAACAACCGGAAGGAATGACAGCAGAAAATTCTCCGAGGGCTTGTGCGAAGGGATTGCCGATCGCGATCGCGCAGGATATGTTATTTGTATATCCGGGTCAAAAAGAACGAGCAAACCATGTCCCGATTCCGATTATCGACGCGATCGCAGAAGATAAAGAGGATTGGGTTTATATCGATACGTTTCGCGATATTCCCTATGATGCCCTGACGTTACTGGAAAATGTCATCGATTCGAGTCACATTCCCTACACCCATCACGATACTGTGGGAAATCGGGAAACCGTCAGTCCGGTGAATTTAAAGGTTGTTGAGTCAGGAAAGCAGGGTTTTAACGGCATTTGGCCCGAAGGCCCCCGCAAAGGTACATTAGGACAACAAAATACCTATTTTACTGCTCCTAACTTAATGTGGCACGACCTCACGGCTAAAAAGTTGGGTCGCACTTTGACTGTAGTTTATGCCACTCCCATTCGCAAAGGAGAATGTCGCTTGTTTGCGCGTTTTCCCTTCAAATTCTCCTCAAAGTTGCCGCGCTTGGTGTTTAAGTTAACCCCCCGTTGGTATTCTCATGTCAACCAAAACGCCATTCTCGAAGACGATCAGATTTTCTTACATTACCAAGAGCGTTACCTCGAAGCCGCAGGGGGAAGCGAAAATTACGCCAAGGCTTGCTATTTACCCACAACCGCCGATCGCTATGTGTCTCAGTTGCGGCAGTGGGTGAACCGTTACGAAGCCGATCCTTTCCCCGATACTACCTTACCGCCTGCCATACCCACCGAGCAACTACTCGATCGCTATCACTCCCACACGAAAAACTGTGCGAGTTGTCGCGGCGCTTTTAATAATATCCGCCGTATCCGCCGAGGGGCTGCATTTGCGGGGTTTGGGGCTTGGGGAATTGCACCTATCTTAACCCTGTGGCTTGGTAATATGGCGACCGAGGCGATCGCGGTATCGAGTATTGCCAGTATCGTTTTCGGGGCGGTTTGGCTATTTTTAGGGCGCTTTGAGCGCAAATTTAGCGAAGGTCGCACGATTCCGCCTCGGAACTTATCTTAATGGAGAAAGAAATCAAAATATGACTTCAGAAACCCCTCAATCCTTTAATTTCAATTTCCAAGACAAAATCGAATATCCCCAAGAAGGGATTTTGAGCAAAGTGCTACTCAAAGACAAGAATTGTCAATACACTTTGTTTTGTTTAGCGGAAAATACGGAAATTTCCGAGCATACTTCAACCCGTAATGCCACGGTTAATGTAGTTGCAGGAAGTGGAATATTAACCCTAGAAGGAGAGGATATTCCCTTAAAACCGGGAGTATTTGTATTTATGAAAGCAAATGCGCCCCACGCCCTTAAAGCTGAGGAAAATTTAGCGTTTTTGCTGACGCTTTCGGAAAATTCCTAAATTTCCCCTCACCCTAAACCCCTCTCCCACGGGTGAGGGGCTTCTTTTTGAGTGTCAAAGCAGGAACAGGAATACAGCCCGACTTGGGTGGCTTGGGATAGGGTGCTGAAGTTTTAGTACCGTGACACATCTTAAACGGTGGGTTACGGCGGATTGCTAGATTACAGTCATAGCATGAGTTTTAGCGGCCCAACCCCTTAAACGGTGGGTTACGGCGGATTGCTAGATTACAGTCATAGCATGAGTTTTAGCGGCCCAACCCCTTAAACGGTGGGTTACGGCGGATTGCTAGATTACAGTCATAGCATGAGTTTTAGCGGCCCAACCCCTTAAACGGTGGGTTACGGCGGATTGCTAGATTACAGTCATAGCATGAGTTTTAGCCGCCTAACCCCTTAAACGGTGGGTTACGGCGGATAACTAGATTACAGTCATAGCCTAGATTCTAGCCGCCTAACCCACCCTACTAAAGCTGTGTCGCGACAGTAGGCTAAGAAGAAAAAAACAGCCATTCGTCGGCAAAAACGTTCCCTTGGGATGCTGAATGTAAACTTATGTAACAAAAATCGGGCTTCTGCGTAATTTCTCCCTCTTAAATTCGAGAGAGTGATGAAACTAAGAGTCAGCATCAAACCAAAAATGATTGCTACCGTAGAACGCGATCGCATTATGGGTGAAGAACAATCTATTGAAGAACTTATCGATTTTATCGATCGCTTGGTTTTCAAAATGCGAGGTTGTCCTCTCAGTCACCTAGAAAAAGAACTATTGCGGGGGGTACTCCAGGGAAAGCGCTATAGCGAAATCGGCGATTACCTGGATAGTCCTTTATATTATTACTCGACCGAATACATCTCCCGTTATCTAGCTTACAACCTGTGGAAAACTCTAACTCAGGTGTTGCAATCCATATCTGCTTTACAACCTCTAGAAAAAGTCCATAAGCGCAATTTGCGCGAATGTCTCCAACGGGCTATAAAATGCGCTCGCTGGGATTGGGCTGATCGGGTGGAGAATCAGAATTTCGCGGAAAACACGGTTTTAGATTATTGGGTTGGCCGCGAGTCTTTGATTGCAGATTGCCAAAAAACATTAGCCAGCGATACCCGCGTTATCGGTTTGGTGGGAATGGCAGGAGTGGGTAAAACTGCCTTAGCCAACCGCTTAACGAGCGATCGCGTTGTCCGCAAAACCTTTCCCCAGGTGCATTGGCTGCGCTGTCAGAATGAAACCTCGATTTTTGAGGCGTTAGTCAGTTTACTGTTGGATAAGACGGCGATTCATCAATATAAGTCGTCTTATCTAGTCGAAGCGCTGATCGAACAACTGCGATCGCAACCTTGTTTACTGATTATCGATCGTATTGAAGCCATCCTACACTTGGATGCTGCGGGTCATACCCATTGTTGCGATCGCGATTTGGAGGAGTTTTTTATCCAGTTTTTGACCACTAAAACAATGCCTAGTCGGATTGTGATGACTTCTCAAATCGATCTGCGGGCGATCGCTTGTGACCGTCATTGGCAGCGTTTGCACATTTATGAAGTCTTGGGATTAACTGAAGATGAAGCATTACAGTTGTTTCGTCTTTGGGGGATAACCACGACTGAACCCTATCTTCAACGCTTGATCGAGGCTTATGCCGGACATCCCTTAGCCCTGTGCGCGATCGCCTCCGAAATCCATCAACCCCCCTATCAAGGTAATATCGCCGCCTATTGGTCTAATTATGGCTCAGAAATCGAAACCGCCGAACAATGGCCGCAACCGGGAAAGATGACTTCTCCCCCTCGTTTAGAGCGTTACAGCCTACGACTCGCCGATTTAGTACAAACCCGCATCGAAAACAGCTTAAATCAATTACAACAAACCTCTCCCCTCGCGGTTGAATTGTTGTGTTTGGGGGCAAAACAAGCTCAAGGTTGCGATCGCGCCGCTTGGCTGTCTTGGCTGCGCGATCGTTCTCCTGATGAGGCGTTACTTGCCTTCCAAGCCTTACAACGGTATTGTTTGCTGCAAAAAGACCAACAGGGCGATCGTTTGTTATATCGCGTTCATCCGTTACTTCTTGGCGTGGTCAATTCGTCCTAACGCCTCTACAGTATGAAACCCGCGATCGCGATGGACACAAAAAAGGCTCTGTTTTCTATCTCAAAAACAGAGCCTTTCGCAACGATAGTTTTAAACCAACCAGACTAATTTAAGCGCGACGCACGCGACGCAAACCCGCACCCGTCAAACCCAAGCCCATCAAACCTAACAACATTCCCGGTTCGGGGACATCTTGAGATTGTTGGTCTTTAAATTGGTGGTAAGCTTCAGTTGCTTTGATATCCACAAAAGCTGAAGTAAACGACTGTGCCGTGTTACCTCCTTGTTTCAAAAAATTCAAATCCCAACCTGCACCGGTAATACTACCCGTTCCCGTAGCCCAAGCCAAATCCACATAATCGGCTTTGGTATTTAAACGACCCTGTGTTGCTTCACCCCCAGTCGTTTTAATATAGCCTCCATGGCCATCAGCGACAAAAGCATTACCATCCCCATCGACTCCAATCGCAGTAGTCCCACGACCATCCACAAAACCGTGATTCACTACCGCATTGAGGAGAGCATTTTTGCCATTCAACGCATCTAAAACACTTTGGTAATTAAAGTCATCTGATTGGGAGCGAGTTGATTTGCGATCGTCATCTGTAATCAATACCACATTCACCGCCGCATCTTCGCGAAATTGATATTGTCCTAAACCCGACTCAAGAGCTTCATAACCATCTTCATAACCACCAGAAGCTCGTAATTCACTCGTCGCATATCCAAACAGCAAAGAATCGCCAAACTGTTCAATCTCAGGCGTACTTAAATCCATATCGATGGTACGAGCAAACGGCGCACCCGAATAAAAGCTACCCCCATAACCCACTAAACCATAGCGGTTTTTTTCGCTGCCTAAACCGAGTCCTTTACTTTGCAGACTTGCCTCCAAGTCCCCAATCATATCACCCAGCCAACGATGTTCGCCAAACATCGAACCGGATTCATCCACCACAAACAAGAAGTCAGCAAAACCATTGGCAAAAGCTTGGGAGGTGGTGGTTAAAGAGAGGGCGATCGCGCCCCCCACACCGATTGCCGCTTTTTTAAATAAACCAAATTTCTGTTGCCAAGACAACCGAGCCAACGTGCAGTAATTCATCATTTTGTATCAATCCTGAGAATGTTTCATGAAGTTCGCGATCGCGTAATTTCTCATCACCGAAAAACACAACATATCGCCCAAGCTAAAATTCAACGGTTTCTCTATGAATGAGCGTTGATTTTTGAGAACTTCACTAATACCTCTCAAAAACAAATATAATTTTATGCAAGATGGGCAAAAATTTTATTTTTAGATTTTTTGAAGGCGTTTCAGCAAATATACACAAGTCAATGGTATCGCTCATTTATCGACTGACTATGTACCGCTATCGCCTTACCTGATAAGGGTTTTGAGCAATTGCAACCCCAAAATAATTTGAGTATATCGCTTCACGATTAACGTAATACCAACAATTTTAAAGTTCTGATGAAGTAGGCGATCGCCTTCTTAAAGAATTGATAAATTAGCCGACGAATTGCATAAAACAAATTTCATAAACAACCGTAAAAACACTTAATTTCAAAACTAATGAACTTTGCTCTAAATTAATGAACTTTTTGATTGATTATTAACCTCTCAGCAAGCCAAAATAAAGCTACATCTGTGACGAAGTAGTAAGGGAATCTATCCTCATGAGTCTCACGAAATGGTTTGCTCGCACCTTTAACTGGTCGGCCCCCCAACGACCCAAACCCCAAGGGTTTAACACCTTCATCCTCGAACCCATCCTCACCCCCTCCGGCATCGTAGACGGGCCCGGAGACGACACCCCAGACCTCGATTTAGTGGGCGACAGCGACATCCCAGACCTCGGCGACTCCCCACCCGATGATGTCGGCATCAGCGACCCCTTCCCAGACAACGACTTTGACGACGTTCCCTTTTTAACCGACGACCCCCTCACCCCCAAATTTGACAAAGGAGTCTTCACCGTCGGCGACTCCGGCAAAGTCAGCATAGACTTCCTTTATGACGGCGGCGGTTACAAAGGTCAACTCGCCATCTTCAGCCTTGAAGGGATGGAAGACCTAGACACAGAGGACTTCATCGCCGAAGCTGCCCGTCGCGCCGCCAGCAACTCTACCGAAGGCTACATCGTCATAGACGACGCATCCGAAGGCGCAAAATTTAGCGGCAGAACCGCCTGGGAAGGTGACTTTAACTCAGGCGATTACAAACAAGTCAAACCCTTCGACATGAATCCCGGCGACACCTTTGGGGTCATGCTCATTCCCAACGGCACCGTCGAGCAAGTCGCCAATAACCCCAGCATAGGCGGCTCAATTCGCCCCCTATTCTCCCTAGAAACCGCCAACCCCAACGATGCTTTCCATGTGGGCCAAATCGCTGATGTCACCGGCGACGGCAACACCTTCGTCATGGAAGACTTGCGGGTAGACGGTTGGACAGACAAAGACTACAACGACATCATCTTCCAAGTCCGAGGTGCAACCGCCGAAGCCGTCGATCTCGATGAAGTCATTGATGCTGACCGGGATTGGCGACCGAGCGATATGGGTCAAGCCCTGATTGAATATGCGAAAGCCTATGTGAATGATGCTGAAACCGAAACAGAATTGCTCTTATCTAACACGGTAGAAGTCGATCAACCTTTCACTACAGCAATTGATACAGAGTCACTCTCTTATACAGAGGATACAGATTGGATAGAGTCTCTGATTGACGCAGTTGATACAGCTAAAGAATCCGAACAAACCAATGCTGTTATCCATCTCGATGTTGAATTAACGGAAACAACAAGTGAAGGAATTATTATTCCTCGCCATGAGTTAACAGCAGAAGAGATTAATGCCTTAGAATATGCCCGCGACAATAACGTCGTACTTGTTGTACCAGCAGGGGATGAAGGGCAGGAACTTTCTGCGATCGCTCAAGCCGCAGAACAATTTGATAACATTATCACAGTCGGAGCAGCAGAACAGACCGATCCAAATTTAGAACCCTTCAAAGGATTTGAACGAGCCGAATATTCTAACTTTGGTACGGGTCTCGATCTTGTTGCGGAAGGGGGAACACCAGAAAGTCCCATTGTTATAGACGGGACTGAAGAAACAGAAACAGCCTACGGAACTTCTGTTGCATCATCTAAAGTGACAAAAGCTATTTCTCATGTTTGGGCGGTCAATCCTCAACTAAGTTACACACAAGTCATTGACATTCTCAAAACTACCGCAACCGATTTAGAGACACCTAACTGGGATCGAGAAACTGGTGCAGGATTATTGAATTTGATGGCTGCAATCCATCTAGCCAAAGTTACCAAACCCGGAGAAGAATTTTCTGATTCCGTTGCGATCGAACCACCGAAACCCTCCTCTTTGTTTAAACCTCTCAATCCGAGCAAAATACCAGAAAGTGTTGGCAAAAAAGAAGAAAATGTACTGCGTCAAAAGTTTGTCGATCTAGACTTGGGATTACTAGAAAAGACACAAGAATCTCAAGGTCAAACTATCACACTGAATTTGTTTGATGATGTTTCTGTAGATGTCAAACTCGATCCAGTAGAGTTTTCATCAGATGGAGGAAATTTGGTTCGCGTTGGTAAAATTCCGGGAGTAGAATATAGCGAAGTTATCCTAGTCAAGAGTAAAGATAGTGATGTTGCGGTTGGAAAAATCAGGGTTGATGACAAACTTTATGAAATCCGCTTTGTTAGCGATGGCGTTCATGTAGTCCGAGAAGTTGATCTGTTTGCTATTAATGAAGAAGTAGATAATAACAAAGAAAGTTCGACACCAAATTTTGGTACACCTCCAGCACAAGCTGATGGAGATGCAGGCTACATTTGTTCTTGTGGAGTATTTGTCGGTACGCCAGCCACAGCTAAAGACGTACTTGAAAGTAGCGCCTATAGTTTAACGGAACAAGGCGCATCTATTTTCAAAGCCAGTGATGAAGTTACTACAAATCTGCCCGATTTTCCACAATATGATGGGTTATCGATGAAACCTTTGACAGCATCCGATACTATATACTCGGCTGCTGATGGTACGAATTCTTCTGTGAGTAGTAGTATTTCAGTCGGGGTTGCATCTGGAGATACTATAGTTGCAGGTGATTCAGATGTTGATAATGGTTCAATTATTGATGTAATGGTTGCATATACCCCAGAAGCACGACAAGCAAAAGGGGGGATTGCTGCCATTAAAGCACTGATTGCTCAAACAGAAGCCGAAACTAACCAAGGCTATAAAAATAGTGGCATCAATCAGCGAATCCGGATTGTACATACAGCGGAAGTTTCTTACACGGAATCGCAAGATTCTAGTAAAGACCTAGATCGACTAACCAATAAAAATGATGGCTATTTAGATGAAGTACATACACTACGGGACAAATACTCAGCCGACATGGTGAGTTTGTGGACGAATAAGTTATCTCCAGGAAATGCAGGTTTAGCTTGGTTAGGAAAGGGTAGTTACAGTTTTGAAAAATCAGCATTTAGTGTAGTCAAAACAAATCAAGCATTATGGAATCTGACTTTTTCTCACGAACTTGGTCATAACCAGGGTGCAGGACACGATCTAGGTAATGGAAACGGAGCATACAACTACTCTCACGGCTACGTTGCCCCAGATAAATCATTCCGCACAATTATGGCTTATAATCCCGGTGGAGTTCCACGACGGAATTATTGGTCTAACCCCGATGGAACATACGAAAATACTGGCAAAATTACTGGAATAGCTGGTCAAGCAGATAATCGTCTAACTTTAAATAATACGGCGCAATATGCAGCAAATTGGCGACATTCCAATGATAATCTTGCAACTGCTAAAAGTATTACTGGTTCTTCAGTGAGCGTTACAGGTTTAAATGTTAATGCAACAGAAGAAACAAGCGAAAGCAATCACGCAGGTAACTCAGGAGGAAAATCTGTTTGGTGGTCTTGGACTGCTCCCAGTTCTGGTAGTGTAACAGTTTCGACCGCCGGAAGTAACTTTGATACTCTTCTTGGAGTTTATACGGGTTCATCTGTCGCTAGTTTAGCAACAATCGCCAGCAATAATAATGACCCTAGTGGTGGCACGGCCAGTAAAGTGGCATTTAATGCCGTAGCTGGTCAAACTTACAAAATTGCTGTTGATGGTCATAATAAAGCGACAGGTAAAATCAAACTCAATCTGACTCAAAATCAACCTGTAGCCAAACCAACCGTTACTCTCAGTACCAATGATAGTTTTGTTGGCGAACCCTCTAATTCTGGTTCTTTCCGTATCAGTCGCACGGGAAGCACGGCACAAGATTTATGGGTCAACTACTCCGTTGCGGGTAATGCCTCTAACGGGAAAGATTACTCCAATTTAAGCGGTTGGCTGAAAATTCCAGCAGGTGCAAGTAGTGCTTTAATTCCTATCAATGTCATTGATGACACCCTTTATGAAGGGAATGAAACTGTTACTATTAACCTTGCCGCCAATAATAACTATTCCCTGAGCAATTCTACGAGCGATCGCACCCGTACAATTACAATTACTGACAATGATTCACCTCCAAAATCAACTATTAGCTTAAGTGCAAGCGATCGATATGCCTACGAACGAGAGTTAGGACAAAGCCCAAATGGTGGACTGTTCAAAGTGACCCGTAGCGGTGGCAATAACAACAAAGACGAATATGTTTACTACAGTATTAGCGGTAATGCCAGCAATGGCAGTGATTACAATACCCTTTCTGGCTATGTCAAAATTCCTGCGGGTTCAACTACTGCCTATATTCCCGTTAACGTCAAAAATGACTCAGCCTTTGAAGGAACAGAAAAAGTAACGCTCTCGTTAAAAACCAACAGCAATTACAATATTAATAACAGCGTCAAGAGCGATTTTGTCTACATTTTTGACAACGACTACAAACCCACCATCAGTATCAGTAACTATGACAGCTATGCCAATGAAAGTGGCAACAGTGGTTCAGTACGAGTGACTCGTAGTGGTGGCAACATCAATAGCAGCCAACGGGTCTACTACAACCTCAGTGGTACAGCAGGTAATGCCAGTGACTATAGTTACCTTCCGGGTTATGTAGATATTCCAGCCGGTTCGACAACTGCCTACATTCCCATTAAACCCATCAACGATTCTCGCTACGAAGGCACCGAACAGGTTCGGGTAAATCTGCAATCGAATTCGATGTATAACAACGGCAGTAGCACCAGTGGCTATGTCAACATTTACGACAACGACCCCCGTCCTAAATCTACAATCAGCATCAGTAACTACGATACGATAGCCAGCGAAAGTGGCAATCACGGTTCTGTACGAGTTACTCGTAGTGGAGGCGACAATTCCCGCGCAGAAACTGTGTATTATCGGTTGTCGGGAAGTGCGACTAATGGCAGCGACTACAGCCGATTGACTGGTTCTATCACTATCCCTGCTGGTTCTAGTACCGCTTATATTCCGGTACGTCCGATTAATGACAGTACCTACGAAGGAACTGAGCAAATGCGGGTGACATTACAGTCGAGTTGGACATACAACAATGGCAGTAGTACCAGTGGCTATGTCAACATCTACGACAATGACCCCCGTCCCACCTCAACCATCAACCTCTACAGTAACGATACTGCGGCTTACGAACGTAATCCCGGTCAAACTCCTAACAATGGTCAATTCTACGTTTACCGCAGTGGTGGCGATAATACTCGCGCTGAGACGGTTTACTACAATATTGGCGGTAGTGCAACCAATGGCAGCGACTACAGCCGCTTATCGGGTTATGTCACCATTCCGGCAGGTTCGAGCTTTGCCTACATTCCGGTCAATCCCATCAACGATTATCGTTACGAAGGTACAGAGAATGTAACTCTGAGTTTGCGTAATGTCGGGGGTTACAAGTTAGGAAGTAATACGTCTCGTACGGTCAACATCTACGATAACGACCCGCGTCCCACCTCCACCATTAACCTCTACAGTAACGATACTGCGGCTTACGAACGTAATCCCGGTCAAACTCCTAACAATGGTCAATTCTACGTTTACCGCAGTGGTGGCGATAGTACTCGCGCTGAGACGGTTTACTACAATATTGGCGGTAGTGCAACCAATGGCAGCGACTACAGCCGCTTATCGGGTTATGTCACCATTCCGGCAGGTTCGAGCTTTGCCTACATTCCGGTCAATCCCATCAACGATTATCGTTACGAAGGTACAGAGAATGTAACTCTGAGTTTGCGTAATGTCGGGGGTTACAAGTTAGGAAGTAATACGTCTCGTACGGTCAATATCTACGATAATGACCCTCAAAGTACGACGTTGTACAATATTACCTTTAATGAATACGCACAACGAATCGGACAAAAACCGCTAACAGGCTCAAGTTCTTCTACAGTATCATCTGTTGTTTTTGGTGACCCGCTAGTTCAGCAGTCACTAGGTAACTTGAATAACCGTCCTTTAGTGTTTACTGATAACCAATCAGGTTACGATCAAATTCAGTTGGGTGTTGGTAAAAACTACGATCGCTATTCTCTTTCTTTTGACCTTGATGCTCAGTATTTGAACAATACTCCATTTACAGTATTGTTAGATACTCCAAGGGTTAACAACATTTACTTTAACCCTGATGGAACTGTCCGTTTGTTTGGCGGTACACAAGGAACTGTGGGTTCTTATAACTTGAATGGTGTGAACCGCGTTAAAACAGATGTTGACTTCACAACTAAAAACTGGAAACTGATTGTCAATGGTCAAACACTCTATAACGGCACATTTTCTCCTTCCAGTGATGATTTACGGTCTGTTCGTTTTAGTCTGGGAGCATTAAATGGTATCACGCAAAGTGTAGTGGGTATTGATAATATTAAGTTGACAGGAAGCTAGAGTTTATGTAGAGATTCCAACTCAGTTTATAGCTTGAGTCGCTTTGTCGCAAAAACTTAGTCAAATCATGCGATTATTCATATATCAATCTAGGAATAATCGCGTGAATATTATTTTAAGGTAGGCATTTACCGATGAAATTGAACGAAATTCCCTTTTTGAAGGTTAACGAAGAATCTATTACTCTCCAACGCGCTATCGGGTATCTCAAAACGGCAGGAAGTTATGAGCGCTTAATGGCAGATGTTGTGCGTCAGTATATTTTAGAGCAAGAGCTTCAACAGCGAACTGATATTCAGTTTAATAGCTTGCAAGTGGATCAAGCTTTGATGGATTTCCGCGTTCAAAGTAATTTGCGCGATGCGGATAGCTTTCAGCAGTGGATGCAAGCGAATGGCGTAAATTATGAGCAGTTTCGTCAAAATATTGAGTTTGGCTTTAAAGTTGAACAGTTAAGAAATGAGGTTACTGAACCGAAGTTAGAAGATTATTTCCAAGAGCAAAAGCCTTTTTTGGATCGGGTCATTTTATCTCGAATGATTTTAGATAATCGAGAGTTAGCCGAGCACCTCAAAGGAAAGATTTTAGAAGATCGCAATCAATTTGAACCTTTAGTACAGCAATATTCTCTGACAGACGATCGCGTGGCTAATGGTATGATGGGTGCTGTACCCAAAGGGCAAATGCCAGATATCCTCAGAACGGCGATTGATTTGGCGAATCCGGGAGAAATTGTCGGTCCTATAGAAATTGAAGGGCGTTACTGTTTATTTCGCGTGGAGCAGTTTCTTCCTGCGGCTTTACAAGAAGTACGCCAAGAATTACAGAACCAGTTATTTGAGCAGTGGCTACAAGACAAGCTGAAAGAGGTTACAGTGAAGTTAAATATCGCATAAATGAACTGAAATCTCTGGTTGAGTTAATTGTAACTAAGGCTTTCTGCCCAAGCGATCGCGCTCCCTTCCCCAAGAGACGCGATCGCGTTTCTTTTATAGGTTGAAAAGGGCGATCGCCTTTTCGGGTAACATCAAGGAAACTGCCTAAAAGCCCATTGCTATGCCTCATAACGTCAAAATTCCAGCGAGAGATTAATCTATGCAAACTCAACCTGCGGCTTCCGAACATCTGTCACCTGAAGTAGCACAAATCTTTTTAGAAGGATTACCCGAAGCAATCCGTCATGGGTTAGAAATGCGAGCCGAAAATATGAACTATCCAGTGTGGGCTGTTATCGAAATGGCAATTGCAGGCTACCTTGATGAAGAGGCATTATCTTTTGTTGATTGTCATCCAAAGCTTGATTAGACACAGTGCATTGTGAAGCGCGATCGCCCTTCCCCAAGAGACGCGATCGCGTTCCAAAAATCAGTCATAATCAAGGTAGAGTGACAAGGAATCCAATGATGACAACTCCAACAGATACCCCCATGGGCAAAATTACCACAACTTTAACGATAACCAACCGGATTGACGCAGGAGCAGCCCAGCGAAGTTTGATTCCAGTCGAGCAAGTTCGTACTATTACCTTAGAGAATGTTTTAGTAGATACAGGTGCAACAACTCTCTGTCTTCCTACAAGCGCGATCGCGCAATTGGGTTTAGAATTACTTAAAGAAGTTGATGTTGCGACGGCTAACGGCTTTAGTAAAGCACGAATTTTCCGAGATGCTAGTATTTCTTTATTAGGTCGAGAAGGGACTTTTGAATGTTTAGAATTACCGGGGAGCCGAGATGCACTTTTGGGCGTTATTCCCCTGGAAGCTTTGGGAATTGAATTAGATTTAAAGAATCAAAAGTTAAAGCTTTTACCTGAAGAATCTATGGATACTTATTTGACAATTTTGTAACTGAAAAAAAGACCGCATCCCTAATATCTACTGCATATCTGCGTAGAAAAATAGCTATCTTTGCATTGTCTCCCCAACATCTACCGATATCTGCAAAGGACAAAAATGAGGCGAAGTGAGACTCAGATCGAAGCCAGCGCGATCGCGACCCGATCATATCCCCCCTTCAGACAGCCCCCCGAAAAAGGTTCGGGAAACTACACTTACTGGAGTCGCCCCAACACCGTCAATATAAGAAGGTAAGCTCGTTTATGACGATCGAGAAAAAAATATAAGCCTAAATCTAAAACCAAAAGGCGCGATCGCTCTTTAACATTATTTGTAGTTAACATCGGAGCAGAAATTTTATGTCCAAAATTGTTGGGATTGACCTAGGAACAACCAACTCCTGTGTCGCCGTCGTCGAAGGAGGCAAACCTACAGTCATCGCCAACGCAGAAGGCTTTAGAACCACACCTTCTGTTGTAGCGTATGCCAAAAATGGCGATCGCCTGGTGGGTCAAATCGCCAAGCGTCAAGCCGTAATGAACCCCCAAAACACCTTCTACTCGGTAAAACGCTTCATCGGTCGTCGCCATGACGAAGTAACCAACGAAACCACAGAAGTCTCCTACGACGTAGTACGAGACAACAACGGCAACGTCAAACTCGAATGTCCGGCCCTCAACAAACAATTTGCCCCGGAAGAAATTTCGGCGCAAGTTTTACGGAAACTCGTCGAAGACGCAAGTAAGTACCTCGGCTCAACTGTGACCGAAGCCGTAATTACCGTACCTGCTTACTTCAACGACTCCCAACGTCAAGCCACCAAAGACGCAGGTAAAATCGCCGGGATTGATGTCAAACGCATCATCAACGAACCCACCGCCGCCTCCCTCGCTTACGGCTTAGACAAAAAGAGCAACGAAACCATCCTCGTATTTGACTTAGGGGGCGGTACATTTGACGTATCCATCCTCGAAGTCGGTGACGGTGTATTTGAAGTGCTGGCAACCTCTGGAGACACCCACCTCGGCGGTGACGACTTCGATAAGAAAATTGTCGATCACCTCGCAGCCCAATTCCAATCCGAAGAAGGCATCGATTTACGCAAAGACAAACAAGCCCTGCAACGCTTAACCGAAGCCGCAGAAAAAGCCAAAATCGAGCTTTCCAGCGTTACCCAAGCGGACATCAACCTCCCCTTCATCACCGCCACCCAAGACGGGCCAAAGCACCTCGACTTGACCTTAACCCGTCAGAAATTTGAAGAAATCGCCTCTGACCTCATCGACCGTTGCGGTATCCCTGTTGAAAATGCCCTGCGGGATGCCAAACTCGATAAATCTGCCATTGATGAAATCGTCTTGGTCGGGGGTTCAACTCGGATTCCGGCGGTCAAAGAATTAGTCAAACGGATTTTGGGTAAAGACCCCAACCAAAGCGTAAACCCGGACGAAGTGGTGGCAGTCGGTGCAGCCATCCAAGGGGGCGTATTAGCCGGGGATGTCAAAGACATTCTGCTGCTTGACGTGACTCCCCTCTCTCTTGGTGTGGAAACCCTCGGCGGCGTGATGACCAAAATTATCCCCCGCAACACCACCATCCCCACCAAAAAATCTGAGGTCTTCTCCACGGCGGTAGACGGTCAAACCAACGTCGAAATTCACGTCCTGCAAGGGGAACGGGAAATGTCCCGCGACAACAAGAGTCTGGGAACCTTCCGTCTCGATGGTATTCCCCCCGCAGCCCGTGGCGTACCGCAAATTGAAGTCACCTTTGATATTGACGCGAACGGGATTCTCAACGTCACCGCGAAGGATAAAGGCACCGGAAAAGAACAATCTATCAGCATTACCGGGGCTTCGACTTTACCGGATACGGAAGTAGACCGCATGGTTCAAGAAGCCGAAAGTAATGCGGCGGCTGACAAAGAACGTCGCGAGAAAATCGACCGCAAAAACCAAGCGGATTCCTTGGTGTATCAAGCCGAGAAACAACTCAACGAGTTGGGCGATAAAGTCTCGGGTGACGACAAGAGCAAAGCTGAGGGTATGATTGCCGAACTCAAAGAGGCGATCGCCCAAGAAGATGATGCTAAAATTCAAAGCGTCATGCCCGAACTGCAACAAACTCTCTACAGCATTGGTAGCAGTGTCTATCAACAAGCAGGTGGCGAAGCAGGCGGCCCTGGCGGCCCTGAAGGCCCTGGTGGCCCTGAAGGCCCTGGCGGCCCGAGTGACTCTGCCGGAGGCGGTGATTCGGGTTCTGATGGTGGCGATGATGTCATCGATGCTGAGTTCTCTGAAAGCAAGTAAGCTTTAAGCTCAATTTCTAATTGATTACAATTAAACCTCTCCTGTCAACACACGGGAGAGGTTTAATTGTAGTCAATTCTTGTGATAGCCAAATGAGTGTAAATCGCGAGGACTATAGTGAGATCAAATCCGTTTAATTCGTGAAGCTTTAGAACCCCGGTTTCTAGCTTGCAATTTTAACTTGACTGTGTAAGCAGGTAAGAAACCGGGGTTCTCGCGCCAGTGGTTATTTTTTCGGATTAGATATTATTTACTCCGGTACACTAAAGTCAAACTGATAGCCTTCATCATTGGATAAAAACGATATAATCCGAGCAAAATGCTTCCTCATATTGAGGCTGATGATCGTATACTCTATATACATCGTCAAGTACAAATTTTCCGACATAACAAAAACCGCAACCCCGATACAAAAATCTCAAGATTGCGGTTTTTCTGTTGAAGTATGGGTTTGAGACGCTACGCCCCTCTCAAATTAATTGCGTACCAATAGCTTCTCGGCATTGATACGCTGCAATACATACATCACCATCAAGTCCAAATTGACGCGGCGCTCGTCAATCATAAAGGATTCAAAAATGCTTGGTTGTTTACCATTGGTGGCAAAGGAAAAGCCTTTTTGCCCTTTAATGTCTTCGTCAGGAAAATAGATATTGAATTGATATGTCCCTTTGTTCCAACTGCCTTGGACTTGCCAAATCGATTCAGAAGATGCCCCGGCTAGGGGTACGGGTTCTTTGACAAAGCTTAAAGACATATCATCAATGCCTGCATCGGCAAAGGCTTCATCGAGACTGGGAACAAAATGCTGTTCCATAAATTCGGTAAAAGGCTTGTCTTCTAAAGCGGGGGGCTTTTCTTTGGGCATGGTTTTGCTAAGTAACGACTTTTTTCAAATTATGCCGGATATGGGCGAAGCAAATCGCTTTATCACTGTTTCAATTTTAGGGTGTCCCCGGTTAGGGCGGGAGGAAATCGACGAGATTTACCCCCCGTTGGCTTTTTAGCCCCCAGCAACTGCCGGAACGATGCTGACTTCATCGCCGTCATTAAGTTGGGTATCCACCCCTTCTAAAAAGCGGATATCTTCACTGTTAACGTAAAGATTCAAAAAGCGGCGGGGCTTGCCTTGTTCGTCGCAAATGCGGCTTTTGATACCGGGACAATGACCTTCAAGAGAATCAATCAATTCGTTGATGTTGCTGCCTTCTGCGTCGATAGAGGCTTGATTGTTGGTGTATTTTTGCAAGGCAGTGGGGACTAATACTTTAACGCTCATAGTTGGAATGGGTTTTTGGATGATTGAAATGAAGTTTAAAACAACGGTTGACTTGCTGAGAAACGTCTAATCAACTAACAACAAAAAAACAATCGCTCATGGAAACTAAAGTTCCTCTTAGATGCTGATAAAGGTGACAGACAAGGGTTTTGCAGGCTCGATGGGGGCGAACCTGCAACAATTAATAACGCTGAATCTAGCGCAATTTTCTAGTTTAGACGGAAGTGGGTTGCCAGTCGAGACGCTCTAAGGTGCGAGCGCGTTCGAGGGCTTGCTCGAAGCTGCCGAGTTTGGGTTCGATGGTCAGGGGTTCGCCGATGTGACCTTGGACGGCTTCTTGGGTTTTGAGGCCATTGCCGGTGATGTAGGCCACGGTGGTGGCATCGGGGTCAATTTTGCCTGCTTCGGCGAGCTTTTTCAAGACGGCGATGGTGGTTCCGCCTGCGGTTTCGGTGAAAATGCCTTCGGTTTCGGCTAGGAGTTTGATGCCTTCGATGATTTCGGCATCGTTGACGGCTTCGATACTGCCACCCGTTTCGCGGGCTTGTTCGACGGCATAGGAACCATCGGCGGGGTTGCCAATGGCGATGGATTTGGCGATGGTGTTGGGTTTAACGGGGGTGATGAAGTCGCGGCCTTCTCGGAAGGCTTGGGCGACGGGGGAACAACCTTCGGCTTGTGCGCCGTGGAATTGTACGGGTTTGTCGTCTACGAGGCCGACTTTGACAAATTCTTGGAAGCCTTTGCGGATTTTGGTGTAAAGGGAACCGGAGGCGATGGGAGAAACGACGACATCGGGGAGTTGCCAGCCGAGTTGTTCTGCGACTTCAAAGCCGAGGGTTTTGGAGCCTTCGGAGTAGTAGGGACGGAGGTTGATGTTGACGAAGCCCCAGCCGTAGGTGTTGGCGACTTCTGAGCAAAGACGGTTTACTTGGTCGTAGTTGCCGTTGACGGCCATGACGGTGGGGTTGTAAATCAAAGTGCCGAGGACTTTTCCGGCTTCGAGGTCGGCGGGAATGAAGACGCAACAGTCTAATCCGGCGTGGGCGGCGATCGCGGCGGTAGAATTAGCTAAGTTCCCTGTACTAGCACAAGATACGGTACTGAATCCCAGTTCTCTAGCGCGGCTAAGGGCAACGGAGACGACTCTATCTTTGAAGCTGAGAGTCGGCATATTAACCGCATCATTTTTAATATAAAGATTTTTAAGACCAAGGCGACGGGCGAGACGGGTGGATTTGACTAAGGGGGTCATCCCGGTGCCGACATCAATAACGTTATCGGTCGCAACGGGGAGAAAGGGCTTGTAGCGCCAAATTGATTTGGGCCCGGCTTCGATGCTGGCACGACTGACGCGGGCTTTGATGGCTTCGTAGTCGTAAGAGACTTCTAGGGGAGAGAAGGTTTCTTCACATACATAAAGGGCTTTGGGTTCGTATTCGATGCCCCCTTCTTTGGAAACCAGTTTGGTGAAGGTGGGGGAGAGTTGTTTTTGGGTGGTGTCGATTGCCTGAGTCATGGGTGGTACTCCTATATATTTAATAAGTTTTGGACTTTAATTTATGTCGGTTCGCCTGATGGTAACACACCCTAAAAACCCCGTCAATGAATCCCGACAAAAAAAGTCGGGATTAAAACCAGCGCTGAAAAACCCAGATTTGGCGCTGTGTTTAACGCAAAATCCCCAGAGCGCGATCGCGTCGAAACAAAAATTTACATTTTGTTGTAACTCTTAATACCGACCCCTTTAAACCCTTGCCTTGTCCTTGATAGACTGTTTATGCAGTATCAAATTAACAGCATATAAGCCGCACCGGGCAAAATACGCCAACACTGGAGCAATAGCCAAAACAAGAGATTATGGTAAGCACCGTTAAAAAATCCGACTTCGATGAAATGCGTCCGGGGATTAAAACCCCGAGCAAAGAAACCCTGCTCACACCCCGTTTCTACACCACAGACTTCGACGAAATTGCCAAAATGGACATTTCGGTGAATGAAGACGAGTTGCAGGCGATTTTAGAAGAATTCCGCGCCGACTACAACCAAAAACACTTTGTTCGGGATGCAGAATTCGAGCAATCTTGGGATCATATTGATGGCGAATCGCGCCGTTTGTTTGTAGAATTCCTCGAACGGTCTTGTACGGCGGAGTTTTCGGGCTTCTTACTCTACAAAGAATTAGGCCGTCGCTTGAAAAAAACGAGTCCTTTGTTGGCCGAATGCTTTAACCTCATGTCCCGCGACGAAGCCCGTCACGCAGGATTCCTCAACAAAGCCATGTCGGACTTTAACTTGTCCTTGGACTTGGGTTTCCTGACAAAAAGCCGGAAATATACCTTCTTCAAGCCGAAATTCATCTTCTACGCCACCTACTTATCGGAAAAAATCGGTTACTGGCGTTACATCACCATTTACCGCCATTTAGAACAGCATCCTGAAGACCGCATTTACCCGATTTTCCGCTTCTTTGAAAATTGGTGTCAAGACGAAAACCGCCACGGTGACTTCTTTGATGCGATGATGCGGGCTGTCCCGGAAACCCTCAACGATTGGAAAGCTCGGTTGTGGTGTCGTTTCTTCTTGTTGTCGGTGTTTGCGACGATGTACCTCAACGACTTGCAACGGAGTGGCTTTTACGAGGCCATTGGCTTGAATGCGCGGGATTACGACCGTCATGTGATCGAAAAAACCAACGAAACGGCGGGTCGCGTTTTCCCCATTGTTTTAGATGTCAAGAATCCTGAGTTTTACAACCGCTTAGAAACCTGCGTTCAACACAACGAAAAACTGAGCGAAATTTCTCAATCCAACGCCCCGAAACCCCTTCAGTTGTTACAAAAACTGCCTCATTTTGCGAGTATGGGTTGGAACTTGGTGAAGTTGTACTTCATGAAACCCATCACGATGGAACAAGGCGTGGTGCGTTAATTTCAGAAAACTTTTTTCCACCAAACACCTCTCCTTTTTAGGGGGGGGTGTTTTTTGTGTGTCGCTTTAACAATTTCCCGTCGCGGCATCATTTATAGCAGTAAGCAAAGCTGTTAGGACGTTTTATGGTTTGCCCTCACCCCAACCCCTCTCCCACTCCGAGAGGGGCTTATTTTTTAACCCAAAATATCCTAGAGCGCAGGGGCGGGGTTTCCCCGTCCAATTTCCCATTAATTCCGGTCGATTTTGGGTTCGGTAGCGGTATCCCATCTACAGTCATTCCAATTAAGTTCCGTACATTTATATAGCAGTAGCACTTCGGGTTAGGACGTGGTGGGGTTTGCCCTCACCCCAACCCCTCTGCCACGGGAGAGGGGCTTATAAATGTTGTCCTGACCGATTTGGCGGTTGCTATAAGATGTCTGAAACCCTGCTACGATTGAGGTTGAAGCAAGTATAAGCCTGGGGTGTCGCTGTCGGGTAATAAGTCTTTGCTGCTGCTGACTCCGGTACTGTCGCACAGTTTGGCAAAGTCTTAGAGGCTGTCGAGTCGGGCTGAAAGTTCGCTCAGGGTGTCGAGATATTCAGCTACGGCGATTTGTTGGTGTTGCCAGGTTTCGGGGTATCGTTGCGAACTATAAGACATCTCAAATTCTACCTCGGCTTCGTTGCGTTTGCGGCGAATTTGGTCTGGGGTTAGGGTGCGATCGCGTGGGGATATCTGCGTAATGCGATGGATTCGTTCGGGAGTAATATAGTCTTGGAAATAGGGCGCATTGTAGCGATAACTGGTAGAAAGGTGGCGTTTATCGTGATGAATGAGAGTTTCTGCCCACATTTGGGCGACTTCTTGGAAGGAGGGGACGGTTTGGGAGAGAAGCGCGATCGCCCTCTTTGAACTGGCAGTAAAATTTCATTGCTCCGATTAAGATAGGGGAGTGAGTCAGGTCGAGGAGAGTACATGAGTTTGCAGGCGGGTGATACTCTGGATGGGGGAAAATATCAAATCGTGCGATCGCTCAATGAAGGACGGGTCGGGATTAGTTATCTGGCTGAACGTAGGGGGCGCGATCGCGTGGTCATCAAAACCCTACGAGATGAGGTTTTGGCAACCCTAACCCCAGACCAAAGGCACAAGTTAAATAATAAACTGGTTAATGAAGCAGTGCGGTTAGCCCGTTGCCATCATCCCCATATCGTCCGATGTTTTGGCTCGTTTCTGGAACAAAGTCGTCAGGCGTTTGTTGTAGGGATTTTTGCCCAAGATATTCGCAGAGGTATCGACAATTGGTTCTTTTCGCCGGGTGTCGAGGAAAACTCCAAGCCTTAATCCGTCAACAGAGGTTTCTGATGAATCAAAAATTAGTCCAATCCCTGGTACAAGTCATTCTTTCATTATCTGACGAAGAGCGAGAATATTTAGAACAAGAAATCAGCAAACATTCCCTCACCTCAAAAATCGCAAAAATAGAACAAAAACTCCAAGATTTTGAGCAAAAATATCAAATGCAATCTGAAGATTTTCATCAACGTTTTCAAACCGGAGAGCTAGGAGATTCAATGGATTTTTTTGAATGGAATACTTATTATGAAATGCTGGTCAATACCAAAGTTAAAGCCTCTTAAAACTGATGGAATTAGAGCAGTATATCGTCGCTATTAAGTCAAAACTTTCTGCAAGACTAATCATTAGTGAAATTGAGATTGTTGATGAGAACATTTTGCTCAATCGCGGCTATTTTCGGGTTCGTTTGACTTTGATTAATACGGATTTTTTAGAACTTGCTGAAGCTTTCACGATTGAAAACGATCGACTCTTAACTTTAGACTATCGTTACCAATGGATGGATTCAGCAAAATAAGTCCTGAGAAAACGATGGGATAGCGTCAAACATTTTCCCGACTTGCCTAATTTTCCGCATCATGTTCATATCGGTTCAGAAACTAATTTTGACAGGGATTTCCTCTCTCGCATTTCTTGCCAGTCATCAGGTAAGGCTTTCTTTGGGTCTATAATGTAAGCCTTTTCTACTCCTAAAGCATTTACGTTCCTGATGATGGTGCCAATATTCTTGATATCGCGTGGCTCTTCAATCACAGCGATTAAGTTTTTGCACCTGTACTCTTTGATTTCATCGGCGCGTTGTCGAACAGAACTCTTTTGCTTCTCTTTTTGTTCCATCAGCTTCTGATTCGTATTGCTTTGATGCCTAATTATGCTTGCAACTGAGTAAAAGCCTCATCAAGTGGCATCCCTTGCCCCTCCTCAAACTCAGCTACACTTTTACGAATCCCTGCCATAGACTCCAAAAGTGCTACGCGGTCTAGCAAATCTTGATAGCTTTGGGCCTCCTGCACCACAACTGCCGCTTTGCCGTTGACGGTTAATACCATAGGTGCGCCTGTTTCCTTGAGTTTCGTTAAAAATGCCTTAGCCCCACGCTGAAACTCTGAGAGAGGATGAATATGTTGAAGATTGACTGTCATAGCAGGTTTCGCAAAAAGACATGAAATTTCATGTTAATTATACAAAAAATAATTTGTCGAAGTCGTCAATCGGGCTGATTGTTAGAGTTCACGGCTGATAATTAGACTCTTGCCATATCTTGTTGATTTCATCAGCTTGATTTCGCCACAACGCATACTCGCCTGGAATTGATGAACATGGCTGAATTCCTAATCGAGCAGAATAGTCAGCGATGGTTTCTTCTATGTTGTTGGTGGAGATTGCAATATGGAGCTTCTTTTTGATTTTCCTGCTTGAAGCGGAGAGATGGGGGCGGTGGGACTTGAACCCACACGAGGTTTTAGCCTCAACGGATTTTAAGTCCGTAGCGTCTACCATTCCGCCACGCCCCCAGTTTTAGGGTCAGACTTTCAGCATAGCACTAAAGTCAACGTTTTTCATTTCATCACAAACTCAGGCATTTGGCAAGGGAATTATTTAAAAATCTGAGAATTTTCTGGAAAATGCGCCTTGGAAATGCTCTCACCCCAACTCATCTCCCACGGGAGAGGGGCTTGTAGCAACTGCCAAGCCCTAAAGATTCGACCCAGAACGAGAAGCAAAGGAGTTCGCGGGTTACAATACTTGAAAAGACCTGAATCTTGGATTTTTTGAACGACGTTTTAAGATAATGAATCTAGACAATATTTCCCTCAATGCGCTGTTGGTTCCGGGTTTGTACTTGGGGCTGAGTGGGCTGTATTTACTGGCTTTACCGGGGTTGTTGTACTACTACCTACAAAAACGCTGGTATGTAGCGAGTTCCATTGAACGGCTGATTATGTACTTCTTTGTGTTTTTCCTGTTCCCCGGATTGCTGTTACTGAGTCCGTTTTTGAACTTTCGACCCAAGCGTCGAGAAGTGGGAACTTAGATTTTACAGCCAAGGCGGGATAAAATCAGTTAACCCGCCTTTTGTCCAGCGTTTCAGGTAAAGAGCGAGAGATATTATGCGACGAATTGACGCGATCGCGATCGGTTTAGGAATTTTTCTAGGGGGAGGGGTTTTATACTTTCTCCTGCAATTTGTGGGCTTAGATAGCCAAAAAGCCGGAATTTGGGCGCAAGCGGCGTTAGTGGTGGTGGTGGTGGGATGGCTTTCGACTTATTTGTTTCGCGTTGGGGGTAAAAACATGACCTATCACCAACAAGTGCGCGAATACGAAGACGCAGTGTTACAAAAGCGTTTGGAAGAAATGTCTCCCGAAGAAATCGCCCAACTGCAAGCCGAAATCGAAGCGGAATCTTCTGAAGTTGAAAATCCGACCCAGGGATGATGATACAATCGAGAGTCCACACCATCTACATCCCTTGATTCATGACTTCGGTTTTCGATCGCCTCTCTGGTTTACAAGAACAATCTCGCTGTGCTTTGATTCCCTTTATCACGGCGGGAGACCCGGATTTAGACACCACGGCCAAGGCTTTGCGGGTACTCGACCAAGCGGGGGCCGATTGTATTGAGTTGGGCGTTCCCTATTCCGACCCTCTGGCCGACGGCCCGACGATTCAAGCGGCGGCTACGCGGGCGTTACAACGGGGGGTAAAGTTAGAGGATGTGTTAGAGATTGTCCGGGGAACAGCCGGAGAAATTAGCGCCCCGATTATCTTGTTTACTTATTACAATCCGATTTATTATCGCGGGATTGAAAGCTTTTTAAAGCAAATTAAGGATGCCGGGGTCAAGGGCTTGGTTGTGCCGGATTTGCCCCTAGAAGAAGCGGAAAACTTGTTGAAACCCGCCGCAGAATTGGGGATTGAAGTTACCCTTTTGGTTGCGCCGACAAGTCCCCAGGAGAGAATTAAGGCGATCGCGCAAAAATCCCAAGGCTTTGTTTATTTAGTGAGTGTGACGGGGGTGACGGGGGCGCGATCGCAAGTGGCCAGTCGCGTTAAAGATTTAATCCCCATGCTGCGAGAAGCGACGAATAAGCCCATCGGCGTGGGTTTTGGTATTTCTGAACCCCAACACGCCCAACAAGTGAAAGAATGGGGCGCAGATGCAGCGATTGTGGGGAGTGCTTTTGTGCAGCGTTTGGTTAGCGGTACGCCAGAGGAAGGGTTAAAGGCGATTGATGAGTTTTGTCGGACGTTGAAGGGCGCGATCGCGTAGGCTTATTGGTCATTGGTCATTGGTCATTGGTCATTGGTCATTGGTCATTGGTCATTGGTCATTGGTCATTGGTCATTGGTAGTCACCCCTGATTTCTCGCTCTGGGGGCGTATGTCTTAACATGAAGTTATGTAAAGCTTGCACACAACAAACGCAATGATAGCTAACGTAACAGCACCCCCCATTCCCGCACTTGTTCAGCAGCAACGGCAATTTTTCAACACAGGTTGCACCAAACCCCTGGACTTTCGGATCGCCCAATTGCAAAAGCTCAAAGAGGCGATCGTCAATTATGAAGACGACATTGTGAAAGCCGTCCAAGCGGATTTAGGGCGACCCGCCTTTGAAGGTTATTTTGAAATGGCTGCGATTAGTGAAGTCAGTTTGGCTCTCAAAAAGCTCAAATCTTGGATGAAGCCGCAAAAAGTCAGCACTTCTATCGAGCAGTTTCCCAGTTCTGCCTGGATTCAACCGGAACCGTTGGGGGTGGCGTTGATTATTGGCCCCTGGAATTATCCCTTTCAACTGCTAATATCGCCTTTGGTGGGCGCGATCGCGGCGGGTAACTGTGCCATCCTCAAACCTTCCGAACAAGCCCCCCAGACCTCGGCGGTGGTGGCTAAGATGATTCGCTCGGTATTTGAGCCGCATTATGTGGCAATTGTCGAGGGTGGTGTTGAGGTCGCTCAGCAACTTTTAGAGGAAAAGTATGACCACATCTTTTTTACCGGAGGGACAGCCATTGGTCGCATTGTCATGGCGGCGGCGGCGAAACATTTAACCCCTGTAACTTTGGAGTTGGGGGGCAAAAGTCCTTGCATTGTGGATACTGATATTCATTTAGAACATAGCGCTCGGCGTATTGTTTGGGGTAAGTTTCTCAATGCGGGGCAAACTTGCATTGCTCCCGATTATCTGTTGGTCAATCGCCAAATCAAAAAGCCACTGATGTCTGCTATTAAGCAATATCTGCAAGAGTTTTATGGCCCAGACCCTTCCCTCAGCCCGGATTACGGTCGCATTGTTAACACCAAACATTTTGAGCGATTAACCGCTTTATTGGATAGCGGTGAGGTTGTGGTGGGGGGTCAGACGAATCCCGATCATCGCTATATTGCGCCTACGATCTTAGATGAGGTGAGTTGGGATAGTCCGGTGATGCAAGAGGAGATTTTCGGCCCGATTTTGCCTGTATTGGAGTATGACCGCTTAGAAGACGCGATCGCGGCAATCAACAATCGCCCCAAACCCTTAGCCCTGTACTTGTTCTCCCGCTCTCGCGAGATACAAGAGCAGGTTTTGGCTTCGACTTCATCCGGTGGAGTTGCCATCAACGATACAGTCATGCAGGTAGGGATTCCTAAACTGCCTTTTGGGGGAGTTGGTGAAAGCGGCATGGGACGTTATCACGGCAAAGCCAGCTTTGATACCTTTTCTCATTTCAAGAGCGTTCTCAAGAAAGGGCTTTGGTTCGATTTCAAGTGGCGTTATGCCCCTTATACACCGGATCAACTCAAGCAAATTAAGCGTATTGTTGGGGGGTAGCTTGGCGTATCTCAGAACCCCGGTTTCTGTCGTAAAATCCCGAATTTATGGGATAAACGAATAAGAAACCGGGGTTCTCGATCAAAATCCTGAATTTATGGGATAAACGAATAAGAAACCGGGGTTCTCGATCAACGATCGCGCATCTGGGCTAAATGCTCTTTCACCAACGCGATCCTTTCCCCATCCATGCGATCGCCGTACAATTCGCTGGCTTTAATTAAACTGGCTACGGCTTTATTATCTTGACGCAAATTGGCTTCCGTTAAACCGAGATTGTGATGGGCTTCGGCAAAATCCGGTAAACGGGCGATCGCCTTGCTCAAGAAACCTTGGGCTTTGTAATATTTCCCTTGGGCAAAAGCGTCGCAACCCTGTTTAAAATAGGTGCTGGCTTCGTCTTTTGGCTCGACTTTAGCCGGGACGGGGACGTTGAACACCAGCTTCACACTTCCCCGTCCCCGATACGCCCAGAACATCGCACCGCCCCCAATAATAGCAACGAGGGCGATCGCGAAACTCCAGGTAACAAAATTCTCTACAACCACAACTTAACTCGCTTCTAAGCTTTCTTCTTGACTGCCTTGGTGGGAGGTTTTTACCCATTTTAAGCGCTTCGGACGAATCGACATTCGGCCTGTGGTAATGGGCATCACCAAGAACCAGTGAGTCATGTAGACCATGCCCCGCAGGGTTTGACCTAAAATGGCAAAAATGTCTTTTATGCCCGTAATTTCGCCCTTTTCCTTGCGAATCTGGTACAATCCCAACCCCATACCCATGCTCGACATCGTAAACATAAAGCCGGACATGGGACTGAGGAGGGGGAAGTGATGCCGAGAAACTGCCATCACCAGATCGGGAATGGCGGCGGTGGGGAGTAAATACTGCATCACCACAAAGATCGTCAAATCTACTGTTTTCGTAAAGCCCAAGCGATTGCCAATCAGTAACCGCCAATAATCGAGGTAGCGTTGATAACCGCCTTCTGCCCAACGACTGCGTTGATGCCACAAGGAAACCGCTTGGGTTACGCCTTCTTCATTGACCCAAGGGGAAAGGCAAAAGCCCACATCCCAACGATCCAAGTGTAGGCGAATGGTGAGGTCGAGGTCGTCGGTAATGGTTTCTTCATTCCAGCAGCCGCAGCTTTCTAAGGCTTTGCGGCGCACAAACTGACCGTTACCGCGCAACTCTCCTATGCCCCCAATGGCGACTCGCTGTTGTTGTAAAAAGCTGTCGAGGGCCATTTCGGCGTGTTGGCCTTTCGTCCAGAAGTTTTCGCCCTCATTAGCAACGGCTTTGCGGACTTGGACAGCCCCCATGTTTTCGTTGTCAAAAAAGGGAATTACGCGACGCAGTAAGTCTGGGGAGACTTTGGCATCAGCATCAAAAACCGCTAAGATGTCGCTTTGGGTCATGGGTAGGGCTTGGTTTAATGCCCCAGATTTGCCTCCTCCTGCCCCAGACGGACGATGCAACACCCGCAATTGGGGGTATTGGGGGGCGAGGTCGTCGAGAATTTGGGGGGTGCGATCGCTACTGGCATCGTCAATGGCCCAAACTTCGTATTTCTCAACGGGATAGTCGAGGGTACAAAGGTTTTCAATGAGTTGGCCAATCACGGCTTCTTCGTTTTTGGCCGATACTAACAAAGAAACGGTGGGGGCGTTGGCCAAGTCGGGGTCGGCTAGGGGTTTCGGGTTTTGCAGCGCCGGGGCTAAATAAATGCGGAGGGTATGGACGGCTAAAAGTCCGGTGAAGCTGACGACTAACCAAAAGCCCCAGGAAACTAAGTGTAGGGCGATTGTCGTTGCCCAAATCATGGTCAGGGCTAGGGCGGCTTTGCTGCGGCGACCCTCAAACCCTTGGAAGAAGTCGCTTCTAAATTCTTCTTCTTCTACTTCGGGGTCTGACCATTCAGAGAGTAGGGATTCTAGGGGGTCAAGTTCTTGTTTTGACTCGTCGGGAGACCAGAAATTTTGCGGCATAGTTTAAATGAGCGCGTTGGGTTAAGGTTTTTGGGATAAAGTTTAAGAGAATCGCTATTTTTGATTTTATATCATTCTTTTTAAGATTTAATTTCGTAATTTCCCGAATGGTTTTCGGTCACAATTGTACCGAAATTTGTTAGAATTCTTAGGGAAATTGTTAATTTTTATAAATTAAGACAATTCTACAATTAATGGGGCGATCGCAGTACAGTAAAACTCTGTGGTTTCGCAAAATTCTGATGCTAGTTCGTTTTTATCTGCACTTATGACAAATTATTGGTTGGCGATCGCGGCTTATACAATCGGTTCAATTCTTTGGGTGGAAGTGGTACGAGACATCTATCACGTTTTAGCCCATGTTTGGCCGCCATTGTATCGCTTACACGGTTGGCATCATCGGGTGTTTCGCCCCGATTTGACTGCGGCTAATCCGGAAATTTATCGTCAAGCCCATTGGTATAATGATGTACCGGAAGCCTTGGTGATGTTGGGTTTTAGCCTCATTCCTGGGGCGATCGCCTACTCTACAGATTTTTCCCCCCAGTGGGTCGCTTGGTGTGGGTCTATCTATACTTTAACCTTTTTAGGGGGCGCGATCGCCAGGGGGACGGGTTTACCTGGGGCTGAGGAAATTACCGATATTACCCACCGTCCGGGGGAATTTAAACAATTACCGAGTCGCTGGTTTGTCAATCGGACTTATCACTGGCGACACCACTTTGACGATCAAAAGGCTTATTATTGTGGTACGCTCACTTTTATTGATAAGATCATGGGAACTGCCCTCTCGCTCAAAGGCAAGCGCATCGCCGTAACGGGTGCATCGGGAACGTTGGGAATGGCGTTGTTAACTCATCTGCAAGCTAGAGGTGCAAAAGTGATTGCTTTGACTTCGCGATCGCAACCGATTACCCTTCCCCAACAAGACCAACCCCTCGAAACCATGACTTGGGCAACTCAGCAAGAAGACCAGTTAATCTCAAAGCTGGAAAAAGTGGATATTTTAATCCTCAATCATGGTATCAATGTCCACAGCGAACGGACTCCCGACGCGATCGAAAAGTCTTATGAAGTTAACACCTTTTCCAGTTGGCGTTTGCTAGAGCTATTTCTAGCCACGGTGAGGAATAATAAAGACATTGCCACCAAAGAAGTCTGGGTCAATACCTCCGAAGCCGAAGTTAACCCGGCCTTTAGCCCTCTTTATGAACTCAGTAAGCGGACTTTGGGCGATTTGGTCACTTTACGACGACTTGATGCTCCCTGTGTCGTCCGCAAGCTGATTCTAGGGCCATTTCGTAGTAATCTCAATCCGGTTGGGGTGATGTCTGCCGATTGGGTCGCTCGTCAAATTATTAACTTAGCAGTGCGAGATGTACGCAATATCATTGTGACCATCAATCCCTGGACTTATATCACTTTCCCCTTCAAAGAATTTGCCGTCTCGACTTACTTTAAACTGTTTACCAAAAAAGCCCGGTTCGCTTCCCCCTCGATTCCCCAAAACCCCTTAACCAAGCCTCGCGGTTAATTTATCACCCTAAGACGATCTGCCGTCGTTTTTGCTCAGGAGACTGCCTCATGGACTGGACAACCCCCTTGCGATCGCAACAAACGGATTTTTATCAACGGTTACAACTCAATCAATTGCTGACCCTCCAAATTCCGGGATTATTTGGGGAGTGCAAATGGTTTTCCCCGTCAGAGGTTGCGAGTTGGGGGTTGTCTGAAGACAACTGGATTGAGTTTTTAGCCAAAAAAACCCTTAAAATTTATCTTGACCGTTTTATTACCGAAGTCCAGGGCGATCGCAGTCTGGATTTTTACCTCACCCATTATGCTCACTTGGGCTTGCGGCTAAAAACGGCAGCTTTCGAGGAAAATCCAGCCTCGGTAGAATGGTGCATTACTCCCAAAGAGCGCGATCGCAACGTCGCGATCGTCTTTATTTTACACCCTCCCAACTTACAAGATTTAGACGAACATCCCTTGATTGTGGCCGGCTTTTTACCCACCTTTCTTCTCAAAGGGGATAACCTCAAAAAAGCTTGGAATATTCAACATTTGTTGTACGGGGGAGGACTGCGGAGTTATCTGGACAGTCTGCACAACATCCAACCCCAAAAAATTGATTTAGAAGACACCGCATCTTTAAATAATTGGCTTCCCGATTTGCAGCCCCAAGACTTGCAACAAGCCAGCGAAGCCACCTGGAAACAAGAATTTATCCAATGGGTGCAAACCCTCGCGCTTAATGATTCAACCGATGCTCTGCGGCTGTATCTCTACGATCTGCTCAATACCCAATATTACCGTCAAACCCTCTGGAAACTGTATTATAAACGAGTGCAGGCGATCGCGCCTCTTACCGATACTCAACAAATCCAAGACGCGATCGCCCAACACGATGCCAAAGCCGAAAGCGTGATGTTAGCCTTGGCCGGGGTTTCTCCCGCTCATAGCTCTCTCACCGCGCCCTCCTCCATTTCTCCTTAAAAACTTAACGGGGGTGCGCTGCTGTTAATGAACGCACCCATACCCATAAACGAGTCTTAAAACATATACCGAACCCCAACTTCTAAATTGTGAACCCCAAGGCCATCAAAGGTCAGTTCCCCCAATGTGCCAGAATCAAATGAACGCTCAGGAACCCCCAAATAGCGATACCCCACAGTCACAGCAGTTTGCGGATTAAAATAATACGCCACACCCCCCATAAACTGATACACAATACCGAAAGCGGTGTCATCAATGGCAAAGCTGGTATTCGTTCCCGGATAAGTCGCAGAGAGATCGTTAGCCGAAGCCCAGGATACCCCAATCCCTGCACCCAGGTAGGGTTCAAAGTTCGATTCCGTCTCGATGTCGTAATAAGCGTTGAACAGTAAAGACGTTGTGGAAATACTGCCACTCGCTTCTACGGTTGCTGCGGGAATGGCAGGAGTAACCACATTCGTTGTAGTTCCCCCTCCGGTTGTCTGTAAGCCGAACGCTTGCAAAGCAGGATCGTTAACATCGATAGGAGTTCCTGCTGGAATTGCTAATCCTGTACCGGGGATGGGTACAGCAGTCGCAAGGGTGTTTCCAGGATTTAGGACAACCCCCGCAGTAGGTAAAACCGTCCCGGCTGGAATGTTGACACCACCTATAACTAGAGGTTGAGGTAGAACAGCAGGAACCGTAATATTATTGGGAATGGTCACAGGAACATTAACGTTCTGCGTCACTGCTGCCACACCTGGTAAACTTACCTCACCAATCTCATTACGACCATAAGCAAACTGCCCTTCTAAGCGCAGATTATTCTCAAACTTATAACCCGCAGCAGCATTAATCCCGAAACCCGGTTCGACTTCGATGCCGATTCCTGTCGAAAGAATCGTAGAATTGATGGTGACATTGTTGAAAAACCGCGCATCGCCACTGACTGACCCATAAAAGCCCACGCGATCGTCTTCTTCCGGTAAAAGTTCGGGGGCCCCTATTTGCGCTTGGAGGGGTTCAGAAAAATCAGGAGGATTCGCGATCGGTTGTTGTAAAAAATGCGCTTCTCGATGAATACCTCTATTCATCGAGTCCGATGCAATTGGAGAAGAACTGAAAAAGGGTTGAGATTCGTGAATGTCTGCTAAGACCGGACTGGGGAGTAAGATGACCCCCAAACCCCAAAATCCCGCGAGCGATGCCATCTTGTTCATAATTGCTCCCTGGTTCGTCCTAATGCAATGGGGGAAATTTTGCTGTCATTCTAGCTTAGGTTCACTCAAATGCAAATAAATGGTTTTCAGACGCGATAAAATCAAACCAGACCCAAACCATCATTTCAAAAAAAGTTGATGCAACTATCACTCACCGAAGACTCAACCACTTTAGTAACCGGGTTCAAAGCCCTTGGCGATCCCTTAAGATTAAAAATAATGGACTTGTTGCGATCGCAAGAACTCTGCGTCTGCGAACTCTGCGAAAAGCTCGATACCAGTCAATCCAAGCTTTCCTTTCACCTCAAAACCCTCAAAGAAGCCAATTTAGTCCAAGCCCGTCAAGACGGACGCTGGATATACTACAAACTGAACCTAGCCCAATTTGTCGCCCTCGAACAATATTTAGCCGAATATCGCCGTTTTAGCCCTGCTTTGCCCGCTCGATCTTGTGATTAGGAGCATCACACAAAGGACAAAAGACCAATGACCAACGACCAATGACCAATGACAAATTAACCTTCCCTTAATTGACATATCAAGAAAAGTTGATGTAAATTAAACCCATCAAGAAAAATTGATGTAACGTCAAAACTTAAATTTAAATCTGCGTGGACATATCCCATCCCGCGCCCATACTGCTATGCGTACAAATCAGCCTCAAATCAACCGTAAAGCCGTCCAAGCCGGGGGAAAACTCAGCTTTTTTGAGAAATACCTCACCATTTGGGTCATCTTGTGTATTTTAATCGGTATTAGCCTCGGTCGTGCCTTCCCCGGTATTGCCCAAAGTCTCGATAACCTGAGCATCTACAACATCTCCATTCCCATTGCGATTTGCCTCTTTTTCATGATGTATCCCATCATGGTCAAAATCGACTTCTCGCAAACCCTCCAAGCCGCCCGCGCCCCGAAACCCGTCATTTTGACCTTAATCGTCAATTGGCTGATTAAACCCTTTACCATGGTTATTTTAGCGCAGTTTTTCTTAGGCTGGCTCTTTCGTCCATTGCTGTCGGGGACAGAAATCATCAACGGCACAGAAGTCACCCTCGCCAACTCCTACATTGCCGGAGCCATCTTACTCGGAATTGCCCCCTGTACCGCCATGGTCTTGATGTGGGGTTATCTTTCCTACGGCAATCAAGGCCATACCATTGTTATGGTTGCGGTAAATTCCCTCGTCATGCTCTTTCTCTACGCCCCTCTAGGGAAATGGTTACTCGCCACCAACGACCTCAGCGTACCTTGGCAAACCATTGTTTTCTCCGTCTTAATCTATGTCGGCTTACCCCTCGCGGCGGGAATGTATAGCCGTTACTGGATTTTCAAACACAAAGGAGAAGATTGGTTTAAGCGGCGTTTTCTGCAATATCTCAGCCCGATTTCGATTACAGCTTTGTTAATCACTCTGATTCTCCTGTTTGCCTTCAAAGGCGACCTTATTATCGAAAACCCGTTGCACATTCTCCTGATTGCCGTTCCCTTATTCCTCCAAACTAATATTATCTTCGGCCTCGCTTATGTGGGAGCCTGGAAACTGAAAATAGCCTATGAAGATGCCGCCCCTGCTGCCCTCATTGGAGCCAGCAATCACTTTGAAGTCGCCATTGCCACCGCCGTGATGCTGTTTGGACTCAATTCTGGAGCCGCCTTAGCCACCGTGGTTGGGGTACTGATTGAAGTCCCGGTGATGTTGATGCTGGTGAAATTCTGCCAAAAAACTGCCTTTTGGTTTCCCCGCGAACCGGAAAAAGCGACTTTGCTTGACCCTCGCTGTGCAAAATCGTTTCGGTAATGAGTGGGGATTAAGAACCCCGGTTTCTTACCCGCTTACACAGTCAAATTTAAATTTCAAGCTAGAAAACGGGGTTCTCAAACAGTTGTTTTTTCGCAAAAAAATACACCTTGAAAGGGCTGGCGATGCCCCACGCAATACTGCAACTTCTAATCCTTGATTCCAACAATACTCAATGAATATGTACAAAACCCACGTTTCCCTCAACGTCCGCAACCTCGAAAAATCGGTTCAGTTTTATCAAATTCTATTCGGGGTCAATCCCGTCAAATATAAAAGCGATTATGCCAAATTTGACATCAACAATCCCCCTCTCAACCTCACCCTCGAACCCCAAACCCATCTTAAATCCGGTGGGGCGTTGTCTCACCTCGGTATTCAAGTCGAAAGTACCGCCGCCGTCCAACAAGCCCTGCAACGCTTCCAAGCTGCCGGATTAGATTTGTTTGAAGAAAAAGATACCAATTGCTGTTATGCGCTCCAAGACAAGGTTTGGATTCGCGACCCAGACGGCAATCCCTGGGAAATCTTTGTGGTTAAAGTTGCCGATACCGAACCGGAAACCAATCGCCCTTCTCCTTGCTGCGCGTCTTAATTCCTTCTCACATTAGCTCAGAACTCAAAAATCATGAAGAAAGTAATGTTTGTCTGCAAACGCAACTCCTGTCGCTCTCAAATGGCAGAAGGCTTTGCCCGCACCCTAGGAGAAGGTAAAGTTGCGGTGAGTAGTTCGGGACTCGAAGCCAGTCGCGTACACCCGACGGTGATTGAGGTGATGCAGGAGGTAGGAATTGACATTACTCATCAAACCTCCGACCCCTTAAACAATTTCAGCCCAGACGATTATGATGCAGTGGTGTCTCTGTGTGGTTGTGGGGTGAATTTACCCGAAGCTTGGCTATTGCGTGGGGTGTTTGAAGATTGGGAAGTTGGGGTAGGATGCGTTAATAACGCATCCTACTATAGAATTTAAAAAGATTATGTTTAGCGCATAATGAATATACTTTTTAGAAAAGGTAGTGCGTTATATGACTATTGAAAAAACCATTGTAGAGAAGGTACGGGTATTGTCCCCCGAAAAACAACAGCAGGTATTGGCCTTTATTAATCTACTAGAAAATGATGAATGTGAACTTTTATATCAAGGCAAATTTAAAGAATTACAACAGGAAATTAATCTAGGAATTGAAGCAGCTAATAGAGGTGAGTTTGTGGATGCTGAAGAACTATTTTCAGGTTTAAGAAAAAAACTCCAAGACAAACGTAGTCAAGCTGGGCAATGACCAATATTTGCAAATTTACAGTTCCAGCCAGTCGAGACATTGAGATGATAATTGATTATGTAGCTGAAAATAGTAGTTTTGATGCAGCAGAAAGCGTTATTAGCAAAATGAATAGTCAATGTGAAAGGTTAGCAAAATTCCCTGGTATGGGACGTAGACGGGATGAATTAGCTGCTAATGTACGCAGTTTTCCTGTTAATGATTATCTAATTTTTTATCGTCCTATTGAGGAAGGTATTGAAATTTTACGTGTTGTTAGTGGTTACCGAGATTTAGAAGGGTTGTTTGTAAAAGATGATGAGGATTGGCAATAAATTTCTCTAAAATCGAGAATTGTCCTCGTTCAAAATCATCAAGCCCTTGTTGGATACCTTAGTGTGGTTGTATTTTTGGATTTGGTATTAAAACCTAAACTTGGACCGGGTTTCCCCGCCCCTACAATTTGTTACAAATAACCCAGGACAAATTACAACCAATTTCCCACTAAAATAAACGCCGACCAGTAATAAGGATGAGAAAACTCCTCTTGATTCAGTAAAGACAACTGAGCGCGACGCACCGCTTCAGCGCGATTAATGCCCTCACTCTCACTTTTTGCCAACTCTTGATAAAATTGACTCATTAAACTGGCAGTTGCCTCATCGCTGACGTACCACAAACTGGCAAGGGTGCTTCTAGCTCCCGCTCGTACCGCCATTCCTGCCAATCCGAGGGCGGCTCGGTCATCTCCTGCGGCGGTGGTGCAGGCGCTTAACACCAGTAGTTCTAGGGGTTGGAGTTGTTGTTTGTCCGCTTGCAACAGTTGATTGAGTTCGTTAATGTTGAGTTTGCCGTCCCAAGTGAGGAGAAAGGTGTCTTCGGCTTGAGAGCTAAATTGTCCGTGGGTAGCGAGGTGAACTACGGGAAAGTTTTTCGCTCCTAATGTGGTTCTAAAGTTAGACTTGGTAAAGGTTTGGTTGAGTAAGCGCTGGCTGGTGACGGTCGCTTCAATATTGTCCAGTTCGAGTTCGACGTTGGGTAAAGCGCTAAAGCCCTGTCTGGCTTCGGTAATGCCTGCTCCTAAGACATTGAGACTTCCTGGTTCAATGGGTTGGGGGGCGACGAGGTTGAGGGTGGGCGCGATCGCGATACTATAGTTTTCAATGAGATATTGTTCGCCGTCGTATAAGGCACTCATCGGCACATTCCGCAGTACGCCGTCAGCAATGAAAACCAGGGTTTTGATGTTTTGTTGGGCTAAATCCGCTTCAATGGGGCGAATCAGCCAATCATACAGCTTCTCGGAGCGTTCTAAGCGCTTTTTGTTAAAGGCCCGTTCTCGGAAACTGGCTAACGACAAGCGATAATCTCCAACGCCTTGTTTAATTTCTGCGTCTGAGAGGGGAGTGCTATAGTTGCGTAACGGTTGACCGGGAATGGCGGCAATCACTTCGAGGCGATCGCGTAGAATAATAGAATAGAAAATCGCAGATTGAGAATCTATCTGGTCGATTTGGACTTCTTGGGCATCTAAACAAGCATCGCGAAAAAAGTTGTCCAACTCTGCCAACTGCAACAATTCCAAGGTTTTACGGGCTTGTTGTAAATCTCCTTGACTGGCATTCGGTTGTAGCAACAAATCCACCAACTCGCGATATACCGGTTCGACGGTTTCCCGGAAAGAAAACTGCACATCGGAACTCACCGAAACCAAATCACTCCGCAACGATTGTAACGTTTTCACCGCTTGATTATAAGACGCGATCGCCCTGGGACGTTGTTCTTGCTGCTTATAAATCCGTCCCAACTGCCAAGACAACTGATAAGCAACATCCCCCGCATTCGCCGTCTGCGCCAAAATCAACGCCTGTTCCGTCGCTTTCTCCGCCTCGCTGTAGCGCTTTTCGGTTTCGTACAACTGCCCCAAAAAGCCCAACGCCGCCGCCTCAGCCCGTTTATCCTTAAAATCTTGCGCTTGTCGCAGCGCCAAAGCTAAATCTTCAGCAATAGCCTTAGAACTAATCCCAGAAGCCGTTTCCTTGAGCTTCATCAAATTTTTAGCCAAATTAATCCGTCCATAAATTCCCGTTAAATTCGGCGGTATAGTCTCCAAATCCGCCTTAATCCTATTGGCTAACGCCAAACTTTCCTGACTTTTGCCCTCATTTGCCAGCAAACTCAACTGATTCAACTGCCCTTGTAAGCGTAAGGAAGTTGAAGGGGCAATTTCGACAGCTTGGCGATAATAATCTAAAGCCATTTCAACCGGATTCACCTCATCGGTTGCTTGCTGCAACTGCGCCGCATTTCCCAAACTAATCAACGCCTCGGTTTGGGCTGTTTTATCCCCTAAACTTTCTGCGAGGGTCAAACTTTCTTGTAAAACCGTTGTCGCATCCCGCAACTGTCCCGCAGCCCGCAACACCTCTCCCAAACTCTGTAACGCCTTTGCCTTCAAAACGCTATCCGGTTTTGTCGTTAATCGTTGCTGAATTTCGGCTAACTGTAAACTCGCTTGATTGTACAACCCCAACGCCCGCAACGCCTGGACGCGGTTGAGTTGATTGCGGGTTAGCCCGGTATCGTCCTGTAACGCCTCATAAGCCGCCGTTGCCTCTGTCCAAACATCTAACGCGGTTTGCGAGTCTCCCTGGGCAAAAAGTAGCTGTCCTGTGGCTTCTTGAATCTGGGCCTGTAACAGTCCTTTCTCGTTCGTTGTCAAGGCTTGCGCCAACTGGGAACTATTATCAAGGGCTTGTGCGGCGGCGGCGAGATTGCCGATTTTGAGATAAATTAAGCCCAAATTGCGATAAGCCAACGCCTGGGTAAATTCATCCGGGGACGCGATCGCGCCCTGTAAGATAGCAATAGCCTCCTGATATCGTCCCGCCTCGTATAACCGTTGCGCTTCCCCTTCTAAGGCAATGGTTTCTGCCACCTCCGCCTCCGACATCACAATCGCCCACCCCGGCTGACTCAACCCCACCCCACAAGCCACCGCAATCCCCAAAGCTGATAGTAAAAGTTTGTTTTTTGTCATTTGTTGTTGGTTGTTGGTTATTGGTTATTGGTTATTGGTTGTTGGTTGTTGGTTGTTGGTTATTGGTTATTGGTTGTTGGTTATTGGACGGGGAAACCCCGCCCCTACACACCGATTGCCGATTGCCGATTGCCGACTGCCCAAAAACCACAGCAAAGCTGCCTACTGCCCAAAACACTGATAACTGATTACTGATGACACTCGCGCGAAACTTAAATTCGCTTTTTGACGCTGAAATCCAGATATATTCTAGTGTTGAGCCTTTTCTAGAGTCTGCCCTACAGCAAGAAGTTTCTGACCCCCTTTCTGGGGCAAAATCCCACCTCCCCCCCGACTGCCGACTGCCGATTGCCGATTGCCCCTTAGAGGCTGTTAACTGAAAACCCCTCCCCACACATCGGATAAGCATAACCCCTCGCCCCCATTTCTGCATTCGGCGCAACTGCGGTTAACTGAATCTGGCCATCAGGAGTCACCACCCAACCCTGAGTTTGTTGAATTTGCGACCTTTCTAGGGGTTCTGTACGAGGCACAACCGCCACCGCATTCTCCGAGCGACTTGCCCATTCGACGGCCCCCGTCCCTGGAGTCATCAACTCTACCGGATTCGGCGGTAAGCCGCCCCTCCCGGTCACGATAAAGGAACTCCCCCCGGCAATTTGGTCATTCTCTACCGCGCAGACATCCCGCCCCACCAGGGCTTCTGCGTCCACTAATGCCCCCGATAACTCGTTAATGCCTTGTTCTGCTGGAAAAGAAAGCAAATCCAGGGTAAACGAGCCATTCAAGCCAAATTCTGACGAAGCGGTGATATCGCTGAGGGGAGTCAGTTGGGGGCGAAATTGCAAGCCATAAATGCCGTTGGTGGTGATTAAAATATTACCCCCCTGACCCTCAAACGCATTGGCAGTAATGTCGCTATTTTCGCCAGGGACACCAATCACAAACTCAGCCCGAATATTAATATTGCCGCCGTTACCGCCAACCCCAGCGCTTCCGGCGGTTGTGGAAATCAAACTGCCATTCCGCAATACCAAAATCCCATCGACATTAAGGCCGATATTGCCCCCATCCCCGGAACGAGTTTCCGTGAGAATTCGAGCATTATCCAAACTCAAAAATCCAGTATTCACGGCGATACCGCCAGCTACACCCACCCCGGCTGCACTCGAACTCAAACCTGCATTGTTGCTGAGTTGCAGTGTTCCGGCATTGACAATAACTTGACCGCCATTGCCCGTTGCGTCGGCACTGGCTTGGCTAAATATACCGCTATTTGCCCCGTTTAGGATGGCTGTGTCTGCAACATTAACGATAACATTACCGGAGTTGCCTTGGCCGCGGGTACTAGCAGAGAGAAAAGCGCCATTGGTAAGGGCGAGGGAGTTGGCGGTGAAATTCACTTGGCCACCGTTACCCACTGCCCCCGATGTTACCTCGCTGGCGGCGAAACTATTGTCTAAGTTGGCGCGATCGCGCACTATAATATTTAAACTCCCGGCATTACCCTGACTCAAGGTATTCGTACTAATTCGGCCATTATTGAGCATTTGCAGCGAACCCGTGGTCAAGTTAACCCTGCCACCATTCCCCACAGCCCCAGATGCCACCTCACTCGCTGCAATGCCATTATTCTCAATTTGGGTCAAATTAGAAACATTCACATCCAAGTTACCCGCATTTCCTTGACCGAGGGTACTGGTTGTTAATCTTGAACGGTTGGCAATGCGTAACGAAGCCGCCGCCAAATTCAACTGACCGCCTTCACCTATCCCGCTACGGGCGACAGAACTCCCCACTAAACTATTATTGTCCAAAACTAAATCGGAGCGAATATCCAGGTTTAAGCGTCCGGCATTACCGCGGCCTAAAGTATTTGTGGTGAGTTCCGCGTTATCTGTAACCAACAAAGTATCGGCGGTAAAATCAACTCGACCGCTATTACCCACCGCTCCAGTTTTGACTTCACTGGCAATCGAACTGTTGTTGCGAATCACTGCATCAGAGCGAAGGTTAATATTCATTTGCCCGGCATTGCCTCGCCCGAAGGTACTGGTACTCAGGCGCGAATCATGAGAGATTTGCAGCGAATCAGCGCTTAAATTAACTTGTCCGCCATTTCCTACACCATCTTGAAGTACCTCACTAATAGCAAAGCTATTGTTATCAAAAACGGCATTGGAGCCAATATTTAGCATAAGTTGTCCGGCGTTACCTCTGCCTGCGGTACTGGTACTAATACGGGAATTATTACTGACTTGGAGTGAATTTGTGGTCAGATTTACTTGACCGCCATTTCCGGTAACATCAGCTTCGACGCTACTCCGAATTGAACTGTTATTATCTAAAATTGTATTCCCAGTGGCGGTAATATTTAAACTTCCAGCATTGCCTTGACTTCTGGCAGTAGCAAAACTCGCATTACTACTCAAAATAGAGTTATTGGTAATGGCTAAATTTTGGGTGTTAATATTAATATCGCTGGCACGACCTTGACCAACCGTTTGTCCCAAAAATTGAGAATTATCAAAGCTTAAATTTTGGGCTGTAATATTGATATCTCCCGCATCCGGTTGACCGAAGGTTGTTGTTTGTAACGAGGTGTTGCTAATTTCTATAACTCGCCCATTGAAATTAATCTGCCCGGTTTCTCCCAAGCCATTAATAAAAGCATTCAAAAAAGAACCATTAGCACTATTCAAAGCAGTATTTCGGATTTGAAGTATATCAGCATTAAAATTAATATTTCCAGCTTTGCCTTCATCAAAGGTACTGGTTATAAAATCTTCGGGCTGAACGCTCAACCCTGGCCCAATCAGCCCATTGTCAATATCAATAATTTGAGCATTGAGGTTAATATTGCCAGCATTACCTCGTCCCGCCGTTTCAGCAGTGAATACGGAATCATCGCGAATATTGATTACTTGGGCATTGAGGTTAATGTCTCCGGCATTGCCTTCGCGACTGGCATTACTAAACACTTGTAATCTTTGCGTGTTTAAAATCCGGGCATTAAAGTTAACGTCTCCGGCATTTCTTCGTCCCAAAGTTCTCGTATTAATTCGCGTGCTATTAATCACATTAATTGTATCGGCAGTGATTTCGATGTTGCTTCCCGGTAAGCCAGGAGTTGTAGCGCTACTGCTACTGGTTAAAAGGGCATTATCTAACGTAATTGTGCCTTGACTGTTGAGAATAAGGGAACCACTTCTTTGACCGGAAACATTAATTTCAGCATTATTACCTAAATTAATATTATTAGCCGCCAGAAATGTAACGTCATTGCCGTCACCTGTAGCACTATTAGCAAGGATTAAGTCTGTTTGATTAATATTATTTCTAGAATCAACTGTAATCTGGCCATCATCTCCTAAGAAAATTTGTGAAATGGTAATATTGCCGTTAAGGGCCTGATTGGGGGCGTATTGGTTGGTGAGGAGAACCCGACCGGGATTGGCAAAAGGCATCGCAATCAAACCTGTATTAATATCGGCACTGGTGGCGGTGGGATTGTTTGTAGCAAAGGGGGGTTGCAACAATAAGGGAAGGGTCGGATTCAGACCGGGGAAGCCGCCGAGTTGCGCCCAATCCACGCCAGCGCGTAAGTCTACAGTCGCTTCGGTGCTACCGTCGATGGTAATGGTTTGGCCATCGCTGGTGGTGACAGTGGCAAGGTTGGGGGTGTTGGTGGGGTTGATGCTGTTACCAACGGTATCGGGTTCGTTAATGAAAATGCCCAAGGGAATATTGATGCTGCCTCCTGCGAGGACGTGCAGAGATGCACCGAAGTACAAGTTGGCACTAAAGTCGCCGTTGGCATAAACAACGGGGTCGTTGGGGCTGTGGAGTTCGTTTAAGCTGCCGTCTAGGGTTTCGACGCGGAAGTTGCCCCCGGTTTGATAATGGGCATCCCCAATGACAGGATTGGCGCTTCTGAGGGTCATGTTTCCCCGCGAATACAGGCCGCTGTCGGAATGGTTGAGGATGAAGATATCGACGCTTTCGTTGCCTTGAATCAGCATTTCTCCCCCGGCGCTGGCGATAAAGGGAGTGGTGCTGCTGTCGCGCAATTTGACTGTATCTTGGGCGTTGAGAATGAGGTCACCCCCTGCGTGGAGTTGTCCTTGTAGGGTGAGGTTGGGGCTATCGAGGGTCAAGTTACCGCCGACTTGTAAGTTGCCTTGATTGGTAATATTGGCTTGGTGGTTCGTCAGGGCGTTGTGGAATAATGCCCCCGGTTGGACGGAGAGGAGTTGGGAGTTGGCGATGTCGGTGGCGCTGAAAAAGCCGTTATCGCCGAGTTGGATGCTTTCGGCAGTTGTGGCCAGAAATGAGCCTCGGATGTCGAGGGAGGCGTTTTCGCCAAAGATGATGCCGTTGGGGTTGAGGAGAAAGAGGTTGGCTTCTCCTGCTACCCCTAAGCGTCCGTTGATATCGGAGGGGTTGTTGCCGGTGACGCGGGTGAGGATGTTTTCTATGCCGAGGGGGTTGCTGAAGTAAATGTTTTGACCGGATTGGATATTAAATTCGAGGAAGCTGTGAAAGAGGTTGATATCGCGAATTGCGCCGCCGTCGATGTGGTAATGATTTGGGTTTATGGGGGTGAGGGTGGTGTTTTCGTTGCCGAGGGTGGTGTCGGGAGTAATCTGGGCGCTCACGGGGAGGGTTAAAAGTAATCCGCATAAGCTACCACCAATCCAGCGCAAGGAATCAAGCATAATTAATTATTCAGATTATTTTAAAGATAATTGGTTTTCGTATAGGTTTGAGATTTGTTGTTGTAATTATAACTCTTTTTTAGGTATAGTTAGAATTTGAAACTATGGTGTTATTGGCATATTTTCCTAATTTTTGCTGTAATTTGAAGTATTTTTAGATTTTACTTTTGTTAGCAAAAAAAGGAGTTTTTAAAGATTTGACTTGAGGGAGTTGCTGTAAAGAGTTGGTTTATTTTTATTTTGTTATAGAGAATTTGAAAGGGTTGCGATCGCCTTTGTTGAACCGATCAACCCAGTCATTCTCTAAGTTTAGAATATGAAAATTTGATAAAGCGCCTGGGGGGGTGTCTGGGCAATTTTAATCCCTAGGGCTACAGTAGAAGCAAAACCCTTACATTGTTTATGGCTATGTTCCCTCGCAAATTTGCTTTATGGTCTCGGTTGAGTTTGTTGCTGTGCTTGCCGGGTTTGGTGGGATGGTCTGAGATGACTGTAGCGGCTCCAGTAGCGCCCCAACTGGTGAGTTTGACTTTTCCCCCTACGGCGGATCGCGGTGCGCCTTCAAGGACAACGGGAGGTGGTACAAGACAAGGGGGCAGTTGTGGGGTTGCGGTGCAGGAGTCGATCTCGAATCGGTTAACGGCTTTGGCTCCGAGTAATAATGTTATTACGACTGTGGCGGCAAATCCGAGTATTTATATTCATGTGCCGTCTTTTCCCGAAAAAGAGGCTTTATTTCGCGTGATTGACCGCGATCGCGAGGAAGTGGTTTACCAGGAAACTCTGAAGTTAACCGGGGAATCGGGCTTTTTGAAGTTGCAGTTACCGGATGATGTGGAACTTGCCCCTAATATTAAATATGAGTGGGGCTTTTTTGTGTTGTGTAATACTGACGATCCCGAACAAGATCGCGGGGTAGAGGGCTGGATCGAGCGTTTGCCGATGGATACAGCGTTACAAGCGCAACTCGAAGGGATGGAGATGTCTCTGGAGAAAGCGCAAGTTTACGCGGAAAATGAGGTGTGGTACGAAACTCTAGAAATTTTGCTCGGTCGTCGCGAGGAGTATCCGACGGAATGGTTGGAATTTGTAACTTCGGTGGATTTGTCCCCGGAGATGGCCGCGAGTCCGATTGTAGAATGATCGGGAAATCTCCGAAAGCAACTCCTTGTTAATTTTACATGGGTAAATCTTTTTCTCAATGGCTTTGGATGTGGCGAGGGGTGGCGATCGCGGCCCCTAGTGTCACAATTTTAGTAGTAGCGTTGCGCTTTTTGGGGGTGCTTCAGTTTTGGGAATGGAAGGCTTATGATGCTTTGTTGCGATCGCGTCCTCCCGAATCATTATCAGAAAAAATCGTCATTGTCGGCCTCGAAGAAGAAGATTTACAGTATTTAGGACAGGGGGCAGTGAGCGATCGCGCCTATGCCCGATTATTACAAGAAATCGCTGCCCAAGACCCCATTGCCATTGGTTTTGATATTTATCGCGATTTACCCATTTCTCCGGGGGAGGAGGAGTTGGATCGGGCGTTTCGAGAGATTCCCAATTTAATCGGGGTCGAAAAAGTCGTAGGCGATCGCCGGGGAGACCGAGTTGCACCTCCAGGGATTTTAAAGGCAGAGGGGCGAGTGGGGTCGAATGATTTAATTTTAGATGCAGATAATATCATTCGCCGCAGTTTAATCTATCTGCAAGATGACGAAGGGGAAACGGTTTATAGTTTTAGCTTGTATTTGGCGTTGCTGTATCTCGATTCTCTGGACATTTCCCCGGAAGTGGTGGACGCAGAAGGCGAGGAGGTTTGGCGACTCGGAAAAACGGTTTTTCAACCCCTCAAGCCCCATACGGGGGGCTATGTGTGGGCGGACGCGGGGGGATACCAGGTCTTGTTAAATTATTACGGTGGGCGCGATCGCTTTGAAACGGTATCGGTGCGAGATGTGTTAGAAGGGCGTTTACCGGAGGATTGGGGACGCGATCGCATTGTCTTGGTTGGGGCAGCCAGCGAAAGTTTTAATGATATGTTTGCGACTCCCTACAGCAGTCGGTGGTTAGAAATCCCAGAATTAACCCCAGGGGTCGAAATTCACGCCCAAATGACCAGTCAGATTATCGATGCGGCGTTACAGGGTCGGCCTTTGATTCGCGCTTGGCCCGAAATTGTCGAAATTGCTTGGTTGTTGCTGTGGGCAACGATTGGCGCGATTTTTGCTTGGTATGGGCGATACTTGCGTTTGATTAATTCTCGTCCGATTCCGATTTGGCAGCAAAGTATCGTTGCGATCGCGATCGTGTCTACTTTATGGGGTAGTAGCTATATCGCTTTATTGCAGGGATGGTGGTTGCCCGTGGTGCCGTCGTTTCTGGCATTGGCGGGGGCGATCGCATCCATTACCGCTTATACGGCTTATACGGCGGTTAAGTTGCGGCAAACCTTTGGCCGCTATCTTAATCACGATGTGGTCGCCAGTTTGATGGAAACCCCAGAAAACCTCAAATTAGGGGGAAAGCGCCAAGAAATTACGATCTTAACCTCAGATTTACGGGGATTTACCGCCCTGTCCGAGCATTTAGCCCCCGAAGCGGTGGTCAGGGTGCTAAATCTGTATTATCAAGAAATGCTCGACGCGATCGCCCAGTACGGCGGTACAATTGATAAATTCCTGGGTGATGGGATGTTAGTGCTGTTTGGTGCGCCCACTCCTTACCCAGATCACCCCGAAAGAGCCGTGGCTTGTGCTATTGCCATGCAATTAGCTATGACCGCAGTAAATCAACGGCTTAAAGACCAAAAGCTGCCGAGTTTAGAAATGGGAATTGGCATTAATACCGGAGAATGTGTGATTGGTAATATTGGTTCCCAATGGCATACAGAATATACCGCGATCGGGGATCAAGTTAACCTCGCTTTTCGCATCGAAACATATACCACCGGGACACAAATTTTAGTCGCAGAATCGAGTCTCAGTGAAATTAAAGATTCTGTGGTCAAAGTTCAATATTGCCAACAAGTGCAACCCAAAGGAGTCCAACAGCCAATCTGTATTTGTAGTATTCACGGCATTAGCGGTCAATACAATTTATTATTACCTCAAGAAACAGAAGAATTTGTCCCCCTGACTCAAGCCATTGATTTAGACTTTACCGTGGTTCAAGGTAAGCAAGTCAGTCACGAAACCACTGAAGGTAAATTAGTCGAAGTTTCCCATCGCGGCGCAACTATTACTCTCGATCGCGGGGCAGAAATTCCAACTCCATTTACTAATATTAAGTTGAATTTAAAAAATTTCGATTCATCAGAAGATATTTATGCCAAAGTTTTAAATCGCATTGCCCCTGAACACAGCTTTTATGTTAGATTTACTTTCATTTCACCGGAGATTGCAGACCGCTTTAAAAGCTTAACTGAAGCAGTAATATTAAATCCGATCAATGGGGAAAATGGCGATCCTAGAGGTAAAGATGAATCCCACGAACAACAAACAAGATGACTGAACTTCGGGCCATTATTTTTGATATGGATGGTACGTTAGCCGATACGGAACGAGACGGCCATCGTGTTGCTTTTAATCGTAGCTTTGCCGAGGCAGGTTTAGATTGGCATTGGTCGGCGGGGTTTTATGGGGAACTCCTCGCGATCGCGGGGGGAAAAGAGCGTATTGGCTACTATATCGATCGCTATCACCCCGATTTTGTATCTTCTGAAGATCGCGATCGCGTCATTGCCCAACTTCATCAAGCCAAAACTCAATATTACCTAGAATTACTACAAACCGGGGCAATTCCCTTGCGGCCTGGGGTCAAGCGGTTAATCACTGAAGCCCGGACTGGGGGGATTCGTCTTGCCATTGCCACTACCAGCGCTTTACAAGGCGCGATCGCCCTTTTACAGCAAACCCTCGATCCCGCTTGGTTTGAAGTCATTGCTGCCGGGGATATTGTTCCCGCAAAAAAACCTGCCCCCGATATCTATCACTATGTCTTAAAACAGATACAACTATCTCCTGCTGATTGTATCGTTTTAGAAGACTCCCCCCAAGGTTTGGCCGCCGCAACCCAAGCCCATCTCAAAACCCTGGTCACGGTGAATGATTATACTCGGACAGAAGAATTTAAAACCGCTTGTTTGGTGGTAGATTGTCTAGGAGAACCCGATCTGCCTTGTACCGCCTTATCACAGTGGGATCATCCTCAACCTTACCTGGATTTAGAGAGTTTGCGTCAGCTTCAACAAGCTTGATTTCATCACCTAGTTGAACAAGCGGCTTTTCTGAGGCAATCTAGCTTCTAGAAAGGTGGTTTTTAGTGTTTTTTTATACCCTATTCCAAAATTCTCGCCGCTATTGTAAAATTGTAAACTAATGTTAATATTGTTTTGAGCATTATTGTTGGAGGTAAAAAAGACCAAAGCAAAATCATCTTGAGTTAATCGGTTAGGGCTATCCCTGATTTTCAAAAAAAGTCAAGCAATACCTATTTTAAATCCTTCTCTCCCTAGACAGATAGTTTTTACCCGCAAATCTTCTAAAATTCAGCAAGGCTATAAAAATAGGAACAAACAGTGTCTCAGTATATTTTCTGATCTTAAGCTCTTGTAGAAAATTGATTACCCATTTTCAAATCCCGAAACCTTTATTTTAAAGGAGTTACAGCGAAAACGAATAGGTAAACAATTCTGTGTAGGTGCTTATAATTTTCTGGAAAACATAAGTTATATCAAATCCGAAAAAATAACCACTGTTTGAGAACCCCGGTTTCTAGCTTGAAATTTTAACTTGACTGTGTAAGCGGGTAAGAAACCGGGGTTCTGAATCCTCACTAATTGAACGGATTTGATATTATAAAATCTTAAAAAAAAGCAACGGGTGTATTCTGGTTTTTTTCGAGTCTTGAGAAAGGTTAAACTACATAAAAATTACGGTCATGTTTACTCAAATTATTAATAGTAAATAAATTAAAATCAACTTCCCAAAACTCTCTAAATTAAAATACTGGGTTTTGATCTTCAAGCCGAGTTACCCCACGATCATTCACCTGATTAAACCCCAACAAATCCTTCCTTAACCATGACTGATACCATTACTTCCTTAGCCAATAACCATTCTTGTTTTTCCGACTCCTCTGCGGTCGATCGCGTTTTTCAGCGCATGACCGAAGCGACTTGGATGGTAGATTCTGCCACAGGACAACTACTGTACCTCAATCCTGCTGCCGAGAGATTGTACAGGCGATCGCTTCAAGATTTGAGAAAGCAGTCTTGTTATTGGTCAGAAACCTTGGTTTCCGAGGATCGCGATCGCGTGATGGATTGCATTTTCCAACACTCCGAACAATGGCATCAAAGTGGCGAAAACTTCGATTTAGTCTTGGAATATCGGGTAATGCGTCCTGATGGGGAACAGCGTTGGGTTCGCAGTCAAATTTGGTCGCTCACGGCAGAAAATCATTTATATTTACAAGGTATTAGCACCGATTTAACCGAATATCGCCAAGCCCAACAGCAAAAACTCCGCTTAGAAAAACTCACCAGCAACTTACCCGGCGTTATTTATCAATACGTTTTACATCAAGATGGGTCATCAGAATTTACTTATGTCAGTCCAGGGGTAAAAGAGTTATACGGTATCGGGTCTGAAACCTTAACTTATAATGCCGATCTTATTTGGAATTTAGTTCACCCTGACGATCTCGATCATTTTCGTCAAACTGTCATCGCTTCGGCAGAAAACCTCACACCTTGGAAACACGAATGGCGCAATTATACCGCGTCGGGTCAACTGAAATGGCTTTCGGCCAATGCCCAACCCGAACGTCGTTCTAACGGCGATATTGTCTGGGATGGTATGATGTTTGATATCACCGAACGCAAACAAGCCGAAGCCGAACGCGATCGCTTTTTTGATTGTGCCTTAGATTTATTTTGTATTGTCGGTTTTGATGGCTACTTCAAACGCCTGAATCCCGCTTGGGAAAACACTTTAGGCTACTCCACCGCCGAACTGAAAGCCCAACCCTTCATCACTTGGGTTCACCCTGACGACCAAGAAGTCACCCTCGCAGAAGCAGGTAGTATTAACGAAGGAGGGAATACCCTGTGGTTTGAAAATCGCTATCGTACCCGTGACGGCAGTTATCGCTGGTTGGCCTGGAAAACTGTCAGCTTCCCCGAAGAACAGGTGATGTATGCGATCGCCCGTGACATTACCGAAGCCAAAGAAATCGAAATCGAACGGGAAAGACTAATTGCCATTCTCGAAGCCTCCCCGGATTTGATTAGTAGTTCTGATTTAGAAGGTCAAATTACCTACATGAATCGCGGGGGCAAAGCTTTACTCGGCCTCAATCCTGACACCGATATGCAACAATATCACATCAAGGATTTTGTTCCCCAGGAAATTCAGGGAAAATTTGATACCGAGGCAATTCCCACTACCCTCGAAACCGGAAAATGGCGAGGTACAACTCGTTTGTGTCGCATTGATGGTGAAAGTTTCCCCACTTCTCAGGTGATCTTAGCCCATGAAGCCACCCCTGACCGAGAAGCCTATCTTTCTACCATTGTGCGGGATATTTCCGATATACAAGCCATCGAAGAAAAATTGCGGCAACAAGAGCAGTTTCTCCGCACCATCTACGACAATCAAGGTAATGTGGTGTTTGTGGTGGATGTGGGGGCAGATGGAGCGTTTCGCTATGCCAGTTTTAATGCCACCGCGAGGGAATTACTCGGAATAGACCAAGACCAGATTTGCGACCAAACCCCTGTACAAGTGTTTGGGGAAACCACCGGCCAGCAGTTACAGCAACATTACCAGCAATGTTTGGACAGTCAACAGCGCCTTACCTACGAAACCACCTTAACCCTAGGCGATCGCGAGTTGTATTTCCAAGAAGTGTTGACCCCCTTAAAAGACCCTGAAGGCAACATTTACCGCATTGTGGTTAATTCTACCGACATTAGCGATCGCCGCAGCGCCGAACTTGCCCTCCAAGCCTCAGAAGCCAAACACCGTCATTCAGCCCGACGAGAAAAAATCGTCAACCACATCAACCAACAAATCCGCCAATCCCTCGACCTCAAAACTATCCTTGAAACCAGCGTCCGCGAAATTTACGAACTGCTCGGAGTCGATCGCTGTTATTGTTTGTGGTATCGTCAAACCGACCGCAAGCCACAATTTGAAATCGGGGCAGAAGCCAAACGAGACTCTTTACCCAGTCACTTGGATTACTATTCTTCTCCGGTTTTTGACGTTTTGACAACTGTTTTACAGCAACAAGGCTCGATTCAGTTGGATGATGTGGCTAAAGTTAAAGATGCCGACACTCGCGAACAATTACAACAATTTGGCTATCAATCCTTAATGCTCTTTCCCATCGAAACCGGGGAAAATAATCTGGCCATGCTGGCTTGCAGTCGCGAAATGAAGCCCCAACCCTGGCAAGACCGGGAAGTTGAGTTATTGCAAACCGTCTGCGACAACCTCGCGATCGCCATTCAACAAGCCGCATTATATCAACAAGCCACCACCAAAAGCCACGAACTCGAACATACCCTCAGCCGACTACAACAAACCCAAGCCCAACTGATTCAAGCCGAAAAAATGTCCGGTTTGGGGCAATTAGTGGCCGGAGTTGCCCACGAAATCAACAACCCCATTAGTTTCATTTTTGGCAACCTAGTTCACGCTCAAGAATATACCCACGACTTACTGCAACTCATTCATTTATATAAAGACAGTATTCTCGAACCCCCCATCGAAGTTCAAACCTACAGCGAAGACATCGATCTGCATTATCTCATCGACGATCTGCCCAAACTGTTTAAATCCATGCACTCCGGGGCAGTCCGCATCCGAGAAATCGTCCAATCTCTGCGAACTTTCTCCCGCTTAGACGAATCCGACACCAAAACCATCGACCTCCACGAAAACCTCGACAGTACCCTCACCATTTTGGCCAGTCGCTTGCGAAACTCCAAAACCCAAAAGGAAATCCAAGTGATCCGCGATTATGGCGATTTACCCCCGGTTCAATGTTATGCCGGGCCTCTCAATCAAGTCTTTATGAACTTGATAGCCAACGCCCTGGATGCCATTGAAGCCCAAAACGAGTCTGAGGGCTGCTTACAAATCAAAACGACTCGGTTAGCGGGCGATCGCGTCCAAATCCAAGTTATCGATAATGGTACTGGTATCAAAGCCGAAACTCGCGATCGCATTTTCGACCCCTTCTACACCACCAAACCCATCGGCAAAGGCACAGGATTGGGGCTTTCGATTAGTTATCAAATTATCGTCGAACGCCACAATGGTCAACTGATCTGCGATTCCACTCCAGGGGAGGGAACTACATTTACGATTGAGATTCCTTGTTAGTTGTTGGTTGTTGGTTGTTGGTTGTTGGTTGTTGGTTATTGGTTATTGGTTGTTGGTTGTTAGTTGTTGGTTATTGGTTGTTAGTTGTTGGTTATTGGACGGGGAAACCCCGCCCCTACAAGCCGATTGCCGATTGCCGATTGCCGACTGCCCAAAAAACTGATGACTGATAACTGATTACTACCCACTATCTCTCATCTTAAATTTGCGATACCGCATAAACAGCCAGGGTAGACTGAATAACACCAAATAAGGACTATAGGCTAATAACCAGAGAAACACCTTCGTTAGCCCGACGCTAAACCGTTTCATCGAGTGAGTCGCGGCGTTCCAAGTGTCGCCAAATTGGGCATCTACAGGGCGATTGACTGGAGTTGGGGCAAAAATGGCTTCAATATCGAGGTTAATCGTAGAATAAGCAATGCGGGTTTGTAAATCTTTGAGTTGTGCGTCGATTTGTTCGATTTGCGATCGCACTTCGCTAATTTTCTGGGTAACTTGCAATACCTCTCCCATCGAACCGGAGCGATCCATGATTTTTAGCAGCATTTGTTCAGTTTTGCGTAAATTCCGCAGTCTTGCCTGAAAATCAACTAATTGCTGGCTTACATCTTCGGCTGTTACCGTTTGACGGCGAACAGTACCTAAACTCGATAACTGTTCTAAAGTTGCGTCGAGTTGGGCTTGGGGAACCCGCATTTCCACTGTTGCGGTGTGAGGATCGCGGTTGTTTTGGGGTTTAATGTTTTCGAGGGAAACAATATCCCCTTGTTGTTGCTGCGCGATCGCGCTAACTTGAGGTAAAGCCTCGGCCATCGATTCAACCGTTAAATCCAACTGAGCCGTTTTAATCAGTTGGGGTGGGGCTTTCGGGACATCTGCGACTAAGTTCGGTTCTGCGGGGGCTTGGGCAACTTCAGGGACGGCATTTTGAGTCACACTATCGCTCATTGCCTGTTCTTGGTAGGCGGCGCTACATCCTACCATCATGGCACTACTGCATAAAACCAAAGCCCAACGACGCGCTTTTACAATTTTCATCGCTTTACACCATTGACGTTACTACAGGTTGTAACCTACCTACAACGCGATCGCGCCCCGGTTTCGGTTTTTGTAACAAGTTAGTCATTGGTCATTGGTCATTAGTCATTGGTCATTGGTCATTAGTCATTGGTCATTGGTCATTGGTCATTGGTCATTGGTCATTAGTCATTGGTCATTAGTCATTGGTCATTGGTTATTTCTCCCCACTCCTCCCACTCCTCCCCCTCTGGGCGGGGAACCCCGCCCCTACACCCCGATTGCCGAGGAGCCCTTTAGAGGCTAATGACAAAGAACCAATAACATTCATCATTCTAGAGTTCGCTCCTGAATAACTCGATGTTGCCATGAAGATCGAACAGAACACAACAATAAATAAGGGCGAGAACCGTAAAAACACGATAACGTAAAAACACGCATAACAAGCCTGAAACATTCAGCTTTTCATTACCATTCAACAAGTATGGCTATCCAACTGGGACGAGAAATTTGTGGTAATCTCGCGATCGCACAAACGCGGGAATGGTTAGTCACCAATGGTATTGGCGGCTATGCCTCTGGAACTCTAGCCGGAGTCTTGACGCGGCGTTATCACGGTGTATTGGTCGCTGCCCTTAATCCTCCCTTGGGGCGGACGGTGTTGGTGTCGCAACTCGAAGAAGTCGTGCAATACAACCACCACCACTACCCGTTATACACCAATCGCTGGGCTGCCGACGGCGCGATCGCCCCCCACGGCTATCGCCATCTCGAAAGCTTTGCCCTCGAAGGCACAACCCCCCTCTGGCGGTATGCTTGCGCTGATGCCTTGCTCGAAAAACGCCTATGGATGCAAGCGGGGGAAAACACCACTTATATTCGTTATACCCTGCGCCGCGCCAGCGAACCGATCTTTCTGGGGATCAAAACCTTTCTCAATTACCGCGATTATCACAGCGAAACCCGCCACACCGATTGGGAAATGGACATCAAACCCATTGATAAAGGTTTAAAAGTCCAAGCCTTTGATACCGCCACGCCCTTTTACCTTTTTGCCACCCTCGAACGTCACACCACGGTTTCTAACCACAAGCATACCCCTGGCGTACATGACCCGAAATGGCGCATTACCCAAACCTGGCATCGGGACTTCGAGATGTCCGCCGAACACTATCGGGGATTGTGCGATCGCGAGGATCGCTTGCATGGAGCCGATTTACAGATTATGCTCAATCCAGGGGATTCCATTACCATCGTCGCCAGTACCTCCCCCACCCCCAACCTCAACAGCAGCGAAGCCCTCAAACAGCGCCACTACTACGAAAAACAGTTAATTGCCGCTTATCCGCACAGTGCCTCTAGCCCCACTTGGATTAAACAACTCGTCCTCGCGGCCGACCAGTTTATCGTCAAACGCCCCCTACCCGACGAACCCGAAGGCAAAACTGTAATTGCCGGATATCACTGGTTTGGAGATTGGGGACGGGATATCACCATTTCTTTACCCGGACTCACCCTCACCACCGGACAACCTGAAATTGCCCGCCGCATTCTCCGTACCTTTTCGGGCTATCTTGACCAGGGTATGCTGCCCAATGTCTTCCCAGATGCCGGGGAAAAACCCGCTTATAACACCGTTGACGCGGCTTTGTGGTATTTCGAGGCAATCCGGGCTTACTACGCCACCACAGGCGACCTCGCGACCCTCAAAGAACTTTATCCCGGCTTAGAGGAAATTATCACCTGGTATCGGCAAGGTACGCGCTACAACATCCACCTCGATCCCAAAGATGGTTTATTGTATGCCGGAACCGCCGGAGAACAACTGACTTGGATGGATGCGAAGGTGGAGGACTGGGTGGTTACGCCCCGCATGGGTAAGCCTGTGGAGGTGAATGCTTTGTGGTATAACGCCCTGGTGGTGATGGTACAGATTTCTCGCTGGCTGGATCGTCCTGCCCAAGAATACGAACACCTGGCCCAACATACCGCCCAAGGGATGAAGCGCTTTTGGAACGATCGCGTGGGCTATTGTTACGATGTGCTGGATACTCCCAAGGGTAATGATGCTTCTTTGCGTCCCAATCAGATTTTAGCGGTATCTTTGCCTTCCCCTGAGTTAGAGGGGGCGGTTTCACCCTTATCCATCGTACAGCAACGGCGCATTGTCAAAGCGGTGTCGCGATCGCTGCTGACTTCCTATGGTTTGCGATCGCTTTCTCCTGACGATCCTTATTATCAAGGTACTTACGGGGGCGATCGCGTCCATCGAGACGGCAGCTATCATCAAGGAACAACCTGGGGTTGGCTGTTGGGTCACTTTGTCCAAGCTCACCTGCGAGTGTACAACGACCCCGCGATCGCTCGCGACTTTCTCACCCCCATGGCGCATCACCTCCAGGATGCTTGTGTGGGCAGTCTGAGCGAGATTTTTGACGGCAACCCCCCGTTTACCCCCAGAGGGGCGGTTGCTCAGGCTTGGACGGTGGCTGAAGTGTTGCGGGCTTGGGCGTTGTTAGCGAAAATGGAGCAGGATTAATGTAGCGCCCCTCATCATCGCGTTTTTTCGAGAATTGACTGGTTGTTGGTTGTTGGTTGTTGGTTGTTTGTTATTGGTAACAAGTTAAGCCCAAAAACCTCGGTGTCAAGAGAGTCCTAAATTTGTGTAGGGGTGAGGTTTCGCGCGTACAATCTTAACTTGTGGGAGATGACAATTTGATGCCGTAGTCACGTCCAGCAACGTCAACTTGGACGGGGAAACCCCGCCCCTACGCCCGAAAAGCCTAACGCTACAATAAACAGACTTGAGTCCATTTCGCCCTACAGCTATCCTCCCCTCATAGGGATTTTAGTCGGTTGTAATAGCGAGAATGTAAGTTTCCGTTGAGGTAGATCGCAGTTTCAATCCCTCATAGGGATTTTAGTCGATTGTAATTCTAAAAAAATGGGAGCGCGATCGCCCTACAAAGGATCGCGTTTCAATCCCTCATAGGGATTTTAGTCGATTGTAATTCGGATTCAATTCTGTGGCTAGGCTCAAGATATTGTTTCAATCCCTCATAGGGATTTTAGTCGATTGTAATCGGTGTCATTTCGCTTTTGGCAGTGGCACGAATAAATAGCGTTTCAATCCCTCATAGGGATTTTAGTCGATTGTAATTCGATATAATCTCGAAGATTCGAGGTTTTTTCAGTTTCAATCCCTCATAGGGATTTTAGTCGATTGTAATCACTTTAGTTATTCGCAAACATTATACGTGCAATGAGTTTCAATCCCTCATAGGGATTTTAGTCGATTGTAATAAGATGTCGCGACCGGGGTTAACCGGGGCAAAGGCGCAGTTTCAATCCCTCATAGGGATTTTAGTCGATTGTAATTATTAAGTTATTTCAGGCGAAAACGCCGTCAGGTGTTTCAATCCCTCATAGGGATTTTAGTCGATTGTAATTTGGGCTTTGTAACCGCCGCAGCCGTTAGCGGTGGCGCAATGATGTTTCAATCCCTCATAGGGATTTTAGTCGATTGTAATGGGATTATTACTATAACAATCCTCTCCGGTGCGACCGAATCGTTTCAATCCCTCATAGGGATTTTAGTCGATTGTAATGGGGCGAGGCGGGGCGGGGGGCAAAGTGGGAACAGCGTTTCAATCCCTCATAGGGATTTTAGTCGATTGTAATGATATCAGGGAGAGAGCCGTTTCGCTGTTGATACCTGAGTTTCAATCCCTCATAGGGATTTTAGTCGATTGTAATGGGCTGTATTTATTCGAGGGCGATCGCCTTAAATACTGTTTCAATCCCTCATAGGGATTTTAGTCGATTGTAATGGCGGGAGTTTGAAACCCTGACGGTATGTAGTTTTCAAGGTGCAGTTGCGCCGGACACCCCTCAATGTAGCACTCCTGCCGAGAAAAAGCAACCCCAAAATCGCTGAAACCCCCATGACATAAGGTGCGCGGGGGTGTCGCCAAACGAAAGCAGCTCAAACCCTTGTCTCGTCTGGCTTTGACCCTTGTGCTGCTCAAACTGAAAAATCCACACCTACCCATCGGCGCAAATGCTCTCCAGTCGCTCAAATTTCGTCGGGGCGATCGCGTTTGTTCTATTTGTTCTAAAAAATCTCCACATCGTGGAACGTTCATTTGTACTATCTAGTTAAAACCGTTGTCCTGCAAGCATTTCAGAAATCGCTCCAAAATATTTTTTGTTCTAAACTTGTTCTAAAGTTGTTCTAAAATCGTTTCACATACAGGCGATCGCGAGGTTCCACGATCGAGTTTTGATGGGTGGCTTGCTGCGAAAAGGGGGCGATCGCGTTTCGCTACGATATCACAAAGATTGACAACGAGGGCAGAAATGGGTCGAACGACCTGCCAGTTTAATCCGTTCGATGGGAGTCTCGCAAACGCGACAGGGTTGATTCGTGCGACGATAGACCCAAGCCACAGCACCGTAGTTACCGTTGACTCCCAAGGGATTGAGAAAATCAGAAATGGTTGTGCCGCCTTTGTCAATGGCAGTTTGTAAAACGTTACGAATGGCGGTATGAAGGGCTGAGATTTGCGATCGCGTCAAAGCAGCAGCGATCGCGTCGGGACGAATTTTACTCACAAATAAGGCTTCATCGACGTAAATATTCCCCAATCCAGCCAACACTTTTTGATCGAGTAATGCCGTTTTAATGGGTCGCTGGCTTTTACTCAATCTCGCTGCTAGAACCTCTGGGGTGAAGCTGTCCTCTAAAGGTTCGGGGCCGAGTTTTTGCAGTCCTGTAATAATCTCTTGGGGGTCGCGATTCCCTTCAATTCCCCAAACCCGCCCAAACGTGCGAACATCGACGAAGCGCAACTCGCGATTTTTCGGGAAAAACAAGCGAATCCGGGTGTGTTTTTGTGGCGTTTGACTGCGATCCACCCAGAGCAATTGCCCCGTCATCCGTAGATGGACTCCTAAGCTACCGCGATCGCCTTGGAACCGAGCAATCAGATACTTTCCCCGACGTTCCCACTGGGCGATCGTTTCTCCCTGGATGCCCTCTAAAAAGGCTTGAGAAGAAAGAGGGTAAGCCAGCGAGCTATCACGCCACACTTCCCCACCCTCAATTCTGCGGTCAAGGGTCAATTGATTGAGACCCCGACGCACCGTTTCGACTTCAGGCAATTCCGGCACAACTTAACGAGAGTCGGTTCCTTGGTTGGGATCGCCTTCTACCGCTTTGTCACCAACCGGGTTTTTGGCTTCGGTTCCGGTGGTACGGGCTGCGGGGGCAGTGGTGGTTTGCTTCCCTTTGCCTGCGGTGGATTTCTTACGAGAAGCCGAGCCAATCACTTCTACCTCGTGTTCGGCAAAGTTATTGGTATTAATCCCAGAATAGTTAACTTTATCAAAACGAACAATAACCGGGTAGATAATACCGCTTTTGTCTACGGTGGCAACTGTACCGACATCGCCATACCAGTACGACTCTTTTCGCCGGATTCTTACTTTGTCTTTGCGTTCAACCATGTATGTTAAATCTCCCTTTTTTACCTAAATCAAAGCGTACTATTTCTCGGTGGTTCTCTAGCAACCGACAAGCTTAAGTTTTGTTAAGATGGGCAGGACTCAATGGCAGTCATAACCCCTGACAGACGCAGGAGAAACCGAGTTTTTTCAAGTTTTACATGGATTGAACAATACTGCGCGATCGCCTTAACATCAGTTAACAGTTCTTTGCCACTAGAGCCTTGGTTTCAAGAGTTACGGGTTTTTTGGTTGTTAGTTGTTGGTTGTTGGTTGTTCGTACATTTTGCGCGAGGGGGTGGGTGTGGATTTTGAGGTTTGGCCGCAAACGCACCGAAAGCTCGGCACTGTCTGGGTTTGAGGGCGATCGCGCTCTCCAACCCCCCGCGCACCATACACCACAAGGGTTTCAGCGATTTTGGGGCTTGACAAATGCTAGAAGTTGGGTCGATAATGAGGGTGTCGCGCAAATGAACCTCGAAAACTACATATTGTCTGGGTTTCAAATGCCTACGGTTGCAATCCACTAAAATCCCTATGAGGGATTGAAACTTATGCCTGCCGATATTTGGCGCGATCGCTGGTCAAGTTGCAATCCACTAAAATCCCTATGAGGGATTGAAACTTCGAGTTCATTAATTTTTATATCATCAACAACCGTTGCAATCCACTAAAATCCCTATGAGGGATTGAAACACCGATAAGGCATCTTCAGCCTCATCGATTATCCAGTTGCAATCCACTAAAATCCCTATGAGGGATTGAAACACATTTCCAACCCATTTTTTTAATTAAAGCGACTGCGGGTTGCAATCCACTAAAATCCCTATGAGGGATTGAAACAGATTCCTCTAAATGAAGATGTAAAATCGCCTTGTTGCAATCCACTAAAATCCCTATGAGGGATTGAAACACATTTCCAACCCATTTTTTTAATTAAAGCGACTGCGGGTTGCAATCCACTAAAATCCCTATGAGGGATTGAAACGCTTGTCTCAGGCAGGTATGGGGAGAGCCATCTTGGCAGGCTACATGTTGCAATCCACTAAAATCCCTATGAGGGATTGAAACATGGGAATTTTGGGTTATGCCCTCTACAGTGACCGTTGCAATCCACTAAAATCCCTATGAGGGATTGAAACATATTCCTCTAAATCAAATAGCTCGGTCTGGAAACTGTTGCAATCCACTAAAATCCCTATGAGGGATTGAAACACATTTCCAACCCATTTTTTTAATTAAAGCGACTGCGGGTTGCAATCCACTAAAATCCCTATGAGGGATTGAAACGCTTGTCTCAGGCAGGTATGGGGAGAGCCATCTTGGCAGGCTACATGTTGCAATCCACTAAAATCCCTATGAGGGATTGAAACATGGGAATTTTGGGTTATGCCCTCTACAGTGACCGTTGCAATCCACTAAAATCCCTATGAGGGATTGAAACATATTCCTCTAAATCAAATAGCTCGGTCTGGAAACTGTTGCAATCCACTAAAATCCCTATGAGGGATTGAAACACAACCAAGAATAACCCGTTCGCTCCTAGAGATACAATCGAGGCAAAGCCTCGTTGTTACGTCCCTTGGTAGAACCAAGGAACGAGGTTAAAACAAATAACCAACAACCAACAACCAACAACCAACAACAAACTAAGAACTAAACCGCGAAACAATCAATAAATAAGCAAAATAAGGCGCGCCTAAAACCGCCGTAATCAAGCCACAGGGCAACTCCACCGGAGCAAACAAGACACGACTCATCCAATCTGAAACCACCAGGAGTAACGCCCCAAAAAGTGCCGCCACAGGCAACAAACGGCTATGGGTTGGCCCGACCCAACGACGGGCTAAATGGGGGGCAATCAGACCCACAAAACCGATCGCCCCTGCGACTGAAACCGCCGTAGCAGCGAGGGCGATCGCGATGCCCAGAAGTTGCAACCGTTGAGCATTGAGACGACTACCCAGGGCAGTAGCCACCGCTTCATTTAAACTCAAAACATCCAACTCCCGCACCTTCAAAACCGCCAGACTGCCACAAATAAGCACCACGGGCAAAAGTATGGCAATCTGCGGCCAACCGCGACCATACAAGCTACCCGTCAGCCAAACCAATGCCTGAGACGCATTGCGGAGGTTTCCCGCGGCCAAAATGCCCTGAGTTGCCGCACTCGCGATCAGTTGACAGCCCACCCCGGCTAAAATGAGGCGGGTGGGGGAAATCTGGCCGCGACCTGCTAATAGGTATAAAATGAACGCGATCGCGCCAGACCCCAGCAACGCCGCAACCGGGAAAAACGCGATCGCAACCTGGGGAATTAAGACAATTAGCCCCACTGTAGCCACAGAAGCCCCGGCATTTATGCCCAAAATGCTCGGACTAGCCAAAGGATTGCGGGTAATGGCTTGAGCAATTGTCCCCGCGATCGCGAGACTGATTCCCACCAAAACCGCCATCAGCAACCGAGGAAACCGCAACACCCAGACAATAAACGCCACATCCGGAGAAGCTTGTCCGATCGAGGCTTGACCCAACTCTCCCAAGGACAAAGCCACATCCCCAGACGCAAGATTTAGCGCGATCGCGATCGTTGTTATGAGGAGAATTGCGATTGTCATTTGTTATTGGTTATTGGTTATTGGTTATTGGTTATTGGTTATTGGTTATTGGTTATTGGTTATTGGTTGCTGGTTATTGGTTGTTGGTTATTGGTCAATGCTCAATACTCAATACTCAATGCTCAATGGTCACTAAAAAACTGATGACTCTCCAGAAACTTAATTTTACTTTTTTAGGCTGAAACCCTAGTATAGTCTAGCGTTGAGCCTTTTTATAGAGTCTGCCCTCTAGGCCAAAGTTTCTGACCCCCTTTCTGGGGCAAAATCCCACCTCCCCCCCCGACTGCCGACTGCCGATTACCGACTGCCCCTTAATCGCTGTTGACTGATGACTCTCCAGAAACTTAAATTGACATTTTTGGGGCTGTAACGCCTATCTAGTCTAGCTTTTAGCCTTTTTATAGAGTCTGCCCTACAGCAAGAAGTTTCTGACTCACTTTCTGGGGCAAAATCCCCACTCCCCCCCCGATTGCCGACTGCCGATTGCCGATTGCCCCTTAGAGACTGATTACTGAAAACCTTGCCAGTAACCCTGCAAAAGCCGCACTGGTAACAAACATCAGTAAAGAATAAATAGCAGCAGGAATGGCCATCGTTGGCATATTTAAAAATGTGGGCGCACTCGCTACCGCGATCGCGAGAGTACCATTTTGGATTCCTACTTCTACCGCGATCGCGCGGGCATCTGCTTTATGCAATTTGCTCACAGTCGCCAGCCCATAACCCAACGCCATACTCGCTAGATTTAAAGTCAAAGTTACCCCACCCACTTGTAGAAAAAAGCTGACAACATTGGCTCTTTCTTTAAGTAGCAAGCCCACAATAATTAAACTTAGGAAAAAAAGCGATAGCCACTTGACCATTTTTTCCATTTTAGCAGCAAATTGGGGTTTATAGTAGTGGAGTAACATTCCCAAAGATACGGGAATTATCGTAATAACAGCAATCTGAAGTACAGTTTGTACAAAAGATAGTTGCAGTGCTGCTTCTTCCCCGATAAAATGCTGCATGGATAAATTCACCACAATGGGGATAGAAAAAACCGTGATTAGGCTACTGATTGCCGTTAATGTAATTGAGACGGCAATATTACCTCGGATTAAATAAGTCACTAAATTAGAAGTTGGCCCCCCAGGACAAGCGGCCAAAATCATAACGCCGACTGCTAACTGGGGCGGTAAGGGAAAAATCGTCGCCACAACAAAACCCAGAATCGGCAGTAAGATTAATTGAGCAATGAGTCCTAAAATAACCGCTTTTGGCTCAATTAAAACCCGCTTAAAATCAGATAAAGTTAAGCCCAAGCCCATACTGAGCATAATAATAAATAGGGCTAAAGGCAGAAAAACAACGGTCAGAAAATTAGACTCCATCGCTCCACATTTGTAAATTTATTGGAATTATTTTACCCGTTTTCTTCAACAACCAATTACTAATGTACAATTGACAATGTACAATGTACAACGGTAGAAATAATCACCAACAACCAATAACCAATAACCAACAACTAATAACGAAACAACAAATAGATAAAAAACGGCGCACCGAAAATCGGTAAAATCAACCCCACCGGAAACTCCTGGGGGTAAAAAAGCAAACGGGCTAAAATATCCGCCCCCAATACCAAAATTGCCCCGAATAAAGCACTATAAGGCAGAATCCAGCGATAATCCGTCCCTGCCCAAGTTCTGGCTAAATGGGGAGTCATCAAGCCCACAAATCCCAAAGGCCCTGCGATCGCGACACTCCCCCCCGCTAACAAAACCACCGCCAACAAGCCCAAACCCTTCACCCACGCAGTTTGTTGTCCTAAACCCTGGGCGATCGCGTCCCCTAAACTCAAGGTAGTAATTTGTCGCCCCAAGGCCAAAGCCAGCAGCAAACCCACGCCAAAAAACGGCAGCACTTGTAAAAACAACTCAGCGTTACGTCCTGAGATCGAGCCGGTCAACCAAAAGCGAATTTCGTCAAAAGCCCGTTGATTCAGCAATAAACTGGCCGTAGTCAGGGCAGAGAAAAACGCCGTTATTGCTGCCCCTGCCAGGACTAAATTGAGGGGAGTCAAACCGCCACGCCCCAAAGACCCCAAACCATACACCGCGATCGCCCCCAACCCTGCCCCAAACAACGCTAAAGCCGCTTCAACACCGAGGGGAATATCCCCCCAAGCAAAAAGACCCACCACCAACGCCAAAGCCGCCCCAGCGTTGATTCCTAACAGGGTAGGCGACGCGATCGGATTGCGAGTTAAACCCTGCATAATCGCCCCAGAAACCGCCAAACTTGCCCCCACAAACACCGCAATGAGCGATCGCGGCAACCGAATCGACCGGGCAATCCAATGTTCGGTAGAGCCATCAAACGCCACCAAAGCTTGCCAAATCTCTCGTAACGAGATATCTGTCACCCCGACGGCTAAACTCGCCCCAAACGCCAAAAAAAGCACGATCCAGGCAACACCCAGACCCCAGAATAAGCGGCGGTTTCGTATTTCATCCATTGATAAAGTCATGGAAACACCATTACATAACTTGGCCGAGGACTGAAAGATATTCTTAAATGAATGTCTGCCCCTTCAATGTCACCGTATCCTTAAGGGCGATCGGTAAAAATTACTCAACACAACCAGTATGTTAGAAAAACAAGAAGCAATCATCAAAGACATCACAGCGCGGGAAATTCTTGACTCCCGTGGCAGACCCACCATCGAAGCCGAAGTTTACCTCGCAACGGGGGCTTATGGTATCGCCCAAGTCCCTAGCGGTGCATCCACCGGAAGTTTTGAAGCCCACGAATTGCGCGACGATGAAAGTCGTTATGGCGGTAAAGGCGTATTGCGGGCTGTGCGTAACGTCAAAGAAAAAATTGCCACGGCTTTGTGCGACCTCGATGCCCTCGATCAAGTTTCGATCGACCGCACGATGATCGACCGGGATGGTTCTCAGAATAAGTCTAACCTGGGGGCAAATGCTATTCTCGCGGTATCTCTGGCCACGGCTAAAGCGGCGGCTGAGGAGTTACAACTGCCTTTATATCGCTACTTGGGCGGCCCCCTGGCTAATGTGTTACCCGTCCCGATGATGAATGTGATCAACGGCGGCGCACACGCAGAGAATAACGTGGATTTCCAAGAGTTTATGGTCGTCCCGGTGGGTGCGCCAACTTTCGCCGAAGCCTTGCGTTGGGGGGCAGAAGTGTTCGCATCCCTGAGCAAAGTGTTAAAAGCCGAAGGATTACTCGGCGGTGTGGGGGATGAAGGCGGTTATGCGCCGAATTTGTCTTCTAATGAAGCGGCGTTAGAGATTTTGATGACCGCAATTGATAAAGCGGGTTACAAAGCCGGGGAAGAAATCGCTTTGGCCATGGATGTAGCCGCCAGCGAATTTTATGAAGATGGGCAGTATGTCTACGATGGTGCGCCTCATAGTGCTGCCGAATTTATCGATTATCTCGGTCAGTTAGTCGATAAATATCCCATTGTTTCGATTGAAGATGGCTTGCATGAGGAAGATTGGGACAACTGGAAACTGTTGAATGAAAAATTGGGCGATCGCGTACAATTGGTAGGCGATGACCTTTTTGTGACCAATGCCGAACGTTTGCAAAAAGGCATTGACATGAAGGCCGGAAACTCAATTCTGATTAAACTCAATCAAATCGGCACCTTAACCGAAACCCTCGAAACCATCGATCTCGCCACCCGCAATCAATTCCGTTGCGTGATTTCCCATCGTTCCGGTGAAACCGAGGATACCACAATTGCCGATTTAGCCGTTGCCACTCGCGCCGGACAAATCAAAACCGGGTCTTTGTGTCGTAGTGAGCGCGTTGCTAAGTATAACCGCTTGTTACGCATTGAAGATGAATTGGGCGATCGCGCCGTTTATGCTGGCACAATTGGTATGGGCCCCGGCGTGAAGAAATAAGCTTTCGCGTCATTAGTCATTTGTCATTAGTCATTTGTCCTTTGTTCTTTGTGGTTTAATCTCGTTCTGAGGGAACACCAAAGAATCTCAAAATAAGGCTCTGTCTCAATTGCAATTATGCTAATTTAGCCCGCTTCGGCGGGTTTTATTTTGTCTTTTGTCATTAGTTATTTGTCATTGGTTATTAGTAGTTGTAGGTTGGGTAGAACGAAGTGAAACCCAACAAAACCTTACCTTCGCATAGTATAGAGTGGAAATTGGACGGGGAAAAGAGCGCCCCTACAAAGAACTTGACCAAAATGCCATCACTTTAAATTGTTATAAAATTACAAATGACCAATGACGAATGACCAATGACCAATCTAAAACTAGAACCGAATACCCTGTGGTCGAAAATTATCGCTCGCACCCAATCTGCTTTAGCCAGTGGTGCATTGCAATCTTTACCCACCGAACAAACCATCATTGAAGATGAGGGGATTCCTTTTTTTACGCGCATTTTACAAAACCTTCAGCGTAAAGAAACGGCCAGAAAAAAGCAAAAAACCAATCCTTTTTTACCTTATGAAGAAGCTTTATTTGTTGCCGATATTTCAGAAACTCACTTGTGCTTGCTCAATAAATTTAATGTGGTCGATCATCATTTGTTGATGATTACAAAAGAATTTGAAGCTCAAGAAGATTGGTTAAACGAACGAGATTTTGAGGCGATGTGGGCTTGTTTAGCCGGAGTGGACGGGTTAGCCTTTTATAATGGGGGAGAAAAAGCAGGAGCGAGCCAACCCCACAAACACTTGCAACTCATTCCTTTTGAATCGAATCTAGACTCTCGTTCATTACCGATTGAAGGCGCGATCGCGCAGATTTCCTGGCACAATGAAATTGAGACGATTCCGGGGTTTGAATTTCCCCACGCGATCGCGAAACTCGATCCCAACCTCCACAAAAATCTCCCACAAGCCGCCCAAATTACCCTCGAACTGTATCAGAAGTTATTGCAGCATTTAGGCAGAGAAATTACCGGAAAACAACACACCCAACCCTACAATTTACTCGCAACGCGGCAATGGTTATTTATCGTACCGCGATCGCAAGCAGAGTTTACCGGAATACCCGTTAATTCCCTCGGATTTGCCGGGGCATTATTAGTCCGCAATCAAGAACAATTAGCTTATTTAAAAGCCTTTGGCCCGTTGAATTTGCTCAAAGCAGTCACCTAATTAACCTGTAGGATGCGTTAACAACGCATCCCACCCTAAATAACTCTTTAATTCATGGATTGATAATCACGCCAAACCGCCGTTAAAATCCCTTGGATTTGTACCGATCTCCCATTCACCTCTATCGGTCGATAACGGGAGTTGGCAGGCTTGAGGATGACCTTTTCTCCTTGTTGATAAAACCGTTTTAACGTTGTCCCATGACCTTCGACACGGGCTGCCACAATCGAACCGTTGCGGGGGGTTTCATTCGCCGGAAGTTTTCGCATAATGACCACATCCCCCTCGGTAATCAAATCATCGATCATACTATCTCCCATGACTCGCAATGCGAAACAATTGGGTTGCTGAATAAAAGCGTCAATTTCTAAGTATTCTGGGCTTTCGGTAAACGGTTCAACTAAACCCCCTGCCGCGATCGCACCTAATACTTTAATGCCTTGGGGTTCTTTATGCAAAATTCGCAGGGTGCGGGCTTTGCCTTCTGTCCAGTCAATATATCCTTTCGAGCGCAAACGCTCCAAACGGCTTTGAATCGGCGCAGGAGACTTGAGATTCATCGCAGTCATCATCTGCCGAATCGAAGGAGCGTGTTGAGCCGTGTTGATATACTCAACTAACCAGTCATACAGTTCTTGTTGGGCTTTTGTGAGTGATTCCATCATTAAATCGCCAAATTAGTGCAAGTTAACCTGCATTTATTTTAGAACTTTTGTACTATTTGGCAATCTTTTTTTAAGAAAAAGTTTAGGAAACTGCCGCATTTGTGGCGCAATCTTGCTTTTAAGCCTAGCCCTATTAAATCAAAACCATCGAGATTTTGCTGTATGATAAGCCATTTTTCCTTTGAACTAAAAGTCAACAAAAGAAATGGGGCTTTCGCGCCATTGGTCATTGGTCATTAGTCATTAGTCATTGGTCTTATGTACCGACTCAGGGCTAAGACCAGATGTTAGTTAATCAGGTTTGATATCCTCTTGAGAGGAGACCATGACTTAAAAGCAAACTCAATGACTGCAAACATAACTTTACCAACAATGGGCTGTGGCACTTGGGCGTGGGGCAATCGCCTATTGTGGGGCTACGATCGGAGCATGGACGACGAGTTGCAAAAAGTGTTTAACCTCTGTGTCGAAAATGGGGTGACGCTGTTTGATACGGGGGATTCCTATGGGACAGGAACATTAAGCGGTCGTAGTGAGGAGTTGTTAGGACGCTTTACCCAAGAATATGAAGGGGCCAATCAAGACCAAATTTGTTTGGCCACAAAACTCGCCCCCTATCCTTGGCGCTGGACACGCAATGATATGATCAACGCGGCCAATGCTTCGGCTAAACGCTTTGGTCAAAATATTAATTTGGTACAGATGCACTGGTCTACGGCGAATTATTTTCCTTGGCAAGAATGGCCGTTATTAAAAGGTTTAGGGGATTTATACGAGAAAGGTTTGGTGCAGGGGGTGGGGCTTTCTAATTATGGGCCAAAACGCCTCAAGAAAGTGCATCAGTTGTTTGCAGAAAGAGGCATTCCCATTACATCTTTACAGGTACAATATTCCCTGCTTTCGACGGCTCCAGTGACGGATTTAGGCATCAAGCAAGTCTGCGATGAGTTGGGCATTCAAATGATTGCTTATAGTCCTCTTTGTTTGGGAGTTTTAACGGGGAAATATTCTCAAGATAAGTTACCCAGTGGTATTAGAAATCTGCTGTTTCGTCAACTGCTATCGAGTGCGCGATCGCTCCTGAGTTGTTTACAAGAAATTGCTCAAAATCGCGATAAAACAATGGCTCAAATTGCGATTAATTGGTGTATTTGTAAAGGCACAACCCCCATCCCCGGAGCCAAGTCTGTATCACAAGCACAGCAAAATATCGGCGCAATGGGATGGCGTTTAGATGCCGGGGAAATTGCAGCATTAGACCAAGAAGCGGCTAAAGTGGAAAAGCCGATGGTGCAGAATATTTTTCAGACCCAATAAACCCCAAATTACAGGATTATTTAAGTAGTAGACAAGAACCCCGGTAACTTAGGCGAAACCGGGGTTCTAGAACTATAGTATTTACAAATCGGATGTAAACATCCTAATCTCGTTCCTTAGTTTCACCAAGGGACGCAAAAATGAAGCTCCGCCTCGATTCTATAACAGAAATGCTATTAAGAAAAAACGAGACTCCGCCTCAATTTTATAATAGATATGCTATTAAGAAAAATATAAAGGCGAGTTTACTTCTCAAATAAACATACTCTATCCATTCTGAGAAAATAAGCCCCTCTCGGAGTGGGAGAGGGGATTGGGGTGAGGGCGCACTAATGAGCAAAAACGTCCTAACTGTCCGGCTTACTGCTATATTTCCGAATTTGATATGTAGAGCGATCGCGTACAATAAATTAAGAGAATTAATAACCCAACTTTTAACCCCCAAACTTGCCCATTATTATAAAAACCAAAATGGTACAAACACCCGCCAAACCAGAAACCGAAACCCTCTTACTCAACTTACCCAGAACCCTAAAACTCTATGTCACCCCAGAACAATTTATCCTCTTAGCCGCCAGTAATCGCGATTTACAACTCGAAAGAACCGCCCAAGGAGAACTAATTGTGAATCCCCCCACAGGTTGGCAAACCGGAAAACAGAACATTAACATCACAACAGAATTGTGCCTTTGGTGGCGCAATGCAGGTGAACCGGGAGAAGTTTTTGATTCTTCGACGGCATTTACTTTACCCAATAATGCCATTCGTTCCCCGGATGCGTCTTGGGTCAGTCAAGAACGCTGTGATACTTTAACCGATGCACAAAAAGCAACTTTTGCCCCCGTTTGTCCCGATTTTGTAGTGGAATTGCGCTCAACTTCTGATACTTTGAACTCCCTCCAAGAAAAGATGCAGGAGTATTTAGAGAATGGGGCAAAATTAGGGTGGTTAATTAACCCTAAAAATCGGACTGTGGCGGTTTATCGAGTAGGTTTAGAAACCGAAGTTTTAGACAATCCTTCTCAGTTGTCAGGAGAGGAAGTTTTACCAGGTTTTGTCTTGGATTTGCGTCGCGTTTGGGGAGACTAGAACTAGAACCCCGGTTTTTTGAAAAAACCGGGGTTCTGGCGCACAACCGGGGTTCTGGCAAGGGGTGGTTCTAATTGCCCCATTTTACGGCGGGTAGGGGCGAGGTTTCCGCGCCCAATCTAACCTCTGATGACATGGGTTAAAATCGAGTCAATGTCTCGATAGAGCGAGAGCAACATGGTAGACAACTCAGCTTGCCCTTTTCACGCTGGCTCGATGATTACTAATCCCAAGTATTTTGTCGGTCGGGATGAAGCATTACGCTATATCGCCACGCGAATGGAAAGCGACCAACCCACCAGCGTTAATATTGTGGGCGAGCATCGTATGGGGAAATCATCACTGCTATATCGCTTTTATCAGATATGGAATCCGCAACAGTTTTCGCCCCGTGCTGACTCAAAAAAGAGTTGGTGGTCGCGGCGCGATAAACGGACAATAGGAAAAGATACTAAGCCCTATGTTGTGGTTTATGTTGATTTACAAACCTGTGAATGTCAACAAGAAGTAGGCTTTTACCAAGCAATTGCCACAGCTTTACAGAAACACCCTAAGATTCAGAAGCAGCGCCAACTGAAATCCAGTTTCAAGCCCCAAAGATGGGATCGTCAAACATTTTCCGATGCTATTAAAGATTGTAAAGCAAAAGGTTTGCTTGTTGTTCTTTGCTTAGATAAATTTGATGGTTTATTCCAATATCCAGAAGAATTTGATAACGGCTTTTACGATAGTTTGCATTCTTTGATGAATCATAATCAATTGATGCTCGTTATCGCCACCCTTGAAAGTATCAAAATTTATCGCGACCAGAAAAAACTAACCTCCTCTTTTTTTAATGTCGGTCACAATCATTTTTTGAAAGAACTGACCGAGCCAGAAGCTAATATTTTAGTAAGCTTACCCCAAAATGAGACATCAGCTTTAAGTCTAGAAAAGCAAAAAATGGCGTTAGATTGGGGCAGAAATCATCCCTATTTATTGCAGTTAGCAGGGCAGTATTTGTGGGAGGCGAAACAATTTGATCGTCCTCTCGGTTGGGCAAAAGAGCAGTTTGACCGACAAGCTCAATCCTGTATGCAACCTGCGCCGATTTCTGCGTTAGTAAAAGAGAATTGGTGCAGTGTTCTTGTGACATTGAGGAAGCAATTACTAAGGGGTTGTGCAGGAATCGGTAAACTCACTCGCGATATTGGTTCGGGGTCGAGTGAGTTTGGTTATGTTGTAATTGGATTATTTGTTTTATCAGCTTTTGTTGCAGTTGTGATGGGCAACTTAACACCTCAAGAATTTTTCAATTGGTTTTTACGGTTGATCCAAGATTTATTAAGTTAAAATTGCCACTTGTAAATAATATGAATAAACTCTATAAACTTATTATCTTTATATGGGAATCTCTGCGGTTACTGTATTGGAATTACTTTAAACCCTATACCCTGAGAGCGTGGCTGAGAAATATTCACCCAGATTTAGATATTGATAGTAATCCTTGGCAACTGCGGGCTGAGTTTCAGGGAAATCGCCGCCTGCGTCGTTATGCCGAGCAGAGTTGGTGGTTGACTGTGGTAACGCCGATTGTGGCTGTTTTGGGTGTTGCGCCCCTTTACAGTTTTTGGGCTGAAACTGCTTTTGATTTTCGCGTGAGTGGTTTATTTCTAAGCGGATGGGGAATGGGTTTAGTTGTGGCACGAGGTGGGTCAGGGAAATTAGAAAACTTATTTAATCGTTTGTTCTATTTAATGATAGGAATTGTTTTTCTATTTGTGATTGTCTCTCCCGTGCTGCCGGAAGCGACAGGGAATTTAGTTCAAGCTGTACCCACCTCTTTACTGACAATTGTGGCTAGTTTGTGGCCTGTGGCGTTCGGCGTGGCGCTCGGCGTGGCGGTCGGCGTGGCGCTCGGCGTGGCGGTCGGCGTGGCGCTCGGCGTGGCGTTCGGCGTGGCCATGGTTTTAGGAGTGTTGCGGGTTTACTTTTGGTTGCCGGAGTGCCTCTGGATGCTGTTTTTGGGGTTGGGGGCGCGTCTCGACCAATCCGAGCGCTTGTTACCCTATTTACCCTTTTGGTTTGACGAGTTGATTATTCTGCCCTTACCTTTTCTTTCTGACATCATCATTGATGCCCACCGTACCCATCCCGACCAAGCCCGCGACGCGATTAATTACCTAACTAACTCTACCAATCAGCAAACCACCGCCGCTTGGGCCATGGCCGGCATTACCTTTGACTGTCTCGACCAAGTGCAAAGCCTCGATGATATCGTTACCATTCTCGACCGTCTCGATTGGATACCCTCGCCCCCACCCGCGCAACTCGGCAAAGTCTTTCCCGCTTTTCAAGCCATCGCCCTGGATGTCCGCCAAGCCCAAAACGCGACCTCCATCGACAATCAAGCCGATTTTCTCAAAGCCCCCATCGAGAAACTACACCGCCTTCAAACTCAGCTTGCTTACGAACGGGCTAACATTGCCACAAACTTTGGTTCTATTACCCATCGCTGGCTCGACCTTTTAGAAACCGCTCAACAAACCCTAGAAAGCCAACGGCAAACTCTCCCTCAAGTTTATCTGGCTGGGTCTGCCCTCGACCCCAACTTGGCTCAAACCCGCTTCAAAGGTCGTAAAGATTTATTCGCCAAGATTGAAGCTTTGTCCCTGGCAGAACAACCCCCGGTTTTGCTGCTTTATGGTGGTCGTCGCACCGGAAAAACATCGTCTCTGAAATATTTGCCGCAGCGTGTCGGGTCAGATTTAGTACCGTTATTTGTCGATATCCAGGGCATCGCCAACGCCACCACCTTAGCCGGAGTCGCCCAGTCCCTTACCGTTCAAATCCGCGAAGCTGCCCGGAAAGCCCGTCAACTGTCCTTGCCTGATTTACCTCCCGATTTCCACCGCGACCCTTTTGTGGCGTTACAAACTTGGTTTGCCAGCATCGAAAAAAAGGTCAGGGGTAAGCGTTTTCTGCTGTGTCTGGACGAATTTGAGCGCTTCAGCGAAATCATCAACACAACTGGGAGTCGCGTACCCCTTAACTTTTTCCGTAACCTTATCCAACATCATCCCCGTTGGATTGTGTTGTTTAGCGGTTCTCATCATCCCGACGAACTCGATACCTATTGGAGCGATTATTTGATTAACACTCGCGCCCTGCGTCTGAGTTATCTCGACCGAGAAGCTGCTATCGAGTTAATTCGCGAACCTGTACCGGATTTCCCCGATATTTACCCCGATGCTGTGGTAGAAGCGATTTTACACCTCACCCGCGCCCAACCTTATCACATTCAGTTAATCTGCATGACCGTGGTTGAACGCCTTAATGCAGAAAAACGACGCTTGGTAACTCTAGAAGATATTGAAACTTGTATTCCTACTGCTTTAGAAACCGCTTGGGGTGTTTTCAACGAACTCTGGAAAGAAACTCTCGACGAAAATGAACGAGATTTTCTCTTGGCGTTATTAGCGGGTGAACCCATCACCGCAACCCCCAAAACTACGATTCGCCGTCTCATCCACAAGGAAGTCATTGAAAAATGTGAAACGGGTTATCGTATCCAAGTCCCGTTAGTGCAACGCTACCTCGAAAGCAAAGCCCAAGAGTATTAAGAGCCAGCAGATTACATCTCTTCTTGAAACTTTCAAGACTGATGAAATCTCTTTGCCTTGATTAGGGCGATAGAGACGTTATTGAGAAAAACGTAGATTCGAGTTTACGTTCAAAATGAAAATACTATATGGTCATCACAATTAATTTTCATACACAGGTATTGTATTGTTCTTGAATTGCCCTCACCCCAACCCCTCTCCCACGGGAGAGGGGCTACTGGTTCTTATTTTTAACTACATTATTTCTGTAAGAAAAGCGACTAAACATGAACAACAAATTTACTTCAAGCAATTCTCAAACTAACTGGGAACGCTTAGACGCAATGACGGATGAAGATATCGATTTTTCTGATTGTCCAGAAATCACTTCTGAAATGTTGACTCAGGCAGTTGTGCGACGCGGTTTATCGGATGCTCAGGAAAAAACTGAAGTTACTTTGAGTCTTGATAAGGATGTTTGGGAGTGGTTCAAATCTCAGGGCCAAGATTATCAAAATCAAATTAATGATTTATTGCGATCGCACATAGAATCTCATCAATCATCGTGAAGACTAGAAACCCAGTTTTTGGGATTAAATTAAAGGTCGATCGTAACAGACTAGAACCCCGGTTTATTGAAAAAACCGGGGTTCTGACAGGCAATCCAGTTAGGAAAACCGTACCCTCTCTACAATTTGGAGGAAAACCAACCCCAAAAGGTCGTGTTTTCGCCCACAGGGACTTGATTCGCAGACTTTACAATAAGGTTAACCGCAAAACTAATTTAATTGTCTATTGCCGCAAAACGGCGCGAAATGCAGTATTAGAGGACATTTTAACCGGAAACCACCAAAGGAAAGAACCCTTATGCAACCCACCAATCCCAATCAATTTACCGAAAAAGCCTGGGCTGCCGTTGTGCGGACTCCAGACATTGCCAAACAGAATAAACATCAGCAAATCGAAAGCGAACATTTGATGAAGTCCCTGATTGAAGAAGATGGCCTCGCGGCTAGTATCTTCAACAAAGCCGGGATTAATTTGCAACGGTTACGGGAAAAAACGCAAGAATTTACCCAAAAACAGCCAAAACTGTCCAATGTGAGCGATTCAGTGTATCTCGGTCGTAGTTTGGACACTTTATTTGACCGGGCTGAGAAATTCCGCACCGATTTTGGCGATGATTATATTTCCATTGAGCATTTAGTTCTAGGCTATGCCCAGGATGACCGCTTTGGCAAAGGCTTTTTGCGGGAATTTAACGTTTCTGAATCTAAACTAAAAAAAGCGATCGCAGATATACGAGGCAATCAAAAAGTGACAGACCAAAACCCCGAAGGCAAATACGAAGCCCTGGAAAAATACGGTCGCGACTTGACCGAAATGGCGAAAGCAGGCAAGCTAGACCCCGTAATTGGGCGCGATGACGAAATTCGCCGGACGATTCAAATTCTATCCCGTCGCACGAAGAATAACCCGGTTTTAATCGGGGAACCGGGGGTGGGAAAAACGGCGATTGTAGAAGGTTTAGCCCAACGCATTGTTAGCCGCGATGTCCCGGAATCTCTGCGCGATCGCAAAGTGATTGCTTTGGATATGGGGGCATTAATCGCGGGGGCTAAATATAGAGGGGAGTTCGAGGAACGCCTCAAAGCCGTCCTTAAAGAAGTGACCGACTCCCAAGGTCAACTCGTCCTGTTTATCGACGAAATTCACACCGTAGTGGGCGCAGGGGCGACTCAGGGGGCGATGGATGCCGGAAACCTGCTTAAACCCATGTTAGCCCGTGGAGAGTTGCGCTGTATTGGGGCGACCACCTTAGACGAATATCGCCAGCATATCGAGAAAGATGCCGCCTTAGAACGGCGTTTCCAAGAAGTGATGGTGAATGAACCCAACGTCGCCGATACGATCTCGATTTTGCGGGGTCTTAAGGAACGCTACGAGGTTCACCACGGCGTACAAATTGCCGATACCGCCTTGGTAGCGGCGGCCATGCTGTCGAATCGTTATATTAGCGATCGCTTCCTCCCTGACAAAGCCATCGACCTGATCGACGAATCGGCGGCTAAGTTGAAAATGGAGATTACTTCCAAACCCGAAGAACTCGACGAAGTAGACCGCAAAGTGCTTCAGTTGGAGATGGAACGGCTATCTCTGCGAAAGGAAAATGACGAGGTTTCCCGCGAACGCCTGGAAGCTTTGGAAAAGGAACTGGCGAACCTCAAGGAAGAACAAGACCGCCTCAACGCGCAATGGCAGTCGGAGAAAGAGATTATCGACAAGCTACAGGGCGTTAAGGAAACCATTGATAAGGTTAACTTGGAAATTCAACAAGCCGAGCGAGATTATGACCTCAATCGCGCCGCAGAGTTGCGTTATGGCCGTTTAACCGACCTGCAACGCCAAAGCAAGGAAATCGAGGAGGAAATGCAACGCATCCAAACCACGGGTAAATCCTTGTTGCGCGAAGAAGTTCTCGAAGCCGATATTGCCGAAATTATCTCGAAGTGGACGGGAATCCCGGTGAGTAAGTTGGTGGAATCCGAGAAAGCGAAATTGCTCAATCTCGAAGACGAATTACACGATCGCGTGATCGGTCAAGAAGAAGCGGTAACCGCCGTGGCTGATGCCATTCAGCGATCGCGGGCGGGTTTGGCTGACCCCCAACGTCCAATCGCCAGCTTTATCTTCCTGGGGCCTACAGGGGTGGGTAAAACGGAATTAGCCAAAGCCCTCGCAGCCAACCTATTCGACACCGAAGACGCGATGGTTCGCATCGATATGTCGGAATACATGGAGAAACACGCTGTATCCCGCTTGGTGGGTGCGCCTCCGGGATATGTGGGCTACGAACAAGGGGGACAACTCACCGAAGCAATTCGCCGTCGTCCCTACTCGGTGATCCTTTTTGACGAGATTGAGAAAGCCCACGCAGATGTATTTAATATTATGCTGCAAATCCTCGATGACGGGCGTTTAACGGATTCTCAGGGTCATGTGGTGGATTTCAAAAACGCCATTATCATTATGACCAGTAATATCGGTTCCCAGTACATTCTCGATCTTGGTGGCGATGATAGCCAGTATAACGAGATGCGATCGCGGGTAATGGAAGCCATGCAAGCCAACTTCCGTCCCGAATTTCTCAATCGCATCGATGAAATGGTCATTTTCCACAGCTTGGTGAAAGACCAACTGCGGCAAATTGTTCGCATCCAAGTCCAACATCTGCGCGATCGTTTAGCCGACCAAAAACTATCTCTGCGTTTGGCGGATGAAGCCCTGGATTTCCTGGCCGAAATTGGCTACGATCCTGTCTACGGTGCGCGTCCCCTCAAGCGGGCGGTACAACGGTATTTAGAGACCGCGATCGCGAAATCCATTCTCCGAGGTGAATTTTCTGCCGGAGATACCATCTACGTCGATGTAGAGTCCGAACGTCTCATTTTCAAGCGGCTTCCTGCTGAGTTGGAGATGTTAGCCAAGTCGTAATACTTTAGAACCCCGGTTTTTTGAATAAGCCGGGGTTCTTTTTATCTTTAATGATGATGAATGATTTTAATTACCGATAAAAAATTTAAACGTAGTTTCAAACGGCTAGTTAAGAAAAATCCCCAATTGAAAGATAAAATTAAAGTCAATAAAGTTATAGATTATTTTTTGAATCATGTCCACATTTGAACAAGTCTTAGAACAGGTTTCAGCTTTACCATTAGAACAACAAGAGATACTTCTCAAAATCACCCAACGCCGACTCGACGAACAGCGACGCAAAGCTTTAGTTTCAGAAACCCAAGCCGCATTACAAGAGTTTCAAGAAAACAGTTTTACGGCATTAACGGCGGCGGAGGCAATTACAGAAATAGATCGGCTTTTAAAACTTAACTAATTTAACATTATGAAACTCAGTGTTGAAGATGCTATCAAAACAGCCACAGATTATTTACAAAAAATCAAAAATAAAATCTCTCCTGACATCCGAGAGATTCGTCTCGAAGAAGTCGAAGTTTCGGAAGACGATCGCTATTGGCTAATTACTCTCAGCTTTACTCAACCCAACGATCGTACAGAGAATCCGCTTCCAGGGATTATTACCAAACCTAAATATCAAAGAAACTACAAAATCTTTCGGATTAATGGTAACACGGGTCAGGTTGAATCCATGAAGATTAGAACGCTATGAACGAAGATGTAGTAAATACTATTAATCGTTACAAAAGTAGAGGAATTTTAGTAGATACAAATATTTTATTACTCTTGTTCGTCGGTACAACCAATCCTACCAGAATCAGAAGATTTAAACGTACACAGCAGTTCACTGAAGCAGATTATGATCTTTTGGTGGCTTTACTCGATGAGTTTTCCAAAATTATCACGACTCCGAATATTTTAACCGAGGTTAATAGTCTAATCAATCAACTCGGCGAACCAGAAAGACAGTTATGTTTATCAATTTTTGCTCAAGGGATTGGTACTTTAGAAGAAAACTATCAAGAAAGTTCTATTATTGGCCGCAGTCCAGAATTTACTCGTTTTGGTCTTACCGATTGCGGAATAAAAGAAGTTGCTCGCGAACAATATTTAGTTCTGAGTGATGATTTAAGGTTCATTAACAGTCTTTATGCTGCTGGAATTGATGCAGTTAATTTTAATCATTTACGAGAATATTAATTGATAAAATTTTAAATATATGAATCAAAAACAAGTATTAGGCTTAATTGAACAAAAGCGCGATCGCCTTGATGAATTTGCAGTCAAAGCTTTGTTTTTATTTGGTTCGGTTGCTCGCAATGAAGCCACTTCAAACAGCGATGTTGACTTCTTGGTAGAATTTAATCGCCCTGTTGGGTTATTTACCTTATTAGGGCTAAAATCATTCCTAGAAGAATTATTAGGCTGTTCGGTGGATATTGGTACGCCAGATTCTCTACGTCCTCATCTGCGAGATGCTGTATTAAAAGAGGCGATTCGTGTCTTCTAGAGAGTTTGAGTTACGGGTAAGAGATATCCTGCTTGAAATTGCGGTGATAGAGGAAACGATCGCAGACTTGAGTTACGAAGAATTTTCTCAAAATCGCCAAGCTTTACGAGTTGTCCTGTACTGTTTAGCTGTAATTGGAGAAGCTGTAGCCACTACTGTTTCTGAATTAGACGCAGCAGACTCAAGGATTCCCTGGTATCAAATACGGGGAATGCGAAATATTGTGATTCACGAATACTTTCGAGTTGATGTACAGATGATTTGGGAAACGGTACAAAGAGATTTACCGCCATTAAAAGCAGCATTGCAGCAGATTTTGACCAATTTGGTAGACGATTCCTAATAAACTTAGTCAAGAAAGTGCAATTCAAAGTTAACTCTTTTTAAAAATCATAAAACTGCTTGAAATACTCATAAGCTTCGTTTATTTCTTTCGTTTTGGCTTCTGCTAAAGCCTGTAACTCTACCCCCAATCCCTGTAAGCGATCGGGATGATATTGAGCGATCATTTTACGATAAGCTTCTTTGATTTCTGCTTGGGTAAGTTGTTGATTGGCGTTAACATTCAAGATTTTGCAATAATCCGTATAAGTGCGATCGCCCTGTTGAGTTGTTGTAATTTGCTGTTCTTGTCGATTTTCAGTAAAATCTTCAACAAAATCCTCTGTTTCAAAATCTTCTTCGACTTCAGAAGCACAATATGAAAATAGTCTTTCTGCTTCTTGTCGATTGCGAGTTACGCCCAACTTTTCTCCCGTGAGTGTATTATAAATATAATATTTTCCAGTTTTACGACTTTGCTCTAAAACAAAACCACTGCGTTGTTCAAGTAAAGAACGATGACCTGGTGTACTATGTTTTTGTCCCGATCTTAAAAAAGCTTCAATATCATTAGCATAACGACTGACTAAAAGCTTTTCTCCAGTCGAAGATCGATAAACATAATGCTTTTTTGATTTAAGACTTTGTTCCCAAACAAAATCGCCTTTGACTCGAACGACTCGACGATGGGATGGAGTGACACGTTGGTTGAACATTTTGGGATTTATAATAGTAAAAAAAGCGGATTGGTATCTATATTATAATGAGATGTTGCTACAAAAGTGTAGCGCAATTAACCCGAAAAGCTTATTGCTTCTTTGGTTTAGCCGTTCAGTAAATTAGCTTTTTGTCTACGGTAAATATACGGATTTTTGAGAGGTGTTGTGCAGAATATTCTGAGAAATCACGCGATCGCGCCCCCCTAACTCCCGCTAACTCTGTTGAAAAATCTCTGCTGCGGTGAGATTGAATGGGGGAAAAGTCGGTGAAATAATCCTATCATCGTTACGAAATGAACTTACTTGATATTCCCCATCTATTAATTGATAAACAAAAAAAGTGGGTTGCTTGGGATTCCCTAAAAAATTGCGTCCTCCCATGGCATTATAGTCTACAATCCAATATTCAGGAATGCCCATTTCTTCGTAGTCAGCCCGTTTCTTGAAGTAATCATCTCTCCAATTGCTGCTAACCACTTCGACGATGAGTTTAACGGATTGGGCATTTTCAATAATAGAAGCTTGTTGCCAGCGAGGTTCGCCAGACAAGGCTTCTCGCTCTAAAACAATAATATCTGGTTCGTAACCCGATCGCCCTTGGTTGGTTTTCACAATGGATTCTCTGGGGATAATCCAGTTGCTGCGTTTATCCATTTGCGCGATCGCGAAAATTAATTCTGCCATCAAAAATCCGGTAACATTAGAATGCGAACCTGTGGGTTTTGGCATTTCTAGAACTATCCCATCGTGAAGTTCGTAGCGTTTTCCTTGATTGGGATACCAAGCGATAAACTCATCAAAAGTAACGGATTGGGTGAAAGATTGATTCATAACTTGCCTACAATAAAGGTATATCTCAAAGATCGGAAGTTCAAATACTCATAACTCCAACTATCCCTAGAACAGTAATTTTAACTTTAATACTAGCCAAAAACCAAGAATCATTATGACTGCGTTCACCTTTGACCAACCGTTATCCCCAGAAGAATACCTCGAATTAGAAAGCCAAAGCGAGACTAAACACGAATATATCAACGGTCGAGTTTATGCGATGGCAGGAGCGAGGGGGACTCATAATATTATTAGTGGTAATCTGTATATTTTATTGCGCGATCGCCTCCAACAGTCTACTTGTCAAACCTATTTTGCGGATATGAAAGTTAGGTTAGGGGAAGGTCGCAGTTTTTTCTATCCCGATTTGGTCATTACTTGTGACGAAAGAGACGATGCAAGTCAGGCTTATATTGATTTTCCCAGCGTTGTTTTTGAAGTTCTTTCTGACTCTACTGAATCATTCGATCGCGGCAAGAAGTTTCAATTATATCGCACAATTCCGAGTTTACAGGCTTATATTTTAGTCAGTTCTCAAGAGTATTTGGTTGAGAGTTTTCGACGGTCAGAAGGCGATTTATGGCTTCTACAAACTTATGGGGGATTGGATGCAATTCTGCATCTTGAAAACCTCGCTATAGACATCCCTTTATCGACTCTATACGCTTCTCTTGATTTCTCTTAAAATAACTCTCCTTAGTCTTTAGAAGAATATCTAACGAGGTGAAGTTAAATTTAGTATTTTGGCTTGTACAGATTCGAGTAAAAGGTTTTGAATAAAAGCACTCGCATTCAAAATTTCGATACCGATTAATTCCCCGGCTTCATTTAATTCTGCGGTGATATCGGGACTAATTTCGATACTATTGGCTTCGCGTTCATCAGTAATTGCAATATGAATGACATTCTCTTTTTCAAAGTATTTCATCTTAGGATGATTCATAGCTAATTTTATATGATATAGCGCTACGATTATGGCTTGAAATATTAAAAATTATATCAAATCCGAAAAAACAACCATTATTTGAGAACCCCGGTTTCTGGCTCAGAATTTTAACCTTACTGTATCAACAAGTCAGAAACCGGGGTTGGTGAAGCTTCACTAATTAACCGGATTTGATATTAGTTTAAAGCTAGAGAGGGTGGGCATTGCCCACCCTACACAATATTCTAAACTACTCAACTTTCAAAATAAGCCCCTCTCCCGTGGGAGAGGGGTTGGGGTGAGGGCATATTTATTATCGCGATTAAAAAAGAACAAAACCCCGGTTTTTTCAAAAAACCGGGGTTTTAAACTCACTACTGTAACTGTTCCCGTAATTGCTGTTTTGCGGTTTCTAAAGCTTCGGGTAGCTTACTTGCATCTCGTCCCCCCGCTTGGGCTAAATTGGGACGGCCACCCCCACCCCCACCGCAGATTTTAGCGATTTGGCCGATGAATTTACCGGCTTGGAGTTTCTTGTCTTTGTGGACTTGGGGGCTGAATGCGGCCACAAGACTGACTTTACCCTCTGTGGGGACGGAACCGAGAATTACGGCACTTTCACCGAGTTTTTGTTGGAGGCGTTCGGCGGCGGTTTTGAGGCTGTCGGGGTCTGCGTCGTCCATAGAAGCAACGAGAACCTGTATATCGCCAATTTTCTCGGCTTGTTCCAGAAGTTGGTCGGATTTGGCGATCGCGAGTTCTTTCTTAGCCGCGTCTAATTCTTTTTGTACGCCTTTGAGTTCGTTTTGTAAACTGGTAACGCGATCGCAAATTTCTTCGGGTTTTGCTTTGAAGCGATCGCCCAAATCTCGCACGACGCGATCGCGCACTTCGAGGTAATCTAGAATAGCAGGGCCAGCTACCGCTTCAATCCGTCGCACTCCTGAAGATATCCCAGTTTCGGAGATAATCTTAAATGCGCCAATTTCGGCGGTATTGGTAACGTGAGTCCCTCCGCAAAGTTCCATCGAAACGCCGGGAAAGTCGATTACTCGTACCTCGTCGCTGTATTTTTCCCCAAACATCGCGATCGCACCCTTGGCTTTAGCATCTTCAAGGGGCATAATATCAATATCAGCACTGTGGGCTTCGGCTATCCAGGTATTCACCTGACTTTCCACTTCCTGCACTTCTTCAGGAGTTAGGGAACGAGAACAGTTGAAGTCGAAGCGCAAGCGGTCAAACGCTACCATTGAACCCGCTTGGGAAATCGAGTCATCTACTAACTTTTTCAACGCCGCTTGCAGTAAGTGAGTTGCGGTATGATTGGCTTGAGCGCGACGACGACAAGCCCGGTCAATTTGCGCGGTTACAGGTTCGCCGAGTTTCAGCGTTCCTCGTTCGATGTTACCGTAATGGACGAAGATGTTTTCTTGTTTCTGGACATCTTCGACGCGGACGACCACATTCTCTCCTAAAATATAACCGCGATCGCCAATTTGTCCCCCAGATTCGGCATAAAACGGGGTTTCTTCTAAAATAACTTGTACTTCGTTTCCGGCGCTTGCTGTTTCGACTGCTTCCCCGTTGACAACCAAGCCCGTAATCTGGGTTTTCGTGGATAAATCGGTATAGCCTAAAAACGCCGTGGCTTTACTTTCTGCGGCTAATTCTGTCAAAATATTTTGGGCGGTTAAGTCGATGGTTTCCCGGTCTTTATTACCTAACCCTTGGTGTTTTTTCATTTCGATGTCAAAGGCTTCGAGATCGACTTGAAACCCTTGTTCGGCGGCGATTTCCTCGGTAAGTTCCAAAGGAAAACCATAAGTCGCATACAGGTCAAATGCGTCCTCTCCTGAAATCATTTTTTCCGACTGATTGGCCGTTTTCGCAATCACATCAGCCAATAACTTTTCACCGCGTTCGAGGTTTTTCAAGAAAGCCGTTTCTTCCCGTTGCAGTTCGGTTTTGATATAGTTTTCCCGTTCGCGAACATGGGGATAAGCGTCTTCAGACAGGGCGATCGCGACTTCGGCCACATCGCTGATAAACTGGTCTTCAATGCCAATCAAACGTCCGTGACGCACCACGCGACGAATGAGACGACGCAAAACGTAACCCCGTCCGGTATTCGACACAGTAATCCCATCTGCAATCATGTGAACCACAGCCCGGACATGATCGCCAATTACCTTCAAGGAGACTTGGGTTTTCTCGTCGGCTTTACTGTAGTTAACTTTCGCCAGTTTAGCAGCAGCCTCGATAATCGGCAGAATTAAGTCGGTTTCGTAATTATTCGGCACACTTTGGAGGATTTGCGCCATGCGTTCCAAGCCCAACCCCGTATCGATGTTTTGCTTGGCCAGGGGTGTTAAATTGCCTTCTGCATCCCGGTTATATTGCATAAAGACGAGGTTGTAAAACTCAATAAACCTCGAATCGTCTTCTAAATCGATGTTTTTATCGCCTTTTTCCGGGTGAAAGTCGTAATAAATTTCCGAACAGGGGCCGCAGGGGCCAGTAGGGCCAGATTTCCAGAAGTTATCCTCTGCACCCATGCGTTGAATACGATGGGGTGCTACACCGATTTTATCGCGCCAGATTGCAAAGGCTTCGTCGTCTTCTTCAAAAACACTGGGAACAAGGCGTTCTGGGGGCAAACCAAAGCCTTTTGTAGACAGTTCCCAAGCCCATTGAATCGCTTGTTCTTTGAAATAATCCCCAAAGCTAAAATTCCCCAACATCTCGAAGAATGTATGGTGTCTGGCAGTCCGACCCACATTTTCGATATCGTTGGTACGAATACATTTTTGCGAAGTGGTGGCGCGATCGCAAGGGGCGGGTTTTTGACCGAGGAAAATCGGCTTAAACGGCAACATCCCCGCAATCGTCAGCAACACGGTGGGGTCTTCGGGAACCAAAGACGCACTCGGTAGTATGTTGTGGCCCCGTTCGGCATAAAAGTCTAAGAATTTTTGGCGAATTTCGCGACCACTGAGGAATTTAGGGGTATAACTCATAAGGTTTAAATGTAGATTATCGGGCTAAACAAGCGTTTCTCATTGTTACATTCCATCGTATCGAATTGGTTGTGGGTTATTCGTTGTTGGTCGTCTATCCCATCAACCCGTCCGCAGATTAACAATCTAGGGAACCCATACAACTAAAGTCCAATTTCGCGGACTCCGTAACATAACAGTTGTTATGCTTGACATAACACTTGTTATGTTTGCGGCTAGGAATTGCAAATTGGGCAATTTAGGAATCGAAGACAAAGGAAAATTCTGAACAGGCAAGGACTGAGGAATTAGAGAATCAGAGAAATATCTCAACACCAAGGACAAATGACCAATGACCAATGACAAAAGAGGTTTAGCGTTAAATGGGTTAAAAGATGATGAAGCGGCGTTAATTTCCTTTCAACGGGCTTCTTTAGTCAAACCGGAGTCTTCAGCTTTGTTTGCTTATCAATGCGAAGCCTTACTCAATCTCAATCGTCCTCTCGAAGCGATCGCGCAATGCGACCAAGCGATCGCCCTCAATGAAAACTGGAGTAACCTCGACCCCAGTCAAGCCCTGGCAAATCGCGGCCTAGCCCTGGAACGTTTAGGAGGAAATGAAAGCGCGATCGCGGCTTATGACCGTTCCCTTGAAACCTTACCGCAAAATGCCCAAGTGTGGACGCAACAAGGGCTGTTATTCGCCGCTCAAGAAAATTATATCGAAGCCCTCAACTCCTACACCCAAGCCCTCAACATTCAACCAGACTACTCTCTCGCCCTCGTCAAGCAATGCGAAACCCTCAATAAGCTCGAACGCTACGACGCAGCCTTAGCCGCCTGTCAAAGCGCATTACAAGGCGATCGCACTTGGGATCGTTGGGGCATTGCAGAAGCTTGGAATCAAATCGCGATCGCCCAAACCAATCTCGGTCAGCGAGAAGAAGCCCTCGTCGCAGCGAATCGGGCTGTGGGCTTTCAACCGACTTATGCCGAAGCCTGGAATAATCGCGGCGTTCCTTTATGGTATCTCGAACGCTACGAAGACAGCCTCGCATCCTACAATCGTGCCTTAGAAATTCAGCCCAATTACGCTCAAGCCTGGCTGAATAAAGCCAAAGTCTTGCAATCCCTAGAACGTTACGGACAAGCCCGTTTAGCTTATGAAGAAGCCCTACAAATCGACCCGGAAAACGCCACCGCTTGGGCAAATTACAGCCATCTCCTGATCTACCTCGACGACCTCGACACTGCTTTAACTGCGTCTCAACAAGCCCTCGACCTCGATCCAGAATTAATTTCAGCTTTACTGGCTCGCGGTAAAGCCCTTATTACCTTACAACAATACCGAGACGCGATCGCCATCTACCAACTAATTACCAATCTCGACCCCGAAAACGCCACCGCATGGGGACAACTAGCCCTTGCTTTCACCCAACTCGGTCGCAGCGAAGAAGCCCAAATCGCCTTGGGTCGCTATCAATTGTTACAGGGAGTTGAGGATTGATGATTTAGGGGGTTGGGGAGACACCTACAGTCAGATTGCTACCCAACTTTCTGACTAATGCAATCCTTGACAAGTAAAAGCAGACCAATATTGCGGATGAGCAAAAGGGCAAGTTTCTGGAGATTGCTTCATCAGGGTTTTAATCTGCTTGATTACTTGGTCATAGCGAATATATTTCTCCATCAATTGGGATGCTTCGGTAGAATTGCGGTCGTGTTTTTTCATTTCTCGATTGGCTTGGTTCCGCTTAGTTTTGACCTGTTCTAAAATGATTGTGAGGTCATTTGCTAAATCTTTGATATTGTGCGATCGCAGTTTAATTTGAGCTTGTTGTAAAGCTTCAGTACGGCTTTTTCCAGCTTGTCTATATTGATAATAAAACCCAGAAAATAAAGTAGTTGCTAAGTCATCAACAGACCAAAGCGTGCTAATTACACTTCTTGCTCCTGCACACAGAAAACCCGAAGCCAGTGTCAAAACATCATCGGTAATATCAGGTAAACCTAAACCTGTTTCGCAGCACGAAAGAAATACATCTGATAAGTTGGGTAAACGCCACCCCGGAGTCATTAACTGACCTAATGTAATATTACCATCTGCTAACTGTAAAGCAGAATTCAAAGGGTCTTTTAAACTATATTGAGCATGATGACAAGAATGTAGCACTTGCACTTGTTGGGCTAACTCTCGGTAGTTAGCGCAAGTTGCTTTTTTTTCTCCAAGATGTAAGTTTTCTGGGATTTTGTACCGTTGAGCGAGTTGGTTTCCTTCAATACTCGCGCAGGGTAAATCTCCTGTTGCATTTTCCACAATTCCATATTGCCAGTTTTCTTTGATTTCTGGTCGTTGGTGACAAAATTCCAAAATTTGGCAACTAGGAGTATAACGAATCAAAAATTTATCCCCTAGATATTCTTCATGGTTTACAGGTAAGGCTGCTAAGGGAATTTGATGCAGTAGCAAATGAGGAACGATGATTAATTCTTTAATTTGCTCTAAATGCTGTTCAATGAGTTGGGAGATTTGTAAACGTTTTGAAACTTCAGCTAAAAAAGTATGAGTTGTTTGATTCCAAGTTAATTTATTTTCCACATAAGGCTTGAGCCAATTTTGACCAATCCAATCTTGGAATGTTTCAATACCTTCTCCCGTACAAGTATGAAGTGTAACCCTATCTTTTCGGACAACGAAAACCTGAGTATCTGTATTGGTCGTAAAAAAGCTTAAAATTGCTGTGGTAGGTTGCTCGATGAGTTTCTGTATTGCTGCTAAATTAGGAGGATTAACTTGAATCTCTCCCGCTAACACTGGATCGTGTTTACGAATTTTTTGCCAAATCTGCTGTTTTCGATTTTCTAAGTTCTGAATAGTATCGGTGTATAGTTCCAAGGAAACGCGATCTAATCGATGACTCTTTCTTCTTTCATTAGTTTGATTTTGCAAACGTTCTCGATCGATTTGTTCTTGCAGTTGGTCATATTCTTTCAAATACTTATCTACTTTAGGATGTATTTTCCCTTCACTGTATAAGTCATTACTTACCATTAAATCCACCAACCTTTTGGAACGCGATCGCTCTACAGTTTCAATAGCTTTTTCAATTTTTCCGGCATTAACACAAGCTTGTATCATACCGATATAAACATCAAGGGCTGCTGCTAGAATATATTGACGATGTTGATCTAAAACTGCCTGAATACGATGTTTTTCAACTGCCTCTATAGCCAAAGAGTATTTATCTATAGCGTCTTGCCATTGTTGTGCTTTAAACGATAAATCCCCTAACTCTTTGGTTGTTAGCAAAATATTAGAATCGTCCTTGAAATTGTTGTATATAAAAAACGCAGATTCAAATGCTTTATAAGATTTTAGATTATCTTGTAACAGCTTATAATTTTTACCAATATTATATTGAGCTGTTGCCCAATCATAAGGAAAGTTATCGTAGCTTAATATTTCTAAAGACTTTTGATGATGATAAAATGCTTTTTGTAAATTTTCGTTTTTACTTGAAAAATCTTGACAAATTTCCGCAAATTCAACATAAACAGAACCAATATTAGTTTGTGTTGTAGCCCAATGATAAGGAAACTCTTGTTTTGTGCAAACTTCAAGAGTTTTATCATAATGAAGCAAAGCCAAGTCTAGATACTTTTGAGGTTGATCGACTTTTATTAATCCTCCATAAGCATTTGCTAAATTGTTGTGAGTTTCCGCCCATTCTGATGAATTATTTTTTTTGTCGCGAACTAAAAGCGCTTTTTCATAAAAATTGATAGCATTTTTTAGATTTTCTTTTTTATCATCAATAATTAGGTCTACATAAATATTACCTAGATTATTGTTACACGCTCCCCACTGTTCGGGATAGTCTTTGTAAGTAAACACTTTTAGAGCTTCTTGTACAAGAGATAAAGACTTTACCTGGTTTTGGATTTTATCTCCATGTAGAAAACGACGATGAACTTCGCTCAAATTAAGTTTTTGCTCTGCCCATTGTTGAGGATACTTTTCAAACTCAAAAAACTCTAAAGCTTCTTGATAAAACTGGTACGCTAAATTCAAGTTACTCACTTTATCGCCAAAAACTCTATAAAGATACGTTCCCCCTAGATTACTTTTTATAGCTGCAATATTATAGATTGAATTACTTTTTTGAGCATAAGCTAATGCTAAATGATGGCCGGCTAATGCAATTTCTATATTATTTGCTTGAATACCAGAATCCAAGTTTAAAATAAAGTTACTAAATTCATTAACAAGACAAGAAATTATATCTTCTTTTTTTCGTTCGCTATTCACTCCTTCAATAAAAATTTCAATTTTTGAAGTATTTATCACTTCAATCAATTGGTCAGGAGGATTAAGTTTATCCAAATTTTTCTCAATAAAAGCTTTAACTCTTTGAGTATCTTGGTCATGATTACCAATTAAAGTTAAAGCATTTAAAAAAAATGATTTATAATTTTTCCGAGTTTGTTTACTTATTTTTGAACTGTTTTTTTCTGATTTCCCAAATCCTTTACCCACAATCCATGACCTCAACTTAAGTTAGTTCAGACACATACTAGATTCAACCTTTGCAACTTGACGAGGTTGCCATCCTAATACAGGTTGCCAAGCAACTGTTACCAATTCTTTTGTTGGACGTAAAATACCGCGCTCAAAATCAATTCCAACTGCGGTTAATTGGTCAAAGCCATTTTTATAAAACTTATGAGAGCGACTGGTGACTTGGTTTTTCATCCAGAGATAGGGATTATTACGTTGACGGAAATCCCAGTCATTCGTACTCCAACGACCACATTGCAGAGGACTGACCCAACCCTTTAATTCTAATGCCTTTAAACACCAAGCTCTGGTTCCCCACTCATCGGGGGTGGGGTCATCGGGTTTAATAATACCGTTTTTCGCGAACCAGTTCATATAAGGAACACCCATACCGCCATGTTCGCGCCATAATGCAATATAGCCATCAGGCTTGACGGCAAAATGCCCAATTTCATGCAGCACATTCCACCACTGCTCGTAACCGGGGGCAATTGTAACCCCACTTACACCAATGCTTTCACCAAATGCTAAAACTTCTTCAACCGTAGGGATAGTGAGTCTTTTGTTTACTTGCATTCCGTTTCGTTTTTGCCATATCACGAGGCTGACTCTTTTAATGTAGTATTCCTTTCAGGGAATGTCAAGCAAAACATTCCTTGTAAGGAATTAATCTAGACATTAGGCAAACCCAAAGCCGTGACTAAAGCCCGGTCTAACTGCGCTAAGGTCGTCTCAGCCAATACCCCGCGTTGAGAAAAAAGACGACTTTTGGCCACAGCCCGGACTTGCTCACCCAATGCAACCGAGTCATTATCCATTCCCCCATCTGGGGCTTTAATTAAGATTTGAGAGGGGTACAGCTTGCGCTTTTGACGATAGGTGGTGCAAGGAATGACAATGACAACAGAACTGAATTTATTAATTGCGTCATTGCTAACAATAATTGCGGGACGAGTCCCCCCTTGCTCTGAACCTTGGATGGGTTCAAAATTGACGTTATAAACCTCACCGCGTTTCATATTCAGACTCACCCAATTGCAATGCTTCCCAATCGGATTGTGCAAACTCTTGGGAAATCGTCAGCGCTTCTTGTTGATATTCTGTATCCGCAGCCATTTCGGAAAAGTCAGCGTAAAGGTTTTCCTGACTGATAATTTTGATGAGCTTTTGGTGTAAATCTTGGGCCAGATATAACAACTCCATCGCGTTAGAATCATAACCCGTAACATCTCGACTGACTCCAGCACTGGCTTCGTAATCTTCTAATATCTCTTTAATTAATTCATCTTTATCTTCATCTTCTGGAGTGTCTTGCCGTAAACTTTTTTCTAATTTGTTTGCAATTTCAGACAAAGATTGATTGTTAATTCTCGCTCTGACTTTGACTGCGACTTCATCATTACTTTCTAAGAAAGTTTGAATGATTGATTTAGGGGATTGAGTTGGGGGTTGAAGCTGACTCATTACATAATCGCGGATTGTCATTTCCTGGGCTGTGGCGGCTTCTTGGATAGATTCAGGCAAATCGATTAAGATATTACCGTTATTTTCACTAACTTGATAGAGGTTATTTCCTTGCTTGACGGCAATCAATAAATCAGCATTGAGGGCGTGAAGATATTGTAAGACAGACTCTAATTTATGGTCTTTTGCGGCTGATTCTAACTTGGAAATTGCTGCTTGTTGTACACCTAATTTTTGGGCGAATTCTGCTTGCGTTAATCCGGCTTTTTCCCGCAAGTCTCGCATGGCATCAGTGAGATATAATCGCAAATACTCCAGTTTGCCTGCTAATACCACTTCAGGGTCATCGCTAATGCTTGTATTAAGCCATTCTTGAAAATTATATTCTGTCATTGGTTTTCCCTTTCTTGCAATCGTTTGAGTCTTTCTTGAGCAGGGCGTTTGTGATGATTTTTAATTGCACCGTTGTACTTTTTCTTAAAGGCGTGGAGAATAATAAATTGTTGTGGTGTTGCGGTGGTGATAATAAAGCGAGGATTATGCTGACTTTTAGTTAGCTTAAATTCGTAGAGATTATTATCGAGTTTATCAAAATTATCGCTGGTGAGAGAAGCTAATCCTTTTTGGCATAAACGCTTGAGGTTAATTTGCAACCTTTTGGTTTCGGACAAGGTGAGGACAGGTGCAGGTAAGTTATCAAATTGCTTTGGATGGGGAAGCATTCGCACAAAAAAGGATAGTAAGTCTTTAGGAATGCTGCCATCTATTTCTTGATATAGTTTCCAGTTCCAAGCCATTCATTAACCTCACCCTGGATTTATATTCTTGCATTCCTTAGAAGGAATGTCAAAAGCAAGGTAGTCTCAGGTGATACCGGGATCGAGATAAGAGTAATGTTATATACTGTTTGGGAATGCTGCTAAAGATTCGCGATCGCACAAATTCCCTGACTGCTCATGTTACCAGGCTCAATTTTACAAAAACTGCATTCTGCTCACAAAAATAGCCAAAGACCGCTTAATTTTGGCGTATATTACAAAAATACTTTAGTGGCGCTGTGTCACGCCCTGGAAGACTTTATTTTGGAGTCTAAGCAACCGCCTCTGGTGATTTCGGCGTTCCAAGAAGGAAAATGGTACGCTCAAGAAGCAGAGCGTTACGGTGATTTAGCGAAACAATCGCGGCACATTGCGATTATGGCTACTGAAAAGACGGGATTTGACGAAGTAACGCAAACTGAGGACAATGTTGCCTTAGTCGGGCTAAAACCGGAAGACCCAATAGCCCAGGAATGGCACTTGATTATCCTGTCGCCCACATACACAGCAATGGTACTTTGTCAAGAACTTTCTGAAGAAGATTATGGCGTAATTGGATTGCCCGAAAGCGATTTAGAGCGAAAATTTTACGGTTTTTGGACGTTTGAGCCGAATTTAGTGCAAGAAACCGTCGATCTTGCCATCGCGCACATTGGCAACTATAACCCCGACTTGCAAAAACATCTACAATCCCAAGTAGACGCGATCGCGAAAGAATGGGAAAATCATCAACGAGATGATTTGAGCAGTGTTGTTTTGAAAGTTGTAGACTATCTCAAAGACACCGAAAAGGACACCAACACCGACGACGAAGCCGAGTTTTTCGAGTCACAAGCCCTAGACGAAAACCTGGTTTCCAACGAAATGCAGGCGTTTCTGCGGATGGCGCAACTCATCGACCAAGCCGACGTAAACAACCCCAAAGCGGCGGCAGAAGTGGCTTCTTTAGCCGAAGCGATGGGACAACTCCTCGACCTTCCCGCATGGCAAGGCAAGCGCCTGCGTCTGGCGGGATTGCTGCACCGACTCGCGCCGTTGCAAGCGGCTCCTCAACTGGATAATCCCCGCAGCGAACATCAACAAAAGGTTCTTAAACAAAGGGGTTTATTGCCCAAAGCTTCGGTATTAAGAATTATGCCGCAAATGCAGGCGATCGCCAATATCATTATTCACCAAAACGAAAACTGGGATGGTAGCGGCAAACCCGAAGGACTGGCTTATGATGCCATTCCCCTCGAATCACGGATTTTGAGCTTAGTGGCAGAATTTCAGCAACAAGTCACGATGGCAAAAATCAATGACCAAGAGAATCCCCTCAGTCACGCCTTAGAAGCCTGTCAAGCTGACGTTGGCACTCGTTTCGACCCCAAACTGGTAGAAGCGCTTTCTTTGCTGGCTATGGGCATTCAGCAAGGCATGAGCTTACAAGCGAGTCAGCCCAAAATTGCCGCCGGGATTTGGCTATTGGAAAACCCTGAAGAAGATGATGCTGCGAAGCTGATTGGCTCTTAATTTTAGGCAGTAGGCAGTAGGCAGTAGTTTTTGGGCAGTCGGCTTGTAGGGGCGGGGTTTCCCCGTCCAACAACCAATAACCAATAACCAACAAGCGCCGAGACCCCGCGCCGCCGTAAGGCGCAAGGGAACGCTCGGCAAGACACCAACAACAAACAACCAACAACCAACAACCAACAACAAAAAGAATGGATATCGAGGCAATTCGTGCTGGCAAAAATAAACATCTTTGTGGCGTAGATTTAGAAGACGAAGACCTGAGTCAAGGTCAACTGGAAAAAGCCGATTTAGCCGGGGCTAATTTGATTGGGGCGGATTTGAGCAAATCTAATCTCAGAGGGGCAAGATTAGACGGTGCAAACCTCTTAAGTGCGGATTTGAGTAAAGCTGATGTCCGGGCAAATTTGATTGGGGCGAATTTGATGCAAGTAAATCTCAGTCACGCGGATTTACGCGGGGGAAACCTGCGTGGTGCAAACTTGATGGGAGCTAAAGCGATTCAAGCTTCTTTTGCCGGGGTTTTCCTTAGTGGTGCAAATTTAACGGGAATTGACTTACAAGGTGTTGATTTGCGTGGGGCAGATTTACGCGGAGCAAACCTCAATAAAGCGAATCTGCGGGGAGCAAATTTAGCCCAAGCAGATTTGCAGGGAGCCAATTTGAGCAATGCTAACCTCGAAGAAGCAGATTTGCGGGGTGTAAATTTAGCCGGAGCGAGTTTGACGGGCGCTAATTTATTATGTGCTGAATTAGAAGGCGCAAACCTCGACGGCGCGAATTTAGGTCAAGCTTGTTTGGTGGGAACTGATATCGCGGATTCTGCGTCTTAGTGTTGTAGATATTATTAACTCAAGCTGTCGCTAAAATGTGTAGCAACAGCCCGTTTTTCGTTGCTTGGGTTAAAGCAAATTTTGTAGAAATTTGACATTAAGTTATGTTTAAATATCTGGCATTACTGGGTCTTGTAGTCAGTACCACTTGGGCTTGTACGCCGACTCAAACCAATGCTGAGAATAACAATATTCCAGACAATGCGAATACAGAAACAGAAGTTGTTGACAATTCGGAAATTGACATTGCTGAAAGTACCTCAATGGCTGATTTTCGTGAAATTGATCTACAAACTTTTCAAGAGCGCTACAATTTAACCACCATTACGCCGCAAGCGGTAGGAATTGATTTATTTGAACGTTTTGCGGGAGGAGGTGAAGGTCGTAATTCCGAATCTCTCAGCATTGAATACCCCAGTTGGGATAGTGCTGTCGTGATGGTAACGATTAGGGGATTAGCCGATACTTCGGTCAATTCCGAGCGTTTTCGCATTGAATTTGAACAGAATGAGCAAGGATGGGATATGGTATCAGTCGGAGCGCAATATATTTGTCAACTGGGTCGCGGCCAGCAAGATTGGGAAGCAGATTTGTGTAGTTAGCCCCAGAAAAAGACTATAGTTGATAGTGAATTACGGTTCCCTATTGACTATTTACAATTCCCGCAACAAATGGCGCTCATTGATTATCTCAATCGACCGGAATATTGGCTGAGGCCGCAGCAAGTTTATCGTCGCTTGCTCAATCCCCGCGACCAGGTTTTTACCGCTTCCCAAGCGGTTCAATTACCTTGGGGAGCAACCCTTTCAATTTATCCCGATAGTAGAGAAGTGATTGAGCGATCGCTCTGGATCATGGGCATCTACGATCTTAGTTTATCAGAAGCTCTGTGGCGGGCGATCGCGCCGGGAGAAATTGTTTTAGATATCGGGGCAAATATTGGCTACATGACCAGCCTTATGGCGGCAAAAGTGGGGGTTTCAGGGAAGGTAATTGCTTTTGAACCCAATCCCGAAGTTTACTCAGAATTACAACAGCATAGCCAAACTTGGCAACAAGAACAAAATTGGTCGCACATTGAGTTATCTTCTCTGGCATTATCGAATCAGGAAGGAGAGGGGATTTTAAATATCCCCTTGCAAAATCGCGGGGAAGCAGCGTTAGTTGATTCTGTCGAAAGTGTCGCAGGCCGCAGTTTACGAACTTATCCCGTCCAATTAACGACATTAGACCAGTTTTGGCAAAATCGGGATGAAACAATTTCTGTTATCAAAATTGATGTCGAAGGTCACGAATTAGCAGTTTTTCAGGGCGCGAAAAATCTGTTAAATCAAGGGCGGATTCGCGATATCTTTTTTGAAGACCATGCTTATTATCCTAGTCCCGCGACGGATTTTTTAGAAGCACAAGGATATACCATTTTTCGCTTGTGGAAAGGCTTTTGGCGACCGATTCTACGCCCGGCAAGTTATAACGCTGTCCATCGTTGGGAACCGCCAAATTATGTGGCAACTCGCGACCCCAAACGGCTTATAAAACAGTTTGAACCTTGGGGTTGGCAAGTCTTCTCAGGGGTAAAAAAGCCGTGAATATTTTAATTTATTCCCCCTTATTTTATCCCAGTATTGGCGGGACAGAAACCGTAACCGAAATCCTGGCGATGGGCTTTGTTAAAGCGGGACATTCGGTAAAAGTTATTACCCAAACTCTTGCATCGGAAACTGAGAAGAAATCTTTTCCTTTTACCATTATTCGACAACCCAAACCCCCAGAATTTTTAGGGTTAATGCAGTGGTGCGATGTCTTTTTTCAGGGGTCAGTGAGTTTAAAAGGATTGTGGCCGTTACTCTTGATTCGGCGGCCTTTGGTAGTCACCCATCACACTTGGTATCGTCGTCCAGCAGGCGGTTTAAAGCTGCCAGACCGCCTGAAACGTGGCGTGACATATCTTAGTACCAATATAGCAATTAGTGACGCGATCGCGAGCAATATTCCCGGTACAGCCACCGTTATTCCAAATCCCTATTGGCGCGATCGCTTTTATATTATGCCAGAAGTAAGGCGCGATCGCGATTTAGTTTTTCTCGGTCGTTTGGTGTCAGACAAGGGGGCAGATATTCTCATTTCTGCCTTAGCCCATCTCAAAGAAAAAGGAATCCAACCGCAGCTTACCATTATCGGCACAGGCCCCGAAGAAGATAACCTCAAGACTCAAATAAAACACCACAATCTCGAATCGCAAATAGAATTTAAAGGCATACAAACCGGAGAAAAACTAACAACAATTCTCAACCAACATCGTATTTTAGTCGTCCCCTCTCGCTGGCAAGAACCCTTTGGGCTTGTAGCCCTAGAAGGGATTGCTTGCGGTTGCGTCGTTGTTGGTTCAGCCGGAGGGGGTTTAAAAACTGCCATCGGCGATTGTGGGGTCACATTTCCCAATAACGATGTGCAAACTTTGACCGAGATTTTGTTTAACCTGTTAACCAATCCCCAACAATTAAAATATTATCAAGATGCAGCCCAAAACCATTTGAATAAGCATAAACCCGAAACAGTTGTCAAGTCCTATTTAGCAATAATTGAACCGCTTTTACAATGAAACTTATTCTTGCTTTAGTCGTTGTTGGTGCAATTGTTTATATTTCCTTCCAAGATTGGCGGCGCTCTGTCAAAGCCGTTTTCTTTATTTTAGTGATTGATGGCGCATTACGAAAATGGTTTTTACCCCAAGCCAGCGCGGGGCTATATTTTCTCAAAGATATTGTGTTGCTTGGCGCTTATTTACGCTATTACGTTTTCCCCACCAGAGAGCCACATTTTCCTATTAGAAATAACACCATTAATCTGCTCATTTGGTTGGCTTCAGGTTGGTGTATTTTCCAAGCCTTTAACCCCAAACTGGGGTCGCCTTTGGTGGGAATTTTAGGCTTAAAAGCTTACTTATTTTACATTCCCTTGGTGTGGATGTTGCCCAGTTTATTTCGTAACCAAGATGAATTTTATCAATTTTTGCGATCGCATCTTTTACTGATTATTCCCGTGGGCATTTTAGGGATTGTACAGTTTTTTAGTCCTATTCACAGCGTCATTAATCAATACGCCCCTGATACCCCCGTCGAAATCGAAACTTTTGGCTTTGCCGGGTCAACCAATGTGCGAATTACCGGGACATTTTCTTATATCAATAGTTACCAAGGATATCTCACCGCTTGCTTTGCTTTAATCCTGCCCTTTCTCTCCCTCAAACAATCCAAAGAGTGGCAAATTATTACCTATGTCGAACTCTTTTTAGTCTTTCTTAATAGCTTTATGACCGGTTCTAGAACCCCCGTTATTGCCGAGATTTTGTGTTTATTGGGTTTCCTGTTTTTCCGTACCCTCCGCAACCCCGAAAAAACCTTAGTTTGGATTAGTCGCTTACTGCCTTTTGTCGCAGTTGGAACCAGTACAGCTTTAATTGTTTTCCGTCCGGTTGTCGAAGCCTTTGCGCGACGAGTCGGCAGTAATACGGATATTGGGGAGAGGGTTGGCCTTTCAATTATCGGCCCATTTGACTTAACCCAATATACCGCTTTTGATGGTTATGGCGTTGGGGCAACTCACGCCGGAACTGCTGCTTTAAGAAATATGCTCGGCTTACCTGCGGGGGCTTATATTCCCATTGAAATTGAACCAGAAATGGGTAAAGTTGCCCTCGAAATTGGCCCGATTGGCTTTATTTTTTGGTATAGCATGAGAGTCGCTTTAATTATTGCCTTATTTCTAACCTTTTGGAAACTTAAACGCACCTTTTTAAGCGACTTTGCCTTAGCTGCTTGTTTAATGCAAGCCATTTTATTTATTAGTCAAATGGTGTTTCACCACACCTTTGCCGTTTATTACTGGCTATTTAGTGGTTTTATTTTCTTACTTCCCTGGCTTGAATATGTCGAAGATTGGCGCGAACAACAACAACAAAACTGGCAAGAAAATTACCCTGATTCATCCTACCGGTAATCCCTTTGCCCGTAATGCCGCGATCGCCCTGGCGGATTTAGGTATTCTAGAAGCAATGGTCACCACCCTTACCTACAATCCCCAAAGCCGCCTCGCAAGCACCCTACAACGCCTTGTAACCCCCCTCCATCGCGAACTGAGTCGCCGCAGTTGGATTGCCCCTCCTGGGGTATCTCTGCATACCTATCCGAGTCGGGAAATCCTGCGAATTGCCCTGATGCGCTTGGGTTGGAGTCGTCGTTTCGGGCAGAATCCCCAAAGCTTAGTCGATTGGATGTATGCTGACCTTGATGCTAAAGTGGCTCGCAACCATCTCGATAACCTAACCGGGGTGTATGCTTATGAAGATGGGGCCGCGGCCACCTTTACCCAAGCCAAAGCCAAAGGAATTACTTGTTACTACGACCTCCCCATCGTCTATTATCGCCACAGCCAACGCTTGCAAGCCGAAGAAGCCGAGACTTTCCCCGAATTAGCCCCCGCATTGCTATCTCTGCAAGAACCCCAATGGAAGCGCGATCGCAAAGATAAAGAAATTCATCTTGCCGATTATATCATCGTCCCCTCCAGCATCGTCAAGCAATCCCTCCTCGATGCCCAGATTCCCGAAGCCAAAATCGCCGTAATTCCCTTTGGTGCGCCTGTCGATTACTTCCACCCCCAACCCAAGCCCGACCAGCAGTTTCGCGCCCTGTTTGTGGGTCGCTTAGGCCCCCGCAAAGGCGCTCACTACCTCCTGCAAGCTTGGCAAGACTTAAACCTCCCCAACTCGGAATTACTCTGTGTCGGCTTCAATGAATTTCCCTCATCCTGGCTAACCCCCTACCGGGACAGCTTCCGCTACATCCCCTCTGTCCCCCACACCACCCTCAATCAGTATTACAGCCAAGCCAGCGTCTTTGTCTTCCCCTCCCTCATCGAAGGATTAGCCCTCGTCCTCCTCGAAGCCATGGCTTGCGGTATTCCCATTATTACCACCCCCAACGCCGGAGGCACAGATATCATCACCGATGGCGTTGAAGGCTTTATCATCCCCATTCGCGATACCGAAGCCCTCACAGCCAAGCTGGATTGGTGTTACACCCATCCCGAAGAACTTGCCGAGATGGGCAAAGCTGCCCGTCGCAAAGCCGAAACCCTGACTTGGGCGTTGTATCGTCAACGCTTGCAAAGTAGGATATTTTAATAACGCATTCTACGAATTTACCTAATCCTTCTAACAACAAGGTTTGGAGATTTTCTTGGGTTTTGTTTCGTATGCAGTAAGATACATTATTAGCGCATCTTAATATTTAAATCACATTAGAGTTAAGGAATTTCGGTAGAAATTGAAGTATTATCGGCTGAAGGCTTTTGCACTTGAATTTGAATTTTTAAACCCAATGTTTCTAACCATTGACTTAGATCATAAATTGCAATATTGCCGGGTTGATTGAGTATTTGTATTAGTTTTTGATGATGGGCGGCTTGTTATTCGGGTTTTAGGGAAGTCTCGCCCAAAGCCTCTAAGATATGACTCAAAACGGTGTAACATAATTCTGGTTCGGGAGAATCTTCTTCTAAAAAGGCTTCTAAATATCCTGCCGCTTCTGCGGGGTCTTTTAAAGATTCAATTAAATAGGAATGGTAATTTTTACTGGTTTGAGTCGGTACGCTTTTCATAGTTTCGCCAATAGGTTTGTGCTTTACGAATATCTTGTTGTTGCGTGCTTTTATCGCCACCACATAAAAGTAAGATAATAAGTTAATCCAATTTGAGCAAAATATATGCGATAACCGCTACCATAATTAATTCTGAGTTCGCAAACTCCCTCACCGACTGACTTATAATCTCCTAGATTTCCTAAACTAACGCGATCGAGTCTTAGCTTGATTTTTCTTCTGGCTTTAGCATCCTTGAGAGAGTCTAACCAGTTTTCAAATGGTATGCTTCCATCTTCGGTTACATACATTTGAAGATCGCGAGGTTGTGCTTCCACAGTTCCACACCCGTTAGAAATACTTTGATTATGGCAAGGTTTGCGATGTTTTGCCAGAACGAACGCGATCGCGCTACCAACGATCCAGACGAGCAAGTCCGACAATTTGCCCAAAAGCAACTACAGTCGGAGTTTGACCGGGCAAAATAACGATGATTCTCTCGCAAGTGACTGTTTTGGCGTAACCCATTAACGGTATAAATAGAACCGTAATCGAAGTTATCCAGCCTGCGCGTGATATTCTCATGAACTTACAAACTATTGCGACCAAACCCTTTAGCGACCAAAAGCCGGGAACATCGGGATTGCGTAAATCCGTCCCCGACTTCCAAAAAGAAAATTATCTCGAAAACTTTATTCAAGCGATTTTCGACAGTCTCGAAGACAAAGCGGGCAAAACCCTGGTATTGGGGGGAGACGGACGGTATTACAACCGCACCGCCATTCAAGTTATTTTGAAAATGGCCGCAGCCAACGAGATTGGTAAGGTGTTGGTGGGTTGTGGGGGGATTCTCTCGACTCCGGCGGCTTCTTGTATTATTCGCGAAAGTGACGCGCTTGGCGGTATTATCTTGTCTGCGAGTCATAATCCTGGCGGCCCGGAAGGGGATTTTGGGGTGAAGTTTAACACCAGTAACGGCGGCCCAGCCCCGGAAAAGGTGACGAAGGCGATTTTTGAGCGCAGCAAAGCGATCGATGAGTATAAAATACTCGAAGCCGCCGATATTAATCTCGATCGCGTCGGGTCGTTTAAGCTAGGAACAATGGCGGTAGAGGTGATCGATTCGGTGGAGTCTTATGGGACGTTGATGCGATCGCTCTTTGATTTTACCGCCATTCGCAACCTCCTGACTTCCGGGAAGTTTCGGATGTGCATGGATTCGTTGCACGCGGTCACCGGGCCTTATGCTCGTGTTATTTTTGAGGGACAACTGGGCGCACCCGCCGGGACAGTCCAGAATGGTGAGCCTCTAGAGGACTTTGGCGGCGGTCATCCCGACCCTAACTTGGTTTATGCCCACGATCTCGTCGAAATCATGTTTGGCGACCATGCACCGGATTTTGGGGCGGCTTCCGATGGGGATGGCGATCGCAATATGATCTTAGGCCAGCGTTTCTTTGTGACTCCTAGTGATAGTTTAGCGGTTCTCACGGCCAATGCTAAACTGGTACCGGGTTATAAAGATGGCTTGGCCGGTGTGGCGCGATCGATGCCTACGAGTGCTGCCGTTGACCGCGTGGCCGATGATTTGGGGATTGATTGCTACGAAACCCCCACGGGCTGGAAGTTCTTTGGCAATCTCCTCGATGCGGGGAAAGCCACTCTCTGCGGTGAAGAAAGCTTCGGGACGGGTTCAAATCATGTCCGGGAAAAGGATGGTCTGTGGGCGGTGTTATTCTGGTTGAATATCCTGGCAGTCCGTCAAGAATCCGTTGAAGATATCGTGCGGGATCACTGGAAAGCTTATGGTCGCAACTTCTACTCTCGTCACGATTACGAGGAAGTGGCCAGCGCAGGGGCTAATCAGTTGATGGATTCCCTACGGGCTAAACTGGGGGATTTACCCGGTCAGAAGTTGGGTCAATATGAGGTGAAATATGCCGATGACTTCAGCTACACCGACCCTGTAGATGGTAGTGTCAGCGAACAGCAAGGCATTCGCATTGGCTTTACCGACGGGTCGCGCATGGTTTTCCGCCTTTCGGGGACGGGGACGAAGGGGGCAACGTTACGAGTGTACCTCGAAAGCTACGAACCCGACTCTAGCAAGCATGACGAAGACACCCAGGAAGCGTTATCTTCTCTCATTACCTTGGCCGAAGAAGTGGCGCAAATTCGCGAGTTTACCGGACGGGATGAACCCACGGTGATTACTTAATTTTTGCGTTTGAGGGGCTTATTCCCTCTACAACCCGGTTTTCCTCTAAAACCGGGTTTCTTTAACTCTAGAAGCGATACTCATCCGACAGTCTAGTACCGCGACACGCCTTAAACGGTGGGTTACGGCGAATTGCGCTTATTGCCGTCACAGCAAGGGTTTTAGCCGCCTAACCCACCCTACTGGCGCGACACACTTTAAATGGTGGGTTACGGCGGATTGCCCGATTACAGTCATAGCCTAAGTTTTAGCCGCCTAACCCACCCTACAATAAAGCTTCATTTTAGCTGTGTCACGGCACTACTTAAAGCCTCATTTTAGCTGTGTCACGGCGCTAGGGTGGAGTATAACTCTCACTATGAATCATGCCAGTTTTACTAAGCTGGCAGCCATGCTATATTTCTACTCAAAACGCGCAATCCATGACGCAAACTCACCCGATTACTCACGTTATCTACGACTTAGACGGCATCCTCCTCGATACCGAACCCCTGCAAACTCAAGTGAACAGGGCGATCGCGTATCGTTATAATAAACCTTTCCCTCGCCAAGTGCGATCGCGTGTCGCCGGACGCACTGCCCTCGATACTGCCCGTATTATCACCGAATCCCTCGATCTCCCCCTCACCCCCGAAGCTTATACAGAGGAACGCAAAGCGATGATTTATGGCTTGTATCCCGACGCACAACCCCTGCCAGGGGCGGTCAATCTCACCAAACACCTCGCGACCCAGGGCATCCCCCAAGCGGTGGCTACTAGCTCCTCTGGGCAACCTTTCCGCCTCAAAATTACCCATCATCAAGATTGGTTTTCTTTGTTTGACTGTATCGTAGTGGGGGACGATCCCGAACTACGACAAGGTAAACCCGCCCCTGATATCTTTTTAATTGCCGCCCAACGCATGGATGCAAACCCCCAAAACTGCTTGGTTTTTGAGGATGCGATCGCGGGGATGGAAGGCGCGATCGCAGCCGGGATGTCTGTTGTGGTGGTTCCCAACCCGGAAATCGAGCGCCACCACTACGATCGCGCCGATGCGATTATCGATTCTCTCGCAGACTTCGACCCCCAGGTTTGGGGTTTACCGGGGTTTTATAGCAACTGCGGTGAGCAGTTAGGACAATAAATCTATGCCTAAAAAATAAGCCCCTCTCCCGTGGGAGAGGGGTTGGGGTGAGGGCAAGCCCCACTACGTCCTAACAGTTTTGCTTACTGCTATAACTCCCACATTTGTTCGTAAGCCTTTTCCATTTCGCGGGTAAATTGTCGCGCATTCCACAAAGGGGCAGAATGACGAGATTGACGCAATTTCCAAGCCACATCAGCCCGTAATGCTGCTTCTGTGCCAAAACGGACTCCCCAAATCACATATTCTGCCGGGGTTTCGGCAATTCCCTCGGTAATCCCGGCGTTGCGTAACATGGTGTAGCTGTTGCGGGCTGAAAACTGCCTTCCCACCCGCGTCACTAAGGGGACTCCCATCCACAGGGTTTCTAGAGTCGTCGTTGCGCCGTTGTAGGGGTAGGTATCCAGCACCACATCCGCTAAACTAAGATTAGCGCGATGTTCGGCTTCGCTGCGAGAAATGGGTAGAAAACGCAGGCGATCGCGACTCACTCCTTCCGCTTCAGCTAACTCCTCAAAAAAAGCGCGAATCGAAGTTTCATCCCCAATCCCTTTAATTAAAAAGTAACTATTCGGGACTTGCTGGAGTATCTGCATTTGCAAGCGAGTGGTCTCTGGGTGGCGTTTATAGCCTCTTTGAGCGCTGAAATAAACAATCGCATCTTCAGGAATATCTAGCTCGTCTCGGCGCAACGTGGGGACACCCACCTCAAAGCCATCAACGGCGATATAAGTTTGCGGCATTCGCCAAATTTTCTCGGCGTAATATTCCTCAGCTTCCTCTAAAAGTACATCAGGATCGGCAATATAATAATCAATCGCCGGAATCCCCGACGCATCCCAACCCAACCAACTAATTTGAAGTGGGGCAGGTTTGAGGATGGTGACATACAAATTAATCCCAGAGGTGACGCTATCGAGATCGATTAAAATATCAATCTCATCAGCAGCGATTTTGTCAGCAATCTCTACACTTTCAGATGACTTGTAAGTGTGGTCAAAATGCTCTAAATACCAATCGTGTAGGGTGTCGGGAATGACTGGATCGCAGTTGGCAAAATAGCCGTACACTTCAAAACGATCGCGATCGTGATATTGAATCAACCAACGGGCTAACCACCCCACCGAATGATAGCGAAAACAGCTAGAAAGATAGCCAATTTTGAGGCGTTGATGGGCTTTCCTGTTTTGATGTTGCTCTTGATAGCGAGAAACGCGGTTTTGTTCGATTAACTGTAACTTGGTTTGGCTCAATTCCCCCAACTGATTCTGTACTTTCCGCATCTGCGCTGGATTGTCGCCAAAATAAGGCGCAAAAAAGTTATGCAACATAATATGCGGCACTTGTAGTTGTTCGAGGGGATAAGTCGCGATTAACTCCTGTAACAACTCCTGCTGCGTGTAAAACAAGTCTTCGGCTTCTTGCCAATAGCCTCCTGCGGTCATTAAACTGCGGAGTAACTGTTGATTCGCTGCCATGCGGTCAGAGAGGGATTGATTCGCGGATAATGTACAGTAATGTAGCGCCGTTTCGATGCTTTTTTGATAACGATTGGCGTTTTGATACAAGCCCGTCAAATCGTGCAGCATTTTGAGATTATTGGGGTCTAGCTGCAAACAAAGTTCAGAAAACTCAATGGCTAACCCCGGTTGTTTGTGCGTCTCAGCGATTTTTTGAGCTTTGGGAAAAATGGCATTGAGATATTGTTCGGCTTGGGGAATGGTTTGAATGTAGCCCAAACAAGCTTTTGCTAACGCTACACTATTGGGATGAAAAGGGTCAGATTCAACCACTTTGGCGGTAAACGCGATTAATTCTTCTGGGGAAATGGGGAGGGGTTGTTGGGCTTGCAGATATTCTAAAAAACCGAACTCTGTCAAGCGATCGCCCGTGTAAACATTTAGCTCGATTTCTGTTTCGTAGAGCTTCAATAAATTATCCCATGCGACCGGGGCTAATTCTTGTATGACACTGCGAATCTGTACGACTTCGCTCAGTTTTTCTGCTTGTGCGTAGCGTTGGGCTTCTGTCTCTAAAACCGTCACTAACTCCCCTGTGGCGGCTTCGGTATCCTCATCCTGCATCACTCCTAACAGCCAAGTCGTCTGGGCTTCGGTGGCTTGGTTTTGTAACAGCAACGCCAATCCCCAATACCAATACAAACGGCGATTTTCCGGTTCGACTTTGAGCGCTTGTTCGTAAAGTTGGGCAGCTTGGGGGTAATCGGTGTTGAGAAAGGCTTGATAAGCTTGCTGTTGTGGATGTTGCATGATGTTGTGAATACGATAGCAAAAAGAGTGAGAAGGTTAGACCACTCACTCTTTTCTGTTTTAATCCAATTGTCTTAACCTAAGTCATTGAACTTAGGTTAGGGCATTCATTACTTCAGAGTTTTATAAGCTTGACCATTTATGGTAGGGCAAACGTTAGCATTCGCACCAGTCTGCAAAGCGGCAGCGGTTGTGGGTGCAGTTACACCCGGTTTTAATGCTTCACAGAGCAAACCCACCGTGAGAACTTCTCCAGTTGTCGTATTGGGTAGTATTGTACCGACCAAACCGGCATAGTGTTTAACTGTATTACTACGTGCTGCGGCAAACGCATTAGCTGTACCCGGAACCGTTGCTGTTGAGCCGTTAACCTTGATGTCGTAATCGTAGTTTTCTGTTTGGGATTGTATACCAATTGCCAATTCAAAAATAGAGGTAGCAAAGTCTTGAGCTTCAAGGAAATACCCTTGTTGCGCGCGGTTGATTGCACCAATGTTCTGTCGAGCTTCTGCTTGACGGGCTTTGTTGGCTTGACCGAGCAAAGAAGGTAGCGCGATCGCCGCCAGAATACCGATAATGATAATAACAACGAGTAATTCAATCAGGGTGAAACCTTCATCGGCTTTTTTCTTGCCGTTCAGGTTCATTAAGAATTTGGCTTGAAAGTCACGTTTCATAATTTATAGTCTCTCCTGTGTCTATATCCAAAAATAAGGTAGCTTTGGGCTTTGGTTCGTTCCTGAATGTAACTTACCCACATTGGCGGCAATACCTATCACTCTCTCTCCAAAAAAATTTTTTCGACGATGGGTTAATTGACGAAACACTAGCAAATACAAGCAATTCAAGCCTTGAGTGGAGAGAGTTCAGCTACCCTGAACCAGCATGACGTAGCCAGAAGCCTCTAATCCCGAAAGTAAACTTTGCAGGTGTTTAAAAATTTCTTCGGGTTCATTGGGTTCGAGGGTTTCTAAATTCAGCGGTTGCACCTGTAACCAACGCTCAACTAACGAAGCTAGGGACTGGGGAGATTTTAATAAAGGAGGAATCACACAAGCTGTTACCGTGATATCTAATGCGCTTGGAGATACCCCAGTAATTGGTAAGAATTGACTAATAGAAAAAGGGCGCAGTTGTTGAAAACACTGCTTGAGTTCTGCTTCAACTTGAGGTGTGTTTAACTGAGGATGAATGTGAACGGTTGCGGTTTGCCAATCTTCATCTGTCCATTCAGAAACAGGTGTAAAGGGCTGACTTTCCCCTTGATGACCGCACCAAATATCTAACAAGCGATGAACGGGTTGTAAAAGTTCAAAAAGATGAAGCTGTTCTTCTATTGTGGCTTCGGGTAGAGACAAACTCAGAAAAACCGGTAGGTTTTCAGGGTCTTTAAATAAAGCTTTTATATCCCATTGCCGATAATTGGTCATGCTAATCAATTCCAGATTAGCATCCTCCAAGGCTCTGAATAATTCTGGAATCGTATAGCCTTTGTCCCCTTGAAGTAGATAATTAGCTAAAATTTGCTCATCGGTTTTGGGTTCTTTACCAGGTTTTTCGACTTCACCCGCTGAATTTTTGAGAAAAACTGTATCCTGCAACGAATCAAAAATTTCGCGGACAATCCCTATTTCCATTTCTTCTGGGTTATCGTCCATCAACCCCATAAGTTGGAAAAGTTTTTGAACGCGATAATAAATAAAGCGCTGCAAAGAACTATGTAAATTAGTGCGAATAATGCCATTAGGCTTTAAGACTGATGTCATGACCTGAAGTGCCTTATTGACATCGGGCATAAGATACAGAACTTCATCACAATTGATATAGTCAAACTGGAGATTTAATTCTGACAAATCTTCAATCGAAAGCGTAAAAAAATCAACATTATTAAAACCATGATGCTGTAAGCGAAGTTTAGCTAACTCAACAGATTTTTCAGAAATATCAACGCCAACAATCTTAGCCCCTGGGTTTGCATGAGCGAGTATCAAGCTTTTATAGCCACTTCCACAACCTGCATCTAAAATTAGTTTGCTTTCAGGGGAAATGAATTGCCGATTGCGGATATAATAAGCCGTTGTTAAATTGTGAAGATAAAGCTTTTCAAACTCATCTTCTGGCGTTTTTTCAATAGGGACTCTTGGATAAGGTCCAAAATCAAATTGTTTGCGGATTTTCTCAAAAAGCTCTGTGTTTTGTTCCATTATCTTGACGGATATCAGCAATAAATTTTGGCTAAAAAGAGAGACGTTGATATTCCATAACAACGCCTCTAGTATAAATTATGCCTCAGTTTCTTCGTGGAGCGTCCGCGCGATCGCCTCGTCAATTGCCCCCCGCAGTAACGGTGACAAATTCTCGTTGAGGTCCCCCGAACGAATCAACTCGGCATAAGTATCCGCTTCGATATCCAGCAAGCGTTCGCGCACTTGTTCGAGTTCAATACTCATGAGGCTAGGATGGTCGCGACGTAGGACTTCGAGTTCTTCCTCGATGCTTTGTAGTTGCCCTTTCACCAAACTATATTGATAGCGCAAAAACTCCGCCGCGCGATCGCCCTCCTCGTTAATTTCATCTTCTCCCAAGTTCGCGAGATACTTCAACACGCGATTGAGGGCAGTTCGTCGGGCTAAAGCTTCAGAATACTCTTGTCGCAAGGGTTGGTCACCAATCAGGTTCAGTCTTTCGAGTAAAAACTGCACCGTCAAACCTTGAATCAACAAAGTAAACAACACCACACCAAACACCGCATCAATAATTTCTTGGCGGCCATCCAGAATCTCTGGAACGCTCAACGCCAGGGCAATCGAGACACCCCCGCGTAAACCGCCCCACCACAACACCGTTTGTTCGCGAAAGTTAATATCAATCTCGGTGAACAGATTACTCAAATTCCCCAAGCCGAAAATGACAATCATGCGCGTCACCACCACAGCAGAAATCGCGACAATAATCAAACCCAAATTACTGCCCAAACTGCCAAAATTAATCTGGTCGCCAATCAGCAAAAAGACAATGGAGTTAACAAAAAATGCCAGAAACTCCCAAAACTCTGAGACAATCAACCGCGTCCGGGGATTCATGCCAATTCTAGAGCCAAAATTACCTAAAATCAGCCCCACCGTGACCACACCGATTACCCCAGAACCCCCTAATTCTTCGGCAATCAGGTAAGTCCCATACGCCGAAACCAAAGTCAGGGATTGTTCAACCAGTGGCAAATCAAACCGTTGCGTGAGGTAAGAAATCCCGAAACCAATCAAACCCCCAACCCCGACACCAATCCCCACAAACACGCCAAAACGGGAAATCGTTTCAGTCAGCGAAAACTCCTGAACCCCCAAGGGAATCCCTACCAACAGCAAAAACGCGACAACCGCCACCCCATCATTAAACAGGCTTTCCCCTTCCATAATGGTTGTCAGTCGCTTGCTTGCCCCCAACTCGCGAAACAACGCCACCACCGAAACCGGGTCAGTCGCCGCCAAACTTGCCCCCAACAGCAAGGCAATGGGCAGAGATAGGGGCGTAAAGGTACTCACCGCCCAAGCCACCCCCAACACGGAAATAATCACCCCCAAGACAGCGAAAATACTCACGGGAAACCAACTTTGCTTCAAGTCCTTCCAGCGCATATTCCACGCCGCTTCAAACAATAAAGGCGGCAAGAAGATTTCGAGAATCAACTCTGGGGACAGGTTGACCAAGCGCACATCTACAAACGCCAAACCCGAACCCACAATCACCAATAGCAGGGTATAGGGAATTGACCGAAACCAACTAAACAACCGCGATATGGTTGCCACACTCAGGGAAACCGAAAGGACAACTAGGAATTGTTCCAGGTTGCCTTTAATGGAAACGGCACTTAGTTCTGCTGCTGCTTCTACACTCATCCACACTTGCTCCAGTTTGTCGATTCTCTTGCCAATGATAATGGATTGGTTATTTGTTGTTAGTTGTTTGTTGTTGGTTGTTGGGTGTTGGGTGTCGAAGCGCCCAGCGTAACGCACCGAAATTAGAGCATTTTAGCAGTTTTGGCGATCGCGCTTGTAACAGGATGCCTCTAGTCACAATCGTCGGGACATAACAGTTGTTATGGACAAGATAACAACTGTTATGTATGCTCCCTAAACCGCCCAAAGATTACAATTTAGATATAGAGGGCAATGCCCATCCTACATCTGATTACTGATTACTGATAACTGATGACTGTAATAGCCCCGACGAAAACGAAGTATGAAGCTGTGATTGGCTTAGAAACCCATTGTCAATTAAACACAGCCACCAAAATTTTTAGCCCCGTTTCGACCAACTTTGATAGTCCACCGAATACCAATATCTCGCCGATTTGTTTGGGCTATCCGGGGGTGTTGCCTGTCCTCAATGAAAAGGTGCTAGAGTCGGCGGTGAAGGCTGGCCTCGCTTTGAATTGTCAGATTGCGCCTTATAGTAAATTTGACCGCAAACAGTATTTTTATCCCGATTTACCGAAAAATTACCAAATTTCCCAGTTCGATTTACCCATCGCCGAACATGGTTGGCTAGAGATTGAATTGGTGGATGCCAAGGGGGATGAAGCCCAAAGAAAGAAAATTGGGATTACCCGCCTTCACATGGAAGAAGATGCGGGGAAACTGGTTCATGCGGGGAGCGATCGCCTTTCGGGTTCGACCCATTCTTTGGTAGACTTCAACCGGGCGGGTGTACCGTTACTCGAAATCGTCTCAGAACCGGATATTCGCACCGGAGAGGAAGCGGCAGAGTACGGTCGTGAGTTGCGGCGGATTGTGCGTTACTTGGGCATCAGCGACGGTAATATGCAAGAAGGATCGTTGCGCTGTGATGTCAATATTTCCGTGCGTCCGGTGGGTCAAGAGGAGTTTGGCGTAAAGGTCGAAATCAAGAATATGAACTCCTTTAGTGCCATTCAAAAGGCGATTGATTACGAAATCGAACGGCAAATCAAGGCGATTGAAAACGGCGAACCGATTTTCCAAGAAACCCGTTTGTGGGAAGAAGGGGCGCAAAAAACCATTAGCATGAGAAGTAAGGAAGGGTCGAGCGATTATCGCTATTTTCCCGAACCGGATTTGCCGCCGATTGAGGTGGCGAAGAAGCAGTTGGAGGAGTGGCGATCGCAACTTCCCGAACTTCCTGCCCAAAAGCGCGATCGCTACGAAAGCGAATACGGCCTTTCTGCCTATGATACCCGCATTCTCACCGACGATCTCGATGTCGCCCAATATTTTGAAGCGGCAGTAGCAAAAGGGGCAAACCCGAAAACTGTGGCAAACTGGGTCATGGGGGATATTGCCGCTTATGTGAACAGCGAAAAGCTCAACAGCATCACCGAAGTTGTCCTCAAAGCTGAAACCCTAGCCGAGTTAATCGCCCTAATTGAAGACAAAACCATTAGCGGCAAAATCGCCAAAGAAATTCTACCCGACCTCTTGACAAAAGAAGTTAAATCTGTACAAAAACTGGTAGAATCCAAGGGTTTAATTCAAATTTCTAACCCCGACGAACTCGACGCAATTATCGACAAAGTTTTAGCCGCAAATCCCGATAAAGTCGAGCAATTCCGCAATGGTAAAACCAAGTTACAAGGCTTCTTTGTCGGTCAAGTGATGAAAGAAACCAGTGGTCGGGCTGACCCGAAGCTAACTAATCAAATCCTCGGCAAAAAGTTGAAGGGTTGATTACTCTAAAATCGAGCTAATATTTACCAGTAAGGGTGGGGTTTATCCTCACCCTTTTGCGATACAACAACTTATACAACTACTATAAACAGACAAAAAGCATAATAAAAATGCTCAATAGTAAGCAATTCCAAAGTATTAGCTCATGGCAAAATTTTACTATCGCGGCATGGCAGAGCAAAATGGTAAGCCGAAAATAGGTCGTAGTGCTAGATTATTAGGTGTGAGACCTAGTATTGATGTCGATATTGAAGAGGTATCCGCAGGTTATCTCGATGAGCAAGGTTATTTGTTGCCAGAGTCAAAACGGGAACTTCAAGAAATTCTCATTCCTATAGTAATTAGAAATACAAAAGGAATGTCTGTTTCTCTTTCAATTGAAGGTTTACCCCGATTTCGCCGACCCGCGAAATTCGGTGGAATAGGAAAAGACCCCCTATGGCAAATTGATGATAAACACATTATTGGAGATTTGCAGGCTGTCTAAAATAGTCCGACGCACGTTAGCATTTTGCCAAGAGTTACCATGTCTTTAAAACGGTATGAAACAGCATTAGCAAATACCCAAAATTACTGGGAAAAGCTTGATTGATTTTATCTATTTTAGGAGTATATAATAATGGCGTGGATCTTTAGCTTGTCAGTAGAATGTGGCGCTGATGAAAAGAATGTTAATAAATTTGCCGAATATTTTGAAAGCAGAGAATGGCTGCTTTCTAATGATATTAAGTGTCGATGTCATACCGATACTTTCCAAGATATAGAGCAAAACTGGTGGTGCCGAGTTTATCCTAAAAACATCAGTGAAGTGGGAATAGATAGCCCTGAAAGTGCTTATGCCATGACAGAGTTAGGGATTTTATTTTATCAAACTCTACGGTCGTCTCCTCCATTTCGTTATGCTTTAGTTGGGGTTGAAGTGGATGAATTTAGAACCTACAGCGAACTCATCGAAGATTTACCCAACTTATCTCTACCGGGATTAGTGATAGCAAAAGAACTTAGTCCAATTCTAGAAACATCACCACTTTTTCGATTGTTTGGCCCTAGTTATATATGGCAACCTTACCAGGGAGAAGTTTATAATCCCTTAATCGCATCCCCAGATTTAAGCAATAAGTTAAAAGAACTTTTGGCTATATAGCATTTACAAGTAGTTTGTAGTTTGGGTCTTTGAGTCACCCGTCTAATTTCTTCTTGAAGTTGGTCACACAACACGATTTGGATAGTTTCGCTCACCATCAAGGTTTGAAGATTAGTCAACTTTTGACCGATTGAGAAGCTAATCCAACTGATATTCAATGGGGTTGATGGGGTGGAAAGCCTAGAATTAAGCAACCAAAGGTCAATTTCGGTTACTCTAGCCCTTAGTAGTGACAAAACAAGATAAGAAAGTCAAGAATGCAGATTACAGCAGTTAGTACATCGGAACTAAAATGGGAAGGGGAAACCCTGGCATTGGGCGTATTTGAAGGGGATACCGAATGCGCTGACCTCGATAAGCGGTTGGGGGGTGTTTTGGCTGAAGTGATGGCCGAAGCTGAGTTTGAGGGGAAAAGCGGCAGTAGTGTGGTGACGCGAGTGGGAAGTAGTAGCCCGATTCGCAAAGTGATTTTAGTCGGGTTGGGCAAAGCTGAAGATTGGCAACTCGAAGGCATGAGAAGTGCCGCGGCCAGTATTGCCCGTTTGGCCAAGCAAAACTATGTGAAGGGGTTGGGGGTTTGTTTGCCACCCCTCGAAAGTGACAATGCGACGGCCAGCGCGATCGCCCAAGGGATTATACTGGCATTACATAGCGATCGCCGCTTCAAATCCGAACCCGAAGAACAGAAACTCAAACTCGAAACCGTCGAGATTTTGGGGATAAATGATGCCGGGGACGCGATCGCGCAGGCCGAAGCCCTCAGTTCCGGTACAATTCTAGCACGGGAGTTAGTCGCTGCCCCCGCCAACAGCGTCACCCCCATTACCCTCGCCGAAACCGCCCAACAACTCGCCGCCGATTACGGCTTAGAGTTGGAAATCCTTGAAAAAGCAGAATGCGAAAAACTCGGCATGGGCGCATATCTGGGAGTCGCTCAAGCCTCCGATTTACCGCCGAAATTCATCCACCTCACCTACAAACCCCAAAGTACCCCTCGCCGCAAACTCGCCATCGTCGGGAAAGGTTTAACCTTCGATTCGGGGGGTCTTAACCTCAAAACCGGGGGTAGTGGCATCGAAACCATGAAAATGGATATGGGAGGCGCAGGGGCGACTCTAGGGGCAGCCAAAGCTATCGGCCAAATTAAGCCCGATGTCGAGGTACATTTCATTGTCGCCGCCACCGAAAACATGATTAGCGGTCACGCCATGCACCCAGGAGACATTCTCACCGCTTCTAATGGCAAAACCATCGAAGTCAATAACACCGACGCAGAAGGGCGTTTAACCCTCGCTGATGCCTTGGTATTTGCCGAGAAGCTAGAAGTAGATGCCATTGTCGATTTAGCCACCCTCACCGGGGCTTGTATGGTCGCCCTAGGCAATAATATCGCCGGGTTATGGAGTACCGACGACACCCTCGCCGACGAACTCAAAAAAGCAGCAGAGGCCGCCGGGGAGAAGTTCTGGCAAATGCCGATTGAGGAGAAGTATTTTGAGGGCATGAAGTCCCAATATGCAGACATGAAGAACACCGGGCCGCGGGCGGGGGGTTCGATTACTGCAACTTTATTTTTAAAACAGTTTGTGGAGAAAACCCCTTGGATTCATTTAGATATTGCCGGCCCCGTTTGGGCAGATGATACCTCTGGTGTTAATAATAGCGGGGCGACAGGATTCCCTGCCCGGACTTTGGTGCATTGGGTGTTGAGTTAGGTTTTTCTATTGCTTAAAACCCCGGTAACTTAGGTGTAACCGGGGTTTTTGTGGTTGTTGTAGTTGACAACTCTCCGTCCTGAAGGAGCGGAGATTCTCGTTTCTTTCAGGTTGCCTCTTAACTAGACTTTGGATCGACAGACACCTAAATATCTTCCCCTTAGTCCCCGCTACTACCGACTCAACGAGCGTTTTATTTCTTGGTTTCTAGTCCAAGATACGTCCTGCCCGGACGCAGAAAGTATGTTTTCACAACTGCTCCTTCAAAGTTTTACAACAGCAAGGATTGTGCTGAAAACCCCTTACTTTAACTATTGAGTTGGTTAGGTTTGTTGTAGTGCGGCCCACATTACTGGTCACTCGCACACCTAATATTATAATATAAAGCCGTCCTATAAGCGCGCCCGTCCCCGCGTCGCCGTAAGCGTCGAGACCCCGCGCCGCCGTAAGGCGCACCTTGTAGCTCGACAAGACAGGCGCAAGGGAACGCTCGGCAAGACAGGACGGGGAACCTGAAACCCAGAATTTTTGGTAATCGAGCCATAAGACTGAGCGCGAAGTCTATAGCAGTAGCACTTCGGGTCAGGACGTGGTGGAGTTTGCCCTCACCCCAACCCCTCTCCCGTGGGAGAGGGGCTTGTTTTCTAAAAATAGAAACGGTGTCCTAACCGCTTTGGCGGTTGCTATACCTTGAAAGGGCAGGGTTAGCTCCGGATTTGAAAATGGGCGGGGAGACCCCGCCCCTACGAGCCTAAAACTGTTTAATTCTGGGTTAAAACCAGTTAATTTAATTCCTTAAGCTTCGGTGCCAAGTTGGGTTTGTTCGGGGGGTGCAAAGCCGAAATAAGCCGCAGGTAAGGCGATGACGATATGTAACCAAACATCGTTACCAAACAAGGGCATCAAGCCGAAAAAGGTGTGAGTAAAGGGTAGTAAACCTAAGATAGCAAGACCGAGATAAGCCACTGCTACAATTCGAGCATAAGCCCGCGCACCTAAGAAACTGGTTGAGGTAATAATGCCAGCGAAACCGAATAGAAGGTGAGCGCTATTATGAATGAAATTAACGGGAAATAAACCGAAGAGATAGCCAAAGCCTTTGACATAGTTATCTAGGTCAGAATCAAGGGCAATGGAAGGGTCAGCACCTTCGGGGGGAATGGTGACTAAATTGGGGATATAGCCAGCCGTTCCTACTATTAAAAAGGCAATTCCTAAGATTAAGGCAAATCTTTGGGCGTTCATCTAAAATTCCTCCTGTTAAATTTATTTTTTGACAATTTTAAAACGACCTCAATCTAGATAAATTATGATTGAGATCGAACGCTATAGTTCTATATTCAGCGTATTTTAAAAGTTTTTTACTCTATCTTTAGGGGTGATTTGCCTTGACAAGATGAGTTTTTATATCTTTGGTCTGGGTGCGATCGCACGATGGGAGTAGATTACCATCTCGATTTATTTTTGTCTTCTTTCTATCGCCATAATGAACAGGGATTTTTTACAATCCCATTGCAATTGAGCCAAGGCCACACTGCCTAAACTCATCACGATTCCCGTGAATAAAAATTGCCAGACGGCCACAAAAGGTAGAATGGCAATACTCGCAGCATGAAGGCTACCAATAATAATTAAAGTGCGCGATCGCAAACCCAATCCTGTACAAATATACCCCAAACCGACTAAGACTAACCACAACGGACATAAATTCGCTAATACCCAAGGCCAACCGCAGAAAATTCCTAAATCGGTAATCACTAATCCTAAACCCATCAACACCGTCCAACTGTGAATAATCCAACCTTTTCGATCTTCATAAACCCAATCAGGTGTGATGATTAGCGTGGCAAAAATTCCAGCAATCGTCAGCATAGACCAACAAATAGCCTGTAATGTCCAGTCAACGGCTAGAAATTGGGCGGTAATAAAAATAATTCCTGATAAAAAACCCCAAACCAAACAGGCTTGATCGAAACGCGTGTAAAAAGTAGAGAACAAAACCACAGAACCCATTTGCCAGTGAAGATTAATTTGTCCTGGTCGTTGTGGCACTTCAAATAAACTTGGTTTTGGAGCCAATAAAGGCATTGATGAATCAAAAAATGTCATAAGAGCTTGATATAAACAGACAAGAATCTAAATAAAAACTATAATAAAGCTTTTCAGTTTGGCTTCTCATTTTTAGCTTTTTGTCTAGATTACTTTGATGTTAGCTACTAGCCCTGGGAATGTCATTATACGAAAGGGTAAGATTTCTCGGAGATTTATAGTTGTTCTCTCTCGCTTGATAGAAGTATTTATCTTAAACTTTTAAGGGATAGAATGTAATATATAATACATTTTCCCAAAAAAATAAGGCTCTCGCGAACCTTATCTTTTGACTTACATTTTGATATGAATTACCACTACTTACTTCGTTGAAGTAGTAGTTTTTTGAAAACCATTACTTTAACTTTTCAGTCCCAGGTCTTATTCTGGTTCGTGATTTCCCGTTTCACAGGTCAATGCCTCTAATTAGCTGGCTCATTGTTGGTCTTACTCGTCCTCCACAGGCAGCAACGACAATTCCGTTCGTTGACTAGCACTTGCTAGATTGGGTAATGAGCGTTGTTTTGTTGGACTAGCTTATATTTAGATTAGTTTTATAGCACCAGTGACACAGAGGCTTTCTTAGATTGAGGTCGAGAGCGAATCCCTGGCACACTTCTAAGAACTACACAACATTGATAGTCTAGCTATGTAGCAACACAATAATAATACGCTTATTTCACACTACTGGCGTGACACAGCTAAAATGAGGCTTTAGTAGGGTGGGTTAGGCGGCTAAAACTTTTGCTGTGACCGCAATAAGCGCAATCTGCCGTAACCCACCGTTTAAGATGTGTCGCGGCACTACCCAGTCAATCTACTTGGGGGCCAGCCATCTCCTCCCTACTTCGTTGAGGAAGGAGAATTTCGCCCCAAACCCCTTTCTGTTAAACCGAACGAGTGCGATTGGGCAGTATCCAAACTAAAATCGGGGATACAACAATAGCCATAATGGTAACAGCGACAATGACAGTGAAGGCTTCGGTTAATTCCGGTGTCATCGTTTTTCCCTCCGAGTTTAAAAATTGTTTAACTATGTCTCTATTGTGACATTTTTGTATTATTCATTACAGAAAAAAAGCAAAAATGTTATCTAAGTTGACAATTCTCTCTACACTCTCGGATTTTGGCTTTCCTGAAATTACCCCTTGACTTGCTTTTGTTCGCAAACTAGGGTGAGACTCGTCCATTGACCTTTGGCGTTGTAAGTGCGGACTAAACGCTGTCTGCGATTGGCTTCGAGTAGCCAGCCGAGTTCTAATACAAAGGGATTTCCCGGACGAATCTGCAAGGGACAGTTACAGGATGCACCGTCGGGTAACAGCAAAATTTGAACGGGAAGGGAACCCTCTGTAAAGAGCAACTTCTGGGGCTGAATCTGAGCTGTCGAGGTTATGGTTTGCGGGGCTTTGGGACTGCCGAAACTCAGTTTTTGCTCGATTGTGTCAGAATTGATTTTTTCGATGTGGAGATGGGTCGTGTAAGTGCGACTGGGGGACAAATCTGGGGAGAGGGTGGTGGCTGTACCTTCCCAAGTGCCGAGGAGTTGGTCTACCGTGAGATGGGGACGTTCGGAGGTGTTGCTGTTGGCTTTTTGCTCGCGAATGAGGGTGATGCGATCGCACTCGCTTTCTCGATTATAGAGTTGTACGAGACGCAAGCGGCGATCGCCCTCGATTAATCCCAATTCTGCCCCAAACTCTGTAAACGGCCCCCACTGCATCGAACCTTGGGAAAATGCCCCATTCTCGAAACATAACACACTACGAGACAAAGAACTATATTCAAATACCTTGTCTTGGGGAGGTTCATTAGGAGGACAACGACGCACCATTTGACGAATGGTTTGGTTGTTGTTCAAACCTTCCAGGGATACCACGGTGGGGGTATCTTTAATAATTTCACCTTGGGGGGTGAGTTGGGTAAACGAGCCTTGCCATTCTCCTAAGTTTTGTAAAATGTTTTGCCATTGTGAGGTGATTTCAGTCATCAGTTATCAGTTATCAGTTATCAGTGATAGAATTATAGTTAATTAATAGTAGACGCGATCGCGACTCATAACGTAAACCTCCAACTTAATAAGATTATGGCTCAATCTAAATCATCTGACGCTTTCATTTCGGGTAGCTATTCCATTCCCACCTTTGTTACCAAATCCGAGCAGTTTGACCCGATGTATCATGCCGCAATTGTTCGCAAAAGGTCAGGGAGAAAACCGAAGTATTTTGTAATTGACGAAGAAACTTCCGAAGAATATGAAGTGGATGCAAGTGAAGCTTGGGCTAGATTAATAAACCCTTTTCTTGCAGGTGCGATGAGTCACGATATTATTCCCGCTATATCGAAAGTTTTAAAACGAGACGGATGGAGCAAGTTATTGTACGATCCTATTATTAGTTGTATGGATATAGAAGCAACAATTTAACTTTAGTTTGTAAAGAACGAGATGAGTGGGAAAGCGGGTTTTGGCGCGTTGCTCGTCAAAAAGCCTTTGAATTAATCGATTGTCAGCTTTTCTTACACCGAAGTAAAAAAGAACCCGCTTTTTTTGGAGGAATCATTATCGGGTTTTATTGTTTTGATACTCAGGGAACAGGGAAAATTAAAGAAAGAATTGTTTTCCGCGTTAAACAAGTTAGCGAATTAGAGGGAAATGTAACCTCTCAAGAAGGCTGGGGACAAGAGCAGAAAACAGTTTATTGAGTTAATTTTAAGGTAATAGTAATTACAAGCTCTGGAAAAACTGACCTTTTGCGATCGCGCAGGGATTTGCGTAACGGTACGCGAGTTTGAAGGAAATCAATCGGAAAAAACGTAACCCTGTGGTTTGTTTTGATTTTTCTTGGCAAAATAGGCATAAACTCAAGGGAAAATCATGACACAACAACAGGCGATTGTGATGGGGGGTAGTATTGCGGGATTATTAGCCAGTCGCGTGTTATCGGACTTTTACGATCGCGTTATCATTTTAGACCGCGATCGCCTTCCTGTGACACCCCAACCGCGACGAGGGGTTCCCCAATCGGTACAGCCCCACGTTTTGTTTACCCAAGGCTATCGCATTCTCGAAGACTTCTTTCCTAAAATTGGTAAGGATTTACAGGCTGCGGGTGCGGTTCCCATTGACTGGGGACGAGAGTTTCACTATTTCAATCAAGGGGCTTGGAATGCGACGGCTGACACGGATTCGGAATTGGTTTCTTTTACCTGTACTCGTCCTCTACTCGAAGCGACCATTCGTCAGCGATTGCAGCAGCGAGAAAATGTCGAATTTTGGTCAAATTGTCGGGTCATCGGTTTAGAAGGGAGTGCAGAGGGTCAAGAAGTGTCTGGAGTTCGCTTCACCACTCCAGAACATCCCCAAACCCAAATTGCGAAAGCTGACTTGGTGGTAGACGCAAGTGGCCGCGGTAGTTTGGCCCCGTCATGGTTAAAAGCTTTGGGAATGACTCCTCCCCCGGTGACTCGCGTTGACGCTCATTTGGGTTATGCAACCCGTCGCTATCGTATCCCCGAAAATGCTCATTTTCCCTGGAAAGTGATGCTCATTGCCCAAGAACCGCCAGATAACCCCCGTTTGGGCTATCTAGCTCAAGTAGAAGATAATCAATGGATTTCGACATTGGGGGGATATGAGCGAGATTATCCCCCGTTGGAGGACGAGGGATTCCTGAATTTTGCTCGCAGTTTGGCTGATTCTGAGTTTTATGATTGCATTCGTCAAGCCGAACCCCTGTCTGAATTGCGGGCCCATCGGGCTACGGCCAATCGACTGTATCATTATGAAAAAATCAAGCTACCGAGGGGGTTTGTGGCTTTGGGGGATGCGGTGTGTGCGTTGTGTCCGGTTTACGGTCAAGGAATGACAGTGAGTGCTTTATCTGCCGAAGTTTTAGCAAATTGTCTCGAAATGGCTCAACGTCGCGGTTCTCCTCTCGATAGCAATGATTTTCAAAAGCGTTTGGCTCGTAATAATGCTTATCCTTGGTCGGTTGCGGTGGGTCAAGATTCTGCTTTTCCTTCGGTTCAATCAGCCGCCTCCCGTTCTAATCCTTTCAGTTCGCTGTTACAAGGCTATTTTCGCCGCTTGCTGAAGCTTTCTCATCAGGATGGTTCATTTCACGTTCGTTTTATGGCAATCGCTCACATGGTTGCGTCGCCTTTGAGTTTGTTTCATCCTCGTCTTTTGTGGCAAGCTTTGGTTAAGGGTTAGTTGTTTGTCATTGGTCTTTTGTTGTTTGTCCTTTGTCTTCAGGGCTAGTGCTAACCAATAACCAATAACCAATAACCATTAGTGACAAGTTAAGGCGAAAAGCAGAATGTCAAGAGGACAGAAAACCCCTGTAGGGGTGAGGTCTCGCGCGCGCAATCTCAACTTTAGGGAAATTACGATTTGGTACTGAAATCGTGTCGCTGAAACGCGTGTCTTGGACGGGGAAACCCCGCCCCTACGAGAAACTTGACAATTCAACCCAAACCTTAACTTGTCACTAATGACCAATAACCAATAACTGGTGCGACCCCGCGTCGCCGTAAGACGAGCGACCCCGCGCCGCCGTAAGGCGCAAGGGAACGCGCGAGTAGCAAGGGAATGCGCACCAGAAATAACCAATAACCAATAACCAATAACCAACAACCAATAACCAATAACCAACAACCCAGAACCAAAATACGCGAAAATAATATAGAACGAAATAACGAAGATAGGATAACTTGAATTATGGATGCAATGGAATTCTTTCAGCGTAGCGAAGGCACTTGGCGATCGCAACGCACCACTCATCACCTCCCCTTTCGTCGGGCTGAAAATGGCGGTTCCCAGATTGAGGTGAAACCTTTAGCCAAAGATGACCCCAAGATTGTCGAAATTTGCCAAATGCACGAGGTTGACCCGAGTTTAGCCGTGGGGGGCGCGTTTGTCAGTTGGGACGGTGCGATGGCTTGGGACAAGGAAGGAGAGGAACACAAGGGAACGACGGTTTTCTCGTTGATTCCTGATGCAGATAATCCCAAAAAAGGGAAATTGCTGCGAGAAAGAGGTTATGCCGAAATTGTCCCGATTGCGGGAGAATACGAAATCGACGAAAACGACGCTTTGGTGTTGGTGACAGAGTACGACACCATGAGTACCACTGAGCGTTTTTGGTTTACGTCGGAGAAGATGCGGGTACGTACCAGTACCGTTAAGCGGTTTGGGGGCTTTAATACGGCGACTTTCTGCGTCGAAGAACGCATCGATGAGGGAGAAGTTGAAGCGGAAACCGTTTCTTCTCACGAAAGCGAAATTTATGCCATTAGCGGTTGGTAGTAAGAAGTTAATATGTCTGCAAAAAAAGTTTTAGTAACAGGGGCTACAGGTAGAACGGGGGCGTTAGTGGTAGAAAAGTTGCGATGCTTCCCGGAGGAATTTGAGGTGTTTGGCTTGGCGCGATCGCCTGCTAAAGTAGAGGAACGATTTGGGAATACCGATGGTTTCTATTTTGGAGATATTCGCGATCGCTCCACCCTCGAAACCGCTTTAGAAGGCTGTGATGCCTTGGTTATCCTTACCAGTGCAGTTCCGAAGATGCAAACGCCCCCCCAACCGGGACAACGACCTCAGTTTGATTTTGAACCGGGAGGAAGACCCGAAGAAGTGGATTTTCAGGGTCAAGTCAATCAAATTGATGTGGCCCAAGCTGCCGGAATTGAACAGATTGTCCTTGTGGGTTCGATGGGAGGGACGAATGAAAATCATCCCCTCAACCGCATTGGGGATGGCAATATCCTGGTTTGGAAGCGCAAAGCAGAAGACTATCTGATGCAATCTGGCATTGATTATACGATTATTCGGGCCGGGGGATTGCTCGACCAACCGGGAGGGGTGCGGGAGTTGATTGTGGGACACAATGATGAGTTGTTAGCCCATCCTCCCGATGATATCCCGACTTCGATTCCGCGAGCCGATGTGGCCGAGGTGGTGGTACAGGCTTTACGGCAGCCGAACAGCCATAATACGGCATTTGACATCATTTCTCGCCCGGAAGATGACCCCAAAGCCGAAGTTACTGAAGATTTCGCGGCTTTGTTTGCTCAAGCTGCGGCGGTTTCGGTGTCGTAGTGGGTTTTTGGTTATTTGTTGTTGGTCAACTGTCGGAAATACATCGACGGGGGGAAGAGGGAAAGCCCAAAATTTCTTAGGTTAAAGAAGAAGCAAAATTCAACTCCCCCTTGGACGGGGAAACCCCGCCCCTACACGCCTACTGCCCCTTAGAAGCTGATAACTGGTAACTGAAATGACCTTTCCTGAAAATCAACCTGAAAACCAACAAACTGAAGATCGCACCTATGACCCCCGCGACTTGGTGACGAAGCCGGGTTACAGCCCCGACACCGACCCGCAAGAAGTGGTTGATAATCCCCTCCACACGCCGCAAATGCTGGATGATTCGGAGGATTTGCGCGACGATCTCAAAAAATAATTTATCTCAAGGTCGCGAGAAGACCCGCGCCATAAAGAACGTTGGCGACGAGATGAATCGCAACCCAACAACAACTCTTGTGATATACTAATAACAGTCTATTACCGACTGGATTCTCATCACAAGCTCTCACGCAAGCTAGTAGACGAAAACCAAGTCCGAAGTGTTTGAGAACCTAAATATCAAGCGGTATGACTCACAGTTAGTATTTAACGAAATCTTTTAAGCGTGACGATTTCTTAGCGCCAGGAAGTGGCGTTTTAGCCCGTGGAGATGATGTAAGACCAAAGCTGGAAACCATTTCTGGTAGAGGCAATTGTCATTGAAGCTCCGAAGCCCACGCCAAAAGTAAAGCGTTGGCGTTGGGTACTTCACGCTAGAAGCAGGATAGAAGCAAAAAGGTTTATGAATCGGCGTGTCCTGCTCTTTTCTTTGATGGCGATCGCGGGCTGTGGATTTAGTTCTTATTTTTCGCGGCCTGGGTCTAAAAGTCAAGGGTTTTCAACGGCAACAAATCCAGATTTTCTCAATCTTAATCTGGCTGAAATTCCGGTCAATCTCCGCAATCCTTGGCCACCGGAATTAGAGGCAGAATTTCAAGCAAAAGCCCGTTCTATCATCAATTTTCATCAAGGTAAGCCCTACGGTAATACCTATCAAGAAAACGAAAAACGGGCTTATGCCAAGGCAATGTTTGATTTTTTGGCAGGGAATCAAGAAGACGCGATCGCATTTCTCCAAGCCGAAGATGTGCAAGCCGAAGATCACCGCCACACCGCCGGAATTGACTACTATTATTCCTTTACTTTAAAAAATCAAATCCGCAAGTATTTTCTATTGGGTAAATATCTCGATCCAGAGTATCAACAACGTATGTTTACCGGGGCAAAACTTTGGACAGAAAAAGACCCTTTAACCCGTCCGCATCCCGTGTATGGGAATGGGGATGGTAGCGGCAGGGATTGGTCTATTCAACGGCGGGGAAAGTGGGTAGATGGGCGTAATACAGACAACTTACGCGCCATGCGAGAGGTTGCGATTTACCTCATGGCAGAAGAAACCCAAAATGAAACGGTGCGCCAACTTTATGCTGAGAAATTGCATCGTTATGTCAGCACTTTATATAACATTGGCATGGGGGAATGGGATTCAGAAAATTATCACAATCACACCTTTGCGGCTTATCTCAATCTCTACGACTTTGCCCAAAATTTAGAAGTGAAAGCATTAGGAAAAGCCGCGTTAGATTGGCTTTCTATTGCCGCCGCCGTTAAGTATTTTCGCGGCGGTTGGGGTGGCCCGATTAAGCGGGATACTGGGTTAGGAAATGTGGTATTTGGGTCAGCCGCAGCCCGCAGTTTTGCTCTTTATTTTGGCGATACTTCAGTCGAAAATCCTAATCCCGATCTCAATACATTACACTTTATTACCAGTCCTTATCGTCCGCCGATGGTGGCAGTCGCGATCGCACGAAAGCAGTTTCCTAAACCCCTCGAATTACTTGCAACCAAGCCTTTATACGAAAACTGGAAAGCCGGAAATAGCGATCGCCCCGGCTATTGGGAAACTAACTTTTTCGGTGATAGTTATCAAATGGGCAGTTTGGTTTCTGCTTTCCCGGATGGGGATGTTGCCCCGTTTAAATTGATGGCAAAAAATCCCGATAGAGGGGTTGATTTCTTTGTGGCAAATACGAGTAACGGTTGGGTAAAACCGGGGAAGAATCCGGGGGATCAAATTGCTCAATTTCGTAATCTTTTGCTATGGTTGCGTCCTAATAATAACCGGGATTTTTATTTCCAGTTTCCCCAAACAGCGACTTGGGAAGTGCGCGATCGCGTTTGGTTTATTCGACTTCCTCAAACCTGGATTGCACTATTTCCCATTAACCTCAATTCTCCCAAAATTGTCACCATTCCCGATGAAAAATACGCTCAACATTACGCCAGCGAAACAACCCTTAAAGCCACAGTTTCAAATAATAGTTATGCGGGCTTTGCCTTGGAAATTGGCGAACCCGAAACCCACGGCAATTATGCACAATTCAAGCGCAATGTCAAGCCAGAAACACAACTTAATTTAGATTCTCTCAATCGCGGTTATGTAGCCTTAAGAGGACGCGATCGCAACACCCTATCCTTACAATACAATCCTCGTAACTTATTACCCATTATCCGGCGCAATTCAACCCTCCACCGATGGTCTAATCATTTTGCCGTTTATGACCCGGTTTCCGGGGAAATTCCGGTGTCTCAGGAATGGAAAACCGGACAAATGAGTGCAGAAACAACAGATTATCAATTTAGCCAGACGGTGTTAGAAGAAATTTAATAATTAAATCGCGAAAATTCAAAACCCCGGCTTCTCATCTGCTTACACAGGTTAAAATTTCAAGCTAGAAACCGGGTTTCTCAAACAATTAAACCGTGAAGTCGTAGGGTGCGTTAACGAAGTGTAACGCACCGTCTTAACTTTAACGTCGGGTGGGTTAGGCAGCTAAAACCTACCTTATAACTGTAATTTGAAAATCCGCCGTAACCCACCATTTAAGATGTGCCACGCTAGTAGTAACGCACCATCTCAACGGATTTAATATCAAGAATTAGGTTCGCGATTTACAGTCAACCAAGGCACATATTTACGAACATTAACCAACTTATTAAATTCGTGGCTGACCTTTTGATATACCCGTAAATTGTCAGTTTTGATATGAGCATAACCTGTTTCTTGCAGTAAAAATTCTTCAGCTTCATTTTCAATTAAAATCTGAACCGTTAACATGGGTTTTTGATTTTGTTCGGACAATCGGGCCATAGAATCAATATTTTCTACTGTTGCGGTATAGGGGTCAGTATTTCCTTGTAGATAAACATGAACCGTCGCACCTTCTTCAACCAAATAACGGTCTTCTGGGTGAATTTTGACCTCAGCTTCTAGGTCAGTTAACTTGACAATATCGAGGATTTCTTCACCGCTATTGAGGTGTTTGTTTTGTTTTAAATCCAAGTCGGGAGTGATTATAACCCCTGAAGTTTCAGCTTTGATTGTGAGTTTTTCTTCTTGCTGTTTTAACTGGGCTAAATCACGATTGAGTTTGGTGATAACTTGTTGTTGTGATTGAATTTTGGTGGTTGCAGCTTCCACTTCCTGCTGGGCTGTTTGAGTTTGCGCGATCGCCTGAGTCAAATCGTCTTGGTAGCGGTAAGCTGTATCTTGGAATTGTTTCCCAACTTGATTAATTTGCTCGGATTTAGCCGCAATTAAACTTTGTTTTTGGGCGATTTGGGATTGTTTTAAATTAATCATTTCTTCTTTTTGTTGAATCCCAGCAGCCAGCATATCTCGGTCTACTTCCGCTTCTGATAATCTCCGGGGAGAAATCGCGCCTTGTTGCACAGGAATTTGATAGGCTTTAACTTTTTCAATAGCATCTGCATATTGACTTGTTAAGCCTAAGATATCCGCTTGAATAGCAACAATTTCGATTTCGATTCCTTGGATTTCTTCTCGCATTGCTGCCATTTCTTGCTGAATTTGTTGGGCTTGAGGAGAAACCGCGATATTAACTAAATCGTCTCTTTTCCGATTGACGCGATCGCGAGCATTTCTTTCATTGGTTTGAGCCGCTTGTAGTCGAGATTGCGCCAAAAACAAGTCCTGTTGCGCCGCATTTAAACTCACATTGGCTTGTTCTAAACTTTGTTCGGCTTGAGTGATTTGGTTGTTCAACTCGTCGCTTTCAACTTCAGCAATTACAGTACCCACTGCAATCGGATCGCGAGTTTTGACTTGAATATTAACACGACCCGATCTTGGCATTGTAATCGCTTGACGCTCATCTTCGCGAGAAGTCATTTCGGCATCTCCGGTGACAAAATTAGGCAGAGGAATCAAAGAAATGCCGCCAATTCCTAACGCCACAGCCCCGATAATTGCCCACTTTTTCCAAGGAGAAGCCGCCACTTTCTGAGGGGAGGGAGTCGGGGTAGAAGTCTCCTCAGCAGGCTTTTGGGGGAGTTGTCCGGGGGGTTTTGCTTGGGGGGGAACTAGCTTCAAAACCTGATTATTTTCAGAGGTGTGATTTTCGGGAGTAACCGTCATTTTTCTTAATCCTTAAAACTTTGAGTAAATGTTCGTCAACCGTGAAACTTATTCAGATTCGGGCCACCAGTAATAAATCGCCCAAACTAAAAGCGACATTCCCGCAATGGTGGGAATATTAAGCAAAAGCCAATCGGCTAAACGGTAGAATAAAAAGCCGAAAATAAACCAAATATAGAGAATACTAAACGGGGCATAAATCGCCAGAATCCAAGCATCCTTGGGTCGTTCTTGCGTCGGCTTTCCGGTGAGTAAATTCGCATAAAAACCAAAAGCCCGACTGCGTAAATTATTAATCCCGGTAATCGCCACTGTGAGATAATAACCGTCAAACTTTGCCATCGGATTCAAGTTAACTGCAACGGTAAATAAAGCCGCAACCATCAACAAAAAACTCGCTGTATGTAACCAACTACCAGCCACCGTAAAATTCCACAAACACAAGGCGATCGCGGCGATTGTAATCTGAACAATTACCCCAGCCCCGACTACTAAAATGCGGTAAAATCGCGATAAACAATATTGATCCGTTGTGTCTGTATAAGCCGCCGGAAATAAGCACATAAACAGCAACCCCACTTCGGGAACATCGCCGCTATAATTCTTAAGCGTGAAGGCGTGACCGAGTTCGTGTAAAGTCACCACCGAAACTGAAAGTAAGGCAAAAGGAATCAATAAAGATGACCCAGAAGCCTGCATTAAATCTTGCCCAAACTTGAGAATTTCTCCCCGTTGATGAGTCCCATAAACCCAAGCCGTGGCCAGGAAGAAAAGTAAACCAAAAGCAAATATTCTCGACCAGAAAAAGCGGATTTTGTCAATATGTTGATTCAGCCAAGGATCGGGATTAAATAAAGGGATTTTAAAAAACAACAGTTGCAACGGATTAAACTTACCCCGCTTCTGCTTTTTCATCGGTTGCGTTCCCTCTAACATTCCCGTCGCTGCCAACATTTGTAACAGCCGTTGGAAATGAGTGGGAGGAAGACAAAACTCGGCTAAAATCGCTTGACTCGATAAAACGCCCAACTGTTCGATCGCATTTTTATCCTGACAACTGACTTGTAAAAAAGTGCGATCGCCCCGATTGCGAAGAATCCAATAGCCATCCGGGTTAAAACGCCATTGAACAGTTGACTTTAACGCCGGAGTGTCCACCGTTGGAGTCGGGTTATCTGCCTCATTTCCAAACGCCAACACCTCCCATTCAATTAACTTTTGAATCAACCCCGCAACTAAATCCCCAGACGCATCAGGAAACTTTTTTTGCACTTGGGCTTGAATCTGTTTCACCTGGAAACGCCCATTAAAGTGACGCAACGCCCAAGCCTCGACTTCAGAAATCGGGTATTTTTGGCGAGTTTGCGGTGAAATAAGCAAAAAATCGTTGCTGTCGCGTTGTTTTCCCAGTTTCCAAAACTGTTCTAACGCTGGACAGACAAAATCATCCCAAGCTGTGTCAGTTTCCGGTAGATACATTGGTCGTTCAGTAAGCCTTCACTGACTTCTCGGGCCAAAAGGATGGATTTTATGCAGCGATCGCGTATTCTTTACAAAACTTTACAAAATCGGGGGTTCTAGGTTGCCTCAATACCGGAGAAAAACGACTTTCTACCAAGAGATTGACGATTTTAGGTAAATTCCCAAGCTAGGTTAAAACGGTTGTAATTTTCGATCTGATTTTATGGAACTGACCAGCAAAACATTTACCGCAAACGGCTTGATTCCTGCCCCTTATACTTGCGATGGCCAGGATACCTCTCCGAGTTTATTGTGGGAGAATATTCCCACCGAAACTCGCAGTTTAGCCCTGATTGTAGACGATCCAGACGCGCCCAATTACACCTTTGTTCATTGGGTGGTGTACGATATTCCGACCCAAATCCGTCAACTCCCCGAAGGACTTTCGACCCAAAAAGAAAAGTTATCCGGTGGGGGAACCCAAGGAACCAATGATTTTGGCAACTTAGGTTATGGTGGGCCTTGTCCTCCCAATGGAACCCACCGTTATTTCTTTAAACTGTACGCCCTCGATCGCGTTTTGGGGTTAAATTCTGGTGCAACCAAAGCCCAGTTACAAGCCGCAATGAGTGGTCATGTTTTAGAAGCAACAGAGTTAGTAGGACGTTACGGACGTTAGCGGTAACTGAGAAAGAGTGGGAACTTGAGAAGATGCGATCGCGGTCTCGAATCCACAAGCTACCATAGCAGTTTACAATCTGTAACGTTCCCGACGCGATCGCCCGATGAAAGATATCAGCAAAGCCCTGCAACAGCGCGAAACTCAAATCGTTTTAGCTTGGTTACTCGGTGGTTTAGTATTCCGCAGCCTTATCGCATTGTGGCTATATCCCGGTTTTGACGAAGCCTACTACTATCTCTACAGCCAACACCTCGATTGGAGTTACTTCGACCATCCCCTTTTGGTAGCTTTTACCACCGGATTCGGGGTGTGGTTAACCGGGATTGTCTCGCAATTTACGATCCGCATGGGTACGCTGTTGCTGTACACCGGGAGTTTACTGCTGTTATATCTCACCAGCCGCCGTTTATTCGGTCTGAGGGCCGCCCAATACACCCTCGCTATCTCCAGCGTCATTCCGGTCTTTTTCCTCGCCTTTGGGACAATGACATTGCCAGACGGGCCGTTGATTTTTTTCTGGACGGGGACGCTGTATGTAGCGGTAAGAGAGTTTTTCGGGGAAAAAATATATCAACCCACCCCCAAGTTAGTGTTAATCAGCATTCTCGTCGGCTTGACTTGTTTAGCCAAATATCACGGCTTTCTGCTCGGATTTGGCTTATTTTGCTTTGTCATTCTCAGCCCCCGTCATCGCTGCGTTTTGACTTCCCGTTGGTTGGGGTTGGGTTTGCTGGCGTTTGGCTTGACGCTGTTTCCCTTGTGGTGGTGGAATTTTCAACACGATTGGGTGTCTTTTCAGTTCCAACTCTCCTCTCGCTTTGAACCGGAAACCGGAATCGAGAAACCGGGGTTTAGCTGGCTCAAAGTGCTGTTAGTGTGGTTAATGACGGTGGGATATCTTTGCCCGACAATGGGTTTACCGTTGTGGTGGATTTCAGCGCGATCGCTCTCCACTCAAATTCGCCACACCTTTCCCAAACTACATCCCAAAATTAAATTTAGTCGCAACTTTCTCGAAAAGCAAGGTCTTATTCTCGCCGTATCCCTCCCCCTCACCCTCGGATTCACCTTGCTGGGGGGCAAAGAGGCGATTCTGCCCGCTTGGCCCATGCCAGGATTTTGGGGTTTAACGATACTACTGGGCGATCGCGCCGTAGATTGGCAGCAGCAGTCTCGCTTAGGGTTTCGTCGTTGGATTAGCGGTACAGCAATTTTCCTCACCACCCTACTCATTGTCGTCCTACTGCATCTCAATCTCGGTACATTACAAAAACCCAGCAATTTTGCCTTATTCGGCGGCTTTATTGCCCCCAAACAAGACCCCTCGCGAGAATTAATCGATATTACGCAACTACGCCAAGGCTTCCTCGATCATCCCTCTCTACGTCAAGCCCTAGCCAACAGCGACTTTATCTTCAGTAACGCTTACTATCTCGGTGGCTATCTCAGCATGGCCATTACCCCCATTCAAGACATTCCCATCACCTGTTTTAGTAAAGATATGCGCGGCTTTGCTACTTGGTCACAACCGGGAGAATTTGTCAATCAAAATGGCTTATATATTACCCTCGAACGCTTCCATGAAATGCCCGGAGTCACTGATGATTTTAGTAACTATTTTCGCACCTTTACCGAAATTGGCACCATCCCCTTAAAACGAGGAGGAGAAATTACCGACGTTTTCCACATTTACCAAGCCCAAACTCTCCTCAAACCCTATCCTCGTTCCCCAGTGGATTTGTTAGCGAGTTGAGTAATAAAGTTTTTGTGCGCTCTACGCAGTTTCCGATAATGTTTTTTGAGATGTTTGGGATTAGATACTTTATAGTTTGATACCTGCTAAGAACCCGGCAAAACCGACTCAGGAATATTGTCATAGCTCGAAGCATCTTTTTGCTGCACAATGCGTAAACCTTGTTTCAACGCCGTGATGCGATCGCCCATCCAATGATCCCCTGGAATTAAACCAGCAATGCCCAACTTTTCTAAGCGACGTTTCACTTTTCCTGTAGCCCCCACCACAACCACATCTCGTTCCGCATCGATCGCTTCTTGAATCGCATTTTCAATCGCTAAAGAAGAAGTCACACCGAGAACGGGTACTTCACCCAAATCAACAATCAAAACATCATAATGACTAATCGCACTATGTTCTCTGGCAATGGCTTTAGCCACCCCAAAAATCATCGGCCCGCTTAAATGGAACAGCAAAACCCGACCATTGGCCGCATCTAAAATTTGCTTTTCTTCTTCAGTCATCACAATTTGATCGTCAGCATCGGTAATCGCTTTTACGGACTCTGATTGCAATTCTTCTAAACGTTCAATGGTCAAAATATTAGCAATGAAAACGCCCACAGCCACCGCGACCATTAAATCGACAAATACCGTCAGAAAGACCACACTATAAACAATTCCGGCAGCCTTCCAAGAAATTTGATGAACCCGTCTGAGGAAGCTCCAATCAATAATATTAATCCCCACCTTTAAGACAATTCCGGCTAACACAGCCAGGGGAATGCCTGAAGTTAAAGGGGCAGCCCATAACACGACAATTAATAACACTAAAGCCCGCGTAATTCCTGCTAAAGCGGTGCGTCCTCCGGCTTGAATATTGACCACGGTGGCTGTAGTTGCCCCAGAACCCGCAATACCCCCCGATAAACCCGTAATTAAGTTGGCAACTCCTTGACCAATTAACTCCTTATTGGATTTATGTTCAGTCCGGGTCAAGCTATCAGAAACCAAACAAGTTAAAAGGCAATCAATAGAACCCACCATAGCTAGAACCATGGCATTAACAAACATTAACCGCAAATTGTTTGAGGTAAATGTCGGCATTTGTAGTTCTGGCAAACCGGGGACAATCTCGCCAATGGTTGCGATCGTGCGAATGTCCATATCTTTCAGGAAAATCAAAGAAATGGCCGTACCAATCACCAAAGCGACCAGTTGAGGTGGGACAAGTTTTTTCAGGGATGAAGGGTAAAAGAATAGAATCGCCAGGGTAATTACCCCTAACGCGGTTTCCCAAGGGCTAATATTAGCGATTAAATTGGGGAAAGCCCTAATTACTCCAATTACGCCACCAGGCGGGGTTTCTTGCCCGATAAAAGGGGCAATTTGTAAGAAAATGAGAATCACGCCAATTCCGGTCATAAACCCTGAAATGACGTTATACGGAAGCATGGTAATGTATTTGCCCAAGCGCAGAACGCCAAACAAAATTTGAAAGACTCCTGCCAGCATCACCACGGTAAAAGCCATGGCCAGTCCGGTTTGTCGGTCTGGACTGTTGGCTACTAATTCGGTAATTACTGCCGTAACAATGACCGTCATCGGGCCGGTGGGTTCAGAAATCAGGCTAGGAGTACCGCCAAATAAAGACGCGAAAAAGCCGATCAAGATTGCCCCCCATAAACCCGCAGAAGCGCCAGCCCCCGAAGCAATCCCGAAAGCGAGGGCCATGGGTAAGGCAACGACGGCAGCAGTGAGTCCGCCAAAAATATCTCCTTTGAAGTTGCGGAAGTGGATTTTGTTGGTTATTTGCATAAAAATTTCTCTCTATTGAAGCGGTATGAATTTGGTGACATTAACGGAATAACAATACCGGAATATTACTACTTCTCAACATTTGGGCGGTGGTACTACCAATAACTAAATTGCGAATCCGACTATGGCCGTAAGCACCCATCAGTAATAAGCTAATATTTTGGGCGGTAATATAGGAGGCGATCGCCTTTTCGGGTTCTCCTTCTAAACGGCAAATGACCGGGTTAAATCCCGATTCTTGTAAGGCTTTTTCTGCTGTTTGTAATCTAGCATTTACCGTGGTACTATCTTTACTTTTAGCTACCTTGACAACATGGATATCCATCCCTTTAAATAACGGAGATTTGCCCATAAATTGTAACATTTTCTGTCCTGTGGGACTACCATCATAAGCTAAAAGCACTCGCTCAAGCGGCTGATATTCTTGGGGAGTTACCAAGCAAGGTTTACGACCACTACGAATAATTCTTTCGACATTTCCACCCAAATGCCCCGAAGCAAAATCGGCATTTTCACCGCGTTTTCCGAGGATAATTAAATCATAATTCTGCTCAAATTCCTCTAAGCAATCTACCAGAAACCCGGTTTTGTGGATGGGGTGAATTGTGTCAATGCCCTCGGCTTTCAAATTTTGCACAGCCGTTCGCAAAATTAACCTTGTTCGTCGCTGGTTGAGTTTGGCTTTTTCGTGTTCTAAATCAACCAAACGATTGAGTAAGTTTTCGGAAGCATCAATGCCAATACTGCCGCTAAAGTTTCCGGTAGAAATGACTTGCTGAGTGCGAATATCTGTAACGCACAAAACATCAAGGGTTGTCTCTGGCGCTTGGAGTCGGTTAGCTACATCTGCCCCATACCGATAGCTAGTTTCGGCAAAGGAAGACCCATCGGTGCAAATCAAAATACTTTTCATTATTGGGGATTATTTGTCAGAATTAGGGGATGGGGATGGTTAGTTAGGAACTTCAGAACTTTGAGTAATTTCTGGAGTTTTGTAGACCGCTAGTTTATCGTATAATGTGGCGCTGGCTTGATTTAATCCTACCAGTTCGACATCAGCCCCGTTACGGCGGAATTTAATCACGACGCGATCGAGCATTTCTACAGCCCCTTGATCCCAAAGGTGGGCTTGGGTCAAATCAATGGTGATGCGATCGACAAATTCGCTAAAGTCAAATGACTTGATAAAGTCTTCTTTGGATAAGAAGAAAATTTGTCCAAACACTTGATAAGTTCGGTGAGTGCCATCTGTACTTAAAACGCTCTTAACCAAGACTAAATCGGCAATTTTGCGGGAGAAAAACACTGTACTCATCACAATTCCCGTCACCACACCGAGGGCAAAATTCCGCGTGAAAATAGTCACGAACATGGTAGTTAACATTACTAAAGTTTCACTGCGGGGAATGCGGCGAATATTTGTGAAGGATGACCAGCGAAATGTCCCGATCGCCACCATAATCATGACGGCAACTAAAGCCGCCATGGGCATTTGTTTGACCCAATCTTGCAAAACTAGAATAGCAAATAAGAGAAATAAGCCAGAGGCCAGAGTGGATAAGCGGCCTCGTCCACCGGACTGGACATTAATCACCGATTGTCCAATCATGCCACAGCCGGCCATGCCCCCAAAAAAGGCGGTGGTGATATTAGCAATTCCTTGTCCTTTGGCTTCTCGGTTTTTGTCGCTGGGGGTGTCTGTGAGTTCATCGACGAGGGAAGCGGTGAGAAATGACGCTAATAAGCCGACGATGGCTAAGGTGAGCGAATACGGTAGAATAATCCTCAGCGTTTCTAAAGTTAAGGGAACTTGGGGCAGGGCAAACAAGGGTAAGCTGCCGGGTAATTCCCCCATGTCTCCCACGGTGGGAACTTCGAGTCTGAGGGCGATCGCCGCTAGGGTCATGACGGCAAGGGCTACCAAGGGAGAAGGAATGACTTTGGTAAATCGAGGCAAAATGTAAATAATAGCCAAGGAAAGACCCGTCAACACATACACCGTCGCTGGTACATTGGTAAGTTGCGGTAACTGTGCCAGAAAAATCAATACCGCTAACGCATTGATATAGCCAATGGTCACCGAACGAGGTACATATTTCATCTGCCGTCCGAGTTTGAGAAAGCCAAACACCAGTTGCCAGATTCCGGTTAACAAGGTAGCCGCGAATAAGTATTGTAAGCCGTGGTCTTTGACTAGATCGATCATCAGTAACGCCATGGCCCCGGTAGCCGCAGAAATCGATCCGGGTCTGCCCCCTAAAAAGGCGGTCATTACCGCAATAATAAAAGAGGCATAGAGTCCCACTTTCGGGTCAACTCCTGCAATAATAGAGAAGGCGATCGCTTCGGGAATTAAGGCTAAACCCACCACTGCACCCGCTAAAATATCGGCTTTCACATTAGAAAGCCACTCTTGTCTGATTTTCCGAAGTTTCAATTTTCCTCCTAGGGCAAAAAAATGGTGACTGTGGCAATTACGGCAAAATTTCGCAGCCCAATTAACCAGGATACCTCCGATCCTGCCGCGATCGCGATCGCCAGCTTTTAATCTTAAACCCAACGATCAAACCACATTCGCAAACGGTAGCCTTCGGGGGATAACGGCAAACCGAGATAAATGGGCAACCAGAAGATAAAGGCGGCAACGATCGCGACAATCAACGCGATCGCGAGTTGTCGATGCCAGTAGCGATCGCGACGCAACCATAAATCGATCCACCATGCTAAAGCTAAGGTTGCAAAGATCGACGCACTCATATAATGATACAGAAACGTACAACGGGAAACTTTCAGCCAGGGTAACAGATTCGCGCCGTAGTTGAGCAACAGATAAAAGCCGATCTCCGTCGAAGACAACAAGCGCATCTGCCACAATCGCCCCCACAGCAAGCGATACAGCATAAATACTAAAAAGAGCGCGATCGCCCCCGTACTCAGCCACCACAAGATCGGATTGCCCATGGCATGAACATCATAGATCACCTCCACTGCTTCTTGGGGAAGGGGAGGATAAGCCAAAATCGCGTCTTCGAGGTTACGAGCCGTGTTATAAAAATAAGCCACAGGCCGCCCCATTAACAGCCAACTGTACCACGGCGAGCAGTAAGGATGCACGCTCGTACCACTGCCAATATTTTGATGAAAGGTTAAAATGCGTTGCTGCATTTCCCAGAAACCGGGGGAAGGATTGAGGATTAAATGGGGAATCCAAAGCAAACTATAAGTTAAAACCGGAATAATGCCCAAATAAAGAATAATCTGCCTGAGTTTAAGCCGTTTTAGTGCCGGAGCAAACAACGCCAGATGACGACTCGACGGCAGCAACCCAGCCACCAACCAGATGAGATAAAAGCCCAAAAGAAAGCCCAAACCATTCCACTTAATCGCCGCAGAAGCCCCAAACCAAAACCCGGCAACGATCAAGAGGAAGCGGGGCGAACCGCGAGAACGAGTGGCTCTGAGGGCGCATAGCTGCCCTAGCAAGCCAAATAAGACCAGATAAATGTTATTAAGAGCAAAACGGGACTCAACCAGAAATAAACCATCAAGAGCAGCGAATAAAGTGGCAATGAGAGCATAACTAGGGCGGCGGTTGAGTTCGTAGGCGATCGCGCCCACCACCAAAGGCAGAAACGATCCCGTCAGGGCGTTTAACCAACGATAGCTAAAAGGAGTCCGAATCGACCCCAACAAGCCGTTGACGGTATCTTGGCCAATCGGGAGGCGATCGCCAATCCAAATTCCCAGAGTCAGGATATATTGACTGAGGGGCGGATGAGCGTTGTACACGGGTTTCCCTAGCAGGTAGCGATTCGCAAAAACGGGATAATACACTTCGTCAAAGACAAGGGTATTCAACTCACTCAAGCGCCAAAACCGCAATCCTAAAGAGATTATAAAGATCGCCCCCAACGCGATCGCCCACCCAATTCTTTTTGTCATTGGTTGTTGGTTGTTGGTTGTTGGTTGTTGGTTATTGGTTATTGGTTATTGGTTATTGGTTATTGGTTATTGGTTGTTGGTTATTGGTTGTTGGTTATTGGTTGTTGGTTGTTGGTTATTGGTTATTGGTTATTGGTTATTGGTTATTGGTTGTTGGTTATTGGTTGTTGGTTATTGGTTGTTGGTTGTTGGTTATTGGTTATTGGTTGTTGGCAGAATCCCCGAATTGGTCATTGGTAATTGGTAATTGCTAATTTCCTCCCCCTCCTCCCCCTCTTCCCCCCCCCCCCCCCCCCCCCCCCCCCCCCCCCCCCCCCCCCTCTCCCCACTCCCCCAACTCCTCCCCCTACTGCCCACTGCCCACTGCCTACTGCCCAAGACCCACTCCTCCCTAGAAACCGAAAAAACCCCTCAAACTATTGAGGGGCTGAAATGGGTGTGAGGATGTGATGTGCTACGCGATATTCGATCTTGTGGAGTCAAGATAGCACCAGCGCAGTAAAGTTGCACCAGCCACTAACTTCAATACTTCTAAAACCCAATATCCACTGTGCATTTCTATCATAGCAGGTGGCATGGTGGCTGGTTCAAAAAGATTGAGTTGTAATGCCATACTGCTCATCTGGGGTGTCAAAATATAAGTATAGATAATAGCAATGAACAACAAAATTAGAGACAACACCAGGGAGCGACGAGAATGATTTGGGGCAAGCTGATGTTGACGATACAAAACCAAACAACTGGTCAGAACCAAACCGGCACAAAGCAGTTCTAAATGATTAAAAGCGCCGAAAATGAGGTAGCCTGCACTGGCAAATCCTGATTGGGTCATCATGCCACTGGCGTACAAACCAGGGACGACCGCGAAATCTAACAACAGGCTACTACTAAGCCAGAAAGCTAAAGCGATTAAAATTGGAATTGACCAGTTAAAATAATTTGAAGTTTTTTCTCTGTCAGCGTTCACGATCGATCTCCTCCGAGGAACTTAGTTCCAGCTTAACGAAAATCTTAGGGGAAAACTATCAAGAAATATAAAGGTTTGTAAGGATGCAATAACGGCTATTTTACGCTTCAATAATTAATAAGAAATATTAAGAAACATTCACTCGATCGCCTTTATGAATGAGTCTATTCCCCCTCCCCTATCTATTTACCAACGGCTACGTTGCGATCGCCCCTCTCCCATGATGGCATTAGCCAGCCTCGAAGCCTGGGCGATCGCCCTCATTCATTGGTCAATCGAGACATCAGAAGAAGTCACCCTCTGGCTCAAAGGAGAACAACTGCTTCAGTGGTATCGCCATCATTTTCCCACCCCTCCCCCGCACCTGACGGTGTATCATGGCGCGGAATCTCCCCCGGTAACCCCGGACTCGGTGGGGGTTTATGTGCCGCTACAACCGGGACAACTCCCCCGTCAAGAAGCCTATCTTGTCGCGATCGCGCCCCAGGGTAGCGTCGTGCTGGCGTTACATTTCCCGACACTCCCGGCGACGGAAGGGGCAATGGCTTATAGTTTTGAACCTATGCTCATTCGCGAGGTGATGGGCATCTTCAACCGGGCTGTCGCGATCGCGGATGATACTCCTAATGCGGTATTTAACCCCCTGCTCGATCGTTTGGTTCGACCCGATCGAGCCGCGTTAACACAACTTTTATCTCATCACCTCAACCACAGCAACCAGCAAATCGCGCAGATCGTCAAAACCACGCAAACCCCCAACCCCGAACGGCAGTTTTTTGAACAAGGGTTACAAGAACTCAGCACCACCCTGACGCGCATGAAAACCGCCCTGAGTTTACTGCACTCCCCCAACCTGAAAACAGCGCAACGCCAGCGTTATCTCTCCCTGCTGCAACAAGAATGCGATCGCCAAAACTCCCTCATTCACGGTATGAATTCACTCACCCATACCGACATTCCCAACCCTCCCACACCGGACTACACCCGTTTAGGCGAAGCCCTGCCTACGATTGTCAGTATTTATCAACCCCTTGCCCTCGAAAAAGGCATTCAACTGGGCTACACCCTCGCTCCGGGGCTTCCTCCGGTGGCTTGTCCGCCCCCCTGGTTGCGACAGATTATGATTCATCTGCTCAACAACAGTTTACAATTCACCCCCCCTCAAGGTCGCATTTCCGTCACAGCCCAAGTTCAAGGCGAAAAAATCCAACTCGCCGTCAAAGATACCGGAGTCGGCATTGCCAAAAGCGAACTACACCGCATTTTTGACAGCTTTTATCAAGGTCGCTCTACAGCAACCGATTTGGCTTCAGGAGCCGGGTTAGGCTTAACTTTAGTGCGACAACTCCTCGATCGCTGTGGGGGGTCGATCTCTGTGAGTAGCAAAGTCAATGCTGGCTCAATTTTTCGGGTATTGTTACCGATTTATCAATTAACAATGAACAATTAATAATTAATAATTAATCTCGTTCCTTGGTTCCACCAAGGGACGCACCAAACGAGGCTCCGCCTCGATTTTGTAATAGATATGCTATTAAGAAAAACATAGAGGCGAGTTTACTTCTCAAATAAACATACTATAGTCATTCCCCATAAAAACCAGCAGCCTCCTCCTCCCCCTCCTCCCACTCCTCCCACTCCTCCCCCTCTCCCCAAGGACAAATGACCAAGCACTAATTTTGTAACATTTGGCACTTTTCTGAAAAAAATGTAAAAATAGATACAGACAGGAAAACGATTTTGACGATCCCAAGGATCGAATCGAAAGCCTGCTACATCATCAAATAAACTTTTTTAATAATCGGAGAGGTAAAAATGCAATATACTTATCGTGGAGTGGCCTACAATCGCCAACCCCTATCTTTAGAAGTCACAGAGGGCGAAATTAGCGGCACTTATCGGGGCCAAGCTTGGCGCGAGAATTACCCCCGTCACGTTCCCGAATTGAAGCCTAAGCCTTGTTTGCAATATCGTGGCGTGGCTTATAGCAAGCGGCCTTATATTCAAACCGGGCCGCGCATCGCTTGTCAAATCGAACCGTTGCGTTATGCGGTGAGTGCCGAGCAAATCAGCGACGAAACGACAGCCCAGAGGAATTTAGCCCAACAAATTCATCTCGAAAATATCCGCCGTCATCTCGAACATCGTTTACAAGTGGCAAAAGAAAAGGGCGATCGCGAGTTAATTGCCCTACTACAACAAGAATCTCAACAATTTGCCCTGGACTGTTAAGCCCCATAACCCTCGATCGGAGGGGAAACTAGCTTAAATCGGGAAAAATAACCCCTGTGCCAGATTAAGGTGCGTTAATGAAGTTTAACGCACCTTTTCAACAGCCCCAATCAAGCCCGATGCTTTGTGTCGTTTTGTAACGAAAATGAAAAGAAAGTCAAGATTACTCGGTATTATATAATACGGATTTTGAATTGCGTTACCGGGTTGGGTATCAATAACGGAGATAAAACATGGACTTTATTGTTAATACATTTGGCAGCGTCAACTGGCAAGTCATTTTTCAATTGACTTTTGTCGCTTTGATTATGATTGCCGGGCCGGTGGTAATCTTTTTGCTGGCCTTGCGGGGTGGCGATCTCTAGAGATTCTCCCTAGGGCGATCGCGGGGGCTTTGACCTTAGATTCAGCTTAAACTTAAATAGCGACAAGCCCCATATCCAGCAGATCGAGGTGTGGGGCAAGCCGCTAAAATTTAGAAATAACGGTAACATCGAACCGGAAAGAGTTGAATTGACATAAGAAAACAAAAACCTGATAATTCATGGACAAACCGAGTCATATTTGTCGATGAATTATCGCCCTCACGAATTAGCAGAACTGTTAGGTGTTTCCGTAAAAACTTTACACCGATGGGATGCTAACGGGAAATTGAAAGCATTACGCACCCCCGGCAATCAAAGGTACTACAACGAGTCCCATCTTAATAAAATACGAGGCATCAAGCCAGAAGCCCGCAAAATAGTTGTATACACGCGGGTATCTTCTTATGCTCAAAAACCAGAACTTGAAGCCCAAAAAGCCGCTATGTCTCAGTTCTGTACAGCAAGAGGCGTGATTGTAGATGAAATTATCGCCGAAATTGGGGGAGGGCTTAACTTCAAAAGAAAAAAATTCCTTAAGCTACTCACTGAAGTGCAACGAGGGCTTGTTTCTCAAATCTATGTTGCCCATAAAGATAGGCTTTGTCGGTTTGCTTTTGAGTTAGTGGAATGGATATGCGAGACCAACGACACGACCTTGATTGTCGTCAATGATGCTACCCTATCCCCCCAAAAAGAAATAGTAGAAGACCTGATGGCGATTGTATATTGCTTTAGCTGTAGGCTATATGGCAAGGGTAATTACGAAAAAGACTTACAAAAAGACCTTGACAAAAACTTAGACACTAAACTAAAATCAAAAAGTACCGAAATTCAATGTTGATATGTTTGCTCTGAAGCGAGAACTGAAGCTCAACAACAAAGAGGCATCGCGCCTTGCGGGTTGCGCTGGCTATTCTCGTTTCGTGTACAACTACGGCTTGTCCATAATACAAGACTCATGGGCGTTTGACGATGTTCAAGCTAGTGATGCAAAGCGGTTAGGGGCGATCAAAAAAGTCTTTACCAATGTGACCAAAAAGCGCCCTGAGTTTGCGTGGTGCAANGAGTATCCTAGCCGCATTTACCAGAATGCNTTTCGGGATTTAAGCGCTGCTTTCAGCCGATGGAGAAACCCTAAACTGTCTGCNGCCATGCCNNAATTCAAGNNCAAGCGCCACGAATGTTCATTCACGGTGGATAGCTCTAGNGGCAGCNTTTTAGTCGCTGCTGGCAAGTCNATAAAAGTACCAACATTAGGTACATTTCGGTTAAAAGAAGCGATACCGTACAACTGCATTTCTCAGACCTTTACGATCGCCCGTGAAGCTGGNAAGTGGTACATATCTTTTATGGTGAAGGCTTGCCCGTTGCCTGCCATGAAACACACGGGACAAGCGACNGGCATTGATTTGGGAGTGAAGACTTTTGCTACTCTCGCAAACGGTGAATCAATCGATAGTCCAGCGTCGCTAAAAAAAGCGAAAACCAAGCTCAGACGCACCCAATGGAAACATCGGAATAAGATTCAAGGCAACCGTAAGCTAAAACAACGAGCGTCTCAAAATGCGCTCAAATACTACCAGCGATTACGAAAGCAGCATAAACATATCGCCAACATCCGTGAGGATTTTCTTCAGAAGGTAACAACAGAGTTAGGGAAAACCTGGCAACGAATCGCGATAGAAGACCTTAATCTGTCGGGTATGATAGCTAACCACAAGCTGGCTGAGGCTATCAGTACGCTAGGGTTCTATCGCTTCCGTGAGTTGCTTACCTATAAGCAGGCGTATCACGGCTTTGAATTGACGATCGTCGATCGCTGGTTTCCTAGCTCCAAAACCTGCTCAAATTGCGGTCACAAACAACCGATGCCTTTGAAGGAAAGAATTTACCATTGTGGCAGTTGCGGACATTCAATAGACCGCGACCATAACGCCGCAATTAACATTCTAAATTGGCCAAACACCCCTACATTGCCGATGGCTATCGGTATTTGAATGACTGTGGACGCAGAAGGGCTGACCCCTGCGGATGAAGCAGTAATTGAACAGCTAAACCTATTTGTCTAGGTTCGCGTAAGTTTCATAAAGCAGCTATCCATCCGATTGTCAACCTTCAGCCTCTTGTCATTAACAGCGATCGCCCATGTTAAGCCTTCTTTCCCAACTGCAACAAGCGGTACAACAACAGCAATGGGATAACGCCACCCAATGTTTGCAACAACTGAGAGCGCAACACCGCCAGCAGTTTGCTCAAACGAGCAACACTGTTTTAAAAGAGATTACCGATTTAGCGTTACAGGTGTTTGACCACAGCGATTTTCAAGCTCGTTGGGAAATCGCCAAACTCTTTCCCGATCTTGGCACCACCGCGATCGCGCCCTTACTAGAGATTTTACAAAACGAAGAAGCCGATAGCGAGGAACGCTGGTTTATTGCCCGTCTGCTCAGTCAATTTCAAACCGATAAAGTATTAGATACTTTAGTCGCCGTTCTCGAAACCTCCCAAGACGAAGAACTCAACGCCATACTAATCGAGACATTGGGCAGCTTTGAAGCCAAAGCCATTCCCGCCCTCACCGCCTTGGTGCAGCAACCGCGATTTAGCGTCTTAGCCACCACCGCCTTAGCGCAAATGCGCCACCCCGAAACCATCACTTTCCTACAAGACCAAACCCGCAACCAAGACGAAATTGCTAGAACTGCCGCCATCGAAGCTTTAGGCAGCTTTAACGATATTGCCATTGTCCCCTTACTGCGCCAAGCCACCCAAGACCTAGCCGCCCCCGTTCGCAAAGAAGCCGCGATCGCCCTAGGACTGTGGGGAGCAAAAGCGCCGGAATTAAACCTCACCGCCGATTTACGCCCCCTGTTGTACGATTTTAACGCCGAAGTGTGTCAGCAAGCCGCGATCGCCCTGGGACGCATTGCCAGCAACGAAGCCGCCGAATTAGTTTTTCAAGCCCTGGTTTCCCCGGCCACTCCCATCCCCCTACAACGAGAATTTGCGCGATCGCTCTTGTGGATGGAAACCCCCCAAAGCTTAGAATATCTCCTACAAGCCCTCGATTCTGTCCCCTTGCCCACCCGGATCGAGATTACCAAACTCCTCGGTCGCATCAAAACCCCTGCCTTACAGTCCCAAGCAGCCCAAGGCTTATTAACCTTTTTTCAGCAACAACCCCAAATCGAAGACCATCTCGCCCAAGCCCTCGCTCAAGCTTGGGGCTATTTGGGCGATCGCGCCGCCATTCCCGTATTAGAACAACTCACCCGCAGTCCCTCTAAAACCGTCCAACTCCACGCGATCGCCGCCCTTAAACGCTTCAACCCGGTCGATTAATCCTTATCCCTTTGAGAAGACATATTTTGTAGAGACTGTATATGTTGCTGATTGATCTTACAAAGCTCTGTATTTGCCTTATTTTGGGCTTCTGCCGCCTTGACATGGGCTTGCACCGCTTGTTCAAAGGCGCGATCGGAAGCTTCCCCCTCCTGGTTAGCCGCAGCTTCGCTGTAACGCAAAGATGCTTGGGAAAATTGTAAAGCCTCTTCGCTGTACTTTTGCGCGGCTTGGGTGGCGGCGGCGATCGCGGGATTTTGAGTGGACTGTTCGTTTTTGGCGATTTGCTCTTGGACAAATTTTTGCAGTTTTCGAGATTGGGCGATCGCCCGTTCTGCGTGATTTTTGGCATTATCTGTCCTCGATTGACTAACCTTGTCAACTGAGGGGTCGTGCGGGTCTGGAACCATCTTTTTGATCTCCTATTCATTATTATTATTTTCGCTGGCATCCATCAACAAAATTACCCCCAAACGCTCTTGTTCGTGATTCATCAGAGGACTAAAGCTAATATGACAAAGAATACTGCGGCCGCGGCGATTAATCGCTTCTAGACTCATTTGTGAGGTTTCCCTCGAATCCGATAAACAAGCCTGAATAGAGTCATGCAAGCGGCTAACGGGTAAATTAATATCGAGTTCCATAAAGTTTTGATTTTTCACCTCATCAGAGCGCAAGCCCCACAAATTCTCGGCTTCGGGGTTCCAACTTAATATATTCAAATCGCGATCGAGTACCACAATCGCAGCATCAAAACTAATTAAAATTGAATTGAGAAAAGCATTGGCTTGATTTAACTCTATCGTTCTTTTGCGAGATTCTTCATTAATCGCTTGCAGTTCTTCATTACTCGATTGCAACTCCTCATTAATCGTTTCGAGTTCTTCGTTGGTTGATTGTAATTCCTCGTTGGTGGTTTCGAGTTCTTCGTTGCTCGATTGTAATTCTTCGTTAGTGGTTTCGAGTTCTTCGTTGGTCGATTGTAATTCTTCGTTGGTGGTTTCGAGTTCGTGATTAGAACGTTCGAGTTTGTCTTGTAGTTGATGTATATCGGTGGTGTCGAGAAAACTAAGACTCACCCCGATAATCTGACTTTGAGGGTCAATGAGTGGCGTGACCCTAATTTCGAGATATTGAACAGTCCCGTTGGTAAAAGTACGAGCAACGTCCGAGACAATCACCGTGTTGCGATCGCGATAAGCTTGGTCAATAGACGAGCGCAACTCTGCCGGACGATAGGACAATTCCAAATCTTGAAACGGTATTCCCAACTGACGAGCATTGAGATTAAATTGGCTTTGAGCTTTGAGGTTAGCCATCACCAATCGCCCTTGATAATCAAGAACAATGTGGGGAATCGCAATATTATCAAAAGCGGCGGTTTGGAGTTGTTCGTTCAGGCTGAGGCGATTGCCGATTTCAGTATCGTTGGCTGATGCTAAAGTTAACAAACGCTGGCGGAGATTAATCGGAGTAACTTTCTTAAAAACGCGATGGGGCAAACTCAACGGTGCAAACAAGCGGCTATGGCCGAGTAGCATTTCCGCCTTACCCAAAAACAAAGCACTCTCATCATTAAGCGCAAAGTGAAAACGAGCCAAAATCCGCCCTTGGGTTTCCGCATCAAAATACATCAAAGTATTGCGACACACCAACAAATCTAAACGGGAAATAGGAGCATCCTCAATCAGATTATGGCGGCCAAAAATAGTAGCTCGTCGTAACTCATTACAGAAAGTATAGCAATCATTTTGACTGGGTTCGAGATATTTATCCCGCAAGTGTTTGGGGATAGATTCAACATCTTTTTGAGAATAGATGGCTTGACGGGCTTGGGTGAGGGCTTCTTCGTCAATGTCTGTGGCATAGATTTTAACGCGGTCTTGAAAAGCCTCTAAGCCCAACTCCTCAATCAGCAACATCCCCATGCTGTAGGGTTCTTCTCCCGAAGCACAGCCCGCCGTCCACACCCGAATCGGTGACGTTTTGCTTGTTTTGCTCAAAATGCCGGGAATGACCTGTTCTCGTAAATATTTCCAAGTCTCGGCATCGCGAAAAAATCCCGTAACGTTGATCAAAATGGTATTAAACAAAACGGGAAATTCTTCAGGATGCACCTGTAAATAATCCCAATAATCCTCAAAGGTTTCAATTTTTAGAGCTTGCATCCGCTTTTGAATTCGCCGCCGCAGACTCGGACGCTTATAGCCTGTAAAATCAAAACCCCGCATTCGGCGTAGATAGTCTAATAAAAATTCTAGAGTTTGATTTTCATCTTGGTCGGTCATGGGGATTTGAAGATTCTGGGGTGTAGAAGTGGATTGACAGGATATTTGAGCAACTAAACGGATTACTGTAGCAGCAATATGGGCTTGGGGCAAAATATACTGAGCCACCCCCGCCCGAATCGCGGCACTTGGCATTCCCAAAAACTCCGAAGTTTCTCGGTTTTGTACGATCGCGACCCCGTGATGGGCGTTAATGGCTTTAATGCCTTCTGTGCCGTCGTTACCCGTTCCCGTGAGGATAATGGCGATCGCTTGTGAACCCAAAACCAAAGCCATTGAGTTTAATAATATGTTCGCACAAGGGCAAACATATTGTGCTGATTGGGAAAATTGAGTTAACTGGAGGTGGCGATCGCTTTTGATGGCGATATTTTGTCCGGGTGGGACGACATAAACAGTACTTTTCTCCATTGTCTCGTCATTTCGAGCTTCTTTGACCGTTAATGACGTAGAAGACTGTAAAATTCGCTCTAAAGAGGAAGGATATTTCGGGCTGATATGTTTAGCTACTAAAATCGGCGCAGAGAAGTTGGCCGGAAGTTGAGCGAGCAGTTGTTGGATAATGGTTAAGCTACCCGACGACCCCACAATGGCCACCACGGGCATTATAATCCCATTAGTTTTGGGAAGTGCCATCTCCTGTTGCGCTTGAAAAATTTTCTCTGCGAGATCGTCGAACACATCCCTAACTCCTGAATCAATTTATGGCTGAAGTTGAAATCGGGCGGTCGGGATGCCAGGGTAACTCAACGGTAAAGGTTGTGCCGACATTTTCTGTGCTGGTGCAGTGAATCTCCCCTTTGAGCAAAGATACTGCTTCTTGCACAATGGATAAACCCAAACCATTACCATGAACTTGAGTTGTGTTTTGGGCGCGATAAAAGGGTTCAAATAGATGCTCTAAGTCACTAGCGGGAATGCCAATGCCACAATCTTGAATTTGAAAGACAACGCGATCGCGCCGGGCAGATGCGGTAAATTGAATTTGACCGCCTTTTCGGGAATATTTGATGGCATTACTGAGTAAATTACCCAAAATACGCTCTAACAACTCTCGATCGAGCCAAGCTTCTTGAAAAGTTCCGACTAACTCAAAAGCCAGGGTTTGGTCGCGATCGGCATAGAGTTGATATTTTTGGGCTAAATCTTGACAAATTACCGTTAAATCTAACTTTTGCGACTCAACGCGAGTTTTACCCAATTCAATCGAACTTAAGGTTAACGTATTATCAATCAAAGCCAGCATCATTTCATAGGATCGCTCCATTTTCTGCCAAATCAACTGGAGTTCGGGGGGTAGAGTCTGACTGTAGCCGCGTATTTCCAACAACTCTATGGACATCCCAAAAACGTTCAGTGGCGATCGCAATTCGTGAGCGACTGTCCGAATCAAGCGGCTTTTACACTGGGATAATTCTTGCTCTTTTTCTAATCGAAGACGAACTGCTTCGGCGGCTTTGCGATCGCTAATATCCCGAATCGACCAATGAATGCTAACCGGGTTTCCCTGGGAATCGCGAGCGATAGAGGCAGTAATCGCTGCTGGGAACTCCCGATCTGGATCGGCGGCCCGGATTAAGGCAATTTCCCATTCGTGAATCGAAGTATCGCTGTCTTCGGCTTGGATTTGCTGGATTTGTTGCCGATAAAGCTGGCGATGAGACGGGGCCACAAATACCCGAAATGGCTTGCCGATCAAATACTGCGGATCGCTTCCGAGAAGCACCCCCCCATTGAGATTCGCTTCTTGGACAATCCGATTCGGGTCGGTGACTAAATAGCCATCGGGTGCTAAAGTAAACAACTGTTGGTAACGCTGTTGTTCTTTCACTAAAGCATCTTGAGTATCAATCAGCATACTATGTTGCTGTTGCAAGGTTTCAACTGTAACTTCTAGCTCCTCCAATGCCACAGCTAAATCAGCAATAGTTTGCTCAATCAACTCAGGTGTAATCTTCTCAAAATCTTGAGACAATTCTTGAAAACGATGCAAACGCTGACATGACATCCGCATTTGTCGTTGAATTTCGGCGGCAAGTACAGGAGTATCTTGGAGATTTTTCATAGTTATAGTGCTATGGCAAAGCCTACTCAATAGTCAAAACAAGAAATAAGAGATTTTCTCCCCGAAATCTCTAAAAATGACTATTTTTCCGCTTTTTTTCAATTTTATGTGCTGCAATCGGTCAAGTTTTAGCTTTCCCTGTGTGGATCATACCTTAACTTCGCTTAGGGGTTATTCGGTTATCGGCACGTTAAGAGTCTTTGACAACCCGTCGAAAATTTTGCCCCTAGGTCACTCGCGCCAATCCACTTCGACAAAATAAGCCGACCGTCCCCACAAATCTGTCGTCGGATAAATATCAGTAATTTCTAAATTAAACGGAATTGCCGTGGTCAGATAACGCTGTACCAAAGTCCCCAAATCCGGCGATAATTGTGAAGCCATCGTCGCCGCCAAACCCAACCCCGCCAACTGAGTCAAAGGCCCCCTCGGCAACAGCCAAGAAGTCCCCAAGGCCAACCCCGTTGTCAAAACCATGGCCACGGACATATTCGTACCACAGCGAGGATGCACCGCCAAATCCCACTCTCCCTGCTTGAAGCGTTCTAACGCCAAGCGTACCGCCCGCACCAAGTTAATTTTATGTACCGGGCCGTACAAATAAAAACCGCGATCCGTTGACAATCCCCCCAAGGATTCGTTATCAAGTAACCTTTGGGAAGTCCCCGGATTCGCCATTTCACCCAACATCCACACCGTCCCGTGTTCGAGGGCGTGAACTTGCCGCAACATCAGCAGTTCTTTTAAACCGGGGACAAAGTGCAGTTGAGCCAGCAAATCTGCATCTTGGGTCGGATGGGGCGCAGTTGGGTCAAAGTTCCCAAGGGTTTCGGTATTGAAAGGCAGGGCAGAATAACTCATCGAAGGCGAAAGTAAGGCTTGCAAACTATATTTTACTAATTTAACGCTCCGCCGCTAGGCCGGCCCAAAACTCGTGAACTACCAGACACCGAATCAAAGATTACGGCGTGCTGGCTTCCTATCCAACAGACTGCGCTCCGAGTAGATTTCTTGCGTCCTCTACTGTCTCGACTTACATCTGGGCGATAGGCGATCTCCCGCGTTCGGGGGGATAAAATACGCAGTCCTTCTGTACGATTGTCAATTTTCAGGGCATCGAACCCTTCAATTGACTTTTCTGTGTCCATGTATCCCGACGCGCTCATCAAAGATTATAGCGCGGGACTTATAGCCCCTCAAACTCCCCATCAGTTAAATTTGTTTAGGGTTGCGGGGGAGTGACTTCGGGCTGAATTGCCGGATCGACAGCCATACCGATCTCGCGAATTTCGATGTCCCATTGGCCATTTCGTTCCCGTTCAAACGCCACAAAACGCCCGTTCCCGCTAATGGTGGGGTGACGCACCGCCCCTAGTTGATTCGGCGTTAGATTTTGGTTGCTTTGGGCGACGCGATCGTACAAGAAAACATCCGGTTTTCCCTCCGTTTCGGCAATATAGACGATATAGCGACCATCCGCGCTCACATCCGGCTGATCTCGCCAACTGCCTTGTTGATTGAGTTGCGGCAGGGGGACAAGTCGCCGACGCTGTACATCATAAAGATAAATGCCCCTGGTGTTGCGGCGATCTGAGGCAAAAACCAAGTAACGCCCGTCATAACTCAACTGGGGATGGTTTTCTGCTTTGTTGGTGTTGAGAGAGTTGCTGAGGGGTTGGGTGGGCGGCGTAATATTAAAGGTGTTGGTCGAGGCGCGACAACCCAGTAAACTGATTCCCAAGATCGGCGCGATCGCCACCCTCCCCCAACTCAGTCTAAATCGTTTCATTGGCTTGACTGTCAGGACGGGGCAACACGCAACAATTCACCTCATCTAAACAGACTTTACCCCACTGCAACGCCCACCGCACCAACGCCACCCGATTGTCGGTTTTAGTCTTCGTCAAAATATTACTAATATGATTGTCTACGGTACGCTTGCTGATTTCTAACCGGGTCGCGATTTCGTGATTGGTAAGGCCATTGGCCACCAAGTCAATAATCTGCACTTCTCGGTTGGAGAGGGACACTGGCCCCGGAGAGGGTGAATTCATGATTTTAAGAACTTTCTAGTAATTTGTACTTATCTATTACATTAGAATTTTATAGTCCCAACCGCCCACAGATTAAAAATCTGGGGCTATCTTTACCGATTGAGAGAGGGGAGTGGGGGAGAGTGGGGAGAGTGGGGGGAGTGGGGAGAGTGGGGAGAGGGGGAGG
>KB904821.1:1927522-1986217 GCA_000380225.1 filamentous cyanobacterium ESFC-1
CAATGCTGAGATTTGGATATGAAGCCTAACCAACAACCAACAAGCGCCGAGACCCCGCGTCGCCGTAAGACGAGCGACCCCGCGCCGCCGTAAGACGAGCGACCCCGCGCCGCCGTAAGACGAGCGACCCCGCGCCGCCGTAAGACGAGCGACCCCGCGCCGCCGTAAGGCGCAAGGGAACGCGCGAGTAGCAAGGGAACGCGCGAGTAGCAAGGGAACGCGCGAGTAGCAAGGGAACGCGCGAGTAGCAAGGGAACGCGCGAGTAGCAAGGGAATGCTCGGCAAGACACCAATAACCAATAACCAACAACTAACTAACAAGCTGAGTCGCCAGTTTTTGGCATTGGGCTTGAATCAGAGGTAACTCTCCCGTCAACAACTGTCCGTTTTCAACCACTTTGATGCCGTTAATGAAACTATAGTCTACCCCATCCACTTGGCAGAAAATCAGCGCTGCAACGGGATCGGATGCTGTCCCGACGAACTGGGGGCGATCGCAATTCACCGCAATAAAATCGGCTGCCATACCGGGGGCAAGATAACCAATATCATCGCGACCTAATACCCTTGCGCCGCCTCTGGTGGCGATTTCCAGGACTTCGCGGGCGGTGATGGCTCCGGGGTCTTCGTCCTTGACGCGAGCCAGTAGAAAGGCAGTACGGGCTTCGTGGAGGAGGTTTGAGGCATCATTGGAAGCGGCCCCATCTACACCAAGGCCTACCGGGACATGATGATTGAGCATTTTGCGGATAGGTGCAATACCACTACCCAAACGCATATTGCTACAGGGACAATGGGCGACTCCGGTTCCCGTGTGGCCAAATTTCTCTAGGGCGCGATCGCGCAGTTTGACGCAGTGGGCGTGCCAGACATCTTCCCCCAACCACCCCACAGACTCGGCGTAGTCTTCGGGCATCATGCCAAAGGTTTCGAGGCTATATTCAACATCTCCTTTATTCTCAGCTAAATGTGTATGCAACCTTACGCCAGGATAAGCCCTGGCCATTTTGGCCGATTCTCGCATTAAATCTGTAGATACCGAAAACGGCGAACAAGGGGCCAAAACCAAGCGTAACATCCCATAACGGTTGTTGTCGTGGTAGGTTTCGATCAGTCTTTGGGAATCTTGAAGGATTGCGGCTTCGGACTCAACGAGACTATCGGGGGGCAAACCGCCTTTACTTTCCCCCACGCTCATACTGCCGCGACTGGCATGAAACCGCAATCCCAGAGGCGCGATCGCCCGGATTTGATCGTCAAGTTTGCAATCATTAGGGAACAAGTAATGATGATCGCTGGCTGTCGTACATCCAGATAACATCAACTCCGCCGCCGCCATCTGGGAACTATAATACATCCCCTCTGCCGTCAAATTCGACCACAAGGGATACAGGCTTTGCAACCATCCAAATAAATCGCTATTTTGCGCGGCCCGAATGACTCTGGTTAGGGTTTGGAAGAAGTGATGATGGGTATTAATCAAACCCGGTAAAACAATGTGATGACCTTCTAAATCCAAGATTTCGTCGGCTTCGGTGTCTAACTCTGCGGTTGTCCCTACCTGTTCAATCACATTATCCCGCACGAATAACGCCCCGGATGGGATTTCGCGGCGATCGTCATCCATCGTAACCAGGGTATGAATGTTTTTAACCAGTAGGGTAGCCATAGTTTTACTAAATATTGATTTATTTAGTTGTACCCCAAGATTATAGACACTCGCGATCGCCCTTATCGCTTTATCCTTTGTCATTCGTCAAAGGGATTGGACGGGGAAACCCCGCCCCTACAACCCATAACCAACAACCAACAACCAACAACCAATAACCAACAACCAACAACCAACAACCAACAACCAACAACCAACAACCAATAACCCATAAAACCATTTCACTATGTAGCAATCTAATCAAATATCTTTCTTTCGATTGACGATCATCCGCGATCGCAATTCCTAACCTAAAAACAGTGAAACTTATCCCCATCCTAATCGGGATGAGAGCGTCATTGATTATTGGTGAGTCCAAATGACCAATGACTAATGACCAATGACAAAGCGACGGGAAGTTTACTTGTTGAACAAGTGAAAGGGATAATTGCCCGTCGCTTGCAGTAAAGCAATCGGAGAATTTTATATATGACACAGGCAATTGGTAATACAGCCAATCCTTTCGCAGAGGAACATAAAAACGCCAGAGTCCCCACAAACTCTGAGGTTGACCAACACACTATCGACCGAGTGCGAGAATACGCATCCAAATCCGCGTCAGAGATAACCGAAAGAATCGGAACCTTAGACCGAGAATGGGACGTTGAGCGCGTATTAGAAGCGAATGCGTCTACTTTGGCATTTTTAGGCTTAATTTTAGGCTTAACGGTTAATTCCAACTGGTTTTGGTTAACTGGAATTGTCTTGCCTTTCTTGTTTCAACACGCGATTCAAGGGTGGTGTCCTCCCTTGGTCGTGTTGCGACGTTTAGGAGTGCGGACTCGTCGGGAACTCGATCGCGAAAAATACGCCCTCAAAGTCCTCAGAGGCGATTTTAACGCCATTCCCACGGTCGCCGATGCCCAGACTCGCGCCAGTCAAGCTTTAGCGTCTGTAGGCGTGTTAGAGTCTGCCTAACGATTGAGGTAATATCAAATCCGCTTAATTAGTGGGAATTAAGAACTCCGGTTTCTTATCTGCTTATACGATAAAGTTAGGATTTGACCGCAGAAACCTGGGTTCTAAAACAGTGGTTGTATTTCCTGATTTGACATAACATATTCCCCCACAATCATTTTCGATTTTGTGGGGGTTTTTTACATTCCGGCGCAGCGATTTGTTAAGCGACTCAATGCAAAATGGTAATCTGTGTTACACTTAGTGTACATTTAAGTTTGAACTAAAACTCAATTAGGGCTTGAGATTTTCGCTACAGAACCTAGATCGTCGCTTTCAAGACCTATCTTTAATTAATGAATAAAAATAAATTACAGACTCCAAATTAGACAAAGTTTGGATTGCGCCTTTTGCCTATTAATAGAGTCTGAGATTTTTGAGAAGCTTTGCAGTTTCTAAGGAGTTTTTTATGCTTCTTGGAGACTTTAGATATAAACTGAAGGAAATTAATTGAATGACAATCGTTAAAAAAACAGCTCTGGTTTACTGCGAGCAAGAATTTGGTCAAATAGACGGAAAAACTGCCGCAGGGCTGGTAAGACACTCTGAAATTTATACCATTGTTGGGGTTATTGATAGTTCCTTAGCGGGTAAAGATGCGGGGGAAGTGCTAGGAGATAAAAAGAGTAATATTCCCATTTTTGCCACTCTTAATGAAGCTTTGAGCCACCTTTTAGAAGTTCCAGATTGTTACATCTATGGCAAAGCGCCCTTAGATATTTATATATCCAAAGAAGAAAGATATCTAATCCTAGAAGCGATGACAAAAGGCATGGATATCATTAACGGTCTTCATCAATTCTTTTCTGAAGATCGAGAATTTGCTGATATGGCGCTCAAGCACAATATCCAAATCAAAGACATCAGAAAACCGCCAACATTAAAAGATTTCCATGTTTTTACGGGGCAAATATCTAAAGTAGATATTCCGGTCATTGCCGTATTAGGAACCGATTGCGCTTGTGGAAAAAGAACAACCGCAGTGGAACTCAACAAAGCCTTAAACAATTTAGGGTTAAAATCGGTCACGATCGCGACAGGGCAAACTGGTTTAATGCAAGGGGCAAAGTATGGTGCTTCTATGGATGCGCTGGTTTCCCAATTTGCAATTGGTGAATTAGAAAATGCCGTTGTTCGCGCTTTTGAAAACGAAAATCCTGACATTATTTTAGTCGAGGGGCAAAGTGCCGTTAGCCATCCTGCCTTTATGAGTTCTATTGGCATTTTGAAAGGAAGTGTGCCTGATGGGGTTATTCTACAACATCCCCCTGGCCGAAAAGTTCGTTGTGATTTTCCCGATTTAGTGATGCCAACTGTTGAGAAGGAAATTCAACTGATTGAGGCTATTTCTCAGTCTCAAGTGATTGCGATCGCGTTAAATCACGAAAATCTAACCAACCCAGAAATCCTCAAAATTATCGAGGACTATGAAAGCCGTTTTCACTTACCCACAACCGATGTCTTGAAATCCGGGTGTCAAAAACTCATTCAAGTTTTAAGCGATCGCTTTCCCACTCTAAATCAAAAAATCACGCGGAGACGCTTAGAAAAAATGCCTATATTGGCAATGAGGTAGACACAAAATACTAAGACAAATATAGATGAAAGCGTTATTACCAAGGATAGAAATTTCTCTATCTCAAATCCGACATAATGCTCGGATACTATCCGAACTTCATGGGAAAAAGGGAATTTCCTTGATGGGTGTCACCAAAGCAACTCTTGGGGATCCCGCGATCGCAAAAGCCATGATTCAAGGGGGAGTAAAATTTATTGCCGACTCGCGCCTTGAAAATATTAAGAAAATGAAAAAGGCGGGAATCTTAACTCAGTTTGTGCTTCTCCGCACAGCTTTAAGTCAAGCAGAAGCTGTCGTTAGAAATGTGGATATTAGTCTCAATACAGAACTTAAAACTGTAAGAGAACTGTCTCGCTATGCCCAGATATACCATAGAATCCACCAGATTATTATTATGGTCGAGATGGGGGATTTGCGAGAGGGAATCCTGCCTTGTGACCTTTCTCAATTCATCAAAGAAGTACTGGGCTTACCCAACATCAAAATCATTGGAATTGGCTGTAACTTGGCTTGTTATGGCGGCATTAAGCCAGATACCAAAAAAATGGGGGAATTATCTACATTAGCGGATACCATCGAAAAAGAATTTCCAATTAATTTAGAAATCATTTCGGGCGGAAATTCAGCCAACTACGAGTGGTCTGAATCCACCCCGCAAGTCGGAAGAATCAACAATTTGCGTTTGGGTGAATCGATTCTTTTAGGTTGTGAAACCCTCAACCGCAAAGCCATTCCCGGTTTATACACCAGCGCCTTCAAATTGATTGCTGAAGCGATCGAATCCAAAGAAAAGCCCTCTGTCCCCTTTGGAGAGATTTGTCAGAATGCTTTTGGGGTTGTTCCGACTTTCCGCGATCGCGGTATTCACCGCAGAGTTATTATTGCCTTGGGAAGGCAGGATATTTTAGTATCTGGCTTAAGCCCTAATAACGATCTCGAAATACTGGGATCGAGCAGCGATCATGTTGTTCTTGACAGCCATAACAATGCTTGCGAAGTGGGCAGTGAAGTCAAGTTTAACCTCGATTATGGTGGGTTACTCTCAGCCATGACTTCCCCTTTCATTACCAAGCAATTTATCGGCAGTAGCTATATCGTAGCGGCTTAACGACATCCTAAACTGTAGCGGGTTTCAATACCCGTTACGGGATTCACCCCTTTAGCCCGTTTGCACATTTGCGCGACTTGATAACGGTCGATCAATGCCCCAGAAAAGTCTGCCCCTTCGATTTGCGCTTGATAAAAACTGGTATTCGTCGCGATCGCGTCTACCAAGATGGCATCCCGTAAATCTGCCCCTTCAAAGGTCACGCGATCGGCCAAAGCATTGGTTAAATTAGTGCCGTTGAGATTCGCAACCTCAAAATTCGCTTTGGTCAAAATCGATTCAGTCATGTCTGACCCTTCAAAATTGGCATGAGTCAAGTCAGCCCCGGCAAATACGCCGTGGGCAAGGTCTGTGTGGGCAAAATCCCTGTCTCGTTGGTCGGTAAGGGCATAGTTAACGGTTTTTTCCTGGGCGATCGCCGGGTATGCGTCCAACAACACCCACAACACCGCCAACGACAACACCAACAACGCACCTAACAAACGCCACATCCACTTTTTCAGCATTTTTTGATTCATCAGCTTATTATTTTCTATCGTTATAGCAAGCGCGATCGCGTCAAACTTCTAAATTTTATTATTAACGATGACTCTAAAACTTTATTTCCTCCGTCACGGCGAAACAACCTACAGTCGCTCAGGAGGCTATTGTGGCGTAACAGATGCCGAATTAACCCCAGAAGGCACTCGCATGGCTCAAGGCTTCGCAGATTGCTACAAAGGGATGAATTGGGAAGCTATTTACGTTAGTCCCCTCAAACGCACCCTCGCAACCGCCAAACCCCTCTCCGAAGCCACAGGTTTAGAATTGCAAGTGCGAGAAGGCTTGCGAGAAATGGATTTTGGCGCATGGGAAGGCAACAGCACCGAATGGGTACAGCAAAACCTCGCTAATGATTATATCCGTTGGTTGACCGAACCCGCTTGGAATCCTCCCACGGACGGGGAAACCGGGGTAGAAGTGAGCGGCCGCGCCATGGCAGTTATTTCCGAAATTCGCGAGAAACACCCCAAGGGGAATGTTTTGATTGTGAGTCACAAAACCACAATTCGCTTGATTTTGTGCAATCTTCTGGGGATTGATTTAGGTCGCTATCGCGATCGCATCACCGCTTTAGCCGCTTCTTTGAGTTTAGTTAGTTTCGACGTTCACGGCCCCATGCTCGAAGTTTTGGGCGATCGCTATCATATCCCCGAAGATTTGCGCGATCGGTTGGGGACATGAGAGGCAGTGGGCAGTAGGCAGCTTTGCTGTAGGCAGTAGGCAATCGGCTTGTAGGGGCGGGGTTTCCCCGTCCAACAACCAATAACCAACAACCAATAACCAACAACCAATAACTAATAACCAACAACCAACAACCAACAACCAATAACCAACAACCAATAACTGGTGCGACCCCGCGCCGCCGAAAGGCGCAAGGGAACGCGCACCAGAAACAACCAACAACCAACAACCAATAACCAACAACCAACAACCAACAACCAACAACCAACAACCAATAACCAACAACCAACAACCAATAACCAACAACCAACAAAAAATGACAAAACGAGCAATATTATGTGGATATTATGGCATGGGAAATGGGGGCGATGAGGCATTACTCGCCACATTGCTGCAACAACTGCCCGATTATATTCAGCCCATTGTATTGTCGGGGAATCCCCAAGAAACGTATAAACGTTATAACGTCGAAAGTTGCGATCGCAAATCCGCTTTTCCGATTCTCGAAGCCCTCAAACGCAGCGATTATTTTATCTGGGGGGGTGGGAGTTTGATGCAAGATGCTACCAGTATTTGGAGTCCGGTTTATTATGCCGGATTGATGGCTTTAGCCCAGCAACAAAGCTTAGAAACCATTGCTTGGGCCCAGGGAATTGGTCCCCTGAAACGAGGGTTTACTGAAGCGATTACTAAACAAGTTTTAGCAGGCTGTACTGCCATTAGTGTGCGCGATCGCGCCTCGGCAGAACTTCTCAACCAATGGGGCTTTCAACCCTTACTTGCTCCCGATCCGGTGTGGACTTTGGCCCCGAAAGTGGTTCCCGGTTTGGGGAATTTGCCTGCACCTCGCATTGCGGTTAATTTGCGATCGCATCCCACCTTAACCCCCCAACGATTACAAGTTTTGATCGCGGCTTTAATACAACTGCAAAAAGCGACAAAAGCTTGTTTTCTACTCGTTCCTTTTCAGTTATCCCAAGATTTAGAAATTGCTCAAAAAATTGCCGCGCAACTCCCCGGAGAGCATAAGGTTTTACAACTTACCGATCCGGCGCAATTACGCGGGGTTTATGAAGGGGTCGAAATGGCGATCGGAATGCGCTTGCATAGTCTCATTATGGCGGCGGCGGCTCAATGTCGCTGTTGGGCATTGAGTTACGACCCGAAAATCGACCAATTGATGGCAGATTTGGATTTACCGGGATGGGATTTAAACCGTCTTCCCGATGACCCTGTTACGATTAGTAAAGCTTGGCTGAATCTATATGCCAATGGTGAAAGTATTAATCGCGATCGCCTACTCTTTTTACGCGATCGCGCCCTGCTTCATCGGGAAATGTTAGTGGGAGCAATTAATAATTAACAATGTACAATTTACAATGTACAATTTACAATTAACAATGTACAATTAACAATTAATAATTAACAATTTTTGGTTGTTCATGGTAACCAATAACCAACAACCAATAACTAATAACCAACAACCAACAACCAACAACCAATAACCAATAACTAATAACCAAAAACTAATAACCAACAACCAATAACTAATAACCAATAACCAACAACCAACAACCAACAACCAACAACAAAAACATGAAAAAACGAGTTACATTAACCTTTCCCCAACGAACCATTCAAATGCCCGTAACCTATCGTTTAGCCAAAGACTTTAACGTAGCGTCTAATATTATTCGCGCTCAAGTTGCGCCGAATCAAGTGGGAAAATTAGTGGTAGAGTTGCAAGGAGATATTGACGAAATCGATGCGGCCGTGGAGTGGATGCGATCGCAACATATTCAAGTGTCCCTAGCCAGTCGCGAAATTGTGATTGATGAGGAGACTTGTGTAGACTGTGGATTATGTACGGGGGTGTGTCCGACCACGGCTTTAACTTTAGAGCCGGAAACCTTCAAACTGCAATTTGAGCGATCGCGCTGTGTCGTCTGTGAACAGTGTATTTCCACTTGTCCGGTGCAGGCGATCGCGACCACCTTTTAGTCTTTCCTCGAACGATCTATGCAGAACAAATCTAGTTCTGAATTGCCCATTCCCCGTGTATCCCAGGAGCGCGATCGCGACCTCGATCTCGATTCGACGTTGCTCGAACTCCCCCTATATGAATTTACCCTAGATATCAATGTACTGAGCTCGGCTTTGGCCAATATTTTCACCCGCTATCCCCTACTACCGGGGGCAATTTTAAGCCGGGAGGGAGAGTTTGTGGGAGCTATATCCCGCAGGCAATTTCTAGAATACTTTTTGCTTCCTCACAGCTTGGAGTTATTTGTCCACGAACCCCTGTATGTGCTGTACAGCTATGCCAGACCCGATATTTTAGTTTTACCGGGGCAGATGCGGGTTTTAACGGCGGCCCAGCGCGTTTTCCAACGGGCTTCCTATCTCATTCCTGACCCGGCTATTGTCCAAACTACCCCGAATACCTACAAACTCTTGGATTTTGGTCAACTCAACTTAGCCGCTTGGCAAATACGCGGGATTGAGTCGCAAGTGCGCTATGAACGTAGTCAAGCCCAAATGATCCAAAGTGAAAAAATGGCCAGTCTGGGACGTTTAGTAGACGGTTTGGCTCACGAAATCCTCGATCCGGTGGGCTTTGTCTGGGGCAATTTAAGCCATATTAACAACTATAGTAAGAGCCTTTTGACCTTACTCAAAAGTTACGAAGGGCTGTTTGACCAACCCCCCGAAACCATCCAAGAATTGCAAGAAGAACTAGAGTGGGATTATCTACGGGACGATCTCCCCAAAACGGTGAACAGTATCGCAACTGGGGCTAAACGCCTGAAAGAATTAGCCCTGAGCTTACAGAATTTTTGTCACGTTGACGAAATTTATCCTAAACCTGCCGATCTTCATGCTTCTCTTGACAGTATTGTTTTATTGCTCAAAAGTCGCCTGAGCAATAAAATTCAGATTGTCAAACACTACGGCCCTTTGCCCCCGGTTACTTGTTATGTTGGCAAATTATCCCAAGTGTTTATGAATATTCTGACCAATGCCATTAATGCTTTGTTAGAGGATGCAGTGCGCCAAGATTGGCAGGATCGCTTGCATTCTCCTAGCGCGATCGCGAATCCCCCTAAACCCACTATTGAAATTACCACACAGGTTAAATCAATCGGCGATCGCCAGCGTTTCGTCTCGATAGAAATTGCGGACAACGGCCCGGGTTTATCCCCAGAGTTACAACGTCAACTACAAGATTCTTTTACGATCGATCTTCGCTCGAAAAAAGAAACCAGTCTGGCTTTAAGCTATCAAATTATCACAGCCAAACACGGCGGACAATTGAAGTGGCGATCGCAACTCGGTCAAGGTACGGCGTTTGAAGTGCTTTTACCTTTGAGTTAGTTGTTGGTTGTTGGTTGTTGGTTGTTGGTTATTGGTTGTTGGTTGTTGGTTATTGGTTGTTGGTTATTGGTTATTGGTTATTGGTTATTAGTTATTGGTTGTTGGTTATTGGTTATTGGTTGTTGGTTATTGGTTGTTGGTTGTTGGTTATTGGTTGTTGGTTATTGGTTGTTTCTGGTGCGCGTTCCCTTGCGCCTTTCGGCGGCGCGGGGTCGCACCAGTTATTGGTTGTTGGTTATTGGTTGTTGGTTATTGGTTATTAGTTATTGGTTATTAGTTATTGGTTATGCTTCGTACCCAAGTCTCAGCCTTGATAATTAGTAATTGGAAAATTCCCTAATTATTAATTATTAATTGTACATTGTACATTGTACATTGTACATTGTACATTGTACATTGTACATTGTACATTATTAATTGTACATTGTTAATTGTACATTGCTTACAAAACCTCCCGATAAACACAATTGCGTCCGCGACGTTTAGCCTCGTAAACCGCGCGATCGGCTGCATTGATCAGTACATTGGGAGCAAGGCGTAAATGGGGAATCATGCTGGCGACACCCAGACTGGCAGTTACGCGATCGCTCACCTTAGAAGCCGCATGAGCAATGTTTAAACCTTCAACTTGGGTATGAATGGTCTTAGCCACTTGCCAAGCCCCTTGAGAATTCGTATTCGGCAAGATCACCGCAAATTCTTCTCCCCCATAACGAGCCACTAAATCCGCCGGACGATTTACAGCTTTTTGGAGAGTTTGAGCAATCAAACGCAAACAGCGATCGCCTGCGAGGTGGCCGTAGGTGTCGTTATAGGGCTTAAAGTAATCAATATCGCAAAATACCAAAGAAATCACTTGTTTTTCCCGGCTGAGTCTTCGCCATTCTTTATCTAAGTAGGAATCGAATTGACGGCGATTCGCCACTTGGGTCAAGCCGTCGAGGGTAGCCAGACGATGTAATTCAAAGTTGGCTTTTTCCAGGTCGGCGGTGCGTTGAGCAACCCGCATTTCTAGGGTTTGGGCGTAGTCTTTGAGGCGGTCGTAGAGCAGGGCGTTGTCAATGGCGGCGGCGGCTTGGGAGGTTAAGGCGGTAAAGAGTTTGAGGTCTTGGGCGGTGTAGGGGACCGGTTGGCTATTGCAAATATTAACCACCCCAATCGTTTGTTCTTGGATTTTGAGGGGCGCACAAATGGTGGCATACACTATAGGAGAATCGGCTTCGATGACATCGATGTTGTTGATGATTTCTGCTTGACCCGAAGCGAGAACTTTCTGAATAATGCGATCGCAAGCGTGACAACTGCGATCGCGATCGCAAGCATCGATACTCCAAAACGCAATGGTTTGGAGTTGGTCACAGTCGCGATCGCGCAAAATGACCGACATACAAGTTGTAGCAATGGGTTTGCGGGCTTCTTCGATGGTGGCTTGAGCAACCGCATCAACACTCACGCAACTGGCCAGTTTGGTCGAAATATCATACAAAAAATTAATTTCTTCGTATTTGTCTAGGGTATCGAGGGCCAGGCTTTTTTTCTCAAGCTCGCTTTGCACCAGATAACTTAGAGTTTGGGCAATACTCTCGGCGGCGGCGGGGCCGGTCAAATAACCCACAATGCGATTGTCGGTTGCGATGGTGTACTGATGGCCCGGAGTTTCGGGGCCATTACTCCAAATCTTCCCCCCATCTGCGTCACAGATTGCGATCGCCACGTCCAGAGCCTCCACCAGGGTACGCACCACTGAGATAAACTCTTTTTTCTTAAATAGTTTTTTGAAACTAACGTGAATCATCCCAGCATTTCGACACTCTTATCATCCTAATGGCAAAACCATCACTTCGGGGATATCTAATCCAATCCTAAGACTTCTTTGGACTTAGCCAGCACTTCTCGCGGTCGAAAGGGCTTGGTCATGTATAGATCGGCTCCTACGGCGATTCCACTCTGTTTATCAAATTCCTGCCCTTTCGCCGTCAGCATGATGATATAGATATTAGGATAAGCGAATTCTTGCTTAACAGCGCGACAGACTTCTAAGCCACTCATTTTGGGCATCATCACATCGAGAAAGATTAAATCGGGTTTTTCAGCTTTGACGATTTCTAAAGCTTCGACTCCATTTTTAGCCCGAAGTAACTCCACGTTGTAATCATCTTCGAGTTTTTCGAGGGCTTGCTCCATCAAAATGAGAATATTGGGTTCATCATCTACGATCAAGACGGTTTTGTCCATTTTTCCTCCCAAAGGCGATCGCCCTTGTTTCTATCCTAGTTTTCATCATAATCGACCTATTGCAAGGATGTGTCTGATACTGCGAACCGAGTAATGCGATCGCCCTTTAGGGAATAAGTCCTATATATTCAAATAAACCTTGATTCTTCCCCTCTAAGCTTAGGAAAATCAGGGCTTTTTCCCAATCTTTTTAAGTTTATTATTTCATGACAATCCAGAAGCGACCGAGATATTGTACTAATCTCAATCGCTTCTGGACGACTTAATAATGGTTAGACAGGGGGCAGCCCCGGTTGATTCAGTATGATTGAGCGCTCACAGTCAGCTTTACAAAACATTTACTTAAAAATCGCGGAAAAAATCGCAAATTCTTTGATATTTCTATCTCATCTCCCTTTAAACATTGCAGAATTAGAATAAATTACTACTACTCGGATTGCCCCGGTTTTTTCTAAGTTTTATAGCTTAAAGCCTTATGTAGCATTGGTTACAGCCTTTATTTTTTATAGAATTTCTGTCCCCAAAGCTCAACTTATATCAGCGATAGAAGCAGCCTTATGAGTCATATTTTTTAATCATTAAAAAAAAAGAAAGATTTTCTCAAAACCAACAAAAAATATCATATTTAACAAAAACGAAATTTCGCTTCTGCCATTAATTATATTGAAGCGAAATTAGTAATACACTCATAAACCTTGTTATAACAATGCAAATTGTATCCTGCTTTACATTTTTAAAATTGCTCTTTATTTTTCTCGACTTTGATCCCTTTTAGAAAGCAGTCGAGAGCCTTTCTCTCGCTCCAAAAACTAGATTAAGAACCAGATTAGTTTTATGCAAACATAGTTAGAGAGGTACTATGCCATGTCTTACACCATTCCCAACAGTTGCACAAATTGCGGAATTTGCGTTCCTGAATGTCCCACAGATGCCATACAAATCGAGGATAACAATGACCATTGGGTCGAACCGGGTTTGTGCAATAGCTGTTCCGACGAAGACGACAAACCGATGTGCGTGAGCAGTTGTCCTGAGAGCTTACCCCTGCCCCTACCCGCCAAAAAAGGACGCTATAAAGCTACACCCAGGGAATTTGCCCTCCACAGTCTTTTTCCCAACGGTCACAACAATCCCGTCGCTTCTTCGATGGTGGTGTGGGAAGCTTGCAATATATTGGCCAAAGGCTCCGTCGTACCTTGGCAAAGCGACGAAAACCAAAAACTCTATTTCCAGCGACCCGTCAAACAAGGAAAAGGCGAAATTGAGTTTTGGCTAACTGATGATGTAGACAGCGAAACGCCAGAGCTACTAAATGCTACCCAAGCCGCGCCCATCCTAGAAGATATGGATATTCGAGCCGCTTGTATGCACCTCATTTTTGCGGCTTATGCCATGAGCGTAGAACGAGCTTGGGAACAAGAATTTGTCCTCGACAACAAACAAATTGAAATCTACTTAGGGCTAGACAAGCGCAAAGATTTAAGCAAAGCCACCAAACTCAGTCTCATCAAAGCTCTAGTACAGCAACCCTGCAAACTGCTCACAGGGATTGATTGGCCCCAACAAGGCAAAATCAAAGCCTTTTCCGTTCCCCAAGACCGCATCTGGCATTTAATCGATATTAATAATCATTTCCAAGAAGATGCCCAAGGATACAAACACTTAGTCGGTATGACGTTCCGAATCAAAGCGGGATTGTGGGCTAAGTATTTTCTCAACAAATCCGGTTATAAAAAAGCGGTGGCGTTTTATCAATATGGCACGTTACCCAAATTTATGTTGTCCACGGTGATGACCATCTGGCATCAACACGAAGGAACCGTCCGGATGATGCTTTGGCTGTTGTTTAAAACGAAAATGGGACGGGAACAACGCATCACGGTTCCGAAGTTAATGTATGTTGCTTACGGCCGAGAAAAAGTGCAACAAGCTGCCGGAGACCCAGAACTCCGCAAACGTTTGATACGTCGCTTTGAAGGTGACTTAGAAGCATTGCATCGCTATGATATTAAACCGATTTTTGACCCCGTAACCTACCCGACAGAAATACAACCCCTATGGTCAAGGTTGGCTGAAATCCCCGACGATGCTGACGAAGCTATGGAGTTTTGGATTAACGATGGTTGCAATGCCCAAAGTATTACGGATTCTGCACCGCCGGGAAAATGGCATTTATTAATGAAAGCCCGCGTTCTCAAGTTTGATTTACCCGCCGCATGGGACGAACAGCTCTCCCATTGGGAGAAAAAGAAACACTCAAAAGCGCGTTCTAAAAATACGAGTCAAAATGCGATTAATTTAAGCGCCGGCCAAATTTTAACGGCTCGTAAACAGTTGGGAATCAGTCAACGAAAGTTAGCACAACAGTTAGGGAAAAGCCAAAGTTGGATTCGCGATGTGGAAAACGGTCGTTTTTCCGCCAAAACCAATGACTGCATGAAGTTACAGAAAATTCTCAAAATTGAAAGTTGAGGTAATGGTGCGTTAGCGCCAAGCCAGAAACAGGATTCCCCCGCCAAGCAGTGCTGTGGCGGGGGAATTTGTCAATTATAACGAAGGACAAAGGACTAATTTACTTTTTGCGACGACGCACAGCACCTAAAGCACCGATTCCTAACAATCCTAGGACGATAGAGGGTTCGGGGACGGCTTCGGCACCGGCGACGACAAAATCAGAGTCCCAGCTTTGACGAGAGAAGTTTTTGCCGCTATCAACGGCAGTAACGCTAAATCCGAGGATGGCTTCTCTGTCAAAGATACCGGAGAGGGAGTATAAGCCAGCACCACCAGCAGTAGAGGGTGAAATGTTGGTAACAGTGCCGCCCCCTGTGAGAGAACCTGTGTTGTTGCCTGTAATCGAGAAGGTTTCGGTGAGGAAACTACCATCAGCGAGTTGAGCAGTAATTTCTGCGGTTTCAAAAACTCTGTCGCTGTTGACACCGGGTTGATAGAGAAAACCTAATTCGAGGTTGTCGAGAACTTTGGCGGTTGCAAAGTCTACAGAGAGGGTTTCGTCGAAGTCAATTTCTCCCCAAGAAGGGTCATCAAAGATATCGGTTGTACCGCTTGTGGCAACGCCAATCCCCGTGTAGCCTTCAAAGGTTTTGCGGGTGAGTTGGGCGCTTCCTGCACCGTCACTGGCGCTGAGGGAGAAGAAGGGGTCGTTGTAGGAACAGTCGGCTGCGCTTCCGAGGCAGTTTCCCGCCGAGAGGCTGGCGGCTTGAGCGGGGGCGCTGAGTAAGGATGCGACACCGACGGTAAGAGCGCTAAGACTAAGAGAAAGAGTTTGCCAGTTCATGGTTGATTTTTCCGTAATTCTACTTGGGTTTACTTAATGTATATTAGTTTTGCGATGAGAGTTTGAATATTTTTCTATGTTTTTAGCATACGCAATATTGCGGAAACTTGAGGGGGCGATCGCGTTGTCTTTACGAAATCTTGATGTTTGAGTCAAAATCGAACATCTACCCTTTAAAGAATAAACAAAAAAGTTACCTTTGTTTACAGACTAACTTAGAAAAATGCGGCTGTCGCCCAACTATAGAGCCATTGGGCGTTATCGCAGGGTAGAAATGTTAGATGAATCAGTGTATTTATTTAAGTTGATGTACGGATTTTGACCAACAAGGCTTGTTGGATGGGGATGATTCAACCCAACTGCGACTGAGGCCGGGTTGAGAATTAAAGGGCAATTTGGCCAAAACCCCGGCTTGAGGTTTTAAAATTAGGGCGGTTTTGTGGTTGAGAAGTTATGGATATTTATCGCGCTGCGGTTCGCCCGTTATTATTTAATCAGTTGCAAGTCGATCCTGAATGGGCGCATCTTCGCAGTTTGAGTGTACTACATTGGCTCGATCGACATCGCTCTCGTCCTGCGTCTCAATTGCTGTTACAGCCCCTTTCTCAAGCGTTTTGTAGACGGGATAAGCGCTTGCAGCAAGCCCTGTGGGGAGTTGATTTCCCGAATCCTTTTGGCTTGGCTGCGGGGTTTGATAAAGATGGCTTGGCTGCGGGAGTGTGGGAAAATTTGGGGTTTGGTTTTGCAGAGTTGGGGACGGTGACGCTACATCCCCAACCGGGAAATCCTCAACCCCGCTTGTTTCGTCTGGTTGAAGATGAAGCGGTGTTGAATCGCATGGGGTTTAATAACAAAGGGAGTGCAGCTTTAGCGACCCGGTTAGCGGGACAAAATTATAATATTCCCATCGGGATTAATTTAGGCAAGTCAAAGGTTACTCCCCTCGAAGAAGCGGCTGCGGATTATGTGGGCAGTTTTCTCAAGTTGCGAGAGTTGGGGGATTACTTTGTGGTGAATGTGAGTTCCCCCAATACTCCAGGCTTGCGATCGCTCCAGGATAAGACGCAATTGAATCTGATTCTAGAAGCCTTACAAGCCCAAAATCAAGCCCAAAAACCGATTTTAGTCAAAATTGCCCCGGATTTGTCTTGGGACGCGATCGCGGATGTCCTCGAACTAGCGACGATTCACCAACTCTCCGGCATTATCGCGACGAATACAACGATTCGTCGCGATGGTCTCAAAACCCAAATTATTCCCGCAACCCAACGACCTGTTACAGAAGAAGCAGGCGGTTTGAGCGGGAAACCTCTGCGCGATCGCGCCACAGCCATTATCCGCTTTATTTGGCAAGAAACGCAAGGCCAACTTCCGATTATTGGGGTGGGGGGCATTTTCACCCCCGAAGATGCTTGGCAGAAAATCACCGCAGGGGCTAGTCTGGTTCAAGTTTACACGGGTTGGATTTACGAAGGGCCGGGAATGGCTGCACGAATTTTAACGGGTTTGTCTCATCAACTCGATACTCACGGGTTGACTTCGATTTCTGAAGCAGTGGGGCTTTTCAGTTAACAGCGACTAAGGGGCAATCGGCAATCGGCAGTCGGGGGGGAGGTGGGATGCAAGCCCCTCCAAAGGGGGTCAGAAACTTTGGCCTATAGGGCAGACTCTATAAAAAAGCTAAAAGTTAGACTAGATGGGCGTTCGGTTCCTCAAAAACTAAGATCAAGTTTCTGGAGAGTTATCAGCTTGAAAACCAGCAGATTAGCAAGAATTCAAAATAAATAGGAGTTTAGCCCTCAACTTATGAAAAAAGCGACAATATTTAAAAATGCGCGATCGCGATCGGAATTATACTGGATTATCGGTCTTTTTGTCGCTGCGATCGCCCTGTGGACTGTGGCGTTAGGAAATGTACCGTTACGGGATTGGGATGAGGGGTCTCATGCCCTTGTCGCCAGGGAATTATACCGTCAAGGCGATTGGATTTACTTAACTTTTTTCGACCAGCCCAATTTTATGAAGCCTCCCCTGAGTTATTGGCTGGTTGCGAGTAGTTATCACCTCTTTGGGGAGGTGAATGAATGGACGACTCGCTTTCCGGTAGCGATGATTACAGCCTGCGGCGTGCCGTTGTTGTACCTTGTGGGGCGAGAAGTGTTTTCGTCTCGTCGTCCGGCGTTACTGAGTGCTGGGGTGTATTTAACCCTGTTACCGGTGGTGCGTCACGGTCGCTTGATGATGCTTGATGGCATTATCAACACTTTTTTAATTTTACTGATTTTGTGTTTGTTGCGATCGCGAAAATCCCCGATTTTGGCTTTCGGTATGGGTATTAGTGCCGCCGCGATCGCCCTCACTAAAGGTATGTTAGCCTTGGCATTGGGAACAGTGGTATTTGTTTTTGTCTTGTGCGATCGCCGTTGGCACATTTTCCGTAATCCTTACACCTGGCTAGGATTATTTCTGGGCTTATCTGCCGTCTTGAGTTGGTATTATGCCCAATGGTCAAAATACGGCGATATTTTCATTCAAACCCACTTAGGGACGCAGAATTTTGACCGCTTGCATACTGCCGTAGAAGGCAATGATGGGCCGCCTTGGTACTATATCCTAGAGTTGCTGAAATATAGCTTTCCCTGGCTTTTATTCTTACCGTCTGGCTTATTTCTTGCCGTCCAATCTGCCCGGAATTTTGGGGCTAAAACCGCCGAGAGTTGGGGTAATTTAGTCTTATCAGGATTTTTGGTTTTCTTCACCACAATCTCTCTTATGGGGACGAAACTACCGTGGTATGTTATGCCCCTCTATCCCTTTTTGGCCTTAGCTGTGGGTGCGGCGCTCTATCAAATTATGCAGGATCGCCGCTTTTTTTCTGCTTTCTACGTTACCTTTTTATGCCTCTTTGCCCTCGCGGGAATTGGGGGAATCGGTTACTTCTGGGTAGTGGATAAACAACCGCTTTTAATGGGGATGAGTGGGGTGGTAAGTCTAACCTGTGGTTTGGCGGCTTGGCAACATTACCAACGATCTGAAAATTTTATCTTTTCTCTATTAGGAGGAATGTATTTAACGCTACTATTACTAATGCTATCCCCTGTATGGAATTGGGAATTAAACGAGCAATTTCCGGTGGTTGCTATCGGACAGATTATTCGCGAACATACATCCCCCGGACAAATTATTTACACCTCTTTTGCTTACAATCGTCCGAGTTTAGATTTTTATAGCGATCGCCAAGTTTATCCTGCCGATATCAACACCTTACAGCAAAAACGCGCCACGCAGCACTATTTACTCCTCGACTCTGCCACAATCACTCAACTGCAAATTCCTCAAGAGGACATCATCGGGGTCGATCATCATTCAGGTTTTAGTTTGATAAAACCCTCCCGTCCCTCATCCTAAAAATAGATATTCAATTACCCTTAACCTGCTACTCAGGCTAGATATTGCGTTGATCTCAAAGGTCAATTTATACCTACATTTCTAGTCACAATATTGGGTTGTAGAATCAAGGTAGAGCCTTATTTGAATGTCTCTTAGTATTTCCTCAGAAAGAGCTTTGAGTCGTTTTTATAGTCATTTCAACTGATTTCTGTACAGTAATCTTCCCAAACAGGCATTCTCTGGTTCATTACCCCTACCCCAAATCCCTCTCCCACGGGGGCTATTGGTTTTTATTGGGCATAACGCTAAAGACTATATTGATTGAAAAACCGATCTTGAGTCTCATAACTTTATAAAATTTTATTAACAGAATCAAACCTTAGATAGACTAATCTGCTTGCGGTTTAGCTTAGACTGGTATTACCTGATAATAGTATCTCAACTAATCTAAATTTTAGAGATAGTCTTAAACAAAAAATAAATTAAAAATAAGGATAAATATAATGATTTTTGGTATAGATAATTTAGGAGAAGGAGCAATCAGTAAAGTCGCTGAAGTTGCCCTTTCATCCCAAGTCAATGATAGCGAAAAGCTCAAAGTTGATGTTTCAACAAATTCTGATTCTCTGGCTGAAGGTACGCTAGATGCCATGATTATTCATGGCGAAGGATTAACAATTCAAAAAGACCTCCGCATGGCGGAAATGAAAGTAAGTTTGGGTAAAATTTCAGTTAATCCCTTAAAAGCCGTTACAGGTAACCTAGAACTCTCTGAACCCACTCAAGGAAAAGCGCATATTGTCGTTACAGAATCCGATTTAAATCGAGCTTTTAATTCCGATTATCTCGAAGCCCAAATGGGAGATATTCAAGTAGAAACGAAAGATAAAAAGGCTGTCGTTGAAATTGAAAACATGACTTGTCATCTCCTCTCCGATGGCAAAGTCAACGTTCAAGCCCAAGCTAAAATACTACCCTCTGGTGAAAGCCAAGATATTGAATTTACTTCTGTTCCTCGCATTCGCGATGATTCTCGCGGGGTGATCTTAGAAAATATCCAATATCAAAATAACCGCGAAGTTTCCCCGGAATTAACAGAGGCTTTGCTCGAAAAAGCCATGCAAATTCTAGACTTGAGTACCTTTGAAATGCCGGGAATTTCTTTAGTTTTAGAAAACTTACAAGTGCGCCAAAAAGAACTAATCTTAGACGGCCTTGCCAATGTGACTCAACTTCCGTCGTAATCTATCCCCTCTCCCACCCTTGCCCTGGTTTTGTCACAAAACCGGGGTTTTGACTGATGAGTTTTTCTGCCAGGGGAAAACTCCTGGGGGAAGTCTCGATAATATTTTAATATGGTGTAAAGGCATCAAGCGAGGAAGTTAGTCAACACTCGCATGATTGCTGCTTGGCGTTATGGAGGGAATGTGCAGTTTTCCTGCACACCAGCATAGTGGGTATGGCTAGACGAAAGAAAAAATTTCCCTGCGGTCATCGGGGATATGGTCAAATTTGCCACCGATGCGCCCAACAAGACGAAGCCCGGGCCCGCAAGCAACGAGAAAAGCAATCCTGGAAAGAAACCTTTGAGCGCGATCCTATCGATTTGACCAATTTACCTAAAAATGTGGTCATCAAAGCGCGTAAAATTATTGTTGGGATTCAAAAACAAAGAGATTACCGGGAATTTCGCGGTAAACGCCTACGTCATGACCGTTTTGTTATTAGTATTCCCGTTACACGCAATTATCGTCTGATTTGTCGCGATTGCGGTAGTATTCTTGTCCCTGAAGCTGTGATTTCCCACGAAGATTACAATGTCTGTAAGCCGGGGGGGTAGGTTTTCAGTTAACAGCGCCTAAGTGGAACGTTTTTCCGATGATTGACTGGTACGCGTGTTGTTTGTTGTTTGTTGTTTGTTGTTTGTTTCCCAGATGTTGCGGGACGTGTTGTTCCCCAGAAAGAGGGTCAGAAACTTAGGCTTTTGGGGGTCACTTCTAAAATGGCTAAAAGCCCTATTACGCTTTGGTTTTAGCGTCAAAAAGTTAATTTAAGTTTCTGGAGAGTCATCAGTCAACAGTCATCAGTTTTTTGGGCAGTAGGCTTTTTCAGTTATCAGTTATCAGTCGTCAGTCATCAGTTTTTTGGGCAGTGGGTTGGGTTGAGGTAACGAAACCTAATAACCAATAACTAATAACTAATAACAAAGGACAAACTGCATAAACCAATCCACTTCAGAGGTATAAGCAAGATAGAAAGACCGGGTCGCCTCTCGATTCAGTTTGTGGGCGGTTTGGGAAGATTCTATTATCGTCACAGGTGAATTATGACGTTGCTATACACAGAAAACACCGAAATTTTACTGGAATTATCTAGCAATTTGCTCGATCCAGGGCAATATTCAGGATTATCTGAAAGTCATCGCTGGCGATCGCGACTCAATCGTAGCTGTTTAGAAGCCGTGTTAGATTGGCTACACGGGGAAGGAATGTCTCAAGCCCAAGCTGTTTTTTCGGAAAAGGAAAGGTTGGCGTTATGGGAATTGTTCGATGGTAGCGCGATCGCGATCGCGAATACTCGCATTATTATCATTCCTTCCGAAGCCATGGATAACGAGGAATTGCGGGTTCCCCAAGAATGGCTCGATCTGGCGGACTGGACCGGGGATTATTATCTTGCGGCCCAAGTCAACCCGGATGAACAATGGGTGCGATTGTGGGCTTGGACGACCCATAATCAACTCAAAACCCAGGGAAATTACGATCCTCGCGATCGCACCTACAGTCTCGGTTTAGAAGCCTTATACAGCGATATGAGTGGGTTCTGGGTGGCGCAGGAGTTGGGCTGTACCGATACTAAAGCTCAAGTGGCGGCCCTGCCCGATCTCGAAGCCATCCACGCCGAAAACTTAATCGAGCGTTTGGGCAACCCTGAAGTCGTGTTTCCCCGTCGCGAAGTGCCGTTTAGTTTGTGGGGGGCATTGTTGCAAAACGAGCAATGGCGCGATCGCTTGTTGCGAAAGAGATTAGGGCAATCTGAGCCTTCTCAGCCAATAATCAGTTTACGGGATTGGTGGGAAAATAGCGCGATCGCGGGGTGGCAAAGACTTGAAAATAGCGCTTTTGCAACTCCGGCAATGGCAAGGCGCGATCGCGCTGTTTCCGGTACAATGATTCGACGACTCAAAGTGATGACCATAGCAACCACACCGCCGCAAGCTGTCGCTTTGCTCATGAGTGTGGGGGCGACTGAAGACGAACGATTGGGGGTTTCGATTCGCTTGCATCCCCAACCCGGACACGATCTGATTCCCCCTAACATTACCCTCGAATTATTATCCCTGTCCGGAGAACCCTTTAAAACGGTCACTGCCCGCGATCGAGATAATGTGATTCAAATTCCTCGGTTTAAGTGTCCTCCTGGCTTTAATTTTGCCGTTCGTGTGAAGTTAGACGGGGTAGAGGAGGTGGAGTATTTTCGGGCTTAGTTGTTGGTTGTTGGTTCGTAGTAAGGGCTTTAGCCCTTGTATTGGTTATTGGTTGTTGGTCAACCGTGACAAGTTAAGCACGAAATCTTCATGTCAAGAGGTCAGAAAACCTCTGTGTCGGGGAACAGGTCTCCTCGCCCAATCTCAACTTAGGGAAACGACGATGGGATGTTATTATCGCGTCGCTAAAACGCGTGTCTTGGACGGGGAAACCCCGCCCCTACCCGGAATTTGACAATAGGCACAAAACCTTAACTTGTCACTAATATAGCAACCGCCAAATCGGTCAGGACAATATTATCCATTCTTAGAAAATAAGCCCCTCTCCCGTGGGAGAGGGGTTGGGGTGAGGGCGATCCTTGCGAGTCAAAACGTCCTAACTGTTTTGCTTGCTGCTATAATTATTGGTTATTGGTTATTGGTTGTTGGACGGGGAAACCCCGCCCCTACAAGGCTACTGCCCACAGCAAAGCTGCCCCTTAGAGACTGATAACTGAAAAAGCTGCCCACTACCTAAACATATCCACTTCAGCCAAAATTGCTTGAGCGGCGCGATCGCAAGCTCCAGATTCTCCCAAACCTTGGCGCATTTTCTCGTAATCGGCGGTTAATTTCTCGCGGCGGTGGGGATTCAGGAGAAATTCGAGGGATTCGGCCACAATCCGTTCCGGGGTGGCTTCATCTTGCAGTAATTCTGGCACGATGCCCTGCATCATTACCAAATTTGGCGGCGACATAAAGGGAATATTAAACTGAAGCCGTTTGGCTAACCAAGCGGTTAAGCCACTGACGCGATACACGACCACCTGCGGTACATTGAGCAAGGCGAGTTCGAGGTTGACGGTTCCAGACTTGGCAATGGCTAAATCGGTTGCTGCTAGGAGTTCTAAGCTATTGCCGGTGAAGATTTGGGCATTAAGCTGGTAGCGGCGACAAATCGCTTCAATTTGGGGGCGATAACGCTCTAGGGAGAGGGGAATCCAAAAGCGAGCGTGGGGGAGTTTGGCTTGCAAGGTTTGAGCAGCTTGGGCGATAATTGGCAAGATGTAGGTGATTTCTTGGGGACGAGAAGCGGGAATGAGGGCGATCGCGAGTTCGGAGTCATCAATCCCCAAAGCTTGACGGGCTGTTTCTCGTTGCGGGGGATTGACTAAACGATCGGCGATAGGATGACCCACCCAAGTCACCGGAAAATCGTGTTTTTCAAAAAAGCGAGCTTCTTCGGGGAAAATCGCCAATAAACGGCTGATGGTGGCGGTCATACGCTCGGTGTGACCGAAGACAGAGGACAGTTTCCAATCTTGCCAAACCCAATCTTGAGGGGCGATGTAGTAGATAATGGGTAAATCGGGATACTGACGACGCAATTCTTGACCTAAAGTGAGGTTAAACCCAGGATAATCGATAGCGACAAAGATATCTGGGGGATTTTCAGCCAGATACTTCTTGATGCGTCGCTGGAGGCGCAATGTCGGGAAGATAAACGGGACGGCTTCTAAAAAACCAATGGAACTTAGGGCAGTGGTATTGCCCAGGATTGTTGCGCCAGTGGCCGCCATGCGATCGCCCCCAACGCCCACGACTTCTAGGGTTTGGTTGTGGCTTTGGGCTTGGCGCTGTAGGGCTTGAATTAACATAGCCCCCTGCAAATCCCCAGATACTTCCCCGGTACAAATAAAAATACGCATAATAGTTGAGTCGCGAAGGTCAATCAGCCCGTTGCATTGCCGGAATGGGTCCGCGACGATTGGGGCCGGTAGAGGCTTGTAAAAAGTGATATAAATGTTGGAGATCGTCGCGATCGCTCAGTAGCCCTAATTGCTCCACTGCTTCAGTTAAGCGCAGATCGGAGCGATATAACAAGCGAAAGGCCTTTTTAAACAAATTAATGTCTTCCGGGGCTAATCCGGCGCGTTTCAAGCCAATCAGGTTGAGCGATCGCACCTTTGCCGGATTACCTTCAATCAGCATAAACGGCGGCACATCCCGGTCAATGCGACTCATTCCCCCCACCATGGCCCGGCGACCAATTCGCACAAATTGATGTACCCCCAAAACGCCGCCAATCACCGCATTCGACTCAATTTCCACATGACCCGCTAAAGCGACATTATTGGCAATGACCACTTCATTTTCGATAATGCAGTTGTGGGCCACATGAACATACGCCATCAAGAGATTGCGATCGCCAATAATTGTAAACTCTCCCTCATCGGTTGCCCGATTAATTGTCACATACTCGCGAATGCGGTTATAATCCCCGATTTTAAGGTGGCTAACTGCCCCTTTATACTTCAAATCCTGGGTTTCTAAGCCAATCGCCGCCCCCGGAAAGATTTTATTACCAATGCCGATTTCCGTCGGCCCCTCAATCACAACATGAGGCCCAATCGTCGTTTGCGGGCCAACCTTAACATTTTCGCCGATTACCGCATAGGGGCCGACCTGCACCGTCGGGTGCAACTCTGCCTCTGGATGAATAACTGCCGTAGGATGAATTAGTGTTTTCAAGTCTCGTCTGGTGTCGGAGCGTCTTCAAAGCTTGCAGCAAACCTGGATTCCCCCGCCGATTGACCCTAAAAGCAATCTGGCGTATGGCTGAATCCCTACGTCGAGTCTCGGCCTCAATCTAACAAAGAAAACATCAAATCGCCTTCTGTCACCAAAGCCCCATTAACCTCAGCCCGTCCGTGCATCTTACCCAAACGACGACCCCGTAAGCGCAAGAGTTCCACCGTCAGAATCAGTTGATCCCCCGGAACCACCGGACGACGAAACCGGACTTTATCAATCCCCGCAAACACAAACAAACCATTATCCATCCCCGGCATTTGCGTCATCACAATCCCACCCACTTGGGCCATCGCTTCGATAATCAACACCCCCGGCATAATCGGCTGTCCGGGGAAATGTCCTTGGAAATGGGGTTCGTTGACGCTGACATTTTTGAGACCCACGGCTTTCTTTTCCGGGACATATTCAATAATGCGGTCTACCAACGCGAAGGGATAGCGATGGGGCATTAATTTCTGGATGTCTTCAATGGCAAAAACCGTGTTAGTGGTCGAGGGAGTCGGGGTGTTTTCTGATGTCACTGAAGCTTGAGCGTCTGCGATCGTGGACATGGTAGGCTATGGATTGGCATTGATCGTTACAAATTGTAAGATTACAGCTTGAGGGAACGACTGACAAGTATTTGTCATTTGTCCTGGGTTCTTGGTGACAAGTTAAACCGAAAGTGACAAGACATCATGGAGTGCCGCGACACAGCTAAAATGAGGCTATAGGTAGGGTGCTGTTAGCGTAGCGTAACGCACCGAAGTGTAGGCATTTTAGTTAGTAGTCCAGTAGGGTGGGTTAGGCGGCTAAAACCGTCGCTATGACTGTAATAATCGCAATCCGCCGTAACCCACCGTTTAAGGTGAAACATTCCACTAGACAATGTTAGTTTCCCCAATCTTAATCCAAAGCTGGGTTTGCAAAACAAAAGGTTAACCTCTGCCAAATTTGACCCACTGCATAACCTCCCTCGCCAGAGAAATATACTAAAGCATCGTCGTTAGTATCCCTGACTCATGGCAAAATCCCCCAGAAATCCCCTCAAACACCTCGCAGGCGGCTTCCTTCTCCTAGGACTCCATTTCAGCACAGTCCCCGCCCTAGCTCAAACCGAACCCACTCCTACCACCGAACAAACCGCCCAACTCGAAGAAGCCAAACGCCTCAATGAACAAGTTATTCAACTGTATCGGCAAGGGCAATACGGAACAGCAATTCCCCTCGCTCAACAAGCCTTAGCCATCCGCGAACAAGCCCTCGGCAGCGACCATCCCAATGTTGCCACGAGCCTCAACAACTTGGCAGAACTGTACCGTAATATGGGGAACTACACAGAAGCCGAACCCCTCCACCAACGCTCCCTAGCCATCCGCGAACAAGCCCTCGGCAGCGACCATCCCGACGTTGCCACCAGCCTCAACAACTTGGCAATACTGTACCGTAATATGGGGAACTACAGCGAAGCCGAACCCCTCTATCAACAAGCTTTAGCCATCCGCGAACAAGCCCTCGGCAGCGACCATCCCGACGTTGCCACCAGCCTCAACAACTTGGCAGCACTGTACCAAAATATGGGGAACTACAGTGAAGCCGAACCCCTCTACCAACGCTCCCTAGCCATTTACGAACAAGCCCTCGGCAGCGACCATCCCCTTGTTGCCACTAGCCTCAACAACTTGGCAGAATTGTACCGTAATATGGGGAACTACAGTGAAGCCGAACCCCTCTACCAACGCTCCCTCACCATCTACGAACAAGCCCTCGGTAGCGACCATCCTCTTGTTGCCACGAGCCTCAACAACTTGGCAATACTGTACTACTCTATGGGGAACTACAGTGAAGCCGAACCCCTCTATCAACGTTCCCTCGCCATCCGCGAACAAGTTTTAGGCAGCGACCATCCCTCGGTTGCCACCAGCCTCAACAACTTGGCAGTGCTGTACCGGGATATGGGGAACTACAGTGAAGCCGAACCCCTCCACCAACGCTCCCTAGCCATCCGCGAACAAGCCTTGGGTCGCGACCATCCCGACATTGCCCAAAGTCTCGAAAACCTAGCATTCCTATACCAAGCCCAAGGAGACATAACTTTAGCCACCGACTATTTCAATCGCGGACTCAATATCCAAGAAAACAACATCTCTCTCATCTTCACCACGGGTTCAGAAGCCCAGAAACGGGCTTACATGAACACCCTATCTGGTACAACTCATCGAGCTACTTCTCTACATCTGCAAGATGCCCCCAACAATCCCGAAGCGGCTCAAATTGCGTTAACCACGCTTCTCCGTCGCAAAGGACGCATTCTTGATGCTCTCACCGATAATATCCAACTGATTCGTGAAAACTTAACCCCAGAAAACCAACAACTCCTCGACCAACTTGCCGATACTCGCACCCAACTGGCAACCCTAATCTACAACAAACCAGAAAACCTGAGCGGGGAAGCCTACAAAACCCAAGTCGCCAACCTCAAAGCCGAAGCTAATCAACTCGAAGGGTCACTTTCTCGCCGTAGTGCTGAGTTTCGCACCATCAGCCAACCCGTAACCATTGAAGCCATACAGCAACAAATTCCGGCAGATGCAGCATTAGTTGAATTAACCCTTTATTATCCTTATGAGGCGAAAACCGACCGATTTGGTAATCCTCGTTATGCTGCCTACATCCTCCACGCTACAGGTGCGCCGCAATGGGTGGATTTAGGGGAAGCCGCACCCATCAACGCAGCAGCAAAAGCTTTACAAAATTCTCTCGGAACGCGGGGAAATCTGACTCGTCTGCAAGAAAACGCCCGCGAACTGGATGCCCTAATTATGCAGCCGATTCGGGCGAAATTGGGCGATAAAAATCACATTCTGCTGTCTCCTGATAGCCAGCTTAACTTGATTCCCTTTGCGGCTTTGGTAGATGAAAATAATCAGTATCTCGTCGAGAATTACCAAATTACTTACCTCTCCACCGGACGGGATTTATTGCGTCTAGAAAATAAGCAACAACCCCGTCAAGCCTCGGTAATTGTGGCTAATCCCGATTATGACGAACCTGGCGTAACTGTTGCCACCAATCGCGGTAGCAATCAACGCTCAAGCGATATCGACAGTATCCGTTTTGGCGAGTTACCGGGAACTGCCGCCGAAGCCGCAGCAATTCAGCCTTTACTCCCCAATGCCACGGTTTTGACAGAAGCAAAAGCGACGGAACAAGCGATTAAACAAGTCGAAGCCCCGCGCATTCTCCATATTGCCACCCACGGCTTTTTTATCGATGTGGATTTAGTCGCCCCCGCAGCGAATCCCTTTGAGAGTCGCGGTATTGTAGGCGTACAGGCTCGCCCAGATGCCGATTTTACGCCTTCTGCCCCCGTAAACCAAGAAAATCCCCTTTTGCGTTCGGGTTTGGCGTTGGCAGGCTTTAATAGTCGCTCTGGCGGTGGTTCTGAGGATGGAGCATTGACGGCGTTAGAACTGGCGGGCTTGAATTTGCGGGGAACGCAGTTAGTCGTCCTTTCAGCTTGCGAGACAGGGGTAGGGGATGTAGCCAATGGGGAGGGGGTTTATGGTTTGCGTCGGGCTTTGGCCATTGCAGGGGCAGAAAGTCAACTTATCAGCTTGTGGAAGGTGTCGGATGAGGGGACGAAGGATTTGATGGTGGATTATTACCAGCGTTTGCTGTCGGGAGTGGGGCGGAGTGCGGCGTTGCGTGAGGTGCAGTTGGCGATGTTGGCTAGTGCTGAGTATCAACATCCTTATTTCTGGGCTTCCTTTATTCCGTCGGGGGAATGGGACGCGATGGAGTAGGTTTCAGAACCCCGGTTTCTGGTCTGATTGGTATTAATACATTAAAACGGTGCGTTACACAACGTTTACGCACCCTACTGTCGTGACACATCTTAAACGGTGGGTTACGGCGGATAACTAGATTGCAGTCATAGCATGAGTTTTAGCCGCCTAACCCACCCTACGCTAAAGCCCTATTTAAGGCGTGTCACGGCACTACTGCCGTGACACAGCTTAAATAGGGCTTTAGAAAACCCTCGAAACTGGCTTCAACATGAATATAGACCGAAAATCTATCGCACACTTTTAGCTGTGTCACGGCACTACTGCTGATTGGTATTATAGCAATTCCAAATAAAAACCAGCAGCCCCTCTCCCGTGGGAGAGGGGTTTGGGGTGAGGGCGGTTCAGGGAGAATACGATACCTTTATTGGGAGATGACTGTACGGAAACTAATTGTAATGACTATAATACATTAAAACGGTGCGTTACACAACGTTTACGCACCCTACTGGCTACTGGCTCGACACTTCAAGGCAAAAATTCAGAATCGAGCGTATTTTCTGGGCTAAACGGACAAGTATTCGGAAAAAGCTCTAACTCCATTCCGGTTTCAATCGCGGCTTTTTGTCGAGCTTTGGTATAAGCTGCATCGAAGTTTTCAAGGAAATAAGATTTCAAACTGGGACTATCGTTAAATTGTTTTTCGATTCTGTCTCGATGTTCAAAAATTGTGTAACGCCAGCTATTAGAGCGATTTTCTGGTTGATATTGATATTTCAGCAGGTGCATTAAGAGGATTTCTAAGTTACTAATGAGGGCGCGTTTTTCCCGTTTCCCTATGTCTGCGATTTCTTCAAATAAATGGTCAATATCAAGTTGGGTGAGTTGTTTATTTTTAAGAAGCTGCGCGGTTTGAACGAGCCAAAGATAGTAATCTTGGTCGTAAAGTTGCGCTAAGGTATTGGCAGTTTGAGGATTGAAGATCATGAGCCTTCTCAGATAATTTTGGCCTCGTTTGTTAATCTTAAATCTGTTGAATTAGTCAAATTTTAGAACCCCGGTTTCTCGCAAAAAATTTTAACTTGACTGTATAAGCAGGTAAGAAACCGGGGTTCTTCGCGTATCGCGACTTAAACGGATTTGATCTTAGTTTGACTGAATTGACCACTGGCGCGTTATACGTCGCGCTTTGTACGCTACAGGGACGAAACTCTACAAATTGACAATTTCAACCGGATCGATACTTTCGGCGGGTTCAAAGCCAAATACCTGGGCGTAGAAGTAGAATTCCGCATCGAGGGCCCGCTTGATATTTTCGGCCCGACGGAAGCCGTGTTGTTCTCCTTCAAAGGGAACATAAGCCACGGGGAGTCCTTTGGCTTTGAGGGCTTCGACCATGGCTTCGGCTTGGTTGGGGGGAACGACTTTATCTTCGAGTCCTTGGAAAAAGATGACGGGACAGGACAGGCGATCGGTATAATGGATGGGCGATCGCGCTACATAGATTTCCTTGTCTTCAGGATATGCCCCTATCAGGCCGTCGAGATAACGGGATTCAAATTTGTGGGTGTCTTGGGCTAGGGCTTCGAGGTCGCTTACGCCATAGTAACTTGCGCCGGCTTTGAAGACATCTCGGAAGGTCAGGGCCGCAAGGGTAGTATAACCCCCGGCGCTGCCTCCGGCAATGGCCAGGCGATCGCCATCAACCCGTTTTTGTTGCGCGAGGTATTGCGCGGCCTGGGTACAATCTTCTACATCGACAATACCCCATTTCTGGTTCAAACGCTGGCGATACTCGCGACCATAGCCGGTACTTCCCCCATAATTCACATCCACAAAGCCAAAGCCGCGACTCGTCCAATACTGTATCCGCAAGTTAAAGGTCGCAGAAGCCGCCGCCGTGGGGCCGCCATGACTTTTGACCAAAAGGGGCGGTAACTCGCCTTCTGGGGCTTTGTAGTCCTGATTCTGGGGGGGATAGAACCAGGCATAAGCGGTTTTGCCGTCTGCGGTGGGAAATTCGATTTGTTCGGGGACACAGAGATAACCGGAATCGACTTCAACGGAACTGGATTTTTTCAGGGTTGTGGTGTTTCCGGTGGTTAAATTTAGTTCGACTAATTGGGTGGGTTCGGTGGGCGACCCGGCGATAAAATAGAGGGAATCCCCTTTAATTTTAAGGGAACCAATACTGGTAAAGGGGGTTTCGATGTTTTTTAATGTTTTGCTTTCGGGGTTGAGTTGGGCTAACTTTGTGCTGCCGTTTTGGGAGTAGGTACAGATGATTTCAGTGGCGGATTTGAAGCGGTAGGGTTGAATGCCAAAGACCCAATGAGGATAACCAAATTCGGCAGCCATGGGATAGACAATTTCAATGTTGCCATTGTCGCGGTAAATATTCCACCAATTTTCGCGATCGCTTGCAAAATATAATACCCCATCCGGCGACCACATCGGCGCACATATCGCTTCTTCTTTTTCCCCTGCAATTGTTTTAATTTCCCCTAAAGAACCATCTTCTTTAATCGGGGCTACTTTCAATTGGGTACTATCCCAAGGCATATAGGGATGACTCCATTCCACCCAGGCTAATTGCGTTCCATCGGGACTTAAACGGGGAGAACTATAAAAGTCATTTTCCGAAACTAGGGTGGTTGTTTCCCCAGAATTAATATCAACGGCGACTAAACAATTTACGGGTTCGGTGTCAGGATTGCTGTGGTCTTCTCCTACACAAATTAGGCGATTTCGTGAGGAATCTAAAAGGGCATCTGCATATCGCCACGCACTTTCTGGAGTTAGGGGTTGCGGTTCTCCATCTAAGGGTTGTTTATAAATTCGTTGGTCGGCAAAATTAGAAAAGTAAAGGGTATTTTCGGCAAGTAAAAAAGAACCGCCGCCATATTCATGTACCCGTGTCCGAATGTTAAAACCTTGGGGAGTAATATCGCTTTGGGTGCCATCAGGGGTGCGTTTTACCAACACATTCCGACCCCCTTCTGAGGGACGAGATTCTACCCAAAACAAATCATCTCCCTCAACGCCAACGCCCCCAATCCCAACACTTCCCGATACAATCAGATCGGCAGTAATGGGCGATTTCCAAGACCCATACGGTGCAACTTTTGGGTTAGCCATATTTTTGATATTTTATATTTTTTGCAATACTTTATTATATCGAGATTATAGGGGGCGATCGCAAAAGTTTAAAATATTTTTGATATATAGCATTTACAAACAAGATGTAAACTTTCAAACCTCGTTCCTTGGTAGAACCAAGGAACGCAACAAACGAGGCTCCGCCTCGATTTTATACTAAATATGCTATTAAGAAAAACCCAGAGGTGAGTTTACTTCTCCCTCCGTTTTTCTTGATAAAAATAATGATCCTAACCAAGGCAGAGCCTTGTTTTTTCGTTCCCAAGTACAACCTGGGAACGAGTTTAAGGGTGGAGATTGGACGGGGAAACCCCTCCCCTACGAGGAACTTGACAATGGGGACAAAACCTTAACTTGCCACAATTGACCAATAACTAATAACTTAAGACCTTAAAAACTTCGCATCCAACTCAGGAATTGAGGGATTAATATTCATCCCCGAACCAATTTCAAATCCCGCAGGAGTAGTCAAGCGAGGGCGAATTTGTAGATACCAATGAACTTGGGGTTCTTCGGCTTTGTAGCGGGCTGCGGTGTTGATGACATAATTATAATCGGGGTTGTTTAACTTGCGATATAATCGCCCCAAAGCATCTTTTAGAATCAAAGCTAAATCTGCTTTTTGTCGAGACGAAATACTGCCAAAATCCGCTTGATGTTCTTTAGGGATAATCCACATTTCAAAAGGAACTTCGGCAGCAAAAGGGACAAAACAAACAAAGGAATGATTTTCGGTGATAATGCGCGTTTCTGTATGTAGTTCAAAATACAGCATATCGCAATATAAACACCGGGCCCATTGATCGTAATAGCGTTGGGCTTCCCTTTCCCGCAAACGAATATGTTGGGGAACAATTCCCGTCATAATAATTTGGGAGTGGGGATGTTTTAAAGAAGCCCCGGCTTTTTTGCCATGATTGCGGAAAATAATGATCATCATATTTTCATGGGCTGTCATTAATTCCAGATAGCGTTGATGATAGGTTTCTAGTACCGTTTCAACTGCTTTTAATGGCATTGTGGCAATGTCTTGATTGTGATGAGGGCTTTCTATAATGACCTCATGTTGGCCATATCCCATCATCGTTACATAAATGCCATTCATCTTACGGTTGGGGTGAGTGTCTGGGGTTAAAACGGGATATTTATTCTCAACCACTCGCGTTTGCCAACCCTGTTTGATAGGGTTGGGTAACTCTAAAATAACGGGTTCTAAATGGTCTTCATTTTCAGGACAAAAAGGACAATAATGACTGTCAGATTCTTCTAGATTGATTTGTTTGAAATCTTGGGGGCGTTTTTGGCGACTGGGGGCATAAATCACCCATTCTCGCGTGGTTTTATTGAGGCGAATATGACTTTTTGACATGAGATTTATCCCCCGTTTGCTGTAATCTTAATTTAAGGTTTCATTGTTTTTTATAATGCCCCTAGTTCTGTAAAGTAGTGGCCTGACACACTTTAAACGGTGGGTTACGGCGGATAGTTAAATTGCAGTTATAGCGGCAGTTTTAACCGCCTAACCCACCCTACGCTAAAGCTTTGTTTTAGCTTTGTCACGGCAGTAGGGTGGGCATTGCCCACCTTAGATTCAACCTATAACTAACTCTCTTATCTGTTGAGGTTGAGGACATTTTTTCAACTCTAAACCTCGTTCAAAAATTTCATCAATGGGCAACATTTGATGGTCTTCGGTCATAAATTTATGGTCTTTGGTTGCGCGAATGATGGTGTTATCTTCGAGTTGGTATTCAAATACCTCTTGGATGCCGCGATCGTGCCATTGCGCGATCGCCTGAGTATAAATATAACCATTGGGATCGACAGTGTACACCGAACAATTCAGTTTTTCTTCGACAAGTTTACCAATCGGAACAGCCCCATATTCCACCGTTAACACCTCAGTATCGTAACTCAAACAATACTCGGCAAACTTCACCATCTGGTCGAAAAGATGTTCAGCAATTTGTGAATCTACGCCGTTTTTGGCAGCCCCATCGATAAAAATCCCTCGATGTTTTTGCATTTCAGAAATCTTTTTCTTACCCATAGCCCGACGCAGTAAATCCGCTTGACCGAGGGAATATCCCGCCAAATCTTGGGCGGTTTTCATGATTTGTTCTTGATAGACCAAAATCCCATAAGTTTCATTCAAAATATTTTCTAATAAGGGATGGTCGTACTCGATGGGTTCTCGTCCGTGTTTGCGGTTAATAAACATGGGAATTAACCCCGCATCCAGTGGCCCCGGACGATACAATGCCAAAATAGAAGAAATATCTTCAATCCCTGAAGGTTTCAAATCTCGCACAATCTGACGCATCCCGTCAGACTCTAATTGAAAAATACCTTCGAGGTGACCGTCGCGGAATAATTTGTGAGTTGTTTTGATGTCTGGGGGTAACTTATTAGCGGTTCCTTTTTTGAGGATTTCTAGGGCTTTGCGTTCGTCGAGGGGGAGTTCATCAACATCCAGGGTAATGCCTTGATTTTGTTTGATTAACTCCGCCGCTTTTTGAATTGTTGTGAGGTTTTTGAGTCCCAGGAAGTCCATTTTCAACAATCCCAAGGACTCTAAATCTTCCATGGAAAATTGCGTAATAACTGCCCCTTCTTTATTGAATTGTAGCGGCACAATTTCATCAAGAGGTTGAGAAGAAATAACCACTCCGGCTGCATGAACCCCAAAAGTTTTATTCGTTCCTTCGATACGAATCGCCATGTCTAACCAACGCCGAACTTGGGGGTCAGTGTCGTATTTTTCTTTAAATTCTGGGGAGGGAGTATCATCAGAAATCATTACTTTTAACTTCGCTGGTTTCCCTCGCGCAACCGGAATTAATTTCGCCATCTTGTCGGATTCTGCATAGGGAATATTAAGAACTCGCGCCACATCTTTTAATACCGCTTTCGAGGTCATGCGGTTAAAGGTAATGATTTGTGCGACGTTATCTTTGCCGTATTTTTCAGTTACATATTTAATCATTTCATCCCGGCGTTCAATGCAGAAGTCGGTGTCAATATCTGGCATTGATTTACGTTCGGGATTGAGGAAACGCTCAAAGAGTAAGCCGTGGTGAACTGGGTCAATGTTGGTAATTTTTAAGGCATAAGCAACCAAAGAACCCGCAGCCGAACCCCGTCCTGGTCCGACTGGAATATGATGATCTCTAGCATATTTAATGTAGTCCCAGACAACTAAAAAATAGGTCGAGAAACCCATTTTTTGCATCATCACTAATTCATATTGGAGGCGTTCTTTATAAGTTGAATCAATTTCAGAACGGGAACGACATTTGAGACGATCTTTGAGTCCTTCCCAGGTGACTTCTTCGAGATAAGTGTCGGCTGTATGTCCCGCAGGAACCGGATAATCGGGGATGCGGGGTTCGTCCATAATATTATACGGCTGGACTTTTTCGGCAATTTCTAAGGTATTCGCGATCGCGTCCTCAATTACATCCTCACTGAGATGATCGCGGAATAATTGCTTCATTTCAGCAGCAGATTTTAGATACTCTGTCCCGCTATACCGCAGTCGTTTATCTTCGGTAATCAGTTTCCCGGTTTGAATGCACAGCAGCGCGTCGTGGGCTTCTACGTCATAACAAGAAATGAAATGAGAGTCATTGGTTGCGATAATTTTAATATCGAGTTCTCGTGCAATTTTAACTATTTCGACATTCACAATTCGGTCTTCTGCCGAACCGTGGTCTTGGATTTCTAAATAGTAATCATCCCCAAAAACATCTTTATACCATTTGGCGACTTCTCTAGCTCGTTTCAAGTCAAATTTGAGAATGTTTTGAGGAACTTCTCCCCCTAAACAAGCGCTGGTGACAATTAAGCCTTCGTGATATTGGGCTAATAATTCTTTATTAATACAAGGACGGGCAAAAATGCCTTTACCTTGATAACCTTTGAGGTTGGAAATTGTGGTGAGTTTGGTTAAGTTTTTATATCCTTGGGTGTTCTTCGCTAAGACAACTTGGTGATATTTACGAATGCGTTTATGATTCGTTTCAACATCGCCATTAATGACATACATTTCATTGCCAATAATGGGTTTAATACCCTTTTTTCGACAAGTTTTAATTAATTCAATCGCCCCATACATTACGCCGTGATCCGTGAGGGCGATCGCGGGCATTCCCAATTCTACGGCACGATTAACTAAATTGGGGAGTTGAGAAGCCCCGTCGAGTAGGCTGTAATCGCTGTGAATGTGTAAACCAACAAAAGACATAGTTTATTTAAGTGATTAGTGGGTAGTGGGAATTATAGGGTTTTGGGCAGTAGTTAAGTTAGTTGGTAGATCGCGAGAATTGACGGGTTTTTGTTATTAGTTATTAGTTATTGGTTATTAGGCTTTACGAAATAGGTTATACCAAAATTTTATCAATTCTTGAACATGATATTCATACAGTATTTTTATTGCCAAGATAAATTCATATTTCTATTTTTAGTCATAACATAAGATGCTAGAAAAAAGGCAGAGCCTCGTTTTTACGTCCCTTGGTAAAACCAAGGAACGAGATTGCAAGATTAAACCAGCAGTTGGTATTACAATACTTACCGACGAATTGCCCCGTTGCGGCAATCCCGTAACCAAAGTTTAACGGCTTGACCGACAACGCCATTACTATTTTCCCTGGGGGGTAGGGCGGTACGCTCGGTGTTAGCCGACCCCAGACGCATATATAACAGCGATAAACGCCAGCCACTGTCTGTATTTGATAAAAACAACCAATAATAACTTTGCACGCGGTACAGGCGATCCTCGTTCTGGATGCGCTCTAGGGTGGTGAAAAAGACCTGATGCGGGGGTTCGGGGGGTGCGAGTTCCCCGACTTGGGACACGGAAATCGGGCTGAGGCTGAGGGGTTGAAATTCGGGTCGTCCTGCCAGGATAATACTACGGTCGTAGTCGTCGTCGGGATTATCGAGAATGCGCGATCGCCGCAACACCCGATTGGCATAACTTGGCAAGTCCCGCAACATCAACGCCATCAGGGTTTCGGCATCCTCTGGACAAGTTCGCGTATCGTCTAGGGGTTGCGCCATTCCAGGGAATGCTACCAAAAGACTCAACGCGCTTGCTGCGAGAATTGTTATTAGTCCTTTGTCATTGGTCATTAGTCCTTTGTTGTTTGTTGTTTGTTGTTTGTTGTTTGTTGTTTGTTGTTTGTTGTTTGTTGTTGGTTGTCTAATCCCTTAATTGGTAATTGGTCATTGGTCATTGGTAATTGGTAATTGGTCATTAGTAATTACTTCCCAAATTCATAATTCCCCTACAATTCTCTCCCACGCTTCTACAGGGTCGCTGGCGGCGGTGATGGGTCGTCCGATAACCAGGTAATCCGCCCCGGCTTTGAGGGCATCTGCGGGGGTCATAACGCGCTGCTGGTCGCCGGTTGCTGCCCAACTGGGGCGCACTCCCGGACAAACGAGGAGAAAATCATCACCGCAGACTCGTTTTAAATGACTGGCTTCACGGGGGGAACAAACTGCGCCTTGGATGCCGGATTCTTGGGCTAAAAGCGCCATTTTGAGGATATATTCGGGCAGTTCGAGGGGAATTTGCAAGTCGAAGGCGAGATCGCGGGCGTTGATGCTGGTAAGGAGGGTAACTGCGAGGAGTTGGGTAGAAGTGCCTTGTACTGCTTCGGCTGCGGCTTGGAGGGCGTTGCGTCCGTTGGTGGCGTGGAGGGTGAGGAGATCGACATCGTATTTAACGGCAGCGCGGGTGGCTCCGGCGACGGTGTTGGGTATGTCGTGGAGTTTGAGGTCGAGGAAGATGCGTTTTTGGCGAGATTTGAGGGTCTGGAGGATGGATGAGCCAGTATTGACGAATAGTTCTAAGCCGACTTTCCAGAAGGTTACGTCTGGGAGTTGGTCGATTAGGGCGATCGCGTCTTCGATGGTGGGAACATCTAAGGGAACAATAATTTTATCGCTGCTCATGTACTTAATTGACAGGGGTTGATTAGACTTGTAGGGGCGGGGTTTCCCCGTCCAGTGGTTCGTTATCAGCAAGAATGAAGCGACAACTTCGCATTGTAGGACTTTCGGTACTCGGTTTGTTAGGAATTGCGGGGGGTAGTTTATTCTACTTCGCGTTTCAAAAACCGCCTGTGCGATCGCGCCCCCTCCCCCTAAATCTCGTTGCGATTGATTCGACTCGCGGCCAAGAATTACTGGCTACCAGCGACTACACCGCCGATTATGGGCAACTCAACGCCCATTTTGTCCCCCAAGCGAGACGGGCTTTTTGCGGGGTTGCGTCCTCGTTGATGATGATTAATGCCTTGCAATCGGCGCAAATGCCCCTCAATCAATTTAATTTTTTTACTGATTCGGTTCAAAAAATTCGCAGTTCTTGGGCGGTGACTTTTGCGGGGATGAATTTAGCGCAGTTAGACGCTTTGTTAGAAGCCCATCAACTGGAAAGTACGGTGTTTTATGCCTCCGAGACTTCCCTAGCTGAATTTCGCGCCTTGGTGCAAAAAAATCTGCAATCATCCCCAAGACGCGATCGCGATTAACTATCAGCGAGAAGTTCTCAACCAAGGCAAAGTCGGTCATATTTCACCGATTGGGGCGTATCATGCCAAGAGCGATCGCGTCCTTATTTTAGACGTAGCTGCCCACAAATATCCCCCGGTGTGGGTGTCCACAGAAACGCTATGGCAAGCCATGAACACCACCGACCCCACTTCCAATCGCTCTCGCGGCTTTGTCGTGGTTGAAAAGCCCTAAGCGTGGGTCAATTCCTCATTAGACAAGGCTTTCAGGTCTTCGATCGTCCCGACGTTAAAGCGCTCGATTGCGGGTTGAGAACGCTTGAGTAAGCCAGATAACACTTGACCCGGCCCCACTTCAACGGCTTTTTTTACCTCAGAATCGGCAAGTTGCAGCATAATTTCTCGCCAGCGTACAGAACCGGTCATTTGCTGCACCAAGCGCTGTTTTAATACCGTTGCCTCGGTGCTAGGATTGGGATCGACGTTGGAAATAACCGGAATTTGCGCCTCGACAAAATTCACATCCGCTAAAATCGCTTCAAATTCTTGCGCGGCTTGGCTCATCAACGGCGAGTGAAACGCCCCAGAAACCTTGAGGGGAATAGCACGACGGACTTTGACATTTTCTAATAATGCGTCTACGGCGGCGGGAGTACCGGAAATTACCACTTGGGTTTCGTTGTTGTCGTTGGCAATCACCACATCGGGGTTATTTTCGATGCCTGCGTTTAGTTGGTCGCGCTTGAAGCCCATCAAAGCGACCATTTTGCCACCGGAAGCCTGAGACATCACTTCTGCCCGTTGCTTGACCAATTTCAAGCCAGTTTCAAAGTCGAATACTCCGGCGGCATAAAGGGCGACATATTCCCCTAAACTGTGACCCGCGACAAATTGGGGTTGTTGCTGGCTTTGCGCTTTTAATAAGTCTGCTAAAATTGCTTCGATGACATACAAACAAGGCTGTGTGTAGCGGGTCTGGGACAGTTTTTCTTCTTCGCTTTCACACACTTCTAGCACCGACCAACCCAAAATTGCTGCGGCTTGTTTAAATTTTGCTTGAGCAGCTTCGAGGGTATTGAGATCGACTCCCATCCCTACCGCTTGCGACCCTTGCCCCGGAAATAGCCATGCAGTTGCCATGATTTTATTAATATTTTTTGTATATTTTTTCGTCTGTAAGGATACAGATTACAAGTTGCAGGGGCGATCGCGCAAGGCTAATTTATATCGATGCGCGGGCCAAATGGATGTGAAACAGTCCTTCGGCATCTCGCTCTGATTCTAGAGGTTGCCATCCTGAACGAACAAGCATTTCTCGCATTTCTTCGTAACTAGGCTTGAGAGAATTAGCCAACACATAGGTTTCACCTTCAGAAACCTCGATCTCCGCTTCCCGGCCATTAAAACAGTCCGTAATGCTAAACTTTTGGGATTCTAAGGCGGTAAAGGTATGCTCGACTGCGCTACTCTGCCCATTCCAGCAAGGGTTATAAGTAAAAGCTTCCGGGTTGAAACTGTCCGCTTGGAGGTCTCTTTTAAGTTTGAATAAAATACTTTTGAAACATCCTCTGGCTTCGGCTGATGTATATAGATTCACCATCGAGTCGGCATTGTCTTTACGACTATCCATTAACAGCACGAGATAATGTTGAGATTCTGAGCTGTTTGAAGCTGAGTTTTGAGGACGATGCAACAGTTTTAGATGCTCGGCTACAAAAGGGTTTTCTGTAAATGTTTGCCCGAATCTCGACGGTAGATTACCTAAAGTCGATCCCGGATACCAAACCACCGAAACCCCCGATTCGGGATAAGGTAGAGATTCTTTGTGAAAATCGGCGGCAATACTCTCGACTGTCATTGAGGGAAATGCTTGCGCGATTGTTTTGCAGGCTTCCTCGGTAAATTCAACTTCGATGTCTACGGCAATATAGGTTGCGGGGTTGAGGATGCTCAGAGATGGGATGGTATTGCGGGTGACAGACCATTCGGGTCCTGGCCCGATATCGAAAAAAGATGCTCCCATGCCGATGTATTCTTTGATGGTGGGTGCAAATTGTTTCAACAAAGAAGGCTGCTTTTGGGGAATGAGAGACGATGGCAGCCTCACATATCGCGCATAATGAATGCCGCCATCCACAGGGTCTCCGGGATATTGAGGGATGTCGTAGATATAGCTACTTAATGCCCCTTTAATTCTTTCCTCTGGCGTTTTGGCAAATGCACTGACTACAGACTCAAAGTCCATACACAGGGATTTTCCCAAAGCTGCTGGCTTAAAATCTTCTACGCTTTCAAATTTGAAGTTCACAACCTTTTGCTCTTTTGAGCATTCAAATACTGACCACGATCCCATTGTATGGCTATACAACGAAGAAATGATTTTTAGTTCATCGAAAACGATCGCGTTGCCTGCTCATTCAGTTTCAAGGGGTGGGAGAAATCATGTGTCTTTGCTAAACTTTTCCCCAACGGGCGATCGCGGCTCCCCAAGTTAAGCCTGCCCCAAAACCGGACATGGCGATAATATCTCTCGGTTGAATTTGCCCGGAGCGGACGGCTTCATCGAGGGCGAGGGGGATGGAGGCGGCGGAGGTGTTGCCGTATTTGGCGAGGTTGCTAATGGTTTTTTCTGAAGGGATTTTCAATCTTTGAGCAACCGCTTTAATAATGCGTTGGTTGGCTTGGTGGAGTAATAACCAGTCAATTTCATCGACGGTTAAATCAGCGCGGAATAGGGCTTTGGAAATGACTTCTGGCACTTTGGCCACGGCAAAACGATACACTTCCCGGCCATTCATGGTAATGGGTTGATAAGTGCCGAGATTCACCTGAGTATCTTCGACCAAGGGCTTTGATTCCCCTTGAAAGGCTAGGTTAAGGCAATGGTTGAGCTTGCCGTCGCTGCACAACTCAAAGCCCAACAGATTGTCTTGAGTCGAGTCCGCTTGTAAAACGACTGCGCCTGCGCCATCCCCGAATAATACACAAGTAGCGCGATCGCGCCAATCTACCCAACGAGACAAAATATCAGCCCCAATCAACACCACATTGCGATAAACTCCGGTACGGATGTACTGAGCCGCCGTGACCAAACCAAAGACAAATCCCGAACAAGCCGCCGTCAAATCGAAGGATACGGCTTGGGTTGCGCCGATTTCGGTTTGAATCTTGGCGGCTGTGCCAAAGAGATCGTCGGGGGTAGAGGTGGCCAGGATAATCAGATCGATTTGGTCGGGGCGCAGTTGTGCCATGGCGATCGCGTTTTGGGCGGCTTTGGACGCGATCGCGCACAGGGATTCTTCTGCCCCGGCTACGCGTCGCTCGGCAATCCCGGTGCGGCTTTGAATCCACTCATTGGAAGTTTCCACCACTTGGCTCAGAGCATCGTTGCTCACCCGCGCTTGGGGGAGCGCCGAGCCGCTTCCTGTAATGACAATTCCTGCCCCTTGATAATTCAAATCCTTACTCCATCCCCATTTCAGTCATCAGTTATCAGTTATCAGTTATCAGTACCTTTGCCTTAAGCCAGAGAAACCGGATATTGGATTCAGCCTCACATCCCAATTCACCACTTAAGTTTCTTTTGACGATTCAGAGCGAGGGCTAGACTTGGCGCGATCGCGGTTTTGATTATACGCCGACTGAATGCGCTCGGAAACCTGATGGTCGATGGCTTCTTTGGCCAAGCGAATCGCATTAAAAATCGAAGGCGCTTGGGAACTACCATGACTAATAATACAAATACCATTCACGCCTAACAATAAACCGCCGCCGTGTTCGGCATGGTCGATGCGTTGTTTGAGGCGTTTCAGGTTGGGTTTGAGGAATGCGGTTCCCACTTGACCCCGCAACCCTTGGGGCAATTCTTCGCGCATAGTTTGTAGCAATACGCCGCCAATGGCTTCGGCAAATTTCAGTAAAATATTACCGGTAAAACCATCGCAAACAATGACATCAAATTGACCTGACAATACATCCCGTCCTTCGGCGTTGCCAATAAACGAAATCAAGGGATTTGCCGTTAATAATTCGTGGGTGCGTACCGCCAACTCATTGCCCTTACAGGCTTCTTCGCCAATGTTAAGCAGACCCACTTTCGGGTCTTCGATGCCCAATACATACTGGCTGTAAACCTGCCCCATTAAGGCAAATTGTTCGAGATATTTGGGGCGACAATCGACATTCGCCCCCACATCCAGCACAATGACCGATTTATTCGCGATCGTAGTGGGGAACACGGCCCCAATCGCGGGTCGGTCAATGCCTTTGATCCGTCCGAGTCTCAATAAACCTGCGGCCATGGCTGCCCCGGAATGACCCGCCGACACCACCGCATTCGCTTGTTTATCTTTGACTAAATCCATCGCCACATTAATCGAGGCTTTGGGTTTGCGTCGGATTCCCATCAACGGTTCTTCGTGCATGGAAATCACATCTTCTGCCGGAACAATCGTAATTTTGTCGGGTAACGTGGCCGAATGCTGCTGTAGACAGGATTCGATTTGTTGGGGGTCGCCCACCAATAAAACCTCGACATCCAATTCTTCAGCAGCCCGGATAGCGCCGGCCACAATCTCATCGGGGGCGTGGTCCCCTCCCATAGCGTCCACTGCAATTTTTTCGCGAGTCGATCCCATCGATCAAAGTAATAGAAGCCTTTGCAATTTTACCAGAAGCCGTTAACAGTCAACAGCATCTAAGGATAGCGTTTTTTTGAGAGTTACTAAAATTTTGGCTGAAGGCTGAGGGTCACGGCGTATCATCAAAGGAATGTAGGATGCGCTCAAACAGCAACAATCGACCAGGGATGTCAAAATCAATGCCGAACGAAGAAACACCCATAAAAAAACAAAATCCTATCGCCCAAATCTTTAACCAACAAGCCAATGCCTTAGTTCGGTTTAGTCAGCGTTATGGCCGTCCGAGTTGGTTGCTGTTTTTGTTGTTGTTTACGTTAATTGTCACCCTTTGGCTGGCTTCACCGGGACAAGCGCAAATGCGGGATATTGATAATCATTGGGCGCGGTCTTGTATTACTCAGTTGCGCGATCGCGATATTATTAAAGGCTACCCCGACAATACCTTTCGGCCCAATCGAGAAGTGACTAGGGCGGAATTTGCGGCGATGGTGAATCAGGCGTTTCCCAATCGGCCTGTGACTCGCAGCGCGATTACGTTTCGGGATGTAGGGAATGATTTTTGGGGACGAGATGCGATCGCCCAGGCGTATCGCACCAATTTCCTCACAGGCTATCCCAATCGCATTTTTAACCCCAATCAAGCCATTCCTCGCGTTCAGGTGTTGATTGCCTTGGCTGCTGGCTTGGATTATACCCCCACGCTACCCATTGAGAATACTCTAGGAATTTTCCGCGATCGCGCCAATATTCCCGATTATGCCCGTAATAACTTAGCCGCCGCCACCGAGAAGGGCTTAGTCGTGAATTATCCCCGTGTTGCTCAACTCAACCCCAACCAAAGGGCTACTCGCGGGGAAGTGGCCGCTTTCTTTTGTCAGGCGTTAGGATTGGGAGGAATTGGGGCAAACTACGTCGCCCAACCGCAACCCCCCACCGCCCAACAGCAGGAGTTACGGGGCGTTTGGCTGACGAATATTGACAGCGATGTGTTGTTTTCTCAAGGGGAATTAGAGGGCGCGATCGCCCGTCTCGACCAACTTAACTTTAATACCCTATATCCCACCGTTTGGAACTGGGGCTACACCCTCTACCCCAGCCAAATCGCCCAACAAGCCTACGGTATAGAACTCGATCCCGAACCCGGCTTACAAAATCGCGACATCCTCCAAGAAATCATTACCGAAGCCCAACAGCGAGACATGGCCGTGATTCCCTGGTTTGAATTTGGCTTTATGGCCCCGGCAGATTCAACCCTCGCGCAAACCCACCCCAACTGGCTAACCCAACGACGCAACGGTGAAACCATCTGGCTAGAAGGAGGTATTATCGAGCGGGTTTGGCTCAATCCCCTGCGTCCTGATGTGCAAAAATTTATTACCGATCTCGCCGTCGAAATTGTCAGCAAATATGATGTCGATGGCATCCAATTTGACGATCATTTTGGCTTTCCTTCTGATTTTGGTTATGACGAATTTACCGTCAATTTATACCGCCAAGAACACAATAATCAAAACCCTCCTGCCAATCCCAAAAACCCAGAGTGGATTCGCTGGCGGGCTGGCAAAATTACTGATTTTATGGGAGACTTATTTGCTGCAATTAAAGCGGCTAATCCCAGCGCGATTATTTCCCTTTCTCCCAATCCCCAAGAATTTTCCTTAGAGTCTTATCTCCTTGATTGGCAAACCTGGGAAAGAATGGGTTTCATCGAAGAATTAATCGTCCAAATTTATCGTAACAATCTCGACCGTTTTCAAGCCGAATTAGCCCATCCTTCCCTGCAACAAGCCAAAGATCATATTCCTGTCGCGATCGGGGTTTTATCGGGCTTGAGAGGGCGTTTCGTGCCACTTTCCCAGATTGAAGAACAAGTGGAAATTGTGCGAAATCAAGGCTTTGCGGGGGTGTCTTTCTTCTTTTATGAAAGTCTCTGGAATTATGCCGACGAAACCCCCACCCAGCGACAAGCCGCATTAAATCAATTATTTCCTCACGAAGTCCCGCGTCCAACGGTTTACTAAAAATTTAGCGAAATAATTTAATTTCTCCCTTTTTTCTTTTAATAAGTGCTAAAAAAGTCGCGGTATAATCAAAGCAGTATTTTGTTTAATCATGTAACTTGAGCGAGGGCTTGATTTGGTAGGCAAACTCAATATGTTTAACTCCACCTTTCGGGGCAATTCTCGACGTAAAATTTTGTATCTTTTAGTTGCTGGAATTACTGTCCCTACATTAGCGATTAGTTTGTTTAATCTTGTTTCTTCTCGCAGCTATTTAATTGGGTCGGTTTTAAACACCATGCAAACAGAAGGAAATAGCAGTGAAGAAATTATTGAGTTATTATTAGATAATTTTCGTTCGGATATTGCTTATTTAAGCGAAACTTATGCGATTGATACCCTGATCAATGAAGAAGCGATCGGGACAATCACCGCCGAAAATGCTGCCGATTTACAAGCCCAATCAGAAATAGCCCGACAAGAGAATTTAGCACAGTTAAATAATGTTTTTCTAGCTTTTGTACAAAATCGACAATACTACGATCAACTGCGCTATTTGGATGAAAATGGTCAAGAAGTTGCTAGGGTTAATCTCCAAAATAGAGAAGCAACCCTAGTACCGCCAGACCAACTGCAAGATAAAAGTTCAACCCCTTATTTTCAAGAATCAATGCAGTTAGGCCCTGGTCAAATTTATGTTTCAGATATTAACTTAAACCGAGAAAACGGCGAAATAGAAATTCCCTATAAACCCGTTATTCGTTATGCTATTCCCATTTATAACAATCAGGGAGAAAATGAAGGAATTTTAGTTGCTAATATTTTGGTTGCTCGTTTATTAGAAATTGCGGAAAACGAAACTCTACAGATCGAATATGAAACAGAAGTTTTTGTCGTTAATTCTGAAGGATTTTATTTATCCCATCCCGATTCTGAAAAAGAGTGGGCTTTTGAGTTTGAGCGCGAGGCCAATGTTCAACAAGATTATTCTCGCGAAATTGTCCAACAAATCCTTTCTCAAGAAAGTGGCTTAATAACAGAAGAACAGGACTATATTTACAGCTATCACACCATTACCCCCGAAGATAACTTAGAAAATGCGTTTACAATTGTTTACCAAACACCCAAAAATGTAATTTTTGCACCCCTGAGAAATTTTATTCAAGTGACAGTAATTATTACGGGATTAATTGGGGTAATTTTCTTGAGTCTTGGCGTAGTTTTGTTAAGAAAAATTACGACTTCGATCTCTAATTTAGTTTCTAATATTGGTGGCTTTTCCAGTGAGGCGATCGCGACAATCGACCAACAAGAACATATCGCCAATCAACAGTTATCTGCGGTACAAGAAACTACAGTTACGATGGATCAATTAAGTTCATCGTCCCAACAATCTTCCCGACAAGCCGAAGCTGCTGTAGCGGGTGCTAAACAGGCTTTAGACCGCATCGAACAAGGTAATCAAGCAGTAGGGCGTGTTTTAGACGAAATGGATTTATTAAAAGCCAGAGTCGATGAAATCACGCAACAAATCCTGAGTTTAAGTCAACAAACCCATCAAATCGGCAGCATTTCTGATGTCGTCAATGACTTATCTAATCAAACTAATATGCTGGCTTTAAATGCTGCGGTAGAAGCCGTCAGAGCCGGAGAACATGGTAAAGGATTTGGCGTTGTGGCTGCCGAAATTCGCAAACTTTCTAACGACAGTCGCCAATCTAGCGAAAAAATTAATACCTTAGTACAAGATATTCAACAACTGATTGAATCGACAGTATTAGTAACCAAACGAGGCAGTAAAAATGTTGAATCTGGTGTTGAAATTTCCCAACAAACGGCACAAGTTTTTCTAGATGTGGCTGAATCAATGCAAAATATTGTAGAGGGTAGTCAAAGTATTGCAATGGTCTCCCAACAACAAGCTTTAGCCACCGAGCAGGTTAATCAAGCTATGAACAATTTAACGCAAGGTGCGAACGAAACCGCCCAAGGCATCAATCAAATTAAAGTCGGCAGCGAGCGTTTGAATGATGCGGCATACAAGTTGAAAGAGATTTTGTAGCGCTCTAGAACCCCGGTTTCTTATATACTTAACTACTAGATTTATGATATTACTCCAGAAACCGGGGTTCTGAAGTCCCATGATTTAATTCAGATACGGGTCTGTAAATTCAAGTAAAGTTCACCTTTTTGAGCAATGTATTGCCTACTCGCATTAGTTTTCCTGGGAAAAGTCCTAAAGGGCTTACTACGAACGGGAGTTCAATCCTTGCTGTAAAACCGCTAAAACTTGCGTCATATTCCCTGCGAGTAAATCCCCTGGGGCTAACCACAACCCCCCAAAAGTGCGACTGCGAATGATGTTATTGTCGTCTGGGGGAAGGGAAATATATTCACCTTCTTGCAAATAAAACCAATCAATTTTTTGGTCGTAAACTTGCCAGACAATATACTCTTTTACGCCGTTGGGACGATAAGCTTGTTTTTTGGCGTGTAGGTCGATAGAAACGCTGCTGGCGGCAATTTCAGCGACTAATTCCGGCGCACCTTCGATATAGTCGTCCTCGCTAATGCGGGCTTGTCCGTTGGCATTTTCAGCAATTAATAAAACAATATCCGGTTGAGGGGTGTTGTCTCCATCTAGTCTGACGGTGGGATTGTTTCCTAACTCTAGATGTGGTGTTGCGATTTTGTAGTGACTTAACCAACCGCTTAAATTGGCATGGGGGACAGCATGACTGCGAAAGCGGACGGTTGTGGTAATATATACGACTCCTTCGATTAATTCGGCTTTTTTGAGGGGTGTTTGGCTATAAAGGCGCTCAAATTCGTAGCGGTTGAGGCGATCGCCATTTTCGAGAGGCGGTAATATCGGAGTGTTGGGTGTTTCGACCATAATTGATTGCTAGGAGATGGAGTTACAATAAGCTTCTAGGATTTCTACACAATTCGCGATCGCGCCTAAATGTGCAATCTCGTAACCGTGGGTGTTTTGCGTCGGGAAGCTCAAACAAGCCCCCCGCGCCACGTGACCGAATTTCATGGCAATGGAAGCATCGCTACCAAACCCACTCAAAACGGCGTGTTGCAGCAGCACAGAGGCGTTTTGGGCGGCTTGGGCAATTTCGGCGTTTAAGCCTTCGTCGTAGATGCCGTAAGCGTCTTGAGCGAGTAATACCGGGGCGGCGCTGTCTTCGAGGGGATATTCGCTGGAAAGGGGGCATATCTCTAGGGCGATCATTGCCTCTAAGGGCTGATTTTGGCTGAAATACAGCGCTCCCACGGCTCCGACTTCTTCTTTGGCAGAAGCGACGAGATAAACGGTGACAGGGGGGTTTTTGAGCCGCTCGGCCAGGGAGAGGAGAATGGCAACGGAGGCTTTGTTATCAAGGGTGTAGCTGGCAATATGGTTTTTGAGACGGATGGGATGTTTGCGATGTTTGCCCACGACAACTCTAGTCCCTGGACGGATTCCGGCTGCGGTTAATTCTTGCAGGTTGCATTTGGTTTCGACCCAGGCATCTTGCCAGGTAACGGGGGTGTCTTCTTGTAAGACTTTCTGGGGCGATTCGTGGGAGACATGACGAGAGCCAAAGGAGAGAATACCGGGAATTGTGGCGTGATTTCCCAGGATATCTACGACCCCTTCCCCGTAAACCCAAGGAAATGAGCCGCCGAGTTTGCGAATGAGTAAGCAGCCATCGGGGGTGATTTCTTTGATAATTGCGCCGATTTCGTCTTTGTGCGCGGTAATGGCGATCGCGCGGTCTTGATTTTGTCCGGGGATTTTGATGATAATATTTCCGGCTTGGTCTTGCTGAAAGTCGAGATTGAGGGTTGCGAGGCGATCGCGCAGATAGTCATCCACCTCTTTTTCAACGCCACTAGGAGAATGACTTAAGACTAATTCAGAGATGGTTTGAAATAATTGCTGATAGTCAAGCATAAGTAAAATTAAATAATAGAGAGCGCACAACACCTGCACTTTGTTTTAGGCTCATTTTGCCTAAATTTAAGGGCTAGAGTTGAATTCTTCTGGATTGTCGCGAAACTGAAGACTGGCTCTTTGCTGATAAGCTCCCATGAGTTGCCGTTGACTGAGGCTGTATTCTTGGGGATAGGCTTCGGGGGTAAAAACTTGGAGAGCGTTTTCCAAAGCGGCGATCGCGTGGTTGAGTCGATCGACGGGCTGACCTTGAGGCAGATCGCGATAGATGTTGCCGAGATTATATTGCACTTTTGCCCATTCTAGAGGGAAATTTTCGCGGTCGTAAAAAATCAAAGCGGCTTGGTAACCCCAACAAGCCATTTCTAGATGTTGGGTGCGATCGCCCTCACAGACAGTACGAACCCGGTTGCTAAAATTAACGAGAGTTGCCGCGATCGCCAGGGCTTCTGTTGAAGATACCTGAGCAAAAGTCTCGTTACTCCAGCGATACAGTTGTTCGCCTAAATCGGCGTTGAGGCGATCGCCAGCAGCCCGTAAAACTTCCTCAACCCGGTTAGGATTAGAAGCGACAGAAACCTGATGTATTAAGGCCAGCAAGACTTTTAAGTCTTCGGTGATATCTTCATCCTGGAGTTTGAAATAAAGCGAAGCTGTCAGTTTATGGCGAAGTTTTGGGAAAATTGGCATTAAAATTAGCAAAGGCAATGCCAAAATTGTTAAAAAACCCGCGAGGACATTTTGGGGGATTTTGCTTGTCCCGCTTTCATTCTGAGTTAAAAGCTTCATGATTATATCGCTCTCTTCTCCCGATAACATAAGTTTTTCTAATTTTATACTTGCCCTTCCTTCTCTCGTTCTTAATAATTGTAACTTTATTTAATTTTTTAAAATCATAAAAATGACGACCCTAGAACAAGCTCAACTGGAATATAAAAATTTTTTAGCCCCCTTTCAAAGCTTAGTTTTAAGCACTGCTGATTCAGTCGGTCTTCCCAACGCCAGTTATGCCCCTTTTGTGATGGATGAAGCCAAAAACTTTTATATTTATGTTAGTGGCTTATCCACCCATACCCAAAACCTACAAGCCAATCCTCAAGCAAGTATTCTCTTTCTCGAAGACGAAGCCCAAAGCCAACAAATTTTCGCTCGTCGTCGTCTAACTTTTAATTGTACTGCGAGATTAATTGAACGAGACAGCGAACATTGGCTTAACCAGATCGAACAATTTTCCGACAAATTTGGCGGTATTATTCAAGTTTTTCGAGATTTGCCCGATTTCCGAATTTATCAACTCACCCCCACAGATGGGCGTTTTGTCATCGGTTTTGGCAGTGCTTATCAAGTATGTTTAGAAGGAGAATCTTATTTACTCCCCCTCAAAGGAAAAGGGCATAAGTAAGCATAATCCTTCACCGTCAAACCTCAGTAATATAGAGACTAACAGATTGTGAAAAATAGTTAATCTTGCTTTTTTCATCCGGCTTTATCCTATTGGTTAGTTTTAACTTATGCAAGAAATAGCACCGCCCAAAAGTGGTAGTATTTACCCCAAAATTTTAGGAGGCACAGCTTGTTTGGGAGTCGGAGGACTGGTAAGTTTCCTGCAAGATTTTAATACCGGAATTTTAGCTTTTTTGTGGTGCAGTTTCACAATTTTCTCTTATTGTTTCCCTCGCGGGGGATTATGGTTACTCTTTATCTATATGCCCTTGAGTGGCACAATCATTTACAGCGATCTCGGTCAGGGTCATCCTTGGTATCATTTAGTCACAGATACTCTTTACCTTCCTGCCGCGATCGCGTTGACACGAAAACCGGGATTATTGCGCCATTTTTTACAAGAAATTAAACCCCTCTTACCCATTCTCGGAATATTATTATTACTGTGCTTTGCGACATTAATTTTTGTAAATGGCACGCAATCCGACCCCAAAGAAAACTCCCTATTAGTCGGCTTATTAGGCTTAAAAATCTTAGTCGGTCACATTCCTTTACTCTTTTGTGGCTATTGTTTAATGGTTACCGAAAAAGACTTGCTTACCTTTAATCGTTTGCAAGTCCTTATCGTTGTCCTGTGCTGCACTTTGCTGCTAATTCAGTATCGTTTATTAGTAACCGGGATTTGTCCGGGTAGCCTCGGTTTGGATAGCTATGCTCTGGATAAAGCCACATTAGAGGCTCGCTGCTTGGTCGGGGGGTCGTTGCTGTACAATCCTGAATGGGGCTTGATTCGTTTACCCGGTACATTTGTTTCCCCCTGGCAATGGGGCTGGTTTTTGATTTCCGGGGCATTTTTCACTTATGCTTGTTATGTGGGGGATACGACCCATCGCTGGCGGTTTGGCAGTGCGATCGCGATGGGATATGTAGCGATCGCGACTCTCGTTTCTGGTCAACGCATTGCTGTGGCTTTAGTCCCCACAGTCTTTTTAATTTTACTGATATTAACCGATCGTCGTCGTCGCTGGATTCCCGTCAAACTGGGCATTATCAGCTTTCTTGCCCTGAGTTTAGCCAGCCGTTTTATTAACCTACAAGCCCCCATCGAAAGCTTTATCAATCGTTGGCAAGCCTCCCCTCCTTATCGTTTTATCATCGAGCAGTTTCACTGGATCGCCTCTCAGAAAGAAGGTTGGCTCGGAAATGGTTTAGGCCACGGCACCAATGCGGCCCGCATCTTGGGCAATACTACATTAATTGAAACCTATTATGCCAAACTACTCTACGAAATTGGCTTGTTTGGGATGCTGACTTTTTTGCTGTTGGTGTCGATGCTGACTTGGTTAACCTGGAAAGCCTATCGCTCCCTCCAGCAACCGCATCTCAAGCGATTAGGAATCTGTTTTTGGGTGTTTGTGCTGTTGATGAGTTACAACACCTTTTATTACCCTCTAGATGTCGATCCGGTAGCCGTGTACTATTGGTTTTTGGCAGGAGTATTACTCAAGTTACCCCAACTCGACCATAAAATCCCGCTACCCGATGACCTCTTTTCCTCTACTTCAGTCAAAAAACGGCGTTTTAGGTGGCAAAATCCCCAATGAATCTTAGAATTGGTAACGGCTACGATCTTCATAAATTAGTGCGCGATCGCCCCCTCATCCTCGGTGGTGTCACCATTCCCCACGAATTTGGCCTCCTCGGCCACAGCGACGCAGATGCCCTCACTCATGCCATTATGGATGCAATGCTCGGAGCGTTGAGTTTGGGGGATATCGGTCATTATTTCCCCCCCAGTGACCCGAAATGGCAAGGGGCTGATAGTTTGGTTTTATTGCACCAAGTCCATGAGCTAATCAAAGCCCAAGGTTGGCAAATTAACAATATTGATTCGGTGCTAATTGCCGAGCGTCCCAAGCTCAAACCCCACATCAAAGCAATGCGAGACAAACTCGCGACAACGCTACAAGTGAATCCCGACCAAATCGGCATTAAAGCCACCACAAATGAGAAACTCGGCCATTTAGGTCGAGAAGAAGGAATTGCGGCTTATACGGTGGTGTTGTTGTCGCGGTAGTTTGTTGTTGGTTGTTGGTTACTGGTAACCACTTTGACAAAATACCCAGGACTATTTGCGACAAGTTAAAGTTTTATCCCCGTTGTCAAGTTTCATGTAGGGACGGGGTTTCCCCGTCCAATCCCTAGCCGTTTAGCCTGTCAATTTTATGGTTTTCTTGCCATCTTGCCTTTAGGCTTAACTTGTCACTAATGACCAAAGACAAAGGACAAAGGACTAATGACAAATGACTTATTTATTCCCTTCTTCTTTGAGGAGATTGTCTTTCGACTCACCCCAATAGGTGCTGCAAGTCCAAGTTTCGCGATCGCCCTTCGTTTCAACAGACCAACGCATAATCGTCGATTTTGGGTCTATCCCGACTTCAATCAGTTTTGCACCCATGTAGTATTCCATTTGGCGCTTTCTGAGGTCTTTGTAGTTGTCTGAGCTATTTTTTGACCAGCTTTGGGTCATGTGGGCTTGCGTCGGTTTAGCCATGCAAATCATCCTGTTTTCTGGGGGATGGTAGATTAATTGTCTAATTTTAGGCATTAATGCTCAGTTTTTACAAGATCGCGGATGGCTTGCACAGGGGTTTGGTAATCGCGATCGCCCATTACCGGGATGCTACCCTCTAGGGAAAGTGGCATTTCCAGGTCGATCCAAGAGCGACAACCGCCGTATTCTTCGCGATAGGGCAAATTAACCGTTTCCGGGAGACGATACACCCGCAACAGCAATAAATAGAGGGGTTGCTTGGGTTTCCATTTGAAGCGATCGCGAGCGAAGGTTTCATTCCAGATGTGATAGGGCTGCAACTGCGCGAGGGTTTCGGCTTCTGTAATTTGCAAAATATCGGTAATGTCGGCCCAACTTTGAATCGGGACGGTTTGGGGATGCCATCCTGAGTCTACAGAAGTGACGCGATCGCGATATTCGGGCTTGAGCAGTTGCGGTTTTTGGTGTTCGTAAGTTGGGTATAGTAAAATTTGGCGATGAGCCACTTCAAAGCGGTTATTTTTTTCTTTGATGCCGCCTTTTCGCAGTAATAATATGGTTTTTCCTTTCGTTAGGGCTTCAACCGCGATCGCCCATTCTTTAAAAGCGTGAGTGGTGGTTTTCATTTTTAATAATTAACAATTAACAATTTACAATTAACAATTAACAATGCACAATTAACAATGCACAATTAACAATTTACAATGCACAATTAACAATTAACAATGCACAATTTACAATGCACAATTAACAATGGAAAATTAGGGAATTTTGCTAACAACCCATAACCCATAACCCATAACCCATAACCCATAACCCATAATAAATAAATGGTAACATCGAACAATAGTAACACCGAAAAAAGCGCTTATTTTGAGCAATTACAAAATAAATTGCGCGATCGCTGGCAAAGTATTGATTTATTCGAGCAAGATGACCGGGATATCTTAGTAATTCCTTCTCTGAGTCTCGACCAACGCCAGCTTAAGAAAATCGATGGCTATTTACATTATGAAGAAAGACTGCTTTTTTCTCTCATTCGCTTGCGAAATCCCTACACTCGCTTGATTTATGTCACATCGCAACCCCTAGCCCCGGCTATTATTGATTACTATTTACAATTATTACCCGGTATTCCCTTTTCCCACGCTCGCGATCGCCTGCTGCTTTTTGCAGCCCACGACGCATCCCTCAAACCCCTCTCCCAAAAGATTTTAGAGCGTCCGAGACTGATCGAGCGCATTCGTAAAGCCATGCGACCGCAAAAGTCCTATATGGTCTGTTTTAACTCCACTGAGCTAGAGCAAGAGTTATCCCTCCAACTGAATATTCCCCTCTTGGCTTGCTCCCCGGATTTGCTGTATTGGGGGTCAAAAAGTGGCAGTCGCGATATTTTTGCAGAAGCGCAAATCCCCCACCCTGACGGGACAAAAAGCGCTTGGGACGAGCAAGAAGTAGTCGAAGCGGCGGTGGATTTGTGGGAGCGCAACCCCAATTTGCAACGGATGGTAATTAAGCTCAATGAGGGCTTTTCGGGGGAAGGAAATGCGTTGTTAGATTTGCGTCCACTACAAGACCAGCATACTCGTCAAGGGCGTTTGCAGGCCATTCGCGATCGCCTCCCTCATTTGGGCTTTCAATCCGAAAGCGAAACCTGGGAAGCCTTTTCTAGTCGCATTCCCGATTTAGGTGCAATCGTCGAAGTGTTTATCGAAGGGGAGGAGAAGCGATCGCCCAGTGTCCAAGGTTATCTTACCCCCGATGGCGAAGTCCACATCCTTTCCACTCACGACCAAATTCTCGGCGGCCCCAACGGCCAAATCTATCTCGGCTGTCGTTTCCCGGCGGATGCCGCCTATCGTTTGCGGTTGCAGGAGATGGGCATCAAAGTGGGGCAAATCCTGGCTTCTAAGGGCGCTCTAGAGCGATACGGGGTGGATTTTATCGCCGTCCGTAGACCCGAAAAACAGAATCAATGGGACATACAAGCCATTGAAATTAATTTGAGAAAAGGCGGCACAACGCACCCCTTTATGGCGTTAAAATTGCTCACCAATGGTCAAAGCGATCCTTCTACCGGGTTGCTGTATTCCCAACAAGGCAAACCCAAGTATTATATCGCGTCAGATAATCTGCAAAAGCCTCAATATCAGGGCTTATTACCAAGCGATCTCATGGAAATTATTACCTGTCATCGTTTGCATTTCGACAGTAGCACCATGACGGGGACAGTGTTTCACCTCATGGGGGCGTTGTCTGAGTTTGGTAAATTGGGTTTAACCAGTGTGGGTAATTCCTTGTCTGAAGCCGAGGAGATTCGCGATCGCGTCGAGGCTGTGTTGGATCGAGAAACCGACGCGATCGCTTCAACTAACCCCAGTTTACCCATTACCTGGCTCGGCCACGACGGTTAGTTTACGGCAAGTTGCAAGTCCCTGGTGTGAAAGCAACAGCATTAGGCAATAGCACCAGTGTCCCTGTATTAGAGCCATTAGCAGTATCTCGAATAAAAGTAGCAGTGACAGGATTCAGATTCACAAATAAATAACCCGCCCCATTCACATCATTTGCCGTATTATTTTGCAGACGTACACACACCGTCCCATTATTATCAGCCAAAACCCCTAAACTTCCCCTATCGAGGTTAATAAGGGGGGTTTTTGATGCACCCCTTCCTGACCCTGATAAGGTATTGAATTGCAAATCTGCATCAATACGCGAGCTTCCATTAGCTCCAGGTAACAAGCTTTCAGGATTAGCTGCAATCCCAATTTTTGCATCCTGGCTATCAGTAATCGTGTTTAAAGACGCATCTAATCGTAAATCACCATTAGCCAATGTCAAAACACCAATTCCAAAACCCCCATTTCCCTGATTTGCAACGGGTACTCCTGCATTTCTTGTAATCCCATTGGCAGTTGTCCCGCTATTGGTAATCGTATTGCTAAGTACCGACATCGTTAAATCCTGACTGCTATTATGTAAGAACAAAATACCATCACCGCCAGAATTACTAATCGTATTTTCTGTAATACGGCTGTTTAAAATTCCCGTACCTTGTGCTTCTAATTCAATCGCTGAATTACCCGAATTACTAATTGTATTATCGCTGATTGTAATGTTTAAAACGCTGTTGCCTATCGCCTCAAAATCAATCGCATCCCCAGCAGTATCCGTCGTGCGATCGATCGTATTGCCTGAAACCGTTGCGGTCATATTAGCGGTATTATCCAACTCGACACGAATGCCATCTATATCAGAATTGCTGATTTGATTATTGGCAATGGTTAAATTAAGATTACCCGCCGTATTGACTAAGAAAAAAGCGCGATCGCCTGAATAACTTATGGTATTATTACTAACATTAAGCGTTCCAGTAACACTCGTAGCTCGCACCGCATTTTGACCCGAATTAGCAATTTCAAAACCCGAAAGATTAATCGTTCCGGTGGAATTTCTTAAAGATACTCCCTCAGTGGTTGCCCCTGTAATCCGACTCCCGGTATTCGCCGCAATCGTCGCTGTCCCGCTTATATTTTCTAAATCAATCCCGTTACCCGGAGCATTATTACTGACTAAAGTGCTATCAGTAATCGACAGATTATTAATCGTATCTCCTTCTAAAACTGCGCCTCCAGTTGCCGTAACAGTCATCCCCGATAAACTGGTTGAACCCGTATTATTTTGCAGGGAAATTGCCGCTTGATTATTACTGGTTGTCACCGTCCCATTACTTAAGGTAAAACTGCCACTAACATTATTTACCCGTACTGCATTTTGACCCGAACTAGCAATTTCAAAACCCGAAAGATTAATCGTCCCCGTTGAATTTCTTAAAAATATTCCCTCAGTGGTTGCTCCTGTAATTTGACTCCCGGTATTCGCCGCAATCGTCGCTGTACCACTCACATTTTCTAAATCAATCCCGTTATCCGGAGCATTATTACTGACTAAAGTGCTGTTTGTAATCGACAGATTATTGATTGTATTGCCTTGTAATAAACCTCCATTGGTGGCAGTAATATTCATTCCTGCCAAAGCGACACTTCCAGTTATATCTTGAAGGAAAATAGCGAATTGATTGTTATTTTTAGTAACCCTACCGCCGTTGATGGCTAAATTGCCGGTTACATTGGTACAGCGAATGCCATTACTATTAGCCCCATTAACGTTAATGGTTACATTCTCTAAATTGAGGGCAGCTTCGCCGCTAATATTACTACAGGAAATGCCGCTTTCATTGGCATTATTGACAGTTAAAGTCAGATTTCGTAGGGTTCTCGTACCATTTAAACCGTCAATATTTAAACCACCTATTACGTTAAAACCATCGAAAACACTGTTGGCATTGGCGATAACTTGACCGTTAATGGTCGGCGTATTACCACTACCCGATAAAGGTAAAGTCAGATTGCCACTGGTAGTATTAATTTGCTGTGTCGGGCCTGTTGAAAGTAGCTGCACATTACTGGGAATATTGAGATTACCCGCAAACGTGCCACTACCCTGCACATAAACAATTTGATTACCGTCGGTTGCAATACCATTTAGGGCTTCAGTAATCGTTGTGTAGGGGCTTTCAAACGTGCCATTACCATTACCCCCAGTGGAGGTAACATGACGGAAAAACCAAGGTTGTCCGGTAGCGGGATTGGTAGCGTTAGTCGTGTTTGTGGTGGTAGCTGTGGTGGTATGTGTGCGACGGGCAAGGGCGATTTGGCTTTGTCGTTGTACGCTTTCCCCCAGGCGCGTTAACACCGATTCAGTGATGGGATTGTCATTACGACGACTGCCGCCGAAAGTCGCACCAACGCTGAGGATGAGGTTTGTGCCAAATTCCCCATCCGTTTGCAGGCTCAAGCCGATATTCGTGTTACGGTTAGGACGAACAACCAAGCGACTGCGGAAACCGACGAAAGTCGAGACATTTTCGCCACCATAAACGTAAGTGCCGAGATAGCCCCGTAAGTCGCCCCCTTCCCAAGCATAGAGTTGGACTCCCGTTTCCAAGTCAAAGCCCGTCAGCGCCGAATCAACTACCGAATCTTGGCGGACTTGAGAGGTTTGGGTGAATTGTAGGAAGTTGCCGACGAATTGAGGATCGGTGGTGGTAGAGCTTAAGATAGTGCTACTTTCAGCGATGGTGGTAGTCGTATCCGCGATGGGAAAGTAGCCATTAATGCGGGTTTCCCAGATTCCGGTTTGAATATCGGCCCCGGTGCTGAGTTGGTGGTAGGTTTGGCTGTTGTCGCTGCGGATGTCGTAGCCGAGATATGCGCCCCAAACTAAATCCCTGGCTTGGATATGGTTGCGATAACCGAGAAGGAGATTACCTCCTAAGCGTCCGCCTTCGGTGGCGATGTTGAAGCGTCCTTCGGCAAAGGCAACGCTGTTACCGGGGGTTTGAGCGAAGGGAATCCAAGTGTAAATGCTGCCATAACTGCTGTTGTAGCCCGCTTCGGGCCCGGTGGTGAATTGTCCGCCAAAGCGAGGGGTGAGGGTTAGGTCTGGCGGGGTTTCTGTGTCTATTTCTTGTGCGAGGAGAGAAGCAGCAGAAATATTATCTGGGGTTGAAGGATGGGGATTGAGGGGCGTTTCGGCGTGGGCTGCGACGTTGAGCCATCCGGGGATCAGGGCTGCACTTAGGTAGAGGAAGGGATGCAGGAAAATCGGCCTGGTTTTTCGGTTCATCAGTAGAAATACGGAAAGAGCTAAATGGAGCCT
>KB904821.1:1986317-2096011 GCA_000380225.1 filamentous cyanobacterium ESFC-1
GCCACCATAAACGTAAGTGCCGAGATAGCCCCGTAAGTCGCCCCCTTCCCAAGCATAGAGTTGGACTCCCGTTTCCAAGTCAAAGCCCGTCAGCGCCGAATCAACTACCGAATCTTGGCGGACTTGAGAGGTTTGGGTGAATTGTAGGAAGTTGCCGACGAATTGAGGATCGGTGGTGGTAGAGCTTAAGATAGTGCTACTTTCAGCGATGGTGGTAGTCGTATCCGCGATGGGAAAGTAGCCATTAATGCGGGTTTCCCAGATTCCGGTTTGAATATCGGCCCCGGTGCTGAGTTGGTGGTAGGTTTGGCTGTTGTCGCTGCGGATGTCGTAGCCGAGATATGCGCCCCAAACTAAATCCCTGGCTTGGATATGGTTGCGATAACCGAGGAGGAGATTACCCCCTAAGCGTCCCCCTTTAGTAGCAATATTGAAGCGTCCTTCGGCAAAGGCAACGCTGTTACCGGGGTTTTGAGCTAGGGGAAGCCAACCGTAAACACTGCCATAACTGCTGTTATAACCGGCTTCGGGCCCGGTGGTGAATTGTCCGCCAAAGCGAGGGGAAAGGCTAAGATTTTGGCTTTCTGTGGCGATTTCTTCGGGAGTTTCTGTTTCTTCAGTTTCGGTTTCTTGTGCGAGGAGAGGATAGGGAAAGAGATTAGTTGGGGAAGTCGAGGCAGTTTCGACAACTTTGACGGCGGAAGCTGTGGATGCAGGGGTTTGAGGTGGTAGGGTTTCTGGTGTTGGAGAAGTTTCAACTGATGTGGTGCTAATTTCGAGATTGTCAACGGATGCAGGAGTTTCTAGCGCTAAAACTTCTGGCGTTGGAGAGGTTTCAACCGCAGTGGTACTAATTTCGAGATTATTAAGGGATGCGGGGGTTTGAGGTGTTAGGGTTTCGGAGGTCGGAGGAATTTCGATTGAAGTGGCGCTAATTTTGAGATTATTAACGGATGCAGGAGTTTCTGGCGCTAAAGTTTCTGGCGTTGGAGAGGTTTCAACCGTAGTAGCGCTAATTTCGAGATTATTAAGGGATGGGGAGGTTTGAGGCGTTGCTGCGATATCTACTGGAAAATCGGTGTCGTAGATTTCCCAATCTGGCGTAACGGGGGGAGGGGATGAGGTGTTGAAGGCGGGCTGAAAGTCTGAGGGAGTCGCCGCAGTGGTCATTTCAACCGCTTCGATATCTTCGGCGGTGAGGGGATGGGGAAAGTGATTGATGGGAGGGGGTGCTACGGCTTCGGGGTTGATTTCCGTAGGGACGGTTTCCGGGTTGAGGCTGAAGGGGGGAGAAACCGCGTCCAATTGGGGCGTTATGGGCTGAGTGGATATCCCGGCTTCTGCTAATGTCCGAGCAACGGGTGTGGCTTCAACCGCCGCCGTGAGGGACAACAGGATGGCTGTGATGGTAGCAGATAGATAAAGGAAACACTGGAAGAAATAACGCGCCAGTTTTTTATTCATCGGTAGGATAAATAGAGAGTGCGATCGCGGTCAGTCTTCAAAATAGCACTTCTGTTACCCCGCGTCTTTTTCCCACAACGACAAACCGAGCCAAAGCGCAACACACTTCTACTCGATAAGATGGATTTTTGGATGTGAAATTTGAATTGTTAGGGTAGAAGAATTGGTGTGCCAGGAGTGCAAGCTGCCCCCACAGCAACAGCAGAGGCTGTGCTTGCCCCGATTGCGGCACTGTTGAACGCATTGAGTTGAGTATTATCTGCTTGCAAACTGGCTTGTACTCCCAAACCAGGATTGGAAACCTCAAACTGTAATTTCCCGACAGTAAGCAGTGTTCCGATTGGTGCTGGTAAATTAAGTCCTGTATCAACAATATTGCCGTTATTGAAGCTATTATTTTGGACTCGTAAGCAAGCTGTCGGTACAAAAGCTCCAGGCTGTGTAGACGATCTTGTTATTTGCAGAGGTGTACCATTAGTTAAAGTATTCCCTGTAACGGCTGCTTCTAATCGCGTTCCTTGTAATACTTGGAAGTTAATCCCTTGATTATTACTACCCGCAGGTAAGGTAATAGTATTGTTAGAAAAAACTGCGTTTGTAATTTGGGCTGTACTGTTTGTATTGCTGGCTACGGTAAGGAATCCTAAACGAATATCAATCCCATCATCGCCATTACCACTAATCGTATTATTTGAGATAGTTAAGCCGTTAATTCGAGCCGTTGCTTCTAAACCAATCCCAATCCCATCACCGCGAATATCGGGCGCAACGCTATTGCCGTTATTATTAATTGTATTGCCAGAAATATCGATCGTTGCTTGAGCATTTCCGAGTAAACCAATCAAAATTGCATCGTTGTAGTTATTATTAATTTGGTTACTTCCGGTAATGTTTAAATTCAGATTTCCGGTGGTATTGGCTAATACAATTCCTTGACCATTAGCCAGAAGTATATTAGCATTTGTTCCACTTCCATCCGTGGCTGTCTCTGTGATGGTATTACCTGTGATGTTTGCTGTTCCAGTCACATTTGCCAAACGAATTCCTTGCCCTGTTGGAGCATTACCCCGTGTATTAGTAATTGTATTGTTAGCAATATTCAATGTACCGTTGGAGTTAGCAAGCTCAATGCCTCGATTTAAGGCACTATTAATCGTATTATTTTCTACGGTTAGATTGCTCACAGCATTGGCTTCAATCCCACTATCCCCAGAGTTACTAATCGCAAAACCAGAGAAATTAATAGTTCCGGTAGAGTTAGTAAACCTGGCTCCGTTACCTGTTGGCGTATTGATTTGACTCCCTGTATTCGCCGCAATCGTAGCTGTACCACTCACATTTTCAAGTTCAATCCCGTTACCCGGAGCATTATTACTGACTAAAGTGCTGTTTGTAATCGACAGATTATTGATTGTATTGCCTTGTAATAAACCTCCATTGGTGGAAGTAATATTCATTCCTGCCAAAGCGACACTTCCAGTTATATCTTGAAGGAAAATAGCGAATTGATTGTTATTTTTAGTAACCGTACCGCCGTTGATGGCTAAATTGCCGGTTACATTGGTACAGCGAATGCCATTACTATTAGCCCCATTAACGTTAATGGTTACATTCTCTAAATTGAGGGCGGCTTCGCCGCTAATATTACTACAGGAAATGCCGCTTTCATTGGCATTATTGACAGTTAAAGTCAGATTTCGTAAGGTTCTCGTACCATTTAAACCGTCAATATTTAAGCCGCCTATTACGTTAAAACCATCGAAAACACTGTTGGCATTGGCGATAACTTGACCGTTAATGGTCGGCGTATTGCCACTACCGGATAAAGGTAAAGTCAGATTGCCTGTAGTTGTGGCGATTTGCTGTGTCGGGCCTGTTGAAAGTAGCTGCACATTACTGGGAATATTGAGATTACCCGTAAACGTGCCACTGCCCTGCACATAAACAATTTGATTGCCGTCGGTTGCAATGCCGTTGAGGGCTTCGCTAATGGTGTTGTAGGGGCTTTCAAATGTGCCGTTACCATTTCCCCCAGTGGAAGTGACATGACGGAAAAACCAGGGTTGTCCGGTAGCGGGGTTGGTAGCGTTGGTGGTGGTTGTGGTGGTGGTTGTGCTGCTGCTGCTACGTCGAGTCAGGGCGATTTGGCTTTGTCGCTGCACCCCTTCTCCCAGGCGGTTAACCACGGTGTTTTCGGGCTGATTGCTGCGAGTCCCGCCGAAACTTGCACCAAAACTCAGAATTAAGTTTGTGCCAAATTCCCCGTCAGTTTGCAGAGTTAAGCCTACATTGGTGTTGGGAGTAGGACGAGCGATTAAGCGACTGCGGAAACCGACGAAGGTGGAGACATTTTCGCCGCCATAAACATAAGTGCCGAGATAGCCCCGTAAGTCGCCTCCTTCCCAAGCATACAGTTTTGCTCCGGTTTCCAGGTCAAAGCCGGTTAGGGCTGAATCTACGATGCTTTCCCGGCGGACTGTGTTGGTTTGGGTGAATTGCAGTAAATTACCGACAAATTGGGGATTGGTGGCGGTGGAGTTGAGGATTGTGTCGCGGTTGACGACGGTGTTGGTGGTGTCAGCGATGGGAAAGTAGGCGTTGAGGCGGGTTTCCCAGATTCCGGTTTGTATATCAGCCCCGGTGCTGAGTTGGTGGTAGGTTTGGCTGTTGTCGCTGCGGATGTCGTAGCCGAGATATGCGCCCCAAACTAAATCCCTGGCTTGGATATGGTTGCGATAACCGAGAAGGAGATTACCTCCTAAGCGTCCGCCTTCGGTGGCGATGTTGAAGCGTCCTTCGGCAAAGGCAACGCTGTTACCGGGGGTTTGAGCGAAGGGAATCCAAGTGTAAATGCTGCCATAACTGCTGTTGTAGCCCGCTTCGGGCCCGGTGGTGAATTGTCCGCCAAAGCGAGGGGTGAGGGTTAGGTCTGGCGGGGTTTCTGTGTCTATTTCTTGTGCGAGGAGAGAAGCAGCAGAAATATTATCTGGGGTTGAAGGATGGGGATTGAGGGGCGTTTCGGCGTGGGCTGCGACGTTGAGCCATCCGGGGATCAGGGCTGCACTTAGGTAGAGGAAGGGATGCAGGAAAATCGGCCTGGTTTTTCGGTTCATCAGTAGAAATACGGAAAGAGCTAAATGGAGCCTCTAACTTAGCATTCCTAATATTGAAATCGTAACCTCAAAAGCATAAAGTTTTAGTAAAGCTGAGGATCAAGCAGATTTTTGTTGCTTAATGAAGGGGAGCAGGGAAAATAGGGCGAGAAAGCTTAAGGCAATGAAAAAGGAAAGGCGATCGCTCCCGTTTAAAGCCTGTCTTCCGGTAACGCCGAGCCAGGTATAGAGAATTGTACCGGGAATAATACCGAGGAATGTACCGAGGCTGTAGGTTTTGAGGTCGATGGGCGTGAGGCCAAACAGGAAGTTAACGAGGTTAAAGGGCGAAATCGGCGCGAAACGAACGGTTAGGACAAATTTGAGGGGCGATCGCCTGACTGCCCGGTGAAAGCGCTGTAAGGTGCGGCTGTGCTTGAATTTACGACAGTACCAATCATGCAATAAATAGCGAGCGAGGAGAAAGGCCGCGATCGCGCCCAGGGTAGCCCCAATCACCGACCACAATGTTCCCCAAAATAAGCCAAACACTGCACCGCCAGCAATAGTTAAGACTGTACCGGGCAGGGCGATCGCACTCAAGAGGATATACGCACAGATAAACAAGCAAATCGCCCAAATGCCCAGGCTACAAAGGTTTTGCGTTAGAAAGTTTACATCGAAAATGACGCGCAAGGGGCTGAATAAACAGACAATGAGACCAGAAAAAAGGGCGACTACAAGCCAGGTTTTAGGTTTTGTCATTTGTCATTTGTCATTTGTCATTGGTTGTTGGTTATTGGTTGTTGGTTGTTGGTTATTGGTTATTGGTTATTTCTGGTGCGCATTCCCTTGCGCCTTACGGCGACGCGGGGTCGCACCAGTTATTGGTTATTGGTTATTTCTGGTGCGCATTCCCTTGCGCCTTACGGCGACGCGGGGTCGCACCAGTTATTGGTTATTGGTCATTTGTGACAAGTTAAGGTTTTGGTTGAATTGTCAAGTTTCTCGTAGGGGCGGGGTTTCCCCGTCCAATCCTCACCCATTTACCCCGTCAATTTTGTTGTTACCGTCGCCTCTAACTGCTGTATTCAAAGATAAGATTGGGCGAGGAAACCTGGCCCCTACAAGGGTTTTAGAGCATTCTTGACATTGTGGCTGTTGCCTTAACTTGTCACGATTAGTTATTGGTTATTGGTTATTGGGCGGGGAAACCCCGCCCCTACAAGCCCACTGCCCAAAAAACTGATGACTGATTACTGAAAAAAGCTGCCTAAGACTCCGATCGCACCGATGTAACGTCACCTTCAGCTAAATTAGAAGAATCTGAGTCTTTATCTTCGATTTGACGATCGAGGGCTTTTTTGGCAATTTTGGTGACATACCAAGTGACGGCGATCGTGGCGATAACGCCGATAATATTGAGAATAAGACGGACGCGATCGCCATCGCCACTTCCGGTTGCTGCAATACGGGGAAGATAGCCCAAATACACATAAGCCACTGTCCCCGGCATCATACCAATCCACGACGCGAGGACGTAATCTCGCAGGGAAACTTGGGTGACACCAAAGGCATAATTCAAAAAAACGAAGGGAAAAACGGGGGAAAGTCGCGTGAGTCCGACGATTTTCCAGCCTTGTTTGGCAACGGCGCTATCAATCGTTTTAAATCGCGGTTTTTCCTCGATTTGCTTAGACACCCAACCCCTGGCAATATAACGACCCACCAGAAATGATACCGTTGCGGCTAGGGTAGAAGCCACGGAGACGAGAATTGAGCCTTTGACGACACCAAAAGTAAACCCCGCACCCAGGGTTAAAACTGCCCCGGAAATGAGGAATACTGAAGCTAGGATATAGATGGCAATAAACGCGATCGCGCCCCAAGCCCCCAAGCCTTCAATCCAGTCTAAAGCACTGTTGAGTAAATCATTGATTTGACCGAATAAACCAAACATTTGAGCCGCGATAATCGCTCCAGCAACAACAACAAAAATGGCAATAAATTTCAGGATTTTCTGATTCAAAATTGAATCCTCCGATTGCTTGAGTTTTAAATTAATGAGCCGCCACAACTAGAGCCACTTCCGGCGGTACAACCGTAGCAATAAGGAGCAGTTTGAATGGTAGAAATTAAGTCTAAGTTATGGGCTTCTAATAACTTAGAAACTGTCACGGCTTCCCCGTTGGGCATTTTTGCGGGTAAGTTTTCCATTTGGTTAAAGTCGCAGTCGTAAACATTACCAAGGTAATCAATCGAAAGCTCGTTACGACACATTAATTGCGATACAGTTTCGCCGTTGTAGTTGTCTTCTAAAAAGCGTAAGTAAATTTGATGCCAGCCTCGACGCTGAAAGTATTGTTTGGTGCGGCCAATGGGCAAATTGGTAATGGTCAGAAGATGGTTAAATTGAATGCCAAAATATTCTTCTAAGTAGGCTTTATAATCCTTTTCTAACTTTTCTTGAGCCGGGGGAAGATTAAAGTCTTCGCTCATGGGTAAAGCGGGATTATAAACTAAGTCTACGATTAATTGGGGGTCGCGTCCGTACCCCAAAGCGTTCAATTGTTGCAATGCTTTAATGGATTCTTCATACACTCCTGTTCCTCTTTGCTTATCGACGTTACTTTGAAGATAGCAGGGCAGAGAAGCCACAACCCGCACTTTATGTTGCGCGAAATATTGCGGCAAGTCTTCAAACCCCGGCTCAAAAAAGATGGTCAAGTTTGACCGGACAATAATCTCTTTGTTTTGAGCAAAAGCAGCTTCGACAATGGGCTTAAAGCCATAGTTCATTTCCGGCGCACCCCCGGTTAAGTCTACGGTTTGAATCTGGGGAAAACGGTTAATAATTTCGATTAACTGTTCGCAGACTTCTGGGGATAATTCTTCTGTCCGTTTGGGCCCGGCTTCAACGTGACAATGGGTACACGCGAGGTTACATCTACGGCCTAGGTTAATTTGTAAAACGCTAATTTGCTGTTTACGAAGGGGCTTTTTGATTTTGTCTTGAAAGGGGGTTAATTTTTGAGTTTTAGCGGTAGAAGTTTGAGGGGATTGTGTCATTAGTAATATTAAAGTAAAAGCGGTTGCAAAATAAAGCCAATTCAGGCGAGATAAAATGGTATTGTCCCGCCTTGGATGAGGGTCTCAAGTTAACAGCAGCTACTCGAATCGCAACTCGGCGCATCTGTGGTTTGAGTAACTTGATAATCTGCCCCTTTGGTTTCTTTGGGATGGCGAATTTGAGGGCGATCGCCTGTGAATTTTTCGGCGTTTTCTAGGGGGATTTCTTGATAAGGTTCGATGGCAATGATATCTTTAGCATAAGGGCTTTCGGGTTGAGTTAAAATCTGAAAAGTTTTATCGCAAACTGCTACGCGATCGCCCCGACGATAGGTATTATTATCATCATCTTTGACTTGTTGCCAAGGGCCTTTATAAACTACTGCTTGATTTCGCTCCCAACTCTCTCCTTCTTTACCTTTATAAGCACTCACGGTCATTGAACGAAATTCAATGCCATTCACCACTTGCCAAGGCTCTTTTTGACGGGAGAGAATCGAGATTCCATAAAATCCGGCGGCTTCAAACATTTTCAAGAAATCAGCTTCAAGAAATGCCCCCGAAATACAGCCACTCCATAATTCTGGATCGCTCATCATTTCCGGTGTGGGAGTTTCGTCGCAGACAATATCAGAAATAATGGCGCGTCCGCCTTTTTTGAGGACGCGGTAAATTTCTTGAAACAGTTGTTTTTTGTCTTCGGGTCGCACTAAATTTAAGACACAGTTAGACACGACCACATCGACGGTATTATCTGCGACTAGGGGGTGTTGCTGTCGTAGCTCAAAAACCTTAGCTTCTAAGGCACTCAGCCCCGCAACCGAATCAACGGGATGAGATTGTAGCCAAAGATCGAGCTGGTCTAAATCGAGCTTTAAATCTTGAATTTTACCCTTGACAAAACGTACATTATCATAACCAATTTTCTGATTTATTTCCGGCTGATATTGACGAGCCAGATTTAGCATTTCGTCGTTAAAGTCAACCCCGATTACTTGACCAGAATCTCCGACTTTTTGCGCTAGGATGTAACAATTTTTGCCAGCCCCAGACCCCAAATCAACGACGGTTTCGCCGGGTTTGACATAGCGAGTGGGGTCACCGCAGCCATAGTCTTTTTCAATAATTTCTTGGGGCAAAATGGCGAGATAATTGGTGTCGTATTCTGTCGGACAACAAAGACTCGCTTCTCGCTGTTTGGCTCCCGCTTGATAACGCTCCAAAACGGCATTTTCAAGAGCGTCGGGAGTGGGTTTTGAATTTACGGTTGTATCTGTCATAACACCTTGAGTTACAGTCAAATTAATCCTCAGCTTTGGATTCATGGGTTTGTATCCACTGAGTTTCAATTTTCCTAGCATACTGATTTTATTTAAAGGGTCGCACCTGAAATTTTCCTGAGAATTGCCTGTAAGTTTTCTCAAGCCAGGGAATCGCGAATTATTATGGGGAAATTTCCTTTTAAATAGCAAGATAAACTTATTTTAAGCCAGAAAACGCAAGCAAATCCTGAAAACTGTTTTTTGCTAATTATTGCTTTGACTTTGACTGTCTCGCGGATTGCCTTATTTTACACAAACCACAAAAAGGCGATCAAAACTGCGGTTAAGATTAACGCAAAAATTACTGCCCACACCACGCGATGGCTCAAAATCCCGATGGTTGCAACCACAGCCACGGCTAATAGGAAAACGCCCAAATAAGCGATATTCTGCCCAGTCTCGTTAATGAGGAGGCTATCTAGGTCTGGGTCGTCTTCGATGGCTTCTAGGGGCGTTTTTGGTTGGCTGAGGGTAGGGGGGGCATCTGTAACCCACCCCGACTCTAGCTGTATTGCAGGGATGGGGGAGGGGGTAGAGTGTTGGAGGGAAACAGGAAACAGGAGAAAAGCAATTTCTGCAAACACAGTGAGGCTCAAATGATAAAACAACTCAATGAATATACCGTTTTTTAGACTCGGTATAGGCGATCGCACTCTGTCTTTTTTGGCGCGATCGCGTTTAGTCTAAAACGATACAGTATCATCCCCAAATTCCAGTAGGACTGGCTGATTTTCAGACCCCAAAACCCACCTCTACTTTCAGGGTTTCCAATGTAGCAAGAATGATCTCTCGATAACTCTTTCTCTAGGCTTAACCTTTCAGCTAACAACTTGCTTTACAATGGTCGCGACTCAAAAGCATTGAATTCTAACTTTAAGCCAAGGTTATGTTTGAACAACTTTTTACGCCTCACGCTAATTCAGACCCAAACGTCCCGACAATTCGACCTCGTAAAGGGGTAATTATTGGAGCCGGACAAGTGGGAATGGCTTGTGCTTATTCCCTTTTAATTCAAAACTGCTTAGATGAAATGGTTTTGCAGGATATTAATACAGATAAAGTCGAAGGGGAGGCGATGGATTTACGTCACGGTGTCCCTTTTGTCGAGTCTACAACAATTAAAGCCGGGACGGTTGCCGATGCGGGAAAAGATGCCGATCTTGTCATTATGACCGCAGGAGCAAAACAAAAACCCGGTGAAACTCGCTTGGATTTAGTTAACCGCAATGTCAAAATTTTTAAGCAGGTTATTGGAGATATTGCGAAGTATTGTCCTCATGCAGTTTTACTGGTTGTGAGTAATCCTGTAGACATTATGACTTATGTTTCTTTGAAGTTATCAGGCTTTGAGCGATCGCGGGTTTTGGGATCGGGTACAGTGCTTGATACGGCTCGGTTTCGTTATGTTCTGGGGGAGAAAACCGGGATTGCACCGCGTAGTATTCATGCTTATATTATTGGGGAGCATGGTGATAGTGAAGTCGCGGCTTGGAGTAAAGTAAATATTGCCGGAATGAGCTTAGGGAATGATTCAGAAGATTCTGAAAAGTTTGCTCAAATTAGTCAAGAAGTCAAAAACGCTGCTTACGAAATTATTAATCGCAAAGGTTATACTTCTTATGCGATTGGTTTGGGGGTTACTGATATTGTTCAAGCTATATTACGAGATCAATCCCGGATTTTAACAGTTAGTGGTTATATTGACGATTTGTATGGTATCAAAGACGTTTGTTTGAGTTTACCCACAGTGGTAAATCGCCAAGGTGCAAGTTGTACGGTTAAGCTGAGTTTAAGCCAAATAGAAGAAGATAAACTCAGACATTCTGCTAAAGTTCTGCATGAAGTTATTGATGCTTTAGATTTAGAGTAACGCTGAATCTATCCCAGAGATTTTACTATTTTCAATAAGTTGAAAACAGGGACTTGAGAATTAACTAAATTTAGCTTTTTGCCCTTACCTCAAACCCCTTTCCCGTGGGAGAGGGGCTGATTATTAGTTTTTATTTATTAATCTCATTCCTTGGTTCCACCAAGGGACGCACCAAACGAGGCTCCGCCTCAATTTTATAATAGATATACTATTAAAAAAAACGCAATCTGAGTTTACGTCACAAATGAAAATACTATATTAATTAAATTTATGAAGCTTGAGAACTCCGGTTTCTAGAGTAAAATTCTAGCAAATAAGAAACTGGGGTTCTGAAATCCTGGTTATTTTCCCCAATTTAATTTTAAAAAATCCGAAATTTCTAGACAAGGTGTTGTAGAGCAAGGCAATCATTAATGCGGCAATTATGTAATTGTTATGAACGCGATCGCGAAATCCTATCAGCTTTTAGGACTGCTACTCCTCAGTACGAGTACAATATTAGTAGGTTGTAACCTCTCCGAGCGCAATCTTCCCCTCGTCGAAAACAACACCGCTCAAGACCCTAAATCAACTCAATTAACTTATGGAAATTTTATCTTCCAAGAACAAGATAACACCGTTTTAATTCCTTTACAAATTACAGGCGATCGCGGCTGGAATCTTTCTAAAGCGGCTTCTTCATCTTCTCGCACAGCCAACAACTTAACGGTTAACTTTATCTTTCATAACCTCGCTCAAAATACCAGCAATTTACTTTTAGATCGTCCGGCAATTATCAGCCAATATCAGCAACTTACCCCCCAAGCCCAAGCAGAAACAAATGCTAAAATCAGGGATTCTAGTGGAGTTGATGCGTCTGCTGGTGCGTCGCGATCGCCCCAAGATTATACCGGAAAATATTGGCTGTATCACATTGTCGAAGCAGATACCAATCAAGACGAAACCTTGTCTAACCAAGACGCAATTCGCGGCTACATCTCGGATGTGTCGGGAAACAACCTTACTCCCATCACTCCCGAACAAAGTCAACTGAAAGATTGGTTTTTTAGCGAAGAATATGCTCAAATCTTGCTGCAAGTCCGAACCAATCCTAACGAGAAATCAGAGTTTTCCGAACAATCACCCCTAGGGTTATATACTTATGACTTAGAAACCCAAAAACAAAAGCAAATTACGCCAGAAAATACCAAAATCAAACAATGGCATCTTCAGGGAATCAACAACAAATTTATTGTTTTAGAAGTAATATCAGACCACAACCAAGATAACCAATTCGCCGGGGATGATGCCGTAACTTTATATCTTTACGATCTAGCCACCAAAACCTTATATCCTGTCACCGCAGAAGACAGTCAACTGCAATCCTGGCAATGGCATGAAAAGAGTAACTTTTTATTAGCGAAAATTCAAGAAGATAGTAATAGCGATCGCGTCTTTGATGAGACAGATTCTATTCAAATTGTCAAGCTAAATCTCGACCGTCTGGCAACTCAAACCCCCATACTCCAAGAATCCCTCCAGCAAGAAATTCAACAACTTTATCAAATCGAATCCCCTTAACAATCCGGAATCTTCCAATGAGCTATTGTTGCTTATAATGCAAGCAAACCCGCAGTCGAGCGAGAAGACTGCGATCGCGTCCCTAAAAAACAAGTGAGGTTAATTTATGGGCATTTCCTTAGAAAAAATAGAACAAGAAGCACCACAACTCATCAACCTAGCCAAAAAAGCCGAGATATCTTTAAAGAAAGTTAATCTTACCAATCATCAAGCCAAAGTTGCATTATGCTTGGATATTTCCGCATCAATGGGTCAGTTATATCGCTCCGGTACAATTCAACAATTCGCTGAAAAAATATTAGCCCTAGGGAGCCGTTTTGACAACGATGGAGCCATTGAAATCTTCCTGTTTGGACGTGACGCTCATCATGCCGGAGACATGAACTTAAAAAACTTTCAAACCTTCATTTCCGACATTCAAAGCCGCTTTCCCCTCGAAGGCAATACCTTGTATGGTAAAGCCATGCAGATGATTCGAGAATTTTACTTTACCAACAACGAAAAAAGTCAATCTCGCGGTTTATTTAGTAAACTCTTAGGGGGGGGTTCAGGAGGGGGAAAACGTAGCGAACCCGTCACCGCCACAGAACCTGTTTATGTGATGTTTGTCACCGATGGTGCAACGGCAAATCGAGCCGAAGCCGAACAACAAATCAGTTATGCCTCTTATGAGCCGATTTTCTGGCAATTTATGGCCATTGGTTCCGGGGGATTTAGCTTTTTAGAACAACTCGACGATCTGCAAAATCGCTACATTGACAATGCCGATTTTTTCAGCGTAGCCAATCCCGATACCATTAGCGACGAGAAACTATACGATTTATTGATGACTGAATATCCCAATTGGATTAAACGAGCGCAAGCACAAAACTTATTAACCGCGTAACTGCCAAAAAAAGGCGATCGCACTTCAAGAAGGGTAGAACAAATTTGCCCTTCTTTTTGCTTTATAGTAAGGAGAGAATAGCCTCGAAACACCAACAGTTATAGGTCAGGGTGAATGGAGTTTGACGCACAAAAACTAGAGGAATTATCGCAGAAATATAAAACAACACCCGGTCAAATCTTAGACCTCACCATTGCTTTGAGCAATCAAGGTTGTCCCCCAGAAATGCTCAAACCAGCCGTGTTGCAGGAATTGTGGCTGCGCTATATCGTCAAAATAAGTCGGACGCTAATTTTAACCATTGCGATCGCGAACTTCCTCATTGGACTTGGGTTTATCTTCTTGCAAATGACCCTCATCCCCGAAGCCTATCGCTACGATGCAGTCTTGAAAACCATCTTGGGTTGGGGTTTACTAGGGGTATTGCTGTCGGCCAGTATTGCCGCGATCGCCCTGTACAATTGTCGTCGCTGGCTGCGTCAATTCTTAATTTAACTTAACGCATACCCCACCCACTTAATCTTCTGTTTATCTATGCGAGTTAAGATCGTCAAGCCGAGTGCCTTGGCTTCTTTTATGTCACTGTTGTAAATTCCATGCCCAAAACCAAACAACCCACCCCTTCAGAAATCGACCTCAAAGACCCCCAATACTACTTCAACCGGGAACTGAGTTGGTTAGAATTCAACTATCGCGTACTGGCAGAAGGACTCGACGAACGAACTCCCCTGCTCGAACGGCTGAAATTCATGGCCATTTTTAGCTCCAACCTCGACGAATTTTTTATGGTGCGTGTCGCGGGACTCAAGCAGCAAGTCGAAGCCGAAGTTCGCAAACTCACCCCCGATGGACGCAGCCCAGCGCAACAATTACAAGACATTCGCGATCGCCTCTATCCCCCGGTTCGCCAACAAAAGCACTGTTTCGAGCATACCCTCAAGCCCCAACTCAGCGAAAACGGCATTCACATCATCGACTATGTAGACCTCAGCCAAGAACAACGGCAATATCTGCAAAACTTTTTTGAAAACCGTATCTTCCCCGTCCTCACCCCCCTCGCTGTCGATCCCAGTCATCCCTTTCCCTTCATTTCCAACCTCAGCCTCAACCTCGCTGTCGTCGTGCAAGACACCGAAAGCGGCGAAGAACTCTTTGCTCGCATCAAAGTCCCCAAAATCTTACCCCGTTTTGTTGCCCTGCCCGAAAACCTGCATCAATCCTTGCCCGAAGGCGACCCCCATATTATTTGGATGGGGATTCCCCTCGAACAAGTCATCGCTCATAACCTCGATGCCCTCTTTCCGGGGATGAACGTCCTCGAATGTCATCCCTTCCGCATCACCCGTAACGCCGACCTCGCCGTGGAAGAAGACGAAGCCGACGATTTACTCCTCGCCATCGAACAAGAGCTACGCAAGCGCAAATTTGGCGGTTCAGCCGTTCGCATGGAAATACAAGACTCCATGCCCGAAACCGTGAGAGCCATTCTCATGCGGGGATTGAACCTAGACGATAATGACGTATATGCCGGAGAAGGCTTGCTAGGACTGAGCGATCTCATGTCGTTTTTGAAATTGCCTGCCCCCCACCTCAAAGACGAATCTTGGAGTCCTGTAACCCCCCCGAGATTGCAGCGTTTAGGCGACCCCACCGACAAAAACGACGAAGGAGATAACATTTTTGATGTTATCGCTCAAAACGATGTGCTAGTCCATCATCCCTATCATTCCTTCGCCGCTTCCGTGCAACAGTTCATTTTCCACGCCGCCCATGACCCGGATGTTTTGGCGATTAAAATGACCCTCTACCGCACTTCCGGGGATTCACCGATTATTCATTCTCTCATTGCCGCCGCCGAAAATGGCAAACAAGTGGTGGTCTTAGTAGAACTCAAAGCCCGCTTTGACGAAGAAAATAACATTCTCTGGGCGCGAAAGCTAGAAAAAGCCGGAGTTCACGTTGTTTATGGCTTAATGGGTCTCAAAACCCACACCAAAATTACATTAGTCGTCCGTCGAGAAACCAAAAAAATCCGCCGTTATGTGCATATCGGGACAGGAAACTACAACCCCAAAACCGCGAAACTTTATACAGATTTAGGCTTATTAAGCTGTAAAGAAGAACTCGGAGCCGATTTAACCGATTTATTCAACTTCCTAACCGGATACTCCCGCCAACGGTCTTATCGTAAACTTTTGGTATCTCCGGTTAATTTGCGCGATCGCATGACCGACATGATCCGCCGAGAAACCCAACACGGAACCCAAGGACGGATTGTCGCCAAAATGAACTCCCTCGTAGACCAGAAAATCATCGCCACCCTGTACGAAGCCTCCCAAGCCGGAGTCCAAATTGACTTGATTGTGCGGGGGATTTGCTGTTTGCGCCCCGGAATCGAAGGCATCAGCGACAACATCCGCGTCTTGAGCATTGTCGGCAGTTTGCTCGAACATTCGCGCATATTCTATTTCCACAACAACGGCGACGAAGCCGTGTATATTGGCAGTGCCGACTGGATGCCCCGCAACCTCGATCGCCGCGTCGAAGCCATTACCCCCGTCGAAAGCCCCGAAACCCGCCAAGATTTACAGGAAATTTTAGGAGTGATGCTGGCCGACGACCGCCAATCCTGGGAGTTACAACCGGACGGCCACTACATCCAGCGCCGACCTGAAGATAGCGATCGCGCCCAGAGTTCCCAACAAATCTTTAAAGAAATGGCCCTAACTTCTCTGGGTTTGCATTCGGGTACACAAGGTTAGCCTGTCCTCGCCCCCAAGATTGCCTACAATAATGAAAAGACTTAACAAAACTTCAAACAATGGCAAGAGACTTACGGGGCTTTATTCAACTTTTAGAAAATCGCGGCCAACTGCGACGCATCGATGCGTTAGTAGACTCCGACCTCGAAATTGCAGAAATTTCCAACCGGATGCTGCAAGCCGGGGGTCCGGGACTGCTGTTTGAAAACGTCAAAGGTGCGTCCTTTCCCGTCGCGGTGAACCTTTTGGGCAACGTCGAACGGATATGCTGGGCCATGAATATGGAAAAACCCCAAGAACTCGAAACCTTGGGGAAAAAGCTGGCCCTGCTACAACAGCCCAAACCCCCCAAAAAAATCTCCCAAGCCGTAGACTTTGGCAAAGTCTTGTTTGATGTCCTCAAAGCCAAACCCGGACGAGACTTTTTCCCTCCCTGTCAGCAAGTCGTCATCGAAGAAAAAGACCTCGACCTCAACACCTTACCTCTGATTCGTCCCTATCCGGGGGATGCAGGCAAAATTATCACCCTCGGCCTCGTCATTACCAAAGACTGCGAAACCGGAACCCCCAACGTCGGGGTTTATCGTCTGCAACTGCAATCTAAAACCACCATGACCGTCCATTGGTTATCCGTCCGGGGTGGGGCCAGACATTTACGCAAAGCCGCCGAAAACGGTAAAAAACTCGAAATCGCGATCGCCCTCGGTGTCGATCCGCTTCTAATCATGGCCGCGGCCACCCCCATCCCCGTAGACCTCTCCGAATGGCTGTTTGCCGGGCTGTACGGCGGTTCTGGTGTAAAACTCACCAAATGTAAAACCCTCGACCTCGAAGTTCCCGCAGACGCAGAATTTATCCTCGAAGGCACCATCACCCCAGGAGAAGTGCTACCCGACGGCCCCTTTGGCGACCACATGGGCTATTATGGCGGCGTGGAAGACTCCCCCCTCGTCCGTTTCCACTGCATGACCCACCGCAAAGACCCCATTTACCTCACCACCTTTAGCGGTCGTCCTCCCAAAGAAGAAGCCATGATGGCCCTCGCCCTCAATCGCATCTACACCCCGATTTTGCGGCAACAAGTCTCAGAAATTACCGACTTCTTCCTCCCCATGGAAGCCCTGAGTTACAAAGCCGCCGTCATCTCCATAGATAAAGCTTACCCCGGCCAAGCCCGTCGCGCCGCCCTCGCCTTTTGGAGTGCCTTACCCCAATTCACCTATACTAAATTTGTGATTGTTGTCGATAAAGACATCAACATCCGCGATCCTCGTCAAGTGGTGTGGGCCATTAGTTCCAAAGTTGACCCCAGCCGCGACGTTTTCATCCTTCCCGATACTCCCTTCGATACCCTTGACTTTGCCAGCCAAAAAATCGGTTTAGGGGGGCGTATGGGCATCGACGCGACCACCAAAATCCCCCCGGAAACCGATCACGAATGGGGCGAACCCCTAGAGTCTGACGCGGATGTGGCGGTGATGGTGGAACGGCGTTGGGCGGAATATGGCTTGGGGGATATTGAGTTGAATGAAGTAGACCCGAATGTGTTTGGCTATGAGATGAGTTGATTGGATTGACATTTATGGGACATACCAGATTCGGTCTAACCCACATTCTGCACTTCAAAGTGTAGTATTTTCTTGTAGTAACGTAGAGCGAGTATGACCTAACTTCGCAATTTGCTAAGATATTACAGAGTACAAATAGCAAAGTAACGTGAGTTCAGCCTAAATAATGCCGCGATCGCCCACTATTTTGAGGTCTAAAATGCCTTACTGTAATTATGCACGTTATTACTCGCTCTCGCCTGGTTGAGTTTTGGGAAAAGCATCCTGACTCTAAAACCAGTTTGCTACTTTGGTATAAACTGGCAACTACTGCGACATGGCAAAATTTTGTAGAGTTACGGGAAGTATTCTCCTCTGCTGACCAGGTAAAAAATTTTACAATTTTTAATATTGGAGGAAATAAATATCGCTTAATTACATTCATTGATTACAATTACCGAAAAGTTTTCATCCGCCATATTCTCACCCATGCAGAATACGATAAAGATGAATGGAAAACAGACTCCTGGTATGAATAAAAGTTTACTGGGTCGCCGCCAATAATGAGCGTAAAAACTATGTTTTCAACGCAGTCTAATCGTTATCTTGAATTACTACAAAAATTTCCGCCTCGTCCGATTAAATCAGAGAAAGACTTGTTTGCCACGCAAGCAGTAATTGATACTTTGCTGGATTCTGGTGACATGACTCCAGAGGAACAAGAATATATTAACCTCCTAAGTATTCTCGTTTATGACTACGAAGAAAAGTCTGTCTTAATTCCTGACTTATACGGTGTTGAATTGCTTAAAGCCCTCATTCAAGAATTAGGACTCAAACAAAAAGATTTAGTCCCCATTTTTAAAACAGAATCGATTATTTCGGCAATTCTAAATGGTCAGCGAAAGTTGACTGTAGAACATATTGAAAAGTTGGCTGATTTTTTTCACATTTCACCTTCGGCTTTTTTTCCTCGGTCTTGTTAAAAGAGGATTTTGATATAGCGCTACGTTTGTGGCTTGAGACATTATTGACCAATAACCAACAACCAACAACGTAGACTTGGACGGGGAAACCCCGCCCCTACAAGGAACTTGACCATGGGGACAAAGCTTTAACTTATCACCAATAACCAACAACCCACCACAAACTTGTACCCTAGAAGTTAAAAGCTCGAAAATGCCTGTAGCAAGTAGTAAACGATAGTGGCCAGAGTTGTACTAGAAAAAGTTTATAAAAGTTTTCCCAGTCGGAAAGGGGAAAATAGCCCTGAGAGTAGCCCAAACGCCAACCCCAAAGCCAGTGGGGTCAATGTGTTGCGCTGTATTAACTTGGCAGTAGAAGATGGGGAGTTTATGGTGTTGGTGGGGCCGTCGGGTTGCGGTAAAAGTACCCTGTTGCGGATTTTGGCCGGATTAGAAGAACTGACGGCGGGTAATATTTATGTGGGCGATCGCGCCATCAATACCCTAGCCCCCAAGGAACGAGATATGGCCATGGTATTCCAAAACTATGCCCTCTATCCTCATCTGACGGTGTATGAAAATATCGCCTTTGGCTTGCGACGGATGTATCAACCCCAAGAAAAGGTCAGTCAAACTTGGCCCGATCGCGTTTCCGTTTGGGGAAAACAATTATTATCGAGAAGTACGCGATCGCTACCGCCGCAACTGCAATATTTATCCCCCACAGACCAAACGATTCGCGATCGCGTTCGTACTGTCGCGGCTTTATTACAAATTGAAAACCTCTTACATCGTCTGCCCAAACAACTCTCAGGGGGGCAAAAACAGCGCGTGGCCTTGGGTCGTGCGATCGCCCGTTCCCCCCAAGTCTTCCTGATGGACGAACCCCTCTCGAACCTCGACGCGAAACTTCGGGCTGAAACTCGCAGTCAAATTGTCAAACTGCAACGGCACTTACAAACCACAACCATCTATGTTACCCACGACCAAACCGAAGCGATGACCATGGGCGATCGCATTGCGGTGATGAATCAAGGAGAAATCCAACAAATTGCCCATCCCCTAGAACTCTATAACCAACCCGCGAATCGCTTTGTCGCTGAGTTTATTGGGTCTCCCCCCATGAACTTTCTCTCAGTGGACATTAAAGCCCCCTTACTCATTACTCATCCCCAATTTCGCTTGACCCTACCCGAAACCTGGCTAGAAGCCCTCAGACCCTATGATGGGCGATCGCTGCTGCTGGGCATTCGTCCCGAACATCTCAGCCTCGGCCCTGCCGCCGTGAAGAACCTCGAAGTTACAGTAGACTTAGTAGAAGCTTTGGGCAATGATACCTACATCACCACCCACCTAACCCAAGAACCCGAAACCGTTTTACAAGCCCGTCTCCCCCCCGATACTGAGGTTATCGTCGGAGAAACGGTCTGGTTGTCTATGAACCTGGAAAAAATCCTGATGTTCAATGCCAAAACTGGCAATGCCATCCGGTTTGACCCCTTGTTAAAATAAATTATTGCCCCGCTTTCGTCTCGTCTCGATCTTTATTTTGTCTCAGCTTAACTCTTATGGATAAAGAGCAACAAAATCCTTGGATTGAAGGAGGGAAAACCCTCGCCCTCAGTTTAGTATTAGCTTTAGGGATTCGCAGCTTTATTGCTGAAGCTCGTTATATTCCCTCAGAATCGATGTTACCCACCTTAGAAATTAACGACCGCTTAATTATTGAAAAAGTCAGTTATCGTTTCAAAGACCCCAAGCGGGGGGAAATTATTGTTTTTACACCGCCCAATACTGCTCGAAAATGTACGCCCCACCAATTTTCCATTGATGATAATACTCCCATCAAAGATGCTTATATCAAGCGCGTGGTGGGGTTACCCGGAGAAGAAGTCCGCGTTGAAAATGGTGTAGTTTATGTCAACGATGAACCTTTAGCCGAAGATTATATTAACAATGAACCCGATTATCGCTATGGCCCCGTTGTCGTTCCAGAAAACAAATATTTGGTGTTAGGAGATAACCGCATGGCCAGTTGCGATTCTCATATTTGGGGCTTTGTTTCCCAAGAAAATATTATTGGTCGGGCTGTGGTTCGTTTTTGGCCACTGAATCGTCTGGATGCGACGCTGGATTAGGGTTTGCGGTTTGGGGACATTGCATAACATGGCGGATATTTCGCCGTAGGGTCGGGTCGAGAAATTGCTTTTGTAATGCCTGCCAATTTGGCCAATTTTCCCAACGCGATCTTCGTAATTGTTCGGCTAAAATTGGCGTTTTGGCTTCAAGATTTTGGTCGAGGGTACGGTGTAAAAATTCGGTCAGCACTACGCCATCTTGAATCTTACCCAAAACGCTTTGAATTTTTTTGATCTGTTTGAGATAACGGTGATAATTGTTACCATAAAACTGTTCTAGTAGTTCCATTTGATAGCGCGATCGCTTGGCTTCTTTGCGAAGATCGTGCAGGGGTTCATCGCATTCTGTGAGTAAATACTCGACTTCGTGGGGTTTTAGGGTTTCGGGAAAAACCGCTTTTCCTTCCCTGAGTTGAACCCCAATCAACCAACCGGGATGTAATAATAGTTGGCTGGTTTGCGGTAACAATAAATCCGGTAAGACTTCTTCAATTTGAATTGCGGCTAGGTCTTGATATTGCGGAGATTTAAGCCAATCTTCAAACCCCTCTTGCAATTTTTGATACATTTTGCCGTTGAGGGTGGCTTTGACCTTGGCCGCATTCTTTTTGCGCTCTTTTGTCAAGGTTTTGAAGGCGTTTTGCAGCAGTTTTTGTTCCGAGGGGGGTAAAACTGGATAATAATCGTTTTCTAGGGTCGCTTTGAGAACATCAAGATCGCGCAATTTTCCTAAAATTCGGGCAATTTTAGCGACTTTCTTCTCCTGAGCCGTTTGGGGTAACCCTAACGCCGGGGCAAATCCCGCGATCGCGGTACGCAAACGCCGCATTCCCACCCGCATTTGGTGTAATTCTTCGGGGTCTTCATCTTGCAAGACTCCGGCTTCGTGACTCAGCATTTTTTGGTAATGCTGCGCGATCGCAATATAAGCCCAATCCCCAAAAGTTTGCGCGGTTTGAGGTGATAATGTTGTGGTCACAAGACTGCATCCTTAAATAAATAACGACAAAAGAGCGCGATCGCCCTCTTAAAATTTTAAGGATAATTTAGTATTAAGTTTTATTCCATCTTGGAAGCAAACCAAAAAGCCCCGACCACCGTACTAAAAAACAAAAAGGTACACAAGCGGTCAATCCATTGATGCCAAGCGAGTGAATCAATTAAAGTAATCATAGAATTCGTTGATTTAATCCGAGCAAACAAGCTTTAAAATTGATAACCCACACTAAAATAAAAGCCGTCGTCTTGGGCATTCGTGCCGCGATCGCGTAACTCAATCAAAGGATACCCATAATCAAGCCGAATACTTAAGTCCTGAAGCGGTTGCCACACCAATCCTGCACCAATTCCTGCAATTAAATTTTGGTCGGCCAAGACATTAGGATTATCTTGGGCATTCCAAACTAATCCTAAATCAAAAAAGGGAGCAAAGACAAACACCGGTCGCCCCGTTTCATCCCGTTGCAAAATCAAGCGGTCTTCTACCGAAAAGCGCAAGCCATTATCCCCCGCCCGAGCATTTTGGCGAAAACCCCGCACCGACTGACCGCCCCCGACGGTAAACTGTTGGGACGGTAGCAAACCATCCGTGGCGAACTGCAAGTCAAACGCCGCAATCAGGAAATGATCGGCATTAAACACCTGAACCCGTTGAATTTGCCCCAACCAACTGAAAAAATGACTATCGGGAATCGGTTCGGCATTTTCTGTCCCCCCTAGCCAACCCGTCCCAATATTAAACTGCGATCGCAACGCCCAAGCCCCCGTCACATCGCGCCAAATATACTCCTGACCGAGTTGAATCGTACTGGTGGTACTGATTCCTTCAGCATCCGGCCCGAAACCAAAAGGCGTAGGCCCGGCAAAAGTAAACGTCTGGCCGGTTTGATAGGTATAACCCACAAACAACGCAAACTCCTCTTGGGGGGTGCGAATCAACGGTTGGCGAAAACTAATCGCATACAGTTGGGAAGACCCGCCAATATCAAACACCCGAAAATCCGGTTGAATGACATTATTCCAATTCAGCGAAGTCCGCAGTTGTAGCGTCCCATCCATGGGATTGAGGGGGGCGCGATACAAAAACTCTAAGGTCTGAGAACCCCCCTGCAAAGTCGTTTTATAATTCGCCGTAAAACGATCGCCAATACCACTTAAATTGCGATAACTGCCCTGTAGAGTCAATCGTTCTGACCCCACACTGGGCGGCGAATAATTATCAATACTAACCAAGCCCGTCACCGATTTTGCTGCTTCGGCCCGAATCAACACAATACTGCCCAAGGGCGTTTCTCCTTGGCGCAGGGTGGCTTCAAGATTCGCCAGCAAGGGGTCAGTCCGCAGTAACCGCAGTTGCGCTTCGAGGGCATTGGTATTGAAGGGGGTATGGCTTCCCAAAGCCGCCCGACTGCGGATGTATTCTTGTAGATTCGTCGGGGCTTCAACCTCAATGCGTTCGATTTTGCCTTCGAGGACTTGGATTTGAATTTGGCCAGTATTGAGGGACTCGGAAACCAACACCGCCCGCGAGGTAACATAACCGTCTTCGAGATAGCGTTGGGTAATGGCATCTGCCAAGTCTTCGAGGGAATTTTGACTCACCGAACGATTGCGAAAAGGCTCGATCAGATTATCCCAAGCCGCGTCAGGGTAAACTGTACTGCCAATCACCTCAATATCTTCGACGGCGATCGCCCCCACTTCAGGAGTGACCGGGGGCGTTGTGGCCGGGGGTGGCGGCGTTTCTAAGGTGGAGTCCTCTGGGGGGAGGGGTTCGAGGGGGGTAGTACGCGGTTGAATAAAGCGGTCTTCTGGGTTGTTCGGAACTTGCCCTAGGGCTATTTGTGGCCCCGACGCGATCGCGATCGTCGCACTCGCGATCGCTCCCCCCAGACCTCGATAAAAATCCCGACGGCGAAAATGCCAGTCCCACGGCCATAAAGTCCAGAACATAATTAAATTAGATGGATTTAGCCCTATTATTGCTTGTTGAGATTCCGAATCCAAAAACTTAGAGGGTCAGGACTTACGCCATTATCTTGACAGATGTACTTATACTAGGGAAATAGTTTATTATGAATTAAATCCGTTTTAAATCGCTACGCCCTAATCTACTTAATTTTCTTGTCCTTTCCCTCCAGTCCCTCTTAAAATTGAATGGTATTCATTTTAATTGTTTTGAGGTTTGAGCAGGAGTACCGGCCAAACCGTGCATTCTAAACTCACATTATCGGCAAATTTCAACAAAGGGTATGAGTCACATTCTGGTCGTTGATGATAGTCCTTCGCAGCGAGAAATGATCTCGTCACTGCTCAAAAGTAGCGGTATCGTGGTCACAGAGGCCAGCAATGGAGAGGAAGCACTAAAAGCGTTGTTGAATTCCAGTGACGACAAATTGCCGCTACCCGATTTAGTCATTACAGACATTGTAATGCCGCGTATGAATGGTTATGAGTTCTGCCGCAAACTCAAAAATACCCCTGCCACCGAACACATCCCCGTGTTGATGTGTACGAGCAAGGGAGAAGAATTTGACCGCTACTGGGGCATGAAGCAAGGGGCAGATGCTTACATCGCCAAGCCGTTCAAGCCCAACGAACTCAGTAAAACGGTCAAACAGTTATTAAGTGGTTGATGTTCGCTTGTAGTAAGAGCTAAAGAAGGGCTAAAGCCCTTACTACCAACTAATGAATCGCCTCAATACACAAAGCATCCATTTCCGGACGTTGTAGCGCGACAACAGTACCCCGTACCAAAAGTTCTGCGGCGCTTTGGGGCATAATATTGAGAACCAAGAAATCTGTACCGGGGGTCAATCCCATCTTGATTAACTTGCCAATATAGCCACCGTAAACGCGGTCATAGCCGACGATGCTGCCGCTTGTGCCAATGGTTAGATTACGAAGGTAGGTGTTAACGTTCATCGTTGCTAGACTAGAAATTATTTCCAACCTTGGCGATCCATCAGTTTTACTGCGTCGGGATTGTTTTCCCCATAGGTATCGACTTCTAAATCGGAGGCTTTGAAGTCACCCAAGCTTTTCACCACTTCGTTGGCTTCCGCGCTACTGATAACGGGATATTCGTTGTTACCATCGGCGAAGATTACTTGGGCTTCAGGGGTGGCTAGGTATTCAAGAAATTTAACGGCGTTGTCCTCGTTGGGGGCGGTGGTTACAACTCCGGCACCGCTAATGTTGACGTGTGTGCCTCCGGACTCTTGGTTGGGGAAAAATACGCCCACTTGTTCGGCCACTTCTTGGTCGGCGGGGTCGTCAGAACGCTTGAGACGGGCGACATAGTAACTGTTCGCGATCGCGATATCGCATTCTCCTGAAGCCACGGCTTTGATTTGGGCCGTATCGTTCCCTTCCGGTTCGCGAGCAAAGTTGGCCACTAAACCCTCAACCCAAGCTTGGGTTTCTTCTTCGCCGAGTTCTTGGATTTTAGCCGCAATCAAGGATTGGTTGTAAATGTTGCTCGAACTGCGGATACAAATGCGGTCTTCCCACTTGGGATCGGCTAAGTCTTCGTAAGTCGAGAGTTCTTCAGGGTTTACGGTGTCTTTGTTATAGATGATAATCCGCGCCCGCTTGGTCAAGGCGTACCATTGATCGTCTGGGTCGCGCAGATTGGCCGGAACGGCTTCTTCTAGCTGGTCTGAGGAGACGGGTTGAAGCAGTCCTTCTTGTTCGGCTTTCCAGAGGTTGCCCACATCCACGGTCATAAAGACATCGGCGGGGCTGTTTTCCCCTTCACTTTTGATGCGTTCGATCAGTTCGGCGGCATCCCCTTCGATGACGTTGACTGTAATCCCGGTTTGTTCCTCGAATTGGTCGTAGAGGGCTTCGTCGCTGTCGTAATGCCGCGAGGAATACAGGTTCACCTCGCCGCCGCTTTCCGACTGACTGGCGGTTTCGTCAACGGGGGCAACTTCTGCGGTTTGATTGGTACACCCGGCGGCGATCGCGACGGCCATCCCCAAACCAAAACCCACCATGCTGCGTCTGTTAATTTTCATACTTGCTAAAGAATCTCAATAAAAATATACTGCGAGATTTATCGTAACATTAATGCAAGAAATTCCCAATAGGTTTAGAAAATATTTAGAAAATTAGGTTGGCGGCGGCGTTGGCAAGGTTCAGTCGCGCCTCGATTTGAGGGGTTTTGCCTTTACAGTAGGTTAAGGCGTTGCGCTCAAAATCGAAGACATCAGGAATAAGATCGTGCAGAACGAACAAGCATATTGGCTGGCTTGGTCGCGTCTTAGCGGCATCGGGCCAACTTTATTGAAACGCATTTGGCAGCATTTTGGCTCGTTGAGTGACGCTTGGCAAGCGCCCTTAACGGCGTTTTACGAGGTTGAGAAGATTGGCCCCAAAATGGTGATGGCAATTCAAGCCGGGCGCGATCGCCTCGATCCCGAACAAATATGGCAAGAAGTTATTGCCAAAGATTTTAAATTTTGGACTCCCATTGATCCAGAATATCCTCGTTTATTGCTAGAGATTCCGAGTCCGCCCCCCGTATTGTACTACGAAGGTAGCGTCGATCTCGCTGAAAATCAGGGAGAAAGGCCGATGGTTGGCATTGTCGGGACGCGCAACATCACCGACTACGGACGACGTTGGGCCCGCCGACTCAGCCGTACTCTGGCGCAACACGGGTTTACGGTGGTGTCGGGTATGGCCGCGGGAGTCGATACCGAAGCGCATACGGCTTGTATCGAGGCCGGAGGACGCACTCTGGCGGTGTTGGGGACAGGGATTGATGTGGTGTATCCTCGTCGTAATTTACAACTGTGCGATCGCATCCAAAGCCACGGCCTGATTCTCAGCGATTATCCCCCAGGAACTCAACCGGAAGCCAAAAACTTTCCACCCCGCAACCGCATTATTGCTGGACTATCCAGGGCAGTATTGATTATTGAAGCCGCTTCGCGATCGGGGGCGTTGATTACGGCGCGTTATGCCAACGAATTTAACCGCGATGTTTATGCTTTGCCGGGTTCTCTGGATCATCCGCAATCTTTGGGCTGTTTGGAGTTAATCGATCGCGGCGCACAGTTGATTTTAGGCGAAACCCAGTTAATCAAGCTGTTGGGAGAAATTCCTCAGTTGGATGCTGTTGCCACCCCACCCCCAAAACCCCAACTACCGCCCCATTTGGCGACGGTTTGGGACGCGATCGCCACTGAATCTACTTCCCTTGATGTCATTGTTCAAACCACAGGCTTACCCACCGCCGAGGTTTCTGCCGCTATCCTTCAGTTAGAAATGCAGGATTTAATCGAGACTTTGCCGGGAATGCGCTATCGCAAACAATGAACAATTTATAATGTACAATTTATAATTAACAATGTACAATTTATAATTAACAATGAACAATTTATAATTAACAATGAATTAATTTTGGAAACTAATAACTAATAACTAATAACTAATAACCAACAACTAACAACTAACAACCAACAACTAACAACTAACAACCAACAACTAACAACCAACAACCCAATTATTGAATGCAAATTTATCTCGACTATAGTGCAACCACACCGCCGCGGCCCGAAGCGATCGCGACAATGCAAACGATCGCCTCTCAACAATGGGGTAATCCTTCTAGTCTTCACACCTGGGGACAGCAAGCTGCAACCGTCCTAGAAACGGCGAGAATGCAGGTGGCCGGGCTGATTGGTGCAGTTAATCCTGAAACCCTTTACTTCACCTCTGGCGGCACAGAAGCGGACAATCTGGCGATCTTTGGGGTGACGCAGCAGTATTCCCAACCGCAACATCTGATTATTTCCAGTGTCGAACATTCCGCGATCGCCGAACCCGCCCAACGCCTCGAACAGCAGGGCTGGCAAGTGACGCGGCTTGCGGTGAATCGTCAAGGTCGTGTCGATCCCCAAGACCTGAAAGGGGCGTTACAAGATAATACGGTTTTGGTGTCGATTATCTATGGCCAAAGCGAAGTCGGAACCCTACAACCGATTGAAGAATTAGCGAAAATTGCGCGAAATGCCGGGGTTTTGTTTCATACAGACGCAGTACAAGTGGCGGGTCGCTTGCCTCTGGATGTGAAGCGCTTAGGCGTTGATTTGCTGTCCCTTTCGAGTCATAAAATCTACGGTTTGCAAGGAGTGGGGGCATTGTACATTCGCGGAGGTGTCAAAATTTTACCCCTGTTTGGCGGCGGCGGTCAAGAAATGAGTCTGAGGTCGGGAACCCAGGCTGTGCCGATTATTGCGGCATTTGGAACCGTGGCCGAACTGGCGCAACAAGAACTGATGGCAGAAAGCGATCGCCTGCGGGGATTGCGAGATCGCCTGTTCGATCGTTTAGGGGACTGTTCCGATCTTATTCCGACGGGCGATCGCCTGCATCGACTTCCCCATCATGTCAGCTTTTGCCTCACCGAAGCCGCAGCCCAAAAAAGCGGCATCACCGGGAAAACCCTAGTGCGTCAGCTTAATCTCGCGGGCATTGGCATTAGTGCGGGATCGGCTTGTCATAGTGGTAAACTCAGTCCTAGCCCCATTTTGACGGCGATGGCATATCCCGAAGCGTCAGCATTAGCCGGGATTCGCCTCACCCTAGGCCGCGATACCACCACCGCCGATGTTGATTGGACAGCGATGGTACTGCAACAAATCCTCGACCGTTTGCAATGTACAAGGAACAATTTACAATTAACAATGTACAATTAATAATGTACAATTTACAATGAATAATTTACAATTTACAATGTACAATTAACAATGAATAATTTACAATTTACAATGAATAATTAACAATGTACAATTTACAACGGTAGAAATAATAACCAATAACCAATAACTAATAACCAACAACCAACAACCAACAACCAACAACCAACAACCAACAACCAACAACCAACAACCAATAACCAACAACCAATTACCAACAACCAACAACCAACAACCAATAACCAACAACCAACAACCAATTACCAACAACCAACAACCAACAACCAACAACCAACAACCAACAACCAATAACCAACAACCAATAACCAATAACCAACAACCAATAACCAACAACCAACAACCAACAACCAACAACCAACAACAAAAATGCTTTCAATTCCCACCACATTAGAAGAAGCGACCGCACAAGGAAAAGCATCCGCCCAAACCGCTTTAGAATCAGGATTTGGGATTGTGGCAGTTGAAATTAATGTTCCTGAAATTGCCCTGCAAGCTCAAACCATTGCTTTAGAGTTTACTAAACTGTTTGAGTCTTATGGATCGGGGTTGAAAGTCTTATTTCCCGATACAGGTGCGGCAGCTTTAGCCCGTCGGGATTGGGCAGAAATTGAGTTTAAAGTTACAGATTTAGGCAGTCGGGTTTCTTCAGTTGAAACGCGAGTTGCAGAAGATGATGAAATCTTTTTAATCGTTTCTCCGTCTGCGGTAGAAGTGGCACAAGTAGAAAAACTTTGTAATCTTGCAGGCGATCGCCCTGTGGTTTTATTATTACCGCAACTCGAAGATGTATCGGTGGTGGGGATTGGTTATGCGGCTCGACAACTGCGCGATCGCTTTATTAGTAAAATCGAAACAGCCTACTACTATAAACCGATTGACGGCGGTGCAATTATTCGGGCTTTCCCTTCTCTTTGGGAAGTTCAACTCGATACTGAAAACGGCGGCTACACACTCATTGCATCTGAACCGACGAAACCCATGGGAGACACCCTCGACATCCTGATTAATCAAGCTACCAAAGGGGATAGTAATAATGAGGTTACAGCTAAACCGAAAAAACGCGGGGTTTTGGGTAGTTTACAGCAGTTTTTAAAAGCTTTGAGTCAGTAATTATGCCCTCATCCCTTGGTGATAAGTTAAAGTCAAAAGCCAGATGTCAAGAGAGTTCCAAATCTCTGTAGGGATGAGGTTTCCTCATCCAATATCAACTTTAGGGTTAGGACGATTTGACGGTAGTAGTTGCGCTCAATAATACAAACTTGGACTGGGAAAAGAGCGCCCCTACGCCTAAACTTTGTAATGGGGACAAAACCTTAACTTGTCGCAAATAGCCCTCACCCCAAACCCCTCTCCCAAATAGGGCGAGGGGCTGATTTTTAGGTATTAGAAATTGGACGATAACTTAAGCGAAGCGACGGCGTAATAAAGGTTGAATCAAGGCCAAAATCAAGGCATCAAACCCTAATAAAACCGCCAAAACTATCGCAAAACTCATGCTTCCCCACGGGGCTTGCATTACCGGACTTGCTAAACTCCAATCGCTATTCAGGTAAAGATAACGAATCGGCTCAATGGCATAAGTTAGGGGATTAAATGTTGCAATCCACTGTAACCAATTTGCCATAAAATCGAGGGGCGCAAGGGCGGTGCTGGCGAATAAAAGGGGTAAGTTGGTGACAAAAATAACGGCGATTAATTCGATGTGTCCCGGTAAAGCAAAAGCGAGTCCCAGACTGAGCGCCGTTACGCCGAGTACGATTAAGAAGACGATGAGGGCGATCGCGCCAAAACCGGCAAAGCCCGGTAAACCTGCCCCAAAAACCGCACTCGCCGCTACAATCACAAAGGTTTGGATAAATGCCATTGTGATAATGTACAGTGTTGAAGCCGCCACAATGGAATAACGAGTGGAAAGAGGAGCGACTAACAAGCGATTTAGGAAACCAAATTCCCGGTCAAACATCACAGGTAAACCTGCATTCAACGCGCCAGAAAAAGCGGTAAAAACAATAATTCCTGGTGCGAGGAATTTGCTGTAACTAATGTCTGTTCCCAAAAAGCCTTGGGGGGCTTTGTAAAATAATGCTCCAAACAAAATCAACCACATCAACGGCTGAATGATCCCCGCAATCAGGGTAGAGGGACGGCGTTGCAGTTGAATGAATAAGCGTTTGGTCAAAGCCAGGGTTTCTTGGACAAATTCAGCCACAGGATTACTGGGTTCGTTGGCCAGCGATCGCATTTCTGGGTTGGGAGCTAAACCGTTGAGACTGCCGGGTGTAATGGATTGACTCATAAAGCAAGATCAAAAATAACAATATCTCCATTCGTAGTCTAAGCCAATGTCCCCAAAACTTGCATCCGATCGCACCTCCACCGTACTCTTGCGGAAAACGCCGTCTGCGGCTTGTGTACGATAAAGGAATGAAATGTAAGCCCTAATAATTATGAGCGAATCTATTGTAGAGCTAGTCGATCGCCTGCCTACGGACAATATTACCGTTAAAGTCCTTAATGCTTTGGGTTTTGTGATGCCCGGTCAATGGGATAATGTGGTCGGGTTTGATAATATGGTGCGTCAGGTGACGGGGGAAAGTGACGGGGATACGATTAAACTTATTCGCGATCGCGCCACGGTTTTATCTGCTGACTCTAGCCAGCCTTATCAAACCGCGATGAAGCTGTACAGCACTATCGATAAGGCTGATACAGCAATGGCTACCGCAGCCCTCGCGAATAAAGTCGGAGAAAAAATCAGCTTTCTGTCCTTCCTCAATCGCATCACCCCCAAAGCCGACACGATTCAAACCATCGATCTCGTTCTTAAAATTGCCGTTGAAATCATCGCTTATTGTAAACTCCACGGCATTCCCCAACCGAATCCCAGTACCTTCGCGGCTTCCTTGTCCCAAAACTACACCGACGCGGCGTTAATGCGGATGACAGCCTTGGTGTGTATTGATGGAGTTTTACCGTTAGGGCCTGACTTTTTTAGTAAAGTTCACGAAGTCATCGATAATGCCGATACATCCGTCTTGCAGCAAAATCCCGTATTTAATGCCGTAAGCGGTTATTTGCCCGGAGAAAGTGCCGCCGGAAAACTCAGCTTCATTCAGACCAGCTTTAACGCCGCCCAAGGCTGGATGCAAGGCTTTGTCAATCGCACCGGAGTAACCCCCAGTGGCATTTTTGACCGTTTGGGAAGTTTTATTCAGATTGCCGATGACAACTTGGATTTTGTGGCTGCATTTCTGGATCAAACTACCAATTATTATCAACACACCGGAACGCAAACCGTCGCCCGCAGCGTCATTTTAAAGGCGTATGAAGACGTAAAACAACAACAATTGTCCGCCTCTCCTGTGGCGAGTTCTCCCGCCACTGCTGCCCCTTCTGGCCATCCTCCAGAGCGCATTGGCGTAGACGGTCAGTTTAACCAAAGCGGCTTGGCGCAACGGGTGTCGGTGGCGTTGAAAAAAGATTCGGCTTTGAGTAATCTTTTTGTGGCGCAAACCGGAACAACAGTGGTTTTGAAAGGTCAAGTCGCGAGTCAGGATTTGTTGGATCGCGCGATCGCCCTGGCTCAAAGCGAACCCGGTTGTACTGAAGTTCAGTCTACTTTAGTTCTCGTTGGCTAAAGATTCGTCCTTTGTCTTTTGTTCTTACATTGACGCAAAATTGGGTGAGGTTTCCTCACCCAAACCCCCGTAGGGGCGAGGTCTCCTTGCCCAATCTCAACTTTCGGGAAATTATATCAAATCCGAAAATACAACCACACTAAAAAACAACTGAAACCCTGATTGTTTCGATATCGTAACTGTGGCCAATTAAACGGATGTGAAATTGGGCGGGGAAACCCCGCCCCTACGCAAGTCTTGACAAAATTTGAGTCAGTTTAACGGGTCCCCAATGACCAATGACAAAGGACTAATGACAAATAACCAATGACAAATGACAAACTAATCTTGAATGTAATCGGTGTCCTGTACTAAAGCCATTTCTGCTTTGACAAACTCGCGACCAAGATACAAAGCATGGTCAAAACTGCTGAGAGGACAGGGCTTCGTTTCTTCGGTAATTTTAATGCCGATTTCTTTAGCGGTTCTGCCCGTAAACGTCGCGGTAGGCTTGCGTTCGAGCTTTTGGTTACAAGGGAAAGGTTCTCCGGTTTCGGGATCGACGGCTAACCCTTTTTCGTTGATGTTGTTGGTGTAGTGTTCGGCGCAAATCAAACCGCGATCGCGATCGATGTAGATGATGAAGTATCCCATCGGATCGAGTTCGATAAAGCGTTGGGATAGTTGATCGTCTAAAGCGGTGAGGTCTTGAGTAACGACTGGCATAAACAAACGGAAAAATCTGGGTCTGGGTTAATTAATCTAACACATTCGTAATCGTTATCTGGTTTGGGACAGATAACAAAGGACTAAGGACAAATGACAAAGGACTCATTTAGCTTTGACCGTTATAGACAAATACAGTAAAGTAGTTAGTTAGCAATAATTCCATAAAACGCTATAGCTAGTGTAAAAGAAGGGCTGGAGACAGCTTTTCCTACCAGATGTAGCGTGGAAATTGCTGTCGTTAAGCGCTATTCATAAGTCTCTATGCCACAAACGATCCCTCAGTCAACGACTACGACCAATGGCCAAAACATTCACGTCATTCGACGGGATGGTAAGCCCGCGCCTTTAGATGTTACCAAAATCCGTAAGGTCGTCCATTGGGCTTGTGAAGGACTAGAAGCGAACGCGATCGCCCTCGAAGCCGCTTTAACCACCCGGCTGCGTAACGGCGTAACTACCCGCGAGATTCAAGACAACCTCATCGACTGCGCCCTACAAATGTGTTCTCCTGAAGAACCGGATTGGCGCTATGTAGCAGGACGGCTGCACGTTTGGAGTTTGTGGAAAGATACCCAAGTCTATCGCGGCTATCAGTACAGCGATTATTGTCGCACCGTCCAAGGCAAGGTCGCAGAAAATCAATATGACCGCAATATTCTGACCTACACCGAAGCGGAACTCACAGAAGCGGGGACTTGGATTAACCCTGATTGGGATTTAGATTACGATTATGCCGGGGCGGTACTTCTATCGAAACGTTACCTCCTCGATAACGAATTGCCCCAGGAAGCCCTGTTAACTTGTGCCTTGCTGTTGGCTGTTCCTGAGAACCCCCAGAAGCGCTTATATTGGGCTAGGAAATTCTATGAGGCGATCGCGTCCCGCAAGATTTCCCTGGCCACCCCGATTCTGGCGAATCTGCGCGTCCCTAGTGGTTCTCTGTCTTCTTGTTTCATTACCGCCATGGAAGACAACCTAGAGTCCATTTACGGCGAACTGACCAATACTGCCCGGATTTCTAAAAATGGTGGCGGTGTCGGGGTGAATGTCTCTCGCATTCGCGCCACAGGTAGCTGGGTAATGGGCAAAACTAACGCTTCTGGCGGTGTGATTCCCTGGATTAAATTGCTTAACGATACCGCGATCGCAGTGAATCAGGGAGGTCGCCGCGCCGGGGCTGTTACCGTAAGTCTAGATAACTGGCATCTTGATGTCCCCGAATTTCTAGAAATGCAAACCGAAAACGGTAAATTGATTGCCGCCTAGCAAGGTAACTTGTTAGTGAAAATCGCCTTAATTGCTGGAAACCCCTAAAGCCTTTATGCCAAAGCGGAATCGGTAACGATAAACGTCATGGAGCGAGAGCAGAAAAAAGTTAAAGGATAAGGCAAAAGTTGTAAAACAGTTGCTTTTGAAAATGGGAAATCAGCAGGTAAATTACCAATTTTTAAGGGTAAGAACTTCAAAGACTAAAGTATTCTCAAGCGGGAAGAAAACAGGCGATTTCCGTTGATATAACGGAAAAAGATATAGTCTGATCTTGCGTGAAAATGCAAGCAGTTTGCTGGGCAAACGGGCTTAGAGTTGCGAACTAAGTTGAACATGGCGGGTTGGATCAACGTCGCAAAGCTTACGATATTTTCCCCCAATTAGTGGTCACTGACGAGTTTATGCGTCGTGTCCGAGATCAACAAGACTGGACATTTCTAGACCCCTACGAAGTACGAGAGAAATTTGGTATAGAACTCGCCCAACTTTGGGGAAATAAATTTGAGGAGGCTTATCGTTATCTTGAAGCGAATCTTGACAGCGAACCGAATCCAAACTTGGATATCAAAAACCCAAAACTAACCCTATATAAAAAGGTGTCAGCCAGGGAATTGTTTAAAAACATCATGCGTTCCCAAGTTGAAACCGGGATGCCTTATATTGCCTTTAAAGATACGATTAACCGGGCAAATCCTAATCAACATGAAGGCTATATTCCTGGAGTTAATCTCTGTTGTGAAAGCTGGAGTAATGTCACTCCGGGGCAATTTGCCCACACCTGCAACCTCGACTCTTTGAACCTCGCTAATATCGAGTCTGAGGAATTACCAGAAATCTGCCAACTAGCCGTTCGGATTCTTGACAATACCATCGAGATTACCACCCCACCCTTCGATCAAAGTGCTGCCCATAATAACCGTTATCGTACCATTGGCGTAGGCGCGATGGGGTTAGCAGATTGGTTAGCCAAACGGCGTTTATCTTATAGTCATCTCGACGAAATTGATAGGTTGTTTGAAGATGTGGGCTACTACTGTACTCATGCGTCGATGGAATTGGCTAAAGAAAGAGGGGCTTACCCGGCGTTTGCGGGTAGCGAGTGGAGTAAAGGCCATCTGATTGGCGCAAAACCTGTAGAATGGTTTACTGAAAATACGACTCAGGGCGATCGCTGGCTTCAGTTATCCCAACTTATTCAACAGTACGGCATTCGGAATAGTCATATTACCGCGATCGCGCCCAATACCTCATCTTCCCTCGTTCAAGGCTGTACCGCCTCTGTATTGCCCGTCTACAGTCGTTTCTTCTACGATAAATGGGCTAAAGGAACCGTACCCATTGCACCCCCCTTTATTGGCGATCGCTTCTGGTATTATGCTGAAAATAAATCCCTTTCTCAAGACACCGTAATCAAAGCCGTTGCGACCATTCAAAAATGGATTGATACCGGGATTTCGATGGAATTGATTTTCAATCTCAACGCAGGTGTTTACTTTCCTGAAGAACCCGAACGCAGCCTCAAAGCCAAAGATATTTTTGACACATTAATCTTGGCTTGGGAATCCGGTTGTAAAGCCATTTACTACATCAGAACCGTCCAAAAAGATGCCTACAAAGATGTCACCGAAGGCTGTGTTTCTTGTGCGAATTAAATCACTTTAATTCTGCAATAAAAAGTTGCTATAGAGTGAGAATAACTCACTCTATTCTTTTAATTATTAAATTACCAAATTTTCCTAAAAATATATACATTGCGTAGGGTGGGTTAGGCGGCTAGAATCTAGGCTGAGTTAATTAGTTTAAAATTTCTAATTAGAGAAATTGAATCCGCATTGATAGCCTTATTTATGAATAAATTATTCTTATTTGAAAATTCAAACTCTCTAACTAAATTTGTTATAATACGAGCCATAGTCTTCATTTTTTATTCATAAAAATTGCCAAGCATGACTCCTTTTTCACCAACAATTGACCAAACTGGCGCAATGCCCGTCAGTCCGATTTTTAATCCAAAAGGTAACGATGATATTGCTCATCGAACCATGTGGTTTGGGGAAACCACCAACCTGATGCAACTCAACGATGTCCGCTATTCCTGGGCGGTTGGGCTGTATATGCAAATGCGCGAACAGTTCTGGATTCCACAAAAATTAGACATAACCCAAGATGTCGTTGATTACTGGAACTTAACCCCAGAAGAACGTTGCGCTTATGAAGGCATATTGAGTTATTTAACCTTCTTAGATTCCGTCCAAACTTGCAATATTCCCCACATCAAAAGCAGCATTACCGCCCCAGAAATTAGCTTATGTATGGCTGAACAAATTTCTCAAGAAGCCATGCACAACCACAGCTATCAATACTTAATTGAAAGTATTATTCCCCCAGAACGTCGTCAAGAAGTTTACGATTTTTGGCGCACCGATAAAGTGCTGCTCGGACGTTGTGAGTTTGTAGCGGGATTGTATCAAAAGTATGTTAATAATCCCACCCAAGAAAACTATTTCATTGCTCTCATGGCTGATTATTTGCTAGAGGGAATGTATTTTTACAACGGGTAGATTTGCCCCCTAGCATCGTAAGATGTTAGTGTAAATCCGTCAAATTGCTGGAAACCCCTAAAGCCTTTATGCCAAAGCGAAATCAGAAATGATAAACGTCACGGAGCGAGAGCAGAAAAAAGTTAAAGGATAGATTAGAAGCCGTAAGGCAGTTAATCCAAAAATGGGCAATCAGCAGCCAAGTTTCGCGCACAGAAAAAGGTTCAACGAACAGACGGCGGATATCTTTGCTTCTTTGTTTTTGTCTAATCTTAATACATAGTATTAGCCCACTTCCTAAAAACAGTTACACAATTCGCCTTGTAGATTCCCGAAAAGAAAAACGAAGTCAAAGATAAAGGTATGTTCTAGCCCCTGTTGAAAAATAGGGTAGTAGCGTCATCTTCTTCTATAATTTAGCCTCCCGAATGTTAATGCCAGGGAGTGCGGATGTGTTCAAAATGATCAATCGTGATGAGCTATCGCACGTTCGTTTGTATCAGCGAGTGGTGGTAGAAGCCATGCAGGTTTTCCCCCATTCTGTGGATATGATTTACGAAATGTTTGATACAGCAGTGAAGCATGAATGCCAATGGACAAATCATATTGTCGGTAATAATATTTTGGGAATTACCGAACAAAGTACAGAACAATATACCAAGTATCTCGCGAATATTCGCTTGCGGGCAATTGGCTTAGAACCGTTGTACAAAGACGAGAAATACAAAAAGAGTCCTTATACTCATTTAGAGCGTTTTTCGGATACGAAAAAGGACGGGAATACAAAGTCTAATTTCTTTGAAGCGACGGTAACAAGCTATGTGATGTCGTCAGGAATTAGCGGTTGGGATGAGATTTAAATAAACAAAGCCCCGGTTTTTCCAAAAAGCCGGGGTTTTAGCTTAATTTAACCATCCTGCCCGCGAAATTGATAAGGACGAGATTCTGCCCCCCAAACTTGTTCTCCTTGGGCATTGAAACCGCGATCCCAGGTGTTCATGCCTGCGCCATGCAGTACAATTGTATTGGTAACTTGGGTTGCGCCGCGAAAGTCTGCCGGACAACCGCCGGGTTGGGTGTGGCCGATGTAGAGATTGTGCCAGGGAACGAGATAAACGCTACAATTGGCATCGGTAATGCGATCGCGCTCTATAATTCTTTCTTCTCTGGGTTGTTCGCACAAACTAATCCAGGTTTCAGGGTTTTCCGGTTCGTAGGTGCGAGATTCCACCATTTCGCCGTCGTTGCTGAGACTAAGACGCAGAAAGCGCTGGCGATAGGGTTGATTGAGGTTGCGGATAAGGGCTTGTTCTTGGTACAAAAAGCGCTCGTTTGCCCCTTCTACGGTGACTTCACAGGTGGTCATGCGGACGCTAGGAACTTCTGAGATTTGTTGGGCTTGGGCTGAGGTATCCATGATACCCATGAGATGTTGGGCTACTGTGTCTACATTCGCTTGGGGAAGGGCATAGACGGGGGAACTTAGGGCAGTAAAAGACGCGATCGCGACGACTCCACCAGTTAAAATTTTCATATAAACTCGTAATCGTTAAACATCGAAGCTTGACCGCAGTAGCGAGACTCCCCATCCACCACATTCCACAGCAAGCCCCGTTTAATTTTAAAACGTTTCCCGGTACTGGAAATCCGCACACCAGAATACTCTCCAAAGCCTTTGGCCGCAGTTTCTTGTAGCAAACGCTGACGGTCTTCCCTGAGTGTAGGTTCAGCCGTTTTGCGGGAGGGCATTTGCGTAAACTCAGACCAATTTAATTCCCACAAAGCTAAGGCTTGCTGATTACCGTAGTTAAATATGGGGTCGTTTTCTGTGTTGTGGGAAACTAAGACGAAAGGGGCTAAAAATAGCTGTTGGGCTTGTTCTGTGGGGGTTCCGGTTACTTTTAACAGTTCTCGCCCTGTCCAATGTTGAAAGCTATTTAGTAGCAGTTGGCTGTGGGCAATAATGGTGGGGTTTTGCCAGGGTTCAATCATCCGCGCTGTTGTGAATTAAAGGAGTTTTTATATTAAAATAATTAGGGTCTATAGTTGATGCGATCGCGCTCTTGTCGAACGGCATTTTTAATTAATATTATAGCCCGAAACTAGCGCTAGGTCTACTGTTTTCGATAATTATTTTTACAATAAATCGTTATCACTTACGGAATACAATCATAATTTATTGGTATAGTATTTTTATCTCAAAGGTAAATACAATTATGTCTTCTAAAACAATCAATCTCAATGATTCTCTACTGCATTATATTCAATCCGTTTCTGTCCAAGAATCTGAAGTTTTAAAACAGCTACGCGCTGAAACGGCAAAGCAACCCATGGCTGTGATGCAAATTGCCCCAGAACAAGGGCAGTTTATGTCATTATTGGTACAGCTTTTAAACGCGAAAAAAACGTTAGAAATTGGCGTATTTACAGGTTATAGTGCCTTGATTGTTGCTTTAGCATTACCCCCAGATGGTCAGGTTATTGCCTGTGATATTAATAAAGAATATACCGCGATCGCGCAACAATTTTGGCAGCAAGCAGGAGTCGCAGAAAAAATCGATTTACGGATTGCGCCAGCCCTGGAAACTTTAGATAAACTCATTGCTGAAAATCACAGTAATACTTTTGATTTTGCCTTTATTGATGCCGATAAAAGTAACTATAGTAACTACTACGAAAAAGCCTTACAATTAGTCCGTCCGGGGGGCGTAATTGCCATTGACAATGTATTGTGGTCGGGGCGAGTGGCTGACCCCGAAGTGCAAGACAATCGCACCCAAAAGATTCGAGAATTTAATCAAAACTTAGCGCAAGATAGCCGCGTCAAAATTAGTTTACTTCCCCTTGCAGACGGGCTAACTTTGGCGTTGAAATTGTAATTTTGCCTACTGTCGTGACACGCCTTAAACAGGGCATTAGATTTCTCGTTCTATTCCTTACACAATCGGGGCTTCGAGGGTTTTCCTAAAGCACTATTTTAGCTGTGTCGCGCCACTACATTTGATTCAATTCCCAAGCCAATTTTGCAGCCCCAACCATCCCGGCATTATTGCCCAGTTGCGCCTTGAGTAATTGTAAACCCTGGCGAGAACTCGGCAAAACGCGACGCTCAATTTCCGCTTGTAGGGTGGGGAAAAAGAAATCTGCACTTGCACTCACCCCACCCCCGATCGCGATCGCCTCTGGGGTGAGAACATAGATTAAACTGGCAATTCCTGCGGCCAGGGTGCGTCCGTAATCTTGCCAAAATGCTAGGGCTTCCGTGTCTCCAGAAGCCGCAAGTTGACCCAAGGTAGCGGGGTCTTTTCCCGTAGCGCGAATAATACCGCGAATGGAGCAATACTGTTCGAGAGAGCCATTATTGCCGCTATTACAGGGGGGGCCGTCGGGGTTGAGGGTAATCAGTCCTAACTCTCCTGCTGCCCCTAAATGCCCCACAAAAAGCTGATTGTCGAGGATAATTGCACCGCCGACCCCCGTCCCCAATGTGAGTAAAATAAAGTTGCGATAGTTGCGACCTGCCCCCAACCACGCTTCCCCCAAGCCCGCGCAATTCGCGTCATTTGCCAGTAGAGTCGGGATGTTGGTCTGGGCCTCGATTTTGGCCGCGAGGGGGACATCTTGCCAGTCTTCGAGGTTAATGGCGACTTTGGCAATGCGTCCGGTTGCGTCAGCCGGGCCCGGTGTACCAATGCCAATGCTGACAACTTGGTTATCCGGGTTGAGGTGCGCGATCGCGTCTACCATAGCATCAATTACCGCTTCTGGGGTAGCGGGTTGGGGCGTTGGGACGCTGAGAGATTGCAGACAATCCCCGATTTTATCAAAACGTCCGAGTTTAATGGCAGTACCACCTAAATCAATACCAATTACATTTGTCATTATGGGGTTATTTGTGATTGGTTTAATCGCTGATTTTATACTTTACATCGAATCATGACAGAACTAGAACTCATTATTGATTTACATCTCGATAATGAAAGACAAGGGCCCGGCAGTGACCAAACAACCCAAAAAGCTCTGGATTTAATCGGAATTAATACTTCTAATCATTTGAAAATCGCCGATATTGGTTGTGGTTGTGGGGCGCAGACGATAACTTTAGCTCAAAATACCAAGGCGGAAATTATTGCGATTGATTTGTTTCCTCAGTTTCTTGAAAAGTTAGAGCAAAAAGTTACAACATTAGGTTTAAATAACCGAGTGAAAACTCAAGTCGCGTCGATGGAAGATTTACCCTTTCAACCCGAACAATTCGATATAATTTGGTCGGAAGGGGCTGTTTATAATATGGGCTTTGAAGCCGGAATTATAAACTGGCGCAAGTTTTTAAAACCAGGGGGATATTTAGCCGTTTCTGAAATTTCCTGGCTGACTAATTCTCGACCTCAAAAGATAGAAGATTATTGGCTGAGAGCATATCCTGAAATTGATACGGTATCTAATAAAATTAAAACTTTAGAAAATAATGGCTATATACCAACGGCTCATTTTGTTTTACCTACCTATTGTTGGCTAGAGAATTATTACATACCTTTGCAAAAACGGTTTGACGCTTTTTTAGAGAAACACCAAGATTCAGAATTAGCACAAACTATTGTTGAAAATGAACGCAACGAAATTAGTATTTACAAGCAGTTTCAAAGTTATTACAGCTACGGCTTTTATATTGCTCAGAAACAATAGAATCGAGGAAAATAGCTCAAGACTTGCGGCGTTTGCTGAAAAAGCGTAAGATTTTATGGGCAGCCCAGAATAAAAGCGCGATCGCGAGTACCACCGCAAAAATCGGCGCAGTCAACGCCAAAACCGATAACACCGCCGCACTTAGCGCCTCGGTCGTAGACACCAAAGGATTACCCAGACCCCCGGTAAAGCCCGTAGAAGCGGCGCGAGTCACAACAGTGACCCCCTCCATCGTTCCCGCAGCACTACCGCCCACAACCGCCGCCAATGACCACTGAAGCACCGGGTCAATTTCGCTCATCCCCAGAGTTGCGCCCATGATCGTCGTCCCAATCGCGATCGCGGTGGGAATTTCGATGGTATCTAAGAGATTATCCACCACCGGAATATAATACGCCCCAACTTCAATAATGGTCGCGATCGCCAGCACAACCAAGCCCATTTCCGTTCCTACCCAAGCAAAGTCTCTGGGAATGGGAAAATCGCCGTAATTCGCCGCCAAACTCATGATTAACGGCGGAATAAAAATGCGAAACCCACAAGCCGCACTCAAAGTCACGCCAATGCAAATTGCTAAGATTAATTCCATACTTGAGCCATCACAATCAACCTATCCCTAGCCTACACGCTGCCCTTGGATGATTACTTTTCTTTCTCGGCAAAATCGCCAAAATCAATTGTTCAGTTCTCAGAACTTTACGCTATTAATTATTAATTAAGACCAGAAAGTTCTTTTCATACCCCCAACAACTCCAAAATCATGTTTTTAGTTACAGGTGCGACTGGATCGTTAGGACGCAGAATTGTCCGGTTGCTGCGCGATCGCGACTTACCCGTGCGTGCCTTTGTACGGTTGATGTCTCGCTACAACGAACTCGAAGATCGCGGTGCAGAAATTTTCATCGGCGATCTTCGTAACGATACAGACATTCGTCGAGCCTTAAGCGGTATTCGCTATATTATCAGCGCTCACGGTTCTGGGGGTGACTCCCAAGCCCTCGCTTATCGTGCGAATCGCGAATTAATTTTACAAGGTCAAGAAAGCGGAGTCGAGCATTTCGTGTTTATCTCCGTTTTAGGGGCAGATCGCGGCTACGAAGATGCCCCCGTATTCAAAGCCAAACGGGAAGTCGAAAAACTGCTTTATGGGGGCGATTTGGGCTACACCGTCCTCAGACCCGCCGGATTTGCCAATAACTTATTATCCGCCGCCGAGCGTTTTCGCGAAACCGGGATTTACCTTTCCGTCGGCGATCTCGACCATCGTACCTCAATTATTAGTACCGACGATCTCGCCCATCTCGCGGTCGAATCTGTGAGTTGTGAGGGCGCATATCGGCAAATTTTCGACGTAGGCGGGCCCGATGTCCTCAAACGCGGCGATATTGCCCGTATTTTCGCCCGTTTATTCAACCGAGAACCGATTATCATCAATCCGCCCCTATGGTTACTCGATAGTGTACGCGAGGGAGTTGGCTTTTTCAATCCCGAAGCCAAGCGAGAGTTAGGCACATTTCGCACCCTACTCGCCAACGAATTTTACTGTAGTGCCGCCACGGTCGATCGCGTGGAAACGGTTTACGATTTTAAAATGGAGTCTTTTGAAAGTTTTGTGCGGCGTTATTTGGGAAGTTAAACAATGTACAATTTACAATGTACAATTTACAATTTACAATTTACAATTTACAATTTACAATTTACAATTTACAACGAAATAATGAGCAATTTACAATTTACAATGTACAATTTACAATTTACAACGAAATAATGAGCAATTTACAATTTACAATGTACAATTTACAATTTACAACGAAATAATGAGCAATTTACAACCAATAACCAATAACTAATAACCAATAATCAATAACCAATAACCAACAACCAACAACAAATAACCAACAACCAACAACAAATAACCAACAACAAATAACCAATAACCAACAACCAACAACTAACTTAAAATTTGGTCATCGAGGGAAAAATCGATTTCGGCTTCGTGACGCTTGGAAGCCAGATAATCTTGAGTAAATGAATCTTTTAAACCGGAAACCAGATCGAATTGGGGTTGCCAATCTAAATCTGTTTTGGCTTGGTGAATATCAGCGAAAAAGTGTTGTAAGCGAATCGGAAAAGCCTTGCGCTTGCCGAAATCAAACTGTTTCGGGTCGTAATAGACGAATTTTAAAGAATCGGGGGATTTTCCGGCAGCCGCCGCGCAAGCTTTCGCGAGGCCAGTAAAGGTCACATAGCGATCGCCCGAAATATTGTAAATTTTACCCTTGGCTGTCTCATTCCCTAATACTGCTGCCATGGCCGCGGCTAAATCGTAGACGTGACCGAATTGGGTAATGTGCAAGCCGTTTCCGGGAATGGGGATGGGGCGATCGCGCACAATCCGGTCAAAAAACCACGCTTCTAAGTCATTATAATTCTGGGGCCCGTAGATATACGTCGGACGAATCGAAGTCCAGGGTAAAGCGGAAGTGGCAAAATAGGCTTCGGTGTCGGCTTTGCCCTTATGACGGCTTTTCGGGTCGGTTGCGTCTTCTTCCCGATGGGGCATTTGGTCGGTGGGTAAATAAACCCCTGCCGAACTAACATAGACAAAATGCTGTACTTTGTCTTTATACATTTCGGCGAGGGGCTGGGTATGACTCAACTCCCGACCATTGTTATCGAAAATCGCATCAAAGTCCTGTCCGGCTAACTTTGCTTTCAAATCCTCTGGAGACTTGCGATCGCCGTGAATTTGTTCGATATTATCTACCGGAGGCGGATTATTGCCCCGATTGAACAAAACAACCTCATGATTTTGTTTCACTAAAATTTGGGTCAGATACACCCCAATAAAACGGGTTCCCCCCATGATTAAAATTCGCATATTATTCTCTCCTAAGCGTCTGTTTTACCCTCTAACATTCAACCACAACCCCTTCACTTTCTTCGCCAATGCGATTCACCGCACAAAGGGCATAAATTCCTGGAGAAATCGGAGTCGCGGTTGTGGTAGCCGGGAAAATGCGATCGAGTTTATAGGTTTCCCCCACTTTCTGATATAGCGTCCAAGCCCGCACTAAATCCCCCCCAACAGCATTCCAGCGCAATTGATTATCAATTACCCGTAAACCCGTGGGGAGGGGCGGTGGTAGGGCTTCTAAGGACGAGATAACTGGAACTAAGGCAGCTTGGGGGTAAATTTCTTGTTGGAACTTAGCGTTTACATTTTCCGGGTTGTCCATAAAGACTTTGACGCTGAAAAAGATATTCCCCAAGGCTTGTTTATTGGCAGAATTGCGGGTAATCTCGATTTGTCGCTCAAATTCGGCAAAAGTCCACCCCGGTTCGCCAATTCTGCGTAGATTATTGCCCACATAAATATGGGTATTTTGGGGATTATTGGCCGCCCACCATTGCAGCAAGGTACTATAACTTTGGGCAGTTTGGTCGGTACGCCAATACAGTTGCGGGGCGACATAATCTAACCAACCTTCAGCCAGCCATTTTTTCGGGTCGGAAAATATCTGGTCGTATTGGTCTAAGCCTTCAATACCAGGGGGTTCGCCGGGGCGATAAATGCCAAAGGGACTAATGCCAAATTTGACATGAGATTTGACTTCGTGGATGCCTTGGGAAAGGCGTTGGACAATGGTATTGACGTTGTTGCGTCGCCAATCGTTACGGCTGAGGGTTCCCCCTCCATCTCGATAAGCTTGATACACCGCATCATCAGGAAATATCTCGTTGGGGATGGGGAAGGGGTAAAAGTAATCGTCGAGGTGAATGCCGTCTACATCGTAGCGACGGACGACATCGAGAATAACGTTGTAAATCCGGTCTTGGACGGCTTTCACACCGGGGTCCATCCAGCGTTTTGTGCCGTAAGTATATACGGCATCGGGATACAAGGCTTCGAGGTGGGGCAGGATATTGGGGGGCGTTTGGGAGGAGGTTTTGGCCCGGTAGAGGTTGAACCAAGCGTGAAATTCTAGGTTGCGTTTACGGCATTCGGCGATCGCGAAGGCCAAGGGGTCATAATAAGGGGTGGGGGGTTTGCCCGGCGTACCCGTTAACCACAAACTCCAGGGTTCGAGTCCTGACGGGTAAAAGGCATCCCCTTCGGCGCGAATTTGCAGGATAATGGCGTTCAGGTTGAGACTCACGGCGCGATCGCACAACTTAATCCATTCTTGCTGTTGTTCGACTGGGGTTAAGTCCCGTCGCGACGGCCAGTTAAGATTCCACACCGAACCGACCCAAACCCCCCGAAACTCCCGATTATGGCTAACTTTGACTGTCGGTGGTAAGGGCGGCGGTACGATGTACGACGAGGCAATAGGAGACATCCGCCCTAGTTGTACCAAGGCTTGATACAACATGGCCGCCATTTCACCCCGCGTTACCGATTGGTTGGGGTTGAGGCGTTTGAGGTCGGGATAATTGACCACCATGCCTTTTGCCGTGGCAATTTTGACTTGTCCAAGGGCGTAGTTGGGAATACGACTAAAGTCGAGATAAAAGTTAGCCAGGTTAATTTCGGTGTTGCTTTGCAGCTTTAAGCCATTCACCAGGGCAATGAGGGTGTGGGCTTTGGTAATGCCCGCGTTGGGGCGAAATTGTTGCTGGGGATAACCTGAAATAAAGCCCATGCGATAGGCTTTGTTAATGGCGGTCGTCGCCCAAAAATTGGCAGCAAGGTCGGTAAATTGGATTGCAGGTCGTATCAGGTCTAAAGAGAAGGCACTGCTAACGAGGGCGGCAAACTGGGCGCGATTCACGACGATATTCGGTTGGAAGGTGCCGTCGGGAAAGCCGCTAATAATGCCTTGGGCGGCGAGGGCTTCGATAAAGGGTTTGGCCCAGTGGTTGGTCAAGTCCGAAAAACTGGGACTGGTGGGACTGATCGCGGCGGTGTCAACGCTAACGACCACAGGATATTGGCCGGGAGCGAGATCGGCAACGGGTGCTGTTAATATATCGTTGCGGTTGACTGTCCCTAGGGTTTCGATTCTTTTCATGCGGAATCTGGGTGGGTTGCTTAGAACTTAGATACAGTTAGAAACAGGGCAGCTTTCCATCGTAAACCCCTCATTTTGCTTGGAAGTGCTGCAAATCCTGATTGTCTAACATGACGGAGGAAACTGCTGTTATTGTAGTGGAATCTGGCATTGGGCATAGGGTTTGACAACTCCAAGACCCCGATCGCGAATTTTACGGCGCATCAGGGTTGTTATGATTTTATATTGAGCTTTGTTTGGGCTAATTTTCACCGACTTGGTTAATTTGGTGATAGTTTAGGATTGGAATTTTTCAAGGTAAAACTGTTGAAACCTATGATCCAATTTTTTGGAGATTATCTGACAAATTTATCCGAAAGTCGAGAATACTTGATTATTGGCTTTTCTCCGGGATCGGTTCCTTTGAAACAACGGTGGCGCAATAACGGTTTGTCGGCGGATTTTTTGGCGGATTATTTCGCGACTTTTTTTCCGAGTTCAGAAAATAATCAAGAAGATGACGAACGACAAAATGAAGTTAAAAGCGCCATTGGCTATATTGCCAATGAGTTGATTGAAAATGCGATGAAATTTAACGATCCGCAAACCAATAAACCCATTGATATTGCGCTCCATTTACGCAGCGATCGCATCATTTTTATGATTACCAATAGCGTCGCGCCTGAGAAGGTTCCAGGCTTTCAGACGTATATCCAACGGATATTAGCGTCCGATCCGGCTGATTTGTATATCGAGCAGTTAGAGAAAAATGCCGAAAGCGAACAGGTAGAAGCCTCGCAATTGGGCTACTTGACCATTTTGAATGATTATGATGCCAAGTTGGGGTGGAAATTTGAAAAGTGCGACTCGGATCGGGGCGCGATCGCGGTAACCAGTATGGTACAACTCGCAGTCTAGATATTTGCAAGGAGTAGTTTGAGGGAATGGAAATTAAAACAGAGGCTTATTCAGTTTGGTACGACCCCGAACAAGCAACTATTAATTGCCAAGGTTCGTTGCGTTTAAGTGGGATGAAAGAATATCAACCCATTATCGATTTGCTTAATTCAGTCACAGAACAGCAACCGGAAGCCATTATTTTAAATTTACAAGAACTGGAGTTTTTAAACAGTTCTGGTATTAATGTTTTATCTAAATTTGTGATTCGGATTCGCCAGCAAAAAAATATTGCCATGACGGTTTTAGGGGGAAAGGATATTCCTTGGCAAGGGAAATCTCTGAAAAATTTAAAGCGTTTGATGCCTTCGTTAGAACTGAATTGGCGCTAAGATAGTAAAATATCTTCTCAGGCTCGGTATGATTTTTTCCGTTCTGACTTAATTTCATGGTTTTACCTGTGGTGGCGATCGCGACAACTGCCGAGCGAATCATTCTTCTACCACCGTTTTTGTTTGGTTTGGTGGTGTGTACGGCTTCTCTGTTTGTTTCTCGCTCGTCTACAAAGACGCAATCTGTCCCCCGTCTCGATCCCGAAGATGAAACCCTCACGGTTTATCCTCTCGCTTGTTTGTTAGAGGATGCGCCCGCGACAGTGTTAAAGGGTCAGGCTTATCTTTGGGCGACTCCTTTAATGTCTCCCCTGGCTTGCTGTTTTGAAGATGCTCCCCCTGGCAGTTTACAGGGTCAGGCTTGCCGTTGGGCGACTCCTTTAATGTCTCCCCTGGCTTGCTGTTTTGAAGATGCCCCCCCTGGCAGTTTACAGGGTCAGGCTTGCCGTTGGGCGACTCCTTTAATTTCTCCCTTTGCTTGTGTCGTCGAGGGGTTGTGGTTGGCGTTTTATCGAGAGCATTTGGGGCAGAAAGGCATTCATTACTGGGATTGGCGCAATCAACCTTTTGTGCAGCAAGTGAAGCCAGAGTTGTCGTTATTGCTGGATTTACCCGAAGCCACAGGAGCAACCCGGCAGATTCTAACACAGTTGGCTCGGCCTTCTTCGGATTGGCCGTTGGGATCGCGCCAGCAGTTTCAGGTTTGGCACAACATCGCCTTATCTCGTTACGGTCAAACCCGCTTGAGCGAGATTTATCAAGTATGTTATGGCGCAGATTGGGATACGATTGAAAAATTAACCGCGATCGCGAATACCAAGATATTAGACCCGAAAACCCCTTGGTGGCAGGTGCTAGGAGTCGCCGCAACCGCTTCACCGTCTCAAGTGGAAAAAGCCTACAAACAACTCCTCAAACGCTGGCATCCCGATCTCAATCCCTACGAAGAAGCAACCCTCATTACTGCCCGCATTAATGGGGCTTACGAGCAATTTAAAACCCGCCAAACCCCGAAACCGCGTCCAGTCGCGGCCAAGTCTTCGGTCAGTTTACGGCAGTTATTCCAAAAGGGTTTGGGCTGGTTGCGACAACGCTAAGGGGAGATATCCCCGCAATCTAACGCTGAGGTAACGATGGTGGTTTGCGAGGATTTTTTTGAAGATGGTTTGTATTATTAAATGACCCAACCCGAAACACCACCTCCGAGCGCTCGTCAACGAGAACATCAAGCCAATGAACGTACCTTTTTGGCTTGGTTGCGAACCGCGATCGCCCTGATTGGGTTTGGTTTCGCGATCGCGCGGTTTGGGCTGTTTTTACAGCAATTTCAAGCAACTTTTGAATCTTCCCAAACACCGATTTCTTCTTTTTTAACTTCAGAAACCTTGGGGGTAGGATTGGCGATCGCGGGCATTATTATTATTGCTTTAGCTTTGTGGAATTATAACCGCGTTTATCATCAAATCGAACAAGCCCGTTATCAACCGAATCGTTTATTAGTGTGGTTAACGGGGGGATTGGTGATTGTGTTGGGTGTGTTGAGTTTACCGTTGATTTTGTTGCGTCAACCCACCTTTAAACCCCCCTCAAATGCTTCTCCTGTCGAAGTTCCGATGGATGGTAATTATATCCCGTTTGTGTGGCGCAAGAAACGAGGTAAAAAACCAAGATTGCATCGTTAATGAACTATTTGTTCTTGCTGAGTTTGACAGCGATCGCGATACAAAGCAGCGACTTTATCTTGAGGATTAATAGCCAAAATGGTATTAAATTGGGCTTGGGCTGCGGCATAGTTTTCGGCTTCATAAAGTTGCAAAGCCTGTTCGTATTCTCGTAAAGTTTTTTGTTTTAGGTGGAATTGTTTTTCTGGGTCACCATTGATCGCTTCGTAAAGCGAAACAGCTTGATTTTTACCTTTAACTTTCACCCGGTCAAGATAGCGTAAAATATAGGGATGTCCGGCTTCGAGACGTTCTAAAATCGCTTCGCTGATAATAATTCCGACTCCATAAGTTTTGGTTAAAGTTTCTAAGCGAGAGGCTAAATTAACGGAATCGGCAATGACGGTACTATCCATGCGTTGTTGTTCTCCTACTGTACCAATCATCAAGCTACCGTAGTGAATCCCGATGCCAATTTGAACGGGTTGCGCTCCTTTTTTGACTTGGGTTTGATTGAAGGTTTGGACTTGTTGTTGCATCGCGATCGCGCAGTCTACTGCATGGGTAACGGTTTCGGGAAATAAGGCCATAATTGCATCACCGATGTATTTATCGATAAAGCCTTTTTGAGCGCGAATAAGCGGGCTAATTTGACTCAGATAATCATTGATAAAATCAAAGTTTTCTTCCGGGGTCATGCCTTCAGAAATGGTGGTGAAAGACCGCATATCAGAAAACAGAATAGACATTTCCTTGGCCACGCGATCGCCGAGTTGTACATCAATAATACTGTCTCGTCCTAAGAATCCGAGGAAGTCTTGAGGAACAAAACGAGCATAGGAAATATTAATGCGAGCGAGGTTTAAATGGGTTTTAATTCGGGCGAGTAATTCTTTTTTAGAAAAGGGTTTGAGTAAGTAATCATTTGCCCCACAAGCAAAACCTTCTAAAACATCAGTATCGCGGTTTTTAGCGGTTAACATAACAATGGGTAATTGACTGGGTAAAAATAATTCGCGGATTTTTTGGGCGACTTCATACCCGGTTAAATGGGGCATCATTACGTCTAATAAGATTAAATCGGGTTGTAACCCTTGATCGAGTAAACGCAGGGCTTCTAAGCCATTTTGGGCTTGAATGACGCAATAATTTTCGAGGGAGAGGTTGTTGAGTAAAATTTGGAGGTTGATGGGTTCGTCATCAACAATTAAGATTTTTATATTATTACTATCTGCGGATAAATTAAGCTGAAGACGGGTCGCAGATTCTTCCCCTAAACTTTGGACTTGATTAAGCCGAGGAGGAGAAAATTCCCCAGTCGATTGTATGGGGTTTTGTTCTTGAGCCACAGGTAAGCTAAAACTAAAACAAGACCCTTGTCCGAGGGTGGATTCTACCCAGATTTCCCCGGCTTGTAACTCGACTAAACGCTGAGTCACGGTTAAGCCTAATCCCGTTCCTCCGTAGTTTCTAGAAGTCGAACCATCCCCTTGTTCAAAGGACTCAAAAATGCGGTTTAATTGTTCTGGTGCGATTCCAATTCCGGTATCTTTGATGTGAGTAATAATCCGAGGGGGGGTTGAGCTTTCATCGAGTTTGGTAATGACTTCGATGGTTCCGGTTTCGGTAAACTTGATAGCGTTTCCTAACAGGTTGTAGAGGATTTGTTGGACGCGGTTTTCATCGGCTGCAACTAAGGGAAGGGCGCGATCGCTCTTGTCGATAATGTCGAGGGATTTGTTTTTAATCAGATGATTAGATAGAGCAATTGTGACTTTGATTAAAGCTTGGAGATCGACGGGTTTAATCTGTAGCTCCATGCGATTGTTTTTGAGCTTGGAGAAGTCGAGAATATCATTAACTAAACTGGCTAATCTGCGACTGCTGGCCATGACTAAATCGAGGTTGTCGGTGGCTTTAGAGGGGAGTTTTCCGGCAATTCCATCGAGTAAGCTTTCAGTAATCCCAATAATGCCATAGAGGGGAGTTCGCAGTTCGTGGGAGGTATTGGCTAGAAAGTCGTCTTTGAGTTTGTCGAGTTTTCGCAGGTCTTTGTTTTTGGTTTCAATTTCCTCAAAAGAAGCTTGAAGTTGACTGGCCATACTGTTAAAGACTTTGGCTAAAATGCCTAATTCATCTTTTGAATGGGTTTTAACTTTTTGCTTGAGTTTTCCTTGGGCGATCGCGTCTGCGGCTTCTGTTAATTCGCGGATGGGTTTGACAATATTAGTCGCAACAAGCCAAGTTGAAAGAGAAACAATGGTTAAAACTAAAAGACCAATCAGTAAAGAGAAAAAGGAAAATTGACGCGCTTGAGCATAAAAGCTGGCTTCGGTTTGTTGGACAATAATCCCCCAACCCACTTCGGGAACAGAAGCGGTATAGCACACCCATTTTACGCCGTTTTCGTCTACAAACGTTCCCCATCCTTGTCGTTTCGATCTGAGTTTTTGAACGGTAGGATAGTTGCTCAAATTGCGAACTTCTTGGCTGTCGCTAACATTGAGTAATTCTTGGAATTGTTCGGGAACAGAGCTTAAATCTGAATGAGCGAGTAAGTTATTTTGACTGTCTACCACAATCGCGATCGCCCCCGGATCGAAATTCACTTCGCTAACATGATTGGAGACATCATCGAGGGCTGTAGACATAGAAACGACACCAATCAATCCCTCAGTATTATTGCGAATCGGAGCCGCAAAACTCACGGAAGGTTTGGGATAAGTGCGACCAATTAAAATTTGCCGGGGGGCTTGTTTTCCCTTCAGGGCTTCTTTAAAATAAGTGCGATCGCGATAATTGGTAAGTTCTTTATCATCACTACGAGCTAGATTAAAACCTTCAATATTGATAGTATGTAATAAATAAATTTCTTGATAAACTTCATCCGTCGCATCTAAAGCGGGTTTTTGTATCTCTGGATTCATGCTCACAATATCGGGTTGACGGCTCAGATTGGTAATAATATTCACCATATTGCGGTCCCATTGCTCGATATGAATCCGTAAAGATTCGGTTTTCGTTTCTAACTCGGTTTTCGCATCTTCGGTGAGTGCAACGCGACTGCGGTAACTCGCGATCGCCATAGCCACAGTCATCGGTAAAACTACCGTCAAAGAAATAATTAATGTAATCCGGAGTCGTAAACCAAAAACTTTTTTGGGTTTCATCGATTTGCAAGAATAGAGGTTAACTCAATCATCAGATTAAGGAAAATTTTACCGCGATCGCCCCCCATTTGAGTCAAAGTGAAGTACGATCTAAAGTATTTAATTGTGTAAGTTAAATGAAAAATCCTAACTTAGAACGGGGTGCTTTCATCCCCTATCGTCGCTCCGATTTGATTAAACTCTGCTTAGAAGATGGGCAATTACAAGGAGAAAAAGCTCGGCAATTTCATCAATTTTGTGATTTACTCTCAGCGTTTTATCATTTTAAATTTCATGCTTATTTAGAGCGACTTAAAGATAACTACGCACCCTTTAATCCCGATTCGGCTACCCAATCTTATAGATATGATAACAAAACGCGAGAAAATCAACTGATCGAGGATTTCGAGATTTTGCTCAAGCGAGCGAACTATATCCCGGTTTCTTATGAAACTCTACAGCAAGCCGTTGAGGAGCGATCGCTGATTGATGTTCAAACGAAAGTCGATTTTGATGATTTTGAGCAGTTGGTGTTTTACTATCGTGGAGATATTGAAGAAGTTGTTAAAGAGAAAAAGTTTTTCTTTCGTACCGTTGAGAAAAGCATTAATATGTTTGAGCGAGTGGTGGTGTTGATTAAGTTCAAAGAAGCCAATCATTTTAAAAGACCCAAATTTCATTTTTTTAGTTCTAAAGATTTCAGCCCAGAAAAACAAGGTTTTCAAGCTCAGAAAATCTATATTTATTACTATAAAAATGTCCCTAAGTTTGACATGGAGTTATTATTTCCGAATATCCAAACCTCTATGACTTGGAAAGACCGTTTATTGTTTCTGGTTCCCGCGATTGGAGCCGCGATTCCCTTAGCAATTAAGACCTTACCAAAGTTAGTTTTGGTAGCAGAGACGATTCTTTTTATGTTATTTGGTGCGGTGACGATTTTCGGTTGGCAAATTAACGAACAGGAAGTTCGAGATTTTATGCCTGTTTTGACGGCTACTTTATCGCTTTTAGTGGTGTTGGGTAGCTTTGCCTTTCGTCAGTATAGTAAATATAAAAGTAAGCTCATTCGCTTTCGCAAAAACATCACCGATACTTTATTTTTTCGCAACTTAGCGAATAACAGTACGGCGTTTAATAGCTTAGTGGATGAAGCTGAAGAAGAAGAATGTAAGGAAATTATCTTAGTATATTATCATCTTTTAACCAGCGATCGCCCCCTGACTCCTTCGCAACTCGATCGCAAAATTGAAACCTGGATGGCTGAAAAATATCAAACCTATATTAACTTTGATATTAACGGGCCCGTTGATAACTTAGAAAAAATCCAAGGCGATCGCGAATCTCCCCTACTTCAGCGAGACAAGGACGGATATTGTCAGGTTTTACCTTTGTCTGAAGCCAAGGCTTTAATTGATGAGATTTGGGATAATATTTTTGACTATGCAAATTGTCAAATTTCCCCCAAGTCATCCTCTTAACTCTGTCCTTAATACCGGATATTTTCTTGATTAAAGGCTTGTTTTGCTCGTCCCGTCAAGTCACTGATAAAGGCTTGTTCGGCTCTCGCATCGATGGGATATGCTTTAAGCTGAAAATGGGTTTTTTCTGGGGATTCGGTTAAAAAGACGTTAATCGGCTTTTGCAGTTGCGTGTATTTGCTCGTATAAGCCGCTTGCATAAGGATGTTTTGGACTTGCTGGGGATTCACTTTCGGGTCTAAATAAAAGTTCGCGATCGCGGGAGTTTCGAGATTACCTTGATTTGCATTAATAATCGGGCTTTCCCAGATGGTTTTATGGGGGATGGTAACGCGACGATCGTTGAGGGTTTGCAACTCAAAACTGCGTAACCCGAAATGCTTTACTTCCCCGTAATAATCTCCGATGGAAATGCGATCGCCAATGCGATATGGAGATTCAAATAATACCACAATTCCTGCCATCATGGAGCTAATATACTCACGAAAAGCAAAGCCCAAACCGAGGATAATTGTACCACTAAGGGCTAATAAATTTGCCCGCGATAAATCTAAAAATAAATCACCCAGAATAAAAATTGCAATTAGTAAAACCAATAATTGCCAAAAAGGAAGGGATTGTTTAATCTGTTGCCGAAATTGTAACACCACCTGCTCTGATAGCCAATTGAGAAACATCGACAAAGAGCGTAAAATTACATAAGTTGCCGCAATCACCAGGATGGCTTGGGTAAGCTTAAAAGTGGTAATTTGGGAGAGAAGATGACTCACAGCTTGACCCGGTTTTGAGCCGATTTGAGCAATCCAGTAAAACATAATTTATCCAGCTTAAGGAACTAAAAATCCATTCCGTCTTAAATCTAAGAGAATGTGAGGATAATAATGGGGATTGACGCGATAAACCCCATCTTCTGCCAGAATGAAACTCTTTTTTTGCAGTTGGAGGATTTGGCTTTGTAGAGAAGTTGCGTGAGTCCCTAAACTAACAGCCAGACAATCTAAATTGAGGGTTTGATGCAGCAATAAACTATAAAGTAAATAGCAGTCTTCTAGACTCAATTCCGGTAACTCTGGCAAAAAAGAAGTTTGACGTTTGACAGAAAGGGTAGGGTTTTCTATCTCAGCTTTTTCTTGAGGACAGAATAAAGAATTAATCCACAAGTCTTGCGCGACTTGACTCAAGCCTAAAGATGCTTTTGTCAGGGATTGAAAATAACTGCAAGTTTGTTCTTCTTCAGCTTCGATTAAAATATCTACATCCACTTTTTTAAACCAAGCTTCTAACTCCTTTGCATCGAGACTAGGGAGATAAGTTTCTTGATTCAAATTGGCTTTAATTTGATGGGTGGTGTGGAGAAATTCCCAAGCCCAACTCGGACAACCTAAAATCCAAAAGCGATCGCGATTTTCTAAAATCGTAGTTTGTAGGGTTGTAATCGCTTCTAAGCCATGAATACACCGTAAAAAACCCTTGGCTAAGTTGGGAATTAAAATGACTTCTGCATCCGAGGGAATGTGGCTTAGGGCTTCCTTGAGTTGGGTTTTACGTTGTTGCGGTGTGGTGGAATGGGGAAAGGAAAAAACTAGACAATTATCGAGTTGAGAGTCCTCAGTTAAAAGGTTAATTAAATAGTCTTCGAGGGGTTCAGCAGGACTATCAATAAAGGCTAAATGATTCTCAGCCGCGTCATCTTTTTGCCAAGATGCGATCGCGTCGGTTACGGCATTTTTAATTGTTGTTTGGGTTTTCTCAGGAATGGGTAACTGAGCCAAACTTTGCCGTAAATCTTGCTGATAACTCGTAGGTAGCTTCTGTAAATCTTGACTGACAGAAGCTACCTCTTGATTTGATTTTAGCCAATTCCACAGGCGGTCAAATCCTAAAACCATTTTGAGAAATCATGGTATAGTAAATTAAGAATTACCACCATTGACGCTCGCCATTTTCATCGGTACGAGCTTGACGAACCACATCGGAAATTTCCTCAGCATCGCGAATATGGTGTAAGGCTTCTTTATTCCCTTCTTCACCTTCGACGACAAAATAAGTCGGAACGACAATATGATCCCCTGTAATATCCGGTGCGTCTACCGCAATTTGTTGTGCTTTTTCTTCGATACTTTTAGAATCGTCAATGCGTTCCCCAGGATTGAAAGATTTTTCATAAGGTTGAGGTTGTGCTTGGTTAGCCATAATATTATTAATATTCTCCTATTTTCTTAAATTGATTTACAATCGAGAAAATTGAACTAAATTTTGTTTCAATCTCTACTTTCATTAGAGCATTTCTGAGGCGCGAAATCCTCTGGCTGTGGTTAGAAATCCTAGAATAAAGATAGGTCAAAAGAAAGACCAAAGCCGAAATATAGCAACCGCCAAAGCAGTTAAGACACTATACACTATATCCATCCTCAGAAAATCAGCCCTTCTCCCGTGGGAGAGGGGTTGGGGTGAGGGCAAATCCTACCAAGTCCTAACCCGAAGTGCTACTGCTATATCAGGCTTGGGGACGGTCTGAGAACCCTTGTCGTTCCTCGGTTTACTCCCCAGATGACTTGCAAGCGAGACTGATTTAAGGCTTGAAACGGGGTTGTCTTTAAGGAATCCAAACTGGATTCAAGCCCGGAAAAAGTCTCTCAGGAGGAGCAATTTCTGGTTCGCGATTCGGTCTAAAATTAGGAGTAGGGAGTATCCATAAATTGGCTTCGAGTTGGTCGGGTTGATTGGGTTGGGGAACCACTTGATCGAAGCCCAATGCAACCCCATCGGGAGACATATTGAGGATCACTTCAGGATAGTTAGAAAGCCCAATAAACGGCAGATTTTCCCCTTGTTTGAGATTAATTGCAGCCACTAAGGGTTGTCGGGGAGATTGATTTTCTCCTCCGATTTGAAAGCAGTAAGCCAGATGAGGCTGCATCAAATCAAATTCACAATTGCGGATGTCTGCAAGGGTTTGTAAGATGGGAGTGGTTTCTCCGGGATCGTCGGTTAAAGCCAGCGATCGCGTCCCGTTTGCACCGACTCGCAACAGCAGCATTTCCCCTGTATCCGGGGTGAAACCGAGTATTCCTTGATAATTGCGGTAAAACTCTAAACTGGGGGCTTCTGGGGTCAGGGGAAGCAGGGAAACGCCGTTTTCTTGTACCACGGCCACGCTTTGACTGTCCGGGGTAATGGTAAAATCTACAGCCTGGGTTCCGAGCGATCGCGGCAGTTGATTGTCCCGAATCACCCAAAGCGCCGTATCCTGGGTATTATTGCGATTCACTCGCTCAACAACGATTAAATTCCCATCCGGGGACAAATCGAACTTGAGGTTACGATACTGACTTGCATCGAGAAGCCGTTGAATGCGTCCGGGGGGTTGGGGGTTTTCGGCGTTGGTGTAGTTGAGTCCTGTGGTGACGGTGTAGAGTTGTAGGGTGTCCAAATTGCCGTCATCGAGGGTACTGTCAATGGCAGAAAACAGCAAGCGATCGCCTTCAGGATAGGGTTGAAAGTCCACCACCGTCAAATCCCCCGGAGTCAGCAATTCCCGACGATCCTGGGTGAAATTGTACAGCACAATTTTTCCCTGTTCTTCCCCTTGGGTTCCCAGATACGCGACAATGCGATCGCGAGTGGGTAATTCAGCTTGAAACGACTCAATCCGGGGACTTTCTTGACCCCATTCCCCCCGTAAAGCTTTGGCCCCCCGTAACTGCACTTGATAGGTTTCACCGTACTGAGGCGGCGCAGTCAGGGTGTAAAATAGGGTGTTACCACTCCAGCTTATTTTACCGGGCAGATCGGGGTCAATTTGTAAATTCGCTTCGACACTATCGCGGTCCATCGGACTATCGAAAGTCAAAGAAAAGCCGCGATCGCCTGCACCAATCGGTTTACCCTGCCAACTATACTCCACAACGCGGGGCGCAGACAAGAGATTTGCACTCACCGCTCCGACAATCAAGCCCATCAGCGATATCATCGTCACAATCGCGATCGTGTCGAACCGATGTTTAGGTTTTAGGGTTGTAACTTTCGCGTCAGTTTCGGACTTCATTACCGTTAGATTAGGGGTCAAACCAGCACTCTCGATGATTTTAACCAATCTTGGCCAGAAACTATGAACAGACTCAAAAATTAACCTTTATGAACGAGCAAATTTATACAAACTATCGTCTACAATTGTGCGATCGCGAAATCCTCGGAACCCTAGTGGTTCGAGAGGGGAAAATTGCCGATATTCAACCGGGAAAAGTCAACCAAGGACAAGACGGAGAAGGAGATTATTTATTACCCGGATTAATCGAACTACATACCGATAATCTCGAAAAATGTATGGCTCCCCGACCTGGGGTAAAATGGCCCCTAGAAGCCGCAGCCATGTATCATGACAAAGACTTAATTAGTTCAGGGATTACGACCGTTTGTGACGCGATCGCCATTGGGGATACTAAACCCGGATCGAACCGTATTACCCACTTTACACCAATGATTGATATTATCAATCAAGGTCAAAATCAAGGTAAATTTACCGTCGATCATCGCCTTCATATTCGCTGCGAATTATCCTTCCCAGATGTGTATGATATTACCGAGAAATATGCCCATCATCCCCTACTTTCCCTCATTTCAATCATGGATCATACCCCCGGACAGCGCCAATTTGTAAACATTGAAAAATATAAAAAATATTATATTCGTAAACATAGCATTCCGGCTCAAGATATGGATGATTTTGTAACAATGCGACAAGAACACCAACAAAAATATGCCGAGCAGAATCGCAAATCTTTAGTCGAATTAACCCAACGTCATCAAATATCTTTAGCCAGTCACGACGATGCGACTGTAGAACACATCCAAGAAGCCCTCGAAAATGGGGCTAAAATTGCAGAATTTCCCACCACCCAAGCCGCAGCCCAAAAAGCCCATTCCCACGGCTTACAAGTCCTTATGGGTGCGCCTAATTTAGTTTTAGGGGGTTCCCACTCCGGTAACGTTTCTGCAATAGAATTAGTCCAACAAAACCTAGTTGATATCATCTCCTCAGATTACGTTCCCCGCAGCTTATTACAAGCCGCCTTTATTATCGCTCATCAAGGCCAAAAACCCCTGTATGAAGCCATTAAACCCATCACTGCCAACCCCGCTAAAGCCATCCAACTAGAGCATCAAATCGGCAGCTTAGAAACGGGTAAACAAGCCGATTTCATAACCGTACATGATGATGGCATTGTTCCCCGCATTACCTCAGTTTCACGTCAAGGAAAACGAGTCGCTTAATGACAACAGCAACCTTTATCGTTTATGCTTGTCCCGTGGGTGAACTCCACCACCAAATCGCCACTTATTTCTTCAAAAGCCGGGAATTGTGGGGTGAAAATGCCGCTCACAAATATATGCCCCATTGCACATTAACTGGATTTTTTGAAGATGAAATAAGCACAGTCGATCGGTATTGTCAAGCCCTAGAAACCGTTTATCAAAGCCGTAAAACGCCCTTAGAAATTGACATCGTAGCCATGCTGTTAAAACAAAAATGGCAGGGGTTACAACTTCAAGCCGAAAACCTCAAAAACGCGATCGCCCACTTCGCTCAAATCGCCCCATCTTCCACCCGCAAAGAACCCATCCGTTTAAAAGATTGGCTGCATTTAAGCCTGGCTTATTCCTACCCCCCCGAACAACAAGAAAAACTCGCCCAACTCGCTACCGAAATTGTTGATATTCAAGCCCCGGTTGAGTGGGAATTGCGCTTTTATCAACGCCATCCCGATTGGACTTGGACTTGTCATTATTGCCAACTGCTGTCTTAATAGAAACACCAAACCCCATAGAGAGAGACTCTACAGGGTTCGGATGGGAATTAAACACCTGGATGATTTTAATAACTTTGAGAATAAATGAAGTCTAGCTTTTCTTCCGCAGTTTTGTGGCAGCACCAAAAGCACCAACCGCCATTAAACCTAATAAAGAAGCAGGTTCGGGAACGTCTACAGAATCGCTAGTTGATAATTGGAAGTTAACACCATCGCCAGTACCACTATCCTTGTCTTTACCCAATTTCAAAACCAGGGATGACACATCTGTAAAAGTTTGAGAAACAATATTGCTGTTGCTGCCTTTTGCAACAAAGTCAGGACTTGCTAAATCGACTCCATTAATCTTCAGAACCCCGGTAGAGTTCCGAGATTCAGTATCGAAGAAATCAATCGTTAAGTCAGAGAGAACTTTGGAGAAAGTGAATTCAAAAGTACCGACTTCCAACTGACCGTTTTCTTCAGTTTCAGTGGCTTCAGAAGGACGGAACCAAAAGCCGTCATGGGTGGTTCCAGCGTCTTTCGTACCGAATTTAATCAGTCCATCACCGTAGGTATTGCTTGTATCGAAGTTGTCTACAAACAAGCGACTAGGGCTATCTGTAGTAGAATCTGTGAGGGAAGTAATGCTTTGAAAAATCGGGTCGAGGGTGATGCAAGCGCTTGCGTCTAAACATCCCAAACCGACATCGATTTCGCCTTCTTGTTGAGGTACTAAGCCCGACGCAGAAGCCGAAGGCGCGATCGCACCGAAAGTCAGCGTCGCGGCGGTTGCTGCTAAGAGGGCTGTAATAACTTGAGTTTTCATGATTTTTACCGAATAAGGGTCTACATCTGCGCTATTACCTTCAATTTACTCGAATCCGTTTTAAAATAGGGTAAAGTGCAAGGGCAGTTTGATGAAGTGTTCGTGAATTTTTTGTCAAAACGACGAGAAACGCGATCGCGCCTCGATCCCTCCCTGCCTGCCACAATTGCCTACAATAAAGAGTCTGACGTAAAATTTAAGGCAATTTCGATGGACGCAATTGAAATCACAGGAATTCGGTGTTATGGCTATGTGGGAGTTTTTCCCGAAGAACAAAAATTAGGTCAGTGGTTTGATGTAGACTTGACCTTGGCAATAGATTTGCATCAATCCGGAGAGAGCGATCGCCTCGAAGACACCCTCAACTACGCCGAAGTCATCCAACGCACCAAAAACATCGTCGAGAATGCCAAATTTGCCTTAGTCGAGAAACTAGCCAGCAATCTCGCCTCCGCCATGCTAGAGTTCGAGCCAGTGCAACAAGTCCGCGTGCGTCTCAGCAAACCCAACGCCCCCATCCCTCACTTTCGCGGCAACATCACCATCGATATTACCCGCCCATAGCTTTTGACAACTCCCCGTCCTTAAGGAGCGGGTAGTCAGGCTTCATTGGGAGAGTCTAGCTGATACCGAAGTATTAGCCCCGATCTCTTTACCCAAGGGCGTGCATTGTTCCGATCTGCCCGACCGTACTTAGTTGACAGTGTAGCACAAAGCCGTCCTTAAGCGCCGAGACCCCGCGCCGCCGTAAGACGAGCGACCCCGCGCCGCCGAAAGCGTCGAGACCCCGCGCCGCCGAAAGCGTCGAGACCCCGCGCCGCCGAAAGGCGCAAGGGAATGCTCGACAAGACAGGCGCACCTTGTAGCTCGACAAGACAGGCGCACCTTGTAGCGCGAGTAGCACCTGGTAGCTCGGCAAGACAGGACGGGGCTTTAGACCCAAAACTCTTGGTAATAAAAGCTAAAGCCCTTACCTCTAAGTTGTGAAATCTTGACATTAACCACTCAGATCGCACAAGCAACTACATAGAATTGTTACTCTACTCGTTTTCGCTGTAACCCTTGTCAAAGAAAGGTTTTGAGATTTGACAAGGGGTAATTAATTTTATGCAGAAGCTTAGGTTCTCAATATACTAGATAACAGTATGTACTTTGATTCAAAAATCCCAAAATTTCCTGAAATTTTTTGAGTGCAGAAGTTTTTTCTTTGTATTCTTCTTTTGACGGAGAATCGCCAAGAGCTTCTAGCATTTCCCGGCTTTCTTTAACAATTTCTTCTTTTAAGTAATCAATCAATCTTTGTCTGTTAGTTATTGTGCCTTTATTCAAATCGATAGCTTGAACTTCATTTTTCTCCTCATCAACTGTTATTTCAGTATTATAAGTTTTACCGATTTCCTGAAAATCAGAATCAATTAACCTTTTATAAAATTGCTCAGATACATCAATAGTAGCTGGTGGTTCACCATTTTTTCCGTATAATGTAATATCTAAAGACATCACTCTACCTCCTGTGCTTCGGATTCTAAAAATTGCTTTTCCTCTATATACTCAGCCCAAGCTATGTCAGCCTCATCAAATGCTCGTTGCGCGGGTTTCGTACAATATATAGTTCTTTATATATTGAGTTTATATCTCCAGAAGTAAATCTCCTTCTTTTATAAATCTTATACAATTTCTTAGCCCTGATTGCGAAGTCCAATCTCGTTCCTTGGTTGTACCAAGGGACGTAAAAACAAGGCTCCGCCTCGATTCTACAATCACATACCAGGAAGAAAAACGTAGGGTGGGTTAGGCGGCTAAAACTCCTGCTATGACTGCAATCTAGCTCTCCGCCGTAACCCACCGCTTAAGATGTCTCACGACAGTAGGGTGGGTTAGGCGGCTAAAACTCCTGCTATGACTGCAATCTAGCTCTCCGCCGTAACCCACCGCTTAAGATGTCTCACAACACTAAGTTATAAAATCTTGACATTAAATCTAAATATTTAGATACTACCGTAATGCTTCTACTAACCAATTTTGATTTAACTGGACAACATCAACCTCATCAGATTGCCAAAAAGCTGCGATCATCGCCACCACTTCATTTCTATATCGCATAAATAGGGACTTTCCTAACCCTAAAAAATAGCATCCGTTGTTATAAAAGCATAGTTTTTGTATTTTTTAGCCCCTGCCACAGCCTTAGCCATATAGCAACCGCCAAAGCGTTTAAGACACCATATACATCCTTAAAAAATCAGCCCCTCTCCCGCGGGAGAGGGGTTGGGGTGAGGGCAAACCTCAAATCAAACGTCCTAACAGCTTTGCTTGCTGCCATAATACAGATTTCGTAGGCCAAATAAAGCAACAACAAATAACGTATCAATAAAAACTTTATCCTTTATCAACATTTCGTCCTACATCAACTCCTACTTGTTTTGAGAAATCTGGATTAGCATCAAACTTAATTCGTTGTAACCTCAACATCAAATCTTTATTTTGATAGGCTGCCGTTGTCTGAATTTTATTTTCGATAACCGTGTAAACTTCTTGTAACTATTCTTCGGTAAATTATTCTAAATTGGCGTGAATAGTTTGTTTATCAACCATAATCAATACTTAAAAACCTATTTTCTCAAATGATAAACAACAATCCCACCCCCTTCGATAATATGTCTTGATTTTGTGATGTCATGACAACGCGATCGCGCCACCCTTTAGAATAAACTAACGTAAAGATATCGTTAGATATACAGGAGAACCCAATAAACTATGCTAGACACCTATTATCAACACGCCGCCGAACGGGAAGCCCAAGGCATTCCCCCCCTCCCCCTCAACGCCCAACAAACCACCGAACTCTGTGAACTCCTCAAAAATCCTCCCGAAGACCAAAAAGGAGAACTCATGCTCTTGCTGCGGGACAGAGTTCCCCCTGGGGTAGACGAAGCCGCTTACGTCAAAGCCGGTTTCCTCACCGCAATTGCCAAAGACGAAATCAACTGTCCCCTCATCTCCCATCAAGGGGCCATCGACCTTTTAGGAACAATGGTCGGCGGTTACAACGTCCAATCCCTCGTCGAACTCCTCAAATCCAGAAACACCAACACCGCCTCCGAAGCCGCCACCGCCCTTAGCAAAATCACCCTCGTCTTTGATGCCTTCAACGACGTACTCGCCCTGTCCGACACCAACCCCTACGCCAAACAAGTCGTAGACGCATGGGCAGAAGCCGATTGGTTTATCGGACGCTCCAAAGTCCCCAAAGCCATCACCGTCACCGTCTTCAAAGTCCCCGGCGAAACCAACACCGACGACCTTTCCCCCGCCCCCCACGCCACCACCCGGCCCGACATTCCCCTCCACGCCCTAGCAATGCTAGAGTCGAAAATGCCCGAAGGCATCGAAACCATAGCCCAACTCAAAGAAAAAGGCCACCCCGTCGCTTATGTCGGCGATGTCGTTGGTACCGGGTCTTCCCGTAAATCCGCCATCAACTCCGTCCTCTGGCACATCGGCCACGACATCCCCTGCGTCCCCAACAAACGGGCCGGCGGTTACATCCTCGGCGGCAAAATCGCCCCCATCTTCTTCAACACCGCCGAAGACTCCGGCGCACTCCCCATCGAGTGCGATGTCTCGCAACTCAACACCGGGGATGTCATCACCATCCATCCCTACAAAGGCGAAATCACCAACGAAGCCGGAGAAGTCGTTTCCCGCTTCGACCTCAAACCCGAAACCATCCTCGATGAAGTCCGCGCCGGAGGACGCATTCCCCTCCTCATCGGTCGCGCCCTCACCGACAAAACCCGCGACGCTTTAGGACTCGAACCCACCACCCTCTTTGTCCGTCCCTCCATCCCCGAAGACACCGGCGTTGGCTTCACCCTCGCCCAAAAAATGGTCGGCAAAGCTTGCGGCTTAGAAGGAGTGCGTCCCAATACATCCTGCGAACCCATCATGACCACCGTCGGTTCCCAAGACACCACCGGCCCCATGACGCGGGACGAACTCAAAGAATTGGCTTGCTTGGGCTTCAACGCCGACCTCACCCTGCAAACCTTCTGTCACACCGCCGCTTATCCCAAGCCCGTTGATGTCAGCACTCACAAACAGTTACCCGACTTCTTCTCCAATCGTGGCGGTGTCGCCCTCAAACCCGGCGACGGCATCATCCATTCCTGGTTAAACCGGATGTTACTCCCCGATACCGTCGGTACAGGGGGCGATTCTCACACCCGCTTCCCCCTCGGTATCTCCTTCCCCGCCGGTTCCGGTTTAGTCGCCTTTGCCGCCGCATTAGGAGTCATGCCCCTCGATATGCCCGAATCCGTCCTCGTCAAATTTACCGGGGAACTCCAACCCGGCGTAACCCTACGGGATATCGTCAACGCCATCCCCTGGGTGGCCATGCAGCAAGGCAAACTCACCTTCGGCACAGAAAACAAAGTCAACGTTTTCAACGGTCGCATTATGGAAATGGAAGGCTTACCCGACCTCAAAGTGGAACAAGCCTTTGAACTCACCGATGCCACCGCCGAGCGTTCTTGTTCCGGCAGTACCATTAAACTCAGCGAGGAAACCGTCGCCGAATATCTGCGGTCGAATGTCGTCCTGCTCAAAAATATGATTGCGCGGGGCTACCAAGATGCGCGAACCCTGCTGCGTCGCGTTGCCAAAATGGAAGAATGGCTGGCCAATCCCAGCTTGATGTCTGCCGACCCTGACGCGGAATATGTAGACACCATCGAAGTCAATCTCAACGAAATCAAAGAACCCATCGTTGCCGCCCCCAACGACCCCGACAACGTAAAACTGATGAGCGAATGCGCCGGGGATAAGGTCGATGAGGTCTTCATTGGTTCCTGCATGACCAACATCGGCCATTATCGCGCCGCCGCCAAAATTCTCGAAGGGGCAGGAGTCGTCAAAGGTCGTCTCTGGGTCTGTCCTCCCACTCGCATGGATGAGGAACAGTTGCGTTCAGAAGGCGTTTATGGCATCTTTGCCGCCGCCGGGGCCCGGACTGAAATGCCCGGTTGTTCCCTCTGCATGGGCAACCAAGCCCGCGTCGAAGACAATGCCACCGTCTTCTCTACCTCCACCCGCAACTTCAACAACCGCATGGGTAAAGGCGCTCAAGTCTACCTCGGTTCAGCCGAACTTGCCGCCGTTTGTGCCTTACTCGGTAAAATCCCCACCGTCGAGGAATACCAAGCCATTGTCGGCGAAAAGGTAGACCCCTTCAAAGGCGATTTATACCGTTACCTCAATTTCAACGAAATCGAAGGTTTCGAGAACTTTGGCCGCGTCGTTCCTGAGAGCGAAATGCCGAAGTTAGAAGAAGCTGCGGTTTAGTAATCTATTAGGGTGGGCTACGGCTCACCCTATTCTGTCAGATTTTTGCGTATGGGAAAAGGTCATTTCAGAAAAGCAATATCTTCTTTAGAAGCGCGGATTGCTGAACATGAGGAAAAGATTAGATTAGAATTAAATAAAGAATTTCCCGACCAAGGATTAATTAACCATTGGCAAAAAGAAATTAAGGCTTTTAAAAAAGGGATTCAACAAGCATTGAAAAGGCTAGGTAAGAAGTAATGCAAATAATTGGCACTGAAAACGCTACTTTAAATCACTTGATTATCGAGTTGCAAAAAGAATGCCAAAATGTAGTTTCTTTGGTTCATCAATTACAGTTGACTGATTTGAGCGACCAGCAAAAGGGGAAAATTTTATCGGAACTTTTAGTGGCTTCGATTCATTTACATTCTCACTGCGATGAAGACTGGCAGGATATGATTTCTGATGAGTTAGAAACTTTAGCAGATTGAGGAATAATGAAGTCATCATACAATGAATGAACTAAACCATTATCGTTTAATCGTCAAAAAAATTTTAACAGAATACCATCAAATTGCCAGTCAAACTCCTAATATTTCTGGTGTTGAAACTGTATTAGCTTTTGATGAAAATACAGACCAGTACTTATGGTTTGATATTGGTTGGCATGATAGGAGAAGGGTAAAAGCAATTTCAATTTATGTCCGGATTAAAAATGAAAAAATTTATATCGAAGAAGATTGGACTGAGGAAGGAATTGCTAATGAGTTGTTACGAGAAGGTGTGCCAAAGGAAGATATTGTGTTAGCGTTTCACCATCCTGAAACTCGTAAGCTGACAGAATTTGCAATAGCTTAGAATATTTATAGAATGAATACCTCGTCATCGTCAGCGAAAAAGTAGACCTTTTCACAAGCGATTTATACCGCATTTTATTTAGCGTGAGATGGGTAGACTAGAGCAGTAACGTTTATCGAAAAAATACTAACCTAATTTGAATAAAAAATATGTTTATTGCGATTGATGGTGATAATATAGGTTCTGAACTCGAAAAATTAGTTATTTTAGGTGATACACAAAAAATCACTGAATATAGTAATTCGTTTAATAAAACAATCACGCAAATAAAAAACTATGTGCTAGATCGTGGATACATGTTAATCTTTTGTGGAGGAGATAGTTTATTATTTAAGGCCCATAAGTTTAATGCTAATGAAGAGTTACCAAAAATATTAAAATACCATTATCCTTTTTCTTTTTCAGTAGGAGTTGGAGAAACAACCTTAGAAGCATATCTTGCCTTGAATATCGCTAAGTCAAGCGGTAAAAAATGTTGGATAAGTTACAAAAATTTGACTACTATTAATCCATTAGAATATTAAACAATAAATAAAATAAGATTGTGTTCACTAATCGAAAATAAAAATAACATTATTAAGAAGTAATTCAATGACTCAAAAGAAAGCTTTAGTTACAGTAGGAAATACAAATCATTTATCATTCAGAGGGATTTTGTATGCTATTAAAAAAACTCTTGGTAATTTTGATATTATACATATTTTAGATTCACAAAACTCGGCTAAAGAATCATCATACATTTCAGATTCAAAAAAAATAAAATTAGATTCGCAAGATTTAGATAAAGAAAACAATCTAATCTCCAGAAATGAGTTGATTAGACAATATTTTCCAGATGTAGAAATTCGGTCATCTATCATAAATGATGAATCACCACAAAGTCAAATTCCTCAAAAAATGATACCTTTGATTAAAGAGTTTGGTGTGAAAAATGTTTATGTAGATCTATCTAATGGTAAAAAAATCGATACAAGTATCTTGTATTCTGTAGTTACTATTTCAAGAATTCCAAATATATATTATTTAGATTTAAAATTCCGACCTGATGAAAATACAGACATAACTCTTAATGAATTCGCTGACAAATGGGAGTATAAACCTATTGAACCTTTAAAAGAAATAGAGAATATTTCTAAAATTAGTCAAATTGAACTAATTTATTATGCCGATAATATTCGTTCAGTAATAGATTCTATACAACTAACTAACTGTCAGCTTGCAATAGAAATACAGCCTACTTTAGAAAGCTCATTAATAGATTACTTTACTGCTTGTAGTGGAATAGAAACGGAATCTGAGTATTTAAGAAGATCTATTAATGGATTAGGTCAAATTTGTGAAAAAGTATGCAAGATTTTCTTTGATAAACTTGTAGACAGTGGTTATATACAAATAAATAATATAGTTGATAATCATAGAGATCGATTGAACAAAATAAGAGGATTGTTCAGCCAAGCTCGAAGTCCTAAAAATAAGAATAAAGATTCGCTAATACCCTCGCTGATTAGGGAAAGAACATACACTGTAGATGTATGCTTAGAGACGATGGTAGAATATCGCAACTTTACTTCACATCCAGATTGTCCATATTCATTTGAACAAAGTGATGCAAGATTGGCTCTCGATCTGACTTTACTAATTTTAGAGAAGGTAGCAACAGTTTTAGGCGACGATACAGTTCTTGAATAACAAAATCATGGAAATAGAATTCGTCTCTTAAAGACTTACTCTATACTTTGAATAATCTTGATGTTATTTCTCAACCATTCATTGACTAGAACCTGAACATCAATATTTTTTTCTGCGGCGATTTGGCTGAGGAATTGATTAACATCGGGTTCGAGATAAATGGGATATTGGAAAGTCGCATCAGGATGATAAAACTTTCCTTGTTCGGCGTTGGAAAAATTGTACTCTGATTTCATAACTTCCTGACTTGATACTCTTGTTGTTCGGTGAGAGTGGCTTTACGGGCAGAAATAATCCGAATTAAACAGGTTTCGGGTTCGATTTATTCAAATGTATGAACGACAACTCTTAAAATGCCTGTCTCATCTAGCCCCATCGTAATCCATCGATCTTCGTCTTGACTATGCGCTTCATCATACAGAGGAGAAAGTTTTAACCGAATACGAGATAATTTCGTCGCAAGTCACCGACGCTATAAACGTCTTTGCCATTGTTGTGGATTACGCTTCACATGAAAACAGGCAAGAACAAATATAATGTCATTCTCTACAATATAAAATAAGCCATAAGGAAATCTTGGTAGCAATTTTCGGCGGACATTTCTGAAAACAGTAGGATAAGCTAAAGGATTTTGTTGGACTAGAGCTAAATTTCGATCGACCACTCGAATAAATTCCGATCCAAGTTCATTGACTTGGGCTTTATACCATTCATAAGCTTCATGTAAATCAAATTCAGCTTCTTGTGAAATCTTGATTTTATACGTCATTTTTCAAGATTCTTTGTTTAACAATGTCCCAAGATTCACCTCGATCTTCAACTGTTTCATAAGCAGCTAAACGCCGTTCTAATTCTTGTTGTTGTGCTTGAGTTACCGGAATTCGTTCGGGGTTGAGTTCGAGACTTTCCCAAATCTCTTCGATGAGTTGCAACTTTTCTGGGATACTTAATGGTAGAATTTGTGCTTGTAATGAAGGTTTCATCGATTTAAAATTGGAACTTTAGAATTATGATTTGAACTCGATTGAACCAGTCAATCTTAGTTATATTGTACTCAAAATTGCGAGAGTATGATGGCGCGATCGCGTCTATTCTTCGAGAAAGTAATCAACATCAATTCGTTTGACTTCATAAGACGCAATGGGAGAAGCGCCAACATTATAGTCAATCATATATTCTGACAATCGATCGCCATCAATTAAAATTATTTTACTGTCGATGTATTTTACATACTCTGTGGCTTCTTTACTAAAACCTGATGTTGTCAAAAAAATGCCTTTTTTAGCTCGATTTCCTTGCAATGCACCAGCAAATTTTTGGATTTCTGGACGACCCACTGTTCCTTCCCAACGCTTGGCTTGAATATAAATAATATCCAGTCCTAATTTATCTTCTTTGATAATACCATCTATGCCACCATCTCCCGATTTTCCGAGGGCTTGTCCTGCTTCTTTTCGAGAACCACCGTAGCCCATTTTTACTAATAAATCGACCACTAAACGCTCAAAAAAGGTTGGAGAACATTTCAAAATAGCTTGTAATAATTCTGTGGCTAACCCTTCACGCAGTTTTTGATAAGCAGCTTCTAGGGATTCTTCGGGTGTTTCTAAAGGATGTTCTTCTTGAGTTGATTTTTGTTTGGTACTATTGCGTTTATTTTTAAATTCTAAATATTCGTCGAATTGTTCTAAAAATTTATTATTAATCTTTTTAGGCTTATTTTGTAAAACATTTAAACCGCGTTCTTTAATGCGGAAATAACCCCGTCGTGTTGTTTCTAATAAACCTGCTTTTTTTAAGTAAGTTCGCGCCCAACCGACACGATTATCAAAAATTTCTTGTTGACCACTGGGTAATAATTCTTTTCTTTCTGAAGGGGTAAGTTGAAATTCATCGGCAAGGGTTTCTATCGCTTCGCGGAGTGAATGCTCGTTGCGATCGCCCGCTAATTGCAGCAAGGGAAGCATAATGCTTTGATAATCGGGAATAGGCATCAGAATGCAATTTTTAGAGTATAAAAAATAACCATAGTTTAAGAACCCCGGTTTCTAGCTAAAAACACAACTTTACTGTATAAGCAGGTAAGAAACCGGGGTTCTGAAGTTTCACTAATGAAACGGATTTTGATTTTATTTCATCCAACCTACACAACGATATTTAGTTAATCAGCAAGCCCTGAAGGGCTTACTACGAACGTTAGGATTCGGCTAAGATGAGTTGTTGGCGATGCGCGTGGAGTAACTCAATATTTTGACCCGAAACTTGTTCTAACATGATGATGAAATGTTCGGGTTTGAGAATACTGCCATCGTTGGTACAACTGCCACAAAAACGGATTTTGGCGGTGTTGTTGTTAATTTCGATTATGCTGAGATCGTGGAGGCGATCGCGCAGATTAATTTGACGCAGTTTCCCCGATTTAGTCCTTTTCTCCCAGAGGATTTCGGTACTCGAATTAACCCGATCGATCCAATCAGACCAAGCTGCATGATCTTCAGTTGAGACATCGATAATATACTCGGCTTGCCGTAATAACTTATTGGCAGAAGGGGCTTTCAGGTCAACTTCTTCTACGTCGTAAATCGGTAAATCTGGGGGTAACTTTTCTGCAAGTTGACGGCGAAACTCCTCAACTTCTAAGGGTTCAGCCAATTCAAAATCGACAATTTCACCACTGCTAGTCATGCCTAAAGATAGCGCATTGGCGATCGCGATTTTCGGCATCGGGTGATAACCCCCACTAAAGGAAATCGGTAACGCCGCACGACGCACGACTCGCTCTAACAAACGTACCAAATCCAAATGCCCCGTCAGGCGCAATTCCCCTAACTTACCCATGCGGACGCGTAACCGTTGGACGCGGGTTTGATTGGGTTTAAAATGCCCGTCAAACGCCGGAATCGGGGGCGGTTCAACTACAATATTATGGCCGAAATCTGTGCCGCAAATGCCGCATTGAGAACAACCCTCAAAAGCACAATCGGGAACAATAGTCGCTTCTAACGCCTTTTGTAAATCCCCTTTGAGCCAATTTTTATCAATTCCCGTATCAATATGATCCCAAGGTAAACGAGCGTTGAGACGGTCATCCCAGGAGTATTGGGGGCGTTTGCGTTTCGAGTCCAGGCGTTCGTTTTGGGAGTCCATAACATTCCATTCTCCCTCCTCGATTTGGCGGTATTTCCAGCCTAAACCGGATTGGGCGATCGCGCTTTCCCAAGCCCCAAACGCCCGATCCAAGCTTTCCCACCAAGCGTCCATTCCTGCACCTAATTCCCAAGCCAAACGGACAACGGGGGCTAAACGGCGATCGCCCCGTCCGATAAAGTCTTCCATTGCAGAGATACGAATATCGGTATAATTCGCCTTAACGCCCTTTACGCGCTTTAATTCTGCCCGCAGTAACTCTTGTTTGCGTAAAAACTCCGCCGTAGACACGGAATGCCACTGAAACGGCGTGTGAGGCTTGGGGGTAAAGTTGGAAATGGTGACATTAAAATCTAACCGCTTGCGTCCTTGAATTGCACATTCGCGACGCAACCAGCGCAGAGTTTCAGCAATCCCCAACACATCCACATCGGTTTCACCGGGTAAGCCAATCATAAAGTACAGCTTGACCTTATCCCAACCCTGTTCCACGGCGGTTTTAATCCCCCGCAGGAGTTCTTCGTTGGTCAAACCTTTGTTAATCACATCCCGCATTCGCTGAGTCCCCGCTTCCGGGGCAAAAGTCAGCCCTGTAGGACGCATTCCCCCGACAATCTCGGCAATATTCTCGTCAAAACGGTCTACCCGTTGACTGGGAAGGGAAAGAGAGACATTTTCATCCTTGAGGCGGTTTTTGATTTCCATCCCCACGGCAGGCAAAGCGAGATAATCCGAACAACTCAGAGACAACAGGGAAAACTCGTTATAACCTGTTTCCCGCATTCCCTGAGTAATGGCATCAATCACCTTTTCGGGTTCGACATCTCGCGCGGGACGAGTCAGCATTCCCGGTTGACAAAAACGACACCCCCGCGTACAACCCCGTCTAATCTCCACTGTAAGGCGATCGTGGACGGTTTCCACGAAGGGAACGAGGCCGATCGAATATTCGGGCATGGGGGCAGCCACGCGCCGTAAAATGCGTTCTGGGACATCGGGGTGATTAGGATGGATTGACCCATCTTCGGCCATGTCGTAGAAGCGCGGGACGTAGACCCCCGGAACTTGCGCGAGGTCGAGGAGTAAGTCTGCGCGAGACAATCCGGCTTTTTTGCCTTCTTCGATAATTAAGCCAATTTCCGGTAATAATTCCTCTCCATCCCCCAAGGCGACGAAATCGAAGAAATCGGCGAAGGGTTCGGGGTTGGAGGTAGCGGTTTGTCCCCCGGCAAAAATCAGGGGGAAGTCGGTGTTTTCGCGCTCTTTCCAAGTGAGGGGAATCCCCGCTAAGTCGAGCATTTCTAAGATATTGGTCGCGCCGAGTTCGTAACTGAGGCTAAAGCCCAAAATATCAAACTCTAGTAGCGATTTCCGGGCTTCTAACGCCCAAAGGGGGGTTTGGGTATCCCGTAACTTCTGGGCTAAATCGGGGGCAGGTAAGTAGGCGCGATCGCACAGTTGCCGAGGTTGGGCGTTAATCACATTGTAGAGAATAATATGCCCCAGGTTCGATGCGCCCACTTCGTACACTTCGGGATAGGTCAGTACCCAGCGCACCGTGGCGCTATCCCACGCTTTATGCACCGATCCCATTTCATTGCCTAAATATCGAGCCGGACGGCTAATTTCTGGCGTTAATAGTTGTTCAATGGCAACAGCCACGACAATCCCTCCATTCGTTTTTTGAGTTGATCCCTAGTCTTTTACTATACCGAAGCTATCTGGGACTGTGGGGGGCAATTATCATCCCTTGGTGCTAGACTTCGCGCTATTTCACATCCGCATCACCAAGGACAAAGAACCAATCTGCGTAATCCTGGGTAATGAGATTGAAGAAGTAAAATAACCTTTTGGTATAACTGGAGGTATCTCAAGTATGGATACTGTGTTTAATAATCCTTTAGCCCAGATGTACGGCCCTTACTTTTTATTGGTGTATGGGGCTGTAATTGGGGTGGTTTTAACTCTGTGTAATTGGGCTTTGCGCGATCGCACTGCCACTTTACCTGTTCCGAAGATTACCGACGATCTCGATCCTTATGAGGTGGCGTATTTACGGGGAGGAGAAAACGCGATCGCGCAGTTGATAGTTGCCCGTTTAGTTGAACTGGGATATTGGGAAATCGTAGAAACCACTCGTTTAATTCCCGCAGAAAAACATCCAGAAATTGAGTTACTCTATGAGATTGAAAAACGAGCTTTTGAAAAGCTGACTCCGAGACGATTGGCTGCCGAGGTGAGAGGAGAAATTGCGCGATCGCTGACGACTCAACCCTATCAAGAATCCCTCGAACAGCAAAATCTTCTGACTTCTGCGGCAATACGTCAATCTAATTGCTGGATTGTTCAATGGGGCGCGATCGCGATTTTAGCATTAGGAGGTTATAAGTTTATGGCAGCGATTCACACCCATCATTACAATGTCGGTTTCTTGGTGATGATGGCGGCGTTTTCTCTGATTTGTTTGGGATTTTTGTATGGCGTTCGCACTCCCCGTCAAACGGATTTAGGCAAGGGCTATTTACAACAGTTAAAAAATGCGTTTCGAGATTTAAATTTGACCAAAACTAACCCAAATATCGAGCAGTTTTCTTTGGTTGTTGCTGTATTTGGAGAAACACCCCAGTTCATCCGCACCCCTCACAAAAACTATGCCCCCATTTTAATAACGCCAAAAACAACTTACCGGAGTTCTAGTAGTAGCAGTAGCAGTAGTTCGGGTTTTAGCTGTGCCAGCAGTGGCGGCAGTAGTTGTGGTAGTAGTTGTGGCGGCGGTTGTGGGGGCTGTGGCGGCTGTGGCGGTTAATTTTAAGTCAGGTGCATATTAATCGAATTTCCGACCTATAGTATTTACAAAAGAAATGTAAACACTCTAATCTCGTTCCTTGGTGGAACCAAGGGACGCATCAAACGAGGCTCCGCCTCAATCTTACAATATATATACTCTCGGTGAAACTTAATTTTACTTTTTGACGCTGAAACCCTAGTATAGTCTAGTGTTGAGCCTTTTCTAGAGTCTGCCCTCTAGGCCAAAGTTTCTGACTCACTTTCTGGGGCAAAATCCCCACTCCCCCCCGACTGCCGACTGCCGATTGCCGATTGCCCCTTAGAAGCTATTAAGAAAAACATGGAGGCCAGTTTAATTCTCAAATGAAAATACTATATTTAAGCTTAATTACCCTGACTTAAAGCCTAGGGTGGGCATTGCCCACATTCTTTATCTTTGAGCTTCTACCTAATGTTTCAATCCACAATCGTAGCAGTATAAATTAATTAAATTATCATGAATTTAAATTTAAAAAATCTACCAAAACTCGGCGTGGGTATTGGCTTTCGCGAACCCTTTAAAAGCGAACTCTTTTTCAATCAAAATGAGGTTGATTTTTTAGAAATTGTCGCCGAGCATTATCTCGATGTTTTGCCGCATAAAGAACAAGAACTTGAGTTATTAATGGCGCATTTCCCCATTATTCCCCACGGCATTAATTTATCAATTGGAAGTGCGGAGGGGATTGACAAAGATTACTTACAAAAACTAGCGCGTTTAGTGAATAAAATCAATCCGCCTTGGTGGAGCGAACATTTAAGTTTTACGAAAGCGGGAGGCATTGATATTGGTCATTTGTCTCCCCTGCCCTATACCCCGGAAGCCGTAGATGTGGTGTGTCAAAATATCCAACAAATCCAGCGTTTTATTGATGTGCCTTTTATTCTGGAAAATATCACTTATTTATTGACCATTCCAGGGGCAAAAATGACCGAAGCACAGTTTATTGGGGAAATTTTAGAGCGCTGTGATTGCGGCTTATTGCTAGATGTGACCAATCTTTATACTAATAGTGTCAATCATGGTTATGATGCCCTAGAATTTTTAAATCAGTTGCCATTAGAGCGGGTGGTGCAGTTACATTTTACCGGGGGATTTTGGGATGGAGATGTGTTGATTGATAGTCATTCCCATACAACTTTTTCTGAGGTGTGGCAACTGATGGCAGAAGTGTTAAAACGGGTTACACCACGGGGTATGATTTTAGAGCGAGACGAGAATATTCCCCCGTTTGCAGATTTAGTCGCAGAGTTGAAACAAGCGCGGGAGTTGTTGGGAAAAATTAAAGTTCGCGATCGCGCCTCGACCGAATTATAGTTAGATCAAATCCGAAAAAACAACCACGCTTCGCGAGAACCCCGGTTTCTTACCTGCTTACACAGTAAAGTTATGATTTTGGCTAGAAACCGGGGTTCTTAATCTCCACTAACTAATCAGAATCTCAGTGGCAAGATTATGTTTGTGCTGAGAATTTAAGAACATTTCTGGCTTTAAAACAGGGCGCGATCGCGGGTTATTATGAACTACAATATCAACCTGGCGATTGTGTCGAGATTGCCTATTTCGGTTTAACGCCAGAATTTATTAATCAAGGCTACGGGGGATTTTTGTTAACTCAATCCCTACAAAATGCCTGGGATTGGCATTCTTGTCAACGGGTGTGGGTGCATACCTGTACAGACGATCATCCCCAGGCTTTGAGGAATTATCTTAAATCAGGATTTACGGTTTATCGTGCCGAAGAATATCCCGATTTTTAACTAAAATAGGCGGATTGTTGAGAGCTACGGCATATTCCGCGCCAGATGTCGTCTAAGCCCCTCTCCCGTGGGAGAGGGGTTTGGGGTGAGGGCTACCCCAACCGGGCAATCCAAGCATCCTCACCGCCCCCAGAAGCCGCCCCAAACGCCCCCGTGGTTACTCCGGCTAAGTACACCGACGAACCCGACAACGCCATAGCATTCGCCCCCTCATCCGCCGTCGTCCCCAACTGCTGCTTCCACAACAACGCCCCCGCCGGATCGTACTTCGCCACAAACATATCCTCACCGCCAAGATGAACCGTACCCGTTACATCGCTATTCGATACTTGCTTCGCCCCGATTTTACCCGCCGTGCGTCCGGTAACGAAGACATTACCCTTATCGTCTACCTTAACGCTGCTGGCACTATCGGCGGCATTTGTCCCCAGTAAACGCTTCCACTGAATATTGCCATCGGTATCCACCGCAGCCAGCCAAGCATCCCCTTCACCCGCATAAGTGCCACCCAAGCCAGTGCGATCGCCCAAACGAGCTTTTTCCCGCTCGTTATAATCCCCCAACCAATCAAGCCAAGAACCCCCATAAGTCTCCCCTAAGCGATCGTTCGTTTTACCCGTAAGATAAACCTGACCTGCGGCTTCATCAATCGCAATCCCCAAAGCCTCATCTGCCGTTGCCGTACCGAATTGCTGGACCCACTGTTGATTGCCACTAACATCATATTTCGCCACCCAAACATCCTTATCTCCGGCTTGGGGCTGACTCGGAAGCTGACCTTTCGTGTGACCCGTGATGTAAACATTACCCTGGCTATCAGCCACCACACCACTAGCCTCATCCCAAGTATCCGTCCCCAACTGCCGCGTCCAAACCAAATCGCCATTGGGGGCATACTTCGAGACAAAGGCATCGGCTGACCCCGCATTACTGCCATTGAGATTGCTAAAGGTATAGCCTGTCAGGTAAATATTGCCATTAGGATCGATCGACATACCGCCTTTAGAAACGTCATAACCCAACTGATTCTTACTGGCGTTGGCTTGCTGTCCCAGAGAGCGAGTCCATTGACGATTTCCGGCAGCATCATACTTCACCAACCAGACATCGTGATTGCTCAGAGCATCTTTCTTACCGTCCCCGGTAATGCCATCGGTAGACCCAGCAATGTAAGTATTACCCGCATCATCAACCACAATTCCCGTCGCTTCCTCAAAGCCCTGTGTTCCCAGTTGTTCCTGCCAAACTCGCTGTCCTTGAGGATTATATTTCGCGACGAAAACATCCCCAACGCGATCGTAATCTGAGTTTTTAGATTGAGCTTGACTGGAGTCAAACAAACCCTCTAAATCTTGACTAAAAATATTAGCCGCAGTCCGCCCCGTAATATAGGCATTACCCGCAGCATCGACCGCAATCCCCGTGGCTTTGTCTGCCGTCGCCGTCCCTAACTGCCGTACCCAAGTCGTTTGCGGCGGTTGATGGTTGGGATCGCTAATATACAACGTTGCTTGTTCTTGAGAACTAATGGCATAAGCTGGATTGGATTTCAGAAAAATACGGAGATTTTCAATGGGTTCAATTTCGTTATCAGCCTTGGTTTGAATATCAAGAGTGACAGAAGTTTCTCCCGCAGGAATAACAATCGACTCAGGAATTTCTTGATAATCTTCACCATTCGTCGCTGGATATTGAAACGCTCCAGCGTGTATGCCCGTACTAATCCAATACTCCACTTCTAAAGGTTCAGAGAGATCGTCACCAGTACGAGTGAAAGTGAATCTTCCGGGTGTACCCTCCTCCAAAATCGGGTCTTGCATCGTCGTAATGCTGACCGTGGGTCGGTCATCGTTGTCTGCAAGGGTTATCGGAGTTCGATCCCATATACGACCACTAACATAAAATCCGTAGGTGGGATCGGGAGTCAGAGTGAAATCAACCGTTTTGTCTCCTTCTTCGGAACTATCATCAATCGGTACAAAGCGAAACCAAAAGTCACGTTGTCCCGCAGGAAAGACAAAACTATTGGTAAACTCTTGTTGGCGGTTGTAGCTGAGGATTTTGTAATCTACTCCGGGGGTTGCTGTCCCGGGTAAATCAAAATACACAGGTAAATCATAAGAGCGATCGCCACGACGACGCAAGACGAAGTGTCCTTCATTACCAGATTCGGAAGTATAGCTTGCCCGATGATTATTCTTAGGTTGCCCTGTCCACCACTCTGCAAACAGTCGTAATGTGGGCAGATCATTATCCTGAATCAACACAGCATCAATCTGGTTGGGACTGACTTCGTATTCGGCATTTTGACTAATTTGGATGCGAACCGTCTCCGGGAACTCGGACTCATTATCCTCTAAAGAGCGTACTGGAATCTTCACTTCTGACGCTCCTGCCGGAATCGTGATACTCCCCGGCAAAGCTTCATAATCCTCATCGGGAGTCGCCTTGGGTTCCCACCCGTGATAAGCGCCAATGACATCATAATTCACCGTCACCGGGAACTTCGTATTGCCCCGCCGACGAATCGTGAACTCGCCCTCATCCTCTCCTTCCCGTGCTTCCGGGTCAGTCGCCTCCACCGCAATCATCGGCTTTGTGCCATACAGATTCAGCTTCCACTTCTTCCAATCCCCCTGCACATCATTCCCTTTCTCATCGCGCACCTGTAGCTTCCACTCACCCCGCGACGACTCACCCCAATGGCGCATCGATGTAAATATCCAAGAGCGATACTGGTCTATCCCCGTCGGTTCACCCGACCCATCAAGATCGTTCACATCCGTATGAGACTCAGCCAGCACCGATTCCGTCCCATCGGGGGAAATCAGCACCACTTCTAAATCGCCGCGCAACTTGTGGTCAGCATCAAACATCACCTCTACCGACTCAACGGTGATATCTTCCGTAAAAGTAAACGAATCTGCCAGAGTTGTCCCATCGTTGAGAATCGGCTCATTCACCTCCCGTTCCCCAGAAGTCAACATCACTTCTGTGCCAATCTGCTGCCACTCCAAAGCCTTCTCGACAGCCGCCTCCGCATCAACCACACCAAAACCATATTTGTAGTTAATCTCGTGTCCTGCCCCGTTTTTCGTCCATCCTGAGTCATTTTCATCATTCTTCAGGGCAGTTTCTACCAGGATATGCTGTACATCCCGCCAAGTCAGATTCGGATTGGCCTCCAGCATCAACGCCACCACCCCCGAAGTCACCGCCGCCGCCGCCGACGTACCGCTAAAGTTGTTCGTATAGGCTTGACTGGGACTGGGGTCAGCAGTCGCCGTTTTAATACCTGGTGTACCATCACTCCCGCTATACGCCGAAACCAGTAACGGTGCGCCCGGTTCGCTGTAACTCGCTTGCTTACCATGATGGTCTACTGCCGCCACCGCAATCGTATAGCGAGAATTGGCATAACCGTCATAATTGACATTCTGCTGATTGTGACCTTGGTTTCCCGCCGACCAAACATAGATATTCCCCAAACCATTGCGGCCTTGATTTACTCCCGTAATCAACACCATCTCTGTCAAAGCTTGAGGGCCTTCGAGGTCATTGGGGGGATTAGGGCCTTCTCCTGGCCCCCAACTGTTGTTGTAGATGTCGATATCGTTTTGCAGATAAAACAAACTATCGGCTTCTTTGAGGTCATTCACCACCGCATCGCTACCTAGGGCAAAGAGAGTGTTGGGAACTAAGCGCAACCCCACCAAAGACGCATCTGGGGCAACGCCATAAGCCCCATTGACATTACTACCGCCGATAATCCCGGCAACTCCTGTACCGTGGGATTCGGTACTGCTATACACTGAGCCAAACGAGCGACCGATAAAGGGTGAAGGGTCGTTGTCGTAAAGACGGAAGCCGTTTTGTCCTCCTCCTTCATAAAAATCGCGGCTGAGGTCAGGACGATAGGATGAGTTGAGGTCGGGGTGGTCGTAATACAAGCCATCATCTACAACTGCTACAGTTACCCCTTCTCCGGTGTAGTTCGTGTTCCAGACGGGTATGGCGCTAATATCTTGTTCGGGTGTGCCTCCCAATTGTCCGGTGTTGTGCAGATGCCAGAGGTCAGTGTTATCTGGCAAGAGGGAACGGGATTGGTGTTCGCGATGAATCAGGGGATAAGCAAATTCGATGCCGGATACGCCGTCGAGTTTTTGGTGAATTTGAGCCGAGTTGAGTTCTGAGTTGAATTGCCAAACGTAGGTGTGGGGCAGATGTCCGGTTTCTCCCAGGTTTTCGGCTTCGAGGAGGGTAAATAAGCTGTCTTCGAGTTCTAAACCACTCACGCCAACGACCCAGTTATGGGTTTCTTCGAGGGTGGCGGGGTCATAGGCGGTGATGTCACTATCCCGTTCGACTGCATATTTTACGGTGTCGGCTACTTCGTCAATAATTGAAACTCCATCGCTTTCGGGGTCAAATACGGCATAGGTAATGAGGGCTTGACCGACTTCGGTTTCGCGCCAGTCTTTGGCGGGGTCGATTACGTCGTCGAGGAGGGCGGCTTCTCCGGTTGCGCCTTTGATTTGAAAGATCATGTCGTTATAATCGCGGTCAGTTCTGCCATCGATGCGGACATCTTCCATGACGAAGGTATGACCGTCTCCGAGGACATCGGCGATTTGTCCCATCTGCATTCCGTCTTCGGGGTTGGCGGTAGACAGGGAGAATAGGGGCTGCATATTGTGAGCGAGTTGGCCGTCGTTTTGCAGGGTTGTGTACATTTCCTGTACGCTGCCTTTGGGAACGAGCATAACGGCGAAACGGTCTCCGGCTTGCATTTCTACGGTGGTGGGACGGTTGTATTCGCCGCGATTGCTGTTGTGACCATCGAAGAAGGTGTTAAATCTTGCCCCTTCGTCTGCGTCGGAGATGACGATGTGGCCGCTGTTTTGGCTGTCTCCTGCTAGGGCGCGACGGGCGGCTTCGAGGATGAATTCATCAGAACCGGGTTCGTAGTCTTCCATGCCTTCAAGACTAAATATGGCGAGTTCTCCTTCATAAGTACCGCCGTCGTAGAGGTAATCGATGGTGACTTGTCCGGTGTCATCGACGGTGAAGTAGCCACTGGTGAAGGGTTCGGGGGTTTCTGTGGGGGCGAAGGGGATGATGTCGATGTCGCTATCGTCGGTTTCTGGGGTATCGGTGGGGATGATGTCGTCGAGGTCGAGGTCGAGGGGGTCGAGGCTATCACCATCGCCTGTGTCGAGGATGCCGGAGGGGGTAAGTATGGGTTCGAGGATGAAGGTTTGTAGGGGTTGGGTTTGGGGCGTTTTGGGTGGGAATAGGGCTTTGAGGAAGTTTTGAAGACTAAGTGGTTTCCACATAGTAATTTCTTGGGTAGATTGTTGGTTTTCTTGTTATGTAATCGGGATAATTTCCGAGGTTTTACGCATTGTTCTCGGATTTGGAGTTGATTTTTTACAAAAGTTTGTGTATTTTCTCTTGCCGTGGGTTATGGCAGAGAGCTAGATTGCTCGTATTTCGGTGCGTTACGCTTTGCTAACGACACCCTACTAATGCACAAATTAAGGTGTGTCACGACACTACTGGCTCGACACAGCTAAAATGAGGCTTTAATGTAGGGTGGGTTGGGCGGCTAAAACCGTTGCTACGACTGTAATTCAGCAATCCGCCGTAACCCACCGTTTAAGGTGAAACAGTCCACTACGGTTGGCTTTACATAAAGTTTGCGTATTTTTTGGGGATGGGTTTTTGTAGCAAGCCCTGAAGGGCTTACTACGAACGATTTACTATGAACGGGTGCGAGTGCGAGTCAAAATTCCTAGTAATCCTAAAAAGAAAAGCCCCAAACCTGTTGCGGGTTCTGGGACTTGTTTTACTGGTGTTACTGGGTTTACTATTTTTTCTGCTTTTTTACAGCCTTCGATCATTGTGCCATTTTCGTTGTCGCCAAAGATGGCTAAGGCATTATCGCCACACTCGCCTTGAAACTCTAAAATGTATCGTCCATCTAACCGTTCGGGAATATAGAAACGCTCGATTTCTCCTTCGGTGGTGTACATGGCATAGGCTTCTTCTCCCTTTTCATTGGTATAGGTGATTTCATTAATACGGCCTAATTCTTCGGTATAGCCTAGTCGCCGTCCTAAAGGATCGGTTAAGATAAAATCCACTGACTCAAATAAACCTTGTAACCAATTTTCTGAACTGCCCGGCCCGTTTTCTAAAATGTAGTGTAGGTATTCGGGCGACATCATGTTAATGTCAAAGTTGGCACCGGAGTTACGATTGGCAATTCTTTGACAATCGATTGTTGTGGGGAAAACCTCTAAACATTCCCACGGTATATTGTCTAAAGCGGTTCCGGCAAATATTTGATTAACTTTAATATATTCGGCGTAATTAGGAATAAATCCTTGACCTGCTCGTACATTGGCTTCTTCGGCGGCTCGTTCAATTAAACCAATGCCTGTGTATTTTCCTTGGCTGTTATCGCCGCTTTCGTGATATCCTTTTTGTTTGAAAGGTGTTAAAAAAGCTGAACCCCAAAAGGGAATTTCTGCATATCCTTTATCCATTTCTTCTGCTTGGATAAAGTCTACCATTGCTTGTAGAATATTCCGGTCGATTTCGGTGACTGCGTAGTTTTGGATGGGGGAACTTTGGGGATTGGAGTCTGGTGAAAGGTGAATAAATGAACCAAGGGTATGTCCATTTTGTACGCCATTGTCGGGTTGAATAGAGACTAATTTGCCATCGAGAATATCGAAATATTGTCCGTCTTGATAAGCGGGACTCGCTTCATAAATTTGGTTATTCCACCACAAACCAACGTGATCGAAGGTTTCTTGGTCGCGGTCGAGAAAGACTAAACCGGACTCTAAACTGGGAGGGGGATTTGTGCCGATTGTTGTCCCGGAAGATGCGAGGTCAATTTGAATATCGAGAAAACCCGACCAATCGTTATCGGTGGGTTTCACAGAAAAGTCAATTACTGACCCGGCATCCACATTCACGGTTGAAATGGATTCGATGAGTACTCTTCCTCCTTGGGTTGCGCTGCGGGTATCGAGTCCTATGTAGTCTTTTTGGTTCAACCAGCCGTGGGCTGTGGTGTAGGCGGTGTTTTGCGGTTGTGCGAGGGTTCCGTAGATGTTAACTGTTCCGGTGGTTTTGCTGGTCCAGCTTAGGGTGGGGTTTTGAGCGGTTAAGGTGTCTTGGAATAAAGTTGCTGCTTGGACGGCGTTAATACCAGTAAATACTGAAATAGCGGCGATTCCAGAGAGGGTGCTAGTTAATTTCCACATCATGATTTCCTCGTTGATTAGAATTGTCTCAGGCGCGATCGCGGGGAAAGTTCGATTTTCTCCCTATTCTTTAATCGGGCCAAAATCCGAGGTTCTACGCACAAGGCTGTGTTTTTACGGTAAATTGTCACGAAACTTTACATTACCAAAAATCCTGGGTCTAAAGCCCCGTCCTTATAGGACGGCTTTGTGCTAAACTGTCAACTAAGTACGGTCGGGCAGATCGGAACAATGCTCGTCGAGGGTAAAGAGATCGGGGCTAATGCTTCGGTATCAGCTAGACTCTCCCAATGAAGCGAGAATCCCCGCTCCTTAAGGACGGGGAGTTGTCAAAAAGGGGAATATACGGGCGCGATCGCGCTTCACCCTGAGAGAGTAGTTGGGCGCGATCGCACTCATGTCCAGAAGTTGTTGCAGGATACAGGCGATTACTTATCGCGCAGGGCCGTAAATACTAAACCAAATCTCACCGCGATCGCTATCTCCAAGACCTTGAAGATTAATCAAACGTCCTTTGCGTCCGTATAGTATTCCAGTATCACGGTCTGTAATACGACCTGTGTCTTGGTTATAGAGAAGATTCAGATTTTTGACTCCAGCATTAGGATTGATATCAATGCGATCGTCTTTACCCCTTAATCCTGAATCACTGTCAAAAAGTTCGATTGTAATTGGAACGACGGAATCATTTATGCGTTGACCCCATCGCCAATCAGGTCGTAAATCATCAACTCCGCCGACAGTTGGACTGCGCCATTGATTACCTGCAATGGAAATCTTGGTATAAAAATCAGAATCGCTGAGACCCGGATCGAAGTCACCTTCAACACGATGAACCGCAACAGTCACAGGTGGAGGCTCGGAAATGCCGATACCCCAACCGTCTATTGTGAATCCAAATTCAACACGACCCTCTAAAGTAATTTGTTCTCCCCGGTATCCATAGAATCGTCCAGTATCGCGATCGGTAATTCGACCGTTGACCAGATTGAAATTGAGATTTAAATCTTTAAGATCAAGATCGTCGGGATCGGGATTGAGATCAACACGATCGTCCGGCCCCCTTAATCCTCCATCACTATCAAAAACTTGGAAAGTTATGGGAACGATTGTCTTAGTTACACCATGGCTGAACTGCCAATTAGGACTGATATCATTTTTCCCGCCAATAATGTCACTTTTCCACTTCTCTCCGTCAATATTTAAGATGCTGTAGAAGTCAGAGCGATCCTTATTGAAAAAATAATCACGATCGTAGTCTCCTACAACTCGGTTGACAGTTGCAGTAACTGTTTTTAAGTTGGTAATTGCTTCTCCGAGTTTGAGCATATCAGCGCGTCGGAAATCCAAGCCCGTATTATTCACATTGTCATTTTCATCATCTCCGTCGTTGATGGTCTTTCCGGTAGAAGCAAGAAGACTACGAAATTCATCAGGAGTCAATCGACGACCCAGTTCTTGAACCGCTAACTCTTGAGCTAAGACTGCCATACCTGCAACGTGAGGAGATGCCATACTTGTTCCTGACTTGTCTACAGTTCCACCCGTAGCGTTTGCCCCCTTGATGCTGACACCAGGAGCAACAATATCTGTTAGAGTGCCATGTCGTTGAGAAAAAGGGGCAATGCGATCGGCATCTGTGGTATTGGCAATAGTTTCAAAAATACCATCTCTGTCGATATCATAAGCAGCCCTCCCTACATTGTTATCATAAACAGCGCCAACCGATATTACATTAGGGTCAGCAGAGCGAGAAGCAACACCTGGAGTACTACCAAATTGGAAGAAGCTATTACCTGATGCAGCAACGCTAATCACGCCTAAATCTGCTAACACTTGAAACTCGTCGCTTAAGCTAGACAAGTATGGTGAGTCGTAGTTACCACTTCCGAGAGACAGGTTGACACTAGCAATATTGTATTTTGCAGCATTTTCGATTGTCCATTGTAAAGCTTGTTCGATATCTGCATCCTTAGCTGTTATGGTTCCATCTGGATTTCGAAAGTCTGAAAACACTTTCAGAGGAATAATATTCGCGCCGGGTGCTACTCCTGAATAATATCCGTTAGAAGCAGCAATACTCGCGACATGAGACCCATGATCGTCAACATCAATGGGGAATCGATCGTTGTCGGCAAAATCAAGAGCAGCATTAGGGTCTAAAATAATGCGGTCGGAAACGCCATCACCATCTGCATCAGAACCGAAGTAGAGATGATCGAGATCGATTCCGGTGTCGATGATGACTGTAGACCAATCACTGCCATCAATTCCGTCAAAATCGGAACTACTACGGAAATCATTAAGGTTAATCAACTGGCTAGATTCATCAGTAAAGAGATAGTTCAAATCATCCGAACCCGTTGTCGTTACTCCTGGAATTAAGGGAGTAACGGCCATTTCGAGGTCGTAGAGTGTACCCGGAATAATATCACCGGCGGGTGAAACCCTGACTCGATATGCACCCGCACTCAAAGTACCGTTGATGGATTCTGGGGTTGTGCCAGTATTGCTAGAACTGACAATGACATTTTCGTTGATGTCCAGGAGTTCTACGTTGACATCTTCACTGAAACCATCCAGAGAAAGATCGAACTTATTACGCGCACCCAAGGTAAAGGAATAGTAGTCATCAGGGTCGAGACTGCCAACCCAGCCGCGATAGTTTTTACCCACTGAGGAAACTGAAGATCGGCGTGCTTCTTCGGGTGTGTTTCCGGCTAAGTCTTCCGGGTCTACAATATGCTGGAATAACTCCTGCATGGAGGGTAAGCTGCGCCAATCTTTACCATCGGCGATGAGATTGTCTAAATCCTCAGCCTCCCCAGTTGCACCTGTGACGCGGAAAATGATGTCGTTGTAATCTTGGTCTGTCCAACCATCGACTCGTCGGTCTTCCATGACGAAGGTATTGCCGTCTCCGGTGACATCGGCGATTTGGCCGACGTGGAAGGCATCTTCGGGGTTGGCGGTGGCAAGGGAGAAGAGGGGACGAATTGAGCCGCCGATTTCGGGGTTATTGGCAATTTGCTCGACTTTACCGTTGGGGACGAGCATCACGGCGAAGGTGTCTCCGGGGCGCATGGTGAAGCTTTTATCGCTGATGTGTGCGCCGGAGTTGAAGTCGTTTTCCCAGGCGGTTTTGCCGCTAAAACGTGCGCCTTCGGTTGCGTCGTCGATGACGATATGACCGAGGTCGGAGTTGCTGAGGGCGCGGTTGGCGGCTTCTTGGATAAATTCGGGGGAGTCGAGGTCGAAGTTTTCCATGCCGTCGAGACTGAAGATGGCGAGTTGGCCTTTGTAGAAACCGCCACCGTCGTAGAGGAAGTCAATGCTGACTTCGCCAGAGTCGCCGACGGTGAATACGCCGGAGTCGATGTCGGCGATGGTCGTGGGGGTATTAGCGAAGGGGATGATGTCTACGTCGTCGAGGTTGTCTAGGGTGATGTCGTCGAGGACGGGGAAGTCGCTGTCTATGCCGTCGAGGTCTGGGGTATCGTCACCAGGGCCATCTATGATGCCGGAGGGGGTGAGGATGGGTTCGAGGATAAAGGTTTGGAAGGAGAGGGAGTTGGGATGTTCTTGTGATTTGGTTTTCCGTGAGAAAAAATCAAAGAAAAGCATGGCTTGTTTTGTTTTTGAGTAAGTTGTCAGTGATGCTGTTTTTTGACAGCAAAGATGTTGGATGGGCTGGCATCTTGCCAGTTTTTGAGGCTTCCCTCTTGTTTAGGGGCAGAAATTGTAAAGTTATGAATTTTGGTAGGATTCAAAATTTACAGACCTGCTGTAGTTCAGAATTTCTGCGGTGTTCTGGCTTTAAAAAAGCTGGGAGTTTACTGAATGAAGTTGCGGAGCAAGCTGGGAAGGGCTTACTACGAACGACTGTTTCCTTACTGATTACTACTCTGGCCAGACTTGCGAGTTTTACACATTCGTAAAGTAAAGTTTTATAAACACTTAAGTAAAAACCCTAGGCTTTTGCCGAGATGTTAATAAGAGTGCAAGAGCAAAAACTGATGGATGAGCGTCTCAAGTACATTTCGGCAGTGCAGCAGTCCCCGTTGGGCAGCTTGCAACGACAACAGGCTTTAGAAAACTTGACGGAAGTGGTTTTAAGGTCGCGGTCGATGTTTCGTTTTGAGGGAGGAGGGGCGATCGCGCCCATTTATCGTGAGGGGTTACAGGCGTTGCGAACCGAAACTCTGGGTCTTCTCGATCGCGAAATTAACAACTATAATGGCAAACCTCAGTGGTTGACTGAGGTGCGATCGCGAGCTTTGAGTCGGGTTTTAACCCAAGATTATCTCCAACAATTGGCTTTAGTCGCTCAACAATACGAACCTCCAACCCCGCAATGGCAATACGCGATGCAAGAACTGGTTAACGGTATTATGCGATCGCGAAAATTACGCGGTCGAGGGAAATTTTCCCAAGACGTTTATCAAGAAGCGATTAACACAATGTGCTTATGGTTGTACCGCAAAATCAATACTTACGATGCGACTAAAGGTAGTTTTATGACTTGGATTAATACCCGTTTATCCTATATTCTGCTCGAAACCCGTCAAGAATGCCACGACCCCCTCGTTCAACAATTAAACGGCAAAATTATTAGAACCAAATATCAACTAACTGCGATCGTTCGTGAAGGCTTGGTCATCGATCTAAATTTTTGGTTAAAATCAGTATTAAGACTCTCAAACCCCGGTCAAAACTTCCCGAACCCAATACTATTTTTACAAATTATTGTGTTGATTTTGGTGCAAATGTATCAAGTCAACCCCCAACAAACAGAAATCATTTTATTTGAACTGGCTCAACAAACTCTCTCATTATCATCAAAATTAGTATCTATCGAAAGTGAAACTCGCTCCATCGAGACAATCGCTCAATCCCCAAGCAATCCTTCCCTATCCGAACAGATTCGGCATTACCTCGAAAGCGATCCCCAGGGTCTTTGTCAAGTTCACTGTCGCGCTAACCCCCAAGCCACCTTTCAAGCGATCGCCCTGAAACGTCTCGATGGCGAAAGTTGGCAACAAATCTCAGATTGTTTTAACATTCGCGTTACTGCTTTGAGTAACTGCTTTCAACGCACTTTACAGAGATTAATTCCTCATATCCGCAGCTATATCCAGGGAGAACTGGACTAAAAAAGGATGATTTCCCATGATGTTCTCTAACCCAGACCCCTTTACTTTTACTGTGAAACTAACCACCACAGCCCACCAACAAGCAGAACGCCTTTGTCAAGTACAACAGACGCTCATCCAAGCTGAAACAATCTATCTCAACACCCTAGCCGTTTACGCGGTGAATTATTACCTGCAATGTATGGGCGTTGAGACCCATCTCGCGGCCAGTCATAGTCAAGACGAGATTTGGCAGCTTTTCGATGAGGGTGCAGATTTAGAAATTGCCAACGTCGGCAAGTTGGAATGTTGTCCGGTGTTACCTGGAAGTCTGGCTTTCGATATCCCGGTGGAAACTCTTTCAGAACGCATGGGCTATGTAGCCGTCGAACTGAATGGAACTCTAACCGAAGCCAAACTCCTCGGATTTACCCCCAAAGCCGAGCCGATTCCTTTTCCCATCGCACAACTGCAACCCATCGCAGAATTACCCCTCTACCTCCAGCAGTTTTGCCCTAAACTGCGTTTGACCCAATGGCTAGGGGATGAGGTCGTTAATGGTGATTGGCAGGGGTTAGAGGCTGTTTTCGGTGGTTCTGGTCGCTTTCTCGAACCGGCCGTAAGAAGTCAAGATCGACCCCAAGCCCGAAGGGTAAAAAAACTGGATTTTGGCTTGCGACTCAACGGCGAAACGGTGGCTTTAGTCATTACAGTCGATCCCGAAATAGAGACGAATGTGAATGTTTTAGTACAAGTTATACCTTTGGGCGATCGCGAGTTTTTACCGATGGGTTTAAAGTTAACGATCGCCCTCGAATCCGATCGTGCTGAGGCGATCGCGCGGGAAGCAGATAATTTGATTCAATTGGAGTTTAGCGAATCTCTAGGCAGTCCAGTGACGCTGAAAGTTGAGTTAGAAGGAACGATTTTTACTGAAGAATTTGTGGTTTGATTTGTTTAATTAAAATTCGATTGATTCAGACAAAAAATCAGGAAAATTGCACGGTAAAAAATGGAAAAATTAATACGGTTGACACCGGAAAACGGTGATTTTCAACAGGGTTTTCGGGGTGTAAAACTACAAATTCGTTCTCAGCAAGATACCGTGACGGCGATCGCGCAACTCCCGCCGGCCAAAGATATTCCAGTGCTATATCGACGCTGGCAAAAACAATACCAAATTCTTTTAAATTCGCCGATCCTCAAAGTTCCCAGAGGTTTTAAAAAAGCGCAGATCACCAATATTTCTCTCCAGGATTTCGAGAGTTGTCGCGCAGATTTACAGCGACGGTTGAATGAGTGGTTGAATGCAGAGGAATTTTTGGGGGTTTTTCAGCAAATTTGTCAACAGTTTGAATTAAACTCTCGCGATCGCGTTTGTTGTATTATCCAAACCCACCGGATTCGCTCAACCCCAGTACAAGCCCTTTGGCAACAATTACCTTGGCATTGGTGGGAGTTTTGGCAACAATTTGACAAGGTAGAATTTGCCTTGAGTTTTAGAGAGATCGCTTTACCCACGCCACTTTTACCGCGAGGGAAACGATTGCGACGAACCCGCATTTTAAGTATTTTAGGAAATAGTCAAAATATTAATATTACATTCGATCGTCAAGCGATTGAAAATTTGCGCGATCGCGGTGCATCTCCAGTCTTTTTAAATCAACCTCAGCGCTCAGAATTTACGCAATTGTGGGATGAACCTTGGGATATTTTATGTTTTTCTGGTCACAGCGAAATGCACGACACCGGACAAGGGGGTTGGTTAGGAATTAATAACAATGAGCGAATTGAAATTGACCAACTCAAAAAGGCGTTAAGAGCCGCTTGCGATCGCGGTTTACAAATTGCCATTTTCAATTCTTGTGACGGTTTGGGTTTAGCCAGAGCGATCGCCGATTTGCCCCTTCCGGTTCTCATTGTTTGGCAATCTGCTGTCCCAGACAATCTCGCGCAGCAATTTTTACTGTACTTTTTCCAATCTTTTAGCAACCACAACTCCCTTTACAGTGCAATCCGAGAAGCCCGCGAAAAACTGGAATTAGCCTGGGGCGATCGCGACTTATGCCAACTGCCCCTTATTATTCAGAATACCGATACCTTGCCTTTAACGTGGCCACAAATGCGACATTCTCAAGCCGCGATCGCTCCTCCACCCCAAATCAGCGAAAACCGCCACATTCTCCTCGATAAAGTCCAGAGTAACTGGATTAAGCCCCTACTCTACAATTCCCTACAGCAGCGTTTGCGAATCGAACTCAACCTCGAAGAACACCTCAACGCCATCGATCTCCCTTGTAAAATCGCTTGGGAAACCTCCCAACAGCAACAACGCTCTCTCCTTCCTGGAACTAGAGCGATCGACAAATTTGACGAACTCGGCCTCGGACGCACCCTCCTCCTCCTCGGACAACCTGGTTCGGGCAAAACCACCCTTTTGCTAGAAATAGCCCAAGAATTAATTGCAGACGCTCGACAAGACGGGACTTTACCCATTCCCGTTATTTTTAATCTTTCCACATGGGGCGATCGCCTCAGCCATAAAACCCTCACCGCTTGGCTTATTTCCGAACTCCAACAGCGCTACCAAGTCCCTAAAGCCCAAAGTAAAACCTGGATCGAACAACAGAAACTCCTGCTGCTTTTAGACGGATTAGACGAAGTAAAAGCCGAGCGACGATTGGCTTGTCTCAACGCCATTAATCGCTTCCGTCAACACCACGGACGCACTGAAATCATAGTGTGCAGTCGCATCAACGACTACAACGCCCTTCCCCAAAAACTACAATTTCAAGGGGCGATTTATCTCAAACCCCTCACAACATCACAAATTGAACAGTATTTTCAACAAAACGGCGAATCTTTAGCTATTCTCAAAAATACTTGGGAACTCGATGCAACATTACAAGAGTTAGCGCAAACGCCCTTAATGCTTAATATTATGACTGTTGCGTATCAAGGATTATCTGTCGAACAAATTCCCTTGATAAATTCTCTTCCCGAACGTCGTCAGCACCTTTTTGATGCTTATTTGAAACGGATGTTTGCGCGACGCAATCTCAGCCATCTTTATCCCCAAGACAAGGCTTTACAGTGGTTAGTTTGGCTGGCTCAACGCCTGGTGAGTCATTCTCAAACTCTTTTTTTCATCGAACGAATGCAACCCACTTGGCTTTCCCAAGGGCAACAAAGACAGTATTATTACCTCGGCGTAAAGTTGCTTTTCGGCCTCATTGCTGGCTTTTTTGCGGGGTTTCATTTTGGTTCGCAGACGATCGAAGACGAACCCTGGAAGTTAATGGCTTTTGCCTGTGTTAGTGCTGTTGCAGGTGCGATCGCGGGGGGTGTTTCAACTCGTTTTCCGGGGTTTATTTCGGGTGTATTGTGTGGTATTATCTATGTTTTAATTGTTACGCGAATTGTCTTCTTCTTCTCACTTTGGAATACAGAATATATACCCAAAGATTTTTTATGGGCTTTATTGATTGATGGCATTGTAATCGGTTTATTGTTAGGGTTTATTCGTCGCTCGATTGGTATTGTCGATACGGTTCGTTGGTCTTGGTCGCGAGCTTTTCGCTATTTGGGGATTGGCACTACGTTTTGCGTAATTTATATTACACTCCGCATTGTTCTGGGTAATCCTTATGCTAGTTATGGCAGTTGCGAATATTGGATTTGTATAATCCAAGAATTAAGCGCTTTTACGATCATTTTTGGGCTTATTGGGGGCTTGGCTAAAGGAAAAGAAATCGAAAAAACTAGCGTCCCTAATCAAGGAATTTGGCGCTCTTTAAGAAACTCTTTACTATTCTTTGCGATTCTCACGCCCATTGGCGTTATGCTCAGTTTTGGGCGTTATACTGACAATATTTATGAAATCATTGGCATTAGTTCAACCGTCGGCATTTTAGCGGCTTTGGGGGGAGGACAGCGATCGGGAATTGTTTTAATTCAACACTTTATGCTGCGACTTTTTTTGTGGTTTAATCGCAATACCCCGTGGAACTATGCCCGCTTTCTCGACTATGCCAGCGATCGCATTATCTTACAAAAAGTGGGTGGGGGTTATATTTTTGTCCATCGATTACTCTTAGAGCATTTAGCGCGATCGCCCCTCATTTAAATATAGTACTTCGCGGTGGTTTGTTTGAAAGGATAGAGAGGGGGGAGAAAAGAACTGTGCTTAATTTCAAATTGGTTATAGCAACTGCCAAAACAGTTAGGACATTACATCCATTCTGAGAAAACAAGCCCCTCCTTCCGTGGGAGAGGGGTTGGGGTGAGGGCAGACTGGCAAATCAAACGTCCTAACTGTCAGGCTTACTGCTATATCACGTTGTAACGATGTCAGCGCGTATGACTATAGTCCTTCTCAATCAGAACCCGCAGTAAAAAACGAGGTTCTGTGTTTGCTGCGATCGCGTCGTCAAAATAGCAACCGCTTTGGGAGGGAACGTTGCTGTGACAGGGCGTGTTTTGGTTATAAGAACGGAGAGGGAGGGATTCGAACCCTCGGTACGTCAATTAGACGTACAATGGATTAGCAATCCACCGCTTTCGACCACTCAGCCACCTCTCCTCTCGACGTGACAAGTATTGATTGTATCAGAAATTTTGCCATTTGGGTCAAGAATTTTTTAACGTTTGAGAAATTTGCGGCGCAGGCGATCGCTCATCAAGTCAAACTCCGGTAAATCAAGGCGAGAGGCGATCGCGGCAAACACAGCCAAAGCCATAAAACTAGCTAAACCCACTTGCAACACTTGTAAAAGTAGGTTGCTGGCCCCCATCCACATTTCCCACCCCTGACTCACACCCCAAGACACACATCCCGCGATCGCGCTGGCGAAAATAATACCCAGGAGCGATCGCCCCCATTGCCCCAGAGGTAAGCCATTCAGCCGACGATTCAACAAGCCCAACAGCAACGCCATCGAAGTAATATTTACCCCCACCGTGGCCAAAACTAACCCCGGCGTTGCCAAAGCTTGGACAAGAAAATAATCGAGAATGCCATTCAGAAAAATATTGGCAATACTAATGCGAAACGGCGTTTCCCCGTCCCCCAGAGCATAAAACACCCGTACCAAGACATCTCGACCCAAATAGAAAAACATCCCCAACCCATAAGCCATCAACACCGGGGCCACCAACGCCGCCGCTTCCGAGTCAAAGGCATAACGCTGATACACCAAACGCACAATCGGCCCGGATAACGCGATGAAAATCGCCGTGAGGGGCAACATCGACAACGCCGTGAGCAGTAAACCCTGACGAATACGAATCTTGAGGTCATCCCAATTTTCCGGGGCGGCTAATCGGGCAAATACGGGCAGAAACGGCACCAGCAGCATATTAGAAATGACCCCCAAGGGAGTCAAAACAATAAAATTGGCATAACGCATTGCTGCCGCCGCCCCACTAATAGTAGAGGCAAAATACAAGTCCGTGTAGACGTTAATATGTAGCATCCCCGAAGATAAAGTCGCCGGGGCCATCACCTTCATCACCTCTTTGACCCCCGGAATGCGCCAATCCCAGCGCAACCGCAACGACCCCATCCCGGTTTTCCACTGAGCGATGAGTTGAGCAACCCACTGCAACACCGCCCCGGCTAATGTACCTCCCGCGAGGACTAACCCCCCTAAACGCACATATTGGGGGGCTTGGATTTGGTCGCCCAGTTGCAGAAATAACACACCAACCCCACCGAGTACAGCCAAACTGGAGAAAAGGGGGCTGACGCTGGGTAGCCAATATTGATCGGCGGCGTTGAGACTGCCGAAACCAATGCCAATTAAGCCCGCGAGGACGGCGAGGGGGGACATGATTTGGAGTTGTTGAATCGCGATCGCCCTGGCGGTAGGGTCTAAACCAGGGGCGAGGATATCAATAAACAAACCCGCAAAGATAAACAAAATTACCGCGATTCCCAGTAAAGCCACGCTAACGAGGGTGGTTACAGTTTCGACGAGGGGGGCGGCTTCGGCTTTGTCTCGCTTGGCCAATACACTCACTAAGGCGCTGTGAAAGGGGCCGTTAATACCCCCTAGGAGGATAAGCAGAAAGCCGGGAATGACGTAAGCATAGGCATAAGCATCGACAACAGGGCCGACTCCAAAGGCTGCCGCGATCGCTTGTTCGCGCAATAAACCAAAGATTTTACTAATCAGGGTGGCCGCGGCCACAATTCCTGCAATACCGGCAAGGGAACGTTTTTTCATTGTTTGTCCTTTGTCTTTGGTCATTGGTTCCTGGTTCTTCGTCCTTTGTCATTGGTTCATGGGGTAGGGACGCTATTACCGGTATTAATTTACCTTCTGACTCCCACCGTCTAAGGGTAGACGGACTAACGCCTTTAATTTTAGCGGCTTCTGATATGGATAATTTACTCATATATTCACTCGCTTCACAGGAAATGAATAAGGTTGAGCAGGTTTAAACAGATTTTGTGCTACTGTTCAAAGCCCCACCCAATTTCCCCAGGTGACAAGTTAGGCTACACAATCCCCATGTCCAAAACATTCTAAACCTTTGTATTGGGGAACAGGTAACATGCCCCATCCTTTTACCACAGACCAAAATTCATCACAAATGACAAAGGACTAATGACTAATGACCAACAACTAACAAAGGGTAAAGTAAAAGGTTGAGCCTTGGTTGAGTTGAGATTCGACCCAGATGCGGCCACCGTGACGTTCGACGATTTTTTTGCATAAGGCCAGGCCAATTCCTGACCCCAAGGATTTGTTAAAAGTCTGGAGGCGTTCAAAAATTTGAAAAATGCGGTCTTGGTTTTGGGGGGCAATACCGATACCATTGTCTTGGACGGCGAAGCGGTAGAGTTGTCCTTGGTTTTCGGTGGTAATAGTGATGATGGGATCGCGATCGCGAGAACAGTATTTGATGGCGTTGGCGATCAGGTTTTGAAACAGTTGCAGCAGTTGCGATCGCGAGCCGTGGATGGTAGGTAAGTTGTGGTAGGTAATGGTGGCGTTGTGGGTTGAAATCAAAACTTCGAGGTTGGCGATCGCGTCTTCGACAATTTGCTGACAATCACAAGGTTGAAACGATCGGGTTTCTTGGTCGAGACGGGCATACTTCAACAAGTCTTCGATCAGTCTTTGCATCCGTTGGGTACTGCGGACGATACCATTCAGCATGGTGTCGGCGCGATCGCCCAGTTGGTTTTGATACTGACTTTGTAATAACTTAGCATAGCCAGAAATCACGGTTAATGGGGATTGCAAATCGTGGGAAGCGACATAGGCAAATTGTTCGAGTTCGGCATTAGAACGGGCGAGTTCTTGACGCTGGAGGGCTTCGGCGGTAATGTCTTCAGCAATGCCAACGGTTCGCAGGGGTTGGCCGTTTTCGTCCAAAATGACCTGAACGCGGGCGCGAATGAATCTAATTTCGCCGCCATCGCCAATAATGCGGTATTCTCGGTCAGTCGATTGTCCTTTTTTTTGTTTTTTGAGGGAAGACAAGACCAAATCCCGGTCTTCGGGATGGACAAGTTCAAGCCAGGAGGTGGGGTCAGCATCAAGGCTTTCTCGCGATCGCTGCCAGATTTTTTCGTAACCGGGACTAATGTAGAAATATTGACCCGTCTGGCAACAACGCACAAAAAAGAATTGATCTAAAGTGGCGGCTATTTCTTGGAATCGTTCTTCACTGAGGCGCAAGGCTTCTTGAGCGAGTTTATGGTCGTGGATATCTTCGACGACTCCTAAAACAGATTGGGGTTGGTTGGCTTCGTCATAAATCGTTGAAACAGTGACCTTTGCCCAACGCACTTGATGATTTTTGTGGATATAACGCTTTTCATAAATAAGGTTGTTGAGTTCCCCCCTCCTCAAGCGTTGCGAACAATCTGCGTCTAGGCGCAAGTCATTGGGATGGGTAATATCTTGAAACGATCGGTTCAGTAATTCTGTCTCGGAATAACCCAAAAAATCGCACAAACGCTGATTGACCCGGATAAATTGACCTGATAAGTTGAACTCAGCCATGCCTACCCCCACCTGTTCAAATATGGTGCGAAATCGTCGTTCGCTGGTTTTAAGGGATTTTTGGGCGATCGCGCGATCGCTCACATCCTGCATTGTCCCGTTGATTTGAATCGCCTCACCCTGAGAATTTAAAATGGCTTCGACCGTAATATCGACATAGCGCAAAGTCCGATCTGGACGAATAATGCGGAGTTCTAAGGCTTGAATTTGTCCCGTGGCGATCGCCTCAGCACTAGCCTTTTTCAGTTTCTCCCAATCATTTTCATCAAAAAAATGATGATGGCTGTCTACCGGGGGAATCGGTTGAGTCGGGTCACACCCTAAAATCCGAAATAACTCCTCTGACCAAGTACAGGTACGATGAATCATGTCATACTCCCAACTGCCCAAATGGGCTAGGCGTTGGGCTTTGGTGAGTTGGGCGACGGCTTGCTCGCGATCGCTCACATCTTGTACCAAAGACAAAATCGACACCAAGCGACCTTGCTCATCGAGTAAGGCGGAGTTGTACCACTCACAATGCAAAATCACTCCTGCTTTGGTGTAATTGCGATTGCAGCAAACATTCCGGGCGATGCAACCCGATTGCAGTTCTTGAGTAATGGTAGTAACTTTTTCTACGTCTTCTGGATAAATAAAGTCCAAGTCTAGCCAATATTTATTTTCTACCTCTGAAGCTGACCAGCCTAAAATTTCTTCAGCCCGCTTTGACCAATGCCGAACCCGAAAATCTGCATCCCACTCAATACAAGCTAAAGGAGAGTTATCTAGATAAAGTGCTAACTTTTGGTTGTAATTTTCCCAAGCTGATTGAGACTCTGAGGTATTAAAAGGGTTTACAGACATGATATTCAAGGCCAATAAGCGTTGATCGAACTAAAAGATGGCAATCATTACCAGATCGCTCATACTTATGGGATCATACAGTTTTCTCGGCAGGGAATGGAGTGGAAAAAGTGGGATTGTTAAGCATTTTTATAACTTTCGATAGATGACGGGTCAGCAAATTGTTAGCGCTAACCCTGATTTCCTGTCTAAAAAGTTGGGATTGTTGGGTTATTGGAACTTGATACTATTTCTCATTTTTAATCTTGATTGTTTGCGTCCGTTGACTCAGCCCTATTTAGGCACAATTCCCCAGTTTTTAGGCGCTGCGATTATTAACAAGCTCAAGTCTATATAAGTCATAAAAATTTATATTTACTGAAGCATTGACTACAAATATATTCTCAAATTGATGCGATTAGGGACAGTTTTGGCGCGATCGCGGCATTGTGAAAGTAGAAGGACTCAAGGAAAATCCCTTAAAGATTATGGACGCACAAGAACTACTCAGTCGTTATGCCGCAGGAGAGCGAGACTTCTCTAACATTAATTTGATGGGGGCAAATCTCGAACGCGCTAAACTCTCCGGCATTAATCTCGCAGGCGCTTATTTAGGAGCCGTTAATTTCAAACGAGCGCAGTTAGTAGGAGCTAACTTAACCGGAGCTTTTTTATTTCGTGCGAATTTAAGTTTTGCCAAAGTCAATGCAGCCCGACTTCGCAATGCTGACTTAACCAAAGCTGATTTAACCGGGGCTTACTTGGTCAAATCGATCTTAGTTGGCGTGAAACTCAGTGGTGCTAAACTCAACGATGTTAATCTACGCCAAGCCAATCTTGAAGGCATTAATCTATGTGGTGCTAATTTAGAGCGTATTAATTTTCGTAATGCTAACCTCAGAAATGCTAATCTGAGTTGGACAAAACTTACAGAAGCCCGTCTGAGTGGGGCAAGTTTTAAAAATGCGATTCTCAACGGCACTCGTCTTCAAGCGGCTTATATGAATGGTGTCGATTTGCAAGGCATTGATTTAGAAGGGATTGATTTGAGCGAAGCTAAACTTAGCGGTGCAAACCTCTCAGAAGTCAATCTCAATACAGCGAATTTAAGCAATACTCAACTGCGAACGACATTTATGGCCAGAAGTCATCTACACGCGGCTAACTTAACGGCTGCTGTGGTAACAAAAGCCGATTTAGCTGAAGCCGATTTGAGTAAAGCCGATTTGAGTGATGTTAACTTGAGCAAAGCCGATTTAACCGGGGCAAATCTCAATCAAGCAAATCTAGAGCGAGCGAAACTCAATCACGCTTGTTTACGGGATGCTTATTTGTGGGGCGCACATCTCGAAAATACAGATTTGGCTCAAGCCAATTTAACTGGGGCTAATTTGCGGGGAGCAAGGGTAGTGGATACGGTTTGGCAAAATGCGGTTTTAGCGGCAACCGTTTTACCGAATGGAGAAGTTGAAAATAATGGCTAGGGGCTGGTTTTTGCCGGGGTGAGTTGGGGAGTTGGTTCTCACTTCCCCAACTGCCTCAAACTATGTGCTTAACGGCGATAAAAAAATAATTAAAACTTGATCTCATTAATCCTATTAAAATAGAGGTCGCTTGACCTCCGGCAAAAGTGGTATTTTTAAGAGTTTAGCGCTGCACCAAACGACAAATCAGATCGCCTAGACCGTGGTTTTGAAAAGCAAGGCGATCGCCCTGGGAAGAAATACGAACGCGATCGCGACAGTTGTAAATTTCGCGGGGACGAGTTTGGCCATCGACTTCTAAAGTGACGCGATACTGCCAATAATATTTCGCACTGCGGCGAATATCCACAATACACACCTGTTGCTCTCCAAGCTGACGACAGATCGCCCCTTGAGCCGGGGAAGCCTTCAGGCTGAATGAGAGCAGAAGGGCAATAAAACAGGCGATCGCGGGTAAGTATTTCATCAGTTATCGCCTCATCAGTTTTTGGGCAATGGGCTTTCTTGGGCAGTCGGCAATCGGCAATCGGCAATCGTTATGTAGGGGCGGGGTTTCCCCGCCCAATAACCAATAACCAATAACCAACAACACATTACAACCCAATCCAAGACCAGAAAGATTGTCCCGTTATCACTTCAAGTAACAACAACAGCACAAAACCAATCATGGCAAAGCGACCGTTAATTTTCTCAGCATAGGCATTCCAACCAAAAGCGGGTTGTTCAGAAGGAGGGGCGGTTTCTTCGATCTCGGTTGGGGTTTCTGAGGCGGTAGGGGCGTTTTTAGCTTCACTCATGGGTTATTGAGAGGATTGGTTATCTAGATTTTGGACAGATTCAATGAGCGATCGCACCTCGGATGTACCTTGGGAGGGTTCAAAGAACATGGGGAATTTACCGCGAGTAAGCATTCGCAATCCCAAAGGTGCAATTTCGAGGAGTCCGCGTAGATCGCGGAAATAATCGCCCATCACCATCAAACCAAACTTGCGTTCGTCGATCCACCCCCCGTCTTTGACTAAATCGATCAAGACTTTACGATGGCGTACCGATCGGCTATCATGGGCGGGTTTGCGATCGAGCAGGTCTTGTTTGATTTCACCAATGCGGTCCATCGGGGCGACACCCATCGGACAAACGGCGTTACACAAATAACAACGAGTACAGCCCCAAGTGCCTTGGATGCCTTCGTGATATTTTTCTAAACGGGCTTCGGTTTCGGTGTCGCGATCGTCGTTAACGAGGCGTTGGGCTTTGGCAAGGGCGTGGGGGCCGACAAAGTTGGGGTTAACTTCGCGAGCGTTACATTCAGAATAACAAGCACCACATAAGATACAATTGCCGCTTTTTTCCAGTTGCGATCGCGCTTCAGGAGTTTGCAGAAATTCTTTTTCGGGAATCTTACGGCCTTTTGTACTGACATAAGGATCGACCGCTTCTAAGTTATCCCAAAAGCTGGTCATGTCTACGACCAAATCTTTGACCACAGGCATATTTCCCATCGGCGCGATCGTGATTTCTGGAATGCCCGTACCAGAATCTGTCGGAAAACGCTCGATCTCTTGACCGACATTTTCTTTACAAGCTAAGGCAGAACGGTGGTTGATTTTCATGCCACAACTGCCACAAATTGTATTACGGCAATTTTTCCGGAAAGCCAGCGTTCCGTCTAATTCCCATTTGATGCGATTGAGACATTCAAGAATGGTATTTCCCGGTTCTACATCTAATAAATAGGTAGCGATCCGGGGTGCTTCTTGGGGTTGTTGTCGGTAAACCTTAAAACTTACTTTCATTTTTTACTCGATTTCGAGATTCTGGTATGGCGATCGCCCAGGGGCGAATCAGATTATGTCTTCTTTATTATTGTACCGATCGACCGAGGGGCTGTTGCCAAATGGTAGTCATTCTGCTTTTCGTCGCCAAGAGCAGACAGAAGACGATTATGACTTTTCAAAAAACTTACATTGCCCATCGATCCCCCCCTCCCCCATTAGAGAGGATCGCTTCCTCTCGATTTTGATTACTCATTTCTCTGGCGAGATTTCGGGGTAAGAAAAAGTTATCAGTCAAAAAATAAGAAACTGACTCAGGGGATTTGATAAATTTTTGAGGCAATTGCTCAACTTTTTGAAAAATGAAGTGCAATTTAGGGTTATATTTTCTATATAATAGCGATTGTAGATCGGTGTCTAACAACAATAGCCACCTCGAAGGAGGACATTAGTTCAATAGATGCTAAAGTCGAAAATAGAAAATAGAGGAATGATTGAGGTATAATTTTTTTCAACCTTCTTCATTCAGATGGCCGTCCTCCCTTTAGGGTTTATTTGGACGCTCTACCGATTACAAATCGAAACAACCTAAAATTCATAACATTATGAGTGACAACGCAACAAGCCCTTTGACGGGTAAAGCACTGCTTCAAAAAGTAAAAGAGCTAAACCACTTACCGCGACGGGAAACAGCGAAACGCTGCGGCTATTACACGGTCACAAAAAACGACCAAACCCGCGTCAATTTGACTGACTTTTATGACGCACTGCTCGCGGCCAAAGGGGTTCCCCTCGATCCAGACGGTGTAAAAGATGGTCGCGGTCGCGAACCGACTTATCGCGTTAGCGTCCACAAAAATGGTCAAATTGTAATCGGTTCGACCTATACTCAAGCGATGGGTTTACAACCCGGAGATGAGTTTGAAATCAAGCTCGGCTACAAGCATATCCACCTAAAACAGTTAGATATGGATAGAGAAGACGCTGCCGAACTCGAAGAAGCAACAGCATAATCCCACAACCAGAATTCAGTCCGAAAAGGCGATCGCTGGTCATTAAGTTCTGAATTCTGGTTCAGTGGGGCTTTTATCGTTCCTAAGCTAAAAATCGGTGTACCGTTGACACCGAGATTCTACTGAGAAAATGACTTAAAACTGCCACCAAAGGGTCATGGATATTGGTGAAAATCCTTTAATTTACCAAAGTATAATTCAATGGGCCAATGGGGGCGCGATCGCCCGGCTTTTCCTATTTGGGATCGGTTGGATTGGGGTTTGGCTACCCCTTGCTTTACCCCTAGCGAAGTGGCTGAAATGGGATTTTAGAAGCTTTCCCAACGAAACCCAAAAAATACCCTTAATCCTATCTCTTTACGGACTTGCCCCTTTGGTTTTATGGGGAATGACCCGGATTGAACCCGCAACATTTGCTCAATATGGTTTTAAAATCGAGGGGCAACTTTGGCGATCGCTCGGCTTGGGTTTCGGGATTGCCCTTGGTGGTTTAGCCATCGTTTTTGCCCTAGAGACCGCTTGGGGATGGATTGCTTGGAAACGCGATCGCATCTCGTCCCTAATCTCTTTACTTTTGCCGATTTTCGCCGTCGCGATCGCCATTGGTGGTATCGAAGAACTCATCTTTCGCGGCTTTATGTTCAGCGAACTAAAGCTTGATTACTCTATCACCATCGCAGCTATTATATCTAGCACAATTTTTGCTTTATTGCACCTGGTTTGGGAGCAAAAACAAACTTTACCCCAACTTCCCGGCTTATTTTTAATGGGTTTGGTTTTAGTCGTTGCTTACCAAGTAGACCACCAGAGCATCGGTTTAGCATGGGGGCTTCATGGGGGCTGGATTTGGGGCTTAACCTGCCTTAGTAACTCCGGCACGATCGCCTACACCGAAAAAGCCTCTCCCTGGATGATTGGTTGGTATCAGCAACCCTTAGCCGGACTAATGGGGATTCTTTGTTTACTCGCAACGGCGGCTTTGATTATGAATTTATAGCAACCGCCAAATCGGTCAGGACAACATCATCCATTCTTAGAAAACAAGCCCCTCTCGGAGTGGGAGAAGGGTTGGGGTGAGGGCGATTCTTGCGAGTCAAAACGTCCTAACTGTTTTGCTGGCTGCTACATAATTGATGAAACTTGAAGACAAAATAAAACCCCGGTTGTTCTCAAAAACCGGGGTTGCCCTATTACACGCATAACGCGCAGAAAGGAACGTTAGTCGCGGCCATTAATCGCAATCAGCAAACGCAGAATGAAAATAAACAAGTTAACGTAAGTCAAATACATCGACAAAGCCGCCGACAAGTATTGTTCATCTTTGTAGGTGCGGGGCAGAATATAGAAATCCACCACAGAAACCCCGGCGAACAACACCACACCCACGCCAGAAATTGCAATTTCTAACCAACTGGGGGTGTAAACGCCAAACACAGAAAACAGCAGTTGACCCACAAGAACCACCACCAAAGCAATTAAGCCCAGTTGGATAGTCTGCGTCAACGCCATACCATCTTCATCAGACAGGTTTGAGCCGATGCTGCGGGCGGCGATAAAGGTAACACCACAACCGAGTGCCGCGATGCCGACTCCCTGAATCCCCACTCCTTCAGTTCCCAGGGCGACGGCAATAATGCCACTGAGGGTATAACCGGAAATGAGACTGTAGACCGCTAGAAGGGGTAATGCGAGGCTGTTGTTTGCTTTTTCAGCAATGCCGCGCACCACAAAAAACAAGATAAAGTTACCAATGAGGGCAACCCAAAAACTGGTCATGAAAAGTTGTGGGTTGCTTTCGAGAACCCCCAAACCCCCATAAACCCCTAATGCGGTCAGCGCGAGACCACCACCGAGGAAGGGTAAGGCTTTCGGGATGACATTAGGGCCGACGAGAGAATTGCCTTTGACTTCGCGCATTGCATCGCGAAAATTACTGCTATTTGCCATAGAACTGTTACAAGTGTTGGAATACTAAAGGTTTTTACATTACTAGGATAATGCGATCGCCCCTTCGATGGATAGGACGGTTTTCTGCCCTTCATCCCCACCCAAATGAGCGCATGACTGGAGTCTGAACAAATCAGTCTAGCCCAAAGCCAGAACGAGATGGTTTGTATTTTGTTGTCAAAAGATTAGCTGTGACTCTCCCAAAAATTATAATTTCTTAAGAAATAGACAGGACATTATGTGTAGGGATTGGCCGGGGTAAGATTAGATAATAATAACTAAAAATTCGATAACGATATAAACCTTATCTTAATGGGGATCGCGGTAAAAAGCTTTAATATCGAGGCCAAAGGAACTTGACACTAGACGAAAAATTTTCCAGAATAGAGAGGCAGTGTAAAAAAAGTGTTTTTGTATAAATCTATCCTGAGAGGGATGCAATTTTAAATAAAAATACAAAGACTTTGTTTTTATATCCGCAATTCTCTGGCGAAACACAAACTTTCTCAGTGAAATTCCTTACTAAAATTTCAGATCGTTTGTAGTTTTGCTTCATAACAAACCGTCATAAACCAACCTAGACAAATTACATTTAAAAATGAGAAAGATCGAAAAAGTGCGTTGTCCGAACTGTGGTAGTATCGGCGAAAGACACTATATTGACAAGCATAAAATCGTGCAAACTCAATGTCCGAGTTGTGACTACTTAATGGTCAACTGCGCTCGTACCGGGAATGTTGTCGAAGCTTATGCCCCTGGTATCAGTATGAAATAAGTTTTTTAAGAGCAATCCTGCTGAATTAGCGTAAAATCAAATTAAAAACCCCGAATTTCTCCAGAAACCGGGGTTTTTCCATGAGGATAATTGTTCATTGTCTGGTTTTAAACTGAATCTTAATAGCTCAACATCTTGATTTGTGAAGGTTGTCCAACCTAAACTAAATATAAATCGTAAATTGTAAATTATTAATTGTAAAAAGCGCTATGAGTCAACGTCAAACCTGGGATTTTGGGCGATTTTTTCAAACCGTTACCTATTTTGAAATACTACCTGTTATTGGTAGTGTACCTTGGCTCAGACGCATGATATTAGGAGATAATCTCGGCATGACTCGACCCGCGATCGCGCCCACTCAAGCTAAAATTTTAGTCGCCAGTACAAACCCCCACTCTCGCCAAACCTTGATCGATCAACTCCGACAAAATCACTATCAAGTGCGAGTGGTATCTTCAAAGCAAGACAAAGACTTAGGAGGAGACGGTGTGGAATACAGCAACGCCGATCTTCACAATCCCCAGAGTTTAAATTTAAACTTATTTAAAGACATCAAAGCCGTTATTTATAGCAACACAGATGACAATCAAGCCAGCTTAGAAAAACTCATTCAATTGGCGAGTTTATCCCTCAAACAAGGCTATCCCCAGCGCTTATTATTTGATTTTCGTAACGCCTCGGAGGAGATCAAGCAGATGTGGGGGGCAGTGGATGATGTGGTAATGGGGGGAGTGAGTGAAAGTGGCTTGCGTTTGGGGGCAAATCAGGCAATCTTTACCGGAAATGTCTCAACCGCTAACTCTGGCGGATTTGCCTCGGTGCGAAATCGTAACTTTGACCCTCCCTTGGATTTATCCAAATATCAGGGGATTCAACTGCGGGTAAAAGGAGACGGGAAACGCTATAAATGTATTTTGCGCTGTGAAGGCAAATGGGACGGGATTAGCTACTGTCACTCGTTTGATACCGTTGCGAATACCTGGATAACGGTGCGTGTCCCATTTGCCGAATTGCGCCCTGTATTCCGGGCTAAAAGCGTCCCCGAAGCCGATCCTCTTGATGCTCGTCGCATTTACTCGATTCAGTTGATGTTGAGTAAATTTGAATACGACGGCGATCTCAATCCTCAATTTGAACCCGGCTTTTTTGCCTTAGAAATCGAGACAATTCAGGCGTATGGGGGTGAGTTGACTTCCCAGTTTATTGTCCTCAATCGCACTTCAAACCCCATCGACGAGACATTATTTCAAGACAAAGGCTTGCATTACACTCTTTTGAATTGTGGCGAAATTCAAGAAAATGGCGCAAATCCGAGCTTGAAAGCGGGTTCACCTGAAGAATTGTCCGGTTTGAGTGGGAATGAGGCAGTAAAAGCCTGTTTAGAAGCCCTGAAATAACCGGAAGCTCGCGATCGGGCGAAGCCTGCCACTTCGCGATCGCGTCATTGGTTTTTAGTCATTGGTCTTTAGTCATTGGTCTTTAGTCATTGGTCATTTGTGACAAGTAATGGTTTTGTACCTATCGTCAAATTCCCTGTAGGGACGGGGAAAAGAGCGCCTCTACGCAGGAATTGACAACAGGCACACAACGTTAAATACAAATGACAAAGGACGAATGACAAAGGACAATCAAACTTCGTGCTGTTGGTGGCGTTGACGACGGGAGAGGGCGCGATCGCGCACTTGTTGGAAACGCAACCATAGCCCCAAATCCACCTGCTTGAGCAACCAATACAACACCGTCAAGATAATAAAAGTAATGCCAATCACCAAAACCGGTTCTTTGTCCGACAAATTGCGAATCAAATTATAGACAATCGTATCGGGGTTTTTGACAATATCCCAACTATTGAAGCGCTGGAAACGCCCCATAAACACCCCAATCGCGCTCAAAACATGAATAAACAACTCCGTTGGCAAAATATAGCGACGCAACCCCACCCGCCGTAAATAATGCCCCACATTCATCACCGAGAGGGTGTAAGCCTGAAAGCCCAGAAAAATAGCCGACAGATGAACGGGAACAATAAATAAAGCAATGACAAAAGTAGAATAGTAACCCGCTTTCGTGGCGCGGATCAGGTGAATAATATCTGTAAGTAAATAAGGGGCATTGGGCAGAAACAGAATAAAAACGGCGACTAAACCCCACCACAGTAGCGATCGCGTTGTACTTTGACGGTGAAACAGCCAAAAGCTCAAAGCCAACGGGATAAACGCCAAAAATAAATTCCAGAGAATCCAACCACTGTGGATTCTCAATGCGTCATACATTTGCCAGAAAGTGTATTCCATTGGGTTTTATGCTGTCGTTACGGTCTTAGGGGTCTACAACGGCGGCGCAGTCACTTCCGTTTTTAGGGGGGGTGTATTCGCGATCGCGTCCATCTCCTTGAGTATAAACATTTGTTCTTTGTCCTTTGTCATTGGTCATTTGTCTTGGGTTAGTAGTAAGGGATGATCGCCCTTATCCGGGTTATTGGTTGTTGGTTATTGGTTATTGGTTGTTGGTAACTTCTTCCCACTCCTCCCCTACTGCCTACTGCCTACTGCCCACTCCCTACTGCCCCTTAGAAGCGGACGACTGAAGACGCAGAAATAAATTTTTTTCAAAAAAAATCACAGGGGGGGGTGACACCCCCCACCCCCTGTGTTATATTAAATATCAAGTAGATGCACCCTGATGATTGGGGGAGTCACCCAGGTGACTCTCTTTTTTTTTGCTTTTTTTTAAGTCTCGTTCCCAGAAGCGCCATTGAGCCGAGAATGCCTGGTATAATCTCCTGCCATAACCCTTGGATTCGCGAAGGACGACAAACTTATGGCAGATTGGCAAATGATTAGTGGCGGGATTACCGCACCACGAGGCTACAAAGCCGCAGGCATCACCGCCGGACTCAAACCCTCTGGAGCGCCGGATTTAGCCCTAATATTGTCTGAAACCGACGCGATCGCGGCAGGAGTCTTTACCACCACCGTTGTCCGGGCCGCTTGTGTCGATTACTGTCGCCAGCGCCTCCAGAAAAAAGCCAGCGCCCGCGCCATTCTCTGTAATGCCGGACAAGCCAACGCCGCCACCGGGGAACAAGGTTGGCAAGATGCCCTCGACACCGCCGGGTGGTTGGCCGCCGAATTAAACATCGACCCGGATTCCGTTTTACTCGCTTCAACCGGAGTCATTGGTCAGCGCATGAAAGTCGATGCCTTCAAAGCCGGGATTCCCCAGTTAGTGGCCGCCGCCTCGGAAACCGGGGGAGACGCAGCAGCCCAAGCCATTGTCACTACCGATCTCGTCACCAAATCTATTGCCCTGGAAACCCAAATCGAAGGTCGTCCGGTGCGAATGGGGGGCATTTCTAAAGGATCGGGGATGATTCACCCCAATATGGCGACAATGCTCGGTTTTGTGACCTGTGATGCCGCCGTTTCTACTGTTTTGTGGCAAGAAATGTTAAGCCGCGCCGCCGATAAAAGCTTCAATCAAATTACCGTAGACGGCGACACCAGCACCAACGACACCTTAATTGCCCTCGCTAACGGTCAATCCCGCACCTCTGCCATTACCGAAATGGGCCCCGAAGCCGAAAAACTCGAAGCCATGCTTACCGAAGTGTGTCAATATTTAGCCAAGGCGATCGCGCGGGATGGAGAAGGGGCAACTTGTTTGATCGAAGTGCAAGTCACAGGCGCACCCAGCGACGCAGATGCCCGCCAAGTCGCTAAAACCGTAGTTGGCTCGTCTTTATTCAAATCCGCTATTTTCGGCAATGACCCCAACTGGGGACGCATCGCCGCCGCCGCAGGACGCGCAGATGTCCCCTTTGACCAAGACAAATTGCAGATTAAACTCGGTGAATTTTTACTGATGGATAATGGTCAACCCCTGCCCTTTGACCGTCCCGCCGCCAGTAATTACCTTAAAGAAACCTCGGCCAACTCTAGCTACGAAAAGGACGGCAAAACCCTACATCGCGTCGATGACCCCGTGATTGTCGCCATTGACCTGGGTAATGGGTCGGGAAGCGGTAAGGCTTGGGGCTGCGACCTCAGCTACGATTACGTCAAAATTAATGCTGAATACACCACTTAAACTCGTTTGTAGTAAGCTTTTTAGGACTTGCCAAGACTGGCTATTTGCGCGAGGGGGTGGGTGTGGATTTTTCACTTTTGGCTCAACCGCACTCAAACCCAGACAGGGTAAGGCTTTGACCTGTCTCGGCTTCGCGACACCCCCGCGCACCTTATTTCATGGGGGTTTCAGCGATTTTGGGGTTGCTTTCCCTGGGTCGGAGTGCTACACTAAGGTATGCCTCGCGCAAATGTACCTTGAAAACTACATACTGTCTGGGTTTCAAAGGCCTGCGGTTGCAATTAGCTAAAATCCCTATGAGGGATTGAAACCTGTTGAGCTAAATGAAACCCCGTCAATTTCGACGTTGCAATTAGCTAAAATCCCTATGAGGGATTGAAACAACATAACAGCAGAAGGCGGTATGAACCGCACCACGTTGCAATTAGCTAAAATCCCTATGAGGGATTGAAACAAGTCGTTGTTGTGGGCGATAAAGTTGTTTCTGACCGTTGCAATTAGCTAAAATCCCTATGAGGGATTGAAACAAATAATGTTAGTTGGTTCATGCTGTTTGTTCCCTTTGTTGCAATTAGCTAAAATCCCTATGAGGGATTGAAACAGCAGCCCGACCCCACTGAGCCAACAGGTGAACGGTTGCAATTAGCTAAAATCCCTATGAGGGATTGAAACTTAATGGTATAATTGAGCTTGCCCAAAAGAGTTGGTTGCAATTAGCTAAAATCCCTATGAGGGATTGAAACTAAAGAAACAGGTTTAAAAAATTGCGAGACTTCGTTGAGAGGTTGCAATTAGCTAAAATCCCTATGAGGGATTGAAACAAAACTCCTGTTTAGCCTTTCGGCTTCATCAATAGCGTTGCAATTAGCTAAAATCCCTATGAGGGATTGAAACATTGAAGCCTAAAAAACCTAAAGAGCCTAAAGCTGGTTGCAATTAGCTAAAATCCCTATGAGGGATTGAAACGGGATAGGCTTTCAAAGTAAAGTGCATAAGCTGCCCGTTGCAATTAGCTAAAATCCCTATGAGGGATTGAAACCGAGATTTTCAGTAGCCCCTTGAACATAATCATCCAGTTGCAATCAAAACTAATCCCTATTAGGGATTTTAGAATCGAGGCAGAGCCTCAATATTACGTCCCTTGGTAGAACCAAGGAACGAGATTAAACGAGATTAAGCCCCTCCTCCCGTGGGAGAGGGGTTTGGGGTGAGGGCTTACCAAGAGTTTTGGGTCTAAAGCCCCGTCCTGTCTTGCCGAGCTACCAGGTGCTACTCGCGCTACAAGGTGCGCCTGTCTTGTCGAGCTACA
>KB904821.1:2096111-2248675 GCA_000380225.1 filamentous cyanobacterium ESFC-1
GCGCTTAAGGACGGCTTTGTGCTACACTGTCAACTAAGTACGGTCGGGCAGATCGGAACAATGCTCGTCGAGGGCAAAGAGATCGGGGCTAATACTTCGGTATCAGCGCTTACTCTCCCAATGAAGCCTGACTACCCGCTCCTTAAGGACGGGGAGTTGTCAAGAAACCTAACTGCCCTTAATGGCAGCAATCTTTTGTAAAAATTCTTCAGTCAACTTAGAAAATGCTTTTGACCCCGGAGAACTTGCCGCCGAAACCACCACAGGGGTAAACATATCTACCGCTTTAGCGACATTCACATCCATCGGAATGCGATTTTCAAAAACTTGACTTTTATCGAAATCTTGCTCGACTCTTTGAATCACTTGTTGATAATAACGACTGCTGAATAAGCCCCCAGAAAGAATAAAAACAATACCGAGTAAGTTTAAATCAATATCCGGGGCGTGGATTTTTTTGAGTTTAGCAATGCGCCGTTCTAGGAGTTGAATCCCCACTAGAGAAAGGGGTTCGGGACGGGCGGGTAAAAGGTAAAAATCGCTGGCGACAATACCACTACGAGTCAACAAATTATAACCGGGCGCACAATCCGTCAAAATATAGTCGTAATCATCTAAAACGGGTTCGATAATGTTAGGAATGAGCGTACCTTCAAAGTCTTGCCAAACTTGACTAAAGTTGAGGTCGTCTTGATTGGCGGTTTCTTTGTGTAGGGTTTCAGAAATGATGTATTCGTCGTAGAGTTCGATATCACCCGGTAATAAATCTAAGCCGGGAATATCGCAAACTGATGGCACGATAAAGTCCGGTGTAGCGTATTTGCGATTGATATAGGGGCGAATAATTTTATCAATTAAATAACTAATGGTTTGGCGCTTTTTGCGAATTTTGGCGAAATCGTGGGGAGCAATGACGCTGAGGGTGGCGCTAATTTGGGAATCGAGGTCTAAAATTAAAACTCGCTTGCCGTAATTTTTGGCTAAACAAGTTGCGAGGTTGACGGTAAGGGTTGTTTTACCGACACCGCCTTTCATATTCACGGTGGTGAGAACCAGTGCCATGCGATCGCGCTTTTTTAAGTTGAATGTACGATTTTTGATTATATCGGTACACCGGGAGGCGCGATCGCGGTAGTTTTAGATCGTCATGAACAGATCGAGACCATCTAAAACAGGATAATAGCGCCCAATTGTTAGGAAAGAAAGCCGATGACAGTAGAAGAAAATAAAATGGACTCGGTGGGTCAACAGCCCCCACCCCCACAACCCGACGGTTTCTTAGGAAAAGTGGCAAATTATTTTGATTTTGCCGAAAATCGCACCAACTTCCGCACCGAAACCTTAGCCGGAGTCGCCACCTTCATGACAATGGCTTATATTTTGGTGGTAAATCCGTTAATTTTGTCCGATGCCATCTTTTTACAGGAGTCTGGCGACTTATTCACCGAGTTAGCCGTCGCAACTGCCGTTTCCGCCGCGATTGGCACGTTAGCGATGGCTTTACTGGCCAACTATCCTTTCGCCCTCGCCCCCGGTATGGGGATTAATGCCTTTTTTGCCTATACGGTGGTTTTAGGCCTGGGGATCGACTGGAGAGTGGCGTTAGCTTGCGTTTTTGTCGAGGGGTTGGTATTCATTGCCCTCACTCTCACCGACATTCGCCGCCATCTGATCACCGCCATCCCCAGTGCCATTAAAGCTGCAACCACTGTGGGGATTGGTTTGTTTCTAGCCTTGATTGGCTTGAAAGGAAACCCCGAAATTGGCGGTGCGGGGTTGATTGTTCCCAATGACGTGACCTTCGTCAGCTTTGGTAATATCGCCCTACCCCAGACGATTATGGCGATTGTAGGGATATTGCTCACGGCTTTCTTTCTCGCGCGTCGGATTCGCGGGGCGTTGCTGTGGGGCATTGTGGGAACCGCTTTACTCGGTTGGGTTTTCGGCATTGCGCCGCCCCCAGAAGGCATTGTGTCCCTTCCTGCTGCACCGACGCATTTATTCGGGGCTGCTTTCACGGGACTAGCTGAGTTAACGGGGGGTAATGCCTGGGATTTTATCGCCGTGTTGTTTGTATTTTTGTTTGTGGATATGTTCGACACCATTGGCACCTTAGCCGGGGTGGGGACGCAAGCGGGGTATATTGACGAAAACGGCGAGTTACCCAAGGCGAATAAGGCCCTGAGTGCTGACGCGATCGCGACGACGACAGGGGCGATTATGGGAACATCTAGTGTTACTACCTTTGTCGAATCGGCCGCGGGGGTTGCAGAAGGGGGACGGACTGGGTTTACCGCTTTGGTTGTAGCGGCATTGTTTGTAGTTTCTTTGATTTTTACGCCTATTTTCGCCGCTATTCCCGGTTTTGCCACGGCTCCGGCGTTGTTAATCGTCGGTGTGTTTATGATGGCCAGTATCACCACCATTCGCTGGCAAGATATCACCGAAGCCTTACCCGCCTTTTTGACGATCTTTTTTATTCCTTTTGGTTTTTCCATTGCTGAAGGTTTAGCCCTGGGCTTGATTACCTATCCCCTGATGAAAATTTTTGCCGGAAAACCCCAAGATGTTCCCGTTGTGACTTGGATTTTGGCAGTTATTTTTGTGGCGCGATTTATCTTTATGGCCGTGCGATTTGGTGAAATTTAAAGATTCTATCGCGAGATAGATGTAGTCTGGCACACAGACGCGATCGCGCAGTTGGCTGTAATTTCGATCTCCAGTGAATTAACCTGGTGTGAGAAATTACGAATGAAACGAGTGATTATCGGGGGTTTAGGCGCGATCGCGATCGCCACTGCCCCCGCAACTGCCCAAATCGACCCCATGACCCAAGTTCCCGGCGCGAGTCAGTTTCGGGATGTGTCGCCCCAAGATTGGGCATTTGAAGCCTTAATGAGTTTGAGCGATCGCTATGATTGTTTAGTGGGCTATCCCAACGGCACTTTTCGAGGCAACAGTCCCCTCACTCGCTATGAATTTGCCGCCGGTTTGAATGCCTGTCTCAACCAACTCGAAAGACTGATCGGCATTGGGGAAGTCTCCCCCGAAGACCTCGAAACCCTAGAGCGCTTAATGCGGGAATTTGAAGCGGAATTAGTAGCCCTCAGCGAGCGAGTAGACTCTTTAGAAGACCGGGTGGGCTTTCTGGAGGATCATCAATTTTCCACTACCACTAAACTCAGTAGCAACGTCTTCATCAACCTTACCGAAGCCAGTCCTGCCGGGGATATCAAAGTCGAAACCAACGACATCAACACGTCCCTTAATTTGCGTCGGGCGGCTCGCAACAGCATTACCAACGCACCCATCGTCAGTACCGCCGAAGAACCTTCAACTACACTAAGTTACCTCAGTTGGATTAACTTCAACACCTCCTTCACCGGACGGGACAACCTCGCGATTCAACTAGCCGCCGGAACCGGAAACTCCCCCGCAAACGCCCTGGCCTCTGCCGGGTTGTACAATACCTTCGGGGTTCCCTTCACTGACCAAAGCAGCCTCGGCACTTCTGATGTTGTGATTCGGGAATTGTTTTACACCTTCCCCGTCGGCGAAAAGTTCCGCGTTACAGTGGGCCCGCGCATCAACTGGTATCGCCACTTCGACGGTAACCGCTACACCTTTTTCCTCACGGGTTCGGGGAGTTTTAACTCTAGCGGTGGTACGCTTGTTAACGCTGTCGATCGCGGTTCGGGAGCCGTGGTACAGTGGCAATTTAGCGACATAGCCAGCTTAACTGCCGGTTACTTAGGGGAAAATAGCGAATTTCTGCCCAGTCCTTTCTTCAACACCTCCTCAGACCCGTCTAAGGGCTTGTTTGGCCCCACCAGTACCACCACGGTTCAGCTTTCAGTCAACCCGATTAACAACGTTAGCTTTAACGCCTTCTATACCTACTCGAAACTAGACAACAACGTTCCCATTCTCGATCAAAATGGTAACACCACCGGTTTCGGGGTTGGGGGTGCAACCAGCGAACCCTTTTACGGGGTGGCCGATGACGGCTTTGGCGGTACAATTAACGACGCGATCGCGCACACTTTCGCCATTAACGGTAGTTGGGCCATTACGCCGAATATTGGCTTATTTGGACGCTATACCTACGGCATTACCAACATCGATCCGGTAACGGCGGGTCGTCCAGACGGTGAAATTCGCGCCCAATCCCTACAACTCGGCGTGGCTTTCCCGGATTTAGGCAAACAAGGCGCACTCGGTACTGTCTCTTACTTACTGCCCTTTTCGATTCTTGAAGGGCGTAATTTCTTGGCTTCTGGGGGCGGTAATGGTGGCATTCAGTACGAATTTGAAGCGACGTACTTCTATCCCCTCTCGCGCAATATTGCTTTGGTTCCGGCGTTTTACTTCATCGGTAATGCGAATAACTTTAGCGACAATCCCAATATTTATGTGTTCAACCTGCGAACCCAGTTTAGTTTCTAGCTAGGGCAAATCATCTTTTAGGATGCGTTATCATCGCATCCTACTGGACTGTTCCAGCTAAAATTGTTCTTTAGCGTAGTGGCGCGACACAGCTAAAAATGTGCTTTATTGTAGGGTGGGTTAGGCGGCTAGAATCTAGGCTATGACTGCAATCTAGTTATCCGCCGTAACCCACCATTTAAAGTGTGTCGCGCCAGTAGTGTCGTGACACGCCTTAATTTGTGCGATAGTTACAACCGCCAAAATATTAAATTTCGGTGCGTTACGCTGCGCGCTAACAGCACCCTACCTAAAGCCTTATTTTAGCTGTGTCACGACAGTAGTGGCTCGACACAGCTTAATTTGTGCGATAGTCACCATCGTTAAAATGCTTGTATTTTGGTGCGTTACGCTACGCTAACGACACCCTACCTATAGCCTCATTTTAGCTGTGTCACGCTAGTAGGGTGGGTTAGGCGGCTAAAACTCATGCTATGACTGTAATAAGCGCAATCCGCCGTAACCCACCGTTTAAGGTGAAACATTCCACTACTGGCTTTTATTGTGCAGAAAATCGGGCTAACAATTCTGCACGAGAGGCGTTGAGGAGTATAGGCGTATATTCTTCCACAGGAAGAGAGGCAATACTCGCGACAATAGCCGCTAATTCCTCATCAATAGCACCAAAACGGGTTTCCAGCATCGTCTCGACAAAGCGACGGCTAGAGCGCTGTTCCCCTTCAGCTCTGCCTTCAGCTCTGCCTTCAGCTCTGCCTTCAGCTCTGCCTTCAGCTTTGGCTTCTTGGCGAATATCAGCCATCGCTTCTTCATACATTTCAGTCAGAGTCATAATCAACTCCCGATCTTCTCGATCTAAATCTTGTTGGTTTTGCTGTCGTTTGGTCAACAGCGAAATCAGGGTTCTTACTAATTTTATGATATCCGCCCTTGACAACTCCTCGCCGTAAACGGTCGAGGATTCTCGTTTCTTTCAGATTGCCTCTTAGCTAGACCTCAGATCAACAGATACCTAAATATCCTCCCCTTAATCCCCGCCAGACCGACTCAACGAGCGTTTTATCTTTTGGTTTCTTCCCCAAGATACGCCCTGCCCGGACGCAAAAGCGGTGCGACCCCGCGTCGCCGTAAGACGAGCGACCCCGCGCCGCCGTAAGACGAGCGACCCCGCGCCGCCGTAAGGCGCAAGGGAATGCGCGAGTAGCAAGGGAACGCGCGAGTAGCAAGGGAACGCGCACCAAGACAGTTTGTTTTCACAACTACACCCTTAAAGTTTTACATCAACAAGGATTGTGCTGAAAACCCCTGACTTTAACTATTGAGTTGGTTAGGTTTGTTGTAGTGCGGCCCACATTACTGGTCACTCGCACACCGATATTATAATATAAAGCCGTCCTTGAAGGACGGGGCTTTAAACCCAGAATTTTTGGTAATGGTAGATCGGGGGACAGGGCTTCAAGTTCTAACACCGCTTGACGTTGAACGCTTCCGCGACCAAGTAAGCGCAGCCACAGGGTTTCGGGAGTTACAGGAAGTTGGTGGATGACGATAAAGGCGGTTTTGAAAATGTCACCGCAAAAGTAAATCCCGGCTTCGTTTGCAACGGCGTTACAGCTTTCTAGCAGGTTAGCAGAAGCGGTGGGAGTGAGAATCCACAAACGGGGAAGTTGGTCTTCACTGATGCGGGCTTGATTCCGGTTGGCTTGTCTTTCCCATTCTTGTTGAAGGGTAAGGAGTTTGAGTAAACAAGTGCGAATCTCATTTTTGCTGACGGGGTTGCGGAAGGGTTCAAATAAGGCGGGAGTGTTGGTTAAACGTCCTAAAAGCCCTAATTCGTCTCGTCGGGGGTTTTCCCCGTCAAAGGGGGTGAAAAATAGGTCAATATAACGAACTTCGGAGGAAACTTCTTTGTTGGCTTCGACGGTTCCGAGGGGAGAAAGGAGTTCGCTCAGGTATTGTTTGGCAAATTGGTCATGAATGAAGCGAGTCACAGGAGAATGTTGAGAGATTTGAGAAAATTATAGCAAAACCCCGGTTTTTCCCATAAACCGGGGTTTTTAGTCCTAAATCATGCTTTAGATATCGTCAGGGATGACCCATTTTGTCGGCTCTGAGAGCTTTTTCATACGGGCAACTTCGGCGATTTCGAGCATTTTGTCGAGGGGAGTGTCAGAGATGAAGTTGGAGGCTTCTGCGGCAAATTCTTTGTTGGGACAATCATCCCCTAAGACACAACCATTGACACAGGCTTCGGCGCAGTTAATATTGTGTTTATCCATAATGAGGTTCCTTCTCAAGCTTTAACGATCGATTAATAGCTTTTTTGACTTTTGTAAAGCGGTGCTGATAATTTTAGCCTAGCAAAAGTGGGTAAGTTAACGACGGGGACGGCTTGGTCTATTTCTTGGCGATCGCGCGATCGCCCCATTATATATTTTCTCGTTCTGTTTGGCAGATTTGAACAAATCTACGATGGGTTTAGGATAATTTTCTCCTAACTTCACATCATAGCGGTTTTGCTCCTCTTGGCTCATTTTCCACGGCTGTAGCGCTAAATGGGGTGGTAATGCTTTTAATTCGGGCAGCCAATGTTTGATATATTCTCCTTGGGGGTCGTAATTTTGGGATTGCTTGATAATGTTGAAAAAGCGAAAGCCCCGCGCATCGTTGCCCACGCCTGCGGTATAATTCCAGTTGCCCCAATTACTGCACACATCGTAATCAATCAGCAGGGATTCAAACCATTCTGCCCCCATTTGCCAGTTGATGCCGAGGTTTTTAGTCAGAAAGCTGGCGACATTTTGACGACCACGATTCGACATAAAACCTGTGGCGGCAATTTCGCGCATATTGGCATCAACTAAGGGATATCCTGTCATCCCGGTTTGCCATTTTTTAAATAAATCTGGGTCTTCTTGCCAGGGAATTTTAATGCCTTGTAAGCCGGATTCATAAAAGATTTGATTGCCATGTTTATCGCAGATAAAGCGAAAGTAATCCCGCCACATTAATTCAAAAACAAGCCAATAAGTAGATTTATTTTTGATCCGTTGGTCTTCGTATTCTTGGACTTGTTCGTAAATATAGCGCGGGGAAAGGGAACCGTTGGCTAACCAAGGGGAAAATTTTGAGGAATAATCAGCCCCTAACATTCCGTTGCGGGTTTCTTTATAATTTTGCAGTAAATCTTGTTCCCAGAAGTAAGTATTCACTCGTTCTAATCCGGCGGTTTCTCCCCCTTTAAAATCAAGAACACCGCGAGGATCGCTTTGGGGAGTTTCAAGTCCTAAATCGGATAGGGCGGGAATTTCACCAATTTCGATATCGGGGAGTTGGGGCAGGTTTTGGGGAGTGGAGAAGGTTTTTCTAACAGCAATGTTTTTCTTCTCAATTTCTTTGCGAAATTGGGTGAAAACTTCAGGTAAATTTTCAATGGAAAAGGGCAGATCGTTCTGGTGAAATAAAGTTGCTTGCCCAAAGGACTTAATTTCTATCCCTAGGGGTCTGAGGATATCATCAAGGGCAATTTCAACTTTGGCTTCTTCAAAGGTAATTTCTTCGGTGTAGTAAACGGCGTTGATGTCTAAGGTTTTAACTAATTCAGGAATAATGGTTTCGGGTTTTCCTTGACGTATTACTAAGTTGCTTCCGAGTGTTTGCAAGGATTGCTGTAAATTGAGGACGCTTTCTCGGAGAAATTGCCCTCGGTATGCTCCAGTTTTGGGAAATTTATAGGGTGTTTGGCCAAACTGTCGCGGATCAAAGCAATATAAAGGGATAATTTGAGCTTGAGTTTGTAAGGCTCGGTGTAGGGTTTCGTTGTCGTGTAAACGCAGATCGTTGCGAAACCAAACGAGAATACGTTGTAAAGTCATTAGGACAATATTTAACTGGTTTTTTTAACTTTGGTAAACAATTGTAATGAAATGTAAACCCTTAATGCAAATGTGCGATCGCCCTCCCTCAGAATATTTGGGTCACGTTGAGCTAAGAATCCTAGGATTTACCCTCAACTCGTCAGCTTGGGGTTTACCATAAAAAAATTAATGTCAGTCAAGGAAATATAGCCAAAGATGAGTTTAAAAGATCGTATCTCAGAAGATATCAAAACCGCGATGAAAGCTAGGGATAAACTGCGTTTGGAGACGGTACGCAGCTTAAAAAAAGTGATTCTCGAAAAAGAAGTAGAAATTAGAGCCAAGGGCCGAGATACTTTAAATACTGATGAGGAGTTGGCAATTTTATCGCAACAAGCCAAACAACGCCGGGATTCAGTCGCGCAATATCAGCAAGCGGGACGAGAAGATTTAGCCGAAAAAGAAGCTCAAGAATTAGCCATTATTGAAACCTATTTACCCGAACAACTCAGCGATGAAGAAATTACCGCAGTCGTCGAGCAAGCGATCGCGGAAGTGGGAGCATCTTCGATGAAGGATATGGGGAAGGTAATGGGCCCAGTGATGCAAAAACTCAAAGGCAAAGCGGATGGATCAAAGGTGCAAGCCATTACCAAAGCGAAACTCAGTTCATAATGGGAAAATTTTATGCGGCCATTGCAGCTTTCCGGGTTGGCTAAGTTAAACCAACATCTACCCAAACCCCCGAATCCCGAACAAGTGACAGCATTGGAAAATGAGTTGTTTGTGGATGCCGATTTGTCGGTGAACTACAGCGTCTTGACTTTGAGTTCCTGCGCGATCGCGACTTTTGGTTTAATTAGCAATAGTACGGCGGTGATTATCGGAGCAATGTTGATTGCACCGTTGATGCTACCGTTGCGGGGGTTGGCTTTTTCTGCTTTAGAGGGGAATGTTAACTTATTTCGCAAATCGATAACCGCCATTATCTTTGGGACGGTGGTCGCTATTTTATTATCCTGCTTGCTGGGCTTATTGGTAAATCTGCCCCAGTTTGGCTCGGAATTTTTAGCCCGCGTTCGTCCGAATTTAGTCGATCTTGGTATTGCGGTTACCGCAGGAGTCATTAGCGGCTTTGCGAAGGTACGAAAAGGCATTAGCGATGCTTTAGCCGGAACTGCGATCGCCGTTGCCTTGATGCCGCCCCTGTGTGTCGTAGGATTATCATTAGCCAAGCAGTTGTGGGGGTATAGTAGCGGCGCATTTTTGCTTTATGTGACCAACTTACTCGGCATTACCCTCGCTTGTATGACTGTGTATATTATTGCCGGGTATGCCAAAGCCACGCGATCGCTCGGTGTTGCCATGGCTCTAACTTCTTTGTTATTTTTACCCTTGGGCAGTAACTTCGTCCAACTGCTGCGAGAAGCCCAACTCCAACAACAACACCGGGAACTCGAAAACGCAATCTCTACGATTCTCGAACGGGAAACGATTACTGTTGGCCAAAACACACAACTCCTGCAAACCAAGATTGACTGGAATAGCAACCCACCGAAAGTTTTTCTCGTCTTGGCAGCCCAAAAAGAAATTACCCCCAAGCAAGTCCGAGAGGTAGAAGCTTTTATCACGCGCACCCTCGACCAACCGATGCGCTTATATATCTATGTTAATCAAGTCCAAGTGATTCATGCAGACAGCGAAACCACCAACACGGCTGAGTTAGAGCTATTTCGCGAGCAGTTTCGCTCAACTCCCACCATAGACCCCTTTAACCCCCTACACTCTACTCCTAACCCTTCCCCTACTGAAGATACCGAAGATATCGAGGAACCTATGCCTACTTGGGAAAAACCCCCGAAGGAGTAGGTTTTCTTGGGCAGTAGGTCTTAGGTCTTAGGCAGTAGTTTTTGGGCAGTCGGCAATCGGCAATCGGGGGAGGAGGGGGAGGAGGGGGAGGAGTGGGAAGAAAATTACCAATTACCAGTGACCAATTACCAATTCAGGGATTCTGCCAATAACCAATAACAAACAACCAACAACCAACAACCAACAACAAAAGACAAAAAAATCGAGTAACCTAGTAGACGGCATTGTAAGTTTTTGTATACGAGATTTCTAGAATGACAGCCACTGTAACTCAGCCTAAGTACGACGTAAAAGACATTAGCCTTGCACCTCAAGGAAAACAGCGCATTGAATGGGCAGGACGAGAAATGCCGGTTCTGCGTCAAATTCAGGAGCGATTTGCCCAAACCAAGCCCCTCGCTGGCATTCGTTTGATTGCTTGCTGTCACGTTACCACAGAAACAGCTCACCTCGCGATCGCCCTCAAAAATGCAGGTGCTGACGCAATTCTTATCGCCAGTAACCCCCTCTCGACTCAAGATGATGTGGCTGCAAGTTTGGTGGTTGACTACGGTATTCCCGTTTATGCCCTCAAAGGGGAAGACAACGATACCTATCACCGTCACGTTAACATTGCCCTTGACCACAAACCCAACATCATTATCGATGACGGTAGCGACGTTACTGCTACCCTCGTTCAAGAGCGCCAAGACCAACTTCCTGATATTATTGGAACCACCGAAGAAACTACCACCGGGATTGTGCGCTTACAAGCCATGCTCAATGATGGTGTGTTAAGCTTCCCGGCAATGAACGTCAACGACGCAGACACCAAGCATTTCTTCGATAACCGCTACGGTACGGGTCAATCGACTCTCGACGGCATTATCCGCGCTACTAACGTCCTCCTCGCAGGTAAAACCATTGTGGTTGCAGGATACGGTTGGTGCGGTAAAGGGGTTGCAATGCGTGGCCGCGGCCTCGGTGGAAATATCATCGTGACCGAAATCGACCCCACCAAAGCTATTGAAGCGGTGATGGACGGTTTCCGGGTTATGCCGATGGATGAAGCGGCTTCCCAAGGTGATGTCTTCGTCACCGTCACCGGGAATAAGCACGTTATCCGTCCCGAACACTTTGAAGCCATGAAAGATGGTGCGATGGTGTGTAACTCCGGTCACTTCGACATCGAAATTGACCTCAAATCTTTGGGTGAAATGGCCGAAGAAGTCAAAGATGTTCGCAACTTTACCCAACAATATAAGCTCAAGAATGGTAAGTCGGTCATCGTCCTTGGTGAAGGTCGTTTGGTGAATTTAGCTGCGGCTGAAGGTCATCCTAGTGCGGTGATGGATATGAGTTTCGCGAACCAAGCCCTCGCTTGCGAATATTTGGTGACGAACAAAGGTAAACTCGAACCCGGACTTTATTCGATTCCGGTTGAAGTGGACAAGGAAATTGCTCGCTTGAAGTTACACGCAATGGGTATCAAAATCGATACTTTGACGGATGCACAAGTGGAGTACGTTAATTCTTGGACTGCGGGAACTTAATTTTTAAGGCGGATTTTTCTGGTCTTTTAAGTTGAAATTATGGGGGGATGAGTAGGACTCGTCCCTCTTTTTTTGTTGTTTGTTGTTGGTTGTTTGTTGTTGGTTGTTGGTTGCTTGTTTTGATAGGAGGTTTTGCCCGTTAACCCGCCCGCAGATTAAAAATCTGGGGAACCAATGCAACAAAGTTCACTTTCGCGGACTATAGTAATACCCAATAAAAACCAACAGCCCCATAACTAATAACTAATGAACAACCTACCCGAAATCAATCGCGATCGCATCGATCAACTACGCCGCATGAGCGAGTCAAACGGCAAGGCGATCGCGGCCATGACCGAACAACTCTGCACCCAACGGGATACAAACTTCGATCTCGTCAAAAGTAATAGCCAATCGATTCGCGATTTAATTGCATCTCTGCACAAGCTAAACACCGCAACTCAATCCAATAGCAATCAAGTCGCAGCCCAACAGCAAGCCATTACTGAATTTGCGCGAACATTAGGGAAAATGAGCGATCGCATCGAAAAACAACACCAGCAAACCCAACACCAACTCGCACAACTCAGCGAACAAGTCCAATTTCTCCACCGCAGCTATATATCCTTGCAAACCGAAACGATTAATATGTTAGAGAAGTTCGCTTCAGATTCCTAAAGCACTTCCCACAGGCATACAAGGATAATAGTTGAGATAACTATTAAACTACTGCCTACTGCCCACTGCCTACTGCCTAAAACCAGTAACTCAGTCGGTAAAACCAGTCCCTTTCAAACTGACCCAATGGCTTTTGAATCCGTTATTCGCACTTTATCGCGATCGCCCCTCACCCAAGAATTACTGAGCAAACTCCAGACGCAATCCCTTTTACAGTTGAGTGGAATGCCCCGCTTGCCCAAGGGTTTAGTCGCGTCTGCCCTGGCACAATCCCAAGGGCAGAACTTGTTTGTGGTTTGCTCGACCCTCGAAGAAGCAGGACGCTGGGCTACCCAACTCGAAGCAATGGGTTGGAAAAGTATGCAGTTCTACCCCACCTCGGAAGCTTCTCCCTACGACCCGTTTGACCCGGAATCAGAGATGGTTTGGGGGCAAATGCAGGTTTTAGCCGAACTGACCACCAAGGGCGCTGAAGGGGCAGCATTGAACGGTAAAATGGCGATTGTGGCAACAGAGCGATCGCTCCAACCCCATCTCCCCCCGCCGAGCGTGTTTCGGGATTACTGCCTGAATCTGCAACCGGGGATGACGGCAAAATCCAAAGAGTTAGACCGGAAATTGGCAGTTTTAGGTTATGAGCGCGTTGCTTTGGTCGAAACTGAGGGGCAATGGAGTCGTCGCGGCGATTTAGTCGATATCTTTCCCGTTTCGGCGGAATTACCCGTTCGCTTGGATTGGTTTGGGGACGAATTAGAAAGAATCCGCGAATTTGATCCAGCAACTCAGCGATCGCTCGATCGCATCGAGCATTTACTCCTCACTCCCACTCGTTTCTCCCAAATTGTCGTCGATGCTTTGGACGAAAGTTTGCAAGAGGAAATCGAAGATAAAGAGGGAACGAGGAAGTATTTAGGGGTTGCCTTCGAGCAGCCTGCCTCTTTAGTTCAATATCTGCCCCAAAACACTTTAATTACCGTTGATGAGCCAGAACAATGCCAATCCCATTGCGATCTCTGGTGCGAACACGCCGAGGAACAATGGGCTAATCTGGAAAATAGGCAGGAGATACCCAGGTTACACTTAACGCTAGGAAATAATTTATCAGCCCTAAAAGGCTTTTGTCAAGTCTATTTACGGGAAATTGCTGAAGAAAATTCCGAGGCTTTGAACGTCGCGTCACGACCGATTCCTACCACTCCCCACAACTTTGCTCGTATTGCCGAAATCCTGCGAGGTAAGCGAGAAGTTTACACCGGGATGCAGATTGAAAAGTTCGCCACCTGGCTGGTTTCAGCCCAGCCTTCCCGTTCTGTCGCCTTGTTACAAGAACATGATTGTGCGGCGCAATTTATCCCCAACGGGCGCGATTATCCCGCCATTGACAAGTTATTAAAACAACATACTCCCGTCGCCATTAAATATTCAGGACTGGCGGAATTAGAAGGATTTATTTTACCCACCTTTCGCATTGTTGTAATTAGCGATCGCGAATTTTATGGACAGCACAATTTAGTCTCAACGGGCTATATTCGCAAACGTCGTCGGGCTACTTCTAAACAAGTTGATCTCAACAAACTCCGACCCGGCGATTATGTCGTTCATAAAAGTCACGGCATTGGCAAATTTCTCAAACTCGAAAAACTTACCACCCGCGAATATTTAGTCATCCAATATGCAGATGGCATTTTGCGCGTCCCGGCTGATAGTTTCGACAGCCTTTCCCGTTACCGCAAAACCGGAAAAACGCCGCCGCAACTCCATAAAATGTCCGGTAAAGCGTGGGAAAAAGCCAAAAATAAAGTCCGCAAAGCTGTTAAAAAAGTTGCCGTTGACTTGCTGAATTTATATGCTAAACGCGCTCAACAAACTGGATACAGTTACGGCGTAGATTCTCCCTGGCAAGACGAACTCGAAAGCTCATTTCCTTATCAAGAAACCCCCGACCAACTCAAAGCCATCCAAGATGTCAAAAGGGACTTAGAAAGCGATCGCCCCATGGATCGCCTCATCTGTGGTGACGTGGGTTTCGGCAAAACCGAAGTCGCCTTGCGTTCCATTTTCAAAGTCATTACCAGCGGCCACAAACAAGTCGCTTTTCTTGCTCCCACGACGATTTTAACCCAACAACATTACCACACCTTAAAAGAACGATTTGCACCTTATCCCATCCAAGTCGGTTTGCTCAATCGCTTTCGTACTCCTAGCGAACGCAAAGAAATTTTAAAACGCCTCGAAACCGGAGAAATTGATGTGGTGGTTGGAACCCATCAACTCTTAGGAAAAAGCGTCAATTTCAAAGAGCTAGGATTATTAGTCGTAGACGAAGAACAGCGATTTGGAGTCAATCAAAAAGAGAAAATTAAAGCCCTGAAAACGCAAATTGATGTCCTAACTCTCAGCGCCACTCCCATTCCCCGCACCCTCTATATGTCCCTTTCCGGCATTCGGGAAATGAGCCTGATTACCACCCCACCCCCGTCTCGTCGTCCCATCAAAACCCACCTCTCCCCCTACAATCCCGAAGTTGTCCGTACTGCCCTCCGTAACGAAATCGATCGCGGCGGCCAGGTATTCTACGTTGTTCCCAGGGTTGAAGGCATCGAAGAAGTGGCGGCACAACTGCGGCAAATGATTCCCAGCGCCAGGGTCGCGATCGCCCACGGGCAAATGAACGAAAGCGAACTCGAAGCCACCATGCTGACCTTCAGCAACGGAGAAGCGGACATCTTGGTGTGTACCACCATTATTGAATCAGGACTCGATATTCCCCGCGTCAACACCATTATTGTTGAAGATTCCCAACGCTTCGGTTTATCGCAACTGTACCAACTGCGCGGTCGGGTCGGACGTTCTGGGATTCAAGCCCACGCATGGCTATTGTACCCCCAACTCAAGGCGCTTACGGATGTTGCGAAAAAACGTTTGCGAGCCTTACAAGAGTTTACCCAACTCGGTTCGGGCTATCAACTGTCTATGCGAGATATGGAGATTCGAGGGGTAGGAAATATCCTCGGTGCAGAACAATCGGGACAAATGGACGCGATCGGTTTTGACCTCTATATGGAAATGTTACAAGAAGCGATCCAAGAAGTCCAAGGTCAAGAAATTCCCCAAGTGGATGAAGCCCAAATTGACCTCAAATTAACTGCCTTTATTCCTGCCGATTATATCCCCGATTTAGAGCAGAAAATGGATGCTTATCGCGCTATAGCCACCACCCATTCTAAAAAAGAAATTGATGAACTCGCTGCCGATTGGCGCGATCGCTACGGCGAAATTCCCACCCCTGCACTGCAACTTTTACAAATCATCCAACTCAAACAAATTGCCAAATCCCTCGGTTTTTCCCGCATCAAACCCGAAAGCAAACAGCACGTTATCATGGAAACGCCAATGGAAGAACCCGCTTGGAAACTCCTCAAAGAAAGCCTCCCCCAACACCTCCATTCCCGCTTTGTTTATACCCCGAAAAAAGTTATTGTGCGCGGTTTAGGTGTGCTGAAACCCGAAAAACAAATGGAGAGTTTAATTAGTTGGTTGGGTTCGATGCAAGGGGCTTTACCCGAAAAAGCCTTAGTGAAAAACTAACTTCTAAAACCCCGTTCCTTGGTTCTACCAAGGGACGTAAAAATGAGGCTCTGCCTCAATATCTTAAAAACAGCCAATTAAAACTAATCCTATGACCAACACTTCTGGCGTTTGTTGGACAATTCACGACCTCGAATTATTACCCGAAGATGGCAAAACTTATGAAATTATCGCGGGAGAATTACTGGTAACAAGAGCGCCTCACTGGAAACATCAAGAAGTTGCGGGTAATATTTATGCTCAGTTACAAACTTGGTCGCGAGAAAGTGGCTTAGGACGAGCTGCTATTGCTCCCGGTATTATTTTTTTAACCACAGATAGCGTCATTCCTGATGTCGTTTGGGCAAGTCAGCAACGATTAGCCGAGGATTTGGACGAGTCGGGACATTTAACCAATGCACCCGAATTAGTAGTTGAAGTATTATCTAAAAGTAAGAAAGACCGACAACGAGATTTAGAAGTCAAGTTGAAACTCTATTCGAGTCAGGGAGTCCAAGAATATTGGATTTGCGATTATCAAAAATCAGAAATTAAAGTGTATCGACGAGAAGCCGCCGTTTTAAAACTGGTGGCAACTTTAGGCATTCAAGATACTTTACTAACTCCTCTTTTGCCTAATTTTAGTTGTTTGGTACAGGCAATTTTTAGTTAATTTACAAGGGTATAACCTAGTGTCGTGACACACTTTAAATGGTGGGTTACGGCGGATAGGTACATTACAGTCATAGGCTAGGTTTTAGCCGCCTAACCCACCCTACTGGCGTAACACACTTAAAATGAGGCTATAGGTAGGGTGTCGTTAGCGTAGCGTAACGCACCGAGATACCTGTAACGCACCTTCCTAACTCATCCGAAACGCCTTTGGAGTCATCCCTGTAAACTGTCGAAACGTTTTACTCAGATGACTGTGACTGCTAAAACCACAATCAAAAGCAATATCGACAATTAAACGGTCAGTTGTTTTCAATAATCGCTTCGCTTTTTCTAACCGTTGTTGCAGGAGATATTGATAAGGGGAAACTCCCAAAGACTGCTTGAATAAACGGCTGAAATGAAATTGACTCATATCAAGCAATTGCGCTAAATTGGCTAGTTCGATTTCGCTGTCTAAATGAGCATCAATATAATCTAACACCCGTACCAGTTGACGCTGAGGTAAGCCTCCTTCATAAACAGGAACTTGCGGTTTTTTGGTCGTATGTTGTCGTAGTAAATGCACCGCCAAAATATTAGCCAGCGAATCAAGATAAAGCTGATTTCCCGTTTGACCTTGTTGTACTTCTCCTAATAGCATTATCCCAATTGCTTCGATTTGAGGATTGCGAGTATGAAATGCTGGCTGTACTTCTAATTGGTCGGTATTTTGATTCAGGGTTTCGGCTGCGACGCGGTGCAGAAACTCTGAATTTAACTGAATCCGTAAATAGTGGTCATCGCTGTCCCAACGAGCGAAAATTGGCGTTTGAGCAGGGGTAATTAACAAATCCCCTTTGCGATACAGTCCGGTGTGGGTTTTGCCATCTTGGGTGTGTAGCAAGCGAACGGGACGCGGTGATAAGGACAAGAATAGAGTATGTTCTACATCGAAGTGACAAGTTCCTTCTCCGGGTGGGGGTTGCACTTCTTGGACAACGAGGTTTTGTGCGGTTTGGGGAGAGATGGAGGAATTTTTCATCAGATTCGGCCAATCTTGCTGTTCGCGATCGCATTTCTAAAACTTAGCGCAAGATGATGATAGTAACGCAAGAATGAGATAGTTTCCCCGGATAGTTTTTCTTAAAGTAAAGTCACGATTTAGGAGAAACAACCATGAAACTTGTCATTTTTGGAGCAACGGGAAATACAGGCCGTCAGGTGGTACAAGCCGCATTAGAACAAGGTCACAGCGTTACGGCTTTTGTGCGAAATCCGGCTAAACTCAGCGATTTTGACCAAAGTTCCCTGAAAGTGGTTCAAGGAGATGTGATGGACGCTCTTTCGGTAGAACAAGCCATTCGAGGTCAAGATGCGGTGGTGTGCGTTTTGGGTGCTCGGAAGAAGCTAACGGGAAATCTGCGTTCGGAAGGGACACGACAAATTATCCAAGGGATGAAACGAGTTGGGGTGCGTCGCTTAATTTGTCAGTCTACTTTGGGAGCAGGAGAGAGTTGGGAAAATCTCAATTTCTACTGGAAGTATATCATGTTTGGTTTGATTTTACGCAAGGTTTTTGCTGACCATGAAATACAAGAGCAGATTATCAAACAAAGCAATTTAGATTGGACAATTGTGCGTCCGGGGGCGTTTATTGAAGGGGAGAAAACGGGACTATATCGACACGGTTTTTCGAGTACGGATAAGACCATAAAATTGGCAATTTCGCTCCCAGATTTAGCGGATTTTATTGTACAGCAGGTAGCTGATTCTTCTTATTTACATCAAACGCCTGGGGTGTCTTATTAGTTGTTTGAGATTTAAGGGTAAAAACTCAGAACTCCGGTTTCTTATGTGCTTGCCTAATTAAGTTAGTATTTGACCTCAGAAACCGGGGTTCTAGAAATGACGAATTTAATTTCAAGGAAAACAATGGCAATGCTACAAAATTTTTGCGTCCCTTTGGTTCTGTTTGCGGCAATTGGAAGTGGTTTAACGGCGGGTATTTTCTTTGCGTTTTCAACGTTTGTCATGCAGGCTTTGGCTCAACAACCGACTGCACCCGGAATTGCGACAATGCAATCAATTAATATTACGGTTATTAATCCTTGGTTTATGGCGGCATTTTTCGGGCCCGCAATCGCAAGTTTTGGTCTAATATTTTTGGCGTTACGACAAGGGGAACAACCAGAGTCTATGTATTGGCTGGTTGCTAGTTTGTTGTATTTGGTAGGGACAATTGGGGTTACGATTGCGGGGAATATTCCGTTGAACGATGCTTTAGCAATTGTCAGTCCAGAAAGTGCAGAAGGGACAAAGTTATGGGTCAAATATTTGACGGATTGGACGTTTTGGAATCATGTACGAACGATTGCGGCGTTGTTAGCCGCAGTGTTGTTTACGGTGTCTTTATTGCAGCGAATTGGGGTAAGTTCGGGTTGATTGGGTTGGAGGTGAATTGATAAGTATTGTCACGACACTACATCTTGCTGGTGGTATGATAGCAATCGCGTCCACAATAAAGAAAGTTAGGCGCGATCGCGCTTACAGCAAAGACTATCATTAAATAGTTGGACTAATCTAACTTGCATTAACGATGACTGATATTTCCCAAACCTCTCGACTACAACAGGCAATCGATGTTGCAGAAGCCTTATCATTAGAAGAACAACAACTATTGCTGGAAATTTTAGCAAAACGCCTGCATCAGAAGCAACGCCAGCAGCTTTTAGAAGAAGTCCAAGAAATTCGCCAAGAAGTTGCAGAAGGTAGTATTAAATATGGTTCTGTGAAAGATTTTTTGGCGGAGTTGGACGCTTGAGAGAAATTGCCTGGAGTCCAAAATCTTTGCGTACTTTTAAACGTATGGTTCGTCAAAATTATCAGGATACAAAACCCCAGTTTCTGTGGTGAAAATTTGATTAGTTTGGGTAAGTGAATAAGAAACCGGGGTTCTAGGAATGGGTTAGTTATTCAATGTCTTTGTGAGTAAAAGATTTAGCATTTTCACCGGAATAAGTTGCAGCAATTTGACCATTACCTACGACTTGATATTTGTAGGTTACTAATCCTTCTAAACCTACGGGGCCGCGGGGGGGCATTTGTTGGGTACTAATGCCCACTTCTGCCCCAAATCCATAACGGAAACCGTCGGCAAAACGAGTAGAACAGTTATGATAAACACCAGCCGCATCGACTTGGTTTAAAAAGGTTTGAGCGGTGGTAGAATCTTCGGTAAGAATTGCGTCGGTATGCTTTGAGCCGTAGGTGTTGATGTGGGTAATGGCAGCTTCGACGGAATCAACAATTTTAACGGCTAAAATGAGGTCGCTGTATTCGGTTGACCAGTCTTGTTCTGTGGCTGGTTTAACTTTAATGATTGCTTGAGTTGCTGTGTCTCCGCGTAATTCTACCTGGGGCATTTTCGCTTGTAATTGGGGGAGAAATGCGGGGGCAATTTCGCGATCAATGAGTAGGGTTTCAATGGCGTTACAAGCGGCAGGATATTGGGTTTTTGCGTCGATGATAACTGTAATTGCTTTATCGATTTCTGCGGCTTTATCAACGTATAAATGGCAAACCCCGTCAGCGTGACCGAGTACGGGAATGCGGGTGTTATCTTGGACATAGCGGACAAAGGAATTTGAGCCTCTGGGGATGATTAAATCGACGTATTCATCGAGGTCTAATAATGCCCGTATTTCGGCTCTGGTGGTTAGTAGTTGGACGACGTTGGGATCGACTTTGGTTTGAGCTAAAGCATCCCGAATGATGCGGGTTAAAACTTGACAGGATTGCAGGGCTTCTTTGCCGCCTTTTAAGATTACGCCATTGCCGGATTTAATGGCTAAACTGGTAATTTGAATCAAGGCTTCGGGACGGGCTTCAAAAATAATGCCTAATACGCCTAAAGGACAAGTGACGCGCTTTAAAGTTAAGTTTTCATCTAGCTCGCGATGAATCTGAATTGTACCGACAGGATCGGGTAATTTGGCGACATCCTGAACCCCCGCGATCGCGCCCTTTAATTTCGTCTCACCGAGCTTTAAACGGGCGTACAAGGCAGGAGAAATGCCTTCGGCTTGGGCGGCTCCACAATCGGCTTGATTGGCGGCGATAATGTCTTTCTGGGACGCTTCTAGGGCATTGGCAATGGCCGCGATCGCGTCGTTGCGATCCTGTGTAGATAATACTGCCAGTTGACGGGCTGCGTTGCGGGTTTGTTGGGCAATTTCAGTGAGTGAGGGGGTTGCTAATACCATAGTTTTAAAATACAGTACCGATATTTCGATACTGCTGACGCTCCTTTATTCATACAAAAGTTCGATATTGTCTTATTTTACCCTATCCTGTTCTTGCTTTCTATGGGGTTATTACAGTTTTCTTAGCTAAGATTCAGTAAACTTGCAGAGATTTTCAGGAAATTTTAAGCTGATTGTGATTTAATTATAAACTGATACTGAGTTAAGCTTTCTCAGCGAAAGTTATTGAGTTTATTTTTACTTTTTTGAAGTAAGGGTAAATTTTACTTAGCTTGGGTTCGTCAAGTCATCTTTTTTTACCTGCGATCTTTATGTTAAAAAAATCCAGATTCGTTCAAAACTTTAGCTTAAAATCTCTAATTTTTGCCTTCGTTACTTGTTTTCTCGTTGTCGCTTGTCAGAGTTCCCCTAATACAACTAACTCCGGCAATCTTGCCAACCCTGAAACCGACCAAATCAGCGAAATTAAGTTTGGAGTTGGGCCGTATTTTCCCACACCCAACGAAAATCGCGAACAATTCGATCCCTTTTTTGAGCGACTCGCAGCAGCCGTGGATTTACCCGCAGATATTACGGTAACTGAGGATTGGGTTGGCATTTCAGAAGCCTTGCGATCGCGCACTTTAGATGTAGCTTGGTTAGGCCCTTGGGGCTATGTTTTAGCTAATCATAACGAGCCGTCTATTGAGGCGATCGCGACGGTAAAATACAAGGAAAATCCGGTTTACTATTCAGTCTTAATGGCTCGCGCTGATGCCCCTTTTGATACCTTAGAAGAAGCGATCGCGCAAAGTCAAAATGGCGAACAATTACGACTTAGTTTAGCCGATGTGGGGTCTACTTCAGGCTGGTTAATTCCTACCGCAGAATTCGAGCGATTGGGGGTAAATCCCAAAGCAGTTTTTGACTACAATGAAGGCGCTAGTCACGCAGCCCAAGCGATCGCAGTCCTCAGCGATCAAGTAGATATTGCCTCAGATTATGACCGCAATTTAGATGTTTTAGAAAGTACCGGACGCATCAATAAGTCTGACCTCAAAATTATTTGGAAATCCGACCCCTTACCCAACGATCCCATTGCGGTGAGAGGCGGTTTACCCGATGAAATCAAAGCCAAACTACAACAAGCTTTAGCTGAAATATCTCCCGAAGAAGCCCAGGAGTTACTACCCGAAAATTATACGGGATTTGTCGTCTCTGATGGTAAAAATTACGAGCCAATTCAAAATGCTGGTAAGTCGGTAGGTAAGTTGGAAGAAGAATAGTTATTTGTTGTTGGTTGTAGAAATCCACAATAAAGAATCATTAATTATAGCAACCGCTAAAGCAGTAAGGACACCGCATCCATTCCTAGAAAACAAGCCCCTCTCCCGTGGGAGAGGGGTTGGGGTGAGGGCGCATTCAAAGCAAAAACGTCCTAACTGTAACGCTTACTGCTATAAAAGTAATTTAGCCGTTGTAAACTGTACATTTATGGTAGTTCCGCAAGAAAAAATTAGCAATTCTTCTTCTTCCATTGACCAAATATTAGCCAGAGAGCAAAAACGAAAAAGCGGAATTAGCTATACCTTAAAACAAGGCTTTGGGCTGATTCTTATACTGGCTTTATTTATTGCCAGTTGGTACACCGCCGAAGTTTCACCGCAGACTTTTTGGGAGGGCATACCCCGGTTAGGATCGTGGCTAGAGCGAATGTTTCCGCCCGATTTTTCCGAGTTTCCCACATTTTTAATTGCTACTTGGGAAACCCTCGCGATCGCGATCGTGGGGACGGGAATTGCCATTATTATTGCTTTACCCCTCGCGTTGATAACGGCTCGAAATCTAACCCCTTTCCCTGCGATTGCGCCAATGTTACGCATGATTTTAAATCTCTTGCGCGGCATTGATACGGCAATTTTTGCTTTATTTTTTGTCTCTGTGGTTGGCTTAGGGCCGTTTGCTGGTGTTTTGGGGGTGGCTTTTCATACAACTGGCTCGATGGCAAAACTTTACGCAGAAGCCCTAGAAACTATCCCCATGAAACCCATCGAAGCTGTTAAAGCAACCGGGGCAGATTCCCTGCGGATTTTTGCTTTTGCGGTGCTTCCCGAAGCCTTACCGGGACTTGCCAGTATTAGTTTATATTTGTGGGAATTTAATGTCCGTTCTTCTGTTATTTTAGGGATTGTCGGAGCCGGAGGAATTGGTTATGAGTTGTTAGTCAGTTTAAAATTACTAGATTTTGGCCGACTCAGTACCATTTTAATCTTAATTTTATTGATGGTTAGTCTGATTGATGGGGCTAGTGCTTATCTTCGCAAACAATTAAGTTAAATGATGCTCATTGTTGAAAATCTCAGTCAAAGTTATTCGGAAAATAAACCCGTTTTAGATAATATTAGCTTCGCGATCGCGCCCGGAACATTTACCGCTATTTTAGGACGGAGTGGAGCCGGAAAAACCACCCTACTGCGCTCTCTTTTGCGACTGCATCAACCCCAAAAGGGTCGAGTTTGGTTTAACAACTGCGATCTTTTAACTTGTTCGTCGCGGGAATTGCAAAAACAGCGCCGCAGTATTGCCACCATTGCCCAACAATTTAACTTAATTCCCCGGCGAACCGCCCTCGAAAATTGCCTGGGGGGAAGGCTGAATGAAATCGCCCTGTGGCGTTGTTTTTTGAGCCGTTTTCCCCTGCAATTGCAGCGAGAGGGGTTAACTGCCCTAACGCGAGTAAACCTGCTAGAAATGGCATTTCAGCGAGCCGATCGCCTTTCTGGGGGACAACAGCAACGAGTCGCGATCGCGCGGGCTTTGACCCAAAACGCCACTCTGATTTTAGCTGATGAACCCGTTGCCAGTCTCGACCCTCAAACGGCTCATCAAGTCTTAAGTTTACTGCGATCGCTGTGCGACCAAGACGATCTCACCGTTATTTGTAATTTGCATCAAGTCGAATTCGCTCGTCAATATAGCGATCGCATTCTGGGTTTAAAACAAGGGAAACTGATTCTCGATCGTCCCACATCTGAATTAAAATCTTCTGATTTCCAGCAAATTTATCAATAAATAAACGAGAAGGACTATTTCTATCTAATTTGAGAATTATACTTTGTCTGGTTGAAATTCATCCCTTAAACTCCCCGGCGATCGCCGCAACTCTAGAGAATTTATGAAATCGCCACGATCGAGATATCCTTCTGTTGAGGGAGGAGTTTTGCTGTCATTTTCTTTACATTGGTTAATAGTTGCAAGATTGTAAATTCAAAAAATATTTAATTTATGGCTAATCAAACCCAAGAAAAACAACTTACCTTTATCGAAAAAGTAATCGACAATAGCGAATTAGAAAACATTAATGATGCTCAAGCTGCTGCGAAAATTGTCTTTCGCGAGTTGCGTGATATGATGCCCACGGATGCCATTGAGCGCACCGAGCAAGAATTACAAGCAGAAGCACCAGAATTGAATATGAGTGTCGCTCAATTGTGGACTGATCCGAATGTGATGGTCGCATTTTTCAGTCGCATTAGTCCGATTCGTCAGCTTTCAATTGGTTACGATACCTTTATGCTGCGCCTCAAACAAGAAGCCGCTTTACCTGAATCCGCTTCTCCTGAAAAAGTGGCCAAAGCCGTATTTTCAGCCACCAAAGCCGAACTTTCTCCCGAAAGAAGTGCAGAAATTAAAAGCTTTTTGTCCGACCAACTGAGTCAACTTTGGCAACAAGCCTAAGCCCAGAAACTACAATAAAAATAATAAAGAAAGCGATCGCATCCGGTCGCTTTTTTTATGAGTTGTGTCGTCAGGGATGAGCGCCCCTACAAGTCCACTGTCGAGGCGATCGCGTATTGATTTCTACCGTTTTGTTTAGCTTGGTAGAGGGCTTGATCGGTGTTTTCAATAAACTGATTTGGACTTGAGTTTGGGGTAGGAATAATACTATTGATTCCCAAACTTAAAGTAACCTCAGTGTGACCTAAAGATTTGGCGTGGGGAATTTTAAGTTGGGCTAGTTTATCTTGTATCATCTGGGCGATCGCGATCGCGCCGTTTAAATCAGTATTAGGTAAAACGATCGCAAATTCTTCTCCCCCATAACGTGCCACTAAATCCGCCGGACGTTTGATCGCTTCAGCCAGGGTTTGAGCGACTTGTTTTAAACAAATATCTCCCTGCAAATGTCCATAAAAATCATTATATTGCTTGAAGTAATCAATATCGCACAAAACCAAAGATAAAGGGGCTTTCTCGCGCTGAAGTCTTTGCCATTCTTGACTGAAAAGATCGTCAAAACGACGGCGATTCGCAATTTGGGTTAAGCCATCTGTATTGGCTAGAAGACATAAAGCTTTGTTGGCTTTTTGTAGTTGTTGATAAAGTTCTGACTGTTGCACCGCGATCGCGAGTTGATCGACAATTCTGAGTAAAATACCTGTATCATCCTCTGTCCAAGGATTGTCCCTTTGATAGCGATGAGCGACTAAAACACCCCACAAATGACTTTCTAGATAAATTGGGGCTAATAGCTCCGCTTTGATCGGGTGGGTTTGTAACCAATCTTGGTGAGTTTCGGGAATGGGTGAAGCGGTGGTTGTTTCGCGACTCCAATTATAAACAGAAAGCCCAGATTGATTTTGATTTTTCAGCCATTCAATATCAACAAAATTGGCTTGAAAAGAAGGCGGTAAATCTGAGACAGTAGAATGAGCGATAATACTACATTTTAATTGAGGATCGCAGCCAATAATCACAACCCGATCGGCAGTGAAAAAATCTTTTAATTGATGACTGACTGTGCTTAAAGTCTCGTTGACATTGAGAGAGTCGTGAATACTACCAGTAATTGAATTGATGATTTTTTCTTGTTCGGCTTTCTTTTGGGCTTGTTCGCGCAGATAATTCAATTCGAGATGAGTTTTAATTCGTGCCAACAACTCATATTTATTAAAAGGTTTAGTAACATAATCAACTGCCCCTCGTTGGAAAGCTTGCAGTAAATCTTCTTGCTCGTTGCTGGCGGTTAAAAAGATAATCGGAAGCGTCGCCAAGTCAGGATTACTTTTTAACATTTCGCATAATTGTAACCCGTCAATTTCAGGCATCATTAAGTCTAATAAAATTAGATCGGGACGAACGATCGCGATTCGTTTTAAAGCTTGTTCACCACTGGTAGCAAAGGTGACTTGATACCCTACTGCATCTAACAAATATTGTAAGACTTGGAGGTTATTCTTTTGGTCGTCAATTGCTAGAATTAAGTAATTTTCAGGATTGAGCATGGTTGTAATATTCCCCGATTGCAAAGATTTGAGTCTGTTTCTATCGTCGCAATAACATCAGTAAATCCGGCTACAGTTTGCGGAATTGCATCCTAATTAAAATCCTCGACTTGAGACTGTAATGTATTAGCCTAATCTAACAAAACTTGACATCGATGCTCTTGTCCCCACTGGGTCAAGCGTTGGCTAAACTGGTTAAGACCTTTAATAGTTAAAGTTTTTTGAACTTTGACCCAGTTGGTTTGAGCTTCTGGGTTAAGCTTCGATAATAATTCAGAAATGGCGATAGGGGTGTTTGACCAATAGACAAACCCACTATGTCTTCTTGTGGAAAATGACGATTTAATTGGCGCGATCGCGTGGCTAAAATGTTAACTTAGACCGGGTTTCCCCACCCCTACGAAAAAACCGAAAATCCCACCCGACACAATGTTTTTACAATCTCGGATTTTTCGTAACATAAAACACAAAAAAAAACCGTAGAGATGGCGATAATCTCTACAGGTTATTCCTATTTTGGGAAACCTCAAAAGGCGCAACAAAATTTACAGTTTGGGCAACTGTAAGCTAATTTCCAGACTCGTCAGAATGTTGCTCTCGCGTCTTGTGTCATTTTCACCAAAGACAAAGGACTAATGACCAATGACCAAAGACAATTAACGGAACATACTACTAACCGAGCTATCTTCGTGAATGCGCCAAATGGTTTCCCCGATCAAATTAGCAACCGATAAAATTCGCAATTGCGGGAAATGTTGGGACTCATCCAAGGGAATCGTATTCGTAACAATGACCTCCTCGAAAACACCACTGGACAAACGTTCGATGGCCGGAGGAGAAAAGACGGCATGGGTGGCACAAGCATACACCTGACGCGCCCCATGTTCGCGCAACAATCGCGCCCCTTCGGTAATCGTCCCGGCAGTATCAATCATGTCATCCACCAACACGGCGGTTTTACCCTTGACATCGCCAATGACATTCATCACCTCGGCAACATTGTGGGCTTGACGGCGTTTGTCGATAATGGCCAAAGGTGCATCATCGAGCTTCTTCGCAAAAGCCCTGGCGCGGGCTACACCGCCCACATCCGGGGAAACCACGACTAAATCCGGTAAATTCTTACTCATCAAGTATTTGAGAATCACCGGAGAGCCATAAACATGATCGAAAGGAATATCGAAATACCCTTGAATTTGCGCCGAATGTAAATCCATCCCGACAATGCGATTCGCCCCGGCTTCGGTCATCAAATTCGCGACAAGTTTTGCCGTAATTGATTCGCGGCCTGCCGTTTTCCGGTCGGCGCGAGCGTAGCAATAATAAGGAATTACTGCGGTAATTTGGCGAGCTGAAGCCCGCCGACAAGCATCAATAATGATTAAAAGTTCCATCAAATGGTCGTTGACCGGTCGGGAACAAGGTTGAATTAAATAAACATCGCAACCCCGGATTGATTCTTGGATTTGGATATACAGTTCCCCGTCGGCAAAGCGTTTGCGAACCATGGGGCCCAAATCCATCCCCAGGTAGCGGGCGACTTCTTGAGCAAGGGGAACATTAGATGACCCTGAAAATAACCGGAGGCGGTTGTTTTCAGCAATCGGAGGTAGCGGTGGCTGGAGGTTGATAGTGGCTGTACGGATCACGGTAGGTTTTTGAACCTCAATTCACGGCAATCTTACCCTTCAGATTATTCCATTTTTAAGGAATTCAAGACACAAATTAAGACAGTTTTTTCTCGTCGCAGTACAATAGGAAATCGATTAATTCGCGAGAAATCGCCCTCCGTGGGGGTATTGCGGGGGTATCCACAAGGGGATTGAGATGATTTTTCATCAACGCTACAACGCGATCGCCATACTATCGCAAGCTTCCTTGGGTGCGACTTATCTCGCCCAAGACCAAGGCCGCTTTAACGAACAATGTATTCTCAAAGAGTTGAATTTATCCCACTTGAGCGACTCCGACTTCGCCCAAGCCCGCGATCGCTTCCTGTTGGTCGCAAATCAGCTTTATCGCCTCAAACACCGTCAAATCCCGGCTTTTCGCGCCACATTTTGCCAAGGGAAACGCTTATTTTTTGTCCAAGATTACATCGAAGGCCAAAGCCTAGAAGATATTAGGCAAGCTCGGCAAAGCCAAAATCGCACCCTCACTGAAACCGAAGTCCGCGAACTTTGTCAGCGCTTACTCCCCGTCCTCGATTACCTCCACCGCCAAAACCTGGTCAGTGGTAACATTAACCCTGCCCGCATCATTCTGCATCCCACCCTCGCTACTCCCAATCACCTCGAACCCGTCTTTATTGGCTTGGATGCCCGTTGGGCTTGTTTACCGCCGCAACAGCATCCCTACAGCCCCCCCGAACAACGCCAAGCTTATCCCCTGACCCCCAGCAGCGATTTGTATAGCCTGGCAGCTACCGCCGTTGTGGTTCTCACGGGTCAAAACCCGGAAACCCTGTACGATTCGGCTTCTGAAACCTGGGATTGGCAAGATGAAGCCGAAATGAGCGACGACCTTGCCGCCGTTTTGAATCGTATGCTGCAACCTGACCCGCGCGATCGCTACGCTTGCGCTTTAGACGTTCTACAAGCCCTACAACCCCTACCAACGCCAGAAATAGCCGAACCAACCCTAGTTAGTCCCATCGCGCCAGTAGCCCCCATCAATGGCGACTCAGCCGCAGTCTATCCCGAACCTCGTCCGGCGATTACTAATCCTGTTATTTTAGTCGGCATTACCCTCAGCTTGGGTTTAGTTGCAGGGATTAGCGCTTGGGCGCTAGTCGAGCATTTGTATCAACCGACAGCAGTTACTTCTGCCTCACCAGTAGCAATCCCGACACCGACTCCTACACCCACCCCCGAACCCACCCCGATTCCCGAACCCGATTTTCGCGAGCGTTTGACCCTCCCTCCCGGTCAAATCCTGCAACAAAGCGGCACATTGCCCCCTGATACTACCGCCGAGTATATCCTGCGGGCTTCGGCTAATCAACAACTCGCGATCGCCCTGGCCAGCGAGGGGATATGGTTTACCCTACTCAAACCCAATCGCGAAATCGTCGAACTCAGCGCCGAATTGGTTAAAGATTGGCAAGGTACAGTCTCCGAATCGGGGGATTATATTCTGCAACTAATCTCAATTCCCGGCTTATCTGCGGCTGATTATCAATATCAACTCGAAATTGCCCTTAGTAATAGTATTTCTCCTGCTCCCTCTCCGGCTGTAGTCGAGACTCCAGTTGCCGTTGAATCCCCCCAGTCCGAGGAAACGGTGGTTACACTGTCCCCCATTACTGAACCCGTCCAAATGCAAGGTGAAACCAGTCCCCAACGCCGCCAAAGCTATCGCATCCCCCTCGAAGCGGGAAAAACCCTAGAGGCTCAAATTCTTTCGGGTCGCGTCACTCTCAATATTTATACTCCTGACGGTCAACCCATCACTGCCGCCCAAGGGGTACAGTATTGGCAAGGGCGTATTTTGCGTGGGGGAGAATATCGCATTGACGCGATCGCGAATCAACCGCGAGAGTTTACCCTTAGTTTGAGCTATCTTGACCCAGAATCCCCTTTGCCTTCTGATTTACCTGTTTTAGAATCCCAATGATTTCAAAGGCAATTTACTGATTTTATTGATTGTTTGGAATTACTTTTTGTTTATTTGTTGTGTCGAATTTAATTGTTAATTGTTAATTGTTAATTGTACATTTCTGTGTAGATGCTTAACTTAATACCCAAAACAAATTATCCATTGTACATTGTTAATTATTCATTGTACATTGTTAATTGTACATTGTTAATTATAAATTGTTAATTGTACATTGTTAATTGTACATTGTTAATTATAAATTGTTAATTGTACATTGTTAATTGTTAATTATCCCATGACTCTTTTAATTGTTGGCACTGATACCGAAGTCGGTAAAACCGTATTGACCACCGCTTTAATTGCTTATTGGCAAACTTATCGCAACATTGCCGACTTGGGCATTATGAAGCTGATGCAAGCCGGGGTAGGAGACAGCGAACTGTATCGAGAACTATTCAACCTTCAGCAGCCCCAGGAAACCCTAGTTCCCCTTTATTTTAAAGCTCCGGTAGCCCCTCCCATCGCCGCCGTTCAAGAGGGGGTAGAGATTGATTTAGGCACAGTCTGGCAAGCCCTGACGCAACTGCAACAAACCAAAAAAACCGTATTAGTTGAAGCCTTGGGGGGATTGGGTTCTCCGGTGACTTGGGAGTTGACGGTGGCGGATATTGCCAGAGATTGGCGCTTAGAAACTATTTTAGTGGTTCCGGTGAAATTGGGCGCGATCGCGCAGACTGTGGCCAATGTCGCCTTGGCTCGTCAAGCCCAAGTTAAGCTGAGAGGTATTGTCCTCAACTGTGTCACCCCAGATGCTCAATCCCGCTTAGACGATTGGACTCCTCCAGAGTTTATTCAGTCCCTCACCCAAATACCCGTTTTGGGGGTGATGCCTTATCTCGACTCTGCCCATAATGTGGATAAATTAGCCCAAGTTGCTGCTAATCTCGATTTGCCTCAGAATTGGCAATAAATTCCTAAAATTGCGCGGCCATGTGTGGAGAAAATTGGTTACAGCAACTTCAGCAACAACGGGCGATCGCGGTGATTCGTGCTGATAATGTATCTGAAGGCATTAATCTGGCCAAGGCTGTAGCTGCCGGGGGAATACAATGGATTGAAATTACTTGGAATAGCGTCCAACCCGAGGTTTTAGTTCGTCAAATTCAAGAGATTTTGCCTCATTGTCAAGTTGGGGCAGGAACGATTCTTAATCTTAGCCAAATGCAGGCCGCGATCGCGTCAGGATGTCAGTTTTTATTTTCTCCTCATTGCGACCTAAACTTAGTTCAAACAGCCCAACAAGCCCATATTCCTATCATTCCAGGCGCACTTTCTCCCACTGAAATCATCACCGCTTGGCAATCGGGAGCCACGGCGGTTAAAGTGTTTCCCATTAGTGTTATGGGAGGGGCAGCTTATATTAAAGCGTTACAAGGGCCTTTGAGTGCCGTTCCTCTGATTCCCACAGGAGGAGTCACCTTAGACAATGCTAAATCCTTGATTGATGCTGGCGCGATCGCGGTAGGACTGTCTGGACAACTTTTTCCCCCAGATGATATTAAAACCCAAAACTGGGACGCGATCGCGCAACGGGCTTATTCTCTATGTCAAACCCTGAGAACATAACAGTTGTTATGTCCGCCATAACAACTGTTATGCAAAGTAGGGAAACCCCTGAAAACCTTTAGCCACAATGGACAATGAATAATTAACAATTAACAATTAACAATGGACAATGAATAATTAACAATCAAAGAATGGTGGAAGCCAACAACCAACAACCAACAACCAATAACCAACAACCAACAACCAACAACCAACAACCAACAACCAACAACCAACAACCAACAACCAACAACCAACAACCAACAACCAATAACCAACAACCAACAACCAACAACCAACAACCAACAATAAAAGACAAATGACCAATGACCAAACTACTATCCCAATGTAAAAAAATCTGCCTGCAAACCAGCCTCATTTTGGCCTTGGGTGTCGCCCCTCTGGATATCCCCGTTTTCGCGGATATTCCCCCAGAACAAATCAATCAACGCATCTCTCAACTGAAAAACTCCAATCAGCGTTGGATAGAAATCAACGTCACCACCCAACGGCTGATTGCTTGGGAAGGGAATAATTCCGTTTATGCCGTGATTATCGCCACCGGGAAACCCTCCACCCCCACCGAAACCGGAATGTTTACCCTAGAAAACAAACTCCCCCTAGCCCGGTTGCGGGGGTCAAATTTCGATGTGCCGGATGTTCCCTATGTTTTATATTACGAAGGTGGTGGTGCTATTCACGGGGCCTACTGGCTTGGTCGTTTTGGTCGTCCGGTGAGTCACGGTACAACCTATATGGCGGTGAATCATGCCCGTTGGCTGTACAATTGGGCAACTGTTGGTGTCCCTGTGGTTGTGCGGGAATAGCGAGAAAAAATTTTGTTGAGAATTGAACCATTACGGGGAAAATAACGTCTAGGCGATTTGTAGCATTGATTGGCTTGGCGACAATATCCTGAAAATCCCCGTAATGTTATGGCTTCTTCCTTGTCTTCTGTTTGGGCTGTGGTGATGGGTGGCGCGATCGCGACAGCTTCGATTTCGCCAGCTTACCCTCAACCGATTATACCTGCCAATGACGGCACGAATACCCAAGTCGTTCCCAGGGGCGATCGCTTCGAGATTCAAGGGGGCAGTTTTTCCGGGGATGGGGCGAATTTATTTCACAGTTTCGAGCAATTTGGCCTTGATGCGGGGCAAATCGCCGATTTTTTAGCGAATCCGCAAGTCCAGAATATTCTATCCCGCGTTGTCGGGGGTAATCCCTCAGAAATTAACGGTTTAATCCGCGTTACTGGCAGCGATGCCAATTTTTACCTAATGAATCCGGCGGGCATTATTTTTGGCCCGGATGCTCAACTCGATATGTTTGGGGACTTTTCGGCTACTACTGCTAATGGTATCCGTTTGGGCGATCGCTGGTTTAATGCCACAGGATTGAATGATTATGCCTCGTTAATCGGCAATCCGGGGGCTTTGGCGTTTACCATGTCCCAACCTGGCAGCATTGTCAACGGGGCAAACTTGGGGGTGCAACCAGGGCAAAATATTACCCTCCTCGGCGGCACAGTGGTTAATACAGGCACAGTCAGCGCACCGGGGGGTCAAATCGTCATTTCTGCGGTGCCAGGACGTAATATCGTCCGTATCGAGCAACCAGGAAATCTACTCAGCATCGAGTTAGAAGTCCCGACGGGAAATGTACCGCCAGATGTACCGTTTTCCATTGCCAGTTTATATGACTTACTCACCACCGGAAGCGGTTATCAACTGGGACTTTCGACGACTCCCAACGGCGAAGTGTTGCTGACGGTGAATGATACCCCGATTCAAAGCGGGGATGCAGTTGTGCGAGATATTCAAGGCGAAAATGCCTTACTCTCGGCAACCAACAATTTAACTCTGGTTGAAAGTCAACTGCTAACCGGGGGAAATTTACAATTACTCGCCGGAAATACCGTCTTTGCCCGCGATACCCCGACCAATCCCTTTCTCGCGCAAGCAGGCGGCGATTTGTATATCCAAGGCAATCAAGAAATTGATCTTTTCACCCTCAATCATCCCATTACCCCGTTTCAAAGTGGCGGCGATTTGAGTTTAGTCAGCGATGGTAATATCTCTGGGGATGCCCGTTATCGCAGTGGCGGCAATTTCGAGATTCGCAATCTTGCGGGGAATCCTGGTAATTTTATCAGCTTCTATGACCCGATTATCATTTCTAGCGGCGATGTCAGCTTAGGGAATTATACCGGAGTTGCTTTGAAGATAGAAGCCGCAGGAAGTATCTTCGGGGGCGATATTACCATCACCGGGCCAGATACGATGTTACCTATCACAGACCCGGATGTTGATACACTCCGAGATTTGAATAGACTCCGAAGCAGTGCCGCTTTTATTGCCAGGGCGGGAGTCCCTCTCAATCCCCCTAATGTCCCGATAAACACAGGGGGTATAAACTTTACCCCAGGGACGCAAACCACCCCTGCCCAAATTAGCGTCGGGGATATCGATACCACTTCCCCAAATTTCCCTCGAAGTGGCGGCCCGGTGATTTTGGAAGCCCTAGGAGGAGATATCGAAACCGGAGATATCAATACTTCGGACACCCTGACAACGGCCCAAGGTGGCGATATTGACATCGATTCTGGGGGGGATGTTACAACGGGCAATCTCAACACTTCTGCCCGTTCTCAAAATAATAGCGCGATGGCAGGCAGTATCAATATTACCGCCACAGACGATATTACCACCCGCAATATCAATGCCTCAGCCAGAGGAACAACAGCAACAGGAGGCAGTTTAACCCTACAATCGGGAGACGATATACGAACAGGCAATATCAATACCTCAGCCATTGCGACAGATGGGGATGCGAGGGGGGGTGATGTGGATTTGCAAGCCGATGACCGCATCCAAACCCGCGATATTAATACTTTTACCGGGGCTGTTGATGGTAACGCTACCACAGGGAGTTTAACCTTACAAGCCGGAAGCCGCATTGATACCAACGATATTGATGCGTCGGCGTTGGTAAGAATTGTTGCCAGTAACGCCTTACTATTTGCTAGGAGTGGACAGCTTAATTTTATCGCTCGCGATCGCATTTCCACTGACGATATTGACGTTTCGGCCCGCGTGATTGGTAACGGCATTAGTCAGGGGGGAATTGTTGATTTTCGCGGCCAAGATATTATCACAGCCAGTATTAATGCCAGCGATGACAGCGATAATCCTAGCGGGCAAATTCGCTTGCAGGGTAACGGGATTATCGCCAATCAGGGGATTAATGCCCCTGGTAATCAAATTTCAGTTAATAGCAACAATAATCGCGAAGTACAGCCCGAAGCCGACACCCTGCGCCCCACCTTACCGGAAATTTTGGCCCAATCCCTGAGTTGTACTAACCCCAACGCGGGTTTACCCAGAGTTGAGCAAATCTACACCAATGAATATACAAATTATTTTGGGCGATCGCGCCCCGAATCTAGCCTGAGTTTAAGTAATTTGTGCGATAGCCTCGCTTTGGTGGCCGACCGCACCGAAACCACCCCCGCGATCGTTTATGCTCATTTTGTCCCGGTAGAAGCGGATTCTCGGCGCAAACAAGCCCCCGACGAACAACTCGAACTCATCCTGGTTACCGCCGAGGGTCAATTTGTTTCTCAGCGTCCTTTGGGGGCGACGCGAGAAGTCGTAGAAGCCCTCGCCCTCGAATTTATGGCCGAAGTTGCAGACATCGAGAAAGCCGAATTTGAACCCCTAAGTTACCTCCCTGCCGCCCAACAACTGTTTCAATATCTTATTGCCCCCCTCGACGGGGAACTACAACAGCAAAACGTCGAAAATTTAATCTTTATCGTAGACGAAACCCTGCGTTCCTTGCCCTTAGCTGCCCTCCACACCGGAACAGACCCCCAAAACCCCGAAAGTGGCCAGTTTCTCGTCGAACGCTATAGCCTCAGCTTAATGCCCAGTCTCAACCTCACAGACTTACGTTACACCGATATTCGGGATGCCCAAGTTTTGGCCATGGGTGCGTCAGAATTTGCCCCCGAACAAAGCCAAACCCCCCTGCCCTTCGTCCCTCTCGAACTTGCCGTTATTCCCGAACAACCTTGGCAACCGGACGAATTTCTCAACGAAGAATTTACCCGCCGCAACCTCATCGAACAACGTAACGAAGAGCCTTATGGCATTATTCACCTCGCCACCCACGCCGCTTTCCAACCGGGATCGCCGGACAACTCTTTTATCCAACTCTGGGATGATAAACTGAGACTTCCTGAAGTTCGTAATCTACGCTGGAACGATCCCCGTGTCTCCCTTTTAGTCCTCAGCGCTTGCCAAACTGCTTTGGGCGATCGCGAAGCTGAACTCGGATTTGCGGGTCTCGCTTTTCAGAGCGGCGTTAAATCTGTTCTGGGGAGTTTATGGTACGTTCGCGGCGAAGGCACATTACACCTCATGGCCGAATTTTACAACCAACTCAGCCAAGGCAATATCAAGGCCGAAGCCCTACAAGCCGCCCAAGTCGCCATGCTTCAAGGTCGCGTCCGCGTTGATGTAGAAGGGCGCATTCTCCTGGACAATGAACCCGTAATTCTCACCAACGGCCAACCCCTGCAAATTGATTTGGAGTTTTCCGGCCAAGCGAACCTACCCCATCCCCATTATTGGGCGGGTTTTACTCTCATTGGCAGTCCGTGGTGATTGGTCATTCGTCATTTGTCCTTGGTTATTGGTTGTTAGTTATTGCTTCTCCCCACTGCCCACTGCCCACTGCCTACTGCCCAAAAAACTGATAACTGATGACTGATAACTGAAAACCCCTACCATCCCCAAGTTCCCATACCGCCTTTGAAGGGGCCGACAATATCCGAGGTAATCCAACCGCCGTAGAAATCCCCCGCTTGGGCTTGGACTTCTTCACCGTCTACATAACAAGTATCCATACGACTGGCATAAAACGAGACATAATCTTTGATGTCCGCGAAGCGATCGCTCGGCTCGGTATAATACCAAGCTGCATTGGCCGCCTGTTTCTCTCCCACGACAATCGTATAGTACCCCGCAACCCCTTTCCACTCGCAAAAACTTTGCTTCGGGGTTGCCTGGAGATACTGCATCTGGATATCTTCGGGGGGGATGTAATATACGGGGGGATGACTGGTTTCTAACACCCGATAACCTCTGGTCGTATCGGCAATCGTCACGCCATTAAACACCACTTGCAAGCGTTTAGAGACGGGTTCTAATGCCGGGGGTCGTGGATAATCCCACACCGATTCCTGACCGGGCTTTGGTTCGATCCGTTGCGGTCTCATAAACTCCTCCTAGAATTACTCCTCGTCGGTACTCATGATTTGCGGAACTCGGAAAAAATCACCTTCTTGGGCTGGGGCTTCTCTCAGGAGGTCTTCGCGATCGATTTCGGTTTGAATGGTGTCAGACCGCGTGACGTTACTCACCTCAATCACCCGTGTCATCGGTTCGATGTTATCGGTGTTGAGTTCGCCCAACTGCTCGAAATATTCAAGAATACTACTCAATTGCGGCGTAAATTGTTCTTCTTCTGCTGGAGTCAGTGCTAAACGCGCCAAATGAGCGACTTTCTGCACTTGTTCGCGGTCAATTTTCATCTATTTTTATTTTGTAATGTTTTGAGTCATGAACAACCAACAACAAAGGACAAAGGACAAATGACCAACAACTAGAAAAAGACATCCATATCCGATCGCCCTGTGGTTTTGAGCCAGTTTTGGGCTTCGATGTAGTTGTTGGGGGCTAAACGAATGGCTTGCTTCCAATATTCCGCCGCTTTATCAAACAAAGCTTCAGCCGTGTCATTATCTCCGGCTTCTTTGGCTTTTTCGCCCTGATAGTGATAAATAACGGCAATATTGTTAAAAGATTGTGGCATTCTGGGATTCAGGTCAATGGCTTCGTTATATTGCGCTAAAGCTTTCTCATGTTCGCCATTACTCGCATAAATTAACCCCATGTTATACAGAATAAAACTGCGATCGCTGGCATCGTCTTCGAGTTCTAAAGCCTCTTTGTAGTTATCGAGGGCTTCGGCATATTCTCCATCGGCTTGGGCTGACATACCATCGCGATAATAAGCAAAAGCTTCTTTTGAGCGTTTGTTGGTCGGCAGCACTTTTAAAATAATGTCTGCCATGACGGTAAAGCTTTTATCAATAAAGTTATCGTTTCGTTGAGTGCGTGGCATAGGGTTTGATTAAGTGGGTAACCATTTAATCAAATATGGTAGCTCGTTCGACCGATTTTTTACCGTTAGTCCGGGGTTTCTTTCCCCGCAGTAATGCTAAAATCGGACTTCAAAACCCTTCAAAAGCCAAGATATTAAGGAAAACGCCCGACGCGATCGCCCTAACCCTTCCTCAAGCAGATTGATTTCACAAACTTTTGGGAGAGACCCCCTATAATGAGCATAAATCCCCAGCGTCTTGCCGTCGATTTTCAAGTTTAAGCTTGTCTACGCTCAAGACAACTTTTGTGTCAAATTTGACGGCTTTCCTTAATTCGGGTTGAAAGGTTGAAAGATTATCTAACCTCGGTCGTTACTCAAACCTTAAATCCAGCAATTGAGGGTTATGCTTTTATCCACCATGATTGCATTAAAGCGATAATGACAGGCATTGCATCAGTCTCTCCTGCCGATCTTAAAACTCGTCGCCAAGAACTCAAGCGTCGCCGCCAACTGCGATTACTCCAAACCACCTGGCGATCGCTTTTGGCGACGGGAATGGCTTGGGGATTATTCTGGATTTTAACCCAACCCAATTGGGTCATCCGCGATCCCCAGCAAATCGATGTCGAAGGCAACGAAATGTTGTCCCCCCAAACCGTGCGATCGCTTTTATCTTTATCTTATCCGCAATCGTTATGGCAACTCGAACCCCAAATCCTCAGCCAGCAAATTACCGCCACAGCCCCGATTAGCGAAGCCCGCGTGATTCGGAGCTTACTGCCACCCCGTTTAACCATTGAAGTCGAAGAACGTCAGCCGGTCGCGATCGCGATTTCTCCGAATCAGCAAACCCTAGGTTTTATCGACGAACAAGGTATTTTTATGGCGAAAGAAAGTTATATCGGTTTGACCGAAAGTCAGGAGTTACCGAAGCTCAAAGTGATCGGCTTTCAGACTGACCCACCCTTTAACTGGCCGGCCCTTTACCAAACCCTGGCCGCTGCCCCCATCGAAGCCATAACCCTTGATGTCCGAGACCCCCAAAATTTAATTTTGAAAGTGGATATTGGCGATATTCACCTCGGCCCCTATAGCACTCAACTGCCCGAACAACTCGACGCTTTAGCCCGTTTGCACGAACTTCCCGATCGCGTCGAAGCCGATAGTATTAACTACATTGATCTGACCAATCCCACCTCTCCTACCGTACAACTGCACCAAACCTCAGAGCAACAACCTACTAAAACCCCTTGACCGACCGAGCCGTAATTTGACAAGATGTTGAATCCCCAAGGCCTTGATTTTATAAGAATTATGTATTAAACCTTGCTTATACCAATGTCACTTGATAGTAAACTAGGGCTAAACCAAACCCCAAGCGATCGTCCAGAATATCCCGATCTTAGCGTGGAAAATAATTACCCTTTCAATAACTCTGGCATCCCTTTTCCTTCTACCAACGAAGGACAAGGTATCCCCGGAGAAGAACCACGAACCCATAATATTGTCCCCAGTAATGTCGCCCGCATCAAAGTTATTGGTGTTGGCGGCGGGGGCTGTAATGCGGTCAACCGCATGATTGCCAGTAACGTGACTGGCGTTGAATTTTGGGCGATTAATACTGATGCTCAAGCCCTAGCCCTAGCTGGCGCTCAAAAACGCCTACAACTCGGTCAGAAAATCACGCGGGGTTTAGGTGCCGGGGGAAATCCAGCCATCGGCCAAAAAGCCGCCGAAGAATCCCGCGATGAAATCGCCCAAGCCCTAGAAAATACCGATTTAGTCTTTATTACCTCCGGCATGGGGGGTGGCACAGGAACCGGGGCCGCCCCCATTGTGGCCGAAGTCGCCAAAGAAATGGGTTGCTTGACCGTGGCAATTGTGACTCGTCCCTTTACCTTTGAAGGCCGCCGTCGCACCACCCAAGCCGAAGAAGGCATCGCCGCCCTCCAAGGTCGAGTCGATACCCTGATTATTATTCCCAACAACAAATTACTCGAAGTCATCCCCGCCGAAACTCCGGTACAGCAAGCCTTTTTGGTCGCTGATGACGTACTGCGGCAGGGGGTACAAGGCATTTCGGATATTATTACGATCCCCGGCTTGGTGAATGTGGACTTTGCCGATGTACGGGCAGTGATGGCCGATGCGGGTTCGGCGTTGATGGGCATTGGCCAAGGTTCGGGTAAATCGAGGGCGAGAGAAGCGGCGACGATGGCCATTTCTTCGCCGTTGCTAGAGTCTTCCATTGAAGGGGCCAAAGGGGTGGTCTTCAATATCACGGGGGGCAGCGATTTAACCCTACACGAAGTCAACACCGCCGCCGAAACCATCTACGAAACGGTCGATCCCAACGCCAATATTATTTTTGGGGCGGTGATCGATGAAAGAATGCAGGGTGAAGTGCGAATCACGGTAATTGCCACGGGCTTTAGTGGGGAACCGCCCAAGCCGGAAAGCACCCCTAGGGCGATCGCGACCCCAACGCGCCCCAGTATTCCCGCACCGCCCCCGCCACGACCCACCCAACCGGAACCGCCCCCCCCAGATCGCAGCGGCCAAGGACTGGACATTCCAGAATTTTTACGCAGACGCAGAGGCTTTCCGCGACGGTAAACCATGATGAAATTACCCACAGCATTAACCATTGCCGGGTCGGATAGTGGCGGCGGTGCGGGGATTCAAGCGGATTTGCGAACCTTTGCGTTTCACCTCGTTCACGGCAGCAGCGCCATTACTTGTATTACCGCCCAAAATACCTTGGGGGTGGATCGAGTCGATGCGTTGCCCCCAGAAGCCGTACAAGCCCAAATTAAGGCGGTTGTAGAAGATATTGGGGTACATGGGGTAAAAACCGGAATGCTGCTGAATGCGGGGATTATCGAGGCGGTAGCGGACAGTTTGGCCGCCCTGTCCTCCCCGGCGCTTGTGGTCGATCCGGTCATGGTTTCTCGTACCGGAGCGCAATTGATTGACGATAGCGCGATCGCGTCTTTACAATCTCGCCTGCTGCCCCTAGCCACCCTGATTACTCCCAATCGCTACGAAGCCCAAATTTTAAGCGGCTTAGAAATTACCAATCTTGACGAAATGCAAAAAGCTGCTCGTACAATCTACGACCTTGGGGGGATGACAGTATTGGTAAAAGGGGGAGGGATGACCGGAGATTGTCGCGGCGTGGATGTTTGGTTTGATGGCGATCGCCTCGAAATCTTAAAAACCGAAGTTGTGGACACTCCCAACACCCACGGTACAGGCTGCACTCTCTCGGCCGCGATCGCCGCCAATCTCGCCCAAGGTCAAGATGTTTTGAGTGCCGCGATCGCCGCCAAACAATACGTTACCACCGCCCTCCACCACGCCCTCGACATCGGCCAAGGCACCGGGCCCGTCGGTCATTTTTTCCCGCTTTTACGAATAACAAACGACCAATGACCAAGGACAAATGACCCAAAAATCATTTGCCAAAATGAGGCAATTGCGTCAAAATTCCGGTATCGTCGCTGTACGGACTTGGAATCAGTATCAGAGATTGAGTAAATTGAGAACTCGATTGCATTTCTAAAGCGCAGAAAAACATATCCTTTTCTATAAGTTTGGCTATAGCTATGATGTCTAATTCTCGCGTGAACACTCCCCCCAATACCCCTGCTGCGGCAGCTAAACCCACCCCTCCCAATTCCTCCACGTATCGCCCCTCAGTTCCCATCAGCGTCTACCGCGAACTGGCCAGCGAACTCCAACACAAAGAGGAGCAATTAAAAACGCTCCAAGTCCAAAACCAACAACTGCTTCAGCACAATCAACGCCTGCACCAAGAAGTCGAAAAACTAGGGGCTTGGGCGCAAAAAGTTCAGCAGTTGACCCATGCTTACGACCCCCACGGCAGAGCCAAAGAACAATCCCCCGTTGTTAACGCCACACCGCCGAGCTTAGAACCGCAGCCCGTCGCCACTCCCGAAACTCCCGCCGTTGTCCCGCCGCCCACCTCAGCCAACACCAAAAATCAAAATACTTCTGGGGAATCCTCCCGCGATGTCAGCGCTTGGCTGTTGGGGATCGCAGTGGCTTTGATTATTCTGGTGTGTTTTGGCTTGGGTTTCCTCGTCATGCGGCCTCTATTCACCGAGCAGGATAACAGTCCCGAACTGCCCCAACCCGAACAAGATATCGAAAATCCTTAAAAGACAAACCGTTTGTAGTAAGCCCTTCTGGGCTTGCTGATGACAAAGTTAAAGATTCTCGTCGCCCGATCTCGCCCCCCGTGAATCTCCCCGCAACTCACCGCTAAATTTCGTTAAGGTATATTAAGTTGCGATCTCAAACAATTTAAGGTATTCAAATGGCAGATCAACTCATTCGGGCGACCGCAGCAGACGGGGGAATTCGTGCGGTTGGAGTCATCACCACGCGCTTGACCGAAGAAGCCAGACAAAGACACAAACTATCCTATGTCGCCACCGCGGCCCTTGGTCGAGCAATGTCTAGCGGGTTGCTCCTCGCTTCGAGTATGAAACGAGAAGACTCTAGGGTAAATATTCGTATCAAAGGCGATGGTCCCCTGGGGGGATTACTCGTTGATGCCGGACTTGATGGTACAGTGCGCGGCTATGTCACCAACCCCAGTGTCGAGCTACCTCCGAATGCGGTAGGAAAGCTTGATGTCGGGGGCGCAGTGGGTCATAATGGCTATCTTTATGTCGTGCGGGATGTGGGCTACGGTTATCCCTATTCAAGTACCGTCGAACTCGTTTCTGGGGAAGTGGGAGAAGATGTGGCGCATTATCTCGTCACCTCCGAACAAACGCCCTCGGCCTTACTGGTTGGGGTTTTTGTGGGCAGTGAAGGAGTAACCGCATCTGGCGGTATTTTGCTCCAAGTGATGCCCAAAGCTGCCCGCGATGAAGCACTGGTGCAAACCCTAGACTCCCGCGTATCTCAACTGTCTGGCTTTACACCGTTGTTACGTCAGGGTAAAGCGATTCCTGAAATCTTCCAAGATTTATTGGGAGATATGGGTTTGACGATTTTCCCCGAAGTCCAAATGGTGCGTTTCAACTGTCGCTGCTCCTTTAATCGCGTCTTGGGGGCATTAAAGCTGTTGGGCGTTGATGAGTTGCAAGACATGATCGAAAAAGACGATGGGGCAGAAGCGACTTGCGATTTTTGCGGCGAGGTTTATCGCGCTAACTGCGATCAGTTATCTCAGTTAATTGAAGACCTCCAAGCTGAATCGGTTTAGTTAGAGCAACCGCCAAATCGGTCAGGACAACCTATCCATTCCTAGAAAATAAGCCCAAGCGAACAGTAGGAGAGGGGTTGGGGTGAGGGCGATCCTTGCGAGTTAAAACGTAACTGTTTTGCTTGCTGCTATAGTTTGATGGGGTGGGATTTTCCCGCCCTTGATTGGGGTTTTGTCCGGGGTTGGCTTCAGTTTGTCTTGTCCAGAAGTCCCTAGATTCGTTCAAAAAAAGCCGTTCGCCCCTTAGAAAACAAACTCCGAAACCCTTTGGTACTCAAACCCCTAGGTAAATGTCCTTCTGGGGCGGATAAGTCAAAAGTTAGCTCTGAGTGAGACAACCAACCAGAAGAATTAGGATTGCGCCATCCGACGATTTCACCAAACTTTGGCATAATTGGGGCATCGACGGTTTGAGTGGCTACCAAACTTTGATAAATTCGCTTTTGAATACTAAATCCAAAACGATTATAACTGTATTTTCGCCACAGTCGATCGATTTCTAAGACATCGGAATAAGATAAGCTTTTAATACTTTGATAATCTAGCCAACCTTCTTGTTCTCGTTGAGCAAGTTGGCAAATCAATTGTGATGTTTCGAGGTCGGCTTCTTGCCATTGTTTTGTCTTTAAAAAAGTTTCTAAACGAGGATAACGAGAAGTTGCATCTTTTAGCTGCAAGTCGTTTAAAACTGCGGCTACCGATTGATAACGATCTTTGGGTTTGGGTTCGATTAGTTTATCTATAATTTGACCCAAGCGATGGCTCACTGTATTGAGTTTTAAATGTTTTCGCCATAGCCACTCACCCTGCCAATCATCAAATAATTCGGTTGGTTCTACGTTCGTTAACAAGTGTAAACAAGTGACCCCCAGACTATATAAATCACTAATAAAGTCGGGTTTTCCTTTCGCTTGTTCGGGGGCGCAATATTGGACTGTCCCGATAATTGTTCCTGGGGCGCTACTGGGTGAAGATGCAACAGATTTCGCTGCCCCAAAATCCACTAGAACCAACTGACTATCGGAATTACGTCGAATAATATTTTCGGGTTTTAGATCGCGATGGATGATTTTATTTTGATGAACAAAGTTTAAGAGTGGTAATAAGTCCTGCAATAACTGGTATATTTCAGGTTCTGTATAAATGCCTTTACTTTCTAGTTCTTGTTGTAAGGTTTGCCCATCAATAAATTCTTGGACTAAATATTGCCGATTCTGATGGGTGAAATATGCGAATAAAGTGGGGATTTGGGGATGTTGACCGAGTTCTTCTAAGCGTTGGGCTTCTTGGGCAAATAATTCTGAGGCTTTTTGAACGTTGGTAGTGCCTTGGGCTTGCGGCAGAAATTGTTTAATCACACATAGAGATTTAGACGGTTTGAACTCATCTACTGCTAAAAAAGTCCGTCCAAACCCTCCTTCACCCAGAATCATTTTTGCCCAATATCGTTCTACCAGTAATAATTTATGACCGCATTTCAGACAAAATTTAGCCTTGTCGGAGTTGGGGGAAAGACAATCGGGATTGAGACACTGACGCATAAACTTTGGAGGCGAAGATCTATCTAAATTTGACTATAGTTTTAAGTATTACTACATTCCCGTTCGACAAATTTTTGGGCAGTACGGAGGATTTGTCCGGCAAGGATGGCAGCCCCAAAGCCGTTATCAATGTTCATCACCGCGACACCTGCCGCACAGGAGTTTAGCATGGTTAAAAGGGGTGCAACACCGCCAAAACTTGCGCCGTAGCCGATACTGGTGGGGACAGCGACAATGGGACAGTCGGCTAATCCCGCGACAACACTGGGTAATGCCCCTTCCATCCCCGCAACGACAACGAGAACGTCGGCATCTTCGATAACATGACGGTTGTCGAGGAGGCGGTGGATGCCAGAGACTCCCACATCCCAGAGGCGTTTGACCTCAAAGCCGCACAATTCGGCGGTAATGGCGGCTTCTTCGGCAACGGGGATGTCAGATGTCCCGGCGGTGAGAATCAGCAGGTTGCCGGGGCGTTTCGGGAGGCGGTGGCGATTTTGTAGGGCGCAGATTTTCGCGTCGGGGTAGTAGTGTAAGCCGGGGACTTGTGCTTGTAGGGCTTCCCAGATTTGACGTTCGATGCGAGTGGCCATGATGGTGGGGTTGCCGCGATCGCGCATTTTGTTCATAATACCCGCAATCTGCCCTGGGGTTTTGTCTTGGCCCCAAATCACTTCCGGGAAGCCAGTACGAAAGCTGCGATGATGGTCAACTTTGGCAAAGTCTCCCACGGGTTCGTAGTCGAAGTATTTGAGTTTACTGAGGGCTGCGTCTGGGTTTAGTTTACCCGCAGCGACGGCTTCGAGGAGCGATCGCAGTTCGTTCGATTGGGTCATAATTGATTTTTGTTTATAAATAAAAAGGGGTTAGATTAGCTAAAAATAGCACTCAATCTCTAGGCTACGATGGTTTTAAACGGTAAAGGGCTTGGCCGTGGGGCAATAATCAGGAGTAAGGAGAAAGAAACTTGATTATTAATGATTTAAGATGAAGACATTTGAGGAAATCGAAAAATATTAACTGGACTTCTGGCAAATCAATCGCTAGTTACCTTCATTTTACAAAATTAGGATGACACAACCCAACTCTTATACAACAACACCCATTCACGATTCTGACGATCTCAATGAGGAGGAAGAAGAAGATTATTTTGAGTATTATTTTGATGAACCGGGCAGCGAACCGGGAACATTGCACATCGATGAAAATGCCACTCCTTCTGAGATTGTGTTGATTGATTATAACGCTGAAAATGCCATTCGCCGTCCTTTAGTAAATCCCTTAGAATGTCGTCGTTATTTGGAAACAGGTTCGGTTTCTTGGATTGATGTTCGAGGGTTAGGAAGCGAGGAAGTTTTAAGGGGATTGGGTCAGGTTTGCAATTTGCATCCTTTGTTATTAGAAGATGTGGTGAATGTGCCGCAGCGTCCGAAAGTACAGGATTACAACGAGCATTTGTTGGTTGTGGTTCAGATGGTAATGCCGTTAGATGATGAGGAAGGTTTTGTAAGCGAACAAGTGGGTTTGGTTATTGGCGAGCATTATTTGGTAACATTCCAAGAAGAACCGAAACAAGATTGTTTTGACCCAGTGCGCGATCGCATTCGGGCGAATAAAGGTAAAGTTCGTCAAGCCCAAGCCGATTATTTGGCTTATGTTTTATTGGATGCTTTAATTGATAACTTCTTTCCGGTTCTAGAAGATTATGGCGAAAGAGTTGAAATGCTCGAAGATGAAGTTGTTGAGAATCCCTCTCGTCAAACTTTGGGTAAAATTTATGAAATTCGCCGGGAGTTGTTGGCGTTGAGGCGCTCGATTTGGCCGTTACGCAGTGTGATTAATACGTTGATACGGGATAATAATCATCTCATTAGTAGTGATGTCCAGGTTTATTTCCGCGATTGTTACGATCATGTGATTCAACTTTTAGATATTGTAGAAACCTATCGCGAATTGGCTTCGGGGTTGATGGATGTTTATATGTCTGCAATCAGTAATCGGACTAGCGAAGTTGTAAATTTTCTCACGATTATTTCGACTATTTTTATTCCTTTAACCTTTATTGTTGGGGTGTATGGCATGAACTTTCAATATATGCCAGAATTAGATTGGCATTGGGGTTATTTTGCTTGTTGGGGAGTTATGATTTTAGTAGCGACGGGATTATTAATCTTCTTTTGGCGACGGGGTTGGTTTGAGAATTTTTATTATTTGAAAAATGATGAGTAGGGCGCGATCGCGGGGTTTTATCAATCCCTAAAACTATAGTTTTTTTGGGGGGCTGTTTATGGATGCAGATAATTTAGATGTCTTGATCTTTGTGGTTTATTGCCTATGTGTCGCTTATGCCATCTATAAAATGCGGCACGATGTCAGTCATTATTTTAGTATTTATTTTCAAGAACAGGCATTACTCGCGCAACTCCAAGACCAAGATATACAAGAAATTATGGGGATTCAGTTTCGATTTAGCGATCGCTATAAGCCAGGGAAATTCAAAGAATTTGTTTTAGTTTTGCAAAATCAATCAAAAACTTATTCGGTTCTTTTAAATTGGGAACAGTTTGTTTTAGTCGATGTTAATGGTAAAACTCACCGCGTTATTCGTTTGATTCCGGCAATGAATTTAAACTTGTCTCAACGTCAAGTACAAACCATTGTTGTTCCGCAACAACGGATTGAAGAAAAAATTACCATCGAAGGCACATTAGACACGCAAGAAAACAACGTCCTTAGTGTGACTAAACCGCTTTTCGATAAACGTACTATTAAAATTGCCTCTAAAGCAGAAAAATCTTTCTTTCTGCGCTTAATTGTTGAAATTACCGAGGCAAAAGTCGGTGGTTCTCCGACAACTTTACATCCGATCACTTGCGAATTTAAAATGAAACGAACCCCGTTAGGAAGGGCGTTACGTTGGGAACGCACCAAGCGCAAAAAAGCGACCAAAAAGCGGCGAATCAAAGCCGGAAATTTGATAAAATAAGCGATCGCACGGTCATTTGTAGAAACTCTTAAGAAATATAGTTGAATTGATGAAAAAGAACATTATTACCTTACTATTAACAGCAAGCCTCGCGGGGGGAGTAACCGGACAACTGCAACCGGTACGGGCTAATTTACAAGGAGCGATCGCGCAAAATCAAGAAACTCAATCGGTATGGAGTCTTTATACTTCTCCTGATGCGGATTTTAGCATTTTAATGCCCGGCGATCCGACAATTACGGAGTCGAGTACCAATATCGAAGCAGTAGCAGTGAATATTAATGGCTTTGCAGTCAAGCGTTATGATGACACTGTACAGTACCTAGTTACCCGCATTAATATCCCGGCAGAATTAAACCTCGAAGCTGTCGATCCCGAACAGTTTTTAGAAGTGATGCAACAGCAAATTGTCGAACAAGTAGAAGGGGAAATCTTAGCCAGTGAAACCATTAGCTTAAAAGACAACTATCCGGGACGAGAAATCAAACTGCAAGCCACACAAGCCGATCGAGTTTTTATTGTTGTTAACCGTTTATATTGGGTGGGTAGAACGTTATATCAAGTCAGTGTTACGGTTCCGCAAAACCTAGAATCGAGCTTAACCGGAAGTAGCACCGGATTTCTGAACTCGTTTCAGTTATTAGAAGAATAAAGGATAGTCTCAAATTATGTCCGATCTCGATCGGGAAACGCGATCGCCCGAAGAACTTTTGAGGAGTGCCGAGTTAATTGACGCGATCGCGCAAACCATTAGCGATCGCCTCGATTTCTCTCAACTGCAACCCCAACACGAAGCAGAAATCGTTGATTGTATCTCTTATCCGCGCTACGGTTTTTTAGTCAAATTCCGCCAAAACCTCAGCGCGATCGCAGCACTTTTATTAGTAGGGGCAATTCTCAATGTTTTCTTGCCTTCTTGGGATCAACTGCTGAGTCTTCAACTGCGTACTTTTCTCTCATTGTCTACTATCTCTAGTGGTTTAGTTCTAATCACTTTATTAGTATTTGAAGTGTTTTTAGGAGCCGGAAACGATCTAGAATTTAAAGTAAAGCGGGGGAAAAAAATGGTCTCAGAATATCGTTTCGTTCCTTCTTTAAATCGTCTCCCCTTTGTTCTAATGTTCCTGGGTTTAGGCTTTTTTACCATTATCTTCGGTTTTGCCAGTCTTTATACAGAACTATTGCGCCAAAACCCCGATAACTTTACCGGGCTGACGGAAGGCTTTTTAACTTTGTATTTCTCGATTGTCACCTTTTCAACTGTGGGTTATGGTGACGTTTATCCCGCCTCTTTTTTAGCCAGAGTTGCGGCGATTTGCGAAATTTTTATCGCCATGTTTTTCAGCTTAATTGCTTTATCCACCACCCTAACTTGGGTAACGGCTTACGAACATCAAGAAACCAACATTTCTATTCGCAATCGCATTCAAACTCTACAACAAAAGGATCGTTCTTAGTTTTTTAGTCCTTTGTCTTTTGTTGTCGCCAAAATCCCTTAACTGGTAATTCGGGAAAACCCCACCCCTTAGATGCCGATCGCTAAAGCAGTTGCTCCTGTAACTTGGGGGGTAGCCAGTCGTAATGTTGCGGGTAAACGGGTAAACGGGGGACAAGCTGCCAAGGAGTATCTTTGAGGATAGTTTTCAGCTTTTCTGGGGTAGGATGAGGATAGTCAGGATTCACCTCATCTTTCGGGCTAAGGCCGCCTAAATCTCGCGCTCCTGCTGCGATACAAGCCAAGAGATAATCGGGTTCAGCCACTAAATTGGGGGGAATCTGGATCGTGACATCGGGCGGTAAAATAGAGCGAGCCTGCTTAATCACTGCCAGTAAACTGTCGCGAGAAAACGCCCCTGCGAAATAATCTTGTTGACTGCCCCGGCTGTGGGGTTGCAAAATTACTTCTTGAATATGACCCCAGGTTTGATGAAGTTGCGCGATCGCCCTCAAAGTCTCCTGCCAATCGGGCGGCGTTTCCCCAATCCCCAGTAACAATCCCGTAGTAAACGGAATCCGCAACGATCCCGCCCATTCTAGTTGCTGTAAGCGCACTTCGGGAACTTTACTCGGCGCATGACGATGAACCGTTTTGAGCAAACTCGGCGTTACTTGTTCGAGCATTAACCCCATTGAGCCATTCACCTGTTTGAGTTGTTCCATCTCTGCAAAACTCAGGATTCCGGCGTTGGTGTGGGGCATGAAGCCTTCAGACAAAGCCAACTCGCACAACTTATATATATGGTTAAACCAAGCCCCTCGTAACGAACTCTGGGGATGGACTTCACCGCTTAGGATTAAAATTTCAGTCACGTTATCAGAGTGTAGCGATCGCAAGATTCGTTGAGCTTCAGTCAAACTCAGCCAAGGACTACTACCGGGATCGCGGCGAAAATTGCAATAACCACAACGATTAAAGCACTCATAAGTCGGCACTATTGTATAAGCCGGACTGTAGGTGATTTGGTTTGATGCAGAACCATTCATAATCAGAACTTATCAATTACATAAGTAAAAATTTCGTTACATACCTTTACAAGTACGGGAAACTCCCTTAATATAAAAACAGTTCAAGAAAAACTTGAAACCAAAAACAGTTCAAGCGAACCTTGAAAACTTCATAACATACATAACGCAATTATCTAACTATGACTACGACAATCCAAACACGCGAAAGCAATAGCGTGTGGGAACGTTTTTGTCAGTGGGTAACTAGCACCAACAACCGCCTTTATGTAGGTTGGTTCGGTGTCTTAATGATCCCCACTCTCTTAACCGCTACCACTTGCTTCATCATCGCCTTCATCGCTGCTCCTCCTGTGGACATCGATGGTATCCGCGAACCCGTTGCTGGTTCTTTGTTGTACGGTAACAACATCATCTCCGGTGCTGTTGTCCCTTCTTCTAACGCCATCGGCTTACACTTCTACCCGATTTGGGAAGCTGCCAGCTTAGACGAATGGCTGTACAACGGTGGTCCTTACCAATTGGTAATCTTCCACTTCTTGATCGGCGTATTCTGCTACCTCGGTCGTCAGTGGGAACTCAGCTACCGCTTAGGTATGCGTCCTTGGATTTGTGTCGCTTACAGCGCTCCCGTATCCGCCGCTACCGCCGTGTTTTTGATCTATCCGATTGGTCAAGGTAGCTTCTCCGATGGTATGCCTCTGGGTATCTCCGGTACATTCAACTTCATGTTGGTGTTCCAAGCCGAACACAACATCTTGATGCACCCCTTCCANATGTTAGGTGTAGCTGGTGTCTTCGGCGGCGCATTATTCAGCGCCATGCACGGTAGCTTGGTCACCTCCAGCTTAGTGCGTGAAACCACCGAGATCGAATCTCAAAACTACGGTTACAAATTCGGTCAAGAAGAAGAAACCTACAACATCGTAGCTGCTCACGGTTACTTCGGTCGCTTAATCTTCCAATATGCGTCCTTCAACAATAGCCGCGCATTACACTTCTTCTTAGGCGCATGGCCGGTCATCGGTATCTGGTTCACCGCAATGGGTATCAGCACCATGGCTTTCAACCTCAACGGCTTCAACTTCAACCAATCCATCTTGGATTCACAAGGTCGCGTCGTGAACACCTGGGCAGATGTCCTGAACCGCGCTAACCTCGGTTTTGAAGTAATGCACGAACGCAACGCTCACAACTTCCCCTTAGACTTGGCGAGTGGCGAAGCAGCTCCGGTTGCTTTAACCGCCCCTTCCATCAACGGGTAATCTTGAAAGCGAAACTAGCTTCTAGATAATTAAAATAAGCACTCTCCTTCGGGGGGGTGCTTATTTTTTTGTAACTTGTTAGATTTGACGCTATGTTAGAGCTAGGAGTAAATTGCCCGGTTTTAATTTTTTAAGATGGGGCATTGCTTTTTCAGACCACGCACCCCCAGAACAAAACGAATAGTTGGGATGGGAGGTGTACGAATCCAGGGGAGTTTGTAAGATTTGACCGATGTCTCTTGAAAATTTAAAGCCGGCCTCCAAGGCAGATGCTATTGTTTACGCGCCCTACTTTCAAGGAACGAAGCGTAATCTCCTGCCACTTGCCATTGGTCTTTATCAAAGCGGATCGCTAGAAGGCGAACGTCACATCGAAGGGGGTCACAGCATTCCCTTTGTGGCATCTTGGTATGTTTCCAAATTACCTGCCGAGTTAACTCTTTGCCGTTTACAGTTTGATGGTAATGCCGATCTAAGCTATGAAGTGAAGATGCAAAATTCTGAGTTTGTGGATTACTTAATCGAAGTCATCATGAACTATAAGCGATCGCGAATTACTGACTTTTCGCGGTCATTCTACCGGAAATTACTGCGGATTGATAGCTAAACTAAAAAGTTGAAGCAAAATTATGAAGCAGTATCATTAAGGAGTGAGGGTGTGGCCAAAGCCAAATACTTATTTATCGGATCGACAGCCCAGTACAGTGGCAAAACAGCAACCACTTTCGGCATTACGCAACAACTACGGCAAAAAGGAATTAGCCTCGCTTATAGTAAGCCCCTAGGGTTTTGCAGCGAACTTAATCCTCAGCCTAGCCCCGAAGATGCAGATGTAAACTTTATCACCAAAGCGTTACAGTTATCCTCGCACCAAGTAAAGCCTCCCTTTATCTGTCTCAATGAAGCGACGATCGCGCAACAACTTCAGAAGACGGACAACATGAAGCCGTCTAACACTTTGTTGGATTATTACCAAGACCTGGATGCCGACTTAGTATTACTCGAAGGCCCCAGTAGTTTGGCTGAGGGAAGTTTGTTTAATATGTCAGTGAGTCACATGGCTGACGAACTAGAGGCTTCAGTGCTGTTGGTGACGCGCTGTAAATCGCCAGCGTTGTTAGTCGTTGACGAGCTTTTGGCAGCAAAACAAGAACTTGGCGATCGCCTGGTGGGTATTTTTATTAACGATATTCCCCTCGAACACCTCGACGGTATGCAAACCATTGTCAAGCCCTTCTTAGAGAAACAAGGTATCTCCGTGTTGGGCTTACTTCCCCACAACAGCTTACTCAACAGCGTGAGTGTGCGGGAACTGACGCAACAACTTAATGCCAGAGTTTTGTGTCGCTCCGATCGCCTCGACTTGATGGTTGAAAGTTTAGTCATTGGGGCGATGAACGTTAACTCAGCCCTCGAATACTTCCGCAAAGGACGTAACATGGCCGTGGTTACCGGGGGCGATCGCCCCGAATTGCAGTTATCCGCCCTGGAAACTTCAACCAACTGCTTGATTCTCACCGGCCACAGTCAACCCCAAGACTTTATTCTCAATCGGGCCGAAGACCTCGAAATCCCCATTTTATCCGTCGATCTCGATACCTTAACCACCGTCGAAATCGCCGATCGCGCCTTTGGTCATGTCCGCTTGCAAGAACAAATTAAAGTCGATTGCATCCAAGAATTGATGCAAGATTGCTTTGACGGCGAACGATTGATAGCTCAACTGGGCTTAAATCCGGCGGTTTCCGCTTCCTAAACAAGTTAGGGTAAACAGATTTCTAGACTGTTTACCCCCATCGTTACCGCCAAAGTCGCTTTTCTTAACCTGAGAGTGACTAAAATTTGAGACAATTAAACTTAGAAACGCAATTTTTGTAACGCGATCGGTACAGTAGCACGCGAACTCAAGCAAAACACTATGCAAACCCTGGAAACCACCCAACCGCCAGTGACTGCCGCCCTGGTAGACACCACAATTCACCGCCGTAAAACCCGCCCGGTGCGCGTGAATGATGTATTCATCGGTGGCGGCCATCCCGTGGTTGTGCAATCGATGATCAACGAAGACACCCTCGATGTAGAAGGCTCTGTCGCCGCCATTCGCCGCTTGCATGAAATGGGCTGCGAAATCGTGCGGGTGACGGTTCCCAGTATGGCTCACGCCAAAGCCCTGGCGCAAATTAAAGAAAAACTAATTAAAACCTATCGAGATGTGCCTTTAGTCGCTGATGTGCATCATAACGGCTTGAAAATCGCCCTCGAAGTCGCCAAGCACGTTGATAAAGTGCGAATTAATCCGGGGTTATACGTTTTTGAAAAACCCAAAAGCGATCGCACCGAATATACAGAAGCCGAATTTGCTGAAATTGGCGACAAAATCCGCGAAACCCTAGAACCTTTGGTGATTTCCCTGCGAGATCAAGACAAAGCCATGCGAATCGGCGTAAATCATGGCTCTTTGGCCGAACGGATGCTGTTTACCTACGGCGATACTCCCGAAGGCATGGTTGAGTCGGCTTTAGAGTTTATCCGCATTTGCGAATCCCTCGACTTCCGCAACCTGGTCATTTCTCTCAAAGCCTCCCGCGTCCCGGTGATGTTGGCGGCGTATCGCCTGATGGTGCAGCGCATGGACGAGCTAGGCATGGATTATCCCCTACATTTGGGGGTAACTGAAGCCGGGGATGGGGAATATGGTCGCATTAAATCCACCGCCGGAATTGCCACCCTCCTCGCAGAAGGCATTGGGGATACAATTCGTGTTTCCCTCACCGAAGCCCCAGAAAAGGAAATTCCGGTGTGTTACAGCATTTTGCAAGCCCTGGGACTGCGGAAAACGATGGTCGAGTATGTGGCTTGTCCCTCTTGCGGTCGTACCTTGTTTAACCTCGAAGAAGTGCTGCACAAAGTCCGCGAAGCCACGAAACATTTAACCGGGTTAGATATTGCTGTTATGGGCTGTATTGTCAATGGCCCAGGAGAAATGGCAGACGCAGATTATGGTTATGTGGGCAAACAACCGGGATATATTTCTTTGTATCGCGGTCGCGAAGAAATTAAGAAAGTTCCCGAAGACCAAGGGGTGGCTGAGTTGATTAATTTAATTAAAGCCGATGACCGTTGGGTCGATCCTTAGATTGGTCTTTGAGAGGGTAATACAACAGATCGCGCTTTCTTCTGACCCGAGGAAGGCGCGATTTTTAGTTTATTTTTGCTGAATTTATTATTCTGCGATTGAAGAATAATAAGGGCATAAAATCAACAGTATTTAAGCCAAAGTTGAGATTGAGTATTGAAACTATAAACTCTTAGCTTAAAGCGATAAAAGCGATCGCAGATTGAGATTAAATATTGTAGGATTAGGGCGTAAGCTCGATTGAGTTTGCCTTGGTGTTCACATTTAGGCAACTTCAAAAAATGATGATTCCTAGCATTTGCGCTTATTTTCAAGGTCAAAACTTGCGATCGCTCCTCGATCGGGTTTGTGCCGAAATAAAGTTAGCAACAGGTGACGACAACCTGTTACTGCTAGGGTATCGCTGGCAACTGGCAACATTATTGAATGAGACAGAGATCATCTCAGAAACAGAATATCTTAAGCAATGTGACGATCGCGCCGCGAATCAAGCCAGGGCTTGGTATTTTTTCCTCAAAGCTCAACGTTTATATTGGTGCGATCGCCCCGAAGAAGCCTATAGCTGTTTGCAAAATATTAAAACCGAAATTTTAAGTCTAGATGACCCCGAAATTAGCGCCGATTATTATTTTTATAATTTATTATGTTTGGCGGCACAAAACCATACCGATTTAGCTCAACATTATCGCCAAGCTTTACAAAATTTATTGAGCGATCGCCCTCAATGGCTCTATAAACTAGATTTAGTCAATGGGGCCCTCAGCCGCGACCAATCCGCTTTACACCACTACGAAAAAGCGATCGCGCATTTGCGCCCATTGCAGCTTAATCCCTATTTAGCTTTGAGTTATCAACTGCTGGCCCAACATTGGCAAGCTCAAGGCTACGATCAACAAGCCCAAGTCTTTGAACAACAAGCCCTGCGGGAATTTCAAGCCTGGGGTGCGATCGCCGTCGTGCAGCATTTTCAATTCCCTCCAGAAAACAGTTGCGATCGCTTAATGGAGGCTTTGCATCATCTCCACCAAAGCCCCGATCTAAACACCGCTTGCGATCGCGCGATCGCCTTGGGCTTAGAATTTCTACCCGCACAACGGGGAGTCATTTACCGTTACCAAGACAAAACCTGGGTTCAACAAACCGCATCTCCCGACACCCCCGACTGGCCGGTGGCTTGGTTAACCACCCTAGCTGAAACGCCCGAAATTACCTTTATTAGCGCTTCGGAGTCAAATCTCCCCCCCGACCCCTACTTCGCAACCCACCCACCCCAGCAAGCCTGGAAATGGCCGCTCGTCAGCCGCGATCGCTTTTGGGGGATATTGTACCTCGAAAGCGAATCCGGCTCTCTCCCCCCCAAGCCCCCCTTACTACAATGGCTGACTCAGTGGCTCGCCCAACAATATGAAAGCGATCGCTTACGGTATAGATTAACAACCATGCAAGAACGCGCGATCGCCCAAGAACGATTTGCCTCTCTCGGCGCACTCACCGCCGGAATTGCCCACGAAATCAAAAATCCCTTAAACTTTGTTAACAACTTCGCCGAATTATCCGCCGAACTGACCCAAGAACTCCTAGAAGAACTCGCTCAACAACAAGAAAAATTTGATTCAGAAACTTGGGACTATCTCCAAGAAATTTTCGACGATCTCAGCCAAAATCTCGACCGCATCGAGCATCATGGTAAACGGGCTGATAGTATTATTCGGGGGATGTTACTGCATTCCCGTTCGAGTACCCACGACCCTCGCGTTAGCGTTGATATCAATGCCCTGCTGGCCGAATACGTCAACTTGGCCTATCACGGGATGCGGGCCAAAGACTCAGAATTTAACATTACCATTGAAAGCCACTACGACCCTAACCTACAACCGATCCAAGCCGTCCCCCAAAATCTGAGTCGAGCCTTTCTCAATTTAATTAATAACGCTTGTCACGCCACCCGCGATCGCGTCCGCCAAGAAACCCAACAAGAGCCTAATTACACTCCCACCCTAACCGTCAAAACCCAAGACTTAGGGGAAAACGTCAAAATTTGCATTCGCGATAATGGAACCGGCATTCCCCCCCATATTCGCCAACGGATTTTCGAGCCATTTTTCACCACCAAGCCCACCGGAATTGGCACTGGGTTGGGATTATCCATTAGTCGAGATATCATCGAGAAAGAACACCAAGGCCAATTACAAATTGATACCGAGGTGAACCAATACACTGAATTTATTTTGACCTTACCCAAACGTTAAAAACACTAAAACTGTGTCACCGGAAAAAAGCATGAAAATTATGGTGGTTGATGACGAAGAAGACGTACAGTTACTTTTTCGCCAAAAATTTCGCAAAGAAATCCGCAAAGGACTCCTCGATTTTCACTTTGCCTTTTCAGCCCAAGCAGCTTTGGACTATTTAAAAAACGCCGAACCGAATAACTTAGTGTTGATTCTTTCGGATATTAATATGCCAGGGATGAATGGGTTAGAACTCCTTAAAGCTATCAAAGCCCAGTTTCCCCACTTAAAAGTTTTTATGATGACTGCTTACGGGGACAATGAAAACCATCATAAAGCCCAAGAATATGGGGCTGATGATTATCTCAACAAACCTGTAGAATTTGAACATCTTAAGCAAAAAATTTTTGAGCTTTCTGACCATTAATCGCCTCTAGATTGTGTGATTTTAGATCATGCCTGCTAAAATTCTGGTTGTGGATGATGAGCCTGATTTAGAAATCCTCATCCGCCAAAAATTCCGTAAAAAAATTCGCCGCAAAGAATTACAATTTCTTTTTGCGAATAATGGGGTAGAAGCTCTGACAATACTGCCAGCCCAACCGGATATTGATATCATTTTAACGGATATCAATATGCCAGAAATGGATGGTTTAACCCTGTTGACCCGCTTGGCTGAGTTAAATTATCCCACCCTGAAAACTATTGTTATTTCGGCTTATGGTGACCTCGAAAGAATTAGAATTGCTATGAATCGGGGGGCCTTTGACTTTTTAACCAAGCCCATTGATTTACAAGACTTAGAAATCACCACTTATCGCACCCTCGACCACGTTAAACAACTCAAAGAAGCCCAAGCCCAAAAACGTTTAGCCGAACAAGCTCAAGCCGAACTCCTCAAAAACCAAACCCTACGAGAAAGTGAAAAACGCCTCACGCAATTTCTCGATGCGGTTCCTATTGGCGTGTTTGTCGTGGATGCGACAGGTGAGCCTTATTATGCGAACCCCACCGCTCAAGAAATTCTGGGGTTTGCCTTGAATGAGCCGCAAAATATTGAAGCCCTGACCGACATTTATCAAGTTTATATCCCCGGTAGCCCAACCCCTTATCCACCAGCCGAACAGCCGATTTTACGGGCGCTACAGGGAGAAAATGCGACCTTAGATGATGCCGAAATTCATCGCCAGGAAACGATTGTTCCCATTGAAATATCGGCCACGCCGATTTTTGATGAAACCGGGGAAATTGTCTACGCGATCGCGGCCTTTAAAGACATTAGCCAACGCAAAGAAGCCGAAGCCGAACGGTTACAGTTTACCCAAGCCCTAGAAATCAAAACCGAACAACTGGCCGAATCAAATCGTACCCTCGAACAAAAGGTAAACGAACGCACAGCCCAACTGGCCGCCAGTATGCGAAATGCCGAACAAGCCCAAGCGGAAGCCGAAGCGGCCAACCAGGCCAAAAGTGCCTTTTTGGCCAATATGAGTCACGAACTTCGCACCCCCCTCAATGCCATTCTGGGCTTTACCCAGTTAATGCGACACGACCCGATTGTGAATCCCAAGCACAAAGAATATCTCGAAATTGTCAGTCATAGCGGCGAGCATCTTTTAGCTTTGATTAATGATGTCTTGGAAATGTCAAAAATCGAAGCCGGACGGGTTTCATTTAATGAAAATAGCTTTGATTTGTTTCATTTACTCAATTCTTTAGAGGAAATGCTCGAACTCAAAGCCCTGGCGAAAAATTTAAAATTAATTTTTGAGCGCCATCAGGATGTTCCCCATTACGTTCGCACCGATGAAGGAAAATTGCGACAGGTTTTGATTAATTTAATTGGCAATGCGATTAAATTTACCGACCAGGGCTATGTGCAGTTACAAGTCGGCTGTGTTCAAGAAAGCCACCAATTCCCCAATCCAGAGCAAGTTGTTGTGTTAACCTTTACCGTCACAGATACGGGTCAAGGTATTGCGGCTGAAGAAATGGATGGCTTATTTGTGGCTTTTGTACAAACGGAAAGCGGTCGTAAAACGCAATCGGGAACGGGGTTGGGTTTGCCGATTAGCCGTCAATTTGTGCGGTTGATGGGAGGAGATATTAGCGTCGAAAGCGAACCGAATCAAGGAACCACGGTTGCTTTTGAAGTCCAAGCCACCCTGGCCGATTCGCGGGAAATCGTCCAGCCCAAAATCTCGAAACGACCCACCGCGATCGCGCCGGATCAACCGGAGTATCGTATTTTAGTAGTAGAAGATAAATTTGACAATCGCGGTGTCTTGGTGGAGTTATTTCAGCGTGTGGGCTTTTCGGTAGAAGAAGCTCGCAACGGTCAAGAAGCGATAGAATTGTGGGAAGCTTGGCAACCTCATCTGATTTGGATGGATATGAGAATGCCTGTGATGGATGGCTATAAAGCTACCCAAGAAATTCGTCGTCGCGAACGGGTGCAGTGGGGAGAACGTTCGAGTTGGCGGCAAGAAGATAGTATGAGTTTTAAAAATCGTACTGTTATTATTGCCTTAACCGCGATCGCGTTTGAAGAAGAAAAAGCGGTGGTTTTATCTTCGGGTTGCGATGAAGTAATCCTCAAACCCTTCCAAGAAGCGGTTTTGTTTGACAAGATGAGCGAACATTTGGGAGTTCGTTTTATTTATAATTTGGATACTCCCCCAAACCCCGGTACTGAACCCCAGGGGGAAAAAGGTTTAAAAGAACTCGATCCCGAAGCTTTAGCTTTTATGTCCGAGGAATGGTTGGCAGATTTACATCAAGCGGCAATTTGTGCCGATGCGGAGTTGGTTTTAAATCTATTAAACGATTTACCCCACGAACAGCAATCGCTCCGTTTGGCTTTAATTGATTTAGTGGACAATTTCAGTTTTGAAGAGATTGTCGATTTGACAGAGAACAGAAATTAAGGGCGGGGATCGCTTGATTCAATAAGAGTTCAACGCGTTACCATAATATAAACTGACGAGAAACCTGGGGTAAGGTTAGAACATCTTATGTTGTCTTTTAATGCAAGCGAGCGCGAAGCCCGATATCGCGGCTTGACCACCACCGAAGTTGAAACCAGTCGCCAAAAATATGGTGAAAATGTCCTGAGTTCTCACGAATCGCAACCGTGGTGGCAACTTTATTTAGAAAAATTTGAAGACCCAATTATTCGCATTTTAACGATCGCGGCGGGGATCGCGATCGCCGTTGGTGCAGCAAGCGGGGACTACATCGAAAGTTTAGGCATTATTGTCGCGATTTTATTAGCCACAACTTTGGCCTTTTTAAACGAATATAAAGCCAATCAAGAATTTGAAAGCCTCAACCAAGTCTATGATGATGTGATGGTGCGGGTGATTCGCGATGCCGCTTGTACCCTCGTTCCCCGTCGTGAGGTGGTGGTGGGAGATATTATTTACATCGAACCCGGTCAAGAAATTCCCGCCGATGGCAAAATTATCGAAGCAGTATCCCTACTGATCGATCAAGCCAAAATTACCGGGGAATCCGAACCCGTCCAGAAATTCGCCCCCCAAGACCCCATAGCCCCGCAAAACAGCGACAGTACCTATTCTATTTATCATTTGCACCGCAGTACCTTGGTAGACCAAGGCCACGGTTTAATGAAAGTAGAAGCCGTGGGCGATCGCACCGAAATCGGCCAACTAGCCCAAGCGGTGGCTACCGTTGACAATAGCCAAGATACTCCCCTCAATCAACAACTCGAAAAACTCAGCCAACTGATCGGTGTGGTGGGTTTGACGGTGGCTTTCTTGGTGTTTGGGGCGTTATTAATTCGGGGCTTTCTCACGGGGGAACTCCACGCCACCCCCCAACAAGATTATGTTTTAGCATTGGTTTTACTAGCCAGCGCGATCGCCTTAGTTCCCGTCTGGTTGCCCGTGGTTTATGATGGCTTGAAATTAGCCGGGAAAGACCTAGAAACTCCCCCTTGGCTCGAAAAAGGCATGATTTGGCTGCAAGCGTTGGTAATCGGCGGTTTATTGCTGCTGCTGGGGGTTGGTGTCGGCGCGATCGCCCATTGGCTACCCATAGAGGGCGAACCCTGGTTAGAGGGTACGGTGGGAACCGCTTTGCTGCAATACTTTATGGTTGCAGTAACGATTATTGTGGTTGCTGTTCCTGAAGGCTTGGCTATGAGTGTAACTCTCTCTCTGGCTTACAGCGTCCGCAAAATGGCCGCGACCAATAATTTAGTGCGACGAATGCACGCTTGCGAAACCATTGGGGCTGCCACGACGATCTGTTCGGACAAAACTGGAACCCTGACTCAGAATAAAATGCGAGTGGGGGAAGTGGGGTTTCCGGGGTTACAATCCCATAAAGTGGCAGAGGTTAAGTTTGCCCAAAACTTAATCGCTGAGGCGATCGCGGCCAATAGTACGGCGGATTTAGAAAAATCTCCGGGTGAACCTCCCCAAGTCCTCGGTAATCCCACCGAAGGGGCTTTGCTGTTGTGGCTAGACGCGCAAAATTTAGATTATCGGGGTTATCGCGATCGCTTCCAATTTCAACATCAGTCGTCATTTTGCCCCGAGAAAAAGTATATGACGACCTTGGGGATATCTCCGGTGACGAATAAAGAGATTATCCATATTAAAGGCGCACCAGAAGTTATTTTGAGCTACTGTTCCCATATTTTAACCGAATATGGCGAATTTACTCTTTCTAAAACCGAGCCGATTTTAACCGCCCTCAAAAATTATCAACAACGGGGAATGCGGACGTTGGGCTTTGCTTACTCCAACTTGCCCCATAACTTGGTCAAACCCGAACAAAACGAACGTCTGCATCACTTGACTTGGTTGGGTTTTGTGGCGATCGCTGACCCCTTGCGTCCGGAAGTCCCTGGCGCGATCGCTTCTTGTTTGCAAGCAGGGGTTAACCTCAAAGTAGTTACCGGGGATTGTGCCGCCACTGCCCTCGAAATTGCCCGTCAAATCGGCTTGTGGGCAGAAAATGATGCCGACCGACCCTACACCCATTTAAGCGGCTCGGAGTTTCGGGAAATGCCCGATGAGGAAGCCCAGAAAGCCGTTCAGCATCTCAAAGTTTTGTCGAGGGCGATTCCCCTAGATAAACTCCGCCTTGTCCAACTGCTGCAAAGCCAAGGAGAAGTGGTGGGACTCACTGGAGATGGCACCAACGATGCCGCAGCCCTCAAACAAGCCCGCGTCGGTTTAGCGATGGGAAGTGGTACCGCGATCGCCAAGGAAGCCAGCGATATTATTTTACTCGACGATTCCTTCCAAAGTATTGTCAATGCCATGGTGTGGGGGCGATCGCTTTACCAGAATATTCAACGGTTTATCCTCTTTCAACTCACCATTAACGTTGTAGCCTTGGGAATTGCCCTACTCGGCCCCTTTATCGGCATTTCCCTACCCCTCACCGTCCCGCAAATGCTCTGGGTGAACCTGATTATGGACACCTTCGCCGCTTTAGCCCTAGCTGCTGAACCCCCCCACGACGACGTACTGCAACAGCCCCCACGCCCCACCAATGCCTTTATTATTTCTGGGGAAATGATGGGAAATATTTTGACGGTGGGATTGCTCTTTTTAGCTTTTCTTGTTGGTTTCTTGGTTTATCTGCAACAAGACGGCATTACCCCCAGAGAACTTTCGGTTTTCTTTGCTGTTTTCGTTTTTCTGCAATTTTGGAACCTCTTTAACGCCCGTTGTCTCGGACTCACCCAATCCGCGTTTAAAGGCTTGTGGCAAAATAAAGGCTTTGTCGCGATCGCGTTTGCCATTTTCCTCGGTCAAATCCTGATTATCCAATACGGCGGTACAGTGTTTAGAACGGTTCCCCTTTCCCTCAGCGATTGGCTGATGATTATCGGCAGTACCTCGATTGTGTTATGGGTAGGAGAAGCTTGGCGATTGTATCAATCTGCGCGATCGTCAAAGTCAAAAAGCCTGTAGAAGCGGCACTTATGGAAAAAACCTTTCCCCTCGATGCAGTCAGCAAAATTTCAATTATTATTCCCACCCTGAATGAAGCGACGCAAATCGCCACAACCATTCAAAACGCCCAAACTGCCAACGGAATTGAAATTATTATTGTCGATGGGGGAAGCCAAGATAATACCCTCGAATGCGCCCAAAATTTGGGGGTAAAAGTCTTCTTTTCGCCGCAACCGGGAAGGGCAGCCCAAATGAATTTCGGTGCAACTCAGGCGACAGGAGATATTTTATTATTTCTCCATGCCGATACTCAACTCCCCCCCCATTACGATGGCTTAATTCGCGCAGCTTTAGCCCAACCCGGAGTGATGGCAGGGGCATTTCAATTAGGCATAGATAGCCCGGAGATGAGTTTGCGTCTCGTTGAAAAAATGGTGATTGTGCGATCGCGTTTTTTCCAGTTACCCTATGGCGATCAAGCTTTATTTTTAACTCAGGAAACTTTTAAAACTTGCGGTGGTTTTCCCGACTTACCCATTATGGAAGATTTTGAGTTCGTCCGTCGTCTCAAACCCCAAGGAAAAATCGTATTAGTTCCCGCTTCGGTCACAACTTCTGCCCGTCGCTGGCAAAAATTGGGAGTATTTAAAACCACGATAATCAATCAAATCATCGTCTTGGGTTACTTCCTCGGCGTTTCCCCCCAACAGTTACGCAACTGGTATCGCCAACAAAAGTAAAGACTAAGAACTCCGGTTTCTTATTTGTCTACCCGATCAAGTTAACATTGAACTCCAGAAACCGGGGTTCTGGCATCTTATTTCGACTTCGGTAACAATTTCATCTCCACTGCTTTTTCGCGTACCTTGTCTATTTCTAAAATACGGGTTTCAATATCTCAAAAAGCCACAATAAAACCCCAGTTTTGCGGCAAAACCAGGGTTTAAAAAATTACGCTTTAAACTGCAACCAACCATTTAACAAAGCCTTTTGATCCTCATCAAGAGACTTCATTTTAGCTAACTTATAACCCGTCGGTTGCGATTGACCGAGTTTGAGTTTATAGGTTTTCAATTCATCTTGATGGAAAATAGTGGCTTCGATTTCATCTCCGGCTTGATAATCCTGCAAGCGTTCGTTGAATTTATCAGCCGTGACGCGAAAACCGTCAATAGCAAGTAACTCATCTCCCGCATCAATTCCGGCTATACTCGCAGGAGAATCCATTTCTACAAACTGGATTTTGGCAGGACTAGAGTTACTATTGATTTTTAGTCCGGTGTGGGGGATTTCTTCCTTGCTATTAACAGGCTTGATCTGTAACCCAAAGGGCTTTAAATACTCGTCAAAGGGTAACTCCTCTGTCCCGTCTACATATTGCGAGAAAAAGTCGCTTAAATCGCAATCTGCTACCGATTCAATAATCGATTTCAGTTGTTCTTCAGTAAAGCCAATTTCATCTTTACCAAACTGCTGCCACATTTGCCGCAAGACATCATTGAGCGATCGCGCATTACGATGTAAAGCCCGAATCTTCAAATCAAGTAACAACGATACCATTGCCCCTTTAAGATAATATGAGATTTGAGAATTGTCACTATTGGCATCGCGACGATACAGTTTAATCCAAGCATCAAAACTGGATTCGCTGACGGGCTGAACTTTCCGTCCCGGTGTTAACAAAAAGCGGCTAATATCTTTACTAATCGCTTCAAAAAAGGCGCGTTCATCGTAAATTTCAGCCCAGTGCGGAATCAGGGTATCGTAATAACTCGTCGTCCCTTCACAGAACCATAAAGAGGTCGTATAACATTCCCGTTCGTAGTCAAATTTCTCTAGGGCATGGGGGCGGATTCTCTTAACATTCCAAAGGTGAAAAAATTCGTGAGCAACTAACTGCATAAAGCGGTTATATCGCTCTTTATTGCGAAAGCCCAACCGGGGATAATTCAACGAACAAGCATTTTTATGTTCTAAACCGCCGTAACCACTACCGGACAAATGAAGTAAAAATATATACCGTTCATAAGGCAAATTTCCGTAAATTTGCGCTTCTACCTCAATAATTTTTTTGGTATCTTCTATGATAAGGTCGGGGTTAATATTGCCTTTTCCCCAGATTGCCCATTGGTGAGGTTTCCCTAACGCTTCAAAATCGTAGGTTTCGTGGATTCCGATTTCAAAAGGACTGTCTACGAGGGTGTCCAAATCTGGGGCGACAAAAACATTTTTTTGACCGGGTAAAGCATCCAGGGGAGTAGTAATCTGCCAATTGGAGTCAGGCAGGGCGATCGCGACTTCAATCGCTTCTTGTTCCCACCCCGGTACAAAGAAAAACAAAGCCGCCCCGTTGAAATAACCGTGAGTGGCATCAAGGTGATTCGTCCGCACCGTCAATTCATTGGCAAACACCCGATAAGTCACCGTCACGCTCTCACAATCAGAGGTGTCAATCTGCCAGTGGTTTTTCGCGATTTTACGGCTTGTGAGGGGTTCTGCGGAGTCTGAGTTGGTGGCGTTGAGTTCCTGTACCTGTTTGGCATATTCCCGCACCAGATACGACCCCGGAGTCCAGACGGGCATTTTCAAATCTAGACCAGGCAACTGCCAATCAGAAATTTCTAGAGTTACCTCAAACAAATGGGTTTGGGGTTGCGGCATAGCTACGGTGTACCGCAGAAAAGGTGTAGAAGATTGGGTTTCGCGATCGCGGGGAGTTATTGTACTTTGAGTCATCGAAAATCATTCTTTAGTTAGTTTCAAAAAAGCGATTCTCAGGTAGTTTTAACAGCCAAAATATTGTCAAAACCAGAAATCGCAGTTATTTTTTCTCTTGCTCATTAGGGTAGCGAGAAATCTGCCAAAAAGCGATCTCTACCTTAAAGCCGATCTTAACCGATTTACGGCGCTCAAACACCTTGGGCTTAGAGGATTTACCCTGTTTGAAAGCGTCCATCTTTGACTTTGATTTTCGTGTCAAAACACTTTCTCTCAAAATCTTAGAACAAACAACCCATCACAAAAGGTAGCTTCTCAGGGGAGAAACATTCCCCTGCTATCCGGTTTGATTCTATAGCAACCGCCAAATCGGTCAGGACAACCTATCCATCCTGAGAAAATAAGCCCCCGTGGGAGAGGGTTTGGGGTGAGGGCAAACCATAAAACGTCCTAACTGTTTTGCTTGCTGCGATACTTACTGAATCCGTCCGGCCAAATGAACCAACTGCTTAAAATTAACCAAGTATAAAGTTTTATTTTCAGCATTAAGTTTAACCCAACCCTTAGCCACCAATTTTTCTAAAATTTTGCGCGTTTCGTCTACCGTAATATCAGAAACTTGGGCTAAATCCGTGTGGGGAATATCCAAAATTTCTACGCCATCTTCTGTTTTTTGACCGTAATTCTCCGCAAAGGTGACTAACATTTTAGCCAACTTAACCGCCGGAGGTTGATGGCGCATTTGAAAGCGTAAATTCGATTGTCGTAACCGTTGTACCATCAACTGCAACATCCGATGATGCAATTGAGAATCTTTAAAAAGGGTTTGAATAAAACGCTGGGCCGAAATACTAATTAACTGTACATTAGACAAAGCGACTACATCAGTTGAACGGGGAGATTCATCCAAAATCGCCATTTCGCCGAAGAAATCTCCCGGACCTAAAATCGCCAATGTTACGGCGTTATCACCGGCTAGACGACGAACTTTGACCCAACCTGAAACAACAAAATAAACCGCATTTCCCCAAGAATCTTCCATTAAAACAGCACGATTGCTTGGATAATCGTGTTTGATCGCTACGGTTAACAGCCACTCTAGGGTGTCTTGATTGGCGTTATTAAATAAGGGAAAAAGCTCGCTAAAAGCTTTGGTTTCCATGAAAAATCTGTAAAGGTAAATATAGGCAATTGCGACACAAGGATACGGTTCTAAATTCAAAGAACGCAACCCAGACTCGCCGATAGGGTTGTTATGATACCGCACCCCAAAATGCCGTCAAGACATTTCTTTCGTATCTTAGCATTCCCTTTCCGGTGTTTCTTCGCTTCTGCGACCAATTCCTGCCCAAAGGCAAGGGGGGTGTTTCTACCGGGAGGAGGGGAAGGTTTTTAGGTAGTGGGCAGAGGGCAGTAGTGGCGCGGCGCTCTTTCCTTTGTCCTTTGAGTGGGAAGCAATGACCAATCACCAATCACCAATCACCAATCACCAATGACCAATGACCAATCACCAACAACCAATCACCAATCACCAATGACCAATCACCAATCACCAATCACCAATGACCAATGACCAATCACCAATCACCAATGACCAATCACCAATAACAAACAACCAATGGTATAGTTGGATTTAGGTCATCTGCTACCAGCACCACCCCAGACAACCACCTTGGGGTTCATTACTCACAACGATTCTTGACTTGTTCCCTAGCTGCTATCAATCCTTCGTGAATTTGGTTTTTCTTCCAATCCGCAACTTCATTCACCCTAGATTTTATCTGTCGTTTGATTATCCTCAAAATGGCAGTCCCTTCTCGATCCCGCCTCACTATTCTGGGGATGACCGCGATCGCTTCAATTCCCAAGCCATCCTGTTACCATTCCGGATCGTCGTCCCTCTCTTATGTACAAATTCTAATCCCCGAATCGGAGTCAATTCATGAGTCAGGCAAGAGGTAAGAAACTCAAGTTGATGGTGGTTGACGATGAACCCGACAACTTGGACTTGTTATTCCGCACCTTCCGCCGCGACTTTCGCGTTTTCAAAGCGGATGGGGCGGTAAGTGCCTTAGAAACCCTCGATCGCGAAGGCGAAATGGCTGTGATCATTTCCGACCAAAGAATGCCCGTGATGAATGGGACGGAGTTTCTGAGTAAAACTGTCGATCGCTTTCCCGAAACTATCCGCATTCTTTTAACTGGATACACTGATGTAGAAGACCTTGTAGACGCGATCAACTCCGGTAAAGTCTTCAAATACATCACGAAACCTTGGAACCCTGAAAACCTCAAGGCTGTAGTTCAGCAAGCGGCGGATACTTACCGAGTTCTCAAACAACGCACCGACGAACTACGAAGGACATTACGACGAGAAGAAGTCCTGAATGTGGTGATGACGGCGATTCGCGAGTCCCTCGATTATCAAAATATGTTGCAAACCATCGTTTCGACGATTGGTAAAAACTTTGAAGTCGATGGCGGCTTTTTGTATCCCGTAGATGGTGACAAAATTCTCAGTGAGTTATTTTCCTATACTGCCGAAAACTACGATCTTGACCCCGAAGCCGTTTCGACTGAACTGATTCAACAAGCGTTAACCCAGAGTAAAACCCAACTGCAACAGGAAACCAGCGCAGAAGGAACGACCCATTTAGCGGTTCCTTTGATTCTGAAACAGCAGGTTTTGGCGGTTCTTTACCTCATCCAAAACGACAGCCTCAACCTTTGGACAGAATTAGATATTGATTTACTCGAATCAGTAGCCGAACAAGCGGCGTTGGCCATTTCTCAGGCGAAACTGTATCAACGGACGCAGCAACAAGCCGAGAAAATGCGGGCTGAACTCGAAGTCGCCCGCCAAATTCAACGGAACTTGTTGCGGCAAAGTTGGCAAGAAAGCGACCAAGTGAAGGTGCAAGCCAGTTGCTATCCAGCGCGGGAAGTGGGGGGCGACTTTTTCGAGGTGTACTTTCATCCCCAAGGTGATGTCTGGTTGGCGGTGGGGGATGTGTCGGGGAAAGGGGTTCCGGCGGCGTTGTTCATGGCCAGTGCCATTTCAATTTTACGCCGAGAACTGTCTCAAGAAGTTTCCCCCGAACCGAACGTGGTACTGCGAAATCTCAATCAGACGATGAATGATGATTTATTTAGTACCAACTGCTTTATTACGATGGTTATTGCTCGCTATAGTCCCACGACCCAGAAACTCACTTATGCCAATGCAGGGCATATTTACCCGATGGTATGGAATCATTCCCAGCGTTCTCAAAATGGCACAGTCCCCGATTATCTCAAGGTAAGGGGGGTTCCTGTGGGGATTTTACCTGTATGGAAAGCCGAAGCAGGCGAATTACAACTTTCATCAGGAGATGTGTTTCTACTCACAAGTGATGGCATTACCGAAGCAACCGTTACTAAAGCCCTGTCTGACGATGACAAAGAACCGAATCCCGGTTCGATGTTAAACCAGGAAGGGTTGTGGCAGTTGATTCAACTAGAGTCGCAAGAGTTTAATTTAGACACTTTGCTGACTCGCTTTCGCGATTACACCAATCAAGTTCAAGAAGACGATCAAACTATGTTATCTCTGGAGGTTCTGTAATTAATGAAGACAGAACTAAACATACCAAGCGATTTGAAGTTTTTGGCAGTGGTCGAGCGTTGGTTGCTTGACTGCTTAGAAATAGAACTCGGCGATTCGGTGGATTGGGCCCGTCAGTCTAGTCGCCTACGATTGGCTTTGGTGGAAGCGTATTCTAATGTGGTGCGTCATGCCCACAAGGAACAACCCCATATCCCTGTCCAGATTCGTTTAGAGTTGAAAGACCGGGATTTTGTCTTGGAGATTTGGGACCGGGGCAATGGCTACGATTTGTCAACCTATCTTCCTCCTAAACCCGATGAGAAGCAAGAGGGGGGTTATGGTTGGCTGATTATGAATCGGTTGATGGATCGGGTGGAGTATCAACTGCAAATTAATGGTCGCAATTGTTTGAAGTTGGAAACTAATCTGATTGCGGCGGACTCTCAGGAGAAAAAGCAGGAAACGTCCTAGTTCTCTGGGTTTGAGAGTATAAATGGGCGATCGCGACCAAAGCGATCGCTTATTTTTTCATGTATTTATGTAACAAAACAGTGTCATAATTTTAACTTTTATAACATTACCGAGCATTAGTGGCCATAATGCTTAAGATTTGAAACAGTAATGATCGGCAGATTTGTCGTTGCTGAATTCAATTAAAGCTTTCATGGTACAGTCCCTTACTTTAGCCCCTCGTTACCGTTTAGATGATGAATCAACCTGGCTCGTCGGGATCGACCCTTCCCGTCACTACTGGTTACATCTCAACGGCGATCCCCAGACTCAAATTGTACTTCCCGGTTTCATCGCATCTTCAGGGATGCTGTGGAAGCAAGTCTTTAAGCAATTTCGTTCTCTGCAACCCGGCGAAAAAATGACCATTGCTCGGACTGCGGGAGTTTTGAACATTCATTGTGTGAGTTCAAATTGCTACGCGATCGCATCAGAAATTGATAATGCCCCGGTTTGGCATTTATTCGACCGAGAAAGCTTAGAAAGCTTGTTAATGAGCGCTCACCCCGATTGGATTTGCGCCCCTACCGATGTAGACTTAGGCCGTCGCATGATTGAACGGGCTTTTTCTCAACCCGCGATCGCCTAGTCAAACATTACAGCAAAGTTTTTCTGAATCATTTACGAGTCACTCTGTTGTCGTTGGTTCGCGATTTAGCGATCGCTATAGGCTTCTTCTCGGTCTTGTTGGCTGAGGATGTGTTGCCGATCGGCCACGGCTTGATGATGGGCTTGTTCTCCTCCCCAGTCGGCGCTACGTCGATCGAGTTCGTCGAGGAGAGAGAGACGACCGTATAATAACAGGGTATCTCCGGGCCGGATTTGCGTGTCGCCCTTCGGTGCGCCAACATAATGATTACGATCTCGATGAATGCCTAAAACAGTGATTCCTTCTTGTTTGAGGTTCAATTCTCGCAAGCATTTGTCGGCTAACCAATCCCCCGATTGCACTTCTAGTTCTGTGACGCTATATTCGTCGGATAGATGCAGTAAGCTGGCATAATCCCGTACATCTAAGCGCATCCAACGGTTGAGAGACCAGCGAATGATTTGGGAGAGGTAATGGTCGATCCAACCGCTTCGCGCGATCGCCCATAATATTAATAATTCGCAAACGATTTAACTTAAAGTTTAGCAAAATTTAGCGGTTACGGCAGTTGCTCGAATCTCTATCGTAAGAGAGGGGTCAGAAGGCTTTTTTTGGGGCAAAATAGCGGTAAATCAGTTTTGAAACTGCGAAAAGAACGTAGGCAATATGTGTGTATGCCCTATATAGTGTTTTCATTTGAGAGGTAAACTCACATTGCGGTTTTTCTTAATAGCATCTCTGTTATAGAATCGAGGCGGAGCTTCATTTTTACGTCCCTTGGTGGAACCAAGGAACGAGATTAGGATGTTTACATCTGATTTATAAATACTATATCCCTACGGAAATTTCTTGGGGTAGGAAAGTATGACCTACGCCCAAAAAGCTTATGTATAATTGTTAGTTATTGGCTTGAAAATGACAGTATTCTTTAAATTTATATTAATATGTTTCGCTGTTTTGGCTTTTAGTTTTGTACCGAGTCATCCTAGTTTAGCGCAAGATTTATCGGTTTATCGCAACCCCGCCGCAGCAAATCGAGTTCCCTTAAACTCCGAACAGCAAAAACCCACAGCCGCAACCCTACAAAATACTTTAGTTGAAATTATCGATCTCAATCGTGCTGCGAAACAAGCCCATTGGAATGTCGAAGGGCCGTTATTTTATCAATTGCATATTTTACTTGATGAATTTGTCGAGGATTATCGCCAAGATTCGGATATTGTGGCCGAAAGACTTTTGGCAATTCATCACAGTGCCGATGGCCGGCCAAAAGTAGTGAGTCAAACGGCACAATTACCTGTATTTCCTGAAGGTTATTTAAACGATTATGAAGTGGTGGATGTGTTATCTCAGCGTTTAAATACCGTGACTCAGCGAGTTCGCGATCGCATCAATACCTTAGACGAATTTGATCTCGTCAGTCAAGATGTTCTGATCGAAGTCGAGCGAGATTTAGCCGAACATCTCTGGATGTTGCGGGAATTTCAACAACAAAATGCCCTCAATTCTACCTCTCAAACCCAAGCCAGTTGAGGACATATTTTCATGCGGCTGACCCCCAAAGTTATTCGAGGTTTACTCATTGTTATTGCGGCGATTATCATTGCTGCGGCGCTTCATGCGGCCCGTCCGGTGGTAATTCCTTTAGTTTATGCGAGTTTTATCGCCGCTTTAGTGTATCCCTTACAGCGCTATCTCAACCGCTATTGTCCTCGGTGGTTGAGTGTTAGTTTGGTGATGTTGCTGTTAGGAATGATTGTGGGTTTGGGGGTGTGGGCGCTGTTAGAAAGTGCGGAGACAATCCAAGAAGAATGGCCGCAACATCAACAACAATTTCAACAATCTTGGCAAAGTTGGCAAAGTTGGGCGCAACAACACAATCTTCCTGTAGACAGTATTGCTGTCGATCGTATTGTATCGGGATTGGGCGATCGCGCCGTTTCCACCCTCAAATCGGTCTGGTCGATTTTAGGCTTATTTGTCTTAATTGTCGCGTTGCTGGTCTTATTATTACTCGAAATTGCTTCCTATCGCAGCAGAATCGAGCGCAGTTTCCCTTCTCCTGCCAGTCAGTACATCCTCAAAGGCGCACAAGAGATGACCGGGAAACTAAGACGTTATATCCTTGTCCAAGCCTTTACCAGCGTGATTACCGGGTTGTTGACTTGGCTGTGGTGTTGGCTGTGGGGAGTGCAGTTTGCCTTTGTCTGGGGTTTGGTGGCGTTTGTCCTTAATTTTGTCCCTACCTTGGGGTCAATTATTGCGGTGATTCCCCCTTCCTTGTTTGCCTTTCTCCTCCTCAGCATTGGGACGGGTTTCGCGGTTTTTGCCGGGTTGAGTATTATGCAGTTGATTATGGGCAACTTGGTAGACCCGACTCTACAGGGTAAATCGTTGAAATTGTCGCCGTTTGTAGCGTTACTCTCGATTATTTTTTGGGGTTGGGTGTGGGGGATTCCCGGTGCATTGATTGGGGTTCCCACAACGGTTGCGGTGGTGGTGTTTTGTGACCAGTTTGACGCAACGCGGTCTGTGGCTTTGTTGTTGCGGGAGGGTTGATTGGGCAGTAGGCAGTAGGCAGTGGGGGGGGGAAAGAGTGCGCCCTCACCCCAACCCCTCTCCCACTCCGAGAGGGGCTTATTTTCTAAGAATGGATATGTTGTCCTGACCGATTTGGCGGTTGCTATATCAGCGATTAAGGGGCAGTGGGCGTGTAGGGGCGGGGTTTCCCCGCCCAGAGTGGGCTCCCCCTCCTCCCCCTCTCAAAAAACTAAGTGGCTTGGGCAATAATCAGCTTTTCTGCCGCTTCTACCGTGAGGGGAGGGGCGAAATAATAGCCTTGGCCGTATTCGCAGCCCAACGCTTGCAGTTGTTCGAGTTGTTCGGGGGTTTCGATGCCTTCGGCGATCGCGTCCATCCCCAGAGTATGAGCTAAAGTAACAATGGCCTGGACAATCTCCCAATTACTGCGGTCAGTGTGGAGATTCGTCACAAAAGAACGGTCAATTTTCAAAGTATTAAAGGGAAAACGGTGTAAATAACTCAAAGACGAATATCCCGTGCCAAAATCATCGATACTGAGGTCAATGCCCATTTTCTGTAACTTCACAAACATTGCCGCAGCAGCTTGGGCATTATCCATCAACAGGGTTTCCGTAATTTCTAATTTCAAAGTATTACGGGGTAACTGAGCGTTTTGTAAAATCTCGGCAATTTCGGCGATGAGATGGGCTTCTTTGAGTTGTCGTCCCGACAAATTAACACTCATTTTCAAGGGTCGATGTCTGGGAAACTGGTTTTGCCATTTTCGCAACTGAGTGCAAGCTTCTTGTAGCATCAATCGTCCCAAGGGGACAATTAAACCTGTTTCCTCCGCGATGGGGATAAACTCCCCTGGAGACACCAAACCGCGATGGGGATGTTGCCACCGGGCCAAAGCCTCAAAGCCGATTAATTCCTGGGTTTGCAGGTTAAAAATCGGTTGATAATAAGCGAGAATTTCTGGGCGAGATAATGCCCGACGCAGATCGGTTTCTAACTGTAAGCGAGCTAAAGCGGTGGCGTGCATATTGCTGGTAAACACTGCATAACGAGCCTTACCGAGTTCTTTGGCGCGATACATCGCCGTATCAGCATCCCGCAGTAATTCTTCGGGTCGTTTGTATTCGAGGGAGTGAAAAGCAATGCCGATGCTGGTGTTGGCAAAAACTTCGTGACCTTCTAGGCTAAAAGGTTGCTGAATTTGCTGTTGTAACTCCTTGGCGATCTGGGTAGCGACTTGGACATCCTCAATGCCGTCGAGTAATACGGTAAACTCATCCCCTCCCAAACGGGCTAGGGTGTCACTGGGTCGCAAACAAGCTTCTAGCCGCCGGGCGATCGCCACCAACAAGCGATCGCCCACAACATGACCCAAACTATCATTAACGACCTTGAAGTGGTCGAGATCGAGGAATAACACCGCAAACAGATAACCCCCCCGCCGTTGCGATCGCCGCATGGTGTGGGCCAAACGCTCCATAAACAAGGTACGATTGGGCAAATCCGTCAGGGTGTCGTAATAAGCGTTGTACTCCAGTTGCGCCTCAGCCCGTTTGCGCTCGGTAATATCGACAATTTGGTAAATAAAATTCAAGGGTTTACCCTGAGCATCGCGAGACAAAGCCACTTGTAGCAAAGTATCAATCGCTCGGCCATTGGGCGTGAGGTAACGTTTTTCCATCTGGAAATAAGAAGTCAACCCCTGCAACAAGCGATCGCATTCTTCGGTATGCAAATCCCAATCCTGCGTATGACTAAACTCCGAAACCGGGCGATCGAGCAAGTCTTCGGCTCGCAAAGATAAGGTATCGCACAACGCCTGATTCACCCGTTGAAAACGATAATCCAAACTGACCAAGGCCATTCCCGTCGGAGCCAACTCAAACAACAAGCGAAACTGCTCCTCGCTCTTTTTCAAGGCGGCTTCTGTTGCGTGACGATCGCTCACATCCCGCAAGGAAGCCAAATAAGCTTGTTGATTTTCCCAAGCCATCTTGACCACCCGCATTTCAGCCACGGGAGTTGAGCCGTCAGGACGATGAACGATAATTTCTGCCGCATCCCGCGTGGTATAAAGCTCTCTGGCCTTGGCTTCGATCAAATTCTCACAGTTTCGGTCGAACAACACCTCAGCCGCCGGATTCGCAAACTGCACTTTACCTTTTTGGTCAATCACCATCAAAGCATCGGAAGTCGCGGCTACAATGGTGCTGAGTCGCTCCTCGCTTTCTCGTAATGCTGCTTCTGCGAGGTAGCGGTCGCTAATATCATTCACCGAAAACACTACCCCGACAATCTCCCCGTTATTATTCTTCAACGGTGAGCCATTAATAGACAAGTATTTGCGATCGCCCCCCGGAGAAATCAAGCTGTGCTGCACATTAAAAATCGGTTTCCCGGTTTTCATTACCTGCATAAAAGGTAACTGTTCGTTAGGAAGGGGCAACCCGTCAAAATCGGCAATATTCCACGCCGGATTGTTATGGGAGAGCCGTTGAATCTCCGCTTGAGACACTCCGAGAATCGCCTCGGCTCGGTCGTTGGCAAAGATAATTTTCCCCGCCGCATCCACCACCGAAATTGCCGCGACAGAGGTTTGCATAATGGCGTTGAGCAAATCCCGTTCGTTGCGTAAAGCAATTTCGGCTTCTTTGCGATGGCTAATATCGTGACTGACGCTAATGGCGGCGATAATCTCCCCTTGGTCGTTGCACAGGGGAACTATCGTCGTCTCGCAAACTTTCGTGACCCCATGACGCTCAAAGGTCAACTCCCCAAACCAACGGCCTTGAGTTTTTAACCTGGGTAGGACTTCCCCAACAAAATCTAATCCCTGGGGAGAATAACTCAAAATGCCAATGGATTGACCGAGGGCTGCGGCTTTATCTAGGTCAAAAATTCGCTCTGCACCGGGATTCCAATCTAAAATCGTGCCATCTGGGGCGATCGTGGCAATGCCATCATAAATTAACTCAAACATCAATGCTTGTTGACGCAAGCGGTCTTCGGTGTGCTTTTGCGTCGTAATATCGCGAGCGACTGCGTAAATCAAACGGTCTTCAACACAGGGAACCGCCGTCCAAGCTAACCAGCGATATTCCCCGTTTTGAGTACGATAGCGATTTTCAAAGTTAACAATCGATTCCCCTTGTTTGAGTTTTTCAAACATTTCCAGGGTGCGATCGCGATCGTCGGGATGGACAAAGGGTAACAATAGCTCATCTAAAATTTCCTGTTTCTCGTAGCCCAGGATTTTCTGCCAAGCCGGGTTACAGCGCACCAACTGACCGTCAAAGTTGGCAATCCCGATCATATCCAAGGACAACATAAAAAAGCGATCGCGCTCGGATTCAGCTTGTTTGCGCTCGGTAATATCCGATTGGATGCCGATATAATGAGTCAGATGTCCTTGGTCGTTGTGAACCGGAGCGACATAAAGCTCATTCCAAAATAAGCTCCGATCTTTGCGATAATTCCGCACCACGGTATGACAAGACCGCCCCTCTTGCAGCGCTGTTCGCAACACGGTTAACCCTGGCTGCTCGGTTTCTGGCCCTTGTAAAAAGCTGCAATTTTTCCCTAAAATCTCCTCAGCGTTGTAGCCCGTCATCCTCTCAAAACTGGGATTGACATAGATCGCCGGATTCGACCCCTCCACCGCATCTGTAATCACAATGCCGTTGCGACTGGCATCAATCGCCCGCTTCATCAAGTTTAATTCTGCTGCGGTTTCGTGGCGTTGCACCGCCGCGGCCAAAATCTGCGTCACCGACTCCAAAAACGCGATCTCATCCGGGGGATATTGGCGTATTTGGCGACTATAAACACACAACACCCCAAAGGGCTTTTCTGTCCCCGGAATCGGTACGCTGATGCCACTGAGAATGCCATGATTAAATAAAAGCGGCGTACTGCGAAAGCGGGTTTCGGTGTGAAAATCCTCTACAACTACTGCTTTTTGGTGCTTGATTGTGTATCCTGCATGAGAATTATGCGCCGCACTCAGGGTGGTATCCAGCATTTTCTCAGGCCATCCTCTGCCAGCCCGAAAGGTGAATAAGCTTTCGTTGGGTAATAGTTCTAAAATGTTGGCAAATTCTACTGCCAAACTGTCGGCGACGACGGCGTTAACCTCGGTGATTAACTTCTTTAAATCAATTTCAGCCACACCCAATTGGGCTAAATGAGCCAACGCCGAGGCATGATCGAGTTTTTGCTGTAGGGCGCGGGTGGCGCGATCGCGGGGGGTGATATCTTCGACATAGCACAACACCTTGTTTTTGTCAATGCTAGTATAGGTCAGCAACAGCGATCGCGGCGATTCTGCTGCCGAAATCCCTAACAATTCCTGGGCTGTAACTTGGATTTGGGCTTGAAAACTACTGCCGTCGCGATCGCAACGGTTGAGTTGAGACTGAATGGGCAAATCTAGCGTTTCTACCGACTGCTGCAAAAAAGACTCTATTGGCCTCGATGCGATCGCGATCGCGGCTTTATTTACTCCGACTAAAAGAAAATCCTGCTTTTGTTTTTGCCAAATATAAGCCGGAAAGACAAAGTTTTGAAACCCAGTTTGTCTCTCATTTTCAGCATTCTCTGACTGAGAATTAACAGACAAACTACAAGATTGGGACTGAGAAGAATAACTGGGATATTGCACAGCAGCCAGCCAAGATTGACGATATTTCCGCTCTTTTTTGAACCAAAACCCAATCCATCCTAAAACCCCCACCCATACCAACAGTATAATATTGATGAGACTCGTAGACTGAGCCAGCCCGCTTAAGATCAGCAACTTAGGTTTGACTTCAAAGTACCAGCTATTTTCTAAAATTATAACCCCAGAAAATCCCCAGAAAAAGCCCGGAATCTCGCCAAAATCTGGGCTTTTACTCTGCTGTTTTTGCCAGTTGGGTTTGAGTTTTCTGGCGGCCTTCTTGAGAGTGAATTTACGGGTAATCATCTGCAATAACTTCTTAGAAAAAAGCTGCATTAAGCCACTTTCATGCTGCTACTATCTACATTCATCATATTATTTTTTTAAATATATCTTGAGAATCATTGATTTTTCTTAATTTATTGAGAATTACGGGTGCTTAGTTGTTAGTTTTTCAGTTTCCCCACAGACAAAGCCAGATTGGGCAATACTCCAACCCTTAATCAGGCTCGATTGTCTTACCCCGCTTCATCAAACTGCTTCAGCCATTGCACTAAAATTGGATTTACCACCTCTGGGGCTTCATCCTGGGGACAATGACCCAACCCCGGCAAAGGGATAAAATCTTGTACCGCCTCAAAGCGCGTCCACTCCTGCCCCATTTCAATTGGTTCCCAAGGGTCTTCGCTACCCCAGAGGATAACCGCCCCACAAGGCAACACCGCCAACAAATCTTCAGGCAGGGGCCCTTGAGAATAGCGAGTAAACGCCAAAAACACATCCGCCGCGCCCATTTCGCGAGCCGGACGCATCAAAATCTCAATCAACTCATCAGTCACCGCTTCGCTGCGGCGATAAGCTTGCAGTAGAATACGCCGCACCGTTTTGGGTCTGGCCAACAAGCTAAAAAACAACTGGCCTAACGGCTTAATCCCTAATACCTGTTGCATTCTTGCCGCCCCGAAACTACGATACCAGGGGATGCTTTCACGACGGCGATCGTGTAGCAAGCGCAAAGAGCAGTTAATCAACAGGAGCGATCGCACCCAATCGGGAGCATTTACCGCCGCCTGCATTACTACAATACAACCAATCGAGTTCCCCACCAAAAAAGCCGCTTCCCCCACCACCTCGCGGCAAAAATCAATCACTTGAGCGCTCCAGGTTTCAAAGGTGTAGTCAATCCCTGTTCCCGGTGTGGGCTTATCAGACCCGCCAAAGCCAATCAAATCCAGGGCATAACAGCGAGCATTTTGTCCGACTACGGGTAAATTTTTGCGCCAATGGCCCCAAGACGCACCAAAACCGTGAACCATGACCACCGCCGGGCCTTGGTCTCCACAGCATTGATAAGCAATGTTATAACCGCGCCATTGCCACGTTTGCTCGGAAGTGGGGTCAAGTTGAATCGTTGTCATTTTAAAATTAAGTTTAAGCCTGGTCTTTTTTTATTAAACTATGCAACAGCTATCTTCTGGGGCGATCGCGACTTCAGTTTTTCTGGGAACTGAAGTTAAAGCCAACTACGACAACGCCCAAGTTGTCATTCAACCCATACCCTACGAAGCCACCACCACCTACCGTCAAGGCTGCCAAAACGGCCCGGCGGCTTTGTTAGAAGCCTCCGAGCAAGTAGAACTTTATGATGTCGAACTTCAGCAAGAAGTCGGGGTAAAAGTACCCATTTATACCGCCGACGCGATCGCCTCAACTCTCGGCGGCCAAACCGTTAGCAGCGAAACCATGCTAGAGCAAACCCAAAGCCGCATGGCTCAGTATATCCGGGATGGTAAGTTCGCGATCGCCCTAGGAGGAGAACACAGCATCACCGCCCCTATTGTCACCGCTTATGCCGCAGCCCTGACAGAACCCTTTACGGTGGTGCAAATCGACGCTCACGGCGATCTCCGCCAAGAATACGAAGGTTCTATTTACAACCATGCTTGCGTCATGCGCCGCATTCTCGACCTCGGCTTGCCCATTTTACCCGTCGGGATTCGCAGTATTTGTGCCGAAGAAGCCCAAATTATTGCCGCCCAAAACATCCCTGTATGTTGGGCCCATGATATTGCCAAAAATCCGCATTGGATCGAAAACGCGATCGCCTCTATCCCTACCCGCAAAATTTTTATCACCATCGACCTTGACGGGCTAGATTCAAGCGTTATTCCCGGTGTCGGTACACCCCAACCCGGCGGCTTAGATTGGTACGCCCTCACGGGCTTTTTACGGCGACTTTTCCAAGATTACGAAGTCATTGGTTGTGATGTGATGGAACTCGCCCCCATTCCCCACTGTGTTGTTTCCGAGTTTACGGCTGCTAAACTTGTGTATAAATTAATTGGCTATCTCGCCTTGAGTCGAGGTTGGCTGAACCTAGAGAATCCTATTGCGACCCCAATTTAACCCAGCGCCTATCTATCTATGTTGTTGTGTCGTTTCTCTACACCCCATCTTTAGAATAACCAGGGAACTATGAATCAGTTTGGTCAAACAAAACCCCTTTCTGTTGGCGATCGCGCCCCCGATTTCGAGTTACCCGGAGTTGATAGCGAAGTTCACCATCTCACCCCCTATTGCCAGAAATACCAAGCTGTCGCCACAATTTTTCTAAGTAACACTTGTCCCATTGTCCAAGGGTATCTCGAACGACTCAAGCACCTGCAAAACGAGTTTCAGTCCCAAGGGGTAGTTTTCATCGGCATTAACGCCAACGACACCGACAAAGCCCCCCAAGACAGCTTTGAGAAGATGAAAACCTTTGCCACCGAACACGACCTCAATTTTCCTTATCTGCGCGACCCCAGTCAAGATGTAGCCCGCAGTTTCGGCGCAACGGTTACCCCCGAAGTCTTTTTACTCGATCGCCAGGGCTTTGTTCGCTACCACGGCGCGATCGACGACAACCCCCAATCCCCGGAAACAGTACAAGAGTTCTATCTGCGAGACGCGATCGCGGCGTTGCTCGCCAATCGCGATTTTACCCCCCAGTCTACCGAGGCGATCGGTTGTGCGTTGCAATGGCGGTAGTTATTTCAGTTATCAGTAATCAGTCATCAGTTTTTTGGGCAATCGGCAATCGGCAATCGCCTTGTAGGGGCGGGGTTTCCCCGCCCAACAACCAACAACAAAGGACAAAGAACCAATGACCAATGACCAATGACAAATAACCAAAGTAATCTATATTGGACTACGGCAGACAAGCGTATAAAAATTGCAGTCAAGCGATGGCATATAAACGGGTTTTATTGAAACTAAGCGGCGAAGCACTCATGGGCGATCTCGGCTACGGCATCGATCCCGCGATTGTCGCCAACATTGCTCAAGAAATCGCCGAGGTGGTGAAATTAGGCGCACAAATGGCCATAGTCGTGGGAGGGGGTAATATTTTTCGGGGGGTCAAGGCTTCATCGGCAGGAATGGATCGAGCAACCGCCGATTATGTCGGTATGATGGCAACAGTGATGAATGCCATCACCTTGCAAGATGCCCTAGAGCAAATCGGCGTACCCACACGAGTTCAAACCGCGATCGCCATGCAGGAAATTGCCGAACCATACATTCGTCGTCGGGCGATTCGTCATCTCGAAAAGGGACGAGTCGTAATTTTTGGGGCAGGATCGGGCAATCCCTTTTTTACGACGGATACCACCGCCGCTTTACGGGCTGCCGAAATAGACGCGGAAGTCATTTTTAAAGCGACGAAAGTTGATGGTGTGTATGATTGCGATCCTAAAGAAAATCCCAACGCCAAGCGTTATACCAGCTTGACCTATGGTCATGTCTTAACCCAAGACTTGCGGGTGATGGATGGCACGGCGATCGCCCTTTGTAAAGAAAATGATATCCCGATCGTGGTTTTTGACCTGGGACAGCACGGTAATATTGTGCGGTCTGTCCAAGGAGAAGCGATCGGAACAATAGTAGGAGGTTCTTGTGAAGTTAACTGAAGTCGAACAATCAATGCAAAAAGCCGTTGAAGCGACCCAACGGGCATTCAATACCATTCGCACGGGTAGAGCCAATGCCAGTCTACTCGATAAGGTCATGGTGGAATATTACGGCGCAGACACCCCCCTAAAATCCCTGGCCGGTATCAGCACCCCCGATGCCAGTACCTTGATGATTCAACCCTATGACAAGGGCAGTTTGGGGTCAATTGAAAAGGCCATTTCTATGTCGGATGTCGGCTTAACGCCCAATAATGACGGCAATGTAATCCGTCTGAATATTCCGCCCCTGACTGCCGAACGCCGTCAGGAATTTGTTAAACTCGCGGGGAAATATGCCGAAGAAGGCAAAGTCTCAATTCGCAATGTTCGCCGGGATGCTATCGATGATGTCCGTAAACAAGAAAAAAATAGCGATATTTCTGAAGATGAATCGCGCAGTCTTCAAGATGACATTCAAAAGTTAACCGATAAATATACCGACAAAATTGATAAACTTCTGGTGGAAAAAGAAAAAGACATTACCACGGTATAACGCAATTAATCCACAATTCCCGAAGATTTATGTCTATGTTTGACTGCATTATTGTCGGAGCCGGCCCTGCTGGGAGCAGCGCAGCGTATCATTTAGCCAAGCGCGGCCATAGCGTTATTATGCTCGAAAAAGCTGCTTTTCCTCGGTATAAGCCCTGTGGTGGTGGGGTTTCCCCGGCTGTACAAGAATGGTTTGATTTTGACTTTGCTCCTGCGATCGCCGCTAAAGTCGATCGGGTTGGCTTTACTTGGAAGTTGGGCGATCCGGTGTCAACGAACTTGAAAACACAACCGATGTGGATGGTTCAACGAGAGGTTTTCGACAAATTTTTAGTCGATAAAGCCACCGAACAAGGGGCAACCCTACAAGACCAAACTACCGTCAATGGGATTAAGTTTAACGGTTCGGCGTGGCAAGTCAGCACAGACAAAGACCCCATCGAAGCTAAATATCTCATTGCCGCCGATGGTGCAAAAGGAAATTGTGCGAATTGGTTGGGGTTGAAAAGCAGCCCCAATCATATCTCTATGGTCTTAGACCTGCCCGAAGCACCCCAAGCCACTAATATTGCCAATTTTGACTTTGGTTCCCTTAAAAATGGCTTTATTTGGCGCTTTCCCAATGGCGATCGCACTTCGATTAGTGCCGCAATTCTCGCAAACCCCAAGGGCAAACCCCAAGAAGTACAAAAGCAAATTAGTAAATACGCCCAAGCCATTGGCCTCGACCCCTCTCGCGGTCAAATGTACGAACATCCCTTGTCCTTGTGGTCGGATAACAAGCCTTTACACGGACAAAATGCCTTAGTCGTCGGGGATGCCGCCGGAATTACCGACCCCCTACTCGCAGAAGGCATCCGTCCGTCTATGTTTACCGGAGTCAAAGCCGCCGCCGCCATTGCCAACGCGATCGCCGGAGACAGCAGCGCCCTCCCCGAATATAGCAGCATCGTCCACCAAGCTTGGGGCGAAGAATACGTCTGGGCGCAACGGCTTTCTGGCTTGTTCTTTAAGCTGCCGGGAGTGGCGTACAAAGTGGGGGTCAAACGTCCCACTGCTGCCCAAATTATGAGTCAAATTCTCTGCGGCCAAACTCGCTATACCGACATCACCGACAAGGCGATCAAAACCCTCAAACGCAGCTTTTTACCGGGACAAGGGTGATTTTCAGTCATCAGCATCTAAGGGGCAGCTTTGCTGTGGGCAGCTTTGCTGTAGGCAGTGGGCAGCGCGTGCTGTAGGCAATCATTATGTAGGGGCTGGGTTTCCCTGCCCAACAACCAATAACCAATAACCAACAACCAACAACCAATAACCAACAACCAATAACCAACAACCAACAACCAACAACCAACAACCAACAACCAATAACCAACAACCAACAACCAACAACCAACAACCAACAACCAACAACAAAATTTATGGACTGGATTATTAACTCACCCATCCCGACCGATCTCGCGTTTTACGTCAAATGGTCGGGAATTGCGACAATTGTCTTTTTGGTTTTAACTGTTATTGCTTTTATCGTGAAATGGGGGATTCGGTTTCGCTTGGTAGGTGTAACCAGTTTTACTGCCGTGGTGACCGCCAGCTTTTTTGCCCTTAACTTGGGTTTATTTACCCGCACCGTAGTTCCGGGGGCGGTGCGCTATAGTTTGGTTTATGATAATGCTGCCGATAAAGTGGTGATTGCTGTGCCTTCTACGGTTACTGAGTCTCAAGTGGAAGCCACGATTCGGCAAATTGCTTCTGATATCAAGCCCTATGGCCGCTTGGGCGATCGCAACAATCAGTTTAGCATTCGCGCCCGCACCGTCCTCCATCCCGAACCGGGAGTTTCGCAACCGCTATATTTAGGGGAAATTAAGCGATCGCTCGATGCCCCCCCAGATGCAGATATTCCGGTTAAACTCTTTACAGAAAACTTTGCTTTGTTGCCCGATACTTCTGAGTCAGTCGAGAGTGGGTCTTAGGCAGCTTTTTTCAGTTATCAGCCTAATCAGGGGCAATCGGCAATCGGCTCCTCGGCAGTCGGGGGGGAGTGGGGATGAATGCCCCAGAAAGTGAGTCAGAAACTTCTGGCTGTAGGGCAGACTCTAGAAAAAGCTCAACGCTAGAATATATCTGGGTTTCAGCGTCAAAAAGCGAATTTAACGTTTCGCGCGAGTGTCATCAGTCATCAATCTTTTGGGCAGTGGGTAGTAGGCAGTGGGCAATCGGCGTGTAGGGGCGGGGTTTCCCCGCCCAACAACCAACAACTAACAACCAACAACCAACAACCAACAACCAACAACCAATAACCAATAACCAACAACCAAAAACCAACAACCAACAACCCATGACTAATAAACAACAAGTTATAACTCAATCGCCCCTGACCAACTTGTTAATTTCCCCTAGCCAAGTGATACGCGGTACAAACGCGGTGATTCAGTGTGGCAGTGCGATCGCGCGTTTGGGGAAACGTTTATTTGTTATTGGGGGCGATCGCAGTTTAGCCGCCCTTTCTTCCCAACTGCAAACCCTGTGTCAGCAACAGGGTTTAGAATTCACCCCGGCTAACTTTCAGCCCGATTGCTGCGAAACCTCGATTCAACGTTTAGAAGACGCGATCGCGGATTTTCAAGCCGAAGTGATTATCGGGACAGGGGGCGGCAAAGCCCTGGATTTAGCTAAATTACTCGCCTATCGCTGCGGACTCCCCATCGTCACCATTCCCACCTCTGGGGCGACTTGTGCGGCGTGGACTGCCCTTTCTAACATTTATACCGAGGGGGGCGCATTTCGTTACGATGTCACCCTCGATCGCTGTCCTGATTTGCTAATTTTAGACTACGACCTCGTACAAACTGCCCCGTCGCGGCTGTTGATTGCGGGGATTGGGGACGCGATCGCGAAATGGTATGAAGCCTCCGTCAGTAGCGGCGCATCCACCAACACCCTGATTATCGCTGCCGTCCAACAAGCCCGCGTTTTACGAGATATCCTGCTGCAAAAATCCGCCACAGCTTTGCAAAATCCCGGTAGCGAAACCTGGCGAGAAGTCGTCGATGCTACCGTCCTCCTCGCGGGGGTTATTGGGGGTTTAGGGGGCGCACAATGCCGCACCGTCGCCGCCCACGCCGTCCACAACGGTTTAACCCAAATAGCCGCCACTCACGGCATCCTACACGGCGAAAAGGTCGCTTTTGGTATTTTAGTCCAACTGCGCCTCGAAGAAATGCTACAAGGCAATCAACTGGCGTTTACCGCCCGTCAGCAACTCCTCAAGTTCTATCAAGAAATTGGCCTCCCCGCTTCCCTCGAAGACTTGGGTTTGGGGGAAGTTTCTTTAGCCCAATTGCGATTCGCTGCGGCGTTTGCTTGTCAACCGGAATCCGATATCCATCACCTCCCCTTCCCCGTGACTCCTGAACAAGTGATGGCCGCGATGGTTTCGACGACTCAAGTTCCCGTTGCGAGTGGTGTCGTTTAGTGAGGATGGGGCGGGGCGCTATAACCCCGTCCAATCTTAATTTTATATTCTGGAATATAACTTTTATGACTCAATTAATCACAAAAATTATCAATTTACAAGACTTATTTCTGAAGGCAAAATATGAAACAGTTAATATGATAGAACAAGAAATGGATATTAGCGATCCTTCCTTGGTTACGCCTTTAGAAGTCCTGGCGAATGACTATCAAGAAATTGCTCAATTGTGTAATCAGACTTTAATCGATTTAATTCAACAACAACAGTCAGTTTTAAATGAAGAACCCATGACTGATTTTATCAACGAGTTTTAAAAAATTAATGAACTGGGAGCAATTTTTAGCTGAAGGCGAAAGAGCAGTTAGAGTTGTTCGAGAGGGACTCAAAAAGAGAGGGATTAATGCTGGTGAGTCAATAAAAACTGTATTTAATACAGATGAAGATATTCCAGTTTACGATCGATACGAAAATAAGCTCTTTTGGATTTCAGTCAAAGCAGTATCTGGTAAAGTTGAAGACACAGTTCGCCAGATACCTTCTAACTATCGAGGCTGGATGTGTGGTGAAGTTGAAAGTAAACAATGGGTAAATCCTCCAGCCGTTATTATTTGGTATTGCTTAAAAACGAATGTCGCTTGGGGTACTATTCCTCCAAAACGTCTAAGCACTAAATGGATTATTTTTCCGGATCGCCATGGTGTTGTGATTGATAAAAGGAAAACAAATTTAATAGGGAAAACTTATTACATCTATCCTTCTTATTGTGTACCGACTAGCGAAATTTTTAGTAAAGATAGAATCATTGATTGTATTATAGAACTGGCTCACATATCTTAAAAGTTAATCGATCGCAGCTAAACTCGACCTGCCCTTTGTTTCAAGCTGGCGCGATCGCGAATTTTGATTTCGTTGCCTTCTCGGAGAATTAAATCCTCTTGGACTAACTTATTGAAACTGCGAGATAGGGTTTCGGGGATTGTCCCCACAAATGCTGCCAATTGACCCTTAGAAATATCGAGGGTAATGATATCACTATTATTCTCACTAATGCTGCGATCGAGAAGATAAGCCGCTAATCGCCCCGGTACTTCCCGCAACGAGAGATTTTCGATAATTTTGGCAAACTGGCGCAAATGACGAGCAAACGCTGATAATAAATTAATCGCGATCGCGGGTTGATTCTCCAATAACTTTAAAAACGCCTCTCTAGGGAAAAAGACAATCTCCGTCTTTTCCAATGTTGCCGCCGAAGCCGGAAAACAGCCCCCATCTAATGCCGGAACTTCAGCGAAATACTCCCCCGCTTCAAACAGCCCTAAAATCTGTTCCTTGCCGCCCCCCGACAACTGAAACACCTTTACTTTACCCGATCGCACCAAGAAAAACCCCGTGCCGCGATCGCCCTGCCAAAATAGCATTTTCCCCTTATCATATTGTTGCAGACGTACCACAGACGCGATCGCCTCTAATTGTTCGGCTTCTAAATCCCGAAACAACCGCGTCGTCTTCAGAAAATTCGTTATTTGTCCTTTGTCCTTAGTCATTGGTTATTTGTCCTTTGTCCTTAGTCATTGGTCATTAGTCATTGGTCATTAGTGACAAGTTAAGCTAAAAACCTTTATATCAACGAAATCTCGCAACCCAATCTTAAATTTCAGGAAATGACGATTTAACGGGCGCGATCGCGACGAACATAACAGTTGTTATGTTCGCCATAACAACCGTTATGTTATCCCGTAAGGCTGACAATACCTATCCTACGCCTGAAACTTCTCAATCTAGTCTGCGAAGGCGGACTTTGCCGTGTTGGTTCCCCAGATTTTAATCTGCGGGCGGGCTGTCGGTTTTTATTTAGAATTACTATATTAGCCCCGGATTTTAATCCGCAGGCGGGTCAACGCCTCCACAACAACCAACAACAAACAACAAAATTCCCCCACTTGACTTAAGTCAAAGACACCTCCTAGGGGTCAGACCTAAAGTAAAAGCATAAAGGCAGAGAAATGACCTCTCAAACCCAAAAGGAGTCAGACAGATGTTTTGTAACCAATGCGAACAAACCACCAAAGGCGAAGGATGCTACAAATGGGGCGCTTGTGGTAAAAGCCCCGAGGTTGATGCCCTACAAGACCTCATGGTATATGCCTTGCGAGGACTAGCCGAAGTCATCCAAGTCGCCCGTCCCCTCGGCTTCGACAGTCGCGACGCGGACATCTTCCTCGGTGAAACCCTATTCTCCACCCTCACCAACGTTAACTTTGACCCCGATGACTTTATCGGTTACATTCGACGCACCGTAACCTTAAGAGATACCCTCAAAGCCCAAGTTGAAGCCGTTGGCGGTCAAATTACCGGGTCATCCGCCTTAGAATTTGTCCCGGCTGAAACTCGCAAAGAATTAGTACAACAAGGCAAAGATGCCGAATATGAATTCATCAGCCAAGCCGGGCGCAATGTTGATATTTTCTCCCTCAAACTGACGGTGATTTACGGGCTGAAAGGCATTGCCGCTTATGTGTATCATGCCGCCAAACTCGGCCAACACAACGAAACCGTTTATGCCTTTTTCAGCGAAGCCTTAGCCGCCCTGGGTCGTCCTGAAAGTACCTTAGAAGAATGGGTACAAATCGCCCTCAAAGTCGGTGAAATTAACCTCTTGGCCATGGAACTCCTGGATGGAGGTAATACTAGCACTTATGGCCACCCCGTCCCCACCGCCGTTCCTTTGGGCGCAACCCCTGGTAAAGCGATTTTGGTCTCCGGTCACGATCTCAGCGATTTAGCCGCCCTCCTCGCCCAAACAGAAGGCACAGGGATTAAAATCTACACCCACGGCGAAATGCTGCCGACCCATGCTTATCCCCAGCTAAAACAGCGCTATCCTCACCTTTACGGTCACTATGGCACAGCTTGGCAAAATCAAGTGCGGGAGTTTCCCAAGTTCCCCGGACCGATTGTAATGACCACTAACTGTTTAATGCCGCCCCACGATTCTTACAAAGACCGCATTTTTAATTGTGGCCCGGTGGGTTATCCGGGTTTGAAACACATTGACGAGCATGATTTTACCCCAGTTGTGGCGATGGCGTTGGCAATGCCTGGATTTAGCGAAAAAGGCGACGATCGCACCGTAATGACTGGTTTTGCTCGGAATGCTGTGCTGGGCGTTGCTGATGATGTAATTGAGGCGGTGAAAGGTGGTAATATTCGTCACTTCTTCCTCGTTGGCGGTTGTGACGGGGCCAAAGCGGGACGCAATTACTACAGCGATTTCGTGGAAAAAGTGCCGGATGATTGTGTGGTGTTGACCCTCGCTTGCGGTAAATTCCGCTTCTTTGACAAAGAGTTGGGCGATATTAACGGCATTCCCCGCTTACTGGATGTGGGTCAATGTAATGATGCTTATTCTGCCATTCAAATTACTTTGGCGTTGGCTAATGCGTTTGAGATGGATGTGAATGAATTACCCCTCTCGATGATTCTGTCTTGGTACGAACAAAAAGCGGTGGCGATTCTGTTAACTTTACTGCACTTAGGCATCAAAAATATTCGTCTCGGCCCCACGTTACCGGCGTTTATTTCCCCGAATGTCTTTGAGTTGTTATCGCAGCAATATAATTTGCAAGCGATTACAACGCCTGATGATGATTTAGCGGCTTGTTTGGCTTAGTTGGTTTTGATTTTCGCATTGTGAATAAAGCCCCGGTTTTCAACAGACAACTGGGGTTTTTATTGGGCTTTACTTTATTACACTGGGACTAATTTAGAGTTGCAAACTGTTATATAGTATAGTAGCAAGCAAAACAGTTAGGACGTTTTGACTCGCAAGGATCGCCCTCACCCCAACCTCTCTCCCACGGGAGAGGGGCTTGATTTTTTTAAGAGTGAAATAAACTGTACTGGCGCTTTGGGGTAGCGCTATACAGCGATCGCTCAAACTTTACTTTTATAAACTAAAACCTTAGAGTTTTATAGAGTAAATATTTATATTTTCAAGGGTAAATAAACCCTAAAAATACTGCCACTTCCTAATTCACTATTTAGGGTAATTTTACCTTGATGAAGATCGACAATTGCCTTTGCGATCGCCAATCCTAAACCCGTACCGCCTGTTTTGCGAGAGCGATCGCCATCGACGCGATAAAAACGCTCGAAAATGCGCTTTTGTTCTTCAGGTGAAATACCAATGCCATTATCTCGGACGGAAATAACCGCGAGATTGTCTTGGGTTTTGAGGGTAATTTGAATTTCTCCTTGCTTGGAGGTATATTGCAGGGCATTATGGATGAGATTTGAGACTAAACGATAAAGTTGAGATTCATTTCCCAAAATTGAAATTTCTTGCGTAGGTACATCGCGGGTTAAATAAATATCGTCAAGTACAGCAATTTCGAGAAATTCTTCGGTCAAGTCATTAACGAGATCGTTTAAAGAAAAAACGGTAAATTTAGAAACTTCTGGATTTTGTTCGAGACGACTCAAAAAGAGTAATTCGCTGATAATATTGCTGAGTCTTTTACCTTGTCGTTCGATCGTTTTAACGGTGGTTTTCATGTCTTCAGTTTGCTGGGGCAAAATGCGCCATAGAGCATCAATTGAGATGAGTAAACTTGCCAGGGGCGATCGCAACTCATGGGCGGCATTGGCGGTAAACTCTTGTTGCTTTTGATAAGACTTATAAATGGGTTGCATGGCCAGTTGTGACAGCCACCAGCTAGACATGACAATTAAGATTAATGCTAATAAACAGCCTGAGATCAAAACCCAACGAATCCGTTGAACTTCGGCATCAAATGCTTCTAAGGTTCTACCGATTTGTAAATAACCCCAAGAATTATCAAAGCGATTAGGGTTGAGATTGGCGCTATGAAGAATGGTTGTAAATTGATGATAGCGATCGCCATTCTTCAGTTGAAACGTTTGCCAGATTTCGGGGTTAAAACTTGTAGGTAACTCGGTGGGTTGATTGGGAGAATAAGCTAACAGTTTTCCTTGGTGGTCGAATAGGCGAATATAGTAAGTCGTGCGATCGCTAATCCCAATCGTATGTCGTTGAATTAGCGTCGGTTCTTTTAAGCAAGGTTCGTTGCTAATACATAAATCGGGAAAGATTTGTTTGAGAACTTCTGTAGGCTTTTCCCCCACGGGTAATAGGGGTTCGACGCTATCGTGTAATGTACCCGCAATGGACTCAATTTCGCGCTCAATCGCCAGCCAATTCGATTGCACCATCGCGCGATAGACCCCAAAACCAGAAAGTCCTAAAATACTACCCATCACCCCGGCATACCACAACGCTAAACGGAGTTGACTGCGACGAAATAAACGACGACTATTCATGAGACAGCAAGAGGGAATTAAAGCGATATCCTGCACCGGGAATTGTTTCAATGGGGCAAGGACAGTCGTATTGCGCCAGTTTGCGACGCAGTAAGCGCATTTGAGCCGCCACAACATTACTTACGGGGTCTTCGTGAACATCCCATAATTGCTGACGCAACTTACTACCGGGAATAATTCGGTCGGGATTTTGCATTAAATACATGAGCAATTGCAATTCTTTGGGCGTGAGGGGAATTTCTTGGTAAGGTGGGGCGGTATTGCGTTGTATTAAAGTATTATTGGCGACATCGAGGGTTAAATTGCCTAAAGTGAGGTTTAAAGGTTGAAATTGAGGCGATCGCCGTTGTAATGCCCTTAACCGCGCCAGTAATTCATCCATGACAAAGGGTTTCACTAAATAATCATCCGCCCCCGCATCCAAACCCGCAACCCGATTTTCCGGTTCTCCTAATGCGGTCAACATCAACACGGGTAAGGGGTTATGCTGTTGTCTGAGTTTACGACATAAATCTAACCCGGATAACTCTGGCAGCAGCCAATCAACGATCGCGACAGTGTAATCGAGAGAGCGATCTTCGAGGTATAACCAAGCCTGTAACCCATCGGTAAACCAATCGACAATATATTTCTCTGCGACTAATACTTGTTTGAGCGATCGCCCTAAATCTTCTTCATCTTCAACTAATAAAATTCTCATCAACCCCTCAATATCAGAATACGAGGTTGATTTTAACGGTTTCTATCCGGTTTCATCTGGATTTCATCTCGGTTGTGGCAGGATAAAAGCGACTTTCTCACAACTCCTGACTTTTGGATCGCAAATATGATGAAAACGATTGGTTTAGCTACTTCTGTATTGGCTCTCAGTCTGACTTTTACTGCTCCGTCTGGGGTTTTCGCTCATGTGGGTCATGGTGACGAATTTCAAGCAGAAGGCGGTATTGACCGAGTGGCAGTCAATGCCGAAACCGATGCAATGCTCGGTATTGTGGTAGAACCCATTACCGCCAATCCCGAAGGTAACGGGGGCGTATATATTCCCGTGACAGCATTAGTAGAAGCAGACGGTCAATCTTTGGTTTTTGTGCGCTACGAGAACTTCTATGAACCTGTTACCGTTACAACCGGTGCGACTCAAGGAGAGTTAATCGGAGTTACCGAAGGGCTATCAGTGGGAGAACAACTGGTAACGCAAGGCTCCCTTTCACTTTATGCCGAGTCTCGCAAAACCCAAACCGCGACAGCACCCGAAACACCAGAAAGCAATGCGATCGCCTCAGAAGATATGACGATAGCCGCAGATAATATCGCAATAACAGAGGAAAATCTGGCTCAAACCGAAGTAGCCACCAGTGAAACGAGTTCTAAGGCTGGTTTTCCCCTCCTCAAAGCCGCGATTAGCGGTTTAGGCGGTGTAATTTTACTGGGTGGTGTGGTAATTTTTGGTCTTCGGGCTGTCAACTTCAGCAAGCAAGGTAAAAACATCTTTGGGAAATAAATAACCCCCTCCCTTCAGCCCAAATATTATTATTCACCCATGCTCAACGCTTTACTCGATCGGATTCTCAAAACCGCGATCGCCAGGGCAGAATTAATTGTCATTACAGCCATCGCGATCGCCCTTTGGGGAGTCATCAATATCACCCAAATGCCCCTAGATGTCTTCCCAGAATTTGCACCGCCTCAAGTAGATATCCATACCGAAGCCCCCGGTTTAGCCCCCGAAGAAGTGGAAACGTACATTTCCGTTCCCATTGAAAGTGCGGTGAATGGGCTACCCGGTGTCACCACCGTTCGTTCCTCCTCTAAAGTGGGATTATCAATGGTGCAGGTGGTTTTTAACCAAAGTGCCGATATTTATCAAGCCCGACAAGTCGTCACCGAACGCTTACAGCAGATTTCCGGGCAGTTTCCCCCAGGGACTCATCCCCCCGAAATCTCGCCCTTGGTGTCTCCCCTCGGTACGATTTTGCAATATGCCTTCACCGCCAGCGAATCGGGTGAGACTTCCCTGATGGCATTGCGTCGCTGGATCGATGTGACGTTAAATAATCAAATCCTATCTGTACCGGGGGTTTCTAGGGTCACGATTTACGGCGGAGAGCAACAAGAAGAACAGATTTTAGTCGATCCGGCGAAATTAACCGCCCTGGGTGTCTCGCTTAATGAAGTTACCACAGCCGCCGCCCAAGCGAGTTCTAACGCCCCTGGGGGGTTTTTGGTGGGGGGAGGTCAGGAGTTACTGATTCGCGGCATCGGACAAGTAGAGTCCCAAGCAGATTTACAGCAAGCCGTGGTGAAAGTCACCGCAGAAGGTCGGCCGATTTTGCTCGCAGATGTGGCTCAAGTGCAAACTGGGGCGGCGTTGCAGCGAGGAGATGCCAGCTTTAACACTCAGCCTGCGGTAGTGGTGATGGTGGAGAAACAGCCCGATGTGGATACCCCAACCGTTACCCAAGCCGTCGAAGATTTAATCGCATCTCTCCAACCCAATTTTCCGGCGGATGTGCAGATGCAGCGCACGTTTCGTCAAGCCAATTTTATTGATATGGCAATTGGTAATCTCAGTAAATCCTTGTTGGGGGGGGTCGCGATTGTTTCGATTATTATGCTGCTATTCTTGATGAATTGGCGCACCGCCGCGATCGCCCTGAGTGCCATGCCTTTGTCTTTACTGATCGGTTTGCTGTTGATGAAGGCTTTGGGTTTGGGCATTAATACCATGACGTTAGGGGGCTTAGTGGTGGCCATTGGCTCGGTGGTGGATGATGCCATTGTAGATATGGAAAACTGTTACCGAGGCTTGCGGAAAAACCAAGCTTTGGGCAATCCCAAACATCCGTTACAGGTGGTGTACGATACTTCGGTAGAAGTGCGGTTAACGGTGATTTTTTCCACCGTGATTATTGTTGTGGTGTTTGCGCCAATCTTTAGTTTGACGGGGGTAGAAGGGCGTATTTTTGCGCCGATGGGCTGGGCTTATGTGCTGTCGATTGCCGCTTCAACTTTGGTCGCGATGACCCTTTCTCCGGCGTTGTGCGGTCTGCTCTTGGCATCTCAAACCTTACCCCAAGAAGGGACATGGATTTCCCGTGGCGCTGAACGGTTGTATCGTCCGTTGCTGAAACTGTCTCTAAGCGCTCCGAAAGTGGTTCTCAGTGTGGCTTTGGCAATTTTAGTGGCCGCGATCGCGATCGTACCTTCTTTGGGACGGGTCTTTTTACCGGAGTTTCAAGAAAAATCCTTGGTCAACTCGATGATTTTATTTCCCGGTGTGTCTCTGGATATGACCAATCGCGCCGGAATGACCCTGGCTCAATCCCTCGAAGGCAATGAGTTGTATGATTGGGTACAAGTCCGAGCCGGACGCGCTCCTGGGGATGCGGATGGGGCGGGGGTGAATATGGCGCACGTTGACGTAGAGTTGAGTAATTTGGCGCTGCAAGACCGAGAAGCAAGCATTCGGCAATTACGAGCGGAATTTCTCAAGTTACCGGGGGTAGCCTCGAATATTGGTGGCTTTATTTCCCACCGCATGGATGAGGTATTATCGGGAGTTAGAAGCGCGATCGCGATTAAAATTTACGGGCCAGACTTGGCTCAACTGCGTCAAATTGGCGAACAGGTGCGAGATGCCATTGAACCCATTGAAGGTGTGGTGGATTTACAACTCGAACCCCAACTCCCCATTCGTCAAGTCCAAATTCATTATGACCGAGAAGCGGCGGCTCAGTATGGTTTAAGTATGGCGGCCCTTTCAGAAGTGGTGGAAACTGCCCTCCAAGGTCGCGTGGTGGGGCAAGTTCCAGATAATCAGCAGTCTATTAATATTACTGTCGCTCTGAGCGCCTCGGCTCGTAATAGTTTGGATGCAATGGGAAGAATTCCTATTACTACCCCCACCCGAGAAACAATTACTTTGGAGGATGTGGCTCAGATCGATTACGGTATGGGGGTGAATAACGTCAATCGCGAAAATGTGTCTCGCTTGATTGTTGTGTCAACCAATGTCGCCGGACGAGACTTAGGCAGTGTGGTGGGGGATATTCAGGCGACTCTGCAAGAGCAAGTACAGCTACCCCAAGACTACTTTATTCAATACGGGGGACAGTTTGAGGCCGAACAAAATGCCAGCAACAACCTCTTGATTTATAGTGTGTTGGCTGCGATCGCGATCGCCATTTTAATGTATTTCTCGGTCAAGTCTTTACCCGCCACGATCGCCATTATGCTCAACCTTCCCCTGGCTTTGGTGGGGGGTATCATCGCCATTCTTCTCACCGGGGGAGTCATTTCTATTGCTTCCCTGATTGGCTTTATTACCTTGTTTGGGGTAGCGGTGCGAAACGGGTTGCTTTTGGTGAACAACTACAACCAAAACTTTATGGCAGGAATGCCCCTCAAACCTGCAATTATGCGTGGTTCCCTCGAGCGGGTGAATGCGATTTTAATGACCGCTTTGACTTCGGCGTTGGGAATGCTGCCTTTAGCTTTAGCTTCGGGGGCAGGTAACGAAATTTTACAACCCTTGGCCATTGTCGTCCTCGGCGGACTCTTTACCTCCACGGCTTTAACCCTTTTAGTGATTCCGGCGTTGTATGCCCAATTTGGCCGCTGGTTAATGCCCCAACGTCCGGTGATGGCAGTTTCCACACCCAAGCAGTTCAAAGTTCCGGGGGGTTTTCGTTGATTGTCGCCAGAGTTGACAATCGCCATTGCGTTAGTTTGGTTCGAGTTGGTTTAATTTTCCCATGGTCAATAAAACCCCGGTTGTAACTAACAAACCGGGGTTTTGGCGTTAAAAATCGGCACTCAAGGGAGTACGGGGGAAGGGAATGACATCGCGAATATTGCTCATTCCCGTCATAAACTGGATCAGGCGTTCAAAGCCCAAACCAAAGCCCGCGTGAGGGACGGTTCCGTAACGGCGCAAATCCCGATACCACCACAACTCCTCTAAGGGCATTCCCCCTTCCACAATGCGCTTCTCAAGGACATCGAGGCGTTCTTCCCGTTGGGAACCGCCGATGATTTCACCAATTTTGGGGGCGAGAACGTCCATGGCGGCAACGGTCTTATTATCGTCGTTGAGACGCATATAAAAGGCTTTGATTTCTTTGGGGTAGTTGTAGACAATTGCGGGCTTTTTAAAGAGTTCTTCGGCGAGGTAGCGTTCGTGTTCGGATTGTAAGTCGATGCCCCACTCTACCGGAAATTCAAATTTGCGTTTGGCTTTGAGTAAGAGGTCGATGGCTTCGGTGTAGGTGATGCGCTCAAATTCGTTGTTGATGATATTATCGGCAGTTGCGAGGACGCTATCATCAATGCGCTTGTTGAAAAACTCTATGTCTTCGGGACATTTTTCGAGGACGGTTTTAAACAGATACTTGAGGAAGTCTTCGGCTAAGTCCATGTTGCCGTTGATATCGCAAAACGCCATTTCCGGTTCGATCATCCAAAATTCGGCAAGATGGCGGGAGGTGTTGGAGTTTTCGGCGCGGAAGGTGGGGCCAAAGGTGTAAACGTTGCGGAAGGCCATGGCCATGACTTCGGCTTCGAGTTGACCGCTAACGGTGAGATAAGCGGGTTTGCCGAAGAAGTCTTGGCTGTAGTCTACGTCTTTGTCAAGGCGGGGGACGTTGGTTAGATCGAGATTGGTAACGTTAAAGAGTTCCCCTGCCCCTTCGCAATCGCTGGCGGTGATCAGGGGGGTGTGAACCCACATAAAATCCCGTTCTTGGAAGAATTGGTGAACGGCGTTGGCACAGGCGTTGCGGACGCGAAAAACTGCGCCGAGGGTGTTGGTACGCGATCGCAAGTGACCAATGGTGCGTAGAAATTCAAAGGAGTGACGTTTCTTTTGCAGGGGGTAGGTTTCCGGGTCGGCTTCCCCGTACACTTGGACTTGTTGGGGTTTGATTTCGATGCGTTGGTTTTTACCCTGAGATGGAACGATGGTTCCCGATACTTCCACTGAAGCCCCGGTGTTGATTTTGGGGAGTAGTTCTTGATAATTGGGTAAATCGTCGGCGGTGAGAACCACTTGCAGATTTGCCAGGGAAGAACCATCGTTGACTTCCATAAAGGCAAATCCTTTGAGTTCTCGTTTGGTGCGTACCCAACCTTGGAGGGTTACGGTTTCATCGGGTTGGCCGTGCCGCAAGATATCTGCAATCCGTCGATTCACCATAGTTGTGTTAATTGATTTTCACTGTTTTTTTACAGTTTAATCGTTTCGTTCGGGGGATTGCTCGTTGTGTTCTTGCCAAAGGCGATCGCAGGTGTCTTGAGCGATTTTTTCTTGCTGGAGGCGATCGCAAGTGTCTTGGGCGATTTTTTCTTGCTGGAGGCGATCGCCCAATCGTTTGAGATGATGGGTACTATTAATACCACGACGGGGTTGTGGTAACTCGGTATTCGGCCAAGAATCAAGATCGTGGCAAGGACAAATCAAGCTTTGATTACCCCCTTGTCGCAGGGGAACCGGCAAGTCACAACGAGCGCAGGACACTAATTCCCATTGAGGTGAGAGTAACTCTTGGATGCTTTGGGGCATTCCTTCGAGGTAAAAGTTACCGTTTCTAGGATCGGTGACATATTGCCAGCATTGTTCAAAATTACGCGAATATTCCCCATTTTGATAAATAGGTTGCGGTAAAATCGTTTCGTTGGTTTGGGGATTGACGAGTTTTTTACCCAACTGAAACCAATGGGCTAAGTATTCTTTGACTTTTAAATCGGTATCTGTAGTAGTATGAATCATAAAATTTTCCGTGTGATTTATATATCTATAGCTTATGTTAATGCTAATTTAGAGCAGATTAGTGAGCTGTAATGTTAATGATAGATTTCACCTGAGAATCGGACAAACCCTGAAAAAGCCTGATTTTTTTCAAACTATAAACTCTGAAAAATTTTGCCTAAATCATCACCACAGGCAACCCACTGACTTTTTTCAGGTAGAAGTTGTTTTTGACCTTTTTGCCAGCGTTGCCAGCGATATAAAGTAGCAAAGGCAAACGCTGGAACATCGCCCCCCGCACTCCCGACTAATTCGCCGCCCCGCCGCACATTATCCGCCATCCAAGCGGGTAAACGCAGGTGATAGGGGTTGCGGCTCACTTCCCCTTCGTGAAAGGCGGTTGCTGCCATTAAATCGGCGACATCTTCGACACTCGACTCGATCATTAAATTGGGATTGGCGATCGCGCCCCAATATTCAGTTTCAATCAGCCCACAAGTAAAGTCATCGGGCATTTGCGCCAACGCATCTATTACCAGATCGTGAGTGCCAATGTGGGTAGGATGGCGATCGCCCCCGTGGGGACAAAATACAATCTGCGGTTGGTGGCATTGGAGGAGGTGCGCGATCGCCTTCACTGCCTCTTGCCAAGCTTTAGGATCGTTTTGGCGAGTTTTGGGGTTCACGGCTTCTAAGCCCCCTTCCTGGCTCAAAACCAAGCCAAACTGCAAATATTCACAAGCTTTACTTAGTTCTTGCCAGCGTTCGCCTCGACGCGCCCGATTACTCCCCAGCGTTACCGCCACATTAACCACATTAAACTGGGACTCCCGCAACAAGCGCAACGGCAGAGCCCCCGTCAAACACTCATCGTCTGGGTGGGGGGAAAATAACAACACCTTCGGCGCATCTAAAGCAACTGGAAACGAAGCCGAAGCCAAAGACGGCAAGGGAATTGCGGCAGAGGGTTGTAACAAGGGCAGATAAGCCGCCGCGATCGCATCGTAAGGATTAGAACGAGCCATTTCAGTGATCAGTGATCAGTCATCAGCGATTAAGGGGCCCCTCGGCAGTGGGCGTGTAGGGGCGGGGTTTCCCCGCCCAAGGGGGAGGTGGGATGCAAGCCCTAGAAAGTAGGCTGTGGGCAGTGGGCGTGTAGGGGCGGGGTTTCCCCGCCCAAGAGGGAGGTGGGATGCAAGCCCTAGAAAGTAGGCTGTGGGCAGTGGGCGTGTAGGGGCGGGGTTTCCCCGCCCAAGAGGGAGTTGAATTTTACCCTAATCCAGAAGCCTCAACCAAATTAGTTATCGGGTCTTGGCTTAAATTGTAATATCAAACTTGGCCGTTACAAAGGACAAAGGACTAATGACCAAGGACTAACCCACTAAAGCAAAAGTCGTGGGTTTCGGTGGAATCATGTCATTACCAATGCGAGCGCGATACAAGTCAGACAAGCGCATTTCTAAAGTAGACAAATTATGTTCAACTTGCGCCAATACATCCACAGTCATCGGATCGGTTAACTGGATGCTGAGGTGATACGCATCTACAACCCCGGTTTGAAGATCGCCCAAGGCGCGGCGCAGAATATCCATATCATTACTTGATTGTAGCCAACCTTGTAAAGTCGCCACGGCTTCACTACCCAATGCTTGCCAAGATACTTCTTCGTCAAAGGCTTTTAACCGTTGTTCGAGGATTTGGATGTTTTGCTTTTTAGCGGCGATAATTTCAGACAACACGGTTTTAATTTCCATGTCGTTTGCTTGTTCTTGATACTGCTCGAATACCTTGGTGGTGTAGTGTTCCCCGGTAATTGCTGTATTGAGAGCGTTGACAATCTCTAAGCGAGAAGAACCGCCCCAAGACTCTGCCAACTTCCAAAATTCAAAGGTGCGATCGCCTTCTGTCGGTAAAGTCGCTCCTTCAACTTTTAATCCTAAACGGGATAACAGAATAGTGACAAACATTCCTAAATCTCCCGGTTGTCGAGAAGTGATCAAATTACCATCAACCACCGCCGATTCATCAATATAAGTTGCGCCAGCGTTTTCCATGTCCTTGCGAATGGCGCGAAAACCAGTGGCTTGTTTGCCTTGTAATTGATCGGCCTCGATCAACACTTGCGGCCCATGACACACAGCAGCGACTATTTTTTCTTGAGCCATCGCATTCATAATCAAGCGTACCGCATTCGGGTTCGTCCGAATTTTGTCGGGGGCTGCTCCACCCGGAATCACGATCGCGTCGAAGTCTTCGCTCCGCACTTCTGTAACCGTTGCATCGGGTTTTATGGTTTCTTTACCCCGTTTTCCTTGATATTCTTCGTTCATCCGCGCTCCTAATACCCAAACTTGGGCTTTCGCTTGTTTGAGGGCGCTATAGGGAATCTTAAACTCTGAATCTTCAAAGCCGTTTTCAATTAAAATTGCGACTTTTTTGGGCATATTGCCGTTAGTGCTTACCATAAATAAATTAATAAATTAACTACAAAATTAGCTCTGTTTCGATCGTACAAAATGATGTCTTAGCAGTCTTCAAACCAAAGAAAGAAAAAGTGATTTTCCTTCTGTGTCTCTCGATAGAAAGTTCCAGCACTGCTCAGAAATACCCTTTTAGCCGCCAAGAACAAAAAAATGTGGGTGAATTACTTGAATATTTTTTGTTTTTTGTCACTTTCTCTATAAATCGTAAACGGTTATAGGTCTTTATTTGATTCTGCCTAAGAAACAGAAAAAAGAAAACGTATCGAACTCTGGAGGGATGCTCAAATAAAGCATTAAATGCCAAAATTGGTTTGAAGACGAACAATATTTAAAACGCAACGTAATATTAAGTTTAAAACACAACCCAATTCAAATTCATTCGGCTAAAATATTCCAGGATTTTTTTTGATATGACTTCAACACAGCCCAAAAAACCACAAAAACACCAGCAACAACAACAACAACAACGCCAATCCAATCACGACGAAGAAAGAAAAACCAAATTCCAATTTGTCGATCCCAGACGCAAAACCAGCCAATGGTGGCGCGATCCGGTGGTTAATCGTCGCGCCTGGGTGTGGGAAGATGATAAAAATATGCAGCATCAAGGGGAATGGTGGCAACACGCCGTTATTTACCAAATTTCTCCCCAAAGTTTTAAAGACAGTGATGGCAATGGATCGGGGGATATTGATGGTGTAATCGAAAAACTCGATTATATTGTTTCTCTGGGAGTCGATGCCCTATGGCTATGTCCGTTTTACGAATCCCCGATGGATGACTTCGGCTACGACATTACCGATATGCAGGGAGTCGATCCTTTATTTGGTAGTATTTCCGACTTCAAGCGGATGCTCAAGATTGCTCACAGCATGGGACTGCGAGTGATTATTGACCAAGTGTGGAATCACACCTCCGACAAACATCCTTGGTTTCTCGAAAGTCGCAAAGACCGGGAAAACTCGAAAGCCGATTGGTATATCTGGGCTGACCCCAAACCCGATGGTTCACCTCCTAATAACTGGTTATCGGCGTTTATGGGTCATTCAGCTTGGCAATGGGGGCCCGAACGGGAACAGTTTTATATGTACAATTTTCTGGCGAGTCAACCCGATTTAAATTGGCATAATCCCCGCGTCGTCGAAACAGTCCTCAATCGCGCCAAGTTCTGGTTAGAGTTAGGGGTTGATGGCTTTCGCATCGATGCGCCTAACTTCTTCATGCACGACAACCAACTGCGGGACAATCCCCCCCGACCGGATGATGCGCCGCGTCCTGATGGGGTTGCCCCGGACAACCCAATTGTCAGACAGTTGTTTAAATATAGCTTCTGTCGTCCCGAAACTATCGAAGCATTAAACAAAATTCGCCAACTCATGGATCAATATCCTGGCACTGTGACCCTGGGTGAGGTAACTTTCTGTGAAGATACAATCGCCTTAGCCAGTGAATATGTCGGGGAAGACCGCTTGCATTCGACTTATCACAGCGCTTTGCTGGCCGATGAACCCATGACGGCCGCCTTTATGAAAAAGATGATGACCAAAATGCAAGAGCATTTCAATCGGGGTGGCGATTGTTGGATGGTGGGTAATCATGATTATGGACGGTTGCGATCGCGCTGGACAGGCAAAGATATCAATGGCAATCCCTATTCAGAGGATTTTTATCAGATGATGACGGCGTTGCTGTTATGTTTGCCAGGGGCGTTTTGCTTGTATCAAGGGGATGAGTTGGGTCTTAGCGAAGCCCGCATTCCTGAAGATATCCCCGTCGAGAAAATTCAAGACCCCTTTGGCAAAGCTTTGTACCCGGCGATCAAAGGACGCGATACCTCCCGTACACCGATGCCTTGGGATTCGACCAAACCCTTTGCAGACTTTACCACCTCAGACGAACCCTGGCTGCCCATTCCCGAACATCATATCGACCGTTCGGTGAATCTCCAAAACCACAACCCGGATTCTATCTTAAATACTTGGCGACGGATACTTCACTGGCGCAAAAAACAACCCGCAGTCGAAGCCGGAGGCTTCCGCATTTTAGCCGTGGATGACCCTGTATTTGGCTTTATTCGCCACTACGCTGAACAATGCTTACTCTGCTTGTTTAATATGAGCGATGAGGTGATACAGTGCAATTTATCACTATATGAGGAGTTTGACCCGGTTCAAGGTTTGGGCTTTTCCTATACCTTCATCGAAGAAGACGGCAAGCAGTTAGTCGAGTTACCCGCTTATAGTTTGTTTTTCGCCAACTTGCCACCCAGTATGAATTTAGACAATTGTCAGCTTAAAAGTTGCCAACTGGAAAATCCGTAATTGTCTATTGTGTATTAATACCAAGGACAAAGGACGAATGACAAAGCGACAGCTTGCAGTCAGACGCATTGAATTCTGTCTACTGAAAGAATGCCATCGTTGCTGTAAAAGAGTATCGTAAAAAAACATAGACTCCTACAGCATTTGAGACTGAACTATGACTTCTAGCTCTATTTCTCCGGGTATTCCCCAGTCCTTCGGCAATTACGATTACTCCGAGGTTAAGTGTTTACCAGAAATCTGGCGATTGGCGGCCAAACGATTTAGCCCCATTATCGCCCTCCATGACCCCCATAGCGATCCTGAAGTTCAACTAAGCTACAAAGAGCTTTATCAAGAAATTCAGCAGTTTGCTGCCGGATTACAAGCGATGGGGGTCAAGGCAGACTCCAAGGTGGCTTTATTTTCTGATAATAGCCCCCGTTGGTTGGTGGCTGACCAAGGGATTATGACGGCGGGGGCGGTGAATGCGGTTCGCTCCTCGGGGGCGGATCATCGAGAGTTACTGTATATTTACGAAAACAGCGGCAGTGCCAGTTTAGTGGTCGAAAATCTCAAGACCCTCGATAAGTTACGCTCTGGCTTGGATGATTTATCTGTAGAGTTGGTGGTGTTATTGTCGGATGAAGAAGTCTCTGAAGATGAGTCTCTGACGATTCTGAATTATCGGCAGTTGATGGTGCGGGGCGAAAATCGCACTTTGCAGTTAGCCAAGCAAAAGCCGGATAGTTTGGCGACGTTGCTCTACACTTCGGGAACGACAGGCAAGCCGAAGGGGGTGATGTTGACCCACGGCAATTTGTTACATCAAGTGAATACTGCCGGGAAGATTTTAAAACCTGAAGCGGGCGATCGCGTCCTCAGTATTTTACCCAGTTGGCACGCTTACGAACGGGCCGCCGAATATTATTTGTTATCCCAAGGCTGCACCCAAATTTATACCAGTATTCGTTATTTCAAACAAGATTTAAAAGAATACCAGCCGAATTATATGGTTGCTGTGCCGCGTTTGTGGGAATCGGTGTATGAAGGCGTACAAAAGAATTTTCGCGCTCAGTCTGCGAATAAACAGCGTTTGGTGCGGTTTTTCTTGGGGGCTTCTGAACGGTATGTGAAGGCGAAACGAATATGTAATGGTTTGGATTTAGAAAACTCTAAACCTTCCGGTCGCGATCGCTTGATAGCCCGATTGCAAGCTTCAACTTTAGCTCCCCTCCACAGTTTGGGCGATCGCCTCGTTTACAAGCAAGTTCGCGCCGCTACGGGGGGCCAAATTAAATGTACCGTGAGTGGTGGTGGGTCTTTGGCCAGACACCTCGATACCTTTTATGAAATTGTCGGCGTGCCTTTGGTAGTAGGGTATGGCCTCACGGAAACTTCCCCGATTGCCACAGCTCGCCGCCTGAAGCACAATCTACGGGGGTCTTCGGGTCAACCCCTCCCCTACACCGAAATTCGCATTGTTCACCCGGACACGCACCAAACTTTACCCCCTCGCGAAACGGGTTTGGTGTATATTCGCGGGCCTCAAGTGATGCAGGGCTATTATAAAAACCCCGAAGCTACTGAAAAAGTCTTAGACCAAGAAGGCTGGTTTAATAGCGGCGATTTGGGCTGGGTCACGCGGGACAATGATTTGGTCTTGACCGGACGAGCGAAAGATACGATTGTTCTCTCCACGGGGGAAAATATCGAACCGCAACCGATTGAGGATGCTTGCGTTCGCAGTGACTTTGTTGACCAGATTATGTTAGTCGGTCAAGATCAACGGGCGTTAGGGGCGTTGATTGTGCCGAATTTGGATGCGCTACAAAAATGGGTCAAGGCACAAAACCTTGGCCTCGATATCCCGACAGAAGAAGATACAGAACGAAAGGATATTGATAGCGAGGCGATTCAAAAGCTCTTTCGTCAAGAGTTAGACCGGGAAGTTAAAGATCGGCCTGGGTATCGTTCTGACGATCGCATTAGCAAGTTTCGTCTGTTACTCGAACCGTTTTCGATTGAAAATGGAATGCTCACCCAGACATTGAAAATTCGTCGTCCTGTTGTCTACGAACGTCATCGCGATATCATTAACAGAATGTTTGCAAAATAACTAAAGAGCGAACGGCTAGTTTATTAAGGATTAAAATTTCATGGATGAAGCGCAATCTAACTTGCTCCTAAGACGCTCAGTGTTACTCAAGGTGGTGGTTACGCCTCGTTGGAAAGAAGAAGTCGAGCGTCAACTCAAAGACCAAATGAGTCAGCATGACGGTCAACTGCAACAACTAGAAATGCAGGGACAACGGGCGATCTCCGAACTCCAAAAACAGCAATCACCCCAAGCGACTCAGCAAGTCGAAAGCATTAACAGTCAAGTGAATCAAAAAAGAACTGAACTCCAAGAACGGAAAAATCAGTTCCTCCAGCAACTTGAACAAGTGCAGCAACTCAGCATGGAACAAGAAGTGGCCCAAGGCCAAATTGATAGCTTTTTCCGCGTTGGTGTCGGGGATAATCTCGTCAAAAAAATGAACGTGGAAATCTTAGTCCGAGATGGCGTGGTTGAGGAAATTCGGGGAGAGTTGTAGGGACTCCCCTAGGGGACAATCTCATCGGGATTGTCCCCTTTCTGAGTCAAACTCGAAAATGCGATCGCATAACTTTTCTGAAAGTTATTCCGCGATCGCATTTGTTTTTTGCGGATTGAATCCCAAGGGCGCTACAGCTAAGTTACGCCAAAAGACTTTTTGAGTTTGTAAAGCTTTTCTTTGAGCCGTTAATGACGAACGCGATCGCACTTCTAAAATTCTACCTCGCGATCGGTCGTGCCAGCCCGTTAATCCAATCAGTAGAGCGGCCAGAAATAAAATCGATCCTTTTAATTTCAATTGATGCAAATCGAGAGTTACACCTCCTTCTTTGGGTCTATTTCTACCTTTACGATAACGAAAAAAAGGGGGGTTTTGCAAATTTGAGCCTAATCCACCCCGTCAGCGCGATCGCTTTGAGCCTTTTTGAAACCAACTGTTAAAAGCCCTAAGAGCCAAACTTTCTGATTACTGGATCATTCATCCCCACTCCCCCCACTGCCGATTGCCCAAAAAACTCTCTTTGAAACGTTAATTTTACTTTTTCGGGCTGTAACGCCCATCTAGTCTAGCTTTTAGACTTTTTATAGAGTCTACCCTACAGCCAGAAGTTTCTGATCTTCTTTCTAGGGCTTGCATCCCACCTCCCCCCCCGACTGCCGATTGCCGATTGCCGACTGCCCAAAAAACTGATAACTGATGACTGATAACTGATAACTGAAATCACCACTTAAGCAAATTAAACTGCTCCATATCAATCGTTTCGCGGTTGCGGTAAATCGCCAAAATAATCGCCAAACCCACCGCCGCTTCCGCCGCAGCCACCGTAATCACAAACACCGTAAAAACCTGACCTCTAATCGTATCGGGGTCTAAAAAATTAGAAAACCCCATCAAATTCAAATTAACCGCATTCAACAGCAACTCAATCGACATCAACACCCGCACCGCATTACGACTCGTAATCAAGCCATAAATGCCAATGCAAAATAAAGCCGCCGCCAATAACAGAAAATACTCGAGCTGAAGTTGCATAAATCCTCCTCAAACTTATTCCAAAATGATTCTTATTTGCGCTGATTCGATGAGCCTTGGGTTGGCGTTAACTCGCGGGGACGTTCCGGTAAACGCCAAACCGTTTGTAACGGTTGGTCGGAACTAGCCGCCTCAATATCGGGGATAAAATCGCGACGAGCAATAATAATCGCCCCAATCATCGCCATTAACAACAACACCGAAGCCAACTCAAACGGTAATAAATAATCGCTGAAAAAGTGCTTCCCAATGAGGATTAAAGTGCTTTCAGGGGCCGTAATCGGCGCAGCCAAATTCCAAGGAGTCGCCAAAACCATCGTGCTGAGGAGGGCAAACAAACCCACACACACCAACGCCGTCGCCGCTTTACGAATCCAGCGACCCGATATAGGCTTAAACACTTCTTCTTTGTTCACCAACATAATTGCGAACAAAATTAAAACATTCACCGCCCCAACATAAATCAAAATTTGAGCCGCCGCTACAAAATCTGCATTCAGCAGAATATACAAACCCGAAATACTAATAAACACGCCCCCCAGCAAAAATGCAGAGTAGACGATTTTCTCAAACAAAACCACACCCAAAGCTGCCGCAATCATCAAGGCAGCCAAGATGCCAAACGAAACAATTTGAACGCCTTCGGCTAAATTCACGCTTTTTCGATCTCCTTTTCTCTTGCAAAAATAATGACCTGAGTTGGTCACAGAGTCAATTGTCCCCAAAACTAGGACGAGTATGACCCAGAATTAGGGATAACAAGCCCCCTCCTTTTTCCACTCGATGAAACGGAAAATCTTCCTAATTTCGAGCTACCAACATGGCAGAGGTGGCTCCTGATAACTGATTACTGATCATTAATAACTGAAATAACCCACCCTGAGTTTAAGGTTATTGAGCCGCTTCAGCTTTATCTTTTTCGCTGTCTTCTTGGGCTTTAGTCGCTTCGATAATGTCTTGGGGGAATTTACCCGGTCGCGGCGCACCTGCGGGTAAATCGTGGGGGTCTGAGACCCCTTTGGGTAAGTAAGCCAACTCCCGCAACGGGGTTACCATTGGGTCTTGGGTGACTTTATAGGGTAAGCGTCCTAACGCCACGTTGTCGTAATTCAAATCGTGACGGTCGTAGGTGGACAGTTCGTATTCTTCGGTCATAGACAGGCAATTGGTGGGGCAGTATTCCACACAGTTACCGCAGAAGATACAAACGCCGAAGTCGATGCTGTAGTGATTGAGCTTTTTCTTTTTAGAAGTCCGGTCAAATTCCCAATCGACTACGGGGAGGTTAATCGGGCAAACCCGCACGCAGACTTCGCAGGAAATACACTTATCAAATTCAAAGTGAATGCGACCCCGAAAACGCTCAGAGGGAATGAGTTTTTCGTAGGGATACTGTACGGTGACTGGACGACGTTGCATGTGGTCGAAGGTGACAGACAAGCCTTGGCCGATGTATTTGGCGGCTTGAACCGTACCTTTGGCATAATCACCGACTTGTTGCAGAAATTTAAACATGGTTGATTTGAGAAATCACGACACAAAGAAAAGATAAAAGCGGCGGATAAATTAAAAACTTATCCCCCGAAAGCCATGGGAAAGGTCAGTTTTAAGGCGGCGGTCAACAGTAAGTTAACCAAAGCCACTGGCAGCAAGAACTTCCAACCCAAATCCAGCAGTTGGTCAATGCGGACGCGGGGTACAGTCCAACGCATCAGAATGGCGATGAAGATGAGGAAATAGGTTTTGAGAATCGTCATGATAATGCCTAAAGAAGCGGTGACGACTTGCAGCCAAGCGGTATCTTCACTGGTTCCGAGCCAACTGGCTAAACGGTCTAAGGGAATGGGGAAGTCCCAACCGCCGAGGTAAAGAATGGCGAAAACTAAAGAAGACAGCACCAAGTTGACGTAAGACCCGATGTAAAATAAGCCGAATTTCATCCCGGTGTATTCGGTTTGGTAGCCTGCGACTAATTCTTCTTCGGCTTCGGGTAAGTCAAAGGGGAGACGTTCGCATTCAGCGAGGGCGGCAATCCAGAAGATTAATAAACCTACGGGCTGTCTCCAGATGTTCCAACTGAGGATGCCATAACCGGATTGCTGTTCGACGATATCAATGGTGCTGAGGCTGTTGGACATCATCACCACGGCCAGCACAGCCAAAGCCAAGGGGATTTCGTAGCTAATGGCTTGTGCTGCTGCCCGCAAGCCCCCTAACAGGGAGTATTTGTTGTTTGAGGCATAACCGGACATCAACAAGCCGATGGGGGCAATACTGGACAAGGAAATCCAGATGAAAATCCCCACATTGAGGTCGGTGATGACCAGGTTTTGTCCGAAGGGGATGATCAGATAAGACAAAAACACGGGGATCACCACTAAAATTGGCCCCAAGGTAAATAAGATGGGGTCGGATTTAGTCGGGACGATATCTTCTTTGAAAACGAGTTTTAAGCCATCGGCGACGGGCTGCAATACGCCCAAGGGCCCGGCAAATTCGGGGCCGATGCGTTGTTGAGCGGCGGCGGAGATTTTACGCTCTAGCCAAACCACGACCAAAACGCCAACGGTGGCCCCGATGATGACGAGGGTCATGGGTAAAGGAATCCACATGGTTTTGGCGAGGCCGGGGGATATCCCCATATCCGTGAGGGATTCGATAAAAGTTCCTTGTAGATCGATTCCTGAATTCATTGATTTTGATGGCGTTAGAGATTTATAAGCGGTGTAGCTTTCGCGTCATTGGTCGTTGGTCATTACAAATGACAAAAGGCCAAGGACTAATGACAAAGCGACAGGCGACTATCGGTCCGGTTTATTCAATGAGTGGACAAGGTAGTCGCTTTCTGTGAAGTTTTTTAACTGGTGCTGCTTAACAGTATATCGTTCGAGGTTTCTTCCCTCGATCGCTGGGGTGATAAATCTTTCTTACGGCATAAATCAGGGGTTTTTCATTTGAGATAAGCTGAAAGCTAAAATGTTAAGAATAGTAAAGTAAATGAATTTAAGTTTCGCAAAGGCTAAAAGGGCGTGAAAGTTTTTATCGCATTGGAGCGACACAAACGACGTAATCTCATTTTGTTATTTGGTTCGGGGTTGTTATTTTGGCTAAGTATGACTTCCCTGTTACCCGTTTTACCTGCTTATATCCAGGATGTGAGTCCGGGGAGCGTGACGCTGGAATGGTGGGGTTTTCGTTGGTTTTTGTCGGTGGAGTCTCAAGTGGGTTTGGTGATGGGATGCTTTGCGGTGGGTTTGCTGCTGTCTCGCAGTCGGGTGGGACGGTTGGCGGATATCCGAGGGCGCAAGGTGGCGGTTTTGATTGGGACGACGGTGGTGGCTTTGGCTCCGTTGGGCTATTTGTTTGTGGAGTCGATTCCGTTGTTGATGGTGTTGCGGGGTTTTCATGGTATTAGTATTGCGGCGTTTACGACGGGCTATAGTGCTTTGGTGGTGGATTTGTCGCCGTTGAAGCATCGCGGCGAGTTGATTGGCTATATGAGCTTGGTGGTGCCGATTGGGATGTCGATGGGCCCGGCGGTGGGGGGTTATATGTCTACGGGTTTCGGGTATGGGCCGTTGTTTGTGGCTTCGGCGATCGCGGGTTTGTTGGCTTTGATATTCGCGAGTTTGGTACAAGAGGATTTTACGGCTTTGGTGAGGGACAAAGATAGCAGTCCGGCTCAAGCCAAGCAACGGTTTTGGCAGTTGCTGACCAGTCGCTCGTTACGGGTTCCGGCGGCGATTATGATGTTGATTGGGTTATTGTTTGGCACGTTGATTACGTTTTTGCCGTTGTATTTTCGAGCCAGTGGGATTGATCTCAATATTGGTTTGTTTTATACGGGGACGGCGATCGCGAGCTTTGTGGTGCGATTATTAACCGGGAGTGCGTCCGATCGCTATGGTCGCGGTTTGTTTATTACCGTGAGTTTGATTTGTTATGGCGTTTCGATGATTTTGTTGGCGATCGCGCAAACGGGTGTAACTTTCTTATTGGCTGCTATGCTCGAAGGTTGTGGTGCGGGAATGCTGATTCCCATGGCGATCGCGCTGATGTCCGATCGTTCTCAAAATCACGAAAGGGGCTTGGTTTATGCCATTTGTATTGGTGGCTTTGATTTAGGGATCGCGATCGGGGGGCCGGTTTTGGGTCTTTTTGCCAACTCCATTGGCTATCGTGGTTTATATTTCTTGGCTTCGGGCTTTGCTTGGCTGGCGTTGATCATTTTCGTCACCCAAGGGGGCAAAAACTTACCCCATTCTTGGCGCTTTGCCACCGGACGGGCTAAAGATTGTTTTGCGCTGGATGGTTAGTAATCAGTTTCTAAGGGGCAGTGGGCGTGTAGGGGCGGGGTTTCCCCGCCCAGAGTGGGAGGAGTGGGAGGAGTGGGAGGAGTGGGAGGAGTGGGAGGAAATTACCAATTACCAATGCTGAGATTTGGATATGAAGCCTAACCAACAACCAACAACCAACAACCAACAACCAACAACCAATAACCAATAACCAACAACCAACAACCAACAACCAACAACCAATAACCAATAACCAACAACCAACAACCAACAACCAACAACCAACAACCAATAACCAATAACCAACAACCAACAACCAACAACCAACAACCAATAACCAATAACCAACAACCAACAACCAACAACCAACAACCAACAACTAATACGTTTTTAGACAATCGTGGCCATTACGTTTAGCTCGATAAAGGGCTTGTTCGAGTTGATTCATTAACGTCATGGGGGTGTCTTGGTGCTGAATATTGAGACTGACAACGCCGAGACTGGTGGTGAGGACGGGGGAGTGAAAGCCCCCTAAACCGAGGTTAGGATGATTGTAAGGAATGGCGAGATCGCGCACGGCTAAACGGCTTTGTTCGGCGAGGGCTACGGTTGTATCGAGGTCGAGGTCAAGGAATAAAGCCACGAAACACAAGCCACTGTAGCGGGCAATTAGGGTGGCTTGGGGACTAAAGATCAGTTTGAGGGTGCGGGTGACTTCTTGCAAACAGCGATCGCCCGCTTGTTGACCGTGAACGCGGTTATAAACTTGAAAATAATCAATTTCGCACAAAATCGCGGAAATACAGGCGTTTTTGTTTTGCCAGGGTTGCCATTGGGTATTGAGATATTGCTCGAAATACTGGCGGTTGAGGAGCTTCGTGAGTAGATCGAAGTGATTTTCTGTGACAATCTGAGGGGAGGGGGCTGTGTCTGGCAGGGGTTTGGCGGCTTCGAGTTGTTGGCTGAAGTAAAGGCGATATAAATCGCAGCTAAACTGAGCTTGATGACCGTCGAGGTGAACTAAACCCATGCTTTCAAGTTGATGGGCGGCGATCGCATCGAGGGGAGTTTCGCGGTCTTCAGCAATAATAATGCGAAGGGTGTCCATGAGAATCGGCTTGGCTTGGACTAGGGTTAAATAGTAACGCAGATGGTCGCTGTAAATCCCTGATGGGGTTGGGGCTTGGTCGAGTAAGTCGGTTAAACGGGTCTGGCCGCGACGCAGATGATAAAAGGCGATGTTAATGAGATAGGGATGTCCCCCCACCATCGCGGCTAGGGGGGCTAAACGGTTTAATCCTTCTTCTCCGGCCAGGTTATCGAGGTTGTAGCAATGGGCTAAATCTTGAATTTGGTTCAGGGTCAAGGGAGGCAGTTTGACCAGAATGCCGACATTAAAGGGGGATTGATTATAGTTTAATGGAAAGGAGGATTCGCTGGTACAAGCAAGGATTAAACGGAGTTTTTGCCAAGTTTCAAGACGTTGGGCTTGTTCGTGCCAATACCGCAGCATGGGCAGGAATTCTTGGGCGATTTCGGGATAATTAAACAGGCGATGGACTTCATCAAAAGCGATCGCGATGGGAGTATTAATTTGTTTGAGAATATAGGCTTCAAAATAAATCTTACAGCTTACTTTACTACCTAAATCAAGACTCCAATATTCGTCTTGGCGGGGTTCGAGATCGAGTTGACGACTAACATGGGCGCAAAACCAGCGTAAATAGCGGTCGAGAGACACAAAAATGCTGCTGTCGGCTTCTTGTAGATCGATGGCTACGGTGCGATAATTTAGGGCGGCGGCGCGATCGAGAATGTAGTTGAGTAAAGAGGTTTTTCCCATGTTTTGAGAACCTTTGATCCGAATCGCACAACCCGATTGTTGCAAGGTTGTCAAAATGGGAGCTTCAATCGCTGGACGGGAAATGTAAACAGGAGAGGAAGCGGTTAAAGGTGTTCCCGGAAAGATAGTTTCTGAAGGGTTGGGGGTTTCCGAGACTGGGGAAACGGGTGGAGGAGGGTTTGTCGTTTCAAGGGAATTATAGCGATCGCAATAATCTTGTAGTACTAATTGGAGGTTTTTTTTGGTAACGCGATCGCCCACGCAATCGGATATTTCTTGCCACAACTGAGAGCCAACTTCTTTGATATAACCACTGACGTAGGAGGAGTTTTCGGCAATTTCGTTATAGCTATAACCCAGCCACGATTGTTGCAGCACTAAGCGTTCAATTGGACTCAGGGCCCGGTTTAGTAAAGTTTGCTCGACTAGAAGCAAAATGTTGTTAACATTCATGCAAACAAAAAATTAGGGCTACGTCTAAATGATCAATGTCAAGCTGAAGATATCAGAAAATCTGTTCGTCTTCTTTGACTTTACTCTATGAGGTTATTGTGACATGAATTTGAGCCGAAAGTTGTATATAAAGGCCATCAATTTTTGGATATTTGATAATCTCTGGATTGGCGACTATTTAGGATTTTTGTGAGGAAACGCCAAATTTACTAAAGTCGAAATAAACTGGGTCGTGTTGATGGGTTTAGATAAATGCGCCACAAATCCGGCTTCGAGGGCTTTATTCACGTCTTCTTGACGAGCATAGGCAGTTAGGGCGATCGCGGGGATCGGGATTTCCCCTTTCGGACTGCGATCGCGTAAAATCTGAATCAAATCATAGCCATTCATTTCGGGCATCCCGATATCGCTGACAATTAGATCGGGGGATTGTTGGGTGTAAAGCTCAATGGCTTCTTGGGCTGAACTGGCGGCGATCGCGATCGCGCCATATTCTTCTAACATTAAAGCCAAAAATTCACGGGTATCTTGATTATCTTCGACCAACAACAGTTTAATCCCGGCTAAAGTATTAGCTTTAGGAATATTTTGGGAATTTTTGGCGTTTTTGCCATCCTGCAACGGTTTTTCTTTGAGAATAGGTAGAGTTAGGGTAAAGGTTGAACCTTGGTTCAATCCTCCACTCGCCGCCGCGATTGTACCACCGTGTAACTCCACCAAATGCCGCACAATGGCTAAACCCAACCCCAATCCCCCATGTTTACGGCGATTGCTGCCCTCAGCTTGGCGAAAACGATCGAACAAATAAGGGACAACATCAGGATCGATTCCGACTCCCGTATCGCTAATACTCAGAATCATATTATCGCCCTCGGCTTGCATTGTAATGGTGACAGTTCCATCTTCGGGGGTAAACTTCACCGCATTGACCAACAAGTTCCAGATCACTTGTTGCAACCGTTCGGGGTCGCCATAAACTTGCTTATCCTGGTTTTGATAATCGGTAATAACTTTGATATTTTTGGCTTCTGCGGCCAAAGAAACCGTATCCAAAGCCGCCCCAACCGCATTTTTTAACGGTAAAGGATGAGCATTGAGGGTAATTTTGCCTCGAATAATCCGCGAAACATCGAGTAAATCTTCAATCAACTGGGCTTGGGCTTTGGCGTTGCGTTCGACAATTTCTAACGCTCGTTGGGTTTGCTGTGTACCTAAACCGCCGTTGCGTAACAACTGCATCCAACCCAGCATGGCGTTGAGAGGGGTGCGAAGTTCGTGGGAAAGAGTCGCCAAAAACTCGTCTTTGATGCGATTGGCTGATTCGGCTAAAGCCCTCGCTTCCCGTTCGCTGTTGAGGAGTTGACTGCGTTCGGCTTCCGCTTTTTTTTGGGCGGTAATGTCTTCGATCGCCCCTTCATAATATAACAACTGATTGTCTTCGCGGTCGGCGATCGCGCGAGCGCTATGACGTACCCAAATCAAAGTGTTATCTTGGCGTTTTAACTGGGTTTCCAAGTCTTTGACCATATTTTGGGTTTGGAGTTGGCTTTCCCATTTGTCCCGGTCTGGGGTTGATAAATGACGGTCTAAACGGGCTTGATTGAGGAGTTGCGTTTTGCTGTCATACCCCAACATCTGCACAAAAGCGTGATTTGCGTCTAAAAATTCACCTTCGACGCTAACACGATATAACCCGACCGGAACTCCCTCAAACAAGCGACGATAGCGTTTTTCCGATTCTTCTAACGCCAAGCGTTGTTCACTGCGTTCCCAGACTAAGCGTACCGCACTAGCCAAGCGGATATAATGACTCGGAGATTTAATCACATAGTCATCTAGTCCGGCTTTCATGGCTTGAACGGCAATTTCTTCGCTTCCCGTTCCCGTGAACATAATAATCGGACAATCAGGATAGCGGTCTTTAACCGCGTGGAGAATTTCTAAGCCATTGGTCCAGCACAGTTGATAATCTGTAATAACGAGATTAAATTCGCCTTGATCTAGGGCTTTGTTAAAATCTTGAGCATCTTTGATTTCTTGGGTCTGAAAATCAGGAAATTCTCGGCTGAGTTCTCTAAGCACCAATAAGCGATCGTCAGGATTATCATCGATCAAGAGGAGTTGCAGTACGGTCATATCCTTTAGGGAGGTTAATATTCAGGGTAGATCGGCAATCCCAATAAAAATACAGCAAGGGAGAGGTCGGTAAATGGATACAAATACCTTTGTATTTCGCAAGAAGGGGTGTTGAAATTCTACCTGAGTTGAGTCTAAATCCCAATTCTTTGGGGCTGATGTTGCCATCAATGTATATATTTTGGCGTTTCTAAAAGCGGCAAGTGTTATTAGAAAGGGTGAAGTCAGAAATTTTAAGATTTTGATAATCTTTGAAGTCAATTACTCAGTCTTTCTTCGTCTAGCTCTACGATATAGTCGAGATTGTCTACCGTTACGCGATCGCCCGTGACTAATTTTTTGCCCCGTCGCACTTCCACTTCTCCATTCACTAGGACTTCTCCCCCTTGGATCATCATTTTAGCTTGGCCTCCGGTCATAGTAATCCCTTGCCACTTTAGGAATTGAGCGAGTTTGATGGTGGGTTGCGCTTGGGGTTTCATGGGCAAATATAGAAAATCTTATCTTATCGCTTGGTCTGTTGAAGTTATCCCCAGAATGGGTGAAAATCTGGTTAATTCTAGAGTTGCGAACAGCACAGCCGCCAAAAGAATGGTTAATATTATTTCAAGATTAGGCATTTAAGCATAGATAACTTTTATGGTTGTACTTGACCCCCATTATCCCCAGATCGTGCTTTCGTTTCACTATCGCGGTTTTGAGGTGCAGATCGACCGCAGCCTGAGTGAAGACGGGGAATCTTATACAGCTTGGGCTAATTATTCTACAGGATGCGCGATCGCGGTTCCAAATGCCCGCAGTCGTACCCATGCGGTTAAACAAGCGAAGGCTTGGTGCGATCGCCGATTGAGCGATTGAGGGGCAGCCTTTTCAGTTATCAGCATCTAAGGGGCAGCTTTGCTGTGGGCAGCTTTGCTGTGGGGGGAGTTGAATTCTACCCCAGAAAGAGGATCAGAAACTTTGGTTTTTAGGGGTTAGTTTTAAAAAGGCTAAAAGCTAGACGCTTATAGGCGTTACAGCCCGAAAAAGTGAAATTAAGTTTCAAAGAGAGTCATCAGTTATCAGTTTTTTAGTCAGCATTGACCATTGACTATTGACCAATAAGGGCGCTCATCCCTTACTACTAACCAATAACCAATAACAAAATCAAGACATTAAAGGAATATTTTGCCATTCCTTGAGGTCAAAATCCCAACCCAGAAGGATAAACAACTCTCGCAAATTGGCGGCTACATAGCCAACCGTGAGGGGAGATTGGTTTTGGAGGAGGGGTAAAAGGTACAGCAGTTGACGAGCGATTTGGGCTTCGTCGCAGCGTAAGGTCATTTGTAAGCTGGTTTTGAGTCGATCGAGGATGCGAGCGGGGGGATAACGTCCGGTAGCGGGGATTTGCGGGTTGAGGCGGTGATTTTTAAAAACGCGGAAGTGATGGATGTCTTGGGTGTTGAGGACGGTTTGGATTTCTTGTAGGGATTGTTCGACGAATTTTTCGATGGTGTATTTCATCACCAACGGTTGTAGGGTAAATAAGGTGGCTTCGGGGTTGAGGATTTTATCAATGAGCGATCGCCGTTCTAGGGTAGCCAGAAGTTCAAATAAACTCGATTGAGAGGGGGGAAAGAGTAAGGCAGCCCGCAGTTGATGAAGGGATAAGGGTTCAGGGGCGATCGCGAGCCAGTATAATACCTCCATCTCTAGTTCGCTGAGACGGTCGATTTGCTGCGATAAGAGGGTGCGGAGGCGATCGCCGAGGACAATGGTATTTTGGTGTAAGAATGCCCCCACATTGCCGTTAAAGACCTCTTGGATCATCGTTGCGATCGCTTTGAGGGCTAGGGGATTGCCACTATAGAAGTTGATGAGCATTTGTAGTTCGTTTTCTGTCCCGGAAAAGCCTTGGGCTTGTAGCAGTTGCATAGCATCTTGGACTTCTAAACCCCGCAGTTGGAGCGATCGCACTGGTAACATTTGCCCTTCATAGGGAACCACTTCCCCCGGTTTTTCACGACTGGTCATTAAAACGCAACTTTGGTGGCGATCGCTGCCAATTCTACGGAAAAAGTCGCCATAATCTTCATATCCGGGTAAATATTGCGCGGTTCGCCTTTCTGTATCCCCAGACGAGGCACAAATCACTTCCGCTTCATCCAACACAATCAGACAACGATGTTCTTGCATCAAGGCAATCGTTTGGGTAATGGCTTGTTGAATGTTGTCGGTGTCTAGGGTTTGTTGACCTTGGGAGAGAAATTGAATCAAACTATCGAGTAAACTGGTCAAACAAGGCGCACTGAGGAGCGATCGCCAAATCAACCCCTCAAATTCCCCTTGTAATCGTTCTGCGATCGTCACCGAGAGAGAGGTTTTACCAATACCTCCCATCCCCAACAGCGTCACCAACTTACAGCGATCGCGGACGATCCAGCGCTCTAACTTTTGTAACTCCAAACTACGCCCATAAAAATGAGGAACTTCTGGCGCTTCTCCCCAATCTTGCCAGTTTTGGGCTTGTTGACTCGGCTTTTCTTCAGTTATAGTCCCATCTCCAGGCAACTCTGCCACCTGTTGCCAATCTTCAATCCCCACCGCTCGGCAAATCGCGACAAAATTCTCCCTTTGGATGGCAATTCCCCGCCAAAACCGCTTGAGGGTCGCCTGAGTCGTATAAGCAGCATCCCACCACGCCGGAGTCCGAGTTTTCGTCCATCCCTTGCGTTTTCTCGCCCGGTCTACCAGGGCTAATCCTGTTTGTGATGCTTTGAGGGTATCTGCCACTTTTAACAATGTACAATTTACAATTTACAATTTACAATTTACAATTTACAATTTACAATTTACAATTAATAGTTAATAATTAATAATATACAATCAATAATTAGCAATTTACTGACAATTACCAATTACCAATTACTAATTCTTAATGCTGAAATTTGGGTACGAAGCCTAACCAATAACCAATAACCAATAACCAACAACCAATAACCAATAACCAACAACCAATAACCAACAACCAACAACCAACAACCAACAACCAACAACCAACAACCAATAACCAACAACCAAGATTGCTGTAGGATCGAGATTATCCACTCGATAAGCTGTAAATCCACCGTGGCGACTTCTGAATCTTCTTCCACCTTAAAGCAAACCGCCTTATATGACCTCATCGCGGCCCAAAAAGCCCGGTTTACCCCCTTCGCGGGTTGGGAAATGCCCGTTCAGTTTAGCGGCTTAAAACAAGAACACGAAGCCGTAAGAACCTCAGTGGGGGCGTTTGATATCTCCCACATGGGCAAATTTGCCTTGAAAGGCAGGGAATTACTCGCCACCTTACAAAACCTCGTCCCGACAGATTTAGGGCGGCTACAGCCCGGAAAAGCGCAATACAGCGTGTTATTAAATCATCATGGCGGCATCATTGATGATTTGATTGTTTATTATCAGGGTAAGGACGACCAAGGCGAAGAACAGGCGATCGCGATCGTCAATGCCGCTACCAAAACCAAAGATCAAGCCTGGTTACAAGCCTGTACCGAAGATGCCGGAATTGTCCTGACTGACTTATCTAGTCAGAAGGTTTTAATCGCTTTACAAGGGCCTCATGCCGAAAGCGCGATCGCGCCCTTTGTCGAAGAAGATTTAAGCAAATTAGGCTTTTTTGACCATGCTAACGTTACTTTACTCGGTCATCCGGCTTTTATTGCCCGTACAGGCTATACCGGAGAAGATGGTTTTGAGATTATGCTCGACCCAGACCCAGGCCAGGAATTGTGGCAAGCCTTGATGGAGGCAGATGTTACTCCCTGCGGCTTGGGGGCCCGAGATACCCTGCGCCTCGAAGCGGCTTTAGCCCTTTACAGTCAAGACATCACAGAGAATACTACCCCCCTAGAAGCAGGTTTAAGTTGGCTGGTACATCTCGACCGCAAGGGTGACTTTATCGGTCGCGACATCCTCACCCAACAAAAAGCCGAAGGACTACCCCATAAGCTGGTCGGAATCCAAATGGAAGGGCGTTATATTGCCCGTCACGGCTATCCTGTGGTCGCCAATGGGGAAAAAGTCGGCGAAGTCACAAGCGGTACAATGTCGCCCACTCTAGGGAAAGCGATCGCTCTGGCTTATGTTCCGACCGCCTTGAGTAAGGTGGGTCAATCCCTAGAAATTGAAATTCGCGGCAAAACCCACCCCGCAACGGTGGTGAAAAAGCCGTTTTATCGTTCACCGCATCGGCGGTAGTGGGCTTGTAGGGGCGCTCTTTTCCCCGTCCTTTGAGGGGGAGGAGGGGGAGGATTTTGGGCAATCGGCAATCGGCAGTCGGCAGTGGGGGTTTTTGGGGCAATCGGCAATCGGCAGTCGGCAATCGGGTTGTAGGGGCGGGGTTTCCCCGCCCAATAACCAACAACCAACAACCAATAACCAACAACCAATAACCAACAACCAACAACCAACAACCAATAACCAATAACCAACAACCAATAACCAACAACCAATTAAGGACAAAACAGGGTATCGCGAGTATTGCGTCCGGTGGTGGGGTTGGTTCCTGTGGCGATTTTACAGAGTTCTCGTTCAGCTTCGATGCTGAGGAGTGCGTCGGTAAAGTCGGCCCCTTCGATATTTGCCCCCGCAAACAGGGCATTAGAGGCGAATGCGCCTTCGAGAATGGCATCTTTGAGGTTAGCTTTGGTAAGACGAGTTGAACCTAAAGCCGCATAGCTGAGGTTTGCGCCTTCAAAGTTCACGCGGTCGAGATTGGAGGAGAAAAAGCTAACTTCTTGCAGGTTGCTGTGGCTAAAGTTGCTAGTGCGGAGGTTGGCGTGAGCAAAGCTAGAGTCGGTTAAGTCTCGATCTGAGAAGTCTTCCCCGATAAAGGTACGATTATTATAATCGGTGGCTTGGGCCGGGGGCGCGATCGCGACAAACACGACCAAGATAATACTCACAAATAAGGCAAAAACTCGCAATGCTTGGCGATTCATAACTTTCAACGCTAAAACTCAATAGATTTTGTATTCAATCCTACCAAGTGTTGTGGGTTATTGGTTGTTGGTTGTTGGTTGTTGGTTATTGGTTATTGGTTATTGGTTATTGGTTATTGGTTATTGGTTGTTGGTTATTGGTTATTGGTTATTGGTTATTGGTTATTGGTTATTGGTTATTGGTTATTGGTTATTGGTTATTGGTTATTGGTTGTTGGTTATTGGTTATTGGTTATTGGTTGTTGGTTATTGGTTATTAGTTATTAGTTATTAGTTGTTATTTCCTCAATTGTAAATTGTAAATTATACATTGTTAATTGTAAATTGTAAATTATACATTGTTAATTGTAAATTGTAAATTATACATTGTTAATTGTTAATTGTCCCATGACGGCATCGAGAAAGCGACAATCTCAAAAAATCGGGATGTTAGGGGAAGAAGTCGTAGCGGCTTGGCTGATTTCTCAGGGATGGCAGTTGTTACATTCCCGTTGGCGTTGTCGATGGGGGGAGTTGGATTTGATTGTGCAGGGTGAGGGGATGCTGATTTTTGTGGAGGTGAAAACCCGCAGCGATCGCAGTTGGGATTCTGGGGGATTATTGGCGATTACGCCGCAAAAACAAGCAAAACTTTGGCAAGCGGCTGAGATATTTCTCGGAGAGTTCCCCCAATGGGCGGATGTGCCTTGTCGCTTCGATTTGGCTTTAGTGCGTTGTGGGGGGGCGACTTCTTTTCCTGATAGCGATTTGAGTCGGGTTCAAAGGGGAGAATCTTTATATTATCAGGGTTATGAGTTCGCGATCGCGGATTATTTAGTTTCTATCTTTGATTAATCCGAAAATTCAAAGATTAGCGGTGAAGGAATACCCAGTTGAGTTAAATTCCTAGACAATCATGTACAAACTTGCTGCTGCTTTTTCGACAATAACCGCTTTATCTCTTACTTCGATGGCTGCTGTTGCAACTCCCCTCAATCCCCCTGTAAAAATCGCTCAAATGCAAACCTCTTGCGATGTTGTGGGCTTACAACGAGGACAACTCGCTTTGCGTTTCTCTCCAGGGGGTGCATCTCGCGCTGGCTTGAATAATGGTAACTCAGTCGAATGGTTGCGCGGCCAGGGAAATTGGGCTTATGTGCGCGTGATTGACGGGCCGAATGCGGGGGTTGATGGCTTGGAAGGTTGGGTTAATGCCAGTTATCTGTCTTGCTACGATACTTCAGCCGAAACTATTCCCGTGTTTTGCGAAGTGATTAATTTACAACGAGGACAACTCGCTGTGCGGTTTTCTCCGGGGGGTGAATCTCGCGCTGGCTTGAATAATGGTAATTTGGTACGATGGCTCGATTATCAAGGCAATTGGGCTTATATTAAGGTGTTAGAAGGCCCAAATTCCGGCGTAGAAGGGGTTGAAGGTTGGGTGAATATGGATTATTTGTCTTGTTTTGATTAGGGTCGATTTTGAGTCTAAAAATTCAGTCGCACCAGCAATCCGTTTTGATCTGATTCAAGTGGACTTGATCTTAAGATCAAATCCACTTAAATTATATAAAATAAAAACCCCGGTTTCTTACAGGTTTACCCAATTGAGTTGGGATTTACCTCCAGAAACCGGGGTTCTAGAATAGTAGTTGCTTTTCGGTTATTTCTAACGGTGAGTTAGGATATCTTTTGCTTGATATCAGAAGCATCAAAAATGCCAAACTCATGAGTATTGTATTTGTGCATGATTTCATCAGCATGATGTACTTGGTCGCGATCGCCACATACCATGAGTAAATAATCGCCAGCTTTGACCCGTTGCTCGTAGATTTTTGCCTTTTCTTCGGGGATACCCATTCCGGCTAAAGCACCGACTAAACCCCCAGCAACAGCGCCAACTCCGGCTCCGGCTGCGGTGGTTCCAAGGGTAGCGAGTTCACCTGCAATAATGACGGGGCCTATACCGGGAATGGCTAAGGCTCCTAAGCCGACTAATAAGCCACCTAATCCCCCTAAAACAGTTCCGGTGACTGCACCAACTCCGGCTCCTTCTTTGGCTTCGTTGCCGTGTTTTTCGGTGATTTCTTCTGCACCTTTTACTTCATCGACGTTGCGAGCAATTAAAGATATACGACCCATGTCGTAGTTTGCATCTTTGAGGGCGCGAATCGCTTTTTCCACATCTTCGCGTCGTTCAAATACGCCAACGGCACGTTTGTAAATGGTTTGTGTTTCAGTTGTATTTGTAGTTGTATTGGTATTTGTATTTCTACTTGTATAAGTCATAAATTGTAATGTCCTTAAATTATTACTTTCTCTCCTTTTATAATGTCATTGACCTTAAGCTCAATCTTCTATCGTTAGAGACAATTAATGTTTTAGTCGTTCTAACTTAAGATAGACCGCCATCGTTATTTTTTATTTTATTCTTAAAAACTTATTATTTTGGGGTTAATGGTGAGTTTTTAATTGTTAATTGTGATTTTTAGGCTAACGAGAGAGGAGCGATCGCGATCGCCCCGATAAAATAAGAAACTGTAGGTCACTCGTTTTTGGCTTTTTCCCCTTGAAACCCAACGCATCGCAACAAGAAAGTCACATCTTACAAGCCCGCGCCAGCTTACAACAAGCTCTATCGTGGTATTCTAGCTTTCGTCGTCATGGCGATCGCGCCCCCCAACCCGAACTTCAGGCCGCAGTCCGCACGGAGTTACAATCTCTCAAGGCAGCCCTGGACAAACTCGACCGCAAAGTGATTCATATCGCGGCGTTTGGCTTGGTCAGTCGCGGTAAATCGGCGGTGGTGAATGCTCTCCTGGGGCAGAAACTTTTTCAAACCGGGCCGCTTCATGGCGTGACAAAATACCCAAAATCGGCTCGTTGGACACCTCCAGGCGGCAAAATTGAGGTAGAACTCATCGATACCCCCGGACTCGACGAAATCGACGGTCAGACGCGGGCGCAAATGGCCACAGAAGTAGCCCAACAAGCGGATTTAATTCTTTTTATCGTCGCGGGAGATATCACGCGGGTTGAATATGAGGCGTTGTGCGAGTTGCGGGAAAGTCAAAAGCCTTTGTTGCTGGTGTTTAACAAAATTGACCTTTATCCCGAACAAGACGCAAACGCCATTTATGCTCAACTGCGGACATTAGGAACCGGAAAACTGCAAGACGCAACTTTACAGCAAGCCCTTTCCCCGGATGAGATTGTCTGCGTTGCAGCAGAACCTTCTCCGGTGCAGGTGCGGGTAGAGTATCCCGACGGACGGGTAGAATACGAGTGGGAAACGCCACCGCCACAAATTGACGAACTACGCCACAAGATTTTAAACATATTAAATCAAGAAGGGCGATCGCTCCTCGCGCTTAATGCCCTTTTTCAAGCCCGTGAAGCCGAAACCCAACTCGCGCAAAAAACCCTAGAGTTTCGCGAAGAAGAAGCCGAAGCTTTAATTTGGAAATACGCTCAATATAAATCCATTGCTGTTGCGGTGAATCCGATCGCGATTATTGATATTATTGGCGGGATTATTGCCGATCTTGCCTTGATTCGCGCCCTGGCTCGCTTGTACGGTTTACCCATGACCAGCTTTGAAGCAGGGAACTTGTGGCGTAAAATTTTCGCCAGTGCGGGGAGTAATATTCTCAGTGAAATTGGTAGTAGTGTCTTTATTGGCTTTAGCAAAAGTACCGCCGCCGTTGCTAGTATTTGGGAAAGTCCGGCGGCTTTGGCGACTTATGGCACAGTAGCGGCGGCTCAAGGCGCGATCGCGGGTTATGGAGCCTATACTGTAGGCAAGGCAGCCCAGGTTTATCTCGCGAATGGCTGTTCCTGGGGTCAGTCGGGCCCGAGTACCACGATTCAAACTATCCTTGCAGAAGTTCCCCCGAATACGATTCTCTACCGTTTGCGCGGGGAGTTAGGGGATTTGTTGGAATAAGTTTGAATCTCGTTCTGAGGGAGTACTAAGCCATACTTGTGTTAAGGCAGAACCGCGTTTTTCCATTCCTCGGTAAAATCTGCGACGCGATCTTCAAAAAATGTCGGCAATGTAGCGTAAAATGCCTGAGTTGCCGTCCCCATATCTTAGAACAAAATCATTCGTTGTCCGGGCTATACAAGCATCAATGGCATCGCAAATTGAGTTTCGTTCGAGAATTTGTTGCGCGGCTTTTCGCAACATTTTGAGCAGTTTTTGGCTGTAGTTTGGGTCATCACTCAGAAATTCCCATAATTCTCGACCAATTAAGGTTTGTAGCTGCCAATCAGGTAAGATTTGCTGAAGTAATGCTAGGGTTACTGTGTTGTTGGTACGTTTGCCATAAGTAAATCCTAAAAAGGCGCGATCGCCTTCTTGGATTTTTTCTTGAATTTTCTGTAACCAGAATTCAATTTGATCTTTGTCCATTGTATTTGGGCCGCTTTTAATTTGCAGCCAAGTCAAATTTTCTTCGGCTTCAGTTTTTACTAAGTCCCATCCTTGGGCTTGAGGTCTTGGGGGTTTTTCCACAGAAGTTTTAGATTTGATGACAAGATTGCCTGTAGCAATTCTGACTAAATGTTGGCCGATTGCTTCAGCCAACTTCACCGGAACTGCATTGCCAATTTGTCTATATTTAGAAGTAATAGAACCGTGAAAATGCCAATCATCGGGAAAGGTTTGAATTCTGGCACATTCGCGGACGCTGAGAGGACGTAATTCGACGGGGTGACACATATCTGTAGCTTTTTGGTGAGGGCTGGTGGTAATGGTAGGTGAGGGTTTATCCCAAGCGAGTCGTCGATAAAAACCCACTTTACCGCCCCCAGATTTATAAGCACCTCCCATTGCTTCTGGCTGTAATTCTTTTGGCAAACTACGCCAATTTTGTCCTGCTTTGAGCAGTTTTAAATATTGCAATCGTTTGGCAGAATAAGGCACAAACTCTGGTTGAGAATCATCTAGATTAGTTAGGGCAAATTGAAGCGATCGCCATCTGGGTAATGTATGACTATTTTTAGCATGACTCGGCGGTGGAAAACTTAAAGTTTCGCCATCTCTACAACCTATAAAAATGATGCGCTGGCGATTTTGAGGAACCCCATAATCGGCGGCTTCTAAAAGTTGATAAATAACCGAATAGCCGAGGTTATGAAATTGCCCTAAAATCACCTTTAATGCCGATCCGGGTTGTTCTTCCAATTCTAGGGGAGGATAACCCGCACCTCGTTCTTTTAGGGGTCGATGTTTAATCGCCGCAGACAGTAAACCCCGTACATTTTCCATGATAAAAAAGCGGGGCTGAACTTCTTGTACAATCCTGATAAAATCCATAAATAAACTTCCCCTCGGATCGTTTACAGAATTGCGCTTTCCGGCGGTACTGAAAGGCTGACAGGGCGGCCCTCCTGTAATTAAATCGACTTCTCCGGGTTGTAAGGATCGGTTTAAATCAAGTGTTTTACCTCCTTCTTTTAGTAAAGTTTGTGCGGTAATAGTACGAATATCTCTGGCAATACAACTTAATTTTAATTCGGGTTGATTGAGAGAAATCGTTTTAATAGAATCAGGATCGCTCTCAACACAAGCCACTGTTTTGAATCCGGCTTTTTCCAATCCTAAATCTAAACCAAGTCCGCCGGAAAAAAGGCTAATAGAAATTAATTGTTGGTCGATCATTTAAACTCGTATTATCAATTATTAAGAGTGTCTATTATGGATTTACGATGTAAAGCGCTGTGAGGTAAAACTCGCAAAACTTCTTCTACCGTGGTCACTCCGGCATTGACTTTTTCTAGGGCTGAAATACGGAAAGAAGCGAAATTAATTTTGCGTAGATAACGATGTAATTGGGTCATGGTTCCGTCATAAATAATCTCGCGTACCGTGTCATCAATTTCTAATAATTCCACAATGGCTTCCCGGCCGAGATAACCGGAATCAAAACACATATTACAACCGCGACCTTTGCGCCAGCTTTGGGTTTTTGCGGTTTTGGGGTCGAGATTGAGCGATCGCATATCTGCCATACTCGGTTTATAGGGAACCGCACAATGAGGACAGATGCGACGAACGAGACGCTGTGCCACAATGCCTAAAAGGGCATCGCTGATTAAACCGGGGTCGGGGCCGATATCTTTGATGCGGGGAATGGCCCCCGGTGCGTCGTTGGTGTGTAGGGTAGTAAGGACTAAGTGACCCGTAAGGGCAGCCCGAACACCTGTTTCAGCCGTTTCGCGATCGCGTATCTCTCCGACCATGATAATATCGGGGTCTTGGCGCAAAATCGCCCGCATTCCCGCCGCAAAGGTCATTCCCGCCGCTTCGTTGACTTGGGTTTGGGTAATGCGAGGCAGAATATACTCTACTGGGTCTTCGACGGTGACAATGTTAACGTGTTCGGTAGCGATCGCCTGTAAGGAAGTATAAAGGGTACTGGTTTTTCCCGATCCCGTCGGCCCGGTATAGATAATCATGCCTTGGGGTTGTCGTATCCAGCTTTTATAGACCGCTAGGGCGCGATCGCTAAAGCCTAGGTCATTGATGGTTTTAAAGGGATTTTTACGCGGTAGCAGGCGAATTACGGCTTTCTCACCGCCCACACAGGGTAGGGTACTCACCCGCATATCCATGCCCAATTCAACTTGTTCCCCGGTGGCATACTGTTGGCCAATGCGGCCATCTTGGGGACGGCGACTTTCGGCAATATTAATCTCGGACATGACTTTTAACGCCACCACCACCCGACGACTAATTTCAAGGGGTAGCAGGGTAATGTTCCGCAACACCCCATCAATGCGATAACGCACCCGCAAGCCCTCTTGAGTGGGTTCGAGGTGAATATCGCTGGCCCGGTTGCGTAACGCCCCGGAAATCAGGGTTTTAATGCGACCAATTTGGTCTACGGCTTTGGCGAGATAGAGTTCTGTGGTTTCGCTAATGTCTTCTTGTTCGACTTGTCCGGTGAGGGGATTAACCAGGGGAGTCGCGTTGATGTTGTCGGGGTTGTAGTGGGTGAGGTGATACCAGTTTTTGTAGCTTTTTTCGGTAATAGGGACGATTTTGATTTCTGCCAGGGTGCGATCGCGCATTAAGGCCATTTCTGACGGCGATACTTTGACGGGACTCCCCAAGTAAAAGCAATTTTGCCACAACAACAACGGCACAACTGGGGGTAATGCGTCGGGGTTGGGAAATTCTCGGAAAAAGCGATCGCTCACTTCTCGGTCAAGTAATGATGGATCGACAATGCCGCGATCGTTTACTAATAACCTCAAAGCCTTTTCGCAGTCAATTTGACGATTGCGGAGTTTCTGCCACGCTGACAATGAATTTACCCAGTTTTGCATAAAGCCGCCTCATTTCTCTTCTTTCCATTGTGGCAAGAATCGATCGGCGCAACAATGTTGAAATTTTGCTGTATTTTTAAGCGTACCCAGTTATAAAGTTTGAGCTAATTTTTGAATTTAAAATATTGTAGAACCTAAATAGAACGATAATTCGATTTTAAAGTCGGCAAATTTACTCAGAAACGCAGATGAGCATCAATTTAAATGCCAATACTCAAAAACTCTACGACCGTAATTTTGTGGAGTGGTGTGAAGCGACTGTTTCTCAACTTAAAGCCAAGAAGTTTGAAAGTTTAGATATTAAAAATTTTATTAATCGTATTGGCAAAATATAATTTCCCTGCCAGATGAGATGGGGCTGGGTTCGGGGCTTGAGGTCGGGGATTGAAGCTGAAAGCCTGATGGGGTGGGTAATGTCCATCCTACGCTCTGTCCTGGCCGACGCGATCGCGCCCCACCATACTTTTAAAAAACTTATGAATCAGTTAAGTAGAAATACTCATTACTATTCCCAAAAATAGAGAACCATAGCAAAATCATCCTTTAGAATAGAATGAAGTTAAATTTACTTAACAATTCCTAGAATGCAAGCAACCCCTGTTGCAGCAAAATCTATTCCCGGTACTTATTGGCAATGGCGCGGTCATTCGATTTACTACGTCAAAGCAGGCGCAAAGCAAAGCGATCGCCCGCCGTTATTGTTAATCCACGGGTTCGGTGCGTCCACCGACCACTGGCGCAAGAATATCGCGCAACTGCAAAATGATTTTGAAGTGTGGGCGATTGATTTACTCGGTTTTGGTCGTTCGGCCAAACCCGCGATCGCCTATAGTGGCAACCTTTGGCGAGATCAACTACGGGACTTCATTACCGAAGTCGTCCAGCGTCCGGCTGTTTTGGCCGGAAACTCTTTAGGGGGCTACAGTAGTTTATGCGTCGCGGCTCAATGTCCAGAAGTGGCGGCAGGTTTAATCCTTTTAAACAGTGCTGGCCCCTTCACGGAAAAGGAAAACGTTGCCAAAGCGCAACCCAATCCTTTCCAAGGGTTAATTCGCTCAATTTTGTTACAACCTTGGGCAAGTTTTCTGTTATTTCAATATGTCCGGCAAAAATCGACGATTCGTAAAACCTTGGAAAAGGTCTATTTGGATCGAAGCGCTGTGACAGATCAATTAGTAGAAGACATTTATCGTCCTTCTGGCGATGCGGGTGCAGCCCAAGTATTTGCATCCGTGTTTAAAACGCCCCAGGGGGAGAAAAACGACGTATTGTTGCAACAACTCCAGTGTCCTTTGTTGATGCTGTGGGGAGAGGGCGATCCCTGGATGAATGCTCGCGATCGCGGCGCAAAATTCCGGGAGTTCTATCCGAGTCTGACGGAACATTACCTCAATGCAGGTCATTGTCCCCACGACGAGATTCCCGGCCCGGTGAATCAGTTGATTTCTGATTGGGTATTCCAAAAAGTACAAGCCCAAGAAACTGTTTAAAATACAGTCAGTTTGCAAGCTAGGCCAGGCTTTTGCAGCCTTTTCCTTCAAGAATAAATTGCGAATTGCTTAATATTTTGTTACAAAGTAGCTAGAACCTGCGCTTAAGCTAGAGATGTATAGCCTTATGTTTGGTGGCTTTATCGGTACAAATGAAAATCAAGGAGGCGATTGGGGAGAACAAATCCTCAACAAAGTCGCTGGTAATACCATTCGCCACCTGTTTACCCGCAGCGAATTGGTAGAGGTGGAGGTCAATTGTCACCCCTCCAGCAAACTCCTGCAAGGAAGTATTGACAGTTTTAAAATGCACGGCCAGGGGTTGACAATTCGTCGAGACTTCCGCACCGAGGAAATGTCTTTTGAGACAGATGCTGTCGCTCTAGACTTTAGCTCGGTTCTCAAGGGAGAAATTTCCCTCAAGCAACCCACCCAGGCTTTGGCCATGGTGAAGTTGGCCGAAGACGATATCAACTCTGCGTTTAAAGCGGAGTTGGTGCGGAAGCGTCTAGAAAACTTGTCTGAACCCGCTTTGATGGAGTTGTCGGGAAATCAACCCGTATCGTTTACTGATATCGAGTTGAACTTGTTACCCCACAACCGGATTAAATTGTTTGCCAAAGCCAGTTTTGGCGATCGCGTGGTTCCGGTCAGTTTGAGTTGTCAACTCGGTATTGCTAAACGGCGACGAGTCATGTTTACCGAGGCACAATTTGAAGCGGATGCGGTTCCTGCCGCAGAACGCGAAACCTCCCAACAACTCACCGAAAAACTGGTCGAGGTGTTGAATAATATGGTCGATTTAGACCGTTTTAACCTCGATGGTGTGAAATTGCGACTGAATAGTTTGAAAACTCAAGGAAACTTGTTACTGTTCACGGGTTACGCTCAAATCCTGCGCGTGCCACAAGTCGGCTAGTTGTTTTAAGTCTGTGCGCGATCGCTTTGTCGAAATTCGATCCCCTTGGTTAACCCTAATTGGCGAACATATTGAGGGCGATCGCAATCAGGTGTTAGATTATTGGCGAGTCGAAAAAGCCGATTCTGCCGTTATTATTTCAGTTCAGGGCGATCGCCTCATTTTTCCTAAACCTGTTTATCGTCCCGGCATTGCCGCCACAACCCTCGACTTTCCGGGGGGACGCATTCCGCCGACTGAAACGCCCCTCACTGTTGCCCCGAAGATTCTTCAGCGAGAATTAGGTATTCCATCAATCGCCATCGATCGCCTCGAACAACTCAACGAGACGGGGTGGGCGATTAATAGTTCTTTTTCCAATCAAAAACTCTATGGCCTTGTGGCCATCATCGATCCGAATTTCGCGATCCCAACTGAATTTATAACTAAAACTTATACCCTAACGGAAACAAGTTTACAAACCTTAAAAAAAGACTTGACTTGTTTGCAGTGTCGTGCTGTTTTACTGGAATGGCGCGATCGCGTCTTTTGATTCTGAATCCGGTTAGTAGTTATTCGCCGTAACCCACCGTTTAAGGTGTGTCGCAGCACTACCCCTGTCAAGGTGATAATTTGTATTGAGTCTATTGGGATCGTTGTTTGAAATTAGTTGGTTTATCCCGATGGTTGTGTGGGGGGACTAGCCCCCCCACGCCCCCCCACTGGGGGCGTTACGCCGCCCCCAGACCCCTCGCGTAAGGGCGCACGGGGGTTACAAGTGAGTATCTTAACGGTAGAATTGGGGTTTTAGACACTTGAGTACACCTTGACAGGCAGTAGTGGTGCGACACACCTTAAATTGTGCGATAGCCAAAACCTAAAATGCCGACATTTCGGTGCGTTACGCTGCGCTAACGTCACCCTACCTAAAGCTTCATTTTAGCTGTGTCACGGCAGTAGGGTGGGTTAGGCGGCTAAAACTTACGCTATGACTGCAATCTAGTTATTCGCCGTAACCCACCGTTTAAGGTGTGTCACGGCAGTAGGTTGGGTTGAGATCGTGCCACAAGAGCAAAGATCGAGGTTGTGTTGGGTTTCAATTCGTTTTACCCAACCTACGGTGAAGCGCGATCGCTACTCGGAAACCGGATGCTCGGACATCGGATTGAGCGAAGGTTGGGGTAAAGTCGGTAAGACGCGATCGCACCAAAACAGCGTCCCCGAAGCCACGCATAACGGGATCGTGACAAAATTGACCACCGGAATGCCAATCAACGCCCAACACACCGCACTAAAACTGGCACTCGCGGGGAAACTACGCCAGACAATCGCCATTTTGGAGCGAAACTTGAAGCGACGACGCTCAGAAGGCCCGTCGAGAAAATCCAGCCCCATAATGAAACCCGTCAGGATAAACCAACTCACGGTAATAAATACCGTCCCAATGGCAGGAATAAACCCCAGAATCGTCAAAGGTAGCGCCACCGCAAGCCACAAAATCAACTTTTTGATTTCAAACAAAATCGCTCGCCAAATATCGTGGAAAAAGTGAATTTCGACGATTTCGATACGTCCGGTGCGATACTTTTCAATATGTTCGGATAGCTGACCGTACCACGGCGCACCCAACAACGTGCCAAACTGTAAAATCAAAAAGCCCGTGGCCAGAAACAATCCGAGAATCAAGAAAACCCGCAACAGCCAGCCCAAACCCAAAACCAGATATTCTAGAAAGCTCAACCATTGCGGCCAATCGGCAATAATGAGGGCGAATTCTCGATCGACTAAATCCACTAACGAGGCAATGCCCTGCCAACTTGGCCACAATAAGCCAATGTAAATCGCGATCGCCACCACAAAATTAACAATAATCGGCACGATCAAAAACTTCAGCAAACGCGGCGATTTCTGAAACACCCGCAATGCTCGCAAAGGATAACTTGCCCCTGCTACCAATCCTCGAATCATCAGCGATTTCTTCAAACAATAGATTTCTTTCTATTGTGGCATTGGTACAATCCACCCTACAAACTCGAATCGTGTAACCAACCCGCCGGCATTCTCGTCCCGCTTAGGTTTGCGCCATCGAGAATTACCCCATCCAGGTCGGCTTCGTTGAAATTCGCGCCCTGTAAATTCGCCCCAACCAAGTTAGCGCCCTGTAAATTCGCCCCCTCAAAATTCGCCCAACGCAACTCCGCTTGACGCAAATCTGCCCCGCGCAAATCCGCCCCACTCAAATCGACCCCCGGTAAATTCATGGTGCTGAGGTTACACCCCTGCAAACACACCCCAGGCGCGATTAAATACGCCCCCGCTTGGAGGGGATCAAAATCCGGGGGAAAGAGGGTTTGAGGGCTAAATAACGCCCGTTGTAGGTTGGTTTGCGATAAGTTAGTCTCCCTAAAATCTGTCTCGAACAAACAAGTATTGCCGAGATTGGCATTCGTCAGATTAGCCCCCATAAAGCTAGTTCCCATCAAGCTTGAGCCAATCAAGTTAACTCCCTCCAGATTGGCCCCCATCAAGTTCGCCCCAATCACCTTAGACAGCATCAAGGTAGCATTCATCAAATCTGCCCCCGTGAGGTCAGACAAACACAATTGAACGGCGCTTAAGTTGGTTTGGATTAAATCAGCCGTACTCAGGTCGGCTTTGCGTAAATCTGCGCCTTCTAGGTCAGCTTCGCTCAAATTTGCTTCTTCAAAGACGCAGGAGCTTAAATTTGCGCCGATGAGGGTTGCGCCGTGAAAGTCGCCTTGGGTGAAGTCCGCTTGAGGGAGGTCTGCCCCGTTGAGATTAGCTTGGGCCAAGACAATCGAGGCAAAGTAACGATTTCCGGCAGCATATTCTTGCAAGAGTTCTTCTGGAGACATAATCCTGGCATTCCACAAGCGGACTTCACGGGGTTTATTTCAAATATGATGCGCCCTGAATCTTGGGGTTATGGCATCACCCCTGTCAAGGTGTGATTTTTGACAAGGGAGAATAAGCCTCAAAGCCTCATCTTTGGAGTCATTCGCCCTCACTCTTGTTACAACTGGGTAACTGATAGAAGCTGGGGAACAGACTTTTTTTCTTCCCCCTCTTCCCCCTCTTCCCCCTCCTTTCCCTCTTAAGCCAGTCAGACTATGGGGAAGTCTAGCACCTTGAAAGGGCTGGGGTTATGGCATCCACTCTAAAACAATGCCCAAACGACTGTCTTTTTCAGCGATGGAGTTTTGTTTTTGAATGTCTGTAGAAAGTCGCAAATTGGAAGTAAAGGCATAACCCACCGATAGGGTTGTAATTCCCACTTCGTCGCTGCCTCCGGGGGAAACAAACATTTGCGAAAAGGTAATATCAGCCGCCCCGGTACGAGAAAGGGGGAGAATGAGTTTGCCTCCCACTGCAACGCCATCCGTCCAGTAGCCATCGGTGGTGATGTTGCGATAGCCAACCACGGGGGCAACATTAACGTAGCTGCCGAGGGGCAATACATAATATTGTAAATCCGCAGCGAAGGTTTGGCGATCGCCATCGAATACCCGGTCATAACTGGTACTGGCAGTAAAACCACTGCGACCGAATAAAATGTCTTCTACTCCGACCACAAAGCCGCTACTGTCGCTGGTGGACGGGTAAAAGGAGTAACCCAAACGCACGCGAGTCCGAAATGCCGGGTCGTTGCGAATTTCGGCCAGAACGTCGGGGACTTCTTCGCGCCATTGTTGCAACACGGGGCTACTTTCAATAATGGCCGGGTCGAGGCTGAGTTCGTTGTCGCTGAGTAAACCAGCTACAAAACGCCGCACAATGCCGATGCTTTGAGTTACTTCGGAGGGAATGCCTAAGTCGTCTCGTTCGAGGGCGGTGTCAATGAGTTGTTGTAACTCGCTGATTTCGGCCAACAGTTCCGGGTCGAGGTCAAAGCCTCCCCCGGCTAAAAGTGCGCCGAGGATGGGTTGTAAGCCTTGGGCCCGGTCGAGGAGTTCGTCTCCTACGTCGTCTACGTCGCCGTCTAAGACTGCTCTCAGTAGGCTTTGGAGGGCGCGGACTTCTCGCAACACGGCGCTGTCTACGTCGCCTTCTTGGGCGAGGTCAATGCCTGAGATGATATTGGCGAGGGTGTCTAAGCCCTGACGAAAAGGGCCGCTGAGGTCGTCTCGTTCGTCTAATACCTGTAAGGCTAGGGTTTGGAGTTCTTGCAGTTCGCTTTGGAATCCGGGGCCGAGGTTAATCGATTCCCCGGCTATGAGTTGTTCGAGGACGGGACGCAGTAAGCGAATGGCTTGATTGAGTCCGGTTTCGGGGTCTACAGATAGGTTGCCGCCTTGCAGAATTTGGCGCAGGACGGTTTGTAGCAGTTGAACGCCCTGGATGAGGTTGTTTCCGGCTTCTCCTTGGGCCAGGTTAAATTCTGATTCGGTTCGGGGGGTGAGGGTATGGGGGTTAGTTTGCCATTCGAGGGGTTGGGTTGTGAGTTCAACGGTATCGAGGTCAATGTCCGTCGGAAAGGGTTGTACTCGGTTTTGGGGGGTTAAAGTTTCGCTCCAAACTGGAGGGCTAGTGGCGATCGCGATCGCCAAAGCTAATATACTACTGGGTAGGGGTTTGTGTTTCAGGTAATTTACCAAGTCCTTTTCTCCAACATCGCCACATAGAGTTTAGCGTCGTCTGTTTCAATGCGATCGCTGATTTCCCGATAATACGACGCTATCTGACCAAAATCACCTTTCCTAAGATGGAGAGGATATCAATCTAGTTGTTGGTTGTTGGTTGTTGGTTATTGGTTGTTAGTTGTTTAGTTTCACTTCGTTCTACCCAACCTACTGCTACTGTTTTCAATAAGTTTTAAGGCAAGATTTGGGTCAACAATACTAAACCATTTTCTTCAAAATTTATTTCCCAATGATATCCTGCCATTAAACCAGTTCCGACTAAAGGTTTATAACCCGTAGCTAAAACAGGAACAACTTTTTCTACAGTATCCCACATAATCGTTGCTAAATGAATTGATAGTAATGCTTCGCTACCATCAGCTAATCTGGCAGATGTGGTGGAGTATAACGGTAGATTCATAGCACCAACAGCTTGGGGAGGTAATGTCAGATAGTCGTTAAAGCCAGCATCAATGATAAAATTTATAGAAAAATTAGGTTGCTTGGGTAAGCAAAAAACAACGGGAATTATGGCTTTTCCATCAATTAGCCTGCCCTCTATCATTTCACAACACGCTCGCTCGAACCACCAAAACTCACTGCAACATCATAACCAATTCGCAATGTAAATAACCGAGCATTGGGATTATTTTCTTTGAACTTTAATGCCGTTTTTACCCCAGTTTTGTCAATTCCATATTCCCCAGTTTCAGCATTAATCACAATCATTTTGCCAATATTATCATCAGTTTCTACTTGCTGACGAATGCCATTGTCATAAAAATTTTTGGCTCTTTGAGCAACTTCTTGAGCAGACCAAAAAATAGCTTTCATAATATTCTAATATTAAAAAGTAATTTTGTATTACTTGGCTTGACCGAAATAAGTTGTTAATCCTTCATTCAAGGAAAATTGAGATCGCATCTCTAGTTTATCGATGTGTGTTTTTATGGATTGCAATTAGCTTTTCAAGTCTATCGCCAACAAAGATACTTAAGAGTAACACTTTTTTACAATTCATCATTCCAACTCAGCAAGGGAGTCTCAGAAACAGCATTTCCCCGTTGAGCAATTGTCACCCAATTCCCCTTTTCTCGCACGCAATCACCGCGAATCTGGATCGGCCCGCAACTTCGCCCGTAATGCAGCCTACTTCGTTTCCACCTGTTAAAATTAAATTCTTATTATAATCATAAATGATGAAGTTTAACTCAATCTTAGCCTTACGTCCAACGCCGGAAAAACGAACCATCATCTCCTGCATTAATCGTTAAATTGGCAATTTTTGTCATGGCTTCAGGGGTCAAAGGTTGATATTGTTGCGCCACTTTTACATTTGATTCGAGTTGGGTGGGATTCTCGGCAGCAATGACACAACAATGTACTCCGGGTAAGGATAAACTGTAACCCATTGCGGCTTCCATACCGTTGAGTAAATGGGGTTGCAATAAGCGCCCATAAGCGGGAACTTTCATGGCAATTACGCCTACGTTTTTGGCTTGGGCGATGGGTAAAACGGTGGTAGAAAAAGGGCGGGGATGATGAATGTCTGCGGCGTTAAGACAGATTAAAGTGGTGTCGAAATTCCCTCGTTCTAAGGCTGCTGCGATCGCATCCGGTTCGTGGTGTCCGGTGATGCCGATATATTTAATGATGCCTTGTTCTTTGGCTTCTTGAAAGGCTTTCATCGCACCATTAGGACTCAAGATTTGGTCTACTTCTTCGTGAAAAGAAACATGGTGCATTTGCCAACTATCGAGGTAGTCGGTATTAAGATTTTGTAGGGATTCTTCTAATTCTCGCCAAGCGCGATCGTAGTCACAAGCGTCGGTTTTGGTGTTAATATAAACGCGATCGCGATATTGCGGTAAAATTTTACCGAGATAGGTTTCGGAGGGCCCGTAACTGTGGGCGGTATCGAAGTAGCGGATTCCTAATGTTAGCGCTTTTTCAATAAGCGCGATCGCGTCTTGTTCTTGTCCTGGTTGAGATAACGGTGTTCTTCCTGCACCTCCTAAGCCCAGAATGGGTAATTTGACTTGGGTTTTGCCCAGTATTCGTTCTGGCATTAATTGTTGGGTCATCGAGACAGAAGAAGCAACAGAAGAAGTATTAGACTGGTTGAGAGAGTGACAGCCCATTGCTGTTGCCATTGCTGCACTTCCCAACAAAAATTTACCAAAAATTCTGGGTTTCAGGTTCCCCGTCCTGTCTTGCCGAGCGTTCCCTTGCGCCTGTCTTGTCGAGCATTCCCTTGCGCCTTACGGCGGCGCGGGGTCTCGACGCTTACGGCGACGCGGGGACGGGCGCGCTTATAGGACGGCTTTATATTATAATATTAGGTGTGCGAGTGACCAGTAATGTGGGCCGCACTACAACAAACCTAACCAACTCAATAGTTAAAGTAAGGGGTTTTCAGCACAATCCTTGCTGTTGTAAAACTTTGAAGGAGCAGTTGTGAAAACATACTTTCTGCGTCCGGGCAGGACGTATCTTGGACTAGAAACCAAGAAATAAAACGCTCGTTGAGTCGGTAGTAGCGGGGACTAAGGGGAAGATATTTAGGTGTCTGTCGATCCAAAGTCTAGTTAAGAGGCAACCTGAAAGAAACGAGAATCTCCGCTCCTTCAGGACGGAGAGTTGTCAAGTCGATTGGGTTTTCTGCTCATATCCTAGTCTCGACTGTTTTTCTAGATCGTCGCTCGTTAGTTATAGTTTAGTTTCTCAAGCGATGCGCGATCGCATTTTCCCCGATTGTAGAGACAAAAGGAAATGTTACCGACTGAACTAAAAACCCTGGAAACCTTAACCCAAGCCATTACAGCGTTTTGCCAAACGGGGATAAGCTTCTGTGACAAGCAAAGCTAATCCTAAATAACGCCAATACGCCCAACTGTCGCTCAAGACTAATCCCGATAATAAATAATAGCAAAAGACGAGAAAAAGTCCCGCGATCGCGACGGCAAAACGAGTTTTAATTGTTGTGGGAGGGCTAAACCGAAACTGGCAAATAAAGAACCCAGTAAACACAGCCAAAGAGCGAGCAAATTCAGGAAACAATGCCGCTAAAATCACAGTAATGCTAACAATAACTATCTTAATTTGTAAAGCGGGTTTTCGGGAAACTTGCCAACGCCATCCGCCCCAAGCTAATAAGCCTCCGGGGTCAACGATCCAATAATAAAGAGAAAGTAGGACAATATAAGCATAGTCTGAACCGACATAGGTAATCGCAATAAATAGATTTTGCCAGGAAGTTCCTAAACTAGATTGTAGCCACTCGATTAGGGACATTGATTACTATTTTTTGGGAAAACTAACTAACTCTTTAAACTGCTTTTACGCTTCGTCTTGTTGGAAAGAGTCGTAACATTCAGGAGGACTCGGTTCAAGGGTGGGGTTAGAAATCGAGATATCGCCATCGCGGCCAATATAAACTAAAACCGCAGCTTTTCGGGGTTCATATTCACTGATAAATTGATTAATGGTTTTAATATCTTCTGAACTTACCCCTTGTGCGCGTAAGGTTTTCCGTAGGGAAGGACGGGGAACATAAGTCGGTTGCGGAGACTCATCATTTTGCGCGACAACAAGGACAAAACCGCGACGTTGAGATTGATAACCTTCCCAAGCAACTGCACCGAGTAAGCGCAAGTTTTCTTGAGAATAATCTTGGTTGAAGCTATCGGGACTGGGGATTTCTTCGGTTTGAGAATCAGAGGGAGAGAAAAAGTTACGAATTTTACCCCAAAGCGATGAACCGTTAGACTCTTGCGTAGGGGTAGGAGTCGGTTTTCCTTCGTTGTTTGCATTACCCGCAGCCCGTTGTTTACGAAGTTTGGCTTGTCGTCCCATAATTTTAAAAATTGCTTAAATCTTAACTTATTTAGTTTAACAGCGAACCCCTAACGAATGAATTTGCACCATGTTATTAAAAAAATGAGTTGTGGATAATAACTATTTCAGTCCCATAGCACTACATTTGAAAGTTGAGACATCTTAACTCATGATTAGCCCTCACCCCCAACCCCTCTCCCACGGGAGATAGGCTTTTAAATTGAAAGTGGATGAGGTGTCCTAAAACTTGATTGTAGGGCTATATCTGGGCTAAAAATGCTGTTGCTGCTTCAGCATTTAAAGGTTGAGAAATCCCGTAACCTTGACCGTATTCGCAACCGAGAAGGCGTAAATGGGTGAGTTGTTGGGGGGTTTCAATGCCCTCAGCCGTAACAATCATGTTAAGATTATGAGCTAAACCGACAATAGCCCCAATAATGGCGGTATTTTCTGGTTTTTCATCCAGTCGCATCACAAAGGAGCGGTCAATTTTCAAGACATGAGCCGTGAGACGCTGAAGATAGCTTAAAGAAGAATAGCCTGTACCAAAATCATCGATACTGAGTTCAATTCCGTAAGTTTTCAGTTTTTGAATCATTTTAATGGCCATATTGGCATTATTCATCAAAGCCGTTTCCGTGATTTCGAGGCGTAAATCGGCTCCTGTTAGCTTGGTTTCAGATAAAACCTTCTGGATAAAGTCGAAAGTGCCTGGCTCAGTAAAGTGTTTGGCTGAGAAGTTAACGCTCATGCGGAGCGATCGCATCTTCTCAAACTGCGATCGCCAGATTTGGAGTTGCTGACAAGCTCGACGCAGCACAAAACGGTCAATATCGAGAATCAAGCCCGTTTCTTCTGCAAAGGGGATAAACTCTTGGGGAGACACCCAACCCCGCTTAGGATTTGACAACTCCTCGCCGTAAACGGTCGAGGATTCTCGTTTCTTTCAGGTTGCCTCTTAACTAGACTTTGGATCGACAGACACCTAAATATCCTCCCCTTAGTCCCCGTTAGACCGACTCAACGAGCGTTTTGTTTCTTGGTTTCTAGTCCAAGATACGTCCTGCCCGGACGCAAAAGCGGTGCGACCCCGCGTCGCCGTAAGGCGCAAGGGAACGCGCACCAAGACAGTTTGTTTTCACAACTACACCCTTAAAGTTTTACATCAACAAGGATTGTGCTGAAAACCCCTTACTTTAACTATTGAGTTGGTTAGGTTTGTTGTAGTGCGGCCCACATTACTGGTCACTCGCACACCAATATTATAATATAAAGCCGTCCTTGAAGGACGGGGCTTTAAACCCAGAATTTTTGGTAACCACCGCACTAAGGTTTCAAACTCCACAATTTCCCCGGATTCAAGGGAAACAATCGGCTGATAACAAGTGTGAAACTCCTGTTCCTTTAATGCCAAGCGCAAATCTGTTTCGAGTTGTAGGGTGCTAAACGTCCGTTGGTGCATCTCGCGAGAAAAGACTTGATAACGACCTTTCCCTAGCTCTTTAGCGCGATACATGGCTGTATCTGCATCCCGCAGCAAATGTTCCGGTTGTTCGTACTCCTTCGAGCCAAAAACAATGCCAATACTGGCATTAATAAAAACCTTGTGGTTGTTGATATGAAAAGGAGCCGCAATTTCTTTTTGAATACTTTGTGCGACCTCAATGGCATCTTCAACGGCACTTAACCCCTCAATCAGCAATGCAAACTCATCCCCTCCAAAGCGGGAAAGGGTATCGACTGGATGCAAGCAAATCTCCAAACGACGCGCTACAGAAATTAATAACTGATCTCCAGCGAGATGGCCAAAAGAATCATTCACCATTTTGAAGCGATCGCAATCTAAAAACAAGACAGCATACTGACAAAGGGGTTGTTGTTTAGCCCGATGAATTGTGTGGCCCAAGCGCTTCATAAACCAGGCTCGATTCGGTAAATCGGTTAAAGCATCGTGCAGCGCCAAATGCAGCAGTTGGTCTTGGGCCCGTTGGCGTTCAGCGATTTCCCGTTCGAGTTGGGCTGTTCGTTGTTGTACGCGAAATTCCAGTTGATCATTCAGTTGTTGAATTTCATTTTTCGCCGCTTGCAATTCTAAATGATTGGTAATGCGAGCGAGAATTTCTTCGACGTGAAACGGCTTACTAATGTAGTCAACGCCCCCCACTTCAAAAGCTTTGACTTTATCCACGGGTTCATCAAGAGCGCTCAAAAAAATCACAGGAATCTCGCGAGTTTCGGCTTGACTTTTTAAGCATTCACACACCTCATAGCCATCCATTTCTGGCATTTTAATATCCAGTAAAATTAAATCGGGCTGTGCGGCTTTCGCTACAGTCAAAGCCATTTGTCCATTAATCGCACTACGGACTTTGTAACCTCGTTCTGTCAAAATAGTAGACACAAAACGCAGATTATTCGGTAAATCATCGACGACGAGAATATCACCTTTTGACATAAATTTGCGACGAGATAATAAATCTCTCCCCACTATACGATTCATCCGTTCCAATTAAAATAAACCTTAAATATTTTGGGTCAATGTTTGACTGTTTACTTTGTTATTTTATCGATCTCATCTAAAGAATGCTCTATCAATTTATATAAGCAATTGGGTTATGACCTTATCATGCCACCGACCTTAAAAAAGATAAAGAGTAAGATATTACGAGATATTACGAAGATTCTAATAAAGGCTGAGTCAATTCCAGGATACGATCGCACCGGAAATTATGAGCCAAATCTTTTAAACCTTGAACCAACTCCGGTAAATTCTCAGGCAATTGTATAATCAAGCGGTCGATCAATTCTGAGTCCGCAACTGTGGCGGCTTCTTGAAGTTCAGTCAGCCAAGCCCGGTCTATTTGGCTGAGTTGGGCTTGAATTTCTGTCCAATCAAAAGAGACAGAACCCTCAGAAAAGTTATCGGGAGTTTCTTCGGCGTAAATGTAGCGCACCCCTAAATATTCAGACATTTTGCCCAAAATCACTTCTTCGCGCCAAGGTTTGCGGGCAAAATCATCGCAACCCGCCGATAAAACCACGGCTCGCTCTTCTTCGAGGGCGCTGGCGGTTAGGGCGATAATGGCAGTAGCTTGGCCTTTGAGGTGAGATTTGATGTATTTGGTGGCTTCGTAACCGTCCATCACCGGCATACGCATATCCATCCAGATCAGATGGGGTTGCCAATCTTCCCAAATCGCGATCGCTTCTTTGCCGTTACTGGCTTCGCGTACCTCAAAGCCCAACTGTTCTAAAAAATGTACCAAGAGGTGACGACTTTCCCAACGGTCTTCGACGACTAAAATGCGATAATTGGCTTGATCCGGTGCTAGGGCGATCGCCCGTTGAGAAGAAAAGGGTTGAGCAATTTCACTGGCGGAGACTTGACTCATTGCCACTTCTACAGTAAAAGTTGTGCCTTCCCCTACAGAACTTTCAAATTGCAGACTTCCCCCCATCAACTCCACAAAACGGCGACTAATGGCTAAACCTAAACCCGTCCCGGTATTAGAATTGCGCCCGGTTTCGGTTTGCACAAACGGCTGAAACAGTAAATCCTGTTCCTCTGGGGCGATACCAGGGCCCGTATCTTCGACAATAAAACCCAACCGCAGTTTGTCTGCATCCCCAGAGGAGATTTGCAAAACCTGTAAACTCACAAAACCCGCCTTGGTAAACTTGATGCCATTACTCAAAAGATTAATCAACACCTGGCGCAGTTTTCCCTCATCCCCGTACAAATAGCGGGGTAACTGGGGGAAATAATCCAAATTGAGGTCAATTCCCCGGTCAGAGGCTTTGAATTTCATCATATCGGCAACCGTATCGAGCAGATGAAACAAATCAAAGGGATTGAGATTGAGATGAGCTTGACCCGCTTCGATTTTCGACATATCGAGGATATCGTCGATTAAATTCAGTAAATGCTCGCCGCTACTATTGATAATATTGAGGTTGACCCGTTGATCGGCGTTTAAAGCCGTGTCGCGACTGAGGATTTGGCTAAAGCCCAAAATGGCATTGAGGGGAGTGCGTAATTCGTGACTCATATTCGCCAAAAATTGACTTTTAACGCGACTGGCTTCTTCGGCTTGTTGTTTGGCTAGGGCTAATTGTTCGTTTTGTTGGCTCAAAGAAGCACTGGCGCGTTTTTCTTGTTCGAGGAGACGGGCTTGAGCGAGAGCAATGCCCACTTGCGCGGCTACGGCTTCGAGGAGGTCGATTTCGTCGCTTGTCCAATGGCGATCGCGATTTTGTTGGAGAGAAATCGCGCCGTTGGGTTCGTTTTGATAGGAGGTGCGAATCAGCAGTAAAGACTTAATGCCAAACTGACGACATAATGGTTGCCAAACGGCTAATCCGGCTTCTGTGTCGATATTGTCCACCCCAAAGGCGCGATCCTGAGCCAAGACAGTTTGCAACGATGCACTGTCAGTAATGTTAATATCTGAGCCTTGCATCGAGACTTGACCCGGTTCGAGGTATTCGCTGACCAAGGGGAGATGGGGGGCAGCTTGGGCTTCGTAACTGTGGATGGTGCAGCGACTGACTTTAAACATTTGTCCCACTTGAATCGCGGTAATGCGAAAAATCGTTTCGCTGTCGAGGCTGCTGCGAATTTGTTGGGTGATGGTATCGAGTAATAAAGCTCGCTGAAATTGACGATGTAGAGTTTCCTCGGCGTTTTTGCGATTGGTAATGTCTTCAATGACCCCCAGCAAGCCCAAGGGCTGGTTGTGGCTGTCGAGGATGGGGATTTTACTAATATCTAACCACTGGGGTTGTTGAGGGCGATCGCGAGTTTTTTCGATCTCAATGTGGTGGAGTAACGGTTTCCCAGATTCTAGAATTTCTTGGTCTTGACGGTGACATAAAGTGGCGGAGTAGGGGTCTCCGAGTAAGTCTTCTTCTGTTTTGCCCACCACCTCCCCCGGATCGCTTAAATTGTGGGCTTTGGCCCAATTACTGTTACATCCTTGAAAAACGGATTGGGTATCTTTCCAAAAGACTTGTTGGGGAATGTTATCTAGGATTAGGCGCAAATACTGTTCTTTTTCCCGTAAGGCCGCTTCTGCTTGCTTGCGGGCGGTGGCATCGGTTCCTACCGAAAGAATTTCGACTAAATTGCCTTTTTGGTCGTAAATTGGCTTATTCGCCCAAGCCACCCACACCACCTCGCCATTTTTACAGCAGTTTTCATTTTCGTGGAGGGTGTATTGTTCGGGGCGATCGCACAGATCGGCCATCAACCCTTGTAAGTCGGTTCCGGCGCTACTCACCGGGGCGACAATCGTACCCACAACCTGACGACCCAGCAATGAGTCATTTTCGTAGCCAAACAACTCCCGTCCGTAATCATTAATAAATAAAATCTCCCCGGCGGTATTCCAGCGCACGATCGCGCAGTTCGCCGTTTCGACTAAATCGCGATATTGCGTCATACTGGCTTTTAGGGCTTCGTGAGCGATTTGACGTTCGAGTTCCGCCGCCGCCCTCGCCGCAAAAATCCGTAAAATGGAGTTTTTATAAAGGTCGTTGGCCATCGCCGCAGTATGAAGTACCGCCAAATGCCCGATTACAGCCCCGGCTTTGTTCATCAGGGGAATGCCCAGATAACTGTGCGCGTCGAGTTGAGCGAGGTCGCAATTTTTGGGGAAGTATTCTTGCACGCGATCGACATAAAAGCAGCGATGACCGCGCAATACTTGTTCGCAGGGGGTGTTCGCGATCTCGTATTCGATTTCTTCTGTCCAATCTTCCCCTGTCCAAAAAGCTAAGGTTTGCACACGGGTTTGGCTGTCGTCGGCCCAGCGCGTCACAATGGCATAGCGGACTTTTAAGACTTGGGCCAGATAGCGAACGCAACTCTTAAAAAAGTCGTCTCCAGTTTGCGATCCAGCCCCCTGTACAACAAGCTGGAGGGCAACTTCATGTTGTTTGCGTTCGGTAATGTTGCGACTCACCCAAGCCACGGTATTTTCTGAGGTGGGGGAAATGGCCGCAGCAAACCAAAAGGTTTGAGGGGTATCCGGTGGGGTTAAGCAATATTCAAAGTCAACAACGGTTTGGGTGGTCAGGGCGGTTTGGACTTGCTGACGAAAAAGGGCGGCGGTGTCTTCGCTGAAAAACTGCTCGATGGTTAAGCCGATTATATCAATCTCTGCACTGTATAGTTGCGCGGCTTGGGTGGGGGCGACTTGGATGGAGTTGACTGAACCATCGATGAGCAGCACAATGTCGATCATCGCTTCAAAGAAGTTGCGAATTGTTTGTTCAGACGATTGGAGTTTGCGTTCGAGGAGGTTTCCCAGAGGCGAGGGCGCGATCGCTAAGGTGTTTGTGTGGGGATAGAGGGCGGCAAAAACGTCAACGGGGGCGATCGCGCCAATCAGTTTTTGCCCGTCGTCTAGGGCTATAATCGGACGCTGAGAGGATTGCAGCAGGGTTTGTTGGACGGTGGCGATGGGGGTATGACCTGGCAGGAAGATGGGAGGGGCGGTAATGAGGGTACTAACGGCTATTTTGCTTAAATCTGGGGAAGATTCGTTGATAACGGCTAAGATATCTTGCTCGGTAATCATGCCGAGAACTTGCTCGTCTTGAGTCGCGATCGCGTAGTCTTGGCGATAGGCTTGCATTTGTCGCACCACCGCTAAAATTGAGGTGGTGGGGGCAACTTTAAGGGGGTTTTTTGGAGCAATATCGGCGGCGGTTAATTCGAGAGACTCGACGGTTAATAAATTTAATAAATGCTGGGGGGAGAGCAAACCGATAATTGTGTCGCGATCGTCGATAATGGGTAAGTCATCAATGCCTTCTCGCTGTACCGTTTCCCAGACTAACTGTACATCGAGACTTTGCCGTTGGGATAGGGCGATCGCGGGAGTCGTCATGGCTTGCTTTAAAGGGAGGTTGAGGGGTATTTCGCAAGCAATGAGGCGTAATACATCCTGGGCGGTTAAAATGCCTTGCAGTTGTTGATTTTCCACCCCTAACACGCAACGACAGCCCGTTTGCTTCATTGGCGCGATCGCTTCTATGACTGGCGTTTCAGGAGTCGCCGTCGCGATCGGATTCGCAGGTTGTTCTAGCAAAAGGGAATCAAAGCAAAGGGGACGGAAAACAGTCATTACATTTTACCGACGAACAAATCACCAATCACTAATTTAGCTAATTTATGAATAACTCTCCCCCTGAGTTAGAGGAAGTTGAATAATAAATGTGCTACCATGACCAACTTCTGATTCTACCGTCAAACTGCCCCCGTGGGTTTCGGTAACGATTTGATGAGCGATCGCGAGTCCTAATCCCGTTCCTTTCCCGACTTCTTTAGTCGTAAAAAGGCGATCGAAAATGCGGCCTCGGACATCCTCAGAAATGCCTCTACCATAATCAGTAATGCGAATTTCAATTGCTCCTCGATCGGGTAAAGTAGTGGTGGTTACTTTGATTTTTTGCGGTTGATTTTGTAATTCTTTATAACTAAATTGTTGGGTTAGTTCGTCATAATTATCGATGGCATTGGCTAAAATATTCATAAAAACTTGATTCAACTGCCCTGGAAAACAAGCAATTTCTGGCAATTCGCCGTAATCTTTCATAACTTCAATTTCGGGGCGCAAGGAATTGGCTTTGAGGCGATATTTCAAAATGAGTAGGGTACTATCAAGGCCCGCGTGGAGATTCGCTTTAACTTTGTTTTCAGTGTCGGCTCGGGAGAAAGTGCGTAAACTGTTACTAATGCTCTGGATGCGATCGGTTGCCCCTTGCATAGATTGCAGCAGTTTGGGGAAGTCGTCGAGTAAAAAATTGATGTCAATTTCGGCGGCGTGTTCTTGGATAGCTGTGCCGGGGGGATGGTGTTTTTGATAAAGTTCAAGATGCTCGTAGAGGTCTTGTAAATAGTCTTGAGCGTTGCTGAGACTGCCATTGAGAAAACCCACAGGATTGTTAATTTCGTGGGCGACACCCGCTACTAAGTTCCCCAGAGAAGCCATTTTTTCGCTTTGGATAATCTTCAGTTGCGATTGTTTAACTTGTTCGAGGGCGGTTTGTAGGGCGGAGGTACGATGTTGGACTTGTTGTTCTAAGTTTTCGGTGAGAAAGTGTAGATTGAGATGAGTTTGGACGCGGGCCAAAAGTTCGACTTCCCGAAAGGGTTTGGTAATGTAATCAACCGCCCCAACTGAGAAGCCTTGAGCGATGCTGTTGTTGTCGGATAAGGCAGTCAGGAAAATCACGGGGATGTGGGCGGTTTCGGGATGAGTTTTGATTTTTTGACAGGTTTCAAAACCATCCATTTCCGGCATTTGGATGTCTAGTAAAATCAAGTCGGGGATTTGCCGTTGCAACTGTTTGAGCGCTCGTTGGCCGCTGGTAACGGCGGAAACGCTGTAGGAAGCTGAGGTTAAGGTGTCAACGATGACTTCTAGATTCGCGATCGTATCATCTACGACTAAGATATTAGCCGGGTTTGACCGATCCAATGAGTTGGGTTTAGACATGGTTAGAGTCGGCAGTCAAATGATGGTTAAGCAGTGCTTCAATTTCTTCGGTTTGGAATTGCCGAGTCAGGGTTAAGAGGGAGTCAGCGAAGGGAATATAGCGAGAGTCGCAGGTTTTGAGGTCGTCAAGACGCAATCGCAAGTCATTGATTTTATTAAGTTCGGCGAAGGCTAACAATTCTTTGAGGAGGGCAGGAGGAGGCACGACCATTTCAGTCGGGGGTGAGTCTTCGGTTTGGGCTTCGGGGGTTTGGTATGTCCACTGTAACTCTAAATGCTGGGCGAGTAACTGCAATAAGTCGCCTGCCTTTATGGGTTTGGCTAAAAAGTCATTACCGCCATGACTGAGGGCGAGGCGTTGGTCGGATTGGGAAACTGAAGCCGAAGATACTAATACTTTCAAATCTTTGAAGGCTTCGGTATGGCGCAGAGTATGGAGAAATTCAAAGCCATCCATCTCTGGCATGGCTAAATCGGTAATAATCAAATCGGGAATTTGCTGGTGCAATATGTCTAAGGCGGTTTTGCCGTTTTCGGCTTCGAGGATGTCAAAGCCCAAGGGTTGCAGTAAGTTTAATAAAACGGCGCGATTTTCCCAATGGTCATCCACAATTAAGAGGGTATAGCGTTTTTCGCTGTTGTAACCGATAATGCGATCGCTGTCATCAAGGGTTTGTCGATCAACCCATTCTTGGACGAGGGGAAAGTCTACGGAAAAGAAAAATTCGCTACCCTGATGGCGTTGGCTGTTAACTTGAATCGTTCCCCCCATCAGTTTGACCAAGCGCTGGCTGATGGCGAGTCCTAATCCGGTTCCTTGGGCTTGTTGTTGGCGATCGCCCACTTGTTCAAAGGCTTCAAAGAGTCTGGTAAGATCATCGGGGGCAATACCAATCCCAGTATCTATCACATTGAAAAGGAGAGATACTTGCGTCTCGGAAATTTGCAACACTTCTACCCGCAATGTCACGGTTCCTTGGTTGGTAAATTTGATGGCGTTACTGAGTAAGTTAATTAACACCTGACGCAACCGCTTTTCGTCGGCTTCTATACCATTGGGTAAACGGGAACTGGGCTGGTAAACAAAGTTAAGGCCTTTTTGTTCGGCTTTAATGCGGCACATTTCTACCACACTTTGCAGTAAAGAGGGTAAATATAAGGCACTGGGGGTAAGTTCGAGTTTACGGGCTTCGATTTTGGAAATGTCTAAAACGTCGTCAATCAGGGTCAGCAGATGAGAACCGCATTGATAAATCACATCCACCCCATCCCCTTCTTTGCCCGTGAGGGTGCGTCCGAGAATCTGAGCATAGCCTAAAATACCGTTGAGGGGGGTGCGGAGTTCGTGACTCATGTTCGCTAAAAACTCGCTTTTGGCTTGGTTGGCCAGGTCTGCGGCGGCTTTAGAACGTTTGAGTTGTTGTTGTTCAAAGGCTTGCACTTGCCACAATACCACCAACATAGTTCCGGTAAGACCCACAACCACCAACGCCATCAAGTCGAGGGGGCGCAGTTGTCCTTCTATGTTAGCGCGAGGAATGACCAGGGCAACAGACCAATCGGCTTTTTCGAGGGGAATATACGCCACATATTGCTGCTTGCCGTCAATATTAACTAAGCTGAGTCCTTTTTCGTTGTCGAGTAGTTGTTGGGTGACGGCGGCTAATCCGGGGTCGCTGTAATCGAGTAAACTGGGTGCAGGGGTTTCGATGGTAGACATTAACTCGGAGTTGGGATGCACAATGGCTTCTCCTTTGGAGTTGAGCGCAAAGGCATAACTTCCCTCACCGTAACTTAAGCTATTAACAACTTCTTCGATTTTTTCAATACCAATAATGGCATTAACCGCCCCAATCGGTTCTCCTAAAGGATTATCAGCCGTAGCAATGCCAGAAAAGGTAGGAAGGGCAAAAACCACAATGCGAATACCACCGGAACTACGGGATAATAAGGGGTCAGAGAGGCTGTCGATCCCGGCCATGGCGTTTTTAACGTGCTGGCGATCGCTCAAGTCGATTTTACCATTGCGATCGGGGGTGTCGGTGGTATAAAGCATCATATCTGCATCGGTCATCCCTAGATAAATAAAGTCTGGCAGACGTTTTTCTTCTAGTTTTAAGTAAGGTTCCATGACTTCCCAATCCATAGTGCGGAAGGTGGGATTATTCGCGATCGCGCCTAATTTGGCTTTATGGTTATTAATCCATTGGTCAATTTCATTCGCCCCTTGTTGCACTTCTAAAAAGGCTTTTTCTTGTAAGTTGTCGAGTAACAAATTGCGGATGGTTTGATAACTCCAATAACTGGCAATACAAACCAAGACTGTTGTTCCCCCTAAAATAACCCGCGTCCATAAATTCTTAGTTTTTACGGGCGCGATCGCGGTTTCTTTGCTAGTCTGAACAGGCGTTTCAGCTTGGGGTTTTCCCCATAACCACCAGCGAGTTCGAGCTTTATTTTTCATAATTCAGACCAAAAAACCTGATAAAAATATAAGTTACGGATATCTGCCCCAAGCTACGATCTGGCACTCTGATATTATTATAATCTTGGTAATAATTATTAAGCGGCATCTGGAGACATTATACTTCTTTAACTATAGCAAGCTAAACGGGGATTTAGAGGTATTCGGTTGACCCATTGAGAGATAGTGGAAACCACCAACCCCCCCAACAAAGGACAAAAGACAAAAGACCAAGGACAAAAACCTAAATCGTCCTCTAGATGGACGAAGAAAGCGCCTAGATTCGGCACATTAAGAAGTGTTGAGCAGACTGTAAAACCCTTAGAGGTTAGAGCCTAGATTGCTTGTATCCCTGGGGTTTGTGCGGATTGCTCTGGTTTAATGAATTGTTATATTTAAAATCAACGATGACTCAAACTTATGATGTCCTGATTATTGGTGCGGGGGCAGGAGGGGGTACACTGGCGTATGCCCTCGCTAAAACAGGCAAACAGATATTAATCGTCGAACAAGGGGATTATTTGCCCAAAGAAAAGGAAAATTGGGATGCGGATGCGGTTTTCCTCGAAGAACGCTACTATGCAGACGAGACTTGGCGCGATCGCGACCAAAAAGAGTTTCAACCGGAAACCCATTACTTTGTCGGCGGCAATACCAAGGTTTACGGCGCAGTTTTACAGCGAATGCGAGCCGAAGATTTTGGCGAATTAAAGCATTATGATGGTATTTCTCCCAGTTGGGAGCTGAGTTACGAAGATTACGAGCCATATTACTGCGAAGCGGAGAAAATCTTTAAAATACACGGTCAGGGCGATGAAGACCCCACTGAACCGGCGCGATCGCAACCTTACCCTTTTCCTTCCTTTCCCCACGAACCCCGCATTCAACAAGTCGCAGATGGCTTCAAAGCGGCAGGCTTAAATCCCTTTCATAATAACCTCTCTCTCGACCGCGACGTAGAGAATCCCCTCACCAGCCATTGCATTCGCTGTGACACTTGCGACCCCTTTCCCTGCTTACTCGATGCCAAATGCGATGCCCAAACCGCTTGTGTCGATCGCGCCCTAGAATATGATAACGTCACCCTCAAAACCAATACCCGCGTCACCCGCTTAATTCCCAACGCAACCGGAACTAAAATTCAAGGGGTCAAAGCCGAAATAGAGGGTAAAACCGTTGAAATTAGGGCCGAAACTGTAGTTTTGTCTTGTGGAGCAGTCAATTCCGCCCGCTTACTTCTAAAATCAGCCTGCGACCAATTCCCCCAAGGCATTGCCAACTCCTCTGGCTTAGTGGGACGCAACCTCATGTTACACAACCACTCCGCCGTGATTGCCGTCTCCCGTCAGCCCAATACCACCACCTTTCAGAAAACCTTGGGGCTGAATGACTTTTACTTTCATGGCGTTGATAATGACTACCCTCTAGGCTCGATTCAACTCACCGGAAAAGCCCAATGGCAAAGGCTTAAACGCTTTGCAGACATCTGGACTCCTCGCTGGCTGTTAAAGTACATTGCCCGGCATTCTGTGGACTTCTGGGTAACATCTGAAGACCTACCCCGCCGGTCAAATCGCGTCTATCTCAATCCTCAAGGGGATGTAGTCGTCGATTACCAAGAAAACAACCTCAAACCCCATCAGGAGTTAATCGAGGTGTTGAAATCTTTTCTGCGTCAACAGGGCTTTTATTGGTTTTGGACAAAGCAAATGCCCCTACAGGTCGTTTGGCATCAAAGCGGCACTTGCAAGTTTGGCCGCGACCCCAAAACCAGCGTTTTAGATTTAAATTGTCGCACCCATGACTTGGATAATCTTTATGTGGTGGATTCGAGTTTTATCCCTTCAATGGGGGCGGTGAATTTGACTTTAACGATTGTTGCGAATAGTTTGCGGGTCGCAGATTATTTGAAGTGAGTTGGTGTTGCTTCAGAATGGGTGGGTTTTCGGCAGTAGCGGTTTGTAGGGGCGGGGTTTCTCCGCCCAAGGGAGTTGAATTCTACCCCAAAAAGAGGTCAGAAACTTTGGCCTAGAAGGCAGACTCTAGAAAAGGCTCAACGCTAAAATATATCTGGGTTTCAGCGTCAAAAAGCGAATTTAAATTTCACCGAGAGTTATCAGCAATTAAGGGGCAGTGGGCGTGTAGGGGCGGGGTTTCCCCACCCAAGGGGGAGGAATTCTACTTTGGCCTAGAAGGCAGACTTTCAAAATAGCTCAAAGTCAGAATGTACAAGACTTTCAGCATCGAACAGTAAAATCAACGTTTCAAAGAGAGTGACCAATTGAGGGATTTGGGAAACGGTACAAATAACCAACAACCAACAACAAATGACTATGAACCTAGAAGCAATTGCAGGTATCCTGATTGTGGCGATTATTGTGGTGGATGTTGTCGTTACCACTCTAACTCTCGGTGGCGGCGGCCCGATTACCAGTCGCTTGTCGGCAGGAGTTTGGTCGGTGGCGTTGCAGTTTCGTCGCTGGAGTGGCAGTCGTAGCTTATTGGGAGTGGCAGGATGGGGATTGTTGATCGCGATCGCCCTATTATGGTTTGTGGGGTCGTGGATTGGTTGGGTGCTAATTTTTGACTCGACGGGGACGGGAGTGGTTACATCCTCGAATAAGTTACCCGCAACGTTTTGGGAAACGGTGTATTTTACGGGCTACACCCTCTCGACATTGGGGTTAGGAGATTATCAGCCCAATGGTACAGTCTGGCAAATTACCACGGCCATTGCCTCGATGTCGGGGTTTTTCTTAGTCACCCTGACCTTTGCTTATTTGTTGCCCGTGATTGGGGCCGCTACCCAAAAAAGACAGTTAGCGTTGTATATTTCCAGTTTGGGGGGGACTCCCGACGAGATGATTGCCAGGGCTTGGACGGGGAAAGGCTTTGGTGAGTTTAGCCAGCATTTGATTGCTTTGAGTCCGATGGTGATTCAGCAAGGAGAAAATCACCTAACTTATCCTATTTTGCATTATTTTCATACGGTCGATCGCAGTCGCGCGATCGCCCTCAGCATTACTTGTCTCGATGAAGCCTTGACCTTACTCAGCTATGGCGTTGCACCAGAATTTCGACCCGACCCTTCTGCCCTCCAAAGCTGTCGTCGGGCCAATGTGGCTTTCCTCAAAACGCTGAAGTCTGCGTTTATTACACCAGAGTCCGATTGGCCCAAAGCACCCCCTTTAGATTTACTGCGGCGTTATGGCATTCCCACCGTCAGCGAAAGTGAGTTTCTCGATGCCATTAAACAAGATAATGTAGCCCAACGTCGTCATCTTTTATTAGCCCTCGTCCGTAATGATGGCTGGACTTGGGACGCGGTGGCTTCGAGTCATACTACTAATCGCACTCAGCGCTTGGATGATTAGGACGCGGGTAGTGGACTGTTTCAGCTAAAATAAGGCTTTAGATAGGGTGCTGTTAGCGCAGCGTAACGCACCAAAATACAAGCATTTTAACGATGGTGACTATCGCACTATTTAAGCTGTGTCGCGGCAGTAGGGTGGGTTAGGCGGCTAAAACCGTGGCTATGACTGTAATAAGCGCAATCCGCCGTAACCCACCGTTTAAGGTGAAACTTTGGCATTTTAAGGGCAACGTCGCAACATAACCGTTGATGGGGATAAATCCTCAATCTGAAAACGAGTCACCGTCGGAGGAGATTGCGGTGATAAAACAGCCCGGCTGACTCTCGGGCTTTGGTCTGAGGGGCATTGCCATAGGAGTAATTGCGTGGCACAATCAAATGTCCAAGTCCCTTGCCAGTGGTGATATTGGGGGTCATTACCACAGCGCACCGCGTAAATATCGGCAAAAGTGCCGTTTGGTTCCAAGATATACTGTTGTCCCCACATCAGTTGTTGGGGGTCTTTTCGCTCTAGAAAAAGATGATTGGGGATAGGCTGAGATGTATCTTGATACCAGGAACCGTAGAGTTGAATTGACATAAGAAAACAAAAACCTGATAATTCATGGACAAACCGAGTCATATTTGTCGATGAATTATCGCCCTCACGAATTAGCAGAACTGTTAGGTGTTTCCGTAAAAACTTTACACCGATGGGATGCCAACGGGAAATTGAAAGCATTACGCACCCCCGGCAATCAGAGGTACTACAACGAGTCCCACCTTAATAAAATACGAGGCATTAAGCCAGAAGCCCGCAAAATAGTTGTATACACGCGGGTATCTTCTTATGCTCAAAAACCAGAACTTGAAGCCCAAAAAGCCGCTATGTCTCAGTTCTGCACAGCAAGGGGCGTAATTGTAGATGAAATTATCGCCGAAATTGGGGGAGGGCTTAACTTCAAAAGAAAAAAATTCCTTAAGCTACTCACTGAAGTGCAACGAGGGCTTG
>KB904821.1:2248775-2323775 GCA_000380225.1 filamentous cyanobacterium ESFC-1
CGAGTATCCTAGCCGCATTTACCAGAATGCGTTTCGGGATTTAAGCGCTGCTTTCAGCCGATGGAGAAACCCTAAACTGTCTGCCGCCATGCCCCAATTCAAGCGCAAGCGCCACGAATGTTCATTCACGGTGGATAGCTCTAGTGGATCGCTTGTAGTCGCTGCTGGCAAGTCGATAAAAGTACCAACATTAGGTACATTTCGGTTAAAAGAAGCGATACCGTACAACTGCATTTCTCAGACCTTTATGATTACCCGTGAAGCTGGGAAGTGGTACATATCTTTTATGGTGAAGGCTTGCCCGTTGCCTGCCATGAAACACACAGGACAAGCGACAGGCATTGATTTGGGAGTGAAGACTTTTGCTACTCTCGCAAACGGTGAATCAATCGATAGTCCAGCGTCGCTAAAAAAAGCGAAAACCAAGCTCAGACGCACCCAATGGAAACATCGAAATAAGATTCAAGGCAACCGTAAGCTAAAACAACGAGCGTCTCAAAATGCGCTTAAGTACTACCAGCGATTACGAAAGCAGCACAAGCACATCGCCAACATCCGTGAGGATTTTCTTCAGAAGGTAACAACAGAGTAATATCCATCGGGAATTTTCGTTTTTTGGGGTGATTCCTCTGATGCTAATCAACTTCTATCTCAAACTCCACCTTATCGTATAAATCTGCCAGGGTAATCGTGAAATCTAACCCTCTTAATTTCACTGTTGCTTCCAAATCTCGATACTCTCGCAATACCCAAGTTTCGTCCTCGGTTTTGGCGTAATGCTCCACTAAAACCGTAGTTTGTTCAATGATTAAATACTCTTGAAAACTGGGAATCGTGCGATAAGCTAAAAACTTCCGGTCTTTGTCATAACTCCGGGTCGAGGCTGATAAAACTTCAGCAATGATTAACGGATTCATTACGACATCGTTGCGTCCTGCTTGCATTTCTAGGGGTTGACGAATCACCATGACATCAGGATAAGCATAGATTTCTGGGTTGGGAATCCATAAACGTTGGTCAGTGACAAAGACGCGGTAGGGTTGTCGCTTCAAAGCAAAATTCAGGTGAGCATATAAATTCCCTGAAATTTGGTTATGGTTGGGCGTACCTCCAGTCATTCTACGAATTTCTCCTCGGTAATATTCGTGGCGTTCCTCCGATTGGGTTTCTTGGGCTAAATATTCATCGATAGTACAGTTTTGGGAGGTCAGAATAGAAGTCATCGTGTCAGATTGAGGTTTGTTTTTATTGTTTGGAAAACAGACCGAAAGTCTATCGCACACTTTTAGCTGTGTCACGACAGTAGGGTGGATTAGGCGGCTGAAACTTAGGCTATGACTGTAATGCTCGCAATCCGCCGTAACCCACCGTTTAAGGTGTGTCACCCCAGGTATTTCGGTGCGTTACGCTTCGCGCTTCGTCACCCTACCTAACGCACCCTCTTGAGATTTCAATGGCGCTTATTGATGCAAAACTCGCTTTAAGGCAGCCAGCAGCAATAAAACGTTTTCAGGACGACTATTAAAGCCCATCAAACCGATGCGCCAAACTTGGCCGCCTAATTCACCTAAACCGCCGCCAATTTCAATATTATAGTCGTGGAGGAGGGTTTGCGCGATCGCCTTGCCATCAACCCCATCGGGAATGCGGACTGTGGTTAGGGTAGGCAGTCGAAATTCGCGCTTAACGTGGCATTCTAAGCCCAAATCGCTCAAACCATCCCAAAGTAGCTCGGCAGTGGCTTGGTGGCGCTGCCAGCGTTGTTCTAGCCCTTCTTCGGAGACCAAACGTAGAGCTTCTCGGAAGGCATAATTCATGTTGATGGGGGCGGTATGATGATAGGTGCGATCGCGCCCCCAATACTTGCATAATAAATTCAGATCCAAGTACCAGTTAGCCACAGGAGTTTGTCGGGCTTGCAACTTCTCGAAGGCGCGGGGACTCATGGTAAAGGGAGACGCACCCGGAGGACAACCCAAGCCTTTCTGGGAGCAACTATAAGCTAAATCCACCCCCCAAGCATCGAGATATAGGGGAACGCCCCCCAAACTGGTGACGGTATCGACTAAAAGTAAACAGTTGTACTCGCGGCACAACTCTCCCACGCCTTCGAGGGGTTGTTTTGCCCCGGTGGAGGTTTCGGCGTGGACGAGGGCAAGAACGGCGGGACGATGGGTTTCTAGGGCTTGGCGGAGTTCTTCGAGATGGAATACCTGTCCCCAGGGCTTGCTGATTTTACGCACATCTGCACCATAACGTCCGGCCATGTCTACCAAACGATGGCCGAAGTAACCCTTCACCCCGACCAAGACTACATCTGAGGGTTCAACGATATTGGCTAGGGTCGCTTCCATGGCCGCGGTTCCCGTCCCACTCACCGGGAATGTAACCTCGTTGTGGGTTTGCCACGCATAGCGCAATAGGGTCTGAATCTCATCCATGATTTCGAGGAAACAGGGGTCGAGATGACCGACTTGGCGCATGGTCAGGGCTTGCAACACGCGGGGATGAGCGTTGCAGGGGCCGGGGCCAAGCAGGAGTCGAGGCGGGACTTCTAGTTGGGCAGTCGGGCGGCGATGGGTTTCGTCGATGGGGATCGAGGGCTTCATGATTTGTCTGCTAAATCGGCTACATTACTCTAGACTCTAGAGTAGCTGAATCTGGGGGCTATTTTGCTTTAACTGGCGCGAGGTAGGGAAATGCTTTGGTGGCGTAGTTGGAGTTGGTGCATGTGGTTGAAGAGTTGCCAGCAATATTCTTCGGGCAGGCCACAAGTCACGGCTCCGCGAAGTACCACGTTAAAGTACCAGTCATTGGGGGCAAGTTCTTGGTGTAGCTTGTCGATAACGACATAGGTACGAACTTGATCGTAAACGCTCTCGCCACATTGAACCGAGATTATTTCTTGACGATAGCCGTTGCGGGGGACTTCTTCGCGGACATCCAGGCGATCGCTCAGTCGCCATGGTAAACGGTACAACACCCCCATGACTTGTTGGGTTTTGTCTGGCACAATGTCTAGTACGCCACAGTTTCGCAGGCATGACTTGCGATAAAATCCCAAGCGATACCCGTCTAAGGTTGCTACGCCGATCGCGTAAGGGTGCATATCTTCGCCGAGCGATCGCTTCAAATCCACCGGACACATACAAGACCCATAAGCAAAATAATAAAACGTGGGTTCGGCGGGTGTAACTTGCCAATGAGTGTTTAACGGCGTTGATTTTGCCGTAATTTGTCCAGGTGGATTGGGTTGGCGAAAAGCGGTCATAACAATTCGGTCGAGATTAACAAGGTCTTAAGTACAATATTTTATCCCCACTCTACTGCGATTTTTGTTCATCCGCAGCATAAAGTAATATTTCCCGACCGATAAAGTGGGGTTTGCTGTTTGATTGTGGCTTGGGTTGAGGCTAAAAGCCCGAAGTTAAACACGGGAAGTACCTACTCAGGTGCGATCGCGCCTGAGCAAGTCCTGGATATAATTGCCGCGTTTGCATCTAATGGACTCCAGATAGGTTGTAAGTATTGCTTTTCACCATGCTGCCCATCATCATCGGTTGATCGGCCAGAAAAAACGCGGTTCAGGTGAAGACACAGGAGCTTACAGATTCAAAGCGGCATTTTCCATCCCGTAACAGGTATTTTTGCCCATGCGTTTTCCGGTAGCGACGATCAACGCTGGCGAAACAAATCCCCTCTTGGCAATCGCTTTAGCTCTTTTGGCTATCTCAGATGTTATAACAATACCGAGATTTCTAGTGCTGAAACAGCCTCTTGCTAAAATAAGAATTGCTGGGGTTTTGATTCAGAAATCGTGTGCGTACAGCACTTCCATCACGTCACAGACATAAGAGATACCCGAATAATCTTCAAAAAACTTGGCTGCAACTTTATCTGAAATTTTTACAGCCATTTCCCGACTGGGGGTCAGCACCTCGAACTTTACATTCGAGAAGCTGTCGCCAACGGTGGGTTGTCCCGATGAGCGCACGCCCCGACTGCCTTTACCGCCTGCGGCTACCACCGTGTAACCGGTAGCCCCGGCTTCATCGATGATCTTGGCGACTTTGTTCAATAGTACCTTTTCTGTGACGATAACGAGCTTGCTGGCTTTCTGGGTCATGTGGGTTACCTCTTAACGCATTGTGTTGCGACAATTCAAGGCATGATTTCATGGGTTTGCCTTGAACTGTACCTTTAAGATTATGCCAAAGATCGGCAAATCCACTAAGAAAGATTGACTCAGATTAGCCGAAGCATTTTATAAACAACACTTATCCTTTTGGCGCGTTGGCTGCTCTGACTGGTGGCAAACTGCAAGAGCAGTGGATGGATATTGGTGATGCTGCTAAATGTCGGTTGCGTCCTTAATATATGGGGCTTGGCCGAAAAAGTCTTTGATATCTCGACAAAAAGTTATTGCATTAACTTGCCGAGAAAAACCCTCCAAATTCCCATTTCGCCTATCTGTTCGGTTTATTCAGCAAGCCCTATATATGTAGTGTCAATATATATAGTGTAAATGGGTGGCGATCGCCCGCTACGGTCGGACATCGGTTCAGTGGGACGCAGGTTTTGTGCTGCTGACAGTTGATGCGCCAGTCGCGATCGCGAAACACAAAGGCTTTTCTACCCCCTTTCACTCAGTCGCCCTCTCCCGGTATGGGTACTGTACTAAGAGCATTCTTCTGATGTGCTAACTGTATCGGCATTTCGATCGACCGGAGATCGACGGGTTTTCCGAAAATAAAAGGAAAACTTATGATTTGAATTTAACATTACTTAGCAAATTCGTGTAAGGCGACTGCGACTTTGTGCAGATTTTAAGATAAACTTAAGCACATAGATTCAAATGTATAGAGATTCGGGTCTTGATAGACCTTAATCTATGGGAGGTAAAGTGGAATTTTTGACCGAGTTTTTGACACGTTTCGCGGATAAGTTGCAGTCCCCGACACTCGGCTTTCTGATTGGCGGTATGGTGGTTGCCGCCTTCAATAGCCGACTGCAAATTCCCGATGCGGCTTATAAGTTCATCGTCTTCATGCTGCTCATTAGAGTAGGCCTGAGCGGCGGCACCGCAATCCGCGAGGCTAATCTGGCGGAAATGCTGTTGCCCGCGCTTTTTGCTGCGATTATCGGTATCCTGGTTGTATTCCTCGCCCGCAATACCTTAGCTAGGCTGCCAGGTGTCAATACCGTGGATGCCATTGCGACCGGGGGCTTGTTTGGTGCCGTGAGTGGCTCTACCCTCGCCGCCGGGATCACCATGCTCGAATCAGAAGACATAGAATACGAAGCCTGGGCTGGCGCACTCTATCCTTTTATGGATATCCCTGCGCTGGTAACGGCCATCGTGTTGGCCAGCATTTATGTCAGCAAGCAAAAGTCTGACCCAGAAACCATCAGCAAGCAGGAGTATGTTAGCAAGAAGCCAGTGACCGCAGGCGGTTATCCTAGCGAGCCTGAGTATCCCTCAACCCGGCAGGAGTATCTCAGCGAGCAAAATGACGCTTCAGACAATCGGGTTAAAATTTGGCCCATTATCAAAGAAAGCCTCCAAGGATCTGCCTTATCAGCGTTACTGCTCGGTATCGCTCTCGGCCTACTTACCGATCCAAGCAGTGTCTACGAAAGCTTCTTCAATCCCCTTTTCCGCGGTCTGCTTTCAGTCTTGATGCTGATTATGGGTATGGAAGCTTGGGCTAGAATTGGCGAGTTGCGTAAGGTAGCCCAATGGTACGCTGTTTATGCTATTGTAGCGCCGCTACTACACGGGTTGGTTGGCTTCGGTTTCGGCTATATTGCCCATCTAGCCACGGACTTCAGCCCCGGTGGAGTTGTGCTTCTGTCTGTCATCGCCGCTTCCAGTTCAGATATTTCCGGGCCGCCTACCTTGCGAGCTGGTATTCCCAAGGCTAATCCTTCTGCTTATATTGGCTCGTCCACAGCCATCGGTACACCGATTGCTCTTGCCATTGGCATACCGCTTTTCATTGGGCTGGCTCAGGCAGTTATGCCGATGTAGTAATGGGCAGCTAATTCCAGATTGGTCGCGGTCTGCCGGAGCTATCCTGTCCCGGCGACCCGCGTGCCTTTTTGGACAAATTACCCTGAAGTTGGGTTTAAAACCCTATCCTTAGAAGGTAAAAATCCATGCCAGCTTATGAGCAGTAGCCGTAGTTGCTTTGGGAGAATCGAAACGACTTTATCTGTCGTCGATCCACAGTTCCTAAAGCCTAACGGCTATTTTTAATGGCTGTGGTTCGTTAGATTATGGAAAGAAATCCTTACGAACGACAAATTTTTTATGGTTAATACTACGCCTCCCTCGGATACTCCTAAAAATTTAGGCCCGGTTCGCAACCTTGCGATCGCGCTTGTGGCTATTATTCTCGCGATCGCCTTATTCCTGGGCTTACAAACTCCTTCTAATAGCACCAGTCTCGAAAGCCAAGCTGAAAAAGCCATTCCTCTCGATGTGGCAGTGAGCAATCAAAAACCCACCCTGCTCGAATTTTATGCGAATTGGTGTACCAGTTGTCAGGCGATGGCCGGGGACTTGGATAAAATCAAAAGCGAATATGGCGATCGCGTTAACTTTGTGATGCTCAACGTTGATAACAGCAAATGGTTGCCAGAAATTCTGCAATATCGCGTTGATGGTATTCCCCACTTTGTTTATCTCGATCCTCAAGGGGACGCGATCGCCCAAACCATCGGCGAACAACCTATGTCGGTGCTGCAAGCTGACCTCGAAGCCCTTGTAGCCCAAGCCCCCTTACCCTACGCCAACGCTACCGGAAAAACTTCCGACTTTCAGCGCCAACTCAACCCCAACTCAGGGGATCCGCGCCGCCACAGCAGCCAATCCCAGTAACATTTCGTAACCAAATTGACCCAAAATTTTCTCGATCTATTTCTAAAGAATGATGCCGAGACCTAAAAACTACTGAATAATATAAAACAGAAAGAGCGGCATTTCATAGTTAGGGGATGGATACTGATAGCTTTAAAGATGCAAGGGTGGAGCTATCTGTAGTCATTCCCTTTTTGTTTTTAATCGATTTGATTAACCGCTCAAAGACTTTTTTAAAACAAAGAATTTAAGTCTGTAGACCAAACAATAGTAATAGTATAGGAGGGTAACAATTTATGGCTACCACTCAATTTCAACGTGCCATTGGTACTTTTGCCAATCAACGCGAAGCTGAACTCGCGCTTACCGAACTGCGTGATTCGGGCTTCAATATGAACAAAATTTCCGTCATTGCCCGCGACCCCGAATACAATCGTATGAGCGGCGCAGAAGTGAGTAAATCCCCTGGCGAACAAGCCAAAGGCGGCGCAGGGGCGGGCGCAGTGGCCGGAACCGCAACAGGCGGCGTAATGGGTCTGATTGGCGGTTTAGGTGTACTCGCCATTCCGGGTGTTGGCGTTGCTGTCGAAGCGGGAGTCGTCCTGGCTAATACCTTACTCGGTGCTGGTTTTGGTGCCGCAGGCGGTGGCTTAGTCGGCGCACTGATTGGTTGGGGTATTCCCGAAGACCAAGCCCGCTACTATGATGAACGGGTGAATACCCACGGTGATTATCTGGTTGTGGTCGAAGGCACAGAAGCCGAAGTCCGCCAAGCTGAAGCGGTATTGAATAATCGCGGTATTACGAACTGGAATACTTATCGCGGCCCATTTGAACATTCTCCGAAGGTAGGAACGGGCGTGGTTTAATTCCCGATTCTCAATCCACCCGATTTGCAGGGGCTTTCCTTTGAGGGGAAGCCCTTTTTCAGTTGTCAGCTTTTAAGGGGCAGTGGGCAATCGGCAATCGGGGGGTTTCTTCAGTCATCAGTTATCAGTTATCAGTAATCAGTTTTTTGGGCAGTGGGCGTGTAGGGGCGGGGAAACCCCGCCCAAGAGGGGGAAGAAATTACCAATTACCAATTGAGGGAATAAGAGCGAACACCAATAACAAAGGACAAATGACTAATGACCAATGACAAACAACCAAAAATGTAAAAAATTGTCACAATGAAAGGAGTAGACGCGATTTTATGCTATGCCTTCATCCACATTGCCCCAACCTGTTCAAACTCTGCCTAAGTTGGGTTTAGTTTGCATTAGTATTTCCAAGGAAGTACGGTTTAAAACCACCACGCGCAAGTATTTGTTGTCTTTGAGCGTACCGGAACAAGAACAAAAACTGCGATCGCTCTATACGGAAAATTTGAAACGATTGTTTATGGCGTTGGATTTTTGTCGCGATCGCGATATCCAGTTATACCGCCTTTCGTCTAATTTATTTCCCTTCTTTGATATCCCCGTGGGTAAAGCGGTTTTAGATGAGTTTAATACTGAGATTAAAGAATTTGGCGATCGCGCCCGTGAATACAACATCCGCTTGGTGTTGCATCCCAATCAATTCGTCGTGCTTAATTCTGACAAACCGAGCGTAATTGAAACCAGCATCAAGGTTTTGAATGCTCACGCTGATGTTTTTGACCGCATGGGTTTACCGCAATCCCCTTGGGCGTTGATGAATATTCACGGCGGTAAGGGCGATCGCGCCGAAAGATTAATCGATGTTATCCGAGATTTGCCACACTCAGTTAAATCTAGATTAACCCTAGAAAATGACGAAAAAACCTATAGTGCCGATGCTCTCACGCAGATTTGCCATAAAGCCGAAATTCCTATGGTTTTTGACGCACACCATCACCTCGTTTACGAAAAACTGCCCAGTTATGACCATCCCAGTGTAGCCGAAGCCCTGGCCGCGGCCAAAGAAACCTGGAAGCATCCCGAATGGCAACTCGTCCACATCTCCAACGGTCGCGAATCCCTCCACGATTGCCGTCACAGCGATCTGATTACCCAGATGCCTGAGTCTTATCGTAACGCCCCTTGGATCGAAGTCGAAGCCAAACACAAAGAAGACGCGATCGCCAAAGTTACGCAAGAATGGTTGCAAAAAATATAAATTAGAAAAAGAAAATTGATGACTTCACCCAAGGGCAATTATTAAAATTTTGCGAAATTAAACTTGCCTCTATATTTTTCTTAATAGCAGATCTATCATAAAATCCAGGCGGAGCCTCGTTTGGTGCGTTCCTTGGTGGAAACAAGGGACGAGATTAGGGTGTTTACATTTCTTTTGTAAATACTATAAATATCGGGTAAATTGAAAATTAGCATAATTTAAACTTAGGCAATATATTATTTTTGGTATAACCGAAAAAGCCTGATGAAAAAACGAAAGCATCTCAAAAAGCCGCTTTTATTTATACTGTTCTGCGGTTGTCTTTTACTGTTTAATCTAAGCCAGTCTGTACCCATCGTTGCAGGAGAAACTCCCACAGCCGCAGTTGGGAATCACCGTAACGGGATTCCCAACTCCCAAAACTGGGATGCCGGAAAATTCACCAAGTTTCAGCGCTTCAACACCCAAAATGGGCTATCGAGTGACTTTGTTTGGCGGGCTACCCAAGATAACCACGGTTTTCTGTGGTTTAGTACCTTGTATGGTCTTAACCGCTACGACGGTAACACCGCAAAAGTATATCACCACGACCCCGAAGATGCTTACAGCCTTAGTTCTAGTATCGTGCGGAATTTGCAAGTTGGCCCGACCGGGACGTTGTGGGTCGGTACTTGGTACGATGGACTGAACGAATACGACGAAAAGCGCGATCGCTTTATTCGCTATCAACACGACCCCGACAACCTCAACAGCTTAAGCCACAATCACGTTCAAGCGATTTACGAAGACCCAAATGGTCAAGTTTGGATTGGGACGAAAAAGGGTCTCAACCGCCTCGATCGCGCTACTGGGAAGTTTAGCCACTATCGCCACAATCCCGATAATCCCGATAGTATCAGCAGCGATCGCGTCTGGTCAATTTACCAAGACCGCAACGGTGTATTGTGGATTGGCACATCAAAAGGTCTCGAACAATTCGACCCAATCACCGGAAAATTTCGCCATTATCACCACAATCCCGACAATCCCGACAGCCTCAGCCATAACCTCGTCTGGACAATTTTTGAAGACAGTCGCGGCACATTTTGGGTCGGAACAGAAGAAGGATTAAACGTTTTAGACCGAAAAACTGGAAAATTCCGCCATTATTTTTACGATTCTAACGACTCAGAGAGTATTAGCAGTAATACCATTTTTGCCGTTGTCGAAGACCGAGAAAGCTTTTTGTGGTTTGCTACCATTGGAGGGCTGAGTCGCTTCAATCCCCACAGCCAAACCTTCACGTCCTATCACCACAACTCTGCTGATTCTTACAGCCTCGTCCATGACGAAGTATGGGACATTTTCCAAGACCGCACCGGAATGTTGTGGATGTCCACCTTCCAAGGTTTGGGGATTCTCGACCTCAACCGTAAAGCCTTTAAACATTATCGGGCTATTCCCGGTGACCCGGATAGCTTACCGCAGCAAACGGTTTCGACCCTATACGAAGACCGTCGCGGTACAGCATGGATTGGTACAACCGGGACGTTAACCCAGTGGAATCGGCAAACTGGCAAGTTTATTCATTACCGATATGACTCCGACGATCCCAACAGTTTGCCCCCCTCGTCAGTCAAAGTAATTTATGAAGACCGTCAGGGAAATTTGTGGGTGGGGACTTCCGCAGACGGCCTCAGCCAACTCAACCGCACCACCGGGCAGTTTATTCATTATCGCTACGACTCCAGCAATCCGAATAGTCTCAGCGATAATTTTGTCACAGCGATTCGCGAAGATAAAGCGGGCAATCTCTGGGTGGGGACTTGGGGAGGGGTTAATGTGTTGAATGCCCAAAGCGGTGAATTTCGCCGTTATCAGCAAGACTCTAGCGATTCTAACAGCCTGATCGATGACCAAGTGAATGCGATTTATCAAGACCGCAACCATACCCTGTGGATTGGTACGGTGTCCGGTTTAGAACGCTTTGACCCAGAAACTGAGACGTTTCATCATTATCTCAACAGTTCCAAAAACTCTAGCATCGCCGGTGGGGATTTTGTCGCTTCGGTACATTCGATTTTTGAAGACCGTCAGAATCGCTTTTGGATTGGGACGGAGAAAGGGATTGGTCAATTAGATTGGAAACAGCAGAAATTGACTTATTATCACCTCGAACAAACAATTTCTGACATTTTAGAAGCGGATGTTGCTCCAGACGGCACTGGAGGCGGTTTATGGCTGAGTCCTACCCAGGGCTTGATTTACTTTAACCCAGAAACCAAGGCATTTCGCACCTATGATATTAGCGACGGGTTGCAGAGTAATACGTTTTCCTATAGAAATAGCAGTTATAAAAGCCGAACGGGAGAATTATTGTTTGGGGGAATTGCCGGGATTACGGCTTTCAATCCGGCAGATCTGCACGATAATCCTGATGTTCCCCCGGTTTTCATTACTAATTTTAAATTAGGGGGCGATCGCGTCCCGATTGGCGATCATTCCGTTCTCAAACAATCGATTCTCAATACCGATCGTATTACCTTATCCTATCGCGATCGCGTCTTTTCTTTTGAGTTCGCCGCCCTCAATTATCAAGCCCCCAACAAAAACCGCTATCGCTACAAACTAGAAGGATTTGAAGACAACTGGACAGAGGTAGACAGTAAACAGAATTTGGCCACCTATACCAACCTCAACCCCGGTCATTATGTGTTTCGGGTGATGGGGTCAAATAATGACGGAGTTTGGAATAAACAAGGAGCAGCAATGAATCTCATTGTAACGCCACCTTGGTGGGAAACTCTAGCCTTTCGCGCAACGGTTTTTCTATTATCTTTCGGCGGTATTTTTGGCTTTTATCGCGTGCGAACTTACACCATTAAACGACGTAATAAAATCCTAGAAAAACAAGTCAGCGAACGCACCGCCACTTTACAAAAAACTAATCAAGAATTAACCCAGGCTAAACAAAAAGCCGAAATTGCGAATCAGGCTAAAAGCACATTTTTGTCAAGCATGAGTCACGAACTTCGTACCCCTTTAAATGGCATTCTTGGCTATGCTCAAATCCTCCAGAACCAACGGTCTTTAAATTCAAAGCAACAAGAAGGTTTAAGGATTATTTATAATAGTGGGTATCATTTACTCACCCTCATTAATAATATCCTCGATCTCGCCAAAATCGAAGCTGGAAAAACTGAATTAGTTCCCCAGAAAATTGACTTTTTTGAGTTTCTGAATAATATTGCCGGAATTATCCGTGTAAGTGCTTACCAAAAAGACATTCAATTTGCTCTAGAACTTGGAGATAATTTACCCCTTGGCTTGGAATTTGATGAAACCCGTTTGCGCCAAGTCTTACTCAATTTGCTGGGAAATGCCGTAAAATTCACTGACCAAGGTAAAATTATCCTCCAAGTCACACTTCTCAAAATTATCTCAAAATCTCAACAAGCTCAAGCTAAAATCCACTTTGCCATTTGTGATACGGGTATCGGTATGACAGCTCAACAAATTACTTCTATTTTCCAAGCTTTTGAGCAAGTCGGAGATATTGAAAAACGCGCTCAAGGAACGGGTTTAGGATTAGCGATTAGTCAGCAAATTATTCACCTTATGGGCAGCGAAATTCAGTGCAAAAGTAAACCCAATCGCGGCTCTACTTTTTGGTTTGAGCTAACTTTACCCATAACTGAATCCATCGAAAAAAGGACTTTTTTACAACCCGATTCTCGCGATATTCAAGGTTATAAAGGGGTACGTCATAAAATTTTAATTGTGGATGACTGCCGCGAAAACCGGGGAATTTTACTGAGTTTACTCGACCCTCTAGGCTTTGAAATTAGATTCGCAAAAGACGGTCAAGAAGGTATTGAACAAGCCCAAAGTTTTTATCCCGATTTGATTATCACTGATTTAGTCATGCCGAGGATAAATGGTTTTGAAATGATTAAAACTTTGCGCCAAAATCTTGAGTTTAAAACTGTCCCAATTATTGTGATTTCAGCGAGTGCTTTTGATGAAGACCGCCAAGAAACTTTAAATATTGGTTGTCAAGAATTCCTGACAAAACCCATTGATACTAAACATTTCTTGAGCGCGATCGCGCAACATTTAGTGCTAGAGTGGGTTTATCAAAATCCTACCTTTCCTCTGAATCGGAATGAGCCAGAGGCTTTGATTATTCCCCCACCCCAAGACGATTTAAAACTCCTTTATGAATTAACCATGTTTGGCGATCTCGACCAAGTAAAAGTCCAAAGCAATCGCATCCAACAGAAAAACCAAAAATATTCCGGTTTCGCTCAAAAAATTCGAGAATATGCCCAAAACCTTGAAGATGAGCCAATTCTAGCATTCCTCAGCCAATACATTAAATCAGAAGAACCGTCTTAACGATCGTCGATTATCTGCTCATTTAGTTGATCCGATTTTCTCAACGAAAAAAAAATTCTAGCATTTTATTTTGACTGAAATCAATCAAAGTACACAGACAAAATCAATGCAAAATTATCAGAACGATGGAGTCATCTTAGTAATAGACGACGACCAAAACAACATTAGAGTTATTATTGACATTCTCAAACCCGCCGGGTTAACTATTATCTCTGCTCGTAACGGCCAAATGGGTATTAAACGCGCTCTATTTGCCCTACCCGACTTAATTTTACTTGATATTATGATGCCCCAAATGGATGGTTTTGAAACTTGCCATCTTTTGAAAGCAAACCCCACCACGCAAGCTATTCCGATTTTATTTATAACCGCTTTAAATGACGAAGAAAACAAAGTCAAAGGCTTTGAAGTTGGGGGAGTCGATTATATTACTAAACCCTTTAGCGCCAGGGAAATGGTCGCCAGGGTTAAAACTCATCTTAATCTCAAACGCAAACAAGATTTATTAGAGCGTTTAGTCGCCATTGATGGCCTAACAGAAATTCCGAATCGTCGTCAATTTGACACCGTATTAGAAAAGGAATGGAAGCGAGCGCAACAAACCCAAAAACCCCTCGCTTTGATTATGATTGATATTGATTATTTTAAGCAATTTAATGATGGTTATGGTCATCCCGCCGGTGATGAATGTCTTAGAAAAGTTGCCCAAACTTTAGCCAAATCTGTTCAGCGTTGCTCGGATTTTGTGGGTCGTTATGGAGGAGAAGAATTTGTCGCGATTCTGCCAGAAACCTCTACGGACTTAGCTCTAAAAGTTGCCAAAAGAATGCAAGACAATCTGGCAGATTTGCGTCTGCATCATGTCTTTTCCCCCATTGGGGACTATGTAACTTTAAGTTGTGGAGTGGCGGCCTTAACTCCCATTCCTGAAACCTATCCTCAAGATTTAATTAAGTTAGCAGACCGGGCTTTATATCAAGCCAAAGCCAACGGTCGTAATCAAATAGTTATATCAAATCCGTTTAATTGGCCCTAGTTACAATATAGAAACAATCAGGGTTTTAGTTGTATTTTCGGATTTGATCTTGTGGTTGAGTATTGGGTCATTTTCGGTATTCCGGTGTTCCCTAATACAAACAAGCTAATTTCAAAAAACACCCTACTGCCATGACACAGCTAAAATTGTGCTTTATTGTAGGGTGGGTTAGGCGGCTAGAATCTAGGCTATGACTGCAATCTAGTTATCCGCCGTAACCCACCATTTAAAGTGTGTCACGACACTACTGCCGTGACACACCTTAAATAGGGCTTTAGCGTAGGGTGGGTTAGGCGGCTAAAACTCATGCTATGACTGCAATCTAGTTATCCGCCGTAACCCACCGTTTAAGATGTGTCGCGCCACTACGCCAATACACATTTTTAGCTGTGTCACCTACTTTTTTCCAGTTAACCAATAAGTATCCATCAATCCCTTGCCTTTAATGGGGATGCGACCGCGATATTCAAACTCAAAACGATCCTTGATAAACTGATAAGTCGCATCGGTGACTTGGACTTGCTGAGGGACACCGTGGGACTCCATGCGCGAGGCAACATTGACCGTATCACCCCAGAGGTCGTAGATAAACTTTTTCAAGCCAATGACCCCTGCGACCACCGGGCCGCTGTGAATGCCGATTCGCATACTGAGGTTTTGTTGATGTTTCTGGTTAAACTGTTGTAGGGCGCTTTGAATTTCGAGGGCAAAGTTCGCGATCGCGTCAGCATGATCGTCGCTACGGGTGGGCAGTCCTCCCACCACCATATAAGCATCCCCGATGGTTTTAATCTTTTCTAAGCGATATATTTCCGTCAAGCGATCGAAATCAGAAAAAACAGAATTAAGCAGATTAACCAAGTCAATCGGCGCTAATCGCCCGGCTAACTCGGTAAACCCGACAATATCGGCAAATAACACCGTTACTTGGTCAAATTTCTCGGCAATACTTTGGGGGTCAGACTTCAAGCGGGTAGCAATGCGAGCCGGTAAAATATTGAGTAACAAGCGCTCGGTTTGCTCTCGTTGAGCGCGTAACGCCGCCTCTGTAGCCAAACGTTGGGTGATATCACGCAAAATCGCACGGGCTGCTACGGGTTTGCCATTCACCAAGCGGCAATTTATACTCCCTTCTAACACGATTTTGCGTTTGTCTTTGGTATAAAACGCGGTAGTCCAACGGTCAACAGTATTACCAAGTAGCAGTTGGCGAAAATTCTTGGCAAATTCGATTTTCTCGCTGGGAATTACCAAATCAAAAACGGTTTTGCCCTCAAGTTCTAGGGAACTATAACCCATAGTTGCTTGCCAAGCATGATTCACATATAAAAAATGCCCCTGGGTATCGACTGACAAAATCAAATCGCTGGCATTTTCAAACAAATCGCGATAGCGTTCTTCGCTTTCTTGTAAAGCGGCTTCGGCTTGTTTGCGCTGAATAAACTGCCCGATTTGCGTCCCAATTATAGTGAGGGTGCGGCGGGTTTCATCTTCGACGGGTTTGCGTTCGGTACTCCACAACACCAACACGCCACACAGTCCTTTTTCGGTTTCGATGGGGATGGATAAGGCGGAGTGAAATCCCGCTTGGCGAGCGAGTTCTCGCCGTTCGCAAACCGGAAGTTCGTCTAAATCGGCAGCCCAATCGGGTTGACTCCGTTGCCAAGTCAGTCCTACCCAACTTTCCCCTGAGTGCAACTTTAACTTGTGAGAAAACTGTAAAAATTTCTGAACTGCTTTCGAAGACCGCAGGGATTCTTGGGAGCGAACCCAATGGGCGACTTGTTGAATTTGGAGTTGGGGGGGTGGGGAGTTGCTGTTAATGGGAATTAGGTCATTGTTGGCGGTTTCGAGCATCCACAGTTCCCCGATCGCCCAGTTGAGATTTTCCCCGATACTTTTGAATATGGGGGGCATGGCCTTTTCAACGGATGTGGCCAAGGACAACACGCGAGCGGTCATGTATTGGGTAATAAAGCGTTGTTCGGATTGTTGACGGGCGGTAATATCGCGACCGATGTAGAGAAACTCCGGGCCGCCAGAGGCTTCTGTGGCGATGACCGAACAAGAAAAGGCAATTGAGCGCAGTTTTTGGGCTTTAGTCAAACAAGTGACTTCTACATCTTTAACGTAGTTGGACTGGTTTAATAAATAGGTGTGGATTTCAGGTACCGAAAAGCGGGGATCGGCGATGAGGTGGGTAATGGTTTGGCCTTGGAGTTCCTCGAAGGTGTAGCCAAATAACTTTTGAGCAGCACGATTTATGGTCTTGATGACCCCGGTATCATTGAGAATGAGTAGGGCATCCCCCATAGATTCGAGGATGGTGTCAAGGGATTTTTGGGAGGCTTCGAGGCTTTCGAGGAGTAGGCTGGTTTCGTTGGTGTTTTGGACGAGGGTTTGCTCTAGGGCCATGCGGTCGGTAACATCTTCGATCAGCAGTAAGAAATATTTAGCTTTGTCGGGGACTTGAATGATTTGCAGATCGATGTAGCGGTTTTGAGCCGGGGGCAGGGCATCGGGGATCAAGCGGGTGATACTGTGGAGGTCAAGGCGCGATCGCGACCCGGCTAGAATTTCGCTTAATAAGGGTTCGACACCATAGATTTCGGGGAAATAATCGCGAATATCTTGACCCGTTTCCGGGGTTTCTCCCGTTTCAGTGTATTGCTGCACCTGGGCAGATTGTTCGAGAATGCCAAAGCTAGAGTCAAAGATTACATACTCTGTGCCTCGGGCCGCTAACAAATCGTAGATTGCTTGGTGCATGGTGATTCGCGTCGGAGAATGAAAAACTTGCATGGTGATTCACACATCTTCCAGTACAACTAGGGTGCGAACCCAAAAAGGGGGTTCCTTTTAGTGTAGGTTGTTTTGTCAGAGCTTATGCTTCTCTTTGATAATCCTATTTCAGTGGAAATACGGACTTAGGCGCTGGATTCAAGGTCAGCCAAGATGACGCGATCGCGCCCTTGGGCTTTGGCTTGATATAAAGCGAGATCGGCGGCTTTTAACAACTGGGAAGCGGTTTGACCGCTTTGGGGAAAGCAGGAAAGGCCGCAGGATGCGGTAATGTACAGAGTGCGATCGCCTTCGATAATTGGTATATTTCGTAGTCCCTGACGCAGTTGTTCAATTCTTGGGTAGGCGATCGCAGCTTCGATATTTTGTAATACAATCACAAACTCCTCTCCTCCGTAACGATAAGCAATATCATTTTGGCGGATATTTTGAGACAGATAAGAACTGACTTGTTCTAAAACGCGATCGCCCGCTTGATGCCCCCAAGTATCATTAAAACGTTTGAAATAATCCACATCCAGCATGACAACACACAGAGATTGCTGTCGTTGTTGAGCTAATTTTAGGGCTTCGGGTAGGGTTTTACTGAGGTAACGGCGATTATAAAGATGAGTGAGGGCATCCCGAATCGACTCGGCTTCCAGGGTTTCGTGCAGGGTGACATTGACGATGGCTAAGGTCATTTGTTCGACCAGGGCGATCGCCAGTTGTTTTTGATAAGGGAGATATACTAAATTAGTTTCGGGATATAAATGCAATCGTCCTAAAGTCTGGTCTTGGTTAACCAAGTCAATCCCAAGAACCTCCCTGTCGGACTGCGGGGAGTCTAACTCAGTTGTTGCGGGAGGAGAATCAAACCGAGTTGAGTCCCCCCAAGCCACTAAAGTCTGCCATTCTTCCGGTTGTGAAGCCTGGGTGAGTTCCAAGTACCCCGTCCAATTTTGCAAAAACTGGGGTAAAAATTGGGAGATGGCTTGGTCTACTTCTAGACGAGTTCGGCATTGATTTAAAACCTTATTAAACTCAATCAATTGGTTCAAATCTTGATTATGTTTTTGTAGGTTGATATTAGCTTGTTGTAGGGCGATTTCTGCTTGTTTGCGCGGCGTAATATTCCGACCAATATAAATAAGACCTTGCTCAGTTGCAAGTTGATTTTGGAAATGGGTACAAGTGAAGGCAAAATATTGCTTTCCTTCGGTTTTAGTTTCATAAACTAACTCCCCGGCTTCTTCTCGATCGAGCCGACAAATAAAATTCTCCAGAGGCAATATTTGGCTGATAGGCTGGCCAATTAGCTCCTCAGAGGATTTTCCTAGAAAAGATATTGCTGCCGGATTGAGACTTTTGATTTTACCCCCACGATCCGTTACAATCAACGCCTCTGACATGGAGTGAAGGATCGCATCAATATATTGCTTAGACGAGGATAATTGAGTAATTGAAATTTCGGCAATATTGGCGTGATGCAGAATTGCTTGTTTATTCAGAGTTCGTTGGGTACTATCTTCAAAACCAATCCAATAGTAATGGGGATTGTCTTCACTGCGAGCAATCTGAAGATCGAAATAAAAAGGAGTTTCGCCGTCTTGAAAATGAGACAGTTCTTCTAATATTAATTTTGACTCTGAGTCAATTTCTAAAGCTAAGATAGCAGCTTCTAAACCAATGAGTTCGGGAAAGCTTAAACGAACATCTTGACCTAGTTTAAGCTGGTCGGGACAATCGGTAAATCGAAACGCATCTACCCCGATTTGTTGTAAAATAAAATTACAATCAATTTGAACATATCGACGGTTAAACGGATTACAGGTAAGCGGCTTACTCATAGTTTTAACGGGCTTCTAGCATTTTAAGTACCAAATCGCTAAAAATGGTATCAACATCTTTCCCGGTTTTGGCTGAAGTTTGATAAATGCCAAACACGCGATCGCTTGCTTGTTTTTCAGCCAGATTGGTCAGGCTTTCAATAGTATTTGGCTCAACCAAATCTGTTTTGTTTAAAGCCAATAAAATTGCACCTTTAGGATTAACCGAAGTAAATAATTCAATATGATTAGTCAAACTCTCGATCGTTTCGGGTCGGGTCACATCGGCAACAATTAAAGCGCCTTTTGCCCCTTGTAAATAACTGGGTGCGATTGATTTGAATTTAGTATGACCTTCTAAGTCCCAAATCAGTAACTGTACCTTTTGTTGCGTTTGGTTATTTAATGTCACTTCCACGGCTTTGCGCGAAATTTTTACCCCCACCGTTGAGAGATATTCGTCACTGAATTGATCGTCTACGAAACGACGAATCAAGCTGGTTTTACCCACGCCAAAATCGCCGACCAAACACATTTTTTGAGAAATAACTGACATAATTTCCTGAAAAGCTTTTAGGGGTTGAGAGGGGGTAATTGGACTTCTAACAACACACTGCGACCGAGCCAAGCGGCAGCAGTTTTAGTAACATCGGAAGGCATTCCGACTTGGCCGACAGCACTCAAACGTTCGGGATTAATGCCTTGTTGGACTAAAGCGTTTTTTACCGCTTCTGCCCGTTTTTGTGCTAAGTCTAAAGAGCCGTTGGGTTCACTGGTTGGACTGTAGCCAATGAGTTTTAACTTAATATTAGGATGTTGCTGTAACTGTCGTCGAATTAAAGGAATTTTACTGGATAAATCCATCGGTTGTAACTGGGCTGAACCAATCCCGAAATAAAGCCGTAAGTCCAAGCCCGCAATTTCGACCTTGACCGTGTTTGTAATTTTACCAACGCCGGGAATATCATTAAAGGCTTGAGTCACCGCGATCGCGTCCTCTAAACGTTCAATCGTCCCCGCGATCGCCACAACTCCCGGTTGTAGCTGTTTATCTTCATCAAAACGCGGCTTAAACTCGGCGCTAATCTCAACCCCCGGTCGCTCGCTCACCAGTTGCAGAATACGCTGGACTTCGGCTTCAGTTTGTGCCGGGTCGGGGGGCAGATTCACCGCTACAATTTGATTATCGAGGGTGCGATGATCTTGGAAGGCTTCGGTAAACATGGCCGCGCGATCGCGCAACTGTTCGTTGGGGACGCGACCTGTGAGAATCAGCTTTTCCCCGGTGACTTCCGCATCCAGATTATACACCGACAGATCCGCAGAATCATACCAGGCTCTCTCGATGGCGGTTTCGATTTGATGATTGAAACGTTGGTTTTGGGCAAAAATAATCCCAGGGACGGCAATAATGCCTAAAATCACCGTTATTAACCCTGTCAGCGCCCAGGGAAAGCCTTGATAGGGCTTAGGTTTATTTGAAAAGTCTTCGAGTAAATCTTGAATGCGCGATCGCACCGTGGGGGGGACGGTATCAGGATCGCCATCATAATTTTCAATCACATCCCCATGTTTCTGAATCAACCAAGACAGGGTTTCGCGAATCTGGCGTAAAAACGTCCGAGGGGGGTCTCCTTGCAAAATGACCGCCAAATAACAAAATCCTGCCACTTCTAGCAAAATTTTAGAATCGCCATACTCAATTTCGTTTAACTCAGAATTAGAACCCGTATCTCCGCCATCCATACAATCCTTGACAAAGCTGCGAATCGCCGTCAGCATCCCTGCAATCATATCCGGTTCGAGTTTTAAGGTATCCAAGCGTTGCACGTCCGTAATGGTCAACCCCGAAGCCTTGTGAACCAAAAACACCGCTTGCACGCGACAGGGTAAGGCTTCTTGTAAAATTAACTCTGCCGTCGAAACTCCCCGACTCGCTGCTACCACCTGCCGCTTAATGCCCTGAATGCTCAGGGTATTGGTAACTTTATCATTAATTTCTTGGAGGGCTTCCCCCAGATACCGACTCACCGTTGAGCCGACAATGGGATACAGTGCATCCACCATCACATCGCGCTCTGACTCCATTTGCTGCTTGATTGCCCGTCCCATCGCGGGTGCTAACGCCGAGATCACCGTGTCGCGGTCGTGGTGCAGTTGGGCTGCGATCGCCCCTCCCATCATCGGTGAAATGGCTTGAATAATCGTTTCCGGGTCTTCGCGAATTTGCTGGGAAATGGCATCGGGGATGACATTGGCCAGGGCTTGACTCATGGCGATTTTATCTTCTTGAGAGCGCTCCAAAATCAGGCGATCGACAATGGGAAATAAAGCGTGAGCCATTTCTTCTTTCGAGTCCCGTACTTTGCGGTCGAGCAGTTCTACAATGATGGGGACGAGCAGGGACATCAACGCATCTGGATCGAATAGTTGCTGCTCGATTTGCTGAACTTTGCCTTCTAGGTTGCTCATATCCGGCCCGAATAACAGCATTTGGAGTTGCTGTAGGGCTTGTTCTTCAGTATTTTGGGGTTGGGTGTCAGTCGGGACGATTTGGGAGTCCGCGATCGCGATTTTTTCGCCGTTGTCTAACTCATTGAAGTCGAGGGGGGAGAAGTCGCGATCGGTTTTAAGATTGTTTGGGATAGGGGAAGACTCGCGATCGGTTTTAAGATTGTTTGGGATAGGGGAAGACTCGCGATCGCTTTCAGGATTGTTTGGGATAGGGGAAGACTCGCGATCGCTTTCGGGATTGTTTAGGGTAGAAGAAAACTCGCGATCGCTTTCGGGATTGTTTAGGGTAGGGGAAGACTCGCGATCGCTTTCAGGATTGTTTAGGGTAGAAGAAAACTCGCGATCGCTTTCGGGATTGTTTAGGGTAGGGGAATTGCTCTCGCTGTCAGCAACCTTCATATCTGCTGGAGGGGACATATCCTCATGGCGATCGAGTTCATCGAGTAACTGGGTTTGAATATTATCAACCAGGGGGCGTTTTATAGTTTCTGAAGGGGCTTGAGAAGCAGTTTCCTCTCCTAACAGTAACTTTCGCAACAACTCCAAGTCTCTCGCAACTTCTGGAGAATAATCTTGCATCGTATCCTCCGAGTTGTTTGGGGAAGAAGAAAAAGGCATAATTAACGGTTGTCCCCCTAATTTCAGAATATTTTTTCAGCAACTTTAACTACTTAAGATCATATCACTGGCAACTCTCATGCCGATGTTTGAGGTCATGGGTTAACCCCTGAGAGAGGAACACCAACTCGATCGCGAACATCCCAACCCTTCAATAATTTCTGTGACTGACAACAAATCACTATGGCCATTGAAATCGAACGCAAATTCCTGGTTAAACATGACGGTTGGCGCAATCTCAGTCCCGGAGTAGCGTATCGTCAAGGCTATTTATGTACCGAAGCTGAACGTACCGTCAGAGTCCGAATTGCGGGCGATCGCGCCTTCTTTACCGTCAAAGGCAAACCACCGGATCGTCCCGTCTCGAATACGAATATCCCATCCCCATCCAAGATGCCGCAGAAATGTTAGACCGTCTTTGTCATCGTCCCTTGATTGAAAAAACTCGCTATCGCATCACGTTGGGGGATTTAGTCTGGGAAGTAGACGAGTTTCACGGGGAAAATCAAGGTTTGATTATGGCTGAAGTGGAGTTAAGCAGCGAAGACCAAGCGATCGCACTCCCCGATTGGATCGGCCTGGAAGTGTCGCAAGATGACCGTTACTACAATTCTTATCTATCTCGTCATCCTTATCGAAGTTGGCAATAGTTTTGGTTGTTGGTTATTGGTTATTGGTTATTGGTTATTGGTTATTGGTCACTAAAAAACTGATGACTGTTGACTCTCCAAAAACTTAATTTTGATTTTTGAGGCTGAAACCCTTATTTAGTATAGCTTTGAGCTATTTAGAGAGTCTGCCCTATAGACCAAAGTTTCTGATCTTCTTTCTGGGGGGCAACGCTCCTCTTAGGCGCTGTTAACTGATTATTGAACCCAAACCTCATCCCAAGGACTGCCCCCCACCTCCAAGCCACAGAGATGACTCGTCGCATCGAGTAGAGTTTTGCCAGCGCGATCGCGCAATATGAGCCGCACAGCCCCCCGCATCGTATCGCGACAGCAAAACTGTAAACCCTCTGCTGTTGGCGCACGCAAAGGTGTTCCCGGTTGGTCTGTCGTCCCGATTAACTCCACCTCGTAGTCGTCTTTTATCGCTTGCATTTGCCATTTTCCCCAAGGGTCGATTTGCCAACTCACCCTGGAATTCCACGGCACAAATTCGTAAAACTCCCCTTGATAATGAAAGCAAATCAACGCCACCGATTCCATCCACCACAATATACCCCGCTTACCGCCGCCTGCGGTGAGGGCTAAATCTGGTTCTTGCTCAAAACTATTGCAATTCAACCAAAACCACTTATTTGGGAAGGATTTACCCCAGTTTTTCTCACTATAAGCCGGAGCATCTTGAAAAAAGTAGCGTTTGCCTTGCCAATCAATCCAACCCGTTGCCAACCCGTGAGCCATGAGAATCTGCCAACCGGGTTCAAAAATAGGGAAATAAGACAACCAACCCGCCGTTGATTTTTGGTCTTCGTCGGGCTTCCCCCAACCGTACACGGGCTTGATTTCATAACACCAGCGACAATCAATGCCGCGACCCGGATCGTGGAGATATCCTTGGTTGAGGGTAGCGGTGGCTTGATAGCCTTCGATGTTTTGTTGCTCGAATGTGTCGGGGTCGAGCAGTTCGGGGGTAATATCGGGGTTAGAAGTCCGCCAATGACCCAATGCTAACTCGTCAGGACTTGCCCAAAATGCGGTGGTGTCGGGAAAGGTGCGACAAAAGTATTGATCGTCTGGCCCCAAAATTTGGGCGGCCCCGCCGCTATGGGACTGGCCGCCAATCGGGTCTTCGATGGAGTACATGAAAGCAAAGGTTTGAGCAATGCTTTCGAGGGTAACGCGATAATACCAGCCTTCAAAGAAGCGATCGCGTCCGCCTCGAAAGTGATAACCACTATGGGGAGTTTGCAAGGGAGTTGTCATTGCTTGACTTGGTTTTTAACCAAAATGATAGCGTTTTTTGACGTACTCATCGATTTTCCAGGTACAGGACATCCCGGCGGGAAATTGTACCAAGTCCCCTCCCCGAAAAGTCACGGGTTCGCCATTTTCTGGGGTGACGGTGACTGTTCCGGTGATGAGGTAGCAGGTTTCGGGCTGATCGTAAGTCCAAGGAAACTCGGACATATCTCGTTCCCAGATTGGCCAATTTCTGGCTCCGACGGCTTCGAGGCGATCGTTACTCGGTTGACGCTCAATTTGAATAGTTTGTTGTTGAAGGTTTTGAGCCGTCATGGTCATAGGGTTGTGTCCTCCTATCTAGACTACAGGTGTTGAAAACTTATACAGTTTTTCGGCTCAGGGGAACTGAGCTTTACATTACTTTAAGGCGGGTTGCATTTATATTGCAGGGATGCCCTCACAAAAGTCAAGGGGAGAAGACGTTTTTGAGGGAGCGATCGCTGAAGACCGTTATAAATCGAACCGATCGTATCCGGGTTGCATAGATGCAATTACGCTGATTTTAAGGCTTTTATACTCAAAAATAAGGCTTAAAGCCGATGATTGATTTGATTAACTTTTTTTCTTAAAATAGCCCCGGATTAGAGTCCAAGGGCTATTGATTCGCCAAGGGTTTATTCAGTTACCGCGACTAACATAGTGGATTCGGCAATTACCACGGGTTCGCCTTCATATTCGGCTTCGATTTGTTCGCGGATATCGGCATCCCAGGTGAGGTCATATTCGCGCTCAAGGTCGGCAATGACTAAGGGACGCACTTCACCAATAACGCGCACTTCTTGGTCGTCTTCGATGGGTTCTGTGGCGGCGACATCAATCACCAGTACAGAGTCGTCATCCACGAGTCCGCGTTCTTCTTCTAGGCGAAAGGCATTAGGACCGATGATTTCTTCGACTTCTCCCATGAGTTCGACTTGTTCACCAACCACGGTACCGGGTTCTTCGGCTACGTCTTCGACATCAGTTCCTGGATTTTCAGGATACATGGCTTCGTCTTGATTACAAGCCCCTAAACCCAGAGTCAGGGTTGCGGTGGCGATCGCGAAAATACTTGTAGTTTTAACGGACTTTTTCAATCTATTAAACATAAATAAATCCTCCAAATGACAAATTTTTAAGTATGTTGTTATTCTGTTGAAACACTGCTTTTCACAGAGTTTATGAATAGGTAAAATATCTAGTTATCTTAACTGTAGTGAAAATTAGGATTTCAATCATCTCCCTAAAGAGATAATCTCCTACACCTTGGTTCCTCAGCTTATCAAACAGGCGGGTTAAATAGACAGCGTATCCCAACCGGATTGAGAATCAAATCCGCCAAAATACTCACCCATCTAAAACCCCGGTGCGGGTTGACTTCCCACTGAAGCGCAGAAGCAAATCGGAAACCGGGATTTTTGATCCTGGTTAAATTAAGCGCATTTGATCTTCAAGCGGGATTATAAACCAACCATCTCGATCGTATTTTTAAGTTTGTCTAAATTGACCTCAATATTATCCCCGACAATATGGGGGTCAATCCCTTCTGGTGGTTGTTTTCCTTCTCCCAGCAAGTAATAGTAATCTAAATCCAATTCCTGACAAAGAGAGTAGTAACAAACATTGACATAATTGGGGGAATAAATCTCAATAACTTTGGTTCCCGGCGCACAAAAAACCAAGTTTGTTAAACCGGCACCATGAGGAGCAATAATAATTTTAGCTTGATTAAAAATTGTCGCTTGTTCTTCAATGCTTAACCCCTCTAGTTCAACCGTTTTAAACCCTAAGCTTTCCAGAATTTCCCATACTTTGTCTTCATTGAGAACTCTGCGATAGCGGGCTGTTTTACGACTCAAATAAAGTCGTTCAATAGATTGAGAGTTGTTTGGGGCTTCCCTTAAAAACCCCTGCCGAAGAAACTGACAAACCCATTGAGGAGGATTTCCCGGTAAACTGGGTAAAGAAGGCACGAACAATTCTTCGGCTTTAATATGACGATAACGGGTACTTTCGATAATCTTCTCAGCCGGAATGCCTAAACTTTTTAAACTCTTTTCTTGAAACCCACTTTGAATACTGTTGACGACAAAATAATCAATCGTTTCTAAGTTGACTCCCCCCGATTGTAATAATTCTAATTTGGGTAAGAGATCAAACATCCAATGAAAATAAATCTCCCCCTTAGTACTGGTTAAACTAGCGACTTTTCCCTTAAGAAAATGAACGGGAGGTAACTTCCACTTTTCAAAAATTAAATTGTCTTGAATCCCTTTGCCAAATTCTAGAGACAAATCTCCTAAAATGCGATCGTCTGGAGTAACAACTACACTATTTCTGACGCTTTTGCCACCATTGACCCACAATCTCCCGAAAGGAATAACCGCTAAAAAAGCTGAGGGGATTTCGCGGGCATATTCTTGGGTAAATTTCCAGTGAATTTGGGGTTCGATCGTCTCTGGTGGTTTTCGTCTTAAAACTCTTTGAGGATAAATCTCTTGATAATGTCGTCCCTCTTGTCTCGATAAATTAAGCCAATCTAATACTGTGTTATGGTATCCTTTGGGTGGTCCAAAAACTTCAGAAGAAAAAGGTAAAGCCCGCACTGGTTTTAACACCCATTGATTTACTTTACGCACCGTATTTTTTACAAAAAACCAGTAGGGTCTTAAAGCAGATTTAATGACTCTTTTCATAGGGCGACATTCACTCAAACTTGATCGGTTCACTTTTATCTTAAATTAAATAGCTTCACCCGACATTGAGATAAGTTAAACCACTGATTTTGTTACAAAATTATATAATCTGGTGGCTTGTTAAAAGGCACAACAGCAAAAACCCGCGTTTTTGACCGCGCCATCTAATTTCATGGGGTGACACCTACTCGTTATACTTTAACCCTTTTTTCTAGTTAACACTATACATGATTGATTGACTGATGTCAGGGTCTACGAAGTGTCAGAAGTTTTGATGCTATCAACCTGCTATTCAGAAATACCGTAATACCGTGTAAAACCTGCCCTCAAATTTGGTAGCCCGTAATTCTCAAAAATTGGGTTTCGCCTTCACTGGGGTTACTTTTCAAGATTCGATCTCAATTGTTTGATTAATTTTCTGCGGCTAAGTCCCCTACCAAGCTTCTCAAAAACCCAAAATTATGCTGAATTATTATGTTGAGGGCTGTACCCGGAGAAAACTCGCTCAATCTACCCTCTAACCACAAGCCCTAGGCAATAAACTCTGTTTCTGAGCGTTGGTTTCTTTGAATTCTGCTTCGACTGTGTGCTGGAGTCGCTTGATATCTCCACCAGATACGGCTTGGATTGTGGCGACTAAAACTTCTGAGCCAGATTTAAACATTAAGCCTTCGTTGATGGCCACAAACATGGGAGATTGAGATTCGATTTCAAAGGCTAAAATTCCCGGTACTAAAGCAGCAGCAAAGTCTGTGTGATTGGAGGATAAACAAAAGATGCCACTATTGGCTTCGGCGGTAATTTTAGTGACTTCTGTTTCGAGTAAAATTTCAGTCGGAAGTAAGATTTTGAGTTTCATGGGTTTAACCTAAATGATGATGAAGAAATAACAAAACAAAATTTAGATCGCCACAGTTTGCTTCTTTTTTTGTTCTGAGCGAATTTCTGCAAAATAAAAAAATTGAAGAAGCTGTTTGGAGGTGGTCAGTTATCTTTCCACTCATCATTAAAGTTGGCGATCGCTGTCCCCGGTTAGCAGATGTCAATGAATGAGCAGAACATCATGAGACTTGACCGTTGGAGGTAGAATACTGCGGAGTTTGCTGGAGTTAAGGGCAAAGCTGCCCTTAGTTTTAAGATATTTTAGTGGTCTTCGGCAGAGTCGGGGTCGAGTAACCACCTTTGGTCATCTCGGTTTTCGAGTTTTGCCTTCATTTGAACGGCCTCGGAGTCTTTAAGTTCGACTCCCATATCTTCACCGAGATCGTCTACATTGTTTTGGGCTGGTGTGGGGGTTGTTCCCCCTACTGCTTCTTCCCCGACGACTTTGGCTTGATAAGCGTTGGCTTCGCGATCGCCTGCGGTGGGGGCAGTTCCGGCGGCTTGATGGCGATTTTCAGCTTCGATCTTTTTACCAATTCCCGTGTTGCGGTCGGTCATCCCGCGATCGTCTTGGGCCGGACGAATCGCATCTTCGCTGACGTTAGCGCCTTGCACAGAATGGGTAACGCGATTATTAACGGAATTTTGAGGATTTTGAGTTTCTTTAGACATAAATTACTAAATATTTAATGTTTTAACTTTAACTTGATTACGCGATCGCTTCTCGCATGAGTTGTTTAATAACGTTATCTTTTAACATTAATAAGCGAGAGGCTTGCAATAATAAATCTAGGGCTTCGTCACGATCCATAGTTTGAGCAGATTTTTCCATGAGTTGAATTTGAAATTTCTGTTCTAATGTTAATTCTGGATTGATTAAACCAAAGTCTTCTGTATTCATATAATTAAAGAGATTTCACTGTATTGTCTTAAGACTAGCTAATTTTTATCCTTCTGACTTCTACCAATAGAAATATCAAGATTTCCTAAAAAACTGTAGTGATTATGACTTTCTGCGATGCTGATTTGCCGTCAAACATCATAAATCGCAATAGTGAATTTCTCTGATGGTGCTTTGGATTGAGAGGGCGATCGCGACAGTTGTAACCTCAGTTTTAGAAATGAGTGATTTTTGTAGATATTCCGGGTTCGATTGATAGAGTTTTTCGACTTCAAACAAAATTATCTAAAAACGATTGATTCAAAAATACATCAACATAAAGTAAGATTCCTCACTCTAACTCGCGATAGAGACAAAACAAACTGGGGATAAATCGCGGCATTTTCAGCAAAACTCAACGCCGATCCTCGTTATCCTCCCCTGCATTTCTCCCGCTAGAAGGATTAAAGCCAACCCCTGACTTTGTTAAGTTAAATATCAGCACCCCTAAAAAACAAGGTATTGCTTGCTGCCGATACAACTCAAGCTCATCATTACATTCGCAATTTAACCGTATTTATTTAACTGCAAATTCAATATAAAGGAGTTCAACTGAATGCAACTATCAAAAAACACCATTGAAAAACTTAGTAATATTACAGAAAAACCGAGTATTTCCATTTTCTTCCCGACTTATATCGCCGGGAAGCAAGTCAGCCAAAACCCGATTCGCTGCAAAAATAACCTCAACGCTGCGAAAGAGAGATTAATCGACATGGGGATGCGATCGCCTGAAGCCGAGGCAATTCTCGAACCCGCATTCAATCTTATAGAAGATAACGAGTTTTGGCGACACCAAAGCCACGGTTTAGCCTTATTCTTGTCTGAAGATAGCTTTGATTATTATCGATTGCCCTGGGATGTCGAGGAATTGGTCGTTGTGAGCGATCGCTTTCACCTCAAGCCCTTAATGCCCTGGCTGATTAATAACGATCTGTTTTACATTCTCGCACTGAGCAAAAACCAAGTCCGCTTATTCCAGGGTAGCCATTACACCGTCGCTCCGGTAGAAATCGAAGACCTGCCTAGTAGTTTAGCCGAAGCTCTGCAATACGACGACCCCGAAGCCCAACTACAACATCACAACGTAGCTGATAATAGCGGTTCTCCCGTTGCCATTTATAGCGGTCAGGGTGTTGGTACAGAAGACGATAAAAACCAAATCTGGCGCTATTTCCAGAAAATCGATAGTGGTTTACAAGAATTTTTAGGCGGTCAAAATATTCCTTTGATTCTGGCAGGGGTAGACTATTTACTGCCGATTTATCACGAAGCCAACTCCTATCCCCATCTCCTCGAAAATGGCGTTACAGGCAATCCCGATCTTCTCAAACCTGAAGAATTGCACGCTCAAGCCTGGCCTGTTGCTCAAGAACACTTTGACCAACAACGCACCGAGGCCATGAATGTATATCATGATGTGGTGGGAACAGGTCAAGCCTCTGCCAATCTTGAAGATGTCCTCAGTGCGGCGGAAAATGGTCAAATCGACACCCTGTTTGTCACCCTTCCCGAACATTGCTGGGGTCATTTTGACTCAGAAAAGCGCAATGCCGAAGTCCACGCCGAACGAGTGACCGGAGACGACGATTTACTCGATGTGGCGGCAGTTAAAACCTTCTTGCAAAGCGGTACAGTCTACGCGGTCGATCGCGAAGATATGCCCAACCAACAAACTATCGCTGCGGTTTTCCGCTATGCCATCTCTGAGGGTCAAAGTAGCGGTTATCAACCCGAAGCGATCGCGCGTTAGTCCTTAGTCATTCGTCCTTGGTCATTGGTCGGAACAACAGGAGATTCAATTCCTGTAGGGGCGGGGTTTCCCCGTCCATTCTTTAATTTAATACACTCACGGAGTCATTAATGCCACGATTCTCTCGCTTATTTTTTGCCTTATTGGGCAGTATTTTAATCTTTATTCTCAGTTTAGGATTTCAGCCCGCACAACCCGCTTTCGCTGCATCTCCCATTCCCGCAGATACGAGCATTGTTACAGAAGTGGTCGATCGAGTGCGATCGGCGGTGGTGCAGGTGAATGTGTCGCGGGATGTGGGCAATCGCTTTAATCCCTTTTTTGGTGCTAGACCCCAGGCTCCACCGACTTTACAGGGTTTGGGTTCTGGCTTTGTGATTGATTCTCGCGGCTTGATTGTTACCAATGCTCACGTTGTCGAACAAGCCGATCGCGTGACGGTATCTTTTCAGGATGGCCGCTTGCTCAAAGGTGAGGTTTTAGGGAAAGACCCGATTACTGATGTGGCGGTGATTGCGGTGGAAGCGAGTAACTTACCTACGGTTAAGATTGGGGACTCGGATAATGTGCGTCAAGGTCAGTGGGCGATCGCGATTGGTAATCCCCTCGGTTTACAAGAAACGGTTACTGTCGGCGTTATTAGTGCGACTCACCGCTTTAGTCGCGATATCGGCATTCCTGACAAGCGCATTGGCTTTTTACAAACCGACGCAGCGATTAATCCCGGTAATTCCGGCGGCCCGTTGCTGAATACCCAAGGAGAGGTAATTGGCGTAAATACTGCCATTATCGGCGGGACTCAGGGCTTAGGCTTTGCGATTCCCATTAATACGGCTCAAGGCATTGCCCAACGGCTGATTGCGGATGGTCAAGTCGAACATCCCTATATTGGCATTGAGATGATTTCTCTGACTCCCAGAGTGAAGCAACGCCTCGAACAAGCCACTGGGGAAACTATCGAGAGCGATCGCGGTTTACTGGTGGCTCGCGTTAATCGTAACTCCCCCGCAGCCCAAGCGGGTTTGCGACCTGGGGATGTGATTCAAGCGGTTAATGGTAAAACAATTTTACAGGCCGAAGTGTTACAGAAAATGTTGGATCGCAATGGTGTGGGCAATTCCCTCGGTTTGACGGTACAACGCCGCGGCCAACTCAAGGATATTTCTGTTGAACCCCAATCGTTACCCATGGAAAATCGGGGGATGCGATCGCCCTTTGGTTAGGATCGCAGCAAGGGAAGTTTTGCGTAAAGTTTGCCCTCACCCCAACCCCTCTCCCACGGGAGAGGGGCTAGTTTTTTGAAAGTCGATTTAAGTTTCACGCGAGAGTTACCAACAACAAATGACTAATGACCAACAACAAATGACTAATGACCAATGACCAATGACCAATGACCAATTAGTAATAATTTCCGACTTTGCGGTGGTGGACGGCGGTAAGTGCGTCGGGATGGGAAACGCGACCGCGATCGACTTTGCTGTAAACAATCCAGTGATCGCTGGTTTCCATGCGACTGACCACTTCGCACTCTAGGTACGCTAATGCGTCACCGAGGATAGGAGAACCGTTTTCGGCTTTTTGGGTATTAATGCCTGCGAAGCGGTCTTCACCGGGCTTAAAGCGCTTGAGGAAGTGCTTCATCAGGTGTTGATAGTTGCCTTCTTCAAGGATATTGAGGACGAAGCGATCGCCCACTTGCATTAAGGATTCGATCGCCCGATCTTTAGCAACTGCAACGGTAAAGCCGAGGGGTTCAAAGCTGGCTTGAGTGACCCAAGACGCTAACATGGCCCCGTTAACATCGCCTTTCTGGGCGGTGAGGATGTATAAGCCGCCGCTTAAGCGCCCCATGGCTTTGTTTAAGTCGGTGTCGAGGGATTTCCGTTGTTTGATGTTGCGATCGCGCGTCAGGAGTTGTCCTAAGTCGGTTCCGGCTTCTTCACAGAGTTGATAGGTGGCTTCGCTGGGGGTGTCTTTGATGCGAATGGCCGGGAAGCCTTCGGTTAAGCCTGCGTCGCGCAGTTTGTTGAGTAGGGGGTCGATGGGTTCGTCGTCGTCTCCGTAGGATTCAAATAAACCGACGAATTGTTTGCCGTGGGTTGCGGCTAAAATAGTGCCGAGGGTGGCGGTGGTTTCTTTGGTATTCGGCCCGGATAAAGACGGCATTCCGATGACAACACCCGCAGCCCGACTGACTAATTCTTGCACTTCTTGTTGATCGGCGGCTTTGAGGTCTACCATGTCTACTCCGACTCCGGTTTTGGTAATCCCCCGCGCGATCGCTTGACTGAGGCGATCGCTCCAACCATAATCGGAAACGTAGAAGACTGCAACCACTTTCTCGGCTTTGGCTTGGGCTTTACTCCAGTCCCGGTAACGTCCCATCAGTTCAGCGACGTTGTGTTGTAAGATTGGCCCGTGACCGTTGGCGACTAATTGCACTTCTCCGAGTTTGTCCATGCGTTTCATGGCCGAGAGGACAGACCGAGCATTCGGAGCCATCAAGCAGTCATAATAAAAGCGATAATCGGGGGAAATGGCTTGCAAGTCTTCGTCGTAGAGGTCATCTTTACAGTAATGCAGGCCAAAGGCATCGCAGGTAAAGAGGGTTTGGGTGGCGCGATCGTAGCTGAAAATAGTATCGGGCCAGTGTAAGTTGGGGGCGTTGACAAATTCTAATACATGGTCGTTGCCGAGGTCGAGGGTATCGCCATTTTTGACGATTTCTTGGGTAAAGGGTCGATTAACCAGTTCTTCGAGGAATTTGATCGCGACTTTTGACCCAACGACGGTGATATGAGGGGCTTTTTCCAGGACATCCCGCACTAAGCCGCTATGATCGGGTTCGGTGTGACTGATGACGAGGTAATCGATTTCTTTGAGGTCAATTAGTCCGGTGAGGGTGTTGAAATATAATTCCCGGAATTTTTCGTGGGAGGTGTCTACGAGGGCGGTTTTTTCGCCACGAATGATATAAGAGTTGTAGGTTGTACCGTTTTGCAAGCCGAATTCAATGTCGAAGCGATCGCGATCCCAATCGAGAGAACGAATTGCGGTGGTTCCCTCAGCAATGACTGAGGTTTGCATGGTTAAACGGTTTTCGGTTTTAATGGGCGTTGCTACCATAAACTTCCTGCTTATATTGTTAATTTTTTGTAACTTTTTCTTTTCATTGTGCCACGCTGTAGGGCGCGATCGCGGGTTTCTACTGGGGTGATTTTCTAATGGCCATACTAAGGGATGCTGATTCGGAGTGCGATCGCTGGCTAGGTGTCGTTATTGGTAATTCTCGCTGGCATTGGGCGCTTTTTCAAGGGGAAAGCTTAATAAAAACTTGGGATACGCCCCATTTTAAAGACCGCATTTTACAGTTACCTTGGGGGGAAATCCTCCCGGTGTATCTGGCTTCGGTGGTAATGTCCCAGTCTCAGTTATGGCAAGATTATCCTCTATTGCGCGAAATTACTTTGTCTGATATTCCTTTGACGGGATTGTACCCGACTTTGGGATGCGATCGCGCTTTGGCGGTGTGGGGGGCAACGAGACGCTATAATTCCCCTTGTTTGGTGATTGATGCGGGGACGGCGTTAACGTTTACGGGGGCTAGTTTAACGCGGTTTACAGGTGGGGCTATTTTACCGGGATTGAGTCTACAGTTGCGATCGCTGCATCAAGATACTGACGCTTTACCGCCTGTGTCGCTACCTGTTAGTTTACCTTCTCGCTGGCAAGATAATACCCCGGACGCGATCGCTTCTGGCGTACTTTACACGGCTTTAGCCACGATTCGCGATTTCAGTCGGGATTGGTTGCAACTATACCCCCAAGGGCAGTTATTGTTAACGGGAGGAGACGGGGAAAGGTTGTTACAGTTTCTCGCTGAGATGGAATCGGGTTTCAATTTTCGCTACGATCCGAATTTGGTTTTTTGGGGGTTGCGATCGCTTTGTTTCTCCTAGGATGCGTTAACGTCAGTAGCCAGTAGCAGCTAAGCGCGTAGGTTGGGTTAGGCGGCTAAAACATAAGCTATGACTGCAATCTGGCAATCCGCCGTAAAGGGCGATCGCTAGAATCAAAATATTCGTGCAGAATATCCGTTAATGCTTGAGTATGAGCCAGTTGACGGTTTTCCCAGTCACCTTGGTCGCTCGACTCTGCTAAAAAGAGAATATATCTACTCATTATCTTGTTCTGACCTATAATCGGGGAAAATTGCGTCACCTTCAAACACGCAGTCAACTTTGAGAACAGGATCGCCAGTTCGTTCGATTCGCTTTAATCGCCAACCATATTTACGTTCCATGTTGCGGCATTTTTGTGGATCGGTTGCAGCGTGACGAGTTTCTTTATTTTAAATCAAAAAAAATTTAAAGTTCTCAAAGCTTGCGTTAGGCGAAAGAGTCGTGATATTATTTTTTCATAATGGAAATATTGACACTTTTTGGTAAACGCAAAGATTTCCATTATATAAAAATAGTATCAAAATACCCGCGATCGCGCAACCCCCCAATTTCAAAAAATTTCGCCCCTCACCTACGCTAAACTTGATGGGACAAAAAGTAGAGAAATAACAATGCTGAGAGCCGGAATTGTAGGTTTACCCAACGTCGGAAAATCCACCTTATTTAATGCCCTCGTCGCCAATGCCAAAGCCGACGCAGCCAACTTCCCCTTTTGTACCATTGAACCCAATGTTGGGGTTGTTGCCGTTCCCGACGAACGCTTAGAAGTGCTTGCCAAACTATCAGAATCCAAGCAAATTGTACCGACTCGCATTGAATTTGTAGACATTGCAGGCTTAGTCAAAGGTGCGAGTCAAGGAGAAGGATTAGGCAATCAATTTCTCGCTAATATTCGCGAAGTTGATGCTATTGTTCATGTCGTGCGCTGCTTTGAAAACGACGACATCATCCACGTTTCCGGTTCAATTGACCCTGTACGGGATATTGAAGTGATTAACTTAGAATTGGGATTATCTGACCTCGCGCAAGTCGAACGTCGCATCGAACGAGGCAGAAAACAAGCCAAAACCGACAAAACCGTTCAACAAGAAATCGAAGTCCTACAAAAAATTGGCGCGGCGCTGAATGAAGGTAAATCCGTGCGTCAAGTAGATTTAACCGACGAAGAAAAAGAGTTAATCAAGCACCTTAACTTATTAACGGCTAAACCGATTATTTATGCCACCAACGTTTCCGAAGACGACTTAGCCACAGGCAATCAATACGTCGAACAAGTGCGAGAAGTCGCGAGTCAAGAAGAAGCCAAAGTTGTGATTATTTCCGCTCAAGTGGAATCCGAACTGATTGAAATCCCCGAAGAAGAAAGAGGCGATTTCCTTGAAAGTTTAGGAGTCACCGAAGGCGGTTTAAAATCCCTCATTCGGGCTACTTATGAGTTACTCGGATTGCGAACCTATTTAACCACAGGAGAGAAAGAAACTCGCGCTTGGACGATTATTACAGGCATGAAAGCCCCCCAAGCCGCAGGAGTCATTCACAGCGACTTTGAGAAGGGTTTTATTCGGGCAGAAACCATTAGTTACGAGGATTTAGTCACAACCGGTTCAACCAATGCGGCTAAAGAAAAAGGCTTACTGCGTAGTGAAGGTAAAGAGTATGTGGTGCAAGAAGGGGATGTAATTTTATTCCGCGTTAATCCTTAATTCACAACCCTGGTTTCTAGCTTGAAATTTTAACTTGACTGTGTAAGCAGATAAGAAACCGGGGTTTTCAAACAGTAGTTGTTTTTTCGGATTTAAGATTATCAACTAACTGTAAACCCTTGTTAATTAAAACTATTTCTTCGAGAAGAAGAACCCAAAACCTGCCTTCCTAAAGCTTTGAGAATGCAAGCAACTTGCCCCAATTCGTGACGACGGGGAAATAGTGAAAATGAGCGAGAAACATCGTATTCAGTTGCTGGTAACCATAAGCAAACAATTTTGCTAGTTTATAGCATCTATTTTAATCGTATTTTTCTTGATTTTAGCGATCGCGCCGATCTCAGTAACATTATGGGCTACACTCACAACAAAACCCCGGCTTTGTGTCAAAACCGGGGTTTATAGATTAAATCAAAACTACTTTAGCAATTCGAGCGATCGCGCCACGAATTTCTCAGAGGTTAAACCATTCATACCCATCACCGCCGTTGCACTCGAAGCCGTTTCTCCCCGCTTCCAAGCAAACGTATCGCGAGGAGAAGTGCTGCGGAGCATAATCGGTTCTAGCATCGCACTCGAACCCCCGGTTACGCCAATCAGCACATCCCCACTGAAAAAGCCGTTAAAGGTGTCATCGCTGGCAAAACCACCATCGGACTCGGCGCAAGTCTCCCAAGCGGTATCAGAGGGGCGATATAGGCGGCGGGGGCTAACGACAGACACCACCTTCGACCCAATCCCCTGTTCTTGTAATTGTGCCGCCGCTTCGAGAACCGGAATCAAGGTCATATCCCCAACCACGGCGAAAACCACCGTTTTCTCCCCTGGGGTTTCTTGCAACACAAAGGCCCCATCCGTGAGGGCTTGACGGGTTTGGTCAAACGAACTGCGAATTGGTAAAGGCGACTTAGAAGCCGTAATCGTTACCCCTTTATTTTGCGTCCCCAATGCCCATTCATAACAAGCTTGAATGCTGTTGGCATCGCAGGGGAAAAGCGGGAAAATATTACCATTTCGCATCATTCCGGCGAAATAGTTCTCAATTTCCGGGCGTTGGTGCGTCCAGCCGTTGCGTCCTTGTTCTAACGCCCCAGCAGTAAATAAGGTAACAGTAGAAGGAGTGGGACGGCGTAACTCGGCCATGGCTTGAGTCACCGTCTGCCAAATCGGTAAACCGTTGATGGCAAAAGACTCATAAGAACACCACAACGTCCGCGACCCAAACAACGCCGAAGCCGCCGCTAAACCCGAACAAGCATCTTCGCTGAGGGGTTCGTAAACCTGACCTTGCGGTTGCTGGTTGTAGGTTTCATCCGGGGTGGGGTGAATGATATTCAGGCCGATGTTGACGTTTTTAATCCCCGAAGCGGCGTTACCGTCGGCGTTGGTGAGGACAAAGTTGGGGTCGTTTTTGCCGACATGGACGATTAATTCTCCCATTGCTGTTGTTGCGACCTGTTTATCCCCTCCTACAGGAAACTCGTTGAGGGGCAATTTACCGAGGTCGGGAACCGGGTAAACCTTCTCTGTCACCGCCGTTTCTGCCCCAGGGCCGCCGTTTGACCGTTCAAAGTTGGTGCGAACGAGTTGCCATGCTTCGGGGGTGAGAGAACGCTCTTTGAGGGCTTTGACGATGTAATCTTTATCGACTGTATCGCCGGGATAAAGGTTGTGGGCTTGTGCGCCCCGTTTGTGGACTCCTGCCCCTTTGAGTTGTTTGATAATGAGTACAGTCAGACTACCGTTGAGGGCAGCGTCGGCGGCTTTCTGGACGTTTTCTAAGACGGCTTGGGTAAAGGCGAGACGCTGCTTGAGGGAGAACAGGGTACTGTCTACATAATCGCTGGTTTGGTTGGAGTCGTCGTAGTCTTTGGCATCAACGAGGATGATGTTTTCAAAACCATTACCGCCCCAATATTCGATCATTTGGTCGTTGGTGAGGGTGGAAACCATGCTGTGGTGTTCCTGGGAATAACCATTCCAAACCAAGATCGGCAGGAAGTTGGTAATATTCGGGTAAGCGGTGTGGAAGTGACCGAAGCTACTCATAATGTAGGGTTCCCCTAAGCCGCCATCCCCAATGGTGACGGGGAATAGGGTATCGGGGTGGAGTTTTGCCCCGGCCATGGCGAAATGTTGCCCTTGACCGAGAGGCCCGGCAGGACTGAGAAGGCCGGGGATTTGCCCGGAAAGGTGACCGAGGAGGCCGTGGGTTTCCCGGAAGCGATCGCGCAGTTGTTGGACGGTTTCAATGCCCATTTTTTCGAGGGAACGATCCATGAACACGGTACTGTAAAAACCGGGGGCATGGTGTCCGACTTCGGTAATGATATTTTTATAACCGAGCATGACGAGGGCGGCAATGCCATCGGCAATGCTGGCAAAACCGCCGGGATGTCCCGATTGCTTACTGGCGGTGATTTGGAGGGTTAGATATCGTAGGGCATCGGCGGCTAAAAGGGTTTGATAGACGGCGGCAGGATCGCTAGGATCGGAAATTGCGGTTTGACCGGACGCGATCGCGGCTTCGCTGCCATATTTGCTAAACTCTGGGAGTTCGTCTGCTAAATGTTGAATACCTTGACAAAATGCGGGAGTTGCACTCTTCACGGTCATGCTTTAATACGCCTCTTTTTCTTACAAGTCTTAATTAAATCTTACAGTTTGCGGGCCGGGCTACGCTGAATGTCGAGGGAGAGACCCAGGCAATCTTTGGATCGGCATTTTATAGTCATTACAATTAGTTTCCGTACAGTCATCTCCCAATAAAGGTATCGTATTCTCCCTGAACCGCCCTCACCCCAAACCCCTCTCCCACTCCGAGAGGGGCTGCTGGTTTTTATTTGGAATTACTATAAGAGGCAGGGGGCGTGACTCTCAATCAACATTCATGCCAGCAGTAGGTGTTGCGGCCTTTTTCTTTGGCTTCGTAAAGGGCGCGATCGGCAGTATCAATGAGAATTTGCGACGAACAATGAGAAGATGGCACGATCGCGGCAACACCTAAACTCAAGGTCACGATCTCACTCACATAGGAGCCAATATGACAAATGCTCAATTCATTGACTGCTAGTTTAATCGAACGGGCAACTTGAACGGCTCCGACGAGGGGGGTATTGGGCAAGATAATCGCAAATTCTTCCCCGCCATAACGAGCGACGAGATCGGCGGGACGCTTAATGGCATTGCTTAGAATGCGGGCAATTTGAATTAAACATTCATCCCCGGCAATATGCCCATAACAATCATTATATTGCTTGAAATAGTCAATATCGCTTAAAATAAGGGACATCGGTTGACGGGAACGGCTTAAACGCAGCCATTCTTGTTCTAAGAATTCATCGAAGTGACGGCGGTTGGCAATTTCGGTTAAACCATCTACCATGGCTAACCGTTCGAGTTCGCTGTTGGCGGCTTGCAGTTTTTGGTACAGTTGGGATTGTTGAATCGCGATCGCGAGTTGGGTGGCAATGGTCTGAGTCAGTTCGACTTCACTATCATGCCATTGCCAAGGGGTTTGACAATGACTCAAACTCAAACTGCCCCACACCTCCTCCCCTACGATTAACGGGACGAGTAACCAGGCCCCCGCATAAACCTCTGCATGACGCTGATTTTCGCGATCGCGGGCTTGGTCGCCATAATTATCCACCCGGACAACTTGTTTTTGTTTGAGTTGGGCGGCAAATTCATTCCCCGCATCGGCAATTTCTAGCCCTAGAGCCTCGGCTAAACTGGAATCGCGGCGATAACTGGCGACATTAATCCAAATACTACGTTCGGGAAAATAGCGCACAATCTCGGCGCGGTCGAGGTGCAACAGTTCGCAAATTTCGCGAGTTGCGGTGGCAAAAATATCATCGAGATTTAAGGAATGATGAATGGCTTGAACGACGCGACGAATGGCTTTTTCCCGTTGGGCAGTTTTCTGGGTTTGCTGATACAGTTCGCTTTGTTGCAGGGCGATTGAGACTTGATTAGACAGTTGTTGTAGTAAATCTACTTCCCAATCTTGCCAGGGTCGCGGTTGGCTGCAATGGTGAGCCACGAGCAGCCCCCAGAGTTTATTCCCTTGCAAAATCGGAATGGAAAGGTTGGCTTGTACTTCAATCGACTGCAACATTTCCCGATAACAAGGGGACAGGTTGGTGGTTTGCACGCTATCCAAGCGATGAATACGACCTTTAGTATAGGGTCGGACGCACAACTCAACTGGGAAACAACGCTGGCTAAAGTCGCGATTCAGTAAGGAGGGATAAGGGGGATTGAGGGCTTCAAACATGACGCGACCATCCCAAGTGGGGTTAAAGCGATACACTAAAACGCGATCGCACCCCAAGAGTTGCTGAATTTCGTTAACTGTGGTTTCTAGGATGATGTCGAGATCGAGGGATTGGCGAACTTTTTGACTGATTTGCGTTAGAAGGCGATCGCGCTGACTCGATTCATACAGGGCAATTTCGCTTTTTTTGCGATCGCTAATGTCTTGAATTACAAAAATTACGGTATCCGCAGACAAGGGGGTAATATTAGCCCCAAACCAGTATTTTTGCCTTTGGATTTCTAAAGTATATTCGAGATAACTAGATTCTTGGCTTTCTAGGACTTGGGCAATGGCGGTGTTGCAAGCATGAGCCAAGTCTGGGGGTAATACCTCTGCAATGGTTTTCCCGATAAATTCATCAGGAGGACGAGAGAGTTTATCAGGAGATTTTGCTGTGACTTTGAGGTAACGACCTTTTCGGTCGAGGATCATCACCACATCAGATGTTGCGGTGAATAGGGCTTGTAGTTTGGCTTCGTTGGCTTCTTGTTCGTGCCGCAGTTGTTGCAATTCGGCGGTTTCTTGAGATAAAGCGATAATTGATTGAGAAAGGTTTTGATAGAGATGGGAGATCGCTTTGTATAAGAAGACAGAATCGAGGGGGGCTAAAAGGTCGGTTTGGCGAATAAAACGGATTTCTAAGGTCGAATCATCCCGAATGAGAAGGCGATCGCTTTTGTGCTGCTGCATCCATTGATAAGCGTCCCATAAGGATTGTTGCGGCTCGATTACGGGGATTTGTTCTGGGATAATGGCTTGGACGGGGGTTTGTTCAAAGTCAGTCGCGATCGCTTTTTGCTGAATTAACTCAGAAATGCTGACTGTCGCGATCGCCTGAAAATCTCCTGAAACCTGAGTTTGAGCAATTACCGCCGTATCTGTTTGAGCCGCTACCAAGGTTTGGGCAACTTGCAATAAAGGGGTATCGGCAGCGACGAAAACCCGAGCATTTTGTTGAATCTGTGCCGCATCGTAAGGTTGCAGTAATTCTGCGAGTTCACCGGGTTGAAATAAACTCTCAGGATGAATTAACCCCATATAGCCTTGCTGGGGATCGAGGAGGGGAAGACGACGGCGATCTCGCTGAAAATAAGCCAAGGCGATTTGCAATACAGAGGTGTGGCTATGGAAAAAATGAGACGCGCTTTCATTTTCCGTTAGAACCGTGGCAACTGAGATCGTTTCTAGAGGTCGTTGAGACGCGATCGCCCGTAAAACATCAGCTTCTGTTAGTAAACCCACCACTTGCTGCTGCATCGTTACCACAAAACATCTCATTTGGTGTTGATTCATGGCAACAATAACATCAGCAATGGAGGTTGCAGGGGTTATTGTCACGCTGTCGTCTTGAACACTATCGCTCAAGGCCATGGGGTCGAAAATACGATGCTGATTCACCTATTTCTGTCTTAGCTGATTGCTAAAGGGGGACAAGAGTTTCCGAGAAATTCAAAATTGATTATAGATTATACTATCGCAGATAGCATTTGAAACCAAATTTCCCTGTATTTTCTAACCAAATTTCGCTTTAGCTTGTTCGTAAACTTCTAAAGTAATCGTGGTTTCGTTTTGTTCTTGGGCAAATTTCTCTATTTTGCGCCGGGCTGCGGGACGAACAAAAAAAGGGATTTCTTTGAGTTTTGCTTCTGCTTCCGGTGTCCAGTTCATTTTGTTATTAGTTGTTGGTTATCTCGTTGTAAATTATACATTGTACATTATCAATTATCTAAGGTTGAGAAACAGCTTTCATTGATAAACTAATGCGCTTGAGTTTTTCATTAATATCTAAGACCTTTACATTGACCACTTGACCCACTTTCACCACCGAATTTGTATCGTCCACAAAACGATTCGCGAGTTGGGAAATATGCACCAAACCGTCTTGGTGTACGCCAATATCAACAAACGCACCAAAATTCACCACATTGGTTACAACCCCTTCTAATTCCATACCCACTTGGAGGTCGGAAATTTCGTTGATTCCTTCTTTGAAAGTGGCATATTGGAACTGTTCGCGGGGGTCGCGACCGGGTTTTTCCAGTTCGCTGATAATATCTTTTAAAGTGGGTAAACCTGTCTTTTCGGTCACATAATCTTTTAGGTTGATTTGTTCGAGGCGATCTCGAAATCTCTCGATATCTTGCAAGGCAATATTACTATCTTTTGCCATCGTTTTTACAATCCCATAACTCTCTGGGTGAACTGCTGTATTATCTAAAGGATTATCCCCCTCGCGAATGCGTAAAAATCCGGCAGCTTGTTCAAAAGTTTTAGCCCCTAACTTTGAAACTTTTAACAACTGTTTGCGATTGGTAAACTCCCCTTTTTCGTTGCGATATTTGACAATATTTTGAGCAATACTGGGAGTCAAACCCGACACAAAGGTTAGTAACTCTTTAGAAGCTGTGTTTAAATCCACTCCGACGTAATTCACACAACTTTCAACCGTTTCTTCGAGTTTTTGTTTGAGTAATTTCTGATCGACATCGTGCTGATATTGCCCCACACCAATCGATTTAGCATCAATTTTCACTAATTCGGCTAAAGGGTCTTGTAAACGGCGACCAATACTAATTGCGCCTCTTGCCGTTAAATCTAAGTCGGGAAACTCCGAACGAGCAACATCACTGGCTGAATAAATCGAAGCCCCGGATTCATTCACCATCACTTTAACCGCAGCGCAATCGCAACTTTTTAAAACTTCCCCAACAAACGCATCGGTTTCTCGCGATGCAGTACCATTCCCAATCGCAATTAATTCGATTTTGTATTTATTAATTAAATCCTTGACTTTTTGCGCTGCTTCTACTCGTTTTCCTGCTCCTGTATGGGGGTAAATGGTCACCGTTTCAATAAACTTACCCGTGCGGTCTAAAACGGCGACCTTGCAGCCCGTCCGAAAGCCAGGATCGAGGGCTAATGTGGGTTTCATCCCCGCCGGAGGAGCGAGTAAAAGTTGTCGCAAATTGGCTTCAAAGGTGGTAATCGAGTCTAAATCTGCTTCTTGTTTACACTGCGATCGCACTTCGCTTACCAAGGAATTTTTCATCAAGCGCTTAAAGGCTTCCTTGACGGTATCTTGATAAAAATTACGCAGCGTGCGATCGCGAGTTACAATCGTTTTATTCTCAATCTGGCTTAAAATATAATCCTCATCAAACGCCAAATCCACCGTTAAAATTCCCGCCGTTTCTCCTCGAAATAAAGCCAATAAATTATGCGCCGGAATTGACTTTACTGGCGCTTGAAATGCGCGATACATTTCATATTTTGTCGTTCCTTCGGGATAATCTTTCTTAATCTTAGAAACAAACGTTCCCTCAGCGAACAAATAAGCCCGCACATCCCCCCGTAAATCCGAACGTTCCGCGATCGCCTCAGCTAAGATATCAGAAGCCCCCTGTAGGGCATCTTCGAGGGAATCAACTCCCTTTTCAGACGAAACATATTTTTGCGCCTCTTGCGGCAAACTCACACTTCCGGCATCAGGGCGATTGTGGGCTTCAATCCACTCTGCCAGGGGTTCTAATCCCCTTTCCTTCGCCATGGTTGCGCGGGTACGGCGTTTAGGACGATAGGGCAAATACAAGTCTTCTAGCTCATTTTTCTGGGTCGAAGCCAGAATTTTTGTCCGTAATTCTTCAGTAAGTTTACCCTGCTCTTCAATGGCTTCTAATATCGCTTGTTTACGCTTTTCTAACTCGCTGAGATAGCTATGACGTTCAAACAAATCCCGCAACTGCATCTCATCGAGTCCCCCGGTGCGCTCTTTGCGATACCGAGCGATAAAAGGAATCGTTGCCCCTTCAGAGGCTAATTGCAGGGCATTCTCGACACTCCGCAGACTCAGATTGAGTTCTTGGGCTAAAACTTCCGTTAAATTCAACATTACAATGACCAATGACCAATTATGAATGATGAGTTATGAATGATGAATGGTCTGATAACCAATGAATAATGAACAATTGACAATGTATAATTAGGGGATTTTGCCAACAACCAATAACCAAAAACCAGTCAACTATCGGAAAAACTCTACACTTATGTGCTGATAACTCTCCAGAAACTTGATTTTACTTTTTGAGGAACCGAACGCCCATCTAGTCTAGCTTTTAGCCTTTTTATAGAGTCTGCCCCATAGCAAGAAGTTTCTGACCCCCTTTGGAGGGGCTTGCATCCCACCTCCCCCCCGACTGCCGACTGCCGATTGCCGATTGCCCCTTAGAGGCTGTTAACTGCTAAAGTAAGCCCACAAAATGTAACGGGCCGTGACCGCTAATCAATTCCAGCATTAAGGCCAAAAAGCCGATCATCGCCAAGCGACCATTCCACACCTCTGCGGTGGAAGTCAGACCCCATTCCCAGCGTTCTTGGGGATACATCTTCATTTTCTTCTTCCTCGGACGTACTACCTCCGTAAAGGTGCGCGGTGGGGTGTCGAGGGATTCGTTGACCAACTCCGCGAGGGATTCGATAAACAAAGGATGGGTATTGAGGGCGGGAACACGCTGAAAGTTCTCAACTCCGGCTTCTTCAGCGATTTCGCGGTACTCGATGTCAATTTCTTGGAGGGTTTCGATGTGTTCGGAAACGAAGCTGATGGGAACCACCAGTAAGTTTTTCACCTCGTTTGCGCCTAATTGTTTTAAAGCGTCTTCGGTGTAGGGTTTGAGCCATTCGACCGGGCCGACGCGACTTTGATAGGCGAGGGTGTGAGGATTGGGACGGTTGAGGGTGTCCATGATTTTCTGGGTACAGTCCTCGATTTCCTCTTGATAGGGATCGCCCCCTTCAGTAACGTAACTCAACGGGACACCATGAGCGCTGAAGAAAATGTGAGCATCGTCGGGATTTTCAAATTGGTTCAACTCTTGAGCAATTAAATCCGCCATAGCTTGTAAATATTGCGGATTTTGATACCAAGAGGGAACCACGGTATATTCGATTTTTTGTAACTCCGGGTCTTCTTGCCAAATTTTTTCAAGAAGACGGAAAGACGAGCCACTGGTACTAATAGAGAATTGAGGATATAGGGGCAAAATAACGAGTTTTTCAGGGCGATCGCGCTTAATTCTACCTAATGCTTCTTCGGTAAACGGATGCCAGTAGCGCATCCCGATATACACTTTTGCTTCATGACCTTGTTCGGTCAGTCTGGCTTCGAGGGCGTTGGCTTGTTCTTCGGTAATGCGGCGTAGGGGCGAACCGCCGCCGATTTCTTTATAATTTTCTTGAGAGGTTTTTGCCCGACGACTGGAAATAAGCCAGGCCAAAGGTTTTTGTAACCAAGGAAACGGCAAGCGGATAATTTCGGGATCGGAAAACAAGTTAAACAAGAATTGGCGGACATCTTTTAATTCATCGGGTCCACCTAAATTAAGTAATAATACTCCTGCGCGAGCCATATCGATAATAGTTTACTAATTTTTTTCAGTTTGTTTACTAAGTGTAACAATATATGCTGCTCTCTCGTCCATCCAAAACGGACGCGATCGCCATTTCTATTCAGGAGGTTTACAATTGGCAACCATTCTCAGAGATTTAAGCTATCGCTATCAGTGGCTTTATGATGGCATTGCCAAGGCTTCAGCTTTGGCAGTAGGCGGGGAGTCACGCTTTCGACAATTGGCGCTGCAAGGGCTAGAAACTACCCCACAGACGGCGATTTTAGACCTCTGCTGCGGTGCAGGGCAAACCACTCGCTATCTTGTCGAAAAGAGCGATCGCGTCACGGGTTTAGATGCCTCTCCCTTTGCCATTCAACGGGCGCAACAAAACGTCCCCCAAGCCGATTATGTTGAAGCTTTCGCCGAAAATATGCCTTTCTCCGATGCAACCTTCGATCTCGTTCATACCAGCGTCGCCCTCCACGAAATGAAGCCAGAACAATTACAAGCTATTCTCAAAGAAGTCTACCGAGTTTTGAAGCCGGGGGGAACATTTGCCTTTATTGATTTTCATAAACCCCACAACCCCATATTTTGGCCGGGTTTGGCAATGTTTTTATGGTTGTTTGAAACGGAAACCTCTTGGCAATTAATTAACACCAATTTAGTGGATTTGTTAACAACAATCGGCTTCCAAAAGCCCCAGCAACGCTTGTTAGTCGGCGGTAGTTTACAGGTGGTTCAAGCAAGGAAAAACAATTAACAATTAACAATGTACAATTAACAATTGACAATGTACAACTAATAACAAACAACCAACAACTAATAACAAACAACCAACAACTAACAACTAATAACCAACAACTAATAACCAACAACCAACAACTAATAACAAACAACCAACAACTAATAACAAACAACAAACAACAAACAACTAACAACTAACAATCAACCATCCCCGTTTGCCAGGTTTCTCCTTCGATTTGAGTATGAACTTGCCACTGAGGAGAGGGTTTGGGGTAGTCGCTGCGATAATGGCCGCCTCGGCTTTCGGTGCGATATAAAGCACTTTTGAGGATGAGGTAGGCAATGTCGAGTAAGTTGAAGGTTTCGGCGCAGGTTTGTAGATTTTTTTGCGCTGTAGGGTTAGTAAAAACGATGGCTTGAGACGGGGATGAGTTGTTAATGTATTGACTGACTTGCAGTTGACGAAAGGTATCTCGCCAAGACTGGACTTGCGCGATCGCGTCAGTTAAGGCATCCTGAGACCGTACAATCCCCGCACTTTGCCACATTAATCGTTGTAACTCAGTTCGTGCGATCGCCATAATCTCTGCATCTTTCTCAAAGTTGCCTTCAGCTTGCATTTCAGGCGCATTAGAGGAGGGGGGATTTTCGTTAGTAATATCTAAATGAGTGAGTTGCGCGGCATAAACCAAACATTCGAGTAAAGAGTTACTGGCTAAACGATTCGCCCCGTGTACCCCCGTACTGGCGGTTTCCCCAATGGCATATAAACCGGGAATCGAGGTTTGATTGTTTAAATCTGTGGCAATGCCTCCCATCCAATAATGGGCCGCAGGGGCAACCGGAATCGGCTCGTTCAAAACATCAATGCCCCAATGCTGACACACTTGAATAATATTGGGGAAACGGTAATGCAGGCGATCGCGCTCGATGGGAGTCAAATCCAGATAAACCCGTTCTCCGGCAGGATCGGCAGCCGTTTGTTCTAAATGATGAAAAATGGCGCGACTGACCACATCACGGGGCGCTAACTCCCCTTTGGGATGATAATTAAAGGCAAAGCGATCGCCCTTTTTATCCACTAAATGCGCCCCTTCTCCGCGTACCGCCTCGCTAATCAGAAAACGGGGCGCACCGGGTTGAGTTAAAGCCGTGGGATGAAACTGCACAAACTCTAAATCTCGCAATTGCGCCCCCACCCGCCAAGCCAAGGCAATGCCGTCTCCGGTACTCACCGAGGGATTCGTGGTTTGGGCGTACACCTGGCCGCCCCCTCCCGTCGCCAGAATCACCGCCGTTGCCCCAATCCAACGAATTTGATTATGGTGCAGTAAACTCACCCCCTGACAGCGTTTTGTGTCGGGATGCAGCCACAAACTCAACGCCAAGGCTTGGGATAATACCTCAATATTGTCTCGTTTGAGGACTTGTTCGCTGAGAGTCCCCACAATTGCCCTCCCGGTGGTGTCGGCGGCGTGGAGGACTCTGGGGTGAGAATGGGCGGCTTCGAGGGTCATAGCTAGTTGCTTGCCGTGACGGTCGAATGCGACTCCTAACTCCACAAGGCGATGAATCGCGGTGGCTGCATTGTTGACCAAAAAATCTACACTGGCGCGATCGCACAAACCCGCCCCTGCTTTGAGGGTATCTTCTTGATGGAATGTGGTTGAATCGTCGGGCGCGATCGCGGCGGCTATTCCTCCTTGGGCCCAATCGCTGGCCCCCACTTTCAAGCGGTCTTTAGTAATCAAGCCTATTTGTAGAGATTCGGGTAAACACAACGCCGCATATAACCCCGCCGCCCCAGTTCCCACCACAATAACATCAAAACGAGGGGGAATGTTGGTTGTTGTCGCTTCAGAAGAGGAGGAATGCAAAACCATAGATTTTGGATCGATCGTAATCTACAAATACAGTAACAACCCACCCCGCAGAAGGAGTGGGTTGCATCATACTATAAGCCTTGGTCAACCGTTAAATCGGTTCTTAGTAAACCCCAGGATTGTAACGATCTGCCCCTTCGACAAAAACGGGGTCGATTGGCGTTACCGTAAATTGATCGAAGTTTGCTTGCAAGCGCTCTTTTTGACGTTCGGATAAGCCCGGAATATCTAAGACATCTTCTACGTCTTTATAAGGAGCATTGTTGATAATTTTGCTGGCTAAAGTCGGATAAAAGCCGCGAAGTTCCCGGAAGTCCCGCACATGGCTGTTGTTGAGATCGATTTTTTGACCGAATTCGGTGGATAATTTCGCATCTGCCGGATTGACGTATTGGGCTGCCGTGGCCGTGGGCTGACCCAACCCCAACCAAGACGCGATCGCGATCGTCGCAATTACTAACAAGCTCACCAGTTTTTTCATTAAAATTAAATCCTCCTAATCTTTGCTCTCTCGCCCAAGGAGAATGCCACTTCTCCATCAGGTTAACTTTTGTGTTGTTTTATCTCATCTTATCTTAGAAACCGCACGATTTGGTCATTGGTCATTGGTCATCGGTCATTGGTCATTGGAAACCTCATTACCCAAGACAAAGGACAAACGACTAAATAATCTAAAATTAACCTAAACTCCGAAAACCCTAGCGGATTACTCAAGTTTATAATTAAGCTGTACTACTGTACAGCAAGGTTCAAGGACATTAAATATTTATGGCTAATCTACAACTCGGTGATATCGTTCCCGATTTTACCCAAGCTTCCAACAAAGGCGAAATCTCGTTCTACGATTGGGCTGGCGATAGTTGGGTGGTGTTATTCTCTCACCCGGCAGACTATACTCCGGTTTGCACAACGGAATTAGGGGAAGTTGCCCGACTCAAGCCCGAATTTGCCCAACGCAACGCCAAAGTGATTGCCCTCAGCGTTGACGATGCCGATTCCCATGCAGGCTGGATTGGGGATATCAACGAAACCCAAAGCACCACGATCAATTATCCCATTTTGGCGGATGTGGATAAAAAAGTATCCGACCTCTACGGTATGATTCATCCAAACGCTGATGATAAAGTCACGGTGCGGACGGTATTTGTGATTGACCCTAACAAAAAGTTACGCTTAACTTTGACTTATCCGCCGAGTACCGGACGCAATTTCCAAGAGATTATACGGGTATTGGATTCTCTGCAACTCACAGATAATTATCAAGTGGCAACTCCGGTAAACTGGCAAGATGGCGAAGATTGTGTCGTTTCGCCGAAGATTCCTACCGAAGAAGCCAAACAGAAGTTTCCCAAAGGGGTACGGGAAATTAAGCCTTATCTGCGGATGACTCCTCAGCCGAATAAATAGAGGGGATTTTGGCCAGGAATTTGATTTCCTGGCCAAGAAGTGGGGAGAAATTACCAATTAAGGGATTCTACCAACAACCAACAACCAACAACCAACAACCAATGACCAATGACCAACGACCAATGACCAATAAAAGTGATTGGCGATTATTTTTACAACTCGTCCCCTATGCCAGACGCAATCAGAGTATTTTATTCTGGTCGCTGATTTTACTGGTTCCCCTCGCGATCGCGGGAGCAATTCAACCCCTTATAATTGGTCAAGCCATCTCTGTCTTTCGCCAAGAATCTACCTGGTCATTTCTGGCCGAACGTTCTACCCAAGAAGCGATTAACTGGCTGATTGGTTTGTTGTTGCTGACCATTTTCGTTCGGTTGTCTTTCTCCTCGGTTCAAGGCTATCTCGTCCAAAGAGTCGGCCAAGAAATCACCGCCGGAATTCGCCACGACTTGTTTACCCGCGTGACTTCCCTAGCTGTTCGCTTTTTTGATAAAACTCCCGTCGGTCGTCTTGTGACCCGCTTAACCAGCGATGTTGAGGCATTAGGGGACGTTTTCGCGACGGGGGCGGTGGGGATTCTCAGCGATATCGCGAATATCTTGGTCATTGTCGTGACGATGTTTTGGTTGCAGTGGCAATTGGCTTTGATGTTGGTGTTGATGCTATTTCCCGTGACAGCGTTGATTATTTACTTTCAGCGAGAATATCGCCAAGCCAACTACAAAGCCCGTGAAGAACTCTCGCGACTCAATGCCATGCTGGCCGAAAATGTCGCCGGGATTAATATTGTGCAACTATTCCGCCGGGAACAGTTTAACGCAGAGATGTTTCGCTCGGTGAATCAACGCCATCGCCAAGAAGTAGACCACACCATCTTTCACGATTCGGCGGTGTCGGCAACATTAGAATGGGTTGCCCTGGTCGCGATCGCGGGGGTACTGTGGTTAGGAGGAACTCTTGTGATCAACGAGGCGTTGACTTTTGGGGTTTTGGCTTCCTTCATTCTTTATGCCCAACGCTTTTTCGACCCGTTGCGTCGCTTTGCCGAAAAGTTCACCATGATTCAATCGGGCTTTACTGCCATTGAACGCATCAACGAGTTGATGAACGAACCCATCGAAATCCGCGACCCTGAAGCTCAAACTCGGCAAAGTTTGGGAACGGCAGTGGAAGAACGAGAGCATATTGGCGAGATTCGCTTTGAAAATGTTTGGTTTGCCTATAAAGACGATGAATTCGTCCTCAAAGACCTGAATTTTACCGTTAAACCCGGCGAAAAAATCGCGTTGGTGGGGCCGACGGGGGCGGGTAAAAGTTCCATCATTCGCCTGTTATGCCGCCTCTACGAACCGAGTCGCGGTCGCATCCTCGTCGATGGCATTGATATCCGCGACCTGCCTCAAGCGGAGTTACGCCGCCATATTGGGGTGATTTTGCAAGAAAGTTTCCTGTTTGCCGGGAATGTCAAACGCAACATTACCCTAGGGGAAAATTACGAGTTTGCCACCATCCAAGGGGCTGCGGAAAAAACCAATATCGACGACTTTATTAACAATCTTCCGCAAGGCTACGATACCCAACTGCGGGAACGAGGGACGAACCTTTCTGGGGGGCAAAAACAACTGTTGGCCTTTGCCCGTGTGGCCATCCGCAACCCTCATATTTTGGTGTTAGACGAAGCCACCGCGAGTCTCGATGTCAAAACTGAAGCTTTGATTCAAGAAGCCCTCGAACATCTCCTAATTAATCGAACCGCAGTGATTATCGCCCACCGTCTCTCGACGATTCGTGATGTAGACCGCATTCTTGTGCTGAAACGCGGCGAGTTGATTGAGTCGGGCAGTCACGAAGAATTGCTCAAACAAGGGGGCTTATACGCCAGTTTATATCAGTTACAAATGCTTGGCACTTAAACATCTGTCCGGTTTTTGTAGTAGATTGCAGGTTGTAGGATTAGCACCTGCTATTGATTGGTTAAATGTGTGTGTGTTGAGAGAATCGCGAGATATGAAAAAGCATTTTCAGGCATTTTTAGATAAATTGACTCGTTGGACAGCCTTGGGCTTGGTTCCGACGGGTTTGCTGGCGTTTTCTGTGCCGCAGGAAGCCAAAGCGGATTGGAACCCTTTTGAGATTTGTGCTGAGGAGTTGTTAGCCACAGAATCGATTTCCCCAGCGCAAGCAGCGTTGGCTTGTGCAGAAGCCCTCGAACCCAAGGATTTGTCGTTTTGTGTGATTAAGATTAATTCATTTACGCCTGTGGATGCGGTGTCGGCGTTGCAGGCTTGTTTTCGCGATCGCCGTCCGTTGGAATTGGCCACCTGTACGGTTAATATTACCGAAGAATTCGATCTGAGCGATCGCGTGGCTCGCAAAAGTGATGAAACCCTGGTTGCACAAACAGTAGATGAAACAGAAGTCACCCCAGGATTAATCAGAACTCCGGGTTCCCTTGACCCGACTCTCATTCAACCGCAGATTTTGGACACCCTCGATGAACCCGAAGTTGACGGGATTCCAGACGTATTACGCAGTAATGAGGGGAGACTTTCAACGGCAATGGCAACCCTAGAATACTGTCGTCTCAGTGTTTTACCCATTCGTTATTCAGAATGCGTGATTGGTTTGGGTCGTCAAATGGATTTTACCGTCGGACGGCTTTTGGAAACTTGCATCGAAGCGGAGACATTTCCCCCTAGCTTATTCCCCCGCGTCGAGGGGTAAGTTGTTGGTTGTTGGTTGGGGATTAGATCGAATCCGAAAAAGCAACCACAGTTCGCTGAACCCCGGTTTCTAATAAGCCTACCCGATTGAGTTGAAATTTAACCTCAATAGCCGGGGTTTTTCACCCTCACTACTTAAACGAATTTAATCTTACTTTTTGGATTTTATTGTAAACGAAAAATATTAATTCTCAGTTGTACATTGTTAATTGTTAATTGTACATTGTTAATTGTTAATTGTTAATTGTTAATTGTTAATTGTTAATTGTTAATTGTACATTGTTAATTATGCCTGAGAACCGCTTTCTCCTGTTTTCACGGCTGCCCCGATTAAATGGGCGATTCGCAGGGCTTCGGGGACTTTGCCGCAGTCTGTGAGGGCATGGAGGGCGAGGCCGATGATATGGGGGTCTTCACCGCAAACTTGGAAGAAAAAGGGGGGATTGTGGTGGATGATTCCGGCTCTTTGAATTAATTGTAGCCGCAAGTCGCGATCGCGAAAATGAGACAACGCTGCTGTAATTTTCTCGAAGTTGGGATAACGCCGCATCACCGCGACACAAGGCAATTCTAACCGTTGCGAGAGGGTGGGTAAATCGATTAAATTAAAGCCCCCAAAGCCCAAACCATCCAGTAACACTAAATGCAACTGGGGCAGAAATTTACTGGGTAATAGCTGTTCGCAAATCTTATCGGTTGCATCCAAACCGTCTTGGGTGACTTGACTCCAAATCATCCCCTCAAACCTCGTCCCCGCACAAATAATCCCCGCAACTGACACGGGAGGAGGTGGGGAAAAATTGGCATCTAAGGGCTTACGGTGACGCTGAAACGGTGCATCATCAAAGCCAATAACGCGAATTTGTTTTCTTTGTCGCAGTAGGACTTCTAAAGCAGTCATCAGTTTTCGAGGCTACATATATATGCTCGTCAAAATTAGCGCGATCGCGGTGAAAAATGCAATTCAAGTTCTTTTTTAAATTTCTTATATACTTCTAAGAATTTACAGTATTTACAGATATTTTATACCTGAAAACGCATCAACAATTCTCAGTATGATTGACTCTAAATTTGCTCCCGAATCCAAGCCCGAAATGCTTTCATTGTTTTATTTCTGCCTTCAATTTTACTTTGTTCGAGATATTCAGGAATAATTGTTTTCACAGAAAATTCGGGAAAATGAGGACTTTCCTCACATTGAATGTAAACACTATTTTGCAGCACATTAATTTCTAAACTTGTACCGTCGAAGCGCCAAAGTTCCCCAACTCCTAAAGCTTCATAGTTATTAAACCGAGTTCGAGCAGTAATATCAATTTCAATCGCTAAATCTGGGGGTGGGTCTATACTTAAATCAATTCGCTTTTGACCGCGAACTACTGCTTCATTCTCGATATAGAAACAATCATCAGCTTCAAGTCCTTGATTCATCCGTTGACTTTTAAATGTTGTAGAACCTAGACTCCGAAATTCAATATCCCGTTCTTCCAAAATTGCTTTTACAAAGTCAGCAATCATGACTTTATCGTCTTCGTGTTCTGGTAATGGAACCATAATTTCTAATGTTCCTTGGCTGTAGTTAATACGAGACCCGCGTTTTTCTCCCAAATTCTCTAGCAAGTCTTCGTACATTTGCCAACTAATATCTTTCATTAAAAGTTGCCGACCGGGAGGAATAACTAACTGTTCAAAAGTTACTTTCATATTGTTGATTTTTGCAAAACATTTTGGGCTTAATTGGTCATATCAAATCCGAAAAAATAACCGTTGGCGCGAGAACCCCGGTTTCTTATCCGCTTACACAGTCAAGTTAAAATTTCAAGCTAGAAACCGGGGTTCTTAATCTCCACTCATTATTATGTGTCAACAATCGGTGTAATTTGACCATTAACGGTATAAAAACCGCCGCGACTGGCTTCTTTGAGGCTTTCTACCTGGTAACGTTTTCCTTCTTGGCGTAAATCTCTGGGGAACTGCACATTCCAATCGGAATTGTAACCGGAAGATACAACCCGCACTTTGAGTTTACTGCCCTTTTTGTAGCACTCGACAATAATTTCTGAAGTAGTCGTTTGGGGTTGAGAAGAAAGCCATTTTTGCCGGATGCGTTGGATTTGGGCTTGGAATTTTGCCCCTTTGTCTGGATTTACCAGATTAATAAAGTTAGCATATCCCTGAATCTCAGCCATGAGGTTGTTAGAATTTCCCCAGTGTTTCCCGGTGAGTCCGTCGCATTCGATTTGGTATAAAGTAGCCCGGAATCGCTTTAGGGTTTTGCGGTCTATATTAGGAAATTCGTTGACGACAATCCCTGTTACTTCCTGCTGACGGGATTTTTGCCGTTGAATCCGCAGTTTGTCGGGGTGACGGGTGAAGCCTTCGTGGTTGATGATGTTTTCGCTGCGATGTAGAAGCCCTCGGATGTGGTTCAAACTGTCCCCAGAAGCCGAAAAGGTGAGGTCATCGGCATAGCGGGTGTAAGTGTAGCCTAATTCGTCTGCGAGGGCGGTTAAACGGCGGTCTAAGCGACGACAGAGTATGTTTGTCAAAGCCGGGGATGTGGGCGATCCTTGAGGCAGATGGCGATCGCCCGTTGCGACATAATAGGTAATACCGTCGAGTTCGATCGCTTCGGTGTCGGCTTCGGTGCATAATAAACCTAAGATGGTTGCGATCGCCTCGCTGTAACCAATGGCTTGAAATAGCCCTTTGATGCGTTTATAGGTCAGGGTGGGGAAAAAGTTTTTGAGGTCGCAGTTGATCACGACTTCGGAGTTAACATGGGGTTGCGCGTTGGTTAAAATGGAGCGATCGCGCCGAAATCCGTGGGCTGCGTCGTGGGGTTCAATAGGGTTGAGGATATGGGTTAAAATCCAATGTTGAACGGCTTTTAAGCGGGGCATTGGCGCAGAAATAAGGCGATCGCCCCCGGTCTTTTTAGGTATATTAAAACGGATATAGTGGGAGACTTTAGCCACTTTGCGATTAAAGGCGAGAAAACGTAACTCCCCGATGCTAATATTCATCGCAGTTGCGAGGTCTGCTGCGTTGGCAAAATCGGGTAAGCCGTAACCTTGCAAACGCTCGGAATTGCTTTGCGCGTGATTCAGTCCTTTTGAAACATCTTCCCCTAAATAGACAATTTCTTGGGCTTTTCGGGCTTGCCAGGCTTCGGCTCGTTCTTGTCGTTCCCTTTCGCGTCTTTCCTTGTTTTCTTGCTGTTTTCGTCGGGATTCTGCTAACCTTTCTTTCAGCATTTGCCGCCGCAGGGCTTGTTCATCTTGCAACAAACGGCTTTGTTTGCGTAAGTCTCTTAATTCTCGTTGTAGTTGCGATCGCTTTTGGATTTCTGCGGTCGTTTCTTGATGTACCTCGTCATCCTCTGACCAAAAGCCAAAGCGGATCATTTCTTCGAGGATAAACTGTTCTTTGCCGACTTGACGCACGCGATCGTATAATTCTTGTCTACTACGGGGTTGCTCAGACATCACCAGTTAGCCCAGAAAGTTACTCAAATTTGGTTCAATTGTACTAGCATAAAGCCAATGCTACAAGTTTATCTGAAATAAATTGAGAATTGCTATAAAATTCCCCCCGATACAACATCGAGGGGCAAAAATGTTAGAAATGCAAATTCAATTATTTCTTTTCAACATACATTTCTGGTTCTACGGCATAATTGTCTAAACGACCCGCTTCGTCCACCACATAACCATCTGTTGTGGTCATTCCAGTGCCTTTTTCTTGTTGGTCTACTTCTTTGACCTGTTTAACTTGTTTTTCCACATCTTCTGCGGCTGGAATACGCTCATCCGGGGGGTTTACCATGGGATTTTGTGCCATTTGCACACCCATTTGATCGCCAGATACGCTGGTTCCCGGTTCGGTTTTGTCAGGATTAACTGGGGTTACTACTCTTTTTTGTTCTTCAGCCATATTTTTATTATTTTATTATCGTCATTTGCATAGCAGCCTAATTTTAATTAATCAGGGTTTGAAATTACTTAAGATAACCTTTTCACCAATCAGACTACTTTTACCATAACAAGGCTGAAGGCTTCATTAATCTGTCGCGAGCCTTAATTCTCGTTTGATCTTTCAAATTGGAGTCGTCCCAAGGAAAGAGAGGATGAATCTTCGATCAACTCATTTTTGGTGCTTTCACAAGCAGTTTTACTCAACTTCTAACTCAATTTCAGTTTCATCAAAAGTTGCATCTGCGGGGTCTTCTCCAATCCAGTCAGGAAGTAAAATCAAACCTAAACCAATGACCAACAACGAGATTAAACTGATCCCTAAAATCAATCCTCGACCTGCATATTTATTCTGCTTGTTGTGACTGTGTTGTTCTTCGAGATGACGTTGTTCTTGACGACCTCGCAAATAGCCGTGTTTAAAGTTTTCTTCGGCCATTTCTGGTTGAGAACGAATTGCAGCCGTATCAGTAGAGGAAGGATGAGGGACAGAATTTTTTTCAGAATCGGTGAGTCCTTTATTATTGAAATTTTGGGGATTTTTATTTAAATTAGTCATAACCTTTTTTTATATTGGGATGAAGTTGTAAAGTTAATTGTGCTAGACCTTACAATTACAATTTTATGGTTTTTGACTTTAAATTCATCCCCCAGATGAAATAAATTCAATGAGATTAAACCCCAGAGATTCTACCCTTTGACCCCACTTCCCGCTTCAGAAGGAATAATATAACGCTGCACAAAGAGGAATAAAATTAAAACGGGTGCAATAGAAATTATCGAACCTGCTGCAATTAAACGCCAATCGAGGGAGAAAGTTCCTGCTAACCTTGCAACTCCTAAAGGAAGCGTATAGTAATCGGGATTATCCAGCACAATCAACGGCCACAAAAAGTCACTCCAAGAGCCAATAAATGTAAAAATTGCTAACGTAATTAACGCCGGACGTACCGCCGGAATCATCACATTCCACCAAATACCGATTTCTGTACAACCGTCCATCCTGGCGGCTTCTTCGAGTTCTTTGGGGACTCCGAGGAAGGCTTGACGCAAGAGAAATATACCGAAAGCAGTAGCAAGACTGGGAAAAATTAGCCCCAGGTAAGTGTTTCTTAAACCGAGTTCCACCGTGAGAACATAAAGAGGGATCATGACAATCTGAAAGGGAATCATGATCGTGGAGATAATGAGAGCAAAAATAAAGTCTCGTCCCCAAAATTTTAACCTTGCGAGGGGATAAGCCGCCAGAGAACTAAAAATCAAATTTAAAATGACTGTGAGAATAGCAACCAGTAAACTGTTGAATAAATAGCGACCAAAAGGGGCAGTTTCCCAAGCCGTGATAAAGTTATTAAATGTCGGGGATTGGGGAATAAGACGGGGAGGAAAGCCAAAAATATCTTCTGTGGGAGACTTTAAGGATGTTCCTAATAACCACAGTAACGGAAATAGCATTAAGACCGCGATCGCGCACAATGTAATATAAATCGCAATCGTTTTGAATCTCGGATTTTTCGCGATCGCCTGCAATTCTTTCATGGTTTATAAATTAATAAATCGCCAACCCATTTCCGTACAAACTCCCCCCAACGGACGATCCCAAGTATCAACAGGAAGCTTCGGAACAAAAGCAAACTCAAAAATAATCCCAATCGTGGGAATTGAAACCCACTCTGGATGACTGAGTAAACGGTCATAAAATCCGCCTCCATACCCTAAACGATACCCGGCGCGATCGCAAGCCACCGCAGGCACTAAAATCAAATCCACCTCCTGGGGCTGTAAGCGCTCAGAATGCGGCGACGGGGCAAAAATGCCATAATCTCGCTTTTCTAGAGCTTCTGAGGGCTGCCAGCGATGCCAAATTAAAGATTTATCCTCGCATCGAGGTAAGCCCCAATTTTTCTGGGAGGTTTCGTACAAAAAGCTTAAATCCGGTTCCTGACGAAAACTACAATACCCCAAAATCGTTTGGGCTTGTTGAAATAAAGGAATAGTTATTAGTTGTTGACAAAGTTCTTGGCTTTGTTTTTGCCATTTTTCTGGCGCGAGGGATTGCCTTTTTTGTAATATTTGTTGTCTAATTTCAAGTTTTTGATTCACAACCGTTATATTGACTTAAAAACTATTTAATCTCGTTCCTAGGTTATACCTTAAAACGAACACACAAAGCTCTACCTTGATTAGAATGATAGAGATTTCGACACCACAGTAATTTTAATTAATTTTTTGAGGAACAAGATTAATAACCGATCCTATCAAAATAAGAACAAACAACAAACAGCAAAAAGCCAGTCACTCAGGCAATAAAAGTTTTCCTTAGATTTTACTGTTGCTTCAATTCCGCATACGCTTCATAAACCCCTTGCACATTGTACCAATTCAGGAAAATACGAGCGACTTCGAGAGCCAATTGGGGCTTACCGCGATTAATTAACCACTGTAAAAAAGGCGCAAGGGTTCTTTCATTCAAACGTCCCCCTACCGATAATACACCCCACAAAATACGATGTAACCAAGTCATTTGAATCATCATTTTAACATCCCAAGTTGGGTGTTTTTGGTAGAATAAAACTCCCATTCGTCCCCGTTGATGCTCTTGGTCAATCAGTTTGGGGATTTGCGCTAAACTAAAGGGCGGATGCCAGTGATAGCCCACCGCTTCGGGACATTTAATCAGTTTTAAATTAAGCTTTTTCAAGCGAACACCGAGTTCTAAATCTTCCCAACCGTAAAGTTGAAACCCCGTATCAAATAAACCTGCTTCTATGAGCCAATGACGCGCGATCGCGACATTTCCCGTAGCAAAATAAGCCGCCGAAAAATCCGTCACTTTATAAGGCTCAGAGGTTGGATTCTCGAAATTGCAAGTATTAATCACCCAACCATAAGTAAACACGCGATCGCCATAACCTTCTTGTCTTCCTTGAGCCAATCCTGCTGCATGAGCCTCTAAAAAATTCTCAGTCACAACCAGATCGCTGTCAATAAAAATAATTGTATCTCCTTGTGCCTTTTCAACCCCTAAATTTCTCGCCGCAGCGGCCCCTTGGTGATTTTGTGCGAAAGTTATAACATGGGGAAACTGCTCGGCATTCGCTTTTAAATAGTCCAATGTCCCGTCCGTTGAGCCATCATCAACGACAACAATTTCGTAGCCTTTGATCGCCGTAGCGGGGGTAAATCTCTGGACTTCTAACGCCTTTAAACATTTGGTTAAAATCGGCTTGCGGTTATAAGTTGGGATAACAATACTAAAAAACACAGAAGACATCTTTTATACGAATGAATAAAATATTGTAAATTGCTTAATATCTATGGGCTAGATGTAGAAGCATCAATCTAAAGACGGTAGGCAATACCGACTGCATAACATAAGATTACGAAATCAAGGGCAAAGCCCTTGTCTATACGTTCCCCGGTACAACCTAAGAACGAAATCAAAAACAAACAACAAGTCAATTCTCGTCAAAACCGGCGAGCGATCGCCACCACTGACTTTTACCCTAATCATAACAGTTGTTATGACCGACATAATAACTGTTATGAGGTTTGCCCCAGAAAATCCGTCTGAAAGAATGAAGGCGCGATCGCGTTCCAGAACTTCGTACAATAGAGAACGATCATCCCATAAACAACTCAAGATACAGCCAAGCATAACTTATGGCCAACGAAACAATTACCCTATTATCCAGCCGCGAAGTTGAGAAAATGCGGGCTGCCGGACAATTAGCCGCCGAATTGCTCGATTATCTCGAACCCATGGTTAAACCCGGCGTAACCACCCAAGAATTAAACGACGCAGCCGAAAAATGGACGCAACAACACGGGGCAAAAAGCGCACCTCTTGGTTATCATGGCTTTCCCAAATCCATCTGTACCAGCGTCAACGAAGTCGTCTGTCACGGCATTCCTAGCCCCCGTCATGTCCTCAAAGACGGGGATATTATCAACATCGACGTTACCCCCATTTTAGACGGCTATCACGGCGACACCTCCCGCACCTTTTTCGTCGGGACCCCTTCAGATAAAGCCAAAAAACTCGTCGAAGTCACCGAAGAATGTTTGCATCGCGCGATCGCCCAAGTCAAACCCGGTGCTAGACTAGGGGATATCGGCGCAGCGATCCAGGAACACGCCGAAGCAGAAGGCTTTTCCGTCGTTCGCGATTTCGTCGGCCATGGCGTGAGTACCGTCTTCCACACCGCCCCCCAAGTCCCCCACTACGGCAAATGGGGCAAAGGTAAGAAACTCCGCAAAGGCATGGTTTTCACCATCGAACCCATGATTAACGAAGGCACCTGGGAAGCCCAAGTCCTCGAAGATGGTTGGACTGCCATCACCAAAGACCACAAACTCTCGGCTCAATTCGAGCATACCATCGCCGTCACGGATGATGGGGTTGAGATTTTGACGCAACGGCATTCTTAGGCAATCGGCAATCGGGGGGGAGTGAAGATGAATGCCCCTCCAAAGTAGATCAGATATCTGGGTTTTAGCCCAAAAAAACGAACTTAAGGTTTCAAAAAGAGTTGTTGAGACAGTTGGGAAACTAATAACCAATCACCCACACAACCGCCAGTCCAGATAACCCGACCAAACCCAGTAATTCAGTTTGTTATCTTAGACTCATGAAGCGTTACAGCATAACAACGCTTCATCACTCCCCCTAAACCTCTATGGAAACAAAATATGAGCTTACTTGGTAATATCATCTGGTTGATTTTCGGCGGTTTTTTGAGTGGCATGGGTTATGTTTTAGGTGGATTAAGTTTGTGTTTAACCATTGTCGGCATTCCCTTCGGCATTCAATCGATTAAAATTGGTTTTGCCACCATGACTCCCTTTGGTCGAGAAGTGGTTGAAGCGCCTACCGCAAACGGCACATTAGAAACCATTTTTAATGTTATTTGGATTGTTTTATTTGGTTGGGGAATTGCCCTTTCTCACATCACCCACGCCGCGATTTTAGCCCTGACCATTGTCGGTTTACCCTTCGCGAAACAACACATCAAGCTAATCAATATGGCTTTGTTTCCCTTTGGTCGCGATTTCCAAGCCATGGATAAAGTTAGCACAGATATCAAGTCTACTAACCTCGCGTAGTGGTAATTTGACTACAAAAATGAGTCGCTTTCAACCCTGGTTTTTTGATAAAACTGGGGTTTTAATTAGTCCCCTTAAGGTGCGTTACACTTCGTTAACGCACCCTACTGCCGTGACACGCCTTAAATAGAGCTTTAGCGTAGGGTGGGTTAGGCGGCTAAAACTCATGCTATGACTGCAATCTAGTTATCCGCCGTAACCCACCGTTTAAGATGTGTCGCGGCACTACAATTTATGTTAGGCCTGAGAAGTAACCGCTTCCGGTTGATAGCGAATCCCGGCTTGTTTGAGGCGTTTTAAGGCTTCTCCGAGGCGATCGCACTCGGCAATTAAACTCACCCGCACATAGCCTTCTCCTGCGTCTCCGAAGGCGTTTCCAGGGGTGACAACAATCCCAGTTTTCTGCAACATATCTAGGGCAAAATCGGTGGAATTCATCCCGACGGGACAGGGCATCCAAAGATACATGGTGGCTTTGGATTTGGGGATGTTCCAGCCTAATTCTTGTAGTCCAGCAATGAGGAAATCTCGGCGTTTTTGATAGCGGTCTTGGACGTTTTTAATATAAATTCCTGGTAGATTTAAGGCAGTTTCGGCGGCAGTTTGGATGGTGGCAAAGATGCCGTAATCGAGGTTCGTTTTGAGGGTGCGTAAGCCTTGAATAATTTGGGAATTGCCGACGACAAAACCAACGCGCCAACCTGCCATATTGTAAGTTTTAGATAGGGTGTGAAATTCTACGCCGATTTCTTTTGCGCCGGGAATTTCGAGTAAACTGGTGGGTTGATAGCCATCAAAGGCAAGTTCGGCGTAACATAAATCGTGAACGAGGATGATTTCGTAGTGACGGGCAAACTCTACCATTTCCTCGAAAAATTCGCGGGGTGCGGTGGCGGTGGTAGGATTATTAGGATAATTAAAATAGAATATTTTGGCGCGACGAGCGATGTCTTCAGGAATAGTATTGAAGTCAATTAACCAGTTGTTTTCTGCGGTTAATTTGACTTGATAAATTTCCCCTCCAGCAATCATGGGGCCGCGAAAATGCGCGGGATACGAGGGACTAGGGACAAGGACAACATCCCCCGGATTGACATAAGCTAACGCTAAGTGACCTAAGCCTTCTTTTGACCCTAGCAGGGGTAAGGCTTCGCTGTCGGGGTTGAGTTTAACATTGTAGGAGCGCTCGTACCAAGTCGCGATCGCGCTGCGGAAACTCGCTGTCCCCTCAAAGGGTGGATAACCGTGATTCTGGGCTTCATCTAGGGACGCAATAGCCGCATCAATGACAGGTTTCGGTGCAAAACCGTCAGGATTCCCCATTCCGAGGTCAATTAAGTCTAAACCTTGTTCTCGCGCTCGCGCTTTCAACTCGTCCAAACGAGCGAAAACATAGGGGGGTAAAGCGCTGAGGCGATTCGCGGGGGTAATCCAGTTGATGCTCATAATCTTTGTGAATCAATCGGCTTGCCTGGGTTGTCGGTAATGACAGAACCACTAAAGTTTTTCATTGTCCCACATTTTTGTGGCATCTCACCAGTAAATCTGAGGAAAGTTGATATCTTCACCGCACTCATTTACTGCCATTCTTGCAGTCGGCTAAACCAGTTTTGCAAGGTGTTGGTTATTTGTTCGTGTCGTCGCTCGAAGTTGGCCGCGATCGCGATTAAAATAACACCAGCAATTAAACCGACAATCCATTTTGAGGTGGCATAACGGTCAATTAAAACAATCAGTTGGTAAAAGGCTGTGAGCAAAAATGTAATCGTCCCGGTATAGAGAAAAGCCCGGATTTGTAAGCCAATCCCGATAAAAATCGCAGCAAGCCCGATACTAGCGGGTATTATTCCAGTTTCTTGGTGAAAAACAACGGCAGTGGCGCAAATTATCCCAATTCCCAGGATGCGGAGTTGATGACGGGCTATGCGATTGTTAGCGATTTTGGGATCGAATTGAGCCGCATATAATAGGGAAGCCCCCGCAATACAAGCAATGGGAAGGGGATTGCTGAGATTGAGAGAATCGAGAATAATCCAATCGACACAAGCGACAGTAATATAACTCCAGCGTAGTTTATCGTGGTCGAAGGCAAACCAAGCGTAAAATAAAGCTACGCCGAGGGAATTGATAATAGAGTATTCGCGGAAAACCATCACCAGAATCAGCAAAGGTAAGACAGAAGCGGCATTTTGCCAGGGTTGCTTTGACCAGCCCCAGCGCTCCCAAGGCAGAAAATCCAGTATAAAAGCAACAATCGCGAAAATAAGGGCGATTGTTGCGTCTAAATTGCTCAGAGAAGGCAAAAATAAGCGCAGATTCAACCACGCAATCACAATTTCGGCCACACTCCAATACACCCAGGATGCCTTGTGAGCGTCGCGACTTTGCAAAAAGGCGTAAGTTGTCAAAATGCTGTAAAACGCTACCATGAGGGGCATTAACTGGCTGTCTGGGACAGGATTGGGGTTGAATCCCTGGAGAGTTGCGCCGATCGCGATCGCGGGGAATAAAATAAGATTAGCCAGCAACCAGTGAAGATGGGCGGTTTTGGTCAGGACGACTGGGGTTAAGTTAAAGATATTATCTCGGCCTTGTTTTTGCCAGACTGCGGCTAAGATACGATATAAAACCGCGATCGCGACAGCAATCCCCGCCAGAATGGTTAAACCATCGATAATATTGCCTGCGGGCGCTTGTAAAATGGGATAAAGCACTAATTCGTAACAGCCCACAGAGATTAAACCCAAGCCCAAACAAGCGAGGATTTGCCCTTGAGAATAGCGACGACTGACTCCGATTGCGACAACGGCAAAGCTGAGGGTAATTAGTCCGGTATAAGCGGTAAAGTAAAAGTTGTCTAACCGCAGGAATAAGCCGAAGCCTGCATAAATCAGGGGGAGAAATTTTAAGGTTTTGAATTTATTTAGACTTTGATCGCGAGAAATTGCAATTTCTGTGGCAATCAGGCTGATAATACCCAAAATCCCGTTCGCCACAATCAGAATTAAAAGATTATTAGCGGTAATGCCGACAATCTGGATTAGGGCAATTTCGAGAGTTGCGGCAATTCCTAACCAAGTCCATTCCGTGGGTTTTTTGCGGCTACGTCCCGCGATCGCGACTCCGGTTACAATAGCGGCAGCAAAATAAAGGAAATTATACTCTAGTTCGCTGCTAAATCGCGTGAGGGCTAACAATTCCCCAATACAAAGAATTATGCCCCATTTCTCTGTCGCGATCGCGTATTTAGGCGCTTTCTGTTGCAAAACTACTGCCAATCCCCACAAACCCGCAATAACCACAGCACCGCATAAAGCTAAACCGGGATAGTCTAAGCTTTCCCAAGCAAGGCGGGCAATAAAGGCTAAAACAAAAGCAATATGTAACCCTGTAGCCGAAATTCGCTTGAGATAACGGACATTGACGATCATCAAGCCTATCGCAACCGCTAAACCGATCAGAGAAGTTTCGAGTTGCGCGATCGCCAGCAGTTGTGCAAAAATTAGAGCAACACTACTATAAGATGCCCTGTATTGTCGCTTTTGGGCGTTGGCTAACTTCGCAGTTGCGGTTAGTGTCAGGGGAGTCAACAGCCACAACAATCCCCATTCAGAAACAGTATTGAGTCCAAATAAGACATAACTTCCCCCGGCTAAAACAAAACCCAAAATCCAACAACTTTCGTACCAATAGGGATTTGTCAGGGGACGTTTTACCGTAGAAATTAGCCATTCGATCACCATAAATCCGAGTAAAATGGCTGCCCAAATTGCTGATGATAAATTGGGGAAAATGCTGTTAATAATGGAAAATACAGCAAGTAAACCCAAAAAATGAGCCAGATAAGTTAATAATCGTTGAATCGAGCGATTTTGCTGGCTAACAACGATAAAAATAATGGCCAGTAAACTCAAATTGAGCGATCGCAACACCGTATCTTGAGAAGAAATTCCCGTCCAAATTCCCCCTAAACTTAAAGCCAGAAATTCTGTCCAGTGGGTTAACTTGGGTTGATCTTGCCGTTGAAAAGTTGTCGCAACGCCTAGAGTTAGGAAACTATAACCAAAAATCGCGATCGCAACAAAAATATTACCAAAATCTGCGTATCCCGTGAGATTAGTTAAACTCGCAATCAGACTTTCTCGCATCCCTAAAGGCAGCAATTGGGGAATTAAAAAAGTAACAATTAAACCAATAACAAAAACGAAAGTAACATCGCCCCGTCGATGGTAACGAGAAACGCGACGATAAAAAAAGTGTAGCCCTAAACCGCCGATCGCGATCGCCTGCCAAGGAATCGGTGACGCGATCGCAACTCCTCCCATCAGCAGTAAAATAATTGCACCAATGCCTTGATAAACCGCCGACAACACCGATGATTCTGAGTCTAGCCCTTCTGCGGCCAAAACCCAAGCCCCAATCCCCACAGCCAAACTCAAAGCCCCTGCGTCTAGGGATTCGATCCAAAAACCGCGAATTAAAAGTAGTCCTAAAACAAATAAAACAAAGCCTTTGCCTTGATGCTGAGACTCCCCAAAATACCGCAGAAAAATCGCCGTTGCGATCGCGAGACTGTAGGTACTAATCCAGGGAATAATCGGAATTTGCCAACCCCAATGTAAAACACTTCCTGCCGCAAAAATCCCCAAAGCCAGGGGAGAAAAAGTAAAGAAAGATCGACTGAAAATAAACGCGATCGCCCCTAGACAAAATACCGCGATCGCCCCCACAATCCAGCCTAGAGGACTTGCGGCCAAAACCAAAGCATCCATTGCCCAGAAATTTACCGGAATCAACAGCAACGCGATCGCCTGTAGAGTTTTGGCCGTCAGTTGCAACCGTTCATCTCGCTGAATCTGCCAACCCACTGCCGCAAAAATCAGGGTATATGTCGCCAAAATACCATATTGTCCCGCCGCCGGAAAGCGATTCCACTGGGTTGCCGCCAAAACCGCCGAAGAAACAATGGTTAGAAACACGCCCAAAAACAGCAACCAACGCACGCTAATTTCATTTTTGAAAGATTGAAACCAACGTTTAGCCAAGCTAGGTTGACGAGGCAAATTCGGGGTTTGGGGAGCATTTTCAGCAGTCTTATCCCTTGTCCTCGTATTAGATTTTACTAAGGAAGGTTGCAGCGAGTTTTCTGGGCTAACCTGAACTGAGGGCGTTGGTAGCCGACAGGTTAGATGCTGCTGACTCAAACGCTGAACTTGAGACTCGCTAATCAAGCCCAACTGCAACCATTGATTTAAACCCGTCAATAATTGGGGATGAGAAGCCCGGACTAAAATTTGAAGATGGGGGGAAGTGCGATCGCCATTCACAATAAAATCCTCTGGAAATCTACTTAAGTGATAACCAATAGATAAGACTCATCAAAAATCAAGAGTGACAGTTTTTATTTTGTTTGGAGTAATAGCAACACAATCCAATCGGAATATCTGTCTTAAGAAAGAAAGGCGATCGCGGGCTTTAGTGGTAAATTACGGCAAATATTACTTTAAGACGTTATATTTTTGATAAATATAAAGATATTCTGCAAAAAATCCCTTGAGAATTTCTATTCCTTCAAAATAAGCAGTTAGTTACTCACAAAGTAATTTTTTCAACCCCAAGCCTGAGAAATCCCTTGAAAGTAATTCTTCTCCCATTAATCTATCAATTTAGCGTTGAAAAGCTGAGTCTTCCCTTGCTATACCAAAAATCAGGTCAGTTCGACGATAAATCCTTCAGGAAAACCGCGTCGATTGCCAAAGCTTACCGTATCAAAGACCTCATCGGTTAATCGGGGCTTTCCTCAATCCGATAACTCATTGTTACCCTTCCTAACGACAAACAACTACCAATAAAGGAAACCTCTATGTCTTACTTGATCGAGACAATCATTAACTCTGACGAAAAAAATGATCTACGGGAATTTGCCAGCCAACTGCGAATCAGCGACCAACATTACCTGCTGCGAAACGACATTCTCAACGCCTTTAAAACCTTTTGCGACAACAACAAAAAAGACGAAAAATATAGTACCACCTCTCGTCTGAGTAAACTCATATACTACACCCAAGAGATTATTCTCGAAGAAGAAAGCCTCTGCCTGATTATTCGTCCCAAAATCGCCAAACAAGAAACCTATCGCGTCTTTTTGTCCGAACTCACCATCGAACCCCTAACCATACCACAACTCTTAGACATTCGCGATCGCTACGTCAACCATTTTCACCCCGAAGAAGGCGATGTCTTTGAAATGGACTTTCAACCCTTCTACGACTACTCCCCCATCCTCCGCGACCCCAAAAACATCGGCAAAGGCGTACAATTCCTCAATCGCTTTCTCTCCAGTAAACTCTTCCAAGACCCCTCACGCTGGCAAGAAGCCCTCTACAACTTCCTCAGCCTCCACAGCTACAACGGCATAACCCTCCTCATCAACGGTCGCATCAACAGCAGTCAACAACTCTCCGACCAAGTAAAACTTGCCCTCACCCTCGTAGACGAACTCCCCCCCGAAAAACCTTATGGCGAATTTCGCTACGACCTCCAAGAACTCGGTTTTGAACCCGGTTGGGGGAATACCGCAGGCCGCATCCACGAAAGCCTCGAAATCCTCGACGAACTCCTCGACTCCCCCAACGACGAAAGCCTAGAAGCCTTCCTCTCCCGCGTCCCCATGATTTTCCGCATCGTCCTCGTCTCGATTCATGGGTGGTTTGGTCAAGAAGGAGTCCTCGGTCGTCCCGACACCGGAGGTCAAGTCGTCTACGTCCTCGACCAAGCCCGCAGCCTCGAAAAACAACTCGAAGAAGACATCAAACTCGCCGGCCTCGACGGCTTTAACGTCGAACCCAAAGTTATCATCCTCTCGCGACTCATCCCCAACAGCGAAGGAACACGCTGCAACGAACGCCTCGAAAAAGTCCACGGAACCAAAAACGCTTGGATTCTCCGCGTCCCTTTTCGCAAATTCAATCCCCAATTCACCGACAATTGGATTTCTCGCTTCGAGATTTGGCCCTACCTCGAAACCTACGCCCTCGATGCCGAAAAAGAACTGTATCGCGAATTTCAAGGCATTCCCGACCTTATCGTGGGCAACTACTCTGACGGCAACTTAGTCGCCTTCCTCCTCTCGCGACGCTTGAAAGTTACTCAATTCAATGTTGCCCACGCCCTCGAAAAATCCAAATATCTCTTTAGTAACCTCTACTGGCAAGACCTCGAATCCAACTACCACTTCTCCTTGCAATTCACCGCCGACCTCATCGCCATGAATGCAGCCCAATGTATTATCAGCAGTACCTACCAAGAAATCGTCGGTCGTCCCGATAGCGTCGGTCAGTACGAATCCTACGAAAGCTTTACCATGCCCGACTTATACCACGTTGTCACGGGCATCGAGCTATTTTCCCCTAAATTTAACGTCGTCCCCCCCGGAGTCAACGAAAACGTTTATTTCCCCTACACTCGCCAAGAAGACCGCAGTCCCGGTCAAAAAGAAAAACTCGAAGAACTCCTGTTTACCCTCGAAGACGAACAACAAGCCTTTGGGAAACTCGACGACCCCAGCAAACGCCCCATCTTCTCCATGGCCCGGCTTGACCGCATTAAAAACTTGACTGGTTTGGTTGAGTGTTTCGGCAAATCCCCCGAATTGCAAGAACACTGTAACCTCATTCTCGTTGCGGGTAAAATCCACACCCACGAATCCACCGACAACGAAGAACGGGAAGAAATCGAAAAGATGTACCGTATGATCGACCAGTACAATCTTTATAGCAAGATTCGTTGGTTGGGAGTCCGCTTACCTAAAGATGAATCCGGGGAAGTCTATCGCGTAATTGCCGACCGTCACGGCGTTTTCGTCCAACCCGCCTTATTTGAAGCCTTTGGTTTAACGATTCTAGAAGCCATGATTTCCGGCTTACCCACCTTCGGAACGCAATTTGGGGGGCCTTTAGAAATTATCCAAGATGGCATCAACGGCTTCTATATCAACCCCACGAACCTCGAAGAAACTGCTGCCAAAGTTCTGCAATTTGTCGAGAAATGCGAACAAAATCCAAATTATTGGAATGAAATTTCTAATAAAGGTATGGATCGAGTTTATACGACCTATACCTGGAAAATCCACACCAGCCGCTTACTCTCTCTTGCCCGAATTTATGGCTTCTGGAACTTTACCTCCAAAGAAGAACGAGAAGACTTATTACGGTATATCGAGTCCCTGTTTTACTTGATCTACAAACCAGGGGCAAAAGCCTTACTACAAGACCATCTTTCTCGTTAAAAAACCGTATCCCGTAGGGTGGGTTAGGCGGCTAAGACCTAGGCTATGACTGTAATGTAGCGATCCGCCGTAACCCACCGTTTAAGATGTGTCACGGCAGTAGGGTAGTGTCGTGACACACCTTAAGTTGTGCGATCGCCAAAACCTAAAATGCCTACATTTCGGTGCGTTACGCTGCGCTAACGACACCCTACCTAAAGCCTCATTTTAGCTTTGTGACGGCAGTAGTGGCTCGACACAGCTTAATTTGTGCGATAGTTACCATCGTTAAAATGCTTGTATTTTGGTGCGTTACGCTTTGCTAACGGCACCCTACCTATAGCCTGATTTTAGCTGTGTCACAGCAGTAGTGGCTCGACACAGCTTAATTTGTGCGATAGTCACCATCGTTAAAATGCTTGTATTTTGGTGCGTTACGCTTTGCTAACGGCACCCTACCTAAAGCCTCATTTTAGCTGTGTCACGCTAGTAGGGTGGGTTAGGCGGCTAGAATCTAGGCTATGACTGTAATCCACGAATCCGCCGTAACCCACCGTTTAAGATGTGTCACGGCAGTAGTGGCGCGACACACCTTAAATTGTGCGATCGCCAAAACCTAAAATGCCTACATTTCGGTGCGTTACGCTACGCTAACGACACCCTACCTAAAGCCTCATTTTAGCTGTGTGATGGCAGTAGGTTAGGCGGCTAAAACTTACATTATGACTGCAATATAGCAATCCGCCGTAACCCACCGTTTAAGATGTGTCACGGCACTACGCGCACTTCAAACCAACAATTAAGGATAAAACGCCAATTGCGGTAAACCGAGAGTTTCTTCCCAACCCATCAGAATGTTAAGACATTGCACCGCTTGACCAGATTGACCTTTAATCAAGTTATCAATCGCAGACATGACAATCACGCGATCGGTTCGCACATCTACCTCTACGCCGATGTAACATAGATTTGTGCCAACTGCCCACTTGGTTTGCGGATAAACCCCATTCGGGAGAACATTGACAAACGGGGAAGAACGATAAAAGGCATTATAAATCGTGAGTAAATCGTCTCGCACCAAACCTGGATCGCGCAGTGTGGCGTAACTGGTGGCTAAAATTCCCCTGACCATCGGAATTAAGTGGGGAGTAAACTGTACCATGACATCATGTCCGGCGAGATCGCTACAGACTTGTTCGATTTCGGGGGTGTGACGATGGCCGGCGACCCCATAGGCGGTGAGAGAGCTATCGGCTTCTGCGAGGAGTAAATTGGTCTTAGCTTGACGACCGCCCCCAGAAGTCCCAGATTTACCGTCAATTACCACAGTTTCCGGCACAATTAACCCTTGTTTGAGCAACGGCGCAACGCTGAGTAAACTGGCAGTACAGTAACACCCCGGACAACCGATTAAGTTGGCTTCGCGAATGGAATCCCGATAAAGTTCGGGTAAGCCATAAACAGCCGTTGCGGCCAAATCGCGATCGCGACGTTCTTTTTTATACCAGTTTGTATAAGTATCAAGATTTTCAAAACGATAATCCGCCGATAAATCTAGGACTTTACAACCTTTCTCGATTAAAGTGGGAACCATTTCACAGGCTAACCCATTGGGCAATCCCAAAAACACCACATCGCAGCGATCGCCCACAACATCTAGATTAATCTTTTCAACCGTCATCTCGACGCGGTGGCCCAAGTGGGGATACAAATCCGCGTAAGCTTTCCCGGCACTACTATCGCCACCAATATAAACTAACTCTACTTGCGGATGGTCGATCAACAGTCTGACTAACTGTACACCACCATAACCCGAAGCCCCGATAATTCCGACTTTTACCCGATCTGACTCACCCATAACAATTTTGATTCCTTCGTATATTTAACTGGCAGTAGGGTCAATATTTGCTGCATTTTATCAAAACAAGAGAGATGGGGGAGAGATTCAGTCTCCATCTCAAGACCGAGAGACTTGCAAAATCGACAGGAGATCAATCTAAAGACTCGACACCCACGCTCAATGTCAATTAAGATGGGACACTCGCCGTCAGATTTTCTCGTCCGTGAGGTAAATTCAACGTCTCAATTTCCGGCCCGCAAGGAATAATTCCCCCAGGATTGAGAGGAAACAAATTACCATAATAATCCCGCTTCACTGCCTCAAGATCGCAAGTTGGCGCTACATCCGGAAGTTGATACAAATCCCGTACATAAGCCCCCAAATATTGATAATCCTGAATGCGGCGACGATTGCATTTAAACAAGCTGTAGTAAACAATATCAAAGCGAAACAAGGTTGTAAACAAACGTACATCTGCCAACGTCACGACCTCGCCACACAAATAACGAGATGAAGCTAACACCGCGTCAATTTCAGCCAATGTATCAAATAACTCCGTTGTCGCGCGATCGTAAGCCTCCTGAGACTGGGCAAAACCACAGCGATAAACGCCATTATTAATCGCCGGATAAATCTTCTCATTCCAAGCCTCGATGTCAGCTTGTAAGGCTTTGGGATATAAATCGAGATGCGATCGCGTCGCCCAAGCATTAAACTGGGCATTTAACATCACAATAATTTCGGCACTTTCATTATTGACAATTGTTTGCGTTTCCGTATCCCACAACACCGGAACCGTCGATCGCCCTGTGTAACCCGGTTTTGCCTTTTGATAAAGTTCCGGTAGAGTCTGACATCCCTCCGACGCTTCCCCTAATACCCAAATTCCCGCCTCAGACGACGGATTTGCCACCACCACATCAATCACGTTTTCTAACCCCTTCAACGCCCTGACCACCAGCGTCCGATGGGCCCAAGGACACCCCATTCCCACATACAGACGATAGCGATTTGCTGCCGCCGGGTACTTCTCATCACCAATGCTGTTGCGAAACTGACTTTGGGGCCGTTGATAATCCCCCGTCTTATTACTTGGGGCTAACTGCGACATCATAATCTGCCACATTGTCGTCCAGACAAATTTTCCCAAACGCACAATCAGACCTGGAGGTAACGATTTTTTCTTCATATTGCTTTAAGTATTTTTGTATTGGCGAACTTATCGCTTAGTTTAAGTAAGGAATGACCCGAACAACATCAGCCGAAGCTTGAATTATGAAGTTATATGAATATAAACTTAAGAAAACTTAGCACTAAACTTGGAACAAGTGAACTCGCAACTGCCACTTTCATTAAAACCATCCCAACTCAATCTGCTGATTGCTGACACATTAACCTTATTTTGGGGGGAATGGCTCGATTTGCGGGTTCGGATTGCCCAAATCGCAGCAACAGGTTTAATTTCTCCCCTTATCTATATTTTTGCCTTTGGTTTGGGTTTAGGTAGCGCCCTCGATCGCGCCGTGACTCCCCCTGTCGGTGACAGTTACCTCGAATTTATCCTGCCGGGTATGGTCGCTTTATCTTCAATGACCATTAGCTTCGGTGGGACGACCTTTTCGATTTGTGGCGATCGCCTCTACAACAAAACCTTTGAAGAACTTTTACTGCTTCCGGTGCATCCCCTCGCCCTTCACCTCGGCAAAATGCTGGCCGGAATTGTGCGGGGACTCATGACTTCGGGTTCAGTTATTTTAGTGGCGATTCTCTTTACCGGACAATGGTGGAGTTTCCTCAATCCTTTATTTTTATTGGTTCTCGTACTAAATTGCGCCGTTTTTTCCGGTTTGGGGGTCATTGTCGGCCTAAAAGTTCAATCCCTCGAAAGTGTCGGACTTTATAACAACTTTCTGATTGTGCCGATGTCTTTCCTCGGCGCAACTTTCTTTGACCCGGCTACCCTTCCCGCCGCCCTGAAAGTGGTGGTGTACTGCTTACCTTTAACTTATACCAGCATCGGTTTGCGTTCTGCGGCTTATTTGCCTTGGTCGGAGTTTACTTGGTATTCCCTGCCGATTTTATTGGTCGCCGCGATCGCGCTTTCGGCTTGGGGGGCTTATCAATTCTCCCACCAACGGGATTAAATCTTTGCCATCCTTACCATTCAAGAGTCCGATCTACTCGGACTCTTTATATATATAGGGCTATTTAAACTTCATACTTATATCTAACCAAGTCGAGCGCGTAATCGGCGCACTGCTGGAAATATAATCTACTCCCGTTGCTGCCACTCCCCGAATTGTCTCCAAGGTGATATTACCAGATGCTTCGATTTTGACGCGATCGCTTTGGCTGCGAATCCGCGCTACCGCCTCCTTCATCTCTTGTAGGGACATATTATCGAGCATAATAATGTCTGCCCCTTCAACTAAAGCCGTTTCTACTTCCTTTATCTTGCTGGTTTCGACTTCAATACTCAGGGGATAGGGAATCACAGCCCGCACCCGCGCGATCGCTTCAGCAATACCCCCCGCCGCTTGAATGTGATTATCCTTAATCATCACCGCGTCATCTAGCCCCATACGATGATTTTTTGCCCCCCCGATTTGCGTCGCGTACTTTTCGAGGATGCGTAACCCCGGCGTGGTCTTGCGCGTATCCACAAACTGGGTTGGCAAATCCGCGATCGCATCTACATACTGTTGGGTCGCTGTCGCAATGCCACTTAAACGCATCGCCAAATTTAACGCCACTCGTTCCCCAGTCAGTAAGGCTTCTGCTGCCCCTTCAATCCGGGCCACTACCGTTCCCACTTCGCAATGCTCCCCTTCTGTCACCTGGGGTAGAAACTGACTCTCTCGATCTAATAAATCAAAAACTCGGGCGGCAATGGGTAACCCCGCGATCGCCCCCGCCTCCTTCACAACCCATTCTGCTGTTCCCTGAGTTGCCGTCAGACTAAAAATGGCCTGGGTGGTGCGATCGCCCCGACCAATATCTTCAACCAACCAACCCCGCAGCATTTCATCCAACACCACCCAAGGCGGTAACGTTCCTATACCCTGTGACATAACCCAAAACTCCTCCGCTAGAAAGAAAGTCAAAAAAACTTTAGACGCTCAAAAGTATAACAGGCAGTCGTTTCAGGGATTAGTAAAAACTTTTTTCTGTTTTTTTTAAAAAAAAGGTTGACAGTCCCCATCAATCTGGCTATATTAGTAAATGCGCGGTTGAGAGACAAACACCTCCAACAAGCGCCCTGAACCTAGACAAAGCAATAGTTTGAAAGCATCCAAGGTCAGCCCCTCGTCAGTCAAGAAACT
>KB904821.1:2331275-2388471 GCA_000380225.1 filamentous cyanobacterium ESFC-1
ATAATGCGACAAGGATTTGCCACTGCGATCGCGTCAGCAATCCCCGCCCCATCTAAATCTGGCGAATATTGCAACGCGGCGGTTAAATTCTCCGAAGTCAGCTTATCTTCCTTTCGCTTCCGGTCGTATTCCGACTGCAAACGCTCGACCAGCTCCGGGCTGCTTTTCCCGGTCACTTCAAAATCAAAAGCTTTTTGGGCCGCTTTAATCGCCGAAACCGTGCGCGGCCCGTCAATACCATCAACTGGCCCCGTGTAATAATTCAACGCGGCCAAAAGTTGCTGTGTGCCTTCAGGTTCGTAAATCAAAAAGCTAAAGGTTGCCGCACGGGTAGCAGTGGGGCCTTCATCCCCCATATTGGAGTTTTGCCAAATACGACCCAATTCGGCTTCGATATCTTCAATCGAGACATCTTTCGGGTTTTGCAAAGAAACAAGAGGCGTAGTAGTCATAATCAATTGATGAGTTGTGAATTATTTGAGGACTCTGAGGTTACAGTCTGCGCCAACGACGGCCATCGCGATTGAGGAGAAATTCGGCTTCAGTGGGTTGCCAAGTTCCCGCTTCGTACTGCGGCACGGTTTTCGGGTCTGCCGGGGCATCCCAAGCCGAAAGAGCAGGAGTCACCACGCGCCAAGCTTCTTCTACCTCGTCAGCGCGAGTAAAGAGGGTTTGATCTCCTAACATACAATCGAGTAGCAAGCGGGTATAAGCATCTGCTGTGGCCATGCCAAAAGACGTACCGTAGCTGAAATCCATATCCACACTGCGCGTCCGCAGTTCAGGGCCGGGCATTTTCGCTTCAAAACGCAGGGAAATCCCTTCATTGGGCTGAATCCGCATCGTCAGTATATTGGGGCTGGTTTGTTGCGCCACAGATTTAAAAATCGTGAGGGGGACTTCTCGGAATTGAATGGCAATTTCGGTAACTTTCTTGGGGAGTCTTTTGCCGGTACGCAGATAAAACGGGACACCTTTCCAGCGCCAGTTGTCTGCCATTAACTTCATGGCCACAAAGGTCGGTGTGGTTGATTCTGGGTTAACATCCGGTTCTTGGCGATAACCGGGAACGGGCTTGCCCTTCATCCAACCGGGGGCATATTGACCGCGAATGGCACAGAGATCGAGATTGTTGGCATCAGCTAAATGTAGGGTTTGTAGCACCTTCACTTTCTCGTTGCGGATGCTGTCGGCATCGAGGGAGTTGGGGGGTTCCATGGCCGTAATTAACAGCAATTGCATCAAATGGTTTTGCACCATATCCCGCAACGCCCCGGAGGTATCGTAGTAACCCGCCCGTTCTTCAACCCCTACGGTTTCTGCAACGGTAATTTGAACGTGATCGACAAATTGGCGATTCCAGAGGGGTTCAAAAATGGCGTTAGCAAAGCGAAACACCAAAATATTTTGGACGGTTTCTTTGCCGAGATAATGGTCGATGCGATAAACCTGTTCTTCTTTACAAACCTGTTGCACCACCCGGTTGAGAGATTTGGCCGAACTGAGGTCTTTCCCGAACGGCTTTTCAATCACGATGCGATGCTTCATGGGGTCATTGACCATTCCTGCCGCGCCGAGTTGTCGCAGTCCGGGCTTAAAGAATTTGGGCGAAACGGCTAAATAAAAGACGCGATTGCCGCGAGTTCCCCGTTTGCCGTCGAGTTCTTCGAGAAAGCTTTTCAGTTTTTGATAACTGTCCGCATCGTCCATATTGCCCGAACAATAAAATAAGCCTTCGGCAAAATCATCCCAAACGGCTTCAGAACCAATGCCATCGGAAAATTCTTCTACTCCAATGCGGCTTTGTTCGCGGAAATAATCGTGACTCCAATCGCGACGGGCGACCCCTACAATCGTCATTTCTGCTGGAAGGCGGCGGGCTTTTTTGAGGTCATAAAGGGCAGGAATCAGCTTGCGTTGGGTCAAGTCCCCCGACGCGCCAAAAATGACGAGAATCAGGGGTTCAGGGGTACGCTGTTGTTGCAATCCAAGGCGGAGCGGATTTTCGAGTAGTGTTACCATAAATCAACTGTAGGTAATTGATAAAAGTAGGGTTGAAAACTTTAACGGTGGGTTCGGGGTAGTATAGAGGTTATTTCGCGATCGCTTCGTTATCTGTTTTACGTCTGATCCAATCGGCAATAAAAGATTCAACCAGTTGCACATCTTCGGTCGAACCAATGGCGAGGGGAGTGCGAGTATGCAATTCTTCGGGGACAACATCTAAAATGGGTTGAGTCCCGGTGCTGGCGCGACCTCCGGCTTGTTCAATCAAAAAGGCCAAAGGAGCGCTTTCGTACAACAAGCGCAATTTGCCTTCAGGTTTTTTCACTGTACCGGGATAGACAAATACGCCCCCTTGTAACAAAATGCGGTGGAAGTCCCCGACTAATGCGCCGCTATAGCGAGCGGTATAGCCTTCGTGACGGTGCATATACCGGATATACTCGCGGATGGATTCGTCCCACTGCCAATAATTGCCTTCATTGGCGCTGTAAACCGGGCCGTGGTGGGGAACTTGGATATTTTCTTGAGCGAGGATAAATTCTCCTAAACTGGGGTCGAGAATAAACGAATGTACCCCATGACCCATTGAATACACTAAAACGGTGGTTGGCCCGTAGAGAATATAACCCGCCGCAATTTGTTTATGACCATTTTGCAGTAAATCCTTAGCTTCGCCGTCGGTATCATCTCCTTCTTGCTGACGAATCGAGAAGATCGAACCGACATTCAAATTAATATCAACATTAGACGAGCCATCAATAGGGTCATACAGCAGGGTATAACGACCGACAGGGCAGTTTTCGGGAATGTAATAGGGTTTTTCCATCTCCTCGGAAGCCAAGCGACAGACTAAGCCACTTTGCTTAAAAACCGAGATAAATACATCATTGGCGAAAACGTCCATTTTTTTGACGGATTCCCCTTGAACATTCACCTCCCCCGTAAACCCCAGGGCATTCTCTACCAGTCCAGCGCGGCTGAGACGGCGGGAAATGAGCTTTCCGGCCAAAGCCAAACGATTCATAATCGCGCTGAGGTCTTGAGCTTCGGGTGAAAAACTTTGCAACTGTTGGAGGACATGACGAGATAAGGTTGTACAATCTCGGTCGAGATAATGTTCTTGGATTTCTGGTTGTTGGTTATTCACCATTGGTTTCACCCTCCGCGCAATTGGCGACGATTTACAATTAATTGGGAAAAGTTACTCGCGAGTAACGATTCCCTTTGGGACTATCTTAGAGAAGCCCTGGATGAGAAGGCATCGAACTTTAGATCAACTTCAGCATTGAGATCGTGGTTGAGTTAGTCAATGGCAATGGACTGGGGGCCTTTATTACTGCCGTTGGTTTCATAAGGAGCAGTTGTCACGGTTGCTCCTTGTTGCTCTAACCAGCTTTTTAAGGGTTCTTCAGCGACATTCAAACGAAATACGCCAGAAAAGAAGCCTCCCATAAAGGCAACGGGTTGTTGCATCAATTCTTTGGCAATGGGAGTGAGTTCGTCTAAAAACATAACTAATGTTCTCCTTTGAGGTTATACGGCAATGGGTTTGTAGGGATTCTAGCGTGTTTGGCGATGGTTTGTTGTTGGTTTGGACTGTGGTGCAGTCTGCCATTTCTCCGATCTAAAAGATAAATCCCGTCAAACATAAAGAAGTCTATTAAGTAACGGGTTACAGGGACAGGGTGGGCAACACAGCCTAAGTTTGTTCGTGCTTTACTAGAAAAAGGGGTTGACCTTGATGCGATAGATGATTTTGGACAAACAGTTCTCATGTTTGTCGTTTGATAGAGTTTTTGAGTAATTATTCGGTAATGCGTCGTTTACTTGCCCACACGCCTTTAAGAGTTATTCTAATTGTTCCTTTCGTGGTGCAGATTACGGCGGCCGTCGGTTTAACGGCGTGGCTATCGATTCGCAATGGACAAAAGGCGGTTGACAGTGTTGCCAAGAATCTTTGGCAGGAAATCACTGCCCGAACGGTGCAGTATATTAACGCTTATACCCAGATTCCTCAAGACCTTATTGTAGATACCTTGGCGAATCAACAGTCAAACCTGATTGATTTAGGCGATCGCGACCTCTTAACGCGCTATCTTTGGCATCAAATGCGCGACCACCCGGAGTTATTTATCACGGCGGTGGGTTACGAAACTGGGGAAGTTGTGGGAGTGGGGGTAACTGAAGATGGGCAATTGGTGACGCGAGCCATTGACCCCGGCCAAACTCAACTCCATACCTATGCTATTTCAGGACAGGGCGATCGCGACGAACTCATTAGAGCCGATGATTTTGACCTCAAAAGTCGCCCTTGGTATCGGGATGGGGCGATCGCGGGGCAGTTGATTTGGACAGACATTTACCCGAACTACAATCCGCCGTTTAATATTCTGAGTGCGGTCAGTCCCATTTACAATCCTGAAACCAGGCAACTAATCGGGGTGACGAATGCCACGCTATCCCTTTGGCAAATCAGCGATTTTCTCGAACAGCTTGAAATTGGGCAGTCGGGGGAAATTTTTATCATCGAGCGTAATGGCGATTTGGTGGCTTCATCCACGGGTGAGCAACTTTCTGAAATTGACAATAATGGCGGCAGGGAAACTCGGAAACGACTGAATGCGATTGATAGCAGTAATGCCCTGGTGCGGCAAACTACAGAAAATTTGACCGAGCAATTTGACGATCTCGATCGGATTCAACAAGTCGAACGCACTGAATTTATCACGGATGGAGAACGGGAAATTGTGCAGATTACGCCGTTTTCTGATGATTTTGGTTTGGATTGGCTGATTGTTATCGTTGTGCCGGAATCGGATTTTATGGCACAGATTCAGGCTAATACTCGCAACACCATTTTACTGTGCTCGATCGCGTTAGCATTGGCAACGGGTTCGAGCATTTTGACGGCCCGTTGGATTACCAAACCGTTACTGCGGCTTAACCGAGTTGCGAAGGAGATTACCCAGAATTCCTTACAGTCAAACCCACTCCAGGGGGCGATCGCGACCAGTCGCATTCGCGAAGTGAGCGAGTTAAGTCAATCTTTCGAGCAGATGACCCAACGGCTTCAGGCTTCTTTTGCGGCGTTGCAAACCAGCGAGTCAAACTTCCGCAACATGGCCGCGAATGTGCCAGGGGCGATATTTCGCTATGTTCTTTACCCCAACGGAACGGATAGAGTGCTGTATATGAGTCCGGGGTGTTCTCAACTTTGGGAAATTGAAGCCGATCTTGTCGAACAAGATGCTAGTTTGCTGTGGGAAATCGTCGATCCGGCGGATTTACCGGTGATGCAAGCTTCGGTGATCGAGTCGGCTCAAACCCTGGAAACCTGGAATTGTGAATGGCGCATTACCACGGTATCCGGTCGTCGCAAGTGGCTCCAGGGAATTGGTCAACCGTCCCGACAGCCCGACGGTTCTGTATTATGGCATACGCTCATTCTGGATGTGAGCGATCGCAAACTTGCTGAAACTCAACTCCAAGATTTAACGAATCGACTCGAATTAGCCACTCACTCTGCTCACATGGGGATATGGGATTGGGATGTGGTGAGCGATCGCTTGCTTTGGGATGACCGGATGTATGACCTTTACGGTGTAACCCGTGAAGACTTTAGCGAAGTCTACGAAGCTTGGGAAGCAGGAATACATCCTGAAGATTTAATTCCGGCTCGAACCGCCCTACAGCAAGCTTTGAACGGCGAGAAAGACTTTGATACTGAGTTTCGGATTGTTTGGCCTGATGGCACGATTCGCCACATCGAAGCTCATGCCCTTGTCCAGCGAGATGCCGAGGGGCAACCGTTGCGCGTGATTGGTGTGAATTTAGATATTAGCGATCGCAAACAGGTAGAAGAACAGATCGTCTATCGCTCTTTGCACGATTCCCTGACGGATTTGCCCAATCGGGCTTTACTCAAGAATCGGTTAGAACTAGCTCTCAAGCGGGCTGATCAGTCCCAGACTTATCACTTTGCGGTTTTATTTCTCGATCTTGACCAATTCAAGATTATCAACGACAGTCTGGGGCATTTAGTGGGCGATCGCTTGTTGATTACGGTGGCTCAAAAGCTACAAAACCTGATTCGCTCTACGGATATGGCTGCCCGTTTGGGGGGCGATGAATTTGTAATCTTACTCGAACATCTTCATAATCTGCAAACTGCGGTCGCAATCGCTGAATCCATTTTGACCGAATTTACTGGCACAACTTCGATTGATGGTCAGGACATCTTTATTACCACCAGTATTGGCATTGTTTGGGGAACCGATGCTTATACTGACCCTTCTGACCTCCTCAGAGATGCCGATATCGCTCTCTATCGTGCCAAAGCCGGGGGTCGTAATCGCTACGAAGTGTTTGATGTTGAGATGCACGTCCAAACGGTAAAACGCATGACCTTGGAGCAGGACTTACGCATCGCGATCGCGCGGCAGGAGTTTAGGCCCTACTATCAACCGATTGTTGACCTCAAAACGCGACGACTAACGGGGTTTGAAGCCCTGATTCGCTGGCAGCATCCCCATCGAGGTTTTATTTCTCCGGCTGAGTTTATTCCGGTTGCGGAGGAAACGGGATTGATTTTGCCCATTAGTCATTGGATGCTGCAAGTCGCTTGTCAGCAAGTGGCCATTTGGCAGCGACAGTTTGCTGATACTGACGATCTCAGAATTAGTATTAACCTTTCGAGTCAAGATTTACGGCAACCCTCCCTGGTACAAATCGTGCAGCAAACCCTACAAGCGTCCCGGCTACCTGCGACCTCTTTAACTTTGGAAATTACGGAGAGTATGCTGATTGAAAATATCCAAGCGACCATCGCTGTGTTATCCCAATTGAGAGATATTGGGATTCGCATTAGTATTGATGATTTTGGGACGGGTTATTCTTCCCTGAGCTATTTGTATAATCTTCCTGCGAATTATCTCAAAATCGATCAATCTTTTGTGGGCAATATGCAGATGGGCGATCGCAATTATAAGATTGTACAGGCGATTGTCGGACTGAGCGATCAGTTGGAATTGGCGGCGATCGCAGAAGGCATCGAAACCGAACAACAGTTAATCTGGCTCAAAGAATTGGGTTGTGAATTGGGTCAGGGCTATTGGTTTGCACGACCGCTTTCACCCCAAGCGGTTACCGATCTTTTAGGAAAGGGACGGATACTGCAATGTTAGTTTTCAAGGGCGATCGCGCATCAGTAAAAATAAGAAGTAAGGCGCACCGAGGGCGGCTGTAACTAAGCCACAGGGCAATTCTAGGGGGGTAAAGAGCAATCGCCCCACTAATACTCGTTGCATCGAAATCTTTACCCCACCTCTTGAGATTGACCCGGCTTGGAAAGAAGTCAATTGTGGCCACCAACCCCAAAACCCTGATTATCGGTGCGAATAGTCTTAAAGGAGGCGTAATTACCGCCATTACCGCCCAAAGCTATCTCGGTGAATTAGCTATTGGGGGACGCGATCGCGGCCTTGTCTACCGTTATGATTGGGGGATTATACCTCACCGATGCTTTGCAACTATGGCATCTCTACGGCGTGGCTTTCCTCAACGGCGGCGGGGCAATTTGCCTTGTTATCTGGGGTAAAACCATGCAACGCCGTCAGGGAATGTTATTTGGCTTTATTGGCGCTGGTATTAGTAAATTTTGCTTTGGTTTGGGACAGTCTGCCTTGATTTGGCTTCCGGCTCAGTTTTGTTCTTCTCTGAATTTCCCCTTACTCGGCAGTTGCGAAACCGCTTTATGGATGACGCAAATTACCCCAGAAACCCAAGGGAGAATATTCGCCGCGAATGCGTTGGTTTTGCAGGGTGTGAGGGCGATCGCGGCCCTCATTGCAGGCCCCCTCGCCGACCGCCTTTTAGAGCCTGTGATGCAGTCTGAAAGTCCTCTGGCTGAAGGTTTGGGGCAACTGTTCGGCAACAGTTTCGGGTCGGGAATGGCGTTGCTTTATGTGGGTTGCGCCTTAGCCATGACTGCTGTGGGATTATGGGGTTTTGGCTGGTCGAGTTTAAGCCAGTTAGAGCAAGAAACCAAGCAATAAACTTCTAGCTAGAACCCCGGTTTTTTGAAAAAACCGGGGTTCTGTGCCATGATAGCAACGCACCCCACTAAACAACCTCCCGCCTTTTTATTGTGGGACAGCCATGATTGTAGTTGCTCAAAACTTGCTTTGGTTGGAGATGCCAACCCAATATTAAATTAATCTTATTTTTTATTTAACCCTGTGTTAATTTATAGTTAAATTTTGATAAGTCTGTGATTGGCGATCGCTTGCTCAGGAAGTTCAAGTCTGAGGCTTCTGCTAGTGCCAAAGAGAATATCTGAGGGGCAGTCTAATAATGGCGGCTTTATCTACCCAGTTTGCTATTAATGAGAAAGTTTTGACGATCTTGATATGCCCTCTATAAAATTAAGCTCTAAGCAAGTTTTTTTTCTTCTGGCGTTTTTATCATTTATATTTTTCTTTATCCACTCACTCCTGGCGATCGCTCGAATTTATTTCCAAATTCCAATTGCTAATAGTGCATTTGCTTGGACATTAGATTTGAGTGGTGATATCAGTATTCCGACTTGGTACTCGTCAATTACACTATTTTTTTGTACCTTTTTACTACTTATAATTGGCAAAGCAAAGCAGAAAAGCAAAGATAAGTATTCCAAACAATGGTTAATACTATCACTCATTTTTATGTTGTTATCCATTGACGAAGTAGCTGCCCTTCATGAAAAAACCACCCACTTTATAGATGTTCCGACTCTAAATGGTTTTCTGTATTATGACTGGGTGGTTTTCGGCTTTATATTTGTAGCCTTAGTGGGACTTTACTACTTCAAACTTCTGATGTCTTTGCCATCTTCTATTAAAAGACTATTTTTCTGCTCTGGATTGGTTTTTGTGGGTGGCGCACTCGGACTTGAGATAATTAATTCAAAAATAGGATTTTTAGTAGATTCGCAGACACTACTTTATTCCCTGGTTACTGGAGTTGAAGAACTATTTGAAATGCTCGGAGTAGCTATTTTTAGCTATGCGCTGTTAGAGTATATGACGAAATTTATGAACCTCCAAGGTGTCAAGATTGATTTTTTCTAAAAGCAACAATACTGAATTGTAAATTAATTGAAGTACCACATTTTCAAGATTGAGTGCCAAGCTGGACAATATAGCTAGTAGAGCTAGTAGGGTGCGTCATTGACACACCCCACCAGGTTACTAATCTAAACAGTTTCCTGGGTTGTCTTCGGCGGGAACTGTTTTCAGCAGCAAAGTCAAATACACCACCTGCAACTTCAACGTCCTTCCCTGCGTTAACAGCATTCTGCGTATGCGATACAGTTAAATAAATCCCCAACTTGAGGCATTTCAACCCATGAAAAAAACCATCGCTTTTCATACCACCACTAAAGTCCTCCCCGGACAAAAAATCGAAATCCACGACCCAGACCTCCCCCCAGGCGAAACCGTCGAGGTTTTTGTGGTCACCCATCAGCAAACCCCCTCTGGTCGCAGTTCAATTCTCGAAACAATCGAAGCAATCCGCAGCCATCGCCCTCCCAGAAGTGTAGAAGAAATTGATCGATTTTTGACTGAGGAAAGAGAGTCGTGGGACAGTTAGAGATTGCCAACGATAGCCAAGTTTATGCGGATACTTCTGTCTTCATTTACACCGTTGAAGCCAATGCAACTTATTGGCAAATGCTGCAACCGCTTTGGCTGAAATTCCAAGCTGGAGAAATTGAGATTATTACTAGCGAACTGACTTTAATGGAAGTATTGGTATATCCTCTCAGAAATAATGATGTCGCTTTAACAGAAGACTATGAGAATTTACTGCTATCTTCTGAGATTCAGCTAACACCCATTACTCAACCCATCCTCCGAGAAGCGGCTCGTCTGCGGGGTGGTACTAGCCTCAAAACCCCCGATGCGATTCATGTTGCAACCAGTATTTCGACGGACTGTGACTTATTTTTAACCAATGATATTCGCATTAGAAATATTCCCGATTGTGCGGTGGTTAATTTAAGCGAAGTTCTCAATTCTTAATCTAAAAAAGTAGTAAGGTAGTGGCACGATACACCTTAAGCGGTGGGTTACGGCGGATTGCTAGATTGCCGTCATAGCCTAGGTTTTAGCCGCCTAACCCACCCTACTGACTGACATTAGGATAGCCCTCACCCCAAACCCCTCTCCCACGGGAGAGGGGCTTATTTTGATGTAGTTTTATCGGCAATTAAATGGAGGTAGAGCCTCGTTTTTGCGTCTCTTGGTAGGATCGAGGAACGAGATGCAATTATTCCCGTAAAGTGCGGCGCAGGGTCATTACTTGTTGGGCTTGATGATTGTTAAATGCCCGAATTGCGGTGATTTCGACTTCGGCGCGAGTGCCAACTTCGAGATATTCTGGGTCGATGGGGAGTTTGCCGATATCGATGCGGAAAATATTGCCCTCGCGACTGATGAGTTCGGCGGGAATTGCGCCTTCGTAACGCAGTCGATTGCTGACGCGATAGGCGATGAGAAATTGGGTGGTGAGTTCGTCGGATTTGGCGGCAACGTCGAGAATTTCGAGGGTGAGGTTGTTCTGATTTCCTGATAAGCTGGAGGGCAACAAGCGCAGGGCTTCGTCTTTGACAAAGGCATCGGTGACAATATACTCGCTGTAACCTTCTTGCTGACTCCATGAGCCATTGAGCCAGGCATTTTCTGAGAAATTTGCCTCGACGGTGTGATTTTCGGTTAGACGTACACTGACGGTTTCCTGGGCGAAGTCTTGAATTGGGTTGTCGGCTTGCCAGGTGAGTTTGAAGTTGCCAGAGATGCGATCGCGAAACTCTCGATAATTATCGGCCACAATAGAACCAGGAGCCAGTAGGGTAGCTGCCCCGTTTTGCGATCGCCATCGATTCAGATATAAAGTAGGCGAGCCGTTTTGAGCTTCGAGCAGCGACAGGGTAGTGCGGGCATTATTCGGCGGCAAAGGTTCGGCCCGTTGAATCAACACCAAACGCCCCGGTTGACCTGCTTCCCCAGTATCACCCCGACGACCGGAACGACCATCACGGCCATCATCACAGTAAAAACGCTCGGTTTCGCATTTATATTCCGGCGTGTCCGGTTCGCCGCTACAGGTGGTGATTTCCCAACTCGGACGACGACAGCGACACCCTTCTCCGCCTTCTGCCCCCTGTCCGGGTTCGCCTCCTTCTCCTCCTGATGCGTCGAGAAAGAGGTTTTGCAGTTGCATGGGGTCGGTGTAGTAAACGGTTAAATTGCCGCCGTCGCCGCCATCACCGCCATCGCCCCCGTCGCCCCCATCGCCACCATCGGGGGCTTGTAAGTCATATTTAATATCGCGGGGTTGAGAACCGCAATCGGCGTGATAGCCTTCGTCTCCGTCTTCTCCGGTTGCGCCATCTTGACCGGAGAGATCGATTCGCATTGGGGAACCATCTAAAAAGACTTCGCGATCGCGCCCATCTCGTCCGGTTTCCCCTTGGCTTCCGGTCGATCCCTGTCTCCCCGAACGGCCAAAGTCGCGACTGTAAGAACGGGCTTGGAGAAAGCATAACTCATCGGGAGAAACGGGGGACGCGATCGCGACTTCAGGAACAACAGTCACAATCCCCAACGCCAAACCGAAAGCACTCCAACCCGAAAGTCCCATAAATCAACCCTGAATCCTAACAACTGTCTCGGTCTGACGGGCTAAAGGTGTGTTTGTTCCCTATCTGTTTCTTGCTTGTCTCAAGAGAGCAGCTAAAATGCTTGTGTTTCGGTGCGTTACGCTGCGCTAACTGCACCCTACCCGATCTACACTTTTAGCTGTGTCGCGCCAGTAGGCTGTGGCGAAAGGCTGTCTAAAAATTCAACTAGGTTACTTCGGTCAGGTTCTTTCCAACTATCAATAAGTTCAGTTGCCGTATTTTTACTGTAATTACTATCAGAACTGAGTTGCTGTTATTTCTTCAGCAAGGGCGATCGCTTCGGACTCCCCCAAATCCAGCTTAAAAGACCCCTGTAACTCATTCACAACTTTTCGATTACTGACTGTCACAACTTCTAACCAAGAAACCTCTGCAATCAAATTAGCAGCTGGATGTTCGCCACTTTGTAACTCCTCAAATACACCTTTTGGAATAATAACTTTGCCAAAAAGCTGCGGTAATAGATCGAGATATCCTACTTTAGTTAACTCACTAATAGGGGTAGTGTCAGAAACAACTATCATTTCATAAGTTGGCTAATTCAACTTAAATTCAGCTTGTTCGACTTCCTGAGCCAAATCTTCTAAAGTTTGAGAATCATCGAAAATAGAAATTCCCCATTGTTTCATTATTTCGATAACTTGTAAACGGGAAACACCTAAAATTTTTCCTGCCCGACCGCTAGTAATTTCCCCAGCTTCCAACAAAGTCATAACATAAGCTTCCTTGGCTTTCTGTAAAGCTTTTTGCTGTACTTCAATGGGAAGCTTAATATTTTCTAGTTGCTCATCTGAAATTTTAAAAGCCATTATTTTTGTCAAAACCTCAAGCATTTTCAGAAGACAGGTTAGAAAAGCGACTTCAGCCTTACAACTCCTCGATGTCCAAATCTCGCGATTTCGCTCTGGTGGGTTCTTCGGGGGTTTCCAGTTCCAGGGCTTGAGGTTCTTCGTCCTCGGTTTCGGGTTCCATTTCCATTTCCAACTCCTCGGCTTTGGCTTCTTCGAGAGAAAGGGGGATTTTTTCGAGTTCTGGCAGTTGAATCGGTTGCGCGTTCTCGGTGGTTTGGGATTCCAGTCTCGGTAAGGGTTCGGGTTTCTCCAGCCAGTAGCTTGCGACAGGGAGAGTATGTTCTAAATCTTCGAGGGGACGGGGGATGACCATAACCGCGCTGAGTTCCCCAATGCGTTCGGCAGCGTACATTCCCGCATCCACCGCGACGGCCACATTGGCCACAGTGCCGCGAATAATCGCCGTACACAAGCCATCGCCAATTTTCTCATAACCGGCTAACTGTACGTCCGCCGCTTTCAACATCGCGTCAGCCGCCCCGACAAGCGCCGGGAATCCCCTGGTTTCAACTAAACCGAGGGATTGGTTGCTGAGTTTGCTGTAGCCCCGTTGTTCCTGGGCAATTTGCGCCAGGTGAGAGCCTATGGGAAATACGGCTTCTAAGTTGGGCATGGGTCGAGCTAAGACCATTTTGGCGATTAATTGCCCAAATTGCTCGGCGGTTCTCGCTCCTTCTTCGACGGCGAGGCGCACATCGGCGGTTTTACCCCGCACAATGGCGGTACAGTGACCGCTACCGATTTTCTCGTAACCCACTAAGGTTACATCGGCGGATTTGAGCATCATGTCGGCGGTTCCGACGATCGCGGGAAAACTGGTCGTAGAAACTAAACCCAAGGCACTATCGCTGATAATACGACGTTGTGGTGTTGAGTTGTGATGGGTTGATAGTTGCGATCGCAGTTCCATCATGAATTTAAATCGGTTCTTAGTTGATAATCGGCGCTTCCCTATTACTAGGATAGGCGATTTTGCGGATTTTGTTATTTGTTGTTCGTCCTTCGTCCAAATAACCAATGACCATTTGTGACAAGTTAAGGTTTTGGTTGAATTGTCAAGTTTCTCGTAGGGGCGGGGAAACCCGGTCCAATCCTCACCCATTTACCCCGTCAATTTTGTTGTTACCGTCGCCTCTAACTGCTGTATTCAAAGATAAGATTGGGCGAGGAAACCTGGCCCCTACAAGGGTTTTAGAGCATTCTTGACATTGTGGCTGTTGCCTTAACTTGTCACGATTAACCAATGACCAATGACCAATGACCAATGACAAATTATTACGAAACATAACGAAAAAGGCGGCGATCTAGGGGATTGAATGCCGCGAGTCTAACAATTTCCTTAAGACCCGACCCCTCAACCCCAACCCCATTACACAATTAGATGGGATTAACTGAAGATTAAGCAAACTGCGATCGAGCCAGTGTCCTGTTGTTCTTTATTCACCGCATCAACCATGAAGCGTCACGACCTACCGACTCAACAAGGACTCTACAATCCACAATTTGAGCATGATGCCTGTGGTGTTGGGTTTATCGTTCACCAAAAAGGTGAAAAATCCCATAGCATCGTTGAGCAAGCTTTAAAAATTCTTTGTAATATAGAGCATCGCGGCGCTTGCGGTGCTGAAACGAACACGGGCGACGGTGCAGGGATTTTAATGCAAGTTCCCCACAAGTTTTTGAGCAAAGTGACTGCCGAACTAGGCATTACTTTACCGAGTGCGGGTCAATATGGGGTAGGTAATATTTTTGCCTCTCCTGACCCCGAACGGAGATCGCACAGTCGGGCCATGTTCGAGCAAATTGCCGCCGAGGAAGGCCAAAAAGTTATCGGTTGGCGGGATATTCCAACAGATAATATTAGTTTAGGGGCAACGGCGCGAAAAAGCGAGCCGTTTATGGAACAGGTCTTTATTGCTCGTTCTGCCGACCTCCCAGACGAATTGGCCTTTGAGCGCAAACTGTATATCATTCGCAAACGCGCTCACCAAGCGATTCGAGCCACGGAGATGGATGCTTGGTGGTATCCGGCCAGTTTATCTTGCCGCACCCTGGTTTATAAAGGGATGCTGATGCCGCTACAGGTGGGGGATTATTACCCAGAGTTGCACGACCCGGATTTAGAAAGTGCTTTGGCGTTAGTACATTCCCGCTTCAGCACCAATACTTTTCCCAGTTGGGAGCGATCGCACCCCTACCGTTATATTGCCCACAACGGCGAAATTAACACCCTCAGAGGCAATATTAACTGGATGCACGCCCGTCAATCTTTATTTGAATCGGATTTGTTTGGGGATGACCTTGAAAAAATCAATCCGGTGATTAATATTGACGGTAGCGACTCCACTATCTTTGATAATGCCTTTGAATTGATGATTTTGGCCGGGCGTTCTCTGCCTCACGCCATGATGATGATGATTCCTGAGCCTTGGACGGCTCACGAATCCATGAGCGAGGCGAAAAAGGCATTTTACAAATATCACTCCTGCCTGATGGAACCCTGGGATGGCCCGGCTTCGGTGGCCTTTACCGACGGGACGACTATTGGCGCAGTTTTGGATCGTAACGGTCTGCGGCCTTCTCGCTATTATGTCACCAAAGACGACCTCGTAATTATGGCATCCGAAGCCGGAGTCCTCCCCATCAAACCGGAACGAATCTTGGTGAAAGGACGACTGCAACCGGGACGGATATTTGTGGTCAATATGGAAGAAGGGCGCATTATTGCCGATGAGGAGGTCAAAGATAGCATTGTTCATGCTCATCCTTACGGAGAATGGCTCAAGCAACATCTGGTGAGTTTAGACCAGATTACCGATGCCCCCTCGTTGCAACCGTTACAAGATACCCAACCCCTGATTCAGCGTCAAACGGCTTTTGGCTATACTTTTGAGGAATTACGCATTCTGCTGTCTCCCATGGCGCAAAATGGCGTAGAGGCGATTGGGGCCATGGGGACAGATACCCCCCTCGCGGTGTTGTCCAATCGTTCAAAGCTGCTGTATGACTACTTCCAGCAACTTTTCGCTCAGGTGACCAATCCCCCCATCGATTCGATTCGCGAGGCGATTATTACCTCCCCGGAAACGACGATTGGGGCAGAACGGAATTTGCTCAAACCGGAACCGGAAAGCTGTCATTTAATCCATCTGAAAACGCCGATTATCAGCAATCAAGAACTGGCGAAACTGAAGAATATCGATCGCGGTGATTTTAAATCGATTACCCTGCCGATTTTGTTTAACCCCCAAGACGGGACAGCCGGGATAGAAGGGGCAATAGAAGGGATTTGTCATCAAGCAGATGAGGCGATCGCGTCGGGCAAGAGTATCATTATATTGAGCGATCGCGGCGTGAATAAAGATAATGCCCCGATTCCGGCATTACTCGCCGTTGCAGGCTTACACCACCACCTCATCCGCCAAGGAACGCGTACCCAAGTGGGCATCGTCCTCGAATCCGGCGAACCCCGCGAAGTCCATCATTACGCCGTTCTCATTGGCTATGGTTGCGGCGCAATTAATCCCTACCTCGCCTTTGAAACCCTAGGGCAAATGATTGCCGAAAACTTACTGGTAGATATTGATTACGCCACCGCTTGTAAAAACTATATCAAAGCCGTGACCAAAGGGGTGATTAAAATTGCCTCTAAGATTGGCATTTCTACCATTCAAAGCTATCGCGGCGCACAGATTTTCGAGGCCATTGGCTTGAGTCATTCGGTGATTGATAAATACTTCACCTGGACAGCTTCGCGCATTGAAGGGGCGGATATGGACGCGATCGCCCACGAAACCATATTACGTCATGCCCACGCCTTCCCCGATCGCGAAGTCAACGGCCACACCCTCGATGTCGGCGGTGACTATCAATGGCGCAAAGAAGGGGAAAAACACCTGTTCAGCCCCGAAACCATCCACGCCCTGCAACAAGCCGTCCGTAGCGGCGATTATGCAGCTTATAAGCGCTATTCCCAAGGCATCAACGACCAAAGCCAGCAACACTTTACCCTGCGGAGTTTACTCAGCTTCAAACCCCGTCAACCGGTTCCGATTGAAGAAGTCGAACCCGTTGAAGCCATTGTGAAGCGGTTTAAAACCGGGGCCATGAGTTACGGTTCAATTTCTAAAGAAGCTCACGAAAGCCTCGCGATCGCCATGAATCGTCTTGGAGGTAAGTCTAACACAGGGGAAGGCGGCGAAGACCCCGACCGCTACACCTGGACAAACGCACAAGGCGACTCCAAAAACAGCGCCATCAAACAAGTCGCCTCCGGGCGTTTTGGCGTAACCTCCCTGTATCTTTCCCAAGCCCAAGAAATCCAAATCAAAATGGCCCAAGGGGCAAAACCCGGCGAAGGCGGACAACTCCCCGGACGCAAAGTTTATCCTTGGATTGCCAAAGTCCGTCACTCCACCCCCGGAGTCGGTTTGATTTCTCCCCCTCCTCATCACGACATCTACTCCATTGAAGACCTCGCCGAATTAATCCACGACCTCAAAAACGCCAATCGTAAAGCCCGCGTTAGCGTCAAACTGGTGTCGGAAGTCGGTGTTGGTACGATTGCGGCGGGTGTAGCCAAAGCCCACGCCGATGTCGTCCTCATTTCCGGCTTTGATGGCGGGACAGGGGCATCCCCGCAAACATCCATTAAACACGCCGGATTACCTTGGGAATTAGGACTCGCTGAAACCCATCAAACGTTAGTATTAAATAACTTGCGATCGCGCATTGCCGTTGAAACCGATGGGCAAATGAAAACCGGGCGCGATGTCATCATGGCCACCCTCCTCGGTGCAGAAGAATACGGCTTCTCCACCGCCCCCCTTGTCTCCCTCGGCTGCATTATGATGCGGGTTTGTCACAAAAACACCTGTCCCGTCGGCATAGCCACCCAAAACCCCGAACTGCGGCAGAAATTTATGGGCGACCCCCAACACGCCGTCAACTTCATGACCTTCATCGCCCAAGAAGTGCGCGAAATCATGGCCGAACTCGGTTTCCGCAGCATCAACGAAATGGTCGGACGCACCGATATCCTCGAAGCCACCAAAGCCGTAGACCACTGGAAAGCCAAAGGCATCGACCTTTCCCCCATCCTCTATCAACCCGAAGTCGGCCCCGAAGTCGGTCGCTATTGCCAAATCCCCCAAGACCACGGCCTCGAAAAATCCCTCGATATGATGGTCTTACTGGATTTATGCAAAGATGCCATTACCGATGGCGAAAAAGTCCAAGCCACTCTCCCCATCTACAACATCAACCGGGTTGTCGGCACAATTCTGGGGAACGAAATCACCAAAAACCACCCGCAAGGCCTCCCCGAAGATACCGTACACCTGCGCTTCCAAGGCAGCGCGGGTCAAAGCTTTGGTGCATTCGTTCCCAAAGGTGTCACCCTCGAACTCGAAGGGGATGCCAACGACTACCTCGGCAAAGGTCTAAGCGGCGGTAAGATAACCGTCTACCCCCCCACCGCCTCCACCTTCGTCCCCGAAGACAACATCATCATCGGTAACGTCGCCTTCTACGGCGCAACAGGCGGCGAAGCCTATATTTCCGGCATTGCTGGCGAACGGTTCTGCGTCCGCAACTCTGGCGTACATACCGTTGTTGAAGCCGTCGGCGACCATGCTTGCGAATACATGACCGGGGGTAAAGTGGTTGTTATCGGCCCCACCGGACGCAACTTTGCCGCCGGGATGAGTGGCGGTGTCGCCTACATCCTCGACGAAGCCGGAGATTTTGCCACCCGTTGCAACACTGAGATGTCCGACATCGAAACCCTCGACGACGAAGACATCGCCACCATCTACCAGATGATTGAAAAACACCACCAGTACACCCGCAGCCCCAAAGCCGCCCGCATCCTAGAATCTTGGGATTCCTACCTCCCTCAATTCGTCAAAGTGATGCCCCGCGACTACAAGCGCGTCCTCCAAGCTATCAAGCAAGCCCTGGAAGACGGCTTAAGCGGCGATGCTGCCCTCGATGCCGCCTTCGAGGCCAACGCCCGCGATGTCGCCCGCATTAGCGGCAGTTAATCCTAGATTGGGCGGGGAAACCCCGCCCCTACAGTCAGGGTGGGCATTGCCCGCCCTATTTTTTTGTACCTTTCACTCGTTCCTTGGTTCTACCAAGGGACGCAAAAAGCGAGGCTCTGCCTCGATTGGTGAGAAAATACCAACAGTCTAGAAACCCGGTTTCTGGGGTCAAATTTTAACTGAATCGGGTAAGCTTATAAGAAACCGGAGTTCTGAATCTTCATTCTTTATGATTCCTGAAAATCAAACCGAAGAATTTATCGAAAAGAAAGTAACTTATACCTTGGAAGTCAATGGTAAGTTATTTGTGATTGAGAAGGTGCCGGCGCTAATTTCTCTGACTACAGGCGAACAACTGTTTTCCCCTCAAACAGTAGAACGCATCCAACAAATTATTTTCAACGAAGAGCCACCAATGCGAGTGATTGAAACTCCTGTTTATAAATTTAGCTAAACGACTTATCAATTAAGTTGTGAATAAGTCTATGAATTTGACAGAAACAAGCTAAAATTTCCCTATTTTTCAAGATCAAAACTCTTTATTCCTCAATTTTTGTATATCTTCTAATGTCATATCTAAACATTCACAAATTTGAGTATCACTTAAGCCAATTGCTCTCAAACGTATAACAGCTTCATTTTTTGCTTCTTGCTTTCCTCGCAAAAAGTCATCAGATTTTTGAGAAGATTGACATAATTGTACTGAGTCAATCATATTATTATTATCATTACTAAAAATATTGAAGTTAAAACTGTTGATGGCTTTATGACGAAATAGTGTAGATTGCAGGTTAGACTTATTAACTTCTTCTGCAAAAATGTCAGAAAGTAATTTCCACAACTCGTAGCCAACATCTTTTATGTATCCTTCGCTACAATTGAGGTCTTTGGCGATGTCTGTGTATTTCTGTCGCTGTAAAACCCCTTTGACTAATCCCATTTGCATATCATCTAAGTGTTTTCCTGTATGAGAAAATACGACTTCATCCACAAAAAGCAACGCTTCTTCAACATTCATCTCAACTACCTCCAACAGATTTGAGTTTTTTATACGATAAAATTTTTAAATTGTAGTTTTTTTATGACTTTATACGACTTTTTTCGACTTTACGTTTCTCATTTCAATAAATATACTATTTCATATAAACATCCTCATTGTTGGAGATCAGTCAAATGTCCCTAAATACAGCTACTTCAGAAAAATCCAGTTATCCGTTAATGATGCACTTTGGTATCACTCCTCAACACGAAACTGCTGTTAACAAACCTAGTTACAATCCTCATAACCAAACGTCTAATATTTCTTCGGATCATGATTCTTGGTGTCTTGAAGTTTCTGCGACAGGTAGACTCGACGGTAGCAAAGGTTAGTTGCGAGTGTATCTTTAACTAAAGCTCGTGAACCCCAATTTTGTAAAGTCAAAGATCTGTTAATATAACAGGTCTTTTGCTTTTTGTAAACTTTAGAATTTAAAGGTCGTAGGTATGAAATACTCGTGTTTAATCATAACAAAAGAATCCGATCTTCATGCTGATGCTGTAATCAAAAAAATAAGTGATTCTAATCTCAATATTATTCGATTAAACATAGACACATTTATTCAAAATAGTAAATATGCCTATGAGTGGAATAATTCAGGTCAATTAGTTAAAAACTTTTTGCTTTTCAGAGACTCTCAAAAAATTCCAGAAAACGTAAAAGTAATTTGGTGGCGTAAGTTAGATTTTTGGGATAAATATACTGTTTTTCCTGAGATTAAAGAAAAATCAGCCGTTAATTATTGTCAAAAAGAAACAGATGCTTTAATACATTCTTTACCAGGACTATATCCAAAAGCTCATTGGATCAACTCATGGCAATATATTGAATTTGCATCATATCGTATTAATCAAATTACTACAGCAAAACAGCTAGATATCAAAACACCTGAAACGATTATAACAAATTCTTATGAAAAGCTTGAAGATTTTGTTAATCGACAAGGTGATTGTATCATCAAACCCACAGATCAACATGATGCTTTTACCAAAAATGGTAAACAATATCAACTATACACAAGAAAAATTGGTATCTCACAACTTAATAATTTTAAAAACTCTATTCATTTTGCGCCTGTTTTTTTACAAAAAGAGATAAAAAAGCGGCACGAATATAGAATAACAATTATTGGCGACAAATATTTTGTATGTCGGATTCAATCTCAGGATATTGACAATGACGATGCAAAATTAGATTGGCGTATCATCAATCCCGATAAAGTTGGTCATTATGCTGATGATCTACCGATCTCTTATATCTCTAAGCTTCAAGCAATGTTAAAATACTTTAATTTAAATTTTGGTGCTTTCGACATTATTGAAGATATTAATGGGAATTTATTTTTTATTGAACTGAACCCCAATGGACAATGGTATTGGATAGAAATCTTGACGGGTCTGCCAATGGCTCAAGCGATGGCTGACTTAATCCAAGAATTGGCTTGTAAGACTTAATTTCATCACATCTGGTGATTGGTTCATTACTATGACGACTCTCGTTAAGCCTTCCGTACTAATTCCCAAAGGATTGCGGGTGCAGCAAATTAATCATCTCACCCTATTCAAATTTACTGATGAGTTGGGGGAACGGATGCAAATGTTGCTGGACAAGAAAAAAGCCGACAGTCTCACTTCCGAAGAAGCCGTCGAACTAGAAGCAATTGGCGAACTTGACGAAATTTTCAGCTATATCAACGCTGTGATGGCTACCCAGGCGAATCGATGATGAGTTCTTTAGTTAAAGTAGAGAAATATCGTCAAATAATTTGTGACTTTCTGCAAGAACAAGCACAGATAGTACCAGCGAATGGAGAGATTGAAACAGAAACAATTTTTGACCGCGAAGCAGAGCGTTATTTATTACTCCATTTAGGTTGGGAGCATCAACAAAGAATTTATGGCGTTGTCTTTCATTTAGAGATTCGAGAAGGCAAAATCTGGATTCAACAAAATACGACTGATTTTTCGGTGGCTGAGGAGTTGTTAGAAAGAGGAGTGAAGCGGGAAGATATTGTTTTGGGTCTAAAACCTGCTTTTGTACGGGAATATACAGGCTTTGGAATTGGTTAAATGCAAGAACAATTTTTCTTTCACCAAACGAACAACCGCAGTCGCGTTATTAACGAAGTGCTACGACAGGAACAGCACAAGTTTTTTGTTCAAGATTTAGCGAAGGCTTATCAAGACCAAGCCAGCGACCCCGATTTTATTGCAGAAGTAGCAGCGTGGGACATAACGGTAGGTGATGGATTGGTCGAGCATCTCCAACCGTAGTCTTTGGAGGGCAGTGACGATCACCCCGCAATGACCCACGACTAGCCGCTATTTCGAGAATGTGGAACTGTCCGTGTTAGTTGAACGGGTGTTGCGGATGGCCGCAGAGCAGGGAACGGGATTGGCGATTCGAGACTTGCGGCAAGGGTTGGAGAACTAAATAATTTACCGCCCTCTGCATCGATCATAGCTGCGATCGCGCCTGCCAGAATTTGTAGGGAACGATTCGATCCTTGTCCCGTCCTAGAAGCAAGCAGTAACCAAAAGGCTGCTAGAGACAAAGATAAGCGTCATGGGAAATTTTGACACTGAAGTTAAAGTGCAGAAATTGATTGAAGTTGCGCTTATCTTTGGTCTCTCCCCTTTTTTCAACTGAGGCATTTGCATTTAACATGAGCGCAATGCCTGAAGTTTGGGTGGGTGCGGTGCGCGATCATTTTATTTTGTCCCGATTAGAGAAAAACTCGCTCGCAAAGCAAAAATACACCTGGATTACTTCAGGGTCAATCGACAAGAATTAGGTATTGTTTTATGCAATTTTTGACTGTTTCTCGCTTACTCGCAGTTGGTGTTGCGAGTGGCCTTTCTCTTTCTGTGTCTGTACTGGGTCAAAGTCCGGTTGCGGCTCACCCGGATTCAGAGCATCACACCCAAAGCCAGCTCATTGCTCAAGGGGCTTGTACGGGTGTTGCTTTTATGTGGCCGGCTCAAGGGGAATTGTCCGGTCGATTTGATGAAAGCGATTATCATTTGGGGATTGATATTGATGCCCCGGTGGGAACGCCCATTTTCGCGGCGGCTGATGGAGAGGTGGTGAAAGTGGGATGGGATGATTGGGGCTTGGGTAATGCCATTAAAATCCGCCACGACAATGGTTGTTATACGGTGTACGGTCACAATGAGGAAAACTTGGTGCAGGTGGGTCAACAAGTGCGCCAAGGGGAACGAATTGCATTGATGGGAAGTACGGGATTCACGGATTTTTCTCACTTGCATTTTGAAGTCCGACTGGGGCAATATGATTTCATTGACCCGATGATTGTGTTGCGGAATGCGCCCCGCACTACGACCAATAACTCCGCGTATCAGCCGACTGCTCGCAATACGACCCCGACGGCTACTTCGGGTTGTGCCGGAGAAACTCTGATTTCTGAAGAAACGGCAGATTTTCGCATTCAGATTTATCAAAACAATGGTCAGTTGTCTTATCAAGGGCAAAATAAACGCAATGGTGCAACGATTTGTTTACCGGCTCAAGTGACGAGTCGTGGCCGTTATCAAGCCCAAAATGGTAGTTATTCTTATGTGGTGGATGCTAATGGTTATCAGGTTTTACGATATGGCCGCCTTCTGCGGGAGGAACGGTTTTTCTAAATCCCGATAAATTCTTGGTTAAACTGAAGCGATCGCGTTCCTGGTTAAATCCTGATGCGATCGCTTCATTTTTCGTTATTTTTTGTGCCACTCTCTGATTTTAGTTCTATAATTCTTGTTATGTAATCCTCAGTTTCCGTAAATTTACCCCTGGAAGCTGAATCAAAAATTCAGTAATATCTTTTAAATTGTTGTCAACATAACAAGGAGAAAATCGTGGAAGCACTCGGTTACGACCAATCTTGGCTTTCTTACGAAGAAGAGGCCGGGATTGAATACGAAATGCCCGACATGGCTTTAAACTGGAACAAACTGCCTAATTCTGCTTGGATGGGTTTACTGTCGGTGGCAGTGGTTTTAGGGGCGGTGGGGACTGCCGAACAAGCCTCTGCTGCTTTATATGTACAGACTGATACAGGAAGTTGCTTAAATGCTCGTACCGGGCCGGGAAGCAATTACAGCGTCTATACTTGCGTTCGCGATGGCGCTCGCTTGGCTGACCCGGTAAGCTGGAGTGGCAGTTGGATCAAACTTTCGACGGGACGCTGGGTTTATGGCCCCTTCACTAGCACCTCCCCAACCGGTCGTCGTAGTTTCCGTACCACCGCGAATACTGCTCGGGTTCGTCCGGGGGTAAGACCGGCAGGAACTCTGGTTTTAAGTGTGGGTTCCCAAGGAACTTTAGTGGCCGCTGTCCAAAGCCGACTCAATGATTTAGGCTACTCTTTTGGCCCCTATGATGCTGCTTATGGGCCTATGACGAAATCGGCAGTGATGCGCTTTCAAAGAAACAACGGTTTAACGGTCGATGGTGTGGTCGGGCCTAGAACTGCGGCGGCGATGGGTCTCAGTTTCTAAGATTATCTACAAGTTTATATAGCAGCAAGCCTGACAGTTAGGACGTTTTTGCTCATTAGTGCGCCCTCACCCCAAACCCCTCTCCCACGGGAGATGGGCTTATTTTCTAAGATCATATCAAATCCGAAAAAATAACCAATGTTTGAAAACCCCGGTTTCTTACCTGCTTACACAGTCAAGTTAAAATTGCAAGCTAGAAGCCGGGGTTCTTAATCCCCACTAATTAAACGGATTTGATCTAAGAATGGATATGTTGTCCTGACCGATTTGGCGGTTGCTATACTTAAAAATCCTCGTGGCGATCGCGCAACGGGGATTTTTCAATGACTATTTCAACGACAACCAAGAAGTCATCAAGCGGGAGATTTTCCGGTCGAAGCGTTCGAGTTTGGTGTGTTTCTGGAGGATGTTACTCAGATGGTTGATTTGGGCTTTGTCTTCGATGTGACGGGCGACTTGGAGAAGACGGGAACGGATTTCAGCTACGATTTCGGTACGATCGACAATTTCGTATTGGCTACAGAGATAGTCGAGGGTGATGGCTTGATAATAGGGAACGGGGATACTGTAAGCCACTTGGAGGGCCCGGTTGAGTTGACCGACGTTAACATATTTGAGGCAAATATCCCGTAGAATGGGGGCTTTGCGGAGGGGGCTTTTGATCGCGTGGGTGGTGATGGTGGCTTGGACGAGGATTTCGAGTTGTCGGTTGGTGGCAAATTCGGGCCAGATGTCAAAAATGCGGTCTTCGAGAACCCAAATTTTGATGTAGTCGGATTTATGACTTTCGGCTAGTTGTAGGGCTTGGATGTAGCGGTGGTCTTCGAGGTAGTCGTAGATGATGTGGCCAAGGCGATCGCCCTTGACTCCCCGAAAAAAGATAAAATTATCATTATCGATGGCGCGATCGCTCACAAAGGCTCGAAAAGATTGTCCGAGGGCGGTCGCGTAGGGATTGCGACCGCACCAGCTTTTGAGTTGTTTGTAGTGTTGGCCGCGATAGCCTTCAAACAGCCACTCTGACCCGTCGCGATTGACTTCTCCTTTCCAAGTTGGGGGAACCCAAAAGTTTTTTTCAATCGAGCGCTTTAACAAGGTCCAAGCCAAACTTGAAGGTGACCAAGGGATTTCATGGGCCAGGAGGCCGGGAACTACAGAGTCGGGTTCGTTGCCTACTTTGAAAACGGCTTGGGGCGGGTCTTCTAGGGTCGGACACCAGATACGGATGGTTTCGGGGGGATCGAAAGTGGGTAGGTAGGTGAAGCGATAAGCTTCTTGGATATTATTATTTTCGACCCACTGCTCAAAGGATTTTTCCTCTAGTCGGTTGAGGTATTCTTGCTCGTTGTGCGATTCTTGTTTGTATTCCCAAGAGGTCACCATGAATATCCTAGTCTTTGAGTTGATGAAGCCTGAGAGAAGGGGTAAGTGGGGAAGCAGACCAAGATCGAAAAAATATTTTGGGGCATATCTTCAATTATCCAACAGGATGGCCTAAGTTTTTGTTGTCCAAGAGTAGTAATTACCCATTTATGACTGAATCGTCTGTAGAGTTTGAGCATATTCCGGTGTTGTCGCGAGAAGCGATCGCCCATTTACAAGTGCGTGAGGGAGGTTTATATCTAGATGCTACCCTGGGTGGCGGCGGCCACAGTGGCTTAATTTTAGCCGTTGCGCCGGATGTTCGGCTGGTGGGGATTGACCGGGACGATTGGGCCATTCAGGCGGCGAGAAGCCGTTTAGAAGGCGATCGCGTCACGTTTTGGCAAGGCAACTTCGCCGAGTACGATCCGCGCGGTCAAGAGTTTGATGGTATTTTAGCGGATTTGGGGGTCAGTTCGCCGCAATTTGACCAGGGCGATCGCGGTTTTAGTTTTCAAACCGAAGCCCCCCTGGATATGCGAATGGACCGCCGTCAGGAGTTAACGGCAGCCGATCTGATTAATCATTACGATGAAGCCCAATTAGCCGATATTTTCTATCATTACGGCGAAGAACGGTTATCCCGGCGGATTGCCCGGCGAATCGTCGAACGTCGCCCCTTCACGACCACAACGGCTTTAGCAGACGCGATCGCCTCGTCGGTTCCCCGTAAATACCGTTATGGTCGCATACACCCGGCAACCCGCGTGTTTCAGGCGTTACGCATTGCGGTGAATGAGGAGTTATCGTCTCTCGAAAAATTGATCGATGTCGCCCCCACTTGGCTAAAACCAGGGGGACGCATTGGCATTATTAGCTTTCACAGCCTCGAAGACCGGATTGTGAAGCACCGTTTTCGCAATTCCCCGTTACTCCAGGTGATTACCAAAAAGCCGATTATCGCCCAACCGGACGAAATACAGGAAAATCGGCGATCGCGATCGGCCAAGCTGCGATTTGCTGAGAAAATTAAGAAGGGGTAAGCTTCTGGCCTACCCCTGCTGTACGTTATGCAGTTGTATGGAAAACTTAATCAAGATAACCGATGAGGGTACTCATGTCTTCGTCCTCGTTAGACGCGATCGGTCTATTTCCCATCACCGAGTAGTTTTCACTGATCGCTAGATTACTTGCCATCACGGGGCGATGTCCAGAAACCGAAAGGCTATCAACAATTTTCATCTGACTCGCTGTCACTGGACGATTGCCCATAATCGAGTAGGTTTCGACAACTTGAATATGACTGGGTTCAATGGGACGATTTTGGGGGAGACGGGGGGTTTGATATAAATCTAATCCCGCTTTTGAGGCTTCGACTAAACCCCCTTGTTGTTCTTCTTGGGGATTTTCTTGATTTTCTGGGGCTTCCTCTTGGGTTTGAGTTCCGTTGGCTTGGGTGGCTTTTGTCATGCTGCTGTTCCCTTAAAATATGAATTTGGGTGTTTCAATAAAGCTTGGGCGAGTTAGATAAAGTTGAGGGAATCTAGGGGTTAAAGGGTTGAAAGCGCTACTATCCTCAAGATATGGATTTGATCCCTAAGCTTAATTTTGTTTTAACATTATTGTTGCACTTCCTCTAACTAAGGTACATCGAACTTAGGAAAGAGTCTATAAAACTCTATAAAGTTGTAAATAAGTGTAACTTTTGAGAGCCGAAGCTTGAGCCACCTCAGCCGATGCGATCGCGAAAACCCGGCATAGATTTAATTTTTTAATTTAAAATAACAACTTAACTTATGAGTTCATTTCAACTTCACGCCCCTTTTACCCCCACTGGCGATCAACCCAGCGCGATCGCGCAGCTTACTCAATCATTGCAGCAAGGTCATCGTTTGCAAACCCTCCTAGGGGCAACTGGAACCGGGAAAACCTTTACAATGGCGGCGGTAATCGAGAAAATTGGCAAACCCGCCCTCGTTTTAGCTCATAATAAAACCTTGGCGGCGCAATTGTGTAATGAGTTGCGGCAGTTTTTCCCCGAAAATGCGGTTGAATACTTTATTAGTTACTACGATTATTATCAACCGGAAGCCTATATTCCCGTGAGCGATACTTATATCGAGAAAAGCGCTTCGATCAACGATGAAATTGATATGTTGCGCCATTCGGCCACGCGATCGCTCTTTGAACGCAAAGATGTTATTGTGGTTGCTTCTATTAGTTGTATTTACGGTTTGGGGATGCCTGCTGAATACCTCAAAGCCTCGATTCCCATTCAAATGGGAACAGAACTCGACCAACGGCAGTTACTCAGAGATTTAGTCTCCGTCCAATATACCCGCAATGATTTAGAACTAAAACGGGGTAACTTTCGCCTCAAAGGAGATGTTTTAGAAATCGTCCCGGCATACGAAGATCGGGTGATTCGCATTGAATTTTTTGGGGATGAAATTGACGCAATTCGCTACATCGATCCCGTCACCGGAGAGATTTTACAAAGCTTACCGGGGATTAACTTATATCCAGCCCGTCACTTTGTCACCCCTGACGATCGTTTAGAAGCCGCTTGTCAAGCCATAGAAGCAGAACTCGAAATGCGGTTAGAGGAACTCGAAAAAGAGAATAAACTCCTCGAAGCTCAACGACTCGAACAACGCAGCCGTTACGATTTAGAACTATTAAGAGAAGTGGGTTATTGTAATGGCGTAGAAAACTATTCTCGTCATCTTGCCGGACGAAATGCTGGCGATCCCCCCGAATGTTTAATCGACTATTTCCCCGATGATTGGCTGTTAATGATTGACGAATCCCACGTTACAGTCCCGCAAATTCGGGGGATGTATAATGGCGATCAAGCCCGGAAAAAAGTGTTAGTCGAACATGGTTTTCGTTTACCGAGTGCGGCGGATAATCGCCCTTTGAAAGCCGATGAATTTTGGCAAAAAGTGAATCAATGCGTCTTTGTTTCTGCGACTCCGGGAAATTGGGAAATCGAGCAATCAGAAGGGCGGGTTGCAGAGCAAATTATTCGTCCCACGGGAGTTGTCGATCCAGAGATTTTTGTGCGTTCGACTGAAGGGCAAATTGACGATTTATTTGCCGAGATTCAAGAGCGAATTAGCCGTAATGAGCGCACTTTAATTACAACGCTCACAAAGCGCATGGCAGAAGATTTGACCGAATACTTACAAGATCGTGCCATTCGGGTGCGCTATTTACATTCAGAAATTCAGTCTATTGAACGCATCGAGATTATTCAATCCCTACGAGAAGGGGATTTTGATGTATTAGTGGGGGTAAACTTATTGCGGGAAGGATTGGATTTACCCGAAGTCTCTTTAGTGGCGATTATGGATGCGGATAAAGAGGGCTTTTTGCGGGCTGAACGTTCGCTGATTCAAACTATTGGTCGGGCGGCGCGACATATTCGCGGCCAAGCGATATTATATGCAGATAACCTCACTAATAGTATGAGTCGTGCGATCGCCGAAACCGAACGTCGTCGCACCATTCAAATCGAATATAACGAAAAACACAATATTACCCCGCAACCGATTTCTAAAAAATCAACCAATTCTATTCTCGATTTTCTCGATATTTCCCGTCGTGTTAATGCTCAACAACTTGAAGTCATTTATGAAAAATCCGACGAGTTACCCCTAGAAAAAATCCCTGATGTGATTCAACAACTCGAAGCCCAGATGAAAGAAGCGGCTACAAATTTAGAATTTGAAGAAGCGGCAAAATTTCGCGATCGCATCCAACATTTGCGCGATCGCTTATTAGGGCGATAAAATTTCAGAAACCGGGTTTCGATGAAGAATTTTAACCTCGTTTCTTGGTTCTACGAAGGGACGTTTGTAAAGCTTTAGAACCCCGGTTCCTAGCTTAAAATGTGGTGTCGTTAGCGCGAAGCGTAACGCACCGAAATACGAGCATTATTGATAATATAGTATTTTCATTTGAGACGTAAACTCAGATTGCGTTTTTTCTTAATAGTATCTCTGTTATAGAATCGAGGCTGAGCCTCGTTTGGTGCGTCCCTTGGTAAAACCAAGGAACGAGATTAGGGGGTTTACATCCAATTTGTAAATACTATAGTCATTACAATTAAGTTCCGCACATTAACTTAATTGGTTGAGTCCGTGAAAGCGGACTTTGTTCTTGTTGGTTCCCCAGATTTTTAATCTGAGGGCGGGCTGTCGGTTCTTATTTAGAATTACTATATAAGTGGGGTTTGGTAATCGGATTTGGTATTACCCAGCGCTATATTGCTTATAAAAAAGGACGGGTTAATCCCGCCCCAATCACAAAATAGTAATTGATACTTATTGTTGGCTCAAAGTAATATTCGTTTCAGCCGATTGACCATTTTTACTCGCGATCGCCTCCACTTCATAGCGAATCCCGGCATTAAGAATCAAGGGCCGCGGCACTTGCAGGCTAAACGCCCCATTCGCATCGGCTTGTACAGTACGACTTACCAATTGATTTGTCCCACCAATAAACGGCGTAGGATCGACCGCATTCACCGTCACGCGGACGCTGGCATTCGGTTCGGTAGTACCATTGAGGGTGAAACCTTGGGACGCAATGGTGCCGCCGTCGCTGTAGTTGGTAAAGGTCGGCTGCAAGTTAGCCAGATTGGTAGTTTGGGTCGGTTGGGTCGGTTGGGGTTGACTGCCGCTATTTTCGGTGACGGGAGTGACTTGTGTCGCCCCCGGTTGAAACGCCACAGGTTCTTCGGCTGCCCCATAGATTACATTGCCTTGACGTTCGAGACGACCTAAAACCACACCTTCGGTAATGCGATCGCGATTGCTCAAATTCAAAGTCGCCACATAAACGCCCCTAGAGATTTCCTGAGTCGGCAAACGTCGCATCGTATTGCCATCGAGGACAATCACCGTTGCTTGGGCGTTGGGAGTCCCTGTAATCGTCGTTAGGAAGGTCGAACCCGACCCCAAAGCCGTATTAGTAGCATTATGAGTCACCGATTCAATTTCTAACGCCGCTTGGGGTTGACGGACTTGGAACGTCCAGCTTACTGCCTGTCGTTGACCCCCGGTATTAGTGTATTCGACTCGAACGGTATTTTGACCTGCGGGTAAGGGCTGGGAGGGCTTGTAACTAAAAAAAGTCGGGGTGATGGTGCTGCTGCGGCTCACATTTTGATTGTTGACAAACAACTGCACCGCATCCGGGTTTACCGTCCCCGTCGCCGTATCGAATACCCCAGAAATTGAACTATCGGGGGAAACCGCTTGGTTGTTCGTCGGGCTGATGTTGACAATCTGCTGGGCTTGGGTGGGGGGCGCGATCGCGACTGGGGACAGTAAAATACTACCCATCGCTAAAGTTCCGAAATAACTTCGCTTAAAGAAATTCATACAACTCCTCAACTTCGTTGTCTTTATACATATATAAGGGTACGACAAAGCCAGATTTCGACAGATCAATTGTCTTCTATTACCCTATTGGGTGCAACATTACCGTTACTAAAAGCGATCGCGATCGCCCATTATCCTACACACCCCCAGAGCAGTTAAGCATAAATACTCAGAATTGACTGCACCATTGACCTTTTGCGATCGCGTTTGAGAACCGCCTTATTTTTGACACGCTATGATGAAATGCGGTAGGTTCGGTAAAACGAAGTGCAACCCAACACCACTTCCCTTTGCAACTGTCCAGTTGACAACCCCTCAAAAGCTCACGACGAAAAATCGCCACAACATTGACATATTGATGTCACGCCAAAGACACATTGACTCATTATCTTAAAAATTGTCAGCCCTCCCAAGACAGCGAACAAAAATCTCTTGCTCCCATAAGTGATTTGAAACTTCGTTCCTCACACACACACACCTGGGCTGACTTTCCTTCCTTTTATGGGTATTTCCTAAAGACTCTCGGTGAAACTTAATTTTACTTTTTGAGGCTGAAACCCTAGTATAGTCTGGCGTTGAGCCTTTTTATAGAGTCTACCCTCTAGCAAGAAGTTTCTGACCCCCTTTGGAGGGGCTTGCATCCCACCTCCCCCCCGATTGCCGAGGAGCCGATTGCCGATTGCCCCTTAGAGGCTGTGGTAAACGCTGAAATTTTAGCCGTTTGAGCCAAAATTAACCGAAATTATTAATACTACTAACATTACTTCCTCTCCTTCTCACACCATGAAAAAAGCACTGAGTTACCTTTCCTTGATCGCCTTGGGTTCCGGTTTGACCGTCGGTAGCGGTTACTTATTCGCCAATCCTCCGGCTGAAACCCGCTTTACCCAAACTGCCGTAGCCGCCCCCGAAAGCCCCGATAACAGCAATATTGCCGCGATTCCCACAGGGGCTTCGACTAACTTTGTCACCGATGTTATTGATAACGTCGGCCCGGCTGTTGTACGCATCAACGCCTCGAAAACCGTCACTTCGCAACTTCCCGAAGAATTTAACGACCCCTTTTTCCGCAGATTTTTTGGCGGTCAAATGCCGACTCCTGAAGAACGAGTGCAACGGGGAACGGGTTCGGGCTTTATTATCAGTGAAGATGGTAAAATTCTGACCAATGCTCACGTTGTCGCGGGAGCCGATCGCGTTGAAGTGAAGCTCAAAGACGGACGTACCCTCGAAGGCCGGGTGATGGGTAGCGATCCCTTAACCGATGTCGCCGTGATCGAAGTCGATGCCGATAACCTACCTGTAGCGGAGTTAGGGGATTCGGAAAATCTCCGCTCTGGGGAATGGGCGATCGCGATCGGCAATCCCCTCGGTTTAGATAATACCGTCACCACAGGCATTATTAGCGGTATCGGTCGCAACAGTTCCCAAATTGGGGCCCCAGACAAGCGAGTAGACTTCATCCAAACCGACGCAGCTATTAACCCCGGTAACTCTGGCGGCCCCTTGCTCAACGAAAACGGCCAAGTGATCGGCATTAACACCGCCATCATCCAAGGAGCGCAAGGATTAGGCTTCGCGATTCCCATCAATGCCGCCCAAGATATCGCCGACCAACTCATTGCCACTGGTCGCGTCGAACATCCTTACATCGGCATTCAGATGGTTGCATTAAACCCGCAAATCAAAGCCGAGTTTGAACGCAGCACCAACCAACGCCTCAGCGACGATACAGGTATTTTAGTCGCTCGCGTGATGCCCAACTCCCCGGCGGCGCAAGCGGGGCTGCAAGACGGCGATGTGATTAAGCGCATTAACAACCGCGACATGACCGATCCGAGTTCGGTTCAAGATGCCGTCGAACAGGTGGCTGTCGGTGACACTCTCTCAGCCGAAGTCAGTCGCAATGGTCGCACTAATGATGTTACCATCCGCGTTGGCGCGTTACCGAGCGAATAAACTCTATTTGGCATAAACTCAAAGCCCTGCGTTTCTCGACGTGGGGCTTTTGGCGTATAGCAGCACGATAAAAATAAGCCCTTCTCCCGTGGGAGAGGGGTTTGGGGTGAGGGCTGAGGACAACTCTTATGTCCTAACTCAAAAACGTACTGCTATACCACTCGATTTTCTGGCTGAGTGGGCATACCCCTAACAACGCCCAATCGCCTCTTGAATTTCTTTGACCTTAGCGGCCACCTTACCGCGACTGAGTAACATCTCGGCTTGCTCGAAACCGGCGGTAAGATCGGGACAAACGCCACAACGCCATAAATAAAAGCCACCATTCCAAATTGCCGCTTGGCGAAACTCCGAATCCTGATTCGCGATCGCGCCTTGTAGCAACTCTAAATAAGCCTCAGAAGACTCAAACGGCACTTCTACCCCCTCAAAACCATAATCGCGGGGATGCAGCTTTAAACGCTCAAATTCGGTGTCTCCGGGGCGATGAATGGCAATGATGGCGGTGCGATCGCGAGGAATATCGCAACTGCCTTCTAAACCCTTAACCAACGTATAGTTATCAATACCCCGCAAAGCACAAACTTCACGAAATCGATCCTCAGTGGGGGGATGCACATAACCCGCCACCATCATTACGTTTCCGGCGTAAGGCGACCACACCAACTCTGCTGTTGCTGCGGGGGGACGTTTGCCGATTTGATCCCGGTAAGGGACGAGATTGTGCGCCGTAGGGAATAACGTGGGCAGATACACAAAGCCTAAATAAGTTTGAGCGAAAACCGTTTCCACTTGGGCTAAATTCAGCCGCGTGAAATCCCACCCCAATCCCTGCCAAATTTCAATCAGGGGGATACCGTATTTCGTCGGCATCGTCTCTCCCCCATGCAGAATCACCGGGACTCCGGCCACCGCTAACATGAGGGCGACCAGGGGCGCAATCGGGGCAGTGCGCGATCGCCCATCGTAGGGAATACCCAATACTGTAACCGGATAAGGAGAAGGGGGAGCAAATGGTTTTAACTTGGGGCCAAGCTCATCGTAAGCATCCAAAATCCCCGCCACTTCTGTTGGGGTGGGGCGTTTGATGCGATGGGCAATCATAAATGCCCCAATTTGAGCCGGGGTTGCTTCTTCGAGTAGCATCATGCGCGTGGCTTGAGCCGTTTCGCTGCGGGTTAAATCCTTGGAAGTATGCGTACCACTTCCGACTTTTTTTAGTAAATCTCTAAAAGTATGACTCATTATGCTTTAACACTGGGCGATCGCGGTGGCTAATTTTAACAATTAGGAATTAATCGTAACTAAAGAAGGGGCGCAAAAGCTCGTTTCTACTAATTCACAAAAGGTTTGAATCGGCGGAATTTGCAAACGGTCTTTTGTGGTCGCCAACACGACTTGGCGAGTTAAACCCTTCTCGATGCCGTGAGATTTTGACCCCTGACCCGAATTTAATAAACTTTCGGGCAGTTGTGCCAAGGGCCGAGCGGCTAAGGTGGGGTCATTGTCCACATTAATTAAAGCCGATTGGGGCAACAACGCGATAATTTGTCCTTGACGCACGACTCCCCGAAAGCCATCTAAGGTGTTGAGTTCCATTACCGTTTTGAGTTGCGCTCCGAGTAAGGTAAAACGCTCTTGCACCAAACGTTGCATCCCATAGCCATCTTTAAATACGGCTTGGGGATACGCAATCAACTCCGACCAAGGTACCCGCTTGTATTGTGCCAAGGGATGATGCGCTGACATCAACACTTCAATGGGTTCATCATATAGCACTTGAACACTCATTTCGGGGGATGTGGTGAGCAAGCGATTATTCATCACAATGGCCACATCCACCAAGCCATCTCGTAGCACTTTCAGGGCGCGATCGCTACCTAATGCCGTCACCCGCAATTGAATTTTGGGATAGATGCAACAAAATTTCTGAAGGACTGGGGGCAGTTGGTAAGCGCAAACCGAGTGAATCGCCGCTACGCATAACTCCGGTTGTTTGCCTTCTTTGAGTTCGGCAATTTCATTCAGGGCATTTTCCCATTCTAAGCAAATCCGCCGCGCTCTCGGGAAAAACTGCTCGCCCCCTAGGGTAAGTTTGGCTTGGGTGGAGCGATGAAATAAAGCTAACCCAACTGCTGTTTCAAGAGCCTGAATTTGGCGGCTAATGGTAGATTGGGTCACCCCACACAAACGGGCGGCTTCACCAAAGCTTCCGGTTTGGGCGATCGCTAAAAAAGCTTGTAACTGCTCGATCCGCATAAATGACTGGGTAATAACCCATGACGTTTAATCATTATTGTTTGACATTAAGGGATTTCGCGATCGCGTTTCGTAGACGTTGATACAAATGGTTGTTGGTTGTTGGTTGTTGGTTGTTGGTTGTTGGTTGTTGGTTGTTGGTTATTGGTTATTGGTTGTTGGTTGTTGGTTGTTGGTTGTTGGTTGTTGGTTGTTGGTTATTGGTTGTTGGTTGTCGCCAAAATCCCTCAATTGGTAATTGGTAATTGGTAATTGGTCATTTCTTCCCCCTCTCCCCACTCTTTCCCCTCCTCCCCCTCTTGGGCGGGGAAAAGAGCGCCCCTACACCCCGATTGCCGATTGCCGATTGCCGATTGCCGATTGCCCCAAAAACCCCCACAGCACGCGCTGCCTACTGCCCAAAAAAGCCTACTGCCCACCACCCACCACCATTTCCGGGTGTTGCTGGACTTGTAGGGGTTTGTTGTCGCGATCGACAATAACCACCGTAGGCAGATAATCTTGAATCTCTGCGCCATTGAACTGAGCATAGGTCATAATAATCAGCGTATCCCCGACCATGCCAACGCGGGCTGCCGCCCCATTGAGTTCGACAATGCCAGAATGGGCAGGGGCTTCGATGGCATAAGTTATGAGGCGATGGCCGTTGGATTTATTCACAACCTGGACTTGCTCGTAGGGGACAATTCCCGCAGCATCGAGTAAAACCCGATCGATACTGATACTGCCGACATAATCGAGGTTTGCGCCTGTGAGCGTACAGTTATGAATTTTGGACAAAAGCAAGGTGCGTTGCATCGAAATGAAGAAAAAGTGCATCTATGTTCACCATACAACACGACTTCCTAGGGCGATCGCGGGTCTTCATGTTTCTCGATCGGATTTGCTTGTAGAAGTTCAAGTCGATCGCTCACCAATAACAAAAAATAACCTGCTTGACTGTAAGCAGGCTGACCCATAGAACTGAAGTTTGAGGTTGTGCAATGTTGGACGCGATCGCGTTGGTTAACCGCACTATAAATTCATTTTAAGCTATTTTGATTATTTCGTCAACTCGCCCAGTACAATGCCATTCTTGAGAGGCGGGGCGGACAAGCCATTGCTTTTCGGTTGAGTTAAATTTGACTACAACAAGCCGCGATAGCGAGTAAACACCAAAACCACCGCCCAAGACCCCAACGCCACCTTCAAGGCGACGAGAATGTTTAATAAGGGAATCGCCCCGCCACTGAGGAGGCCGCCCAGTTGACCCGGAGGAAACTCAAAACCAATCAGGGTACACACCGCCAAAATAATAAACGCTAAAACCGAGACTTTTTCCCAAGCGGAGGTATGCCAGCGTTGATAAATGGACTGCATCCACTGAGAGGAGGAAGTAATGGCCACCAAACCGATAGCTGTTCCTCCGGCGACTCCTGCCGCAAACCCGCCCCCCGGACTGAGATGGCCGCGAATGGCGAGTTCGATGCTAACCAGAGAACAAATCGTCGCCCCCAAACGCGCTAAAACAATCGAAGGGCGATCGCTAAATTGGTAAATGGTACAAGAGGGTTGTTCGTTGGCCAAAAGATAGTAAACCCCCATAATCGAGATCGTAAACACCACGACTTCAAAAATGGTGTCGTAGAGGCGATTGCGAAAGATAATCCCTGTGACCGCATTAGGAACGCCGCTATCTTGGACTATGGCTTCGACGACTGAAAGGTCAGGGAGTTCGATTTCAGGACTGGGGCCCACTAACATTTTGATATATAAAGCAATGCCCGCGATCGCGTAAATCCATTTCATTTTTTGTTGTTGGTTATTTGTTGTTGGTTATTTGTTGTTGGTTATTTGTTGTTGGTTATTGGTTATTGGTTGTTGGTTATTGGTTATTGGTTGTTGGTTATTGGTTATTGGTTGTTGGTTATTGGGCGGGGAAACCCCGCCCCTACAAGCATACTGCCCAAAAAACTGATTACTGATAACTGATAACTGAAGAAACCCCCCGATTGCCGAGGAGCCGATTGCCGATTGCCCCTGATTAGGCTGTTGACTGATGACTGACGACTGAAAAGCCTACTGCCTAAAACATCAATCTTCAGCACTCAAGTAAGCCAATCCCGTCACAGGTAAAGTCAATTCTTGTTGAAAAATATCGTAGAGATGGCGGACTCTGGTGGTGGTTTGATAGGGTTGCGATTCGATTTCGGATTTAAGACAAGTGGCGTGTATTTCTTTGGCGATCAAGGCTTGCTGTAGAGCTTTTTCGTTGGGATAGGAAACTAATTCTAATTTCAGATGGCGTTTGGCAACGATACTGCGGAGATGATCGAGGATATCTTGTAAATCGCGATCGCCCTCAGCTTTTACCACTGCCTCACTTTCGGCGACAACGCCAAGGCGCATGACCAACGAAGATCGCACGGCCACAGCATATAACATAATGGCCAGCATTGTTCCCACTAAAGCTTCGGTTAAAGCCACATCTGCCGCCCCTAAAACAGCATAGACCAAAGCCGCGACTGCCCCCACAATCCCCCGCACCACCAAAGCATGATAAGGATTGGATTGCAACACCAACATCAAAGAAGTTAACGGCAGTAACGCCGCGATGACATAGATATAGCTATCATTCATGGGGTTTCTTTGCTACTCGAACAATAAGCCAACACATAGCCGAGTACAGTGTTCCAAATGGCTAGGGAAATAATCGCCAATAAAAGCAACGGCCATTCTCTAGGGATTTTGAGCAATAAGCCGACGACAATACTCATCGAACCGAGGGTATCGGCTACGGATAAACTGTGTAGTTTAAATAATACCGAGCGATCGCCCACCAAGGGCCAAGTTCCCCACACCCAAAAAAACAAGCCAATCCCAATACAGACATAACTCAATGTGTTAATCATAAATCATTCAGGCGTTTGATAATATGAGCCAAAAGCATCAAGGCCGCATTGCCGACGCTGAGAATAATCACCCCAACCACCCCAATCATCCAATCATCCCGCAAAATCGAAACGATGAGGATCATAATTGAGGTTTTGCTGGCAATACTGGAAAAAGCCAGTACCTTTTGCCAAATATTATCATCTTGCCAAGCTTCGTAGAGGGGGATGAGTAAGATCGCCAGCATAATAATTAAAATCAAATTCACGATCGCGGCCTCCTGAGAATGCGATGCACGTCATACCAACCTTCTTCGCGGTATTTCAAAACAATGGTTTTGGGGGTAAAGGTAATTAAAAAGATATCTAAAAAAATCAATCCGGGCGATCGCTGGGGTTTTACTCTTTCTCGCGTTACATCTTCGTAGCGATGAGGCCGCAGCATAATTTCAACGGCTTCAAAATAGGCTTGGGGAACAGCAACCAAAACCTCACCCAAAGTCCGCAACCAATCTTTCAACGCCCCTGGGGAGGTATAACCGCGAGGAATTAACAAAGCCACACAAACCCCGATAATAATATTAGCCAGGCTCAAATCGGCGGTAAGCAAAAACCAAATTGTCAAGCGTAAAATTAAGTTGAGATAGCCAATCATGCCAGCACCATCCAGAATAAAGCAATTAAGATTAAACTCATCATGCCAATGAGGTTTTCAAAGCGTTCGAGGACGCGGGGAAGTTGGATGCTGGTGTGGCGAAAAAAGACCCAATAAGCTGTCCAACCTAGGGCAAGGGTCACGAGGGATTTAATCACATTCGCGGGGGTATAAAGGTCGTAATACAAGCCATTCGCTGCGAGTAAACCCCCGATTAAGCTGCCCACACCCAACCAAAATCCTACGGCTAAGTTTTCTTGCTTGTCTCCAAAGGGAATAAAGAGAAATTTGGCAAACGCACAACAAGTTCCCACCACAGCCACATTCATGGCGATTTCCTGCCAGGAATTGAGGTTTTTCATGGTGTAGGCTTTGGCGGCAAAACCCCCGATAAAGGGCAAACCGGAAATGGATAAACTCGCGATCGCGATCGCCCCCCACAAACGCCGATCGATGGGGGTTTGTTCGAGGTCTTTAAATTGGCGACTGGGTAACACGCCGCTCATCAAAAATAAGCAAGATTTGGCTAAACCGTGGGCTAGGGCATAAAAGCCCCCGGCAAAGGGGACAGCCATCACAAAGCCCATTTGGGAAATGGTACTAAAAGCTAACATCCGCTTGGTATCTTTCTCGAAAACGGCATAAGCGACCCCAAATAACGCCGTACACAAGCCAAAAGTTCTCACGATGGGGTCTAGGGTCTCCACGGTTAAAGCAAAGCGTAGCAGGGGAAAAACCCCCGTATTGACCACCACACCTGAAAGTAGGGCTGACACGGGACTTTCGGATTCGGAGTGGGTGAGGGGCAGCCATAATCCCGATATGAAAATGCCCCCTTTGGCTAAAAGTCCTAAACACAATAGGGCGATCGCTTCAGGAGGGGCTTGATTTAACGCCGAAAAGTCAAAAGAATGCTGATAGCGATACACCAACACCGCCCCCACCAGGTAAAACAACATGGCGGTATTGCTGACAAAAAGATAACGCAAAGCCACCCAAATCGCTCGATTGGTACGGGGATAGGCCACGAGGAGAAAAGCCGCAATCCCAATGACTTCTAGGGAGACATAAACGCTGATCAAATCGTTACAGATGAAGATAGCGTTGACGCTGGCGTGGAGCATCATCATCTGGGTATAAAAAAAGGCAGTTTTACCCTTTGACCAACAATAGGCAATCACGGCGGCGGTGACGAGGGCATTGGTCAGAATAAAATAACCACTGATCGAATCGGCCAGCAAACTCACCCCGGCGTTGTCTAGCAGTTGCAATTTCAAAGGAGAGTCAAGCAGAAATAGCTGTAAGGCGTAAGTGGCCGAAACCACCGGAATACTTGCCGCCAAAACGCGAGCCAAACGAGGGAATAAGTAGATAATAAACCCGATAAAAAAGGGCAGCGTAATCCAGAAAATGGTGAAGGCGGTCATCAAAACCTCCTGGGTCTGAAACCTCGTCCTTCAAGGACGGCTTTGTATTTTTTAGGTAGAATTGAAAATGTCGAACAGCAAAAACCAAGCCAATTCGACATCAGCATCTTGAAAACTGGATATAGTAGGTTTTGTGCCGAAAAGCTGGCGCAAGTAAAATATCCAAGCAACAAGTACAGTCTTTGTAGGACACCGTACCGATGGGCTATCGGAATCGGGACTCTGTAAGGAGTTAGAAAGTCTGTGGACATGACGTAAGACGGTAACATAGCTAACACAAGTTGGTAGTGTACGCAGATGTGAGTGAAGCAGAAACTTAAATCGTGAGGTTTAGGAATCACCGTCCGTTTACGGCGGTGAGGATGTCAAGGGGTGTTATTTTTCTCGATTTCGTTGCTGTCTAGGGTGGGATTGTCTCGGGCTAGTTTCATAACTCCCACCAGCATCAGGGCTTGAATGGAAAAGCCGATGACAATGGCGGTTAAGATGACCGCTTGGGGGACGGGATTGGCATAGGTTGCTGTCGGATTTTCTGACAGAATGGGCGTGAATAGACCGTCTTGGGCCGCCACAAAAACATAGCAGGCAATGGCTCCTGTACTCATGACATCCATTGAGACGATCTTCATGACCAGATTTTTTTTAAAAATTATACCGAAAAATCCGCACAATATGGTCGCGAAGATACAGGCTTCTAACACGGGCGTAATTGGGATGAAAGGGTGTTGGGGTTATGTTTGCCAGAATACACTATTTGCGATCGCCCCGGATAATTCGAGAAAACGGGTAATTTGTCAAGGGGGAAACACCATATTTTTGCGGGATAGCTACTTTTTTTAAGAATCATTTTGTAATTTTTTTGAGAACAATATTGATATTTTCGCGACCCTATTTCTCGATTGTTATTAGTCATTCGGGGGGGTTGTTGAGAGAGAAACACAGGCTTTCTTTCGATTTTATAAAGTGGTAAAATTGGAGGGCTTTTAGGGTTCAGAACTTTAAAACTAAAAGCCGGTTAAGAAAGTATTAACTCAGGGTTAACTTGAGTCGAAAATCGTGACCAATCTGGTGTTACTACAAGCACAACAATTAAATTTTCCCTGCCGACAAGACGATGCCGGAAATTGGCAAATTTTGCCGTTGCGTTCCCAAGAACGTTGGCAGTTGAACAACTTAGAAGGGCGATGGGTACTGGATATTGCGGGCGTTCCTCAAATTCGCCTATCGCCCCAAGAAGCGATTAAGTTCTTGCTAAATCAAGCTCGTTCTTCTCAATAAGTTGGTAGTTGGTCACTACTCGACTCCCATCTGGGAATGTCGTCCATTGCCACCGTACATCTAGATGATTTGCGACTTGGACATAGTAGATGGAAGGGGGGATTTTGGGGTCGCTCGGCGGCGGAGCAAAGACAATCCGAGTATCCTTGGCTGAGTGCATAAATTCCTCCTATTGACTGAACGCGATCGCCCCAAAAACAATCGCGATCGCGCCAACATAAACTTATTGTAAAACGGAATTTTGCCGCCGCAGAAATTAAATCATGGTTGTCCAAAAAATCAAACCAGACCCTCCCCAAGCCGTCTGAGTAAAGTCGCCGACTCCTTCTTCAATTGGGAAATAATCAGGATATATCAAAGTTTAACAGGATATTCACCAGAATTTAACCGTTGCACCCCAGGGAAACGGCTATTATGATCGAAGTTCGGCTCAATGACGAGCCAAACCAGAATCAATCTTGATTGGTTTTTGGAAACTTTTTTATTGTTAAAGTGAAGGTTACACTATTATGCAAACTCAAGCAAATTTTTCTAAGCAAGGTCGTCCTGCGCCTCAGCGAGAATCTCTACGGGCCAATAGCGAGTCGTTTAACTTTGATTTATGGGCAACGGCAGTCCGTCAACAAATGGTTGCTGCTCTCAACAAGCATAATTCTAAAAAGTAGTTTTTGACCATTGGTAACCAATCAAGCCAGAAACCCTCATCCCCCAATCCGGCTCAAAGCCGCGTTACGGTAGTAATGGCCGAGGATTTGGCGGTAGTTCCAGCCCTGAGTGGCCAAAGATTGTGCGCCCCATTGACTCAAGCCCACCCCATGACCAAAGCCGCGGCCTTGAACCACAAAGCCGTTCCCACTGGGGGTAATGGTAAATAAGCGACTGCGGAGATTCAGGGCTTTACGGATTTGCGCCCCACTGAGGCGAGTTGTTCCCCTCTCGCCGACGATTCGCATGGTAATAATGCGTCCGTGGGGAGTGGTGCGTTCGGGAATGCAAGACTGAATCAAGCCCACTCCCCCAAGAAGGCGACTGAGTTCGCGTCTCGAATAGCGTTTCGACCATTGATACACCGGGGCTTGACGGTCGTAGTCCACCACACCGCGTAGGTAGGGTAGGGGGGATGTCCAAACATCTTCAACGTTCTCTGTATGACCCCCAGAGGAGGCATGAAAGGCGGCTAAGATGACTTGACTGTTGTAGACGACGACTTCGCCGGAGGTGGCTTGTACGGCTTGGTGGGTGCTGCGGGCTTCGCTGTGGAGTCCTTTGTAAACTTGGGTTGATGTGGTGGTGTCGAGGTCGTAGAGGGGGTTACGGTTGCGGGAGCGTTGATACAGGGCGTAGGAGCGAGCAGCCACGGCTTGGGCTTTGAGAGCTTCGAGGGGCCAAGACGCGATCGCTTCGGCTCCAACGACGCTGTAGAGGTATTCTTCTAAGTCAACATGGTTAATGGCATGAAGGCGGCTGCCTTGGGCAGTTAAGTGAGCTTCGCCGCGATACCAGCGATCGCCAATCCAAATAAAGCCTTCTTCTTGGGGGTCGATCCACAGTTGAGAACTTTGCCAAGTCCCTAGGGTGACTTGATTTTGGCCGGAGGTGACTGTATAAGCACTTCCGGCCGGAATTTGCCCTAAGACTTGGCCGGTGCGATCGCGCACTAAAGCCGGAGTCGAACCCCCGACCACGATTTGGGATGAGCCGTTAGCAATCGAGACGCGCAAGTTAACCGCCGCCCAAGCCCCTGCCCCCCAAAAAGACCACAGCAGCCCTATGATACTGCTCCAAGCCAAGGCGGTTAAGTTTGGGGAGAGTTGAGCTAATTTCATCTATTTCCGACGCGATCGCATCGTTGTGAAAGGACAGGGATAAATGTTTTATGATGGGGTGTAACGTCCGAGGCTTTCAGGTTGATGTTGTCAAGTTTAAATCTTTTTAGGGATGGTCGGACGTTAATTTATTAGTTATTTTTTTAATAATTCGTGGAGATTACTTTTTTAGGAACCAGTTCTGGCGTTCCCACGCGATCGCGCAATGTTTCGAGTGTGGCAATTCGCTTGCCCCAACGAGCCGAAGTTTGGCTTTTTGATTGTGGTGAAGGGACGCAACATCAATTATTACGCAGCGACCTCAAAAGCTCTCAAATTCGCCGCATTTTTGTGACTCACATGCACGGCGACCATATTTTTGGGTTAATGGGATTGATCGCAAGTTGTGGTTTAGCGGGTAATGCTCAACCCATTGATATTTACGGGCCGCCAGCGTTAAAAGATTATTTGAAAGCTTGCGAGAAATATTCTTATACTCGTATTTTTCATCGGGTCAAAGTTCATCCCATTGCACCGGGAATGGTTTATGAGGATGATGAATTTTCGGTCAGTTGCGATCGCCTTACCCATGCGGTTCCGGCTCACGGTTATCGCATTGCTGAAAAAGACCGTCCGGGGCGTTTTAATGTGGAAAAAGCGAAGGCTTTAAACATTCCGAGTGGCCCTCTTTATGGTCAGTTGAAACAAGGCAAAACCGTTAAGTTAGAAGATGGGCGTACCCTCCGGGGAACTGAGTTTTGTAGTCCCCCTGAAATGGGTCGCAAAGTTGCTTATTGTACCGATACTGTTTTTTGTGATGCTGCGGTCAATTTGGCGCAAGATGCCGATGTTTTAATCCACGAATCTACTTTTGCTCATCAAGATTCTAATCTGGCGTTTGAGCGTAAACATTCGACTTCAACAATGGCGGCACAGGTCGCTTTATTAGCGCAAGTGAAACAGTTGATTATGACTCATTTTAGCCCTCGTTATGCTCCGGGTAATCCTATCCAAATTCGAGATTTACTCGCAGAAGCCCAAGCCATTTTTCCGAATACCCGCTTGGCTAAAGATTTTTTGACCTACGAGATTCCACGACGACGGGATACTGCCTCTACAACTCAAGTGATAGCGGGCAAAAGCTAACCGTTGGGACTATTTTAATGGTTTTCCTCTGTTCGCACCTATCTTTGTTGATACAATGGTAAAGCCTTTTCGCCGTATTTCTTTGAGCTTATCGGTTGCTATTCTTTCGGTTTCACAGATTGTCATTGCTGTGGGATTGACCGGATATTTGTACTTTCGTAATAGCGAAAAAGCAGTCACAAAACTTGCTAATCAGTTAAGGCAAGAAGCGACTCATCATGTTACCAAAAATTTAGAGAATTATTTAGCCGTTCCCCAACAGGTTAATAAAGTTAATAAGAATGCTTTTAAACGCAATCGTTTAGATATTAATGACAAACAAGCTCTAGAAAAGCATTTTTGGGAACTGCTTAATATTTTCGAGAATATTGATAATATTGCTTTTGCGACTCCAGAAGAAGAATTTACAGCCATTGAATATAATCGCGCTCAGGAAATAGTTGCCGTAACTGCGGGTCGTGAAACGGAAAATCTCATGACCGTTTATGAATTGGATAATCGAGGAAATCGCCGCCGCAAACAAAAGGTTTTAAATACTTTTGACCTTTATACTCGCGAATGGTACACAACCACAGTTGAAGCAGGAAAACCCATCTGGAATCCGATTTTTCCTTTTTTTAGCGATCGCCGGACTGTGGTACTTTCAGCGAGTTATCCGGTTTACGAAGCTGAGGAGTTGGTGGGTGTTTTTACAACGAGATTATATTTGTCGCGGATTAGTGAGTTCTTACAAGAATTGAAAATTAGCGATGGTAGTGAAGTTTTTATTCTAGAACGAGATGGTAAGTTAGTCGCGAGTTCAGATGAAGACGATCTTTTTCTCAATGGAAAAAGTGACCGCGTTCGCATCCCAGCCAATCAAGCCAAACGTCCGATTATCCAAAAAACAACTCAGTTTATACAACAGCAACATAACGGCAAGCTTGAGCAAATTGAAAAAGCGCAATATCTTGATTTTAAACTTAATAACGAACGCCAATATCTAAAAGTTACGCCGTTTCAAGATGATTTAGGAATTGATTGGTTGGTGGTGGTGGTGATTCCTGAACGAGATTTTATGGGAGTCATTCATGCGAATACTCGTTCAACCATTATATTATGCGCGATCGCGTTGGCGACGATTACCGTTATTAGTCTGATTGCAACGCAACGATCGATTCATCCAATTTTTGAATTAATTACTGCATCTCAGGCTTTATCTCAAGGAAAATGGCAACAGCGAGTACAAGATTCTCGCATTCGAGAGTTAAGCTTATTGTCTCATACTTTCAATCGTATGGCGGCGCAAATACAAGATTCTTTTAAGAGTTTAGAACAAGCTGAAGCCAAGTATCGCGATATTTTTGAAAATGCCTTAGAAGGGATATTTCAATCTACTCCTGAAGGTAGTTTTTTAAGTGTAAATCCAGCGTTTGCTAAAATGTTTGGCTATGAGTCCCCCACTGCTTTGATTGCTGCAATTGATGATATTAGCCAGCAGGTTTATTTGAATCCCGAAGATCGCCAAATTTTTAAAGAGTCTATCGCAACCCAAGGCTCAGTTACAGATTTTCAAACCCAAGTCTATCGTCGCGATCGCTCAGCGATCTGGGTTTCAGTTTATGCCAGGGCAAAACGCGATCGCGATGGCACTATTTTGTATTATGAAGGTACGATTGAAGAAATCACCCAAAACAAAATTACCGAAGCTCAATTAAAATATAATGCCAATCATGACGAGTTAACGGGTTTATATAATCGTAAAGCCTTTTTAGCTCATTTACAGCAAAGCCTTGAAACCGCAAAAGTTAACTCGAATTATCGTTTTGCTGTTTTATTTTTTGACTTGGATGACTTTAAACTGGTTAATGATAGTTTAGGGCATTTAGTGGGCGATCGCTTACTGATTGCTGTCGTCCAATCGATTCAAGCGTTTTTACCCAAAGATTCTATTTTTGCTCGTTTCGGGGGGGATGAGTTCATTTTATTATTAAATGATTTGCAACGTTTGGATGACGCGATCGCGATCGCTTGTCAAATTAATAAAACTCTACAATCTCCCTTTCAACTCGACTCTCACGAAACTTTTGTGAGTAGTAGTATTGGCATTGTATTTAGTTATAATCTTAACCAAACCCCAGAAGATTTCCTCAGAGATGCAGATACCGCGCTTTATGAAGCCAAAGCCAAGGGAAAAGGACGTTATGAAGTCTTCGATCGGCAAATGCACGCGACAATCCGAAGACGTTTACAACTCGAAACGGATTTAAGATACGCCCTAGAACGTCAAGAAATCACGATTCTTTATCAACCGATTGTTGATACGTTCAGCCACCAAATCGTCGGTTTTGAAGCCTTATCCCGTTGGTATCATCCCCGACAGGGTTGGATATCTCCTTGTGAATTTATCCCCATTGCTGAGGAAACGGGGTCAATTGTTCCCTTGGGTTGGTCACTCATTGAACGAGTTTGTCAGCAATGGTTAGAATGGCGAAAATATAGCGATTGCGAATTATTTATGAGTATTAATTGGTCGAGTAAGCAATTAGTACAAGTTGATTTGATTCCTCAACTTAAAAGTATTTTAGAGCAATATCAATGTCCGCCTTCTTGTCTAAAAATTGAAATCACCGAAAGTAGTTTGCTCAGAAATACAACCGCAGTTAACGATAAATTAAATGAATTAGTTAATTTAGGGGTTCGACTCAGTATTGATGATTTTGGGACGGGTTATTCTTCTTTAAGTTATTTACATCAATTTCCTTTTAAAACCTTAAAAATTGACCGTTCTTTTATTCGTCATCTCGATTGTGACTCGCAAAATCAGGAAATTGTCGAAGTCATTATCCAACTCGCGCATCACCTACGTTTAGACGCGATCGCCGAAGGAGTCGAAACAGCAAACCAGCTTAAAGCCCTAGAAAAGATGAACTGCGACCAAATTCAAGGCTATTTCTTTTACCCTCCCCTTCCGGGCGATCGCATCACGCAAATTCTCCAAGAAACCTAAAAGAAATTACTACAAATCTAAGCGTCCCGTGGTAATTAATTTTAACCCCGAAATTAACAACGCAAACGAAACAAAAAAGTACCACAAACTCGTCGGACGCAACAACACTTTACCACTAACAAAGACTAAACCAATCCCCACGATAATTAACAACCAACCCCAACCTCGGGTTTGTTCTGTAAAGAAAACGAGCGACACAATCCCCCCAACAATTGATAATACCGAACCCGCAGCCGAAATATCTTGCCACCAATAGGGAGAAAGCTGAGTGGTAAAAATAATATTTTGACCCAGAAAATAGACTCCCCCAATCACCAAAGCTAAACCCAGTAATTTTAGTAAAAAACGCATTATTATTTCCCTCCGATCAAGACTTTAAAACAACCAATTTGGCGCGATCGCATAGCAAACTTATCAACCTTTTTCCTACTCCTAGAGTTAGAAAAAGTCGCTCTTTCTCTAGTTAGATGAATCCTTGCCGCAATCTCATTAGGATGTATAGACGATCTAATGCCAGCAAACCCCTGCTTAAATCGGGTTTATCCAAACTTAGATTTTATCTAAAGACAATGCCAACTCGTTTAAATACGAATAATATTAATATAGCACTTCTTCCCCAGGCGCGATCGCCCAAACCTAAAATTAAAATAAAACTTAGAATTGCCAATTTTATCAATATCTAAGGATGGCGGAAAGTTGCCAAACGCTACTTTATGGAATGGCAAATGGTGTGGAAAGATGTCACCTTTGGCTTTACCGTCGCCGGGATCATTGGGGCTTTTGTGCCGCCGACTTTCTTTCAAACCCTTTTCCTCGGAACCGGAAGCGAAAACCCTAGTTTTTTGGCATTATTAGAAAATACCATTGTAGGCCCGGTTGCTGCCTTTTTTACCAAAAATTCTGGGTTTCAGGTTCCCCGTCCTTCAAGGACGGCTTTATATTATAATATTGGTGTGCGAGTGACCAGTAATGTGGGCCGCACTACAACAAACCTAACCAACTCAATAGTTAAAGTAAGGGGTTTTCAGCACAATCCTTGTTGATGTAAAACTTTAAGGGTGTAGTTGTGAAAACAAACTTTTGCGTCCGGGCAGGACGTATCTTGGACTAGAAACCAAGAAACAAAACGCTCGTTGAGTCGGTCTAACGGGGACTAAGGGGAGGATATTTAGGTGTCTGTCGATCCAAAGTCTAGTTAAGAGGCAACCTGAAAGAAACGAGAATCCTCGACCGTTTACGGCGAGGAGTTGTCAACTTTATCGGTTCGATGGGAAACATCCCCATTGCCGCGATTCTGTTTGCTAATGGCGTGAGTTTTGCGGGCGTAATTGCCTTTATTTTTAGCGATTTAGTCGTGTTTCCCGTCGTTCGGATTAACGCCAAATATTACGGCTGGAAAATGGCACTCTATATCGTCGGTGTGTTTCTTTCAGCCCTGGTGATTACCGCCTTATTATTACATTAGGGCTTTTCGGCTTTTGGCATATTACCCCAAAGTAGCGCCGCCAGCAGTTCCGCTTCAACCCAACGCTTTGCCATTGATTACACCTTTTGGCTAAACCTCGCATTTTTAGCGATTACCGGGGTGTTAGTCTGGTTGCGATGGGGCAATCAAAAATCGTCGCAACACGGCAATAACGGGCATTCTGGCCACTCCCACGAACATCATCATCATGGTGGCAAGCAAGACATGATTGAAAAAGCCTTGTATTGGCTCGCGATCGCGTCTTATATTTGGTTAGCAGGCGGTGTTGTTACCTCTTTATTTGTCTCTAGTCCCGGTGGATGAATTAATATCAAAATCTTCTTATCCCATTGTGACAAGTTAAGATTTTTGCCCCATTGTTAAGTTCCTCGTAGGGGCGGGGTTTCCCCGTCCAAGTTTACGTTATTGGATGCGACTGCTCCCGTCAAATCGTCCTAACCTTAAAGTTGAGGATTACAGTCTTGTAGTGGTACGACACAGCTAAAATGAGGCTTGATCGTAGGGTGCTGTTAGCGTAGCGTAACGCACCGAAATACAAGCATTTTAACGATGGTGACTATCGCACAAATTAAGCTGTGTCGAGCCACTACTGCCGTGACACAGCTAAAAATGTGCGATAGATTTTCGGTCTATATTCATGTTGAAGCCAGTTTCGAGGGTTTTCTAAAGCCCTATTTAAGCTGTGTCACAACACTACTGCCGCGACACAGCTAAAAATGTGCGATAGATTTTCGGTCTATGTTCATGTTGAAGCCACTTTCGAGGGTTTTCTAAAGCCCTATTTAAGGCGTGTCACGGCACTACTGCCATGACACACCTAAAATGAGGCTTTAGGTAGGGTGCTGTTAGCGCAGCGTAACGCACCGAAATGTAGGCATTTTAGGTTTTGGCGATCGCACAATTTAAGGTGTATAAAGAACCCCGGTTTCTGATGGGCTTACACGCTCAAATTAGAACATAAAGCTAGAAACCGGGGTTCGGAAATAGCGATTGTATTTCCAGATTTGAGATTACGACGAAACCGCAGACGCTTCTTTTTGACTAAAGAAACCACTCAAAATCTGTTCCGTCATTTGAGAACTACTCAAGCCCAAATCCGCCTTCGACTCATCCGGTTTGGCATGATCGACTAGAATATCAGGAACGCCAAAACGCTTCACAGGCACTAACACATTATTCTCGGCCAAAGCCTCCGTCACCGCCGAACCAAAACCGCCCATCAAGCAGCCTTCTTCGAGGGTAACCACCTTGCCAAGACGTTGCGCCAAAGGCAAAATCAACTCAGTGTCTAAAGGCTTCACAAAACGCGCATTCACCACCGTCGCTTCGACACCATGTTCGCTCAACATTTCCGCCACTTGCATCGCCGAGTTGACCATCGAACCATAGCCCAACAGCAACACATCATCGCCGTTGCGGAGGATTTCGCCCTTACCAATTTCAAGGGGTTCCCAACCATCTTCCATCAAGGGTACACCAATGCCATTGCCGCGAGGATAGCGCATGGCAATCGGGCCGTCGGTGTGGTTAATCCCGGTGACCAGCATTCGTTGTAACTCCGCTTCGTCTTTCGGGGCCATAATCGTCAGATTCGGCAGACAGCGCATATAGGCGATATCGTACATCCCTTGGTGAGTTGGGCCATCGGCCCCCACAATACCCGCCCGGTCTAAACAGAAAAAGACAGGTAAATTTTGGATGCAGACATCATGCACTACTTGGTCATAAGCCCGTTGTAGGAAAGTTGAGTAAATCGCCGTAACTGGGCGCATTCCTTCGCAAGCCATACCAGCCGCCAGAGTAACCGCGTGTTGTTCGGCAATGCCAACATCAATATATTGTTTTGGCAGTTTCTTCTGAAGTTTATCCAACCCGGTTCCCGTGGCCATGGCGGCAGTAATACCGACGATTTTCGGGTTATTTTCGGCCAATTTGGTCAGAGTATGGGCAAAAACTTGAGAATAGCTCGGCGGTGTGGGTTTGTTCGAGGGATAAGCCTTACCCGTTTTCAAATCAAAGGGTTTTTGAGCATGATAGCCCACTTGATCTTTTTCGGCGATTTCGTAACCTTTACCCTTCACTGTGGCCACATGAACCAAAACCGGGCCGTGGACTTGGTGGGCTTGTTTGAAGGTCGAGATTAATTCTTCGATATTGTGACCATCGATAGGGCCAAAATACTTAAAGCCTAACTCCTCAATCACCGCACCGACTTTGGGAACCGCTAAACGCTTCATACTTTCTTTGAGGCGGTCCATGTCCGGGGAGAGGGTTTCACCCAAGAAAGGGAGGTGTTTAAATTGTTCTTCGAGGTTGTCGGATAGGAATTGTACCGGCGGAGAAAGGCGAACTTTGTTGAGATAGCGAGAAATCGCCCCCACGTTAGGGGAAATCGACATTTCGTTGTCGTTGAGAATCACCATCAAGTTCGTATTGGGGAGGTGTCCGGCGTGGTTGATGGCTTCGAGGGCCATTCCCCCAGTGAGTGCGCCATCACCAATAATTGAGACAACTTTGTAATCGTCTCCTTGGGCATCGCGGGCTAGTGCCATCCCTAACCCCGCAGAAATGCTTGTAGAGGCGTGTCCTGCCCCAAAGTGGTCGAATTTGCTCTCGCAGCGTTTAAGATAGCCAGCAACACCGTCCTTTTGCCGCAGGGTGTGGAAGCGGTTGTAGCGTCCGGTGAGCATTTTGTGGGGGTAGGCTTGGTGACCTACATCCCAGAGGACTTTATCGCGGTCGAGGTCGAGGGTTTGGTACAGGGCGATTGTGAGTTCTACGACTCCTAAACCGGGGCCGAGGTGGCCGCCACTGGTGGCAATGGTTTCTAAATGCTTTTCTCTAATTTGACGGGCAATGTTTTCGAGTTGTCGCACAGACAAGCCGTGCAACTGATTCGGATGAGTAATTTCGCTTATGTGCATACCGAGGTAGACTTTTAGATTTTTTTTACAGGTTCTCTAAATCTATATTGATACTGTAAGGGATTTAGCCCTGAAAGCGTCAGGTCTGGATCGATATCTTTGCAATTGGTGACACAAGGGGGGCGTGAGGATGAAAAAAATCCCGCTACACTGGATCGAGCGTAGCGGAATATGAATTAGTCTGGATTGAAACTTAATGAATGTGTGACGGGTGAATCTAACCCAGTTGGTTTAACCTTGGAAGCCGATTTCAGCAGCAGCCCGGTTGTGCATCGCTTTGAGGCGATTTAAATCGGTGCGCTCATGGCCCCAGAATAAACGGCGGGATCGTTGCGCGACAGAATTGCTCGATTGGGGTTTTGCTGCGGCTTGGTGATTACCTGTGGTATAAGCCACACCCCGATAGACTAAGTTGCGAGTTGGTTGCAAGACCGGGGATTTTTTCAAATTGCGGAACCGCCAATCTTGACCGCGATACTTCCCGCTTTGTTCTTCGGTGCCAGTTGCGACAACAGGGGGATTGTATTCGTAAGTTTTACCGCGATATGTAAGTTTCATAGCTTTCGCCTCCTATTCAAATGCAGAGATTGAAGTTGAGGCGCGTTCCTTCGGGAGTACTCTGTTTTCCCTACTTCCGTCTCTTTTGCTTGTGGGCTACGGAGATGAACGATTTGTTTTCGTTTCTGTATCTATTGTTACCGTTTTTTAGGAGAATGTCAAGGTGTTTACATAACTTTACAATCATTAAGTAGGGTATCAGCCGCCCTGGAGATTAACCCGATTAACCTTCTGGGGGCGTACAGTTTCCCCCTAAGTGATTGACAATGGTGCAGGTGTTCAAAACCATCATGTCGGTGTAGTTGGCGGTATCACCGAGGCCGCCTGTGAGTAAGGCCGGCGTGGCGACTTTGACGTTGGCTTCGCGGGCGACGGTGGCGATCGCGCCATTGTTGGTGTTAGCTTCAGCAAAGATCGCCGGGACTTTAGCCGTTTCGATGGCTGTGACTAATACTTTGACTTGGGCGGCGGTGGGGGTTTCTTCGGTACTCAAGCCCTGCAAGGCTTGGGAGTCTTGGAAATCGTAGGCTTGGGTAAAGTAGTTAAAGGCATCGTGGGTAGACATCACAATCCGTTGATTTTCGGGGACGGTGGCCACTTGTTCGGCAATCCAGAGGTCGAGACGTTCGAGGTCTGCGATTAAGGTGGCGGTGTTTTCTGTGTAAGTGTCGGAGGCTTCGGGATTGAGGTTGCCTAGTTGCTGTTGGATGATTTTCGCCGTCGCGATCGCATTTTCTACATCTAACCACACATGAGGATCGGCGGCCATTTCTTCTTTCTGGTTGTCGTGGCTATGACCTTCTTCGCCGTGACTGTGGTCGTGGCTATGACTTTCTTCGGCGTGACTGTGGTCGTGACTATGACTTTCTTCGCCGTGACTGTGGTCGTGGCTATGACCTTCTTCGCCGTGACTGTGGTCGTGGGGTTCAGTCATAATTGGTTCGGACACCGCTTGTTCAAATACCGCGACTTTGGGGCTGGCTGTATCCACCGCCGCGATTAAGCCTTCTAAGGCAGTCTCAAAGCCATAACCGCCATATAGAACCAAATCTGCTGTTTCTAGGGCTTGGCGGTCTGAGGGCTTGGTGGTGTAGGTGTGGGGGTCTTGTTGGGGGCCGATTAAACATTGAATATCTAGGGTTTCTGCGGCAATTTGGCGGGTGAGGTCGCAGATAATGCTACTCGAAGCTACTATCTCTGGCATTTCTGCGGGGTCTGGCCTTGCTGCGGTGTCTTCGGGGGTTACTGTTTCTTGAGAACAACCCATCAAACCGACTAAAGCGATTAAGACAAAATTTCTGAAAGTATTACCCATAGTACGTTGAAGACGGCGATCGCCTCTGTTTTATAAATAGAATGATAATCATTCTAACATGGAAGAAATCAGCCAGAACCAAGAACCCAGATTAGCTGCTACCCTAAAAGCCAACAAACTTGAATTTTCGATCTCTAGTGATGTTAAAAATCGCCGCTTCGACTTGCGCTTTGTGTTTGGCTTTGGGGGGACTGAGTGGGGGAATGGCGACGCTGAGGGCAGAAACCATGACCCCAGACGCGATCGCCCAAACCCCCATTACCGATAATATTGAACAAAAATTACAAGGCCGCTGGCAATTCGAGCAAGACGGGGAAACAGTAACGCTAATTTTTGCCCCAGAAAATCAAGTCTTTTTTTTGCTACCGGATCGAGAAGATTCTACGATTGCCGTTCAAATGACGTATCAGATCGATGCGAGTCGCGAACCGATGCACTTAGACTTGATTGCCAATCCTGACGAAATTGCCTTGACAGTATTCGATATTACAGAAGATGGTCAACTGCATCTTAATCTCAAGGTGACTCCAGGGGATGAACGACCCGAAGAACTGTTAGCCAGTGATGTGATGATGACGCGGGTTTCTGAGAGTACAGCCATTCCCGAAGATATCCCCATTGTCAATTTAGACACCCCGGCCAACGAAGCCCCACCGATTCCGATTCAGTTTATAACAATTTTGTTACAAGGCCAGCAAGCCTATTATTTAGAGAATGGATCGTTTGCTGAGGAGGTGAGCGACCTGGGATTTGCTACGGTTTTGGAAACAGAGGATTATTATTATGAAATGAAGCGCGATCGCGATGGCACTTCTAGGGTTACAATTGCAGCGATGCCCAAAACATCAGACTCGATTAGTTATGCAGGGGCTATCTTCGCAATTGAAACCAATGGCGAACGAGGCGCGATCGCGGGAATCTGTCAAAGTGAGGAACCTTCCCCATCGCCCCCTGTACCGCAAATTTCCGCACAGAATGACCGGGAAATTCAATGTCCATCAGGGGCAAGTTTGATACAGTAATGGCAACAGTTGGAGTGTTAGCTCGACTGAACGCCAGTAAAGCCGCTTAACTTCAAGTGCGTTCTCTCCTTAATCAATAATCTCTATAGAAAACTTAAGGTGGGACTTGCCTTTGTCAACTTACCGATAAAGTATCGTTGACTTAACTCAACGTCCATCCGTTCTTGTCCACTGTTCCCAGGTTTAAAATGAGTGCTATTCTTCAAGTTGGAAATCAACAAATTGCCGCCGATCAATTTGTTTCGCTGCTGAGTTCTTCACAGCTTTTACCGCAGTTACTCCGGGAATTTTTCATCGAACAGGCGATCGCGTCCGTCGAATACACCCCCGAAGAATTGGATCGCTACTGTCAAGAATTAGCCCAGAAACCCGAAAACTACGGGCTACCTCCCCAAAAACTTCACGAAATTGCCCCGCGTAAATTAAAACTGCAAAAGTTTAAACTGCAAAACTGGGGAAATCAAGTCGAAAACACCTTTTTACACTGCAAAGAACAGTTAGACCGGGTGTTGTTTTCCCTGATTCAAAGCGAAGATGTAGAAGTCATCCAAGAATTATATTTTCGCTTGCAAGAAGGCGAAGAATCCTTTGCCAAACTCTCCACCCAATATTCCCAAGGCCCCGAAGCCCACAGCAACGGCTTAGTCGGCCCCATCGAACTGAATAACCTGCATCCCAAACTGGCGCAAGTCTTACGAGTGAGTCAACCGGGACAACTTTCTCCCCCGATTCGCATTGACAAGTGGTTAGCCATTGTCCGCCTCGAACGCTACATTCCGGCGCAATTTGACGAAAAATGCCAAGCCCGCTTACTCGATGAGTTGTTTGAAGCCTGGCTGCAAGAACAAATCGTCCAACACGCCGGGGCCGTTAATTTTACCGAAACTCGCGACGAAGCCCCCGCCAACCTCCCTGAAGAAACCCTCGAAGGAGAACTCGAACCCCCCGCCCCCGAAACCCTCGAACCGAGTGCGATCGCGCCCCAACCGGAAACCCAACCCCTGGCATTACCGATGCGATCGCAGTCTTCCCCTTGGCAAAAAGCCGCCGGCTGGATCGCCGTGGCTTTAATTCCCTTTGGCTTGGGAATGCTGACCCTAGAAGGAATGAATCGTTACCAAGCCCGACAAAATCCGACGAACATCGACTCCCTGACCGCTTCTACTTCTAGCGCCACCGTCGCGAACAATCAACCCACTCCGGTCTTCACCGAAGCCGTCAACAACGCCATGGCCGCGGCCAACTTAACCCAATCGGCTCAATCCAATCAAGATTGGCAAGAAGTGGTGAATCATTGGCAAGACGCGATCGCCTTTATGGAGGAAGTCACCCCCCAAAGCGATAACTACGAAGTCGCTCAAACCAAAATCCCCGAATATGAAGGCTACCTCGCTTATGCCGAGAAAATGGCCAATCGCGCCGTAGACCCCTTCCGAGACGCGGTGAATAATGCCATGCGAGCCGCCGAACTCGCCCAAACCGCCCAATCGACCTCGGAGTGGGAAACCGTCGCGTCCTACTGGCAAAACGCGATCGAGTCGATGGAAGCAGTTCCGAGCAATCATCCGCGAGCCGATGTCGCCCAAGAAAAGGCGGTAGAATACCAAGGCTATTGGGAATACGCCCAAGCAAAAACGGCTAGTATTTAGTTATTGGTTATTGGTTATTGGTTATTGGTTATTGGTTATTGGTTATTGGTTATTGGTTATTGGTTATTGGTTATTGGTTATTGGTTATTGGTTATTGGTCATTTCTTCCCCCTCCTCCCCCTCCTCCCCCTCTGGGCGGGGAAAAGAGCGCCCCTACACCCCGATTGCCGATTGCCCACTGCCGATTGCCCCCAAAACCCCCACTGCCCCTTAATCGCTAATGACTGAAAATCCTATCGCCGCGATCGCGACCACGCCGACCGCAGCCCGCACTTTAGCGCCATTGTGCGAACATCTCGACGGGACGCTGTGGCTGCCGGAAAAACTGAATGATGTTGCCAACGGCCAGGTTTATACCGGGTCGCTCAAAGCGCATTTAGAGAGCCTCTGGGCGACTCAGAAGGCGTTGATTTTTGGGTTGGCGACCGGGGCGGTGGTGCGGTTGATTGCGCCGTTGCTGCGGGATAAAGCGACCGATCCGGCGGTGTTGGTGATTGACCCGGAAGGGAAGTTTGTCGTGAGTTTGTGTGGAGGTCATCAGGGAGGGGGCGATCGCCTCACTCAAGAAATTGCCGCTTTTTTGAATGCGACCCCCATTATTACCGGGGCGAGTCATGGGTTGGATTTGCCCGGAATTGACGTTCTAGGGGTTCCGTTTGGCTGGCGCAAGGGAAAAGGCGATTGGACGGCGATCGCGTCTGCTATCGCCCATTCTCAGCCCGTACAGGTGATGCAGGAAGCGGGATCGACCCTGTGGCAAGACCATCTCCCCGCGTCTCATTCATTTGTGTTTGATCGGAAGGACACCCATCTGCCGCGAGTGTATATTACCCCGAAGCAATATCCCCCCGATCCTGTCCCGCAAGTTTACTGGCATCCCCGCGTGTTGTGGGTGGGGATGGGTTGCGAAAGAGGAACGAGTTTTGAGTTAATTG
>KB904821.1:2388571-2389801 GCA_000380225.1 filamentous cyanobacterium ESFC-1
CGAATCCGGCAGCCACCGCGATCGCCGAACGGGTAGCCCCGGCGAATGTGGCCACATTGCCCCAAAGCCGTCAAGCCAAAACCACCGACAACCCAAACTCTAAAGGGGTTTCAACCGCCACGCGATCGCGTCCGGGAGCGTTAGTATCCCCCCGCAAAACTCCCCCCACTGCCCCCCGTCAGGCTCGGACAACAACAGGGCGCGATCGCCACACCCCCAGTAACGGTGGTAATGGCACCTTTGTTCGCACCACCCCCAAATCCGGTACTTCAGGACGACGCAACTCCCGCTCGAAACTGCCTCGCTTGTTACTATTAGCCGGGGGCGGTATTCTCGGTTTAGCGATCGCGGGCTTTATCCTCGCGACCCTCTTTAACTGGGTGCGCGGTGCTGTTTCTAATACGCCAGGGGCAACTTTAGAAGACGGACAACTGCAAATTCAGTTGGCGCAGCCTCCCCTCGAAATTCCTGCCCCTGACGCGCCCATAGTGATTCCTGAAGGCCCCTTAAGCGAAGATTCCGCCCGCCAGGTCATTTTGACTTGGTTATCGGTCAAATCCGAAGCTCTAGGGCAAGACCACAACCTCGAAGCCCTCAACAGCATTCTCGCTGAACCCCTGCTGTCCTCTTGGCGCAATCGCGCTCAAACCCTCAAAGAAAACAACGCCTATCGCGAGTTTGAGCATCGCGTTCAAGTCGAAGCTGTCCAAATTCCCGAAGACGACCCCAACACCGCCGTTATCGAAGCTGCCGTGAGAGAAACCGCCGAAGTTTATCGCCAAGGCACATTAAATCAAGCGGCTTCCTATGACGATAATTTGCGGGTTCGCTATACTGCTATCCGCGAGGGCGATCGCTGGAAAATCCAAGAAATGGATGTAATCGATTAATTGGGTCATTGGTGACAAGTTAAGCCCAAATCCCGAATGTCAAGAGGACAAAAAGCCCCTGTCGGGGTGAGGTTTCCTCACCCAATCTCAACTTTGGAACAACGAAGATGGTATGGCAACTGCCAAAACAGTTAGGACACCACACCTATTATCAGAAAACAAGCCCCTCTCGGAGTGGGAGAGGGGTTGGGGTGAGGGCAGACTGGCAAATCAAAACGTCCTAACTGTCAGGCTTACTGCTAGAGTCATTCTAAATAAGAACCGACAGCCCGCCCGCAGATTAAAATCTGGGGAACCAATGCTACAAAGTCCGCTTTCACGGACTCAAGCAGTAAGCGTC
>KB904821.1:2389811-2636095 GCA_000380225.1 filamentous cyanobacterium ESFC-1
GGTTATTGGTTATTGGTTATTGGTTATTGGTTATTGGTTATTGGTTATTGGTTATTGGTTATTGGTTATTGGTTATTGGTTATTGGTTATTGGTCATTTCTTCCCCCTCCTCCCCCTCCTCCCCCTCTGGGCGGGGAAAAGAGCGCCCCTACACCCCGATTGCCGATTGCCCACTGCCGATTGCCCCCAAAACCCCCACTGCCCCTTAATCGCTAATGACTGAAAATCCTATCGCCGCGATCGCGACCACGCCGACCGCAGCCCGCACTTTAGCGCCATTGTGCGAACATCTCGACGGGACGCTGTGGCTGCCGGAAAAACTGAATGATGTTGCCAACGGCCAGGTTTATACCGGGTCGCTCAAAGCGCATTTAGAGAGCCTCTGGGCGACTCAGAAGGCGTTGATTTTTGGGTTGGCGACCGGGGCGGTGGTGCGGTTGATTGCGCCGTTGCTGCGGGATAAAGCGACCGATCCGGCGGTGTTGGTGATTGACCCGGAAGGGAAGTTTGTCGTGAGTTTGTGTGGAGGTCATCAGGGAGGGGGCGATCGCCTCACTCAAGAAATTGCCGCTTTTTTGAATGCGACCCCCATTATTACCGGGGCGAGTCATGGGTTGGATTTGCCCGGAATTGACGTTCTAGGGGTTCCGTTTGGCTGGCGCAAGGGAAAAGGCGATTGGACGGCGATCGCGTCTGCTATCGCCCATTCTCAGCCCGTACAGGTGATGCAGGAAGCGGGATCGACCCTGTGGCAAGACCATCTCCCCGCGTCTCATTCATTTGTGTTTGATCGGAAGGACACCCATCTGCCGCGAGTGTATATTACCCCGAAGCAATATCCCCCCGATCCTGTCCCGCAAGTTTACTGGCATCCCCGCGTGTTGTGGGTGGGGATGGGTTGCGAAAGAGGAACGAGTTTTGAGTTAATTGAGCAAGCATTGAAAACGGTTTTTGAGCAGTATGGCTTGTCTCTAGACGCGATCGCGGGGATTGCAACCATTGATTTAAAAGCCGATGAGGTGGGGTTTTTGCGCCTTTGCGACCGCTACGATTTCCCCCTGAAAACCTTTGCGGCTGAGGTGTTGCGATCGCACTCGGTCCCCAATCCTTCTACTGTTGTGAGTCAGGAAGTCGGGACTCCGAGTGTGGCAGAAGCGGCGGCTTTGCAAGGGGCCCAAAGGGAGACGTTGCTGGTCTCGAAGCAGATTTTTAAGGGGGAAGGGGCGGTAACAATCGCGATCGCCCAAGCTGAAACCGAATATAGCGATCGCCCCGGTCAGTTATACTTAATCGGCACAGGGCCCGGCAGTCTCGACCAAATGACCCCGGCGGCGCAAAAAGCCGTGACTGGGGCGGATGTGGTGATTGGCTACGGGCTGTATATTGAGTTGTTGCGATCGCTTTTGCGTCCCGGTCAAATTGTCGAAAGCCTCCCCATTACCCAGGAAAGACAACGGGCGTTACGGGCGATTGAGTTGGCGTTTCAGGGCTTAACCGTGGCGGTGGTGTCGTCAGGAGATTGCGGCATTTACGGCATGGGGGGCTTGGTGTTAGAGGAGTTGCAAAAAATAGGTTGGGATGGCAAAACCCCGGCGGTGCAAGTGTTTCCGGGGGTGAGTGCGGTACAAGCGGCGGCTTCGCGGATTGGTGCGCCGTTGATGCACGATTTTTGTACGATTAGTCTCAGCGATTTATTAACGCCGTGGGAGGTGATTGAAAAGCGCTTACAGGCGGCGGCAGCAGCAGATTTTGTGGTAGCTTTATACAATCCGCGATCGCAAAAGCGGATCGAGCAAATCGCGATCGCCCAACGGCTTTTTCTAGAGGTGCGATCGCCAGATACCCCCGTCGCGATCGTGCGATCGGCTTATCGTCCTGACGAGCAAATCCAGCTTACCACCTTGGCAGAAATGCTAAGATATCCCATTGATATGCTGTCTTTGGTATTAATTGGCAATCAAAGTACCTGTCATTATCAAGATTGGTTAATTACCCCGCGCGGTTATAATTCTTTCAAGTCCTAAGACACAATGAGACTGCAATTAACTTAAATTTTGGCCGAAAGGCTAACAGAGGGTATGTTGTCTTTTCTAAGATGAATCATGTTTTTTTAATCTTAAGCAACAATGACCAGTACATTTAACCCAGACTCTTTTGCTGTTGATTCTACTCTGTTCAATCTTGAACAAGCCCAGCGAGAAATTTACCAATACTTTATCGATTTAGTTAAAACTCAAGAAGCAGAACAAGTTTTACAAGAGTTTCATAACTTATTTATTTATTTTGTGGTTCATCCCGAAAATGCTGAGGTTATGCAGCATTTGGCGGATATTATTACGCAGAATAATAAACGAAATTTCATTTATTTAATTAAGCGCTGTTGTTATATTTTAATCAACAACTGGGATACCAAGCGCAATCATGAGTATATTCACAAACTCATCGATACTTTTACTGACTTTGAATTTAACGATCGACCCCATAGTAATAAAATTATTAAACGCTTACAAAGTTGGTTGAAAGCGTTTTCAGAAAGTGAGGAGTATAAAGATTTAAAGCTTTTTACGCGCAAGTATGAAACATCTGAAGCAAAACCAACGACAACTCCAGAACCCGAACATTGGAGCGATCGCTACACTTCTTATTTATTAGTTGCTCAATATGCCAATCCAGATAATCCCGAAGAACAACGTAATGCAGCGCGGTTGTTATCTCTCCAACTCAAAAATAAATTTAAGTTCGATTTGGCGATGTATGCGACTCATTCTCAACTCAGTCGCGCTCGTCAATTCCAATTGAAAAATCCGACATCTTTAGGAGATAATGTCTTATTTTTAATTAAGAAAATTATCGTTAAAAAAGGATATTTCAATTATAAAAACCTAGCCAATATTTTTATAAAACAAATCGCTGGACTATCTTACCAAGATTTTAAAGTCGCCTTGGTAAAATATTTATTATTTTCCTTGGATATTCAAAAAGAATACAAAACATTTGCTCATAAAATCAGCCAGCATATCTTAAATTTATATACAGAATATAACGAAGAAGATGGGGATGATTCTTTGATATTGAGAACTAATAATCGCATCATTGATTACTTGATTAAAGATAATAGTGATTTCCCTTCAGAACGATTCGTTGGCTTAATTTGTCAAGGTCATCAACTGACTTTATCGATTATTTTACTAAAACTTATTTTAATTTGTCCGAACGGACGAATGCACCTTGAAAAGCGGATTGCCGAACTGATTAAATATTATCAAAATATCCCTGAAACTGATTGTGAATGGGCAGTTCACTTTTTTGAAGTATTTAATATTACTTTTACGATTTATGCCGATAATGATGTGGAATATAGCTTAATTAAAACTCATACAGCCCAAGCCCATAGCGATGACGAAGATGCCGCCTTGGAAAATTATCACATTTTTTCTCAATATCGAGGCTGGCCAAATTTAGACGCTAATTCTTCGGTTTAAAGTTGGGATAAGTGGAGGGTTTTGGTAAAACTTTCGAGATTTTCTGCGGCGATCGCGTCCTGAATGAGAGATTTAAAGCGATCGCGCTCTAGGTGATACACTTCAGAAGGAACAGCCTGAAAACGAGTTTTAAGAATCGCGATTAACACTTCCCGGTAAATCTCCGTTTCAGCATCGATCAAGGCTTGATCCCGTTCTTGGATGGTCTGGGTGAGTTGTTGCAATGTCCGGGCTAAAATGCCGAGATCGTCGTCACGATCGACCAAATCGCCAAAATCGAGAGAGGCGCGATCGCGACGATCCAACGCCCCCACCGCGATCGCCGCCAGGTAATACAAATCCTCTAAATCCTTGATATTCTCGCGATGTTGCTTTTCGAGGGCAGTCATTACCTGATTGTAGCGCGTGGCAATGTGACCCACCTCCGTAAACGGCTCAACCGGGGCCCGCAAACTGAGATCGTGAGTCCGGGCTTGATAATCCATGATCTCCAATAAATCGTAAACCTCGGTTTTGGCGTGATGTTCGCAGACATTAAGCCCGATATCTTCCGCTTCAGGAGACACCCGCAACGCCGTTAAGCGGTTTAATCCTTGCAATAACACCCAACTCAACCCCAACGTCCAAATCCCTGCAATCCCAATCCCTAAAAGCTGTACGCCGATTTGGGTGACGCGATTTAACCCCGTGTCTAAAATGGCCAACGACCCAAACAGCCCCACACATAACGTTCCCCACAAACCCGCCCCTCCGTGTACCGCGATCGCCCCCACCGCATCATCAATGCGCCATTGTTCCAACTGACGATCCACCAACACCGCCACCGCCGCCCCCGTTATCCCGACAATGACCGCGATCGGAGTCGCAATGGCATGACAACAAGCCGTAACCGCCACTAAACCCGCCAAAGAGCCATTAATCAGCGATTCTACCTCAACCACTCGATGCTGCATCCAGCTAAAAACCGCCGCCGTCACCATCCCTGCAACCCCCGACAACAACGTATTTAGCACAATACCAGGGACTTGTTCGTTAAGCGCCAGGGTACTCCCCCCATTAAAACCAATCCAACCAAACCACAACAACAACGCCCCCAACACCGAAAACGGCATATTAGACCCCTGGATTTTTTGGGGTTTACCGTCTCTGAAGCGATGCTGACGAGGCCCCACCAAAATCAAAGTTGCCAAACTAATCCAAGCCCCCAAACCATGAACCACCGTCGATCCGGCAAAATCTATAAAGCCCAAACTTCGCAACCATCCCCCCTCATTCCAAGCCCAATGACCAAAAAACGGGTAAATTATCCCGGCAACTAAAGCCGCGATCGCCAAATACGCCCCAAACCGCAATCTTTCGGCTACAGCCCCGGAAATAATCGTAGTTGCTGTTCCGCAAAACATCGCTTGGTAGATAAAAAAAGCGGTCTGGGATGCCCCTTCTGTCCCGGAAAAGAAAAACTGATTTGTCCCCCACCAACCCCAAGACGATTGACCAAACATTATCCCATAACCCAACCCCCAAAATATGGCAAAGGATAAGCCAAAATCCGCCATGTTTTTAACTGCAACGTTAATGCTATTTTTTGACCGTGTTAACCCGGATTCAAGGCACATAAACCCCGCTTGCATTAAAAATACCAATCCGGCGGATAATAAGACCCAGAGTAAGTCAAGCATTTTTTGTTATTGGTTGTTGGTTGTTGGTTGTTGGTTGTTGGTTGTTGGTTATTGGTTGTTGGTTGTTGGTTGTTGGTTGTTGGTTGTTGGTTGTTGGTTGTTGGTTGTTGGTTGTTGGTTGTTGGTTTTTGGTTGTTGGTTGTTGGTTATTGGACGGGGAAACCCCGCCCCTACACGCCTACTGCCTAAAAAAGCCGACTAAGACCTAAGAAGAAACACTTATTCCGACACGCTGAAGAACATAATGGCTGGCGAATTTGGGGATTTCGGTTTTGCGGCCTAAAATGACAACCGTATCGCCGCGATCGAGCATTAAAGATGGTGTGGGTTGAATCAAAGTCGGGTCATTAGGACGGCGTAAACCAATGACAATAAATGCTCCTTTTGCCCGGACTTCTAACTCGCGAACAGTGCGGCCAATCATCAAAGAATCCCCCGGAATTTTTAATTCTTCCATTTGAATATCAATGGGGGATAATAATTCATTGAGATAGGTTAATTCTTCAGCTTGGCCGAGTAAATCTTGACCGGAGGGTTGAGCGATTAAATTTGCCATGCGTAAGCCGCTTACGGTTGCCGGAGATACGACTTGATTAGCCCCGGCGAGGCGGAGTTTTTTCTCGGTGGAAGCGAGTTCTCCTCTGGCGAGAATTTGTAAGTTGGGATTGAGTTCTCTGGCGGTTAAGGTGATGAAAACGTTATTGGCATCGTCGGGAACGACAGTGGCGAGGACTTTTGCTCGTTTAATTCCTACTTTTTCTAAGGCAGTTTCGTCGCTCGGATTGCCATCATAAACTAAGTAATTTTGTTCTTGGGCGATCGCGATATTTTCCGGGTCGTGTTCTAAGATAACAAAACCCTCTCCCACTTCGATCAGTTGTCGGGCTAAAACTTGCCCAATGCGTCCAAAACCGCAAATAATAACATGATCTTGTAAAGTATCCATTTCTCGCTGTTTGCGTGTTTGATCGAAAGCGCGATTAATTTCTCCTTCGGTAATCATTTGGACAAAACCCCCCACAATATACACTGCCGAAGAAGTCCCGGCGATAATGACAAAAATCGTAAAGATTCTTTCGACGGGCGTTTCTAGGGGTTTGACTTCGCCGTAACCAACCCCAAAAATGGTGATAATGACCATATAAATGGCTTCGAGGGGAGTCCAACCAAAGGCCATATAACCCAAAATCGCGATCGCCAGGGTAATCGCTAAAATGGTTGTTCCCGCTACCATGCGCTCGAAAGCACTTTGCATCCGCTACGACCTAACCCACTTAGATATTCGATTTTAGGCTCATTTTGACGTTTTATTTTGTATCGCTTGCTATATTTGGCGATCGCGCTTCCGCCTTTCTATCCTACGGGATAATCTATTTTGCAATCTTGAAAGTCAAATTAAATACAGGTTAGATCAAAGTAATACCCAGTCTACTTTTGCAGATTAAATGAGTAATTGGGTTGCGAAAATCGGATTCAGTATAAATTGGGGCTTATATAAGAAACTGTACATAAGCCAAAAATATTTTGTACACTATAGCTACATGACTATGCCATCTATCTAAAGTCGTAAATATCTGCTGCTGTTATGACAAATCTCCGGTTGAATCGTTTCAGGAAAATTCCCCTAAAATTGATTTTAATAGCTGTATTAGTGCTACAAATTGTTAGCATTACCAGTTTTACGGGTTATTTATCTTGGTATAATGGCGATCGCGCCGTTCAAAAGTTAGCACAGCGTTTAATTTTAGAAACCAGTAAACGCATCACAACTCATCTAGATACCTATCTCGAAGACCCAAAAAAAATCGCCACAATAAATCAAGCTGCCGTCGCCCAGGACGATCTCAATTTGCAAAATTTTGAGGATTTACAGCAACACTTTCTCAATGAAGTCAAACTATTTAAAAATGTTGTTAGTATTAGCTTTAGCGATCGCCAAGGAAATGCCTTGACCATCGCCCACGACTCGCGTAGAGTTTTGAATCCAGATTATCGTTTTGTGGCGGCTGAAACCAAAGTGACATCAGGTGCAGATAATCGACTCAATCGCGCTTATGCTCTCAATTCCCAAGGCGATCGCGGTGAAATTTATTTAGAAACTCCCAATTACGACCCACGCTCATTGCAGTGGTATCAAAGCGGAAAAACAACTGAATCCTATCGGTTTACCCCCATTGTTCCAATTTTCTTAAAACCTAAAGAAGCGGCATTCTTTTTATCAGCACCTTTGAAAAAAAACGGGGAATTTCAAGGCACAGTAGCAGCCATGCTGCCTGTATCATATCTTAGTCTTTATTTAAAGAACCTCGATTTTTCTCCCTCCGGTCAAGTTTTTATGATCGAACCTTCCGGGGATTTAGTCGCAACTTCCACCCTAGAAAAACCCTTTATTAAAACCGTCAATCGGACTAAAGTAATTCGCCACCAAGCCATTAACAGCGAAGACCCAGTAACTCAAGCGGCGATGCAAGTTATCCGGGATAAAAATCTAAATTTAGATAATCTACAATCGCCTCAAAGTTTTAAATTTTCAGTCGATCGTCAAACCTATTTTGCCGAGATTACCCCCTACTTTGATGAAGCGGGAATTGATTGGTTGATTGTCACGGCTGTACCACGATCCGACTTTGCCGCAGAAGTTGATGCCAATACACGCAATACTATTTTAACTTCTTTGGGAGCGATGGGAATTGCGATTGTATTGGGAATTGCGATCGCCCAATGGCTGAGTCGTCCCCTCAAACAAATCGAACGAAACGCCCGTGCCATTGCTTTAGGAGACTACAATCGCGTCATTGACACTGAAACCCCCATCGCGGAATTAAAAACCGTTTCAGACTCACTTAATCGCATGACAGCGCAACTGCAACAAGCCTTTCAGCGCCTCGAACAAAATTTATATGAATCTGAAGCCAAATATGCCACCCTATTCCGCAACAGCCCCGATATTATTACCATCACCACCCTAGGAGAATGGCGTTGGATCGATGTCAATGAAACCTTTGTGCGACTTTCCGGTTACAGCCGCGAAGAAATCATCGGACGGACTGCTGCCGAATTAAACTTAATCGTAAATCCCGAACAATTCGCTGAGATTGCCGAAGAACTTGAAAAAAAAGGCGAAATTCAAAACTACGAATTACATTGGCGAACTAAATCGGGAAAAATCCGCGTTTCTCTAATTTCCTGCGAATTTATCGAAATCGACGGCCAACCCTATGTCCTCAATGTGAGTAAAGAGATTAGCGATCGCAAAAAAACGGAAATGGCCTTACAAGCCAGCGAAGCCCGCTATCGTGCCATTGTCGAAGATCAAACCGACTTGATTATTCGCTATCATCGCGACGGGACTGTGACTTTTGCCAATGATGCCTTTTACCGTTATTTTAAACGCGATCGCGCCGAAATCATTGGTCACCATTACGATCCTCTAGTATTGCCCGAAGACCGTCCCCTCGTCGCTGAAAAAATTAGCACTCTCACCCCCGAAAACCCTATCGCTACTTTTGAAAACCGCGTGATCATTGGTGATGAAGTGCGCTGGACGCAATGGACAAATCGCCTCATTCTCGACGATAACCAGCAAATCATCGAACTGCAAGGGATGGGTCAAGACATCCACGACCGCAAACAAGCCGAAATCGCCCTCGAACAAGCCAAAGAAGCCGCAATTCAGGCAAATCAAGCCAAAAGTGAGTTTCTGGCCAACATGAGCCACGAAATCCGCACTCCCATGAATGCCATTCTCGGCTTTGCAGACTTACTCGAAAATCGGATCGAAGAACCTCGTTCTCTACAATACCTTCACACCATTACCACCAGTGGTCACACCCTCCTGACTCTGATTGATGATATCCTCGACCTCTCCAAAATTGAAGCCGGAAAGCTGGACTTGCAATACCGAGCTTTTGACTTGCGGGGCTTAATTACAGAAATCACCCAAATGTTTAGCCTCAAAGCCGGGGAAAAAGATATTGCTTTAATTACCGATTTTGATGATACCGTTCCCGACGCGATCGTTCTCGACGAGTTGCGCTTGCGGCAGATTTTAGTCAATTTAATCAATAACGGGCTAAAATTTACCCCTCAAGGGAACATTACCATCAAAGTCCGCAGTATTCCCCTGCCAGCGCAAAATACCATTGATTTACGCATTGCAGTTATCGACACCGGAAAAGGCATTTCCCCAGAAGACCAAACCCGGATTTTTGCAGCTTTCAACCAAAGCCACAACCAAAACCAAGCCCAATATGGCGGCACAGGCTTGGGTTTGACCATTACCCAACGCCTTGTCACCCTGATGGGAGGCCAAATCGTCCTCACCAGCGAAATCGGCCAAGGCAGTACCTTTGAGCTACAGTTTCCCGGCGTTACTTTCATCCCATCGACCGCAACCGCTTCTCAATCGCTACCCTCACCCCATCCGCAAATCACCCTCGCTGACTTTGCACCAATGACAGTCTTAGTCGCGGATGATATCGCTTCTAATAGCGACTTAATTCAAGGCTATTTTGCCAATACTCATCATCATTTGATCGTAGCGAATAGCGGTCGCGCTGCCCTCGATTGCGCCTTATTCGAGCAGATTGATTTAATCTTACTCGATTGGCAAATGCCCGACCTCGACGGCTACGAAATCGCCCAGATTCTCAAGCAAAACCCCGAAACTGCCAAGATTCCCATTATTGTCATCACCGCAACTATCCACAACCTCCAAGAAGACGAATTAAAAACCTGGGTTGATGGTTTTATCCGCAAACCCGTTAACCTCAAGTCTTTGGTGAGTCAACTACAGTTATTATTCCCGGATGAGGCCCATACCGTTACAGGAATCCCGCCGCGATCGCCCCAACCCGAAAACGCCACTCCCCCTCAAAAAACCCCATCCCTCATCCAAAACTGTCCCGAACTTTTAGCCAAACTCAAACAAGAAGAAGAAACAACTTGGGCTGAACTCAAAAAACACTTAAAAACACGGGAAATCACCAAATTCGCCCAAAAATGTATCGCTTGGGGTCAAGAACATCACTGCGACTTATTACTAGAATATGGCGAAAATCTCCATCAGGCAGTACAAGTTTTTGACATCGATACTGCTTACCGCTTAGTCGCAGAGTTCCCGCAAATTCGTACTAGAATTTATGAATTATAAAGGGTTAAATTACCAATTACCAATTACCAATTACCAATTACCAATTGAGAAAGAAAACATCTGTTCCGGTGTTCCCTACCAATAACCAATAACCAATAACCAATAACCAATAACCAATAACCAATAACCAATAACCAATAACCAAAACTTAACGCTCTTTCTGCCCCATATTCGCGTGTAAAATAGCCCCATTCATTACCGGATTCGTCGCCGCAAAATAAATCGTTTCGGCAATTTCTGCCGGATGAATCAAGCGGTTTTGAGCATTCATCCCCTTAATTTGTTCGATGATTTCCTCATCATTATTGAGGTGATCTCTCAGCATCGGCGTGTCAGTAAAACCAGGACACACACAAGCCGTATAAATCTGACTATCCATCAAATCTTGGCAAGTCGCCCGCATTAAACCAATAGTAGTATGCTTAGAAACCACATAACTAAACGCCCCCGCAACCGCTTTTTCCGAAAGAGTTGAACCCACATAAATAATTGAAGATTTAGGCGGCATATAAGGCAGCAATAAGCGATTTAAAATCGTTGGTGCAACTACCCCAATTTCCATAACTTGCCGCAAACTATCCGCTTCTATATTTTCAACGGTATCCTTCTTTAGCTGTGCTGCATTGTGGACTAAAATAACTTTGTCTGCATCTTTAATTTGGGGAATCAGTTGGGTTTTAATATCTTCGGCAAAATCCGGTTGTGCCAAATTTACCGCAATCGAAGTGACACTATCTGCGGGACAGGGTTTCCGGGATAAATTAAAGGCTTTATAGTTATTTTGGCTAAATAACTTAGCCGTTTCTAAGCCAATGCCGCGACTGCCACCCGTGACGATTAAATAATTCTGACTCATGCGTTTTTACTCCAGGTACTACTTCCCGATTGACCTTGACCGGAAAAAATTTTAACTTCGATACTATGAATTGGATGGTCTTGATTGTCTTTGGCCATTGGTATTAATTTATTCAGAAACCAATAAGACAACTCCTCGACTGTAATATTGCGTACAGGTAGTAATTTAACATCTCGCTTCAGAAATTGCATTTTTTCACTGCGCTTGTTGAAATAAGCATAAACGTAAGTCTCGGTTTCTTCAATTTCTAAATAAGGGCTTTCTGTGGGCAGTAATACAACCTCATCAATGAGTTGACAACAATCCATCACTGCATCTTTATAAACATTGTAATCGGCGGTCATGCCATTATCGCCCACTTCCGCTTCAAACATCACAAAAACGGCGTAATTGTGACCGTGTAAATTCTCGCGATCGCTCTCCGAAAATATGGTAAAATGTCCCGCAGAAAAGCTCATTTTCTGCTTGGCCAGTTCAATTTTAGTTAATCGTTTATTCATTGAAATTAGAATTTTGCTTTCTCAAACACTTCGGGCGATGCGACAGCTTTTCCAGGATTTCGGGTAACATTATTTAATGTAAACAGAGTTGGTAAAGCTGTCAACTCAAGGGTTCCCAAGAGAGAACGAACATCGGCCTCCGATCTAATTTTAGAGAACCCAAGACTAATTATTGTTTTGTACGGCTAAAGAAACGCGATCGCCCCCAATTTCCCCCATCTTTTTCAACAGTTGCGACACTTCCGTATAAGCCAAATCTCGGTCTGCTTTTAAAATAATCGTACCGTCAGGATTAGCCCGCAAATGGGCTTGTATCAGCGTCTCTAGTTCAGTTTCGCTAATAATCTGATTCTCCCTTAAAATTTCGCCAGTTTCATTCAAACCGATCGTTAAAGCGGCTGTATCTTCCGAAGGTAAATCCCCCGCCGCCCCCGGAATCTCAATATTACCCAACCGTCGATCCGTTAACGCGATCGCGCTGATAATAAAAAACGTCAACACCGACATCAACACATCCAACATCGGCACCAAATTAACCTGGGGTAAAGTCGCGGGACGACGAGTTTTAAAACGCATAATATTATGATTCTACTGATGTCGAACTCCCTGAAAATGATGGTTCTGAAAGAGATTCATCCCAAAACTGACGATAAATCAACTCCAACTCACTGCCCACTTCCGAAAAATAATCCATTTGTTGCGCCTGCAACGTCACCATCACCCGAAAAATCAACAACGCCAAAATCGCCACAATCATCCCCGTGGCCGTGGTAATCAACGCCTCCCCAATCCCCGCCGCCGCTTGGGACGCTTCAACCGGACTCGACCCACCGCCAATATTGAGATTATTAAACGTCCCAATCAACCCCGTAACCGTCCCCAACAACCCCAAAAGCGGCGCAACCGCCACCACCGTCTCTAAAAACTTATCCCCTTTTCGCATCTGCACAAACTCCTTATCCCCCGCCGCTTCCATCGCCAAGCGGAACGTTTCCGGGGCAGGATGACGCAGTTGTAGCGGCGCAAGCAAAAAGCGACCAATCGGCAAAAACTGGGCTTGCTGGGCAATATTCGCCGCTTTGGCCAAATCCTCCCGCGCCGCAACCAACACCTCCCGCGTCACCCGGTCTTCCTGGGACAGCAACCGCAACCAAAACCAACCCCGTTCCAATGTCACCGTCAAGGTAAACACCGACAGCAACAGCAGCGGCCACATCACCGGGCCACCATCGCGGAAGAAATCGTATAAACGCAACATCTTTTCAGTTATCAGTTATCAGTAATCGCCTCATCAGTTTTGGGGCAGCTTTTTTCAGTAATCAGCCTCTAAGGGGCAGTAGGCAGCTTTGCTGTAGTTTTTGGGCAGTCGGCAATCGGCAATCGGCGTGTAGGGGCGGGGTTTCCCCGCCCAACAACCAATAACCAATGACCAAGGACAAATGACCAACAACAAATGACCAAGGACAAACTACCATAAACCCCGTACAGGCTGAGAACGGACTTGAGGTACGCCTGCGGCAGAACATTGATATTCGGGCGCATACAACTCCAGACAAACCTCTCTCAGTTCGCCTTGGTTGGGAACAGGTTCGTCAAAGTCTTGGAATAGAGGCCCGGTGAGAATATCGGCAAATTCTTCGGCGGGAATCGCTTCGACGGGGCCGAGTTCGCCGTTGGCTAAAACCGCCACTTTTTGACCCTGATTCAAAACCGTGGGCAGGGTGGTTTCGTTGGGGTCAGTGGTGCTTTTATTAAGCTGTACGCCCCCTTCTAAGCCGATAATCCGTCCGAGAACGTTGGGGTTGGAGTCATCGGCATCAACAACGTAAATCGTGCCTTGTACGCCAATATCAAACCCCGAAACGCAACCATTAGCCGGGCCGCTGACGAGGAGTTGGCCTTGTTCGACTTCGACACATTGACCGACAATCACTGAGGAATTTTCCCCTAAACGTCCGGCAGCGCCGTTGTTAAATCTCAGACTGGCCCGAGTTGAAGCTTCGGTGCGGACGACCTCTTGAAAGTTGGCGGTATCGTTGACTTGGGCTTGTTGAGATTCAATAAAAACTTCTGTACCGCCCAGAATTTCGTTGATGGTGGCTTGGTTGACTTGAGCAATGGCGGGTAAGGGGGGAATCCCAAAAGTTAGGGCAATGTAGAACCCACTTAACCAACCAAAGCAGATACGGCGAAAAGGACGTTGTTTCATCGGGAATAATTAAGATAGGACTACGAGTTGTCTATTGTGAATGGTATCGTCAAATTTTAGACGAAGCGGCTCTTATTTCAGTTTCAGATAATGGGAGAATTAACCGGATTTTTTCGTCAGAGGTTTTAGGGACGGTGTGCGATCTTTTCTCTTGCTTAATCCAATAAGTTATAAGTCAAAATGGTTACTCAATCAATGATGCAAACCCTGATGCTGGGGGGATTGTGGCTCGGCGTGGGGATGTCTTCTGGACAAGTTGCCCCCATAACTGCCCAAACCACAGAAACCGCTAGTAGTGCAACAGCCTTTCAAACCGGGATGCAGCACTATCAAAAAGGAACGGCAACGGCTTGGCAGAAGGCGATCGCGGCTTGGCAAGAATCCCTACAACTAGCCCGCAGCAATAGCAATACCGAACAAGAAGCTTTGAGCTTGTATTGGCTGGCCCTGGTTCATGCTAACTTAAAGGACTTTGAACCCGCCGCCGCTTATTACCAAGAAGTTTTAACGCTTTATCGCCAAACTGAACAAGACCACGGCATCGCCAGCACTCTGATGTCTTTGGGAAAGATTAACGCGGCTTGGGGGGAATATCAACAAGCCCTCGATTATTACCAAGAGGCTATTTCTTTTTGGCAAAAGGTGGAATTTATTACCGGGGAAGCCGCCACCCTTAATAATATTGGCTTGGTTTATGCCGATCTGGGGGATAATGAGCTTGCCCTCGACCGCTATCAAAAATCCCTGGATTTAGTGGAAAATGCCGGGAATCCCAACAATATTGCCGCAGCTTATAATAATGTCGGTCGGGCTTACTCAGACTTAGAAGATTACGACCAAGCCCTGAATTACTACAACCAAGCCCTCGCAACTTGGCAAGACCAAGACCACACCGCAGGAGAAGCCGCTACCCTCAACAATATCGGCTTTGTCTACGCTCAACAGGAAAACTGGTCAGAAGCGCAAAACTATTACAACCAAGCTTTACCCTTGTGGGAGAAAAGGGGCGATCGCGCCGGACTTGCCCGTTCTTTGACCAATTTAGGCTATGTAGCGGCGAATTTAGGTAATTTGACCCCGGCCCTCGATTACTACAACCAAGCCCTCCCCCTGCGGCAAGAAGTGGGCGATCGCGCCGGAGTAGCCCTCACCCGCTACCGCATTGCTCAAGTCCTGCGAGAACAGGGAAATCTCGACGCAGCCCAAACTGAAATCGAAAGGGCGATCGCGCTGATTGAAGACCTCCGCACCAATATCAATCAAGCGGATTTGCGGGCTTCCTTTTTTGCATCCAAGCAAGATTACTATGAATTTTACATCGACCTGCTGATGCAGCGTCACTCCCAAAACCCCCAAGCAGGCTACAGTCGCCGCGCCCTCGAAATCAGCGAACAAGCCCGCGCCCGTACCCTCCTCGAAGTTTTGCAAGAAGCCAACGCCGACATTCGTCAAGGAGTCGATCCCCAACTGCTGCAAAAAGAACAGCAACTAGCGCGACAACTCAGCGCTATGGAAGAACGTCGCCTCAAAGCTGACCCAGAACAAGCCGAAATTATTGAGCAGGAGATCGAAGACCTGTTGCAGCAATATCGCCAGTTACAGGCGGAAATTCGCGCCACCAGTCCTCGTTATGCCGCCCTCACCCAACCCCAACCCCTCAGCCTGGAAGCGATCCAAAAAGAAGTTGTAGACGAAGACACCCTGTTACTAGAATACTTCGTGGGGCGCGATCGCACATACCTTTGGGCCGTCACCCCCGACGGTATGACCAGCTACGAACTGCCGGGCCGCGCTGAGATTGAAACCGATGTGAGACAGTGGCGATCGCTGCTGACTTCTCCCACCCAACGGCGACGCATTCAAAAAGTCACCGAACTGCAAACCCAACTCAGCCAGAAGCTTTTGCAGCCTGTGGCCGACCAACTGCAAGACAAACGCCTGCTGATCGTCGGTAACGACATCTTACAATATCTGCCCTTTGCCGCCCTCAGCCTCGAAACCACCCCCGAAGGCAATCCGATTCCGATTATTGTGAATCACGAAATTGTCACCCTGCCTTCTGGGTCTAGCCTAGCTTTCATGCGGCGCAATCCCACCGAAAAACCCCAAAATCGCCGGGAAATCGCTATTTTTGCCGATCCAGTCTTCAATGCTGAAGATAATCGCGTCTCCAAGTCCACCATCATTCAAAACTCCCTCCCCATCGAACTCGAAAACTCCGCCCGAACCGCCGGAATCGCCTTGGCCCGTTTGCCCTATACTCGCACCGAAGCCGAAGCGATCTTAAACCTCACCCAAGCCGAGGATAATACTAAAGCATTCGGCTTTGAAGCCAACCGCAACCTCGCCACTAGCGACGACCTCAGCCAATATCGCCTCTTACATTTTGCCACCCACGGCCTTGCCAACAGCCAAAACCCCGAACTCTCAGGCTTAGTCTTTAGTCTGATGACTCCTGAAGGCAAAGTACAAAACGGCTTTTTGCGGATGCACGAACTGTTTAACCTGGATTTACCCGCCGATTTAGTGGTGTTGAGCGCTTGTCAGACGGGATTAGGGGAACGGGTACGCGGCGAAGGGATTATCGGCTTGACGCGGGGTTTTATGTACGCGGGTGCGTCCCGTGTGGTGGTGAGTTTATGGAATGTAGACGATGAGGGAACTTCTGAGTTGATGAAGGAGTTTTATCGCTACATGATGCAGGAAAATCAAACTCCGGCCCAAGCGTTGCGATCGGCGCAAATTGCTTTATGGGAAAATTCTCAGTGGCGATCGCCTTATTATTGGGCAGGATTTACCCTACAAGGAGAGTTTCTTTAGTCTTTGGTCATTGGTCATTGGTCATTGGTCATTAGTGACAAGTTAAGGTTTTGTGCCTATTGTCAAATTACTTGTAGGGGCGATCTTTTCCCCGTCCAAGACACGCGTTTTAGCGACGCGATAATAACATCCTCTCGTCCTACCCTAAAGTTAAGATGAGGCTTGAGACCTGTTCCCCGATACAAAGGTTTTAGAGCATTCTTGACATTGTGGTTGTTGCCTTAACTTGTCACGACTGACCATTGACCAACAACCAACAACCAATAACCAACAACCAACAACCAATAACTGGTGCGACCCCGCGCCGCCGTAAGGCGCAAGGGAACGCGCACCAGAAACAACCAACAACCAATAACCAACAACCAACAACCAACAACCAACATTTAACTTGTGAGGGGTTTGGGGAGCTATAAGTCCCACACCATATTCAAAGAAATTGGTGTTGGGATACATGGACACCTCAAGTCAATTGAAGGGTTCAATGCCCTGAAAATTGACAATCGTACCGATCGTTGTGTTATGATATTATCATAAATATTTTTTACGGTAATGTTGAAGGCAAGCAAGTACAGGATATACCCAACTGCAAAGCAAAGACAACATCTTGCTCAAAGCTTCGGTTGTTGTAGATTTGCTTGGAACTTGGCTCTCAATCTTACCAACGAAACCTATAAAGCTACAGGTTTTGGATTGAATCGATTTGCTATTCAGAAAGAGATCGCCAAGCTCAAGAAAGAATACGAATGGATGAAAGAGCCTTATTCTCAATGCTTGCAAGTGGTAGCCTTAAACCTGTCTAGAGCGTTCATCAATTTCTTTGAGGGTAGAGCAGCATATCCTCAATTCAAGTCAAAACATCGTAAACAGTCAATTAGTTATCCTCAAAACGTTTCTATTGTGGAAAATGGCATGAAGTTCCCGAAGATGGGAATTGTTTATGCTAAGTTACATAGACCTATTGAGGGTAAAATCAAGACGGTAACGGTGTCGATGAACGCCAAGGGTCAATACTTTGCTTCTGTCTTAGTTGACGATGGAAAAGATACGCCAGAACAGTCAACGGAAGGAAAAGCGATTGGTATTGATTTGGGGTTAACTCATTTTGCAATTACTTCGGATGGGTCTAAATTTGATAATCCTCGTTGGCTAAGGAAGCATGAACGCAATCTGAAAAACAAGCAAAAGAGATTATCGAGAAGACAAAAAGGTTCTAACAATCGCAATAAAACCCGTAAGCAAGTAGCAGGGGTTCACAATAAAATATCTCGTTGTCGAGAAGACTTCCATCACAAGCTATCACGCAGGATAGTCAACGAAAACCAAGTTATTTGTGTGGAAGATTTAGCTGTTAAGAACATGGTCAAAAACCACTGTCTCGCCAAGGCAATTAGTCAGGTGGGATGGGGTCAATTCTGTACCATGCTGAAATATAAGGCTGAATGGGAAGGGAAAGTTTACCTTGAGGTAAACCGTTTCTTCCCTTCCTCAAAGACCTGCAACGTCTGCCTCAATCAAGTCAAAAGCCTTCCCCTTGATGTGAGGTTTTGGCGGTGTAAAAAGTGTCAAACCAACCATGACCGTGACCTAAATGCCGCCAAGAACATAAGAGATGAAGGACTGCGTATTTTATCCCCCCGAACGCGGGAGATCGCCTATCGCCCAGGTGTCAGTCGAGATAGTAGAGGACGTAAGAAATCTACTATCTCGCATTCTGCTGGATAGGAAGCCAGCACGCCCTATCTTTGATTCGGTGTCTGGTAGTTCACTCTTCAGCGAAAATGTAGCGCCGTAACTCGCTGGGGTCGGGTTCGGGGCTGCTTTGGGCCAAGTCTACCGCTTCTTCAATCTCTTGTTGAATCTTTTGGTCGATGGCCTTGAGTTCTTCAGAGGTCGCGAGATCGTGTTCGGTGAGATAAGTGGCAAAACGGGTAATGGGGTCGCGGGCTTGCCAAAATTCCTTTTCTTCGGGCGATCGCAACTCATCCGGGTCAGCGAGGGAGTGACCCCGGAAGCGATAGGTTAAGGCTTCGATCAGGGTGGGGCCTTCCCCGGCGCGAGCGCGAGCTACGGCTTCTTGGGCGGCGGCACGAACGGCTAATACATCCATGCCGTCCACTTCTACCCCCGTCATGCCAAAAACGCTGGCTTTTTTGTAAATTTCCGGTTGAGAGGTGGCGCGGTCGTGAGCCATGCCAATGGCCCATTTGTTATTTTCGACCACATAAATCATCGGCAACTTCCACAACGCGGCCATGTTCAAACATTCAAAGAATTGACCGTTGTTAGAAGCCCCATCCCCAAAGAAACAAGCCGAAACTTGGTCGGCGTTTTCATCCCCCATGACTTCTCGGCGATATTTCGCTTGAAATGCTGCCCCGGTGGCCACAGGAATCCCCTCGGCGACAAAGGCAAAACCGCCGAGCAAATTATGTTCTTTGGAAAACATGTGCATCGAACCGCCGCGGCCTTTGCTGCATCCGGTTTCTTTGCCGAATAACTCTGCCATGACTTCTTTGGCCGGAACCCCAGCGCTCAAGGCATGAACGTGGTCGCGATAGGTGCTGGTCACAAAATCTTCGCCGGGTCGCATCGAACGAATGACCCCGGTCGAAACCGCTTCTTGACCGTTATACAAATGCACAAAACCAAACATTTTGCCGCGATAATACATTTCCGCGCATTTGTCTTCAAAGGTGCGCCCTAACACCATATCTTCGTAGAGCATTAAGCCTTCTTCTTTGTCCAATTCCACAGAATCGGTTTTAAATTCAGGGACAGTCCGTTCAGTAGAAACCATAGAAATTAGAGTAACCGTTTTACCAGAAACTAATTTTACGCGATCGCGCCAACTCCTGGCAGAATTAATTTTGACCGTTTCGCGATCGCGCTGGGGTCTTTCTGGGGGAGATTTGGCTTAAAATCGTGACGGAAAAAAAGACTTCGTATAACATAAGGTGTAACTCAAACATTAAAACACCCAATATCCAAAAAATTGAGTTAGCAAAAAGCCTTACACCTGAACCGTTTGAGGAAAACGCAGGTCAAATCGCCGCCGAAAAAATGCAACCACATTTTTCAACGGCGTTGTAAAGTAACATTATCTTTGTCGCTTTGTTCTGGGGAAAGCAACTGTGCGTATTCCGCTCGACTATTACCGAATCCTCGGCGTACCGATTCAAGCCACTGATGCACAACTCAGTCAGGCTTATCACGACCGCGCCCTCCAACTGCCACGCCGCGAATATAGCGATGCGGCCATCGAGGCTCGTAAACAACTCCTTGATGAAGCCTACTCCGTGTTGTCTGACCCCGAACAACGAACCGAATACGATAAAGCGTTTTTGGCGAAAACTCAAAATTCGTCCCCACCTGCCGAAAATACTCCCCTCAACGAACAACTCGAACTGGGCGATCGCGACCCCAATTCCCCGACTCCCTGGCTAGACATCGAAGAAGGCCAATTTGTCGGGGCATTGCTGCTGCTGCAAGAACTCGGAGAATATGAACTGGTCTTGAAACTCGGCCAGCCTTTCCTCGAAACCCATCAAGACAGCAACCTCGGCCAAAGCGACCCGGAAACCGCCAAACTCGCCCGCGCCGATATTATCTTAACCATTGCTTTAGCCTGCCTGGAACTCGGTCGGGAACAATGGCAACAAGGAAAATCGGAAAATGCAGCCCTTTCTGGGCAAATGGGACAGGATTTACTGCTGCGAGCCGGATTATTCCCGAATATTCGCGGCGAAATCCAAGCCGATCTTTACAAACTGCGCCCTTACCGGGTTTTAGAACTCCTCGCGCTCAACGAAACCGAAAGTTTGCAACGGCGCAAGGGTTTACAAATCCTGCGAGATATGCTAAACGATCGCGGTGGCATTGACGGCACAGGAGACGACCGTTCCGGCTTGAGTATTGACGACTTTTTGCGCTTTATCCAACAACTGCGTAACTATCTCACCGTCGCCGAACAACAAGAACTCTTTGAAGCCGAAGCCCGTCGCCCCTCGGCTGTAGCTATGTACTTGGCCGTTTATGCTTCGATCGCGCGGGGTTTTGCCCATCGTCAACCCGCCTCGATCAATCGCGGTAAAGACCTACTCAAGCGCCTGAGCAAGCGGCAAGATGTCTACCTCGAACAAGCGGTTTGCTCCCTCTTGCTCGGTCAAACTGAAGCCGCTAGTCGGGCTTTAGCATCGAGCCAGGAATACGAACCCTTAGCCTTTATTCGCGAACATTCCCAAGACTCCCCAGATTTACTGCCGGGTTTGTGCTTGTACGGCGAACGCTGGTTACAATCAGAAGTTTTCCCCCACTTCCGGGACTTAGCGGTGTTGCGGGCTTCTTTGAAAGACTACTTCGCCGACGAAAACGTGCAATCCTATCTCGAACAACTCCCCGCCGAAACGAGCGAACAACCGGAAGAAGAATGGGCGATTATTGAAACCCCCACCGAATTAGCCGCCCCCACCCCAACGGCGGCCAACTGGCGCGAAGCCGAACCGGAAACTTCATTATCGGGGGCGAATCCGGCAGCCACCGCGATCGCCGAACGGGTAGCCCCGGCGAATGTGGCCACATTGCCCCAAAGCCGTCAAGCCAAAACCACCGACAACCCAAACTCTAAAGGGGTTTCAACCGCCACGCGATCGCGTCCGGGAGCGTTAGTATCCCCCCGCAAAACTCCCCCCACTGCCCCCCGTCAGGCTCGGACAACAACAGGGCGCGATCGCCACACCCCCAGTAACGGTGGTAATGGCACCTTTGTTCGCACCACCCCCAAATCCGGTACTTCAGGACGACGCAACTCCCGCTCGAAACTGCCTCGCTTGTTACTATTAGCCGGGGGCGGTATTCTCGGTTTAGCGATCGCGGGCTTTATCCTCGCGACCCTCTTTAACTGGGTGCGCGGTGCTGTTTCTAATACGCCAGGGGCAACTTTAGAAGACGGACAACTGCAAATTCAGTTGGCGCAGCCTCCCCTCGAAATTCCTGCCCCTGACGCGCCCATAGTGATTCCTGAAGGCCCCTTAAGCGAAGATTCCGCCCGCCAGGTCATTTTGACTTGGTTATCGGTCAAATCCGAAGCTCTAGGGCAAGACCACAACCTCGAAGCCCTCAACAGCATTCTCGCTGAACCCCTGCTGTCCTCTTGGCGCAATCGCGCTCAAACCCTCAAAGAAAACAACGCCTATCGCGAGTTTGAGCATCGCGTTCAAGTCGAAGCTGTCCAAATTCCCGAAGACGACCCCAACACCGCCGTTATCGAAGCTGCCGTGAGAGAAACCGCCGAAGTTTATCGCCAAGGCACATTAAATCAAGCGGCTTCCTATGACGATAATTTGCGGGTTCGCTATACTGCTATCCGCGAGGGCGATCGCTGGAAAATCCAAGAAATGGATGTAATCGATTAATTGGGTCATTGGTGACAAGTTAAGCCCAAATCCCGAATGTCAAGAGGACAAAAAGCCCCTGTCGGGGTGAGGTTTCCTCACCCAATCTCAACTTTGGAACAACGAAGATGGTATGGCAACTGCCAAAACAGTTAGGACACCACACCTATTATCAGAAAACAAGCCCCTCTCGGAGTGGGAGAGGGGTTGGGGTGAGGGCAGACTGGCAAATCAAAACGTCCTAACTGTCAGGCTTACTGCTAGAGTCATTCTAAATAAGAACCGACAGCCCGCCCGCAGATTAAAATCTGGGGAACCAATGCTACAAAGTCCGCTTTCACGGACTCAAGCAGTAAGCGTCAATGTATGGAACTTAATTGGCATGACTATATAATGTTGCTCCAAAAGCGCGTGTCTTGGACGGGGAAACCCCGCCCCTACGGAAACTTGACCCTACAAACCTAAAATGTATGGAACTTAATTGGCATGACTATATAATGTTGCTCCAAAANCGCGTGTCTTGGACGGGGAAACCCCGCCCCTACGGAAACTTGACCCTACAAACCTAAAATGTATGGAACTTAATTGGCATGACTATATAATGTTGCTCCAAAANCGCGTGTCTTGGACGGGGAAACCCCGCCCCTACGGAAACTTGACCCTACAAACCTAAAATGTATGGAACTTAATTGGCATGACTATATAATGTTGCTCCAAAAGCGCGTGTCTTGGACGGGGAAACCCCGCCCCTACGGAAACTTGACCCTACAAACCTAAAATGTATGGAACTTAATTGGCATGACTATATAATGTTGCTCCAAAAGCGCGTGTCTTGGACGGGGAAACCCCGCCCCTACGGAAACTTGACCCTACAAACCTAAACCTTAACTTGTCAAAAATGGTCATGGGTTATTGGTCAAAAACTGGGGTCAACACCGCCCCAAAGGACAAAGGACAAAGAACAAATGACCAATAACTAAACCGCCCCAAAGGACAAAAGACAAATGACCAATGACTAATTCCACCGAATCGGTTGTTGGGGTTGGCTGAGGTGAGAGGTATCAGCATTCAATTCTAAATGCCAACCGTCTGAAGTGCGGATGAGTTTCGTCAAACAACACAACGTTACCTGCATCGAGACGGGCGATCGCAACAACCCCTGAGTTGCCCCTAATACCGAGGCCCCATGACCAATCAGTAAAATATTACCGGAATACTTGCTCACCAACTGCTGCACCACCTGGGCAGTCCTCGCCCTAATTTGGGCTTCGCTTTCGGGATATTGTGGCACAAGGTAAGATTGATAATTTATATCAATCGAGGAATATTGCTCAAATAACGCCTCAATGGTTAACATTTCGGGAGTATGAGTCATCCAATCAGGATTGAGCCATTCTCCTAAACCCGCTTCTAGTTTGATCGGCAAATTCAGCACCTTTGCCACTTCAAGCGCCGTTTGTACTGTCCGCAAAAAAGGCGAAACAAAAATATGCGCGATCGCTTCTTTCTCTAACCGTTGGGCTAATTCTTGCGCTTGAATCACCCCATCGTCAGACAAGGGCGGATCGTAGGGGCGATCGGCATTTTCAAACCACGCCGGATCGACAAAATCCAAGCGATTGCCATGACGCGCAATCCAAATGGTTTGTTTTTTGTCTTTGGTCATTTGTCCTTTGTTATTGGTTGTTGGTTGTTGGTTGTTGGTTGTTGGTTGTTGGTTGTTGGTTGTTGGTTGTTGGTTATTGGTTATTGGTTGTTGGTTGTTGGTTGTTGGTTGTTGGTTATTGGTTATTGGTTATTGGTTGTTGGTTATTGGTTATTGGTTATTGGTTGTTGGTTATTGGTTATTGGTTATTGGTTGTTGGTTATTGGTTATTGGTTGTTGGTTGTTGGTTGTTGGTTATTGGTTATTGGCAGAATCCCTGAATTGGTAATTGGTCACTGGTAATTGGTAATTTTCTTCCCACTCCTCCCACTCCTCCCTCTCCTCCCCCTCTTCCCACTCCTTCGATTGCCGACTGCCCAAAAACCACTGCCTACTGCCTACTGCCTAAGACCTAAGACCTAAGACCTAAGAAAGCGGCACAGCAAAACGCTCTCCTGGTGTGGGTTCGAGTAGTTGGGTTTCGAGATTGGCTTTGGCGAGTTTGGCTCGCATGGCATCGGTGCTACCGCGAGCTTGGATCACGGTGTTGAGAACTCCGGTAAACTCGATATCACCCCCGGCGGCGGTGGGAATGAGGACTTGGGGTTGTAGCCATTCACACAACTGTAAAGCGCTGCGAAATCCTTGGATGATGGTGGCACCTAATGGCAAACTGAGATCGACAACTGGGGAAATTGCCACATCGATAGGAGCATGGGTTTTCAGGGTTTCGGAGTGGTGGCCGTGGGGTTCGTAGTAAAGGCTTTTTTGTTGTTGTAAATCGCGGACAATATAACCATTTTCTGTAGTGAAAGGCCCGAGGGGAGAACCGGGGACGGCTTGGATTTCGAGGCGATCGCCCCAGCGATGGCTTTGATGGTGTTTGAGGGCTGTAATGTTTTTATAACCGAGTTCCTGCACGACTTTGGCCGCACTCGGAGAACCAAAAACCGGGATGTCGCGGTCTAAATGTTTGAGGGTGGCTGGGTGGGCGTGGTCTTCTAAGCCTTGAGATAAGAGGATTAAGTCGATTTTTTCGGGAATCGGACGTTCGCGCGATCGCGTCCCTTTAAACAGCCAGGGTAAATTACCAAAAACCAAGGAATCGATCAGCCAAGGATCGAGCAGAATATTAGCGTCGCCTATTTCTATAAACCAAGAGTTGCTATCAAGCCAAGTTAAATACATGACAATTTTTGTAAACAAATGTAAACTATCTATCTGGATTCATTGTGCCATTATTTATCGCAGCTTTGCGAGGGTCGTTCGTGTCATAATGGGCGGCCCTGAGAAAGAATAGTCAAACAGAGGGGAGTTAGAAAGACATGAAGATTTTGGTTGTGGGAAACGGCGGACGAGAACACGCGATCGCCTGGGCGTTATTGCGATCGCCCAAAGTCAAACAAGCGATCTGCATCCCCGGAAATGGGGGCACAGCGCAGTTAGAACGCTGTCGCAATATGCCCATGCGCGTTGATGATTTTGAAGGCATTGCGCGTTTTGCCTTGGTACAAGGAGCCAGCTTTGTGGTGGTGGGGCCCGAGTTACCCCTCGCTCGCGGCATTAGCGATTATTTACGCAAACAGGATGTCAAAGTCTTTGGCCCCACACTCGCCGGGGCTGAAATCGAAGCCAGTAAAACCTGGGCAAAAAACTTAATGATTGAAGCCGGGATTCCCACGGGGCGATCGCAAACCTTTACCGACCGAGAAGCCGCTCAGACCTACGTCAGCGAACAAGGTGCGCCCATTGTGGTCAAAGCCGACGGATTAGCCGCCGGGAAAGGCGTAGTGGTCGCCCAGACGATAGCCGAAGCCCAAGACGCGATCGCGGCACTCTGGCAACAAGGCTTTCACAAACTCGCCATCGAAGAATTTTTAACCGGACAAGAAGTATCCGTCTTAGCCCTTACCGACGGTAAAACCATCCGCCCCCTACTCCCTGCCCAAGACCACAAACAAATCGGTGAAGGGGACACCGGGCCCAACACAGGCGGCATGGGCGTATATGCCCCCACACCCCTTGTCAGCCCGGAATTACTGCAAAACATCCAAAAAACCATCTTAGAACCCGCTATAACCACCCTCAACGCCCGTGGCATCGATTATCGCGGCATATTATATGCCGGATTAATGATCGACGGGGACAACAACTGTCGCGTCCTCGAATTTAACTGTCGCTTTGGCGATCCTGAAACCCAAGCCATTCTCCCCCTCCTCGAAACCCCCCTACATGAAGTCATCCTCGCTTGCATCGAGCAACGTCTAGACCAAATACCGCCGTTACAATGGCATGAGGGCAGTGCGGTTTGTGTCGTCGCTGCTTCTGAAGGCTATCCGGGGTCTTATGCCAAAGGCTTCCCCATCCAAGGCATTGATGCCGCCGAAGCCACGGGTGCGATGGTTTTTCATGCCGGAACCAAATATCAAAACCCTCAAACCCTCACCGATGGCGGTCGAGTCTTAGGTGTAACCGGAGTAGGAGACAGTTTCAACGACGCGATCGCCCTGGCCTACCAAGCCATCGACAAAATCGAATTTGACGGCATTTACTATCGCAGAGATATCGGCCATCGCCTCAAAGCCTCTTAAAACTTTAGGAGTGAAGAAAAAACTCGCCATCACATCGCCCTCGGTTGCTGCTATGTCCACCAAAAAGACAAAAAATCTTGTTTACTATAAAAACAGTCGTCTTTCAAAACATGGGAAATTTCCTCCCAACAATTCCCTAACTTCAACCTACTGTCCCTATCTTTAACTGAACCTTGTTAGCCCTACTCAAAACCATTCGGACAATCCTGCATCAATGGTGGTCTGAGTTTACCCTTCAGACCCGATTAATGGCGGCGGCCACCTTGGTTGTTTCCTTGATCATGAGTGGGCTGACCTTTTGGGCGGTTAACTCCATTCAGCAAGACGCACGCATGAATGATACCCGCTTCGGACGAGATTTAGGGTTACTTTTAGCCGCCAATGTCACCCCCCTTGTGGCCGACCACAACTTAACCGAAGTAGCCCGCTTTTCTTCCCGTTTTTACAGCAGTACCTCTAGCGTGCGTTACCTCATTTACGCCAACCAAGAAGGGGAAATTTTCTTTGGTATTCCTTACTCCGAAGCCGCCGTCCAAAACTCCCTCACGATCCAACGCCGCATCGAACTCCCCGAAAGCTACGCCAAAAACGCCGATGTGCCGATGGTACGCCAACATAAAACCCCCGATGGCGTAGTTACTGATGTTTTTGTCCCCCTCAATTACGAAAATCAATATTTAGGAGTATTAGCTTTAGGAATTAATGCTAATCCCACGGTTGTTGCTTATTCCAACTTAACCCGCGATGTAACCATTGCCGTTTTTGTGTCAATTTGGACAATGGTAATTTTAGGGGTAGTTTTAAATGCTTTAACCATTACTAATCCTATTAAAGAATTGCTGGTGGGCGTGAAAAATATTGCCGCCGGAAACTTCAAACAAAGAATTGATCTTCCCCTGGGGGGCGAACTGGGGGAACTGATTTTTAACTTCAATGAAATGGCCGAACGGTTAGAACGATATGAAGAACAAAATATCGAAGAACTGACCTCCGAAAAAGCCAAATTAGAAACCCTAGTCTCCACCATTGCCGATGGCGCAGTTTTGTTAGATACTAATCTCCACGCCATTTTAGTCAATCCCACTGCGAAACATATTTTTAACTGGAAAGATAAAGACCTGATTGGCAAAAATATTCTGCACGAATTACCCGCTAATGTAACCGTAAAACTCACCCGCCCTTTATATCAAATTGCTGCGGGGGAAAACCGCTATAAGGAAGACCATCTCGCGGCGGATTTTGACCCCCATCAAGGCCGCGACCCCGAAGCCAGCGAATACCGCGTCACCTTGACCGAACCGACAAAACGCACGTTACGCATCCTTTTAACTCAAGTTCTCGACCAATACCGAGAAAATGTCAAAGGTATTGCAATGACGGTTCAAGACATTACGCGAGAAGTGGAATTAAACGAAGCCAAAGGTCAATTTATCAGCAATGTTTCCCACGAACTGAGAACGCCTTTATTTAATATTAAATCTTTTATCGAAACCCTTTATGAATATGGCGAAGATTTGAGCGCCGAAGAACGTTTAGAGTTTCTACATACTGCCAATCATGAAACTGACCGCTTAACTCGATTAGTCAATGATGTTCTCGATTTATCGCGCCTAGAGTCTTCTAATACTTATAGCTTAGAAGCGGTTGAAATGGCTCGTCCTATTGAACAAACCCTGCGGACTTATCAACTTAATGCCAAAGATAAAGGCATTGAGTTGAAAAAAGAAATTGAGCCAGAACTACCTTTGGTTATGGGTCATTATGACTTGTTGTTACAGGTGTTAGCTAATCTGATTGGCAATGCTTTGAAATTCACCCAAACCGGGGGTCAAGTGATGGCTCGCGCCTACAAACTGCAAGATACTAATAATAGCGAAAAAGTCCGAATTGAAGTCTCTGATACGGGGTCAGGCATTGCTCCCAAAGAACAAAAGGCGATTTTTGACCGCTTTTATCGCGTGGAAAATCGCGTTCACACCCTCGAAGGAACGGGTTTGGGATTATCTATTGTGAAGAATATTATTGAAAAACACCACACCCAAATTCACCTGATTAGCGAAGTCGGTGTAGGAACTACATTTTGGTTCGATCTTCGGGTGGCTGCGGCAGAAAATGACCTCCAACCGGCCATCAGCGTCCAGGGAGAAAGTGTTTCTGATGATTGATGGGTTTTCTACTGTTTGTTTTGGGCTTTGACGGACGGGGGTATTCTGGGAATTTTGCATTATTCCCAATGACAAATGACCAATGACAAATGACCAATGACAAATGACAAATGACAAAGAACAAACCCATTGGATTAGTGCCTTAGACCAAGCGAAAATGATTCGCGATCGCGTCATCTCTCCGGTAGAACTTACCCAACAATATCTCGATCGCATCGATCGCCTCAACCCCCAACTCGGTAGCTTCTTCTCTGTCGCTGCCGAGGGCGCGATCGCGGCGGCCAAAGCCCAAACCGAGCAAATCGCCAAAATTAACGATACGAGCGCTCTACCGCCCTTTTTCGGCGTGCCTACAGCGATAAAAGACCTCAATGCCGTGGCGGGGATGCCCCACAGCTTCGGTTTACAAATCCAAAAAGACAACATCGCCACCTACGACGACGGCGTGGCGGGTCGCATCAAACAAGCCGGATTTATTATTTTGGGGAAAACTGCAACCTCCGAAATCGGCTCCCTTCCTTATACCGAACCCCCCGGCTTCCCTCCGGCTCGCAATCCCTGGAATCTAGACTACACCCCAGGCGGCTCTAGTGGGGGGGCGGCGGCGGCGGTGGCGGCGGGTTTGTGTCCTGTCGCCCAAGGTTCAGATGGGGGTGGCTCCTTGCGAGGCCCGGCTTTTTGTTGCGGCCTCGTCAGCATCAAACCCAGTCGCGGCAGGGTTTCTCATGCGCCTGCTGGGGATTTCCAAAGTGGTATTTCGGTACAAGGCCCCCTCGCTCGTAATGTGGCGGATGCGGCGGCTTTGCTCGATGTGATGTCGGGTTATATCACGGGCGATCCTTATTGGTTGAGCGATCCGGCTATTTCTTTCCTCGAAGCCAGTCAAGAACAATTACCGCCGTTACGCATTGCTTTTGCTACAGATATTCCCTCTGTGGGAGCCGCCGATGAATTGTGTCGGCAAGCCGTCCGAGATACCGCCCAACGCCTGGAAAAGCTGGGTCATCATCTTGACATGGCTTGTCCTGACTTTTCCGGGTTAATTCAACCTTTTCAAAGGGTATGGCAAGGGGGAGTGGCCGCCGCCGGGGTTCCTCCAGAGGTTCTGAGTTCGATGAATGCCTGGATTTTAGAGCAGTCTGGGTCAGCCGGGGAGTATTTACAAGCTGTGATGCAAATGCAGCTTATTTCTCGGCAAATTGTCGCTTTTTTCGAGACTTATGATGTTCTGTTGTTGCCGACTTATATTCACCCGACGATTAAAATCGGAGAATGGGCGGATTTAGCGCCGCCAGAGACGTTAGACCGTATTATTCGCTGGATTGCGCCTTGTCCGCCCTTTAATGCCACCGGACAGCCCGCGATCGCGTTGCCAACCGGTTTCGACCAGCAGGGTTTACCCATCGGTGTACAACTTATTGGCAAACCCGCCGACGAAGCCACGATTATTGCTCTTGCTGCCCAGTTGGAGGCAGAAATTCGCTTTTTTGAGAATAAACCTGCTTTTGGGGCTTGAGAGAGTAGGGCTGGCGGAACATCTAAGTTTCAGATAGAACCGAAATGACAACTTTGCCTTTCGCTCTGTGACTTTCGCTGCGACGATGAGCCGCGATCGCGTCACTTAAAGCATGATTACTATCAACAATTGAGCGAATTTTACCCACTTCAATTAAGGTTTTAATCTCAGTTAAATTTTGCCCGTTCGGTTGCGCTAAAACCAACTTGGCTTTTTGACCGGGTAATAACAAAGTGACGGTGCTGGCGGCGACATCTTCGAGGCTGGGTAACGTCGAAACATAGATGCCATTGGGCGTTAGCGCTTCTTGACAATCCCAGAAATTGCGCTTGCCCACCGCATCGAAAATGATGTCATATTTGATGCCTTCTTTCGTAAAATCCGTGTCGCGATAATCAAGGACGCGATCGCACCCCAAACTTTCCACTAACTCGAAATTCTCGCGGCTACAAGTCCCGGTAACATGGGTATCCATCGCTTTCGCAACTTGTACCGCATAAGTCCCCACACCCCCAGAAGCCCCATTAATCAACACCTGCTGACCGGATTTTATATCACCTAAATCCCGCAAAGATTGTAACGCCGTTACTGCGGCCACAGGAACCGCCGCCGCCTCTGCGAAACTCATATTACTGGGCTTGAGCGCCGCTTGGGACTCTGAAACCGCCACATATTCGGCATGAGCGCGTCCCATCAGGGGATTCACCGCCCCATACACCGCATCCCCAATGCGAAAGCGAGTTACTTTTGCGCCCACCTCCGCCACAATCCCGGCAAAATCCGACCCCACCCCCCTCGGAAACGATAACCCCGTCACGGCTTGTAAATCCCCCTGACGAATTTTCCAATCTACGGGATTGACGCTGGTGGCGTAAACCTGCACTAAAATCTCGTTGGCTTTGGGACTGGGCTTTTCGGTGTCTCGGTATTGCATTACGTCCGCATCGCCGTGGCGATCGATGAGAATGGCTTTCATGGTCATAATTTTCGTAGAGCTAAAGTTACCGCTAAATTAGCCCAGAAATACGGCTTGTTGCTTATGTCGAAAGATAGAGTTCGTTGGTCATTGGTCATTGGTCATTGGTCATTGGTCATTGGTCATTGGTCATTGGTCATTGGTCATTGGTCATTTGTTATTGGTCATTGGTCATTGGTCATTTCCTCCCCCTCCTCCCCCTCCTCCCACTCTTGGACGGGGAAACCCCGCCCCTACAAAACAATTGCCTACTGCCCACTGCCCACTGCCCACTGCCCAAAAAGCCCCCTTTCTGTTATGCTAATGATAGTCATTCTCACGCGCATCGGCTATGTTAGAAGTCCATCATTTAGCGGTCTGCTACCGTAACAACTGGGCAGTCCGCGACCTTTCTTTTTGTCTGCACCCCGGACAACTCACCTGTTTATTAGGCCCCAATGGTGCAGGGAAAAGTACGGTAGTGAAGGCGATTTTGGGCTTGATTCCGAAAGTGCAAGGGAAAGTTTTGTGGAATGAGCGACCCCTGAAGTCCCAGTTACACCGTATTGCTTATGTGCCGCAGCGCGTCCAGATTGATTGGGATTATCCGGTAACGGTGCAGAATGTGGTGATGATGGGGCGGACTCGTTCAACGGGGTGGTTTCGTACCCCGTCGCGATATTCTCTAGAACTGGCGAAAAATGCCCTAGAACGGGTGGAAATGCTGCAATATGCCAAAAGACCTATCGGGGAGTTGTCCGGGGGGCAGCAGCAACGGGTATTTCTCGCGAGGGCGTTGGCACAAGAGGCGGATTTGTTCTTTTTTGATGAGCCGTTTGTGGGGATTGATAAGAAAACGGAAGATATTATTTTTGATGTTTTTGCTGAGTTGAAACAGTCCAATAAAACTTTATTGGTGATTAGTCACGATCTCAGCGAAACGTTGAGCCACTATGACCGCTTTTTATTATTAAATCAAAGTTTAATTGCCATGGGGCGCGATCGCGAGGTTTTGACTCCAGCAAATCTGCAACAAGCTTATGGCAAAAAGCTCAATCTTTTGGTGGCCTAGGGTAGTATAAAAACCTGTAAATCTATACAAAGGCAAGACATGGCAATTTGGCATTGGTTGTCTGAACCCCTGATGTTTGAATTTATGCGAAATTCGATTACGATTGGGGCGCTTTTGGGGGTATTGTGCGCCGTGGTGGGCAGCTATCTCATTGTGCAACAAATGAGCATGATTGGGGGGGTCATTTCTCATGCGGTGGTTCCGGGTTTGTCCTTGGCTTTTTTCTGGAATATTAATCTCGCGATGGGGGCGTTTATCGCGGGAATATTAAGTGCTTTGGTGGTGGTGGGGATTCAGACGCGATCGCGCATTAAAGTTGATGCAGCGATGGCATTAGTTCTCACCAGTTTTCTCAGTCTGGGGGTTATTTTAATTTCTTTATTGGAAACCAATCAACTTGATTTAAGTTTAATTCTTTTTGGCGACATTTTAAGCGTCGTACCGGGGGATGTTGGGAAAACTCTTGTGATTACGATTGTTATTTTAATTCTGGTTAAATTATTTTATAAAGAGTTACTGTTTTATACCTTCGATCCTTTAGGCGCACAAGCGAGTGGTTTACCCGTCAATGCCCTTTATTTTGGCTTGGTGTGTGCCATTGTTTTAACCATTGTTGCCAGTATGCAAACCGTTGGGGTTTTGTTGGTGATGGCGTTGTTAGTTGGCCCGGCGATTACGGCTTATTTATTAGTAAAAGAACTGCATCAGATTATGATTTTAGGTTCTGTTTTTGGCATCATTTCCAGTATTGGGGGAATGTATGCCAGTTATTATTTAGATTTACCGTCCGGGCCAGCGATTGTGATGGTGATTACGATCTTTTTTATCCTGGCTTTTTTCTTCAGTCCCAGTCAAGGCATTTTAACGGCAGCTTTGCAAAAAAGAGTGGGTCATATTTATCCCGATTCTGAGTAAGGATTTAAGAACTCCGTTTTCTTATTTGCTTATGCGATTAAGTTGGAATTAAACCCTAGAAACCGGGGTTCTGGGGTAATATTTTGAGTCTAGCCAGTAGTACCATGACACAAGTTTAGTCATTTGGTATCAATTTCCGTACAGTAATCTCCCCATACAGGTATCGTATTATCCTTAAATTGCCCTCACCCCAAACCCCTCTCCCACGGGGAGAGGGGCTGTTGGTTTTTATGGGGAATTACTATTAAATGGTGGGTTACGGCGGATTGCTGTCACAGCCTCAAAACCAATAACCAACAACCAACAACCAACAACAAAAAACCAGTCAATCTTCGGGACAACGCGACCCTTAGATACTATTCCTGCTTGGCTTCTAACGCCGCTAAACGACTCTTGAGGTCTTGATTGTCTTGCTTAATTTGTTCTAACTCCTGCCGTAACTTTTTCACCGCTTTGTCTGACCCCAGATTTTTCTGGACTTTCTGCACAGATTCTTCGGCCAAGCGACGGACGCGGCCATCGGGGGTTTGTTCGGCTAAATCGCTTAAAATCGCGATCGCCTCTGGGGTTTGCATCTTTCCTAACGCTACCGAGACGGCAACTTGCGTTAAGAAAAAGCTTTCCGAAGCCAGCATATCGAGGGTTTCGAGAATCGACTCGACGCGATCGGGGGTTTGGCCCGTGGATACTGCCCCTAGCGCCCGAATTGCCGCCAAACGCAGGGCTTGGGGCGTTCCGGTTTGGGTGTATTCGGTAATCATTTCCACGGCAACGGGAACGGTTTTCAGGCGGCTGAGACCACTAATGACACCCCCCCGGATGACCTCATTCCAGCCTGCACGTTCTTTGAGAACTTTTTGGTAAAGTTGCAGCACTTCCTCTTGCTTGTCTTTGAGCGCACCCAAGATCATTCCCCCTAAACTGCTGAGGGCTGCGGCTTCGGTGTAGTAACTCTCGTCTCCCTTTTCAGCCACCTTGTAGACGGCTTTGTAGCTTTCTGGGGTGCGGAAGTTGGAGAGGGCGGTGATGGCCGCGCGGCGCACTTTGGCGTTATCATCTTTGAGTGCCGCAGTCAGGGCTGTTGCGGCTTGGTCGAGTTTGAGTTTACCGAGTTGCTTGGCTACTTCTACCCGCACTCCCCAAAACTCATCTTCAGTAAGGGCAGTTTTCAGGGCTTTGATGGTGTCGAGGTTGCCTTTTTTGCCCAGGGCGATCGCGGCGTAAATGCGCGAAACAGGGTCGGGATCGTGTTGCAGTTGCGCTTTTAATTCCGCGACGGGATATTCTAAAGAAACAGTTTTCAAGAAGTAGTTACCCACATCAAAACTCAAGAAACTGGGCTTTTGGGGTAAGGGGAAATAAAAGCTTTGTTCGGCTTGATTGAGATGTAGTCCAAAGGTTTGTAATTCAACTTTGGTCTTTTTCTTTTTGCCTTTCTTTTCCACATAGCCAAAGGCGACGGGAATTTTGAGATCGAATAATTCGTTTTCGCTGGCGGGTTTATTGGCTTTGGCTTGGGTTTGTTTGACGGTGATTTTGGCTAATTTATTCTCACTGTCCCAACTATAAGATACTTTAAAATCGGGATGACCGCCTCGGAAGACATATTGATCGAATAAAAAGGCTAAGTTGCGTCCGGTTGCGGTTTCGATGGCTCGTAATAAGTCGATGGTTTCGACGGTTTGATGGGCGTTATTCTGCACAAAGGTATGAATGGCTTTGTCGAACAATTCATCTCCTAGAATGCCCCGGATCATGTGGTAAACGCAAGCGCCTTTTTCATACAAGTGGCGATCGTATAATTCGATGGCTTCGCGGTAAATATTGGTAACAATGGGACGACGATAACGGGACTTATCTTCTGATAAATAGCTGCGGGCTTCATTGAGGATATAATAAGCGCCATCATCAGCCCCATATTCATGTTCTGTCCACTGCACTTCTGAATAAGAAGCAGCCCCTTCTTTAATCCAAGCATGAGACCAATGTTTGATGACGACTAAATCCCCAAACCATTGATGGGCTAATTCGTGAACGACTAGGCTTTCGGTACGGCTGTTGTCAATGGCAGCCCGTTCGTCGAGCAAACAGCGATCGGTTAAAAGGGTAGTAGAAGTGTTCTCCATCCCCCCGAAAATAAAGTCATCAACGCAGACTTGGGCGTATTTGGGATAAGGATAATCATAGCCGTATTTCTGGCTGAGAAATTCCATCATTCGCGGCGTTTTACCCATGCTGCGTTGAGCATCTTCGACGCGATCTTTTTCAATGTAATAAACAACGGGGGTCTTTTGCCATTTGTCTTTAATTTCGGCAAATTCTCCCACTGCTAAGGTCATTAAGTAGGTGGGATGGACTTGTTTTTGATGCCAATGAAAGATGCGATCGCGCTTGCCGGATTTTTCGTTAGAAATGAGTTCCCCATTAGAAATGGCGATATGATCTTTCGGGACTTTAACGCGAATTTCCGAGGTGGCTAATTGACCGGGATAATCGAAGCAGGGAAACCAGAAACGGGAGTCTTCGTCTTCTCCCTGCGTCCAAACTTGGGTCGGTTTGTTGGGATAATCTGCGTTAGGATGAATGAAATATAAGCCCCGTTGCGGTTCAGTTACAGAGTAGGCGATCGCGAGGTCGAAAGTTTTTTCGGTGGTGGGTTCAAGTAACTCAATTTGTAACTGCTGGCCGTCGTATTCAAAGGGTTGGGCTACTTCGTTAATTAATACCGATTCGATGTCTAAATCTACCGCATCCAGGGTTAAATATTTAATCCCTGGGTGAATCGGTTTGATCGTAATGGTACAAGTCCCACTAAAAGAAGACTGGGGAATATCTAACGCTAAATCGAGGAAAATATGCTCAACTTGACCGGGACGATCGGGGTTATAGTGGGGTTTTGCACCCGGTAATTCAAAGGTTTTTTGATTTTGTTCTTCTGTGTCGAAATAAAAATAGTTCAAGCTCATACTCACTCAGGAGAAATGTACTTAGGGATTGCTCAATTCGATGAAACAGGATTTTCCCTATAAGTTACTAGGGTAGCGCGATCGCGCCCCGAACGTGCAACCTCTACATCCCTACTCCATCCCCAAACGTCCGCTTCCCAAGGCAGGAGTCGAGGTTTCTGACCAAAGTTCATCTTTCAGTTGCAGGCGATCGCCCTCGGCAACCTTTTCGTTGTATAACTCAACTAAGCTTAAAAATAGCGTAATATGTTCTTTGACAATGTTACGGATTTCTTGATGAGCTAATGAGTTCATTTTTCCTAAAAATAAAGGCTCATTGTTTTGAGCAGGTAACATGGTTTCAATTTGATACATACGCGCCGATTGTAAAGTTAACCAAATAAAGGGTGAGTTATTGAGTTCTTCCATTAAATCAATAGCATCTGGCTCTAAAAATAACGCATATTTTTCCACAGTTCGATTTAAATTTTCGTGGAGTTGCCAACATTCCCAAGAAATGTAACTACTCCAAGTCATTTCCCCAAACTTGAACATCGAAACCGTTTTCGAGAAATCTAAAAACGCGATCTGCTCGTAATAATCATCATTAAAAAAATCGCTAAACTGCTGATACTCTTTTTCGGGTTTTCCGGGGGCTGCGGCTTTAAACAAACTAAAAAGTAAAAGAAAATGACGGTTGAGAGGGCGGCGCAATTGCTGAAAAGCAACCTTTTCCCGGCGTTGGCGCTCTTTTTCCTGTTCGGCATCTAGAACCGAATCAATCGAGAAGACGACTAATAAAATGCCGATAATCTCTGCTGCTAAATCTAAGGGAAGCTCTTGTATCCACTGTTTACTGCTGTTCAAGAAAAAACCAATGGTCAAACAAAGGGTTAACAATGTAAACAGAATAATATAAGTTGATTTTAAACTACCTTGCATCTGAGTTGTAAATTCGGCTGAGAGATTAATATTTTGATTCAATGCTATTTAGTATTATGGCTCAAGCCACAATTGCGCCCTAAATATAGCAGTAGCACTTCGGGTTAGGGCGTGGTGGGGTTTGCCCTCACCCCAATCCCTCTCCCACCGATCGCTTGGGCTTGTTTTCTAAGAATTGAGGCGGTGTCCTAACTGCTTTGGCGGTTGCTATAAAAAATAAAGAGAGGCTAGTCCATAGCCTCTACAAATTCACGCGATCGCCACCGAGCGAGTATTTTGATATTTTATTTTATTGATGAGCGTATTCAGGATTAGACACTGTATGCACCCGTGGCTTTCTTGCACCCATAGAAGCGCCAATCATCGCTGCAACCCAAGCCAACAACGCGCCAAATAAGAACGACCAAGCGGCCTTAGCAGCATTAGCGGCAAATTGTTCGGCTTCGGCGGCACTCAGGGATTGCTGGGGAATATTCACGCTACCAGGGGGTAATTGTTCGGCGGCTGCACCCGCACCCGCGGCCACAACACCAAAGACACCAGAAACACCCCAAGCCAGCATCAACGAGCTTAACGCTAAAGTGGTTGCCCAGAGGATTGTACTGTTGAGCAGGGCAGTTTTCTTGTTCATCGGGCCGCAAGTACGAGCCATAATCCAACCCGCCACAAACAAAGCGATGAATAAACTAATAATCGACCAAATGCCCACACCCCAGGAAACAGAAGAAGCATCAGCATCTCCGGCACTGAGCATCAAGCCGATCGCACTACCCAAGGCACTTAATATAAGTTGTACCGCGATCGCGACGACGATACCACCAAAAATTGGACCCCAACGCACGCGATCGTGATAATCAACGGGACGATCGACAGCAGAGTTATTAATAACCGTTTCTCGTTCTGTATATGTCATTTTTCCTTCCTTTTTTTAAGAATAAAGCTATTTTGAACGGGTTAATCGTATCAATAACCCTAAGATATCGATATTTAGAAATCGATCAATCTATCTAGGGTGATACGCTTAATATTTCGTATTTATCTTTATTGAATCAAAATGAGGAGGAGCGCGATCGCGACTTCATTCTCTAGAAGGAAGTACAGAGGATTTCAAAGTCCTAGTATAAAAGTAGAGCAAACAGATTGAAAGCAATTAAATCCCTCAGATTTAATATTACTTAATATTTATTTTTGAGATAAATCTGCTTTTAATTGATGTTCACTGTAGCTAATAATCTAGGAGATTAAATTTAATTTATGGCACTTTACAAAATCAGTAACGTATATCCGAATTACGATAAAAACTTTTTTGAAGGAAAAGATATTAAAGGAATGGATGTCTATGCTGGTGCAAACACCAGTGAAAAAGTCGGCACCATTGAAGACATTTTAGTGGATGAACAAGGTTATTTCCGTTATTTCGTCCTCGATACGGGTTTCTGGATTTTCGGTAAGAAAGTCTTGCTTCCCATCGGTCGCAGTCGCGTAGAAATGGAGCAAAATCGCATCTATGCAACCGGTTTAACCAGTAAAGAACAAGCCGAACGCTTACCCGAATACGATCATGATATGACCGTGGATTATGAATATGAAGAAAGAGTCCGTGGCGTATATCGCACCCCGACCGTAGGAGAATCGGCTCCGGTTGAAGCAAGTGCAGATACCACTGTAGCCACTACTTCGGCTACTTCGACTTACGACCGCGACAGTTATACTTACGATCGCGAACCCGAACTTTATAATACCAACAATCGCGATCACGACAAATTACACTTGTACGAAGAACGCTTGATTACCGACAAAAATCGTCGCGAAACTGGCGAAGTCGTCGTGGGTAAGAAAGTCGAAAAAGAAACAGCTCGCGCTGAAGTTCCGGTCGAAAAAGAAAAGGTCGTTATCGAGGTTTCCACCCCGACTAACGAGCGGAAAGTCGCACCCCATAAGCCTGACTTTGGTGATGCAGAAGTCGCTCGCATGAAAGTGCATGAAGAAACTGCTGACATCCACAAAGAAGCTTACGAACGTGGCGAAGTCGAAGTTCACAAAGAAGTCGAACGAGATACTGTCTCTGCCAAGAAAGAATTACGTCGCGAAGAATTAGACGTAGAACGCAAAGGCAATCCCCGCATCGACCGCAGCTAATTACCTTTAATTAGTCCATAACTCGCAGATGAGTTGAGAAACCCTCAACTCATTTGCTATTAAAACCTTTTTAAATTTTGTAATCGGAGATAGAAAATAAATGTTAAAATCGTGGCGTTGGTTATCAATAAGTATAACGGGTTTTCTGGCTGGAATTGGCATGGGTGCTTTGAGTACTGCTCTCACCCCTCATGCTTCTGTTTCGGCGCAAACCCAATCTGTAAATTATCCCGATGTCGAAGCCGATTATTGGGCGCAACCTTACATTCAAGCCCTCACTTCTCGCGGGGTTTTAGAAGGTTATCCCGATAATTCTTATCGTCCTGAAAAGATTATTGACCGCGACGAATATGCCGCCGTTTTGCGTCAAGCCTTTAACCCGGAAACCGAGCGCATGATTCCCAGTGGTAGTATTTTCGCAGACGTATCCCAAGATTATTGGGCAAGTCAACCCATCGAAGAAGCCTATGAAAAAGGCTTTATGCAAGACTTTACCCCGGATTCTGAGCGCTTGTTTCGGCCCAAAAACGATGTTTCCCGGTTAGAGGCATTGATGGCGCTGTATCGCGGCTTAGAGCTAGAATACGAAGCCCCGCAACCCCAAGCCAAAGTCGAAACCATGCGTCCGGTAGCGCCGCGACAATTGGCGTTTCCGATGGCGTTTACGGCGTTAATTCCGTCTTTCTTGGTCACGCAACCCGCGCAAGCGACTCCTGCCCAGAATCCTTTATCGGCGCAGGAATATGTGCAACGATATTATGAGGATGCCGAGCAAATTCCTGATAATGCCATGAATGCGATCGCGGCCTTGACTCAAAATAACGTGATTGTTAGCTATCCCAATCCTCAACAACTCAATCTACAAGAGCCATTAGAACGGGGAACCACCGCCGCTTTAATTTATCAAACCTTGGCGGCGCAAGGCAAAGTCGATCCCACTGCTTTAGAAGGTGAAACCCCGGATGTTGTGGCAGAGCAATAAATACAGCATTTCCCCATATCTGGCGTTACTTCTTTCTGCAATGGCGGCGATGAGTGTCATGTTGTTTGGTTTTGCGCCGATTACTTTGTTTTTCCGCTTATCGATTAGCGATTATATCTTCTTTCAATTTTTGAATTTGTTTGTCTTGGCTGCGGCTGGCATTATCGGCGTTCACTTCTTTTATCGGGGGATGTTATATCTCGATGAAAAAGATGCAGAAAAGCCGCAATATCGCTTGACTGTTCTTAAAAGTTGGCTGGTTTTATATGGCTTTGTCGGTAGTCAGTTGGGCTGGACATTACGCCCCTTTTTCGGCGCACCGGGAATGGAGTTTCAGTTTTTTCGCCAACTAGAAAGCAACTTTTATCTACAAGTCATTCGCATGATTGGTAATGTTTTGGGAGTGAATTAAATTCTGCGATCAATTCTGCCGTTACCCCCCTTAAAATTACTGAAGAAGAATGGGAAAACTGTACAGATATCAATGCTTTAACCGGGTTAGCCGTCCATTTTTGCCAATTTCGTCTGACTCGAAATTTTCAAAAGCTTTTGGCTTTAATGGTGAGTGAATTCTTGTTAACGCTTTTGGTTTTGGTGTTTTTTGTGCCTCTGAGTTTGCTGGTATTGCGGTCAATGGATTTGTTACCGAGTAGTCCCCAAGGCATTCAGTCTGTTTTGGGGATTTTCGGGATTGTTATTGTGAGTAGTGTTGGCTTGTTTAATGTTTTCCTTTATCGCTATCAACGGCGCTTTAAAGCTTTAGCCCGATTACTCCTAGAAATCGAAAAATATAATCGAACCCTGGACGCGATCGCGCTGTTGGATCATCTTGATAGTATGCAATCTCATCAAACCCCAGAATCAGCACCAAGATTGAGTTTACAAAAGCGAAGCGAAATTATGACAGCATTACAAACTACCCGCCAAAGTTTAATCGATGGACTCAAAATTGAACGAATTTTGCGCCAACATCAACAAACATTAACAGACGGGTACAAATTAATCGCCAACTTAGAAACCGCTTGTTCAACCTTGAGTACCCTAGAATTGCGCGATCGCGCCAGCGAATACAGTCAAGTTATCAACGATGCCCTGAGCATTAACTTAGCAGTTCAACGGGAGGTTAATCGCTTAATAGGTTAGTTTCTGACCCCAAATGAAAGGTTGGTTCGAGGATTGACTATTTTTGTTACTGGTTATTAGCAGTAGTGGCGCGACACATCTTAAACGGTGGGTTACGGCGGATAGCTATATTACAGTTATAGCGGGAGTTTTAGCCGCCTAACCCACCCTACGTTAAAGCCTCATTTTAGCTGTGTCGAGCCAGTAGGGTGCGTTAACGAAGTGTAACGCACCGTCATAGTAACGACCAATGACCAAGGACAAAAGACCAATGACCAATGACCAAATAATTATGGCAGCCAAGGATACTGTTCAAAATTGGGCGATCGCTTTTCTAAAAACGCCTGTTTGCCCTCTGCCCCTTCCTCGGTCATATAATACAAAAGTGTGGCATTGCCCGCCAACTCCTGTAAGCCCGCTTGACCGTCACAATCAGCATTAAACGCCGCCTTGAGACAACGAATCGCGATCGGACTTTTACTCAAAATTTCTTGGGCCCAACTGATTCCTTCAGCTTCTAATTGTTCGACTGGAACTACTGTATTCACCAAGCCCATATCTAACGCTTGTTGAGCATCATATTGACGACAGAGAAACCAAATCTCTCTGGCTTTCTTTTGTCCCACAATTCGCGCCAAATAGGACGCACCAAAGCCCCCATCAAAACTGCCCACCTTTGGCCCCGTCTGCCCAAAAATGGCGTTATCCGCCGCAATGGTAAGGTCGCAAATCAAGTGTAAAACATGACCGCCCCCAATGGCATAACCCGCCACCAACGCAATCACAACCTTCGGTAACGAGCGAATCAAACGCTGTAAATCCAACACATTCAAACGCGGTACGCCCGCATCGTCAATATAACCCGCTTGTCCGCGCACACTTTGGTCACCCCCCGAACAAAACGCATACTTACCATCCGTATGCGGCCCCGCCCCAGTTAAGAGTATCACACCAATGCGATTATCTTCGCGAGCGTTACAAAATGCGTCGTACATCTCGAAAACTGTTTGAGGGCGAAAGGCATTGCGCTTATGGGGGCGATTTATCGTAATTTTGGCAATTCCTCCGGCTTTATGATAGGTGATGTCTTCGTAATTTTTAGCGACTTGCCATTCCACTTGCATGATGTTTGTTCGTTGATTGATAGCAAGTGCAGCATAGCTTAATTGGCGTTGTTGGGCTTCATCGAGACCGGGAAACATAACAGTTGTTATGCCCTACATAACAGTTGTTATGGAAACCTGTTTCTCCCTCTCTCAGGCACTTATGGAGTCCTTCCCCCTAAAAACCAGCCGCCCTGTAACGTAAAAATCTGGGGCTAAATTTACGAAGTCCACCTTCGCAGACTCCACACAAAAATATACGAAAATCAAGGCCGAATGACGATAATTTTGCGCTGGTGGCAACACCCGCGTTTAATAAAGGGTAAGGTTATTTGCCACTGCCATGTCCGTCCAACCGCCCCTCAAGTTCATTCCACCGCAATTCAATTCTTGGGTTTTGCGATCGCTCCACGCTATTGTACCCATCCTCATGCGGGTGCGTCTTTTCGATTGGCTACCTGCCCGTATTGCCCGCGTCGAAACCGAAAACCCAGAGATACTGGTTGATTTGTATCGCCAATTTCAAGCGGGAAAAATTCGTCTGATTTTCGCCTTTCGCCACTCCGAAGTAGATGACCCCATCGCAGGTTTATACCTCCTCTCGCGGGAGATTCCCCGAATTGCGAAGCAAATGGGAGTCAAGCTGAAAACACCCCTTCACGCCCATTTTATCTTAAGGTCGCGAGAAGACCCGCGCCATAAAGAATGTTGGCGACGGGATGAATCGCACCCGCAAACTTACTTTTTGCGATATACTGATAGCAGTCTATCGCCCATTAGATTCTCATCACAGCTTTCACGCAAGCTAGTAGACGAAAACCAAGTCAGAAGTGCTTGAGAACCTAAATATCAGGCGGTATGACGATTGAGAATTTGCGTGACTACTTAGCGCCAGGAAGTGGCGTTTTAGCCTGTGGAGACGATGTAAGACCAAAGCTGGAAACAAACCCGGTAGAGGCAATTGTCATTGAAGCAGGAAGCCCACGCCAAAAGTAAAGCGTTGGCGTTGGGTACTTCACCGCAACGATATCGATAACCCGGACACATTAACCCCCTTCGATCGCGGTTTAGCTGATTGGGTGGCTGCCGAAGCCTCCCTGCGGATGCGCCACATGCGCTTAGTTGAAAGTTTTGTCGCTGTTACGGGGAATTATGTGCGCGATCGCCCCACCGCCGAACGTTACGCCGAAACCCTCCTGATTTTATTCGATCTCGTCTCCCGCGTCACCAATATTCATCGCAGTCCCCGTCGTCCGCAACTGGGTTGGCGCTGGGTGAAAATCAGCGTGGGTAATCCGCTTTCGGTGCGCGATCGCCTCTCCGAATACCAACAAAGTCGCCCTGCTGCGAAACAAGCCGTGCGCGACCTCACTCAAACCCTGCAACAAAGTCTCGAAAATCTCATTCTTTGATTTTAAGATTTAACGCATCACTTGTAATTGTTGTTCGCGACGCAGCAAACTGTCGCACAGCAAGCCGACAATATAGCCTTCTAACTGGGTGGCCAGATGAGGCGCTGCGGTTTTCATGGTGGTAAACTCGGCGTGGGTGAGGTAGTAGAGTTGGCAATCGGTATCGGCGATAACGGAACTCGAAAGGGGGGTTTTGCCATAAAAGCGCATTTCCCCCAGGATACTACCTGCTTTTGCCGTTTGCAGGCGTTTGGTTTTGCCGTCGGGAAGTTCGAGTAGGACGCTAACTCGACCGCATTCGAGAAAGTATAAATGTGCGTTGGGTTTGCCTTTATAGAAAAGGGTGTCTCCGGCGGCAATTTCGGTGGGATGGAGGTATTGTAGAAAGGCTTGGATGTGGTCGGGATTGGCGAAAATGGGGGTCAGATGAGACGCGATCGCCCTCGTACAAGTTTCCCCTAGATATTCTAATATCTGGTTTTCGCACCATTCTAAACCCCGGTCAATATCTGAGAAAACCTGTGTGCGATCGCCCTCTTTTTGAAATGCCCCACCCCGTTCTAATTCGGCTTGAAAACTGGGGTCTAGATTCGTAAAAATAAGCTGGAAGTCGCGTTTACAAGCAATTTTGAGAATTTTATCAAAACTCAGGACAGCAGAGGAGTCTAACCCCGTAATCTGCCGGAAATCGATGATAACATGGCGCAGGGGGAGTAAGGATTCTTGGTCTACGCGATCGCGCACTTGAGTTAGTAGATAATTCGCCGTCCCGAAAAAGAGATAACCCCGCAATTCTAAAATTAATGTTTGCTCGCCTTTTTGGGTTAAAATCTGCTTTTCTTCCGGGCTTCTTTCGGTATTACTGCGGGTGGTTTTCCCAGACAGGACTTTGCGGGCAACATCAATATGGCTGTAGTCGTACATAAACAGCAGCGTTGCCAACACAAACCCGACTAAAATCCCTTGTAGAAAGCCCACAGCATTGATAACAACTAGAATGGCAATCACGGTGAGATAATCGGCTAGGGGCAGCTTAAACCAGGCTTTATACAACCATTGAATCAGCAGCGACAAGCCCAAATACAGCAGCAACGCCCCTAAAACGGGTTTGGGTAAATAGGACAAAAACGCCGACCCCAACAGCAACACGGCAAAACAAGGAATCGCGGTAACAACTCCGGTTAAGCGACTTTTGCCGCCAATATCGTTAACTAACAGGGTACTCGGTAAGGCTTGATTACCCACCATCCCACTCCCGCAACCCGACCCCAAACAAGCCAAACCAATCCCCTGTAACTCGCGGTTGAGATTAATATCGCGACCCACCACCAACTCAATGCCACTGTTACTCAGTACCAACGAGAGTAAACTAATCAGCATGACGGTAAGAATGGCGCTGCTTTGATGAAAAATCGGCGACCAGTGAATTGCCCCCAAGTCACTCAACTGTAGGGGTTGCCACAATCCCCCGGTGGGAAAAGGCCCCAGTAGCCAACCTTGTTCGCGGGCTTGGTCGAGGGGAATGCCCAACGCGAATAAAACGCCGTAAAATAGGGCGATCGCGCCGAGTAATGTGCCGGGCATAATGAGATAATGTTTGAAGCGGTTAGACGCAATCAAAAGGGTTAAGGCAATCCCTAAACCGACTAGCCAATGGGGAAGGGTATTCGCTTCAATTAAAACGGGTAATTGCGCCCAAGTCAGGGAAACATCGGTGGTGACTTGGAAAAAGCCATCTACCAACAACCACCCCGTCCCTGCCATAAATCCCCCCACCACGGGATAAGGGATAAAGCGAATGGCATCCCCCCAGTTTAAACGTCCGATCGTCCATAAAAACACCCCAGTACACAAAGAAGCTAGGGCGATCGCGGCAGTGACGGTAAGATAGATTTCGTGGGAGTTGGCTGTCGGTTGCATTTCCGTCGCGATCGCCCCGGCCATCGTTGCTAAAATCGCAGTGGGGGCGGCTAACGGTGTTGCAATCATTCCCGGTAAAGCACTACTCAACGCCACAATTGCGCTAATAATCCCGGTACTAAATACCGTCATTCCCACCCCCGCAGACAAATGGGGATTCAACAACCCCGAAAAGATTAACGCCGCATAAGAAATCGCCCGAATTGCCCCAATCATCCCCGTAACTAGGCCGGAAATAATACTCGGAATTAGCAAACTCGGCTGCAATCCATTTTGAAAACGACTTAGCAGTTGCGCTGGATTTTGTTGGGCTGTGGCAGTTTCAGTCATTGGTCATTCGTCATTCGTCATTGGTCATTGGTCATTCGTCATTGGTCATTGGTCATTGGTCATTAGTTGAACAAGGACAGAGGATTTGTGGGATTACATTTTGTTCTACCCAATAACCGATAACCAACCATAAAGAACTCAGGTGGTGTGGGGTTTGACTTCGTTCTACTACTCCTAATAACAAACAACAAATGACTAAAGACAAAGGACAAATGACGAAAACTTAGTTTTCCTTAACTGCGCTTTCGTGCCAACCGCTTAAAATCCAGTTAGAAATGGCAGTTAAGACCACAAAAATCAAAACACCTAATAACGTTGTTAACAGTAACGCCGCAAACATTTTCGGGATTTGTAAGTTATAACTGGCCATCAAAATTTGATAAGCAATGCCCGATCGCGCCCCCCCAGTCCCGGCGACAAATTCCGCGACCACTGCGCCAATTAAAGCCAAACCGCCGCTAATTTTCAAGCCGCCCAGAAAGTAGGGTAGAGCGCTTGGTAAACGCAAATATAATAAAGTTTGCCAACGGGAGGCTTGATAAAGCTGGAAGACCTCTTTAAGGTTGCGGTCAATGCTTTTTAAACCCAGGGTGGTATTAGAAACAATGGGGAAAAAAGCGACAATCCAAGCACAAATCACTAACGCGGCAAAAGTGCTATATTCGGCGGGGAAAAGGCGGCGCGTCCAGATAATAATCAACGGCGCGATCGCGACAATGGGAGTGGTTTGTAAGACTACCGCATAAGGGAAAAAACTGCGCTCAATCCACTCACTCTGTACAAACAAAACTGCTACTAAAAACCCCGAAACCGCCGCGAATAAAAAGGCAACAACGGTAATCCCTAGGGTAATCATTAAAGAAGGAAAAAGCTCGCCCCAGGACGCGATCGCGGTGGTGAAAATATTACTCGGACTGGGTAACAAATAAGGTGGTACTGAAAGCAACCGTACCAAAGCTTCCCAAATTATTAACACCAATGCGCCAACAACCGCCGGGGCAATAATATCTAAAGAAGTTAACTTTTGCAGCCAATTGGGTGAAGTTTGCGTTGAATTTTCTAAATTTTCGATATTTGAATTGGTGGCATCCATATTGTTTTTATTAATTTAATTCGGTCTGAGTTCGCGATCGCCGTTTTGACATAATTTCCGGACTTATTCGATCGCAATCCAAAAGAGATACAAATCAGTTAAATCAGAAAAACCAATAGCCTAAATCAACAAAACTTCCAGAAATCAAAACTAAGTCAAAACCGGACTGGCGGTTTCTTGTAAACAAGCGAAAACTTCGCGACAATATTCATTGTAAAGGCGAGAGGTACGAAACTCCTCAGTGCGCGGATAAGGGGCATCAATCTCAATTTCAGTTAATACTCGTCCCGGATTTGCCGCCATCACAACCACCCGCTTAGAAAGATACACCGCCTCATAAAGATTATGGGTGACAAACAACACCGTCCACTGTTGCTGCTGCCACAACTCCAGTAAATCGCGATTCAGCTTGCTGCGGGTCATTTCATCAAGTGCGCCAAAAGGTTCGTCCATCAGCAGGATTTCCGGTTGCGTCACTAACGCCCTGGCTAGAGAAGCCCGCATTTTCATCCCCCCGGATAACTGACGGGGATAAGACTTCTCAAAACCATTTAAGCCTACACGATGTAAGGTTTCTTGGACTAAATTGCGGGATTTTCGTTGGGGTACGCCTGCCAATTTTAAAGGCAAACGCACATTTTCCAGTAAAGAAGCCCAGGGCATCAAAGCCGCTTCTTGGAAGACAAAAGCCAGCTTTTTGCGCCAATCGTCCTCTGACCACTGTACGCGCCCGGTACTGGGTTCAATCAGCCCGGCAGCCAAGCGCAATACGGTACTTTTCCCACAGCCAGACGCACCCACCAGGGTAATAAATTCACCTTGCTGGGCCGCGAGACTCATTTCTTGCAAGGCGACAGTCCCGTTGCCGTAAACCTTGCTAACGCGATCCATATCGATCAGAGGACGAGCATTCATAAGGATGTTGAGTGTAAAAAGTTAGCTGTCTTTGTTTACAAATTGTAACGTGAAAGCCTTTTGATAATCGGTATCGGCATCATAAACCCCGGCTTCCACCATAGAATCAAAAAAGGCTTGCCAGCGTTCATCGGTCATAATGCCAATGCCTTTTGTAGCCGCATCTCCAGAGGTAATTAGTTCGTATTCTTTGATTTTGGTTAATCCGTAATCTAGTAACTCGTCAGTCATTTCGGGGTTTGCGGCTTTGATTAACTCGTTTGCTGGGGCGGGGTTTTCGAGGTAACTATTCCAACCTTCAATGGACGCATCCACAAAACGCTGTACTAAATCCGGGTTGCTGTCGATTAAGTCTTGGCGGGTTTCGATGGTTGTGGAGTAGGGAGTGTAGCCATAATCGGCTAATAAAAGGACTTGCGGCTCAAATCCGGCTTCTTTTTCAATAGTATGGGGTTCTGAGGAGAGGTAGCCTTGTTGGACGGCGCTTTCATCCGCGAGGAAGGGGCCGATACTGAAGTTATAGGGGCGTTTTTGTTCGTCGGTGAGGCCGTGTTGAGATTTTAATAAAGGCCAATAGGTGGTATTGGCAGATGCAGAGACGTAAATAGGCTTGCCTTCTAAATCTTCGATGGTTTCAATGCCTTGGTCGGGATGGGCGATTAACACTTGGGGGTCTTTTTGGAAAATCGCGGCCACGGTGACTTTGGGGATGTTTTCTTCAACCGCTTGCAAAGCATCTGCCCCTGACCCCATGTAAAAGTCAATTGCCCCTCCCATGAGTAACTGTGTGCCGTTGACTTGCGGGCCGCCCATTTCGATTTTGACATCGAGGCCGTATTTCTCATAGATGCCTTCTGCGATTGCTTGATAAAAGCCCCCGTGTTCGGCTTGGGCGTACCAATTGGTACCGAAGGTTACTGAGTCGAGTTCTTGGCCGTCTGGGGTGGTGGTGGTAGTCGTCTGAGTCCCGCCACAAGCCGTAATGACGTTACTAGCGAGAAACAATGCACCATATTGAAGGAAGCGACGACGTTGGAAGAGTCTAGCGTAGTTCATAGAATGCGATCGCGTGCAGATAATTTTTCTTAACAAAATTGTATCGAGTTTAGGGCGATCGCGACCGCATTATTAGCTACCTGGCCTTATTCTACGATGCCCAACGACACGCGATCGCCCCCAATTTCGCGCATTCTCGCCAACAGTTGCAAGGCTTGTTCGTAGTTGGCTTGTTCGTCAGGAATCAGCAATACCGCCCCGGTTGCATTCGTTGCGAGATATGCCTCTATTTGCGCTTCTAAGGCGCTTTCGTCTGTGAGGGGTTGGTTGTCTACCGTAATCACGCCATCCCTGCTTAAACGGGCAATAAAAGCAGTTTCAGCGCCCTCAGTCGTGGCGGAGTCGCTGTTTTCTGCACTGGGTAGCTGCACTTCGACGCTTTCGGGTTCTGGGGCTAGAGTCATCGAGATAAACACGAAAAAGGCCAACACCGCCATCATCACATTCAGCATGGGAATCAGGTCAATGTTGGGTATGGGGTTGTCAGTGTGTTGGGATTTGAAGCGCATCTTTTCTGCTAATTGAGCATGAGTTTTGCTAAGTCTAATCAATCTTTTTCAAGAATTTTCCCGAATAACTTGGTGAATCTGGGTTTTCAAATCGGGTAAGTTAATTTCAACAATGCGCCAGACTTCTTTTAAATCAACTTTAAGATAGTTATGGATGAGAACATCTCTTAATCCTGCCATTTGTCGCCAGGGAATATCGGGATATTGTTCGCGGAGTTCAGGAGATAACCGCTTGGTTGCTTCCCCAATAATTTTTAGGTTACGAATAACGGCATCCTGCATCATGCGATTTTGAAAGAAGGCAATTTTTCCTTCTGTTGTATAAGTTTCAATATTTTCTAGACATTCATAAATATTGCTTAAATACAGAAGTTCATTTTTCATAGAGGGACGGCTTCGGTTAACACTTTATCGCGGATCAGTTCGTGCAGATTTTCGGGTTTGGCGATGTCGATTTTGAGGCCTAGGAGGTCTTCTAGTTCTTGCATAAGAGCAATGCGGTCGAGTAGGCTGATGTTGGAATTGATATCCATCAGTAAATCTAAGTCGCTGTCTGGGGTTTCTTCGCCTCTGGCGTAAGAACCAAAGATACGAATGTTAGACGCGCCATATTTGGCAGCAGTTTTGATAATTTCTGGCTGTTTGTTTTGGATTTTGGGGTTAATTATTTTGTTAGACATTTTAGATTTTCCTTTCCGATGGCGATCATCTGCATCACCGGAGATTTTGGCTCTACGATAGTTTGACATTAATGTGGTGGGTTACGGCACTACTGCTGCGACACTGTTTCTGCGAGCTTCACAACGGGTTGGACTCCCTGCCAAACCACATTGATTTTAGCGGCATGACAAGCACATAAGCCCACTCCCCGCAGTTGGCCCGAAATCTCGAAGACGCGATCGCACTGGGGATGGGGACAAGAAATCGTATAAGTTTCTAAGGTCGGGTCTTTCTTTCTTTTCGTCATCAAAACCTCCTGGGTCTGAAACCCCGCCCTGTCTTGCCGAGCTACCAGGTGCTACTCGCGCTACAAGGTGCGCCTGTCTTGTCGAGCTACAAGGTGCAAGGGAACGCTCACCAAGAACTGGATATAGTAGGTTTTGTGCCGAAAAGCTGGCGCAAGTAAAATATCCAAGCAACAAGTACAGTCTTTGTAGGACACCGTACCGATGGGCTATCGGAATCGGGACTCTGTAAGGAGTTAGAAAGTCTGTGGACATGACGTAAGACGGTAACATAGCTAACACAAGTTGGTAGTGTACGCAGATGTGAGTGAAGCTCCAAACTTAAATCGTGAGGTTTAGGAATCACCGTCCGTTTACGGCGGTGAGGATGTCAAGCGTTACTGTTTTTAACCAAACCTTTATTACACCATTTAAGCGATCGCACCCGGAAGACCTACTGTAAACTCTGACCCCTGACCAAAAATAAACCCGCCTTCCCTGCAAAAGAAGGCGGATATTCAAACCTATAGCAGTAGCACTTCGGGTTAGGACGTGGTGGGGTTTGCCCTCACCCCAACCCCTCTCCCAAGGGAGAGGGGCTTGTTTTCTAAGAATTGAGGTGGTGTCCTAACTGCTTTGGCGGTTGCTATAACAATACAGGGTTAACTCATCATCGCAGCGCGATCGCGTCCTTGCAATAAAGCTTGAGTTGCCGATTCCCCGGCTTTTTTCAGTTGTCGGGACATCTGTACATTCATCAACACAATGGCGGTCCATTCTCCGAGTAATGCCAAACCCACAGTAGAGAAGGCCATCAACTCAGTGGCAAAAGCCGGAGTCGCAGAGAATAGCCACAAGCCCCGATAAAGGGAGTTAGTGGGATCGATTTCGAGAATGGCAAAACCCAGCAAAGGTGTCAGAATGGCGGCGGTAATCGTTGCTGCTGTCCAAACTCCCCGCTTGTTGGATTTCATCATCAGCATCCATTGGGCAATGCTGGCATAAACCAGGACGATGCTAATGGTGCAAATTAAGCCGAGGAGGGCGGTTACGCGGTATTCTCCGAAGGGTAACATCAAAATCGCCACGAAAATCATCGAACCGGTAACTACGAAGTTGAGGGCAACCGCGAGGGTAGCGGGGCTTTGTTCTCCCCAGACTAAATCGCGCCACAAACTGCGGGAATTATTGGTGTTTTGGTGACGATATCGCGCCCAGTCTTGCAGGGTTTGGCGATGGGGACTCAAGCAAGCGATTAACCCTAAACCCATAAACATCAAGAAGACGTAGAGAACGTTGAAGTTTCGCAACAGATAGGCGCTGGAGTCTTGCCAGTCGCCTTCTTGGACGGCAAAGCCCATCATGGCTAGGACAATACTACCGGAGAGGAAGTAGCTTTGTTGTTTGCTAATAACCGTGCTGTGGGCGCTATGGAAGCGGCGTTGTAGTCCTTGCCAAATCCAGTAGGTGCCAACGCCGAAGTTCGCTAAAATAAACGCGATCGCGGTGTTGGCGTTGTGGAAGAAGGGCAACTCAAACCAGGTTAATTCGGCAAAGTCTTTGGCGTGCAGATAGCTAATGGTATCGAGGGAATGGGGGGCGGTGCTGACGACATAAGGCAAGAATGCGGCAGGATGCAGCAGCAAGAACAAGTCTGCGAGGGAAAAAGTCAGGGGATCGCCGTAAGAATTTATCAAATAGAAGCTATAAAAGCTCAAAAAGCTGAAAACAGCACCAGCACCCACCCAAGCTTGGAAGTTGCCTAAACTGGCGCTGACTAAGCCATACAGCAGGGAACCGCTAAAGAAGAAAGCGCCACTCGCTGCGAGGACGAGATAAAAGGCAAAAACTCGCCCGATATCGAGATGTGCCGCGATCGCGCTGCCGAGGTGCAAGGGTAACATCGCTGCTACTGCGAGGTACAATAATGCCGGAACCCCTAAGATTTTGCCAATCAACAAGCTGCGGGTGGACTGGGGGCTGAGGCGAATGAAACCGAGGGTTCCCCGGCGTTCTTCTCGCGACAAGTCGGCAATCAGCATATAGACACCGACAATCAAAAGGGCGAAAATGGCCACGAAGCTGAGGGTGGTGAAGATATCAAGCCACCACAGTTCGCTATTAAAAACCCCCGATTGTAAAGCCCCTGCTGCATCTCGCGCACAAAACTGACTTTCTGAGAGGTTGTAGGGGGTGTAGCCATCCCAATCCGCAGGAGTATAACCCGAACAATAACGACTGAAGTTATCGTGTTTGCCGGGATAATGGCTGAGGAAGACTAAATAAGTGAATACCTGAATGATGGCTGAAATGCCGAGGGCGATCGCGATATTCCGAGACTTTAAGCGACCTTTGAGTTCGCGGAACAGTTGGGGGTTCCAATCCCCCGTTTTATCTAAAATACGGTCAAACATGGGTATATTCTCCAATTTTTTAAGGCTTAAGGCCAGTAGAAGCGTTTTGATTTAATAACACTTGGGCTTCCGACGCACCAAGGCGGCGAATAGAGTTGTGAGTGTTGATGGTCACGGCGGCGATCGCCAAACTTTGACTGACAAAGGCAAAGATAATTTCTACTAGGTTAACCTCTCTGGCGGCAAACAAGCTAAAGGGCGTAAACAACCAAGGCAACATGGGCTGTGACCTTGATGGCAAAAATTCAAAGAAAATTACCAGAGGTACGATAAAAACCATGGCCAATAAGCTACTTTTCGCTCGTACAGCCCGTCGTCGCGAAGGATTCAACAACATCGCTTGATAAACGCTGGCGATTAACACAATTAAGACCCAACTCACGGCTATACAAGCTAATGTTGTACCGAGTAAAAATAAATTGCGATCGTTGTCACTATTGGGGAACCATGCGAACGCGATCGCGCACACAACCAACCCACTATATAAAATTGCACCATTGATGCCTATAGCAAGCACGGCGGGGCTTTTTTCGTCAAAAATGAAACTGGCAATGCCGCGACGGTATTGCGGGCGGTGCAGCGCCCAAATCCGCACTTGTTCCCGGTCTGGGGTGATGCAAACAGTCAGCACCATACAAAAGAAAAAATACAGAATTTGAACCCCGGCAATATGTTCCATCCGCGAGTGATTGTAAGTCGGAATTGACGCTAAAGCAAAGCCCAGACTTACAACAACAAAACTCGCTGAAATCCGGTAACTTTGAATCTTCGACCACAGGGTATTTTGATTATTATGAAAGCGGCGTTTTATTCCTTGCCATAACCAATATGTCCATAAGGTATAATTGGCAACTCCTAGAAAAATAACCAAGCTAGAGTTTTGGGTTAAAAAGTTAGGCGGAAACCAAGGAATCTCGCCTTCTATTCGAATCATAAAAAAGAGACTTTTTTCAGCAGCAATTGCCTTGAGAAATAGCCCCGGATGAAAAAACAACCAGAAGTTATACACACTGTAAAAAGGATGCAAAAGTTCCCCTAGCGCAAAGTACAAATACATTAATACCAATGCCGCGACACCAAACGGTAAGCTACGACCCATAGCATCTTGCATGGGAAATAAGCCAATCAAAATAGCCAAACTGTAAAAACAAGCACAAGCCGCAACGATAATTAAATCAAAGCCAATAAGGTTGTACCAAGGAATTCCGGCGGCAATTCCAAAAGCGAAATGAAAAGGAAACGCGATCGCAAATCCCCAATACAATAACGCCGGAACCCCTAATATTTTACCCACCAAAATGCTAACCGCCGATGGGGGACTCATGCGAATAAAATTTAATGTACCTTTGTGGGATTCTTTGACTAAATCGGCAGTGAGCAAATAAGCCCCAAAAATGAGTAATCCTAAGAAACTAATGAAGCTCAGGGTAACAAAAATATCAGCACTCCACAGCGCCCGATTGACGATTTTTACCCCATCTTGTAGGTCTACATAAGGACTATATGAATCAGGATCGGTACTAATTTTGCTGGCAAAGATTAAGTAAATTAGTAGTTGACCAATAAACGATAGCAAACCTACAATAATCAAGCCACGGGGCTTGAGTTGGCCTTTCAGTTCGCGGAATAGCTGTGGATTCCAGTCCCCAAGTTTATCTAAAATACGGTCAAACATGGGTATATTCTCCAATTTTTTAAGGCTTAAGGCCAGTAGAAGCGTTTTGATTTAATAACACTTGGGCTTCCGACGCACCAAGGCGGCGAATAGAGTTGTGAGTGTTGATGGTCACGGCGGCGATCGCCAAACTCTGACTGACAAAGGCAAAGATAATTTCTACTAGGTTAACCTCTCTGACCGTGAATAAGGCAAAGGGCGTAAACAACCACGCCAACATCGGTTGCAAATCTGATGAGATGAAAGCAAAGAAAATTGCCAGAGGTACCAGAAATACCATCCCTAATAAGCCACTTTTGGCAAGTACAGCCCGTCGGCGCGATTTGTTCAACAATAAGATTTGATAAACGCTGGCGATTAAGACAATTAATATCCAACTAATTACCAAACAAGCTAAGGTTGTACCGAGTAAAAATAAATTGCGATCGCTTGGGGAAGTCGGAAGCCACGCCGCCGCGATCGCGTACACCACCACCCCTGCATATAAAATTGCACCATTGATACCTACCGCCAGCACCGCAGGGCTTTTTTCGTCAAAAATGAGGCTGGCCATCCCCCGACGGTATTGCGGGCGGTGCAGCGACCAAATTTGCACTTGTTCTCGTAGGGGTGAAATGGCGATAATCAGCCCCATAGCCACCAAGAAATATAAGATTTGCTGTAGGGCTAAAAGTTGCAAGCGATGGCGATTGTAATCGGGCAAATGAGACAAAGCAAAGCCTAAATTGATGACCATAAAACTCGCAGAAATGCAGTAACTTTGAGATTTACTCCACAAGGGCTTTCTGACATCATGAAAACGGCGTTTTAAAGCTTGCGCGAACCAGTATATCCATAAGGTAAAATTCGCCAGACCGAACAGCAATAAAAAGTTACTTGCCGTGGTCAAGTCAATAGTATACCAACCGATTTGGCCGGTACGGCTAAACATAAAAGGGCTGGTATTGGCGGCGATGCTTTTAAGATAAAATCCTGGATGAAATAGATATAAGATATTAAAAACACCCTCAAAAGAGCCGTTGGAAAAGATTGAACCTTGGATAAAAATTAAGTAGATTAATGTTATTAAACCCACTAGCCAAGGTAAGCTACTGCGAGTATTATTCTCAAAGGGTAGGAGTCCCACCAATAAAGCAATACTGTAAAAGAAGGCACAAGCCGCAACTAGAATCAACTCAAAACCTAAGACTCGGTAAAAGGGAATCCCTGCGCCAATTCCAAAGGCGAAATGAAAGGGAAACGCGATCGCAAATCCCCAATATAATAATGCCGGAACGCCTAACATTTTCCCAATTAAAATATCGAGGGCAGATTGGGGACTCATACGAACAAAATTCAAAGTGCCTTTTCGGGCTTCTTTAGCTAAATTCGCCGTGAGTAAATAAGTGCCTATCGGTAATAAAATAAAAATTGCAAAGAAACTCAAAGTGACAAAAATATCGCCACTCCACAACGCCCAATTAACCGTTCTTACACCGTTTTCCGAAGTTATATAAATACTCGAAATCTGGGGGTCTTTACTAACTTGACTGGCGAAAATCAAATACAGTAGCAATTGCAACACAAAGGAAATAAACCCCACAATAATTAAGCCACGGGGTTTTAATTGACCTTTCAATTCGCGGAATAGTTGCGGGTTCCAATCCCCCACGCGGTCGATGATGGCATCTAGCACAACTTTTCTCCTAACTCTCTAATCATCCTTACAGCTTACTCGTTCCTATTTCCCTAAGTTTGAGACGTTATGACGCTTGTTTGTGTCCCAACTTCAAGAAAATTGACTCTAAATCTTCTTGGGTACAATGAAACTCGTTAATCGGTAAACCCGCAGTTACCAAAGCCTTCAGCAACTCGGCACTTTCGTCTGGACTGCCACTAAATTCGACGCGCAAACTATTTTGACCGGGGAGGGTTTCCCATTCGCGAGCCAAAGAAAAGTTGCGTAATTCGGTTTTAAGGTCATCAAGCGCGCCTAAAGTTGAGATAACAATCTGTTGACGGGCTAAACGGCGATATAACTCTTTTAAAGACGCACTTTCGACCAGAAAGCCCATTTCCATAATGCCCACCGAAGTACACAATTCGGCCAAGTCGCTGAGGACATGGGAGGAAATCAGAATCGTCATCCCCGCTTCTTGCAATACCTTGATAATCTCGCGAAACTGCATCCGCGCAATGGGGTCAAGGCCCGACACGGGTTCGTCCAGTAGCAGTAAAATCGGTTCGTGGACGATGGTACGGGCTAAACTGAGCCTTTGCTTCATCCCCCGCGATAAGGTGGATATAAGGCTATCTTTTTTGTTGGTGAGTTGGACTAACTCCAACACCTCATAAACGCGACGACGACGATGGGGTTGGCGTAAACGGTACAATCGGGCAAAATAATCTAGATAATCCCACACGTTTAGGTCGTGGTAGAGGGGATAATCGTCAGGGAGATAACCTAAGCGTTGCTTGAGTTTGGGGTTGCTGTCGTCCCGCAATAATCGTTCCCCGTTGATGAAAATAGCCCCCGTGGTGGGTTCTTCTGCGGCTGCTAACATCCGAATCAGGGTGGTTTTTCCGGCCCCATTGGGTCCGATTAAGCCGTACACTTCTCCGGCTTTGACTTGTAAATCGATTTCGTTGACTGCGATGTAACGCTCAAATTGCTTGGTGAGTCCGTAGGTCGCGATCGCGTATTGATCTGCGTCAGGATAAAGTAGATGTTGGTCTCTTTGTGTAACCGGGAGGGATGTCTTCATAAGTCCTGGGGTGCAAACTCGAAGTTACTGCTAGGTTAGCTCTTTTATTCAGGGCGCGATCGCCCCATTACGGAAATCGTAACGAAATCCCCCCGCAATTCGTTTCACCCTCAGACTTACCATCTTTGCAACAGAATATCTACCTCAACAATAGCAAGCCAAACTGCAATAACTGCTTGAAAGTTAGAAATTAAAAGCGCCCATCTCGTTTCTTAGCCATTTTCTGGAGATGTTTTCCGTTATCATTTTTCGTTGGTTTATCATGAAGAAGTGCGATCGCCTGCTGTGTTTGCGTTCTCTAATTTCAGAGCATGATGCCCACCCCCCTAAAAAGTCTTCCTCCCCTCGAAAATGGCGATAAACTGACCCGTGCTGAGTTCGAGCGGCGTTATAATGCCATGCCTCGCCTTAAAAAAGCCGAGCTAATCGAAGAAATTGTTTATATGGCATCTCCTTTACGAGCCAAGTCCCACGGCAAGCCTCACGCTCAAATTTTGGGTTGGCTGATTACCTACGAAGCTGCAACCCCTGGTGTTGAAGTTTTAGATAATGCTACTGTTCGTTTGGATACCCACAACGAACCCCAACCCGACGCTTTACTTCGTATCGAAACAGGTGGTCAAAGCACCATCAGCGAGGACGATTATGTCGAAGGTTCTCCCGAATTGATTGTTGAAATTGCTGCCAGTAGTGCTTCCATTGACCTTAACCAAAAGCACAATATCTATCGACGCAACCAAGTTCGAGAGTATTTGGTCTGGCGAACCTACGACGGGGCTTTTGACTGGTTCTGCTGGCAAAATGGTCAGTATCTCCCTCTCAATGTGGATACGGACGGAATTATACGCTCGACCGCGTTTCCGGGATTGTGGCTGGCCAAAGAAAGGCTATTAGCTGGGGACTTAGCTCAGGTCTTGGCCAGCTTACAACAGGGACTAGCAACACCAGAACATCAAACCTTTGTCAAGCAGTTATCTCGGTAACGCTACACCAGAATTATTATTTATTCCCCTTGGCAGCGATCGCACAAACCCTGTACCGTTAACTCATAAGCTTCCACTTTTAAACCCGGACGTAACTGCCCAAAGGAAACCCCCTGCACCTGTTCCCAAGCAATATCTTCAATACAGCCACAGGACTTACAACGGAAGTGGTGATGCAACTCCACATTGGCATCATAACGGCAGACCCCCTCCTCTAACAAAACTTCTCGCACCAAACCCACATCCCGTAAGGCTTGCAGAGAACTGTAAACCGTCGCTTGAGACGACAACGGTTCAACCTGGTTAAGACCTTGATAAATTTGTTCGGCAGTAGGGTGGTCTGTCCGCGACAGCAAATTAGCATAAACCGCAAAACGCTGGGGCGTGACTCGCAAACCCTTTTCTTTCAAGATTTGGACAACTTTGTTGGCTTGCTTGTGCATCACAACTATCCTCAAACAACTCGTTTGGGCGGCATCGGATACGCTCGACCCGGAATAACTCTGGAGAGCTTGGGTCTATTATAAGCTGCTTGTCGCTAGAGTTAACCTAATCTAAAACTTATTTTTAGAAAGTATTGATTTTTACCATTGACTTATTCTTAAGTTAGAATTATTCTGAGTTAAGTACACAGTTGTTATAACCCAAGAGGTACATTTATGGCAGTTCCTAATCGCGTTCCTGAAGTCACCTTCAAAACCCGCGTGCGCGACGAGTCTGTGGGGGGACCGAATCCCTATCGCTGGCAAGATTTAACCACTTCAGAAATCTTCGGCGGTAAAAAAGTCGTGGTCTTCTCCCTTCCGGGTGCTTTCACCCCCACCTGTTCTTCCAATCACTTACCTCGTTACGAAGAACTCTACAACGAGTTCAAAGCCCAAGGCGTTGATGAGATTGTCTGCGTTTCTGTCAACGATGCTTTCGTCATGTTCCAATGGGGTAAGCAAATCGGCGCAGAAAACGTCTTTTTACTCCCCGATGGTAACGCTGAATTTACCCGCAAAATGGGAATGTTAGTCAGCAAAGACAACCTCGGCTTCGGGATGCGCTCTTGGCGTTATTCCATGCTCGTCAACGATGGTAACGTTGAAAAAATGTTCGTCGAGCCGAACTACGCTGACAACTGCCCCACTGACCCCTTTGAAGTTTCCGACGCTGACACCATGCTGGCTTACCTCAAAGGTCAAGACCCCACTGGTGTTTCTGAACCCCGCAAAGCATTTGTTGGGTAATCTAAAAGAAGGTCAAGGGTTGAGACTTGAGGTGACAATGTAGCCCCAAGTCTCTCCCAGAAATATTCTATATATAAACAATCCGTAGCGAGGCATACTGCCATGAAACTAAGCAGCAAAAATCTAGGCGATCGCGTTGATACCCTTTACGATGCTATTGTTGTAGGTGGTGGTATGGGGGGTTTATCGGCCGCCATCTACTTAGCTCGTTACGGTCTCAAATGCCTGATTATCGAAAAAGGCCGCGGTCGCTCGGTGTGGATGCAGGATTTACGCAACTATGTCGGCCTCGACCCCGACACGCGGGGTAGCGCCATTGTCAATCACGGTACAAAGCAAGCGGTGGATTGGGGGGCAGACCATTTGCGGGGCTTTGTCGAAGAAGTCACCGACGAAGGGGATACCTTTGCAGTTAAAGTCAAAGTCGGTCGCAAAAATAGCACTTATCCGGTTTTTCGCAGTAAATACCTGATTGCTGCATCGGGAGTCATGGACAAACTGCCCCAACTTGACGATATGCAGAATGTCTACGATTACGCAGGCTACACGCTGCACGTCTGCATGATTTGTGATGGCTTTGATATGTGGGATCAAAAAGCGGTACTGATTGCGGGAACGGAAGGCCAAATTAATGCCGCTTTTGTGGTCAATTGGTTTACCCCCTACATTACCGTCTTGACTCACGGCTTAGTCGAGGTCAGCAACGAAATGAAGCAAAAGCTGGCAGACCACGGCTATCCCCTTTACGAGCAGAAAATCGCTAAATTCCACGGCGAAAATCATAAAATGTCTGGGGTTGAACTCGAAGACGGTACGATGATCGAAGCCACAACGGGTTTAGTGAATATGGGTTCGACTTACTACAACGATTACCTCAAAGGCATTGAAGGCTTAGAATGGGACGGCGAAAACTTGGTGACTCAGGGTTTAGCCCAAACCACTCACGACCGCATTTTTGCCATTGGTGACCTCAAGAAAGGTTTAAACCAGGTTTCGATTGCTGTGGCGGATGGTACGATGGCAGCAACTCAGATTTGGCGCAATATTCGCCGCGCTAGTGAACCGCGTAAGTGGGAAGCTAATGTTAAGCAAAAAGCGATTGTGAATTAACCGTTGTCCGATTAAATCTGGAACCATTAACCCCGGTTTCTAGGGTCAAATTCTAACTGAATCGGAGGAGTAGATCGGCAACCGGGGTTCTCAATTTTCTCGATTTGAGCCGATATCTTTTGACAATCGCACCCATCACCCATGCCGCGCCAGCCCATTTTAACCTTTGACCGGGGAACATTACTGCTTCATCCGCCACCGCGAGGCAAAGCCTGGATTGATTTTGCCACCTGGGACGACCGCGTGGAGAAGTTTCGCGTTCCTGCGATGCAGTATCGTCAGTTAGTCGAAACTCTGCAAGCCGAAGGCATAGAGTTTATTGACGAAGCCAAAGCCTTTATTCCCCTCGACCTCAACCCTAGCCTCCAGATGCAGCCTTATCCGCACCAAGAGGAGGCGTTACAGGCTTGGAAACTGTCTGGACGCAATGGGGTCGTGGTGCTGCCTACGGCGGCAGGAAAGACCTATTTGGCGCAACTGGCCATGGAGTCTACCCCCCGCAGTACCTTGATTTTAGTGCCGACTCTGGACTTGATGCACCAGTGGTATGCCCAACTCGAAGCGGCTTTTCCTGATGTGGAAATTGGGTTGTTGGGAGGGGGTTCTCGCGATCGCACTCCTATTTTAGTCGCCACTTATAATAGTGCGGCGATTAATGCCGAGAACTTAGGCGATCAATATGCCTTACTGATTTTTGATGAATGTCATCATCTGCCGACAGATTTCTTTCGCGTCATTGCCGAATACGCGATCGCCCCTTATCGTTTAGGATTAACCGCCACCCCCGAAAGATCAGACGGTTCTCATCGCGACTTAGAAGGCTTAATCGGTTCTGTCGTTTATCGCAAACGCCCCGAAGACCTCTCCGGTCAAGCCCTCGCGCAACACCAAGTTGTCCAGATTAAAGTTAAATTATCAGACAAGGAGCGATCGCGCTACGACCAAGCCGTACAAACCCGCAACAGCTTTCTGCGTCGCTCCAATATCTCCCTTTATAACCTCAACGGTTGGCAAGAATTTGTCAAAGCCTCCGCTTGTTCCGTTGCCGGTCGTCGGGCCATGTTAGCCCATCGCGAAGCCAAAGAAATCTCCCTGTGTACCGACGGTAAAATTAACGTCTTAACCGACCTCATTACCCAACATTACCCCGAACGCACCCTTATCTTTACCAACGACAACGCCACCGTTTACCGCATCTCCCAAGACTTCCTGATTCCGGCAATCACCTACCAAACCCCCGTCAAAGAACGCCACGACATCCTGCAACGCTTCAAAGCCGGAGAATATAAAGCCCTCGTCGCTTCCCACGTCCTCAACGAAGGGGTAGACGTTCCCGACGCACGCATCGCCATTATCCTCTCTGGGACAGGTTCAGCCCGCGAATACGTCCAACGTCTCGGTCGTGTCCTCCGCAAAGGCTCAGACGGGCAGAAATTCGCCCTGCTGTACGAAGTCATCGCCGAAGACACCAGCGAGGAACGCACCTCCGAACGCCGTCGCAGTTCCCCCACCTCCGAACCCCGACAACTGGAAATCCTACCCTCACAGTCTAAGCCCAAAAAATACGGCACAAAACGCCCCTCGATTCCCAAAGCCGCCGAATCCCGCCCAAAATGGCCCAATAAACCCAAAAAGCCCAAGCGTTGAACTGATTGATACAGTGCTAAATTGTACAGGCAATCTCAAAAAAGAGAAGTAACGATGATTCAAACCAATCTGAAACCCTTAAATGTTGAAGAGTTCATCGCGCAATATGGCGACCAAGATCGGTATGAACTAATTGATGGAGAGTTAATCGACTTGGAACCCACAGGTTTACATGAACAGGTCATTGGTTTTGTAGCGCGAAAGCTTAATGTTGAAATAGATCGCCTCAATTTGCCTTACTTTATCCCTCATCGTTGCTTGATTCAGGTATCAGATGATACAGCATTTCGCCCGGATGTCATTGTCTTAGACAAAACTCAACTAATCCATGAACCCCGTTGGCAACAGCAACCCATCATTACATCCAGTATTGCTATTAAATTGATTGCTGAAGTTGTTAGCACTAATTGGCAAAATGATTATGCTCGCAAAGCAGAAGACTATGCCATTTTGGGAGTACCGGAATATTGGATTACTGATTATCTTGGATTAGGTGGGAGAGATTATATTGGTAAACCCAAACAACCTACACTTACGGTATGTCAGTTAGTAGGTGATACATACAAAAAACGCCTATTTCGCCAAGGTGACACTCTAACCTCTGCCACATTTCCCGATTTACGACTCCAAGCAGAAGCTATCTTTGCTGCTGGACAATTGTAGGAGATTAAACCGATTCGGATTGAATTCAAAGTTATTTTAATCTCGTTCCTTGGTTCCACCAAGGGACGCACCAAACGAAGCTCCGCCTCGATTTTACAATAGATATACTATTAAGAAAAACCTAGAGACGAGTTTACTTCTCAAATGAAAATACTATAGTTAGAGAGAATTGCGATTTTCAGAGCATTAACCATGAAAACTGATTCTTTACTTTACCGTTTTTTCAAAACTGCTCCTTCAATTTTCTTCAAACTAATTAATCGACCGGAGTTGCAGGGATATAAGTTTGAATCCGTCGAAGTCAAGCAAACGGCTCATCGTATTGATGGTGTATTTTTACCCCCAGAAAATGCTCCAGAGAGTCCGATTTTTTTTTCAGAGTTTCAGTTCCAAAACGACCCTTTAATCTATCACCGACTCTTTGCTGAGATTTTCATGTATTTAGAACAAAATCCCGATTTCGCCGATTGGCAAGCAGTCGTGATTTTCCCTCGTCGTTCCTTAGAACCGACAGATACTAACTATTACCGTGCTTTACTGAATTGTCCTCAAGTGCAACGTTTTTACTTGGACGAATTGAGCGAGTCAGAAGGTTTACCCGTAAGTTTAAGATTGCTCCAACTCATTGTCACGCCGCCTCGGACAGTGGTTAATACCGCCAAGCAGTTAATTACGCAAGCAGAAACGAATACCGATCTAGAACCCGCGTTAATATTAGAATTAGCCATTACTACGATGGTGTACAAATTTCCCCAGTTAAGTCGAGAGGAGATTATCAAAATGTTAGAAATTGCTTCAGAAGCACAGCAAACTCGCTTTTACCAAGAAGCTAGAGAAGAAGGACAAAGAAACCTGATTCTCCGTTTATTAAATCGCCGTTTTGACTCGATTCCTGCCGAAACGCGATCGCGCCTCGAAACCCTTAATTCTACACAGTTAGAAGCCCTCGCAGAAGCTTTATTTGACTTTACTTCTATTGAAGATTTACAACAATGGTTACAAAACTTATAAAAATATCTCAAATCTCATTAATCTTGTTTAAAAACCAACTCTAGAACAGATAGGGTAGGCAATGCCAGCCGGAGTCAAGGTGCTAGACTTCGCCATGGTCTTACTGATTGAGAGGGGGGAGAGGGGGTTTTTGGGGCAATCGGCAATCGGGGTGTAGGGGCGGGGTTTCCCCGTCCAGAGGGGGAAGAAAAAACTGTGCTTAATCTCGTTCCTTGGTTCTACCAAGGGACGCACCAAACGAGGCTCCGCCTCGATTTTATAATAGATATACTATTAAGAAAAACATAGAGGCGAGTTTACTTCTCAAATGAAAATATAATATTTACAACTCCCAACAGAATCTATTAATCAAAAAAAGTGTGAGGTCAAATCGACCCCACACTTTACAACAAAACCAAAATTAAAACTATTTACCCATACCCAACTGTTGAGCTTTTTGGTAAACCTTACCCTCAGTCAGCAACGACGGTGCAATCACCACTTCAACCTGTTGCATTTCCTTGAGGTCTTTTGCCCCCAAAGTTCCCATACTGGTTGTAAGCGCACCGAGTAAATTATGAGTTCCATCGTCAAGTTTTGCCGGGCCCACCAGGATTTCCTTAATCGTTCCGGTTGTCCCCACATTAATGCGAGTACCGCGAGGCAATACCGGACTCGGCGTAGCCATACCCCAGTGAAAATCACCCCCAGGGGCTTCAGCAGCGCGGGCAATGGGCGACCCAATCATCACCGCATCAGCCCCGCAAGCAATACATTTACAAATATCGCCCCCAGTCACAATGCCGCCATCGGCGATAATGGGGATATATTTACCCGTTTCGCGCTGAAAATCGTCACGGGCGGCGGCACAGTCAGCCGTAGCGGTGGCTTGCGGTACGCCAACCCCTAAGACACCGCGAGAGGTACAGGCAGCCCCCGGCCCAATCCCCACCATTACGGCGGCAGCCCCGGCTTGCATCAGCTTCAGGGCGACATCATAGGTAACGCAATTCCCCAAAGCCACAGGCATGGGCATTTCTTGGCAGAATTGCGCTAAATCCAAGGGGGTTACGCCTTCGGGGGAGAGGTGGGAGGTAGAGACGACGGTGGCTTGGACAAATACTAAGTCCGCTTGGGCTTCAGCAACAGTTTTGCCGAATTTAGAAGCCCCCAGAGGAGTCAGACTCACCGCAGCAATGCCACCTTGGTCTTTGATTTCTTTAATACGTTGTTGAATGAGTCCGGCTTTGATGGGTTCGGCATAAAGTTCTTGCATCAAACCGACAAATTCTTGTTTGCCCACGGACATAATGCGTTCTAAGAGGGGTTGCGGGTCTTCGTAACGGGTTTGGATGCCTTCGAGGTTTAGCACCCCCATTGCCCCTAATTCCGACAGTAAAGTTGCCATGCGGACATCTACCACCCCATCCATCGCACTAGCAATAATGGGGATGTTGCGTTCGATGCCGCCAATTTGCCAGCCTGTATCGGCTAAACTGGGGTCTACTGTGTTTGGCCCGGGGACAAGGGCAATTTCATCGATTCCGTAAGCGCGTCTTGCGGTTTTACCGCGACCAATTTGAATATCCACTTGTGTATTTTCGTTCCCAAAGCTATTAGGTTAGGCTATCAAATTTTTTCCTTTTGTGGGGATAGTGTAGCGAAAGTTACGGACAATAGAGAATTTATCCTGAGTTCTTCTAGAAATGTCTCTTGAAATCTAACGCTTGCCAATGCTGTTTTTAAAGCCGTCTCGTCCCATCAATCGCTTGATATAATCCCCCACGGCTTGATATTCGCTAATATCTAATCTCAGCATGAGTTGGGTATAAATTAAAAGCGACCCAACGGCGACATCGACAACGGTAAATTCTTCCCCCATGAGAAAGGGCTGTTTGTTTAATATTTCGTTGAGAGGAGTTAGGAGTTTGGGCTTTTCTTTTTCCCGACTGTCTGCGATAAATAAGCCCGGCCCTAAAGTTGCATTGGCAAAAACAATCCATTGATTGATAACAGAGCGTTTTTCGAGGGATGCCTCTATTTCGCCGTGTTTTTCGGCTAAATACAGCAAAATTGCCCCAGATTCCCACAGAGTAAAGTCACCCTCGACAATTGCGGGTAGTTTGCCCATGGGATTGATTTTTAAATATTCCGGTTGACGGTGTTCTCCTGCTTGCATATCCAGCATGACAAATTTGTATGGAATTTGCTTTTCTTCGAGATACCATTGCACAATTGAGGCGCGAGTTCGTTGACCGCCGTAGAGTTTCAACATGATTTTTTCCTGTGAAAGGGATAGTCTTTTTATTATACTGGCGGTTGTCAGTTTGCTAGTTCGGGTAAGAAGTTTATGTCCATGTAATATTGTTTATAGTTACTGGGATTGAGGTAAACTTTGATTTCGCGATCGCATACAAATTCTTCGGGGTCGAACCAAATATTTTCAAAAGTGAAAATATAAACTTTGTTGTCGATTTTAAAAACCTTATTTCCGTTCGAGCCAGATTAAAATCGGGATAACAATATGATAGCTAATTCCCAGCGCGATCGCCCAAGTGATTGCCAAACCACTACAAAAAATTAGGGCAATCCCAAAGCGGTCAAAAGCTAATAAATTCGCAAGCCATAAAGGAGACATCCCCCCACCATAAATGATGCCTAAAACCGCTAATCCCGTTCCGAAGGCGGCAAATAAAGCATGGAATAAAATATAGCTGCGAATCCCCAAACCTAAAACTAAAATCGTTCCCGAAGCCAGTAACAAAGCAATAAAATTTTCCACTATGCCATAGGGTAATTCTTGCCAAAATAACCAGCCAATAGTATAACCAAATGCTCCAGTTAAACTCGCAAATAAAGACTGTTTGCGCTGACCAAAACCCCCCGCCCTCGATAAGCCCCAACCTGTTCCTAATCCTGCTAAAGCAAAGAGTAAAATCTGATGATCTACCGTGACTTCAATTCCTGATAAAATCTGCGGTAAATAGTAAGAAATACTCTGGGCAAAAAGATCGCCTATCGGAGTCCAGTAAGCTAAAACAAAGCCTAAACTCGCGCCCATTGCCGCCCCTACGCCACTACTGAGAACTTCCCAGGTTGTATCAACCGTTGCTTCTATTAATTGACTGCCAATTTTGAGAGTAAAATAAAAGCCTTTGAGTAGAATAGCACTGGTTTTCCCAGATAATTTCAAAACATTTTGCCATTGAGATTGAGAAATTCGACTAATAATTTGAGTTGGCGTTCCCGTGGTGAGGGGTAACGGTTTTCCTAAAAGTAATGCCAGTTCTTGTTTTAAATCTTGGGCAACTTGAGGTCGCTTTTTAATATCTAGTTGCACCATACGGTCAATTAATTGCGCGAATTTCGGGTTAACTTGAGTGTAACCTTGCCAGTTTAATTGACCCGTATGCACATCTTCTAAATCTGGGGGATATCTCCCAGTCAGAAGATGAATGGCTGTGCGTCCGAGGGCATAAATATCCGTTGCTGGTTCAACAAACGACCCGGCAATTTGTTCGGGGGGACTGTAACCCGAAGAAAACAAACGAGTGGAACTATCTACAGAGTCCAGTTGTTTTGCTCCCCCAAAGTCAATTAAAACCAATTGTTTTTGAGGTAAACTTTCTCGCAACATTAAATTAGACGGTTTAATGTCTCGATGAATAATAAAATGTTGGTGTAAGGTTTCGAGAATATCTGCGGCTTGATACAACCAATCCAGTACCAATGCTTCGGGACAACCTTGAGGATATTGATTTAATAAAATGTCTTCGAGGGTTTGACCATTGATTTGTTCCATCACCAAACAAAACAAGGTTTTTTCAGGGGTTTGGACTTGAAAAAAGCTGTTGGGTTCGACTTGCGGCACACCCCGATGGCGTACAGTGGTTAAAACGCTGGCTTCTTGTTCAAAAAGTTGCAGGGCTTTGTCTGAAGCAATGGTGAGAATTTTTAAGACTTTTTCTTGCTGAGTTTGGCTGTCCCAAACAATATAAATGACTGCGAATCCTCCTGTCCCCAATCGTTGACGAGGAGTATAGCGATTTTGCAGTTGTAAAGATGTCCCGCAACGCTGACAAAATTTGTGATGTCCGGGTTGAGGATAGGGTTTAGGACAGTCAGGATTGACGCAGTGTAGCGGGACAGATGAAGCCATTTTTGTTGTTGGTTGTTGGTTGTTGGTTGTTGGTTGTTTGTTGCTGGTTATTGGTTATTGGTTGTTGGTTATAGTCATTCCAATTAAGTTCCGCACATTAACTTAATTTGTTCAGTCCGTGACAACGGACTTTGTTACATTGGTTCCCCGGATTTTAATCCGAGGGCTCCGAATCACGGTTTTTATTTAGAATTACTATATTGGTAATTTCTTCCCCCTCTCCCCAATGCCTACTGCCTAAGACCTACTGCCCCAAAAAACTGATGACTGATAACTGTAAAGCCGACTGCCCAAACAACTGATGACTGATGACTGTTGACTGATGACTGAAGAAACTGCCTAAGAAAAGCTTGACACCAGATGTTACCCATGCTACCGTTTCTATTATCAACTTGGAATTTTTCTAATTTCATACCGTTTCATGTACAGCAGCAAGTCCAACTTTCATTTTTGGTGGTTTACCACGGTTCGCCGGGGGTGAATCCAGTTGTTGCTGGCAACCCGAAGGCGAACCGCAAGCGAGAGGCTGCGGTTTTTTTAGTGAAAATTTTAGCGCAATGATTTACGACGTTCAGTTCTTTTTTGGTTTTTGGTGGTTTAGCCCAACTTATGGTTCTGGGTAGTCGTTGTTCTGCGAATTTCTACGTTTCACCCGGAATCACACCAGATTCCGGGTTTTTTGATGGTTTATTTCTCTCATCGTTCATTTTAGGAGTTTTGATTTCATGGTTCAGGCTAAATTAGCAGCTTATAGCGACGAGAAACAAGTGACAACTGTAGCGTTGGGCGATCGCGCCTCTTTCGGAGGACAAGATATAGTCATTATTGGCGGCCCTTGTGCGGTGGAAAGTTTAGCCCAGATGGAAGCGGTGGCAGAAGGGTTACAAGATGCCCCGGTTCAAGGTTTACGCGGCGGCGTGTATAAGCCCCGTACATCCCCTTATTCCTTCCAAGGCTTGGGAGAAGAAGGTTTAGAGATTTTCGCCCAGATTAGGCGGCGTTACGGGCTACCTGTGGTAACGGAAGTGATGGCGATTTCGCAAATTGACGCGATCGCGCCTCATGCGGATATGCTACAAGTAGGCAGTCGCAATATGCAGAATTTCGACCTTCTCAAAGCCCTCGGAGAAGTTGACAAACCCGTACTACTCAAGCGGGGACTAGCGGCAACCATTGAAGAATTCATCGGTGCGGCTGAATATATCTTAAGTCACGGCAATCCTAATGTAGTGCTGTGCGAACGGGGGATTCGCAGTTTCGATTCCTACACCCGCAATGTGTTGGATTTAGGGGCTGTGGTTGCCTTGAAACAAATTACCCATCTCCCCGTGATTGTAGACCCTTCCCATGCGGCAGGCAAACGGGAACTGATTGCACCTTTAGCCAAGGGCGCGATCGCCTGCGGAGCGGATGGTTTAATTATAGAATGCCATCCCCAGCCTGAAGAATCGGTTTCTGATGCCCGTCAAGCTTTATCTTTACCGGATATGGTGGCATTAGTTCAAAGTTTGCGTCCGGTTGCAGCAGCCGTGGGACGCAATATTATTGAAGTCAATCCACCGCAAACTTTAGCGGCTTAGTTGTTCTCTCACCCACTGACGAAAATTTAATTCAGCCTCTACTTCGTCTTGTTGCGCTTGTTCTAAAAAGCGATATAAATCCGTTTTTTGCATCAAGGCGAAAGTGGGGCTGGTTTCTACTTCTTGATATTGATTATTTTGCAGTTTATAGATTCTCAATTCTCGTCCGTTATACCGCCAAAACTCCGGTATCCCCAAGCTGGCATAAAAAGTATTTTTGTTGATGTCTGTAGAGGTAATATCAACTTCTACAATCAAGTCAGGGGGCGGGTCTTGATTAAAATCAATATTACGTCCCGCGACTCTGGCTTGATTTTGGATATAGTAAGCATTATCCGGTTCAGCACCTCGCTGAAGTTCCTCGCGATTGATGGTTGTTGAACCCAGAGTTTTTATTTTCATACCCATTTCAACCACAAGAATCCGAATAAAAAGTTCAATCAGACGCACCGCAAATTCATGGTCTTCTAAAGGCATTGAAAATTCTAAGATTCCCTGATTATAAGTTAAACGGACGGCTCTTGTTTCCGGTAAAGCCGCTAGAATTTGTTGATAACCTTGCCAGGTTACATCCTGTATCGTGACTCGCTTTTCTCCTAGAATAGTTGTGGCTGTTTCAGAAGTATTGGGGAGATGACTAACCATAGTTTTTCTGGGGGGAGATAAATTTTCTAAGCAAACTCTCAGAATCTTGTTAGGTGACGTTCAGGTTATAGTTTCAGAATCAAGTTATACCTTCATTCAGGATAATTGTCATGCAGTTAAAATCGGTGCGAGCGTTAGGGATTGCGAGTTTATTAATTTTAGGTGTAAGCTGTACTGCGGCTCAAGAAGCGAATAATAATACTCCTGAAACTACAGTAACCGCGAGTCCAACAGAAACGTCAGCCAATCCAGCCGGTGATACTGTCAAAGAAGATAGTAAAAGTATGGTAATTTCTGAGGGGAATTTTATTCAAGTGGATGCAGACCATCCCACCGAAGGAATGGCTAAGATTCTCGATATAGACGGACAGAAATATCTTGAATTTAATAATGACTTTAGTACTGTTGACGGGCCGGATGTGTTGGTAGTTTTGCATCGCGATCGCACCGTTCCGGTTAAAATAGAAGAAGCAGATTATGTCACCCTAGAAGCCCTACAAACGATTACGGGAGAACAACGCTACTTAATCCCCGATACGATTAATCCTGAAGATTTTGGTTCGGTTGCGGTGTGGTGTCGTCGGTTTAATGTGACCTTTGGTTATGTCGATTTAGCGATGAATTGAACGCAGACAAACCTCAAAATCTCCCAACACCAGAAGCCACTAAATTACTATCCCCAGACAGATGTAAACCGAGTCAAACCTACGGTAGCGTGACGACAGCAACCATATCGGGAAAGAAACGTGCAGAAATTCTTAATTCGCGTTGGCTTAGGGTTGATTATCGCTGTTTTTGGCTTGATTAGTTACTGTACTAATGTCACCGAAAACCCGATTACCGGGGAACAGCAGCGCATTCAGTTGTCACCTCGTCAGGAAATAACTTTGGGGGTAGAAGCCAGAGACGAGTTAGCCGTCGAATATGGGGGATTGTACCCCAATCGTGCCTTACAAACTTACATCGACCGCGTTGGGACAGAAGTGGTCAGCGAGTCAGTTGCCTCAGAATCCCCTTATATCTTTGAATTTCACCTTTTAGACGATCCTACTACAGTCAATGCCTTTGCCCTCCCTGGCGGGCAAATTTTCATTACCACAGGCTTATTACAACGCCTAGAGACAGAAGCCCAACTCGCAGGAGTTCTTGCCCATGAAGTGGGTCACGTTATTGCCCGTCACGGGGCAGAACATTTAGCCCGTCAGCAGTTGGGGGCAGCGTTGGTGAATGCGGTGGGGGTGGCGGCTAGTGAAACCCCCGAACAAGGGCAACAAGCGGCGGTTGTAGCCCAAGCGATTAATCAATTGATTGGGTTGCGCTATGGTCGAGAAGATGAGTTAGAAAGCGATCGCCTCGGCTTTCAATTTATGACCAATGCGGGGTATAATCCCCAAGGCATCGTGGAGTTAATGCAGATTCTTAATGCTGCGTCGGGGCAGAATCCCCCAGAGTTCCTGAGTACCCACCCCAACCCCAACAACCGCGTCGAACGCTTACAGGAGTTGATTGCAGAACGTTATCCCCAGGGTATTCCGGCTTCCCTCGAAGAAGGAGAACAGGATTTTACTCAACAGGTTGATTTGGCTCTGAATTAGGCGGGATATCGAGTTTTTGGGCGCGATCGCATTCTACATCAACTACAGCCGTTTGAAAATCATCTTCAGCCTGAAAAGCTTCTCGAATTTGGCAGATTTTCCGGTGAACCGGCGCACCTACACTCGATTGCGGCCCGTTCCACGACGCAGTAAATTGTAACCTGTAGCCAGAGGCTTGATTCAAGAGTTGGTACTCGACATCCCATAATGCCCGTTCTAAGGGCGTTAACTGCTCATCCGCCGCACTCACCACCACTCCAGTCAGATTTTCCTCGCGGTTTGCGGGTTGCATCCATTTCTGTACCTCTGACCAAGATAAAGGGACGAGGGTGGTTTCTAATTCTACTGCGATCGCATTTAAAAATTCTACCCCTTGGGGCGATCGCGTTTCAAGTTCAATTGCCACAACATTTCCATCTAAATCATCACTGAGTAAAGCCGGATAATCCTCCGTCCAAGCTTGGATGACAAAGAGTAATTGTAACCAGCAAGAAATTAACGCCTGAGTACTCAGTAAAGTGACAATACTAGGGCGTTTTTCGGGTTTGGGGGAATGGAGTTCTAAGTTTCGGTCGGTAAAATCAGGTAAGACCGCAATAACACCAGAAAAAAGCGGCCAAGTAATTAAAGCAGCTTGGGGAATTGTCCCGGTAAGATTACCAAAAAATAAGACTGAAACTAATGCTCCTGTCACCCAAGGAATAAGTTTAAAATTGTAATGAACCCCCCACCATTGCACCGTAAAAATTAAAAAAACTTGACCCAAAGTGCTGCTAAAATCTCGAACCCAATCAATTCCCAAAACCCAACAAATGACCGCTACAATAAAAGAAAATAAAGTCAAACGCGCTAATCCTTGCCAAGAATAAGCTGTGGGTGCATCAAAAGCAGGTTTAGCAAACTGCCAGAAACTTTGGATGATATCCTGAATTTGTTTTAGCACAATTTTATTAATTAAAAAGTAACTGCAAGAACATTAATCCTAAAACTGCTATCACGCTCAATAAATTTCCCAGAAAAACCGTTTTATTTTTTTCTCGATCATCTTGGCTAAATGCTAAACGAACTCGTAACACAAAAGTTGAATCACTTTCTGTAATGTCTTGTTCTGATAAGTCTTCAATAGGCTGAGTAGAAACTTTGAGAATATCTAGAATTTTGATTTTGATAAAACAGACCAAAACATAAGTTAAAATAAAACCAATAACAATCCAAGGATCGATTGGAATATCATCAAAAGATTCAAAAGAACTACTAAACAAAATTAAACTAATAATTCTAAAGCGTATCCATTGGGGTAACTGTCCTTCAGAGCCAAAAAGAAATAACCATAAAATAACGCTGGTAATCAGATTAGCCGCAGTGACATATTGAACACTATCTTGTCTTGTCCAGTGTAACTGCTTGCGAAACAAAAAAGACTCAATGGTAATACTCACCAGTAAAGCAATGATTTGAAAAGCAATAATCGAGATGGGTAAAATCATAATAATGTATAATTGACAATGGATAATGTACAATTAGAAATACATAAAGTTTTTAGCTTAAAAATAACTTACGATACAAGCTTTTTTCGATGGTAAAAGTTATCCTGATTAACAAGGTTTTGATTGCTAATTATAACCGACTAAATGAGGTTCGACTGTTCCCAATTCTGATATAAATACTATATAATATCCTACTAATAACAAACAACTAATAACTAACTACCCATGACAATTCTCGACATTCTTCGAGACGACTATAAACGCTTTCCCGATAATCAAACCTTTGAAATCTACGCCTCCGATGTTTATTTCAAAGACCCCCTCAACGAATTTAGAGGACTACCGCAATACCAAAAAACCATCCAATTCATCCAAACCTGGTTTCAGGATGTGCAGATGGACTTACACGACATCCAGCAGCAAGACCAGCAAATCAACACTGAATGGACGCTCCACTGGACGACTCCGTTACCCTGGAAACCTCGTATCGCGATTCCGGGCCGCAGCGAATTAAAACTCAATCAGGATAACTTAGTCTGTTCTCATATTGATTACTGGCATTGTTCGCGCCTCGATGTCCTCAAGCAACACTTCTTTCATTAGAATTATGATAAGGAATGTAAACTTCTCTGGACTAACCAATTATGCGCGTAATTTTAATGACGGGAAAAGGCGGTGTCGGCAAAACCTCCGTTGCCGCGGCCACGGGGTTGCGGTGTGCCGAACTCGGCTACAAAACCCTCGTCCTCAGCACTGACCCTGCTCACTCCCTCGCGGATAGCTTCGACCAAGAAATGGGTCACGAACCCCAACAAGTCCGTCCGAACCTCTGGGGGGCAGAACTCGACGCGCTGATGGAGCTAGAAGGCAACTGGGGAGCAGTGAAACGTTATATTACCCAAGTGCTGCAAGCGAGAGGATTAGAAGGGGTACAAGCGGAAGAATTGGCGATTTTGCCGGGAATGGATGAAATTTTCGGTTTGGTTCGCATGAAACGCCATTATGACGAAGGGACTTATGATGTGCTGATTATTGACTCGGCTCCGACGGGGACGGCGTTACGGTTGTTGAGCATCCCGGAAGTGGGCGGTTGGTACATGAGAAGATTTTACAAACCGTTACAAGGAATGTCGGTAGCCCTTAGACCCCTGGTTGAACCGTTGTTTAAGCCGATTGCGGGTTTCTCCCTTCCTGACAAGGAAGTGATGGATGCGCCTTATGAATTTTACGAGCAAATCGAGCAGTTAGAGAAAGTTTTAACGGATAATGCCCAGACTTCGGTGCGTTTGGTCACGAATCCTGAAAAGATGGTGATTAAAGAGTCTTTACGCGCTCATGCTTATTTAAGCTTGTACAATGTGGCAACGGATATGGTGGTTGCGAATCGCATTATTCCCGATACGGTGAGTGACCCATTCTTTAGTAAGTGGAAGGAGAATCAACAAGTTTATAAGCAAGAAATTCACGACAATTTCCATCCGCTTCCGGTTAAAGAAGTGCCGCTTTTCTCTGAGGAAATGTGTGGCTTAGAGGCTTTAGAACGGTTGAAAGAAACCCTGTATGCCGATGAAGACCCGGCGCAAGTTTACCATAAAGAAGATACAATTCGCGTGATTCAAGACAAACAGGATTATCACTTGGAGTTGTATCTACCGGGGATTACCAAAGATAAGGTTCAGTTGAATAAAACTGGAGATGAGTTAAATATTCGCATTGGTAATCATCGCCGTAATTTGGTACTTCCCCAAGCGTTAGCGGCTTTGAGTCCTGCGGGGGCAAAGATGGAGGAAGATTACCTGAAAATTCGCTTTAGTGCTGGCACATAACCTTTGTCCTTGTTGGGTTTTGTGGTCTCAACCCAACCTACGCGAAAACCCGAAAACGGTGGGTTACGGCGGATAGCTAAATTGCTCTCACAGCTTATGTTTTAGCCGCCTAACCCACCCTACGATAAAGCTACCTAATCTACATTTTTAGCTGTGTCACGGCACTAGGTTTAAACCGTGGTTGTTTTTTCGGATTTGATATTAAGAAGGCTGTACGGTTAAGACTTCTACAAGAGGCGGAAGATGAAGGGGTAGCGATAGGGTTTTTCGGGATTTTCGAGGATTTTGACAATGGCGATAATCGGCATGACAATGGTAGCAACCCCTAAAAGAGCGAGTAGGGGAATGCCAATGACAATGAATGATAAAAGCGCGAAAACCAGCCCATAAATGAAGACGTTGAGATGGAAATTTAAAGATTCTTTGGCATTAGCTTTGATTACACTATCGTCAAGCGCTACCATCAAAATAATAGGAATGGCAATGGACAATAGGAACGAGCTAAAAAATATAGCCGCGTGACTTACGATTGATAATATTTTACGTTGACTGTCAGGATTCATAATAGTTTTAGCAATCGCGACGATTCTTCAATTTTAACCAGTGGAAACGCCCGATTCGCTACTCAAGCCTTAAATTTACATAAAAATTAACCGAGGGAAAATGGAAAAAGCAACATGGGGTGCGGGTTGTTTTTGGGGAGTAGAAGCGACGTTTCGGCGCATTCAGGGGGTCGTTTCTACTTCGGTGGGGTATATGGGGGGTCATTGGGAAAACCCGTGTTACCTGGATGTTTGTGCGCGGGTGACGGGTCATGCGGAGGTGGTACAAGTCGAATATGACCCGCAGCAAGTTTCTTATCAAGACTTATTAGAAACCTTTTGGGATGGCCACGACCCTACCAGTTTAAATCGTCAAGGGCCCGATCGCGGCGAACAATATCGCTCGGTTATTTTTTATCATACCCCCGAACAAAAACAACTCGCGATCGCGTCGAAACAAAAACAACAAAATTCCGGGAAATACGACCGCGATATTGTCACAGAAATCAAGCCCGCTTCGGCTTATTATTTGGCTTCCGAGGAACACCAACAATACTTTGAAAAGCGCCAGAAGTCCCGCAAATAAAGCTTAGGGATTGGTCGCTGGGGCGATCGCGTCATAAGCGGGTTTGGGGCGATAATATTGATCGAAGATTAAAAGTGCGCCCGATTGTCCCATAAAACGACTCTATTCATAATTCTAAAAGTTCTTGAGGGAGCGATCGCGGCTTGTAACCCAACCCATAAGCCCTAGAACTATCAAGGGTAACATTAGGGGGACGCGGCGCACTCATTACGACATCTTGCTGCTGACAGGGTTGAATTAAATCTTTCGGAAAATCAAAAACCTCTGCCATAATCAAGCCAAAATCATAGCGAGAAATTGATTCTTTGCCGCCAAGGTGGAGCAAGCCCGAAGTTTGTTCTAGGGCGAGTAATAGCCCCTCAGAGGCAGTTTTAGCGCTGGTTACGGAGCGATACTCATCAGTAAATAAACCCAGGGTTTTGCCTTGTTTAAGTGCTTCTAGAAAGCCTTGTAAGAAACTGCCAGCAGTGGGAGAAGCTGCCCCAAACATCAACGGCATTCGACAGACAACCGCCTTGGGATGGCGTTGTAAAACTTTTTGTTCGGCTATGGCTTTATGTTCGCCGTAAACGCAAATGGGAGAGACGCGATCGCCCTCATGATAAGGTGCATTCAAGCCATCAAACACCAAATCCGTCGAAGTAAAAACCAAAGGAATCTCTGCCTCTCCACACCAAGCCGCAATTTCTGCTGAGACGGTAACATTCATCTGGTAAGACTCGTCCGGGTGGGTTTGACAGTAATTCGGCTTGGATGCAGCCGCGAGGTGAATTACTGCGTCGGGTTGAATTTCATTAAAACTTTGTGTGAATTGCTCAACGTTTCGTAAATCGAGTTTTATTGTAGTGATGCCGGGGATTTGAATCGAATTTGTCCAAGTTGTGCCATAAACCTCCCATGCACTTTGGGCGATTTGACACAAATTCCATCCCAGAAAACCACTCGCACCTGTTACCAAAAGTTTAGCCACGATTTTTCCCCTATCTAACCATCGCTAATCTTACTCAGGATAGCGCGAGTCATACAGAACACAGACAACATGAGTTATCCCTCGCTACAATTGCCGTCAACTTCTGCTGAGAAAGAGTTATGAAAACTTTAATTATTCAACATCGCACGAAAATTGTAGCCACCATTGGCCCCGCGAGTAGTTCCGTTGAGGTCATTCGCGAAATGGTGCAAGCCGGAATGAATGTGGCGCGTTTAAACTTCTCTCACGGCAGTTATGAAGACCATGCTCGCATGATTGAGGTTTTACGCTCGGTTTCAGAAGAATTTGACTCGCCGATTACCCTTTTACAAGACTTACAGGGGCCAAAAATCCGAGTCGGGTATTTGCCGAATGATGCGATTCCCCTGGCTGAAAATGAAATTATCACCTTAGTTCCCGTGGAGAAATATCACCAGGAAGCGAACACCGTGGGGATTGATTACCCTTATTTGGCCGAAGAAGCCGAAATAGGGGCGCAAATCCTCTTAGATGATGGTTTATTGGAGTTGCGGATTCATGAGATTGAGGAGGATGCGGTGCATTGCCGCGTGATCGAAGGGGGAATACTCAAAAGCCGTAAGGGGGTGAATCTGCCGAGTTTGGAAGTGCGCTTACCTTCGATGACCGACAAGGACAAAAAGGATTTAGAATTTGGGATTAAGCAGGGGATTGACTGGGTTTCTTTGAGTTTTGTCCGCCAGGCGGAGGATATTCGTAGCCTAAAGCAGTTTCTCAAAGATCGTGGGGCCGAAACAATCCCCGCGATCGCGAAAATCGAAAAACCCCAAGCCATTAACAACTTAGAAGACATTATCGCTGAAAGCGACGGTCTCATGGTGGCTAGGGGGGATTTGGGGGTAGAAATGAGTCCCGAAAAAGTCCCCATGTTGCAAAAGCAAATGATTCGCCTGTGCAATCAACGAGGCATTCCTGTGATTACCGCCACCCAAATGCTCGACAGTATGATACACAATCCGCGACCGACGCGGGCCGAAGCGAGTGATGTGGCTAATGCCATTATCGACGGAACCGATGCTGTTATGCTGTCTGGAGAATCGGCGGTGGGTAAGTTTCCGGTCAAAGCGGTGAATATGCTGGCGAAAATTGCGGCGGATATTGAACCCGAAGTGGAGTTTACCAACTATCCCCCCCTAGAAACCAACGAAACCCACGCCCTCAGCGAAGCCCTCAATACCATTGATAAAATTGTCAAACTGCGCTGTATTACCTGTTTTACCACCACGGGTTATACGGCCTTTCTGGCTGCGGCTGAACGTCCTACCGTCCCGGTGATTGCCTTTACCCCCAGTCGCGATGTTTACCACCGCTTAAACCTGGTTTGGGGCGTTAAACCGCTACTGATCGACCATGTAGACCATCCTTTGGAGGATTTGGTTGTCCACATGATGGAGATGCTGCGGGAGCGTCAGTTGGCGGAATTGGGCGATAAGGTGCTGATTTTGGGGGGAAGTCCCATTCAAAAGACCCACGGCACGAATTTTCTGAAAATTCATACGGTTGGGGAGTGATTTCAGCGATCGGTCATCAGTCATCAGTTATCAGTTTTTTGGGCAATCGGCAATGGGCAATGGGCGTGTAGGGGCGCTCTTTTCCCCGCCCAAGAGTAAGCTAGAGAAGCAAGCCCTAAAGGGCTTACTACAAACGCTTACGACGAACGACTCGAGGCCAAGGAATCAGACCAACGGGTGGTTTCGGGTAGGCGGTATTGGGTGAGGCAACCCATGACATAATGTAGGGCGGTGGGTAGGCTGATTTTGTGGCCGGGGGAGATGTAGAGGGGTTTGACGTTGGTGCGCGATCGCAACACGGCTCCAATTATCTCATCTTTATCGCGTAAGGGTTGCCAATTGCCTTTTTCGGTTGCGAGTTCGTCGTGTTCGCCAATCAAGCGGGATTTTGCCACGCCAATCGTGGGCAGATCGAGAATTACGCCTAAATGCGCGGCAATGCCCATGCGTCGCGGGTGAGCAATGCCTTGACCGTCGCAAAGGATTAAATCGGGGATGGTATTCAGTTTGTCGAGGGCTTCTAAGAGTGCTGGAATCTCTCGGAAGGACAGGAAACCGGGAATATAGGGAAAAGTGGTCGGAAGCTCCGCGATCGCGCTTTCGATGCGATTTAAGTCCGGGTAGCTCAACACGGCAACGGCGGCTTTGGTGATTTTATAGTTGTCTTTGAAGCCCACATCCACCCCCGCGACATAGTTTACCGTCTCGAAGCTATCTGTGGTGATAACTTGAGAGCGCAATTCCTCTTGGATGCGTCGGGCTTGGTCAACGGTTTTTACCCAAGGATGGCTGAGGTGGTGTTTGAGCTTGTCTTTCATGGGCTAGAAGCGTGGGTTGGTTCGCTGGCAATGGGAGTTAAGATCGGATAGGGAGAAAATTCAGTATTTGATCGGGTTTGAAATCGTTAGCATCTAGGAATTAGTCGTTATTCTCAACAGGAAAAGCTGCGATCGCGGGGAGTTGTAAACAACAGTATTGACTATGATTTTCCGTTTTACAGACCATTAATGTTCCCCCAGTTAAAACGGCTAGTTTGCGAGCTAGGGTCAAACTCAATCCTAATTCTAAATGAGAAGTCGGATTTTTTGTATAAGCATAGCAATGTGCGCTCGGAAGTGAGGTTAATTCCGCTTCTTTTTTCAAGATATGAAATGTTACAATAAGTATGCCATTCTCTGGGTTATCAGAAGCAGCAAGAGTGGCTAAACCTTCTCGGACAAAATCAATTTCGATGGCAATATCTTGGGCAGATTTAGATTGCAAACAAGAGTTGAGGAGCATTACCAAAATTTGATGAAATTTGGCTTCATCAGTAGAAACTTCTGGGGGGAGATTGGGCGATCGCTGAAACAGAAGATTGCTGTTATAACGACGAGCGCGGCGGCTAAAACTAATCTCTAAATCGTCGAGTAAGCTGTGTAAATCGAAGATGTGGGGATTAAACGGTTTATGACCCGCTTCGATTTTAGAAACTTCTAAAACTTGTTCGACTAAAGTCAGTAAATGTTGATTGTTATTTTGAATAATGGCAACATTTTCTTTTTGTTCTTCCGTTAAATTGGAACTGCGGTGGAGTAGTTGGGAAAACCCAGAAATGGCGTGTAATGGGGTGCGGAGTTCGTGGGTCATGTAAGTTAAAAAGGCGCTGGTGGCACGATGGGAAGCTTCGGCGGTTTCTTTGGCTTCTTCGAGGGCGATTTCGTGGTGTTTTAGCTGAGTAATATCGCGAATACTGGCGATCGCGCCGGAAATGCTCCCATCAGATTCCCACAAGGGGGAATAGGTGATGCTAACATATAAACGCCCGGCGGCTTGGAAGTCTAACCAATTTTCATAAGTTAAAGTTTCTCCAGCCAAACAGCGATCGAGACGGTGTTTCACCATGTTTTGGAAAGTGTTATTTCCGAGGTAATGACTAACCGGAAGCCCTAGAATTTCTGGGAGGGTTTTAGTTCGTTGCAGTTTGAGATAAGCAGGATTGACGGCTTGATAGCGATAGTTGCAATCGACTAGGGCGATCGCGTCAGAAGTTGCGGCGATAATGCGTTTATATTGATATAAATCGTGTTCGGTTTGTTTGAGTGCGGTTACATCAATGGCAGTCCCTAGGATTTGCTGCGGTTGTCCCGTCGCGGTACGTTTAAAAATGGTGTCCCAACTGTGCAACCAGCGCCATTCACCGTTTTTATGACGCAAACGGTATTCAAACTCAATCACCTCCCCTTCTTCGGCTTGTTTAAAGTATTGGCGATTGCTAGGAAGTCGCGCTAAATCATCCGGGTGCATGAGGGTGAGAAATAACAATTCTCCGAGGTCGTAAATTTCGGCTTGAGTGTAGCCGAGAATCTTCGTTAAGGCTTGATTGGCATAAATATTTTGTTGCAGTTCTAAATCATAAAGATAAAGCAGTGTTGGGCTAGAATCGGCCAGTTTTTGTACCAAGTCAACCGGATTCCAAGTGCTAGAAGTTACGGTGCGATCGCGATAGTCGGGACGCAATTTAGAAAGGGCGATCGCGCCAACTTCTGCCAGCAATTGTAACGGGGCTTTGGTGTCGAGATGGGGATGTTCTAAACAAATCCAGCCCTGAGTTGATTCGCGATCGCGCAGAGGAATCGCCAAACCCTCTTGAGGGGACTGGCGGTGTAGAATCTGGGCGGGGCGATCGCTCAAGGGTAACAAAGGTAATACCGTCACCTCGACCGGATCGCCACAGCTTTGAGCCGCGATCGCCCAATTTTGACTATTTTCAGCAGAAGACAGCAGCAACCACCCTTGCTGGGCTTGAGAATAGCGGATAAAGGCTTCTAACAGGGTTTTTAACAAGGATTCCCACTCGGTTTCGCGGGCGATCGCCAGATTGAAAGACCATAAATCTACCCAATCTGCATCAAGACTCCAGGTTCGATCGGTCATGGATAAGAATCCGCCTGAGAGGAGGCTATAGGTTAAAGAATACCGAGGGGATTGTTATGTTTTTACTGTATCACTGTATCACTCAGCGCTCGTCTCTGGCGAAAAGGGTGGCGGGCGATCGTTTGAGTCAGACGCGATCGCCCCCAACCTTAAATGTTTAAATCGAATTGACAAATTTTTCCAGGCGATTCATCCCCTTTTCAATCGAAGCCAAATCCGTCGCATAAGACAAGCGAATGCAACGATCTTCACCAAAAGCCACCCCTGGAATTGCTGCCACTTTTTCTTGATCCAAGAAGGTTTCGCAAAACTCCAAAGAAGCCATCCCAGTTTCGCTAATATCGACAAACACATAAAATGCCCCTTCAGGAGTCGGACAACTCAAACGGGGAATTTGATTAATGCGGTCTACAATAAATCTGCGACGCTTAGTAAAGGCTTTGAGCATGGTTTCCACCGCTTCTTGAGAGCCTTCGAGGGCTTCAATTGCGCCAAATTGTGCGAAAGTACAGACATTCGAGGTACTATGACCTTGAATCTTGCTCATCGCTTCGATTAACTCCACCGGGCCTGCAATATAGCCCACACGCCACCCCGTCATCGAGTAACTTTTAGCAAACCCACTACTCACAATCGTCCGGGCAAAAATTTCCTCGTTGAACGAGCCAATACTTTGATGCACTGCGCCATCGTATAAAATCTTCTCATAAATTTCATCCGAGACCACCAGAATATCTCGCTCGACCAGAATCGCCGCTAACTGCTGAAGTTCATCGGGGCTATAAACCGATCCGGTGGGATTTGAAGGCGAATTTAAAACAAAAAGCTTAGTTTTCGGTGTAATTGCCTCTTTAAGTTGCTCTGGCGTAATTTTATACTTATTTTCTGCCGTAGTTGATACCAGAATCGGTGTACCCGCCGCGAGTTTCACCATTTCGGGATAACTCAACCAATAAGGAGAAGGAATAATCACCTCGTCCCCTGGCTCAATCAAAGCCATCATCAAGTTAAACAAAGAATGCTTGCCGCCGTTGGTGACAATGATATTTTCTACTTCATAATCAAGATTATTGTCTTTTTGCAGCTTCGTCGCGATCGCCTGTCGCAACTCCGGTTCCCCGGCTGCCGGGCCATAACGGGTTTTGCCTTCGTCTAGGGCTTTCTTGGCCGCCGCTTTGATGGAGTCGGGGGTATCAAAATCTGGCTCTCCGGCACTAAAACTACACACATCCAACCCTTCGGCTTTCATCGCTTTGGCGGTGGCTGAGATGGCGAGTGTAATCGATGCTGGCACTTGCTCGGTTCTGGTTGCCAATCGCATAGTATTGAGATTCCCTCAAAAAATATACTGTAAACTCGGTCACAAATAGTTTAGTGTCTCAGAATATCGTGTTGTCGATCTCGATGTTGTCGTTTTTTAACTTTTGTTATTGGTTATTGGTTATTGGTTATTGGTTATTGGTCATTGGTCATTGGTCATTGGTCATTGGTCATTGGTCATTGGTCATTGGTCATTGGTCATTTGTTGTTTGTTGTTTGTTGGGGATTGTTGGGTTTCCCAGAGAATAGAAAACATAACAGTTGTTATGTCCGACATAACACTTGTTATGGAAATTGACTTCCTCCCTCCGACTGCCGATTGCCGATTGCCGATTGCCCCTTAAAGACTGAAGACTGAACAAACCACCAACGTCACCGGATTGAGGGGAGACATCCGGGTAAAAGACCCCACCGGGACAGAACGGGCAATATTGAGTTGTACCAAATGATAGGGCCAAGAATGCGATCGCAACCAAGTTAAAGCTTGATTGAGATTTTCGATTGTGGCAAACGCCAACACGACTAAACCTTCGGGTTGTAAGCGCTGGTTGCAGATGTCGAGGATGGCTTCAAGCTGGTTGCTGCTGCCGCCGATAAAGACCCGATGAGGGGCGGGAATGTCGCTCAAGGCATAAGGGGCTGTTCCTTGGATGGGAACGAGGTTAGAGACCCCAAAACGGGCTTTATTTTGCCGAATCAGGTCGTACCCCATCGCCGTTTTTTCGATGGCGTAAACCGTCGCAGTGGGATTGATGCGGGCAATTTCAATCGATACCGATCCGGTTCCGGCTCCAATATCCCAGATAATTTGATCGGGTTGGAGGGCTAATTCCCCTAAAATGGCCGTGCGGATGTCCCGTTTGGTCATTAAGCCGGGGCGATCGCGAAAGCCCAAGAAAGCCGAATCAGGAATGCCGAATAAAGGCAGGTTTTGGGGCGCGATCGCGTTGTCTTGCCGTTGTAATATGACAATATTAAGGGGTTCGCTGTCATAATTTTGCAGTTCTGAAGCGGTGAACTGATGCAGGATTTCGTTACTACCGCCGAGGTTTTCACAAATCCAAAAGTGATAATTTGTAGGCAGTTGTAGCGCGAGATAAAGATTCGCGATCGCCCCCGGAGTATGGGTAAAATCAGTCAGAACGGCGATTTTATCTTGACCTTTTTGCAAAGCTTGGATCAGTGCTTCGTTGCTGCGACCATGTAAGCTGATAATAATCGCATCCTGCCAAGGCATTTTCACCCGATTAAAGGCAAGTTGAACGGCGCTAATATGGGGCGTAAAATGCAATTCTTCCGGGGGAAAGGCATTGAGTAACAAGCGACCAATACCAAAGAAAAGCGGATCGCCAGACGCGAGAATCACAATCTTTTCCCCGGCTTGGTGATATTGTTTTAAGGTTTGCAGAGTAGTGGTAAAGTCCCCCCAAGTAATCCGTTTGGCGCTACTTTCGGGGAAGTAATTTAAGTGGCGATCGCTCCCGACTAATATTGTCGCTGTTTCGATAATGTTTTGGCAAGTTGGCGATAATCCTGCTGCACCCTCTAAGCCAATGCCAATAACATTAATAGTTGCCATTTTTTGATAGTATCTAAAATGCTTTTCCGAGAATGGACGAGTTTGGGTTTTTAGTTCTTAGTTGTTGGTATTCACTAAAATTTCTTAATTGTAAATTATTAATTATTAATTGTAAATTATTAATTGTGCATTGTAAATTATTAATTATACATTGCTAATTGTACATTGTTAATTATTAATTGTACATTGTTAATTGTACATTGTAAATTATACATTGTTAATTGTTAAACTGCGTTCAAGATACAATTGAATCACGCGATCTTGAGAATTTTGCTGTTGCAATTCTTGGAAAATCAAACTCGCTTCTCGAAAATTACCATCCTGAAATAGCAGGACAGCTTGTTCAAAAACATCCTTGGTTTCCTGTTTAAAAGTCTTGAGGCGATCGCCATCGGCATCATACACTTCAAAAATGCTCACAGGTTGCCGTTTTCCCTTCACCCGAACGCTCCCCAAAAAGCGAGTATAATATTCTTCGGGATTGGTCAGACTGAGGAGAGTGCGATCGCTAATAATTAAATCGGCTCCGTAAGTTTTTGTCAAGCCTTCCAAACGCGAAGCCAGATTCACCGCATCGGAAATCACGGTACTTTCCATCCGTTGTTCTTCCCCGATTGTCCCTAACATCAAGTTTCCGGTATGAATACCAATCCCAATCGCGATCGCAGGCTGATGATTTTCCCTTGTTTCGGTATTATAACCCCCCACACATTTTTGCATTTCAATTCCCGCTTGTAGCGCATAATCCGCCGTTTCTGGAAACAATGCCATTACCGCATCCCCGATATATTTATCCACAAACCCTTGATGATTGCGAATAATTGGCCCCACACGGCCTAAATAAGAATTGAGAAAGTCAAAATTATCTTTCGGGGACATACTTTCAGACAAGGTAGTAAACGAGCGAATATCGGAAAATAAAACACTCATTTTTTGTTGTACCTGATCCCCTAATTTCACCTCGACAATACTATCCCGGTGTAAGAACTTCAAAAACTCATGGGGAACAAAACGTCCGTAGGCAATATTAACTTTAGCCAAGCGTAAATGCGTCTTCAGACGGGCCAGTAATTCCTTCTTAGAAATGGGTTTAGTCAAGTAATCATTAGCCCCAGAATCAAACCCTTCTACCAAGTCCGAAACCTGAATTTTTGCTGTGAGTAAAACAATTGGCAACTCCCCCGAAGAATATTGACTGCGGATGCGCTGACAAGCCTCATAACCCGTCATTTGCGGCATCATAATATCCAGTAAAATTAAGTCGGGACGATAGCCTTGTTCGAGTAGATTAAGGGCTTCCAAACCATCCTCCGCTTGCGTGACAATATAATTCTCTAAAGCCAAGTAATTTAACAATACTTGCCGATTTACTGGGTCATCATCCACAATCAAAATATTAAAACTACCCTGATTTTCCGTAATGGCTGTGGGGGTAGAAATCGGTTGATTTTCGCTAGTTTCTCTAGGGACTAAAACCCGGCTAACTGTTCCGGTACTAGGAATTGCCACTTGACTGTTAGAAATAGGTACAGTAAAGATAAACTTAGAGCCGCGATTAACTTCAGATTCTACTCGAATTGTGCCTTGATGTAGCTCAATCAACTGTTTACTAATCGCCAACCCTAAACCCATTCCCCCATACTTGCGGGAAATCGAACCATCTCCCTGTTCAAAAACTGCAAAAATGCGCTCAAACTTTTCTGAAGGAATGCCAATTCCGGTATCACTAACGGTAATTTCTAAAAAGCCATCAACAACTCGTCTCGATACTCTGACTTCCCCACTTTCAGTAAACTTAATCCCATTTCCCACCAGGTTACTCAAAATCTGCTGAATACGGTTTTCGTCTGCATCTACTAACGGCGTATTCGGGGGAATATCATTAATGAGTTGAATCGATTTATTGCCCACCAAAGGCTGCGATATTTTCAAAACAATCTCAGTCATTTCTCGCAGTCCCACGGGTTTAAGGCTGAGGGTAATATTTTGGTGTTGTAGTTGCGAAAAGTCTTGTAAATCGTTGACTAATTGCGTCAATCTACGACCACTATATACAATCAAAGATAAGTTTGAAATAGTTGGGTCGGGTAATTCTCCTGTGACTCCTTCCATCAACGATTCAGCAATCCCAATAATGCCATTTAAGGGGGTGCGGAGTTCGTGGGAAGTATTCGCGAGAAACTCGTCTTTGAGTTGATTTAATTCTTGGAGTTTTTGGTTCTTTTCTTGCAGTTGAGTTGCATATTGTTTGAGCTGGCGATTGGCTTCTGTAAAGCGCCGTTCAAGCATAATGGCTAAGAAAGTGATAAAAACTAACAAACCCCAATCATAAAAGCTTGTACCGTCGTTATTGGCTGCAAAAACATAATTAATAACATCATAAACCGCGAACAATAAAAACAAGGAAAATCCAATTGTAAATAACTTCGCCTCAAAGCTACCTTGCCGCGCATAGCGAATTGCGATCGCGATTAAAATCAAAGAACCAAAAATACCGAAAAACTGAGTTAAATAAAAGGTTTGGGGAATAGGAACAACTCGACTAAACAATAAAAATAAAGAAATCAAAGCAGACAACAACATAATCTGCCATAGCCGCCGGACAAACTTTGACTTTTGATCGCTAAAAACCTTTTCAAAAAAGTAACCTACCGTAAACGGGGTAAAATAAAAAGAAATGAAATGAATATAATAAATTAAATCTGCATCCCCCAATAATAGCCGCACCGATTCAATTTTCGTAATCGTATAAATACCCACAGTAAAACACAGCAAACCAAAAGCCCGATAAATCTTTTGATTTTGCTTGAACAACGAAAAGATTAACGGAAACAGCCCACATAAAATAAAGAAAAAGCCCAGGGCAACTTTAGAAATATTCTTCAAAATTATCCGTCGCACTAAATCAACTTGCGCCCCAATGATAGGAGGGTCTGCTGCTACTAAATGATAATAATCCTGGTTGCCCACATACACCTGAAAATACAAATAATCGGCATTGACTTCGCGCCAAGGTAAAGCAATAATCGACCAAACATTATGACTCGGAACAATGTCTTTATTCTCGGTCAGTCGATTATCTGTATAGATCTTCTGACTCCCCAAATAAACATCTAATAAATGGGGAATCCCTCGCACATAAAAATACGGCATATCCAGATCGACTTCCGGCAGCAAAACCCGCAGCCACAACATTTCCTGTTCGGGGGGAATAGAAATAATCTCGTTAATTTCGAGGGGTTGCCACAGAGTTTCTGTCGTTGTAGAATTAAACGGATTCTGCCCAGAATATTGCCAATTTTGGGTTAACTGAATCGGGGCTACTTCAGCAGTATTTTGTAAATTAACTTGACCGTAACCGGGTGACAGAAAAAAGTTACATAACACCAGGAAACACATTCCGAAGCCCAGGAAAATTTGGGCATGGAGGGAACGAAATCCAAGCCGCATAATTGAAGTCTCCGAGAAATAAAATAGAGAGCGAATGCCAATGTAAACTAAAGATACCTTGCTTGAGCGCTTCGCGATCGCCCAACACCCTGATTGAAGCTATGCTAACTATACACGCGATCGCGACGAGAAAAAGCGCGATCGCGTGGCTTATCAAAACCTTAAACGACTTTCTTAAAAATCACCGAAAAATTGTTCGCAGGCATCTCTATCACCTCCTGCAATTCTAACTGCTGGGCTTGCGCCGCCGATACCACCGCTTCGAGATGACGCACCCCCCATTCAGGATTTTGGGCTTGCAACGACGCATCAAAACTGGCATTACTCGGCGCAGTATGCCCATTATGGCGCTGATAGGGGCCGTAGAGATACAAAACCCCGCCAGAGGGTAAAATGCGATTTGCCCCCGCCAGCAAGCCCAAACCTGCCGACCAGGGCGAGATATGAATCATGTTAATATTCACCACAGCAGTAATCTCCAGCGAGTTTAACTTCGCATCCGTCTCCACCGGCCAGGGTTCGGTACTCGCATCCAAAGCAATGGGGGTCAGCAAATTGTCCCCTGGGACTTCCTCCCCCCACGCCGCAATACTTTCCCGTAACATGGGATTCGGGTCACTCGGTAGCCATTGAAGGGGTTGCAAGCGTGGGGCAAAATAAGCCGCGTGTTGCCCCGTCCCACTGGCTATTTCTAACACCGTACCTGTCGGCGGCAAAACCCGCTTCAATACCGCTAAAATCGGGTCGCGGTTGCGTTCGGTTGCTGGCGCAAATTGTCGTTGGTCGTTGGTCATGGGTTATTGGTTGTTGGTTATTGGTTATTGGTTGTTGGTTGTTGGTTGTTGGTTGTTGGTTATTGGTTGTTGGTTGTTGGTTGTTGGTTGTTGGTTGTTGGTTGTTGGTTGTTGGTTGTTGGTTGTTGGTTGTTGGTTGTTGGTTGTTGGTTGTTGGTTATTGGTTGTTGGTTGTTGGTTGTTGGTTGTTGGTTGTTGGTTGTTGGTTGTTGGTTATTGGTTATTGGTTGTTGGGCGGGGAAAAGAGCGCCCCTACAAGCCCACTGCCCAAAAAACTGATGACTGATGACTGATGACACTCGCGCGAAACTTAAATTTATTTTTTGAGGCTGTAATCTTTATACAGCATAGCTTTGAGCCTCTTTTAGAATTTACCCTGTAGGCCAAAGTTTCTGACCCCCTTTGGAGGGGCTTGCATCCCCACTCCCCCCACTGCCTACTGCCCACTGCCCACTGCCCCTTAGATGACTGTTAATAGATACCATAATAAAAAAGCAGTTTGAACTCGTTGAGCGAAATTACCCGTGAGTACCGAAAAAAAGACATTAACCGTATTAGGCGCAGGCGCGTGGGGAACAGCACTCGCGAGTCTCGCTTCTTACAACGACCATGAAATTAAGATGTGGTCGCGCAGTCGTCCCGAACCCTTATCCGAACAGATTAAAGGGGCTGATGTTATCTTGTCGGCAGTTTCCATGAAAGGGGTCAGACCCACGATTGAGAAACTCCAAGCCCTCGATATTCCCGATGATGTTATCTTCGTCACCGCCACCAAAGGCTTAGACCCGGAAACCCTGGATATGCCTTCTCATTTGTGGCAAGCGGCTTTCCCCAATCATCCTGTAGTCGTGTTGTGCGGGCCGAATCTCTCCAAAGAGATTAAAAACGGCCTTCCTGCCGCTACCGTAGTCGCCAGCGAAGACGAAAAAGCCGCCGAAACCGTCCAAACCCTGTTTTCTTCAGATACCTTTCGGGTGTACATCAATACCGACCCCGTGGGAACCGAATTAGGCGGAACCCTCAAAAACGTGATGGCGATCGCGGCCGGAACGTGCGATGGTATGAAATTGGGAACGAATGCCAAAGCCGCCCTCCTCACCCGCGCCTTACCGGAAATGATTCGCGTCGGGACACAACTCGGCGCGGCCACCGAAACCTTTTTCGGCTTATCCGGCTTAGGCGACCTCCTGGCCACCTGCGACAGCCCCCTCTCGCGGAACTATCAAGTGGGCTACGGCCTCGCCCAAGGCAAAACCCTAGAGCAAGTGCTAGAAGACCTCGAAGGAACCGCCGAAGGGGTCAATACCGTTCGAGTTTTGGTGAATTTGGCTAATAAAGAACGAATTTCCGTTCCCATTTCCCGCCAAGTCTATCGCCTGATTAACGGCAAAATTACCCCCAAAGAAGCAGTACAAGCTTTAATGGAACGAGATTTGAAACCCGAATTTGACGACCTCGAATTTCAATAAGTCTCCCATGACCACTCGTTATTGGTTGTTGGTTATTGGTTATTGGTTGTTGGTTATTGGTTGTTGGTTGTTGGTTATTGGGCAGGGAAACCCAGCCCCTACATAACGATTGCCCACTGCCCACTGCCTACTGCCTACTGCCTACTGCCCAAAAATTGGTAATTGGTAAATTCCTCCCCCTCCTCCCCCTCCTCCCACTGCCTACTGCCTACTGCCTACTGCCTACTGCCCACTGCCTACTGCCCCTTAGATGCTGATGACTGAAACAAAAGCCCCCCTAAAGATTGGCTCACTCACCCTGCATAGCCGCGTCTTGCAGTCTCCCCTGTCCGGTGTGACTGATTTGGTGTTTCGGCGTTTAGTGCGCCGTTATGCCCCGGATTCGATGATGTATACAGAAATGGTCAATGCTCGCGAATTGCATCATTTACGCCAAATGGCTTATGTGATGGATGTAGACCCCCAAGAGCGACCGATTAGCATTCAACTTTTTGATTGTCGCCCGGATTTCATGGGAGAAGCGGCGCAAAAAGCCGTGGCTCAGGGAGCGCAGACCGTTGATATTAACATGGGCTGTCCGGTGAATAAAATTACCCGCAAAGGCGGTGGCTCGTCGTTGCTGCGTCAGCCAGAAGTGGCGCAAACCTTGGTGCAAGCGGTAGCAAAAGCCGTGGATGTTCCCGTGACGGTTAAAACCCGTTTGGGTTGGGATGACAACGAAATTAATATTCTCGATTTTGCCCAACGGATGGAAGACGCAGGGGCGCAAATGCTCACCCTCCACGGACGCACCCGCGCTCAGGGGTACAATGGGTCGGCTCGTTGGGAGTGGATTAAGCAAGTCAAAGACAAGCTCTCAATTCCCGTGATTGCCAACGGCGATATTACCTCGGTTGAAGCGGCGGTGCAATGCCTGGAAATGACCGGGGCAGATGGGGTGATGTGCGCTCGCGGTACATTGGGTTATCCGTTTCTCGTCGGAGAAATTGATTACTTTTTGAAAACTGGCCAGAAATTACCGCCGCCGACGGTGCGCGATCGCTTAGAATGTGCCAAAGATCATTTACGGGGTCTGTGGGAATACAAAGGTCAAAAAGGGATTTTTCAATCTCGTAAGCACATGGCCTGGTATTGCAAAGGTTTTCCCGGTGCGTCAGCATTACGGCAAAAACTCTCGCGGCTCGAAAGCGTCGAAGAAGGTTGCGACCTCCTCGACCAAGCCATCATTACCGCCACAGAAAGTCCCCCCAGCACTTCCTCACTGCGGGAAGGATGCTCTATGATAATCGGGTGTATCTAATCCATCGAGAACAATGGCCAGCTCCTCTAAAATCGATGAAGTCGTCCAAGCCTTAGAACAACACGAAAACGCTTTGCGGATTCGTAAACTCATCTATTGCACCTGTCATCACCAGTGGGAAAATAACTCTGAAATTCTCCAACAAATTCCCCTCGCAGAATTACTTGAAGAATTAAGAGATTTAAACTCCACCGTCGATCAACTCAGTACTTCTTTATATAGTATTGTTAAACAACTCAACCGTAAAACGGAATACTCTCTCCTTGCCAATACAATTATTAGTTATATGGGGCCGCTTTACAGCGAAGAAGCGGAAGCAACCCAAATAGTCGCTTTTACCCCCAAATCTCGCGATTCTCTCAATAAATATCCGGTTCCCGTCCAAGCCATTGTTCAAAATTTAGAATCCTACGAAGATACAATGCGAATCCGCAAAATGTTGTATTGTATCTGTCATAACGAATGGCAAAATAACCCGGCAGTTTTACTCAGAATTGACCTCGAAGAATTAATCCAACAAACTTATAATCTTTACCCCAGTCTGGATGAATTAAGCATCGCTCTTTATGACATTGTAGATAGCTTAAATCGTAAAGCCGAATATTCTTTAGTTGCGAACATTATTATTAGCCAACTCGGCCAACTGTATCAAGCCAACGACGACTCAACCCACTTAAACCAAAATACCCAAGCCCAATTAGGAGACACCGCCGTTCAATACTTTGCCGTCACCTCAGCCCAAGCTGAAACTGCGAGTGCTGATGCTGCCACTGAGGTAGAAAACCCGTCCGAATCTTACCCAGAAACCGAAACAGAAACGGAAGTTCCCACTCGCGTTTATGACCTGTTTGATATTCGTTTAGCGGTGATGAAATATTGCAATCCCCTACGGGCGAAAATTGTAGCCTTTTCAACCTTATATCAGCGTTACGATAGCCACGAAAAAGATTGGTCTAGTCTGAGAACCAGTGATTTTGATGAATTAATCCTGCAACTTTATGAAACCCATGAAACTCTACCAAACTTAGAATCAAAGCTGTATGAAACAGCGAATAACTTAGAGCAGCCCAGCGAATATTTACAAGCTGCTAATGCCATCGTTAAAGCCATCAAGCCCTTTTACGAAACCTACTAAAACGACCGAATCAGTATGGATGCTCACGAATTAATCCAGCGTTATGAAGCTGGCGAAACACAATTTGCTGGCGTTAATTTAAGCGGAATTAGTATCTACGAAGCCGACCTCATTGGCATTGATTTGAAACAGGCTAACTTACAAAATGCCCGCTTAATTTTTGCTTATCTCAGTCGTGCCAAACTCACCAAAGCGAACTTAATTGGCAGTAAATTAAGTGGTGCAAATTTGAATCAAGCCATGTTAATGGGGTCCAATTTACACAACGCAGATTTACTCGGTGCATCCCTCCAAGAAGCCGATTTACGCAGTGCTGATATTACCTTGGCTAACTTGATGGATGCTAACTTAATGGATGCTGATTTGCGCGGTACAGATTTGAGTGGCGCAAATTTAACGGGGGCTTGTTTGCGCGGGGTAAATTTACGAGAAGAAAAACGTATTTATACCGCAAATTTAACCGGAGCAATTTTACATAAGGTTGATTTACGCGGCGCAGATTTAAAAGGCGCAGATTTAGCCAAAGTTAACCTCAGCAATGCCAATTTACAGGAAGTTAATTTCCGGGATGCAGACTTAAGCGAAGCGGATTTAAGTGGGGCGGATTTGAGTGGGGCTTTTCTCACGGAAGTTAATTTAAAATCAGCGAATTTGGCAGGCGCAAACTTACTAAATGTAAAATTAGAACGAGCCATTTTAAGCGAGTCAAACCTTACCGGAGTCAATTTACAAGGCTCGGTCATGCCGGATGCTAAACTGGATAAGACTCTCCTTAGTAATGCCAATATCAGCTATGCTCGCCTGAATCGCGTGGATTTGAGTCGGGCTGATATGCGAAATGTTGATTTAACTGAAACCGATTTAATTGAGGCTTATTGCGCTCGCACGAATTTAATGGGGGCGAATTTAAAGGGGGCAAATTTAACTCGCGCTGAGATTAGTACCGCGAATTTAACTTGGGCTGAGTGGACGGGGGCAACAATGCCCGATGGTAGCGACCACGATTAATAATGTACAATTAACAATGTACAATTAACAATGTACAATTAACAATGAATAATTAATAATGTACAATTAACAATGAATAATTAATAATGTACAATTAACAATGAATAATTAATAATTACCAATTGTAGGGATTTTGGATACCAATAACTAACAACCAATAACTAATAACTAACAACCAATAACTAATAACTAACAACCAATAACAAAGGACAAATGACCAATGACCAACGACAATATTTAAGTGTTGCGCCGATGATGGAGCGCACAGACCGCCATTTTCGTTACTTTATGCGGCAGATTACGAAGCGATCGCTACTTTATACGGAGATGGTAACAACTGCTGCTATTTTACATGGCGATCGCGAAAAACTCCTCGGCTTTTCTCCCGAAGAAAAACCCCTGGCGTTACAAGTGGGGGGAGACAACCCCAACGACCTCTACACCTGCGCTCAAATCGCCGAGGACATGGGTTACGACGAGATTAACCTTAATATCGGCTGTCCGAGTTCGCGGGTGCAGAATGGCAATTTTGGGGCGTGTTTGATGGCCCAGCCGGAAGTGGTGGCAAAAGCGGTAGAAGCCATGCAGAAAGCCACCGATTTACCCGTGACGGTAAAGCATCGCATTGGCATTGACGATCGCGATTCTTATGAAGATATGCGAGAATTTGTCCAAGTGGTATCGCAAACCGGGTGTCAGCGCTTTAGCGTTCATGCGCGGAAGGCTTGGTTACAGGGTTTGAGTCCCAAGGAAAACCGCGATGTTCCCCCCCTACGGTATGAAGATGTTTACCGTCTCAAACAGGAGTTTCCTAATCTGTTTATCGAGATTAATGGGGGAATTAAAACTTTAGAACAAGTCCGCGACCATTTACAGTTTGTGGATTCGGTTATGATTGGTCGTGCGGCTTATGATAACCCTTATTTGTTCGCAACGGTTGACCGGGATTTTTATGGAGAAACCGGGGAAGTGCGCGATCGCCACGACATTATAGAATCAATGTATCCTTATATTGAATACTGGACAAATCGGGGCTGGAAACTCAACGCGATCGCTCGTCATTTGTTACAGTTATTTTCAGGTCAACCGGGTACAAAAGCTTGGAAACGTCACATCAGCGAACACGGTTGTCGTCCGGGTGCGGGGGTTGAGGTGATTCAAGGGGCTTTGGCAAAAGTGCCGCAGCCTCCTGTACTGGTATGACGAGAACCTCGGTTGCAGCCAGAACCCCGGATTCTTTAAGAATCCGGGGTTCTTTAGTCTGAACGCGATCGCGCAATTGACCTATGATCTAACTAAATTTCGAGCAGGAACAGCATAGAACATCATCGTTAGTTATGCGATTTGACTGGGACGAGCGCAAGAGTCAGCTTTTAGAAGAAACTAGAGGTTACACCCTTGCAGAAGTTGCTGAAATTTTAACGGGTTACTATGTCGAACGGATGAAACAGGATAACCCCGAACAGTTTATCGCCATTGGCTATTATCAAAATAAATTACTCTCAGTCATTTATGAACTTCGTTACGATGAAGAAGGGGAATATATTTGGTTAGTAACCTATTGGCCAAGTACAAAGCGAGAAAGACAGATTTATGAGCAATATTCCTATTGAAGAATTGGAACAAAAAATTAATGCGGGAGAAGAAGTAATTGATGATTATTTCGACCCGAAAACAACGCGAGTTGGTCAACCCTATACAAAACTTTCACGGCGGAAATCGGCAACAATTCAAACTGCTTTAGACCTCCCTATAACAATGTTAGCTGAATTGGACGACCTTGCCCAAGAACTTAATATTAGCAGGGATGCGGCGATTAAAATGATGCTGCGGCGTTTTTTAGATGAACATTATTTAGCAAAACGCCATCATCGTTAACTGTTATTTATATCCTCTGCTTCTGATTGAATTTGAGCTTCTTGTGCCGTGTTTTCAAATTGTTGCGGAACAGCAGAAGTATTAGGAAGTTGAGCTTGATTTTCTGATGCTTCTACACGCGATCGCGCTGGTTCGGATTGTTCTTGTTGTTTTTGTCGCGATCGCGTTTTTATAAAGTCCATAAAATCCAGAATATAGGGTGTTATCCATGCAGCGAAAATACCAACAGCTAGACCCGCAAGTAAACTAACTAAGATGGTTTCAGTAATTGGATGGGGTCGTAAGCTTGTAGGGATGAAAGTTATTTGGGTTTCTTCGGGTTTGGGTTCTTTGTAATAGGGATAAGCGGTTGCTGTGACACCAGCCCCCCCTAATGCTGCACCAACAGCAGTAATATAAATTTGCAGATCGCGATCGCGTTCTTTTTCGAGTCGTTCTTGTGTTTCTCGGTCTTCTTGGGCTTGGCGATCGCGTTCTTTTTCTACTTCTAAACGAGCGCGATCGCTTTGGGCTTGGTCGATAGCTGCCGTAGTTTGAATAGTATTAATAAAGTCGGTAAACAAGTCTTTTCCCGGTTCGAGATAATTAAGATAGATTTGAATTTGGCTGAGGTAATGAGGACAACGATTTAGAGCAAACTCCGACCAATTTTTGACATTATCATTAGGAGTTAAAACCCGATCCAAGCATATTTTGAAATTTTTACTATTAGTTTCTATGGTGGTATGATGAGCTTTTAAATCCCGTAAAGCGCAGCTATACTCTAATAAATTTTGAGGAATTGTTTGTAACAGTAAATTGATTTTATTTAAACGTTCTTTATCATTGTCTACTAAAATCTGAGAAAATGTTTGTGATTTTTGCTCTAAATTACTATAGTTATTTCGGGCTTTTTTATAACAAACTAAAGCTTCTTGGTAAGCAAAAATAACTTTTTGGTGACTCCACCATAAGTCTCTAAACCAAGCATAATCTCGCTCTGCTCTTTCAAGATCGGCTTGTTGCGGTTTAGCGATAGAAATAAGAAGTATAATATTTTCGGCTTGATAAATAAATAAAGGACTATTTAAAAATTTTCCTGATTCTATTAAAGTAAATTTTAATCCAGTTTTTTTACAAAAAGCTTTAACCCAATCCTCAGCATCTTTTTTAGGGTTCAGAAAATACCTTTTTTCGCCAGTAAGCCAGAATACTTTGCCCAAGTCTGCTTGGATTTCTTCGATGAGTTTGGCAGGATACAACGCATCAATTTCTTGAATTGAAAATTGAGAATCAGGCGTTATTGGAGAAAGAGTCAAATCAATACAGTAAGTATCGTGGAGGCGAAAGGGTTGTAAACTTCCCGTAATTTTTAAGTCATTTCTTACCGAAATAGGGGATAAATCAATAGGTTTTTGGTTGTCGGTTAGCCATTCTGTTGTTGAGTTGTCCTGAAATTTATATTTATTGTTTTCAGAATCGAGAGTATAACAATTTAGGTGGGATTTAAGGTTAATCAGCTCTTTAAATCCTGTTTGTTGACCAAACTCAATTAAACTTTCCCAAATGCGGTCTGCTGACGAGGTTACAGTCTCAGGAGCATCCTCTAGAGTATTCCGTGCATGAAAAGCATATAAACTGAGGTGAAAATTAGTTGTTTTGGTCATTGGATGACTGATTTTGACGATCGGGATCGGGTGTATTTTTTTTGATCGCTTGTTCGTACTGTTCCTGCCAAGAATTCTTTGATTTTTGCGTTTTTTGACTCCCAAAACCGCCTTTTTCTCCGGCTGCATTTACCAGCAAAGAAGCCGGGGAGATTTTAGTTTGAAAGGCTTGGTTAATGGCGGCGCGAGTCTCGTCTTGAAGCCATGTTTTCAGCATCTTTATATTGTGGTCTTCATCCTCGGTAAATTGACGGATGATAATATTTAAACTTTGCCAGTGGTCAGCAAATAAATCGTTAGGATTGTCTCGAACGAGATCGAGAAAGGCTTGCAGTTTAGTTGTATTATCGATCATTTTTTGCTCTCCTACTCCAACCATACAAAATGCTGCCCAGTAATAGGGCGACTCATAGGGAGAATCGTTCGTTCCCCGTTCATTTTCCATATTCTCAAAGTACACTTTCAAAGCCTCGCGCCAAACATTGCTGAAAAGAGGGCATTTTTGCGTCCAGTCTTGAAAATCTGCCACTGTTGTGGTTCGCAGCCAGTTTTGAGCATTCTTCAGGCAGATCGCATATTGACCGGGATGCTTTTGGAGCAGTTCGTAAGTTTTAATTAATAACAGGGCAGTAGAAGTTTGATCCACCGACCATTGGGAAACAAGGACACTCGGACTTCCTGCCAAAATAAAACCACTGGAAAGACTGGTATATTCGTCAGTTTCATCGAGGGCAACTTGTCCCGTTTCACAAGCCGAGAGCGTAACCAAGCTGCAATGGCTGAGGTTGAAAGAGGTAATAATTTCGGTTAGGGTGAGGACTTCATCGGCAAGCTGTAAACCTGAATTTAGCGCAGTAGTAAGGTTAAACGCACCGTGGCAAGAAAAGTAAAGATGATGGGTTTGGGCTAAGTCTTCTCGGAGTTGTTGTTTGTTGTTATTGATGAAAAGGGCGGATTTGGTGGCTTTTTTGTGAGCGAGAATTGTGCTTTGCTCAGAATTAAAACTATTGCCAATGGTTTCGACTTCAAGTGTCGCGAATGCTAAGTCCTCTGTTGGGTTTTGGATGGCGAAAAGGCGGTCGAAGTGGGGGCGGTGGCGATTTTGGGCTTGTCGCAAAAGCTGGCAGTTGGGGGCATAGTTCACGCCGTTGCTAAACCAATCTTGTAGGGATTGGGTGGTTTGATCTTCCTTGCTGTTTGGGTCTGTACGAGTGACAGGCAGGGCATGAAGGGGGAACAAGTGTAGGAAACGGTGGGGGATGAGGATGAGGCGTTTACAGTGGGGGAAGTGCTGGAATAGGTCGTTGATGCGGTCATTGAGGTGGAGGATATCCGCGAGGGTTGCGAGGCGTTGGGCAAGGCTGTTTCGCCATTGGGTTTTGTTGGTGTAGTAGTCGGTGTAGTAGTTTTTTGTCCAATCGATGAGATTTTTGCGGTCTTCGGGGGAGGATTGCCAAAAGCGGAGGGATTGAGCAGTGAGGGTGAAGGCGAGGAAAGTGTCGCCGAGGATGTACCACTCTAGGATGACGGTTTCTTCGTCGAGGAGGGCTTGCATTTGCTGGAATTGCAGGGGATGGTAGGGGGCGAGTTTTTGGTAATCTTGCCGTAGTTGGTCGATGTGGCTGTAGTCGGGATTTTTGTCTTGGCTGAGGCGTTGGTTTTCCTGGGCAATGGCGTTGCGGAGGTGTTGTAGTTGTTGGGGAATTTCGGGGGGGATACCATTGGGATGAGTTTCGCGGATGGCGATTTCTTCAACGAGGTTGCGGGCTTTGCTGCGGTCGATATATTCTAGGGCGCTGTTGTGGTTGCCGAGTTCGAGGCTGACTTGCACGATGCCTTTATAGAGTTTATTCCATTCTTCGTTGAGTTTGCGTTTGGTTTCGTCCCCGGAAACAATCTCACCCCGCAGATATTCGACGGTATTGAGGGCTTGGGCAAAGGTGTTGTAGGCGTTTTCGAGAGCTTTTTGTTTTTGTTCGGGGTTGTTGCTGTAGTGACGGGATAAATCTTGGTAGGCGAAGCCTAAGTTATTGAGGGTTTCGGTATAGTTTTGAGGAAAGGCTTGGCGAGTGCGGATGGTGAGGGCTTCTTGGTAAAGGCGGATCGCGTTTTCTAAGTTCTCGGCTTTCTCTCCCCGGATGCGGTCACTGTAGGCCACGGCCAAGTTATTTTGCGTCGTTGCCCAATCTTCGGGAAAAGCCTCGCGGGTATATTCTAGTAACGCCTGTTCGTAAGCCGCGATCGCGTTTTCTAAATTCTCGGCTCTCTCTCCCCGGATGCGGTATAGGTAGGCATTTCCCAAGTTATTTTGCGTCGTTGCCCAATCTTCGGGAAAAGCCTCGCGGGTATATTCTAGTAACGCCTGTTCGTAAGCGGCGATCGCGTTTTCTAAGTTCTCGGCTCTCTCTCCCCGGATGCGATTTCTGTAAGCTTCTCCCAAGTTATTTTGCGTCATTGCCCATTTTTCGGGAAAAGCCTCGCGGGTACGCACTTGTAACGCCTGTTCGTAAGCGGCGATCGCGTTTTCTAAATTCTCGGCTCTCTCTCCCCGGATGCGGTTACTGTAGGCAACTGCCAAGTTATTTTGCGTGGTTGCCCATTTTTCGGGGAAAGCCTCGCGGGTATATTCTAGTAACGCCTGTTCGTAAGCGGCGATCGCGTTTTCTAAGTTCTCGGCTCTCTCTCCCCGGATGCGGTTACTGTAGGCATTTGCCAAGTTATTTTGCGTCATTGCCCAATCTTCGGGAAAAGCCTCGCGGGTATAGACTTGTAACGCCTGTTCGTATGCCGCGATCGCTCTTTCTAAATTCTCGGCTCTCTCTCCCCGGATGCGGTCACTGTAGGCAATTGCCAAGTTATTTTGCGTCATTGCCCAATCTTGGGGAAAAGCCTCGCGGGTATAGACTTGTAACGCCTGTTCGTAAGCGGCGATCGCGTTTTCTAAGTTCTCGGCTCTCTCTCCCCGGATGCGATTTCTGTAAGCTTCTCCCAAGTTATTTTGAATAGTTGCCCATGCTGTAGCGGATGTCGCTTGTGGGAAAAAGTCTAAGGCAATGTTGTAAATGGTAATGGCAATTTCTAGATTAAGATCGCGTTGGCCTAATGGAAATTGTTGAATTAAACTGCCAAAATTGAATAAATCAATAACTGTATTTTGCGTGCCGTTATTTTGTACAAAGATTTGTATCGTTTCAAGAAAGGTCGCATTTAACTTAGTCAGATTATTGGCTAAAAGTGGATAAACCACACGCGGATTTACATTACTGTCTGAAACAGCTTGCAATACTTCCACCAAAAACTGCTCATACTCTTGAGGCGTTGCCCTTGACCCTAGAACCCCGGATTCTTGAAGAATCCGGGGTTCTGAGCCACTTGTGGGGGTTTCCGAGCCAATCAATTGCGCCAACAACTCAACTAAAAACCGCGCCTTCTGCTCTTGTCCCGCTTCCTGCAACTGCTGTGCGAGTTGAGCGCCAACGAGGAAAAAGCCCTCATCAATCAAATCCGAATGCTGCCCCAGAATGCGCCCCTCCTCCCCACTCGGACAGGTGAAAAGCTCTTGAATCAGCGATAGATAAGCCTGGATGCGTTGTTCGTCCATGATGAGAAAGAGAAAGCAAGGGTTTTCTCATTTGATTTTAGCTTAGGGTCAAGCCCAGAACCCCGGATTCTTGAATAATCCGGAGTTCTAAACCCAAGCCGGGATTCTGAGACTACACCAAATAAGAACACCAATCGCTCCAACTGCCCGGATACAGCTTACCGTTAGGGATTCCGGCTAACTCCAGAGACAGTAAATTCACGCAAGCCGTGACCCCAGAGCCACAGTAAACGATAATTTCCTCTGGGGGATTTAAAGCCGTCCAGCGTTCTTTTTGGGCTGCGGGGGGTTGGAGGTGTCCGGTAGCGTCACAAGCGGTTTTCCAGGGGAGATTCACTGCACCGGGGATATGTCCGGCAATGGGGTCTATGGGTTCTCGTTCGCCGAGGTAGCGATCGCGATCGCGAGAATCAATTAAAATCGTATCGGCTAAATCTTTGCGTTGTTTAACTCCCTCAATATCCACAACCCAATCGGTTCGCAGTTGCGGTGAAAAGTGACCTTTTTTCGGTGTCGGAATGGCAGCAGTTGTCGGATAATTACCCTCTATATAAGCCGACCAACCCCCATCTAAAATCGAGACGCGATCGTGTCCTAAATAGCGTAACAGCCACCACAAACGAGCCGCAAACGCCGAGTTCGTATCGTCATAAGCGATAACGTGGGTTTCTCTAAAATTAATCCCCATCACCGCTAATTTTGCAGTAAACTGGTCTATATTAGGGAGGGGGTGGCGACCGCCGTGTTTTTGGACAGGGGCAGATAAATCTTTTTCTAAATCGAGATAATAAGCGCCGGGAATGTGACTTTCTTGGTATTGTTTTTGTCCGAGTTGAGTATCAGCCAATGCAAAGCGACAATCCACCACCACAACTTGAGGATTGTCCAACTGAGAAGCCAACCAAGCGGGGGAAACAATGTAATCTTGGGTCATTTCAGTTATCAGCATCTAAGGGGCAGTAGGCAGTAGGCAGTAGGCAGTAGGGGGGGAGTTGAATTTTACCCCAGAAAGAAAGTCAGAAACTTCTTGCTACAGGGCAGACTCTATAAAAAGGCTAAAAGCTAGACTGGATAAGCATTACAGCCCCAAAAAGTGGATTTAAGTTTCTGGAGAGTTATCAGTTATCAGTCATCGCCTCATCAGTCATTGGTCATTTGTTGTTACTCATTGACAAAGGACGCTCGCGACGGGTGACTATCCCTCCCACCTATTCTAATGAGTAAGCAACGCGATCGCGCAGAAGTGACACATTTCAACTTGACTGGTTTTGATCGCGGAATTGACGGTTATGATTTGTGGTGTCCTTTTAATTTAACAATCGTCAGGAAAGGTCAAAATGACGCAAATCAACGGCGTAATGATGCAATACTTCCACTGGTATATCCCCAACGATGGGACACTGTGGAATCAAGTCCAAGAAAATGCCCAAAGCCTCCAAAATGCAGGGTTGACCGCAATCTGGCTTCCCCCGGCTTATAAAGGCATGAATGGCATTAATGATGTGGGCTATGGGGTGTACGATTTGTACGATTTGGGGGAATTTGACCAACGGGGGACAATTCGCACCAAATACGGCACGCGGGAGGCCTATCTAGATGCGGTGAAAAGCCTACAAGCTACCGGAATGCAAGTATATGCCGATACTGTCCTCAATCATCGCATGGGAGGCGACGAAACCGAAAAAGTGAAAGCCACGCCCTTTTCTCAATCCAACCGCCTTCATCCCCAAGGAGAGCAACGCGAGATTACCAGTTTTTCTCATTTTACCTTTCCCGGTCGGCGGGGGAAATATTCGGATTTTGAGTGGCGTTGGTGGCATTTTGACGGGGTGGATTATGACCACAACACCCAAGATAGCAGCACGATTTATTTATTTGAAGGGAAACAGTTTGATGATTATGTAGCCCTCGAAAATGGTAATTTTGCTTACTTGATGGGCTGTGATGTGGATTTCCAGAATCAAGAAGTGCGAGAGGAGATGATTCGCTGGGGTCAGTGGTATCTGGATACGACGGGGGTTGATGGGTTTCGCTTGGATGCGATTAAGCATATTTCGTCTTGGTTTTTCCCGGAATGGTTGGACGCAATGCAACATCATGCGGGGAAAAAGTTGTTTACGGTGGGGGAATATTGGTACAGCAACCTCGAAACTCTGCATTGGTATGTGGATGCAGTGGGGGGCAGAATGTCGGTGTTGGATGTGCCGCTACATTACAATTTCCACTATGCCAGTCAATCTGGCGGTCACTACGATATGCGCTCTATCCTCGATCATACGATGATGCAGGAGCGTCCGACCCATGCGGTGACTTTTGTCGAAAATCACGATTCTCAGCCCTTACAAGCCCTAGAAGCCCCGGTAGAGCCGTGGTTTAAACCCCTGGCTTATGCGTTGATTTTGTTGCGACAGCAGGGCTATCCTTGCGTGTTTTACGCGGATTATTACGGGGCAGAATATGAGGATTGGGGGGGAGATGGTAATCGTCACAGCATCTATTTACCGTCCCATCGCTGGCTGATTGATAAGTTTCTCTATGCGCGGCAAAACTACGCTTACGGGCCGCAGTATGATTATTTCGACCACTGGGATATTATTGGCTGGACTTGTTTGGGGGATGAGGCTCATCCGCAAGGGATGGCGGTGATTATGAGCGACGGGCCGGGGGGTAGCAAGTGGATGGAGGTGGGTAAATCTCAGGCTCGGTTTGTGGATTTAACTGAGCATATTAAAGAGCCTGTTGTTACGAATGAGTGGGGTTGGGGGGAGTTTTCTACGTTGGGAGGTTCGGTTTCGGTGTGGGTTGAGGTGTAGTTAAGACGGTATCTCCTGTCCCGATAACCCGCCCTACGCTAATACTTTAAACGGTGGGTTACGGCGGATTCGTGGATTACAGTCATAGCCTAGATTCTAGCCGCCTAACCCACCCTACAATAAAGCACACTTTTAGCTGTGTCACGACACTACTGTCGTGACACATCTTAAACGGTGGGTTACGGCGGATTCGTGGATTACAGTCATAGCCTAGATTCTAGCCGCCTAACCCACCCTACTGCTGAAAAAACTGATAACTGAAAAAAACCCGCCCCTACACGCCGAATTAAAGGATTTTTTCGAGACCGTAAACTAGGTTTTTGAGTTCGGTGACTTTGCGGATGGCCAGGAGAACTCCGGGCATATAGGCGGCGCGATCGGTGTTATCGTGGCGGAGGGTGTAGATTTGACCGGGTGCGCCGAAGATGATTTCTTGGTGGGCGATTAAGCCGGGTAAACGGACGCTGTGAATGCGGATGTTTTCGTCTGCGGTACTGCCTCTAGCCCCTGGCAGTTTCTCGCTTTCTTCGACTTCGGGGGGATTGTAGGTTTTGCCCATGTCTGCGAGCATTTGGGCGGTTTTAACGGCGGTTCCACTGGGTGCGTCGGCTTTTTGGTTGTGATGCAGTTCGATGATTTCGACGTGATCGAAGTATTGAGAGGCTTGTAGGGCGGCTTTCTGCATTAAAATTACGCCAATGCAAAAATTTGGGACAATGAGTACGCCTGTGCTGGCTTTTTCGGCAAATTTGCCCAAGTCTCTGAGTTGGTCGGGGCTGAGGCCGGTTGTTCCCACGACGGGACGAATGCCATAGGCGATCGCGGTGCGGGTGTTTTCGTACACGCTATCGGGATGGGTAAAGTCTACCATAACCCCTTGGATTGTTTCTTGGGTGGCGACTACCAGAATGCTTTGTAAGTCGTTCAGAATGGGGACTTCGAGGGTTCCGCAGCCAATGATTTCCCCGACATCTTGACCGAGGTATTCAGGGTTGAGGTCTACTGCACCGACGAGCATCATATCATCGGCTTGAGATACGGCTTTGATGACTTCGCGCCCCATTTTACCTAATGCGCCGTTGACAACAACAGGAATGCGATCGTTTGCCATTATTCTAAGTTTCTCCAGGGAAAATGCCACAACTACCAATTTTAGAGCATTTGGGGGGGAGGGGTTGGCGCGATCGCGCTCGTTAGGTTTTTTTGAATATACTTTGGTAACGACGATTTTGGGAACATTGGATTCGAGATGAAGCCGATTTCACCAGACATTGTGATTATATCCATTACAATCCCGTGAAGCATGGGTTATGCAAGCAAGCGAGAGATTGGCAGTATTCCAGTTTTCATCGCTATGTTGCACGGGGTATTTATGAAGAAGATTGGGGAATGAATCGAAGACTTTATGCCTTCAGTTTGGGAGTACGATGCGTTATCAACGCATCCTACTGAAGAAAATTTCTTCACAAAGACGGTGTAATTTCAGAGGAAACAATGTAAGGATGAGACGATAATTATTAGAGTTTTAATGATGTCTCAAAATAAGACAGAAAGCCCGAATCATAACCCTGACTCAGAATCCCTCGATCTTTCCCAATCTGAAGAAGTGGACATTGCGGCCAGAAGCAATCCAAGAGCCGCAATTCTTCACGAAGTCTTACGATTAGAAGGAGAAGAAGAACTCAATCGTAAAAATTTAGCCGTGGCTTGGTCGGGTTTAGCGGCAGGGTTATCAATGGGCTTTTCTTTGGTGGCAGAGGGGTTAATTCATGCTCACATTCCGGCAGCAGAATGGCGACCTTTATTCAGTAGTTTAGGCTATACAGTGGGCTTTATTATTGTTGTTCTAGGTCGTCAACAACTCTACACAGAAACCACGTTAACGGCGGTTTTACCTTTGTTAAATCGATTTTCTGTAAATCAAACAATTAATGTGTTGAAATATTGGCTTATTGTGTTGAGTTCTAATTTAATAGGTACGCTACTTTTTGCTTGGCTTATTGCTAAAACTGGCGTGTTTAGTTCAGCGACCCAAGAAGCCTTTTTAACCATTGGTTTAAGTGCAGCAGAAGGGGGATTTTGGCCAATTTTACTGAGAGCGTTTTTTGCCGGGTGGTTGATTGCTTTGATGACTTGGTTGTTACCCGGAGCGCAATCTTCGCGATTAAATATCATCATTATTATTACTTACTTGGTCGCTTTGGCAAAATTGGCTCATATTATCGCAGGTTCTACTGAAGTTTTCTATGCCGTAATTGATGGTAGTTTGAATTGGGGGGATTATGGGAGTTATATGTTACCTACTTTAATAGGTAATACGCTCGGTGGTGTGGGTTTGGTGGCTGCTCTTAATTTTGCTCAAGTCAATTCTGAAAAGGAATAAATTAACCGATTAAGAGACTATAATTGTGGGCGTTACTGCACCGCTAAGGGCGAGATTGGCGTTAAAATTGAGATGTTAGGATTCGTATTTTTACCCATATTAATGCTATGTTAATTGCTCAAAAACAATAATGATGAGGAGTAGTGCCGCGACACACTTTAGACGGTGGGTTACGGCGGATTGCGAGCATTGCAGTTACAGTAAGAGTCTTAGCCGCCTAACCCACCCTACATAAAGCCTCATTTTAGCTGTGTCACGACAGTAGGATGCGTTATGAACGCATCCTACATAAGCTGTTACGCATTTAAACCGCCGATTCCATTGGCTGAACCCTTTGGTGAGCTTGGATCGAGGCAGACATTTAAAGGATTAACAGCTTATTGGTTATGACTCTCGAAACTCGGTTGCGGATTAGTGTGGTAGCGCTGTTTGTGGATGCAGGAGAAGTGTTGTTACTGCATCAATTGACATCCTCCCCGCCGTAAACGGACGGGGATTCCTAAACCTCACGATTTAGGTTTCTGTTTCATAGCAGTCGCCTTCACAGACTTACTCTGTTCGGGTCTTACACTCGCTCCACAGACTGACACTGCGAGTCCCGCAGCCAAAATGTTTTTACTGGCGTTAACATCCCGGTCATGGCGAGTCCCACATTCAGGACATTCCCACTCTCGGACATTTAACGGCATTTTTGAGACAATATGCCCACAATTACTACATCGCTTGGAACTAGGAAACCATCTATCGATTTCGATATAGGTTCTCCCATACCAACGACATTTATAGGCAAGTTGTCGCGTGATTTCACCCCAACTCGCATCCGCAATAACTTGTGCGAGTTTTCGGTTTTTAACCATGTTTTTTACTGCTAAATCCTCAACTACAATCGTTTGGTTTTCACGAACGAGTTGAGTCGTTAGCTTGTGTAGATGGTCTTTTCGCGTATCGGTAATCTGGGCGTGAATCCGAGCTACTTTTCTGCGGGCTTTCTCTCGATTTTTTGACCCTTTTTCTTTGCGAGAAAGGTTTTTGTGCGCCCGTCTGAGTTTCCGATAATGTTTTTTGAGATGTTTGGGATTAGATACTTTATCGCCATCACTGGTAGCAACTAAGCTATTAATCCCTAAATCAATGCCTATCGCTTTATCAGTTACGGGTAAAGGTTTGATTGTCGGGTCATCAAACCGGATTGAGATGTGCCAACGTCGGGACGGATGTAATCTAACTGTTACGGTACTGGGTTCACAGCCTTCTGGGATTAGTCTTGACCAGCGAATATCTAAGGGTTCTTTACATTTAGCTAAGTAGATTTGACCGTTTCTGTATTTAAACGCTGACTTGCTAAACTCAGCACTGCCTCCTTGGTGTTTTTTCTTGAAGTTAGGGTATTTAGTCCGTCCTGCCCAGAAATTGCTAAAAGCTGTTTGTAAATGTCTCAGTCCTTGCTGTAAAGGGACACAACTGACTTCATTTAAAAAGTCGAGTTCTTCCTCTTTCTTCCAAGCAGTAAGCATTGAGGAAGTTTGACTATAACCTACCCTTTCAGTGCGTTCGTACCAAGCTTGAGTTCGTTCATGGAGTGCTTTATTGTAGACCCATCTTACACAGCCCAAAGTGCGCCGCAGAAGCGACTCTTGCTCTGGAGTTGGATAGAATCGGTAAGAATAAGCTTTTTCCATGCTTTACATTATAGCGCAATCCCTGTAAAAGTAGTTCGGTGTTACGATTAAAGTCTAAAGCCGTCCTTCAAGCGCCGAGACCCCGCGTCGCCGTAAGACGAGCGACCCCGCGCCGCCGAAAGGCGCAAGGGAATGCGCGAGTAGCAAGGGAACGCTCGGCAAGACAGGACGGGGTTTCAGACCCAATTTTTCTTGATGACTATATGGGGATTCAGTGGTTAAATGTTAAACAATTAAAACGCGATCGCATCTCGACTCGGACTTGGAAAGCCTTACAAGCGGCGGGTTTTGATGTAGCGAGATAAAATCAAGAATTGTTGCTTTTTTGAACTATGCAAACTTCTCAATCCCCTGTTACTCGTCCGGCTTGGGCTGGCGCGATCGCGCAACCCGCCGTAGAATTCCCGTTAACCCCTCTCAATCTCCTTTCAGGTCAAATTCCTCAAAATCTGCGCGGGACGCTGTATCGTAACGGGCCAGGATGCTTGCAGCGCGGCGGTGAAAGGGTGGGTCATTGGTTTGATGGCGATGGCGGCATTTTGGGGGTACATTTTGGGGAGAAGGGGGCTACAGGGACTTATCGATTAGTCCAAACCGAGGGCTATCTGGCAGAGAAAGAAGCGGGAAAATTTCTCTTTCCCAACTATGGCATGAAAGCCCAGGGCCCGTTTTGGAATAATTGGCTGCGTCCGGTTAAAAATGCGGCGAATACGTCGGTTTTGGCTTTAGAAGATAAGCTTTTGGCGCTTTGGGAAGGGGGAAAGCCTCACGCCCTGGATTTGGAGAGTTTAGCAACGCTGGGGAAAGAGAATTTAGACGGGTTGGAGTCGGGACAATCTTATTCTGCCCATCCCAAAGTCGATCCCCACACCGGGGAAATTTTTAACTTTGCGGTGGGGATTAACAGTCAGCTTTATCTCTATAAAAGCGACGCAAGCGGTAGAATTATAAAGCAAGATAGTTTCAAGTTATCGGGATTGCCCCTGGTTCACGATTTTGTTTTGGCAGGGCGCTATTTAGTCTTTTTTGTGCCTCCGGTGCGGGTCAATTTAATCACCGCAGCTTTGGGGATTGATTCCTATAGCGATGCGATGGACTGGAAACCCCAGTTAGGGACGCAGATTTTAGTTTTTGATAAAGAAACCCTGCAATTAATTAGTCGTAGCGAGGCTGAAGCCTGGTATCAGTGGCATCATGCGAATGGGTATGAAAGAGAAACCGGGGAAATTGTGGTGGAAATGGTTGCGTTTCCCGATTTTAGTACCAATCAGTATCTCAAGGAAGTGGCAAGGGGCAAAACCGAAACTTATGCCAAGGGAACATTATGGCGGGTGGTTCTCGATCCGCAAACGGGTAAAGTAATATCAAGAGAACAACTGTGCGATCGCAGCAGTGAATTTCCGATGGTTGAATCTTCCCTGACCGGACAGCCTTGGCGCTATACTTATCTTTGTGTCCATCGGGAAAACGCCGATCTGCGTCGGGAATTGGTTGGCGCGATCGCGAGTTTTGACCGCGAAACCGGAAAGCTGACGGTAGCGGATATGGGGGAAAATCGCTATCCTAGCGAACCGATTTATGTGGCAAACGGCGAAGATTCTGGCTGGCTGCTAACGGTGGTGTATGATGGCAACATTCAGCGCAGCGAAGTCTGGATTTACGATCGCGAAACCCTCAATGATGCTCCAATTTGCCGTTTAGAATTACCGCAAATCGTCCCTCTGAGTTTCCACGGCACATTTTCCCCTCAGAATCGTTAATTTGCACTCAATCAACGATAAGTTATTCTAGATTGGGCATAGTGCCAAAATAACGATCCAGGTCGCAAGGAAACGAGATTTCATGGGTAGAATTTTCATTTCAGCCGGACACGGTGGCTTCGAGGGGGGACGACGAGACCCAGGTGCAGTGGCAGGAGGAACAACCGAAGCCCAGCAAATGATATTGTTACGGGATTTAATAGTTCCCGATTTGCGATCGCGGGGCTTTGAAGTCTTTTCCGTCCCCGACGATCTCAGTTTGCGACAAAGCATTGCTTGGATCAATACTAGAGCGAAGTCAGGGGATGTCGCGATCGAAATTCACGCCGATGCTTTCTCCAGTCCCAGTGCAAGGGGGGCTACTGCTTTTTATATCGCAGGCAATAGCGAACGGAAAAAACACGCCGAATTAATTTTACTTTCATTATTGCGTCAGTTGCCCCAACTGCCCAATCGCGGTGCAAAACCCGACACCGCAACCGGAGTCGGCAGTTTAGGCTTTTGTCGCCAAATTATTATCCCTTCAATTTTGCTTGAAGTGGGCTTTTTGACCAATCCCGAAGACCGGGCTTTGATTACAAATCGCCGTCGCGACATTGCCCAAGGAGTGGCTAACGGCTTGGCCGCTTGGTCGCGGGATGTTTCCGGAAGCGGGCCAATTGAACCGGATTATCCCGTTATCAACATCCGCCTTAACAACCAAAACTACGAAGAACAAGGCATTTTAGTCAACAGCAACTCTTACATTCCCATCGACCTTGTAGACCGTTTGGGCGTTGATTTGACCCAAGACCCCACCGTGCGTTTATTTTCCCATAAAGGGATTGTGTATGTAAAAGCCGTGGAGTTGCGAGATTACAACGTTTCTGTTTCCTGGGACAATGCCAATCGGGCCGTTGTCTTGAAAACCAATCTGCAAATCTGTCCCGGTCAATTCGACCGCATTATGAGTCACGGCAACACCTCCGAGGTACAGATGCAGATGTTCCTCAAAAACAACAACGAAAACGCCCTCAAAGACTTTCCCGATTTACCGAAACTGTATCGCGAAGAAGCAGCCATCGAAGGGGTAGACTACGACATCGCGTTTTGTCAGATGTGCCTCGATACCAACTTTCTCCGCTTTGATGGTTTGGTCAACGCCTCGCAAAATAACTTTTCGGGACTGGGTGCGATTGGCGGCGGCATTAGTGGGGCAAGTTTCCCCAGTGCTAGAATCGGGGTGCGGGCGCAGATTCAACACCTCAAAGCCTATGCCAGTTTAGAGCCTTTAGTCCAAGAAGTGGTCGATCCTCGTTTCCGCTTCGTAACTCGCGGTATTGCCCCCCTCGTCGAACAATTATCCGGTCGTTGGGCGGCTGACCCCCAATATGGTCAAAAGATTTTGGCGATTTTGCGCCGTTTATACGAGTCGGCTAATTTGTTGTAGTGATTTGTCCTTTGTCTTTTGTCCTTTGTCCTTGGTTGGGATGGGAGGAATGGGGAATTGCTGCTTGACTTGGATTTTAAGCAAACAACAAATGACCAATGACCAATGACAAACAACAAAAAGCCTCGCGTTGCTTGGTTACTGACCCACCGCATTCAATACTTTGTGAATCTCCTCGATGAGTTGCAGCAGCGAGATAATGTGGAGGTGTTGGCGGTGTATGCCCATGAAACCCAATCTTTTCGCGATCGCGGCTTTGGGTTAAATATAAATTGGGACAACCGCGAAAAAACCGGATTTGCCGAGAAACTGCTGCCCGATTCAGCCCAACGCACTTACGGGCCGTTTCTTAACAGTCGCAGTCGCGAGTTAGGCAAGGTTTTAGACGGGTTTCAGCCGGATTTTATCTATCTCAACGGCTACACCCACGCCATTTCCATTCAGGGTTGGCGTTGGGCAGATCGCCATAATGTCCCGTTTGCGATACGCTGCGATGGGGATACCCTCACCGAAAAGGTGGCTTGGAAGTCGGCGATTCGTCGCAAACTGGTCAGCGTTATGACTGGGGATGCTTATCGCGTCACCCATCAAGGCCGGGAAAATAAGAAGTTTTGGCAGGAAAACGGCGCAAGGTCGGAACAATTAATCTGGACTCCCTGCGTGTCGGATTCTGAGGTATTCCGCGTTAAAGCCTTTGAGAATGAGGCAGAGAAGCAAAAATTCCGCCAAGCCCACGAAGCCGGGGAAAATGAGGTGGTTTTCGTGGTTTCGGGCAAACTGATTCCCCGCAAACGCCCCGCCGATGCGATTAAGGCGATCGCCTCATATCGCGATTTACCCCTGCGTTTATGGATTTTAGGATCGGGGGAACTAGAGGCAGAATTAAAAGCCTTGGCGACCCAATTACAGGTGGCTGACAGAATATATTGGTGGGGTTTCCGCAACCAAAGCGAAATCCCCAAGATTCTACAAGCGGCGGATGTGTTGCTGCATCCCTCTCAAGCAGACCCCTGGCCGTATTCGATTCTGGATGGGGCGATTTCGGGGTTGGCGTTGCTATTGTCGGACAAAACCGGGTCTTATCCCGACTGGATGGCTGACCCTCCGGCGGGGAAAGCCTTTGCTTGCGGGGATATCGACGATCTGAGTCGTTGTCTTCAAGAAATGGTGCGCGATCGCGACCAACTCCAAGCCTATCAAAATGCAGCCCAGACGCGATCGCACGAATACACAGAAAGTAACTTTTGTCAAATCTTTGAAGACATGGTTTTTTCAGTTGTCAGCTTCTAAGGGGCAGTAGACTTGTAGGGGCGGGGTTTCCCCGTCCAATAACCAACAACAAACAACCAATAACCAACAACCAACAACAAAGGACAAAGGACAAAGGACAAAGGACAAAGGACAAAGGACAAATGACTAATAACTAACCAACGTATAAACCTTCCCTTCCCACGGAAAAATCGGTTCGCGGCCAGCCCGTTCGGATGATACCAAACGGTCTTGGGTCACTTCGTACCAACGCTTACCTTCTGGGGTTTTCGGCCAGTTGGGAATCACATACTCGGCAGACTCACTTAATGGTTCTGGGGTGCAGTAATCTGAGAAATTGGCAACGACAACCACCGTATCATCCCCGAAACCGCGTCGCCAGACCAAAACCCGCTTGCCTTGGTTGTAATCGGCGTGGAGGAAGTTGGTATCGTTGACGGCCAGGGCTTTAGAATTGACGCGAAACCGAATCAAGCGGGAAACATATTCAAATGTGCGTTGTCGCCAAGCATCTTTGAGGCGATGATAGTTAACCGGATCGATATGACGGCGATCGCCATAATCTTCATCTCGCTCAAATTCCTGCGCGTCGCCAAACTCATCTCCGGCTAAAATCAGGGGAATCCCTACCGCCGTCAGCAAACAAACCATGGCCAGTTTGATGCGGGCTTCGATGGCTGCTTCGTCGGTAATGCCATTATTAATCAAGTAATTGTAGAATCTTTCGTTGCCAAAACCGCCGACATCGTGGGCTGTGATGTAATTAATGGCTTGTGTGCCGTCTGTATAGCCTAGGAAGCAGCAATCAATCAGTTTGCGGACACTCCACTCAAAACTGCGATCGCCCACGGCATTTTTGCCTAAAATGACCTGACGCAGAATTTGTCTGAATTTGTCATTCCACAAGCCGTTAATGCGATTTTGGTGAATTAAACGCACCGGAACGCTGGCTTCAGTTGCCACAACGAGGAAATCGTCGTCCCTCGCATCACAAACGGCTAAACTGTTTTTTTCGGGATTACACCACCACTCTCGCGCCATTTCGGTGATTTCTTGCACAAAATCGTGGTTGCCAATATTGTTAATACTGTTGAAGTGTAACCCACTCACCCCGTAAGCTTCGAGCCAGTGGAGGAGATAAAGTTTAAGATATTCGCGGGCTGGCACAAACCACGCTTTTTCTCCGGTAAAGGGATGATAGCCTTCGACCCAGTAATTGTACTTGAATAAATCGCCGCCAAAGCCTTCACGGTTTTCTTGTTCGGGATCGCCTGTCCCCCACTGTACAAAAAAGTCCATGAAGTTAATATGACGATAGGGATTTTCTTGGGCAAAGGCGATCGCCATATCCAAGAAAAAGCGAATCCCCAGTTGTTGACACAAATCTGCCAAGCGGGCCACATCACTGGCTGCGGTAGGGACATCCTCGCGATCGCTATAGCCCAAGGAAAAATCGGCAGCAAAATAGTGACTTGTCCCGTAGCCCCAATTATCGGGGTCTTCGCTATCGGCGATCGGTAACAATTCTAAAGCATTAATGCCCAATTTCGCTAAATAGGCTTTTTCTGACTTTAATTGTTCGATTTTGGCCAAATGAGGCGACTTGATTTCGCGATCGCACAAAAACAAAACATCCCGAAACGTCCCTTCTTGTAAAATCGTTTCTCCAGTTTCAGTGGTTTCTGGCCAGCGCGTGGGTAACTTATAAACTACAATCTGATTATTCGCGGCTAAGGTTGCAGCGCGATCGCGAGACGGTTCAAACACCCGACCACTGGGATCGCAGGGAATCAACTGGCGATCGCGATATAAAATCACACTGGCAGGCTGAGGCTTACCTTGTTCGGGTTGTAGCTTAACCGGCCCATAAAACCGTCGATCCACCGTCCAAGCAAAGGGATCGGTACAATAACGAACTTGACTGTATTCGTTGTACGGATCAGTGTCGGGAACTTTAAACCAATACCAATACACCTGACCGTCTTTTAAATTACAATCCTGTGCCGCGATCGTCCACAACTCCGGAAACTGGAGAGAACATTTTAAGGGAATCTCTTGGAAATTAACATAAATTTCGGATTGTTCTGGGTCAATCGTACCAATATATAATCGAGGAGCCGGTTTCGTTGCTCCTGGTCGCCATAGCACAAAATGGGTCTGCTTCTCAATAAAAAGTTTAGGAGTCATATCATCATTCAATACCGTAGGGTTAGTTTTCCACAAACCGCCCGTTTGCCATCAAAGCCCCAGCGCGATCGCAAAAAATTTTTTGATTATCCCTATCTTCCCACTCTCTTGTCGGATTCTAGGCCGTTGATTCGTCTTTTGTTGGACTCATCAACTCCCCTAAAAATCACCAAAAGAATGGGTTTCAAGCCTCGCCTTTCTAGGGCGGCTTCTTATTGGTCGTTAGATTTTACCAAAAATTCTGGGTTTAAAGCCCCGTCCTGTCTTGCCGAGCGTTCCCTTGCGCCTTACGGCGACGCGGGGTCTCGGCGCTTATAGGACGGCTTTATATTATAATATTGGTGTGCGAGTGACCAGTAATGTGGGCCGCACTACAACAAACCTAACCAACTCAATAGTTAAAGTAAGGGGTTTTCAGCACAATCCTTGTTGATGTAAAACTTTAAGGGTGTAGTTGTGAAAACAAACTGTCNNGNNNNGGCAGGACGTATCTTGGACTAGAAACCAAGAAACAAAACGCTCGTTGAGTCGGTCTAACGGGGACTAAGGGGAGGATATTTAGGTGTCTGTCGATCCAAAGTCTAGTTAAGAGGCAACCTGAAAGAAACGAGAATCCTCGACCGTTTACGGCGAGGAGTTGTCAAACCAAGAAGACAAACTGCGGTGTTGTGTAGTAACCGCCAAATCGGTCAGGACAACATATCTATTCTTAGAAAATAAGCCCAAGAGATCAGTAGGAGAGGGGTTGGGGTGAGGGCGCTCCTATCAAGATTGAAGCCCTAAAAATAATCTCTCCCTCATTTTTTTCCGAAATCTGGGGCAACTTCGATGTAGTCCAAACCGTCACGACAAAAAGACAATTACAGTCAATCCTATAAAGTTTGACTGAATTTTTATGTCCTTTTTGCCCATTACCACTTGCTATGCCACACTTATCTTCATTCAAAAAAGCCGTTATTCAACCCAGCGCCTTACTGCTGATTTTGCTCAGTTTAGCCGCTTGCAGTCAATCCATCGCTGACCCGAATACCCCCGACGATGGCTTAGATTCGGAAACACCGCAACCGAATCCAGATGTGGTTGAAAATCCCACCGAACCCGAAGCCCCCCAACCGAAACAAGAAGCCCCGACTCAAGCCGAACGTCGTCTTAAAGTCTATTTTCCCAAAACCAATTCCTCTGAATTTGGCGCTGTTGAACCCGTTTGGCGCAGAACTGCTAATATTGGGGTTGCGCGTTTCGCCATCGAACAGTTACTCGCAGGCCCTACCGCATCCGAGCAAAATCAAGGGCTGAGAGATGCCTTTAACTTATCCGGGTCATCCAATTGTGGAGAGGATTTTCAGATTGAGATTGAGAATCGGGTTGCCCGTCTGCAATTTTGCCGACAACTGACCTATGGTGGAGTTGGGGATGTTGCCAGTATGACTTACGCGATCGAAAATACCCTTCAGCAATTTGCATCAGTGGATAAGGTCATCATTCTTGACCGTAGCGGCAATTGTTGGGGGGATGAAAGCGGGGCCAACAACTGTTTGGGCAAAGGAGTCAACCCGGAGAAATTAACCCCCTTATCAACGATTTTCCTCAAGGGGTTTGGCCCGATTGAAATTGGCATGACGGTTGAAGCCGCATCCCAGGCCGCAGGCTTAAAGTTGATGCCCGAAACCACCACCGCGAGTCAATCTTGCCGTTATTATCGCCTCGAACAAGTCCCCGAAGGCTTGGGGGATGTGTCGTTGATGGTGAGAGATAACAAAGTTGTCCGTATTGAGATCGCAGATAGTCGTCCGCAAACCCTCAGTGGGGCAAGGGTGGGAGATTCCCAGGAAAAAGTCCTTGATTTGTATAATGGCAAGTTGAAGGTTGAACCCTTACCCAATTCCCCCAATGGTCGCTACTTGACTTATGTGCCGCAAACGTCTCAAGATAGCAACTTCCGGCTCAAATTCGTCACCGATGGGGAGAAGGTGACAGGGATTATTCTCGGTCAACAGCCAGAAGTCAATTTCATTGAAGGCTGTCTGGATGTCGAGCCACTTTAACAATTATTAAATATTGTTTGTAAAAATGTAAACTTTTCTGTACAGCAGGTCGCAAACCTGCTACTTTTTTTGTATTAGTTTCATTCCTAAAAGATTCGCGGTCAAAAAACAAATTGAGCGCTCTTTCTTATAAGATCGTAAATATCGTCAACCACAGTTAATATCGTCCGAACTTATGTCACAAGATCAAAAACCAACGGTGATTATTACCGGGGCTTCCTCCGGCGTAGGGTTATATGCCGCTAAAGCTATGGCCAAACGAGGCTGGTACGTTATTATGGCTTGCCGTAACCTGGAAAAAAGCCAAAAAGCGGCGGAATCCGTGGGAATGGCCGCGGATAGCTACAAAATCCTGCATCTAGATTTGGCTTCCCTCGATAGCGTGAAAAAGTTTGTCCAAAGCTTCCGCGCTACGGTGAGAAATTTAGATGCTTTGGTGTGTAATGCGGCGGTTTACCTGCCGTTACTGAAAGAACCCATGCGGAGTACGGATGGCTATGAGTTGAGCGTCGCGACCAATCACCTCGGTCATTTTCTGTTGTGTAATTTGCTGTTACCCGACATGAAAAAATCACCGTATCCCGATAAACGCATGGTGATTTTAGGCACAGTAACGGCAAATCCGAAAGAATTAGGCGGTAAAATTCCCATTCCTGCACCGCCGGATTTAGGAGATTTAAAGGGCTTTGAAGCAGGTTTTAAAGAACCCGTGACCATGATTAATGGTAAGAAGTTTAAACCCGGAAAAGCTTACAAAGATAGCAAATTGTGTAACGTTCTCACCATGCGAGAATTGCACCGTCGCTACCATGAATCGACGGGAATTACTTTTAGTTCTTTGTATCCCGGTTGTGTGGCCGAAACGCCGTTATTCCGCAACCATTACCCCTTATTCCAGAAAATTTTCCCTTTGTTTCAAAAGCACGTTACTGGGGGCTATGTGTCCCAAGAAACTGCCGGAGAACGAGTGGCAGATGTAGTCACCGATCCCGAAATGAAGCAATCGGGGGTTTACTGGAGTTGGGGCAATCGCCAAAAACCCGGTCGTCAATCTTTTGAACAGGAAGTGTCGAACGAAGCGAGCGATCGCGACAAGGCCGAAAAAATGTGGAATCTCAGTGCGAAGTTAGTGGGAATGTCCTAAGTTAACCCAAACCCCGGTTGTTGGCAAAAAACCGGGGTTTTCAACCGGAGATGCCCTGGCTTCTGGGTGGAGTCAACGGGAGTCATACCGAAATAAGCGGATTTAGAGCGGTACAACGATACAAACCCTCCGCCTCTAAGACTTTTCAATTAGTCTAGTATTCCGTTCTTAGGGAACAGCAAAGGCTGGCAGTGTGTCTTAAGATACCCAGTTATCCTTAATTTCTCATGTTTTTAAGCTCAGAAGAAAATTAAAGCCTAAAAACACTCATAAAATCCAACTCGAATAAGCGGTCAAAATCATTTCGGAACGAGTGAATGTACAATTGAATATAGAAGTCGTGTTGGCTGATAGCCCTGATGGAGAAGGGAGACTTTTCAGGCAAACCCTAGACAATTGATGTTAGTCTGGGGTTATAGTTGATGAGAAATAATAAGGATATCTCGATGCCCAGCAACCCAACGTCTAGAAGAATACGATGGGAAAAACTATCCCAAATCTTGACTAAATCAACCTAAAAACACTATATTCGACAATTTTATGAGGAGTTGAAAACCTCCCCTAGTATCCACCCGTCCAAAATAAATCTTCTGGAAAGGGGTCTAGACCATATAGTTTTAAAATAGCCCAAGGAGTAGACAGAAGAAGCACAAATGAAGCTCGATCTAGACAAACTCGACTTTGAAAACTGCGAAGACGAACCCATACACATTCCTGAGTCTATCCAAGGATATGGCTATTTGTTCGCCCTCGATAGACATCAACAAAGCGGTGAAATCAAAATTGTCAGTGATAACATTTCCACCCTACTCCTAGAGCCTGAAAATATCCTGGGCAAAAACTTCTTCGATCTGCTGGATATGGATGCAGAAGACTGGCAGTTCATTCAAGAAACCTATGAACGCGCCAGTACCCGCAAGACCCGGCTACCCTTGCAAATCTCTTTTAAAAATGAGGTGTTGCAGGCAGGTAATCCGCAAGAGTTTTATGCTGTAATTTATGACTCTGGTTCGTATCAGGTGCTAGAGCTCGAACCCGCGTCCCAATTCCGGCAGTCTTATTCAGCCAAACATTACATCAAACTCTATTCGATGAATGTTGCGCCCAAGTTCAAGACCTTCAAAAGTTTGGAAACGATGGCGCAAGAAATTGTCGAGACGATTAGCGATATTTCTGGGATGGAGCGGGTGGTGCTGTACCGATTTAACGAAGATGGTACGGGTAAGGTTATTGCCGAAACCAAAAATGAGGGGATGGAGTCTTATCTGGATTTGTGTTATCCTGCTTCAGACATTCCCAAACAGGCGCGGACACTCTACAAAACCAACTGGGTACGGCTAACTCCCGATATCGATTTACCTGCCGCCCGACTCATCCCTACGATCGAAGAAAGCGATCGCGAACCCCTCGACCTCACTCACTCGATTCTGCGGAGTTTGTCTCCTATTCATCAACAATATGTGAGAAATCAGGGGTTGAAGGCATCCATGTCGTTTTCACTGGTGACTCATGACCAGCTTTGGGGCATGATCTCTTGCCACAACGGGGAACCGCGCTACATCGAGCAGAACGTCCGCTTAGAGTGCGAAAGCCTCTGCCAACTGTTTAGCTGGCATCTGTTTGCCAAAGAAGAAGAAATCTTCTTTGACAAGCGACAGAAACTAGAGCAAGCCATCAATAGAATGCTCGAAAAAACTTCCCCCGATACTTCGGTGGTGAAGGTGTTCCAAGAAAACGAAGCGGAAGTTTTAACGCTGATGGATGCTGATGGGTTTATGTTTTTTTCTAAACCCCAGAATATTACCCTCGGCACTACGCCCGATAGTCGCATTTTGCCTGAGCTAATTCGGCTGATGAATCAACAAGAAGGCGACCCCTTTTACTCGGCTAAAATTACCGACGAAATCAGCGATGAGGCAGCCCTCAACGGCATCAAAGGGGTTTTGCTGTTGCCCCTATTCGAGCAGAAAAACTATTTTACCGCTTGGTTTCGCACCGAACGGCAAGAAAAGATTAAGTGGGCAGGAGTCCCCCAAGAAAAATCGGCCAAGGGGTCAAAACGAGAACGGCTTACCCCGAGAACCTCTTTTGAGGTGCATGAGCAGGTCGTTATGGGTAAAAGCAAAGATTGGGATCAAAATGATGTGGACATGGCGGGGCGGTTTAACCGCGTTTTTATGGCTCATGCCCTCGATACCCAGGAGCAGATGAGTGATAACTTATCGGAGCTAGAGCAGAACGACCGCTATAAAAATGAGTTTTTGGCCACCCTCGCCCATGAGCTAAGAAACCCCCTCTCGCCCCTTGCTACTGGGCTTTCCCTTCTGGAAAACGACCCCAAACCAGAGCAAAAGACCAAAGTGATGAACACCATGAAACGGCAGGTCAACCATATAACCCAGATGATTGACGATCTCATGGATATTTCCCGGATTACGCAAGGTAAAATTCGTCTGGAAAAAGAGCGGTTGACGGCTCAAGAACTGGTGCATCATGCTGTGGAGGTTTGCAATCAACTCCTGAACGAGCAAAACCATACCCTGACCCTCGATCTGCCTAAAGAACCGTTGTGGCTATATGGAGACGAAACACGCCTGACCCAAGTTTTGACCAATTTGCTGAATAATGCTGCTAAATACACCGATCCGGGGGGCGAAATTCAGGTGGTGGTGCAGGGGCAAGAGGATTCAGTTTGCTTCCGAGTGATCGATAACGGTATTGGCATTTCCCCAGAAAAGATTGACTTGGTGTTTACCTTGTTTACCCAGATTGATGCTTTTACCACTCGCTCAAAAGAGGGTTTGGGAATTGGTCTGCCGTTGGTGAAGCGCTTGGTTAGTCTCCATGATGGCCAAATCTTTGCCAAAAGTGCGGGTTCTGGCCAAGGTAGCACTTTTGAGGTACTGCTACCCCTGGCGGTTTCTGCTGAGGAGAGAGAAGCCAGGGAGGTATCAACGCCAACCGAGGCTCAGGAAACGGGGACGAAAATCTTGGTGGTGGACGACAATGAAGATAACGTGCTGATGTTTGAGATGCTCCTCGAAACTTCCGGCTACGACATCCGAACGGCTAACGATGGGACGGAGGCGATCGCGGTTTTTCGGGAGTTTCAGCCGGATATTGCTTTGCTCGATATTGGTCTGCCGGATATGAATGGTTATGAGCTATGTCAGCAGCTTGCGGCTTTACCCGAAGGCCAAAATACGGTGTTCTTTTCTCAATCGGGCTGGGGGGATGAAGAGGCGTTTAAAATGGCTCGCAAATCGGGCTTTACAAAACATTTTGTCAAGCCGGTCGATCATAATGCTCTCCTGGGGGCATTGCAAGACGCGCGATCATCTTAGATTTAGTTTTTTGTGCAGGGATTGGGGTTTTATCGCCCCAACTTATTGGGAATATCACCACAACCGCCGGGGATGGTGGCTCTAGTTTGTTCGCCCCCCCAAGCACAGAGATAATCATGCTGTTCTTGACTGAGGCGTTGAACGTTGGTGAAATTTACCTTTTCGATAACGGTTCCCGTATATTCCCCGGTTTGATAGTTGGGGGGATGGAGGCGACTGCGGGGACTGGCGGTGTCCACAGAGCCGTAAAAGAGCCGTACACCGCGTAAATCGGCTCCGGTGAGGTTGGCTTCGTACAACACTGTTCGGGATAGATTGGCTTTGACTAAATCGCAGTGACTCAGATTGGCTCGCACCATATTGGCATCGCTTAAGTCTGCCCAGCGTAAATCGGTGCCGCTTAAATCTGCCCCGGCTAACATTACTCCCAAGTCAATTACCCGCAAGCCATGTAAGCGGTCTTCTTCGTAACCGCCTGAACCGTCGAGAATCGGTCGCCCTAGCTGTCCGTCGCGGCGCAGGGGGGTAATGAGTTTAGATTGAGATAGAAAACGCAGGATTTTGGCTTTTCCTGACGCATCAACGCTGCTGAAAATGGCGGCGGTGCGTCCTTCGGCAAAGGCTCTTTCTTGAGGCCAGTCTTCGAGTAAGCCTTCGTCGCTGAGAGCGAGGTCAGAAATGCCCTGGAAGTAGGTGTCGATGGTTTGCTGTTGGGTGATGGTATTTTGGCGGATGGTGAGGTCTTTGGAGATGACGTATTGCTCCCACGCGACGTAAACGGCGAGGACGGCAATCATAATTTGCCCTAATGCGCCAAACCAATCAGCCCAGGAGCCAAATTCGTCCCATTTGATTTGGGTGAGCCAATAACTGATGAGGTTATAGAAACCGATGAATTTGAACAGTCCTGCGAGGGCTAGGGCAGCGATAACGAGGCCAAAGAGGGTTTGACGCTCATCGCGGGTAAGAAAGTTGGATATCCAGTTGCGGAGGGCGGGAAGGAGGATGCGTCCGGCGATGAGGAGGGCAACGAGGGAACCGGAAAGGCCAATCCAAAAGCTGTTGAGGAGTAAGCCTAATCCCATAATAATCAGGGCCGCGATCGCGATCCAGGATTTGGAGACTTCTTCGCTGCTAAATTCCTTGGGGTTGATTAAAAGGAGTTGGCGATCGCTCCTGCCGTTACTGCGGGTCGGTGTGGTAATGGTGGTAACATCAGGATTTCCCGAACCGTTTTCGGTGGCCGTGTTGTCGGGGTTGGGGGTGGGTGAGTTGGGCGATTCGGTCATGGGCAGTTATCAACAGTTAATGGGTCATTCGTCATTTTTACCAATGACAAAGGACTAATGACAAAGGACTTGCGCGACGGGCTAATATTCCTTCCCATCTTTACAAGAACGATCCTTTCCCGTCGCTTTCGGTAATAACAGACGAGTACAATAGTGAGTGCGGCTTAATCGTAGTGTAGGTCTGATGCCCAATTGTTTTCAATGTCATAATTTAGTGGATGCTGAGGCGGTTCGTTGTCCCCATTGTGGTGCGACGTTAAAGGCTTTTGGTCATCCCGGTATTCCGTTATATCAAGCAACGAAGGAGGATTATCTGTGCGATACCTGTTTGTATCACGAAGACGATTCTTGTACGTTTCCCCAACGCCCTTATGCGAAAACTTGTACATTATATTGCGATCGCGACAATCCTCCAGGACAGAATGATACGGTTGTGTATAAATCTCCTGGGGGTTGGCTGAGTTTGAAGGCTTGGTGTTATCGCAATCGTACCTTACTCATTTTGTTAATTATTGTGGGCATAAGTTTATGGCTGGCTTTGAGTTAGATTTTTCCCTTTTAACCCCAGAAACGCCGCAATATTGGCTTAAAAATGCCCATGTTCCCCTTAGTTTATTAAGCAATCTTTCTTTGAAGCCCCAAACGCGAGAGGGCTTGTGTTGCGTGGATATTGAAGTTACAGCAGGGCAGATTAGTCAAATTGTACCGCCTAGGGATACGGCTTCTCAGGGGCTGAGTTTTAATCTTAAACAAGGAATTATTTTACCTTGTTTTGTGGATAGTCATGTTCATTTAGATAAGGGGCAGATTTGGGAGCGATCGCCCAACTTAGACGGTACTTTTGATAATGCCAAAAATCTTTGTATTGAAGATAGTAATAATTGGCACGCTGAGGATTTATATCGGCGTATGGAGTTTGGTTTAAAATGCAGTTATGCCCACGGAACTAAGGCTTTACGCACCCATTTAGATTCTTTTGGCGTACAAGCGGAGATTAGTTTTAGTATCTTCCAAACGCTCCAAAAAGAATGGCGCGATCGCTTAACCTTACAAGCAGTTTCTTTAGTCAGTTTAGATTTCTTTCTCCAATCTCAAGGGGTAAAACTGGCGAATTTAGTCGCAGAAATTGGCGGGGTTTTAGGGGGAGTGGCTTACATGAATCCCGATCTCGATCGTCAACTGGATGCGGTTTTTACTTTAGCGAAAGAGCGAGAAATTCCTCTCGATTTTCATGTGGATGAAAATGGCGATCCCACTTCGACTTGTTTACGAAAAGTAGCAGAAGCAGCCCTGCGCCACAAATTTCCCTATCCGATTACTTGCAGCCATTGTTGCAGTTTGGCTTTACAACCTCCAGCAGAAGTTGAAGCGACTTTATTATTAGTCAAACAAGCGGGTATTGCCATTATTAGCTTACCCTTATGTAATCTATATTTACAAGATACCTTACCCGGAAAAACTCCAATTTGGCGGGGAATTACGCGAGTCAGAGAAATGGAAAAAGCGGGGATTCCTGTGGCATTTGCCAGCGATAATACCCGCGATCCCTTCTTTGGTTTTGGGGATTTAGATATGTTAGAAGTCTTTACCCAAGCGGTTAGAATTGCTCACCTCGATCGCCCTTATGCGACTTGGATTAATGGCGTAACTAAAACCCCGGCAACTTTTATGGAATTGCCAAAAGTTGGTCAAATCGGTGTAGGACTTCCGGCGGATTTGGTTTTATTTAGAGCTAGATATTACAGTGAATTGTTATCTCGTCCTCAGCGCGATCGCGTGGTTTTACGCAATGGTTATCCTATTGATACCACGTTACCGGATTATGCCGAGTTAGATGATCTAATTGAACTATAAAATGATGGGAGGTTTCAAACATGGATGTTGATGAATTGCTGAAACGCTATCAATGCGGAGAGCGAGACTTTAGCGGCAAAAGTTTTAGACATATTAAACTCAGAGGTTTGGTTTTACCGAAAATCAATTTAAGTAATACAGACTTGAATTGTGCTGATTTGAGCGCTACTGACTTGACTGAAGCCAACTTAACAGAAGCTAATTTAGAAAAAACGAACTTTTCTGATGCAAAGTTAACTCAAGCAAATTTCAGCCAAGTTAAAGCAATGTATACTAATTTTACTAGAGCTGATTTGTCTAGATCGAATTTAAATCCTGCTAAGTTAAGTAACGTTAAATTTACAAGAGCGAATTTAACCCAAATTGATTGGAGTGGAGGAAACTTAAAGAAAGCTGACTTATCAGGAATAACATTAATCGAAGCCAACTTAAGTCAAGCTATTTTGAGCGAAGCCAATTTAACAGGAGCAAACCTTACAAAAGCGAATTTAAGAGGAGCAAACCTGCGGGGAAGTCACTTACAGCAAGCAAACTTAACTCAAGCTATCCTCACAGAAGCCAATTTAGCAGGAACAAATCTCGATCAAACCAACTTACAAGAAGCAAAGCTAATTCGAGCTAATTTAGGAGGAGCAAATATCAACAAAACTTCTTTCCAAAACGCCGATCTCAGTTGGGCAAGATTAAGAGGAATTAATACAACTTTAGCCGCACTCAAACAAGCGAAAGCAATTCTAACGGGTGCAGAACTTCCCAACGGCACAATTTATCAAGAAGATACCGAGGTGAAATAACCGACTTTTACAACAGTACAATTGCATTTTATTTTGCGAAATATGACAACTTCACTAAAATGTGTGCTGGAAAACAAAAATTAGACGGATTTACGGCTATAGTTAGAGAATGACTCACAAGAGTCCGAAAGAATCCTCTGATTGCTTGCTGTGATTGAGTTATTCGCCTTTCCAATTCCTACCGCACGATAGAGGAAAATTATTTCTGCATCGCTTAATCTGGAAAGTAAGTCATTAAAACTTTTATACAAACAACAGTTTAATTAGGAGAATAGAAAATATGAAATCGGTATTTTATGCCTTACTCGGTCTGAGTTTAGCCATGATGGGAACAGCAGTTCCAGCCACAGCGCAATCGGTAACGCTGGACGGAGATTCCCTCAGACGAGTGGAAAATCGCTCGATTAACGACGATTATTTATACTTTTATACCGGGGGAGAAGCAGTAGAAGCCAACGCGACACTTCCCAACGAAGCCAGTCCCGCAAGCATCCCCACTTCGGGTATTGATGAAGGGGCAGAAGTGTCTGTATTTGGTGAAGATTTAAACATTGTTTTCGGCAGTTTAGTCGAACGTCCCGATTATGTACAACTTACGAATACGGCTGCAACAAACCAAAAGGAAACCCAACAAGTTCAATTGTTATTTCCTTTGGATGATTAAAGCATAACCTTAAAATATTTGTAGCGGATTGCTGTTTTGTGGCAATCCGCTTGTTATTGGGGTAGAGTTCACGGAATCGCACCAGGGAAAAGGCTTTCTTTGATATCATCAATTACAAATACAAAGTCTCAGAAGCTTATTGCCTCATGCAACTTCCCCCCGGTATTCAAACCTTTCCCTTGCTGCAAACTCTCGAACTGATTGCGAATCCTATCCGCTTTTTCGACAAATATCGCCAACGCTACGGCGATACCTTCACCGCAAGGGTGTTGGGCTTAAACTCGCCTCCGGTGGTCTTCCTGGGCAATCCAGAAGCCGTACAGAGCGTTTTCACCGCCGAACCGGGACAATTTGAACTGGGGAAGGTAACTCACGTTTTCCGCCCCTTGACGGGGGATAAATCGCTGATTATGCTCGATGGGGAGAGACACCGCCGCCAGCGTAAACTTCTCATGCCACCGTTACATGGCGATCGCATGAAAACCTATGGCAAACTGATTCATCAACTCACCCAAGACGCGATCGCGAATCTCCCCCATCATACCCCTTTTGCGATTCGCGATCCCATGTCTGACATTTCCCTAGAAGTGATTTTACGAGTCGTATTTGGGATTCAGCCGGGCGATCGCTATCAACAATTAAAACACAGTATTAGCAGTTTACTCGAAGCCATTACCAACCCCATTTACTCCAGTTTCTTCTTCTTTCCCCCACTTCAAAAAGATTTAGGTTCTTGGAGTCCTTGGGGGCATTTTGTCCGCCGCAAAGCCGAAATTGATGCTTTAATTTATGCCGAAATTAGCGAACGTCGCCAACAAAACTATCAAGAAAAAACCGATATCTTAAGCTTACTCATGTCTGCCGAAGACGAAAACGGCGAGAAAATGACCGATATCGAACTGCGAGACCAACTGCTTACTTTACTTTTCCTCGGTCACGAAACCACCGCATCTTCTCTGGCTTGGGCGTTTTATTGGCTGTATCAACGCCCCGATATACGCCAAAAATTGCAACAAGAAATCGCAGAACTCGGAACGAACTATACTCCCGAAGACTTGGTAAGTTTGCCCTACTTAAACGCCGTTTGCCAAGAAACTTTGCGTTTATATCCCATTGCCTTAATTTCCCAACCCCGCATTGTCAAAAAGCCTCTCACGACCCAAGGAATCACTTACAAAGAAGGCACGATTTTAATTCCTTGCATCTATCTCGCCCATCACCGCCCCGAAAGCTTCCCCGATTCCCATACTTTCAAGCCAGAACGCTTTTTAGAACGGAAGGTTTCTCCCTTTGAACATTTCCCCTTTGGGGGCGGTTCTCGCGGTTGTATTGGGATGGCATTTTCCCTGTATGAAATGAAGTTAGTTTTAGGAACAATTTTGGCAGACTTACAACTCAACCTTGATACTTCTGTTCCCGTTAAACCCATCCGTCGCGGCATTACCATTGTCCCTGCTGGCGGCAAATTTACGGTTACAGGTTATGCAGAAAAACCTCAAGCAGTAACGGTTTAAGTAATTAATAATGTACAATTTACAATGTACAATTATTAATTGAAAAATAACTAGAAATCAATAACAAAGGACAAATGACCCATGACAAAAAACTAATATTTCTGGAATCAGCCGACGCGATCGCGTAGTTAAACTGAAGCAGACAAAAAGAATATCACAATGGATAACATTATCAGTAATAAGCCCCAACTTGCCCTCTATGCCATCATTGCCTTTTTGGTGGCCATTATCCTAGATGACTTCTGGGGCAACTTTATCGCCACCATGTACGGGCCGTTATTTTTGTTATTCTACGGCGTTGTTATTATCCTCACGATAGTATTATGTCGCAAAAGTCTGCGCGATCGCGACTCCACTGCCGACCTACCCCCCCTACCCATTCCCCAAAACCCCGACACCTACGAAATCGCCTACCTCCGGGGAGAAGAAAGCGAAGTTAAAAAAGTCGTCTTATTCAACCTCATTCAACAAGATTATTTAGAATATCAATCCGCCAAATTTGGCAAATCCGACGCGAAAATTACCAGAACCGACAAACAACCTAGCAATCAAGAATTAGCCGCATTTTCTCCCCTTGAAAAAGAAGTTTATAACTGGTTCACCTCACCGCGCAAACCTCGCGACTTAGCCAAATCCTCTTATCAAAAAGGTCTAGAAACCGCTTGTCGTCCTTATAAAGACTTATTAAAAGAACGCGAACTCCTATTTAATGCCCATCGCCAGATGAGTTTGATACGCAACATTAGCATCTTTCTCATCGTCGGCTTAGGACTTCATAAATTATTTGTTGCCCTTTCCCGTGGCTATACAAACGTCGGCTTTTTACTGATTATGGGAATTGTCTCTCCCATTGTTCTGTATTATATTTGCCAACCGCCCAGATTAAGTTATCGCGGTCGTAAATATCTCGAACAACTGCAACAAGCCTTTGAAAAAATTAAAAAGACAGTCAAATATGAACCCGACCTTAAAGATAATTTACCCGAACTTACCCTTGCTCTTTATGGTAGTTCCGCACTCCTTAACACAACTTACGATGTCATTAACAAAATAGAACTGGCTAATTTGAGCAAGACAACATCCTCTAGCAGTAGTAGCCGTAGTAGTAGTAGTTGCGGTAGTAGCTGTGGTAGTAGCGGTGGTAGTAGCTGTGGCAGTAGTTGCGGAAGTAGCTGTGGCAGCAGTTGCGGTGGTGGTGGCGGTTGTGGCGGTTGCGGCGGCGCGTAACTGAAACAAACCCTTAACAAATCCCAACAGTCCCAAGACAAGGCTAGGGAATGGCGTTACCAAAAATTCTGGGTTTCAGGTTCCCCGTCCCCTTCGACAAGCTCAGGGCAAGCCTTCAAGGACGGCTTTATATTATAATATCGTTGTGCGAGTGACCAGTAATGTGGGCCGCACTACAACAAACCTAACCAACTCAATAGTTAAAGTAAGGGGTTTTCAGCACAATCCTTGTTGATGTAAAACTTTAAGGGTGTAGTTGTGAAAACAAACTTTTGCGTCCGGGCAGGGCGTATCTTGGGGAAGAAACCAAGAGATAAAACGCTCGTTGAGTCGGTCTGGCGGGGACTAAAGTGAGGATATTTAGGTGTCTGACGATCTAAGGTCTAGCTAAGAGGCGATCTGAAAGAAACGAGAATCCTCGACCGTTTACGGCGAGGAGTTGTCAAAATATTTCTCTTGACCCAAGGGTAAAGAACAGCATCCCCCGAAAAATCACTATGCTAAATCCTAATTTGGAGGAAATCCAACTCAATAAGGAAGAATACGAGCGTTACTCCCGCCATATTATTCTGCCAGAAGTGGGCTTGGATGGACAAAAACGTCTAAAATCTGCCAGCGTCCTTTGTATTGGTACAGGTGGCTTAGGTTCGCCTCTGTTACTGTATCTTGCCGCCGCCGGAATTGGCCGCATTGGTATCGTAGACTTCGACATTGTAGACAGTTCCAACTTACAACGCCAAGTCATCCACGGTACATCCTGGGTAGGTAAACCCAAGATTGTTTCAGCCAAACAACGCATTCTCGAAATTAACCCCGCTTGTCAGGTTGACTTATACGAAACTCGCCTCAGCGCAGACAACGCCCTCGACATCCTCAAGCCTTACGATGTGGTGGTAGACGGAACCGACAACTTCCCTACTCGCTACCTCACCAACGACGCTTGTGTGATGCTGGGTAAGCCCAATGTGTACGGTTCGATTTTCCGCTTTGAAGGGCAAGCCACGGTTTTCAACTACGAAGACGGGCCGAATTACCGCGATTTATATCCCGAACCCCCACCGCCGGGAATGGTACCTTCTTGTGCCGAAGGCGGCGTTTTAGGGGTGCTTCCAGGCATCATTGGCTGTATTCAAGCCACAGAAACCATTAAAATTATTCTGGGAACCGGGAACACCTTAAGCGGGCGTTTATTGTTATATGATGCGCTCAATATGCAGTTCCGCGAGTTACGACTGCGACCGAATCCCGAACGTCCCGTGATTGAAAAACTGATTGATTACGAACAATTCTGTGGGATTCCCCAAGCTAAAGCCGAGGAGGAGAAACAACGCCAAGCTATGTCTGAAATAAGTGTAAAAGAGTTAAAAGAATTACTCGATAGCGGTGCCGATGACTATGTTTTAGTCGATGTCCGCAATCCCAATGAATACGAAATTGCTCGCATTCCGGGGTCTGTTTTAGTGCCTTTACCGGATATCGAAAACGGCAAAGGTGTCGAGAAGGTTAAAGAATTAATGGATGGCAACCGCGTCATTGCTCATTGTAAGATGGGGGGACGTTCGGCGAAAGCCCTGAATATCCTCAAAGAGCATGGCATTGAAGGAACGAATGTGGTCGGCGGGATTACGGCTTGGAGTCGCGAAGTCGATTCTTCTGTACCTGAATATTAAATTGCTGGCAGCGCCTTAATTTTGCCAAGAAAGCAATCAGATAGGAAACCGGGGTTTTGAAGTTATAGCAGTAAGCAGAATAGTTAGGACGTTTTTGCTATTAGCCCTCACCCCAACCCCTCTCCCACGGGAGAGGGACTTATTTTTTAGGCAGAGATTTATTGTCCTAACTGTTCACCGCAGTTGCTATAAGTTCTGGAACCCCGGTTTCTGTTTTAAAATTTCAACTTGACTGTGTAAGTTGCTAAGAAACCAGGGTTCTCAATTGAAAATTAATAACGGGGTGGGGCGTGGGAAATCATCCAAGGCCGCCCGGAATTGGCACTTTGATAACGGGGTTTACTGGGTTCTTTTTGAGACTCGACTAAGCGGGGTTCGCCCTTGGAGATGCGGACGCTCCCAGAGTTTAGATTAACACTTGGCGGCGAAAAAAGGCGCTGCGCGATCGCGCCACATTCAGGACAGCCCATCGGCTTCTCTAACTCCGCCATTCTGCGCCACGCTTCAAAATCCCCGCAACTCTCGCAACGATACTCATACAACGGCATAATTTTTTCCTCTAAGTTGGCAAAATATTTTGGTCAAAAATCTCGGTCGGTAAAGCTAAAGTACAGCAAGCATTCGGAATATCCACAATACCGCTTACCCGACCCTCAACCGGCGCACAACTGAGCAATAAATAAGCCTGTTCCCCGGTAAAGCCAAATTTCTTCAGATATTCAATGGCATTCAAACAAGCCCGCCGATACGCAACGTGAGCATCGAGATAATACTGTTCGCCGCTAAATTCATCAACAGAAATGCCTTCAAAAATTAAATATTCTGAGTAATGGGGTTCAACGGGGCCAGGTTTGAAAATCGGGTTAATCATGCTGTATTTCTCCACGCCGCCCTTAATAATGTCAACGTGCAGGTCGAGATACCCCGCCATTTCAATCGCCCCACAAAACGAAATTTCGCCGTCTCCTTGGGAAAAGTGAATGTCTCCCATGGACAACTTCGCCCCGTCTACATATACCGGAAAGTAAATCCGCGACCCTTTCGAGAGGTTCTTAATATCGCAGTTACCGCCGTGTTCTCTGGGGGGAACCGTCCGGGCGGCCTCGGCGGCCACGCGGTCAAATTCTGAGCCTGTGAGCGACCCCAGAACGGCGTATTCCGGGTTGGGAAGGGCGGCCAAGGGGGGAATATTCGGTTTCCAGGGGGGGCCGCCTTTTTCGACTAAAGCCCGTTCTCGCTTATTCCAAGTTTGCAGCAGTTCGTGAGACGGCGCACAGCCAATCAAGCCAGGGTGACTGATTCCGGCAAACCGTACCCCCGGAATATGGCGCGAACTGGTGTAAATGCCTTGGATATCCCAGATTGCTTTGGCTGCTTCGGGGAAATGGTCAGTGAGGAAGCCGCCGCCGTTATTGCGGTCAAAAATCCCGGTAAATCCCCACTCGTCTCCGGGTAACGGGCCGATGTCGAGAATATCAACCACGAGGATATCCCCCGGTTGTGCGCCATTAACGTGAATCGGGCCGCTGAGAACATGAACCACAGGCAGTTTAACGTCGCGAATGTCGCTAGGGTCGTCGTTATCTTTGATTTGGCCGTCTGTCCAGTCTTTACATTCAATACGAAAAACATCCCCAGGATTGACGGAAACCACGGCGGGAATGTCAGGATGCCAACGATTATGACCGACGAGTTCTTGCTCTGACATGGGTTTCTTGACATACTCCCCAGCCTGAAGGCGTGGGGATTCTTTACGCTTCATTGAGTTGTGCTACCGAGGTAGTCTTACCATCTCTCGACGTACATTTAAGGTCGTGCCGATGCCCCATGCCGACCATTTCTATATTTTTGGAGGCGTTATCATCTCGGTCGTGTTCGATTCCACAACCTAAGCAAAGTATTGAACGAACCGATAAATCAACTTTTCCCCATCTGTAGCCGCATTTGGAACAGGACTGGCTAGTTGGCTCCCATCGGCTGATAACTACAAACTTGCGTCCATATTTTTCAGACTTTGCCTCAATCAAAACTCGAAATTCTCTCCAACCTTGCTGACTAATTACTCTAGCTAACTTGCGGTGTCTTGGTGCGCGTTCCCTTGCGCCTTTCGGCGGCGCGGGGTCGCACCGCTTTTTGACCATCCCTGACACATTTAAATCCTCTAAAACGATAGCTTGGTTTTCACTAACGATTTGGGTTGATAATTTGTGCAAGAAGTCTTTGCGAATATCGGCAATTTTATTGTGGTTCTTGGCGATCTGAATCCGGGTTTTATGCCTCCTGCTTGAGTCCTTTTGCTGACGCGCTAATTTCTTTTGGAGCTTACGCACTCTACGGTCTAAAACTTTATAGGAAGGACTAAAAGCTTTCTCCCCATTACTCATTACCGCAAAGGTTTTTATACCTAAATCAATACCAATGCTTTGATTCTTAGCATCAATTTGAACAGGCTCGATATCGACAACAAAACTTAGAAAATAACGATTAGCACAGTCTTTGATAACCGTCACAGAACTAGGACTTGCAGGTAGCTCTCTTGACCAGATAGGCTTAACAACACCTATTTTGGCCAGATAAACACCATTACCTTTAATAGAGAAACCCCCAATCCTAAACCGTGCTGATTGTTTATGAGTCCGTTTTTTGAACTTAGGATAACCCACTTTCCTGCCTTTTCTCTTGCCATTACAAGAATCAAAAAAGTTTTTAAAAGCTATTTCTAAATCGGCTACAGACTGCTGTAAAGGAATGTTTGAAACTTCACTTAACCACACCCTGGCTTCAGTCTTTTTTGCTTGAGTGATAACTATCTTTTGGAGTTCAGCGGATTTAGGCTTCTTCTCGGACTGTTTGCAGATAGCCAAAGCATCGTTGTAGACCACGCGAACGCAACCGAACAACCGAGCTAAACTTTGTTGCTGTTGGTCTGTTGGATAAAAACGATACTGGTATCTTGCCTTCATTGCTCGTGCTAAAATCGGTCTGTAGCTTGATTATAGATTGGACTGCATAGAATGACAACCCAATTTCGCAGAGGACGGCATAGCGTTACAGACCTTAAGATTCATTTGGTCTGCGTGGCTAAATATAGGGGTGAGGTTTTTAGGGGTGAGGAACTGGAATTGATTGAAGGAGTTTTTCGCCATGTAGCGACACAGATGAACTTTCAAATTCTAGAAATCAATGGAGAGGACGAACACATACACGCATTAATTGAGTACCCGCCAAAACTATCTGTGTCTAAAATTGTGAATGCGCTAAAAGGTGTTTCAAGTCGTCGTTATGGGCAAGCTGGATTTAAAAAGCCAGATGACAAAACAGCATTGTGGAGTCCTAGCTATTTTGCCGTGTCTGTTGGCGGTGCGCCTATTGAAGTACTTATCCAATACATCAAAAATCAAGAAAAGCCGTCCTAGAAGGACGGGGCTTGTATCCCATTTTTTTGGTCAAAAATGCAGATAGCCCCAGAAGACCGTCCACGGGTGAAACTAGAGTGTCTGCGAATGTTAGCAACTCTACAGCTAGACCCAGCTCGCACACAATTGATTTCTGGGTTCGTAGACACTTATTTGCGCTTAAATGAAGCAGAAAAAACTATCTTTCAACAAGATTTAGAAAACATAGGTTTAGCTCAGGAGGAAAAAGTTATGAAAATTGTTACCAGTTGGATGGAAGAAGGCCGTGTAGAGGAGCGATTAGCTTTAGTTTTACGTTTACTACGGCGACAATTAGGAGACATTTCACCCCAGTTAGTAACCCAGGTCGAAAGTTTGTCAAGCGAACAATTAGATGTTTTGTTTGATGCTGTTTTTGATTTTCAAACTGAAACAGATTTAGAGCAATGGTTGGAGTCACAAAGTAACAATTAAGAAAGAATACCATTGCAACAAGATTTAGAAAACATAGGTTTAGCTCAGGAGGAAAAAGTTATGAAAATTGTTACCAGTTGGATGGAAGAAGGTATTGTTCAAGGTCGCACTGAGGAGCGATTAGCTTTAGTTTTACGTTTGTTACGGCGACAATTAGGAGACATTTCACCCCAGTTACTAACCCAGGTCGAAAGTTTGTCAAGCGAACAATTAGATGTTTTGTTTGATGCTGTTTTTGATTTTCAAACTGAAACAGATTTAGAGCAATGGTTGGAGTCACAAAATAATGATTAAAAAGAACCCCGGTTTCTGGGGTAAAATGCTAACTTTATCAGGTTAGCAAATAAGAAACCGGGGTTCTAGAGTAACCTTAAATAACTCACAAATGCTGTAGATCATTAATCACTCATCATTCCCCATTGCAACTCCAGCTAACCATCCAGTAGTCCAAGCACTTTGGAAATTAAAACCCCCCGTTACCCCATCAATATCGAGGATTTCTCCAGCAAAATGTAAGCCGGGACAAATTCGACTTTCGAGGGTTTTAAAGTTGACTTCTTTGAGGTTTACGCCGCCACAAGTGACAAATTCTTCTTTGAAAACGCCTTTCCCTTGGATTTTGTAACAACCTTGATTCAGTTCTTGGATCAGTTTATTTAACTCTTTTTTCGCTAACTCTGCCCAAGGTTTATCCGGGGAAATACCAACATAAGAAACAATTTTCTGCCAAAAGCGTTTGGGTAAATCAAAGGGGCAGTTGGCGATAATTTTGCGCTTGGGCTGTTGGGTTTTAATCTCTAGTAAATGCTGGCGTAATGTTTCGTTATTATATTGGGGTAGCCAGTTAATTTGTAGGGGCATTCGATAGGCGCGATCGCGTAATTCCCTCGCCCCCCACGCCGATAATTTTAGCACGGCCGGGCCGCTAATGCCCCAATGGGTAATCAGCAACGGGCCAGTTTGTTCGAGTTTATTTTTGCCCGTTTCCAGTAATCGCAACGATACCGTTTCTACCGTAATTCCCGCTAAATCTTGCAAGCGCTGATCGGTAATATCAAAAGTAAATAAAGAGGGAACGGGAGAAATCAGTTTGTGACCCAAACTTTGCGCCCATTGATACCCTTTTGGATTGCTTCCGGTTGCCAAGAGGACGCGATCGCACTCTATTATTTCCCCAGACTTTAAATGTACCGTAAAGCCCCCGGTTTCCCCTTTTTTGACATTTTCTACCCTAACTCCCGTTCGCAGGGCAACCCCGGCATTTTGCGCCGCATTCTGCAAACAATCAATCACTGTCTGGGAAGAATCTGTTACCGGAAACATCCGCCCGTCCCCTTCGGTCTTCAAAGCCACGCCGCGAGAGGCAAACCAGTTCACCGTATCTTGGGCTTGAAAGCGAGTAAATGCCCCCCGCAGGGCTTTTGACCCCCTAGGGTAATTCTGGATAAACAAAGCCGGTTCAAAGCAGTGATGGGTCACATTACAACGCCCCCCACCAGAAATGCGAACTTTGGCCAGGGGCTTTCTGCCTGCTTCTAAAATCATTACTTGGGCGTGGGGATGCCTTTCTGCACAGGCGATCGCGCCGAAAAATCCCGCCGCACCCCCACCAATAACCACAACCTTACAAAAAGTCTCGTTCAAAATTTGTCAAAACTGTAACTAAAATTCACGGAAGCTTATTCTTCGGGTTCAAAGTCGTCTTTCGTCGCACCGCAAACTGGACAACTCCAGTCATCAGGGATGTCCTCAAAAGCCGTTCCCGGTTCGATTCCACTGTCTGGGTCCCCGGCTTCGGGGTCATAAACGTAGTTGCAAACGGTACAGATATATTTAGTCATGCGATGATCTCCCTAATTATTTTCAGCAAAAGCGGCTATTTTAGTTCAAAATCTGCGGGTTTTCTCAATGCCGTAGTAAATTCCGGTGGCAATCGACAACAAAAGCAAAATCCATAAGATTCCCCCCGGAATAAAGCCTAGTAAGCCAAAACCCCGCAACAGGTACACCAATAAGGTTACCCCTAACACCATAAAGAATAAATAGGTCGCGATCGCGGTTTCCGAACGAGGAGAACTCATAACCCTGCTGTCTTGTGACGGTTCTTCTTTATTGAAACACAGTCAGAGCGCAGTTTAGCTTTACATTCGCTGTAAGCCTTATTCGGTCTTGGTTTGAGAGGGTTAATGGGGGCGCGATCGCGTTTTATTTTTGTGTATTGTCACTATTTATAAAAATGCGTATATCAAAAACAAACTAGACTGCCTCAATCAACCTCACACTCAATCTAAACCAGTAAATACCCAAATCAATAAATAAACTTATTTTTACTCTAACTTACACCCCAAAACGATAAACCCACCCCCTTCCCAAACCCAAGAAACTTCGACCATAATGCAAACAACCAGAACGCCAATCCCCCCCAGGAACAACGTTCAGCCCAGATTGATAATCGATAGGAGATTAATCATCCATGAGACTAGCAGTGTACGGAAAAGGCGGTATCGGCAAATCCACCACAAGCTGTAATATTTCAGTCGCCCTCGCCAAAAGAGGCAAAAAAGTCCTGCAAATTGGCTGTGACCCCAAACACGACAGTACCTTTACCCTCACCGGATTCCTCATTCCCACGATTATCGACACCCTCCAAGAAAAAGACTTCCACTACGAAGACATCTGGCCCGAAGATGTCATCTACAAAGGCTACGGCGGCGTAGACTGCGTAGAAGCAGGCGGCCCCCCAGCCGGGGCAGGATGCGGCGGTTACGTCGTCGGCGAAACCGTGAAACTCCTCAAAGAACTTAACGCCTTCGACGAATACGATGTCATCCTCTTTGACGTACTTGGTGATGTCGTTTGCGGTGGCTTCGCTGCCCCCCTCAACTACGCCGACTACTGCATGATTGTCACTGACAACGGCTTTGATGCCTTATTCGCCGCCAACCGTATCGCCGCCTCCGTCCGCGAAAAAGCCCGGACACATCCCCTCCGCCTCGCCGGACTCATCGGCAACCGTACCTCCAAGCGCGACCTCATCGAAAAATACATCGAAGCCGTCCCGATGCCCGTCCTCGAAGTCTTACCCCTCATCGAAGACATCCGCGTTTCCCGCGTCAAAGGCAAAACCCTCTTTGAAATGGCAGAAACCGAACCCGACCTCAACTATGTCTGCGACTTCTATCTCAGCATCGCTGACCAACTCCTCGCCCAACCCGAAGGCGTAGTTCCCAACGATGCCCAAGACCGCGAATTATTCTCCTTATTATCAGATTATTACCTCAATCCCCCCGAAGCCAAGGCTAAACCCGTCACCGCCGACGAAGAACTCGACATGATGATGGTTTAATTTTGTCCTTTGTCATTGGTCATTGGTCATTTGTACGACCATCTCCGATACAAATTTTCCTCGTAGGGTGGGCATCGCCCACCATTCCTAATTCCCACTTTTGGAAGTAACAACTATGAACTTCTTTGAGGATTTAAAGGCTTCTACATATCACAAATGGTTGGATTATTACCGACTCAATCGGTCTTGGATTCGCAGAATTTCAGGATGGCAAGTCAAAATTGCTGAGGGAGGTAATCGACCTAATTCATTCATAATTTTGAGTGCTATTAGTGTATTAGAGCCTGATTTATTACAATTACTGCCGTCATTTGGCAAATTGAATGGTAATCCTGATTATATTGTTGAGGTTTTAGGTTTGAATTTCGACCCAGAACAAGCCTTAGACCGCCTACAATCCCAAAACGCAAAACTTTTAGAAGGTCATAACGACGAATAAAATCATATTCTCTCGTTTCTAGGTTCAACCTAGAAACCTCCAAAAGAGGCTCCGCCTCTGGATTAACAACGAAGGCAGAGCCTTCTTAATCCGTTTCCAGGCAAAAGCCTCGGAACGAGAAAATTAAAGCTTAAAAGTAATTTTGGTGGACGATACCCACCCGACAAAACTTAAAAACGACACAAACAACAAACAACGAACAACCAACAACAAAACTATGACTGTCACCGACGAAAAAAACGCTTTAACCTTTGAATGCGAAACCGGAAATTATCACACCTTTTGCCCGATTAGCTGCGTCGCGTGGCTGTATCAAAAGATTGAAGATAGCTTCTTTTTGGTAATCGGAACCAAAACCTGTGGCTACTTCTTGCAAAATGCTATGGGGGTGATGATTTTCGCTGAACCCCGTTATGCTATGGCAGAACTCGAAGAAGCAGATATTTCGGCCAAATTAAATGATTACGATGAACTCAAGCGGTTATGCGAACAAATCAAACGCGATCGCAATCCTAGTGTAATCGTTTGGATTGGTACTTGCACCACCGAAATTATTAAAATGGACTTAGAAGGGATTGCCCCGAAACTCGAAGCAGAAATCGGCATTCCCATCGTCACCGCGAGAGCCAATGGCCTTGATTACGCCTTCACCCAAGGGGAAGATACCGTTCTCGCAGCCATGGCCAATCGTTGTCCGAAGCCCAAAGATATCAAACCCGAAGAAAAAGCAGAACATAACGGCATTCAAAAACTGCTCAACTTCGGTCGTCAAAAAGACAATACCACCCCCGAAACCACAACCCCCAATCATCCGCCGTTGGTGCTGTTTGGTTCCCTTCCTGACCCGGTTGTGACCAATCTTAGCCTAGAGTTGAAAAAACAGGGTATTGAGGTTTCTGGGTGGCTACCAGAGAAGCGCTACACTGAACTCCCGGTCATTGACGAAGGCTATTATGTCGCCGGGGTCAATCCCTTCCTCTCGCGCACCGCAACCACCCTCATGCGTCGTCGCAAGTGTAAACTAATCGGCGCACCCTTCCCCATTGGCCCCGATGGTACGCGGGCTTGGATTGAGAAAATCTGCTCGGTATTCAACATCGAACCCCAAGGCTTAGACGAACGAGAAGCCAAGATTTGGGAGAGTTTAGAAGACTATCTGCAACTGATTCGCGGCAAATCTGTCTTTTTCATGGGAGATAACCTGCTCGAAATCTCTCTCGCTCGTTTTCTCGTTCGTTGCGGCATGACCGTTCCCGAAATCGGCATTCCTTACATGGACAAACGCTACCAAAAAGCCGAGTTAGATTTACTCGCGAAAACCTGTACAGAAATGGGCGTTCCCCTCCCGAAAATTATCGAGAAACCCGATAACTACAACCAACTGCAACGCATCAAAGACATTCAACCCGACCTCGTAATCACGGGAATGGCGCACGCCAATCCCCTGGAAGCCCGTGGGATAAGTACCAAGTGGTCGGTTGAGTTCACTTTCGCCCAAATCCACGGCTTTACCAACTCCCGCGACATTCTAGAGTTAGTCACTCGTCCCCTCCGTCGCAACAATGCCCTCAAGGGTTTAGGTTGGGAGAAGTTGGTAGAAGAAGCCCAAGTTTAAAAGTTTGGCAGCAAAAACAAGCAACTGTTATGCAGGGGATGACTTTTAGAAGTTATCCCTTTTTTTATCTTGCTATCTTGCCTCGTTCCTTGGTTGAACCAAGGAATGCGAACAAAAGGCTCTGCCTCTGAGTTGTATAGTGAAGGCAGAGCCTTCTCAATCCGTTCCCAGGCTAGAGCCTAGGAACGTTATATCAAATCCTGAAATACAACCATACTAAAAAATGGCTGAAACCATTGCTTGGGCAAAATCAAAACTGCGGCCAATCAAGCGGATTTGATATTATAATATAAAGTTATCTGGCTTGGGTCATCGATCTTGAATATCCTGTGTTGTTGCAGTTGCCATCCATAATACTTTTTAGGTTATATTGACATAGCAATAGTGATAGATTAGATAATTGTGAGCGTAAATTTATGCTTATTAAAGATATCGAAGTGAAAGGTTTTTGGGGACGTACAACAGCCACCGCATCATTTTTCACAGATGTTACGATTTTTATCGGATTAAATGGTACTGGAAAAACAACTTTTATTAATTTAATTTCAGCAGTTTTAACAGTTGATCTATTCCAACTTAGTTCTCTTCAATTTGAAGAAATAACTATAAATTTAATAGATTCCAATAAAGGAATAGAACAAACAATTACTGTAACTAATAGCCAAGAAGAGTCTTCCTCTTCTACCTTCAATGTTTACAATATCTATGAATACAAAGTAGGTACTAACACTTACACAGTTTCTTTAACTCCAGATGCTCGCATTAGCATTAAGAGATTAATAAGTGAAAGAGAAGTTTTTCTTCGTTTCCTCTCGCCTGAGGTTCGTCGTCAATATTCAGAATTAAAACGGGAAATTTCAGGCTTAGTGGAAGTTTCTCAAATCTCAGTTTATCGCCAGGTATCTAACGAAAGTTTTGAAGCAGATCCTCGCCAAAGGGTTACTGCTGTCGATGAACGTCTACAACAGCTTTTTGAACGTTTCTCCAAATATCAGCTAAAACTTGAAACTCAACTTAATGAGCGATCCAATCGATTTCAGCAAGAAGCTTTAGGCTCGTTACTTTATAACGAAGAGTTTGATGAATTCAATGCTCAAAGACTAGATGAAGTAACAGAAATCGATCTCGACACTCAAGCAGATAAGTTATCTAAAGCTTTCAAGGAACTGGGAATTGAAGGGAAGTCAGAGCAAATTAGCAAGCACATTGGTAAATTAAGAGATGCTCTTCAAGGACTAAAAGCATCAAATGAAACAAATTCTGTTTCTGTTGATGATGTTTTTGCTCTTCCGTTAATCTACCGAACTAATAGAATAATTGATGCATTAAACAAGTCAGAAGAAGATAAAAGAAAAATTATTGAGCCTCGACAAAAGTTTTTTGATACGCTCCAAAGTTTCATGCTTAACAAGGAATTTCAATATGACAATAAAAAAAGTGCATTATTCTTTTCTGTAGAAGGTATACATGACGAGCCTCTCCATTGGTCTAATCTTTCTTCTGGAGAAAAACAATTACTTATTCAGTTTATGGAAGTTATTTTGCAGGAAGGAAGAAGTTTGATATTTATCGCAGATGAACCCGAATTTTCACTTCATGTTGTGTGGCAAGAGAAGATGTTGAAAGCTCTCAGAGATTTGAATGAAAATGCTCAATTGATAGTTGCCACTCATTCCCCCGACATAGTGGCTGATTTCAGTGAGAATGTAATTGATATGGAAAGAGTCATTGCTGCCGATGTTTACTAGAACATTATCGGGTATTAGAAATACCCATTTATTTCATTCTTATATTGATCTACCGAAACCAAAACAAACTGAAGCTGTGAATTTACTTCAGTCTTGGCTGGATAGTGAAGATGAAGAAGAGCAGCAAAAAACAGGTGAGTATTTGATTCAGGTTCTAGATGGCGATCGCTTATCTGAGCGCCAGTTGTTTCCGGCTGAGTTGAAGGGCATAACCTGGTGAGTCGAGTTATTATGCTAGACACTGGACCATTGGGTTTAGTCACCAACCCTAAATTGTCTTCTGAGAGTACGGCTTGTACCAAGTGGCTTCAAGCCCATATTGTGACAGGAAATCGCATTATTATTCCAGAAATTGCAGATTATGAGCTTCGGCGCGAGTTACTACGAGCTAATAAGACTAAAGGTATTGCTCGTTTGGATGATCTCGCAAAGTCTCTGAAATATTTGCCGATTACAACGACAGCTATGCGTCAAGCTGCCCAGTTTTGGGCGCAAGCACGTCAACAAGGACAACCCACAGCAGGTGATAAAACGATTGACGGTGATATGATTTTGGTTGCTCAGGCCGTGACTCTAGCAGTTCCAGATATAGTTATTGCAACGACCAATGTAGGGCATTTATCCAGGTTTATGGCAGCCGAGTTATGGCGAAATATTGCTCCAAGTTGATCGCCATCCCGTAGAGTACGTTCCTCGATCTAACTTTTCACGACTCCGCAATAACTTTCTGGGAACACACCAAGTTCGTAGATTGAAGCCAGTGCGATCGCCCTAGCAAATAGCTTTAGGATACAATCTTTACTCCTAAAAAGAAGCAAGTCGAATCGCGTACATTGCTCATCAGCGTTGAGTTCGTAACCCTTGATTACCCCCTTTGACTGATGACAAAAAAGATTGAGAAGGGGAACATAACAGTCAAGAATAAAGCTAGAAAAAACTACACGATGAACCGAGCAACTCACCCCGTCTACAATCGTATTGCGATTGTTTTCGACTTTGATGAAACCTTAATACCGGATGATAGCTTTCAGGTACTTCTAGCTGATTTTGGCATTGACCCCAAGATATTCAAGCATGAGAAAACAGAGCCTTTGACAGAGAAAGGTTGGGATAAATATCTCGCTAAAGCTTATCGCTTGATTCAAGCATCTCAACAACGGGAAAAAGGAAAAAGATTAACAAAACAAAAGATTGCAGAAGTCGGGAAAAAATTGCGTCTACTCGCGGGCGTACCTGAAATGTTTGACCGACTGCGGGATTGTGTTGCTAAAGAAGATACAAGCATTGAAATTGAATTTTATCTGATTACCGGTGGCTTTGTTGAAATTGCTCAGAATACTTCGATTGCTCATCACTTCAAAAAAATGTGGGGATGCGCGTTTTCTTACAACGAAGCGGGGGAAATTGATTTCATTAAAACTCAGATGACACACACGGAAAAAACTCGCTATCTTTTCTATATTTCTAAAGGAATCGATAGCGACATTAACAAGGATTTGATTTATAATTACCGCGATCTTCCAGTTAACAAACTTCGCATTCCTCTCAATCAAGTAATTTATGTCGGGGATGGAACTTCGGATATTCCTTGCTTTTCTGTTCTCAACGAACATCACGGAATCGCCATTGGCATTCATAAAGAAGATAGCCATGCTAAGGAATGGGAACACCGGGAAAAAATTGCGGCGAGTCAAAGAATTGTAAATATTGCGCCGGCAAACTATAGCGAAAACTCCGAACTTATGCGTTCTCTATCACTCTCAGTAGAGCGTATCTGCAAGCAAATAAAGTTGCGCCAATTGAGCCAAGGAGAATAAGGATGAGTTGGAAAAAGCGTTTACTTTTGGCAGCGATGAGTTTTCCCCTGCTACTGATAGTCCTTCTAACTTGGGGATTGATTGAGCCGTACACTCTTGATAATGAAGAAGAAGAAGCAATTATTCCCAATTTGCCTTCTTCTTGGGAAGGAAAAAAGATAGCACAGCTCTCGGACTTTCAGGTAGGAATGTGGTGGGATAACGTTAATACAATTGATGAGAGTGTCGAGAAAATTATCGCAGAAAAACCTGTTGCCGTATTAATTAGTGGCGATTTTATTTATCACGCTGCACCCGATGGTAAGGCTGAAATTGAAGAAGTTGTTGACTTAATACGTCCGTTAGCTGAGATGAATATTCCGGTTTATGCAGTCCTGGGAAATCACGATTACGGTATTAGGAATAAAAATACTCAACCCAAACCAAACTTAGCCAATAAACTCGAACGGGCTTTAGAAGAGGCGGGGATTATGGTTATGAAAAATGAGGCGATCGCGCTAGAGTTAAACAATGTCACCGATGGGGAAGATGACGCTAATTTATATCTAGTCGGAATCGGTTCTCATTGGGCAAAAAACGATCGCGTCAATGAAGCATTAGCGCAAGTCCCCCAAGATCGACCTAGAATTGTCCTGATGCACAACCCCGACTCGTTTGAAGCGTTTCCCGCGAACACAGCCCCCTTCTCTGTGGCAGGACACACCCACGGAGGACAAATTCGCTTGCCTAACTCACCTCAGTGGTCTTGGTTAGCTTTAACGAAAGAGGATAAGGTGGTTGCGGACGGGTGGGCAAAAGGATACGGTGCAGCCGGGAACAATTTGTATGTGAACCGAGGAATTGGGTTTAGCGATATCCCCATCCGCATTAACTGTGCGCCTGAGATTACGTTCTTTACTCTGCGATCGCAAGCAGAGTAGCGTTCAAAAAGTGCGATCGCCATCCAGTAGGGTGCTTTCTTCGATCTAACTTTTCACGACTCCGCAATAACTTCCTAAGAACGCACCAAGTTCGTAGCTTTAAGCCAGTGCGATCGCACTAGCATAAGGCTTTAGGATAAAATCTTTGTAAAAGCTGATAGCCGTTTGGCTGTATTTGTTATGGCATCAATATCCCCTGTTGTTCACAGCGATCCTGACATTCTGGGAGGCACCCCTGTTTTTGTGAGAACTCGTGTGCCAATGAGAACCTTACTTGATTATCTTGAGGCTGGTGATTCATTAGCAGTGTTTCTAGACCATTTCCCCAGTGTCAGTCGAGAACAGGCGATCGCAGCCCTTGAATTAGCAAAATAAATGACGAAGATGTGCGGTAGGTAAAAATTATGACTCAAGCGATTAGAAAACCTATCTCCTTTGATGAATTTGTGGCTTGGTATCCAGAAAATGGAGTTTATAAGTATGAACTACACAACGGTAAGATTGTCGAAATGCCTTTAGGCACAGGAACTCACTCTAATATTACGGGATTTATTAGTTTAAAACTAGGAGTTCAAATTGATGGTTACGAGTTACCTTATTCAATTCCTGGGGATTGTTTATTAAAACCGTTGGATCATAATTCGGGTTATCAACCGGATGTTATTGTGTTAGATAAAGAGGAATTAAACAAAGAACCCCGTTGGCAAAAGGAATCTGTTATTACCCTGGGGAGTTCGGTGCAGTTGGTAGTAGAAGTTGTTAGCACAAACTGGCAAAATGATTATCTGAAGAAGGCGGGTGATTATGAGTTAATGGGAATACCTGAATATTGGATTGTAGATTATTTAGGTTTGGGGGGACGGCGTTTTATTGGTACTCCTAAATCTCCGACGCTTTCAGTTTACCAAATGGTTGATGGGGAGTATGAAGTAAGGCAATTTCAAGGAGATGATCGAGTTGAGTCTTGGGCTTTTCCCGATTTACAATTAACGGTTAAACAAATTTTTGAGAATTAATGAATAAGGCTCTTTTAGCAAATTTGCTATTAGTTGAAACGGAAACCCGGTACAGAGATAATTCGGGTAAGGCTTGACTCTTTCTAGGTTATTATGATTGGCTTTTTGGTTTTACTCCTCGCGATCGCGCCCTGGATTATTTCGGCTACTTTGACTTATTATTACAGTCAGTCTTTTTTAGGGTTACTCTGGGTCGTGATTGGCGCGATCGCGGGCGCTCTTTTTGTCCCAGTAGCCGGAGTGTATTGGCTGCAAACCCTACATCCTCGCTCTATGGAATCTCAAGCGGTGGGAATGATTTTTGTGCCTGTGATTTTGCCGTTTTTTGCTTATTCGGGATCGGTAGCCGGGGTGAGTGCGGTTGTGGGGTTTTATCTAACAGGTTTTTCCGGTTTGTCTGCGGTTGCAATCTCTGTTTTAAGCGTTATTTTAGTAGGATTATTACCGATCGCGATCGCAAAAATCCCGTCAACCTCAGAGCCTTCTACACTGTCTCGCTCATCGAATCAATGGCTTTGGTTACCAATAGGCGCGATCGCGAATGGTATTATCGGTGCAGCATTAGCCATTTATTTGACTAAAGCGGTAGTGTGGGTCATCCTTCAGGTTGCGAGTTTTTGAGCCAAGCGGGGCAATCTGACTGCAATAATTATGTTAGGTAAGAGAATACCCCGGTTTCTTGAAAAAACCAGGGTTATGAGGTTAAGAAACCGAACTAACTTCAACCTGCTCAGAAGGAGAAGCCGCAACATTAGCGCGAGAAGCTTTAAACATCCCAAAGCGACACAACCCCGTCCCAAACGCCAAGCGCATTAACAAAATCGTCGGGACTTCTCGCACCGACTTGAGAAAACCCGGTAAGCCATACTGCAACCACCCTTGGGGGCGAATAATCCCTTGCCAAATCGTATCGAACCAAGACGGCAAAGTTTCGGTCGTCCAGTCGGCGGTACTCACTTCTCCTGCGGTTAGCCCAGTGGCTTCGAGAAGCTCCGCGAAGCCCTCAATACTGGCAAAAGCGGGGTGGGCCCACTGGTCGAGTAATTGCTGCATCACGGGGCGTTCCCAGGCGTTGAGGGGAACTTCCCGGTCGTCTCGTTGATTCCAGTCAGCCATAACCAGGATGCCGCCGGGTTTGAGGACGCGCAGCAATTCCCGCGCAAAAACGTCTTTTTCGGGCATGTGGGGGCCCGCTTCAATGGACCAAACCACATCAAAACTGCCTTCGGGGAAGGATAACGCCATGGCATCATCCACGGCAAATTGGGCGCTGAGGTCTTCGGGGGTGAGTTCGGTAGCTCGTTTCACTTGTTGGGGGCTAATGGTAACGCCTGTGACGTTAAAGCCGTAATCCTGGGCGAGAATGCGACTGCTGCCCCCAATGCCACAGCCCACATCTAAAACGGTTGTGCCGGGGGGAAGTTGGTCGAGGCCGCCCCAGCGCACCATTTCATGTACAAAGTCACTTTTGGCTTGCAGAAAGTCTTTCGGTTGTGGGGGGGAACCGTAATGGCCGAGGTGGATGTGTTCTCCCCAGTAGTATTCGAGGATGCCGTCTTCAGTCCATTGGTCGTAGGAATTGGCGACGGTGTTGGCGGATTGGTAGCGGCGGGCGCTGCTGAGGTAGAGGGCGATCGCGATGCCTAAAAAAACGACGAATGCACCAATTAAGCTATAGGATAGGGGAATTTGATTCATTATGTTAACTTCTGTAACAATTGCTTCTCATTTTATAACTTGCGGTTAATGTTACAAGTTGTAGCACGATATAAATTCAGAAAATTCACAAGCCATAGCGGTCTTGCAGGGATAGTAATTTTTGTCGGGCTTCGGGGGCATTTTCGGCCAGGGCAGCAAATTCAAGAAAGCGCTTGAGTTCTTTGCGGAGTAGGCTGCGTTCGACTTCCCAGGTGTCTCGGTCGAGGTTGGGGGGCAGGACAATGGTATCGAATAGGGTGGCTTGTTCTTTGCCGGGATAGGGACGCAAAACGCGACCGCGACGTTGGATAAATTGCCGGGGGTTTCCGGTACTGGCGAGAATAACGGCGTGACGAATGGCGGGAATGTCTACCCCTTCATCCAGACAGCGAATGGCGACGAGGCCTTGGAGTTCGCCCCGTTCAAATTGTTCTCGCAGGGTTTCTCGTTGGGGCAGGGGGGTTTCGGCGGTGTAGGTGTTGACTCTGTAGCCCAATTTTGCCCCTAGAAGCTTGGCTACGGCGTTGACTTGGCGTTGTGACCCTTCGGGAGTTTCGACGGTGCCATCGCCGCAATAAAAGAGGGTGTGGGTGGTGTGACGGCGGGACTGCATGAGGTCGGACAGGGCGTTGAGTTTGTTGGCTGCGGCCCCGACGAGGCGCGATCGCTGCATGAGCAATGGGGTTAACATCGAGTCAGACCCCAGATTTTCGTTTTTCTGCAACGCCCAACCGATGCGTTTGGTGAGTTTGGCATAAGCGTGGCTTTCGGCGGGGGTGAGTTCGACGAAAATGGGGTAGTACAAGTAACGCACGAGGGCTGAGGCGGCGATCGCGTCGGCTAGGGTAAACTCAGGTTTGAGGATACCCCCAAAGTAGCTCAATAATAAATCGGTGCCATCGTCGTCAAAGTAACGCTCAGGAGTCGCAGAAAGGGCGAGTCGTAAGCCGAGGTTACGGGGTAAGGCGGCTTCGAGTTGCGGTGACCCTAAGTTGTGGGCTTCGTCCCCGACGATGAGGGTTTTGGCGGGGAGAAATTTCAGTTGCGATCGCAAACTTAGAGATAATAAAGTCGAGTTGGTGGTGAGAATGGTTACAAAGCCTTGATTCCCCGCTTGGAGATTATACAGTTGCGTTGAAAGGTAATTTTGCCAATTGTGGACGCTTTCAAAGGCTAAAATGGGTTGCAAGTTAAAATGCTCGCATTCTCGCGCCCATTGAGTTACTAAATGGCGATAGGGACATACGACGAGCAGGGCTTGTAGTCCGATTTTTTGATACAATTCCACCGTCAGGGCGAGGGCAATAATGGTTTTACCGCTTCCGGTGGCCATTTTCAACGTGCCGCGACCTTGATGACGCAACCAGCGACCAATGGCTTGTTTTTGGTAATCTCGCAGTTGCAGCGTTGGGGGCAGGGTGGGAACTTGAGGCCGGGAGGCGTGATAAGATGAGCGCTGCTCCCGCAAAGACCGAGAAGGTTTGAGATATTCTGCCGCTAATTGTTCCCAATTAATATCATAGAAATAATCGGCCTCAGACACACCCATTGCCCCCCATGAAAAGACTCATTTCTTTTTTGCTACTGTTGTTCCTCAGTGCTTGTACGATCGCGGTAGTCGAAACCCCATCCGTTAACCTTTCTAATTCTACGCCAACCGCAGTTCCCGAAAATCAAGTCACCTTGCGTTCCCTCGCAGACCGGAAAGACTTTGGCATTGGCGCGGCAGTGGCGTTGGGCCCGTTACGACGCGATCGCACCTATAGCCAAGTTCTCGCGGGCGAGTTTAATCAAATTATGCCAGAAAATGCCATGAAATTCCAAGCGTTGCAACCCGAACGCGATCGCTTTAACTTTAAAGGGGCAGATGATATTGTAGATTTTGCCAACGAGCACAACATGAAAATGTTCGGTCATACCTTGGTTTGGCAAAGGGGTTTGGCCGATTGGCTTAAAGCGGGGGATTGGACGCGAGAAGAACTGATCGAGATTCTTCGCAACCATATCCAAACCGTAGTCAGTCGTTATCGCGGTCGGATTTATGCTTGGGATGTGGTCAACGAAGCCCTCGACACGGACAGTTCCCTGAGAGAATTAATTTGGTCGCGGGGAATCGGCCCGGAATACATCGAACTTTCCTATCGCTGGGCCCACGAAGCCGACCCCAACGCTAAGTTATTTTACAACGAATACGATCCGGGGGGATGGGGCGCACAATCGGGGCAGAAAGTTGATGCTCTTTATCGTCTTGTCGCGGATTTAAAAGAAAGAAATGTTCCCCTCGATGGGGTGGGTTTACAAATGCACCTCCGCCTTGACGATGCACCCACTTACGAGGGATTAAAGCAAAGTTTAGAGCGTTTAGCCGAGTTGGATTTACAAATCCAAATTACCGAAACCGATGTCCGCATGGGCTATCAAGGAGAACCCAGTCCCGAACAATTACAACAACAAGCCAGCATTTATAAAGACTTAATTCAAGCTTGTTTGGATGTGCCAAAATGTACGGGTTTTTGGTTTTGGGGCTTTACCGATCGCTATACTTGGGTGAGTAGTTTTATGGGACAATCGGGCGCACCTTTAATTTTCGATCAATATTATCGCCCCAAACCCGCTTATGATGCGATCGCCCAAGCCATTCAAGCCGCAACTCGCTAAAGGATATAAGCCGGGCTGAAAAAGTCAAAACAAGAACCAATAACCAGGAAACTATCGGAAAAACGCGATTGTGATTGTGCTAATAACTCTCGCGTGAAACGTTAATCTCGCTTTTTGAGAAACCGAATGCCCATCTAGTCTAGCTTTTAGCCTTTTTATAAAGTCTACCCTCCAGCCAGAAGTTTGGAGACCCTTTTTTGGGGTAGAATTTAACTCCCCCTTGGGTGGGGAAAAGAGCGCCCCTACACGCCGATTGCCGACTGCCCCTTAAAAACTGATTACTGATAACTGAAATGACTTCTCCCCAAACTCAACAAAAACCCTTATTAGAACTTTCTTTTGCTGACTTGCAACAATGGGTAAGCGAGCAAAATCAGCCCCCCTATCGGGCTAAACAACTGCATCAGTGGTTGTATCAAAAAGGAGCGCGATCGCTCAATGATATTACTGTATTTCCCAAAAAATGGCGAGAAAATAGCCTAGATACTCCCATTGGACGCTCTACCATTCACCATCGCAGTATTGCCCCGGATGCGACGCGGAAGTATCTGTTAAAACTTGCCGATGATTCCCTGATTGAAACTGTGGGGATTCCCAGTAAAAAGCGCCTGACGGTGTGTGTTTCCTCTCAGGTGGGTTGTCCGATGGCTTGCGATTTTTGTGCGACGGGGAAAGGGGGTTATACCCGCAACCTCAAGGCTTATGAAATTGTCGATCAGGTTTTGACCGTCCAAGAGGACTTTCAGCGTCGCGTTAGTAATGTGGTGTTTATGGGGATGGGGGAACCGTTACTGAACCTTGAAGAAGTGGTAAAGGCGGTAAAATCATTAAATCAGGATGTGGGAATCGGTGCGCGATCGCTCACCATTTCTACTGTAGGTTTACCGGGAAAAATCCGCCAACTCGCAGATTATAAACTACAAGTGACGTTTGCCGTCAGCCTTCATGCCTCTAACCAGAAATTGCGCGAACAACTGATTCCCAGCGCAAAACACTACACATTATCCCAATTACTCGACGATTGCCGGGAATATATCGAAATTACGGGACGGCGCGTTAGTTTTGAGTATATCTTGTTAGCGGGAACGAACGACCTCCCCGAACACGCGATCGAGTTAGCCCAACAGTTACGAGGCTTTCAATCCCACGTTAATCTGATTCCCTATAATCCCATTGACGAGGCCGATTATCAACGCCCTAGCGATCGCCGCATCGAGACATTTCAAAGCCTCCTGCAAGAACATCATATTGCCGTCAGCGTCCGTTATTCTCGCGGCTTGGAGGCCAATGCGGCTTGTGGGCAGTTGCGGACGAATGTGGAGAAATTAACAATGAATAATTAACAATGTACAATTAACAATGTACAATTAACAATGAATAATTAATAATGTACAATTAACAATGAATAATTAATAATGTACAATTAACAATGAATAATTAATAATGTACAATTAACAATGAATAATTAACAATGTACAATTAACAATGAATAATTAACAATGTACAATTAACAATGAATAATTAACTATGTACAATTAACAATGTACAATTAACAATGAATAATTAATAATGTACAATTAACAATGAATAATTAATAATGTACAATTAACAATGAATAATGGACAATTATTGATTGTACATTGTGAAAGCCAACAACCAACAACCAATAACCAATAACCAATAACCAATAACCAATAAGGGCGCTCATCCCTTACTACTAACCAACAACAAAAGACAAAGAACAAAGGACAAAGAACAAAGGACAAAGGACAAAAGACAAAAGACAAAAGACAAAGGACAAAAGACAAAGGACAAAAGACAAAGGACAAAAGACAAAGAACAAAAGACAAAAACATGAGATTTTTAATCGCCTTATGGTTAATTTTCCTACTCACCTTTGTACTTTTGGGTTATTCGGTGTGGTATAGCATCTTGGTGGGGGCGATCGCGGGATTGACGATCGGCTGGATTATGAGTTGGTGGGTCAAAAAAGACAAACCCGACTATTCGGCCATTAAGTCTTCAGAAACCCCGATTCGGCAAGTTCCCTCGGTGCGACCGCGCAAACGTAAAGGCATTATCGAAGCCCAGCAACACCTCAAAGAAGTCCGCTACAAGCGCAAAAAACACAAAGCCTGGATCAAAAGCTTATCTAATATTTTGCCCAAGCGGTGAAACTCCAACGACCCCCAGCAAAATTAGTGGGATACCGTTAAAATGCTTGTTATCGTATTGCAGGCAGAATCGCAGGTTGCAAATATGGCGCTGATGCAGGTTTGGGGTTCACTCGTTATTTTGATTGGTTGTCCGATTTTGGGGGCATTGCCCCTGATTAACTGGATTGCGATCGCGTCGATGGGACAGAGATTGGATAAAATCGGGACGGGCAATGTTTCGGTTTCGGCGGCATTTTATCACGGTGGCAAGCGGACGGGAATTTTAGCGGTTCTCTCCGAAGCCGCGAAAGGCATTGTTGCAGTGTTAATTGCCCGTTATTTCTTCCCGGAAATGCCCGCTTGGGAGTTAATCGCCTTAATTGCTTTAGTCATCGGACGGTATTGGAGAGGCAAAGGGGCAGGAACAACCAATGTGGTCTGGGGCATTGTGGTTCACGACCCGATCGCGGCGGTTTTGGTGTTTCTCCTCAGTTTGGTTAGTTTTACGATTTTTCGCGATCGCCGCACCGGACGTTTAATCGTCTTATTTCTGCTATCTTTAATTGTCTCCTTGCGACATCCCGACGATCCCTTTCGCATTGCCATGGCGATCGCATTATCGGTGTTGGTCGCTGGGATTTATACCCAAATTCCTGACGACCTCGATCTGAGTGAAACCCAAGCCAACGAGGAATCTCGCAAAATGTTTCGATTTTTTCAAGGGGATCAAGCCGTCCCTACCCTCAACCAATCCCTAGACCCCCAGCAAGTGGGTCAAAAAGCTGCGACCCTCTCCCAAGTCAAAAACTGGGGTTACAACGTCCCAGAGGGCTGGATATTGCCCGCAGGAGACGATTCGCAACCCCTGATTGCCAGTTTAAAACTGAGTCCAGAGAATCCCCTGATTGCCCGATCTTCGGCAGTCGGAGAAGACTCAAACGAAGCTTCAGCCGCAGGACAATATACTTCTGTGGGCAATATTACCAACTCCGAGGAACTCGACGCAGCGATTACTCAGGTACAGACTTCTTATGGCAACCAAAATGCTCGCCAATATCGCCAAGACCGCAACGCAGCCGAAGCGTCCATTGCGGTATTAATTCAAAAGCAAATTCCGGGGGTGTTTTCGGGGGTGGCTTTTAGTCGCGATCCTGTAGACCAATATACCAGTGCGGTTGTGATTGAAGCTTTACCGGGGGATGCGTCTCGCGTGGTTTCCGGTCAAGTGACTCCGGAACAATATCGAGTTTTTCTGCCGGAAGATTTAGCGAACGAGAAAGTCCCAGAACAGGTTAAACCGGATTCCCCCGAAGATGACATTACGATCGAGGGGCAGGGGGATGTCCCCCACAAAATTATTCGCGAAGTGGCTTTGTTAGTCAGAGACTTAGAAAAGCGATCGCGCGGCATTCCCCAAGACATTGAATGGACCTATGATGGCGAAACCATCTGGTTGTTGCAAGCCCGTCCGATTACCAATCTCCGTCCAATTTGGACGCGTAAAATTGCAGCAGAGGTGATTCCAGGGGCCATTCGACCCCTCACTTGGTCGATTAATCGTCCTTTGACTTGTGGGGTGTGGGGAGAGATTTTTACGATTGTTTTAGGACAACGGGCAGAAGGTCTAGATTTCACAGAAACTGCGACTTTGCACTTTGCGAGGGCTTATTTTAATGCTACCTTGCTGGGTAAAATTTTCCTCCGTATGGGCTTACCTCCAGAAAGCTTAGAATTTTTAACTCGGGGGGCCAAGTTTAGCAAACCGCCGATTTTGTCTACTTTACGCAACGTACCGGGGTTATTGCGCTTACTGGGTCGAGAATGGCAGCTTGAGCAAGATTTTAAACAAGATTGCCGGACTTGTTTTGAACCGACTTTGCGAGAATTAGCGGGTCAAACCGTCGAGAATCTCGATCCCTCTCAACTGGGCGATCGCATCGAAACGATCCTCGATACCCTCACCCAAGCCACTTATTACAGCATTATGGCCCCCCTGAGTTTGTCTCTACGTCAAGCCATTTTAAAAGTCGATGACAGCCAACTCGACAGTACCCAAATGCCCGAAGTCGAGTCCTTGCGATCGCTGCGTCAACTGGCTAACGAAACCCGCCATCTTTTGCCGATGGAACGTTTGAATTTTGATAGCTGTCCGTCTTTATTTGCTTATCTGGCTGACAGTCCCGACGGGGAAAATATCTTGTCTCAGTTTGAACGGTGGCTGCATCGTTACGGCTATCTCAGCGAAGCCGCTACCGATATTGCTGTCCCCCGTTGGCTCGAAAACCCCCGTCCTGCCCGGCAATTGTTTACCCAATACCTCCTCGATCCCCCCCCCGAACCTCTTAAAGAACTGCCCCAAAATCAACAAACGCGATCGCGCATTGTGCAATCTCGCCTCAATCTCAAAGGTCAAGTGACTGAGACTTATTCCCGCTTACTGGCTTATTTGCGTTGGAGTTTTATTGCCCTCGAACAGCAATGGTTAGAAGCAGACATTCTGGCAGAAGCGGGGGATATTTTCTATCTAACATTCCCAGAAATTCAACAATGTATTGCCAATCCTCATGATGAGATGCGATCGCACCTCCAGGACAGGGTACAACGCCGCCAAGTCCAATTTAACAAAAATAGCCAACTCACAGGCGTTCCTTTCGTCGTTTACGGGGACAAACCCGAATACCTCCCCCCTGCCGAAATCCAGGGCGATCGCAACCGACTGCAAGGCATTGCCGCCAGTCCCGGTATTGTCGAAGGCAGTATTAAAATCCTCCACAACTGGCAAGATATTGGCAACGTCGATCGCAATACAATCCTCGTTGTCCCCTACACCGATTCCGGTTGGGCCCCTCTCCTGGCTAGGGCAGGAGGACTCATTTCTGAAGTGGGGGGTCGCCTTTCTCACGGGGCAATTGTCGCCCGCGAATACGGCATTCCCGCCGTTATGGATATCGAAAACGCCACCCAATTATTAAAGGACAATCAAAAAGTCCGTTTAGATGGGCAAATGGGTGTGGTGGATTTATTGTAGGGCTTGGTTGTTGGTTGTTGGTTGTTGGTTATTGGTTGTTGGTTGTTGGTTGTTGGTTGTTGGTTATTGGTTATTGGTTGTTGGTTATTGGTTATTGGTTATTGGTTATTGGTTGTTGGTTATTGGTTGTTGGTTATTGGTTATTGGGCGGGGAAACCCCGCCCCTACAAGCTGATTGCCGATTGCCTACAGCAAAGCTGCCCAAGACCCACTGCCCAAAACACTGATTACTGATAACTGATAACTGATGACTGAAGAAACCCCCCGACTGCCGATTGCCGATTGCCGAGGAGCCACTGATTAGGCTGATGACTGATAACTGATAACTGATAACTGAAACCCCCTCCTCCTCGAAAGGACTGGCACGTTACAACCTACAATCCTTGCGGGTCGAAAGCATCCCGTAAACCGTCCCCGACATAATTAATGCTCAACACCGTCAAGAAAATCGCCAAACCGGGAAAGATTGCCAGGTGGGGGGCTTGGGTGATGTAGCTTTGGGCTTCGTATAGCATTCGTCCCCAGGTAGGGACATCCGGGGGAAAGCCTAGCCCTAGGAAACTCAGCGTCGATTCGGTGATAATCGCTGTACCCACGGCAAGGGTTGCGGCAACGGTAATTAAATTCAAGACGTTGGGTAGGATGTGAACCCAGATAATGCGCCGTTGCTTCGCTCCGATCGCGCGGGCGGCTAAGACAAAATCCGCTTCTCGTAGTTGCAGGAAACTGGCTCGCACCAACCGGGCGACAGACATCCAGTTGAGACTGCCAATGACCAGGACAATCAGTAAGAAAATGCCGAGTTCTGGCCCGGCGATCGCGCGGGCGGTATCTCGAAATAAATAGACCACCAGCAGTAGTAGGGGCAGTTGCGGCAGGGAGAGAAAGAGGTCGGTGATTCGCATTAACCCGGCATCGAGCCAGGAACCGTAAAAGCCGGAAATCGCGCCGACGGTGGTTCCGAGAGTGATGGCGACTAGCATGGCGGCAATGCCTACCGCCAGGGAAATCCGCCCGCCAATTAGTAACCGGGCGAGTTGGTCTTGTCCGAGGTCGTTGGTGCCGAGGGGATGAGCCAGACTCGGTGGCGCGATCGCGTTCGAGAAGTCAATCTCGTCGAAGGGGACGCGATACAGCCAAGGGCCGAAGATGACGCTCAAACCGAGCAGGAGCAACACGATTAACCCGACTAAGGCGAGTTTGTCCCGGCGAAATCTTTGCCAGGCTTTTTGCCACAAACGCTGTTGGGAAGGAGAAGGGGTTAGGGTTGATGTTTTTGCGGGAGTTACTGACATAAATAGCCTCAAAAGGTAGATTTTTTGATGGGGAATTTTAGCGGTTTAGGCTAAAGGGATGTTTTGGTTTTAAGGGTTATTTAATTTGTAAGTGAGATTGCGGGATGTCTTGGGCTATCGAGATTCAGGCGATTGTATTCTCGGAATTAAGAATAAAATTTATTTTATTTTTACCAAACAGGGCTTAAAACTTTACATATTTTAACAAAGTGGTTGACAATAAACTGAGATTTCGTTATAAAATCTCTTATGATAGATTGGCGCTTTTTAGATTCAAAATTAAATAAAAATCCCCAAAAGCCCCGTCGCTGCGTAAATTTGCACGAAAATTGCCATCAGATAAACACCTCATAAACCCTCAACTCTTACAAGTTTTCCATAATCGCTCAAACCCTGACTTGCCATAGCTTTGCGTCAATATCGCACTCTGGGGTCTAAAACGCCGTACAGCAAATCTGCCAGCAGGTTAAACAATATAATGAGAATGGCATAGATAAACGCGATCGCCATCACCACCGGGGTATCACTGCGGTTAATCGACTCAATTAATAATGCCCCAATTCCCGGTACGCGAAAGACTTGTTCGGTTACCAATGCCCCGGTAAAAATATTAGGAATTTCCAGGGCGACCAATGTCACCACCGGAATCAGGGCATTGCGGAGGATGTGATTATTCAGCACCACCCAAGGCGGCAAGCCCTTGGCGTGGGCGGCGCGGGCGTATTCTTGGTGCAGTTGTTCGAGTACCGAAGAGCGCACATAGCGCATGAGTACCGCCGCTTGATACAGGGCCAACACCGAGATCGGCATAATCGACTGCTGAAGCTGTGCCACAAAGGTTTGCCAATCCGTGACTTGGAGTGTGCTGTTGTAAATAAAGGGAAACCAGCCCAAATACACGCTAAACAGCAGGATAAATAGTAATCCCGTGAAAAACGTCGGAATCGAAAATCCAAAAAACGCGATCGCAGTAGCCATGCGATCGAGCCAAGAATAACGTTTCACCGCCGCCATCACTCCCAGAGGAACCGCTAACACGGCACTCAGGAGATAAGCCGACCCCACAATCCACAACGTTGTCGGTAAGCGCTGGCCAATCAGTTCAATCACCGGACTGCGACTGGTGAACGAGTAGCCCAAATCCCCCTGTAAAAACGCCCAAACCCATTTGAGATAGCGAATATAAATCGGTTGGTCGAGACCGAGCGATCGCCGGATATTTTCCCGCACTTCTGCCGTCATCGCCGGATTAGAAGCAAACTCTCCCATGGGGTCCCCTGGAGCCAAAGCCAGAATCAAAAAAATGGCGATACTAATGGCAATCAGGGTGGGAATCGCCATGAGAAGGCGGTTTACGAGGTAGCGAGTCATAATTTGTCCTTTGTCCTTCGTCCTTGGTCTTAATGTTGCCGCGATCCAAATACAATTAACTGTAACTGTTGCCATTGCCGTTATGAAAGTTAGGTCTCGTCGTTGGGTTGTGTGGGGAGCGATCGCCCTGGGGGTTGTCGTCTTACTCACGTTGTTGGGCGCTCCTCAGTCGGGCGATCGCTTGGGTTCAACTTACTTGCGATCGCCTTGGGGCTATAGTGCTTGGTACGAATATGCCCAAACCCAAGGCATTGCCATAGAACGCTGGCAACAACCGATCGCAGAATTAACCTCTCCCTCTCCCCAAACCCTGATTCGCGTTCATAGCGAACTACAACGCCCTCCCCTCGATCAAGCTGAACGAGACTGGATTGCTCAAGGTAATACCCTCATCAGTCTCGGTCGCTATCAGCCTGCCACAAATGCCCCCTTTAGCAGCAATTTAACCAGTGCTGTTGGTTCTGTCCAAATTGAAACCACTCGTCGAGCGCCAGAGGCAAAAAACCCCTTACTGAGCGATCGCGCCGGGGCTGTGGTGTGGCTCGAAAAAATCGGCAACGGTCAAGTTATATATGCCACCACCCCTTATTTAGCCGTCAACGCCTATCAAAGCAATCCCGGCAACTTTGAATACCTAATTTTCCTGGCTACCCAATCTCCTGCCGCAGACAGCCAACTGATTCAAAATGCTTCCCCCTCCATTTGGATTGACGAATATATCCATCGCGATCGCCCCGCAACCGAAAATAACCCCGAAGCCGAAGTAAATCTGTGGCAATATTGGCTAACCACTCCCCTTTTCCCCCTTGTTGTTCAAGGAATTGTCATTCTGATTGTTATCCTCTGGGAGAGTAACCGTCGCTTTGGTCAAATCCAACCCCTAGACAATCCCCCCGTCAACAACTCCCAAGCTTATATCGAAGCCCTGGCAGGAGTCTTACACAAAGCCGACTGTAGCGAATTTACCCTCGAAACCCTAGGCAAAGAAGAACAACGGCAACTGCAACAAGCCCTGGGTTTAGGCACAACCCTACTGCAACCCGAAGCACTGATCCAAGCCTGGGTCGAACAAACCCAACAATCCCCCCAAACCCTCGAAAAACTCCTGCACACCCAAACCCGTCAACGCCCCTTGAGTGACGTGAAATTAGGGCAATGGTATCTCGCCTGGCAAAAACTTTTAGAGCCAAAGCCGTAATGCTTCGTAAAATTAAGAACAGTAGCCCAAATCTCAAGGAGTTTTCAACCATGCGAATGTTACACACCATGCTGCGCGTCGGCGATTTAGACCAATCCATCCAATTCTACTGCGACGTACTCGGCATGAAACTGTTGCGTCGCAAAGATTATCCAGGAGGCAAATTCACCCTTGCCTTTGTCGGTTATGGTGAGGAAGCGGAGCATACCGTGATTGAATTAACCTACAACTGGGGAGTAGACAGCTACGATTTAGGGGACGGTTACGGTCACATTGCCCTAGGGGTAGACGACATTTATAAAACCTGTGAAGAAATCAAAGAGGCAGGCGGTAAAGTCACCCGCGAACCCGGACCGATGAAACATGGTTCGACGGTTATTGCCTTTGTTCAAGACCCCACTGGCTATAAAATTGAGTTGATTCAACTCGGAACCCAAGGCTCGGCTCGTTCGGAGCAATCTGAAGAAATGGCCGCGGCGAGTAAAAGTTAATTAGTTTTGTTGTTAGTTGTTGGTTGTTGGGTACTTCACTCGATTCTCTGCAATGAGTTACGCTTGAGAAACTAAAATCAAGTTGGCAATGCTTCAATGCTGTGAATTTCTAGTTTGAGCGTTCGTATAAGGCCAAGTTTCTGGGGCAAACCTCCCGTCAGAGCGAAAAGCAAACAACCAACAACCAATAACAAATGACCCAATTTAATACGCATTAATGTTGCAACTTTTTATAATAATTATACTGATTTTAGCGGGGTCTGCCTTTTGCGCTGCTGCCGAAACCGCCTTACTTGCCATTTCTCCCCTCAAAGTTCGCCAACTGGCTCATTCTCGCAAACCCGCCGCGATCGCGCTTTCTCGGATTCGCCAACGTATTAATCGCCCCATCGCCACAATTGTCATCCTCAATAATATTTTTAATATTGTTGGTAGTATTATTATTGGGAGTTTAGCGGCTAATATTTTTGGGGATACTTGGATTGGCATATTCTCAGCATTTTTTACCCTACTCATTATTTTGTTTGGTGAGATTTTCCCAAAAACTTTAGGAGAACGTTATGCAGAAACCCTGGCTTTATTATTTGCCATTCCCGTACAATTCCTGACCTTTGTTTTTACTCCCATAGTCTGGTTTGTTGAACGTCTCACCCTGCCGTTTATGAAGGGTAAAAAACTCCCCACCACCAACGAAGCCGAAATTCGTTTAATGGCCAGTATTGGCTATCAAGAAGGCACCATTGAAGACGACGAAGCCGAGATGATTCAGCGAGTTTTTCAACTCAATGACCTCAATGCTGCGGCGTTAATGACTCCTCGCATTTTACTCACTTATTTACATGGCGATCGCACCTTCGCCGAAGCCAAAGCTGATATTATTGCCTCGACTCACACCCGGATGCTCGTCATAGAAGATTCCATTGACCGAGTAGTGGGAGTTGCCCTCAAAGATGAACTTTTAACCGCTTTAATTGAAGGCAATCCTCAACAAAAAATCGCCAATTTAATGCGTCCTGTCCGCTTCGTCCCAGAAACTATCCGGGCTGACCGTTTACTCAAAGAATTTCAAGAAACTCATAAACATTTAGTCGTCGTTTTAGATGAATATGGGGGCGTTTCTGGGGTGGTAACCTTAGAAGATGTGTTAGAAGTGTTAACCGGGGAAATTGTCGATGAAACCGATAAAATTATCGATTTACAAGAAGTTGCTCGTCAAAAGCGCAAACGGTTATTAAAAGCAACGGGATTAGAAGCGGAATAAATTTGTTGTTTGTATTTGCCGAATTCCCTAGTTGTGCATTGTACATTGTTAATTGTGCATTGTTAATTGTTAATTGTTAATTGTTAATCGAAAATGTCTATTGAACCAACCTTAGAACTTCGCGGTAAAACCTTTGCTTGGGGGAAACAAACCTACCTCATGGGCATCTTAAATGTCACCCCCGATAGCTTTAGCGACGGTGGCGATTTTAACAACGAAGAAGCCGCCTTCAATCAAGCCCAAAACATGATTAAAAATGGCGCAGATATCATTGATATTGGCGGACAATCGACGCGACCAGGGGCGGTTCAAATCTCCCTAGAAACCGAATTAAATCGCGTTATTCCTATTATTAAAAAAATCCGCACCGCAAGCCAAATTCCCATTTCAATTGATACCACTCGGTCTGAAGTTGCCCAAGCCGCGATCGCGTCTGGCGCTGATATCATTAATGATATATCTGGGGGAACCTATGACTGCGAGATGTTAGCCACTACTGCCCAACTGCAAGTCCCCATTATGCTCATGCACATTCGCGGCACTCCCAAAACCATGCAAACCCTAACCGATTATCAAGACTTAATCGGGGAGATTTATCAGTTTTTTGAGCGTCAAATCAAAAAATGTCGGGATTTGAAAATTCCGCGATCGCACCTGATCATTGACCCCGGTATCGGCTTTGCCAAAACCGCCGACCAAAACCTCGAAATTTTAAGAAACTTAAGTCAATTCAAAAAACTCAATGTTCCCATTTTGATGGGAGTCTCCCGCAAAAGCTTTATCGGCAAAATTCTCAACCGAGATAACCCCAAAGAGAGAGTGTGGGGGACTGCTGCTGCTTGTTGTGCCGCGATCGCAAATCAAGCCGACATCCTCCGCGTCCACGACATTCCCGAAATCTTCGATGTCACTCGTGTTGCTGATGCAATTTGGCGCAACAAGTAAGCACATTCTGGGTAAAAAAGCAAGATATACAGCAAAATCGGGTGATTCATCAAAAATTAAAGTTAAAAGCGGGTAATTTACCGACTTCAGCTATAATTAAAAGCCAAACATTAACTCTACAGAAACAATGCTGCAATTTTCTCTGCGTCCTTTAGTCGGTATGGGATTGGTTGTTTCCTCAGTTTTGGGAATTGGCGTGAAGATTCCCCAAATCGCAACTCAACCCGCCTTTGCTCAAAGTTTGGACCCCATTGAATGCGCTCGTACTCAAGAAAGTTTTGGTTTTCAACTGAGAGATTGGCAAGTGGAGCATCAAGGCTTTGCCACCCTCAATGTTGATGTGAACTACCGCTTCGTTAATGATATTGCCGTTGACGATCCCGAAAATTATCCCGATTTTGTCTTAATTGCTCAAGAAGTTGAAGATTTCTTTGAAAATTATCCCAATGAAACCGATTATTGGGAATTGATGAATAAACAACTAGCCCGAATGCTGCTCGATAATCATCCTCAAATCTCATCTTTAGAGATTAAAGTAACAGTCATGCCCACCACTCCCAGAAACCGCTTTCCCCGCCATAGCATTGTCACCTTAACTCGTCCGAATCAATGTCCCTTAATGCACAACGCTGGCGAATAACGGGGAAATCGAGATAGGAGTTGCTGAAAAAGTCGTTCGGTTGATTCAGCAACCCCTAACCCATAGCCAACAACTACTTTTCCGGAAAGCGACGCTGACGCACCTCTGCGGTGTAATCTTGAACCGCCGTTGTAATGGTTTCTCGTAAATTCGTATAAGCCTTCGCAAAAGGGGGCTGTTTCGCGGATAAACCTAGAAAATCTGCCGTCACCAAAACCTGTCCGTCGCAATGAGGCCCCGCACCAATGCCAATCGTCGGAATTTCGAGTTTCTGGGTGATGTTTGCGGCTAAATGACTAGGGATATGTTCGAGGACAATTGCGAATGCTCCTGCCTCTTCTAGAGCCATTGCAGCGTGTAAAATGCGATCGCCCTCATCTTCAGTTTTACCCTGCTGACGATAGCCCAAACGATGCACCGATTGCGGCGTTAAACCGACATGACCCATCACCGGAATGCCTGCCGTGGTGAGATGATGTACCGTGTCTACAGCTTGGGGATGACCTCCTTCGAGTTTCACCGCTTGAATTTGGGCTTCCTTGAGAAAGCGTCCCGCCGATCGCATCGCCTGAGCCGGACTTTCCTGGTAACTTAAAAAGGGAAGATCGGCAATCGTTAGGGCTTGCTTTACCCCTCTTTGTACGGCGGCTGCGTGGTGTATCATGCCATCCAGGGTAACGGGTAGAGTTGTGGGGTAGCCCAACGCCACCATTGCCAAAGAATCCCCCACCAACAGCGCATCCACCCCCGCTTCGTCTAGGATAGACGCGATCGCATAATCCCATGCCGTCAACACCACAATCGGCTTTTTTTGTCGCTTAAACTCAATTAATTTTTGTGCTGTTACGGCCATGATTTAACAATGTACAATTTACAATTAACAATTAACAATGTACAATTAATAATTTACAATTAACAATTTACAATTAATAATTTACAATTAACAATTTACAATTAATAATTTACAATTAACAATTAACAATTAACAATTAACAATTTACAATTTACAATTAATAATTTACAATTAACAATGTACAATGTACAATTAATAATTTAAAACGATAGAATTAATAACTAATAACCAACAACCAACAACCAATAACTAATAACTAACAACCAATAACCAACAACCAATAACTAACAACCAATAACAAATAACAAATAACCAACAACCAACAACCAACAACCAACAACCAACAACTAATAACCAACAACCAACAACAAAATTAAAACGTCCCTGGAGGTTCGCTGACAAAAGCAAAATGAGGACGGACGCGACCTGTGGTTAAACTCACCCAAGCCAACCCCTGACTCGTTCCCACCCACAACTTATTCCCGGTGTCGGGAGAAAGAGAAAGAACGCGACTCGAAGGTAAATCGGGGATTTGCCCCAAAACAGCCCCAGTTTCAGCCCGTAACTTCCACAAACCGTTGTCCGTTCCCACCCAAACGCTGCTATCTTCGGCAAATTGAACCGAAGTCACACTGCGACCGCGCATTACCGTCACAGAACGCTCAATTTCGCGGGATTCGGGATTAATTACCAATAAACTATTGGGCGTTCCCACCCACAGCTTACCATCTGGCCCGGTGGTGAGGGTTTGCACCACATTCCCCGGAATATCGCTAATGCGACCAATCACAAAGGCACTGGCTGTATCAATGCGGGTCAGACCTTCGAGGGTTCCCACCCACAACTGGCCGTTGTCATCTACCGTTAAGGCATTGGCACTGACTCCCGGCAATTCTTGTACCGTGGTCATGAGTAAGCCTTCGTCGGGACTAATTAAAGCCAGGCCGCGGTCAGTTCCCACCCAGAGATAGCCCCGTTCGTCTACAAGAAGGGACAAAATGCGATTGGAGGGGAGGGAAAAGTTGTAGGCTGTCATTTCGTTGCTGCGGGGGTCTACCCGCACTAAACCTTCAGCCGTCCCCACCCAAATCCGCCCGACTTTATCTTGGGCGAGTGCGCCAATGGTATAGTTCGGTAAGCCGACGCGAGCGAGAATGCGGCCGGTGTTGGGGTCAATGCGGGTTAAGCCAATCCACGAACCCACCCACAATGCCCCCGTATAGTCTTCTTGGAGGGCGGGGATACGAAAGTCCGTTTGGGGTTGCGATCGCTCCTCTAATTGCCGTTGAGGGGGCAATGGTTCAACGCTGCGTGGCGGTACGTCCCCCGGAAATCTAGGAACAAAGGGTTCGGGAGTCGTTTGCGCGATCGCACTCGCACTCATTGCACCTATCCAAATTGAAGCCCACAAACCACTGATTAATTTTGTCATTTGTCATTGGTCATTTGTCATTGGTCATTTGTCTTTGGTCATTGGTTATTGGTTATTGGTTATTGGTTATTGGTTATTAGTTATTAGTTATTAGTTATTGGTTATTGGTTATTGGTTATTAGTTATTGGTTATTAGCAGAATCCCTCAATTATTAATTGTACATTGTTAATTGTTAATTGTACATTGTTAATTGTACATTATTAATTGTACATTATTAATTTCAATCCCTTTCGGGCAATTTCAGAATAACGCCTTTCCCCCGTAAATGTTTGCACCATTGTGGCGACTCCTTTCGAGGATTTAACCCCCAATTGATAACCCACTTTAGGAAAGCGATAAAACACCTCTGCCAAGCGTTTAGCCCAAATCATTTCTGACCCCCATTCGGCACTCATCACCTCGGTATATTGCGCTAAGGCATTGATATCTCCGGCCAAAGCGCCATCAATCGCGTCGGCGGCTTTGACCCCGCTCAACATCGACGGACGAATCCCCTCGGCGGTAAACGGATCGACCACACAAGCAGCTTCTCCAGCTAAGATAGCATTTTGGGTGTGGAGTTTTTGATCGCCATCCCAAAGATAAATCGGATGACCGCATAAACTTCCTTGGGACAAATCTACGTTAAATTGTTGGGTGTAGTCGCTTAAAATGCCCTTGAAATCCTGACGGCGATGATTGCGGAGGGTGGCAATTCCCAAGGAGTAACCGTCAGCTTTAGGAAAGTTCCAGAGATAGCCCTTGGACACCATCCCAAATTCAAAATGAGGTGTATGTAGGGTCGAATTGGGAACGGGAATTTCCGCCTCTAATGCCCCAATTGAGGTCATTTTACGTTTTTTGAACCCCAACCACTTTGACAGGGAGCCTCGCGCCCCATCTGCGGCAATCAGGTAACGTCCGGTGAGGGGTTCACCCTCGGTTTTGAGTTGCCAGCAGTCTTGTTTAAATTCAATTCCTGTGACCTGGGTTTGGTCTTGTAACTGTGCGCCTTGAGTCAGGGCTTGTTGTACTAAAAAGTAATCAAATTTGTCCCGTCGTACCATCCAGATTGTACGATCTTCGGTGAGGTCAAATTCGACGCGATCGCCCCCCTTCCAGGTAAAGGCATTTTGCTTCACTTTCAGAGAAATTGCGGGGGAAAAGTCAAAATCAAACCATTCTTGCACCACTGGCGCAACGCCGCCCCCACAGGGTTTATAGCGAGGTAGTTTGGCTCGGTCTACAATCAAAACCGATCGCCCTTTTTTAGCCAGATGATAAGCAGCACTTCCCCCTGCTGGCCCCGCTCCGACAATTACGCAGTCAAATATCATTGGTTGTTGGTTGTTGGTTGTTGGTTGTTAGTTATTGGTTATTGGTTATTGGTTATTGGTTGTTAGTTATTGGTTATTAGTTATTGGTTGTTGGTTGTTTGTTATTGGTTATTTGTTATTAGTTATTGGTTATTAATTTTGACGTTGTACATTAATAATTGTTAATTGTACATTGTTAATTGTACATTGTACATTGTTAATTGTACATTGTAAAACGTCAATAACCCCGCCACTGCCAGGGCAGTAGACGGGGTTACTTGTCTCAAAAGCCAGTCATGTTATAAGGGGCGACTGGCGGCGTTTATCTCGTTATTTATCTCGACTTATCGAATCTGTCCATACTGTAGAAACAAATTGTGAGGATTTTGTGAAACGGCATCAAAAAACATAGAAAACTTTTTCGCTACTTAGCCAACACCTCACGTCCGAGATAAGACTGCAACGCTTCGGGAACGCCCCATCTTATCTAACAAATTATGTAACCAGACAATTTATTTAGTAACTGCTGACCGATTCCAGGAACTCGTTTCAGGTCTTCTATCGATGAAAAAATTTGGTTGTGACGTGTTGCAATAATTCTCTCAGCCAGTTTTCTACCTACTCCTGGAAGAGAAGTCAACATTTTTTCTGTAGCAGTATTGAGATTCACCAACAACACCTCACGCCCTAGATAAGACTGCAACGCTTCGGGAACTTTCACCGTCCCGTCCGCTTGCTGATAATTCTCCAAAATTGCCGCCATCGTGCGTCCTACCGCCAAACCAGAGCCATTGAGGGTATGGACAAACTGCGTTCCTTTTTGCCCCTTTTCTTTAAAGCGAATATCGGCGCGTCTCGCTTGGAAATCGCCGCAATTCGAGCAGCTTGAAATCTCGCGATAAGTTCCCGACGAAGGCAGCCACACTTCTACGTCGTAGCACTTCTTGGCACTAAAGCCCAAATCCCCTGTACACAACTCAATCACCCGATAAGGCAACTGTAACGCCTCTAAAATTGCTGTGGCGTTATCGAGCATTTTTTCGTGTTCTTCTGGGGAGGTTTCTGGGTGGACTAACTTCACCATTTCCACCTTGTTAAATTGGTGCAGGCGAATTAAACCCCGTGTATCCTTGCCATAACTCCCGGCTTCCCGACGGAAACAAGGGGTATAAGCGCAGTGGTAAATCGGTAATGCCTCTGCTTCTAGGATTTCGGCTCGATAAAAGTTGGTCAGTGGCACTTCGGCGGTGGGGGTGAGCCACAAATCATCCTCGGCACATTTAAAACTTTCCTCGGCAAACTTGGGCAGTTGTCCCGTCCCGGTAAGCGTATCCGTGTTAATCAAAACCGGGGGGATAACTTCGACATAACCCGCCGCAATTTGCTTATCCAACATAAAGCTAATCAAAGCCCGTTCTAAGGCTGCTCCGACTCCGATTAAGCTGGCAAAGCGACTCTGGGCTACCTTTACCGCCCGTTTAAAGTCAAGAATGCCCAAGGCTTCTCCGATTTCCCAATGGGGCTTGAGATTTTTGCCTTGGGGGATATATTCATCACCCCAACGTCGCACTTCTACATTTTCTGCCTCGCTTTTGCCCACGGGGGTTGAGTCGCTGGGGAGGTTGGGCAGTTGCAGCAGCAACGTATCAATTTCCAACTTTATACGCTTTTCTTCGTCTAGATTAGACAGTTTGGTTTTAATTTCATTGCCTTCTGCTTTCAGGGCGGCAATTTCTTCTCCTTTCGGGTCGCTACCGCCTTTAATCTTCTGCCCGATGAGCTTGCCAATTTCATTGGAGCGAGCTTGGAGTTGATTGCGCTCGGTTTCGGCTTGGCGGAGTTGTTTGTCTAAGTCGGTTAAGGCGGTTAAGTTATATTCCCCTTCACTGCTGCGGCGATTCAGTCGCTCTTGGACAAATTCGGGATTTTCGCGGATTTGTTTGATGTCTAACACGGATAAACTAATCGGTTAAGGTCGCTTCAACTCACTCATTATGGCGTAGGTTGGCCCGAATCATTCTCGGTATCACCAGAGGTAGCTTTGCTGTAGGGAGTGGGGAGAGTGGGAGGAGGGGGAGGAGGGGGAGGAAATAACCGATAACTAATAACCAATAACCAATAACCAACAACCAACAACCAACAACCAATAACCAACAACCAACAACCAACAACCAACAACCAACAACCAACAACCAATAACCAGTCAATCCTCGAACAAAACCTCAGACACTAATAAGGCTTCTGGCCGCGATAATTACCAGGAGGATTGTAGTTACACACCCAGACCTCGCGATTGCCCGATCGCGCCATACCGCAACCGACTTCTGTGGTATCATCCCAGACAATCTGGGTATAGTGACCGCACATTTTGCCCGGCGCACAACTGTTGCTGGCGTAGTTATAATCTGCCACTTCCGAAGCCCACATCTGCACGACGCGAGACGGACTCATTTGCTGACCCGTGGCACTCGCCAAATTTTCGCCGTAGGAGGAGTTGGAGCGGTGTTCAAACTTACCCTCACTGGCTAGTTTTTCAGCCCATTCCTGGGCATAATTCGCCAGTTGGGGCGACCAGCGTAAGGGGGATACCCCAACCCCTTGCCGGACTTGGTTGTGGGCTTGTAGCATTTGCTCGATACCCGCTTGACTGGCAACATCGTAGGTATTGGTGGCAACTCCGGCTTGTTGGGCTTCGGCTAGGGTACGGATGCGATCGCGCCTTACCCCGGATTCAGTGGTATTATCGTCGAGGTACAACACCCGGAAACGCTCTCCACTCCGACTATCCCAATTCCAGTTGGTTAAGCGGGCTTCTTGCCAAGTATTATTTCGCAATACATAAACGGGTTTCCCATCGAGGGGAATGGAAGGACTCTGGGCCATTTGTACAGGAGATTCCGTAAAGTTATCAAAGTTTGGGGACGCGATCGCCACAGAACCCAAACCAATCCCTACAGCTAAACCGAAATACATTAAGAATCGTGCCATTTTGCTGATTTTCCTGAAGAACTCGACTTGCGTAACATCGATGCACCCAAAATTCCCACCGCAACAAAGCCTAAAATTGCCCTCGGTTCGGGGACTGCTTCTACCGTAAACTGACGATACGCTAAACCGCCATCCCCATCAGACACCCGCAAGGTGACATCAAATAAACCGGGGTCAGCAAATGACCATTTTCCCGAATTTCCGGTAAAGTCGTCAAAAACACCATCGTTGTCAAAATCCCAGTCAAAACTGAGTAAATCCTGGACTCCGGGGTCTGTGGCTGCACCAGAGAAATCAAAAAACTCATTGCGTTTGACCACTAAATCATCAGTGAGTTGGGTAATTGTCGGTGCAACATTGAGAACATTGACATTAAAGCCACTCCAATCAAAGCCCCCATCACCGTCATTGACTTGCACTCCGAGGCGATAATTCCCTTCATCGGCATAAGAATAACGCCCAGTCCGTCCGCGATAATCGTCATACAAACCATCGCTGTCTAAATCCCAATCGTAAGTCAAGACATCGTAAATACCGGGGTCTGTAGCGTTGGCGAGGAAGTCAAACCAATCCCCTTCGTTAATGGTGAGATTGGGAGTAATCTGGTTAATCGTTGGGGCTACATTTAAGACTCTAACGGCTTGGGTGGCTTGATTGCTCCAGTTTCCGGCGCTATCTTGCACTCGTCCGGTGTAGTAATGAATCCCCTCATCGTAAAATGTGCCGAGGTTACGACTGGCAAAGCGCGTACCAGAGGTGCGATAATCTGTGCCAATATAGCCGCCGTTGAGATAAAAGTTGAGATAATCGGTATTGTTATCGGTTCCGTAGAGATAAGCGGTGCTACTTTGACCCTCGTAAATGGTCGAACCGGATAAAGATAAGCCCACTAAACTCGGTGCAACTTGGGGTGGGGGAGGGGGTGCAGGAACCGCATAACGAGGACGTACCGGGTCGTACCAAGTGCCGCTATCGGTATCGGCCAGAAAGCCCATACTGCCGCGAAAACCACTGTCCCAAAATAAAGATAAGCGACCGAATAAATCCCCCCGCGAGATGTCAATGGGGACGCTGTAAGCGTGACGATTGGGCCTCGGGCCGTAAGCCATTTGGAAGTCCCACCCATCGGCGGAACCGGGGGTAATCACACGGGTAAAAACGTTATCAAAAACGGTATTACCTGCAAAGGCATCAATCGTGAGGGCAGAAACAGCACTACCACCACCATAAGAAAACCGCCAGGGATTGTTGAATGAGCCAAAGGTGTTACCGCTTTGGGTGAGAGACCAACCACTGCCAAAAGCCCCTCCTCCTGCGCCTCCTGTGGGTCGCCAGACGGCGCTTTGAGAGGTTCCGTTAAAGAAGTTAACGGTGATGTTCATACCCCCCATATCTGCGCCTCTGGTGGAGAAACCTGTGAGGGTGGTGGCGGTGGCAGATAGACTAAATAAGGTTACTCCTGCGATCGTACTGAGGCCGAGAAGGCGATCGCGAGTTGTTGGTAATAATTTCATGGTAAATTTACGGTTGTATAGACTGAATCAAGCACAATGAAGCTGCTTTGAGGTGGCGATCGCCTTTTTTCGTTCCCGGATAAATCATAGAGGCTGAAATCGTGATGATATCCGGGGGGGCGCGATCGCTGTTGGTTTTATTATGCCTTGTCTTTTGTGAGTAGAATTGCCGTGTTTGTAAAGAATATGTAAATATTTATACGGTTAAAGGTGTCACCACTGAGACGAAATTCAGTGTCAAAAAGTTGCGTGCCGCAAAGCGGATCCCTGCGGGATCGCGTTACGATAAGATTTCTTCTCTTATTGTGACGAGAGCATTTATGGAAGTTCAGTTTCGCGAATTCGACCCCTTTAACCTTTGGATTTGGCTAGAGTTAGAAACCGCCCCCTCCCCTATGGAGCAACAATACCTCGAAGAAGTTTTTAATTCTTGGTTTTACTTAGGCAAATTGGGGGGATTCAATGCCGAAAATCTACAAGTTTCCGACCAAGGTATTGATATCAGCTATATGTATTATGAAAATTCCAGAGCAGAAGCAGCTTTAATGGCTCCGATGCACAATATGTCTGATTTTCAATACCTAGGAATTTGGGGAAGATGTTGGCTCGACCTTGGTACTAGCGATTTGTTTGCGTTGGATGTTTTAATTAATGCCCTGCGTCAACTTTCGCAAGAATATGTCACCATTCGACGGCTGATTATTGGCGGTGAAAATGAAGATTGGCCCGTCAGCAACCGTCGGGATTCAATGTTTGTTGAAAATTAAATCGAGTTGACCGAACAACTCAATTTTACCATAACTGTAGGGTGCGTTAACGAAGTGTAACGCACCGTTTTAATAATATGGCTAATCAGGCGAATTTGCTATGACAATACCAGACCAAAGGTTCAGAAACCGGGATTCTTATTCTTAATATTTAAACCTTTAAGATTGCCGTCTCCACTCTGCAATTTTCCAAGTATTCAAATCCCAGGGAGTCAACTCTAACCCCTCAATCGTATTACTCACTCCCACTACTTCAGCCCGGTCAACAATCGGCATTACAATCACATTATCGACCAGTAAATCATTCATTTCTAGGAAAATTTGACGGCGTTTTTCCGGGTCAAGTTCCTGACTACTGGCTTCCCAAAGTGCATCATATTCGGGATTGCAATAACGCGAAACATTATCCCCAATCCAGTTATTTTCCTGTTGGGGAATTTCATCACAAGTATAGGTTTTCATATAGCTTCCGGGGTCGGGATTAGTATTCCCTGTGGTGTACATTTGTAAGTCTGCTTGGAAACGTTCAGTGGTGTCTGTGCTTGCGGGGTCTCCTGAGAAGAAAATACTCGCATCAATACTTCTTAATTCAACGCTTACCCCAATTTCTTCTAACGCTTGTTTGACAATTTCTTGGGTTTTCTGACGCACCGGATTGACAGAAGTTTGAAAGATGATTGTCATTTCTGTGCCATCTTTATCGCGAGTCCCGTTATTATTCGTATCCACCCAACCCGCTTCATCCAGTAAAGCCGCAGCTTGTTCGAGGTCAAATTCATAACTGGTATTACTCGAACGGAATTCTTCAGGAAGGACGAGAAAGTTAGCCGTCACATCTCCAGTGGGGCCATATAATTGATTCGCAATACTATCCCGGTCAATCGCTAAATTAAAGGCTTGACGGACGCTTTCATCCGTTAAAAATGGATGAGGGGCTTCGAGGCTAGAACGTTCCCCATTAACTTCTTCATTGGGATTTGTTTGATTAATTAAAATCCGTTCAACCAGCGAATTAGGAATCGTAACCACTTCCCCTTGTCCCGCATTGGCAAGTTCTTGAAGGACGGGGGCTTCCAGTTGTAAATTATAAGCAAAGTCCGCATCTCCGGTTTGTAAAACGGCCCTTGCGGCTGAAGTTGCGTCTCCTCCTCCTTTCAATTCAATCCGTTGAAAGCCCACATTTTCTGCATCCCGATAATTGGGATTTGCTTCATAAACTACCGTGTCTCCCGGCTTGAATTCAACCACTCGAAAAGCCCCGGTTCCCACAGGTTCTAAATTCGCTGGCGCTTGTCGAGCATTTGTGCCATTATATTCTTCGTAAATATGCTGGGGTAAGATCATTCCTTCGGTTCCCACAAAGTTTAAATACCAAGCAGGATTGGGTTGTTTGAAATTCACTTTTACGGTTTGGTCGTCTAGGGCTTCAACCGACTCAATCACCTCATAAGTTCCCGCAGTCGTTGTCCCCACATCAGGATTTGTAATAAACTCAAACGTGAAAACTACATCTTCTGCGGTAAATGGTTCCCCATCCGACCATTTTAAATCCGGCTTGAGTTTCCAAGTCACCGAACGTCCATCTTCGGCTAATCCCCCATTTTCTAGAGTAGGAATTTCTGCGGCTAGAAAGGGAACCATTTCGCCATCATTGTCAAAACTTGCCAGAGGTTCAAGGGTAATCCGACTGGCTTCAGAGTCTTTAAATCCTGTGGAAAGATGAGGATTCAAAATAGTGGGGGCTTGCCAATAAAGTAATCTTAAAGTATCAGAATCGCCTGTAGAAGTAACAGTGGTATTTTGATTTTCTGCTGGGGGGTTACACGCAGTTAAACCCAGGGTTGCAGGGACACATAATAGGGCAAGGAGGCTGAGTTGAGAAGCGAGACGAGTAGCAGTTCTTTTCATCGATTCGGCTGAGTTGTAATTTGAACGAGATTATACCGGATTCTCAGACAAATTGCAGTAGTACGGATAATGTACAATGTACAATTTACAATGTACAACTAGCAATTTGAGAATCAATCGATTAACGACCAACAAACAACAAATCACTATTTCAGTTTGCGTTGTCCCCCTAAAACAAACAGCCAAATATTTACAGTTAGCCAATGTAAGATAATCGCAGACCAAAGCGAGATAGTCAACCCATAGGCGATCGCGCAGGCGATTCCCAACAATGTCGTTAACGTTAAAAACGAGGGGTCATAAAACGTGGGATGACCTTGGGGATAGAAATAACGAGCATTGAAAGGATGATAAAAAATAAATAAAATCGTACTCAAACTTCCCCAAAATAACCAAACCCACCAAGCTGCATTTTCGAGGGGACTGGGTAATAATAAACCGCGAAAAAACCATTCTTCGGTGAAAGCGGGTAGCCAAAAAGTTACAATTAACTTCAGCCAATTAAAATCCCAATGCCATTCTAAAAAACCTGTCGTCAATCCCGAAGGAATCGCGATCGCGCCATATAATAAAGCAATTACCCCCAAAATAAGCCAACCCGAACGATTCGGAATTATCGTTAACCCCATCACAGCCCGACCCAATAAAGTTGATAATACAGGCATTTTGCCAAATAAAACCGTTGGGGCAACCGGGGAAATTAAACCCGTTTCTCCTCTGACTTGAAAGCTCTGTAATGCCCACAATTTCGCATTGTAATCGAGGAAAAGAGAAGCCAAAGTATCTTGACCGCGACGAGGCATCATGGTTCGCCAACTCAAAACAATCGCGAGCAGGCGATTATCCCGTACAAAGCGATCGCCCACTCCTGCCAATTTTTCCGCATTTTGCCGCCAATCGGGGCGCACCACCCCTAGAGGCGTTAAGTTGCGCTCAAGTTCTTCTCCTAACTGCTGTAATACCTGAAATCGCTGGGTTTGGGGATGGTCGGAATGTTCCTGTAACCAAGCCTGAATCCCCGGTTGGGTCGCCACTTGCTGTTTTACCTGTTCGATGGCAATATAAAGGGCTTGGCTGGAGTCCTGAACGCAAGACACCGCAGGGGTTACAGTGGCACTCCCTGTCCCGTCTCCGGTGCGGTAACGGGCCATCATAATATCGAGTTGTTGACTTAGTGCCTGCAAAGGTGAGAGAATTACAGTATTAAAATTGTATGGCTGGGTTATGGCTTCTAGCTTGACTAATACATCAACCACCGGACGCATCCCCAACCAACCGCGCTGCAAATCCCCCATATAATTCGACCAATGGGCATTTCCGGCGATAATCCCGTTGGTATTGTGGGCATACACCTGCTGATACACGATATCCCAGCGTAACTCGTCGGTAAAAGCATCTCGCACCACCGTCCCCACCCCGAAAGAAAAGTGTCCTGTCGTGGTAGCAAAAACCGAGTTACCATCGCCCAATTCCCCGCCAATGCCGCCAAAAAGATGTAAAACGAGGGCGCGATCGCCTGCTTGCCAATCCTGAGTTGCTTTCTCTTTCGTTTCCGCCCCTGGATCGATTAAAGTTGTGGTAACTGTACCGGCGCGATCGCGAGTATTTTCCCACAAATCCGGCAGAGAATCCCGACCCAAAACCACCTGCTGCGGTTGCAACTGTAACAGTAATCGAGGCGCGATCGCCTGTATCGTAAACCTACCCTGGCGATCCTGTGCGCCGTAAATATACCATCCCTGTTCCCCCGCAGATAAGTCTTCCAGGGCTTCGGGAGTCGCAAACCGTACCCCCGTCCGGTCTGGGGGTTGGGTAGGAAAGCGCACCACCTCCGTTTCCCCGTCAAACTCCCCCGAATCCCGGTTGTAGTGACGCACCGTTAACCTTTCCCCATCCCTCCCCAGAATCTTCACCAAGCCGTAAAACCGTCCCGTGACCTGAATCGGGTCATCCGCAACTTTCAGGGTGTTTCCTGCCCGTTTAACGCCCTCTAGACGCACGATGACATCATCGTTTGGTCTTGCACCTGCCAAAGATTGCAACGGGCCAACGGGCAAATTATTATCTAAACGAGTCGGGTAAATAATGCTGTTATCCGAGCTATTTTTAATATTTTGACTGAATTTAACTTGTGTCGTTACTGCGTTTAAATAAGCCCTAATTTCCGGCGTTTCCTGCCATTCTAAACGTACCCTCTCCCCCTGCAAATTTTCTGCATTTTCGGGGGCATGATACACCTCAAACCAAACCCAATCTTTCCCAGAATTGACCTCCATTTCTTCAACCGCAGGCAAAATTAACCGCCCCACCCAATCCCCTACCGCTTGATACAACTGCGGGTTAATTTCTTGTTCTATCGGGTAAAAACTCGGTTGATTAAATGCTGCTTTTTGACTGAGGGCATAACTCGACGGGTTGATTGCTTGCGATCGCGACTGAGGATAAAATACCAGAAACGCGATCGCGACCCCTAACCATAGCAAAACCGACCACCTCAACTTACTCATTCCCCCTTACCACCAAATTTATCAGTATTTTAGAGGGTAGATTGAATCCCTGTCTTCTTCTTGAAGGAATTTTCTATAATTTGAGTTGAGCTAAATTATTATTATTGAAGCAGAAACCGGGTTTTCTCTACTGTTCAAGACTCAGATTTTTAACATATTGTTTGATTGCAACTTGTAGGGTCAAAGCTGGAGATTGTTCAAGGAAGTTCCGTTTTTTCAAAGATTGTATCGCTTTAAAATAATCTGAATCTGATAAAAGATTGGGAGGTTTTTGTCCAATATCTACAGGTTTATCTTGAGTTGATAACCACTGAATTAAGATTTTCTCCGATTTTGACAAGCGTTGATAATGTTGTTTGAGGATGGGTTCTATGTCCCCTAAATATAGAGTGGGATAAGATAAAAATTTTTGGACACTGCCGTCAAATAAATCGAGTATAGCTGTGGCAATTATGTTTAACCACAAAGGGTTACCATTGTAGAGTTCAATCAGCTTTGACCATTGCTGTCGATCTTTGAGATTTCTAGTCTGGAGAAGTTGGTTGGCTGATTCCCCTAAGCCTGAAAGTTTTAAGGTTTTACAGTAAATGTTTTCGGCTTCCAGGGTAGTAATTTCTAGAGGTTGTTCCCAACCCAGAAGTAATAGACAACTTTGATGAGAAAAGCGCCCAAATTCCTCGATTAATTGACTATAGTTTTGGTATTCTGGGCAGTAATTCCCGACCAATTCTCCTAGATTTAAAGTTTCTTGGAAATCATCAAGAATAATTAAGCAACGCTGGTTTCTAAGATAATCCAAGAGAAAACTACGGGAGTTTAAGTGGCTGATAATTGATGAGTTTTGACTGGGACGAGGTGGGGAAAGAGATTTGATGATATGACTTTGTAAGGCGTTGAGAGTGGGGAATTTGCGATGGGTAAGCCACAGGACGCGATCGAAGTTATCTTTAATATCTTCTACCAGTTGTCTAGCAAGGGCAGTTTTACCAATACCTGATAGTCCAGTAATAGCAATAACACGACTATTTTCGGTGAGTATCCATTGTTTAAGGGTAGCTAGTTCGTCGATGCGGTCGTAGAAACGGATAGTTTCTGGGGCTTGGCTGAGGTCGTGATGAAGTTGAGATTCTTTGTTAGTAAAGGGCGATCGCTTTTTGTTACCCTCAGTATTGTTGTCTAATTCGCTACAAAAATTGATTTGATTGCCAATATGCACGCCATCATTGTTATAAGAAAAGACCTCATTTTCGATCAGCGATCGCATATTCTTTTTTTTAACATCTTCTCCCAAAACTTCCGACAAAAGTTTCCATAATTCCGATGCTGATTTCCTGACATGATCCTTACTACGATGATGTTCCTCGGAAATATCCTTGTAATCCTTACCCTCCCATACCCCCTCTAAAATAGCCCGTTGTAGCGAGTCTAGATGCTTTCCTTTTGTATCAAAGATCAGGCGATCGGCCCACTGCAAAGCCTCTTGCATCTCCATAGCAGTTAAATCCGACTATAGTATTTCCTTCTTTGCCCCATTATGCTACATTATCCCATTTTTAACCACAAAGTCCCACATTGTCCCATTTTCATATTTAATTGACTCCTCAAAAATATCCCCCTCAATCCTCTTTTTATGGGGTTGACGAAATATAAAATCAGTTGCCAGAATATTAGACATCAATTCACATAACTCCGAATTACCAAGTTAGGGTTATCTCTTTTGAAGTTAGTAGAGAAAACATTATGGCAACTTACTCCGCTTCAGGCGATCGCATTGTTGTTGGCTACATTACGGGCAAAAAAGGTCAATACGAGGTTTTTCACAGAAGTCCTAAATCTAATGATTTGTACTTCCACAATTCAGCGAGAGTTGTAGGAACTGGCTTTCGGATTAAGTCTAGTGGAAATTACGAGGGACCTGATGGTTCTGCTTACTATAACGACTCTAGTGTCATTGCGGCGATTCAAAATCGCTACAGAATGGGTAAGTATGATTAGTCTGTAATTATCAATCAATTGACAGTAAATATAAATTATTGGTGGCGTACCAATGTTTGGCGTTGTAATTTTAGCATTAATTATAGCGGGATCAATTTTCCTAATTTGTAAGTGGGAATATGATTCTCAAGAGAGTTTAACAAAACTAGAATCCCTTTTACGTTCTGGTAAATGGCAATATGCCAGCATGGAAACAGGATATTTAATTGCGTTAATTATCCATCGAGACTGTAAAAAAATTCCCTGTGTTGGCAGTTACAGATCATTTCTGTATAAATTCTTGGATCAAAGGCATGAGAAGGCAGGAATACAATTGCGCCTCACAAATTGCAGATTTTTTAGCACCGAAGATATGGAAAATTTTCCATTGCACAAACTACAAGCGATAGATAATCTGTGGACGAAATATAGTCAAGGTGAATTTGGATTTTCAGTTCAAGCTTCTATGTACCAGAAATATGGAAATACAGCTAACAGAAGTATCAGAAATGATGAATTTAGATTTATATCTGGTTTTCAGACAAAAGTCATAGCTGGTCAAGTCGATGATTGGAATACAATAGACTTTTGGGATTACATAAAAAGGCATGAAAGAGAGTTATTGCTAAGACTTAGATGGATGAGGGAACAGAATAGTACTCCAAGATATGTATTTTGCTTTTCGTATGATTTAGATAAATCTAATGATAGCTCGGATACATACTTGACTCCTGTTAGAGGAATGTTTCCCTGTTGTATGACACAGGGTAGCGGCTACTTATGTAATCCTACAACTTTTTTCTTATGGAGAAAAATAGTGCGTGGAAGTGCTGTTGATTAGATTAAGTCTTCGCAGCATGATGTAGTTTATCCAGTTTAGTCGGTTGAGTGGAGGGATTAAACCTGATACCACCATCTTTAAGCCTTGTTGGGTTTGACTGTAGATCGCCCAACTTGCCAAATTTATCTAAAATCATAATTTTATTGGTTATTTGTACTAAGAAAAAAACTCTCCAGTCAAAGTTTAGAAATAAACAACTAACAACCAACAACCAGTAATTCATCATTCATCATTCATAATTCTTTGAATAATTCCCGTGGTTGAAGTGGGAATCGAAACCGAAATCAACTCCACCTGACCCCCATAAGCCATCACATCTGGGTATTCGGGTAACGTTTCTGGGGTGTAATCCCCTCCCTTCACATAAATTTCTGGTTGTAACGCTTCAATCAGTGGTGTGGCGGTAATCGTAGAGAACAACACCACTGCATCTACAGGCTTCAACGCAGCGAGGACTTCAGCCCGTTGATCTTCAGGAATAATGGGACGAGGAGGAAAACCCGGTTTGGGGGGTTTAAGTTGCTGTACCGACGTATCACTATTTAACCCGACAACGAGCGATCGCGCCAAGGATTTCGCCTTGGTCAGATAGCGTACATGACCCACATGAAGCAAATCAAAACAGCCATTCGTAAACGCCAAAGGTCGCCATTTTTCCGGGTCAGACGCGATCGCCCTTTGCAATTCTTTTAAGCTGTAAATCATAAGCATTCAATCGAGTGTAATATCTGATAGCCTACCAGGATAGCGTTTTTACAAAGCCTAAAATATGTACGAAAAGATTACACCCCCCACCGTCGGCACAAAAATTACCTTCAAAGATGGCAAACCCATCGTCCCCGATGACCCCATCGTGCCGTTTATTCGCGGTGACGGCACGGGAGTAGACATTTGGCCTGCGGCCCAAAAAGTCTTTGATGCTGCCGTTAAAGCCGCTTATGGGGACAAACGCACCATCAACTGGTTTAAAATCTATGCCGGGGATGAAGCCTGCGAACAATACGGCGAATTTCAATATCTCCCCCAAGATACCCTCACCGCCATTGAAGAATACGGCATCGCCATTAAAGGCCCCCTCACAACCCCCGTGGGTGGTGGGATTCGTTCGCTGAATGTCGCCCTCAGACAAATTTTTGACCTTTATGCCTGCGTGCGTCCTTGTCGCTATTATCCAGGGACTCCTTCCCCCCACAAATCCCCCGAAAAGCTGAATGTGATTGTGTATCGGGAAAACACCGAAGACATTTACTTGGGGATTGAATGGCGACAAGGCACAGAAATGGCCGACAAACTGATTAAATATCTCAATACTGAGTTAATTCCTGCCACTCCCGAACACGGCAAAAAACAAATCCCCCTCGACTCTGGTATTGGCATCAAACCCATTAGCGTTGCGGGTTCTAAGCGTTTGGTGCGTCGTGCGATGGAACACGCCCTCACCCTCCCGAAAGAAAAGCAGATGGTGACTTTGGTCCACAAAGGTAACATTATGAAGTACACCGAAGGCGCGTTTCGGGATTGGGGGTATGAGTTAGCAACCAGTGAATTTCGCGAACAATGCGTCACGGAACGGGAATCGTGGATTCTTAGCAACAAAGAGAAAAACCCGGATATCAGCCTCGAAGCTAACGCCCGCATGGTCGAACCCGGTTATGATTCCCTGACTCCTGAGAAAAAGCAGCAAGCCTGCGCTGAAGTCAAAGCGGTTTTAGAGTCCATTGGGGACAGTCACGGTAACGGCCAGTGGCAAGATAAAATTATGGTCAACGACCGTATCGCGGACAGTATTTTCCAACAAATCCAGACTCGTCCCGATGAGTATTCCATCCTCGCAACCATGAACCTCAACGGCGATTACCTTTCTGATGCGGCCGCGGCCATTGTCGGCGGTTTAGGCATGGGACCTGGGGCAAATATCGGCGATACCTGCGCGATTTTTGAAGCCACCCACGGAACCGCCCCCAAACACGCCGGACTCGACCGCATTAACCCCGGTTCGGTGATTCTTTCTGGGGTAATGATGTTGGAATATATGGGCTGGCAAGAAGCGGCAGATTTGATTAAAAAAGGCATTGGGGACGCGATCGCGAATCGCCATGTTACCTACGATCTCGCCCGCATGATGACTCCTGCGGTGGAAACGCCTCTGAAGTGTTCGGAGTTCGCTCAAGCCATCATCGACCGCTTTTAATTAACTGTCTGTATTGTTTGTAACCCAATCTTTCTGATTTTCTCGGAGAAAGGTTGGGTTTTTTGATTTTCGTTACCCAGGGGATTGCCGCGATCGCTTCTCAAGGTGTACTTTAAGGGCAATCTACCATTCAATTCGATGAAAGTCTTACTAGGGTTTGCGATCGCTAACTTTTTATTAAGAGGAGCAACGTTTTTTCAATCAGTTATTAATCACGATGAAAGTCTTTATTTAATTATTGCTAATCAGATATTACAAGGAATTCCGCCTTATGTGGAAATTTGGGATCATAAACCACCTGGTATTTATTTTCTCTTTGCTTTGGGTTTAACGTTGTTTGGTAATTCAATTCTGGCAATTCGCTTGCTGACTCTCATTGCCGTCACGATTACTTGTTACTTGCTTTACTGCATTAGCTTGTCGATCTTTCCTCAGTCAGGGCAAAGAATTGGACTTTTAGCCGGTTCATTTTACGCTGTTTTCAGCTTAACCAATGGCGGACTAGCCGCGAATACTGAAGTTTTCTTTATTCCCTTGGTTGTCGGTAGTTTTTATCTGTTTTTCCGCAGCAGCCCTAATATCTCGGCTTGGACTTGGGTCTTAATCGGATTTTTAATCGGATTAGCTGCTCAAATCAAATATTTGGTTGTTTTTGACTTTTTAGCCTTAGTTTTCTTCGCAATTCTACAACGATGCAAAGTATATTCAACCCTTCGCAATTTATTGTTACTGAGTTTAGGAAGCAGTATCGTTTTTATCACTGTAGCTTTCTATTTCTGGCAGCAGGGCATTTTCTCAGAATATATATCAGCCACTTTACTCGCTAATGCCACTTACATTCAAACGGATAACTTAACACTTTCAGGTATTATCGATCCGTTAATTACTCAAATTTTACGTTATTTTCTCTTTTGGGTTTGTTTACTATTTTGTATAACAGAAGCCCGTCTTTATTATCAAAAAACAGATTATTCTTTTGCGCTTTTTCATTTAATGATTTGGTTGGTTTGCATTATTCCTGCCCCGTTTATTTCTCAACGTCTTTACGATCATTACTTTCTACAACTATTACCGCCATTATGTTTGATAACAGCTTATGTTATCAATCATCACCTCAATCTTAAAGCCAAGCAGCCTAAAAAACTGTTCTTTATCATCCTCGGTAGTATTAGTGGTCTATACTTTTTGCTAGATAGCGCGATCGCAACCCTACAATATAGTTATCATCGCCTTATTAAACAAGAAAATTATTGGGGCGATCGCACGGCTTTAATTGCTCAAGAAATTAGCAAGTTTAAAAAGTCAGGAGAATCTATTTACGTCTATAACGATCAACCCATTCTTTATTACCTTTTGCAAACTAAACCGCCAACTCCCTTTTTATTTCTCAGTCACTTTCAAGACAACTTAACCCAAACATCTCCTCTGCAAGAGTTCAATGAAATCATTAATCAAAAACCCAATTATATTATTATTAATAGAAATCCCAACGATAACGATCGTTACAAAGTCGCAGAAATTGAACAAAAACTTGCACAAACCTTAGCCCAAAATTATCAACTTAAAACTTCTATTTCAGGCGTTCATATTTATCAACGTTTGTAGTCTTATTACTGAGGACGCGATCGCAAAATTCTCAACATTATTTCTGACAGATTAGAGACTATTTTTGTAATTGCGCTAATAACCAAGCACTCACTTTACCATGATTGCTTTGACGACTGCGCTGTAATACCGCTTCGAGTAACGCCATTTCTAAGCCCGGTAAAACTTGCGACTGACGGATTCTCTGACTTCCTTGATTCGCAATTTCAAACGCCAAAATTTCAGCTTTCTGGACATCCACAATCCAATATTCACTAACTCCCATATCTTCATACAACAAGCGTTTATTTCCGGTATCATCAGCGAGGGAAGTATTCGCAATCTCGATAACTAAATGCGGAGGGGGATATTGATTAAGATCGACAATTCCCGTTCCCCAAGGGACAATATTAGCCGTTTCTCCGATATAAAAAGACGCATCCGGTTGTGCTTCTCGAATCCCAGTTTTGCGATAAGTACAGTTATCATTACCGTTCAAATCAATGTTATTAACGCCTGCAAACAAGTGAACAGCGTAAGTAATAATTGAATGGTCTTGTGCGTGGTCATTTCCAACTGGAGACATTTCCAGCCTCATCTGATGATTGTAGAAATAACTTTTACCTTTCTCATTAAACTGCGCGATCGCGTCAAGATAATCATCCCAATTTGCTGTTATCCAAATATCTGTAGAAATTTGTATACTTTGCATTTTATTAATTAAATTAGTAACTATTTCCAGAACCCCGGTTTCTTATTTATTTAGCCAATTAAGTCAAATTATTACGACAGAAACCGGGGTTCTTAACCCATACAAATTAGACAAAATCAAAGCTTACTTCAAACGACCCGATCGCAAAATACTAAAAATCAACCACAACCCCAACAAACTTGCCGTCGCAAACAAAATATCAACAATAATTGACAATTGTGCCGTTTGAGTCCCTGTCGAAATAATCGCCGCCCCCATAATCAACGAACCCACTAAAATACTAAAAGAGAGTCGATTCGCTGAATCATCCACACTGCGTCTCAACCCATCAAGTTCTTTTAACCGCAGATTCCACTGCAAACTTTCCGAAGATAAACGATTGAGTAAAACCTCAATTTGTCTCGGACTGCGGAGAGATAAATCTTTGAGGTCAAGGGCAGTTTTCAAAGCCGTTTGTAAGGGATTATCACCAAGTAGCTGACGACTGAATAAATCTGTCATCAAGGGTTTAAATTCATCCAGTAAATTAATCTGAGGATAAAAGCCGCGAGCAACTCCTTCTAAATTGGCGATACTTTTGGCATATAAACCCAAATTCCCCGGCAATCTCAGCTTATTTTTGCGGGAAATTTGTAACAACTCATAAAACACTTCGCTAAAGTTAATTTGCGACAAACTGACGTTGTAATATTTCCGCAACATCCGGTCTAAATCACTTTCGAGACGAGATAAATTGACATTTTCAGACGACTCCGAAAGTTCTATAGTTAATTGGCTGCATCGCTTCGCATCCAGCGCCACAATCGCCAATAACATCTCAACTAAAATGGTTTGAGTGCGGGGGTCTAAACGCCCAATCATGCCGCAATCAAGCAGGGCAACACCGCCATTTTTTAAGTAGAAAATATTACCCGGATGGGGGTCAGCATGAAAAAAGCCATCGAGGAACATTTGCTGAAAAAAGGCGCGAAACAATAATGTTGTCACCTCCTGACGACGTTGGGCTGTTATAGTTACTTGATTTTCGGCTTCAAGAATAGGGACTCCATCCAGCCATTCCATCACCAAAAGTTTTTGAGTGGTTAAGTCTTGATAAATGGCAGGAATTTTTAAATGATCCGGATCAAACCAGCGACTTTGAGACAAATTGAGGCGTAACTGTTCGGTATAAACCGCTTCTTTGGTAAAGTCTAATTCCGCTTTTAGCGCCGTAATAAACTCATCCGCGATCGCGAGGATATCATACTCTTTGCCAAAATCCGTCACTGCTACCAATTCCGCTACCCCCTTGATCAAAGCTACATCCTGGGCGACAATCTTCTCAATCCCAGGACGCTGCACCTTCATAGCCACCTCTTGACCATTAGCCAGGGTAGCCCGATGAATCTGTGCAATTGACCCGGCTGCAATGGGAATGGTGTTAACGGTGGCAAAAACTTGTTCGAGGGGTTTGTGCAATTGCTGACGAATCAGCCCCTCCACCTCAATCCAGGGAATCGTCGGGACGCGGGCTTGGAGGGCAGTTAAAGCGGTAATATAGCTCGGTGGGAGTAAGTCAGGACGAGTACTAAGAAGTTGTCCCAGTTTGACATAAACGGGCCCGAGTTCAACTAAAATTTTTCGCAGGACTTCGGGAGGGGGTAATTGCGGTTCATTGGACTTATTTCCTACCAACAAGCCCCGCATATAGTCCCAACCGTTACCGAGGACAATTTCGAGGATTTCGCGCTGACGAGAGGTGTTTTGAGTTAAGGAGAGCATTATATAAATTATGAATTATGAATTTGGGTATTGGGAGTCGCAACATCCAGACTGTAGGGTATGTTCTCCCCGGAGAAAAACGGGTGGCTGATTCTTTCAAGATACAAGACAGACTATCTTTGACCTTCTTTTTGGGACTAAAATTTGATCCCTCTCTTCGTTCACTTCATAAGGTGACTAAAGTTTCCTCGTGCTGGTATGTCCGCATATTTGCAGGTTAAGAACCTTTTCCCCATGCAAGAGAGGCTTCTGAACGGAGAGTGATATCAAATCCGTTTGATTGGCCATAGTTACGTTATCTCAAGAGCAAGGGTTTCAGCCGTTTCTTAGTGTGGTTGTATTTTCGGATTTTATATGAAATGGGGTATCTCAACGCAGTAGTAATATACACGCAATAATGCGACGGTCAGAGAACACTTGTCTGAGAAGCTCAAAATAGGAGGCTAACTCAACTCAATCAGCACCGTCCAAAAATAAATTTAAATTTATTCAAATCTCCTGAAAGACTTGCAGGACAAGCCTTTTAATTAAAAAAGTGCTGCTGATTTTCTGAGAATTGCCCAAAAAATTTCTCCAGCCTGCATAAAAACTACCCGATTTACCAGAGTCTTATGTAGAAGGTTCTGCCTTCACCGAAACCTGACTCTAAAAAATCCCATCTACCCATGTTTATCGGACAACTCTTCTTCAAGTTCAAGCTGTTTGGCTCCAACAAAAACCAAAACCTCTCTCGTCGCAAGAGAAAAGAGACGACCTTTTTTCAAACCTTTATCCTCGAACCCATCCTTACCCCCAGCGGATTGATTGATGGTGGGGATGACGGACTAACTTTAGATGTAGACGAAGTGGAAATTGGGGAAATTCCGCTTGTCCCTGACGATGCAGGAGACGAGATTACTGTTTCTGACTTCGGGTTTCTCGATGGTGAATTTGACGAAATTCCCTTTATTGATGAAGCCCCTGTTGAAGAACTTACTTTCAAAACAGGAGTCTTTACCGTCGGAGATACCGGAAAAGTTGGCGTTGACTTTCTCTTTGATGGTGGAGGCTACCGAGGAGAGATTGCCATCTTCAGCTTAGAAGGCATGGAAAATCTTGAATTAGGGAGTGAGGAGTTTATTCGTACCGCTACCGAACGGGCTTTGAGCAACTCTGAACTGGGTCACATTGTGATTCAAGATGCAACCGAAGGGGCAAGATTCAGCCATCAATTTGAGTGGGAAGCCGATTTTAACTCTGGGGAGTACAAAGAAGTCAAAACCGTAACGATGAACGCGGGCGATCGCTTCGCAGTAATGCTCGTTCCCAATGGTACAGTCCAAGAAGTGGACGGGAATCCCAATATTGGCGGCAATAAAACCCCCTTATTCTCCCTTGACTATGCCAACCCCGATAGCGAGACTTATTTAACTCGTATTGCTGATGTTACCGGGGATGGCAGTACCTTTGCCCTAGAGGACTGGCGATTGGATGCCAACAGCGATCGCGATTACAACGATATCGTCTTTCAAGTGCGAGGGGCCAAAGGGGAAGCACCCTCGATGGATGATATGGTAGACCCGACGCGAGATTGGCGTAAAGAAGATTTTGGTCAGGCGTTGATCGAGTATGCCAAACCTTACATTGAAGCCGAGGATGCTGAAGTAGAAGGGGGCGATCTGACCGAGGTAGAAGTTCCCGCAGAAACTGAGTCCGTTTCCGAACAGCCTGAAGCCGAAGTTACCGACGTAACCTCCCAAGAATCTGACCTCGATTTGAGTGAGACTGACGAGGTTGTCAGCAAAATTCAAGGGGAAGATTGGGCGCAAGATTTACTCAAAGCCGTAGATGAAGTGAAGGCCTCCGATACTGCGACTCCTGTTTTCCATCTCGACCTCAATTTGACCGAAATTGACGCAGAAGGCAATGAAATTCCTCGCCAAGAATTAACTGCCCAAGAACTAGCAGCAATAACACACGCTCGCAACAATGGTGTTATTTTAACCGTTCCCAGTGGCGATCGCGCTGGAGAAATGTCTGCTCTGGGAGAATTATCCTACGAATTTGATAATGTTATCACCATCGGCGCTGCCGAACGAGTGAATGATGCTGTTGCCCTCGCCAATGCCTATGAAGGCGTTGATTTTTCTGGGGAAGGAATCGCCTTGGATATTGTCGCCGACGGAACTTCTGGGGAAACCGTCAGCACGACCATTGCTGCTGCTAAAGTCAAAGACGCGATCGCGCAAGTTTGGCAAGCCAATCCCGAACTCAACTATACCCAAGTCATTGATATTATCAAACGCACAGCAACCGACTTAGAAACCACGAATTGGGACGGAAAAACAGGTTATGGCTTACTCAATGTCATCTCCGCCATTCACCTTGCCAAAGCCACCCAACCCGAACCCTACAGCCCCAAACCCGGAAAACCCGAACTCAGCGACGATTTCATTTCCCATAACCCAGCCGGAAAAGAGCTACCCGGCATTCCCAAACACCCCGCAGTCGCACCTCCAGGCATTCCTGTCACCGATATCGATCGCGGCGGTAACAGTGTTGCTGAAGCGACGGAATTATTACCCTCTGCTACCCAAGATATTATCGACCAAGTAAGCAACAGCGACCCAACCGATACCTTCCGTGTTGCTCGTCGTTTCCTGGATGGGGCAGGTTTCTCTGTGCTTGCTGGGGAACTCTCAGTGAGCTATCTAACTCCCTCAGGCCAAGTTTTAGGAACGCAAGTTTTGACTCGCGGGGAACACCAACTCGAATTACCCGCTAATGCCCCTGATGAAGTTATCGTCAAAATTGACAAGCGGGGAACAACTCCCACCACCTATGTTTTAGAAGGCTTTGAGAGTACCGAAACCGAGCCATTTGACATCGAGTTAGCTTTTAATAGCTCTTTTACCCCGGCTCAACAAAAAGTCATGCAGGCCGCGGCGCAAAGTGTCTCGAAGTTGATTGGCAAAGGCTTACCCACCGCGATTGTCGATGGCAAACTGATCGACGACATCAAAATCGAAATTTCTTCAGAAAATCTCGACGGCGTTGGGGGAACTCAAGGACGCACAAAAATTGACTTCATGCGCTATGGCAGTCTTTTACCTGCGCTTTCCCTCGTTCAATTTGATGCCGCCGATGTTGCCGAATTAGAAAAGTCCGGGCAGTTATTTAGTGCCGTACAGCACGAATTTCTCCACGCTTTAGGATTTGGCAATCTTTGGGAAGCGAAAGGTTTAGTCGATTATGCCGGAACGCCTTTGGCTCAATATAACGGCAAAAAGGGCGTACAAGCCTTCAAGGAATTAGGAGGAGTCACCGATGGTATTGCCTTAGAAACTGAAGGGCAGGGTTCTGCGGGACTGCACTGGAATGAAGCATTATTCCAAGAGGAGTTGATGACCTCTAACCTCAACTTCGACGCAGAAGAAGGGGGAAATGCGCCCATTAGTGCTGTTACCCTCGCTTCTTTGGCAGATTTGGGTTACGACGTAGATTTAGAAGCAGCAACCCCTGATTTTGGCTTATTTGGGGGGGAAGGAATTAAACCAGAGGACTTCACCGAAGCAGAAATTGCCGCATTCCGCCAACAAGCCGAAGAATCCTTGAGCGAGGCAGGGGAAGGCGAAGAGTTTATCTACGCCATCATGCCCGAAGTTGACCCAGCTAAAGTTGCTCCTGAAATTTGGGCCCATGCTGAACGATTCCACGGAAACGGAGAATATTACCGTTGGGAGCCTTATCAGCTTCAATCATACAATCCTCGAACTAAACGAGAGGATACTTTATGGGATCTTGCTGCTTACTACCTGGGTGATGGTAATCACTATAAGTGGATTGGCGATCGCAATGGTGTTGCAAACTATAACTACATCGTTGCGGGTGAATGGATTGAAGTTCCTATCCACCATCCCAACTACGAATGGGAGCGAGAGCAAGAACGATTACGTCGGGAAGAAGAATTAAGGCGGCGACAGGAAGAAGAAGCACGGCAGCGACGCGAAGAAGAAGAACGTTTAGCCCGGGAAAAAGCCGAGCAAGAGCGGAAAGCCCGCGAAGAAGAAGAACGTCGCCAAGAAGCCGAACGGAAACGTCGAGAACTCGAAGAACAAGAACGCCGACTGCGCGAAGAACGAGAACGCCGTCGTCAAGAAGAAGAACGACGCAAGGAAGAAGCCCGACTGCGCGAACTAGAGCGTCAACGGGAAATTGCGCGGCAGCAGGGTAAAGGGGGACAAGATTGGTTCTTTGCGACTCGTTTACCAGAGTTTGGGCCAATCGATCCTTTTGAAACCAAACTTGGTGGCGAAACCGTTGGAAACTTAGTTCCCGATGATTACTACCGCTTTACCTTGTCTCGTAAAGGTCGTTTGACGGCGGAATTGAAGCAGTTGTTAGCGGATGCGGATTTGGTTCTCTACGATGTACGGAACAAGCCCATCGCCTACTCCATGCGGGAGGGAGTCACCGACGAGCAAATCATCACGGATTTGATTCCGGGGACATATATGCTGCGGGTGAACAGTCCCAAGGGCGTAACGACAGATTACGAACTGGTGATGAAGTTCCAGCACAAGTTATCGCGGACTCAACAAGGGCCACCTCCCGGTTGGCGTGTTGGCGGTAATCGTGGTGGTAGTGGCAGCAGTGGTGGCTCTGCGGGCGCTGTTTTCGCCGATCCTCGTATCAATCAAATTTATACAACGGCTCTGAATAATTTTTCCAGACTCGAACGAAATAAGGCGAACGCCCGTATTCGCGAGTTAGAAGCTGAGAAACGTCGATACGAGCAGGATTTACAAACCTTGCTCGATGAAATGAACGAAGCCCAACGGAATAAAGTTTATGGTGCTTTAGATGGTGTGCGTCATGAGGCCAATATCTGGGCTGATAATACCGCCAATGGCATCAATAGTTCCATTGATGGTACGGCAGATTGGATTATCAATGAGGTTGAGGGACGCATTCATCACCGACTGCGAGATATCGATTTTGTTCGCAACGGCATTAATGCTTTCAAAGGAGCTGTGAATGGGGCGCGAAGTTGGCTCAAAGGTAAAGTCAGTTGGGCGCAAGATCGAGTCAAACACTACGTCTGGCACTTTATCGACACCATCAAGAAGGCGTATAAAACTGGGGCTGAAATCAATGGCATTATTGAAGATGCAGCCCGAGAGATGAAGCGCGGCATTGATGGCGTTGTCAACGGTATCAATAACTTGGTTGGCGATTTTAAAGGCAAGATTCTAGAACATTTAGAATGGCTTCGTAATGTTCGTACTCCGGGCTGGTTGCGAGCAGTTGGCGTTCCCGACTGGAATTTTTATGATGGGGTTGCTGCACCTTTAGCCAATCAAGCAGCTAATGGCATTAAAGGTGCAGTTAGCTCTGTTGGGAATATGGTTAAGGGGGCAGTGGATTGGGTTAAACCCCGTGCTCAAAAGGCTGTGGCTGCGATCGTTGATGCCATTTTTGGGGATAAAACTGGGCATCTTTACAACAAAATTCACAAAGTTGATGAGCAGATTGCAGCGACTCAAAGCGAACTCGAACGCAAGATCGTTCAGAAAGCAACTGAGTTGAAAGACCAGATGCAGGGACTTCTCAATACTTTGGGAACAGAAGGGAAGAAACTACTGGATACAATTCTGCATTTTGCTGGTTCTACAGGTGGACAAGTGACGATTGAGCTTATCAAAGTCGCTCTGGGATTTGTTCCTGTTGTTGGTCAAGCAATTGACGTTGTTGATACTGCTCTAGCACTTTGGAAAGTTGTTGTTGATGGACGACGCGATACAGAGGTTTGGGTTGAGCTAATTGGTTCTTTGGCTGGTTGGTTTCCCGGTGTTGGAGATGCAATCAAAGGAATTGCCAAAGTTGCACTCAAAAGCCCAATTGGAGCATTGCTTCGGAAATTAGGTCCTGATGTAACCAAGCAAGCCGCAAAAATCTTCAAGGATGCTAAGTGGAAATCTATTCTTGCTGATGTTGTTGAAGGTCTTGCTGGGGTTTGGCGGAAATTTGACAGTCAGATGGATAATGCTGCTGGCTGGATTCTCGATCTAATGCCCGGTGTGCGTCCAACGATGGCTGCTGTTGGTGAAATTGTTGTGAAATTCAATGACGAAGCAGCAGAAGCCGGAAAATATCTGGATGATGTCAGCCAGCAAATTGCGAAGAAGATAGACAGTGCTTCTGAACAAATTGCTAAGGAGGATGCAAAGACTGAAAGTGATAATGAGGATGGTAATCTTCCGGTCAATGATGATCCATATCAGAAAAAACCTGATGATTCAGATTCAACCTCAACATCGATCAAGAAAATGATACAGCGACATATCAATGATCTTGATGAACTTTATAAACGCTCAAATGAGAGCATTTCAGATGATGTTCAAGGAAAAAATAATTTTCTGAAAAACATACAGAAACGGAAAGATCAAGCAAAAGGATATCAAGATGATTCAGAGAACGTAACCATAGACAAGATAGAGACCTTGAAGAATGATATAGCAGGTTTTAATGCAGAGCTAAATGATGCTCTACGTCCTAATGTTAAGCTTACAGACTTGGGAAGACAGAGAAGTAATCAGGAAATTGATAATATTGCAATTGATTTACGTGACGGATTCACCGTATTCACCGAGGTCAAAAACAATGAAAGCATTAAGCCTAGTTACCTTGAAAAACAAGGCAAACGTGTAATTGAGGCGGCAAGTCGAAATGACTTGTTCACAAAAGCTCGTTTTGTTTTCTTAAAAGGCTTGAAGCCGGAAATAGAAAAAGGTCTCAGGGATTTGGGGGATAGTTATGGTGTCATAGTTGAAATAGAAAAGTAGGGAACTATATTCAGAGTATTCCTGAATGATTGAAATGAAGGTTGGTGTATTTTATTTGTATTTTCTACAGATTGCCAGCCTTCAAATTACAGAATTTGTGAAAGGTAAACACTTTGATGAAGACATTAGACTTCTCCGAAATAACCCAAATTTTATCAATTTCTATCCTGAAAATATACCCGAAAATTGTTCAAAGCGATTTCCTACGGAACACTTCGCGATCGCACTTCCCAATTTCTCCCAGTGCGATCGCATTACGAAGAAAAACAGCCATTTAACAATCTCCTCCCGTTCTGAATTAAAAACAAAGAAAGAAATCTGGCGTTCTTTAATAGAAATTTGAGCGGAGTGTCTCGCAAGCAAAATCACTTTTTGAAAAAAATTTTCCATTCCTGCATAAAAACGTCCCACTTATCCAGAGAAGACAATAGAACCCACACAATACAGAACTATGATATCTTCCTGGCACAATACACTGTTCAAAATTGCGATCGCGACGGTTGTATCGATTAACGTCAACATCCTCGCATCTAGCCCCACAAACGCCCAAAGAGCGCCTGACACTCCTCTCCCTGACGATGTAGCACAACTCATTCTCAAACAAGCAGCCGCAGACACCAATCTCTCTGTCTCGGAATTAACCATTGAGCGGACTAATGCGGTAACTTGGCCAGATGGTTGCATGGGAATTAACCCTAACAATCGCCCTTGTACCCGAGCAATGGTTGATGGTTGGCAAGTATTTGTTACCAGTAATAGCCGCAGTTGGATTTATCATACCAATGGTTTTCGTGCATTACCAACCCCAGAAGACTCAACGAGTTGGTGGTTAAGACAACTTGAAGAACAACGGCGACGGGAAGAATTACGACGACGTTGGGCTAATATGGGTTGGACCCAAGAAAATCCTGTGCTTCCTCAAATCGAACAACCGGGTATTTGGCGATTTGAAGATGTCCCTTCTCGTCGCTGGTTCGATCCCCCTACAGAATACGGTTTTCGCTATACCATGACGGGGAATTCTCTCTTTACCGAAGTCCTCGATTTTCCTGTGGGCATTGATGATGATAATTTGTTTACCATCTCTGTAGGCGATAATATTTTAGGAGAATTTAGTCCGGGAGAAAGTGTTAATTTTGTCTCTCTACTCGGTAATGGTGTTTCTGAGTTTACTCTAACTGATATTAATGCCCCCATCGACTTAGAAAGTCCTACGGCTTTTCCCCTAAAAATAGCATTTGATACAGAATTTGCTGATTTTGAAATGGCGGCAATTTCCGAACCGGCTGATGTGCCTGAAGGGGGTACACAAATCGGATTATTAGCCTTGGGATTGATGGGAATTTCGACTCGCATCAAACTTCGTCAAAACTGGAAATAGCGACCTTCTAATCTCCTGCATAAAATTAATTACCCATTTTCAAAGAAAACGAATAGGTTAATAATTCTGTGTAGGTGCTTATCTTGACGCGATCGCTCCAAAAAAGAAATCAGACTCGCGATCGCATAACTCGAAAATCTCCCCAAAAAAATCTGACATCAACTTCCACTCTAACCATGATACAGACCATCACCAAAACCCAAAACATTTATCTAAGTCTGCCGGAAACTTCCCTCGAAAAAGCAACTTCATCCGTAGAAATTCGCTGTGCTTTTACTTCGGTATTACAAAAACTCTTAGAACGCCAAGGAAACAACATCATTACCACCCCTTTGAACCCGTCTAACTCCGCCGAATTTCTTAGCACTTTTAAAACTCATCCATCTGTTTATCAAGCCTCTGTCTCTCGCCAATTAGCCGTCGATCTTCCCCCCAATGCTGAAGAAACTCTACTTAAAGACGAACCCAAAGACTGGTTTATTAAAACCGCCGATTATGACGACGAATGCGATCGCGTCCTTCAACATCGAGACGGAGAATTAACTCAACTTTTCGCAGATGTAAACCGCTACCATCAAATCCTCCAACAGCATTGCGATCGCGTTATCCTCCTACGTTCTCCTAGTTATACTGGTTACGATCGCCAACTCACCAGTGCGATGCAATGCTTGGGATATTCCCCACAACAATTTCAATTTATTATTGTCCAACCCCTTAAACTTTATGCCTTCCATAAACCCAGTCAGCAAGTACAACCTATCCCCGATCTCCTTCCCCAAGAACTGCTCAAAGCCATGAGTTTGAATGAATTAAAATGGCACAGTTTTCATACACCTCTAACAAGTGTTGCCCCTTTAAATATTAGTTCTATTGGACAATCCAAAAATAATAATAGCTACGACCGCATCAGTCAGTTTGGGTTAAACTGTTCGCGGTTACTGCAAGAAACACAAGCAGAAAATACAATTTTTAAAGTATCGTTAGAAGATATAACATGGAAATATTCCCTAGCAACTCAAATAGTTGATTTGTTGACAGCAACTCCTCAAATTATACAACAAAGCGCTGACGAATTAGCACCTCACCTAATCTGCAAGCATATTGAAAAGATTTGTGAAAGTGGCGATCGTTGGTTAAATGTATTCGATTCTACACCAGATAATTGTCTATTACTCGCAACTACTCATAAAATTTTAAAAGATTTGTGGGTTAATATATTGGGTTTGCAATAGTAGACGACATTGGATGGTTAGATAGTTTTGTATAAACTCGCACTACACTGTCCAATCTTCCCAAATTAATCCCGGAACTTTACCAAAATCTTGTTGATTGCGAGTAACTACAATTCCTGATACAGAAAGCGCGATCAGGCGAAGCCTGCCACTTCGCGATCGCAGCAATTCTTAAATCCTGTGTCCCGATGCGAATTTTCTGACGAATTAATTCTGCATAGCAAACCTGAGATTCTGGCGTAAAATCAAGTAAATTAATCGTTGTGAAAAAGCCCCATGTATATTTTAATTTAGAATAAGCGGCTACTAGCTTTTCTGGAGAGTTAGCTCTGCGGATTGCATTAAGTCGGCCATAAACTTGTTCTTCAAGAGAAATGATCGTAACTGCGATATCTTGAGGGTTGGTTGCTGTCACTCGCTGTACAATTGAGGGATGTTGATGCTGAAATAAAGTCAAACAATCGGTGTCAAAAACATATAAACTCATGCTTTTTCTTCAGCCTCTATTTGACGATAATATTCTTCCATTTTGGCATCAGCGTCTTGACGATAAGCTTCAATATCAGCCATAAATTCTTCATATTCGCGATCGCTATCGAAAAATTGGCCTGCAAACTGCATCCAGGGATGTTCGGGTGGGGCTGTGGGGACTTCAATTTCCAGGGAAACAATCTCGCGATCGCGCAGTTGTTGAGCTACAATTTCCTGTAATGGTAGCAATGCTTCCTCTTTTGTCTTCGCTTCTACTTGACATTCTGGCCAGCCTAATATGCTGGCTTTTACTCGTTCTGGAGTTAGATGTTCTATTAATACGTTATAGCTAGATTTGATTGAGGTTTGTTGAGGAGAAATAGTCGATTCGATATTCATAATAATTCGGGTATTTTTTAAATTTAGATTACAATATTTAACTTAGTAATGGATGAGGCGATCGCGTTTTGGGGTTGTTAGCTAAAAAGCGCGATCGCCTTAATTTAAACAGTTATTATGCGATCGCATAATCTGTCAATTTCCGATCGTCAGGATGGTAAAAAGCCAGAACAATATCTTCTTTGGGAACGCCATGATTGAGTAAATCTTGTGTAATTCCTTCCTCTGTTTCATCTCGTTCTAACCAAAATTTTCCCTCAACGATTCGCAAATGCAAAATGATACTGTGAACCCGACGATCGCCATTCCAACCAAAACTTATTAATAAATAACTATTACTATCAGCAATCGCTTGTAATTCAATATTGCCTCGACTCGGCTTATAACGAGCGTAATCGTCAATAATTTTTTGTGCAATAGCTTGGTATTGTTTTAATGAACAATCCATTTTATAATTTCCTCCCGTTCTGGATTAAAAACAAAAAAAGAAATCTGACGTTCTTTGACAAAAACTTGAATTGACGGACGTTGGAAGAAATTGTTGTATATCCGTTCTGGAACTGCCAGAAAAAGAGTACGATCGGGTTCTTGTTTAGCAATAAATGTTAAATACAAGTAATACTGTCCAACAGCACGCTCTAATTCTGTAACAGGTGAGGGACTACGAAATACTTTAATTTCAACTGCGATTTTTCTCTCTGATTTTTGAGCCGCAATAATTTTTTCAGCACCTAAATCTGCATCAATCGTCAAATCTTCAAATTCGATGGTCAACGGATCGTCAGTTATTGTCCAACCATCTTTGATGAGTGCAACTCTAACAACATCATGGTAAAGGTCGAGTCTGGGCATAAAAAGTGCGATCGCAACTGGCTTAATTTGAGTATAACTTTATTTCCGATCGCGATCGCCTTTTTTAGATTAACTCAATGGGAAAGTGCCATAATAAGTAGAGCGGAATTTATAACGAAATTTTCCGATGCAAATCAGTTTGAAACCCGAACACAAAGCCTTTATTCAAAACCAACTCGCACAAGAAAACTATCAATCCGCAGACGAAGTACTGAGTCAAGCACTCAATCTGTTGCAACAACAGAAAGACTATGAACAATGGCTGAATGAAACTCGCCAAAAAATTGCCGATGGTGTAGCCGCTTTAGAACGCGGTGAAGCGATAGAGGGAGATGTCGTTATCGCAAAACTACGCGATCGCCTTCATGGAAACGACATTTCTTAAGCTATGAGACAGTATATTGTTTCATCCAACAACCAACAACAAATAACCAAGAACAAATAACTACAAAAGCTGTTCTAAATTAGGATTATTTTGCAACGATTTGAGGACTTGTTTAATCTCTTGAGTCCGGTTTTTATTTACCACTAAAGTAACGTTACCGTCGCGGACGATGACGGTATCTTCCATCCCAATTGTCACGATTACTTCGTCTTTATTGCTGGCATAAAGAATCGAACCTTGGGTATCTTTATTGATATGCGTCGCCAACTCTACATTATCGCGATCGCCCTTCATCAACCGTTCAATCGCATTCCAATCCCCTAAATCATCCCAACCAAAATCGGCTGGAATCACATAGGCTTTTTGGGTTTTCTCCATCAAAGCATAGTCAATACTTTTCTTCTCAAGTTCGCCATAAGCGTCTTTGCCTTTACTTTGCAGCAGTTGCAAAATTTGGGGGGCATGGGTTTGCAGTTCTTTGAGGGCGGTTTGCGTCCTAAAAATAAACATCCCGCTATTCCAGCTATAACGCTGAGTTTGCAGGAATTGAGTCGCCGTTTCGAGGTCGGGTTTTTCGGTAAAGCGATTCACTTGATAAGCTTGCAGATCGCCATATTTCCCGACGGCTTCCCCTTGTTCGATGTAGCCGTATCCCGTAGACGCAAAACTCGGTTGAATGCCTAAAGTCACGATCGCGTCTTCAGTTTTTGCTAAAGATATCGCTGCGTTGAGAGTCGCTTCATAGGCTTTGCGATCGCCAATCCAATGATCTGCCGGGAAAAACCCCGCGATCGCGTCTTCTCCGTGACGCTTCGCCATTTCTAGGGTAGCCCAAGCCACCGCCGGGGCAGTATCGCGTCCTTGGGGTTCAACCAATAAATTCTCCTGGGGCAACTCTGGCAACTGTTCGCGTACCCCATCGGCAATCAAGGCCGAAGTTACCACCCACAGCTTATCCCAACCGCCCGCTAACCCCAATAAACGGTCTGCGGTGGACTGTAACAAACTGCGACCACTTCCATCGAGGCTGAGAAACTGTTTCGGGCGTTGACGGCGACTCAAAGGCCAAAACCGTTCTCCTTTACCTCCAGCTAAAATCGCGGGAATAAATTGACTCATGCTGTTCTCCTTGTGTCTTTGTGGACAATCGTAACTTTTGTTGTTGGTTGTTGGTTGTTTGTATCGTTGGACAATGGCCCACTGCGCCAGAAAGCCAATAATAAAAAAATATATTAAGTTTTGTAAACATAAGCTATTTTGTAGCCAATGTTACAGAAATATCTGTTATGGTAAAAAGTGTAAGGAAAAGAAACAACTTTAAAAAAATCGGAGAACTTCCCATTATGTCTACTTCTAATCAAGCTCGCGCTTTAATGATGCGTCACAATCGTCTCGTCAAAAACCGTCAAGCCACCATGCTCAATCGTGCGGCGACAGAAGTCGGTTTAGACGTAGATTCGGCTCAATATCGCAGCCATATTCAAGGTAAATCCAATTCTGGTTTCCGCGTCAGCTATGACCGCAGCAATGCTTCTATGAGCTAAATTGCACCAAAAAGCCATTTTGAGCAAAACTCATTTGATATTTTTTATCCTTTGAAACTTATTTAATTGTGTGACTAAAAATAGAGGGTGTTCCGAATAGGAACACCCTTTTTTTATAAATGGCGGGTTACGGCTGATAGCTAGATTGCAGTCCTAGCATGAGTTGTAGCCGACTAACCCACCCTACACGAAAGCCTAATTTTAGCTGTGTCACGCCACTACTATGCTGTTGATTTTTACCTTGAGCTTTCAGTCGGTTGATGTTCTTCGATCAGCGCGATCGCCTCGCTGACACTTTCGGGCAGAATCACCACTAAACCGCCATCAGCAACCGTTTCGAGTCCGGTGCGAATCGCTTCTGGTTCGTCGATAATAATCTCGCAGGGCAGATCCGAGTCGATGTTTTTCACCCCATCCACAATCAGATCGGCCACTTCACCCCTGTTCCGACCCCGACGGTCATAATCCTCCTTGACAATCACGCGGTCAAACATCTTCGCGGACAACTCCCCTAACAAAATTAAATCCTCATCGCGGCGATCGCCCGGACCCCCCACAACCCCGATTCGTTCGCCGTTCCAATTTTTCACAAAGCCGCCCAACGCCTCATAACTCGCGGGATTGTGAGCATAATCGATCAAAGCGTGCGATCGCCCCAAATCAAACAAATTCATCCGTCCGGGGGTTTGAGCCGCCGAAGGGCTAAACGTCCGCAACCCCTGACGCAGCAACTCAATATCCACCCCCTGCACAAACGCCGCCAAACTTGCGGCCAAAGCATTCGCAATCATAAACGGAGCCATACCCCCCATCGTAATCGGGATATTTTTAGCCTCCTCAATCCGCAGTTTCCAATCCCCTTCTAAAACGCACAAATAGCCATCTTCATAAATCGCCGCCAAACCGCCGCGACGGGTATGGGTTTCGATGATCTCGTTATCTGGGTTCATCGAAAAATAAGCGACCTTGGCCTTCACCTTTTCTGCCATCGCCGCGACCAAAGGATCGTCCGCATTCAACACCGCATAACCCTTCGGACTCGCCACTTCTGCCACCACGCTTTTCACCTGGGCCATTTGTTCAATGGTATTAATATCATTCAGCCCCAAGTGATCCGCGGCCACATTCAGCACCACCCCCACATCACAGGTATCAAAAGCAATCCCAGAACGCAAAATCCCACCGCGAGCCGTTTCTAACACAGCCACTTCTACCGTAGGGTCTTTGAGAATCACTTGAGCGCTTTGGGGGCCAGTGGTATCGCCTTTTTCGACTAAATGCTCGCCAATATAAATGCCGTCGGTGGTAGTATAGCCGACAATTTTTTCGGTTTGGCGAAACAGATGCGCCGTCAAGCGGGTAGTCGTCGTTTTGCCGTTGGTTCCCGTCAGAGAAATAATAGGAATGCGGGGGGAAGTGCCGGGAGGAAAGAGCATATCCAGCACCGACGCACCGACATTGCGGGGTAAGCCTTGACTGGGGGCAACGTGCATCCGAAAACCAGGGGCGGCGTTCACTTCGACCACCACCCCGTCTACATCCCGCAGGGGTTGGCGGATGTCGGGAGTTACCATATCAATTCCGGCGATATCCAGGCCGATAATTTTAGTCAGGCGTTCGGCCAGCCAAATATTTTCCGGGTGAATTTCGTCGGTGCGATCGATAGCAATGCCCCCGGTACTGAGGTTGGCCGTGGCGCGGAGATAAGCGCGATCGCCCTCTCTGAGAACGGTATCGAGGTCATAATCTTGGCGCTTGAGAACGTCAATGGCGGCTTTGTCTAAAACAATTTTCGTCAAGACATTATCATGGCCGTGGCCGCGGGCCGGATCGCGGTTGGTTTTGTCAATGAGTTCGGCAATTGTCGAGCGACCATCCCCGGTAACATGGGCGGGAATGCGCTCGGCCACAGCAACTAATTTACCGTTCACCACCAACACGCGATGATCGTTGCCGCGATAATAGCGCTCGACAATCACGCTGCGGCTTTTGGAGGCTTCGCTGGCAAAGTCATAAGCAGCTTCGGCTTCTTCCCAGGAGGTGATGTTGATGGTAATGCCGCGGCCATGATTGCCGTCGAGGGGTTTGAGAACAATGGGATACCCCCCCACGGCGGCGATCGCGTCTTCGAGTTCGTTGAAATAATGAATTACGGTGCCACGGGGAACGGGAATCCCGGCATTCCGCAAAATGGTTTTCGTGCCTTCTTTGTCGCAAGCCAATTCTACGGCCAAAATACTGGAATGGTCGCTTAAAGTGGCTTGAATGCGCTTTTGATTGGCTCCATAGCCGAGTTGCACCATGGCCCGAGCGCTCAGTTCCATCCAGGGGATTTGCCGGGCTTCGGCTTCTTTGATAATGGCTTCGGTACTGGGGCCCAAAGAAGCGGCATTTTTGAGGTCTTCGAGGTCTTTGAGGTCTTGTTCGAGTTCGGCGGCGGGGTAGGTTCCAGTTTCGACGATGCTGCTACACAAGCGCACGGCGGCTCGTCCGGCATAGCGTCCGGCTTGTTCGTGGACATACTCGAAAACGACGTTATAAACCCCTTGCTCGGCGGTTTCGCGGGTGCGACCAAAGCCCACGGGCATTCCGGCCATTTCTTGCAGTTCCAGGGCAACGTGTTCGATGATATGCCCCATGAGCGTGCCTTTTTTCATCCGTTCTAAAAAGCCGCCGCGATGGCCCGGAGAACAATAATGTTCGACCAGACTGGGTAAGACTTCGGTCAAACCTTCGTAGAAGCCAGGGATTTCGTTAGAGTAGCGCTCGTCGAGTTCTTCGAGGTCGAGACGCAAGAGAATCAGTTTTTTGCGTCGGATGCTCCAGTAGTTGGGGCCGCGTAAAGTTAAAGTTCTAAGAATTTTCATGTTGAACAATATGGCATCAAGCGTCTGAGGAGAGGGAGAAGGCTGAGGGATGGCAGATGTAGACAACTTGGGTTGCCAAAGCAAACTGCACCCAAAAAAGCAAGGGACGATGCTGGTATCTTGACGAACCGCAGGGGCGGTAAACTGTTCTGGGCGAACAGTTTTTTGTCTCAGATTGGGGGTTTGGGCTGATTTCGGCAGCCCACCGGAACTTTAGGTATTTTGAGTTAAAGGGTGGCGTTCGTAGAGGTGATAGCGATCGCCATAACACAAAACATTAACTTGCAGGTTGTGTAAGCTCAAGGGATCGGATGCCCCGACTTGGGGCTGATTGGTGTGAGACAGTTGTTTGGCATCGACCACGGTGACGGTGCCGCGGCCCAAAATTTGAATGATGCCGTCTTGTTCAAATAAAGCACAAGTGTCTTCATCAATGCCGAGTCCTAAGCGATCTGGGTGCATGGCAACGGCGCTGAGTAAACGGGCCATACGATTGCGGTTGTGGAAGTGTTGATCGACAATCACGCTAGGGATAATACCTAAGCCCATGGTCATGTCAACTAAAGAGCGATTGGGGGATTCACCACTACCGCCACCGCCAATCATGTGATGACCCATCACCGCAGCCCCGGCGCTGGTGCCAGCGAGGGAGATTTCATTTTGGGTGACGCGAGCGCGAATCCGCTCCATAATCGGCGTTTCAGCGAGTAGACCACACAACCGCAGTTGGTCGCCTCCGGTGAGAAATACCCCCGTACAGGTTTCGACAAAGTTGAGGTAAGAGGAATCTGACCCTTGGGCGCGATCGCGAATATCCAAAACCTCGATTTGTTTTGCGCCCATATCCTCGAAAATACGGCGATAGCGATCGCCCACCAGACTCGGTTCGCGGGACGCAGACGGAATAATCCCGATCGTTGCATCGGTTCCTCCTGAACGGCTAAAAAAGGTATGCAGAATTTCGCGTCCGTGAACTTTATCTTCAGCACCACCAATAACAAGGATTGCGTGTTTGGTCGATTGAGGCATCGGGTTTTGTGTAAGTTGAGACTCTAGTTGCAGCATGATTGTGCTTAGGAGCATTATGGAAAACTTTATCGGTTCTTTTCGCGAGATGTAATCACCATCTCAAGAAACCATAAAACGATTTGTAGACAGCGACAAAGTTTCAAAAGAGGGTTTCGGCTGGCTCTACCATCTATACAATGTCGCGATGGCTCATTTTCTCAGCCTTTTGGATCGTAGCGACAATGCCGAAGTTTGGCGGCGCGAAAGTCGGAATCTTTGAGCGCTAAGTTTAATATTTTGCCCGTTGTCTACCCGACAGTCAATAAACTTAGGTTGAGAAACTTGCGATCGCTATCCTCGATCGTGAACAATCAATAACTATTGGTTCTTTGGTAGCTCAATGATGGATCGCTCCTCGACCGGGGTAAGATTTGATATTATTACCCTCTTTCCAGACTTTTTTACTTCGCCGTTGCAAAGCAGTTTGATTGGTAAAGCTTTGGCGAAGGGCATTGCTCAAGTTAATCTGATCAATCCCCGCGATTTCACCACAGACAAACATCACCGCGTTGATGATGAGCCTTATGGCGGTGGGGCGGGAATGCTGCTCAAACCCGAACCCCTGTTCGCTGCGGTCGAATCTTTACCCGCGATCGCGCCGAGGGAAATTATCTTAGTTTCTCCCCAAGGCCAGCCCCTACAACAATCTGTTTTACAAGAACTTGCCCAAAACTACCAACAAATTGTCATCCTCTGCGGCCATTACGAAGGGGTAGACGAACGGGTGCGGCAAAATCTGGTGACGCGGGAAATTTCTTTGGGGGATTTTGTCCTGACTTGCGGCGAGATTCCAGCGTTGACCCTGATTAACGGCATTGTACGCTTGTTACCCGGAACCGTGGGCAAAGTCGAATCCCTCAAAGCCGAGAGTTTTGAAGCCGGATTGCTCGATTATCCCCAATACACCCGTCCGGCGACCTTTCGGGGGTGGGATGTGCCAGAAGTTCTGCGTTCGGGCAATCACGGCGCGATCGCCCAATGGCGCAAATCACAACAAATCCTTCGCACCCAACAACGCCGCCCCGATCTTTGGCAAGCGTGGGAGGAGGGTTTTGGGGGAGAGGGGGTAGAGGGGAAGGAGTGGGGAGAGGGGGAAGAGGGGGGAGAGGGGGGAGAAATGACCAATGACCAACCGTGACAAGTTAAGGTTAGATCGTTTTTGTCAAATTTCCGTAGGGGCGGGGTTTCCCCGTCCAAGACACGCGTTTTAGCGACGTGATGGTAACATCCCATCGTCGTTTCTCCCAAGTTGAGATTGGGCGAGGAGACCTCGCCCCTACATGGAACTTGACAACGGGGATAAAACTTTAATTTGTCACGAACAACCAATGACCAATGACCAACAACCAATGACCAATGACCAACAACCAATGACCAACAACCAACAACCAATAACCAATAACCAATAACCAATAACCAATAACCAATAACCAATAACCAATAACCAATAACCAATGACCAACAACCAATGACCAACAACCAATGACCAATGACTAACCCGGCAAACTTCGTAGATAATCCCAATATTCAGCCAGTTCTTGATCCATGAGAAGCTGGCGAGAGCGTTTACCATAGGTTTCGAGTAAATAGTCTTGTTCTTGCCCTTTTGTCCAGCCGAGGCGTTTCTTTTCGAGGTTGATTTGGGACATGGTTTCAGGAAAGTTAAAGTTCGGATCGACCAGGGCTTCGGCTACAGAAGGACTAGCAGCAGGGGATGGGGTTTCGGCGGCAAGAGAGGGGGCAGGACTGTCAGAAGTGACTGTTTCTGAGGGATTGGGGAGTTCTCGCAAGTATTCTAAAAATGAAGTCAACTCCTCGGCGGTAAGGTCTTTTCGTGCGACTTTATCTGCGCCGTAGGTTTTTTGCAGGTAATCTCGTCCTTGGATTTTACTCCAGCCTAAACGCTTGAGTTCGACATCGGTTTGGGCGATCGCCTCGTCAAAGTTGAAGTTTTCGACAATGACCGGGGTAGGATCGGGTTCTGGCGGTGCTTTCTTAACAACCGGAGTCGGTTCGGGTTCTGGCGATGGTTCTGTCACAGCAGGAGTCGGTTCTGGCGGGGGTGCGGTAACAACTGGAGTAGGGTCGGGTTCGGGTGGTGCTTTCTTAACAACTGGGGGCGGTTCTGGCGGGGGAGAGGCCGGGGTTGCCGTCTTGTGGGGAGTTGCCTGCTGTGCCACCGAGGATGCGTCTGCTGGCGGAATATCCATAAAAGCCAATAAACGCGCTCTGGCGATATCTTCGGCTTGTTCGATGGTGGCTGCGGTGCCGAAACTGGTGGCCAGAGTGATATTATTTGCTGTCGCGATCGCCCGCACGATGTATTGACCGCGATCGATTTTGACTAATTCGCTGATGAGATTACTTTGAGGATAATACGTCCGAAAATGATTGAACATAAGCTAATTGTGACTCGCGATCGCCATATTACGGTATAAGTTAGAACTATTGTACTAAGCTAAAGGCCGCGATCGGTGAATAACCGCTAACCAACAACAATTGAAAAATAACCAATAACGGACAACAAATACGGTAAACTTGATTGAAAGTGGGGTTTGGGGAACTGTAAAACCCCGTATCTTGAAAGCGGGGATACATAGATTCCCCAAAACACCGTGAACTGCTTAAAATCAACTATAGCGGCAAGGGTAATTAACCGCTTTAAAAACCCAGTAGTCGCGCCTCACTACATCTGCACCTTGACAATCAAAGATTTGGGGTTCTACCTCCTCTGTTCTAGTTTGCCTGTAGGGGGGTAAAATCTTTGAAGGAACTAGGACGTTGCAGTATTTGAAGTCAAGATCGCTTCAATTCAAGCCAACTTTGGAGCCATCCAACTACGGGCAGGCATCCCGAAAGTAACGCTTGGGGAGAGAACCACCTCTAACTTGAATACCGCCAGGACATTGAAGTTAAGTGGACTCGACGAACCAAGAATCCACAACCCTTGAGGGCGTGGAATGTCAATAAAGACTTCTTTAGACGGTAAGTTTTTGTCAGTCGAACCGCGAGTGGCTGCCCTTCTATCCGATCGTCAGGGGAACACCACCCGCCGTTGTTCAGACCATCTTCAAGCCAAGCCGTCCTGACAACGAATCGGCCAGACTGCGAGATTTATCATCGAAGAAGATTCAACCCACAAACCCCCATTGTTCAACGATTGCAGACACTCAGGATGTCCTTGGTCTAGCAAGTCTCATAAAAAACTGGGAGCCAACACAGCAGAGATGCCAGTACAATCGGCGTGACTTTACTCAATCTTAGCTACAGCCAAGACAAAACCGCCTCGAAGCGAGGAACATTCTTTTCCGCTTCTGTCCCATCATCTGAGTTTGGGGGCGGTGCGGCTGTTGACTGGGGAATTGACCGACGAGGAACAACTGGAGTTGAAGCTGCAATCCCTTTTACTGACCACTTTGATCGCATTCAAAGGATTATATCGAAATGGAATTTACAATCGCTACATTACTCGCCCAATTTAGTCATGACAAATTAGTCGCGGGCAAACTTTTGGAGAAAAAGCTCAATTGCCAAACCCCAGAAGAAGTCCATAAACTCCAAGTTGCCCTTGATGTCTTAGAAAAAATTGGCGTTTTGACCAAAGAACTCGGTAAATACCGCCGAGTCACCAGTGAAGAACTCGTTGAAGCGAAATTGCGCTGTTCGAGTAAGGGTTTTTGTTTTGCGATTCAAGAGCAAGACGGAGCCGATGATATTTATATTCGCGAAAGTCATCTGAGTTCGGCTTGGAATGGCGATCGCGTCTTGGTCAAAACCATTAAAGAAGGCACGCGTCGCCGTTCCCCAGAAGGCGAGGTGGCGTTGATTTTAGACCGAGCCAATCCGTCTTTATTGGCTCGCATCAAACGTCATAACGGGAGCTATCGCGCCATTCCCCTCGACGATCGCCTGTTGTTTGAAGTCGATGTCCAAGATAAACCCGACCAAGACTTAGAAGATGCTATCGACCACTTGGTACACATCGAAATTATCCGCTATCCCCTCGGCTCGCGGCCACCTTTAGGAATCGTAACCAAAGTCCTGGGAAGCGACGCAGAAGCCGCCGCCGATACCGATTTGGTCTGCTGTAAACACGACTTACCCCACACCTTTAACCCGGAAGTCGAAGCCGCCGCGAGAAACTTCCCCAAACCTGCGCCTTCAGGCAAAATTGCCAAAGCAGAACTCAAAAATCGCTTGGATTTACGCAAACAGTTTACCGTCGCCATCGATCCAGAACCCTTCCTTGATGCCGAAGGCACACCTTGGATCGAAAATGCTTTGACCTTGAGTAAAACCCCCGAAGGTGCATGGCAATTAGGCATTCACATTGCGGATGTGGCTCATTATGTCGAAGAAAATTCCCCCCTCGACCGCGAAGCCAGAAAACGAGGCACAGGGATTTATTTAGGGGATTTTGTTTTACCCATTTTCCCCGAAGCCGTTACCCGTCGCTGTTCTTTGCTGTCGGGTCAAGAACGGTTAACCCTGAGTTTGCTGTTAACCTTGGATAAAAACGGGCAGATTGACGAGTTTGAAATCCAACCGAGTGTGGTGAAAGTGGATCGCCAACTGAGCGATCGCGAAGCCCAAGAATTGCTCAGTAACGCCGATTCTGCCCCCGCAAGTCAAAAAGAAGTGGTGCAACTCCTGAGCGATTTATTCTTTACCATTTCTCCGGTTGTCAAAGCCCAACGCCTACAAAGAGGCGGGTTTGATGTGGTTCTCGAAACGGCTCCTACCCCCTACAAAGATGACAATCGTTTGGGGGCTTTGGTCACTTCTAATGTCTTCCCGATTCGCTCGATGTTAAGCGAATTGCTGGTGTTAACCGGAATCGCCGTCGCCAAACATCTGCAAGGGTTATCGTTACCGGGCTTGTACTGCGTGCAAACCGAGCCGGATTTAGTCGAACTCGAAGACTTTATCAAACTCGGTGAAAACTTAAAACTGGACTTAGAACCGGAGTTTGAAGAAGAAATCCGTCCCCAAGATTATCAACACTTTAGCCAAGAAATCGCTAAATCTACCAGTCCGAAAGTCTTGGCGCATTTCCTCAAATCTACCCTCAAACCCAGACGCTACAGCACTCACCCGGATTTTTACTTCGGGTTGGCTTACGCTCACGGCTATAGCCAGTGTATTTCGCCGGGTCAGCGTTATGCCGATTTAACGATTCAACGGTTACTGCATACTTTATTCGACCAGGGGCGCGATCGCCGTTCGACCCGTTCTAAACAAATTGTCAATCTCGGCAGCAGCAACGCTCACAGCGAGGTGAACTGGAACGTTTTACCCGCCGCCGTTCAGTCTCAATGGGAAACCACCATTACCGAGTTAATTCCCCACCTCAACGACCGGGATAAGATTGCTCAGGATGCCGAAGAAGACCTCGAAGGGCTACAAAAAGCCGAGCAAATGAAAGAACGCACCGGAGAAGTGTTCCAAGGGCTAATTACGGGGGTACAGTCCTATGGCTTCTTTGTGGAAATCGAGGAGTTATTAGTCGAGGGCTTGGTTCATGTGAGTTCTCTTAAGGATGATTGGTATGAATATCGCTCCCGTCACAGTTGTTTGGTAGGGCGCAAATCTCGCCAAGCTTATCGTTTGGGCGATCGCATCGAAGTCCAAGTTAAAAGCGTTGATTACTACCGTCAACAAATCGATCTGGTCACGAAAAGCGGGGGAAGTGCCGCCAGTGACGAGGATTGGGAAGATGATTAAAAATGGTCATTTGTCTTTTGTCCTTTGTCCTTTGTGACCAATAATCAAGAACGAATAAAGTCATGTGCGACTTTCTACAACAGCATCGGGTGTTCAGAACATTTATCCCATTTTTCCACTTCTGAAATTCCCTGTAATTAAGAGCTTGAGAAAAGTCGCACATCGCATTAATGACCAGTGACTAATGACCAATGACCAATGACCAATGACCAATGACCAATGACCAATGACCAATGACTAATGACCAATGACCAATGACCAATGACCAATGACCAATGACCAATGACCAATGACCAATGACCAATGACCAATGACCAATGACTGAAAATAAACCCTTAATCCTTGGTGTAAGCGGTGCGAGTGGCTTAATTTATGCCGTTCGCGCTGTCAAATACCTGCTAGAAGCCGATTTCGCCGTTGAACTTGTTGCCTCGAAAGCCAGCTATATGGTGTGGCAAGCCGAGCTACAAATCCGAATGCCCCCCGATCCAGACGAACAAGAACAGTTTTGGCGCGAACAAGCCGGAGTGTTGCAGGGGGGAAAGTTACGCTGTCATCGCCACGGAGATGTGGGGGCAACGATCGCGAGTGGTTCGTTTCGGACGTTGGGGATGATTGTGATGCCCTGTAGCATGAGTACCGTGGCCAAGATTGCGGCGGGGTTGAGTTCAGATTTGCTCGAACGGGCGGCGGATGTACAGCTTAAAGAAGGGGGAAACATGGTGATTGTGCCACGGGAAACCCCGTTGAGTTTGATTCATCTGCGGAACTTGACAACGTTGGCTGAAGCAGGGGTGGGGATTGTTCCGGCCATTCCGGCTTGGTATCACCATCCCAAAACCATTGAGGATTTAGTGGATTTTGTGGTGGCTCGGGCGTTTGACCGCTTCGATATTGATTGTATTCCGTTGGAGCGTTGGCAGGGACATTAAGATTGAAATAGTGATGTAAAGCGGGGGAAGGGCAGCTTGATCCGAATGTTGGCGTTATTACTGGTGATTGGCGGTTTGGTGGCGTTGGTGCTGCAAAATTGGTCGCCTGTGTTGCCGTTGGTGTTGTTTGGGACAACGACGATCGCGCTGCCTTTGGCGGTGTGGATTTCGCTGTTTATGGGGGCGGGAGTCTTGACGAGTTTGCTGTTGCAGTTGATTAATTATCGCTCTCGTCCCCCTCAGAATGTCCGTCCTGCCCCTCCCCAAGCTGACCCGGATTTACCGCCACCGCCGCCCCGTCGGGAAATGCCGAAACCGCCCCCTTCGCAGCAACCGCAATCGGATTGGGAAACGAGTTTACAGTCGGAGGATTGGACGACTCCGAAAACGCCTCAGCCACCGCCTCAGCCGAATTTTGAGAAGCGATCGCCCACCCAACCACCGCCACCGCAACCCCAACGCCCCCCCGTCACGAAAAAGGCGACTCCGCCGAATCCAGATGTCTACGATGCGAATTTCCGGATTTTGAACCAACCTTCATCAGAATCGGATTTTGAGGATGATGAAGATTGGGGCTTTGATGATGAGGAACTAGAAAGCGAATACCGCCGCAATTGGCCGGGAAATTAAATGTTGCTTTGGATTCGTTCGCGGGCTTCTTGGCGCACTTTCCCTTTCATCACGGCAGATTGCAACTGCATAAAGGCTTTGAGGTCTACGACATCGTATTTGCCCTTCAGCATCGTGCGTAGTTGTTCTTCGGCTTCCAAGCTGAGATAGCAGGTGGCTAGGGCTTGCTGCACGATATCGCGGATTAAGGGCATGGATCGATCGTCTCCAAAACCAGGGACATTCACCATCACCTCTGGGGATGAAGATAAGGGTTGAGTTGTCATTAATGTTGCGGTGGGTTGGGCTTCCAGATACATAATTTTTTGTGTATATGAAGTTTCAATAAAGTTGAGTGGCTATTTAAAAAGTAATCTTGACTGTCCGCTTGAGATAGGCCTTATCTTTAATTGACCTACAGGCGATCGCGGGCTTTTTACGGTCAGAGCTTTACATCTCTACATGAAGTTTTGATAAAGCTAAGTTGTTAATAGGTTACTCAATTCCGCAATATTACGCAGCTAACAACTGTTAGTAATTTCGTTAAAACTTCATATAAACTTCATCGAAAATTCATTAACGCAGGGGGTTTGTTTAGTTAATATTTGGAGTAGTAAGAAATTGATGTTCGCAAAAACCCCCAAGCGCTTTGACTCAAGACCGCACTTTTCAAAAATTCGATCGGGCAAGCCAGTTTTGGCATCTCGAAAGACTATATTTGGATTTAGCTAAAGCTAAAGGCAGAAGTTTAACGCCTTTAGAAAAACAGTTTTTGCAAGGACTGTTATGTGGCTATTCTCCGGCTGAAATTGCGGATGTGGTTTATCAAAATCCTAATAGTAGTGCCGTTCGCGTTTATCTTTCTAATGGTTTATATCGCTATATTCGCGAGTTATTTGTTCAACGAAATGGTGATACAGTTCGGATTAAAAATTGGAGTTGTATTACCCGTTTGTTAGAAAACGCGGGCTATCGTCAAGGAATAACGGACTCAGCCACCAATCTTCAGATGATGTCCTCGGTTAGTTCTTTAGAAAGCGGCGAACATTTAGATTTAGCGGGATTTATCGGTAGAAAAAGCGAACTCGAACAACTCCAAGAGGGTATTAATCGCTATCGTTTGGTGACTTTATTAGGAACGGCAGGGCAGGGTAAAACCTTATTAGCGGCGAAATTAATAGAAGATAAACCCAGTCAGTTTGAATGTGTGGTGTGGCGATCGCTCCAAGGCCAACCCAGTTTAGAGGTTGTATTGGGGGAGATCATTCAAGCGATCGCCCCCACCCCCGATTTACCTCCGACTGAATTAGAGCGTTTATCGTGGCTGATGAATCTGTTGCGATCGCGCCGTTGTTTGCTGATTCTCGATGACTTTGATGGCTTGTTCCAACCTCAACACCTTGCCGGAACTTATCATCCCCAACACCGCCTTTATGCTCAACTCCTCGAACGTTTAGCCAGCGAACGCCATCGTAGTTGCTGTTTGCTTCTCAGTCGCGAACAACCGCAAGAAATCGCCTTTCTGGGGGCTTCTAATCCTCAATCGGTTAAAGAACTGCGCTTAAGCGGTTTGCGAAAGGAAGATGCCCTCAATCTGCCCGAATTACAACAACTAAGCGGCGACGATTCCCAAAAACAGCAATTCGTTAACGTTTACGTTAATAATACGTTAGTCCTCAAGCATACGGCCTTGATGATTAATACCGTTTGTCAAGGAAAATTAAAAGAATTTTGGCACAGAAAAACGTATGTACTCAGCAATATCCGCGAGTTTTTCGAGCAGCAGTTTCTCCGGTTGTGTGACAGCGAGCAGGAATTTCTGTATTCCCTGATTTTAGTCGAGCGACTGCAACAACTGGGGGTTCAACCCATGGCCATGAATGAGGCGCGATCGCCCCTCGATGAAATCGGCTCGTTGCAGCGACGACTCCTCCTCACCCCAGAGGGTCAGGATTTTCACTTAATTCCCCTGTGGCAAACCTATCTGATCGAAAGGTTGATCGCTCAAGCCTGTACGCCCTTTGGTCGCGATCGCAACACCGCCCTCCTCACCGAAATTATGCGAGTGTCTCTATTCAGCACTTGAAGGGGCAGTGGGGGTTTTTGGGGCAATCGGCAATCGGCAATCGGCAATCGGGGTGTAGGGGCGCTCTTTTCCCCGCCCAATAGTGGGAGGAGTGGGAGGAGTGGGAGGAGTGGGAGGAGTGGGAAAAAATGACCAATGACCATTAGCGACCAGTTAAGGTTTTGTATAGCAACTGCCAAAACAGTTAGGACACCACACCACACCCATTCTTAGAAAACAAGCCCCTCTCCCGTGGGAGAGGGGTTGGGGTGAGGGCAAACCCCACCCCGTCCTAACCCGAAGTGCCACTACTATACCCCCCCCACTTCTGCATTCAAAAGTTGAGAATGGGCAAGGAAACCTTGCCCCTACGGAGGTTTGAGGTTTTCTAGATATCGAGGTGGTTACGTTAACTTGTCACCAATAACCAACAACCTTACGACGTAGAAACCAACTGCTTCTGGGGTAACTTCCGGTACTCTGAGACAATCTGACGGAAGCGATCGCCCTCGATGGTTTCTTGTTCGAGGAGTAAATCCACCAACCGATCCACCAACTCGCGATTTTCCCGAATCAGACGACGAGCCTTGTCATAACACTGCACCGCAATTTCACGCACCGCCTCGTCAATCTTCACAGCGACCTCCTCAGAGTATTCGCGGCTGTCACCCATGCCACCCCCTAAAAACGGCTCGCTTTGGGGTTTTTCTAGGGCAATCGGGCCTAAATCCGACATACCAAACTGCGTGACCATACGACGAGCGCGATCGGCCACCGCCGTTAAATCGCTACTGGCCCCTTGAGTCACCTCATCATGGCCAAATACCTCTTCTTCTGCCGCACGACCCCCTAACGCCATCGTAATCTGGTCAATCAGCCAACCGCGACTGTACAGCCCACTGTCCACCATATCCTCATCAAAGGTCGGTTGAGCGAAACCGCCAATCCCCCCAGACCGAGGAATAATCGTCACTTTATTTAACGGGTCAGCGTGTTTGAGTAGCGTCATTAACAAAGCATGGCCGACTTCGTGATAAGCAATCAACCGCTTTTTCTTACTATCGAGCAACGGATTCATCATCATCCCAATCGTGACGCGATCGATCGCATCATCGACTTCTTGCTGCTCGACTGCCTCTTTACGCCGCCTTGCCGTCAAAATTGCCGCTTCATTGAGGATATTCGCCAAATCCGCCCCAGATAACCCTGGAGTTCGTCGGGCAATTTCCTCTAAATTGACATTGGGTGACATTTTCTTGCTGCGGGAATGGACTTCTAAAATGCCCAAACGCCCCGCATAACTGGGCAAATCCACCAAAACTTGGCGGTCAAAGCGCCCCGGACGCAACAACGCCTGATCCAACACATCCGGGCGGTTGGTCGCCGCAATCACAATAATTCCGGTATTCCCCTCAAAACCATCCATTTCCGTGAGGAGTTGGTTGAGGGTTTGCTCTCTTTCGTCATTACCGCCGCCGTAGCCTGCACCCCGTTGACGACCGACCGCATCGATTTCGTCAATAAAGATCAAACAGGGGGCGTTTTCCTTGGCTTTTTTAAACAAATCCCGGACGCGAGAAGCCCCCACCCCGACGAACATTTCCACAAATTCCGAGCCAGAAATGCTGAAAAAGGGAACGCCTGCTTCCCCCGCTACTGCTTTGGCTAGTAGGGTTTTCCCGGTTCCAGGAGGGCCGATGAGCAACACGCCTTTGGGGATTCTGGCCCCAATCGCGGTAAAGCGTTCGGTTTCTTTGAGGAAGGTCACAACTTCTTGTAATTCCTCTTTGGCTTCATTAATTCCCGCGACATCGTTAAAAACAATTCCGGTTTCGGCTTCCATTTGGAAACGAGCGCGAGATTTGCCGAAATTGAGTGCTTGTCCCGAAGATGAAGCAGAACGGCGAATAATGCCCACTAAAATTACTAATAACACCAAAATTAACAGCATATTCACAATCGGGACGATCGCGGCTGTGGGGTCTTTGGTGGGTTTGATTTCCAGATCGATATTATTGGCTCGTAGTCTTGAGATGAGTTCCGGGTCGCGGCTGAATAAATCAACCTGTTCGGTAATCGGTTCTTCTCCTTCGGGATTGGGGAGGGTCACTGTTGCGGTATTGTTGACCGGGTTGATTTCAACTCGTTCAATTTCCCCAGTGTCAATTTGTTCGATTAAATCGCTGTAGGTAAAAGTATCTTCTTCGGTATTATTATCGTTGGCGATCGCTGGTGCGCCGAGCCACAAACTTTGGCTCAAGGTCAAACCCGCCGCGAATTGCCACAGGATGCGCCACGGGGATTTTTGCGAGGGTAGACGCGAGGTTGAGGTTGCGTCGGATTTGCGGATTTTTCGACCGAGGTCGCTCCAGAAATATCTTGTCATGGGTTTGCCTAATATGCTGATATCTTCGGTGAGTGACTACTCCAGGCGGAACGGTTGAGCGCAGTTGCCTCAAAGCAGCTAAAATCAAAGACTATTTATCTAGTTTAACTTTTGTGATGGGTTTAGGGGGCTATCTCAAGCAGCAAGCGCAAGAAGTCTTAGCTAATCAGAGGGCGGTTTAGATCGATAGACGGTAGAGTTCAAGCCAATTTTTAGGACGCTGAAGCGGGATTGACTTGGGCTTTCATGGCTAAATAACCGACTTCGGCTTGTTGCTGCTTGGCTGCGGTAAAGTCTTTTTGTTTGAAATTAGGGCCTCTCAAAGCGGGATTATGAACAACTCCGATTGGCATCAGTTCAGGATAACTGATAATATCTTGTGTGACATCTGCTAATAAACGAAATCCTTGGTTATAAAGATAGCCTTTGAGTTCCCAGATTGAGTTAAAAACAAAAGGATCGAGCAATCGTTTTGTCTGAATAATTGCGCCTGTATCTACACCAGCATCAATGTAATGAACTGTTATTCCTACTGATTTTTTGAATTTGTTTATATCTTGGGTTGCTGCAATATTTTCAATAGAATATATCCCCCTAGCATCAGGTAAAACAGCCGAATGAGGATTGATAATTTGTGACTGACTCTTTTCAATCCACCAGGGTTTTAAAATTTGACCCATTCCCAGGAAAAAATAAGGAGGAGAACCCGATTGACAAACTTCATTGAGCCACTGTTTCGCTGATTCACTGTTAACTTCAGAGAAAAAGACAGTTTGAGGACAATCTGGGATTAAATAGGGAGGAATCCCGAATAAACGAATCATCGCTTTTTCGGTGTTGCAAACCCCCGTAGCAGAATATAATGATTGCAGTTGCTTTTCTAAATCGTCATCGATTTGCTGACACCCTAAATATGTTTGGTGGAAGGTTTTTCGGGCTTGATGAAGTGTCTCAGATTGGTCTTTTTCGATAATGACTAAACCCTTGAAACTAGGATATTTCGCAAAACGCTCTAACCAAATTTTGACGAGATAGGTATAAGTAAACCAGGACGTTTCAACAATCAAATAAAAGTCAGGCGCTATCATAGCAAAAATTGATTTTCAAATCGATAAAATCAGGAAGCCAACAGTTCTTTGATATGTTCTGAAAGCCGATATTTATACAAAATATTAGGATTGATTTGTGCTACACCTTGGATTTTCTTTAGACATTGAGAACTACCACACAAACAAGCAAAGCCTCGATTCATAATCCATTCTGTAGAGGGATAAAAGAAGGTTAATTCTTCTTGTTTTTGGATTGGATTTAAAGCGATGATCTCCATGGCTTTAGGATCAAAATAAATATTAGGCTCGCAACTATGGTTAGTAAATTGCAAAAAATCTGGCTCTAAGACAATATGCCGATCTCGGTCGATTTGAAGTGATAAATAGTTGGGTTGAGTTAATATTTCTTTGGCACTAAAACGGATAATAATATCGCCGGGACGAAAGACAATTGAAGCGTGAAGGGATTTGTGTTGGGTTTGCAAACATTCCCAAACTTCGGTGCAATCAGAAGTTTTGTGAATTTTATGAGTCATTACCAGAGGTTTTTCCTGCTCGCGAATTATAGTATTTTCATTTCAGAGTTGACAACTCCCCGCCGTAAACGGTCGGGGATTCTCGCTTCATCGGGAGAGTCTAGCTGATACCGAAGTATTAACCCCGATCTCTTTACCCTCGGCGAGCACTTTTCCCATTTGCCCAACGGTACTCTAGCTAAAAGTTTAGCACAAAGCCGTCCTTAAAGGACGAGGCTTTAGACCCAGGATTTTTGGTAAACTGACATTGAGTTTTTTCTTAATAGCATTTCTATTATAGAATCGGGGCGGAGTCTTATTTTTACGTCCCTTGGTAAAACCAAGGAACGAGATTAAAATAATAACTAACCTAAAAAGAGTTGGTAAGCGGGGTTTTGGTTTTCGTCCCAATATTGATAACCGAGGGTGTTGAGAAATGCCTCCCAGTCGGCTTTGTCTTCCGGGGGGACTTGAATCCCCACGACAATGCGACCGTAGTCTGCGCCGTTGTTGCGATAATGAAACATACTGATATTCCAATTGGGACTCATGGAGTCTACAAACTGCATGAGTGCGCCAGGACGTTCGGGGAACTCGAAGCGGTATAATAACTCATTGTGGGCTAACGGTGAGTGACCGCCAACCATGTGCCGTAGGTGCATTTTGGTGAGTTCGTCGTCGGTGAGGTCGAGGGTGTCAAAGCCGCAATTTTCAAAGGTTTCTGCCATTTGAATCGCGTCAGCCCGGTTTTCGATTTGTAAACCGACGAAAATGTGGGCTTCTTTTTCGCTGGCAATGCGATAATTAAATTCAGTGAGGTTGCGATCGCCCAGGCATTGACAAAAGGAACGCAGACTGCCCGGTTTTTCGGGGATGGTGACAGCTAAAATGGCTTCGCGACGTTCCCCAAGTTCTGCTCGTTCAGCCACAAAACGCAAGCGGTCAAAGTTCATATTAGCCCCACAAGCCACCGCAATTAGGGTTTCGTCGGTAATGCCTTCTCGTTCGACATAAGCCTTGGCCCCCGCGATCGCGATCGCGCCAGCAGGTTCTAAAATAGAACGAGTATCCTCAAAAACATCCTTAATCGCCGCACAGGTGTCATCTGTACCAACCAAGATAATCTCATCAACGTATTCCTGGCACAAGCGGAAAGTTTCTTCCCCCACCTCTCGCACAGCCACCCCATCAGCAAACAAGCCTACCTGAGACAAACGCACCCGTTTCCCCGCTTTAAGCGACTCCGACATGGCTGCCGAGTCTACGGGTTCTACCCCGATAATTTTAATATCTGGCCGCAATCGCTTCACATAAGCCGCAATCCCCGAAATGAGTCCACCCCCCCCAATCGCCACAAAAATGGCGTGAATGGGCTTCTGGTGTTGTCTGAGGATTTCCATCCCAATCGTACCCTGTCCCGCAATCACATCCGGGTCATTGAAGGGATGAATAAAGGTTAAACCCTTTTCGGCTTCCAGTTGACGAGCGTGGGCATAAGCGTCATCGTAGGTATTACCGCACAATACCACCTCACCCCCTCTAGCTTTAACGGCATTGACTTTCACCAAAGGCGTGGTGACGGGCATCACAATAATTGCTTTTGTGCCTAACTGAGCAGCAGCGAGGGCGACTCCTTGAGCGTGGTTGCCTGCCGATGCCGCGATTACCCCTTTTTGCAGTAATTCTGGCGATAATTGCGCCATTTTGTTATACGCCCCCCGCAGCTTAAAGGAAAATACGCATTGCATATCTTCTCGCTTCAGCAACAGTTGATTGTGGAGGCGTTGCGAGAGGTTGGGGGCGTATTCGAGGGGAGTTTCTTGGGCTACGTCGTAGACGCGGGCGGTGAGGATTTGAACCAGGTAGTCGCAGAACATGATACTGTGCGATCGCGCTTTTTAAACAAAATTTTACTGTATCAGATTTTGTGACTTACCAAGATTGAGATTGTCGTTGCTGCATTATTTGTCTCACCCAATTGACAATGAATTTTTGATTTCCGAAACATCCTGTACTATAGCCTTGTACATTCAGTACATTCTTTGTTCTTTACGAATCCTGAATTGCATCTAGCACTTCTTGAAGTGTAAAGTATATGTAATACAATATTGGAGTTCCTCTAATATCGATAGTTCCAAACCGACGATATGAGTAGAAAGGAGGTATCTTAATTTGATGAACTTCTATTGGAGCGCAGTTTATATCGAAAGTAACACACCATTTAGCTTTTATTTTTAACTTTCCTTGTTCGTCTCGCTCTCCAAAATCATTAAATAGGTTGGTATAAAAGTATTCTATTGATGTCTCTTTGAACTCTTTTGATGTTATGGATTTCATGTAAGGAAACAAGGCTTCTTTTATATCTGGTATATCTGCGTTTATTAAGTTTAATAACTCTTCTGCTTTTTCAATAACGTACCGGTCGGCAATTTTTCTTTTTTCCTCTGATTTTAAACCGATTAGAGGAACATAGTTGCTTTGCAAATCGTCAGGATTTGTTAATATACCCGTAAAACTCATATTGCTTATCTATACGTCTAAGTACTGTGATTGTATAAAGTAAAAATTTCCCTTAAAAATTTTGATACCTCTCACTTCTAAAGACTCATATTCTTCTCCTAAAGGTTCATTTGGTGGGCTAGAATTAGAATAGTAGAAAGGGATGAAAAATTGGCTTTCTATGGAAGCATCTGGAAAACTTTGTTGTAAAGCAAGCTCATAAGCAAGTTGTTTACCTAAATCTGTTTGATATTTTTCTGGTGTTTCCTCTAGAGGACGTTTAACATTATTTCTATAAAAATCTAACGATACATTCTTAAAGTCAATAATTTTTAAATGCTTTAGGTCACACAAATTATCCGCTAAAACTAAATCGGGTTTTGGAAAACGACGAAGTAACAAAAGTGGTTTCTTAGAGCTTCTTTGAATATTCTGCTGATCGTCGAAAGAACCATAATTTATATCCCATTCAATGCAAAGTAACTCTGATGACTTTAGTTGATATTCTGCATATGGGTGATCAATATTTGATGGAACTTGGTACAACCATTGAGTCTCAGTATAATTTTGTCTACGGTGTTCGCGGTTATTTTCTTTATTAAAGTTACCAACTCGATTTTTTTCAATTTCCGGTCTTTGAAAATTAGGATTAATTTTTTCTTTGTTATCGTAGCCTTCAATAGGAATATCTGTATCAGCAAAGAATATATTGTTAAACTTATTTTCTGTGGGATTAAAGTTTTCCTTGAAGAAGTAGGTCTGACACATATCTTCCCAAACCAGTGAAAAACCTTGTTGACCCTTTATCCCCCAAAATTCACCATCTTCTTGATCTGAGTTAAATTGACCATAAAGAAAAGTCTCAACAGCTTCAAATAGACCCCAATAGTCAGCATCTTTATAATGTGTATTTCTATCTATGTCATCTAGTGCTTCTCGTAATAGAGTAATAGTTTCTTCAAATGTTTCCTCATCAAATAAAGATTGACTGCTAGTTAAATAATCCTCTCTAAATCTTTGACCAAGAAACTGAATATCTTGGCTTCTACCTTTAACGTGGTCAGGAACATCTTCTTGTAATTGCTGAATAATTTCATTAAGAATAAAGCAATAAAGATTAACAATATCGGTACTTTCATGTCGAATACTTGGACGAGGTAAATCCATTACGTCAATATAAATAACATCATCCTCTAAGTAAATAGCCCGATCTAAATATCTGTAAAGCTGAGAATAGTCGATTTCATCAGTCCGTCTAATTTTTTTTTGAATTGAGTGAATTGCTAAATCATCATAAGCTTCTAACACTCGCTCAATCATGGTCAGTTTGCTATAGAGAATACACTCACCTCCTTCTTCATTTTCAAGGGTGCTACCTCCAGTAGAAAGGGCAGGTTGATCCTGAGAAGATTGAGACTTGCTATCCTTCCTGTTAAATCTATTCGTGCTATCATTGTCTTTATCAAACTTCCGTAAGGTGCGATACATAAGAAAAAAGAAATCTCGCACTTTGTTAAAGTCAGATTGGTGGTCAAGAAAGTCTTCAAAGCCATGAGGTAGGCAAAATTCATAGACTTCCTCTGATTCGGATTGTCGTATTCCTACAAACGAGTCTTTAGCACCTACTACCAATTTAAGTTTGGAAAAGTTTAGCATTCGCCCTTTAATTACATAGTTTTAAGACTTTTACTCAATAAGAAAATGAATCGTAGTTTAATAACTTGTCCACAAATCCATTATGATTTTTAATGAAATCTCCGAAAGTAACAAGTTCATTTTCTTTGAGTTCTAGAAGTTTACGAAGTGGCTTTTTATCTCGATTAAAAACACTATCCCAAATAAAAAACATTAGTTTATTTTGAATGTGTTGTTCTGTTACCACCTCAACATTAATAAAGCGATATCCGATTTGCATATCTTCTATTCTTCCACCCCGGACAGAATTGTGATTATCTTTAATGAAAGTGTTTAAGTTCTTTACTAATTTTTGCCACTCACCACTCCATTGCAAACTTCCGTCGCCAGACTCTCCATAACTTCCTGGTGGTATTGTAATGTCTTCATCCCAATCAACATATTCCCAATCCCAACGCCGTTTAAAAGCGTTGTCCATAAAATAAATTGAGTTATCAGAAGTATTCATTGTTCCCATGATTGAAAGATTGGGAGGAATGCGAATAGAACTGCCAGTAACTTGACTATTTTTTACTTTGATCTTTATCAAAGAGAAGACATTTTGATATTCTTCAAGATATTTACCGCTTTTCGCATCTCCATACTTATAGTATTCGTCTTTATCTTGCTCAAAACCAATGAGTTCTACAAGTTTTCTGAACTCTAGATCGGAAATATTAATTCCATAAGATGACCAACCATCTTCTCTACGATCTAATAATTGAAATACTGTTCCAAAAATTGCAGAAGAGTTCCCTCTGTTAATTTCGTCAATTACTAAAACGACGTTTCTAGCTTCTGTATTTTCTTGTCTAGATATTATGTTTTTATAAGCCTGTGCAAGAGCTTTAAGAAAATGCCCCTCGTAAAAGTTATATTCTACTTTTCCGTCAGAGTTAGTTAATGGCATAAGTTTACCCATGAAATCACCATAGGTATATTCGGGATGGAAAACTGTTTTAATAAAGTTTTCTGGATGGGTTTCTTTATCAATATCTAAAAAATTTTCAACAATTCCACCATCAATATCATTAGAAATTTGATGACTTTTTCCAGTTCCAGGGCAACCAAAAAAAATCTTTTGGATAGGAGTTTTCATAACTTTTTTATTTGAATTTGTGAGCGGATTCGAATCAATTTCTAAATTTTGAAAAGAGTTTAAATCCTGTAATAAGTTTAATGCTTCTTCTTCAGATAGTGATTGAAGAGTTGCTCTATATTGTTTGAAAATATAATTATCTTTGTCTATTGTTGTGTATCCTAATTCTTTAAATCGACGCGTTATTATATTCAGAGTATCTTGATATTTAGGTTCATCCATAGTTTAGCAACAGTAAATATCGCATCTATTTGCGATTTCTGGTATGTTATTAATATGATAGCAGTTAAAGTACTCCCTATCAAGATAGTATTTTTACCTAGAGATAGTATTTTTACTTGTATGTTATGTAACGTCAAAAATGAAACATACTTTTGTCATCGGTGCAAGTCAAGGAATCGGGTTAGAATTTGTCCGCCAACTGTTAAATAATCCCGAAGTTGAGTTAGTTTTCGCGACTTATCGTAACAAAGAAACCGCAACGGGATTATTGAACCTAGCCGCACAGTTTCCCCAAAAGTTAATAACTCTCTCGATGGATATTACCCAGGAAGACGAAATCGAGAAAACGATTCAACAAATTAAAGAACAAGTCAAAGAACTACATTTCGTGATTAACTGCGTGGGCATTTTGCACGAAGGGGATTTACAACCAGAAAAAAGTTTACGTCAAATTAATGCTCAACAACTCCTGCGTTACTTTGAAGTAAACAGTATTGGGACAGCTTTGTTAGCTAAACATTTAATGCCCTTATTGCGCCATCGATCTCGCGCCATTTTTGCGACCATTTCCGCTAAAATTGGGAGTATCGGCGATAATCGCTTAGGCGGTTGGTACGGCTATCGCGCCTCGAAAGCTGCCTTAAATATGTTTATTCGTACCACGGCAATTGAGTATAGCCGACGCTGCCCGAAAACCATTGTCGTCGCACTCCATCCCGGTACAACAGATACAAAATTATCCGAACCTTTCCAGAAAAATGTACCGCCAGAAAAGCTATTTTCCACCGAAAAAACGGTATCACAATTATTAACTGTGATTCATAATTTAGTTCCCGAACACAATGGCGAATTCTTCTCTTGGGATGGGTCGTTTTTGCCTTGGTAATTGTCCCAAAAAATAGCAATTATTCTCTATTTTTCAGAATCGTGTGTTCTTTTTTAAACTTAACTTACGGAAATCCCATCCAAATCTGTAGAGACGGGGTTTTCCTCGTAGGGTGCGTTAACGAAGTGTAACGCACCGCCTTAATATTAATCACAAAATTACACGAACAACCAATAAGAAATAACCCAAAAACTCAATGTTCTAGTAGTGCTGTGACACATTTTAAATGGTGGGTTACGGCGGATAACTAGATTGCAGTCATAGTATGAGTTTTAGCCGCCTAACCCACCGAGCGTTAAAGCCTCATTTTAGCTGTGTAACGCACCGCCTTAATACTAATCACAAAATCACACGAACAACCAAGCAAGAAATAAGCCAAAAGCTTAATGTTCTAGCAAATCCTCTAACTCGTTGCGTAAGAGCTTAATATTCGCCACGCGAGCCACTAATAAACCGTCATTCTCCCAATAATCTAACTCCCGTTTCCATTGTTGAATGCGGTCTTCATTCTCTACCCAAAACTGTACCATAACCTCAACAACGCGATCCCAATTCCAATTCGGTTTATGGGGAATATTTTGGGTTGCTGCAATCAAAGCATCTAAACGACATTGATAACTGCCAACATACGCCGTACTGCGTTGGGGATGACGTTCTATCGTTTGTTGATAGTTGAAAAAAGTTAAAATCGGCTTGGTGCCAATAATTTCAAAAGTGTATTCCATCAGCTATTCTCGAATAGGGTTTAAGAAACAACGACAAAGCCCATCAAAAAACGCGCATTTTCGCATATTCCTTGATGTTGGTCAGACACGCTCTACCCTAAACGACTGTGAGCGCGTCTTGTTTTTTCCGGTATAGCTATGAATAATAACTAATTTTTTCGAGAGTTTTATCTAAAAATGTTACAGTTTTGGCGAAGATTTGCTATTTTAAGATTTTGTTTATAATTTAGCACTCAATCCCTTAGAGTGATAAACAATTTACAATGAACAATTTACAATGAACAATTTACAATGAACAATTTATAATTTACAATTTACAACGATAAATTTAATTGCCAATAACTAATAACTAATAACCAACAACCAAGGACAAAGGACAAAAGACAAAAGACAAAAGACAAAAGACAAAAGACAAAAGACAAAAGACAAAGGACAAAAGACAAAGGACAAAAGACAAAAGACAAAAAAAGCGGGTCAACCCCGCCAAAATGAAACATTAAATTTAAAATTACGCCAAAACGAAATCAACCTCAGTGGCTCCATCGGTTTCGCTTTGACCCGACTGTAACTTATCGCCATTAACTTCAACGGCAAACGGCGTATCATCGAGATTAATGTTGTAGTCCGTGGTTTCGGCAGTATAGCCCACACTGGCCTTCATCTGGCGACCTGCATCGGTGTAAAGAAACGCCAGCATTTGATTTTTCTCTTGCTTATTATCGTAAGCCCAGATAACCATATACTGCTGATTTTGGTAATCAAAAACCTTGGGTTCGCGGGTAGGGGTATAGCGGCCAGGGTCACCAAAGCTCACGTCAAGGAACTCTTGTACCGAACTGGGTTCGACTACCGCATAAGCCACTTCTTCTTCAGATAGGGCTTCGGTATCCACATCGCCTTCGCTTTCGTCAGGGGCTTCTTCTTTACCGCGATTCTGGAAGTAATCGACAGCCATTTTAGTGCCAATTGCCCCGACAGTGGCGACCCCGGCACCGATTAAGATATTACGCAGTTTATTCGCCATATTTTTCTCCTTCTAGAAACTGTTGCCAAGATTCGGCCAAATCCTAGCATTTCTTGGAGGAGAAAACCGGATGATCGGCTAAAAAGCTTTATTTTGCCAATAAAGCCTGAGTCTGGGCAATTTCCAAGCGGGGACCAAACTGGGTGACGACTTTGGCCGCGGCCTCAGAAGCGAGATTGGCCGCTTCAAAGTAACTCAGGTTGTGGGTGAGGCCATAGAGAAATGCCCCGGCGTACATATCCCCTGCGCCGACCGTATCTACGGCTTTAACCCGATGGGGAGGGATTTCGAGGAGGTCTGTGCCGTCAAAGACGATTGACCCGTTGGGGCCGCGAGTAATGGCGAATTGGGCGGCAAGGGTTTTCAAGTGCGCGATCGCGTCGTTAAGATTATCCGTATCGGCCATTTTCAGGGCTTCAACCTCATTGGCAAAAATCAAGTCCAATCCCGGCCCAATCATTTCTAACAAACTGTCTTTAAAAAACTGCACCATATTGGGGTCAGACAAAGACAAAGAAGTTTTGACTCCGGCCTTTTGCGCCAATTCTCGCGCCTTAATGGTCGCGGCTTGACTGTTGGGGGCAGACACCAGATAACCTTCCATATAAAGGTATTCTGAGGCGGCCAGGGCTTCGGGAACCAACTCCACCTCAGAAAAGCCGCCACTAATCCCCAGAAAGGTGTTCATGGTGCGGTCGGTGTCGGGGGTGACTAAAACCAAGCATTTCCCCGTAATGCCTTCACTCGCCGCTTGCTGAGTCAGATTAGTTTCCAAGCCGCAGTGAACTAAATCCTCTTGGTAAAATGCACCGATATCGTCATTGGCCACTTTGCAAGAGAAAAAGCCCGTCCCGCCCAGTTGACAAAGTGCAACCATGGTATTCGCTGCCGAACCCCCTGAAGCCTTCTTACAGGATAATTCTTGAAAATGCTCCATAATTGCCTGTTGGCGGTCTTCGTCTACCAAGGTCATCACCCCTTTTTCGATGCTGAGGGCTTGGAGTTGTTCGAGAGTGACCTCATATTCCATATCCGTGAGGGCGTGACCGATACCGTAAACGTTGTATTTTTTCATCAAAAAACTCCTTTGATAGCCCCACCTCGCGCAGCAGGTGGGGGAGGGATAGGAGTGTTAGTGGGCAGGGTTCGATGCCCCGCCACTAACACTCTCTCCGGGCAAGAAACCAGAATGCCCGTTGCGCGATAAAAAAGTTGAACTTTAGAAGCGGTGAACTGGCCAATTCGCTTCCAGTTAAAATCAGACACCGATACCTGCTTGGCAGTATCGCCACTGACATAACCGACTGACACTCGACCCGCCATCTCAGCTATAACAATATCTCCTTTTCTGAAACCATGCCGAGTAACAGTGGGGTAAGGCAGTTCTAGATGGGACTGAAACAGGGTTGCTTTGGCCGATTGAACGGCAATTCCTGAGTAGAGTTTGCCGGGGTCAACACCTACCACAATAGGTTGAGTGTTACGTCCCGATGGCTCTGTCAGCAGACGAACCGCTTTGATTCGCAAATCGGTTTTGACCCATTTAGCTTTACCAAGTTCAACCCATTTAAGAGCGCGACTGCGCTTTGTGGGCATGGCTGGGGTTCCGTCAGGGTTTAGAACTGGTACTCTGGGCATGGAAGATAATTCCAGAACTACAGGTCTCAAAAGCGGCGTTATTACGGTGTGTCTGGGTTTGTCCCACTCCCTGAGATTCCAGGGCCTTACATTTAATCCAGCCTAGAGAAGCGGCTAGAAGTGTTAATCCGTACTAACCTTATGGCCTATTCGCAGCTACGAACGGGTTATCTCCGGTCACTCCCCCACATAGGAACAGGTGGGGGTCATTGAACAGAAATCGTGTAAAAGAACCTAAAAAACCAGGGATAAAATAACCCCTGGCCTGTATAACAAAAAATGGTACGAACTGGCGTTTATTCGCCTTCGCCTTCGCCTTCGTCGGCGGTATCTTCTTCGGGTAAATCTTCGAGTAATGCGCCGATTTCGGACACTTCTTCGGTTTGTTCAGTTTGCGGCATGGTCGGAGTAACGACGCTGAGAACAGTCCGACGGGCTTCGTCCATGATGCTGACCCCCGCAGGAACGGGAATTTCATCAACGTGCAGAACGGTTCCCACTTCCATATCAGAAACATCAATTTCGATGGATTCGGGGATGCTGCCGGGCGCACATTGGACGGTGGTTTCGGTCATAATTTGGTCGAGGATACCGCCGTTTTTCACGCCGACTGAATCGCCAACGAGGTTGATGGGAACGACCACTTCTACACTGTCTTGGCCGCCGATGGCAAAGAAGCTGAGGTGATAGAGGGTGCGTCGCCAGGGGTGGGCTTGTACTTCCCGAATCAAGGCTTTGCCTTTCCAAGACGCATCAGGAACACTAACATCAACCAGGGTGTTGTTGATCGAAGCGTTTTTGAGCAGGGTTTCGGCGGTTTTGGTATCTACGGCCAAAGACATAGATTCTGCGCCTTTATGACCGTATAACGCGACAGGCAGTAAACCTTCGCGACGCAAGACTCTAGGCTTTTTGCCTTCAGGACGTTTTTGACATTCAATCGCGATAGACATGATGATTTGAGTAGGGTTGTAGATTTTACAAGTTACGCTTAATGCAAATTAAAGTAGGCTTGACAGTGGCAACGAAACCACTTTCGCCGTTTCAAAGGATAGCGGTTGGGGAGTTGAGTCTCTCACAAACTTAAATCGCGTTTGCGAAGCCCAAACACCGAGGCAGTATGGCTTTAAACCCTTCTTTGAGAGTTTGTTCAAGGGTAAAGGCGATTTTTTGAGGTTCCAAATTAGGCAACTTTCCTCCCTCTCTTCCCCCTACTGCCTACTACCCACTGCCCACTGCCCCAAAAACTGTTGACTGATAACTGTTGACTGATGACTGAAGAAGCTGCCTACTGCCCAAAAAACTGATGACTGATAACTGTTGACTGATAACTGTAGTTAAACCGGATCGCCGTTGGCATTAAGTAAGGCGCGTTTGGGCCCGTGGATGGGGTCTTCAACGATGATGGTTTGATCGCGACTTGCGCCTAATGAGACGATCGCGATGGGGACTTCCATCAATTCAGCTAAGAACTTGAGATAGTCTAGCGCTTGTTTGGGCAAGTCGTCTAAATGGCGACATTCTGCTGTGGATTGCTGCCAACCGGGGAGGGTTTTGTAAATGGGCTGGCATTTGCTGAATAGGGCGGCGTTGCTGGGGAAATGATGGCAGGTTTCGCCGTCGATTTCGTAAGCGACGCAAACTTTGATTTCTTCGAGGCTGTCGAGGACATCGAGTTTGGTAATGGCCAAGCAGTCTAAGCCGTTGATACGGACGGCATAACGCCCGATAACGGCATCAAACCAACCGCAACGGCGAGCGCGTCCGGTGGTGGTGCCAAATTCTGCGCCAATGTCGCCCAATATTTTACCCACTTCGCCGTTTAATTCGGTGGGAAAGGGGCCTTCTCCAACGCGGGTGGTGTAGGCTTTGGCCACGCCGATCACGCGGTCAATAATGGTAGGGCCAACTCCTGCCCCGACGCAAGCGCCCCCCGCGATAGGATTGGAGGAGGTGACATAGGGATAAGTGCCGTGATCGAGGTCGAGGAGGGTTCCTTGTGCGCCTTCAAATAGGATATTATGACGCTCTCGCACCGCTTCGGCGATTTTGAGGGAGCTATCGACGACAAAAGGCCGCAATCGGTCAGCATAAGCGCTATACTGCTCGATAACGGCTTGGGGATCGAGGGGCGGTAAGTTGTAGAGTTTTTCGAGGACTGGGTTTTTATAGTTGACCGTCCACTCACAACGTTCTTTTAGCCCGTCTGGATCGATGAGGTCGAGCATCCGAATCCCGGTGCGATCGGCTTTGTCGGCATAGGTGGGGCCAATGCCGCGTTTGGTGGTGCCGATTTTTTGGTCGCCGCGTTTGTCTTCTGCCGCTTGGTCAATCAGCCGATGATAGGGCATGGTGACATGGGCGGTTTGGGAAATAAAGAGGTTGGAGGTATCGACGTTGAGGGCTTCAAGGCGATCGATTTCTTCGATCAATACTTGCGGGTCGATCACTGTCCCAGAGCCGATAATGCAGGCGGTATTGGGATATAAAATGCCAGAAGGAATAAGATGTAATTTAAAGGTTTGTCCTTGGACGACAACGGTATGTCCGGCGTTAACCCCTCCTTGATAACGCACGACTACATCTGCTGACCGACTGAGTAAATCAGTAACTTTTCCTTTTCCTTCGTCCCCCCACTGGGCTCCGATTACGATAACGTTAGCCAAGGGTCTTTTTTGATATGACGGTTTTCACAATCTCCCATTATCTACACTGGTAGTAGTGGGTGTCAAGATGGAATATTTTTATTTTCGCTTTGAGGCGAGAAAGATTGCTTCGGTGAGCTGTTTTGAGACCGCAGGCGATCTTTCCCCACGTTTAGGTTTGGGGCTGAAGTTTCAGCCACAACGACAGTAATTTTTTAGAGTTAAAGGTAGAATTATGGCTTTGTATGCTGATTTACACCGTCATCTGGGCGGGTCGGTCGTGCCGAGAGTGTTATGGCGCTATTTCAAGCGTCGCGATCGCGAGATGGCGCAACGTTTTCCAGAATACCCTGAATTTGAAGAATTTTATACCCGCGAACGCAATACCCTCGATGAATATCTGGAGTTACACACTTTGGTTGAGGGTGTGCAAACCCCGGAAACCCTGCCGTATTTTATTTATCGTTTGATTCGCGGGGCGTATATTTTTGAAAATTTGGCTTATCTGGAATTGCGCTACACGCCTTATTTACGGACGGATGAGCGTTTGAGTCAAAATGAGCGCTTAGACCAGATGGCCGAGATTGTGGAGATTGTGGGGAAAGCTTCTCAAGTGCCGGAGTATCCCATTGTGACTCGGCAAATTTTGTGTATGCACTCCCGTTTGCCTCATGATGTGAATCGGGCGATCGCGAAACTGGCCGCCCAAATGCCAGAATATGTATGTGCGATTGATGTAGCCGGGGGCGATGCTCATTATGCCGACCGTTTAGACGAGTTTACGCGCTTGTATGAATGGGCGCGATCGCAAAACATCAAAACCACAGGTCACCTCTACGAAACCCCAGACGGCTGCTACCCGGAATTATTGCCCTATTTAATGCGAATCGGCCACGGCATTCAAATTCCGTTGCTCCGTCCCGAATTGCTGCCGGAAATCGCTCGTCGCGGCCAATGTTTGGAAGTGTGTCCCACCACCTACCTCAAAACTGGCACATTAGACGACTTACACCAGCTTAAAACCGTGTTTGACCGTTGTTTTGAGGCCGGGGTCGATATTGCCATTTGTACGGATAATGCGGGCTTACACAACGTCCGTTTGCCGTTTGAGTATGAAAATCTACTCACCCAAGATGTGATTGATTTCGCGCAACTGCAAGCTTGTCAGGATGCGGCGTTTCGTCATGCTTTTGCTTGGCCCCACCCGCAGCGGCCTGAGTCCTTGTTGACGGAGGCGTTGGGGGCTTCTTAATCAGTCATCAGTCTCTAAGGGGCAGTGGGCAGTGGGCAGTAGGCAGTCGGGGGGAGGGGGAGGAGTGGGAGGAGTGGGAGGAGGGGGAGGAGTGGGAGGAGTGGGAGGAGTGGGAGGAGTGGGAGGAGTGGGAGGAGTGGGAGGAGGGGGGAGAAATGACCAATTACCAATTACCAATTACCAATTGAGGGAATAAGGGCAAACACTAATAACAAACAACCAATGACAAATGACGAATGACTAAAGACAAAATCAGATTATGATAGGGCTGATAGAGAATGCCGTGAGGAATTTGTGATGAAAATTCGTTCGTTACTGCGTGGTTTAGGTGTGGTTGGTGGTGTGGCGATCGCGATCGCGTCGGGGAGTGGTGTAGCCTGGAGTGCAGACCCAATCCTGGACTTAGCTTGTGTGGATGCGGACGGCAAGCCGAGTAATAATTTTGAGTGGAGCGATCGCGGTTTTTCGGTGGGTAAGCGCTATTATGAATCTCGCATAAGAGCTTATCCGGGGGCAGTGATGACTTGTGCGATTCCCGATGATGCCTCGATGTTGTCGATGCAGTTTGGTTTACACGATACCAGCGTTGGTGCGGCTTCGATGGTGTTAACGCCTTATCTTGATGGTGCTGCTCAAGCCCCTCAAGTTATTGTTCCTGGGGAACTTTACACCCTAACCCTGCCGTTAGAAAATGCCAGCAGTTTTGCTTTGTCCCTCGATTGCAATGAGGTCGCAGGTTGCAATTCTTGGGTTTATTTTGTCAATGCTGAGGTGGACTGATTTCAGTAATCAGCATCTAAGGGGCAGTGGGCAGCTTTGCTGTAGGCAATCGGCAATCGGTGTGTAGGGGCGGGGTTTCCCCGCCCAATAACCAACAACCAACAACCAACAACCAACAACCAATAACCAATAACCAATAACCAATAACCAATAACCAACAACCAACAACCAACAACCAATAACCAACAACCAATAACCAACAACCAACTTCACCAACTCTTGATAATTGCACAGAGGGCCGGACAGCAAGAATCGCTTAAAATTAGCTCAATATCACTACCACTGTTGCCTGACTCCTGCAACGGTTAAGATAGATGTATCTTGCCTAACCCAGTTCCCTATCGTGTGGGCGAGTTGTAGCTGTCTCAATCGTTGACAGGATGCCCAAACCCTTATGAGCCTGTGCATCAATCCCCATTGTTCTAACCCCAATCATCCAGGGAATGCTCGTCACCATCATTGTCAAAGTTGCCATGCCAACTTAACAATTCATAAACGCTATCGGGTGGTGCGCCTACTGAGTGATAGTACGGGATTTGGTAAAATTTACGAAGCTCGCGATCGCGGTCAGTCGAAGATTCTGAAAATTTTAAAAATAGATGACCCGAAGGCGATCGCGCTATTTCAACAAGAAGCAGAAGTTCTCGGCCAACTTAATCACGCGGGCATTCCCAAAATCGATACTTATTTTACCTGGCGACCGCAACGCTCGGCCAAACCCCTTCATTGTTTGGTGATGGAAAAAATCTACGGGCAAAATTTACAAACCTGGATGAAGGGAAAACCGCCCATTGGTTACGAACAGGCTTTTGATTGGTTGCAGCAGTTGATTGAAATTCTCGATTGCGTTCACCAAAGACAGTATTTTCACCGAGATATCAAACCCGCCAACATTATGCGCCGCCCCGACGGGCAGTTAACGCTGATTGATTTTGGCACAGCCCGCGAAATGACCCATACTTATTTGGCGAAAATGGGCAGTGGATCGGGGGTGACGAGCATTGCCTCGGCAGGATATACACCCCTAGAGCAAAACAACGGTAAAGCGGTGCCGCAGTCGGATTTTTATGCGTTGGGGCGCACCTTTGTCTTTTTGCTCACGGGTAAGACTCCGACCACGTTTGACGAAGACCCCCGGACGGGTCAGTTAATGTGGCGTGAGGGGGTGTCTGAGTTGCCCCAAGGGTTTATGGATTTAATCGATCGCATGATGGCCCCATTTCCGGGGAATCGTCCGCCAAATACCGAAGCGATCGCGATGCAGTTGCAATGGTTAGCGACTGAAGCCCAAAAACCGCAGCCAGAACCGAGTAAAGCTCCCAATCCGGCGCAAACGGCGGCTACTGTGCCTTTGTTTATGCAAAAAGCCCAGAAATCGGTATCGACTAACAACGGGTCGGTTTCTTTGGATACCCCGCCGATTCAACTCGACATCTCGTTACCGAGTGCGACTCGCATTGTGTCTCAAACTTGGCAGAAAATTCCCCCCTGGACTTGGAAAGTGGGGGGAGCGATCGCGATCGCGTGGATTGGTTTTAGTGTAGTAACCCGTTGGTGGGGGTCACAGCAGCCAGAAGTCAGCCTACAAACCCTCGAACCGGGATTAAGCGATTTTGCCTTTGAGTTACCCGAAGAACCTTTACCCCAAGCTTTACCCGTTCCCACACCGCCCCCTATTGCCGAACCGATTCCTCTGAATCTCAATACTCAAAATAGTGGGGTGAGTTTGCGGGTTGCGGCGTTGCGAAAGGAGCAGAATAATTATGTGCTGGATATTACCCTGCAAAATAGCACTGGGCGATCGGTCGAATTTTTATCCAGTTTCTTTAAGCTTGCCGACGATCGCGGTATGACGGTGAGTGCGACAGTCGAGGACTTACCCGAAACTGTACCGGGAAACAATCAAAGCGTATCGGGGCAGTTGTACATTCCTTCGGGTTTGCTGATTGGCTCACAGTGGATCGCCCTAACGGTGACGGATACAGAGGAGCGCGTTCAACTGACAATCCCACAAATTCCTCTGACTGGGACGGATGAAGCCGACGCGGTAACTCCTGATGAGTTGGCAACTCCTCGTCCTCAACCGAGTGAGGCGAATACGCCTGGGGTAGATAATCGTCCTGAGTTGGACACTAATCGACCGTAATCCACTCTAATAAGCCCAGAGAGTTGATGCTGCCGAGAAAATGGGCCGCGGCAATGTTGAGATTGGACAAAATCAAGAAGATATCTAACGCCCGCACAATCTTTTCGGGTTCATATACGGCGACTCCTTGGGGTTGCGCGATCGCCTTGGCTAAAATAGCGGTAACGGTTAGCTCTGAGGCGGCAAATGCCAGCAGCAAGCCGATTAAGCTGGCTAACAAGCCTAAACGCAATAATTTGATGATTTTACGGCGCTTGGGGTGTAAATTGACATCTGCGAGTTGGAGGCGGCGGGAAAGTTGACGATAACGCCACGCCCAATAAATCCGAAAGCCCAACGCACCCAGGGCTAATACACCGAGAAAAATACCGAAACCAATGGCGGCGTTGTTGGTTTGGCTGCTGAAACTACGACTAAACATGATGAGCAGCAGGGTCAAACCCGCACCGCCTCCGAGTACGAGTTGTCCCCAAAAGCTAATGCGACTGAAAAAGCGCAAAACTCGCGCAAATCGCTGTTTACTGGGGAGTTGGGCAGATTTTTGGGCGCGATCGTTGTTCATAAACCAAGCATTTTCAGGGCGTTATTATTTTAGCGATCGCGCCCCCGGTTGCGCCTCTATCCTAGACTAGATATCCTTCGCGCAGATACATAAAGCTTTGGCCGGCTCGTTCAACTTCGATAAAGCCCTGAGCGCGGAGTTGACGACGCAAGCGATTGACTTGACTAATCCCTAAGACATTCGGGTGCATTTCTACGAGTAATTTGCGGACTCCTGAAAGGTCAGCAAAGCCCAGTAACTCCCCTTCGCTGCCCTGGACATCCATGACTAAAACCGTGGGCTGTATGCGCTCGATTTCGTCGTTGAGGGGTTCTACCGGGACTTCGTGGGGGGTGGTTTCTTGGTTGGGGAGTTCGTAGGCTGAAGACCGGGCAAAGTGCTTGCAAACATAGAAGGTGCAAGTGTCATGCTTGCGACCGAGCATACACATTTTCAGGTTTGGGCTGACGTTGTTAAGGCCGTAATTATCTTGGATCAGGGTTTCTAGGATAGGATTGGCTTCGTAGGAGTGGACGCGATCGCCCCCGATTTCCAAAGCGCAAGCCGTGGCTAACATCCCAATCCCGCCCCCTAATTCCATCACAATATCATCAGAATCGAGACGATGAACGAGCAAGTTGCGTTCGTGACGGGTGTGACGACCGCTTAAGAGCTTTTGGACTTGAAACGGAGTCATACGGCGGTCAATCCGCATTTTAATGCCTTCAACTTCGGCGACCGTACCGTATAATTCATCGGGAACGGTTAACTCGTTGACATCCGGTAGGGGTCGCTGACGACGATAAGCGGTTTGGATGGTTTTGTAGAGCTTTGGGGTTGTGGCTTCCCAAGCTTCGAGAAATTTCCACCAAGCTTGTTTGAGATAATCCCGACGCACATAACGTCCGAGTAATGCTGCATCCCACCAATAAGAACGGATTGTGTGATAAATTGCCATGTTTTTTTTAAGGTATGTAATCGTAAAGTTTTAAAAAGGCGCGATCGCTACTTAATTGCTAAGAATCCTTCAAAGCATAAATGTTTAAAAACGGTCATAATATCGACAAATCCGGCTCGTTTCATCAAATCAATATTACCCTGAGTCGAAAAAGGCTCTAGCACCCCCTTCAGGCTACGACTTTTATTAACAATTTCTTGCTCGCTGAAGCCTTGCTGAAGCTTAAAGTCTACATACAACGAGGACATCATATCTTGAAAACGAGCATCAGGAGCGCGGACTTTTTCAAACAACAAAAAGCCTCCTCCCCAGTTCAACGCATTGTAGATTTTATCAAAAATCATTTGCCGGATAGCGGGTTGAATAAACTGAATGGTGTAATACGAAACAATCAGATCGGCAGGTTCTAGCTCCACATCAATAATATCAGCTTGCTGAATTTCAATATTAGGAAAACTTGCGGTTTTGCGACGAGCCGTTTCTACCATTGCGGGTTCAATTTCTAAACCGATAATTGACACGGGGCGATCGCTATTGGCCTCAGCAATTTGTTGGGTTAAAGAAGCTGTCGAACAACCTAACTCGTAAACCCGCGACCCCGGACGCAGAAAAAAGTCTGACAACGACACGACAATTTCATGGCCTTGTTGATACTGCGGCACAGACCGACTAACATGACTGTCAAACGTATCAGGAACGCTCCCTCCAAAAGACCAGCGTGCCTTTGCAACCGATATGGTATCGCCAACATCAGACATTGTATTTTACTCCAGTAAAGTTAACAAAAAGTTAAAATGAAATTACATTGAAACTAAATTAAGTTAGCCCTATTTCAATTCTCGAAAGTATAGCCCGAAAAGAAAGGAAAACCTTGCATTTTTGCTTGAACTTGCTCTTTAAATTCTGGTGACCATTCAATTTTATGGCGGCTTTTCTTCGGAGAATCAAAAACGGCTTTTTCACACGATTTTAGATAATCTGGCGATGCTTTTACACCTAACCAAAGACAGAGATTTTCTAATTCCTGTTGTGGGTGTTTGACAAACTGTTCGTGATAAACGTCTAGGGTTTCTACTGTTTCATCCATTTTTTTGACTGTGACAACGCCTTCGCAAACCTTAAAATAACGGTCGATACTTTCTTGGATATCAGTAGCTTGGACGGGGCGATTTTGTCGTTGAGCCGTCCGCACCGCAAAAGTGGCAATATTGTCGTAGGGATTGCGGACAACGTGAATTAATTTAACCGGAACCTTAACTAAGTTTTTAGTTTTTTCTAAAAGGTCGGGATATTCCAACAGTTGATAAACCGTAAATTCACCATGTTTATCCCCAATCACCCGCAAGTCTTCAAATTTACCTTGCCATTGTCCGGGGACATCATAAGTATAACCGCCTCCCCGATACCAAGAATGACCCCGCACCCTGGTCATTTGGAATAATAAATAATATAAAGCCTGACGACTAAAGCCAGCTTGCACATATTTTACTGCTCGCAATTCGTGAGCCATAACGATGTTAGGATGGGCATCGAGCAACGCTGCAATTATGCTATGGCCGCTACGAGAATAGCCAATAAAGGTACAAAACAGTTCGACATTTTCAAAAGATGAAGCCAACTTAGGACTGTTAAGCCAAGTTTCGAGTTTTGCTAAAGAATATTGCAGCGGCCAAGGTAACTTTTTACGGCGTTTTAGTAAAAGCTCAAGAAACATTAACTATTCCCCTTTTTGTAATATTAAATTCTCTTTATAACGTTCGATTTCTTGCCATGATTGCCCTTTTTCGTCAGCTAAGATATGCCAACTCCGGGGCTGATAAAAAGCACAACGACTAATATTTACTTTGCAGTCTACCCGAAAGCGAAAAGACGGCACTAAATCAAAAGAGAGCATTCCTTTCTTGACATAGACTTTGGCGGTATAGACCCCTTCAATGAAAGTACAACAGGGCATATACATTTGCACTTCAAAAATGCCTTCAGGTGCATTCAAGCTGGTGTTGTCATTAACAGACATAATATCGAGAACCTGCTTATTTTCCCCGGATAAATAATTGATTTTGAAGCGTAAATCAATATCCGCGATCGCCTCATGAGCCTTACACTTAATACATAAATAAGCCGGTTCTCCCGTTTGGGGGGCTTCAACAATTTCTTGGTCTTGATTACGGAAGAAAAGCGCCAACATATCCAAACCCAAACTCTCGGCTTCGGGCTTTTGGGGGAGGATGGTTAGTCCCGTGGCTGTCCCTTCTCCTGATAATCTTAAATCCTGCTCGTATTTCTGAATAATCTGTTCTGTTTCTCCGGCTCCAATCAGTTTACCTTGATTCAAATAAATCGAGCGTTCGCAAGCATTTAAAACAATATAAGGAGTATGAGAAACTAAGATAAAAGCCGTTCCCTGTTTTTTCAATTCAGCGAGTCGTTGATGGCATTTTAATTTAAACCGAACATCCCCCACTGCTAACACTTCATCGATTAAAAGAATCTCCGGTTCAACGTGAATTGCACAAGCAAAACCTAAACGAGCGGCCATTCCCGAACTATACGTTTGTACCGGAGCATCAATCGCTTCAGAAATTTCGGCAAACTCGACTACATCTTCAAACTTTTCTTCGATTTGTTGCGTGGGTAAACCCAAAATGGCCATGTTGGCATAGATATTTTCTCGTCCGGTCAAAATTGGGTTAAACCCTGCCCCTAAAGCAATCAAAGGTGCTAATCGACCCCGTACTTTCACAGACCCGGTATCGGGTTTAATCAAACCACTGAGAATGCGGAGTAAGGTACTTTTCCCTGCACCATTAGCCCCGACTAAACCCAAAGCTTCACCTTGTTTGAGGTCGAAACTAATATTATCCAACGCCCAAAATTCCCCAGTCCGTAGGGTATCGCTTCTCCGACGACCCCCGGTTAAATCGGTACAAATATCTTTTACGCCGTAAAATAAAGACTTTTTTAAATCGCGACAAAATTTCTTAGAAACATTTTCAACTGTAATCAAAGTTTCTGATTCAGTTGGTTTTGTGATTGTCTTTGTTTCTTGTAGCTTCATGGTTGGGGAAGTTATTGGTTATTAGTTATTGGTTATTAGTTGTTGGTATTCGCCAAAATCCCTCAATTGGTAATTTCTTCCCCCTCCTTCCCCTCTTTCCTCCACTGCCCACTACCCACTGCCTACTGCCGAAAACCAGAAAATTTTGAACTCAATCGAATGAAATATAAACTACGAACTAACCCGCTCAATCACATAAGGAATGGCAATGCGAAAAGCAATCCAAGTCAAGAATAAACCGATCCAAGTCAAAAGGCTCACAATCCAAAAACTCACCGGTTCAGAAACTATCCCAGTCGTGGCTAACTCGCGGGTGGTGACGAGGAGGGGGGTGACGGGATTAAGTTGCACCAAAGCACCAAATAAGCCGGATTCAGGGACGGAATAGACCACAGGGGTCAAAAACAACCAAAAACCTGTAGCCATAGTTAATCCACGGGCTACATCGTCGTAGAGTACCCCCAAGGGCGAGAGTAAAGTGCCGATAAAAGTACCGAATACGATCAAGTGAATGAGGGCGACTGGGGCGAGGATGATTGTCCAAGTGATGGCAATCCGATACCAAATAAAAATGCCAATAATGAGGATTAATTTGATAGCAAAGTTAAAAAAAACTTCGCCAACTTTAGCAAGGATGATGGCTTCGCGGGGGAAGTTGACGCGGGCTAACATGGGCTTGGCTTTGGTTACGGCGGTGACGGGGCCGTTGACCGCATCGACAAAGGTTTGCCAAAGGGCGGTGCTGAACATGACATAAGCCGGATAGGGAATGTCGGTGCGTCCGATGTTGATCACTTGGGCTTCTCCGGCAAGGGTGAAGCCTGCGGCCATGACCAGGGGAGGGATAAATGCCCAAGCGACCCCCAAAACCGATTGGCGGTATTGAGCGCTGATATCCCGTACCATCAAGCGCCAAGCGAGTTCGCGGGAGGCCAGGAGGTCGTACCACATCCGCGTGAATAGGCGTTTGGGGTGTCTGAGGATGCTTTCGGGGGTGTAGATGTTTTGTGCGAGGGGTCGCGGGGCAAATTTGGTCATGGGGGATTGAGTTGCATTTTGGTTTTGCGTGTGGTTATCTCTCGCTTTTATTCAAATTCGAGGTTTTTGGCTTTATTAAAGGTTCGGGGAGTGTTGAGCGATCGCGCCATCTGCCAGAAAAATCCGGCAGCGTTGGCGACTTGGGACACCAATAAAACGGCGGTGAGAGTTAACCCCTGTTTACTTTGACCGTGTGTAAAGGGATAGCGCAACAATCTTAGGTAATAGTTGCCTTCGATTTCAAAGTCACCCCAGCCTTTACTAGCCCGCAGTTGGTGAAAGCGATATGCCCCTTGGCCGTAGGTGAAGTGCTGTTTCCAAAAGCTGCGTAGGGTCATGGGATGGGCGTGGTAAATGACGACTTCGGGGGCGTAGGTCATTTTGTGGTTGTTGTGAATCCAGCGATCGCACAATTCCCGGTCTTCTGAGGTGGTAAAGCTTTCGTCAAAGCCGCCCATCTCCCGGAAGCCATCGGCAGGAACCACCATGTTATTAGAAGCAAAAAAGCGGGCTTGGTCGCGCACGGCGTTGTAGTGGTCGTAGCCCATGCTGATGATGTTTTGGCTGGTGATCGAGAAGGGATTATCGCCCAAATCATTAACGGTACGACCGCCAATAATGCGATCGGGATAGGTGGTTACTGCGGTTTCGAGGGCTTGTAACCAGTTTTGTGCGGGGCGACAATCATCGTCGGTAAAGGCGATATAACGACCGCGAGCGTGTTGGGCGGCGTGATTACGAGCGGCGGCGGGGCCGGCGTTGGTTTGCCGCAATAAACGGACGTTGAGACGGTTTTTAAAGGGGTTAACCACTTCGTCGAGGGGGGTTTTGCTGCCGTCATCCATAATAATGACTTCAAAGCGATCGCGATCGTAGTCTAGCTGACTCAGGGATTCTAAACATTGAGCGAGTTGTTGAGGACGATTGTAAGAGGGGATGATAACAGAAAATAACATGACTTTGAGGGATTTGGGGGTTTAAAAAAGGGAGAATTTAGCGAGATTGAGCCGGAGTTGCTGCTTTTTGAGAAACTTCGGTTTTATTTTTTTGGGTATGGGTATGGTGGTAGGTCAACAAGGCGTTAAAACTATGCTCGGTTTTCGCGATCGCGCGGGCTACAAATTCTGTACCAATCCCCAAGGTCAGTTTTCGAGCCAGGGGTTCAATTAAGGTGCCATAACGCCGCCAGCCTAATTTTTTGTATTTGGCTTGAAAATAGCCATCTTCGGCTAAATTCCACTTATCTCGGAAGTGATGCAAGCTTTTAAGCGTCCAAGCATCGCTCCAGCGCAGCATATAGTAGTGAACGTCTGACCAATGTTGCGGCGGCCCAGGGACGTAAGTGACGAGGGAATCCGGCTCAAAGTACACGGTTTCTCCGGCTTCGCGGACTAACATACAAAAGTCAAGATGCTCTTTGGTGTTGAGCATGGCTTCGTCAAGCCAGCCCACGGTGTCGAAAATCGAGCGACGTACCAAAACGCAGTGAAATTCTGCAAGTTCGGTGGGGCTTTGTTGCAGGCGATCGCGAATATCTACAACATCTTTGCCTTGGTCGTACATTTTCTCCCGTAAGCGCCGCCGTCCCGCCTTATCCGTCCAAATATGAGACTGTCCCCCGGCAAAATGGACGTTTTCGTGAATTGGCTCGTACTGACACATCAACGGGCCGACTACCGCCGAGTTTTGGCTTTCGGCACAGTGAACCAAAGCCGTCAGCCAACCGGGAGAGACAATCACATCGTTGTCTACAAAAGCCACATAAGGCGTTTCTACCCGGCTCAAGCCGATGTTACGGGCTTGGTTGGGGTAAAGGTAATAATCAGTGCGAACAAGCTCAAAATCGCGCTCTGCGGCTTGTTCTGCGAGATATTGTTGCAGAAACGGGGGAGAGTTGCCGTCAACGTAAACGAGTTTATAGGGCAGTTGCGTATGCTCGAAAATGCTTTCTAAGGAGCGACGGGCATAACTAAACCGTTCGCGGGGAACAACCACAATGGTCACGCAGGGTTGTGAGCGATCGGGGGTTGGGGTTTGGGTGAGATGGGGGGTTGTGTTCGCTGTCATAATTACTGAGATCGATTAGGAGGTGGTCACGGACAATACGGATTCAGAGGCGGATTTTGAGTTTAATGATAAAAGAGATTGATAAAGATGGACTAAAGCATCGTTAAGGCGGTTTAGGTCATAATGGGCTTCGACGAATTTGTGTCCGGCTTCTCCCATTGCTGGCCAGCGTTCGGGATGTTCAATGAGGTAAATTAGTTTCTGGGCGATCGCGTTTGCATCTCGTTCGGGAACCAGGAAACCAGAAACGTTATCTTGGACTAATTCGGGAATACCACCGTGGTAGGTACTAATAACAGGAAGTCCCGTAGCCATTGCTTCTTTCAGTACGTTTACGGGTGCGTCTTGGTCTCCGTCTTTGGCTGTGACGCTAGGGGCAATAAAGAGATGGGATTGAGAGAGGATTTCAACGATTTCTGCGTGGGATTTTTGCCCGACTAATTTGATTTTGTCCTCAGTGTTAAATTCTTGAATGAGTTGTTCAAAATAAGGGCGTAACTCCCCTTCACCAACGATGGTATATTCGAGGTTGGGATGTTGTTTTTGAATTTGAGCAACGGCACGAATACTATATTCAATGCCTTTCTTTTCAACTAAACGCCCTGTGGTAGCAATCCGAATGAGGTTATCAGCAGGAAAGTCGCGAGTTTGAAAGGGAAAACGCTGGCAATCTAACCCCGAACTATGCACTTTGATTTTGTCAGCAGGACAGCCCAGTTGCAGCACTCGTTGTTTAAAAAAGTCACAGTTTGCCAGGAAATAATCCCCCTGTTTAAAGAGGGGGTCGTAAACATTTTTGCCCCGTTCTTTGACAAAGTTGCTAATATCGCGACCGCGAAAAATGGTAATTAGTTTGGCTTGGGGTGCGTGAATTGTCTGAAAGGCCATACCGCGAAATCCGGCTGTGCCAAACTGACAGTGGATGATGTCATATTCTGGTTTGAGATTGGGAACCAAACTATACAATAGCCATAGGGATAGGGCTGATTGACCGTGTTTGAAAACGTTGATTGCTTCTAAGGTTTTACCGGGATGTTGTAGCAGTTTTTTTATCAATATATTGCTACCTTTGATTACTCTCCAAACTAAGTTACTAGGGATACTAGAAAAATAGATAGTATGGTCGAGTAAGTTGTAATTGATGACATCACCGTGGAGTTTTTTAAAATCTCCGGGTTGGTCTGCATAAATATCAACATCGTGACCGCGATCGCGCAATCCCGTAATTTGATTAATAATAAAAGTTTCTGATAATAGGGGAAACTGTCCGACGATAAAGGCAATTTTCATAACTGTAAATTTTCTCAAATCGTGAAACGGTGCGATCGCGTCAAGTCATTCTCGAACCGATCCACCTCCTAAGATTAGTTTGATTTTCTCCCAAGCACCTACATAGCGCACGAAAAACATGACCAAATTCACTTTCAGTTTTTCTTCTAAGTTGTCTAAACGTTTGTCTTGAAAAGTCGCGATCGCAAAATTAACGGGTGGAATCAAATCACCCATTAAATGACTCAAAACCGAAGTTTCACGGCGCTTTAAATCGTACTTCCCACCGACTAAACGAGCCGTTCTTTTATAAATTTGTTGCCAGGAAAATCGGGCTGGATGAGCCACACAAACTTGCTCGGCATAGACTTGTTGATAACCGGCTGCGGCCACTCGCTGTCCCCAGTCTAAATCGCCACTTGATTTGACTTCAGCATTAAAATGGCCTACTGTATCCATTACTTTTTTATATGTAAATAAATTGGCAGTCGCACCGTATTGCTCCTTTTCTACATATTTTCTTTGCTCAAAAGCTGTAACTTTTTCAAACAATTCTACCGGAGTCAAACGTTGAGAATTTTGAAAGAAAAGCTCGATTTTACCCGCAACCAAGCCACAATCGGGAACAGATTGTAGCTGCTGCACTCCGGCTTCTAGCCACTGAGTTGCGGGGATACAATCCGCATCGGTAAACGCCAGAATTTCCCCTTGAGCAAGGCTAATTCCGCGATTACGAGCTGCATAAGAACCAGGAGTTTTTTCGACGGTTAAACGGGCTTGAGGGTAAGACTGAACAAGGGCTGCAATCCTTTGGGCTTCTTGAGTCTCAGAGTCATTATCCACCACAATAATTTCATAACAATCTTGGGGATAACTTTGTTGAGAAAGGGCTTCTAAACAAGTTTTGAGTCTTGGGGAATCGTTGTACACGGGAATAATAATGGAAACCCAAGGACAAGATACAGCGTTCATTATTTCAGTCTTACTTTTGGCTCAATTCAATATTAATCCCGCACTTTCTCTAGAGAAATTTCTCTTTGGGATAATTGTGCAGCTTCGGGGCTGATTGCTCCCTGCTCTTTTTTACTTTTCCATTGTTCTTTGGTGAAGTCTTCGTGATAGGAACGTTCTACATTCACGTTCCATAGATCGTGATTTTCACCCGCAATATTTTTCGCAGCCAAGATAGCGGTCAACATGGAATGATCCTGGTTGTTGTAGCGGTGCATTCCATTACGGCCAATGGTTTGCAAATTTTCAAAAGTTTTGAGATAGTCTTGCAGGACTTGAAGATTTTGGCGATATTCACCATCGTAAACAGGATAAGCTTTGTGTTGACGAATGGTTGTACCGTCTTTGATTTGATCGAGACTATCAACTAAGCCCAAACCGACAATTTCGCGACTGGCTAATTCAATTAGTTCGGCTTCGGATTTTTCCCAAAGTTCATCCCCTTCACTGCAAAAGTATTCCATTCCTACACAAGTTTTTTGAGGGTCGGGAACCATTTCAGGACTCCAGTTTTTGAAGTTTTGGATGCGACCGACTCGGAAGTGGGGACTGTGAATATATATCCAGTTATCGGGGAAAAGATTGGGTTGGTCAATGATCAGGGGAACAATCAAAAAGTCGCGGTACTTTAAGTTTTTAGCGGCTTGTAAGATGTGGTCGGGGGGTTGAGGATTGAGCCGTTGTACTAACTGAGTAATCGGCATACTCGAAACGAAATCTTTGGCGGTATGTTGGGTAATGCGATCGCCAGAACCCGTAACTACGTTGGTAATGCGTTTCCCTTCGCGATCGAGACGCAATACAGCCGTATCGAGATGAACAGTATTCCCTTGCTCGTTGAGGATATCTTGAAAACGCTCCCACATCATCCCCGGCCCCAAACGAGGATATTCAAATTCTTTGATTAAGGTTTTAGTATTATTAACTTTAAAAAGTGCATTCAGAACGGCTTTTTTGAGGGATAAACCTTTGATTCTTTGAGCCGCCCAATCCGCTTGGATTTTGTCGCACTCAATTCCCCAAACTTTTTCGGTATAAGTTTTAAAGAAGATACGGTATAACCGCCGACCAAAGCGATTGGTTACCCATTGCTCTAAGTTGTCTTCGACGGGATGAGGAAAGAGTTTGGTTTTACAATAACTTGCTAAAATTAAAGCACTGTTTCTTAAGCCTAAATTGCTTAAAGCGTTGTAGGGTTCGAGGGGATAACTAAAAAATTTACTGTCGTAATAAATGCGCGATAAACGAGGCACTTTAATCATGTCTGAAGCCAGAACTTCATGCCATAATTGTTGTACTTCTGATACCTTGGTGAAGAAACGATGACCGCCGATATCAAAGCGATAACCTTTGTAGGTTTCAGTCCGGGAAATACCGCCAACTTGACTACTTTTTTCGAGGGTGATAGAAGTGATATTTTTCTTGGCAAGTTCGTAAGCGGCAGTCAGACCCGCCGGACCACCACCAATAATGACAACTTCAGGATTATTCATCAGTATTTTATAAAGTTAGTTTGTTAATTTGAGTTGGAAAAATGAGTTCAACAAAATCGGCATTAAGTAGAATTTTGTAACATTGATTGTGTCATTCTTTTAGGGGACAAGGGTTGCTCAATCCGTTACTTTACTTATGTAACATTACATAAAATTCAAACAAAATATATCTTTCTTGAGATAGAATTCCCAATTTTCAAAATATCTTTAAAAATAAGGGCTTTATTGTAAAGTTTTGATGAAGTTGAGAAGTTAGTAGTTAAGATCACACAAAAAAAGGATTTTGTATATTAGTTGCCTGTCTTTTGATCAACAATGAGATGAAATTATGCTGTATTTTTTGGGAGCTTGGCTGTTATTAACGGTTATTTGTGGCGTGATGGGCTTGGGCTGGCTCAATTGCTGGCGTGCTGCGGGTTTTGACCGTTTAGGCGATCGCGTTATTGCCGCCCAGTGGTTGGGATTGGTAACGATCGCGATCGCCCTACTAACGACATCTTTATTTGTACCACTCTCCGCCGGAGTCGGCAGCGCGATCGCGGCTTTGGGCGTGGGTTTGGCGTTGTTATTGCCCGCCACTCGGACAGAGATCGCCCACATTACATCTCGTTTGAATCGCAGGTTATACGGTCAATTTCTACTCATTCTCTTGATAGCGGCCCAATCAATGAGCGGTCAAATTACCTGGATTGACACGGGTTTATATCATTACGGCATGATTCGCTGGTTGTCCGATTATGGGGCTGTACCTGGGGTTGCTTTAATTCACAGTCGTTTTGGCTGGCCGTCGGCTTGGTTTGCTTTCGCGGCCCCTTTTAATCCCGAAATTGCCAATACCCGAGGTACGGCGGTGGCCAATGGCTTTCTTCTTGTTCTCGCGATCGCCCATTGGTGGCTGTGTTTGCGGCATCTACTGCAAAAAGATGCCAAACTCAGGGATTGGTTTGTGATTTTTATGTATCCGTTCTTGCTGGGGTTGTTTGTTTGCGGTCGTCTTTACCCAGAGATGCTGCGTTTAACTTGGACATTTACCAACATCATCATGTCTGCTTCTAATGATTTTGTGGTGATGATGTTAATTGTGATGGTGAGTTGGAGCATTCTGGCGATCGCGGGGAGAGGAAATTCGTCTTCTGGCGATCGCGCTCATTTTGGGAGTTATCTCGTTCCCTTCTTTTTGGGAACCGCCGCTTGTGCGATGAAACTTTCGGCATTACCCTTGATTCCCGTAGCGGGTTTATTTTATCTCACTGCTCGTCCTTGGCGATGGCGGCGGTTGTTGTGGCTCGGTTTAATTTTAGCGGCATTTCTGCTGCCTTATATGGCTTTTGGGGTGGTAACTTCCGGTTGTCCTTTGTCCCCTTCGCGGGCTTTTTGTTTTGATTTGCCTTGGACGGCGGCTTTACCCGAAGATGTAGAGAAAAGTTTGGGGTTTCAAGAAGGCACTTGGCAGGATTGGTATGGCGAGAGTGAGCCTGCATCTAATACCTTTTATTGGTTTTGGGCATTTCGCCAGTGGTTTGAAAGCGCGACCTTACTGGGATTATCAACGATTTTGTCTTTGATAAGTTTGCTAATAGGGGGAATTATAACCATCCGGCGCAAAGATTTGCTCAAAAGCGACCAATACGGTCAATTATGGGTTGTTTTTGTCGCGATCGCGGGACTGAGTTTTGTGTTGTGGCGATCGCCTTTGCTGCGCTTTGGTTGGGGCTATTCGGTAGTAATTCCAGCGATGTTTTGTGCGAGTTGGTGTCATTGGCATTATGGGCGTTTTCTGCCTATATTCGGTCGTGTTTTGGCAATATCTGGTAAAGTTAGGCAAAAAATCCTCCAATTTCTATTTTGGAGCATCACTGCTTTTATTATCTTCCAAAGCGTGGCGTGGTCTTGGATTGTGATGCCCCGACCCTTGTTAACTGTGAAGGTAGTCCCCGCCCAAGTTAATGATGTGCGGTATTTTTATCCGGTCGAACAGGTCTTTTATTCGCGAGAAATGCTATGTTGGGGCGCACCCATTCCCTGTACGGAATATGAAGAACCGCAACAAAATAACGTGAAGTTGCGCCGTCCTGAAAAGGGGATTGCGGGGGGCTTTGTCCGGGCAGATTATGAAGCCGAGGACTGATTTTCGAGGGCGCTTATTAGCTCGTCTTTGTTCATGTTGCTGCGTCCAGAGATGTCGCGATCGCGAGCTAGGTCGTATAATTCGGCTTTGGTCAAGTCGGCTAAACTGTCTTCATCTTGCTCCATTTCAGCCATAGCCTGTTTCACCGCCGGAGTCCATTCTACATACTGCTCGCCGTTTTGAGATTGCTTTTGTTTGCGTTGTTCGACCTCCTGCTTTTCCGCTTCGCTCAGACGTTCCCAAACGGCTTTGGGCAAATAACGCTGGGTTTTACCGTCTTTTCTGGCTTGAGCATCCCCCGATTGCGTTTGCCAATCTTGCTCAGACCACTGTTCTAAAGACTTGGCCGCTTCGTCCTTTTCCCCTTGATAGCCGCCCCCTTGCTTTTCGTATTCTTGCACCAAAAGCTGACTTTTGCGGGCTGACCATTGACCCGGTTTGCCGCCTTTATCCGACTCCATCAACTCGTCTTTGATTTGCTGACGCAGTTGGGGTTTGGTGTATTTTTTCTGACTCATATTTTGCGTTCTATCCTACTTTCTCGATCTTAAAATCCCCGGCTCGACCTGACCTCTGTCCCTAGAGCGACCCGTTATTGGCACGATCGCTTGTTATGTTTTTCCGAGAATTTACGGGTTTTTCGCGATCGACAATCTGCCATTCTCTGACTCAAAAAGCGGTACTATCGTTAAGGACAGTTTGCCAACCAGGGTAATTGGTCGTTGATTTATGCCAAAAGCTTCTATTATCGGATTAGGGCGATCGGGAATTGCCGCCGCCAAATTGTTAAATCAGCAAGGCTGGGACGTTACCTTAAGCGATCGCGCCACTTCAGAAAGTTTAATTCCCCGACAACAACAACTCACGGCTGAAGGAATTACCGTCAAGCTCGGAGATAATTTCGCGCTCCCGACTCCATCTTCTCTAGATTTAATTGTTGTGAGTCCGGGGGTTCCCTGGGATATTCCGGTTTTAGGGCAAGCGCGATCGCACCAAATTGATACCATCGGTGAAATGGAACTGGCTTGGCGTAACCTCAAACAGTTTCCTTGGGTGGGCATTACCGGAACCAATGGCAAAACCACCACTACGGCGTTAACGGCGGCGATTTTCCAAGCGGCAGGACTTCAAGCCCCCGCTTGCGGTAATATCGGCGATGCGGCTTGCGAGTTAGCCCTGAAAAATACTAAATTTGATTGGATTATTGCTGAAATTAGCAGTTATCAAATAGAGTCTTCTTGTGAACTTGCCCCCCAGATTGGCTTATGGACAACCTTCACCGCCGATCACCTCAAACGCCACTATACCCTGGAAAATTATTACAAGATCAAGGCTTCCTTGCTGGCGCGATCGCAGCAACAGGTGTTTAATGGCGATGACCCCTATCTGTGCAATGTGGGCTTGAGTCAGTGGCCGCAAGCGGTGTGGACGAGCGTCAAAGGGCGCGATCGCTTGTTATGTCCGCCCCAACGAGGGGTTTACCTGGATGCCGACGAGCAGATTGTGGCGTTTGACGAACCCATTGTTAACGCCAATTTACTCAAAATGGTAGGTTCCCACAACCGCCAGAATTTACTGCTGGCCGTGGCTGCGGCTCGTTTGGCCGGAATTGACAAAAACGCGATCGCCCACGCCTTAGAGACGTTTCCCGGTGTGCCTCATCGCTTAGAAAACATCTGCACCCATAACCAGGTTGACTTTATCAACGACAGCAAAGCCACCAACTACGATGCCGCCCAAGTGGGGTTAGCATCGGTGAAAGCCCCGGCAATTCTGATCGCTGGAGGGGAAGCCAAAGCCGGAGAAGATACCGCCTGGATCGCAACCATCCACGAAAAAGCAGCGAAGGTATTATTAATTGGTAATGCTGCCTCTCAGTTTGCCCAACGCTTACAGGAATCCGGTTACAAAGATTTTGAGATTGTCGAAACCCTCGAAAATGCCGTGACGCGATCGCGAGAGTTAATCCAATCCCTAGATGTCGCCGTGGTTTTGCTGTCTCCTGCTTGTGCCAGTTTCGATCAATATCGCAGTTTTGAACATCGGGGCGATCGCTTTCGCGAGTTATGTT
>KB904821.1:2636195-2740955 GCA_000380225.1 filamentous cyanobacterium ESFC-1
GTTCCCCAAAAGCCCTTTACAAAACTTCAAAAATACCCTCATCTGGAAAACTAAGGTAAAAATAAGGCTAGTTGAACCTATCCGACTCCCAAGAGAGCGAGCCAACCTGCCACGATCCCAAAATCTGGTCTCAATCCTACTACTCATGGGGATGACGAGGTTGTTTACCTTATCCCATCGACCCAGAAAATATCCGATTCAATATTTCAAGTCCCTCTAGCTTTAGGCAAAAGCCCTGATAACTGATAACTGATAATTGATAACTGAAATGACTCACCCTATCTCAATTCGCGATCATTGCGTCCTTCCTGTCGTCAAATCCCCCAAAGATTACCAAGCCTACCGCATTAGCCCAGAAGACAGCAATCGCCTTGCCCTCGTCTTCGATCCCAAAACTTCCGGGAAATCACTAACCTTTTGCGTGGAAATCTTCGATCCTGGCGGCAAAACGCCTCCCAATCGTCACCAAATCGCTGTAGAAATGTTCTTTGTCCTCAAAGGCCAAGGAATCGCCCTATGTGACGGCAAAAGCATTCCCATTCAAGCCGGAGACAGTTTACTGGTTCCCCCAACCGGCATTCACGAAATTCGCAACACCGGATCGGATCGCCTGTATGCCTTATGTTTCATGGTTCCCAACGAAGATTTTGCCGAGTTGATTCGCAGTGGTACTCCTGTCCCTTTAGATGAAGAAGATATGGCTGTATTACGACGCGGAGATTTCTTTAATCGTGTTGTCGCTTAAGCCTGTCTCAAACTTCAACGGTGGGTTACATCAGAAAAAACAACCACTCTCCGCGAAAACCCCGGTTTCTAGCAAAAAATTTTAACTGGACTGTGTAAGCAGGTAAGAAACCGCCAAATTGGTCAGGACAACATTTCCATTCTTAGAAAATAAGCCCCTCTCCCGTGGGAGTTGGGGTGAGGGCGCTCCTTGCGAGTCAAAACGTCCTAACTGTTTTGCTTGCTGCTATAAGAAACCGGGGTTAATACAGCTTCACTAACTAAGCGGATTTGATATCACTACCCATTCTCAGAAAATAAGCCCCTCTCCCGTGGGAGAGGGGTTTGGGGTGAGGGCGCACCAGGGCGCTGTACGCTGATGTCAGCGTCACCGATGAGAAATGGTAAATACAGTTAACCTCAAAAGTTTTTCAACAATTCCTAACTATTAGCATTAAAATGTTGAATGGCATTGACGGATTGCTGAGAAGCTGAGTTGAAGGAAGTAGCTGATACGGAGGAAGTCTCGTTAGTAGACTGGGTTTGTTCTTGAGCAAAAGCAGCTTGATTGATTAACGAGCTTAATCCGACTAAACTGGCAATTAAGACGGTATTTTGGTGGTGAGGTGTCATAAATAATAAGTAATTAACTTTAGATTTATTAACTATTTTTAGTTTAAGCCTTGGCGATCTCGGTTACTTCACACCAGAGAGGGACTTGATTGATTTTAAGGTTTTATGATTTGCTCTAGGGTGTTATGGCTTGAATCATCGAGCGATCGTCGTTTATATTCTATTTATTTGTATGCGGCTCGACCCCAAAAACAGGAATTTTATGGCTCAAAAGGAAGACAAATCGAAAAATTTTTATGCCCCCAATTTAAATCCTTTGCTGGCTCGTTTTGTTCAAAGTATTACGCCTTTAGGAACTTATTTATTTTATCAATTTAATCTCAAAGTTTCCGAAGATGATATCGCGACAGTCAAAGCTTTACGCAACGAGCGTTGGGTGTTGTTGTGTAATCATTCCTCGTTTCAAGATGGGATTGCCATGTATGCCCTTTCTGGGCGTTTAGGAGAGCTATTTCATTACATGGTGGCACAAGAAGCATTTGAGGGGTTTTTTGGCGGTATTATGCCTCGCTTGGGCTGTTATTCCATTCGTCGGGGTTTGGCAGATCGCACCAGTATTGCTACCACATTAGATTTATTAACCCAACCGCGATCGCGTTTAGTGATTTTTCCAGAAGGGGGTTGTTCTTTTCAAAATGATACGGTAATGCCGTTTCGCACTGGGGCTATTCAAATCCCTTTACAAGCGATGAATCGTTTAGCGAAACAAAATCAAACTGTGCCGAATTTTTATGTTATTCCAGTCAGTTTAAAATATCGCTATCCCCAACCTATGGAAGCCGAGATCGAACAAAGTTTAAGCGGTTTAGAAAAAACTTTGAATCTGTCTCCCGACACCTCAGAATTTTATCCTCGGTTGCGGGCGATCGCGAATCGAGTTTTGAGTAACATCGAGGCAGAATATAACTTACATCCCCCAGAAAACTCGGCATCCGATTGGAACGATCGCATCAATACATTAAAGCAAAAAGTCGTTAATCGTTGTGAAAACGAAGTCAATTTACCCCAGAGTGATAATTTGCCCATCCGCGAGCGCGTGTACAAAATTCAAGCCACTTTAGACGACTTACCCCCAAACTGGAAATCTCCCCAAAACTGGACACAGGATACTCTATACAACGCCACAAACCGCTTATTAAACTTCGATGCCATTTATGACGGTTATGTGGCTTCTGCCCCTACCCAAGAGCGCTTCCTTGACACGCTAACCCGCTTAGAGCGAGAAGTTTTTGATATTAACCAACCGCCCCCGAAAGGCTACCGCCACGCAGTTTGTCGCTTAGGAAATCCAGTTAATCTTAAAGATTATTTTGATGATTATAAGCAAGACAAAGCTAAAACCGTGACGAGTTTGGCACAGCAGTTTCAAGCAACAATACAGGGTTTTTTGAAGGAATAATTAGCTCAAATCCGAAAAAACTACTGTTTGAGGTTTGCCCTCACCCCAACCCCTCTCCCACGGGAGAAGGGCTAATTTTCTGAGGATGGATATGGTGTCTTAACCGCTTTGGTGGTTGCTATATTATAGAGAATTAACACAGTCCGATCGCCTTAATTTTAGGATGAAAGCAACACATCAAAACTATATTATTCGCTCTTGGGAATCTCGCGATCGCGAAATAGCCGCGAATCTGATTCGAGATGTTTTAAAAGAATATGGCTTGCCGTGGCAGCCCGAAGAAGCGGATCGGGATGTAATCGCTATAGAGGATTGTTATCTCGTCCCAGGCGGCGAATTTTGGGTGATAGAAGAAGATAATACCATCGTCGGGACTGGGGCTTATTATCCCATCGAACGGGGCGATCGCGCCGTGGAAATTCGCAAAATGTATCTGTCTCCCAAAGTACGCGGAAAAGGCTTGGGCAAGTTTCTTTTACAAGCCCTGGAAACGGCAATTCAGCAACGGGGCTTTCACGAAATCTGGATCGAAACTGCTTCGGTTTTAAAAGAAGCCGTCCAACTTTATGAAAAGTCTGGCTATCACCCCGCGACTGGCGTTGAAACGGCTCGTTGCGATCGCGTTTATGTTAAACGATTGATTGCGCCTGAGTAATCTCTATTTTGTTAATAAATTCAAGACAAACTGCCGCGATTTATAATTTCGAGAAAATCGCCCCGCCAACATCTGACGCAGTAACCAACGGCGAAAAGACGGTAAGATTAGCCAAATAATGCGTTTAATGCCTTCTGCCAATAGCCAAATTGCCACGAAAGGTAACAGCCAAAAAACTGGATTGAGAACTTGGAAATTCGCCAAACTAATGACCACACTAACTGCGACAATCACTACAGCTAAAAGCCAAGCCAAGCGAGTCCCCAAACGTTTATATTGTAGGGGAACTTGGGCGACTAATTCTTGAATTAGCCAATGATGAATCGACGCGATCGCGACGGCTAACTCTTGTCGTTCCAAACAGTCGTGACGCACTTGGTTTATCACATTACCCTCTAACGCGATCGCACTGCGAAAAACCAATTCTTTTTGATAAAAGGTCGAAAAAACCAATACCGGAGAAAATAACGTATAGTAGCGGATTTCTTGCGCCATTTTCGGCGGCACAATCAACAGTTCACCTTGTTCCTTTGCCGCTTTTAAATGGGCAAGTCGATTAGCATTAAGATCGAACTCAAACCCATGCACAATTACATTTTTGGCATCAACTTTTTCTTTCCGAATCCGCAACCATCGCTCGATATGTAAATCATGAGCCGGAGTAGAAGAAGGCGAACGAATAACAGCTTTTTCCACAGTTTAATAATCCCAGATAATCCCAAATTCCCCAATTTTTATGACAAAACTGATGACCAACAACCCGTCAATCTTCGGAAAAACGTTCTCGCGCTTGTGCTAAAAATTAACCGCGATCGCGAGCAGAACCAAAAGCATTTTGCAGAATTTCTAACACAAAACCCAGAATACCGCGCCATTGTCGTTCCCCGGCTTCTACGCTGTCATGGTGAATCTTTAACAGGGTGTCGCGATGGGGATGGGCGATCGCGTCTTCGCTGTAACGATTAATAATATCACCATCGAGTTGCACCACAGTTTGAGCGTAAATTAAATCCGTTTTAATCGCCTTCGCGATCGTCGCTGGGGGTAAATCGGGACGACTCGCGGCCAGACGCTGTAACGCCCGATTGCGACGATCCCAACAAATTTTTAACTCCGCTTGTTTGCGTAAATTTCGCAGAAAGCGGCTATCGCTCAAAAGTAGCTGCACCGTCACAATTTCCGCCGATGAACCCCCTTGAAAGGGATTAGGCAGAGGATTCTCGCTCATGTCCAAAGCCGCCGCCTGAGCGTCATATAAGGACGAATCCGGGTTACCGATCAGCATGGCATATTCTCGTTCGAGGTTGCGACGTAAATCCAGATAGCGATCGCGCAGGGTCGGATGAATAGCAGATTCTTCGAGAAAAGAAGGCGAAATCTCGTAAATATCGCGATAACTCTGCCAAGGAATAAACTTATCCCCGGCAATCTCCTCAACAATCATCGTATTAACTTCTAGCGCCGTCATTTCCATCAACACCCCACTCAGGGAATTGATAAAGTCAACGGTTTGGGAATTCACCAGCGATCCAGAAGGCTTGCCCGTCGTCATCTGAGATGATGGGGAATTGCGTTCATTTTGGGATTTATGACCGGATTTTCTCGCCACACCAACACTCCTTCACAACCTCATTCGTTTGAAGATGACTCATCTTCAGGGGTTTCCGGCTTTTTTTGAATCGCCGTTAGACCACTAAATAAATCGTCATCCTCCTCATCGGTATCATCATCGGCAAAATCAGAGCCAAACACCGTTTCGTCACTCCAATCGGTTTCATCCCAATCTTCTTCCGGGGGAGGCATCGCGATCGCGTCGGTCGGCTCTGACTCGGCTTGATTCAACGAGTCTAACTCAGAATCGCCCTCGAACGACTCAGACTTAGGGTAAGGTTCCAGTTCTTCTGGGGCAAAATCGTCCCAATCCTCTACTAAATCGGGACTGCTGGCTGTCGTCCCTTCGGTACTTGGAGAAGCAAACGGATCGAGGGATTCAAAATCTTCCCATTCTTCCTCACTACCCAAATCCACCACTTCAGATTCCGGTGCCGTATCTTCTGCAAAGGGACTCGATTCATTCAGCCAATCTCCCTCCCACTCCTCCTCGTCATTGCTGATTGCGGGGGGTGGCGTAACAAAAGGCGATTCTGTCTCCTCTGAGGCCAGGGGATCAGTTGTAGACGAATCAAGCAAGTCAAATTCACCTTGACTATTTTCTTCTAAACTGCCCACTTCTGTATCAGCATCCCAAGCATCCACCTCCGCCGGGGTTTCATCCGAAGATATATTTTCAAAGTCACCCCAATCTTCGCTTTCTAAATCCAATGACTCGGTTTGAGAGGTGGGAGGTGTTTCAGTTGGAGTCGTTTCTTCCAACTCATCCCAGTCTTCTTCAGCACTCAAGCCTAAATCTGACGTTTCTGTTGTTTCTGGAGTCGAACTGTCTTCAAAGTCACCCCAATCTTCACTTTCTAAATCCAATGACTCGGTTTGAGAGATAGGAGGTGTTTCGGTTGGAGTCGTTTCTTCCAACTCATCCCAGTCTTCTTCAGCGCTCAAGCCTAAATCTGACGTTTCTGTTGTTTCTGGAGTCGAACTATCTTCAAAGTCACCCCAATCTTCACTTTCTAAATCCAATGACTCGGTTTGAGGGATAGGAGGCGTTTCGGTTGGAGTCGTTTCTTCCAACTCATCCCAACTTTCTTCAGGAATGTCTAACGCCAAACTTCCAGCTTCGGTGATTTCGTCGCTGGCTTCTTCGTCAAAGACATCCCAATCATCCTCATCACTTTCAGGGGTAGACGGTAAATCTAAAACTGGGGGAGCCGTTTCGGAAATTTCTGTGGCAATTTGATCGAAGTCATCATCATTCCAATCTTCAATTTCATTGTCCGGGGAAACGGCTTCGTCAATGGGGGCTTCTGGGGTTTCTGGCTCTGTCGGAGCGGGGGACAGTGGCAAATCTGCGGCGGTAAAAACTTCTTCGTCCGCGATCGCGACTTCTGGCGTTTCTTCTGGACGCGGGGTTGAAACGCCTTCCCAATCTTCAATTTCTAGCTCGGAAACCGGGTCTTCTGGCGGTGGGGGCGTGGGAATTTCAGGGATTGAGGTGGGTTCGCGACTGGGCTGGACTTCAGGAGTGAGATCGGCAACAACGGCTAAGTTTTCCCAAGTGTCCCTGGGGGGAGTGCTAACGGGTTCAACCGTTGGTGTTTCGGTGGGGGTTGCCGTGGCCACAGTCCCCCCCAGGGCTGGAATATCAATGTCTGGCAGGGTTAGGGGTTCATCGGGGTTGGCTTGATGCTGTTTGAGGGCAATGAGTACCCGAAACAAAGCCGACAAGCTCTGAAGGTTTTTTTGGATGGTTTTGTTGCCTTCGAGAACTTGCTGATGATGAAATTGCTGGAGTTCGGTGTAGGGGCCATTACCAATAAAGCGATCGCCCACTTCGTTTTCGATTTCACCGCCAATGAGGTTAATCCGCGTGTGCAGGCGGTGACCGGGTTCGGCAGCAGTCGGGGCGGCATCGGTAGCCGACGCAACCCAAGTGGTAATGTTCAATTCGACGGCGTTACCCAGGGCTAACACCAGAGCCTCGTCAAATCGCCCTGCTTGAATTGCTTTTTTAAAGTCGTCGCTTGCTGCCATAACAGTTGTTCTCCAATGCCGTTTAGGGGGCTGCTTGAGGTTTGCCGCTTTAATGAGGGGCGATCGCGTTTAGTTAACCAAAGTCTTCTTCCTCGCCAGGGGAAAGGGCGGGCCGCGGTGGATTGTCCGAGGCTAATCGAGGCATGGTGCTTGCCAAGATTGTAAACACTTGTTGGAGACTTTCTAAATTTTGCTGTAAGATTTGTCGCCCTTCGTGGACTTGAGCCAAATGAAAGTCGCGCAATTCCCGATAGGGGCCATTGCCAATAAATTGGGTTCCGACTTCATTTTCCACGGTACTATCAACCAAGTTGAGATGGGTTCGCATACAAGTTCCCGGTTGCGGCCCGCTTGGAGGCGAGTTTTCCGAGGAAACCCAGGTGGTAATTTCGAGGTCTACGGCTTCACCCAGGGCCAGGGTTAAGGCTTCGGCGATTTCACCATTTTTGAGTTTTTGTTTGAATTCGTCACTAGCTGACATTGCCATACTCCCGCGATCGCGCTTGGTTTATTTTTGCATCTATTTAACATCTTCTCTAGAAAAATCCCAGATTCGACCCTAGAAAATGTTAAATTTTGTCTTTTGTCATTTGTCCTTTGTCTTTTGTCTTTTGTCCTTTGTCATTGGTCGTTCCCCAAATCTCTCAATTGGTAATTGGTAATTTCTCCCTACTGCCCACTGCCGACTGCCGACTGCCCAAGAAAACCCACTACCCTGAAGATGCTGTTGACTGAGACTTCACGGGCTTTCCCAAAAATCGGCAACGCTGTAACCCAACTCGGCCAGCATTTGCCGCAAGAGGGGTAAACTCAAGCCAATCACGTTGCTATGACAGCCTTCGAGTCGTTCGATGAATAGGCCGCCTTTGCCGTCGAGGGCAAAACAGCCCGCACAGTTGAGGGGTTCACCACTGGCCACATAAGCTGCGATTTCGCGATCGCTCACCTCGGCAAATTTAACCTGAGTCATGCCACAGCGCAGGATTTGCTTAGATTGTGTTGTGTCGAGTAAGGCATGGCCGGTGTAGAGTGTGCCTTGCTGACCGCTCATTTGCTGCCAGCGCGCGATCGCGGCTTGGGGAGATTCAGGCTTACCGTGAATTTCCCCTGCAATCGCCAAAACCGAATCGCACCCCAACACCAAAGCCTGCTCAAACCGGGAGGCGACAATTTCGGCTTTAGCGCGAGCTAATTCCCTCACGAGGGCTTCGGGATCGTTGATTTTGACTTGGGACTCATCAAAGTCGCTACGACAGGCGAGAGCGTCAATTCCGGCGAGTTGGAGCAGTTGTTTCCGCGCCGGGGAAGCCGAAGCCAAAATAAAATGAGGAACTGTCATTTCAGTTATCAGTCATCAGTCAACAGCGCCTAAGTGGAACGTTTTTCCCATAGTTTACTGGTTTTCTGTTATTGGTTATTGGTTATTGGTTATTTGTTTTCATTGATTGCGAGAGGTTTTGTTCCCCAGAAAGAAGATCAGAAACTTTGGCCTATGGGGCAGACTCTCTAAATAGCTAAAAGCTAGACTAGATGGGCATTACAGGCTCAAAAAGTAAATTTAAGTTTCTGGAGAGTTATCAGTCCCTCTGCCTGGGGGTGTGAGGTGTTCTAATCGTTGGGACTTTAATACACCGTAAAGGATTTGGCCATTGCTTCAAAGCGATCGCTCACCTTTTGCCAACGGTCTTCTGAAGTCGAAACATTAAAAGTAAAAAGCTTGTTGCGGCTAACGGCGACACTGGCAATATTGTGGCGTTGCTGGCCGCTTGGTAGTTCTACCGCGTATTCTAAAAGGTAATGGGCATGGTTTTTAGCGTCTTGATAAGACCCGGCGCGAATAAACTCAGTTTCGCGGCCTTGGGGGGCTGCTGTGTTAGTTTCTTTCAAAAAGCGATAGCCGATTTCTGTGGGTGTTCCTAAACTGGCTAAATCTCTCCCTTCTGGCACTTGGCTAATCACAACGCTTAAGTTTTCCGAGCGTTCGATAATATCCCGAAAAACCCGATCTACGCCTTCAGAGGATTCTTGAACCTCGACCTGTACCCACCCGTTAGGATAGAGGAATTCATAGCCTTTGAGACTATCAACATACTGTTGTAAGCCACTTACTGCGGTAGAACAGCCCGTCGTCACCAAGGCGATCGCGAGCAGTAGAGCGGTAATCCAAGACTTCAGCATTGCTTCCTCTAAATCCTTTTTAATCGGTGGTATTGTAGCCGAACGCCGACTCCTTCAGCAAGGAGTCTCAAAACCTAGCTCACGGTAACGGCAATAAACATTAAACTGCTCACCAGAACCAAAGCTCCGATGCCCATAATGATGTAATTCCGTTTCTCCGTCGGGCTAGGGGGTTCAGCTTTGTAAACTTTAGGTTCGGCAGCAAAATTATTTAAGCGTCCGCCTTCTTCATTGGTATAGGGCATTATTTAAAACCTTAATTAACGACAAAATGTAACAATTGTTTACACAATTATAAGGGTATTTGGTGCAATGCGATCGCTTTTCTAGCAGCTAGAGACAAAAATACCCCTTCTAAAGCCCGCGATAGCGGTTATACCGATGTCGCCGTTTAATTTTTTCAATTTGTACCGGCGTTAAATCCCCCGATAAAGCATCCGCGAGGGTTTGACGCACCGTAGTTGGCAAACTCCGCCAACTGAGCGAACCCTGTTGTAAAAGGTCTTCAAGTTCTTCGAGAGCCGTATAAGCCTCATGGTATTCGGTTCCCTTTTCAGGGATCAAGGGCGTAGACATCCGCAAAGGGTCGCGTTCTACCGCCGCAATGGCTTGACGAACCGCCGTCACAATTTGCTCGCTAAACTTTTGTTCTCCGCGCACTTGTTGTTGATGAGAACCTTCAGCACTCGACGCATAAAGCGGCGGTAAGCGGTTGAGGGCATAAGTACACACCTCAACCTCATTAACATATTGAGCGAGATTCGGAGGAATTTGACGCAACTGCCGCTTGGCTTCCTTGGCCACAAGGGTTTCCATAATATTGCGGTAGCTTTTGGTTTGGGAGTCTGGCATAGCTGTTCTACAAACCTCCGACTGCGAGGTGGATAACGTTAACTATTAATCGTTCCAGTCAAGGGGGAACTCGCACTCGCGTAAGACTTAATCGGAATCCGTCCGGCATTGTAGGCCAAACGACCTGCAACGGTAGCAAGTCCCATCGCTTTAGCCATTACTGCGGGATTTTGAGCGAGGGCGATCGCGCTATTAATTAATAAAGCATCAGCCCCTAATTCCATCGCTGCCGCCGCTTCACTCGGTGTACCAATGCCCGCATCAACCACGACTGGAATATTCGTTTCTTCAATAATAATGCGAATATTGGCAGCGTTCTGAATTCCCTGACCCGACCCAATCGGAGACCCCAAAGGCATCACCGTCGCACAGCCCACTTCTTCTAGGCGTTTGGCTAACAAGGGGTCGGCGTTGATGTAGGGCAAAACCGCAAAACCCTCTTTCACCAACTGTTCGGCTGCTTCTAACGTGCCAATGGGGTCGGGGAGTAAATATTTCGCATCCGGGATCACTTCGAGCTTGACAAAATTATTATCTTCTTGACCTAAAAGTTTCGCCATTTCGCGACCCAACCGCGCCACCCGAACCGCATCTTCGGCAGTTTTACAGCCAGCCGTATTGGGCAGCATCCAGATTTTTTGCCAATCGATGGCCTCAGCCAAACCCTCATGGCCAGGGGCTTGGGTTTGGACGCGACGCACCGCCACGGTAACGATTTCGCCCTCGCAGGCCTCGATGCTGTGTTTCATGGTTTCGAGGTTGGGATATTTCCCGGTTCCCGTCATCAAGCGAGAGCGAAATTCCCGACCCGCGATGATGAGAGAATCGGTTTGATGAGGAGTTGTATTTTGAGGAAGGGTACTAGCAGTTTGTTGTTTGTCCTTAGTCATTGGTCATTCGTGACAAGTTAAGGTTTGGGTTGAATTGTCAAGTTTATAGTAAAGATGGGGTTTCCCCACCCAATTTTACGTTTTGGCAACGCGATCGCATCCCCCCATCGTAATTTCGCTAGAAGTTGAAATGGGGCTTGAGACCTGTTCCCCGATACAGGGATTTTAGGCTTTCTTGACATCCTGCTTTTAGCCTTAACTTGTCACCAGTGGTCATTGATTATTGGCAACTGATGAGGCGATAACTGAAAAAAACCCTGCCAATTCACGCCAAAATTGGGCATACTGAAAAGAAGACCCAACCTTCAAAATACAGGCTCCGCCCTCGTTGATTGCAGAAGCTTATGAAACGTAGACCCAGAACCACTTACGACCGCTACGCCGAACGGGATTATGACCGTTCCTACAGTCGCGGCTACGACCGTTCGACCGAGACCAACCCCAAAAAAAGTAGTCCCTTCAGCTTAAACTACGCCAAAGCCGCAATGGTCGGGGGTATCTTGGTTATTGGCATCGTAATTGGTATGGTATTGGGTTTATACAATGGCTCCAACCCTCAAAACGTGACCTCTACGGTGGTGATTGACCGCAGCGCCCCCAACGCCGAACTATGCCAGCAATACGGGGCAGGCGCATTGGTCACGGATATGCGGATTTTCGTCACCCTGAACCCCTTTAAAGTGTTTGTCACGCAACCGCAAATGCAACCGGGTTGCGTCCTTCGTAGTAACAACTGGGCATTACTCGAAAAACAAAACTTGGTCAGTCACGAACAAGTGGTTGATTGTAAAAAACGCATGAACACCTTTGGATTTGTGGGGAACTTGGAAGGCAACTCCCCAGAAATTGCTTGTATTTATCCCAACGACGACGCAGAAAACCTATTCTTGAATAAGCCTGGAGCCGTTGAACCCCGTGGCGGTAATAATAATTTCTAATGTTTTGAGGTCGCGTAATTTTTAGAGCCATGGCTGTTAATTCTGATTCTAAGTCTGCTGCTTCCCTGCCCTCTGAGGCGGAATCTCTGGGTTTGTGGGCGCAAATCAAAGAAGATTGGCAAGCTCATGGCTGCGACTGGACAAAGCCAGGATTTCGGGCAGTGGCGGTGTATCGGTTTGGTAATTGGCGCATGACCCTTGAGCCGAAAATTTTGCGTGCGCCGTTTAGTATTTTGTACCGAATGCTATATCGTAAAGTCCGCAATACCTACGGCATCGAACTACCCTACACCGCAAAACTGGGTCGTCGCGTCATTTTTGAACACCAACACGGCATTGTAATTCACGGTTTCTGCACCCTTGGGGATGATTGCATTGTGCGTCAGGGGGTCACCATTGGTAATCGCTATATAGACCGACCCTTAGAAGCGCCAAAGTTTGGCGATCGCGTTAACATCGGTGCAGGCGCAAAAATCCTCGGCGCGATCGAAATTGGCCCCGATGCGAATATTGGCGCGAATGCAGTAGTACTGCATGATATTCCCCCCGGCGGCACAGTGGTAGGCATTCCCGCAAAACTCCTCAAACCCAAAGAATAAACCCTGAAAGCAAGAATTCCCTTTCTTGGCAACGTTAATTTTACTTTTTGAGGTTAAAACCCAGATACGTTATAGCGTTGAGCCTTTTTATAGAGTAATTCTAAATAAGAACCGACAGCCCGCCCGCAGATTAAAATCTGGGGAACCAACAAGAACAAAGGCCGTTTTCACGGACTGAGCCAATTGAGTTAATGTGCGGAACTTAATTGAAATGACTATAGAGTCTGCCTTCTAGGCCAAAGTTTCTGACATCTATTGGAGGGGCATTCATCCCACCTCCCCCCCGATTGCCGATTGCCGATTGCCGATTGCCCACTCCCCCCCCACAGCACGCGCTGCCCACTGCCCACTGCCCCTTAGAAGCTGATTACTGAAATAACCCACCTGAGAGGATGCTACCAATCGGAAGAAGCCAGAAAGCGAGAATTCCGGCAATATAGATCGAAAGCATCCTTTATCAAAAATCATACTCATGCTTGAAAACGGTTGGTTATTAGCTTTTGGTGGTGTTGGCGCAGGCTTACTGGCGGGGTTACTGGGTATTGGTGGGGGAACCGTTCTTGTCCCGCTTTTAATCGTTCTTGGTTATGTTTACGACCAAGCGGTAGCAACCAGTAGTTTAGCGATTATCCTCACTTCTAGCTCAGGTACTGTGCAAAACTGGCGCATGGGCTATCTGGATTGGCAACGGGTCTTATATTTGGCGGTTCCTGCCCTCTTTACGGCGCAACTGGGGGCTTATCTCGTCGAAAAGTTGCCCGATTATGTTAAAGAAGCCGCTTTTGGCGTTTTGCTGTTGGTGACGATTTTTCTAGTGGCGCTTAAAAAGCGTTTACGGCATCAAACTGCTGCGTCCCCCAAAATCAACCCTTTAGCCGCTCGTATCGGTACAGGAGCAGCCGCAGGACTGCTGGCGGGGTTATTTGGAGTCGGGGGTGGGGTCATTATGGTTCCCCTACAAATGTTATTGTTGAGCGAACCGATTAAAACCGCGATTCAAACCAGTCTCGGTGTAATTGTGATTACTTCGATTTCGGCGGCGGCGGGTCATGCGTATCACGGTAATGTGTTGTGGCTACCGGGCATTATTTTGGGGGTGGGGGGTATTTTAGGCGCACAAGTCAGTACCCGCTATTTACCCAAATTGCCGGATAAAGTGGTAGATTTTTGCTTTCGTGCCTTACTCGCTATCCTAGTGGTGTATTTCTTCTGGCAAGCTTGGCAAAGTTACCAGGGAATGTGATTTTGATTTGACCTAATTTTATGACCCAGAATTGTGGGTGGCAAGCTTCCCTTTTCCAGAAGATGAATCGACAAATCTTCTTAATTTCTAAGCTACTGACTTGGCTGGAGTCGCCACTGATAACTCTCGCGTGAAACTTAAATTCGCTTTTTGAGGAACCGAACCCCAGTATATTCTAGTGTTGAGCCTTTTTTAGAGTCTGCCATCTAGGCCAAAGTTTCTGACATCTATTGGAGGGGCATTCATCCCCACTCCCCCCCGATTGCCGATTGCCCACTGCCCCTGAGAAGCTGATAACTAATAACTAATAACTGAAATGACCGTAGCTCGGACAATTTGCCTTGGATTTTTAGCGTTAATTGCTTTGGGAACGCTGCTTTTATTACTTCCTTTCTCGACGAGTAGTGAGGGTTGGAATGACCCGATTGTTGCTTTATTTACCGCGACTTCGGCGGTTTGTGTAACAGGATTAGCCGTGGTGGATACGGGAACGGATTTTTCCCTTTGGGGACAAATTTGTATTTTATTTTTGATTCAAGTTGGGGGGTTGGGTTATATGACCACAACTACCTTTTTGATTTTACTGATTGGTCGCCGTTTTGACCTCCGCCATAAAATCGCTATTCAGGAATCATTTGACCGTCCTTTGTTACAAGGAAGTCAGAATTTGATTCGCTCAATTATTGGGATGACGCTTTTTTTTGAAATTACGGGTATTTTTGCGTTATTGTTTGTTTTTGTGCCAGATTTTGGTTGGTCTCAAGGACTTTGGTTGTCGATTTTCCATAGTATTAGTGCTTGGAATAATGCGGGATTTAGCTTATTTCCTGATAGTTTAGTTCGCTATCGTAGTTCTGTCCCGATTAATATTACGGTGCCAGCTTTGATTATTTTTGGGGGCATTGGCTATCAAGTCATTATGGAAATGTACAATTGGTTTTTAAATATTGTCCAAAGACGGAAAATACGGTTTACTTTTTCTCTCAATTTTAAAGTGGTAACCAGTACCACGATTTTTCTTTTAATTTTAGGAACGATTGCCTTTTTATTCACCGAGCTTGCTAATCCTGAAACTTTTGGGATGTTAAGTTTTGCCGAAAAAATGATGGCGGCTTGGTTTCAATCGGTAACGACTCGGACGGCAGGTTTTAATACGGTTGATTTTGGTTTACTGCAAGCGGCGGCATTATTTATTACGATGGGTTTTATGTTGATTGGGGCAAGTCCGAGTGGTACAGGAGGGGGTATGAAAACCACGACGATTCGGATTATTAGTAGCTGTACGCGCTCAATGTTGCGGGGGAAAGATGATGTTCATTTGTTTGCTCGTCGTGTCCCTAATACTTTGATTTTGAAGGCGATCGCGGTGGTTTTTGGTTCTTTGGCTACGATTGTAATTGGTACGATTTTAGTGTTTTTAAGCGAAGCTCAGGGCAGTTTTGAGTTTATCCAGATTTTCTTTGAAGTAATTTCTGCTTTTGCGACTGTGGGTTTATCGATGGGAATTACAGCGAGTTTATCGGCGGGGGGTAAAATTATTTTAGTTTGTATCATGTATATTGGTCGGGTGGGGGTTCTATTATTTATGGCGGCAATTTTAGGCGATCCTAAACCCAGTGTGATTCAGTACCCCGAAGAAAATTTGTTAGTCGGTTGACGGGAGTTTTTCTTTGTTTTTAAAAAGATTCATTTCCAGATATTGGTGCAAACAATGTTTACTTTTTTTTCTCACACTTACTGTTATTTCTGGAAGTTGTAGCATGACCCAAGCAAAAACAGAAATTCTTTGGGATACTTGGGGTGTTCCTCATATTTTTGCAGAAAATAATTCTGGCTTATTTAAAGCCTTTGGTTGGGCGCAAATGCACAGTCATGGGGATTTGATTTTACGGCTTTATGGTCAAGCGAGGGGCAAAGCCGCAGAATATTGGGGAGAGGAATATATCGAAAGCGATCGCCAAATTTTGACCCTGGGAATCCCCGATCGCGCGGCGGTTTGGTACGAAGAACAATCCCCGGAAATGCGCGAGGCGTTGGATGGTTTTGCTGAGGGGATGAATGACTATGCAGATAATAATCCCGATCGCATTGACGATCGCGTTAAACCGGTTTTACCGATCGCGGGAAAAGATGTTTTAGCCCATATTCAAAGAGTCGTACATTTTAACTTTTTGATTGGTTCTGATCCTGATGCGTTAGGGGCAATTCAGCAATGGCAAAAAGGGGGGTCAAATGCTTGGGCGATCGCGCCTTCTCAATCCGAGAATAATCATGCTTTGTTGTTGATTAATCCTCATTTACCTTGGGGCGATCGCTTTCTGTTTTACGAAGCCCAAATTACAGCCCCAGATGTTGATGCTTATGGCTGTACCTTGGTGGGAATGCCGATGTTAGTGATGGGATTTAATGATAATTTAGGCTGGGCCCATACGATTAATCAACATAACGGTTGGGGCTTGTATGAATTAACCCTGACTGCCGATAACGGCTATCAATGGGATAACGAAGTTCGACCTTTAGAAGCCGCACAAAAAGTTATCAAAGTTAAACAACCAGACGGCACAACTCGCGAGCAAACTATTACCATTACTCGCTCCCTTCACGGGCCGATTCTGGCGCAAAAAGGCAATAAAGCTTTGGCTTTGCGGGTTACGGGCTTAGAAGCATCGGGAATTATTGAACAGTATTGGCAGATGCTACAAGCCGATAATTTAGCTCAATTTGAAACAGCTTTGCAACAGTTGCAAGTTCCCCTATTTACCGTACTGTATGGCGATCGCGACGGCCAAATTATGCACCTGTTTAACGGTATTGTTCCCCAGCGTCCGGTGGGAGATTGGCAAACCTGGCTTCAGCCTGTACCGGGGAATACAGCCCAAACCCTATGGACTCAAACTCATCCTTATGCAGACTTACCCCGCGCGGTTAACCCGGAAACAGGCTGGTTGCAAAATGCTAACGATCCACCCTGGACGACGACATTTCCCCAAGCCTTGAAAGCGGAGAATTATCCCCCTTATATGTCGTCGCAGTTGATGAATTTACGAGCGCAACGTTCGGTTGAATTAATTACCGAAAATCTCCCCCTCTCTCTTGATAAGATGATTGCCGGGAAATTTGATACTCATCTAGCTGTTGCAGACCGCTTTTTAGATGATTTGATTGCTGCCAGTGAAGAATATGGGGGAGAATTGGCCCAAGACGCGATCGCGATTCTCAAAACCTGGGATCGAAAAGCCGAAGCCGACAGTCGGGGTGCGGTACTATTTGCCCAATGGGCCCGAGCGATGAACTTCCGTTTTATGCCCGATCCTGATGTTGTCGCTCAAAATTGGCAACCGGAAAACCCCCTCACCACCCCTGACGGACTCGCGAATCCTGCCGACGCGATCGCAACTTTGGAAACCGTCGCGCAACAAATCCAGGACAACTACGGCAGTCTGGATATCCCCTGGGGGGAAGTGTACCGGGTTCAAGTAGGCGACCAAGATTTGCCTGCGAGGGGGGCAACGGGGGATTTAGGAGCATTTTCGGTTTTGCAGTTTGCCGCTACCGAATCGGGGCAATATCGGGCGACTGCGGGGGATTCTTTTATTGCGGCGGTGGAGTTTGGCGATCGAGTCGAAGCGAGGGTTTTACTCACCTACGGCAATGCCACCCAACCCCATTCAACCCATCGGGGGGATCAATTGCCGTTATATCTTAATCAAGAATTGCGTCCGGTGTGGCGCGATCGCGCCACGATTGAATCTCATCTCGAATTGCGTCAAGAGATTCTTTAGGGTTGGTTATTGGTCATTGGTTATTGGTCATTGGTCATTGGTTATTGGTCATTGGTTATTGGTCATTGGTCATTGGTTATTGGTCATTGGTCATGGGTCACGGGTCGTTCCTATCATCCCTAGGGGAATTGCGATTTGAGGGCGCGATCGCCCCAAATGATAGAGGCGATTTTAACGTAAAATTGGGCAGAGAAACCCAGTCTCTATAGATTTGGGCAAAATTCCCACAAGTTTAACCGATCGCTTCTGGGAACTGACAACCCTGAATTTTCGTTAACCAACAAGGAGTAAAAATGTATATTGTCCAAATCGCCTCTGAATGCGCCCCAGTCATCAAAGCAGGTGGCCTGGGCGATGTGGTATATGGCCTCAGTCGCGCTATCGAAGAAAAAGGCCATACTGTCGAACTCATCCTCCCCATGTACGACTGTATGCGCTATGACCACATCTGGGGACTCCACGATGCTTACCGCGACCTCTGGGTACCTTGGTATGGTGGGACGGTTCACTGTTCCGTGTTTTGTGGTTGGGTTCACGGTAGACTCTGCTTTTTCATCGCACCCCATTCCCAAGACGACTACTTTAATCGTGGCATTTACTACGGCGCTTCTGACGATAATATGCGCTTTGCCTTTTTTAGTAAAGCCGCCATAGAATTTTTATTAATTAGTAACAAACGTCCCGATATTATTCACTGTCACGACTGGCAAACTGGCCTCATTCCTGTCTTACTCTACGAAATTTATCAATGGCAAGGGATGGGCAATCAACGGATTTGTTACACCATCCACAACTTCAAACATCAAGGCCCTGCCGGGTCAGAAGTATTACGGGCTACCGGTTTAAATAACGAAGCTTATTACTTTAATCTAGAACGTTTACAAGACGACCATAATCCCTTTGCTATCAACGCCATGAAAGGGGGAATTGTTTATTCTAATTACGTTAATACTGTTTCGCCTCATCACGCTTGGGAAGCCCGTTTTAGCGAAGTGGGCTGTGGTTTAAACCCTACCCTCCACCGCCATCATTATAAATTTGGGGGTATTCTCAACGGCTTAGATTATCGGATATGGAACCCGGAAACCGATGATTATATCCCCCATCACTACACCCATGAAACCTTTGAATATAAAGTTAAAAATAAAACGGCTTTGCGCCAATATCTCTTGTTAGCCGATAGCGATAAACCCCTCATCGCTTATATTGGTCGCCTCGACGGTCAAAAAGGCGTTCACCTCGTTCATCATGCCATGTATTATGCCCTGAATCGGGGCGCTCAATTTGTCCTTTTAGGTTCGGCAACAGAACCGAGTATTAGAGATTGGTTTGCCCACGAAAAACACCATCAAAATGATAACCCCGATTGTCATTTAGAATTAAGTTTCAACGAAGAACTCTCTCACCTGATTTATGCCGGGGCAGATATGATGGTTGTTCCCAGTAATTATGAACCCTGCGGCTTAACTCAAATGATTAGTTTGCGTTACGGTACTGTGCCGATTGTACGGGGGGTTGGGGGCTTACTGAATACGGTTTTTGATTGGGATTATGACGAAAATCGCCGCCCCGAAAAACGCAATGGCTTTGTCTTTTTCCAATCGGATCGTGAAGCGATTGAATCAGCAATGGGTCGTGCGTTTGATTTGTGGTATCTCAATCCTGAATTATTCCAACAATTAGCGGTTCAAGGGATGCAACATAACTATTCTTGGCAAACTCCCGCCGAACAATATCTTGGCGTTTATAATTTTGTCCGGCATAAGTAAGTATTCGATATTTTTAATTCGTTTGCCAGCTTAAATAAGGCAATTGAGCCGCCGTTGCGCGAATTTGGTCGCTTTGGGCGGTAAGCTGACCGCAGCTATCCCAAGTTCCCGATCGCATCATTTGTTGTGCGCCGGGGTTCATTTGTACTGAAAAGACTTGCGATCCACAATGAACTTCGAGGGTTTCGAGGTTGACGGTCATTGGGGCTTCGGGATGGTCTGCGATCGCTTGTTGTAATTGCTGAACTGTATCGCGATCGGCGGTAACGCAAGGGATACCAATGGCAACACAGTTCCCAAAGAAGATTTCCGCAAAGCTTTCACCGACAATGGCTTGAATGCCCCATTTTGAGAGGGCTTGAGGGGCGTGTTCGCGAGATGACCCACAGCCAAAGTTATTGTTGACTACGAGGATATTGGCGTTTTGGTATTGGGGTTGGTCGAAGGGGTGTTTTTCTTGGGCTTGGCTGCGATCGTCTGCGAAGACTTTTTCCCCTAAACCGTCGAAGGTGACGCAACGAAGAAAACGGGCGGGAATAATGCGATCGGTGTCGATGTCGTTTCCGGTGAGGGGGATACCGTGACCGGAGATTTGGGTAATTTGAGTCATAAGAATTTGTGTAGTGAAAACATAAAGAATACACCTCTGTGTGCAACTGTGATTGGCAGAGGTGTATAAATGTAGCATTTCAGAACAATGCTGAGTTTGAGGTCAGCATTGTTACTTTCTTTATTTTTGTTTTACCAATCATCCATCAAGGGGGGTTCTATATATTCAGGGCGTTTGATTTCAGCAAAACTCTTAGGGAGATTATATTTAGGAAACTCTTGTTCGGAAATTGATAAACCGTAGGCAATCGTAAAGCGGTGAAAATCTGAGTTCTTGAGACCATTCATGTTTAAATCGTCGGGTACAGTCAAACCTCTGGTATCTTTTACATAACCAATAATTCCCGCACGATCTTGTTGGAAGGTCTCATGAGTATCAAAAATGGTTTCTTCGTAGTATTCAATATCTTTACCACCACCACTCAAAATAATAATTAAATCCTTTTTGAGTTGATCGGGTGCTTTACGTTTAACGCTATAAGTAATTGCCCCAGTTTGTTGATGAATGGCTCGTTGTCCTAAAATCAGAGAAGCAATCTTTGCGTCTTTACTCTTGAGTTTTTGTTGAATATCTCCCCTTGTCAAATAATCTATATTCGCCACTGTCTCTTTATTTTTGACATCTTTTTCTGTAAGTGGTCTTTTATTTTTTCGGGAGTATTCCTTAATTGAACTAATTAGTTCTTGGCTTTGAGTTTCCAGTTCGTTTCGAGCTTCTGTAAAAGGCATTCCTGTATTTCTTGCAACTCTGTGTGCTAAAGAAGCTACACCAATTGGGAAAATTGACGCAGAAAGACAGTCAATTGTATCGGAATCAGGATCGCCTTTACTCCGAAAAGATGCGGCTTCGACTGTACCACTGCCAATATCAAACAGAATATAAGCTCCTTCTGTCCGTCGTTGAGAAGCTGCATAGACGGCAGCGATTAATTCAGGAACAGTCTTAATATGATTTGGACTGTTGGAAGTATTATTTCTTAAATTACTTAGATATTCTTGTATTTCTGTATAGGTAAAAGATGCTTGAGATTCTTGACTTAGTTGTAATGCATATTGCAAAACACGCTCGAAGCGTTGAACGGCTTTAGAATCTTGATACTGAACAGGAACACATACATTAATACTACTAATTTCATTTCCTTCAGCTTTTTCTCGATCTGAAACTCTTTTGATAACGCGACTGAGATAATAAATTGCTAAGTTTTCGATGTTCTCAGGACTATTGAGATTCTGCTTTTCAAATTTTGGCAGGGGTTCAAATACTTTAAATCGATCTCCCTGTTCTTCTGAAGATAAGTCCAAATCTGCGAGACGCATTTTAATAAAATCAATTGGGATTGACTGATTTAGTTCTTCATCATATTTTTTCCATTCTGTATCTGTCAAACCCGCTAAAATAGTTCCGTTGTTCAATATACGAATTTGCGTAGGTAACAGTGCATTTTGTAATTTAGGTTTGCTAGTTGATTCAAAAACGAAAACCCTGGATTCATCTATACCTGTGTTTCGAACACAAACTTTAGTAAAGCTTGTCCCGAAGTCAATACCAATATTAATATCTGCCACACTCAACTCCTTTAGCTCAGTTATATCAATCAATTTTAATGATACCTAGTGATAGTATATCATTAGATTTCAGGTCTTGCTTATATTCTTGTATTTTTTCTTTATACTTAGGATAGTTAGGGTTTCCCTTTGTGATGGGAGATTTGTTTTTTTGGAACGCTGTTTGTTGGATTATTTGTTTAAATTGATCTGGGGATTTTTGGGATTTTTTGGTTTCATCTCCATTGTCTATTTTTTTTAACTCATACTGAATTTCTTTAGGTTCCTTATTAGGCTTAAAAACTGCATATAAGTATTCACCCGATGAAACATCTGATGTTTCATTTTGTTTAAGTTCAATGGCAGACAAACGATGAAAATGCCACCAAGGTTTCTCTTGGTCTTGGTATTCTTTTTGAATCCACTGAATAAATGGATGAGATATATTTAATAGTTCGTATTTCGTAGGATTTTGTCTGATTTCAGTAGAAACTTTTCCAGAGTCAAAATAGCATTCGATTTCTTTATTATGTAATTGTGTTTTAACAGGAAAGTTGGATTTTTCATAGTATTCTTTGAAAACTTCCTTTAATTTGTCTTCCATTGCTAATTCATATACTTGTTCTTTATCGCTATCGCTTAGAGGATTAAATAAAGATTTTTCTTGGTTATCATTTAAGAAGAACTTAATAATTTCTGGTAGGTTTTTAATGACTTCATCATTATTTATACTTGAAATTGCTTTATCAAAGTCATCACAAACGCATTTAGATAATGGGGTAAAAGTTTGTTTAAAGGACAACTGTTCCAAAATTGCTTCTTGCAAAGAAACTATTACTAGATCAAATATTTTCTTGCCGTTTTGAATATTTTTCTCGAAGTATGAGACTAATTCTTTGAGTGGCTCTGAGACGGTTTTATCTGTTGTTTCAATAATCTTTTTAGGAATAATAATAGCAGAGCAAGAATTATCCTGAGATTTTATTTTTTTTAAGCAATCTTCTATTGCTTTCTTTTTAGTTTCAATTTGATGTATATTGTTTTCAAAAAAATGCTGTTTTATTTGTTGTTCATGTTTTTCAGCGTCTTTTTTTGATGAGCAAAATACTAAAATGCGTCTAGCATCCTTTACATTTTGCAATGTTTTTGGTGAATATTTGTTTAACTCTTCATAAGCTATTATTTTGCCTAAATCATGAGCATGACCGTAATACTCTTTTTCTAAAAGTTCATCGATAGTTTCTTGTGGGTCGAATTTTTCTAATTTTTTTGCTGGTATGATCTTGAATTTAGCAACACCGATTTTAACCTTATAGGACGGATCTTCGGTCTCTTCTTGAATAGTTCCTTTTTGACCAGGATTTTCTGTATTTCTGACCCAATCACCTCTTTCAAACTCTTGACGATTTTTAGGCTCCATAAATAAATGCTTTTCTGATTTTAGACAAAACTCTATTATCTAATATTTGTATAACTCTTGTCAAGAACCTATGAATCGCGCAGCCAAAAAAGAGACGCTGCATCAGCAACGCCTCGACGAAGTACACAAAAACACCCAGAGGAAAGTTGAAAATCTAGATATCCCAGTTGCGATTCAGCAAGCGGTTGAGCATTTGGCGGCCGCGGCTATCAAAAACTTGAACGCGGACGTAATCGGGGTCGCTGGGTCGCCAAGCCACTTGATAGCGGTAATTGCCGTTTTGCCAGGTGTAGGTGCGGCGTTGGGAATTGCCGCCGACGGTTGCGCCACTGAGGTAGATGGTATCCCCGGTACGCTTGTTTTCGCCGTAGTAGGCGATGGTGTTGTTGGCGTAGCTGACGTTAACTGCCCAGGTGCGGTCTTGGAATGTGCCGTAGGGAATGGCCGCTTGGGCGATCGCGCTTTGGGGATTAGTCATTTCGACGATCGCGGGAGTCGAAAGACCGAGAAGGGTGGCGAGGGCAACAGCTTTAATATTCATCGTTAGGCTTCCTTAAAATTGAGAGTAAGAGTGATTTCAAAAGTAAATTAATACACCCTGTACCAATGCACGCTCACTTCGCTTGGGTTCAACCTTGGCTCTTTTAGCTTCAATCTTGGGGATTGGGTTGAATCAATGGGAGTTATTAAAGCGTGTGGTTTCGTTCTATTAAAGCCTACAAACCCTAGCTCTAGGATTTCGCAAAATTTCCCCCATTAAATTTCATTGCCTGTGGCGAGGGATTCTCGTTCGGTGGGGATGGGTGTGGTGGTGACATCAGGAGTGGTGGGGGATTCGGTCGGAGTCGGGGCGTTGAAATACTCGTAAGCGGTGCGAGAAATCTCTTGGATCAGTTCGATGGCTTTGGGGTCGTTGTGGGGGCGTTTGACCATGACAACCGCGAGATAGCGTTTTCCGGTAGGAGTGTCGATAATACCGGCATCTGCGACCAAAGAGCCGATATTGCCAGTTTTATGGGCGATGGTGGCTTCTTGACCGATGCCTTGGCGTAACAGAGAGTTGGTTTGGACATTTTGCATAATGTCAAGGACGCGATCGCGCGATCGCGAGGACATGATTTCCCCTTGATTCATCATGGCCATGAGTTCGGCTAAATCTTTGGGACTGGTGGTATTCGTTCCTTCCACATCCGGTAATAAGTTCTGAATCACCGTGGCTTGCAAGCCCCAATCTTGAAACCGTTGATTGAGTACCGTTGCCCCTCCTAAACGATCGATAGCAATATTCGTGGCGGTGTTATCGCTAATTTCGATCATCTTTTTCATCGTTTCGAGGGCGGTGAATTGGGTTCCCGGTTGCTGATACTGCATCGTCCCCGCTTCCCCGGCGATCAAATCTGGGCGCATGGTCAGTTTTTCATCCAGGCTGACTTGATTAGCATCGATGGCTTGGAAAAAGGCAATGAGAATCGGGAGTTTGATGGTACTAGCGGCCGCAAAAGATTCTTCGCCGCGAATATTGACATACAGCCCCGTATCGAGATCGACCAATAACGCCCCAACTTCTAAATCGGTATATTGGGCGGCCAGGGCTTCAATTTTTTGTTTTAAAACGGTGCTTTCTTGTTTGAGGGGTAAAAATGACTGAACGGCATCTTCTACCACTTGGGTACTTTGGAGGGCGGTAGAATCAGCTTCGGACGTAGACGCTAGGGGGGCATCCCAGGCAGAAAGTAGGGTTCCCACAATTGCCCCTAACCCCACGCCCACAATGAGTAAGCGCAGGAGGTACAACATGGGGGGCGAGAGTAGCCAAGTCAGAGAAGGAGGTAGAGGCAGGGGGGTGGCGATCGCGCGACGGCGGGGTTTAGCAGGCTTGGGGGCGGCCACCGCCGGATTTTGAGGGTGGGGGGGATTGGGCTTTTTTTCCCGGCGGAGGGGGGCAATCTTGCTGTTAGGGGTGGGAACTCGTTGCGGGCGACGAGAACGGCTAGAGGAGCGTCCTATTGCCGGATTAGGGAGAGATTGAGGTGTGGGGTTGGGGCGAGATTCCTGGCGCAAGCGCGATCGCCGCGATCGGGAAACCGGGGGACGTTGAGGGGATGGGGAGTTGCGGTTGCTCGGTCGAGAAGCGGGGGGTTTGGGTTTGATTTGAGATTTTGCTGGGGTTTGATTGGTTGTTTTTTTCGGCCGAAATAAAGATAACAAAACCACCACAATCCTCCTCACTTGGCAATGGTGAAACGGTTAACAACACGGGATGCCCTTTTCTGCCGACACCAGATCGGACAATATTTTTCACTGACACACCGAAGCCGTTAGCTGTTCATTGATTTAATTTGTACTTATGGGATTGTATTGCGTTTGCATCGCAATATCAATTGATTGCTGTTTAAAGCCCTAGGTGAACCCGAAAGGCGATTCAACCCCCGGTCTCGTCTACACTGAGCGAGCAGGGGTTGAAGGGTTTTTGAGTTGAGCGCAAAAATCCGAAAATTTCCTCAAAACGCCAAGGACATTTGGGGATACATAGGGGTTATTTTGAGGCAGATTTCACCAGGATGCCGGGAATATGGGCAAAATTACAGTAATAAAGTAATACACCAGGGGGGCGGTAAATACATAACTGTCTGTGCGGTCTAAAATGCCCCCATGACCGGGAATGAGTTGTCCTGAATCTTTGATTCCCGCATCGCGTTTCATCATCGATTCGGTGAGGTCGCCCAGCAGACTGGTTACGCCGATCAGGATACCGAGTAAGGCACCACTCACGGGCCAAGAATGCCAATTGAGTAACCAAGCCCCGGTTACAGCCACAATAGCGCTCCCCATCACGCCAAAAACAGCGCCTTCGACGGTTTTCTTGGGGCTGATTTCCGATAAGCGGGTGCGACCAATCCAGCGCCCCATGGTATAAGCACCAATATCGGCAGCCCAGATGCAAGCCATGGCAATAAAGGTGATTTTGAGGGCTTCGGGAAATGCGCCCAAGTCATCCCAAGCGGCGGGCCAATAGCCGTCAAAGGGTAAATTCCAAGCCGCCGTCGCGACATCTCCCGATTGAGGGGCCGCTTGGGCTACTTGGGTTAAGCCGACTCGTAACCGAATCCAATAACTGGGCAACCAGCCGCCGTAAAACAGCCCCAGAATGGAGGTAGAAATATCGGCAATGGTGGCCATTTTGGGCTGAAACAGCAAGTAGAAACAGATAAAAGTGCCAGCGAGGGGAAATACTGCATCGGTAAGATTAGGAGTTAGGGTCGAACTGAGCAGCAAAAGTTGCGACACCACTAAGGTACTTTTGCCAGCCGGGGCGATTCCTTTGGCCTTGACCATCCGAAAATATTCCAACTGGCCGAGCAGGGCGATCGCCATGATTGCTACGGTGAAGTACCAGCCCCCCATAACGATCATGCCCAAAGCGAGGGCGATCGCCACAATTCCACTGAAGATACGAGTCCAAGGCATAATATGCGGGATGTTAAGTTTAAACCCTCAATTACCTTAATAGGCAATTGTCACAAAAATGACCGCAATAATCGCGGTTTAGAAATTGAATTTAGATTAACGAAATATTATCAAAAGTTAATCGCTATTCCCTGTATTATAATTTTCTATTGACGATTGAGACGGGAAAATTTTAAATATCTAGTTTTTCGCCACTGAGGATAAACATGGGATTCAAGGCGGCGAGGACTTGGTGAATGCCTCGGGTTTCAAGACGATTGACCGCCGATTGCACCACTTCGATATTACGGGCTTGGAGGTGCGAAAAGCCACTGGATAGGGCATACAGGGTTTCGAGGTTGTGGGCGGTGGCGATCGCTCGTCCAGAGACTTTGAGGTGTTGCCAAGCGGTTTCGAGGATGGCTTCGATCGGTTTGCCGCCTTCGATACAAATTCGATCGGGGGCGGGTTGGAGATCGGCGAGGCAATCGGGCGCACTGCCTTCGATGACTTCAACATTGGTGAGGCCAAAGCGATCGCAGTTGGTTTGAATTAAATCGGCCACCTCGCGATCGCGCTCTAGGGCAATAATTTTAGCATCGGGACACAACAACCCCACTTCGACGGGGATTGTACCTGTGCCTGCCCCAATGTCCCACAATACCGAATCGGGTTTCATCCGCAAGCAAGACAGCAGCAAGACGCGCACTTCTCGCTTACTCAGGGGAATGCCGGGAAGTCGCGCAAATAAGTCGTCAGGAATGCCAGGGGTTTTGTAGGGCCAAGTCATAGTTTGGGTAGTGGGCAGTAGGGGGAGGGGGGAGAGGGGGAGGAGGGGGAAGAAATTACCAATAACCAACAACCAATAACCAATAACCAATAACCAATAACCAACAACCAACAACCAACAACCAATAACCAACAACCAATAACCAACAACCAACAACCAACAACCAACAACCAATAACCAATAACCAACAACCAACAACCAACAACCAATAACCAATAACCAATAACCATAACCATATAATCAAGATTTAACAACGCGCAGAGTGGTTAAAGTCGGATCGCTACAACCTGTAATTTGACCGCCCAAAGCGAGGACTTGTTGTAGATAGGCGATCGCGTCTGCGGTAATGACTTCACCGGGCATCAAAATGGGAATACCGGGGGGATAAGGACAGATTAACTCAGCACTGATGCGATCGCGAGCCTTTTGGCTTGAAATGGTTTCAGTGGGGGCAAAATAGGCTTGGCGGGGGGTGAGGGCGAGTTGGGGTAGGGGGGTGGAGGGAGAAACAGCATCAACGGTGAGGGGGATTTGAGGGCGATGGGCTAAGGTGGCAAAGCCTTGGCATAAAGCTGTGATATCGGCGGCGGTGTTGCCCAAGGTAATCATAAAGGTTAAGGAGCGCAGCAGGGGTAATTCGGCCACAATATTAAGTTGTTCGTTGAGAATTTCGTCGGCTTCAAATCCTGTGAGGCCGAGTTTATCCACCCAGACGGTGAGGCGGGTGCGGTCGAGGGCAAAAAAGCCGGGTTGCCCAGTATCGGGAGGATTGAGGACGCTTAAGCCGGGAATTTGAGCGATTTGGTGACGAGCGCGATCGCTATATTGTAAAGTTTGCGCCATCAATGCTTGTCCTTGGGTGGCGATTTGCTGACGGGCGGCATCGAGGGAAGCGAGTAGCAAGGCGTTGGGGCTGGTGGATTGGACGAATTGTAAAGTTTGACTGATACGCTGTGGGGAGACGCGATCGCCCTGTTGATGCAGCATGGCGGCTTGGGACATTGCCCCTAAGACTTTGTGAGTGGATTGGATGGTGATATCGGCTTTAACACTGAGGGCGGCGGGGGGTAAGTTTTCATGGAAACCAAAATGTGCGCCGTGGGCTTCATCGATAATGAGGGGGAGGTGGTGCTGATGGACAAGGGACGCGATCGCGGCCAGGTCGCTACAAATGCCTTGATAAGTAGGGTTAACGAGGAAAACGGCTTTGCTGTCAGGATGGGCGTTTAAGGCGGCTTGGACGGCAGCAGGCGTGACGTTGAGGGTAAGGTCTCGGTGGGGGTCGTATTCGGGATTAATGAAGATGGGGACGGCTCCAGAAAGCACTAATCCCGCGATCGCGGACTGATGGCTATTGCGGGGTAAAATGAGCTTATCGCCAGGGTTACAGGTGGCTAGAATCGCGGCAACCACACCAGAGGTTGAACCGTTGACCAAAAACCAGGTTTGTGCCGCACCAAAGCATTCGGCGGCGAGGTTTTGGGCGGCGGCAATCACTCCTTGGGGCGCAAATAGGTTGTCAAATTCGGGTAATTCTGGCAAATCGGCTGTAAATACAGTTTTTCCTAGCCATTGCTTGAGATTAGGAGGTATGCCTTGACCTCGCTTGTGACCAGGGGCATAAAAAGGAGTCTGGGGTTGCTGCGAGAGAGATTGCAAGCACTCAACCAAAGGAGCCGTTGTTTGTAAAGAGACGCGATCGCTAAACTTCATCAAAACTTTACCTAAAGATCAAAAGTTGATGAGGAAGGAAAATAATCCTCCCATTTTATTTAATCTGCCACTAAGATTTAAACAATTTCTCTCCTCCAAAGCCGTGATTCCCTGTAATTTACTATGAAAACTACAACTCCGAAAATTTTAGTAATCGATGATGACGTAGCCATTCGTAACTTAATACATCGCTTTCTATCGTTACAGAGCTATCGCTTAGAATCGGCTGCTGATGGGGAATCCGCCTTATCTGCGTTTGAAACATTCCAGCCCGATTTGGTCGTCCTCGACTTGAATTTGCCAGATATTAGCGGCTTCGACTTGTGTAAAATGCTGCGGAATAAAGCCGATGTTTTAGTGGTGATGCTCACCTGTTTGAACAATACTCAGCAGATTTTACAAGGCTTTGAGCAGGGGGCTGATGATTATTTAACCAAGCCTTTCGATCTACATATTCTGTTGGCTCGGATCAAAGCAATTTTACGCCGGAGTACCCATCCAAATTTTCGTAAAAATCAATCTCAAATTATTGTTTCTGACCGCTTAGAAATCGATCCGCAAGCTTGTGAAGTCCGGCTCGATGATTATCCCATTGCTTTGACGGCGTTAGAGTACAATTTACTATACTTTTTAGTGAATAATCCTCATCGCGTGTGGAAACGGTCGGAATTAGTCAATGAAATTTGGAACGAAGAATATCTCAAACAAGACCGTAAAGTTGACGTTCATATTGGTCAACTCCGTCGCAAAATTGGAGATACAGATAATCAATTAATTCAAACAATACGCGGCCAAGGTTATAAGTTTGAACCACCGCACAATTATTAGTTTGCCGCTTATCTTGGGTGCTATCGGTCAATTAGACAAGAGAATAATACTACATTTTGAAAGAGTCTTGATTGACAATGATAGTTAGAGAGATTGTGTTGAGTTATTGAGAGAAATTTGAACAAATTTTATCTCAATTTCGGGCTTATTTCAATAGCATGAGCCGTAACTCAGACAGTTGAATGTCCCAAGGGAAGGGACGCTCTTTTAGCACTTGCCATTTATCTTTAAATATTTCGGCTTGGAGATGATAGTCTTCGGGATGATCGGCGGGATGATGGAGTTTTAAATAAAGGGTTATGCGGTGTTGGGTTTCGCTAATGGTCGCTAACCAACAAGGAAAGGTATTATCTTGGGGAGTATCGGGAAAAATAAGTTGGTGAGCGCGAATGCCGACATATTCTAAAGTTGGGGGAGTGGGTTCGATGACTTCTAAAGTACAATCCCAATCAAGGGCTTTGATGTGATGTTGAGAAAGTGCGATCGCCCTCGAAAAGTTTTTACAGCCTGTGAGTTGCGCGGTTCTCCAATTGGTCGGACGTTCAAATATATCCTGTTTAGAACCGTGGGCGATCGCTTTGCCTCGGTCAATAATTAATAAGTTAGGACAAACGCGATAAGCTTCTTCTAAGTTGTGGGTAATAAAGAGGGTGATACCTTGGTAGCGGATGAGGTTTTTTCTTAATAGCTTTTCTTGGCGATCGCGCAAATATGTATCTAACGCCGAAAAAGGCTCGTCTAGGAGGAGAATTTCGGGTTGATTGATTTTGGCTCTCGCGAGGGCGACTCGTTGCTGCTGCCCCCCAGAAAGTTCCCCTGGATAGCGATCGCCCATACCCCCTAAGTCTACAGCGATCAGTTGTTTTTCGACTTCTTGTTTAATAACACGATGAGATTGCCCTTTTTCCATGCCAAAAGCAATATTTTCAGTCAGGGTTAAATGGGGAAATAAGGCATAGTTTTGAAACAAAAAACCACAGGCGCGATCGCGAGGGGGTAGATTGATTTTTTGCTCAGAATCAAACAACACCCGACCATTCAAAATAATTTTACCGCGATCGGGAGTTTCCAAACCCGCAATGCAGCGTAAAACTGTACTTTTTCCTGACCCCGAAGCCCCCAATAACCCCAGGGGAGTTTGATCTGTAGTAAAGGCAACTTTCAGGCAAAATTCTGAGAGTTGTTTCTCGATATCAACAATCAGTTCAAATTGGTTTTCGGGAACCGGATAATATTGATGCGGTTTGCGGCGAGAAGCGGCTTGAGTCGAAAGAAATTCCCGGATTCGATAAGGTAATTTTCGATAAGGACGTTGGTTTTGATAAGAAGCGAGTTGATAATTTTCTGTCCAATAGTTGACGGTTGTAATCACCCCCAAAGAGATAAAAAGCATCACAATAACTAATATTAAGGCGCGATCCATTGCGCCCCCTTCTGCGGCTAAAAAGATGGCAATGGGGATGGTTTCGGTTTTCCCCGGAATCGAACCCGCTAACATTAACGTTGCGCCAAATTCCCCCAAAGCCCGCGCAAAAGCCAGTAAAGTTCCGGCGACTAACCCCGGTTTAGCCAGGGGTAATAAAATCCGCCAAAAAATAGTCCATTCGGTTGATCCTAATGTTCTAGCGCAGGCGATTAAGTTGGCATCAATTTGTTTAAAAGCTGCCAATGCCGTTTTATACATAAGGGGTAATGCCACTACGGTTGCCGCAATTACTGTGGCATACCAAGAGAAGATGATAGTAACACCAAAACGAGCTAAAATTTCACCAATCAAGCCATTTTTGCCGAGTAATAGTAGCAGTAAAAAACCAACCACCGTTGGCGGTAAGACCAACGGTGCGGTTAATAAAGCTTCGATAATACCCTTAAATTTGCCTTTATAGCCCAGCATTAATCGCGCCGCGATAATACCCACGATAAAGGTAAAAATTGTGGCAGTTAGGGCAGTTTTAAGGGATATCCAAATTGGTGTAAAATCGCTCATGGTTTTTTGATAATGGGTTAGAGTTTACGAGCGACAATATGAAAAATATGCCAATCTCGGTCTTCTCCGAGGGGGGTTTTGCCGGGGTGTTCTTCTTCTTCTAGGAGTTCAATCGTGAAGGGCTGGAGGAGGGTTTCGACTTGCGAACGACTGAGAGTATGAATGAGGTCAGTTTCTCCCCAAGAGTCGCGATCGCCAAAGAAATGACCGCAAAATCGTCCCCCCGGTTTTAAGGAATTGACGATTTGTTCCCATAAACTCGGAAAGGCTTGGGGACTACAAAACGGTAGACAAAAACTAGCATTAATTAAGTCTACCGTTTGGGTTATTTTTAATTCTTTAAATTGCGAAACTTGGGTTTGGAGTTGGGGGGCAAAATCAGCCAGATCGGTTTGCAACTGCGCGATCGCGTCTGGACTTTTATCAATCGCTAAAACCGTCCAATTTCGTTGCAGTATCGCGATCGTATCTCGACCGATTCCACAACCGAGATCGATAGCCAATCCGGGGTTTTCAAAAGCTGCAAGGGCGGTTAAAATGGTTTTGCGAGGAGGTCGTTCTTTGACGGCTTTATAATAGGCGTTCCAGTCTCGTTTCAGACTCGGTGCATTCATATTTTTCCTCCTAACCTTCTACGGATTTGTGATTGGTATAAAGCCATGCTCTACAAAAATTTCTTGGGCTTCTGGCGTTGCTAAAAACTCGATTAATGTATTCGCCGCTTCAGTATTGGGGCTGTCTTGAAGTACCGCGATCGGATAAGTAACTGGAGAATGAGTATTCTCAGGAGCCGTGGCAGCAATCTTGACATAATCCGAGGATTGTGCATCAGTTTGATAAACAATTCCTGCTTCTACATTGCCCGTTGCCACATAGTTTAAAACCTGACGGACATCTTTGCCATATACGGCTTTGGCGTTGACTTCTTCGCTGATTTGAAAAGAGGTTAAGACTTCTTGGGCATATTGACCCGCCGGGACGCTTTCGGGTTCTCCTAATGCAATAATCTGTATTTTGTCTGTCGTTAAATCTTTAAAATCAGTGATAGTTTCAGCCAGTTTACTCTCAGTCGGGATAATCAAAACCATTTGATTTTTGAGTAAATCTTGGCGGGTTTCGGAGTTAATTAATCCCTGTTCTTCGATAGCATCCATTTTAGCCACTGCTGCCGAAATAAACACATCAACAGGTGCGCCTTGTTCGATTTGCCGTTGTAGCGATCCTGAAGAAGCAAAGTTATAAATAATCTCGGTGTCGGGATATTTTTCTTGATACAAAGGCTTGATTTCTGCCATCGCATCTTTGAGACTTCCGGCGGCTGAAATGGTGATTTGGGTGGTGGGAATAGCGTTGCTGAGGTTGTTGTCGGGTAATGGCGTATTATTGCAGCCGAAAGTTAAGGCAGAAGATAAAAGACCAATGCTCAAGAGTTGTAGAGATTTTTTCGTTTTCATGATTATCCTCTGAAATGGCTAAAACTTGATAGAATCAGTTAATCGTTGTGAATGACTTTGACTTTAATAGAACGGGCGATATTATTATCAAGTGCCAAACGAGTTTGACCCACTTTAATAATAAAAGAAGGAAACTTTTGTTCGAGAGTAATGGGCATACCTTTATAAACCCCCATAGACAAGAGTTTACTAATGATTCTATCGTCTTGATTCCGAATCGCGGTGATAATGCCTTCAGTGTGGGTTTCGAGAATGTTGAGGGGGGAATAGTAAACGGAAAAACCTTGAGTAAACATCTTACAAACTAAGCTCCATAATGGTTAATAATTGGTTTAAGCCGTAGCCTAAAGAAAAAGCAAATAAAATTACAAAACTCGCAATAGCAATTGTTGTTTTTATGCCCCGTTCTTTGAACATAAATTGCAGTTGAGCAATGCAAGGCATAAAGAGGGTTAGGGTTACCGCAGCCACGACTAATTGCTGGCTAGATAAGATACCAGAATCGTGAAGATCGAACATTCCGGCTGCGCCATAATCCCGTCGGAAAAAGCCGTAAAGGAAGGTGGGGGCGGCGGCTTTGGGTAAACCTAATGCGGTCACGATCGGTTCTAAACCTTTGATTAATATCCCGAATAACCCTGTTATTTTACCAATCCAAATGAGGACAGAGGCTAAAATAAATAACGGTAAAACTTCGCCGAAGTACCATTTTAAACGCACATAGGTTTTCGTTAAAATAGCTTGAGGACGGGGAATTCTTAAGGGGGGGATTTCCATGTAGAAACAAGTGGATTCTCCGGGGATCGCTTTTCCGGCGAGGAAACCAATTCCCACAAAGATCGCAAGCATTACAATTGTCCATACGAATAAGGCAACGGGTTCTTGGGAAAGTAATGCTAAAATAACTCCTAATTGCGCTGAACAAGGAACTGTCAAAGCCAGGAGTAAGGTAGCGATAACTCGTTCTCTTTTGCTTTCGAGGGTGCGAGTGACTAGGGTTGCCATTGTGCCGCAACCTAACCCTAAAATTAAGGGAATAATGGAGCGTCCCGACAAGCCCATGGTTTTAAAAATCCGATCGACTAATAAAGAAAGTCGGGGTAAATAGCCACTATCTTCTAAGCAGGAAAACATGAGAAAGAAAGTGGTGACAATCGGGAGAACAATGGCGATCGCGTACCGCAATCCTAGGGTAATAATGCCGTAGTCATGGGCAAATAAATCTTGTAAAATCGGCCAGGGAATAATTGCGGCGACTAGGATATCTACTTGAGGGTTAATTTGAGCTTCAAAAAAGCCCTCAATACTATCAACTAAAGTGCCACCCCCAAAAACACCGACGAATTGATAAATGCCAAAGTAAAGTATTAATAAAAGTAGAGGAATCCCTGTGAGGGGATGGACGGTTAAGTGATGTAACCACTCGTATTTAACGGCTTTGGGGTGTTGGGGGGCGACGGTGACTTCTTGGGCGATCGCGAGGGCAAGATTATGACGAGATTCGGCGATCGCGAAACTCAGCGATTCGGTAAAGTTGGCTTGGGTTTCCCTGATAATCGCTTCGATTTCGGGAAAATAGGGTTCTCCTTGGAGTTGCGATCGCGTTTCGGGGTCGTTTTGCAACAACAGCAAGGCTAGACTCCGAGGAGAGAGGGTAGAGTCAAAGCGATCGCGAATCAAGGCTTCAATGCGGGCGATCGCGGATTCAATAAGAGGTGGATAAAAGAGGAGGTTGGACACGATCGGCGACCTCTGCGATAAGTTTTCTGAGTCCGATTTTTTGGACTGCTGACATTAGGACGACCGGAATCCCCAGTTGATAAGCCAGTTGATGTTCATCGATGCGAAGGCCGAGTTGTCGGGCTTCATCCATCATATTAACGACCAGCAACACGGGGAGTTTAGCTTCAATCAGTTGTAGGGTCAAATTTAGCATTCTATCTAAATTTTTGGCATCAACAACATGAATGACTAAATCCACTTTTTGACTCAAAACTAAATCTCTAGCAACCCGTTCTTCTTCGGTAATCGGAATGAGTGAGTACATTCCCGGCGTGTCGCAAAATGTCAATATTTCTCCGGCAACGTTAGCGTTTCCTTGGGCAACTTCTACCGTCGTTCCGGGATAATTAGAAACGGTGACGTAAGTTTTGGTTAAAAGGTTAAAGATTAAACTTTTTCCCACATTGGGAGGGCCAACCAGTGCGACCTTTTTATGGGCAACTGCTAGGGATTGTTTTGATGATTTTCCTGGCAGTAACCCGAAAAATCTCCGTCTTTGGGGATGCGGTTTGAGGCGGCAGCTTTGAGGACAGTCATGGCAATTCATGGTTCTTCTCCTAATCATTTATAACTTAGCAAAAGTAAACTTCATAAACTGCAAACTTAGATACAAAAATATATTTTTGACTATAATACTTTAGAATAAATATTGAGGACAACTTAACCATGAAACTAAGTACCCGCAACCTCCTTTCCGGTACGATCAAAAAGGTAGAAATCGGCAACGTTAATGCTGAAATTACCTTAGAAATTGCGCCGGGGATAGAGATTGTATCGGTCGTGACCAAAAGCTCGGCAAAAAGATTAGAACTTACCGAAGGAAAAACCGCTTACGGGCTAATTAAATCAACCGATGTCGCGATCGCGGTAGATTGAAATTTGGCGCTAAAAAAGGTTAGCCACCGATCGCGAAACGTTAGAATCTAGATAAATGACTAACTTTTTGACTCGGTAAGTCAAGGTTAAAGAAATAAATTTTTGTAACCTTATTTTAAGCTTCTGTGAACTACAAAAAATTTATTCAGGACTGCAAAAAAGACGACCCCTAATAAACCTTTAAGAATCGGCGGCATCAGAACCAAACTACAAACTAAAGCAATCATTCCTGATAAAAACGCTACCAGTTGGTGAATTTCATCCCGGTTGTGTATCGTTAAAAGAATGGTTCCAATACAGATTGATAAGACTAACAAACTCATCGCTACCATGGGTACTTTCCTCAAAATTTAATCAACGTGACTAGCAATCCAATTGAGTTCTAGCCAAAACCGCACATCTTGTTCTTTGAGAGGGGATAGAGGGTCTTTGACGATATGGGTGGCATTAAAGAAAGCGACTTCCACTAACCCCATATTTTCCGCAATATCCTTGAAAATATCTTGATGAGTTAGAAGGCGATCGCCCAATTCATTGGGGTAATAAATCCCCAAATAATAAGTATTTGTATTCAGTTTTCGGTTGCGGTAACTAATAACTTTGAGTAAGCAGTAGTGCAGCAAGTGACCCGCAGCAGGATGATATTTATTGACAATATCAGTATATTCTTGAACGAACTGTTCTCGGCTAATCATGATCTTTAGGTTTCAACGTCAGCAAACTTTTCAGAAACAATGCCCACAAATTTTGGGCAAGATGTCGCCAGTTGCTTAACATTTAAACTTCAAGATCGCAGTCTTAACTGTAGGAAAGTTTCTGGCGAGATCGATCGGTATAGCAAGGTAACAAACGTTGTCAAACTTCAGATTCAATTCAAAAACAGTTTGAGTCAATTGAATAGCTCATTGACTCATACAAAATATTGTCTTCGGCGGCTAATGCCTACCCAATTTTTTTAGATCGTGCTCTAAACTTTGACAACAATCCCAATCCGATTTAATTCATCCCCCAAATCCAACGATCGGAAACGGAGTCATTGGTTTTAAAAATAATACTGATTCCCAAGCAACCAATGACTCGCAATTTCGGTCTTAGACTAAATAAGCTTCTTGGTGAGTTTTAATCGTACAATCGGACTTCGGATAAGCGACACAAAGTAGAACGTAACCTTTCGCAATTTGATCGTCATCGAGGAAGCTTTGATCTTCTTGATCTACTTCTCCTTCAACCATGCGACCCACGCAACTCGAACAAGCCCCAGCACGACAAGAAGAAGGTAACTCGATATCTTGTTCTTCAGCCGCATCAAGAATGTATTGATCTTCAGGGATTTCGATTGTTACATCTACTTCGGGGGGCTTTTTGCGTTTGCCTTTGATCAAGCGTACTTTGTAAGTTGTAGTCATGGTTTTGTTCTCCTAAAAAATAATCGTTTTTCTGGGATTAGCGAGTGATTTTTAGAATCTATAATCCCTTCAAAAACTATTAGCTACAAGGGACAGCTTCGGGGGTACAGTCTCCGGCAGAGAAAGACTTACCACAGCCACAGCCGTCTGTAGCGTTGGGATTTTCAAACGTAAAACCGCTTTGAATTAAGCTGTCTACGAAATCAATAACAACTCCATCGATTAAGGGCGCACTGGCGCGGTCGAGATAGATTTTCACCCGGTCTTGTTCGTAAACCAAATCATCAGTTTCCGGGGAATTAACAATATCTAAATCGTACTCAAAGCCATTGCAGCCGCCGTTAATCGCGGCGAGGCGAACTCCCCTGGCCGAAGTCTCCGCCGTCGCCTCCGAACGGATAAAACCACGGAGTCTAAAAGCAGCTTTTTCGGTTAAATAAACAGTCATGGGATATCTCCTTAAATCTGAGTTAAACGTTGACAGGATGCTGTTGTTGGGCGGTTTCTACAGGATGAGAAATACCACCGCACACTGGACAATTGGGGTCTTTGTAAAGGCGCAGTTTATTAAACTCGGCCTGGGCTAAATCCATATTGAGCAGTTGACCCAATAAAGGCTGACCCAAACCAGTAATGAGTTTGATGGCTTCTAACGCGGCCAAACAAGCCAGCGTCCCGGAAACTGCACCGAGAACCCCAAACGCCCGACGATCCCAATCCGGCATTTCTGGGAATAAACAAGACAAGCAAGGGGTTTTGCCGGGGACGATGGTGGTCAGATAGGCATCCATGCTGTTCATGGCTGCTTCGACCATGGGTTTCTGCCAACGCACGCAAGCGGCATTAAGTAACGTGCGTTCGGGGAAGTTGTGAGCGCAACTTAGGGCAATATCCGAGCGTTGTACGAGAGAGTCTACGTTATCTGCGGTAATATATGCCGCGATCGCTTCTACTTCGATGTCGGGATTGATTTGTATGAGGGTTTCTTTGGCTTTTGTAACTCTCGTTTTTCCAACCCAATCATCCGTCATCAAAATTTGGCGATTGAGATCGTCAAGACGCAACTCGCCCCCGCGAACGAGAATCAACTTACCCACGCCAGCAACCGCCAGATACAGGGCAACGGTTCCCCCTAAACCCCCCACGCCAGAAATAACGGCAGTGGTGTTTTTCAGGGTATTTTGACCCGCTTCCCCGATGCCTAAAAGCTGGATTTGTCGGCTGTAGCGTTCTCGTTCTTTGGGTGTCAACATGATTTTTGTCCTAAGTTTTTGTGCCAGAGTTATAAAGTATCAATTAATACAATATGTCTGAGGAACTCCGGCAGCATTGCGCTTATTTTCCCTCAACTTTTTGGGTAAGGTCGTCTAATGAAACAAAGTTTTTAGGTTTGTTTTGGAAAACTTTAAATAACTTAGTTTCGAGAGGGCTAGATGTCAAGAAAACTTGATATGCTTCTTCTAGCGCCAAGTTATATTTTTCCAGCTTTTCGGCTTCGGTCGTATCGGGAAAAACCCGGTCTACCTCTTTAATGAGTAATGAAAACTGCTTCAAAATATGAAGGCGATTCACATTCACTAACTGGCTGTCGTATTCAATCCCAAAAAATTGAAGATAATCTTCAGCATTGGTGAGATTTTGAAACGTTGCAAGAGTTTTCGGTGTAGTGGTAGACATTAAACTTGTTTCTCCCAGGTTTTGAGTTGTACTTTGAGTTCGGCCAGTTGATGATAGATGTCGTAAGTTTTGGTCGCTTCTTCGATCAGTTTGGTATAGTCTGTCGGCAGACCTTCGGCTAAATCGTGCAGATCCATTTTCATTTGACCCGCTTTGCTATTCAGCCGTTTGATCGATTTTTTTAACTGCTCGATGGCTTCGGGGGTAGGGGGTTTTGTTGTTGCTTGCACCATTGTTATTGAGGAATATAAGGGATAGACTTGACGTGATTACGCATCTGCCGTTTCTGGGAATTGTTCAATATTTTTGATGCCAGAAGCGACTAATCTTTCTCCTTGGGCTGCGAGCTTTTTAAATGAAGGATAACCGAAGCGTTGAGCATCCCGTAAAGTCCGAGATACGACAATTAAACGCCCGGTCCAAATCAATGCCCAACCAAAGCCTTCGTGAGAAAGATCGGTGACCACTTGACAAAGTTTTCCGGTTTCTTTTTCGACACAAGTGGCGATCGCGCGGTAGAAACAAAGAATCCTTAACTGAGTTGCCGGATCGACATCGCCTTCTACTGAAATTTTGCTTTTCTTCTCTTTGGTCGTGACAAAGTTAGCAATGACTAACTCATCTTTCCAACTGCGATACACACCGTAATGATCTTGCGCTCGCACTTGCCGGACTAACTCTTGTAAAAACTTACTTTCAGCAATAATTTCAGCATTCGTTGGAGGAGTTGTTGTTGTTGTTGCTGTCATAATTTATAAAGGGTTGAAATTTACAAAGAATGGGTTTTGAGAAAAACCGAAGAAATTAGACTTCCTCAAAATCAAAACTCGGAGAAGGTACGCCCAAAGCTTTACGCAACCAAGGCGGAGGACTATTGAGGGTTGCGATTAAACTTTTGAGGACATCACTGATTTCGTCATTTTGAGTCTTCGCTTTGAGGGGGGTAATTTTATGTTTGAGCAACCGCGAAGCCGCACTGCCACCAATGGCAGAAACATAAATTAAAGTACATCCCTCAATCGCATTGATTTTAGGAATTAACTTGTCTTCGTTGCCATCTTCTTTGAGGTCGCCCTCAAATTGAACCGTTTGCAAAAATTTGTAATTTTCAGGGGAAACATCATAAATGTCTACCTGTTTAGCCCAACCAAAGTGAGCATTGATGTGAACATTGTCTTGGGTTGCAAAAGCAACTTTCATGGTAACCCATCTCCCAGTTACTCAACAAAGTCTAAATAACGATTGGCTTTCGCGATCGCGAAGCCGATTTGATGTTCGCTCGTTTCAATCAGGTGTGTTAAAGACTGAAACCTCGAATAGTTAGATTCCCAAACCCAGGAATGAAGAACTAAAACACCACCACAAAAAATTACCGTAGAGCTTAATTCTTTACCTTTGAGGTGTACAAAAGTTTCGGTAGGGTGTCCGGTGGCTCGCGCGATCGCGTCTCCGATAGTGTGATAAAAAGCATGGAGAAATACTCGATAAAGAGGACTAAAGTTGAACGTTCTTAAGCTGTTTTGGGGAGTGATAATCAAGCTATCAATCAGACTTCGATCCGACCAATGATAAAATACTTTATCCGTATCAGCGCTCCGAATTTTGACAATTAACTCTTGCAAAAAAGGATGCTGAGTGTAGCCAAGATATAGTGGTTTTTCTGGGGACGAAATCAAAGGCATTGGGTCACTCTCCTGAAACGGTAGAAAAAACTCAAATCTTAATGACCGAGTTCAATAAAAATATTGCCGAGGTCGAATAAAAACTGCATCGTACCGCGATAACCGACTAAACAACGAGAACCATTACCCAGACGGTCGTAAATCGGATATCCCATACGATATAAAGGAATGTGCAGCTTATCAGCCAGGCGTTTCCCTTGGGAATTAGTAATAATTAAATCCGCCCCAGTCGCCACATCTTCTAAATCTTCTAAATCGCCAATCAGGACATTTTCACAAGGCAATTCTTTTAAAATTGGGGATTTATAAGTCGTGATGGCACTTTGAATTTCTATCCCCATTTGCTGTAACATTGTTGCGGTTTGATAAAGCAAATCTGGTTCTAACGCCACAGCCACCTTTTTACCACCGAGATAAAAATGGGTGTCGAGAATCGCATCTTGTAACTGACGGCGTTGGCGCTGGTATTTCGCCGGAATTTGAGGAGTCGGGGAAGCCAGTTGTGCTAACTGCCATAAAAAGGCATCAACCGCGCTTAATCCCGCTAAATTCGGGAAAACCGCAAACTCTGTACCAAACTTTTCCTGTAGGGCGATCGCGCTCGGTCGCAAACTTTCACCCATCACAATCGTAAAACGCGATCGCGCCAACTGCTGTAACTCTTGTAACGAAGTGCCACCCGGCGTTATGCTATTGTAGTCATCGTCCAAATGACCGTCCACAGACTCAGATAAATCGGGAATCATCAGGGGAGTCAAGCCAAACGCCGCGACAATCTCTTTAATCTCCGCCACATCCCCCGGCCCCAGCAGCGAACCCGCCAAAATCGTGACCTGCTTCGGGTCAACCTCAGTCGTTTCCGGCGTACCGTAATCCGTCGTTACAATCGCCTGCACCGCCGCCGCATACCCCTCTTGCAACGCCCCCTTATAATCAGGAGTCGAAGCAAAAATAATCGGCAAACCGTCCAACTCCGGGTGACGCTGGCGAATACTCTTGAGAATACCGTGCATATCATCGCCCCGCGTTTCCATCAACCCAGTCGTCAGCAAACCCAACAACTGCGGTTGAGCTTTTTCAACCAAAGTTAAAATCGCTTGTTCGATGTTATCCTCACCGCCCAACACCGTCGAAACCTCCGTCATCGCCGTCGTTGCCAGAGGAATCGCCTCGCGGAAATGCCGCACCAACAACACCTTCGCAAACGCCGTACAGCCCTGAGAACCGTGAAACAACGGCACAATTCCCTTTAAGCCGAGAAAAGCCAAAGCTGCACCCAAGGGCGGACTTTGTTTAAGGGGATTCACTGCAACGGGTTTTTTCGACCGGGTAATAGTAGCCATTTTCTTTAGTTGTTGGTTATTAGTTATTAGTTATTGGTTATTGGTTATTGGTTATTGGTTATTGGTTATTGGTTATTGGTAAGGAACAGGGAATAGGTTTTTGGTCATTTCTTCCCACTCCTCCCGACTGCCGATTGCCGATTGCCGATTGCCCAAAACACTGATGACTGTTGACTGTTGACTGATAACTGTTATTACTCCCACGGTGCAGGCTGTCGCACTTGCTCCCAAATCGGGCTGTGTAAAACGCGGTCAAACTCTTTAGCCATCTCAACTAAGCCCACATAACCCGCATAGGGGTTGTGACGCTCTTGGTTGATGTCGAGGAAGGGAACACGGGCCTTCAGAGCCGTGTATTGGTTTCGTCCCCCGGCAACAAGCATATCAGCGTTCGTCTTTTCAATTACGCGCAACAGCTCTTGAGCATTACCCTTACTGAGCATGATGCCATCTTTGCCCAATAATTCCTTGATTTTCGCTTTATCTTCTTCGGTACTTTTCTTGGTGCTAGTGGCCGCCACTTCCATCCCCAAATCCTGGGCAGCAGAAACAATCGACCAACTCTTAACACCCCCGGTGTAAAGTACCATACGCTTACCTTTCAGTCTTTGACGATAGGGAGCCAGAGCAATATTGAGCTTTTCGGTTTCTTCAGCGATGACTTCTTCTACTCGGTCTTGGAGAGCGCGATCGCCAAATTTCGCCGCCACATTGCGCAAACAGCGATTCATATCAGCAATCCCGTAAAAAGACTCCTCGATGTAAGGAATACCGTAGCGCTCCTCCATCTTACGCCCCACATTCACCAACGCCTTCGAGCAGATCATCACATTCAGCTTGGCGCGATGAGCATAACAAATCTCGCCATAGGTCGCATCCCCTGATATCTTCGAGAGAACGCGAATCCCCACCTTCTCGAACAACGGCAACACACCCCAGAGTTCTCCGGCAATGTTGTACTCGCCAATCAGATTAATATCATAAGGAGTCGTGTATTCCGGTTCTGCCGTGCCGATAACATGATCGAGGAGTGCTTCTCCGGCCAAGCGATTACCGAGGTTTTTACTCCCCACAAAGCCCGGAGAATGTACCGGAATAATCGGGGTATTAAACTTTGCCTTCGCTGCCTTGCACACCGCGTCCAAATCGTCCCCAATCAACGCCGTCACGCAAGTAGAGTAGACAAAAACGGCGGCGGGGTTGTAGCGGTCGATAATCTGCGCGATCGCCCGATACAACTTCTTCTCGCACCCCATAATAATATCATTCTCGCTGATATCCGTCGTAAAGCCCAACTGATACAGCGTCGCATCCGAAGACAAACTACCGCGACTTCCCCAAGAATTGCCCGCACAAGCAATCGGCCCGTGAACCAAATGGGCAGCATCCGTAATCGGCACCAGCGCGATCGAAGCCCCATCAAAAGCACAACCCCCCTGGGCGGCTCCCGGCTTGGCTTGTTGCGTACAAGCCTTATTTTTACCGTTTTCTCCTTTTTTATGATTGTGTTCACAACCCGGTTCATTGAGGAGGTCTGCAACCTTGGGTTTAGTCATGGATACTGAATCTCTATATGAGGTGTGCGTTATCGAGGCAGTGGGCAGGGGTAGATAAGCTCCTAGGGGCGCTCTTTTCCCCCGTAGGGAGAACTTGAGCAGATAAACAATTAACAAATATATTGAGTCACATCAACGCCGCAATCCCCTTCTAGATACACCAGGGCGCGGAAACGCAAACTCACAAGCTCTTGATACAGAGGATTCAGTTTGCACAACGGCGGAATGTGAAATGCCCGTCCTAAAATCTTGAAATCGCGCTCAAACGGACAAGTGCAGGGAATCAGCTTACAAACAAAATGCGCGAATCTTTCCTTCTTAACTTCGATGCGATTGACCCAGTAACGGAGGGGAGCAAACAGATCGAAATGGGGTCTAGGGGCAGAGGAATGTAAATAACTTGGGCTAGGGATTGCCATCGTCGCCTTACTCACCTACTAACTCAAGCTCTTTACCCAGACAACCCACCACATTTCCTGTTTCTAAAAAATGTACCGCATAGATATACGCAGTTTGTAAATAAGTGCCAATGGAAATAATGTAACCTTCATCGCCTTTGTCGGCTAAAGTTTCCCCCACTTGCTTACCGGGGAACGTGCCATCATTGCGGATTTTGCGACAAACTCTAACTTTACAATCTAAATCAAAATTAGGTTCGCGATCGAGTTCAATTTCACCAAGTTTCATTTCTTTTTTCCTGTATATCAAACAAATCGGAAAGGAGGTCATGAGTTGGGAAGTTTTTAACAACCAATAACCAATGACCTCCGAAGAACAATTAACGAATTAAATCGAAGGAGATATCCGTTTTCGACGGGATAATCGTCTTGCGGTCTAACTCATCCAGAATCGTATTCACAATCCAGTTGTGCATATTAATCGCGCCTTGATAGCCCAGGGTCGGATAACGGTGCATGTGGTGGCGATCGAAAATCGGATAACCAATGCGAACCAAGGGGGTCTTGGTATCACGCCAGAGATACTTACCGTAAGAATTACCAATCAATAAATCAACCGGTTCAGTAAACATCAAACTGCGGAGATGCCACAAATCTTTCTTGGGCCAAATAGTCGCTTTTTGACCATAAGGATTCGCATCTAAAATTGCTTGCAGTTCTTTTTCAAAATCAGGATTGCTGTTGCTGACCACAATATGAATCGGTTCTGCACCCAATTCCATCGTGAAGTTAACCACACCCAAAACATGATCCGGGTCGCCATAAATCGCAATCCGCTTGCCGTGAATCCAAGCTTGAGAATCGGTCATCGCGTCAACAGCGCGACCGCGTTCGTCGATCAATTCTTGGGGAACGGGTTTGCCCGTAACTTCTGATAGTTTCGTCAAGAATTCATCAGTACCGCGAATACCAAAAGGTCGAGCATTAAATGTAGATTGCTGCCAATCTTTTTCGAGGTATTCTTGAGTCTTCAGCGTAGAATATTTCTGGAAGAAGAATGTACCTTCACCATTAATCGCATCCCCCGCTTCTTCTAAAGTCGTGAGACCGTTATACATCTTGAATTCGCCCGTATTCGGAGAATCAAAGGAATCCGCATTATCCGACAAAATTGTGTAGTCAATGTCAAACAATTGCAGAATCCGCTTCAGTTCGCGAATATTACCAATGTAAGGATCGAAGCCCAAGTTAAAGTTGTACTTGCCGTTGGTGGTTTCTTGCTTCTTATCTTTGCTCAAGCAATCTAAAATCGCTTTGAGCATATTGTCATAACCCGTGATGTGGGAACCCACAAAACTCGGTGTATGAGCGTGGGGAACTGGGAAATCTTCAGGAACTGAACCTTCATTTTTCGCGGTTTGCACGTATGCACCCAAGTCATCCCCGATGACTTCTGCCATACAAGTGGTGCAAAGGGCAATCATTTTCGGCTTGTACAACTCGTAGGAGTTAGCCAAGCCATCAACCATATTTTTCAAGCCACCAAACACGGCTGCTTCTTCAGTCATAGAGGAAGAAACGGCTTGGAAAGGCTCTTTGTAATTCCGGGTTAAGTGGGTGCGGAAATAGGCAACACAACCTTGAGAACCGTGGCTGTAGGGTAACGTGCCTTCAAATCCAGCAGCGACGAACAGCGCCCCTAACGGTTGACAAGCTTTAGCTGGGTTAATGGTGAGGGCTTCGCGGGAAAAGTTTTTCTCGCGGTACTCCCAGCTTTTTGTCCATTCAGCAACGCGGGCCACTTCTTCTTTGCTGTGAGCGCCTTCAAACTGACGTTTGTATTCAAATAAATCTTGATAGGGGTCGGTGTGGAATAAATCGAAGTGGTCTTGAATTTTACCGGGTTCGGTATTGACGGCGGCGGGATTTTGGTTGTTTTCAGTGTTCTGTGTCATGATGCTTATTTTTCCTTTATCCTGTGTCGTTTGTCCTGTATTGTTGTTCATTGGGTTCGCCATTTATGGCAATGGTTGAAAATGGCGAAGAACCAATGATTCATGACCAATGCTTATTTCTGCCAAGGATTTTCGATTAAGCTCCAGGTGGGGTTATTAATCGCCAAGTCCATATCGCGAGCAAAGACCGCAAAGCCGTGATAGCCGTGATAAGGCCCGGAGTAATCCCAGGAGTGCATCTGACGGAAAGGCAGAGCCATTTTTTGGAAAACGTATTTTTCTTTGATTCCCGCAGCAATTAAGTCGGGATTCAGTTTCTTGGCAAATTCTTCAAATTCATGACCGCTTACGTCATCGTAGATAATTGTGCCTTCTTTGATGTATTCTGTCGTGCGTTTGTAGTCATCGCCATGCCCGAATTCATACCCGGTGCCGATAACATCCATACCCAGGTCTTGGAAAGCGGGGATAACGTGACGGGGGCGCAGTCCGCCGACCATCATCATGACGGTTTTGCCTTCTAAACGTGGACGATATTGCGCGATGATCGCATCCATATTGGATTGATATTCGGCAATGACACGCTCGGCATTGGCTTGAATCGTTTCGTCAAACTTAGCCGCGATGCTTCGCAGTGATTTGGCGATTTGAGTCGGGCCAAAGAAGTTGAACTCCATCCAGCCGATGCCGTAGGTTTCTTCCATGTGGCGGCAGAGGTAGTTCATCGACCGATAACAGTGGATGAGGTTCAGTTTTGCCAAAGGAGCCATGACTACTTCGTTAAAGCTGCCATCTCCAGAGAATTGACTGATCACCCGTAAACCCATGGCTTCGAGTAGCATCCGACTGGGCCAAGCGTCACCGCCGATGTTGTAGTCACCGATGATGTTGACATCATAGGGGCCGGGTTCGTAGCCTTCGGGAGTCTTGCGATATTCGTCGGCTTTGGGCAGTACCCAGTCGCGCACGGTGTCGTTGGCGATGTGGTGACCGAGGGATTGGGACACACCCCGGAAGCCTTCACAACGAACGGGAACAACCGGTTTTCCAGTTTCTTTGGCTTTGGCGCGAGCCACAGCTTCGATGTCGTCTCCAATTAAGCCGACGGGACATTCTGATTCAATCGTGGTGCCTTGGCTTAAGGGGAATAGCACTTCGAGTTCGTCGAGCAGTTTGGCGAGTTTTTTGTCACCGCCGAAAACGATATCTCGTTCTTGGAAGTCGGAGGTAAACTGCATCGTGCCGAAGCTATCTATACCTGTGGTACCGACGTAGTAGTTACGACGACCCGACCAGGAGTAGTAACCACAACCAACGGGTCCGTGGCTAATGTGAACCATGTCTTTGACTGGTCCCCAAACCACCCCTTTCGCACCAGCATAGGCGCAACCGCGAGTGGTCATTACTCCAGGAACGGATTTTTTATTGGATTTTACGCCGCAATCGGAGTTGTTTTCTTCGTAAACGTCGAGGTGTTTTTGACGTTTTTTCGCTGCCTTTTCGGGATAGGCTTCGAGTACCTCTTTGATGAGGTCTTGATTATTTTCTACGGTGGTCATGATATCTTTCCCTTGCAATTGATGAGGTGTGGGCTTGGGGAGAAAAGGGAGGAGGGGAATCGAGTCTCTCCTCCCACAGAATGCGGGTTAGACGGAAGTCGTTGCTTTATCAGCTTCGATTACTTTTTGATATTCTTCGTCAGAATCCATGAAGCCGAACTCAACTAATAAGTCTTCAAGTTCATCCATGGTGATAGGAGTCGGAATTACTAAGTCTTTGTTGTTTTTAATCTTGTCAGCAAGAGCGCGGTATTCATTGGCTTGGGGATGTTCCGGCTCGTATTCGATCACGGTCATACGACGGAGTTCTGCCCGTTGCACCACGTTGTCGCGGGGAACGAAGTGAATCATTTTGGTGCCGAGTTTTTCAGCGAGGGCTTCAATGAGTTCAACTTCTTTGTCAACTTTACGGCTGTTGCAGATTAAGCCGCCTAAACGCACACCGCCGGATTGGGCATATTTGAGAATACCACGAGCGATGTTGTTGGCTGCGTACATGGCCATCATTTCGCCGGAGGTGACGATGTAGATTTCTTGGGCTTTGCCTTCCCGAATGGGCATGGCGAAACCACCGCAAACTACGTCACCTAATACATCGTAGGACACTAAGTCGAGGTCTTCGTAAGCGCCTTCTTCTTCGAGGAAGTTAATGGCGGTGATAATCCCCCGTCCTGCACAGCCGACTCCGGGTTCTGGACCACCGGATTCAACGCAACGGACGTTGTTGTAGCCTGGGACTAATACTTCTTCGAGTTCGACATCTTCTACTGAACCGCGTTCAGCAGCGAGGCTAAGAATTGTGGTTTGGGCTTTGCAGTGGAGCATCAAGCGGGTGGAGTCGGCTTTCGGGTCACACCCAACGATCATGACGCGCTCGGTTTCTGATAAGGCTGCGATGGTGTTTTGAGAAGTGGTGGATTTACCGATACCGCCTTTTCCGTAAAATGCAATCTGTCTCATGATTAATTTCTCGCTAAGTTTTTGTAGAGTTTGATTCGGAACTGTTACAAATGTGAAGATAATTTACAGATGCGTAACTAGGTCTGAGAAGGAGGGCTAGATTTGGTTGTTTTGGGAGTTTCGTCCCAGCGAACCCTTGGTTCTCGATGGGTTGCGGTCATCTGACATTATCAAAGCAAAGGGGATGTCTGAGGGGAAAGCGAGCCGTTGGGGGCGATCGTTCTCCGCAGTTATAGAGGTGTGGAAAAAACATGATTGAGGTTACGAAAGGTTTAAACGGATTCAACCCGAAGTAGGGGAGATACTAAGTCTTTGAGGGTGGCTTCGATGGCGAGTTTGAGAGTTTCAGTAGAAGACGCACAGCCACTACAAGCGCCTTTGAGTTGGACTTTGACGAGATCGCCATCGATGTCAAATAGTTCTAGGTCGCCGCCATCTTCGGCTAAGATGGGTCGGATGTCGTCGTTAATGACTTTTTGAATTAAGGTAATTTTTTGCAGATTGGTTAAGGTGGGAGGCGCGGTCTGGGTAGCAGTTGGAGGATTAGTTTCTGTCCAGACTTGGGTGGCGACCTCAACACCTTTTTCTCGTTCGGCGGCAATTTCAAAGAGGATGTCATCGATGTCTGCGAGACAAGAGCTACAGCCGCCGCCTGCTTTAACGTAATTTGTAACTTGTTCTGCGCTTATGAGATTATTATCGCGTATAACTCTTTTGATTTTTGTATCGGTTATACCAAAACAGCGACAAATTAAATTTCCTTCTTCATCATCGTGGGTATCGAGGGGAATACCTTGGTAAGTATAGATCGCAGCTTCTAAGGCTTCTTGACCCATAACCGAACAGTGCATTTTTTCTTCGGGTAAACCCCCTAAAGATGCCGCAATTTCTTTATTGGTGAGTTTGAGGGCTTCTTCGACTTTGCGGCCTTTGAGCAGTTCAGTCAGGGCTGAAGAAGACGCGATCGCGCTGGCACAACCAAAGGTCTGAAATCGGGCATCTTGAATGGTTTGGGTGGCTTCGTCAATCTTGAGATGCAGCTTGAGCGCGTCGCCACAGGCAATACTACCGACTTCTCCAGTGACTACCTTTTCGCCTTCTTGTTTATCCGTAATCGCGCCTTGGTTACGCGGATTATGGAAGTGTTCCATTACTTTGTCTGTATAATCCCACATAATTCTGTCCTTTGTTGTTTGTCCTTTGTCGTTTGTTGTTTGTCCTTTGTCGTTTGTCCTTTGTCCTTTGTCCTTTGTCCTTTGTGATGTGATTAGCTATAAGAGTGTGATGTGATGTTGCGTAACAGGGTGCATCGAATAAATGGGAAGTCAACGGTTCCAAGACTTAAAGGTTTATCGATTAGCCGAAACACTATCAGAGGAGATATGGCAAATTGTTGGAACATGGTCACCTTTGGCAAAAGATACAGTAGGAAAACAAATCATTCGTTCGGTTGATAGTATCGGAGCGAATATTGCTGAGGGAGTAGGAAGGGGGAGTTTTCAGGACAATAAACGTTTTGTGAGAATTGCCAGAGGTTCGTTGTATGAAACTCAACACTGGCTCAGGAGAGCTTATTGTCGTCAACTGTTAACTCAAGAACAACTCGATAAACTAAAACCTATGGTGGATGAGTTGGCTCCAAAATTAAACGCATATCTAAACTCCATCGGTAAATTGAATAACAAATGACCAATGACTAATGACTAATGACCAAAGACTGCTCTTGCAGCCATCCGGCATCGTCGCTAGTAAAGGGAGAGAGTTCGCGCAAACGGGTGATAATGCTCGGTAAGACTTCCAGGACGCGATCGACTTCAGCTTCAGTGGTGTAACGAGACAAACTAAAGCGAATTGAACCGTGAAGAATGGTGTAGGGCAGTCCGAGGGCGCGAAGAACATGGGAAGGCTCAAGGGAACCGGAAGTACAAGCCGAACCGGACGACGCACAGATGCCGTATTGGTCGAGGGATAATAAAATGGCTTCCCCTTCGATATACTTAAAGCCGATGTTGGTGGTATTGGGTAAACGATGAGTGCGATCGCCATTCACAACCGTATTCGGAATCGTCTCTAAAATGGCTTGTTCGAGCTTATCGCGCAGCCGTTGTTCTTCAGCGACACCCGCTAAATGGGCTTGAGCCAACTCTGCCGCTTTACCCAACGCCACAATCCCGGCGACATTTTCTGTACCGCCGCGACGGCCTCGCTCTTGGTGACCGCCCATCACTAAGGGACGGAAGCGCACACCTTTACGCACATACAGCGCACCAATGCCTTTCGGGGCGTGGAGTTTGTGACCCGATAAGGTCAAAAAGTCGATGGTGCTGGTTTTCATATCCAAAGGAATTTTACCCACCGCTTGCACCGCATCAACGTGGAACAAGGCCCCGTATTCTTTCACGACTTGGCCAATCTGTTCGATGGGAAAGACCACGCCCGTTTCATTGTTGGCATACATCACCGAAACCACGGCGGTATCGCCAGTCAATGACGCTTCTAGCTCGTCAAAATCAATTTGACCTTGGCTGTTCACCGAAAGATAAGTCACCGAGTAACCGGTTTTTTCGAGCTTTCTGCACAGATTCAAGACGGCGGGATGCTCAACGGCGGTGGTAATAATGCGTTTTTTCTGGGGTTGAGCTTGCAATGCGGCGAGAATGGCTGCATTATCTCCTTCTGTGCCGCAACTGGTAAAGACAATTTCGGAATCTTCAGCACCGAGCAGAGAGGCAACTTGTTGGCGGGCTTGTCGAATGGTGCGACCGAGTTGACCGCCAAAGGTGTGCATACTCGAAGGATTGCCGTAATAGGTGCTGAGGTAGGGCAGCATGGCCGCTAAAACTTCCTCGTCTATTTTGGTTGTCGCGTTGTTGTCAAGATAAATGCAGTCATTCATTGCTTTTTCTTATTCGGTGATTGATGGGATTGAGGAGGCGTTTTAGGTGTGGAGCAGTAAATCTAATTTTTGGGAATAGGTGTCAAACCAGTGCCGCCAATATTGGGTTTCGTGTTGAGTTTCGAGGCGTTGCACTAAGCGGTTGTGAGTGGCGAACCAGGTATCCCAGTAATTATCTGAAGTCGTTTTTACTGATTGAATCAAGCTGCTGAGGGTAATCTGACAGCCGTTAAAGGTCGGACAACTGGCCATACATTGGGCTACGCCGTAAGTTTCCGTACAGTCATTGCAGAGATCGGGATTGACCGAGAATTTGCTGTTGTTGTTTTTGGTAATTGCCCCGGTAGGGCAACTGGTGGCACAAGCATTACAGTCAATACATTGATCGGTGATGGTGTAAGTCATGGTCTTAAATCCTTTGTTGTTTGTTATTGGTAAATTTGCATTGGTTAATGGGGGAGGAGGGCGTTTCTGCGCCCATTAACCAATAACGTCTAACTAACAAGCAATAACTAATGACTGGTTTGTAACTGTTCGTAGTAAGTCAGGGCGAGTTTGTCGATGGTGTCGTAGCCTTCGACGGGTTCGACCCCGGCTTCGCGCAGCATTTCTTGGGGACAGTCGCCAATCTTGGCTGAAATAACGGCTTTACAGTCTTTAATCGCGGCGATAATGTTGTCGAGGGTGGCGGCTTCACCATAACCCCCTTGACAGTAAAGATCGACTTTGCGGTGACCGATAAACTTAACGTCTACACCGTCTACTTCAAAGATTTGGAATTCTTTGGCGTGACCGAAGTGTTGATTAACAATGCCACCCCCTTTGGTAGAAACGGCAATCAGGACTTTTTCACCTCGTTTTTGATGGGCTGTGGCTTGTTGGGCTTTAGCGACTTTGAGGGCTTCGCGGACTTGTTGAATGCTTTCGCGCACTTCTTGGCGTTTTTCCAGATTGTATTCTGGAGTCATTTCTAAGAATTTTTGTTTGGTAAATTCTTGGGAACGGTCTTCACCGAGTAAGCCCACGGCATCTGCCCGACATTGGCGACAGTGGCGCATCATTTTCATGTTGCCCGAACAACTGTCTTGTAAGGCTTTGAGTTCTTTGGGATTGGGCCCGCGTTGTCCGGTTAAGCCGAAGTAGGTGCCGTGTTCGGGGGCAGAGATTAAGGGCATGATGTTATGCAAGAATGCCCCTTTCGAGCGAATTACTTCGTCTACTTCGACGAGGTGTTCGTCGTTAATCCCCGGAATCATCACGGAGTTGACTTTACAAAGGACATCGGCTTCTTGGAGGGCTTGTAAACCTTCCATTTGCCGTTCGTGCAGGATTTGGGCGGCTTCTTCACCTTTCCAGCGTTTGCGTTGGTAGCGTACCCAAGGATAGATTTTTGTCCCAACTTTGGGGTCTACCATATTAATAGTAATGGTGACGTGATCGATGTTGAGTTCTTTAATCTTTTCTACATAGTCGGGCAGCATCAAGCCGTTGGTAGACAAGCAGAGTTTGATGTCTGGGGCTTGTTCGGCAACCAGTTCAAAGGTGCGGAAGGTTTGTTTGGGATTGGCAAGGGGGTCACCAGGACCGGCAATGCCGAGTACGCTCATTTGCGGAATTTTCCCGGCAATAACCAGAGCTTTGTGGGCGGCTTCTTCGGGGGTGAGTAGTTCGCTGACGACTCCTGGGCGGCTTTCGTTGGCGCAGTCATACTTGCGATTACAGAAGTTGCACTGAATGTTGCAAGCGGGGGCGACGGCAACGTGCATTCTGGCGAAATGATGATGCGCTTCTTCGCTATAGCAGGGATGGTTTTCGATTCGTTCTTGAAGTTTCGGATCGATTTGTTGGGGTGTGGTGGAGCTACAGCCGCATTTTTGAGCAGCTTTCTTAGCTTGTGTTTCGGTTTCCGAGGCTAAGGAGGTGTGAGTCGTGGGTGACATTAAATTGAATTCCGCAATAGATGGTATGGACTAAAAACAAAAATTGACGTAGATATAACACCGAGTCTGGAATATAGAGATAGAGGTTAAATAGGTGGGACTGGTGCGATCGCGTTACTCGAACGGGGTTTCAGGCTCAATCATTAAAGGTGACAACAGTTAGGGGTTGAGGCTGAACTCGGAAGGTTCGATGACGTTATGAAAGTTATATCATCGGGTTTTCTGGGGCGGGTTATCTTTGCACTCGGTTAGTTTGATTGAATTACTTAGGATGTACTCAAACCTCCAAACCCTTGTGGCCTGGGGGCTAATTTTTTTGGGGGGGGTGGGCTACGAGTATTTTCGGAGTGGGGGGCTAGTATTTATCCATGCGGACTCTGGTATTTCTTCTACTCGCGGTCTAAAGGTGATGAGCTAAGGGTTTGAGGGGGATTTGAGGGGGGATTTGCGGGGGAAATATTTTGTACTCAGATGGGATTTTGAGTGGAAAAAGGGGGAGAGGAGTTGTCGGGCCTCTCCTAATAATGTAATGCGATCGCGATCGAGCGAAATTCAATTTTTGTTTTCTAATGGCGGAATTGGGGGTCTTTCCCGAATCCGTATCCAATTTAACATTTAGAATTTGAGCGAGTTTGTAGCGGTTCGTACTTTTCTTAAATAAAATGTAGCAGTCGCTACAAAGCCCATGATAACTGTATTCTGCGATCGCGAGAAAACACCCCCCTTTTGAGTACCCGATTTCCCCAGACTCAAAGGGTGCGATCGCGCAGTCTGACTGAATTGGAGCGATTTTGGGTTTGAGTACTGAATACTAGCCCCTTGGTCAAAAAATACTCAGACCCCCCCCAAAAAATACTAGCAGGTGACCCCAAAAATAAAGTTTAACGAGTCTGAAACCCTGACGACACGGGGATTTTATTTTTTTGAGTACAATCTAACCAATCCAATCAATCTAACCTTGGGCAGTTGGGGAGGGCGGCGCGATCGCTATTGTTATAAGCATCATAGTAAGTCCGAACCCGATTCACCTCATCCCCCAAAGATTGTGCAAGAGTCTATATTGATCGAAAGAGAACAAAAGAGAAAGCGCCACTCGTCTCGCCCCCAAGTCAACTTACCGGGGTTAAGCTTTTGGCACGATCTCCAAATTATCTTCGATCGCGACCCGGCAGCCCATCATTGGCTTGAGGTGTTAATCTGCTATCCTGGCGTTCATGCCTTGGCGTTTCATCGGCTTGCCCATTGGCTGCATCAGCAAAACATTCCCTTAATTCCCCGGATCATCTCCCAAATTGGGCGTTTCCTCACAGGAATTGAGATTCATCCTGGTGCAACCATCGGCAAAGGAGTCTTTATCGATCATGGTATGGGAGTGGTGATTGGCGAAACCGCCATTGTGGGCGATTATTGCCTAATTTATCAAAACGCTACCCTCGGCGGTACGGGTAAACAAACCGGAAAACGCCATCCTACCCTCGGTCACCATGTTGTGGTTGGGGCGGGGGCCAAAGTTTTAGGTAATATCACCATTGGTCAGAATGTGCGCGTTGGTGCGGGTTCAATCGTACTGCGGGATGTTCCTAATGATTGTACCGTTGTGGGTGTTCCTGGGCGAATTGTGTCCCGTACAGGTCACGGTTGCCCCCTCGAACACCCCCTCGAACACGGTCAACTCCCCGATCCAGAAGCGCAAATGATCCGCACTTTACTCAATCGCATTGAAGCCCTCGAACAACAGCTTCAACCCCTTCGCCCTTTATCCTCCACTCAAAACCATGAGACATCCGAGACCAACTGAAGCTATTGTCGCTGCGGTGGCAAAAATCGATCGCTGCGATCGCTGGCAAGCTCATCAACGTTTACAACAGTTAAGTATTGCTTGTTGGTGTCCTGAAGATGGTCAGCTTTGGGTCGCTATTGAAAACTGCCGAGAAGCGATCTTACTGCGGAGTGCGATTCAATCTTTGACCACACCCCGTACAGAGTTGGTCGATTGGTTAGAACGCTGCTGGAACCCTGATTTAATCCCCAGTCATTCAGCCTAAGATGGGCGGGGAAACCCCGCCCCTACAAGCCTACTGCCCCAAAAAAAAGAGGAGTTTTCGCGATGCCACCCATATATATTAATGACACCACCCTCAGAGACGGCGAACAAGCCGCCGGGGTCGCGTTTACTGTCGCTGAAAAAGTGATGTTTGCAGCGATGCTGGATGCCATTGGTGTACAGGAGTTAGAAGTCGGTATTCCGGCGATGGGTAGCACTGAAGCCGAAGCCATTAGCCAGATGATGCGGTTGGGTTTAAAAACGCAACTGACCAGTTGGAATCGGGCAGTACAGTCTGATATTGATGCGTCTTTGGCTTGTGGTTTACAACGGGTGCATATTTCGGTTCCCGTATCGGAAATTCAGATTGCTGTGAAGTTTCAAGGGGATAGTCAGCAGGTGTTTGACCGTTTGCGTCAGACGGTGAGTTATGCTTGCGATCGCGGCTTGTATGTATCTGTTGGGGGCGAAGATTCCTCGCGGGCTGATGCTGGCTTTCTGGCAAAAGTGGCCGCAGCCGCGCAAGAATGGGGGGCTTCTCGGTTTCGCTTTTGCGATACGGTGGGCATTCTCGACCCTCTGATGACTTATGAAAAGGTGCAGCATTTGGTGAGTCAGTTGACAATCCCAGTCGAAATGCACACTCATAATGATTTGGGAATGGCAACGGCCAACGCGATCGCGGGGATTCGAGCCGGAGCCACTTCTGTTAATACTACCGTGAATGGCCTCGGGGAACGCGCCGGCAATGCGGCGTTAGAAGAAGTGGTGATGGCGCTCAAACGCATCTATGGCATTAGTACGGGGATCGATACCCGTCGGTTTCACGAAGTCTCAGAGTTTGTCGTAAAGGCTTCGGGCTTCGATCTTCCCCCCTGGAAGGCGATTGTCGGCAAAAATGCCTTTGCTCACGAATCAGGGATTCACGGCCACGGTGTATTGCAGAATCCCTCGGCTTATGAGCCTTTTTCCCCCGAAGAAGTGGGTCGCGAGCGCAGTTTAGTGCTTGGCAAACATTCGGGCAAGCATATCTTAACCAATATGCTGCAACAATACGGCATCAGCCTCAGTTTAGAAGAAACGCGATCGCTCCTCGATGCCGTCCGGGATTTATCGGTTCAACTCAAACGCAGTCTCACACCATCGGAATTGTTGAGTTTGATCTCGAATAAAAGCGCGATTTCTTAATTTCTGGCAATTTTGCCTTAATGCCCATCTTTTCCCGATTGTTCACTCACTACCCCCCAAAAATCATGAAAGTCATGTTGCACCAGAACGACCTAGGTCATTTATCGGTTTATGTTCCTAAAAAAGACCTAGAAGAAGAAGTCGTCGAACAATCGATGGCAGATGGGCAAAAAGTTTTGACCTTAGCCAATGGCTGGCAGTTGTCTTTCAGTAATTTAACGGACGACACAAAACTTCCGAAAACGTTAAATGCGAAACGACTGTAACACAAGTTTTGGTTAGTCTTTGGAGTCGTCTTGTTTCAACCCCAAGGGCTAATCGAATGACAGACGAACGAGCGCGGTTCGCCATCAAAAAGCGAAATTAGCGGACGTTCAACCCTTTATCCAACTTGTAGAGGCATTTGTCCTGTCGAGAAATGCCTCTATTATTTCACTCCACAGGAGAACGATTATGGCTACACTTACTGGTTTAACAAGAGGCGGTGCTGCTTGGGAACCCAAGTTTATTACCGCTATCGACAAGGATGTATGTCTAGGCTGCGGCAGATGCTATAAAGTCTGCGGTCGCGGTGTTCTAGGTCTGCAACCCATGAATGAGTTTGGCGAGTTTATTGACGAAGACGACGATGATGATATCGAGCGTCAAGTGATGACCGTTATCAATGCGGCTAAGTGCATTGGCTGTGAAGCTTGCGCTCGTATTTGTCCGAAGAAATGTCACACCCACGAACTCGCGACGGTTTAAGTTTTAGGGGGTAATCCTGCCCCCATTCTTGACTTCTGGTTTTCGCTCTCGTTGTTTGATGCACAGCAAGTTTAGCGGTTGTCGCGATCGCTGTATTTTTTCAGAATTGCAAAATGCCAATTTGGGTACTTTTAAACTCCCTAAACTTGCTTGTTTTATTCCGTTTAGCTTTCTTTTTTCTACTGAAACACGTTTCTAGTATTGCGAGATTTTCTCTATAAGCTTTTGAGGAGATTGTCCGAAGTAACGAAGTTTTCAAACTTGGCCTTACGAGTCGTCAAGCAGCTTGAAGATTGAAGACTTTAATTCAAATTTTGGCGGGATGCAAACTATCTAAAATTAGTCCTTCATTCCCACAAGTTCCATGAAAAATGTAAAACAAATTCAAGAAGAAGTTTTTACGGTTTTGGCTTTAGTCTTCGCTCTTGCTTTGACTTCGAGTTACATTAAACCCGAATTTTTCCGTAATGCCTTGTTTCCCGAAATTACTCCGACTTCTGAACTCAGCAACTAGCAAATTTTTGTTCACCCCAAACAATTATACAGGAAAAGCCCATGCCTGAGAACTCACGCCAAGAACAATATTTCCAACTGATCGATCGTTTACTGCGTTGTGAAAATGGTAGTGAACCCGAAGTTTTAAACGAAAGTGCCGACTTAATCGATGAAGAATTCGTCAGGTCTGTTTTAGAAGTTGCAACTTTTATGTCCCATGAAAATAACCAAGAAGGCGCAAGATTCTTATTCTTCATTGCGCGTCAGTTAGCGAAAGAGCTAGGGTTATATCCTGACGTTACGCCAGCTTCAAATTCTTAGCAGTGGGATTTATCTCTATTGGTTTTTGAGTAAAAACAATCAACTATTTTCTTTAAATTATCATGAAAAATTCAGTTTGTTCCCAGAGTTTCTTAGAAGTAGAAGGCAACTTTCTAGGATTTACCCCGCGACCGGGAAATGAATTTAAGTATATGCGGTTACAAACCACAGACCGCATTATTTCCATTAAAATCGCCAAAAAACTCCGCTTTCCTCTGAGTCAAAGTTTAATCGAGGGCGATCGCCTCCGAGTTGCTCTTAAAGCTAAAGGAAAACTCAAACTCAAAGCAGAGCGCGTTGAAAAAATCAACGAATGCGAACTTTCTTGTCCCCTTCCTTGTCAATCTCCTGCTCCTGCAAAAAACAGCAAAATCCTGGTTTGTCGTAAATCTAGTTGTTCTAAACGGGGTGGCAAAAAACTGCATTCTGCGCTCGAAGAAACCCTGCAATCCTTGGGGTTACACGACCAAGTAAGCATTCAGCTAACGGGTTGTCAGAAGCAATGTAAAAAGGCTCCAAGTTTAACTTTGATGCCCGGAAAAGTGAAACACGCTTATGTCGATCCTGACGACCTTTCCACCTTGATTCAAAGCCACTATCGGGATAACTAAAGTTCGATTTTGCGATCGCGTTGTTCCGAAAAATTTGCTTTGTTTCTTAGCATATTTAGCTCAAAAAAGCAAGATTTTTACGATCTAAATCTTCAAAACTGGAGGTCAAACCATGCCATTTGTTACCATTCAAATTGCTCAAGGTCACTCCGTTGCCCAAAAACGGGACTTAGCCAAAGCAGTTACCGATACCCTGGTGGCTCAACTGGGAACCAAGCCCGAATGGGTTACGATTCATATTGATGAATTTGACCGGGAAAACTGGGCTGTTGGGGGTGAGTTACACATCGACAAACCCAGTCGCAAACACCAAAAAGAATCCCTCAAATAAAGTATAACCCTAGAAGTTGTATTTGCTGATTATCAAAAAATCATGAAAGCGGATTGGTTAGTTCAGGAAAATGGCGTTTGTTCCCTTTGCGAGCGAGTTCGCGAGTGGGACTTAATCGCAGCAGAATATCGCATCTATCGCTTTTTAACCGAAGTAGAAGACGCGATGCGATGGGCGACAGATTCTAACATCGATCAAGTGCAATTACTTTCAATTTTACGTCCTTTGACGAGAAAATTAATTCTGAATTGTTATACAGTTCAAACCCGTTTACCTGAACCCAATCCTAAAACTGGCATTGCCATTGCTTCGTTATACGATGAGTTGGGATTGCCTGTCACGGTGCAAACCGAATCCCACTTGCCGAAAGCCACTTCACCGATTCACAATCATGGCACTTGGGGCATTATCGCAGTTTTAAGTGGTCAACAAAAAAACACATTTTGGCGACGCGATCCTGTTCCTGATTTTCCCGATCGCATCGAATATGTAGGCGAGAAAGTGATTAAGCCAGGGGAAATTATTAGTTTTACGACCGATGCGATTCACAGCATCGAAGCCCTCGGAGATGAACCCACCGTTACCTTAAATCTCTACGGCGAAACGGAAGGTTATAAGCGCTTTATGTTCGACCGCGATCGCGCCTCGGCAAAGCATTTTTAATTGTCGCAAACATTATCTCAAAAAGAAAATGGTACAAGTTATTTTTTACGAAAAACCTGGCTGTATCAACAACGCCAAACAAAAAGCCTTACTCTGGAAAGCTGGCCATGAGGTCATTTCCCATAACCTTTTAAAAACTCCTTGGACGGGTCAAAAGTTGCGTCCTTTTTTTGGCGATCGCCCGGTCACGGAATGGTTTAATCAAACAGCCCCGGCGGTCAAATCAGGAGAGGTGATTCCCGAACAAACTTCCCCCGAAACCGCTTTAGCCCTAATGGTCGCTAATCCCCTCTTGATTCGTCGTCCCTTGCTGCAAGTGGGACATAATTATCAAGTGGGCTTTGATTATGCCACGATTGACGCTTGGATTAACCTTAAATCTGACAATCCCTTGGAAGATTTAGAAACCTGTCCTCGTTCTTGAAAACCCCGCTTTCTGGTGCAATATTCTCATTCAGTTCGGTTGGTATAGTAATAGTAATACCCAATAAAAACTAACAGCCCTTCTCCCTGCGGGAGAGGGGTTTGGGGTAAGGGCAATGGACAGTACAACACCTGTAGGGGAAGATTACTGTACGGAAATTAATTGTAATGACTATAGATGACGGAAATACCAATTCCTGTCACAATAAAAACAAGAACTGGTTTCATTTTTTATGGCAACTTGGCTTTGTGTAAAAAACTGTGGGGCGTGTTGTCACCTCGATCCCGCCGAACGTCCCGACCTCGAAAGTTATCTTACCCCCGCCGAACTCGAACATTACCTGAGTTTGGTGGGGGATGAGGGTTGGTGCATTCACTACGACCGCGATCGCCGCAACTGTCGTATTTATGAGGATCGTCCGACGTTTTGCCGTGTTAGTCCCGCTACTTTTGAGCGTATGTTTGGTGTTGATGAGACGGAGTTTAACGATTTCGCGATCGCTTGCTGCGAAGAACAAATTTCTTGGCTCTACGGGGAAGATAGCCCGGAAATGGAGCATTTTGAATCATCTGTGAACAATGAACAATGAGCAATTTACAATGAGCAATTTACAATTTACAACGACCGAACCAATAACCAACAACCAATAACTAATGAACAATGAGCAATTTACAATGAGCAATTTACAATTTACAACGACCGAACCAATAACCAACAACCAATAACTAATGCACATCGATTTGTTGGAAAGTCTGACCGAACAGAATCGAAACTGGTCAGAAACCGGGAAACATTTGCTCGAAACCGGGGAATATCACGAAGCCTTGGCTTATTATGACCGCGCCATAATCGCCGAACCGCAAGATCATCAAGCGTGGTATGAAAGAGGGGTGGTTTTAGAAACCTTGGGCTTGGCCAAAGAAGCGATCGCGTCTTATGAAAAAGCGACCCAAATCCAACCGCAATCTTATTGGCCTTGGTATGCTTGGGGCTATGTGGCGTTTAAGGAGTTGGGCGACAACGAGCAGGCTTTGCAGTGTTTTGAGCAGTCTTTGGCGTTGCGTCCTGATGATTATTGGAGTGCTTATCGTCGGGGGGAGGCGTTGCGTTGTTTGGGGCATTATGGGGCGGCGATCGCGAGTTATGATGCTTTGTTAGAAACGCGATCGCCAGATTACTGGCTGTGGTATCGGCGTGGTGATGCGTTGCGAGATTGGGGCAAATTCAAGGAAGCATTGTCGAGTTACAGTCACGCGATCGCCCTGAAGCCCCAGGATTTTTGGGCATGGTATCGCAAAGCCGACTTGCTGCAACGCCTCGGTCGCTGGCAAGCGGCGATCAAGAGCTATGAGCAGGCTTTGGCCGCAGATGATGAGGACGGCCTCGTTTGGTATGAATACGCTTGTTGCTGTGCGTTGTGCGGCGACTCAGACAAGGCGATTTTGGGGCTACGGGAAGCTTTATCTTTGCAATACCCCGGCGATCGCGAGGCAATTTTGAGCGATCGCCGTTTGGCTCGGTTGCAGGATCATCCCCAGTTTCAGTTAACGATGACCAATGACCAATGACCAATGACCAATGACCAATGACCAATGACCAATGACCAATGACCAATGACCAATAACTAATCCAGACAAGCCGCGATCGCGTCTTCTAATTCCGTTTTAGAGAGATTAGTCACGATAAACACTTCTTGTACTGTTTTACCTTGACGGGCGATCGCCTTGTAACCGCCGCGTAAAGGAACAGAAACCCGAACCTTCATTTTCGGAATGTGACCTTTAGAGCGACTAATGACTCCGGGGGTGACGGTTTGGATGCCGTCGTGAGTCAGGAGTCGCTCCAACACGGGGATTAACCCGGAAAGATGCGTTGAGTGATTCCAGACTAATCGGCCTTTTTTAGATTTTGATTTGGAGCGACCCATGATTTTACGCGGCCTCCAAAGGAGCCATCGTCAAGTCAGCGCGACTGAGTTGTTGATGATATAATTCGGCGGGTTCTTGGGGCCCGACCCAAACAATGGCTTGGCCTTCGTTGTGTACTTGATGAGTCAAGTCCCAAGCGCGATCGCTGGTCATGTTGGGGATGTATTTCATGAGGCATTCAGCAACGTGCTGGAAGGTGTTGAAGTCGTCATCTAAGACAATTACTTTGTAGTTGGGATAAGTTTTGCGAACAACCTGTTTAGCTTGGCTCGGCGCTGCGGTTGGCGAGGCGGCCATCGCCCAACGGGGGGATGAAAGTCTCGTACTCATGGCGTGGGTGTCCTGTAATATGAATTCCGTCAAAAAGCTAATTTAAGATGTCAACATTTTAACGGCAAGTTGGCGCGTTTTTCAAATGCGATTATTTTTTGAGGAAGCCTTAAATACTGAAAAATAAAGAAACCCAAGCGGTATAACTCAGCCAACCGACGAGTATCAACAAAACAGGAGTCCAAAAGGCGGCGATCGCTTCACTGATGCGGCTAATTTGCGTTAGACCACTGTATAAAATCAAGACTGTGTAGGAGGTCATACTGGTGGTTAAAACAATCATAATCGGCATTCCTAAAAAGGGAGAAAAACCACTGGCCAAAGCTAATAAGCCAATGGGGACAACGGTTGCCCCTCCTAAGAAAATATCGCTTTCCCAACTGCCACCCCGTCCGGTTAAAAGGCGAGTGATGGCGTTGAGCAGCACAAAACTGGCTAAGGGGACACACCCGGCTAAGATGGCATCAAACCAAGCAAAGTTGAATTGATCGCGCCAACCATAGGCCCCGAAACTAAAAGCCGCGATCGCGACCGCGCCCCAAGTCAGACCGAGGAAAATGGCTTCAGTCGGCTCGATTTGCTCCCAGACGGCGGCTAAACCTCGTCCGGGGTTAAAAAGGGACAAAAGCAAGTTGCGCCCGATCCAGCTTATTTTCTGGCGGCTGTGGTGCAGGAGGTTATAACCGCGACGCTGAATTTGGGCTGAAAATCCGGTTTTGAGTTGGCGGAGAGTGGCTTGAGCGAGACGCTGACCGCTAGAATCGTTTTGGGCTTGGTAGAGTTTAGCGGCGGTTTTGATGTCTGCGATCGCCCCGCCGCGATCGCCCAAATCGTACTGTACTACGCCGCGATGATAAAATGCGTCAGCGTTGTCAGGATCGAGGTCTAGGGTGCGGTTATAGGCTTCGAGGGCTGATTGGGCATAACCGAGGCGATGTCTGGCTCTGGCTAAATAATAATAGACTTCGGCATAGTTCGGATCGAGGGCGATCGCTTGATTGCAATCGGCCAATACGGCGCGATCGTTTCCCATGCGATAATAGATTTCACCTCGTCGCAGATACGCTTCGACCCACTGCGGACGCAATTCTAGGGCTTGGGTATAACTCGCGATCGCTTGACTGTAAGCGTTTCTTAAGCCTTGCTGCACCCCTTTGATGTAATAATCGTAAGCATCGCGATGACGGGGAGGAGGGGAGGGTGCGCGATCGCTTTGATTCGTTTGTACTTGAGCCAAAAGCATTTCATAGGCTTCGCAAATCTCTCGAAATTGCGCTTGGGCTTGGGTGTTATCCGGATTAAGATCGGGGTGATACTGACGCGCTAATCGACGAAACGCGGTTTTAATTTCCGCGATCGTCGCATTAGCAGAAACATTGAGTATCTGGTGATATTCCCGGCGATTGTCCGACATAGAGTTGAGTCACTGATTATGGGTTATTTGTTATCCGCCACTTATCTTTAATTTCTAATATAAACTGTCTACGATTGGGTTGACGACTGTGTTTTTCAATGAGAGATTAAGTTTTGACCGACTCCCCGCTAGGAAGGAAAACCGTAAGCTATTGTGGGGAGGAGAATACTTAAAGTTTAGACTTAAGTTTACCTGAGAAATGGTCATCTAGGATAACCCTAGGTTCAGACTTTACCCTTTTTTATTTTAGTTTAAATTAATCTATGTATTATCGGGTTGGCGGGAGTTTAAACTATGATACTCCCAGTTATGTTGAAAGACAAGCAGATACAGAACTTTATCAAGCTCTAGAAGCCGGAGAGTTTTGTTATATTTTGAACTCTCGTCAAATGGGCAAGTCTTCTTTGCTGGTCAGGATATTGCATCGGTTTAGACAACAAGGTTATGTTTGTGCAACCCTAGATATGACTAATATTGGGAGTAATAATATTGAGCCGCAGCAGTGGTATGGCGGTATTATTGGTACGCTGTTTCTCGAACTCGGTTTAACTGAAAAGTTGAATTTAGTGGCTTGGTTGAAAGAGTATCAAACTTTAGCGCCACTGCAAAAATTAAATCAGTTAATTGTCGAAGTTTTAAAGCAGGTAGACTCTCAAGAAATACTAATTTTCGTTGATGAAATTGACAGTATTTTAAATTTAGAATTTAACAGCGATGACTTTTTTGCTTTTATTCGCTATTGTTACAACCAACGGGCAATCGATCCGAGCTATAATCGCTTGCGATTTGCGCTTTTTGGCGTAGCGACTCCCTCAGACTTAATTGCGGATAAAAAGCGGACTCCTTTTAATATTGGTCGTGCGATCGCGCTACCGGGTTTTACCCTAGCCGAAGCCCAACCTTTAATCGCGGGTTTAGAACCCCATGTCCCGCAGCCCCAAATCATGCTTCAAGAGGTTTTAAAGTGGACATCTGGGCAACCTTTTTTAACCCAAAAACTCTGCCAACTTATTTTAGAACTCAAACAAAGTTCCGAGCAAGATTTACACAAAATTCCGGCTGGAATTGAGGCATTTTGGATTGAAAGCTTGGTGCAGAGTAAAATTATTCACCATTGGCAATCTCAAGACGAACCCGAACACCTCAGAACCATTCGCGATCGCCTGTTATATTCTCCCGAAAATGTCAGCCGCATTTTAGGATTATATCAAAGAATTCGCAGTGGTGAAATTATCGAAAGCGATGATAGTTACGAACAATCCGAGTTGATTTTAAGTGGTTTGGTTGAGAAATATCGCAACCATCTCCGCATCAAAAATCGCATTTATAAAGAAGTTTTTAACCTCGATTGGGTACAACAGCAACTGCAAGCTATTCGACCCTATTCTCAAGCCTTTGAAGCCTGGGTTGCATCCGATTGTCGCGATCGCTCTCGTTTGTTGCGCGGACAAGCCTTAAAAGACGCACAACAATGGTCTCAGGGAAAAAGTTTGAGCGATCGCGATTACCAGTATATCGCCGCTTCTCAGGAGTTAGAACGAGAAGAAATGCAGATTCAACTCGAAGCCACGCGATCGCGTCTCACACGCTATTTACTCGGTGTCGTCAGTATTGCTTTTCTGATAGCAACGGGCTTAGGAATCACCGCCTTTTGGCAATATCGTCAAGTTATTCAAAAAGAAAAAGAAGCCCGTATCAGCGAAATAAACGCCCTGGTTGCTGCTTCTGAAGGGGCTTATAATTCCAATCAAAAATTAGAAGCGTTAACGAATGCCATTACAGCACAAAAACGCTTACAATCCCTAAAAAACGTCAATCCAGAAATTCAAACCGGGGTTAAAAATAGTTTAGAAAAAGCCGTTTTTGGGGTTCAGGAGTTTAACCAAATTATCGGACACGAAGGCGCGATTCTAGAGGCAGACTTCAGCCCAGATAACCAATTAATCGTCACCGGAGGTACCGATAAAACCGTTCGGATATGGCAAAAAGACGGCACATTATTAAATACCTTATCTCACGACGCTACCGTATACACCGTCCAATTTAGTCCCGTTGATAACTTAATTGTTGCTGCCAGTTTAGACGGCATTATTAAAATTTGGCAGCCGGACGGCACATTAGTCAAAGAAATTCAAGCCCATCCCGGCCCAATTTGGTCAGTTAAATTTAGCCCAGACGGACAAACCTTTGTTTCGGGAAGTGGCGATCGCACCGTCAAAATCTGGCAACTCGACGGCAGTTTAATCGCCACATTACCCGAACATGAAACCACCGTTTGGAGTGTTACTTACAGCCCGAACAACCAACTCATTGCTTCAGCCGATTTAAATGGTAATATTAAACTGTGGAATCGCCAAGGTGAATTAATCCAAGAATTGAGTTATCGTCAAAGCGATCGCAGAGTTGCCATTTGGGATTTAGCCTTTAGTCGCGATAACAAAACTTTAGCCGCAGCCAGCGCCGATCGTACCATTCAACTGTGGGACTTAGAAACCGCAGAAATGAAAGTTCTTGAAGGTCATAGAAACAGCGTTCAAAACGTTGTCTTTAGCCCCACCGATCCCTGGTTAATTTCTGTGAGTACCGACGAGACAATTAAAGTCTGGTCACTCACCGGAGAGTTACTACAAACCTTACGCGGACACACCGGATTTTTAACAGAAGTAGATATTAGTTCCGATGGTAAAACTATCGCTTCTGTCGGCAGTACTCATGTACGATTGTGGCGACTCGAAAAACCGTTATTAAACCTTTGGACTGCCCATAATAGTAACATTTGGCCGATTGCATTTAGCCCCACCGGAGAGTCTTTTGCTTCCGGGTCTGACCGTCTCAAAATTTGGCGATCGGATGGTACATTAATAAAAGACTTACCCGGTCACGATCCGGCTAGTATTGGGGGTTTAGATTGGAGTTCAGACAATCAATGGTTGGCTTCAGGAGCCGATGACGGTACGATAAATTTATGGCGATCGGATGGCACATTAGTCAAAACCCTACAAGCCCACGACTCCCTGATTACCGATGTCCATTTCAGCCCCGACAACCGTCAGTTTGTTTCTGCGAGTGACGACACCACCCTGAAACTCTGGACAATCGAGGGGGAGTTGCTTCATACCCTCAACGGTTCAAATTCTCGCATTTGGAGTGTCGCATTTAGCCCGGATGGGACTTGGTTGGCTTCTGTTGCAGAAGAAGGTACATTGGCGATTTGGGGGACAGATGGTAAATTGAGGCAGGCGATCGCGGCCCACGATAATTCCACCTGGGGGGTTGCAGTCAGTCGAGATAATATTATCGCTACCGCCAGTCGGGGTGGTACAGTCAAGTTATGGACTCCTGAAGGCGAATTGATCCGCACTCTAGAAGCCAGTCAACACGGCTTCAACAACGTTATCTTCAGCCCCGACGGACAAAAAATCGCCGCAAGCGGATCGGACAGTACCGTACAGCTATGGCACATTGACGGGACTCCCCTCAAAACTCTACGCAGACATACCGGAAGTCCCACTGGCTTGGCGTTTCATCCCGACGGCAATTTATTAGTCACGGGAGGAGAAGATCGTCACTTGATTGTTTGGGATTTAGACACCATTCTCGCAACTGATTTTCTAGAGTATGGTTGTAATTGGATTCGAGATTATTTAGCAACTCATCCTCAAGTTGAAAATCGCAATTTGTGTGACGATCCGAACTAAAAGAAAGCCCGACAAAATCGCCGCTATTGGCTTTTTGCCCTCACCCCAAATCCCTCTCCCACTCCGGAGAGGGGCTGTTATTTTTGATTTGATATAGCGATAGAATCAATCGTCAAAGCTAAAAGAAAGCCCGACAAAATCACCGCCATTAGCTTTTTGCCCTCACCCCAAACCCCTCTCTCACTCCGGAGAGGGGCTGTTATTTTTGATTTGATATAGCGATAGAATCAATCGTCAAAGCTAAAAGAAAGCCCGACAAAATCACCGCCATTAGCTTTTTGACAAACTATTTCTTTGTTATTATTTTCGTCTTTGAAACATTGCACCACATCTTCTAAACCCCGAATATTGTCTTTATATTGACCCGGATCGAGGTCGAGGCGATCGCGGAATTGCGCCCAAGTAACATCAATAACATCCCCATCGCAGACCATTTCCACTTCTCCGCGTTCGATATCCACATCACCTAAATCTACTTCGGCTTCCGCATCTTCTATTTCAATCAAGCGGCAAGCTTCGAGTTGGGTGGAATTGTTACAAGCGGCTAAACCTGCGGTGGTAATGCCTGCAAAAAACAAGGCTAAGGCTAAATTAAGTTTAGAGCGATCGCGCATAGTAATTGTAAGATAATGTTGTTAGTTTTATACAACCTCGATCCCATAAATTCCAGTCAAGTTTGATTTTTCTGAAGTTAAGACCAGACTAAGACTGCCCATTTGAGCAATGAGATTAGAACAAGTTGAACGACAAAAACCCTCTGGCTGATTCTGACAAAACACCCCATCCTCTCAACCATCTAAACCTTGATATAAAGACGCGATCGCGAATGCGAGGTCAAGACTCTGAAGCCAGACGCGATCGCCTTCTTGATATACCATCATATCCCAAGTATTTGCCCCAGTACGACGACGACATTCCACTCGCTGACGATCTTGAGAAATAACAACATATTCTTCTAAAGCAACAATCTTGGCATAATCATCAAACTTAGTACTCAGGTCAAATCCTTGGGTACTGCCGTGACACACTTTAAATGGTGGGTTACGGCGGATAGCTAAATTGCAGTTATAGCTTAGGTTTTAGCCGCCTAACCCACCCTACGTTAAAGCCTCATTTTAGCTGTGTCACACCAGTACTCGGTGAAAGAACTTCAGCAATAAACTAATGAATAAGGTTGCGTAGGTTTGAAAAAATTTTGCATTACTGTTCACACCCCCGGTTTCTGATTCGCTGAACCGCTAATTTCAGCGTTTTACCCTAGAAACCGGGGTTCTTAAAACCCTGTAATTGAACCTAAAAATTGTAAATTATACATTGTACATTGTACATTGTAAATTATACATTGTACATTGTAAATTATACATTGTAAATTGTACATTATACATTGTAAATTGTACATTGTAAATTGTAAATTATACATTGCTAACTACTCCGTCATTAAGCGCAACAACTGATCGGTAGACATCTTGCCACTCACCTCTGTCCCTTCCAGCAAACTATCCGCCAAATCCCGTTTATGGTGATGTAACTGCACAATTTTCTCCTCAATTGTTCCCTTCGTCACCAAACGATAAATCGTAACCGGGCGTTGCTGTCCGAGGCGATGGGCGCGGTCTGAGGCTTGATCCTCCACGGCAGGATTCCACCAGGGGTCAGTATGAATAACGTAATCTGCGGCGGTGAGATTGAGTCCTGTACCGCCTGCTTTCAAAGAAATGAGAAAAACGTCCCCCTGGCCGCTTTGGAAGGCATTAACGCGCTTTTGGCGCTGTTTGGCGGGGGTACTACCGTCGAGGTATTGATAAGAGATGTGTTGTTCGTCGAGGTAATCGCGGATAATGTGCAGATGATCGACGAATTGACTAAACACAAGGGCTTTGTGATTGTTTTCGAGCAGTTCTGCTAAAACTTCCCCAAATACCTCTAATTTTGCACTCGGTAAACTGCTTTCAGGCATCACCAAACGACTATTACAACAAGCCCGACGCAGTTTCATAATTTCTGCGAGGACTTGCAGGTGTTTGGTTCCGGCGGTTGCGTCACTGTCGGTTAAATTAGACAGCGCTTTTTGACGCAAAGCTTCATAAAACGCCGCTTCCGCTTGAGAAAGTTCTACAGAAAGGGTAATTTCGGTACGGGAGGGCAATTCTTCCAGGACTTGGGTTTTTGTGCGACGCAGTAGGAAGGGTTGGATTAGTTTTTTGAGTTGTTTTTTGGCTTGGGTATCTTGCTGGCGTTCGATGGGATTGGCAAAATTTTGGTTAAACTGTTCCCAAGAACCCAGTAAGCCGGGATTGATAAAGCGAAAGAGGTTCCACAGTTCCCCTAAATGGTTTTCGATGGGTGTTCCGGTGGTAATGAGTTTAAATTTGCCTTGCAGTTTCATGGCGGCTTGGGAACGTTTGGTGGCCATGTTTTTGATGGCTTGGGCTTCGTCAAGGACGATGGTTTGCCATTGGACTTTAGCCAACATTTCCGATACATCTTCTTGTTGCAACAAGCCATAACTGCATACAAACAGGTCGAAAGGTTGCAATGCGTCGAGGGTGGAGGCGCGATCGCGACTGGTAAACTGGACAGGATTAAGGGTAGGGGCAAACTTCTGGGCTTCGCTAATCCAGTTACCACAAACAGAAGTCGGGGCAATAATCAGGATGGGGCCGTGGGGGGCTTGGGTGAGGATGAGGGCTAGGGCTTGCAGGGTTTTCCCTAAGCCCATTTGGTCGGCTAAACAAGCCCCCACTCCCCAATAAGCGAGACGAGACAGCCATTCAAAGCCTTCTTGTTGATAATCCCGCAATTCTGCTTGCAGCGTTGAAGGTATTTCCGGCTGTAAGTCCTTCATTTCCTTGATTTTGCGAACTTGGGCTTTCCAGTTTTGATCGGCTTTGAGATTGCCAATATCCGCGATCGCGTCTTCTAATACCAAAGAGGTGAGAGGATGAAACTGTAAACCTTTGCCTTTTTTGCTGCCAAAGTTCTTTAATTCATCCAAACGTTGGCGAAATTGCTGAGTTAAGGCGATAAACTGATTCTCGCCCACCGGGAGGAAGCGACTGGAGGTTTTTTCCAGCAATTCCATCAGATTTTGCAAATCGAGGACTAAATCTTCGTCGAGTTTCAACTCCCCACTGGCCTCAAACCAATCTTTTTGGCCTTTAATCTGCATTTGGAATTGTTTGAAGTCGGCTTGATGGCTAATCCGTAGTTTTTCCCCTTCGGGCCATTCGATAATGACTTTTTTGCCTAATTCCTGAAGTTCGAGTAACAGTTGCAAACAGTCTTCTGGGTCTTCGATTAACCATTCCCCATCCTGGGAGTCGTAGCGGCTGAGGATGGTTGAAGCGTCCATCACCTTATCCGCGAGTTTTTGTTCGGCTTCCAGGTTGCGGGTGGTTTGCAGACGTTCCCCTCCTATCTCTGCAATGACCGTTGAACCCCCTTTCCCCGGACGGTAATAAGACCCCACTTCCCCAAAAGGACGACACAACAGGGCGACTTTTAAGCCCTCTCCTGCGGGGAGGAGATGGACGTGGGGTTGGGACTTGGCGGGTACTTCTCTGGCTGTCTCTAAACCGCCCCCAATATCGGAGTGAACGGTAACAATGGGGGAAACCCCACTAATGGCGGCTAAGACCTGTTCTGAGGCGTTTGCAGGCACTTCCAGGCGATTGCGCGAACCGAGTATCATGGCGATGCGTTGATGTTCGGGGGTAATTTCAACGACTTTGAGTTTGGTGGGGGTTTCTTTGACAATGATAATTCCTTGGTCGGTGTTGATTTTGGGGGAAAATTCTAAAGTTAATCGTTCTCCATTTTTCTTAACAATGAGTTCGGGTTCTCCGGTGACAATATCAACGCGGGTGGTGGGGGAATCTTCCCAAAATACTAAGGGATGACCCACTAAAGCCAAAATCGCGCGATCGCCCCAAATATACTCATAGCCTTTGTAATAATAACGAGAGGATGAAGTGGTTTCAATATAACTACACACTCTCATATCTTGAGGTGTTAGAAAGTCAAATTGACTGGGGTTACTGCCTAGTCTTTTGATACCAATAACCCGACCTTTACTCCAAGTTCCTTTTTTGTTAATCTTTTGTTCGCGGGCTTGGAGTTCGACACTTTTGCCTTCTAATTCGATAAACCAAGCTAAACGTTTTTCGGTGACTTCTGTTGTGGTTTTGGCGTTTTTATTTTGTAAATTGGCTAGGGCTTGTAAAGATATTTCCCAATCATTTTTAGGTTGAATTAAATTTGCGAGGGTGAGGCGATTCTTTGGGGAATCCAGGGCTTCAATAACACTCTCATCTGCTTGTAAGCGACAAACTAATTCTGCCGCTTCTGTCCCTAGCCAATAATATCCGGCGACTTCGGCTTTCTCTGCCAGATGATTCAAGAAATCTACGGTTAAATATCGCGCTTCTTCTGGGTCTACCCAATACAAACATAAAGAACAGCATAAAATCTCGATGCTGTTGTAACCATAATCTTCTGTAATATTAGCGAGTTTAAACCACTCTTTCAGTCCAATATTGCCTTGTTGGAATTGAGCCAGTTTTTCGAGCCAAACGTAAGTATAACTCAAGGCATGATCGGCACTAATAATCGCTTTGGCATACTTTTCAATTTCTTTTAACCTGGCGGTCGAACCGTCTTTTAATAAAGCAAAGATAAAGAAGATTCCAGCAAAGTTATGAAAAAAGTCTTGCTTGTTCCCCGTTATCTTTCTCAAGGCTTTGAGGGCTTGGGTGTAATGAGAAATTGCCCTGTCATTATCTCCTTCTAGAAAAGCCAGCCAACCCCAAAACATCTGAGACAGTTGAGACATTTCAGCCGAAACCTTCTGAAGCTGAACTTTTGCTTCCTCGAAATTGTCCCGCACAATCAATTGTTCGATCAGCAACAACTGTAGATCTTCGATACAGTTTTCGTTTGGTTTGTTTGCTTCTGCGAGTAATAAGGCAAATGCTTCTTCTTCTGAAGTCAACTCACTGATAGACTTACCCAAGATATAATAAAGCCCCATGTCGTATAAATCTTGGGGAAGCCGATTAAACCAATAGGGATCGAAAGGATTAGTAAAAATAAGACGACACAAATCGTCAATAGAAACGGGTTCGGGAAAATAAAATGAAGATTGATAATCCGCTAACTGTTCCGCGATAAATTTCATATCTTGGCGATAAACCCCGATGCGAACTTCCCGAACTAACTGGTCAATATTGTCAAACTTTTTCCGACAGCGATCGCCATAACCTACTTGCGAAATTGGTAAAATATCTTCAACGACTGCTACCATCTTTTCCCATTCTCCGGCGAGAATTGCATCTCGCGTGGCAATTTCAGTAATTAAAGAATGGCACAGTAAATCGCGATCCGATTCATCTAAAATCATCTCTTTTTCTATCAAATCATCGAGATGAGGTTTTAAGGTCGCAGCGTGAAATGCTTTGCCATTTTCTTGTTTGAGTCCCAAAGCATTAACACATTTCAAAAACTCGCTGCGACTCACGGCTTCGTAAATTACGGACAACAGCCGCATTATTTGTTTGGGGATAAACGGCAATTCCTGATAGGTTTGGGTGAGTTTTTGGCGCAGTTCGGTACTGTTGGAGAGGAAAGCAGACATGGCAATACAGCAAGTATAATATTGTTATATTACAGCAAGTTTTGACTCAGAAACCCAATAGAGTAAAGATGTTGTCGTTGTCTCAAATCAAGAATGTTAAAACCACAGGTAAGGTCAAAAGACTCAAGAGAGTAGAAGCGACAATGGTTTTAGCGACACGGGTAGCATCACCACCAAATTCTGTGGCAAAAACTAAGGAATTAACCGCAGTTGGCATAGAGGCTTGCAGCACAAAAACTTGGCTTTCAAGGGATTCGAGTTGTAATAATAGCGTAATACCAAAGGCGATCGCGGGGGCCAGAATCAAGCGCAAACTACAGGCAAATAACTCATAACGACCCAAAGAAAAGCGGGTTTGAGCTAAATACATCCCTAAAAGTAGTAAAACGAGGGGAATTGTGGCTTCACCGAGCATTTCAATCCCTTCCCCTAACCGTAGAGGCAGTTTAACCTTGAGTAAGCGTAGAATCAGCCCGGTCAGCGTTGCCCAAAAAATCGGGAGTCTGAGGGTGAGTTTTAGCCCGGTTTTCCAGCCTTGACCCCGTAGAAGGGCAGGGGCAAAACTACCGATAAATATACCAGAAGCGACGAGATACGCGATCGCGAGGGCAAATCCCCCATCCCCTAGAGTAAAGGCGACCAAGGGCAACCCCAAGTTACCATTGTTGGCAAATAAGGTGGTGGCAATCAGGCTTTTTTCGGTGTTGGGATGGAGGTGGAAACCCCAACTTAAACCCCGAACCAGTAGATACAAAATCAAGGTCACAATCGCGAAAGCCAGAATGATTTTCAGCGCACTGGCAACCGATAAGGTACTGCGATACAGATTACCGCCAATTAAAGCCGGAGAAAGGGCATAAATCGCCAGTTTCGATAAAGTTTGGCGATCGAGAGTCAGAAACCGCCCTAATAAAAAACCAATCAGGATAATTAAACTAACCGGGGCGATCGCGGGGAGAAAAACAGTCATTTACATTTCTAGGGTATTGGTTTTTTTGAGTCAAACTGCATAAAGCGGCAAACCCCCATGATGCCTTGGTTTTCCCCGTCGCTCATAGTATAACAAACCCCAAATTTTATAAAACTTAACATAACTCTGCATAAAATCTACCACCAAAAGCAGAGAACCCTATAGGGCCAGTGCCGCTTAACTGCTGCCTTGGTGCCATTGCTGAATATTGAATCTGAAACCCCTATGCGATTAACGATTTTGCTGTTGTCTTTCTCTGTAACAATTTCTACTCTGATTCGTTCAGTCCCATTGGTTTCTGTTCCGGTGGTGCAACATTTAGAAAGTCATCAGTCCGAAGCTAAAGACCCGATTGTACCGCCGTACAGTTCTTGATTGAGCGCTCGATTGAGGCCTTATTGATCAGCGCCTCAGTGGAACGTTTTTCCGAGAGTTTACTGGTTTTTGTTATTGGTTATTTGTTATTGGTTATTTGTTCTTGTTTTGAGAGGGGGTGTTGTTCCCCAGCAAAGAAGGTCTGCAAATTTGGGGGAGGAGGGGGAAGAAAAAAACTGTGCTTTCATCTTCAAGTTGGTGATTAAGTCGTGACACATCTTAAATGGTGGGTTACGGCGGAGAGCTAGATTACCGTCATAGCATGAGTTTTAGCCGCCTAACCTACCCTACGCGCTAAAAATTACACCTTGACGGGATGCCCCAGACCTCCCTTATAAACGCCTTTGTCGGCGTAATACTCCACCCACGCAACTCAAGCCCACCGCAACAAAGCCGAGGAGGGGATAGCCTTCAGGGACTCGTTCGGGAACGGGTTTGGGTTTGGAGAATTCTTCAGTCAGACTCGCGAGGGCATAGTTGGCGGTAATTTCATGGCCGCGGGTGGTGGGGTGGGTATTGTCCCAAAAGAAATATTCGGCTTGCTGAGTGGGATTGATGGCACACATCCCCGAAAAGATGCAAGGATCGGTCACGTTACTAAAGCCGAAGTTGGCTGGATTGCCAATCACTTCGTTGAAGGCTGCATTGACATCAAATTCAGCAATGGTTACTTCAGAACCGAGTTGCGATCGCAAACTAGCGACCGATTGCGATAATTGTTGATTGTGCGATCGCGTTAATTGGTTTAAGCGTTGGGAAATATCTGTATCCGTCGGCGCGATCGCTGAGGAGTTATGACCCTTGGGGTCTTGTAGATTGTCCTGATCGTAACCCAAAGCCAAGGGCGTTTTTCCTAAATCGGGTAAATTCGCCACTAGGAAGTTTTTAGCGCCTAAGTTGGCTAAATTGGTAATAGTATTTTCGAGATTGCCAATGGGGATTTCTGGACTCGCGTAAGGATCGAAATTACTCTCAGTGGGCAGATAGTCATTGGCCCCGGCCCAAAGAATATGTAAACCATTGGGATCGAGGGGAACTCCGGCGTTGGATAAAGAACCAAAAGCCTGGACTTGTTGTTGCAAGCCTGGAAACTGCGAGCTAATGGTGTTGTCTGTTCCGGTGGTTGCCCCGCCAAATGCGAAGTTAATGCCGTTATTTGGTGGATTTCCCTGAGATACGCTGACCGAGGGGGTCAGACTGGATAGTCCTAAGTCTCTGGCGAGGTAGTCAATCCAAACATCGCCGTTGCTAAAGCGACCCTGCTGATAAGGAGTTGGGGGAAACATACCTTGAGTAGCTTGGAAGACATTTCCTGTATCTGAGAGACTATCGCCAAATACATAAATGTTACTAAAGCGATTGGTTAAACCCATCGCTTGCACCCGGTAAGGTACTGCCACCACAAGAGTCACAATCCCTATCATTATTGATAATTTATGTAACATTCTATTGATAAATTGGTAAACTTATGAGTTCTTCTACTTTCTAGTGTTGCGTGTATTTACGGCTGTTTACTCCCTACAACGACAGAAATTCTCTTTCCAACAAAAAATCGAGAAAAAGAGAGATGGGTACATCTTGGCGGATAATGAAAGGCAAAGATGGTTAGGAAGTAAGACTTTAGAAGGAGAGAGATTTATGGGAAAACTCAGAGGTTTGGGTGTGAGTTTGGGGGTCACGTTAACCGTATTTACCGCAGGCCAAGGCGCGATCGCGGCGGAAACCGTAATTCTGAAGTATGGTCAAACTCAACAAGCCCTCGCGATCGCCGATTTAGAAACGCTGGCGGCAACGGGAGAAATCTCGGAAAATCTGAACAATCTGGCCATGGTGTTGTCTCCTGAGCAAAAGCAACAAATCGCAAACGCTCTACAAACTCAAGTTGAGGTAGATTCCGTAATTATACGCAATTTTCTCGATACTGTCATGGGGCGGCGTTTATTAGGGGCGATCGCGGCCTTAACCCCCGAAGAAGATATCATTCAATTCTTTAAACTGCGTCGAGCTATAACTCAAAGCGCCCGTAACCCCGAAGGTTTGTCCCTGTTAGGCATTCTCGCGGCGTACCCAGACCCCCAAATCGAAATCGACCTCGAAAACGCCTTTCTCGTCGCTCAAAACTTTAATCAAGACTTTTGGCGCACCCAAGCCTTTATGGCCCGTATTGCCCCCCAACTGACCCCCAATCGTCCCGACCTCGATTTACCCTTCGACCCCACCCAACCGGGAAACGCGAGAGTGCGCGTCCAAAGCTTGATTTTAAGAGACCGAGAGCGCGATCGCGCCATTCCCCTCGACCTCTACACCTCCAACGCCATAACCCCCACAAAGCCCGTTATTATCTTCTCCCACGGCTTATTCTCCGTCAACGAGGAAATGCGCTACCTCGCCCAACACCTAGCCTCTCACGGCTATCTCGTCGCCGTCCCCGAACATCCCGGCAGCAACGGCAGTTACTTAGAGCAGTTTTTTCAACCCCAAAACGCCCTCACCGCCCTTTTTGAACAAGTAGACATCCTCCAACCCGAAGAATTTTTACAGCGTCCCCAGGACTTGAGTTTTGTCCTCGATTACCTCGAAACCTTAAACCAAAGCCGCAATCCCCTCCAAGGCAAAATCGCCACCAACAACGCTTTAGTCTTGGGTTATTCCCTGGGGGGTGCAACCGCCTTAAGTCTCGCTGGCGGCACAATGCAGCTTGATTATCTCAAAGAATGGTGTCCTCAACGGGAAACCCTCGCTTCTAACTTAGGACTGTTGGCCCAATGTCAGGCCGCCGGATTGCCCCAAAATGAATATAACCTGCGCGATGAAAGAGTCAAAGGCGCGATCGCCCTCTCTCCCGTCACCTCCCTCTTATTTGGCGATACCGGACTGGGCAGCATCGACATTCCCACCCTCATCGTCGCCGGGTCTGCCGACAAAACCACCCCCGCCCTCCCCGAACAAATCCAAGCCTTTCAACAACTCTCTCAACCCAAATGGTTAGCCGGAATTATTGGCGGCACACACCTCAGCTACAAAGACCCCATTACCACCACCGACCAAGCCGGACAACCGGACACCCTTTATTCTGGCGGTGAAGTGGTAGACACCCAAGCCTGGGAAGTTCGCAACTATACCCGCGCCTTAACCCTCGCCATGGCCGCTCAACTCACCCCAGAGCGCGATCGTTACAGCATCTTCCTGACTCCAGAATACGCTCAATTCGTCTCCACCAACCGCCTCCCCCTGCGTCTGGTGCGCCAACTCCCCGATAATCAGGGGTTGAAACACGCCGAGAGGGGCTTGAATTGAGGCGGTGTCCTAACTGCTTTAGCGGTTGGTTTTTGAACGGAATTGCGGCGATAGTAATACTTTAGCGACGGGAAAAACGGAAGGTTTCGATGGATTGGGCGGTGAGAAAGATGCCCAAAAAGATGTAACTGGCAAATAAGACGATACTGCTGCTGTCAATTATGCCCTGCACAAAGTTATTGTAATGTTTGAGTAGGGATAAATGGGTGAGTATTTCCCGAAAGGGACTGGCCACCCGGTCTGCGACTAAATCCACAATCCACAGTAGTAACATTAAGGCAAAGGTCAGTAATCCTGAGAGGACGGTATTGTCGCACAGAGACGAGATAAACATCCCCAAGGATAAAATCGAGGTCGCGAGTAAAACAATGCCCAATAACGCCGATAATGGGACAGCAGGGGGCATGGGCGGGTCGGCACTGGCAAAGGCGATCGCCTCGTATAATAATATGGGCGCGATCGTAAACAGGGTAAAGGCTGTCACTGCCAGTAGTTTACCCACCGCAACCGACCAATTAGTCAACGGAGAGGTGGCGAGTAGTTCTAATGTACTGCGTTTGCGTTCTTCCACATACAGCCCCATCGACAGTAACGGGAAGATAAACAAAGCCAGTAAGCCTAAAATGCCGAAATAGCGCAGAATGAAAATATAAGGCACATCAATCGCCCCTGGAATGCCTTGCTGTTCGATAAAGGCCACTTCCTGCAAGGTTTCGATTAAAATCCCAATCCAGAAAAATCCCGATAAAAACCAAAAAATTGCCGCTACGATGTAAGCAAAGGGTGAGGCAAAATAGCCTTGAAGTTCTTTTTGAAAAATAGCAAATATATTCGCGATCGCTGTCATTTTAGTTCTCAGTAATCAGTTATCAGTGACCACTGCGGTGGCTTGTTACCCGTCCTTTTTGGTCGTGTTTTCAGGAAAAATCAGAGAGTTGTTGCCGAATTTCTGCTTCTACCGCATCGGGGGGTTGATTTCCATTAACCCGCAGCAACTTTTGACGGGGTTCATAATACGCCAAAACGGGGATTGTCCGTTCTCTGAACAGTTCAAGACGACGCTGGATGATTTCTAGGGTATCATCGTGACGCGATCGCTCAATCGAGCGTTCTGCCATCACCGCTTCGTCCAACTGCAAGTAAATCGCCGTATCCAGCCTTTGGCCAAAATCTTCCAGTACAAAATCTAACTCCTCAGCTTGGAAGGCTGTGCGCGGATAACCTTCCATAATCCAACCATTTTGAGTATCTTCTTGCAACAAGCGCAACCGCATCAACTGAATCATCAACTCATCGGGAACTAACTCCCCGTGTTCCACATAGGGTTTAGCCTTTTTCCCTAAAAATGTATCCGACACGATAGCCTGACGCAATATCTCCCCCACTGAAATCCCCGGAATCCCCATACGGGAACACAATCGCTTTAACTGCGTTCCTTTCCCCGAACCCGGCCCCCCTAACATAACCAATCTCACGATAATTAAATCTCCTTGTTGCGATCCTAGATAGTTATAACCTAATATAGCTGTACTCCGTTTCTACAAAGCCTTTTAGATCAAACCGCCATCTTTTTGTAAAGAATATAGCCAAACGGACTCATCTCAGGTTATGTTAATAAATTCGTGTATTGAGTTTAGACGGAACTAAATTTTATGATCAAAAATGACGCTTGGATAGCAGAAATGGCGAACAACGGAATGATTGCGCCTTTTGAATCTAAACAGATCCGCCGTATTAAAGATTTACCTGTTATCTCTTATGGTTTAAGTAGTTTTGGCTATGATATTAGACTTTCACCTGTCGAATTTCGTATATTCAAACATATTCCGGGAACCGTTGTCGATCCGAAAAACTTTAGTCCCGACAATCTAGAATCGACACAACTTTATAGCGATGAAAGTGGGCAATATTTTATTCTCCCTGCTCATTCTTATGGGCTAGGTGTATCTTTAGAAAAGCTGGATATTCCTAATAATGTTATTGTGATCTGCTTAGGAAAAAGCACTTATGCTCGTTGTGGCATAATAGCAAATGTTACGCCCGCCGAAGCAGCATGGCGAGGATATTTAACCCTTGAATTTTCTAATTCATCGAGCGCAGATTGTCGAATTTATGCGAATGAAGGAATTGTGCAATTAATCTTTTTAGAAGGAAACCCTTGTGATGTTAGTTATGAAGCCAGACAAGGAAAATATCAAGACCAACCTGCAAAAGTGACAATCGCTCGTATATAAGCAGCTTCAGCTAACATTAGAATTTGTATATTTTATGTCTATTCTGACAGACACGAACTTAAAACAAATTCTCCATTTTGATGAATCTCAATTGAGAAAATCATTACAGGTTTAGTTACCAGAGGATTCGGTAGAAGATAGAGTTTGTTGTAAAAACGTTTTTAAATTTATGGATAAGTTTCGGATTGAAAAAATTGCCGCTACTCCCAACCCGCAACAAGTCATTTGGGCGGCAATGCACCAGGATTACTCGGAAAATTTGGTTTGGGATGAGCGAGAAAAATTCCCCGATGAAACCAAAGCGGGGGAGTTAGTCGTTAAATATTTATTGGTAGGAGATAGGGGTCATTATGGCCCCTTAGAACACCCACAAATTACCCTCAATGTCGGCTATTTTCCCCATTCCATGATGCAGCAAGTTCGGACTCATCGCGTCGGCGTTTCTTTCGATGTGCAATGTTTAGCTGGAGATACTGAAATCACCTTTCTTCAGGGTGGTGGAAGTTTATGCAAAATTAAAATTGCGACACTCTATGATTTATGGAAAAATGGTGAAAAGGCAAACCGAGAACGCAAAATTAAAGGCCGAAAAGGAGAAGCACCAGGAACATATCGCCGTAACTGTCAAAAACGACTTCGCAAAATGAAATTACGGGTTTTAAACGAAGAAACCCAATATTTTGAGATTGGACACATTAAAGACGTTATGTGTCGTGGCATTCAACCGGTATATCGAGTAACGCTTGAAGATGGTAAAGTTATTGACTGTACCCGGAATCATCGTTTCTTGACAGTCGAAGGTTGGCAAACGATGGAAATGGCTACAGGCTTACTTACGAATAATCAGCATCAAGTTATTGGACGGACAAAAGACTGCCAGTTTTTATGTAATGGTAAAGTGGTGCAAGGTATTGAGCGACCTGAAGCACTCTATACTCAAAAAAATTGGTTAATTGAACAAAGAAACAATGGTGTTAATGCCAACACTATTGCTCAACAATGTAACGTCAGTTCTAGTACCATCCGACAATGGGCTAAACATCATGATATAGACTTGCCATCGGGTCACCAGCAGGGAATCAAAACTGTTGTTGGAAATGGCTGCTATCGAGACAAATTATGGTTAGAGATACAACTCAACCAAGGACTTTATGCTGATGAAATTGCAGAAATTGCAGGTTGTTCTGTAGAAAGTATCAAGAAATGGGTTTATAAACATAACCTCAAACTAAATAAACGGAAAAAAGGAACGCAAAAACCCTGGAATAAAAATAATGGTGGATATCAGCTTCAGCTTTCACCTGAATCAATAGAAAAGCGGCGAGAAAATGCCAGAAAATATACGATGCGCGGACAAGATTCTAACTTTTGGCGGGGAGGAGTTTCCAGAGAGAGAGAGAAAATTGGCGCATGGACTCGTCAGCTTGCTCCTCAAGTTCATGAAAAGTATAACTATATTTGTCAGCGCTGTGGAGTTCGCGGTGGTAAATTAGAAGCACACCATCTTATTCCTGTCTATGCCGATGAATCATTGGGCTATGACTTTGATAATCTTGTGACTTTATGCAAAGACTGTCATGCTTATATTCATCACAATCATCTAGAAGCAGAGTTTGCTGAAACATTTTCACCCACGACAGTTACGCAAAGTTGGCCTAAAAAACCTGTATCAAAAGGCCATAAACTAACCTGTCATCCTGTCAAAGTTATTGATGTACAGTACCTTGGCGAACAAGAAACCTATGATATCGAAGTAGAAGGTCCTTGGCATAATTTCGTGGCGAATGGGATTGTTGTTCATAATTCTAACCGCTATACAGGACAGCGGATTGTGGATGTCGCTAACCGAAAGCGAGAAGTTGAAGATGTATTTTACTTGCGTCCCGTGGGGAAATATACAAACCGTCAGGGGAAAAAATATGAATACACAACTGAACAGCGAAAAGGTGATTTAGATTGGTGCATTCAAGCTTGTCAGCGGTATGCAGAACATCTTGAAAATGGGATGTCGGAAGAACACGCAAGGGGAATTATTCCCTTTGATGTGCGGCAACATTTCGTGCTAAGTTGCAATACGCGATCGCTGATGCACTTACTTGATTTACGCTGGAAAAAAGATGCTCAATTAGAAGCACAAAAGTTCTGCGAATTGTTGTATCTTCAGTTTGAAGATTGGTGTCCGGCGATCGCGCAATGGTATAAAGAAAATAGAGCTAAAAAAGCCAAATTATCGCCGTAGGTTGGGGTCAAGAAAACCAGCGACGGCAAAGGCTGTACCAGGTTTCGCGCCAGGCTTTCAGGCGTTTCTGGGACGATCGCGCTCTTTGTTGATACGCGATCGCGCTTTCGGGTAAAATAGCGCCTAGACTGGGGGCGATCGCGCTGAGTTTTGCCAGTTGTTTGAGCTTTAGTCGTTGCTGGATTGCCAAAGCGACAAGATTAATAATCTCAGCCCCATCTTGCCCTAAAACTTTTGCCCCCAAAATCTCGCCATTTTCTCGTAAAATCAGCTTAATAAAACCGTCATTAGCTTCTGCGATAATCGCTTGGGCATTTTGCTTGAAAAAGTGACGAATTACCATAACCTGCTTGCCATAACGCTGTCGGGCTTGGGCTTCACTCAGTCCCACAGAAGCGAAATTGGGTTCAGTGAAAATTGCCCAAGGTAGGGGGCGGTAGTCTATCTGAAATCTCGGCCAGAACAGCGCATTTTTGAGCGCTACGGTGGCTTCAGCTTGCGCCAGGTGGGGGAGACGATAACCGCCCCCCAAGCTGCCACAGGCGTAGATTTGGCGGTTGGTGGTTTGTAGTTTCTCGTTGACTTGTAGTTGATTTTGGTACAGTTGAACCCCCACCCCTTCCAGGTTTAAGCCCTCGATGTGGGGGTGAGTTTCAGCCGCAACAATCGTGCAAGATGCCTCTATCGCGGTGTCTCCCAGTTGCAGCCAGGGTTGATTGTCGATGATTTGGACTTGGTGGATGGGGCTGTTGGTGAGGATTTGGATTCCTTGGGCTTCCAGGTGGGCTTGTAGCCAACGCACGATTTCTGCGTCTTCTAGGGGTAACAAGCTCGATTCTGCCACCGCTAGAATAATGTTTTTGCCGAAATGGGTTAAGATTTGGGCGATTTCGAGGGCGAGGGGGCTACTACCCAGGAGGGTAATTTTATCGGGGAGGGCTTCGAGGTTAGGGATTTGCCATAAATCCGTCGGGGTGAGGGCTTTGAGGGGAATATCGCCGTTTAAACGGGGGAGGGTGAAGCGAGAACCTGTGGCGAGGAGATAAGAGCGCGATCGCAACCGTCTATGATTGATAATAAAGGCTTGTTGCGGCAGACGACAAAATTCTCCTTGGCCGCTGATAATGTCTACCCCCAACACCGCCAAGGCTTCCAGGGCGTTTTCTTGGGCGTAGGTAGCGACGTTATGATGAGCATGGGCGATCGCGTCTTCCCAAGAATCCCCATTTTGAATACAATGGCGCAAACTGCGACTGTAGAGCGCATCGTCATTGGCACTCATCCCTTGTTCAACCAAAGCAACCCGCGCATTCAAAGCAATCGCGCTGGCTGCGGCATAGCGTCCGGCTGCACTACCGCCGATAATGACAAGATCGTAGTCTAGCATTCAGATGGGTTGGGCAATGTACTCAATCTAGGGTAGGCGATCGCGCTTCCCTTTGGCCGGAGTTGCGGCTTTTTCTCAGAAGTGTATTGAGTCACTAGACGCAAATAAGAGAGAGGTTATAGTTGAGGAATCAGTTTTACAAGCAGCTTGATTTCTCTCCATGTGTTTAGATATCCGCGACTTTTTTCGTGCCACTGACCCAGGTAAAACTTTGATGATAGCTGACCCGGAAGACCGCAAGTATTATATCGATTTTTCGACGGTACGCGGGGGCGAAATTATCGAAGAAATGCAAAGCACAATCTCGTTTTTCTCGCCAAATGAACCGACTTGTACGTTGTTTACGGGTCACATTGGCTGCGGCAAATCAACGGAGTTGCGACGGTTGCAGGAGGAATTGAAAAAAGACGGTTTTGAGGTGGTGTATTTCGAGTCGAGTGAAGACTTGGAAATGGCTGATGTGGATATTAGTGATATTTTACTCGCGATCGCGAAACGGGTGAGCGAAAGTTTAACCGGAATTGTAATACCCGAACCCAATCGTCTCAGAGGGTTTATTGATGGCGCGATTAATCTCCTCAACTCCGAAGTCACGGGATTGGACTTTAGCGTGAAACCGCCCGGAATAGGGCAAGAAGTGGGCTTAAAAATTAATAACAGCGAGTTTTCCCTGGGTTTTGGCATTGGGAAGATTGCCACAACCATTAAAAATGATGCCAATCTGCGAACGAAAATCAATCAATTTCTCGGCCCCCAGAAAACCCAGTTGATTGAAGCGATTAATCAAGAATTATTAGAACCCGCGATCGCGAAACTCAAAGAACAAGGTAAAACAGGATTAGTTGTTATTGTTGATAACCTCGACCGCATCGAAAATCGTCAAAAACCCTGGGGTCGTCCGCAACAGGAATATCTCTTTGTAGACCAAGCCGAATCCCTCAAGAAACTCCAATGCCATTTGGTTTATACAATGCCCTTGGCGTTGAAATTCTCTAGCGATTACGGCAACTTAATCGAACACTTCGACGACGACCCCAAGATGTTACCGATGGTTCCGGTCAAAATGAAGGATGGAACTTGGTGCGATGAGGGTTTGGCGTTGCTGCGTCAGATGGTTTTAGCCCGTGCTTTTCCGAATCTGGATGAGGTGCAGCGAGAAAGCAAAATCTCCGAAATATTTGAAGATGCAGCCGCTTTAGACCGTTTATGCGCCGTGAGTGGCGGTCATGTGCGGGATTTATTGCGTTTGCTGAGGATGTGGATTCAAAAAGACCGCAAGTTGACCCTGAAAAAAGCAACCCTCGAAACCGTGGTCAGCAATCGCCGCAACGAAATAGTAATACCCATTAATGAGCCAGAATGGGAACTACTACGGGAAGTCCAACAAAACAAAGACGTTAGTGGCGATGAGAGTTATGAAATTCTGATTCGCTCTCGTTTAGTATTTGAATATCGCTACAAAGGCGAATTCTGGTTTGACGTTAATCCTATCCTCGCAGATGCCCCTGAGTTGCAGTTATGAGCAATTCCTCCTCCTTCGACGAAATTTTTATCTCCAACCAAGAAACCCTAGAAGAACTGGCTTGGTCGCTAGAGGCTGAGGTGGGTCACTTTACCCTGTTTCTGGCTCACTGCAACTATACAGGCTGGCATGAATTTTTAATCGAGAAACTGTGCGAAACCACGAATCTCAATATCGAGTTGTTGAGGGTACAACCCCAGGAAAAAACCCTACTCAATCGCATTCAGGATGAGATGCAAAGGCAGTCTCCCGATGTTTTGATGATTTTGGGTCTGGAGGGAGTAATTGACCGTGAGGGCTTGCTCAGTCGTGCGAATCAAGTACGCGAAAATTTCCCGCAACACTTTTCTTTTCCGGTCGTTTTTTGGGTCAATGATGAAGTAATAGAAACCTTGCAACGGTCTGCACCGGATTTAGAGAGTTGGGCGACAACAATCCGGTTTGAGATTGCCCCCACAACCCTGAAACGGGAGTTACAACAGCAGTTGGATGATTTGTTTGAGTTGCTGTTGGCGTGGGGCGACCGAATTTTTACTCAGCCTTTGCCCCTAGAGGAAGTTTTAACCCTATCGCTAGAGGAACTACAAGCGGCGCAACAGGACTTACAACATCACCTCGACCCAACCTTAGAAGCGGGTTTACAGTTCGCATTGGCGTTGATGGCATATCGCCGCCAAAATCTAGAAACAGCCTTGACTTACTATCGTCACAGTCTGACCATCTGGCAGCAATTCCCCAATCCCGCACAACAAGCGGTGGTGCTGTTTTATCTGGGGGTGTGCGGGCTGTATCAAGCCAGAGTCAATTCTGCGATGGCTCAAGAGTCGTTAGAACAAGCGCAACGAGATTTTGAGCAATGTCTCCAGGTTTGCGAAGACGCGGGACAACTCGATTGGGTTGCTCGTTTTATCAATCCTTTGGGAGAGGTGCTACAAACCCTGGAAGCTTGGGACGACCTCGCAATAATAGCACAGCATTCTCTCGCACTTCAGCAACAGCATAATGATTCAGTCCGTTTGGCTAAGGCGTTGGGTTATTTGGCCAATGTGGCATTACAAAACCAAGAGTATCAAAAAGCGAAAGCCCAAGCCCAACAAGGCTTAGAAATTCTTGGGACTGTTACCAGTACACTACAGCAACCGCATCTTTATCTCTTGTTGGCAAAAGCTGAGATTCAACTTGGTGAAACTGAAGCCGCAATTAGCAATCTCGAAAAAGCAAAACAACTCGGTTCGTACCATCAACTCCAGCCCTATCTAGAGATTTTAAAAACCTTGCGGGGGGTTTATTTCCAGCAAAAGCAATACTTCAAAGCCTTTGAGACGAAAATAGAACAGCAATGGCTAGAGCAGCAGTGTGGTTTACGAGCGTTTGTGGGGGCGGGACGCATCCGACCCGGACGCATCGCAAGGGCGAATCTTGCCTCGATTGTAACGCCAGAAACCGTTGCCCAAGAAATTGCCGCTTTTGGGTGGACGCAAAAAGTCGAGGCGTTGCGAGACCGCATTGGGCGCAATGATAGCAAACTAACTGTACTCCACGGGCCGTCAGGAGTGGGGAAAAGTTCCTTGATTGAGGCGGGTCTTGTCCCAGATTTGCTACAAAAGCCGATTGGGACGCGAACAGTTTTAGCGGTGGTGATGCGGGTTTATGGGGATTGGGTGGCGGAGTTGGGGCGCTTGCTGGTGTGGATGGTAGACCAACCTGTAGATGCGCCTGCATGCGCTTTGCCTTTAAACACAACAGACGATATTTTGAGTCAGGTGCGGCAAAATGCTGAGAATAATCAGTTAACGGTTCTGATTTTTGACCAGTTTGAGGAGTTTTTCTTTGTAAATTCCAATCCGACGCAATGGCGCGAGTTTTTTGAGTTTATCGGTCAATGTCTGGAAATATTGCCTGTCAAGGTCATTTTGTCCTTGCGGGAGGATTATATTCACTTCTTGCTGGAGTGCAATCGCCTTCAAAGTTTGAAAGCCGTGGGGAACGATATCCTCTCGAAGAATGTGTTGTATCGGTTGGGGGATTTGTCTCAAGGGGAAGCCCGGCAGATTATTGAGGAGTTGACCCAACGAGCGAATTTCCCTCTCGAATCCCAACTGATTGAACAACTGGTGAAAGATTTGGCGAATGATGCCGAAGAAGTGCGCCCGATTGAGTTGCAAATTGTGGGGGCGCAACTCCAAGCCGAACAGATTACCACTCTGGCGGAATACCAGAAAGAAGGTAATAAAACCGAGTTGGTAAAGCGGTATCTCGGTGCGGTGGTGGCTGATTGTGGCGAGGAAAACCAACAACTGGCTAATTTCGTTCTGTATTTGCTGACCGACGAACAAGGAACGCGACCCCTCAAAACTCACGACCAGTTACAGCAGGAGTTGACAATATTATTTCAAACTCTGGCAGTTCAGGAGAAATCAGATACCCAAACCCTCGATTTGGTTTTAAAGATTTTGGTGGGGTCGGGGTTGGTGTTGTTGTTACCGGAAAAGCCCGAAGACCGTTATCAGTTGGTACACGACTATTTAGCTGATTTTATCCGGCAGCAACAAAAGCCACTGAGAGAACAATTAGTCCAAGAGCGAGAGCAACGGCAAAAAGCAGAAGCCAGTTTAAACCAACTTGAGCAACAACAGCAACACGCAAAAGCTGAACTGGCTAAAACTCAAAAGCAATCTCGTCGCATCAAAAAAGTGATGACTGCGGTAACAGCGTTGAGTGTAGGTTTTATATTGTGACTCTCAACGGTCATGAAAGCTCGGTCTGGAGTGCGGCCTTTAGCCCGGATGGGGAAACCATTGTCACCGCTTCATTGGACCGCACGGCGAAACTTTGGGACAAACAAGGCAACGAAATTGTGACTCTCAACGGTCATGAAAGCTCGGTCTGGAGTGCGGCCTTTAGCCCGGATGGGGAAACCATTGTCACCGCTTCATTGGACCGCACGGCGAAACTTTGGGACAAACAAGGCAACGAAATTGTGACTCTCAACGGTCATGAAAGCTCGGTCTGGAGTGCGGCCTTTAGCCCGGATGGGGAAACCATTGTCACCGCTTCATTGGACCGCACGGCGAAACTTTGGGACAAACAAGGCAACGAAATTGTGACTCTCAACGGTCATGCAGGCTCGGTCTGGAGTGCGGCCTTTAGCCCGGATGGGGAAACCATTGTCACGGCTTCAGAGGACCGCACGGCGAAACTTTGGACGGTACAAAACCTCGACCAACTCCTAAACCGTGGCTGCGACTGGCTCGAAGACTACTTTACCGCCAATCCCGAAGAACGCTTGGAAGTCTGCGAAAAATAGCCCCTTCACCCTCAATCCCAGAAAGTATCAATATTTGAATCGTTCTAAAATCTCCGTCACTACAGCTTCCCCATCTAAGCCTTCCCCTCGGTCAAGTTCTGCTGTCCCAACCTTTACCTGCTCGCGGGTGTCTTCTAGCCATTGTTCGTACTCTCCATGCAGCTTCTCTAACAAGCGGAAAGCCGTATCCAGCACTTCCTCTTGGTTAGCAAATTTGCCACTTGCTACCTGAGACTGAGTGAAGTACCCAACGCCAACGCTTTACTTTTGGCGTGGGCTTCGGAGCTTCAATGACAATTGCCTCGACCCGAAAAAGTTTCGGTGCTTTGGTCTTACATCGTCTCCACAGGCTAAAACGCCACTTCCTGACGCTCAAAATAGTCACGCAAATTTAGAATATTATGATGGCGAGTTATGTCTTTGATGTTGAGTTCTCAAGCACTTTAGACTTGGTTTTCGTCTATTCGCTTGCGTGAAAGCTTGTGGTGAGAATTTAAACGACAATTAGCAATCTCGCGCTTGAATTTTAGCAACTTTCAAAGGATGTCGCAAGTAGGGCGGCAAAGGGTTGTTGAGTCGCGATTCATCCCGTCGCCAACGTTCCTTATGGCGCGGGTCTTCTCACGACTTTGAGATAAATTGTTCGTGTTCCGGTTTTAAGGTAATACTCATCTGGACTCCTACAACGATTTAGAGTAAAAACTACAGCAATTAATCAATTCCAAAAAATAGCAAGACACAATACAAAACCCGGTAGAATTGCCTCACCGGATAAAGAATCTGGTTTCGACAACACCTCAGCTTTTTGCGAAGGGCGGTAAACCTCAACAGTTTGGCTTCTACGATTAATTAACCAACCCAACTCACAGCCATTCTCTAGATACTCCTGCATCTTGGCTTGGGTTTTGGTGAGGCTATCGCTGGGGGAAAGAATTTCGATAACAAAATCGGGACAAAGAGGCAAAAATTGCTCTCGTTGGGCGGCAGTGAGGGCATTCCAACGGGCTTTTTTCACCCAAGCCGCATCTGGGGAACGATTTGCCCCATTGGGAAGATTGAACCCCGTAGACGAGTCGAATACTTCACCCAGTTGGGTTTGTTCGTTCCACAGAGATAGCTGAAAGTTAATTTTGGCGTTGGTGCGTCCGGTTTCGCCACCGGTGGGGGGCATCACAATTAGTTCTCCATTGGCGTTGCGTTCGAGTTGGAGGTCGGGGTTGGCTTGACACAGTTGATAAAACTGGTCTGGAGTAAGTTGAATGATGGGGTTGAGGTCGAGGGTAAGTTGGGTCATATCAGTTATCAGTCATCAGTCATCAGTTATCAGTGTTTTGGGCAATCAGCAGTCGGGGGGAAATTGAATTTTATCCCTTGGAAAAAAGAGGTTGGTTCCCCATAATTCTAGGTCATACCCGTTAACCCGCCCATTTTAAAATCCGGGGAATCAATGCTACAAAGTCCGCCTTCGCGGGCTATAGCAGTACAACAAAGCGTCGGTTACGAAAATAAGCCCATCTCCCGTGGGAGAGGGGTTTGGGGTGAGGGCTAATGGCAAGCTATAAATCATTAACAATCACTTCCTACAACCTCTCCCAAGCCCTGGCTGCGATGGGCATTCGCCAACCCGTCCCAAAGGCGCGGTCGGTGATTTTGAGGCCGGGGGCGGCTTGGCGGCGTTTAAATTCAGCTCGTTGGACGAGGCGCATTACCTTTTTGACCACCGTTTCATCGTGACCAGAGGCGATGATTTGGGCTGAGGATTGGTGGCGGTTGATAATGCGGTAGAGGATGTCGTCGAGAATGTCGTAGGGGGGCAGGCTGTCTTGGTCGATTTGGTCGGGCTTCAGTTCGGCGCTGGGGGGCTTGTCGATGATGTTTTGGGGGATAACTTCCTCGTGGCGATTGAGCCAGCGACAAAGGGCAAAGACGCGGGTTTTGGGGACATCGGCAATCACGGCGAGGCCGCCACTCATATCGCCATACAGGGTGCAGTAACCCACGGCAACTTCGGATTTATTGCCTGTGGTGAGGAGGAGATAGCCGAATTTGTTGGCCAAAGCCATCAGGAGATTACCCCGGATGCGCGATTGGATGTTTTCTTCTGCGACCCCAAACTCTGTATCAGCGAATAGGGGTGCGAGGACGGTATCGTAGGCTTGCATGGCGGTTTCGATGGCCAGGGTTTGGCTGTGGATGCCGAGGTTGGCTACCAGGTCATGGGCATCTTTGAGGGAGTGGGGGGAACTGTAGGGAGAGGGCATGAGTACCCCTAGTACATTATCGGGGCCAAAGGCCGCGGACGCGATCGCGCTCACCAAGGCCGAGTCTATCCCCCCACTGAGTCCCAACACGACTTGAGAAAAGCCGCACTTGCGGGCATAATCCCGCGTCCCCATAACTAAAGCTTGCCAAATTTCCGCTTCTTCGCAGTCGGGGAGGGGGTGAATGGTAGCCGGGAGAAAGTCTTGTTTTTCCGGGTCAAATTCCAGGGTTACTAGGTCTGTATCAAAGCTTTTGGCACGACAAACGACTTCCCCTTGGCGGTTGAAAACCACGCTGTTGCCATCAAATAAAAGGTCATCATTACCGCCGACTTGATTCGCATATAAAATCGGCATATTGTAGCGAGTGGCGCTGGATTTTAACATTTCTTCCCGCAGCTTTTGTTTGCTGACGCTGTAGGGAGAAGCGGAGAGATTGACGATAAAGTGAATTTGATTTTGAGCCAGGTCGCGAATAGGATTGGCTTCATAGTTACGGTGTCCCCAAAAGTCTTCGTCATTCCATAAGTCTTCGCAGATGGTTAAGCCAATTTTGAGATAGTTTTCTTTTGCCGCATCCAGGGGCAGGGTAATAAAGTTACTCACATTTCCCGCTTCAAAATAACGGTCTTCGTCGAAAACATCGTAGGTGGGTAAAAGGCGTTTGTGGGTAATATTTTGAATCTTGCCATCGTCGAGAAAAGCAAGGCTATTGTAAAGGGGTTTTTCGCCTTTTGATTCTGCGTCAGGGTTACACTCAACCGTCCCTACCAACACGCCAATTCCGGGGGGAATGGTGGTGGCTAATAATTCGAGTTGTTGCGCCATTGCGTCTACAAAGGCGGGATTAAGTAGTAAGTCGCGGGGAGGATAGCCACACAAAGAAAGCTCAGGAGTCAAGAGTAAGCGGGCGTTTTGTTGGGCGGCGCTGTGGGCGGCTTGGATGATGTTTTCGGCATTTTGAGCTAGATTGCCGATAATGGGATTGAGTTGCGCGATCGCGATTTTCATCTTTTTTAATCTAAAATTAAATATAACTATATAAAAACCAAAGGTTTGTCTTTCAATGGGGCAAAGGCTTGGGCATCAAAACGGTATAAACTCGCCGGACGACCCGCCCCTCTGGTTACTTTTACCCCCGTATCTTCAAGGATTTTCATTTTCAATAAGCGGGCGCGAAAATTGGAATAATCCGCGAAGTTTTCCCCTAAAACCGTACTGTAAAATTGATACACTTCATTCAGGGTAAAGGTTTCGGGCAGAACATCAAAGGCAATGGGACTATATTCGAGTTTATTGCGTAAGCGTTGATAGCCATATTCGAGAATTTCGCGGTGGTCAAAGGCGAGGTCAGGGAGTTGTTTTAAAGGATACCAAGTTGTCCGGTTATTGGTAATTTCAATTAACTTTGTATCCGCATACCGCAGTAAAGCAAAATAACTTACTGAAAGATAGCGTACTCCAAAACTCTCCGGGGCTTCTCTGGGGTCGCGGCCTGGACTGCCAAAAGTATAAAGTTGTTCGAGATAGAGATGTTCGACTTCAATTTTTGCGGCTAAAACCCGATAAGCCGCTTGTTCTAAACTTTCCCCATCGCGCACTAATGTTCCGGGTAAAGCCCAACCATCTAAAAACGGCTCATTTTCCCGTTTTACTAATAAAACAAGCAGGCGATTGGCTTCTGTATCCACTGAAAATATAACATTATCAACACCTACTTTAAAATCGGCAAGTTTAGCGGAAGTTATGCCGTTTTGACTCATGCGTATAATTGCTCTTGCTGAATGTATTGTTTCACCGTTGGGGAAACGGCTTCGGGGTCTTCTTGTTGGCGATAAGCCGTTGAAGAAACGGGGGGCGGTCGAAAGTCGGCAATTTCATATTGTGCGCCCAATTCATCGAGTTTTATTAATACCTTGGCATTAATTTCATAATGGGGTCTGGGAATGATTAAAAATTGCGTTTGCTGTACCAATTTTTCGACGCAATACCAATCAGGAATCTGGGAAATTAAATCCGACCCGATAATAAAAGTCAACTCTACTTCATCCCCCCACATTTGCCGGGCTTGCTGGATGGTTTCGAGGGTATGAGGGCTACTCAGCCGTCTTTCAAGGCTAATATTACGGCAGGGCGGATCGACTTCCATGGCCAGCAATCGCAGCATAGTGGTACGATGTTCGAGGGGCGTGGTATGAGATTTAAAGGGATTATTAGAAGCCCACACCGCCACCCAGTCAAAACGGTCAGACAGCCAGCGTAAAATGGCTTTATGTCCTTGGGTCGGGGGGTCAGCGCTGGTTCCAAATAGTGCAATGTTTGTCATTTTTTTGTTGGTTGTTGTTGGTTGTTGGTTGTTGGTTGTTGGTTGTTGGTTGTTGGTTGTTAGTTGTTGGTTATTGGTTATTGGTTATTGGTTATTGGTTGGGCTGAATGTCAAAATCTCATAACTGGTAATTGTTCATTGTTCATTGTTCATTGTTCATTGTTCATTGTTCATTGTTCATTGTTCATTGTTCATTGTTCATTGTTCATTGTTCATTGTTCATTGTTCATTACTAATTCTTGCTTGAACTTTTGCTGTCAAATCCCCCAAAGCCTCAGAAATATCAACTTTAAGCGATTCGGGGTTTTGGATTTTTCGAGTTTTGGGGGGGAGATGGGCGACAGATTGGGCGACGCGATCGCGAATTTGCTCTATACTGTCAAAATCACCCAGGCGTTTCCCTTCTCCCATGACTTGTTGTAACAACGGTTGTGCGCCCTCTGGAGTCGCTTCATCGGCTAGGGCTAAATAATCTCTATCGGGGAAGCGAAACACCTGTTTGCGACCGGGATAAGTAGCCTTACTGCTGGATTTTTTCAGGGTGGGAACATCGTCAATTTGCACCAATTTATAAACCCCGTTGACGGGTTTTCCGGTGACTAACTTGGTTCCCAAGCCATAACCGTCGATACTCGCACCTGCGGCATTTAAACGCTCGATTTCCCACTCATCAATATCACCACTGGCGAAAATAGAAATATCTGGCAATAAAGCCCGGACTTTTTGCGATAATTCCGCTAAATCTCCCGAATCCAACCGCACCCCCGTAACTTGACGTTCGCCTGCTTCTACCTGTTTTGCCAGACGTTGGGCAGCCTCAACCGTATCGTAGGTATCAATTAACAAAGTTGCGGTGGGGAAATAGCGCTGAAACGCCGTAAACGCCGCATCTTCGCCCCCTTCTAACGCCCCAATGGCCATCACCAAAGCATGGGCCATCGTCCCGACGGGTTTCTGCCCTAATTTCAACGCACCTATCACGTTAGAAGTCGAGTCTATGCCGCCCGCTAAGGCAGCCCGCACCGCCCAAACCGCCCCTTGAGGGCTGAAAGCGCGTCTTGTGCCAAATTCAAGCAGTTTCGCCTGTTTTCCGGCGGCATCCCGCAAACGAGCGGCCCGAGTGGCGATGAGACTTTGGTAGTTGATGGTATTGAGGATAAAAGTTTCGACTAACTGGGCTTGCCACAGGGGAGCATCAACTCTTAAAAAGGGTTCATTGGGAAACATGGCTGTACCTTCGGGGACTGCCCACACATCCCCGGTAAAGCGTCCTGTTGCGAGCATTTCCCAGAAATCTGGCGGCGCATTGTCGAAAATGCCTGTATTTTGTAATGCTTTGATTTGTGCCTCGCTAAAGCGCAGATTTTCGAGGTAATTCAACACCTGAGTTAGCCCCATGGCGATAATGTAACCAAAGCCGTTGGGTAGTTTACGGGTAAACATTTCAAAGCTTGCGGGGCGGTTATCTAGATTTTCGCCTTTGTAGCAAGCAATCATGGTGAGTTGGTATAAGTCCGTGAGGAGGCTGTATTCCTCTGGATGAACCGCGAGGGCAGGATTTTGGTCAATCATGGCTAGATTTCCGAGTTTTGGCTACAAAAACCCCTTAGCAGGCGGGTTGACAATCCCTCTTTGGGGCTATTTGTGGGGTTATTGTTTCAATTATAGTAACTTTCACCAAAATTAGTCCTCTGTTGTTGGTTGAATTTGGCAAAATCTCTACTGTTGCTCTGGTCAGATCAAATCCGAAAAAATAACCCCTGGCGCGAGAACCCCGGTTTCTGACTTGCTTACACAGTCAAGCTCAAATTTTAAGCCAGAAACCAAGGTTCTGAATCCTACCCGTTAAAATCTCAGAACCAACAACATTAAAACAAGAAATAACGCTGGGCCATCGGTAATACCGTCGCCGGTTCACAGGTTAATAACTCCCCATCAGCCCGCACTTCGTAGGTTTCAGGATCGACTTCGATGTGAGGTAAAGCGTCATTGAGTTTCATGTCGGCTTTGCTGAGGTTGCGGGTATTCTCGACAGGTGCGATAATTTTCTGGAGGCCGAGGCGCTCGCTAATTTCAGAAGACATGGCCGCCTGGGAGACAAAGGTATAGCTGGTCTGGCCGATCGCATTCCCGAAACTAGCAAACATGGGTTGCGAGTGGACGGGTTGGGGAGTGGGGATACTTGCATTCGCATCTCCCATTTGCGCCCAAGCGATCGCGCCCCCTTTGATTACTATTTCGGGTTTAACACCGAAAAAGCCGGGTTGCCAGAGGCAGAGATCGGCCATTTTACCCACTTCCACCGAGCCAACATAATCGGCGATACCGTGAGCGATCGCGGGATTAATCGTATATTTAGCAACATAACGCTTGGCTCGTAGATTATCGTGGCGATCGCTATCTTCAGACAAAGCGCCGAATTGTACCTTCATTTTATGAGCCGATTGCCAAGTGCGAATAATCACTTCCCCGACTCTCCCCATGGCCTGAGAATCTGACGCAATCATACTAAATGCGCCCCGGTCGTGCAGAATATCCTCCGCCGCAATGGTTTCCCGACGAATCCGTGACTCGGCAAAAGCCACATCCTCCGGCACATTGCGGTCGAGGTGATGACACACCATCAACATATCGAGATGTTCTTCGAGGGTGTTGGCGGTGTAGGGACGGGTGGGATTAGTAGAAGACGGCAAAACATTGCTTTGACTGCAAACTTTGATAATATCCGGGGCATGGCCACCCCCTGCCCCTTCGGTATGATAGGTATGAATGACGCGATTTTTAAAAGCCGCGATCGTATCTTCGACGAATCCCGCTTCGTTGAGGGTGTCGGTGTGAATCGCCACTTGTACATCGCATTCATCAGCCACGCGCAAGCAAGTATCAATGGCTGCCGGAGTTGTCCCCCAATCTTCATGGAGCTTTAAACCCATAGCCCCGGCGACAATTTGCTCGGCTAATCCTTCCGGTTGACTGCTATTGCCTTTACCCAGAAAGCCCAGATTCATGGGGAAGGCTTCGGCGGCTTCAATCATTTTGTGAATATGCCAAGCCCCAGGAGTACAGGTAGTCGCATTAGTCCCGGTTGCGGGGCCAGTCCCTCCTCCGAGCATAGTTGTAATCCCAGAGGCGATCGCGGTTTCGATTTGCTGCGGGCAGATAAAATGAATGTGGGAATCAATGCCCCCGGCGGTGAGAATCATCCCCTCCCCCGCGATCGCCTCTGTCGAAGGGCCGATAATAATATCAACGTTATCCTGAATATAGGGATTTCCCGCTTTACCGATTTTGTAAATCATGCCGTCTTTGAGGCCGATATCGGCTTTGACAATGCCCCACCAATCCAGAATCAGGGCATTAGTAATCACCGTATCAACTGCCCCTTCTTCGCGAGAAATGGGGGATTGTCCCATCCCGTCGCGAATGGTTTTCCCACCCCCAAATTTGACTTCTTCGCCGTAGGTGGTCAAGTCTTGCTCGACTTCTATAATAATCTCTGTATCGGCCAAACGAACGCGATCGCCCACCGTAGGGCCAAAAGTTTCGGCGTAAGCCCGCCGATTCATGCGATAACTCATAATTTCTCGATACCTAACCTCTATGGGTGATACTGTATCAGAGGTTTATCGCCATTGAAGCTCGTTGTGTCATCAATTTTAGATGGGCGATCGCCCAAACTCACTCAATCTTATCAGCCCCCGTGACCAACTTCGACTCGTCAGAAGCCCAATAAACCCCATCTATCGATTTCCCAATCTGACCAATGGGGTGTATTTTGCCTAAATCTTCCTTTTGATTAATTTTTAAAGGTATATTTAAACTGGTGAATATACCTTTAGGCTTAAACAGATGGGGAGCAAACTCTACAAATCATCCGACAAAACTTGCCTCGCTTTATCAGCATTCATATAGTTTTCTTTTTTAAGCTTTTGAAACAGATAAGCTAACTCTGGGTCGCCGCTTCTGACAGCATTTTCACGGTAAAGTTCGGATGCTCTAGCATTTTCTAAAGAATGCTCGATAAAGCTTGATAAGTTGCGAGATTGGCTTTGAGAATTGAGGACGAATTTTCGTTGTGACACCATGGTTATTGCAGTTTAGTAAAACTGTTCTGAAGAAATATTAATCATATTTTAAGCATTTCAATCTGTTGAGATCGTCTGGCTTCAGACAGAATTACTCAAACCTCTTTATCCCTAGGATTCATCATGAAGTTAAGGCTACAGTTTACGATTAATGATGGCGCGATCGCCCCCACGCTGGAATAATCTTAAAACATTGGTCTATTTTCGCGCACAAGGCTGGAGTTTCAGGGATTTCTTTCGCCATTCCCCAGTTTCCCAAAGCGCTCAGAAATCCTCGTAAATCGGCTTGCACCGACGCGATCGCGCCCTTAAACTGAGAACGGGACATCTCCAGATAAAACGCCTTTCTAGCGGGTTCTAGTTCTAAGCCTCCATCAGACCAGAATCGCACAGTTTCACCTCGTAACTCCACCCACGGACTCGGATCGTGTCCCCACCACGGCGCTTGCTCAGTTTTGAGGAAATTCGCCCATTCTCGCCAACTTTCCAAGCCACTACAACAACTGGGTTGGATTTCTTTGTCTGTGGAAATGGCGGCAATTCCTCCGGGTAAAATTAACCCTTTCTTTGCTAGGATTAATTGGATAATGACAGATAAATCGTTATTAAGATAAATTTGATTGTAGTCTGCCAACTGCATAACAAATAAACTTATTTCTGCTTCATTCATCTCTCCCCATAAACGGATAAAAGCAAAAGGCTTAAAAACAGGAATATTCCAAGCAGTGTAATATCGATTGTCGAGACTGGGCGTTTCAAAAACAGCTTGTAATCTTAAAACTTCATTCATTACCATTTACCAACTAATCTAAAACAACAGTTGCATTTTTTCTTGAATTTAAAGAAACTGCGAAGAATAACAACTCTCTGTTTTTATTTTCTCAATATAACGCAACAATTATCCTCTAGAAAAATATAGCCCGATCGCGGTACAATGCCACAGAAACCAAGGTCAAACCAGTAACTTATATGGACGTAAAAGCCGCGATCGCGTGGGAAGCCGGACAACCCCTCAGCCTCGAAACCGTACAACTCGAAGCCCCCAAAGCCGGAGAAGTCCTCGTAGAAATCAAAGCCACAGGAGTCTGCCATACCGACGCTTATACCCTGTCTGGGTCTGACCCAGAAGGCTTATTTCCTGCTATTTTAGGCCATGAAGGGGCAGGAATTGTAGTAGAAGTTGGAGACGGCGTAACCAGTTTAAAACCCGGCGACCATGTAATTCCTTTATACACCCCAGAATGTCGCCAATGTAAGTTTTGTTTGAGTCAAAAAACCAATTTATGCCAAGCCATTCGCGCCACCCAGGGCAAAGGTTTAATGCCCGACGGCACAAGCCGCTTTTCTAAAAATGGCAAGCCCATTTATCATTATATGGGAACATCAACCTTCGCCAACTATACCGTTTTACCCGAAATTTCCCTGGCGAAAATTCGCGAAGATGCTCCCTTTGAAACCGTTTGTTATATCGGGTGCGGTGTTACTACCGGAATCGGTGCAGTTATTTTTACCGCCAAAGTCGAAGCCGGAGCAAATGTGGTTGTTTTTGGCTTAGGAGGCATTGGTTTAAATGTCATCCAAGGGGCAAAAATGGTCGGGGCAGATAAAATTATTGGCGTAGATATTAACCCCGCAAAACAACAAATTGCCGAACAATTTGGCATGACCCATTTTGTCAATCCCCGCGAACTAGACGGCGATTTAGTCGGTCATATTATCGAACTGACTGACGGCGGTGCAGACTTTAGTTTTGAATGTATTGGTAATGTTAATATAATGCGGCAAGCCCTAGAATGCTGTCATAAAGGTTGGGGAGTTTGTACCATTATTGGCGTTGCCGGGGCAGGACAAGAAATTAGTACCCGTCCTTTCCAATTAGTCACCGGACGAGTTTGGCAAGGTAGCGCTTTTGGCGGGGCAAGAGGGCGCACTGATGTCCCAAAAATTGTTGATTGGTATATGGAAAACAAGATTAATATTGATGACTTGATTACCCATACCATGCCCATTGAAAAGATTAATGATGCTTTTGAATTGATGCACAAAGGCGAGTCAATCCGCACCGTTTTAACCTTTTAATTTACTTCGTAGGGGCGGGGTTTCCCCGTCCAGAGTGGGAGTAGTGGGAAGAAACCATCAATTACCAATTGAAGGATTTTGACAACAACCAATAACCAATAACCAACAACCAACAACCAATAACCAACAACCAACAACCAACAACCAACAACCAACAACCAACAACCAATGAATACCCTAAACTTAGAATCAGAAAATCGCTGCTTTGGCGGTACAGTTGCGACTTATAGCCATTATGCCCAAACCTGTCAAAGTACCATGCGCTTTGCCGTATTTATTCCTCCCCAAGCGCAATCAAAACCCGTCCCCGTTTTATATTACTTATCCGGGTTAACCTGTACCGAAGCCAACTTTACCACCAAAGCCGGAGCGCAACGCTACGCCGCCGAAACAGGTATTATGTTAGTCGCCCCCGATACCAGCCCGCGCCACACGGGAATTGCCGGAGAAGACCAAGACTGGGACTTGGGGACTGGGGCAGGGTTTTATGTGGATGCGACCCAAGACCCCTGGCAAAAACATTACAAAATGTATAGTTATATCGTCGAAGAATTGCCCGATCTGATTGCTGCTCATTTTCCCATAGAGCGCGATCGCCTTGGCATCTTTGGTCACTCTATGGGCGGTCACGGCGCATTAATCTGCGCTCTCAAGAATCCCTCAAAATATCGCTCAGTCTCCGCCTTTGCCCCCATCGCCGCCCCTTCTGGCTGTCCTTGGGGCGAAAAAGCATTTTCGGCGTACCTGGGCGAAAATCGCGAAATTTGGCGAGAATACGATGCCAGCGAAATCATCAAAACCAATCCTTGGCAACGTCCCATCCTCATCGACCAAGGAGACGCAGATTCTTTTCTCGCACAAAACCAACTCCTCCCCGATGTATTTGCCCAAGCCTGCGAAACCGTCAACCAACCCCTCACCCTCCGCTATCAAAAAGGCTACGACCACAGCTACTTTTTTATCGCCAGCTTCATCGGCGACCATATCCGCTATCATGCCCAAGCCTTGCAAGAATGATGAAACAGGACTAAACCTGCTCACCATAATATATATAAAATGCTATTAACCTTCTAAATCCTTTGGGTCGAATCCATGAACTCCGAAAGCGAGATTATCATCTTAGGCGGCGGCATTATCGGTTTATCCCTCGCCGTAGAATTGAAACTACGCGGTGCAGATGTCACCGTCCTCAGTCGTAACTTTCAAGAAGCTGCCACTCGCGTAGCGGCGGGGATGATTGCCCCCCAAGCCGAGCGCATTCCCCCCAGTCCCATGCTTGATTTATGTCTGCGGAGTCGGGATTTATACCCAGAGTGGACGCGCAAACTCGAAAGCATCACAGGCCGCGAAACCGGATATTGGCAATGTGGCATTCTCGCCCCCGCTTACGAAGCCAACGGCCTGGATACGGCTCCCTGTACCAGCAATTTACCCGCTCGTTGGCTCGATTACCAAGCCATTCGCGAGTTGCAGCCCGGCTTAGGAGCAGATGTCGTGGGGGGTTGGTGGTATCCTTACGATGCTCAAGTGGATAACCGTCGCTGTTTGGCAAAAACCTCGATCATGGCGGCGCAGGAATTAGGTGTAAACCTACTTGAAGGCGTAGAAGTTACCGAAATTCTGCAAGAAAAAGCGCAAATAACCGGGTTACAAACCAATCAAGGCATTATTCGCGGCTCCCACTATATTCTGGCAACCGGGGCTTGGTCGGGTCAACTGCTTTCCCTGCCCGTCTCTCCCAAAAAAGGGCAAATGCTCTCGGTGAAAGTTCCAGATTCCTACCAGGAGTTACCGCTACGGCAGGTGTTATACGGGGTTGATACCTACATTGTGCCGCGACGGGACGGTTTAATTATCATCGGCGCAACGTCGGAAAATGTCGGCTTCACCCCAGAAATTACCCCCGCAGGCATACAGCAACTTTTAGCCAATGCCATACGCTTGTTACCGATGTTAAAAGATTTCCCGATTGAGGAGTTTTGGTGGGGATACCGTCCCGCGACTCCCGATGAGTTGCCGATTTTGGGGACGAGTCCTTTGGAAAATTTAACCCTCGCTACTGGGCATTATCGTAATGGGATTTTACTCGCTCCAATTACGGCAAAGTTAATTGCCGATTTGGTTTTAGCCCAAGAAGCTGACCCCTTGTTGGCTTATTTCCATTGGGAGCGATTCTAAGCTTAAATCTGTAGTGGGTCTGTTTTTCACAGAAGAAGGCATCGCATGAGTGGCGCGACACAGCTAAAATGAGGCTAAGCGCGTAGGGTGGGTTAGGCGGCTAAAACTCATGCTATGACTGCAATCTAGCTATCCGCCGTAACCCACCGTTTAAGATGTGTCACGACATTAGGCTTTTTCCAAACGATATCGCTTCGCAGCATCCAACCTCGATCTTTTAGAGCAAAAGCAACTTGCCAAGGAACACCTAAAAGTTTTTTTCTCTACCAATCTCGCGATCGCGCCATTGACCCTACCGACGCAACGAGGAAAACCCTAAATGCTTGCAGTCAGACGGAAATGATACCATATCATTGGCGATTATCTGCCGATCGCGACATTGGGCGCTTATGTATCGCGGTCTCGATCGAGGTTTATAAAAATTAAGAATCACTATGTTCAAACAACTATTTGGCGATCCTAACGCACGCAAGCTGAAGCAATTTCAACCCCTAGTCGCGGAGACTCAACTCCTCGAAGAAGAAATCCAGCCGTTGACCGATGACCAATTACGGGGAAAAACCGCAGAATTTAAAGCAAAACTGGAAAAAGCGACAAACGACAGCGAAGAAGCCGAAATTTTAGATGAAATATTGCCCGAAGCCTATGCAGTCGTCCGGGAAGCGGGTAGACGGGTTTTAGGAATGCGGCACTTTGACGTACAAATGATTGGGGGGATGGTTCTTCACGAAGGACAAATCGCCGAAATGAAAACCGGGGAAGGGAAAACCCTGGTTTCGACCCTACCCGCTTATCTCAACGCTTTGTCGGGGAAAGGGGTTCACATCGTCACCGTTAACGATTACCTAGCCCGTCGGGACGCAGAATGGATGGGACAAGTCCATCGCTTCTTGGGCTTAGAAGTCGGCTTGATTCAATCGGGGATGAGTCCAGCCGAACGGAAAAAGAATTATGCTTGCGATATCACCTACGCCACCAACAGCGAGTTAGGCTTTGATTATCTGCGGGATAATATGGCTACTGCGATCGCCGATGTGGTGCAACGTCCCTTCAACTACTGTATTATCGACGAAGTAGACTCGGTACTAATCGACGAAGCCCGGACTCCCCTCATTATTTCCGGTCAAGTCCAGTCTGCCACCGAGAAATACGTCAAAGCCGCCCAAATCGCCCGTCAACTCGTCCCCCAAAACGAAGAAGGAGACGAAGGCCATTACGAAGTAGACGAAAAAGCCCGTAACGTCCTGATGACCGACGAAGGCTTTGCTATGGCTGAGGAGTTGTTAGGAGTCAAAGACTTATACGACCCCAACGACCCTTGGGCCCACTATGTATTTAACGCCATCAAAGCCAAAGAACTGTTTACCAAGGACGTAAACTACATCGTCCGTAACGGTGAAGTAGTCATCGTTGATGAATTTACCGGACGAGTTTTAGCCGGACGACGCTGGAGTGATGGACTCCACCAAGCCATCGAAGCCAAAGAAGGGGTCGAGATTCAAAACGAAACTCAAACCCTCGCGACCATTACCTATCAAAACTTCTTCTTGCTGTATCCCAAGTTAGCCGGGATGACAGGAACAGCTAAAACCGAAGAATCCGAATTTGAAAAGATTTATGACCTCTCGGTAACCATTATCCCGACGAATTTGCCCTCTCAACGGCGGGATTTGTCGGATATGGTGTATCGTACCGAAAACGGTAAATGGGTGGCTGTAGCCGAAGAATGCGCCGAAATGCACGAACTGGGCCGCCCGATTCTGGTAGGAACAACCAGCGTTGAAAAGTCAGAAGTCCTCTCGGCTTTGCTGCAACAAAAGGGCATCCCCCACAACCTCCTCAACGCCCGTCCTGAAAACGTTGAACGAGAATCAGAAATTGTCGCCCAAGCCGGACGCAAAGGGGCTTTGACCATTGCGACCAACATGGCAGGCCGCGGAACGGATATCATTTTGGGGGGGAATGCTGACTACATGGCCCGTCTGAAAGTACGGGAATATTTAATGCCGAAAGTTGTCACCCCCGAAGACTCAGAAGTTAAGGTAGGGGCAGGGGCCGGTCGCAGTAAAAGCCCTGCTGGTCAAGGATTTGGCGATGGTAGCCCCAAGAAAAAGAAAACCTGGAAACCCTCTCAAGAGATTTTCCCGACCCAGATTTCTGCCGATGCGGAAGGACAGTTGAAAAAGGCGGTTGATGTAGCGGTGAATCAGTACGGTTTCCAAAGTTTACCCGAACTCGAAGCCGAAGAAAAACTGGCCATTGCTTCGGAAAATGCCCCCGTCACCGACCCGGCGATTCAAAGCTTGCGGGATGCTTATCAACTCATTATCAAAGAATACGAAGCCTTTACCGACAAAGAACACGCAGAAGTGATCCAAATCGGCGGTTTGCACGTTATTGGTACAGAACGCCACGAATCGCGCCGGATTGACAACCAACTGCGAGGCCGGGCTGGTCGTCAAGGGGACCCCGGTTCGACCAAATTCTTCCTTAGTTTAGAAGATAACTTACTGCGGATTTTCGGGGGCGATCGCGTCTCTGGTTTAATGCAGACTTTCCGGGTTGAAGAAGATATGCCCATTGAGTCTAAAATTTTAACGCGATCGCTCGAAGGCGCACAAAAGAAAGTCGAAACCTATTACTACGACATCCGCAAACAAGTCTTTGAATACGACGAGGTAATGAACAACCAACGTCGCGCCATTTACGCCGAACGTCGTCGCGTCCTCGAAGGCTTAGACCTCAAAGAACAAGTCATCGGGTACGCCGAACAAACCATGGATGATATTGTCTCGGCCTACATCAACCCCGAACTTCCCCCGGAAGAATGGGAACTCGAAAAAATGATTGCCAAAATCAAGGAATTTATTTACCTCCTCGAAGACTTACAACCCAGTCATTTAGAGGACATGACGGTAAACGAAATCCGCACTTTCCTCCATGAAGAAGTCCGCAAAGCCTACGACCTCAAAGAAAACCAAATCGAGAAAATCCAACCGGGTTTAATGCGACAAGCCGAACGCTTCTTCATTTTGCAGCAAATTGACACCCTTTGGCGCGAACACCTCCAAGCCATGGACGCTTTACGGGAATCCATTGGCTTACGGGGCTACGGTCAAAAAGACCCCCTGATCGAATACAAACAGGAAGGTTACGAGATGTTCCTCGAAACCATGACCGATATTCGTCGGAATGTGGTTTACTCCCTGTTCCAATTCCAACCCAACGTCCCCCAAACCGTTTAGTTTGAGGTTTAGATTAGAACCCCGGTTTCTCACAAGTTACCGGGGTTCTGCAATTTATAATTAAAATCAAGCAAATTGGTCTTGGTTAATCGCAATGACTCAAACTCCAACTCAACCCCTCTAATACAAAGTGAATTGTGCGAAGCGGTCAATCAAGCAGCGCGATCGCAAAAGATTGCTAGAGCATTTACCAAAAATTCTGGGTCTAAGGTTCCCCGTCCTGTCTTGCCGAGCTACAAGGTGCGCCTGTCTTGTCGAGCTACAAGGTGCGCCTTTCGGCGGCGCGGGGTCTCGACGCTT
>KB904821.1:2741055-2830555 GCA_000380225.1 filamentous cyanobacterium ESFC-1
TCTCAAGTTCTGCAACAAACTCTAAAACAGTTAGAAGCAGCCTTCGTGAATATGTGGGATAGAGGGTTTGGGTTTCCGCGTTTCAAGAAACAGATGCGGTCATTTGTGTTTCCACAAGTCAAACCGGATGCGGTTAATGGGGATACTATCGACCTTCCTAAAATTGGGAAAGTTGAGTTTCATAACTCCAGAAATATTCCCGATGGTTTCATCTGTAAACAGATACGAGTTATCAAGAAAGCCAGTGGCTACTACGTCTCGGTTTCAATCCAATGCGACGTAGACGTTCCCGACGTTATGCCTCACGGCTACGCCATTGGGGTTGACTTAGGGCTTAATAGTTTCATCGCCACCAGTGAGAACCAATTTGTCAAAGGACACAAGTTTTTCAAGGAATCTGAAGGCCAGCTTAAATCGCTGCAACGGAGACTGAAAAATAAGACCAAAGGTTCAAGACGTTGGTTAAGAGTAAAGCACCAAATTGGGCTACTCCACGAAAAGATACACAACTGTCGCAAGGATTTCTTCTTCAAACTTGCTCATCAACTCTGTGATGGAGTGGGCATGATATTTGCTGAGGATTTGAATCTCAAAGCCTTGGGACGTTCGGCTTTAAGGAAAGCTTGCCTTGATGCGGCTTGGGGTTCATTTCTCGACATCCTCCGTCACGTTTGCTGGAAAAGAGGGGTGTATTTTGCCAAGGTAGACGCGAATGGGACAAGTCAGATTTGTCCCCATTGCGGAACTAACTGCGGCAAAAAGTCTCTGTCTCAACGAGTCCATTCATGCTCTAATTGCGGCTACACGACAGACAGGGATGTGGCGGCGGCTCAAGTGGTGAAAGAACGAGGATTAAGTGCGGTCGGGCAGGTCGTACCAATGCACGCCCTTGGGTAAAGATAAGGGGCTGTGTCCGCCACCTGTGGGCGGACTTTATACGCCCCGTATCGGGGCTGGGGTCTATACTCCTGCGCTTAGTCTCCCTGTGACGCGAGAATCCCCGCTCATGACAGGACGGGGAGTTGTCAAGCTGTACCTTTGGGGGGCGTTCTATTGTTCCCGATATTGCCGTTTTTCGCTGGCCAAGAATTCCTAAAACGGAAACAGGTCGAATCGCCAGCCGTTTTGAAATTGCCCCAGATTGGGTAATAGAAATTGCCTCTCCCGGTCAAAGTATTACATTTTTACTAAATAAATTAATTCACTGTTCGCAACAGGGAACGAGTCTGGGTTGGTTGATTAATATCGAAGAAGAAATGGTGCTGGTGATGGGAGAAGATCGACGCATTGATATGTTGCAAGGAGAGGCTACACTGCCAGTCTTAGCAGGAATTGATTTGGCCTTGACAGTACAAGATGTTTTAAGTTGGCTTGTTTTTTAAAGGTATAGCAGAAGGATGGATATGTTGTCCTGACGGATTTGGCGGTTGCTATATTAAAGTAGTGTTGTGACATACTTTAAACGGTGGGTTACGGCGGATTGCCCGATTACAGTCACAGCATAGCTTTTAGTCGCCTAACCCACCCTACTGGCTCGACACAGCTTAATTTGTGCGATAGTCACCATCGTTAAAATGCTTGTATTGTGGTGCGTTACGCTACGCTAACGACACCCTACCTATAGCCTCATTTTAGGTGTGTCACGGCACTACATTCTACATTCAAGCATTTGGGGTCGGTTAAATTAGAGGGAAAACTTCGCTTGTTCTTGTAAAGTATCGTGATATTCCATTGACTTTTTGTAACCGTCCATATCCCCTTGTCCGAGATATAAATTCATGGCGATATTAATATCCTTAATCGCGTTATTGACCTGACGAATTTCGGCATAAGCTTTGGCGCGATTGTGATAAGATGCCGCGTGAGTCGCATCAATTTGTAAAGCTTGATTGTAGTCGGTAATTGCACCGCGATGATCCTTAAGTTTGCGGCGAGCATTGCCTCGGTTGTAGTAAGCTTGAGCCGAGTTGGTATTAAGGCGAATGGCTTGGGTATAGTCCGCGATCGCGCCCTGGGTATCCCCTAAAATAGAACGCACCACCCCCCGACTGCGATAAGCTGCCGCAAACTCTGGATGTTGTTGCAGCAGCGTATTAAAATCGCGAATCGCCCCCTGATAATCTTGTTTTTGGGCTTTAGCGAGAGCCTGGTCAAGCTGGGCGTTTAGATTGTTTTTTTTTACGTCATTTCCGGCGGTAACGGCAAAATGCTCGGTTTTACCAATCAGCTTACTCGCAGACAACACCTCATCCCTTGCCCAACGATCCGCCGCGATAATATCCTCTAAAGCGGGAGTGGTTGTATTTTGATCCCCGAAGCGATCGCACACATATTCAATCGAGCGAGGAATATCCAAAAAGGCGATTTTTTCCGCTAAAAATAGGGCTACTGCTTGCTCATTCGCCGCATTCAGCACCGCAGGCATCGCACCGCCCGCACGCCCCGCCGCATAAGCTAAATCCATACAAGGATACTTTTGGCGATCCGGTTCTTTAAAGGTTAAACTCCCGGCTTTGACCAAATCCAACTGTTCCCAATCTGTGTGTAGGCGATCGGGATAAGATAAAGCATACAACAACGGCAAGCGCATATCCGGCCAGCCCAACTGTGCCAACACCGAAGTATCTTGTACCTCAATCAACGAGTGAATAATACTCTGGGGGTGAATCACAATGTCGATATGGTCGTAATCTATCCCGAATAAATAATGAGCTTCAATCACCTCCAAGCCCTTATTCATCAGCGTTGCCGAATCAATCGTAATTTTACGTCCCATCGACCAATTCGGGTGTTTGAGGGCATCCGACACCTTCACCGTCGCTAACTTCTCGGCGGGTAAATCCCGAAACGCCCCCCCAGAAGCCGTGAGAATAATCCGCCGCAATCCCCCTTCTGGGACACCTTGCAAACATTGGAAAATCGCTGAATGTTCCGAATCTGCCGGGAGTAACTTTACCCCATGTTTTTTTACCAAGGGCAACACCACCGGCCCCCCGGCAATTAATGTTTCCTTATTCGCCAGTGCAATGTCCTTCCCGGCTTCAATGGCGGCAATGGTAGGAAGGAGTCCGGCACAGCCCACAATGCCCGTCACAACGCTTTGAGCGTCACCATAGCGAGCCACCTCGGCCACTCCTTCTTCCCCTGCTAGAAGTGTGGGGGGGTTGTCCAGAGATGCGATCGCGTCTTTTAATTGCGGCAGCTTATCTTCTACACAAATCGCCGCAATCTGAGGCTGAAACTCGCGAATTTGTTGCGCCAGGAGTTCGACATTACTGCCACTGGCTAACCCCACCACGCGAAACTGTTGGGGATACTGTCGCACAATATCCAGGGTTTGCGTACCAATCGAACCAGTTGAGCCGAGAATTGAAATTGCTTTCACGGGTTTTATATTTTGTTTGGGATCATCACTTCTAACTATAAATTCTCAGGGGGCAAGTTTTACAGTTATCAGTCATCAGTTATCAGTAATCAGTTTTTTGGGCAGTGGGCAGTCGGCAGTGGGCAGTCGGCTTTCTTGGGCAGTGGGCAGTCGGCAGTGGGCAGTCGGCTTTCTTGGGCAGTGGGCAGTCGGCAGTGGGCAGTAGGGGAAGAGGGGGAGGAGGGGGAAGAAATTACCAATTATCAATTACCAATTACCAATTGAGGGATTCTGGCGACCAACAATAACCAATAACCAACAACCAACAACCAACAACCAACAACCAACAACCAACAACCAACAACCAACAACCAACAACCAACAACCAACAACCAACAACCAACAACTAACAACCAACAACCAACAACCAATAACCAACAACCAAACCTCTATCCAAAGACAGAAGACAGTCGTCTGTTTGCCTGTTACTTTTCCAAGTAATAAGTTTCCTCAGCCACGCGCTTGAGGCGACGGAGTTGGGCTTTCATATCGTCTTTTGTCCAGTTTTTGGCAAACCAGTTGAAACCCAAATTGATTAAAGGATTCGGAATTTCTAAAACTTCAAAGCGGTTGAGAAGATAAGTTCCTCCCGCGTTCGGTTGACATTCCCAGCGATCGCGTCCGCGAAAAAAACCATCGAAACCCCAAACTACCAAACCCGGTTCTCGGGCCACAACCACATTTCTGAGGGTGGGTTGAATTAGAGGAATTTGTACCACAAAACGGCTACGACTGCCGAGTTCTGTACTCCACTCTCCCACCGCCTCGCAGCGTAATGCGGGGTTCAACCATCGGTGCATTAAGTCGCGATCGGTGATGCACCGTTCGACGATAGTAGAACTGGCTTGAATTTGAATCGCTTGTTCAAAAACTTGACGAACTGCCATAATTATGGTTATTTTGCTCCTTTAACGAAAAATGTCAAGAAAGTAGGGGGATTTGGTATTGCTTGCTACTTACTGCCTTGAGTTAGACGCGATCGCGCAGTAATGTGGACTCACACAAGAATCTCTTGTTACCCAAAATGCACCAAACCATTCATTGATTTTGAATTTCACCTATGACCGATTTTACTAATACGCTACTCCAGAGGCAGGGATTACCCATTCTTGCCCAAGTGGAAGTGCCTGATACCGAAGCACCAGAATTCCTCGTCGGCGCGTTAGGCGCGGGCTTGGCCCAAGATATTTGGAATGTAATCGTCGCCATTATTATTTTAGTGGTTGGCTGGATTATCGCCCTGATTGCTCAAAGCATTGTCAAAGGCTTACTTAAGCGCACCACCATTGATAACAAAATCGCTGCTTGGATGACAGGCAGTCGCGACGGTGAAGCTTTCCCTATTGAACAGTGGATTGCCAAGATCGTTTTCTGGATTGTCATCCTGTTTACGGTAATTGCGGCTTTAGAAGCCCTTGAACTGCAAGAAGTCTCCCAACCTCTCACCATCCTGCTTAATGAAGTCACGGGCTTCCTTCCGAAAATTGGTGGGGCGTTGATTTTATTGGCAATTGCTTGGTTGATTGCCACCCTCGTCAAAATGGTGACAGTACGGGCCCTCAACGCTGTCAACTTCGACGAGCGCCTGGGCCAGCAAGTCAATAGCAGTCCCGGTGAACAACCCGAAGCCAGTAGCCAACAGTTTTCCCTGAGCGAAACCATTGGCAATACTTTGTACTGGTTTATTTTCCTGCTGTTTCTCCCGGCAATTCTCAACACCCTCGAACTCGAAGGCACTCTCGAACCCGTCCAAGAGTTACTCAACGGCATTCTGCGAATTTTACCCAACATCTTCGCAGCGATTATTATTGCCGCCATTGGTTGGCTTGTGGCTCAAGTGGTGCGTCGCGTGGTCACCAACTTACTCGCTGCTACCGGAGTCGATCAAATTGGGGCCCGGTTTGGCATTTCTGGCACAACCCAATCCCTATCGTGGATTTTGGGAACTATTGTTTATGTGTTGGTCTTGATCCCGGTGGCGATCGCCGCCCTCAATGCCCTCGAAATCCGAGCCATTTCTGCCCCGGCAGTACAAATGCTCGAAGTGGTCTTAGAGTATCTGCCACAACTGTTCTCGGCGGTTATTGTCTTGATTCTGTTCTGGGTTGCTGCTCAATTTATCTCTGAGTTGGTCACAAATCTACTCACCGGGATCGGCTTCAACAATATTTTCCAGTGGATGGGCTTACCCGAACCCCAAGGAGTAGAAACCCCCCCAATCGTAGACACACCGCCCACCGACCCCACCCGTCCGCCCACCGACACCACACCGTCTCCGAGTGCGGCCCCTTCTTCTTTACGGAAAACACCGTCAGAAGTTATTGGCATTGTTGCTTATATCGCGATTATGTTATTCGCGGTTCTTACAGCAGTTGATATTCTGCAAATCCCCGCCCTCACTGCTTTGGTTTCTGGTTTGGTAGTGATTGCCGGACAAGTGTTGGTGGCGTTGATTATCTTTGCGGTGGGCTTGTATTTGGCGAATTTGGCGTTTGTGGTGATTACCAGTTCCGGCGATCGCCAAACGCGAGTTTTAGGCCAAGCGGCCCGCGTTGCCATTATTGCCCTCTCCATCGCCATGGCGTTGCGTCAAATGGGCATTGCCACCAGTATTGTCAATCTCGCCTTTGGTTTGCTTTTAGGGGCAATTGCCGTCGCGATCGCGCTGGCGTTTGGTTTAGGCAGTCGCGACATCGCCGCCGAGCAAGTCCGCGCCTGGCTGGACGATTTCAAACATAAAGGTTAATTTCGCTTGAAAACCGCCTTTTTTAGCGAAATATAACTGTTAATCAACTGGACTTTAGACCAAATGGGTTTCATCACTCATCCCTCTAAAGTCCAGTTATTTTGGGTTGTTGGTCATTAGTCATTTGTCCTTTGTTGTCTGTGATTTATCATTGGTCAACTGTGACAAGTTAACCAGATTGGTTCGGTCGAGTTCCCATTTCCCCGTCCCAGTTGATATTTTTGGGCGGCATATCTCCCATCAAATCGTCATTTCCAAAAGTTGAGAAGGGGGTGAGGTTTCCTCATCCCTACACAGATTTGGGACGCTCTTGACATGAAGATTTGGCGCTTAACTTGTTTGAAAAACCAAGGACAAATGACCAATGACAAAGGACTAAAGACTAAAGCTTTGCCAAAACCGATCGCGTCGAGACAACGTGCTTATCTAAACCCAATTTTTGCGGTTCAACCCCCAACGCCAAAGCCACCAATTGAGGCAGATGTAGAATCGGTAAACCCAGAGATTGACCGATAACTTTTTCCACTTCCGGTTGACGAGAATCTAGGTTAAGGTGACACAACGGACAAGGAGTAACCAGACAATCGGCCCCGGCTGCGATCGCGGCTTGAATGTGTTTTCCGGCCAAGCTAAACGACTCTTTCGGCGCATAACTCGAAATCGGCCAGCCACAACATTGCGTCCGTCCGGGGTAAAGAATGGGTGTAGCCCCCACCGTTTCAAACACCTGTTCCATCGAAGTAGGGTTAAACGGGTCATCGTGGGGTAAAGTATCTTGGGCCCGTAGGAGATAACAGCCATAAAACGCCGCACATTTTAACCCAGAGAGCGATCGCGTCACCTTTTCTTTGACCCGATCCAAGCCATATTTCCCCACCAACACCCACAGTAAATGAGTGACCTCTCCAGTTCCCTGATAAGGCGAACAACCCCCCTCTTTTTTCAGCAGGGTATTAATTTGTTCGACATAAGCCGGATCGTTCTCCTGGGCTGTTTTCAGGCGTTCATCCACATGACCGATCACCCCCTGACAAGTGCTGCAATGGGTCAAGAGGGGTAAATTCAGCGACTCAGCCAGGGCAATATTACGAGCGTTTACCGTATCTTCGAGCAGTTGGGAATCTTCTTTATAGGTTCCCGACCCGCAGCAAGCGGCCTTTTTTAATTCGATTAACTCAATATCGAGGGCTTGGGCCAAGGCTGCCGTAGACAGATACAATTCCTGACAAGCCCCTTGAGCAACACAACCGGGAAAATAAGCATAGGAGAGAGCAGACATAAGCAAAAATAAAAGCAAACTTTCTTTATCATGCCTTATCTAGGTTATCCCGTGGTGCGATCGCCCTCGGCTTGACGAAGTGACATCAACAAGGGACAATTTTCATTTGCTGCACAAGGCCAGTCTAATTAGCGACCACTGCTTGCCTTATGGGTCACTCTTTCCGATAAGATAAAAAATGCTAAAGCAATTCTTTAATTATTGCCCTAGCTTCATACTACTGTCTATTCCAAGTTGAGAAAAATATCCATGAATGAAGAAATTTTTATCCAAGTCCAAAATATTGTTGCCGAACAGCTAGAAGTGGATAAGGAAAAAATAACCCCTGAAGCCACATTTGCCAATGACCTCGGCGCAGATTCCCTAGATACGGTGGAATTAGTCATGGCTTTAGAAGAAGAGTTTAATGTAGACATTCCCGACGAAGTTGCCGAACAAATTACCACCGTGGGTAAAGCTGTCGAACATATTGAAGAAAAATCTAAAGCTTCGGCTTAAAAATCTACGGTCGATCGCCATTTCTCGCTGTTCCCCCATTCTGTACAAGATTCTAAGTATTCTGGGTTAAAACACCCTTAAGTAACCGATTATGACAAATCCGCAACTCCATCGTGTCGTTGTCACGGGGTTAGGCGCAATCACCCCGATTGGAAAAACTGTGGCTGAGTATTGGGAAGGCTTGATGGCCGGACGCAACGGTATCGCCCCCATTACTTTGTTCGACCCGTCGCGTCATGCTTGTCGGATTGCCGGAGAAGTCCAAGACTTCGATCCTACTGCTTATCTGGAGCGCAAAGAGGCAAAACGCATGGATCGGTTTGCTCAGTTTGGGGTATGCGCGAGTAAACAAGCCCTGGCTGATTCTGGGTTGGTTATTAATGACCTCAACGCCGAACAAGTCGGGGTATTAATTGGAACCGGAGTCGGCGGTTTAAAGGTCATGGAAGACCAGCAAACAGTTTATTTGACCAAAGGCCCCGATCGCTGTAGCCCGTTTACGATTCCCATGCTAATTGCGAATATGGCGGCGGGATTAACAGCGATTCACACCGGGGCAAAAGGGCCAAACTCTTGTACAGTAACGGCTTGTGCGGCGGGGTCTCACGCGATCGGGGATGCGTTCCGCTTGGTACAACGGGGTTATGCCAAAGCGATGATTTGCGGCGGGGCCGAAGCGGCGATTACCCCCTTGTCTGTGGCAGGATTTGCCTCAGCCCGAGCTTTGTCTACCCGCAATGATGACCCAGCCCATGCTTGTCGTCCCTTCGATCGCGATCGCGATGGCTTTGTGATGGGAGAAGGGTCTGGCATTTTGATTCTCGAAGAACTCGAACAGGCTTTAGAACGCGGGGCCAAGATTTACGGCGAAATCGTCGGTTATGGGATGACCTGCGATGCTTACCATATAACCTCCCCAGTTCCCGATGGGTACGGTGCAACTCGGGCCATGGAACTGGCCCTCAAGGATGGGAATTTAACGCCGCAACAGGTGAGTTATGTTAACGCTCACGGCACCAGTACCCCCGCTAATGATAAAACCGAAACCAAGGCGATTAAAAAGGCATTGGGCGATCGCGCCTCAGAAATTACCGTCAGTTCCACCAAATCCATGACCGGTCACTTACTCGGCGGTTCGGGGGGTATCGAAGCTGTGGCCACAATTATGGCCATCGAGGGCGATCGCGTTCCCCCCACCATCAACCTCGAAAACCCTGACCCCGAATGCGACCTGGATTACGTTCCCCAGGTCAGTCGCGAACAGGAAGTCAATGTGGCTTTATCCAATTCCTTCGGTTTTGGCGGTCATAATGTGACTTTGGCATTTAAAAAGTACATTCCGCACAACAAGATGTAGTCTGCACTATTACAAAACCAGGTAGATGCGATGTTGATTTCTGTGAGTTGATGATATTTGGCTGTGTTGACATCCTCCCCCACTTAAGCTATTTCGCTACGCTTGATGTCTTGTGGGGGATTCCATACCTCGCGATACTGGTTTTCTGCTTCATTCTGTGCCAACTAGAGCATCGTAACCGATACACCCCGTAGCATCCAGTCTACAGACATTTTTAGCTACCTAAATATAATTGAGATACATTTGATGTGACTCCTCTCGCAACTGTTCTCGCAGCCAGACAGGAGACAACACCTGAGCATTTGCACCATATTTCAAAAGCCGTTGACGAAACCAAAACGGATAAACCTCCCTCGTTTCGATGTCAACATATCGAGACTGAGCTTCGCAGTTGCGCTCGATTACCGTTTCATCGTCCCGACGAGGTTGATAGTTCGCCAACACACCCGTCATGCGGTAACGAATGCTTAAACGCGGGAAATCTTGCCAAAACCAGCGCGTATCTGATGCTGGCAGCACAGCTTTAATGCGATCAATGCGAAAAAGGCGATTTTGCTCCGCGTTAGGTTGTTTTTCAATCTTAAATGAAGGTGCATCAGGAACAAACGCCAAAAGATAGAGTACGCCACTATGCAAACGCAACTCAGAATAATCTAAATCCCAGTTTTGTTCATCTCCCCGACTATCGCAGTAACGAATCACGAAACGATGTTTTTGTTCAAGTCGTTTTTGTAGTTGTTGAATTGTATCGCTGAGTTCATTTTCGCTGTAGTCCACTGGAGGACTGAAGTTGGCTTTAACATCCAGGTTGGGAACCGTTTGACTCAGATTCCCAATACGAATAATTTGCCCCGCTTGCTCAGAAAATCCCATATCAGCCAGGAAATAAGCCGCCATGTATAAAGCTTGTTGCTGTTGAGATGAGAGTAGCACCGGAAAATTTGACTCAACCAGGGAATAAGGGCGATGAGGCGCACTCTCGATTTCAAAACCACAATCTCGCAGTTGACGAATCGTGCGGGTGAGCTTTTGGGGTATGTCACCCGGCGATTTATCGTACTTGTCCAGAAAAACCGCCAGCAAGTCCGCCAACTCCTCCCGCTTGCGAGGTTTTTCGGCCAGTAGCTTCAAAACTTCTAGAGCAAAAGCAATTTGATTGTAACGACGGTTATTCGGAGATAACACAAGCTAAAGCATTTCCTCAACATTTGAGTGACCGTAAAAGTCTTCGTCAAGGAGTTGTTCAATCGAAAAAGGATATTGCTGAGGATATTCGCGCTCTTTGGGCTGTCTTACCCCATAGCTGGCCCGCTTGCCTTCTTTTATCGCCAATTTTCGCGCCCCTGGATAGCTTTTGCTGACTGCTTCAGGTAGATAGTTCTGTAAGGATGGGATTGACTCTAGAGCATCTTTAACACGCTCTCGATGCTCGTCAACTGAGTTGTACCAACTTCCTTTCATTTGGGCAGGTGCATCATGTTGAATGGTGAGTTTGAGCAGATGCGCGACGAGAATCTTGACGTTACTCAGTAAGGCGTTTTTGTCAGCCTTGCCCATATCACCCAGTTCTTCGACAAGATTATCCCAGTCCACATCAGAGAAACGACGCTGTTGAATCGCGCTAATCGTTTCGTTCAGCCATTGGTGATAATCCCGCTCGTATAAGGTTTTCATGTTTTGAAGCACAAGCTCATCGAGGAGAGACTTACTCCTATTCCTATCCCTAATTTATTCCAGTCTTTAAGGCTGGCAATTTTATTATGCCTAAGTTAAATCGTACTGCAAAACTTGCCAAACAACAAGCGGGACAACCCATACAACTGGTTTTGCTAGAGCCTGGGAAAGAAGGTTGGACAACACCAAAACTTCATCCATCCTTCACCCAGAAGTCTTTGTTGAAAGACAAGCTGACAACAGAAGAACTCCAGCAGTTTTTGAATATTCCATACAAAATCCTTCAAAAATGTCCAACAGGAAAAGCAATACCTTGGGGTTGCTATCTTATTTGGCATCAAGGGCGGGATAAGTGGCGAGTTTACCAACAAATCGCTGCTTAAACTAAGTAAACAGTGACGTTTAGCGGGTGCGTTATCTTTCACAACGCACCCTAAAAGCGCAACAAAACTACCCAAAATCCAACCTCACTACCAATTTCTAAATTGTAGTCAAAAAATGACAACAACTTTGGGAAAAGGGGTATTAGGTTAGGAATATCAACAAAGATTTAAAACCGATGAAAATTCGCTTAAAGCCCCTCTACTCTCGGCTTAACCCAGGAGTTGGGAGTTGTCCTTTGGGATGCCAACAAGTTTGCCAAGTCCATCAAGCTGCACCCAGTTTTAAACCCCTATCGGGTTGTAGTTGTCCGCTTTCTCTCCATCAAGCCGAAACCGGTGCCGAAGTCTTGACTGGAGATGCTGATATTATTTTCAATACTGCTAATACTGGTGATGGCAAATCACTAGCTGGTAGTCTTCCTGGCTTACTCGATCCTAAATTCCGCACTGTTTCGCTATATCCAACTATTGAATTGGTCAAAGATCAAGAAAATCAAGTTAGGGGATATTGTCAAAGTTTTACTTCAGCTAAGGGTAAGCAGATAGACAGTCTTTATGGCGCGGAACTAGCAAAAAGAACCCAAAAAAAGAAAGGCAGAAAGTTTAGAGAGTTACTGCGCTCAATCAAGCAAACTCATGTATTGCTGACTAATCCAGATATATTTTATTTGGTTAACCATAGTCGCTATGTCGATCCAGCTTATGGACAAGATTTATTACCTTTTACCCTGGCTCAATATCCCCATTTGTATATCTGTGATGAGTTTCATATTTTTGGCGCACATGAGGAAGCAGCGATTCTCAATAGCTTACTGTTAATTCGACACACTAGAAGAAAGAAAAGTCCTTTCCGAGTTCTGTTCACCTCTGCTACTCCAAAAACTAGATTTATTGAGACTCTCAATCAGGCTAAATTTAAAGTTGCAGAAGTCCCAGGAAATTACGTTAGTCAACCTACTCCTGGTTATCGGCCAATTGCTCAAGCTATTACTTTGGAGTTCGTTGAACTTAAAGAGAGTGATTCACTCGCATGGCTGACTGAACAAGCTAATACCCTAAAGCAAATATTGCAAGCGGAGAAGAAGGGACGGGGACTGATTATTCTCAACTCTGTGGCTGTAGTGAGTCGTGTTGTCCGTCAATTACAGGCTTTGTTAGGTAATGAAGTTATTGTCAAAGAAATAAGTGGACGGATTGACGGCAGAGAAAGAGACATTACGAGGGACGAATTAGCGCAAGCTGAACAACCTGTTTTAGTCATTGCGACTTCTGCGGTGGATGTAGGGGTTGATTTCAAAATTCATTTGCTTATTTTTGAAACGAGCGATTCAGCTACTTTCATTCAAAGGCTAGGCCGTTTGGGTCGTCATCCAGGTTTTCAGAGTTATCAAGCTTTCGCACTTATTCCTGGCTGGATGTCCTGGATACTCCCTCAGCTAAAAAAATATGTAGCACCTGACGAAATGGTGGATAGAACTCAATTTCGAGAAGAAATCATTGAGAAGGTGTTTGATGCACCCCAGGAGTATGAGCAGTATCGCCGTTATTGGGGAGCGTTGCAAGCTCAAGGAATGCTACTTCGTCTGAGTGGGACGAACATTCAAAGTAAACGGGAAGGGAGAGAAAGATCGAATGTGACTGAGAGGTTGCGCGATCGCATATCCCAAGACCTCCGTAACATCTATGGTGAGCAACTAGATAAAAAGCGAGGACATTGGTTTGCTTTAGGAAAGAACAAAACTGGTCAAGCCGTTCAAGAAGAACTTTTACGGTTTCGAGGGGGTTCGGACTTACAAGCTGCGGTTTGGGATGACTCTCGTTTCTACACCTACGGATTACTAAGGTTACTTCCTCATACTCAAGTCGAAGTGATTGACCGCAAAACTTTCCTTGAAGCCGCAGCCCAACAGGACTATCCATCCACCGAGTTTCCCGAACCTTATCTCACGACCTATCTGAAAGTTCAGTCTTGGTCTGAACAACGTTACGACCTAAAACTGGACTGTGATTTAGGAACAGACGAGCTAACCTCATGTACCCTAACCCGCATTAAGGGGGTGAGTGTCGAAGGACATCCGCAAAGTTCTCAACTTAGGAAATCACTACGAAAACAGCCTTTACTAACCTTTCTAGTTCCCTTATCTCGTCAACATCCAACGCTCTGGAATGTCAGAAATATTCTGCGTTTGAGTCCTACTTTTGGCTTGTACCTACTGCATGATGCTGATGATGAGGCTTATGCCTGTGCCTTTAATCAGGATGCTTTACTACTTGAGTCACTCAAATGGAAGCTCAAACGGTGCGATCGCAGCAAACCTTATATTTACTAAACCCTAACTGCTATGACAACTTTACTCCAAAGCCTACTCATTGAAACGCTTTCAGAGGATGAAGAAGACTCTATCTTACATGATTTCATCAATACTATTTTACCCCTACTTGAGCGCGAATTTGCTTTAGTTCCCGCATTAGGGGGTACTGAGCCTCCCTTTACTCAGAAAGCAGACCAAAGCCTCTTAGTTCATGTCCTTAATGGTTTACTAACTGCTTGGAATCTAAGCAAGTTATTATTTGAACCCTTATCTGAAGTTGAACAACGAGAGCTTTGTCTGGGTTTTACCTTGCATGACTATGATAAATACATTCATAGTCATGGCGAAGATTCTCCCGATGCACATCAAGTTTCTGAAATTATCAAGTTATGTCAAGAACTAGGAGAAAAACTAAACTTTGACGAGTTTTGGCAAGAATGGCGGAACTATTCGGCTGATATTTGTTTCCTAGCTCAGAACACACAGAAAAAACGGGGAAGTCACCGGATTAGTCAAGACTGGGAAGTTGATGAGCTTGATCTAAATCTAGATTATCCAGACCTAGACCGCCTTTGTGACCTCTTAGCCTTTGGTGATATTGCAGTTCATTTACAAGACCCTGCCAGTATTGTTACTCAAACAGGAGGAGAACGGTTAGAAGACCACTTGGATTGGCTAGGAATTGAGAAAAAATTGGTTTATCATCGCTTACGCGATTGCCGAGGTTTGTTAACAAATCAAGTTCATAATGCGGTTGTTCGTTTCGCTCAAACTCAAGGTTGGCAACCCCTTCTTTATTTTGCTCAGGGGACAGTTTATCTAGCACCAAAAGACTTATCACTACCAAATTTAGCTGATATTCAAAAAGCCGTTTGGTACAGTATTTTGCATGGAGATGAAGATAAAAATATTCAAGGCTTAGAATCTTATTTTCGTCAAGGTGATGTCGGTTTTGTTCGGGGTGGTAAAGGCATCAAAATTGCACCTTTAACTCGTGAGTTATTCAGCCCAGCCGCACAGATTCGCCAACTTCCTGATGTGATTATTGCCAAAGCTGCCAATATTAAAAATCCTGCTACACCAAAACGCTTAGATAAACTACCGCTAAAGCCAGAAGAGAAGGAGTATTTGCTTCAAGGTGCAGATGTTTGGGCAGATCGTTTGGCAGAATTCATCATTTTAGTTCAGAGGGAGTTTTTTGCTAATAATGATGACTATATTACTTGGATACTTAATAGTTTACAATTGCAAGACAAAATTACTCCTGAACAAACCCAAGTTCAAAAAGGAGGGGTGAACTATGGCTGGTATCAATTAGCTGCTAACTATATTGCTCAAGCCGAGCTTGACCGCCATCCCGGTTCAGAAGACTTAATTAAGGTCTTACAAAACTTAGCAGATGATCTAGCAGTTTGGGCAACCCAAAATAATTTGCTATCAAAGCATGAGAGCCAAACCCAAGGTGTATTTGATGATTACTTGGCACAATATTTAGAAATATCTGGTTGGGAAAGTAACGATGTGCAAGTCGAAACTGAACTTACCAAATATATAGAAGTAAAAATCAAAAATAAACCCATTTGCTCTCTAAGTTCAGGTGAATTTTTATCAGAAGACCAGTTTGATTCAGTCGTGTTATTTAAACCCCAGCAGTACAGTAACAAGAATGCTCTGGGTGGCAGACGGATTAAACGGGGAATTTCTAAAATCTGGTCTTTGGAAATGATTTTGCGTCAAGCTTATTGGGCTGTTCCAGCCGGGAAGCTAGAAGACCAAAAGCCAGTATTTTTGTCAATCTTTCCTGCTTATGTCCATTCTCCACAAGTTGCCAGAGCTATCGGACATTTAGTGAAAAAACTTAAAAAAGTGAATCTTTGGCAGGTTTCTAAGCAATGGCTCAAAGCAGACATGAATTATCGTACTTTGCAAAATTTGTTAGTAGAAGAACTTGAACCCCGGCCAGGACGCTACGACCAAGAGTATTCAACAAAAGACTTACCTTTTATGGCAATGACTCATACCAAAACACGAGGTAAAAGTGATACCGATGCTTGGGTCGAACCTGCGTTTCTCGCTTTAATTTTACCAATGCTTCTAGGTGTTAAAGTTGTTGCAACCCCAAGTTCTGATCCTCTTTATACAAGTGATACGGAGTTTTTAGAGTCTGTAATTCTTGATGGAATTGCGGGATTTTGGCAGCTACTAGGATTGCATACATCCTTGCGCTTACAGGAACTTGATGAGGGATTGAAGCGTTTATTAGTGATTTACAGCCTTCATCTCGACAACCGCAGTAATCCACCGGATGCGCGTTGGTCGGCGTTAAATAGCACCGTAAGGGAGGTGATGACTGATGTTTTAAATGTGTTCGCGATCGCGCAACAAGGACTCCGCAGTAAAAAACATGAACCTTTACCCGAAGAAGTTAAACAATACTGGCGATTTGCCAATCTTTTAGCCCAAGGAGACTCAATGAAAGAAAATCGACTTAAATTGACCAAACGTTTAGTCAGCGAATATCGCCATTTCTATCAAGTGCGAGTCAGTGAATCGAGTCATGCGATTTTACTACCTCTGACTAAAGCCCTCGAAGTCATCTTATCAGTCCCCGATGATTGGGCTGACGAGGAATTAATCCTTCAGGGTGCAGGACAACTCCAATCGGCTTTAGACCGTCAGGAGGTCTATAAACGCCCCCTAATCAAAGATAAGTCCATTCCCTTTGAAAAACGTCAAGCAGAAGAATTACAGGCAATTCAAGGCTTTATGACTACCTGCGTTGAAGACTTATTTGGTCAAATGTGTAAGCGCGATCGCGCCCTCCTTCAAGAAAACCGCAACCGCATCAAATCCGGGGCAGAATTCGCTTATCGTCTCCTCGCTTTAGAGGAAAAAAATAACTCTGCCTCCGAATCAACAGATTCTTAAAAAGCCTTCTAACTTCAACCTAAATAATCAACATAAGGAATAACAAAAATGACGACTCTCGAAACAATCAAAGCTAACTTCGCCACCTCTTTCCCTCGTTTGGCTTCGGGCAAATATATCCACTTTCTGATGCTGCGCCATAGTCAATCCTTCCCGGTATTTCAAACCGACGGCATTCTCAATACTGCCCGTACTAAATCCGGATTGAGTGCAGAAGAAAAAAGCCAAGAAATGATCAGCCGCCTAGTCATGTTCAAACGCAAACAAACGACTCCCGAACGTTTGATAGGTCGAGAAATTCTCCGTTCTCTTAACCTCACTAGCGCTGACAAAGAGGCTGATAATTATTGCGAATACAACGGCGAAAACTCTTGTAAACAATGTCCTGACTGTATTATCTATGGTTTTGCCATTGGGGATAGCGGTTCAGAACGCTCAAAAGTCTATTCTGACTCCGCCTTTTCCCTGAGTGCTTACGAACAATCCCACCGCAGCTTTACCTTTAATGCCCCTTTTGAAGGTGGGACAATGAGCGAAGCGGGTGTGATGCGAAGTGCCATTAACGAGCAAGATCATATTTTACCGGAAGTCACTTTTCCTACTGTTGAAACCCTACGCGATCCTACTTATGAGGGCTTTCTTTATGTCTTAGGAAATCTGCTGCGAACTCGTCGCTATGGCGCACAGGAATCCCGCACCGGAACCATGAAAAATCACCTCTTGGGCATTGTTCTGTGCGATGGCGAAATTTTCAGCAATCTCCACTTCACCCAAGCTTTATATGATGCCCTCAACGGAGATTTAGGACAACCCATTCAAGACTTAAAAGCAACTGCTACCCAAGTTGTACAAAACCTATTAGAGGAAGAACCCGTGCGAAAAACTCAAGCAATTTTTGGCTCAGAATTAGATGACTTACTCGCTGAAGTTTCAGCAATTTATCAAGACGACACCCAACTCACAAATACTCTGTCTAATCTTTATCAACAAACGACTGCCTATGCTCAAGAATACGGTGCATTGTCTGGTGGTAAAAAAGGCAAAAGAAAGAAATAAAGCTCGTAATCAGAGCTTCAATTTTTCTGACTAAAAGTGGGGCGAAAGCCCCTACTCAAGAACTACAAAGTAACAAAATATGACCCTATACGCCTGTCACTTAACCTTACATGACAACATTTTCTTCGCTACCCGTGAAATGGGCATTCTCTATGAAACTGAAAAGTACCTGCACAACTGGGCAATTAGTTACGCCTTTTTTAAAGGGAGCTATATTCCCCATCCCTATGGGTTACAAGGAGATACTGCCCAGAAACCCGATTACCTAGACCCCAGTCGCGAACAAAATTTACTACATCTCAATGAGGCTGGACTGTATGTATTCCCGGCTAAACCCCTATCTTGGTCATACCAAATTAACACTTTCAAAGCTGCCCAAACAACCTACTACGGAAAATCCAAACAGTTTGGAGTCAAAGGTGCAGACCGCAATTATCCCATTAACTACGGTCGTGCCAAAGAGTTGGCCGTGGGGAGTCATTATCAAACCTTTCTGATGACCCCCGATAACTCAGAAATTCAGTTTCCACGCTGGATTCGTTTGGGGAAGTGGGCTGCGAAAGTCATGGTTCATCTGCAACTAATACCAGAAGCAGCTATTCAAAAAAAATCGGGAAAGTATGTCTGTGACCATCCCCTCAATCCTCTGGATTTGCCTTTAGAGCAGGATTTAGAACTCTATAACCGGATTGTGATGCCTCCTTCGAGTTTGGTGAGTCAAGCACAGCTAAACGGCGAATATTGGCAGTTAAGGGGGGATGAGTGGAATGCCTTGAGGCAACAACTTCCTAACTTACCTAAAACCCTTTGTTTACCCGTCGGAGTCTCCTATGGTGCCAAAACCCTTACCGCAGTATCCTAAGCGCTATACCCTGCAATCTGTAGTAGTAGAACTTGGGGCAGCCAAGCCCGGAAAGCCCCCTGCGACATTAGGACGAGCCATTCATGCTCAAGTCTTAGAATGGTTCAATCTGGGCAATCGGGAAGTCGCGGCCAGCCTTCACGCGGCACAAACGCCCCCTCTGAGTTTATCTGGTTTGCTCGGTCATCGTCGTCGCCGAGGAACCCAGCCGGGAGATAAGTTTTTGATTCGGATTAGTTTACTCAATGGCAGTCTCTTAGAACCGCTTTTAACAGGTATCCAAGCCGCAGAACATCAGCCTGTAGTTTTGGGGAAGTTTCCTTTTAAAATCCGTAACTATTTTGCTTTCCCTGGTACTCATCGTTTAGCCGGAGCAACGGATTATGAAAGTTTGGCTCAGAGTCCGCCCTTGTCCGATATTCAGTTGGACTTTTTATCTCCAACCAGTTTTAAACAAAAGCAAAATATTCAGCCTTTTCCCTTACCCGATCTAGTGTTTGGGAGTTTGCAAAGACGCTGGAATAGTTTTGCTCCTGAAAACCTACATTTTCCGGCTTTTGAGTGGCAGGGTTTCGTCTCTGCTTATGATTTAAAAACTCAGGCTTTGCGCTTAGAAGGCGGGGCAGAAATAGGCGCACAGGGTTGGGTTCGCTATCGTTTCCGAGATTCTGAACAAGCAAAAGTTGCGGCGATTTTGGCTTATTTTGCTTTTTTTGCTGGGGTGGGACGGAAAACAACTATGGGTATGGGACAAACACAACTGAAAATTTGCGAGTAGCTAATCATGAACGAACAAAATTATATTCCCCTGGCATATTTGAATGCCTGGGAATACTGCCCCCGCCGTTTTTACTGGGAGTATGTTTTGGGGGAAATGAGCGATAACGAACACATTATTCGAGGTCGCCATCTCCACCGCAATATTAATGAAGAAGGAGAAAGTTGGGAGGGAAATACCCTCATTCACCGTCAGCAATGGGTGTGGAGCGATCGCCTCGGCGTTAAAGGCATTATTGATGCCGTAGAGGAAGAAAATGGGCAACTCATTCCCATTGAATATAAAAAAGGACGGATGGCCCAACACCTCAACGACCATTTTCAACTTTGTGCTGCTGCCTTGTGCTTAGAAGAAAAGACAGGGCGAGATATTCCCTACGGTGAAATATTTTACTACGGCAATCGTCGTCGTCAACGGGTGGAATTTACTCCTGAATTACGGCAAAAAACCGAGAGCGCGATCGCGTCTGCCCATACTACTGCTACTAATTCCACAATGCCACCTCCTATTGATAATCCCAAGAAATGCCGAGATTGCAGTCTCAAAGAAATTTGCTTACCCAAAGAGATTAAAAAATTACGCACCCTTAAATAATGGAGCAAAAATTATGTCAGCCGTTTATATCACCCAACCCGATGCCACATTAACCAAAGCCCAAGAAGCTTTCAAAGTTGCTTTAAAACAAGAAGATGGCTCTTGGAAAAAACATAATGTTCCCGCCCAAACCATCGAGCAGATCGTCCTTATGGGGCATCCTAGCATTACAGGAGAAGCCCTTTGCTACGCCCTTGAACTCGGTATCCCCATTCATTACCTCTCTATTTTCGGCAAACACTTGGGAGTTGCCCTACCGAGCTATTCTCGTAATGGTCAACTGCGATTAGCCCAATACGCTACCCACACCAACACCGAGAAACGATTAGCCCTCGTCAAAGCGATTGTTACCCACAAAATTCATAACCAATATCAAGTTTTGTACCGCCACGACCAAAAAGACAACCCCCTCAAAAAACATAAAAAGCTAGTTTCTCAGCAAACCACCCTTAATCAAGTCCGAGGAGTCGAAGGACTTGCAGCCAAAGACTACTTTGCCTGTTGGCGTAACTTATTTAAAGACACCTGGTCATTCAACGGCAGAAATCGCCAGCCTCCCACTGACCCCATTAATTCTTTACTCAGTTTTGCCTATGGACTGTTGCGGGTTCAAGTGACCAGTGCTGTTCATGTCGCTGGGTTAGACCCCTATATTGGCTATCTCCATGAAACCACCCGAGGACAACCTGCCATTGTTCTCGACTTGATGGAGGAGTTTCGCCCTTTGGTGGCAGATAATTTGGTGCTATCGGTCATTAGTCGCAAACAGATCAAACCCGATGACTTTAATGAAAGTTTGGGGGCTTATCGCCTTTCGGATAAAGCCCGCAAAACCTTTCTTGAAGCCTTTGAACAAAAAATTACCTCAGAGTTGAAGCATCCTGTCTTTGGCTATCGTTGCACCTATCGGCGGGCGATTGAACTCCAAGCTCGTTTGCTGGCTCGGCATTTACAAGAAGATGTCCCCTATCAACCTTTAACTATACGATGAATAAATTGTTGTATTTGATTATCTACGATTTACCCGCTACAAAAGCTGGTAACAAGCGACGTAAACGACTCCATAGCCTTCTATCCGGTTTTGGCAAATGGGCGCAGTATAGCGTTTTCGAGTGTTTTTTGACCGCGATGCAGTTTGCCAAGCTACAACAACGTCTAGAAACGCTGCTAAAATCTTCTGAGGATTCGGTGAAGATATATATTCTTGATGCTGGTTCGGTGAAACGAACGATTACCTATGGGGCGGAGTTGCCTAGACAGGAAGATACAATTATCTTATGATTGAATTGACATAAGCCAGATTAGTTTTTGACCGACCGAAGCGGGGGCAAAATCCCTGGGAGGTTCGTCAAAAGTCTCAGAACCTTGAAAATTCAATAGTTTGGGGATTTTGTTTAAGCAAGAGTATTGGTTGCTAGTGCGTTTTGAGGAGTCAGTTTTGAAGAAAAGTTTGACATCCGTCAAAAGTGGGCAACAACATCTCTGCTAGACTGAGTTTCAGATGGCGCAGTTTCCTATCAATGAATCCTGTAACCGGGATTGAAACACCCATTGTGAAGCGGAAGACTCAATAGAGCTTGGTTTCCTATCAATGAATCCTGTAACCGGGATTGAAACACTTATAGCCACGCTCACCATTGAAAAGATAAAGAAGTTTCCTATCAATGAATCCTGTAACCGGGATTGAAACAACCCTATATCTATCGCCCTCGCGGGGATTTAATAGTTTCCTATCAATGAATCCTGTAACCGGGATTGAAACGCTCGCGATCGCGCCGGTGCGATCGTGGCGGCTGGCGAGTTTCCTATCAATGAATCCTGTAACCGGGATTGAAACATAATGATGCTTTTAAATGTGTGATTCATGTTAAGTTTCCTATCAATGAATCCTGTAACCGGGATTGAAACAATAAAAAACTAATTCCATATCATCCTTGCGGCAACAGTTTCCTATCAATGAATCCTGTAACCGGGATTGAAACGAAGGAGGCCAGATAGCGGGAGGGTAAAGATAGCGATTGTTTCCTATCAATGAATCCTGTAACCGGGATTGAAACGTGCTTTCGTTAGTTTTGCTTTCGCGCTTTCGATTGTGTTTCCTATCAATGAATCCTGTAACCGGGATTGAAACATCCACAAGCTAAAATCATTAATATTTATAAAACGGTTTCCTATCAATGAATCCTGTAACCGGGATTGAAACTTTTTAGCTCTTGGGGACTACCGCTTAATCTTATGGTTTCCTATCAATGAATCCTGTAACCGGGATTGAAACTTGCTTTCCCATCGCCATTGCCAAGCCTCGTCTCTGGTTTCCTATCAATGAATCCTGTAACCGGGATTGAAACAAATAATTTGGGGGTGAGTGCGCTGGCTCTCTATTATGTTTCCTATCAATGAATCCTGTAACCGGGATTGAAACACTAGCTCCATCGAACGATGGGGGGAAGAAGGCAGCGTTTCCTATCAATGAATCCTGTAACCGGGATTGAAACGACGGCAACTATTCATGGAACAACGTAAACAGCGTCGTTTCCTATCAATGAATCCTGTAACCGGGATTGAAACACATTGCGATCGCCCTTTCCCTGATAGACGGTTTAGCCAGTTTCCTATCAATGAATCCTGTAACCGGGATTGAAACCAGCCGAAAATATCTTTATCTGGTTGAATTTCATATTTGAGTTTCCTATCAATGAATCCTGTAACCGGGATTGAAACAATCCCGTAGGAAAGGCCATTGCCGAACCATTAACGTTTCCTATCAATGAATCCTGTAACCGGGATTGAAACGACCCCCGCGACTGCGACAACTACCCGGACTCGCCTTGTTTCCTATCAATGAATCCTGTAACCGGGATTGAAACAATCCCGTAGGAAAGGCCATTGCCGAACCATTAACGTTTCCTATCAATGAATCCTGTAACCGGGATTGAAACGACCCCCGCGACTGCGACAACTACCCGGACTCGCCTTGTTTCCTATCAATGAATCCTGTAACCGGGATTGAAACTAGTGGTTATAGTCGTGACTAACATTGAATGCACCGTTTCCTATCAATGAATCCTGTAACCGGGATTGAAACCCGCAGCCACCGTTTACCAGGCGATTTGCGCCGGAGTTTCCTATCAATGAATCCTGTAACCGGGATTGAAACCGGCATCGCGGCCCCCCATCACAATTCGCTCTTGGGGGTTTCCTATCAATGAATCCTGTAACCGGGATTGAAACCCTCAAGGATGCCAACAAGCTCGATAAAATTGGGGGGGTTTCCTATCAATGAATCCTGTAACCGGGATTGAAACATGCCTATTTAAGAAATTTCGTGATCATTCGAGGCGTTTCCTATCAATGAATCCTGTAACCGGGATTGAAACATAACGACATTCGTGAAATTAGTCACGATGCCTAGCAGTTTCCTATCAATGAATCCTGTAACCGGGATTGAAACTTGATTAATACCTTGGTACTGGACAAAGACGAAGGGTTTCCTATCAATGAATCCTGTAACCGGGATTGAAATATTCAAACCGTTGAAACCCAACAAGCCACAATTATCCAATAACCAACAACAAAGGACAAAGGACGAATAACAAATGACTAACATAAAAATAGTCCCTTACCGAAGAAGCGAATAATCGCATTTATCGGGTTCAATATGTGGGGGATTGAGATTAGAGGGTTGGAGTTGCCGCGATCGCGCGATCGCCCGCTAAAATTAAAACCAAACCACTTGTTACATCATCAGGGCCAGCACGTTCCGGATCGCTACACCAAGTTCACGAAAACTTTAAGTGTAGTCAGCCCAATTTATGTAACTTTAACAACATGGCAACTCTCAACGTTACGTCTTTAGCCGACAGTGGGGCGGGTTCTCTCCGCAACGCGATCAAGTCAGCCAACTCCGGTGATACCATTACCTTTGACGGCAATTTGGCGGGTCAAACCATAACCCTCACCAGTGGTCAGATTGAATTAGCCGTAAGCAGCAATCTCACCATAGACGGCAGTGGGGCGGCAGATTTGACCATTAGTGGGAACAATGCCTCGCGGATTTTTCACCTCAATTCTACTTCTGTAAATCCCACGAGTTTAACCGTAAAAAATCTTACACTAGCAAATGCCTATACTTCAGACCGTGGTGGCGCAATCCGTACCACCCACCAAGGCATTTTAACCATCGAAAATACCAATTTCGTCAATAATACGGCTGATGAAGGCGGGGGGGCGATTTTTAGTGCCTTTGAGGGCAAACTCAGCGTTACCGGGAGTAAGTTTGAGGGTAACGTCGCTACAGCCGCTAATGACGAACGAGGGGCAGGCGCGATCGCGTTTTGGGGACCCGATACTATTACAGTTAAAGATAGCGAATTTATCAATAACAAAGGCATCAACGGCGCAGCCATCAACAGTTTAAACGGCAAACTCACCATCGAGAACAGTAAGTTTCTCAACAACGACACCACCGCCGCCTTTTACGATACGGGCAATCCCCGTCCCTTCCTACGAGGCTTTGGGGGCGCGATTTACACCGACCGCGCCAGCACCAGCAGCGATGCCACTTCGGGTACAATTAAAATTATCAACAGTGTCTTTGAAGGTAATAAAGGCAAAGGGGAAGGCGGTGCGGCTTATCTCTATACGGGTAAGCAAGATAGCGTCGTCATCGAAGGCAGCACCTTTAAAGATAACAACATTGCTGCTTTACCCAATGGCGGCAACAGGGGCAGTGGCGGTGCAATTGTCCAGATGAGTAATGATGTTAATCAAGGCTTTACCGTCACCAACAGCAGCTTTATTAACAACACGGCGGCGAATAATGGGGGTGGGATTTGGGCGATGAATGCCCCCACCACCATTACCAATAGCACCTTTTCGGGCAATCGCGGCGAATCGTTAACCTACAGTGGCAATGGCGGAGCGCTGTCTCTCTACTATCAACCCGCTACGATTACCAATAGTACCTTTGCCGAAAACTACGCGGGCTGGGTTGGCGGTGCGATTTTGGCCAGTGAGGGTACTAAGGTCACCAACTCGATTTTCTACAACAATACGGCTCAAAATGGTAACAACGGCTGGGGGATTCAGCAAAATACCAATCGAGAATTCACAGATGGCGGCGGTAATATTCAGTTTGGGGCGGATAGCGATAAAGCCACTACTAATATTTTGATTGCTGACCCCAAGCTTGGTGCATTGCAACAAGTGAATAATCAATGGGTGCGCCCTTTACTCGCCGGAAGTCCCGCCATTGATGGAGGGGTGGCAGGTGCGCCAGGAACAGACCAGACAGGCAATGTACGCCAGGATGGGGATTTTGATGGGACGGTAACTCCCGATAGCGGTGCGTTTGAAGCCCCTGGTACACCTTTACCGGAAATCGAAGTCTTTGATGGGGGGACGAGCATTGTAGATAATACCACCACGGCGATTAATTTGGGTAGTGCGGTGGTAGATACGCCGATTACCAAGGCGTTTACAATCAAGAATCTGGGAACGGCTGACCTCAACTTAAGCAATCTACAACTGCCGACGGGGTTTTCTCTGGTGGGGAATTTAGCGAATACAATTGCCCAAGGTCAACAGGCTACATTGCAGATTCAAGTGGATGCGGCCACTGCCGGAGATTATAGTGGCGAGATTAGCTTTACCACTAATGATAGCGATGAAAGTCCTTTTAATTTCGCGATCGCGGCCAAAGTGACCGCGACTCCTGAACCCGAAATCCAAATCTTTGACGGTACGACCGAAATTCTCGACGGGACGACAACCCCCTTGGATTTTGGTACAGCCACCGTTGGGGAAACCTTGAGTAAAACCCTTACGGTTAAAAATATCGGGACGGCAGATTTAAACCTCACCAATCCCCTCAACTTACCCGCAGGTTTTTCTGTAGCGGGAAATCTACCCGGCGGCGCGATCGCGGCAGGCCAACAAGCTAATATTACCCTAAACGTTGATACCACCACCGCCGGGACTTATAACGGTGAATTTAGCCTCACCAACAACGACACCGACGAAGGCCCCTTTAACTTCGCCGTTTCTGCTACAGTCAGTGCGACCCCAGTTAATCAACAACCTATTTTAGATCGGGCGATCGCCGATCAAACCGCCATTATTGGCACACCCTTCTCCCTCGACCTCAAACCCAACTTTAGCGACCCCGACAACGACACCCTCACCTACGCCGCCACCAACCTCCCCGACGGCCTCAACCTCGACCCCAACACCGGGATTCTCAGTGGCAATCTCACCACCGCAGGTTTAAGCCAAATCACCGTCACCGCCGACGATGGCAATGGCAACCAAATTAGCGACCAATTCGATCTCACCGCCAACCCCGGCGCAACTCCTATCAACAATCCCGGTGGGGGCGACCCGATTGCCAAAAACCCCGCCTTCAAACACCTTGGCAACAATATCTTTCACCTCCAAGGGGATGCCGGACAACTGCAATTCGGCCTCAAAACCAACACCAGCAAAGCCGTCCACGAAATCGGCGTATTTCTCGTAGACAACGATAGTGGCAGCATCAACGGCATTACCCCCCAACAAAACGGTTATCTCCAAGCCGCCCTCGACCGTTCTCAAGTCGTCTTTTCCACCCTGGCAAACAACCAATTAAGCGAGATGAACTTCTCTCGTCAACTCGGTTTTGGGGCAGATTCTCGCCTGGGCTTCTTCCTCGTCCAAAATAGTTCTATTGATGTTGTTAAAAGCCAAGTTGCCACCGGACAATCCCCCAACAACATCTTTTTTGCCTCCGCCGGATATCTGCAAACCGATGCTGCCGGAAACAACGCCTTTACCCTCAATTGGGAAGACGGGATGGGTAACGCCATCGACTTCCAAGACATTCAAATGGATGTCGCCCTCAGTAACAATCCTCCCGTTATTGGTACCGGGTCAGACCTCGAACTCTTCGACCTCCGCAACCAAGATGGCTTACTCCCGGCTAACTTTACCGTCAACTCCGATGCCGCTTACGACAACTCCTTTGGCTTTTATGCCGTCGAAAACGAAAGCGGCACGATTAACGGCTTGAATCCAGGGGATGCGGGTTATGCCGAAGCCGCCGTTGCCAACCGCATCGACCCCGCCACGGGTATGCCTGGCGGTCAAATCCTTGCCCCTTTCCTCATCGCGAACGGCTCTGCCGAGCAGTTTTTGAGTCAAAACCCCCAAAACCAAGCCGCAGACAGTCCGATGGCTTATTTTGCCTTCCTGGGGGCAAATCCCGACAAAAAAGACCACGTTCGCTTACTGGGCGATAATACCATCGGTTTTGAGGATTATTACGGCGGCGGCGACCAAGATTTTAATGATATGGTCGTCAAGGTTGATTTTGCTTAACAGCTTTACTGTAAATACCAGAACCTCGATTTTTTAGAAAAACCGGGGTTCTTTTTTATGAGATCGTCTCCTTGATTTTTGAATCCAGTCTTAACTGAAACTATTAAAATAAACTCATAACACAACCTTCACAGTGATTCTGATTGGGAACCGTTCTGGAAATTATGACTGCATCAGCAAAAAATCGGCTTCATTTGCAAGCAGAGACTTCTACCATTGAAGGATTAATTCGCCAGGTTAAACGCGGTTTAATCCGAGTTCCTGATTTTCAGCGTCCCCTGCAATGGGAATCAGAAGATGTGAAATTATTTTTTGATAGCGTTTATAAAGGATATCCCGTTGGCTCTTTTTTGATGAGACGAGCTTATGCTCCCGCTTCTGTCATAAAATATGGCCCGGTCAAAGTTTCTGCACCAGAATCCAATTCAGCTTTATGGGTGGTTGATGGACAACAAAGATTAACTGCTCTGACTGCGGGTTTAGCACGGGATGAAACAATGCCAACCACTCCTGACGATCCCTGGGTACTCTACTTTGATGCCCAAGCACAAACATTTCATGCTCCACCCAGAAGTGGTGTTTTGCCCTCGACCTGGGTTCCTATTACGCAATTATTAGATGCTTCAACCCTCAGCGAGTGGGTTTTTAACTGGAAGCACTCCCAAAATCAAGAGTTGCGAAAATCCATCTTCGATGCTGGGGCAAGAATTCGTCAGTATGAAATTCCCCTATATGTCGTTGAAACAGATGATGAGAACCTGCTACGAGATATCTTTTACCGCATCAATGATTCAGGCAAGAAGATGAAATGGAAAGATATTCACGACGCACTGTTTGGGCGAAAATCAGACGAACCATCAACCCTGAGTGGTTTGGCAGATGAATTGCAAAATCTGGGTGTTGGACGACCTTCTGAAGAACAACTCCTATCGGCTATTATTGCCTTTAAAGGTCTAGATGCAACCCGGAGCATTTCAGAGCATTATCGTCGAGATACTGAAGTCCTCAGAGATGCTGTCAACGATGCTTTGCCTGCCCTTAGACAAGCAATCACTTTTCTTAAAACCCATGCTGAAATTCCGCATCTGAGACTGTTGCCCCGTTCGCTCCCATTTTTTGTTCTCACCAAATTTTTTGGATTTTATCCAGAACCGAATAATCGGACATTGAACTTACTGGTTCGGTGGACATGGCGAACCCTATTAGGCATCAAGTTAGTTAATGAAAGAACCTTATTGCGCCACAGCTTAGATGCTATCCAAGGGAGTGACTCAGAACAAACGATTCAAAAACTGTTGAACGAAATTCCCCGTACAAAAGGTTCGAGTTTCACGCTACCCGCGAAATTTGATGCTCGTGCCGCAGATAGTCGTATTGCTTTGGTGGCTTTGAGTTCGTTGCATCCCCTTAACCTTGAAAACGAAAAACCCATTGATATTGCCGATCTCGTTGAAGAATATAATCTCAGAACCTTCCGCAAAATCATTTCAAGGGGTACTACAGCTAATCAAAGTCCCTCAAATCGCATTCTCCTACCTCCCACTTCTAGAGGGGTTTGGCGAGAGCTTGTGGCATTAATTCATCAGCAAGGGCTGGATTCAAAAGTGCTGCGATCGCATTGTATCGATAGAAACGCAGCCGAACTTCTGCTTGAGGAAAAATTTGATGAGTTTTTATTCTGTCGCCAAAAGCTCCTAACAGCCAGAGTTGATTCTATCGGTGCGCGTTTGGCCGCGTGGGGTGAGAATGACCGCCCCAGTATTAGCTATATCTTGCAACAAACAGGAGAATAGAAGTGACAAGAACGCTAGGAGTCCAGCTTCAGGGCCAGATAGTCGGCTATTTGACTGAAACTACGAATAATCAGATAGCCTTTCGCTTCACAGACTCTTATTTGTCTGCAAGCAATCGACCTGTATTAGGCCAGTATTTTGAAGACGATCTGACTCGCACTTATTATGGCAAAAAGTTTGCACTACCCCCATTTTTTGCAAATTTGATTCCAGAGCATGGTGCGTTACGGGAGCTTATCACCAGCAATCTTGACGTAGATTCAGGTGACGATTTGGCTTTATTAGAGGCGGTTGGACGCGACTTACCGGGGGCTGTGGAAATCATCCGTGTAGATGAAGATGATTTGCCTATTCAAGATGATTTGGAAGTGCCTGTATATGGGCGAGATCGCGAGGATACCTTGGACAATAAGGCATCTGGACTGCGGTTTTCGTTAGCGGGTGTCCAAATGAAATTTTCTGTGTTACGCGATCCAGATAGAATCACATTGCCTGCAAGCGATCGCGATGGCGAATGGATTGTGAAACTCGGCTCGGCACGCTTTTCGTTTACCGTTGAGAATGAGTATGCCATAATGCAGTGGGCTATGGCTGCTGGTTTTGATGTACCTGAGTGTTATTTGCAAGATGCTAAAACAGTTAGCGGTTCTTTAAGGAAATACACAAACTTTGGCGATCGCGTTTTCGTCATTCGTCGATACGACCGGCACAATGGACTCCGCATTCATCAAGAAGATTTTGCCCAGGTTACAAATTTGCGACCAGAACTCAAGTATGACCAGATCAAGTACGAACAGCTTGGTGGTTTAATTAAACAGCTTCTGGGGGATGATGCCTATGATGAATTTATCCGTCGGCTTACCTTTACCATTGCCTCCGGGAATAAAGTGCCAATTTTACGTCCTTTTGCATCTGGAATGAGATGGATTTAAAGTTTAAGTTGTCGCCTACACGATACAACAATCTAATAATTGCTCTGTCCGGTTGTCTCTCCTTTGGAACAACCCTCAAGCCCAAACCCGACTCAAGTTGAGGGTAAATCCCGGTAACACCCTTTCTCCAGATAAAGTATCAGGATTCTCCAAAACCTCTACCCCTTGCCCCGGACGGTAAATTTCCACTCGTTGATTTTGAGGGTCAATCAGCCAGCCCAACCTCGCCCCATTCTCGATATATTCTGTCATCTTGCTTCGCAGGACTGGGATTGTATCACTTTGGGAACGCAACTCTACAACAAAATCCGGACAAAGGGGAGCAAAGCCCTGGCATTGTTCTGGGGTGAGAGCATCCCAGGAATTTTGGCTGACCCAGGCCGCATCAGGGGAACGGTTAGACCCATTGGGTAACTCAAAACCAGTCGAGGAGTCAAAGGCTCTGCCATTACCCCCTTCTTCCTCAATCCATCGAACCAGAAAGTAATTGATTTTGCTGTTGCGATATCCTGTTTCGCTACCTGTGGGTGGATTCACGAGGAGTTCTCCGGTTACACTACGTTCGAGTCGCAGCTCGCGGTTAGCCGCCGCTAACGCCGCAAACTGCTCCGGTGTGACCCGCAGCGCTAGTTCGTCAGGAAGTTGGAGAGATAAAGGTTTAGGGGGAACTTGTACCACGATGATTCACCTCACGCGGTGAGATTACTTCTTTATTTTACAACTTTACAGAACCGCGATCGCGTACCCCTCAAGGCTTTGAGCCTCAAACACTACACCACAAAGGCTGAATTTTTCAAAAAAATTACTGAGTCTGCGTAAAAATACCTCCGTTGTTTTGAGTACTTAATAGCAACTCAAAAATCAAGCTTCATGAAATACACTCACACTCAATTGTGGGCATTACTCCTCGGTAGTGCTTGCGTTTACGGCGGTCATTTTGTATTCAATTCTCCTGTGAAAGCAGCAGTTTTTCACAATGATTGGAGTTACGCTATTGACTCTTTTGACGACAGTGTTGATGTTGGTGTTGTTGGCGGTACGCAATATGAAATTTTTGGTACAGCTTTTCAACAAACCGATGAAAAAGTAACCTTTGCCATTAACAGCAATTTCGGTTTAGCCGGGGCAAATAGCATTTATGCTGATGACAAACATATCGGTTGGGGTGACTTACTTTTTAAAGTAGGAAACGAAACTTTCGGACTCAACTTTGTTGACAACCCTATTTTATCTTGATAGTTTTCAATTATTCTTAACTTTTGGTATTAACTATGTTCTCAATTTTCATCCTGACTCATAACGAAGAAACAAATATTGCTGCTTGTATTCAATCAGCTTTATTGTCTGATGATGTGATTGTGGTTGATTCATTGAGCGATGATAAAACGGCTGAAATTGCCCAGAATTTTCCGGTTCGCTTTGTTCAACACGCTTTTGAATCTCATGGGAAACAAAGAAGTTGGATGTTACATAATATCCCGACTAAATATGACTGGGTTTATATCCTTGAAGCTGACGAACGTATGACTCCAGAACTATTCCAAGAGTGCGTAAAACAAAGCCAAAAATCTGAATTTGTGGGCTATTATGTAGCCGAGCGCGTTATGTTTATGAATCACTGGATTCGTCACAGTACGCAGTATCCCCGCTACCAAATGCGCTTTTTTCAACAGGGTAAAGTGGATTTTACCGATTATGGTCATGCCGAACGGGAAGTTTGTTATGGTAACACCAGCTTTTTAACTGAAACGTATCCCCACTATACTTGTAATAAAGGCTTTAGTCGCTGGATTGAAAAGCATAATCGCTATTCAACGGATGAAGCAAAAGAAACGGTTTATCAGTTACAAAATAAAACCGTGAGTTGGCGACAACTATTATTTGGTAAAACTGAAGTTGAACGGCGACGAGCGTTGAAGGATTTATCTTTAAGATTACCGATGCGTCCCTTGATTCGCTTTTTGTATATGTATTTTATTTTGGGGGGCTGTTGGGATGGTAAAGCGGGTTTTACTTGGTGCGTGTTACAAGCGTTTTATGAGTATTTGATTTTGCTGAAGGTATGGGAGTTACAACAGCAGGATGTATCGACTGAAAAGGAAGTTCTGGGGCTTGAGCTACTTAGTACTTTACGCTAATGGGGCGATCGCGCTGTACAATAACGATAAATAATGATGTGTCGCGATCGCATTATCTGGACTACCGGGGCTTCTTCGGGGATTGGGGAAGCATTGGCTTATGAATTAAGTCAAAACGGCGCACAATTAATCCTATCGGCGCGAAATGCCGAGAAATTAGAAAAAGTTAAGTCTCAATGTCTGAATCCTCAACAACATCAAGTCATCCCCCTGGATTTAGCAGAGGTAGATACAATTAATGCGGCGGTAATGCAGGTTTTAAGGGAAACTACGCAGATTGATATTTTAATTCACTGTGGCGGCGTGAGTCAGCGAGCCTTGGCGCAAGATACCAATCTGAGTGTAGATTACTTTATTCGCCGCAGCCAAGTGATACTAAATCCGATACGCCATAACCCACCTATTTTTTAGTCTGCTCTCGTCAGACTTTGCTCTCGCGATTCCCCGGATTTTAATCCGTGGGCGGGTTAGCTGGATAAAGGGGGTGTCGAAACCGGATTTGGTATGATTTGAAACAACTCGCGCCTACACGGTACAACACAATGCCAGAAACCCGGTTGTTGGAAAAAACCGGGTTTCTTACTCACACAAAGCGATGCTCAAAGGTACAAGTCAAATCAACGCGACCTTTCCGCAGCAAAGCCGGGTCAAGTCGTTCGGCGGTATTGCAAGTCATCAGGACAACTAATTTTTGCCGATTGTGAATTTGTTCGTCTTCGATAATGCTTTGGTAAAGCGTACCGTCGAGCAAACTGAGAATATGCTCGGTTTTGTTATTGCGTTGAGCGGCGGCGGTGGCTCGATTTTGGGCGAGATTGTCCGCTTCGTTGATAATCAGGCAAATTCGCTCTAAATAGCTCGGTGGGACGAAGTTTTCGACGGCATCGTGGTCGAGGATAAAGATAACATAACCAAGGGGGACAAGGATTTCTTTGGCGACGGCTTGAGTCCAAGCGGTTTTTCCGGTTCCGGGTTCTCCTTGAATCAGGACGGCGAGTTGGTCTTGGTTGAGAATAGCTTGTTGTACCCTGTCAGTAAAGGCTTGGATAGCGTCGGGAAAGGAGCGAATGGGAAATTGGCTGTGAACTTGACCGACGCGGCTTTGGTAGCCACTCAGCATCACAGCGAGGTTATAGGTAGCTTTATTGGCGAGAGGAGCGATATCTTTGGCAATGAGGGTATAAGAGCGTCGTCCCCGTTCGTAGGGGTAAATTTCGAGCCAGATTTGCTTTTCGGGCCAGTAGGCGTAAGCTGTACCAATAACTTCGAGACGTTCCCAACTGATAAAGCGATCGCGAGGATAATAAAAGTAGCGATCGCAATAGTATTGCATAATTAAATGGGGACGACCGAGCAAATCAAGGATTTTAAATAAAGTAATTTCTTGCAGTCGGTTCAGTACGCAGTCAATCGGAATACTATTGCGGTTGAGAACAGAACGCACGGGCGTATCGATGCTGAGGGCTTCTCCGAAACGATGGTCGGGAAAAGGGGGGTCTGGCGTAACATACTCCCAAAACTCATCGAGGGTTTCTTTGGTTTTGTAAGAAAACAAGTTGAGTACGTTGGCCAAGGGTGCATAATTATTTCTCCCCACCGCATCCGCCAGGGAACTCCCCAGATGCAAAAAGCGTTGGGACAGGGCGAGGGGGTCACTCATCACCAAATGATTAAAAAAGTTCCAGTCGAATTGACGCTCTAGGGGTCGCCAACCCGAACCGAGTAAACCGCGGCCTTGGGATTGATTGTCAGATTCGGGGTCATTCCAAAAATCTCTAGCCATTATGTTCGAGGTTTAAACAACGAGAATTAGGTATTGCGGGGGGACACTATCGACGAGCCAAACGTGGTTGTCAGTACAGTAAAAGGTGTGATGGTCTTGAATCATGGCCGCGGTATCGACTTGGAAAACTCGGGGACGACCGCGACGTTGACCGACTTGGCGGGCTGGTTCGAGGCTAACGGACAAATGAACGTGATGGCGGGATTGTTTTTGCAAGCCGTGACTCAGAATCGCAGCAACCGCACCCTCTGAAGTTCCATGATACAAAACCGCCGGGGGCGTTTGCGGTTCGAGTTGTAAATCGATGGGGACGCTGTGGCCTTGGTTGGCTCGGATGTGGGTGTGGCTGGGGTCAAAAGCAAAGCGTTTTTTGTCATTTTGAGCTACAACGATTTCGAGTTCTTGGGGGCTAATGGTAAAGCCTTGTTTACGAGCCGCTTTCAGCAGGGCTTGGACTTCAACCCAACCCCCAGGAGCAAGTTCTAAGTCTAGGGCTTCGGGGTGATGGCGGAGATGGTAGCTGAGGTATTTACTAATTTTAGTTAAGCGTTTGGGACTGAGAAAAGACATTGCAAATTACTAAGTTTAATAATGATTTCGACGTATTTTGTAATAGTTGGGATTTCGGCGCATCCTTGGACTATGATGTGAAAGACTCCAGGCAGTTGAAAACCAGGGATTGGGCGCAAAACTCCCATACAACCTGGCTTTCAATCCTTTAGCTGCTATTATGTTTACAAGTATAATACATATTGTAATACAAAACCGCGATCGCGATTTGGGTCAAAAACTCCAAGATTTGTGCAACCGAGATGACGAAACCTCGTTCAACTCGTCACAAAGAGGGAGGCCATAAAGTGGGAAGTTTCGCTAAGATTCCTAAGTAAGATTTAAGAATTAAAACATTCTTGACCCATCGGGCGCGATCGCCCCTAGTGTATAAAGCATAGAAATAGGTTCGTCTGGCTGTATCCTGGTTGTCCCTATTGTTGAAATCTTGAGGTTGACTCCAAGATGAAATCCCTAAAAAATTTCCTACTCTTTCTGACTCTCACCATCTTTTTTAGCTTTGCCACCCCGATTATCGTTGTGGGAATCTTGCTGGCAGGGTTAGCCCTATTACACCTTATTCCTGGCTTTGAAGCCCTTGCTCAAGTCAGCATTGACGGTGTTTTACAGTTTCTCGCCGCATTTGGTAATGGTTATCCGACGAGTGGCATTTTGACCATTGGTTTGACTTGTGGCTTTGTGGGGGGCTTGTTTCAACTGGGAACAGGTTACCGTTACCGCCACCTTTAGCAACACCCGACTTAGAAACTGAACCCGCTCGTAGCATTTTGGCAGAGTCGGTTAAGATTGAGCGAGGTTCTGAGTCGGGTATCCTATGAAAAAGATTCACTCTCGATTTTTTCGTTTCGGTTGGTTATTTCTCGGTTTATTTTATGCAGCCACTTTCGCCGTTATCCTGGCTTTAGCCTACACCGGGAATTTACCTGACTTTTTCCAATATATCCCCCACTACGACACCATCGGTCACTTTGTCCTGTATAGTGTCGCTACATATCTAGGACATCGCCTACTCAACTGTCGTAAATTGACACTACTTCGCTACAAATTCCCCCTTTGGCCGTTCTTATTCGCCACTTTCACCATCACCGAAGAACTCATCCAACAAACCTCCCCCAATCGCACGTTTAGTTGGTTGGATATGGTCATGAGTATTTTAGGCATTATTTTCGGGGCTTGGTTAGCCGAACGAGAATATCGCCAAAAGCAGGGTTAGTCTTAATATAGCAACCGCCAAAGCAGTTAGGGCGTTTTTGCAGTGCGCCCTCACCCCAAACCCCTCTCGGAGTGGGAGAGGGGCTTATTTTCTAAGAAATGAAGCTAAGCCGTCCTATAAGGACGGGGCTTTAGACCAAGGATTTTTGGTAAACAACGTCTGACACAGGTGTTGCTGAGGACAAATTTCGCACAGATAAGGTTGTGTTGTCGGGGGAGGTGGATTGGGGTTGCCTTCTTCCCAGTTTGCCCAATCTCGCATTTGCTGTAACTTATGGGGAATCAGTTGATGAACCGTACTTTCCAACTCATCCCAACTAAAAGTCAACTCCTCCCAACTGGGTAAAACGCTACAGACTGCCGAATCAATCTCAACCCCTAACCTTTCTCGCAACATATAACTGTAAAGAGCAACTTGGGCGAGTTGGGCAGATTTATCCGGGGAAACATAGGTTTTATACTCCACCACACAAAGGCGATGCTGTTCAAAATCATAAACCAAACTATCGAACTTGCCGCGAACTTGTTGCTGAGAATTATCCGGTAAGGTAAAGCTAAATTCAACGTCAGGTTTAAGGTTGATTAACGTAAAAGGAATTACATCCTCTGCTTGACAATAACGGCGATTTTTCACCAATAATTCTGCCCAACGTTCAATCAAATGGGTTAAACCTTGCCAAGTCTGGAGTAATATTGGCGCTTTGTCTGGGGAGATAGTTTCTAAATAAGGATAAAACGCCCGTTGATAAAAGAGTTGCTGCATTTGTTGGGCAATATCTTTGATTTCTAAATCCGCAAAACTCGGTCTAAATAATGCCTGAAAACGAGCATCTGTATGAGCAAGTTGCACAAATTTATCTGCCCACTTGTGAAACTCATTACCAATACCGCTTACTTCTCCTGGGGGAACAAACATCATCATACCGCCACGATGATGGCCTAGATAAAACAATCGCGGACATTCAAAAGCAACGCGCACTTTTGTCACGCTAAAAGAAGGAGAACTTTGAGAGTTTCTAGGTATTAGCGGGGCAAAATTTTGGGGCTGGGTAAGGTTGAGTAAATGGCGATGGACGCAAGCCAAATACACCACATCCATTTTCGCGTATTGTAACTGTTGGGGATGGAGGGGGCGCTGTCCCCAATCGCTACTTTGAGACTCGGTATCAATCTCGTCAAAGTTGCCCCAAGTTGCCGCTAGGGTTTTGAGTTTACGGTTGGGGGTTCCCAGTTTTTCAAGGGGCAGTTGTCTGGCAATTTTGAGAGTACAGGTAACATTTTGAGCGCAATCTTTTCCTAAAAATCGGAGGTCAAAAGCGGCATTATGAAAGACTTTTTCAATCTGGGGATTCGCGATAATTTTCTGGCGAAATTCCGCCACAACATCCGGTTTATTAAGGACATCGAGTAAATAAACAGAATCTCCCGTGGGGTCATTGGCATCTGCCGAAACTTGAATCAAAGAGAGTTTTTTATTCCGCGTCCACCAATCGGCAATTTCTGTATCTAGCCATAAAGTTGAAGCCGTGGTGAGTTGCGAAATGAGGTTGCGAATCGCAGATGATTCTGTAAGGTAGTGCATGAAATAAATGGAGGTTTAGGATTAAGCATTGCGAGGAACTGAAATAATCAGTTGATTGGCTCTGGGGGCATCGGGGTCGAGAATTTTAACCTTTTTAGCTTCACACAATTGCTTAATCACATTCTCAATCACTGTAAGTTCCAACTCAGGAAATTCTTGATGAGCATTATTAATTAAGGTTTCTAATCCCATAAATTGCTGGACGTTTAACTGATTTACCAAGTATCGTTTTAAGTCTTCTTCAGGATTCACGACGCGGACAATTTCGGGTTGATTGGTTCTAGGTTGTGAAGTAGAAGCAGTCGGGGTTGGTGTAGGGTTTTGAGTGGAACTCGCTTGAGTTGTTTGTGTTGTACCAAATATACCTAAATCACGCAAAAGTTTACATTGTTGTAATATTTTGGATTCACGAATTAATTTTTCGAGTTTTTCTAAGCTGATAGTCTGACCCGAAATAATTAATTCATTAGCAACTGCATCTTTGACCAGTTTGTGATAGGTTGCCAAATGATGAACCGAGGTTAAGTTTTCGCGAATATGTTTGTTAGGAGGATTAGAAAAAACTTCGCGATAAATTCGGTGTCCTGATAGCCTTGGCGTTCCAACATCAGTTACTCGAATTAAATATAAAGCGTCGCATTCTCTGTTGGCTCTTTGACAAGCTTTCATAATATTGTAAAAGCTTTTCATGTTGGCATTTTCTGCCCAAACAACTCCCACTTTTCCCGATTTTTGGTAGCTGAGAGAGTAGCCACTATAAGCCCCATTGAGCAAATGTTTCCGGATTTCAGTGATACCCAATGCTTGCAAGGCTTCGACTAACATTTGAATTAAGTCGGTGGTAGCAACTGTCGTAACTCGACTGATTTTTCCCGCAACTTCTCGATATTCACTACGCCATAAAAGTTGAAAAGCCGACTTGATATCTACAGTTTCGGGTTGCGGAGTTGAGTTAACTAAGCCATTTTTATATTGCTGAAATAATTGCCGACCTGCCTCTAAAACATTTCTGGGTCGCGCTCTTGGATTCGGAAAATAAAGTTGAAGTTGCTGACGATTCAAGGGATAAATAGAAGACCTGGGTTGTGGTGTAGCTTGGGCGTGTAGCGAATATAATCGCATTGCCCAAAGTGCTTCTGCTTGGTCGAGATTAATATCTTTAAGGCGGATAACTGTTCGACTGGCAAGTGCTAAGTCAGCAGGAGGAACTTGTCTCTTAGCTTGCCCCCATGTATTAGTAACAACACTAATCAAAATAAACAAGTTTCTGATTGCTCTTGTATGAATCGTTGAATTAAAATTAAATAATCCTTTAAAATTAGGGGTACCATCAGGCAAGCTCGGCAAGTTATCCAAGTTGTCAAAACATAAGACGATAGGCTTGGTACTGCTGGAAATAGTGGCAAAATTAATTAATATTCCTTGGGCTGCGTCTTCACTATCAATTGACCTTCTTACACCAAGAGTTCTTAAATCTTCTTCAGCTAAATCTTCACCTTTTAACCAATCGCAAGCTAAGGGATATAATTCAGGATTGGTTAGATGGAAAAGAACGCTGAAAAAATTTCTGGCATTGTATAAGCCCGATGGGAAAGCCCTGGATAAATCGTTAATGAATACGTTACGCTCTCCCAAAATTCGTTGAGCAATACTCTGGTTTTGGAAGATAGTTAAACCCTTTAACCATAGCAAAAGTTGAGATTCTTGTTCGCCTTCGGGTATTTGTAATAAGCTATCGACAGTGCGGCGCAGGATATGTCGCCACATATAGTCATCATCCACCCAAAATTCAATATAAGCGAAAAAAGCTTTAGGGTTAAATTCATGTTTAAGTCGGGCGAGCAAATGACTTTTTCCCGAACCTGAATCTCCTGACAAAACAGCAGTTTTACTATATTTTTGCTCAATGACTAAATCAAGAACTGACTCTAATTGTAGGAATTGTTGTTGATGAATTGAATTAACAGTTGAAGCCTGGTCTTGATTCTGCACCCAAAAATCGGGAACTTTTAAAGTTTCCGACCCAAAAGGGTTGCTTTCTTGGCAGATAATTTGGTCGATGTCTGGCATAGTAGTATCTCTAGAATGACTATTTTTTTGAGTATCAAAAAGTGTTCTTAGTCCGTGTGGATAATGAAGAATAAGGAACCACCAATGATTTGAGCAATTCCTGCTGCTTGTTGTTCGGGAGTATAAAGTTGCACTTCGGCTAAAGCGCTCAACTCTATTTTGTCGTCTCCTTGAAGGCGATAAAGGGCTTCGTCTACCTCTTTTCGCGTCATGGGGGGTTGCAGTTTTTCCCGTAGATGGAAGATGGGCAAATAGTTGTCGGTTCCAAGTTCGTAATCTAAATCCTTGATGAGTTGTAGAATTGCATCATCGGTGGGTTTAGGGGCGTTTGTAGTGCTGAGAGGGGCGGTTTGGGAGGTTCGGGCTGAAGGCGCGGTTGTCGGGGCTTTTCCGGCGAAATACTGCCGCAAGAAGCTGACGTAATCACTCAGCATTTTGGGGGTGAATGCCAAGGTGGTTGAATCAGATTCGTATTTTGTGGCTAGATAGTCTTTTCCTCCGTCGGCAAGCCAAACTTGGGTGATTTGGGTTTTTGTGGCTTCGATGAGACCGCGATCGCACATCTGATGTAGTATCTTTTGTTTATCGGCTTTAATCTTCAACTTGCCAGGGGTCATCGATTTCTGTTTGACGGCTTTGAGGACTTTAATCTCATCTTCAGAAATCGGTAGTTCTGCGGCATTTGCGGAGTTAAGAAGCCCTTTTCCGGCAGGTTCGATGCGAAACTGCTTGATATCTTTTTCATAGGCTACATAGCCATCTTCGCTGAGGCTACGGCAAATGCTGTCGCGTTCTGAAGCTTTCATTTTAGGAGTGGGCTTAATCTCAGTGATTTTGGACTGATACCCTGGCTTTTCGAGAAGCTTCAGTAAAAACTTGAGCTGCTTAACTTCCATAAATTCAGTTATATCTGGATATTATCTAGCTTAGCTCGTTCGGATTGGAGACAGTAACCGTAGAAATACTTATGCGATCGCGTATCTCAGTAAATTCCGCGATCGCGCTTTTTTGGGAATTTTTGGGGTTAAAATTGCCTTTGAATTGAAATTGCCAAGGTGGGAAGATTTCCTTTTAAACCTTTGAAGTCTGCTTTTTACTGGAATACAGTTGACTCAGTTTATTCTTTTTTAATCGTAAAATATTTTGGGCGTGTGAATCATGGTTGGGGGGAATTATGCCGCTTTCCGATACCAACTTATGTTAAAAACAAAGTAGCGATCGCGGGCTGAGAAGACCAGACTATGAACATATTAATGATTTCCTCAACGATTCCCTATCCCCCCAGTCGGAGTGGGACAGAAGTCAGAACTTTTAACCTCCTCAAGCATCTGCATCAACACCACAACGTTACCCTCGTCACCCAGAGTTATGGGGATGTCCCCCAAGAACATCTCGACGCATTGCAACAATACACCGAGAAGGTGAAGATTTTTCCGTTGCGTCGCGATCGCGCCACCCCAGCAAGATTCCCAGGATTTATCGGAAAAACCGGGAGATTACTCGAATCTACCCTCAAAGCAACCCCTCCTAACGTTTTACATCGCTATTCCCCCGAAATGCAAGCTTGGATTGATGATTTCGTCCGGGGAGGGCATTGTGAAGCCTTGACTTGCGAACACAGCGTTAATACTATATATGTGCGTCCCGATTATCGCAAGTATGCAAAGACAGTGGTAAATGTGCATAGTTCGGTGTATTGGGGAACGCGGAATTATTTGCAAACTGGGGCTTCGGATAATGTATTGCGCGATCGCCTGTACTTATCCACCCTGTATCGCTACGAAAAAGCCTACTGTGGCAAGTTTAGCCGCATTGTGGTCACGACTCCCGACGACGAGAAACAACTGCATCTATTACAACCGGATGTACCGATCGAGGTGATTCCCAATGGGGTAGACTTAGAGTTGTTTCCCTTTCGTACTGACGATCCGGGAAATCACGATTTAATCTTTATCGGTGCGATGGATTTTGGCCACAACATCGATGCAGTACGGTTTTTTGTGGGTCAGGTTTTCCCGAAAGTGCGCGATCGCTACCCCGACGCTACCTTTACGATAGCGGGAAATAAACCGACCCCCGCCGTACAAAAGTTAGGAGAACAACCGGGAGTCATGGTCACCGGACGAGTCCCTTCGATGGTGGAATATCTGCATAAATCTACCCTCTGCGTCATTCCCCTACAAACCGGATTTGGTATTAAAAACAAAACCCTCGAAGCCATGGCCGCAGGAGTCCCCGTGGTGGGAAGCGATCGCGGCTTAGAAGGACTCGCGATTGAAACCGAGATTCCCAGGGCATTACGAGCCAATACCGTCTCTGAATATGTTAGCGCGATCGCGCAACTTTTCGACGATGCCCCCCAACGGGCTAAAATCGCCTCCCAAGCCCGGTCTTACATCGAACGGGAGTTCACCTGGAAAGAAGCAGGATCGCGCTACGAAAGGGCATTAATAGGCTAATGTAGCTTCAACTGAGTTGAAAGGGTTTCGGTAAGATTTTGAGCGAAAAGCTTATATCAAATCCAGTTGATTAGTGGAGATTCACCAACCCCGGTTTCTTACTTGTTGATACAGTAAGGTTAAAATTTTGAGCCAGAAACCGGGGTTCTAAAATAATGGTTGTATTTCCGGATTTGATATTAAAATCTAGCAATTCAGTTTTTGAGGTGATTAAAATTGCCCCAATTAATTAGCTGCGATTGTGGGCTTCGTCGAAGTTAATTTCCGGGCCTTTCGGGACAATACCGCTAGGATTGATAAAAGGATGACTGCGGTAATAATGTTGCTTGATGTGGTCAAAGTTGCAGGTTTCTTTGACTCCCGGTTGCTGATATAAATCTTTGAGATAATTCCAGAGGTTGGGATATTCGTAAATGTGGCGAATATTACATTTAAAGTGAACATAATAAACCCAGTCAAAGCGAACTAAAGTCGTAAACATACACCAATCCGCTTCAGTAATCACTTCCCCACACAAATAACGCTGCTGGCTCAATACCTTTTCCCAGCGATCCAACTGGGTAAAAAGTTCGGTAACCGCTTCATCATAAGCTTCTTGAGATTCAGCAAAACCAGAACGATAAACCCCATTATTAATCGGGTTATAAATTGCGTCCATAGTTTCCTCAATTTGAGGTTTTAACTCCTGGGGACAAAAGTCAACTTCGGGATGTTTAGCAATAGCATTAAACTCATGGTCAAACATCCGAATAATCTCGCGGGATTCGTTATTTACAATCGTGTTTTTTTGCTTGTCCCACAAAATCGGAACTGTCACTCGTCCTGTATAATGAGAGTCAGCTTTAACATAAACTTCTTGTAAATATTCAGCATTAAACAAAAGATCGGGAATTGCCCCAGAAGCCTCGGAAAACTGCCAACCCTTATCCCCCATATACGGGTCAACCACCGACAGGGAAATGGCATCTTCTAGACCCTTGAGTTGCCGCAGAATTAAGGTGCGGTGGGCCCAAGGACAAGCATAAGAGACATAAAGATGATAGCGGTGGGCTTCGGCTTTAAACCCACTAGAATTGTCGGCAGTGACGCGATCGCGAAACGTGGTAGGATTGCGTTTAAAGCCGCCTTTTTCGTCGGTTTGATACGCCTCCGTCTGCCATTGACCATCTACTAACATTCCCGTTCCCACAAATTCCTCCTCAAGCTGATGCGAGACATGATTACAACTATACTGCGATTTTCAGAACAGAACCTGTATCTTTAGGCAAAGAAAGCTCTACAATAACAAGCGACTAACTTAAGAGGAGATAACGTTATGTCTGAAGTCGAAACAGCCCCCAAATCAAGACTATCTGTAGGTCGCATTATCAATATTGCCATTATCATCGTCGTGGTAGGCTGGATTATTTTGCGGTTGGTCTCTCCCTATCAACCCACAGTCTTTTCTGGGGTACGTCCCGATAATTTGGGGGTTGATGCCACCGGACAACTTACCCCTTGTCCGAGTACCCCCAACTGCGTCAACAGTCAAAGCCAAGACCCAGAATATTATATCGAACCGTTTGCCCTTCCTCAAGATAGCGATACAGCTTGGGAAAACCTCGTCCAAGCTGTCGAAGACTTTGAAGGAAGCAATATTATTGCCAATACTGGGGATTATCTCTATGCGGAATTTAATACTAAACTCATGGGCTTTGTGGATGATGTCGAATTTGTCAAAGATGAAGTCAATCAACGCCTTGATGTCCGTTCTGCCTCCCGCTTAGGTGAATCCGACCTCGGTACGAATCGCAAACGAGTCGAAATAATCCGCGCTCAGTTTGACGGGGTTGCAGAAAGTTAAGGATAAGTTAATCCTAGAGTTGGGATGATTTGAGCTTTTGCGATCGCCCATTCAACTTGTGTACTGCTCTACTCCTGACAATTTAAAATGCCTATTCGTGATGCGACAGAAGCCGATTTAGCCACCATTGTTGCCATTTACAACGATTCCATTCCGGGCCGTATGGCCACCGCCGACACCGAACCCATTACCGTAGAAAGTCGCTTAAATTGGCTCAAAGCCCATAGTCCCAGAACTTATCCTTTGTGGGTGATGGAAAGCGACAGTCAGATTGCAGGTTGGTTGAGTTTTCAACCCTTTTACGGTCGGCCTGCTTATTATAGTACCGCCGAAATCAGCATTTATGTGGCTCCAGAATTTTGTCGTCGCGGGGTGGGGAAACAACTGCTTCAACAAGCGATCGCCTATAGTCCAGCTATTCAAATCAACACTCTACTCGGCTTTATTTTTGCTCACAACGAACCGAGTCTCAAACTCTTTGAAAAATTCAACTTCAGCGAATGGGGCTATCTTCCCAGAGTGGCAGAACTCGATGGCATTGAGCGAGATGTAGCGATTTTGGGCTTACGGGTTCAGTTTTGATTATTGTTATTGGTTGTTTGTTGTTGGTTATTGGTTATTAGTTATTGGTTATTGGTTATTGGTTATTGGTTATTGGTTATTAGTTATTGGTTGTTAGTTGTTGGTTATTGGTTATTGGTTATTGGTTGTTGGTTATTGGTTGTTGGTTGTTGGTTATTGGTTATTGGTTGTTAGTTGTTGGTTATTGGTTATTGGTTGTTGGTTGTTGGTTATTGGTTATTGGTTATTGGTTGTTGGTTATTGGTTGTTGGTTGTTGGTTATTGGTTGTTGTCCACATAAATTGCACATTGTACATTGTTAATTATTAATTGTACATTGTTAATTGTTAATTGTTAATTATTAATTGTACATTGTTAATTGTACATTGTACATTATTAATTGCTCATCTGAGCTTGAATGAGCTGGCGAATTTCCTCAATATCCACCGGCTTCGTGATGTGGACATCAAAACCCGCCTCTTGAGCCTTCATTTTGTCTTCCTGCTGACCGTAGCCACTCATGGCAATCAAATACACCGATCGCAACTCCTCATCATTGCGGAGGGTACGAGCTACATCATAGCCGTCCATTTCTCCGGGTAAACCAATATCGCTAATCACTAAATCGGGCTTGAAGCTTCGAGCTTGGGCTATACCTGCTTCAGCACTATCCGCCATCTCAATTTCGTAGCCTAGACTTTCTAACAGCAGTTGAATCAGGAGGGCGGAGTCGAGGTTGTCTTCAATGACTAAGATACGAGAAGATACTGGAGTTGCCGCCATATCGTCAGTCTGGGGTGAATCGTCCTCACTCTCACTCACGGAATCCGGATCGCTCATGCGAGGCAGTTCGATGTGGATTTGGGAACCCTGTTCTAAACCCTCGCTGGTTGCCCAAATTTGACCTTGGTGCATTTCAATTAAACCCCGTGTTAGGGCTAGACCCAAGCCCAAACCGCCGCTTTGTTTGCGGCTGTTTTCTTCTTGACTAAAGGGGATAAAAATGCGGTCGAGGGCTTCGGGAGTCATACCAATCCCAGAATCGGCGATCGCGACTGTAACCTTTTGTTCTGTACATTCTAGAGTAATCTCAATCCCATCGCCCTCATTAGAAAATTTAATGGCGTTGTACAGCACATTGGTAAAAGCTTGAGCCAGCCGAGTACGGTCTCCATTAACCCAAACTTCATCATCGGGTAACTGAAGATTACATTGGATATTTTTTTGAGTGATGTCGGTGCGGCAATCTTCCCTGACTTCTTGCAGGATTAACACCAGATTGACGGGTTCGTAATCCAATTGAATTTTGTCATAAGCCAAGCGAGAAGCATCCAAGAGATCGTCGATTAACCCCGTGAGCAATCGGGCTTGACGCTCCATAATTTCGCGGATGCGATCGAGGCGATCGCGATCTGTGGCTTGTTTGAGCAGGGCAAGGCTATGATACAAAGCATTGAGGGGGTTGCGGAGTTCGTGACCGAGAGCCGCCAGGAAACGGTCTTTGCGTCGGTCTGCTTCTTTGAGGGCTTCTTCGCTTTGTTTGCGATCGCTTATATCATAGTTCACGCCGATTACTTTGACGGGGTTTCCTTGTTCGTCACAGATAACGCGACCCCGCGCGGCGATCCACCGCAATTGCTCATCGGGAAGAACCACCCGAAATTCGTCGATAAATTCTTCTTTGCGAGCAATTTGACTCTCAAAGTTCTGTTTGACCCGTTCTGCGTCTTCAGGATGGACGTATTGAAAGAATAGATCGCCACTGGGCCGTCCCACTTCTTCAGGATTTAGCCCGAACAGTTCATATTCGATCTCATTCCAAGTCGATAAATCGGTGGCGACATCGTACTCCCAAATGCCCATTTGACCCGCATCAATGGCCAGATCGAGGCGACTGCTACTTTGGGTCAGGGCTTCGGTTCTTTGATGGCGTTGGCAAGCGGCAGAAATGGTATTGGCGATCGCTTGCAAAAAAGAGGCATCATCTGAAGTGTATTGACGGGCTTGGCGGTTATGAACGGCTAACACCCCATAAGGTCGCTCTAACCCGTGAATCGTGGCACTCAGACCGCTTTTAACTTCAATGCCGCGATCGCGCAAAATCGGCAAGAGAGGAAAGCGGTTTTCTGTGTCTCCATCTTCAACAACAAGGGCATTATTTTGACTGAGAGTATAACCCACTTGAGAATTATTCACCTCAACCGTCCCGTTACCAATCAGGTCTTCTGGCCAATTTCTGCCCACGGTTAAGAGTAGTTGGCCCCCCGGTTGGGCCCCATCGCCTTGACACTGGAATAAACTGCAAAAGTCAGAAGGTAAGGTCTTACAAATAATTTCGATAACGCGATCGCAAATGGCGTGGAAATCTGTATTTTGAATCGCATATAATCCGATCTCCGCGATCGCGGTTTGCTGTTGGGCCCGGCGTTCGGCTTTATTTCTCGCTTGTCGTAAATCGGTAATATCAACAAAGGTCATCACCGCCCCATCGATGACGTTTTCGACGGTACGATAAGGCATAATCCGCATTTTATAATGCCGATTTGATGAGGACATTTTCACCTGTTTTTCCAGGGGAATCAGCGTTCGCAAAACCTCATGAATATCCCTCGCGAGATCGGTACGGTCTAAAGACAAAGCAATATCGGTAATCGGACGGTTAACATCGGTTTGGATAAAGTTAAACAAATCCGTCGCAACCGGAGTAAACTGCTTAATTCTCAGTTGTCGGTCTAAAAAGATAGTAGCAATTTGGGTACTTTCTAAGAAGTTCTGCACATCGCTATTCAACTCATGCAATTCTTCAACTTTGCTGCGTAACTCGGCGTTGACCGTTTCTAATTCTTCATTAATTGACTGCATTTCTTCTTTTGAAGTTTGGAGTTCTTCGTTAGAAGATTGCAGTTCTTCATTCATCGATAATAATTCTTCATTGGCGGATTTGAGTTCTTCATTAGAATTCTCTAACTCCTCAATCGTCGTCCTGAGATGTTCTTTGGTTTTTTGTAATTCGACTTCTAATTCCTGAACTAAAGGTCGGTCATCTTGGCTATTTACCCTTGATTCGCCACTACTTTCGCGATTGATGAGCCGAGTTTGCTCATCTTTAAAGATAACCATCATCAAGCCATCATACTGGTCTTTATCTTTGACCGGACGCACAATTAAAGTTACTAACTGAATGCGGTCATCGTTTTCGATAGCAACTTTTTTGCGAATTACCGTTTTACGGTTTTTAAATGCTTCTTTAATCGCGGTGCGTAAATCTAAGCGTAAACCCCGACGAGCCAAATCAAAAATATTATTACTCGGAACCCCTTGGGAGGGTTCTAAATATTTACCCGTGGAACCAAAAAAGTAGACCACTTCGCGCTGTTCGTTGACGATTACGCAGGGAGGTGAATATTCTTGCAGTAAAACTTTTTCGATAACTTCTTGGATTCGCTGCTGACGTTTTTTTTCTGGGGGTTGTCCCGTCAGTCCCAAAGAACGAAGTTGATCGCGGCTACCCAAAGAGAAATTTACTTTAGGTGAAACCATCACTTCTTTACGCTGGAAAATGCGATATTGTTTATCAATTGGATGAAATAACTCGCTGCGGTGATTTAAGTTTTCCGAAGGCCCTAAAAATAAATAACCCTCTGGACTCAACGCATAATGAAATAACGGCACTAAGTTATTTTTTAAGTCGGTATCAAAATAAATTAAAACATTCCGACAGGCAACGAGGTCAATGCGGGAAAAAGGAGGATCGCTGATCAGACTATGTTGCGAAAAAATGCAAGTTTCGCGAATCGTTTTGTTGATTTGATAGCTATTATCTTGCTTAGTAAAATAAAGGTTGAGTCGGTTTTGGGTAATATGTTCGGCAATACCTTCGGGATAGCGCCCCTGACGGGCGAGTGCTAAACTGCGCCCATCGATGTCTGTGGCAAAAAGTTTGACGGAGGAACGCAAATCCCGAAAACCCATTACTTCATGCAATAAAATTGCAATCGAATAAGCTTCTTCTCCTGAAGAACAACCCGCTACCCAAATCCGAATCGGTCGTTCTGACGTACATTTTTCAGCTAAAGGCTTAATGACGTTTTCTTTTAAAGCTTCAAAGGCTTCAGGATCGCGGAAAAATTGCGTAACGCCGATTAATAAGTCTTGAAAGAGGGACTTAACTTCTTCTTCGCTATTTCCCAGTAATTTTATATACTCTGAAGCTGAGGTGGCGTGAGTAATGCGAATGCGGCGCTGAATGCGACGAACTAAAGTATTGGGTTTATAGTTACTAAAGTCATGGCCCAGTTTACTATGTAAAATTGAACAAATTTGGTCGAGCTTATCCGTAGTTTCGTTGACAATACTATCCAAACCGACATTTTCTTTTAAATCTCGAAAATGGCGGACATCTTCTAACAGTTTGGCTGGCATTTCTTCGACGGGTAAAACATAATCAATCAAACCTGTTAAGACAGCATTCCGGGGCATTCCGTCATATTTGGCGGTGTCGCTATCTTGCGCGATCGCCAAGCCCCCATTTTCTTTAACAGCTTTTAAACCAATTGTGCCATCACTGCCCGTTCCTGATAAAATGATGCAAACGGCATTTTCTTTTTGATCTTCAGCTAAGGAAGTAAAGAAAAGATCAATAGGTGTACGATGTCCCCTCGCTTCTTTCGGCGGCTTTAACTGTAGGGTTCGTTGCTTTAAAGTTAAGGTTGTATTAGGAGGAATAACATAAACATGATTCGGCTGTACCCGCATTTCATTTTCGGCTTGAACCACGCTCATTTCCGTTTCTTTGTCCAAGAGTTCTGACAGTAAACTTTCGTGGTTGGGAGCCAGATGAGAAATCAAAACAAAGGCCATGCCACTGTCGTCTCTCATGTTTCTTAAAAAGGTTTGAAACGCCTCTAAACCTCCGGCAGAAGCACCAATACCTACGATCAAAAACCCGTTTTCTGTGTTGTCATTCATGGCTGTATTTTCATCAGTCGATGCTGCGTCAGTTGACCCGTCAGGAACAGGATTGAGCGCGTTATCGTCGTTTTCGTTACGATGAGACATTATGGGTTCAATGTTGAGCAGTATTTCTCAGCCAATTGCCATTTCTTGATGATGATTGTCAGGAGCAGTGATTGACTCAGGTTTGTTCGCTCCAGAAAGCAACATACCCTAATTTTAGCACTTCAGTTGGATAGAGATACCCTTTTTTATTCAGCCTTCGGTAATGAAAGAAAAGGTGATTTTAGGATAAGTGAGTTGATGTTGAAAACTTTGACCTTAAATTTACCTTTGTTTCCCCTATTTGATTGAGAAGATTATAAGCCTTCATTCTAGAGGATCGCCCCAAAATTTGTCAAATCCTGGCGACTTTTTGACCCAATTCAAATTGTAGTCAAAAGTAGATTCGGTATGATATTCGAGGATTAAATGAGCCGAAAAATCAAAAGAAAGAAGCAAATTGGGTGGGTTTCCCCCAAAGCAAAAAAGCCTTAATTCGAGTCAGTGAGTAATTTTCTCAACATTTGCGAATGAGTCCGCGATTCTTCGGCCCGTTCGTAGAATATCTCCGCCGATTTATCGCGACCTTTGCGGTTTTCATCTTCTGCCATAGAAAACGCCAAACGCGATCGCTCCTCCATCATTCGCATCGCTGCCCACAATGCTTTTTCTAGCGCCTTATCTTGTTGATTGAGCAAACTTTTCGCCGTAAAACCATGACCCACATGACAGCGATATCGCCGTACTGAATCAACATCGATTTGCCACAAGGGGCCGCTACACTCCGGGCAACTCATGGGAACCAACGAACCCAGGGTTTTCGTCTCCGGCACATCGCTGAAAATACGTTCGGAGATCGCGGCTTCGGTTTTAATATTTTCGGGGATTGGGGAAGTTTTATGGTTGGGCTGTTGAATGATTTTCGCGATCGCGCTGGCCATTTGGTCTAACGGCAGTTGATAATCCACTTCTCCTACCGCCGCGATCGCATTACGGGGCATATCTGGGTGTTGAGCATCCTCCGGGTCTTGTACCATCGTAATCCCGTTACAGTGTTTCACCGCCAACAAACCCGAACTACCATCATCCAAAAAGCCCGTCATAATCACGCCCAACACTTGCGCCTCATAAGCCACCGCCGCCGAACGAAATAAAGGATCGATGGCGGGACGATGGCGATTTTCTCGCGGGCCGCGATATAACCGGATAAAACCCTGCTTCACCAACAAATGGCGATCGGGAGGGGCAACATAAACATAACCCTTTTGAATTTTCTCCCCATTTTCAGGGTTTTTAACCCTCAAGTCACTCACATTGTTCAGCAGTTTGGCTAAATGACTCGGAGAATTGGCCGGAATGTGTAAGACCACAAAAAAAGAGGCTTCTAGGTTACCTGGCAGTTCGGTAAATAGCTGCCTGAGCGCTTCAAATCCGCCAGCAGAAGCACCAATAACAACAATCTGGGGTTTCATTCTATATTCGATCGATTTTCTCGTAAATTAATGATTGGTCAACAGTTTACTCATCCGGAAACAAGCGCTCGAAATCTTCTACAAAACTACCACCCCGTTTAGAATTGATCCGCAACCAGCGATCGTCTTCCAGCATATCGTAAGTTAAGGGTTCAGAGGTTCTCAACTGCAACTCGCCCCTTTGGGCCAAACTGGTCGGGGGATGGTCTACCATCAACGCTTCTAGGGTTTCAATGCGCTTTGGCACTGCCGGATGGGTGTCGCTGTCCACCAAGGCCTGAGGCAACCGCGAAAGCACATCAAAGCCCCGAAAACACCCCTCAGTCTCAAAACCCGCCGTGGCCGCGTAACGATAGCCCCAGGAGTCCGCTTCTAGCTCTTGCTCCCGCCGTAGCTGTGCCGATTTTTCGGCAAACTCAGCCTGTTCTTCTTCAGAATCGTGCATTTCCATTTGTTCTCGCCATTGAGCCCGGCGAGAAGTCCAGATGGCGGCGTGTTGGTGGGTATGGTGCGCCATTTCGTGAGCCACCACACAAGCCAACGCCGAGGCATCCCCGGCAGTTTGGTCGAGCAAGCCAAAATTAATGATAATCAAATTGGCTTCGGTGGCGTAGGCGTTGATGTTGTTGTTGTCTTCGATAATGACTCGCCAGGGATGTTCATCTAAGTTGTTAGCTCGCGCAAGACGGTCAATAATGCGATAAAGCACATAAAGGTTGTCGGGTAACTCAGCCTGGGCTTGGTCGTAGACGTTTTCAAAGGTTTCGGTTTCGCTCGTCTCAGGGGCAGATTCGGGGGGTTCTGCGGCGATCGCGGGGGGGTGTAAACCGGGGGCAAAACTCAAAGCCCAGAGGGTCGCGATCGCGGTAGCACTTTGTCGGAAGTGAGCTTTTATCATAGTTCTAAGGATGGGAAAAACGGTGATGCCCATTTGAGGGTGACGAATCCTAATATTTCTAAGGCTAACTTACGCTATGCAGCGATCGCCCCAAAGGGGTTCGATCTTCAAGGTCATATCAAATCCGAAAAAACAACCACGCTTCGCGAGAACCCCGGTTTCTGGCCAAAATCATAATTTTACTGTGTAAGCCGGTAAGAAACCGGGGTTCTTAATCCCCACTCATTAAAACGGTCAAGTTTTCCGAATTTAGGGACAAAAGCCCGATAACCCAGAATCATGGCCAAAAAACCTCCTCTCTATTCCTCTCCACAACCCTAAAAAAATATTACATTCAGCCGAATCGGGCGCGATCGTTGCTTTAATTTTCGTGAGTGTGAATGTAGAACCTAGACCCCAACCCCCAACTCAACCGCATCATCACCACTGAACACCCACTACCAAATCAAGTGCAATGGGAAAACCAACCGGCTTCATGGAATTTTTGCGCGAACTTCCCCTCGAAGTAAGCCCTCGCGATCGCATCCGCAACTGGGACGAGTTTCATCTCCACACCCCCGACGAAAAACTCCAAACCCAAGCAGCCCGTTGTATGGATTGCGGTACGCCCTTTTGCCACACCGGAACCACCTTCGGCGGTATGGCCAGTGGTTGTCCGATTAACAACCTCATTCCCGAATGGAATGACCTCATTTACAGAGGATTGTGGCGAGAAGCCCTTGACCGCCTCCACAAAACCAACAACTTCCCCGAATTTACAGGCCGCGTCTGTCCTGCCCCCTGCGAAGGCGCTTGCGTCCTCGGCATCACCAACCCCCCGGTCACGATTAAAAATATCGAATATTCCATCATCGAAAAAGGCTGGGAATCCGGCTGGGTTGAACCCTCACCGCCCCAAAAACGCACCGGAAAGAAAGTCGCCGTCATTGGTTCAGGCCCCGCCGGATTGTGCGCGGCCGCCCAACTCAACACCGCCGGCCACACCGTCACCGTTTACGAACGGGCCGACCGTCCTGGGGGCTTGCTGATGTATGGCATTCCCAACATGAAGCTTGACAAGCAAGAAGTCGTCCTGCGGCGGCTGAAAGTCCTCGAAGACGAAGGGGTAATTTTTGTTTGCAATACCGAAGTCGGTAAAGATGTCCCCGTTGAAACCCTATTGCAAGGATTTGACGCGGTGGTATTGTGTACCGGATCGACTCGTCCCAGGGATTTACCGATCGCAGGCCGCGACCTCAAAGGCATTCACTTCGCCATGGACTTCCTCACCGCCAACACCCAAGCCGTCCTCGATGGCAGTCCCGGCGAAAACTACATCTCCGCCGCCGGAAAAGATGTGGTAATTATTGGCGGGGGCGATACCGGAACCGATTGCGTTGGCACATCCATTCGCCATGGTTGCAAAAGCGTCACCCAACTGGAAATCATGCCCAAACCGCCCACCGAACGGGCAGCCAATAATCCCTGGCCCGAATGGCCTAAAACCTATCGCCTCGATTACGGTCAAGAAGAAGCCGTGACCCAGTTTGGCGAAGACCCCCGGTGTTATACCACCACCGCCACGAAGTTTGAAGGGGACGAAAACGGCCAAATTAAAGCCATTCATACCGCCCAAATTGAATGGGTGAAAAACGAAGCGGGCCGCTTTACCCCCAACCCCATCCCCGGAACTGAAAAAGTGATTCCGGCGCAGTTGGTGTTGCTGGCTATGGGTTTCCTCGGCCCCGAACAGCCGTTGTTAGATGCCTTGGGTTTAGACCGCGATGGGCGCTCTAATGTTAAAGCCGATTACGAGAAATATAACACCAGTATTCCCGGTGTATTTGCCGCAGGGGATTGTCGTCGCGGTCAAAGCCTGGTGGTGTGGGCGTTTAATGAAGGTCGTGGCGTGGCCCGCGAGTGCGATCGCTACCTCATGGGTCACAGCGATTTACCCTAGTTCAAATTGATTTTCCCATTCAAAAGGAAGGAAAGATTATGGTTTCTGTCCGCACGATTTATCACAATCTGCGTTTTTGCGACAATTGCCCAGACCCAGCGATAAGTGCCAGTTATCGCGAAGCGGCCCAAAACGCGATCGCCGATTCTAAAATCAGTTTAGTCTGGCGGCAGGCGATCGCGAAACGACTCAACCAAGTCAACCAAAGTCTAGCCCGTCTCACGGTTGGCCCCAACGATAGTTACTAAGATTGCCCAGATTTCTAACATTTGAAGCGATATTCAGCCAAGTTTGTTTCGGCAGACTTGGTTTTATGGCGTATCGGATTTGGTATGACACACATACGAGCGGTGGGTTACGGCGGATAGCCAGAGTGCAGTTATAGCGAGAGTTTTAGCCGCCTAACCCACCCTACTGGCTAATGACCAATGACAAATGACAAAGAACAAATGACTATTAGTTTTACAATGTATAAAACAAATTAGTTTTACGTCAGCAATGGGAGCGATTCAAGCAATCCGAGGAACGCGGGATATTTTACCCGAAGAAGTAGGTTATTGGCAGCAAGTCGAGGCCAAAGCCCGCGATATTTTTGCTCAAGCCGCTTATACCGAAATTAGACCGCCTATTTTCGAGCAAACCGAGCTTTTTGCCCGTGGAATCGGGGAAGCAACGGATGTGGTGGGCAAAGAGATGTATAGTTTTATCGATCGCGGCGATCGCGCTTTGACCCTACGACCGGAGTTAACCGCCGGGGTGGTACGGGCTTATATTGAAAATAAACTGGCCGGGAAAGGCGGCGTACAGCGTTTATGGTATATTGGCCCTGCTTTTCGTTACGAACGCCCTCAAGCGGGTCGCCAGCGCCAGTTTCACCAGATTGGGGTGGAAGTGTTGGGGAGTGCCGATGCGCGGGCTGATGTCGAAGCGATCGCGATCGCCACGGATTTATTACAATCGGTAGGCTTACGCAGTCTCAAACTCGATATTAACTCCGTGGGGCAAGGAGAAGACCGCAACGCCTATCGTCAAGCCCTGATTGATTACCTCACCCCCTACAAAGACGACTTAGACGCAGATTCTCAAGACCGACTGCATCGCAACCCCTTACGCATCCTCGACAGCAAAAATAAACGCACTCAAGAAATCGTCCAAGATGCACCAAGCCTTCTAGAATATCTAGGAGACAAATCTCGCGCTCATTTCGAGCAAGTGCAGCAACTTTTAACCCAACTGGGGATTGAATATAACTTGAACCCCCGTTTAGTGCGCGGCCTCGATTACTACACTCACACCGCCTTTGAAATCCAATCCGACGACCTCGGCGCACAAGCCACAGTTTGCGGCGGCGGGCGGTATGATGGTTTAGTCAGTCAACTTGGCGGCCCGGATACTGCCGCAGTGGGTTGGGCGTTGGGAATGGAGCGATTGATCTTGTTATTACAACAACGGGAAACCGCCCCCACTCCCGCTTTAGACTTTTATATCGTTTCTAAAGGGGACGCGGCTGAAAATCAAGCTTTAGTTCTCGCGCAAAAATTACGTCACGTTGGGTTTAAAGTTGAGTTAGACTTGAGCGCAAGCGGCCTGAGTAAGCAGTTTAAGCGAGCCGATCGCAGTGGCGCGATCGCCTGTTTAACTCTAGGAGACGATGAGGCTGAAAACCACACCGTCCAACTCAAATGGATGCAAACCCGCCAAGAAGTTAGTCTCGCTCAAGCCGATCTCTTGAGTCAAGCTGATGACTTCCGCCAACAGTTGCAACAGCAAAAAACATGAAGTCTTGGGAATTTCTGATTCAAAAACACGGCAAAAACGCCTGGTTTCCGCTTAAAAAACAAAAGCTGAAACTCCCGGAAGGTCGGTATCGTATTGTGGCCCAATGCGATCGCCCTAACTTGGAGGTGGAGGTGCGCGTCACCCATCACGTCAAAACCACTCCGAGAAAACGGCGATCGCAACAGCGACAAGGCCGCACCAACGCCGATGGGTTAATGGTGATTGTGCCGTTTGTGAATTTTAGCCCAGGACTGTGGGAAATTCGCGCCAGCAGCGATATTATGTCAGACTTGATGGGAGAAAACTGGCAAAAAACCGTTAAGCTGCGGGTTTTAGCCCAGAATAGCGAACTTTTAGCCGAAAATACCCCCGCGACGGCTCCGGCAGTTTCCCAAGAAACCACAGCCAGGGAAGATTTTGAGATTTCAACTGAGGAAAATGGCGACTCTGAGGCAGAAAATCCCATCGAGCCGGTTGTAGAAAGCGTTTCCGAGACGATTTCGCCTGAAAACGAGGAGATTCCCGAAACTGCCGACACCCCTGCGGAATTGGACTGGCCCGTAGAAGGGGGCGATCGCGAGTCAGAAGACGGCGATTTTGCCATTTCAGAAGGCGAAAATCCCATCGAGCCGATTGTAGAAAGCGTTTCCGAGACGATTTCGCCTGAAAATGACGAGATTCCCGAAACCGCCGCCACCCCTGCGGAATTGGATTGGCCCGTAGAAGGGCGCGATCGCGAGTCAGAAGACCGTGATTTTGCCATCTCAGAAGGCGAAAATCCCGTCTCTGAGCCAGCAGAAACAGCAATTACCTCAAATCCCGTCGAAACCAGGGAAACCAGCCTTTCAGGAGCTATGTTCGGCGAACCCGATGAAAACATCGAACCCGCCGCCACCGCAGAAACCGAAGATTTTGTCTTCTCGGAAACCGAAACCCCGCAAACCGAAGACAGAGACATCGAAACCACCGATCTCAAATCCCTGCTTGACCAATCAATTCAAAGCCTCGAAGAAATCCTGCAACAAGCAGATCGACCGTCAGAAATCGCAGAAACCCCAGAAACTCCCCCCGAAACGCCCAGTCAGCCAGAAGCCGTAAACCCCAACGAGCAATGGGTCGAACAGATGCGCGATCGCGTCGCCAACCTCAGACTGCAACTATCCCTCAACTATGACAACTATGTGCGTTACGGCACAGAAAACCTATTTGTAAGCGGTCAAGTCAACGCCCCGGCCAACTCTAGCAAAGACCTGAACATCTTACTCGCCCCCATCAGCGACCAAAACGCCACATTGCGGCTACAGTATCATCTGCGCGATCCCCAATCCACCGCCTTTTACGACCCCGATCGCCCCCCCGAAAACAGCCAAAGCCAGCAAGTTTACCACAACAAATCAGCCAACAGCGAGTCCAGTTTACCCCTGATCTTTGGCTTCAACCTCGCGATCGCCCCAGAATTTCAGCAGCCGTTAATTCTCGGTGAGGCCATTCTCGAACTGCAAATCCAAGCCAAACAGCACGAAGCCGTTTATACCACCATTTTGGCGCGTCAACCCTTTACCATTACCGCCGCCCTCGCCGAACTCCTCGAAACCGCCTTCCCCAGAGAAAGCGCCCAACCTCAAACCGCCAAAACCGTTCCCCCTGCCCCCTTAAAAACCGATTTTGTCGATCTAACCAAAACCCCTGAGACCGTTCCCGTTTCCCAATTTAATCCCAAAAGCAAACAAGCCATCCCCCCCAAACTCGGTACTGCCAAATCAGAAGTAAAAGGGGAAACCCCGAAGCGAACCTTAGATTTACCGCCCTTTAATCCACCTCCTGAGCATTCTCCCTTCAAAACCCCCGAAGAACCCCCCACAGAACCCCCAGAAACCCTAGAAACTCCAGAACCCCCAGAAACCCCAGAAACCGAGGTACAGCACCCCCCCATTCAGTTCTTTGCCGAAGCCGACCCCAACCCCACCCCCGAAGCCGTGACAGGCGTTTGGGACGAACCCCTAGGGTCAGACTTAGAAGCCGATAGCGGCAACCTCCCCGACGCTAACTTAGAATTAGACGACTTTCCCGAACTCGAAAGAGAACCCGAACCGCCGCCCAATCCCACCGCAGACCGAGCCTTTCAGTCCTTGCAACTCCAGGATCGTTTTTGGGATCGGATGAACTCCCTCGCTGAAGATGCCAGCTTTTTCTCCACCACTTGGCCCCAAGACGACCCACCGCTAACCTCAGACTCCGAGGCAGAAGCCATAACCCCCGAAGCCCCCGAAGAACCCCTAGAGGCTGAAGCTGAAACCGAGGAAAATCCCGAAGACCCAGAAAATACCGAGAGTGTGGTCATTCCTACACCACCTCCGGTTCAACTGCCTTTTGAGGACTTGTTAGCCCCACCACCGCCGTCACGCTGGGCCCGAACCCCCGCGACCGATGCAGAACTCAGCGAAGACTCAGCTTCCCCAGAAGAAACCATCGATTGGGACAGCGACGAAGAAGACACCGAGTTAGAAGCGGCAATGGCTGAACCCGATACCGAATCCCCGTCTTCATTTTTTCCAACTTATCCCCAAACTAATCCCGAAGAACCAGAGGCAGACGCGATCGCATCGGAGGTCTTATTTGCAGAAACGCCGCCAGAACCCCCCTCACCCGCCGAAGCCGAATACTACAATCCCGAAATTGTCGTAGATGATGACCGGGATTGGTACGCCCCCCCACCGCCCCGTCGCGATACCTCTGGGCTACCTTATCCCGATACGGTTAGAGTCTCAGCCCAAGAAGCCCTAGGAGGCGTAGTCCGACAAGACAGCACCCCCATTCCCATTCCGATTTTGTCGGTGACTGAAGGAGAACTCATTGCGGGTGAACCGGTTTTAATACGGATTAAACTGCCACCGCAATCGGGAGCAATTTATGTCAAACTTTGGGTCATTGATTGCGAAACCCGTCACCTTTTAGACGGGCCGCGAGCTTTGGTAGACTTTAGTGCTTTACCCACTGGGGAATTAGAAACGATGACCCAGTTACAAGTCCCGTTAGGCAGTCGTTCGATTCGTTTTGAGGCGATCGCGATTGACATTGCCACCCAAAGAGAAAGCCGCAAAGCCACCGCAGACCGCAGTGCCATTCCGCCCGATTTACCCGATTTTTCCCAGGATTTCTTTTAATGGTTATTGGTTAAAAGGCATAAGTGTGGCGAGAGTGGTCGAGGTGGCGATCGCCGTTGAAAATTCTATAGTCATGCCAATTAAGTTTCATACATTGACGCTTACTGCTTGAGTCCGTGAAAGCGGACTTTGTTACATTGGTTCCCCAGATTTTAATCTGCGGGCGGGCTGTCGGTTCTTATTTAGAATGACTATAGCAACTAAGCTATTAATCCCTAAATCAATCCCTATAGCTTTGTCGGTTACGGGTAAAGGTTTGATGGTCGAGTCATCAAACCGAATAGAGATGTGCCAACGTCAGCTCAAAAGGGTTCAGGTATTTCTACCTAAACCCTTTTAGTTGAAATCTAGCCTTTTGTTGATTAGATAACTAACCCTCAATCGCCGAGTACCCAGATTTAGTAACGACGAGAAGAGCGATTATTACCGCTATTTTCGCGAGGCTTGGCTTTATTGACCTTGAGATCGCGACCCATCCATTCGGCACCATCAAGGGCTTCAATGGCAGCTTCTTCTTCCGCCTCTGTATCCATTTCCACGAAACCGAAGCCTCTCATGCGACCCGTTTCGCGGTCAGTGGGAAGATGAACTCTTTGTACCGATCCATAGTCGGCAAAGGCCGCCGTTAGATCGTCCTGGGTAACCTCGTAAGACAGATTGCCTACATAAATTGACATTGCTTTTCTCCTAAAAATCGGGGATATGTAGAGTGAAATTTCGGAGAGAAGCCTGTTAATGGAAAAACGTGAAAACTCGTTAAAACTAAAAACAAATGTTGCTAACCGATTATATTCTCTCCTCTCATTATAGCAGGTGGGAAAATGCTTTTTTGACATTAATCTCTCGAAAGCCTTGCTGCTTATGGCTTTCAAGAGATTTTTTACCCTCTAAATTAACTGCCTTTTGCCCAAAACGCCCCTCGTTTACCCGTCTTCTGCGACATGACTCAGTTGTTCAAAGCCGCTTCATCGCTCCCAAAGGGTTAGACTTTATTGGTTGTTGGTTATTGACAGAATCCCTTAATTGGTAATTGGTCACTGGTCATTAATAATTTCCTCCCCCTCCTCCCTCTCTCCCCACTCTCCCCTTGAAAGGGCTAACCGAACAGCTCTACCTGTAGCCCCTAGTTTAAATTTTCGTTCCGGGCTAGGGTTGAGAATGTAGAAATTTGGGACAGTGGGTGTATAAAACGCAATTCTCCCACCTAGTAAGAGGGGAGAATTACTCATGGCTAATTTTAAGAAAATCAGGTCAGAAATTACACTTCAACTCAGAGCCAATTGTCATTAGTCCTTTGTTATTAGCATCTAAGGGGCAATCGGCAGTGGGTAGTAGGTTGGGTAGAACTAAGTGAAACCCAACAACCAACAACCAACAACCAATAACCAACAACCAACAACCAATAACCAACAACCAACAACCAACAACCAACAACCAACAACCAACAACCAACAACCAACAACCAACAACCAACAACCAACAACCAACAACCAACAACCAATAACCAACAACCAACAACCAACAACCAATAACAAATGACAGATATTAAGTGGCTTATGGCTTGCTCGGCCCTGGTATTCTTGATGCAACCGGGGTTTATGTGCTTGGAGTCTGGCTTAACGCGATCGAAAAATAGCATTAATGTCGCGATCAAGAACTTAGCAGACTTGGGCATTTCGGTGGGTTTATTTTGGATCGGTGGCTATGGCTGGATGTTTGGGGCTTCTTATCTCGGATGGTGGGGAACTTCAGAGTTTTTCACGAATGTTGATAGTCGGCCCGAAGTTGCTGCCTTTTTTCTGTTTCAGGCGTTGTTTTGTAGTACCGCAACGACGATTGTTTCGGGGGCTGTAGCCGAACGGTTAAAGTTTAGCGCTTATATTATTATTGCCGTTGTCGTGTCTGGGTTAATTTATCCGTTGTTTGGCCATTGGGCTTGGAATGGTATAGACCAAGCGCAGTTTAACGGCTGGTTGGGTCAATGGGGCTTTGTGGATTTTGCCGGATCGACGGTGGTGCATAGCGTCGGGGCTTGGGTGGCGCTGGCGGTGTTGATGGTGATGGGGCCGCGGTTGGGGCGTTTTCCCGAACCGGGGCGATCGCGCAAAATTAGTGGCTCGAATTTACCGATGTCGGTGTTGGGGGTGATGCTGTTGTGGATTGGTTGGTTGGGGTTTAATGGCGGTAGTACATTAATATTAGACGACCGCGTACCGAGCATTTTAGTGCATACCATTATGGCCGGGGTGGCCGGGTTAATTGCTGCCGGAATCGCCGCCGGATGGCTCTACAAGCGTTTGGAAGTGGAAGTTTTGATCAATGGGGCGATCGCGGGGTTGGTGGCGATTACAGCTTCTTGTCATGCGGTTACCACTCCCGAAGCCGTAATTATTGGCGCGATCGGCGCTGTCATTATGATCTCAGTGCGAAATTGGCTGGAGTTTTACCGCATTGATGATGCGGTGGATGCCGTTGCTGTTCACGGGGGGGCAGGGGTGTGGGGAACTCTGGCGGTGGCGTTGTTCGGCCAAACCGAACTGCTCGATACTGGCTTAACTCCTCTACGACAATTCGCCGTACAAATGCTGGGGATTGGGGTTTGTTTTGTTTGGTCTTTTGGGTTGTGTTGGTTGCTGTTTACCCTCCTTAACCGCTTTTTTCCTTTGCGGGTTTCCCCAGAAGCCGAACACCAGGGCTTAAATGTCTCAGAACATCACGCCAAAACCGAACTCTACGATTTATTTGATGTGATGGCCCAGCAAGCCCAAGAGCAAGATTTGAGTTTACGGGTTCCCGTTGAACCCTTTACCGAAGTGGGTCAAATCGCGCAACAATACAATAAGGTGATGGACTCCCTCGAAAAATCGGTGGGTCAACTCCAAGCCCAAACCCAAGAACTCAACCAAGCCAAGGAAAAAGCCGAAGCTGCCAACCGAGCCAAAAGTACCTTTATTGCCAACATGAGCCATGAATTTCGCACGCCTCTCAATGCGATTTTAGGCTTTACCCAGTTATTGCAACGTAGTCGGGATTTAAAGCCAGATCACCAGGAAAATCTCAATATCATCAACCGCAGTGGTGAACATTTGTTGTCCTTGATCAACCAAGTCCTCGATCTTTCTAAGATTGAAGCCGGACGCATTCAAATCAATTTGAGCAATTTTGATTTGTACCGCTTGCTTGATGACTTAGAAGATATGTTTGCAATCAAAACCGAGGACAAAGAACTACAGCTCATCTTTGAACGCCATGTTAATGTGCCTCGCTATGTTCGCACCGATGCGATAAAATTACGCCAAGTTTTAATTAATTTACTCAATAATGCCATCAAGTTTACCGAAGATGGGGGCGTGTCGTTGCGGGTTGCATCCGAGGGCAGAACAGAAAACCCGGTGTTAACTTTTGAGGTAGAAGATACCGGAGCCGGAATCGCTGAGGCTGACTTAAATAGCTTGTTTGAAGCCTTTGTGCAAACGGAAACTGGCAAAGCGGCTCAGGAGGGAACGGGGTTGGGTTTACCGATTTCGCGCAAGTTTGTGCAGTTGATGGGAGGCGATATTACCGTCAATTCTCAGATTGGGAAAGGGACGTTATTTCGGTTTGAAATTATTGTAACCCCGATTGCCGCCTCGGAAGTCGAGCAGCAGCAATCTTCTGCCAAACGCCAGATTATCGCGCTCGATCCGGCTTGTCCTGCCTACAAGTTACTGATCGTCGATGATAAGTTAACCAATCGTCAGTTGTTGGTTAAATTGCTACAACCCTTGGGATTTCAGATGGAGACGGCTAATAATGGTCAAGAGGCGATCGCGCAATGGCAATCGTGGCAACCGGATTTGATTTGGATGGATATGCGAATGCCCATTCTCGACGGTTATGAGGCGTTACGGGAGATTCGTCGCCAAGAAAAGGCACAAAATCGCTCTCACACCGTTATTATTGCCTTAACCGCCAGTGTCCTCGAAGAAGAACGAACGATCGCGATTCCGGCGGGTTTTGATGATTTTATGCGAAAGCCGTTTCGCTCTGAGGCAATTTTCAAGGCAATGACTAAATATTTGGGGGCCCGCTTTATTTACGATGACTGCCAACCTCAAGGGGTAAAACCGGGTGCGACTAGCCCCAAGTCTTTGTCTCCTGAAAGGTTAGCGGCTTTGCCCCTGTCCCAGCAACAAGAGTTACAAGAAGCTATTTTAGCGGCAGATTTAGAAGCCATTGAAGGGATTATAGGCAGGATATACCGCGAGCTTCCCGATATAGCGGCGGTTTTGCAAAGGTATGTGGATAATTTTGAATACGAGAAATTGTTGGCGTTGTTGAGCATTGAAAACCCCTTAGAGAAGCAATGAAGGGAGGGGAAAACCCTGGCTAAGACTGCCTTATGTGCAAATCAGGAATGACCCTCGATCAGTTGAAACTCAGGGCGATCGCTCTACTCCAAATTGCCAGCTTGCATAATATCGGCTAGTCTCAGCCTATCCACAATCAAGATAAAATCAAAGAACCATCCCCTACGACTAGGGTTGTTTTGCCATATTTTAGGAACCTAGACTGACTTTTTGAAAAGATTATTGTTTTGGAGATACTCATGGAACAAATGGATGGGCAAGAATTTAAGGGCAATATTATTGTCGTTGATGATACTCCGGCGAATTTGCGCTTATTAGTTGAAATTTTACGCAATAGTAGCTATAAAGTTCGTCCTGTTCCTAATGGTCGTTTAGCGATTCCGGCAATCCATTCGAGTCCACCGGACTTGATTTTATTGGATATTATGATGCCGGAAATGGACGGTTATGAAGTGTGTTGTCGCTTAAAATCTAGCCCGGAAACCCAGGATATTCCCGTTATTTTTATTAGTGCGATTAACGAAGTTATGGATAAGGTGAAAGCCTTTAATGTCGGGGGGGTTGATTATATTACAAAACCTTTTCAAGTTGAAGAAGTTTTAGTGCGGGTTCAGACTCATTTGGCGGTGCGATCGCTCCAGAAAAATTTACAGCAAAAAAATGACGATCTCGCTCAAACTTTAGAACAGTTGCAGTCTACCCAAAATCAACTGATTCACTCAGAAAAAATGGCCGCCTTGGGTCAGTTAGTCGCGGGGGTTGCCCATGAGTTAAATACCCCTTTGGGTGCGATTCGCTCTTCGATTGGGAATATTACTGATTTTCTTGAAAAGAATTTAGACCAACTGCCGCAGTTTTTTAAAAGTTTATCAACTTCTGAATATGATTATTTTTTAGCTTTAATTCAGCGAGCATTACAAGACCGCGAACCCATCTCAACGAGAGAAGAACGGAAAATTCGTCGTCAAATTCGTCGAGAAATCGAGGCCGCAGAGATTGAACAGGCCGATACTTTAGCGGATATGTTAGTGGGTTTGGGGGTACATGGAGATGTTGAGGCTTTTCTGCCATTTCTTAAATTAAAAGAAGGCGAAGATATTTTGAATACGGCTTATCAATTAGCGAGCTTATACCGGAGTGCTAAAAATATTGGGACGGCAACAGATAGAGCCGCAAAAGTAGTTTTTGCTCTGAGAACTTATGCGCGTTATGACTCCCAAAGTGAAAAAGTAGAAGCGAATCTGATTGAGGGGATTGAAACCGTTTTGACGCTGTATTATAACCAAATTAAACAGGGAGTCGAGGCGATTAAACATTATGAACCTATCCCGAAAATTTGGTGCTATCCTGATGAGTTAAATCAAGTTTGGACAAATTTAATTCAAAATGCTTTACAAGCGATGGATCATCAAGGAACACTAACAATTGAAGTCAAACTTCAAGATGATGAAAAAATCGCTGTGATAATTGCGGACAATGGTAAGGGGATTCCTCCCGAAATTCAAGACCGTATTTTCGATCCCTTTTTCACCACTAAACCGGCGGGAGAAGGCAGTGGTTTGGGCTTAGATATTGTCCAGAAAATTATTGATAAACATGAAGGAGAAATTTCGTTTACCAGTCAACCGGGAGAGACTGTATTTACTGTATTACTGCCTGTATAGTATTTTCATTTGAGAGGTAAACTCAGATTGCGTTTTTTCTTAATAGTATCTCTGTTATAGAATCGAGGCGGAGCCTCGTTTGGTGCGTCCCTTGGTGGAACTAAGGAACGAGATTAGGATGTTTATATCCGATTTGTAAATACTATATAATTTATCATTTGCTATGATTCGGATTCGAGGTCTTATCAAAGCGACCAATTACGTTAAAAGCCAAATCCAAGAGGGGATTCAGCCCTCAGAAGTGGCTTCTTTGCAAAAATATGTCCGAGACACCCTTCAAACCGTTGAAGGGATTTGTCAAGAGGCTCAAACTTCCCCCCTCAAACTGCCCACTCGTTCGCAACGGGCTTATTTATACCTAAAAAATATTGATTGGCAAAATCTACCCCAAAGTTCCCCAAATTCAAAACCATCTACTGCTAAATCCCCTCATACTCTCCATCTCAAAAATGTTGTAAAACAGCAAAACAATCTACACCAACAGATTCAAGAATTGCCGCCTAAATATACCGCGCAGCAATTCAAATCCCTGCACCAAACTTTCTTGGATTTCGTAGAAAGTATTGAGGCAATTTGTCAGAAAAACCAAGTTTCTCCGGCAGTTTTGGCTACTCCGTCTCGTAAAGCTTATGCTTGGATGAAGTTTCTGTGCGATCGCCACTATCTCCAACGCCATATCGAGACGGTTCAAACTCTGCAAACCTTGGTACAGCAAGTCAGTCAAACTCAACAACAGGATATCTCAAAGATCGCGATCGCCCTCACCCATTCTCAGAACTTGTATAAATACAGACATCTACACTCTGGCCACCATCAATTACAACTTAATGAAGGATTTATCGGGGCTGACGAGTCAATTTTGGCTGCGGTTGTGCGTGGGAGTTTACAAGGCAAAAATGCCGAAGACCAACACAAAATTCGCTACTTTACCACAACCGAAGAATGTACCGAAATACTACTCGAACTCGATTTAATTGCAGAAGTAAAAGCAGAAAATCCTCAAGGTTGTTTTCACGATTTAGAGGGTTTATTTGAACGCCTCAATCAAGAATACTTTGCGGACAAAATGCCGAAACCCCGCTTAACTTGGAATCAAATTTTAACCCATCGTAAATTAGGACATTACGAACCCAGTCGCGACAGAATCGTGATGAGTCAAACCCTAGACCAATCCCATGTTCCCTCGATGGTGGTGGAGTTTGTGTTATATCACGAACTGTTACACAAGCATCACGGAGCAAAATGGGTAAATGGGAAGTGTCGGGTACATACCCCGGAGTTTCGCCGGGATGAGCAACGATTTCGCCATTATCAACAAGCGCAAGCCTGGTTAAAGCAGTTACCTGTTTCCATCATGCTTTAGGGGGTTGGGGATTAAAGGGGGCGATCGCGCTAACCAGAAGATACAATGAAAAAATCAACCCTTAAACGATTGCGACAATTTTCCGTATTTTTACGGATATTCTCACCGAATCCAAGAGTATAAACTTAGCAACTGCCAAAATGCCCTTTCTCTTTGAATTGGAACTGCCTTAATGCCATGCTTAAGCCTGCGATACTCTGCGTTGACGATGAAGTGATTATTTTAGATAGTCTGAAACGACTACTGCGGAAAGCTATTGGCAAGGGATATTTGATCGAAGTCGCAGAGAATGGTCAAGAAGCCCTAGAAGTCACTCAAGAATTAATCGCAGAGGGTTACGAAATTCAGGTGACGATCGCAGACTACATTATGCCGAAAATTAGAGGCGATGAACTGCTGCGACGCATTCACGAAATTTCTCCGACAACTATGAAAATTATGTTGACGGGGCAGGCGGATATAGATGCGGTGGGGAATGCGATTAAATATGCGAATCTGTATCGCTACATAGCTAAACCCTGGCAGAATGACGATTTGGGCCTGACAGTGAAAGAAGCAATCAACAGCTACACTCAAGCTCAACAACTAGCCGAACAAACCCGGCAGTTACAACAGATGAATGAGAAATTAATTGCTTCAAATCAAGAACAAGCTATTTTAATCTCTCAATTAAACGAAAACAAAAGTCGCTTACAACAACTCCTTGATGGCATTCCCGTGGGGATTTTAGTCGTCGATCGCGCCGGAAAACCGAATTTTATTAACTCGCGGGCTAAGATGTTGTTGGGTCAGGACTTAGGCCAAGCCGGAGAAGTGGGGGATTGGCGATCGCACTACGGCATTTACCAAGCCGAATGCGATCGCCTTTATCCAGTAGATCGAGACCCGATCGCCCAAGCCTTACAGGGACTTTCAACCACAGTAGACGACATGGAAATTCGCTCTCGCGAGACCGTCATTCCCTTGGAAGTGTGGGGAACACCGATTTATAATACCCAAGGAGAAATTCAATCGGCGATCGCGGCCTTTCAAGACATTACCAATCGCAAACAAGCCGAACAAGACTTGCGGAATGCCGAACAAAAATATCGCGGCATTTTTGAAAACGCCTTTGAAGGCATCTTTCAAACCACCCCCGATGGTCACTACATCAACGCCAATCAAGCCTTGGCCACCATCTACGGCTACAATTCCCCCACCGAACTTCTACAAGAAAGAAACGACCTCAACTCGCAACTATACGTTAATCCTCAGCGTCGGCAAGAATTTCTAGCCGCGATCGCCCAATCCGGTTCCTTGTCCAACTTTGAATCCTTGGTGTATCGCAAAGATGGCAGTCAAATGTGGATTTCTGAAAATGCTCATGGGATTCGCGATCGCGACGGCCAAATATTATACTACCAAGGCTTTATCGAAGACATTAGCGATCGCAAACACGCCGAAGCCGAACGAGAACGCTTTACCACCGAACTGCGCCAACTCAACCAAGCCCTCGGTCGCTTTGTTCCCCAAGAATTTCTGCAATTCCTTCATCGCGATAGCATTATCGACGTTGAACTCGGCGATCAAGTCCAACGGGAAGTTTCGGTATTATTTGCCGATATTCGCAACTTTACCAGCCTTTCCGAACAGATGACCCCCGCCCAAAACTTTGAATTTATCAACACCTATCTGTCTCACATGGAACCTGCGATCGTCGAGAATCAGGGCTTTATTGACAAATACATCGGGGATGCAATCATGGCCTTATTCAGTCAGGGGGCGGATGATGCGGTGAAAGCGGGAATTGCCATGCTGCGTCAACTGGCAGTGTACAACGAAAGCCTGAGCCAACAAAACCGCCCCCCCATCGAGATCGGCATTGGTATCAATACCGGAGAATTAATGCTCGGAACCGTGGGAAGTGAATCCCGCATGGACAGTACCGCTATTGGGGATGTGGTCAACCTCGCTTCTCGTCTCGAAAATCTCAATAAGGTTTACAACGCCCCCCTGCTGATTAGTCAACATACCTTTGCTGACCTCCACAATCCTAACGATTATTGCATTCGCTTGATCGACCGGGTAAGAGTTAAAGGCAAAATCGAGATGGTGTCTATGTTTGAAGTCTTCGACAGCGATCCCCCTCCTCTCAGAGACGGCAAAATCGCCACCAAAACTTTATTTGAACAAGCTTTGCTGATGTATTCCCTCAAATCTTTGGGGTCAGCTTATGAGTTATTTCAACAATGTTTAAGGCAAAATCCCGGCGATCGCGTGGTACAAATTTACCTCGAACGTTGTCGCGTTAGCCAGTTTTAACAATGTACAATTTACAATGTACAATTTACAATTAATAATTTACAATTAATAATTTACAATTTACAATTAATAATTTACAATTTACAATTAATAATTTACAATGTACAATTAATAATTTACAATTAATAATTTACAATTTACAATTAATAACGTTTTAAGGCAGAAATAAACGCGCCAGAATCGCCCCACTTCCTAAACTCAATACCCCCCACAAGGTTAAACGCTGCAACGAGCGCGATCGCGTCCATCCCGAAACTTGAAGCTGTGTGGCTACCCATCCCCAACTTAACACCGCGATCGTGCCATACAGCCAAATCAAAAATAAACCGATTCCCCAAGTTTGCGCCTTATTCAACCACGGGGGTTTGCCAAACTCCGGCGCATTTTCAAACCAGACCCTCGCCCCCACTTCTCCCCATATCAGCAGCAACACCCACAAAGTTGCGATGAAAATTGCATCTGTGCCACTCCAACTCAAGTAAGCCAAGACAAACAATGTTCCCAACCACACCAACGGCGGTACACCATAAGCGGCCATCATTCCCCCCGCGATCGCCCAAAGCAATGAACAATTAACAATTAACAATGAACAATTAACAATTAACAATGCACAATTAATAATTAACAGTTAACAATTTACAATGAATAGTTGAGCGCCTAACCAATAACCAATAACCAATAACCAATAACCAATAACCAATAACCAACAACAAACAACCAACAACCAATAACCAATAACCAACAACCAATAACCAATAACCAACAACCAACAACCAATAACCAATAACCAACAACCAATAACCAATAACCAATAACCAATAACCAATAACCAATAACCAATAACCAATAACCAATAACCAATAACCAATAACCAATAACAAACAACCAACAACCAACAACTAAACCGAAGCCAACATTGGTAAACGCTTGTCTTGGGCTAACAACTCCCCAAACGCCTCAGCATTAACCGGAGGGCTGAACAGATAGCCCTGCATTTGGTCGCAAGTATATTCCTGTAGACAAGACAACTCGCTTTCGGTTTCAACGCCCTCGGCAATGGTGGTTAAACCTAAGCTGTGGGACATTTCTACAATCGCTTTGACAATCGCCGCATTTTGGGGATTTTCGGTTAAGTCGCTGACAAAACAGCGATCGATCTTGAGAATGTCGAAGTTGAACGAATGCAGGTAATTGAGAGAAGAATAACCTGTCCCAAAGTCATCAATGGCGATGGTAATGCCCAAATTTTTCAACGCAATGATGTTTTGGCGAGCGAGATTGGGGTTTTGGACTAAAACGCTCTCGGTGAGTTCGAGTTCGAGATAGCGAGAACTGAGTTGCGTTTCGCTGAAGATGCGAACCAAGCGCTGGCACAAATCCGGCAGCATAAACTGACGACTGGAGAGGTTTACCGCCATCACCAGGGGTTTGTTGTACTGCTGATGCCATTGGTGGGCTTGAGCGCAGGCGGTTTTGAGCATCCATTCGCCAATGGGGACAATTAACCCGGTTTCTTCGGCGATGGGGATAAATTTACCGGGGGAAATAAAGCCTTTTTCGGGGTGAATCCAACGGGCAAGGGCTTCGGTTCCCACAATTTCCCCGGTTTTGAGGTCGATGCGGGGTTGGTAATAGGCTTGGAGTTCGTTACGTTCGATGGCGCGGCGCAAGTGAGATTCGAGGCTGAGGTCGTCTCCGGTGGTGACTTGTAAACTCACGGTGTAGAGGTGATAGCCGTTGCCCCCTTTGGCGACAACGTATTCTCTGGCGGCGTTGGCTTGACTCAGCAGGGTGTCGATATCTTCGGCGTTTTGGGGATATAAACTAATGCCGATACTGGCTGAGAGAAAGACCTCGGTTTGGGAGTCACTGACGAGAAACGGGCGATCGAGTTCTTTGCCAATGGCTTGGGCGACGCGCAGGGCATCTTGCCGTTGGGTGGCGGTGGCCAGTAAGATGGCAAACTCGCGATCGCTCAAATAGGCGACGGTATCCCCTTCTTGGATGCAAGCGGTAAGGCGCTTGGCGAACTCTTGCAGCAGGGTGGATTGATGGGTATGACTCAGACTCTTTTGTAAGCGCTCGAAGCGGTCTAGGGACAAATACAGGACGGGGATGATCGGTTTGTTTTCGGCATCGAGGGGGGCGGTTTCGCGAATCTTGGTAAAGCGATCGCGCAGGGATAAACGATTGGTTAACCCGGTAACCGGATCGTGGTGCATCAAGTAATCGAGTTTGGCTTCGGCTTGTGCAAGATCGCTTTCGTATTTGGCTTGAACTCTGGCTTTTTTCTGCAATTGGGCTGAGATTGCGCCGAGGAGTTCTGCGCGGGTAAAGGGTTTGGTGAGGTAATCATCGGCCCCTAATTCCATCCCTTGACGAAAGTCGATTTTGGCGGCTTTGGCGGTTAAAAAGATAAAGGGGATGGTTTCGGTGGCGGAGTTTTGCCGCAATCGTTCTAGGGTGCCAAAACCGTCTAATTCCGGCATCATTACGTCACACAGAATTAAATCGGGAACTTCTTGGGTTGCGATCGCCACACCATCTTTACCATTATCAGCGCTAAAAGTTTCAAATTCTTCAGCGTCTAATAAATCGATGAGGTTTTCTCTTACAAATTCTTCGTCTTCGATTACAAGGATTTTAGTCATGGCTGATTTTTAGCGAGTAGTAAGTAGTAAATGGTTGACAAGGAAAACAAGCAGCTAACGAGGAATCGAAATTGTAAAGGTTGTACCCCTATCAACTTCGCTTTCAACGGCCAGATCGCCGTGATGGAGATCGACGCATTTTTTCACGATGGCTAACCCTAAACCTGTACCTTGAATATTGCCCACATTGGTAGCGCGATGGAACGATTCAAACAGACGCGCTTTTTCATCGGGGGGAATGCCGATGCCGTTATCTTTGACTTGGAAAACAACGCGATCGCCCTCTAAGAATACCTTTAACAAAATGTTACTATTTTTAGGGGAATATTTCACGGCATTAGACAATAAATTTGTCAGAATTTGGCGCAATAGTTTTTCATCACTAGGAGCAACAATTTCAGGAGAATCTACTTCATATTGAAACTGATGTTGAGCGCCAATGCCAATTTTAAGCTCCTCGATTAAGCTTTGACCAAATTCAACTAAATTTAAACTTCTGGGATTAAATTCTAGTTTTCCGGCTTCCGCTTTACCAATAAACAGAACATCATTCAGTAGTTGTGTCATGTGCTGTACTGAAACGCGAATGCGATTGAAATGGGTGTTTTGCTTTTCTTCTGTCCAGCGATGGCGATAATTTTCAAGCAGTTCTGCCGAAGACAAAATACTACTAAGGGGTGTACGAAACTCATGGGAAGTCATGGTGATAAAGCGAGATTTTAAATCATTGAGTTCTTTCTCTTTCGCTAAGGCTTCGGTGAGTTCTTGTTCGGCTTTTTTGCGATCGCTAATATCCCGATACATCCACAAATGACCGCAATAATTATCTTCAACGAAAATCGGAATATAATCGAGTTCTAACGTGCGACCGTCGGCTAATTGGACTTCGTGATTGGTGACAATCTCGCGATTATCGCGAATTTGTTCGTGTTCTCGAACAAAGCGTTCGGGAGCAACAAACAGATGTTTCACCTGGGTACTAAAATCTGAGAAATCTGCACCAATCCAAGCGGCGGGAGTATCGGGTAAACCAAACAAATCACAAAAGATTTGATTAATTAACACCACATGACCAAATTCATTTTTAACCAAAACTCCGGCTTGTAAATTTTCAATCAAACTACTCAAACGGGAAGTAGTCGCTTGTAAATTCTCTTGAGCGCGTTTGAGTTCGGTTACATCAATCCCCACAGAAACTGCTGCTTGTCCTTCTTGGTATTTTTGAGCAACCACTAAGTAATTGTGGACTTCCCCGGCCACTTGGGCGCTGAGTTCTTTGGTAGTGCTGGTTTCAGAACTGTCAAAAAAGGAGCGCATGGACGCGGTGAAGTCCGGACTGTTTTCCATAAATCCGACCTCGCGACCAATAAAATCTTCTGGGTGACGATTGTAAGCACTTGCGAGGTGTTGGTTCACTCCTCGATAGCGACAATCTGAATCAATCCAAGACACCATCCCCGGAACCGCATCAAGGACGGCTCGTAATTGACCTTTCGCTTGTTCGAGGCGTTGTTCGGACTCGATGCGATCGCTAATATCGCTTTGAATGCCAATATAGTGAGTAAGATTACCGTGGGCATCGTGAATCGGCGAAATGCTCACCTCATTCCAAAAGAAGCTGCCATCTTTGCGATAGTTGCGTAAAATCACCGTACAGGGTTCGGCGTTTTTCAGGGCTTGACGCAGTTCTTGTAATCCGGCTTGTTGGGTTTCACCTCCTTGTAAAAAGCGGCAATTGCGACCGATAACTTCTGCCGCTTTGTACCCGGTCATGATCTCGAAAGCCGGGTTAGCGTAAATCATCGGTAAATCCGGTTGATTGGCATCGACGATGATAATACCGTTGCTACTGGCAGAAATCGCCCGTTCGCGCAGTTCGAGGTCGGCTACAAGCTGTTTTTGGGCGGTGATATCGCGAGCAATACCCAGGAAACCGAGAATTTCCCCCGATTCCGATCGCAACGTCGTCACCGATAAACTCACCGGGATACGTTGGCCATCTTGATGAATGTACGTCCATTCTCGTTCCTCGGTAATGCCGCGTTTGGCTTTGGCCACAAACACCTCAAAGCCCGGTTGGATGGGTTCGTTGAGTTCGGCGCTGAGGCGGTAGGCTTCTTGGCGCACTTCGTCGGGGTCGTGGATCAGCATGGGGGTGACTTTGCCGATAATATCTTCGGCGGTGTAACCCAATAAGTCCTCAGCCCCGGTGTTGAAGGTGGCAATTGTGCCATCGGTGGTGGTGGAAATAATGGCGTAGTTCGTACCGTTGAGAATGGCTTGCTGTAGGGTGGTGGCTTTGAGGAGTTGTTGTTCGATGGCTTTGCGATCGCTAATATCCCGCGAGACCACCAAAACTTCGGGGTTGGATTCCGGGGAAACTTGCTCTAATGCCCGTCCTGTACTTTCGAGCCAGAGGTAATGGCCGCTGCGGTGACGCAAACGATAGCTAATTTTAGTCACGCTTTGGGCTTGGGCAATTTGGCGATAAGTGGCTTTGAGATTTTTCCGGTCTTCGGGGTGACAGAGTTCGTAAACCGATCGCCCGATCAAGTCTTCGGGTGCGTAACCCAACAGCAACGAACAAGCGGGAGAGACATATAAAAAGATACCTTCAGGAGAGTGCTGGCTAATCATATCGGTGGCGTAGTCAGCCAAGATGCGATAGCGTTTTTCGCTTTCGTGGAGAGAAACTTCTGAGCGCTGACGTTCGAGGACTTCAGCCCGCAAGCAGTGATTGGCTTCGCTGAGGGCGACAGTACGCTCGATTACTTTTTGTTCGAGTTGATCGTTGGCGTTTTCGAGGGCGTTTTGGGCATGGACGCGATCGGTGACATCAATACCCACCGAAATCACCGCTTGTTCGTGGTCGTATTTCTGAGCGGCGATCAGGTAGTTGTGGGTGGTGTCGCCAATTTTGGTATCGATGACTTGGGAGATAACGGTATCTTCGCTGGCCAGAAAACGCCGCATCAGTTCGACGAAACCGGGGCTGGTTTTGAGAAAGCCCAATTCCTTGCCGACAAAGGCTTCTGGCGATAGGTTGAGGGTTTGGGCAAGCTGGCGGTTTACCCCTAAATAGCGCCCTTGGTTGTCGAACCAGGAGACAAACCCCGGTACTGTGTCGATGGCAACTCGCAGTTGGGCTTGGGTTTGTTCGACGGACAGGCGGGCTTGTTCCCGTTCGGTGATGTCTTCGAGGGTGGCGAGGGCGCACCGAACGCCGGCCAGGTCAAAGGTTTCGACGGATAGCAAGACGATCGCGGTGTGGCCGTTTTGGGTGCGGAGTTGGGTTTTGACTTCCCGGACGGGGGTTTGGGCGGCGTTTTGGATTAAGGCGCGATCGCCCTCGTTCAATAGGTTTAAGCTCCCTAGGGGTTGCCCCAAGGCATCAGGGCGAGAACAACCGAGAAATTTGCCGAAAGAATCGTTAAAGTCGAGCAAACGCTCATCCTGTAGGGAGATAAGCGCTAAAGCCGCATGGCAAGCGTGAAAGGACTTACTAAAGCGTTCTTCAGAATAGCGCAACTCCGCTTCGGTTTGGCGGCGGCGTTCGAGTTCGAGTTGGGCTTCTTGGTACAGTTGGGCGTGACGAATGGCGATCGCGCAGCGATTGGCAACGGTTTGTAAAAAGTCGATTTCTTCAGGCTTCCAGGCGCGATCGCCGTCGCACTGGTGTAAGCTGATACCGCCGATATATTCGCCGCGATACAACAAGGGAATAATCGCGATCGCGCGGATATCGCAGTTACAAGCAGCTTTTTGAATCGTTGCGGGGCAGCTTGCATCAATGCGGTTCAAAACCACGGCTTGACCTTGGGAAAGGCGGTCGTGATAGTAGCGGTAAAATTCGCACTGCACCCCGATTAAGCTTTGGGATTGGCTGGTGGCTTCGCTGACATAATGGGCGGTGAGTTGGTTGTCTTGGTTGGGTTGAAAGATTAAACAACGGTTGACTCCGAGTAGTTCGTGTAGGCGATTGGCAGTGGTTTGTAAGACTTCCTCAATCACCAAGCTTTCTTGAATCCCTCGGATTAGTTCTTCGGTTAAATTTTGTTGGGTAGGGGTTGTCCCTTCCCCCTGTTTTTGAGTGGATTGAGCCACAGCGAACAGACTAGACCAATGGAGAATGCCCAAGAGTTTTTGCTCTCGATCCACCACGGGATAGTAATCGACCTTGGCTTGTTGGAGGGTTTCTAAAAGGACGACTGGATCGCGATCGCCTAAAGCGGTGATGGGGGCGATCTCGTCAATCATCAAGTCCTGTAGGGTGGTCACAGCGCCATCACTACCCCCAAAGGCGGCACAAAACACATCCGACGGACGCGCAATGCCCAATACAGTCTCGTCTTGATCAAGTACCACGCAAGCGCTTATGGGGGCTTGTGGAGATGAGGAGCGCGTTATTTGAGCCGCGACTTGAGCCAGAGGAGTTGAGGCGATCGCGGCGAGGTAGTTCTGGGCGAGCGCATCGCTGATGCTGCCTCTCTCGCTTGCGGTTGGATTCGAGGGGGTTTCGTGGGGGTTATGGGCTTGGGATGACTGAGAAGAAAGCGGAGATGTTTTCATGAAGTTTTCTCGATCCAGCACAGTTTTTACGATAAACAAAGGATGTTTGCGATCGCGTTTGCGTTCGTGTTTGCGTTAAGAGTAACCCATAATTTAGGACAAGTGACCGATCGATCGGGATAAATGGCCAATTACTAACCCTCAACAACGTCAATTATTTAAAACTTTGGGAAATTTGTTTTTTCTAGACTAGCAACTTTTTCTAAATCTGTTACAGTCTATTAAGATTCGCCTTTAAAATGGGCTTTTCCTTGTCTTATGGTCGCTTGCTAATCCGATTAACTCTCTATTGATCCTGGTGCGAACTTTATGAAAACTTTACTCTTAGTAACTTGCACTGAGCGAGACCGAGTAATATACCGAGATTATTTAAAAAAGCAAAAGTACGCCATTGTAGAAGCAGAAAGTAGCATTAAAGCCCTTGAAATTTGTCAAAAGCAGCCGCCCGATCTTCTTATTTTGGCTTTAAATTCAAGTGATAATACGGAATTAAAAGCGCTCCAAAGTCTCCTCGCATATCCGCCAAAATACGAGCGACCCGCGATTGTTATTGGAGATCGAGACAGCGAAAGGGCGATCGCGAACTTCTCCCTAGACAATTACCTCTATCTAGTCAAAGAAGGTCTAACGCCGCACATCTTACAAAACGCGATCGCCCAAGCCCTAGAATGCCAAGAAGTAAAACAACAACTCCAGCGCTCTCAAGCACAACGGCGCATCCTGGCCTCAATGCTCAAGGATTTGCGAGCAACTCGACCCCTCAGCAAAATTTTGTCTACTGTAGCCCAACAAGTGCGCCAATGCTTTGAAGCCGATCGCGTGTTGATTCATCGCTTTGACAGCCCCCAAAGTGGCGAGATTATCGCAGAATCGGTGCGATCGCCTTGGCTATCAGTATCAGATGTGGCTTTCGAGCCGGAAGAAAGGGCAGCATTTCCGGGGTTAATTGCCAAATATAGCTCGAATTGCCAGCACCGCACCGATAATCTCGGCCAAAGTTCTCAATTTACACCGCTACAAAAGCAGATTCTCAGGAAATATCAAGTACAAGCGTGTTTAGCCGTTCCCATTTCCTTTTCCGATCGTGACGAATCGGCCACAACGCCTTGGGGTTTATTAATTTTGCATCAATGTCAGGGGCCGCGGACTTGGCAAGAAAACAATATTAGCTTACTCACAGAAATCGCCCAAACCCTCGCAGTCGCGATTCAACAAGCGACTTTATTTCAGCAACTCCAGCAGCAAAACCAAGCCCTCAAAGCCTCCGAACAGCGCTTTTTTAACGCTGTTGAAAGTATGAATGATGGCTGGTGGGAATGGAATATAGTCACCGGAGAAGTCTATTTTTCTCGACGCTGGAAGGAAATCCTCGGCTACCGCGAAGACGAACTTGCTAACGATCTCACCAGTTGGTCTAGTCGGGTTCATCCCGAAGATTATCCTAGAGTCCAACAAGCCCTCAGTGATTACACCCAACGCCACACCGAAAAATATCAAGTCGAATACCGCCTGCGGCACAAAAATGGCTCTTATCGCTGGATATTCGCTCATGGGGTAGGAACTTGGGACGAAAAAGGGGAAATGGTGTATTTAATGGGGTCACACACGGATATTACCGAACGCCATCAAGCCGAACAAGAGCGCGATCGCTTGGTGGCTATTCTTGAAGCTACCCCAGATTTTGTGGGGATTGCTAATACCAATTTAGAAAATGTCTGGACGAATCGCCAACTGCGTCAACTGTACGATTATCTCAGCGATGAGGAATACAACCAAAAACAAATTCCCGATTTTCATCCCCTTTGGGCATTTGAGAAGGTGAGAGACCAAGGGTTTCCCACCGCGAGACAAGAAGGAGTTTGGCAAGGAGACACGGCAATTTGGGATAAAAACGGCCAAGAAATCCCGGTGTCTCAGATTATTATCGCCCACCGTTCGGATCGTGGCGAAATTGATTATTTTTCTACCATTCTGCACGATATACGCGATCGCGTCACTGCCGAAACTCAACTGCGTCAACGAGAAAAAATCCTGCGGGACTTACTCGACAGTTTGAATAGCTTTGTGGGGTTGATGACTCCCGACGGCATTTTAATCGAAGCCAACCAAGCCCCGTTACAAGCGGCGAATTTACGATACGAGGATGTGATTAACAAGCCCTTTGTGGAGGCTTATTGGTGGTCGTATTCACTCCAAGCCCAAGCCAAGCTCCAAGACGCGATCGCGAAAGCTCTGCACCAAGAAAGAGTGCGCTACGATGCGGTGGTGCGCGTCGGGGAAAATCAATTTATGACCCTTGATTTTACCATCGGTTGGATTTGCGACGACCAAGGCCAAGTGCGCTATCTTGTCCCCTCTGGTATTGATATTACCGAACGCCGCCACGCCGAAGAAGCCTTATTACAAAGCGAAGCCCGTTTGAAATATCTCTTGTCTTCGAGTCCGACCACGATTTATACCTGTAAAGCCGAAGGGGATTTTGGCGCAACCTTTATGAGCGATAACGTCAAAGCTCAGATGGGCTACGAACCCCAGCAATTTACCCAAGATGGTGAGTTTTGGTCGAGCAACATCCATCCCGACGATCGAGAGCGGGTTTTTGGTGGGTTGAGTACCCTATTTGCAGAAGATGTCTACAGTCATGAATATCGCTTTCGCTGGGCTGATGGCTCTTATGGTTGGGTGCGAGATGACTTAAAGCTGATTCGCGATAGCCAGGGACAACCGATCGAAATGATTGGCAGTTGGTTGGATGTGAGCGATCGCAAACAATCGGAAATGCTGCTACAACAACGAGATGCTTATTTACAAGCGTTGGTCGAAATTCAAAGCCAACTGTTACGCAACGTCACCCCAGAAACCAATATCTACGACCAAGTGTTGCCCATTTTAGGGGAATTGGTCGGAGTGGATAAGGTTTGTGTGTTTGAAAACTACACCAATGGTCAAGGGCAGTTATGTATGAGCTATGTGGGGGAGTGGTGTCAAAGCGGTATCCCTTCTACCCTCAACGATTCCCGCTTTCAGAGCTTTGCTTATGATACCTTTCCCGGTTGGGCCGAAACCTTGAGCGCCGGAGAACCCATTGTTAAAAGCAACTCAGACTACAACGAAGCCGAAGCTCGCATTTTAGGCGATTGTGGCGCGAAAGCTGTGTTACTGATGCCCTTAACCCTCAATAATCGCTTTTTTGGCTTTGTAGCTTTTGATTCGATGACGGGGAGGGTGAATTGGGAAAATCAGCAAATCGGCTTGCTCAAACTGGCGGTAAATGCGATCGCCGTAGCCAAAGAGCGACAAATCGCCCAAACCAATCTACAAAGCCAATTTGCCGCCATCGAAACCGCCACCGACGGCATTGCTATTACTAACGCGCAGGGCAATTATGTCTACCTCAATCGGATGAACGTTGAGTTGTTTGGCTACTCTCGCCCAGAGGAGTTAATCGGCAAGCCTTGGTCGAGTATGTACGATCCCGAAGAAGCCCAACGCCTAGAACAAGAGATTTTCCCGCAACTCCAGCAAACCCAAACTTGGCGCGGGGAAGGATTAGCCAAGCGCAAAGACGGCAGTACCTTTACCGAAGAATTTTCTTTGACCTTAATGCCGGGAGGGGAATTGGTTTGTGTGTGTCGCGACATTACCCAACGCAAACAAGCCGACGAAAAAATCCGCCAAACCAACCAACGCCTCGCTCGCATTAACGCCGAACTCGAACGAGCAACCCGCCTTAAAGACGAGTTTTTGGCGAATATGAGTCATGAGCTACGCACCCCCCTCAACGCCATTCTGGGCTTGTCTGAGGCGCTACAGGAGGAGGTTTATGGCTCATTGAGCGATCGCCAGCGCCGTTCGATGGGCACGATCGAAAGAAGCGGTAAACACCTGCTCGAATTGATTAACGATGTTTTGGATTTGGCCAAAATTGAGTCGGGCAAAATGGAGCTACAACTAGCCCCCACTTCGGTGCGTCGCGTGGCTGAGTCGAGTTTGACTATGGTTAAGCAAATGGCGCAACGCCAAAAAATCAAGCTCAAAACCCAACTCCCACCGGGGGATATGCGTTTAGCTATTGATGAGCGCCGCATTCGCCAAGCGTTGATTAATTTACTGAGTAATGCGGTGAAGTTTACCCCCGAAGGCGGCCAAATTACCCTAGAATTGCAAGCGGATATGGCGGCTGAAACGGTGAATTTCAACGTTATTGATACGGGAATTGGCATTGCCCCAGAAAACCTGACGAAACTGTTTCAACCCTTTGTACAAATTGACAGCAGTTTGTCTCGCAGTTATGCCGGGACGGGGTTAGGGTTGGCGTTGGTGCGACGGGTGGCCGAAATGCACGGCGGCTCTGTGGCGGTAGACAGCGAGTTGGGTCAAGGCAGTATGTTTACGATTTCCTTACCCTGGCAATCTACGGTATTTTCTCAGCCTGGGGCCGCTGATGCTACGGCAAACAACGCGATCGCGCCGCAGTTGAGTAATTCGGTGGCTTTGGTGATTCACGATGGCAGCAATGTCACCACCGCCCTACAACAGCTTTTAGGTAAGATTGGCTTACAAACGATTATTTACCCCGAAGGAGAAGGGGCAGTCCGTTTGGCCGAACGCCTGAAGCCGGGGGTTGTGATTCTTAGCGCTCAACTGCCGGATTTGTCCGGTTGGACGGTGTTACAACAAATTCAGGAGCGTCAGACGATAAGCGATACTCCGGTGATTTTGATCGCGGCAGCAAACCCCCCCAATCGGGCTTTAGAACAAGGGGCGATCGCCACGATTAGTTTACCGATTGAGGAGTCGAGTTTATACGACGCGATCGCCACAGCAGCCTCAAAATCTTCTCAGAATGACGAGCGAGACGAATTAACCCCAACGCCGACTGACTGGAGCGCGGCTGAGGAAAACTCAACTCAGCCGTTAATTTTGATTGCTGAAGATAACGATGACAATGTTACAATTATTAAAGATTACTTGACTTCTCTTAACTACCGCTTGATTCGGGCTAAAAATGGCATCGAAGCTCTAGAATACGCTGAAAAATACCGCCCTGATTTAATTTTGATGGATATTCAAATGCCGGAAATGGATGGTTTAGCAGCGATTCGCCATTTACGCGATCGCCAAGATACCCAGTTGTCTCAAATTCCGATTATTGCGTTAACCGCTTTGGCCATGCCGGGCGATCGCGATCGTTGTTTAGCTGTCGGAGCCAATGACTATATTACCAAGCCTGTGAGCTTGAAAGCCCTTTCTCAAACCATTGAAACCGAGTTAAAGCATCTATAGCAACCGCCTGAGCAGTTAGGACAATAAATCTATGCCCTAAAAAATAAGTCCCTCTCCCGTGGGAGAGAGGTTGGGGTGAGGGCAAGCCCCACTTGTCCTAACAGTTTTGCTTCCTGCTATACATTCATTCCTTAGTAATTTAAGACTCGCGATCGCGTCTTTTGTTTGTATTTTTAAATCTACCTATTATGACTGCTGCTGTTAATATTCTCGTGGTTGATGACGAACCGAATGGCTTTGATGTAATCGAAGCTTTGCTGTTTCGCGAGGGCTACGAGGTACATTATGCCGCTAATGGTTTCGCTGCCCTAGAGTATCTTGAAACAACGCTACCCGATGTGATTCTCCTCGATGTAATGATGCCGGAAATGGACGGCTTAGAGGTGTGTCAGCGCGTCAAAAGTAACAAAGACTGGCAACACATCCCGATCGTGATGGTCACGGCATTGAGTAGCAAAGAAGATTTAGGCCGCTGTCTTGATGCCGGGGCGGATGACTTTATCAGTAAGCCGATTACCGGGATTGAGTTGCGGGCCCGGACGCGATCGATGTTACGCATCAAACAGCAATACGACGCTTTAGCCACGGCGTTACAGTTACGAGAGGATTTGTCTCACTCGGTTGTCCACGATCTCCGCAATCCTATTACCAGTATTACCCTGGCCATCGAAATTTTAAACAGTACCGATCTCGATTCTAAACAAAGCCGCAAAGTCAATCAAATGGGGCGATCGGTGCAGCAGTTACGCTCGATGACCGACCAGTTGTTGGTGCTGGCTAAAGCCGACGCGGGGAAAATGCTGCTCAATCGCCAAACTTGCTCTATCGCAGATTTAGTTGCTGAGACGGTTGCCAACTTTGACGATCTCGCCCAAGCGAAAAAGATTAATATCAAATACGAGCGATCGCTGAATGCAGATTTAAACCTGGATCGGGATTTGATCGGACGGACGATTGAAAATTTGCTGGCCAATGCCATTAAGTTTTCCCCAAGCCAAAGCGAAATCGCGATCGCCCTCCATTCCCAAGACGACGCGATCGCCATCGAAATTGCCGACCAAGGCAAAGGCATTACCCCAGAGTTACAACAAGCCATTTTCGAGCGTTACGAAGTCGGCCAAATCATGCCGGGGATTCAGCAAACGGGCTTGGGTTTGGCCTTTTGTAAGCTGATTGTCGAAGCCCACGACGGCCAAATCTGGGCAGAAAGCAACGACCCCCAAGGGGCAGTTTTCACGATCCAACTTCCCACTCCATCGCCGTCTGCAACGAAGCAACCTTCCCCATTGCCAACTGTTTCTTAAACTCGTCGGCGGGTAAGGGGGGACTGAGGAGATAACCTTGGACTTCGTGGCAGCCTTGTTGCTGGAGAAAGTTAAACACAGCCTCGGTTTCGACTCCCTCAGCCACGGTGCGAAGTTTGAGATTCCGCGCCATTTCTAAGGTTGCGGTGACAATGGCTTGGCTTTTACCATCTTCAAAGAGTTTACGAATAAAACACTGGTCGATTTTAAGGATATCAAAGGGAAATTGCTGTAAATAGCTCAAAGATGAATACCCTGTGCCAAAATCATCAATGGCAATCTGAATCCCTAAAGATTTCAGGGCATTTAAGCGACGGGCGGCTAATTCTGGGTCTTGGATCAAACTGCCTTCGGTGATTTCTAGCTCGATGTATTCGGGCAGTAAGCCACTGTTAACGATAATTTCGACCACCTTTTGCCGTAAGTCCCCTTGGTTGAATTGGCGGCAGTCGATATTAACCGCAATCCGCAAATCGCCGTAACCTTGCCGATGCCAGGCTTTGGTCTGACGGCAGGCTTCAGATAATACCCACTCCCCAATCGGGACAATCAAGCCGGTTTCGGCGGCCAGGGGTAAAAATTGGTTGGGGGAAATCATGCCTTTGTCGGGATGTCGCCAGCGAATCAGGGCCTCGCTACTGGCGATTTGGCCGGTTTTGAGGTTGACTTTCGGTTGATAATACACCTCAAATTCTTCGCGATCGAGGGCGCGACGTAAATCGGCTTCGAGGTCGAGTTGTTTGGCCGCACCGATGCTAAAGGCCGCGGAGTAAAATTCGATGGTGTTGCCCCCGCCGTCTTGGGCGTGTTTGAGGGCGTTGGTGGCCCGTTGTAGCAGGGTTTCGAGGTCTTTACCGTCCCGTTGGTAAAAGGCCACGCCAATGCTGAGAGTGAGATACACTTCCCGATTGCCGATGGCGCAGGGTTGGGCGAGATTGTTTTTTAAGGTTTCGAGGCGGTCTTGTAACTCGGCTTTGTTGGCAACGGGGGGAAAGACTAAGCCAAAGGTGGCATCGTTGAGATAGGCAATGGTGGCTTTACCCCGCGTTTGTTTGAGCAGGCGTTGGGCCACTGCTTGCAGGGCGCGATCGCTCAGGCGATAGCCGAGGGTTTCTTTGATACGGCTAAAACGGTCAATACTCACACAACACAAGGGAATGAGGCCGGAGGTGTTGCTGTGGCGGTTGAGAAAGGTGGCGACGCGATCGCGCAGGGACAAGCGATTGGGCAGTTGGGTGACGCTATCAAAGTATAAGTATTTCTGGAGGCGGTCTTGGTAGTGTTTTTGCAGGTTGGCTTGTTTGTCTAAACGGGCGTGAATCGCTCGTAATAATTCTTTGGCGGTGAGGGGTTTAATGAGGTAATCGTCTGCCCCTAAATTCATGCCCACTCTCCAATCGGGCATGGAACTTTTGGCCGTGAGGAAAATCAAGGGAATATGGCTGGTTTCGGGGTTTTGGCGCAGCAGTTTTAAGACCCGATAGCCGTTCATTTTCGGCATCATAATGTCGCATAGCACCAAGTCGGGTTTTTCCAATTGGGCTAGTTTTAAGCCAATTTCTCCGTTTTCGGCCCCGATGCTCTCGAATTTTTCTTCGCTCAATAATTCAGTAATATTTTCGCGGATTAATTCTTCGTCTTCAATTACAAGGATTTTGGTCATGTCGATGAATTGTTCGGGTTTAAAAAGAGCTTATTTTAAAGGGAGAGTTACGGTTGCAGTTGTACCAATGGCTTCTTGACTGTCGAGGGCGATCGCGCCTCCGTGTACGTCTACGGCTTGTTTGACAATGGATAATCCCAAACCTGTGCCTTTGATTTTGCCCACATTTTGAGCGCGTTCAAATTCTTTAAACAAAGAATTTTGATAAGAAGCCGGAAAACCAATTCCTTGGTCTTTAATGGTAATAATAATCCGATGGTCGCGACAGCAAACCGTAAACTCAATTGTACCGCCATTGGGGGAGTATTTGATCGCGTTGGATAATAAATTGGTTAAAATATGCCGCAATAATTTGGGGTCAATCATCACCTCTGGGGGTAAGTTTTGCGGGGTAAAAATTAAGTCGTGTTTGGCCGTGACAATGCTTTGAAATTCCTCAACAATTTTTTGAAAAAAGTTCAAAGCTGGAGTAGAAACCGGGTTAAATTCCAGTTTCCCTAATTCTGCACGGCTAACAACTAACAAGTCTTCGAGTAATTCATTCATATTATGAATTGAAGCCTGAATGCGCTTAACGTGCTTAATCTTTTTCTCTTGGGCGATTTTTCCGCCGTGATGTTCGAGGATTTCCGCCGACATTTGAATAGCGGTTAAGGGAGTGCGGAGATCGTGAGATGCAATGGATAAATAACGGGAGCGATCGGCGTTTTGATGTTGGGCTTTTTCCAGGGAGTTTTGCAGCGCGATCGCCTGTTTATGTTTTTTCAAAGCCATTTGAATCGCCGCGTGAACTTCTCGCTCTTTATAGGGTTTGAGAATATAGCCATAAGAACCAGTTAATCCGGCCCGTTCTAAGGTATTATCATCAGCATAAGCAGTGACATAAATCACGGGTAAATTGTAATTCTCAGCGATTTTTCCGGCGGTTTCGATGCCGTCCATATCCCCTTGAATGGCAATATCCATTAAAATTAAATCGGGGAGTTGTTGCGTAATACTATCGAGGGCGGCTTGTCCCGAAGTAACAATATCGATGACCGTATAACCCAGTTTTTTCAGTTTCCGGGCTAATCCTTTGGCGATTAAAAGCTCATCTTCAACAATCAAAATATTGATATTTTCCATGATATTTTTAAAACCTTTTATTGTAATCGAGTTCTGAAAAAGTCAATTCAAAAGACGTTCCGACCTGGCGATTGACTGTCAGCTTACTATTGAGTTGTTGTGTGAGAGTTATAATCAGTTCTAAACCGAGGGATTCACTATTGTATATATCTAAATTTGCAGGTAAGCCGATACCATTATCGGCAATCTTTAGATGAACTTTACCGGTTTGCTGACGATACAATTCAACAATAATTTTACCATCTTTCTGGTTAGGAAAAGCGTGTTTAAAAACATTAGAAATAATTTCATTCACAATTAAACCGCAGGGTTGAGCAGTTTCGACATTAAGAGAAACGGGTTGAACATCAATTTCAATCTCAATATTTTGGCGATTGTCGGTATAAGATTGGGCGAGATTGTCAATTAAATTTTCTAAATATTCATCAAAATCAATCCGGGCTAAATCCGTCGAACGATACAGCTTTTCGTGAATCAACGCCATCGAATAAATACGATGTTGGCTGTCTGCAAGAATTTTGATCGTGTCAGAATCGTGGGTGTAATCTGATTGAAATTCCAGGATATTCGACACCACCAAAAGATTATTCTTAACGCGATGGTGAATTTCTTTGAGTAAAAGTTCTTTTTCTTGTAGAGATGTAACTAACTGCTGTTCTGCTCGTTTGCGATCGCTAATATCAATCCAGTAACCAATCGCTTCAAGGGGATTATCATCTTCGTCGCGCACTAACTTGAGTTGGTCGTAAATCCAAAGATAATGACCGTCTTGGTGCTGAAAGCGGTATTCATGGGCATTTTCCCCCTGTTCTAGTAGTTTTTGGTTACTTTCGCTTAAAATCCTTGGAGCATCTTCGGGATGAATATGACTCGCCCAAAAACCCGGTTCTTGCATTTCCGCTTTGCTATAGCCCAACAGTTGAGAGGTATTATCGCTGATAAAAGTGGCGCGGAAATTCCCAAACATTTGATAACTGTAGAGAATCCCCGGACTCCAAGACAGAAGATAGGCCAAACGTTCCTGGGCCATGCGACGGGCCAGTTCAGTTTGGCGGGCTTCGGTGATATCATTTTGGATGCCGAGGTAGTGAGTCAGTTGTCCTTGGTCATCGTAAATGGGGGAAATGCTGAGTTCGTTCCAAAACAGCGAGCCATCTTTGCGATAATTGCGTAAAATAACGGTGCAACTGGTTTCGGTGGCGATCGCGTGGCGTACCGCTTTTAGCCCCGGTTGGTTAGATTCTCCTTGTTGTAAAAAGCGGCAGTTTTTCCCGATCGCTTCCTGGGCAGTATAGCCTGTAATGCGCTCAAAGGCAGGATTGACCGAGACAATGGGGCGATCGGGTAACCGAGCATCAGAAATGACGATAGAATTGGTACTCGACGCGATCGCCCGTTCGCTCAACCTGAGCCTTTCTTCGGCTTGTTTGCGTTCGGTAATGTCGCTGGCAGTTCCCACCATTTGCCGAGGTAATCCGGCATCATTGCGACTAAATACGGTTTCGTGACTCACCAGCCAATGCCATTGACCTTGTTTGTCTTGTAAACGATATTCGAGTTCGAGAATATCCCCATCATCCATCAAAGCAATTTTTTGATGTTGTGCCAAGACCTTGGGCAAATCCTGGGGATGAATGAGCATGGGGAATAAATTACGGCCTAAACCTTGGATTTCTTCGGGACTGTACCCTAAAATCTCGGCAATTTGGCGATTACTGTAGATATTACATTGTTGTTCGAGGTCGAAGATATACAGAATGTCGGGACTGGCTTCAGCAATGCGTTGTACAAAGTGCTGGCTTTGTTGTAACTCCAATTCTGCAAGTTTACGATCGCTAATATCCCGAACAATCGCGATCGCCTCATCGTCTCCATTCGGCACAAAACGGGCTTCCCAGTGGGTGCTGTTGCCGTGATGATATTCATATTCAATGACTTGTAACTTGCCTGTAGAAAGGGCAAGATCGATGCAATCGTGCATCTTTTGGGCGATGGGGGCGGGTAAAACTTCCTCGACAATGCAGCCGATAAAGTCTTCGAGGGGCGAACAAAAATCCCGGTCTCTGGGGGCTTTAGCGTTGATAAAACGCCCACCCCGACTAAAGCGAAACATATAGTCAGGAATCGCATCGAGTAACGCCCGATTGGTCATCATGCTATTACGGAGGGCGATCTCGGCTTGTTGATGTTCCCGCAGGGTTTGTTGCAGTTGGGCAGTGCGGGATTTCACCCGGCTTTCGAGGGTCGTATTAAGTTGATGCAGTTGGGCTTCGATGCGTTTGCGATCGCTCACATCCCGCGCCACACAGTAAAATAACTCCGATTCACAAGAAACCGCCGTCCAAGCCAACCAGCGATAAGACCCGTTTTGGCAACGATAGCGATTTTCAAAGTTAACCAGGGGGAAGCCGTGACTCAGTTTTTGAACAGCCGCTAAACTGCGATCGCGATCGTCAGGATGCACTAACTCAATAATCGGAATGTTTTGCAGTTCTTCCAGGGAATAACCGAGAACTTGCTCAAATTGCGGGTTAATGCGCTTAAAATACCCCTCCTGATTGGCAATACAAAACAAATCGAGAGAAAGGTTAAAAAAGCGGTTGAGGTTGGTTTCCGCTTGCAAGCGATCGGTCACTGCGGCCAGACTGTTGGCGATCGCAATCAAAAAGCGTACATCGTCCGTATTCAAGGCTTGCTTGACGGTACTATAAACACTGAGAACTCCCCAAGGCTGTCCTTTCCCGACGATGGGGATACTTGCGCCGCTAATAATATGGTAATTGTGCAGAAACGCCGTCCCACTAAATCGCGTTTCTAGGCGCAAATCTTCGATAATCACCGGACAATACCAGCGTAGGGTATGACCTTCGGGGGTTTGATGATTGGCGCTGATGGTGGCTTGACCAAACCAACTTTTTGACCAACCCATCCCAGACCGCAATACCAAGGCGCTTTGGTTGGACAACAGTTCTAAAATACCGCAGTATTCTACATTTAAAATATTCGCGATCGTCTGAGTGGCTTGCTTAAATAAGCTATCGAGATCGTCACAAGTTAACGCCAGTTGAGTGATTTGCGCGATCGCTTCTTGTTGACGCACTTGCGTCCGCAGTTGTTGTTCAACCACGGAGGGTTTTGGGCGTTCTTCTTCTACACTGGGGGGCTTTTCAGTCATCAGCATCTAAGGGGCAGTGGGCGTGTAGGGGCGGGGTTTCCTCGCCCAGAGGGGGAGGAGTGGGAGGAGTGGGAGGAGGGGGAGGAGGGGGAGGAGTGGGAGGAGTGGGAGGAAATTACCAATTACCAATGCTGAGATTTGGATATGAAGCCTAACCAACAACCAACAACCAACAACCAACAACCAACAACCAATAACCAATAACCAACAACCAACAACCAACAACCAACAACCAATAACCAATAACCAACAACCAACAACCAACAACCAACAACCAACAACTAATACGTTTTTAGACAATCGTGGCCATTACGTTTAGCTCGATAAAGGGCTTGTTCGAGTTGATTCATTAACGTCATGGGGGTGTCTTGGTGCTGAATATTGAGACTGACAACGCCGAGACTGGTGGTGAGGACGGGGGAGTGAAAGCCCCCTAAACCGAGGTTAGGATGATTGTAAGGAATGGCGAGATCGCGCACGGCTAAACGGCTTTGTTCGGCGAGGGCTACGGTTGTATCGAGGTCGAGGTCAAGGAATAAAGCCACGAAACACAAGCCACTGTAGCGGGCAATTAGGGTGGCTTGGGGACTAAAGATCAGTTTGAGGGTGCGGGTGACTTCTTGCAAACAGCGATCGCCCGCTTGTTGACCGTGAACGCGGTTATAAACTTGAAAATAATCAATTTCGCACAAAATCGCGGAAATACAGGCGTTTTTGTTTTGCCAGGGTTGCCATTGGGTATTGAGATATTGCTCGAAATACTGGCGGTTGAGGAGCTTCGTGAGTAGATCGAAGTGATTTTCTGTGACAATCTGAGGGGAGGGGGCTGTGTCTGGCAGGGGTTTGGCGGCTTCGAGTTGTTGGCTGAAGTAAAGGCGATATAAATCGCAGCTAAACTGAGCTTGATGACCGTCGAGGTGAACTAAACCCATGCTTTCAAGTTGATGGGCGGCGATCGCATCGAGGGGAGTTTCGCGGTCTTCAGCAATAATAATGCGAAGGGTGTCCATGAGAATCGGCTTGGCTTGGACTAGGGTTAAATAGTAACGCAGATGGTCGCTGTAAATCCCTGATGGGGTTGGGGCTTGGTCGAGTAAGTCGGTTAAACGGGTCTGGCCGCGACGCAGATGATAAAAGGCGATGTTAATGAGATAGGGATGTCCCCCCACCATCGCGGCTAGGGGGGCTAAACGGTTTAATCCTTCTTCTCCGGCCAGGTTATCGAGGTTGTAGCAATGGGCTAAATCTTGAATTTGGTTCAGGGTCAAGGGAGGCAGTTTGACCAGAATGCCGACATTAAAGGGGGATTGATTATAGTTTAATGGAAAGGAGGATTCGCTGGTACAAGCAAGGATTAAACGGAGTTTTTGCCAAGTTTCAAGACGTTGGGCTTGTTCGTGCCAATACCGCAGCATGGGCAGGAATTCTTGGGCGATTTCGGGATAATTAAACAGGCGATGGACTTCATCAAAAGCGATCGCGATGGGAGTATTAATTTGTTTGAGAATATAGGCTTCAAAATAAATCTTACAGCTTACTTTACTACCTAAATCAAGACTCCAATATTCGTCTTGGCGGGGTTCGAGATCGAGTTGACGACTAACATGGGCGCAAAA
>KB904821.1:2830655-2852935 GCA_000380225.1 filamentous cyanobacterium ESFC-1
AACAACCAACAACCAACAACCAACAACCAACAACCAACAACCAACAACCAACAACCAACAACCAACAACCAACAACCAACAACCAACAACCAATTTCCTTTCAGTTTAGTCAGTCAATGTTTGCGATCGCGTTGTTTTAGGTGTTTGCGATCAAAAGTTTACGTTCGAGATCGGCTTTGGTTGCGGGGGAAAGAAACTTGCCACAAGCGATACAGTCCTTCAGCAGTTGCGAAGCGCGATCGAACTGTTGTAAGAGTTCCCACTCGCTTTGCGACCATTGCCACTGATAGGTACAATTTAGCTCGGTTGTGGCAATATCTTGGAGTTGTTGTACCCAGTTTTGACCGTTTTCGGCCCACCAAGTTTGATAATTTGCCAGTTTGGTTGGCGGTTGGGGAAGTTGCTGTTTTAAATCGCTGATTTTCTGCTCGAAGCCCGACGAGAAAGCGATGGTTGCAATGGTTTCTAAGTCCCGCGCGATCGCGTCGGTGAGAGTGCGGAGTCGGGTGCGTTTCAAGTCTTCAACTTCTGTGAGGATTTCGCCGTTAAGTTGCGTTGCGAGTTGAGAAGCGAGGAATTTGCCTTGCGTCCAAGTCAGGTCAGATTGGGGTAAAATGCGGCTGAGGTCGCGATCGAGGGTGAGGTCTTGCGCGATCGCCCTTGCTTGTAAAATAGGCGGTAAATCGGGCATTGTGCTGCGTCCGAGGGCAAGATGAAAGCAAAAGGCCCGTAGGGCGATCGCATCAGCCGCAATCGGAATCGAAGCGGCTTTTTGTTCGACCCAAGTTAAAAAGGTTTTAATTGGCGCTTGAGAAGCAATCCGTTGTTGAATTTCCCCCTGCATTAAGGTTAATAAATCCTCGGCGGCGGGGGTCATTCCAGCAATCAGTAAAAAGACTTCGCGCCACCGAGATTCTGTGATTTTTTGGACTAATTCGGGGAATTTATCGGCGGCATGAGCTACAATTTCCCGGCTTGTTAGATATTCCTGGAAACTCAGATGAGAGAAAGAATAAATCCCCCTGGCTTGTTCGATTAACAGTCCGTGTTGACTTTCAATCGATTTAAGGGCGATTTCGCTTTCGTGTTCGAGTTCTTCTTGGGTTTTATCCGTTGCGCCAATCGCTTTTAAGCAATCGCTGATATAACTTTTAATTTGATTTTGTTCGAGGAAATATTCTTCATGTTCAAACATCTTAGCCGCCAGTTGGCTTAGGAGTTTTACTTTTAACGGCAGAGATAATTTTTGATAAATATTCGCTCGGTGAATGCCCCGCGATTCATCCCAACGGACTAATAATATATCTAAACCTTGCTCGTATAGCTTTACTCGCAATGTGGGAAACGATTTTTTACTTTGAAAAACCAAGCAAGTCAAATTAAGTAAAATCGGCGTACTGGCTAACTCGCGAATTTGGCGGTTTTGGGGCTGTTGCAGTTGGTCGAGAAATTCTTGGCTGAGTTGTTGGGCTTGGGCAGCGAGATTTTGAGCTACGGTTTTAAACCAAGCCTTGACAAATTTTGCAACTTGTGAGTTATTAAAATCGGCAATTTCGACGGCGGTAAAATCGCGGAATTGATAGCGATATGCGACGGGACGACAGGTAATAATAACTTGGTTTTTGTAATAAGTTTCGCAGAATTTACCAATTTGTTTAATGATAATTTCTCCCTCGTTTTGAGGAAGTTCGTCTAAACCATCAAGCAGCAATAATAAGCGCCCTTCTTGGCAGATTTCTTGTAAGTTATCCCGATTGATTTCTAGGTCTTGTAACTGCGCTAAAATGCCCTCGAACAACTCATAATGGTCAATCTCTCCTTGTTCCTCTGCCAAGTTTTTCAGCCGCAGAAAAACGGGAATTTGAGTCGGTTGTAGTTGTCCGCGAATACAGCGCAGGGCAATCGATTGTAGAAAGGTGGTTTTCCCGGCTCCCGGCTGACCTAAAATGATGAGATGGGGATGCTGCGCGATCGCGTCCAACCCGGAAACCGTCGAAAAACGAGCGCGAGTTAAGCCAATTTCCTCGATGTGATGACGAGACTGCAAATCCGCCACATCCAGCCATTGCTGATGGGGAATTTCTGTGAGAACATTTACATCCACAAAAATCTCATCCAGAGACACCGGACGAGCTACATCCAGCAGTCGCAGAATGCCGCATTGATGCTCGATTTTCTCGCGAGATTGCGATCGCACCCGTTGCACCATTCCTTCCAGTCCAGAGGCGATTTCGTTGGGGTCGGGTAAATCCGGTTGCTCGACAATTCTATCGGGGTCAAGATCGAGCGCAAAGCAAATCTCGTAAAACACATGACGCGCTACCGGACGACCGGAAAAGAACTTCCAAATCGGTTGACGGGTTTCTAAGCCCACTTCTCCGGCCAAATATTCCTGCGTCCAGCCCCGCCGTTCAAAGGCGAGTTTGGCGAGTTCTATTCCTTCCGGGGAAGCTTTGAGCGATCGCTTGGCCATAGTTTCTATTGTAGGCTCATTGAGTGGGCTTAGACGGCAAAATAATCTGTACCGTAGTGGCGCGATCGGGGATACTATCGAGAATAAGTTGACCGCCGTGTAATTCGGCTAACCGTTGAGCAATACTCAACCCCAATCCCGACCCCTGTTGTTCGTAAAGTTTGCGCTCAAACTGCATATATGCGCCAATATTCGCGATTTGATCTTCTTTAATGCCTCTACCTTGGTTAGACACGGTAACGATCGCATTTTCGGTTTCCTGACTCACGCTCATCTCGATGGGAGTTCCCCCTTGGGAAAACTTAAAAGCATTGTCGATAACTTCTTCGAGCATTTTTTGAAAACGAGCGATCGAAATCGTCGCGGTTGCGGGTTGCACATTGAGACATAAGTTTTCGCTGCGATTATATTTTTCCCCATAGCGTTGAGCCACTTCTGTCGCGATCGCGTCTAGATCAGACGGACTTTCTTGACGCAACGCTTTGACTCGTTCCGGTTGACTCGCGATCAACTCCAACTCCGCATACAGCAGATAATTTTGCGTGAGACGATACAACCGTTGGGCCGAGGTTTGAATTTGCTCGGCCATGTCAGAGATTTCGGCGCGGTCGAGGTCGTCAATCTCCATCATCAACAACTCCGAAAACCCCAAAATCCCGTTTAAGGGGGTTCGCAATTCGTGGGGAAGGGAGTGAATAATGTTATCCCGCAGTTGGTCGAGTTGGGCTTGGGATTTTTGGGAAATGACTTGTTGTTTGCGGAGTCGCGACGCGATCGCGTTGAGCAAATCTTGATGAGAAAAAGGTTTAGTCAGATAATCATCCGCCCCCAACTCCATTCCTTTACGAGTGGCGGTTTTATCCGACAAGGCCGTGAGAAAAATAAACGGAATCGTTGCCGTGGCTGAGTTTTGCCGCAATCGGTCTAAGACCCCATAACCATCCAATTCCGGCATCATCACATCGCATAAAATCAAGTCTGGCTGATGTTTTAACGCCAGTTCTACACCCTGTTGACCATTTTCTGCCGCAAACACTTCAAAATTCTCCATTTCCAGGAGTTCGACCAAATTTTCGCGAATTATGCTTTCGTCTTCAATGGCTAAAACTTTTGTCATAACGGGGATTGAAAGGGATCGGTGTGTTCGATGGTATAACCTTTTTCAGTGTAATGGAAAGGCGATCGCCCAGACGCGCAAACATTTACGCAAACGCTTGCGACAACATCCCCCTGGCACAATCATGTTTAGTTCCGGTTTGAAAGGTCGTCTTTGGGTTTATGAGCAAATCACCAATTCAGCAAAACGATCCATTTTTCCAAAATTTCTTTGCGGATATTCCGCCATCGATGGGAAACACATTTTCTGACGATCAACTTAATGCCGTCAAACAAGCATTTGGCGCAAGGAGTTGGGGCAGTCATCCCGTGGATATTCGCTATTCGACTCCTATTCCCTTTTTACGATTTTACTTGGTTTTATTGGCCGGACGAGAACGGCGATCGCGTCAACGGCTACGCAATCAAAGAAATATGTATCCCTTGTGGACTCCGGGGAATATCGTCGCGATCGCCATTTTTGGGGCCATGGTTGCCACTTCTGCCATCGCGTTGTTCTCTTTTCTAGCCCCCCATCTCAATCCCGCCACCACAGCCCCTTCTCCGACAGTCATTCCTTGGCTAAAAACCGCCGAAGATTGCGAACAAACCGGGCGAATCTGGGACAATGACCAATGTTTAGACCCCGAACATAGTCCCAACTTCTAACACATTTTTTGTTTGCTGTTGGCTTTGTTATTACTCTTATTTGCCCCCCGTTTATTATGCTGAAGCGTAAATATTCCCACCTCTCTCCTGCCCTACAAAATGACCCGTTTGTCAAACGGTTTTTTGCTCGTATTCCTGCCAAAACTGCCGCCACTTTTTCAGAAGCCCAAATTCTGTATTTAAAGCAAAAATACGGTCAACGGGCTTGGGGAAATCATGCCGTTGATATTCGGGCATCCGTTCCTTTTTATAAGCGGGGGATTTACTTTGTATTTTTATTGGGAAAAGAACGACGATCGAGCGATCGCTTGCACTACGAGCGCCTGCAACATCGCTTCTGGACAGCCGCCAATACCGTTTTAATTAGCAGCTTTTTAGTTTTGATGTCTACTTCCCTTTTAGGCTCGCTTTACGTCCTCAAAAGCGAATTTAACATCGATTTACTTCCCGGTGTAGACTCTCTCCCCGACCAAGAAATCAATGACCAAATTGACCGACAGTTAGAAAAGTTAGTTCGGTAACAATGTACAATTTACAATGTACAATGTACAATTTACAATTTATAATTTATAATGTACAATTTACAATGTACAATTTACAATGTACAATTTATAATTTATAATTAGGGGATTTTGACAACAACCAATAACCAATAACCAATAACCAACAACTAACAACTAACAACTAACAACAAATGACCAATAACCAATAACCAATAACCAATAACCAATAACCAATAACCAATAACCAATAACCAATAACCAATAACCAATAACCAATAACCAACAACTAACAACAAATGACCAATGACTAATGACCAATAACTAATAACCAACAACTTTGAGTACAGCGCGATCGCGCCTCAAACCCGATCCATATAACCCCAATCGCCTGATGTAACTGACTTTGAAGGGTAAAAATAGCCGCGCCGATGAACCCCATCCCAATGCCCGCCCTGCCCCTCAAAAATACTCGTCACCCCTCCCCCCTAAAACGGCGAAAAGCTGATGAAACCTGAGTTTCTGTCGTGCTAGTACAACTTAATAAATCTAACCCAAACCCAGTTTTAAAAACGGTGCTGTTATAAGTCATTTAAGTTAAAAGCACCGTTTTTTTTCATCCTCCCATCGTCATCTGATGACTTGACCCCAGCCATGTTATACAGGAGTTTATTATGCCGACACAACCAATTTCTAATGAAGTCGCCCTCAGAATTGCTTTAGCCGCTAGAGCCTTACCCGATACATCCGTCGGAGACTTAATCGAAGCCCTCCAAAACGACCTTGACGACTTCACCGAAGCCACTTTAAGCAAAATCACCGTCACGCAACTGACAAAGGCTCTTGGTAAAGCTTATGAAGGCGATGAGGGCGAGTGGCAAGGAGAAGATATCGATAACCAAGAAATGGCTTGTTTGAAAGAAGCCGTCCGTATTTTATGGGGAGAAATGGATGAAGGTAAAGAGCATTTACCTGTTGTTCCTTCTAATGTTCAAGATATTCCCCATGCCATTACAGTTGCGGTTGCTTCTAACACCGCAGAACAACTAGACGGTCATTTTGGGTCTTGTCATCGTTTTCTGATTTATCAAATCTCCCCCGACCAAATTCAACTGGTTGATATACGCTCGACGGTAGACGCAGATTTAGCAGCAGATAAAAGTGCCTTTCGCGTTGATTTAGTTCGCGATTGTGCGGTACTTTATATGGTTTCTATTGGCGGCCCCGCAGCCGCAAAAGTGATTCAAGCCAATATTTATCCGATGAAAATAGAAGCCGGAGGAGACGCTAAAGAAATTTTAGGAGAATTGCAACAAGCCCTGAAAACTTCTCCGCCCCCTTGGTTAGCCAAAATTCTAGGGGTGAGTGCCGATCATCGCGTTAAAAACTATACGGCAGCTTCCTAATTTTAAAAGTAGCTAGAGCAATGTAGGGTGGGCAATGCTCACCCCTGTCAAGGTGTAATTTTCAGCAGGCGAGAATAACTCTCATTCGCCCTATTTTGTCGTCGTTGGCGCTCACATCATTACCACTTAATCACCAACTTGAAGATGAAAGCACAGTTTTTTTCTTCCCACTCCTCCCCCTCTCAAACGGGTAGAATCGAGCGCAAAGCCTACCACCTTGAAAGGGCTGGGTGGGCATTGCCCACCATCTTGATCGAGATATAAAAACAAATTGGAATCACTAAAGGTAATTGTTGAAAATCTAGCAAAGTCGTCAAACATTTAAGGTGTATTATGCAACACCAATCTCATCAAAATCGTATCCAAGAACTACAAACCCTCACCGGAATTAAACCCACCCATGTTGCCGATTTAATTCGCGTCGCTCAACTGATTTACGATCCAGGGGGCGGTGTATCTGGGAAAGTGGTTGAGGTCGATTGGCTCGATTATCATATTCCGTCGGAAGTGGTCGGAAACTTACAGTTTTTGGGGCAGAAGTATCAATACGAATCCCCTCATATTCCCCTAGATGAAGTCTGGGAAGTTTTAACCCCGGCAACGCGGAGTTGGTTTATTGAAAACAAAAAGATTCTCTGGGAAATTGAAGAAGCTTTTCCCGCTTTAGATGAAGATTAATCATTAGATTTGTAGACCCCAAAATAGGAAAACCCATGCAAGCTATAGGCGTATTTAGTAAGTTTGAGCAATGTGTTTTAAACATGGCTCTGATTAATATCTGCGATCGCGAAAGTTATGTTGGTCAAGAAATGCGCCAACAATACAATGCCTGGAAACAAACCACCCAAGAAGCCGTTTGCGATCCTTGGCAAGACTTACATCAGTTTACGATTTATCTGCCTCATCGCGACCAAGACTACGAAGGCATTACCCTCTCAGAAGGACTTTCGCGGGGCTACAATATCGAAGTTGAACCCGTCCAAGACCGCAGCAATTTACCTTACAACATCCCCCCTGGCGGTCATTTTGTGATTGTTTTACGTCAAAAACAAATTGATGGCGAATTTGCGATCGCGGCGACAGGCGTTTTTGTCCGTCCTTTGGGTCTTTTGAGCCTTGATGTCATTCTCGACCCCGATTTGGGCGAATATCAGTCTTTGATGGTACAACATCCCATTATTCGCCAGTATCCCGAAGATTGGCAAACCCAAATGACTCGCTTTTTACAAGGTGAAATTCCCTATCAAGAATTATCCCCTGTGGTGCGATCGGTGGATCGCTTTTTTAACCCCGATTATCGCACTCCCGATTGGCAAGATGTCTATTTAGCCGCGAGTGAGTTTGCCGTGTTTTAAGGTAACTTTTGGTTCATTTCAGCATTGTTTGAGAATAACAGGGCGCGATCGCTATTTTGGGATCGCGCTCTTTGTTTGTTAAGATCGTCTCAGTTTTTGTGAATTAACAATACGAGATTATTGGCGATAAATTAAAAATAAAAACCCGGTCTGTTAAACAAACCGGGTCACAGATTGCGAAAGACTAGGAAGGAGAAACTTAACTCAAACTCGCGACACAGATTATGTAGGAAGAGACCCTAAAGCCCCTGCACCTGCTGCTGCACCCGCAGAAACGATGGCGGTGAAGAATAACCACCAAGCCGCACTAGCCGCAGCTTTGCGAGTGTATTCAACTTGCTTCTCGGCTTCGTACTTGGTTTGCTCGATGCGTTCTTGGGTTTGGCGTTGTAGGCGTTCGGCTTTTTGGAGGACGCGATCGCGAGTGTGTTCGATTTGACCGATCAAGTTGTCTGCATCGGCTTTAGACATATTCGGACTCGAACCAATAAGCGCAACGAGGGTGTCGCGATCCATAGCCGCAAAACGCTCGCGCAAGGCTTCAAATCCGGCTTCGGGGTCGTCGAATAAGGTACGCAGATCGCCCTTAATGCCGTTGTAGTTGAGTTCGGGACGTTCTAAGCTGTCGAAGTAGCGACGCAGGCTGTTTAAGACGCGATCGATAACCGCTTCGATCCGCTCTTGAGCCATTTTGAAAGGCGCAAGGATGCGATCGCGCACTTCAATCACCCGATCGGCAATCTCATTCGCTTGGGTTTCAGAAATATCATGGCGTTGAGATAGCAAAGCTACCAGGGTATTGCGGTCGAATTCCGACAGACGATACTGAAGACTGGTCATCCCTAAACGGGGGTCGCTGGCCAACAATTCCAAATCCCGTTTAATCCCGGTCGGACTGAGTTCAGCGCGATCGGTTGAGCGCAGATAATCGGCCAAAGCACCTTGGAAGTCTTGGGTTTTTTGTTGAGCGCGTTTGGCGACCCGTTGAGGCATTTTGGCGAGGCTGCGGAGGTTGTCTTGTACCTCGTCGATCACTTGATACACTTGGTCTTCGCTGAGGTCGTCTCGTTGCGATAACAGTTGCACCAAGGTATCGCGGTCCATTTGAGCAACCCGGCGACGAATCGCTTTTGCGCCAATTTTGGGGTCATCGAATAACTTACCCAAATCGCGTTTAATGCCTTCGGGGTTGAGTTCGTCTTTGCCTGTATCCCGGAGATACTGCGCGATCGCATAGGTGGCTTTGTCATAGCGGTCTTTGGCCATCCCGGTTAAGCGTTTCGGGGTATAAATCGCCGTTGTCCACGCACCTTCGATTTGATCGACCACGCGACCCACTTGGTCGGGGTTGAGGTCGTTACGAGTGGTGAGGACGCGCACCAAGGTATCTCGGTCAAAATGACTGGCGCGATCGCTCAAAGCCGAGAATCCGGCCTCTGGATCGTCAAGTAAAAGCTTCATTTCCCGATCGATGGCTTCGGGGCTGAGTTCGGCTTTGCCTGTATCCCGCAGGAAGGACTGGACTTTATACCATTGTTCCTCGGTTTTGGCTTGGGCTTTGGCTTGGCTTGACCGTTTCTCGGTGAGGACTTCTTCGCGGGCTTGTTCTAAGTCGTAGAGAATTGGCGCAATTTGAGCCTTCTCGATGTCCAAGCGACGGTCGAGGACGCTTTCCATTTTCATCCGATCAATTTGGGCTAAACGATTGGTGAGTTCTTCGTAACTGGCGTTTGAGTCCTTGAGAATCGGCTTGAAGTTCAGTTCGATTTTCTCTTTGGTAAATTCCTCTGGCGGTGTATTTTGCAAATATTGTTCGACTTCGGCCAGCATTTCTAACTGGGCTTCTCGTTCTAACGCCGTTTTGGCCACAGAAATCGCTTCGATGCGGATCGATTCGGCAATATCAGCCAGTTTTTCGATTTTTTCAACGGTAAACACCCCGCGCTCTTTCAGAATCCGGGCAAAATCAGACCGCCGCCAGGTACTCAACTCCTGCATTACCAATTCAGGATCGGCTTCGGGGTCGTAAATGACGGTACGGAAATCTTGGCGCATTCGTTCGGGCTGCATTTCCCATGAATAGGTATTGGCCAAGTAGTTCTCGATGTCAGCGTGTAGAATGCTGTATTGCCGTTGCGACGCATTCACCTGACCGACGAGTTGCTGGGCTTGGTCTGTGGCTTTGTCTTTGAGACTGCTCAATTGATTGACGATTTTTTCGACATCAATATCGGACAAATCCGTGCGACCCATTACTAACCCCATGCCGCTATGAAACGCGGTAGACAGGGATTTTGATAACATCCCGCCTTGTTGTTGGGCTTCGCGACGTTTCCGCATTTCGTCGATCAGCGCACCGAGTTTTTGGCTGAGTTCCCCACTGGTGAGTTGTTGGGGGGTGGCGGTGCGGATATAATCTTTGAGTTCGGCGTTGATGTTACGACCACTCGGTAAGCGGCGCGTGACGGAGTTCCAGGTGGTTTCGAGGACTCCGGACAATCGTTCGATTTCCTGTTGCGAGAAGTCGGTACGATGGCTGATGAGGCTGGCTAAGGTGGAACGATCTACTTGGGCTAGTCGGTCGCGATCGCTAATTTCTTTAAACTCAGGATCGTTGAGAATCTCCTCGATATCGTTACGAACGTTGTGCCAATCCATTTCGGGAGGTCGCAAGCTTTGGAGATAATCTTCGAGTTGTTCGCGCCAGCTTTGGGGGTCAATCGTCGAAGTCAATTCGCGACGTACCGCAGCGGCCGCTGCTTCGGCAGTGTTAACCGCTTGTTGGCTGGCAGCTTTACCTTTTAAAGCAGAAGTCGCCGTTCCGAAGATGGCTTGAATCCCGGCAGTCGCGGTACTCAGCACAGAACCGATAAACGACCCTACAGTACTCGAACTCACCCACATCGCGATTGAGAAGAAAGTCGCCCAGATGACTAAACCGACAATCGCCCCCAAACCGGGGTCATTTAACAAGCTGAGTTGGACTGCCAAGAAACAAGCCCCAAAAATGGCGATGGTGACACTGAGTAAAGTGCCTAATCCTAAAGCCATGCCGACTTTTTGGATGGTGTTACCCATGCTGCTGTTGTTGCTGTCATGGGATGAAGAAGAAGAACTGCCTCCTGCGACAGAAATACCCAGGGCAACACCGAAGTTGGTCAGCAACAACTGAAACGCAAAGGCCATGACAACCCCGGCGATTAAAGCTACTAAAAATTGCGGCCCGCTAAAAATCAGGGCGGCGTTTTGAGTTTCTTGGAAGTCGGTTTCTCGCTCAATAATCATGGGGGTTTGCCCCAACAGCCAGTGAAAATGACTTATATCTGGAATCATGCTAAAAATCTCGTTCATGATATTTTTTTGTCTAGGGATATTGTTTTAGAGATAGACGCTGATGAAGTGGCTATTTATTACCCGTATCGCTGAGAAAGCGGCAAATCTTGAGTAAAAACTTCATAATTGCTATTTGCCATGCAGCGCGTCATAAAAATTGCTTTGGTCTGGGTTTCAGCCACAAACGCTTGCTATTCAGCTTCTTTAATATGGCCGATAATTGCATCCTTCTAGAGAACGAAAGATTTAGGTTGTACGGGATTATTTTCCTAAATTTGGACAAACCCTAAGCAAAATTTGCCGATTTCTCGCGAAGATTTCCCTGGTATTTCCAGAATTTAGACTTACGGTTACGACTTAAGAAATAGACCCAAAGACAGAAGACCTCAAACCCTTGACAGTTTTTTTCTAACTGGAACGAGATGAGCAGGAAGGGGCGGTTTTGTTAGTATTGTGGTCGTAGACTTTATATTTTTACTTTTTCTCAAAGAAGGCGGCATGACTCAAGCCAACATACTCCGCAACGACTTAATTGATTTTGTTTATGATGCCCAAGGAGACATCGCGATCGCCCTCGAAACCTATGCTGCCGAAAACGCCCCCACGACACAAGGTAAATTTGATAAGAGTTTGTATAACCTCACGGTGGATTCTTTTGCGACAACCGGGAAGGTAGAAGATAAATCGGTAATTGATTTGTACCTTGCTGAAACGCCCCAATTGAAAGCAGGCGATCGCGAATTAGTCCAAAGTTGGCAAAAGAGTTTTCTGGGCTTATTTGAAGTTCTCGAAATTCGCGACAATACCGCGATTTTAATGAATTGGTTGACCACCAAAACTTATCCGGTTTCCCTGGCCGAATCCAGCGAAGACCCCAATATTGACCGCCTCCAAACCGGGGAAATAGTCTTAGCCCGAATCGCCCCCCTCAATGCAAATCTCTGGATGTTTTTCGGTGACTTTGTAATTAAAGGCAAACTCGGCAAACCCAAACTCGCCGTCGCGGTAGGGGAATTTAAAGATAACTACCCCCATGCCCTCTATAGCGATGCGCCGGATTTACTCGAAAAAGCCTGGCAATCGGTAGCAGAATATCACGATGAATTTGTCAATCATTTTGGGCGCGATCGCCTCACGATTTCCGGTTACGAACTAAACAAAGAAATTAGCGAACTGTATCAACAAATCAGTCAAAAACGCCTCGATCAAGCCGGAATTGACCGTTCTAAATCCCTCAAAGAAATGGCCGCCGAAGCCGGAACCGATACCGCAGAAATTAAAGCCGCCGCCATCGAAGAAGGGGCAGAAGCCAGTTTAGTTGAAAAAGCCTTAGATTCTCAAAGCGTCGGGGAAATGGTCACGCCTAAAGTAGACCTCCCTCCCGATATTAAAAACGCCGAACAAGTCACCGCCTTTTCTCATCCCCGTTGGGGGCAAATGTTTTTACCCAGCTATCCCCGGTTAGAGCATTATTTAGCCTCAGAAGCCCCAGAAGATATCCCCAAAGCCGAAAAGTTACTACGGCAATATCTCGATGAAGCGAAATACAATACCTACGTTTGGCAACAACTCAAAACGGATTATCCGCAATTCCTCGAAACCCGTTTACAAAGTATTTTAGAAAATCCAGATTTTGATATCGAGAAAGACTGGGAAACCTTACTACGAAATCACCACAAACCCCAACAACCGCGACTCCCCGAAAGTGCCAGTGTTCCCAAACATTTAGACGACTTATTCAAGAGTGCGATCGCCCAGGTACAAAAAAGTAAATCAAAAGGGAAAAAGAAGAAGAAAAAGAAAGGTTTTGCTGCCTTATAATTCCCTCAACAAAACCCCGATTTCTTCTGTGAAACCGGGGTTTTAAAACTTAGCGATTCAATCTTAGAATCTAGGCATTACTGTGAGTAAGCATCCCCCACAAGAAGATTAACAGCATCGCGCCGAGAATCGCAAAAATAACACCAGAGATGGTTAGCGATCCGGTTAGGGCTGCACCGCCTGCCCCGAATAGTAACTTACCGATAAAACCACCGACAATCGCCCCTAAAATTCCTAAACCAATCGTGGCAAAAATACCGCCACCTTGATTTCCGGGATAAATTGCTTTCGCGATCGCACCCGCAATCAAACCTAATAAAATCCAGGCTAAAATACCCATAAATTTAAAATCCTCCTAAAAATAGTATCTTGAATTAGTTTTATTTGTCTTACTTTCAATTTAAATTAAATTGACCAACAAAGCGTCTAACTACAGAGATAACTTATCTTATTCCTAAAGAGCGATTTATAGAAAGGAAACAGTCCGAATTTTTTAAGCTTCTAAACTCGGATTTTCAAAAGAAGGATACAACGTCAAACCCCCGTCTATATATAACGTCTGCCCCGTAATATAAGACGCTTCATCCGAACATAAAAAAGCCGCCGCCGCCGCCATTTCTTCCGGGGTTCCTGCCCGTCCTAACGGAATATTACTCGCGACTTTTTCCCGTTTTTCTGGGTCGTGAATCCAATCTTCATTAATCGCCGTAATCGTTGCCCCCGGCGCGATTCCATTAACCCGAATGCCCCGACGCGCATATTCTAACGCTAGAGTTTTCGTCAAATTACCCATGCCACCTTTACTAATCGAATAACTCAAATAAGTCGGTCGCGGGATAATTTCATGGACGCTAGATACATTAATAATAATGCCCTTATTTTCTTGCTTGAGAAATTGCTGAATCGCCTCTCTCGCGCACAAATACGCCCCTCTTAAGTTCACTTGGATAACTTTATCAAAATCGTCTATTTCGACCCGGTGAGACTCCTTTTCCAGTTGAATCCCGGCATTATTAATCAAGATATCCAAGCGACCAAACTCATCAATCACTTCTTGCACCATTCGCACGATATCCTGTTCTTCCGATACATCCGCTTCTACTGGAAAATCCCGCCCCCCACAGCTTTTGACCTGAGAACAAATATCGTCAATTTGGGCTTGTGTCCCTTCTGCTTTGGCCGGATCGTTGCGATAATTAATCGCGACATGGGCCCCTTCTGTGGCAAAACGTACCGCGATCGCTTGACCGATTCCCGATGTCGCCCCGGTGACTAAGACAACTTTTCCTGCTAATCCTTTCATATTTCCCAGATTGCTTGATTTACGTCGAATTTATGGACAATTCCAACTTAACAAGCCCTCTGGGTCATCAAAACGGCCTAAAGAATGATGTTGTTGGTTGTTGGTTGTTGGTTGTTGGTTGTTGGTTGTTTGTTATTGGTTGTTGGTTGTTGGTTGTTGGTTGTTTGTTATTGGTTGTTGGTTGTTGGTTGTTGGTTGGTTGTTTGTTATTGGTTATTGGTTGTTGGTTGTTGGTTGTTTGTTATTGGTTGTTGGTTGTTGGTTGTTTGTTATTGGTTGTTGGTTGTTGGTTGTTGGTTGTTTGTTATTGGTTGTTGGTTGTTGGTTATTGGTTATTGGCAGAATCCCATAATTGGTAATTGGTCATTGGTAATTGGTAATTTCCTCCCCCTCCCCCCACTCCCCCCACTCATCCCCCTCTTTCCCGATCCCGACTGCCCACTGCCCACTGCCCACTGCCTTCCAACTACCGTCGATATTCGTCGCCACAATCGCCAATAGCCTGATAAAGATTGCGAGATTGGGCAAAAACCGACTCTAACTTGTCTTTATCCTCTGGAGTCAACTCAAACTCAAACACGCGCAAATTCTCAGCAATATTTTGAGAAACCCCCAACCGGGCCCCGACAATAGTTCCGGCAACGGCAGGTTGTTCGAGGACGTATCGTACCGCCACATTCGCAATGCTGACTTGATGTTTTTCGGCAATTTGCTGGAGAACTGAGAGCAATTGCTGAAATAACGACCAACCGCCCCAAGCATCGACCATTTGCTTATATTTGCCCAAGCTGGCAGTTTTTAATTCCCTGCGTCGCGGTTCGGATTGGTTGAGGTAGCGATCGCTCAATAATCCTCCGGCTAATGTTCCATAAGCTAAAAGTTTAATGTCGTGTTCTTGGCAAAATTGCACCATATTTTGCAAAGGACGGCGATCGATGAGGGAAAATTGCACTTGATTCGAGACAATTTTAATCCCGGCTTCGGTGATGATTTTGAGGTGTTCTGTGTCGAAGTTGGTCAAAGCCAGATGCTTGATTTTACCCGCCTTTTGCAAATCGGCTAAATATTGCAAAGCATCGAGATAGCCGCGATCGCGATACTCCCACCAGTGAAACTGCAACAAATCCAAACTCTCGACATCCATGCGTTGCAAAGAGCGATTGATGTTTTTCTCGACCAAATCCTTGGTCATTTTCACAGGCCGCGGCACCCATTTGGTAAAGGCTTGTAACTGCTTGAGTGCGTCTTCTCCCCTTTCTTGTTGCAGTTGACGGCGAAACTCCCCGATAAATTCTTCTGCGGGGCCGTAATGGTCGGCTAAGTCCCAAGTGGTTAAACCCGCATCGTAATAGTCAAACATATTTTGCACCGCCGCAGTCCCATTAATGCGACCGTGGGCCCCGGAAACTTGCCACATTCCGTTAACAAGGCGACAAATATTAAGTTCAGGGGTAAGTTGCTGATGATCGACAGTTGCTACAGTCATTTCAGTTATTCAGTGTTTTTCTGTATTGTGGCATTGGCAACACCAATTTTTAAAGGGACGCGATCGCTTTAGTTGTATAGCAACCGCCAAAGCAGTTAGAACACCGCCTCAATTCTTAGAAAACAAGCCCCTCTCCCGTGGGAGAGGGGAAAGCAGTGATTCGTCATTAAGACCAATGACCAAGGACTAATGACCAAGGACAAAGCGACGGGCGATTATCCTTCTATTCGCCGCGAGGAGTGGGTTTCCCGTCGCTTTTTTAAAGGGACGCGATCGCTTTAGTTGTATAGCAACCGCCAAAGCAGTTAGAACACCGCCTCAATTTTTAGAAAACAAGCCCCTCTCCCGTGGGAGAGGGGAAAGCAGTGATTCGTCATTAAGACCAATGACCAAGGACTAATGACCAAGGACAAAGCGACGGGCGATTATCCTTCTATTCGCCGCGAGGAGTGGGTTTCCCGTCGCTTTTAGCTACTGCACAATCGGACGATCCGAGGTTTCAGAAATTCCGGCTTTTGCGATCGGTTGCGTTAGTTTGGCCGACTGTAAAACTGGGGAGTTGATTACAGAGTTATTGGCAAAGGTAAACAACGGATTCGATAAAATCCCGGCCAAAGTTGTAGCCACAAGAGAAACAACAATTCCTACTTGTAAAGGCCGCATTCCCGGTAAAGACCAACGGACTTCTGGGTAGTTTTCCACGGTTTCAGACATTTCTTGGGGTTCTTTGACCACCATCATCTTGACCACGCGGATGTAGTAGTAAATTGACACTACACTGGTGACCAAGCCCAACAAAACTAAGCCGTATAAGCCCGCTTGCCAACCAGACCAAAACAGGTAGATTTTACCAAAAAAGCCCGCAAACGGTGGAATACCGCCGAGAGACAGTAGGCAAATGCTTAGAGCCAAGGTAAGCAACGGGTCTTTTTGATATAAGCCGGAATAATCGCTGATTTGGTCGGTTCCGGTTTGCAAAGAGAACAAAATCACGCAAGTAAATGCGCCCAAGTTCATAAACAGGTAAATCAACAGATAGAAAATCATGCTGGAGTAACCCGCATCGGTTCCAGCGATAAAGCCAATCATGACAAAGCCTGCTTGACCGATGGAGGAGTAAGCCAACATCCGTTTCATGCTGGTTTGGGCTAAAGCCACCACGTTGCCTAAAATCATGCTGAGGATGGCTAAAGCGGTGAAGATGAAGTGCCATTCTTCGCTGACTGCACCAAAAGCGGTGACTAGGAGACGAATGGCTAAGGCAAATCCGGCAGCTTTAGAACCGACAGAAAGGAAGGCCACAACCGGAGTCGGCGAACCTTCGTAAACATCGGGAGTCCATTGGTGGAAGGGGACGGCGGAGATTTTAAAGGAAATCCCGGCGATCGCGAATACCAAGGCGATCGCGAGTCCTAAAGATTCACCACCATCGCCATTAGCTAATGCTGTCGCGATCGCGTCGAGGTTGGTTTGACCCCCCGACAAGCCGTACAGCAAAGATACGCCATACAGGAAAATCGCCGAACTTGCCGCCCCAATCAGTAAGTATTTCAACGCCGCTTCATTAGAACGGGGGTCGCGTTTGGTGTAGCCGGTCAGGAGATAGGAGGAAATACTCAAGGTCTCCAAAGCCACGAAAATCATCACCAAATCGTTAGCCCCGGACAAAAACATCCCGCCGAGGGTTGCCGCTAGTAAAATGGCAATAAACTCGGCCAAAGAAGTGCCTGACTGTTCTACATACCGCACCGACATCAAGATCGTAACGGTAGCAGAAAGGGCGACAATCCCCCGAAAGGCAATGCTGAGGTCATCGCCGTTGAAGCCTTGCAGAAACGCTAAACTCTCTGTTGCGTCCCATTTCAACCACAATGCGGCCACAGAAGCGAGGAGTCCCGCGATCGCGACATAGGGCAACCATCGGGCTGAACTTTTCCCCACGATTAAATCGCAGATTAACACCAAAAGAATCGTGACCACCACAATTCCTTCTGGCAAAATCGCGCCAGCATTAAGCTGTGTTGCTATATTGCTCGAAAAATCCATAGAATGTTAGACCGCTACAATCGGGTTTATGAAATCATAATTTAAAACCTTTACATCTAAGATACTACCTCGTCACCTAACCCCAGCAACAGTCAACCGTTTCTTGGGCAGTGGGGGAATGATGAGTTATGAATGATGAATGGTCAAAAAACCAATCATCCATTAGGGGATTTTGGGAAACGGTACAAAAGACAAAGGACAAAGAACAAAAGACCAATGACCATCCATTTGTCGCCAATTCATTCTTGAGCTAGGTTGTAAAATGACAGTCTCATGCCGTCTGAAAAGAAAATCTAAAATCGCCAAAACCCCTACGGAAAAAGCAATCTAGCTAACTCATTCCCCTGACTTCCCACCCCCAATGAGTGATAACTCTTGACTGATAGCTGCTATAGATAGAGGTAGGGCGCGATCGCTCCGGTCAAGCCCTGGCTGGCGGTTATCCCGGATCGTACCAATCCCCACGGGTTAAAACGATAAGACCGTCTTTCCCCAAAAATTACGAATTTTTATCGGAAATTTCTAAAATCCCTTATGTCCACTCTGGTTATTGTTGAATCTCCCACTAAAGCCCGCACGATTCGGAATTATCTTCCGAATGGTTATCGCGTCGAAGCCTCCATGGGTCATGTGCGCGACTTACCCTCCTCTGCCGATGAAATTCCCGCCGCCCATAAAGGCAAAGATTGGGCGCAGTTGGGTGTAAATGTTCAAGACCACTTTGAGCCGCTTTATGTCGTTCCCAAAAGCAAAAAGCAAGTGGTCAAGGAACTCAAAGAAGCCCTCAAAGCCGCCGATGAGTTGATTCTGGCCACAGACGAAGACCGCGAAGGTGAAAGTATTAGCTGGCACTTGAAAGAAATTCTCAAGCCGAAAGTGCCAATGAAGCGCATGGTCTTTCATGAAATTACCCCAGAGGCGATCGCGCGGGCCCTGGAGAATTGCCGCAATATTAACGAAAACCTCGTCCACGCCCAAGAAACCCGCCGGATTCTCGACCGTTTGGTGGGTTACACCCTCTCGCCCCTCCTCTGGAAGAAAATCGCCCGTGGCCTGTCTGCCGGACGGGTGCAGTCGGTCGCAGTCCGCGTGTTAGTGCAACGAGAAAGAGAACGTCGCGCCTTCCAATCTGGGGGTTACTGGGACTTAAAAGCCCGGCTGAAGCAAAAGAGATCCTCTTTTGAAGCCAAATTAATCACCCTAGGGGGCAAAAAACTGGCCACGGGCAGCGATTTTGATGCCAATACCGGGAAAATCGCCCAAGGTCGCGATGTGGTCTTGTTAAACGAAGCCGAAGCCTTGGCCCTGCGCGATCGCATCTTGGACAAAACCTGGACCGTCACCAACACCGAAGAACGTCCCACCACCCGCCGTCCTGCCCCTCCCTTCACCACCTCAACCCTGCAACAAGAAGCCAACCGCAAACTCGGCATCTCCGCTAGGGATACCATGCGAACCGCGCAAAAGCTCTATGAAGAAGGCTACATTACCTATATGCGGACGGACTCGGTACACCTGTCCGACCAAGCCGTAACCGCCGCCCGGCAATGCGTCGAGCGCAAATATGGCAAAGAATTTCTCAGCCCCAAACCCAAGCAATACACCACCAAAAGCAAAGGCGCACAAGAAGCCCACGAAGCCATCCGTCCTGCCGGGGAAACCTTCCGCGACCCCAAACAAACCCCCCTTTCCGGTCGCGAAAAAGCCCTCTATGACCTGATTTGGAAGCGCACCGTCGCCTGTCAAATGGCCGACGCTCGTTTAACGCAAATCACCGTCCAAATTGACGTAGAAGATGCCGGATTTCGCTCTTATGGCAAACGCATCGACTTCCCTGGCTTCTTCCGGGCTTATGTCGAGGGTTCCGACGACCCCGAAGCCGCCTTAGAGAACCAAGAAGTGGTCTTACCCGCCTTGAAAGTGGGCGACACCCCTCAATGTACTCAACTCGATCCCATCGACCATGAAACCCAACCTCCCGCCCGTTACACCGAAGCCTCTTTGGTGAAAACCCTCGAAAGCGAAGGGGTGGGTCGTCCGAGTACCTATGCCAGCATTATCGGCACAATTATGGATCGCGGTTATGCCCAAATGCGCGGGAAAGCCCTGGTTCCGAGTTTTACCGCCTTTGCCGTCGCCAGTCTCCTCGAAGAACACTTCCCCGACCTGGTAGACACCAGCTTTACCTCCAAAATGGAGCAAACCCTCGATGACATTGCTACCGGGGAAGTACAGTGGATTCCCTATCTCAAAGACTTTTATCTGGGGGATGAAGGTTTAGAAACTCAAGTCAAAACCCGCGAAAACGAAATTGACCCCAGTAATGCCAAATCCGTTTCCCTAGAAAATCTAGATGCTAAGGTCAAAATCGGTAAATTTGGCCCCTATATTGAGGTGTCCCAAGGGGAAGAAACGATCACCGCCTCGATTCCCGCCGATTTGACCCCCTCCGACCTCAGCCCCGAACAAGTACAAAACTTGATTCGCCAGAAAATTGAAGGGCCGGATAAATTGGGCTTGCATCCCGATACCGGGGAACCGATTTACGCCCTCACCGGGACTTATGGCCCCTATGTCCAACTCGGAGACAAAACCGACGACAACCCCAAACCCAAGCGGGTTTCTTTACCCAAGAAGATGAAACTCGAAGATGTCACCCTCGACATTGCCTTGGGGCTACTCTCCCTCCCCCGCAAACTGGGGACACACCCGGAAACTGGGGCAGCGATTAAGGCTAATGTGGGACGCTTCGGCCCCTATGTCGTCCACGACCAAGGTAAGGAGGGCAAGGATTATCGCTCGATTAAAGCCCCCGATGATGTTTTGACCATTGGCTTAGACCGGGCTTTGGAGTTGTTGGCGCAACCGAAAGGCGGTCGGGGTGGCGGTCGCAAAGCCAAAACACCGTTGCGGGAGTTGGGCGCACATCCAGAGGACAACGAACCGATTAATATTTACGAGGGCCCTTACGGTAAATACATCAAACACCAGAAAACGAATGTGGGTATTCCTGAAGGGGAAACGGTGGAAAGCATCACCCTCGAACAAGCGGTGAAGTTGTTAGCGGATAAAGCGGCTTCAAAATCGACGAAGAAGAAAACCACCCGCAAGCGCAAGTCTACAACGAAGAAGACGACGGCGAAGAAGTCTTCTAAGTAGCTTTAAAACCCCGGTTTTTCCAAAAAACCGGGGTTTTTGACTAATGTACATTCTGCTTCACTTCACGATCGAGATATCCCCGAAACGCGATCGCGACCTCAAAACAAAAAGATAAAATACTTCAACCTGTGGCAAAATGAGTGAATTTGCGAGCATTTGGATCGTGAAACCCAATAACAATTGACTGAGTGGGAACTCCGCACTCAATTAATTCATTGGCTACTCCGACTTCTGTCCCGTCATGCTGAATCCAAATTTTATCCCCTTTGATATCAATATGAATTAAGCAACTAAATATGCGGCGATCGCCCTCCCAACCAACGGTAGAAAGTTGATAATGATCGTGTTGGGTATCGATAATTAAGAGTTGTTCTACCTCCCCATAAGAAGATTTATATCGATTATGTTTTGCGAGTATTTGTTGTATCCATTGCCGATATTGCTCTAATTTTTCCATTCTACAATCACCTCTTGTTCGGGATCGAAAATGAGAAGTTTGACATTATATTCAGCGATACTTAACTGGGCTAATTCTCCCAAGAAAAAGTTACGATATACCTTGACGGGTACTGCTAAAAAGATGACTCGGCTCGGTTCTTTGACTTTTAAGGCTACTCGATAGTTTAAAAATTGTCCTAAAGCAGTGTGAAATTCTGATGTTGTAGAAGGTGCTAAAAAACTTTTGACTTCAACCGCAATCTTTAAGCCATTTTTCTGCGCTGCAATCAATTTTTCAGCCCCTAAATCGATTTCTAGCCTTCCCGAAGATAATTCTATCAAAAGAGGATCGTGAGTAACGAGCCAATCCTCTTTTTGTAGAGCTATTTTGACTTTATCGTGGTAAACATCTTTAGCAGACACAAAACAGCGATCCGGTTGAGATAATCTGTTTTTATTGTAGCCTCGACTTTTGTCTTTTACCCAAAACTGTTCCTCCTAATGCTAACGCGATCGCAACTCCGGCTAATGAAGAAGATTCAGGGACGGTTTCAGTCGTCAACTCAAGTTGAGCAAACGAAATAATAGCATCATCTTGATAAGACCATTCAATACTATAAGAGTCATCAGCATTGAGAGAATTGAGAATGGCAGATTGGGAAAAACCAAAATCTAATAAATCAAATGAGATTGTACCTGTTTGCCCAACACTGGGAACGTTGGGTAAGCTTGGGACAGCAACAGCTTCGCGATAATTCTCAGACACAATTCCTGTCGTATCTGTTGTAATCAACCCATGATTAGGAGTCAGTGTTAATGTAAGTTGGGCAGAACTCAGTTCTGTGGTAGGAGAAAATAAGTCGAGGTTAGAGTTACCACTAAAATCAAAGCTCCATTGTGTACTCTCATCGATGCCATCACCTGTGGTTAAAGTGGGTCTTACGGCATTCTCTAAAATTAGGAAATCGCCATTTTGAAGATTACCACCCCCAATTAAGGGAATTGGGTTTTGAGAACCTGTCGCTGTCGCACTCATACTCATCAAGAAAAATTGGGTCTGAAACCCCGTCCTGTCTTGCCGAGCATTCCCTTGCGCCTTACGGCGGCGCGGGGTCTCGGCGCTTCAAGGACGGCTTTAGACTTTAATCGTAACACTCTACTACTTTTACAGAGATTAGGCTATAATGTAAAGCATG
>KB904821.1:2853035-2858889 GCA_000380225.1 filamentous cyanobacterium ESFC-1
AAGCGATGTAGTAATTGTGGGCATATTGTCCAGAAAATGCCGTTAAATATCCGAGAATGGGAATGTCCTGAATGTAGGACTCGCCATGACCGGGATATTAACGCTTCTAAAAACATTTTGGCTGCGGGACTCGCAGTGTCAGTCTGTGGAGCGAGTGTGAGACCCGAACAGAGTAAGTCTGTGAAGGCGACTGCTATGAAGCAGAAACCTAAATCGTGAGGTTTAGGAATCCCCGTCCGTTTACGGCGGGGAGGATGTCAAAGATAAGGTCAAAGTCCCACTCATTCATTCAACTCCAATGTTTGCATCATTTGGTCGAGAATAGCTTTGTTGCGTTGATAATCTTGCCCCTCTACATCAAAGGTTTCTGCAATCAAGGTTTCGTCTCCCATCTCTACATAGTAACGATAAGATTGAATGCCTTTGGGTAACAAGCCTTGTCCAGTCGCTTCGGCTTCTATAACCACAGCCGTTTTATTGTTTTGAAGCAAGGCTTTTTCGCGGGATAATTCCGTTTGCGTATTGTTTTTATCCGTGATTTTTTCGAGAGAAACTTGCGCTAAACGGATAAAAACCGCTTCGTCAAAAGTTGCTGTTTGTGCGGATGTTTGCGGCAGATTGGGGTCAAAAACCTGGCAAGCTTCTAGCACATTGCCTGTATTGGTTTGCCAGTCTTCAGGATAGCCGATTGTGTAGCCAATTTGTTTGTTGGTACAAGTTTGACCTAATTCTTCATTCACCGGGCTTGCCGGGCTTTGGGAGGGGCTTGCAGCGAGGGTTTCGTCGGGGGTGGGTGTTTCTGTGGTGGTTTCGGGGTCACGATTGCAGCTTGTTAGGAGTAGAATGAGAAATAAGGACGCGATCGCTCTCAGCATTTTATTAAACCCAATTCAGAGATCAAAGCTTTCTTATTTTAGAGTCTGCGTCTAATATTAGCCTCAAATTTCCAATCCGCAGGCAGGTTAGTCGTATAGATAATAACGTTATAAAATACACCCAATTATTCGACAATATCAAAGTATTAAGGATATAAAATTATGTTTCTAGAAATGCCAGGAAAGAGTTATAAGGAACAATTACCTGCTTTGACGGCTTACGAACAAAAACTATCTCTCGATTTAAAGCAAGATTTAGATTATTTTGCAGGGGAGATTGGCGAACATAACTATCAATATTACGATGCTTTGAAAACGGCTGAAAGTTTCATCGCTGACCAATTAGAAGCCGCAGGTTATACGGTTCAGTTTCAAGGTTACGATATTGATAATCAACGTTTTAATAATATCGAAGTTGAAATCCCTGGGACTGAAAAAGCCGATGAGATTTTAATCATTGGGGCGCATTATGATTCGGTAATTGGTAGTCCTGGGGCAAATGATAACGGGTCTGGTGTTGTGGCTTTGTTAGCATTAGCAAGAGCATTTCAGGGACGACAGTTTCCTAAAACATTGCGTTTTGTCGCCTTTGTCAACGAAGAACCACCCTTTTTCTGTACGGAAGATATGGGCAGTTTAGTTTATGCCCGTCGCTGTCGTAGTCGCAATGAAAAAATTATCGGCATGATGAGTTTAGAAACCATGGGTTACTACTCCGATAAACCGGGAAGCCAAAAGTATCCTATTAATTTGTTAAATAATATTTATCCGGTTACCGGAAATTTTATTAGTTTCGTCAGTAATGTTTCATCCCAAAATTTTATTAAACAAGTCGTTAAATTATTTCGTTCTCATACCCAGTTTCCCTCAGAAGGAACGGCATTACCCGATGCAGTTTCGGGGGTTGGCTGGTCGGATCATTGGTCATTTTGGCAAGTGGATTATCCAGCTTTAATGATTACTGATACAGCCCCTTTTCGCTATCCTTATTATCACACGGCAGAAGATACTCCTGATAAAGTGAATTATGACTGTTTAGCCAGAGTTATCGCGGGATTAGAACGAGTTATTTTAGAGTTATTAGCTTAACAACTTATGACCCAAAAATAAAGTAAAATCCCCACTCCCCCTTGGGTGGGGAAACCCCGCCCCTACACGCCTACTGCCCACTACCCACTGCCCCTTAGAAGCTGATGACTCTCGGTGAAACTTAAATCGACATTTTTGGGGCTGTAACGCCTATCTAGTCTAGCTTTTAGCCTTTTTATAGAGTCTACCCTTTAGGTGCTGATAACTGAACTGAAATGACGACTTTACAAATTCCTCCTCATCTCAAAGTAACCCTCGAACAATTTGAACAAATCGCGAGAGTCAATCGAGATTTGCGACTAGAAAGAGACAGTAACGGAGAGTTAATTGTCATGCCGCCAACGGGAGGAAATACGGGTAGATTTAACGCTAAACTGATTGTTTATTAACGTCTCATCTCAAATTTGAATTAAAACTAGCATCTGGGAAAAGTCAAGCTAGAATAGGGACGATTCAGGTCAGGGGACAACTACTGAAAAAATTGAACAAAACCCGCTTGTGTTGCGTCATCAATCGCACCAAGCGGAATGCAACTGTTACCCCCTAAAAGCTTCTATGTGGGCGAAATGGCAACAATTTTTATGGCAGTGGCGGGGTGTTTGGATAACTGCCCCTTCTGTCGCAATTTTAATAATTTTAGTCCGTTTTTTGGGTTGGCTTCAGCCTTGGGAATGGGCAGTTTATGACCAGTATATGCGCCTGCGACCCCAAAATGAACCGGACGATCGCATTGCGATTGTAGGCATTAATGAAGCGGATATTCAAGCTGTTGGGAGTGCGATTATTGCTGATGAGGTGTATGCGGAACTGATTGAAAAGTTAGCCGCAATGGAACCGAAAGCGATTGGCTTGGATATTTATCGCGATCAACCCGTTGAACCCGGCCATGAGGCATTAACCTCCGTCTTCGAGTCTACCCCGAATTTAGTGGGGATTGAAAAAGTAGTGGGCGATCGCGACCGCGATACCATTCCCGGCCCCCCGGCTTTAACCGCTACAGGTCAAGTCGCGGCCAATGATGTGATTCCTGATGCCGATAATACCGTGAGACGGGCGTTTTTGTCCTTAACTCGCAGGGATGATTCCACCGTACCCAGTCTGGGGATGTATCTCGCAGCATTATATCTCAGCGATCTGGGGATTCAGTTGCAAGCTGACCCAGAAACGGGATTATGGCAGTTAGGAGAAACGGTATTTCAGGACTTTAAAGCTGATGATGGGGCGTATATTCGGGCTGATGACGGCGGTTATCAACAAATCCTCAATTATCGCGGTAAAGCCCGGCAATTCGAGACGGTTTCGCTGATGGATGTGTTGCGCGATCGCGTTGGGGACGATTGGGGACGCGATCGCATTATCCTGATTGGTATGGTGGGGGAAAGTTCTAACGATTTCTTCTCCACCCCCTACAGCAGTACCCTACTGAGTACCCCAGAACCCATGGCTGGCGTTGAACTCCACGCCAACATTACCAGTCATATCCTCAGTACCGTCATTGATAACCGTCCGTTTATCCGCAGTTGGCCCGAACCCATCGAGGGATTGTGGATTTTGGTCTGGTCAAGTACCGGGGCAATTTTCGCTTGGCGTTTGCGTTATGTCAAAAAAGAGAAAGTTGTATTAGTCAAGCAAGTCGGCTACTTTTTTGGCATGGTCGGGTTACTAATTGGCAGTACTTATGGGGCCTTTAGCTTGGGGTGGTGGCTTCCGGTTGTACCGCCAATTTTAGCCATGAGTGGGTCTGCGATCGCGATTGTAACTTATATTGCCCGTACCGCCAGCGATCTCCGTAAAACCTTTGGCCGCTACCTCACCGATGAAGTCGTCGCGAATCTTCTCGAACATCCCGAAGGCTTGAAAATGGGAGGAGAACGGCGTACCATCACCATTTTAACTTCTGATTTGCGCGGCTTTACGGCTTTATCCGAACGACTTTCTCCCGAAGAAGTGGTTAAAATCCTGAACTTTTATCTGGGGAAAATGGCCGATGTCATCACCCAATATCAAGGCACAATTGACGAATTTATGGGAGATGGTATCTTAGTTTTGTTTGGTGCGCCCACAGGTCGTCCTGACGATGCCGATCGCGCGATCGCTTGCGCTATTGCCATGCAACAAGCCATGACTGCGGTTAACGAAACCATGCAGGCTTGGGACTTACCGGATTTAGAAATGGGAATTGGCATTAATACCGGAGACGTAGTTGTGGGGAATATTGGGTCAGAAAAACGCACCAAATACGGCGTAGTGGGTAGCCAAGTTAACCTGACTTACCGCATCGAATCTTACACCACAGGCGGTCAAATTCTGATATCCGAAAAAACCTTAAATACGGCCCAAATTGACCTTAAAATTAATGGTCAAAAAAGCGTTTCTCCCAAAGGAGTCAAAGAGCCAATTACCATTTATGATATTGGGGGTGTAGGTGCGCCTTATCACCTGAATTTAATCAAAGAAGAAGAACAATTTTTCCCCATCGCGAAGCCCATTCTTTTACAATACGCCATTCTGGACGGCAAAGATATCAATTCCTTGCAAGTTTTTGGTCATTTGGTGCAACTTTCGCAACACGGAGGGCAAATAGTTATCGACGACGAAAAACAATCGCCGCCGCCGCCTCTGGCTAACATTAAGCTTAACTTTGAAGACTGGACGACACCCGATTTAGAAAGTGAAGATGTTTATGCAAAGGTTCTCGAACAAGAAGCCAACCCACAAGAATTTTATATCAAATTCACTTCCAAACCCCCTAGTATTGACAAAAAGCTAACTGAAATCTACAAAACTCTACCACGCGATCGCCCTTAATTTTTAGACTTATGAAATTATTATTCCTCGGTTCAGGTTCGGCATTTACAACAGGTGCAGACAACTACCATTCTAATATGCTTTTAATCAGCGATCGCGGTGATAAACTTTTACTCGATTGTGGTTCTGATATTCGTTTTTCCCTGCATGACGCGGGTTTTTCCCATCAAGATATTACCGATATCTATATCAGCCATTTACACGCAGATCATGTGGGAGGTATGGAATATATCGGCATTAGTCGTTTATTCGATCCGAGTTGTCAAAAGCCCAATTTATATCTTAGTAAAGACATTGCCAGCGAAGTTTGGGAACGCAGTTTATCCGGGGGAATGCGTCATATTGGCGGCGATATTGCTAACCTCGATACTTACTTTAAGGTTGACCCCATTAACTATCAAGATGCCTTTATTTGGCAAGATATCAGGTTTCAACTCATTCGCGTGATTCACATTCACAACAGCTTTAGTTTAATGCCCAGTTATGGCTTATTTTTTGAAATTGCCGGAACGAAAATATTTTTAACCACAGACACGCAATTATGTCTAGCTGAAAACGGCGAATATTACGAACAAGCCGATCTTATTTTTCACGACTGCGAAACCTCAAAATATCCCAGTCCCGTTCATGTTAGTTATGCCCAATTAACTCAACTTCCCCCAGAAATCAAAGGCAAAATGTGGCTTTATGGCTATCAACCAGGGCATTTACCCAATGCTCAAGCCGATGGCTTTTTAGGATTTGTCAAACGCGGACAAGTCTTTGATTTTGAGCAAGTCAATACTCAAAACTTCACGTTTCATCAAAGAGATAGGATTTAAGATTAAGAATATAGACGAGAGAAAAAAATGCAGCCTCAAACGGATTGAAAAGGAACGACCAAACTTCATCAAGAAAAATTGGGTCTGAAACCCCGTCCTGTCTTGCCGAGCGTTCCCTTGCTACTCGCGCATTCCCTTGCGCCTTTCGGCGGCGCGGGGTCGCTCGTCTTACGGCGGCGCGGGGTCTCGGCGCTTCAAGGACGGCTTTAGACTTTAATCGTAACACTCTACTACTTTTACAGAGATTAGGCTATAATGTAA
>KB904821.1:2858989-2869478 GCA_000380225.1 filamentous cyanobacterium ESFC-1
GTAATTGTGGGCATATTGTCCAGAAAATGCCGTTAAATATCCGAGAATGGGATTGTCCTGAGTGCGGGACTTGCCATGACCGGGATATTAACGCTTCTAAAAACATTTTGGCTGCGGGACTCGCAGTGTCAGTCTGTGGAGCGAGTGTGAGACCCGAACAGAGTAAGTCTGTGAAGGCGACTGCTATGAAGCTCCAAACCTAAATCGTGAGGTTTAGGAATCCCCGTCCGTTTACGGCGGGGAGGATGTCAAACTATACTAATGAAAGTAAATTCAAGCGATCGCGATGTCTGGTAAACGAATTGGTGTGATTGGGGGCGGTCAATTAGCTTGGATGATGGCTCAAGTTGCCCCAAAATTAGAGCTAAAATTAATGGTACAAACGCCGAGTTCTCTCGATCCGGCAGTGGCAGAAGCCGATGGGGTGATATTAGCGTCGATTATGGATGATGCAGCGACGGCACAATTGGCGCAACAATGCGATATTATTACCTTTGAAAATGAGTTTGTAGACTTGGATAAACTGCGCCTCCTCGAAGCGTCTGGGGTAACTTTTCGACCGCGACTCGATGCGATCGCGCCCCTTTTAGACAAATCCGAGCAACGGCAATATCTGCGGGATTTAGGCATTCCCGTTCCTGAATTTAGCTTACTCGAAACCGAAGCTGATTTAGAAAATTTAACCTTTCCCCTCGTCCTCAAAGCCTGTCGTCACGGCTACGACGGTCAAGGCACATTCATACTGCCCTCTCAAAATGAGCTAGAACGCCTCTGGAATCGCCTAGAACGTCCGAAAATGCTACTAGAGGCTTTTGTCCCCTTCGAGCAAGAATTGGCGATTATGGCGGCGCGATCGCCCCAAGGAGAAATCGCCCTTTATCCCGTAGTAGAAACCCAACAAGAAAGCCAAGTCTGCCGTCGCGTTATCGCTCCGGCTGCGGTGTCTGATGTCGTGGTGGAGCAAATCAACGCGATCGCCACTCAAATCCTCGACCGCCTAGAAGTCGTGGGCATTTTCGGGATTGAATTCTTCCTGACTGCCGAAAACAAAGTTCTAGTCAACGAAATCGCCCCCAGAACCCACAATTCCGGGCATTATACCCTAGATGCTTGCGATATCTCTCAATTTGAAATGCAACTGCGAGCCGTGGCAGATTTCCCCCTACCCACCCCGCAAATGCAATATCCGCAAGCGGTGATGGTGAATTTACTCGGCTACGAAACCAGCAGCAACGATTATCAAGCCCAACGAGAGCAAATCGCCGCCCTACCCCAAACTACCGTACATTGGTACGGCAAAAACCAAGCCCGTCCCGGTCGCAAACTCGGCCACGTTACCACCTTACTCAAAAGTCGCGATCGCGAGGCGGCAGAGGCGATCGCCCGCCAAATCGAAACCCTATGGTATCCTGCCCATTTCTAAAAAAAATATAGCCCCCCTTGTCACGATCCCAGGATCGTCCGCTATTATAAGTAAAGTTCGGCGGCAATGTTGGTGACTGCCAATAACGTTCTTTGATCTATGCTTTTAATGAAAGGGAACTAACAGCCTTGCGGCAGTAAACCGGACTTAGTATCCGGAAACTTAAAGCGAGTAGCGTCAATTCCCACCTGGTTTTTCCAGGTCATGAACTGAGGTAAAACGGCATTGCGGTCGAATATCTTTCCTCTAGACTTTGAGCGCTAGGGGATTTTTAATGGCTCAACTTGAGTTTGTCAGCAATCCTCCATAACCGTTCCTCAATAAAACGACAAGAAAGCGTTAGGATGAAAACATTTCGATAGAGTCTTGACTTGGGAGCGCACAGTTGCAACAACTCTCTAAGCAAATCAACGAAATTTGCTTTCCCGGTAATATCTTCACCTTGGACAATGGCCTAACCGTCATTCATCAATATCTAAGCGCTACACCTGTTGCTGTGGTTGATGTCTGGACGCGGGTTGGCACCAGTATAGAACCCCCTGAATGGGCAGGAATGGCTCATTTCCTCGAACACATGATTTTCAAGGGAAGTCAAAATATCGCCCCTGGAGAGTTTGACTGGATTATTGAAAATAGTGGCGGCGTAACCAATGCAGCCACCAGTCACGATTATGCTCACTTTTTCATCACCACCGCCGCCCATCAGTTACCCCATACCCTGCCTTGCTTTGCAGAGATTCTCCTGCAAGCCGAAATTGACGAAGAAGAATTTTTGCGAGAGCGAGAAGTCGTCGTCGAAGAAATCCTGTCTTGTTTAGACGATCCCGACTGGCTCGGCTTTCAAGCCTTGTGCGATAGTTTGTATCAATGCCATACCTACGGACGCTCCATTTTAGGCACAGCCGAACAAGTCCGCGCCCTGTCCCCGAATCAAATGCGCTGTTTTCACCGCACCTATTATCAACCGGAAAACATGACTGTGGCGATCGTGGGGGGAATCGAGCAGGATCGCGCCTTATCCCTAGTCGAGAGTTCTTTTCAAAACTTTAGTGTGCGCTCGGAATGTCCCCCCAGTATCATCGAAGCCGAACCCCCCCTGACTGAAATTCGCCGCACTGAAATGCAACTGCCTCGGTTAGAACAAGCCCGCTTAATGATGGCGTGGATTGCTCCTGGCGTTGAACAAATGCACGATGCTTATGGGTTGGATTTACTTTCGGTGATTTTAGCCGGAGGACGAGCTTCGCGATTAGTGCGGGAGTTACAACAAGAACAAAAAATAGTATTTGATATTGTCAGTGAGTTTTCCTTGCAACGGGATTCAAGCTTATTTACGATTACCGCTTGGTTAGCCCCCGATCGCCTCGAAGCAACAGAGGCGATTATTCGCGATCGCCTGGGGGAACTCCAACACACCCCCATCAGCGAAGCAGAATTGGCGCGATCGCAGCGTTTATTATGCAACGATTATGCCTTCTCCACCGAAACCCCCAGCCAACTCGCAGGACTGTATGGTTATTACAGTACCATCGCTTCTGCTGAACTCGCCGTTACCTATCCCCAAGTCATTCAACAACTCAATGCCCAAGATTTACAACGCATTGCCCGTCAGTATCTCTCCCCAGAGCGCTATGCTGTCACCGTGATGACTCCTCTCGCTTCCTAGCACCATTCAAAGCAATTCACCCAGAATTATCGGGAACAAGCCTTTCTTTCAACCCCTTAAACCGGAAAATCTTTCTAATTTCAAGCTACCCCCTTGACCCTCGGTAGCCCCTGATGACTGATAACTGATGACTGATAACTGAAATGACTCATCGTACTCAACTCCAGAACGGTATTACCGCGATCGCCGTCGAAAACAACGCCGCCGATATTATTGCAGCCCGTCTATTTTTCAAAGCCGGAAGTCGTTGGGAATCCCCGACTCAATCCGGTTTATCTTATCTCTTAGCCAACACCATCACCAAAGGAACTCCCAACCTCTCGGCGGCAGATGTGGCCGAAAAAGTAGAGTCTGTCGGGGCCAGTTTAGGGGCAGATGCGGCAGCCGATTACTTTTTGATGAGTTTAAAAACCGTTTCTGCCGACTTTAAGGGGATGTTGCATTTATTAGGGGAAATTTTGCGATCGCCCACTTTTCCCGAAGCCGAAGTCGCCCTCGAACGTCACCTCACCCTACAGCACATTCGTTCCCAACAAGAACAGCCCTTTAACATGGCATTTAAGCAACTGCGTCAAGCCATGTATCCCCAGCATCCCTACGGTGTCTCCGTCATGGGAACCGAGGAAACCGTCGCCCAACTGCAACAAGCCGATCTGCAAAAATATCATCAAGACCATCTCCGTCCCGAAAACCTAGTCATTTCCATTTCCGGTTGCTTAACCCCAGAAGAAGCCTTTGCATTAGTCGAACAAGTCTTTGGCGATTGGCAAAACCCCCCTCGCGATCTCCCCCCGCTACAACTCCCCGAACTCAGCAATAATCCCGTCACCCAACAACTCACCCAAGATACGCAACAATCGATTTTGATGTTGGGGTATCTTGCCGCCTCGGTTCACCATGAAGATTATATTCCCCTCAAATTACTCAATACTTACCTGGGAAATGGCTTATCCAGCCGTTTATTTGTAGAACTGCGGGAAAAACGCGGCTTGGCTTACGATGTTTCCGCCTTTTATCCCACTCGCTTAGGGCGATCGCAATTTGTCGCTTATATGGGAACCGCCCCGGAAAATACCGCGATCGCCCTAGAGGGATTGCACCAAGAAGTCCAGCGCTTGTGTACCGTCAAACTGCTACCAGAGGAGCTACAAGCCGCCAAAAACAAAATTTTGGGACAATATGCCCTCGGCAAGCAAACCAACGCCGAGATCGCCCAAATCCTGGGCTGGTACGAAACTATCGGGGTCGGCATTGACTTTGACGATCAATTTCCCACCTACGTCAACTGCATCACCCCCGAAATCGCCCAACAAGTCGCCCAACGCTACTTTTCAGGCGATCCTTATATTACAGTCGTCGGGCCAGAAACGGTTGATTTTGAGGCATTGGGCAGTAGGCAGTAGGCAGTAGCCTTGTAGGGGCGGGGTTTCCCCGCCCCTACCCATAATTTGATCGTCAAGCCAAAACCTTAACTTGTCAGCAATGACCAATGACGAAGGACAAAAGACCAAGAACTACAAACTCACATTTTGCAAATGAGCGCGGGGATTAGTTGAGCGATTATCCCGCAGTTTTTCGTAGTATTCTCGTTCTGTTGCCGATAGATTTTTCGGAGTCGCGATCGCGATTTTGACCAACTGATCGCCACGACTACCATTTGCCCCTTTCCAACCCTTACCGCGCAGCCGCAAGGACTGACCCGACCGAATACCGGGGGGAATTTTGACCGTAACTTGACCATCAGGAGTGGGTACATCTACCGAAGCCCCTAACACCGCTTCATCCGGGGAAATGGGAACTTCGCACAGCAGCTTATCATTTTCAAATTGGAAAAAGGGATGCTTTTCTAACTCCACATTGAGGTACAAATCGCCGCGACTGCGATTGTAGCTGTTAAAGCTGCCCTTGCCCCGTACTCGCACGCGAGACCCCGGTTTAGCCCCGGCCGGAATGCGGACGGTAATCGTCTCATTCCCCACCTGAAAGCGCTTTTGTGCGCCGCGAAACGCCTCGGAGAAAGTCAGGCGAACCTTAGCCTCGCGATCGCCCCCGGTTTGCGTTCCAGCGCCAGCATTAAATCCCCCTGGGGTTTGGTAATCCGACCAATTCGTGCTGGTGTTGCTGCGGTAATTATTGTAAGTCCCGGTACGTCCAGTACGGGCCCCACCTCCTAAACCGCCGAGGAGGTCGTTCACAAAGTCTTCAAAGCTACCGTATTGACCGAAATCAAAGCCGTTAAAGTCTACATTCGTCGTACTGCGGCCAAAACCGCCCCCTTGACTGGCTTGCTTCCAGTATTGACCATAATTATCGTATTTCTGGCGTTTTTCGGGGTCGGAGAGGACTTCGTAGGCTTCGCTGGCTTCTTTGAATTTGGCCTCTGCCGCTTTATCGTCAGGATTGCGATCGGGGTGATACTTTAAAGCTAACTTCCGAAATGCTTTTTTAATTTCATCGGCACTCGCCGTTTTACTTACTCCTAAGATGGCGTAATAGTCTTTAAAGTCAGTCGCAGCCATTTCGCTTCCAATCTCCTCTCGCTGTTGCTGGGGCTTCGGATACTGAGTTTGCAGTATAGATTTTCTTTAGTCATCATAACAAAGCGATCGCGACCCTTGGGGTTCGGTTAAAACGGGGGGGTCGCGATCGCATTATCTCAATTGAGCCTCAAAAAATCTCGAAGCTGAATCATTCACTTGTTAAATCACCGTATTGTCTTTAATCACGGCATTTTTCAGCACGACGACAATTCCATTGCGAATGTAGAAACCTTCATCCTCGCGATTGGCTTCCTCTACCCGGTCTTTGTTGAGAATCAAGACTTTACGACCAATGCGAGCATTTTTATCAATAATCGCCCGGCGGATAATCGATTCTGCCCCAATTCCCAAAGGAACGCCACCGTGTTGTAAGCCCGATTCTCGTTCGGCAAAGGGTTCGTAATAATCCGACCCCATCACCAAGGTATCTTCGAGTTTACAACCCGCTTCGATGCGGCTGCGAATCCCTAAAACCGAGTGACTGATTTGGCAATTTTTGAGAATGCAGCCTTCGCCAATAATCGATTCAAAGACTTGACAATCTAACAGTTTTGTGGGAGGAAGATAGCGCGATCGCGTGTAAATCGGAGCCGTTTCATCATAAAAACTAAACGGCGGTCTGGGCTGTTGCGTTAACGCCAAATTCGCATCATAGAACGATTCAATCGTCCCAATATCTTCCCAATAATCATCAAACAAAAAGGCCTGAATATTATAATCTGCGGCTGCACCTGGGATAATTTCTTTACCAAAATCCGTTTGATCGGGATTGTCTTCTAACAGTTTTTCTAAAACTGACTTCTTAAAGACATAAATACCCATCGACGCAATGTAGGGTTTTTTCTTTGCATCTTCAGGGCTAAGACCCAATGTGGTCGTATCCACCTGCATTGATTTCAACTCATCCCCTTTCGGCTTTTCTTTAAAATCAACGATGCGACCCTTATCATTAATCTTCATCAAGCCAAAGCTCGATGCTCGTTTCTCATCGATCGGAATCACAGACAAAGTAATATCTGCATTCGTGTTACGATGACGTTCGACGAATTTGCTGTAGTCCATCCGATACAAATGATCGCCAGACAACACCAAATACTCGTCCATATCCCACTCATTCATCAGCCAGATATACTGACGTACCGCATCCGCCGTTCCTTGGAACCACTGGGGATTTTCCGAGGTTTGCTGGGCTGCCAGGACTTCGACAAACCCTTCACTAATCCCAGAAAAATTGTACGTCCGGGTAATATGTCGGTTCAGGGATGCGGAGTTAAATTGAGTTAGAACATAAATGCGGTTAATGTCTGAATTGATGCAATTACTGACAGGAATATCAATCAAGCGATATTTCCCAGCCAGAGGGACGGCGGGTTTAGCCCGTAATTTTGTTAATGGGTAAAGGCGCGTACCTGCACCGCCACCTAGAACAATTCCTAATACTCGTTTCACAAAAAAACCTCTCGACTGCCAATGACTGACCTATCACTGTTAAGTTTAGGACTGTTCCGGGCGATTTGACGCAAAAAATCTAGAAAGAGGGGTTTTTGGTAAGGAAGTATACCTATTTCCCGCGAGGGACACCCCCACTCACATATTGCCCGTGAATGCTCACCCCATAAGGCACAAGGTAGCTCAACCCCGCCGACAACCATCGCCCCCGCGTCATCTCTCCCTGCATTAACGCTACCCCGTGATTAATGACAAACAGCATTGACCCCACCAACGCCGCGACTCGTAGGGAGGTGGACATCAATTTGGGGTTGATTAAGGCTCGCAGATACCTGCGTATGGCTTTCATGGAATACCAGATCGTTATATTTTGTTCTAGTATTTCAGATTGTAGAAATTAAACTGGCGATCGCGTCCCCTATCCCATCAATTTCTATAACGAGATAGAGTGGTTAAAATACTTGATTTTTTAAAATCAAGGAAGATTACCTATTATCTTTTTATCTATGTCCGTTGCTCGCGATCGCCAAAATCATAACGAAACCCCTGACTTTGATGGCTTTTCCCTAGAAGAAAGAGACCCTCAATTTATTCAGTCCGTGATGCCCCTTTGGGATTGGTTTTATCGTTACTATTTTCGCGTCAAAACCGATGGTTGGGAACATATCCCCGACGCTGGCAAAATGTTAATTGTTGGGTCGCATAATGGCGGATTAGCTGCCCCTGATATGCACATGATGATGTATGATTGGTTTCGCCACTTTGGCCCAGAACGTTTAGTTTATGGACTCGCTCATCGGAATTTATGGAACCTTCTGCCCTTTTTAGCCAAGCCTGCGGTGAAATGCGGTGCAATTCAAGCGAGTCCTGAAATGGCGATCGCGGCGTTAAAAAAAGAAGCGGCAGTGTTAGTCTATCCAGGGGGACTTCAAGATATATTCCGTCCCTATTCCCAACGCGATCGCATCTATTTTGCCGGACGTAAAGGCTTTATTAAATTAGCTCTGCGAGAAGAAACACCCATTATCCCAATTATTTCCAAAGGCGCACATCAAACCTTAATTGTAATTGCCGATCTCTACAACTATTTAGAACAATTACACGCCGCCGGAATGCCTAGTTTATTTGATATTGACCCAGAGGTATTTCCCCTTTATTTGGGCTTACCCTGGGGAATCGGAATTGGCCCCATTCCTAACTTTCCCCTTCCGGTTTCCATTCATACCCGCGTCTGTCCCCCAATTACCTTTGAGCGCTATGGGAATGATGCCAGTAGTGATGACGATTATATCGATGCTTGCTTTGAAAAAGTCCGCAGTACCATGCAACAAGAATTAGACCGTTTACACGCTGAATCTTAAGGGCGAAATTGTTACTTTCACCATTTTCCCCGTAAACTGTATTAAATGCCTCGCGATCGCTCCAGATTCGAGCAAATCGGGCCCTTACTCAGCATCGCGGTCGAGAATTAACGTCACCGGGCCATCATTTTCGATGCTAACCTGCATCATTGTACCAAATTGACCCGTTTCTACCCTTAAACCGCTACTCCGCAACTTCTCCACAAAGCGATCGTACAATTCCTCCGCATCTTGCGGTGAAGCCGACCCACTAAACGACGGACGGCGACCCTTGCGACAATCCCCGTATAACGTAAATTGCGAAATTGCCAAAATTTCCCCTTGAATATCTCGCACCGAAGCCTGCCAACGCCCCTCTGGTTCGTCTTCCGGGGGAAACAAGCGTAAATCCAAACACTTGCGGGCCATCCAAGCTAATTCTGCCTCGGTATCGGTCGGCGCGATCGCGATTAATAAATTCAAACCGCGCTTAATTTGACCGACAACTGCACCCTGCACCGTGACTTGGGAAGATTTCACGCGCTGAATAATCACCCGCATATTTAAAAACTCAAGCCTCCAAAAGTTCCAAGTTACACTAGCATGGTCTTGTTAAATGGCCCCAAACTGCTGAAAAGGGAATTAACCGTCGCTATTTTAAGGATTCGTTGATTCATGGAAATTTTTACAATTGTTTTATCGAGCTTTCTGGGCGTACTCACCCCCGGTAACTTAGTGCTAGATACCCTGGCCGAATCGGGGATTCGCTCTAGTCTCGAAGAAGCCGAATTAGTCGAAGTACGGGTAGACAACACCCCCAGTTATCAAATTGCCCAAGGTAAAGTCGATCGCGTCCGCGTTGCCACACGGGGGGTTGAAATCGTCCCCGGTTTGCGCGTCGATGTCCTAGAGTTAGAAACCGATCCCCTCGACGTAGACTTAGCCCAACTGCGAGAATTGCGCGATCGCGGAGTCGGTGGTAGCCAACTCCTCCAAGCCTTCCGCAAGCCCCCTCAAGCGGGTGTACGCCTGGTGATTACCGAAGAAGACCTCAATGCCGCTTTAGCCTCTCCCGCCGGACGAGAGCGCGTTGAACGCATTGTCGGGCAAGTTTCTGAGAACCTCCCTGGCGAAGGGATCAACGTCAATTTCGCTGAAACTGAAATCGAATTTCTCGATAACAATCGCCTGCGCTTGCAAACCGAAGTGCAAGTGAACAATCTCGATATTGAAGACATCGAACCCGTTTTACAACAACTACAACGCCTCGACATCGACCGCATTCAGCGCGTTGTGGCCGAAGCCCAATTACTGATTAACACGCCGCAACCCCTGAGCGATCGCGAAGCGAGAGCCATCTTTACCGACTTACAGCAAGTGTATCTCAGCGATATTCAACCCTTGCTGTTCGATCTCCAACAAATCGATATTGAAGACCTCGAAGCCCTACGAGAAGGCTTACTGCAATCCGACAGCATTCCCGGTACTTTTCAACCGTTGGTCAGCTTACTGCGAGACTTCGACCTCAACAACTTACAAGCCCTGCTCAACACTGCTCGACAACAACTCACCGCCCTCGATCGCGATATTAACCGCCTCGATACCCAAGACTTACTGAGTGCGATCGCCCAAGTCCGGCGACTGGCCCAAGACCTCGACCCTGCCATCGAAACCCTACAAACCTTATTAGTCGAAGTTGAAGACGTAGACCGCACCGACATTCAACAACTCTTAGCAGAATTAGAATCCTTTGAAGTCGATATCGAAGCCGGACTTGCCCCAGATGCCGCCACTAACTTCCGTTTAGTCGATCCCACCGTCGCGGTGAATGGCAACCCCTTACCGCCCTTTATCGTGCGGAATGTCGTCGGGGGTTTAGGCGAAGTTCTCGATTTTCGCTTACTCGAAGCGGCAGGTTTGACGGTGCGACTGCTCAAACTCGATATTACCGATGACGCTCTCGAAATTGCGGCTTTTGTCCGGGCCGACCCCTCCCCCTTACTCTCGGAAAATCCCCAATAAATTTGTTATTGGTTCGTAGTAAGGGATGAGCGCCCTTTCTTGGTTGTTG
>KB904821.1:2869578-2950298 GCA_000380225.1 filamentous cyanobacterium ESFC-1
TCCTCCCACTCCTCCCCCTCCTCCCCCTCCTCCCCCTCTCCCCCCATGAACTCATGCAGGAACTCTCGAAGGTGCTGGATAATCTAAACAACTGTAGGGAATGGACAATCCATTCCTTGTAGTTTGTAATACAAAATACTTTTTTTCACTTTGAGGAACGCTAATATGAATATGTCTAAATTTTGGCGATCGCGACCGCTTTGTTGGTCAATGGGTTTAATCTTGGCCGCTAGTTTAGTAAGTTGTAATCGCGCCGCCCGAACGCCAGAAGTTGCCCCCTCTCCAGAAGTCACCGCTTCCCCCACAGAACCCGCTTCTCCCTCACAAGACCTCAACGCCACCTCTGAACCCGACACTCAAACTGCCGCAGTCTACTGGCTTGACGCAAAAGCCAACACAATTGAGCTAGTGCCGGCCCCGGTTGAAATGGAAACCAAAGAGGCTGAAACTTCCCAACAATCTCTAGAAGTCGCGTTTGAGCAATTAGTATCGGGCCCCCAAAGCAACAACTTTGTCAGCGAAATCCCGGAAGGAACCCAACTCCTCGGTGTAACCGAAAGGGAAAATGGCGTTTACGTCAACTTATCCGAGGAATTTCAGTTTGGCGGCGGTTCTATGTCGATGACGGGACGATTAGCCCAGGTCATTTATACCGCAACCAGCATTAATCCCGATACCCAAGTGTGGTTAGAAATCGACGGCAATCTGCTCGACGTTTTAGGGGGTGAAGGCTTAATCCTCGACCAACCCATGACCCGCAGTAGCTTTGAAGCCGATTTTCCCCTTTAAGCCGCGTTATACTCGCACATTCTTCTTTGACTCTTGCTCGTCACTGCCTCAGCCCAGGTTGGCAGGGATAACGCGGCGGTTGAGTAGTTTAAGCCGTTTGGACGCGCATCAAAGGTTGTCCGTACTCCACAGGCTGACCATTTTCTACTAAAACCTCTAACACTTGTCCGGCGACTTCGGCTTCAATTTCATTCATCAGCTTCATGGCTTCGATAATACAAACTGTCTGACCGATTTGGACGCGATCGCCCGCATCGACAAAAGGCGGCTCATCTGGGGCGGGTGAGCGATAAAAGGTTCCGACCATCGGCGAGGTAATTTCAACAGCCTTGTCATCGCTGACCGGGGGGGTAGCGGCAACATCGGGAGGCGGTGATGTCACAGGAGCCACCGCCGTGGGTGGCAGACTCACGGCTTCTGGAGCCGCTACCGTCGGTGGAACTGGGGCCATGGCAGCCCCACCCTTTTTGACGGTCAGTTCAAAATCATCACTTTTTAAAGTCAGTTCCGCAATATCCGTTTGCGCGATCGCGTCTAACAGTTCCCGTAACTGAGTAATATCTATAGGCACTAATCGTCTATCCCGTTTCTGTGGTTTGAACAAAGAAAAGCAGACATTAATTTTCTCGACCCAAATAAGTATCATTACGGGTGTCAATTTTAATGCGTTCGCCTATAGAAATAAACAAAGGTACCATCACTTGTGCGCCCGTTTCGACGATCGCGGGTTTCGTTCCCCCGGTAGCAGTGTCGCCTTTCACCCCTGGATCGGTTTCGGTAATTTCTAACACCACAGAATTAGGCAGTTCTACTTCCAGAATTTGGGTTTCCCACTGCACCACATTCACTTCCATCCCTTCTTTAATATATTTTACGGATGTACCGATTTGGTCATCGGTCAAACGGGTTTCTTCGTAGGTTTCCATATCCATAAACACGAACTGATCGCCTTCTTTATAGGTATGCTGCATCGTTCGCTTTTCTAAAATAGCTTGGGGAACCGTCTCCCCCGCCCGAAAAGTACGTTCTACCGTGTTTCCGGTTTGTACATTTTTTAACTTGGTGCGGACAAACGCCGAGCCTTTACCCGGCTTAACGTGGAGGAATTCCACCACTCGCCACACCGAACCATCTAAATTGAGGGTGACACCCGTTCTAAAATCGTTACTTGAAATCATGGAAATCGCGCATCTGCCAAAAACAATCAGGAACATTTTACCTCTGATTGCGGTTCTCTCTCGTACCCGCCCCAAAAGATGGCAAGATTAAAAGAGCCAATCCTTGGCCTTGTGCCGAAACCTTGACCTTAGCGGTTACGGTGTTCGCGTTTTGACGATTGTAAACATCATTTTTTATGAAAGCTGCAAAAAACCCTTGGTCTGCTCTCAGACAGCGCTTCTGGAAAACCACTTTAATTGCCTTACTGTTGATTCCTTTATCGATTCCCTTGAGTGGTGCTTGGTGGGGGGGCGATCGCGATACGACCCCAACCCGAACCCGCGACAGCCAACTGGCTCAAGGTAACGCCATCACCGACCCGACTTCAATTTTGCGCTACGCCCTTCCCATCGACAATGACAGCATTCGCAATTTACAAGAAAGTCTCGAAGATATTTCCAACCAACTCCGGGGTAAGCGCTGGAGTGCGATCGAACGGGATGTCAAAACCGCCAAACGAGTCCTAACTTATGGGGATGAAAAACTCCTCGCCAGCATTCCCCCCGCCAAACAAACCCAAGCTCAAGACTTAATCGCGCAACTCAGCGCCGGAGTCGAAAAACTGCGTTCTCTGACCGAGGAGCAAGAAAAAGAAAAAGTGTGGATGCAACGCCGCCAACTCCTCAATTGGGTGACAGAATTAGAGGAACTGATGGTGGTGGGCTTTCCTTTTGAAGTTCCTGAAGAATACGCCGATCTCCCCCAACTCAAAGGTCGCGCCGTGGTGGAAATGAAAACCACCCAAGGGGATGTAACCATTGTGGCCGATGGCTACAGCGCCCCCGTGAATGCCGGAAACTTCGTCGATTTAGTCGAACGGGGTTTTTATGAAGGCTTAGAGTTTTTACCCAGTCAAGATTATGTATTGCAAGTGGGCGATCCGCCGGGCCCCGAAGATGGGTTCATTGACCCGGAAACCGGAGAATACCGCGCCATTCCTTTAGAATTGCTGCTTCAAGGGGATGATGAGCCAATTTATGGCATCACCCTCGAAGACTTGGGTTTATACCTCGAACCCCTCGCCCTACCTTTCTCGGCTTATGGTACGGTTGCCCTAGCTCGTCCTCAAGGGGATGTGAACGGCGGTTCGTCGCAAATCTTCTTCTTCTTATTCGACAGCGAACTTACGCCCCCCGGCTTTAATTTACTCGATGGCCGCTACTCAGTCTTGGGTTATATCGTCGAAGGTCAAGAAATCTTAGAAAACATCAAACCGGGCGATCGCGTGATTTCGGCCAAAACCACGGCAGGTTTAGATAACCTCGTACAACCGCAATAATGACCTTAGTGCGGGATGTAGGCGAACAAGGAGTCTTACAAAAACTAAAAGCCTTTTGTCCCTCAGATGTGATTGGCGACGATGGGGCAATTTTAGCTTTAAAATCCTCAGAATCCTTGGTGGTGACCACCGATGTTTTAGTCGAAAATATCCACTTTAGCGATCGCACCACCGCCCCAGAAGACATCGGTTGGCGAGCCGTGGCCGCCAATCTCTCGGATTTAGCAGCAATGGGGGCAACTCCGGTGGGTCTAACCGTGGGTTTGAGCCTGCATGGGGAAGTTTCTCTCGATTGGCTCGATCGCCTCTACCAAGGCTTAACGGCTTGCACCTCGACTTACCAAACCGCCATTGTCGGGGGGGATGTCTGTCGCTCTCCCGTGGTGAGTTTGGCCATCACTGCCTTTGGTCAAGTCGCTCCCCAAAGAGCCATTCGTCGTCATACCGCTTCCCCCGGTAATGCCATTGTGGTCACGGGGGATCACGGGAGCGCCCGCGCCGGACTCGAACTGTTGCTACAAGACGAAATCCCCCAGGATTTGACTCCTGAGCAGCGTCAAACCCTGATCGACGCTCATCAACGACCCCGACCTCGTTTAGACGTTTTAGCGCCGTTATACGCCCTTTTAGGACAGCAGGGTTGCGCGGGAATGGACAGTAGCGACGGGTTAGCCGATGCAGTGATACAAGTGTGTCGCGAAAGTAACGTGGGGGCAAGTCTGAAGGCTGAAGCGATTCCCATTGCCCCAGAGTTGCGATCCTGGGTTGGGGTAGAAAGAGCCTTAGATTGGGCGTTATATGGCGGCGAAGACTTTGAATTATTGCTGTGTTTGCCCCCGGATATGGCTGCCGAGTTGGTGCAACAGATCGGGGGAAATGCAGCGATTGTGGGAACGATCGCGGGCGATCGCGCCGTACAACTCCAAACCGGCGATGATTGGCAAACCCTATCCCAACAATCGGGCTTTCAACATTTTTAAAGCACAAAACCAGGGCGGTTTTGACACCTTATCCCTGGTTTTTGAATTGGAAAAATGGGTTTAATGGCTTAGGACGGCCACTTCTGCGCCACTAATTCTGCGAGATCGACAACCCGTTGAGAATAACCCCATTCGTTATCGTACCAAGCCACCACTTTCACCAGATCGCCACCCATCACCATGGTTAAAGTCCCATCAGCAATGGAAGAAGCATTGGTTTTACGGAAGTCACAGGAAACCAAAGGCAACTCATTGAAACCTAAAATGCCTTTTAACGGGCCTTGGGCCGCGTGTTGCAACGCATCATTCACTTGTTCGGTAATCGCGCTTTTCTCAATTTGAGCCACGAAATCCACAACGGATACATTCGGAGTGGGAACGCGCAAAGCAATACCGTTGAGCTTTCCTTGTAATTCCGGTAACACTAAAGAAACGGCTTTCGCTGCACCTGTGCTAGTGGGAACAATGTTAATCGCTGCGGCCCGCGCCCGACGCAGATCGCGGTGACTCGCATCGAGAATCCGTTGATCCCCGGTGTAACTGTGGGTGGTGGTCATGGTGCCTTTGATAATGCCGAAGTTATCATGCAGCACTTTGACGATGGGGGCTAAACAGTTGGTGGTACAACTGGCGTTGCTCACCACTTTGTATTCCCCGTGTTTGTAGTCTTGGTGGTTTACGCCCATAACGTAAGTACCGATATGACCCCCCTTACCCGGTGCGGTGATCAGCACTTGTTTGGCCCCGGCGGCTAAATGCTTGGATGCGCCTTCTTCGGTGACGAAAACACCGGTCGATTCTACTACTAAGTCAACTCCCCAAGCATCCCAGGGCAAGTTTAAGGGATTGCGGTCAGAGACACACTTGATCGTTTTGCCGTTAACGTTTAGGGAGTTTTCATCAGCCTTGATGTCAGCATCGAGAATGCCAAGCATCGAATCGTATCTGAGTAAGTGGGCATTGGTTCTGGGGTCGGAAGTATCATTAATACCAACTACTTCGAGTTGGCTGTCTTCACGGCCAAGCCAGCATCGTAAAAAATTCCGTCCGATGCGTCCAAACCCATTGATCGCTACTCTAATCACTGCGTCTTGCCCTCTATACTTGTACAGCTAAATAAAATTCCAATTATTTTAATACTCAAAATCATATCGTAAAGTCGAACCAATTTCGAGTTAACTTCTGTAGTCGTCCTGACAAAATTTTGTAAAGGGGGCACGATCTTGGCGGTTCAAACCGGGTAAAGGAAAAATCGGCCTAAGATCGTAACGGAAATTTTAGGGCTGATACAAGCCGCGATCGCGAATATAGGCTTTGACGGCGGTGCTTACGCCCTGGGGATTCCGTTGAGCTTGATAAGCTTGGCGAATCGCCGTGGCCGAAAGGGTCTGAGGTGTGATGGGTAAGAACTGCCAGCGCAGCTTCAGGTTTTGCTGGTGCAATTGCTCGAAAACTTGTGAGGAGGAGGGGGAGGGGGGATCGCAACGGGGCGCTACTAACCAAGTGACTTTGGGGATCAAGGCTTGCCGTTGATACCAATAAGGCAGACTCGCGAAACTATCCCACCCCAGTAGCCAGTAATACTGACTGTGGGGATAGTGTTGGTGTACCGTTTGCCAGAGATCGATACCATAACTGGTTGGGGTGGGCGGTAAGCGCATTAACTTGAAGTGGGGAGTTGTCGCGATCGCGGTTTCGACCATGGCACAGCGATCTTCATAAGACGCAACAATCTGTTTTTTGTGGGAAGGAGCGCGAGTCGGCAGCCAAATCACCACATCGAGCTGGCCATGATCAGCCGCTTGTCGGGCCAAGTGTTCGTGACCTTGATGGACGGGATCGAAAGTTCCCCCAAAAATCCCGACTCGGTGCAGTTTAGCCATAAAACTTGTTCGACCCTCTCCCCACGCTTAACCGATGCGATCTCCGCTTGACCGGGCTTTCAGATGTTGAAAAAATGTTGGTTTGATACGGATTTGTCCCCGTCGATACCGTAAGGTAGAGCAGATTGCTAAGATAAACTTGCTCAAATTTGGAAAATCGTTTCAACCTAATAGAAATGCCAGAATCAGCGCTAAATCGATAATCTGATGTATAACTAATCTCAGCGCAAGGATAGGAATTTTTGATTAAGTATATCTTCAAAAATCAATTCCTGATATTATAACGCGTGATTATTGACGGCATATTTTTGGTGTGGTGTGTGGTGTACTAAGGAGTCTTAATGTCGAAATCTGTTGATTTTTGCGGTCAACCTTTCCATTTCATCGGGATCGGTGGAATCGGGATGTCAGCTTTAGCTTATGTTTTGGCCAAGCGGCAAATCCCTGTATCGGGTTCGGATTTGCGAGCCACTCATATAACGCAACGGCTACAAGCCGTGGGCGCTCATATTTTTAGCTCGCAACAAGCCAGCAATTTAGAATTTTTCCAAGAAGGCGATCGCGCCACGACGATCCCCAGCCAACAACGTTGGGTTGGTGAAGCGGTAACCCTGGCCGCCCAACCGGGAACCTTAACGGCACAAGTTGAGCCGTTGACCCTGCCCCAAGTCATCTGTTCGACGGCGATTCAAACCAGCAATACAGAGTACCAAGCGGCTCAAAGTCGGGGCTGCCCTATTTTTCACCGTTCGGATGTTCTCGCGGCCTTAATTCGCGAGTATCAAAGCGTCGCGGTGGCGGGAACCCACGGCAAAACCACCACCAGCAGCTTAATTGGCTATATGCTGGTGCAAGCGGGCTTAGACCCAACGGTGGTAGTCGGGGGCGAAGTCAATGCCCTAGGGGGCAATGCTCGCTTGGGTCAAAGCCAACTGTTGGTCGCAGAAGCTGACGAATCTGATGGCTCTTTAATTAAACTCGCGCCCCAAATCGGCATTGTCACCAATATTGAACTCGATCACCCCGATCATTACCAAACCGTCGAAGAAGTGATCGCCACATTTGGCGTTTTTGCTGACCAATGTCAAACCCTGATTGGCTGTATTGACTGCGATCTGGTGCGCGGTTGTCTCCAACCTCAAATTACTTATGGCCTCGACCCTAACCACAACCCCGACTATACCGCCACTGAGATTCAGTACGGCGCACAAGGAACCCAAGCGCAAATTTGGGAAAAAGGGCAACCGTTAGGGACTCTGAATTTGCCGCTACTCGGACAACATAACCTCAGTAATGCCTTGGCTGCGATCGCGGTGGGTCGCCAACTGGGCCTCGATTTTGCCGTAATGGCCGAGGCGATCGCGACCTTTGAAGGAGCCAAACGACGCTTTGAATTTCACGGTGAAGGCAACGGCATTCTCTTTTTTGATGATTATGCTCATCACCCCAGCGAGTTACAAGCCACTTTGAGCGCCGCCCGATTGCGCCTCGAACCGTCTCAACGGTTAGTCGCGGTCTTTCAACCCCATCGCTACAGTCGGACTCATGCCTTTTTAGACGACTTTGCCCGCTCTTTTGGACAGGCCGATGTTGTCGTCATTACCGACATTTACAGTGCAGGTGAACCGGATTTGGGCCAAGTAAGCGGTCAAATTTTAGCCGAGAAAATAGCCGCCAATCACTCTAATGTGCATTATCAGCCGAATTTCAAGGCTCTGACGGCGTTTTTACCTCAAATCCTCCAGTCAGGCGATCTCGCGCTATTTTTGGGTGCTGGAAATTTAAACCAAATCATTCCTCAGATGGTTGAATATTATCATGCAGCCCTTTGAGATATAAAGACAGTTCCAACAAAATAGCAACTCATTTGTAAATGCTTGATTTGCTCAATTGTCTTGGTGCTTTTGTTGCCACTTTGCCCAATTCACCCTTAATCCTATGACCCTGTCTTCTAATCTCCCCCAGAGTGAGCGTTTAATTTATTATGGTTCCCAGCGATCGCTAACCCCGACTCCGGTTCATCTACCGGGAACTGACTGCACAATTAGCCCAGAAGTTCCCCTGGCTCATTACACCTCCTTTCGCGTAGGCGGGCCGGCTCAATGGTATGTCGCGCCTCGTCGTTGGGAAGAAGTGCTAGAAAGCTTTGATTGGGCAAAAGCCAGAGGTTTACCCATGACCCACTTAGGGGCGGGTTCTAATTTGTTGGTGTGCGATCGCGGCATTCCCGGTTTAGTGATTAGCACGCGGCATCTACGTCACCGGGAATTTGATGCTGAAAGTGGCTATATTACTGCCGGGGCCGGAGAACCGATCGCGCGTTTGGCTTGGCAAGCGGCGAAACGGGGTTGGCGGGGTTTAGAATGGGCAGTGGGGATTCCGGGAACCGTTGGGGGAAGTGTGGTGATGAACGCTGGCGCTCACGCTCGTTGTTTGGCGGATGTGTTGGTAAATGCTTTGGTTTTATTGCCCGATGGTACGATCGAACAGCTAGAAGCCAAGGATTTTGATTATCGATATCGCACTTCGGCTTTACAGGGTAGCGATCGCTTGGTCTTGCAAGCCACTTTTAAACTCCAACCGGACTCGACGCGATCGCAAGTCATGGCCGCAACCACCCAAAACTTACAACAACGCAAAACCTCACAACCCTATCACCTCCCCAGTTGTGGCAGCGTTTTCCGCAACCCCCAAAGCAACGCGGCCGGCTGGCTAATCGAACAAATTGGCCTCAAGGGGTATCAAATTGGCGGCGCACAAGTGGCTCACCGTCACGCCAACTTTATTCTTAATTGCGGTGGAGCCAAAGCGGTGGATATTTTTAACTTAATTCACTATGTTCAGGAACAAGTTGAGCGACACTGGTCTCTATCTCTCCAGCCAGAAGTTAAACTATTAGGGGAGTTCTAAGCCTCGCGTTGATTCAAACCAATGCGGGTCTTTTAGACTTCTATCTCAAGGGGCTATCCCTTGTTAATCATTAACATTGCAGACAGTTTAAAAACAAACAATGACTCAAGGAAAAGGATTCGGGCTGGGTTTAGGCAAAATGAAGGAACTGGCTGATGCTTTCAAAAAAGCACAGCAAGTTCAACAAGGCGCTCAAGCCCTGCAAATGGAGCTAGAGCAAATGGAAATTGAGGGTAAAAATGAAGATGGCTCGGTCACAGTGGTGATGAGTGGTAATCAAGAACCCCGTCGCGTTGAAATTTCGCCAGAAGCGTTACAACAAGACGCGGCGGCTCTTTCAACCCAGGTGGAAACGGCCATGAAAAATGCTTATGAGCAATCTACCCAAGTGATGCGCGAGCGTATGGAAGAATTAACCAGTGGTTTAAATATTCCGGGGATGTAACCTTAACGTTAGTTCGGGTAAAAACTGAGTTTTGGATTGGGGAGACGCGATCGCGAAACTCAGTTTTGGGCATGATTTAAGCGGGTGGGCTGTTGGTAAATTCGCTTGAGGGTGTTGAGATCGCGCTCGGAAATCACGGGATTCTGGCGGGTTTGCCGGCCATACATCACATCAGTTTCGACTGAGCTATGACCCCAAATGCCCAGTCCGTGACCGAGTTCGTGACGGGCTGTGGCTTGGGTATCGGCGGCGCTTTGATGGGGGCTGAGTTGAATCCAGATGCGATGCCCAAGTGCAGGGGATTCGGGAGACTCGCTGTAGATTTGATAGCGGGCTTCGGCATTCCGTGCGACCGGAATGATTAAAGCGTCGCGATCGCGCCGGACTCGCAGTGTCGGTCGCTGACATTGCCAGATAATATTGGCGTTTTCCGGGTCAGAAATTACTTTCAAGGGAAAATAGTCATCCCAAGCGTCAACGGCGGCGAGAATGGCATTTAACCAATCCCTGAAGCGATCCTGACATTCGGTTTTATCTCGGTCAATATACACCTTGACGGGAAACTGCGACCACAGCAAGTAACCCGCCGCCGTGGGTTGAATATTCTCAAAATAATCCCCCGCTTCGGCATTAATGGGCCACTGGGCCAAAAGCGGGGGCAGGGGATGATTTTTGAGGGGAGGTAGGGGGATTTCTGGGTTTTGCCCTTTGCCGGGGAGGGCGATGAAAATGAACAGAAAAGTCGCGATCGCCATGCCCCAAACCCAACCGCGATCGCGCTTGTTTACCATGAGCCACTGTCCCCCAAAAGAGCGCTACTCGGCTTTAGAGCAACCCAGCACTTAAAACAATCGTCAAGGCAATAAAAGTAATGCTCAATGTCCAGGTAATGCGATTGAGGGTTTTTTCAGCACTTTTGGCACTGGTAAACAGTTGGGATTGACCCCCAATGCCGCCGAGGCCGTCTCCTTTGGGGCTGTGGAGCAAGACTAAAACAATTAAAAACACAGCCGATAAAGTCCAGACAATTTCTATGATTTGATTAGCGCTCACAGTTCAATATTCTCAATTACTTTAAAATTTTGAGGACAACCCCAAGAAATGGCAAAACCAAGCCCTTGAGGAGGTTTTCCAAGCCTTAATTTTAGCACTTTCGCGAGCTGTCGCGGGGAGAGGATTGGCACAAATGACCGGAAAAACACCATTACGCATTGGTTTAACCGGGGGAATTGCCACCGGAAAAAGCACCGTTTCTGATTATTTAGCCCAACATTATCAGATGCAGGTACTCGATGCTGATATTTTTGCCAGAGAAGCAGTCCAACCAGGATCGCCGATTTTAGACGCGATCGCCCAGCGTTATGGCCAGGCCATTTTACAACCCGATGGCCGTCTCAACCGCAACAGTTTAGGCGAGATTGTTTTTAGCCATCCCCTAGAGCGTCGCTGGCTCGAAAATCAGATTCATCCTCTGGTGCGATCGCGTTTGGAAACTGAGTCGCGATCGTCTACTGAGGCGGTTATTATTTTAACCATTCCGCTTTTATTTGAAGCTAATATGGTCGATCTTGTCGATCGGGTTTGGGTGGTTTATGCTACCCCAGAGCAACAACTCCAACGTCTACAACAACGCGATCGTGACCTTACCCCCAAACAAGCCCAAGCCCGTCTCAGCAGTCAGATGGCATTAGAAACTAAAATTGCCCAAGCCGATTGGGTTTTTAATAATACCAACACCCTTGACTTTTTAGGGTCACAAGTCGATCGGGCTGTAGAATCTTTACCGATTGCTTAAATTTGTCATTTATAAAAATTCCCCCCTCAAACGAGGGAGGAATCGCCATAAAACCAAATCAGGCTAAATCCTAGCCATTGCGGGTTTTCTCCGACCAAACGCGAGTCGGAAGACCCCACACATAAATAAAGCCTTCTGCCGCTTTATGATCGAACTGGTCATCAGAGCTATAAGTCGCTAAATCGGGGCTGTAAATCGACTTATCTGACCTGCGACCCACAATCGTCGCATTGCCCTTGAACAGCTTAACCCGCACAACGCCGCTTACGCGCTCTTGGGTTTGATCGATAAAAGCATCGAGGGCATCTTTGAGGGGGCTGTACCACAACCCTTGATAAATCAAATGGCTGTAGGTATCTTCTAAACCCCGCTTGTATTGCGTCACATCCGCAGTTAGAGTGAGGCTTTCGAGGTCGCGGTGAGCGTGGACTAAAACCAGTAAAGCCGGAGCTTCGTAGATTTCGCGGGACTTGATCCCCACCACCCGGTTTTCGATCATGTCGATGCGACCATAGCCGTGTTTACCGACAATTTCGTTTAATTCTTCAATTAAAGCCACCGGAGCCAACGCTTTACCATTAAGAGAAACGGGAACCCCTTTTTCAAAGCCAATCTCCACATATTCTGGCTCATCGGGAGTATCCGCGATCGCCTTCGTCATGGCAAAGACTTCTTCTAAAGGCTCGGTCATCGGGTCTTCAAGGGGGCCGGCTTCGATACTGCGACCGAGGAGATTGCGGTCAATACTGTAAGGAGAAGACTTTTTCACGGGAGTAGGAATACCAAAACGCTCGCCGTAAGAAATGGTTTCTTCGCGACCCATGCCCCATTCTCGGGCCGGTGCTAAAACCTTAATACTGGGGTCTAGGGCGGCGATAGACACATCAAAACGCACCTGATCGTTCCCCTTACCCGTACAGCCGTGAGCCACCGCATCTGCCTCATATTCGGCGGCTGCGTCCACCAGCATTTTTGCGATCAACGGACGAGCTAAAGCAGTCGAGAGGGGATAGCGATTTTCATAAAGAGCGTTGGCTTTAATCGCGGGGAAAGCGTAATCGGTGACAAAACTTTCTTTCCCGTCCACGACCAAAGAAACCGCAGCACCCGATGTTAGCGCTTTTTCTTTAATGGGCCCGAGTTCATCCCCTTGGCCGAGGTCAGCGGCCAAGGTAATGACTTCCTTTACGCCCCATTCTTCTTTGAGATAAGGAATACATACGGAGGTATCAACACCCCCAGAGTAAGCTAATACAACTTTATTTGCGCGACCCATTATGAGAGATAACCCCTCCGAATACGACTAAACGGCTATTGTAACGGTTTGTGGGACGATTATTTTGTCAAGGTTGAGATTTGTTGACATCCTTTTGGCAGGAACTCCCACAGCAGTAGTTGTTTGTCTATCAACAGAAGCCGTACTATTGATAGTTAGTCTTTGATTGATTAATTTCATTTTCATTCGTCAAGAGGAAAAGCGTGAACCTGCGATCGCTAAAATTTTTAAGCAATTTAAATAAAGTTAACCAGCAGTTCGCTGTGATTGGCTTAGGGCGTTTTGGTCGAGCCGTTTCCAGTCAACTGCATCTCATGGGCTACGAAGTGCTAGGCTCCGATGTCGAGGAAAAGTTAGTGGCCCAGGTGTTGAACGAAAAACACGCATCCCATGCCATTCAACTGGATTCGACCGATCCGATCGCCCTGAGAGAAGCCGGAATTTTCGAGTTTGACACCGTTATTGTCGCGATCGGGAATTATCTCGAAGAAAGCATTATCACCACCCTCAACCTCAAAGAAAACGGGGTAAAGAATGTGATCGCGAAAGCGTCTACCGAAGTTCACGGCAAACTCTTAGACCGCGTAGGGGCAGATCGGGTGGTTTTCCCCGAACATGACGCAGGCTGCAATCTCGCCCATTCCCTCACCAAACCCGCGATTCTCGACCGTTTCGACCTCGACCCGAATCACAGCATTGTTGAAGTTTTAGTTCCTGACGAGTTTCACGGCAAAACCATTGCAGAATTACAACTCCGCAGTCATTACGGTTTGACTTTATTAGCCGTGGGTGAAGATGAGGGGCGCTTTGAAATCAATCCCCTTCCTAACCTCCGCTTAAACCGGGGTGCTGCGATGGTGGTGGTGGGGTCAAATAAGGATATTCAGCGTTTACCGATTGAGTAGTTGGTTGTTGGTTGTTGGTTATTGGTTGTTGGTTATTGGTTATTGGTTGTTGGACGGGGAAACCCCGCCCCTACGAAAAACTTGACAAACAGGCCGCCACTTAAACGGGTCACAAATGACCAAAGACATAAGACAAAGGACTATTCTTCTTGTTGTTCGGCTTCTCTTTGCATTTGCTCCGCTTCTTGTTGTTCGAGGCGCTCGATCGCGGGTAAAACCCTTTCTTCGAGATAGAGACTCACCTCTTGGGCTTTTGACCGTTGACCTTGCGCTTCAAACAACTGTTGGGCTTCCTGTAACGGGGGAACCGCAGCGCGAATTTCCTCAGATCGGTACAAAGCAACGCCGAGTTGATAAAAAGCCGGAGCAAAACTGGGATTTTCGCGGAGTACGAGTTGATATTGCCCGATCGCCTCCTCATAACGTTCGGCTCTTTGATACGCTAACCCCAAGTTGTACACCGTCCCAAAATCCGCAACAGGCAAATCGGCGGCGGTTTCGAGGATCGCGATCGCCTCGGTAATGGCTCCAGCTTCGAGCAGGGCGGCTCCTTGTTGCTCGTAGGCTTCTAAGTTATCCGGGTTGAGTTCAATAGCCCTGGCGAGGCTTTCACTGGCTTCTGAGGCTTCATTGAGGCGCAGTTGCACCAAGCCTAAATTGTATTGGGCTTGGGGGTTATCTGGGTCAAGTAGGGTGGCGATTTTCAGGGCTTCGCGGGCTTCTTCGAGTTGTCCTTCTTGGAAATAAAGCGTCCCTAATTGATATTGAGCGTCGGCAAAATTGGGATCGAGTTCGATGGCTCGTTCAAAAAGGGCGATCGCCTCGGTATTTTGCCCTTGTTCGGCTAAAATCAAGCCCAAATTATTATATGCCGTAACGTTATCAGGATCGAGTTCAATGGCGCGACGATACAAATCGCTGGCTTCAATATCCCGACCTTGCACATCAAAAGTTAAAGCTAAGTTGTAATAAGCCGGGCCAAAATCCGGGTCAATGGTGAGAGTTTGCTCAAACTGATTCATCGCAGCGCTGACTTGATTCGTTTGGAAAAAAGCAATCCCCAGATTGTATTGAGCTTCGGCTAAACTCGGACGCAACGCGATCGCCCTTTGATACTGCGCGATCGCCTCAGTGACTTTTCCTTGAGCCAACAAAGTATTCGCCAACATATAGTAACCCATCGCCATCTGGGGGTCATAGCGCAACGCCTGACGCAGAGATTCTTCAGCCGCGAAAAAGTTGCGCCGTTGATATTGTCCCACACCCACCTGAAAAAACTCGGCCGCGTCGAGATCGGTTGTATAAATGCCGTCTAATCGTTGTTTAGTGCGGATAACTTCCGTTGTCGGTTTAGCCTCTACCGTTGCGATCGCACTCAAACCCAAACCCCAAGCCAACGCCAGCAGTAAACCTATCTTTCGAGGAAATTTCACCATATACCACCTACTAAAAACCGCCAAACAACACCGTTATTGTATTTTAGATTCAGAATTTTCGTTATTCAGTTGTGAAGTACCCAACGCCAACGCTTTACTTTTGGCGTGGGCTTCGGTGTTTCACTGACAATTGCCTCTACCAGGTTTGTTTCTAGCTTTGGTCTTACATCGTCGACCCAGGCTAAAACGCCACTTCCTGGCGCTAAGAAATAGTCACGCCAATTCTCAAGCCGCATCGTTATTGATTTCGCTAAACAATGATTGTGAGTCATACCGCCTGATATTTAGGTAGGTTCTCAAACACTTCGGACTTGGTTTTCGTCTACTAGCTGGCGTGAAAGCAAGTGATGAGAATCTAGTCGGTGATAGACTGTTATTAATATATCGCCAAAAAGTAAGTCTTTGGGTCGCGATTCCCGAACGTCGCCAACGTTCCTTATGGCGCGGGTCTTCTCGCGACCTTAAGATAAATTTTCCGGCGCAATTTTGGCATTGGGCAGAATCAACATCGCATCCCCAAACGAATAAAAGCGGAGTTGATTCGCGATCGCGTCTTCATACAAAGAAAGCAGGCGATCGCGACCAATCAACGCACTCACCAACATTAACAAACTCGACCCCGGCAAGTGAAAATTCGTAATCATCCCATCAACCACTTGCCACTCATAACCCGGATAAATAAACAAATTCGTTTTGCCTTCAAAGGGCGTAAGATGGCGATATTGCGGATATTGAGTCTCATTACTCGCTTTTTGCGCCGCCGCGCCCTCTAGCGCCCGAATCACCGTCGTCCCCACCGCAATCACCCGATGACCTGCCGCCTTGGTTGCCTCAATTTGTTGCACCACCGCATCATCCACTTGAAACCACTCCGAGTGCATTTCGTGGGTTGTAATATCCTCCACTTCCACCGGACGAAACGTTCCCACCCCCACATGAAGCGTAATATAAGCTTGCTGAATCCCCTTATCCGTAAGCGTTTGCAGCAACTCTGGCGTAAAATGTAACCCCGCCGTCGGAGCCGCCACCGCCCCCGGTCGTTGCGCGTACACCGTTTGATACTGTGTAGGCTGGGCTTCCGTTTCCGTCACATAAGGCGGCAAAGGCACTTGGCCAAAATAATCCAAAACCGCCATCAAAGACCAATCGGGAGGATAAGAAAACTTCAATATTCTACCCCCCGTGGCATCGTCGCGATCGAGGACTTCCGCCTTCAGCCACAAATCCTGGGGGCAATTTTGCCCAGGATTCGGTTCAAACGTAATTGTCGAACCCAAAGTAAACCGTTTTCCCGGCTTCACCAAAGCCAGCCAACGAGACTCTCCTTGGTCTTCGAGTAACAAAATCTCCACCTTAGCCCCAGTGGTTTTACGGCCATACAAACGAGCCGGAATCACCTGGGTATTATTAAACACCAGCAAATCCCCTGGCTGTAACCATTGGGGCAACTCCCGAAAAATTTGATAGCGGTGAGTCGTCGGAGAATCAACAACGAGCAAACGCGAACTATCTCTTGGCGTAACGGGAGTTTGAGCAATACAGCCTTCGGGTAAGTCGTAGTGATAACTCGATAGTAAGCGATCGTTTGTCATTGGTTATTTGTCCTTGGTCATTGGTTGTTCGTCCTTGGTCATTGGTTATTTGTCCTTTGTCATTGGTTGTTCGTCCTTGGTCATTGGTTCTTTGTCCTTTGTTATTGGTTGTTCGTCCTTGGTCATTGGTTCTTTGTCCTTTGTTATTGGTTATTGTTGGTCGCTCTTATTCCCTCAATTGGTAATTGGTCACTGGTAATTGGTAATTTCTTCCCCCTCCTCCCCCTCTCCCCCCTCTCCCCATATTCCCCTAATCCCTACTGCCTAAGACCTACTGCCCAAAAAACTGATGACTGATAACTGTTGACTCTCTTTGAAACGTTAATTTCACTTTTTGAGGCTGTAGTGACTATCTAGTCTAGCTTTTAGCCTTTTTAAAACTAACCCCTAAAAACCAAAGTTTCTGATCCTCTTTCTGGGGTAGAGTTCAACTCCCCCTACTGCCTACTGCCCACTGCCTACTGCCCCTTAGAAGCTGATGACTGAAAATGGGGAAATCCCCTATCCTAAAACGGGTGCTTCTCCCCTTTATATTTTCTTCAACTTAGCAAGATAATAAGAGTAGACCACAAGACGTGGACTACCAGCCCACAAGCCAATAATGTATTACCTCTACTTTCTCGCCAATGCTAGTTTAACCTTACGGATTGCTGACCATTTGCAACTTTCCCCTCAGCTTCCCGTAGAATTTATGACCGTCATTCATCAAATCGATGGCTGGATTGTCAAAATCAAACTTTACGATCCTATCACCCCCCAACAACATGGTGATTTCTTAGCCTACATGAATGAATTGGGTATTCCTTATGAACCCGAAATGCGTTTACAGATGGCTTTGTGGAGTTTAGAAACCGGCCAATCTCCCATTGATGTCATGCGTCGTTATCAAGTCGCGATCGTCGCTCACGGTCAACCGAATCGCAGCGATATTGAGTCATTTCGTCGCCAGTTTACCCGTGGCTTAGGATATTGTCCCGAAACCCTGGCTTAGTTTATTCTAATTTAAAGTTTTTCTCGCTAAGTTTGAATTTTCTCTTCCCGACTGAGATGTGGGAGGAGAATTTTATTATTTGAGCCTTCTGAAAAATTGGGATGTGCTTCCCCTTCGCTCCGGAAATCTTGACCTTCCGATGGTAGACCCCTACAATTCCCGAAAAATCGCGATCGCTTGTGCAGAGAATTTTCAGTAAATATCTGGAAAAATGACTAAAATTGTGATTCTACTGTAACCAATCTCAAATAATCTGACTAAAGAAAGATTAGAGAAACCTCTAGAAGTTAGATGATGGCAATAAATTGGAGATGGCGTAAAATCGCGGAAATAGTCTATTTTTTGCCGAGCTACCGCGTTTATTGAATTGAAGTGATGAGGAGTTGACCGGATGAAGTCTACAATCGATGCTTTGACAATCTTAGAACAGACCAGTCGTACATTTTTTATTCCCATTAGCCGTTTACCCAAGGGCTTACAAGAAGCTGTGGCTTCGGCTTATCTATGTATGCGAGCGATTGATGAAATCGAAGATCACCCCAACTTGCCCAACCCAGTCAAAGTCAAGCTACTTCAGCAAATCAGTTTGGGTTTGCAAGAAGCCACCGAAACCGAGCAGTTTGACCGTTTATCTGTGACTCTGCGGGCTGAAACCCATCCCCTGGCCGAAGTCACCGTTAGAATCGGGGAATGGGCTAGACTGGCTCCCCCAACGGTAGCTCCCCGGATTTGGGAAGCTACCGCTACCATGGCCGATCGCATGGCGCATTGGGCTAATTGTAATTGGACGGTGAATACCGAAGCAGAATTAAATATTTATACCTTTAGCGTCGCGGGGTCTGTGGGTATTTTGCTTTCAGATTTGTGGGCTTGGTATGATGACACCCAAACCAATCGCACCCAAGCGTTGGGCTTTGGCCGCGGCTTACAATCGGTGAATATTCTCCGCAATCACAAAGAGGATATGCAGCGAGGAGTCGATTTCTTTCCCCTCAACTGGACTGAGCGAGAAATGCAAGCTTATGCTCGTCGTAATTTAGCCTTGGCTGATGCTTATACTATGGCGTTACCGCCGGGCCCGGCGCTGGAGTTTTGTCAAATTCCTTTGGCTTTGGCTCACGCGACGTTAGATGTTTTGGTCGCGGGTCAAGAAAAACTCAGCCGGAGTGCAGTGGTCGCCTTGGTTAATGAACTGATCGGCAGTAATTAGGCGATGGGGCAAGAGCGCCCCAATAGACATTAACCCTCCTGAGAAGAAATTTCGCTGCTGATACGGTCAAAAAAGGGCGCGATCGCTTTTTTCTTGGGGAGGGTTCTACATTGGTGTAACTTCGGTTTACGATCTAAATAATTTCAAAACTACAAAAGCAATCAAAGTTTATGCCTGATATTGTAGATATTGCGGTGGGTGCTGGTTCTTTCAGTACCTTGGTGACGGCGGTACAAGTAGCGGGATTAGTCGAAACCCTCAAAAGCCCCGGCCCGTTTACCGTTTTCGCTCCTACTGATGATGCCTTTGCTAAACTTCCCCCCGGAACGGTTGAATCTTTGGTCAAATCACCGCCTCAACTCGGTCGCATTCTGACGTTTCATGTGGTTCCGGGTAAGTTAATGAAGTCAGATTTAGAAAAGGTTGATTCTGTCGCTTCAGTCGAAGGCTCACTGATTCCGGTTGACTGCGGCCAGGAATTTGAAGTGAAAAATGCCACCGTGGTTCAAGCCGATATTGAAGCCGATAATGGCGTGATTCATGTTATTGATACGGTGATGTTGATGGGTTGATTGCCATAACCCTTGTTCAAAATAAATGATAGTGTCAGCAAATTTTAGAGTTTTATGTCTGTCTTGAATGGTTCTTGGAAACATGAGTTAATTCACACCAATGGCTTAGATTTACATTATGTGACCCAAGGCGAGGGAGAATTAGTTTTATGCCTTCATGGTTTTCCGGAATTTTGGTATTCTTGGCGACATCAAATTCCTGAATTTGCTGATGCCTATAAAGTGGTGGCTCTGGATTTGCGGGGCTACAACGACAGCGACAAACCCCAAGAAATAGAGGCTTATCGCATGGCGGAATTGATGCGAGATGTCGAGGGGGTGATTCGCGGTTTGGGCTACGAACGCTGTGTTTTAGTCGGCCATGATTGGGGGGGCGCGATCGCCTGGTCTTTTGCTTACGAATACCCGGAAATGGTGCAGCAGTTGATTGTGATGAATCTGCCCCATCCGGCTATTTTCTCGGAATCTTTACGGCAAAATCCCCAGCAATTATTACGCAGTTGGTATGTGTTTTTATTTCAAGTGCCACTACTGCCCGAATGGTTGTTACAGTTGTTTGATTATGGGGCGATCGCGTCAGCGTTTCAAAATCTGGCGGTGGATAAAACCGCCTTTACCCAAGCCGATCTAAACGCTTATAAAGACGCAGCAGCCAAACGGGGCGCATTAACGGCGATGATTAATTATTATCGTAATATTTCCGAAAGCATCACGCGATCGCGCTCTTGGCCCGTTCTCGACATCCCCACCTTAATGATCTGGGGCGAAGAAGACGCAGCCCTCGGCAAAGAGTTAACCTACGGCACAGAAGTATATGTGAAGGATTTTCGCATCAAATACATCCCCAATTGCAGCCACTGGGTTCAACAAGAACAACCCCGCCTTGTCAATCAATATATGCGCGAATTTCTCAACGAAAGCTTTTAGTTGTTGGTCATTTGTCCTTGGTCATTTGTCCTTGGTCATTGGTTCTTGGTCATTTGTCCTTGGTCCTTTGTTCTTTGTCCTTTGTTATTGGTGTCTTGCCGAGCGTTCCCTTGCGCCCTACGGCGACGCGGGGTCTCGGCGCTTGTTGGTTATTGTTGGTCGCTCTTATTCCCTCAATTGGTAATTGGTCACTGGTAATTGGTAATTTCTCCCCCCTCTCCCCCCTCTTCCCCCTCTCCCCCCTCTTCCCACTCTCCCCCCTCCTCCACCTCCTCCCCCTCTGGGCGGGGAAAAGAGCGCCCCTACACCCCGATTGCCGATTGCCGATTGCCGATTGCCCCAAAAACCCCCACTGCCCAAGAAAGCCCAGACCCGAATTTCCCACAGTTGGAAGATACTTGATAAAATAGAAAATAGTGGGACGTTGAGACAACGCCCTACGAAGTGCGAAACATCACTTTTGCTCTAGAGAAGTGGGTAAATCCCGCTTTTTTTTGTTGGTTTGATTTCATGACTCATCCTCTAGTTTCTCAGATCGTAGATTTAGCCACACCCATCGCCGAACAACTCGGCTTAGAGTTGGTTGGAGCCGTATTCCAAACCAACAAAAAGCCGCCTGTCTTGCGGGTGGATGTCCGTAACCCCAAAACAGACACCAGTTTAAATGATTGTGAAAAGATGAGTCGGGCTTTAGAAGCAGAACTAGATACCTCTGAATTACTGCCGGACTCCTATGTACTAGAAGTTTCGAGTCCGGGGGTCTCGCGGCAGTTAGTCACAGAGCGAGAATTTATGGCTTTTAAAGGCTTTTCTGTCCTTGTGAAAACTTATGCCCCCTACAACGGCAAAAAAGAATGGCGTGGGAACTTACAAGGACGGGATGAGGAGTCAGTGTATTTAAATCAAAAAGGAAAAGCGATCGCCATTCCCCGCGATCGCATCGCCAAGGTGCAACTCGACGAAAAACGATAACACCGCCCAATCTCAACAAAAAACAGCGCCAAAGCGGTGTTAGAGATGAAATTCCCCACCGCAAGTTTATTCAAACTTGACGATTTAGCTGTTATTGCAGCATATCCATCAATCAGAAAGGAGAAAAAGAGATTATGTCTCTGGTTAGTTTGCCTGGTCTGCGCGACATGATCGACGAGATCAGTTCGATTCACAATTTACCCAAATCCGCCGTTGAAGAAGCACTGCGAGAAGCCCTCATCAAAGGATACGAACGCTATCGTCGTTCCCAAAGCCTGGATACGCGCCAGCAATATAGCGAAGATTATTTCGATAACTTTGAAGTCGAGTTAGACACAGAAGACGAAGGCTTTCGGATTTTGTCGAAAAAGCTGATTGTCGAACAAATCGAAGACCTCGACTCGGATCATCACATTGCCCTCCAAGAAGTGCAAGAAGTCACCTCCGAAGCCCAAGCGGGTTATTCAGTCGTCTTGGATGTCACCCCAGATCAAAAAGAATTTGGGCGCATGGCAGCCATTCAAACTAAACAAGTCTTACTGCAAAAACTGCGAGATCAACAGCGAAAAATCATTCAAGAAGAATTCCAAGACTTAGAATCAGAAGTTTTGACCGCGCGAGTCTTGCGCTTCGAGCGCCAATCGGCAATTATGGCCGTGACCAGTGCCGTGGGTCAGCCCGAAGTCGAGGCCGAACTGCCCAAACGGGAACAACTCCCCAACGACAACTATCGGGCCAATGCCACCTTTAAGGTGTACCTGAAAAAAGTGCGGGATGGTTCGAGTCGGGGGCCGCAACTGATTGTTTCCCGAGCCGCGGCGGGGTTAGTGGTCTATTTGTTTGCCAACGAAGTCCCAGAAATCGAAGACGAAGTGGTGCGGATTGTAGCCGTTGCCCGTGAGGCAAACCCCCCTTCTCGTCATGTAGGCCCGCGCACTAAAATAGCGGTGGACACCCTCGAACGAGATGTCGATCCAGTCGGGGCTTGTATTGGGGCCCGAGGATCGCGGATTCAAGCGGTGGTCAACGAGTTACGAGGAGAAAAAATTGATGCCATTCGTTGGTCCCCCGACCCGGCGACCTATATCGCCAATGCCTTGAGTCCGGCCAGCGTGGATGAAACAATTTTGATGAATCCCGAAGAACGGCAAGCATTGGTGCTAGTGCCAGAAAACCAACTGAGTTTAGCCATTGGTAAAGAAGGTCAAAATGTGCGCCTCGCGGCCCGTTTGACGGGATGGAAAATCGACATTAAAGATACCGTCAAATATCGCCAACAAAAAGAAATAGAAGATAGAGCCGCCACTGAGGCCGACGAGGACTTCGAGGAGGACTTTGAGGCCGCCGATTTTGACACCGACGAATCCGTCGAAGAAATCGAAGCTTAAGGCGATCGCCCCCCGCCCGATCCGTATCCCTTGAGGTCTCTCAAACGTCCGAGTCCGCTCCCCTAGTCAAGATTATTGGTCTATGAAACCCAATTTAAGACGTTGCGTAAGCTGCCGCCGCCTTGCCCCCAAACAAGACTTTTGGCGAATTGTGCGAGTCCATCCGTCACGACAGGTACAATTAGACCAGGGGATAGGGCGTTCGGCCTACCTTTGTCCCCATATTGATTGTTTAGAGGTGGCCCAAAAGAAAAATCGTTTGGGGCGATCGCTCAAAGCGAAAGTTGCCCCAGAGGTTTATCAGCAGTTGCGATCGCGGCTGGATGTGGCGGAGTCTTCGCCATTATCATCCCCCCCTTAAGCTCAAAAGCCCTAACTTTTATAGTTGTATTAGACCTTTATCCTCTCGATGAGATTTCCTAGAAAAACACCCCCTAACAGTTGTTTTTGAACTGCTCCCACTACCCCCTAAATTAATCTTCTTCTAATCTACTTTCTTCCCCAAAAAACTCTATCTTCACACAAAAACACAAACGGTAAAATAAGACGAGGCAAGCCTGGATGAACAACGGCAAAACTAGAATTTACGAACTCTCAAAAGAATTGAACCGAGAAAACAAAGATATCCTCGAAATTTGTAAAGAACTCAATATCGAGGTGAAAAGCCATAGCAGTACCGTCGCGGATGAAGCCGTCGAACGGATCCGAGCCATGGTCAAACGTCAAGGGCCCAAAGAGCGCCGCGCCCCCAATCGTTCCCTGAACGACCCCCCCCGGCCCAAAGGCCCGCGCAAACCCCAAATTCGCGAAATTCTCAAATCCAAACCCGAATCCGGTCAAGGGAACGGCCAAAGCCCGGTTGCTGAAACCAGCAGTCCGACCAGCTTAACGCCCCCCCAACCCCCGGCCAAACCCAAACTCAAAGCCCCATCTTCTCCTACGCCATCACCATCAGGGGATGGGAACCCAGAACCCCCATCTTCTGCTAAAACAGGGGATGAAGTCGCTCCCGAAAAAGTAATGGGTGATGCGTCTGAGCAAGAGCAAAAACCCGAATTATTAACCCCACCGCCTCGGCCGGCGAGCAAAACCCCGCCTTCGCAAACAGAAGCGAAACCCACCCTCAGCGAAGCCCCAATCATCAAAAAACCGAAGAAAAAGGTGAAAACCGCCAGTCCCCAAGCGGACAAAGGGCAATCAGAGGAAAGCGATCGCCAAGTCAGCAAAGGGGCCAGCAAACCGCAACGGCTGTCTAAACCCAAACTCAATCAGCCGCCGAGTAAAGGTAAAACTGCATCCGCCCCCGAAACCGACGACGACAGCGACGACAACGACAGCGTAGAAGAGGCAACCCTACTCGAACCGCCGACTCGTCCCCAAAAACTCAAGCGTCCGACTTCCCTGCGGCAAGCACCGAAGCGGACTCCCGAATGGGAAGAAGACGAAGACGAACTCAAAGGCGGCAAATCAGCCAAATCGAGCAAGTCGTCCAAATCCACTAAAAAACGTCGCACACAACTGATCGTAGAGGATGACGAAGAAGAACTCGATGCCAGCCTCAACAGTGGTAGCGGCAGTAGTCCCAATGTGAGCTTATCCATTGCCCGACCGCCTAAACCCAGTGGCATGACGCGGCCCAGTCAACCGAGCAAACCGAGCAAAACCCGGAAACCCACCAAAGCCGATGCTAATACGTCGAAAGGGAATGACAGTCGCGATCGCCGTCGGGAACGAGAAGCTGAAGAAAACAAACTGCCAGAAAGCGTGCAGTTGCCTGAAAACTTAACGGTACAGGAACTCTCAGACCTCCTGACGATCCCCGAAACCGAAATTATCAAAAAGCTGTTCTTCAAAGGCATTGCGGTTAATATCACCCAAACCATTGATTACAACACCGCCAAGCTGATTACCGAAGACTTGGGCATCGAAGTGGAAACCCCCGACACCCAAGCGGCGGCGACCAAGACCACAGAAATGCTCGAAGAAGCTGACTTAGAAAGCTTACAGCGTCGTCCGCCTGTGGTCACCATTATGGGTCACGTCGATCACGGTAAAACCACCCTCCTCGACTCGATCCGCAAAACCAAAGTGGCTCAAGGCGAAGCCGGGGGCATTACCCAGCATATCGGGGCGTATCACGTTGATGTCGAACACGAAGACAACGTGCAGCAAGTGGTATTTCTCGATACCCCCGGTCACGAAGCCTTTACCGCCATGCGGGCCCGAGGGACGCGAGTCACGGATATTGCCATCTTGGTGGTTGCTGCTGATGACGGCGTACAACCCCAAACCAAAGAAGCAATCAGCCACGCTCGCGCCGCCGGTGTGCCGTTGATTGTGGCGATCAACAAAATCGATAAACCCGAAGCTTCCCCCGATCGCATTAAGCAGGAACTCACCGAACAAGGGTTGGTTCCCGAAGAATGGGGCGGCGATACCATTATGGTTCCCGTGAGCGCCATTCAAGGGGAAAACCTGGATCAACTGCTCGAAATGATCTTGTTGGTGGCAGAAATCGAAGAACTCGAAGCCAACCCGAACCGAACGGCTCGCGGTACGGTGATCGAAGCCCACCTTGACAAAGCCCGCGGCCCGGTTGCTTCCTTGTTGGTGCAGAACGGTACGTTAAAAGTCGGTGATGTTTTAGTGGCGGGTTCGACCTTTGGTAAGATTCGCGCCATGACCGACGATCGCGGCCAGCGCGTCGAAACCGCAGAGCCTTCCTTTGCGGCGGAGGTGTTGGGCTTGAATGACGTTCCCAATGCCGGGGATGAGTTCGACGTTTACGAAAACGAAAAAGAAGCCCGCGCGATCGCCGATGAACGGGCGATTGCCGAACGGCAGAGTCGCTTACAACGGGCGGTTTCTTCCCGTCGGGTCAGCTTGAGCAGCTTATCTGCCCAAGCTCAAGAAGGAGAACTCAAAGAACTCAACTTGGTGATCAAAGCCGACGTACAGGGTTCTCTCGAAGCGATCTTGTCTTCCCTCAAACAACTGCCTCAACAAGAAGTCCACGTTCGGACGTTGTTGGCGGCTCCTGGGGAAGTCACCGAAACGGATATCGATCTCGCCGCCGCGAGTGGTGCCGTGGTGATCGGCTTCAACACCGCCTTGGCCAGTGGCTCTCGCGCTGCCGCCGACCAAGAAGGGGTAGACATTCGCGAGTACAACATTATCTATAACTTGCTTGATGATATTCAAGCGGCGATGGAAGGTTTACTCGAACCCGAAGAAGTCGAAGAACCCCTGGGTACTGCCGAAGTCCGCGCTGTGATTTCGGTGACCAAAGGCGCAGTTGCTGGGTGCTATGTCCAATCGGGTAAGGTGGTTCGCAATCGCTTTATTCGCGTTAAACGCGGCGACGAAACCATTTACAAAGGAATGCTCGATTCCCTCAAACGTTTTAAAGAAGACGTGCGGGAAGTCAAGTCTGGCTTTGAATGTGGGATTGGCGTGTCGAAGTTTAACGATTGGAAAGAAGGCGACATTATCGAAGCCTATCAAATGGTGTTACAGCGCCGTACTTTATCAACCTAAGTCTTGACGGAAAAGGATTGGCGATTCAAGTCAATCCTTTTTTTTTGTAGGTTGTTTCTGGTGCGCGTTCCCTGGCGGCGCGGGGTCGCAACAGTTGTTGGTTGTTGGTTAGTGACCACTCATTTTTTCAAAAATAAATGTCTTTTCGTTCTGAGCCTTATTTATGGATTCATTTGGCAGGGATTGTGACTTTGCCGTTATGTTTAGAGGCGATGTGGATTGGTTTAGCCGCCGGATCGCCTTTTATGCCCTTGAGTTTAGAAATCATTTTATTGGTTGTTATCGGGGTGTTGCCTTGGTTGTGGGTGCAGTGGACACGCCCGTTTAATATTTTTAGCTTGTTGTTTTTGGCAATTCAACCGGAGCGACTGACTGAACAACAGCGACGGATTTTGACGGCGTTTCAATCCCCGAAAACCAGGGTATTGGCGATCGCGTCGGCAGGAATTATGATGGCGTTATTATGGCAGGTGTATCGCTTTACTCCCTTGGCTGTTCCGGCAGCAATGGTGATTCAGCAGCGTTGGTTAGGCTTGTTGGTAGCCGCGATCGCGTTTTTTCTGGGTAATTTGTTTTTACAAGTCCCGGTGAGCGTTTTAGGCGTATTACTGACTTCCCCCCAACGACTGGCTCAACTCGAACCCATAGAACCGGCTCAAATCCCCCAAAAAACTACATTACCGGGGCTAAGAGTGCGGCGAATTTTACCCTTCCTCGATGCAGCCAAAGCAACTGAAAAAACCGAAACTTGAGCTTTCCCAGTTGATCGATCGTCCGAAACGCCTGCCGGAGTTTCGGGCTTAGGGCTTAATTTCTGGTTTTTCCTCGGTTTAGAGCCGACTTTACCAAGAGTTTTGGGTCTAAAGCCCCGTCCTGTCTTGCCGAGCTACCAGGTGCTACTCGCGCTACAAGGTGCGCCTGTCTTGTCGAGCTACAAGGTGCGCCTGTCTTGTCGAGCTACAAGGTGCGCCTTTCGGCGGCGCGGGGTCTCGACGCTTTCGGCGGCGCGGGGTCTCGGCGCTTAAGGACGGCTTTGTGCTAAACTGTCAACTAAGTACGGTCGGGCAGATCGGAACAATGCTCGTCGAGGGTAAAGAGATCGGGGCTAATACTTCGGTATCAGCGCTTACTCTCCCAATGAAGCGAGAATCCCCGCTCCTTAAGGACGGGGAGTTGTCAAGCTTGCATGGGGATATACCCCCTTTACCCCCTTGCCCATGACTGATAACCGTCACAACTCCCTTCAGAATTATCCTTATCCCTCTCAACGGCGCGTGGTTTGTGGCAAGCGGGGAGCTGTGGCCACCAGTCAACCCCTGGCCGCGATCGCGGGGATGGAAATGCTCCTGGCAGGAGGCAATGCCGTTGATGCAATTTTAGCCATGGCGATCGCCCTGACGGTGGTAGAACCCACTTCCAACGGTTTAGGATCGGATGCTTTTGCTTTGGTTTGGGACGGCAAACTCCACGGCCTCAACGGTTCGGGGAAAAGCCCCAAAGCCTTGAATTTAACTAACTTTAGCGGCTTGTCGGCGGTGCCAGAACTCGGCTGGCTGCCCGTGACTGTACCGGGGGCGGTGTCCGCTTGGGTGGATTTATGGGAACGATGGGGCGAGTTGCCGTTTGAGCATTTGTTTGCCCCGGCGATTCGCTATGCCACCGAAGGCTTCCCGGTATCCCCGGTAACGGCCCAGTTGTGGAAAAATGCCGAAAAGCGCTTTTTACCCCGAACGCAGCCGGAATTTCAAGCGTTTCGGGACGTTTTCTTTCCTCGCGATCGCGCCCCCAAAGCCGGAGAAGTTTGGGCGAGTCCGTATCATGCCAAAACCTTGAAAAAAATTGCGGCAACGGGGGGACAAAGTTTTTATGAAGGGGAGATTGCCAGGGATATCGAAGCCTTTGCCAGCGATACGGGGGGCTATTTAACCGTGAGCGATCTCGCGGCCCATCAATCCCAATGGGTTGAGCCGATTTCGACGACTTACCGGGATTTAACGGTGTGGGAAATTCCGCCGAATACCCAAGGCATTGCGGCGTTGATGGCGTTAAATATTCTCGAAAAGTATGATATTGCGGCACATCCGAGGGAATCGGTGGAAACCTATCATCGTCAAATCGAAGCGATGAAGTTGGCCTTTGCGGATGTGAATCAGTATGTGGGCGATCCCCGGTTTATGAATGTCGATCCGGCGCAATTGCTGTCTCAGGGTTATGCCCAACAACGCCAACAATTGATCCACCCCAGAGCGATTCCCTGTGCCGATCCGGGCTTTCCCGACAGCGATACGGTGTATTTGTGTGCCACGGATGGCGATTTGATGGTGTCTTTGATTCAATCGAATTTTGAAGGCTTTGGCAGTGGGATTTTAGTGCCGGAAACAGGGATCGCGTTGCATAATCGCGGGTCGGGCTTTACTTTGGCGGAAAATCACCCGAACCAAGTCGCCCCGGAAAAACGACCGTTTCACACGATTATTCCCGGTTTTCTGACTCAAGGCGATCGCCCCCTCGGGCCGTTTGGGGTGATGGGGGGTCAAATGCAACCCCAAGGTCATGTACAAATGGTGGTGAATTTAGCCGATTATGGCATGAACCCCCAAGCGGCGTTGGATGCTCCCCGTTGGCGCTTTTTGCGGGAGAATCAGGCGATTGTCGAGCCGGGTGTGTCAACCGAAATTGTGGCGGCTTTAGTTGAACAAGGTCACAAAATCGCGGTGACGAATGGGGTGGGGCAGTTTGGTCGCGGCCAAATGATTTTGCGCCAGGAAGATGTTTTGATGGCGGGGTCTGACCCTCGGGCGGATGGAGGCGCGATCGCGTATTGAGGTTAGGCTAAATGATTTGGGCGTGTAGGAGGCGATCGGCGGTAATGCGATCGCGTCCGTTTTGTTTGGCTTGATAAAGGGCGCGATCGGCTGAAAGAATCAGGTCTTCGGGGCTTTGGTCGTGGGAGGGAATGATGGCACTCACCCCTATACTCATAGTGACAATTTCCCGGACGTGGGAGCGTTCGTGGGGAATGGCAAGGTCGTGGATTTGCGCTTGAATCCTTTGGGCAACGCTAATTGCGCCTTCTGCTTTGGTTTGGGGTAAAATTACGGCAAATTCTTCCCCCCCATAACGAGCAATTAAATCCGCAGGGCGTTTGATGGCTTGACTGAGCGATCGCGCCATTTGTCTTAAACAGTCATCGCCTGCTAGGTGACCGTAGAAGTCGTTATAGTCTTTAAAATAATCCACATCGGCTAAAATCAACGCCAAGGGTAAGGAATCGCGCTCTAAACGCCGCCATTCTTGGGCGAGGGTATCGTCAAACAAGCGACGATTAGCAACTTGGGTTAAGCCGTCGAGGTGGGCTAGGCGTTTGAGTTGTAGGTTGGCTTGCTTGAGGGCGGTTTCGGCAAGATAGCGGTCGTGAATTTCTTTTTGCAATTGCTGGTTTTGTTCTTGCAGTTTCACTTGCAGCGATCGCAAGCGCAAATGGGTTTCAATCCGGGCGATCATCTCGATCGGTTCAAAGGGTTTGGTCATGTAATCAACAGCCCCGACTTCAAAAGCTCTGACTTTATCGGGGACTTCTTCGAGGGCGCTCATAAAGATAATGGGAATATCTTGAATTTTGGGATCGGCTTTGAGCATTTTGCAAACTGCATAGCCGTTCATATCGGGTAACATAATATCGAGTAAAATTAAGTCTGGCGGATTTTGCCGCACAACTTTGAGGGCTAATAAACCGTTTTTAGCAATTTCGCTACGATAGTTATGTTTTTCTAATATTTTGGTCAAAACACGAGTATTAATAGAGCTATCATCAATAATCAAAATTTTGCTGGTATTATCTAAAGATTCGGGATGAGTCATAACTTACATGACCTCAGATGAAGGGGGACAACTTAAAAATAAGACTGGATTATTTTTATTCTAGAATTGGATGGTGAAACCTCGAAGCACAATCCCTCTAAGCTACATATAACTTTGTCATGAAACTCTTTGAACTGGCTCAGATGTTTGTCGTTGTTTTCTAAATTTGAAAAAGCATTACCCGCCTCAGAGTTTGAGCTTGAAGTTTGACGAGCTCAACCATGCTAAGTTTATATTTTGTCGGGTTGAGGGCTGAATTTACGTTGATTACTGGGTTTCAAAGAATTCTAAATATTCAGGTATTCTCGCTTTTTATTTTTAAAATAACACCAATTTCAGCAAATGTTATGTTCTAACTTTTCTAACTTAAATCAACGTTATCAAGCTATTCAAAATCAAACTGAAGCTTTCCCAGATTTCAGCCCAGATTTTTTGGCTTTGTCTCGTCAATTGTTTGAAGGACACCGCGATCGCCCGATTCCTAAACAGTTTGAGGTCTGGACTTTGTTGGGGGGTTTACCCTTACCTAATGTTTTGACCCAACGCTTTAGCGAACTTTTTGATGAAGTGGTGGCAACAATCCCAAAAACTTGCCAGTTTTACAAAGTTTGGCCGCAAAACTATCACTGGGAAGTTTTTATTATTCAGCGTCCTCCTGAAAAAGTTTCACAATTTGATTTACAACAAACGCCTCACCGAGTCAAAAGCATTTTGGCAGAATTTGCGCCCCTAACCATTCAGTATCGCGGTTTTTTAATTGCGCCTGATGGTACGGTGATGGTCAAAGGGTACACCGAATGCGATGAAATTCGCGATCGCCTGAGTCAAGAAATACCTTGGGCTTCTGTACAACAATCCCAACTGGTTCATATTTCCCTAGGCCGCATTCTTGACCCAGTAGGGGCAGAAGCCTTTTCTCACCTCAAAACCCTGGTTCAGAAGGCGGAAAAGGACGAATACGGTCAATTTACGGTGCATGAGGTCAAGTATGTCCATGAAAGCCGATGGTATATGGAAGAACAAGAAATTATTGTTACCCTTCCCCTCGGACGCGATCGCGAGTTTTCCCCATAGTTCGATCGGCAGTGCTTAATATTTCGTTATATTTGAAAAAAAGCCGACAACCCCATCACTAAAGAATCATGTTGCTGCGACCCGAACAACGCACCAAAATCGACTCTAGCAACGATACTGACTTTTACGCTTTACCGCGTTTAGTTACTCACGTTGACGAAACTTTTATCGATCGCCTCACCCAACTGTATCGCGACCAACTGCAACCGAATAGTCGCATTTTAGACCTAATGAGCAGTTGGGTGTCTCATCTCCCCGATGACCTGAATTTTGCTCATGTAGAAGGTCACGGGTTAAACGAGGAAGAATTAAGTAAAAATCGGCGTTTAGACCATTATTTCGTCCAAAACCTCAACGATAATCCTAAAATCCCCCTACCCGATACCGATTTTGATGCCGTATTAATTGCAGTATCGGTGCAGTATTTACAATATCCCGACGCAGTATTTAGCGAAATTCACCGCATTCTCAAGCCCGGAGGCAAGGCGATTGTCAGCTTCTCTAATCGGATGTTTTACCAGAAAGCGATCGCGGCGTGGCGAGACAATAGCGAACCGGGCAGAATAGAATTAGTCAAGCGCTACTTTCACTCCACCCAGGGCTTTAGTTCACCCGAAGTCATCGTGCAAAAGCCCGTTAAGCCCTTGATTATGCAGATGTTAGGCTTGGGGGGTAGCGATCCCTTTTATGCAGTCATGGCGACGCGCACTGACCCCTTAACCCCGGTGTAATAGTAGGCTGAGGGGTGGAAAATTTCACCCCAGGTTAACTGATGGCTTATCGCAATCCTGCCCCTACTGTAGACATTATCATCGAACTGATCGACCGTCGCGATCGCCCCATCATCCTCATCGAACGGCAAAATGAGCCATTTGGATGGGCGATACCAGGGGGATTCGTCGATTATGGCGAATCGGTTGAAACTGCCGCTTGTCGCGAAGCCAAGGAAGAAATCAGCTTAGAAGTAGAACTGATCGAACAGTTTGGGGTCTATTCTGCCCCGAATCGCGACCCCCGCAAGCATACCCTGAGTGTGGTCTTTCTCGCAACCGCCACGGGAGAACCGAAAGCGGACGACGATGCCAAGAATTTAGGCATTTTCTCGCTTTGGGATTTACCCCAACCCCTATGCTTCGACCACGACCGCATTTTGCAAGATTACTGGCGTTATCGTCATTATCACATCCGCCCCCGGTTGTTGAGTTGAGGGTTGTCATTAGTCCTTTGTCATTTGTCCTTTGTCATTTGTGTTTACCGGGGATTCTCGCTTCATCGGGAGAGTCTAGAAAACACAGAACAAATATCCCAATATTTTCCCCGATCTCTTTACCCTCAACGAGCATTTTTCCCATCTGCCCACAGTCACAGCCTAGATTCTAGCCGCCTAACCCACCCTACGATAAAGCACAATTTTAGCGGTGTCATGGCACTACACATTAACAACTAACAACCAACCACAAAAAACCCATAAATTATCGGGAAAACGCGACCATTAGGTGCTAACAACAAAAGACAAAGGACAAATGACTAAGAACAAACCTCAGCGACTTTACCCGTTACAGTTACATCAAATTCTTCTTCAAAAACGTCCTTTTTGTAAGCCAGATTCCACAACTCCAAGGCGCAGTCGTCTTTCTCGAAGGTAGGATGTAGGGTCAAAGTCAACTCGCGATCGCCCTCATTGTAATCGCATTCTACCGCTTTAACGCCCCCAATTTGACGACGGTCGAGAGCAACCGCAAGACGCAACATGGCACTGGTTTCGCTGACAATTTGCCGTTGGGTTTTGCCGAGGTTGCTGTAGTTGTCGTGTTTTTTCTTGGGTTTGCTTTTACGGTGATAGCGGGCAATATTCGCAATCAGTTCGATTTCGAGTTCGGTAAAGCCCAGTAACTCCGCGTGACGAATGAGGTAATAAGAATGCTTGTGGTGGGAAGAATGGGAGATGAACAAGCCGCTATTGTGCAGCATTCCGGCAACACCTAAAATTTCTCGTTCAGAATCGCCCCATTCGTGCATTTTGTCTTGTAATTGGTCGAAAATACTCACGGCAAATTGCGCCACGCGATCGCTATAGTCCATATTAACTTGGTACTTGCGAGCAATCTTAATCACACTGCGTCGGCGCACTTCCCCTTGATATTGCAAACGGTCTTCAATCAAGCCGTGGGCTAACATCCAGTCTACAATTGCCCCTTCTCGCAAAGCCCGTTCGCAAACAATCAAGCTTTTGAGGTCGAGCATTTGCATGGCTTCGAGGAGAATAATCGCCCCCGGAACGATAATTTCTGCCCGTTTGCTGTCCATTCCTGGCACTTCAGCCCGTTTCTCGTAGTCGAGGGCGGCCAAGTCATCGATCAGGGTTTCCAGGTCTTCACGGCTAAATTCGTAGCCTTGGAGGGGATTCGGTTCGCTGCCGTGGTGAGCTAAAGCGTGGATGGTGGCAATGGTTTTGATCGTGCCAGAAGTCCCAATTAAGTTTAAGCGATCGCTCGGTTTGAGAGTCGAGCGCAATTCTTCGACGGGACGCTCTAACATTCCCCGCACATAGGCTTGCAGGATGTTTAATTCGCTTTTGTTGATGGGGTCTGTGGTGACAAATTCTTGGGTGAGACGCACAGCCCCGACTTTGGTGCTGCTGAGGAAACGAGGGCGACCGCAATCGGCTAAGATAATCTCGGTCGAACCACCACCAATATCAATAATGACATGGGGGTGATTCTGAAAGTCCATACAGGACAAGACTCCCAGGTAAATCCGTCTCGCTTCTTCTTGACCGGAAATCAGGTTGACTGAAATGCCCACTTCCGCTTCAATTTGCTGCAAAAAGGCTTGACCGTTGGGGGCTTCTCGCATGGCGCTTGTGGCCACAGCCACAATTTCTGCCACTTGGAAACTCACGGCCAAATCGTGACAGCGTTGTAGGGAGGCCAAAGCCCGTTGCATGGCTTCGGGAGTTAAGTTTTTGGTATGGGGGTCGCGATCGCCCAAACGAACCGTATCTTTTTCTCTAGCGATAATGGTAAAAGCGGGGAGTGTCGGTTCAATCTGCACAACAACCATGTGAATGGAATTGGTCCCGATATCAATCGCGGCCAGATTAAACGCTTCTTGGCTTTGAAAACGGGGGTTATTTGCTTTGCGCTCAAAAACTGAGTCAACCATAATGCTTTAAATATTGAATCAATAGCGAAGCCAACAGCGCCAGGGTTACTTCTGAAACCATTTTGAGATTAATACGATGTTTACCTGGATTCAACACCTTTTCAGTTACCAGGGGCTTCCTACCAAAGTAAACCCACTCCAATAATAAGGGTGTGCGAGGCTGCGATTGGTGTCTTGGGTAAAATTGGGGGTCAGGGGAATGGCTAAACCCCGCGAAATTAACATCCCTTCTTCATCAAATCGCACTTCTCCCCGTAACAAGGCTAATTGAGCTTGACGCACCCCTTCGGCTTTAATCGGGGCAGATTGCAACGCTTCATAAAACGCACTCATCAGGGCTAAAGTTCCCGCATCGCTGACATACCACAAACTGCCCAATCCTGATTTTACGCCAGCTTGCACCGCTAAACCCGTAAAGCCTAATTCGGCGGTTTCGTTTCCGAGGGCTGTCCGACAAGCACTTAATACTAATAATTCCACAGTTGGATTATTTAAACCCAATTCTCGCAAGCGGTCTAAAGTTAGTTGGGATTCTTGCCAAAACTGAATATAAGAGTTTTGCGGTTGACCTACATTAAATTCTGCATGAGTCGCGAGGTGAATAATACCATAAGGGTTTCTTGCTCTTGCTTCTTTGAGGTTTTCGATGGTAAAGTCTTCATTCAAAAAGGCTTCCCCTGACCAAAGTTCTGTAGCGATAATATCTAACTCAATCGGAACTGCGGGTAAAGGTTGTAACTGTACAAATTCTTCAGCCCCCATGGCCAAAACTGACATATTTTTGACATCTTGGTAGCGATTATCAGTCAGGGATAAACTCGGCATTAAACCCACGCTATACTGCTCAATTAAAAACTCCTCGCCATTGTATAGGGCAGCCACCGGGAGCGATCGCAAATTCGGAGCCATAATAAAGGCAATATTAGTAATTTCTTGCCGTTCTAGTTCAGCTTTTAATGGCGTAATCATCCATTCATAGAGTTGTTGTCCGGGTTCTTGATAAGCGGTTGGACGAGAAGCATTGATAAGATTACGGCGAAATTCTCGTGCTATTTCTAAAACTTGAGTGCGAGTGACATCTCGAATCGGTACGCGCACCGGAGGTTCATTCGCCGTAATTAATAATAATTCTAATTCATCATTGGGATTTTGGGGGCGATTGGATGGAGTTTGGGTTTGTGCAATTTCTCCGAAGCCATTGTTAGAAAAGCGCCAAATTTCTAAGGCTTCTGTTATATTATTTTGGCGTACTTTAGGACGATTGTAAACCGTTTCTTCGGTTAAACTTGGGGTGAAAAGAACATAAATTAAAGCGGGTTTCTCTCCTGTGGCTTCTTCGATACTTCGGAGAATTTCTCTCGCTTCATCCAGACTCACAATATCTGCACCTGGTAACCCGAAATAATCGGTGTAGTCCTCGCTATATTCGGTTTCAAGTGAAAACAGGAGATCGCCCTCATTACTAAGAACGGGTTGTTCATCTAAAAAGATAGGTTCATCGAATCGCGGATAATTATTAATTAACTCAATATTTTTAGGATCGAAATCAATATTTCTTTGGCTTATTGATACACTCACAAATTGCGGAACTGCAAGGGCCGCATTATCATTTGCACCCAAACGGAAAATATTAATCGTTCCCGTCAAATCATTTTCGGGTTCATAAACCAAAATATCACCCGGTTGTAACAGCAAAGAACTGCCAGGCGGTAAAATGGTTTCTCCATTATTCCGAATTAATTTAAGAGTTCCGATTGGCGTTACTTCATCAATCGAAATCGTAAAAGGATTAGCTGTATTCGCAATAAAAGTTGTATCTAAATCCGCATCTAATACGCGACTTGCTAATTGATTAAACGTAAAAGAAACCGAGTTTTGTCCTGCTTGCGAATCGAGAACAACTGGAGGAGATGCAGCGATAACAGGGGGAGAATTAATCGAAGTAATCCGAATATTAGGGCGAGGATTCACTGTATCGCCATTGGGTGCAACGGGAAACGAACCCGATAGCAAAGGGGAGCCATTTCCAGCATTAATTCCCCCAACTGTACCGTTACGATTGGAATCGCTTGCAACGGCTGAATCCCCTACAATAAAAGGCACATTTCCGAAACCCCCGTCGTGTTGAATCGTCACATCTCCGCTATTATTTGGTAAAGTTGTAGTATAAAGAATTGCTCGCGTATCGATAGTACTACTATTACTATTAATATCAGTTCCCCGCACTAAACCATTGGCTAAAATCTCAACATCCCCGCCTGAAACAGTTGCGGTAGACCCCATATTTGGGTCTTCAGCTCTTGTAGTAATACTACTAAAAGTAATATTGCTTCCCGGTTGACTTCCAGCTTTTAAAGTAACATCTCCACCCTCAATAGTAGAAGTACCTGTAATTCCTGCCACCGCAGAAGTATCAATACTGCCTGTAACGATACTTTCTCCTGCTATAATTTCGACTTCACCACTATTCAATACTAAACTAGTAGAAGAACCGACTGAAGTATCAATACTACCTGTATTGACATTTCCAGCCGCGTTTAAAGTTACATTTCCACCAGAACCCCCTGTACTCGAAGTATTAATAGCGCCTATAGTAATGTTATTGGCAGAAATTTCTAAATTGCCCCCCGGTAACGTAATATTTCGACCAGCGCCATTAAAATTATTACCGGCGATTAAAGTAACATTGTCTACTTCAATTATCAAATCTGTGTCTAGGTTAATATTGCGACTGGCTTGTAGCACAACATTTGTTACACCAAAACTTACAAGTGACTGAAGTTTGCTGGCACTAATTCTAAAGTCTGTTGTTGTGCCGTCATCATTAGCGAAAATACTACCAATTGGATCGCCAGGATTAGGAATATCTATATCTAATTGAGCGTCATTAGTTGGATCGGTTCCGATAATAATATCGCGAGGATCGAAAAGAATTGTTCCCAAACTACCATTATTTGCACTGACATTAACATTCCCATCAAAACTTAGATTTTCTTTGCCAGATATTTCAATAAAACCACCATTTCCTAATATTTGTCCCCCTGTTGCTGTGACAGTTCCATCAAATTTTGTCGTGCGATCTGCCCAGACAATAGTTCGCCCCCCATCCCCAATTTGATTGGCGTTACTGTTAATGAGTGAGTTTTCGTCAACAATAGTAATAACTGCATTGGGAATCAGACCTTGACCTTGAAAATCGCCCCCAACGCGAATATTACCGCCAGAAGTCTCCCCGGAGGCGTTGAGGTTTCCAGAAATAACGGCAACTTTATTTCCTAACACATTGAGACTGCCCCCGGTTGTCCCAGAAACGTCTAAATTTCCTGACGCGATCGCGACTCCGGTTTCATTGGGAATAATGGTATTATCAAGTTGTATATTCCCGGTAGAATTAGCAGCTAGATTGAGATTGAAATTATCGGGCGTTGCCGTTAGTAATTGGGGTAAATCTAAGGCTGTAAAATCAGTAACTTGACCTTGAGAATTGCGGGGGGGTTCAATCTCTAGGCTGAGGAGACTATCCGCGTGAGAAATACGGACTAAACTGCTGTTGGGAACGGCTGTAATCGTAATTTCGCCTGCGGGGGCGGTGAGACTGCCTGTATTAATTACTGTTCCGCCTAAAAGGGTTAAATTTTGATTGACATTAACTTGTAAATCGCCGTTGTTAATAATACTTCCAGCTTCAGTCAAATCAAAAGCAAATTGATTGGGAGTCCCGATTAACTCAGAATAGCTATTTTCTCCAAAAGCGTTAAACCAGTTATTATCAAAACCAATTCCGGTGGCCGTTGTCGCGAAGAAATCTCCCCCTACATTTAACCTCGTCCCCGATCCAAAAACAATCCCTGCTGGATTCATTAAATATAAATTGGCGTTACTATTACTGACTTGAATCAAGCCATTAATCAGGGAAGGATCGCCGCCGAGAATCCGTCCTAAAATGTTTTGAGTAGAGGGATTAGCCAGGAAATCTGCAATTTGAGCTTGATTGAGATTAAACTGCTCAAAACTATGAAACAAGTTAGTATTATCACCGGAAAAAGTACCGCCGAAAATTTCGATGCGATCGCCCACAATTCTTAACTGCGTCCCGGTATCATTATTCAGGGGAACTGTAATCTGGGCTTGTCCGGGTAAAGCCACCGTCAAACCGAAAGCTAAAAATACTCCAACCCGCCAATTTAAATATTTCATCGGTTAATATAACGCGATCGCATCGCGGTTAAAATTTAGTTGAATTGCGAAAAATCCTGACTCCTCAAAAGCTAACTATTTCCCCCTAAACTTCCTAAAAACAAAGCAATAAACCCGCCTCATTTCTGTAATAACCTAGTTTGTTTTTTTGTAGGGGAACGAAACTGAAAATAACGATTATTGTAACAACAGCTACTTTTCCTTGGGGGCGATCGCGACCACGACAGCCCACCCAATCATGCTTTATTGTTTATGATTGGCTGCAAGCGGAAAAATACATCCAGGGCAGCATCACCCAAAAAAATGCCTCCCGGCTGAAATCCGCCCGTCATCATCCAAAATTTACCATTATTCGAGAATTAAATGGTCAAACTCACTCCTAACCCTAGCTACAGCTTATCCATTCGTTTAGAACTGCCCAACCAAGCGGGAATGTTAGCCCATGTTATCAGCGCGATCGCCCAGTGTGGCGGTAGTATCGGCGAAATTAAACTTTTGCAACAAAGCCGCCAAACGACAATGCGGGAAATGGCCGTAGATGCGTCGAGTACCGATCACGCAGACAGCATTCTCAGCGCCATTAAAGCCCTTCAAGATGTTACCGTCCACGAAGCCTACGATCGCACCTTTGCCCTCCATGAAGGCGGTAAAATCCACGTTACCAGTCGCACCGGACTCGCGGCCCAATCTGACCTCGCAATGGCTTATACCCCCGGTGTAGGGCGAATCTGTCGCGCGATCGCCGACTCCCCCGAAAAAGTGTACAGCCTCACCTGCAAAAGTAACATGGTGGCCATTGTCACCGATGGTAGCGCTATCTTAGGTTTAGGCAATCTCGGCCCCGAAGCCGCCCTTCCCGTGATGGAAGGAAAAGCCATGTTATTCAAAGAATTTGCCGGGATTGATGCCTTTCCCATTTGTCTCGACACCCAAGACACCGAAAAAATCATCGAAACCGTCCAATATCTTGCCCCCGTGTTTGGTGGCGTTAACCTCGAAGATATCAGCGCCCCTCGCTGCTTTGAAATCGAACAACGGCTGCGAAATCTCATCCCCATCCCCGTCTTCCACGACGACCAAAACGGCACAGCGATCGTCAGCCTCGCTGCCCTCTATAACGCCCTGGTCATGGTCGAGAAGACCCTAGAAGGTGTGAAAATCGTCATTAATGGGGCCGGGGCTGCCGGAGTCGCGATCGCCCGTCTCCTCAAAGAAGCAGGGGCAACGACCATCTGGATGTGCGACTCGAAAGGCATTCTCTCGAAGCAACGCAGCGACCTCAACCCCCAAAAACAAGAATTTGCCGTAGAAGCCAGTGGGACTCTAGCCGACGCGATGAAAGATGCCGATATTTTCTTGGGGGTCAGCGTTCCCGGTGTTGTGAATCCTGAGATGGTAAAATCCATGGCCCCTAAACCGATTGTCATGGCCATGTCTAACCCCATTCCTGAAATTCAGCCGGAATTGGTGCAAAATGATGTTGCCGTTATTGCTACCGGACGCAGCGACTATCCCAACCAAATCAACAACGTCCTGGCGTTTCCTGGGGTGTTTCGCGGCGCTTTAAACTGCCGGGCTTCCGAGATTACCACGAATATGTGTCTCGAAGCCGCCTACGCGATCGCGGGCCTTATCGTCCCTGGCGATCTTAACCCAGAAAACATCATTCCCTCTGTATTTGACGAGCGCGTTGCCCCTGCTGTTGCTGCTGCTGTCGAAAAAGCCGCCCGCAAAGATGGAGTCGCGCAAATTTAATACAGTTATCAGCAATTAAGGGTCACGTTTTTCCGATGATTGACTGGTTGTTGGTTGTTGGTTGTTTAGTCTGGCATGATAGCGGGAAGTGTTGTTCCCCAGAAAGAGGATTAGAAACTTTGGCCGAGAGAGCAGACTTTAAAAAAGCTCAACGCTAGAATATACAACGGTTTTAGCCTTTTTTAGAGTCTACCCTAAGCGCCCAAGTTTGGAGACCCCCTTTCTGGGGTAGAATTCAACTCCCCCTTGGGCAGGGAAACCCCGCCCCTACACGCCTACAGCCAAGCTGCCCACTGCCCCTTAGAAGCTGATAACTCTCGCGTGAAACTTAAATTTACTTTTTGAGGCTGTAACCCAAGTGTATTCTAGTGTTGAGCCTTTTCTAGAATTGACCTTGTAGCAAGAAGGTTCTGACCCCCTTTCTGGGGTAGAATTCAACTCCCCCTTGGGCGGGGAAACCCCGCCCCTACACGCCTACAGCCAAGCTGCCCACTGCCCCTTAATCGCTGATAACTGATAACTGATAACTGAAATGACCATCGCCCGCAGAACAACTTCTCAGCAAAAAAAACTCAAACCTTTTCGGCCTAATTTGCTGTTTGAGCGAATTATGGCGCTGCTTGTATGTGTTAATTATTTTTTGGTATTATTTGACCTAACTTATATTCCTCTGCGGGATTTTTGGCTGCTTGGGCGCGTTCAGCTTTTTATTAAAGTCGGTAACTACGAACAAAATATTCCTGAAGAACCGATTATTCTCCCTTTACCGCCGATTACCGATTGGTACGATTGGGTAAAAGGCATTGAACCGCACCCCGATACGCAACGCTATTTAGACACCGTTGATCAACTCGAAGAAGAAGTAATTGGGCAACAACTTGATTCTCCAGAAGTCGCCGTTATCTTGAGGAGTTTGCGGCAGCAAAGTATTGAGATGATCGAAACCAATCCCTTTCAAATTGCCGATAAAACTGGGACATTTGAGAAGATTAAAAATGAAATGCGCGAACACATTTTTGAAGACGAATTTGTGCAGCCCAGAGAAGCATTTCGGGAATATTGGACGATTGAAAACTTTGATAATGGCGACTATCGCGAAGAACTCGCCTTTTTCAATGAAGAAATACGCCCTTTAATGGTAACCAATTATTATCGCCCCGTCGGTGAAAATGGCGATTTGGTTGATAATTTTGGCTTGATTGATGTCTTTTTCTCGTTAATCTTTTTAGCAGAATTTTTAGCTCGAACTTGGTTTATTAGTCGCCGTCGGACTGGCGTAAGTTGGCTTGATGCGATGCTGTGGCGTTGGTACGATATTTTCCTTTTTATTCCGATTTTACGGTGGCTGCGGGCGATTCCTTTAGTAGTTCGTTTACATCAATCCCGCTTGGTGGATATGCGGGCAATTCAGAAGCAAGCGAGTCAAGGTTTTGTTGCGAGTATTGCTGAAGATGTTACCGAAGTTGTGGTAATCAATATTCTTAATCAAGTCCAAGGTTCGATTCAGCGAGGGGAATTTGCCGATGTTTTTTCCCAAGCGACGGCAAAACCTTATATCGATCTTAATGATGTGAATGAAACGGCGGAAATCACGAAGTTATTATTAAATGTTGTCATCAATGATGTGATGCCAGAAATTCGCCCGGATGTGGAAGCCTTGTTAACTTATAGCATTGATAAGGCGATCGCGGAGTCTCCCGTTTACCAAAATATCCGCAATTTACCGGGAATGGATAATTTTAGAAGGCAACTTACTCTACAGTTATCTTCGGGTTTCTATAGCAGCGCTCATTCGGCTTTGAAAGCTTTAATTAAAGAAGACCCAGAATTTGACAAGTTACTGCAAAATGTCATCGAACATATTAGTAATTCGTTTGGGTCTGAGTTACAAACGCAACAAAGTTTAGAACGCTTAGAATATTTACTGACGGCTTTGATTGAGGAAGTTAAAATCAATTATGTCCAGCGTCTTTCCGAAGAAGATATGGAGTCTATTCTCGATCAAACTCGCGCTTTACGCCAAGCAAATAGTTAGTCTTTTGTCCTTGGTCTTTGGTCATTGGTTGGGGTTGATAATTTTATAGTATAAGACGGTGCGTTACACTTCGTTAACGCACCCTACTGGCTACTGGTATGACACACTTTAAACGGTGGGTTACGGCGGATAGCGATGGTTTCAGTCAGAGTGTGAGTTTTAGCCGCCTAACCCACCCTACTGCCATGACACAGCTAAAAGTGTGCGATAGACTTTTGGTCTGTTTTCCAATTGAAGCCAGTTTCGAGGGTTTTCTAAAGCCCTATTTAAGGTGTGTCGCGCCACTACTGTTGGAAAAACAAATAACAAATAACAAATAACAAACAACCAACAACCAACTAAACAAACTCAGCATCATCGACTGTGACGCGGAAAAATTCCCCTTCGGATTCAAAGCGAGATGTACCGAAATACCAACCAATTCGCAAGCGAGAGGGAATGGTGTAGCCGCCGAAAGTGGTTTCGGCTTCGGCCATACCGCCAAATTCGGCTTCGCGAAAGTCGCCGTCTCCGGTGTCTCCCCAGCGTTGGAGATGGACGGTTTTGAGTTGTCCGGTGTCGTCGGTGTGGAGGTGAAGGTGGATGGGGTAGCCTTGGAGGTGAAACTGGGCTTGGAGGTGATTGGGTTGGTCAACTTTCCAGGTGATGTCTTCGCGACACAAGGCTGAGGGTAGCCACACCAATTCTGCCGCGAGACGACCCGCCCCAGAACGGCTTATATCGGCTCCAGAAGCGCTGACGACTGGAATTAAACCAAAAAGCCGCCAACGCATTGCTCCTGCGCCATCTAGGATGCGATCGCGCCCTTTAATTGGGATACCTCCTGCCATTTTAGTGCGGGCTTGCCAAATCATACCCCGCGTGGGCTGAATGACTTGGGTGGCAGAGAAAGGATACCATTGATTGTTAAGTTTTATTTCGCCGCGCATTTGCAAGCGCACTTTAGCCGCGAGGGGGGTTTGGGGGGCGATCGCGTGGTTCAAATAACGCTGTACGGTTTCAGGAAAAGCCGCGACCCGATCTAAATTGAAAGGGGGTTGAGGGCTGATGATCGGTGCTTCCCAAAGTGCCTGAAGGGAATTTGATGCGCTCACAATAATTCACTGAGATTATCAAGCCGATGAGGGGATTTGAACCCCTGACCGCTCGATTACGAATCGAGTGCTCTACCACTGAGCTACATCGGCACAACCGAATGTAGATTTTATCACAAGTTTTTGGTTAAGGTAAACGTAATTGGTAAATTTTTGATGCGCGATCGCTATTTTTTTTGATTATGACCGATTCTCCAAAACGCCGTCCTAACATGAGTCCTGAAAAGTATGCTCGTCTACGGGCTGAGGCTAAGGCCCCTTATCGCGGTTTACGCAAGTTTATTTATTTCGGTTTGGGTGCATCTGGGTTTATTGGTGCGTTTATTTTCCTGGCTCAACTCGCAGCCGGACAGAATGTAACTTCGATTTTACCGAACTTAGCCCTTCAGATTGGTGTTGTCGCTTTGATGATTTTTCTATTTCGTCTCGAAAACCGGGCTGAACGGAAGTCATAAATAGATAGGTAGGAACTTTCGCGGGTTATGGAATTGCTCAAAGCTCAACTTTATCTGAAGAAGCTGGCTTTAAATTTGAATATTTTTTCCCTATTTAGCTAATAAATCGCGAAAAATCCGATTATATTACGATTTTATTGACTCCTAAGAACCTGGAATGATGGATTTAGAAGAAAAGCTCCGCTTATACCAGGTATTTTCTAAACTGTACGAGCATGACCCCAATTTGCTTAATGAAATTTTACAGTTAGAAAATACAAATAATCAACGTTTGGCCCGAGCTTCAACACAATATATTAGTGGGGTTATTGAGGCAGACCAAGTGTACTTGATGACGAATTTAGTCGAGGGAAACAGCCAAAAACTCCTACAACCCCAAGGGATTTGGACGATTGGCCGCAGTCATAAAGCCTCGATTAGCGTGATGGATGAGCGTGTCTCCCGTCATCATGTTGTCATCGAATATCGTCACCATGAGGGCTTTTATTTAAACGACCTTGATAGTACGAATGGGACTTATATTAATCATGAGTTAGTCACGGAGCCAACTTTACTTCAAGATGGCGATCGCGTCCGCTTGGGAACGATTGTTTTTTCCTTTTTCTGTTGTCAAGAATCTTGCCAGTCTAACCCGGTTGCTCCCGAAATTTTAGCTCGGATTCAAAACGCAATTGTGCCGGATTCGCAGTCAGAGTTACAAGAACAAACTACTTATGCGTTTCTCTCTGAGGCTTCAAGTTTAGCCAGTCTTGAGGATCAAACAACGCCTTTATCTAAACCGAAGTTAACGCCAGATCGTCAAGCCGAAATTCTCGACCGCTTTTTTAAAAATTAAACGTCGAGAAACTTTAAACTAAAGCTTTTAACATGGTTTGTAGTTTGAGTTGCACTTCGGCTAGTTCTTTATCGGGATTTGAGCCAGCTACAATTCCGGCTCCTGCATACAAACGAGCGCGATTGTCTTGAATAAAAGCTGAACGAATCCCCACAATAAATTCACTATTGCCTTGATAATTCATCCAACCCAAAGGAGCCGCATATAAAGAACGGTCAAAGGGTTCGTAATGGCGGATTTGTTCGCAGGAAATTGCGGTGGGAACGCCCGCAACCGCAGGGGTAGGGTGCAGTTTAGCGATAATATCGAGGGGATGAATGCGATCGCTCAGTTCAGCTTGAATCGGAGTCCAAAGGTGCTGAATATGGGATAATTTCAGCACCCTCAGACGCGATCGCTGCGGTCGTAAACCTAACTCACACAACCGCTTATAAATAAAGTCGCTCACGGCTTGATGTTCCCGCCGTTCTTTTTCATTATCTAATAGTTTTTGCGTGAGTTGAGCATCTTCAAAAGTCGTTTTTCCCCTCGGAGATGAACCCGCTAAAGCATCAGTAACTAAGTGCTGATTTTGAATACTAATTAAACGTTCGGGACTCGCTCCGATAAAGTTCGTTCCCTTGCCATTACTAACTGAAAAAATGTAACAATCGGGATGAGATTGACGCAGATAGTCCAGAGATGCGACTAAGTGAAAGGGTTGGGGGGCGATCGCGTCAAGGGTATGAGCTAAAACAATTTTACTAAAATGCCCCGCTTGAATGGATTTTAACGCCGAAGTAACTGCCGCTTTAAAGGGATGAGCAGTCTGAATTTGCGTTGTTGCAGCCCCTTGAGCAATATCGTTGAGGGTGAGGTGATGACTTTGGTTTAACAGGGTAATCTGGCGTTGTAGTTGCGCGATCGCCTCGGCAATGTCAAGATAAGGATCGATATTTAAGTTAATCACTAAAATACTGCGATTTTCTTGGCGAACAATTTGCAATTGTGGTAGAAAAACAGTCGCGATTGGAAAAGGGGAAAAGCTGCGAGAATTGCGTTCAAAAAAAGTAAAATTTGTGAAGAAATGCGGCCCAGCCCAAGGTAAATCTAAATCTCCTTGAATCTCTGTTTGTTGTAGACAATTCTGAATAAAATTTTGTGAAGCTTGAAAACGATTCCCCTTGGTTAACGTGAAATATCGCGTTCGTCCTAAAGCCGTAACCGCTTCTTGTTTGCGATTATTTTGCCAATAAAAATGCAGTTGTTTGGGGTTGACTTTTAGGGCAGTTTGTAATATTGCTAAAGGGTCAATAGCCTCAAGTTCTTGCGTTAAACTCACAATCACCGATTGGCCTTGACGAAGGGCTTTTTCTTGACAACTTAGAAGCAGTTGGTAAAGTTCTTTGTCGTCATGAAATAAGGAAGGATGACAAGAAATAACTGACATAGAAGCGGATATCGTAACAATTTTTATCTTAATTTTCCACCGGGGGCTGACATGATGGTATGTCTAGAGATAAGGCTAATGGGGGGGGGAATGATTCGGACGGGTGTGCTTCAGCGTCATCTTGGGGAAGCCCCGGCGGTATCGATTATCCTAGCTTATCGTAGCGAAAAATAACGACCGCGTTCAAGACAGACCCCCAAAATCCTCAAGCTCATTGTCGATTTTGAACCAGCAATTTCAGAATTCAATTTTTTTTCATTCTCGTTATTTTTTTAACTTTTTACCCATGACAACAACAAGTTTTGAACAACAGATTAACAAAAAACTCTGGTTTGCCGCCATCAAACCGCCGATGTATAGCGTTGCGGTGATTCCCATTTGGGTAGGAACAGCCATGGCTTATGGGGATACTCAACAAATTTATTGGTCAATCTTTTTAACCTTTTTGAGTTCTGCGGTTTTGATTATTGCTTGGTTAAATCTTAGTAATGATGTCTTTGATGCCGACACGGGAATTGATAAAAATAAAGCCCATTCTGTGGTAAATTTAACTCAAAACAAATCCTTGGTTTTTTGGATTAGTAATTTGTGTTTGCTGTTGGGTTTAGGGGGGATTGTCGCGATCGCCCTCTGGCAACAAGACATGATGATTGTGGGTATTGTTTTATTATGTTGTGCCTTGGGCTACACCTATCAAGGGCCGCCTTTTCGTTTAGGCTATCAAGGCCTCGGAGAAATAATCTGTTTTATTTGTTTTGGCCCCCTCGCCATTGCCGCCGCTTACTATTCCCAAACCCAAACTTTTTCAATTCCCGTTCTCATCGCTTCAACGTTGATTGGTTTAACCACTTCTATTATTTTATTTTGTTCCCATTTCCATCAAGTCCAAGATGACTTAGCCGCCGGAAAGCGATCGCCCATCGTCCGTTTAGGAACCGCCCTTAGTGCCAGGGTTCTAGCGTGGTCAACGGGAATCATATTCGCCCTAACGGTGCTGTTAATTTGCTTAGGTTACACCCCCCTCGGCACAGTTTTAATCTTCTTTAGTTTGCCCGTGGCTTACCAATTAGTGAGTCATGTCAATGCCCATCACGACCAACCCAAATTAGTCAGTAATTGTAAATTTTTGGCTGTCAAACTTCACTTTTGGAGTGGTCTTTTATGGGGATTTGGCTTTATTATTCCCGGCGTTTTCTAGATGTATGACCTCAAATTTCGCTGCTACCAACGCCCCTTTCGCCAACCCTTAATAACCCATCACGGCACTTGGAAAACGCGAGAAGGCATTATTATCCACCTGCGAGACTCACAAGGGCGCAACGGTTGGGGGGAAATTGCGCCCATTCCTGGGTTTGGCTCCGAAACCCTCGCGGCTGCGGTAGAGTTGTGTCAGCAATTCGGCAAAACTGTCAGCGACGAAAATATTGCCCAAATCCCCGATTCCTACCCCGCTTCTCAGTTTGCCTTTGAAGCCGCCGTCACCTCCCTCAGCATCGCGCAACCGCCCCCCCAGTTCCCCGTTGCTGCCCTACTGCCTACCGGTTCAGCCGCCCTTGCTGCCTGGCCAGAGGCGTGGCAACAGGGAAAACGTACCTTCAAATGGAAAATCGGTGTAGACGCGGTAGAACGGGAAATAAAGCTATTGCAGCAACTCCTGAGTCATCTTCCCCCTACGGCTAAACTGCGCCTCGATGCCAACGGCGGCCTTACCCCCAAAACGGCGCAAATCTGGCTAAAACGCCTCGAAAGAACAAAAAAAGTCGAATTTCTCGAACAACCGCTTTCTCCGGCAGAATTTGACCTGATGCGAGAACTTCAGAGGCAATATACCACCCCCCTTGCCCTGGATGAATCGGTCACGACGATCGCGCAACTGCAAGACTGTTATCACAGGGGATGGCGGGGTATTTTTATCGTCAAAATCGCGATCGCGGGGTTTCCCCATCGTTTGCGCCAATTTTGCCAGAAACACCCCCTAACTTTGGTTTTTTCCTCGGTATTTGAAACGGAAATTGCCCGCAACGCCGCTTTTCACCTCGCGGCAGAACTGGCTTCCCCCGATTACGCTTTGGGGTTTGGGACAGATTCTTGGTTACATCCGCCCCCATTTCCCCTCAAGCCTTAATGCTCGAAAATATTGTGAAATTCTCTCAAATCTAATTCCACAAAAACCGGAAGACAATCAAAGCATTTTTGAGCGAGGTCAAATCTTTTTTCCCGTTCCAGGATTACGGTTAGTTTTTGGCGCAATTCAATCAAATATCGCACATCATTGGCGGCATAGTTGAGTTGAGCGCTGGTGAGATTGGCCGCATTACCCCAGTCCGAGGTTTGAGAACTTTTATCGAGTTCAACTTGGGTAAGTTCTTGTACCAAGGCTTTTAAACCGTGACTAGAGGTATAAGTGCGAGCTATTTTACTAGCAACTTTGGTACAAAAAACGGGATTGGTGTAGATATTAAATGTATTTTGCAGTTGTGCTAGGTCAAAGCGAGCAAAATGAAAGATTTTCGTAATCTTATCCTGTTCCATCAAGGTTTTGAGGTGGGGGGCTTGGTTCTGGTTGGGTGCAATGCGAATCGCGGTTACTTCACCTTGAGGATCGCATAACTGCACCAAACACAGGCGATCGCGTCGGGGATTTAAGCCCATTGTTTCCGTATCCACCGCGATCGCGTCCGCTTGGAGATAGCGATTGAGAGTTGTTTCATCGAGGTCGCGATCGCACACTTGAAAATTATCGAATTGCATTTTGATTTCGGCATGATCCACTGCTTTATCAAAATAGCAGGCTCATCGCCAGCTCGCAGCTTTTAACTTTCAGTTCAGATTAACTTTTAAACTCAACATTAATAAATCCAATCAAAAACTCAAGCATCAAAATGCTTATTTCTCTCGATTTAAGCGGATTTTATTATTAGTTAATCCCCTTTGGACAATGCCCTAAAACTAAGTTATCTTAGGGATAATCTGTTCCTTGGCGTTGTCAACCTCAACCCATGAGTTACTGTCTTAATCCCGCTTGCGATCGCCCCGAAAATCCAGATCGTGTCAAATTTTGCCAAACCTGCGGTCAATCAATCCACCTCAGAAATCGCTACACCGCCACAAAATTCCTCGGTCAAGGGGGCTTCGGACGCACCTTTCTCGGCATTGACCGCGACCTACCGCCCCCCGCCGTTTGTGTGATTAAACAGCTACACCTGCAATCAGACAACCCCGCCCTTCGTCGCAAAATTAGCCAATTATTTCGCCAAGAAGCCTTACGACTCAACGAACTTGGCTCCCATCCCCACATTCCTACCTTATTGGCTTACTTCAAACAAGACCGACATTTATATCTAGTGCAAGAATGGATCGACGGCGAAACCCTAAACCCCACCACTTGGCAAATTACCCAAGATTTAGAAACTCGGACTTGGCAACTATTAAAAAATATCTTACCCATCTTGGTATTTATTCACGAACGCCAAGTCATCCATCGCGACCTCAAACCCGCCAATATTATGCAACGCCGTCAAGATGGTAGTTTCGTTCTCATTGACTTTGGCATTGCCAGAATGTTCACCCACACCGCCATTATCGGCGGCGCAACCATCGTGGGAACCCCCGGTTTTATGGCCCCCGAACAAATGCGCGGCAAAGTCTTACCCGCCAGCGATTTATACAGTTTAGGAGTCACCTGTTTGAACCTCATTACCGGCATAGACCCCGATAATATGTATGATGTAGTCGCAGAACGCTGGCAATGGCGTAAATACATCCCGGCAGGCGTGACGATTTCCCCCCAACTCAGCAAAATTCTCAACAGCCTGATTCAGCCGTCCCTACGTCAACGCAGCCAATCAGCCCAAGCGGTTTTGCGCGAACTCGAACAACTTGCCCCTGCGAATCTCCCCGCGTTAAGCGAAAACCTGCCCGATTGCGCCAGTCAAACGAATATCGCCACCCTCATTTCCGGTAACGCCAATCCTACCTCTAAAAAGCCCAATCTGCCTGTACCCCGCGATTCTACCCTCGACCCAGAAGCGATCGCCCTTCAGCAAAAACTCAACCAAATTGAAACCCCCGCCCCGCCTCCCATCGACTACACCGAGTTAAAAACCCTCCTTTCGGAGCGCAAATGGCAAGCAGCCGATGATGAAACTTGGGGAATTTTGTGTCAACTCACCGGAAAACGGCTCGGTTCCTATTTATTCAACACCGACATTCAAACCCTACCTTGTAAAGACTTAAAAGCCATTGATTGGCTGTGGTTTACCTACAGCAAAGGGCAATTTGGCTGGCGCATCCAGAAACAGATTTATCAAGAAGTGGGCGGGGAGTATAATTTATTTTGCGATCGCGTCGGCTGGCCCACCTATCGCATCAGCAACAGCGAAGCCCTCCAATTCCATCGCAAAGCCCCCCCCGGCCATCTTCCCTCCCGTCGCTGGATTGGCGGTTACAGTTGGTGGAAACACGCCCAAGTCCTCGTCGAACGTTTAGATTGCTGCGGCATTGAATAATATAGCAACCGCCAAATCGGTCAGGACAACATTATTCATTCTTAGAAAATAAGCCCCTCTCGGAGTGGGAGAGGGGTTGGGGTGAGGGCGATCCTTGCGAGTCAAAACATCCTAACTGTTTTGCTTGCTGCTATAAAAAGCCCCTCTCGGAGTGGGAGAGGGGTAGAGGGTGAAGGAAACACAAACGTAGTACAAAGTACAAATCTCTTACCCCTTCACGCATACCACCTGACGCAACGTTGCCACAATTTCCACTAAATCCGACTGTTGACTCATTACCGCCTCAATCGGCTTGTAAGCCCCTGGAATTTCGTCAATTACGCCCTTATCCTTGCGACATTCAATGCCCTCGGTTTGAGCAATCAAATCATCCAGAGAAAACTGTTTCTTTGCCTTGGTGCGAGACATTTGGCGACCCGCCCCGTGAGAACAAGAGCAAAAGCTGTCTGTATTGCCCTTACCTTTGACAATAAAAGACTTCGCCCCCATCGAACCAGGAATAATACCGTAATCCTCACGGCGAGCGCGTACCGCCCCTTTACGGGTCACATAAACATCCTCGCCAAAATGAACTTCTTGCTCGGCGTAGTTGTGATGGCAATTCACCGACAGTAACGGCTTCGTGGGCTTACCCCCCGCCAGATGTTGCTCGACAATCGCTTTAAAACGAGCCATCATCACATCACGGTTGACGCGGGCATATTGTTGCGCCCATTGCAAATCTCGCCAATAAGCGGCAAATTCCGGCGTTCCGGCGACAAAGTAAGCGAGATCGAGGTCGGGCAGTTTTTCTTCTGCCAATTTCCCCAATTCTTTCGCCGTAGTAATGTGACATTGCGCCAATTTATTACCAATGTGACGAGAACCCGAATGCAGCATCATCCATACTGCGTCCTCGCTGTCGAGACACAACTCAATGAAATGATTGCCGCCTCCTAAGCTGCCCATTTGCTTGAGGGCTTTGCCTTCTAAGTCCTTTACGCCAGGATGCAAGTCTTTGAAATCGCGCCAGCGTTGCCAATTGGTAGCATCTTTTTCTACGTCGGAGTTTTGATTGAAGCCGACAGGAATTTTCGCTTCAATGTCCCGGCGAATTTGCTTGAGTTTACCGTCGAGTTGATCGGCGTGAAACGGGGTTTTCACCGCCGCCATGCCGCAGCCAATATCAACGCCCACCGCCGCCGGAATGACGGCATCTTTGGTGGCAATCACAGAACCCACTAACGCCCCTTTACCCAGGTGTACGTCCGGCATTAGGGAAACGTGCTTGAAGACAAAGGGTAAGGAAGCCACGTTTTTGGCCATTTGGGTTTCGGACGGGCCTAAAGGGTGTCCTGCCCAAGATAAAACGGGTTTGGATGTGGATAAGTTTAAGGTTTCAGCAGCCATAATTAGTCTTTTGTATTATACATACTACATTGACAACTACAGCCAAATTTGTCAAGGGCAGGCGCTTAGTTGATTTTTTGTTCTACAATAAAGTCAAAATCTAGCCCGACCTAGAATAATGAGCGAGTTTAATCTAGATGAATCCCTGTTATCTCCCCTTTTAGAAGGGTATCGCGATCGCATCACCGCCACAATCGAGCCGTATCTCGATTTAACGTTCGTTCCCGACGACAATCTAACGCTGTGGCAAAGCAAATTTCCCGGTCAAAACTATAGCCCAAGCGGTTTACCCTACTTGCCCAAAGGCACTGATTATCCCACCACGCCCGCCGGGGATTATTTGCACCTTTTAGCGCAAATTAACTTTGCTGAAGCCCCTTCCCTCTCTGGTTTTCCCGACCGAGGTATTCTGCAATTTTATGTTGCTGACCAAGAATTGTGGGGCTGTCCTGATCCCAATTATGGCGAAGACTTCGAGCAAAACTGGCATCGCCAAAACAGCTTTCGTTTGCTGTATTTTCCCAACCCCGATTTAGACGAAAATAACCTGGTTACAGACTTTAGTTTCCTAGCAGAAATGGAGAAACAAGAGGACTTTTATCCTCAAGAATGCTCTAGGATTCAATGGCGCAAAAACTACGCCCCGATGCCTTCTTGGGATTACCGTTTTTATAATGCGATGTTTCGCGACTTCAACCCCAAAGAAGTTCATAAAATTCGAGCAGAATTTGAGGAAGACTATCGCCTTCTCGAACCCAGTTGTACCGATGCTCAAATCGGCGGTTATGCCTCTTTTGCCCAAGAAGACCCCAGAGACGGGCTGAGTTTAGCGAATATAGACGAACCTGTAGATACTTTATTACTCAGCGTTAGTATGCCAGAAAATGTCTTACTTTTTTACATTCAATCTTCGGCTTTAGCCCAACAAGATTTTTCGCGAGTTTTGTATACGTTTTCTTGATTCGTCCTTTGTCCTTTGTCCTTTGTTGTTGGTTGTTGGTTGTTGGGTTTTGTTACCTCAACCCACTGCCTTAGTCATTTCAATTAAGTTCCGCACATTCACTCAATTGGCTCAGTCCGTGAAAGGAGTAAAATCCCCACTCCCCCTTGGGCGGGGAAACCCCGCCCCTACACGCCTACAGCACGCGCTGCCTCTTAATCGCTGATGACTGAAAAGCCCACTGCCCCAAAAACTGATAACTGATAACTGACGACTGACCACTGAAATTACCCTCCCGCATTACCGCGAGCGTAGGCGAGGTTATTTTGATAAACGGGGATTCTGTTTTGAGCCGTGTCGTAGTTGGGGTTGTCTTGGGGGACGGCTTGCATCAGCGCAATCGCCGCTTCCCAGTCCGTTGCGACGGCTTGCCATTCTTCCGGGGTTGAAGCGGTTTGGGTTGCTTCGGCGGCACTGGTGGCACGACGGACGGCTTCAGCGAAGGGGTCATCGACGGTGGCGGGGTCAACGGGAGGACTTGCCGGGGCTTGGGCGGCGGGGTCTTGGGCGGGAGGGGCTTGTGCGTCGGGGGCAGGACTGGCGGGGGCTGTGGCGGGGGCTTCATTTACCGTGGGGTCTTCGCCTCCGCCTCCGGTCAAAGAACTAATGAAACCGCAGCTTGTAGTCAGACTCACCAAGGCGATCGCGGCGGTAGATGTTAGAGAATAACGAAGGGACTTTAGCTTGATCATGTTAGTTCAGTTGTATTACTCGGAGATTAGCTGAAATTGCTACCAGAATACACTGCTAACTCTCTAATCAAAAGTTATTCTTGTTGAAGTCTTAGTTCGCGACTTCGGCCATTTCAATCACGCGGTTTTCAATATCTTTGACCAAGAAATTGAGAGGTTTGGTACGACGCACTTTAAATTTGAGGCGGCGAGATTGAACTCGCAGCAAAATATTTTCGAGGCAGTCGTGGTCAAAACAAACATGACGCTGGCGGTTTTTGGGGCCGTAGCTGGCTCCGGAAATAACGTGCAGTTGGGTATTTTTCTTGAGTTGATACCACAACCCGTCTGTTGCGCGGGTGGCGGTGGCGGTGGCGGCGCTGGAAGTCGCGGATAAGTTGTAGAGGGGGTCAATTCCGGCGGCCCCCAGGGTTTGCTCGTAGTTGTAGTAGTAATGGAGGGGAACGTCGGCCACCGGGAGGTTGAGCAAGCCTTCGTAAAACTGCCGCGCAATGTCTAAATCCGATACCATGATCGTGTAGACTTTGGGCGCACTGGTGAGAAACATCCACATCGCCCCGGCATAAGCGGCCAGCAAGGCGATCATAATACCCTGCGTGGAAAAGAGGGCATCAACGGGGGGTAGAAAAGCTCCAAGCAAAACGAGCATCGGCATGAAAAAAAATCAAGATAACTTGACAAACGGGCGATCGCGCCTAATTTTGGGTCAAAATATCAGCATCGCGATCGCGATCATCGTGACCCAATCTTTTCTAGGGTAGCTTATCCATCCCCAAAAAGAACAGCGCGATCGCGGCAGTCCGTCCCGATTATTCGCAAGGGATGAGTTGAGAAAGTTGCAACACAATCCGGTCAATAGCGGTGACCAACGTCCCATTCTGACTGGGATGATTGGCTAAAATGCTAAACAACAACGTGCCGTAATAAGGATTTTCCACATAACCCGACAACGCCCGCACACCGCGCAGGGTTCCTGTTTTTGCCCGGACAATGCCTTGGGCGGGGCTATTTCGCATCCGATTGCGTAACGTCCCGGTTGCGCCCGAAACGGGCAAGGAAGAATACCAGATATCATAATTATTCGAGGTCATCATCTCTCGCAAAACCGTAATTAATACCGAGGGTGTGGCGCTATTTTGCCGCGATAATCCCGAACCGTCTACCTGCCGAAAACCCGTGGGACTCACTCCCATTTGCGTTAAAACTTGCTTGGCCGCATTGGGCCCGCCGATGTAACTCAACAGAACATTGGCATAACTATTATTACTGCGCTGATTGGTAATTAAAATCCAATCTCGCAGGGGTCGAGAGCGAATGGAGGTTTGGGGGTTGAGGCGTTGTAAAGCGGCGGCGGTGGTCAATAATTTGACGTTAGAAGCGGGAATAAGCTGGACGTTGTGGTTGTGGCTGTAGAGAACTTTACCATCCACCGATTCGACTAAAATCGCCCATTTTCCATTGGCGACAGGTGGTGTAGCGATAATGCCATCAATGGTGGGTTCTAGAAACGTCGAACACACCCCTGAAGTTTGGCGTTCGGGTGGGGGGACATAGAGAGGAATTGAATCAACATCTTGGGCTTGAGCCGTCGCGGGTTTAAACTCTAGAGTAAGTGGCGCGATCGCACTCAAGGCGATTAAAGCCATCGAGGTTAATCTTTGCTTCAATTGATTCATCATTTAATTACAGTGAAGTGTAAGGAGCTGAAAACGAAGCCGATCTTATCATTATTTCTTCGGGCGCGATCGCTTTTGTCCGCAAAAAACTTTTCTTTTGTTTTAATGAAAACATTGTTTCGCTAAGGAGTTCTTTTGGCTAGAGTTCGCGTTCGTCAGCACGTTAATCCCCTCAGTAAAAAATATCAAGAAATCATTTCCCCGCCGAATTGGGAAAAAATTTATAGTAACCTTCAACAACCGCTACACCTAGATATTGGCTGTGCGCGGGGTCGGTTTTTACTGAAAATGGCCCGAGAACAGCCCGATTGGAATTTTTTGGGTTTAGAAATTCGCGATCCCCTCGTCGAAGAAGCCAATCGTATTCGAGACGAGTTGGGTTTAACCAATCTGCATTATTTATTCAGCAACGTCAACATCGATCTCGATTCTTTGTTATCCTCGTTACCCCTTCAAGTTTTGCAATGGGTTAGCATTCAATTTCCCGATCCTTGGTTTAAAAAACGTCACGCCAAACGGCGCACCGTCCAACCGGAGTTAGTCGCAACTTTGGCGCAACATTTACCTTCAGGGGCGCATATTTTCCTGCAATCGGATGTAGAATGGTTAGCCCTAGAAATGCGCGATCGCGTGGCGGCACATCCGAGCTTTAGAGGGACTCATCCCCAACTCTGGCTCCCGGAGAACCCGCTTCTCGTCCCCACTGAGCGCGAAATTGCCACCCACAACCAAGGCGATCCGGTTTATCGCTGTTTATTCGTCAAACCGGATTAGAGCCTAGGACTGTATGATTAAAAGATAGTTATTCGAGCCTCTTAAAATTATGGTCAATTCTACCCAACCGACTGCCCAGCAAGCCCTCGAATCGTTGAGTGATTTTGAAATCGCCCAAGTTTTAGCGCAACGGTTAGCGATCGCGCCTTCGGATTGGCATCGTCTCAAAGGCAATCGCAAAGCCCAAGCCCGACAAAGTGCAGCGATGGCTTTGGTCTTTTTGCTCAATGGCTCAGAAGCCGAGGCGATCGCCCATCTACAACAAGCCACCGGCTGGCTAGACAAGTCCATCAAACCGTTACCTTGTCCCTCTCACGGCGATAAAGCCTCTAAATCTTAGAATAAAGTCAAGGGACGCGCGGCTTTAGCCCCCTTCATCTGCTTACACAAATGCAGTTGATTGCCTTCGGCGTTCCAATGCACTTGGTCAAAAATCTGGTACAGCAAACACAAGCCCCGTCCGCCTTCAGATTCATCGGCGGGTAAAAAGTCTTCGGCCTGGGGTTCACTCTGGCATTGGCATTGAGGTATAAAGCCCTGACCCTGGTCAGAAATGACCCAAGAATAGAGATTTTCAGTAATGGAAAACTGTACACCCACCGTTTTACTCGGATCGAGTTGATTTCCGTGAACTGCCGCATTGACTAGGGCTTCTTGGAGTCCGAGGCGCAATTCCGGTTCTACCTCTGGGGGAACATGAGCCAGCAACAAGTCCAAAATCGGGCAGAGGTAGATCGTAGAAGCGAAACTCATCGTTTGCCATTTGCGTCTTGTGGCGCTTAGAGATATAGCAATCACGCACGTTACCTCGACAAAGCTGTTTGGATAAAAAATGAACAAGTAATGTTGCCTTCATCGTCTAAGTTTAAATCTATTGTCACGACGAGGCTGTAACCTTTAGAGGCTAAAGGTTGATGTCTGCAAATCTGAAAGAGGATTGGCTATTTTTTTGGCATTGAATCCTGAATAAGGGTAGAAAAAATGCGGTTAATTTAATCTTTCTAAGGGGGTTTGCTACAGATTGTTTGTCAGAGAGACAGTCCCTTCAGCATTTAGGTTAGTACAACAATAGCGTTAACTTCAAAATTTAGAAAGATTTAGCTAGGGCGTAATAAGTAAGTTCTGTTTGAACCCAATCTAATTATATCAAAATCCGATCGAAAAATACTAGATTCTACCCATTGACAATCTCAAATAGATATGTTTCCCTACCGCAATCGTAAAAAAGCGGCAGATTCAACATGGGAAGTTTGAGGAAAAAAATCGGCAGGTTGCAGTTTAATCAGTTCGTAGCGATCGCCCTCGCAGAGTAACTTGAGATCGCGGGCTTGGGTAGCGGGTTTGCAACTAATATAAATGATCTTCTGGGGTTGTTGTTCTAATAAAGCATTAACCGTAGCGCGATCGCATCCTTTCCGGGGAGGATCGAGTAAAACCACATCAGGGATCGCCTCTAACTGCATAATTTCTTTTTCCACTGCTCCCTCATAAAACCGGGCATTTGTAATATTATTAATCTGTGCATTGATGCGAGCTTGTTGCACAGATGCCCCTTGTCGCTCTAAACCCACCACTTGCCGCACATACCGAGCTAAGGGTAAAGAAAACGTCCCGATCCCGCAATAAGCATCGAGCAGAATTTCATGGCCTTGTAAAGCCAAATCCGCAATAATTTGGTTGAGCAAAGCCTCGGCAGCTTCAGTATTAACCTGAAAAAAGGTTTCTGGGCGCAACTGAAAGGTTAAACCGCCAAAAATCTCTTGTAAATAGGGTTTTCCGGCAACACAAGTGGTTTGATCCCCAAAAATAACATTCGTGGGATGGGGGTTAATATTTAACGCCACGCCAACCAACTGGGGGTAAGTCTGCAACCATGCTTGGGCTTGACCCCTCAGACCCGGTAAATCTTCATCGGTACTAATCAAAGTTAACAGGGTTTCTCCGGTACGGCGACCGATTCTTAAAGCCAGATGCCGCAGTTTACCTTGATGACGGCTTTCGTCATAAATCGGCCAAGGATGCTGTTGTAGATCGAGTTTTACATTTTGTAACAACGGATTCAATCTTTCATCCTGAACCGGACATTGATTAAGATTGATTAAATCGTGAGACCTGGGGCGATAATAACCCGCTTGGATGTTACCCTGTTGACCGACTCCGAGGGGATAGGTGGCTTTGTTGCGGTAGTGGAGGGCAGAATCTCCGGTTAAGATCGGCGCAATTTCCACATCCTCAAAACCGCCAATACGCTCAAAAGCTTGGCGAATTTGCTGGCATTTGGCTTGATGCTGCAAACTATCTTCTATATGCTGCCACTGACAGCCGCCACACTTGTCTGCGACAATGCAACGGGGGCGAATGCGATCGCCAGAAGGAGAGAGAATATTTTGCAGTTTAGCGTTAGCATAGCGGGGTTTGACGCGGGTTAGGCGCACCGTGACGCGATCGCCCGGAACCGTATTTGGCACAAACACCACGCGATTTTGCCAGCGGCCCACCCCATCCCCCGAATCGCTGAGATCGGTAATATCGAGGTCAAGATGTTGGCCTTGTTGCCAAGAAGGATGAGACGAAAGGGTTTTAGAATTGTTCACGGTAGATTCCAAGCGGACAAAGGAGCGATTCTCCCTGCTTTCTACGTTACAACTTTTTACCATCCCCCTTAATATCTTCCGTAGTGTCCCCTTGAATCGTTAAACTACAAGTGTTATCAAAATATCATGCCGATAGTATGAGTGTAGTTAGTCAAGTTATTCTCAAAGCCGACGATGAACTTCGCTACCCCAGTAGCGGCGAACTCAAAAGCATCAATGAATTTTTGAGTACCGGGGAACAACGGCTTCGCATTGCCGAAACCCTGGCAGAAAACGAGAAGAAAATTGTCGATAAAGCCAGTAAAGAGTTGTGGAAGAAGCGTCCTGACTTTATTGCCCCTGGCGGTAATGCCTACAGCGATCGCTCCCGCGCCCTTTGCTTGCGCGATTATGGTTGGTATCTGCGTTTGATTACCTATGGCGTTTTAAGCGGCGACAAAGGGCCAATCGAGAGAATTGGTTTGATCGGAGTCCGCGAGATGTACAACGCCCTAGAAGTGCCTGTTCCGGGTATGGCTGAGGCGATTCGCTGTTTGAAAGCAGCGTCTTTAGCTTTACTGAGTGCAGAGGACGCACAAGAAGCCGAACCTTTCTTCGACTACATTATCCAAGCCATGTCATAAGCCCGATTCAATGGGTTTGACACATCAACAGCAGCGATCGCACCGAATTAAGTTTTGGGAAAAAGGCCGCAAGTGGGTTTTGCTCTCAACGGGCGATCGCTTCTAAAATAGGGTTTTGAACAGCATCATATCTTAAGAAAGGCAGGAGAAACGACGATCGCCACAACTCGAAAATCATGTCTTTCTGGAACAAAATCCCGTTTCTCTCATTAAATTTATTAATTATTACCTATACCTTGTTTGGTTGGTCTGTCGCAGAAGCCACCAGTAAACTGTGGATTTGGCTGACCTTCGCGGGGATTATTATCTTATTGATCTTTATCTTGGCCGGCCCGATTGGGCAGTTTCGCAATGTTTTTACCGTGTGGCTGCAATCGGACGCAACCGCCTTTCTCTCAATTCTGGTTTTTGCCTTTGTCACGGTGATCTTGGTCACTCGTTTAGATTTATTAGTGCAGTGGTTGGTTTTGCTGGCCCCTGGATATTTGGCTTGTTTAGATTTACAACGATCCCATTATCAACCGTGGACAACCTTCGCGATCGTCCTTGTGTTGGCGTTGTCAGGATACGGTGCAGGTATTTTGTTACAGCAGCAGTTTGGGCAGCTTTTTTCAGGGGTCAGTCTCTAAGGGGCAATCGGTAATCGGCAGCTTTGCTGTAGGCAGTGGGCAGTAGGCAGTAGGCAGTAGGCAGTGGGCAGTGGGCAGTGGCGTAGGTTGGATAGAACGAAGTGAAACCCAACAACCAACAACCAATAACCAACAACCAACAACCAACAACCAACAACCAACAACCAATAACCAACAACCAACAACCAACAACCAATAACCAACAACCAATAACCAACAACCAACAACGTTAATATAAATGAATCAGAAAAAATAAGGTAAGCCCTCCTTAAAAATGGTAAAAATCGGGGTGCAACAAGGTAGGGGCGAGGCTTTCAAAGCAAGTAATTGAGGCAATCGAGAGATTGCTAAGGATTAGCAATGGTATTTGAGAAAGTCAAATCGGTTCAGCGTCTTGTTCCCCCCAAAATTTCGTTACGTCTGGTTTTAATTGGCCCGATTGTGCTGCAAGTGTTAGGAATCGCGGCACTAACGGGCTATTTATCGTGGCGCAACGGTTCTGAAGCCATTAGCGAGTCGGCAGCCAATCTCAGCGAGGAAGTCACCTACCGCATTGACAGTCATTTGCGATCGCTCAGTGAACCCCCTTATCTTTTATTAGAGTGGAACGCGATCGCGGTGAAAAATGGCTCGTTGAATGTGGACAACTTCGCTCGTCTGCGGCAAGTCTTTTGGCAGCAAACCGGACTCAGCAATAGCGTCACAACCCTTTATTTTGCCAATCCAGAAGGGGAATTTTTACAAGTTGACCGGGAGAATACCCCAACTTTATCAGTACGAACCAATCAAACGGCCCCGGATTGGGAAGTGTACGAACTCGACGCAAACGGAGAACCCACTCGCATCCTGAGAACGAAAGAATACGATCCCCGCGTGCGGCCTTGGTATCAAAAAGCGATCGCGGCGGGCAATCCAGTTTGGTCGGATATCTATTTATTTGCCGATCCGGTGGTGTTGGGGATTACGCCGTCGGTTCCCATTTACAATGCCGAGAATCGCCTGTTAGGGGTGATGGCGGTGGATTTGACCCTCGAACAGATTAGCGATTTTTTGAGCAGTTTAAGCATTAGTCGAACCGGAACGGTGTTTATCCTCGAACGAGATGGTAAATTAGTCGCCAGTTCGACGGGAAATGCCACGATTGCTGCCGAGTCAACCCGCCTCAACGCCACCAATCACAAGGATTCCCAAGTGCGCCAAGCGGCCCTTGCTTTGCAAAACCGCTTTGGGGATTGGCAGCAGATTCGCGAACCCGCACAAATCCCCGTAGAAATCGATAACCAACGGGTTTATGCTCGCGTTACGCCCTTTGTAGACGAACGGGGCTTGGATTGGTTGGTGGTGACGGTGATTCCTGAAGCGAACTTTATTGGTCAAATACAAGCGAATACGAGAGCGACGATTGTTTTATGCGCGATCGCCCTGGTTGGCTCAACGATTCTGGCATTATATAGCTCTCGCTGGATTGCCAAACCGATTTGGCGTTTTGCGCGTACCTCTCAGGCGATCGCCCATCAATCTTCTTGGTCTGGGGAAGACTTAAATCATCCGGTTCCGGGGTCGCGGATTCAAGAATTTGCCATGTTAGCCGATGCGCTGAATCAAATGTTGGCGCAACTGCATCAATCCCAAGCGGATTTACAGCTAAAAGTCGAAGAACGCACCGAGGCTTTATCCCAGGAAATGCGCGATCGCCTCCAAGCTGAGGATAAGTTTAGAAAGGTCTTTCAATCCAGTCCTGACCCCATTGCTATTGTCCGTCTCGATAATGGTTGTTTTGTCGAAGTTAACGAAAGCTTCCTCGAAATTAGTGGTCATCCACTCCCAGAAGTCATCGGCCAAACCGCCTTGGGGTTACAACTGTGGGTAAATCCTAGAGAACGTTGCCAGCTTTTGGCGGCTTTACGGAAATTTAGGGCGGTTCACAATCAAGAAGTGCAGTTTCGGGTCAAATCTGGCGAAATTCGCACAGTTTTACTCTCAGCCGAGGTGCTGGATTTGGGCGGTGTGGATTGTGTGTTGTATTTGGTCAGCGACATTACCGATCGCGTGGCGGTACAACGGGCGTTACAACAGGCCGAAGCCCAATATCGCAGTATTTTTGAGAATGCCGCCGAGGGGATTTTTCAGATCGCGCCCCAAGGGGAGTATTTGAGCGTGAATCCGGCATTAGCGAAAATGTTTGGTTTTGCCTCCCCAGAGGAGTTTATGGCGCAGCAACCGCAAGCGCAGGCGTTTTATAGCCATGCTGACGGTTGGCAAAACTTTGTGACGGCGATCGCGACTCAGGATTCGGTGTCAAAATTAGAGTATCAAGTGCAGCGACGGGACGGCCAAACGATCTGGGTGTCGCAAAATGCCAGGGCGGTGCGCGATCGCGACCGACAGCTTTTGTATTATGAAGGCACGTTAGAAAATATTACCCGCCGCAAACAAGCCGAAGCCGCGTTAAAGGAAAAAGAACGTTATTTGCGCTTGGTTCTCGATAATATTCCGCAGCAGGTATTCTGGAAGGATAAAAATTGCGTGTTTTTGGGCTGTAATCGCAACTGGGCCCAAGCGGCACAGTTAAGCGACCCCGATGCGGTGATTGGTTTGACCGATTACGACCTATTACCCTCAACGGTGGCCGGGCGTTTCCGAGAAGCAGACCGCCGAGTGATGGCCAGCAATCAACCGGAGTTTCATCAGGTGGAAATGAAGCAAAAGCCCGCCGCGAATGGCCAGCGCTTGTGGCTAGATGTGAGTAAAATCCCGATTCAGGATGAAACCGGGGCAGTGATTGGCATTTTGGGCGTTATTGAAGATATTACCCAACGCAAACACGCCGAAGAAGCTTTACGGCGAGAGCAACAGAAATCTGAGTCTTTGCTGTTGAATATTTTACCGAGTGCGATCGCGAAACGCTTGAAAGAAAATCCAGGGGCGATCGCGGAACAGTTCGACCAAGTAACGATTTTATTTGCCGATATTGTCGGTTTTACGCCCCTTTCAGCCCGTCTCCCGGCAACAGAGTTAGTGGACTTTCTCAATAAAATTGTCTCGGAATTTGACCAGCTTGCCGCCCAATTCGGTTTAGAGAAGATTAAAACCATTGGTGATGCTTATATGGTAGCGGGGGGTTTACCCGTTCCTCGCGAAGATCATGCCGTCGCGATCGCCCAAATGGCCTTAAAAATGCAAGAACGCATTACCAAGGTTTCTGCCGTCTCAGGAGAAAACCTACAACTCCGCATTGGCATTAACAGCGGCCCAGTTGTCGCGGGGGTGATTGGGGTGGCCAAGTTTATTTACGACCTCTGGGGAGATACAGTCAATGTCGCCTCCCGTATGGAATCGATGGGTCAAGCCGGGAAAATTCAAACCACCCACGCCACTTATCAACTCCTCAAATCTGAGTATCGCTTCGAGAAACGGGGAACAATCGAAGTCAAAGGCAAAGGTGCGATGACCACCTACTGGCTACAAGGCAAATCCTGTTAAGCTTATTCTCTGGTTGTTGGTTGTTGGTTGTTGGTTGTTGGTTGTTGGTTGTTGGTTTCCCAAATCCCTCAATTGGTCATTGGCAACTGGTAATTTCTTCCCCCACTGGGCGGGGAAACCCCGCCCCTACACGCCGATTGCCCAAGAAAGCCCACTGCCTACTGCCCCCTAAATGCGAAGGACCAATGACCAATAACCAATGACCAATAACCTTGAATAAAAGCTCAAACCTTAATCATCGCTTTTTATGAGATTGGCGATCGTATTTCTTATAGAAATGTTACAATTATTAAACGCAAGCAAGCTGATTGAGCAACGCTAACCTTTATCCATCAGTACAGAGTTATCTAGACGCACCTTATGAAAATTGCCAGCATCAGGCGATCGCAGGTGCGCTACATTGTACTCCCTAGAGCGTACAAATTTCAAAACTCATAATTAACTATCTAGATTCACAGCTTTAACGACACTTTTTTAGCCTTGCTTTTTCGGGTTTTTGCTCTAACCCGTTTAGTCCACCCTCAAAACTCGATGCAATGAAAGCTGAAACATCTACGGATACCGTTCGTATTTATCTCAAAGAAATTGGTCGCGTTCCTCTGTTGACCCATGAAGAAGAAATTTTATACGCCAAAAGCGTTCAACAATGGCTTGGCCTGCAAAAAAGCAAAGAAGAACTGGCCGAAAAACTTGGCACAGAACCGAGTTTCAGTCAATGGGCCGAAGCCGTTAATTTGAGTGAAGCCGAACTCCAGAAAATTATTATCACTGGAGAACGGGCTAAACGGAAAATGGTGGAAGCCAATTTGCGTTTAGTGGTGTCAGTGGCCAAGAAATACATCAAACGCAATCTCGACCTGCTTGACCTCATCCAAGAAGGTACAATCGGGATGCAGCGTGGCGTGGAGAAGTTCGACCCCACCAAAGGTTATCGCTTTTCAACCTATGCGTATTGGTGGATTCGGCAAGCCATTACCCGCGCGATCGCCGAAAAAAGCCGTACCATCCGCTTACCGATCCACATTACCGAAAAACTCAACAAAATTAAGAAAGCCCAACGACAGCTTTCCCAAAGCCTCGGTCGCGCGGCTACCGTGGCCGAACTCGGCGCAGAACTCGACCTCACCCCCAAACAAGTCCGCGATTACCTCGAAAAAGCCCGTCATCCCCTGTCCTTAGATTTGCGGGTTGGGGACAACCAAGACACCGAACTCGGCGAACTTCTTGAAGATGACGGCCTTTCCCCAGAGGATTTCACGTCTCAGTCGTCCTTACACGACGATCTCCAGCGCTTGATGAACGACCTCACCCCCCAACAGCGCGAAGTGATTGGCTTGCGCTATGGCTTGAGTGACGGTCAACCCATGACCCTCGCTAAAATTGGCAATCGTTTAGGCATTAGTCGCGAGAGAGTCCGTCAACTCGAAAGAGAAGCCCTGAAAAAGCTACGCAAGCGCAAAGACGATATACAAGAATATATCGCGGGTTGAATTGAAATTTTAATCTTTATCTTTGAGGGTGCGATCGCGCCCTTTTTTTTAATACTTTTATGATGGGTAAAGATCGATCCCTCTCTTTGAGCAAATTGTTTGCCCAGGAGAGGGATTGTGTAAACCTTATCGTTGAGCGAGATTTGGCCTAAATTGACTCGCTAAAACGTGAAGGTTGTGCGGAGGCGATCGCGTCCGTTAAAACTGGTAGCTAGGTTTAAACGAGCGCGACTGGAGAAAACCGTATTTCCTCCCCCCGGAGTGACATCATCTCGCAAGCCATCCCGGTCATTATCAAAGGTTTGATTGAGATTGGTGAAGACATCAGCCACGTTAAAAATCACTTCACCGCGCAGTTTTGTTGTGGTGGAAAACTGGTTATCTTCTAAAAACGCAGTACGGGCTTCTAAGCTTTCGACCCGCCTCCCCAGTTCGCTTAATTCCGCCTCAAACTCTTGTAATAAAGCTTGGAGGGTTTCTATATCTTCGCGGCTCACAAAGTCTGTTGTGGCCGCCGCAATGATTCGCTCAATTTGATTGAAACAAGCATTCAAGCCCGCCGCAAACTCATAACGAGTCAGAGGGCGATCGCCCCGAAACGTACCATCAGGATAGCCCACCAAGCAATCATACCGACGAATCAAATCATCTAAGGCTTGAAACGCCCAGTCATTCGGAGATACATCCCGAAACCGAGAGGCATCTTGCACCTGTTGATCCAAAGTTTCATTACTGTAGGTTTCAACTTGCTCTAAAATTTCAGCATTGTTTTGAGTAATTTCTGAAGGCTGAGTTAGTCTTGTGACTTCTGCAACCCCTTCCTGAGCAATAAGTAAAGAACCACCAAGCAAGAGTGGTAGAGATTTGGCCATTTGCCAGAGCAGCTTTGACATAGAATAATCCTTCACACCAAGTTAATCGGTTTACACTCCCAAAAAAGATTAATCTTTAACCTACCATGTCCTCTTGGGTCTGAAGAAAATAAGCCCCTCTCCTGACTTGGGAGAGGGGTTGGGGTGAGGGCAAGCCCCACTTGTCCTCACTGTTCTGCTTACCAAAAACTTGGGTCTAAAGCCTCGCCTTTATAAGGCGACTTTTGCGGTAAACTTTGGTTGAGTACCGTCGGGCAGATGGGAAAAATGCTCGTTGAGGGTAAAGAGATCGGGGAAAATATTGGGATGTTTGTTCTGTATTTTCTAGACTCTCCCGGTGAAGCGAGAATCCCCGACCGTTCACGGCGGGGAGTTGTCAATGCTATACGTCTACGAACAAGCTTGCCAACAAAAAACCCTCTCACTATGAGAGGGCATTGAACTTAAATCAGCCGAAACTCGTTGCTAAATAATAGCGTTGAGTTAGTGTGAGGAAAAGCTATAACACTCTTTCCAGGTCACGCCACATTTAGAAAGTGAAGGTAGTGCGGAGTGTACCAATCCACAAGGTTGGGTTGGTTTCGTTGTGACCGGGGTTGGTGATGACAATCACGCCAGGGGTGATCAAAATGTTGTCATTCACCGGGAAAGCGTAAAATCCTTCAAAGTGCAAGCTGGTGTCGCGATCGGCGCGATCATTTGCACCCAAACCTTGCACATTGCGACCAGCGAAGGCAACACTGGCATCAGAACCAGCGAGTTTGGGTTCCATCCCGACGAGGAAGCCGAGTTTACTGCCTTCAGCACCCAGGTCGCGCAAGCCGACATAACCAGCCCAGTTCCAGATATCGCCGTCACCGGTACCAATTGCCGTTGCTGCGGTGTAGCCACCCCAACCACCAATGAAGAAACTTTCGCTCAGGTCGAAGTTGACTTGAAGGCCGTAGTTATTGGTGGAAACAGGGGCTGTATTGACAAAGGTTGTACCATCATCTCTTGTAGTAGTACCAAAACCAAGGAAGTTTTCCACTCCAAAATTAGAAGCCCGGCTACCAACACCCCAACCAACACCATTATTAATGCCGGTATAACCATGAATGTAAGTACCAGCAATTGTGAAACGGTTAGCTTCAAAGGTTAACTGACCACCTGCACTATAGTCACCGTTGAACAAGCCAGCACCAGGTGACGGATCGTTAGCTTCACCCGCCAAATAATATCCGGCTAAGTTGATGTTGTTGGTAACATCAAAGCTAAGCCCTAGACCAGCACTTTGACCGCCAGCTCGGTAGATGGGGTTGCGGGCAGCAAAGCTACCCACAAAACCCGAACCACTGGAATCAAAGGGGTTGACGGTGTTGAATACATCGTCTGATGCACCGCCAGTGGCAAAGAATTGTGCTTGACCGCGACCGTCAGCGATGGGGATGCTGTAGCTTAAGACACTAACTGTGACATCGTTGCCGCCATCACCTGCAAAGTCAAAACCGCCTTCGTTGGTTATGCTGCTGATACTATTGGCAGGGCTGATGATGTTACGACCTTGCAGACGAGTCCGCAAGCGATCGCGTCCAGTGAAGCTGGTATCGAAGTTTAAACGAACGCGATTACCCGCTACCGTGTTACCACCACCGGGAATAATATCTCCGATACCGTCACGATTGCTGTCGAATTGCTGATCGAGGTCGGTGAAAGCATCAGCCAAGTTGAAGATCACTTCACCGTTGAGTTTAGTGGTGGTGGAGAATTGGTTATCTTCGAGGAAGGCGGTACGAGCTTCTAAGCTATCGACGCGAGTACCGAGAGCAATTAATTCTGCTTCAAATTCGGCGAGTAAAGCCCGGAGGGTTTCTAAGTCTTCGCGGGTTACAAAGTCAGCAGTCGCGGCTGCGATTAAGCGCTCGATTTGGTTCAAGCAAGCGTTTAAACCGGCAGCAAATTCGTAACGAGTTAGGGGACGATTACCGCGAAATGTGCCGTTGGGATAACCCACTAAGCAGTCGTAGCGACGAATCAGGTCATCTAAAGCTTGGAAAGCCCAGTCGTTGGGGGAAACATCGCGGAATCGAGATGCGCCTTGAACGCTCTGACCCAGAGAGCCGTTGTTGTCTTCGTTGGTATAGTTTTGGAGCTGTTCGAGAATTTCTTCGTTGGTTTGAGCAATCTCAAACGGTTGGGCAGGAGCAGTGACTTCAGCAGCCACACCACTTGCCATAAGTAAAGAACCACCGATCACAAGGGGGGTCGATTTTAACATCTGCCAGAGCAGCTTTGACATAGGATTATCCCTCACACCTTTTTTTAGGATAAAGTACCAAAAAATACTAATTGCAATTTACCACTTATGGCAAATAATTTTGTCGTTTAGTCAAATTTTATTGACGTTGAATTTGTGAGTATTCACAGAGGTTACAATATCACCTATGCTCGTAGCAATACAAGAGTCATTTGTTTTTTTAATAGGGTTAGTTTGAATGAGCAAACTTTATAATTTAGATTGGATTCCTTGAGCAATGACTTATGGTTTTCTTAACCTTAAAACTCAGACATTGCTTGATTGCGCCGCCGTTCTTTACCCGGCAAGCGATCGCGCCAGTTAACTTTAGAGTTAATTCATAGCATAAATAATAATTATTTTCAACAAAAGTTTAAAAAGACCGCCCCAGAGAACAAACCAGGGCGATCGCGTCTTTTCAACCTTAGACTCGACGAATTGCTACCACCGCAGGCTTCGGCGGATTGTTGGCTTGTTTACCCGGCCAGTTGCCGCCAATGGGAACTTTACGCTCTTGCATGAACACCTGACCATCGGTGGTTTGCATCGCATAATTTCGCATTTCAGCCGCCATACCCTGACGAATACCATTGCGTTCGCCGGGATGCTGTACCGCCGCAAACAGCGTTTCCTGGTCGCGAGATAGATAAGGGCCGCAAATCTCGCATTCCATCGGTCCGATCGCAAACGGGAAAGCCTGACCCGCCTTTTCCCCAGAAGTCGGGATAAACCAAATCGAGTTATTGCCAAACAAACCGCGCAAATTCCCTTGGCTCAAAGGCTTACCATCCTTAGTCCGACTGGGAACAGCTTTGTTGTGACTGCTGGTGGACATATCCGTGACCATCCACAAATGACCATCGCGATCCACTTCGATGTTATCCGGGTTCGCGAAGCCTAAACCGCCATCAACCGGTTCGCCACCGACTGCGGTTTTGTCCCACATAAACATCATCGCCGCCGGGTCGTCTCCACTTTCTTGTAAGCGGAAAATCCAGCCATATTCATAACTCGACTCCCCCTCGGGCCCCGTAAAGACTGCCGCATCCGGGCCGCCGTCTCCCCCCGGACTACCGGAAGTAAAGGCAATATATAACGAACCGTCTTGGTCAACAATGGTATCTTCAGGACGCGCCGTACAGGTAATGCCTGCTGCATTAGCCGCGAAGTGAGCATCAATCAGGATTGCCCCTTGTTTTTCGGTGTCTGTCCCCCTGTAGAGGTCAGCGAGGGTGTTGAATTGGCGCTTATACGCCATCACTTCCCCGTCGCTGGTATATTTCACAATACCGCCAGCGTTGCGATCGGGGTTGGGTAAAGTCACCATACCGCCGTCTACTTGACTGGGTAAGACGGGATCGACGGGAGTAGTGAGGGTCAGGGGAATCCAGCGCCCTGTACCATCAGCGTTGAACTTTGCCCCGTACAGCATCCCATCTTCGAGGAGACGCGAATTCGCCTTGGCTTGGGGGCGGCCGACGGTGCCGTTACTGACGAATTTATAAAGGTGGCCCCCCCGGCGATCGCACCCGGAATACATCGCCAGTTTCTTGCCAGAAACCGCACGAATCCCCACCGCTTCGTGACGATAGCGACCCAGCCAGGTGTGTTTTGTGCCGTAATCGTTGGGATTGGCGGGATCGACTTCTACCATCCAGCCGTATTTATTGCCCGCGAGGCCGAAAACATTGGCGCGGCCATCTACTGTGCCATCGTCAATGACAAAGGGGGTTGCACTAGGGTCAAAGGCAGACCCATCGGCCATAACGTGTTCGGGGATTTGGTCTTGGACGTTTTCTTCAGCGCTGAAAACTGTTCCCCAAGGGGTGGTTCCTCCGGCGCAGTTTTGGAAAGTGCCGATAATTTTCTCGCCCAAGTTGTCCTCATAGCCCATTTTGTTCGTTTTACCGAACACCGCAGCAGCCGGCCCGGTGGTTTTGAGATAGCGGCCATCTTCTAAGCCAGAAATCCCGGTAATGCGGCGATCGGCGGCAGAATAGGTGCGTTCCCATTGCCCCTGAGCGTTACGACGGACGGAAATCACACCCATGCCTTGGTCGATCAAGCCTTCTTTGGCAATCTCCTGAATTTGGGCTTTGAGGGGATTATCGTCGCTGAGGGCAAAAGCGTTGATTTTACCGTCGCTGGCATTGGCGGCGGCTTTTACGGTATCAAAGGGCAAGGATTTACCAATCACTTGCTCGTAGGTTTGCATCCAAGTACCGCCGCTAATATATTCAAAGTTAATGGTGAGATAGCCTTGATTTGGCCCGGTTTCGACTAAAGATACATAATCGTTGTTGTAGCCGAAACGAGAATCTCCTACGCGATCGCCCCAAGCGCCAATGACATCATAGGTAAAGCCTTCGGGGACAACGATATCGTCCACGACTTCAAAGGTGCTGTAGGCTTGCTTTTGTGCGTCGGGAGCCATACCGTCAATGTTCAACGGCATCGGGGTTTTAATCGGTTGGAAACTCAGTGTTCCCCCTGTAGCCGCTTGAGCCGAGCCTGCAAATGGCATCGAAAAACGCGAGTTCGGACTCGGTAAAGAGCCTAGAGCGGCAGTTCCGAGACTGGCTCCCAGAAATAGTAAAAAATTACGGCGTTTCAGTGGCATATCAGAATTAATTTAAAGAATCAAACAAAAGACATTGAGAAGACGGCGATTACTGAAGCGCAATCACCGCAATCTCCGTTCTCCTTGTGAATAAATTGTACGAAGTTAATATTACTAATGAGTAAAGTTGGGTTTATGAGGAGGTTAAGTCCTGAACCCACCCTTGTAAACAAGCTGCCGCCGTCATTCGCGATCGCGCCCCGCTTGCAGCTTCCTGCCATCCCCAAACGAGATTGGGCGATCGCCATAACGTCAGATGTTCCACCCCCGGATCGGCATAAAAGCTGTTTTCGCCACGACCCAACAACGCTGAACTCCAATGGGTAAAATGATCGTGACTGACCCGGTAAATGGGAAAATCCCCCCCTAAAGGCATCCCCCAACCATCTAAGGCGATTAAACCCTTGACCCTTCCCCCTTGTTGTCGCCATTGCCACGCCGCCGCGATCGCCCCCACGACTCCCGCACTAAAAGCCACCCACAGCACCGACTCCGACAAAGAAACCCGTTGGGAAACAAATCGGGAAATTTCCCATCCGGCATAAGCAGGCTGGGACTGTGCCGGATAAACCAGCACATTCTCTGACTTTTCGCGGTCTTGATCCCATTGCATTCCTTGTAAAAATGCCTGAGTAAATTCTGACTCGTGAATCCCAGGACAGACAATAATTTGCATTTTCTACCGATTTCGCCGCTTCCCTGTCGCTGTCTTCATTGTGTCGTTTGGGATGGGTATCCCCTACCCAGGCATATTAGAGAATTGATCTACAATAAAGTCTAACGAGAAATTTTAGTCTCGCGCCTTTTTTCCGAGAACCGGAAACCTTAAAGAATATTTAGATACAAAAACCTTATGGTAGCAACTCCCGAAAAACAACAACCCTCAGTCAATCTTGAGTCAGAATCCGGTGGCGATCGCGTCGCGGTATTGCTGATGGGTTACGGTGAAGTCGAAAGCTACGAAGACTTTGCCAACTACAACGAACAAGCCCTCAACCTGCTAACCGCTAAATTTGCCCCCGTCCCCACTTGGATTTATCCCCCTTTAGCCAAACTCCTCGCTATTTTTGATCTCCACGAATGGAGTCACCAACACGGCAACTTTGTCTCGCCTCACAATCACATTTTTGAGCATCAAAGAGTCGGAATCGAGAAAAATCTGCAAGAAACCTGGGGCGATCGCATCAAAGTCTTTAAAGCCTTTAACTTCTGCGCTCCGTATCTCCCGGATCAAGTCATTGCTGAAATTAAAGCAGAAGGCTTCGACAAAATCTTAATTTATCCCCTCTTGGTGGTAGATTCGATTTTCACCAGTGGCATTGCCGTCGAACAAGTCAACGCCGCCCTCAACCACACCGCCGACGATGGCGAACATTGGCTCAAAGGCAGTCGTTACATCCCCTCTTTCTTCAACGAACCCGCCTACATCGACATTATGGCGCAGATGGTCGAAGAAAAAATTGCCGAAGAATTAACCGAAACTCATCTGCCTTCCCAAATCGGCATTGTCTTGATGAACCACGGTTGTCCTCACAAAGCTAAAGGCTTCACCTCTGGCATTACCGAAAGCGAAGCCCTTTATGAGTTAGTCCGCGCCAAACTGATCAACAAATATCCCCTAATTTCGGTGGGTTGGCTCAATCACGACACCCCCTTAATCGAGTGGACGCAACCCAACGCCCAACTGGCCGCCAAAAACCTGATCGATCTCGGTGCGAAAGCCATTGTCATGATGCCCATTGGTTTCGCGACGGAAAACCACGAAACCATCCTCGATGTCGATCACATCATCCACCACTTACAACACAAGCACAAAGATGTCACCTACGTCCAAATGCCCTGTGTGAACGATCGCCCCGAATTCCTGAAAATGGCCGCAGACTGGGCAAACCCCCAAATCGAAGCTTTACTCGCTGAAACCGCCAACGCTGTGAATCCGAGTCTCGCTTCTGGTGGTCATTCCCACGACGCTCATCACCACCACCACCATTAAGCCTCGCGATCGCTAACTTTAATCGGCATCTCAGAGAAACGTTCTTTCTCATGGGGTGCCGATTTTTGATCGATGGCAGTGGGGGTTTTTGGGGCAATCGGCAATCGGCAATCGGGGTGTAGGGGCGCTCTTTTCCCCGCCCAATAGTGGGGGGAGAGGGGGAAGAGGGGGAGGAGTGGGAAGAAATTAGCAACAACCAATAACCAACAACCAATAACCAACAACCAACAACCAACAACCAACAACCAACAACCAACAACCAACAACCAATAACCAATAACCAACAACCAACAATGCACTAGGATGGAAGAAATGACCGATCCCCCTAGGAGGCTATGGTATGAACCAAGACTTTCGCAACCTCACTCAACAAATCAACCTATCCGGATTGGGATGCTGGCTGACGGTGTTTTTAGTCTGTTGGTTGTTAGTTTCGGTGGGATTAGTGGGGGTTCTGAAAGGGGCGGTTGTGGTGATTGCCTTTATCGGGCTGGCCCCGGTGGTGGCGTTTGCGGGCTTGCGGTGGTGGCTGAAACGCAACCTAGTTGAAGAACCTTGTCCGGTGTGTGATTACACCTTTACAGGGTTTAATAATGCCGAGTGTCGTTGTCCTAATTGTGGCGAACCCCTCAAAGTCGAAGCGGGGCAATTTAAGCGCATTACCCCGCCTGGAACGATTGATGTGGATGCGGTTGAAGTCTCGGTACAACAACTCGAAGATTAGTTATTGGTCGAGATAAAGGGTGTAGTTGTGGGATTCTCCGGCGCGATCGCCCACAAATACTTGATATTCCCCCGGTAGCCACAGTCCCGGCATTTCGGGTGTTCCCGATGCACACATTCTCTCATTGGCACTCGGGCCAATGACTAACAACGTGGGTTGGCCGCCGTCGGCTTCGACGCGCAGGTGCATCGAGTTAATTTGCTCGGTCACGGTAATGACATGATTGGGAGTTGCCGCGATCGCGCCGCAATCTGGCGTTTGTTGAGTGCCACCCGATTGACCGATCGCTTGCTGGCTTTGAGCGGGTGCGATCGCGATGGTATTAGCCAGACTTGATAATCCCCCAAAACCTAGCGCAGTAACGGCTAATGTTGTGGGAACGAGGATTTTCTTGAGTAAGTTCAGCATCGATCCCTATCCTTGACGATTCTCGCCTCTCTCTACAACCTTAGTATGGCGATTTTCGGTAAAAACACTCGATGACCTTGTTACTCTTTACAAACTGTCCTTAGTCACTAAAGAGAATCTGAATCAAACGTACCACTAACCAAGCCAGCAACGCATACACTGCCATCCCCACCAAAACATTCACATCCAAAATTGCGCGATTTTCGTTCCAGGTTGGGCTGATAAACAACGTGGAAAAAGGGGCATAAAACGGCTCAGAGATCGCATAGATCGCGCGAGCAAACTCGTTTTCCACATTTGCGCCCGACAACCGTAAAATAAAGCGAATCAACAGTAAAACTTCTAAGGCTGCGACCAAATAATAAATAAAGTTAATCACTTTACCCAAAATGGACTGTCGCCGCGCCCTTTCGAGGTGTTCTTCTTCTACGCGCAAACGCCGTTCTTCTTGTCTTCTTTGGGCTTCTAGGGCTTGCTGGCGGCGGATTTCGTTGGTGTGGGGATTGGTTGGGGGTTGGGGGCTTTCTTCTCCGGGTTGTTGGTTACCGTCGTGAGTCATAGGCGCTTCCTTCGTGGTTAAATGTCATTAAAATTTACGGGAACTGTTACTTGGAAGCATACAACAAATGCCATCTGGTGCAAGATGTTGAATAATTGATGATTTTTCTTCAATGATTAATTATGAGTCAAAAGGTCTTCCCGGTTGTCTATTCCACCCTTGCGAGTGGGGCGATTGCCTCTTTAGTTTTAGACAACTATGCTTTAGGCGAAATAGCCAGTTGTGAGTTTTGGCATCGCGGCTTATGCGACATTTACATTATTCAAACGCCCGTTGGCCCCTATATTTTTAGAGTCTCTCACCATCACTGGCGATCGCGGTCTGATATTGTCTTTGAACTCGAATTACTCGATTTTTGGCGACAGCAGCAACTCCCCGTGGCTTATCCCATTCCCACCCAGGATCGTCAGTTATGGCTCGAAATTGACGCACCCGAAGGAAAACGCTATGGTACGTTATTTCCTTATGCTCCTGGCGAAATTGCCATTGGCGACTTTAACGCCACCCAAAGTTTATTACTGGGAAAAACTTTGGCTCAACTCCACGAAACCTCTCGGAAGTTTCAACCTACCGCTCATCGCCAACCCCTGACTTTAGAATATTTATTGGATGCTTCTTTTGAAAAGATCAAACCCTTTTTAAAACACCGTCCTAACGATTTAGCTTATCTGCAAAAAATCCTCGCCCAAAGCCGAGAAAAAATTGATAATTTGCCCCAATCTGAGCCATTTTGGGTGGTTTGTTGGGGCGATCCCCATAGCGGCAACACCCACTTTACCGCCGACCATCAAATTACTTTGTTTGATTTCGATCAGTGTGGTTATGGTTGGCGGATGTTTGATGTGGCTAAGTTTTGGCACGTTTCTATGCGGACAGGCATTAGTCGTAAGGTGCGGGATACCTTTTTAGAAGGTTATCAAGCCATTGCGCCCCTCACCGAGAAGGAATTAGCGCTGCTGCAACCTCTGACCCAAGCGGCTCATTTTTGGTCGTGGTCGATTAGCATTCATTCAGCCATTGTTCATAACTGGTGCTTGCTCGACGACAGTTATTTCAACCGCCGTCTCGAACAACTCAAGCGCATTTCTTCAGTGGATTGGCAGTTGTTTTAAAGCTCGATGTAGTTGAGTGGATCGACGGGTTTATTATCTCGGTGAAGTTCAAAATGGAGTTGCGATCGCGAGACTTCCCCCGTCTCTCCCACCAAGGCGATCGCTTCTCCTTGTTGGACTTCTTGGCCGACTTCAACTAAGTTCTTTTGATTGTGAGCATACAGGGTGCGATCGCCATTTTCGTGTTCGAGAACCACCACTAAAGCGTCTCCGAGGTCTTTGCCCGTATATTGCGCCACTTTACTGCTCTTACCGCTTCCTACGGCAATAACGCGACCTGTAGCCGCCGCCAAAACTTCTGTCCCTTCGCGGGCCGCGATCGCGACTCCGGTATAGGGCTGTTTACCTTGGTCGCTAAACCCTTTGGTAATGCGGCCTTGGGTGGGCATTTGATAAGCAACCGCCGTTTGTCCGGTGGCCATCTGAAGCTGTAACTCCGCCAACATTGCTGAATCGGGAATTTGGAAATATTGTTCAATAATATGGGCGATCGCCTGGACGCGGCGCAGTTGGTCTTGGTACACGCATTCCCATTCGGTGACGGCGCGATTTTCCCGGCGACAAATGCCTAATAACCCCGTGGCGCGATTGGTGCCGTTTTCTAAATCCAATTCATTGTTTTGATTGAGGTAAAACGAAGCGGTGCGGGCCCAGGCGATCGCTTCGATTCCCGTTTTACCCCCCATCCGGGCGATCGCCAACGCTTGGGGAAAACGGCGGGAGTGAACTGGACTGGCTTGGTTATACAAATCCGCCACATTCAGGATTGCTTCTAAGTTGCCGTTGGGGTCAACGCCCACGGCTTCTAAGTCCGCTAAATTCGTGGGTAAGCGTCCCTTGGCTCGGTTTACGCAAAACTGCTCGGCGGCTTGTAAATTGCCACCACTGCGGCCTTGATCGCTACAGGGGCCGTAGTTGGTAACGCGATCGCCCCAAGATAAATTCCCCGGATCGGTATGGCCAAAATAAGCCGGGAGTTGTTCGACATAAAGAGTGCCTTGTTCGCGATACACTCGATAATTACCTTCTGCGGCCCCAATGGCCAGCATTCCAATCGCCAAAGGAGTCTCGAATAAGCGGTCGTGGGGAATTAAGGGTTCTAGCGGTTTCGGGGGGCGTTGCGCCTTTTCTTGAGGCGGTGTTGGGGGGGCTGAGGAGTCGGACGAGGGCGCATTGGGTAGACTTCCTGACGCGGGAGGCGAGTACCGCACCGGAATGGTCATTGGCACGACTTTTCGCCGCGAATTTGACTCAGACGAACGGTTTTGAGGAGAAGATGTTGTTTCATTCAGGGGAGTCTGGGCTTCTGGTAAGTTTTGATTCACAGAAACCAGGGTTGTGATGGTAGCTGTTCCCAAAACACCGAGAATTGCTCCTCTTGATAACCATCCCCAATCCGGCATAACCATAGGCGAATCTTAAACCCCTTCGTTGTTTTTGGAAGTATAGATTAATAACGCCCCAATATTTTAGCGCTTGCTTACCCCGATTCCGACCCCAAGAATGATAGCTTTTCCTTAACTCTGGTGGTTTTTAGGGTACAATTTGCTGAAATAAGGCAATTTTGGGGTTAATCTGGTTTTTTGACGATGATTAGGCCAAAAAAGTTTCCAGAAGCGCGATCGCTTTTGTACAGACTTTATTTGCTCATCTTGGCGCTGAGTCAGACCCGTTATTTTTTTGTCTTAATTTCTCTGGCGGCTCCCATCCCACCATTGCCCTAAGCGTGGGCGATCGCGAGGTCTTTATTTTTAGCCATGTAATAAAAATTACTCACATCCTTTGCGTAGGTTTGAGGGGTTCGACCCCCCGAAAAACTCGTAAAACGCCACTCAAGCCTCTCACCCCTGATGACTCTGACCCCTCATCCTAAGTGTCTCAAAATACCCTAAAGTATTTTTTAGTCTAGAGTTATCATCAGGAGTGACTGCTCGTGAGCTGGAAAAATACCTCGCTCAGAATTTTATTAATTGCAACACTAACAGGCATCTGGGGCTGCGCCCAACAACCCCCCACCCTTCAAAAAGTTTCAGTTCCTTGTTGTCAATGCTGCGATGCCGATGGCAAAAACTGTAAGTGTTGTTTGTGTAGTTAAGGATTTGAGACCGTTAAAATTTTACGAGCTTCAAGAAAAAGGACACTTTACAAACACTCCTTTTTTTTTAAAGCTTAGGACAACTTTTGCCGTAATCTATTTCGGTCACCCACTAAGTTAAGTTATTGTTATCGTAGAAAAAACCGGGGGTGCTATCTACAAAACGAAAAGACTGTGGATTTTAAAGTATGGAGAGTAAAGGTTGTCAAAAGCACCGAACAGACCCTAAGAAGTCAAGCCAGACCTAAATTTTCATCCTGAAGCGCGGGTTAAAGTTATGGCATTTCACCCCATCACAGGTTGTTCGGGCTAAATCGTTCCCCTCGCATCAAACATAATCGAGGCGAATTTTCATCATTGGCTAGAAAGACGTTTTGGCCATCTAACTCCCAGAAACACTCTGTTCGGGTTTAACGTCATCCCACTCGCAAGCCCGGTGAACCAATCCGTGGTCTTCATCCCAAATGGGTGCAAATCAGCGCTCGGCCAGCGCGATTATATTTTCAAAATGACAAATCTTTAGGAACCGAATAATATTCAATGGACTGGCAGCTTCTGGGCAGTCGCCCACCCAACCAGGGCGAGCGTTTTCAGAATCGGTGGTGGCGGCGATGCTTGGGGGGAAGCGTTGCGGCCTTATTGGCGATCGCGATGCAAAGTCTGGGACTGCTTCATCCCCTCGAACGATGGGCGTACATTGCCTTATTCCGACAACGGGGGCCGGTTTCGTGGGACGATCGCATCGTATTAGTCGCCATCGACCGCGCCGCGATCGCCGATCTAGAAGCACAAAATTGGTCTCGTCAGCCCTACATCAAACTCTTAGAAACCCTCGCCCTAGGGCAACCCCGCGTCGTTGTCCTTGATATGTTGCTGCAAAAGCCCACCGTCCACGATGCCGCCCTTGCTCAAGCGTTACACAATGATTTTGCCAGCGTGTTAGCCATTGCCTGGGATCAAGACGGGGATATTTTTCAAGCCGCCCCCAAATTACGGCAAGCCGCCGCCGCTCAAGGTCATGTTGTCAAAGCCGAAAACCCCGATGGCTTAACCCGTCACATTGCGCCAGAAATCAACGAAACCCCCGCTTTAAGCCTCGCGGCCACAGAATTGTATGGGCAAAAGGACAACCGCATCCTATCTCGGTCTGGCACTTTGTGGATTAATTGGCCCGATACCGTCGAAAATTTAACCACCTATTCGTTTAAAGATGTTGTAGAGGGTCGCATCGATCCCGTGGTCTTTCAGGACAAAATTGTTGTGATTGGCACAACCGCCGTGGGCTTCGATGCCGTTGAAACCCCGTTCGATCTCGATCCCCCGGCTAATGGCGTTCATCTTCACAGCGCCTTGATTGATAACTTACTGAGAGATAACTTATTGCAGCCTTGGGGCCGCGATCTGAGGTGGACATTTCCCCTTTATTTCCTGATGGGGATGGGGTTGAGTCTGGGCTTGGGGTCTTATCGCTGGCGGCAAAAATTAACTATCGGCGCTGTTGTCTTTTTGGTTTGGGGGATTGGCGGGGTGGCGAGTTTTCAGTACAATATCTTGCTGCCGATCGTTACTCCGAGCGTCTTGATTTTCAGTACCGTGGCGATCGCCATCCTCCAAGACCGTTGGGTGTTAGATGGCATTGTAGAGCAGCAAAAATCCCTAATTTATCACCAAAATCTCTACGACAGCTTAACCGGGTTGCCCAATCGTACCCTGTTTATGAAATATCTTAGAGCCGCCGCTCATCACACCGGGCCTTATGGGAATATGACCTTTGCGGTGTTATTTCTGGATATAGACCGCTTTAAGGTGATTAATGCCCATCGCGGCCATCAAACCGGGGATATCTTACTGGGGGCGATCGCGAAACGCTTGCAACAATGGATCGCCCAATCTCAATCGACTCTCAGTGACGATGACTGCCGGATTTTAGCTCGTTTTGGGGGAGATGAATTTACCCTCCTACTACAAAACTTGACAGACATCGAAGACGCGATCAAAGCTGCCCGCGAAATCGACCGCTTGTTTCTCAATTCCTTTGAGATCGACGGCCAGGAAATTTTTAGCAGCGTTAGTATTGGCATTGCTTGGTCGCAACCCATCAGCCACAGAGAAGCCCTGGATTTACCCGCCTTAGCCGCCTTTGACCAGCCCGAAAGCATCCTGCGAAACGCCGAAATTGCCATGTATCAAGCCAAAGTACAAGGCAAAGCCCGCTACGCCCTGTTTAACAGTAACTTGCACCAAAACGCGATCGCCCTGCTGCAACTCGAAACCGACCTCAGACAAGCGGTAGGTCATCCGCCTCACTCCACCTCTCCTTCTGCCGCAACACGCCTGAGAAGCTCCCTCGGAAGCCGCACCTCCATTGCCCTTAACCTCGATCGCCAAGATATCTTACTCAGTCGTGAGTTTCGCGTTTACTATCAACCCATTGTCAGCTTGCAAACTGGGAAAATTATTGGCTTTGAAGCTTTGATTCGCTGGCAGCATCCCCAACGGGGCTTGATTTCGCCAGTAGAATTTATCCCCCTCGCTGAAGAAACCGGATTAATCACGATTTTGGGGGAGTGGGTGCTGCGTCAAGCTTGCGAACAACTCGCTCAATGGCATCAAAACTTGGCTGAGGGAGAGCAATTGATGATGACGGTGAATTTATCCCCCGCTCAACTCAAAAAGCCGGATTTGCCGCAAATTGTCGCTAAAATTCTCCAAAAGACTCATCTAAATTCCCACAAACTCAAACTCGAAATTACCGAAAGCGGCTTAATGGAAAACATTGATATTGCCCTTTCTTTGTTGCAACGCTTTACGAAATTGGGCGTACAACTGAGTATTGATGATTTTGGCATTGGTTATTCCTCCTTGGGGCGTTTGCAGCATTTACCCTTCAACACCTTAAAAATCGATCAATCCTTTGTACGTTGGATGGGCTTTGAGAATGAAAGTCTCGAAATTGTCCAAACCATTTTGACTTTAGCCCACAACCTCGGCATGAATGTGGTTGCTGAAGGCGTAGAATCCTTAGAACAGTTGTCCCAACTACGCCAGTTACAGTGTGATTACGGTCAAGGATATTTATTCTCGCGACCCATTGACGCGATCGCCGCTACTACTTTACTCACCGCCGATCCCCGGTGGTAGTTGGGGAGAGGGGGGAGAGTGGGGAGAGGGGGAGGAAATGACCAATTGACGGATTTGG
>KB904821.1:2950398-3021693 GCA_000380225.1 filamentous cyanobacterium ESFC-1
AACAACCAACAACCAACAACCAACAACCAACAACCAACAACCAACAACCAACAACCAACAACCAACAACCAACAACCAACAACCAACAACAAATAACCAATGACAAATGACACCTTAAGGCAAATTCCTGGTAGGCTGATAGCTGATGTGGTCAAGCAGCAAAGATTGTATGGGATTCAGTCGGCGGAATTTTTTACAACAGTCTGGGTTAGCATTATGCGCCTTGGGAATGAGTCAGACGGGGCGAGTACAACCGAGTTGGGCCGCCCAAATCGCTGACCATACAGAAGTTCTGTCGCCATCGACCCATCGCAAGCTGGCCTTGCTTGTGGGAATCGATCGCTATGGCAACAGCAAAAATCTCAACGGTTGCACAACCGATGTCGAACTTCAGCGAGAATTATTAATTCACCGTTTTGGCTTTCAAGACCAAGATATTTTAGTCTTGAGCGATCGCGATGCCAAACGAGAAGACATTGAAACGGCGTTTATCGAGCATTTAATCGAACAAGCGCAACCCGAAGATGTGGTGTTGTTTCACTTTAGCGGTTATGGCAGTTACGTTAATATGCCCACCCAAGGGGTCTTAGCCCCCAAGACGGCGGCGGCGAATGCGGCGGCGAGTCATTGGCAAAAAAGTTTATTGCCTGCTGATGAAACTTTCCCCACCAAAGGTAAAGCGGCGGGGAATGATTTTTTGCTGGAAACCTTGTTTTTGTTAGGGCGATCGCTGGCCACCCAAAATGTGACGATGGTGTTGGATACCAGTCATGTGCAAGCCCCCCAAGCCCTACAGGGAACCTTACGGTCGCGATCGCACCCCCATGCCCCCGCCGATCGTCCAAATCCCCAAGAAATCGGCTTTCAAGATCAACTCAAAAATCGCAGCAGTTTGTTTGAGCGATTGTCGAAGTCTTCCCAATTTGCCGGGGTAGTCATGGCTGCGTCTCAAAACAATCGCATTGCCGCAGAAGCGCAGTGGGATGGCTTTAGTGCGGGCTTGTTTACCTATGCGTTAACCCAATATTTATGGCAAACCATACCTGCGAGTACCCTATACTTTAGTCTGACCCGAACCGCAGAAACCCTCAAACCGCTTGCTGCCCAGCAGCCCATTTTGGCTTATCCGCGTCAGTTGAAATCCCCACGATCTGCTTATGGTGTGGGGCCGCAAACGGCTGTCGGGGCTGACGGGGTGGTTCTGAGCGTTGAAGAAAAAAATACGATCGCCCGGTTACAAATGGGGGGGATTCCGCCGTTGGTGTGGCGTTGTTATCAACCGCTTTCTCGCTTTGCGATTGTACCGAGTGGGCCATCTGATTCCCCGGATGTCACACCGGGTCAAGTGCAATTGCGATCGCGAGAAGGTATCCACGCTAAAGCCCGCGTTGTGACTGAAAGTGCCGACTGCCTTCTGGTGGTTGGTCAAAAAGTCCAAGAATTGATCCGGGTTTTGCCCCGTAACTTGGGGTTAACTGTGGCTTTAGATAATCGCTTAGAACGGATCGAACGGGTAGACGCAACCAGCGCCTTTTCTAATGTTAATGCGGTGGCGGATACGGTGGCGGCGGGCGATGGTAGTGCCGATTGCTTGTTTAGTAAGGTGGGAACTCGCCCTGAACCCCTGATTGCTTCTGAGGAACCCCAGACCAAAACCAAAATAGATTTGACCTCGAAAGGCTATGAATTGTTTTCTCCGGGTTATGTCCCTATTGCCAATACTGCCGGGGAAGATGGGGAAGCGGTTAAGGTGGCAGTCTCCCGTTTATTCCCCAAGTTAGAAACGTTATTAGCAGCGAAACTATGGCGTTTAACCCTGAATGAAGGCTCATCCCGTTTGGGGGTACAGGCGACCCTATCTCGTCTCGATCCCAAAGCGGTGACAATCATTTCCCGTGGCACCGAACGCGCCGGGGGTCTCAAATCTCAATTGGCGGCTGCCCCTCGTTCTCGCGATCGCACCGGACGGGCAACGAATCCCCTGACAAAGCTGAATATTGGCGATCGCATTCAATTTCAACTGCAAAACCAAAGCGATCGCCCGTTATATGCCATGTTGATTGGCTTGAATGCCAATGGTAACGCGATCGCCTTTTATTCGCCGAAATCCAATCCCTCCGCCAATAAATTTACCCTTTCTACCCCCGAAATTGCCCCTGGCGAAACTCAAGTTATCCCCGACCCCGATACGGCGGTTCCTTGGTCGGTATCGGGGCCTCAAGGTTTGATTGAGTTGCATTTGATTTGCTCTCAGGGCCCCTTTACCCAAACCCTAGAGGCGATTTCGGCCATTCCCTACTCGAAGTTGGAAGGCGATCGCCTCCTCGAACTGCGTAACCCTCTAGCGGTGTCGCGATCGCTCCTCGAAGACCTCCACCAAGCCAGTCAAGTCGATTCCAGCGTCCTCGCCGGAACCAGCGATGTTTATGCCTTGGATGTCAATGCTTGGGCTTCTTTGAGCTTTGTTTATGAGGTGGTTTGATGTATTGTCATTGGTCTTTTGTCCTTTGTCCTTTGTCACGGTTGACCAATAACCAATAACCTTAATCGCCGTTAACTGTAAACGAGTCGAGATCGGGATGATGCCAAGACCCGTGATGGCGTTCTGCGACCAAAGGGGAAACGACAAATTGCGGAATATCGCCGGGTTTTACGTCAATGCGTAACGCTGAGTAGGGACGGTGTTTGTGTTTTCCTTGGCCGTTGCGACCGAGAAATAAACGCGATCGCGCCACCACTCGCATCTGGCCGCGATCGTCGATTTCTTCGAGATTGTCGCCTTCAGGACGCTGACGACGCAAACTGTAGCCACTCCCCCCGCAAACAATCCAATCAATATTAGAATCGGCGTGGCCGGTGTCTCCGGTTCGCAAATGTTCTAAACAATGAGCATGACCGTTAACCACCAAATCTACTACCGAACGCCCTGCCATCAGATCGCCCACTTCTGCAACCACCCCATCAAAGACTCGACGCAATGCTGCCCGAATTTCTAGAGTCTGGGCTTGATCCCATTTGGTGGCTTCGGTGACATAAGGGGGATGATGGAAAAAGATCACTCGTCCGCGCACATCGCGATGATGCCAAGAATCGATCAACCGTTGCTGAAGCCAGTTAAGCTGCTCGAAGTCTGTCACTGCATCCACTTCTGAACTGAGGCGTTTTTCAATATCGGTTTCGACTTCTTCGATTTGCTCTAAACGAGCGTTGTTATCGTCGAGTTCTTCGCCTTCTTCGGGATCGTTGGGATCGAGCTTTTTAGAAGCGTCGATAATGTCTTGTTTTTGGGCTTCTAAATCTCGCAGACGTTGAGCCAAGTGACGGCGTATATTATCCCCGGCTTCGTTATCGGGAATGGGGGAGGGTGTATTAAAAGTATTAGAGTCTAGGGCAAAAAAATCGATGCCGCCGTAGCGAAAAGTATAGTAACGATTGGGAAGGCGGGTAAAACGGTTGGCTTGATAATTTAAGCAATTACCCGTACTGGTTTTAGCGGTGTAGTGGCGGTCGAGGTGAGACGCTAAAGTTGTGGGGGTGCTATGGTCTTGGAGGTAATCGAGAAAGGCTTTCGCGTAGGCTTCCCCTTGGTGCGATCCGTGCCAACCTACATCAAAATCGATTTTCGCTCGAAACAACCGCCGAAAAATCCAGGTAGCTTGGGACAAAAAGCCGTAAACAATGGGTAAATCGTAATAATCGTGATTGCCCAATACTGGGAGAAAGGGCAAATTAAAGGTCATTTGATCGTAGGAAATCTTTTCAGGGCGATCGCCCCCAACTAAAAACTCCCGATAGGGTTCGATAAAGTTTTTCGGGTAATATTCACTCGACCCGACTAAATACACTACATCCCCGGTATGCAGCACAAAGCTGGCCCCGTCGCGATTTTGATGTACCATTTCGGCCACGCGGCGTTGGGGGCGATGGCCGCGATGATAACCTGTGCCGCTATCTCCTAAAACCAAAAAGGAAAATTCGGGATTGTCGCCATTGTCATCATCAATAACTAAGCGGGTTTGGTCAATATTACGCTCGGCGATCGCGGAGTCTTGCCAACAAACCCGTTGCTTCATTTTGCGAATTTTACGCGCAATGGATGGATCGGATGTAAATTTCATGTTTTGTCTTTTGTCCTTTGTCTTTCGTCCTTTGGTGTTTGTCCTGTTTGCCGGGAAAAACCGATTACCGTTAAAACGAACAACCAACAACACGCATACCCGTCAATTATCGGAAAAACCCTCTCCTCAGACGTTAATCATTCAAATATTAGCGATGGGTAAAAGTCTTCTCATCCTCACTGAGTCAAAAAAATGTATCTTTAGCCCGGTTAAACCTCAAAATATCTCTATCTCTAGGTAGAAAGGACGAGAGCGCGATTCGCGTCGATCGTGGTAGAAGTAGATATAGCAAAGGCAAGGCCAGCAAGCGGTTGAACTATGGCAAGTAATCAGGTTTTAATCATCGACAACAAACCCAAAGCTCGCACCCAAATTCAGGGAATGCTACCGGGAGGTAATTTTGAAGTCGTCGAACTCTCGAATCTCACCGAAGCGCAGGCAATATTGAAGCAAGCCGCTTCTACACTCCGCTTGGTGGTGTTTAAGTTTGAGTTACCGAAAGGCGAGGGTTGGGAACTTCTGAAAACTCTACAAACCACCCCTTCTCTACAAAAAGTCCCGGTGGTGATTTATACGGCGAATCGCGATCGCGCCCAGGCATTTGTTCCCGATGTTTACTTTGAGTATGTGGAACTCCTCGCCCCTCCCCTCAATCGTAAAACGTTTCAGAAAGCCGTTAAAGGCGCGATCGCGAAGACAAAACGCCCCCGCCAAGATTTACCCCTTAAACCGAAAACACGCCCCAAAGCCCCCCCCAAAGTCCAGCCAGAACCTACACCGCCACCGCCCCCCGTCGAGCCTGTACCGGAGGTGTCCGGTAAAATTGAGTCTGTTCCCGGTACACCCAAACCCGTCGCCGATCCCTTTGGGGAAATTCCCGAAAGTATCGACGAAATTGCGACTCCTCCCCCTGCCGCCGATCCTTTTGCTGGCATCCCTGAAAGTCCCGCCGAAACACCCCCAACCCCCGAACCTCCCGTCGATCCGTTGGGAGGGAATGTTGAGAGTATTGACGAAATTCTCACGCCTGCGCCCCCCGAAACCGAGACTCCCCAAGAAACCGCCGACAGTATCGAGGATATTCTCCAACCGAGTGCCGATCCCTTTGGGGAAGTTTCAGACAGTCTCGATGAAATTGTGACTCCTCCCCCAGAAAGCGAGACTCCCCAAGAAACCGCCGACAGTATCGAGGATATTCTCCAACCGAGTGCCGATCCCTTTGGGGAAGTTTCAGACAGTCTCGATGAAATTGTGACTCCTCCCCCAGAAAGCGAGACTCCCCAAGAAACCGCCGACAGTATCGAGGATATTCTCCAACCGAGTGCCGATCCCTTTGGGGAAGTTTCAGACAGTCTCGATGAAATTGTGACTCCTCCCCCAGAAAGCGAGACTCCCCAAGAAACTGCCGACAGTATCGAGGATATTCTCCAACCGAGTGCCGATCCTTTTGGGGAAGTTTCAGACAGTCTCGATGAAATTGTGACTCCTCCCCCAGAAAGCGAGACTCCCCAAGAAACCGCCGACAGTATCGAGGATATTCTCCAACCGAGTGCCGATCCTTTTGGGGAAGTTTCAGACAGTCTCGATGAAATTGTGACTCCTCCCCCAGAAAGCGAGACTCCCCAAGAAACCGCCGACAGTATCGAGGATATCCTCCAACCGACCCCGGATGATGCCGCTACCGCCCCGGAAATGCCGTCTAACACCACTTCTGAGCCTTTGATGGAGGAGGAAGTAACCGAAACGCCAGAAGTGCCGGATGAGCCTGTCTCAGAAGCCCCTGAAGTGATGCCTTCAGAAGCGGATGGAGAGGTCGCGTCTGAAGCCTACTCTGATGAGTCTGGGGCTGCGGTTTTAGAGGTGTACACGCCTTACGATCTCTGGGAGTGTTGCTATACCGTGAGTCATACCGATTGCTGGCATATTAGCTGTTTGGCGATCGCCCTCGACGGGGAAACGATGATTAGCGGGAGTGAGAGCGATCGCATTAAAATTTGGAATCTCTATGATGGTTCGTCTGTAGCGGAATGGAGTTTGTTGTCGAAAGAAGTGAGCGCGATCGCGATTTCTCCAGACAATCAAACCCTACTCACGGGGGCAAAAAATACGAATATTAAATGTTGGGATTTGGCTAATGGGGAGTTGTTGAGTCCTTTTAACGAAGATTCTATGGGGATTTCCTGCATCGCGATCGCCCTGGATGGTCAAACGGTCATTACGGGTTCTCATTCGTCTAATGTCAAACTCTGGGATTTAGCCACAGGTCAACTTTTGGGGCCCCTCAACGACCAAACTCACGGCATTAACGCGATCGCCCTTTCTCCCGACAACCGCACCCTGGTTACCGGGTCAAATGCCACCAATATTAAACTCTGGGATATTCAAACTGGTGAATTGCTTGGCCCCCTTAATATTGCCTCGTCCCATGTCACCGCATTAGCCATTAGTCCCGATGGCCGCTTGGTCATTAGCGGCCACGATGACGGCACAATCCAGATTACCGACATCTATTCCGGGGAACTCCTCCGCAGCCTCAAAGCCCATCCCCACGCCATTACCGGCTTAGATATTCGCTTTGATGGTCAAGTTTTGGTGAGTGCGTGCGATCGCGAATTTAAGGTTTGGAGTCCAATCTCTTAATTCTTTTCCGGATTCAACCCGGCATCTGTGTAGAGTTAACTGGTAGATGCACCCTGATATTGCCCCCCTAGTGTTATTACACTGGGGGCTTTTTTTTGCCAATTTGCTGATAGTAGTGCCGTGACACAGCTAAAATGAGGCTTTATGTAGGGTGGGTTAGGCGGCTAAGACTCTTACTGTAACTGCAATGCTCGCAATCCGCCGTAACCCACCGTCTAAAGTGTGTCGCGGCAGTAAGATACTACTTCCATATCTTAGAAAATCAGCCCCTCTCCTGACTTGGTAGAGGGGTTGGGGTGAGGGCAAACTCAGCTAAAATTTAAGGCAAAACTCGTCAGCAGGATAGACCATGACGACCACCTTATTCATTCAAAACACCACAACTGCCTTTAAAGTTTCTCTCCCCGATCGCGCACCGATGAATACAGAAGAATTTTATCGGTTTTGCCAAGCCAACCGAGATTTACGCATCGAACGTACCGCCGAAGGAGAAGTGATTGTCATGCCTCCAGCTTTTTCTGATACGGGTAATCGTAATTTTAATTTAGCGGCTTATTTGTGGGTTTGGAGCGAACAGGATGGTACGGGTTTAGGGTTTGATTCGAGTACCGGCTTTACCTTACCCAATGGTGCAGTGCGATCGCCCGATGCGTCTTGGATTAAACAAGAACGTTGGCAAGCATTATCTGACAATCAAAAAGCATCTTTTGCCCCAATTTGTCCCGATTTTGTCATTGAATTACGTTCCCACAGCGACACTCTTAAAAGCTTACAAAGCAAGATGACAGAATACTTAGAAAATGGGGTTTCTTCAGGTTGGCTCATCGATCGCCAAAATCGCCAAGTTTATATTTATCGTCCTAATCAAGAACCCCAAGTTCTGGATAATCCCGATGTTGTCAATGGCGACCCAGAACTCCCTGGCTTTCAACTTCCTATGGCGAAAATTTGGTGATTTATAACCTCGTTCCTAGGTTGTACCTGGGAACAAAAAACAAGGCTCTGCCTTAATTACAAAACATTCCACAATAGAATAGAAGTGCGATCGCTGCAAGGTGAATTTCCGACAATGCCAACTCCTCTTCAAACTCAACCCCTTTGGCTTCAACTTCCCCCAGAAATCGCTCTGAGTGTCACATCAGATCAATTTTCGGCTTTAGCTGCGGCAAATCAAGACCTCAGACTCGAACGTACCGCCATTGGACATCTCATTGTGAATCCACCCACAGGAAGCGAATCCGGGAAGCGCAACGCCAAACTTCTGACCCAACTCGGCTTATGGAGTGAAGCCAACGAACAACTTGGGGAATATTTCGACTCCTCCACCGGATTTGAATTACCCAACGGCGCAATTCGCTCACCGGACGCATCCTGGGTGCGAAAAGAACGGTGGTTAGCCCTGACACCGAACCAGAGAAACGGGTTTGCACCCCTTTGTCCCGATTTTGTCGTGGAACTCCGTTCGGATACAGACAGCCTGACCAAACTTCGTGACAAAATGCAAGAGTATCGGGATAATGGGGCGCAGTTGGGTTGGCTGATCGATCCTCAAAACAAGCGAGTCGAAATTTACCGTTCGGGTGGGGATGTTGAGGTGTTGGAGAATCCGAGTACTTTATCGGGGGAAGCCGTTTTGCCCGGATTTATGCTTTCATTACAACGCCTTTGGGGTTAAATATTGCTATCTCGGCTATTTTACTCGTTCCTTGGTTCTACCAAGGGACGTAGAAATGAGGCTCTGCCTCAATGCTTTGCTTTGATAGCTATTTAAGTTTATCCCCATCAATTCGCAGTATAGTAATAAGTCTTCGCTTCTTGTTCTAATTTTTGGATAGTATTTTTCCATCCTCTCAACTTATACTCTCGTTCTCGTTGCTTTTTAGCTGAGGGAGGAGTAAGACCTGTATCTGGATCGTACCCATTAAAATCTCGACTTAAACCCCGAAAGTAACGAATTCCTGAGTTAGGCCGAATACCCCGTTCTCGCAGCCATCTTTCTGCATAAACTTGCCAAAGGAAAACATGATCGTGAACTTCCCCGCCCAAACAGCGTAATCGCTTGACAGATAATCCCGAATTCATAAATAGCTTTTGCTCAATTTCTGGATTTTTCTGACGGCTAAATAGACGCATTTCACTTCCCGCACCTCGGAAAAACTCTACTACATAAAATTCGTCAAAGTCAAAAATACAAACTTCTGTTTCTTCACTACCATCAGAAGTTAAAAGTTCTACATCATATCGAAGTTTTTGATTCAGCCAATTGGCTGATTCTTGGGGCAACAAAAATCGAAATCGCTCAAAACTCTGACTGTAATTTGACCAAAACCCTTTCCGACTCCTCAGTTGATTTATTTGATATTTGAGTTGTCTATGGGTAGAACTTTCTGGAATCGCATTGTTGAAGCGAGTTTGTAATTTAGCTAAAAGTACATCAACAATTGTGACAAAATCACCCCAAGTCGCAGCATTGAGCCATTGCAGTAACTTAGTTTGAGCCTCATTAGAAAGGGAATGCCAGCGAGAATTAGCAGTGCGATGACCGTAACTTTTGCGCAACCACTCAACTAAGCTTGGATAATTACTTCCCTTTTCAGGAGATACTCGTTTTAGTAATATTTCGACTTGTTCGGTTTGTGCTTCCCTCGACATTTGCTCAAAACAACTTATCAGCCAGTCGGGTTTCCATTTACTCGCAAATACCGTAACTGTTTCGTCAAGTGCTTTATCTACAATAGCGATAGGTTGCGGTAGATTGAGTTGCTTGAGGAGGTCTTTGGGGGTGAGAGCGCGATCGCACGATATTTGAGTTATAGTATGATAATCTTGGGACGCGATCGCCTTGATAATGCGAATCAATAACTCATCCTTTTCGTCAGCAGAACTAAAAAGAATCGAAATATTATCAATTAGCGGTTGAGCCAGAATTGGCTCACGATGACCCTGGATATAAAGCAACAATAATATCTGTTTGAGCCAAGCATCATTCCGCGCAATTTTCCAGATTTTCTTCGCAACTCGATGAGCTATTTCCGAATCTTTACTATCCCATTCGTCTTTACTTTGCAGACAGAACACCCACTCAATGAATTGAATATCATCAGTTTTGTCTTGTTCAATTTTGAGAAAAATCTCCTCTAGAGTGTGCAGTGAATCAAACTCGATGTGAGCAAATTGTTGTAGCTTCGCAAAAGAACTAGAAATATCTAACTTTTGCGCTAACTGAGTCAATTGTAGAGAATCGTGAGTAGCAACCTGGGGTAAAGATTTAGCCGATAAAGTCCTAAATTGATAGTTCATTCTTGCTCCTCCGTTTCCAAGGGTGTTTCATCAAGAAATTGCTCAATCTCTTGACCTCGAAACTGAAACCGAAAAGTCACTTTGCGGTCATTCTCATCATCAATATTTTGATTAGCTTCGACCTCTCCTCGTCCCGCAGCCATAATTTTTTGCTCTAACTTTTGTTGATGTTCTTTATTTTCAAAATCAAGTTCGGAAAAAATATAATTGATGACAGCCATAGAGCGTGACTGACTTAACTTCATGTTGTCTTCATAACTTCCCTTAGAACTGGTATGACCTTCAATAATAACCCTCGTAATTTCATCTTCAAATTCAGGCTTAGAGAAAATTACCTTAGTATATTCTGGAATAAAAGTTTTCAAAAGCTCTTTTCCAGCAGGCTTTAACTCTGCGCTGTTTTCGTCAAACAGGATACTATTACGAACACTGATATCTCCTGTTTCAGGTTCAACTTTAACATCAATATTATTCGCCTTCATTGCTCCTAAAACTGCCCCAATGACAATCTTAATTGACTCTCCTCTTTCTTCGAGTTGTTCTTCTTTTTCTCTAAGTTGTTCTTCTCTGGCTTTGAGTTGTTCTTCTCTGTCTTGAAGCTGAAATAAAACCACAATGAACAATAAAGCAAAAATCATGAGCAATCCAGACATCAAATCCCCAAAGGATAGCAAAATACTGGATGTATCTTCTTCGTCTGAATCTGGGGTGAGTCCCCAACCACTAAACTCATCCATTCTTAAACTCCTGTGGTATTACGATTATGACTTTCAGCACTCACTAAATAGTTGGCTGCTTGTAAAAGCTGATTTGAGATTTTGGTCGTTGCTTCGTCAGCTTGTTCAAAGAATTTTTGTTCAGAAGCAGAAGCGATTTCGAGATGTTTCACCAAGTGCTGATTGCTGGTTTCTAAACCTTCATTGAGACGCTCAATCAAGTTGCTATAAGCTTTCTCAACTTGTCTAGCTTCATCCCCAACAGTTCTCGATATTTCTTTTATTTGTTCGAGACGTTCTCCTGATGTCAAGCCAATCGCGTTGGCAAAGTGGCTTACATTTTTAACCGTTCCAGTCACTTTCTCTAAACTAACGTCTACTTGTTCGTTAAGAGTTTGACGGCGTTGATATTCGTCTGTAAAGGCTTGATTTAAGTTGTCTACAACTGCTGCAAGTCCTTGTCTTTGTTCTCCGAGGGATTCTTCTAGGAGTTGGTTTTGACTGCTGAAAAATTCCTGTAATGCTGATTGGTAATTAAGTCGGAATTGTTCTAGCTCCTCCTGAACTGTCGTTCGAGTTTGTTGTAGCATCGTATCGATATTCGTCAAAGTTGCTGTCAGGTTTTCCCTGGCTGTATCCATCAGTTGAGAGGCTTCTTGACCTGCGGTGGTGATAGTCTCTGTTTGGGTTTGAATAATCTCAACGGTTCTGGTTTTGAAATCTTCCATTAATTGCTGTTCGGTATCAGCTTGAGTTTTGAGGGCTGCTTGTAAGTCTTCGCGAATACCTCGGAAGGTTTGAGAGGCTTCATCTGCACTTTCTTTGAAGGCGTTTTTTTGAGACTCCATAGCTTCAACACTTTCCGCAACAGCCGTTTTAATTTCTGTTGCTACTTGTTCCATTACCCCTTGGGTGTCAGTTCTAAATTCACTGAGGATTCCTTGTAGGTTGGTTGCGAAATCTTCTAATCGACCAAGAGTGTCTTTTTGGAAGTTTTGAATTGTGTCGATAGACTCAGCTAAACTCTGGGTGACTACTCCTAATTCGTCTTTGAGACTGCGTACTGCTTCGGACGCATCTGCGGTGAGTTGAGCGCTTGTTTTGAGTTCGTTGATAATGGGTTCAATCAGTTGTTCCCGTTGTTCTGTAAATAACTGTTTGATAATTTCTGCGCCATTGTCCTCTTTTATCGCTTTCAGTTCTTTGAGTTCGTCGCGTATTTCTGTGAATACGGGAGACATAGCTTTACCAACTTCTTGACCAATGGCTTCGGAGGTCAAATTGCTTTGGTTTTGTACGAGTTGGCTCAAACTTTCTGCAACTTGACCAATGCTTTCGGCGGCTTGGCTACTAGAATCTAAATTCAGACGAGATAGGAAATGACCAGGGGTTTCAAGGAAGGCAATTTTGTCTAATTCACTGCGTAAGTTTTTGACAGGTTTTCGCCGCGCTCGTTCTGTTAATGCGAGAGTAAAACTCAACAGACAACTGCAAATTAATCCCGCTAAAGAGCTTGAAAAGGCAGTTTTCATCCCTTCTAATAGAACGGTACTAGATTTCAATAGTTCTTCGCTGTTATCTGCTATGGTCTCAGTCGGAATTTCAGATAGTCCAGATTGCATCCCATAGAATGTACCGATAACACCAATTGAAATCAAAATTCCAGGTACAAACCTCATCGAGCTTTTGGGTATGGAACGAGCCAGAATAGCTGGATATTTGAGTAAAATATAATGATTGTTTTCAACAGTTAAAGCAAATTCATTGCCTACCCTTTTGCCAAGAAAATGCTCCCTCAGCCAAGATGAATAACCTAAGTTAACCCGATCTCGATCTTCTGCTTGATAGCGGTTTAATTCTTGCTTAAGATTAGCAATTTTGGGTTCAAGTTTTTGTTGAGAAATTGAATCTTTATAACGACGTAATGACCTTAGTTCTATTGCTACGGCTACAACAAGTGCAATTACTATTATTATTTGAAACACAATCGTATCTCCCTGCTAATTTAATGTTGAATAAACTGTTGAAGTTCTTGTTCTGAAAGCACGTTACGAGCGACGCGGACGGGTAAATGAGCCGCATTCCAGTAAGGATTGGTAGGTTGGCGTAATATTAAGCCGTAAAGCTCTTCTCCTTGAGTATCTTGGTTATCGGTGTCTAGTTGTAGATAAACGCAGTCTGGAGCATACTGTCGCAGTAATCTGACTTGTAGACGAGCCTTGAGTTGAGATAGGGACTGAGAGATGCGGTTGAGACAGTCTCCCATCTCTGATGCTTCTTTCCAAGCTAGGTTGACGGCATTGATTTCTTTGACTAATTCTTCAAGATTTGCGTTCATGGAGGATGGATATACGAGAATCGGGAAGTGGTGAAACCATAGGGATGATGGCTTTTGACCGGAGAATGAGGCTCTAAACCTTACCCTATCAGTCAACCTCTTTGTGTATAATTCCCACAATTTAAATGAAACTCACTACCCTACTCAAAAATAAAAATATCTGTAGTCATTTTTTTGACAACTGACCTGTCTGAGTTAATTAAATAAAGTCACAAAGGCAAAATTTTCTGAGATGCTGTGTTAAGTGATTCTACGGATAAGTCAGATTTTTGGCTCTAAGATAAAGGCTAAAAGCAAGATGATGGCAGAAACTAAGCAGCAAGCAAAACAGTTAGGACGTTTGATTTGAAGTTTGCCCTCACCCCAACCCCTCTCCCACGGGAGAGGGACTTATTTTTTAAGGATGAATATGTTGTCCTGACCAATGTGGCAGGTGCTATACTCTACAAAAACAGTTTTAACGCATCTTCCATGCGGCCTGCCCAGGATTGCTCATTATGCTGACCATTGGGGTCTTCGACAGTAAATAAGTTGACGCGATCGCGATAGCCAAATCGCTGCAACAACAAATCTCTCATTTCTCGCCCCCTCGCAGTCGCTCGTTCTTCGGTAAACTCATTATGCTGACCGCCATCGCGGACTAAACCCCAATCCAGGTAAATCTTGAGACGCTGTTGGGAAAGGGCGTTTTCCGTTTCTAATATCAGAGATGAGGCTGCCAAACTCAAGCCCCCACTGCCAAACAAGTTAAACGCTCCCGGATCGAGGGCGGAGTCTAGACCGACCCAAAAAGAGGGAGAAAACGCCATGACATTACCAAAGGCATCGGGGTACTTCGCGGCGGTGTAGAAGGCGGCCAAGCCCCCATGACCTGCCCCTGAGACGATGTTAGAAGCCCCGTTGCTGAGGGTACGGTAATGACGGTCGATAAAGCCTTTAAGGGGATTGGCCACATAAGCGGCGTAGTTGTCTAAACCGCCCCACTCACTATCCCAAATCCGGGCGTGGGTGTATTCATAATCGCGATTCAGGGGCGCGATCGCGACCACAATCGACCGACGAATGGCATTCACCAGATACAATCGAGTCAGAATGGCAGCCAAATTCCAGGTTTTGCCGTAAGCCCCCCCCGGAAAAAAGAGCTTATCCCCATCGTTGCCATAAATAACCGGGAAAGCCTCCGACGTGACTTCGTAGTTGCGCGGCAGAAATACATGAACTTGGCGAGGCTTGCCGTCTAGATTCAAGCAATCGTAGGTGTGAAAATAACCGCCCCAAAAACCCGGATCGTGATACCATCCGGTTTGGTCGCCTTTCTGGAATTGTTCTGCCATCCGCTTTGCACTCTCAAGTTATCTTGGCTTATTTTCCGGCATGGCGGTATCTGAAGCAAAGACCTTTTTCCACAAAAGCTGCACCCCTAGGGCAAAAAGTCCCAAAGCCGAAAAGCCAAAAATCCCGGTGGCTAAAGTAGACATCCCTACAACCAAGGTACGGACGGCGATCGAGATTTTAATAGTCGTGACGTTATCGCTGTGGATGGGATGTTCGGCAAACACCGTGGCAATAGAGGAGGTGAGCAAATATACCGCGATCGCGATACTGCCCGCAATTGCCGCCCCAATCCAACAAGAAATAAAGGTAACAGGCTTTTTGCCCGAATCAGAATCAGTCATCGTTGCAGTTTTATAATCGGTGGTCTAGAGTTATTATGACTAAAAATGGTAATTGTCTTTTGTCCTTTGTCCTTTGTTGGGGGTTTAGAACTGAATCCATAACCTCAAAGCTAGAGATGGTGGGCGATGCCCACCCTACACTGCTGCCGGGGCGATGTTATTTGTCATTTGTCATTGGTCGTTTGTTATTGGTTATTCGCGATCGTTGAATCTCAAAATTCTCTTTTCAAGAAAGTTCCAAACCTGTGTAGGGGTAAGGCTTCGCGCGTACAATTTACAATCTTGGGAAATGACGATTTGATCCCGAATTTGATTACCAAAACCCACTTATTGATTTAGTCCGCGAAAGTGGACTTTGCCCTGTTGGTTCCCCAGATTTTAATCTGCGGGCGGGCTGTCGATTCTTACTTTAGAATTACTATAAAATCTAAACTTGGACGGGGAAACCCCGCCCCTACAGGTAACTCTAATTTTTCCCCACTCCTCCCCCTCTCCCTTGTCTTCCCCCTTTCACTACAGAAAAGCTGTCTATTCGTCGCCATCGCCTGACTTAGCGGGTTTGCGCCAAGTGGGAAGGACTTTCGGTTGGGGGGCGGTTTCGATCAGAACTTTGGGGTTGGGAGACGCAGCCGGGGCAGCAGTGGGTTGAGGGGCGGGTTGCGCTTCGGTTTGCAGGGTTTGGGCGACTTCGACGGCAGTTTCTAATTCTTGTACGGTTTGGCGATATTGTTCGAGGGCTTGGGCATATTGGATTTGTTGTTCTAAGTCTTGGGTAGAGGAGAGTAAATCCCCTAAACCGTTGACGAGACGGCGTAAATTCTCGCGAAACGTGGGATCGCCGGTGAGTTCGTCTACTTCTGAGGTGATTTTACGGGTATTTTCAAAGGTTTCGCGGGCGGAGTCGAGGGTACGTTGGAGTTCGACAATGAGGGTCGGGTCGTTGAAGCTGGCGGTAATATCTCGTAGGTTGGCAGAGGCTTCGCTACTGTTGGCGATGAGGACTTCGAGGTCGTCAATTAACTGGGCGATCGCGTCTCGGTCGAGGGCGGCATTTAAGCCTTCTACAGTCGGGTTAAAGGTGATAATCAGGTCTTGTAAGCTATCGCTGGTTTCTTGAAGACTGGTGAGAGTTACGCTTAAGCTGGTACGATTTTCGTCAATTAATTGATTGAGATTACTAGAGAGTAGGTTTAAGTTTTGGGCGGTGCGTTGAAATTCAACGGCGGTTGCCGAAAACGTTTGAGCCGTTTGTCCGACTCCTTCTAGGGTTCCGGCGGCACGATTAGCGGCATCCCCAAGTTCGAGGGCGGTGGTACTAATGGCAACGGAGGTACGTTGGGCGGTGGTGGTGACTTGGGGGAGTTGTTGGCGGACTAATTGGGAGAGTTGCTGGAGTTCGTCGCTGAGTCGATTGACTTCTACGGCGGTAACTTGGGCGGTATTGAGCAGATTATTGATATTTTCGGCAAATTCAGGACTGGCGTACACTTCACTAAGGCGGACGGTGCTAACCAGTACGTCATCAAGGGTAGTCCCAGCTTCCCCTTGCAAACGATCGCGATCGCACACGATCGCCGTAGGGTCGCATTCTTCACTCACCGGACTGAGGGTTAGGGTCTGACTCGAAAGGGATTCGCGGGGAATAATGTCGATGGCAGTTTGGCTGATTAAACCCGATTGACTGGCTTGAAAGACTGAATCTTTGGGAATCAGCAAGTCTACCGAGGAGATTTCAAGCTGAACATCAATGCCGTTAGTTCCGGGTTCAATGGCGACAATTTTGCCGACATTTACGCCCCGGTAGCGCACTGGGGCCCCAACAGACATCCCGTTGGCATTATCAAACTCGACAGTGGCGTTGTAGCTGGTGCGACCAATATCTAAGCCTCGCAACCAGATCGTAATACCACCCAGCAATCCCAAGGCGACTAAAATGAGCAAACCCACCGAACCTTCTCGTATCGAACGCGATCGCATGGTTTTTTTCCCCAACAATAAGTTAATTCACAATCCGAATCGGCCCTTCAATACTGGCACTAAAGAACTGTCGCACATAAGGATCGTCTGTAGTGTCGATTTCACGAACGCTGCCTGTCCACTGTACTTTTCCTCCCGCTAAAAAGATCACCCGGTCAGCAGTACGGCGAATAGTGCTTTCTTGGTGAGACACCATAACATAAGTTGGACAGGTGTCTGCTGATTTTTGTAAATGACGCACCAAGTCTTCAACAACCGTTGAGGCAATGGGGTCTAATCCGGCGGTAGGTTCATCATAGAGAATGATCTCTGGACTGAGATGAGGTTCTTCGGGATTGGACATAATCGCCCTCGCAAAGCTCACCCGCTTTCGCATCCCCCCAGAAAGTTGAGCCGGATAGTTGTCAAAAATTCCTTCTAACCCCACGGTTTCCAGTTTTTTCTCGACCAATTTTCGAATGACATGATGAGGAAGATGGGAATGTTGATACAGCAAAAAGCCCACATTTTCCCCCACAGTCAAAGAGTCAAATAATGCGGCTTGTTGAAAAACCATGCTAATGCCGATGGGGTCCTCGTTGTCTTCAATCGCCCCTAAGCGGCGTTGTCCTTTAATGTAGACTTCTCCGGTGTCTGGCCGTAATAAACCCGCCATAATCCGCAAAATTGTCGATTTTCCCGTACCGGACGGCCCGAGAATCACTAATGCGTCGCCTTTGTAAACCGTAAGGTCAACGCGGTCGAGAATAATATTATTACCAAAGGATTTACTAATACCTTTGAGTTCGATTATGGGTTCTCTGGAACTTTCCATAAACTTCCTGGGCGATATTTTCTGTTATCAGCATCTAAGGGGCTCCTCGGCAATCGGCAATGGGCGTATAGGGGCGGGGTTTCCCCGCCCAAGGGAGAGGTGGGATTTTGCCCCAGAAAGGGGATCAGAAACTTCTGGCTATAGGGCAGACTCTAGAAAAGGCTCAACACTAGAATACACTTGGGTTCGGTTCCTCAAAAAGCGAATTTAAGTTTCGCGCGAGTGTTATCAGTTTTTTTGGACAATCGGAAATTAGCGTGTATGTAAGGGCGGGGTTTCCCCGTCCAAGAGGGAGATGAAATTACCAATTACCAACCGTGACAAGTTGAGGTTAAGTTGTTTTTGTCCAGTCATCTGTAAGGACTGGGTTTTCCGGCGCGATCGCATCACCAAATCGTAATTTCCCGAAAGTTGAGATGGGGCTTGAGACCTGTTCCCCGATACAGGGATTTTCTGCCCTCTTGACATCTTGGTTTTGGACTTAACTTGTCACCAACAACAAACAACCAATAACCCGTCAATCCTCGCACCCACATTTCCCTTAAATGCTGAAAATGAATTTTATTCTGCGGCTTCTAAGCCAAAGACACGATTAAAGACTTTTTCGACTTTATAACCCGAATCAATGGATTCTAAGGGGTCTTTCCGCAGACGGTGACGCAAGCATAAAGTTACAACCCGGCGGATGTCTTCGACGGTGACTTCAGTACGGCCTTCAAAAGCAGCGAGGGCTTTCGCGGCACGATTGGTCACAATATCGCCGCGCAATCCATCTACATCCAGTTCGGCGCAAATTTCGGAAATATTAACGCGATAATCGTATTCTAAATTAACTTCGCTCAGTAATTTTTGCGCCTGAATCAAACGCTGTTGTAATGCGTCTTGTTCGGCTTGATATTGAGCGCAGAAGCCTTGGGGGTCGCGGTCAAAGGCAGAACGTTGTTCGACGATTTTCACCCGCAATGCTGGCTCTTTGACGGTGCGGATTTCGGCGTGCATTCCGAAGCGGTCGAGCAGTTGGGGACGCAATTCGCCTTCTTCGGGATTTCCCGACCCAACCAGGACAAAACGGGCGGGGTGACGAATGGAAATGCCTTCCCGTTCGACGGTATTCCAACCACTAGCGGCAGAGTCGAGTAATACGTCTACTAAGTGGTCGTCGAGGAGGTTCACCTCGTCTACATACAAAATGCCGCGATTGGCTTTGGCCAGCAAGCCCGGTTCAAAGGCTTTGATCCCTTCGGATAGGGCTTTTTCGATGTCAATCGTACCGCAAACTCGGTCTTCGGTCGCCCCTAGGGGTAGGTCGATCATCGAGACTTTTTTCGGGACGGTTTCCACGGCTTGGCCTTGTTCGACCGCTTGACGCACTTCTTCGCTCATCAAGTCGAAGTCTGTGGGGGAACTACAAAATGGATCGCCAGCGACTACCTCGATTTCGGGTAAAAGGTCAGCCAGAGCGCGGATTGTGGTGGATTTTCCCGTACCGCGATCGCCCATAATCATCACCCCACCCACTTTGGGGTCGATGACGTTCAGCAATAAGGCCAGTTTCATTTCTTCTTGGCCGACAATGGCGGTGAAGGGAAAAACGACACGGCGAGTTTTTGTAGGAGGAGCAGGAGCAGTGACAGTCATAGGAGTTTAATTATGGTATTTTCAAACAAAGCGACGTTAGTTTGGTCGCGAGTTTCGGCAAAGCGAACGCTTCTCATTGTGCCATAGAAGCGGGTTGGTTACGGGTTGGTTGAACGACACCCTACCTATAGCCTCATTTTAGCTGTGTCACGGCAGTAGGGTGTGTTCGGCGGCTACAAGTCACAAATAATAGGACAATTTTCAATCCGCCGTAACGCACCAAACCAATGCCCAATTGTCGCGCCACTACTGCTAGAAAACAAAAAAAAGCATCCTCTATTAAGGATGCTCCGATGTTAGCTCTTTGACTCTAAGTTTTATAGCAGTTTCTACTTACGAACCAGGTTTACAAGTTCCTTGGGAGATGCCAACAAGTCAATGGCAACAAAGAAGATTTTACCACTGGGATTTAAGAGGAAACGCCAAGCAATGTTCATACCAACATTGGCCCCGAACCAAGGCGTTTGACAGGTTCCAGTCACCTTAATTTGCAGGAAATCATCCTTCGCTGGCTCACTGACACCCCGTTCAGGTATCAGCTTGAGATTTTGACATTCTTCTCGGAAAAAACGCAGGATAGCTTCTTTGCCAACAATCGGGCGCTCGAAAGGAGGTTGAAGTGCGCCATCTTCTGTAAACAAATCAATGAGAGCATCAAAGTCATTCGCGTTGAGATTTGTCATGTATTGAACGACAGTGGCATTATCAACACCTTCGATGGTGACTTTATCACGTTGAGTAATTTCTGTCGGCACAACGACGGGTTCAGAGACACGCTGATAACCTTCAATATTTTTAGGATCGAAGCCCATATCGACAACTGCGTTTCTCAAAACGGTGATTTGCTGTCCAGGTTCAAGACCTCGGATGGTTTCGAGGACAGCCGCAGCATTCGTAGAAAGTTTGTATCCAGAGGGAATGGGAGCCACAATTCCTTCTTGCATCCATTGACCGAGACGATACCAAAAACCGAGTTTGATATTGGCAGTCCAGGTTGCATAAGTGCGACTAATGGAAGTGTCTGTGCGATTGGCAAGGTCACACATTGCCTGGGACTGTTCTCCATAAGACATTTCTTTAATTTGTGCCAAAGTTGATTCAGCAAACTGCATATTAGCTGCTCCAGGTGCTGCAATCGTAATACTTTTACCCATTTCTAAGTAGGCAAACCAAATTAATGCCAGTTGATCTTCTGCATTCAGTTCCGTAAAACGAGCTGTTGTTGCTGGAACAGAATCTGCTGCCAGGGTATCGGAAAAAATATTGCGTGCTGAGTCAACTGTATAAGGCATGAAATTTTACATCCATTTTTTTCTCAACTTCATTCTAACGTACATTCTTGTTACAAAAGTATACGTTTTGATAAATAAGTTAATACCTTTGATAACTTAAACGAAACTAATAATAGACAGCACTAAGCACTTCAAAGCACAACTGTCCTTTGACGGTTGATTCGCTATCACTATTCCAGTAGGTTGCGTTCGGCGGCTACAATTCAAAAATCAAAAATAATAGAACAATTTTCAATCTCAAGTTATATCAAATCCGTTTAATTAGTGAAGCTTTAGAACCCCGGTTTCTAGCTTAAAATTTCAACTTGACTGTGTAAGCAGGTAAGAAACCGGGGTTCTCGCGAAGCGTGGTTGTTTTTTCGGATTTGATATTAGATCGAGATATCCATATTCACAATCAATATTCCCGGTTTTCCATCACACCAACTAGGGATTGTAAATCAAAATCGCGATCGCGCCCGCTAAGACAAATTCCCGAACTCATCACGGTTAAATCGTTTTTAGCTATAGCTGAAGTGTGCAATTCACCGTCGGCGGTTCTCCATTCTACTTGCCAATAATCGCCGCGATCGCGACTACTTCTGAGTTCTCCTCCTCCTTGTTTCAAGGCATTTCGCAAGCGGTTTTCTTCTTTTTGCTGATGGGCGATCGCGGTTTTTTGCCAAGCAAGATCGTAGGCGATTCGCATTTCTGGAGTTAAGCCGGAAAACTGCTGGTTTTTATAGGGATTGACTAGATTTCAGAGACGGAGAGATTGTATTCGCAATGTCATCCCGTGTAACGCCAGCACAAAACAGCGCTCGCATTATCAAATCCAAAGATACTGAATTATCGCCATTTTCAATTTTGGCGACACGGGATTGGCGCTTACCCCATTTTCTGGGCTAAAGTATCTTGGGAAATTTGATGGCGTGCGCGGCTTTCTTTGAGGAGATTACTAAGAGCTAACTTTAGCTCTATGAGTTCAACATCAATCTCGGAAAGACCTAAAAACTCTTGAGTCGTCCCAACTTTCCATCCGGCTTCTTCTAGTTTCTGACGTTTAGTAGCATCCATAAAATTAGTTTTCTATCAATATGTCATTTTCGACATAATACTGCCAATAGCCCAATTACCATTGGTGACAAGTTAAGCCCAGAATCCTCTTGTCAAGAGAGTCCTCAACTTGTGTAGGGGTGAGGTTTCGCGCGTACAATCTCAACTTTAAGGTTAGGACGATTTGACGGGAGCAGTCGCATCCAATAACGTAAACTTGGACGGGGAAACCCCGCCCCTACGAGGAACTTAACAATGGGGCAAAAATCTTAACTTGTCACAATTGCCCAATCACCATTCCCGGTTTTCCATCACGCCAACCAGGGATTGTAAATCAAAGTCGCGATCGCGTCCGCTCAGACAAATTCCCGAACTCATCACAGTTAAATCATTTTTAGTAATGGCTGAAGTGTGCAATTCACCGTCGGCGGTTCTCCATTCTACTTGCCAATAATCGCCGCGATCGCGACTACTTCTGAGTTCCCCTCCCCCTTGTTTCAAGGCATTTCGCAAGCGGTTTTCTTCTTTTTGTTGATGGGCGATCGCGGTTTTTTGCCAAGCGAGATCGTAGGCAATTCGCATTTCAGGAGTTAAGCCGGAAAACTGAAGCGCATCTGATGCTATTCCTTGATTTAAGGCTTCTTGCAGGCGATCGCGGGGTTGGGCTTCGGCGCGGCGATCGACCCCTTCAAACCAGCAAATTTTGCCATCTACGCGAGCCACAATCGGCTCAAACGCTGCACCGTCACTCACCAAATGCACCGGGAGGGGACGAGATACGCCAAAACGTTGCTGCATATCCCCTTGATTGCTCGGATAAGCCAGCCAGGTTTGGTGTTGTAGGGGATACACCAAACGCAAGCGCAACGCCGGTAAACACTGCAAATAAGCGTCGATCTGGGGCAGTAATGGCTCGTCTACTAAAGTGGCGATGCTGTTGCTTTCAGCTTGAAAAATACCCCACCCCTCAAAGTCAGACGGATTCGGTTCAAAAGTATAAATTAACGAGTCTATAGACGCTCGAACTTTGCCCCCTCGGACACAAGGCGCTAAAAATTCGGTTTCGCGCAACTGAGCTTCAGCATTAGCGAGGTTGGCAAGCAGGTTACGAATATCAGCCATCAGCCCCCACAAGCGAGATTTTGACGATAATAAAAACTTTTAAATCAAGATGAATAATGGCTCGTTTTGAGACATTAACCCATTGTCACTAAACTGCCCGCTTTTGCTGCTTGCAATTCTCTTTCGACGATAAAAACATTAGCAAACAAATTCGTGAGAATCTGTTTTCCAGCTTGAGTTAACTCTAAATAAACTAAGCTCGGTTCAATATAACTATAAACAATATTCCAGAAAAACCCCGGATAGCTGGCTCGTAAATCTTGAGGATGTTTATATCCTAAAACTTCATTCGTCCCGTTTTCGGCAAATTCTTGGAATAAAGCGGGTAATTTATCTAGATAATGAGGGTCTGCCAATTGACCAATCAAATCCGCCGCTCTTACCAAGCCCGGATAATTGATTGTGTCTTGGTGGGCTTCGTCATTAGGAACTGGAAAACGAGTTAATTCAATGTTGTGTTGTACCGCTTCGATCTCGATTTCTGGACAATGAGCAAAGGCTTCTCGCACAAAAACTTGACTGCGATCGACATGATACTGGGTCAGAAGGGCATCGGTGCTATGAAGCGGTAATTGGATTGTTTCTCCTTCTTTACCCGTCGCGCAAATCCGTTGTTCGGGTTGGTCTTGGTCGCAAGCTCCTTGGACATAGCCAATATCATGACACAACAAGGAAATCATTAAATTCAGCCAATCTCGACTCGACACATTACCATCTCGTTTTTGCTTTCCTTGCAAAATCGCCTGACCTGCTAAGGCTACCAGTAAAGTATGCTCGACATCGTGATACGCCGCGTTACTATTAGCAATTTGCTCTACCACAGTTTGAGCAACCCAACCAATGAGATCGGCATATTGTGGGTTTGTCTGACCATAGACTTGTCGGTAACCGATTTTTAAGTGGTCAATATAGAGATTCATTACCGCTTTGGGGGCTATAGACATGATGCCGATCCTGATGATGGTTGGGTTATGAGTTGAGCCAAAAAGTAGAAATTGTTGCTACGAATTGTATAAGCTTTTGGGCTACACTGCAACGCGCTGCTGTAGCTGACTCAAGGATAGTTGGTGATGCTTTGGATATAGTGTAAACCTTTTTAAAACCCTACATCCAGAGATTTTTCTTTTTTTTGGGAAAAGGGCAGCTTTTTCAGTTAACAGGTTTTTTCAGTTATCAGCTTCTTGGGCTTTCTGGGGCAGTAGGCAGTCGGCAATGGGCAGTAGGGGGAAATTACCAATTACCAGTGACCAATTACCAATTCAGGGATTCTGCCAATAACAAAGGACAAAGAACCAATGACCAAGAACCAACAACCTGTAATCCGTAATACCCTAAGTATATATCTCTACTTTTGATGAAACCATGCGCTGGATTTTAAGTTTATTGTGCGGTCTGTGGTTGTGGGGCATGACGTTTTCTCCCGCGATCGCGGCCAACTATACAGAAGCCGAATTACAAAAAGGTCAAGCTTTAGCTGAAGAAGCAATCGAGGCGACCCAAAAGGGGGATTTTGCGACAGCCGATGATGATTGGACGCAGTTGGTACAGCAGTTTCCTGAAAACCCGGCGGTTTGGAGCAATCGCGGTAATTTGCGGGTGCGCCAAAATCGTCTCGATGACGCGATCGCCGATTACAATCGCGCTGTTGAGTTAGCCCCGACAGCCCCCGATCCTTACCTCAATCGCGGTGCGGTGTATGAAGCTCAAGGTCGTTACCAAGACGCGATCGCGGACTACGAGCAGGTCTTAACCATTAGCCCTGATGACCCCATGGCTTACAACAATCGCGGTAACGCCAAAGCCGGTCAAGGTCAATGGCAAGACGCGATCGTCGATTACCAAAAAGCGGTGGAAATCGCCCCAGATTTTGCCTTTGCCCGTTCTAACTACGCTCTCGCTTTGTATCAAACCGGAGCGCAAGCAGAAGCCCTCAAAGAAATGCGAAACATTGCTCGCAAGTATCCCAGGTTTCCCGATGTCCGGGCTGCCCTTACTGCGGTTTTGTGGGAACAAGGTCAGCAAGGAGAAGCGGAAAGCAATTGGGTGGCGGCCATCGGTATGGATAGCCGTTATCAAGATATCGACTGGGTGAAAAGAATTCGACGCTGGCCTCCAGTGATGGCCACGGCGTTAGAGAAGTTTTTAAACCTAGAGTAAGTCGCGAATTTGAGCCACGGTCAAATCCTGAACGTTGTTGAGAACGATCTTTGCGCCAGCAGCGTTCAGGCTTTCGGTGTAATCGGCTTGGCGACTCCCATTCACTTGTACATGGGGCGGTAAGATACCAATGGCAAACCATTGCCGTTGCGGTTGTACCACTTTCGCTTTTTCAACGGTGTACATATCTGCGACCGTATCCCCCACATAAAACACGGGCGCAAGCTCGGTGGGGTTTTCGCCTTCTACAGCACTCAGAACGGCGAGTAAGCCGGTTGGATCGGGTTTGCTCGGAGCATCTTCCATAGCGATTAACAGGGGGTCAGACAGCCCTAAACGGTCTTTGAGGACGTATTCAGCCGAGCCGCGAGTTGCCCCGCTAAAAAAGCCCCAGGCGATTTCGTTGTCGCTGAGACTTTGGAAATATTCAGGAGTGGCTAAAAGAGGTTCGTTGGCAATGTAGCCATCGAAGTTGCGACCGCGATAGCGAGCTTGGAAGAAGTTGATAATCGCACCGTAATCGAGATAGATTTGCGATCGCACTCTATCTTGGCTTTCCCAGTAGCGATATACCAATTCTTGGGAGGCTTCCCAGTCGTTATTCCAGACTCCCTCAGTTTTTAAGCGGTCAATGTCGGCAAGGGTGGGTCGATAAGCCCCTTGGGTAAATTCGGCAACGGTATCGGCGATCGCGCGGCGGTATGAATTGCCCACATCTCGAATTACACCGTCAATATCAAAAACAACAATCGATCTTGGCATAGACTTCGTGTTAATATGGGATGTTAGAAATTTTACAATTTTTGTTGTATTCCCTTCGTTGGAGGTGTAATTGGATCCGCGTTTTATTTTAAAGATACTATGGTTAGATGCCAATGTCGCGATCGCAGTCGATCAAGTCGTGGGTAAAGGCACTAGCCCCCTCACGCCTTATTACTTTTGGCCCCGCAACAATGCTTGGGAAGAACTCAAAACCGAGCTAGAATCCAAAACCTGGATTTCTGAAACCGAGCAAATCGCCTTACTCAACAAAGCCACAGAAGTCATTAACTACTGGCAAGAAGAAGGCAAACGTACATCGATGAATGTCGCCCAAGACAAATTCCCCGAAGTCGTCTTCACCGGCAGTAACTAAAAAATTGGGTAAAATCCCACCAAAATTCGAGGACAGAAGATGCGATCGCATTTTCTGCCCTCTTTTTTTTAAACTTAAACCTTAACCGGACTATTCGCCGCTTGAAATTTAGCCCGCGCTTTTTTAAAAGCCTTTTCAGCTTTGATTTTTTCGGCGGTATTTTCCAAACCTTTCAACTGGTCGAGTTGGTTTTGGGCTTGTTCTAACTTACCTTTTGCCGCTTCTGCGTCAATATCTTGGCCCTTTTCGGCTCCATTGACCAAAATCGTCACTTGGTCTTCTTCGACTTCAGCAAAGCCACCAAACAACGCCAACGGAATCCAGTCTTTATTTGTCCGCACTCGCATCACGCCAATATCCAAGGCGCTGAGTAACGGCGCGTGACCGCTCAAAATCCCCAATTGTCCAGTCGTACTCGGTAAAATCACTTCTTCAGCCGAAGCATCCCAAACCGTTTTGTCGGGAGTAATCACACGAACAGATAAACTCATTATTACTTTTCAGATTCGTTTAACTTAATTTTTGTATGTCCAGAAAAGCGAAGGTTGCAAGATGGCGCTAAAGCTTGAAGATTAAATATTTCATTAATCCTCAAGCCAGAAATCAACAATAGCGCTAACCTACAACCCCGTGAAAGAAAGAGGATTTAGCCTTTAGCCTTGAGCTTCTCAGCTTTTTGCTTGGCTTCTTCGATACTGCCCACCAAATAAAAGGCTTGTTCGGGAAGGTCGTCAAATTCCCCATTGAGGATCATTTGGAACCCTTTAATGGTTTCTTCGAGAGGCACATATTTACCCGGAGAACCCGTGAATACTTCCGCCACAAAGAAGGGCTGAGACAAGAAACGCTCAATCTTGCGAGCGCGGTCTACCGTAATCCGGTCATCTTCGGACAATTCATCCAAGCCCAGAATCGCAATAATATCTTGCAATTCTTTGTACCGTTGCAGGGTAGATTGTACGGCGCGAGCGGTGTTGTAATGTTCTGCACCCACAATGTTCGGCTGTAACATGGTGCTGCTCGAATCCAAGGGGTCTACCGCCGGATAAATCCCTTTAGAAGCCAAACCGCGAGACAGCACCGTAGTTCCGTCTAAGTGAGCGAAGGTGGTCGCGGGGGCGGGGTCGGTTAAGTCATCAGCAGGAACGTAAACCGCTTGAATGGAGGTAATCGAACCTTCCTTCGTCGAAGTGATGCGCTCTTGCAAATCCCCCACATCTGTACCGAGAGTAGGCTGATATCCTACCGCAGAGGGCATCCGACCGAGCAGCGCCGATACCTCAGAACCCGCTTGTACAAACCGGAAGATGTTGTCAATGAACAGCAGAACGTCTTGCTTGCTCACATCCCGGAAGTATTCGGCCATGGTCAACGCCGACAAACCCACCCGCATCCGTGCGCCAGGGGGTTCGTTCATTTGACCGTATACCAAGGCGATTTTGGATTTTTCGCGGTTTTCGGTATCGATTACATTGGATTCGATCATTTCGTTGTAGAGGTCGTTTCCTTCGCGGGTACGTTCCCCTACACCACCGAAGACGGACACGCCGCCGTGTTGGGTGGCGATGTTGTTAATCAATTCCATCATGATCACGGTTTTGCCCACGCCAGCACCACCGAATAAGCCGATTTTACCGCCGCGACGATAGGGGGTCAGCAAGTCGATGACTTTGATCCCGGTTTCAAACACAGAAGGTTTGGTTTCGAGTTCGGTGAATTTGGGGGCGGGACGGTGAATGGGGAAGCGTTCTTCAGTTCCCACGGGGCCGAGTTGGTCTACGGGGTCACCGAGGACATTGAAAATACGACCGAGGGTTGCTTTACCGACAGGAACGCTAATGGCTGCGCCGGTGTCGGTGGCTTCCATGCCGCGCACTAAGCCGTCTGTGCCGCTCATGGCGACGGAACGAACTTGGTTGTCGCCCAGGAGTTGCTGCACTTCACAGGTGACAGCAATATCTTGGCCGGCGGAGTTTTTCGCTTCAACTTTTAAAGCGTTATAAATTTTCGGCATTTTGCCGCTCGGAAATTCGACATCGACGACGGGGCCGATGATTTGTGTAATTTTGCCAACGTTGGTTTTGTCTGTTGTGGCTACCATGCTTATTGTCGATTTCGTGATTCGCTATTGTTATGAGGCAGGGATCGCAATCGGATTGCCATCCTACAGATTACCATTTGATGGGGTGGCTCTGGCAGTAGATCGCGGATTTTAATTATTTGGCAGGGGAGTTGTCAAATTACGGATTTGAGCCACCAACCGATCAGTAAACCTAAACCGCCGAAGCGCACAGCCATCCAAAAGGGATGTAAGAGGCTACGCCAGCGAAAGAGGCGGCTTTCGAGGTTGGTGTCGATTAGGTCGATTTCTTGTTGGATGCGGTCGAGTTCGGCTTTGAGTCCGGGGGCGGTGTGGCGGGCTTGTTCGACCAGTTGCGATCGCCGGGTTTGGTCTTGTTTGACTTGATTGTAGCGTTCTTTGAGTTGGTTGAGGGCAGTTTCAACGGACGCGATCGCGTTCTCGAATTCGGTTTCGTCAATGTTGGTCATTGGTCATTGGTTGTTGGTCATTGGTTGTTGGTCATTGGTTGTTGGTCATTGGTCATTAGTCATTGGTCATTGGTCATTGGTCATTAGTCATTGGTCATTGGTCATTTGTGACAAGTTAAGGTTTTGGTTGAATTGTCAAGTTTCTCGTAGGGGCGGGGTTTCCCCGTCCAATCCTCACCCATTTACCCCGTCAATTTTGTTGTTACCGTCGCCTCTAACTGCTGTATTCAAAGATAAGATTGGGCGAGGAAACCTGGCCCCTACAAGGGTTTTAGAGCATTCTTGACATTGTGGCTGTTGCCTTAACTTGTCACGATTAGTCATTGGTCATTAGTCATGGGTCATGGGTCATGGGTCATGGGTTGTTGGTTTTTGCCAAAATAACTAAAAATCCCCGCATCTTTCGTTAGCGGGGATTCTATCCAAGTTAAGTTAAACCCATTAACCCATTTAAACCGCCGTCGGTTCGGCTTCAGCAGGTGCTTCTGCGGGTTGGGCGCTCTTGGGGTCGTCTTTTAAGCGAATGGTTAAGTAACGGATTACTTCTTCGCTGAGGCGCATGGCTCGTTCGACAGGGGCGACTTGACTCCCGTCGGCTTTATAGTTTAACTGCACATAAATACCGTCTTGAAAACGATCGATTTCGTAAGCCAAGCGGCGTTTGCCTTTGACCTGGACTTCGATATTATTGGCACTGTTGTTGCTGAGTATTTCGTTATAACGGTCAATTTCTGCGTTGACTCGTTCTTCGGACAAGTCGGGACGCAGGACGTACATCATTTCGTAGTTGCGAGTTGCCATGAAAATCTCCTTATGGACTCTGGGGCTTTGTGATCGGCGATCGCTCGCTTATCCAAAGCAAGGATTTATAATCTTAAACCTTCATTTGTTAATTGTTGCACTTTTTTCCAAATCAATCGATCCTAGAGTAGAAATTTCGTATTTTTTCCTTGCTTGTCAAGATTATTGATTTCGTTCTAAACACCCTATGGCGCAACGCTACGTTCGGATTAAAACCCCCCAAGCCCAGATTTACTATGGGTTGCTGCAACTCAATCGCACGGTTCAAGTGCTAGATGCACCTCCCTGGTTGGGCGGACAACCCACTGAAACGATTTTAGAAGCCGAGGAGTATTATTTATTGGCTCCTTGTGCGCCGTCTAAAATTATTGCGGTGGGCAAAAATTATGCTAACCATGCCGCCGAAATGGGAACGGCTGTTCCTGATGAACCGCTCTTATTTCTCAAACCGCCCACAACGATTGTTGCCGATCATCAAGCCATTCATTATCCGTCTCAATCGCAACGCCTTGATTATGAAGGAGAATTAGCGATTATTATGGGCGATCGCACCCGCAATTGTTCCCCGGAACAAGCCCAAAATAAAATCTGGGGCTATACCATTGCTAACGATGTTACGGCCCGAGATTTGCAGCGAAAAGACAATCAATGGACGCGGGCTAAAGGTTTTGACACTTTTTGCCCCCTTGGCCCTTGGATTGTCCGAGAATTGAGTGCAGGAGCCAAGTTACAAACCTTTCTCAATGACGAACCCGAACCCCGGCAAAGTGCGACGGTAGATTGCATGGTCTTTTCCCCGGATGATTTGGTGAGTTACATTTCCGGCATTATGACCTTGCTCCCCGGCGATATTATTCTCACGGGGACTCCTGAAGGCATTGCACCCATGGCCAAGGGCGATCGCGTCCGCATTGAAATCGAAGGGATCGGTATCTTAGAAAACTATGTTGAGGGGGACACTTAGCGGACTTGGTTGTACACCGCATCGGACAAGCTCGGAATTTCGGCGTAACGCCCTAACGCCGACTGGACGATGCTGTAACCACAAATGCCAAGAATGCCAATAAATACGGTATTGCTCAGAGTTTGTACGATTAAGCTATCACCCAGGGGTCGAGCCAAAATGTTAAACGCCAACTGCAACAAAAACAAGACAATCGTTAGCAAGATCGTCTGCATGGTGTTGAAGCGCAAAAAATGACTGACCCTGGGATTGCGAACCACTGCTAAAAACAGCACAAAGAAAATAATGATTCCCGCAAAGGGAACAAGATTGTAAATCGCCAGTGCGGGGGCGACAATGGGGCCGATAATATTGCGTAACCAGGGAAATTGCGTTAGTAAATAAGTACCAAAAGGTAAGGCATACATTAAAGCAATAATATAAACCAGAGCGCTAAAAACTCGGTCTTTGACATCTGTAGAACCGCGCCAATTCATGGATTGATACTCCTCTGAAAAACTGCTTTCCATTCTAACGAAGCCGACCCCATCTCGATCTGGCCATCTAGACTAAGAGTTAACTCACATGGGCCACACGAAAGCCCATTTGACATTCATATACATCGGCTTGATTGGCTGCCATTTTGCCCAAAGCACGACCGCAACCGAGTTTACCTTTTTGCCAACGGGGTAAGCCGCTTTGATTGGCCAACAAACAACCTTGACACACTTGTTGCGGTGGTAAAACTTGTTCGTTTGTGAGAATGACTAACATACAATCCCCTCCCACACTGCGGAAATATTGCTTAAATCCATTGTAGTTGAGGCAACCGACGCGATCGCGCTTTTCGCTACACAGCTTTACATTGTGGGTTTTCTTTCCCTGGCAAACAGAGTTAAGATAAAAAGTCCGACTTAATTTATAAATCGCTCTCTCCTGAACCGATTGGGCTTCCCATTCTTATGACAGAAACAAACTTAGATTTTTTAGCGCAAACCGATCCTCAAATTGCTGAAATTCTACAAAAAGAACTTCAGCGCCAACGAGACCACCTAGAATTAATTGCCAGCGAAAACTTTACCTCGGCGGCAGTGATGGCCGCTCAAGGTTCGGTATTAACCAACAAATACGCTGAAGGCTTACCGAACAAGCGATATTATGGCGGTTGCGAGTTTATCGACCAAGCCGAACAAATTGCCATCGAACGCGTTAAAGAGCTTTTTGGGGCGGCCGCGGCCAACGTACAACCCCACTCTGGCGCACAAGCGAACTTTGCCGTTTTCTTGAGCTTACTCGAACCCGGCGACACGATTATGGGGATGGACTTGTCCCACGGCGGTCACCTCACCCACGGTTCTCCGGTGAATGTGTCGGGTAAATGGTTCAAGGTGGTGCAGTATGGGGTCAATCAGGACACCGAACGCCTCGATTTTGACCAAATCCGCGAACTTGCTCTTAAAGAGCGTCCGAAGCTGATTATTTGCGGCTACTCGGCTTATCCCCGCGTTATTGACTTTGCCAAGTTCCGAGAAATTGCCGACGAGGTGGGGGCATATCTGATGGCGGATATTGCTCACATTGCGGGTTTAGTCGCCACCGGACATCATCCCAACCCGGTTCCTTATTGTGATGTAGTGACCACCACCACCCACAAAACGCTACGAGGGCCGCGGGGCGGTTTGATTTTGACTCGCGATGAGGAGTTGGGCAAAAAGTTTAATAAGGCGGTGTTTCCTGGCACTCAAGGCGGCCCCCTCGAACACGTTATCGCGGCCAAAGCGGTGGCGTTTGGGGAAGCCCTGAAGCCGGAATTTAAAGCTTATTCGGGTCAAGTGATTGCCAATGCTCAAGCTTTGGCTCAACAGTTGATGCAGCGCCAGTTTAAGATTGTTTCTGATGGCACAGACAATCATTTGTTGCTGGTGGATTTGCGCTGCATTGGCATGACGGGTAAACAAGCCGATCAGTTGGTGAGTCAGGTCAAGATTACGGCGAATAAAAATACGGTTCCCTTTGACCCGGAATCGCCGTTTGTCACCAGTGGTTTGCGTTTGGGTTCTCCGGCCATGACAACGCGGGGCATGGGAGAGGCAGAATTTAGCGAAATTGCTAATATTATCGCCGATCGCCTGCTCAATCCCGACGATGAGACGGTAGCGGCAGGTTGTCGCCAACGAATTAGTCAGTTGTGCGATCGCTTCCCCTTGTATCCTCATTTACGGATGCCGGTTCCGGCATTGACCTAAAAAAGGCTCAACGCCAATCATCGCAAGCTTTAACGGCTGATTTTTGACTTGGGGCGATCGCGATCGCCCCAACAATTTTGCGGAAATACTAGGCGAGACGAGGGAAATTGAGGTAGACTTTGCCTGTTCCAGTCGGCTCAAAACCAATCTAGATGCCATCCCATTTGTACCATCTGATTGCCTTTCTCGTCTCTGCTCTTTTTGTGCTGTGGAGTACGCCCGTTGTCAAGACCATCGGCCTCAAAAGCGGTCATGTAGACCGCCCCAACGAACGTAAAGTTCACAAACAACCCATCGTCCGTTTAGGGGGAGTCTCCATTTTTGGGGGAACCTTGACGGCGTTGATTATTGTTTGGTGTTTGGGGGGATTTGCTGAAATTGCTCCCAATCAAGTTAGCGAAATTTGGGGCGTGACCCTCGGTGGCGTGGCTTTTTTCCTGATTGGCTTGGGGGACGATTTATTTAATCTCACCCCGCTTTCTCGCTTGATTATGCAAACCTGTGTCGCGAGTTTGGCTTGGTGGGCAGGAGTGCGGATTGATTTTTTATCCATTCCTTTTGATGGGTTAGTGGAAATGGGTTGGCTGAGTTTACCCGTAACCGCGATTTGGTTGGTGGGGATGGCCAACGCGATTAACTGGATTGATGGTTTGGATGGCTTGGCCGCGGGAGTTTCGGGCATTGCGGCGGTGGTGATGCTGATTGTCAGCTTGTTTATGCAGCAACCGGCGGCGGCTTTGATTGCGGCGGCGTTAGCGGGGGGGGCTTTGGGCTTTTTGCGCTATAACTTCAATCCGGCTCAGATTTTTATGGGGGATGGGGGGGCGTATTTTATGGGTTTTACCCTGGCGGGAGTGGGGGTGATTGGCTTGGTTAAAAGTACCGCCGTCACTGCCGTATTGTTGCCTTATTTGATTTTGGCCGTGCCAATTTTGGATATGTCTTCGGTGATTCTCTCGCGCCTTAAAAGCGGAAAATCACCGTTTTTAGCCGATAAAAGTCATTTACATCATCGTTTGCTCAAGGCGGGTATTTCCCAACGGTTAACGGTGTTATTTATTTATGCCCTGACGTTGTGGGTGGGGAGTTTGGCCATGGCGGTGTCGGGGATTCCCAGTGGTTATGCTTATGCAATTGGGGCAAGTTTACTGCTGGCTTATGTGGCGTGGCAAGTGCGGCGCAATCGACAAATTCGCAATGAAGAATAGTTGTTATGAGTGCCGAAATTATTTGTGTAGGAACGGAGTTGCTGCTGGGGGATATTGTTAATACCAATGTGCAGTATTTGGCGCAGCAGTTGGCGAGTTTGGGAATTCCTCATTACTATCAAACGGTGGTGGGGGATAATCGCGATCGCCTCACGGAAATTATTAAAATAGCCAGCGATCGCGCCTCGATTTTGATTTTTACGGGGGGATTGGGGCCAACGCCTGATGATTTGACCACCGAGACAATCGCGGCGACGTTTGAGACTCCCCTGGTCGAACATCCAGAGATTTTAGAGGATATTGCGGCAAAGTTTGCCCAAAGACGGCGGCAAATGGCTCCGAATAACCGCAAACAAGCCCTTTTGCCGGAAAAGGCGGGGATTATTCCCAATCGTAGCGGTACGGCTCCGGGGATGTTGTGGCAACCGCGACCGAATTTAACGATTTTGACGTTTCCGGGTGTGCCTTCGGAAATGCGCCTGATGTGGCAGGAAACGGCGGTTCCGTACCTGCGATCGCAAGGTTGGGGCAAACAGGTCATTCACAGTCGTTTGCTCAAGTTCTGGGGCATTGGTGAGTCTACCTTGGCGAGTAAGGTCTCTAAGTTTTTTGACATGACTAATCCCACGGTGGCCCCTTATGCCCTCGATGGCATTGTGAAGTTGCGGGTTTCGGCTCGCGCTGCTTCTGAAGTTGAGGCAGTCGAGTTGATCGATCCGGTGGCTCAGGATTTACAAGATATTGCCGGGATTGATTATTTTGGCTCGGATGAGGAAACCCTGGCCGCTGTGGTGGGGGGGTTATTGCGCGATCGCGGCGAGACTCTCAGTGTGGCGGAATCTTGCACAGGGGGCGGTTTGGGGCAGATGCTAACTGAAACCCCTGGCAGTTCGGTTTATTTCCACGGCGGCATCATTGCTTACAGTAATGAAGTGAAGACTCATGTCCTGGCGGTAAGTCAGGAATTGTTGACACAACTGGGGGCGGTGAGCGAACCCGTGGCCAAGCAAATGGCTTTGGGGGTACAAGAACGGTTAAAAACCTCTTGGAGCCTCAGTATTACTGGGATTGCCGGGCCGGGCGGCGGCAACGACTGCAAACCGGTGGGCTTAGTTTATATTGGTTTGGCCGCTCCCGATCGCAGGGTGGATATATTTGAATATCGCTTTGGAGCCGAGCGCGATCGCGAAACAATCCGCCGTCTCAGCGCTTCTCATGCCCTCGACCGTTTGCGGCGGAAAATTCTCAGTGGCGATCGCTAAAAAATGCCGGGGCTGGTTTTCGGCGGTTGGAACTATATGTTAAACTTAATACAAATATACAATTTCCTGTAATATTTTTATTTTTTCAATCTTGGCTGCGGCTAAGGCAGGGAAAGTTATAGCATAGAAACATAAAGGTCTAGCAATCCCGGCAGACGATCATTCAGTTGAACTCACTGCCTTAAACTAGACCCAATAAACCGTCAAGTCTCATAGGAGCTTTCTGTTCGATGGATTATTTGGATAAGGTAATCGAAAAACTCAAAGAATGGGCGCGTCGCGTGACTGAAGCGCTGTTAGGGCCAGAAGTTGAAGCCGAACCCGAACTAATCCCCATTCCAGTTAAAGATTCCCCACGTCGCGGTCGTTAAATCCCTGCGACTTGTCCATCAAAACCCATTTACTTTATGCGGCCAGAGGCATTTAGTACCTTAAGCATCCTGGTTCTGCACGGCCCCAATTTAAACCTGTTGGGTCAGCGCGAACCGGGAGTTTATGGTAACACCACTTTAGATGAAATCGACAGTTTGCTGATTCAAGAAGCCAGCAAGCTTGATATTAAAGCCCTGTGCGTACAATCCAATCACGAAGGCGAGTTAGTTGATGCCATTCACAGTGCTTGGGGACGCGATCGCGGTATTTTAATTAATGCCGGGGCTTATACTCACACCAGCATTGCCCTTCGCGATGCCTTAGCCGCCGTGAATATCCCGACGGTAGAAGTGCATTTGAGTAACATTTATCGCCGCGAGAATTTCCGCCATCATTCTTACATTGCCCCGGTCGCTATTGGTCAAATTAGCGGCTTTGGTTCTGAAAGTTATTTACTGGGGCTACAAGCTTTAGTTCACTACATCCGCCAACAAGACGCGGGTTAAAATTCTCAAAATAACCCACGGCGATCGCACCAATCGCCGCAGATTCTGCTGGATTTCAATTTTACTCTTCGTCTTCGTCCTCTTCTTCTTCAGGATCGGGATAATAAAAGCTATTAGAACGTCCGGTGAGGACAGATTTACCGAGAGACAAAGCTTTTTGCGCTTCAAGGGCGGCTTGACGCTTCCAAGTGGCGCGACGCATATTGCGCTTTGACTTCGAGGTTTTCTTCTTGGGAACTGCCATTGTCGTACTTCAAGTTTTTAGGGACAACCTTTCTATAATAGCGCGTCGTCTGAGAAATCGCGCAGGGTTGTTACGGATTGGTCATTAGTCATTAGTCCTTTGTCATTGGTATAGCAATTCCAAATAAAAACCAGCAGCCCCTCTCGGAGTGGGAGAGGGGTTTGGGGTGAGGGCGGTTCAGGGAGAATACGATACCTTTATTGGGAGATGACTGTACGGAAACTAATTGTAATGACTATAGCAACCGCAACATGGGTCAGGACAACATATTCATCCTTAAAAAATAAGTCCCTCTCGGAGTGGGAGAGGGGTTGGGGTGAGGGCAAACCTCAAATAAAACGTCCTAACTGTTTTGCTTGCTGCTATACGAAGACAAATGACAAAGGACTAAGGGTTTATTCGGTGTCAGAGGGTGCTTCAGCCGTCTCTGGGGCTTCAGCGTCTTCTGGGGTTTCGGTTTCGTCGCTATCTTCACCCGGAGGTACAATGGCCACCGCCGCGATCGCGTCGTCACTATCGAGTTTTTGAACCCGTACCCCTGTGGCTTTGCGCGATTGCAGAGAAATCGCATTCACCGCTTGACGAATAATAATCCCCCGATTGGTAATCACCATCAACTCGTCTTCGTGATTAACCATACAAAGGGCGACTAATTCATCATTTTTCGAGCGGAACTTAATCGCTTTGACTCCCATTCCTGCCCGATTTTGTAAGCGGAACTGCTCGACGGGAACCCGCTTACCATAACCGCCACTGGTGACGGCGAGTAACCAAGGCCCTTCCCCGATATCAGCCATTACTTCTTCGTCGGGGCTGTCGTCGTCGTTGTCGCTATCGTTGCTGCTGTCGAAGTTAGCCAACACCACACTTGGTAAGATATCCATGCCGATTAGTTCATCTTCACCCCGCAGTTTCATGGCTTTTACACCCCGCGTCGCTCGACCGAGGGGACGCAGTTGTTGATGATCGGTTTTGAAGTGAATCGCCATACCATTACGCGACCCAATAATGGCACTATCTTCGGCCCGAGCCAACCGCACCCAGCGTAACTCATCCCCTTCATTCAGGGAAATCGCGATCAAACCATTGGAGCGAATGCTACTAAAGGCCGCCAGTTGAGTTTTCTTGATGTAGCCCTTTTGAGTCAGCATAATCAGATACTCATCCTCGGTAAATTCCGTGACCGGAACCACTGAGGTAATGCGTTCTTCGCGGCTAATCGGTAACATCTGTAAGATGGGAATGCCGCGAGCAGTACGAGAAGATGCCGGGATTTGATAGGCACTGACGGAATAGACAACACCGCGATCGCTAAAGAACAAAACATGATCGTGGTCGCAGCAGGTAATAAAGTGGTTTACGCCGTCGTCTTCCTTCATTTTCGCCCCTAAACGCCCCCGTGTCGCTCGGTTTTGCGCCTCGAAGGTGTCTACAGGCATCCGTTTGATGTAGCCCTGTTCGGTGAGCAAAATGGCGACGGGTTCGTTGGCGATTAAGTCGGTGTCGAGGAGTTCTCCTTCGGCTTGGATGATTTCAGTGCGTCGCGGGGTCGCGTGAGTGTCTTTGATTTGCGAAACTTCATCGACGATGATTTGCTCAATGCGTTCGCGACGAGCCAAGATGTCTTCTAAGTCGGCAATTTTGGCTAAAAGTTCTTGGTGTTCGGCTTGAATTTTCTCGGCTTCTAGGGCGGTGAGGCGACGCAGTTGCATTTGCAGAATGGCATCGGCTTGCGTGGTAGACAAGCCAAAGCCATCTACTAATTCTTGACGGGCTGAGGCGGTGTCTGCCGCGGCCCGAATCAAGCGAATAACGGCATCGAGGTTGCTCAATGCAATCAGCAAGCCTTGTAAGATATGGTCGCGCTCTTGAGCTTTGCGGAGTTCGTACTGAGTCCGGCGGGTAATAGCTTCGACCCGGAAGTCGAGGAAGACTTGCAGGAATTGTTTGAGGTCGAGGAGTTGCGGTTCACCGTTGACCAACGCCAGCATATTTGCGCCAAAGTTGGTTTGTATGGGGGTTTGCTTGTAAAGGTTGTTGAGGACGACCCTGGGATAAGCATCCCGCTTTAGTTCAATGACAATCCGCATCCCGTCGCGATCGCTCTCATCGCGAATATCGGCAATGCCTTCGATTTTCTTGTCGTTGACGAGATCGGCGATTTTTTCAATGAGGGAGGCTTTGTTGGTTTGATAGGGAAGTTCGGTAATAATGACCGCTTCGCGATCGGGACGGCCTCTTTGTTCGAGGGTTTCGATTTGGGCGACCCCCCGCATGGTAATTGAGCCGCGACCGTTAAGAAAAGCATCGTGAATCCCAGATTTGCCGAGGATTTGTCCTCCGGTGGGAAAGTCCGGCCCCTTGATGTATTGCATCAATTCTTTGGTGGTAATGGCCGGATTGTGAATGAGCGCCACTACCCCTTCAATTAATTCTCCGAGGTTGTGGGGGGGAATGTTGGTGGCCATCCCCACGGCAATTCCCGACGAACCGTTTAACAATAACTGGGGTACGCGGGCCGGCAGAACCACGGGTTCTTGTTGGGAACCGTCGAAGTTATCGAGAAAGTCAACGGTTTCGGCCTCGATATCCCGTAATAAGGCGTTAGTGGTCAGACTTTGCAAGCGGCATTCGGTGTAACGCATGGCCGCGGGGGGGTCGTTGTCCACCGAACCGAAGTTGCCGTGACCTTCAATGAGGGGATTACGCATCGAGAAGCTTTGCGCCATCCGCACCAAGGCATCATAAACTGCGCTGTCGCCGTGGGGGTGATATTTACCCAACACTTCCCCTACGACACGGGCGCATTTCCGAAAGGGGCGATCGTGGGTTAACCCCAATTCGTACATGGCGTACAAAATCCGCCGATGGACGGGTTTTAGGCCGTCTCTGGCATCAGGGAGCGCTCGCCCCACAATGACGCTCATGGCGTACTCTAGATACGACCGGGACATTTCATTGCTGAGGTCGGTGGGAACAATTCGCTCCGGGGAAGATGTCATAGGGGAAAAACTCCAGTAAAATTCAGATTTTGACCAACAGACATAAAAAAGCAGCAAAAATCGCTACTTTTTCCGCTAAAAGCTGCCAAATATTAATGCTTTTCTTTAACATTTTAACACATTTCTCCTAAGTTCTCATGGGTTCTAACAAACCGAGAATGAGCGCGATCGCGGGGTTGGGAAATTTGTACGGAAATCAGCAAAAGTGAGACGTAGTAGGAAAAAAGAAGTCAGGGAAACCTGAGTTAAGAGAAAATTAGTAACGAGTATCTCGATTGGTAACCCACCCCCTTGATAGGAGACGAATACTGTGGAAGTTATAGTAGCTGCTTTGGCAATTAGTACTATTTGTTTTGGTGTTTTTAAGGGTTCGGCTGGCGGGTCTTCTGAAAGCAAAAAAAGCGATGACAAAACCTGCGCGGTCATCGAAATTAAGGTTAAATGCTCTGACTGCAAATGCGAGAAAAAAGCATAAAGAATGAACAAGTAAAGGTCGTTAACGAGTTAGATTGAGCAAAGCTCTAGGGGATATTTTGCCTAAATTAATTCTTTTATAGCAGCAAGCAAAACAGTTAGGACGTTTTGACTCGCAAGGATCGCCCTCACCACGTCCCAACCCGAAGTGCTACTGCTATATCTCCAATTCCTTCACCATCGCTACCATGAGCCAAAAAGCCGACATTACCCCCATATTCCCAACCCATACAGCGCTACAGCTTGAAATGGAGGCGATCGCGTTCGCAACTGAAAATCTTTTTCATTAGTATTGACATTAAATCTCAACAAGGCTATATTGAATTCAGTGTTCTCCTCTTGTAAAAAGATCGGCAGGCGGGACTGGTAAGCTTACAGCGTTCTAGTCCCTCATTTTTTTTTAGCGCTACACTAAAAACCGATACAGATAGAGGCGGAAATTCAGAACATGAGTGCTACTGACGCACAGCTAAATTCAGATTGGGATGCGATTGTCATTGGTTCGGGGATGGGGGGCTTGGTTACCGCAACCCAACTCGCGGCCAAAGGCGCACAGGTATTAGTATTAGAGCGATATTTGATTCCCGGTGGCAGCGCGGGCTATTTTGAGCGCAACGGCTATCGGTTTGATGTTGGGGCTTCGATGATTTTTGGCTTTGGGGAAGAAGGGACAACCAATTTGTTGACGCGGGCATTAGCGGCGGTCAATATGAAGATGGAAACTCTCCCCGATCCGGTGCAAATTCACTATCATCTTCCCAACGATTTAGAGGTGAAAGTGCATCGCGATTATGAGAAGTTTTTGCAAGAACTGAGCGATCGCTTTCCCCATGAAAAACAAGGGATTCGTCGCTTTTATGACGAATGTTGGCAAATCTTTAACTGCCTTAACGCCATGGAATTGCTATCCCTCGAAGAACCCCGCTATCTCACGCGGGTCTTTTTCCAGCATCCCTTCGCTTGTTTGGGCTTGGTGAAGTATTTACCGCAAAATGTCGGTGATATTGCCCGCCGTCACATTTCTGACCCAGAATTGCTCAAATTTATTGATATGGAATGTTACTGCTGGTCGGTTGTTCCCGCGTCTCAGACTCCTGCGATTAATGGGGGAATGGTGTTTAGCGATCGCCACTACGGGGGCATCAACTATCCTAAAGGGGGAGTTGGTCAAATTGCCCAAAAACTCGCAGACGGACTGGAAAAAGCAGGCAGTCGCATCGAATATAAAGCCAGAGTCACCGAAATTATTATCGAAAATAACAAAGCGGTTGGGGTAAAACTAGCCAACGGTAAAGAATATCGCGCCCAACGCATCGTTTCTAATGCCACGCGGTGGGACACCTTCGAGAAACTACTGCCCAAAGTTAATATGCCCAAAAGCGAGCAAAAATGGCAAAATCGCTACCAAAAATCCCCCAGTTTTCTCAGCATCCATCTCGGAGTCCAAGCCGACTTACTCCCCCCCGACACCGAATGTCATCACATTCTGCTCGAAAACTGGGACAACATGACCGACGAACAAGGTACGATTTTCGTCTCCATCCCCACCCTCCTCGACCCCAGTTTAGCCCCAGAAGGCTGTCATATCATCCACACCTTCACCCCAAGCTGGATATCCGAATGGCAAAACCTTTCCCCTAGCGAATACGAAGCCAAAAAAGAACAAGCCGCCGCCCAACTGATTCAACGTCTCGAAGCCATCTTCCCCGGTATAGAAGCCAAACTGGATTACCAAGAAATCGGCACACCGCGCACCCATCGCCGCTTTCTCGGTCGCGATGACGGCACTTATGGCCCCATTCCCCAACGCAAACTTTTAGGATTGTTGGGAATGCCTTTCAACCGGACTGCGATTAAAAATTTGTACTGTGTGGGCGATAGTACCTTTCCCGGTCAAGGCTTAAATGCGGTGGCTTTCTCCGGTTTCGCTTGCGCCCATCGCATTAAAGTAGATTTGGGGCTGTAAGAGGCAGTAGGGGCGAGGTTTCCTCGCCCAATCTCAACTTTAGGCAATTATGATTTAATGCCGTTCCGTAGGAGGGTTAACGGGATAGGCGGTATATTGAAACTGGATTTTGTATCAGTCCGTGAAAGCGGACTTTGTTCTTGTTGGTTCCCCAGATTTTAATCTGTGGGCGGGTTGTTGGTTTTGACTTGAAATGACTTATACAATCGCGAATTGGGCGGGGAAACCCCGCCCCTACAAGACTACTGCCTAAAAGCCGCCATTGGCTTCGAGATACTTGGCCACCGTTTGTACATCCTTGTCGCCGCGACCGGAACAATTAATGACAATGCGGGGACTGCCGTCGAGTTGGGGGCATAATGTATCTAAGTACGCGATCGCGTGAGAGGTTTCTAGCGCCGGAATAATCCCTTCTAACTTCGACAAGCTTAAAAATGCCTGTACCGCCTCATCATCGGTAACGCTGTAATACTCCGCCCGCTTCGTATCCATCAAATAACTATGTTCCGGGCCAACCCCAGGATAATCCAACCCCGCACTAATGGAATGGGCTTCGGTAACCTGGCCTTCTGTATCTTGCAGCAAATAGCTCATCGCCCCGTGTAACACCCCTGGACGACCTTTGGTGAGGGTGGCGGCGTGTTTGCTGGTTTCCGTGCCGGTTCCGGCAGCTTCTACGCCGATAATGCGAATCGAAGTATCCCCTAAAAACTCATGAAATAAGCCAATGGCATTAGAACCACCGCCCACACAAGCCATGAGAATATCCGGTAAACCGCCCCACTTTTCTTGACATTGGCGACGGGTTTCTTGACCGATAATCGCGTGGAAATCCCGCACCATCATGGGATAGGGATGGGGCCCGGCCACGGAACCTAAAATGTAGTGAGTGGTTTCGACATTGGTAACCCAATCGCGAATCGCCTCAGAGGTGGCATCCTTGAGAGTTCCGGTTCCGGCTTCGACGGGTTGCACCGTTGCCCCTAATAATTTCATGCGGAATACATTTAGGGCTTGTCGTTCCATATCCTGAACGCCCATATAAATAATGCACTCCAAGCCAAAACGAGCGCAGACGGTGGCTGTAGCGACTCCATGCTGTCCTGCCCCGGTTTCGGCAATAATGCGCTTTTTACCCATGCGTTTCGCCAGTAAACCTTGGGCGAGGGCGTTATTAATCTTATGGGCCCCGGTATGGTTTAAATCTTCTCGTTTCAGGTAAATTTGCGGCCCCGTACCGTCAGGACGCGCATATTTTTCCGTGAGGCGTTCGGCAAAATATAAAGGACTGGGCCGCCCGACATAATCCCGCAATAATCCTTGCAGTTCGGCTTGAAAGGCGGGGTCGTTGCGATATTTTTGATAGGCGGTTTCGAGTTCGGCTAAGGCAGGCATTAGGGTTTCGGGGACGTATTTCCCCCCGAAGCGACCAAAACGCCCTAGGTTGTCGGGTTGGGAGTTGGTGGTGGCAGTGGGATGAATGGGAGTGGTAGTCACGGGTTTTGTTGTCTAGGTTGCACAGGTTTTTATTGTAATCAGTCGTGGCGGTTAAAATCTAGATTTTTTGGTCATTGGTCGTTTGTCATTGGTCATTCGTAATTGAGTCCTAAATTTGTGTAGGGTTGAGGTTCCCTAATCCAATCCCCACTTTTGGGAAATGATGATTTGACTGGGATCGCGCCTAATAATGTAAATTTGGACGGGGAAACCCCGCCCCTACTGGATTGTTTCACTTTAAATGGTGCATTAAGAAAACGCTCAAAACTTAATTCAATTAACAAACAGACCCAAAATCTATTGCCCTAAATTAGCTGAAACAATCCACTACTGGTTCGACACAGCTAAAATGAGGCGATAGGTAGGGTGTCGTTAGCGCAGCGTAACGCACCGAAATGCAAGCATTTTAACGATGGTAACTATCGCACAACTTAAGCTGTGTCACGGCACTACTGGCGCGACACACTTTAAATGGTGGGTTACGGCGGATAACTAGATTGCAGTCATAGCCTAGATTCTAGCCGCCTAACCCACCCTACTGTTATGACACACCTAAAATGAGGCTATAGGTAGGGTGTCGTTAGCGTAGCGTAACGCACCAAAATACAAGCATTTTAACGATGCTGACTATCGCACAAATTAAGCTGTGTCACGACACTACTGCCGTGACACACCTTAAATAGGGCTTTAGAAAACCCTCGAAACTGGCTTCAACATGAATATAGACCGAAAATCTATCGCACATTTTTAGCTGTGTCGCGCCACTACTGGCTCAGAGTTAGAGTCAAACAACCAATAACCCGTCAATTATCGGGAAAACGTGCCACTATCGTCACTATATTCGCTTTCTTCCCCCAATTCTTCATCGGGGGTATCGGGAGTCATGGGGAGTCGTTTGCTGTACCAATCTGTGCCGATGCGGAGGGTTAAATCCGAACCGAGATCGCCGGTAGAGTCGGCTTCGATGCGGCCTAAGCCCAAGGATTCTTGGAGCATTTTGGCGGCGGTGGTGTTGCCTTGCTGGACGATAATTTCAGTGGTGCGGTCGGGTTGGGTGAGTTGTCGGGGTGAAACGTAAACGTTGCGGAAATTGCGTTCTCGGAGGTAATCGAGGGCTTGTTGGGTAACTTCGGGGTCGTCGGTGGTATTTTGGATGGCGATGCGGACTCGTTTGAAGCTGCGGAGATCGAGGTCGAGTTCGCGATCGCTCTCCACATTAAAATATTCTTGCATAACGCGATCGCGATCGCGGCGAGACATAATCCAATAGCTCATGCCGTCAAACTCCTCAGCATTACTAAAGCGCCCCGGTAACATGACCATTTTGATATCTTCTTTTTCTAAATTTAGCCCAAAACCGACTAAGGACAGCATTTCTTCAAGACTCAAGTTGGTATCGACAAACTGCTGCATCAGTTGTACGGCTTGGGGGATTTTGGGTAATACCGCAGGGCTTTGTAACTGTTGACGTAATGCCTTGAGAAGAATTTGTTGCCGTTGGACGCGGCCAATGTCGCCGTATTCGTCCATCCGAAAGCGAGCAAATTGTTCGGCTTGAGAACCGTCGAGAGTTTGCAAGCCTTGTTCGAGGTCAATTTCTAGCTGTTGGGTGACATCTGTGTATTTCATGGGGTGGGGAACATAAACTTCGATTCCCCCGACCAAATCCACTAACTCGCGAAAGGCATCATTGGTAACGCGCACATAGCGGTCAATGCGAACCTCATTCAAGGTTTCCTCGACGGTTTCTAGGGCTAAATCTGCACCGCCGTAAACATTGGCATCGTTGATTTTGGCAACGCCCACGGTGGGAATATACACTTGGGTATCGCGGGGAATGGATAACATACTTAAACTGTTATCCTGGGGATCGAAGCGCACCAATAGCATAGTGTCGCTGTGTCCTTCAAAGGCTTCCTCTGAGCCAACTTCGGCATCTAATACCCGGTCAATACCCATGACTAAAATATTAATCGGGCGTTCAATTTTGTACTGGAATAATGAAGCCCAAGCCTTTTTGCCTTGGATGCCTAAGTCGGGTAAATTGGCGATCGCGTCAGGAGTGGCGAGAAATCCCTGCCAATTTTGGGGGAGTGGACTCACCATCGCTAATGTCGCCCCCAAAATTGCCGAAGTCCCTGCTGCAATTCCCAAAATAATGCCCTGAGTTAATCCTCGTCCCCATCCTTGGGCAGAAGTCTGAGTTTGAGCCTTTGGGGGAATTTGTTTAGAAGTCGATGGCGCGATCGCGCCACGCTGAAGCCCTCGCGAGGCAATGGCCTGCGGTTCCTGAAGGCGGCTTTTCTGTTTCACACTTACCTCAACACCAAAATAGTCAACCGGAGCGTTTGCTCTCTGGGCGTAAACCAAACTCATGCAGGATTATAACGTTACGAGATGTTAATCGGTGAGAAGATTGCGATAATCCTCTGATTTATTTTTGGGTCACGCCAGAGTTTAGTTAGTTCTTTCTTACAGGGGTAAGTTGAGAAATCAGTCTTTTGTCATTTGTCTTTTGTCCTTTGTTCTTTGTCCTTTGTCCTTTGTCCTTTGTCTTTTGTCCTTTGTCCTTGGTTATTGGTTGTTGGTTGTTGATTATTTTTCGCCCCTCTCCCCCCTCTCCCCCCTCTCCCCACTCCCCACTGCCTACTACCCAAAACCCGATCGCGCCCTCTTGCCCAATTCACAGTCAATTCAGCGAGTTCGGGAAACCGTACCCATAGGAGAGTTGCTATTGGCATACAACTTTAGTTAAATTAGCACTCGTAAGGTGAGAGTGCTAAAAACGAAATTTCAACTCTCGCTGACTACAAAAAAGCAGCGATTGAGCCAGGTATTCATTGCCGGTCATCTCAATCGCAGAACCCAACTATACATTCTATTCGTTAGGAGTAACTTGAATGCCAGCATTATCCATCAACGTTTCTACCGTTAACCCCTTGGGCGATCGCGTTTTCGTCAAAGTCAGCCCGTCCGAAGAAAAAACCGACGGCGGTATCTACTTACCCGATAACGTCAAAGAAAAGCCCCAAGTTGGCGAAGTCGTTGCCGTTGGCCCGGGTAAAGTCCAAGACAGTGGCGATCGCGTCCCGATGGAAGTCAAAATCGGCGACAAAGTTCTCTATTCCAAATACGCCGGAACCGACATCAAACTAGGCGGCGAAGACTACGTTCTGCTGTCTGAAAAAGACATCCTTGCTTCCGTTGCTTAAATCGCCTCGACTAGCTTTCGTAGAAGCTTAAAGTATTCTCTACCAACCATCCATTAGTAATCTGTAGCAAGCATCCATTATGGCTAAAAGTATTATCTACAACGACGAAGCCCGTCGCGCTCTCGAACGCGGTATCGACCTCCTCGCAGAAGCCGTGGCTGTCACCCTCGGCCCCAAAGGTCGCAACGTAGTCCTTGAGAAGAAATTTGGCGCACCTCAAATCGTTAACGACGGTGTAACCATTGCCAAAGAAATCGAACTCGAAGACCACATCGAAAACACTGGCGTTTCCCTCATTCGTCAAGCTGCTTCTAAAACCAACGACGTAGCCGGAGACGGAACCACCACCGCTACAGTTCTGGCTCACGCCATGGTTAAAGAAGGCTTACGCAACGTGGCCGCAGGCGCTAACCCCATCGCCCTGAAGCGCGGTGTGGACAAAGCCACCGAATACTTGGTGAGCAAAATCGCTTCCCACGCTCGCGACATTAGCGATTCTAAATCCATTGCTCAAGTCGGTTCCATCTCTGCGGGGAACGACGAAGAAGTCGGTCAAATGATTTCCCAAGCGATGGACAAAGTGGGCAAAGAAGGGGTCATTTCCTTAGAAGAAGGGAAGTCCATGACCACCGAACTCGAAATCACCGAAGGGATGCGCTTTGACAAAGGCTACATCTCCCCTTACTTCGTCACCGACACCGAACGGATGGAAGTGGTGATGGAAGAACCCTACATCTTGATCACCGACAAGAAAATCGCGTTGGTACAAGACCTCGTTCCCGTCCTCGAACAAGTGGCCCGTCAAGGTCGTCCCTTGTTCATCATCGCTGAAGACATCGAGAAAGAAGCCCTCGCGACTTTGGTTGTGAACCGTTTGCGCGGTGTTCTCAACGTGGCTGCGGTTAAAGCCCCTGGTTTTGGCGATCGCCGTAAGCAAATGCTCGAAGATATTGCCGTTCTCACAGGGGGTCAATTGATCACCGAAGACGCGGGTCTGAAACTCGACAGCACCAAGCTCGAAATGCTCGGTTCTGCCCGTCGCATCACCGTGACCAAGGAAAACACCACGGTTGTAGCTGAAGGTAACGAAGCTGCGGTTAAAACCCGTTGCGACCAAATCCGCCGTCAAATCGAAGAAAGCGATTCTTCCTACGACCAAGAAAAACTGCAAGAGCGTTTAGCTAAACTCTCTGGTGGTGTGGCGGTAATCAAAGTCGGTGCGGCCACCGAAACCGAAATGAAAGACCGCAAACTGCGCCTCGAAGATGCCATCAACGCTACCAAAGCGGCAGTTGAAGAAGGTATCGTTCCTGGGGGTGGTACAACCTTGGCTCACCTCGTTCCCGATGTGGAAGCCTGGGCCAACGAAACTTTGAAAAACGAAGAACTCACGGGTGCAACCTTAGTGGCTCGTGCCTTGACTGCTCCTCTGAAGCGCATCGCTGAAAATGCCGGACAAAACGGTGCGGTAATCGCCGAGCGCGTCAAAGAAAAAGACTTCAACATCGGTTACAATGCCGCCAATGGCGAATTTACCGATATGTTTGAGGCGGGTATCGTTGACCCGGCGAAAGTGACCCGGAGTGCGCTGCAAAATGCCGCTTCGATCGCAGGGATGGTCTTGACTACCGAGTGCATCGTGGTAGACAAGCCTGAAAAAGACAAAGCCCCCGCAGCCCCCGGCGGTGACTTCGATTACTAAGGTTTGAAAGATTATTAGGAGCGCGATCGCGCCCTAAAATTTAAGCGGTTACTTCGTCTGAAGTGGCCGCTTTTTTCAGCGATCGGCGATTAAGCCTGTAGGGGCGCTCTTTTCCCCGTCCAATCCCTAACTGTTGACCAATATAGCAACCGCCAAAGCAGTTAGGACACCGCCTCAATTCTTAGAAAACAAGCCCCTCTCGGAGTGGGAGAGGGGTTGGGGGGAGGGCAAACCATAAAACGTCCTAACCGTCAGGCTTAAGTCAATCCTCAAACAAACGCAACCCCTAGATGCTGAACCAATAAAGCAAAATTCCTAAGATTGAACTTCGGGATGAATCGGTAACGTAATTACAAATATTGTGCCTTGACCCACAGCAGAGTCACAATGTAACATCCCGCCGTGATTTTCGGTCACAATTTGATAACTAATAGCTAATCCCATTCCTGTCCCTTTACCAATAGATTTTGTGGTAAAAAATGGGTTAAAAATTTTCTCTTTGACCGCAGGAGTCATACCACAACCATTGTCTGCAATCGTAATGGTAACTTGGTTAGATTTTGTGGTTTGAGTAGTAATTGTAATCTCCCCAGTATAAGTATTAATGCCTTGGGCTAAAGCGGTTTGGCGTTGTTGTTCAATCGCATCAATGCCATTCACTAATAAATTCATAAAGACTTGATTGAGTAACCCCCCATAACACTCAATTAACGGTATATTTGTATAATTTTGGTTAACTGTAATCGGAGGATTACCATCGCGACCCTTAAGACGATTTTGCAAAATAACTAAAGTGCTTTCAAGATTTTCGCGAATATTAATTTCTTTTAAATCCGCTTCATCTAATCGCGAAAATGTCCGCAATGACTTGACAATATCCCGAATACGATTGGCTCCGGTCTGCATAGAATTGAGCAATTTGGGAAAATCTGCGATCAAATAATCAAAATCAATGTCTTCTCGAAATTGGTTAATGGTTTCGGGAGGATTTGGATAATATTTTTCGTATTCACCCACCAAACTAATTAAGTCTTGGCTGTAATTGCTGGCAGGCTGAATATTACTATAAATAAAACTCACCGGATTATTAATTTCGTGAGCAATTCCCGCTACGAGCTGCCCCAAACTGGACATTTTTTCGGCTTGAATTAACTGGGTTTGAGTGTTTTGTAATTGGCTTAAAGTTATCTCTAAAGCTTGGGTTTGTTGCCGCAGTTTATCTTCTGATTGTCTCAAGGCATTTTCGGCTTGCAGTCGCTCTAACTCTGTACCAACACGAACCGCAAAAATCTGTAAAATATCGGACTGTATCTCTAGGTTGATCTCCATTGGCTTTGTATCCAAAACTGCCACCACCCCCAGATGATTGCCAGCAGAATCTAGTATTGGAATACCAGCATAACTTTCAGCCTTCACCTCGGCCAATCTTTTATCTTTGGGAAAATTGCTTTGTAGATCATCAGCATAATGGCGAATTTCATGACCATATTTAGTGGTTTCGTCGGGGGTATCGGCTAAATCATAAGTAAAGTTTTCTCCCCAATCATTTCCTGCCCAAAAAGCCAAGCTTTGACCTTGTAGTTTATTCTCCCCCATAAATTGAGTAATCACTGCATAACGAACCTGTAAAACTTGGGCGAGATACTGTACGCAACTTTTGAAGAAATCTTGGCCAACTTTGGTAATTGTTCCCTCAACGATTAAGCGTAATGCTTGTTCGTAATGCTTGCGATCGGTCAGATCGGTAAGAGTGCCGACATAGCCTTCAATTTCACCATTATTAATAATAGGTAAATTTTGACCTAAGACCCATTTGACGCTGTTATCTGGCTGTATAAAGCGATATTCCGAGCGAAAGGGTTGTTGAAGACAAGCACTGTTATACCATTCTTGATATACCCTTTGTGCGTCTTCAGGGTGTATTGTTGACGACCAACCCGAACCCAAAGATTCCTCTCTGCTCACTCCAGTAATGGTTGTACAGGTTTCATTCACATAAGTACAATCCCCTGCCGCATTTGTTAAAAATACGCCAATGGGAGAAGCTTCAGCCAAAATGCGGTATTGTTCTTGAGTTTTTTGTAGTAAGATGTCTTTTTGTTTTTGGTCGTGAATATAACTGGCAATCCCTAAGCAGGCAATAACTTCGCCTTTTTCATTTTTAAGGGCAGAAACATTAGAAGCGTGCCAATAATATTGGTTGTCTTTATGCAAAACTCGGTATTCAAGGTTTCGCATTTTTTCCCCTTGAAAGGATTTTTGCAGGGCATTCACACAAATATGTAAATCGTCGGGATGAATCACCCGGTCAAAAGGCATTCCCATCAATTCCGAAAGTTCGTAACCCATCACTTCCTGAAAGCGGGGACTGACATAACTAAATGTGCCGTCGGCATTAGCAACATAAACCATGTCGTTGAGGTTTTCAATAATGCCTCTGAATTTTTCCTCACGGTCTTTGAGGGTTAGTTCAGCTTTTTTACGGGTTGTAATATCTTGAATAAAGCCATGCCAAATAATGCTGCCATCGGGGGCTTTGTGGGGCGTAGAATGACCTAATAGCCAAAGTTGGCGATTGGGTAAACAGACACGATGTTCGCAGTACCAAGGAGTCATATTCGCGGCTGATTCTTGAATGGATTGAACCACTCGGTCAAAATCGTCAGGATGAACAAACTCAAAGACTTTAGAAGCATCGTTGCTAACTTTTTCAGGACTTACACCATAAACCTCCTTTAAGCCTTCGCTGGCATAGGGGAAATGATAAGTCCCATCGAGTCGTTGACGAAATTGATAAACTACTCCTGGCAAATGGCGAACAATTTGCTTGAGATGATAATCCTGAAATAAAGTCTCGACAGAGTTATGAATGGGGTTAACTGCACTGCTTGAGGTGAGTTTTTGAGTGAGTTTTTGGAGTTGGGTTTGTGCTTGTTCTGTTTGTGTAATATCTCGTAGAATAGCGAGATGATAATCTTGATTGAGCTGAAGATGTTGCGTATATTCTATGAGGCATTTTGAGCCATAGGGAGGAACATAGACAAAATGAAAATGGTTTTGTCGCAGTTGTTGTAAACGCTGCCATTGCTGTTCAAAATCGATTTCATCTTGGACAAAATGCCGTAAACTGTAACCAATAATGTCTTCTTTGGGGCAATTCAATAATTGACAAGTTGCTGAATTGACTTCTATACAATATCCCTGACAATCGACGATCGCGATCGCGTCAATTGCCGTTTCAAAGTATTGTTGTGTTTCTTTATCTCTGAGAAAATACGCAGAAGTGCGATCGCTATAGTTATGTGAAGACCGAGACAGTTCGGATGATTGAGACATGAGGAGTTTAGAGAAAAGTTCAAACAACAAGTCAATAATATTATATGTAATTACGATGGGAGAGTATAGTAAGCTTCTTTTTATGGAGAATTTATTTAAAAACCAAACTATAAACAAAATCTGAAGTTAAACCTGTTTAGAAAAACAGCGTGAAGTACCCAACGCCAACGCTTTACTTTTGGCGTGGGCTTCGGTGTTTCACTGACAATTGCCTCTACCGGGTGTGTTTCCAGTTTTGGTCTTACATCGTCTCCACAAGCTAAAACGCCACTTCCTGACGCTAAGAAATAGTCACGCAAATTCAAAGCCGCATTGATATCTCTATCATGCAACTTTTTACAGTTGGGACATTCCCAAGTTCTGACTTGCAGGGGCATTGATTTCATTCGATGCCCACAACAATTACAGGTCTTGGAACTGGGGAAAAATCGGTTTACCAAAAATTCTGGGTTTAAAGCCCCGTCCTTCAAGGACGGCTTTATATTATAATATTGGTGTGCGAGTGACCAGTAATGTGGGCCGCACTACAACAAACCTAACCAACTCAATAGTTAAAGTAAGGGGTTTTCAGCACAATCCTTGTTGATGTAAAACTTTAAGGGTGTAGTTGTGAAAACAAACTGTCTTGGTGCGCGTTCCCTTGCGCCTTACGGCGACGCGGGGTCGCACCGCTTTTGCGTCCGGGCAGGACGTATCTTGGACTAGAAACCAAGAAACAAAACGCTCGTTGAGTCGGTCTAACGGGGACTAAGGGGAGGATATTTAGGTGTCTGTCGATCCAAAGTCTAGTTAAGAGGCAACCTGAAAGAAACGAGAATCCTCGACCGTTTACGGCGAGGAGTTGTCAAATACTCAACCACTTTTCCTTGTTCCCTGGCTTTATATTCGGTTAACGTTTGCAACATCCCCCAAGCAGCATCGTTAATCGATTTTGCTAAACAATGATTGCGGGTCATACCTTTGATATTTAGGTTCTCAAACACGATGACTTGGTTTTCGTCTACTAGCTGGCGTGAAAGCTTGTGATGAGAATCTAAGCGACAATTGGCAATCTTGTTATGAATTTTAGCTACTTTTAATCTAGCTTTGTATCGGTTGGCAGAACCTTTAGCTTTACGAGATAATCGCTTTTGGTGTTTCGCTAACTTCTTTTCATACTTTCGATAAAACTTGGGAGGTTTAATCTTTTCGCCATCGCTGGTAACGATTAAGGCATCCAAGCCTAAATCAATACCAATAACTTTTCCTTGTATTGATTGTTCGGGGAGTTCTCCGGGTAGCTCGATTCTGAGAGAGGCAAAGTATTGACCCGATGGGGTCATCGAAACCGTGACGGATTTAACTTTACCCTTGATTTCTCGATGAACCTTGGCTCGAACTTCACCCAGTTTAGGAAGCTTAATAGAGCGTTCATTGATTTTAAAACCTTGAGGATAAGTTGCAGATTGCTTTCGATGCTTTGACTTAAATCTTGGGTGTCTACCTGTCCCTCTAAAAAAGTTTTTAAAAGCTGTGTCTAAGTTTTTGAGCGATTGCTGTAAAACTTGACTAGCAACTTCAGTCAACCAAGGTAATTCTTGCTTTAGAGTGGGTAATTGATTGGCGCATTTTGTGTAACTCAATCCTTTACCTGTCGTCTCATAAGCCTTGTTCCACTCATCAAGAAACCGATTAAAGACAAACCGAGCGCATCCCAACTCCTTTGAGAGTTGAATACGCTGTTTTTGGTTTGGATATAACCTAATTTTTAGAGAGGTAAACATTAGCCTTGAGTGCTAAACTGCTAATTAGTGTACCGCAAATAGATCGCCAACTATTGAAAACTTTTTCAACGAGAGCAATTCAATCTCAAACAGAGAACTTAGTGGGGTTAACTAAGCTTTCACCGCAATACATTCAATTTCGACTAATGCCCCTTTCGGCAACCGGGACACCTCCACTGCTGCCCTCGCGGGGGCGCTTGCTTCCTCGAAATAGGTGGCATAAACCTGATTCATGGCAGCAAAATCATTCAAATCATCGAGGAAAACGCTAGTTTTCACGATATCCGCAAACGTGAGTCCGGCTTCTTTTAAAATTGCCTCTATATTTGCCATTACCTGTTGGGTTTGCTGAGTCACATCCTCCCCCACCATCTTGCCCGTTTTCGGGTCGAGGGGAATTTGGCCGGCCACAAATACCATCTGACCTTGGGCCACAATGGCTTGATTGTAGGGGCCGACGGGGGCGGGGGCATTTTCAGTTTGGATAATTTGTTTCATGTTTTGTTGTTGGTTGTTGGTTGTTGGTTGTTAGTTATTGGTTATTGGTTATTGGTTATTGGGCGGGGAAACCCCGCCCCTACAAGGTTATTGCCGACTGACAAAAAAACATTACAAAATCGGCACGTTAATACCATTACCAGAACTTTGATGAGGATGAGACGTAGCCCCGGAAAAGACCAGGCCGCGGCTTGCGTCGAGGGTGAGGATTGCGCCTTCGCGAATTTTGTCGGTGGCTTGTTTGAGGCCGACAATCACGGGAATGCCGAGGCGCAGACCCAAAACCGCCGCGTGACTGGTGAGGCTGGCTTCTTCGGTAATCAGTCCCCCGGCTTTGCGAATGACCTCGACGTATTCGGCGTTAGTCGAGGGGGCGACTAAGATATCCCCTTGGCTAAAGCCGCCGGTTTCTTGGGAACTGCGGACGACGCGGGCCCGACCGCTTACAGAACCTTCCCCAATACCGATACCTTGACCCAAAATGGCGGTGACGACTTCGACTTTGATTAAATCGGTCGAACCCGCGACTCCTTGTAGGGTTCCGGCGGTCATCACCACGAGATCGCTTTCGTTGAGGAGGTTTTTCTCTTGAGCGATGTTGATGGCGGCTTGGAATGTTTGCCCCGTGGACGGTAAATCGAGGATGAGCAGGGGTTTCACGCCCCAAACAAGTTGGAGTTGGCGAGCCACATCAACGTGGGGTGTAATGGCTAAAATGGGCGTTTGGGGGCGGAATTTGGAGACGTTGCGAGCCGTGGCCCCGGTTTTGGTGAGGGTCATAATGGCGGCGGCATCGAGTTGTTCGGAGATTTGCCCGACGGCTCCGGCGATCGCGTTGGGAATGGATCGGGTGGTGGCTTTGGCGTTGCGGGTGTTGGGTAATTCTTGCTCGATGCGGGCGGCAATCTTGGCCATGGTGGTGACGGCTTCGACGGGATATTTACCCACGGCGGTTTCGTTGGAGAGCATTACCGCGTCTGTACCGTCGAGGATGGCGTTGGCAACATCGGAGATTTCGGCGCGGGTGGCTCTGGGGTTGTTCACCATGCTATCGAGCATTTGGGTGGCGGTGATCACGGGGATGCCGAGTTGATTGGCCGTGGCAATCAGGCGTTTTTGCAAAATGGGGACATCTTCGGCGGGGAGTTCGACCCCTAAATCGCCGCGAGCGACCATTACACCGTCACACAAGGATAAAATGGCTTCCATTTGCTCGATTGCTTCGTGTTTTTCGATTTTGGCAATCACAGGAACGGATTTTCCGGCGTTGGCGATCAGTTCTTTGATTTCGAGGATGTCTTGGGGTTGACAGACGAAGCTGAGAGCAATCCAATCTACCCCTTGATCTAAGCCAAAAACTAAATCCCGGCGGTCTTTGTCGGTGAGGGCGTTAACGGATAGGGAAACGTTGGGGAAGTTTACGCCTTTGTTATTAGACAGGGGGCCGCCGACGACGACGCGACAATGGAGATCGCCTTGGGTGGGATCGACTTCTTCGACGATCATTTCAACTTTGCCATCGTCGAGCAGAATGGTGGCTCCGGGGGGGACTTCTTGGGCGAGTTTGTCGTAGCTGACGTAGCTGATATCTTGGTTACAAGTTACTGAACGACTGGTGAGGGTGAAGCGATCGCCATTTTTGACGACAATGGAGCCATTTTCAAACTTACCAAGGCGAATTTTGGGGCCTTGCAAGTCTTGTAAAATGGCGACGGGTCGATCCAGTTCAAAAGCAATTTGACGAATTAAGCGAATGGCCGAAGCGTGATCTTCTTGGGTTCCGTGGGAGAAATTGAGGCGTAGGGTGGTGGCTCCGGCTTCGATGAGTTGACGCAGCACATCGGGCTTGAGGGTTGCAGGGCCGACAGTTGCCACGATTTTTGTTCGACGATGGGACATGGGTGAGACCGGCAACATCTGGTTGGAAAGTTCGGAGACTGGGGTCGAGTTAGAGAGCAACTGCATAACAACTAGCGAATAAAATAACGGAAAGGGAAGGTAAGATAGCTAATGGCCGCGATCGCGAATTGAACTGAATTGATGGTAAATTACTTCGCTATCGTCTCACAAATTTTGAACGGCACGATGAGAAATTATGAATGACGAGTGAGGAACAATGCAACGTGGAAGACTTGACATCCTCAAATTGCTCCCCCGATTCCCACTCCCTTACCAGTGTATGCCTTTTGAGCCAAGGGCGCGATCGCGCTGCACCTTCAACCCGATGGTCAGGTTTTGCCGTTGTGAGTTTTGCAATTGTACCCGCTTTCCCCCTTCCCAACAATCCCCATCCCACCGAGAGAACCGTGGTGCGATCGGTTTCTCGAAACTGCCAGCGACCTAGAAATTCGGGCCGGGTTGCTGAGGAATCGGTAAGCTTAGAAGAAATAATACAAATATCTCCGCATCTACTACCGTCGCAACTTCTGGTCTGAGGTTATCGTCATGCCAGAACTAAGCGGCAAATTCTACTGAATTGTCATTTTTAAATTAGTAAATAAAAAAAGCGACTCTTTGCCCCCCATTCTGTCTGCTGTCTGTATCAATAAGGGTAAAACATAACGATGGACGAAGCTTCTACCAGTACCAACCGCCTCCTCGATGCTCCCGATTGGCTTTTGGCTGCGGGTCAACAAAGTAAATTCTTATTAGCGGCGATTGACCCCAATACCTGCGTCGTTCAACACGCCAATGAAGCCTTTTTGCAACGCTTGGGCTTTTCTCTCGAAAACGCCGAAAATCTGCATCTGTGCGATTTGCTCGATGACTTTAGCGCCGCCGACCAAGAACAACTCTATCGCCGTCATCTGCTACGCTTGATTTTACGGGATATCTATCACTTGGATGTGGGGGAATGGCGCTTTCTCGAAGAGCCGAGCGTCGCGACGCTGAAAAGCCCGCCTTGTCCGCAACCGAGCCATTTAGAGTTTTGGTTGCGCTCTGACCGTTTACAAGTCGAACGCATTGATGCCAATATTGACGAATTTGCCGGGATCGATCTCCTCGATTGGCTCAGTCACGAAATTGTCTCCGAGCGTAAATGGGAAGAAAAGATCGCTTGGGATAATTATCGCGTAAGCGGTTATTTGCTGTGGGAAGGCATTGATATCACCTCTCAAGAGCAGATTCAGCGCCTCGTCAGTTGGCTGATCGAACAAGACTCGGTGTTTTCCCCCCAAGCCTTTATGGAGTTGGGGGAACAGTTGCGATCGCTTTTTCATGCTGACCATCATCTTTTACTTCGCATCCAACGCCAGCAAGTGCAAGTTTCCATGGGGTCAGCGAATACAGGCTATCAGACCCAAACTTGTTCGTTAGAGTCTTTGACTGAATCGCAGTTTATCCGGGCGGCCAATGCCAATCGCATCTGGAATGTGCCATCCTTGGGTTGTGTGGGAACTTCTGAGCTAGAACATCAATTAGTCGAAGCCGGAACGCAATCTTTGTTACTGATTCCCTTGGTCGTCGAAGATGAGCAACACGAAACTGCTCTAGAATCGTCGTTAATTGGCATTGTTGCCGTGGGGAGCGATCGCCCGAACGAATTTGACCAACTCGACGCAAACCACGCTAACGCCCTAATTCCTGCCCTGAAAGCAGCCCTGCGTCAAGCCAGCAACACCCAATTTTCTAACATTCATCCTGCCGTAGAATGGCGCTTTCGCCAAGAAGCCGAACGGCGCAGCCTCGGTTTACCCTCTGAGCGCATTGTTTTTGAGAATGTCTATCCTATGTACGGGCTTTCTGACATTCGCGGTTCAGCCCGAGAGCGCAATCGGGCGATTCAAGCAGACTTGCTGGCTCAATTTGACCTCGCTTTAGCCATTGTCGATGCGGTGATTCAATATCGTCCTGTGGCTTTTCTCGAACAACTCCGTCTCGATTTAACCGCGTATCAAGAGCGACTCACCAGAGGCGTAAACGTTGAAGATGAAGTGAGCGCCATTGATTATCTTCGCAAACATCTGGAATTGTATTTTGATTTCTTTCGGCAATGTGGTGATGCCGCAATTCAAACCATAGAAGACTACGAAGGGGCTTGTGATAACGAACAAGGCTGCATTTATAACGCTCGCGATCGCTATGATGCCACCATTGCCACCATTAACGCCGCGCTACGGCAAAACTGGGATCAATGGCAAGACCGAATGCAAGAAATTTTACCCCATTACTGCGATACCGAAGTGGCCGACGGCATCGATCATATTTTGTATGTGGGTGAGTCGATTAACTCCCAATTCTCCCTGTTTCACCTCCACAGCCTCCGCTACGAGCAATTACGGTCTTTATGCGAAGCGGCCCGAGTTTGTCTGAAACTGCGCGAGGATAAAGGCATTCCCTTTGAAATGTGTCATCTGGTTTTGGTGCAAGACACCACCGTTGATATTTTCCACGACGAGCAAACCGAGCGTTTATTTGATGTCCAAGGGACGCGAGATACCCGCTATGAAATTGTCAAAAAGCGCATCGATAAGGGCTTAGACAGCAAAGAAAAAACCCGCATCACCCAACCGGGAATGCTCACCGTGGTTTACTCCACCAACGAGGAGTGGCAAGAATATCACCAGTATTTGCGCTATCTTGTCCGCGAGCGCTATGTCGGCAGCAAAATCGACTCTGGCACCATTGAATCGTTACAAGGCATTACAGGCTTACGTTTTGCCCGTGTGCGGATTTTGCCGGAGGCAGTAGACGGTGGGCAGTAGGTAGATTGCCCTCACCCCAACCCCTCTCCCACTCCGAGAGGGGCTTACCGTAGTGGCGCGACACAGCTAAAACGAGGCAATAGAAGTAGGGTGGGTTAGGCGGCTAAAACTTTTACTGTGACGGCAATACAGCAATCCGCCGTAACCCACAATTCCAAGCCAAAACACTTGTATTTCGGTGCGTTAGGCGGCTAGAATCTAGGCTATGACTGTAACCATCGCTATCCGCCGTAACCCACCATTCAAGGCTTCGCCGAATAGCGGTTATATTGCCAGATTGGGAATTAATTTACCAGTTGCATCGGTGCGACTTGGGGATTAATGATTTTTTGACCGTAATCGGGGAATTTGATGGCTAAATTGGTTTTATTGCCTGTGCCGAAAATGTGGGTAACTTCCCCAATACCAAATACTTTATGTACCACGCGATCGCCCACTTGCCAAACTTGACCGTTGATTTCTTGGGGTTCGGCTTTTTGGGGTTTGCTGCGTCCTTTATGATGATACGCGATCGCGCTCTTGACATTACTGGAAACTAACTCTTTGGGCAGTTCTTTAAGGAATTGCGACGGCACAGCAGGTTCGCGCATTCCCCCCCACAAGCGACGCTCGCGGGCATGAGACAAGAATAACTGATCCTGGGCGCGGGTGATGCCAACATAGCATAAACGCCGTTCTTCTTCGAGGGAAAGGGGGTCATCGAGGGTGCGAATATTGGGGAATAAACCTTGCTCCATTCCCACCATAAAGACGACAGGAAATTCTAAACCTTTAGCTGAATGAAGAGTCATTAAAGAGACGGCTTGTTGACCTTCTTCAAGGTTATCTAAAGATGACGCTAAAGAAGCATTAGCGAGGAAACCTTCTAAACTTTTATCTTCATTATCTTCTTGGAATTGTAGCACCGCATTATATAACTCCCCAACGTTGGTAATGCGGTTATCGGCTTCATCGGTTCCCTTACTTTGTAAATCGGCAACATAGCCGGAATCTTCAACAATGCCTTGTAAAATTTCTGCCCCAGATAGAGTTTTGAGTTGGGCTTGATACTTTTGAATCATTTGGGCAAATTGATTCGCTGATTTGGCGGCTCGTCCTGCTAAAGTATTTACTGAGGTTTCATCAGCTAATATGTCCCACAAAGGCATATTTAATTCACTGGCGGCATTCAATAAGTTATCTAAGCTGGTGCGCCCAATGCCTCGTCGGGGGGTATTAATAATCCGCATTAAACTAACCGTATCGGCGGGATTTGCGATAACACGCAAATAAGCCAACATATCTTTAATTTCTTTGCGATCGTAGAACTTTAAACCGCCAATAATCACATAAGGAATTTTACCTCGCAACACATCTTCAAGGGCGCGGGATTGAGCATTGGTACGGTATAAAATGGCAAAATCACCCCAATCTAATTCCGGGTTATTCTTTTCTAAATGCTGGATTTGATTGAGAATAAAACGGGCTTCGGCTTGTTCATTTTCAGCTTTATAACAATAAATTTGCTCTCCTTCGGCGCGAGTAGGACGCAATACTTTGTCGATGCGTTGGGTATTTTGTTCGATGAGTTTGTTAGCCGCTTGTAAGATATTTTCCCGCGAACGATAGTTTTCTTCTAACTTCACCATCGTATAGGTATCTTCGTCTGGCAAACCGTCGCCAAAGTCTTTTTGAAAGTCGAGCAAAATGGTATAGTCTGCCATGCGGAATGAGTAAATAGATTGGTCTACATCCCCCACCACAAAGACAGAACGATTTTGCCAATCCCAATCTTTTCGAGATGTTTCGCCGTTACTTGCAAGTAAGCGAATGAGGTCATATTGAATGCGGTTGGTGTCTTGATATTCGTCAACTAAGATGTGATGAAATTGTTTATGCCAATAAGCTAAAACTGATTCGTTTTGTTGAAAGATGCGGGTAGGTACGAGAATTAAATCGTCAAAATCGAGGGCGTTATTACTAGAAAGTTGGGATTGATATTCGTCGTAGACTTCGGCAATAACGCGACCTTTGTAGTTTCCATTTTCTTGGAGATACGCGGTCGGATTTAAACCAAGGCTTTTAGCGTTACTAATGGCATAACGGACGGATTTGGGATTAAATTTCTTTTCGTCGAGGTTGAGTTGTTTGGTAACAATTTGTTTAACTAAGCTCTGGACATCGGATTCATCGAAGATGGAGAAGTTACGCTGCCAAGTGCGGCCTTTTTCATCTTGATATTTATTAATATCAAACCGTAGAATCCGGGCAAAAAGGCTGTGAAATGTACCAATCCAGAGATGTTTGGTAACTTTGCTGTAAACCCGCGATCGCAACTTGGTTTGTTCTTCTGGGGGTAAGAGTTCTAAGCGCTCATTGTGCTTTTCTTGGGCATAATGTTGGGCGAAAATGGTTTCGATGCGGCTTTTCATTTCCCTGGCGGCTTTGTTGGTAAATGTAACCGCGAGGATGTTTTCTGGATTAACTTTATGATTGAGAATCAGGTTGGCAATACGATAAGTTAAGGCGCGAGTTTTGCCTGAACCTGCCCCTGCAACCACTAATAAAGGCCCGCAATAGTGTTTTACAGCTTGGCGTTGAGAGGGATTTAATAAGGTTAGGAAATTAGTCATATAACAGTTGAGTTATTTTTTATTAGTTATTCGTTATTGGCTGGTTGACCAACGAAATACTTTCTTGTCGGTAGGACTAGAGTCACAACACCTAATACATACAATTGAAGTTTTGCTTCAGATTTAATATTATGGATCATCTTGCGACCAATTATAGGTGTTGGCTTTGACGGCTTCGTAGTTGGCGTTGAGTTCGGGTTCTAGCAGCAAAATGGCGGCGATGCGGCGGGCCATGTTGGTCACTTCGCGCACTTCGTCGGGTTTGAGGGGGCGACCGAGCAGGGGTTCTTCGCGGTAGCTGAGCCATTTTTTGATGACTTGATAGCCGCCGATGGTGTAGTCCCACACGCGGGCGGGGATGTTTTGCCAGTAGGCGATATCGTTGAGGTAGATGTCGCGGGTGTCGCTGCCGAGCAGGTCATTGTGGGGTTCGGTGTCGGTGTAGGGGCGGGTGACGATGCGACCTTTACCGGGCATGGTAGAACTGCCACTCCCGGCGTGACCCCATTTAGCGGTGAGGGCGAGGTCGGTGTCGGGGTTGAGTTGGCCGCCACCAACGCGGGTAATATTGGCGATCCCCTTGAAAGGGTCGGTGGGAGTACCAGAGGTAATCCCAGGGACGGATATTTCAGTATCGAGAAAAGTTGCTATCTGTCTGCCAAGGTTGGCAGAACAAACTAGAACCTCCTTTGTGGAGGGTAATGGAATTCTAGGCCAGCTATAGCGTAATCCATCAGAATTTATATTTCGATAATCTGGAGAATATCCTATAGCCAAAACATGCATCCAAATTAGAGAGGACACTTCAAAGCTTTCATTTGGTTCTTCAATGTTTAGTTGCGAGAGATAAGCAAGAACTTCGTCGGAAAGGTTTGCTTTTGGTGTTAAGTCCAGAAAGTCTTCAGTTTCAAAAATACTGATTTGCCTTGAAATACCCCTTTCAATGAACTCAGGTCTCACTAGAATTGGAATGTGTTTTGCTTCAACAACCATGCTGTGATAATCACATACCAGTGAAGAAAAATAAAATGGTGGGCTTGTTGGGTCTGTTACTCCACTTTCACGCACTATTAAAAATTTATTTTTGTCAAATCTTTGAGATAGTAGCTCAGGACTAGGACGAGAAAACAAAGGCTGAATATTCGCATCCAAGTAAGCTAAGCGAATATCAAAAGGCTTAAATGGATATCGACAAATATTACCATCATCGAAATCATATTTTCCCTTCAAATTATTTCGGACTTTCTTAGCTTTGAACTCCCCAGATGGTTTCATTAGCGATGGAGCCAAGGAACGTATTTCATTATCTGAACAAGATTCATCCAAATACCTATCTAAAACATAGAGTTCATTTTTTTCGTGTTCAAAGACTATAAGAGAATTTCCACGACGTTCAATTGGCCCGTTAAGCGGTTCGCGTACACATAAATCTGCCACCTCAGGCCACCTAAGATACTCCTTAGATATATTTACAGGTCGAAGCGAAAATCTATTCCAATCTTGTGGATTGGCGAAATCGTAAAAATCATCAAAGTTGTCATCTTCGAGACTTGCTGACAAGTCATTTCTTTTGTTTTTGCCCCAGAAATGTCGAAAGCGTACTTGAGGTAAATACTCTCTCACGTTTTTTCTAACTGCAAGATTTATTGAAGTACCTAGCTTGATACCTGCACGATTAAATTTGGTCGAAAAAACAGATGGATCTGGGTCTCCTGTCGGCGTTCTCTTTCCAGTTTCTCTACTATCGCCATTCATACAGTCTATCCAGAATGAGTCGAAATTCGAGAGTATGCTTTGGCGCATAACTACGTAGGAAGGATCGGCTAAATAAGAAAAATTAGAAATATAGCAAACTATTCCTCTTATTGGTCGCCTTTCAGCCACGCAATGTTCGGCCAACCTAAAAAAGCGAACATAAAGATCATCTAGGTTGAACTTCTTGATTCCCCAAACATCAATAAGACCTTCTTTATACTCATCAACTGAAATTTCTTCTCTTTGACTAAGACCAGCAAAAGCGTTGTAGGGTGGATTTCCTAACACAACTAAAATTTCTTTGCCACGTTTGACTTCATCAGCTTCCTCACGTTCTTTTTCTAATTCTGGATAATTAATTCCAATCTGTCTAAATCTTTCTTTCGCCTCATCATCAGGAGGTTCCCAACCCGTCAACGCATTGGTCAAAAACACGCCCACCCGTTCCTGCTCATCCACCAGCGGCACACCCAAATTTTGCAGCAGCAACCCCAACTGCAAATGGGCCACCACAAACGGCGCAGTCAGAATTTCAAAACCAAACACCCGCTCCATTGCCGCCCGTTTCAAATCCGAGCCGCCCAGCGCATCGGCTCCATTTGCCTTCAGCGTTTCGTCAATCTTCCGCAGTACCTCCACCAGATATGCCCCCGTCCCACAACACGGGTCGAGAATATAGACATTCTCATCGGCTAGCCCATCGGCAATGTGCAACTCTTCCCGCAGCACCGTATCCACCCGCGCCACCATGTACTGCACAATCTCCGGCGGCGTGTACCACACCCCCAACTCCTTCCGCAGCGTCGGGTCAAACGCCTGCAAAAATGGCTCATAGAAATATTGAACCGCCTGTCCCTCATCAAACTTTGAAAAAAACGCCTCGCGATCCACCCGATTCAAAGCATCTCCCGCCCAGTCCAGTACTTCCACCAAATCCAGTCGTCCCAAATTCCATGGTGTTGCCACCTTGGAAAACAGCGCTTGAATCATCGGCACATGCATATACCACACTGCCGTTTTCCACTCAAAGCGCCCCTGCTCGCCCTGGCGATGCCACAACACCCACGCCGAAAATATGCCGTAAAACAGAGTTTGAATTAGCGTCGATTTAAAAAAGTGCTTGCCCTTCTGGTCTTGAAATCCAACCCCTAGAGCTTCTTCTAAAGCTTCACGCACTTGAGCCAAATTGGGTAAGTCTGTTTTCTCTATACGGGCCTGCGCATCTTTCGCATAAGATGCTAACAAGCAAGCCAAATCCTGCGGCGATGCAATCACGGCCTGCTGCAACATCACTCGCTTGAGATATTCCGAAAACTGCTCTTCTTGCTCTGCCGCAAACTCGCGGGAATTTTGTACCTTCTCCCAAAATGCCTGCTCACTATCAGCTAAACTGAAGGCTTCTAGGGTCACGGGTTGCCCCTGAAAATCGCGGCCAACCAATACAAAGTCACGATAGTTTGTTACTAAAACTTGACCATAACGTTGCCAGTATTTTGAGACTTGCTGGGTTTGGGTAATAGATACCACTTCTTCACCAGTACTCTTAACCTCAATTACACCCCGTTCAGGATTCTCTGGATTTTTGAGTTCACCGGACTCTCGTTGAAATTGCTTGGCTGAAAATAATCCACCATCTGGCATTCCTGCCCCTTGCTGTTTAAGTTGCATCACACAGCGTACTTTTGGCTTCAACTGTTGACCGATGTCATTCAGTAAGGTTTCTAGCGGGCCATAAAACGATGTTTCTTGAGTGGCTGAGCCAGTGTTGCGAATTTCAGCAAGGCTACGAAAATAAGTTTCCAGGGTAGTCATGCAATTTATTAAAAAACGTATGCAGCAATTTTTTGGGGCTATTGTCCTTAATTTTAAAGCGATTATTCACTTTAGAATCGCCTTATCTGACTCCAACGTAAATAAATGTATTTCTGATTACCCCCTGTACCAAGCGAGATCGCGATCTTAAGGATCGAGAACCGTCACGGAAACAAGGGGTGTAATATTGTAGCCCTGTTGTTGGATTTCTTTTTGGATGTCTTGGGAGAGGCGATCGCGAATCTCTGCATCTGCGATCGTTATCCCATCCCGACGCTGCACATAAACCGAGCATAACAGCGTATTTTGATCGGGAATATTCGCACGGGTAAAGCGAGTGTCTGTTTCGACGAGATAAACTAATTCGCTTTGCTGGACTTGCATTTGGATGTCATTCACAACTCGTTGAGCAATACTAGCCCGTTGTAATGTAGGGGGACTCAAGAATTGCCAGGATAACAAAGCAATTAAAAAAGCGGTGGTAATGGCGAGAACTAGGGGAAATGTCCCTTTTTTGCCGCGATCGTATCTTGCGCCGCGAGGAGACAAGCCATACAGCCGAAATAAGATCGAAGCGGCGAAATTAATCCCGACTAATTGTAATAACAGCAAAAATACACCACTTTGAACCATCGGCCAGCGTTGTACCGCGATCGCCATTCCCACCATTCCCGTCGGGGGTGCAAGGGAAGCCGCGACTAATAAGCCCACCGCAGCCCCAGACACCAAGCTACTGCGCTCAGACTGCATTAAGTTGAGCGCTCCTGCGGTTCCGGCAGCGAGGGGCAATAATACGGTAATTTGAGACACTTCGCTCGTCGCAATCATCGCAGCGCTTACGGAATCTTGACGTAGTATCAAACTCAGTAAATATGTCACTAAAATACTAACGCCGATCGCGGCAAAATAACGGAGCAAACTGCGCCATAATAAAAAGCGATCGCCCCTAGCCGTCGCGATCGCGGTATTCATGGCCGGCCCCGCAAACGGTGCAATCAACATCGCGGCCACCAGCAAATAACTGGTATTCGTATACAGCCCAATCCAAACAACCACACTCCCTAAAACCGCGTACCCCAAAAAACCCCTCCACGATCCCACACTCTGCAATCCCGCGAGAAACACCTCAAGCGGGCTGCGTTCTTGGACTTGGGTCACTTGTTGGGGGGCTTCAGAAGGGGGCGGTTGTAGTGCCATCACCCCCTGGGGCGTTAAAGTAATGTGGAGGTCGGGAATTGCTTCGAGGTCGTTGAGTAAATTTTCAACAAGGTGGTTGGATACATACACCATCACCACATCAATGGGATGGTCGGGACTTGCCGCTTCAAAGCGCATCAGATTAATACCGCCGTGTTTTTTTGCGGTTTCGATGACCGTTCTGCCTTGTCCGGCGGGAACTTGAAAGATTAATTGACGCATTTTGATCCAAGAGAGGAAAAGGATTAAAGCCGCAAAAGGTTTTTCAAATTCAATAATTGCGGGTTATTCCAGGGTAATCAGCAAACCCCCGGTCTTTCCTCTCTCTAGGGGGCTAAAACGCCATATTCGGTTTGAGGCCATAGCCCACGATCATGACGTTAAAAGAATGGTTAAACAGTTCCCAGGATTGCCGCATGGCTTCTTGTTCGTTGGCCACGATAATGGTTGTACATTGCCCGTTAATGTCGTAGTACCACACAAACCAACCCGAAACTAAGCCAAGGTCGCAGTAATCGGGTTCGTCATCATAGCCCTGAAATATCCGACGGGATAAATCCGGTTGTTTGACTCCAATCCCAGAGGGTAGGGGTTTGGCAAAACTCGGAGTCGCGATCGCGATCGCACAACCGATCGCACTAATACAACCAATCCAACGTTTAATCTTCATAAATTCTCTCGTTCATTTCAAAAAAACTTCAGCAAAAATAATCTAAAACTTTACAAACTCTTGATGATTTTGAGGTGACGAACCCCAAACCATCAGTCAACAATAGAGATGTATTCTCTAACCATTCAGTACACCCTTAAAACTGGCATCTACCGATCTCGCCTTGGGTTAGGATCGAGTCACCTCATCTGCCCCTTTGTGGGCGAAACCCTGGTTTTCCTGCGTCTTTTGATTCCTCTTTCCTTGAGATTATGACTGTCACCTCTGTTAATGTTCCCTTTGTTGATTTTTCTGAGCAACATCAACCGATTCAAACCGAAATCGATCGCGCCATTCAAACGGTCGTTCAACAGGGTAACTTCATTCTAGGCCAAGACCTAGAACAGTTTGAGACCGCCTTTGCTGCTGCCTGTGGCGTTGATTATGCGGTGGGGGTGGGGTCGGGAACAGACGCGATCGCCCTGGGCTTACAAGCGGCAAAAATCGGCGCAGGAGATGAAGTTCTGGTTCCGGCTAATACCTTTATCGCTACGGTAATTGGCATTATTGCCGTCGGCGCAACCCCGATTTTAGTCGATTGCGACCCGGACACCGCCTTAATTGACCTCGAAGCCGCTTCTAAATTAGTGAGCGATCGCACCAAAGCCATTATCGTTGTACACTTGTACGGGCAAATGGTTTCGCCACAAGCCTTACAAGACTTTGCCCAAAGCCACAATTTACTCATTTTTGAAGATGCAGCCCAAGCCCACCTCGCCCACCGAGAAGGCAAAACCGCCGGGTCTTTGGGGATTGGGGCAGCCTTTAGCTTTTATCCCAGTAAAAACTTAGGGGCGTTTGGAGATGGGGGGATATTCATTACCAGCGACCCCGAAATGGCCCGACGGGTGAAAGCAGCCCGCAACTATGGCACATCCCAAAAATATGTTTACACAGAACTTGGCACAAATAGCCGCCTCGACAACCTGCAAGCGGCCATTCTCAATGTCAAACTGCCCCACCTCAAAAGCTGGAATACTTCTCGCAACCAAGCCGCCCAAGAATACGACCGCGCCTTTGAAACCTTAGAGAATAAAGGCATTATCCCCCTCAAAAATTATTGTGGCATGGGTCACATTTACCATTTATATGTCGTTCGCATTCGTCCTGAATTTGGCAAAAATCGCGATACCGTCCAAGCCCAACTCAAGGAAAAGGGGATTCAAACCGGGATTCATTACCCGATTCCCTGTCACCTCCAACCCGCTTACAGTTTCTTGGGTTATCAAAAAGGCGATTTTCCCCACGCTGAAGCCTTAGCCGCCGATATTCTTTCCCTACCGATGTTTCCCGGTTTGACCCCAGAACAGGTTAAAACGGTAGTTGAGGGGATTTCAGTTATCAGCATCTAAGTGGAACGTTTTTCCCATGATTAGCTGGTTTTCTGTTGTTTGTTGTTTGTTGTTTGTTGTTTGTTTTTCTTGTATTGCGGGAGGTGTTGTTCCCCAAAAAGATGGTCAGAAACTTAGTCTTAGAGTTGCCCTTAAAAATTAGCTCAAAGCTATAGATAGACTGCATTACAGCGCTGAAAAGGTCAATTTAAGTTTCGCGCGAGTGTCATCAGTAATCAGTTATCAGTTTTTTGGGCAGTAGGCAATCGTTATGTAGGGGCGGGGTTTCCCCGCCCAACAACCAATAACCAATAACCAACAACCAACAACCAACAACCAACAACCAATAACCAACAACCAACAACTAACAACCAACAACCAACAACCAACAACCAATAACCAATAACCAATAACCAACAACCAATAACCAACAACCAACAACTAACAACCAATAACCAACAACAAAAAAATGCAAATACAAGAAAAAATACCCATTCTATTCGGACGCGATCGCCTCAATTGGCTGATTGGCGCATTATTCGCCTTGTTATATACGCCTTTGCTGGTGTATTGGATTGATGGCTGGATTAATAAAAGTATTAGTATTGAACACGAATACTTTAGTCACGGCTTGATTGGTTTTCCCTTTGCGGCTTATATTGTTTGGTCGCAGCGTCAAGAGTGGCAAAGTTTGCGCGATCGCGCCCATCCGGTTGGCATTGCTTTACTGGCAGTAGCGGCAGTATTTTATATTACCAAAACCCCGGAATTAGTCAATTTATCTTTCGCGATCGCCCTCACGGGAATTTGTTTGGCGTTAAAGGGTGTACCGGGCTTAAAATTGCAAGCCTACCCGTTGATTTTTATGTGGTTGGCAACACCGAATGCTATTCCTTATCTCATTGCACCGTTTACCCTGCCTTTGCAACAATTTATCGCCGGAACAGCCGGATTAATTTTAGTTATTTTTGGTATTCCTGTAGAAGTCGAAGGCATTTATTTAACCGTTGGTGGGCGTTTAGTCGAAGTTGCGCCTTATTGTGCGGGTTTAAAAATGTTATTTACTAGCATTTATGTGGCGTTATTACTCTTATACTGGACGGGGGCCAACGAATCGCGATCGAAAAGTGTATCCCTGGTAGTGGGTGCAGCGATGATTAGTGTGATCGCGAATATCGTTCGGAATACCCTATTAACTTTATTCCACGGAACCGGACAGGATGGGGCATTTGCTTGGTTGCATGATGGCTGGGGAGGCGATGTTTATTCGGCGATGATGTTGGGCTTGATTGTAGTTTTGCTCAAAATTATTGATTATTACGACGACTCTCCCGCCGCAATGCAGACGGAAAACTCGGTTATAGAGGAAACACAAACCCGCGATGAGTAGTGAATTTGAGTCGATTCAACCCCTAACCCCGCCAAAGCGGAAACTTTCTGTGGCCGCAGCGAGTAAGCTGGCGATCGCGACGGTATTATTACTATTGGTATTATTTGCCGCCCTGCCCAATTATTTACAAGGCCGCGGCGTGGGTACGCAACCGATCCCGGTGACCAATCTCCAAGCCCTACGAGAACTCAATCAAGACGGCTTAGAGGTTCGGGGGTGGACGACTCGCGAACAACAGCAAATTAGCGTGGGGGGTCATCCTTGGTCTTTTCAAGTGATGGAACAAGGAGAGCAAAATGCTTTGCTATTTTTGCGTCCCCAAAAGGATACCAAAAATCAACCAGAAGTAGATTGGGTGGATTTGAGTAACTTTTTTAGAAAGACTCGCGATCGCAGTTCGGTTAATTTTACAGTCGGTTCTAGCAACATCAAAGCCCGCTTGTTTCAAGCCTTTACCGAACGTCAGTCCTTCGCGGTAATGCAGTGGTATGCTTGGAAAACTGGCGGTAGTCCTGCCCCGGTTGATTGGTTTCTCGCTGACCAAAAAGCCCAACTGCGCGATCGCCGTCTTCCCTGGATTGCAGTGAATCTGCAAATCCCCATCGATCCCCTTGATGATGTCGCTTCGGTTCAAGAGGAATTGATCGACCTTGGAAAAGCTGTGCAACAATCGTTACTCGATGATGTGTTGCAAGGGTCGGAGGAGTAAAGCAACTATGGGTCGTTTTCGTATTTCCCTCGCCAGTTTGGTCTTAGTTCAGGGGGTGGTTGGCGGTTTAAATCTTCATCCTGCCGCCGCAGAAGGGACAATCCAGGTTATAAAGGATGATTTAGGTCAAAATAACCCTAACAAAGCAACAGAACCGCTAAAACAGCCGCTTTTTGACGAAATAGAAATCAATCAAAGTGTTGTTGATGCCGAGGGAACTTTGAGCAACGACTCCCAACTTGCCGATATTCCCACCTTCAACGAACCTTTGCCGCTGCCACCCCAACCCCTCAACCAACCGCCTTCGATCATTCCTACCCCGGTTTCCCCCACCTTTGGCGTTGATTCTCCCATTCCCCCCACCACCGACACCGCCCCCAGTTTTCAACTCGACTACAATAGCCAATTTAGTCGCTATCGCTTGGGAGTTGGAGACGCGATCGCGGTGCAAGTCTCCGGTTTTCCTGAGTTTGATGCCCAAGGCCAAATCAACATCGAAGGTAACTTTGTGGTTCCGATTCTGGGGAATGTTCCTGTGGTGGGTCTAACCCTCGAAGAAGTTAGCCAAAAAATTAGTTTTGAACTCGGTCGCCAATACCTCAAACAGCAACCAGAAACCACCGCGATTTTAGTCACTCCTCGTCCTGCTACCATTACCATTATCGGGGAAGTGGTGCGACCGGGCTTTTATAACGTCGTTCCTGGTACCGAAGTAGACGAAGCGATTATCGCCGCCGGGGGCAGTCAAAATCAAGCCGATTTGCGATCGGTGTTGGTGCGACGCACCTTGATTGATGGCACGGTGTTAGAACGAGAAATTAACGTTTTTGCCGCTTTGCAAAATGCCAGCACCGTCCCGCCGTTATTATTGCAAGATGGGGATGCGGTGGTTGTGCCGAAAATCGAACAAGGCACAGATCGAGATTATGACCGTCAATTAGTCGCTCGTTCCAGTGTCGCCCGACCGGACTTATCCATTCGGATTTTGAGTTATCCCAACCAAGCCATCGGCGAAATTAACCTGCCTAACGGGAGTACGCTGCTTGACGCGATCGCGTCCATTTCCCCAGATTTGCAAAACACCGACCTCGGCGACGTGCGCTTGCTACGCTTCGACCCCGAACAAGGGCAGGTTGTCGCCCAAGAACTCGATGCCCTCGATGCCATTCGCGGCGACATTTCCCAAAACATTCCCCTCCAAGACGAGGACGTTCTCGTTCTCGACCGCACCACCATCGCCAAGATTGATAATGTCCTCAATCTGGTGACTCGTCCGGTACAAAGTATTTTTAACTTACTATTCTTCCTCCGGGATTCGGTACGGGATACGGTTCCTAATTTCTTCCGAGGGCTTTAATTCAGTTATCAGCCTCTAAGGGGCAGTGGGCAGTGGGCAGCGCGTGCTGTGGGGGGGTTTCTTCAGTTATCAGTCATCAGTTATCAGTCATCAGTTTTTTGGGCAGTGGGTATTGGGCAGCTTTGCTGTAGGCAATCGGCAATCGGCTTGTAGGGGCGGGGTTTCCCCGCCCAACAA
>KB904821.1:3021793-3078300 GCA_000380225.1 filamentous cyanobacterium ESFC-1
CAACAACCAACAACCAACAACCAACAACCAACAACCAACAACCAACAACCAACAACCAACAACCAACAACCAACAACCAACAACCAATAACAAATGACAAAGGACTAAAGACAAAGGACAAATAATGATTGCCTCCCAATCTCAATTAATGAGTTTTGCAGAATTTATCGAGTGGTATCCAGACGATGGTCAACGCTACGAATTAATCGAAGGAGTCATTACAGAAATGCTGCCTACCGGTTCTCATGAGGATGTGAGTGGTTTTTTGGTGGCAGAGTTGAATCTGGAGATTCGCAAGCAAAATTTACCCTATTCGATTCCTCGCAATTGTTTGCTGAAGCCCCTTGCACCTCGTTCTGGCTATATTCCCGATGTGGCGGTGATTAATCGCGGTAATTTGAACAATGAACCCCTTTGGCAATCATCTTCTGTACTGCAAAATGGCGCAACGATTCCCTTAGTCATTGAAGTCGTTAGTACCAATTGGCGGGATGATTATGGTCATAAATTGGTTGAGTACGAAGCGATGGGGATTGCGGAGTATTGGATCGTGGATTATCGCGGGTTGGGGGCGGTGCGCTACATTGGTAAGCCCAAGCAACCGACGATTACGATTTGCAAGCTCGTCGAAGGAGAATATCAAATCGAAAAACGGGTGAAGGGCGATCGCGTCGATTCTGCCATTTTCCCCGAACTGAAGTTAACCACCGATGCAATTTTCGCGATCGCGAATCCTTAGAATCGCCCCCAATCCATCACAAAAGACCCAAAAAGCCATCCCTTCGGTATTCTGGTAACTGGAATCTAGTAGTGAGATGGGATGAAGTCATGGAGCGCATCGTAGAGATTTTAGACGATAAACAGGCATTAGTGGCGCGATCGCGAGATATCGTCGTCGAGAAATTAAAAGACGCGATCGCCACGCGCAACCAAGCTACCATTGCCCTAGCCGGAGGCAGTACCCCCCGTCCCTTATACGAACAGTTAGCCGCACAAGAGTTACCCTGGGACAAAATTCATGTATTTTGGGGCGATGAACGCTATGTTGACCCTGCTCACGCCGACAGCAACGAAGGTATGGCCCGAAAAGCTTGGTTGAGTAAAGTCAATATCCCCGAAAGTAACATTCATCCCATGCCTACCGGAGCGGGCAATCCTCAAGTGAATGCCGCCGAACACGATGCCGAGTTGCAGCAGTTTTTTGGGGTTGAGCAAGGGGAATTTCCCGCCTTTGATGTTATCTTATTAGGCATTGGGGATGATGCCCATACTGCCTCATTATTTCCCCATACAGACGCTTTACAGGTGTGCGATCGCCTCATCACCGTCGGAAACAAAGACGGTCATCCTCGCCTAACCTTTACCATTCCCCTGATTAATCAAGCTCGTTGTGTGCTGTTTTTGATTGCCGGAGCCAATAAACAAGACGCTCTGGCTCATATTTTTGCCGAAAACGACGATCCACAGCAGTATCCCGCCCGTTTTATTCAGCCTCAAGGCAAATTATACTGGTTACTCGATAGCGCGGCAGGAGAAGGGTTACAGACAGGCTAGTATCGATATATACCGCCTACCTATCACGACAACTATCAACAGCCATTATGATCGTTTGCCCCAACTGCACTCACCCAAATCCTGACGGTGCAACTCAATGTGAAGCCTGTTACACTCCCTTACCTCAAACTACGTCTTGTCCGAATTGTGGTGCTACTGTACAAGCAGATGCCAGTTTTTGTGGTCAATGTGGATTTAATCTCATGCAAGAACCTGAAGAAACCAGCCTACCGCCAGAAAGCGAAGAAAGTAACGCGACAACACCCCCCTTACAACCCACCCAGGTCGATCCTGACACCAGCGAAGCCAGCGAAGCCCCGACTCCTGACCCCGATCCCGTCAATTTAACCAAAGCCGAAAGCAGCAATCCTAATCCAACCGTAGCGACACAATTGCAAGTTACGAATGCCAAACTATTACACGTCCAAACCAACACCGAGATTGAATTACTCCAAAATTCCCCAGTGATTCACATTGGCAAACCCGGCGCAGCAGTTCCCCCAGATATTGATGTGTCGGGGTTCCCAGATTCGTCCATTGTGTCGCGGGTACACGCTGATATTCGCGTCGAAGGGGGGATTTATTACATTGAAGATGTGGGCAGTTCTAACGGCACTTATGTCAATCATACGCCGTTGCCAACGGGTAATCGTCATCGTTTGCGAGCAGGCGATCGCATTGCTTTAGGCAAAGAAGATAAAGTTACATTTATCTTTCAAATGAATAGTTAAACCCATATATTGGGGGAAAGTTTAATTTCCCCCGAATCTGGCTGATTTTAAATAAAATTTCAAATCGCAATGACAGGGATTGAATTGCAACAACTGATTTTCGCAAAATGGGGTCGTTCCTATGACCTCCAACTACGACGGATTAAAGGCACAATTTATGTACAAGTGATGTGGAAATACCTCGAACAAGCCTCATTTCCCCGTAGCCAAGCCGAATACCTCGAACATCTTAACGCGATCGCCACTTACCTCGACGCTTGGGGCGGTGTCGAACAAGTGCAAGCCTATATCGAACAAACCCGCGAACGTCCCCGCTTAGGAAAAGCCGTGAGTATTCCTCTCGATCTGGGCGATCGCGCCTCAGAATGGATATTAGAAGACAATTAGCTTATCGTTTGTAGTAAGCCCTTTAGGGCTGATAAAATCCCCCCAAACCGCTAAAAACCTAGCTCTCAGCCCTAGGAACGAGACAAAACCCCCAGACAATAAGATATAACAAATAAAAGCCATGCAGGGCAAACCTGCGCTAAATCCACGGTGAGAGGAGAACATAATGGGTATTCAAATGCAGCAAGCGATTGAGGTGGGGAAATACTTAGTCACCCAACGCCTCATGGGTCGCAAAAAATTCCCCTTGGTCTTAATGCTAGAACCCCTATTTCGCTGTAACCTTGCCTGTCCCGGTTGCGGCAAAATCCAGCATCCCAAGGAAATTCTCAAGCAAAACCTAACCCCCGAAGAATGCTTCAAAGCAGCAGAAGAATGTGGTGCGCCAGTCGTTTCCATTCCCGGCGGTGAACCCCTCATGCACCCCCAAATCGACGAAATCGTGAAAGGTTTAGTCGCTCGTCGTAAATTTGTTTATCTGTGTACCAACGGCTTACTACTCGAAAAAAGCCTCGATAAATTCCAACCTTCCCCTTATCTAACCTTTAGCGTCCACCTCGACGGCTTAAAAGAACACCACGACCAATGCGTAGACCGCAAAGGCGTATTTGAGATTGCCGTCAACGCCATCCGCGCCGCCAAAGCCAAAGGATTCCGCGTCACAACCAATACCACCGTCTTTGAAGGGGCAAATCCCCAAGAAATGCAAAAATTCTTTGACTTTCTCGGAGAATTAGGCACAGACGGCATGATGATTTCCCCCGGCTACAGCTACGAATGGGCCCCAGACCAAGAACACTTCCTCAAGCGAGAACAAACCAAAGCCCTATTCCGCGAAATTCTCTCTCCCTACAAAGCCGGACGCAAAAAGTGGAACTTCAACCACAACCCCCTATTTCTCGACTTCCTCATAGGCGACAAAGACTATGAATGCACTCCTTGGGGCAGTCCGAGTTACAGCGTCTTAGGTTGGCAAAAACCCTGTTATCTCCTCAACGAAGGCCATTACGAAACCTTCCAAGAATTACTAGATAACACCAACTGGGACAACTATGGCCGCAAGAGTGGCAATCCCAAATGCGCCGATTGTATGGTTCACTGCGGTTACGAACCTACCGCAGCGATGGATGCAATGGAACCCTCGAATATTGGGCGGTCTGTCGGCGCTTTACTCGGAATGCGCTAATTTTTAAGTCCGTAGTAAGCCCTTTAGGGCTTGCTGCACCTTTTTTTGCCTACAACACCACTTTAGGCGCAAGAATCAAAGTATTATCGTGTTCTCGCATTTCACTAATGCCCAAAAACTGATTTTCAGGGTTATATATTCTCAAAAATTGAGTAAAATTGGCATCGCTGTCCCAATTGGCAATCCGTTGACCCTGACACCAGCGTTTGGCCGTCTCCCCAGGAAGCGTGATAGCGTTGAGATGAGTTAAGGCGGTATCGGGAGGAACGGGGGTAAATGTGCCTTGCTGGAGTTGGTTCTCTAAGGCTTCGAGGGTCAGACTCGTTTCGAGGCTTAAGCCACAGCTTAGGGTGCGTTCGAGGGCGGCTAGGGTTGCCCCTGTACCGACTAAGTTACCTAAATCGCGGGCGATCGCGCGGATATAAGTCCCACCCCCACAAGAAATGCCCAACTCTACCTCCGGATGCTCTCCAGAATACCAGTTGAGTACGTCCAGATCAAACACATCCACCCTCCGAGACGGCACATCAACCATTTTCCCGGCTCTAGCCAGTTCATACAGACGTTTTCCGTCTTGTTGAATCGCACTATACGCCGGGGGAATCTGCTCAATATTACCGATAAATTGCTTCAAAAATGGCTCAACTTGCTCTCTTGTCAAACTTGCAGCATCTTGTTTCCCAATAACCTCTCCCTCTAAATCATCCGTCGTCGTTTGTACGCCAAAGCGAACCCAAGCACGATACGCTTTTGGGTCGGGCATAAACTGAAGCAGACGAGTTGCTTTCCCAAACGCAATCGGTAAAACCCCCGTAGCTTTTGGGTCAAGTGTTCCCCCATGACCCACCTTTTGTATCCGCAACAAGCCACGCACCTTCGCGACACAATCATGGGAAGTCCACCCCACAGGTTTATTGAGATTAATTAAGCCAAAAGGTATCATTTTTGTTATGAGTTATTGGTTATTTGCCAACTTCTTATACAACTTAAAAACTTATTATAAATAGCATTGACAAACAAGATATAAACCTCCTAATTTCGTTCCTAGGTTGTACCAACGAATGTAAAAACGAGGCTCTCACCCATCAATTCTATCATCAAATATTATGACGAGAAATAAAGTAGCTGTAGTGTCGTGACACAGCTAAAAATGTGCTTTATTGTAGGGTGGGTTAGGCGGCTAGAATCTAGGCTATGACTGCAATCTAGTTATCCGCCGTAACCCACCGTTTAAGGTGTGTCGCGCCAGTAGGGTGCGTTAACAAAGTGTAACGCACCGTCTGAAATAATACAGCTAATCAAAATAATTGAAATTCATCCTAACGAGTTAATTCAAACCAAGCCGCATTCCAAGCAGATGATAAACGTTTACCCCACCTTCTCGCAACCTTTTTGAACTGTTGCCATCTGGGTTGAAGAGGACGAGGCGAAGATTCGATAATTTCCGCGTCGATGATATTGGAGTCATTCTCATCGCTAAATTGAGGCGAAAAACTCATAATGCGAGACAATCGAGGAGTCGAAAAAGACCCGAATAACGGTTCAAATCCAGCATCAGAAATTGATTGTCTATAATGTTGAACGCGACCATTATCATTCAGCCAAACTTCTTCAATATTACCAATCCGAGTGCGAATATAAGTTCGAGTATATTGACGCATCATATCCTCCTTGTAGCTAAATTTACGATTGTAATTGTGAACAACAGAGTTATTGATTGTTGGTCATACCAAATCCGATACGCCACAACCCACCTATTTTCTAGTCCGCGACGGCGGACTTTGCCGCGTTAGCCGGAGGCTTTCCAATTCGTAGATAAATCTTAGACGGTGGGTTACGGCGGATAGCTAGATTACAGTCATAGCGAAGGTTTTAGCCGCCTAACCCACCCTACTGCTACTGCTACTACTTGATTGGGTTGTTTGTTGTTCGTATCATTTCCCCACATTTTGCAACGGGTCATTGTTAAAATCTTGCAAACCTTTGTAGGGGTGAGGTTTCCTCGCCCAATCTTAATTATTGGGAGTTTAGATTTTAGGCTGCTATCAGGCAAAAATAGACAAGATATTGAAAAATGATTGGACAGGGAAACCCAGCCCCTACAGGTGAACGTAAAAATAGCCCCAGATAAGAATCTGAGGCTAGAAAGGGTGAGGAGACTTCACCCAGATAGGGATTTAGCCTCAGATTGAGGGATGCAAGGGCAATTACGCCGCGTCACCGTCTACGAAATCCGCATCAATCACATCATCATTGCCGGATGTGGGGTTGTCGGTAGCCGTTTGGGTGGTATTGCCGTCACCATTGGCATACATGGCGTTACCAATCTGCATCAAGGCTTGTTGGATTTCTTCGCTGAGGGACTTCATCGAGTCGAAGTTGTCTTGATTAATCGCCTCGCGGAGTTGAGAAATTAAGCCTTCAACGCGGGTCTTTTCATCTGCCGGAACTTTGTCACCAAAGTCTTGTAACTGTTTCTCGGCTTGATATGCCAGAGAGTCGGCCATATTTTTGGTGTCGATTTGTTCGCGACGTTCTTTGTCCGCAGAAGCGTTGGTTTCGGCATCTTTAACCATACGTTCCACTTCGCTGTCATCGAGGGTAGAAGCCCCGGTAATCGTGATGGATTGTTCTTTGCCAGTGGCTTTTTCCTGGGCAGATACCGACAAGATACCATTGGCATCGATGTCATAAGTGACTTCGATTTGGGGGACACCTCGTTGGGCTGCGGGAATACCATCGAGGCGGAATGTACCTAAACTCTTGTTGTTTTTGGCAAATTCTCGTTCCCCTTGCAGGACATGAATTTCGACGTTGGTTTGACCGTCGGCTGCGGTGGAGAAAACCTCAGATTTTTTGGCGGGAATGGTGGTGTTGCGGGGAATAATGGGGGTCATTACGCCGCCGAGGGTTTCCACACCGAGGGAGAGGGGCGTGACATCGAGTAACAACACATCGCTGACTTCTCCGCCGAGGACACCGCCTTGAATGGCTGCCCCCACTGCGACTACTTCATCGGGGTTTACGCCTTGGTTGGGGTCTTTCCCGGTGACTTTTTTCACCAGTTCTTTCACCGCCGGGATGCGAGACGAACCGCCGACGAGGACGACTTCGTGAATGTCGCTGGCGCTGAGTTTCGCATCTTTGAGGGCTTGTTCGACGGGGAGGCGGCAACGGTCTAATAAGTCATTGCACATTTCCTCGAATTTGGCCCGCGTTAGGGTCATGTCGAGGTGTTGCGGCCCTTCTTGGGTTGCGGTGATGAAGGGGAGGTTAATGGCGGTTTGGGTGGCGCTGGAAAGCTCAATTTTAGCTTTCTCGGCGGCTTCGGTGAGACGTTGTAGGGCTTGTTTATCTTTGCGTAAATCAAAGCCGTGGCTGGCTTGAAATTCGCTGGCTAACCAATCGACAATTTTCTTGTCGAAGTCGTCACCGCCGAGGTGAGTGTCGCCAGAGGTGGCGAGGACTTCGACGACACCATCGCCGACTTCGAGGAGGGATACGTCAAATGTACCGCCACCAAGGTCAAAGACGAGGATGGTTTCGTTGTTCTTTTTGTCTAAGCCGTAGGCTAAAGCGGCGGCGGTGGGTTCGTTGATAATCCGCAGAATTTCTAAGCCTGCGATTTTGCCTGCGTCTTTGGTGGCTTGGCGTTGGGAGTCGTTGAAGTATGCGGGGACGGTAACCACGGCTTGGGTGACTTTTGTGCCGAGGTATTGTCCTGCGTCGTCTGCGAGTTTGCGGAGGACTTGGGCGGAGATTTCTTCGGGGGCAAAGTCTTGTCCGGCTTGGGGACAGGCAATTTTGACGTTGCCGTTGCTGTCTCGTTTGACGGTGTAGGCGACTTCTTGGGTTTCGTTGGCGGTTTCTTCGTGTCTCCGTCCGATAAAGCGTTTGACGGAATAGAAGGTGTTGTCGGGGTTCATTACCCCTTGACGTTTGGCGATTTGACCGACGAGGCGATCGCCATTTTTAGCGTAAGCTACTACAGAAGGGGTCGTGCGCGAACCTTCGGCGTTGGCAATCACGACGGGTTGACCGCCTTCTACGACAGCTACACAGGAGTTGGTGGTTCCTAAGTCAATTCCAACAATCTTGGACATAATAATTTGAGTGAGTTTCTTTTTTGTTTTACGGTTTGTAATGAGGGGAAAGGGGATGAATCAACATCCCCTAGTTGAAGATGATTAGCTGAGGTTGACTTTGACAACTTTGTTGCGTTCTTCTTCAGCTTTGGGCAGGGTTAAGTTCAAAATGCCGTCGTTATATTCGGCAGAGATTTGGGTGTTTTGGATGCGAACGGGTAAGGGAATGACGCGACGGAAGCGACCATAACGAAATTCGCTTTTTACTGTGCCTTTTTCTGTGGTTTTGGTTTCGGCTTTGCGTTCGCCGCTAATTACGATTGCTTCGGCAGTGGCTTGAATGTCTAGGTCTTCCCGTTTTAGACCCGGAACTTCGAGTTTCAGGGTAATGGCTTCGTCATTTTCGTGCAGTTCCACGGCGGGATACATGGAGTGATAGCCGTTGGGTTTGTCGAAGTCTGTAATGGTTTCAAACAGTCTATTCATTTCCCGTTGGAAGGAGTCGATTTCTGGGAAGGGTTGGAAACGAACAAGTGCCATAATGTTTACCTCTTTTGTTTTCTTGATTTTGCTTTACAGTTATCAGAATAACGGTAGAAGCAAGGAAAACTAATCCGGTTTTAACGCCATCTTGATTCGAGATTCCCGAACTCCAGATTTTTGGGTTACGGTACGGTTGGGTTCGGTTTACCAGAAATTGAATGTTTTGTGGGTTCTTAAATCTTGGGTTGTTGGGGGAGATTGACCGTTTGATTTTGTTTTTATGAATTGGAGAGGAAGGCGGGGGAAGAAAAGAACTGGACTTTCTGGCTTCTGTCAGTTACCAAGTTATATAGTATTTTCATTTGAGAAGTAAACTCAGATTACGTTTTTGCTTAATATAGTAATTATAAATAAGAACCGACAGCCCGCCCGCAGATTAAAATCTGGGGAACCAACAAGAACAAAGTCCGTTTTCACGGACTGAGCCAATTGAGTTAATGTGCGGAACTTAATTGAAATGACTATAGTATCTCTGTTATAAAATCGAGGCGGAGCCTCGTTTGGTGCGTCCCTTGGTGGAACCAAGGAACGAGATTAACGAGATTAAATGTAAGCGGCTTGTTTGACGGGAATGGCGATGATAAATTTTGTGCCTTCACCGATTTTGGAGCAACATTCTATGGTTCCTTTGTGTTTTTCGGTAATAATTTGGTGACTGATGGATAAGCCTAGTCCTGTGCCTTTACCGACGGCTTTGGTGGTAAAGAAGGGGTCAAATAGGCGGTTGATAATGGCTTCGGGAATGCCTCCCGCGTTGTCGGAAATGATAATGTTAACGGTGTTTTGTTCTTGTTGGGTTTCAATGGTAATGATGCTCGGATTGGCTTCGATTTCGGCAAAACTTTTCCATTTCTGGCGTTCTTCGATGGCATCAATGGCATTGACCAAGATATTCATAAAGACTTGATTGAGAGGCCCGGGATAGCATTCGATGGGTGGGATGGGGCTGTAGTTTTTGATGATTTGGATTTCGGGATGGTCGGATTTGGCTTTGAGACGATTGCGAAGAATCATTAATGTGCTTTCGATGCCTTCGTGAATATCGGCTTGTTTAAATTCGGTTTCGTCGGTGCGGGAAAAGTTACGCAAAGAGGCGACAATTTGTTTAATGCGGTCGGCCCCAACTTTCATCGAATCGAGGAGTTTGGGTAAGTCTTCGATGATAAAATCTAGGTCGATTTCTTCGCTCATTTCTTGAATTTGCGGGTCGGAAACTGTGATGCTTTCTTGATACAAGGAAATGAGGTCGAGCAGGTCTTTGATATACTCGCGAGCGTGGGTTAAGTTGCCGTAGATAAAGTTAACGGGGTTGTTGATTTCGTGAGCGACTCCGGCGACGAGTTGACCTAAACTGGAGAGTTTTTCATTTTGAATGAGTCGGGATTGGGTACGGCGTAATTCGTGCAGGGTTTTTTCGAGTTCTTGGGCTTGCTGATGGATGGCCATTTCGGCGTGTTTGCGGTCAGTTATGTCGGTGGAAAGTCCGCAGAGGGCGTAGATTTCGCCATCGGCATCAAATAGGGGAAATTTAATGGAATAGTAGGTGCGTATGCCTTCGGGGGTGGGGACTTCTTCTTCGATTTGTAAGGATTGGCGTTGGTCGAGAACTTGGTTATCATTGCGACGAATAATATTCGCAATTTCTTGGGGAAATAAGTCGTAGTCGGTTTTGCCTAAACAGTAATCAGGTTCGAGGTTAAATAGGGTTTCAAATTGACGATTGACGACTAAGTATTGCCCGGCGATGCTTTTAATGTAAATGATAGTGGGGGCATTTTCCAAGATGGCTTGAAAGCGCATTTGGCTTTCGATTAAAGCGGCTTCAGCGCGTTTGCGATCGCTAATATCCCGTGCTACATTCGAGAAGAATTCGACTTCTCCGGTTTCGGATTTGTGGGCGATCGCGACTTGGGAAACGGGAATTTCACTCCCATTTTTGTGTTGAAACAGGTTTTCCCCGGTGAGAATGCCTTTTTCTTGCAAAAGGAGCATATCACTTGCTACTTGCTCTTGACGTATAGACTGCCCTACAACAGAGGCAATATTCAGGGGTGTAATGTCTTCTTCTGGCCCATAGCCTAACATTTGCCGTCCGGCTTGGTTGATGTAAGTTAATTGACCTTGGGCATCGGCAGTTACGACGCAATCGGTGGTAGATTCGATAATGGCGAGGAGGCGATTTTGTTCTTTTTCGGCTTCTTTGCGATCGCGCAAGTCCCGTGTAATGGTTGCTACAGCCAAAGGAATTCCGGTTTCTGGATGCCTTAGCATAAAGAGATTGTAATCGACCGGAATCAACTCTTGATTATCAAAACGGCGAAACCGAATTTCTCCTTGCCACATTCCCTGACTCATTACGGTGGGAAGAATGACATCTTCGACTAGGGGCAAGTCTTCAGGGGCAACAAACTGATCGACATGATGCTTTTGGGCTGCTTCTAGTGAGGGCAAACCCATCATGTTTAGCCCGGCGGGATTGAGAAACAAAGGATAGCCTTCGAGGGATGCAACCCCGATAAAATCGGAACTGTAGGCAATCAATGCCATCAGCTTTTGCACTTCTAATTCTGCTTCTTTGCTGGCGGTAATATCTTTAACTGTGGCGTAGATTTTGCTGCGATTTAAAATCGGTGTGGAAGTCCACTGTAACCAACGATAGGACCCATCTTTGCAACGATAGCGATTTTCAAAGTTAATATGATTTTGGCCTTCAACCAATCCTTGCGCGGCTTCTAAGGTACTTTGACGGTCATCAGGATGGACAAATTCTAAAAAGGGCTGGGCTTGGAGTTCTGGGTTAGAGTAACCTAATACTTTTTCCCAAGCGGGATTGAGTAGATGAAAGTAACCGTCAAACCCGGCGATACACATCATATCTGGCGACAGTTCAAACACATTGTCCCACGTCGATAAATGCTGCTGACGGGGGCTAAAATGCTCCATTTGTACGATTACCCCTTGGAGGCAGTTTTCGTGGTACCAAGGGCGCATTTCGTACTTCACCCAAAAAGGAGCGCCTTCGGGGGTTCGCCATTGTTGCGTTTGTGTAGGAGTCTGAGTTCCGGTTAAAGCGGTTTGGAAAGTGTGGTAAAAATCTAGGGAAGTATTCGGAAAAATTTGACCGAAATGCTGATTTTTGACAGTTTCGGCTTTTAATTGCCAATCTTCTAACCAAGCCTGACTCGCGGTTAACCAGCGTCCCTGAAGATCGAAAACCGCGATCGCGACCGGGAGTTGCGTCAAAATGGAAGCAGCGAGCTGTAAAGTATCAGTCATGGTGTCTCAAGGGTGGAATGGGGGATAACAAGAACTACATTTCATAATTCCCATTTTCGGGGTTTATGTTGTCATTATTACAATGCTGTCTATTGTGAGATCGAGAAAATTGGGTTGAGGCAAAATTGTATAAAAATCAACAATTTGACTCAAAATAGAAAAACTAATGTTGTTTCTAAGATATACTAATGAGCGATTCTCCAAATATGGATCAAAATGACCAAAAATTGGCTCAAGCGACCCCAAATAGCGATCGGCCTTATAGTTGGTTTGAAAGTTTATATGCTGAAGCTTCTGGCAATCCTGAGCGTATTCCTTGGGCCAAACTTAAACCTCACCCGGCTTTAATGAGTTGGCTCGACGAACAAGAGTTTCTGCGACCCGGACAAGGGGCTTTGGTGGTTGCTTGTGGTTTAGGAGATGATGCTGAAGCCCTGGCTGCAAGGGGTTATGCTGTGACAGCATTTGATTATTCGCAAAGCGCGATCGCGTGGTGTCAGCAGCGTTTCGATACTTCCCTGGTGAACTATTACCAAGCCGATTTATTTAGTTTACCGCAATCTTGGCAAAAGGCTTATCCGTTGGTGTGGGAATGCCGTACTATTCAATCGTTACCTTTAGAGATGCGATCGGAGGCGATAAGGGCGATCGCGAACTTGGTTTCTCCTGGGGGTACGCTGTTAGTATTAACCCATCTTCGTCCCGACAACAGCGAAGCCCAAGGGCCTCCCTGGCCGCTTTCTAATGCAGAATTGAACGAGTTTAAGACTCTAGGATTTACTGAAGTTCGTCGCACTCCTTACACCGATTCTAAACGTCCTGAAGTTGAACAGGTTTTGATTGAGTTTAATTAACAATGAACAATGTATAATTAACAATGTATAATTAACAATGTATAATTTACAATGTATAATTAACAATGTATAATTTACAATGTATAATTAACAATGTATAATTTACAATGTATAATTTACAATGCACAATTTACAATGTATAATTAACAATGCACAATTTACAATGTATAATTAACAATGCACAATTTACAATGCACAATGAATAATTGTTAGTTGTTCGTAATAACAAACAACAAACAACAAACAACAAACAACAAACAACAAACAACAAACAACAAACAACAAACAACAAACAACAAACAACAAACAACAAACAACAAACAACCAATAACAAACAACAAATTAAGCAATAGTAATGTCATCTGATAGATAAACATCTTGAATCAGATGAAATAACTTGATTCCTTCTTCTAAAGGACGTTGGAAGGTTTTGCGACCGGAAATTAAGCCACAACCGCCAGCCCGTTTGTTAATAACGGCGGTGCGGACGGCTTTGGCAAAATCATTGTCTCCTGAAGACCCACCCGAGTTAATGAGACCACTGCGGCCCGCGTAACAATTCAGGACTTGATAGCGGGTGAGATCGATGGGATGATCGGTGGTGAGGTCAGAGTAGATGCGATCGTCGGTGCGACCGTATTTGTTTCCTGTGGCTTCGCGGACGGCTTGATAACCGCCGTTACATTCGGGTAGCTTTTGTTTGATGATGTCTGCTTCGATGGTTACGCCGAGATGATTGGCTTGACCCGTTAAGTCGGCGGCCAGGTGATAATCTTGGTCTTGTTTGAAGACGCTATTGCGAAGATAACACCATAATATGGTTGCCATGCCTAATTCATGGGCCCGAGCAAATGCTTGGCTGACTTCTTGGATTTGACGGCCAGTTTGCTCTGAGCCAAAATAAATGGTTGCACCCACAGCCGTTGCGCCTAAATTCCAGGCTTGCTCGACTTGGGCAAACATGATTTGGTCGTATTCGTTGGGATAGGTCAGGCTTTCGTTATGGTTTAGCTTGACGATAAAGGGGATGCGGTGGGCGTATTTGCGAGACATCATCCCTAAAACCCCTAATGTGGTGGCAACGCCGTTACAACCGCCTTCTAAGGCGAGTTTGAGGATGTTTTCGGGGTCGAAGTAAATGGGATTGGGGGCAAAAGAAGCGGCCCCGGAGTGTTCGATGCCTTGGTCTACGGGCAAAATGGAAAGGTAGCCTGTATGGGCGAGGCGACCGTGGGAGTATAATTGCTGTAGGCTGCGGAGGACTTGGGGGGAGCGATCGCTGTGCATAAAAACGCGCTCGATAAAGTCGGGTCCGGGTAATTGCAACAAGTTCGCATCGATTTTCCCTTTATGGTTGAGGAGTGATTCGGCTTCTTTACCGAGCAAGGATTCAATGGATTGGGGGGCGCTGAGAGTGGCTGTCATAAATAAATTGATATCCTATAGTGACCTTATGTTTCGATTGTGCGATCGCCTTGGGGGGTAATAACAGCATCGTGGGTTAGAGATTTGAAAGAAAAAATTTTCAGGCGGTAGATATTTCTAGCAATCGAGGCCAAAGTCATGGGAGTGTATCGGCAGGGGGTAGGAGCAGGAATGACAGAACTTTGATCGTAAGCGATTGCTGTGTATTTCGTAACACAGATAGCACTATTGGGGGCGATCGCGTGCTGGAATTTTAAAGGGGTTGGGTGCTAATTTAGGCTGATTTTGACTCGCTTTAGTGTTTTGAGTCACTGAGTTCAAACCCAAAATCTCTTTACAATTTTAGACAGCATTGACCTGAAGCTCGATGGTTTTGGCTGTATCGGTTTTCGCCCGCAAGTCTCATAATCCCTCAAAAACTTCCCCATTTTATTTTTATATTTGCTGACTTTGTATGAGTTTTACCAGTCCCCCTCATTATGCGTCCCAAGCGAGGTTAGTCGAAAAGCTCCTCGCGATTGGGATGGCTCTTTCGAGTACCCACGATTTGAAAGAGTTACTGGAGTTGATTTTAACGAAAAGTCGCGAAATTACTTGCAGCGATGCGGGAAGTGTGTATTTAATCGACTCTGACCCGAAAACGCCGAAGTTAGTCTTTAAAGTCGCTCAAAATGACTCGATTCGTGATGTTTTGTTTCACGAATTTAGCGTCCCGATTACCCCAGAAAGTTTAGCGGGTTATGTGGCGTTAACCGGACGCAGTTTAAATTTAGATGATGCTTATCAGATTGCGCCAGGATTGCCTTATAAGCTCGATCAAAACTTCGACCGGGATTTTAATTATCGCACGCGATCGGTGTTGGTGCTGCCGATGCAGGATGCTGATGGGGAGATTATTGGGGTGTTGCAACTGCTTAATCGCAAAGTTACCAATGATACCGAACTGATTCCTGAAAATGTGGCTAACTTAACGCAATCTTACTCGGATTGCGAAGAACGGATTGTGCGATCGCTGGCTTCTCAAGCAGCAATTTCGATTGAACGAAATTTATTACAAAATTCGATTGAGAACTTGTTTGAGGGCTTTGTAACGGCTTCTGTCCGAGCGATTGAAAGCCGCGATCCGACGACTTCGGGACATTCCGATCGCGTGGCTGCTTTAACGTTACGATTAGCCCAAGCCGTGAACGATACCCATCGCGGGCCATTGCAAGTATATCAATTTAGCGATCGCCAACTCCAAGAAATCCGTTACGCAGCTTTACTGCACGATTTTGGCAAACTCAGCGTCCCCGAAGCGATTTTAAACAAACGCCAGAAGCTTTATCCTCACCAAATCAACGTGATTCGCAGTCGTTTTGCGCTGGTGCAGCGTACCCTGGAAACCGAATGCGCTCAAGCAAAGTATCAATACCTGATCGAACACCCCCACGCTCACAAAGCCCATTCTGGCTGTCCTCACTGTGTCCAAATTGAGAAACTAGAGGGACAATTACAAGACGCGATCGCCTCTCTCAAAGAATACTTGCATTTTATTGAAGCCGTCAACGAACCCGTCGCGATCGCTTCAGATTCGGCTCGGGCTGACGAAATTAACCAAAAACTCTACAAACTCGCCAGTTATACCTATCGCGATATCAATGGCCAACTCAAACCCCTTCTGACTCCCGCAGAACTCGAACAACTCCAACTACTGCGGGGAAATTTAACCACGACCGAACGCTTGGCCATTGAATCCCATGTTACCCATTCCTATGAATTTCTCAAGCGGATTCCCTGGACAAAGCATCTCGAAAATATCCCCGAAATTGCTTATGGTCATCACGAAAAACTCGACGGTAGCGGCTATCCGCGCGGCTTGAAAAAAGAGCAACTTTCGCTCCAAACCCAAATGATGATTGTTGCTGATATTTATGATGCCCTAACTGCTGCCGATCGCCCTTACAAGCGTTCAATTCCTTTAGAAGTTACTACTCATATTCTCAAAGAAGAAGCCCATAAAGGCAAAATTAATACCGATTTAGTACAGGTCTTTCTAGAACAACGGATTTATGAGGTTTTAATTAAAATTTAATTTTATAGCAACCGCCAAAGCAGTTAGGATACTGCATCCATTTTGAGCTAAATCAGCCCATCTCTTGTGGGAGAGGGGTTTGGGGTGAGGGCAAACCCCACCACGTCCTAACCCGAAGTGCTACTGCTATAAATACGGTTTTAAGCCTGTTATTTTCACAAGAAATCGTCCTAAAAAGATGTGGTTTTAGAGCCAATTATTTTGATAAATCCCGCCAAATTACTAACTCAAATCCCCCGGTTTTGTCCCTAACCATTTCTCATCATTAAGTTGCGCGATCGCCAACACTGCGGGTTGATCTCCGACTGTCCCAGACAGATGACCTTTCTGCCCATTTGCGTTGGGTTTTGTGTTTTGGTCAGCCCCAAAAGATACCTCTCCGGGGCCCATTTCGACGCGCATTCCGTCCAGGGTTTCGACAAACCAACAACCGGATAAAGGAATGATCCATTGGGGTTGGGGGTTTTCGTGCCACTCGCCAATCCAATCTACAGGCAACACGGTAAACATAATATTAGCACTACTGGTCAGAAGCAGATTGTTCCACTGGGGGGCCGTCCCCTCAGCAATGCTTTTCTGCTCAAAATTAGTTAATTCGCATTGAGTTTGATGGCTTATGCCGTTTTCGTCTGTCCAAACGTGCCAATAGGAGAGTTTAGGGGCGTTTGCTGGCTGTTTAGGGGTCATTTGTTCAAAATTGTTGTACTGGACGTAGAAGGGGAAATAACTGGCAAGTTGCAGTAGCGATCGCCGTGATAGCATCATTCCTCCCCCAAGGCTTTGACTAATTTACGGGGGATTAATGTACCAATAACCGCCCCTGCTGCCCATTTTGCGGTTTTTTGGGTCATTTTGGCTTCTCAATCTTCTTGATACACTTTTTCTGTGACGAATCAAAGGGCTGATCTGACCATTAATTTTGACGCGATCGCTAATATTTGCCACTGTATTTTCTCGCCCTAGATCGAGCGAGAATATCGATCAAAAGAAATGGGTGTTTACTTTATCAAAAATAATGCTAAATAAAACATCTATCCCAGGTTAGAAAATACTATATAGTTATTACAAGGAATTTCTGTACAGTAATCTTCCTATACAGGTGTTGTACTGACTATTGCCCTTACCCCAAACCCCTCTCCCACCCGGAGAAGGGCTGTTAATTTTTATTGGGTAATACCGTAGATGTTGAATTAAACTTAAGGAGATTGCCTAAATTTTAAAAATCAGGCGATTTCGAGACGATCGCCTTTTTGGGATTAGCATTTTCAGAGACGCGATCGCCCCTTTCCCAAACATGACACCGCAGCCAACACCAAAGCCCCGTTAAACTAAACCGACTTGGTTTTTTACCTTTTTCTTGAGCTTTTTGAGCGCAGACTTCGCAGGGTTGCCAAAAATGCTCGTCAAAATCGTAGTAACCCATAAGATTACCCCCAGATTGCTTCTACTTTCATTGTTCCTCTGATAAGAAAAAAACTCCAGAAAACAAGGCAATCCTTACAAATCTAAATATTTAATCGCGATCGCGCTCACTCCCATTCCTCCTAATAACAGCCACACCAACCAATCCCCCCAGCGCACATATAGCGTCCTGGTTTGACGCGGATACACCGTCTCGGCGTGGATTTCGTAGGTATTAATCCCCGATAGCCACAACGTGCGTCCGTGGGGGTCTACAATGCCAGAATAGCCTGTATTGGTAGCACGAATCGCCCAGCGATCGCTCTCCACAGCCCGCAGGACATCTTGGGCGTGGTGTTGGGCAGGCATGGTTTCGCTATAATGGGCGTTATTCGACGCAGTGATTAGAAAATCGCCGCCCCGTTGCGCTTGGGGTAGAAAAAGATAAGGAAACGCCGATTCGTAGCAAATACCCACGATTGCACGACCAAACGGGGTATCAAAGGTTTGCGATCGCGTCCCTGGAATCATCGCAGCATTGAGGGGAGAAAGCCGATTAATCACAGCCCCCAACACCGACTCAAACGGGATATATTCCCCCAAAGGAACCAGTTTCACCTTATCATAACGACTCAACACTTCCCCATCACCAGCAACCGTAAAAACGCTGTTGGTATAGTCAAGAGAATCCGGGTTTTCTGGGGAAGTCCCATAAGCCCCCAACCAAGCTAAAACCCCCTTATTTAAGATGGCTTGATAAAAGGCAGTTTGGGGAATTTGGCTAATAAAAAAAGGTAACGCCGTTTCCGGGGTCAAAACCGCATCAACCCCCAAATCCGCTAACTTTTCATAACCGCGAGTATAGTTCAACATCGCCCGTTTCTTGCCGTCTGAAAATAGCTTAATCGTGTTGGGAATATTGCCTTGAATAATCCCCACTTTAAACGGGTTTTCATCGTTTAACGGACGACTGTAAACCACTGCGCCAATACCGTGTAGGGTAATCAGAAGCGAGAGGGCAATTCCAATTAATCCCCGACTACTTGCTAACCTCTGACGCTGCACAAATCTTGCCTGGATAAACTCCCCCAAAAAGCCATTAACCGCCACAATAATCGCCGTAACCGTCGTTGGCCCCGATACCTTTAAAAGCTGCAAAATCCATAAATTATCTGGGCTTTGGGTATAAGACAAAGACGACCACCATAAGGGCGATTGACTCCAAATCATTTCCAAGCCACACCACAACGCTACCCCTACTAAAACCCGATAACTTTGAGTTAATAAATTAGACTTAACTTTGCGCGTCAAAACCTTAAATAAAACCGCCCAAACCGTAATAAAAACCAACCCCCAAGCCACAATCGCCAACCAACAAAAAATCGCGATCGCCAAACTCGCTAACCAGGGAACACCCAACCAAGTCATCGGGTGAACTCCCGTAATCCAAAATATCGCCAAGCCGTGATAAGCAAACGCCCACAACATCCCATACCAAATTGTTAGTTTGAGGGGGGAATTTATCGCGAGTAACCACAGGGGAATAAAGGCAACCCAAGCTAAAGGAAATGCCCCCACAGGTGCAGGGGTTAATCCCATTAATACACCACCGAGTAGGGCGATTAAGCTATAGGTTATGGTTTGGGGTTTGAGTTTGAATTTCATAGAGATATTTTATAAAAAAGTAAAAGCGTGGTGGTTTTAGAACCCCGGTTTTTTAAAAAAACCGGGGTTCTGTGCCAATTCTAGGATGAAATCAAACCTTCGAGTAGTTGGTTCTCTAACTGGATAAACCAAGCCGTTTCGCAGCAGCAAAGGGCTAAGGCTTCCTTGGAGAAGCACACACAACCCGAAAACCGAGGTCGTTGTAAGTATTGAAAGGATTGAAATTGACGCGGAGCGCACTACGACAGTTCCTCGGATTGAAAAACCAAGAACCACCGCGAATTACATGATTTGATCTATTATTCAATATATCTGATAGATATTCTACATAATTTTGATAACGATTATCATTACATTTTGCGTCATAGACTTTACCATCTGTGGGCGCTTTTTCGTAATTATCATGCCAGGGGTCAGCGCACCACTCCCAGACATTCCCAGCTATGTCGTATAAGCCAAAACTATTGGGCGGAAAACTTCCCACTGAGATTGTTCGTAGTCGAAACTCTCCTTTGGTTTCGTCAGCGTAGGTTTCGCTGCCTTTGTAGTTTGCGATTTCTGTTGTGATGGTTTCACCGAAATGAAACGGTGTTGTTGTGTTAGCTCTACAGGCATACTCCCATTGTGCTTCGCTGGGTAGGCAATACTGCTTCCCTGTCGCTACCGACAAGCGAGCGCAGAATTCTACAGCATCGTACCAATTCACTCTTTCTACAGGACTATCGTCCCCTTTGAATTGTGATGGATTGGGATTCAAGTCTCGTTGCAGTTTAGGTAATGCTGCCACCGCTCGCCATTGGGCTTGAGTAATGGCGTATTTGCCCATGAAGAAGGGTTGCACGGTAACTTGATGTTGTGGACGTTCGCTATTTCTGCTATCTTTTTCCCCTATTGGTGCGCCCATTACGAACGTTCCCCCTGGTACATACACCATATCCAAGCTGAATGTTTCCTCTTTAGAGAAAAGGAAAAATTGGCGATTTTTTACTACTAAGTTTTCTTGGAAGTAGGACGCTTGATGAGAGCGGTTTTGAATAACCTCGCCCTTGCTGTTGACTGTGATAACTTCAAATGAGTAGGTTGGTAGCTTGGGTTTCGAGGGTGATGCTGTTGAAGGTATTTTGGATTGTTTGGGTTGTTTGGGTTGGGTATTTTTTTGAGGCTGAGGTTGGGGTTGAATTGGCGAGATTTTTTGGGGTGGTTTAGCTATAGAAACAGCAGAAGACTTTGGTTTTGATGGTGATGCTGAAGAAACGCAAACCACCCGAAAACCGATGTAGTCGTACCTAACGTCGGGATTGACGTTGCTGACGCGGTACGCACTACGACAGTACCACGGAATGTAGAACCAAGAGCCGCCTCGTATTATACGATTTGACTTATTATTCAACAAAGTGGACAAGGAATCTGGGTAGTTTTGATAACGATTATTATTATGCTCATCATCCCACACCCGCCCATTTGGGGGGGCTCCTTCATAGCTGTTATGCCTGGGGTCAGCGCACCACTCCCAGACATTGCCGTGCATATCGTATAAGCCAAAGCCATTAGGTGGGAAACTACCCACTGGAGTCGTTTGTTTTCGATACTTTCCTTTGGGTTCATCGGCGTAGGTTTTGTTACCGTCGTAGTTGGCTATTTCTGCTGTTACCGTTTCACCAAAACTAAATGGTGTTGTTGTTCCAGCTCTACAGGCATATTCCCATTGCGCTTCGCTGGGTAAGCAATACTGTCTGCCTGTGGCTACCGACAACCGAGCGCAGAATTCTACCGTTTCGTACCAATTTACATTTTCTACGGGTCGATTATCCCCTTTAAACCTTGATGGGTCAGGCTTCAAGTCTTGTTGTAGTTTCGGTAATGCTGCCACGGCTCGCCATTGCGCCTGAGTGATGGCATATTTGCCCATGAAGAAAGGTTGCACGGTAACTTGGTGTTGCGGGCGTTCGCTGTCTCTGCTATTTTTTTCCTCGGTCGGTGCGCCCATCATGAATATTCCCCCTGGTATGTATACCATATCCAAGCTAACCGTATCTTCTTTAGAGAAAAGGAAAAATTGGCGATTTTTCACTACTAAGTCTTCTCGGAAGTAGAACGCTTGATGGGTACGTTTTTCAACAACCTCGCCCCTACTGTTAACAGCGATCGATTCAAATGAGTAGGTTGGTAGCTTAAGATTTGCGGGTAATGCTGTTAAAGGTATTTTAGGTTGTTTAGGTTGTGTATTTTTTTGAGGTTGAGGTTGTGATTGAATTGGCTGTTTTTTTTGATGTGGTTTAGCTACAGGAACAGCAGAAGACTTGGACGTTGACTGACGTTGAGTTTTAGGGGTCTGGAGCTTTGATTTAGGCGTAACAATCAGTAAAAATTCTTGTAAGGCTTGTGTGGCATTAACATAACGATCTTTGAAGTGATAGCGAACCATTTTAGTTAAAAAATCAGCCAGTTTATCGCTAACATTTACTCGATTTCGCCAAATAATTTCCCCTTGTTCATCTTCAGAAAGTAAATCGGGAAATACACCTGTCAATAATTCAATCGCTGTTTTACCAAGGGCGTAAACATCACTACTCAGCCTCGGTTTACCAATACCCTGCTCGCTGGCCATATATCCCGGCGTACCAATCGAAATTGAAGCCATTGTTTGACCGCGTGAATTAATCCGAGTTGTACTTAACTCTTTAACAATACCGAAATCAATCAAAACCAACTTATTATCCTGCTTGCGGTGCATAATATTAGCAGGCTTGATATCTCGGTGAATGATATTGTGACGATGCACAAAAGATAGAATTTCTAGCATTTCTTGAAGAAACTCAATCACTTGGGCTTCTGTCCACGGTTGACCCGGTTGAATCTCGCTTTCTAAATCCTGTCCCTCGATGTATTCTTGAATTAGAAAAAACTGCCCATTATCTTCAAAATACTCAAACAATTGGGGGATTTGGTCGTGTTGCCCCAACTTGTATAAAATCGCCCCTTCCTGCTCAAATAAGCGCTTGATAGCGGGATGCTGCTGCTGGGGCTTGAGGTGCTTGACCACTCGCTTCGGTTTGGGAGTGATGGGAATCCCCAAATCTTCAGCTAAATAAGTCTCCCCAAAACCGCCTGCTCCCAAGCGTTGAGTAATTTTGTAGCGTTGTCGTAAAGTTGTACCAATCATGCCGCTTTCTCACTAATCGGGGCATAGTTCCAGCATAAACCATAGCAGCCCACTCTAGAGTTTAGAACCCCGGATTTTTAAAGAATCCGGGGTTCTGGTTACAGTCAAATTTGATACAATCTCGTAAACCAATCCACAAATTTCTGGGCTGTTGGATGCCCCGGTTGAAAAATCTGTTCTTGAATCGCATTGTGTAACTGTCGTCCGGGTGGATTTTGCCAAGCCAACCAAGTGTAGATATTCGCTTTGTCTAAATGTACATCTTTGTAGGTTGCGCCGTGTTTTTTTGCGTCTAAAACCACAGTTTGAGCATATCGCCAAAGCGCTTCACTTTCATTAGGAATTAAATAAGCTAAAAAGGTTTCTAGCATTCCTTGAAGTTGATTATCGGGCATAATCCAAACACCAAACTGAATGTTATTGGGTACGGTATGAACTAAGCCCGTAGCGGGTAAGTCTTGGGGAATGTCAGGAATGCTCGGTAAACAAGCATTTCTAATACTTTGCCAGCGCCCTTCGGGATTTTCATCCGCATCGATAATAATACCCAAAGCCTCCAAACCCGATGCTTTTAACTCCGTTGAAATAATTGCAGTATCGATAAAATCATCACTGCCATAAGATTGAATATAAACAATCGGTTCGCGTTTGGTTTTCTCCCAAGGAATACCATAAGCTTCGATTAATTCAGGAATGACTCTTTTATCTTGTTGTCCTTCGACAATCAGTTTTTTGGGATAATATCGAGTTGCCATCCCTACCGTACCTCAATCCCTCGCTCGGCGGCAATAATAATTTCTTCTTCGGTGAAAGCCACTGCTTGTTTTTTGTGAGGTTCAATGCGTTGAATACTCACGCCTTCTTTAACCGCATCATCTTGACTGGCTATTGTGGCTAAACTCAGCCAACAATCGCTACTATGAGTAGTCGCAAAAACTTGAACATCGAGCTTTTTGGCGGTTTCCCATAACAATTTCCACATATCCGTTAAAGTGGTGAAATGTAAGCCTGTATCGATTTCATCCACTAATAAAACACCACCTTTGGCACAAGCTAGGGATAAGGCTAAACCTAACATTCGCCAAATTCCATCCCCTAAACTACCAATGGGAATGCGCTGTTCGCTGTCGGCCAATCGGACGACAAAACCACCGCGTAAGTTAGATAAATTATGACTTGTTTGAGGAACAACAGGAGCAATGCGCTTTAGCTTAGGTTCGATGGTTTTCAAAGCTTCATTAACGATTAATTCTTCGGGATTCAAAACAATTTCATTAAACAAATCAATCATCCGTCCCACAGTTAAAGAAGTGGAGTTAATAAATCGAGTTTTTTGGGATGGTTTGTCTTTTGGTTGTGGAAAATAGGGTAAGTTTTCTAAAGACAAGGTATTGTAATCAGAAATTATAAAAGCTTCTTGACCTTGAGTGTGGTTTATGCTTAATACTTTCTTTTGTAGAATGGGTATGTTTTGAGTATTGGGACTCGACCGCCAAGTTAAATAAGCGTTAAAATCAGTGTTTTTTTGTGTATCTTTATTTTGTAAATTATCTTTAGTTCCAGAAATAGTAATTTTATTGTCCTCTGGCTTATAACCATAAAAAAGGCAATTTAGGTCTAATTCTCGTTGAGACGGTTCTCTCTCATTCCAGACAAACTCACCCCGATTCAGCATGATTTCTGTTAAAGGCTCAAGATTAAGACCAGAATGAAGTAACTGGATAGCTTCTAAAACAGAAGTTTTACCACTGTTATTTTTGCCAACCAGTAAATTAATTCGTCCTAAATTTTGCAGTTCAAAAGATTCAAAACCGCGAAAATTTTTGATGTGAACTGTTTTCAACATCGGATTCTATAGGAATAAAACTAATAATATTATAATATTTTTATCTTAAAGGCGAACGCGCATCTCTGTTTTCTTAAAAATATAAAATCGCCCTGATTAAGGCAGAGCCTTATTTTTTCGTTCCCAGGTATAACCTAGGAACGAGGAATAACATTATATCGAAATGAGAGAGTTTAGAACCCCGGATTCGCAGAAGTTACCGGGGTTCTGGTTACAGCTCAAACCAAGGGTAACAAGATAATAAAACAACTGCCTTCTCCCGGTTGCGATCGCACTCTCACCGAGCCTTTCATTCCTTCTACTAGGGTTTTCACAATCGATAAACCCAAACCCGTTCCTCCGGTAGAACGCGATCGCGCCTCATCGACTCGATAAAAACGCTCGAAAATCCGCGATTGTTGGGCTAAGGGAATCCCCCAACCGCGATCGCGCACTTCGATTTTTGCTTGTTCTCCGGCACATTCGAGGCTCACCACGACCTCTTTTTGAGAGTATTTGACCGCGTTATCAATCAGGTTGATTAACACCTGTTTGAGACGATTAAAATCCGCGATCGCGCTGACTGTTTCGTTGGCATAAAACTCCAGATCGCGATCGCAAGTTTGCCTGGCCATTTCAATAATTTCCGCGATCGCCTCATTCAAAACAATCGGTTCGAGGTGAAAATGGAGATGATGATTATCCACCCGCGCCAAATCCAATAAATCCGATAATAACTGAATCGTGCGCTCCGCTTCAGATGCCGCAATGCCCAACGCCTCCGTTTGGGCTTCTGAGAGATTTTTTCCTCGTCTGAGGGTGCTTTGCAGATATCCCGAAACCAGAGTTAAAGGAGTGCGTAACTCATGGGACACATTACTGACAAACTGTCGTTGCTGCTCCCAAGTTTGATACAACTGAAGCAGGGTGCGATCGAGGGTTTGCGCCAACTGCTTGACTTCTGTGGGGGCATTCTCAAACTGTAACTGCTCTCGTTCAAACTGTTCAGAAGAAAGATTTTGCGCCACCTGACACATTTGCTCTAGGGGACACAACGAGCGCCGCACATAAAACGCGATCGCGATCGTCATCAAACCAATCGCGGCAATACTAGCCCCCGCTAACGTCCAGAGCAACTGTTGAAACATAACTTGTTCCTCGGTGATATCCGTCGCCAAAACCAACTCTCCTAGGTTGCGATCCTGGACGATAAGCGGCGTTTGACACATCACCCAATAGCGATCGTTGAGGGATTTTACTTCAGGGAATAAAGGAATATTACCCAAACTCAACAAAGCGCGATCGCGAGTTCCCACCTTCAACCCATCCGACTGGGCTAAAATCTCCCCCTGCTCTCCCTCAACCCAAATCAACGTTGTCCCGGTAGTCCGATTATCAATCGCCTTTTGCATCGCTCGCGATCGCGCCATCATTTGCTGGTATATTTCGATATCCTGGGGGAGTCGCTCGGCCAAATATGCCACATGATGCTTATTCGCTGCGACTAATAAATGCTGGGTGCGGCTACTCGTCCAAATCGCCACACTGCCAATTCCCAACGCCGACACCGCCGCAATCCCCAACGTCAACCGCACGCGCAACGAACGAAAATCCATAAGCCCTGACCACATCAACCTCATCGCCACCCTATACCCCCAATCTGAGAATAAGCTGATTGTTTGTCATTGGTCATTGGTCATTGGTCATTGGTCATTGGTTATTGGTCATTAGCGACAAGTTAAGGTTTTGCGCCTATTGTCAAGTCTTGCGTAGGGGCGGGGAAACCCGGCCAAGACACGCGTTTTAGCTCATCGCCACCCTATACCACCAATCTGAGAATAAGCTGATTGTTTGTCATTGGTTATTGGTCATTGGTTATTAGCGACAAGTTAAGGTTTTGCGCCTATTGTCAAGTCTTGCGTAGGGGCGGAGAAACCCCGGCCAAGACACGCGTTTTAGCTCATCGCCACCCTAAACCCCCAATCTGAGAATAAGCTGATTGTTTGTCATTGGTTATTAGCGACAAGTTAAGGTTTTGCGCCTATTGTCAAGTCCTGCGTAGGGGCGGAGAAACCCGGCCAAGACACGCGTTTTAGCGATGTGATGGCTTTCGTCCTATCGTCAATTTCCCCAAAACTTGAGATTGGGCGAGGAGACCTCGCCCCTACACGCCCACTGCCCAAAACACTGATTACTGAAAAAACTTAACCTAAAATAATAGATGCAACGAGACAATACATCCTGAGAGACGTTAACATAAGTTAATACAAGTTAAATTTAAGAAAGTACATTGTCTGCCCCTCAGAGGCAACACCCCCCAAATTGGGAGATTAAACTTTACACCCATGAAAACAAGCAAAGTTTTTCCCAACCCATTTAACGTTTAGGAGATCGAGCGCGTGAACAAAAACAAAAAATGGCGCAACGCCGGACTTTACGCCTTACTGTTAATTGTCGTGATTGCTCTAGGAACTGCCTTCCTCGACAGTCCGCGAGAAAGCCGCACCACCTGGAAATATAGTCGCTTTATTAACGAAGTCGAAAGCGGTAGAGTCCAAGGCATTGTCAAACTGAGCGCTGACCGCAGCCAAGCCTTAGTCACTGCTCAAGATGGCACTCAAGTCGAAGTCAACCTCCCCAACGACCCGCAACTGATCGACATTCTCACCGATAACAATGTCGATATTGCCGTCCTTCCCCCCAACAACGAAGGCGCATTATTGCGGACATTAAGCGGCTTATTCTTCCCGATTTTGCTGCTGGTGGGTTTATTCTTCTTGCTGCGTCGCGCCCAAAGTGGCCCGGGTTCGCAAGCGATGAACTTTGGTAAATCCAAAGCCCGCGTCCAAATGGAACCCCAAACCCAAGTCACCTTCGGCGATGTGGCCGGGATTGAACAAGCCAAACTCGAACTCAACGAAGTTGTAGACTTCCTGAAAAATGCCGACCGCTTTACCGCCATTGGTGCGAAAATCCCTAAAGGCGTGTTACTCGTCGGCCCTCCGGGAACCGGTAAAACCCTTTTGGCTCGCGCTGTAGCCGGGGAAGCTGGCGTTCCTTTCTTCAGCATTTCCGGTTCAGAATTCGTCGAAATGTTCGTAGGTGTCGGTGCGTCTCGCGTCCGGGACTTGTTCGAGCAAGCCAAAACCAATGCGCCCTGTATTGTCTTTATTGATGAGATTGACGCAGTGGGTCGCAGTCGGGGTGCTGGCCTCGGTGGCGGTAACGACGAGCGCGAACAAACCCTCAACCAATTACTCACGGAAATGGATGGTTTTGAGGGCAACACCGGGATTATTATTATCGCGGCGACTAACCGTCCTGATGTATTAGACGCGGCTTTATTGCGTCCGGGTCGTTTCGACCGTCAAGTGGTGGTAGACCGCCCCGATTACGCCGGTCGTCGCGAAATCTTACAAGTTCACGCTCGCGGTAAAACTTTAGCCCGCGATGTGGATTTAGACAAAATTGCTCGTCGGACTCCGGGTTTCACTGGGGCAGATTTGTCCAACTTACTCAACGAAGCAGCAATTTTAGCGGCTCGTCGTAATTTGACAGAAATCTCGATGGATGAAGTCAATGATGCCATCGATCGCGTCCTCGCTGGCCCTGAGAAGAAAGACCGGGTGATGAGCGAGAAACGCAAGGAATTGGTGGCTTACCACGAAGCTGGCCACGCCTTGGTTGGTGCTTTGATGCCGGATTATGACCCGGTACAGAAAATCAGCATTATTCCTCGCGGTCGCGCGGGCGGTTTGACTTGGTTCACCCCCAGCGAAGAGCGCATGGATTCGGGTTTGTATTCCCGCGCTTATTTACAAAACCAAATGGCGGTGGCTTTAGGCGGTCGCGTTGCTGAAGAATTGATCTTCGGGGAAGAAGAAGTGACCACTGGGGCTTCTAATGACCTGCAACAAGTGGCTCGCGTGGCTCGTCAAATGGTAACGCGTTTCGGTATGAGCGATCGCCTTGGCCCGGTGGCTTTAGGTCGTCAAAACGGCAATATGTTCATGGGTCGCGATATCGCTTCTGACCGAGATTTCTCTGATGAAACGGCTTCTGCGATTGACGAAGAAGTACGGAAACTGGTGGATCAAGCTTACGAGCGCACAGTGGAAGTGTTGAAAGGCAATCGCCAGATTTTGGATAAATTAGCAGAAATGTTGGTCGAAGCTGAAACAGTAGACTCCGAGGAGTTACAAAACTTACTCGCTGAAAGTGATGTGAAAATGGCCGCGATTGTGTAGCTTTTTGACATTTCTTTAATTGGGATTGAGGTGCGACCTGCGAGTTGCACCTCGCTTTTTTATGGGGGAAACTGTGGAAAACTTGTGGAAAAGTTAGTAATTTGTTACCCCAGGGAATCCCATCTTTGCAATGAAGATGCAGAGAAAGAGTAGGGTGTGTTAATGATGCAGCCGAAGCGCGATCGCCCTTGAGTTTTCCACAGACCCAAGATTAAGGGCGATCGCGACTGGTTAAATTAATGCGATCGCTAATTTGCGTTAAAGTTTGCTTAATCTGATTGTCTTTTTGTTGCAGTTTGTCGATTTTTTCATAACTGTACATCACCGTTGTATGGTCTTTGCCGCCGAATTCTTCCCCAATGCGCGGTAAGCTTAAATCCGTATGTTGCCGCATCAGATACATCCCCATCTGACGGGCAAAACTAATTTCCCGACGGCGGGAATGGCCTTTTAAATCCTCGACTGAAACCTTAAAAACTTCGGCCACAATACTGATAATAATCTCTGGGGTCGCCGTGACTTTTTCGACGGGAGGATTCAACATCGGTGCAATATTTTCTACGGTCATCGGCAATCCTGAAATGGAAATATAAGCCACAGTCCGAATTAACGCCCCTTCCAATTCCCGAATATTAGAAGTGTAATGGGTGGCAATATATTCGATCGCGTCTTTGGGTAGGCGGATATTTTCATATTCGGCCTTCTTTTGTAAAATCGCCATGCGGGTCTCTAAATCGGGGGTTTGGATATCCGCAATCAACCCCATCGAAAACCGCGAACACAGGCGATCCTGCAACCGGGGGATTTGATTGGGGGGACGGTCTGCGGCCAAAACCACTTGCTTGCCCACTTCATGGAGGGTATTAAAGGTAAAAAAGAACTCCTCTTGGGTGTATTCCTTGCCTTCGATGAATTGAATATCATCTACTAATAAAATATCGGCGGCTCGGTAGCGATCGCGAAAACTCTGCAAACTATCCTTGCGAATCGCCGTAATTAAATCATTGGTAAACTTTTCCGTGGACACATAAAACACCTTGGAATTCGGGTCAATTTCCAAGCGATAATGCCCAATCGCCTGCATCAAATGGGTTTTTCCCAAACCCACCCCCCCACACAAAAACAACGGGTTAAACTCCCGTCCGGGGGACTCCGCCACCGCCAAAGCCGCCGCGTGAGCCATGCGATTCGTCGGCCCCACCACAAACCGCGAAAATACATATTTCGGGTTAAATTCCGCCGCAGACGACCGGGTATTGCCCGACGATTCCACCGGATAACTATTCAGGGGTAGCGACCAAGAATCATCGGCATTTTGAAACGAGGCAATAGTATCCCCTTGAGTCGCCGTCAGATGAATTTCTAACGGTTGACCGACGATCTCCTCGACCACTTCCGCAATAATGGGAATATAGTGCTTTTGTAGCCAGTTTCGCGCAAAAGGATTGGGCGCACAAATCCGCAAATAGCGATCGGTCAACTCCTGGGCCGTCGCCGTGGCAATCCACGTTTCAAACGTCGGTTGACTCAGTTTTAATTTTAAGCGTTCGAGAACTTGAGTCCAGAGTTGAGTTAAGGTCATGGCGAATCAGTTATCAGCGATTAAGGGGCTCCTCGGCAATCGGCTCCTCGGCAATCGGGGGGGAGGTGGGATTTTGCCCCAGAAAGGGGGTCAGAAACTTCTTGCTGTAGGGCAGACTCTAGAAAAGGCTCAACGCTAGATTAGATAAGCGTTACAGCCTCAAAAAGTAAAATTAAATTTCACCGAGAGTCATCAGGGTTTTAGGCAGTGGGCAGTAGGGAGAGGGGGGAAAGTGGGAGGAGTGGGAGGAAATGACCAATAACCAATAACCAATGACCAAGGACAAACAACAAAGGACAAATGACCAAAGACAAAGGACAAACATTAAAAGTCATCCAAATCGGTAACTCTATTTTGCGACAGACTGCTCAACCTGTGGAAAATTTCGCGGCTGCCTCTCTACAGCAGTTGATTGACGACTTGATCGATACTGCGATCGCGTCTCATGGGGTGGGGATAGCTGCCCCGCAAGTGGCTCAATCCTACCGCTTATTTATTGTGTCATCTCATCCCAATCCACGATACCCTGACGCGCCGCTAATGCCCCCTACGCCGATGCTAAATCCCGAAATTCTCTCCCATAGCCAAACCATCGTAGAAGGCTCAGAAGGCTGCCTTAGTGTGCCAGGGAAACGGGGTTTAGTGCCGAGATATCAAGAGATTGAAGTGGCATATCGCGATCGCGACGGCAACTTACACCGTCAAGTCTTTACTGATTTTATCGCCCGAATTATTCAACACGAACTCGATCATCTTAACGGGATTTTGTTTTGCGATCGCGTAGCGCCGCTTGGCGATCGCGCCGTAGAATTCAAAGATAGTCAGAACTAGAGGGCGCGATCGTTATACTAAAAAGCAGCAACCCCCATCGGGTAAATAACATGGTTAATCCTCTCTCTCCTGCCACCGATACAGAGATTGTTTATCCTGACAGCGACGGACAACATAAAGCCGACAATACCAAACAATTTCGCTGGATCGTCACTATTAAAGAAAACCTCGAAATCTGGTTTGCTTCCCGCGAGGATGTCTTCGTTGCTGGCGATTTCCTCTGGTATCCCGTCGAAGGCAACAACAAAATCCGCCAAGCCCCCGATGCCATGGTGGTTTTCGGTCGTCCTAAAGGAGATAGGGGGTCTTATAAACAATGGCAAGAAGACAATATTGCGCCGCAAGTCGTTTTTGAAATCCTCTCTCCTAAAAACTGGATGAAAAGAATGGCCGAAAAACTCCTCTTTTATCAACGCTACGGCGTGGAGGAGTATTATGTTTACGACCCAGACGACAACGAGTTAATCGGTTTTCTGCGGTCTGGGGATTGGTTAGAGCCAATTCCGGTAATATCAGGATGGGTTAGTCCCCGTCTCGAAATTCGCTTTGAACCCCTCGAAAATACCCTGGAAATCTATCGTCCCGACGGGCGACGCTTCCTGACCCCTGTAGAGTTGGATCGCTTGCGAGAGGCTGAATTTCAACGGGCTGAACAAGAGCGTCAAAGAGCCGAACAAGAGCGTCAAAGGGCAGATGAGGCGATACAACAACTCGAAGCAGAACGAGAGCGATATCAAGCCCTCCTCGCTCAACTCCGCCAACAAGGAATCGACCCGGAATAATAATCTATTTTGGGGTTTTTATGACATGCACTTACGATGAACCAAAGTCGCCCCATACTGAGTATATTCCTGCTTGGTCATCCAGGTTCCATAGTCATCGAGGAGAGGTGCGAATTTATCTCCGCCGCGCCAAGCGCCATTTTCTGGCTCAGTTATTTCAGAAACATTTGCTGTATAGACTGGTAGTGCCAGCTTTACAACCTCATTTTTAAGTTTCGCCGCAAGTTCTGGAAAAATAGAACCAGTCAGGATAATGTTTTGAAATAAGTCCGAACGCAGCTCTAAATCACACTGATTAATAGACCTAAAAATCATATCGCTGATTTTTTGAATTTCCCGATCGCTAAGATTGTTTTCATCAAATGAGGAATGAATAATCCCATTAGAGTAAGCATATCCTTGATAAGAAGGTACAACGATAACAAAACGGCTATTCTTACTAAAATACACCGTTGTTCCAGTCGTTTTCCCGGCATCGTAAAGGGCGAGTATTTCACCCATTATCATGTATAGTTTGGTGACATTGAATGTCTCAAAGAAAATTTGCGTCATTTTTTCCCGATTGAGTTTCGGGTTGAGGGGAGGTTCGGTGATGAGTATGGGATGCTGAGAGGGGTCGATCCCAAGTTGTTTAAAGGTATGAGACAAAACCGCCGTCATGCTGTCCCAGTTCGTTACAACACCATCAAAGCCCATCGGAGGATTGGATACAACAGAATCAGTCTGGAAAATAACAGTTGGGGTGTCGCCGCTTGATAATCCGGCCCTTGTATAATCCGGCTTACTATCAATTACAATCGGTGAGTTTGTCGTCATTATTTCCTGTTTTGATTTATATTTTGTTGTTTTTTAGTATTTTTCGCTATTCAATTGCGATTTCCTCAATATAACAGTCAAAAAAGAAGAATAGTTGAAAAAAAATGATTCGCTTCAATTAACTTTACAAAAATTATTGTCCTATCCAATCTGCTCAATAATTAGGATTAAGCTCGAAAATACGCCGCAATTACCCGACGCGATTGAGTTGTTGCTCGATGTCGGGGTTGTAGAGGCGTAGATAGTTCCAATAGTTGCCAAAGACGGACTCGACGTAACCCTTGGTTTCGGGGAAGGGGATTTGTTCGACGAAGATATCCGGGTCGTTTAAGCCAAATTCCCGCAGCCACCTGGCTACACTACCGGGGCCAGCATTGTAACTGGCGATCGCGAGCAGGGAGTTATTGTTATATTCGCGATGGGTAAAGTCGAGATACCACGTCCCAAAACGCACGTTGTCTTCGGGATTGGTGAGGGAATAGTCGGTAACATCGTTTTCCTCGGCAATTTCTTCCCCTGTGGCGGGCATAACTTGCATTAAACCGACGGCCCCCACCGGAGAGCGAATTTCTTTCTCAAAGCGCGATTCTTGGCGAATCAGAGAGACGACGAGAAGGGGGTTGAGTTCCCGTTGTGCTGCCCAGTCGAGGATCAGGTCTTGGTAGGGGAAGGGGAAAAGGGCGTGCCAGTATTTGGCGGTTTCTCGGAGTTCTTGCCAGTTTTCTTGTTCAGTGGGGCTGTCTCGTTGGGTGAGTTCCCAAACTTGACCGATGCCTTCGAGATACTGCTGTTGGGTGAGGGTGAGGAGGGCGGCGGTGAATTGTTCATCGACGCTGAGTTCGGCTTGGCTGGCAGTTTCGGCTTCCCACAGTTCTAAAGCGTCTTGGTCTTGGCCGAGTTGATAGAGTTCTTGAAAAGTATCCGATCCGGCGGGGGGTTGCGATCGCGTTTCGGGAACAGCCACTTCTGGACGCAGATCGCGGACGGTATCAAAATCCCCGACATCCCAACCTAATAATACTGCCGATCGCCAAGCGTAATAAGACTCTGGATAGTTGCTTAAAACGTATTCAAAGGCAGCATTGGCATCTTCAGACCGATTGAGTTGTTTGGCCCATTTACCCACCCAAAACGCGGCTTTGGGGGCGAGGGAACTGTCGGGGTTTTGCATGGCGATGGGATAAGCCCATTTCCAGGCTTGGGCCAAGTTGCCTTGGTTGGCGAGGCGTTGGGCGGTTTGCCAGCGATATTTCGAGGTTTCGTCGGAGTCGCCGTAGTTGTCGAGGAGGGATTGACGGGCTTGGGCGGCGGCTTGACCATTGCCTTGTTGCTGGTAGATTTCGGCTTGGCGGACGAGGGCTTCCGGGGCGCGATCGCGAAATCTCTCGATCACAATTCCTAAGCGAATTAGGGCATCGGTGGGATTGGAAAGGGTAGCCAGATGCAGCAAGCCTTGGGCGTTTTCAGGGACTTCGGGAAAGGCAGAATTAAGGGTGCGATAGGCTTCGATTGCGCCAGTGTTGTTGCCTGATATCTGTTTCCCCCTGGCCACGCGATAGAGGTTTTCGGGGGTGTTGGTGGCTTTTTCGTAGAGGCTGGCGGCTTGGCCGTATTCGCCGTCTGCCCAATAGGTATCCGCGATCGCGCCCCAATCTTCGGCGGTGAGTTCTTCTTCGTGGTATTCTTGCAGGCGATCGCGCACATCGGTAATGCGTTCATGATTCGGGGCGTTTCTCAGGAGATACAACCATAATTCGGGCTGATTGGGGTCAGAATCCAGGCGATCGAAGGCGATTTGATGAGCAACCGGGAGATCGGGATAGTTGGTGAGGGCTTGGTCGAGATATTCGTCTTGTTCTTGCCCTAATTGGTATAATGCAGTGGCGGCGGCGGGACTGTCGGGATATTCCGTGACGATTTGCTCTAAAACTTCTCGCGATCGCGTGATTTCGTTGGTCAGTTCGTAAGCCCTAGCCCGTTTCAGTAAAATTTGCGGCGCGATGACGGGATATTCATACTCCAAGCCTTCTAAGAGCAGAATGGCCTTGCCCCCTTCAAATTCCGCGATCCAGTCATTGGCTAAGACGTAGCGGGCGCGATTGCGGTCATAAGACCTCGGCCCCTCGGCAATTTCTTGGAGTTGCCCTCGTCGCGCTTCTGGGGACATTTGGGCCAGTTTCAATACCTGGGATCGCTCATCGTTATTGGGTTTTTGGATCGCAGACGGCGTGGGTAAAAATGGATTTGCCCAGCGATCGAGCAAGCCACGATCGTAAGCTAGATATACGCTTGCGCCTAATACGGCGGCGATCGTCGCCCCTGACGTAAGCCACAAAACGGTTTGAATGGTGCGTCCCTTTTGCATGACTGTCATTTTTCTTTGCCAATAGTTGACATCATAGCTTTCCTTGGGGCATTGGGGATCGTTATTCAGTCATCAGCGATTAAGGGGCAATCGGCAATCGGCAATCGGCAGTCGGGAGGGGAGTGCAATTCTACCCCAGAAAGGAAGTCAGAAACTTCTTGCTAGAGGGCAGACTCTATAAAAAGGCTAAAAGCTAGACTATACTAAGCTTTCAGCCGAGAAAAAGTAAATTAAGTTTCAAAGAGAGTTATCGGTGTTTTGGAGCAGTGGGCTTGTAGGGGCGCTCTTTTCCCCGTCCAAGAGAGGGAAGAAATTACCAATTTAGGGATTTTGACAAACAACCAATAACAAAGGACAAAGAACAAATGACAAAGAACAAATGACAAATGACAAAGGACAAAGAACTAACCAGATACGTCTCTCGATAGGTGCGATCGCGAGATAGAATCTGATAACGTAAGAACTTGAATGAATTAGCAAGCAGGCGAAACAATCCGAAATGTATATTATTGTCGTCGGTGCTGGCTTAATTGGCTGTAGTTTTGTGGGATTAGCCCTCAAAGAAAACCATGAGGTCACGGCGATTGAGCAAAACGAAGAAAAGGCGCGATCGCTCTTGCAAAAGTACAATATTAAGGTATTAAATGCCGATATTGCCGAAGGAGATATTCTCGAAGAAGCTCAGATCGAGCGAGCCGATATGATTGTAGCGGCAACGAGTGATGATTCGGTGAATTTAATGGCGATGTTTTTAGGGAAAGAGCAAGGGGTGAAAAATTTAATTACTCTGATCAACAATCGTCAACATCAAACCATGTTTGAACGCTTGGGAGTCAAAGTGGTAGTGAGTCCTGAAAATATTATCGCGCAACGGCTGTATGACTTTATCGATCGGGCATGAAGATTGAGCCGGACAATCCTATGAGGATATTAAAACAAATTAAGCTGGCTCCCCAAGCGAGAACAATTATGCGCGATATGGGCTTATTTCTCCATGTTCCGGGCTTAATGGCGTTAATTTCGCTCTTTATTAGCTTGGGATGGGGAGAATATTACGCCATTTTACCTTTTGGTTTGACCATTCTCGCTTCAGTAAGTTTGGGTCAATTGTTGTATCGCTTTCGCAAAGGTGCGGCTCCGGCGCGATCGCGTCATGCCATGATTACGGTAGCCTTGAGTTGGGGGATTATTCCGATAATAGGGGCAATTCCTTTTATGGCGATCGCGGCGAGTTTGGGCGATGGCATGGATACATCCGCCACCGTAAGCGTCTTCCATCAGCCCTGGAATGCCGTATTTGAGTCGTTTTCCGGCTTTACGAGTACGGGGTTGTCGATGGCGTTAGACCCGGCTCAACTGCCTTATAGTCTACAATGGTGGCGCTCTCTCACCGAATGGGTGGGGGGTGTTGGGGTAATTGTGTTGATGCTGTCTTTGCTACAACCCGCCACCGATGCCTATAATCTTTATTCAGCAGAAGGGCGCAGTCGTCGTATTGCTTTAACGGTTCGTTCTACAGTGCGCTCGATTTGGTGGATTTACCTCGTTTATACGGTTTTTAGCATTACTTTACTTAAAATTGCCGGAATGCCTTGGTGGGATGCCCTCAATCACGGTTTAACGGGAATTTCTACCGGAGGATTTAGCATCACTTCGGGCAGTATCGGGGCTTATGCACCTGTGATTCAATGGGCGACGATTCCGATTATGATTTTAGGTGCGATTAGTTTTCCCATTCATTACCAATTGCTGCGTCGCAGGGATTTGTCGGCATTGTGGAGCGATGCTCAACATCGAGCTTTGTGGTTATTATTGATTTTGGGTGGCATTCTATTACTACTTGAAAATGCTGTTTCTCAAGATGCCTGGTTATGGCGAGATAGTTTGTTTCAGTGGGCTTCGGCTTTAGGAACTTGCGGCTTCAACACGACGGATTTAAAGGCTTGGAGTCCTTCGGCTAAGTTGTTAATGACTTTAGGAATGTTTGTCGGTGGGGCAGCCGGTTCGACGGTGGGCGGGTTAAAATTAAATCGTTTTGTGGCATTATTGCAAGCGATCGCCTGGAAGTTTCAGCGTTTAATGCTCACCCCGCATCAAATTTTACGCTATCGTCTCGGCAATCAAGTGGTTTCAGAAACAGAAGCGAATCGTCATATTGAATCGGTGGCTGTACTAGCCTTTCTGTGGTTATTGCTGCTGATTTTGGGCATATTTGGGTTACTCAGTCAAGTCAGCCCGATTTATACCCTCAGCGATGTGTTGTTTGAAGCAACATCGGCGTTAAGTAGTGTGGGGCTTTCCACGGGAATTACTCATCCAGATTTAACTTGGGGTGGCAAATTAGTTTTAATCTTATTTATGTGGATGGGACGCTTGGAAATTATGCCCGTTTTGCTTTTGTTTATCTTACCGTGGCGATCGCTTCTGCGCCGTTTTTAGTTTTCACAACTCATATCAAATCCGAAAAAACAACCACGCTTCGCGAGAACCCCGGTTTCTTACCTGCTTACATAGTCAAGTTAAAATTGCAAGCTAGAAACCGGGGTTCTTAATCCTCACGGGCTTACACAATAAAGTTAGGATTTTAAGCCAGAAACCGGGGTTCTTAATCCTCACAATTCACTCAGAATAAACCCTCTCAGAATAAATTAGGGTTGACTTTGTAGCCATTGCCGAAATTCGCGGAGTAAAGCATTTTCCCCAATCTCTCCCCATCGCTGCAAAAAATCCAACAAAACAAACTTCGATAAAATGGGTAAAACTCCAGAATAATCCCGTACTTCATAAACGCCATTTTGGAGACAATACAGCAATAAATCTTCTCCATTAAATCGCCATACTTCAGTCACTCCTAAAGCTGCATAAATCTCCAATCGATTCAAAGAACTACTGGTAATATCTACTTCAATCGCTAAATCGGGAGGCGGATCGATGGTAAAATTAAACGACGTTTTTCCCCGTACTTGTTCTTCATTTTGAATGTAAAAACATTCATCCGGTTCAATTCCTTTTTGTAAATCTTCTCGGCTTAATGTAGTTGAATAAAGACTTGCTATTTCTATTCCTAAAACTTCTGTAGTTGTCCTCACCAAACGCCCCAACAATCCCTTATTAATCTCATGCTGTGGCAAAGGAGTCATAATTTCTAATACGCCCCTATCAAACGTTAACTTCTGATGGGGAGATTCGCACAAATCCCATGATAAACTTTGATAAGTTGACCATTTTACTTTATCAAGGCGCATAATCTTAGCGAGTTTTGTAGATATTTGAGTCGCCATAATCGCAATTATTAAAAGTTTTAAGAATGCCAGTATCGCTGCGGGTTAAGGACGATTTGCCATTACACCAACAACTTTCGGGGCGTTAATATGCGCTTGTAAATCTCGCAAAGCGATTGTCCCAAGAGGTTGTTGTAAATCCAACGCTGAAAAAGGACTTTCGAGGGGAAGGGTTAAATGTCCGTTTTGCAGTTGAAAGTTACTTTGAAACTCGCAGCGAAATTGCAGTAAATCCCGGCTTAAACCACCCAACACATCCCCACTCAAACCGGGCTTCCACCAAGTCTTCATGGGGAAAATAGAGGGCGTGTAGCGCAAATTTGCAAGGACGCGATCGCCCTGACTTGCTGTTACAGAATCTTCCGTCCAGGTAAACTCAGCTAATTCTTTAGGCAATCCCCAAATTTCGCGGCCTCCTGCGACTGATTGCGAATTATCAACGTATATATGCGACACCCAAGGACTAATGGTGCGATCGCGACGTATTAGCCCTGGAAAGACAATTAGCTCGTTATATTCTAATATCGATCCGGCGGTATATTGCGCCCAATATGTCCCTCCGAGGGTTTTACCCGGAAGTAGGGCAAAAATTTCTAAATCGGATGGAATAAAAGACTGCGCGATCGCCACATCAAGCCAATGATAAGTCACAAAAGCGATGCCCTGCAAGTCCCACGGTGCCGGAGGATAAGCGGTTTCTGAACTTTGAGAAAATGCAACCATTAACTTCGCTTTCCCTGGGGAATTAGGGTGAACTTGCCTTTATTGTAAAAGCAATCTTTAGGGAATGTTCGCGGTTGGAGTAGCTGGAGATTGAGGTTGTAGCAATTTCGGAAAAATCAAACCGGTTTGCTGTTTATATTGCTCAAATTCGGGATAGCGAGACAAAGATTTGTCTTTTTTGAGCATATTTGGCACAAAAACTAAGCTGATAAATGCAGCTAAAATTACATAAGGTAGCCAATGCTGTACGAGTAACGCAAAACTTAAATAAATCAAGATTTCACCGAGATAATTTGTATTGCGACAGCGAGCAAAAAAGCCTTCTGTAATCAGTCCCGGTTGATATTTGAGAGTAAAATACTTTTGTGCGTCGCTGCTGTAATGTAAAAATATGCCAACAATGTTGAGCGCGATCGCCCCGGCTATTAAAGGATAACTCACCGTCACACCGCGACTAATGAGCAAATACGGTGCAATCCAATACAAACCCACAAAGCCAAACGTGAAAATTCCTTGAGAAAGACTGATTTCTGCTTCCCATTGCTGATCGGGATAAATGCGATCTTTGAGTAGCCACAACAGCCCATAAGTGCCGTGTAAAGCTAAATAAACCCAAGCGGCTAAACTGAAATTATCATACAACCACATTAAACCCAAAATTAAGGGTAGAGTTGCGCCTTTGTGTAAATTAATCGAATGTTTTATTTTCATGGAAGGAATCCCGATCTATCAACAGCCTTTACATAACTTTACAAATTCTAGCCCAAAAATTGAGGTATCAGCAAACACCCCATCGTCCTCATCTTAAAACCCTTTATCGCTCAAGCCACAAAGCGCTAAATTTAAAATAGAGAATGAGGGACGAATCATCATGCAGATCGAACAGTGTTTGCACACCGCAATTTTAGTGTCTGACTTAGGCAAAGCCGAACAGTTTTATGGTAAAGTTTTAGGACTCGAAAAAATCTCGCGATCGCTCAAATATGAGGGGGCTTGGTATCAAGTCGGCAGTAACCAACTCCATATTATTGTTGATAAAAATACCGAAGTGGGTTTAACCAATACTGAGAAATGGGGACGCAATCCTCATATTGCCTTAAAAGTAACAGATATTAATAGCGCGATCGCGCAACTCACCCAACATAACTATAGCTTTCAAATGAGCGCATCAGGACGCGCCGCTTTATTTGTCCGCGATCCCGATGGCAATATGATTGAATTAAGCCAGTAGTTTACAGTTAACAAAACCCCGGTTTTTTGGAAAAACCGGGGTTTTAAATTAGCTTAATTTCCCAAAACTTTCTAACTTAGAATAAGGAAATATTAACCAAAAACTAAGAAACAACTAAGACTTTTGTTGGGCATAATGACACAACTTTTCGTAAACTTTGCGAGCCGCTTCTAACATTGATTTTGCCCCACTCGCAACATGAGCATTATTATCATCAATACTAGCCCCAGATTTTAATCTGCGGGCGGGTTAATGGGATAGACGCTATATTCAAACTGGATTGAGTAGCTGTAGACTCAAGACAAAGCCTGATTTTTACGTCCCTTGGTAGAACTAAGGAACGAGGTTAAAATCTATTCAATCAAGCGTTTTGGGCTGAAGTCGAAGCTGTTAAAACATCATCCCCATTGGCTGAAGGTAACGCGGGAGTGGGGACGGCATCTCCGGTGTGGAGTTGACTCATTAAAGAGGCCATTTCTAAGGCACTCAGGGCATAATTCCAGCCTAAATTACTCTTAATTCCGGCGCGTTCGAGGGCTTGCTGCATCGTGTCCGTGGTGAGGACTCCGAAAACGACGGGGATTCCGGTTTGAAAGCTGGCCGCAGCGATTCCTTTAGCGGCTTCTGAGGCGACATAATCGAAGTGCGGGGTTTGGCCGCGAATCACAGCCCCTAAGCAGATAATGGCATTGTAGCGCCCGGAGACAGCGAGTTGACGAGCGACCATGGCCACTTCAAAACTGCCGGGAACCCAAACATAGTCTACTTGTTGACCGTGGGGGTTGACATCAATGCCGTGACGCTTCAAGCAGTCTTGACAGCCTGACAGTAACTTGGTGGTGATCATGTCGTTGAAACGACCAATGACCAAAGCAAAGCGGAATGAGGAGGTATCGCGGGCAAAAGTTCCTTCGTAGACGGTCATTTCAGTTATCAGTTATCGGTTATCAGTTAATAGCTTTGGTTTTCGCTTTTCGATATTGCCAATTTTACCCGAAAAATACAAAGCCGTCCTTGAAGGACGGGGTTTCAGACCCAGGAGATTTTGATGATTGAGACTTTAAGGTTGGGTCACAATAGCGTAAACGCCGATTGAATTGGGCAGGAATTGGGGAAATTTTGGGGAAGAACAAGTATCAATAGTCAAAGACGCGATCGCCCCTCACAATCGATCCTCAGCTTCCCCGAAGTTCGTAGTAAGCCCTTTAGGGCTTGCAGTCGCGAAGTTAAGCGGGGTTAGATTACAAAGAAGTTTAACACGCCCACTAAAATTACTAAAACCGTCCAAACACCAGACCCCAAATAAATCAAGGTTTTGGCCTGTTGCCAGTTTTGCGGTGAAGCGTAAGCGACAGGGACACCAATCACCATGACAAAGGACAAGCCAACCAAAGCCGCTAAAGATAATTGAAACAGTAATGTCATTTTTTATTCTCCCAAAGTAGCAACGAAGTCTAAAAGCGATCGCTCTCTCAAGCGTCATCAAATCTAATCGAAGATTATTTTATCATCGAAGACGGCACGGCAAGAGTGGGTTGTTTGTCCTTCGTCATTTGTCATTTGTTCTTTGTGGCGTGTTATGGGTTGTGGCGCTAAGTTTTGGGCTTGAGACATTTCAGAATAGGCTGGACACGCAACTCACCCCCCCGACTGCCGATTGCCGACTGCCCCTTTGTCGCTACACTAAAACTGTTACCCAAACTCAAAACCTGTCTGTGATGGATGTAATTCTGTGTCATCAAACCGCCGATTTCGACGCATTGGGGGCGGCTGTGGGGTTAACGCGCCTCATTCCAGGGAGTAAGATTGTGTTGACGGGGGGCGCACATCCAGGGGTAAAGAGCTTTTTAGCCCTGCATCGGGACGAGTTTCCCTTGATTGAGCGACGCAGTGTGAATCCGAAGCAAATTGGGGCGGTGCATATTGTGGATACCCAACACCGCAGTCGTTTGGGAAAGGCAGCAGACTGGCTGGATTTGGAGCAATTGGACGCGGTGATGTTGTACGACCATCATCTCGACAGCGACAGCGATATTACGGCGACACAAAGGCAAATTGAGGCGGTAGGGGCGATAACTACCCTGATTGTAGAGCAGTTGCGCGATCGCGAGGTGAGGTTAACGCCATCAGAAGCAACGGTGATGGCATTGGGGATTCATGTAGACACCGGATCGCTAACGTTTCCGCAAAGCACCGCGAGGGATGCGATCGCGATCGCCTGGTTACTACAACAAAACGCCAGCTTACAAAGTATTAGCGAATATAGCGATCGCGGTTTGTCTCCCCGTTTACAAACTCTACTCGCACAAGCTTTAAAAACCCTCCAGAAAAAGACGGTTTACGGTTATACCGTGGCTTGGGTATTGCTGCAAACCGAAGACTATGTGGCGGGTTTGTCGGGTTTGACCATGAGTTTAGTTGATGTCACCGAAGTTGATGGCTTAATTCTCGCTCACGAATACCAACGACGCAGAAAAGATAACACTCGCTTGGCCATAATTGGGCGATCGCGCATTCCCCAAACCGATCTTAACTCTCTTTTTCAACAATACGGCGGCGGCGGTCATGCCCAAGCCGCTTCAGCCAATTTGCGAGACGTTGACGCGCAAAATACCTTAAATCAAATCGTCCAAGACTTCCAAAACCAAATCCCCCAACCCCTCACCGCGAGGGATTTAATGTCTTCCCCCGTCCGCACCATTCGACCCCAAACCAGCATCGGGGAAGCCCATCGTATCTTGCTGCGTTACGGTCATTCCGGCTTATCTGTCGTCGATGAGCGCGATCGCCTCGTCGGGATTATCTCTCGCCGCGACCTCGACCTCGCCCTGCACCACGGCTTCAGCCACGCGCCCGTGAAGGGGTATATGAGCCGCAATTTACGCACCATCGACCCCCGAACCCCTTTACCGGAAATCGAAGGGATTATGGTCACTTACGATGTGGGACGCTTGCCCATTTTAGAGGGCGATCGCCTGATCGGGATTGTCACCCGCACCGATATTCTGCGCCAACGACACCAAGAGGCTTACGAAAAAGAAGACAATACCAACCCCCCCGCAATTCGCCGTTATCCGCCCTTAAAACGCCTCCAAAGCCACATTCAAGGGTCTTTATGGCAATTTCTCCAAAAAGCCGCCCAAGCCGCCCAAGCTAGGGGATGGCATTTATACATTGTCGGGGGTGCGGTGCGGGATTTACTCTTAGTTGAGTCGGGAATCTGTGAAAATGTACCCCTGTTACAAGACATCGATCTCGTCGTCGATGGCTTCCACCGAGCCGCAGAAGCCGGAGCCGGGGTAGAATTAGCCAAAGCCCTACAAACAGATTATCCCGACGCACGTTTAGAAGTTCACGGGGCTTTTCAAACGGCTGCTTTACTTTGGCACGAAGACCCGGAATTGGGGTCTCTGGCCTTGGATATTGCCACAGCCCGCACCGAATTTTACCCTTATCCGGCAGCGAATCCTGAAGTCGAAGCCAGTTCGATTCGCCAAGACCTTTATCGGCGGGACTTTACCATTAATGCCATGGCCTTGCGTCTGACTGAACCCCGACGGGGGGAAATTCTCGACTTTTTTGGCGGTTTGATTGATTTGCGATCGCGTCTCGTCCGTGTCCTTCATGCCAATAGCTTTATCGAAGACCCGACTCGCATTTATCGGGCGGTACGTTTTGCGGTGCGCTTGGGCTTTGATTTAGAAGCGCAAACCGAAGCTTATATCCGCTATGCCATCGAAAGCGGCGTATATGACCGTTCCAAAGCCAATAACAAAGCCCCTGCCCTTACCACCCGCCTCAAAGCCGAATTAAAGTATTTACTGGAAGCCCCCTACTGGAAACCCGCCCTCCAACTGATTGATTCACTAGGGGCGCTGCGCTGTCTGCATCCCGACTTACAACTCAACCCGACATTATGGAAGCAAGTGCGCCTCCTCGATCGCGGTTTGCGTCGCTTTGACCCGGAAAACCGCCTCACCCACTGGCATAAGCGCTTAGAGGTAATTCTCGCTGCAATTCCGCCGGAAAACCGCCTAACTGTCGCCCAAAACCTCCAACTTCCTGCCGATAGCATTAAACGCCTCGAACACCTGGCCACCGCCGAAGAAACTGTAATTAATGCTTTTCATATTCCCACCCCTAAATATTGTTTGCGACCGAGTGAAGTGGTAAAACTTTTACGAGAGTATAAACTGCCCACCCTCGTTTTACTTGCCGTCCGCACTCCTCGTCCCATCCGCCGCCAAATCTGGCAATATCTCACCCATTGGTCGCACATCGAATCCCCTCTCAACGGCAACGACCTCAAAAAACTCGGTTATAAACCCGGCCCCCAATACCGTACAATTCTGGACAATTTACTGATGGCTCGTTTGGATGGAGTCATTCGCGATCGCGCCGAAGCCGAAGATTATCTTAGGCAGTGGGCAGTAGGCTTGTAGGGGCGGGGTTTCCCCGCCCAATAACCAATAACCAACAACCAACAACTAACAACCAACAACCAACAACCAACAACCAACAACCAACAACCAACAACCAATAACCAACAACCAACAACCAACAACAAAATAATGACCGTAGCCACCGACAACGAATATAAATACATCTTAGATGACTTTATTGGGCGAGGGACTTTCAACCAAACCCAAAAAGCGGAAATTGCAGGGTTGCGTAAAGTGGTAATCGTCAAAACTCTAGCCAGCTATCTGCAAAATAACCCTGAATATCCCCAATTTAAACAGCATTTCCAAAACTTGACAGTCCGTTTGGCGAAAATCGAGCATCCCAACCTGGCTCCAGTGGTTGAGTTATTTGAAGAAGACGACTTTCCCTTTATTATTTATGAGGCGATCGCGGGAGAAAATCTCGCCCAAATTCTCGAAACTGCTGGCAAACTCCCCCAAGACCAAGCCCTCGACTATATCCAACAAATTGCTAACGCAGTAAATTCTCTCCACCAAGCCGATTTACTTCATCTCGATATCCAACCTCGACATATTATCCGCCGCCAGGACTCAGAAAAGCTGGTTTTAATCGAATTTGGCCTTACCAGCGAACTCAACAACGGCATTCGGCAAACTCACGCCAACTTACTCTCTCCTGGTTACGCTGCCCCCGAACAACACGACCCCAACGCCACTTGTACCGCCGCAACCGATATTTATAGCCTCAGCGCTACCCTGTACACCCTCCTCACCGGAAGCCCGCCGCCCCCTGCCCCCATCAGAAGCCAAATTAAAGAGCAAGATTGGCTCCAATGGCCTGATTCAGTCTCCAATCCCGTTAAAACCGCAATTTTGCAAGGACTCGCCCTCGACCCCCAACAGCGTCCTCAAACCATCGACGCTTGGCAAACTTTACTGTGTGCGCCCGAAATTGAGCCAGAAATTGTCACCCCAGAAAACTTAAAAGAAGACCCAAAAGACGCGATCGCGCCAGAACCTCCGTCACAGCCCGTACTGACTCCTCCCGAATTGCCTGCGGTTCCTAAAGCGCCTCAACCCGCCCAAACCGGGCAATCATCAGCAAAACCCTTCATTTCTGCGCCGCCAGTCCTGCCATCTCCCACTTTCCGTCCCACGAAATTACGCCGTTTAGATGACTTTCCTGTTACAAATCTTAAAAAAACGCAAAGAGACGCAGACCCAAAATTTCCCCTAGGAGCCTTAATCGCCACTTGCCTGGTTGCCGCTTCTGCGGGGGCCGGATTTGGCTTCTCCGTCCGCTTCAATCGCCCAGATGAAGCGGGTTCAACCCTTTGGCACCTCAAACAATCTTTTCCCCCGCGCGAAGTAGAAAGCAACGAAGATTAAAAGGCGCACGGGTTTAGGGATGAGTTCTATCATGGAATTACAGGATTTTGGTCAAGCAAGATATAATTTGTTACGAAACGTATGCAAAATTTTTTACCATGAGCCACCCCGTCATTCATGCCTTTTTTGTCGGTAAAGCCCTCGCCGATGTCACTTATGAAAAAGCCGAAGACGCTTTTTCCAACGCCCTCAGCGAATTGGGCAAATTTGACGCAGAACAACGGGAAAACCTGCGTCAGTTTACAACAGAAGTGTTAAACAGAGCCGAACGAGAAATGGCTCGGCAAACCGGGTCAACAACAACAACAACAACCACCACCACCCCCCCTAACACGGCAACTGCCCCCAACACCCCCCCAGCCCCCCGCGATACCCAAGAAGTCATCGACGACCTGCGCCACCAAATCGCCCACGCTCGCGCTGAAATCACGGCATATCGCGCCCAAAAATCAGCAAGTTAAAATTACTTTCTGATTGACTTTCTCTTTCTTCCCATAACAAGCATTTTTGTAAAAACCTTTATTTTGAAATCGAGTGTCAGCCCTCTCCCAACCTCAGAAACGTTCCGCAAAATATTCCGCCAATGGTGCCTTGGCCGCAACGCGACCCGACCGGGGTAAAAAATCTTACCGTTGGAATGACGAAAATTACTCGCGACTTAGACGACGTATTGATATTTGGCTTTTTGTACTTAACCTGCTGTTTGGTTTATGGCGGGATGGTAAAAAATGGAGCTATATCGGCGGCTATACCGAAGAAAAACGCAGCCGCCGTCGCCAAAAACAAGCCGCTTGGATTCGCGAAAGCCTCCTCGAACTCGGGCCGACTTTTATCAAAGTGGGTCAACTATTCTCAACGAGGGCGGATTTATTTCCCGCCGCTTATGTTGATGAGTTGAGCAAGCTACAAGACCGAGTTCCTGCCTTTTCTTACGAACAGGCGGACAAAATCATCCAAACTGACACCGGAAAGTCTGTTTCCGAGTTATTCCGTAGTTTTGACCCCACCCCCTTAGCGGCAGCGAGTCTCGGCCAAGTTCACAAAGCCCAACTCCACACCAACGAAGAAGTCGTGGTGAAGGTGCAGCGGCCTGGCTTGAAAAAGCTCTTTACCATCGACTTAGCCATTCTCAAGCGCATTACCCAATACTTCCAAAATCATCCCCGTTGGGGCAGGGGTCGCGATTGGTTGGGAATTTATGAAGAATGCTGCCGGATTCTCTGGGAAGAAACTGATTATCTCAACGAAGGTCGTAACGCCGACACTTTCCGCCGTAATTTCCGCGAATATGATTGGGTGCGCGTCCCCCGCGTTTATTGGCGTTATACCTCCCCTAGAGTGCTAACCCTTGAATATGTACCGGGGATCAAAATTAGCCACTACGAAGCCCTAGAAGCGGCAGGATTAGACCGGAAATTGCTGGCTCGTTTGGGGGCAGAAGCTTATTTACAGCAACTCCTGAATGATGGCTTTTTCCACGCTGATCCCCATCCGGGGAACTTGGCCGTGAGTGGCGATGGTAAGCTGATTTTCTACGACTTCGGCATGATGGGTCAAATCAAGGCCAATGTGCGCGAGAAATTAATGCAAACCTTGTTTGGTATTGCCGAGAAAAACGCCGATCGCGTGGTAAGTTCTTTGATCGAACTCGGTGCATTAGCCCCAACCGGAGACATGGGCCCGGTACGTCGCTCTGTTCAGTTTATGCTGGATAACTTCATGGATAAACCCTTTGAGGAGCAATCTGTGAGCGCGATCGGGGAAGATTTATATGAAATCGCCTACGACCAACCCTTTCGCTTCCCGGCAACCTTTACCTTTGTGATGCGGGCATTCTCGACCCTAGAAGGGGTGGGGAAAGGGCTTGACCCCGATTTTAACTTTATGGAAGTGGCCCAGCCCTTTGCCATGGAGATTATGACCAATAGTAGCGCCAGTAACGGCAATAGCCTTCTCGATGAGTTAGGCCGACAAGCGGCACAAATGAGCAGCACCGCTTTGGGTTTGCCGAGACGAATTGAGGATACAATTGAGAAACTCGATCGCGGTGATATCCGCTTGCGGGTGCGCTCGATTGAGTCGGATCGCATTTTACGCCGTATGAGTTCGATGCAGTTGCTCACGAACTACACCATTTTGGTCGGAACATTTATTCTGTCGGCTACCATTTTCTGGGTAAACGCCTGGCCTTGGTTGGCGGCGATCGCGCTTGTACTGGCAAGCTTTTTAGGGGTTTCTACTTTTCGTCAATGGCGAAAAATTAACCGACTTGACCGAATGCCATAATTTTCGTATTTTTGTGGACATAATTGAGCAAAAATGGGTTTATGAAACGTCGCTTCACGGGTCTTACTGATACAGGAATTCAACGCTCCGTCAATCAAGATGATTACCACATCGACCCCGAAGGGCGATTTTTCATCGTGGCGGATGGAATGGGTGGCCATGCGGGGGGTCAAGAAGCCAGTCGCATTGCTACTCAAGTCATTCAAAATTATCTTGAAGAACATTGGGATGCAATCAAAGAGTCCCAGGTTTTATTAGAAAAAGCGGTCATCGAGGCGAATAAAAGTATCATGACCGACCAAGTGGAACACCCGCAACGCTCAGATATGGGAACAACTGTGGTTGTGTTGATGTTCCACCAAAAAGGCATTTGGTATACCCATGTTGGGGATTCTCGCTTGTATCGTTTGCGAGACCAAACCCTCGAACAAATGAGCGAAGACCAAACTTGGGTCGCCAGAGCTTTAAAAATGGGCGACCTCACCGAAGAAGAAGCCCGAATGCACCCGTGGCGGCACGTTTTATCTCAATGTTTGGGGCGTAAAGATTTGTACGGTGTAGAGGTTAAATCTCTAGACTTACAAGGGGGCGATCGCGTTTTGATGTGTAGCGATGGCTTGACTGAAGAAGTGGAGAATCGGGCTATTCGTGATTTGTTACTTCAGCATGACAATTGCGAAGAAGCCGCCGAAGCTTTAGTCGAAGAAGCCAAGAAAAATGGCGGATCGGATAATATTACCGTGACGATTATTGCCCAAGATTAACGCCCCAAGAGCAAGTTAAAGCTTGGGGCGATCGCGCAGTACAGGATGAGACATTATTCCTGTATTTGCTGCTGCGGGATGGGGGTCTGTTCGACATCAGAAAAAGCCGTAGACACCGCCGCCGTTAAGCCACCGAGTAAAATCGCCGCCAAAATTGCCGCCCCACTCGCGATTTTGCGTAAGCGTCGGGGATGGGTCAAAGAAATCGAGCGCAGTTGTAAATCCCCGACCGATTCCTCGTAGATGGCGGCCATCTCAGCGTAAGCAAGAGACTCCATAGTTTTACTCCTTATTAATCGCTGTTAATACCGCAATATTAACATCTTTGTCAAGCTTGATTCACTTCTAATAAGCCCGGTGGCGGCAAAACCTCGATCCGTCCCGCTTCTAAGTCCACAACTGGCACAATTTCTTGCACAAAAGGAATTAAAACCGTTGACATAAGCTTCTTTTTCGGGTTCATAGGAGCATTGGCCAACTGCACCGCCAGCAAATCGTGACCTGCCACAAACAAATCCACCACCACCCCGATCAACTCCCCGGTTTCTTGATGAAATACCTCGGTGTTTATGAGATCGACAACGTGATACTCATCTTCGTCTAAAATCGGGCGATCGCTCACAGGAACCAACAGTTTATAACCCCGTAAATTCTCCGCTTGAGTGCGATCGTCAATACCTTCCAAACGCAAAATATATAGCCTTTTACCGGGAAGATTACGCCCTTCTAGGAGTTGAATCGGTTGTGGGTCTCCTGTGGTTTTGGGGGCTTGTAACCAACGCAATCCCGGCACTTCAAAGCGTTCGGGAAAATCTGAGTCTGGATAGACACGCACCTCTCCGCGCACTCCTTGGGGAGCGACAATCGTACCAATTTCGATCCAATCTTGAGATTGAGCCGCAACCAAAGCGGATTCATTCATAATCAAAAAGCGATTGTGAGCTTATTTATAGTAACTTTAAATCCTTTAACCTAAGAGAAGGGATGCCCAAACTCAACCTCGTTCCATCACTCCCATTCTCAGCCATGACTTCTCTAGAATTACATTCGATTCAATCGCCTCAACCCGAAACCCCACAACCCACACCCCCTCAGCCTTATTGCTTTACCGTCAAGGATTATCAACGCATGGGGGAAGCGGGCATTTTAGAACAAGGCGATCGCGTCGAATTAATTGCCGGGAAAATTGTACAAATGTCACCCATCGGAACCCAACATCAAGCCTGTGTCACTCGACTCACCCAATTATTAGTCTTAACATTTCAACAATCAGCCTTAGTCAGCGTACAAAACTCAATCCGACTGAGCGAAACCTCCCAACCGCAACCCGATATCGCCCTGTTAACCCCCCGCGAAGACTTTTATCGCGATCGCTACCCCCAACCCGCCGATATCTTACTCATTCTCGAAGTCGCCGACACCACCATCCGCTACGATCGCGACACCAAAATCCCCCTCTACGGCAGCGTTGGCATCCCCGAAGCCTGGATCGTAGACCTCAACCGCAACTGCCTCGAAGTGTACCGCGACCCCGACACCGACGGCTATCGCAGCAAGCAAACCTACGACCCCGGCCAAACTTTAACCCCCGTCCGCTTTCCCGACTGCGCGATCGCCACAGATTCTCTCTTGGGCAGTTATTAGTTATTGGTTATTGGTTATTAGTTATTGGTTATTAGTTGTTTGTTGTTTGTTATTAGTTGTTTGTTATTAGTTGTTTGTTGTTGGTTATTGGTTATTGGTTATTGGTTATTGGTTATTATAGTCATTTCAATTAAGTTCCGCACATTAACTCAATTGGCTCAGTCCGTGAAAACGGACTTTGTTCTTGTTAGCCCCAGATTTTAATCTGCGGGCGGGCTGTCGGTTCTTATTTAGAATTACTATAGTTATTGGTTATTGGTTATTGGTTATTGGTTATTGGTTATTGGTTATTGGTTATAAGCAGCCATGCAGAAGTCTTTACCCATTCGATTGAAGCTGTATCGCTTACTGTATAAGGGTTTCGATATTCGATAATGAGTAAATTATTCTAGATAGGTGCTTAAATTGTTAATTATTAATTATTAATTGTTAATTATTAATTGTACATTATTAATTATTAATTGTTAATTGTACATTGTTAATTATTAATTGCTGTCACAAACCGCTCAATCCCCGCCAAATCTCGAAAAATCTGGATATCTTGATAACTCCCCTGCTGCCGAAGTAACTTTGCCACAGTCGGGGCTTGACCGGCCATTAATTCCACCAGCCAAAACCCCCCAGGCCGCAAATAAGCCGGAGCCGTCTCAATCAAATACTGAATGCTCTCTAAGCCATCTAAACCCCCGTCAAGAGCTAATTGGGGTTCGTGGTGGCGGACTTCTGGTTCTAGGGTGCTTAACGTGCGGCTGGGAATATAGGGGGGATTGGATACCATGCCGCTAACTTGTTGTTTTAGATGTGTTAACGGTTCCCACCAACTGCCTTGATGAAACTGAATACGATCGCCCAAATGATGACGAATCGCATTTTGAGACGCGATCGCGATCGCCACATCGCTACAATCAACCCCATGAATTTGGGCTTGGGGTAGTACATCCGCCAGTCCTAGGGCGATCGCGCCACTCCCGGTTCCCAAATCCACCCAATGACCTACCGTGAGGGCAGGACGGGCGATCGCGACTTCGGCCACAATATCAATCATTTGCTCGGTTTCCGGGCGGGGAATCAGCACCCCAGGCCCCACCCGTACCGAAAACTGCCGCCACGGGGTTTCCCCCACCAAATACTGGATCGGGACGCGATCGCGCAACCGACGCTGCCACAATTGTTGCAACTGTGCCCACTCACACCTCAACACAACTTCCGGTTGAGTGTGATAAGTGCCAAGGCGTAACGCCAAGCGGTCGAGATTGCTCATGGCTTGCAGCAACCAATCCAACTCTAGAGTTGCGACCTTCGCCATCTTGGCCTCGATTTGGGCTTGGGCGTACCATTGAGCCAACTCCCGACCCGAAACCCGATCGGAGGCGCGATCGCCCCAACTTTGAGCCGATGACTTACTGGCCTTGTTGCTGTTGTTGCATTTGCTGTTGGACACTACGCACAAACTCAATCGACTCTTGAGGTAAAACCAGTTGAATCCGGGTCAACGATTGATCGTTACTACTTTGTAACGTCTCGATAAACCCTTCTAAAGAGACCGCTTGAACTTGTACTTGGTTCGCCAAATCCGGTTGAGCTTCCTTAAAGCGTTCGATCATCTGCGCGATCGCCGCTTGCTCAAAATAAAACGGAATCACCACCTGGCCATTTTGTTCTAAGGTCAGAGAATCTTCGCCCACCGTCGCGTAAAACAAAGGCGTTTCGTAAAACTGACCTTCTTCTAACGACAAATAAGCAAAATCAACTTCTTGTTGTGTCCCTTGTTCGATGTCCAGTTTATACAACTCACCCAAAGGCAACGCCGCAATCCGAGCATTGTTCGACAACTGCGGATTATTCTGGGATAAATTATCTAAAAAAGCCTGAGCATCACTGCGGTTGATAAAGCGGGGTGAAACTTGCTCCCCTTCCTCGGTTGTAATAAAGATTAACTGGTTATTTTGGGACAACACGAAGAAAATTGGCGTAATTCCCAAAGTTTGAACCACTTGCTCTTGGGGTAAAGCCTGAACAGGGGCAGGCAGACTCACCCAACCCGTTAAGGCCAAACTTCCGGCCAACAGCAGAGTTTTACTCCAGCGACTGATAAATTTCATAAAAGCTTCAACGTCCAACTGTGCTAACAAATTCTAAACAATCCCTTGGGCGATCGGATATCTACTGAGACGTAGATTGCAAAAATTGTAACGACTCCCGCGAAGGAACTAACAAAATTTGCTTGAGAAATTCGTCAGCTTCGCTATCATCCGCCTCAAAAGCCTGAATCACCCCTTCTAAAGTCACGACTTCAATATCAACGGGCATATCGCCGACTTGTTGTTTGAGGTGTTCTTCTTCAAAAAAGAAAGGGACAAAACGCTCGCCTTCAACTTCAATCGTCAAATAACCCTCTTGTTCGGCACTGCGGGGAATAAACAAAGGCACCCCCCGAAAGTTCTCTACATTCGCACTCGGATTATCTTCTTGTAGGATAGATTGCGCCCGTTGGACTTGTTCGTCCATCGGCACATAAGCAAACGTGACATCTTCGTTTTGCTCGGCGCTATCGTTATTAAATTGGTAAATGTCGCTTAAAGCTACCGGAACGACTCGCACTTGTCCACCAATGTCAGGATTTCGCTGTTGGAGGTTGTTTAAAAAGGCTTCGGCATCTTCAAGACTAATAAAAGCACCTGCCACAGAGTCATCCCCTTCTGTGGCGACGAGGGGCGAACCTTGTGCGTCAGTCAAAGTAAATACCGGGATACTTTGTAAACGCTCTTGGATTTCTTGTTCGGTCAAAGCCCAAACAGGTAATTCTGCACCCAAAACAGTACCGAGTAAAGCGCTACCTGCTAAACCTAACGTGGCGCTCCAACGAGCTAATGACTTTAAAAACATGGAGAGTTCCTCAATAAAACGGCGGTTAATCATTTATAGCTTGGGCAGTTATAGATTTCGCGATCTCGCGATCTATCTTATAGAGAATTCTGCCACACCTTCCCTTTGACTAGAACCCTCTTAAGAGAGTTCCAAGGAGCAGCATTCTTTTCGTATTTGCACCGTGGTTAACTGGCGATTTTTAGCAATCGGGATGACAGGATTTGAACCTGCGACATCCTGCTCCCAAAGCAGGCGCGCTACCAAGCTGCGCTACATCCCGTAATTATCTAACTTAGTATAACCCAAAGCTTACCCATTCATCACTCTGGATACCAAAACATCCCCTTGATCCCTTCGGGGTCGAGCATAAAGCCTAAACGCCGATAAAAATCTATCACTTGGGGGTCAGCAAACAGGGTAATGTTGCTGATATCCTCGCTTTTGAGCTTTTTGATCGTAAATTTCATCAACGCTTTACCCAAGCCCCGACTTTGATATTCAGGATGAACGACAACATCCCAAATCGTAGCATTAAAGGCACAGTCTGAAGTGGCGCGAGCAAAACCAATCAAGCGACGCTTTGCGCCCCGGTCTTCCCACATCGAAACCACCAAGAAACTGTGATGTAGTGCTTTTTTGACTTTTTTGAGGGGACGACGGGCCCAGCCTACCGCATCACAAAGTTCTTCTAGCTCATAGAGATCGATTTCTCGATCGGTGCTAAAAATGATGCGGGGTTCTGTGGCGATCGCGCCGTTTTCTGCTGCGGAGCGCCCCGACGCTCCGGAAGCCGTTTCTGAGGAACTAAACAAGCTTTTCCAAAAACCCATGCCGATGTGGCTGTGCGCTCGATAAAATAGAATTTGCAGTAGTGGCTGATCGCCAATCCCTTTAGCGGTGCTGGGAAAGCCACCCAAACTAACTTAACTTATGCCGGACTTTGGCGGTTGACTACTATCCTTGAAATCTCATAGGTTAAAGCTTAAACAAAAAATTTCCCTGAAGCGCCCATTTGAGTTTAGGACGATCGACATAGAAGGCCATTGGTTTGACCCCAGAAAACTTTGTTGATCTTGCCCCGAATCTATCTCAAGTCGTAGCAATGCTAAAGTCGGCTTAAACTTAAACCTATATGATAATAACACAACTAGATCGGGGCATTTTCTTGAATCAGAGGGAATCCAATTTATTTGAGCGGGCCGAACTTTCCCTTAGACTAAGGCTATGAGAACCCTCACCGTACAAAGCTACCCCATCTTGGCTCAATTCCACTGGACAAGAGTAATTCTCCGTAATTTTTCCATTGCAATCCCACCTTATTTTTCCTCAACTCACCTATGGCTGCGGGTTTAAAACCATCGACTCTAGGACTTCTCAAGCGCTTCAATCAAGCGTTTCCTCAGTTCTACGAGCAGTTTGTCAGCAGTGAAATTCAACTGCAAAATCTGCGGTTAGCTTATCGACTCTACAAAACGAAGCTGGCCGTAATTGATGTCAAACCCGAAGGGACGAAAAGTGCGCTGCATTTCGCTTACCGCAACCAATCTTTTTTACTCAGCGATATTTTCGGGGTGCTGGCCGCTTATGGCCTGACGATTCACAGCTTGAGTTTGTACGGTCAAATTAAGCCCCCGATGCTGGTTTTTATTAAATTGGTGGTTTCGCGGGGTAACAAAGCCCTAACTGATAAAATTGCTGAAAACGTCTGCCGCGCTGTCCGAGAAGCCCTTTCTGGGCATTTTGAAGTGGAAGAAATGCTGGCGGTGGAATTTAACCTCGATGCGGGCTTAGAGCAGGTTGAAACGGAATTTTACGTCGATCCGGTGTTTCATTTACCCGCCCTCTTGATTGAAGCGGATAACCAACCGGGCTTGTTCTATAAAGTAATGTACGCCATTTGGCAAGAGGATTTACTGGTGGTGAATGCGAATTTGTTGGTGTGGCGCGGTCGCACCCGCTTGATTTTATATTTGCTCGGTCCTAATGAAAGCTTGATTCCGGAATATTTAGGTCAGAAAATTGCTGAAAGTGTACGTCAGCGTTTGATGGGAGAGTAGTGCTTGTGTTGGGGATTCCCTGGAGTCCCCGAACAGGATAGGATTAAACTATGGCAACGATTAATCTTTTTGATGTTCCCCACGTTTATGAGTTAACACCAGACCCCGGTATTTCCCCAAGGCCGGTTTTGGTGTTTATTCACGGTTGGTTGTTGAGTCGTCATTATTGGCAACCGCTTGTGGCGGGATTGGCTTCAGAATACCAGTGTTTAACTTATGATTTGCGCGGTTTTGGCGATTCGCAAGGGGAAGCGCCCGGACAGGGCTTTGGCTTGGCCGATTATGCTCGCGATTTAGAGGCGTTGTTAACCGCTTTGAAGATTGAGTCGGCTTGGCTGATTGGTCACTCCCTGGGGGGCAGTATTGCCCTGTGGGCGGCAGATTTGTGTGGCGATCGCGTCCAAGGGGTAATTTGTTTAAACTCAGGCGGGGGCATTTACCTCAAAGAAGAATTTGAGCGTTTTCGCAAAGCCGGACAGCAACTCGTTCAGCGTCGCCCCCGGTGGTTGCTGCATTTGCCTTTACTCGATTGGGTTTTAGCCCGGATGATGGTGTATCGTCCCCTCAGTCGATTTTGGGGCAGACAGCGTTTAGTGGATTTGGTCAAAGCGAATACTGCCGCCGCGCTGGGGGCTTTGCTCGAAACCACCACCGAGGCTGAAGTTCATTTGCTACCGCAAGTGGTGGCCCGTTTACCTCAGCCTGTGTATTTTTTGGCCGGCGATCGCGATCGCGTCATGGAATTAAAATATGTGATGCACCTGGCCAGCTTTCACCACCTCTTTCGCAACGGCACGAAAAACACTATTGAAATTCCCGATTGCGGTCATCTCAGTATGCTCGAACAAACCGCCGCCACCCAAACCCATCTCCAACAGATTTTACAAAATCACAACAGCATAGAAACTCAAAAGGCTTAATGGTCATTGGTCATTGGTCATTTGTTGTTGGTTGTTGGTTGTTGGTTGTTGGTTGTTGGTTATTGGTTGTTGGTTATTGGTTGTTGGTTGTTGGTTGTTGGTTATTGGTTGTTGGTTGTTGGTTGTTG
>KB904821.1:3078400-3111833 GCA_000380225.1 filamentous cyanobacterium ESFC-1
ACTCCTCCCACTCCTCCCCCTCTCCCCACTCCTCCCCCTCTTCCCACTCCTCCCCCTCCTCCCACTCTTCCCCCTCTTTCACGATTGCCGACTGCCGATTACCGATTGCCCTCAAAAAACTCTCTGACAATGACTGGGAACAACGCTACACTAGACACTAATCGCCCAACTCGTTAGCAGGCGGTGTTGGGAATGCGAAAAAACAGAAAACTTGCTCAAAATCTGCCTAGGAGAAGCTCATCATGCTACACCGCAAGATTTATCAACTTTGTACCGATAATCGAGAGGTTTGCGTTTTCTTGCGGGACCAGCAACGCTGGATTGAAAACGCTCGCATGACAGATATTGAAGGCGATCTCGTCACCCTCCGCTATGAAACCGAAGAAGACGACGAAGTAAGCGCTTGGGAAGAAATGGTACGCCTCGAAAGCATTGGCGCAATCAGCCAAAAACTGGCTTCTGTGCCGCGCGGTCAAGTTGACTTGCAGATTTCTGATGATTGCCCTGAAGCCGAACAAATCCACCCGCGATCGCCCGAAACCGATTGGGAATAAGTCTCTTAAGGGTCAGTTTCAGCCCTTTCCTCAGCTTCAAATGCCGGACAATACCCTTCTGGAGTCACTCTAAACCCATAAAGGGGGGATAAGCGATTCCAGCACCGTTGTCCTCGTTGGTGCAGGCAATTCCGACAACAATCGAGATCGACTTGGATTTTGGCGGTATTGCTTTGGCTCAAAAGTTCCCGTTGAGAAATTCCCCGCAATAATAATTCTTCTCCTTGCCAACGAGCTTCAACCAGACCCGTATCGGCGAATTGCTGCCAACGGGGATCGCTGACGATCGCGGTGGGTAAGTTAAAAGAAATTGCTGTATCGAGTTCGTTGATTTCGCCTTCGTATTGATTCGGGGGTGGGGCTTCAGGCTGAATAAAAGTATCGCCAATCGGCAATTCGACCAAAGTACCAACAGGCGGCGAATGCAGTTGGTAACGATTTTGTAGTTCTTCGAGACTGGTCAAGTCGGCTAAATACGCCGGGGAACCGTGGACGAAAATAATATGTTGCGGTCGAATATTGTGGATCAGTTGGGTGGTGTTGCGACCGTCGCTGTGTTGAGACAGTAAGTAAGTTTCTAGTTGGATGTGGGCATAATTGGGGAGTGGCTGTTCTCCTGTAAAATTTTGGGTAATTCCTGGGGGCATGGCATCGGGCAGTAATACCAGCCAAGGGCCGGTTTCCGGGGGACAATAGTGCTGTAAATCGGCAGTATTATCGGTCAACACCACACAGGGATAGCGGTCTAGATCGTCGGCTGAACCAGGGTAACGACGCATCCGGGGCAAAACCTGTTCGTCCCAGAATAAAGGCTGGTGTTTGGCGAAATTCTGGACGGCGGTGGGAAGATGGGGCAGCAGGTGAAGATAGCGATCGCAAGCGGTGGCCACTTGACCATCTACCCAAATATCGAGGTCGCGGCCTGTAAATTGATGATGCGATCGCAACAGCATCAAGATTTCTTGGGCGATACCAATCGGCGGTACGGGCATTAAGACCGACATCCCACTAGCCAAAGCGCGGTCAAGCCTGGCCATCAGTTGTTTTTCCTGTTGGCGACGGCGACTGTGGCGGGCCGTGCCATAACTGCCTTCGATAATTAGTATATCCGGGTGTAATCCCCGCAAGGAATCCAAGGGCAATCCTTCGACCAAGCGAGAATTTGACAAGAAAAAGTCCCCCGTGTAAAGCAATCGATATACACGCTCGGGTGTGGTGTAGGTCAAGACAACCGCCGCCGCCCCCGGTAAATGACCCGCCGGGAAAAATTCTAAGCTCAGGTCATCGGCAATTTGAATGGGCGATCGCCAAGGTAACACTTGACAAAACGACTGAATTACTGTGTCTGGGCAGTCGGGCCAGTAAAGAGGAAGCAACGCCGCCGTCACCGCACTGGTATAAATGGGCAGATGGGGGTCGTGTTCGTGCAGGGCTTGTAAACCCCGGACATGATCGAGATGGGCGTGGGTGCAGATGGCGAAATCCAGAGGAGCCGCCGTGGTGAGGGGCGAAATATCCTCAAGGCCGCAATCGAGCAAAATGCGATGCTGTCCTAACTGCACCAATAAACAAATCCCCTCCGCGTCGTGGCCAACACCGTAGGGGAAACAGAACAAGCGATCGCGATCGCATTGGTTAACCGCAGGACGATAGTTCATAAACTCCCTTGCCTCCAACCCACAAAAGCGGCGAGCAGCCAGAAACCCCGATCGATTGGGATTTGGCTCTCGCTGCTACAGCTTGACTTGGCTATTAGTGAGCCGAACCATTACCGTGATAATTATCAGAATCATAAAAGCCGTTTTTTGTCCCAAAAAATAAGGTCGCCACAATAAATAAGCCGGTTAAAATAGCTAACACTAATTTGATATCCATATCAAGATCGCTCCTAATCGCAAAATTCTCCTATTATCATACTGTTTGCCTCAAAAATTCGCTGCGGATTGCCTAAGTCACTTCTTCTAATTTTCCTTCAGATTGAGCCGACGCGACCGGAACTTCCTCGACTTCGGGCAACTTCTCAATCGCCAACCGAGAGGCTTGAGAAGCCCCGGAAAGCCGCTTGAGCAATTGCGGTCGCGGGTCATGCAGAAGATAGATAATTTCATCTGCGGCTCGCCATTCTTCGGTGGCTTTCACCACTTGTAACGAATCTTTGCGACGTACCAACAACGGCACTAGCTCCCCAGACCGCATCAACGCCTGTAGGTGGGCTTGTTGAAAGGCCAAACCCTCTTCTTTGAGGACGGTGCGACCGAGTTTCACTTGACCATCCTTGATGTACTGATTCCAAGTTTTAATCGGCAACGCACTCACAAAGGCTTGATTCACTTTAACCTTATTGGTCTTTTTATTGGCGGTAAGATTGGTTTGGGGATTTTGGGGAAAAATTGCCAAAACCCGCGGCGGACTAAACTCCTCTACGGCCCGTTGTCCCAAGACCAAATTCACTTCACCATTACTGGTCACCGCCAAAAATGTACCAATAGACTCGATTCCCGCTTCTTCTAACACATCCGGGTCGAGACCACTGCTTTGAAACACTTGTAAGTTGTCGTCTTTGGCTTTTTGGCAGGATTCGGGGTCGGTATCGATCATCACGACCGATTCTCCCGCTTCTTGGAACAAACGCCCGGTTAAGCGTCCGACGGGGTTACACCCCACAATCACTGCTCCTCGCGCTTCTGAAGAAGCAATCTTGAGCCAACTGGCCACCCACCGGGCCGATAAACCCTGGATAAACACCGTCATCATAATCGTGAGGAACACCAGGGCTTTAATCGCTTCTCCCCCGTTGATGCCCTGTTGGGTGAGCAAAATCGCAAATAAAGAAGCCACAGAAGCTGAGACAATTCCTTTCGGGCCAATCCAGGCTACAAAAAACTTTTGCCGCCAGTTTAAGCCACTGTTCCAGGTACACAACGTCACGCTAATCGGACGCACGACAAACATCAAGCACAACACGGTGCCAACACTACCCCAACCCAAAGCAAAGACACTATCAATGGATAAATCCGCCGCCAGCAGGATAAACAGCACCGAAACCCCTAAAACGGTCAACTGACCTTTAAAGCGGCGTAGCATCCGTTCTTCGGGCAAGGAGGAAGCCCGCAGGATAATCCCGGCCATGACTGAGGCCATGAGTCCCGATTCGCTGCGGAGGGTTTGAGCCAAGCCAAACAAACCCCAAACTCCGGCCAACACGACTAGGCTTTTGAGTTCTTCGGATAAGAAACTGGCTTGTTTGAGGGTGAGACCCAGCAGCCAACCGCCGATTGCGCCAATCATGGCACCAATGCCCAGACGCAGCAGCAAGCCACTGACAATTTCGAGGGGAACGGCATCGCTGTTGAGGATGGTATCGAGAACCACCACGGCTAAAATAGCCCCTACTGGGTCGATTAACACCCCTTCTCCTTCGAGGAGGGTGGCGACGCGGCGATCGACTTCCACTTGTTTGAGGAGGGGGCCGATTACCGTTGGCCCGGTGACCACGACTAAGGCAGCATACAAAAAGGCAATGGGCCAGGGAAATTCACTCAGCCAGTGGGCGGCCATACCGCCGCCGAGTAGGGCAATGAGGGTTCCGGCGGTAACGAGATTTCGCAAGCTCCCTGAAACCCGCCCAATGTCTCGCAGTTCCAGGTTGAGGCCGCCTTCAAAGAGGATAATGGCAACAGACAGGGCGACTAAGACTTCTAAGCCGATGCCCAATTCCTGGGGATGCAGGAGATTGAGTCCGTCTGACCCCAAGAGAATGCCCAGTAACAGTAAGAAGACAATACTGGGGACTTTGAGGGCTTCGGCCAAGACTTGAGCGCCAATCCCTGCCAGGACAGCGATGACGATTTGTAGAGTAAGTTCAAAAGATCCATCCATAAGCTCGATCGGGGCAGGCGATTAACTGTATATTCTCTAGCACCTCAGACAATCGCTAACGATGGTTTTGGGGTAGCAATCGATGCCCGAGTTAAAACTCTAGTTTAGCGATCGCATGGTTGTACCGGGCCAATTCCGGACAAAATGGATTGGGCACAGGGGTTGAAAGACGCTAGTAGATTGACTCTGAACGAGAAACTAATTTCTCGTCTCGAAAGAATTTTGGGTTTAATCTAGATTGTTATGAAACATTTTTTAAGTTTTTAGCGAGTTGTAAATAGAAAAAAATTAGGGTTTGGTAAAGTTGAAATGGTGAATTAAATTTTTCGGTCATTGCGGTATTTTAACATCTGGATTTCATCGGTGCCGCCCAACAGTGAGATGGAAGGGGGCGGTCGGACGCAGAGGCGCGATCGCGACAAACCCGGCACAATGGGAGCTAGAGTCAGCCAAATAACCGCAATGGACGGCTAATTTTTGCCGGAAATCATTGCAATTGTCGATCGGTTTATGAATCTTCAACGTTTTGCCTGGAATCGTTCGAGAGCGACAAAGTTTAAAAGTGCTACAAATTGGGTTGAATGGCTTTGGCTATTGGGTTTGTTCGTAGCGGCTTTAATTTTGTTTAGCGTCAATTTAGGGGGCGTACCGTTAGCCACGGAAACAGAAACACAGATCGCCCAGGTGGCTCAAGAAATTGCCCAGGGAACGCCAGGACAATTGAAATGGTTGTTTCCGACTTGGCAAAATCAGCCTTATTTCGATCGCCCCCCTTTGATCCCGGCGGCGATCGCGATTTTTTATAAAATTGGGGGTGTGAATCCCTGGACAACCCGCTTACCGGGGGCTTTATTAGCGGCAATTTCGGTGCCTTTGTTATACGGTTTGGGGCGGGAGGTGTTTCCCACCCGTTTACCCGCTTTGTCGGCGGCGATGATTTATTTGACGTTTTTCCCGGTGTTGCACTACGGGCGTTTAGCGATGCTGGATGGCCCGGTTTTGTGTTTTACCCTGCTGATGATGTTGAGTGTGTTGCGATCGCGGCGGGATTTACGGTGGGGGTTAGGAGTCGGCTTGGGTTTGGCGTTGTTGGCCTTGACGAAAAGCGGAATTGGTTTGGTGTTGGGGGCGGTCGCGCTTTTGTTTTTGGCTTGGGATACCCCCCGCTTATTGGGGTCTTTTTATTTGTGGATTGGGGCGATCATTGGGCTGCTTCCGGCTGTGGGGTGGTATGGGGCCCAGTGGATTTATTATCACGACCAATATTCCCTGTCAGATATTTTTGGGCGATCGCTAGTGCTGTATCGTTTGGCGTTAAACGAACATCGCCAACCTTTATGGTTTTATGTGAGTGAGATTGCGAAATCGGCTTGGCCGTGGTTGTTTTTTTGCTTATACGGCTTACATTTGGCCCAAGAGAATTGGAATTGGAGTTGGGCTAAATTAACTTTAATTTGGAGTGGCGTTTATTTGCTGGTTTTGTCGTTGATGATGGTCAAGGTCTCTGCCTCGATTGTGCCGATTTACCCGGCTTTGGCCCTCGCGGGCGGCGCGGCTCTGGCTGAAGCGCGATCGCGCCCTAGTTTTCGCCTCTACCCCCGTTGGTGGACGGTGGGCTTACTCTTAATGTCGTTCGTAGCCACGATGGGCTGTGTTTATCTCAGTGTTTTACAAATAGCGACGGGATTTCAGCCGGTTTTGATGATGGCGTTAGCGTCCCTAGCTCTGACTTTGGCGGTGGTGGCTGTCTTGATTGAACGTCACGACCAACAGTTTATTGTGATGCTGTTTTGGGGCGTTTATGTGTCGATGCTGCTGTGGATGAGTTCTCCCTACTGGACGGGGGATTTTAGCACTCTTTGGCTGCCCTAGATTGTACGGCGCGGGTGGGGGCAGCAAGTTGTAAAAACTTCAGTGTGAAGAACAATACACTGTCAATACTCAACGAGGAGAGTCTCAACAGAAACTCTCCTCGTTCGTTTTTGATGAAGAAAAACTTAACTATTCTTCTAGCGGTTCATCTTCAAAGTCATCATCGACGTTGACTTGTTTCAAACGGATGTGTTTGCGGCCCAGGGTAATTTCAAATTCATCTCCCGGTTCTAAGCCCATTTTTTTGGTATAAGCCGAACCAATTAAGAGATTGCCATTCGATTGTACGCTGATGCGATAACTCGCTGAACGTCCCCCTCGTCCTTGGCCGTTAGCGGTTGCGTCTAACTCAATCCCTTCGGCATCAATCAGGGCTTTGAGAAATTTCATCATATTGACTCGTTCTACACCATTTTTTGTTTCGGTATAGTAACCACATTCTCTCGCTTTTTCTTCTTTACTGAGGTCGCCTAACTCTTTGACTTTTGCGACCAGTTCTTCGCCTGTTAAGGGGATAGGATCGGATTTTTTCTTTGGACTCATCAATTTAAAATTTAAAACCAACGACTGAAGGGTAAGTTTTTTGATTGTCTCCTTATCTATAGCGAGTAGACAATCAAGAAATTTGCTTAGTTTTTAATTCAGCATCCCTATGAAACTATATTACACGCGATAAGTCAATCTTTATTAAAATTTCATCAAATTGTTATAGGCTCAAGATGGAGAAAATTTGCTTCTCAAAAGCGACATTTTTGGGATTTACAAGAATAATAAAAACATGAAGCTAACTAAACGAGGGCATTATAGCGTTAAAGCCTTGTTGGATTTAAGCTTACAGCCGAATTACGGGCCCACCTCAGTCAGCGCGATCGCGACCCGCCAAAATTTACCCGCGCCCTATTTAGAAAAGCTCTTGATTGCTATGCGTCAAGCGGGTTTGGTATATTCTGTACGAGGGGCTCGGGGGGGTTATCAACTCGCCGAATCTCCAGAGCGCATTTCTTTAGGACAAATTTTAGCAGCAGTGGGAGAAACAATAGAGCCTTTACCTCACCATCGTCCTGATGCTTCCCAAGCGGAGGATTGGGTGACTTTTAGTTTGTGGCAACGTTTACATCAAAAGTTAAAAGAATCCCTTTATACGATTACCCTTGCCGATCTTTACTACGATGCCCGAAGCTGGCAAGCGGCTCAAGGGGAACAAACAAGTTTCATTATTTAATGAAAAAGGATTATGTCGGAAAAAGCAACAGTTTATAACGGGGGGTGTCATTGTGGTGCCATCCGCTTTCAAGTGGAGATTGAAGCCTGCGAAGCCCTAGACTGTAATTGCTCAATCTGTCGGAAAAAGGGATTTCTCCATCTGATCGTTGCTGCTAATTGCTTCCGTCTTCTGCAAGGATCGGAGTTTTTGTCAACTTATACTTTTAACACAAACGTGGCCCAACATCATTTTTGCCGTGTTTGTGGGATTCATCCTTTTTATCGACCCCGTTCTCATCCTGATGGGATTGATGTTAATATTCGTTGCTTAGATGGGGATGTCTTATCGAGGTTTAAAGTGATTCCTTTTGACGGTGCGAATTGGGAAGAAAATATCGATCGGATTCGTCCTTAAGTTGAAGGGGGGCGCGATCGCCTTTTTTGGGGGTTTAATTTGTCATGAAATCAAAGCAATGTGCCATTGCCCTAGGGAGTAACTTAGGGGATTCCCTAACAATCTTAGAACAAGCTTTAGAAAAGTTGAATGATGTACCGGGTTTACAACTTCAACAGTATTCTAGTTGGTACGAAACCGTACCGATAGGGCCACCTCAACCCAATTATTTAAATGGCTGTGCGATCGCGACGGTATCGGAGTCGCGATCGCCCCTAGAAATTTTAGAAAATTTGTGGGCGATTGAGCAACAGTTTGGGCGAATTCGTCGCCAACGTTGGGGGCCGCGATCGCTCGATTTAGATTTATTATTATGGGAAAATTTGATTTTAGAGTTGCCCCAATTACAAATTCCTCATCCTCGCTTTCGCGATCGCGCTTTTGTCTTAGTTCCCCTGGCCGAAATTGCCCCCCATTGGCTCGATCCGGTAACCGGTCATACCATAACTCAACTCCAACAAAAAGTGAACTGTACAGAAGTTACCCTGTATCAACAAAATTAAATCGGTATTTTGTCAAGCTTTCTTAAAATTCCGATTCGGTGTAATTTCGGGAAAGGAATAAGAACGAAAACGGCTTTGGGCAAATCTTTAATTTATGTTAAATCCTCCTGAACCTCCAGAAATCCTCCAGCAGCGCTTATTTTATCGCGGTCGCAAATTTGATTTTGATGTCAATCAACTGCGCTTACCGAATGGGGCGACGGGCAGTTGGGAATGTATCCGCCATCCTGGGGGGGCGTTAGCGGTGCCGGTGACCCCAGAAGGACAGTTGGTTTTGGTGCGTCAATATCGCTTTGCGGTGGGTCGGCGGTTATGGGAATTTCCGGCGGGGACGATTGAAGTCGGGGAAGACCCAGAAACGACAATCGAGCGGGAAATTCAAGAAGAAACGGGTTATAAAGCGGCAAAATGGCAAGCGTTGGGGCGTTTTCCTCTAGCACCCGGTTATTCAGATGAGTATATTTATGCCTTTCTGGCCCAAGAATTAACCGAATTAGACCAAAAATTGGCGATGGACGAAGACGAAGATATTGAGGTGGTTTTGTGGTCTCCGGCGGAATTTGAACAATATCTCCAACACGGAGAAGATGTAGACGCAAAAACGATTACGAGTTATTTTTTGGCCCGTCCGTTTTTGGGGATTTGAGGGCAAGTTGGGCTTGCTGTACGACTTCTGTAATCGTGGGTAGGGGGAGGGGGGTTGTTTGTCCGGTTTCTTGTAACCAGAGTAAATATTCGAGATTGCCCGCCGGGCCGGAAATGGGGGAATAGGTGAGGCCGAGGGCTTGCCAACCGCGATCGCACGCTCCTTGTTGGACTTGGGCGATCGCGTCGATGTGGGCTTGGGGATCGCGGACTACGCCTTTTTTGCCCACGCGATCGCGCCCCACTTCAAATTGAGGTTTGATCAATAAAATGGCTTCTCGCGGCGGCTGTAGCAAGCGGTGTAAAGCGGGTAAGACTTTCTCTAGGGCAATAAATGACACATCCATCACCCCCAAATCTGCCCTGGGGCGATCGCCATAAAGATCGACCCCATCGAGATGGCGAAAATTGGTGCGTTCTTTTAAAATCACCCGTTCGTCTTGGCGTAACGTCCAAGCCACTTGACCGTAGCCCACATCCACCCCATACACTAAACTCGCCCCGGCTTGAAGCAAGCAATCGGTAAACCCTCCGGTAGAAATGCCCCCATCTAAACAAATACGCCCTTTTACAGTAACGGCAAAGGTCTTGAGGGCTTTTTCAAGCTTCAAGCCGCCCCTAGAAACATAAGGGGGTTTTTGAGCGACTACAATAGCAGCATCAGCCCGAATTGTTGTGCCGGGTTTATCAATGACTTGTTGATTAACGCGAACCGAGCCTGCCCGAATTAAGCGTTGGGCTTGTTGTCGAGAATCACAAAGTTGACGTTCTACTAAAAGGCTATCAAGTCGTTGTTTCGCCAAGGTTTCCCAGAATAAGCTGTCTAAAATTGAGGGTTTTTACAACAAGAGGGCGATCGCAGTTTTTAACCGATAGGCCCATTTCTATCCTAACGGGAGATGTTACCTTAGTGGATACAATACAAAACCAAAATCAAGAACAAGACGACTGGCGAGACGTGGGTATTAGCCAATGAATGCAATGAACGATCGAGAGGGGAATTTAGGAGCTTCCATGCTAGTTTGTCCCAATTGTGAAGCCGAAAATCCGACGCGGCATAAATTTTGTCAACAATGTGGCGCGTCTTTAGAAACCTATTGGGCGTTGTGGGTACAACACAACCCCCAAGAGTTTTTGAGTTCCCTCCAGGTACCCCTCGAAGACTCGACTGAGGAAATTTTATTACAACTAGATGAACAATCTCGCTATCGTCTTCACCACGGCGATCGCGAGATTGTTCAAGAAATCCTAAACTCTCTCAAGCTCGATCGAGAGGAAGCCTCAGAATCGGGCGAACCGCTTTACCTCACCACTAGGGTATGGGATGCCAGTCCGAGTCAACCGCCTTTTCTCGAAGAATTACTCGAACAACAAGCTGATACCATTGCAGAAATTGAAGCCAGCGAGGATTTATCTCAACTCTCGGCTTCATCAGATTTTTGGCAAAAAATTGGGGTTCCCGAAATTGCCTTACCCTATTTAATTTTGCAAGAATCTCATTCCCCGACTGTCCCGGTGGTGCGGGATGCTTGGCAGTTTAACAATTGTGATGTGCTGATTCTCGAAGACCGTTCCGATTGGCCGTTGCTACGAGAGGCTTGGAGCGATCCAGATTTGCCGTTGTTACAAATTCTGTGCTGGCTCGATGAAATGGCTAAACTCTGGGAAGGGTTAGCCAGTGCGAAGGCTTGTCAGAGTTTATTAAAAATTGACAACTTGCGCGTTGATGAAGATCAAGCTTTGTGCATCCAACAGCTATACGGCGATGAAGAAGGGGAGTCTTTGACTTTACAGGATTTAGGCGTGGTGTGGCAGCAGTTGTTTAGTGCCTCTGACCGCACCTTGTACGGGCCTTTGGCGCAGTTTTTGGTGGCGGTGAGTCATGGGGAAATAGATGATTTAGAGGAGTTGCGATCGCAACTGCAAACCCTCGCTCGCGTCCAAGATGAAAGCGAAAGTCTCGTCCCTCCCGAAACCCCAGACCCCCAATATTTGGGATCGGAAGATGAAACCATTGTGCGCCGCGCTCCAGAAAATCGCATGAGTTTTCAAGCCCCTTCGGACGATATGCCAACGGTGGTATTACCCATGCAGATTTTGAGTTTGTATGATGCGGGTTATACGGATATTGGCCATCAGCGCGACCATAACGAAGATAATTTTGGCATCGAAATTGATACCAAAAAGCAAGAAAATATGTTGGGTCGCACGTTACAAGCCCACGGTTTATATGTGGTTTGTGATGGTATGGGGGGTCACGCCGCCGGAGAGGTGGCCAGTGCTTTGGCGGTGGAAAGCTTACAACATTATTTTCAGGAACATTGGCAAGACCGAGATGAACTCCCCGATCGCGATACTATCCGTAAAGGGATTTTGGTGGCGAATCAAAAGATTTATGAGGTGAATCAAGATAACGACCGTTCGGGAGTCGGTCGTATGGGAACGACGTTGGTTTTGGCGTTGGTGGCTAATACCCATGTCGCGATCGCCCATGTGGGAGATAGTCGCATTTACAGTGTGACGCGCAAGCGGGGTATCGAACAACTCACCACTGACCATGAAGTGGGTCAGCGCGAAATTCAACGCGGCGTTGAACCCGACGATGCTTATGCGCGACCGGATGCTTATCAACTTACCCAAGCCCTCGGCCCCCGCAACAGCGATTTTGTGAAACCGGATATCAGCTTTTTTGATGTCAATGAAGATATGCTGCTGTTGCTGTGTTCGGATGGCTTATCGGATGGCAGTTTACTGGAAAATCAGTATCAGAAATATCTTACGCCGTTGATTAGCTCCAAGGCGAATATTGAGCAGGGCTTGATTGAGTTAATCGAGTTTGCGAATCAGTACAATGGTCACGATAATATTACCGGGGTCTTGGTGCGGATTAAGGTGCGTCCGAGTACGGATCAACGGTTGTAATTGGGGGGTTGGTTTTGGCCAAAATCCCGATGATGATTCGCTGTTCATCGTAAATTCTCCGGCTGGTTGCTCAAAAATGGTCGATCCACCCACTGATTATGACGATTGTTTCGATTTCACTCGTCGAGGCGCGATCGCGTAGCGCTGCTTTGCGATCGCCAAAAGTCTTACCAAGATTTTTGGGTCTAAAGCCCCGTCCTTTAAGGACGGCTTTGTGCTAAACTGTCAACTAAGTACGGTCGGGCAGATCGGAACAATGCTCGTCGAGGGTAAAGAGATCGGGGCTAATGCTTCGGTATCAGCTAGACTCTCCCAATGAAGCGAGAATCCCCGCTCCTTAAGGACGGGGAGTTGTCAAAGGAATGGCAGTTTGAAGATGCGCCGCAAGTTCGCTTGGGTCGCGCTCCGGATAATGATGTGGTTCTCGAAGATTTCGCGGCAGTTTCGCGCTATCACCTGACGTTACGCCCAATTGATGAGCAAACCTGGCAGTTGACGAATTTAGGCACAAATGGCACGTTTCTCAACTCGCAGTTGGTTTCTCAAGGTCAAGTGGTGTCTGGGGATATTCTTCAACTGGCTAAAGATGGCCCCTGTCTGCGCTGGCAGTTGATTCTAGACCAACCTTGCACCCATGAGCAGAATCCCCCTCAGAGTTTGTTTTGCATTCACTGTGGCGAGCCTGTGGTAACCGAAGAACGGTTTATTCATCAGTACCAAGTGCTGCGGGTTCTCGGTTTGGGGGGGATGGGAACGACTTATTTGGCTTGGGATAAAACCGGGTCTTTGACGGGGAAGCCGATAACCTTGGTACTCAAGGAAATGAATGCAGATTTACTCTCGGTGCCAAAAGCTCAAGAGTTGTTCGAGCGAGAAGCCCGCATTCTCAAAAGCCTGGATCATCCGGGGATTCCGCAGTATTATGACTTTTTTACCGAGCAGAAGCGAAAGTATCTGGCGATGGAGTTGATCCACGGTCAGAATTTAGAGCAACGCATTTATGAAAAGGGCCCGGTTACTCCCCCCCAAGCGATCGCCTGGGGGGTGCAAGTCTGCGAGATTTTGGCGTATCTGCACTCCCTCGACCCGCCGTTGGTTCACCGGGATGTGAAACCCGCTAACTTGATGTTGCGTCAGCGCGATCGCCAAGTGATTTTGTTGGATTTTGGGGCGGTCAAAGAAATTGGTACGCCGTTGGGAACGCGCATCGGGGCTGAAGGATACAGCGCTCCAGAGCAGGAGCGAGGTAAACCGCGGCCACAATCGGATGTGTTTGCGATCGCGCCAACCTTGTTGTTTTTGATGACCGGGCAAGCCCCGATAACCTATTATCGCCGTCGCGGTCAGCAATTCCGTTTGGATGTCGCAGATATCCCGACGATTACACCCGCTTTACAACAGGTTATGACTAAAGCCAGTCATCCCGATCTTCGGCAACGTTATCCAACGGCTCAAGCCTTGGCACAAGCCCTGCGGGGCTGTGGGTAAGCTTGGGGGGGGTTGAGGTCTTTTAATCCTCATCCCAAGCTTCGACGACCAGGATTTCACTGATGGGGTCTTGCATGGAAAAACCAAATTCTTCGAGTTCTGATTTCCAATAAGACCATTCATCGCTGTATAACAAGGCAATTTTCCAGATATTATCGTTGGATTTGATGATTTTGGAGTTCACCAAGGATTGCACTTGACGTTGAAACTTCACCATGGGGTGAGCTACTTTCTCTACCATATCTTCAATGATTTGAATAATGAGTTTTACAAATTCTGTGGCTCGATCTAGCCTTCCGCAGCCTTTGATGCTTTACCCAGTGCGTAGTGGTCAAGAAGGCTCAGAAAGTAGTCTGTTTATATTACTAGCGCATTCCCTGGGATTTAGGCAAGTCAATTCTGCCTAAATGTCGAGAAATTTTCAAAATTCTTCGAGGAGGGTGGGGGGGTGTTTAAGGGGTCAATCCCTTGTGTTACGCTAGTTTGACCCTTTTAACGAGAGGGACTCACAGTGGTCGCCTCTTTGATTGGTTTAATTATAGCAATTTTATATGAATCTTGCAGCTTGAAATAAGCTAGGTGCAAGGTTCGGGCTGAAATTGCTCGGACAAAACCGTGTTTAAGGTGTCGGCGGTGACGCGATCGCTAATAATCACTTGACCGATGGCTTGGGGCAGAATAAACCGCACTTTCCCCGCTTGCACTTTTTTATCCGCTTGTAAGGCTTCGATAATCGCCTCGACCGACACCATCGGCGGGATATGGATAGGCAATCCCACTTTGGCAATAAGGGCGTTTTGGCGGTCGGCTTCTGGGGCAGACCATAGTTGCATGGCCGCGGCAATCTGACCCGCCGAAACCATACCAATCCCCACGGCTTCCCCATGATTGACCAGGCGATACCCGGTCAAACTTTCGACGGCATGGCCCACGGTGTGACCGTAGTTTAAAATCGCCCGCAATCCCGCTTCTTTTTCGTCTTTTCCTACGACTTCGGCTTTGGCTTGACACGACCGCATTAAAATCTCATGGAGGAGTTTTGCGTCGAGGTCGTGTAAATGATCTAATCGAGGGGCGGCTTCGAGTTGTTCAAATAATTCGCGATCCCACACGATCCCGTATTTGATGACTTCGGCCATTCCGGCCCGAAATTCGCGCACGGGCAGGGTTTTTAAAACTTGGGGATCGATCAACACCAGTTTGGGTTGATAAAATGCGCCGATCAGGTTTTTGCCGCGAGGGTGATTTACGCCCGTTTTGCCGCCAATGGCTGCGTCTACCATGGCGAGTAGGGAGGTGGGGACTTGTACCACATTCACGCCCCGCAACCAGGTCGCCGCCGCGAATCCGGTCATGTCGCCAATGACTCCGCCCCCCAGGGCTATGAAGGTCGAAGACCGCTCTAGATGATTTTCTAAGGCGGTGTCGTAGAGTTTTTGAATGGAGTGAATGGTTTTATGGCGCTCTCCGGCAGGGAGAATGTGAGAGCAAGCTTCAAATCCGGCGGCGGCGAGAGAATCAAGAACGATTTGCCCATAATGCTGGAAAATAACGGCATTAGAGACAACCATGACTTTTTTGCCCAGATTTAAGGCTTTGAGGCGATCGCCAATTTGCGCTAGAGCGCCAGAAGCGATCGCGATTTCATAGGAATTTTGAGGGAGATCGACAGGAATAAGAGATTGCATGAATCGGTAAACGCAGGAGTGAATGAAGGGTCGCTTAGGAGTACAATAACAAAGTTACCGAATCTTAAAATAAACGGAAAATTGTCGAGCGCAGAGAGGATTTACTAAATATGGCAATTGTTGCTTACTTTGGCGTTTTAATCGGTTTAACGGTAATCGCGTTAACCCTGTACTTCGGCTTTCGCGCAATCAAGCTCATTTAATTTCCCGAAAATAGTTTGAGGTGTGTGGCGGCTCTGACCGCGATACACCTTTTTCAATGTTTTTACTTGTTTTTGAAAATTATTATTTTAAAAATGGATTAACTCGCGGCCACGGTCATACTGTCCTGGGTTTGTGGGGTTGGGGAGCGGTGTTGCTTCATCAATGCTAAAGCGGTTTCCATGGTACTGGGCAACACGCCCACAATATGAGATAAAACGTTAGCGGGGAGTTGGGTGGTGGCTTCTGTGCCGCAATAGCGCTCTAACATTCGCAGTAAAATGGTGGCTCGCTGTAGGGCGCTGGGATGTTTAGCAATTTTGCCAGTGCTGGCAATCCATTTTTGGCGGGTTTGGAAGGCTTGGCGTTTTTCTGCAAGGGAATCGGGATAAACCAGGGAAACTTGCCCTAGGGTAACAATGCGCCGACAATCCAGGTCAAGTAAACCGCCAACTGCTGCCCCCGGCCCTAAAATATCGGCATGATGGCGATGGCAGATAATAACCCCATTGCCCGGCTGTGCGTCGATGCGAAGCAGTTGTCCGCTATGAAGATGACTCAAAATTTGAGTCGGCGGCAAGAGGGGATTGAGACTTAGGGCTTGACTAGACATGGTTTTGGGTAGCATTTTTTTCTCGACCTATGCTACTATTATAAGTTTATTTGTCAAAAGAGTAAATGAAAAAAGCGCGATCGCGGGCAGGCAAAAAGGTGATTTTCGTCACATAGAATACCATTTTGTTCCCGTTATTCTACGGATACAGGCGATCGCCAGGCTCAACCGGATCGAGATTTTAAATTACTCATCATTCGCTTTTATTGTCTTTATACAAAGCTTTAAAGCGTCTTTGGCGCTGTTTGTGATCGACAATGGGCTGAGGATAACCACAGGCTTCGCGATCGAGAGGTGCAATTTTACCTGTAACTAAATACTCCGTGTCAATGGAGCTTAATTCAGGAAGCCATTGCCGGATGTATTGCCCTTCAGGGTCGTATTTTTGCGCCTGACTGGCCGGGTTAAAAATGCGTAAGGGCTTGGGGTCCATGCCACTCGACGCACTCCACTGCCACCCGCCATTATTAGAGGAAAGATCGCCATCATACAAGCGCTGCATAAAATATTTTTCACCCCATTGCCAGTTAATGATTAAGTCTTTGGTCAAGAAACTGGCGACAATCATGCGGCAGCGATTGTGCATCCATCCGGTTTCATTCAACTGTCGCATGGCAGCATCGACAATGGGATAGCCGGTTTTGCCTTCGCACCAAGCCTGAAAGTAATCTTCGTTGTTTTCCCAAGGGAAGTCTTTAAATTGATCGCGATAAGGCCCGTTTGCTAATTCAGGGAAGAAATACATGGCGTGTTGATAAAATTCTCGCCAGGCGATTTCTTTTTGCCAGCCGATAATGCCGTTGCGGGCTTCGTCGCTGCGGGTGTTTTCGAGGGCTTTTTGGGTGGCTTCCCAAACGGTGCGAATGCCAATAGTGCCAAATTTTAAGGGGGCGCTGAGTTGGGATGTGCCGTCTTCTGAGGGGAAATTGCGTTGCTCGTCGTAGTCTACGATAGCGCGATCGCAAAAATAAGCGAGGCGATCGCGAGGGGCTTTTTCTCCAGGCTCTAGGATAAAACCATTGTCCCACTCGAAACCTAAATCTGAAGGGGAAGGGAGCGCGATCGCCCCGGCTTTTTGGGCGGCTTCTTGCTCTTTCTCGGTTAATTTTTCGACATTTTCGAGATTTTCGGCGGGTTTATCTTTATCTTGCTGCGCCCAATTCTTCCAGAAGGGCGTATACACCGTATAGGGGGTATCCGAAGATTTGGTCATCACTTCCCCAGGAGCGTGGAGCAGTTGATCCCAAAAGGTTTCGACGGCAATGCCTTTTTCCTGTAGTGCGGCTTTAACCGCTTTATCCCGCTTTTTGGCATACGGCTCCACATCGTTATTCCAGATTACCGTTTGCGCCGACAACGCTTCAGCCAACCGAGGAATGCCCTCAGACGGCGAATCATGCAGAAAGAGGAGTTGACCGCCAATCTCTTTGTAGTTGTCTTGTAGCGCCTGTAAACAACGAATCAGGTAAGCCCCTCGCGCTGGAGCAACATCGTCTATTTTGAGAATACCCGGATCGAGACAAAAAACACTCACCACTTTTGCACTTTTTTGACGCGCTTTCGCCAAGCCCACATTATCGCTAATGCGTAAGTCGCGGCGATGCCAGAATAAAATTATGTCAGCCATGAAACCCTCGCGATTGAGAAATACCTTTGTTATTGTAGCGATCGCGATTATCCCCAAGTCATAATGCAAATCGTCGCTTATTTGTATAGCGATCCCTTACTCGAAACCGCCCCAGACCCCGATATTTGGGGCTTAGAAGTCGATCGCGTCTATCAAGATTTGGGTCAGCGTTACCAACTGCAAAACCTCCTCGCAGACAGCGAAGCCCAACCCCCCGATTATGTGTTGATTCGGCGGTTGGAGGAGTTGGGGGATAATCTAGAGGAAGTTAATGGCGCGATCGCGTTTCTCGAAGCCCTCGACATCGAAATTATCGCCACCGAACAGAATTATACTTCTTCAAACCTCAAAAACGCCGATTCCGATCGTTTTCGCGCCGAATTAATCCAACTGCTGCCAGAAATCCAGCAAAATCACCGCCGCGATCGCCTCCGTTTAGGTCATGCTCGCAATCGCATCAAAGCCTTACCTCCCCCCGGAAAAGCCTGTTACGGTTATCGTCGCGGCCAAGATAAATATATCCTCGATCGCAGCACAGCCCCGGTTGTGAAGGCATTTTTCGAGCATTATTTACTCTACGGCTCGTTACGGGGATCGGTGCGTTTTTTAGAAAAGAAGTTTGGCAAGAAAATTTCAGTCACCACCGGACAGCGTTGGCTCACAAATCCGGTTTATCGGGGGGATTTGGCTTATAAAAATGGCGATATTATTCAAAATACTCATATTCCAATTATTTCTCGTCCAGAAGCCGCCCAAATCGACCGCTTACTGCGCCGTAATCGCCGCCTTCCCCCTCGGACTGCAAGTGCGGCGCGATCGCTCGCGGGTTTGGTAAGCTGTCAAAAGTGCCAATCTGGGATGACCATTACTTGCACAAAAGCCAGGGGAAAAAAGACAGAATATCTCTATCTGCGTCCGATTGCTTGTCCTCAACAACCCAGGTGTAACAGCCTTGCTTACGCTGAAGTTTTAGAAGCAACCATTACCCGAATTTGTGAGGATTTACCCCTTGCGGTTAACGAGATTGGCTCTCCGAATTTGAGCGCAATTAAAAGTAATTTTGAGCAAAAAATTAAGCAACGAGAGCAAATTTTAAGTCAAGTCACCACTTTAGAAACTGACGGCATTTTAGATACAGAAACGGCGGACTTGCGGCGTTATAAGTTACGTTTAGAAATTTCACAACTGCGCGATCGCGTGGCACAACTTCCCCCGGATAGTTTACAGGCGATCGCGAAAACAGTTGCTTTACCGCAATTTTGGCTCGATTTGTCTGAAACTGAAAGGCGATTTTATTTCCGCGAGTTTATTAAACAGATTGAAATTGTGCGCGAGCTTGAATTTTGGCAAGTTCAGTTAATCTTTATTTTCTAGTAATTCCTTCAGAACCCCGGCTTCTTAATCTGCTTACTTTTTATAGCAGTACATACTATCATCAAAACATAGCGTAGTGCCATGACACAGCTAAAAGTGTGCGATAGACTTTTGGTCTGTTTTCCAATTGAAGCCAGTTTCGAGGGTTTTCTAAAGCCCTATTTAAGGTGTGTCGCGCCAGTAGGGTGGGTTAGGCGGCTAAAATCTAGGCTGTGACTGTAATTCACGAATCCGCCGTAACCCACCATTTAAAGTGTGTTGCAGTAGTAGTGGGCATTGCCCGCCATTCTTAGTCTATCGCTTCAACTATCTATTTCAATCCCCGAAAGTAGCACTATATCCTAGAAACAGGGGTTCTTAATCTTGAAATAAAAACGCCAGAATTACTCTCTAAGTTGCCGTAACCAAGCGTCCAAATCTGCGGGTGTGGTGAAGTCAAGTAAAGCTTCACTGAGGGATTCCAATTGAGTTAAAGACAAGTTTCTTACTGCTTCTTCTTGTTGGGGCGATAATGTGCCTAAAAGTCGAGATAGAAGACGTAAATTTAAAGCCAGGGCTTCTTGTTTTCGTCCTTGCTCGATACCCTGTTCGATACCTTGTTCGATACCCTGCTCGATACCCTGTTCCATCCAACTGGTGACAATTTCCATAATCCCTTCCTGATTCTGAGGTAAAACTTGGGCAAGATTAGAGAAAATCTGGACGAATAATCGCTATTCTAGAACCCCGGTTTCTGAAGCAAAAATGTAATTAAATCGGGTCAGCAGATAAGAAACAGGGGTTCTTAATTTTGAAATAAAAACGCCAGAATTACTCTCCCAGTTGCCGTAACCAAGCGTCCAAATCTGCGGGTGCAGTGAAGTCAAGTAAAGCTTCACTGAGGGATTCCAATTGAGTTAAAGACAAGTTTCTTACTGCTTCTTCTTGTTGGGATGATAATGTGTCTAAAAGTCGAGATAGAAGACGTAAATTTAAAGCCAGGGCTTCTTGTTTTCGTCCTTGCTCGATACCCTGTTCGATACCTTGTTCGATACCCTGTTCGATACCTCGTTCGATACCTTGCTCGATACCTTGTTCCATCCAACTCGTGACAATTTCCATAATTCCTTCTTGATTTTGAGGTAAAACTTGGGCAAGTTCCGCTTGAAAAATGGCTTCTTCTTCGGCATTTAAGCGGAGATAAGTGTCAATAAAACCGGAGAGAAGTTGCGATCGCGCCTCGTCCAATTGCAAGTGTACCAGCATCAACAAACATTCTAGCTTGACTCTAGGACGGTCTTGCGATCGCATCCGCATTTTGGACATAAAAGCGCAAATAATGGGGCTGTCGCGAGTCACAAAATCTTGCCAATCGAGGCGATTCAGTTGAATAGTACGATACTGCAAGCGCAATACCGTATCGTCTAAAAAGCGCACTTCGTAATAATCTGGATCGGCCCGTCGGGGTTCATCAAACGCTAAAACTGCCACCTGACAAATCGGCAAATTATACTTTTCGTGAAGGCGGCTAAAATACAACCACATTCGTCGCGGAAAGTTGGATTTACTGCCCGATTGATGTTCGATATGTAGCACAAACTCGGCTTCATTATCCTGAAGTTGAGCGATCGCGACGAGATCGGCGGCATATTTTTGGCCGGAGGTTACATCGGTAAAAAGCTCAGTCCCGGTAAAGGAGAGGGTTTGAGGGCGCAGACGAGCAGCGAGATCGCTTAGGAATTGAGCGAGAAAGTCGTCGCTAAAGGTGAGAATTAACTCTTTGAACAAGCGATCGTGGTCTATGCGCTCGGCTTCAGTCATTTCTGAGGGTTTTTAGGATAAATTTATAGTCATTCCAATTAAGTTTCATATATTAACTTGATGGGTTCAGTCCGTGAAAACGGACTTTGCTATCATTAGCCCCAGATTTTAATCTGCGGGCGGGTTGTCGGTTTTTATTTAGAATGACTATAGCCAATTTCCTAGGGATTCATCCCCGGAACGAATGTCTGAACTAAGACGTTATTGCTGGTGTAGACTTCGAGACGCACATTGAGATTTTGACTGATGGTTTCGAGGGCCCGTTCTAGAGTGTAAACGTGATCGAGGATTTTTACCTGAGCGTTGACATCCCCGGTAGATTGGGCTTTGGAGGCCGTCGATCGCACTTTTTGGATATAAGTGGGGGTGAGGGTGACTTTCAACAGTTGATTGTTGAGGGTGTAGTCGCACACTTTGTCTGTATTTGCCCCACAAAGGCGGTCGAGGTCGTTGCGGGCTTGCTGAACCGTAACGGCGCTTTTAAGCTGGCTCTCAGCGTTATTAAGGGCGTTTCTGTAGGTTTCGATTAAGGGTTGCGCCTTGCCGTAGTCGAAGGTATCGTTTTGGACTTCTTGGATGGCATTGAGGGCATTGCGCCAATTAATGACGGCTTGAGACCATTGATTGCGGGTTTCGGCGTTTTGAGCATCGTCAGCAAAGTCTAGGGCTTGGTTGTAGGCGCGATTGGAGAAGCTTTCGCGGGTGAGGCGATCGCGCAGTATCCCCAAGCGTGTATTGTAGGTGGTCAGAACTTCGCGGGCGGCGGTATGGGCGGTTGTGCCTTGGGGAATTTGCCGCAGACGGGCGATCGCGTTTTGCCAGAGATTTTGAGCCAGGCGTAGATGTTCGAGGTTTTGAGCAATTTCTTGGCGAACTTCGGCAGTTTTGGCGTTTTCTTGGGCGATCGCCAGGCTAGTTTGGGCGTTTGCTTCAATTTCTAAGCCCCGCTTGACTACGCGAAGATTGCGGCGGTATTCGGGGACTTTACTTTGAGCAAAGTCATAAAACTCGTTATCGCTTTCGATGGCGGCTAAACCCGCGATCGCGCTTTGCCAAGCTTGAACCGCTTCTTGCCATTGGTTTACCGAAATCGGGCGATTTTGCGTTAAATAAGAAGCCCTTGCACCGTTTTTAAGGGCTTCAACTAAATTATCAAGATCGAGCTTGGTTTCTTGATGGATTTCCAGTAAATTTTGCGCTTCCCGGTGACGATTCGACCAAGGGGGAATGCTGTCTAACAAACGAGTCGCTTGCTTGAATTGAATTTGCGCCCTTAAAATCTCTTGGCCCGATTCCGGTTCTTTTACCGTCGAGAGGGCTTCTACGGCCAACTCCTTCGCATAAGGAATTTCCTCGCATTCTCCCAATACACAAGGACGACTCAACAAATACAAACTACTCAAAAAGATCGTCCCCGCTAAACCCGTCCCAATGAGGATAATGGGTAACCAGGATTGTTTCGCGATCGCGACTTCGGATGAGTCATTTTCCCCTTCCTCATCGGCCAAGAAATCAGGGGGGGTTGTTTCTCCTACCTCAGAGTCGGAGTATGATGTAAGGTTAGATTCTGACGTTGTGACTGATTCAGATGGCGGGAGGGGCGATCCCAAAGGGATCCGCGTAGCGGCGCGTGGTTTGGCCTTAGCAATATGAAAGGCATAAGGTTGTGCCTGGCTTTCCATTCGCAGATAAATCAAACTGCGTTCGGGTTCAACGGGTAACTCGGTTTCAGCCAAAATCTGCTCACAGCGATGAAACACCTGATGGGGATAGGGAAAAACAGGCTGACCATGTTCGACCAAAATCGCCAGGGTTTCATCCCGCAGATAGCAGTGCATCTGAATTGGTGCAATTTGGGGAAACTCGATTTGTAAACGCTGTTGATACAGTTGTTCGAGATGAGCTAAATCAGTGGCAGGAGTCGCTGTGTATGGCATAGCAACAACATCGTTAGATGTAAATTTAATAGTAGTTTAGGCGTTTTTTCGACTACCGAGAAGACGGCAGTAGAGATTTGTGGACAAAGGATGAATGGATTTACTGGAGTATCAGGCAAAAGTATTATTTAGGGAGGTAGGCATTCCGGTTTTGCCTTCTCAACAAATCGACGATCCACGCGATCTCAAGCAATTACAGCTACCGTATCCCATTGTTTTAAAATCGCAAGTTCATGCGGGGGGACGAGGGCGAGCAGGCGGTATCCGTTTTGTTGAGAATACCATTGACGCGATCGCGGCGGCCCGCACGATCTTTAATTTACCCATAATGGATGAATATCCCCAAGTTTTATTGGCAGAAGCTCGTTACGATACAGAAAAAGAGTGCTTTCTGGCAATTGTATTTGATTATTTACTGGGTTGTCCGGTATTGCTCGGTTCGTCTCAGGGAGGAATCCAGGTCGAATCGGTTCTCGAACAAATGCAGAAAATTGTTTTAGAAGAGGCTTTTTCCCCTTTTCACGCGCGTAAATTAACGGTAGCGATGGGATTACAGGGAAAGGCGATCAAATCCGTCAGCGAGATTATTGTACGGATGTATCGCTTGTTCGCGACCAAAGATTTAAACAGTATTGAAATTAATCCTTTGGGTATTAATACCGCCGGGGATGTGATGGCGTTAGATGGCAAAATTACCATTGACGATCGCGCCCTGGGTCGTCAGTGGGAGGTGTTAGGATTACTCGACCGACTGAATAAAGTTGAGCAGAATGGCGATACTGAATCCTCCCATCCTGATGTGATTTCTCTGCCCGTGGCTTATCCCCTAGAAGTTTATAATGCTCAAGGCAATATTGGCATTCTCAGTAATAGCATGGGCTTGGGAATGTTGACTTGGGATTTACTGCATAAAGAAGGGGGTAAACCGGCTTGCTGTTGGATTATGTCTTCCGAAAGTGATGGCATTTTGCTCGATGAGGAAGATTTGGCAGATTCTTTAGCTTATGCTTTGTCGCAAGTGCAAGCAGTAGAAGGCGTAGACCGCATTTTGATTAATTGTTTGAGTAGCGCGGAAATTAGCACTGCGGTAGCCAAAGCGATCGCGGATTTGATTAAACCCCAAGGCGACACGACAGCCCTCGCGGATAGTGAGGATCGCGCCGAACGTCCTACGGCTTTGGCTTGGCGATCGCAACGCTTTCCCCGAAAACGCACCAAGGCTAACAAATCTTCGCGATCGGCCAGTAATCGCACCGAAACGAAGTTTATTGTCCGCTTAATCGGAGTTGATGGAGAAGCAATTTCTACTATTTCTCATTCGACGTTGTACTGTACTGAAGATTTAACCCAAGCCATTCAACAAACCCTGAGTTTTAAATAAAGAGAAGCAATTACCAATAACTAATAACCAATGACTAAGGACAAAAGACAAAGGACAAATAACCAATGAATTTAACCGCCGAAACCAAAGTTTTAATTCAAGGCATCGATCAACCGATAGGCCGTCACTACGCTCAACGCATGAAAGCCTATGGTACTCTTGTGGTCGCAGGAGTGAGTGTCGGTCACGGCGATACCACAATTGATGATATTCCTTGTTTTAACTTGGTCGAGGAAGCGATCGCCCAGGTGGGGGAAATTGGTATGAGTTTGATTTTTGCCAATCCCTATCATGTTTTGGATGCAGCCCTAGAAGCGATAGATAGCGGCATTCGGCAACTCGCGATCGCGGCGGCAGGCATTCCTCCCCTAGATTTGATGCAATTGTTTGACAAAGCTAAAACCACGAATACCCTGATTTTAGGGCCGGGGAGTGCCGGGGCGATCGTACCGGGAAAAATTTGGATTGGAACTTGCGAACCCCAATTTTATACACCGGGGAATGTGGCAATGATTAGCCGTAGCGATCGCCTCGCTGATGAAGTTGCCCTCAGTTTAACCCAAGGGAATATCGGTCAATCGATTGCGGTACATTTGGGGACGGGGGCGATGATTGGGTCGAGTTTTCGGGATTGGTTGGGATTTCTGGCAGAAGATGATGCTACAGAAGCGATTGTGTTGATCGAACAAAACGCCCAAGGCAGTTACGAAGCAGCCCAAGAATTAGAAAACCTTAATCTCAAAAAGCCCATTGTTGCTTATGTGGTGGGTCATACTGTCCCCATAGCCAAAGCAGAAAGCGATGCAGCTTCGGCGATCGCGTCTCAACTGACTTGTACCATTCCCCACACGAACACGGCTAAACAAAAAATCGCGGCTTTCAAAAAAGCCAAAATCGCGATCGCGGATTATCCCCAAGATTTACCGACTTTGGTTAATAATGCCCTGAAAAAGAAAACACCTCGCCGCCGCACACCTCCCCGCCGTCGCAGGTCTACTAATTAGTTATTTGTCATTTGTCTTTGGTCATTTGTTGTTGGTTGTTGGTTGTTAGTTATTGGTTATTGGTTATTGGTTATTGGTTGTTGGTTATTAGTTACTATATTTGTTATTAGTTATAAATTGTTCATTGTAAATTGTAAATTATTCATTGTAAATTGTTCATTGTAAATTGTAAATTGTTCATTGTAAATTGTAAATTGTTCATTATAAATTGTTCATTGTAAATTGCCATGACAGTAGATTGCGATCGCTTTGCCGAAATTGCCCGCCAATGTGAAACCAGCGCGATCGGTAAGTTGCTTCCAGGGGCGCTATACGTCCATGTGAGTGCGTTGAGCGCCCTAGAAGCGCCACTGCAAGCTTACGAACAAAAAGCCCGTCAAGCGTCTCCTCAGATTCAAGGGGCGACTTTGGTTAAGTTTAGTCGCGATCGCGCTTCGTTGTCTTATCTGTTTTACCCAGACTTTGACAACAATCCTCACCCCCCGTTAGAAGCCAGTATTGTGGTTAATCCCGACACTTTAGAAGTCCAATATCGCAATTATCGCAACTCAGATAATCCGCCAATATTGCATCGCAAAGAAACCTTTGTTACCCCAAATTATCCCGGTTATAACCAGTTTGCCCAACTGACGTATCACGAAGAACGATTGGGCTTGTTAGACGATCCCCGTTTTATTGGGACGCAGCGAGAATGGCAAAAACGCCTTGAGGATTTTGGGGTAACAATTCAAGACCACAAATTAGTTGAAAGAGAAGGTCAAACATCCTCTGAGTTGCCGTTTCCGACCATTGAACGCCACAAAGCCGCCTTAATTCGTAAATCCCTCTCGCGTCCGGTTCGGGCGGCGCTAGGGGCAAATTTGTTCCACTCAGAGACGACTTTTTTCGATTACGGTTGCGGTTATGGGGGCGATGTCGAACGTGTTGCTGCGAAGGGTTATGTCTGTTCTGGGTGGGACCCTTATTATCAACCGGATACGCCTAAAACGGCGGCTGATATTGTTAATTTGGGTTATATCATTAATGTTATTGAAGATACGGCAGAACGGCGAGAAGCTTTAATTAATGCTTGGGATTTGACTCGTCGGGTTTTGATTGTCGCGGCGCAGGTTTTAATTAGCGATCGCGTCAGCAATCAAATTGCTTATGGGGATGGGGTAATTACTCGTCGCAATACCTTTCAAAAATATTACGAACAAGAAGAATTAAAAATCTATATCGACCAGGTTTTACAAGTTAATGCCGTTCCCGTCGAATTAGGCATTTATTTTGTATTTCGGGATGAAGCCCAAGCAGAGGCATTTCGGGCTTCTCGTTTTCATTCTCGCGCCACAACCCCACGCATTCGCGTTCAATTACGAAACTTTGAAGATTACGCGGAAATGTTAACGCCGTTGATGGATTTTGTCACGGAACGGGGGCGACTACCAGCTAAAGGGGAATTAGAAACAGAAGCCGTGATTTTGAATGAGTTTCGCTCTTATCGCTATGCTTGGAAGTTGGTTTTGCAAGCGACAGATGAGGCAGAATGGCAAGAAATAGCTCAAACTCGTCGCCAAGATTTACAAGTTTATTTGGCGTTATCCCACTTTAGCAAACGCCCCAAAGTTCGCGAACTTTCACCCACGACAAAAGAAGATATCAAAGCGTTATTTGGCAGTTATAAAAAGGCTTGTTTGTTTGCCGACATGATGCTATTTAGTGTCGGAGATTTAGAGATTTTAGCGGATTTATGTCAGGAAAGCTCCGTGGGTTTAAAACGTCGCAATTCTTTTACAATTCATATTAGCGCCTTAGAAAGTCTCAAGCCATTATTGCGCTTATATGAAGGTTGCGCGAGTCGGACAATTGGCCGTTTTGAAGGGGCAAATGTAATTAAGTTCCACCTCAATAAGCCCTGTATTTCCTATTTATCTTATCCCGATTTTGATAACGATCCCCATCCGGGGTTACAGGTGAGTATGCGGGTGGATTTACAAGATTTAAACCGGGTTTCTTACCAAGAATATAATCCCGAAAATCCGCCTATTTTACATCAAAAAGAGGCGTTGGTTTTACCGGATTATCCCAATTATGAAAAATTTGCCCGTTTGACGATTCAAGAACAAGACCGAGGTTTGTTAGAATACCCCAATAAAATTCGCGATCGCCGCAGTTGGTTACAATATCTAGCCGAACAGGGTTGTGAAATGCGAAACGGTCGTTTATTCTGGCGCAAAGATATCGATCCTTATCAACTCAAAATTCTCAAAGCTGCCGTAAACCGTCGCGCAAGTCGTCGTCGCAAACAGGAAAAAACCGCCCAAATCGCCGCCCAAAACCCGCATGATTTAGCCCTAGAAGACGCAGAGGCTACATTTTCTCAGACTCCCCCAATTTGAAGCTGAACCCTAACGCGATCGCATCGGGAAACCCTACCCCAGAAGGTCGAATCAAGGCGTATTATAAAAGAAACATCAAATCTTGAACTCGGTTAAAACATGAACAGCCAAAATCAACAGGATTGGCAAAAACGCTTACAAGAACTCGAAATCGAAGTGCAACAAACCCCTAGTCAACAGCAACAAACCCCCAATCAACCACCGCAAAATCAAGTCCCCAACACCGCTACGAGTAACGAAACCTCGATCGAATGGCAAGCCAAATGGCAGCAAATTACCACTTGGTTTGGTAACTTGCCCACCATTGCTAAAGTCATTGTCGCGGTTGTCACCCTCTCGGTGAGTTTTTCTCTACTGAAAATGGTGTTTCAACTGGTTTCGGCTTTGATTGGGATGGCCTTTATTGGGGCTGTGTTGTACGGCGTGTATCGTTTCGCGATCGCCCCCCAATCCTCAAAATCTTAACCCCACGCCCCGCACTTGAGCTAAAATCGGCTCATAGTCTTTCTAAACTTTGTGTTGAGGGGTAAGTTATGAAGCAGATTCAAGGGGGTTTCGTTGCCGCCGCGATCGCCACTTTCGGGCTAACCGGAGTCGCGATCGCCCCCAAACCCGCGATCGCCCAAGCGGCTTACGGTAGCTACATCGGCGTTGGCCCTACCGTCGGCATTGTCAACGATAATCGGGGTAACGGTCAAAACCTAGGGGGCGTGATTGCCTTTCGCTACAAATTCCTAGAAGTCCCCCTTTCCCTGCGTACCCAAGCCCTGATCGGCAGTGACGGCGGGACAGCAGTAGTTCCCACCGTATCTTATGACTTCCCCATCAACTGGCAAACTGACGCTTATGTGGGCGCAGGAGTTGCCTTCGGGAGTGGCGATTCTCCCTCCCCCATTGGCGACAAAACCAGCTTTGCCCTTCAACCCGGCATTGATTATGTTATTCCGAATAGCAGTACCGTGGTATTTGGTAACGCCATTATTGCCTTTGATGCCTATCGCAACGGCGGTGGGGCAGCATTTTCCCTACAAGGCGGTTTAGGGCTGCAATTTTAGGCAATCGGTATTAGGCAGTTCGGTGGGTTAGGTGGCTAAAACTTAGGCTGTGACGGTAATTCAACAATCCGCCATAACCCACTATTTAGAGTGTGTCGCGCCAGTAGTGGCGTGACACGCCTAAAATAAGGCTATAGGTAGGGTGACGAAGCGCGAAGCGTAACGCACCGAAATGTAGGCATTTTAGGTTTTGGCGATCGCACAATTTAAGGTGTGTCACGGCAGTAGTGCCGCGACACACTTTAGACGGTGGGTTACGGCGCTAACTAACTTTATAAAGTTTGCTGTCTGGAATCAATAACATAACAGTTGTTATGGTCAACATAACGCTTGTTATGTTGACAGCAAAGCGAGAAATGGTGGGCGATGCCCACCCAGCCCTTTCAAGGTGCTAGACTTGGCGCTCAGTCTTACCGATTGAGAGAGGGAGGAGGGGGAAGAGGGGGAGGAGGGGGAAGAAAAAAACTGTGCTTTCATCTTCAAGTTGGTGATTAAGTGGTAATGATGTTAGCGCCAATGACGACAAAATGCGGCTTTGAGGGTTATTCTTGCTTGCTGAAAATTACACCTTGACAGGGGTGGGCGATGCCCACCCTACACACTTAACAATGGAGACAAAACCTTAACTTGTCACAAAAGACCAATGACAAAGGACTAATGACCAAAAATCGCCCCTACCAATCTAGCTGTAGTTAACAATCGCTGCAAAACTCGCCGGATCGAGACTTGCCCCACCGACTAACGCCCCGTCGATTTCCGGTTGTGCCATAATTTCATTAATATTATTGGGTTTCACCGAACCGCCATACTGAATCGGGACATCGGGGTTGCTGAGTTGAGAACGGATCAAGCCAATCACGCGGTTGGCTTCGACGGCACCGCAAGTATCTCCTGTACCAATCGCCCAAATCGGTTCGTAGGCAATAATCAGGTTACTTTGATCGATGTCTACTAAATCTTGTTCGAGTTGCTTGCTGATGATCGCTTCAGTGTCCCCAGAATCACGCTGCTCTTTGCTTTCACCGACGCACAAAATCGGGGTGAATCCGTGTTTTTGGGCGGCTTTCAGTCGTAGGTTCACCGTTTCGTCCGTTTCCCCGAAATATTGACGGCGTTCGCTGTGACCGATGATAACGTAACTCACGGCGTATTCTTTCAGCATCGGGCCAGAAATTTCGCCCGTGTACGCCCCTGCGTCTTCCCAGTGGATGTTTTGCGCCCCTAAACGCACGCGACTACCGTGGAGGTTTTTGGACATGACATCCAACGCGGTAAACGTCGAACACAAAATGATGCCTCGGTTTTCGTCTGTTTTTTCAGTCTCAGGCAGAAAGGCTTGGAGAAATTCTTTGGCCTCCGCCTGAGTTTTGTACATTTTCCAGTTACCAGCAATAACGATTTTTCGCACGGTTGATGTATCTTGTTGAGTTTTAACGCTTTATTCTCGCACCCTTCAGTTTAGAACGTTCGGGAGATTATCGCGAGATTAAGTCGGGATTTTTTGCCTGTACCTCATGGGAGGGTTCATTTCGGTGGGGTTGACTGCTAACGGGATGGGCGGAAAACGGGGTTTGGGGTATGAGGATTGTTGTCTGGGCTTGGGTGTTAGCCCTCGATGTCCAATTCAGGGGGCGATTGGGAATGCTGATTTTGAAGGTAAATCGCCATAACGGGAAGTTGAGGAAATCGGTAACTCGTTTTCTATAACCCATGAGCTATCATTCAGTTACTCAAATCGCTCTATTTTTTATTTCAAAAAAGAAAATAAAGTGAATTAAATCACTATAATTTAACGCTGCATAAGGCCAAGGTTGCTAGAAATAAACTACAGTAGAATCCAGCTAAATTGTTTTTTAATTCTTGCCTAGTTACCCATGCAAAAAAGTAGTCTCGCGATCGCGCTTCTCTTGACTTTTGGCTTGTCTCCCGTTGCCGCAGTTGCCGAAATTTTGACAAAAACGCCTGTTATTGCTCAAAATGATCCTCGTTCGCAAGCAATGGAGCTTAACGAGCAATCCAGGGCATTATATAACCAAAGAACGGCAGAAAGTTCGCGAGAGGCGATCGCCCTGTGGGAAGAAGCTTTAGTATTATGGCGGGAAATTGGGGATAGGGAGTGGGAAGCAATTACCCTGAATAATATTGGTTTTGTTTACAATAGTTTAGGGGAACGAGAGGAGGCGATCGCACGATTTAATGAAGTATTAGAACTAACCCAAGCAACTGAAAATTATTCCAGTCAAGTCACAACTTTACTAAATTTGGGGTTTACTTATAGTTCTATGGGGGATAAAGAAAAAGCTCTTGAAATTTATAAACAAGGTTTAGAAATTGCTAAGGCATTTGAATATACTTCTCCTCAAGCAAGTTTATTAAATAATATTGGCAACATCTATCAATTTTTAGGAGATTACGAGCAAGCGTCACAATTTTTTAGTGAATCAATTCCTTTACTAAAACAATTAGAAGATAAGCCCCGTTTGGTCTCAACTTTGGTTAATTTGGGCGTTTCTTATAATTATCAAGGTCAGAAACAAGAAGCCCTCGATTATTACAATCAAGCTTTAGATTTAGCTAAAGCCATAGAAAATAATTCAGCTTTGGCGACAATTTTAAATAATATTGGGGCAATCTATAACGATTTAGGCGACAACGAGCAAGCTTTAACTTATTATCAAGAATCTTTAGCTTTGTTGGAAATAATGGGCGATCGCAACCGCGAAGCCCTAACTTTAAACAATATTGGCGATTTGTACATCGAATTAGACCAAAGCGATCGCGCCACAGAATTGTTCACCCAAGCCTTAACCATTTTAGAAGAAACAGGCGATCGCTACGGACAAGCCATTGCTTTAAATAATCTGGGGGCGATTTATGTTGATCAAGACAATTACGAGCAAGGATTACAATTTCTCGACCGCGCTTTAACCGAATTACAAAGTGTTAATAACCCTCTGGCTGAGGCCAGAACTTTACAACTAATTGCCTATACTTATTATCTGCAAAACAATCGCGATCGCGCCCTAACTTTATTTAATCAAGCCCTCGTACAACATCAAAAAGTGGGCGATCGCTACTCCGAAGCCCGTACCCTTGCCGGAATTGCTAAAATTCAACGCGATCGCGACGATTTGAATGGGGCTTTAGAAAGTCTAGAAAATGCGATCGCGATTATCGAGGATTTACGGGCAAATGTCGCCAGTCCCGATTTGCGTACCTCATTTTTTGCCAATAATCAAGACTTTTACGAATTTTACATCGATTTGCTGATGGAACTGCACCAACAGCAGCGCGATCGCGGCTACGATGCCAAAGCCCTACACATCAACGAAAGAGCCAGGGCCCGCAGTTTACTAGACTTACTCGCAGAAGCCAATACCAACATCCGCAAAGGAGTCGATCCGCAACTCCTGAGTCAAGAACAAAAACTGCAACAACAACTCAACCAAATCGAACAAGCCCGCGTTGCGCTCCTAAGCGGCGAATATAGCCCCGCAGAAGCCGAAGAACTCGAAAAACGCCGCACCACGACCCTCGCCCAATATCAAAGCGTACAAGACCAAATACGCGCTACCAGTCCCAATTACGCCGCCCTTACCCAACCCCAACCCCTCACCGCTTCTCAAATTCAACAAGACATCCTCGACGACGACACGGTGTTGCTGCAATACGCTTTAGGCAAAAATCGCAGCTTTCTCTGGATGGTTAGTAAAAACGAGATAAAAAGCTATATTTTGCCGCCCCAAGCCGAAATTGAAGCAGCAGCCCGACAGTTTTATGAAAATCTCAATAATCCCAGTTATGAAATCGGGGACACTCGCGGTTTGGTGGGAGTGCAGCCTCGTCGGGGAAATGAAGCGGCAAATGTCGCGGATTTAAGCCAAATGATTTTAGGCCCGGTTGCGTCTCAACTGCAAAATCGCCGTTTGTTGATTGTCAGCGATGGCGCTTTGCAATACATTCCCTTTGCGGCGTTAACCTTGCCTGAGAGTAATACGCCTTTGATTACCGATTACGAAATCGTCAATCTGCCTTCGACTTCGACTTTGAGCGTTTTGCGATCGCAACCCCCCACTTCTGCCCCCAAATCAATCGCCATTGTAGCCGATCCGGTATTTAGCGATCGCGATCGCCGTCTCGAAGCCCCGGTGAATTCTACGACAGTGGCCCAAGCCGTGGTCAATCGCGCCGCCCAAACCGTTGATGTGGGCTTACAACGGCTTCCAGGGACGCGCACCGAAGCCCAAGCGATTCTCGATTTAGTTCCCGCAAGTGAAACCGCCGTGGTGTTTGATTTTGCAGCGAATCGCGAGTTTGTCACCGATCCGGAAATCAGTCAATATCGCATTTTGCACTTTGCCACTCATGGCATTCTCAACAGCAATTACCCGGAATTATCGGGAATTGTGCTTTCCCTGGTGGATGCTCAAGGCAATCCGCAAAACGGCTTTTTGCGCTTGCATGATGTTTATAACTTGGATTTGCAAGCAGAATTAGTGGTGTTGAGTGCTTGTCAGACGGGTTTGGGTCAAGACGTGAAAGGGGAAGGCTTGGTGGGCTTAACGCGGGGCTTTATGTACGCGGGAACACCTCGCGCCATCGTCAGTTTGTGGAATGTAGATGACGAAGCCACCGCCGAGATGATGAGCCGTTTTTACCGTTTGTTGTTGCAAGAAAATCTGAGCGCGATCGCGGCGTTGCGTCAAGCCCAGTTGGAAATGCAAACGGAAACGCCCTGGAAGAATCCCTATTATTGGGCGGCGTTTACGTTGCAAGGGGAGTTTCTTCAGTAATCAGTTTTTTGGGCAGTCGGCAGTCGGCAATCGGCAATCGGTGTGTAGGGGCGGGGGTT
>KB904821.1:3111933-3154643 GCA_000380225.1 filamentous cyanobacterium ESFC-1
GACCTGCCCGAAGCACCCCAAGCCACTAATATTGCCAATTTTGACTTTGGTTCCCTTAAAAATGGCTTTATTTGGCGCTTTCCCAATGGCGATCGCACTTCGATTAGTGCCGCAATTCTCGCAAACCCCAAGGGCAAACCCCAAGAAGTACAAAAGCAAATTAGTAAATACGCCCAAGCCATTGGCCTCGACCCCTCTCGCGGTCAAATGTACGAACATCCCTTGTCCTTGTGGTCGGATAACAAGCCTTTACACGGACAAAATGCCTTAGTCGTCGGGGATGCCGCCGGAATTACCGACCCCCTACTCGCAGAAGGCATCCGTCCGTCTATGTTTACCGGAGTCAAAGCCGCCGCCGCCATTGCCAACGCGATCGCCGGAGACAGCAGCGCCCTCCCCGAATATAGCAGCATCGTCCACCAAGCTTGGGGCGAAGAATACGTCTGGGCGCAACGGCTTTCTGGCTTGTTCTTTAAGCTGCCGGGAGTGGCGTACAAAGTGGGGGTCAAACGTCCCACTGCTGCCCAAATTATGAGTCAAATTCTCTGCGGCCAAACTCGCTATACCGACATCACCGACAAGGCGATCAAAACCCTCAAACGCAGCTTTTTACCGGGACAAGGGTGATTTTCAGTCATCAGCATCTAAGGGGCAGCTTTGCTGTGGGCAGCTTTGCTGTAGGCAGTGGGCAGCGCGTGCTGTAGGCAATCATTATGTAGGGGCTGGGTTTCCCTGCCCAACAACCAATAACCAATAACCAACAACCAACAACCAATAACCAACAACCAATAACCAACAACCAACAACCAACAACCAACAACCAACAACCAATAACCAACAACCAACAACCAACAACCAATAACCAACAACCAATAACCAACAACCAACAACAACAAAACCCGCCTAACTGCGGGTTTCCATCTGTATTTAAGTAGATTTTAGGCTTACGGCGCTAATACCGCGGCCCGAGCTGCTGCTGCTTGGTCGGGGTGAATGCCTAAGCGGGTGAGGTTGATGCGACCGCGAGAGTCAATTTCGCGGACTTTGACCACCACTTCATCGCCGACTGCGACTTCATCTTCGACTTTACCGACGCGACCTTCGGCCAGTTGCGAGATGTGGATCATGCCTTCTTTACCGGGCAGAATTTCGACAAATGCGCCGATGGGGATAATCCGCATCACATGACCGACAAAGACTTCGCCTTCTTTGATGGTGCGGGTCATGCCTTCGATGGCTCGCATGGCTTGTTGGGCGTTTTCGGCTTCCATCGAGGAAATCGTGACGGTTCCATCGTCTTCGATATCGACTTTGGCTCCGGTTTGTTCGGTAATGCCTTTGATGTTTTTGCCACCGGGGCCGATGACTAAACCAATGAGATCGGGGTTGATCTTCATGGTGAGCAAGCGGGGGGCAAAGTTGGAAAGCTGCGATCGCGGTTGGTCGATTTCTGCCAGCATTTTTTCGAGGATATGCAATCGGGCCGACTTGGCTTGATTAATGGCTTCGGCGACGGTTTCGAGGGGTAGCCCGGTGATTTTCATATCCATTTGCAAGGCGGTAATGCCTTCGTCAGTACCCGCAACTTTGAAGTCCATGTCACCGAGGAAGTCTTCAATGCCTTGAATATCAGTGAGGACGCGCACTTCGTCTCCTTCTTTAATCAGTCCCATAGCGGCACCGCTTACGGGTTTGGCAATGGGAACTCCGGCATCCATCAGAGCGAGGGTTGAGCCACATACAGACCCCATCGAGGTTGAACCGTTGGAGGAAAGGACTTCGGAAACGACCCGCAATACATAGGGAAATTCCTCTCTTTGGGGTAAAACCGGGATGATGGCGCGTTCGGCTAAAGCCCCGTGACCGATTTCCCGACGACCGGGCGATCGCATGGGCTTGGTTTCTCCGACTGAATAGGGAGGAAAGTTGTAATGGTGGAGGTAGCGTTTTTGGGTGTCGGGATGGAGATCGTCGAGTTCTTGGGCATCTCCGGGGGTTCCGAGGGTGACAATGGACAGCACTTGGGTTAAGCCCCGTTGGAATAAGCCCGAACCGTGAACTCGTCGGGGGAGTAAGCCTACGCGACAGGAAATCGGACGTACTTCGTCGAGTTTGCGACCGTCTACCCGTACACCGTCTTCGATGATTTGGGCCCGCATTAAGGTTTTGGTGAGTTTTTTGAAAGTTTTGCCCACCACGGCGGGGTTTTCTTCGACGGTGGCTTTAATGGGGTTGTCTTCGGGAAGGGACGCGATCGCCTCGTTGACTTCGTTTTCTTTGATTTCGTCGAGGGCTTCGTCCCGGTTTGTTTTGTCGAAGTCGAAGTGGGATAAGACTTTTTTGATGCCAGAGGTGGCGCGATCGCGCACTAATTCTTCGAGTTCGGGATGAGACGCGGGGGGTTCGGCAGTCGCCAGTTCGAGGCCCAATTCTTGCATGATGTCGTGCTGGGCTTTGATCAATTCCCGCACCGCTTCATAACCAAAGTCGATGGCTTCGATGATATCTTGTTCGGGGAGTTGGTTGGCTCCGGCTTCCACCATCACCACGCCGTCAGGGGTTCCGGCGACCACTAAATCTAAATCCCCGTCGTCTACTTCCTTGTAGGTCGGGTTAATGATAAAATCATCTCCCACTAAGCCCACCCGTACCCCGGCCATCGGCCCGGCAAAGGGAATTTGAGCCAAGATTACTGCCATAGAAGCCCCGGTTACAGCGAGGACATCGGGCGGCACTTGCTCGTCCATTGACAAAGTAGTTGCTATGATCTGAATGTCATCCCGCAGCCATTGAGGAAATAAGGGACGTAAAGGACGGTCAATTAAGCGACTGGTCAAGGTTACTTTTTCTGGCGGACGGCCTTCTCGTCGCAGAAAGCCTCCGGGGATGCGGCCGGCGGCATAAAGTCGTTCTTCGTAGTCCACCAAGAGGGGCAAAAAATCGATTCCTTCTCTACCTTCGGCCCGGGTTGCAGTTACTAAAACTGAGGTATCCCCGGATTCAATCAAAACAGAACCACCAGCCTGTGGGGCGAGAAGACCAGTCTGGAGTCGAATATCCCGTCCATCAAAGGATATTGACCTGTTAAATTCTTGCATCTGTTTTGTTATTCCTTCTCTTTACACTTTTATCTTCTCTGGCAATCCTAACACTTCTTGCCGAGAGTAGATGGGGGCTGAATGACCCGGCGGTTTCTTGGGTTTTTCTTGATTGAGAAGCCTACCCAACCGCCCCACAACAAATCAGCATTGAACCCAGCTTTAGCAGCAAAGGGTTTCCTCATTGGCTTATCGGTATGTACATCGCGATCGCACATTAACGAAACTCATGGCAACTCTACACGGTAGTTGGATTCGACAGCCCCAAGCAAGTTATTTTTGGATTTGGGGCGAAGTGTGGCGGGCTAATCCGTCTTCCCATCTCGACGCAAATTCTCAGGCGGTGCATCCTCTGGCAATGACTCTCGATGAGTTACAGGCTTTGGCGCGATCGCAATCTTGGGCTTGGCAACCCCCAGAAAGCCTCGAACCCGAACCTCTCCATCGGCTGGCACTCCCCACCCCCAAAACGCGGTCAAAATCCCTTGTTGTGCCGTTGTTGTCTCAGGATTTAGCCGAGGCCGATCCGAAAAAATTATCTTTGCAGTGGTGGCAAATTCCGGGAGCGAGCTTAGATGCCCTCTCAATGGCACGATTTTTGCAGAGTTTACCCCTAGGGGCATTACAAGCGGGAGCGACCTATTTAGGGGAAGATTTGGGCTTCTGGGCGCAGGTCTATCGCTGGAGCTTGGATTTGGTGGCTCGCTGTAAGTTTTTACCGGGAATCGAAAAGCTCGATGCTGACCAATGGCAGGGGATTTGGTATCCTTTGCTCGATAATGCGTTGGATCAATCCCGCTTGGCGCAGTTTGCTCAGTCGATGCCGCCGATTTGTCGGGCTTATGGGGTTGCGGGTGGGGCTGAAACCGACCCGAATGAGTATATTCACGGAACCGACCCCCAAGAGTTGTTACTGAATTTTTTAAGTCAGGTGGTGGATGCTCAACTGCGGACTTGGCTAGATGTGGGGGTCAAACCGATGAAAGGGTCTTTGGTGTCTCCTTGGCTCGAAACCCTACAAACCGACGAGGAGATTGTCTGGGAGGAGTCTGAAGACGGCCCCCAACGCCTCAATACGGCGGTACAAACTTGGTTGGCTCCGGTGCATGATTTTTTAGTCAAGCCGGATTCGGAAAAAATAGGGGGCGATCGCTTTCAGGCTTGTTTTGTGCTTGAACCCCCCACCGAAGGCGAGGTACGCTGGGGACAACTCGACTGGAAGTTGAATTATTATCTGCGCTCGATTAGCGACCCCAATCTGCAAGTAGATGCGGCAACGATTTGGCAAAATCCGGTTGATGAGTTGGTGTGGCAAGACGGCGTGATTCCCTATCCCCAAGAAACGTTTTTACAAGGTTTGGGTCTTGCGGCTCGGTTATATTCTCCGATTGAAGCCAGTCTTAATTACAAACAGCCGACCCAATGCACCCTCAACCCCATTGAGGTTTACGAGTTTATTCGCTCTAGTGCTGGACAACTGCAAAATAGTGGCTTTGGGGTGGTTTTACCGTCGGGATTGGCAAGCGGGACAGAGAACCGTTTAGGAGTCAAAATTAAAGCCAAAGTCGTGCGGAAAAAAGGCGAGCGTTTGGGTTTAAAAAGTCCGCTTAATTATCAGTTAGAATTGGCGGTGGGCGATCGCACTCTCTCTAAAGAAGACTTCGAGCAATTATTAGCACAACAATCCCCTTTAGTACAGGTAGACGGGGAATGGTTAGCGCTCCAGCCCGCCGATGCCAGGGCCGCTCAAGCGATTTTAGAACCGTCTGAAGAACCCATTAATTTAACGGTTGAAGATGCTTTGCGGTTTAGTACCGGAGATATTAAAACCTTTGCAAAGTTGCCGATTGTGAGTTTTACCGCGACGGGCATTTTAAAAGAGTTAATCGCCAACTTAGTCGAAAACAAACCGATCGAACTCATCGACGTTCCAGAGGATTTTCAAGGGGAACTCCGACCTTATCAAACACGGGGTTTATCTTGGTTATCTTTCCTCGAACGCTGGAGTTTGGGGGCTTGTTTAGCCGATGATATGGGTTTAGGTAAAACGGCTCAACTGATTGCGTTTCTGCTGCATTTAAAAGCTGAAGGAGCTTTGAATAAAGGAACTTTGGTGGTGTGTCCCACTTCGGTTTTAAGTAATTGGGAACGAGAGGTACAAAAGTTTGCCCCGACGCTTTCGGTGGTGGTTCATCATGGCGATAAACGCAGTAAAGGGAAGGCATTTATTAAGGAAGTTAAAAACCAAGATTTAGTGATTACGAGCTATTCCTTGGTTTTTCGCGATCTCGATACTTTAGAAAAAGTAAATTGGGAAGGGGTGGTACTCGATGAAGCCCAAAACGTTAAAAATCCACAAGCTAAACAAGCCCAAGCGGTTCGCAAGTTAAATGCGGGTTTTCGGGTGGCTTTAACGGGGACTCCGATTGAAAACCGCTTGTCGGAGTTGTGGTCTATTTTAGATTTTCTCAATCCGGGCTTTTTGGGAAATCGTCAATTCTTCCAGCGTCGGTTTGCGATTCCCATCGAAAAATATGGCGATCGCGACTCGCTTCAGATTTTGCGATCGCTCGTCCAACCCTTCATCCTGCGTCGTCTCAAAACCGATAAAGCGATTATTCAAGATTTACCTGAAAAACAGGAGATGAATGTCTTTTGTAATCTTTCAGCCGAACAAGCGAAGTTGTATCAGCAAGCGGTAGATGAAGCGTTAGAGAAAATCGAAACGGCTGAGGGGATTCAGCGTCACGGCTTGATTTTGACCTTGTTAATAAAACTCAAACAAATTTGCAATCATCCCGCGCAATATCTCAAAAGTAATCGCATTGAACAGGGCGATCGCTCTGGGAAGTTGTTACGCTTACAAGAGATGTTAGAAGAAGTGGTAGCAGAGGGCGATCGCGCTCTCATTTTCACTCAATTTGCCGAGTGGGGCAAACTCCTAAAACCCTATTTAGCCGAACAACTCAACACTGAACCTTTGTTCCTTTACGGTGCAACGCGACGCAATCAACGTCAAGAAATGATCGACCGTTTCCAAAACGATCCAGAAGGCCCCCAAATCATGATTTTATCCCTCAAAGCCGGGGGAACAGGACTCAACTTAACCCGCGCAAATCACGTTTTCCATGTGGATCGCTGGTGGAATCCTGCGGTAGAAAATCAAGCCACAGACCGCGCTTTTCGTATTGGTCAAAAACGCAATGTCCAGGTTCATAAATTTATCAGCACCGGGACATTAGAGGAAAAGATTAATGACATTATCGAAAGCAAAAAACAACTGGCCGAGCAAGCAGTTGATGCCGGAGAACAATGGTTGACGGAGTTGGATACGGAGCAGTTACGGAACTTATTAGTCTTAGATCGTTCGGCGATTATGGATGAGTAAAAAGACTATTCCTGGATGGAAGGAACAATCACAACTTCTTGAGGATAGCTTGGAATATAGCTTAATTCATATCCCCCAATTTTTAAGTGCGGCCAATCGGGTAAACCGGGAATTTCTCCGAATGTTTCTAAGTAATTGGCTCTGAATAACGACGCAATCATCACTGTATTTTCAGGAATTTGTTCTTGACTCACTAACCAAAAATCTGGCGCTTTATTGGCAAATGTCCAACTAATGGTTTTGGGCGGAAGTTGATAATCAAATACTAACCGAGCCGCATAATCGTCAATAATATAAGTTAGTTCGGGATGCTGGGTAACATAGTTTTGAATTGAGGTATATTCAGGTTTACGGCTACTGAGATAGTTTACCGTTGACAGAATATTTGTGTTGTTATGGATTAGTAAAATAATAAGCGCCAATGACCACAGTATTTTTTTGAAAATTTGGGGGAGTTGAATTTCTGGAATCAACAATAGAATTCCCAAGGACATGACAAAGTGAAAAATTCCTTGGTAAACGCTAGTAACATACAAAAGGGCATTGATAATAAAGCTGCAAGTCAAAAGAATTACAAAGAAAAAAGCTCGGTTTCCAACTTTTCGACGTTGCCAAATTGTTAAGATAAAAATACTCAAGTATAAGCCATACAGTAAACTATAGGTTAAGATGCCATAACGAGAAAAACTTTGGTTTTTAATAGTGATTAAATTCTCAAGAATTGAACCTCGACGAATTTGAGAATGCCAAATTAAATCGCTGAAAAATCGACTTATTTCAAAGTCAATAGCAAGAAGAAATAAGAGGCTAACAACCGCGATCGCGCCGATTAAACAAAAGACGCGATCGCGTAAATATTGCCAACGTTGAGAGATCGGTAATTTAAAAAGGCGATCGCCAATCATAAAAGCCGTTAAGGGAATCAGATAAACAAAAATTGTGACGTAAGATAAAATACTGATACCCAAACAAGTAAATCCACCCCAAGAATGCCAACGAGTATCATTAGAAAGTAAGTATAATCCCGTAATTCCCCACGCGATTCCTACCGCTTCAGAACGCAATCCCAATTCAGCCATCGCGATCGCATATAAAATAATAATCAGCCAAATGATCGGGATAGAAATGTGATATTTTCTTAAAAGTAAGGCCAGAAAAACAGAAGCCACAATATACCAAAAACACTGAAAGGCTAAAAAGCTTTTGGTACTTACTCCCGATAAGAACAGCCAACCGGTTAATAAAAATTGGTGAAATGGCGGTTGAATATAAAAGCGATCGCCCACTCTTTCGTGCCAAGATGCAAGCCAGGGATTTACAAACTCACCCCCGTTGTTTAGATTAATGGGAGTACCAATGAAAGCCAGATCGTCCATGTGGGGTGAAGGATAGCCCCAAGCCAGCAATAAAAGCCAAAATACAACAATGGGCGTTAATAAAATTAAGAGCGATTGCTGCCGATTTGAAATTAGATCTTTCATTTTATATTAAATTGATATTAATAAATTGTTTGCTAAATTAGAATTTGCGTTTTTTGCCCCCTATAATTAAAAGACTTTTTTAGATATTCACACTTTATTAAACCAAAATGCAAGCCAACTCAAAATTTTCAGATATTGCAACAATAACTCTCGGAATTGTTTGTCCTATGGCAAATGAACAAGATACAGCTTGTCATTTTGTTAAAGAAGTCTTACAGCATTGTCACGGCTTTGCTCAGGTACGATTCTTTGCTATTTTAGACCGAGTAAGTCGCGATCGCACTAAGGATTTATTAGAACAAGTGAGTGTCCATACTCCTGAATTATGCGTAATTTGGGCCCCGGAAAATCGTTGCGTGGTAGATGCTTATGTGCGAGGCTATCAAGAGGCGATCGCGGCAGGATGCGATTGGATTCTCGAAATTGATGCGGGGTACAGTCATCGACCCCAAGACATTCCCCAATTCTTTCACAAAATGCTCGAAGGATATGATTGTGTGTTCGGGAGTCGCTTTTGTCGCGGGGGAAGCATGACAGGAGATTGGAAGCGATATTGGGTGAGTTATGGAGGGAGTATGTTGGCGAATTTAATATTGGGAACAAAGCTCAAAGATATGACCAGTGGCTTTGAATTGTTCCAGCGAGATGCGTTGATTCAGGTTTTACAGAAAGGGTTGCGATCGCGGGGACACTTTTTCCAAACAGAAATTAAGTTTTATTGCCATCAATTTAAAATTGCTGAAGTCCCAATCCAATATAAAGTATTGAGTAATAGCGTCAATCAATCTGTTGTGAAAGAAGCTTTGACAAATTTAGGTATTTTAGCAAAAGAACGCTGGCAAAAAAGAAAGTAATGAAAACAGCATTAGTTGTTACGTCGATTTCAGCCCCGAATCCAGTTTTACAGGCTTTAGCAAGTCAAAGCCAAGAACGAGATTATCATTTTATTGTGATTGGCGATCGCAAAAGTCCAGAAAAATTTGAATTACCGGGGTGCGAGTTTTATAGCTTATCGCAGCAGCAAAAAAACGACCTAAAACTGGCAGAAATCTGTCCTGTTGGGCATTATGCGCGCAAAAACATTGGCTATCTTCTCGCTTTACAAAATGAGGCTCAAATCATCCTCGAAACTGACGATGATAACTTTCCTTATGATAGCTTTGGTCAGTCTTTACAGCGCCAACAAACCGTCCCTAGTATCGAAAATAGCGGTTGGTTGAATGTATATCAATATTACACCGATGCTCGAATCTGGCCGCGAGGATTCCCCCTGGATGCACTACATCAACCTCTCCCCGATTGGGAAAGTCTTCCTGTTAAAACAGTAGATTGTCCGATTCAACAAGGTTTGGCTAATGATAACCCTGATGTAGATGCGATTTACCGTTTAACTTTACCACTACCGCAGCAGTTTCGACGCGATCGCCGTTTGGCTTTAAAAAAAGGAACTTGGTGTCCCTTTAACAGTCAAAATACAGCTTGGTGGCAAGAAGTTTTTCCCTTGATGTATCTCCCGGCTTACTGTTCTTTTCGCATGACTGATATTTGGCGCAGTTTTGTCGCACAACGGGTGTTATGGACAACAGATTGGGGGTTGTTATTCCACGAACCTACGGTTTATCAAGAACGTAATGTTCACGATCTGATGCGGGATTTTGAGCAAGAAATTCCGGGGTATTTACATAACCGTAAAATCTGTGAAACTTTAGAGAATTTAGACCTGAAAACCGGGCAAGAAAGTTTAGCTGATAACTTATATAACTGTTATGAGAAGTTAGTCAGTTTAGAGTTTTTCCCGAAAGAAGAACTAGATTTACTCAAAGCTTGGTTACAAGATTTGCAAGCTATGGTTTAACTGGGTTGGGCAAGAATAAGTTTTCTGAAACAAGCAAAGTAGCTTGGGTCTGAGGAATGGTTAAAGCTTTAAATCCAAATTGTTGAGGCTGTTGTCTTACTTCTTTAAATTCGCGATCGTCTCGGTATCGGGTATCCTTTAATAAATTTTCAGTGATTAAAATCATGTTGATGTTATTGTTTTGTACAAAAGACTGGAAATTTTGTTGTTTCTCATAATGAGCAATATATTGATAGTTATTGCTTAAGTAAACCGCAATACCGCCTTCAGCTTCTAAGAAGTTGGTGGGTTGGTTAGCAGATAAATTGAGGGACTGGATAAAAGCAATAGTAGATGCTGTTTTGAGAGGGTTATGGCTGACGTTGATGTATCGCTCAACCAAACACTCGTTAGGTAATATGCACCAGCCGTGAGCTAAATTTGGTGTAAAGAAAAATAAGGCAATTGTGGTGAAGATTACTGTGACTTTCAGAGGTACAATTGAGCGTAATTTGAAGCGCTCATTTGATATTATCTGAGCGAAGGAGTAAGTAATAACAACAAAGGCTAAAGCAGACTGAATAATTAAGTAGTGAAACCGAGGATTGATTAAAATCGAAACAATAAGAGTAGGAATTATAGTGACAAGATAAGCTACTTTTATTGTTTCATCAAAATTAGCAACCAATGCGTATTTTTGAAGTTTAGATTTTATAACAATAAAGCCTAAAACTACTAAAAGTAAAACGAATTCGGTATATCGAACCGAACGATTGAAAGTTGCACCATAATCCTGAAAATCCACCAATAAAACAGTGATAAAATGGTCGAAGTAAGACAAAAAATTGATCAAAATGTGAGTTAAAAATTCTTGAGGATTCGCCGCGATCGCCGCCGTAAAACTTTGAGACGAGCCAAAGACCATCGATATAATTGTATCGCAGTCAGTGTAAGCGTTAAGATTCACGTTAGGATTGCGAATTAGCCATAAGTAACCAAAGTGCTGGCAGAAGGCAATCCAAGTTCGCGAAGTTTCATTATTATTAGTTGCGATCGGCAGTCCAAAAATAGTAATTAGTAGTCCACTGATTAAAATTAAAGCTATAACTTCTTTATAGCTATTTCTTACAATAAGCGAAAAGTTAATATTCCCTTTTATTCGTTTTAATTGTTGATATGAATAATAACTAATAACTAAAAGAAAAGATAAAAAGTATTCAGGGCGAATAAAGGATAAGAATAGAAAAGCAACAGCTAATATAACATATCTCCAACTTGGTTTACTGGGTATGATACGCATTAAAATTAAAAAGGTTAGGAGGACTAATAAAGCAAAATGAGTAGGTTTAGGATTAATACTAATGAACTTTGAATTTAGAAATAAAAAAGCACTTCCTAACGCCAGAAAATTGGGTATTGCTAAAGTTCTTTGATAAAGATAAAGTAAAATAACGGGAAATATAATTAAGAGTTTATAATTCAAATAAAATAAATCCGTGGCACGATCGGCAAAATGAGAAAGGAAGTAGTACCAAATAGCATACAGGGGTGCATAAGCCGAAGAAGGTAAACCTTGACTCGGAAGTTGAAGCCCTTTACTTAAATAAATGGTTTCATCAAAGAGTTCGATGTCGATAAAACTTTCAATGCCATAGGTTAACTTTAGACCGTACAAAGTCAAAGCAATTATGAAAATTATATCTATAATGTGCTTTTTGAACTGAATTAAAACCCTAGACTTCAACATTATTTGTGAGTTTTTCATAAAAAAAGAGTGGCTTTAAAATAATAAGGCGTTTTTAAAAGCTGCTGCTTGTCGAGGCAAACTATGGCATTGATACCAAGCATGAGCATGATTCGCAATGGCTAAGTTGGGTGGTTGTATTTCCTTAGCAACCCAATAGTGTTTACCTACTTCTAATTGGTCAATGATTGACTGACTTGAGGTGGTTAAAATCGGAAGTAATCCGTGAGCGCAGTAAGCAGCAAAAATACCAGATTTCCCTAAATATTCTGGGGGAGGAAAACTCAAAAAACCCGCGATCGCGTTCTGCATGATTTCGCTAATTTGAGCAGACGGAGTAACGCCCATTTCTACCACAGGACAAGGACAATATGTTTGGATATTATCTTCTAAAGGTTTGCCAATATCATAAATTTTGGTAATTTCTAAAGCGTGACAAGCTTGTTGTAATTGCTTGGAATATTGGGTATAAGTTCGCCGTCGCGTGTTACGATGACCAAAGATTACTAAGTGGGGTTGACGTTGTTGGAGGGGTTTTAAAAAACTGGGTTCGCCAAGGTTAGAAAAAACAGGTAATATGGTAACATCCAAATTGGATTTAGGGCTGAGTTTTTGGATAAGTTGAGCGTAACCTTGACGACTGGTAACAAGGCGATCGCTTCTTTGGATTAACTGTGTCGCTAACTGTTTTTGTAGGGGAGAAAGCCAAAATGAACTACTCCAAAAAGGGCCGCGATCGTAGGTATATACCTCATGAAACATGGTAACTAAAGGGTTTTTGCGACGTTGCTGCAACGCCGAAACTAGCCACCAAGGAACACCTCTTTTGGCATAACCGTAGCCGGAGTAATGAAGTAAGATAGGGCGATCGCGAGGGAACAAAGCCTGCAATTCTGAAGCCGATCGTTGTGTTATTGCTACAGCTTTAAAATCCTCACAGCGATCGCCTTTCCACAAAGGATCGCCAACAATAAACTCGGTTTCAATTTGGCCGTGTCGCAGTTGACGAGCTAAATTGAGGGCATAGTCCCCCAAACCATCAACGATGGGTGGTAAGGTGGGGACGATTTGAAGAATGCGATCGCTCATCAATTCGGTAAAAAATGTAAGGTTGCAAGGGATTTTGAGGATATTCGACGGTTTTGCCGAAAATCTCGAAGCGGGGGATGTCGAGGTTGTCGGGACTGGCTAAACTGTAAAATTCCGGGTCAGGTAAGGCGTTGCGAGAAAGAGTAAACGCTGAAACCACGATGATATCAGCGACGGGGGGTTGCGTGTCTGCACCTTGGGGTAGTTGGGCTAAGATGTCGGGATTGGTAAAGTCGCGGTAACGTTGCCAAGCATTTTCTTGAATGGTTGTAAAGTAATTTAAAGTTTTTCCGGGTCGATACAAAATCGGGAAAAAAGGACTGTCAATCAAGGCGATCGCGTCTGGGGGAAAATTCAACGCAGCCAAGGTGTCATAAACGTTGTGAGGGTTGCTATTGGCCGCGAGAAAGTCATCTTTGTAAAAATAGCAGTTAATGATTGTAAAAGCGAGGAGAATGGCGATCGCGACAGGTTGCCATCTTTTTTGAGTATTCACCCAAACCCCGTGAAAAACAGGTCTAGCTAACAGCAAAAAGTGATAACCGGACATCAACAACGCACTTTTGCTGAGGCTAAACCACAAGCCAATACTACCGAGATAAGCTAGGGCTACAGCAACAGGAGGTTGTCGGAAGGCTTTGGGGTTTTGCAGAATCGTAGCGAGGGCAGGAATAACCGTAAAAGCGAGTAAGGGCAAGCCTATAAAAGCAATACCGTATAATAACGGCGGTTTTGGCCAGGTATTGAGGTCTGCACCGCGATTTGCCGCATGAACCCGGAATTGCTCGAAACCAAATGCCCAAGCGTCTTGCCAAGTTAAGATAACAGCCCAGAGGCCGAGAAATGTCGCGATCGCAACGCCAGTTAATGCCAAAAAACTCAAAAATTGCGATTTTCCGCGACTTCCCACTCGTAACAGATAAAATCCTCCTACCGCAACGCTAGAACTTAAACCAAAGGGAGGCGATACTAATACTGCTGTTCCCAGTAATAGCCCAATCAGTCCGATTCTACGCCATTGTAGGGTATCGGGAAGCAACAACCACGCTATGACTCCTAGCAGTAGGGAAGTCAAATCCGGTCGTCCGTAACTAATATAAGGAAACGCCGAGAGGGTGGCTAAACTTGCGATAAGGAAGCTACAGCCCAAACGCCAGCGTAGCAACAGCCACAGCCCGAATAAATACAAAGCGTGGACAACATGAGTATAGCCCAACCAAGACCCCACACTCGTTCCCATGATTTTGAGCCAAGCCGCTAAAATGACGATATAGCCCGGCGGATAGAAGTAACTACCCAAAACGTAAGTTAAATCGAGATATTGCGACGCGGGGGCAGCTATTTTACCGGTTGTGGCTAAAAGTAAGGCAGGTTCGCCAAATGTGATTAAATCTACATGAGGCAGTGGCAATAAATAAAGCCATAATACTCCATGCAACAACACCAAGGCGATCGCAACGCCAAGAATTTCTGAGAAAGCGGCCTTTGGAGTAGGTTTGAGCATTAGCGAATTTTTTGCCACAACGCGATCGCCTCGTCTGGAGTTGCGATATGTTCGCGTCGATCGATCTCCTTTCCTAAGCTATAGTACCCATCATCGTAGCCCCATTGAGCATCATGTTCCTGTCGAGACGGAAATGACTCTCCTAGTAACACGATTGTTGGTTTCTCAAAGGCTGCGGCAACGTGTAGGGTCATGCTAGAGTTACAAATTACGCGATCTGCGGTTGCAATTAAAGCAAACGTCTCTCTTAAGCTGGTTTTTCCGGTTAAATCTTTTATTTTGCTGTTTTCTTGTTGAAGTTTTTGTCCGGCTGCGCGATCGCTTTTTCCTCCCACGATCGCAATTTTCAGATCGTTATTTTGGGTTAATAACGTTACTAACTTTTGATAATAATCCAGCGGCCAATACTTGTTCTCTAACCCCGAACCCGGCGCAATAACTAAGCGAATTTTACCCTGATTCTGCTGCCATAATTTCTCGCCTTGTTGCCTTTCTTCAGGCGTTAAAAAGATTTGAGGGCGAGGTGTAGGTAAGTTTTTAGCGCCTAATAATTCGGCAAAACGTAAAGCCGATCGACTCACTTTCTCTTGGGGATTATAAGTCACACAAGCCTGCATTGCCCCTTCTCCTCCCGCAAAACTTTTCATTCCTAAGCGATAGGGAATCCCTGCTTGTAGTAATAATAATGCCCCCCAACGACTACCTAAGATATCAATTCCCACCTCAAATTGTTGTTGGCGCAAAACTTGAACTTCAGGAGAAAAGATAAGATAATTCAGTTTAGCAAAAATACTTTGTCCCGGTATAACTTTGTTAAACCAAGGTGCATTGATCGGGATGATTTCGTCAATATAAGGATTATGTTTTAAAACATCGCGATTCCAATTCCCCACTCCCACTGCAATTTTTGTATCGGGAAAGCGATCGCGCAACGCTTCAAACAACGGTGTAATTACCAATAAATCCCCAATATCATTATTTCTTAAAATAAAGAGCGATCGCGGAGATGAAGCCAGAGGGCAATTTGGGGTTTGCGAATCAGCTAATCTTTGAATCAGAATATTAAATAACTTTTGATTGCTTTGGGATAACTTCAACTTAAAAGTTTTAAGAAAACTGGCAACTTTTAGATTTATTGTTGTAAAAGTTCCCATAATTGCTGTGCGCTTTCTTGCCAATTATAATTTTGTGTAATTTTAGCACAATCTTGTCCCGCTTGTTGCGCTATTTCAGGGTTTTGCCAATAATATAACATGGCCTCAGTCCAGGCTTTTTCATCTTCACTAGATAGACGATACTGCTTATTAAGCTGCACATCTGGCATACTAGAATTATCCCCACACAAACAAAGTTTTGCGGCTGCGGCTGCTTCTAAAATTGGTAAACCAAAGCCTTCACTAAGGCTTGGATAAACAGTAAATAAAGCTAATCGATACAACAAGGCTAAATCTTCATTGTTGAGAGAAGGAAGGAACAAACTTGCTGCTTGTACTTCTGGAGATTGTAAAGCCAAACGAATTTCTGAACCGAAAATACTCTGAATTAAACTATCGGTTAACCCTACAAAAACACAGCAAAATGAATTATCTTGCTGATACGCTTGACCACAAGCCCGTAATAATAAAGGGATATTTTTGCGCGGCCCAAATCCACCGACATACAACACGAATTTTTTTGGAATTTGGTAGGTTTCTCGCAGTTTAGTAGCAGTTTCAGCCTCAAAATGACCCTGCGTCCAACTCGGCGTTGCTAAGGGAATTAAACTAACATCTTCTGAAGGACGACCTAGATATTCAGTGACGCAACGTTGTACAAAGGGAGAATAAACAACTAACTGTTTCGCTTGGGCTACTTGTCTTTCTTCCCAGCGTCGAAAACTCGATTTAATCGGTAACTTATGCCGTAAATTCCACCACCACGGACGCTGCGGATCTAAAATATCTTCATTGACAAAACGATAAATTAAATCGGGAATTAAAACAATATTTTGTTGTAAATTACCGTAGTTATAAAGATAGGGAATAAAATGTTGAAAAGGATAATTTAATTGTTTCAGTTTTTGATTAACCGCGATCGCCCAAGCAATTCGTTCGACGCGATCGGGAATGGTTGCAGCCTTGGCTAAAGTTTGTAAAAAAGAAGGATAAAAAGGACGTGGATCGACTTTCAACCATTGCACATCTAAACCTTCTAAATTGCTTGTTTGGGGTTGGTAATCCCGGTCAACGATTACCCCAATATGCTGGCTATATCCTAACTTTTGCCACGCTTGTAAAAACTCAGTCGTCACTAAAGATAAACCCGTTCCCGGATAACTGAGTTGTCGTCCATCAATAGTAACAAACTTCAATCTGAGACTTTCCTAAATAATTTAACATCAACGCGATCGGTATTTTCATAAACTAAATTTACTTTTTCACAAATTAAATCCAAAGACTTTCCTGTAAAGAAAAATAAATGAAATCGCGTATATTCGTGGGAATATTCATAACAATGAGTTCGATGCACCATGTACCCCTGCGGCTTGAGTAATGCTGCCATTTCAACTAAGATTTTATCGGGATAACGGAGATGCTCTAAAACATCATTAGACATAATACCATCGAACTGCATTTGCTTGAGTTTTTGCCAATCTCGAATAAGATAAGGATCGCCATCTTCTAACGCATAGGGTTCAAAACCCCAAATATTGTAACCTTGTTCTCGTAACTGGGTAATTGTCTTTGACCATTTTCCACAACCAAAGTTTAAATAAACCCCAGATTTATGAGGGTTTAAATATGTAAATGTTTCTAACTCTGATTCGGTTGAGTCTCCTTCGTTATAACATTGGTAATGTTTAACATATTCTTGACTTAATTCCTCAGCCGATAAATTTAACATCCGTTGCGTACCAAAAATTACGCCGCAATCAGGACATTGATGACGAATAAGCTTTCCCCCTCGATACAAACAACGGGTTTGATAAACTTGAAACTGAGAGGTTTCCCCTTCATACTGACATAACGGACATTGCAGTTTTTGAGGGGTAGGGGAAAGGGTATCAACGAGTTCGTTTAATTTCCAACGCGATCGCAGTTTGACTTGTCGCCAGCGTTTAATAACAATAGGTGATAACATAACTTTATTGACTGACTAATGTTTGGGTTGAGTTGATTGTAACCGATGGTTTTTGATAGCGATCGCGAGAATACCAAGCTCTATATAATAAGCGAAAAGCTTGGGTTAATCGCAATCTCGCTTTAATTTGATAACCGGGAATGGTTGCAGGTAAAATCACACGACGGCTTAAACCCAATACTGCCCAAAATATACCTTGTATCGAGGGTTTTAGCCATAAATTATAAACAAAATTGACATAAAAGTTACATTCCATTTCGCGCTGTAGCCATTCGCGATCGCGTTCTCGTTCTATTCTCAAACAATGGTGCCAAATATGAGTTGTATCAGAAAAAGAAATGCGCCAATTATGTTTAACTAATACCTGTCCCCAAAGATACCACAAACAGCCAAAAAGATAGGTCTCATCGTACCGCAACCCCGCATCAAAAACCTGTCGAGGATACACCGAAGAACCATCCGCGATCGCAGCACAATTATCGGGATTTTCTGGGGGACAACCTCCTCCCCTCATTCCCAATTCCGCAGGACATAACAATGGAGCTTCGGGTTCATCGAAATTACGTTCGCTAAAAATCCAAACGCGATTGGGGTCGTTTTTAATAACTTTTAAAACCTGTTCGACATAATCTAAAGGATGAACATGATCGTCATCCGCAGACAAAATATGTGTTCCCTGGCAAGCCAAACTGCTGTTATTTCGGTTTGCATAAAGTCCTCGTTTTGGCCCGGGAATATATACGCAATTATAAACTTTAGCTAAGTGTTGAATTTCCGGTTGACAAACTTCATCAGAATCATCAGAAATGACAATTTCAAAAGGAGTAACTGTTTGCGATCGCCAACTTTTTAGACAGCGAGTTAAACTTTCTGGACGATTGCGAGTCACCAAAGCCACACTTAACTTAATTTCCGTTGGTTTCATGCTCTTTTAATGCTAAAAACTTTTCATACTGCTTTATCGTATCTTGAGCAATATTAGACCAATTAAATTTTTGCGCGATCGCCCAACATTCTTGAGATAATGATGTATAAGCATTTTCAGATAAACTCAGTAATTCTATAATCTTTAAACTAAACTGTTCTATATTACCCGGTTGAACCATTAAATCAGTTGAGCAATATTTAAGCATTTCTCTTGGCCCTGGAACATCATAAGCAACCGTAGGAACACCACAAGCTAGTTTCTCTAAAACCGCAAAGCCAAACCCCTCAATATAACTAGGAAATGCTCCCACTGTGGAATTTTGTAAAAGTTGGGGAAGCTCATCACTTTGATATTGAGGAATCACAGTAATTATTTTAGGATTAATATTGGGCAAATCCCTCAATACCATTGCTTCATTAAGTCCTGTTCCTAAGAATAAAAAATGAACTTCAGGAATGACTTGACTAATTTGTTTAATAATATTTGACCAATCTTGCGAACCTTTACGGGGACTCCAAGTACCAATAAATACAACAGTCTTGCAGTTTAAACGCTGCTGAGATGACTGCATCGCTTTTGTAAAATCCTGCTGTCGCTGGGTTGATAACCCAAAGGGAAAAACTGAGCATTTTTTCTTTAAATTTAAATACGTTTCAATATATTTTTTCTCATCTCCATTCGGAACATTAATCAGATCGCAAGTTTCTAAACTACGACGGCAAAATCGAGGTTCTTGAAAATATCGCCAACGATAAAGCTGATTTAAAACGCGAACCTTCCAACTTTTAGGAGGATATTTTTTTCGTTCCCAGCAAGCAAAATCTTCATAAAATGCATTTAAACCCACTGAACGAGTTACCAATAAACCTTTAAAATTTAATAACGTTTTAGAAGTTGGCAAATTACCTTGATGCGCGTCAATAATATCAAAACGATGAGCATTTTGGCGCACATAAGCTTGTGCTTTGACAGGGAAAGAAGGACGGAATAAGCCTGCTAAAACCGAAGATGCTGCTTGCGGAAAAGCATCATGATAATCAAACTTCTCGACATAATGACCCATCGCTTCAAATTCTTCTGCAAGTTCTAACTGAACCCTAGCCCCTCCTAAATTTCGATTCCAGGGAATATGAAGTACCATTAAAATTTTCAAAGGTTGATTCATTCTGGTTGATTTGAGCCGTTAAATATTAAAGTTAAACTAAATACTGCCAATTGCACCAAAACTTATGACGAATGGGGCTAACATAATGTCTTAAAGCGATGCTGTTACCAGCGTAACAATCTTGATAAATAAACTCATCGCTACGATCCATAATATACTGAGTTGAATTTAGGGCGATCGCGCGATTATAATGTAACGTCAAGTGTAACATTGTTTGTTCGCTGAAATAGTTAGGATCGGCGTTTAAAGCCAAAAAACGCTGCATCGCAACAGACCAATCTAGCCTTTCTTTAAAGATAACAAATCCTCCATTAATCGGCTTTTCAACTTCTGTATCACTTTGAATCAAGCGATTATCCAAAGCCTGAGTTTCATCGGGAAGATAATAAGCAACAGCCCCATCATCTTCAATCAAAGTAACTAAATTCTGGGCTGCGGGGAAAAACAAAATATCAGAATCTACATACAAAGAAACTTCGTGAGTCGGGAGAGAAAGCAACGTCGCTAGTTTTTTCCCCATCGGATTAAGTTCAGCATAGCGATATACTAATTTCGGTAAATCTGGTTTCGCAAAATGCTGTAAATCAATCACTTTAACGCAAGGATGAATTGCTTGTAATAACGCACCACTTTGCGGGGTATAACTCCCATCAGAAATGACTACAAACTGCTGTGGAGTCCCCACATAAGCTAAAAAAGAACGAATACTCGCAACTTGTTCGGGTAAATCTCGTTCGCAGGATAACGCATAAATAGAAGCCCCAATCTCTCTCTTTTCCGGAATCGGAAAATCTTGTTCTGACTGCATTTTTTGATAATATCGCCAACGATTGTATTTCCCCTGCAATCTGGCAAGACGATAGCCCCAGTTAACCATATTTTGCGCCTCAGCGTTTTTGTATTGTTTGTTTAATTTCTTTTAAGGCTTGTAATACTTCAACTCCCAAACTAGAAACTAAATATTTAAAAACTAACTCTGGCGTTAAGCCCCGTAAGCCAAAATGATGAACCAATTGCTGTACAGTCTGACGAAATAAAGGGAGTCTTAATTTACCAAAGTTATCTAGACATAAACCATACAAAGAAGCTTTTGCTTTGGTTTTAATTTCAGAGTTTAAATTAGTATTACAATAAACTTGTTCGCAAAGCTGGAATGCTTCTTCAGCCCAAATTAGCATTTGTTGAGCAGATTTAGCATCATCATGAATACGCCAATTTGCAACTATATTAGGCTGATAACTAAATTGATATCCCTCAATTATAAGTCTCAAAATAAACTCTTGATCCATACAATGACGCAGTGAATCATTAATATAGTTATTATCTTTAAAGATTTTGTCGGTATAAAAAACCGAATGATTGCAAATCCCTGAGTAGGGAATCATATTCTCAATTTTCGCTTCAGTAATCGGATAAGGTTCTATAATCTCTCCCGACTCATCAACAAAGTTAATATTGCCATAAACCACATCTGTTTCGGGATTTTCTAATAAGGTTTGAGCAGCGTAATTAAAGGCATTAGGGTTATAAATATCGTCAGAATTTTGCCAGCCAATTAACTTTCCCGTTGCTTTTTTAAAACCTTTATTTAACGCATCTGATTGACCGCGATCGCGTTCGCTAACCCAAACCGCAATCCACGGTTCATACTTTTTGATAATCTCTAATGTATTATCGGTACTGCCCCCATCAATAATAATAAACTCTAAGTTAGGATAACCCTGTAGTAAAACCGAGCGAATTGTGGCTTCGATAAACTGTCCTTGATTGTAACTGGGAGTGACAATACTAATCTGTGGCCAATCTTCTTTGTCAATGTCCAGAAGTTGGGGTTGTTCTGTCCAAGGCCAACCTGATTTTCCTGGAGGTGGAGGAGGTAAATCTTTGAGAGTAATTCTAGATGAGCAAATCGGCATTTTTAGTAACTTAAATTAAACTTTGATAAACGTTTAGGATGTCTTTTGTGGTTCGTTCCCAACTAAAAAGTTTAGCGCGATCGCGCCCCTTTTCGATCCAGGAATCGCGTTCTATGGGGCTATCGAGAAAACGGCGTAAATGCGTTACTAATTCTTCAGTAGAAGTGGGGTCAAACAGAATCCCTGCATCTCCTACTACTTCGGGAATACTAGCGCGATTCGAGGCAATAACTGGCGTTCCACAAGCCATTGCTTCTAAAGGGGGAATCCCGAAACCTTCGTATAAAGAAGGATAAACAAATGCGATACTACAGCGATACAACTTCGCTAAATGTCGATCGTTGACTTGACCATAATACTCGATGCGATCGCCAATTTTTAAAGCCGCGATCGCTTGTTCTTCTTCAGGGGTAAAAGGACTCCCTACTACACACAAATTTACATCATTTTTCGTTTCGCAAACAATCGCAAAGGCTTCTAACAATCGCGCAAAGTTTTTATAACTATAACGTCCTCCCACATATAAAAAATAAGGTTGCTGGGGAACAGGTTCATCTCCATAAGCCCAACTTTCATTTATTTCCGAAGCTAAATAAACAACTTTAACTCGTTCTTCCGGTATATTATGAATCTTAATTAAATCTTTTTTAGTATTTTCAGAAATACACAAAACTACCGTCGCTGCGGTAATTGCTTGTTTTTTCTCCTCAAAATGCTGACCCGTATCGTCTAAATCTTGCCAAAATAACTCATGAATCATATCCCAAACTGTTAACACTAAAGGACGCGATCGCATCAAAGACGATCCTTGTCCTAAAAAAGTATAATAAGTCGGATGAATAATATCGGGTTGAATCGCAGTAGTTGCTTGCTTAAAATAAAAACTTGCAGCCCAATGATTCATTTTGTCTGCTAAACGATTGGGTCGAAAAATAACCCGACGATAATAATATGTTTTTAAATTTGGATGTTGAGGATAGTTATTTTCGCGAACTTGTAAAGTCGTAAGATAGGGATAATAATATTGAGGCAATCGCGGTACAATACTGGCAAAATAGCGGTTAATTCCCCCCGCAGCTTGTCGGTCAAAAACTGTCCCATCATACAAAACTTTTATCTTCATTTTATCATTTCCAATGCTACAACTGACCGGGCCGCAGCCGCTAAATCTGGATCATAATCTCGACTCGAATCAGGGTCACAATATTTAGTTTTATGAAAGTTAAAATATTCACAATCCTGACAATCTTCCCGCGTTGAAATAAACCAGCCTTCGCGATTATATTGGAAAAAGGTTTCTTGGTAATGAGTGGGAGCAAATGTTTGTTTTACCTGCTCTAACATCGTCCGATCAAATTGTTGTTGAAAAACATCATATTGATAGCGACCAAAGGGCAAAGTAATAAAACACTTATGACCTTTTTTAAGAACTCTTTTCAACTCTTTAACCGCCACTAAATAATCTTGGGGTTTATTTTCTTGGTAATTTGTTTCTGAGGTGTACAGCATTTTATTATCCATCCCAATATGTTCGAGGGTGGAAATCGAAGCAACTCCCTCAAAAAACTCATCTTGAAACGGTAAATCTCTTAAATCCGTGTAAACATAAGAAACCCCCTGTTGCCAAAAACAATTTGCTTCTGGGGCTAAAGTAACGCAATATAAATGATGTTGAGCGAGTCGCGGATGTTCGACCAAACAACGATAATTAAGAGACGATCCTGCATCTAGAAAATGCCCTGCTATATCCTCAGAACACAAGCGACTCATTAACCAAGGATATTCAACCACTCTTTCATCGAGAAACTGACCGTAATTTGGCGGCAAATCTAAGTTATCACCAAAACATTTAATAATATTAGAATCAGCGATCGCCTGTTCAATAAACTGCCACTTAAACTCTTGATAACCCGGCGACCAAGGCTTTCTACCATCTTGGAGATAGTGAGCTATTTTTTGCTTAAAATACTGAGTTTTACGTTGCTCATACCAACGCTGATAAACCTGAGAAATAAAACGACCAACCACCATTTAGTTTATAATTTTAATCAAGGATGTATTGATACACATTCAGACAGTTTTGCTTCTTGCCAAGGCAAATCTATCATCACCAACCCGACATTATGGGGTTGATTATATTGAGCATATTTTGTGCCTGTTTCTAATACCACAAAACTTAAAATATGTTCGTGAAAATCATGAATTTCAACCATCGGTTGATGAGCTGCTAATGTTAGTAAATAAGAACCAGGCATCAAGAACATACCGGGGATTTCAATAGTAGTTTGATACTGACCCGGCGAACGTTCGGCTAAACTTGCTGTATTGAAATCTGATTGCTGCGAAGTAAAAACCGGTCGGCCATCGTGGGTATCTACCCGAATTGACAGTTCGAGATTACTCAAATTTTGGGTGATTTCATATTCTAAAATAATTTTAATTGGAGAACGAACATCGAGTTCAGAACTTTTGCGATCGCCTGTATCTAAAACAGAAACCGAACTAAAAAAAGCAGCTTTATCCTGTTTCAACGAAGAATTTAAACAAATTTTGCCATTCCGCGTATCTTCTGTATTCGTCGTTAAATAATGAGAAATAATTTGATTGACATCTCCTTGTTCAAGTAAACAGCCTTTTTGAAAATAAAACGCCTTATTACATAATTGAACAATCGTTCCCATATTGTGACTCACAAAAATAACCGTGCGGCCTTCTTTGCCCACATCTTCCATTTTGCCTAAACATTTCTTTTGAAACTGGGCATCCCCCACGGCTAAAACCTCATCAACAACCAAAATTTCGGGTTCTAAATGGGCAGCAACCGCAAAAGCCAGGCGGACATACATCCCCGAAGAATAGCGTTTTACGGGCGTATCGAGGAACTGTTCGACTTCTGCAAACGCCACAATCTCATCAAATTTGCGCTGAATTTCAGCCTTACTCATGCCCAAAATTGCGCCGTTGAGATAGATATTTTCGCGGCCTGTTAATTCGGGGTGAAACCCTGTTCCTACCTCTAGTAAACTCGCAACCCGGCCTTTAAGACGAATGCGGCCCGTGGTAGGGTCAGTGATGCGACTAAGGAGTTTAAGCAGCGTGGATTTTCCTGCCCCATTGCGGCCAATAATGCCTACGCGATCGCCCTGGTTTACTTCAAAAGAAACATCTCGCAGCGCCCAAAATTCCTCGGTTTTGGGGGGTGCGGTTTGTTGTCCGGGTTTCAAGCCACGACGCAGTAGCGATCGCCAACCGCGATCGAGGACATGACGCAGCCCCGTATCCTGGGGTTGTTGGTGGCCAATCGTGTATTTTTTGCCTAAATTTTCGACTTGAATCACCGTTTCGGACATAACAGCACACAATAGCGTCAATGGGCTTGGGAATGGCAGGATACAGGCAAACAACCGGTTAAATCACATCAGCAAACGTGCGCTCCACCTTGCGAAAATACCAAATACTACTGGCCAGCAGTACCGCCAGCAAACCTAAAGAGAGTATAAACCCCGGCAAGTAAAGATTAGACGTACCACCTAAAATTGCCCAGCGAAAGCCATCAATCACCCCCACCAAAGGATTAAGGGAATACAACAATCGCCAACGCTCAGGAATGACGCTGCTACTAAATCCCACCGGGGAAACATAAAGACCAAACTGCACCATAAACGGCACAATATAGCGCACATCGCGATAGCGGACATTCAGGGCTGCCAACCACAACCCCGCCCCCAAACTCGCCGCCGCCGCGATCGCCACGAACAACGGCAAACACAAAATCCGCCAACTCGGTACATAGTTATACCAAGCCATCAACCCCAATAAAATCATCCCGGCGACCATAAAATCCACAAAACTAACCACTACAGCACTCGCAGGCACAATCAAACGCGGAAAATAAATCTTAGAAATTAAATTCGCATTTGTAATTAAACTATTACTACACGCCGAGAGAGAATTCGCAAAAAATTGCCAAGGTAACATGGCCGAGAACACCAAAATCGGGTAGGGTGCGCCCTCCGAGGGTAACTGGGCTAACTTGCCAAATACCACCGTTAAGACAATCATCGTCAAAAACGGCTGAATCAGCGCCCAAGCAATCCCAATCGCCGTTTGCTTGTAGCGCACCAAAATATCCCGCCAAGCCAAAAAATAAAACAACTCTCGGTAACGCCATAAATCCGCCCAATAGTGCCTTTCAGTGCGGCCAGCTTCAATGATCAATTCCGACGGGGCGCGATCGCTCATACAGTTCCTAGAGTCTTTCAAATCACGCTCGTCAGTGTAACAGAAAGCTCAGGAATTACTTAAATTTTTCCTGGTCGCTAAAGAGAAAGCTATGATATTGATCGATCCCACCTTAAGATTTAAATCGAAAGCCAGCATTTTTCTCCACGGTCGCTATCCTCACGCCAAAAATTGCCGAAATTGTATCCAGCAATGTAACTCTTGGGTTCTATGGTCTTCAACGCAAAATCTCAACCGCCGTTTCCCAACTCCAACGGCAACAACCCACCCCCGAAAACGCCCCTCGACAGTCCGGGCTTCACCAAAGCCGAAGACGAAACCTTAAACCTGCGGGCCGTCTTATCCATTGCCCGCCGTCGTTGGTTATTACTGGTTGCGGTGACCGTGGCCGTGAGTGCTGTCGTGGGAGGCCGTGTCCTCAACGAAGAACCCCGCTATCAAAGTCAATTTCGCCTCCTCGTCGAACCCATTGCCAGCGATCAACAATTCGACCAATTCAGTCAGCGATTAGCCGGACAATCCGGGATTATTCTTGACTACGATACCCAAATCCAAGTTTTACTCAGCCCCAATGTTCTCAATCCCATTGTTGAAAATATCCAAGAACGCTATCCCGAAATCGATTATGGCTATTTAGTGGGCAATCTGGGCATTCATCGCCTTGAAACTACTAAAATTCTCGAAATTTCCTTTACTGGCACCGACCCCGATCGCATCAAATACGTTCTAGACCAACTGGCCCAAGAATTTATCCGCTATTCCCAACAAGAGCAAAAAACAGGCAAACAAAAAGGACTCGCATTCGTCGAAGAGCAACTTCCGGTTTTGCAAGAGCGAGTAGACGGCCTGCAAGCCCAAGTTGAGACCTTTCGCCAAGCTAATAACCTGATCGAACCCGCCAGCCAAGGAGAAGCCGTTTCCAACCGTTTGATGAACCTCAAACAAGAACGGCAAAGCAATCGCGCTCGTCTGAACGAAGCCGAGTCCCTGTATCAATCCTTGCAACGGCAACTCAATCTGGAATTGGGGGAAGCCATGACCGTGGCCGCCCTCAGCGAAGCGCCCCGTTACCAATCCTTGCTCAACGAATTGCAAAAAATTGAAACCGAACTGGCCCTCGAAACCGCCCGCTTTACTGCCAATAGTCCCCAAGTGCAAGCCCTGGTCAAAAAACGCAACCAACTGCTACCTCTATTGAGTCAGGAAGCCAACGTGGTTCTCGGCACAACTAGCGTCGCTAACAGTACCGAAGCCCTAGCCGCTTCCCCGAACCCGATTCGCTTGCAACTGACCCAAGACCTGATTAAAGCTACCAACGAGCGCCAAATCTACACCGTGCGCGATCGCGCCCTGGCCCAAGCTGAAGCCGAAACCCAAGCCGCCCTTCAGGAAATGGCCACCGTTACCCGCCGTTATACCGACCTAGAGCGACAACTCGAAGTGGCCACCGAAAGCCTCAATCGCTTTTTGTCGGTGCAAGAAGACTTGCAAATCGAAGCCGCCCAGCGCACCCTCTCCTGGGAAATCTTAGTAGACCCCGGACGGCCCTTTATGCCCATTTCCCCCAACGTGCCACGGGGCTTACTGATCGGTGCGGTGGCGGGATTACTCGCCGGGGCGGGGGCGGCTTTGCTGGCTGAAAAACTCGATGCCCGCTTTCACTCGGTCGAAGACCTCAAAGAAAGCGTCCGTTTGCCCCTTTTGGGGATTATCCCCCACCGCAAAGACTTCAAAGAACGACGAGGCGACGAACGAGCGACTCCTGTTCTCAGCACCATGCGCCGTTATCGGGCTTCTCCGTTTTTAGAAGCGTTTCGCTCCCTCAACACCAACTTATCTTTCCTCAATCCCGATACGCCATTGCAAACCTTGGTGATTAGTTCTTCGATGCCCCTCGAAGGCAAATCTACGACCTCGTTGCACCTGGCCCAAGCCGCAGCAGCTATGGGACAAAAAGTCTTGCTGGTGGATGCGGATTTGCGCCGACCGCAAATTCACGCCATGCTCGATTTGCCGAATGTGTGGGGCTTATCACATGCTATTTCGACAGATTTAGAGATTGACGATATTATCCAGCGATCGCCCACAGAAGATCATCTTTATATCCTGACGGCAGGACAGATTCCCCCCGACCCCACTCGGTTGCTGTCTTCCCAAAAAATGCGGAGTTTGATCGCCAAGTTCCGCGAATCTTTTGACTTGGTAATCTTCGATACGCCCCCCTTGTTAGGATTGGCCGATGGTAAGTATTTGTCGGCTCATACCGATGGGATGCTTTTGGTGGTGCGCCTTGGTCGTACCGAACGCACGATTTTCAAACAAGTGCTAGACAGTCTCAAAGTTTCGCCATCTTCGGCCTTGGGTTTGATTGCCAACGGCGCGAAAGATTACACTTCTAGTTCCTACAGTTACTATCACCGCTATTTTGCTGAGGATGACTCCGAATCTCCCCATGAAAACCCGTTTGAACCTTCGCGCTAATGTTGCCAAAGCTGGTTGTCGCTTTGGTGGCTACGGTACAGCTTTGTATGTCTTGAGTTCGGCGATCGCAAGCCCGGCTTTCGCGATCGCGCCTTCTCCGTCATCAGTCATCAGTCATCAGTCAACAGATTTGCTAGGCAATCGGCAGTGGGCAGTGGGCAGTGGTACTGATTTGGGTCAATTAGAAATTACCAATGACCAATTACCAATGACCAATGACCCCTTAAGGGAGGTTGAGAACCACCAAAATTTAACAACCAACAACCCCTCGAACCTTGTTCAAGTACAAACAACACCCCCCATTCCCCCACCGCCAGGAGTCCCCAACAATCCCCCGCCGATTAGCCCCCTCAGCCCCAACGCCCCTTATACCTTGGGAGTCGGAGATGTCGTACAGGTCGATATTTTTGAAGTCCCCGAATACAGTGGCGAATACCGAGTTTTAGTGGATGGGACAGTCAACCTACCGATTATTGGCCGGGTTTTAGTCGAGAATCTCAATCTAACCGCCGCCAGCGATCGCCTCGAACAGCAATATGCCCGCTTTATCGTTGACCCGATTATCACCGTCAGCCTCATTACCGCCCGTCCTATTGATATCGTAGTCGCAGGAGAAGTCAATCGCCCCGGCACCTACAACGTCGCCCTCGACGGCGGTTCGGAGTTTCCCACTATCACCGAAGCCATCGAACTCGCCCAAGGGATCACGCGATCGGCTGATGTCGAAGAAGTCGAACTCCGCCGCACCTACCAAGACCGCGAACAAGTCTACAAAGTCGATTTGTGGGATGTTTTGCGAGGGCAGTCTAACGCCCAAAACTTAATGCTGCGCGACGGCGATATCGTCAACATTCCCACCCTCACCGCCGTAGACCTCGACAATATTCGCCAACTTGCTGACACCAGTCTTGCCCCCGAAGTTATCGAACCCTTTGATGTGGCTGTGGTGGGGGAAGTCCTACGTCCTGGTACTTACGCGATTAACCAAGGGGGCGGCAACACCAACACCGCCGGGAACAACAACCTACCCACCCTCACCGCCGCCGTCCAACTCGCAGGCGGTATTACCCCCAAAGCTGACATTCGCAACATCACCCTGCGCCGTACAACCCGCAATGGCGAAGAACAGTTGATCGACATCAATTTGTGGCAACTACTCAAAGAAGGCGACCTCAGCCAAGATGCCATTCTGCAACCGGGGGACACCATCATCATTCCAGAGGCGACGGCAGTTTTACCCGAAGAACTCCCCTCTCTCACCGCCGCCAGTTTTGCCCCCAACAGCATCCGCATTAGTATTGCCGGAGAAGTGGGGAATGCCGGGGTATTTGAACTGCCCGCCAGTACCACCCTCAACCAAGCCATTCTAGCCGCAGGTGGATTCAACCCCCGCGCCCGCCGCGCTACGGTAGAGTTAATTCGGCTCAATGATGATGGCACGGTGACTCGTCAAACGATTCCCATCGATCTCGGTGCCGGGATTAACGACGACCAAAACCCATTACTGCTGAATAACGATGTAATTGTGGTCAATCGGTCGTTTATCGCCGAAAGTAGCGATTTTCTGAATTTGATACTCGGCCCTGTCACCAGTTTCTTTACTTTGCTCAATTCACCGTTGAATTTCCTCAATATTTTCCAGCAAAATTAATCTTAGGCAATAGGCAGTAGGCAGTAGGCAGTAGTAGGTTGGGTAGAACGAAGTGAAACCCAACAACCAACAACTAACAACCAACAACAAAATAAATGCGTTTTGCTCGGCTTCTAACCTTAATTGTGGGCATCAGTTTCATTTTGGGACTGATGTTATGGTTGATCAATTCGCTGTATCGGCTGTATATTCAGGTTTCCTTTACAGCTCCATTTTTAGCTAATATTCTGCTCATCTTGCTGATTATTGTGTTGGGGCTGTTGATTGCGGCGTTTATTTATTATTTCAATCTGTTTTCTCTGGGTAAGTCCCCGCGCAATGCTCGTAAACGGCGGCGCATCACCACTCGACTCCCCGAACAAAAAGCCGAAGCGGCCCAAGTGAATTTGCAAGCGGTTCGTCAGCAAGTGACGCAAATTCAAGATCGGGTATCTCAAGAGGCTTTGTTAGCGCGATCGCAAGCCATCGAATCAACCCTCAATCGTGGGGAGTTGCGAGTGGTTGTCTTCGGGACGGGATCGGCGGGTAAAACCTCGGTGGTAAATAGTGTATTAGGGGAAATGGTGGGGGAAGTGAACCCCAGTATGGGAACAACTCAAGTCGGGGAAACCTACAGCTTGCAACTCCCCGGTTTAAATCGCCAAATTCTGATTACCGACACTCCCGGTATTTTAGAAGCAGGAGTGGCCGGGACGCAACGGGAAGAATTAGCCCGCGAACTGGCGACCAGCGCCGATTTATTGCTGTTTGTGGTGGATAATGACCTACGGCAGTCGGAATACGAACCCCTGGGACGTTTGGCGCAAATGGGCAAGCGATCGCTCCTGATTCTCAATAAATGCGACCTCTATACCGATCGCGATCGCAAGACAATCTTAGCTCGTTTGCGCGAAGTCGTCCGCAACTTTATCGCCGAAGCCGATATTATCGCCATTAGTGCCAACCCCCAACCCGCCACCCTTGACACCGGGGAAATTGTCCAACCCGACCCGAATATATTGCCTCTAATTAAGCGTTTAGCGGCGGTTCTACGGGCGGAAGGGGAAGATTTGGTAGCAGACAACATTTTGCTGCAATCACAGCGCTTAGGGGACGAAGCCCGGCGACTGATCGACAAGCAACGCCGCCGTCAAGCCGATAAAATTATCGACCGCTATCAGTGGATTGGGGCTGGGGTGATTGCCGTGACTCCTGTTCCAGTTGTGGATATTTTGGCAACGGCGGCGGTGAATGCCCAAATGGTGGTAGAACTCGGTAAAATCTACGGGATAGATTTAGATATGGAAAGTGGGCGCGAGTTAGCCCTTTCTCTCGGTCGTACTTTGGTTAGTTTGGGCATTGTTAAAGGGGCCGTTCAACTCCTCGCAACAGCCCTACAATTCACCGTCGCGACTTATCTGATCGGGAAAGCGGTACAAGGGGTAACGGCGGCTTATTTAACGCGCATTGCGGGTAAAAGCTTTGTGGAATACTTCCGACAAGATCAAGACTGGGGAGATGGTGGGATGACGGAAGTCGTGCAGCGACAATTCCGTTTAGTCCAGAAAGAGGAGTTTATGAAAGCCTTTGTCAAAGACGCGATCGCCCGTGTTGTCGAACCCCTTAAAGAATCCCTACAAGAAGAAGAATTAGAGTTAGAAGAACCCGAAATTATCCAAGGCGAATTTGCCCCCCTCCCCCAAGAACAAGAAGATGATGACGACTGGAATGCCCCTCCCCGTCGCCAAGATACTTGGTAATCTTACGGAAAGTCTTTCAGGGCTTGCTACACCGCCAAGAAACGCTGAATCACCTCTTGACTCAACTCGCTAGTTTCCCCAGAAGCCACAATGCCGCCTTTTTGCATCGCGTAGTAATAATCCGCTTGTCGGACAAAATGTAAATGTTGTTCGACTAGCAACACCGAGATACCCGTCGCTTCGATAATGCGCCGCACCGCCGCTTCAATTTCCAGGATAATCGAGGGCTGAATCCCCTCTGTGGGTTCATCGAGGACTAATAGCTGCGGTTTCCCCATCAAAGCCCGCGCGATCGCGAGTTGCTGCTGTTGTCCTCCACTCAAATCGCCCCCCATCCGAGACAGCATGGTTTTGAGGACAGGGAATAACTCAAAAATTTCTTCAGGAATCTCGCTGCTACGACCGCGACCTTCCGGGAGGGCTTCGAGTCCCAAAAGCAGGTTTTCACGCACCGTCACGCGGGGAATCACCTCGCGACCTTGGGGGACGTAACCAATTCCCAGACGCGCTCGTTTATGGGAAGGTAGATCGGTAATGTCCCTATCTCTAAAAATAATCCGACCCGATCGCGGTTTCAGCAATCCCGTCAGGGTTTTAAGCATCGTCGTTTTCCCCACCCCATTCCGACCAATCAGACAGATCATTTTCCCTTTATTCACATTAAAATCCACATTCCGCAAAATGTGACTTTCACCGTAATAGACATTTAACCCCTGGATTTGCAGCATTAAAGGGTTAGGATCGCTTTCGGCTATTGGTTTAGCTGTGTCAATTTGGGTCATTTTTTATTATTTATTATTGGTTTGTAGTAAGGGATGAGCGCCCTTATCCGGGTTATTAGTTATTGGTTATTAGTTATTGGTTATTTGTTACCCCGACAATCCCTTAATTGTTAATTGGTAATTGGTAATTGGTAATTGCTTCCCCCTCCCCCCACTGCCCACTGCCCACTGCCTACTGCCTCAATCAAACTTCCTCCGACCCCAAATACACCTCAATCACGCGGGGGTCATTTTGCACCTCATCCATCGTCCCCTCACACAACACAGACCCCTGATGCAAAACCGTCACCTTCCGGGCAATTTGCCGAACAAACTCCATATCGTGTTCGATGACAATAATCGAGTGACTTTCCGCCAACGCAATCAGCAAAGAACCGACATTTTCCGTTTCCTCGTCTGTTAATCCCGCCACAGGCTCATCGACTAGCAACAAATCGGGGGATTGCGCCACCAGCATCCCAATTTCGAGCCGTTGCTTCTCCCCGTGAGACAGTAAGGCCGCTTTTAATTCCGCTTTGGGAAACAAACCAATAGTTTCGAGTAAGCCCGCTACATTGCGCTTGTCGCTACTCGAAGGCTTGCTGAAAAAGGTCTTCAAGACACTTTTGCTGCGATTGCAAGCCAAATCCAGGTTTTCGCGGACGGTGAGATTCAGATAAACGCGGGGAGTCTGGAATTTGCGACCAATACCTAAACGGGCTACTTTATGCTCCGATTGTCCGAGAAGACTGCGGCCTTGAAAATATACTCGGCCTTCGGTGGGTTGAGTTTTGCCTGTAATGATATCGAGAAAGGTGGTTTTACCTGCACCGTTGGGGCCGATAATCGTGCGTAACTCTCCCGCTTCCATGCTGAAATTGAGGTTATTAATGGCTTTAAAACCATCAAAACTCACGGTGAGATTTTCGATTTCGAGAATGTTATTACCCATAATTTAATGCTCGATTTCTTGTCTTTCTTTTTGAATATCGGGGTCTTTGTCGATAGCGGGATAACCGATTAGTTTTTCTTGCAATCCCAGGAGCGATCGCGCACTATCTAACCAGGTCTTGAACCAACCGACCAAACCATCCGGTAATACCGTCACCACCAGTAAGAATAAAGCCCCTTGGAAAAAGAGCCACACCTCGGCAAATTGTTCGCTGAGGAAAGTTTGAGCAAAGTTAACCACCAATGCCCCAATAATCGCACCGATGAGCGTACCGCGACCCCCCACTGCTACCCAAATCACCATTTCAATCGAGAAAGCAACCTCCATGATATTCGGGGTAATAATGCCCGTCTGCGGCACATAAAGCGCCCCTGCAACCCCCGCGATCGCGCCAGAAAGGGCAAACACCAAAGTTTTAAATTCTGTGGGGTTGTAGCCCGTAAAACGGACGCGGGTTTCATCATCCCGAATCGCAATCAATGCCCGTCCTAAACGCCCACTCGTCAGCCAACGACAAAGGGCATAAGTTAACAACAAAAATATAATCGTTAACTCATAAAAGGTAATTTGAGCTTGGGGCGAATTGACCACCATCCCGAAGAAAAAATCTTGGTCAGTTTTCAGGCCATTCGTGCCGTTAATCCATTCTTGTTGACCGTTGAAAACATTAAAAAATACCAGTAATGCCGCTTGGGTCAAAATGGAAAAATACACCCCCCGAATCCGATTCCGAAACACCAAATAGCCAAAAATTCCCGCCACCAAACTCGGAATCAAAACAACAGCAATTAAGGTTACCGGAAACGAGAAAAAGGGCTGCCAAAACCACGGTAATTGATCTACCCCATACAGGGTAAAAAACTCTGGCATTGGGCCTTCCGGGCCATTCAGTTTCAGGTACATCGCAATCCCATAACCCCCTAGGGCAAAAAAGATGCCATGTCCTAAACTCAGTAACCCCGTATAACCCCAGATTAAATCAATCCCTAAAGCGACAATTGCTAAAGCTAGAAAACGCCCCAAAAGTTTCAAGCGAAAAGTAGGTAAAGCCAGAGGCATTACCACCGCTAAAATAATTAAAATAGCGACAATAATACCAATTTCAATCATCAGCTTTTTACGCCGTTCTTGCTTGGGATTGCGATATTCACTAATAAATATGGGTTCAGTCATGAAATTTACTCAAAAAGATTAACTATAAAATGTCTAAACATAATTTCTTGGGTGAGTAGTAGGGTGGGCATCGCCCACCATTACTAATATCTAAATTGTTACCTGATATTTTGAAACAAAAACCTTGAAAGCTAGAGCTATATCTCTCAACTTAATCTACGAAATACAACATTTAAGATGGTGGGCATTGCCCACCCTACATCTGCTACATTCCCCCAACAACTAACAACCAACAAGCGCCGAGACCCCGCGTCGCCGGAAGACGAGCGACCCCGCGTCGCCGTAAGACGAGCGACCCCGCGTCGCCGTAAGGCGCAAGGGAATGCGCGAGTAGCAAGGGAATGCGCGAGTAGCAAGGGAATGCGCGAGTAGCAAGGGAATGCGCGAGTAGCACCTTGTAGCTCGGCAAGACACCAATAACAAAAACCAGTAAATTATTGGGTAAACGTTCTACTTAAGTGCTAATAACTGATGACTGATGACTGATGACTGGTCACTGAAATTACATTTCCGCCGTCCGTCCTTTCGGGGCAAAAATCCCGGCTGGTTTGAATTGTAAGAAAGCAATAATCAGCGCAAATACCATCACTTTTGCCATACTTGCGGTTGCAAAGAACATAAAGAAATCCACAATCGGTTGCAACGCTTCAACATCTGGGGGAATCAAGAAAGCCAGCGTTCCTGAACCGAGTAAAAAGGTTAAAATCCCGATGGCCATGGCGGCAATAATTGTGCCGAATAAGTTACCGACACCACCAACAACCACCACCATAAACGTATCGACAATGTAGTTTTGTCCGGTATTTGGCCCCACTGAACCGAGGAGGGTAATCGCACAACCGGCTATCCCGGCTAACCCCGAACCGAGAGCAAACGTCAGCGCGTCTACTTTTTCGGTGGGAATCCCCAAACAAGCGCTCATGCTGCGGTTTTGGGTGACAGAGCGAATGCGTAAGCCCCAGTTGGATTTGTTGAGAAACCAATAGGTTCCGAGCAAACAGAGAATCGTGAGGATAATAATAAAAATGCGGCTCATAGGAATTTGAAAGCCGCTATCACCGAGGGGAATGCCTCCTTGTAACCATTGCGGGGCGGTGACATCGACGTTACGAGCGCTAAACCAAGGCTTAGTCAAGGCTGTACTTTCCCCTTGAGTAATGAGTATACCAACGGCGGTTGCGATCGCGCCCGAAACTAGAATATTAATTTCGAGCAACCAATTTTGTATAATTTGAGGCGTAGCGTTGCGAACCCCCGACCATTTCGGCACAAATACTACCGCAAACAAGGGTAAACCGATAAACCAGCCCAAATTGCCAGCAATTGCCACCAACAGCCAACTCGCCACCAAAACTTCAGCCGCGATGCGCGTCCCTAAAATACCGGGGGCTACGGCTTCCCAGTCAATCCGACGGCCAAAGGTGCGTAACGCCCACTGAGTCCCAAAAAATAAAACACAAAAAACCGCCAAACCAATTGCCATCACCCAATTCCCACTGCGGACTATCTGACGCAGCAGCAAACTCACCCCCCAAGTCGCCAGCAGGGTTTCTAGGGGTCTTCCGTAGAGAAAGCGAATTACCCCTCGTTCTAAAACCAACCCCATAATCGCCGCAACCACAAAGGCGACGGGTAACGCCGCAAAAACATAAAAATTTGTCCAGGGTTCTCCCAAGGGCTTAAAAATATTCTGTACCACAAAGGTTGCATAAGCCCCCAGCATCATTAACTCACCGTGAGCGAGGTTAATTACCCCCATCAAACCAAAGACAATGGCTAGTCCTAATGCTGCCAGCAACAAGACTGAACCAATGCCAATACCATCAAAAATCCCTTGAACGAGTGGTAACACTATTTAAAATCTCTCTTGTTTTGCAACCCAATACCTAAACCAGTCGTGGACGACTTTAAAAAAACTAGATGACTCTAGCGTGAAACTTGAACTTGATTTTATAGCAATACGATGATGGCTTGAGATATCAAAATTCAGCTAAAAGCTAGATATGGTGATGGTGGGCGATGCCCACCCTACTGCTACTAAACCAGTCGCGGACGATCCAAAGAAGACTAGATAACTTTTGCGTGAAACTTGAACTTGATTTTACAGCACTACTGGCGCGACACACTTTAAATGGTGGGTTACGGCGGATTGCCCGATTACAGTCATAGCCTAAGTTTTAGCCGCCTAACCCACCCTACAATAAAGCTTCATTTTAGCTGTGTCACGGCACTACGTTGATGGCTTGAAATATCAAGATTCAGCTAAAAGCTATATTTATGATGAGCGATGCCCACCCTACTGCTGAAAAAAAGCTGCCGACTGCCCAAAAAACTGATGACTGATTACTGATGAGGCGACAACTGAAAAAAGCTGCTGATTACCTCAAAAACTGATAACTGATTACTAATAACTGATTACTGAACTAAGCGTCTTCCATTTGATACTTGCCGCCTTTTTCGGGGTCTGTCCAGTCGCAGGCATAACCCTTGGTTTCGGCAACGTATTGGTTCCAAGGTTGCGGTTCAACCGGGCCATCGGTAGACCAAACAATGTCAAACAAGCCGTCTTCGCGGACTTGACCGACGCGCACCGTCTTAGAAATGTGGTGGTTGGGGTACATTTGCACCGGGCCTTCAGGGGCATCAAATTGTTGACCAATGGCCGCGGCCCGGACTTCTTCTAAGTCGGTAGTTCCGGCTTCTTCGACCGCTTGCTTCCACAGGTAAACCATGATGTAAGCCGCTTCCATCGGGTCATTCGTCACCCGGTCTTCGCCGTATTTTTCTTTGAAAGCGGCGACAAAGGCTTCGTTTTCGGGGGTTTCCACGGTTTGGAAGTAGTTCCACGCCGCATAATGACCCACGAGGAATTCTGGCCCGATTTGACGTACTTCTTCTTCGGCTACACTGACGGACATCACCGGGTACTTATCGGGAGTCAAACCTGCCCCTTTCATTTGTTTGAAGAAAGCCACGTTACTGTCACCGTTGAGGGTGTTGAAGATAACACCACCATCGGGGAGGGCTTGGCGAATTTTGGTGATAATCGGGGTGACTTCGGTGTTACCGAGGGGTAAGTAGTCTTCTCCGACGGTTTCGCCGCCGTTGGCTTTGAGTTGCTCTTTAATAATTGTGTTGGCGGTACGGGGGAAGACATAATCCGAACCGACGAGGAAGAATTGCGTGCCTTTGTTTTCCAACAGCCAATCTACCGCAGGCTCGATTTGTTGGTTGGGGGCAGCCCCGGTGTAGAAGATGTTTTTAGAGCATTCTTGCCCTTCGTACTGCACCGGATACCATAGCATGTGGTTTTTGGCTTCAAAGGTATCTAGTACCGCTTTACGGCTCGCTGAAGTCCAGCAACCAAAGACGGTAACTACTTCGTCTTGGTCGATGAGTTTTTCGGCTTTTTCTTTGAAAACATCCCAGTCAGATTGACCATCTTCGACAACGGCTTCAATCTGTTTACCGAGAACACCACCCTCGTTGTTGATTTGTTCGATGGCTAATTCTTCGGCTTCTTTGACGGTGGTTTCACTAATGGCCATCGTGCCGCTTAAAGAGTGTAGCAAGCCGACTTTAATGGTATCGCCACTGGCAGCAGCAATTTCAGTAGAATCGCCTTCGGTTTCTGCTGCACTGTCGGTGGTATCTGTAGCTGCACCCCCGCAGGCTTTGAGGAGTAAACTCGTTCCTAGGGCTGTGGTTCCGTAATATAAAAATTTGCGTCGTCCGAACTTCGCCATATTGTTTTCCTTACCTTTCTAGCTTCTGATCGCTTGGCTTAAACTTTGCCGATGAATTAACTTAAGCACAGTCAAGGTTTGTATGGTAAGGCTTGAGTTTATTCTATTTTGTATTCTGGGATACAAATAAATGTCAGCTTGATGCACTGGTATAGAATCGCAGGGCAAATCGCCAAAATAAACTAGAAATTGCCAAAAGCGCGATCGCGAGTAACGCCGCACCCACAATCCCCGTCACTTGTCCTTTTCCTAGCATGGCTTCGGCGGGAATTGTTGTTAAAAAGGCTACCGGAACGACAAAAGTAAAGAAAAAACGATATCCTGCGGGATACGCAACCATCGGATATCTCCCTGCTTCGAGCAATCCCCGCAATACTTCGGTGACGTTGTAAACTTTCACAAACCAAATGCTGGTTGCCCCTAACATAAACCACAGACTATACAAAATTGTAAAGCCCAAGAATAGGGGAATGATTCCCAGTAAATAATTAGCAATACTGAAATTCAACTGAATCCCCGCATAAACGATAATAACTAAACCAAAGACAATATCTGGCACACCCCAAGGCGAAATTGCTCTGGCTGACAGCCAAAACTGACTGCTGATCGGCTTCAATAAAATATAATCTAGGGTTCCTTCTTGTACCTGTCTCACAATGCGATTGAGATTGGGAATTAATAGCGTCGCTGCGAATCCTTGCAATAAGGTAAAAATCCCTAAAACAATCAGGGCTTCTTGCCATTCCCACCCCGCGAAGGTGTATCCTGTACGGTAAAACAAGAATAGCCCAAAGATACTACCTGCTAAACTGGCCAGACTACTAAAAGCTGCGATCGCGAAGTTTAATCGATATTCTAACTCAGCCGCGATCGCGGTACTCCAAAATAATACTAAAACCCGAAAATATCTCTGCATGACCTAGCCGAATTTATAACTCCTGAAAGTACCAGTATAAATGGGCTACGGTTGGGAAACGCGATCTAATTATAAAATAGTTAAATAAGTATCCATTGATTCATCGGGTAATAGTTTGAGTTGTTGGTTTTTTAAGTCTAATTCAATCCCCAATGCTTCTAGGGGAATTACTCCCAAAAGCGCATCTCGTCCTCCGGGTAATTCTAAACATTCAAATGTCCCTTCGCGTCCGAGCAAACTAATTTTAGCATCTTGATAAATACGGGCTTTACTAAACCCATTCGCCGTTGCCACATCCACTTCTTTGAGTAATTCTAATCCCAATTGCGCGATCGCATCAGAGGGTAAACACAATGTAGTTGCACCCGTATCAATTAAAACGTTATTAAGGGTGAGCGATCGCACTTCTTCTGTAGTAATGAATCCTCGTGCAGCAACGGATTGGTCGGCACGATTGGTTACAGTTAGGGTTGTGATAATTTTGCCCATTGGTTTGACAGTTGGATTGGTTATATTTTGACTCTATTCTAGATGATGACTAACTTTCTCTGCCAAGACGCAACACTCGAAAACAACACTAAAACCCGAAAATATCCCTGCATCATTATCAATATCTCGTTGACTGAGGCGATCGCGCTGCTATTATTGCTCAAGTCAGAGACCTAATATAGCTTATTTTCCCGGTTTTTTCTAGCTTTGACCACTATAGAAAAATACAGTAAAAATGTTTTAGTGCTAGACCAAAACCCTGGTTTCTTCAAGAAACCGGGGTTTTAGAGGTTGCTGAGTTTAAGTTGTAAATCCGGTAATAATTTAGAAACAATCGCATCATCTACACGATATTGTTGTTGCTCGTATTCCCCATCTTGTAAACAAAAAAGAGTGAATGTAGGTTGCTTAGGTTTGTTAATAAAAGCAATTCCCCCAAGCCCTAAATAATCGACAATCCAATACTCAGGAATACCGAGAAAAGCATATTCTTCGACTTTGCGAGCATAGTCATCTTGCCAATTGGTACTCACGACTTCGACGACTAATTTAATAGTGCTACCGCGAGTAATAATTGGCTCTCTTTGCCATAAAAGTTCTTGTTCAATTTCCCTTTCATCTAACACAATAACATCGGGACGTAAAGCGGTAGCTGTGGCTGCGGGGGGTTGAATTAAACAGTTTTTTGGGATAAACCAAGGCAGATTTTGACGTAAGATTTCATTGAAAAGATAGCCTGCTATTTTGCCTGCAACGGCTTCGTGGGGCCCGGTGGGGTTCATGTCCCGTAATTCTCCGTCAATGAGTTCGTAGCGGGGATTATCGCCATATTGAGCGATAAAATCCTTAAAGCTAAGAGTGGGTGCGGAAATGTAAGTCATTGTTTTTTTTGTCATTGGTCATTTGTCTTTTGTCCTTTGTTTGAGGGAAACCCAAACTACTCATTATTTGAGGGGGTTTTGATTGACGAGTCGAGAAATTTTAGGTTGCATCGTGCTACAAAATGTAATATATTTAATATAAGCCAGGTTTGGGAATGTAGCTCAAGGGTAGAGCAGGTGACTCTTAATCACTCGGTTATAGGTTCGAGTCCTATCATTCCCATCCTAATTTTATGTTCTTTATCATTATGTTAGTACAAATGACCAAGGACTAATAACAAAGGACAAAGCGATTCATTCCCATCCTAATTTTATGTCGAGTTTATTATGATGAACACGCCCCCATCAATTCCCCTTGCACCCGGTCATTTTGATTATTCTTTTATAAGACATTCTTGCCTGGGAGTTTATGCTCGCGTGGTGGGTTATTTTTTGCCTTGTGAAGATGATTTTATTTTCGAGAATAACGCCAAAACCGAGGAGATTCCTCCAGAGTTTATTAGTGCTTGCGAGGAGGGTTTTCGCGAGGCTACTCAACGAGGAAGTTTACCAGAATATCCGATTACTGGGGTCAAGGTGATTTTAACTGGGGGGCGTTATCACCCGGTAGATTCTAATAAAATTGCGTTTAAAATTGCGGCGTTTAAGGCGTTTCAGGAAGCTTATTTGACTGCTAATTTCTAATCCAATCTTAACTGTCGTAAATTAAAATGTAATGCCTTGATTGAGCAAAAATAGACAGTATATATCAGAAAGATTGGGCAGGGAAACCCAGCCCCTACGGATGATTTGGGCAAAATACTATACCACTACCAATCGCCAATAACCAATAACCAATCACAAAAAACCAGTCACTTATTGAACAAACGCTCCTCTTGGGTACTGATAATGCCATAATAATTGAACCGAGAAGCCCGCACAACGCGGGTTTTGTTGTAGTTGTTGAGGTTGAGTCAACTCGGAATATGGTCACCGATAATATTGAGGCAGTTTTAGAGGAATTTAAACGTTTTGGGGTGCATTTGGGCTTAGAGCGCATTAAGCGCTTGCTCGCGGCTTTAGGCAGTCCTCAAGACCAATTTCCGATTATTCACGTTGCGGGGACAAATGGGAAAGGGTCGGTTTGTACTTATTTGTCGTCGGTGTTGACTGAAGCGGGCTATAAGGTGGGGCGTTATACGTCGCCGCATTTGATAGATTGGACAGAGCGAATTTGTATTAATAATGTCGCGATCGCGCCCTCGGATTTAGAACAGGTATTATTAGAGGTTAAAGCAGCAGTCGATCCCGATTTTGAAACGCCAACGCAGTTTGAAATTGTTACGGCTGCGGCTTGGTTGTATTTTGCCCAACAACAAGTCGATATCGGCGTGATTGAGGTGGGTTTGGGGGGAAGACTGGATGCAACCAATGTGTGCGATCGCCCTCTGGTTTCTATTATTACCTCAATCGGCTTGGATCATTGGCAACGGTTAGGATTAACTTTGGCCGCAATTGCCGGAGAAAAGGCCGGAATCCTCAAACCCGCTTGTCCGGCAGTGATTGGCCAGTTGCCTCCAGAAGCCGCCAAAGTGGTGTTAAACCGCCTGAATATGCAAAATTGTCCTTCGGTGTGGATCGAACCCTCAAGGCGCTTAGAAGGCGAATGGGTGCGTTTTGCGGCGCATCACTTGGTCAACGCCGAGGGCAGATTGCAGCCTCCTCAACCCCTGATTTATCGCTTGGGAATGCAAGGGGATGTGCAATTGATCAATTCCGCCACGGCGATCGCGGCTTTGCAAATTCTACAGCAAAAAGGGTGGGCTATTTCTGAGGCTGCAATCCAGAAAGGAATACAAAAAGCTCAGTGGACAGGTCGCATTCAGTGGTTAGACTGGAAACGCGATCGCATCCTGATTGACGGGGCCCACAATGGCGAAGCAGCAAGGGCTTTGCGGCAATACGTCGATACTCTCAAACCGCCGATTACTTGGGTCATGGGGATGCTGTCTACCAAGGATCATAAAGGGGTTTTCCAAACCTTGTTGCGATCGCGAGATACCCTACACCTCGTCCCCGTCCCCGACCATAGTACCGCCCCACCGGAAGATTTAGCGCAACTGGCTCAGGAAATCTGCCCGGATTTGGCTGAATGTGCCATATTTGAGGATGTTTTTCCGGCGTTGGATGCTGCCCAAGAAACCGGAAATCAAGTGGTTTTATGTGGGTCTTTGTATTTGTTGGGCTATTTTTTAAAGTCTTACAACGATCGTTTTTTTAGGGAAACGTTTGTTTTGTAGGTTATTGGTTGTTGGTTATTGGTTATTGGTTATTGGTTATTGGTTGTTGGTTGTTGGTTATTGGTTGTTGGTTATTGGTTGTTGGTTGTTGGTTGTTGGTTATTGGTTGTTGGTTGTTGGTTGTTGGTTGTTG
>KB904821.1:3154743-3269530 GCA_000380225.1 filamentous cyanobacterium ESFC-1
GTTGTTGGTTGTTGGTTATTGGTTGTTGGTTATTGGTTGTTGGTTATTGGTTGTTGGTTATTGGTTGTTGGTTATTGGTTATTGGTTGTTGGTTATTGGTTGTTGGTTGTTGGTTATTGGTTGTTGGTTGTTGGTTATTGGTTGTTGGGCGGGGAAAAGAGCGCCCCTACAAGCCTACTGCCTACTGCCCACTGCCTACTGCCCCTTAGAGACTGATAACTGAAAAGCCCACTGCCTAAAATACATCTTCCGTCGCTGTGCGTCAGAGTGACGATCGCAGCGAATTTCGAGTAAACGCACCCCTGTAGCGGGTAAGGGGTTGAGGCGATCGCGCAATGTGTCCCAAGTCGAGATTAACTCATATTGTATGCCGTGGGTTTGACATAAAGCCGCAAAATCCACGGTTTGAGGCGTGGCAAAATAATCTTCAAATACGGTATCAAATTTCGCGATCGGCAACATCTCGAAAATACCGCCGCCGTTGTTGTTGATTAAAATAATCGTGAGATGCCCTTGTAAACGCGATGCTTGTAAGAAGCCATTACTGTCGTGCAATAGGGCTAAATCCCCCGTTAACAGGACGCTGCTGCGATTGCGGTGGGCGATACCCATAGCGGTTGAGAGTGTGCCGTCGATGCCATTTGCGCCGCGATTAAAAAAGGGTTGGAGGCGATCGCGATTCGGTTGCCAAAAATATTCTACATCTCGCACAGGCATACTATTGGCAATAAATAAGGGGGTTTGCGGCGGTAGGGTTTGGGATAACAACCAAGCCATTTTGCCTTCAAATCTATCCTCTAGGCTGTCGAGAGTCGTATCAATTCGCGATCGCATTTCGGTTTCAGCTTGCAACCATTGATGCAGATATGCCGAAGCAGTTTTGATGTCAGGCAGTTGGGTTGCCAGTTGTTCGACACTCAGGCATAAATGACGAGTTTTACCGTGGAGGGGGTCGAAGTTTTCCGGGTGTGGATCGATAATCCAGCGTTGGGGTTGAGTTTGCTCTAGCCACGCCCGAAGCTCTTTGCTGATGGGAAGTTCCCCGATTTGAATCACCAGATCGGGTTGGAGGTTTTGGGGGAGTTGGGGGTTGCGGAGGAGGGTGTCGTAAGTGGAAATCAGATAAGGGTTGCGATCGCGATAATTACGAAGCGGAGACAACCCTTCTGCTAGGACAGGAAAGCCGAGGCTTTGGGAAAGATGGGCGATCGCGTCTACATATTTTGCCGGGGCTTGGGGTTGCGCTAAACCGCCGATAATAATGCCGCGATCGCAGTCTTGCCAATCGTTTACAGCTTTCATAACAGTTGTTATGTTAGCCATAACAGTTGTTATGTTGGGTGGGGTTACATGGCCGAAAAAATCCTCATCCTCCCAACTCGCAGCTAAATCAGCCGTTGTGCCATCCGGTAGCGGGGGAAGCGGGTCGCGAAACGGCACATTAAGATGTACCGCCCCGGCTACGGGAAACTGAGCTATTTGCCAAGCGTGGCATAAAGACTGCCGTAAATAGCGCAATAAAGTTAAATCGACGCTCGGTGTCGCAATTTCGACATAATCTCGGCTATATTTCCCGTAAAGCTGCGTTTGATTGATGGCTTGTCCGGCGTGACAATTGCGTAACTCCGGCGGACGATCTGCCGTTAAAACAATCAACGGGACATGACTGTAATAAGCTTCAATCACCGCCGGATAAAAATTCGCCCCTGCCGTCCCCGACGTACAAATCAACACCACAGGCAAACCCTGTTGTTTGGCCACCCCCAAGGCAAAAAAAGCCGCCGATCGCTCATCTACAATAGGCAAAGTTTCAATCTGGGGATGTTGGGCAAAAGCAACGGTTAGGGGTGTAGACCGAGACCCCGGACAAGCGATCGCGGTTTGCAACCCCAAACGAGCTAGGGTTTCTGCGATAACCGCAGCCCAAAGGGTATTGAGATTGCGAAAATCGAGGGACATTGGTTGTTGGTTATTGGTTATTGGTTGTTGGTTATTGGTTGTTGGTTATTGGTTGTTGGTTGTTGGTTATTGGTTGTTGGTTATTGGTTGTTGGTTATTGGTTATTGGTTATTGGTTATTGGTTATTGGTTATTGGTTGTTGGTTATTGGTTATTGGGCGGGGAAACCCCGCCCCTACATAACGATTGCCTACTGCCCACTGCCTACTGCCCCTTAGAAGCTGATGACTGATAACTGAAAAGCCCTATTGTTACAACCTCAACCCGGTGGCCAAGTCATCTGACGACCGCCCATAATGTGTAAATGCAGGTGATCCACCGTTTGACCGCCCTCGACACCGTTATTAATCACCACACGATAGCCGTTGCTGAGTCCCTCTTGGTCTGCGACTCGTTTAGCAATCAGTAGCAGATGACCCATCAAAGCATGGTCTTCTGGTGTGGCTTCTGATAACCGCACAATCGGCTTTTTGGGGATTACCAAAATATGGACGGGGGCTTGGGGGGAAATGTCCTTAAACGCCAAAGACTTGTCATCTTCGTAGACGATATCCGCCGGAATTTCTTTGCGGATAATTTTGCCAAAAATGGTATCGCTCATTCGTTGTTGAACTCAACTCTCGTTGGTTCTAGGGTACAAGTTCCGGGAACTGTTATGAAGGATTGTTGGCAAAATTGCTTGTCCAAGTTTCTGCTTGTGCGAGATATTTTTCGACGATCGCGATCGCGTCTTGGGTTTCAATGGGTTTGGTCAGAAAATCCGTTGCACCCACCAAATTAGACCGCATTCGGTCGATAAAGCCATTGCTATCGGACAAAATGACGATGGGGATATTTTGAAAGTCTGGGATGCGGCGGATTTGGCTGCACAACTCGTAACCGTTGACGATGGGTAAGGTCGAATCAAGGAAAATTAAACTCGGCTGATATTTCATCAACAACGGCAAGGCTTGTATCCCTTCTTGAAGGGCGATAAGATCGTAGCCCTGGGGCTTGAGGAGATTCGCCATCAATTCGCAAGAGCGAGCGCAGCTATCAATTTGGACGATGGGAGCGTTGGAATTATCCTTGAGACGACGGGATAAGGGGCTTTGAGCGCGATCGCCCCGCGTGACAACATAACAAGTGGATAAATCGGAAATGGGACGCAACCCGATTAAGTTGTGTCGAAAATACCAACTCAGCGATCGCCCTAGAAATGTAACATCTTTGGCCGCGATCGCCGCTAAATCTCGCAGTGGACTACGACCTGTAACCAAACCCGATAATTTTTGATACAGTAAGGCTGAAGTGGCTAAACGCAGTTGTTGAGCATCCTGAACATAGGGCGCACCATCAGGAGAATAATAAACTAATCCGGCTTTAACCCAACGTTGCCATTCGATTTCAACTTCTTTTAAAGTATTTTCAATCTCTAGTGTCCATTTTCGCCGCAAAATCCCTGTACTGGTACTCGACGGACGTAACCCCAAGCGGGGCTTAATTTCAAAAGCATTGGGATCGGGTAAAGTCGCGATCGCCTGGATCATATCAAACAAGACTTCCCCAATAGTTCCCTGCACGACGCTCATAATTTGTTGGGAGGCGATCGCCTGTCGCTCTGAAAGTAAGGTAAGAGCATGATAATCCCAACATTCATATTCGTCGGTTTCCCGAAACGTGATCGGACTGGCATAGGCTTTATGACCACAATGTACCAATTGCCTACGCCAACGCCGTTTTGGGTGTAAGCCCCCCGTCCCCCAGACGAGGAAACCCAGGCTAATATACAAACTCCAAGTCCGACCCATCACCGCGATATCGAGTCGGCCTGTAAATTTTTGCTTGCTGTATAGTGCTAGTTGCGAACGCAAACGACTAATACCAGTCGCGTAAGTCGTTATCGACATAACGATGCACCTTGATAACGAGACATTTTATTTTAACTTTATTTTTGCTCTCTGCATGAGTAGGTCTGACCCCCCTTTGGATCAAAATCGTCCCCCAAAGGGAATACTTTTTCGGGGGTTATGGGCCGAGAAGATGCCACCCTTGACCCCAATCCCAGACAAAATTCCCCGAATCTGTAACGATAGATACTAGAGCAATTTGGGAACTGTTCGGGTTTCCTTGATTTAAAATCTTTGCCCGGTTTTTCAGGTTAGCAACTACCTCGAAATTTTCTGAGACGTTTTCAAGACCATGATTTTACCTTTACCTCGGTATGACCGAGAAATCCAAGTGGCGATCGCCTCGGTTCAAGCCGCGGCCCAACTTTGTGAAGCGGTGCGTCGCGATCGCTCATCTCAATCCGTCCAAAAAGCCGATGCCAGTCCGGTCACTGTAGCGGATTTTGGCTCTCAAGCTTTGATTTGCGAGGCTTTAGCCACAGCTTTCCCCTTCGACCCCATTATTGCTGAAGAAGACGCAAGTTTACTGCAACAAAAAGCACAATCTGGGGTTTTAGAGCAAATCTTAGTCTATATCCGCGAGCAACTCCCCCAAGCCAACACCCGCAAAGTCATTAACTGGATTAATCAGGGAAATGGCACCATTGCCCCCCGCTACTGGACTCTAGACCCCATTGACGGCACAAAAGGCTTTTTGCGTGGCGATCAATACGCGATCGCCTTAGCCTTGATCGAAGAAGGACAAGTCAAACTCGGTATCCTCGCTTGTCCTGCGTTACCCCATCCTGACGGAGAAACCGGGGTGTTGTTTGTCGCACAACAAGGCAAAGGCGCAACCATGGGTCAACTCAACGGCTGCAATCCACAATTCCTAAAAGTCCGTCAAACCGACACAACCCGCCAGTTACAAGCCATTGAAAGCATCGAATCGGCTCACAGCGATCGCGATCGTCAAATCGCACTGGCCGCCGCTTTGGGGATGACCCAATCCCCCCTCCGCATGGACTCCCAAGCCAAATACGGAGTCGTGGCGCGGGGCGATGCTGATTTTTATCTTCGCATTCCTTTGGCAACTCAGGGCGATCGCAAAGAAAATATTTGGGATCACGCAGCCGGATCGATTATTGTGACCGAAGCTGGCGGAACTGTAACCGATTTGCTCGGTAAACCCCTCGATTTTTCCCAGAGTTTTAAATTAACTAAAAATCACGGCATTTGTGCCAGTCATGGCAAGTTCCACTCCCAAATTTTAGACGCGATCGCCTCTATTTAATTAATATTAAATCCACTCTAAAACCTCGATTTCTAGAGTCAAATTCTAACCCGATTGGGTCAGTCAGGAAAAACCGGATAAACAGATTGGAGATAAATGGGGGCGGTAGGGGCGTATTGCCACCCCTGTCAAGGTGTAATTTTCAGCAGGCGAGAATAACTCTCATTCGCCCTATTTTGTGGTCATTGGCGCTCACATCATTACCACTTAATCACCAACTTGAAGATGAAAGCACAGTTTTTTTCTTCCCACTCCTCCCCCTCTTCCCCCTCTCCCCCCTCTCAAACGGGTAGAATCGAGCGCAAAGCCTACCACCTTGAAAGGGCTGGGGCGTATTGCCTACGCCCTCTGTAGCTTGCGCCCTCTTTTCCTCACCAAAAAGGCAATTGCCAAAGATTATTTAACCATACAAACTCGCCACATATTCCCCATAGCCGTTATAAGGGAATGTTTCCCGTTCTTCCCAAGTCAAATCCGGCCCTTCACTAATAAATCGTTCCGTCGCTTGAGACCAACGGGGATGGGGTTTGTTCGGATTAACATTAGCAACAAAACCGTATTCATTCGGGGCAAGACTATGCCAGTAAGTCGTCGGTTCTTCGGCCACAAATTCCACTTTTACAATTGATTTTGCCCCTTTAAAACCATACTTCCACGGTAAAACCGCCCGAATCGGTGCGCCGTGTTGTTTCGGTAATTCTTTACCATAAATTCCCACCGCAAAAAAGGCCAAATCGTTCGCCATTTCTTCCAGGCGTAAACCTTCAGTATAAGGCCAAGGTAAAGAACCCAAATGAAAGCCCGGCCCCGGCATCACTTCCGAGTCATAATAAGAGGTAAACTTGACAAACTTGGCCTCCGAAGTGGGTTCGACGGCTTCGACTAACAAACGCATCGGAAACCCAGACCAAGGTAACACCATCGACCAAGCTTCTACACAACGAAATCGATAAATGCGTTCTTCTAAAGGAAAGGCTTTTTTAAGGTCGTCAAGGTCATAAGTTTTCGGATTTTTAACCAAACCGGTCACTTCAACTTGCCAAGGATTGGTGGGTAAATCTTGAGCATTGGACCAAATGGATTTATTCCCGCCAAACTCATAAAAATTATTATATTGACTGGCTAAAATTTGGTCGGTAACTGGACGATTTACTTGCGAAAAAGCCGGATTTTGAGATAAGTTTTTAAGGGCTGGTAAATCGTAAGAGGCTTTTAAAGCAGTTTTTTCCGTTTCCGATTGACCGCAACCCGTTAAAGGGAGTAAACTTGCCCCAATTCCTGCCCCCACTAAACCTTTCAGAAAGCGACGGCGATTTGTGTAAAATCGTTCTGAGGTAACTTGGGATTCGGGAATAGCCCAAGAAGGCGCGATACGAATCAAAGGCATAATAAATTGCTAATGTATAATGACGGTTTTCAATTCTGGTTTAATTGTAGCGATCGCGTGCCGTTACGGGGATGCCTCCGCGATCGCGAGACGAATCTAAAAATCTCTAAAATATAAAATAGACCGCCCAATATTTAGTAATGACTCGTTTTCGCCTTTCACTTTGGTTAAAATTCCAGCGTCAAACCCCAAAAACAGCCCGTCGCTCGTTTTTGAAAAATATGACCCCCGAATGGTTACCCCCGTGGCAAAATAAGGGTGAAGACAATGTAGAATTTATCCCCACCCGTCCCCTGCATCCCTCTCCCCCACCGCCAAAACCGCCGCGGCCTTGGGGACGTTGGTTGCAAATTGCCGGGATTAGTATTAGTTTACCCGTGAGCGTCCTCGCGATCGCGAACTTGCCTTTTGCCCCCATTCGCCGTTCTGTCGCCCAAACCGCCCCCGTTTTACTGACTCCTACCTATTTTGCCATCGATCGTGACTTCAGAGCCGCGATCGCCGCCACAGATACCGCCCAAAACCAACTGGGAGAAATCGCCACCCCCGACGACCTCGAACAACTCCGCCAAAACTTCGTCACCGCCCGCGATCGCCTCGACCAACTTCCCCTCGACTTTCTACAATCCTTTCAGGGGTGCGATTTCGGCTTTTATCGCTGCGACTACAATCCCCTCAAATACCAACAAACCCGCAGCCAACTGCAAAACATCGAAACCGCCCTCGCGCAAGAAAGAAAAGCCCGACTTGCCTTTACCAACGCCGAACAAAACCTCAAAACCGGGAAATGGGATTATCTCCAAGCTTATACCGAAACCGACCGCACCGCCGCGATCGCGTCCTGGCAAGTGGCCCTCGACCAAATCGCCCAAGTCCCCCCACAAACCCTAGCGGGCGAAATCGCCCAAGATAAACTCGTCAGCTACGAACAAGAATTTCAGCAAACCGTCGGCCCAAACCTCAGCCCCGAAAACCAAGGAAAACGCGCCATTGCCCTGATTGAAAGCGCCCGTCAATTCGCCTGGCAAGCCGCCCTCGCGTCCCAGAATCCCCCCCACACCGTCTCCCAATGGCAGCACGTCGAAAACCTCTGGGAACAAGCCATTCGTAGCCTAGGGCGCGTTTCTAGCCTCAATCTCGACCGTTATAACCAAGCCCAGCGCCTCCTCGCCCAATATAATGCTTATCAAGGGCAAATCCGCATTCGTAAAGAAGCCGAACAAAACGCGATCGCCACCCTCGAAACCGCCCAAAACCAAGTCGAAGACTTTATCGCCACCTCCCCCCGTCCACCCCAAGCCCAAGCCCAACTCCAAAGCATTCTCCACGAACTAGACAAAATTCCCCCCGGTACAACTCCCCACTCCCAAGCCCAAGAAATGCGCCAATGGGTGCAGAGGCAGTGGTGAGAGAGGGGGGAGAGGGGGAGGAGTGGGGAGAGGGGGAGGAGTGGGGAGAGAGGGAGGAGTGGGGAGAAATCACCAATTACTTCTTGTGTAGGGGCGGGGTTTCCCCGTCCAAATTGATGTTAATCCTTGATGAGTCTCTTTGAAACGTTGATGCACGCTTGTTGAGGAACCGAACCCCAATATAGTCTAGTGTTGAGCCTTTTCTAGAGTCTGCCCTACAGCAAGAAGTTTCTGACTACTTTTTGGGGTAAAATCCCACCTCCCCGCCGACTGCCGATTGCCGAGGAGCCCCTTAGAAGCTGTTAATTGTCCACCGTCATATCAACGGAATTAGGTTCGAGATAATCGTTAAACTTCTCTTGGTTGTAAAAATAGAGGGTGCGAATCGGATAGGGAATATTGATATCGGCTTCATCAAACGCCTTTTTGATTGCCAGAACTACGCGAGTTTTGACGCGACGGACATCTTTTTGTTGAGAGTTTGTCCAGTAGCGGATGACAAAATCGATGGAACTGTCGTTAAAGCTGACTAAATCTGTCTCAATTTCCGGTTCTGAGACAACGCCTTCTACCTGCGCGATCGCGCTCTTGAGTATATTACTCGCTTCGGCTAAGGATGTATTGTAGTCTACCCCCACTCCCAAGTCGGTACGCCGATAATTAAAAGCGGTGCGAACTTGCACAGCACTGGTAAAAATGGTGGAATTGGGAATTAAAACGATCTCTCCTTGATATGTCCGAATTTGAGTGGTACGGATATCAATATGCGTTACTGTTCCTTCGTAGTCTTCAACGATAATTTGATCGTCGATGCGGAATGGTTCTTGAATCAGTAGCAAAATTCCGGCCAGAAAGTTTTTAAAGATATCCTGAAACGCAAAACCAATCGCCACTGAGCCTAAACCCAATGTGGCGATAATATCTCCTAATCCCAAGTCAGGGAAGGAAACTACGGCAGCGAGTAAGATACCCAGTACCCAAGCGCCAACAAAAGCGGATTTTGCCAGTAAAAGCTGCAACGAGCGACTTTTGATCGCCCTAGTTCCTACTCTTTCCGCAACACCCTGAGCCGCTTGAGCTGCATAGCGGGTCAACAGTAAAATAATGAGTGCGGCGATCAGAGCAGGAATGAGCCTCACCCCATCACCGACAATTTCCTGCAAACTCTGGATGATTGTATCTATGAATAGGTTACCCGTCGTGCTGCCTCCCTCTTCCACGGTTTCAGCCGCATTTTGGGTTGCTTGAGCGGCATAAGGGGTCAACAGTACAAGAATGAGTCCACTCAGGAGGGCGCGAATGTGCTTAACCCCACTCTTGACAATTACCAGCAAACTACTGGTAATCGCCTTCAGAAACCGATTTGTTCCCATGATTAAGAAATAATAACTTTCTTACCAAGGATAACGGGGAGTTGCTTCGTTGTCAGGGGCTTGTCCGCCGACACCAATGGCGGTGTTGCCAATTTCGGCGTTTGTGATGGTCAAGTCTCGCATTGATGCACCCGCTACGATCGCGTTATACATCGTCACGCTGGTTAAGTCGGCATCGTTGAGATTAGCGTAGCGAAATACTGCATTGGTGAGAAAGGCGCTTTCTAAGTCGGCGTTGCGTAGATCGGCTCCGGTGAGGTCTGCTCCTTCTAAGTTAGTCCCCACTAAGGTTGCATTGCTTAAATCGGCGTTGCGTAAATCTGCACCAATGAGATGTGCGCCTGTCAAATCGGCTCCCGATAAATCGCAATTATAACAAGCGTTGGTTTCGAGCAGTTGTTGGACGTGGGCGGGGTTTTCTGCTTGGGCTGGAGTTGAGAGCAGCAAGGGGGTTGCGACGATAGCAAGGGGGGTTAAGAGTTTGTTTAAAAGATTCATATTGATTTCCATAATTAGGTTGATTTACAGCCAAAAGTTGAGTGTGCGATCGCCCTTGGGCTTGGTTTCAATCGCATCTTAAGGTTTGTTATTACTGTGTATATATTATCAAATTACATTGTAAGTACAATCTACCGAACGACGGAAATTCGCGGCATACAGTATACAGCAATTAAGGGGAAGTGGGTGTGTAGGGGCGGGGAAACCCCGCCCAACAACCAACAACCAAATTTAATGATTGACAGCATCTTCGTACAGCGACCAATTATTACCAGAGCGATCCAGGCGTTGTAACACCGACTCAGCCCGCATTGTGTCATACTTGCTGCCGTGAATCAGTAAAAGATACTTACCTTGTTTGATATCTTCGTTGTAAACTTCGGCTTGTTTTTGGGGAATGCCCAAACTCGCTAACGCCCCGACAAAACCCCCGGCAGCTATCCCCAAAGCCCCGCTAGAGAGACTGCTGGCTAATGCGGTGGCTTCTGTCCCTAAGAGAGCTACCTGACCAATGCCTGGAATGGCGAGGGTTGTGAGTCCTGCGATTAGCCCGGCGACACCGCCAAAAGCACCCCCGGCGATCGCGCTGGTGGCCGCATCTTTGAGGTTATGCTGACCGGAGCGATTCGCATCATCGGGGATATCGTCGCGATCGCACACATCCACCCCGGCGATCGGCTTTTTCTCATCCCCTTCTTTGGCTAAAACCATCACGCGATCGAGGGGATAGTTATAATTTTGTAATTCTTGAATTACGTCTGCTACATCTTGACGTTGTTCAAATACACCCACGGCTTTCACTTTTTTACTCAATTTCTTTTCCCCTGCCAATCTCGCTTTGGGTGCTGCTTTTCTAGCCCCAAGACTTTATTTATCTATTGAAAATACTACCTCAATATTAAAGAAGACCTTACCAAAATTTCATCCTCATTCGGGACTAAGCCAAGGGAAAGAAAATATCTCTAAAATAAAGCATTCAGATTACTAAATCCCTAAAAAGAAAGATGTAAGAGAAGACAAGTTTTTTTAGTATAAAAGTGAAGATATTTATTAAACGAGGATTTTTATGGAACTTTATTTATTACAAACTGCTGCTGCGGAAAGTCACTTTCCTTACGCTTCTACATTAGTGTATGTGGTTGGCTTTATTGCCGCCGCCACCATCGGCTCTATTGCTTGGTATAACTCCAAACGCCCGGTGGGTTGGCAAAACAAAGAGCGTCCGGATATCGTTCCTGATATCGATCAATAATCAATAGTGGGTAGATTTGTACACTTTTGCTGAGGAATCCGATCGAGATAGGAACTATTTCACAGCGCTTAACAACAAAACTGATGACTACTGTAGTAGTTTCAGATCGCAGGTAAACTCACATTTAAGTTGTTCTCAAGAACATCTAATATTGTAAAATCAAGGCGGAGCCTCATTTTTACGTTCCTTGGTTGAACCAAGGGACGAGATTATGGCGTTTACATCTGGTTTGTAAATACGACACGACCCGGATTTGTCTGCGCCCCTGTTTCGGCGGTGGATAAATTCGGGAACTCAAAAAACTTAAAGAAATTCCCGAAAATCATTTAGACGATGTAGAAGCGAGTGCATCTTTCGCTTCTACTGAGTTTGTTTTAACCCCAAAGTTTTGGGTAAAGATGCAAAATCCCCCCTAACGATCATCTCGAATCAGTTGACAGTCTGCGCCCTTAAAGTAGGGGGCGTTAGACTCAATTTTTTCGGGATCATCAGGGATGGGAGTGCGTTTGTGCCTGAAGTGAAGCGAGTTGGCTACAATAACGGATAACTGTTAACGATGAACTGTTAACTGCCATTAGGATAATTTATTTAGAAATGAGTTCTTTTAACGATATCAACATTAACCAAGCCTTCGATCGCGTTTCAGATGTAATGAAAGGCGCAGTCGCCACAGGTCAAAAATTCCTCGACACTACCACCACCAATACCGGAAAAACCCTCGACGCGATCGCGGACTTCCCCCTAACCCGCTTTTTCACCAAAACCCTGAAAGCCGATTGGCTCGGAGTCGCCCTTGGTCGCGTTAACCTCGAAGAAGTCGAAAAAACCGTCAACCAAGTGCGGCGAGAATATCCCTATGAATCCCCCAACAACCTCGCCCACCGTCTGATTGTTCAAAAAGCCCTGAGCGCGGGTGGCGTGGGCTTGATGACTAATTTGATTCCCCCGATGGCGATCGCGCTGCTGGGGGTCGAAATCGCGACAATTACTAAAATGCAAGTTGAGATGGTCTATGAAATCGCCGCCGCTTATGACCTCGAATTGGATGAACCCTCTCGACGCGGTGAAGCCCTAGCAATTTTTGGCCTGGCTTTGGGGAGCAACGGTGTAATTAAAACGGGTCTCAGCTTTGCTGAAATTATCCCTGGTGTTGGGGCAATTCTCGGTGCATCGAGCAACATGGCCTTATTCTACAGCCTCGGTTTTGTCGCTGCTCGTTACTACGAAGCCAAACGCCACGACCCCGACGGCAAAATCAATCTCGAAGCCGTCCGTAAAGCCAGTGCTGTTGATGTCGCCAGCACCCTCGAACAACGAGCCATCATGGATAAAATTCTGGTTCATGTGATTCGCATTAGCTATCCCGATGGCGATTGGTCGCAAATCTTACCCAAACTTCGCAGTTGTACCAATCTCTCGCCCTCTTCGGTTGCGGCCATTTCCCAACACTTAGACACCCCAGAATCCCTTGATGCTTTGCTCGGTCGCCTCAACCACGATTTTGCCACCCCCTTAATCGCCCAAGCCTATCGTATTGCTCGCGCTAACGGCGAAATTTCTTTAGCTGAAAGCGCTTTACTCAACGATCTGGCTCATCGCTTCGATCTGAATCTCATCGCCATTCAAACCGCCGTGGATGAGTCGATGATTGCGCCTCACTGTGCGCCTATTTCTACCTGAGAAGCCGCGAAGCCAAAATGTACCCCCACCCGGAGTCAAGGTGCTAGATTTCGCTTGAGTTTTACGGGTTTGAGAGGGGGAGGAGTGGGAAGAGGGGGAGGAGGGGGAAGAAAAGAACTGTGCAACAGGTGTGCTAATGTGAGCGTAAATGACCCCAAAAAAGCGGCTTTGAGGCTGATTCTCTGGTCAGAAAATCACACCTTGACAGAAGTGCCAATGCACCCCCCAAACCCTTCTCGGAGCAGTAGAGGGATTTGGGGGGTTCTCAGGTTGGGGTTAATCTTGATTTAACACCTTGTCAACGCCTTTTTTGAATTTATCGGCCATAGTATCTGTTGAAGTGACCGACTCGGGCCCCTTCATTTTTTCTCGGTCTGCACTGCCTTGAACTGAATTAAGACCTTCGCGGGTTTTGGCTTGAACTTCCTCGATGCTGTCTGGCATAGAACGCACCGCCTTATCTGTTTCTTTTTGGACTTCGTTGAGTTGTTCTGCACCTCGATCAACGGGACTCTGGGCCGCTTGAGCCGGAATAGCACTACTCAGAAATAGTACCGTACAGACAACACAAATCATTAAAAAGCGCATTGCGTTGAAAATCATCAACTTTTTCCTCAAAATCCAACATTATCGATCGTTTTCGCGATCGCGCCTTTATTACACCGCGAAAAGCCAATAGAGAAACATCGGACTTGAATTTTGCCCCTTTTTGAGGAACGGGAAAGAAGTCAGCATCGAGGATGAGACATTTTTTAAGAATTATGAAGGGAGTCGCGATCGCCCGACCAACGCCACAATCGCGGTAACTGAGCCAAATCCAGTAAATAATTGCCAATCCACACCACCACATTCGCCCACAGTAGCACTCGCACCCAATACAACTCCGGCAGGGGGGCAAGGTGATTTAACCCCTCGTATAACTGCACAACACGATAAGGAACGTAGAGATAAGGAACCATCACCCACACCACAGAACGCAGTTGTCGCAAGGTAATGATTTCTGCCAAAATTTGTAAACCCAGTAACACCAAATAGGGGATTAAAATGATGACCACGCTGGTATATCCCCACCAAATCCCCCACAATCCCAACGCCACAAACGGCAAGACACCGCCAATCACTTGTACGGTTGCAAACCACAGCTTAAACCAAGCCGGAAGCGGTTCGGGGAGAGAATAGGGTTTAACTTCGCGCCACGACCACCCGACAATCCCTAGAAAGGCGGTAGATGCCACAATAAAGGCGATATTTTCAATTAATAAATGAAAGTCAATCTTAAAGTAATCCACAGGTTTTTGAAGAAATAGATTTATGTAGGGCGATGATTTACGGTTTTTCGAGACAGTATAGCTTACCAAAAGCGACGGGAAAGCCTACTCAATTGAATGGGGGGAGGGCTAGTCACCCGTTGCTTTGTCATTTGTCCTCATTGGTCAGCACACAAGACGAATAATTGATAGATGGGGATGAGCTTACATAGGTATAGTCATTACAATTAATTTCCGTACAGTAATCTTCTCATACAGGTGTTGTACTGGCCCTTGCCCTCACCCCAAACCCCCCTCCCACCCGCAGGGCTGTTGGTTTTTATTGGGTATTACTATAGAAGCGATCGCGTGGGTGGGGGAGTAGACTCGGTGTAATTCCGATGGTACAACACCCGCTTTTCTGTTGCTGAAAAATCCACTCAAATTTGCCCAAAAACAGATTAAACACGGCCTCGTTCTCGCTCTGATTCAGATTGCTTTTAAACGTCTGCGGATTCTTGAAAAACTGGGAAATATACCTAGTCGTTTAATTATATCAATAAGCTCGGCATTCTAAGATAATAGCCTTTAATTTTACTAGATTATATGTGATTATTTAATCATTTATTTCTTTAGATCGATGTAAAAGTACAAGTCAATCTTTACAGTAGAATTAAACAACAAATTTTCTTTATAAACGTTAGTCTTTAATAATTTAGTATGTTTTCTCAAAATCGCGAACGTATTGCCTTAATTTCAGTTCATGGCGACCCAGCTATTGCTATCGGTCAAGAAGAAGCAGGGGGTCAAAATGTCTATGTTAGGCGAGTGGGTGAAGCCTTAGCAGAAAAGGGGTGGCACGTTGATATGTTTGCTCGACGTATCGATCCCGATCAAGAGCATATTGTTCAACATAATGCTCGATGTCGTACCATTCGTCTTGATGCTGGCGAACCCAAATTTATCGAGCGCAACGAACTGTTGCAGAAGTTACCCGAATTTATTGAGGCTTTCTTGCAGTTTCAAGAAGACCATAACATTACTTATCCTATCCTTCATACTAACTACTGGCTATCGGGTTATGTCGGGATGGAACTCCGCCAACAGCAAGCCAGCAAAATGATTCATACCTATCATTCTTTAGGGGCAATTAAGTATCGCAATACCGCCACTATTCCCCCTATTGCCAAAACCCGCTTACAAATCGAACAGGCTTGTTTAGAAACGGCTGATTGTGTCGTGTCTACCAGTCCTCAAGAAGAAGAACATTTGAGAGCGCACGTTTCCCAGAAAGGTAATATTACTATTATTCCTTGTGGTACAGAAATCGAGCGTTTTGGCCGGGTCGATCGCGCTACAGCCCGTCAAAAACTCGGCATTCCCCCCCAAGAAAAAATGGTGTTGTATGTCGGTCGTTTTGACCCCCGTAAAGGCATTGAAACTTTGGTTAAGGCCGCCGGACGTTCTGAAGTGCGCGAACAACCTCATCTGCATTTATACATCGCTGGGGGAAGCCGTGAAGGTCACAAAGACAGCCAAGAATGTCAGCGTATTAAAAGTATTGTCGAACAACAGCAACTGAGCGATCGCACCTCTTTCCTCGGACGCTTAGACCGAGATGTGTTAGCGCTATATTTTAGTGCTGCCGATGTTTGCGTGGTTCCCAGTCATTACGAACCCTTTGGCTTGGTGGCGATCGAAGCTATGGCCAGCCGGACTCCTGTGATTGCGAGTGCCGTTGGTGGCTTAAAGTTTACTGTGATTCCCGAAGAAACAGGTTTATTGGCTCCTGCTCAAGACGATGAAGCCTTTGCTGAGGCGATCGCCCGCTTACTGTCCGATCCTGAATGGTGCGAACAACTCGGCGAAAAGGGTCGCGATCGCGTCGAAAATTTATTCAGTTGGCGCGGTGTTAGCAATCAGTTAGATTCACTTTATCTCAAGATGCTCAAGAGCTTAAAATCTGAGTCGGTACGAGAGTATCAAACAATCTCGTAATTCTCGCTGCTATCTCAAAGCAACCCCCCTCGACGTTTTTAAGATCGAGGGGGGTTAACTATGACGACTAAACGCTTCGCCCTTTTTGGCAGGTTAGCGGTTGCGTTTCCGACGAGAGCGATTTCGTTTGGCTGAATAAGGAGAGCGATATACAGAATCAAGCAATAACGGCAGAACCTTAGCTTTGCGGGCCCGAGCAACGGCTTGGTAGGTGATTAAATCCCCGACGTTGAGAATAACCCGATTTTGGCGATCGATAATGGTACGGGTGACGGGATGACCTAATGCTTGTTTGACTTGACGATCGGTTTGTCGCTTGGACGAGTTGCGATCGCCCACCGAAGATTTAGAGGATTGACGATTAACGGGTTCGGTGGTTTCTAGACCAACGGCAGCGCACAACTGCGTACCCCTGCCTTTTTTCTGGGCTTTGTCAAGCAAACGTTGGGTGACGATTTGACCGGGAGTCGCGATCTCTTTGCCTTGAGCATCGTAAACCGGATGACGCACCCGACGACCTTTAGCTCGTTCGAGATATCGCCCCGAAAAGGGTTTAACTTTAGAATGAGATGTAAGGGTCGGTTTCGTTAGTTGGGGAGACGATCGGGTTAAAGACAAGGGTTTGGCTGCGGCTAAGGCCCCGGAAATGGTTTCACTCAAGCTAGGTTGTAAGACTTTGGGAACTTGGGGAGGTTGCATCAAGGCTACGGAGTTTTCTAAACCTCGATCAATCGAGACTGCTTGGATAAACTGTTTAGGGCGATCGCTCGGAGGGGTGACTTCATATCCTTCGATTTTGCCCGTCTGGGGATCGAAATATAAATCCTGCAAGTTACCGAGATATTCTCCAGTCGGGGTGACCACTGGACGACCTTCGAGAACGATTTTCTGTTTTACCGCTTCTTGGATATGTTGGGTTTGAGACGGAGATAAGCTGCTCTGGGGAGACGGTGCCACAATTCCTTGGGGTGCGATCGCCTTTACCTGTTCAAAGAGCAGAATCTTCTCTTGGTGGTCGGCATGACTCGGACAATCAACTAAAAATCCGAGCAGTTGATTCGTTTTATAATTAAAAATTAAGTTTTTAACGCTAGTTTCTGGGATAATTTCCAGATTATCATTCAAAATAATCGGTTTTTTAATTAGTTCTTTACATTTCTGCACAATGGTTCGACCTCCTTCATCGGGTATGTTTGTTTGAGAATTAGCATTTATTAAAATGGGTTTTTGAAAACAAGGTACTATAATCATTTTGCTTGCCAATTTGGGAAAAAAGATAACAAGCAAAAGTCAGTTATGAGTTTCTGTTTATTATTTTCCTTTACTCAAGAAATAGGCGATACTCAGGCTCTGCCTAGCTTCTTCTCGATCATGTAATGGAATTTGATAAATTCAACTTTATTTTAAGTAAACTTTATATTCTGACAGGCTAGATTGCTTCTCTCTTTATTCATTACAGCTTAAAGATAAAAAAAAGTAATCTGGCTAGAGTCTGAATCCTTGATTCGATCCCAAAAAAAAGCCCTCCCCCTTCAGGAAGATTGCTTTACAAAAACTTTATATTCTAGTCTTATTCGACTAATCCCGATCGTAATGCTCGTACCGCCGCTTGGGTGCGGTCATCAGCACAAAGCTTGCTGAGAATATTACGAACGTGGGTTTTTACCGTTCCTACCGTAATATTCAACTTTTCAGAAATGGCGGCATTGCTACAGCCTGCGACAATCAACTCTAAAACATCTAACTCGCGCTCTGTCAAGGGGTAAGCATCCAACATTTGTTGATATTCGGGTTCTGCCGCTTCGATGGTGCGGGTGTTAGCTTCTTCTTCATCGGCTTCGAGTTCTTTCCCCGCACGGGCTTGTTTGAGGACAATACGAGCAATGGTGGGGTCAACCCAAGCATTGCCTTCGTGGGTAAGTTCAATCGCTTGTACCAAGTTATCCAAGCTGACATCTTTAAGACTATAAGAATCAGCCCCCGCCGCAAATGCAGCTAACACCGCATCATCGTTTTTGTGCATGGTCAGAATGAGAATTTTGGTTTGGGTAAACCCAGAATTTTTTTGCGCTTCTTTAATGCGTTGGGTGACTTCGATGCCGTCCATATCCGGTAAACCAATGTCTACAACGGCGACATCGGGCTTGGTTCTCGTAATCGCACTCAAACCTTCTTGGGCAGTTGCAGCATCCCCCACAACTTCAATATTTTCAGCTTGTTGCATGGCAGCCACCAAACCAACTCGGCTGAGATGATGATCTTCAATTAAAACGACGCGGATTTTACTCATATTTCGGCAAGAAGCAAGACAATAGTCGGGAAAAGTGGGTTGAGCGGCAACCGTCATTTAGGTTTAAAAAACTCTAGTAATCCGTTAACATTTCGATGATGTCGGTATTTTAGTAGTGGAGCGGTTTTGCCTTAAGAGCAGATTCCACTTTTCTCGATTTACCTTTCGATAGTACTACGCTCTGTTCCCTTTACAACTCTCCTAGGATAGATGCAAATTGACAGTTTTTGAGTTTTACTGTAAATCGAGTCGTCTTCCTTAAAGTCATCTCTTAGATGAAAATGAGGAAAACCATTGATTTATCACAATCGCAATTGTGGGTTGAGCGTCGGTCGATCTGCCAAGATCATAACGGGAGAAAACCGCGTTTCTAAAACAATTGTACTAAAAAGGAGTTGCATCTTGCCTTCAAAGCGATTCGCCATACCGTATCCCCGGAATCATCAAATTAAATTCGTGGGTTTCGCCTCCTCATCGAGAGCGAAACAGGGGCAAATTTCGCGTTTGAGACTCACAAAGACTGTCAAAAACAAAAGTAATAATAAACTGTTAATGCAATGGGCTGCCACCGAACCAACGCCAGTTGGGTAGCAACAATCTCTAAGGACGCTGCTAAACGCTCTGATAATCTCTATTCATTCGAGCGCTCTCATTCATCTCCCCGCAAATCTTCAAATTCCTTTCACTCTCCAGTGTCTGATGAAATTAATTCCATGTTGTCTCAATCCAATCAAACGGACTTACTGGATTATTTACCCCACATGACCGGGGTGGCTGATGCCCACGGTCGGATGCAAAAGTTTAACGCCAGATGGCGTGATTATACAGGATTGTCCGAGTCGCGATCGCGCTGTTGGGGTTTTTTAGAAGCCATTCATCCCCATCACCGCGATCGCTTTTTGCAAGAATGGCAAGCGGCGGTGAAGTGGCAAAACAGCTACACCAGCGAGCTAGAACTTCGTCGCCACGATGGTTGTTATCGGCGAACCATCTTTCGCGGGGAACCCATCCGCGACGACCAAAATGCGATTGTGGGTTGGATGAGTACCTACACCGAAGCGAAACGCCTCGATCGCATCGAAGCCCAACTCCAACAAAAGCAATCTTTTCTCGATACATTATTAGATAATTTGTCCGACGCGATTGTGACTTGTAACAGCGAGGGTGTGGTTACTTTGTTTAACCAAGCCGCCCAAGAATTTCACAATCTGCCCCAAGCCGAAATTCCTTCCCAAGAATGGGCAGAATATTACAGTTTGTATCGCGCTGACGGTACAGTTCCCCTCAAAACCGAAGAAACGCCCTTATGGAGAGCGTTACAAGGGGAGTCGGTGCGGAACTGTGAAATGCAAATTATCCCGAAAGACGGTAAACCTCGCTCGGTTTTGGTTAATGGCGATCCGATTCGTTCGGTAACTCATAAAATTGTCGGGGCGATTGTGGCGATGCGGGATATTAGCGATCGCGTGGCCGCCGAAAAAGCCCTTAAAGCCAGCGAGCAACGCTTTCGGGCTGTATTTAACCAAACCTTTCAGTTTATTGGCGTGATGCAGCCGGACGGCACTCTGCTCGAAATCAATCAAACGGCGTTAGATTTTGGGGGCTTGAGGGCCGAACAAGTGGTCGATCGCCCCTTTTGGCAAGCGCCTTGGTGGGGGACTTATACCGCAGGCCAACCCCTCACCCCCAAACAACAACATTTAAAAGACGCGATCGCCTCTGCCGCTCAAGGTGAGTTTATTCGCTACGAAGTGGAGGTATATGGCCGCAATAAGGCGATCGCCATCATAGACTTTTCGATTAAACCCATTTACGACAACTTGGGTAACGTGGTGTTGCTGATTCCCGAAGGCCGCGACATTACCGACCGCAAAACCGCCGAAACCGAAATACAGCAACTCAACGCCGAACTCGAAAGACAACTCAAACAAGGCACCGATCAACTCATTCAAAGCGAACGCTTGTATCGCAAAGTCGTTAACAGCGTTGAAGAAGTAATCTTTCAAACCGATACCCAGGGAAATTGGACATTTCTGAGTCCCGCTTGGACTAAAATCACCGAATATCCCATTAAAGAAAGTCTGCATACCGCTTTTGTTGATTGCGTATATGCCGAAGAAGACCAAGAGCAACTCCTTGAACTGTTTACAGAGTTGATCCAAGGCGATCGCGAAGACTTTGAATACGAATATCGCTGTCTCACCAAAAACCAAAACTTTTGCTGGCTCGAAATTTACGTTCAAGTCGAGCGACAACCTGCTCGTTCCTCGGAGGGCGATCGCCCTATCCTCGGCACTTACGGCACGATTAACGACATTACCGAACGCAAACAAACCGAGGCGATTCTCAAAGCCAAAGCCGATGAACTCGCGCGTCAAAGACAGCAAATTCAGTTGCAAAACCTCCAACTCCAAGAAGCCTCGCAACTAAAATCCCAGTTTTTGGCCACCATGTCCCACGAACTGCGAACCCCCATGAATGCCATTATGGGCTTTTCGCAAATGCTGTTATTACAACAACACGGCGATCTGCAAAATCATCAACTGGATATGGTCGAACGCATTTTCAACAATAGTCAAAATCTCTTGACCATGTTGAATGAAGTCCTCGACTTTTCCAAAATCGAAGCGGGTCATTTGGAGTTGAACCCCGAACCCGTCGATCTGGCCATGCTGGTGACTTTTACAGTAGAAGAAATGCGGTCTTTGGCGATTAAAAAAGGGTTAACTCTACAAGTTAACCTGAACTTGCACAATACCCAAGCCATTGTTGACCACAATTGTTTGCGACGGATTTTGATTAACTTAATCTCGAATGCGGTGAAGTTTACAGAATCCGGTAGTATTTGTGTGGAATTACAAGAAACTTACCCCGATCGCATTGCCCTGACTGTTACCGATACCGGGATTGGCATTAGTTCTCAGCAAATCGATGAAATCTTCGACGCATTTCGCCAACTTGACCAAAGTTTGACCCGGCAACATTCGGGAACCGGATTGGGTTTGGCGATCGCGAAGTCGATTATTGAAATGATGAAAGGCACAATCAGCGTCGAAAGTCAACTTCATCAAGGATCAACATTTCGGGTTGAATTTCCCCGTCATGTTCAGTAGTTTACTAACAGCACTAAAAAACATTTTTCTGAATAAATTGTTAGTTGTTAGTCGTTGGCATTTCTCAGGTGACGGGATCGGCTTTTCCTGGCAAAATTCCTGAGAAACTTGGCCTTTAGGTAGACTCTTATGGGTATTGCTCCAAGCTAAAATTTACTAAGACGGTGGTTTCCCCAAAAGTCACTCTAAGTTTATTAGAGAGTAAAATTCCCAAAAAAGCTATTTCCTAAGCTTCAAAAAGTAACTTAAATTTGTATTGCGGTACGCTCGCTTATGTCCAACTATATCCTCGCTGTAGACGATACCCCCGATAACCTCTTTTTGGTACAACTGGCCCTCGAACAAGAAGGCCATGAGGTTGTTTTGGTGGACAACGGCAGAGCAGCTTTATCCCAAATTGCCAAATCTCCCCCGGATTTGATTGTACTTGATGTGATGATGCCGGGAATGGATGGTTATGAGGTGACAAGGCGTATTCGTAGCAATCCCAATTTATCTTTTATTCCGATTTTGCTGATTACGGCTCACGAACAGCCAAGCGTGGTACGCGGCTTAGACGAAGGAGCCGACGAGTTTATCCGTAAACCCGTCCGAATTGATGAATTGCAAGCCAGGGTGCGATCGCTCCTGCGACTCAAGCAAAGCATCGATCAACGGGAAAACTTTGTTCACTGTCTAACTCACGATCTGCGAACTCCCCTCGTTGCGGCGAATCGGATGTTAAAGCTGATTCAAAAAGGAGTTTTTGGGGAAGTGGCAGAAAAGGTAAATGAATCCCTCGAAACGATCCATTCGAGTAATGATAATCTCCTCGATCTCCTGAATAACTTGCTCGAAGTTTATTGTTACGATGTCGGTCAAAAACACCTTAACTTTATTGAATTTGACCTCACCCAACTCCTCGAAGAAATCGCCGCCGAACTCACTCCCTTGATCGATGATAAAGAGATCGATTTACGCTTACATTGGGATAAACAAACGAATTTGCGGGGCGATCGCCTCGAACTGCGCCGCGTTTTGACCAATTTAATCAGCAATGGTCTTAAATTTACTGATTCTGGTTCTGTAGAAGTCCGTCTTCAGGAAAAAGACAATGAATTAATCCTCGTCGTCGAAGATACAGGAGTCGGCATTTCTCCGGCAGAAATTCAACGCATTTTTGAGCGTTTTCGTCAAGGGAGTAACAAGCGATCGGGAACGGGTTTAGGCTTACATTTGTGTCGGCAAATCATCCAAGCCCATAACGGCACTTTAGAAGTTAATTCTCAAGTGAACGAAGGGACTTGTTTTACAATTCATCTTCCCCGTCATCCTGAAATGAATTCAAGTCAAAACCAGGAACCCGAAGCAGAAAAATTGAGTGTTTCCTATCGCAACCGCGAATACCGATAATTATTATCAACGAGGACAAGATACAGTAGGGTAGGCAGTGAATACCTCATAACCCTTTATGCGTCGTCGTCAATTTCTACAAACTGCGGGAGCAACCCTTTCCGGTTTAGGTTTATCAAGTTGTGGTTGGACTTTAGCCAGCGTCAGCGATGAGCCGATCCCAACAGGCGATCGCGATACTTTGTATATCTATACCTGGGCGGGTTATACCGATGACAACCTTTTAGCTCGGTTTAAGGCGGAAACAGGCTACCGGGCGATCGCGGATGTGTTTGACTCCAATGAAGCCATGTTAGCCCGTATTCAAGCCAGTGGCGGCGGCGGTTACAGCATTTTGTATCCGTCCGATTACATGGTACAGAAAATGAAAGCCCTGGGGATGTTGTCCCCCTTGGAGCGATCGCGCCTGGTGGGTAAGGAGCGCTTATTTGAACGTTTCCGCAATCCCCAATACGATCCCGGTAATCGCTACAGTATCCCGGTGAGTTGGGGAACCACAGGACTAATTTATAATCGTCAGAAATTAGCAGAAGCCCCCCAAGATTGGGATTATTTGTGGAAAAATCAGGATAAAATCACCAAACGCTTTACCTTACTCAATGATGTGCGGGAAGTCCTCGGCGCAATTTTAAAATTTCAAGGTCACTCCTACAACGCCATTGATTCAGAAGAGATTCGTCAAGCCTACGAACAACTGCAACGACTCAAACCCGCGATCGCCTCCTTCACCTCAGATGCCTGGCGCAATCAAATCCTAAGCGGCGATTTATGGCTGGCCATGTGCTATTCTGCCGATGCCAATGAAGTCATGCGCGAAAGCGACGACTTGCGCTATTTGCTGCCTTTGAGTGGGTCTTGTGTCTCCACAGATGCTTTAGTCATTCCCCGCACCGCCCCCAATCCCGATGCCGCCTATGCCTGGATTAACTTTATGCTACAACCCGATGTCGCGGCTCAAATTTGCAAGCGTTTGAGCTTTGCGACTCCGAACGAGTTGGCCTTTAAACAACTCCCCGAAACCCTACAACAAAATACCAGTTTATTTCCTCCCGACCCCGCGATCGGACGCTGCGAGGAAATTTCCCCCGTCGGCGATGATGTCGGCGCAGTCTATGACCGCTACTGGACATTACTCACCAGCAGCTAAAAATGTATAGCAACCGCCAAAGCAGTTAAGACACCGCCTCAATTTTTAGAAAACAAGCCCCTCTCCCGTGGGAGAGGGGTTGGGGTGAGGGCAAACCCCACCACGTCCTAACCTGAAGTGCTACTGCTATAGGTGTATTGGGGGGACTAGCCCCCCTAATACTAAATCCGCTTACCACAACCCATCTATTTTCTAGTCTGCGAAGGCAGACTTTGCTCTCATTAGCCCCGGATTTCAATCCGTGGGCGGGTTAGCGGGATAAAGGGGGTGTCGAAACCGGATTTGGTATAACGCGATCTAAAGCTGTGAATGATGTATCACCGCCAGTACTACCATTTCCCATTAACAACAAATCGTTAGCAGAATCCTCCGCAGGAACAAACATCATGTCGCCGGACAACGGATAACCTGAGTTACTGAAAGTCACTACCTTAAAATATCCGTTGGCTGGCAGTAAAATAAACGGAAAAACATCCAGTTCAGCCAAGGATGTTTCGTCCAAAACTGTTACTGTTCCGGCCATGGTAATTGTCGTCAACAGCCGTTGAAAGAACAACTCTTGCCATTCTGGAGGGAGTTGCGAAAAAACGGTGGGGTCTGCCTTCAACTCAATAATAGCCTCGCTATCTTGAGTACCCACCATACTACTACCAAGCCGCGCACTCAGATCATCATTCATTTGCCAGCGACCTTCGAGACGTTGGATAACGGCATTCTCAAGATAGCGAGGAAAAACGATACTGCTGTTATCTTCAATCTTGTCAGTTTCATCGGATTCTGCTTTCACTGCGGTAGCCATAACCGAAGATGTCGTCAGAGTGAGCAGCAGAATGGCAACTTTGAGGGTGTTGATCATTTCGAGTTACATCATGAGTGAAAAATTAGACGGTTTTTGTCTGTCTTATCACTCCTACACCGATTCTGTCTGACTTTACGCACAATTATTGCAATATCACAGTTGTAACCTAATTCCCTGCCGTGACTGCCTCAGTGGTACGATTTTGTACCTCTAAATAAATCAACAAAGCATTCACATCCGCCGGATTTACGCCGCCAATGCGAGAGGCTTGACCAATGGTGAGGGGACGCACCTTCGTTAACTTCTCCCGCGATTCCATCGAGAGAGTTTCGATGGCCATGTAGTCGATATCGGCAGGTAACTTGCGATTGGCGTGACGGGAAACCTGGTCGATTTGGTTTTGCTGGCGTTGGATGTAGCCAGAATATTTAATGGCGATTTCTGCCCCTTCTTTCTCGGCTTTTGCCAGGTCGAGATTGCCGAGGTTATAGCGTTCTAAGTCCTCGTAATGGAAACCGGGACGCAGCAACAATTCAGCCAGGGTAATAGACCCCTTGATTCTTTGTTGGGTATCCGCGACAATTTGCACTCCCACTTCATCCCGTTCCTTAACGCGGGTATCGTGGAGGCGTTCTTTTTCGGCGGTGATGTTGGCATATTTGCGTTGAAATAAGTCCCAACGACGGTCATCAATCAAGCCGATTTCGCGACCGAGGGGAGTCAGGCGTTCGTCAGCGTTATCCGACCGCAACACCAAGCGATATTCCGACCGAGAGGTAAGCATTCGGTAGGGTTCTCGCAACTCCTTGGTACACAAATCGTCAATTAACGTGCCGATGTAGCTTTGTTCGCGGGGGAAAATCAGCATTTCTTGACCCCGCGCGAAACGTACCGCATTAATTCCGGCGACAATGCCTTGGGCTGCGGCTTCCTCGTAACCCGTTGTCCCGTTAACTTGTCCCGCAGAGAATAGCCCCTCAATTTTCTTGGTCATCAGGGTAGGGAAACATTGAGTCGCGGGGAGATAATCGTATTCGACCGCATAGGCAGGCCGCAGCATCGTACAGTTTTCCAAACCGGGGAGACTCCGCAGCATTTCCAGTTGCAGGGTTTCCGGTAAACCCGTGGAGAAGCCCTGGATATAAAGTTCGGGAATGTCGCGACCTTCCGGTTCGATAAAGATTTGGTGGGATTCTTTATCGGCAAAGCGCACGATTTTGTCCTCAATACTGGGACAATAGCGGGGACCTCTGGCTTCGACCCAACCGCCATACACCGGGGAGAGGTGGAGGTTTTCGCGGATGAGTTCGTGGGTTCGGGGGGTGGTGCGGGTGAGATAACAGTTCATTTGTTCCCGTTCTACCCAGGCTTCGGGGTCGAAGCTAAACCACCGCACTTCCTCATCGGGGGGTTGCGGTTCCATTTTGCTGTAGTCCACCGACCGCTTATCCACGCGGGCTGGTGTTCCGGTTTTGAGGCGGTCGGTTTCAAAGCCTAAATTATTTAATGTCTCTGTTAACCCCACGGCGGCAAATTCGCCAGCGCGTCCGGCAGGCATGGATTTGTTACCAATCCAGATTGTACCGCCAAGGAATGTCCCAGTGGTGAGGACAACGGCTTTGGCGGCAAAGCAAGTGCCGAAATAAGTCTGTACGCCGAGAATTTCGTCGTTTTTCCCCAGTACCAAGTCCGTGGCCATGCCTTCGCGAATGCTGAGGTTTTCCTGATTCTCGACGATTTCTTTCATCACCTTGGCGTATTCCCGCTTGTCGGTTTGCGCCCGTAATGCCCAAACTGCGGGCCCTCGCGAGGCGTTGAGGACGCGCTTTTGGAGATAGGTGCGGTCGGCCATTTTGCCAATTTCACCGCCGAGGGCATCAACTTCGTGGGTGAGTTGGGATTTGGCAGGGCCACCCACGGCGGGGTTACAGGGTTGCCAGGCGATTCTATCGAGGTTCAGGGTTAACATCAGCGTCCGACACCCCAGACGGGCTGAGGCCAGGGCGGCTTCACAACCGGAATGGCCGGCCCCGATGACGATGACATCAAATTCGTCTTGGTAATTTACTGGGGTTCTAACGGTCATGGTTTCGGCGTGGTAAGGGTTACTTATGTTTTATTGTAGCGGTTTGGGTGGGGGGAAAAGGGGGCGGCAAGACTCAATCAATTTATCCCCTAAGCTTGCCAAAACATGAGACCGGGGAATACGCCTAAATCCCGATAATCTAATGTCCACACTTCTGCCTTTAAACGCATCGCCACATACACCACCGAGGCATCGGCTAAAGTGCCTGACCAATTCGGGAAGCGCAAGACAATCTCTTTGATTGCTGCTAATTCAGGCTCCGCGATCGCGTACACTTCAAAACTCTGCTCTAGGGCAACAAACACTGCCTGGGCTAACTTCGCTCCTCCTTGTTGTAAGAGCCAGCGATACACTTCAAAGACAATGGGCAAGGGTAAAACCATGCGATCGCCCTGGGCTTGCAGTTGCTTGAATCCTGCTACCGCTTGCGGGTGGTAGCGGTCTTTGGCAAAGAGAACCGCAATCAAAGGGCCCGAATCAATCACAATCGTTGGCTTCAAAAGTCCTCTGCCTCCTCATCTGCGTGGTGAGGTGCATCGGACACGGCCCCCGCAAACTCTAAAAAGTGCGCCACATCTTTCTGGGCCAATTCTTTTTCTACGGCTTGTTGAATGAACTTAGAGAGATTCTGGTCTCCTAGCTTCTCCTCAATCCGTTTGGCTAACTCATCGGGAAGATAAATTGTTGTTCTCATGGTTATTGGCTCAAACTCATACTTTTATCATACCTCAACTTTTGGGGGGGGGGCTGATTAGGTCAGAAAGTTCAGTTAATTTGGTATTTATCGCAAAATTATCGCAAATTCACCGGAAAACGTTGTAAATAAGCCAAATTCGGTTAAAGAGAGCGTTAAAGCTTTTTCTTCTGGTTCAGTGTATTGCCGTGACACAGCTAAAATGAGGCTTGATAGTAGGGTGACGAAGCGCGTAGCGTAACGCACCGAAATGTAGACATTTTAGCGGTAATGACTATCACATAAATTAAAGTGTGTCGCGCCAGTAGTGTAGGGTAAATGCTTTGTGCGATCGCCACTTTAATAAGTCATGGATAATAGTAATTGCACGCCTTACGTCTTACAACAGTTTACCAATTCACCACAACGATTCAGAATGGCAAGAGATATATTTCACCAACAAGTTAAAAATGCGTTAGTCAAAGCTGGATGGAATATTACCCACGATCCCTTAACAATTCGGATTAGTGAAGCTGTTAAACTACAAATTGATTTGGCAGCAGAAAGTACGATCGCTGCCGAAAGAGATTCTGAAAAAATTGCTGTAGAAATTAAAAGCTTTATTAGCGACTCAGATATTAGTGCTTTTCATACTGCATTAGGACAATATCTGAATTATTGTCAAGCTCTGGAAGAATACGAACCCGATCGCATTGTTTATTTAGCTGTTCCTGTAGAAACTTATCAAGATTTTTTCCAACTTTCCTTTATTCAACGTTCTCTTAAACGTTTCCAAGTTAAGCTAATAATTTATAATCCTAGACAAGAGGAAATTGAGCAATGGATAAAGTAGAACAGTATCGACAATTTGTCAAACAAATTTTGACCGAACACGCCGAAATTTCTAACTCTACGGATACCGTTAAAGCAGAATTAATATTCGATACAGAACGCGATCATTATCAACTGTCTTATGTGGGTTGGCAGGGGGATAAGCGAGTTTTTGGCCCGGTGCTACACTTTGATATTGAGGATGGCAAAATCTGGATTCAGTATAACGGGACAGAGGATTCGGTAGCCCAGAGATTAGTAGAAATGGGTGTCCCCACGACCGATATTGTGATTGGTTTTCACTCGGCGTTTAAACGCCAGTTTACCCGTTATGCGGTGAATTAGAAACGCGATCGCGCCCCACCTTCCCCATCACCAACAACTGTAGCATTCAAGGATGCAGGCGGTAGAGATACAATCTTCGGTAAGATTAGTAGAATAAACGCACACCTTACGCCCCGCAGCAGTTACCGTGACAGAGCAAAAGAGTTACAAAGAAACCGTTAACTTGCCCCAAACTAAATTTAGTATGCGGGCAAACGCCGTCCAGCGCGAACCGGAATTACAGCGTTTTTGGCAAGAAAAGCAAATTTATGAGCGACTGTCCCAGGATAACCCCGGAGATGTCTTTATTCTGCACGATGGGCCGCCTTATGCCAATGGTTCGCTACATACGGGTCATGCCCTCAACAAGATTCTCAAAGATATTATTAATAAATACCAGTTGTTGCGCGATCGCAAGGTGCGCTATGTACCGGGGTGGGATTGTCACGGCTTACCGATTGAACTGAAGGTATTACAAAGCTTAAAGAGTAAGGACAAAGAAAACCTAACTCCCCTTAAAATTCGCTACAAAGCCCGCGATTTCGCCCTGAAAACCATGAAAGAGCAAAGCAAGGGTTTTCAACGTTATGGCGTGTGGGGAGATTGGGAAAATCCTTATTTAACCCTAAAACCCGAGTACGAAGCGGCACAAATTGGCGTATTTGGTCAAATGGTGCTGAAGGGCTACATTTATCGCGGTCTTAAGGCGGTTCACTGGAGTCCGAGTTCCCAGACGGCTTTGGCTGAAGCAGAATTAGAGTATCCTGAAGGACACACTTCTCGCAGTATCTATGCGGCGTTTAAGCTGGTGAAGCCGTCTGCGGCAGTTGAGGCTTTATTGCAGCCTTATGGGGATAAATTGGGGGTTGCGATTTGGACAACCACACCCTGGACGATTCCGGGGAATTTAGCCGTGGCGGTGAATGCCGATTTGACTTATGCTGTGGTGGAAGTGGCTGAGTCTGACGCAAGTTTGCAATACTTAATCGTTGCGGTCGATTTAGTAGAACGCCTCGCGGAAAAACTTGGCAAAACTCTGACAGTCAAAGCCAGCATCCCAGGAAAAGACCTCGAAGGAACGACTTACAAACATCCCCTGTTTGACCGAGAAAGCCAAATCGTCATCGGTGGCGATTATATCACCACCGAATCCGGTACGGGCTTGGTTCATACAGCCCCCGGTCACGGTCAAGAAGATTTTATCGTGGGTCAGCGTTACGGTTTGCCGATTTTGTCCCCGGTGGATGCGAAAGGGAATTTTACCGACGAAGCAGGGGAATTTGCGGGCTTAAATGTCCTGAATGGCGGTAATGAAGCGATTATCACGGCTCTAACTGATGCGAAATCCCTCTTACTTGAAGAAGCTTACGCGCACAAGTATCCTTACGATTGGCGGACGAAAAAACCGACGATTTTCCGGGCTACGGAACAATGGTTTGCTTCCGTTGAAGGTTTCCGAGATGAAGCCCTCAAAGCGATTGAGGAAGTGCAGTGGATTCCAGCCCAAGGGGAAAACCGCATCACGGCAATGGTGCAAGATCGTTCCGATTGGTGTATCTCTCGTCAACGGAGTTGGGGGGTTCCCATCCCGGTATTTTACGATGAGGAAACCAATGAACCCCTGTTGAATGAGGAGACAATCAACCATATTCAAGGGATTATTGCCCAAAAAGGCTCGGATGCTTGGTGGCAGATGCCAGTTCAGGAGTTATTGCCCGAAAGCTACCGTAACAATGGCCGCAGCTATCGCAAAGGGACGGATACGATGGATGTGTGGTTTGATTCTGGGTCATCTTGGGCTGCGGTGGCTAAACAGCGCGAGGAGTTGCGATATCCCGCCGATATTTACCTGGAAGGGTCTGACCAACATCGGGGCTGGTTTCAGTCGAGTTTGCTCACCAGTGTAGCGGCTAATGGGATTGCGCCTTATAAAACGGTTCTGACTCATGGCTTTGTGCTGGATGAAAATGGCTTCAAAATGAGTAAGTCTCTGGGGAATGTGGTAGACCCCACAATTGTCATTAACGGTGGCAAGAATCAAAAGCAAGACCCCGCTTATGGGGCGGATGTGTTGCGGTTGTGGGTGTCGTCGGTGGATTATTCCTCGGATGTGCGCTTGGGGAAAACGGTTCTCAAGCAGATGATCGATGTTCGCAATAAAATTCGCAATACGGCTCGTTTTCTGTTGGGAAATCTGCATGATTTTGACCCCCAAAAGGATGCTGTGGCTTATGCAGATTTACCGGAACTGGATCGCTATATGTTGCACCGTATGACGGAGGTGTTTGCGGAGGTGACGGAGGCGTTTGAGAGTTATCAATTCTTCCGCTTTTTCCAAACGGTACAGAATTTCTGTGTGGTGGATTTGTCGAACTTCTACCTGGATATTGCGAAGGATCGCCTTTATATTTCGGCGTTGGATTCTTCTCGTCGTCGCAGTTGTCAAACGGTACTCGCGATCGCCCTGGAGAATTTAGCAGTCGCGATCGCGCCAGTTCTGTGTCATACTGCCGAGGATATCTGGCAATTTCTACCCTATGACAGCCCTCACACCTCTGTATTCCAGGCGGGTTGGGTGAAAATGAAGTCTGAGTGGGAAAACCCGGAACTGGCGGCTTCTTGGGCATCTCTGCGCGAGCTTCGCACCGAGGTAAATCAGGTGATGGAACAAGCCAGGGCTGCGAAGGCGATCGGTTCTTCTCTGGATGCGAAGGTGTTGCTGTATGTCGCGGATGCGGATTTGCAAGCCCGTCTGCAAGCCATGAACCCGGATGAGAGTTTGGGAGATACCCGCGTGGATGCGCTGCGCTATCTTTTCCTTGCGTCGCAGGTGGAGTTAGTCGATTCTGCTGATGCGGTGAAGGATGCAGAACATAAAATGATGAGTGACGATCTCGCCATTGGTATTGTGAAAGCTGATGGGGAGAAGTGCGATCGCTGTTGGAATTATTCTACTCAAGTGGGTAGTTTCTCTGACGATCCGACGATTTGCGAACGGTGCGTGAGTGCTTTGTCTGGGGAGTTTTAAGCCCTCACCCCAAACCCCTCTCCCACGGGAGAGGGGCTTATTTTTTAGCAGTTTTTGGAAGTCTGTCAACAATGGAAACTGTAACTCGCAAGCGATTTACCCGTGAAGATTATCATCGTCTGGGCGATTTGGGTTTCTTCGCACCCGATGAGCGAGTTGAGTTAATTCGGGGGGATATCGTCAATCAAGCGCGTAGAACTCCCCAACATTGCTTTTATACCCATCAATTACTTGAATCTTTAATTTTTCGCCTTCATCGTCGGGTTTGCTTGCGAGTTCACGAACCGATTATTTTATCTCACAATAGCGAACCAGAACCGGATATTGTGCTTGCTCGTTTGCGAAAAGATGATTATTTGGAGTCGCATCCTCAACCGCAAGATATTATTTTAGTTATCGAGATATCTGATTCTACTTTAGAGCGCGATCGCGACATCAAACTGCCTCTTTATGCTGAAAGTAATATTAGCAATTACTGGATTTTGAATATACGCGTGCCGCTACGCGGATCCCCGTGGGATCGCATTCTCGAAGTCTACAGCGAACCCTATCACAACCAAAGCAACGGCGAATACAATTACCGCAACAAGCGCATTATTTTGGCGAACGAAAGTGTGACTTTGCCGCAATTTCCTGAAGTTGCTTTAGATTTAGAATCGATTTTTGTTTAGGATACGATTAACGTAAAACTCCCTCACTCATGGCTAAACGCTCTCTCAAACCCCTTTTTCACGGTAAAACATTAAATCTAGCTATCGCTCGTTTTCACTTCCCGAATGACCTCGAAAAGCGCCATCAAATTGTGATGAATTGGGTGGATTTGTTGCAAGGTGGGAAACTCATTGCCATGAATGAGGTATCTCTCCACGGGCAGTTTTTGGGGGAGATATTTCAGGCAGTTTTGGGCTATCAACCCGTAACAAAAAGCGAAATTTGGGAGATTTATGCCGAAACCTCGATTAGTGATGGTGGGGGGTCAGCCGATGCCGCTTTGGGCTTTTTTACCGCAGTTGCAGGCAAGAAAAACCAGAAAAAGTTAGAAGGCAAAATTGTCGCACCCATTGAATTAAAAGGGGCAAAAAACAACTTAGATAAAGTAACTCCTGGTCGTAAAGAGTCGGCGGTTGACCAGGGTTGGCGTTATGCTAATTATACACCGGATTGTCGCTGGATTATTGTTTCTAATTATCAAGAAATCCGCTTATATCAAACCAGTAAAACTCCGGCTTATGGAGAAGTCTTTTATCTCGAAGATTTAGCCGATATTGAAAGATTTAAACGCTTTTATTTTCTGCTGTGTCGCGACAACTTTCTACCCAAAAGTCTCAAATCTCGTAAACCTGCACTCATTGAGCAACTGCTGAGTCAATCCAATGAAGCCGAAGAAGCCATTACTCAGCAACTCTACAGCGAATATAAACAAGTCCGTTTAAATTTAGCCAAACATTTCCACAATACTGCTCCTGATAATATACCCGATACTCTCTTAATCGAAAAAGCCCAGAAAACCCTTGACCGTTTGCTATTCATCGCTTTTTGTGAAGACAAGCAACTCCTTCCCCACCAAACCATTAAAAAAGCCCACGATTACCAAGACCCCTATAATCCTCGGTCAATTTGGGACAATTATAAAGCCGTTTTTCGGTCAGTGGATGAGGGAAATGAAATATTAGGAATTCCCGGTTATAACGGGGGTTTATTTAAGCCAGATTCCCTGCTGGATGAAGTGTTGCAGGTGTCGGATGTTATTTGTTCGCAGCTTTGTCAACTCAGCCGCTTTGATTTTGATACGGAAGTTTCTGTTGATATTTTGGGACGGATTTTTGAACAATCGGTTACAGATTTAGAAGAATTGCGAGCCTTAGCCACCGGGGAACAGTACGACCGCAAGCAAGGAAAGCGCAAGAAACAAGGCGTATTTTATACCCCGGCTTTTATTACCCAATACATTGCTCAAGTCGCTTTGGGGGGATATCTAGAACAAAAAGAAGCCCAACTGCGAACCGAATTTGAACTGGATAAAATCTCGAAACGAGCGACCAAAAAGCAAAAAGACGCTGAAATTAAATTCTGGGAAGCCTATCGAGACACAGTTTTACGCAATACTCGCATTGTAGACCCTGCTTGCGGTTCGGGGGCATTTCTGATTGCGGCGTTTGATTTGTTGCTGTACGAATATGAGCGAGTTAATACAGCTTTGCGGGAGTTAAAAGGCGGTCAACTCAGTGTTTTTGATTTGAATAAAACCATTTTGAATCATAATCTCTACGGGGTGGATTTATCTCCGGAATCTGTGGAGATTACTAAGCTTTCTTTGTGGCTGAAAACGGCTGAACCGGGGAAACCGTTAACTTATCTCGATGATAATATCAAATGCGGTAATTCGATTATTGCAGATAAAAGTTATGATGATTTGGCTTTCGATTGGGAAGCGGTTTTCTCGGATGTTTTTGCGGATGGGGGGTTTGATGTGGTTTTGGGAAATCCCCCTTATGTACGACAAGAATTGTTATCCCCATTCAAGCCTTATTTAGAAGACCATTATCAATGTTATGACGGAGTGGCTGACCTTTATACCTACTTTTATGAGAAGGGGGTCAATATTCTCAAACCTAACGGCATTTTAGCTTATATTGTCACGAACAAATGGCTGAGAGCAGGGTATGGAGAAGCGTTACGAAAGTTTTTCAGCGAGAATAGTATTTTTGAGCAAATTGTGGATTTTGGTCACGCACCGATTTTTCAGGATGCAGATACTTTTCCTTGTATTATTTCTCTGCGGAAACCCGAAAGCGAGTCATCGGAAACGCAACAAGAGTCTGATGATTCGGTGTGGGTTTGTCCTGTTCCTCGCGAGGATTTAGCGGATATTAATTTAACGCAATATGTGGAAAATGAGGGCTATTCTGTCCCTTGGGAAAGGTTTACTCATGAGGCTTGGAGTCTGGAACCTCCTGCGGTGGATGATTTGATGGCTAAGATTAAGTCGGTGGGAGTTCCTTTGAGGGAATTTACAGGGGTTAGGCCGTATCGTGGTATCACAACGGGTTTTAATCAAGCTTTTTTGATTGATGATGAAACTCGCAATAATTTAGTAAAAGCTGACCCAAAATCGGCTGAAATCATTAAGCCTTATTTGCGAGGACAGGATATTAAACGCTGGAGTCCTGAATGGCAGAATTTATGGATTATTCTATTAAAATCGAGCAGTGATTATAAATGGGCTTGGAGTCAATCAGATAACGCTGAAAATGCAGAACATATATTTAACAAAAATTTTCCAGCTTTATATAAGCATTTCAAACCCTTGGAAAATAGATTGCGAAAACGCCAAGACAAAGGAAAGTATTGGTGGGAACTTCGTCCTTGCTCATTTTATAATATTTTTGACAATCCACTAATTTTTTATCAGCAAATTCAATTTCATCCTTACTTCTCATTCACAAATACTGGAAGATTCTCTAATAACAAAGTATCTCTAATTCCCAAAGATGATCTTTATTTAATTGCAGTTTTAAACTCACCTTTAATGTGGTGGCATAACTGGCGTTATCTACCTCACATGAAAGATGATGCACTAGCTACTGTTGGGTATTGTATTGAAACTCTCCCAATCGCACCACCAAGCGACGAAATCCGCAATCAAATCGAACCCCTGGTAAGTCGCTTAATTGAAATTACCAAAACCAACCAAGAAGCCAAACAAGAAATCCTTGACTGGCTGCGAATTGAACAAAACATAGAAAAACTCGGTCGCAAACTCGAAGACTTCGCAAATCTCGACTGCGAAACCTTCATCAAAGAAGTGAAAAAACGCCGTCCCAAAGGTTCAGATTTCAGCCCCAAACGTCTCAAAGAAGTCCGCACCGCTTACAACGACTATGCCCCCGCAATGCAAGCCCGTCAAGGGGAAGCTTTGCACCTCGAACAGCAACTTTCCGATTTAGTCAATCAAGCTTATGGGTTAACCCCCGAAGAAATAGACTTGATGTGGCGCACAGCACCCCCTAGAATGCCTATAAACCGTCCTGAATAATTTTTATATTAGCCCTTTCCTAATATTGCTATAACCTTCCCTCTTATGAAATTTAAGTCTCTAAATCTTCGTCGCTCAATATGAGTTCTACCGTGGTTTTGAGCGGACTAAGTTGGGTTTGAGTAATGTTCCAGACAATTTTAGGATTAATGTAAAAATAGGTATGGGCAATAATATCTCGAAGTCCTGCCATTTTTTTCCATTCTATTTGCGAATATTTCAACCGCAGTGATTCGGAAATTTGTTTCGTTGCTTCTCCAATAATTAATAAATTATGAATCACAGCATCTAGAGTTTTGTCATCTTCACAAAATTCATCGTAAGTGAGGCTTGCTGTATATCTTTGAATCTTCTCGATGCTGTTAAGAATATCGCCCAGATAAAGGTTAAGGTTACGCGACATCAATAGCTTCGTTAATAACAGTTTCTTTAATTTGGGGTTTGAGGTCGGTTTTAATGACCAAATCTACTTTTTTATTAAACAAGTCTTCGAGGAAGAATTTTAAATCCATATAGTCATCAAACGTGATTTCTTCAAATTCCACCAGGAAATCGAGGTCACTGTCTGTGGTGGCTTGATTACGAGCAACAGAACCAAATAAAGCCAGAGATTTGACCCTAAACTGGTTGAGAGTATTTTGGTGTTTTTTCAGGGTCGATATAACAATTTCGCGGTTGATAGTGGGTGGGTTAGTTTGATTGACCATAAGCAAATATTAAGAGGGCGCAAGCGCATACGCCCGTAATGCTGGCAACTTCTAAGACGAAACCTCAGAAGGGACACCCACCCGATTTGGTGGGGAGAGCTTTACGCCTCCGGTATAGCGGCGGCCCATCCCGGCGTTGAGGGTGTAGCTAAAGCTGAGAAGACGCAGCCACAGACTCGGATAGCGGGATTCGAGCCAGGGTTGGAGGCGGGGGAGAAAGGCGGGAAACCAAGCGAAAAGCAAGCCAATCAGGGAAGATAGCCCAAAGTTGAAGTAACTACCCAACCACCGCAGCAAGTCATGAGTTCCCCCTTGTTCCCATATCCAGGGAATCAGACGGGGATTCATAAAGGCAGCTTTGAGGGCAAGACGGTTGAAGGTGAACCAGGTAAAACGGTCTTTGATGAAGGTATCGGCGACTTCTGGGGGTTCGTTGGCAAGAAGGCCGAAGAAGGTGTTGAGCATGGCGTTGATGCGTTCTGGGGGCAAGGTAGCGCCTGTGGGAACCATCATGCCTTTAGAAAATAGCCAAGTCACGGCGATATTGCTTTGATAAGCGTGAATTTTCCTGAGATGTTTGGTTTGGAGTAGGTCGTTTTTGAGGGCGAAGTCGAGGAGGGTGGTGAGTCGGGGCAGATTTCGCACCAGAGAACCAAAGCCAGTAAAAACAAGGGGAGATTGCAGGGAGGCGGCATCCCCAATGGCAAGTAAACGGTCAAAGGCGACGACGCGATCGCGCTCTCCTACGGTAAAATGACCGGGAATATAACCAAAAGTAGGCTTTTTCCACTCCAAGTCTTCCATCTCGCAACGGCGATACTCCGGCAGAATTGTAAAGAAGTCTTCATACATTTCTAATAAAGAGCCGGGATTGTCGGGGTGGATTTGGTGGTAATGAAATAAATAAATGGTTAAATAATCTTCCTCGACGGGAAACAACTCCCAAATCAACTGTCTCCCCCGCGAAATGTCGCCATGAGAGTTGAGGACATCGCCGTAATCAGAATCCCACACTTCCGGCTTCAAGCCCCGCACCACGCCGCCAACGGTAGGACATATACTATCAAACGCCCGACCGCCGTTGAGTTGCCAAGCAATGGGAGAAGCCGTCCCCATCGCGTCCATCAGGAGACGACCTGTAGCAGTTTGGGTTTCCCCGGTTTTTAGGGATTTGAGGGCAACAGTAACGGCATTTTCGCTGATATCTGCCCGTTCAAACTCGGTTTCGTCCCAAATCTCGCCCCCGGCATTCCGTAGCCTTTCGCCACACAGCCGCAGCAGCTTTTCGGAGTCAATAGCGATATTAAGGACGGTAGGAGTATGTAAAACTTTTGATTTTAAATGGGGGGGATTGTTGCTGTCAAAAAATTTATTAAAACCGTCTTTATATTCCCTGGCAATCAGGGTTTCAAATTCGGCGGGGGTAAATAAGCCGAGATTAATTAAACTCTGGAATTCGTCGCGGGAGATGTTCCACTCGCGATTCATGCGACCAAAAGGCAAACGCTCAACCAAAAGGACGCGATAACCCAATTGCGCCATGACTGCCGCATGAACCACCCCCAATGCGCCGCCAATATAAATTAAGTCGTAATCGGGGGAAGCATTGTCTTGAGTCGGCGTTTCAAAAATAACTTGTTGCGGTTGCTTCGGGTTACGCACTCCTTGCCGCCAGCGTTTTTCCCACCAGTAGCAGCGTGTGAGGTCATACTCGCCGTTGGGCATCTTTTTGAAGAAATGCACCGTTTCGGGGTAATAGGGCGCGAGTGCCTCAAAAATGGACTGTTGGGAAAGGTCGATTTCTGGGGGTTTGGGATAGGTTTGGGGAAATTGTTGTCTGAGGTCTATGGTGAGTTGCGAGAGAATTTGCTTTTCGCGGGCAAAGGGTTTGTCGCCCCAACGAAAGGCTTTGAGGTAGGTGCTACGCTGTACCGACCAGACAAAGATAGATAATTCTGACGGGACAGTTGCGCTTTGTAGACGGATGCCGTCTGGGGTTATAATTTTTGCCCCGACAACCGGAGTCCAAGTTTGTTGTAACCAAGTGCAGACGGCGTTTGTGTCTGGGGTGGGAACTTCGAGATAAAGGCATTCTTTCATCTATCTTAGTATCTTGGGGATTGATTTATGATTCTGACGATTGAGGGGTGTGAACAGTAATGCAAAATCTTTTCAAAACTACGCAACCTTATTCATTTCTTGTGAAGCGAATGGTTATCTGCGTAAGTATCTAAACACTTATTTTGCCAAAAACCACGGCGTAATAGTGCGCTGATAACGCAGCTATTAATGGCGGTAAGTTCTACCGTGTCAGCTTGTGGACTTGATAGTGCCGACACTACAAGGTTGAAGCAAGAAGTAAATATCAAAGGCATTTAGGTAGGTTTGAGTAAGTTTTAGAGAACGGAACAACAACATCCCAAAGTACGCTAAACTGCGAATTATTGAAAATTAGAATTGTTTACTTAAGTTTACAATTAGCTAAAGTTGTTTTAAAAATTGAGTGGGTGCGGAACGCAGGTTGTTCAACTGCGACATCGTAAATCAGCCTATGAACTATTCAATACCAACCAGTCCTGAAGAACTGATTGCTTTGCGACAAAAGCCTGTTAACGAGGAATTGATTGCGACAGCGATCGCGGGGGTGGTTCAAATTGCGCGATCGCAAAACCAATCCCTCGATCAACTCCGAGCCGAGGTCTTAGCCGATCATAACTTGTTAGACGACGCACAACGGCAATGGTTGAGTAGTCTTGTTGTGGAAACTTGGCAGGCGTTGGGTTAAACGAGTTAGTTGGTGTTATGTCAGATTGGCTGGTTTTTGGGCAATCGGCAATCGGCAATCGGCAATCGGGTTTTTGGAATGACCAATGACCAATGACCAATGACCAATGACCAATGACCAATGACCAATGACCAATGACCAATGACCAATGACCAATGACCAATGACCAATAACCAATGACTAACTTTTCTCAATCCGCCAAAACGGAATGCTTTGGGCAGGATTGAGCATTACGCCTTCGAGATTATTCTGCACGAATACATACTCCTTGTTTTGCCACAACGGAACATAAGGCACATCTTCGGCTAAAAGACCTTGAATTTCTGTGAAAATCGCCTCCCGTGCGGCAGGATCGCTTTCTTGCCGTTGGGCTGAGATTAACTCATTCATGCGATCGCTATAGTAAAAAGACCCTTGATTTTGGGCGCTACCTTCAATACAGCCCCCAGCCGTTGACCCCTCGGTACAAGACAGCAATGGCTGAATGAAGTTGTCTGCATCCAGATAATCGGGATACCAGTTGGACAAAGCCGCCGGATAAATACCGTCAGCGATATTTTTAAAGAAAGTTGCCCCTTCTACGGCTTTCGGCTCAAACTGAATGATACCGCCTAATTCTTGCTCGGCGTAAGCTTTGAGGGTCGAAGCCGTTAAACTACGAGGGGTTGAGCTAGAAGGATACCAAATTTCGACCATAACCGGATTATCCGCCGAAAAGCCTGCTTCTGTGAGTAATTCCTCGGCTTTTTCGGGGTTTGCGTCGCCATAAGCTGCCTCAAAGGTTGGCTCGGATACTTCAAACGCCGTGGGGATTAAGCTATAAAGGGGATCGGCTTGACCTTGGAAGACGCGATCGCGAATCAAGGCGCGATTCATAATCGACGCGATCGCCTGACGCACTTCAAGCTGATCTAACGGCGGTTGTTGGCGATTGAGTACCAAAAAGTTAACCGCAGTCCCAGGGGCTTCTATCGCTTGCCACTCCTCATTTTCTGTCCCTTCTAACAAGGTTTTCATCTGATCCGGGTCAAGGGATTGATAAGCAATATCAACTGCCCCGGTGCGAAAGGCATTAAACAGATTCGCAGAGTTATCCCCATAAATTTGCATATCTACACCACTATTGCGGGGTTCTTCCCCCCAATAATCTTCAAACGGTTCAAATTGCAGGGAATCGCTGCTAAATTCTGCTAATTTGTAAGGCCCCGTCCCGACAAAAATATTGGGACTAAATTCTCCTGCGCCAATGGTATAAGCTTCAGGAGACACCGCAGCCGTCCCGGTAAACGCCAGCAACGAGGGGAAAGCGGCAAAAGGCTGTTTGAGTTGGATTGTTAGCTCATCGTCCCCTGTTGCCTCTACATTGTCCACGACATCGCTTAACAGGAAAGACGGTTTGCCGCCATTTTCCATAAAACGCTGAAGGGAAAAAGCCATGGCTTCGGCATTAAAATCTGTGCCATCGTGAAAGACAACACCTTCGCGGAGAGGAATGGTATAAGTCAAGCCATCCTCGCTTACCGTGGGCATTTCCGTGGCCAGCAGGGGCATTAATTCCGTCGTCCCTGGTTCGTAAGTGTACAGGGTGTCACCGAGGTTATAAATCGCGTTTAATCCGGCGATTTCGTAACTATCGGCGGGATCGAGCGTGCGGGGTCGAATCGTCATCCCGACGGTGACGCGATCGCTCGATGAAGCAGTCTCAGAATCTACATTAGTTGCCGACTGATTGCTATTGCAACCCACAACTAACAAAAAGCAAAGGCTAAATAAACTAAAGAATTTAGCGAAAGAACGAATTGGTTGAGAGAAAGGGAGAAACCCGTTTTGCATCGTAATATTAGGCTGTCAAGATTGGTACTTGGAAGCCTTACGATTGTAATCGATTAATTGGTGTTCCTTGAGGATTCGTTGTTTTTTGGGCAATCGGCAATCGGCTCCTCGGCAGTCGGGGGAATGGGTTTTAGTCAATCGCAACCTGTTAAACGGGTTGAAATTTCGCCAAGCCGCTTGTAGGGGCTGGGTTTCCCAGTCCAATCTATTTTTTTGAAGCTTATCGATTTTGGCGCGATCGCAACTAACCTAGCCTTATACTGCAACAGGATTGGCAGTCGGCGCGATCGCTCTTTGAGTCGGAACCGTTGTATTCTGCGCGATCGCAACCTGAGACGCAGCTTGAGCGCGTTTTACCGACACAGGACGATAAAACAGATTACTCATCACGCTCATCCACACCAAAAACAGAAAAATCGGAAATAACAAAGCATTAATCGCTTCAATCATGGCAGCTTATCACCTGAAAAGACGACACAACAGGACATTAGAGTTATTTTAACGAAATCAAACCCAAAAGTCTCAAGCAAACAAATCTAACGGTAAATGCCCATAAGTGCCGCAAACTCGCTCATCTTCAGCCTGAAACGACACCAAAACGCCGCGATACTTCCCCTCATAGCCATCCGTCAAACAAGACTGCTTCTGACCGTTATATTTAATATAAATTGGAGCCGGACAAGCCTCTAAATCCACCTTGTCTTGGTCGAAATCGTAACCCAACGCCGCCAGATATTGCGCCAAAGCCGTAAACCCTTCTTTAGCATTTGTGGCACACACCCCCAAATTTTCCCAATCAGCTAAATTGCAAAATAAGCGCAAAGCCGCCTGTAGTTGTTGTTTTTCGGTTTCTGATTCGATTTGCTTTGGCTCAATGCAGCTAAACGCCGCCAAACACTTTCTTGCGTCTGCAATCTCTTGTTGTTGATTATTATCTGAGGGGAAAGTCTGTTTCATAAGTGACTGTTTTTTTGTTGTTATTTTATAGTATTTACAATTAATTGCTATCTGTAGAAAGCACTTGGCGTACTTGTTCGACAGTCAACTCCAACGCCTCTGCAATCTGTTCGACGGTCAATCCCATGCTGCGTAAGCGAGGTACAGTTTCTAATCGTGCTTCTTGTTGCGCCTCTTGCCAGACGCGGGTTTGCCGTAAATCATCTAAGCTAAACATCCGCTCAATTTCCTCCCGACGGGTTTGGGGTAACTTGTAAACTAAAATCCTTTCTACTAATTCTAGAAGCGACTGCTGTTGCGGGGCTTCTACTTCGACTCTAATCCGTTCGATTAGTCTTTGACCGAGGGCGATCGCTTCCGAGGGATCGGACACAATTAACTCAACCGTGGCGATTCCCGGTGTTGCCGACTCGGTATCCCCCAACTCATCTAAATATAAGCGCGTCACTCGCCCCGAACTGAGAATTTCGCTGTAACGCTCTGGGTTACTGTTGTCTGTGCGGCGATTGGGAAACAGGATTACGCCGCGCCAATCGTTGCTGAAGTCGGTTTTATCGAGATAAAGGAAGATTTCGCTGAAAAACCGCGAATACAAGTCAGGGTCGGGCTGAAACTGGACTTCAGCAAAGTAAATCGGTACGTCGGGGACTAGGGGTAAAAATACGCCATCAATACGAAACGAGAGTTGCTTAACTTCTACTGAGTCAAAGCGATAGTTCTGCGCTTGTTGAGGGGAAGCCTGGAGGAGTTCAAAGAAAGTCTGGGGGAAGGAGCGAAAAAGACGATAGAAGATCGTGTCGGTTTTCAAGATGCTCAACCTCAGTGACGCAACCAACTAAACAAATCATCGACAGTCAAAGCCAACTCAATCCCTGGTAATACAGGCAAAACCGCATCCCCTGTCAACTCTTGCGGTAATTGATTGGGCTGAAATACCAATACTACCTTTTCCATTGGGTCAATCAACCAGCCCAACTGCCCCCCATTTCGCAAAATATGAAGCAAATTGCGCGTAACTCTGGTTTCCCCTTGATTGGGAGATCAAATTTCGATCGCCCAATGAGGAGCGAAATCAATACCTGTCGCGACAACCTCCCCTTGTTCGTCAACCGGAATGTTGTCGCGTTCGACGACTGAAATATCGGGAACGACAGAGCGATCGCGCACAATACATCTTACATTTTTATTTCTGGCTACCTCGGCTCAACTTCAATTTATCCTGAATGCCGATAAAACCATCAATCCTCACTACCGACCCCCCAACACAAGTTAGGATAAAGAAAGTCACAGTATTCAATTCGCTAGTTTTTCACTCTGGCGTAAAACCCAAATTATAGAACAGGTATTTTTTAAGAAAACACTATGAACTTGGTTGCTCTCCAGAACACACTGGACAACATCTCCTTTGCCATCCTCTCGATTACCATGTTGGTGTATTGGGTGCGGGTTGCCTTCCCGAAACTGCCGTATCTACAAACCTTGGGAACCGTCGGCATGGCGATCGCGAACCTTTGTATCGCTACCCTATTAGGAGCAAGATGGCTCGAAGCGGGCTACTTTCCCATTAGCAATCTTTACGAATCTTTATTTTTCTTGACTTGGGGCATTACCGCCATGCACCTCGTCGCCGAAACCATGAGCCGCTCTCGCCTCGTCGGAGCCGTTACCGCCCCTCTCGCCATGGGAATCGTCGCTTTTGCCGCTTTGACCCTCCCGGCGGATATGCAAGCCTCAGCGCCCCTTGTACCCGCCTTAAAATCCAACTGGCTGATGATGCACGTTAGCGTCATGATGATTAGTTATGCGACCTTAATGGTGGGGGCATTACTCGCGATCGCGTTTCTCATCGTTACTCGCGGCCAAGCCATCGAACTCCGGGGCAGTTCCGTCGGCACCGGGGGCTATCGCCTCAAAACCACCACCTCCGAATCCTTCTCGACTCCCGCGAACTTTACCACCGATACCCCTGGGGGTAGCACCATGGTTCTCAACCGCACCACCCCAGAAGTCAGCGTTACCCCCACCCTTTCTCCCCAACGCTTGACCCTAGCCGAAACCCTCGATAACATTAGCTATCGCATCATTGGTTTAGGTTTTCCCTTATTAACCATTGGCATTATTGCCGGGGCGGTTTGGGCCAATGAAGCATGGGGGTCATACTGGAGTTGGGACCCGAAAGAAACCTGGGCATTTATCACCTGGTTAGTCTTTGCGGCTTATCTCCATGCCCGCATTACCCGCAATTGGCAAGGGCGACGACCTGCACTTTTAGCCGCGACTGGCTTTATCGTCGTCTGGATTTGTTATCTTGGGGTGAATCTACTGGGTAAAGGTTTGCACTCCTATGGCTGGTTTTTCTAGATTGCTAATTGTTATCAAGGCAACTGGACAATTGAGCCAATAAAGCGCAAACTAACCCTTGATATTCAGTAAAAACGTGAATGGGGTGAAACAACCGTGGATAAACAGTTCGAGCCACTTTCTGAAGGGGAAGTTTTATCAGTCAATGATTCGGCCAAATTCTTAATCGGACATGGTACGTTTCGAGTTGGCGAATTAGCAGACGCACTCAGACAGCAACTCCTCGAAAAAAGTATTGGTGGCCTCACGGATACAACGCAAGATTGGTTTACCGAAGATGGCATTCAGTGTGAAGCCTTACGCTTCGGGGCGACGGGCTGGGAAAAAGGCAAGGTTAGGATTCATATCGAATTTTGCCCCAGTAATGGTGCAGCCCCTGAAATAACCCCTTCACCCCAAGCGGCGAAAGCTGCGGCCCCAGAAACAACGCCCTCAAGTGCTGACCAAACAGCCAGCGAGACTTTAGGGGCAGCAACGGCAATGGCGGCGGAGGAATTAATCGAAACCCCCGCCCCCGAAACAGTTGTAGAAGAAGAAGCTGCCGATGATGTATTTGGCGAGTCAGAAAGCACCCCAGAAGCCGAAGCTGATGACTTGTTTGGTGGGGAAGAAGAAGATACCTCAGACGACTTGTTTGGTGAGTCAGAAAGCACCCCAGAAGCCGAAGCCGACGACTTGTTTGGCGGGGAAGAAGAAGATGCTGCCGATGATGTATTTGGCGAGTCAGAAAGCACCCCAGAAGCCGAAGCTGACGACTTGTTTGGTGGGGAAGAAGAAGATACCTCAGACGACTTGTTTGGCGGGGAAGAAGAAGATACCTCAGACGACTTGTTTGGCGGTGGAGACGAAGATACTGCCGATGACTTATTTGGTGGGGAAGAAAGCACCCCAGAAGCCGAGGCCGACGATCTTTTTGGCGGTGGAGACGAAGATACTGCCGATGACTTGTTTGGTGGGGAAGAAAGCACCCCAGAAGCCGAGGCCGACGATCTTTTTGGCGGTGGAGACGAAGAAGAATCTGTAGACGATCTCTTTGGGGGTGATGACGAATCTTCCGAAGCCGACGATCTCTTTGGCGGTGGAGACGAAGAAGAATCTGTAGACGATCTCTTTGGTAGTGGTGACACGGAAGCCAAATCGGATGAGGGCGTTACCGATCCTTGGGGGAGTGACGAGGAATCTGCTGACGATCTGTTTGGTGGTGATGAAGCCGACGATCTGTTTGGGGATTCATCGGAGGAGTTAGATTTAGGTGATTCGTCCGACGAAAACAGCGACGGTGACGATATTTTTGATGATGTTTGGCAAGATATCAGCTAGTCATAGAGGGGTGTGAACAGTAATGCAAAATCTTTTCAAAACTACGCAACCTTATTCATTTCTTGTGAAGCGAATGGTTATCTGCGTAAGTATCTAAACACTTATTTTGCCAAAAACCACGGCGTAATAGTGCGCTGATAACGCAGCTATTAATGGCGGTAAGTTCTACCGTGTCAGCTTGTGGACTTGATAGTGCCGACACTACAAGGTTGAAGCAAGAAGTAAACATCAAAGGTATTTAGGTAGGTTTGAGTAAGTTTTATAAAACGGCTGCAACCAAATTATCCTGAAAACGTCCTAAACCGCAGCTAAACAAAAGCACAATAAACCTTACCGATTTCGGCTAGAGGGGCGTTGTTTGTGGGGAGTGAGTCGCGGGCATTTGAGCCGACGATTTCCTACGATATGCCCGTCGCTGAAAATACGAATGTGTATGTGGGGGGCGGTTATACCTTTGTGGAAAATTCTGGCACAGAAACGCCGTTGGGCGATCGCAACTCTCCCGTTGTGGCGGCAGGGGTAGAGTCAGCAGTGGGGAATTTGGTGGTTTACAGTAAGGCCCGTATGCGCCTTAATCGGGGCGATTCTACCGCGTCTCCGGTCAAAGTGCAGATGGGGGCAGGCTACCGATTTTAAAATTTTTTTCCAAACCTTCCAGATTGGGTCAAGTTTGACCCGTATTAAGGAATGGTAGATGCACCCTGGTTACTTACCCCTTCAAGCGTAGTATATATTGGTTTTGCCAATTCGCGATCGCTTGAGGGGATTTTTTTTGGCAAAAATTACAGATTTATCATCATCCATAACACCAAAATCGAACTTTGAAGGTTATTCTCTCGGCAAAAAATATGCCTTGACGGGGGTGGAGATGGATGCCTAACCTAGGCTATGACTTAAATTGATGAAGGAAGCAAAACTTTGTTCTTCTCCCTCTCGCTAAGATATTTTTTGTATGTGTGTGTATAAATAGTTACAAAAATGAAATGTATAACTCAATAAACTTCAGTAAAAATATATTTTTTGCAGTTGCCATTCCTAAACAGCACATGATAAACTTTTTTAATATCTCATACGCCAAAGAAATAAATACCTATATTTATGTCGTTTAACACACCTTTAACATCAATCAAAGGATCTTTCGTGCAAGCTCTCAAAAGCTTACCTGATTTCGGGGATCTCACTCAGTTGGATATTGGTCATATTGTCGATAAAACCTTAAAATCGATGCTTAGAGACTTTTTACTGGATTACGATATGAAGCCCGGTGAAGACTTTATCGATAATCTGCGTGATAATGAACCCAGTGCTGACTTTGTTGTTTGTTCAGAAAGAGCTAATCTTTTGGTTAAAGCATTAATGGAAAATAGAGTAAGCGTTGTAAGAGAACATACAAGAATCAGCAAAACAGGTAGAGAATATACTGTACAAGCCCACTTTAGAGTAAAAAACTAACTTTCAGACTGCGATAATCGTAAGGAAAGCATTAAATCTTACTATATGGTGAGTCAGTACTTTGGTTTGAAAATGCTACATTTTGTTTATGCTAATCGGTTGTGGTCATGAAATCTAAAGTTTTTAAGTCAGGAAATTATGTTTACGAATGTAAAACTGCCTCTGGTTTCTTGGGAGGTACAGTAGATGCTTTTTATCTCCAGCAGTCTATCAATAAACTTAAAAAACGCTGGGAAGTCTATGGTATGCCATCAGGTTACTACTATGTCTTCCCTACTAACTATATTAATAAAAAGTGTTTGGAAGTAATAAATACCTTTAAAAATGAATATAGGGGAGAAGTAGATATAGATTACTATGATTGCGACAATGTTAAAAATTTAATTAACAACTTATCTCGCCTTAGTAGCTTTCAATCTTTAGTGGATTACATTCAAAAAGTTAGAGGTTAATTGACTTTGGCAATAGAATTTTATAAATGTAAATATTTTTGTTTTCCTCCAGATGAAGTAAAAACTATCGGGAGAGAAAGTGTAATCAAAGCTATCAAAAGCTTATTTGAAAAGCCTTCTGAAAGAGAAGATCAACATAACTCAATTATCAAAGATAATTTCGAGCCAATTGATATAAATATCCTAGAAATTGAACCAATACCAAATATTAATGAAATAATTAAAAAGGAAGATTTATCTATTTTAAATTCACAAAAAAAAGATTTGAAACCTTTCTTTTTTGCTGTTAATGAAACTATGTGGACAGAAATAGATCGTCAGTTTATAGAGCAGATTAATCAATCATTAACAAGAGAATCGACCAGTTCAAAAACGCAACCTTCAGAAATAATCATACAAATCACTAATGAGTTTCAGACTCTTCAGAAAAGTTACAAGAGTCTCAATCTATTTGTCAAGCCTGAAATGTAATAAAAGTGCGCCAGACTTGTTCTGCAATCTACGACGCACTTTTGATAGTCATTTCAATTAAGTTCCGTACATTAGGTACATTAGTTTGATGAGTTTAGTCCGCGAAGACGGACTTTGTTCTTGTTAGCCCCAGATTTTAATCTGTGGGTGGGTTGTGGGTTGTTAGTTTTGACTTGGAATTACTATATTAACCACTAAAACAACTTCGCCCCCTTCACCTGCGCTGATTGTTGCAGATTCGCTCGTTCGCCACAAGCTTTCGGAGTCGGGAACAACTTACCCGGATTGGCTAACCCCTTGGGATTAAACGCCCCCCGGACGAGTTGCATCGTTTCTAAGTCTGTTTCGTTGAACATTTGCGGCATATAGCAATTTTTGTCTGCCCCGATGCCATGTTCCCCCGACAAACTGCCCCCGGCTTCGACGCACAACCGCAGGATTTCTTCGCCCACTTTTTCGACTTCGGCAAAAGCTCCTTCTACCGCTTCATCATAAAGAACCAAAGGGTGTAAGTTGCCATCCCCGGCATGAAATACATTCGCAATGCGATAGCCAGAAGATTCGCTGAGGGCTTCAATTTCCCCTAATACTTTCGCCAGTTGGGTGCGGGGAATAACGCCATCTTGGACGAAATAGTTGGGGCTGATGTGTCCTGCCGCCGCAAACGCCGCTTTACGCCCTTTCCAGAGCTTCAGGCGAGTTTCGGCATCGCTGGCCGCTGTGACCCCGCGAGCGCCTTTCTGCTGGCAAATCTGGGTGACTCGTTCTTTATTGGTCGTCACTTCTACTTCTAAGCCGTCTAATTCCACCAGCAAGATTGCGCCAGCATCGCGGGGATAACAACCCGTCGCCACAATATCTTCAACGGCGTTGATGCTGAGGTTGTCCATGATTTCCATCCCGGCGGGTATCACCCCGGCACTAATAATCCCGGCTACGGCTTCTCCGGCGGCGGCGATGGTGTCAAAATCAGCCAAGAGAACGCAAATCGCTTCGGGGGTTTTGAGGATGCGGAGGGTGACTTCTGTGGCGATGCCTAATGTGCCTTCTGAGCCGACAAATACGCCCATGAGGTCATAACCGGGCATTTCGGGGATTGCGCCGCCGAGGTCGATAATTGAGCCGTCGGGGGTGACGACTTTCACGCCTAAAACATGGTTGGTGGTTACGCCGTATTTGAGGCAATGTACCCCCCCAGAGTTTTCAGCGACGTTACCGCCAATGGAGCAGATAATTTGGCTGGAGGGGTCGGGAGCGTAGTAAAATCCGGCTCCGCTTACGGTTTGGGTAACCCAGTTATTGATTACGCCGGGTTGCACGACAACGCGCTGATTTTCGAGGTCTACGTCGAGAATGCGATTCATGCGGGCGGTCACGATGAGTACGCCGTCTTCAACGGGGAGTGCGCCCCCAGAAAGTCCGGTTCCTGCGCCTCTGGCCACCCAGGGGAGTTCGTATTGGTCGCAGATTTTGACGGCAGTGGCGACTTGTGCGGTGGTGCGGGGTAGGACGACGAGGGCGGGACGTTGGCGATAGGCGGCGAGTCCGTCGCATTCGTAGGTGAGTAGTTCGTCTTTGCGGCGCACGACGGCATCTTTGCCGAGGGCTTGTTCAAAGGCTTTGATGATGGGTTGACCGTTGCGTTTGCTGGTGGATGAGAGGAGGTTTAGCATTGATTGTTTTAGGCAGTGGGCAGTGGGCAGTGGGCAATAGGGGGAGTTAGAAAGAGTTGCTTACTAATGATATGTATTATTTTAGAGATTTTTGTCAGGTTGCGATCGCGCTACGAGTTAGATAGATTTCTTTAGTAGAACCCAGACATATTCCAGAACCCCGGTTTCTAGTGTCGAAATCTAACTTAATCGGGTAAGCAAATAAGAAACCGGGGTTCTTAATTCTCGATATTAAGATTTTATGATTTTGGTCATTAAAAACTGTTTGAAAATTTGACCGCGATAGGGTTTTTCCCGTTCTTGGGTAACTACAAACCCTTTGGCGGTGAAAAAGGATTGGGCGGTGATGCTGACTTCGGCAGAAAGGGATGTGATGTTTTGCTGTTTGGCATCTTCTTCGAGTTGATTTAATAAGTTTGAACCGACTTTGCAACCTTGCCATTGAGAGTGAACATAAAAGCAATCAATATGACCGTTTTGGGCAAATTCTGTAAAGCCGACGACAGTATTTTCGATTTCAGCGACGTAGACCACTTGATATTGAGAAAGGCGATCGCGCCAATAAGATATACTTTGAATACAAGGCGACCAAGCGGTAATCTGGGCGGGGCTGTAGTGCTGAGAGTTAATGCGGTGGATGGTATTATGATACAGTTGCGCGATCGCGCCAATATCTTTTTCTTGATAAGGACGAACGATCATGGTAATTGATAGATGTGAATATCCTGGTCGTGACTTCCAGTAGCAATGGTTTTAAGGTCGCGAGTAATATCAAAATAGTTAATGGGATAGGGATAATCTGTAACGATTTGTTGGGTTTCTCCGGTTTCTAAATCCCAAAAACGAATCGTTTTGTCAGCACTACTACTCACTAAAGTTTTGCCATCAATGGCAATTTCCACATCATTAACATAACTGCTGTGACCAATTAAGGTTTGGCGTTCTTCCCCGGTATAAGTATCCCATAATTTAATCGTATCATCGGCACTTGCACTCGCAAGAGTTTGACCATCGGGACTTATTTCTAAGTCATTGACATAGCTTTTATGACCCTTTAAAGTTTGTAATTCTGTTCCCGTCGTCGTCTCCCAAAATCTAATGGTTTTGTCAGCGCTACCACTGGCTAAAACTTGACCGTCAGGACGAATGGCTAAGGCATTCACCGCACTGGTATGTCCCTGTAAAACTTGTTTTTCTTTCCGGGTTGCTAAGTCCCAAATCCGAATGGTTTGATCGGCACTGGCACTATATAAAATTTTACCATCTAAGTTAAAAAGTAAAGCATTAATAGAACTGGTATGACCGCTTAAATCAGCGAGTAGTTCTCCGGTTGCTAAATCCCACAATTTAATGATTTCATTCGCGCCACCACTGGCTAATATTTGACCATCAGGACTAATAGCTAAATCATTAACATAACTGTTGTGATTGAAAGTTTTTAATAACTCTCCGGTGTTTAATTTCCAAACTTTGATGGTTTGATCGGCACTCGCACTAATTAACAGTTTACGATCTGCGGTAATTAAAAGGTTGTTTATTTCGCTAGTGTGACCTTGAAAGGTGCGATCGCTTTGCCAGGATCGCATTGATAAAGAAGCCACAGTCTGCGTAACTGGGGGACGAGAAGAAACGAAAAAGTAACCGCCAGTTACCATTAATAACACCGCTAATCCCCCACCAATTAAACTTTTGTGCTTAATATTTTTAGTTTTTTTCCCCTTTTGTAAAAAAGTGGTTTTGGCCATGACGACCGTATTTTCATCCCGTATTACATTGTGTTCAGCCGTTACAATTTCGGGATTTTTACCGCTCAATTGGTTGAGAGTTGAAATAATTTCTTGGGTGTCTTTGGGGCGATTAATGGCTTTAGGAGACATCAAGCAATCGATAAAATTAGCGAATTGGGGCGAAATTTGGGGGGCATAAGCTCGCCATTCAAACTCGTCCGTGAGGGGGTTATAAATATCTTTATCGGTGAGTTTTTTCCCCGTGAGTAAATAAACAAAAGTACGTCCTAAAGCGTAAAAATCAGATTGGGGAACTGCATGACCTTTTTCCTGTTCGGGGGGTGTATATCCGGCGGAACTAATGCGCGTAATCGTTCCGGCGCTGCCAATTTGTGCGAGGTAAGTATAGGTCATTTCGCGGGCTGCACCAAAGTCAATTAAAACCAATTGACCCGAAGGACGCAGCATAATATTTTGTAGTTTAATATCCCGATGAAAGTAGTTTTTGAGGTGAACAACTTGCAGGATTTGGGTGATTTGCTGAAGCCATTGTATTGCTTGAGATTCATCAATCAGTTGCGTTTGTTGGCGCAACCATTGTTGTAAGTTCATCCCCTCAATTTTTTCCATGACAAAGCAATGGCTAGGTTCGGGATTGTTATGAGCAAAATAGGTAAAATAAGCATCCGGTTCAACTTTAGGAATCCCCGGATGATTTAATTGACTGAGGATAACAGCTTCTTGGCGAAAAAGCTCAACGGCGCGGGTGTTTTTGTGATGGTGAGATTTGAGAACTTTGAGAATTTTGTGTTCTGTGCCGTCGCTGACTTCATAAATCGCCGCAAAACCACTATCATCATTTAAGAGTTTAGTAATGCGGTAGTCATCGCGCAGTTTTAAAGAAGAACCACAATGACGACAAACTACATTTTCAGCATTCGCTAGATCGCCCGGTTGCGGACAAAGTGGGTTAATACAGTAGCACATAGTTGGAGCTACCCAAAAATCGGGGAAGGATAGAACGTTACAGCGTCACAGATGCTTCTATCCCTTCATGTTACTGCGATTTGAATGGGTTTTGTGGCGATCGCCAGATAATGTTTGGACAATAACCCATTGTCCCGTAACTGGATCGCGATAAGTTTGAAACGGATTAGCTTTTAATGGGGTTTCACAAGCTTTGGCCATGGCACTCCGATACCTCCCAATTTGATCCTTATCCTATTATTCTAGGGGCAGAGATTAATGAGGGGCGCGATCGCTATCACAGGTTTTGTTGTTTGTGGTTGGTGAAAATTGTGTCTAAGCTTCATTCACCGTCAGCAAGCGGGAGGTTTCAAAACGATCCATCCAACCCTGTAAATACTGACGATTTTCTTGTTGATGTTGGGGGTTTTGACTGTCGAAAGGATGGGGGGCTAAACCCTTAATCGCAGCAGTCGTGACGCAAAACATTGACTTCTGGAAACTTTGGCAAATCTGCACCCGCAAATCATCTTCTTGACGGGGGGTTTGACGATAGACATCGTGGAGATAGGACGGCAGAAAATGGCGCATATCCTGCATTAATAGCGTCGGCGGAATACCTGACCCCCCAACGGGTATCGGGTCAGCATACAGCGCCCCGTAGGTAAAATCCCCTTGTCCCGATGGGATTTGATGGGCTTGGGCGTTGTAAGATACCGTCCCTGGAAAGGGCGTACCCCGGAAGAAAATCGCCTCGACATAAGGGACGGCGGTATCCATCAAAAAGGTGAGTCCTGCCGACTGGGGAATAATATCGTAAGTTTCCCCGCGCAACTGGACGCTGTAGGTAATGGGCTTACTCGCATCAGCCACCAAGCCATCGAGGATATGTTGTACCACTTGGGGAATTGAGGTAATTTCGCCCTTGTCGTAGCGATCGCTCAAACTTAAAAACATATCGCTCATCACCCGCCAAAACTGCCCCAAACCACTGTAATACGACAGCATTCGCACTTGTTCGGGCAGATAGTCGGGAAATAAAGCATTTAAGCCCAACATGAATGGATTATTGCGCCATTGGGCTTGAATCGCAGCTTTAGCATTTTTGACAAACTCTGGCGAGTCGAGATAAGCATCTAATTTGCCGCCCCCATGCCAAAACATAGACTTCATGCAATATTCAGCATATTCGTAATTCAGGCGATCGTGAAACCAATGGGCGGTTAAACGCTTGAGAGACACATCGCCATTAAAATACTTGAAAAAGGGAAACAACACCAAAAACTGATTTTCTGAGATGTAAATCAAATTGCGGGAATAAGCATCCAAAACCACCCCATAACTTTTGAGAATCCCTACCACTTCCACCACATTCAAGGGTGAATCTTGCAGTAAATCCTGTCCCGCTTCGAGGCGTTTGATATATTCAGCGAGGGGATGGCGAGAAGTTGCAATTCGAGTCGTCATTTCAGTTATCAGCAGTTAAGGGGCAGTCGGCAGTAGGCGTGTAGGGGCGGGGTTTCCCCGCCCAAGAGAGAGTTTAATTCTACCCCAGAAAGGAGGTCAGAAACTTCTTGCTATAGGGCAGACTCTAGAAAAGGCTCAACGCTAGAATATATCTGGGTTTCAGCCTCAAAAAGCGAATTGAAGTTTCACGCGAGAGTTATCGCCTCATCAGTGACTACCGCAGCCAAGTCGGTAGCTTGAAATTAGGAATATTTATTACCAATAATTCTGGGTCACAGACATTGCCCTTTTGATTTAGTCTAGTTGGCGGATTTTGTTTTGTTGAGCGAGATCGGTGGCAGGAATTTCAACCCGAAGCGCTGGATCGACAATTAAAGTGGCGGTGTTTAGCTCACTCCAGCGCGAAATCCAACTCGGTTGCAGCCCCAAAACCACAATCAAAACCGCTAAAGCAATGGCGGGAAGGCGCTCAGACCACTGAACCTGGGGCATTTGGGTGACGGGGGTAGTCAAACGGCCAAAAAAGACATTATTGACCATAAGCAAAAAATATACCGCCGTTAAGCCTGTCCCGATCATACACAGAAGCGTGGCGATTGGGAAAAGGGGGAAACTGCCGCGAAAGACCAGAAACTCAGCGATAAAGCCAATCATACCGGGAATCCCGGCGCTGGCCATCACCCCCAAGATAGTCAAACTGCCCACCAGGGGTAAGCCTCTTTCGGGATTGAGTAAACCGTGTAAGACCCTGACATCACGGGTTCCAGTTTTTTGGTACACCACCCCGACTAATAAAAAGAGTAACGCCGAAATCAAACCGTGACCGATCATTTGATACACTGCCGCCATGAGACTGAGGGGAGTGGTTGCTGCGGTGGCAAGCAGTATATAAGCCATGTGCGCGATGGAAGAATAGGCGACGACTTTTTTCATATCTTGCTGCGCGATCGCGGTTAGAGCGCCATATAAAGCGCTTACAGCCGCTAACCAAGCTAACCCAGGGGCAAGTACAATCCAGGCTTCGCGAAATAAGCCCACACCAAAGCGTAATAAGCCATAAGTCCCTAGTTTTAACAATACTCCTGCCAGTAACACTGAAACCGGAGTCGAGGCTTCAACGTGCGCGTCCGGTAGCCAGGTATGAAAGGGAAAAATCGGGATTTTGATAAATAACCCCACCAACAACATCCCCAACAACCAAAATTGTAAATCGAGGGGTAGCGCCGAGGATCGCAAGGGTTCATAATCAAAGGTTGTCCCCTGGGTAAACCAGACAATCCCCAAAAAGGAAGCCAAGACAAGAAACCCGGATAAAGCTGTATAAATCAGGAATTTCATCGCCGCATAGCCGCGACGACTGCCTCCCCATATCGCAATCAGGAAATAAAGGGGGATGACTTCAAATTCGTAAAACAGGAAAAATAAAAGTAAATTCTGCGCTAAAAACGCCCCCGCAACGCCACCACTGAGAAACAGCATCAAGGCAAAATAAAAGCGCGATCGCCCAATTTTTTCATCGGTACTATAAATGGCAACCAGGGTTAAAAAGCTGTTGAGGACGATCAACGGCAGGGATAAGCCATCTAAGCCCAAATGGTAACTAATGCCTAAACTTGGCAACCACTCAAAACGCTCGACAAACTGCATCGAAACTTGGTCGGGGTTGAAGTTGTACCCCAATACCAGCGTCCACAGTAAGACGACACTGGCAATGGTTATGGCGATTTTCCGATAACGATACGCTTCCCAATCGGGGGGTAATAACGCGATCGCGATCGCCCCTAGAATGGGTATCCAGATTAATGCACTTAACATTTGTCTTTAGTCCTTTGTCATTTGTCTTTAGTCCTTTGTCCTTTGTCCTTTGTTGTTGGGCGGGGAAACCCCGCCCCTACAAGGCGATTGCCGATTGCCGACTGCCGACTGCCCAAAAAACTGCCGACTGCCCAAAAAACTGTTAACCAGAAAAAGCCGACGACCAATAATCTAAAATCCCTTCCCATTGACCACTAAACGCCAAACCCAGAATTACACTCACAGCCAAGAAAATCGTGAAGATATAAAACTGGGATTGACCCGAAACATTGTACTTTAGGGCATTACCGCTAAAAATAGCCGCCAAACCTACTAAATTCACGCCGCCATCGACAATGTAGCGGTCAAACCAAGCGGTAAAGCGGGAAAACGACGACACGGCCCAAACTACGGTCATGTTGTAAACACGCTCAATATAAAAGTCGTAGGCAAATAAATCTTGGAAAAAGCGCAGATAAACTTGCGTAGGTCTTTCCCAATTACGGCGTAAGGGTATCAACGCCCCGAATAAACAACCGACAGCCCCCGAAGCGATTAATAAGGGCATTGCCCAGTGATTCAACAGTAAAACATCTTCGATCCAGGCGTTTTCGGTGCGGACTAATAAATCCAGTTGTTGTAGGGCTACAGGCAGAAATAAGACGATCAGGGATAACGTTACCATCGGGACAGCCATAGGCCACTGCACTTCGGCACAACGGCGGGTTTTGGGGTGGGGTGGGCCGAGAAAGACTAAGCGGAAAAGGCGGGTGAGGTTAACGGCGCTTAAACCATTGACCAACAGTAATAAAATCAGCAATAAAGGGGGAATGGTGTAAAAGCCTTGTAACCATTGCTGCATTGTCCAAAACATCCCCATGGGCAGTAAAGCCACTAAACTCGCACTGCTGATGATAAAGGCCACGGTGGTTGCAGGCATTCGCGACCCTAAGCCCCCCATCTGGGTAACATCTTGGTTGGTGGTGTTGAATATAATTGAGCCAGCACTCATGAAAAGTAAAGCTTTCGCGATCGCGTGGGTGAATAAAAGCAAAAAGGCAACGGTAGCGGGTTGACCAATGCCGACGGTAACGAAAACTAAGCCCAGATAAGCACTGGTAGAGTGAGATAAGGCGCGTTTAATATCAATTTGCGCGATCGCCATTAAGGATGCCCCAATCGCGGTAATAACGCCAATTCCCACCAACACATCCGACGCAACCAAAGACAAGGTAAAAACCGGTTGCAATTTAATCAAGACATAAGCCCCCGCCGAAACCACAATCGAGTTGCGTAAAATCCCGGCAGGATTCGGCCCTTCCATGGCTTCATCAAGCCATAAATTTAAGGGAAATTGAGCGCACTTTCCCGTCGGCCCGGCAATTAAAGCCAGTCCTAACAAGGTCGCGGTGAAAGGTTGCAAAGGTGCAGTTTGTACCCAATCTTTGAGTTGACTAAAATCTAAGCCTTCCCCATAACTGGATAAGGCCACGACTCCCATTAAAAGTAAAATATCCCCGACTCGTTTGGTTAAAAAAGCGTCTCGCGCGGCGGTGACAACCAGGGGTTGGGCGTACCAAAAACCGACTAATAAATAAGTCGATAAGGTCAGCATTTCCAGCAATCCATAACTCAAAAGCAAGGAATCACTGAGGGCTAAACCACTTAAAGCCGCTTCAAAAAAGCCCATCAAGCCATAAAACCGCGCCATTGACCAATCTTTTTCCATGTACCCTAGGGCATAAATTTGGGCTAACAAACTTAAGCCCGTTACCAAAGATAAAGCACCCATACTAATCGGGGAAATATCTAAGGTTAGGGTGAGGTTGAGATCGGCAATTTGTAACCATTGGTAAGCCACTTGTTGGGGGGGTTGATGCCAGATGAAACGCAACAAGATTAGGTTATGTATCAAGGCAACCAAGGTCATTAAGATATTAAAATAGGCGGCGGGTCGCGGCCCGGTGCGGCGAACCATCCCCATCGACCAAGGTAATGTTAGTATTGCGCCAATTAAGCCATAAATAGGAATAATACTACTGCTGGATAAAAGCCATTCAGTCATTCAAAATTACCTTAAAAAAACAACATATTGTTGGGTTTAGAAGTAACGGCAAGCTTCCGGTTGAGTAGGGATATAAGATCAAGCACCGTCTAATTTTCTGACTTATAATTTTAGTAAAGAGTTGCTCTCGCGATCGCCCTGGATTACTGTTAAGTTTATTTAATTTTAACCCGAACATAGCTTGACAAAGTAACAACTTTTTGCATGAGTTATTGCTGTGGTTGAGTTGAGTAGAAATGACCCGATTTGAGTCCTCATTTTGTCCGGCTTGGGGCGATCGCGCTGTTGCCCTTTCACCCTGATTTAATCGCGATCCCTTTACATATCCCTGAGTATTGACTCACACGGGGCTGATTTTTGGTGTCAGAGAGTCTCAGACCGATTTCAATCGCTTTTGAGGGAATTAATCCCCGAACAAAGCGATTATAAAACACCACTCTCACCCCCTCGCAAAATCCTTAAGATAGTCTTTGGGAGAAAACTCTCCCCAGCGATGTATTAATTTTTGTTAACTCACCAATTTAAAAAAATCATAAAGACTTATATTGTCAAAGGTACAAAGGTTTCCTATGCTTGTTTCTAGAAGGAAAATTTTAGAATCGCCGTTCCCGTCAAAAAAATATTAATCGGGAAATTAACCGGGTTCAAGTCGAGCCGAAAAGCGGTCGTAGATCGAGGTCGGAAAACATCCGTCTCTTAGATATTCGAGGAGCGATCGCGCCCTTTGACGACAGAATCGGTCAAAAACAGATTCAAAAATTACAGTACACCAAATTACGCAGAGGTCAGTTTGCGTGACCTTGCCAACTGCGTTCGTTTTAACGAGGAGCTAAACAAAAAATGCCAATTGCGGTAGGAATGATTGAAACTTTAGGATTTCCGGCGGTGGTAGAAGCGGCGGATGCTATGGTTAAAGCCGCTCGCGTCACCTTAGTCGGTTACGAAAAAATCGGGACTGGACGAGTCACCGTGATCGTGCGGGGTGATGTCTCGGAAGTTCAAGCTTCGGTTTCAGCCGGAATCGACAACGCCGAGCGAGTTAATGGGGGTCAAGTCTTGTCTCACCATATTATTGCCCGTCCCCACGAAAACCTCGAATATGTCCTGCCGATTCGTTATACCGAAGAAGTCGAACAATTCCGAACGTATTAGCTTGTTTTTTTGAAATTTTACCCAAAAAACTGGGTAAGGAGCATCGTCGCGTTCCGCCCAATGAATTGTTAACTCATTTTCCATAAAAAATCCGTAGGAGCAAAATCAAAAATGTCAATTGCAGTGGGAATGGTAGAAACCCTCGGTTTTCCGGCCGTCGTCGAAGCAGCAGACGCTATGGTCAAAGCCGCTCGCGTCACCTTAGTCGGTTATGAAAAAATCGGGACCGGACGAGTCACCGTAATCGTGCGGGGTGATGTCTCAGAAGTCCAAGCCTCGGTTTCAGCCGGAATCGATAACGTCAAGCGCGTGAGTGGCGGTCAAGTCTTGTCTCACCACATTATCGCCCGTCCTCACGAAAACCTCGAATACGTCCTGCCCATTCGCTATACCGAAGCCGTCGAACAATTCCGGGAAAGCGTGAACCCGCGACCCATCCAACGACGGTAAGTTTATAAATGCAAGTTGCTAAAGTTCGCGGCACCGTCGTAAGTACGCACAAACTCCCCGGCATGACAGGCGTTAAGCTTCTGTGGGTGCAGTTTGTAGACGAACAAGGGCAGTTATTGCCTCAGTACGAAGTTGTCGCCGATCGCATCGGGGCAGGGATCGACGAATGGATATTAGTCAGTCGCCGCGCCCTTGCTCCCGACAGCGATACAGACGATCGCGACTTGCGTCCCATTGACGCATTAGCGATCGGCATTATCGACACAATAACCCTGGGAAATAGCTTGCTCTATAGCAAAAAAGATGAATATCGCTATTGAAAATATCCATAGGGTTGCGAGGGTTGGTCTCGTTGTGCAGCGCGATCGCCCTCATCCCTACATCTTGTTTCTTGGGAGACGGATGGCGAGCGCTCAAACCCAGTTCAATCAGGAGGGATAACCTGTGGTAGTCCACCCAAATGCCGCGCCCCCAACCCCTTGGTCTCGCACCTTAGCCGAACCGCAAATCAATGAATCAGCTTATGTTCACTCCTTCTCGAACATCATTGGCGATGTCCGAGTCGGTGCGAATGTTTTAGTCGCTCCCGGAACTTCGATTCGGGCTGATGAAGGCTTTCCTTTTTACATCGGTGAAGGGACGAATATCCAAGACGGTGTTGTGATTCACGGCCTCGAAAAAGGTCGCGTGATCGGGGATGACGGTAAACCTTACTCAGCCTGGATCGGGAAGAATGCTTGTATTACGCACTTAGCCCTGATTCACGGCCCCGCTTATATCGGTCAAGAATGCTTTATCGGCTTTCGCTCGACGGTGTTTAATGCTCGCATCGGTCACGGTTGCATTATTATGATGCACGCCTTGATTCAGGATGTGGAAATCCCGCCGGGACGATATGTGCCGTCCGGAGCTATTATTACCAATCAACAACAAGCCGATCGCTTACCGGAAGTCCAAAACAGCGATCGCGAGTTTGCGCGTCATGTCGTTGAAATTAACGCCGCCCTACGCGCAGGCTATCGCTGCACTCAAGATCCCACTTGTATTTTGCCGTTGCAACAAGGATCGCAGCCCGCCACCAATGGTAACGGAAAAACATCGAGCAACGGTACTGGAAATGGTTTAAAAAGAAAGATGAGTTTAAGTTTAGATATCGTTGACCGCGTGCGATCGCTCTTAGCCCAAGGGTGCAAAATTGGCATAGAATACGCCGATAAACGGCGTTTTCGCACCAGTTCTTGGCTCACGGGGCCATCAATCCACAGCAATCGTCACACCGAAGTTTTAGCCACCCTCGAAGACGTTTTAGCCGAACATTCCGGGGAGTATGTCCGCTTGATTGGCATCGACCCCAACGCCAAACGCCGGGTGTTAGAAGAAACTATCCAAACCCCCGATGGCCCTCTCAGTAACGGCAGCAGCAACGGCGCTCGTAACTCGGTAGTTCCTCGTTCTACAGCAAGCAACGGTTCTCGCCGTTCTGTGAGTTCAAATGGAGCCAGCAGCATCGAAGGAGATGCCAAACAACAAGTGCGATCGCTACTGTCCCAAGGCTACAAAGTTGGTGTCGAATATGCCAGCAAACGGCGTTTCCGCACCAGCTCTTGGTTGACGGGCCCCGCCTTCGACAGTAAAAACCCGGATAAAGTGTTATCCGAGTTAAACTCCTGCTTAGACGACCATAACGGTGAATACGTCCGCTTGATCGGCATTGACCCCCAAGCCAAACGCCGGGTGTTAGAAGAAATCATCCAAACCCCCGACGGCAGCGTGAGTAACGGCAATGGCAAAGGTAACGGCTCAGTTGCCAGTCGCAGCAGTTATAACGGGGGCAGCAGCAGCTATAACAGCAGTTACAACATTTCGAGCGACATTGGCTTAGACCCAGAAGTGGTTCAACAAGTGCGATCGCTACTGTCTCAAGGCTATAAAATCGGCACCGAACACGCTTCTAAGCGCCGTTTCCGTACCAGTTCTTGGCAAATCTGCCCGATTATCGACTCGAACAGCGAAGGTCAAGTGTTGACCGAATTAGAAGCTTGTTTGAACGACCATCGCGGCGAATATGTGCGCTTACTCGGGATTGATACCCAAGCCAAACGTCGCGTTTTAGAACAGTTGATTCAACGCCCGGATGCGCCCGCCACGGCTAACAATGGCTCTAGCTCGTCTCGTTCGACGAAAGTTAGTAAAAGTAAAGGGTTTGGCGAGTCGGTGAATAATTACCAAAAACGCCCTAATTCCTATACTTCTACCCGCTTAGATGCCGATGTGGTTCAGCAGGTGCGATCGCTCTTGGCTCAAGGTTATAAAATCGGCACCGAACACGCCGACAAACGCCGCTTCCGTACCAGTTCTTGGCAAGTTTGTTCTCCCATTGACTCTAAACGGGAAAACGAAGTGTTAGCCGGTCTAGAGGCTTGTTTGCAAGAACATTCCGGCGAGTATGTCCGCCTGCTGGGGATTGATGCCAAAGCCAAACGTCGGGTTTTAGAGCAGTTGATTCAAAAGCCCTAGGTAATGACAGGTTGACGGAAAACAGTCGGGTCTGCGATCGCGGGCAAAATTCGCGTCATTCGTCTTTTGTACTCAACTCATGACCAAGGACTCATGAAGAAGGACAAAGGGCGATCGCACCCTTGCTGTTTTCCTGTGAACCCCTTTGTACTTGTGACACTCATTACCAAGAGCCTGAATCCATGACTTTGCAACCTTTGCATCCCGTTCAGACGGCTCACTTACAGAGCAGTGGGAATGTTGTTATCGATCCAAGTGCCGCGATCGCGCCAGGGGCGATTTTACGCGCTGCTCCCAACAGCAAAATTATTATTGCTGGCGGGGTTTGTATTGGCATGGGCGTAATTCTCAATGCCTACAACGGCATTATAGAAATTCAAGCCGGGGCCACCTTAGCCCCTGGGGTGTTGATTGTCGGTGCGAGTACCATCGGGGCCAATGCTTGTATCGGTGGGATTACAACCATTTTTAATGCTTCAGTCGCCGCAATGCAGGTGATTCCCGCAGGTTCGGTGTTAGGAGATACCTCCCGCGCCGCAGAAGTTTTAGAGGAGGTTACCCCCGATTTAGAAAGCGACATAGCCGAACCCGAAACTCCAGAACCTTCTGAATCTCACACTTCGACTCCCGAACCCCCACCCGCCCCTGAACCGGATTCCCCAGAACCACAAAATTCAGGAAATCCCTTCAAAGCGCAAGTTTCCGGGCGCGTTCATGTGGATCGTTTATTGTTTACCTTATTTCCCAAAAAGAAATCCTCGAATAATTCCACCCCTCACTCTGAATAAGTGCAGTTGTCCCAAATTTTTGAAAAATGAGCTTACACTTTTTTTCTTGTTAAGAAATATTGCAATCAGTTCGGGCTATTAGACTGTAAAGCTCAAGCAATATTGTCTGTTATTTATAAACTTTAGTGATTTGGCTTGGATCGCGATTCAAGCCTATTCTTGCTTTATTTGAAAGTTCATTTCTCAATTCTTGTGGTTTACAAGCTGATAAACTTCACATTTTTTCATGTCTCTTTAAAGATGATTAGATAAATTAATGAACCTTAGAATAAAATGCAATCAATCTTCTCAAAGAAACCTTACAAAAAGTTGAAAAATAAAATTAAATTCGTGTTAGACTAGAGTGCGACAGCAAAATTGTCAAACTCAAACTTTGACAGAAAAGAGAAATTTTTAGAATTTGGCTAATTTCGGTTTGGTCTACCGCGTCGATTGGTAAACTTGCCTTCTCCCGGTAGGATGTGCCAGGACATGGCAGGGTCTGGTTCCTCAGCCCCATCTCCCTCTAGAGATTCCAAACTGTCACACAGCCGAACCGCTAAAAATTACCCAAAATACTGGGTCTAAAGACCTGCCCCTTTGGGGCGGCTTTGTGTTAAAGCACAAACCAAGTACCGTAGGGCATACGGGAACAATGCTCGTCGAGGGTAAAGAGTTCGGGGCTAATACTTCGGTATAAGCGCTGACTCTCCCAGTGAAACGAGAATCCTCTGGCCGCGATTGCAGAGGAGTTGCCAAGCCTCGACAGCATATATAAGGAGAGACAACAAGAAATGGTACAAGCAAAATCGTCTGGATTTGAGGCAGGGGTAAAGGACTACCGTCTGACCTACTATATGCCAGATTACACGCCCAAAGACACCGATCTTTTGGCTTGTTTCCGCATGATGCCCCAACCGGGCGTTCCCCCCGAAGAAGCAGGGGCAGCCGTCGCTGCTGAATCCTCTACCGGGACATGGACAACGGTATGGACAGATGGTTTAACCGACCTCGATCGTTACAAAGGTCGCTGTTATGACATCGAAGCTGTTCCCGGCGAAGATAATCAATATTTTTGTTTCGTTGCTTATCCTTTAGACCTATTTGAAGAAGGGTCAGTCACCAACATTCTGACCTCCATCGTCGGTAACGTTTTCGGGTTCAAAGCGCTGCGAGCTTTACGCTTAGAAGACATCCGCTTCCCCGTCGCCCTCGTTAAAACCTTCCAAGGGCCGCCCCACGGTATCACCGTAGAGCGCGACAAACTGAACAAATACGGTCGTCCCCTCTTAGGTTGTACCATTAAGCCCAAACTCGGCTTATCCGCCAAAAACTACGGTCGTGCCGTGTACGAATGTTTGCGCGGTGGTTTGGACTTCACCAAAGACGACGAAAACATCAACTCGCAGCCGTTCATGCGTTGGCGCGATCGCTTCTTATTCGTCCAAGAAGCCATCGAAAAAGCCCAAGCCGAAACTAACGAAATGAAAGGTCACTACCTCAACGTGACCGCCCCCACCGTCGAACAAATGATGCAACGGGCCGAATTCGCCAAAGAAATCGGCACCCCGATCATCATGCACGACTACCTCACCGGGGGTTTCACCGCCAACACCACCCTCGCCCGTTGGTGTCGCGATAACGGCTTATTGCTGCACATTCACCGCGCCATGCACGCCGTAATCGACCGTCAGAAAATCCACGGCATCCACTTCCGCGTCCTCGCCAAATGCTTGCGCCTCTCCGGGGGTGACCACCTCCACTCCGGTACCGTCGTCGGTAAACTCGAAGGAGAACGAGGCATCACCATGGGCTTCGTTGACCTCATGCGCGAAGACCACATCGAAGAAGACCGTTCTCGCGGTATCTTCTTCACCCAAGACTGGGCTTCCTTACCCGGTGTCTTCCCGGTCGCATCTGGGGGTATCCACGTTTGGCACATGCCCGCATTGGTAGACATCTTTGGCGATGACTCCTGCTTACAGTTCGGTGGTGGTACTCTCGGTCACCCCTGGGGTAATGCCCCCGGTGCAACCGCCAACCGCGTCGCCCTCGAAGCTTGCGTTCAAGCCCGTAACGAAGGCCGCAGCTTGGCCCGCGAAGGCAACGAAGTCATCCGCGAAGCCGCTCGCTGGTCTCCCGAACTCAAAGCCGCTTGCGAACTCTGGAAAGAAATTACCTTCGAGTACGAAGCCATCGACACCCTCTAGGGCAGCGTAAAAAAGGAATTGGTAAAGCAGAATACAACATCACTTTGCCAATTCCCTTTTTACTGGATCGAAAGTCTGGAACGGGTAGGTAAACCGAATGAACTCGAAACACATTGCCAAAAATACGGCGAAAGTCTTGCAAAATTACCTAACCTACCAAGCGGTAAAAACCATAGCCGAACAACTCGCAGAAACCAATCCCTCCGAATCAATTTGGCTACGCCGTTACTCGGCAGGCAAACTAGAAGACGGAGAAGCCTATATCCAGGGTTTAATGCTCGAACGCAAGGATTTAGTGCTGCGGATTCTCACAGTTCGGGAACATTTGGCCGAAACCATCTTAGAGTTTTTACCCGAAATGGTACGCACCGGGGTTCAGCAAGCCAACATGGAGCATCGCCGCTATCTCCTCGAACGCCTAACCCAGACTCCCGATGCAGCTTCGACCGAAAATCCAGAATCCGACAGGCAACCCCCGGATTCCGAAAGCGACGAGGATTCACCTCTGAGCAACGATTAGACCACCTTTACCTTTTTTTTTAGCTAAAACAACTCATGCAGACTTTACCCAAAGAGCCTCGTTACGAAACTCTCTCTTATCTTCCTCCTTTAACCGACCAACAAATCGCCAAGCAAATCGACTATATGCTCGACCAAGGCTTTATTCCGGCGATTGAGTTTGAAGAAGATCCTAGCCCTAGCGATCACCACTGGACCCTGTGGAAACTACCTCTGTTTAATGTTAGCTCTCCTCAAGAAGTCCTCAACGAAGTGCGTGAATGCCGTCAAGAGTATTCCAACTCCTACATCCGCGTCGTCGGCTTTGACAACATCAAGCAATGCCAAACCGTTAGCTTTATTGTTTACAAGCCCAACGCCAGCCGCTACTAAGTTAAAGTAGCGCTTAAAGCTCAAAACAAGGGCGCAAGTTTTCGGGCTTGCGCTTTTGTTTTTGGTCATTTGTCCTTGGTCATTTGTCCTTAGACAGAAATTAATTGTATCGTAGTATCGTAGGGTGGGTATCGCCAGCCAGAGTCAAGGTGCTAGACTTCGCTTGAGTCTTAGGGGTTTGAGAGGGGGAGGAGTGGGAAGAGGGGGAAGAAAAGAATTTTACAACAGGTTCTAATCTTCCCCCTAAAACGAATAATTCACACTAAAATAAAAGCCATCATCCGTGGCATCCGTTCCCCGGTCATCCAACTTCACAATTGGATAACCATAATCGACGCGAATCAACAAATCCTCAAGGGGTGACCATAAAACCCCGGCTCCTACACCCGCAATAAACCGTTGACGCGCTAAAGTATTGGGATTGCCCGACTCATTCCACACCCAACCCATATCGAAAAACGGCGCAAACTGAAACTCCGGTTCCCCTTCAGGACTGCGTAACACCACTATGCGGTCTTCGAGGCTAAAGCGAATGCCATTATCCCCAGAGCGCACATTCGAGCGATAGCCCCGCACCGACTGACCGCCGCCAATGCTAAACTGCTCCGAGGGTAACAAGCTATCTGTACTCAACTGCACATCCAAAGCCCCAATCAGCAAATTATCCGGACTCAAACGCTGGACTCGCTGGGCTTGTCCCAACCAACTGAAAAAGCGACTATCGGGAATCGGGCTTTCATTCGTCGTTGCGTCGAGGATACCCAAGCCAATATTGAATTGAGAGCGCAACGCCCAAGCACCCGACAAATCCCGCCGGGTATAATCTTGACCCAAGCGCAACACGCTGACCTTACTCACCCCATTGGCTTCCGGGCCAATTCCGAAAGGTGTCGGTTGGTCAAATACAAACGTCTGACCGTCTTTGTAGCTAAACCCCGCAGACAAAGCAAACTCCTCTCTAGGGGTGCGAATCAACGGCTGACGAAAACTAATTTCGTACAACTCCGACTGACCTTCAATATTAAAACGGCTAAAGGGTTCTTGGGTAATCTCGTTGCGGTCGAGAACCACATTGAGGCTCACGGTTCCATCCTTGGCATTGACTGGGATACTGTAGCCAAAACTGCTGACGCGAGAACCCCCCGTGGTCGAGCGCGTATGCCCAATCGTGAGAATATCTCCCCATCCCGTCAAACTGCGAAACGCCACATTCGCCCCAAAGCGGACGCTTCCCACACTCGGCGTTGAATAATTGTCGGTAAATAAATTCCCGGTAACTAAGTTGCCTTCTTCGACTTCAACAACTAACTCCGTCTCTCCGGGGGTATCGAGGGGACGCAGAAAGGCATCCACCTTTTCAAACAAAGGATTGGCTCGTAACAAGCGCAACTGGTCTTCAATCGCTTGGGCTTGTAACGGCTCATCTTCAGCCACTCCCACCGCAATGCGCGAACGCACAAACTCCGGATTGGTGCGAGACAGTCCTTCGACTTCAATATTGCTCAGTTGACCCTCAAACACTTGAATCTGAATAATCCCATCGCTTAAATCTTGGTTGGGGAGAATGGTCACGGTGTTGAGATAGCCCGCTTCGAGGTAAAGCTGATTGATTTGGTTGATGATTTGTTGCAGTTGAGCGACGGTGATGGTTTCTCCTTCGAGGGGGTCAATTAGGGGGGCAAAATCCGTTTCGGAGAAGACTGTCGCTCCCTGAATTTCAATATCGTTGACTCGAATCGGCGTATCGTCGTCGCTCAAATCCGGTGCAGTTTCTGGGAGAGGTGTGAGGGTCGGTTCTTCGGGTTCGAGGGGTTCGGGGATTTCAGTCGGGGGAATGAGGCGCTCTTGGTTGGGGTTGGGGACGGGTCGTTGAGCCAAAGCAGACGAGTTGAGATTGAGCAATACGGAGGTAATGCTTAGAGCAACGAGTATTTGTTGATTCATCGAAAAAGTGGCAGAATTTGTAAGTTGACAGGCGAAAGTGGTGTAGCAAGCCCTGAAGGGCTTACTACGAACGGGTTAATGATGAAGGGCTATTACTGGGGCCAGCGTTGTTGTTGGTAAAGTTCTATGGCTGCGGGGTCGAGGTCGCGGACGTTGCCATCTTCGTAGAGATAGAAGATTGACTCGTCTTCGGTAGTAACAAAAGCGGGGGATGGGGCGGGTTGTACCTCGATAATGGCGGTAATTCCTTCAGCCGAACTCACCAGGCGCACTTGCACCAAGTCAGCGTATTCTGTGCCAATCTGCTCGGCAATGGTACTTTGCAGATAAGCATTCGCTAGTTGTTGATTGCCTTGGGCTGCGGCTAACCCACTCCCGCATTCGCTGGCCAAGCCACTGAGACTGCTCGATGTACTACCGCCCCCGGCATTCATCAAACCGGCAATGGTGGGGATTTCTAGGTTGAGGGGGGCAAAGTTGCTGTTGTTGGCTGCGCCGCTACAAGCGAGGGTGGGAGCAGTAGAAGCCAGGGTTTGGGGTGGGTCTTGGACATCTGGGGGCGTGTCGGATTCGGGAGGGGCGGTGAGGCTCACAGTTGTTCCCGCACTGGTAGTAATTGTAGTTGTTCCCGCACTGGTAGTTGTGGAAGTGCTGGTTGGAGTTGAACTTGTAGGTTGAGCCGTATTAGTTAAATCAAACGTCGCCAACTGAGTTCCTGTTGCTGTGGCGGTAACTTGGTAGTTCCCCGCAATCCCATTGGCGGTAAAGGGATTAACCGCAATACCTTGGGCATTGGTTAGAACTGTGACCCCATTGCCAAAGCTACCACTAGCACCCGTACCTGGAGCTGCAAACGTCACCTGTAAACCCGCAAAGGGAATAGCAGCATTAGCAAACGCATCGGCTAACTGCACGCTGAGAGGGTTGGTAAAGGCCGTGCTAACTTGGGTGCTTTGGGGTGTACCCGTAGGCTGGAGGACAAACTGCATTTCTACTGCCCCAATATCCACCGTGTTATTGAAAATACGAGTTGCCCCTCGTTGGTCAGTCCCGGCGGGGGCATTGGCATTGTTGCCCGCATCCAGGGCAGCACTACCGGGGACGAGAGCATGGGTTTGAGTCGAACCGCCGTTGTTAGCCAAAGGAGCGAGGACTTGATTAATGTCAGTAATACCCGCCCCGGCAAAGGTGCGGTCACTACCCGTACCAATTGTTCCGGTTGCCCCGGTGGTATCGCCGATGAGGTTGTTGGCATCACCGTTGATATTAATGCCGGAAACGTCGGGATGAACGTTGTTTCCCGCCGGGCTGCGGTCAAAGTTCCCGGCGATAATGCTGTTGGTGATGGTGAATGTGCCATTCCTGCGAAAAATACCACCACCATCTCCTGTGCCATCTCCATCGGAGTCAGCGGTATTGTTAGTAATGGTGCTGTTGGTAATAGTTCCACCATTACTACTGCGAATACCACCACCATTTCTTGCTGCGGCATTACCACTAACAGTGCTATCAGTCAGGTTGACAACACCATTATAGGTGTAAATGCCACCGCCATTTCTTGCTGCGGAATTACCACTGACGGTGCTATCAGTCAGGCTGACTATACTATCACTGTAAATGCCGCCGCCGAAAACTCCTGCCGAATTACCACTAACGGTGCTGTTAGTCAGGGTAACTGTTATACCGCTGCTAGTGCCGCCACCGTTCCCTGTTGCATTATTACCACTGACAGTGCTATCAGTCAGGGTGACTGCCCCACCGCTCCAAATGCCGCCGCCGTTTCTTGCGGAATTACCACTGACAGTGCTATCAGTCAGGTTGACTGCCCCATAGCTGGCAATGCCGCCGCCGTCATCTCCTGCGGAATTACTACTGACGGTGCTGTTCGTGAGGGTAACTACACTATGGCTGGCAATGCCGCCGCTCAACAATCCTGCGGAATTACCACTGACAGTGCTGTTCGTGAGGGTGACTGCCCCATAGCTGGCAATGCCGCCGACGTTATCCTGGGCAGAATTACCACTGACAGTGCTGTTCGTGAGGGTGAGTATCCTAGCGCTGCGAATGCCACCGCCAGAACTTGCTGCGAAATTACTACTAACAGTGCTGTTGGTCAGGATGACTGTCCCATTGCTGAAAATACCGCCACCATCGTCTGTTACGGAATTACCACTGACGTTACTATTGGTGAGGGTCAGCGTACCTGTACCCTCATATTTGATTCCACCACCATCGTCACCGAATCCCGCAGCATTCCCATTGCGAATAGTCAGGGCATCAAACGTGACATCGTTATCCCCCGTAATATTGAAAATCCGAAAATCCGGCGTTCCTGCTGCGGTGCTACGCTCGACAATCACATTCGCTGCCCCATTTGCATCGCCGTCAATAGTTAGACCACCACCTGCTGTATCAATATCCAACTGTCCTATAGTCAGGGTGATTTGGGTTATCCCTGGATCAAAACGAATCTCATCATTTCCGAAAGCTCCCATACCGATCACATCCGCTGTATTAGCATTGTTATTAGCAGCTAAGATCGCCTCGCGCAGCGTCACTTGGCCATCTGCGGTCGTATTATCTGCAATGCTGGTAACGGTCAGCAGCGCTAAAGTTTCGTTGTAATTCGACAACACCCCCGCCTCAAACGGCGCATCAGCTTCGATACTGCCAATAGAGCGCTCTAGTATCCAATCTCCTCCGGCTCCGGTCAGATTCGTTGACCCGGCCACATCGGCTCCGGTATAGCTGGCAATATTATTAAGCAGGGCTTCTCCTACACTTCCCGCCGCCGTCAGACAGGCATACAGTAGGATATCGGCTCCTACACTCAACCCCTGACTCCACTGTTGCATGGCGGTTTCATACTGACTGATATTATCGCCACTCACAAAGGCATTCCCCAGCCAGAAGTTGCCTTCATTACCTTCGGAGACAATGTGCAACTCATCAACTAAACTCAGTCCGGGGGTGGTGAGGGTGTCAGTAATCTTGTCGATGCCGTTTTCGGTGGGGACAACTACGGTGGTGGTGGTTCCGGCTTCTGCGCCAAAGAGTAAGTCGCTGTAGTCGGGAATGGTGGCATCGAGGAAGATGTGAACGTTGGGGTCGCTGCTGTTAGCCGCAAAGCGAGTGACCGTGGGGGCGCTGTGTTGGTTGTTGTGGGTGCGAATCCGAGTTTCGGGATTGCCGACGGGGTTGACATCATTGGCGGCAGCGAGATGGACTTGGTTGCCGCTTACATTGCCCGCAATAATGACATTGCCTGTGGCATCGATGCTGACATTAGACCCGGTGAGGCTAAGTTCCCCATTGGCTCCGACGGTAACGCCTGTAGCATCTTTAAGGCTGGGGTCGGTGAGGAGACGGGGTAAGTCTGTGGCGCTGATGCCGCTTTCGAGGTTGGGGGGGGCGATTTCTAAGCCCAGAACCATGCCTTCTTGGTTGATGCGAACGGTTTTGCTGTCGGGGACGGCAGTGAGGGTGATGTTGCCGTTGGGGGCGCTGAGAGTTCCGGTGTTGATGACGCTGCTGCTAAGGAGGGCTAAGTTACCGTCGCTGACGTTGAGATTGGCGGCATTAACTAAGCTACCATTCTGCCCGGAAAAGACGAAGGAGTTGGGAGAGGAGGTCAGGTTTGAGTAGTCTACTGTCCCGGTGGCGGTGAAAAAGCCGTTATCAAAGCCAATGGCATCGGCGGTGGTGGCGGTAAAACTACCGGGGATGTTGAGACTCGCACCTTGGGTAAAAACCATCCCGGCGGGGTTCATTAGTAGTAGGTTGCTGTTGCCTCCTGTGACTTGAATTAAGCCCTGGATAATCGAAGGATTGCCCCCGGTGACTCGCCCCAGGATGTTTTGGGTTTGAGGATTCGAGAGGAAGTTGGCGATTTCAGTCGGAGAAAGACCGAGTTCGGTAAAGGTGTGGAATAGGTTGGCTCCGGCTTGGGTTCCGCCAGTGATGGTGTAGGTGTTGCCGTTGTGTTGGATGACTGTACCTGTGCCATCGGGGGTGGCGGTGATGGATTGGGCGAGGGTGGGGGAGGCAAGAGATGTTAGACCGAGGAGGGTGAGGCTCGAAAAAGCGATGGGTAGTTTTTTGGGCATTTTCTCTTTGAGAAATTAATTTATGGCTTGAAAACTTTGAGGTAGCTCTAATTTTAGCTGTATTTTTGGGGCTTTAGCCCTAGCTTCTCAGCAATTTTATGAATATCCGGAAATGACTTTATCGCAGCTTCACATGAATACAACTAGATGTTCAGTCTTATTGCCGAGAATAACTTTATTTTGAGTTAGCCCTCACCCCAACCCCTCTCCCACGGGAGAGGGGCTTGTTTTTAAGACTGAAATGAGTTGTCCCAAGGCTTTATCGTAGCGCTCTACAAGCGGGTAAACTAGGGGATGGCGTTATTGAGGCAGATTGATGGAGAGGGGTTTACTTTGGTTGCCGTTGTTGGCGCTGTTTATTGGTTTAGCTTGGGCGGGGTGGAATGAATATCAGAAGTTGGAGGCGTATAATCGTTGGGCGGAAGGTTTTGATAAGGCGAAGTACGATATTTATGCGGTGTTGGGGCAGAAGGGGAAGGAGATTACCTGGGGAAAGCCGACGCGCCAAGAACCTGTTGAGGTGCAGCAGTTTTCGTTGCAGGATGTGACGGGGATGCGGTTATTGGTGAATGAGGGGGTGGTGGATTGGGAGAATCCGCCCTCGAAGGGTTCGGCAATGTTAGAGTTTGAGTTAGAAGGCGATCGCGCCTCGATTCGGATTCCGTTTACCGATCCGACTTTGGCGGCAAAATGGGGTAAATATCTATCGGGTATGGTGAGTTAATTATGGCCGCAACGATCGCGTTCATTGCCCACGACAGCAAAAAAGACGAGTTGATGGCTTTTGCGAAAACTCATCGGGCGTTGTTGTCTCGCTATCATTTAATTGCTACGGAAAATACGGGGATTCGCCTTCAGCAAGCCACAGGTTTAGAAATCGAACGGTTATTGGCGGGGCCTCAAGGGGGCGATTTGCAAATTGCGGCCAAAGTTGCAACCGGGGAAGTGGCCGCCGTTCTCTTTTTTATCGATCCGTTGCGGATGCAGCCTCGCGAACCCCAGGTTATGCCGTTGTTACGGATGTGTGCGGTGCATAATGTCGCGATCGCGTTCAATTTGGCCACCGCCGAGGCGATCGCGTCTCAACTCCGACAAGGCAGAATCGCCCATCTCATTTTTAACCCGGTTTCCGGTCAAGGTAACAGCGAGGAAGAATTACAATTCATTCAGGACACTCTGGGGAAACAAATGCAAGTGCAGGTACATCTCACCACCCCAGAAGTTTCTGCGGAAATGTTAGCCCGAGACGCGATCGCGGCCCAACCGGACTTAATCATTGCATCGGGGGGAGATGGTACTGTATCGGCGGTTGCTGGGGAATTAATCGGGACTGATATTCCCTTGGGCATTATCCCCAGAGGGACAGCCAACGCCTTTGCCGTCGCGATCGGTTTACCTCTGGGCCTCACCCCGATTCGCAACACCTGTGAGGTCATTCTTGCCGGCCACACCCGTAAAGTTGATCTTGCTCTTTGCAACGATAAACCCTTGATCCTCTTAGCTGGGATTGGCTACGAAGCCGAAACCATCGAACGCACCGACCGCGAAGCCAAGCGACAGTGGGGGCCGCTGGCTTATGTTATGTCCGGTTGGCAACAGTTAAGCGAGCAAGAACTGTTTGAAACTGAGATAGAAGTGGAAGGCTCAGTTAAATCCTTTCAAGCCGGGGCGATTACCATTGCCAACGCTGCCCCACCCACCTCGGTTTTAGCTCAGGGGGTGGGACAAGTGATTTTTGATGATGGCTTACTGGATGTCACCATCACCACCGCCGAGGGCCGGATGCAAGCCGTCACCGCCATGGCTAAGATGTTTGGGGCAGCTTTGGTCAAAATGGACGCAAATCAAGCAAATACGGCTCATTTCGGCGCGAAAGAAATCAAAGTGACTACCCATCCCCCTCAGAAAGTGGTTCTCGACGGGGAAGTGATTGGCACAACTCCCATTGAAGTCAAATGTCTTCCCCAAGGTTTGACAGTTTTTGCGCCCCCTGCGAGTCCGACTCCTCGCTAACTCCGGTGGGCAAAATTCAGTCCATCGGAGGGCAGATGTAACAAAACTTTAAAATTAGGCATAATGGTAGTCACGCCCTGCGCTTAATTAAAACCTAAAACTGCCGTGACTCAACTTCCTCGCATTGTCATCGTTGGCGCTGGCTTTGCTGGCATCAACGCCGTTAAAACCCTGGCTCGTTGCCAAGCTCAAGTTTGTTTAATCGACTGCAACCCGTATCACAGCTTTATTCCCTTGCTGTATCAAGTCGCCACCGGACAACTGCACCCCGAACAAATTGGTTATCCCTTGGGACAGTTAGCCCAACAATACAAAAATTTAGAATATCGTCGCGGGAGGGTGCAGGGCATTGACTTAGATCAAAAAATTGTCGAACTGGAAAGGGACGCGATCGCCTACGATTATTTAATCCTCGCCACAGGCGCTCAGGCGCAGTTTTTAGGGGTTTCTGGGGCAGAAAACCACACATTTCCCCTCAAAACCCTCGAAGACGCGATCGCCCTGCAACAGCAAATCTTGGGGTGTTTTACCGAAGCCGCCCTAACCCGCAATACTGAACACAGCCAACACCAACTCAGCTTTATCATCGTCGGTGGCGGCACAACCGGAGTCGAAATGGCCGGCGCGATCGCCGATCTCACTGAAAACATTAACAAAAAATTCAATACCCGTTTATCTCCCCGCATTTTCCTCATCCATTCCCAAGGACAACTCCTAGGGGAATTTTCCTCAGAATTAGGGGAATACACTTGTAAAAAATTGCGACGTTTGGGGGTAAAAGTTCACCTCGACACCAAAGTTCAGCGCGTCGAAGACCAACAAGTTCACCTCGACGACGGCACAATCCTCGAAGGGGCTACCATCATTTGGACGGCAGGAGTCGAAGCCAATATCCCCGACCTCAATCACGACTTCGACACCTCCCTCAAAGGCAAAATTCAAGTCGAACCCACCCTACAAATCCCCGGCTATCCTCATGCCTATGCAGTCGGGGATTTAGCCTATTTTGAACAAGGTAATCGACCCCTACCCGGAGTCGCCCCCACCGCCCTACAGCAGGGTCAAACCGCCGCCGCAAACATCAAGCGTCATTTGCAAGGCCAAGCCCCCCAAGCCTTTCATTACGAAGACAAAGGCCGGGCTGCAATCATCAGTCGTAAAATCGGCCTCGTCCAAGCCCCTAACCTCACCCTCAAAGGTTGGGTGGGTTGGTTACTGTGGTTAGGGATTCATTGGTGTTATCTTCCTGGATGGCGCAATCGCCTTAGTGTGTTGCAGGCTTGGCTGCGTCATACGGTGTTTTATCGTCCGGCGGTGTTACCGCGTCTTAAAACTATTTCTACGGAGGTCAAAGAATGAACGTTTTACTCTTAGTTGCACGAATTTGTTTAGCGCTAATTTTCCTCAATTCTAGTATTGGTAAAATCTTCAGCTTTGCCGATACCCAAGCAATGATGGCAGGTCTCGGTTTGCCCTTACCGGGATTATTGTTACTCGGTAATATTTTGTTTCAGTTAGTCGGGGCCACCTTGTTGTTACTGGGCTACAAAACCAAGTGGGGGGTAATTTTATTGATTTTATTCCTCGTCCCGACTACCTTAGTTTTTCACAGTCCCTTGAATCCTGAAGAAACTACAGCTTTCCTGAAAAATTTAGCCCTAATTGGTGGTTTACTCTATGCTTATGTTACTGGGCCAGGGACATTAGCGATTGAGTCTAAATCTGCCAAATCAACTCCTTCAGAAGCGAGTTATTAGCGATTAAGGGGCTGTCGGTTTATGGGGGCGCTCTTTCCCCGTCCAAGTTGACGTTATTGGGCGCGATTTCAGTACCCAATTCTCCTAACCCTAAAGTTGAAATTGGATGAGGAAATCTGCAAACATAACAAGCGTTATGTTGAGCATAACAACTGTTATGCTACTGTCGAGTCCGCTACGGTGGATTTTATATAGCCTCGATTCTTAGCGCTACCACTGTTTAAATGGTGGGTTACGGCGGATTTATGGATTGCTGTCACAGTCTAGGTTGTAGCCGCCTAACCCACCCTACTGGCGCGACACACTTTAAATGGTGGGTTACGGCGGATAACTAGATTGCAGTCATAGCCTAGATTCTAGCCGCCTAACCCACCCTACAATAAAGCACAATTTTAGCTGTGTCATGGCACTACTGGCGCGACACAGCTAAAATGAAGCTTTAGGTAGGGTGACGAAGCGCGAAGCGTAACGCACCGAAATGTCGGCATTTTAGGTTTTGGCGATCGCACAACTTAAGCTGTGTCGCGGCACTACGTTGAAGCGCAATTTTAGCTGTATCAATTTTTTTCAGTTCACTGTGGCGAACAACCAACAACCCAAGACAAAAGACTAAGGACTAACAAGCCATTTTTTAACCAATAACAAGCAATTGCGATGATCTTCGGTGCGTCGGTAGCTGAGGTAATCTGCAATTTTGTGCATCAAGACAATACCGCGACCCCCCCCAGATTGATAATCGGGCTTGAGATTTAAGGTGTCGATGCGTTTTTCTAAGTCAAAGGGCGGCCCGGAGTCCCATATCCGAATTTCAACTTGATGGGCGTAGCGTTGTACTTCGAGGGAAATGGGCGTGTCTGGGGGCAAGTCGCAATGGGCATGACGTACCGCATTGGTAAAAGCTTCGGCTAAGGCGAGTTGACACTGTAACCAATCTTTTTTCGGGATATTGAGGGTATAAGCCTCGTCAAACCATTCTAAAACCTGGTTTAAGGCTTTCAGGTCAGAGGCGACCTCTAGCTGAAATCTTTGAGGAACGTTCAATGCTTTAACGGTGAAATCACATCCAGCGAACGGGGAAAATGGGCGCTCAACGGCTTTAGTTTAACTCGATCTGACCAAAGTTGACGAATTTTCCCGGACAATTGATAGGGAATCGATCGAAAGAGTATGTCACAATCATAATATTATTTTGGTTCTGTTTTGCCGTCCAAGTCGCGATCGCGCTGATATTACCCAAAACAGTTTTTGCCACAATGGAGACTGGCATCATATCCCTAGCAGCAATTTAAACTCTTTTCCTGGTTATGGTTCAAATTCTCGTCGTTGATGATGACCCCGCGATTCAAATGCTTCTTAAGCGCACCCTCGCGAAAAAAGGGTACGATGTCTTGGTTGCCGCAGATGGTCAGGAAGGATTAATCCAAGCCCAAAAACATAAACCCGCGATGGTCATCTGCGATTGGGTGATGCCCAAAATGAGTGGGATTGAGGTTTGTCGCGAGGTGAAAGCCACCCCCGAACTTTCGACCACTTTTTTTATTTTGCTGACTTCGATGGGGTCGGTTGAATCTCGCGTGGAAGGGTTAGATGCGGGGGCGGATGATTTTGTCTGTAAACCTGTGGAGTTGTTTGAACTCAACGCCCGTGTGCGTTCGGGTTTACGACAACACCAACTCAGTCGCGATTTACAACGGCAAAAACACAAACTGGAAACGGAGTTGGCTGAAGCGGCGGCTTATGTGAGTTCAATTTTACCTGAACCTTTGACTGAAACGCCGATTAAAATTGATGTTTTATTTATTCCTTCTAGTCAATTGGGAGGGGATGGCTTTGATTATTTTTGGTTAGATGATAATCATCTGGCGATGTATTTGCTGGATGTGTCGGGTCATGGGTTACGGGCGGCGTTACCGTCTTTGTCGGTGATTAATTTACTGCGGTCGAAGGCGATGTTGCAAGTGAATTATCGCAGTCCGGGTGAGGTGTTAGGGGGCTTGAATGATGCGTTTCAAATGACCCAACGAAACGATAAGTATTTTACGATTTGGTATGGGGTATATAACCGCAAAAAGCGTAATTTGTTGTATGCGAGTGCGGGGCATCCCCCGGCGATTTTGCTGTCACCCAAACGCGGCAAAATTGAGGTACAGCGTCTCAAAGCCCAAGGTTTTCCGGCGGGAATGTTTCCGGGGGCAGATTATGAAGAATTGTCTTGTAAGATTACGCCACAATCGAGTCTTTATATTTTCAGCGATGGCGTATATGAAATTAATCAACCCGATGGCGATATGTGGGGATTGGATAATTTTGTTAAGGCACTCGAAAATTATCAATCCCAACGCCACCAAGGTTTAGATGATTTGTTCAAGCGAGTGCAAGCGGCCAATTCTCAAGCCGTGTTTGATGATGATGTCTCGCTGATGCAAGTTGATTTTGATTGAATTTTAAGCACGATCGATCTAAGATAAATCTCGACTTGAGATTATCTTTTTTCGTAGAAAAATTGAGCTTAAAATCATTGGTTGTTGACTTGAACGCGGTAACAACCAATGACTCAAAACCGAGCCTTAGTTCATATTTTTTGGGGTTCTGACTTCAAGCCAAAAACCATAATGCACAGCTAACTTTTATTTGGCTAAAACTTGTTTTTCAAATGTCTCGCGATTGGGGTAAATTTCAAACACACGATCCATGCTCGTCAGTTCAAACAGCATTTTAATTTGGTCGTTAATCGAGCAAATATACAGTTTAATGCCTGCTGCTCGCACGGTTTTTAAAGCTAAAACAAGCGCTCCTAAACCCGAACTATCCATAAAGGTTACATCGTTAAAATCGATCAGGATAATTGCTGCACCTTTTTCGACACTTTCACTAATTTCCTGGCGAAATTCGCTGGCTTTTGTGCCGTCTAAAATTCCAGAGGGTTCGACGTATTTAACAACAGGACTCATAGACTCCAAGTTTAAATCTAATCAATGATTAACGGGTCAACTTTGCCAGTATAACGGCGGTTTTTACTTTGCGCTAGTCTCTCGTCAATTCTCCCACAAAATTAGCCGGATTTGGCACAAAGGTTTAGTTTGGGGCGATCGCGCAGCCGCAGATTATAGCAGTCGCACTTCGGGTTAGGACGTGGTGGGGTTTGCCCTCACCTCAACCCCTCTACCACTGAATCTCTTGGGCTTGTTTTCTAAGAATTGAGGCGGTGTCCTAACTGCTTTGACAGTTGCTATATCAAACGAGGTCACCCAGAGATCGAGCTTGAGTTGTAGCCGTTTCTCTCCTTTCCTATGTTCGCTAAAATTTGAGCAACAAGTCGCCTGAAGCAAGCAAAGGAAACAATAATTAATGGAAACTTACGACGCGATTGTCATTGGTGCAGGTCATAATGGCCTGGTTTGCGCGGCTTACCTCCTCAAAGCGGGATACAGCGTGCTACTCCTCGAAAAACGACCCGTTCCCGGCGGTGCAGCCACGACAGAAGCGATTATGCCCGATACTGCCCCTGGATTTACCTTCAATCGCTGTGCTATCGATCATGAGTTTATTCATCTGGGCCCGGTAGCCCAAGAGCTAGAGTTACACAAGTATGGCTTGAAATACCTCCCCTGTGACCCGGTGGTGTTTTGCCCCCATCCCGATGGCAAGTATTTCCTGGCGCATCAGTCGGTGGAGAAAACTTGCGCTGAAATTGCCCGCTATAGCGATCGCGATGCCCAACGTTATCGAGAATATACTCAATATTGGCAAAGTCTGGTGAGCGCGATCGCGCCGATGTTCAATGCCCCCCCAACGGCGTTACTCGACATTACCAGCAACTTTGAGGCGGAAAACTGGAAAGATTTATTTAAAATGGCGGGTTCTCCCCAAAAAGCCCTCGATTTCGTGCGAACGATGCTCACCTCTCCCATTGATGTGATTGAGGAGTGGTTTGAAACGGAAATTGTCAAAGCCCCCCTAGCCCGTCTCGCGGCTGAAATTGGCGCACCGCCTTCCCAGAAGGGCTTGGCCATTGGGGCAATGATGATGTCGATGCGGCACAATCCGGGGATGTCTAGACCGAAAGGGGGGACGGGGGCGTTAGTGCAAGCCCTGGTCAAGTTGGTAACGTCTCTGGGTGGCAAAATATTGACCGATACGGCGGTCAAAGAGGTACTGATTGATGATTCGGGTCAAGCGGTGGGGGTTCGCACGGCCACGGGGCAGGAATATCGCGCCGATCGCGGTATTGTGTCTAACATCGATGTGCGGCGGTTGTTTTTGCAGTTAATGGATTCTCAAGTGGTGGATGAGACCCTGCGCGATCGCGTTGAGCATAAAATTGTTAACAGTAACGAAGCCATCCTTAAAATCGATTGCGCCCTTTCTGAAGCCCCCCGTTTCGAGGCTTACAACCACCAAGACGATTATCTCATCGGGTCGATTTTGATTGCCGATTCAGTCAATCACGTTGAGAAAAATCACGCCATGACCTTGTTTGGCGAAATTGCCCTGGATGACCCTTCGATGTACGCCGTTTGTCCCACTGTCCTTGACCCTTCTATGGCCCCCGATGGTCAGCATACCCTCTGGATTGAGTTTTTTGCCCCGTATCAAGTTGCCGGAGCCGAAGGAACAGGTTTAAATGGAACAGGGTGGACTGATAGCCTCAAAGAAAAAGTGGGCGATCGCGTGCTTGAAAAACTCGCGCAATATGCCCCCAATCTCAAAGATTCTATCATCGCTCGTCAAGTAGAAAGTCCCGCCGAATTAGCCGAACGGTTGGGGTCATATAACGGCAATGTTTATCATATTGACATGAGCCTCGACCGCATGATTTTCCTGCGTCCTTTGCCCGAAATTGCCAACTACACCACCCCCATTAAAAACTTATACCTCAGTGGGGCGGGCGCACATCCAGGGGGATCGATTTCGGGAATGCCAGGCCGCAACTGTGCCAATGTTTTCATCCGCAAACAGCAGGGCTTACCTCAAAAAATGATTGACGCACAAGGTAAAACAGTTTCAGGGTTGCGATCGCTTTTCGGCGCAATTTTTAGCTAATTTTCGAGATGGAAATTATCCAACAAACTGACACTCGTCTTGAAATCCGCCATCGACCCATACTTGAATATTTTATTAGTTTGATGATGGCGGGTTTAGGCATTTATGGCGTTATCCAATTTAATGCTCATTTTGGCTGGACGGCGTTGTGGTTTTTGGTCTTTTTGGGCAGTTTGTACGCCTTTTTTGTTTGGCATAAAGTCATTCACTGTCTGGCCGATACAAAAACGCAAACCCTCCATATTCGCAAACGCAATTTAGTCAAAACTGAAACGCGACAAAAGTATTTTTTTAGCGAAGTTTCTAGTATCGAAGTCCGCGAGAAACGCAACAAAAACGGCAAGTATTATCTCGCGTTTCTCATGCTCAAGTCGGGGGAAACAATCTATTTAGGTCGCGGCAATCGTAAGCGGAGTTTAGAAAAAAGTTTGCATCTTTTAGTAAAATCAATCGATTGTTATTATAACTTTGTGCCAAGGCCAAGCTTTTGGGATTTGTTTTAAAGCGATAAAGATAACCAACCCAATTTTGTTGGATTTCGTCATAAAGAGCCTTTTAAATTAATTTGAGCTATGAAGATTATCCGACAAACTGATACCTCTCTGGAAATTCGCTATCTGCCTACTGACGAATGGCTATGGGCTGGCGAATTGATGATTCCAGGCATTTATGGCACGATCGAATTTAATACTTGGGGTAGAGCGTTTTGGTTTTTAATATTTTTGTTGGGTAGTTACATCTTTTTCTTTTGGTCTAAAATTAGGCACTGTCTTGCAGACCAAACCACCCAAGCATTTTATATTCGCGATCGCAATTTAGTCAGAACAGAAACTCGACAAAAGCATTTTTTTAGCGAAATTTCTAACTTGGAAATCCGCGAGGATCGCAATACAGAAAACTGGACATATTATGCGTATCTTAATCTCAAGTCGGGTGAAAAAGTTGATCTGGGTACTGACACTCACAATAAGCGGAATTTAGAAAAATGCCTGCGCCCTTTAGCCAAATTAATCGATTGCCCCTATAATTTTGTGTCGAAATAAAAAAGCTTTTGGGATTTTCTTCATAGGGGTAAGGAGAAATAACTGGCACAATATTGTTGGATTTCGTCATGAAAAGCCTTTTTAGTTAATTTTAGCCATGAAGATTATCAGACAAACCGATACCTCTCTGGAAATTCGCTATCTACCTACTGACAAATGGATAGAGGCTTGCGCAATTATGATTTGGGGCTTTTTGGGCGTTCTCGAATATATGATTGAATTAGATGCTTTTCTGATGGCGGTTTGTGTTTTATTCCTTTTATGGAGTAGTTACATCTTTTTATTTTCGTCTAAAATTAGGCACTGTCTTGCAGACCAAACCACCCAAGCGTTTTATATTCGCGATCGCAATTTAGTCAGAACAGAAACTCTACAAAAGTATTTTTTTAGCGAAATTTCTAACTTGGAAATCCGCGAGGAAAAAACCAGACACGGCTGGGAATATTTCGCGTATCTTAATCTCAAGTCGGGTGAGAAAATTGATCTGGCTCAAGAAAGTATGCGGGATTTAGAAACAAGCCTGCGTCCTTTAGCTAAATTAATCAATTGTCCCTATAATTTGGTACCGCAAGAAACAAGCTTTCTGAACTAGCTTTACAGGAATAGGGATAACAGACACAATATAGTTGGGTTTCGTCCCTCAAACCAATCTACAATTCAAGAAAGGGCGCGATCGCGAGGTCAATCAAAAGCCACTTGATAGATTTGAATTTTAGCTATGAAAGTTATCAAACAAACCGATACTTATATTAAAATTCGCCATTTGCCTGTTATCAACTGGGTTGCGGCGTTTGCGGCTGCGGGTTTCAGTATTTATGGCATTATTCAAGCTCATCCTGAATTGCCGTGGGTAGTGGTTTGGTTTTTGATGCTTCTAGGCAGTCTTTACATCTTTTTCTTTGGGCTTAAAGTTATTGACTGCTTTGTGGATAAAACTCGCAAAATTCTTTATATTCGCAAACGTAATTTAATCAAAATAAAAACTCACAAGCATTTTTTAAGCGAAGTTTCTAATGTTGAAATCTGCGAAGAGCATGGTGCAGATCATTGGGAATACTACGCGTTTATTAATCTCAAGTCCGGTGAAAGAATTTATCTAGGTACGGAAACAAAGCAGAATCTAGAAAAAGTTTTGCATCCTTTAGCAAAATTAATCGATTGTCCCTTGGAGTTTGTGCCGAAAGAAAAAAGCTTTTGGGATATATTTTACGGAAGAAGGGAAAGATAAATAGTGAGGCAAAACTCATCGGTTATTTTTATAACTTTGTACCAAGACAAAGCTTTTAAAATTTGTTTTAGAGGGATAAGTATAACTGCCGATATTTCGCTGGCTTTTGCCAAAATAAACTCGGATCGCTCGGCCAGTTGGGCTGTTGATCGGAAGAAGCTATGTTAGCAAATTCTATCTCAGCATAAGGTAGGAGCGATCGCCAATTAATTTGAGTCAGTAAAGCTGTAAAATCGAGACGTTTTAACAGCTTTTTAGTAATCGGGCGTTTTGCGTCAGGAAATAGCCAAGACTGGATTAATTCTAGAGACAAAGGATGATTCAGTAAGCAAGTTAAAAAAGCCGCTTGTTCGGGAGAATCACAGGGAATAAAATAACAAGTATCATCGAGTACAATCGGACGGTTATTGACTAAACCAAGCGCTCGAAAGCGAGGATTTTTGTGTAAACCAGATATGGCAACTTTATAAGCTGAAAAAGTATATTCTCCTATTCCGAAAATGGCAAAAAGGGGTTGATTGCGATAGATTGACGATTTGCGGTTATCGAAGATAGTTTTATGTTGAGTTAAATAACGCCATAATTGCGGTGCAATTTGCTTGAGTTTTAGGGTATCTTCCCCTAAAAACTGTTGAGTTAAAATGACTGCTTTTTCAGTGGTAACTTCTTTTTGCTTAAACAACTGGGTACTTTTATATAAAGGATAAATATAATCAGCTTCAACGGTAACTAATTCCCCAACTTTATTATAAAGTGAACCATCCTCATTATAATTTAGCTCCATTACTGACGCTGCATCATGTTTAACACCTTGTCTCCAAATCAGAGGACATTCACCATCAGCAAAGGCAAACTTATAATAACTGTTAATATTGCTCACCACTCGCTGGTTAACAATTCCCATTTCTGTATAGGGTTTTGTAGCTTCTAAACTACGATAAACCGGGACATTATACTGTACTTTTCCTTGTCCTAGGCAGAGTTTAAATAAACCAGCACCAACCGAGACACCAAAGCTTTTTTTCGCATCAATTTTCCATAGGGATGCAGCGATAACAGGAAGTTGGCGATCGCTGGCAAATTCTAATACTTTTCGGGCTACAGAAAGTTTACAAAGTAACGCAATTGTGATTTCTTCTGAGGCCAATTCTTGTAATATTTTCAACCAAATATATTCGGTGAGATCGAAGTTAGAACTTCCGGTAATGGCTTCGAGTCCCTTGAGATTTTTAAGGTTTGATTTCTGGGGAACATTGTTACTATTTTCGCGGCTGAGTTGGGCAATATTAATCCAAGGGGGATTACCAATCACTAAAAGTTTACCCGCAGTTTGCCATTGCAGATCGCGTTTGAGATCGAAATTAAATAGTTGCTGATGGTGGATTTGAATTCTTGTTGTTGAACAGCAATTTTTGATGTGTTCAAGTTCATTGATATAAGATGATTGTAGTTCAATTCCTTGAATTTCTTGTGGTGGTTTTTCTAAGCCTAATAATCCTTGAATAAAATTACCGCGGCCACAAGCGGGTTCTAAAACTCTAGAATAATTTTGACCCGAAATATCAAGTCGTTGTAAGATTAATTTAACTAAATAGGGTGGGGTCTGGAAGTCACCTAGAGTTTTCTTCATTAAGTAAATTTTCTACTCCGACAACGGAATTTTCAGTTGCGATCGCGATAACGCGACGGTACTGTAATCGCCATTGTAAAGCATTGGAGATGGTTAAATAGCCTTGATTGGGCGGTTGTGTCAAAATTCGCTGTGCCATCATATTTCGTCCTACTTCATCAAGCGGCAAATTTCGTTCTTCGAGAAAAGCGACAATATCATCTAAATTGCCATTGCGTCGCAAAATTTCACGAATCCCGTAAGAGGTTTGATAATCCGCAGTGCGATCGCGTTCTACAAAAACTACATTTTCAATGGATAACCGTGCTGTTCGACATAAATTATCGTCTGTTTTATGATAAACAAAAATCAATAAGTTATAGCCCAAACCATAAATTTTTTGAGAGGCATCTCGAAAAGGAGAAGATGATTGAGGTTGTCGTCTGGAAGTGACTTTTAAATCGACTTCTAACTCAGGAAAATCAATGCCACTGGCTGTATTTCCTGGAGTATAAATATAACGGCTGCTTAAGTATTGATTAAAAGCCTTTTCCACATAAGTCCCGATTGCTTTACCATCAGTAATACCATAGATTTGATTGATTGTTACATCGCTGAGAGTTGTTGCAAATTGATAAGCTGAATATTTGAGTGTTGATAATGTGAGGAATTCCATTGATAATTGAATACTGATGCCGATATTCTTAAAATTAAGTAGCGAATTGGCTGAAATATTTTGGCGTAAGTTGGGTTTTGTCCCTCAATCTAATTTATCATTCAAGAAAAAGCGCGATCGCGAAGTCAATCAAAAGCCACTTGATAAATTTTTAAAGCTTGTTGTTTGCCGCGAGGGGCAATAGTATCGAGATAGCGAAACTCGCAGGCATTTGAGGCGGTGTGGTGGGCGATCGCCTGGGCGCTGACGATAATATCACAATGATAAGTTTTGGTCAGTTCTTCGAGACGGGCGGCGGTGTTGACGACATCGCCAATTACCGTAGAATCCATACGAGAATCTGACCCTACTGTACCAATTACGCCAATTCCCGAATGAATGCCTATGCCGATTCTGACGCTTTGGGTGAGGTTGTAGGCTTGTCGTTGTTGGTTAAATTCCTGTAAACTGTGAGTCATGGCTGTGGCGGCAGCTAAGGCATCGTTGGCGTGACAATCATCGCGATCGAAGACGGCCATAATTGCGTCACCGAGGAATTTATCAATAAAGCCGTTATGCTGGGCGATCGCTTCACTCATGCGCGTAAAAAAGGCATTCAGCCAGCGAAAGGTATCGAGGGCGGGTTGGGACTCGGAAATGGCGGTAAAGGAGCGAATATCGGCAAATAAAATCGTTAATTCTTCTTCTCTGGCATTGCCTAACTGAATCGAATCAACCCCTTGGGGGGCAATGCGATTTAAAAATTGTTCGGGGACAAATAAGCGGAATTTTTCGGATAAATGTTCGCTGATTTGCCAAGCAGCGTTGGCTTTGTCTAGATTTTCGCGACTAAATTCGAGGCGACTTTTTGAGTTGCGAAGCTGATTTAATTCGAGTAGACTCTTGATTTTTGCAAGCAGTAAACGGCTGTTAATGGGTTTGGTGATATAATCATCTCCCATCGTTTCTAAACCCTTGAGACGGGCTTCTTCGTTGTCTAATGCCGTCAAAAAAATGATGGGGGTAGCTTGTAGCGCCTCGTTTTCTCGCAAACCTTGGCACACTTCAAAGCCGTCCATATCCGGCATCATTACGTCTAAAAGGACTAAATCGGGTGGTGTGGCTTGGGCTATTTCTAGAGCTTCTGTGCCAGAAGATGCTGATTGGGTAACATAGCCTTCGATCCGCAACAGTTCTTCTAGCAATAATAAGTTAGTGGGTTCGTCATCAACTAATAAAATCCGGGGCATATTTTTGGGGTTACGAATCGCATCGTCGATAAAATCGGATTGAGATTACTAAAAACTTAGATGACCCTAGGTGCGATCGCCCTCGCTACTTTTTCTATTTCATCACATTGCCTGCAATGAAACCTTTAAGGGCTTAATATTAAAGTCAAAAGCTTATTGAAACTTTTACACTTTATTTATAATTTTAACCCAAAATAAGTTAATTTTGGTTAAGGAACCCTTTTCTTTACATTTCGGAAACAGGAGATTCAGGATTATTCTAACCGAGTAGAGAACGGACTTTTGTTAAAAGTTCTTCGAGATTAATGGGTTTGCTGACATAATCATTCGCCCCGGCTTCGAGGCATTGTTCGCGATCGCCCGGCATGGCCATCGCCGTCACCGCGATCGCGGGGATTTCCTGCCAAGTCTCATTTTGCCGCAGTTTTCGTAAAATCTCCAAACCATCCACTCCGGGCAGTTGGATATCAATTAATAGTAAATCTGGTAAATTTTCTGGGCGAGCCAAAGGGGAATTGAGCAAATCTATCATAGCTTGCCCATTATAGATAATTTCCACTTCATACCCTTCTATTTCCAAAAATTCTGAAATCAAAGCTTGATTAAACGGTTGATCTTCAACCACTACAATCCGTTGAGTCACTGGCGAAGGCGATCGCTGTTTGAGAAGATCGGCCTGACTAGGCTCAGTCGATTGAGAGGAGTCGGAAAGATTGTCCCGTAACTCGGTCAACGGTAGCCACACCCGAAAGGTACTGCCTTGATTTTCCTCTGATTCGACGGAAACCGTCCCCCCTTGTAACTCGGCCAAGCGTTTCGTCAAAGCCAACCCCAACCCCGTTCCTTCGTGTTGACGAGTCAGGGAAGAATCGATTTGTTGAAACGGTCGAAACAGTAAATGTTGCTTGTCTTCAGGAATACCAATTCCTGTATCGGCGACTTCCAGACACAAATAGGGCGTACTGGCATTAATGGGACTGCGATCGGGGCGCTTTTCTTGAGCGAGTTCGTTACCATAAGACAAGCGACCCCCAAGTTTGACCCGTTCTCCTTCAGCGCTAAATTTAACGGCATTGGAGAGCAAATTAATCAAGATTTGGCGCAATCGCCGTTCGTCGAGCGTCACCTGACCGATGTGGTAATCCAGTTCTAAGGATAAAGCAATCCGCTTTTTCTGGGCGCGGGGTTGAATCATTTTCAAACACTCGCGACACAAATCTGGAATCGAAACTAATTCGAGATGCAGTTCGATTTTCCCCGCTTCAATTTTGGATAAATCGAGAATATCGTTGATCAAGTCCAGTAAATGCTGGCCGCCTTTTTCAATGGCGTTGACATAATTTAATTGACGGGGGGCTAAGTTCCCGGCAATTTGCCGCTTGAGTAAATCAGAAAAGCCAATAATACTGTTGAGGGGAGTGCGGAGTTCGTGGGACATCGAAGCCAAAAACTCGGACTTCATTTGCGAAACCCGTTCGAGATATTCATTGGCTTGGCGTAACTCCTCTTGGGCTTGGGCCCGTTCGATGGCAACGCCGAGGGTACGACAAGCGGCCAGCAGCATATCGGACTGCACCGCATCCCGCAGTTTATTGTCGGTGCGCGATTCGAGGGTTAACACGCCGATAATACTCCCCCCCGCACTGGGAATGGGAAAAATGCCCAGTTGTTGAATGCCGGGATTGCGAAAACCCGCGATCGCGTTGGGGTGATTGCGATAATCATCCACAAACAGGGGTTGTCCTGTTTCAACCACTTGCCACAACAAGCCTTGACCGTAGGGAATGCCTTGTTTGAGGACTTCCTCCATGTTCGCAACCGCCGGGACTCCGTAGGTGGCAATAAATTCAGAGGAAATTTCATTGGTAATGGTTCCGGCAATGCGATTGTCTCCTTCCCCGGAAATTACTTTCACATCCCCAAACGCTGCCCCCATGGTTTCGACCAGGTAAGATAAAGCAAACTGACCAATTTGTCGTAAATCCGTGGCGGGTTGGAGATGTTCGGTTAAGCCGAGTAAAAACGAAAGGCGCTGGACTTCGTGATGTAAGCTGGCTTTAGATTGCTGATAGTTGGTGAGGTCGCGCAGATTGAACAGTTTATCCCCTTCTTCGGTTTGCGTCACCTCAATTTCGACATAAATGCCGTTGTGTTGGGCAATACAAAAAGAAGCGTCAGCCAATTCCGTACTTTCTAAAGAATCTCGCAGTTGTTGGGCGTGTTTTTCGGCCCAATAGCCGCGAGCAATACATAAGTCGGCAATTTCGTCAAAATGGGGTTTTTGGCTTAACCAATCGGCAGCGATACCCCAAATTTGTACGAGCTTTTGGTTGAATAAAACTAAGTGAAAGTCGCTATTAAATAGGGCGATCGCGTTGTCGATGCGATTGAGAATTAAGTTTTGAACTGACGTAAAAGTTTCTTTAGAAGACTTGGGTTTCACGGTGGCTGGTGTCAAAGAAAGAATAGGGGATGGTCTAAAGCTCGATCCTAGAAATACTAAGTTTTAGGCAGTCCACTCAGTCAGGTGGTGGCAACTAAGCTAAGACTTAATAAAATTTTACAAACTTTCTCTTAAAATGCGAGAAAGCCGACCGCAACTCTAGGGGCTTCTCTCAATTTCGATCCCAACTGCATAAGGTTCTGCCGTTGTGACATAGCTAGGATTAGACCGTAATAAACTGAGTGTTCTAAAAGGCAATCTAGATCGCAACCGATCTCGATCTGAGATTCTTAAAGCTTGTGACATTAATTAAGCCACAACACTCATGCGATCGCGGCACAAAGCACCGTTGTACAGTCAAATGGTAACAACGGGAGTTAAAAAATCAAAAATCAACGTCATAATTTAAGCGGGAAGAGTTGTCATGCAAACTTTAAAGCAGGGGTTAGAGGAGATTGATTTAATGACCACGTTAGCGACAGAGTTAGCAAACCATTGGCACAAACGCTTGCAAGAGGATTATCCCCATCTCGATCCAGAGGAAAAAAACAGTATTGTGCGTTGGTTAATCGGAGAGGATACCCGCCGCTTTGAAAGTTTTACACCCCAGCGTCTAGACATTGCGAAACGGGCAATGGAATATCGTTATCGGATTCTGCGTCAACGGTATTTAGGCGTAACACCGACTCAGGCTTATAAACGCTTGATTTCTCGGTTGGCTTCTTTAGCCGTGCTTCGCAATAAAATTCGGACTTGGGTGGCATTGAGTCGCGATCGCCATCGCGCCGTTGCCGATGTGTTACAAGAAGTAATCCAAGAAATGCTCAACAGCGATCGCAATATTCAAAGCGCGATCGCCTGGATTCGTCAATGTACCGAAGATCGCCGCTTACGAGAAGCCTTACTCCTTACCAGTGTTGAAGAATACTGCTTGCGTCCGATTCGCAACCAACCCTTACTCGCTTATCGCTTTGTCAACTTCTTGCGGCGATCGCAGCGTAGCGGTATGACCCAAGTTCCCCAACAGCAAAGGATTCGCACGATCTCCGAAGAAGTCACCCGCGAAGACAGCGATTCGCCTTTAAGCCTGATTGACAACGAAGCCCTCGAAAATTATCAACTCGAACAAAACGAAGAAGAGCGTCAATCGCTGCGTTTAGAAGTACAGCAAGAATTTGAGGAGTATTTAGCCGAAAAAGTCGATCCGTTAGCCGTCACTTGGTTGCGGTTGTATTTACAAGGCAAAACCCAAGACGCGATCGCCACTCAACTCAATCTCCCCATTAAACAAATTTATCGCTTGCGGGAAAAAGTTAGCTACCACGCCGTTAAAGTTTTCGCCCTCAAAGCCCGCCCCGAATTAGTCGCGGGTTGGCTGCAAACCTCTCTCAACGAGCATAATTTGGGCTTGACCCTTTCTCAATGGCAAACCTTTACCCAATCCCTTAACCCTCAACAACAAGCCCTGCTAGAGCGTTTACAAGCCGGAGACAGCATGAGCGCGATCGCGGCAGAATGGCAATGGAAAAAAAGCCAAGTGATTAACGAGTGGTATCAGGTTTACCAAGCGGCTCAGAATTTACGCAATGCAGGGTGATTCTTCAGTTATCAGTTTCTTGGGCAGCTTTTTTCAGTTAACAGCATCTAAGGGGCAGTGGGCAGTGGGCAGTGGGCAGCTTTGCTGTGGGGGGTTTCTTCAGTCATCAGTTATCAGTAATCAGCTTCTAAGGGGCAATCGGCAATCGGCTCCTCGGCAATCGGGGGGGGGGAGTGGGGATTTTGCCCCAGAAAGTGAGTCAGAAACTTTGGCCTAGAGGGCAGACTCTATAAAAAGGCTAAAAGCTAGACTAGATAGGCGTTACAGCCCCAAAAATGTCAATTTAAGTTTCTGGAGAGTAATCAGTTTTTTGGGCAGTAGGCTTGTAGGGGCGCTCTTTTCCCCGCCCAATAACCAATAACCAACAACCAATAACCAATAACCAATAACCAACAACCAACAACCAACAACCAACAACCAACAACCAATAACCAATAACCAATAACCAATAACCAATAACCAATAACCAATAACCAACAACAAACAACCAATAACCAACAACAAACAACCAATAACCAATAACAAAAATGGCGCAGCTTAGGCCGCGCCACTGTTTGAACCAATACAAAATTAAGAATCCGAGCCAACCACTTGACCCTTGAGCTTGTCAAACTCGGAAACAAGCTCTTTGCGATCGGAAGCTTTCAGCATATAGCGGAAAACAAACCAACCCGTATAACCCAATCCCACTAACTCCAGAATCGGAGCGAGTAGGGGGATATCATTAATGGCATCGAGTAAAGCCAGAGTGACTTTTACTGTAATGATCCCTGCCACAATTAACCCCAAACTAATTAGGGGTTGCTTGTAGTCAGAGAAAAATTGAACAATGTAGTTGGGGAGTTGAGACAGAAAATCTGTCACGGGAGTTACCCATTCTTGCCATTGTTCGGAACTACTTGATACTGTAGACAGCGATCCGGCATTTTCGGTATTAATGCCTGCATCTTGCTGTTCTGTAGTTGTAGTTTGTGGTTCTTGCATCTTTTCGCCTCCTTACATTAAACAATTTGTTTTAGCGCTATAAAACTCGCTTTTGTCGGCAGAACGCTCAATCTATTTCCTGCTCATCTTATCAACATAGAGCAAGACGACCCATTTGGCATCTACATTATTGGTCAAAGAACAAAGAACAGATTTTTAAGTTTCTACGGCTTGGGTTTTTAGCCCTATAGTTTGCCCTTGTGGGGTTTGACCGAGGATATAGATGTCGATTTCGACTTCTCCAACGCGAAATACTTGTATATTGTGAAGGTTTTGGCTCAAAAATTCAACTAATGCTTGATAGCGCTCTCGTTCGGCTCTTTCTTCAGAATTGTGCCAAGCTTGTTCTTGGGTGACGGGTTGGAAGAAGCGATAGAAGTCTTGGTACAGTATGGGGGTTTCGGGGTGAAGATGAAGGCGATCGCGCACGGTTTCGACATTAAGATTATCTAAGTCGGGCCAAGTGATAATTTTAAACTCAGCATCGGTTTCACTTGGCCACAGTAATCCTGCGGTGGCTTGTTGGAGTTGGGCAGCTAATTTGTCCTTGGTCATTCGTTCTTTGTCATTCGTCCGTCGCTGATCACTCTCTTGGAAACGTTAATTCACCTTTTTTCGGCTGTAACGCCCATCTAGTCTAGCTTTTAGCCTTTTTATAGAGTCTACCCCATAGCAAAAAGTTTGGCGATCCCTTGGGCGGGGAAAAGAGCGCCCCTACAAGCCTACTGCCCACTGCCCCTTGGAGGCTGTTAACTGAATTTAAGCCGAAGTAGACGCATCGCGATCGCCATATTTAATCAAAAGCGCGATCGCCAAACTCACCGCCAAAATGAGTACCATACTCAACGCTGACCCAAAGCCCCAATTGCGGGACGTTCCCAAAAACTGATTATAAATCAAACGGGAAACGGTCATACTCGACGCACCGCCTAAGAGTTCAGGATCGACAAAATCCCCTAACGCGGTAATGAAAACCAACAGCGAACCCGCAGCAATACCGGGAAACGTTTGGGGAATAGTTACTTTTTGGAAGGTTTCGAGGGGATTTGCCCCTAAATCGGCTGAAGCTTCGAGGAGTTGGCGGTCTAGCTTTTCTAAAGACGCATAGAGAATCAAAACCATATAAGGCAGATAACTATAGGCCATGCCGATAAATACCGCCGGGGTACGATTTAATAACTCAATGGCAGGCAGTCCCAAAAAGGTTAAAACGGTATTTAATACCCCCGTCGATCGCAGAATCGTAATCCAAGCATAGGAACGCAACAGAGAAGATGTCCACAACGGCAAAATAAAGCCCAGCAGCAGTAGGTTTCGCCAGCGCGGGGGAGATTCTTGGGCCAGCCAGTAGGCCACGGGAAAGCCCAATATCAGGCAGATGGTGGTGGTTCCCGTGGCGAAAAAGAGCGATCGCGATAAGACTTTGAGATTAATCGGCGCAAAAACATCAAGATAGTTGGCAATGCCACTGGGGTTGACCACATCTCCCGGTCGAATCCCAGGGACTAAGCTCAATTCAAAAATAACTAAAGTCGGCAGTACCAGCAACAGCAGTAACCAAATTCCTGCCGGGCCTAATAAAACCGTCAATCCCAACCACGGACGGGGCGGTTGGGTGGGCATTAACTCCGATTCTGCTGGGGTTTCGTTTTCGGTGGGCGGTTGAGGCAGAATCGGCGGTGTAATTTTGTTTGACATACAAAAACCATTACAGCAAGCAATTAGAATTAGGGGGCGATTGGGGCGATCGCCCGCTTGAAGTCAACCCGCTATTTTCTCGCGGTGACCCCTTCTACAAACAGCGAAGAAAAATTCTAATTTCTGCTTAGAGATAGCGTTTGATCGTTTCCTCTCGTTCATCAAATGGCATATCAGCCATCCTTTTTAGATAAAGTTGCCAGTTATTCAACCAATCTGCTAAGTTCTCAGTTCCTTGTTGGTGACGTTCGACAGCAGCTTGGAATTGCTCGTAAAATTGATGGTATCGCACAAACTCATCAATCTCACTGCCGTCAAAATCATATCCCCAATCTCTCGCAACCGCAGCAAAACCTTGCCGTGTTGGGGAACAAGGAGCTTTGAGACGATTTTGTAATGCTACATCCTGGCAGGCTGTTTGAAAAAAATCAATAACTTGCTTGCGTTGAGACATCATGCAACCTGTTCGTGTTTTGCTCCTAGGCTTTAGTTTTCATTGTAAGCGAATTGACACTCTCCGCGCTAACACGAAGGAGATTCTTTCTTCAGAGGGATTCCCTGCCGCCGACCGTCCCTTGGGGTGGAGTCTTATTCAGCATCACCGAAGGGCGATCGCGCCCAAGCCAATTTTAGCAAACGGTCGATTAAATCGGGAAAGGAAACCCCTGTGGCCCCCCACAGTTGCGGATACATACTGGTAGCTGTAAAGCCGGGAAAAGTATTAATTTCGTTGATAAAAATATCTCCCGTGGCTTCAACGTAGAAAAAGTCTACCCTCGCTAACCCCGCAGCATCTACAGCGAGACAGGCTTGAATGGCCATTTCTTGAATTTTAGCGGTAATTGCGTCGGGGAGATTCGCCGGGATGTGGAGTTGGGCTAAACCTTCGGTGTATTTGGTTTCGTAGTCGTAGAAGTCACTCTCGAAGGTAATTTCGCCAACAACGGAGGCTTTGGGGTCTTCATTGCCTAAAACGGCACATTCGACTTCTCTGGCGTTAACCCCGGCTTCGATGATAATCCGGCGATCGTAGGTTGCGGCGTTGTCGAGGGCTGTTTCGAGTTCGGCGCGATCGCGCACTTTAGCAATCCCGACTGATGACCCCAAGTTGGCAGGCTTAATAAAGCCAGGATAACCGATTTGGGCTTCGATGTCGTCGCAGAGTTTCGGGAAGATACAAGGATTTGACCAAACTTGCGATCGCGTGACGCTAGTATAGTTCACTTGCGGCAGTCCCGCTTGACTGAATAAAGACTTCATGGCCACTTTATCCATCCCGGCGGCTGACCCCAATACCCCACTCCCCACAAAGGGAACTTGCATCAAGGTTAATAATCCCTGAATTGTCCCATCTTCCCCATTGGGGCCATGCAAAACGGGTAACCAAACATCAACTGTGGTCGCTTCGGGGGGAAATTGCCAGAGTTGACGTTTATCGCTGCTTTGGGGCGTTAAAGGCTGACCTGATGCTAAAACTTGTTGGGCGGTTTCGCGGTCATGCCAGATGCCTTCTTTATCAATATAAAACGGGAGGGGATCGTATTGGTCTGCGAGTTCTTCTAAAGCTTGAGAGATCGCGATCGCAGAACTAATCGATACCTCATGTTCCCCCGATCTCCCGCCAAATAAGAGTCCTACCCGTTGTTTGGTCATTGTGATTTATGCGCGTTCAACAAAATTTCTCAATATCTTATCCTATTCCGAGCAGGCGCGATCGGTAAGTTCGGTGACGAAAGTTGGGTTTGTTACAAAGGACAAATGGCAAATGATCGAGGACAAACTTCTAGTTTCGGCGCGATCGCGACCTTAATAAGGTTTTGCGGGTTTCCGAGGGGAAAACTGGGGGAGTGGCATTAAAGTCTAAGTTGTCGCGACCGCGCCACAACCGTTCTAACTCTGTGGCGGGCATGGTTAAATAGAGGATGTCTCCCGGTAGGAGCGATCGCTGCAAAAGCTCCCAACCGCGAATCAAACCGTCGGCCATTTCGATGTATAACGGCACAAAATCGGCTTCGCTGGCAGCTTCAGTCACTTTTTTACTGCAAAAGGGGTGATTTTCGGTAATGGTGGTGGCTAGGGCGACCCAGAGGAGATCGTCAGTCAGACCGTTACCCAAAATCCGACCCCCCAAAGCCGCAGCAGCAAAGGCCGGGGTAGACAATTCGTTGGGACACAGCACCATCTCAAAACCAAATACCTGTTGCACCGAAAGGGAGAATTGTGGGTCTTGGTTGCGGACGACGACGGGGAGACTCGGATGAATGGCCCTCGCACACAACGCAATTTCGACATTGATCATATCGTCAATGGTCAGGGCGAGGAGGGCTTCAGCCGTCTCTAGGTTGGCGGCTTTGAGGGAATTTGCCAAACGCGCATCTTCGATTAAAACCGGGACACCGAGCGATCGCACCGTATGTAAAAAGCGGTTATTGGGGTCGCACTCAATCGCCACCACTTCGTAACCGTGAGCGACCAGGTGTTGCAGGGTACGCATTCCCACTTCCCCGACTCCGCACACCACATAATGACCCCGCGACGGCACTCTGGCCGCGTCCCAAAACTGCCGCAAGCGACTCCCCAGGACAAAATCGTTAATCAGGGCGTAGCATATCCCGATCACACCTGCCCCGACAATCATCATAATGGCGGTGAAAACCTTGATCGTGTCTGGGGATTTCTCGGCCACTTGTTCTTGCCCTCCTGCCCCGGTAATCATACCCACAGAGAAGTAAAAAGCATCAACAAAGGAGGTATTAAAATTAACGCAGACATAGGTAATGGTCGCGAGTAAAATTGTCCCCAACAACGCTAAGGAAACCACCGCCACCGATCGCCCGTATTGGTGAAACGACCGCAAATGAGTCAGGGCTTTAAACCATTTTCGCAGCTTCGAGCGGCGTAAATTACGGACTCTCGGCTGGACTCCTACAAATAGGCGATCGCCCACCCGCAAATAACGGTCTTCAACAATAGCAGAAATTAAGTCCAACTCCCCCACAGCCGGGAGATAGTAAATCAGCACCCGCGAGCGATTGTCCCATAATTCGCTGATTTTGCGCCCCAACCAAGGATGATCCGGGGTAATTACTTCTTCGTAAATTGGCCAGGTTTGCTCGAAAAGTTGCAAATGACCGATGGCTTCATTCCCTAAAGCTGCAAATGCAAAAATCGGTGCAGCCAAAGCCGAAACACTCATGCTAACGTGATGAGGTAAGACGCGATCTAAACGTTCCCCTAGGGTTCGGTTGAATAAGCGGTTAATAATGCGAATATGAGGGTTGACCGTGCGAGCTTGGGTCAAAATCGCCAGATTCAAAGAATCATCGTTGCTGGCGAGTACCAGGGTTTGTGCTTCACGAATTCCTGCTCCGATTAAGGTAGCCGCCGATCGCAAATCCCCGATCACAATATCGTCATTTCGTTCTCCAGGAATCACGCGATCGCTAATCCCGACGACATCGGCTCCTTGTTGTCGTAGCAAAGTAAAAATTTTATAACCTGTCCGACCAAGCGCACAAACAATAATTTTGGGTTTCATTGAGGTAGGTCAAAAAAGGATGACGACCTGAATTAACGTGCTTCCCTATTGTGACGCAATGTAAATTATTTGGGTGTAACCAGTACAACAATTTGTCCTTTGTCATTCGTCCTTGGTCACTTGTTATTTGTACTTCGGTATTAGATCGAGCAATTTAATTAAATTGCGGGTGCATACAACATATTGCACACACCCGCGTTATCAATCAATGCCGAAACCTAACGAATATTGTTGGGTAATTTCACACAAGGCACTTCCACTAAAACGCCCCCTGCAACCAAAACAAAATCGTTGAAATCGTCATCACTTGGTACTAATTCCACAAAGCCAGCAGGATTGAAAATGCCCTCCCCTTGATCTTCCCAGAAAATGGCCTCCCCGCGATCGCCTCCCCGCGCACTCGCTAAATCCCCTTGAGACCCGGCAGCCCCAATATTATTCGAGGCAAAACTGCGAATAAACACATCATTGGCCGAAGTATAAGTGCCAAGATAAAACAAATAAGGGGTATTGGCTTCAAATTCATAAGCCACAGTAATTGTCCCGCGACCGTCCGCAGCGCGAGGATTTGCCTGGACAAACTCCACATTCGGGACGCGCACCGATCCTTGACGGGTCACATCTGTAATTGTCCCGGCGTTAACCGTCCCTAAAAAGTCCCCCACCCGGAAATTCGGATCGTTGCGAAATGCCCCCGCATCTTCGCGAGTCGCTATTTGGTCGAAAGGTTGCGTTTCCACGAATAGCGGCACATAACGCCCCCGATCTTTGAGTTGATTAAACGTTGTCGCATCGGTGACGGAGGTAATCGAGGGGTCAGGATTGACAATCACGCCAAATTCCGAGCGGTTTGCCCCTTGGGTGAATTGCACCTCAAATTCCACGATGGTATCTTCATCAAACAAAATTGTAGAAGTTCCCAAACGCTCTTGGGACAAAGCCGGGGGAGTCATTGCACCGATCCAGGTTAGCGCGATCGCCCCCGCGATCCATTGTTTACTGCAAATGTGTTGTTTCATTGATTTGTTGTTGGTTGTTGGTTGTTGGTTATTGGTTATTGGTTATTGGTTATTTGTTGCTCAACACAATCCAATTTTTAACCATTACCTCAATTGGTCATTAGTAATTGCTTTCCCCGATTGCCTACTGCCGAAGAAAGTAGGAGCTGGGTTTCCCTGCCCAATGGGGCGTTAATATTTTGTCGATTTTCGGTCAATAACGGCATCAAATTTGGCTTCCTCAAGGTTCAGATTAGGCGAGGAAACCTCGCCCCTACATCGAGTGTGAAACACTTTTGATACCCTTGGTTATAAACAAAACCAATCCCAATTGGTAATTAGTAATTGGTCATTGGTAATTGCTAATTACCAGGTATAAAAATCAGGATTGAGCCGACTTTGTTCAATTTCTGCCACAATCCGCCGTAAAGTAGCCGCTTCTTCCACTAGCTCGCTGTATTGCAAACAAGCTTGAGGCACAGGCGGCGCAGGAACACGCTCAGGAGAATCAGGACGGGCATAACGGCGGGTAACATTCGTATTTTGTTGTAACGCCACCACCGCGCGATCGCAAGCTCGATAGGCAACCGGGCCTTCCCGATTCACCGCCGCAATTCGGGCGAGTAAATCCGGATCGAGGCTATCTGGGGCAAAAATCGGGGCGTAGTTATTCCAGACATTGCCTCCCGTCACATCAGCGTAACTTTGGGCTTGACTCGACTGGGGAAACCAAGACAAAATCGCGATCGCGATACCGAAACCAATAAACTTATTCATCACTCCTCCTCACTAAAACTGATAGGACATTCCACTGGTCAACACAAAACGAGGGGAAAACTCATTTCCCACCACATCCCGCACCGCAGGGGTAATCACAAAAGGAATATTGGCGAAAGGTGCAATGGATAACCCCAAGCCCAGGTCTTGACCCGTCCATTCCGCGATCAAACTCACTGGCCGCGCCACTCGCACCGCAACGTTACCAAAGACATTGGCGTTATTATCCCGCACAATTCGCGCCCCATTCGAGCGAAACTGATTCGACCCGACTCCAGCAGTGACCGAAACGCGACTAAAGGGTTTATCGAGGGAATCTTGGGTGCGGAAAACCTTGGTCACTGCGCCATACAGGGAATGTTCCCAGTCGTGACGGCCAATGTTGAGAAAACCATTCCACCCCGCAGCCACGGACACATCTCCAGGAAAGCGACGGTGAATTTTGCCGTTAAAGCCCCCTTCTCCGAAGTTAGGGTTATTGGCAAAAGCATAGGACAACTCGACCCCCACCGCGTCGTCTGCGTCTCCTAAGCCAATCCCCAAACCGCCGTTGAAGGTAGACCCCGGATCGACTCGCACCTCTGATTGATAGTTTCCGGTAAAGAAAACCGTGTTGTTATCTGCACCGTAACCCACGGGAATATAAATGCTCATCGCCGGAGAAGACCGAGTTTGGTAATCTTCGGTAAACTCAATATCGTTGTAGCGTCTGGGTCGCGGACAATTGGAGGTATTGAAACCTTGGGCGATTTGTTCGGGGGTTGCAGACGCGACGCAAGTTGATTCTGATGCGTCGGCGATTTGCGGTGTTTCTATCTCTGGCGTTACCGTGATGCGATCGCTTCCCAAACTGGCTGCGGTAGTCTCCATTTCGGGGATTGCCAGAATTTCAGCCTCAGTTGTCGGTACATTAGCTGCAAATTCCGCCATTGATACCGAATTGATGGCATTTTCCGAAGCATTCGCGATCGCGCTGGTTTCTGGTTGCAGCGTCAAGGTTTCCGGGGGAATTGCCACTTGCTGCGCTAATATTTCTGTGGTTTCAGGGACGCGATCGGCGTTGAGATTATCTCCCGCGATCGCGTTTTGTTCCCAATCATCTAATACTAAATCATTTCCCTCTGGAGTATTTTGGGCTTGGGCTGACATTCCCCCGGCCGCGATCGCGGTACAGGTATAGCAAAGTAATTTAGGTAAGTGCATAGCATTTCCTCACAACACATAATATTTATTTCCTCGTTTGAGAAAATAATTGAGTCAAATCTATGGCTCAATTTCATTCTATGCAATTACTTTTTAATTGAAATATTCCTCTCCCTAAAGTTTTTAATTTGAAATAATATTCAAAATCGAAATATAAAAGACCAGTATCCTTTATTCAGCAGTTTTCAATCAAATCCGGAATGTCTTGATAGTCGATACTGTCATACTTTATCTATTGCTCAATGTTTTCTTGTTTAAAATTATAAACTGTTAGCCTAACTAGACGTAATTTGTATACTATATCCAAGGCTTACCAAATCCGTCTTACTGGGTATAAATCAAAAGCTTTATCTTTACTGATTAGGGTTATATCTTCCGCGATCGCTTGGCTGATTAGTAAACGATCGAAAGGATCGCGGTGATAAGACTCTAAACTAGAAATTAGTTCCAAATGTTGAAGGTCGTCGGTCAGGACAACATATTCATCCTTAGAAAATAAGTCCCTCTCCCGTGGGAGAGGGGTTGGGGTGAGGGCAAGCCCCACTACGTCATAACAGTTCTGCTTCCTGCTATATATCAAATTTGTTTAAATTTTGAAGATTTAGAACCCCGGTTTCTTATCTGCCTATTTGATAAAAGTGAGGGCGTATTGCTTATGGCCAAAATGTTTGAGATTTTCGCTAATAAATGACTGAATGCGCACCGCGAAGCGGATCCCTACGGGATCGCGCACTCTCTGAAACAACAAGGGACGCGATCGCGTTTAATCAATGATTATTAATAGCTTGATTTAACCGTGTCAAACGTTTTTGCCGATTTTCATTTTCTAACTGCATCGTAATATTTTCGAGTTCTAGGGTTGCTGCTTCAAGAACTAAACGACTGTGACGCATTTTTGCCAGTAATCTTTTATTAGTTTCAGGATTGGGAGTAGAAAATTGTTCTGTCATGGTAAGTTCCATTCATTTTTTACTTCTTGAATACTTTGCTCCATCGCCGGAATTTCTACTTGGATGCGTTCGATGGATTGACGGACTAAGTTTAGCATATCTGCTGAAAGAACGGGCTGAGACTCAGCAATGCGTAACTGAAAGTTAGACAATCGTGAAAACCAAGGTGCAGCCCTCTCAGCTACATTTTTCAGTTCGTCTAACAGTATAAATTCTGCCGATGTTGCCGCATCAACAATTTTTAACAACTGGTGCTTCAAACTCCAGATTGTTTCTGCAAGCTCATCGGGAATTTTTGCCATATTTTTCTGTTTCTATTAAAGTTGGCGGTAACTGAGCATCAACCCAGATTTTCATGCGGTCAAACGAGGGATTTCAGTGCGTTTAGCAGCAAAAATTAAACAGGCTTGGATATCTTCAACATTCAGAAAATACAGGGCGCAAGCAATATGCCCCTACCGCCATCATTTTAATATAGGGGGGTATTGTTTATGACCAAAATGTTCGAGATTCTAGCTAATAAATGACTGAATGTGCGCCGCGAAACGGATTCGGAGCGCGATCGCGTTTTGTTTTCTTCATTTTAAGGCACTGTCACCGCAACAGAAGCTTGTACGCGTTCTCCTTGGTGCATAATGTCTTCGTGACGGTTGGTGTTGAGGGTGACGGTAATTGTATGCTCTCCCGATGGTAGTTCGCGGATGTGATACCAATTGCTGTACAGTCTGGTCATTTTTTCGCCGTTCACATATAAATGAGCGTGTCCGGCGTTGACGTTGCTGTCTTGATTGACCGTTTCTGGGGCAAAGTCGAAGTTTTCTGTGATAATTTGTAAATTCCACCCTCGCATCGGATCGGGGGTGAGTTCTAGGGTTAGGTTAGGGACGGGAGCATTTTCGGGAACCATCACTGTTTCGTGATGATGGTGGTGAGAACCGGAATGACCGGGAGAGGCGATCGCACGCTCAACAGTACCAACTGCGATCGCACTCCCTAACAAAATCGAGAATAACGGTAAGACTTTCATCAAACAAAATTGAACATCAGCGCGATCGCACTTATGTCATTTTTGCCCCGGCTTTGTCAAAAGACAGTCTGTCAAACTTCCGACTTAGACAAAGCCCCGTTGACGCAAACGCCCCACAGAATTTGCGACAGTGTAAGAGGAACTATCCAACATTTTCGCCAACTCCTCAATATTGTATTGCCCGGAAGTCGGCAAAAGGTCTAAGATTTGACGGTCAAATTCCAGATTACGGAACTCTTGAGTGAGAACTGAGATTATTTTCTCAACTACCGAGCCGCCTCCCGTTGCCGCTTGCCCTTCCCCTCCGGTCAATGACGCGATCGCCCCAAAGGCCTTTTGAGTTACTGCTTCTTGCCCCATACACAAGGCATAGAGCTTGATTCGCCGCTTTTCTGCCGCCGCCGTTACCGCGTCCACATCCAAGCCACTCGGACAGCCTTCTGGCCAAGAGTCGCTATTATAACGGAGATATTCCCCTATGCGATCGCGCCACCACTGGGGGAAACCGTGAGGCGGTGCATCCCCCACTAAAATCCCAAAGCGACAGCTATGTTCGCGCCATTTCATCTGGGTACAAGCGTCGTATACGCCCCGATAAACCGCTTCTGCGCCATCCCCGCCGCCCTGGGCTTGTAATTTGCTAATCTCTTTTTGCAGGCGTTGGAGGTTGCTTTTCAGGTGATACAACCGGGTAATCATTTCGTCTTGGGGCGGATGATCCCGGTATTCAACCAATCCTACTTGCAAATCGATGTCGCGATCGCTCGACAGCAATCCCATTGCGTCTAAAAGTTGCTGTTTCGCGGCTTCAATAAAGCCTCCCATACTTCCGGTTGTGTCCACGATAAAGCAGACATCTACTTGATTCAAAGCGTTGCTTTTATTCATTTTCTCTCCTCGCTTGTGCATTCGTCTGCGAGACTTGAAATTTTGCTTACTACAACTATACTACAAAATTGTGTCAGGAATTTCGTTTGTAGGGCTAAAGCCAAGTCGAATGCGAGGCGGTGGGCAGGATGAGTGCAGCAATCCGGTTTCTCGTCTTGCGACTGAAGCAGCAAAACCAGAAACCGGAATTTTTGAGGAAGTGGGTGTTGGGCTGGACTTTAAGAAACCAACTCCCGGACATCGGCAACTTTACCCTGAATCGCCGCAGCTATAACCATCGCGGGACTCATCAGCAATGTGCGTCCCGTGGATGACCCTTGGCGACCTTTAAAGTTACGATTAGACGAAGAAGCGCTAATTTGGTCTCCTTGTAGCTTGTCGGGGTTCATGGCTAAACACATCGAACAGCCCGCTTCTCGCCATTCAAAACCTGCCGCTTCAAAGATTTTATCCAATCCTTCGGCTTCGGCTTGTTGCTTGACTCGTTCTGAACCCGGTACAATAAAGGCTTTCACGCCGTTGGCAACTTTGTGACCTTTCGCGAATTTGGCGGCTTCTCGTAAATCGCTGAGTCGTCCGTTGGTACAACTTCCCACAAAGCAAACATCAATTTTTGTCCCTACAATGGGTTGTCCCGGTTGCAGTTGCATATATTTGTAGGCTTCAGAGGCGATCGCCTGTTCGCTTTCGGGCATACTGTCTAAAGCAGGAATACACTCAGCAACCCCAATACCTTGACCCGGCGTAATCCCCCAAGTCACCGTCGGAGAGATGTCTGCGGCGTTAAACTGCACCACATCGTCATATTCGGCATCCCCGTCGCTGCGAATACTGTTCCACCACTCTACCGCTTTGTCCCAATCGTCACCTTTCGGGGCAAAATCCCGCCCTTTGAGGTAATTGTAGGTCGTTTCGTCGGGATTGACATAACCGCAGCGTGCGCCCCCTTCTATGGACATATTACACAGGGTCATGCGTTCTTCGATAGACATGGCTGCGATCGCGCTTCCCCCATATTCATAAGCATAACCCACACCGCCTTTCACGCCCAAATGCCGGATAATGTGGAGAATTACGTCTTTAGCGTAAACGCCGGGGGGCAGTTCGCCGTTTACCTCGATGCGACGGACTTTCAGCTTTGATAACGCCAAGGTTTGCGAGGCGAGAACATCTCGCACTTGGGAAGTCCCAATCCCCAACGCGATCGCCCCAAATGCCCCGTGAGTCGAGGTGTGGGAATCGCCGCAAGCAATGGTCATTCCCGGTTGCGTTAAGCCTTGTTCCGGGGCAATAACGTGAACAATGCCTTGATTGCCCGAACCAATATTATAAAAGCGAATGTTGTTTTCTTTGGCGTTTTGCTCCAAAGATTGCATCATTTCTTCAGCCAAAACATCCACAAAGGGACGGGCTTGGTTTTCGGTGGGAACGATATGATCGACAGTGGCGACAGTGCGATCGGGATACAATACTTTTAGCCCGCGATCGCGCAACATGGCAAAGGCTTGGGGACTGGTGACTTCGTGAATGAGGTGTAAGCCAATAAAAAGTTGTGTTTGTCCTGAAGGTAAAACGCTGACGGTGTGGGCTTGCCAGACTTTATCAAATAATGTGCCTTTACTCATAGTAGTGACGGATAAAAGATGGTTGATTGTCTTTTGTCTTTGGATGTTTTGTTATGGAAAAGTCAGACTCATCCTGTATGACCCACTATCCAGAGAATCTAGACAATTTCGGGTGTCTCGAACTTGCTATTTTAGCAGATTTTGTTAGAGTTTAAGGGACTAGGGAGACTCAAGGCGCGATCGCATACATCCGATGAGTGATTTAGGAGGTCAACAGTGAATTATCAAGCAAACCAACAACATGGGTTTGGTGAAGAAGACGATACCCAAAATATATTATGGCAATACGTTCAAAACCTCAGTCCCGAAACGATCGCACGGCTTTCTAAACCGCAATCCCCAGAAGTTTTTGGCATTATGGAGCGTAACATTATCGGCTTACTGGGAATGTTACCCAACGATCGCTTTGATATCAAAATTAGCACCAGTCGCGAAGAATTAGGACAACTCCTCGCTTCTGCCATTATGAGTGGCTATTTCCTCCGCAACGCCGAACAACGCCTCAAATTTGAACAAACCATGCAGCAGGGGGAAAGTTCGATGAAACGGGATTGGGATTAATTTCAAAGAGGGGGAGAAAGGAATAGCGTGACACCGCTAGGAATGTGTATTTTTGAGATCGCAATTCCTTAAAAACATAACAGTTATTATGTTTGCCATAACGCCTGTTATGTTTTATGTTTTTGAAGGCCAACCGTAAGCCCCCAAAGAACCCTCAATGGATGCTGTTTTAACATCCTCGCAACTTCAAAAATTAAGGCGATCGCTCCTTTCCTGGTATGCTCAACAAGGACGGAATTTACCCTGGCGTAATACTCGCGATCCTTACCAAATTTGGGTTTCAGAAATCATGCTACAGCAAACCCAAGTTAAAACCGTCATTCCCTATTACCAGCGTTGGTTAGCCCAATTTCCCACCGTCGCAGACTTAGCCCAAGCCGATCAACAACAAGTCCTCAAAGCCTGGGAAGGACTAGGATATTATGCCAGAGGACGCAATCTCCACAAAGCCGCCCAAAAAGTTGTCAAAGACTACAACGGGCAAATTCCCGACAATCTCGCCGCTATCCTAACTTTACCCGGAATTGGACGCACCACCGCCGGAGGAATCCTCAGCGCAGCCTTCAACCAACCCGTTTCGATCCTCGATGGTAACGTCAAACGAGTATTAGCCCGAATCGTAGCTTTACCCACACCTCCAAATAAAGCCTTAACCCAGTTATGGCAAATATCTGATACATTAATCGATCCAGAACATCCCAGGGATTTCAATCAAGCCATAATGGATTTAGGGGCAACTTTATGTACCCCGAAAAATCCCAGTTGTTTACTTTGTCCTTGGCGCAATTTCTGTCAAGCTTATCAACAAAACCGACAAACTCAAATTCCTATGAAAGAAGCCTCTAATCCCATTCCTCACAAGAAAATTGGCGTTGCCGTTATTCGCGACGAAAATGGTAAAATGCTCATCGATCGTCGTCTCGAAGAAGGCTTACTCGGCGGCTTATGGGAGTTTCCTGGGGGTAAAATTGAACCCGGAGAAACCATCCAAGATTGCATCAAACGGGAAATCAAAGAAGAAATCGGCATTGATATTGCTGTCGAAGATCATCTCATTACGATCGATCACGCTTACACTCATCTCAAAATTACTCTTAATGTTTATTTCTGTCGTCATTTAGCCGGGGAACCCCAAACCATCGAATGTCAAGAAATTCGTTGGGTAACCCTGGATGAAATTGACAAATTTCCTTTTCCAAAAGCCAATACGCGCATTATCGAAGCATTGCGCGAACAAGCTGTTGGTTAGTCAAAAATAACCTCAATCAAATAACAAATATTAAGAACCCTGGTTTCTTATCTATTTATCCAATCAAGTTAGAATTTTACTCTAAAAACCGGGGTTCTAGAACAAATTTAATATAAAAATGAACCAATTTAGTGAAAACAATAAAAAATTATGTCCTTAGATTCAATTGAAATAATACCTATACTTGATGAAAATAATAATTTTATAGAAAGATTAGATGACTCTCTACAGAAATGTTTAAATGTAAAAGGCGCAGTAGCATTTTGGACAATTGATACTAAGTTTTTACCGAGTTTAACAAAAGCTCTAAAAAATAAAAATTCATACTATTGTATTGATATTCATAAACCCACAAATATTGATTATATAGAAAATTTCCACAATTTAGGATGTAATTTATACTTACATTTATATGAATATAATGCCAAACACAAGGAAGAAAAATATGACGATCCAAAATATTTGTTGCACTCTAAAGTTATACTTTTGGAGTTTCCAGACAATCTGATTGAAGTATGGATAGGAAGTCATAATTTTACTAGACGAGCTATCTTAGGATTAAATATAGAACTATCTGTCATTGTAAAATCTAAGATGAATAGTAAAATTTATGATGAAACTTTGACATTTTTAGAAGTAGTTAAAAATCGTTGTGAAAAATACAATCCTGATTACAAAGAATATTATGAGACATTACAAAATGAGAAAAGACCGGATTCCTATAGGGTAATGGATTACTTAATATCGGAAGAAGCGGATAAATTAGAAAAACAAGTCATTACTATTTTATCTAAAAAAGCCAACTATTTTGATATTATTCCCAAAGTTGGTGACAAAATATTGGTTATTGTACAAGATAAAAATGCAGAGCATAAAATACAGTATGAAGCAAAAATTTTAGGTGCTTCTTTAGTAAATTATCAAAAAGATACTTATGATATGATTTTAGGAAAACGGAAGTATGCAGAAATTGAACCTCCAGTTGTCTCTGGAAATGGACTAAAAATAAAGGAAGACATAATTAGAAAAGAGAAGCTAATTGAGTGTGATGCTTATATCATGTTTGAAATAGCCAAAAAAGTTGAAGTAGAATTTTATTCTAATTACGAAAAATGGCAAAAGCAAGATCAAGAGCAATCTGAACACCTACAACAACTCGCAAAATTACCAGAAATGTATAAATCTAAAGCTACAGATTTTTTGAATAAAAAAATAAACAAAGCATTGTCAGAAAATCAGAGAGAGACAGAAAAAAAGGAAAAAGATAAGTATCTTATCCTCAAGTCTGCCAAAAGTCTTCCTCAACAGAAATTAATCTAAATAATCTTTGAAAATCAAAGCCAACATCCAACCGGGTAAAGCTCCAACAACAGTTATGGCAATGAATGGCCATGTCAAAAACAATAATGCGAAGAAATAATCAAAAATGGTAGGTGAGTAACGAGGATTTCGCACAACTTGGCTTGATATTTGCAAAATAGCTTCAAGCAGAAATCCTGTAAAAGCTGTCCCCACAAGCCACATTACTGATTTTTGCCAGTGACGGGAATAACGCCGTAAAAATAAATATTGAGTTAAGCCCAGTAACCCTCCTAATATTGCACCGCGATCGCCATAAAAATTGTTAAATATTTCTCCAGATAAGTCAAGAAAACTGGTAAGCATTATCGCTACTGTCCATCCGAGATTGGTAACGACAATCCACCAAGCAGCATGGGGAACTTTATAAGATCGTAGTACATCCCATTGGCAAATTCCGATAGTTTCTCCCAAAATAGTAGCGCCTGAAAATATCTAAAATTCTTTTAGTTCGCCTGAATATATAATGAATTGAGCTAAAATCATAAAGAATATCAGATATATCATAAGTGCATAAACAGCACTATGCCATGTTGCACCGATCCAGGCTTTTGTAAAATTCCAAACAGATTCTTGACTCGACATAATGAAAGCACCTATATGAATCGGGGTGGGCTAATTTTTATTTTGTTTGGATACAATAAAATCAAGAATAATCCTCTAAAGTTATGGCAAAATGACTCGTTTTTGGAAACTCGCGATCGCGAATATCTTATCAAACCTCATGGTTCCCCTAGCCAGTCTTTTTGATGTGGCGTTTTTAGGGCATTTAGACAACATTCGCTATCTCGCGGGGGTTTCTTTAGCCACAATTTTATTTAATTATATTTACTGGACTTTCGGCTTTCTCCGCATGGGGACAACGGGCATTACAGCCCAAGCTAATAGCAAAAATGATCCCGATGAAGTTCTAGCCATTGGCTTGCGTCATATCTTCATGGCTTTGGGGTTGGGGGTGACAATTTGGCTGTTACAAGTCCCCCTGCGAGAGTTGGGGTTTACCCTCCTGAGTGCGACTGCCGAAGTCGAAGCTGCCGGAAAAGCCTATTACAATGCGAATATCTGGGGCGCACCCGCGACTTTGATGAATTTTGTGCTGATTGGCTGGTTTTTGGGGCGAGAACAAGGCCGAAAAGTGTTGTTAATCTCGGCGGTGGGCAATGGGGCAAATGTGGCGCTCAATTATGGGTTAATCGTGCGCTTGGGTTGGGCAAGTACCGGGGCAGGTGTGGCCACAGCCGCGAGTCAGTATATTACTTTGATCGTCGGCATGGCGCTAATTTTACGCGAGAAGCCCTGGGAAACGGTAAGTTTGAATTTTGGCTCAAAACTGCGCGATCGCGCCGCCCTGAAAGCCATTTTTAGCTTGAATGGCAACATTTTAATCCGTACCTTCGCCCTGGTTTCCACTTTTGCGGCTTTTATTAATATTAGCGCCGCGATCGCGACTCTGACGCTCGTTACCAACAGCTTACTCCTGCAAGTTGTCAGCTTCTCGGCTTACTTTATCGACGGTTTAGCCTTTGCGACTGAAAGTTTAGCGGGAAACTTCTATGCCAGTGGAGACAGCAAGCAACTCCGTCATCTCCTCGGCTTATCGGGAAAGACGAGTTTAGCGCTAGGAATTGGTTTCGCGATTTTATTCATCAGCTTTCCTGAAGTGTTATTCGGTTTACTGACCGATCGCGTCGAAGTGGTGCAAAATATTAAAAACTACACTTTCTGGCTGCTGCCTGTGTTAGGGTTTGGGTCGATTGCCTATATGCTCGATGGCTATTTTCTCGGCATTGCGGCGGGTGCAATTCTGCGTAACGCTAGTTTATGGGCAACGGGGGTGGGGTTTGTCCCCGTGGCGGTTTTCGCTTGGCAGCAACAAAGTTCTCATTTGCTATGGTTGGCGTTAACGGGCTTTATGGTCGGTCGCGTTGTTGCGTTAGGATCGGGTATTAGGCATTGGGCAGTAGGCAGTAGGCAGTAGTTTGGAGTGGGAAGAGGGGGAAGAGGGGGAAGAGGGGGAAGAAATTACCAATTACCAGTGACCAATTACCAATTGAGGGAATAAGAGCGACAACCAATAACCAACAACCAATAACAAACAACCAACAACCAATAACAAATAACAAAGGACAAATGACTAATGACAAACGACAAATCCTAATTTGTCAGAATTGTACCTGTCGCGATCGCGGGTCGCAAGAAGTATTAGAAAGTTTCCAACAAGCGGATTTACCCGACGATGTAGAGGTGGTGGCTTCCGATTGCCTGGGGCAGTGTAATATGGGGCCGACGGTGCGAGTCGTGCCGGAAGAAACCTGGTATTGTCGGATAACTCCCGATGACGTGAGTGCCATTGTCGAGCAACATCTTAAGGGGGGCGAAATGGTTGAAGCCAAGCTACACCCTAGGATTCATCTGCGTTTCAGCTTTTAAGCAAAAAAATCGGCAACTGGGTTGACAAGACCCCAAAAGTTCGTCATAATAATAAAGCATCATAAGAAATGCGGGTATAGCTCAGTGGTAGAGCGTCACCTTGCCAAGGTGAATGTCGCGCGTTCGAATCGCGTTACCCGCTCTTAAACAAAAAGAGCAAATCAACGCTAATCTAACTAGCCCCAATGCGAGCTAGTTTTTTGTGATTTAATTCTATAGTGATAGAATTGCGATCGAGGGATCGACTCAAAAAGTCAAGAAGCCGCGACAAAACGATGCACAGGCAACCTAAAAATTGATTATCGTAGAGGTTAAAGCTTTAAGTCAGACCAGCGAACCCGCCAGTGTCGTTTTTTTTTGAGGGTATTTACCGCATTTAACTTATTACGATTGTGCCACCTCAGAAAGCCAAAAAGATCGAGCTAAATCAAGATTATCCCTGTCCCTGTCGGCGGCGAGGGACATTGCGCCCTATTGCGTTAACCGAAGCCTTTGGTTGCGATCGCTGTCAACAAATTTTCGCAGTCGAAGATCAAAGCCATACCATCGAACAAGTATCTACCAGTTACCCCTACAAACGGGCGTGGCATTGGACGGGAAATCGCTGGATTACCGTCAATTCCAAACTGGGTGAAAACTATCTCCCCTTTGCCATTGGCTTTGCGATTGTCCTGCCAATTGTCTTTCTAGTTTTGGCGATCCATTTACCACCCGTCCCCCAAGAGCTTAGAATCATTGTGATTATTCTGGCAGTTTTATTTGTCTTACTGCCCGCTTTTATGCTCTGGTCATCTTATCGACGCTGATCGCTAATGGTAAACGATCTCCCTGCTGATCCTACTACGCCCATCACCGATTTAACTCGGACTTCCTATCAAGCCTCGTTGTCCCTTGCTGCGGCCAAAGGTAGCGATCGCAACCAAGCCATCCAAGCCATGGCCGTTGCGCTCAAAAATGCTACCGCAGACATTCTCGAAGCCAACACCCTCGACTTAGAAAGCAGTCGCGAGATGGCAGTACCCGAATTAATTGTCGAATGGCTCAAACTCACCCCCGAACGGCTCCAAAACGCCATTCAACTGCTACAACGTCTGGCCCAACTTTCCGACCCCACCCTGCGGGCGATTGATTCCCCTTATCACTTCGACCGTTCTATTACCTATTGTCAGCGAATGCCTTTGGGGGTTATTGCTTTAATTTACGAAGCCTTTCCAGAGTTAGGGGCGATCGCGGCGGGATTTTGTTTAAAAACGGGTAACAGTTTAATTTTGCGCGGCGGCAGCGAAGCGAGTCACTCCAATGCGGTGATCTACGAAGTCTTGCAAACTGCCCTCGAAGATGCAGGCTTACCGTCGGCCAGCGTCACAGCCATTTATCCCGAACGTGGCTTCTCAATTCAAGAATTAGTCACCCAAGACCGCTATTTAAACCTAATCATTCCTTATGGTCGGCCAACTTTAGTTAACAAAGTCATTGCCAGTGCCACTGCCCCGGTTCTCAAGTCGGCCATGGGCAACTGTTATTTATATTGGTCGGAAACCGGGGATTTAGATTTAGCCCGTGGGATTATCATCGACAGTCACGCCAGCGAACCCGATCCCGTTAATGCGGTAGAGAAGGTGTTGGTCAGTCGCCGTCAAAAACCGACTTTAATCTTGCGTCTTCTCAGTAGCTTACAAGAGCAAGGCTTTGAGTTACGAGGCGACCCGGAATTTGTGGCCGAATATCCCGATCGCATCCTTCCTGCCCAGACTCAAGAATGGCAAACCGCTTACCTGAAAAGAACGGTCGCCTTTCGTTATGTAGAAGATATCGACAACGCGATCGCCTGGATCAATCAATATAGTAGCGGCCATGCCGATTGCTTGGTCACCGAATCCTATGGCGAAGGTCGTCAGTTTGACCAACGCCTCGACAGCGCGATCGCCTATATAAACGCATCACCTCGCTTTGAACGCAATCCAAAACAAGGTGATGCTGTTTTTCTGGGAATGTCTAATCAAAAAGGCTATCGTCGCGGTTTAGTGGGTCTAGCGACCTTGACCACCCTGAAACAAGTGGTTCAGGGCGATCGCCGTTTTTAAAGCATTACCGTCCCCTGACTTGGGGAAGTTGGCTTGTGACAAAACAAAACCACTACCATCGCTCTTAAGGTTATTTCACCGAACGATTCGCGATTACCTCGGCGGGGATCAACTTCACATTACGAGCAATGCCTAAAGTTCTCAGAACCCAAATCGCCATCCAGGTTGTGTCAATTTCCCACCATTTGATGCCGTGACGGGCTGCGTATTGGTGCGCGTGGTGGTTATTGTGCCAACCTTCACCAAACGTAACCAACGCCACCCACCAGCAATTGCGGGAAGTGTCGGTGGATTCAAACGTCCGATAACCGAACTTGTGAGTTGCACTATTGACAAACCAGGTGCAGTGAAACACCACGACCAAGCGGACAAAGATACCCCAAATTACAAAAGGCCAACCGCCCCACCAATAGAGCAAAAAGCCTAAGACCACTTGAATCGGGATAAAGAAATTTTGCATAAAGCGAAAAACGGGATCGCTACTGATATCCTTGGTATAGCGAGGGACATCGCCATCAGCTTCGATTTTATGGAGCATCCAGCCTAAGTGACTCCACCAGAAACCCTTATTAGAATCGTGGGGATCGGGAGTCGTATCGGAATATTTGTGGTGAATGCGATGTAGACCCACCCATTGAATCACACCACCTTGACAAGCTAATGTGCCGCAGAAGACAAAAAAATACTCAAAAATTTTGGGTACTTCAAAGCTGCGGTGAGCAATGAGACGGTGAAAGCCTAGGGTAATTCCCAGACCTGCGGTGACGCAATAAAGGACAAAGAATACACCGACGGCTGACCAATTGAAATTACTGGGGAGTAATGCTAATAGCGCGATCGCGTGGATCGAAGCCATGTAAATGCGAGTGAGCCAATCGGGGTCTAGTTTTTTCGAGTTTTGTGTCGCAACAGTCATGCAGTAACCTAATATACAAAAATGATGAATGCCGTTCTCTATTTATCAAAGCAAGAAATGAGTATTTTTAACCAAAAAATTTCCTTAATTTCGCTTTAATGTTGAAGCATGAACAGCTTAAAAGTCCTAGAGGAAGTAGACCAGGCACTATTCCCCATCTTTTCCGCAATTGACACTCAGGTCAAGCAAAACCTCAAAAAAGTCTTACACGCCTTTCGCGATGAGCGTGTGGGGACACACCATTTTGCGGGGGTTAATGGGTATGGCCATGGCGATCTCGGTCGAGAAACCTTAGATCGGGTTTTTGCGAGGGTCATGGGGGCAGAAGCCGCCCTAGTGCGGGTGCAGCTCGTCTCTGGAACCCACGCGATCGCATCAGCCCTTTATGGTATTCTCCGACCGGGAGACGAAATGTTATCCGTGAGTGGTGCGCCTTACGATACCCTCGAAGAAGTTATCGGTCTGCGCGGAGAAGGACAAGGCTCCTTGGCCGAATTTGGCATTAAATATCGCCAATTAGACCTTACTTCCCAAGGTACAATCGATTGGGCCGCTTTGACCACTGCCTTACGAGAGAATACTCGCTTAATCTTAATTCAACGGTCTTGTGGCTATTCCTGGCGACCGAGTTTGTCCCTAGAAGATATTGCCAAAATTATTAAAATTGTCAAGAGTCAAAATCCCGATGTCGTTTGTTTCGTGGATAACTGCTACGGCGAATTTGTGAGCGATCGCGAACCCACCGCCGTCGGCGCAGACCTAATCGCCGGTTCCCTGATTAAAAATCCCGGTGGTACCATTGCCCCCACAGGCGGCTATCTCGCGGGCAAAGCCCAATGGGTCGAAAAAGCCGCTTGTCGCCTCACCGCCCCCGGCATTGGCAGTTCGGGCGGCTCTAGCCTCGATCAAAACCGCTTGCTGTACCAAGGGCTGTTCCTCGCGCCGCAAATGGTCGGAGAAGCCATCAAAGGGACGCACCTGTTAGCTTATGTGTTCGATCGCCTGGGTTATCCCGTGAATCCCGCCCCTTTTGCCCCCCGTCGCGACATTATCCAAGGGATTCAACTGGGCAGCCCCGAAAAGCTCATTGCCTTTTGTCGTGCCATTCAACAGCACTCTCCCATTGAATCCTACCTCGACCCCATTCCCGCCGCGATGCCGGGGTATGAAAGCGAATTAGTGATGGCCGGTGGCACATTTGTAGACGGGAGTACCTCCGAGTTTTCCGCCGATGGCCCCTTACGAGAACCCTACATCGCCTTTTGTCAGGGGGGGACTCATTGGACGCATATCGCGATCGCCCTCGAAGCCGCCATCGAAGCCATTAGCTAAGGGTGGTGGCATATAAAACCGCTTGGGGCAACAAGCGCAGAAAAGAAGCGGGCCAGTGGGACGAAATAGGGCTATTCAGGGTTGTTTTAACAATTTGGGCTTTCTTTGACCCTGGAGCTAAACAAATTAGCTTCTGAGTGGCTTTAAGGGCGGTTAGAGTGAGGGTAAGGGCGGCGGTAGGAACAGCTTCGAGATTTTGAAAGGTGTTGGGGTTGACTTGTTGTTGACGGGTGGCAGTTTCGAGTTGAACCACTTTGACCCAAGCCTCATCGTTAAAGTCCGCCGCGTGGGGTTCATTGAAAGCCAAATGACCATTCGTGCCAATTCCCAGTAAAGCCAGATCGAGGGGTTGGGCTTGTAGCAAAGCCGTGTAGCGATCGCACTCCCCTTGAGGACGATCGGTATCCCCTTGGAGGTAATGAAAATGACGAGGGGAAATCTGAGTGGCCACGCGATCGCGCAGATACCGACGAAAACTCCCTGGATGATGGGGTTCAATGCCTAAAAACTCATCGAGATGAAAGATAGTAATCTTCGACCAATCAATCGTAGAGTCTTGGGTTAAATATTCGAGAAACTGTTTTTGGGAATTGCCTGTAGCCAGGATGAGCGTCGCTTCTCCCCTTTGCGCTATGGCACTTAGCAGGCGATCGCGGGCTTGTTGAGCGGCAGCGATGGCTAAAGCGGCGCGATCGCCATAAACACAGGTACAAAGGTCATTTACGGTGAACTGTTGCATCTTTGTCCTTTGTTGTTGGTTGTTGGTTGTTGGTTGTTGGT
>KB904821.1:3269630-3645274 GCA_000380225.1 filamentous cyanobacterium ESFC-1
CCCCCTCCTCCCACTCCTCCCCCTCTTCCCCAAACCCAACTTTTACCCCGATCGATCCCGTCAATTTTAAAAATAAGTTACAAGTTTCCCGGAATTGGTTGCAGTTTATCAGTTGTTCGTGCTTTTGTGGAGCTTGAAACCCGCATAAAATCATGGGTCGGGCAATTCAAAATTTTGCTGTAATTGCCCAAAAATTGATAAATAAACCAAAAAACAAGGAGATTGACATGAATAAAGGACAATTAGTAGACGAAGTGGTGCAAAAGGTTGATGGCATGACCAAAAAGCAAGCAGACGCGATTTTATCAGCCATTTTGGAGACGATACAGGAATCCGTAGCAGAAGGAAACAAAGTTACCCTAGTGGGCTTTGGCACCTTTGAACCCCGAAAACGGCAAGCCCGTGAAGGTCGCAATCCCAAAACCGGAGAACCGATGCAAATTCCAGCCACCACAGTTCCCGCGTTCAGCGCCGGGAAATTCTTTAAAGAAAAAGTAGCCAGTTAGTGCGAATTTCCCAAAAACAAATTGACTCCTTTTGTATCGCATTGCCCAAAACTGGTGGGGGAATGCGATATTTTTTTGTTTCAAAAGACACAGAATCGCAAAGACCAGTTTCTTCTAAGCGGGAGATGAAAAAGCCCATCGTTCGGGGAGATCATAAAGATCGAGCTGATAAAATCCCAATCTTAATCATGTTTTTACAGTCATTTTGGCAAAACAACCCGCTCATCGCTGGAGCGATCGTGGCTTTATCCGGATGGGGAATCGCGATCGCGAAAGAGTGCGATCGCCCAATCCACACCCTCAACCTCAGAACGACAAATCCAGGTTTATTTCCCGAAAATGCCCGAAAGTTACAATAACCTTGATGATGTCGAACCCGTGACTCGTTGATTATGCTTGCGACCATTCAGCCTAAGCCGTTTGTTTAAACTAAAAGTGGGTGTCCATCTACAGAAGTATTGAGACAACCCCCCACGAAATTTATGAAAATTACCCCAGTTTCCCGCCCGATTGTAACCCTGAGTATCATTTCACTTTTCGCCAGCGCGATCGCCGCTTGTAGTGCCGTTGAAGACGTTTCCCCTCTGGCAGAACAACCCAATCCAACTCCTTCTCCTAGCGTGCAACCCGTCGCTGAAACCCCAACTCCCTCTCAACCGTCAGTTGTGCTGGCAACTTCTGATTGGGAAGCGTGGGCGGATTTTATGCCGGGTATTGACACCCCTTCTTTACACCTACAAGGACAAGTACAACTGCCCAATCCTGGCTATGAAGTCAGCTTAGAACGGGTTGTTCAAACCGAGATGACCGATACTTTGGTTTATGACCTCAAAGTTACCCAAAAACCAGGAAATTGGGCGCAAGTGGTCACGACCCAAACCGTGAAACACGAAGACTCCACTTATACCGGGAATGACCAAAACGTTCAGATTCGCCTTCCCGACGGTTCGATACAAAAACTGCCCCTCGAACGTACTTATTAACCTCAGTTTTGTTAAAAATCTTAAACTTTAGGGGGCGATCGCCCACCTGCCCCGAACGAAACTTTTACACTCAATTTTGATTGAGATATTTTTTCCACAACACAAGGGCAAATGGCTTATTACTGGTTTAAAGCATTTCACATTATTGGCGTAGTGGTGTGGTTTGCGGGTTTATTTTATTTAGTGCGTCTGTTCGTTTATCATGCCGAAGCCGCAGAACAACCCGAACCCGCCCAAAGCATTCTTAAAAATCAATACGAAATCATGGAAAAGCGTCTCTATGGGATTATTACCACCCCAGGGATGATTGTCACGGTGGCTATGGCGGTGGGCTTGGTTTGGACTGAACCGGAAGTGATGAAAAGCCCTTGGTTACACGCCAAACTCGGCTTTGTCGGACTATTATTGATTTATCATTTTTATTGCGGTCGCATCCTGAAAAAACTGGCCGCAAACGAATGTCAGTGGACGGGACAGCAATTTCGCGCCCTCAACGAAGCCCCGACTTTGTTATTGGTGACGATTGTGATGTTGGCAGTGTTTAAAAATAGCCTTCCTACCGATCTCACCACTTGGTTATTAGTGGCGTTAGTCGTCGTGATGGCGGCAAGTATCCAGCTTTACGCCAAGAAACGCAAGCGAGACAAATTGAAAGCTGCTGAGTCTATCGCTGATAATCCGGCGTGATTACAGTTATCAGCTTCTAAGGGGCAGTGGGCTTTCTTAGGGAGTAGGCAGTGGGCAGTAGGCAGTGGGGGTTTTTGGGGCAATCGGCAATCGGGGTGTCGGGGCGGGGTTTTCCTGCCCAGAGTGGGAGGAGGGGGGAGAGGGGGTGTAGGGGCGGGGTTTCCCTGCCCAGAGTGGGAGGAGTGGGAGGAGTGGGAGGAGTGGGAGGAGTGGGAGGAGTGGGAGGAGTGGGAGGAGTGGGGAGATGGGGAGGAGTGGGGAAGAAATTACCAATTACCAGTGACCAATTCGGGGATTCTGCCAACAACCAATAACAAACAACCAATAACAAACAACCAATAACCAACAACCAATAACCAACAACCAACAACCAACAACCAACAACCAACAACCAACAACAAAAGACCCATAACAAAATCGTGGTCATATTTGTGTCATCCTCTGGGTTTATAGTAATCAGTAATCGAGCTAATTAACCCAAAGGAGATCGTAAACATGAATATCCGTTCTTTTAATCCCAAATTTTGGATTTTGCTGTTAGTCACTGCCCAAACAGGTGTTGTTTTACCCGCGATCGCCACCTCCTCGGAAACCTCCCCAACCCCGGCTAGATCGTCTGTGAGAGAAATGGCGTTTGACCTCAATGTTACCGATCTCGAAGGAACGACCCTCAGCGAAAACACCACAGAATCGATTGTAATTGCCGATCGCGGTAACGATCGCGATGTGGATTTTAGTGTTGACTTTGACCGTCGCTAAACCCAATCTATCCCTCTTGGGTCACTCTCCGATTTTTCTTCTGATTTGTGATTTCCCAAGCCACCTTAATCATCAACAATCTGGGATGGGGCGATCGCTCCCGTCCTTTGTGCTTTAGGATGCGGAAAATCCTGGGCTTTTCGGAGAGTGACGAACAGAGTTGACATCAGTTATTGTTTATTGTCAATTGATTTTGTCGTTCGATGGCTTCAAACAGGGCTTGAAAATTGCCTTCACCGAAACCCTCAGCGCGATCGCGCCGTTCGATTAGTTCAAAGAAAAAGGTGGGTTGCTCGAAAATCGGTTGGGTAAAGATTTGTAGCAGCAGTTGAGAAGATTGTGGTGATTGGGGTTGGCGATCGGCCAGAATTTTGAGGTGGGCGATCGCGTCCCATTCGGAGGCGGTTAGGGGTAAATCGGGCGATCGCGTTTTCAATTGCTCGTAATAACAATCGGGAACATTGAGAAACGGTACACCCGCTTGTTGCAACTGTTGGACAGCATGGATAATGTGGGGAGTTTTGAGGGCAATATGTTGGATTCCTGCCCCTCGATGAGCGTTGAGAAACTCTTGAATCTGGGAAGTGGGAGAGGTGGGTTCATTCACGGGAAAACGGGTTCCGGTTTCGGGATGAACCAACACCTGAGACAACAATCCCGATCGCGGTGTATGAATATCAAACCATTGTTGTCGCTCGAAACCCAAGGCTTTTTCGTACCAAGTGGCGGTGGTTTGTAACTCCCCGGCGGCTACATTCAGTACGATATGGTCGATTTCGGCAAACAAGGGGGAGTTTTCGGGTAATACCGGATAATAGTTAAGGTCGTATTGCGGCAGAACGGGGGTTAAACCATGACGCTCGACTAAAGTATGGTTAATTCCCGCAATACTCTTTATTTTACACCACTTTACCCGGCCCTGCTGCCATTCTTGTTGATTTACAGGAGCGACGATCTGCGCCCCTTGCGATCGCGCTTGCATCAATGCCCGGTCTAAATCCGAAGTCGCAAAGGTAACATCCGCCACGCCGGGAGGATGCTGGTGTAAAAAAGCGGCCACAGGACTTTGAGGGGTGCGAGGGGCAGCGATAACCAAGACAATCGCCCCACTTTGGATAATTTCAATTTGGGTGTCGCGATCGCCCCCTCTGGCTCTGACTTGAAACGAAAGCGATCGCTCAAACCATTGTCGCACCGCAACGGCATCTTCAACATAAAAATGAACGCAATCGATATTCATTACAATTCGGATTTTGTTAGACTCACTCAGGCTTTAACTCGCGAAATTCGCCAAAATTAATTCTTTTCCCTGACAATACTGTAAACGACGAAATTTATTCCTTGAATGTATCGCAAGGGATAAAAATGGCGAAATCGGAGCGATCGCAGGGGGATCAAACGATGTCAAGATAATGAAAAGCACAACAATCCATTCACTCGCCATGCTGCAAAACCCTCCCACCCTAGACGCATCACAACTACTACAACAACTCCTAGACAACCAATCCCTCAGCCAAGATCAAGCCGCCCAATTGATGCAGGGATGGCTCGATGAGGCGATTCCCCCCGTCTTATCCGGAGCAATTTTAATCGCCATTCAAGCCAAAGGCGTATCGGCAGCCGAATTAGCCGGGATGGCCCAAGTTCTACAAGCCCAATCCCGCCAACAAGAAGTCTACACCCACCCCCAACCCGTAATCGACACCTGCGGCACCGGAGGCGATGGAGCATCCACCTTTAATATTTCCACCGCCGTCGCCTTTGTGTGCGCCGCAGCCGGGCTAAAAGTCGCCAAACACGGCAATCGCTCGGCTTCGAGTAAAGTGGGTTCTGCTGACGTTCTCGAAGCCCTAGGAGTCCATTTACAAGCCCACCCAGAGAAAGTCACCGCCGCCCTGGATCAAGTCGGGATTACCTTTTTATTCGCCCCCGGTTGGCATCCCGCGATGAAAGCAGTAGTTCCGTTGCGGAAAACCTTAAAAGTGCGGACGGTGTTTAATTTACTCGGGCCCTTGGTCAATCCTCTGCGTCCCACAGGTCAAGTTATCGGCGTATTTGACCCCCAGTTTGTCCCCGTGATGGCCGAAGCGCTACAAAAACTGGGTATTCATAAAGCCATAGTTCTGCATGGCCGCGAAAAACTCGACGAAGCCGGACTTGCTGACAATACCGACTTAGCTGTATTAAATAACGGCTCAGTGCGCTCAACCCTGCTCAATCCTGCCAGTCTCGGCTTTACCCATGCGCCCACAACTGCCCTCAAGGGGGGCGAAGTTGAGGAAAATGTCACGATTCTACGGAATGTGTTGCAAGGCAAAGGCACAAAAGCCCAGGAAGCTGTGGTGGCCTTGAATGCGGCGTTAGCCCTCCAAGTGGGAGATGCAGTTCCGTTTGAAAATCACGCTGAGGGCATTAAGATGGCTTACGAAATCATCCGCAGTGGGGCAGCTTGGACGAAATTAGAGGAGTTGGTTAAGTTTTTGGAAAAATCGGCTTAATTTTCGGTATTTAGCCAGTAGGGTGGGTTAGGCGGCTGAAACTCATGCTATGACTGTAATGCTGGCAATCCGCCGTAACCCACCGTTTAAGATGTGTCGTAGCACAACTCTTTCCCCTCTCAATTCGGCGGGGATTGGACGGGGAAACCCCGCCCCTACGCGAAAAAATTTTGTCAGGCAGTAGGGTGGGTTAGGCGGCTAGAATCTAGGCTATGACTTTGATCTAACAATCCGCCGTAACCCACCGTTTAAGATGTGTCGCAGCACAACTCTTTCCCCTCTCAATTCGGCGGGGATTGGACGGGGAAACCCCGCCCCTACGCGAAAAAATTTTGTCAGTTGATCGGTATTAAATCTGAATACCGTTTTTGTTGAGATTGCAGCGAGAAACCTTATTCCTACGAAAAATCCACCCAGTCTAGAATATAAACTGGGTGAATTTTGATTCAAGGCGGAAAATTATCCGGCAGAAGTCGCAGGCTTACCTGAAGGCGGACGATTTAAAGAAAGTTTGCGGACGTTTTCTTCTTCGCCAATGGGTTCAAACTGAATATGATTGAGTAACGTCTTGACAAAGGCAAACACCAGAAAGGGTAACGACAAAACCAGAATTACGCCTACCATCATTAAGGCATAAGCTTGGCGCGTACTACTCCATAGTGCCAAAGTCCCCGCCAAACTGAGGAAAATCACGAATAGCCAAATAATAATCTGACCGTAAATATCGCCGAAGGTCAAAGTACATTTGAGTTGATACTTTGGTAGTTCGTTATCCATTAAGAACTCCTTAAAATAACTATTACTTAGTGTTTTAGAATATCGGGTTAATTTCTAAAGCCTGAATATCTAAAGATTTTACAAAGAATTACTAGAACTATGCCATCTTATAACAGCCATCTACTCCCCTTTATACAAGCAATTTTTGAAATTTGATAACCAACTCAACAAAACTTTAATGTAGGTGTGGGTGCAGGTGAACCCAAAACTGAGCCTATTGCTGAACCCAGAGATTGAGCTAATCGGGGGCGGGATCGTCGGCACAATGAGAATTAAGTAAGGCTTCATTAGCCGCACCAGTCAGTCTACCTACTACCAAAATTGTTATGAAACCCCAAATCGCCCGCAGTACCGAACTTCTCTCCGATTATGCTCGTAACCCCTCTGTGGCTACCCGCAACAAAATTGTTCAACTGAATGCTGGATTAGTGCATAAAATCGCCCGTCGCATCAGCTTCCAATCGGCAGAAGCCTATGAAGATTTAGAGCAGATTGGCTTTATCGGCTTAATTCGGGCGATTGAGCGCTTTAATCTCCGCAAGGGCTGTGCGTTTAGTTCGTTTGCGGTTCCCTACATTCGCGGCGAAATTTTGAACTATCTGCGAGATAAAAGTAATATTGTTCGCATTCCCAGACGGTGGCAAGAACTCCACCAACGCAGTAAACGGGTGCGTCGTGAGTTAGCATTGTTTTTGAATCGTCAACCGAGCGATCGCGAATTGGCAGAAGCTTTAGATATATCTCTCCAAGAATGGCAAGAATGTAAAGTTGCTGTTAAAAATCGCCGCTTGGTTAGCCTCGATATCACTATTTCTCCGGATGCGGAAGGCAATGTCACCCTCGAACAAACTCTACCCGATCTCGACGATCAAACCCGCCGTCATTGGCAAGAGGAACACTGGCATCTACAAAGCGCCCTCAACCAACTTGAAGACAAAACTCAAGCGGCGATTGAATATGTCTTTTTGCGGGATTTGTCTCGCAAAGAAGCGGCTAAACAGATTGGTGTGAGTACCATCACGGTTTCTCGTCATTTACAAAAAGGTGTATCGCAACTGGAGTCTTTACTCTACGAGGACGCGGTTGCTGTCTAGATTTTCGCTTTCCTTCAGTAGATTGACTGGTTTACTCCCAACTACGGTTGGGAGTTTTTTTTGTCGTCTGTAAGCCCTTCAGGGCTTCATCACATAGCAGGAAGCAAAACTGTTAGGACGTAGTGGGGCTTGCCCTCACCCCAAACCCTCTCCCACTCCGAGAGGGGCTTATTTTTTAGGTAGAGATTTATTGTCCTAACTGCTCACCGCAGTTGCTATAGTCATTACAATTAGTTTCCGTACAGTCATCTCCCAATAAAGGTATCGTATTCTCCCTGAACCGCCCTCACCCCAAACCCCTCTCCCACTCCGAGAGGGGCTGCTGGTTTTTATTTGGAATTGCTATATAACAGTTATTATGCCGAAGATAACAACTGTTATGGATAAAAGCACAGTTTTTTTCTTCCCCCTCTTCCCCCTCTTCCCCCTCTCCCCCCTCTTTCCACTACCCCTTAGATGCTAATAACTAAGATGATCCCAAATTCCTTTAAAATTAAAGATTTAAACCCTTCCCTATTTTTTCATGTTTCCTGAATTTCTACCCGCGATCGCGTCCCAACTTACCGAAACCACTTCGATTCAATTAGCGCAAAATATCGAACAAAAGGCGATCGCGACTTCTCTTTGTCCGCAGCCGATTAACACGACTTATGTTTGTTTAGGAACGGGCGATCCGCCGATTTTATTGTTACACGGGTTTGATAGTTCGGTGTTGGAGTTTCGCCGTTTGTTGCCGTTACTCGCAGAAAGTCGCGAAACTTGGGCGGTGGATTTGTTGGGGTTTGGTTTTGGCGATCGCGTCTCGGATTTAACCTTTAGTTCTGCCGAAATTGAAGCCCATTTACACGCTTTTTGGCAAGATACAATTCAGCGTCCCGTGATTTTAGTCGGGGCTTCGATGGGGGGCGCGGCGGCGATTTCTTTTACATTGAATTATCCCGAAGTGGTTGAAAAGTTAGTGCTTCTCGACAGTGCAGGATTGGCAAAACCACCGAAAATTGGTAAGTTTATGTTTCCGCCTTTAGACCGTTTGGCAACGGGGTTTTTACGCAATCCCCGCATCCGCCAAAATATTAGCCAGGCGGCTTATTTTAATAAAAGTTTAGCCAGTCGAGATGCCCAAGTTTGTGCGGCATTACATTTAGAATGTTTGAATTGGCACGAAGCTTTGGCGGCTTTTGCTAAAAGTGGCGGTTATGGTTCGTTTGTGGAACAGTTACCCCATCTTCAACAATCTACTCTGGTTGTTTGGGGTAAAAATGACCAAATTTTAGGGGTTAAAGATGCCCCCAGGTTTGAAAAGTTGATTCCTAATAGTGAATTAGTTTGGATTGAAGATTGTGGTCATGTACCGCATTTAGAGCAGCCTCAACTAACGGCTGAGGCGATTTTAAGCTTTGCGTAATTGGTGGTGATAATGAGCGATTTTTTGTTTTAATTCGGATTCGCGAATATCGGGAAAAATACGCTCAACTGCTATAAATCCTTCATCACAGCGAGGGGGACAATTCCGTAGATAAAGAGCCATTCTTTCAATAACTTCATCCGGGACAATACGAGAGCGCTGTTGATTCCATTGTTGGGATTTTTTGACCCCGGCTTTAAGCCACCAAGCTAACCAGGAAACTGTCTCGAAGTTGAGTTTTTTAAGGATATCTTGCCGCCATTCTTTTTGGGCGTTGGTGGCATCATAAATAACAGGATAACCGGACGCGATCGCGCTTTCAATTCGCTGAATCACCAGGGCTTCAACTTGTCCCCATTCTCCTTGGATAATTTCGTCCCCAAACAATTCGGCGCGAATGGCATCGGTCGAAACGATCGCAGCAGGGGGATCGAGTTGGGCGATCTTACGAGCTAAGGTAGATTTACCACTCGCCGGAATACCAATTAAGAAATGACATAATATTTTTTCCATTTTTGCTGTAACAAAAAATACAAAATCAGTAATTTTCGTGGGTTGTCTAGGGTTTTACAGTTAGACAAAAAATTTAGCAATTAACAGAAGAAATAAAGATTTCTGTTAATGTTTCCATTATTTTATAATATTTATAAATCGGATGTAAACACTCTAATCTCGTTCCTTGGGGGAACCAAGGAACGCACCAAACGAGGCTCCGCCTTGATTTTACAATAGATATACTATTAAGAAAAATCTAGAGGCGAGTTTACTTCTCAAATGAAGATACTATATATTTACGGAGTTATCGAGTCTCGCCAAAATTTGGAAGTTTAAGCTACAAAAAAACTAAAGTATTTTAAACTTTTCGTGAAGCAAAAGGGCAAGCGGGAAATTTCAATGTGGCCATGGCATAATCACGAATAGAGAAATTAGGTCAACGCATTGCCATGGGGAAGTTACTCGGAGGACAATACCAGTTTATTCAAGTCCTGGGTTCTAGTGACTTTGGTTGCACTTATTTGGCTGCGGATGTTCGGGTTTCAGGACATCCGAAATGTGTGGTGAAGCGGCATCCCTTAGAAAAAACCAATCCGCGATCGCTTCAGATTATGCTAAATTTGTTGTACCAAAAGGCAAAAATCTTAGAAGAATTGACGCAACACGATCGGATTCCGGCGATTTTGAATTATTTTAACGATCGCGATGCTTTCTATTTAGTCCAAGAATTTGTCCCCGGCCATCCCCTGAGTACCGAAATGCAACCGGGTTATTGTTTACCGGAACGCCAAGGGCTTCATTTCTTAGAAGAAATGCTAAAAATTCTGGATTTTGCTCACAAACGCGGCGCAATTCATCGCAGTATTAAACCCTCGAATATTATTCGCCGTCATGGGGATGGTAAGTTGCTTTTAGTAGACTTTGCGTTAATCCAAGAATTCCCGACCTCTGACTCGGAAAATCAGACGATTGCAGATAAAAATTTAATTTATATTCCCCTCGAACAACAAACCGGACAAGTCCAAAGTAATAGCGATTTGTATGGGTTGGGAATGACCGTGATTCAAGCTTTGACTGGATTATCCCCCGCCGATTTAGCGGTTCGCAAGCGGGCGGTCGAAGCCAAGTATGATAGTTGTGAGGTGTTCTGGCCGCGATCGCTACGGGTGCAACCCCAACTGCGGCAGATTCTCAACAAAATGGTACACCCGGATTACAGCCAACGTTATGGGAGTGCTGCCGCCGTTTTAGCGGATTTAGGAGCTTTGCGTCACGGTCAACCCTTAAGTAAGTCTAAAGCGAAAATCACACCGCCTCAGCTTGCTTCTAAGGGGCGTTCGGGTAACAAATGGATGGCAGTGGGTATGAGTTTGGTGAGTTTACTGGCGATCGCGGTGGTTGCGAAAGTCCCTCAAGCCTTAATAGTACGTCACTGGCAAGACCGCGCTCAAACCGCCGTACAAACTGGAGACGATGAAACCGCGATCGCGACCTACACGCAAATTTTACAACAACAGCCCGACCGCGCCACCGCTTACTTTGACCGGGGGATGGCATATCTGCGTTTGGAAAAGTGGCAAGGGGCTTTAGCCGATTTTAGCGACGCGATCGCCCTCAATCCTGATTATGCCCAAGCTTATTATCAACGGGGTAATGTTCGCTTTAATTTAGGGGATTCTCAAGGCGCACAAAGGGATTATAGCGAGGCGATCGCCCGCAGTCCCGATTTTGTCAAAGCTTATATTAATCGCGGCAGCACTTATGGGGCTTTAGGACGAGAAAAAGAGGCGATTGCCGATTATACCGCCGCCCTTGAGCTAGATTCGACCTTAGCCGCCGCTTATCTCAATCGTTGTTTATCTTACTCTAATATTGGCCAGCAAGACAACGCGATCGCCGACTGTACTGCCGCCATTAATCTCCGTCCCAACGACCCCTACAGTTACCAAAATCGCGGTTTAGCTTATTATCGTCAACAAAACTGGCAAAGCGCGATCGCCAACTTCAACATTGCCATTCAACTCGACTCCGCAGATGCAGAATCTTACTACAATCGCGGCTTAACCCGCGCTCAAATTGGCGATTGGTCGGGGGCAGTTGAAGATTACAGCAACACCATTCAACGCAGCCCCAACCACCTATTTGCCTACTACGATCTCGGCTTGGCTTATGCAGAATTGGGCGATCGCACCGCAGCCCGCAAAAACTTCCAAACCGCCGCCGAGATTTGCTTAGATGCAGGGAAATTAGATTGTTATCGCGATGCTTTGTATCAAATCGAGCAACTCGATTTAGATTGATCCTACTAAGACACCTCCGTATGGGTTTTAATTGCCTCTAGAACCCGTTGGGCGCTGAGACGACAATCAAAAGACTCAACGGCGCGATCGCGAGCGGCCCGGCTCATTTTTTGGCGTAGTTCGACATCTTGAGCCAAATTATAAAGCCCTTCCGCGAGGGATTTGGCATCTTTTTGGGGAACCAGATAACCATTAATGCCATCGCTGACAATATTCGGTGTACCGCCAATAATCGTACAAACCGCAGGTAAACCGCAGGACATGGCTTCTAACGCAGCCACAGGAGAAGCTTCTCCTTTGTTGATACTCGGCAACACAAAAACATCGCTGGCTTGTAACGTCTCGATCACCTTGCTTTCTCCTTGTGCGCCGATTAGATGCACGCAGTCGGATAATTCCAGCTTCTCAATTTGTTGCTGAATTTCGGCTTCACTGTCCCCCGAACCAATCAGGGTATAATGCACATCGATGTCGCGATCGCGCAACTGCTTCACCGCTTCAATGGCGTAGCAATGCCCCTTCGCAGGGTTCAAACGGGCCACCGTCACCAAACGGATTTTGCCGGGGATAAGTTCTCGTTGGGAAGGCGGCACAAAACGCTTGGTATCCACTCCTAACCACACGCTGTAAACCTTATCTGGCGCTAAACCCACTTCATCCAGGACTTGCTGACGAGTCGGTTCTGCCGCGGCCGCGACAAAAGCCGCTTTGTTCATTTTCGAGGTGTGGTCGCTGCCGTAAACTTCTAAATCTCCGCCCAAGCGTAAGCTATAAGTTACACCGCACAGTAAAAAGTTCATGGCTCCAATATGAGCCGCATTTGCACAGGAATGAATGAAAATATGCTCGATTTCCTGGCTTTGGCAGTAATACGCCATATCCGCCGCACAGAGAATCAAGAACAAGCAGCGTAGTTTGTCTTTGAGGGAGCTTTCTTTTAAACCCGCAATATATTGCCAGCAACGCCAAATGCCCCCAGGAGAGCGCAGAACCGTCACTAAAACGGCGATGGGGTTGGGTGGGTAGACGTAATGAGTTTTCGTCGCTTCTTCAATCAGAAAGTCGTGACATCGCGCTTGAGCCGCCGCTCTTTGGGTGGAAAAAAACTGTACTTCTGTTCCCAATTCCCGCATCGCTTGACCCACACGCCACATGGCAACATGGGTTTGACCGGGAAAATCGGGAATCATCAATCCCATTTTCATTGAACGCACTTCCATATAATTTTCAAGCTTAAGGTTTGGTCATGGCGCGATCGCATTTTTTTTGTAAAGAAATGTTGCAAAATTGGTTTAACTTTGTTACATTTATTTACATAAGGGCAAACAAGCCCGCTTAAACCGCCGTCCTGCTCTCCGGACAAGGCGATTCTACAATAAACGTTTTTAAATCTCTCTATAAATTACCTTCTCCCAATACAGCAAGCTCTCTATAGCCAGGGGTCTACAAAGACTACTGGTTCTTTTTTTTTAATACACCGTTTCGTCTTCTTTGCGCCAAGCGGGATCGACAATACACACAAAAACTAAGGGACTGTCTCCACAGTTACGAATAAACTGTTTGGCATTGGGGGGAATATACACCGCATCCCCAGGATTGACGATTTGGCTGGCATTATCGATGTGCATTTCTCCTTGGCCGCTGAGGATGTAGTACACCTCAGAAGTGGTCAGGGAATGAGGAGTAGAAATTTGACCCACCGGAACGACAGCGTGAGCGAGGCTATAGCGTAAGTCTAGGGGTTGTTTGTCGGGATGTAACAATTCCCGTAATAGGGTTCCATCCCCCGCGACAAATTCTTCACAGTCTTGTAAGTTACGGATCAACATAACGTGAAAACGTCTCCCACCAAAAATTTAAGAATAGGGCGATCGCGCTCTAAAATCGTTACAATCAATGGCTTTCTCGGTACTGGCTAAACTGGGTTGTACTGTACACTTCAGCCGATAGTCGTTGGTGAAAAACTGACAACCACTACAGGGGATTTGGTGCATTTTTTGACCTCGGGCCACCGTGTCGCGGATACTACTGGTAATTGTCCACAGGGTCGCGATCGCCAGTCCCCATGCTAAAACAAAACACACCGGAACCAAAATCGGTTGTAGGAAGGTCAAAACAACGTGCAACAGTTGTAATAACAGTTGTAAGAAAAGCATCTCTCAGTTTTACTCGCTTAATATAAGTCAGTATTTTAAATTTTAAAGTCAATCAAGTCTACAATTACCCTATCGATTGAAAGAGATTGTAAAAATTGGGTGGTTAGACCCATCAGACATAATGGCTGAATTGCTACAACAGTTCTGGTTGAGAAACTCAAAAGTAGCTAGGAAGCGATGATCCCATACTCAGTCAGATGTCTTCGGGAATTTTTCAGTCAACTCAAAACAACTTTTGCTAGAAAACTATGCCTTGGTTTGTCAAAATTGAACGCGGTATCATTGAAAAAGCTATCTTCGACCGTTATGTGGGCGATCATCTGGCTTATGTTCGGGATTTAGTCGCCAAAGGTCACCAAGCAAAATCAGGCTATTGGGCTGAATATGGCGGTGGGATGTTATTGTTTGAAGCGGCTTCTATGGCAGAAGCAAAGGCAATTGTCGAAGCCGATCCACTCATTGCGAATCATTGTGTTGAATATGAGCTACATGAATGGAAAATTGTAGTTGAATAGGGTTATTGGTTATTGCCGATTGACATCGCTATAGGCGGTCGGGGGCGTTAAATTCGGTTTTTGTAAAGGGGTTCAGAAAGAAAAGCTATGGGGATCGCTGTTCAAAAAGTGGCTTATGCACAACAGGGAGACGGCATTCGTTCCTCAAAAAGCGGGTCTTTGTTTCACCGGGGAGGGATTCGTAAAAAATGATAGTTGAGAAAGTTTTAAATTTCTGGTTTGGTCATCCTCAAAAAGAATATTACGGTCAATCGCGAAAGGAATGGTTTATTAAAAACGAAGCTTTCGATCGCGTTGTTAAAGCACAACTCTTTGAACTTTATCAACAAGCCGCGAATCATCAATTAGAAAGTTGGCAAAATACCCCTGAAGGTGGTTTGGCTTTATTGATTTTACTCGATCAAGTTCCCCGCAATCTGTTTCGAGGTCAACCCCAAGCTTTTGCTACGGATGAGAAAGCCAGGGCGATCGCGCACTTTGCCTTACAACAAGGATACGATCGGCAATTATTACCCGTACAGCGTTGGTTTATTTACCTTCCTTTAGAACATAGTGAAGATTTAGAAGATCAAAATAAGTCGGTTGATTTATTTCAGCAGTTACCCGACGATCCCGAAAATCAAAAAACGCTTGATTATGCGATTAAACATCGGGACGTTATTGCTCGTTTTGGTCGTTTTCCCCATCGTAATAAGATTTTAGGGCGAGAGAGTACCCCCGCAGAAAAAGAGTTTCTACAACAACCGGGGTCTTCTTTTTAAAATAATTAATTTTTGATTTCACTCGTTTTAAATACTTTTAATAGAAACTTTAACCCCTGGCGTTCATAAGGTTTCTTTCCCGGTTGTCTCTGTTTTAGGCAGTCTGGCTATAGATTTAAGTGTGGGGTATCTTCACTTGAATATACTATTATTTTCTGAAACAAAAATATGGCGGAAATCGTCTTGAGTGAATGAAGGAAAATAATAACGAACTGTACTACGCTATGAAAATTACTCTGACTTCAGGAAAAAGCGCGATCGCGTTGGCTGTTTTGTTGGGGGGGATGGCGATCGCGAATCCCAGTCGAGAAGCTTATATCGATTATGCCGCAGTCCAACTCAACGAAGAAGTCAAGGAAGGCATTTGTCAAGGCAAAGAGTTGCCAGATTTGGGCAGATTACAAGGGTTAGCCACCACCTTGAGTCAGGGAGCAAAAGAATTGTGTAAAACCGCGATCGCCTCCAGCGATACCTTCGGATTTCAACCCGTCCGTCATTATCTCGAAGCCACCACAACCCAACAAAATTTTTTGATCTTCAGCATTTATTACACTCAGTTTCCTGGGGGTAAAATGGCGACAGTTGCAGGATTTAAGAACTTTAAGACGCTCCCTCTCACAAAATAGTTTATTTTTACTCAAAAAATCTAAAATCACTTAAATTTTGCCATTTTTACCGAAAAAGATCGTTTTTTATCAAAGGATAAGTTAAGTAATTGTTATCAATAATAAAAATAATTAATATTTAATTGACCTTGTTATTGCTTAATATTATTTTTATATTAGGAGGAAGAAAGCCTGTTTCTTGATCTCCAAAGCTGCACTTTCTCATTGCCATATTTTTCTTAAAATCCCCATTTAGTTGTTGAAACAACGATTCGCTCAATCCTATTACAACTCAAAAACGGCCTGAATTTTCATCCTAGTCTTGCCATAAATTGATTTCAAAAGGGATAATTTTGCAATTAATAGAAAACTTTACATCATGAAAAAACTGCGTCATCCTAGCCTAGATGAAGGTTGGTCGATTCAAATTTATAGTAGCGATCGCCGTTTACTGTTATTCTTAACCCCGGCTCACGTTTGGCTATTTGTTGCGGGAATGTCATTGGGGGCATTAACCGCGTTTGTGTTACTCAGTAATACCGCATCCATTCAATGTTCCAATGTGGTTCCGAATACAAAAACACCCCCCATAATGATAGATTAGTAACCTTGGCAATTTATGACCCAAACCCCAGAAAATTACGCAAAAACTATCTACAGATAGAATAATTCTGGTGGTTTGCCGCTTATGCTGTAACTGTCCCCTGCTGGCTCAGTCATAGCGATTGTGCTGGTGGGTACAATCCCAAAACGCGATCGCGGCAAAACCCGATATGATGCGATATTTCCAACTAAACCACCGTAGCAAGCGGTTCTGGGTTGCCTTGATCCTAGGGGCGATCGCTTGTGCGTCTGTTATCCTTTCCCCGGTGAGTCTCGCCCAAGATGGCGAAATCCCACCCAGTCCCGAAGCTTCCCCCACCACAGAAAGTACGCGGGAAGGATTGTATTTTGCCGACGTATTAGTGCGGGGTCGGCCCCTATTTCAAATTGGCAGTTTAGCAGAAATCAGCGCTCGCGATCGCGCCGAAATCATCAACCGCCGCCTCAACAGCTTAGTTGCCCAAAGCGACACCCCCGAAACCGTCACCGTCTCCCCAGAAAACCCCGACCAAATCGCCACTCTGCGGGTTAACAATCGGGTGATTATGACCGTCACCCAACAAGACGCAGAAGACTTCGGAACCGATGTCGAAACCCTGGCCAATCGCTGGGCTGAACAAATCGGCAACGCCCTCGACAAACCCCCCTTTGCCGTAGATGTCAGCCAGCGACTTTACGGCACCATTGAGCAACTTCTCCGGGATACCATTACCAACCTGCCCTCCCTCATCGGCGCAATCATTGTGATTTTAATAAGCTGGATTGTTGCCCGCATTGTCCGCTTTATCGCCTTTCGGTGGGCGCAACAAACCGAAGGAGACTCCGGTACAGAACTCCTCGTCGGACGGCTGAGTTATGGCGGTGTGTGGGTTTTGGGGATAATTATCGCCTTGGGGGTGTTAGGACTCGATTTTGCCACTCTCTTGGGGGCATTAGGACTCACCAGCGTTGCCATTGGTTTCAGTCTCAAAGACGTTCTCAGTAACTACATTTCTGGGGTGATTCTCTTAGCCGCCCGTCCCTTTCGCATCAACGATCAAGTAGTTATCGACGACTACGAAGGAACCGTAACCCAAGTCCAACTGCGAACCACCACCATTACCACCTATGATGGCCGCGTGGTTTATATTCCCAACCAAGAAGTATTCCAATCCAGCATTACCAACAACACCGCCTCTCCCCGTCGTCGTAGTTCCGTGATGGTGGGAATTGACTACGGTGAAAACATAGAACAAACCAAAGCCGCTATTTTCCGCGTTCTCCATGAGTTGTTTGAAGTGGAAGCCGAACCGAAACCGGATATCTTGGTCAGAGAATTAGCCGCCAGTACGGTGAATCTCGAAGTCCGCTTTTGGGTTGATTCTCGACGGGCAGGCTATCTCACCACTACCTCCAGAGTTACTCAGGCGATTAAAGAAGCCTTAGAAGGGGAAAATATTGATATGCCTACAGATATTTATACTTTGGTATTTCGTAATGCTTTAGCGACGGAAAAACCTTCTTTAGAGTAAGTTATGGTCATTTCAATTAAGTTCCAAACAGTGACAATTGATGATGTCTGGCTTTTGCCCTCACCCCAAACCCCTCTCCCACGGGCGAAGGGCTTACCATTGGTTCTTATTTGTAACGACTATATATAGCAGTAGCAAGCAAAACAATTAGGACGTTTTGACGCGCAAGGATCGCCCTCACCCCAACCCCTCTCCCACGGGCGAAGGGCTTATTTTCTAAGAATGGATAATGTTATCCTGACCGATTTGGCGGTTGCTATAGCAGTAGCACTTCATCAGCGATTAAGGGGCAGTGGGCGTGTAGGGGCGCTCTTTTCCCCGCCCAAGGGGGAGTGGGGATGAATGCCCCTCAAACTCCCCAAAAGTTAAAAAAGGCTCAACGCTGGAATAGACTGGGGTTCGGTTCTTCAAAAAAAGATGACTTAAAAATGACAGTAATTTCAAGCAGACCTAAAATTGAACCTTATGGTCGCTTTTTGTCGGTTGATGGGAACGGCTATCTTGTGAATGATTGCGGGTTGGATTTGATTGGCGATCGCTGGTTAGATTTAGTTTTAGCTTGGCAAGAAGTTTGTCTTACAACCTTAAACTCCGATCTCGTTTCCCTTTATTTACGCGGATCGATTCCGAGGGGACTCGCGGTTGAAGGCTTGTCCGATCTCGATGGGATTGCGATTGTTCGGTCAGAAATTTCTTCTGAGAAACAATTGGCTTTAGAAAGCGTACAAACCGAGTTGCGATCGCGCTTTCCCTTTTGTACTAAAATCGAAACTCAGACGCTCTCACAAGCCGAAATACTGGCTCCCGGCTCAGATTGGGGCAGATTTCTCAAAATTCAAGGTTTGAACCTTTACGGCGTTGATTTTATGCCTCAACTTCCCCCGGTTTCTTGGGGAAAGCATCTCATTTCGACTGCTTTTCAACTCGAAGAAGATATCACCCAAACCTGTCAGGATATACGGCAATTTCGTTACAGTCGCGATCGCCTCCGTCGTAAATGTGCTTGGTTATCTCGTCGTATCGTGCGATCGGGGTTTGAATTGGTAATGGAACGCGAACAAGCTTATACTCGCGATCTTTACCCCTGTTATCTCGCCTTTTCTCGTCATTTTCCCGACCAAGAACCCCAAATGCGGCGCTGTCTTTCTCTCTCACTCAATCCTTCCACGCATCAACCCGCGTTACTCGTTTTTTGGCAAGATTTCGGCAGTTGGCTGGTGGCACAAATCAATGAACAATTATAGTCCTAATGCCGCGACACTCCTTTAATAACGTCAAGACAAAACCAATCAAGACACTACAGTTAAAACCCCTTCTGTGACTAATTGAGTCAGGAGAGGGGCGATCGCGCTATCCCAATCGAGATCGGGGGCGATTTCGGCTAATTCTAATAAAGAAAACCGATCTCGCTCAAAAATCCACTTCAACACATCAATCGCGTCACTGCGAAAATCTAATTGTTTTGCACCGATTTTGACCCGGATGCTATGGTCAGAAGTCATTTCTAATCTTAGGTGTTGGGTGGGCGATCGCTGCAAGCAAGTTTCTAAACCCTCCGCAAAGATATCTAACCCCAACTGTTGCGGTAAGGCAAAAGGGGCGATTTCCACTTCATCCGCAAACCAAGCTTGGGCATATTTTTTTACCCAAGTTTCGTGGGTTAACTCTTGGGCTAAAGCTTGACCTAAAGCCTGTAAACGCTTCTCTAGGGCTGCGGTGTTGCCATTTTCCCATACAGGTAAATTTTGCCGCCATTGAGGGCGATCGCGCAATTGTCGTTCTAGCCATTGCAGCCAATCTAACCCCGTCTGACAGCTCATGCCTAGGGTTAAATGAAGAGAGGGGCGATCGCCACAAGGAACCGCATAATGCCAATGGCCGCGGGGAATATACAACACATCCCCCGGCTTTAAAATCGTTTTAAGATAAGGCGGTTCATCCGGGGGTAAATCTGTCGCAGAACGACTGTAAGACGAGGGAAACGGTATCGTCTCGCGCAATACAAACCATTCCTTTTCCCCGTCAACCTGCAAAATAATAACGTCGTGGGTGTCGTAGTGACAATCAAACCCCTGCTCTAAATCCGGCGTACAATACAAATTAACTTGCACCGGATGACCGAGTTCGTAGCGCAAAACCGCCGCTAATGCTGCAATTTTGGGGTCGAGTTCGTGAACGTGATTGAGAATGAGGGTAGCCCCTTCTTGTAGCTGTTTGCGCCACTCTTTGGGGTTGACTGGGGGTAAGGTTTCCCCATCGCGGTTAAACCGGATATCGTCGGGATAACGCAATCGATGAAAGTTCAGCAAGTGATTGAATTGCGTCCAGGTAAACCACTCCTGAAACTTGGGGGAGGTTTTATTTTGGATCGCGATCGCTTGCTTTTCCCAATATTGACTGAAAAAAGTTTCTACCGTCAGGGGTTCAAGGATTGTGGCTAAATTCATCGATTGCATTGGTCTCAAAGCTAGAGTCATTACCCATGAAAACAACAATAACCCACAACCCAAGACAACCCAACCCTAAGAATCCGGTAAGTCCTCCGAATAGGGTTCTTCGTCGATAGACTTCCTCTCAGCAGGGGGGAGAATTTCGGGTTCGTCGTGACGATAAATGCGAATTTGATACAAGCGGGGGCCCTCAGCCGAAACTACCGTTAAATCGAGATTTTCGTAGCGTAGGGTTTCCCCTTGGGTGGGGATTTTCTGGAATTGGTACAGCAAAAAGCCCCCCAAGGTTTGATACTCGTCAGTAATCGGTAAATCTAAATCTAGAACCTCGTTGACTTCTTCAAGATTGAGTTGGGCTTCAATTAAAAAGGTGCAATCGTCGAGCATTTGTAAGGCGACTTCTTCAGGATCGTCAAATTCGCTCCTTTCGCCAATCAACTCATCAATTACGTCCTGACGGGTGATTAAGCCTGCTGTGCCGCCAAATTCATCGACAACCATCACCATTTCTAGGTGCGATCGCTGCATCAGGGGTAATAATTCATTCAGGGGCGTAAACTCCGGTACAAAGCGGGCGGGTTTGACCCAAGCTTGAATAGAGGTTTCGTGGCTCAGGCTGTTTTGGGCTAAGGGTTTGGCCAGGTTTTTAAAGTCGATAATGCCGCGAATATCGTCGAGGGATTCGCCAATGGCCGGATAGCGAGAATGGCCGGTTTCGGTGACTTCGGCCAGGAGTTTGGCAAAGGTGGCATTGTGGCCAATATAGCTAATATTGGTGCGGGGAATCATCACCTCCCCGGCAATGGATTCGCTAAACTCAAAGACGTTATTCAGGAGTTCTCGTTCTTCGGCTTCGAGTCCAGTTGATTCTCGTTCGGTAGCGATCATCATTTGCAATTCTTCGGGAGTGATACGATTGTACCAACCTTGCCCGACATAACGAATGCCCCCAAAGCGGAGTAACGCCCGCGTTGATTGATTGAGAATCCAGATAAAGGGGTTAAAAATGCGGGAAATGGCTAAACTTGGCGGCCCGAGAAATTTAGCTAACTGTTCGGAATACATCAACGCTACGGATTTCGGGCAGAGTTCACCGAGGACGATTTGTAAATAGGCGATCGCGAAAAAGGCAATCGGAATCGCCAGAGAATGGGTAAAACTCTGTTCGAGGGAAGGTGGGAGAGATAGAGAACGAATCCCCTGCATTAACACAACGGCGATCGTACTTTCGCCAATCCAACCGAGGGCTAAACTCGACAGGGTAATACCGATTTGTGTCGTAGACAGCAAGCGTTCGATGCTGCGTTGGAGAGATTGGACGGTTTGGGCTTGTAAGTCTCCTGCTTCGACTAACTGATTAATGCGCGATCGCCGTACCGAAACCATGGAAAATTCGGCGGTGACAAAAAAGGCATTAATGGCAATCAGCAGAAAGACTGACAGCAAGCGCAACCCGATATCGGAAAGCGTCAACGCCGAATCGAAGGGAACTCGACTCAAAGACAGAATTTCCCGATTTAATCCTAAGAACTCACTTAAACTGACCATGCACGCCATTAATTGAGCGACTTCTGACCAAAAGCGCCGCCGCCGCCCCCATTTACCTCACAACAGGAATTTTCGGTAAACTGAGTTGCAGCCTTTGGTCAGGATAATCTGTCAGACTGAGGGAGAGTTGTTCGGTATCTTCAATCAAAGCCATGGGGATTTTAATTTCCCCGGAAAAACGCTCTCCCGTCGCGGGTAACTCTCCGGGCAGACCATTGGTTGTGGCGCTGAGGCTGCGGCCTTGTTCGTCTTTGATATCTAGAAAACTATACAAAAAACGCACCGCGCGATCGCCATCGTTGGTTAAATTCACTTCGAGCAATAACGAACCATCCCCTTCGCTGGCATTGAGAACTTCTAAGGTAATGCCCGAATCCTCAGCTTCTAGGGGCCAATTCCCTGAGTCTGAAGACCGGTTGGCCGCCACTTCTTGAACTTGATTGCCTTCGTCTTCTTCGGGTTCAATAAAGCTTTGAGAACTTTGCTCCTCGGCTTGGTTGCCCCCTTCTTCTTGCTCGCGGATATAAACTTTAACGTTTTTAATAATTTCTTCTTCTTTGAGCAGTGATAATTCTTGAGGGTCGGAACTTTCTTTTCCCGTTAACTTTTTCGTCGGGCTAGTATCCGGTTGAGTCACGCCTTTAAGCGCCTCGTAGCCCATCATATAGCTCCACACCCCACTTACCGCCCCCGCACCAATCATGGCGACGAGCAGAACGAACGTTAGCGCTACCGTTGAATTGAGTTTCATAAAATCAGATTGTTACCACAAACGCGATCGCTCATCAAATCTTGAATGAAGTCAGTGTAACAAATTCAGTCATTCCTAACGCTTATCCGGAAAAGTTCACCGTCTGCGGCTGCAACTTCTGAAAAATTCCCTTGCCCATCTCGCGCTCGTTCGGGGGTTCGAGTTATAATAAGAACTCGGAAATTGAGTGCTTGTTCTAACTCAAACACCAAATTTCCCCTAAAACCAGGGTTGGCCGAGCGGTTTAGGCAGCGAACTCATAATTCGCCCCAGGCAGGTTCAACTCCTGCACCCTGGACTTTTCCTACCTTTTTAGCGTAGGGGTTCGACTTCAAAAATAAACTCGCTTCCCGGTAATGCCGGAGCCGTCCCAAAGTAAGCCGGGGAAGTCAGCAGCGATTCATCAAAGGGATTGGGTAAGTCGGGGGTGCGTAAAATCGGGCCGCTGGCCACTTGTTCGCGCATTAAGGTTTCGTATAATTCGTGAACGTTTCTAGCATCCCGCGCAATGCCAATTTCCGGGTAAGAAGGTAAGCCAAACCAACTTTGTACCGGACTGTAGATGCGGTTGCGGTCAAAACTATCTCCTGACCAGCCTGATAAATCATCATCAAATACATCGGGGATGTATTGGGGTGCGACTAACTCAAAGGGCGTGGCATAAGGAGTCACATAGATTTGGGCGATCGCGCCCCCAACCCCTACACTGGATACGGTGGCGATTGTCGCGATCGCGCCTAAACTGCGAATCGACTTCAACATAGCGTTTGTTGGTTCGTAAAAGTTGCCTTCAATCTTATCTAAATCTTGCGCGATCGCGCTCTCGCGGTCAAGCATCTTTCTTCTTAATTTGCCTCAACATCATGAATCAATCGGTTGCTTCGTCTTCTTCTTCTCTCGAAACCCAACGCCAAAATCTCCTCGATCTCCTTGTCCAACACGCCTACAAAGAAGGGGATTTCGTCCTTTCCTCCGGTCAACCCAGCACCTATTACATTAACGGCAAACAAGTCACCCTACGAGCCGATGGAGCGCTGCTCGTCGGGCGTTTAATCTTGGCCATGTTACCGGAAAATACCGCCGCCGTTGCCGGTTTAACCCTCGGTGCAGACCCGATTGTAACTGCCGTTAGCGTTGTTTCTGCTTTAGAAAATCGCCCCATCCCGGCGTTAATCGTCCGTAAAGAAGCCAAAGGACACGGTACAAAAGCCTATATCGAAGGGCCGAGTTTAGCCCCGGATGCGGAAGTGGTGGTGTTAGAAGATGTGGTCACGACCGGACGCTCGGCTATGTTAGCCGTAGAGCGTTTGCGCGATGCCGGTTATAGGGTTAATCGTATTATTTCCCTCGTCGATCGCCAACAAGGAGGAGCCGAGTTTTACCAATCGCAAAATTTAGCCTTTGATGCGATTTTCAATATCTCCGATTTACAGAAACGCTATCAAACCAAAACCCAGTGAAATCGGCTTGCATGGACTCAGGAATTTAAGTAAATGTACTGAACTTAATTGAAGTTACTGTGAAGCCAAAAGAGCTATGTTAGCCTGGGGGAGTCAGTGAGAAAGTTCGGGCAGAATAAACTTCTAAGAAATGATTGTCTACATTTTGGTTAAGTTTATTGAAAACTGCTTGACAACTGAATTGATTTTCGCGAAATAATTGCACGATGCGGTTAATTTGTACTCAATTTGTCACAATTTTTCCTCTAAAAAAAATAATGTTCAGTTGGCTATTAGTCCCCCTCAAAGCGCGAAAAATGCTAGTCTTAGGGGCGATCGCGCTGTGGGCGAGTATCTGGATTCATGGTTGTAGCAGCTTTTCGCAAACATTACAACCGTTACGCATTGGTATTAGTAGCTGGCCGGGTTTTGATGTGGTGCTTTATGCCCAAGAAGCGGGTTTATTTGAACAGCGAGGGCTAGAGGTAGAGTTGGTGCGGTTTGAAAGCCAACAAGACTCCATGCGAGCCATGATGCGGGGGTCGCTTGATGCTGCCTTTAGTGCTTTGTGGGACACCATGCAAGTCGATCCCACCAGTGACAGTCCGGTTTTTATTATGGTGACTAATGTATCTTGGGGTTCAGATGGTATTGTCGCCACACCTGAGATTAAATCAGTCGAAGATTTAGCAGGAAAAACCGTGGGGGCCAAACTCGGAACCATCGAACATTTAATCTTTTTAGAAGCCTTAAAGTTACACGGCGTTAATCCTGACCAGATTAAACTTGACAATGTATTACAACAAGTAGGGGTTCAAAAACTCAAACAAGGTCAACTGGATGCTTCTGTGACTTGGGAACCCTTGTTAAGTCAAATTGCCGAAGATATTAATGGTAATATTATTTTTACCACCCAAGAAGTTGATAGTTTGGTAATTGATGGTTTGACTTCGCGACAAAGTACTATTACCGAAAAAGAACAAGAATTTAAGCAGTTTATCTTGGCGTGGTTCGATTTGATCCAAGCCATTGAAACCCAACCTGAAACCGTATTTGAAGTTGTAGCCGCACAACTCAACCAAAATCCCGAAGATTTTGCCAGCGATTATGCCGGACTGAAAAAAGGTGATATTACTCTAAATGAAGCCATGTTTGCCGAAAATGGTCGCCTCAGCCAAGCGAGTCAAGCCATGACTGCATTACTCAAAAAAGACCCCCGTCACGGTCGAGTTGTGCGCGAAGACGTAGAGATTAACCGCGATCCGGTTACGGAGGCGATCGCCCAGTGGAAACCATGAAGACCCATTACGATTTATCCTCATTTTTCAAACGTTGGAGTCGTCGCTTTCAGAAACGCGATCGCAGCTTATCGCGACAGTTATTAACCGGACTCGGAATTGCTGTAGTAACCGTGGGTTATGGAGTATTTTGGGTCAGTCACGAACTCACTGAAGCCGATTTAGAAAAGCAAGTGGAAGAACGAGCGAGATCGATTGTGCGATCGCTCGAATTTGCCACCGAAGGCTTGATCGAACTCGATAATACCGTAGTTTTACAGAGAGTTGTCCAAAATTACGCCACCCTCGATGCCGTTGAAGAAATCACCATCCTCAATCCAGAGGGTGAGATATTAGCCCACAATCAGACCAGGGCGTTGCAGCAAACTTACCAAGACCTACACCCAGAATTAACCAAACTGTGGCAAGAAGCGTCACAAAACGGCTCAGAAACCACTGTAACCATAAATGTTGAAGGAAAAGACGTTTTGGTTCAAATGATGCCCTTTAACAGCGTTTTATTTGGAGCTTCGGGTCAACGGGGAGTCGCGATCGCGATTATGGATTTAGAGGAAATGCACCAAGACATCCACGCCACCTTTTGGACGGTTTTGGTGGTCTTATTATTAGGTTTAGTCGCCATTGTGGGCTGGATGTGGCTTCTCCTGGAACAATTGGTTTTACACCCCATACATCGCCTGAATTCCGCCGTAGCAGAAGGAGGAGAAGAACGATTCCAGTTACCCGCTTCCCTTCCTGATAATGAAATTGGCTTTTTAGCCCGTACCTTTGCGCGGGTATTTAGGCAACGATCCGCCGTCGAACAAGCCTTGCGGGAAAGCGAAACCAGCGAACGCCAAAAAACCGAAAAGCTCAAGCAAACTTTAACCGAATTGCAGCAAACTCAAGCCCAACTGATCCAAACCGAAAAAATGTCGAGTTTGGGTCAACTCGTCGCTGGAGTCGCTCACGAAATCAATAATCCTGTCGGATTTATTCACGGTAATATTACCCACACCCAGGAATATGTAGACGACCTCATGACCATCATCGCGGCCTATCAAACCGCTTATCCTCATCCTGGGGTTGAGGTAGAGGATACCCTAGAGGAAGTGGATTTTGAGTTTTTAAAAGAAGATTTCCCCAGACTGCTCAAATCCATGCGGTTTGGTACGCAGCGCATCCGCGAAATTGTCATTTCCCTGCGTACTTTTTCCCGCTTAGATGAAGCCGAACTCAAAGACATTACCCTGCGCGAGAATATTGATAGTGCTTTGACCATTTTGCAGCATCGCCTCAAAAAGACGGCATTCGGCATTGAAGTGATTAAAGATTATGCTGCCATTCCGCCTCTTTATTGTTATCCGGGGCCGCTTAATCAAGTGTTTATGAACTTGCTCAGTAATGCCATTGATGCTTTAGAAAGTGCCGAAGTAGAATCGCCGCAAATCTGTATTCGCACCGAGAAAAAGAGCGATCGCACTGTGGCCATTCATATTGCTGATAATGGTCTGGGAATGTCGCCCGATGTGAAAGCCAAGCTGTTTGAACCCTTTTTTACCACCAAGCCTGTGGGCAAAGGAACGGGGTTGGGTTTAGCCATTAGTTATCAAATTGTGGTAGAACGCCACCAAGGACGCTTATCTTGTCATTCAGAGTTGGGTCAGGGAACGGAATTTGTGCTTGAAATTCCGACAGATTTGGCTTGAAGCATCAAAGGATCAACGACCAATGACCAACAACCCACAAAACTTGAGCTAAACTGGCGTTATCGATAGGAATGGTAAGCACATTATGGAAAGCCTGGCATATTCTCAACTTGCCTTTGCTTACGAGGTAGAGGAAGAAGCACCCACTTTGCAGTTCAAAATGCCCAATCGCTTGATGTTGATCGGTGGGCTGATGGTTTTGGGAACATTGAGTTTGGCCGGTGAGGCGATCGCGATTCTAAAATTAGGCGATCGCGGCCCGGAAGTCAAAGCAATTCAAACTCGCTTACAAGAATTAGGCTATTTCAACGCCAACGCTACGGGCTATTTTGGCCCCATTACCCAAGGGGCAGTGATTCGCTTTCAAAAAGCCCAGAATCTACAAGCAGATGGTAGAGTCGGGACACGAACCCAAGCCGCATTACAAAATATAACCGCCACCAACACAGCCCCCACCGGAATTTGGCGACGGGGTTCTCAAGGTGAAGCGGTGCGCTTGATTCAAGAACAACTCGGTATTGCCGGATTTTACAATTATGCTGCCAATGGGGTATTTGATGCCGAAACCGAAAACGCGGTAAAAGCCTTTCAACAAGCGAATAATTTAACCGCCGATGGAGTGGTCGGGCCCAATACCCAAGGGGCGTTACCCGCATTGGGGGGACAACAACCCAATACCAACGAAATCGCGCAAAACCCAGAAAGCGAGGTCATTTACCTCGAACAAGGGAGTCGCGGCCCCAGAGTGCGATCGCTCCAACAACGGTTACGCAATTTAGGCTATTACCAAGGCGACATTGACGGCGTATTCGACGCAGATACCAAAGAAGCCGTGATGCGCTTTCAACAAGCCGAAAATCTCACGGTAGATGGGGTAGTGGGGCCGCGCACCTTTGCTCAGTTGGGCAATGCACAACCCGCAACTCGAACCGCCTCTCCCTCAACCGCGAATGAGCCAACGGTGACTTATTTAGGCTTAGGTAGTCAAGGAACTTCGGTGCGATCGCTTCAGCAACGGTTACGCAACTTAGGCTATTACCAAGGCGACATTACCGGACGGTTTGGAGACAATACCGAAGCCGCCGTCAGACGCTTTCAGCAAGCCCAAGGCTTGACGGTAGATGGAGTGGTCGGGCCCCGCACCTTTGCCCGTTTAGGCAATGCTCAACCCGCAACTACGGCGACTACACCGCCTGCTACACCTACCCCGAACCCCGCACCCACCACCACCGCCACTAATCCGAGGGATGGGGCTTCCTTACCGTCTGAAGAAGTGCGATCGCTGCAACAACGCCTGAGCGATCGCGGCTTCTATGACGGAGATGTAGACGGCATTTGGGGCCCGCGCACCCAAACCGCCCTTGAAAATGCCCAACGGGTTTACAATGTCGAAGCTGAAGACTTACTCAAAGGGGAGTTTTAGTCCTTGGTCATTGGTCTTTTGTCCTTTGTATTTTGTATTAGATAAAAATAAGCCCCTCGCCCGTGGGAGAGGGGTTTGGGGTGAGGGCAAATAATGACCAAGGACGAATGACAAATAACTAACTCAAAGATTCGAGATAATCCCGCACCCGGTTGCGGCGCTTCGGTTGGCGCAGTTTTTGTAAGGCTTTGGCTTCGATTTGGCGGACTCGTTCGCGAGACAGTTCCAGGGCGCGACCAATTTCAGCGAGGGAGTAGGCTGTACCGTTTTCGAGGCCATAGCGCATTTGAATGACATCCCGTTCGCGGCTGGTTAAGTCAGCCAGGAGTTGATGCAATTCCCGCACTAAAGCTTCGCGCATCAGGGCATCTTCGGGGGAAATGCCTTCGGTTTCGAGTAAGTCACCGAGTTCGGTGTCTTTTTCTTTACCCACTTTGATTTCTAAAGAAACTGACCGAGGGACACGCACTAAAACTTCCCGCACTTGGTCGGGAGTCATTTTCAATTCTTTGGCAATGTCTTCGGTGGTGGCGGTGCGGCCTTTTTGTTGGGAGATTTGGCGCTGGGCTTTTTTGATTTTGTTGAGTTTTTCGGTAATGTGAACCGGGAGGCGGATCGTGCGGCTTTGGGTGGCGATCGCGCGGGTAATGCCTTGACGAATCCACCAGTAAGCGTAGGTGCTGAAGCGATAACCTTTGGTGGGGTCGAATTTTTCAACAGCCCGTTCGAGGCCGAGGGTTCCTTCTTGGATCAGGTCGAGGAGTTCTAAGCCCCGTTTTTGATATTTTTTAGCCACAGACACGACTAAGCGCAGATTCGCTTTGATCATGTGTTCTTTGGCGCGAACTCCGGCTTTTTGCACTTGTTCGAGTTCGGCAACGGTTAAATCGGCGAGTTCGGCCCAGATTTGTTTGCCTTGGTTAAGCAGGGCTTTGAGGTCGCTGACTTCCATTTCAGCCGTAGCGGCCCAGCGTTTCCAGGAGGGACGATGGCCAAGTTTAGCGGCTAAACGGTCGTGAATCGCGATCGCCTCGACGTATTGGGCCATAACGGGTTGGGCGACCGGATGGTTGATTTCAGATTGAGCCAGAGTGTTGAATAAAGCCCCTGTAATTTTGTCGTGGGGAGAGGACAAAAAATCTTGTAAAACGTTGACCCACCAAAATGGGATTGTTCCCTCGGTACTGGCGGCTTCGCTGCGTAATGCCAGCAAACTCATGTAGCGTTGGATTTTTTGGGCTTCAGAAACTTCCTCATCGCGCTTGAGTAAAGGGACGCGGCCAATTTCGCTTAAATAAAGACGCACTAAATCCGTTGTGCTGCGATTAACTCCTTTGCTGTCTTTAGCGGTTTTAGATTCGTCGAATTCTAAGTCGATCAGTTCGTCTTCGGAGGAATTGTCCCCATCTTTAATTAAATCTGTATCGTTGAGTTCCGAAGCGGGGGTCAAGGGAACTTCGTTGTTATTGGGATAGGAAAAAGTAGCTGGCATAATATTTTTCTATGGCGATCGGTGGCAACTGTTGAAGGATCGATGTTGTGCGCGGTCCGACTCGGCAGCGACAAGGCACGATCTAAAATTGTTGACGGTATGTTTAAAATTTGCTCTTTTTCCGAGACGATGGCGAGTAATCAATGCTATGGATAAGCCAGATTAGGAGGCGATCGCGTCGGAATAGCGTAATGCAACCCCTTATCGTTCAGTATATGAAGCCGTCAAGTCTTAAGAAGTGACCGGGGTCAAAGGTTAGGTTAATCTACGTCACCCCGCCTTGTGATTCCTGACAAATTCTGGAGTTTTCCTGAAAAACCCGGAAAATTGTGGCCGGCCCGGCTCTCGATCGCCGCGATCGCTGTTAAAGTTAAAGGTTGAGTTTTGAGCAAATGCCAATCTCAAAAGTTTTCAACCCATACCCAATCTACGAAATACGATCGCTATGTCTATTTTAGCCACTAATCCTGCTTTACTGGTTCTTGCCGATGGCACAGCTTATCAAGGCTACTCGGTAGGCGCAACCGGAACCACTTTAGGAGAAGTTGTCTTTAATACCGGAATGACGGGTTACCAAGAAGTATTGACCGACCCCAGTTATTGCGGTCAGATTGTTACCTTTACCTATCCCGAATTGGGCAATACGGGCGTAAATCCCGAAGACGAAGAATCGACCGGGCCCAAAGTCAAGGGATTAATTGCCCGCAACGTTTGTCAGCGTCCGAGTAATTGGCGCTCGACCCAATCTTTACCCGATTATCTCCGCCAACATAACATTGTCGGGATTTATGGCCTCGATACGCGATCGCTCACCCGCAAACTGCGCTCGGCCGGCGCAATGAATGGCGGCATTTCTAGCGAAATCCTCGACCCCGAGGAACTACTGCGACAAGTCCAAGCCGCCCCTAGCATGAAAGGCTTAAACCTGGTCAAAGAAGTCACCACCAAAGAAGTCTACGAATGGGACAACCCCAGCAACAACCATTGGGAATATCGCCCCAAAGACAGCCAACCCCTGAACCAAAAACTCACGGTGGTCGCCGTTGACTTTGGCATCAAACGCAATATTCTCATGCGTTTAGCCAGTTACGGTTGTCGCGTGGTGGTGGTTCCGGCAAACACACCCCCCGCCGAGATTTTAAAATACAATCCCGATGGTATCTTCCTTTCTAATGGCCCAGGAGACCCCGCCGCCGTCCAAGAAGGCATCGAAACCACCAAAGCCCTCCTCAAAGCCCAAAAACCGACTTTTGGCATTTGTATGGGGCATCAAATTCTGGGGCTGTCTTTGGGAGGAGAAACCTTTAAGCTGCCGTTTGGCCATCGGGGCTTGAATCAACCGGCGGGTTTAAAGCAAAAAGTCGAAATTACCAGCCAAAATCACGGTTTTGCCGTCACCGCCGATTCCTTGGGGGCAGATGTAGAAATTACCCATCTCAACCTCAACGATCAAACCGTGGCCGGCTTACGCCATAAAGAATTGCCCTTTTTCTCAGTGCAGTATCACCCCGAAGCCAGTCCCGGACCCCACGATGCCGATTATTTATTCGAGCAATTTGTGGATTTGATGCGACAGAAAAAGGCGACAACCTCAACGGCCAGCAGCAGTTAAGTTGAATTTGGCCTTAATTTCTGTACTAGGTTTATCAAAACGCGAATTTTCATTCCCCAAAATGAAGATTTCTCGATATACTAGAGCATTAACTCGAAAACGCCACAGTGTAGGAGGGGATTATTGCTGAGCAACTTAATTTGACCGTGAGTTTACGGGGAACCCGCGAAGTCAAAGAAAACTGTCAAATTTTTCGTTTAACGGGTTTACTTGATGCTTTCTCAGAACCTACATTTCGGAAAGTGATTGGCAAATGTATTGAAGATGGACCCCACGATGTAGTTTTGGTTCTTTCCCAAATTGATTTTGTGGATAGTTCGGGTTTAGGGGCATTAGTCCAGCTTGTGAAAAAAGCACAAACGGCTGGCGGTAGTTTGCAAATTGTTACGAATCCCCGCGTGACACAAACGGTAAAACTCGTCCGCTTAGAGAAGTTTCTGTCTTTACAGCCTTCAGTCGAAGAAGCCCTGGCCAACATCAAAGGGTCTTAAAGACTGCCGGATATCATGGGTCATCGCTGTCCGATTTTGGCAATCGGATGGCTCTTTTTTTTGAGTCCCTGTCCCCTGAGATGCTTCTGGAGATGGCGCTGTCTTGGTAAAATAAAGACGAAAGAACTTGAGGAACTCGATTGGATCGACAAGATGGCCAAAACTCTTTATCGTCTCCATTGCGTCTGAAGGCGATCGCGACGGATTTAGAGACATCTTTACCCGGCATTGAGCAGTTATCCCCGGTGGCATTGGCTTATCTGGGGGATGCTGTGTATGAACTTTATCTCCGTAGTTATTATTTATTGCCGCCTCAGCGCATTTCGGCGTATCATCAACAAGTCGTTGCTCAAGCCCGAGCCGAACGCCAAGCCGACCATCTGCAAGCCCTAGAAGTGGATTTAACCGCAGCCGAACGAGATATTCTGCGGCGGGGACGTAATGCGGCAACACGCCGTCCTCAGCGTTTGTCGGCAGCAGTGTATCGTCAAGCCACCAGCTTAGAAACCTTAATCGGTTATCTGTATCTCACCAATCCCGATCGCCTCAACCAGTTATTGGCAAAACTAGAACTGGATTCTCTCGAAACTTAACGTCAAAAGTCATCAATCTTTAACAATATGGCCCCCAAGCCAAGACCCAAAAACAACTCTTTTCGGGGATCGCGTCCGACCAAACGGAACGACCGCGATCGCGACTCAAACCCCCCTGAAGACAACGATTTCATCTATGGCCGTCACTCCGTTTTAGCGGCATTAGAAGGCGATCGCCAACTCAATCGTATTTGGATTACCCCCCGGTTGCGTTACGATCCCCGCTTTCTTAACTTAATCAACACCACAAAAGCCAAGGGCTGCGTCGTGGATGAGGTAGAGCCTCGTCGTTTGAGCCAAATTACCAAAGGCGCAAATCACCAAGGAGTCGCGGCCCAAGTCGCTCCTTATGAATACCTCGACCTCGCAGATTTGATTGCCCAAGCCCAAGCCCAATCGCAACACCCCGTTATTGTCGTTACCGATGGGATCGTCGATCCCCATAACTTAGGCGCAGTGATTCGTACCGCCGAAGCCATTGGCGCACAAGGTTTAGTATTACCGCAACGACGAGCCGCCGGAGTCACCTCTACCGTGATGAAAGTGGCCGCGGGCGCTTTAGAAAACTTTGCAGTGGCCAGGGTTGTCAATTTGCGGCAAGCCTTGGAAGAATTGAAAGCGTCGGGATTTTGGATTTATGGTCTGACTGCCGATGCCGAGAAATCTTTACATACTGTCGATTATTCCGGGCCTATTGCCTTAGTGATCGGCTCTGAGGGTAAGGGGTTGAGTTTACTGACTCAAGCCAACTGCGATTTTCTCTTGTCGATTCCCTTACAAGGGAAAACCCCAAGTCTGAATGCCTCTGTCGCTGCGGCCATGTCGTTGTATGAGGTTTTCCGTCAGCGTTGGGCTAGTCAAATTTATTTAGAATCCACTGACACAGAGGCTTTAAAAAACCGAAAAGACGGAGTATAACGTAAAGGGAAACGCCATTATCGTTAATTAATGTAAAGTCATAGGCGCTATAATGCCTTGTTAAATTCTGCCAAACTGGGGAAAGCTATGAAGGAGATGTTGATCAAGATTCTGGAATTCTTCGGCTGGGCTTGCTGGGTGAAACTCGAAACCAAGAATCCCGAATGTACTTACTACTTCGGGCCTTTTGTTTCGCCAACGGAAGCCAAAACAGCAAGCGAAGGTTACATCGAAGACCTAAAAAATGAGGGTGCAGATATTGTAGGAATGAGTTTTGAGCGCATGAAACCCAAAGAACTCACGATTTTTGATGACATGGGGGAGATGTCTGACCGTGAGAGATTCTCCGCTCTTAGTGGTCAATTTTCTTAAATCGGGGAACGTTAGCGTGGGATAAATTTCCTGGATTAGACTTGAGAACTGGCGATCGCCTTGTCGGAGTTACTCGTCAAACCATACCGTTTGATGTTGCTCTAACCAAGCATCAAGATCGGCCAGCATGATTTGGGGAATTTCCCAAGGAAACAAATGAGCGCGATTGGCGTAACAATGCCACTGACTGTTGGGTAGTTGGTCGGCCATTTGCTGACTCGACTCGGCGGTAATGTGGCAGTCGCGATCGCCCGCTAAAACCAGGCAAGGTTGCGAGATTTGAGGCAAATCATCAAGTCGGTTGTAACCTTGCTTCAGGGCTTGATTGAGCGCTCGTTGAGCCATCGCTGAAGTCTGGAAGTAAGCCGGAATCGCCTCGGTTGCGAGGTAACGGTAAGCTTCTGGGGTTTGTTCTCCCAACAAGTAGCGAAAGAGCGATCGCGACCCGAAGGTATTAATATTCCACGACCAACTGGGTACAATCCAGTTTACGATCCCGGCGATCCCCGTGTAAAGTAAATCGTGCCATTGAACCGGAGGATGATTGCCGCGAGGATAAGCCGAAGTCGCGATTAAGATTAGCCCTCGATACCGTTGGGGATTTCGCAACGCCAGTTCTAGCGCGAGAATGCCCCCTAACGACCACCCCAACAGCAAACAATCCTGAACGTTATTTGCATCGAGGAGGGCTTCTAGGTCGTCTAAATGGTCGCTCATGGCAAAGTTGTGCTTGACGCGACTGCGACCATAACCCCGTAAATCTGGGGCTATGGTTAAAAAGCGCTTTGAGAGGTGATTGGTAAACACGGACATCGCCTGGGCTGAACCCGGATGACCGTGTAAGCACAAAATCGGCAAGCCTTGACCTTTGATTTCAAAGTTTAACTGCATATAGCCTCAGCTTTTTAAAAAATTGAGTCAGTTAACTCATCGCCCGTCCATTCCAGGGTATCGCTTACAGTTTCACCATCGTGATACGCCGCCAGCAACACTTCGCTGGTTTTACCCCAAGCAATGGTTCCGGTAGCATCAAGGGCGATCGCGCCCAAGTCTCGTTTATGATTGTAAGATTCCTGCATCGAGCGTTGCATCGCTTCAGCCAGAGACAAACCATCGCTCACTCGAATCACAACTTTCGCGGCCAGACATTCATCAATAATGTCTTCACCAATGCCAGTACAACTCACCCCGGCATTCTGGGTGGCATAATTACCCGCAGGCATGGCCGAATCGCTCACCCGGCCAATGCGTTCTAAGCCTTTGCCCCCGGTAGACGTTCCCGCCGCAATTCGGCCTTGGTTATCCAGAGCAACGACTCCAATCGTACCCCGTCGGGCTTCTGCGAGTTCCGCTTCTGCCACGGTTCCCGCCATTTTCTTCTGGAAGTTGTCTTTGCGTTCCTCTATCCACTCATTCAGACGTAAATCCGTGAGGGGGTCGTAGATGGGAAAATTCAGTTCCCGCAAGATTTCAGCAGCCCCATAATCAGAAAGGACGCGATCGCTCTCGTTTTGCAAAAATTTCGCCAATTCAATCGGATTTTGAACCCGCGAGGTATTGATTACACCGCTAAACCGTTGACTAGCACCATCCATCAACGCCGCACTCATGCGGATTTGCCCGTCAGACTGCAATACCGACCCGGTTCCAGCATTGAAGCGGGGTTCGTCTTCTAGGCGCTTGCAGCCCTCGATAACGGCTTCTGTGGCACTACTACCATTGATTAGTAAGTTGTAAATATCTTGGACAATTTCGTGGAGGGATTGACGAACAGCAGCCAAGCCGCCTTTACCTTTAAGGGAACTTCCTGCACCACCGTGAATAATGAGCTTGGGTTGGACTGACATTACTTGATTTTTTGTTGGGGATCGTTTAATTGAGCATAGCTATTTTACAGCAGCGAGGGAAAAGGTTTTTCTGTTGTTGGTTGTTGGTTGTTTGTGACAAGTTAAGGTTTGGGTTTGATTGTCAAGTTTTTCGTAGGGGCGGGGTTTCCCCGTCCAATCTTCACCCGTTTACCCCATCAATTTTGTTGTTACCGCTCCCTCAAACTCCTTTCATCTTGCGACTGAGCGAGTATCACGTCTTCATAAATGGCATCGATCGAAACCGTCAACTCCACACTCGCGAACTCAACCTCATCCTCCCCCGCATAAGGAATAAACGACCAAATTCCGTTTGATTCCCGGCGAAAAACTTCAACCGTCTTCGTTTCAGAACCCACCAAAACGTACTCCTGTAGACTTTCTAGCTGACGGTACAGCGCAAATTTGTCGCCCCGGTCATAGGCTTCGGTGCTGGGTGATAATACCTCTACAATCAGACAAGGAAACTGAATGAACTCTGTTGCGGTGCGATCGCGCTCATCGCAGCTAACACTGGTATCTGGATAAGTAAACGGCCCGGCTTCTGAAATTCCTACCTTGCCATCCGAGTTGAAGACAAGATATCCTTGACCTTGAACACGAGACTTCAGTAATGAACTCACATTGAGGCCAATACGACCGTGGGATAAAGAACCCCCTGTCATCGCAAAAACATTGCCATCAAAATATTCATATCGAAGCTCTTGTTGGGCTTCCCACTCGAAGTACTGTTGAGGAGTTAAGGGCTGAAATTCAGGAACAGCAATCATCGCTTTTTCGATAGATACTTTATCAATAAATTTTGGGTCTAAGACCTGTCCCTGTAAGGGCGACTTTATGTTATGTTACTTGGCATAACGACTCATGTTACCATGCAGGTTTTGGAGTTCAAGGTCAAAGGAAAACCGAGTCAATATCAAGCCATTGACGAAGCCATACGGACAGCACAGTTTGTCCGTAACAAGTGCCTACGGTACTGGATGGACAATGAAGGGGTTAACAAATACGACCTTAATAAACACTGTCGGGTCTTAGCTCAAGAGTTCCCCTTTGCTAACAAACTCAACTCCCAAGCTCGACAGTCTGCCGCCGAACGTGCATGGTCGGCAATTGCTCGTTTCTTTGACAATTGCAAAAAAGCAATTCCGGGGAAGAAGCGCGCCCGTCCCCGCGTCGCCGAAAGGCGCAAGGGAACGCTCGGCAAGACAGGGATATCCAAGGTTTAAGAAAAATTGCCGTTCGGTTGAATATAAGACGAGTGGCTGGAAACTCCACGACCCCAAACACATTGTGTTTACCGATAAAAATAACATCGGCAGACTTAAATTGGTAGGGACGTGGGACTTGGCGTTTTACCCGATTGAATCTATCAAACGGGTGCGCTTAATTCGTCGTGCCGACGGCTATTATTGCCAGTTTTGTATTGACATTGAGGTTAAAGTAGACGCTCAACCCACAGGTAAAGCGATTGGGTTAGACGTGGGACTCAAGGAGTTCTACACCGACTCTAATGGAACTACAGAACCCAATCCTCGGTTTTACCGACAGAACGAGAAACGGCTAAGATTTTGTCAACGTCGTGTTTCTCGCAAAAAGAAAGGCTCATCCAACCGCAAAAAAGCCATTAATCGACTCGGACGAAGACACCTCAAAATAAGTAGACAACGTAAAGAACACGCAAAGAAAGTTGCGCGTTGCGTAATCCAATCTAACGATTTGGTGGCCTACGAAGATTTGAGGATTAAAAACTTAGTCAAGAATCACTGTCTCGCCAAGTCAATTAATGATGCAGGTTGGTATCAATTCAGGAAATGGTTAGAGTATTTTGGGCGTAAGTTTGGCAGGATAACGATTGCCGTTAACCCTGCTTACACCACTCAACAATGCTCCCATTGCGGCACAATCGTCAAAAAATCCCTATCTACCCGCACCCACGTTTGTCGTTGTGGTTGCGTGTTAGATAGGGATTGGAATGCTGCGATTAACATCCTAAAAAGCGCCTTGAGTACGGTAGGGCATACCGGAACTTGGGTTACAGACCCGAACGCTTCGGGAGATTTGACCGCTACTGAGGTTGGAGCAATCCTGTCTCAGCAAGTCGATTCTATGAACGAAGAATCCCCGCACCTTTAGGTCAGGGAGTGTCAATGTAAGTTCTGAAAGGAGAACTGTACTAACTAATTATTATCTTTGCTTTGCGATCGCCGCCGACGACAGCGATCGGAACAGTATTTTACCTCATCCCAACAATTCGCCCATTTCTTACGCCAAGTAAAGGGGCGATCGCACACGACACAAACTTTTGTAGGAAGGTCGGATTTTTTGCGTTGACGTGCCATTTTGAATGATTGATTTGATCTATAATTTACCCGTTAATTAGTAGAATATACCTGTTCGCTAATCACGGGTTCTCTTACATTTAAAAGTAATTGACGAACGGCATTCAGATCGTAGGGTTGGTGTTTTTTGACGGGACGGTAATCTGCCTTGGTTGAGGGTGCATAGCGTACAATCGAGTTAAGAATTGTACAAGATTTAGTCGTTAAATTCACACAACTGTAGGGAACACCAGAGGGAATTTTGACCAGAACTGGATTGTTTTCGGTGAGCAAAATATATTGATATTCTTCATTTTGCCAAATTACAATTACCGCACTTCCCCGCACGCTGAAAAGTTGATTGGTTTGATGATGATGCACAGATAAATCACCAATCATCCCTGAAGGTAGCCTCATTAAAGTTGTTTCTTGGCTATAAATTGCGGGTGCATCTAACGGATTTTGCCGAGTTTGTACCGGACAAATTTCTAAACCTTTACCGGGATAAAGGCAACCCAAGGGGATAATTTCAACATTTTGCTTTAAACTCATTTTCAATCTCCCACTGCCATTTTTGCAGATATTTTGACGGGGAAAAGTGACCGAGGAAAATTAGTATTTTTTCCTGAAGGCAGAAATTAACTCAGATATGTAAACCTTCAAACTCTGACTTAACTCGAAATTTTACCGGGAGTTGCATGAGTCAAAGGCGAGAGTTTACGGCATCTTGTTTAAGTTATAGATTGAAAGCATTTCTGAAATCTATTTAACTTCTTTTTTCGCGATCTCTATTCCTTTAATCTTATTTTAACCCCAATTGGATTGAAATCAATAATCGTTAATTGAAGATTAGTTAAAGATTAATAGAAGTTGTTAAACTTCAGTTAAACTGACTCGCGCAAAACATAACCTACACCGCGCACCGTATGAATTAGGCGGCTTTCTCGATCGGCTTCGAGTTTGAGACGGAGATAACGAACGTAAACTTCAATAATATTAGAGTCGCCCATAAAATCGTAACCCCAAACCCGTTCGAGAATGCGATCGCGCGTCAAGACTTGACGGGGATGAGACAACAAATATTCGAGGAGGTCAAATTCTTTGGCGGTTAATTCAATGGCGCGATCGCCCCGATAGATTTCGCGAGTGCTACGATTCAGCTTGAGATCGGCAAATTGTAACTGGTTGGAGTCATCTGCTTGGGTGCGTCGTAAATGCGCCCTCACCCGGGCCAAGAGTTCCTCAACACTAAAAGGCTTTACCATATAATCATCAGCCCCTGCGTCTAATCCTGCCACGCGATCGCTCACTTCATCTTTAGCCGTTAGCAGGATAATCGGCACCTTATCCCCCGTATCCCGCAAACGCCGACAGATTTCGAGTCCCGAACTTCCCGGTAACATCCAATCAAGAATCACCAAGTCAGGACGGCTTTCTCTCGCTGCGGTTAAGCCATTAAAGCCATCTAAAGCGACCTGCACCTCGTACCCTTCATATTTAAGCTCTAACTCAATAAAATGGGCGAGTTTCGCTTCGTCTTCGATGACCAGAATCTTTGCCGTCATAAATACCACCGAGGATCGCTGTATTTTAATTATGCTTTAGTTTGCTGCGCTTTCTACTCCTTGAGGGCGATCGCGTTTCAGCCCAAATCTGGGTCAGTCTCAGTACGACAAAAAAGCGGGCGGTTGATCCGGAGAGTCCTTCTTGAAAATATTGCGTAGGGTGGGCATCGCCAGCCCTTTCAAGGTGGTAGGCTTTGCGCTCGATTCTACCCGTTTGAGAGGGGGGAGAGGGGGAAGAGGGGGAGGAGTGGGAAGAAAAAAACTGTGCTTTCATCTTCAAGTTGGTGATTAAGTGGTAATGATGTGAGCGCCAACGACGACAAAATAGGGCGAATGAGAGTTATTCTCGCCTGCTGAAAATTACAACTTGACAGGGGTGGGTGGGCATCGCCCACCATCTAAGGGCGCGTGAGTCTTTTTATGTCTCAAGCTACGAACGTAGTGCTGTATCACCATAGCAGCCTAAAAATAAGCCCCTCTCCCGTGGGAGAGGGGTTTGGGGTGAGGGCAAAACCCCATTTGTAAACCTTTGTAAAGAAATTCCAGATTTGCATAAAACCCCCACCCTTTTGCCGAGAACAATACAGAACTCACTCAAACACCGTTCTTTAAACCATGAAAAAACCTCGGCGACAACGGAAAAAACCCACCCCTACCTTCCAAACCTTCATCCTCGAACCCATCCTCACCCCATCAGGACTCGTGGATGCCCCCGGAGACGACACCCCAGACCCCAGCCTCCTCACCGGCTTATTCAACGACCTCGATGGAGATGACCTTACCGACACCCCAGATGACTTTGACTCTGATTTCCCAGAAGAACTTACGCCCGTCTCCTTTTTTGACAGCGAACCCCCAGAATCCCCCTTCAACGCTGGCGTTTTCACCGTCGCTGACTCCGGTCAAGTCGGTATAGATTTCCTCTACGACGGTGGTGGTTATAAAGGCGAACTCGCCATCTTTAGCCTCGAAGGAATGGAAGTCTTTGAACCCGGTAGCGAAGAATTTATCGAAGAAGCAGCCCGTCGCGCCCTCACCAACTCCACCGAAGGTCACATCGTCATCCAAGACGCAACCGAAGGCGCAAAATTTGAAGGCAAAATGTCCTGGGAAAGCAACTTCAACTCCGGCGAATATAAAGGCGTAAAAACCGTTGAAATGAACCCAGGAGAGACCTTTGGCGTGATGCTCGTTCCCCGTGGCACAGTGCAGCAAGTCTACGATAACCCTGACATCGGCGGTGCAACTCGTCCCCTGTTCTCCATGGAGACGATTAATCCCAACGAAGCCTTCCACGTCGGACAAATTGCCGATGTAACGGGTGACGGTAATACCTTCGTCATGGAAGACTTGCGGGTAGATGGCTTTACAGACGAAGATTACAACGACATTATCTTCCAAGTCCGAGGCGCAACCGCAGAAGCCAGTCTCATTGATGAAGTCATCGACGCAGACCGAGATTGGCGCTTCAACGACACCGGAAAAGCCCTCATCGAATATGCCCAAGCTTACGTCGAACCCCCTAGCGAAGCCTTTGAAGTAGCAGACGTACCGACAACAAATCAACCCCTGGTGGGAGTTATTGATACCGGGTTTGCAGAGAATAATCCTGACCTGGACTACAGCAACATCACCTTGGGACGGGACTGGGTTGATAGAGACAATAATCCCCTGTTGACCGAAGGTGAAGGAAATGAACACGGAACGCATATCTTAGGACTAATTGCGGCACAACGAGACAATGATATTGGTGTCGATGGCATTAATCCCGATGCACCTTTATGGGTCGGTCGTGCGGTGGGTTCAGGGGAATGGGCAAATTCTCTTACGGAGTTTGTAGACGCGGCCATTGAGTCAGGTCAGCCCAATGCGGTAGTCAATTTAAGCATGGATTTGACTCAAGTCGATGCTGAGGACAACATAACGACTCGCTACGAGTTTACCCCAATGGAACGAGAGGCCATTGAATATGCCCGTCAGAATAACGTCATGTTAGTGGTGGCCGCCGGGAATGATGGCGGCGTGATGTCGGCGTTGGGTCAAGCCTCGCAGGAGTTTGACAACATTATGACCGTGGGTGCAGCCGAACAGTTTGACCCCGATACGTCGGCTTGGAAGGGGGCTGACCGCACCAATTATTCCAGCTATGGTCAGAGTTTGGATGTTGTGGCTTATGGCGGAACGACGGAGAATCCCCAATTGTCCTTAGCTGGGGAAGGAACCAGTGGTATGGCGGGGACTTCTGTGGCCACTGCGAAGGTGACGGGGGCAGTGTCCCAGGTTTGGGCAGCTAATCCTGAGTTGAGTTATCGCCAGGTGGTAGAAATTATCCGAGATACGGCGACGGATTTGGGCGACACGGGGAATGATGCTGAGACTGGGGCTGGCTTGCTGAATCTGACGGCGGCGGTTCACTTGGCGAAAGTGACGAAGCCCAAGGAGCATAGTACACCGGCTCTCTTGAGTCCTGAAACTTGGAGTGGTGAGGGTGTCTTTACGCCAGGTGAACGGGCAGTTCAGAGTGTAAATGTGCCTCCAAAACATCGACGGCAGTATTTCGGTTGGTTGGATTCTAGCAACCCTGCTGATACATTTTCTTTCCAACTTGACAAAGCAAATCGTTTTGCTTCTTCCTTGGATTTCCCAGGAAATCTGGTATTGCGTCGAAATGGCAAAGTTATTGAAGAAGGAAGCTTCGAGCCAGATGCTTCTTCAGCACCACGATTCATGGATGCTGGTACACTGGAACCTGGAAACTATACCTTGACAGTCGATCGTGGAAGCTACTCTAAGATTGATCAATATAGTTTAATTATGAACTTCCTGGAGGGTAGTGTAGGTAAGGAAAAGCCTGTGATTGAGTGGCTACCCGCCAAGCCAGTCGTTCAGCCGCAACCGACTCCAACTCCAACGCCAACTCCATCGCCCTCACCAGAGGAATTAGCCGCTAAGAAACGGGCAGCCGACAAAGTTCGTGCAGTTTATGAGGCGAATCGCCAGCGTTTAGGCAATTCACGGCGAGATATTCAGATTTTTGAGCAGGCATTTGATGGAGTGAATATGCCTGCGGTGCAATACTTTGACGGCGGGTATATTATTTGGAATGGTCAGAAAGCAATTCCCTATTTTACCGGGACGGGGAATGCTTTGCCTGATGATATTGACCTCCCTTCAACCGTTAAGCCGATTTGGGATGTTGTTCCATTCAGTAATGTAACTAAGGTTCCAGATGGTCGCCACACCTATCCTAATATGCGGGGTAGTAGTGAATACTGGGTGGATTTAGACGGGAATAAAAACGATATTAGTTTGGCAGTACGAGATACAGTCCTGGCTCACCCTGATTTACGCACCACTGTTTATCGCGACCTTGGTAATGGTCGGCTGCAACAGGTTCCCCTGACTGACATCAATCCTGATGATAATTATATAAATTACCAAGATTTACCGGCTGGAAAATATCTCATTAAGGTGGATGTTGAGCAGTCGAAAGCGAATCTCCCCTATGAGATGGTCGTAAATTTAGACCAAGCTGGGAATAGCGGTATAGAGGCATGGAACATTAACCGCGAATCGGTTAACGGCCAGATTGCGGGGCAACGGATTATCGTCAGCGACCACGTAGGACTACCGTCTGGAGACCGGGATCTCTATGTCTTTACGACGGACGATATGGAAACTCTGTTGCAGTTTGCAGTACGCAGCCAGGACAGCGACGGTAGCGAAGCAGATCGTCAGCGTCCGTTGGATGGTGATGTACGGGTACGAATCTTAGATGAGGGTGGCAAACAAATTGGCAACCCGGTAGATTCGGAGTCTCGAGAACCCATATATGGCGTTCAATGGTTGGAACCGAACAGCAAGTATTATGTTGAAGTAACCGCGCTTAATGGCACTAAAACCAATTACGATGTGGTGCTGAACTTCGACAAACTCAAAGCGGATGGTCGCTATGAATTTACCGACCTACGGGGTGAGTTTGACTACGAATTTTCAGTGGATGGCACGAATCGCCAGCTTTATACAGCGATTCGAGGTAACAAGGGATCAAATATTCCTGCTGCTTACTACAACTCTCAGCTTTACCGCTCGGTCAATGGTCAATGGTCAAAAGTGACACCTAATAGCACGGGTAACGCAGTTCTCCGCTATGATTCTCTGCCCCAAGGGCACTATCGCATGGAGATTGAACCGAAGCGGTTTCTGCCAGGATTTATGCGAAATATGCCTTACAAGTTCGTTCACAACTTGGATCAGGCAGGCGGTCGCCGCGAGGATGCTCGCGACCTGGGTAATATTGCGGGTTGGGGTGACGACAAGCGAACCGTTGTGAAAGATCATGTGGGGATACCCGACAAAGAGTTGGACTTCTATAAGTTCAAGACAGATAACCATGCACGAGTTTTGCAACTTGCAGTACGCACGGGCCACGACGGCACTGACGCGGGGCCGCTAGATGGCAATCTACGGATGCGGTTGCTGGATAAGAATGGCAAAATTGTCCAACCTAAATCGGTTGTATCGGGCAAAGATTCTGGCGGGGTCATTCGCTCTCACTATCTCAAAGAGACACCGTGGGCAAGCTATGACCTAGAACCCAACAGTGAATACTCTGTCAAAATTGAACCTTCTGAGGAAGTGGACGCAACCAACTACTATTTGGTTGTGAATGCGAAGGAGAAACGGACTGTCAAACCTCCAGGTAATGTTGTTACTAATCCCAATCCAAATTATATTTACAAAGAGTCGGACTACCTCAATACTTTGTATCAAGATGGTACTGGTAATCGTATTAGCTCTCGACGGAATGATGGTTATCACAACACAGGTCGAGCCTTCGACTCCGTTGGTGGACAGGCGAATAGCAAAGTCTATGCTTTAGTAGGAGGAGAAGTAATCGAAGCCAAAAACGGAAAGGAATTTGGCAATTTTGCGGATTGGCAATGGGGCTACAATGGCACTGTTGCTATTTACAACAAAGAGCTAAACAAGACTTTCATTTATTGGCATTTGGCTGAAGGCTCTATTAACGAAAGCTTGCAAGGAAAAACCATTGCGCCAGGTACTTTAATCGGACGGGAAGGTAACACGGGTTATAGCACGGGTATTCATACCCATGTGGAGGTGCATAATGGTCGAGCTAACGTTAATATGTCTAATCCGAGTCGTCCGCGATCGCCTGCAAATTTTGGTCGTTTGCATATTCCCACTATCTTCCAAGATGCTGTTCGTAAGGGTTTGGTGAAGTTATACAGATAGTGACGGTAGGGTGCGTTCCGGCTTCGTTCAATCCTTGGATTTTAGCAACAAGATTAAGCGAGCCGGAACGCACCGATTTGGGAACTTGCCAGATTATGGCCCCGGTGCGTTCCGGCAACTTGTAGATTGTCCCCTTAAGTTCCCATGAGTTTGAGCCGCAACGTACCCTACCGCGACTGTCCTTAGTTGGTAAAGATAAGGTTTAATTCAAGAGCGATCGCCCTTAAAAAACTATAGGGAGCGATCGCTTTTTTGTTATTTTTTAGGGTAGTGCGATCGCCTTATAAAGTCCCGATTAAGATCGATAACCCGATACAATCAGGCAAATATGTTTTTCATTTGCCATGTCCAACTCTATTCAAGTTGAAGCCCGTCAAATCCTCGATACTCTTGCTTTTCCCCTATAATGTTAAAATTCCCAAAGAACTATGACTCAAGCTTTCACCACTCAACATCTTTCCCCAGAAGCAATATCGAGTCTTGTAAATTATTTACCTGACTATATAAAAGTTGCACTCTTAAAAAAATCTACAGAACTCGAATGTTCTCTCGAAGCGACTATTGAAATGGCAATTTCTAACTTCCTGGATGAAGAAGCATTAAGTTTTGAGGATTGCTTACTAGATCGACGTTTGAAAGAATCGGGACGCTCTTCTCTCCCTCAAAATAGCAACCAGGAATAGTTGTGCGATCGCGAAGTGGCAGGCTTCGCCCGATCTCGTTTTTTATTAGAAGGATATAATGATTGCTGTCCCGCACCACATTAGCCCCAGCGAATACCTAATAATCGATCGCGATAACCCAATTCGTCACGAATACTGCCAAGGATTAGTTTAAGCTACGGCTGGGGATAGTGACGCTCATGCACGAATCGCGATGAACTTACTCAATAAGAGCCAAAGCCATACAGTAAACCCTAACTATCAACCCCAACGTCTTCATACAAAGCGGCAAAGCTGACTTCAAGGTCGATGCTGGCGAGGTTGAAGGTGTTTTGAGTTGGGGCAAAAAATTGAAAGAACCACCTTCCTTGTTCGCTGCGACGGTAACAATCTACTCGTTGCTGTTTGGTACTGACTAAAACATATTCTTGGAGGCTGTCGAGGGTTTGGTAATCGATGAATTTATCTCCTCGGTCAAAGGCTTCGGTGGAGTCGGAGAGGATTTCAACGATTAGTTTGGGATAACGTTTATAGGTGCTAGTTTCTGTGTCGCGAGAGTCGCAAGTTACCATCAGGTCGGGATAATAAAAGCAGTTACATTCTTCGAGTCGGGCTTGTATGTCGGCAAAGTAAAGGCGACAATCTGACCCGCGCAAATGATTGCGAATCAGGGCGTAAAGGTTTCCGGCGATGGTATTATGGCTGTCGGTTGTTCCTGCCATAGCGTAAATTTCGCCGTTGCGATATTCGTGTTTGATGTCGCTGTTGGCTTCGAGTTCTATGTATTGGTCGAGGGTTAGGTGGGTATAGTCTGGGGTGGCAATCATGGGTTTTTGGTGATTTTAAAAGCGTATTTTGGATCGTTTTTGTTGATTGTAGGCTTTGATTGGGTTGTTAAAAAAGGTAATACCCAGGTTACTTATCCATCCCAGCTAAAACATCCGTTCCCCGATACAAATCCGCGATCGCGTACAATCCCAATAAGCTCGATATATTATGCTGGACGTAATCGATGCGGACTTCGGAGTGGGTTAAACTCTTGCGAAATCCCCCCAAGGCTTGCATTCCGTTGGGATAATACATGGCAATTTCCGGGCGAATTTGAGTTTGCAGTTGAAACGCGACTCCTAACACAATCCCTTCGAGGATTTGAGGCAGTTGTGAGGAATTCCCCGAAACTTGCGCGAGACGATAAGCCGCACATAAACCCTCGGTGCGAGTTGCGGTAGGGGTTGAGCGTGGGGGTTCTTGGAAACAGCCCAACCAATCGGGATACATCGGACTGATTTGCTGGCTTTGTAGCATGGCATCAGCAATGCGTCCGGCATAGGTTAAATATACCGGAACGGGGCGATCGCGAAATAACTCGTTGAGGGCATACAGCAACCAGTGATCCTGCGGGACGGCTTTGGGGGATTCGTTATATTTGCCAATGCGGTGTTTTGCGGCAGTTTCAGCCACATTCAGCCAATGCGCGTCTTCGGTCAGGTGATACAGTCGCACCAAGGCTAAAATCGCTTCACCGGGATAGTAATTCGAGCGAAACGCCTCTGGGTCTTGATTTTGACCTTGTTTGTGAACGAGAAATTCCCCGGTTTCCCCTTGGACGCTCTCAATCCAGCGACAAAGTTCGATAATTGTGGGCAAATATTGAGAATCTTCGGTAATTTCGCTGTATTTTGCCAGGGCGATCGCGGCCAGCGCATTTCCCCCCAACTTCACTTGACCCGCTTCGACAATACAAGCCCCTTCCCCTGTCACCGCGATCGCTGTGGGGGTTTGGATTTGTTTTAGCAGATACGCGATCGCCCTTTGAATCGCCGTTAACAAGTCTTGATCCTGCGTTACCTCATAAAGTTCCAAAAGGGCGTAAATCGTCCCGGCATGGCGCAAAATATTGTATTTCGGGATGATTTTATCGGTTTTCGCTTGGTAGCAATAGATGAATCTCCCATCGGGATTAATGCTAGTTTTTAAATAGTCTCCTGCTGCGATCGCCGCGTCTAAAACCATTTCCTTCGAGAAGTCGTTAAACAGACGATGGCCGCGATATAAATTAACGGTTTCTGTGCCGTCTGTAAAGAAACTCGAACAATTAAAGCGATAGAGTTTATAAGACTTGGCCTGAGTTATTTTTTCAAAAGCTTGTTGCTTACCCGGATATTTTTCGAGATATTTCAATACATTTGAAGATTTTAAGGTTTGATCCCTTAACACCAGAGAATGAGTCACCAATTCTTCAGGTAAAAACGCGATCGCGGCTTCTTTCTCAAACGCCAATCCCTCTAAACTGCGTTCAAATCCCAAAGGGCGATCGCTATTGAGACGGACTGACGATATTGCTTCTTGGACAATATCCACTTTCAGCCATTGGGGTTGATATTCGGGGGTAAACTCGCGAATCAACTTTTCTAACGCTGTATTAAGCGCCTGCACTAACCCTAAACCCGTACCGCGAGCGATAATGGCCGGAGTAGCCCGTGCCGCTACGCGGATCCCTGCGCGATCGCTCACCGACAAAAACACAATCCGAGGCGCAACATCCGACCGCAACCGTTGGGGTAATTGTAAATTGAAATCGCGCTGTTGTAGAGCCATCAAAATCCCAGACGAGAGCGATCGCCAATCGTCCTCCCCTAACACCAAAGCTTCTTGAAGATCGTCAAACCAAACCATAAAAACCAAAATCTCCGTAAATAAAACTGTAACCCACCAATAAAAATCCACAGAACCCAAAAGCGTGAAACGCAATTTAGGAACTGTGGACTAAAACCTCACCAAATTCAATCCAAAAGGACTACATCAAACTGTACGCTCTTTGGCGATTAAGCCATTGATACGCTTAACTTAGACACCTGTATCATCAGTCGTGTCATCCGTGGTCGTATCATCCGGAGTCGTGGTATCGTCCGAAGTTGTGTCGTCAGTTGTCGGTAATTCGCTTTCGTCGATTTCTCCTAGACCTTCAAAGCCTTCAATGGTGGTGCTATCGGTAGTATCAGTACCATCATCAACTGACGCATCATCATCGTCGTCGTCATCTTCGTCGTCGTCGTCGTCGTCGTCGTCGTCGTCATCGTCGTCGTCGTCGTCGTCGTCGTCATCGTCGTCGTCGTCGTCGTCGTCGTCATCGTCGTCTACGTCGAGATCGTCATCATCATCGTCGTCTACGTCGAGATCGTCATCATCATCGTCGTCTACGTCGAGATCGTCATCATCATCGTCGTCTACGTCGAGATCGTCATCATCGTCGTCTACATCGAGATCGGTATCCGGTAATTCATCCGGGTCAATTTCTTGTAAACCGACTAAACCCGGAAAGAACTTAGAACCAGGACCGATTTGGACAAAAGCAGCCCGACGGCGACCTAATGCTAAACCACGACCGCGAGAGACAACGAAGAAACGTTGATTACCGCGATTAACAACATTAACCGTGTTTTGGGAGCTAGATGTATAGATTTGATACTGACTTTCGGCAACTTCGCTATCACCAGACAGCGCGAAAATATCAGTATTCGCAGAGCTAGAAGTTGCCAGCAAGACCGCGATATTGCTACCTTCTAAGGTGCTGCTAGAGCTACTGCTAGAGCTACTGTTGCTGATAACGCTAGTGAAGTTAATTGTCGGAGTCAGGGTGAAGTTAATGCTGCCGATGGTTAACTCGCTACCCAGTTCTAAACGGTTATCAGCATCGGTATCGCAAACATTACACAGGTCGCTGTCACCCGAATTGGCACTTTCGATGTTAGAAGTATCAAAGTTGGTAAAAGTCACATCGCGATCGACTGTCGAACCTACCCCAACAGAGGCAAAGAAATCAACAGAGCCATCGCTGCGACCCCGTAAGCGAGAATCACCTTGCTCAAATTCAAACTTGGTATCGCGACGACTTGCCCCCGTAAAGGCAATCGAATCCGGCCCGTAGAGAGAAAGAATGCCGTTGCTTTCCCCTTCAATTTTGTAATCTAAGGGTTGGCTGGCATCAATGGGTGTACCATCAGAACGGTAATTAACTCGGCTCAGACCACCCAAAGAAATATCTACATAACCGAAGTTGCCTTCAATCTTGAATTCGCGACGACCGCCAGTTCCGACAGTTTGAATCTTAAATTCGTCGTTGACTTCACCCGCGAAGCGCAAGCTATCACCAGAGGCAGTGTTACCAGTATTGTTACCAGTATTGTTCGGAGTGTTGTTGCCACCACCATTAGTAACAAAAGCGGGGAACTCGAAAGTATCGGGGGTAACGTCACTGCCTTCAAACTTGAACTTAACGCGCCGACCAATGCCAGTCACAGGAGGAGTCGGGTCAGAACTTGCAGCGCGGAAAGCCAAAGTGGAAGGTAAGTCAATCAGACCGCTATCTAAGGTTGCTTCAAAATCACCGATTTGCATGTCCCCAAGGCTGGCTTCGAAAGCCGAACCGTTAGCAAGGGTGGCTTCAATGTTGGGGAAGAATAGTAACGGCGCAGTCCCGACTTGTTCAGGGCTGATCAGCGTACCCTCGATATCTACTTGGCTGCTGAAGCTGTCGAGAGAGAAGCCGAGTAAGGTTTCGCGACCTGTGAAGATAACCGGGAAACCATTTTCGGTAAAGGCGGTTCCGGCTAAAGTCCCGCGTAAAAATCCTGTATCCCCAGAATCGGGGGAGTTATTATTGTTGGCATCTTGGAATAATGCCGCACCCGGGGTGAAAACTGCATTGGTGGTTGTACCAATGGAGGTTTCCAGTTTCAGGGTTTCGATGTTGATGTCAAACAAGCGGATATTACCATTGCCATCCGGTACGAAAAAGGCTGCTTGTCCGTCGGCTTGACCGCCTTCTACTTGAACTTGGGCGTTGACCTCGGGGGCGGCGGCGAGGGCTAAACTGCCCGCTAAACCCCAAAATAAAACTGATTTTACTGCTTTGATAGATTTGCCAATCATGTTAAAAACTCCGTGCGCGAGTAATAAGAAGGTAAGTGTAGATTTTGCCCCGATTCAATCTGTCGTCTGATTCGCTCTTGTGTATTTATTACGTTCGAGTTAGGGGGTTTTCGCAATTCGGGAAAATTTTTTCGATTTTCCCATTTTTAGTAAAACTTTCAGAGCTTATCTGAGCTAAAACGTAAAGGTGACGCGGATTGTCCCGATGCCAATGGTATCATTTTGGGAATTGTGACCGGGATTAAAAATCGCGATCGCCCCTGGGGTCAAGCTGATATTATCGCTGAGTCTGAAGCGATAAAAGGCTTCGAGGTGATACGCTGTATCCGGTTGTCCGGTGCGTAATGCCCCATTGCCAACATTATTAAATCCCGGCACATTCAACCCGACTAAACCGCCAATACTCGGTAAGCGACTGCCGGTAATCTTCGGCGGTTGACCGAAATACAATCCGGCTAAATTTCCTTCTCCCCCCAAATCTGGAAAGTTCAGATAAGTCATCCAATTCCAAATTTCTACTTCTCCCCCGGTAATAGTTCCGACTGCGCCTTTATAATCGGAATTGCTATAGCCCACCCAACCCCCAAAAGTGACTTGGGGAACCACACGCCATTCTAAGCTTGCGCCGAAAGCATTGGTTTGTAAAGGCGCACGACCCCCGACGGGAATCGCCGGGATATAGTCCCCAACCCTAGAGGTAAAAAACCCTGAAGGGGAATAGGAATTCAGATATTGCAGCGCCAAGTCAAATTGAGGCGAAGGGGAAACCACTAATTGCGCCCCTGCGGTCGTAATATTATCCCTGCCGCCGAAAATGCCTCCGGTATCAGGGTTACTGGCATCTCCGGCACTATAAACCCCCTGCAAGCTGGCAAAAGGCGAAATTTGCCAATCGAAGCCAATTCCGGCATTCCCATTCCCGACAGACACAATCGGGTTGCGTTGAGCAAAGCGAGATAACGGCCCGAAGCCCGCACTTTCAACGCGATTTGACCCCCGGAAGACATTAACTGGATTCACCCCAAACGGCCCGACAATAACGGCGACGCGGTTGTTGATAAGGTGACGATAACTTAAATCGCTGATACTCACATCATTATCCCTGCCCCCTTCGTAACTCAAGCCCACATAGCCATCCCGAAAAGCATTTTGACTTCCCGTGTTGCCGTCTCCCGCTTGTAGCCCTGTTAGTAAGATACTGTTGGGGCTGAATTGAGTAACCAGACTCAGTTGAGTATTCGTAATCAAGTTAATATTGTCGCCGTTGTCCGGTTGAGGAAAGCCCCCAATGCGGAAATTACCGCTTTCGCGACCTTGTACCCCAGCCACCACTTGACCGAATAGTTTGGTAGTCGTTGAGAATTGGGTCAATTCTAGTTCTGTAATCCGGGCTTGTATGCCATCGGTACGACCCCGTAAAATCGCAAAATCAAGTTGAAAGTCTTGAATTAAGCGTTTTATGACTTCTAGGTCTTGCTGAGATACTGTATCGGCTTGGGGGGAGTTCAGAAGGCGAGAAATAACTTCAAAACAAGCATTCACCCCCGCCGCAAACTCATAACGGGTGAGAGGGCGATCGCCTTGGAATGTATTATCAGGATATCCGGCAAGACAGTTGTAGCGATCGCGCAACTCCAATAAAGCTTGATACGCCCAATCCGACGGCAACACATCCCGAAACTGACTCGCTGGCGGGATTTGCACCGTTGACTCGATTTCCCCAAACTCAGCCCCAAGCACTTTAGGACTAGCCAGGAAACAAGCCAGTCCTAAAGTAAAAGTACAAGATGTAATTGTTCTGCAATATCTGGGCAAATACAAGGGCGCGTTCCTCACAACATCCAACCCAAATATAGGGGAAAGATGCCCTTTCCCCATAAAAATTCATCCTTAGAAGGTTAAGGTGGCTCGCACAGTGCCGATGGTAATCGTATCATTGCGGGAATTGTGACCGGGATTGAACACCACAATTGCCCCAGGTGTCAAGCTGATATTATCGTTGACTTGGAGACGATAAAAGGCTTCGAGGTGATACGCCGTATCCGGTTGGCCGACGCGGGCCCCACCATTACCCAGATTATTAAACCCAGGTACATTCAACCCGACTAAGCCGCCAATACTCGGTAAGCGACTGCCCGTAATTTTCGGCGGTTGACCAAAATACAACCCGGCTAAATTCCCTTCTCCCCCTAAATCGGGGAAGTTGAGATAAGCCATCCAGTTCCAAATTTCCACTTCACCACCAGTAATCGTCCCGACTGCGCCTTTGTAATCGGAATTGCTGTAGCCAACCCAACCGCCAACGGTTGCTTGGGGTACAACGCGCCATTCTACACTTGCGCCCAGGGCGTTCGTCAGTAGCGGCGCACGACCCCCCACCGGAATCGCCGCGATATAGTCACCGACCCCGGAACTTAAAAACCCAGTAGGAGAGTAGGAGTTGATATATTGCAAGGCGATATCAAATTTGGGAGAAGGAGAAACTACTAATTGCGCCCCTGCCGCCGTGGTGTTGCTCGTACCGCCGAAAATACCCCCGGTTTCGGGGTTATTGGCATCGCTGGCATTGTAAAACGCTTGAGCGCTGGCAAACGGCGCAATTTGCCAATCTAAGCCGATTCCTCCACCACTGCCGCCTGTGGCAATAATCGGGTTGCGTTGGGCAAAGCGAGACAAGGGCCCGAAACCCGCACTTTCGACGCGGTTTGACCCCCGGAAGACGTTAACCGCCCCCACACCCACAGGCCCGACAATCACAGCCACGCGGTTGTTGATAAGGTGACGATAGCTCAAGTCGCTGATTTCGACATCATTATCGTTGTCGCCTTCATAACTCAAACCCACATAACCATCCCGAAAAGCGTTTTGACTGCGGGTGTTGCCGTCTCCGGCTCGTAAGCCTGTCAGCAAGATACTGTTAGGGCTGAATTGGGTGATGAGGCTGAGTTGGACGTTAGTAATTAGGTTGATGTTGTCGCTGTTGTCCGGTTGCGGAAAGCCCCCAATCAGAAAGGTTTCACTACTGCGACCTTGCAAACCTGCTACCACTTGACCGAATAATTTAGTCGTTGTTGAGAATTGGTTATCTTCGAGGAAGCCGATACGTTGGTCGAGGGTGTCAACCCGTTCCCCTAGGGCGACCAATTCGGTCTCAAATTCCATCATCAACCGCCGCAGGGTTTCGAGGTCGTCGCGGGTGACAAAATCGGCGGTACTGGCGGCTAGAAGTCGCTCGATTTGCTGCATACAGGAGTTTAAGCCTGCGGCAAATTCGTAACGGGTGAGGGGGCGGTTGCCGCGAAAGGTGCCGTCAGGATAACCCACTAGGCAGTTATAGCGGGAAATCAGGTCGCTGAGGGCTTGAAAAGCCCAATCTCCCGGCGAGACATCCCGAAAGCGATTTGCCCCCTGGATTTGGGACATGGGGTCTTCGGGGTCGAGGCCGTCGAGGGGCAGAATCATTGGCCCGTCGCTCATTTCGCCCTCGACTTCGGTTTCTTCAGCTACCTCCATTTCGGCAACTTCGGCGGGTTGGTCGCTTAGGCTTTGCGCGAGGGGAACGGTGGTTTCGAGTGCGGGGTTGACGAGGGTATCGAGTCCCGAATCTAGTTCGGCGGAGTCGAGTTCCCATTCGATTTCAAAGGTGTCGCTGGTGCTGCTGTTGGCGACGGTGAGGTTGGGTGTGGGGGTTGTTGCTGTGCTGTTGGGGTCTAAGGAAGTCTCTGGGTTGGGTAATGTTTGGGCGCTGCTGGCATTGGCATCAAATAAGCCTAAAACCGTTAAAACGACTGTGGATGATAATAATTTGAAACTGAACGAATTTTTCACAGAATTTAGCTCCTCAAAACACCAAAAAAAAATGAAGAATATTTTACGGATAACTGCCAAAAGAGGCAACACGAGAATATCGGAAACTTTCGCATCGGGCTTGTCGTCACCAACAGAAGATGCACAATTAAACTATTTCGTCAATGGGTGAACGGCTGAATTTAAGACCTCTGAACGCGAAAAATTAAGATTGTGGCTTGTCTGATTTAGACGTATTTTTATACAGACAAGTTTCTTGTATTTCGCAGCTTTTCAGAAAAAAATAGAATTACACCTGGTTTCTTTTTATTTGTGCCGAAATTATATAACTACTTGTGATTTTGGTTGTCATTCTAGTGTTATCCCAATTCTGGCATTTCGGCAAGAGGGGGGGTCTTCAGTTATCAGTCATCAGTCATCAGTTATCAGTTTTTTTGGGCAGTAGGTCTTGGGCATTGGGCAGTGGGCAGTGGGTAGTGACCAGTTATAGCAGCAAGCATAATGGTTAGGACATTTGAGGTGGGGTTTACCCTCACCCCAAACCCCTCTCCCAAATTGAGAGAGGGGCTTATTTTTTAAGAATTGATGGCGGTGTCCTAACTACTTTGACGGTTGCTATACCAGTTACCAATAACAAAAAAACTCGCGATCGCGCACTTTATAAGATAACGCTACAGTGCGATCGCGAAACTTGGATTTTTACGCCTTACTCAGAAGACGCGATCGTAGAGTTAACTTCAGTTAATCTGGAAATGCCCATGAGTGCGATCTACGAAGATGTAGTCTTGGCTGTAGATGAATAATTTACTGGCGTTGTTCGCAGACGCGATCGCCGATAAACTGTACAAAAGGCCGGAAAACCGGAACTAAATCGGGCTGACTCGCCACTAAACTCGGAAACGAGCGTTTTCCGTAATCTTCTCCGATTTTTAACGGAAAAACCGGGTCGGGTTCTAAAGCCACGAAAACGCCCCCTGCGGCTTGAACAATGACCCAAACAGCAGCAATATCCCAAATTTTCGGCGTGGCTTCTACACCCCCCAAAGCTGCACCAAACGCCACCAACAAGCAATTATAACTCGCAACCCCAATCGAGCGAATCTTGCAGGGGAAATCCGCTTGCTGGGCTACATCCATGCTACGCGCACAGAGGTTAAATAAATGGCTGCGACTGGTACGATCTGGGCTAGTTTGAATCTTAACATCATTCAGATATGCCCCGGTTGGCCCGGTTAAGTCGCTATCTCCGTACCAATAGCCGTGGAAAAATTGCTGAATCGGAGGTAAATATACTGCCCCAAACACGGGTGTACCGCGATACAACAATCCCATCGAAATACCCCAGATTGGGACACCCCGCGTAAAATTCGTTGTCCCGTCAATGGGGTCAATAATCCAACACCAATCGGTATCTGGGAGGGTGTGGAGTGTTTCTTCGGTGAGGATACCATGGTCGGGAAATCTCTGGGCGATCGCGTCTCGAATTGCTTGATCTGACCAGCGATCGGCTTCAGTCACGAGGGAGCCATCATCCTTTTTTGTTGCCTGTATTTTACCAAAATCTTGCAACAGGCGATCGCCAATTTCTTGGGTCAGGTTTTTACTAAATTCGAGAACTTCCAACCAATAGGAATTCATGTTTAAGATTCTTCTGCGTTTTGAGTCGAAAAAATAACGTCTTCGTATAACATTTCCAGAGGACATTGATAGTCAACACTGGTAAAGTTAATATTCACTATCCTATCGCTATTTGGCGTTTCATCGAAGTTATAAGGCGTGAGTTCCCATTTATTTTTCTCATTCATTCGATAACATTCGACATTCATTTTTTCGGCATCAATTAAGACATATTCTTGTAACGTGTTGATTTGACGATAATTCCTAAATTTATAACCGCGATCGCGGGCTTCTGTATTGGGGGAAAGAACTTCTACAATAAGGCAAGGATGATCGATGATTTTACGGGCATTTTGGTCAGTATGGTCGCAAGTCACCATAATATCAGGATAGAAAAATGGGCCATTGGTAGAAATACCGACTTTTGCATCAGCCATAAACACTTTACAGCCCTTTCCCCGCAGATGAGTTTTTAAGGCAGAAGCAATATTTAAAGCAATGGAATTATGACCTAGAGTTCCCCCGGTCATTGCCAATACTTCCCCGTTAATATATTCGTATTTGACGGGTTGTTGAGACTCCCAATCGAGATATTCTGGGGGAGATATGACAGGGGAATTTGATTGAGCAATCATGAGGAACGAGGTTAGAGAGTGAGGATTAAGAACCCCGGTTTCTGGGGTCAAAGTTTAATTTTATCGGGTAAGCGAACAAGAAACTGGGGTTCTAGAACAGTGTTTATTTTTCCAGATTTGAAATAAACTCACGCTTACGATATTCTCGGTAATATTTGATATTGAATTGAAGCATAGCCTCATTTTTACGTCCCTTGGTAGAACCAAGTAACGAATCAGAAATTATAGTCATTCCAATTAAGTTATAGACATTAACTTAATGGATTCAGTCTGTGAAAGCGGACTTTGTTCTGTTGGTTCCCCAGATTTTAATCTGCGGGCGGGCTGTCGGTTTTCATTTAACATGACTTATTACTCCATCCCGTCTTCCATGACCATTTTAATGGCGCTGCGAGTATTCTTTTTAAACTCCATCACATTAACATGATTTAAAATCGCGATCGCGCAAATCATACCAATCGCTTGTAAGCCAAAAACTAAACCATAAGCCATCACGGGAGCATTAAATAAAGCATTACCAATATCTAAAACAATTCCCCCGGTTACGGTTGCTAAAGCCCGCGCAATGGCTTGTGCTAAACCCCAAGCCCCGATAAAGGTTCCGGCGGTTTCGGCGGCGGTTAAATCCAGCATTAAACTAATCGCGCCAGTGGTAGTAATTCCGGTGGCTAAACCGAACATAAATAATGCTGATTTAAACACATTCGCGTTGTGAGTAAAGCCGGATAAGATAATTAAAACAAAGCAAATTGCGACGAGAGTACAACCTAGACGAGTCGTGTTACGTTTACCTAGTTTGGGAACAATTAAAAACCCGGTGCTGCTTACACCAATTAACGTCCCCATTCCCCAAAACGCATTCAGTTGAGTGGTTTCGGGGATCGACATATTAAACACATCACCGCCATAAGGTTCGAGGACGGCTTCTTGCATAAATAAACTCAGGGTCATTACTAACAAGAAACCAAAAAAGATCGCCGTTTGACGACTCGCCGTTAAGACTCGTAAAGCGCGTTTTAACGTAATGCTATCTTCCCGGTCTTTTACTGATGAGCGTTCCCCATAACGAGAATACTTTTTCTCGATGCCTAAAGTCGCCGCGATCGCCAACCCCAAGACAATCAAAGGTACAATCAAAAATAAACTATTAATCGGCGGTTTAATGTTATTTAGGGAAGTCGCGATCGCATCCTCTCCGGTCAAAAAGCGACTGCTAACATTCAATCCCAAAGTAACGCCACTTTGCTGTACTTGTTGAAGCAAAACGCCGCCACTAATCCCCCCAATCACAATCCCCACCATCAACAAAGACCAAGCCGTCCCGACAATTTTTGAGCGATTATCTTCGTCGGAAACATCCACTAATAACGCCGCAAAAGGAGTTGAACTGGCACTCAAAGCCAAGCCATACAACACAAAAACCGCGCCCAAAAGTGCTGTCCAACCTATCGTTTGGGTTGTCCAAGCCCAACTCCCCATTTCGCGCACGACACCCCCCAATTGCCACATCACTTGCACCGCACAAAACACAATCAAACCGAATAAAGCCGTCCCCAACCAAACGTAACCGGTGCGATGTAAACCGAAAATGGGTTTTGCGTCGGACATTTGCCCAAACCAAACTCTAGCTGGGGCTACAAATTGATGTAATGCTAAAGTTCCTGCGGCAATGGTAGCCGGAATCCCCAACTCGCTAATCATCACCCGATTGAGTACCCCCAGCGTCAGGACAGACATAATCCCCAATCCCATCTGAAATAAGCCCAAACGAAACATCACCGGGAGTTTCACCCTGGGTAATGTCGTTTCTGGAGAAGTCTTTTCTGTAAAGTCGTTGGTTAAATTGCTACTAGCCATAATGTTTGCAATGCGATCGCGATTTCTCAATGTATCTTAAAAGCTATTATCTTATCCCGGAAACCCCCCACTCTCCCGCCTTTCTCGCTAACCTAGAAGTATTGTAAAGAACTATTAAGAAACAAATATGCAAACCACACAACTCGGCAATACCAACGTCACCGTGAATACCCTCGGAATTGGCACATGGTCGTGGGGAGATAAGCTATTTTGGGGATATGGCGACAAATACGGCCCCGAACAAGTCAAAGCGGCATTTAACGCCACTCTTGATGCAGGTGTTACCTTCTTCGATACGGCTGAAGTCTACGGTTTAGGGGAATCAGAAACCCTACTGGGACAATTTATCAAAGAACGCGGTCAACCCGTTGATATTGCCACCAAATACGGCCCAGCCCCCTGGCGTTTTGGAGGGGATGCAGTCAAGGAAGCGGTTGCAGGTAGCCTCAAACGCCTGCAAATGGGTCATATTGCCCTGTACCAAGTCCATTGGCCGTTTACCTTCTTTATGGGTCAAGAAACCCTGCTGAATGCCCTTGCAGACGAGGTACAAGCCGGACGCATCGGTGCAATTGGGATCAGTAATTACGACGCAAAGCAAATGCGAGAAGCCCACGATATCCTAGCCAAACGGGACATCCCCCTCGCGGTGAATCAAATGCAATATTCCCTACTGCACCGCAACATTGAAAGTAATAATGTCCTCAAAACGGCTCGTGAGTTAAATATTACCATCCTCGCTTACAGTCCCCTCGCTCAAGGCTTGCTCACCGGGAAGTATAACCCAGAAAACCCCCCAAAACCGGAAGGTGCGCGGGCCCTCGACTCCCGTTTTAGTTCCCAAGGTTTACAGAAAATTGCCCCGGTGTTGAATTTATTAACTCAATTAGGGGAAAAATACGGTAAAACTCAAGCTCAAGTTGCCTTAAATTGGCTGATTGCTCAAGGTAATGTAATTCCGATTCCTGGGGCTAAAAATGCTCAACAAGCGGCCCAAAATGCCGGGGCTTTGAATTGGAGTTTAACGCCAGAAGAAGTGCAGAAGTTAGATAATGCAACACAAGCTTGGCTGTAGTTTCAGTAATCAGTAATCAGTAATCAGTTATCAGTGTCTAGGGAGAAAGTTGGTTAGAGGATTAACGGGTCGCGTGTTGCTTGTTGTTGGTTGTTTGTTGTTTGGTCTAGCATGATAGTGGGAAGTATGGTTCCCCAGTAATAAAAAGATGAGCTTTAGATAAAATATTAGACTAAGTTAAGTATTGATTTGGGGAATTATCTTTGTCTGCTAGAGACCGTTTCCATAATATTGTCAAAATAGCACTTACAAAAGAACAGTGGGTTATTACCCAAGACCCCTTGACTTTTAAATACGGAAAAGTTGATTTTCAAGTTGATTTGGGTGCAGAAAAATTACTGGCTGCTGAACGAGAAAATGAAAAAATTGCTATTGAAATTAAAAGCTTTCTCAATCCTTCTGCGATTACAGATTTTTAGGCAGCACTAGGACAATTTCTCAGCTACCGTTTGGCATTAGAAAGCATTGACCCAGATCGTACTCTATATTTAGCTATTCCTTTAGAAAGTTATCAAACATTCTTTCAACTAGATTTTACTCAAATAGCGATTCAAAAATATCAAGTACTTTTAATTGTTTACGATCCAGTCAAGGAGATCATTACAAAATGGATAAAGTAGAACAGTATCGAAGCGCGATCCAAAATCTTCTTACTCGCTATGCCAAACAAAACTATTATCCGTCAACTTCTGAAATTGAAACGCAACTGATTTTTGATACCCAACGGGATCATTATCAATGGATGGACGTAGGCTGGCAAGAGCTAAATCGAATTTATCGATCGATTGTTCATTTTGATATTAAAGACGGGAAAATTTGGTTACAACAAAATCTTACAGATTGGAATCCTGCCGAAGAATTAGTGGCAATGGGAATTCCTCGCGAGGATATTGTTCTGGGTTTACATCCTCCCTATAAGCGTCCTTATACAGATTATGGTGTAGCTTAGATAGAGCGATCGCGCTATCAAATTGTAATTTCTAAGGTGAAGATTGGGCAAGGAAACCTTACCCCGACAAGCGAATTTATTATCACAAAATAACCAATAACCAACAACCAATAACTAAAGACAATAACTAAAGACAAACCCCTAAATTACTGCCTGTATCGGGAAAACCATTACTCATCCAACCGACAACGGGGGAATTTAATTTTACCCATTCGCGACCCATTGCGTCTAACCGCGTTTGAGAAGGATTGATGCGGACAATTTCACCAAATAGTACACCCCCGACTCGTTCGGAATTAAGATTAGGATTAGCGCGGACGGCTACACCTTCGCCTTCATCGTAAATGACGCGACGACATAACCCCGAATTGGCTTGCATGGTTTGAGGAGAGGGGGGTTTGGAGGGACGAGGGGAAGGGGGTGTAGAGGCTGTAGGGGGATTGTTGCAGGATGTGAGGTCTTGGGTACGGACAAATCCGGTTTGATTGGTGGTGAGCGATCGCACTGCAATCCAACCATCATTTTTGTTTTCTTCTTGTAAGGCTACTCTACCATTGGCGGCGATCGATTCAATGGGATTGGCTTCAGAACGATTGCTGAAAAGAAAGGTAGAACGATTGACAGCCCGACATTGACCTCTTATGCTTTGGGCAATTTGAGGTGGAGTAATCTGGGCGATCGCGTCTCCTGATACCATTAAAATTAAGGTAATTCCCAGAAAAAACGGGAATTTAGCCAGTTTATTCTTCATATTTTCAACTCCTCTTGGTAATACACCGATTGTTTAGTTTTAGCGAATCAAGATTAATCTGAAAAAGGCCGTCCGGGGTTATGTTAAGAAAGTTAGCTAAATCTAAAGCTTGATTGCAATTCTATCCTTTTGGCTTCAGTTTCTAAAAATCGGGTGGTAACTTACAAAAGCACGCAGTTTTTACCTTTCCCGATTTTGTTTTATGTATAATCGCAATTCTCACAAAGATTTACTCGGTGCAGGCTTAACGGCTGCTTTGAGTGCTGGAGTTGTTACATCTTTTGCAGTAAGCCAAGGTCAACATCCCTTAGTCGCGATCGCAATTACCTCAATTGTCACGGGTTTCGCAATTTTGTGCCGAATTGCAGGTATTGCCTAATAATTTAACTCTCAGAGTAGACAAAATCGCTGCGAATCTTTAAACTTGTAGGCAAAAAGATCGCGCATTGCTGGGATAATCGGCGTAAAGTCGCGACGATCGCGCTAGAACTTACAAATAACATGAAACGCATCGCCTCAAATCCTTTGTCTACTCGTCTTAAAATGCGGTTCTCGACGCGAAACAACCGCCCAACCGAACCCATAGCGCGATCGCGATTGAGTTGGCTGTGGCGGGTATTCTGGGGCTGTTTGGGGGCGATCGCCATAGTGGGAACAGTCCACGCACAACAACTGGGCGATCGCGGGGACGAAGTGACTCGCTTGCAAATGCGTTTACAGGTTTTGGGTTACTCCCAAGTCGCACCCACTGGAGTTTACGATCCGGTGACTCAGCAAGCCGTTCGCGAGTTTCAACTCAGTCACGGTTTAGCGGTAGATGGTGTTGTGGGGTCGCAGACGCGATCGCTTTTGTTTGATGATGTAAATCCCGGTTTTGTCCCCACCGCGAATCAAAACTCGGTTTCTTCAAGGGCTGTGTTTCCCCCAGAAGGAAATGTGAATCCTGCCAATAACGCTAATAACGCGATCGCGCAAAACTTTTTTGATCCATTTTTGAATCAAAATCGCTTTTTTAATAATCGCCCGACTTTACGATTTGGAGACGAAGGATCGACGGTACGTTATTTACAAAGCTTATTGAGAAATCAAGGTTATTTCATTGATGTAGATGGCGTTTTTGGTTCTCAAACTCAAGATAGGGTTAGAAGGTTTCAGACTTCGAGAGGATTAAGAGCAGATGGAGTAGTGGGATCGCAAACCTGGGCTGCTTTAGAAGGTGGCACATCACCATCCCCCCGTCCACCGCAAGCCTCAAACCTTCGTTATGTTGTCGTTGTTCCAGGTGATAATAGAGTGCTACAACGACTACAGCAACGATATTTTAATGATGCCCGCCTTAGAAGTGATTTTAGTTTGATGCGAAATCGACTAGGACTGTATATAGAAGCAGGGAGGTTTGGTAGTCGCGAAGTGGCCGAAAGCCGTTCCTATCTATTGCGATCGCAAGGTTTTGATGCCAGAGTGATCTATGATTAGATAAAATCTTGCTTGGTAATCGGCCACCTTGAGCAAGCTTTGGTAAAATTGCGGCATTAGTCAGCTATTTAAACCTCTAAATCGAACTATCGAGACATTGATATGGAAACATTAGCCTATTCTCAAATCGCCCTCTCTTACGAGGAAGCACAAGAGGGCTATGAAGAAGTCATCGAACTTCCCGCAGTCAGCGTCAAAACTTGGTGGAAGCGAGGTCAGTGTTGTGCTTTGGCTTTGGGGACGGTGGCTGTCGGATTAGTGGGAACCACTACCAATGCCTTAGCGTTACTGAAACAAGGCGATCGCGGTGCAGAAGTGACGCGAGTGCAACAACGGCTGCAACGGTTGGATTATTTTGAAGAACAACCTACGGGCTATTTTGGGGATATTACAGAAAATGCCCTGAAACGCTTTCAACGCGATCGCGGCCTCAAACCCGATGGTATTTTGGGCCCAAACACAGAAGCGGCGTTATTTGGCGAAAGTCAGCCTAATAGCGATTCTCCCTTCAACAATAGCGGCTTTAGTCAGGCCGACAGCGATTCCCCCTTCAACAATAGCGGCTTTTTAAGTGGCGATCGCGAAAGTTCTGCCCCCGTTGCGACGGCTGAACCCCAAGCAACAGCAACCGCAGAAGTCGAAGTAGATTCTCAAGCAACTGCCCGTTTATTAAAACTGCGGGACAAGGGCGATCGCGTCAGACAACTGCAAATCCGCCTGGAAAAAGCGGGTTTCTCCCCAGGGGAAGCGGATGGTATTTTCGGGGAACAAACCCGTGAAGCGGTCTTAGGGTTCCAGCGATCGCGAGGTTTGACGGTAGATGGTATTGCCGGCCGCGAAACTTTATCGGCGTTAGCAACCGAAGTGTCCGATTCTAATACCGAATCCCAACGCCTCTACACCGTTACGGTCAAAAGTTCTTAACCCCTCTATTTTGAAAACGGTAAGCCCCTCGCCCGTTAATAAAAAGTCGCTCCTCTCTCATCCCCCCTCAACGTAGGGGGGAACGAGGGGGGTGGAGAGGGGTTTGGGGTGAGGGCAAAAGCTGGATTGCGGTTATAGATTATTCTCCCAACGACTGAGGCAGAACTAAATTCAGCAAAACCCCCACAATGCCGCACAAGCCAATCCCTTCTAAGGCAAACTCTCCGGCTTCGAGGGCTAATCCCCCCACACCGAAAATTAAAATCACCGCCACAATAATTAAATTGCGCGGCTGCATCAAATCCCGTCCCGACTGCACCAAACTATTAATCCCCACGACGACAATTGTGCCGAACAAAATCACCAAAATGCCGCCCATTGCCGGACTCGGAATCGTGCGGATAAATGCGCCTAACTTGCTCACAAACGCCAAAATAACCGCAATAATCGCCGCCCAGGTCATAATTGCGCCGTTAAAGCTTTTAGTCAGCGCCACCGCCCCGGTTACTTCCGAATAAGTCGTATTAGGCGGCCCTCCTAGAAAAGCAGCGAGGGAGGTCGCCAAACCATCCCCAAGGAGGGTACGATGAATCCCCGGATCGCGCAAGTAATCCTTTTTGGCCACTGAACCGATCGCGATAACATCACCAAAATGCTCAATGGCTGGCGCGATCGCCACCGGTAAAATATACAAAATAGCAGGGGCGTGAAATACAGGGAAAGTAAAACTGGGAATGGCAAACCAAGGGGCATCCGCCATCGGGGAAAAATCGACCAAACCCAACACTAAACCCGCGACATAGCCCACCACAATCCCTATTAAAATCGGCAATAACCGCAACATTCCCCTGGCTAAAAGGGCAGTAAGAATCGTCGCCAATAAAGCCGCCCCCGCCACAATCAAAGCTTGACCTTTGGTATAGGTATCCCCCTCACTCGAAGCCATACCAATCGCAATGGGGGCTAAAGCCAACCCGATGACCATAATGACGGGCCCGGTGACAATCGGCGGTAGCAAGCGCACTAAAAAGCCCGAACCAAAAAAGAAAATCAGCAAACTCAGCAGTAAATAAAACGCCCCCGCGGCCACTAAGCCCGACAGGGTTTCAGCGAGGCCGTATTCTGCCACCCCAAACTGAATCGGCGCAATAAAGGCAAAGGAAGAAGCCAGAAATACCGGAACTTTGCCCCCCGTGACCAGTTGAAACACCAACGTCCCAACCCCCGCCGTAAACAAAGCTACATTGGGGTCGAGTCCAGCTAAAATCGGCACTAAGACCAACGCCCCAAAGGCCACAAACAGCATTTGTGCGCCGAAGATAATATCTCTACCGCGAAATTTATAAGCGGTGGGGTCAACTTCTGTCGCTGTCGGTTCAACCTCTGTCGTTGGTTTTGAGTCCTCCATGGGGGGCTTCTCCTACATACAAATAACAACTTGCTTTTAGGATGGAGCAAGTTTGAGCTTTGTACTGTATACCACAAAACGAAGGCGGTAATGGTTATGGACTCAAAGCCAGTTGCGATCGCGCCCTCACTGCCATTTCAGCGTCTTTTTGGGCTAACTGCTGCAAACGGTTCTCAATGCGCGATCGATATTCCTCGGCATTCTGCCCTAAAGCTTCTAACCCCACAATCGCCGCATAGCGCACTACCCATTCTGGGTCTTCGCACACTTGCATCAACACCTCAAAAATTTGCTTTTGAGCCGTGTTAATCTCATCTTCGCTTAATTTTGACCAATCTAGGCTTCCCAAGCCCTTAGCCGCCGCCCGACGGACGCTGAGAGCAAAATCACTCCTGGCAGCTTCGAGTAAAGTATTCAAAGCGCGAGGATCGCCAATGCGAGCCAGGGCGCGATTGGCCCAAGCCCTCGCTCCGTAGTTGTATCCGTCGATTTGTTCGAGTAACTTCGGCACTGCGACTTCCCCCAGTTGCACCAAACCTTCGACCGCAGCAACGGCAGCACCGGGGTTGTTGTACCCCAATACCTGAATCAATGTAGGAATGGCATCGGCATCTTTGGCGGCCGCTAACGCCCCCACCGCCGCCGTTAAACGGGGGGCAGAGTCGGCTTGTTCGACGGCTTGGATTAGGGGAGAAACAGTCATTAGTTTTTTGACGCAGTGGGAGGAGTGGGAGGAGGGGGAGGAGTGGGAGGAGGGGGAGGAGTGGGAAGAAATTATCAATTACCAATTAAAAATCTATTCCCTGTTCCCTACCAATAACCAATAACCAATAACCAACAACCAATAACCAATAACCAACAACCAACAACTACAACAAACCATCCATTAATTGCATCAAATGAATGCTGTCTTCTGAAAGGGTAACAGCATCAGGATTTTCGGCGTTTAAGGCTTGTTCGAGTAAACCCTTGAGGGAAATCAGTTTGAGGCTGTTTTCGGCAAAAGCCCCCGCGATCGCGTCGGCGGCTTTAAGATAACCGACTGCTCCTAAATCCATCAAGGCCGAGCGCCGCAGTTGTAAGTTGGGGTCTCTCAGGGCGGCGATTAGTTGCTGGCCGTATTCGTCTTTTTGGGTGAGTTGATACATGGCCCGAGCTGCCGCATATTTTACCTTGGCCACAGAATGCCCTAAAAAGGGTTCAATGGCGGTAATGGCTTCGATAGCATTTAATGTGCCTAACGCCTCGATAATGGCTTCATACGGCTCGGTGAGGTGGGGTTTGCCGGGGACGGGTTGCGCGGCTTCGACTCCACCCTCTAAGAGTTTGAGTAAGGGGGGAATGGCTTGGGAACGCCCTTGCATTTCTAAGGATTGGGCGGCGGCTTCGCGGACGTAGAAATCTGGGTCTTCGAGATGGGCAATTAAGGCGGGGACAATTCTAGGATCGTCGAGTTTGCCCAAGGCTCTCGCGGCGTTACGACGCAGGGGATAACCGCCATCGGGGGCGCGATCGCTTTCGTCTTCGAGGGCTGTTAGTAAAGCGGCGATCGCTTCTGGGGTACTGACGCGAAATTTCCCCAACCACCAAGCGGCGTAATAGCGCAAACTGGTGTCTGCGGTTTGTTGGAGGTTCGCGATCGCGTCAGCAACAGACATAACGCCATCATCGCTAGAGTTTTCCCCTACCGACGATGACGTTGTTGCTTTTGAATCAGGATTCGGCAACATCAATTCAAGTTACGATTCAGAATCAGACTCAGAATCAGAATTCCAAGGTTTGATGCTGACAATTGTACCGCCCATGCGGGTAATTCGTTGCATTTCTTCGTTCATGCGACTATAAGGCACTTTAATTAAAATGCTGTTACCGTTTGGCCGATAGCGGTAATCGTTTTCGTTGTTACCGTTGTTTTGCCGTAAACCCGTCACTTCGTAGGCGAAAATGCGGCTACTGGCGCTAGAACTACCGTTAGAACGACCTAGAAACGCTTGACCCAGCATAATGCTTGCTTTCTCCTTGTAAATTGATGTGCTGAATAGACCGATTGATTAGGCGGGGGTAATGCTGGCAATTTTGCCACCCACGCGGTTCACTTCTTTAAGGGTTTGGGAAAGCTTGTCATAAGGTACAAGGTAAGCCCGACTGCTGCGACGCACACGGGGATAGCCTTGTTTGACTAAGCTGGTAACTTCGACACGATACATCCGCGCCGATTGAGCGCCAAAGGGGGTGGTTCCGCCGAGGGCTTGGTTCGGGGTGGTGTTATCTGCCGATTCGCGATAAGCCCAACCGTTGTTACTGCCAGACTGACCCACCACAGGGGAAGCGTCATTACGAGCTAACTCTCCGGCTAAACGCGATTGGCTGCCTTTGATTTGAGCGCGATCGCTATTGGCATAACCGCGATACAATTGGAACATCCGGGTAAAGCCAACGGTCTTTTGGCCTTTTTGGTTGTTAAAGCCCCGGTAATAAGGCACAACGTTTTCACCGAAGTTGTTTTGATACTCCTCGCTGTCAATATAGGAGTTCACTTCTTCGGCGTAGCCTTTTTCCTGATACAAGTCGAGGTGGTAGATCACCTCGGCTTCGTCATAGGGAGCGCGGCCTAAAAGGTGTTTGTAGCTCAGTTCGATGAACCGGGTTTGAAAGTTGCTGTAGAAAAACTTTTTCTTGTACAACTCGGATTGTGCCACGGCCCGTACAAAGTCCCGCACGGTGATGTAACCATTCCGCAACAAAGACTCGGCGCTGTTTAGGCGCTCGGATTTCATAATGTAGTCGTTACCGAGGACTTGACGGTAAACGGCGCGAATGACGTTTTGTACATCGTCTTCGGTGAAGTTCGAGCGCAATTCCACCCGTGGGGCTTCACTAAAGGCAGATGTACCCAAACGGGATGCTGCTGTTGTTATTGCCATATTCCAAAAACTCCTGTTTTAAAAGTGTTGAGCTAACGCGATCGAGACGGCTCGGAAAATCGCAGCACCGTATCTTGTTTCCTAGATACAATGAGACCCGGAAAGGTAAACAATTGCTAACCCTATTGCTAACAACTATCCTACTTTTCCGGGCCAGCGATCTCGCCTGTTAGCTCAACGCATTGATGGCGTAATCGAGGTAAGAATTAGCTTCTACAGCCGGGTCACCGCTCAAGCCATGATTCATTTTGATGTACTTGAGGGCTTCAATGTACCAGCTCGGAGATAATTCAAAGGTACGGTTGATTTCGTCGATACCTGCAATGAGGTACTCATCCATGGGGCCAGTACCACCAGCAACTAAGCAGTAGGTCACCATGCGGAGGTAGTAACCGATGTCACGAGCGCACTTATCTTTACCGCGTTGGTCAGCCGCGTATTGGGGCCCTTGCATTTGGGTGGTGTAAGGGAATTTGTTGTAAACCGCTTGGGCTGCACCGTTGACTAAGCTTTGGCTATTGCTGGTCAAGGCTTTAGCAGCTTGTAAGCTGGCAGTGGCTTGCTTAAAACGACCAAAAGCAATTTGAATTTCGGTGCTGCTTAAGAAACGGCCTTGAGAATCGGCGGCTGATACGGCTTCGGTAAGTGGAGTTTTCATGTTGTGATTTATCTCCTGTTGTTTGCGTTTATTTGAGTTAAGAAATTGTTGAAATTGAGAAGGCGTTGGCTGAACGGTTGTTGCTTAAAAATTAAGAAACCGCAGAAGCAGCGCGATCGAAGTAACCAGCGACTTCAGACATTAAAGCACTGCAATCGCCTTGGGTGATGTCGCTAGGATTGTTAGCGATTCCGGTAGCAGCGTCTTTCATTTTTTGAACGCCAGCAGCAACGGAAGCACCGGGAACGCCTAAAGCAACGTAGGTTTCGCGCAGGCCGTTGAGGCAACGATCTTCTAATACACTGGCATCACCAGAGAAGATGGCGTAGGTAACGTAACGCAAGATGATTTCCATGTCGCGTAAGCAAGCAGCCATGCGACGGCTGGTGTAAGCGTTACCACCAGGAGCGATCAGTTGAGGCTGTTCGGCGAATAAAGCACGCGCAGCGTTAGCAACGATTTCAGAAGAGTTGCTGGTGATCCGGTTAACGGTATCCATACGCTTGTTGCTTTCTGCAACCATACTGTTCAGTGCATCGAGCTGAGACTCAGACAAGAAATCGCCACGAGCATCAGCTTGGGAAACAACCCGGGTGAAAGCGTCGAACATCGAATCTATCTCCTACTTGAAATTTCGGTTTAAGTTTAAGTTTGGTTTCCAAACAAGTTTTTTGAGGGATATTTCGTCACAACCGGCCGCGTTGACTCATTTGGGTCTGTTTGTTTCTCTCAATTCACAACCGCTTGGCTAACTAATCTTTGAGTTAAACACGGTGACAAAACATGAGAAAACTTAATGTTTTTATGAGGAAACAGTGTAGACGGGCTAAATGAGTATTCTGGCTGACGTTGACCTGGTTGTTTTCGCCCTCAAGTAATCTTTATACAATGCTGTTGGTTGTTTGTTCGTTACAAATTATTAAGAAATGGCGAAGTTTTGTAAGGATAATTCTTGGGATTCCAGTGTTATCAACCTTTAAACCGTTTCTGAGAAGTTGGGCTGGCAATTTAGGGCGCGATCGCGCTGTTACATTGATATACATTAGCATTTGCCCCTAAAAAACTCCCAAAGCTAATGCTTATGGGAGTTATAAGAATTTGTTTGGTTACCGTAACTTCAAGAGAAATTTTAAGTTGTGTTAAGCAACGCGGGTTTCTAGATATTGACCAATCATCTGTTGCTCTCCCGCGCGGGAAATAATCGTTTGACGAGTGCGATATTTCTGGCCGATTAATTTCAATTCTTCTTCAAACATCGAGCCGTTGTACTCGGTTCGCAGATTCATCGTTTGAGGATTCGGGAAATAAAACTGGGCGGTGACGGGCTTGCTGGTGGCAAAACCGCGATCGCGATACAAGGTTTCCCCTAAAATGCCAAATACCGTTGAGCCTTTAGCGGGTTTCCGTTTGGCCGGGGCAGTATAACGACTTTCCCAAGATACGGCGGTTCCGGCAACGAGCGCCTGGGGGTTATCGAGTTTGTGGCGTTGGGCTAGTTCGATTAACTGGGAATCTCCGGGTTCAAGATAACGCACTTGAATGGCGCTGATCACCTCTTGCGTTTCCCCATCGGTAAGGGTGTAATAACGTCGTTGGGAATGCCATTGCCCGGCGGATTGCCGAAAGAACTCAACCGCCAGGGCTTCGGGCGAGAGTTGAGTAAGTTGTACCGATGATTGCATAAATTACAGAACCTCAAAGAATGTGTCAACGCACAGTTGCAGCGCTTTGTAAAGCCAGAATACTCAACGCTTAATAATTGTTAACATTATAAGGGATAAATGTCTAGCCTGTCGTCAACCTCTGGGCAGAAATTGCAGAAATCAACGAAAACCCAATCAGGTTGAGACTATTTTGCAGAAAGTTCCCCGTTTATTCTGTAAGTATTTATACTCAACTGTCTTTTATTTAAGGATTGAACCATGAAAATTAAGCCATTTCACCAATTTTTTGATTGTTGTGTGGGTCAATGGCGTTCGGAACGGACTTATCATTACTTATCCCACGGTGAAATCGAGCGATCGCGCACAGAATTTACCGTGAATCCCTTAACCGCCTCTCTCAAAGAAAAAGTCTTTAAAGATAACGAATACGATGTAGTGGACGATTTAGACATCATTCCCGGCTTCCAACTGGCGTTTCACACCGTTTCCGAAACTGGGGAGGAAGTATCCCAGCAACTCAACTTGCTGTTTGCCCCTACCCAGGAAAACAACGGCATTCTCGAAGGGGATTATCTGCGCGATCGCGCTTACGAAGAAGACCGCCCGATTATCTCCCATTTTCGCTTTATCCCTGAAACCCGCGAACTCTTGATGACCACCAAATATACCAAGGTGGTGTCGGTTGATTCGATTACCCTGATCAACCCGACTTTGAGAATGCGACGGATTTTGAATTATCAGCGTCCCCCTGAAGATGGCCCGTTAGACCAAGTAAGACTGGCCGGGTTTGGAGTCGAACAGAAGATGTAGAGCGTCATTGGTCATTGGTCATTCGTCATTTGTACTGAGCTAATGACAAAGGACAAAAGACAAATCATCAACAATTGCAAACTGCGAGATCGGATGTAACGAGAGCTACAATATACTATTCTGTGACGAAGCAACGCGCGGGAGATAGCAATGGCCAAGAAAAATCGTAAAGCCTCTACTCAATCCTCAAATCGAAAATCTAAAGTTGGGATTTCTTTATCCTCAAAAGCCGTTGATAACCTCAGTCATATTGCCAAACAAACGGGGTTATCGCGCTCGGCTTTAGTAGAGCGACTGATGGGTGGAGAAATTGCGATTTCCCCATCGGCTGCTGAAATTACCGTCACGTTTAACCCGTCAGAAAATGGCTCGGAGGCGATCGCACCCGATGGTATCTTAGTCGTGAGTCATGAGGAGACTGAGGCCACTGAATCCCCCACGATCAAGGCTACAGCATCGACCGCCAGCGATCGCCCAGAAGCCCTACAAGCGGAAATCGAGACCTTAAAGCAACAGTTAGCCAAGCAAACCGCAGAAAATCAAACCCTACAACAAGAAATTGCCGACCAAAATCAAGGGACTGCTGATTCTAGCGCACAACTCGCAGACCAAAAACAAGCCCTGCGCGAGCTTCAGCAGGATGTGGAAGTGAAAGCCCAAGAGTTGGGGAAAGTCAGCCAAAACCTAGAGAGTCAAACCGCCGAAAATCAGACCCTAAAACAAGAGCTTGAGTCTAAAAATAAAGGCATTGCGGACTTAAACCAACAATTTGAAGAACGCGAACAGGTATTACGCGAGCTTCAGCAGGATGTGGAAGTAAAAGCCCAAGAATTGGGGAAAATCAGCCAAAACCTAGAAAGTCAAACCGCCGAAAATCAGACCCTAAAACAAGAGATTGAGTCCAAAAATAAAGGCATTGCGGATTTAAACCAACAACTAGAAGGCAAAAATCAGGAAGTCAAATCCTTACAACAAGACCTTGAAAGCCAGAATCAAGCCACGGCTGATTTACATCAAAACTTAGAGACTCAAACCACCGAAAATCAGACCCTAAAGCAAGAGATTGAGTCTAAAAATAAAGGCATTGCGGATTTAAACCAACAGCTAGGAGGCCAAAACCAAGAAATCCAATCCTTGCAAGAAACCCTAAACGGTAAAAATGATGAAGTTGGGGAGTTGACTCAACAGCTAGAAGGGAAAGAGCAAGAAATCCAATCCCTGCAAGAAACTTTAGACGGTAAAAATAGCGAGATTGGGAATTTGACTCAACAGCTAGAAGGGAAAGAGCAAGAAATCCAATCCCTGCAAGAAACCCTAAACGGTAAAAATAGCGAGATTGGGAATTTGACTCAACAGCTAGAAGGGAAAGAGCAAGAAATCCAATCCCTGCAAGAAACCCTAGACGGTAAAAATAGCGAGATTGGGGAGTTGCAAACACAATTGCAGCAGCGCGATCGCGACTTAGCCCAAAATCAAGAAACTCAGCGATCGCTACAGCAAGAAATCGACAGCATACAAAGGGAACTCGAACAGCAAAAAACTGTAGTGCAAGAGAAACATAAAGCCGAACAAGCCCTACAGCAAACGATCGCCGAAAAAGAAAATCTGGCTCAACAACAACAGCAGCAAATTAAAGACATTCAGGCTCAGTTAGAGGCGCAAAAAGGTCAAGCCCAAACGACAGCCCAAACGATTCAGAATTTGCAACAAGAAGCCAGCAGTCGCGCACAACAAATCAATCACCTCGAACAAGAGCGCGATCGCCTCAACGCCGAAATTGCTCAACTGCGACAAAAAAACAGTGGGTTGCAAAGTGCGGCGCAGATCGGGGAAAATTATCTCAACCGATGGCGTAAAAGCACTTTCTCCCGTTAAATGGTGACACAGCAAGAATTAGCCCCTTGGCGATCGCTCCTGGCTCGATCCTTACACCGCAACCGCAGCAAACCGCAATCGCGCTATTTTCAATTGGCTACGGTGCAAAGTAATGGCAAACCCGCAAATCGGACGGTGGTGTTTCGGGGTTTTGTCGAAACGAGTAATCATCTCAAAATCGTTACGGATCGCCGTAGCGAGAAGATCGAGCAAATCCAGCAACAGCCCTGGGGGGAAATTTGCTGGTACTTTAGCAAAAGCCGGGAGCAGTTTCGTTTAGGGGGGGAATTGATTTTGATTGGCGATCGCGATCGCGATTCCGAATTTTATACCGAGCGCCAAAACACCTGGGAAAACCTATCAGATTCGGCTCGTTTGCAATTTGTCTGGCCGCATCCCAAGCAAGAGCGATCGCCCGATTCTGGGGCTTTTGAACCGCCTGCCCCTGAGAGTGACACCCCGGTTGAGAATTTTTGCTTATTGTTACTCAACCCTCATCAAGTGGATTATTTGACCTTACGGGGCGATCCGCAAAATCGTCATATCTATTGGCAAGAAGAAGATCGAACCTGGCGCGATCGCGAAGTGAATCCCTAATTTTGGCTCATGTCGTTAGTAATTGTAAATTGTTCTCCGATTACGGCCAACAAAAACAGTAAAATTAAACTACAAAGCTCCTTCAATTGATTTACCTTTTGTGTTGGACTCTTTGGCTTTGAGCATCAGTGTTGACCATCTCTGACTCTGCCCCTTCACAAGTTTTCATGAATAAATCCATCTTAAAATCCTCTATCGCTGCTCTCGCTACGAGTTTGACCATCCTTGGCGCGATCGCGTTTGTCGATCGTGCTGAAAATCGTCGCTTCCAACAACAAGAGCGAGTCAATGTTGTCAATAAAATCAGTACCATTCGCGCCAATCTCGAAGCAGCTCTCAACCGTCGCTTATTTTTGACGCGGGGTTTCATTGCTTATGTTTCCTCTCTCAACTCAGACATTACCCAAGCGGAGTTTGAGCAATTAGCCGCTTCGGTTTTGGCCGGAGAAACAGGGGTTCATAGTGTTTATCTCTATGAAGATACGATTTGCAGTCATGTGTATCCCTTAGCCGGAAACGAAGATTGCATCGGATTTACGCCCCTGTCGATTCCTGAAGAACGGGAAGCTGTTGAACGGTCGATCGACAACAAACAAACGGTGGTCGCCGGGCCAGTCGATTTGGTGCAAGGGGGAATCGCATTTATTGGTCGCAGTCCCATTTATTTAACGCCCCCGGATGGTGTCCCAGAAAGTGGCGATTATTGGGGATTAACCAGTGTGGTCATCGAACAAAACGCTTTGTTTGAAGATGCGGGTTTGGTGAATGCTGAGGATTCTCCCCTTCAATATGCTTTGCGGGGTAAAGATGGTTTAGGGGCCCAGGGAGAGATATTTTGGGGAGATGAAGTTATTTTTGAGGGGAATCCGGTTACATCCTCGATTACGTTACCGAATGGGTCTTGGCAACTGGCCGCAGTCCCGACAACGGGATGGGCGGCGCGATCGCCCTTGTCGCAATGGCTGTGGGTAGGTGGGGCGCTGAGTGCCATTTTAGGGGGGAGTTTGGTGTTCGTTTTGGTGAGTGCGCCTTCTCGCTTGCGAGTAGCGGTAGACAAGGCAACTCGCGATTTACAAAAAGCGAAAGCAGCTTTGGCGGATGCGAATGTAACGTTAGAAGATCGAGTTAAGCGACGGACAGCACAATTAGCCAGTGCAAATGAAGAAATTTCTTTGCTCAATGACAAGCTGAAAGAAGAAAATCTGCACATGCACTCGAAACTGTTGGTGTTAAAAGAAATGCAGCAGATGATCTTACCCAAGCCAGAGGAATTGCAAGCGATCGCGGGGTTGGAAATTGCCGGATTTATGCAACCTGCCGAAGATGTGGGGGGCGATTATTATGATGTGCTGTATACCGATGGCGTGGTCACATTAGGCATTGGGGATGTGACGGGTCACGGTTTAGAAAGTGGCATTTTGATGGTGATGGCGCAAACGGCGGTGCGAACCCTAGAGGAAATGCGCGAACGAGATGCGGTGAAGTTTCTTGATGTTCTCAATCGCACTTTGTTTAAAAATGTCCAACGGATGAACACGGACAAAAATTTAACTTTATCAATTCTGAATTATGTCGATGGTCACTTGAGCATTAGCGGCCAACACGAAGAAGTGTTGATTATCCGAGTTAATGGCAGCATTGAACGGGTGGATACGATAGATTTGGGTTTTCCTATTGCTCTCGATCGTGAAATTGCCGATTTTATCGATTGCACCACGGTAGAGTTAGAGCCTGGGGATGGGGTGGTGTTGTACACCGATGGGATTACTGAAGCGGAAAATCGCGATCGCGAACAATACGGCCTCGACAATCTATGTCGCGTTATTAGTCAAAATTGGCACAAACCCATCGAAGGGATTAAACAAGAAGTCATCGATGATTTGTTGTACTTTATTGGCCAACAAGAAATTTTCGACGACATTACCTTCGTGATTTTCAAACGCTCTCCCACTCCTCAAACCCTAGACCAACCGGGCTTGTTGTCTGCTGCTACCCCTCAAGAAAAAGCGATCGGCACAGGGCAAGCGGCAGTCGGCGCGTAGGGGCGCTCTTTGCCCCATCCAATCCCCATTGCTCAAAGGCAAGATGTCAAGTAGAGTCCTAAACCTGTGTAGGGGTGAGGTCTCGCGCGCGCAATCTCAACTTGAAATTACGATTTGATACCGTTACCGCACCCAAAATCGACAAGGATCAACGTAAACTGGGACGGGGAAACCCCGCCCCTACGAGAAATGGGACAATCAAACCCAAACCTTAACTGGTCACAATTGACCAAGGACAAATGGCTAAATTCCAGCCCCGTTGAAAAACTCTTGAATCGCTTTATCTTCCAGGTGACAGCAATCGCCATCATCATCCTTGCCATCTTGTACTGCCAGAGGTAAAGCCGATGTGGCCAGAGAATAGGTTTCGCTTTGTTGTTGTTGGAGGGTTTGGAGTTGCTGCTCTAGGCTTTCGATGCGGTCTACAAGGGTGCGGATGACCGTGGCTTCTGAGTCGGGCAGTTTGCCGTGAGCAAGGGGATCGACTCGTACCCCAGAACGATACACAATGCGCCCAGGAATGCCGACAACGGTACAATCTGACGGTACATCCCGTAACACTACCGATCCGGCTCCGATGCGGACTTCGTTGCCGATTTGGAGATTGCCTAAAACTTTGGCCCCTGCCCCGACAACGACGTTTTCCCCTAGGGTGGGGTGACGTTTCCCGCTTTCTTTACCAGTACCGCCGAGGGTTACGCCTTGGTAAATGAGGCAGGAGTCGCCGATAATAGCCGTCTCACCCACAACTACCCCCATGCCGTGGTCGATAAAGACTCCTTTACCAATTTGTGCGCCGGGGTGAATCTCGATGCCTGTGAAGAAGCGGGCAAGATGGGAAATGAGGCGGGGAAGTAGGGGAATCCCGACATTGTACAGCCAGTGGGCGAAGCGGTGAAAGAGTAGGGCTTGCAGTCCGGGATAGCAAAAGATGACCTCTAGCCAGTTGCGGGCGGCGGGGTCACGGTCAAAGATAATGCGAAAGTCGGCGGCGATCGTAGATAACACGAGCGATTTTAGTCTTCTGTTGTACAGTCCACTGGTTATTTTATCGTTCATTGGGCTGTTGATGCCTCGTTCGGTAGTTTTAGTTTTCGCGAGCGATGAAATCGTAGTTCCAGCGTTGATTTGGGTCAAAAGAGCCAATCCAAATTTGATAAGTCCCGGCGGGGAAGTTATCGTAATTCAGGCGAGCGTCGGGGCTGTTGTTGAAGTCGTCACCACAGTAGATGATATTGCGATCGCGGTCTTGGATGACGATTGTGGTGTCATTGCCGCCGCTATCGACTTCTAGGGTGAGTTGTGGTAGGTCTTCGGCGATGGTCAATATATAATCGGGGGTAATATCACCGTAGCCGACACAAAGATTGCCTTCGCGATCGCGGTTGAATTGTTCGGTAAACGAATGAGTCCCTCCGGTAAAGCCATTTTTGGCGGTGCGATTAAAGCCAGGACTTAGGTTGATTTCCCCAAATAGGGAATCATCGGCTACCGCAGGAAGGGCAATGATGGACGCGATCGCCATTCCGAGAAGATAATGGTATTGTTTCACGATTTTTTCCTCCAATCTCCTGTTTCACTTCAGCGCGATCGGGCTGAATTACGCTCGACTAGAGTAACATTTATTAGGGGTTGGGGTTTCTTCTATGACTACCCTGGCGACGAGTCTTTGCGGTTGAGTTTTTACCTTTATCTTCAAAAAGTCTATCCAAGTTTTATTTTTTTGTTTGTAATGTTATTAGTTGCGTTATTTGTATTATTAATGATTGCTAATTGGTTTTTCTCAGAAATTCTCATTGTTTACCCACTTCAAATTATTCATGCTTTGAGTTTATATAGTCCCTGGCTTGTTTTGATTCTTTTGGGTTCGTTTGTGGCTTGGTGTATGGGGGATGATGGATAATTTACAATGTATAATTTACAATTGATTTTTTTCGCTTCCAGGGAAAACCGGGGATTCCATCAATTTATAACAAAATTTTAATAAAGACCGTAGAATATAGCAACTGCCAAAGCGGTTAAGACACCATATCCAACCTCAGAAAATCAGCCCCTCTCCCGTGGGAGAGGGGTTGGGGTGAGGGCAAACCATAAAACGTCTTAACAGCTTTGCTTACTGCTACACAATCGAGACCCCGAATTTTTAAGAAAACCGGGGCATTTTAATCAATCTTGTAATTTCAGAAATTAACTATCTTGCACTTTGACTCCCCGCCAAAATGCCACATAGCCTTCAATGTTTTTGGCTTTTTCTTTAGCTTCGGGATAATACCAAGCTGCATCTTTGTTTTCTTGACCATCCACTACAACATTGTAATAACTAGCTACACCTTTCCAGGGACAAGTTGTTTTCTTGTTGCTGTCTTGTAAATATTCCGATTTGACGGCATCGGCAGGAAAATAATAATTACCTTCCACTCTTTCGCAATTATCGCTTTCGGCAATAACGGTGTCGTTCCAAATGGCTTTCGGCATAACTTTGTTAAACCTTGACTGTAATAACTTTACTTATTATGAAGGAATTTCTCAAAAATGGATCGCCAGAGAACGATCTAAACAAAAACAACTGATACAATAGTTCCGTTGTGCGCTGTTTGAGCTAGGATTTATGTACCAATCCCCGACTCCCCTTCATACGTTGGAAGATTATCTTAAGTATTTCTTCGGTTATGATAGCTTTCGACCGGGACAGCGCCAAATTATTGAAGCAGCATTAGAAAACCGCGATTTATTAGCCATTATGCCCACAGGGGGCGGAAAGTCTCTGTGTTTTCAGTTACCCGCTTTGCTCAAACCGGGAATTACGGTGGTGGTTTCCCCGTTAATTGCCTTAATGCAGGATCAAGTGGATGCGTTGGTAGACAATGGCATTGGCGCAACTTTCCTCAATAGTAGCTTGGATTGGGATGAGGTGCGATCGCGCACACAAGCGATTTTTAAGGGGAAAATTAAGTTACTTTATGTAGCACCTGAGCGTTTATTATCAGAGCGTTTTTTGGGCTTTCTCGATGAGTTGGCCAACTCCATTGGGATTAATTGTTTTGCGATTGATGAAGCCCACTGTGTCTCGGATTGGGGACACGATTTTCGCCCAGAATATCGTCAATTACAACTACTCCGCTACCGCTATCCAAGTGTGTCTTTTATGGCACTCACCGCAACAGCAACAAATCGCGTCCAAGGCGATATTATCCAACAATTACGACTGCGAGAACCGACGATTCATGTGGCGAGTTTTAATCGCCCGAATTTGTATTATGAAGTTATTCCTAAAGAACGCCGCAGTTACAATCAGTTGTTAAAAAAAGTGCGGTCTTTTTCCGGTTCTGGAATTATTTATTGTCTTAGTCGTCGTCGCGTTGATGATATTGCTTTTCGTTTGTCTCAAGATAATATTGCGGCTTTACCTTATCATGCGGGAATTGAGGATAAAACGCGATCGCAAAATCAAACTCGTTTTATTCGCGATGATGTCCAGATTATTGTGGCTACTGTGGCGTTTGGAATGGGGATTAATAAGCCGGATGTACGCTTTGTGATTCACTATGATTTACCCCAGAATTTAGAACGGTATTATCAAGAATCAGGACGGGCTGGACGAGATGGAGAACCGGCTTATTGTACGTTATTTTATGGGGGAAGTGACCTCGGTACAATTAATTATTTAATCGACCAAAAACAAGACCAAAACGAGCAACGAATTGCCCGACAACAGTTAACTCAAATGCTGGATTATGTGGAGGGAACGGAATGTCGGCGCACGATTCAACTTAGTTATTTTGGCGAGAAGTTTGCGGGAAATTGTGATAATTGTGATAACTGTCGCAATCCTAAACCGATTGAAGATTGGACGATAGAAGCCCAGAAGTTTTTATCTTGTGTTGCCCGGTGTCGCGAACGGTTTGGCATGACTCATATTATTAATGTTTTGCGGGGGTCAAGTAATAAGAAGATTGCTCAAAATGGTCACCATTTATTGTCTACTTATAATATTGGTAAAGACCGCAGTGTTGCTGAATGGAAATTGTTGGCGCGATCGCTGTTGCATCAAGGGTTAATGGCAGAAACCAATGATGGCTATCGGGTGCTGAAACTGAATAAAAGAAGTTGGGAAATTTTGCGATCGCAACGTTCGGTACAAATCGCTGTCCCACAGCAAGATAAAGCGGCTGATTTAGCCCTGAGTTCTCGCAGTTTAGAAGTGGAACTGTTAACAGAACGTTTACGCCGTTTACGCAAACAAATTGCTGATGTTCAAGCCGTTGCACCTTATGTTATTTTTGCGGACTCAACTCTCAAAGTGATGGCGCATAACAAGCCCCAAAGTTTAGAGGAATTCCAGCAAATTTCCGGGGTAACAGAATATAAATTACAGCAATACGGCGAGCGTTTTGTCTCAGAAATTCGGGCATTTTGTTGGCAACAAACGACTCCGGTTATGACTCCGAGTTCGACACAACTTATTACTTTACAACTGTATCAGCAGGGTTTGGATGTGGACGCGATCGCGACAGAACGAGGACTAAAATCGCGCACTATTATTAACCATCTCAGCGAGTTATTAGAAATGAATCAACCCATCGATCTCGACTGTTTGGTAAAACCGGAACACCAACAACCGATTATTCAGGCATTAGAGAAAATTGGCGATCGCTCTTTAACCAATTTAAAAGAGCATTTAGCACATAAATATAGTTACGGCGAAATTCAATTAGTCCGGGGATATTGGCGCAGAAAACGGCGAGAATCCGTATCATAGCTCACGGCAATTTTCCCAAAAAATCTTAAAATATTCTAAGATACCAGGGGTGCGATACAGTCCAGTTTCTAAATAAGAAGCTGGGATTTTACAGAATTTACGGTTCGGTCATTTTAGCTTCAGTATATTTACAGAGCTAAATGGCTCGCGAATTTATCCTACTAGCTCAGAAGCACTCAGTCTCTAAAATCATGACGGGAACTCGCAAAATTGTCAAAGAACGCCGGGACTATAACACCTGGGTAGCCACAGAAACCCTCGAAGATTATTCCCTGCGTTATGCTCCCCAATCTTTTCGCAAATGGTCAGAATTATTAGTTGCTAATACTGCCTTGGGAGGGATTTCTTTCTTGGCTTTAGAAGCCATTGGCGGTTCGTTATTGATTAGCTACGGTTTTGCGAATTCCTTTTGGGCAATTATTACCGTTAGTGCTATTATTTTTCTCCTTGGTATTCCTATTACTTATTACGCCGCGAAGTATAACATCGACATGGATTTGCTGACGCGGGGAGCCGGATTTGGTTATATTGGCTCAACCATTACTTCCCTCGTTTATGCTTCGTTTACCTTCATTTTCTTTGCTTTAGAAGCCGCAATCATGGCGCAGGCATTGAATTTATATTTTCATTTACCCTTAGCTTGGGGATATTTATTCTGTGCAATTATTATTATCCCCATTGTTTTCTATGGGGTAACATTAATCAATCAATTACAACTGTGGACGCAACCAATATGGTTGTTTTTGATGATTTCTCCTTATGTTTTTGTCCTTTATAAAGAACCGGATGCGTTGAGTCACTGGACGCATTTTAGCGGTCATTCTGCGAGTGGGGCTGCGTTCGATCCGTTACTCTTTGGGGCTGCGGCTACGGTGTCTTTTTCCCTGATTGCTCAGTTGGGGGAACAAGTGGATTATTTGCGCTTTTTACCTAACCTCGAAAAAGCGAATCAAAAGCGGTGGTGGTTAGCGGTCATTTTAGCCGGGCCCGGTTGGATTATTTTGGGATGTGCGAAACAATTAGGAGGGGCGTTTTTAGCCTCTTTAGCCATTCAACACGGGGCAACAATTAGCAAAGCCAAAGAACCAATCCAGATGTATTTAGCGGGCTTTGGGGATATGTTTGACGACCCGAAAGTGGTGTTATTAGTGGGTACAATTTTTGTAATTGTTTCCCAGATTAAAATTAATGTAACCAACGCTTATGCGGGGTCTTTGGCTTGGTCGAATTTCTTTTCGCGTCTGACCCACAGCCATCCGGGGAGGGTGGTTTGGTTAATATTCAATGTGGTAATCGCGCTACTTTTAATGGAGTTGGGGGTATTTGAAACCCTAGAAGCGGTTTTAGGTTTATATTCCAATATCGCGATCGCGTGGGTGGGGGCATTAGTCGCAGATTTAGTGATTAATAAACCCTTGGGAATTAGCCCCTCTTACATCGAGTTTAAACGGGCTTATCTCTACAATATTAACCCCGTGGGTTTTGGGTCGATGGCGATCGCCTCTATCATTTCGATTGTGGCATTTTTGGGTCTTTTAGGGGATTATGCCCAAGCGTATTCGGCATTTTTGGCTTTAGGGATTGCCTTAATATTATCCCCCGCGATCGCTTTTCTCACCGGGGGAAAATACTATATTGCCCGTGAAAATACCCTGCGTCAAACCTCGCAAAATCTCCTGACTTGCTGTGTTTGCGAACAAGATTATGAACCCGCCGATACTGCTTTTTGTCCAGTGTATGACGGGCCGATTTGTTCTCTGTGTTGTACCCTCGATGCCCATTGTCACGACAGTTGTAAAACCGACACCCAAATCGAACAAAAACCGCTTTTAGAACGCTTATCGGCGCGAATTTTTCGTGATAAACTTTCCCTGCAATTGGGGATTCGTATTTTGCGCTTTGCCGGAATTTTTGTCTCACTTGCGGGGAGCATTGCCGTTATTTTTGCCATTGTGTATCATCAAAGCATGGCGCGATCGCCCCAACTCGCAGCCCTGCCCCACGAAGCCCTATTAAGCATTTTTGGCAAACTCTACACCCCTCTGTTTCTGCTTTGCGGTTTGGGGTCTTGGTGGTGGGTTCTCAGCGAAGAAAGCCGCGAACTCGCAGAAGAAGAACTCGACAAGCAAAACCAACAACTACAAGCCGAAATTCACGAACGTCAACGGGCTGAAGCAGCGTTACAAGGTCTTACCCACGAACTAGAAAACCGCGTCCAACAGCGTACTGCGGAACTGCAAGACACCGTAGCTACCCTGAAAAAAGCCCAAATGCAACTGGTTCAAAGTGAAAAACTCTCTAGTTTGGGTCAATTAGTTGCGGGTGTTGCTCACGAAATCAACAACCCGGTTAACTTTATTCACGGTAATGTCGAACACGCGACTAACTACGTTAACGAATTGCTAAGTACAATCGCGGCTTATCGTCGAGAATTTCCCTATCCCTCTACCGAACTTAGCGATTTTATCGAAGACATTGAACTGGATTTCATTGAGGAAGATTTACCGAAACTGCTGGCTTCAATGAACTTAGGAACTGAACGCATCCGTCAAATTGTTCTCTCCCTACGAGTCTTTTCGAGAGTGGATGAATCGGAGGTCAAATCGATTAATATTCACGATGGGATTGAAAGTACCTTGATGATCCTCGGAAATCGCCTTAAAGCTAACGCCGAACATCCAACAATTTCTGTAATTCGTAACTACAGCGAATTGCCTTTAGTAGAATGTTACGCAGGACAACTCAATCAAGTTTTTATGAACTTGTTGGCCAATGCCATTGATGCTTTTGAAGACCATAATCGCGATCGCAGTTATACCGAGATTCAAGCCAATCCTAACATCATTACCATTACTACAAGTCGCCTCGATTCCGATGGGATTAGTATCGAAATTGCCGACAATGGCCCCGGTATTCCTGAACCCGTACGAGACAAAATATTTGATGCCTTTTTCACTACAAAAAACGTCGGAAAAGGAACGGGATTAGGCTTATCAATCTGCCATCAAATTGTTACAGAAAAGCACCAAGGAAAGCTTACTTGCCTTTCTAAACTCGGTCAAGGTACTATCTTCCGCATCGAGATTCCGATTCGTTCTCAAGCCCTCAAAGTAACGCAGAATCTTCACCCCAAGACTGTTACCATCGAGTCTTGATACCAAATCTGGATAAATAACCTTTGTTTTATAACCCCGGTTTTTTAACCAGGGGTTCTTATTAATTTCAGTATTTGAAGTCATTTCTTCCCCAACTTTCCCAGAATTAAAGCTAACCGTCGCACAAATTCTCGCTGCATCGGGGTTGGAATTGTTGTAGAATTTGGAATTAAGATATCCCCCGAACGGGCTGCAATACATGGACATTCCTCGCTTACATCCCGACACCCTCGAAGACGTGAAACAGCGTGTCGATATTGTAGACGTAATCTCGGATTATGTCATTCTACGCAAGCGAGGAAAAGACTTATTAGGCTTGTGTCCCTTTCACGACGAAAAAACCCCCAGTTTCAGCGTAAGCCCCAGTAAACAACTGTATTATTGCTTTGGCTGTCATGCGGGGGGAAATGCTATCTCCTTTTTAATGGAGATTAATAAAACCAATTTTAGCGATGTCGTCTTAAATTTAGCCCATCGCTATCAAATCCCGGTGCGTACCCTCGAACCCGCACAACATCAAGAATTACAGCGACAGCTTTCTTTACGGGAACAATTATACGAAATTCTCGCGATCGCGGCCAGTTTTTATCAACACGCTTTGCGGCAAACTCAAGGGGAAATTGCTTTAAATTATCTCACCACGGAACGAGAATTAACCCTAGAAACGATTCAGCAATTCGGCTTAGGATATGCTCCTGCGGGTTGGGATACATTATACCGCTATCTCATCGAAACAAAGCGTTATGCTGCCAGTTTAGTCGAACAAGCAGGATTAATTCGCAAGCGCAAAACTGGGGATGGTTATTATGATTATTTTCGCGATCGCGTCACCATTCCCATCTGCGACAATCAAGGGTCAGTAATCGGCTTTGGGACTCGTTCTTTAAATGGTAGCGAACCGAAATATTTAAACTCTCCTGAAACCCCTTTATTTGATAAAGGTAAAACCCTTTTTGCTCTCGATCGCGCTAAATCGACAATTAGTAAAGAAGACTGTGCTTTAGTAGTAGAAGGATACTTCGACGCGATCGCCCTTCACAGTCGCGGTATAACCAACGCTGTAGCCTCTTTAGGAACCGCTTTCACCCCCGATCATCTCAAGGCTTTACTGCGCTATACTCCCTCAAAACAAGTCATCTTTAACTTTGACGCAGACAACGCCGGAACCCAAGCCACCCAACGCACCATCAACGAAATTGAACCCCTAATTTATTCCGGTTATGTACAGTTGCGAGTTCTCAATCTTCCGGGGGGAAAAGATGCAGATGAGTTCCTTAAATCCAGTCCCGAAGCAGTTAGTATTTATCAACAAGAAATAGCTGAAGCCCCCCTTTGGATCGATTGGCAAATTAAGCAGTTTATCAAAGAAAAAGACCTCAAACAAGCCGACGAATTTGAAGCAGTGGCTCAAAATATAGTGAACTTGCTGAATAAAATTGAAGATGGCAAGAAGCGATCGCATTATATCAGTCATTGTGCCGAAGTTCTGAGTCAGGGCGATTCACACATTATGCCCATGTATCTCGAAACCCTACAACGAGAACTCAAAAAACCCCAAAGCAAATCCAAAAAGAAACAAAATAAAACTGAACTCATTGTTCCAGTGAGTCCAGAAAACTATACCGTAGAAAGTGCCGAACAAACTCTACTTTCAATTTATTTACATTATCCCCAATATCGGGAAACTATTTTTGAACTCCTAGATGAAAAAGACCTCTTTTTTAGTAATCATAATTATCGCTTTGTTTGGCAAAAAATAATAGAAGCCCAAACTGCCGGACAACAAGATTTAATTTTAACCCTACAAAACCTCAATATCCAATATTCCGAACAAGTCAATCCCGTTTATTCTCTCCTCTTTCTCAATGAAAAAAGTAGCGAAGATATTAACCGTCCTTTACTGGTAATCCATTGCGCGATCGCCCGTTTAGAACAAGTCAACTGCGAACGCTTAAAACGCAGCTACGTTCAAAAATGGCGCAGTTTAAACCCGCAAACAGAATCTCAACTCATGCAAAAATATTACCAAGAAATTCAACAACTCGAAGCCCAAATTACGAACTTAAAGTTACAAAACAAAATCACTCACGAAGATTTAACTGCTTTTGCCGATTAGTTAGATATTTTGATTTAAATGACTCTCTCTCGTTCCTTGATATAGTATTTACAAATCGGATGTAAACATCCCAATCTCGTTCCTTGGTTCCACCAAGGGACGCACCAAACGAGGCTCCGCCTCGATTCTATAACAGAGATATAGCAGCAAGCAAAACAGTGAGAACGTTTTATTTGAGGTTTGCCCTCACCCCAACCCCTCTCCCACGGGAGAGGGACTTATTTTCTAAGGATGGATATGTCGTCCTGACCAATGTGGCGGTTGCTATACTATTAAGAAAAAACGCAATCTGAGTTTACGTCTCAAATGAAAATACTATATAACTAAGGGACGTAAAAATGAGGCTCTACCTCGATCGCTGTTTGAGAACCCCGGTTTCTTACCTGCTTACACAGTCAAGTTAAAATTTAACCCCAGAAACCGGGGTTTTAAAGCTTCACTAATTAAACAGATTTGAGATCATAACCACTTTTTCGACAATTTCAAAGCCCGTTGATAAGTCAAATTCAACCAAGCGCGATCGCCCAATGTTAAAGTAATATCCGGTTTAGTCGGATTTGCACCCATCGCAGCAATAATTTGTTGACCCAATGCTTGCGCTAAACGGGGGGGAACCGCATTTCCCACCTGTCGAAAACCGTGCCATTTTGTTGCGTGACAGCGAAACCAATCGGGAAAAGAGTGCAACCGGGCCGCTTCTCTAACCGAAATTGTGCGAGGATAGGAAGGATGAACCGGACGCGGGGAAGTGTGACTGCCGCGATCGCGATTCGTTCCTGCTCGTAAAGTGTGGCATTGTCCGTCCCAGTTTAAACGCCGCAAACGACTGGTAGAATCGAGTTGGTTGGGTTTAAGCTGGCTAAACCGTTGAATAATCCTATCGCTGTGTTGAGTTTGCCAAGAACTGGTCAGTAAATGCGGATTCCAGACTCGCGGATAAGCTAAATCTGCACCGACCAAGCCCCGCAATTGTCGCACATAAAGACTCGCATTGGCTTCTAGACGCTCGATTCTATCGGGTTTGAGGTACACCTCGTCTCCGGTCGCTAAGTCTGGGAAATCGTCAATATTGGGCAAGTCCGCGATCGCGTCTCGTACCGTAATCCGTGTAGTATTAGGCTGCGGATACAGCGCCAAATTTTCCCCATTGCGGCTTCCTAAAATAAACAACCGCTTGCGATTCTGCGGTACACCAAAATCGGCTGCATTCAGCACTTGTACCGGTTCTGTAATACGATAACCTGCGGCCTTAAATTCTCGCTTCAACCGTCGCAGCAGCGTCTTATTTTGACCTTGCTTCAGTCCCGGTACATTTTCCATCAGGAAATAGCGGGGTTGTAACTCCCTCACCCAGCGACAAAACGCAAAAATCAACTCATTGCGATTGTCCTTGAGGTCGTGTTTCCCCATCACCGAAAAGCCCTGACAAGGTGGCCCCCCAATAATCAAATCCAGAGAAGACGGTAAAAATTTTTGTATCTCCTGGCTGGACAACTGTGCTACATCCCCACAAATTACCGGAGTCTTCGGGAAATTATAACGGTGTATCGCTGCGTGTACCGGGTCGCTTTCGACGGCTAACACCACATCAAACCCCGCTTGTTCCATTCCGAGGGAGAATCCCCCCGCACCCGCAAACAAGTCAATCGCAATGGGTCTGTCAAAAGAAGAAGTCATAAAATAGGCGCTTTGCGTCCGGGTTTTTGGCAGAAGACAACTATATTCTCGACATTGTACGCGATCGCCCCTGTTTCTTTCCGATACTACATCCCTCGGAGTCAGCTTTTCAGGGCTTCCCAAACTGATTTCAAAAAATATTGCCGATCCTCTTGACACTCGTGTAATATGTTTGTAGTATGTTTACAGAAACAAAAATTAAATCAGTTCAATAAACGCCAACTTTGGCTCAAACCTCATTACAAAGTAGAGGTGAAACATGGTTCATATTCGTTTTGAAGGACGCTCCTACGACGTAACCGAACAGCAAGTTGAAGTTACAACCAATATGAGCGATCGCCAAATCAAAAACCAGCTATCTCATTATTTAGATATTTCCACCAATCGTCTCCAAAATTATGTCATCGATCGGCGACCCAGTGGCGATTTAATTATTCGTCCTGAAGCCGTTTACGGTTAAGAAAAACTTTGCCGCACCCCAACATTAAAAGCTTACATACTACCGTCTACGAAACGGAAGGTTGTGGGTTCGAGTCCCGCCATCGTCACTTTTTTTAGACGATGTAGCTCAAACGGATAGAGCATTTTATGAAATGGCTTTTTCAACTTGTGCGGCTCTTATTTTTCTATTTAGTCTAGAACCCCGGTTTCTTTTGGGTTTATTTACTTAAGTTATAGTTTTTACTCAGAAACCGGGGTTCTGAACCCTAACTCTTTAACCTCGTAACTTGGCTCAAGTCCCGTTACAAAAAAGAAGGCTCTGCTTTCATTCCAATCCCAAAAACTAAACCCAATCTTCCTCCTACAAAGCTACAATTCGCGTCCCAACTGACAAAGCTTACACGCATTTAGAGCAACTTGGTAGCTCGTTTGATTTAGCATCAAAAGGTTACAGGTTCAAATCCTGTAATGTGTACCACAAACTACAGCTTTCTCGACTTACGCGAATCTTTATTTCAAAACCATGACCTGTCTCAACTCACAATAACAAAATTACCGCGCCCCAACCCGCAAAGCTTACACACATTAAGTTTACCCATCATCGTAGGTTCGAGTCCTACTAGCTGCGCCTTTTATGCAGCTATAGCTAAGGGGTTAAAGCAATGGGATTGTGATTTTTTAGCTTTACTTACTTGTGCGGTTTATTTCATTTCCAGATTTTACCTAGAAATACGAAAACAAGGCTTTATTTCAACTCTAAGACCGTAAAATATGATGAGAAGTTTAGTTTAAATTTGACAAAATATTCTATTTCGCGCCCCAACTGTGAAAGCCTACATACTAGCCTAATGGTAAAGGCACTTGACTCATAATCAAGCGAATACGGGTTCAACTCCTGTGTGTGACACAACAGCTTTCCAAACTTGCGCGAATCCCTCTTTTAAATTTTAGTTTTCCCAATACATTTGTGAGCGAACATCGATTAGACAAAATCATTATCGAACGCCCTCGCTATGGCTCTCGTGATAAAGCCAAAAAAGTGCAAGGCTATCGTAAACGACTTGATAAAATCACCCAAGAAGCACAAGAAGATGGCTTTTTACAACCCTACTTATTCAAACCTCGAAAAACTCGCCACTTATCCGATAATCTTGCGCCTTTATATCGCTGGTTGCGTTCCAAAGTCGGGCAACCCTGGGACGATGTTTACAGCCAACTCTGCCAACAACTAGATACTAAATCTACCATTGGACAGCACGTTCTAGAGCATCTTTGGCAAACCGTCGAGCGTCATGTCGAAATCAGAAATAATCAAATTTATGCCAAACATAAACCCAACTATCCCTTAACCTCTGGTCAAACTCATCCCAAATTTTACGTTCATCCCGAAACTGGAATATTTTGTATAGCACCCCGCAAGCAAAAATCCGAAACTCAACCCCAAGATGACGTAGTAATTGTTAATCGCTATCAACAATATCGCCGGATTGATAATATTTGGTATTTCGTTTCTTTTCGAGATGTGAAATACTCCCCCAAAAATACAGAGCGAGACCTTCTTGCCAACCGTATTCTTGACCCTTGGGAAGCCCGTAAACTCTACGGCAAACCCATTTCCGCGTACCACAAAAGACACGCCACCAAAAAAGAAATTAAATCTCTCAAAAAACAACAGAAATGCTAACCTTTTCAACCCTACCCAGATACAGTATTAAAATTCCCGACAACTGAAAAGCGCCTGAATAACGGGGAGGTGAAACCATGAGCGCAAAAGTATTGTCGATTATCGAACAAATGAAAACCTTAACGCTGTGGGAAGCCACCGAATTAATTCATCAAATCGAAGATACTTTCGGTGTGAGCGCCTCCCCGGTGCATCAACAAATCAAAAATCACTTGATTGAAACCCCCAATCTTTACGATGTTATTTTAGAAGCCGTTCCCAAAAGTAAGAAAAGCGCTATTATCAAAATCGTTTGGAACTTCGCCGGAGAAGGGTTAAATCATGCCCGTAAACTGGTCGAATCTGCACCCGTTTTGATTAAAAAAGATGTCGAATACCGACGCGCTTTCGCCTTCAAACAGCAACTGGAACGTTTAGGCGCAACAGTTACTTTACACCCGTAAAGATTCACCAACCCCGGTTTCTTATTTCCTTATCCGATAACGTAATCTTTTAATATCAGAAACCGGGGTTCTAGGATACAAAAATATTGCCGCACCCCCATGCACGGGACTTACATACCTTCGACCAAAACTACGGTACGCTTACGAAGAAAGCGTTGCAAGCCTGAGACCCATAGCAGGCATACAGTCCCGCCGACTTGTGCGGCTCATCCCTTGGCAATCTCAGAAAAATAAATTAGCAACTGTCGCCGCGCCCCCACCCAGAGGGCATACATACACCTGTAACGTGTTTCCCAACGCCCCCTAAACTTGCGCGGCCTCAATCTTTGAGTAGCCAACATCGCGGCGACAATTGCCTCCCTCACTCTACAACACTTAACGGAGGTTAAAACAATGGTTACGATGACCGCCATGAGCAACACCGAGCGCGACTTGCGTTTAGATATGCTCAACAGCTTGCTCACCACCCCCCACCGCCAACTCGAAACGGTTGCAGAGATTCACAACGAAATCCTGAGCAGCGACCCCTTATTCTACGGACGCTTGGCTGCTTGGTATCAGCAAAACGGCGATGTGCGCGACCACAAAGAAGTGTTTGTCGGTAACTTGCTCGTCAGCAAACTGACCGAACATCGCGACGCTGGCTTTATGTTCCTGCAAGACTTTCCGCCTTATGAGGTGGCGCGGATTGTAGACTTTATGAAGCAGCAGAAAAACAAAATGCCTCGCTCGGCGCGAACAGCAGTGCGTCGATATCTGCAAACCCGCGAAAAGAACCCGAACTTCTTTGACCGCGCCGCTTTACGCAGTCGCAAGGCGATGAAACACTTGTATGCGACGCTGCACATTAAGCCAAATCCTCGCGCTGATGCGATTCTGTTCAAGAATAATCCGCCCCTGGATAGTTTGGCTTATGCCCTCAAACAGGTGGCTAACGCGGAAACTCCTGCCGAACAAGCCCAAAAAATCGTCGAATACCGTTTACCCTACGCGATCGCGATCGGAGCCGTCAAGCAAATCACGCCGACTGTCCTGGTCGCCCTCATCAACGCCATGACTCCCCAAGAGGTTATCAACAACCTCAAATCCCTGAAAGCCCGTGGCGTAATGGAACACCCCGAAGTCAAAGCCCTCATCGACGAAAAACTCGTCGCCGCGCAAACCGACAAACGGGTATCCGCCCTCAAAGGTCGCGTGGCTGCCGAAGCCGCTAACTTGGACGCAGACACCACCGCCAAACTCGAACAGGCGATGGATGCTCAAATCAAGCAACGAGGGGCGATTAAAAAGCCTACCGCGTTACTTGTAGACAAATCTAGCTCCATGCACAGCGCCCTCGAAATCGGCAAACGCATGGCCGCCACCATCTCCGGGATTGCCGAAGCCGACCTTTTTGTGTACGCCTTCGACACCATCCCCTACCCGGTAGAAGCCGCCGGAACCAACCTCAGCGATTGGGACAAAGCCTTTCAGCACCTAACCGCCAACGGTGCAACCAGTATCGGCTGTCCAGTGGAAGCCATGCGCCTCCGCCAGCAAGTGGTCGAACAAATCCTGCTTATCACCGACGAAGGCGAAAACACCGCGCCTTACTTCAACGCCGCTTTTAACGCTTATTGCCAGGAGTTGAACGTACAGCCCAACATCGTCATCGTCAAAGTGGGTTACGCCTACGACCACCTCGAACGAGCTTTGAGCCAACAACAGGTACAGGTGGATACGTTCACCTTTAACGGCGATTACTACTCGCTGCCTAACTTGTTACCGTTGCTCTCTCGTCCTTCTCGCTTGGAGTTATTGATGGAGATTCTGGCGACTCCCCTCCCCGTCCGGGATGATAAGTGAATTACTGCTAGGGTGGGTATTATACTCACCCTTTCTATTTTCTCCAAAATTCCAGCGAGCTGTTTTTTTGCTAATTCTGTATTGTGTAGTTTGCTCTCCTTGCTGCACTGTATAACGTATTTCAACATTTGAAACTGTATCCCATTGGGTATCTTGAAAAAAGGATGAAGGAAAATAAGTTTCGTTTTTTGTTTTTCCTTCATAACAACTTGCTAGTGCTTTTAGAGCAGTTGTTTTTCCAGTACCGTTTTCTCCAACAATTGCTACAACTGGAAACTTAAACTGAATAGTTTGTCCAGTCCAACCTCTTAAGCCAGAAATCTCCAGTCGATGTATAAACTTTGGCCAGAGGTCTGCTGTAAATTGCTCCTTGATTTTATTGATTTCATTAAAGTCCATAGTAATTAAGGCATTGATGTCTACAGTTCACTATTCTAGAAATTTTGCCTGTTGAGGAGGCAGAGCCTCCAGGTTGCGTCCCCAGGTACAACCTGGGAACGAGGAAACATACGGAGATTATTCGTACAAGCGAGCTTCTAGCTGTTTAAGAATTTTTTTCGGGTTGTTTTTATTGCCTTTCGTATATTTCCAAACCGCTAAACCTACCCCTGCTGCAACAACTGCTGCACCACCTGTCATAACACTAACACCCCCTAAAGCTGCCATTGTTGCGCTGTAAGCTGCTGCACCAGAGAGAGTACCAATTGCAGTACCCGTACTTGCTACACCAAACACGCTCACTGCTGTCCATGCTGTCCAAATTGTAGCCGCACTGGTCGCAACACCCACACCCGCAGCAATACCTAAATTCTTTTTGTCTTCAGCGTCCATCTGAGTAAAAGAAGCGACTGATACCAGTGCTGCGGCTCCAAATAATGCTGCTCCTCCGGTAGCTACGGCTAATCCACCGAGCATTCCCAAACCTCCCGCAGCAACAGAACCACCACCAAGAAGCGCTAAGGTTGAGTTCGTGGCTGCGGCTCCAGAAAGACCGCTAATAGCTACACCTGTTCCGGCTTTAGCTCCTATTGCACTGGCAATATGTGTTGTATTAGGAACTATTCCCGCAGCGCGTTTAGAAGCTTTCTTCACAACTTTGTAGGTTTCATACACCTGGTTGAGCGTTTCTTCTTTGGATTGATTAGATTGACTTGCACTGACAACCCCATCACGCATTAGTTTATACATAACTTTGCACTGCTCAGGGATATCAGAAGATAAAATTAGTCGATCTAATTGATTAACAATTAATTGATTGAGTTTGCCTTTTCCATCTCGCAATTTTTCATAATTTGAAATAAATACATCATTCTCATTCGGAGGAATAAAAGTTTCAATTAAGTTAATGATATACCAATTTGTTGTTGCTACCTTACAAGCCGCACTTCCCTGAAAATAAAACTGTTTTATTTCTTCAGGAATTGAAACACTTTGTACCAAGGAGTCTGATTTTGCTAATCCGTTTAAGTCTTCAATCCAATCACCAGCTTTCACTTGCTGATAAATACCTATTAATTCCTTTTGCTCTTTTTGAGATAGTAAAGAGTCATGCAATTTTTCTTTTACCGAATTTTCGAGCCAAAGCAATCGTGAATTTTTGCTGGCTATACTATAGGTTTCAGCAACTACTGGAGATACCTTTGCAGATACAATAACAAAATCTAGTAAATTTAGAGCAGCTATATCTTCCGAGTATTTTTCCTGCTTTAACAGGTTGTATACTTTCATACACCGTTCTTGGCTCTGATTTTTTATCTCAGTACGATGTAATACTTCATTAATAACTCGATCGAATTCTAATTCAGTATCAAAGAGTGAGTGAGTTACTAATTTAATCTCTATATTATTTTTCTTAATACTTAAGTCACTACCGTTAAAACAGTTCGATGGGATTCTGACTTTGATGGTGTTACCAGATTTTAAAGTAATGCTTTGAAGGCCACCGTGTTTGGCCACATCTTGTGATAAAAATACATGATACGTTTGTTCTAAAGTCATAATTGGCTCTTTGCTCACAAAAGCTTGTCTATATCTAGAATGCCCCAGTTTTCGTGAAATTCACCTTTTTCGGAAAAAATATTTTGAAAGGACTGAGTAGAAAGGCTTAAAGCTAGTTATATCAATAGTTTCATCTGGAGAAAGAAAAATAAAAACCACTACCATTACCTCGTTGCGTGGCTCTAGCCGCGCAACGCAACCTGGAGGCTCTGCTTTCATTACTTATCTGGGAGGCAGAGCCTCCAATTTGCGTCCCCAGGTATAACCTGGGAACGAGGGGGGACGAGGGGTGAGTAATGCTTAATCTGGTTGTGTGGCTCTAGTCGCGCAACGTCAAGGGATGGCTCTGCCTTCATTTAGGAGGCAGAGCCTCCAGGTTGCGTCCCCAGGTACAACCTGGGAACGAGGATGCGGGGGGTTAGGTGATGATTTCGATGTTGAGTAGGGTTTCGCCGCCGTAATAATTACGATAACTGGAATAACGCCAGTGAGCGGGTTCGTCAATATAGCCGCGTTTGACTGGATTGTTGTGAATATACTCTAGTTTTTGTAACAACATTTCGGTTGAAGAAATGAATTGCGGATGGAAGCCTTCTTGCCAAACTTGATACTGTTGGTCTGTTTTATAAATTTGTTTTGCGGCTTTGAGTTGAGCGAGTAAATAGGTTTTTTGATGGGCTTTTAAGTAATCAATAATGGAGCGGGCGGTGAAGGATTTGAAACAGCTTATTTCTCTGGATAGTTTCTCGGCTGATGCAATCAGGTGTAAGTGGTTTTCCATGATGACATAGCCGTAGAGTTGGATTCTTTGCTTGTCTTGGAGAAATTTCAGGGAGTTGAGGATAATTTGTGCGATCGCGCGATCGCCGAACAGTGGTATCCAATTTACTATAGTAGAGGTGATAAAGTGAGGATGTTGATTAATAACTTGATAGCGAGAGCGTCCCATCAGCTTTAAAATTGAAGTATTCTGTCAGTTGAAAATATAAATGCCTGCTAAAGATATTTACCATAATGCCGTGAGATTTGCATTGGTTAAAGATGGCTGGGAGATTTTAACAGAAGATTATACTTTAGAATATGGAGGCGATCGCGTATTTGTAGATATTGCCGCAGAAAAAACAATCGCTGCTGAAAAACAGGGTCAAAAAATTCTTGTGGAAGTCAAAAGCTTCTTAGGACGTTCGTTTATTAATGATTTGGAAAAGGCTGTAGGTCAGTATGTTATTTATAGAAATATTTTACAAGAAACAGTATTGGATTTTGACCTGTATTTAGGGATTACACAAGGCATTTACCGCAGTTATTTCCAACGTCCATTAGCCCAAATGATTGTTAATCGAAATCAAGTTAAATTATTGATTATTGATGCAGAATCGGAGGTCATTGTACAGTGGATAGATTAAAACATTATCGTCAAACTATTAAAGAAGTTATAACCGAATATCATCAAATTAATAAAAAAGCCAATTCTGCCATTGAAAGTGTTTTAGCTTTGGATGAGGTTCACGATCAATATCTTTTACTCTTGATGGGTTGGAATAAAGATGAACGGATTAAGAATGTAATGATTCATATCCAATTGAAAGATGAAAAAATTTGGATTGAGGAGGATTGGACAGAGGAGGGAGTAGCAACAGATTTGTTGCAGAAAGGAATAGGACGAGAGGAAATTGTTTTAGCTTTTCATCCACCCCATGTCAGAAAATATACCGAATTCGCGATCGCGTAATTTCTTTTACTATCAATTTTGTTATGTTGTGATTCTTCTTAATTATAACTTTAAAAAAAAGAGAGTATTGCCCTTTGTTCTTGGTACAAATGACCAGTGACAAAGGACAAACAACAAATTTACTCAGAATCGAGTAAATTTAGCTGTAAATACTGACTGCGGTTGGATTTTGCGTTCTTGCTGGTGATTTTAGCCTTAGACTCCCCCTCAGACTCAGAAAAATCATCAGGGCGATCGCGAGTTAACCAACGCTGAAACACCTGTAACCGTCCGTCATTAGGCTGTTGGACTTGATAGACGCGGACTCGTTTTTTGCCTTGACTTTCGATGCGGCAATACTTGAGACTGTAGCCCAGAAGTTCCAGGAAACGCCGCACAACGGTCACAGGACTGTAGTTTTTCGCCAAACCGATGCCAGTGGTCGTTTTAATGGCCGAACGGTTATGAAGGGCAAATTGGGCGAGTTGGATCAAGTCAGCATCGGTGTTGCGGAGTTCGCGGTTTTCGTCAGCGAGAAAGTCCCGAATCCTCATGAGTTCTAGGGTTCCGACGATTGCACCCAGTTGGGAACGGTTGAAGTCTGGGGGGAAAATACTGCCTTGACCCAGTTCTAGGAGGTTTTTGGCGATCGCGGCATCCCGATTGCTAAGATAGTCACGACCGAGAGTCAGGAAATAGTGCAGTCGCAGTTGACGATACCACCCCTGGTCATCTTTGCGGACTAATTCCGGGGTGACGGGGATATCATAGCGATGGTAGAGTTCGTATTTCCGCGCTTGTCGCCTTTCTTGAGCCGTTTTAACCAGGCTTTTGCGTAAGGATTGGTACTCGCGATCGCTCATCAAAGAAGCATTCGCAATATCTTCGCATTCGGCTTGGTAATTTTGCGATCGCACCGCATCAATCGCTTCGGTGAGAGATTCCTTCTGAGTTCCCTTCCCTTGGCGTTTAGGAGACTTAAGGGGCGGAATCGGCATAATTTGATGGCCTTCTGCGGCTAAAGCCGCCAAAACCGCAGATCGATATTGAATCATCGAAGCATTGGATCGCACCGCAAAGCGTCCCCAACACAGCAACGATTCCGCTTGAAACCCCGTATCGAAATCGTCGAGTGCATCAAAATCCGATTGTTGCAATAATCGGATATTAAGTTGCGTCAACTTGTGACCGGAATTGAGTAAACCGGGAATCGAAGTCGAACCATTTCCGACTTTGTTAAAGCCATAAGAAGCCACCCAAAGATAGCGAGGAACATTATCCCGCAACCGTCCCAAAGATTGACGGACAGCGTTTTCGCTTTGGACTCCCTGAGCGATCGCCCACACTGAGGTAAAATGACGGCGAATCTCAATACTGACCCCCGTTTCAATGGACGGACTCGCCAAAACAACATCATAATCCGCGAGAATATCATTAAGACGGGTAATGCAACGATACGCGGGATGATTGGGGTCTGCGACAGATTCCGAATCAATGCGAAGAATGCGGGCTGTCTGAAACTGCTTTTGTAAATAGGCTTCAAGCGATCGCGTCCCCCATTGACTGGTGAGTTTTTGCGCGGAGAGACACACCATCGGCTTCCCCCCGTCGCGGATATGCTGTTCTAAATCCTGAACGAGACGCTTGGGGGTACTCTCGTTATAAGTTAGCACTTGCCAAGCTTCATTGGGTTCCGGTCGCCAATGATTTTGAATCACAAACGGTTGGCGATGAACTCCGGCTAAAGTTAAAAGGTAATCGATGCTAATATCGCTCAAATCTGCATCAGCGATATAAACGCGACCGCAACCGCCAATCACATTCTGCATCAAGGTTTTGAGGGATTTAAGAATCGCGACTCGATGATGGCGACAGGTATTAGAATTAAGGGCGTGCCATAACACCTGTTCCACTTCATCGATAATAACCACCCCATCCGACCAATCTTTGGCGTTAAACTTGGCTTGGGACTTCGGGTGTAGAGAATCGACGCACAAGCCATAACCCAGAGTAGCCCCGGTTTCGGAAGCTTGCACCTCGGTAATATAATTCAAGCCGAAACGCTGACACAATTCCTCTACCAATTGTACGCGGTGGCCGATGACTAGCACCCATTTTTGCTGCGCGATCGCGTCTTTGACCACTGTTTCAAGAAACTTGGTTTTCCCTGTCCCTTTCGGTGACTTAATCGCGATTAACTGCGCCGTTTTAGGAATGGTATCAACTTCTGATTGCGGTAAATAGCGACAATTTAACTCAATATCCGGCGTATAAGTCAGCTTTGCCCAAGATTGCGCTTTCCAGGTATCCAAAGGAACCGCTTGCTGATACAATCGCTCAAAAGTTTCCCGTCCTTGTCCAGAAATCAGATCGTCAATTCCCTTTCCCCATTGGGGATTCCAAGTCACCACATTGACGGGACATCCCCTTTGCGTCAAAAGGTATCCCATCTGCCGAATTGCAGCATTAACCGCCTTAATCGTGTTGGGCTTGCTGTCTTGGTCGAAAACAATATAAATCCTGCGTTTTGCTTGGGCTAACACCTGTAATTGCGGAATAAGGCGAGTTTTACCAATACGGTGTCCCCCCTCATCCTTCGGGACACGATAGCCCCCATTGACCCCAGGAAGCGCGATCGCGGCATATCCGGCGCTCAGTAGCGTCCCGGCTTTTTTCGCCCCTTCTGTGATACATAACGGGATGTTCGGGTGCTTTTCTAACCATTGCCAAAACCCCAAATCGGCGCGATCGCGTTTAATATCTTCCGGGGTAAGCTGTACTTTGTAACGTTGGGCAATTTTGCGCCATAAATCCTCCGGGACACGCAACGCAAAAACCCCAGTTGTCATTTTCGGCGGATGTTCGTACTTAATCGCTTTGCGACGATCCTCACTCAGACGGGGTTGTGTCGGCTTGAAACAGCCCCACATATCTTCTTTTCCCGTCAGCAAATCCACCCCCGAACACCACCAGCCCCCTTGCTCGATATGCTGGTAGCGTTTCAGGTAAGATGTGCCAATGCGGCCATCATTGCGTCGAGGTAATTCCTCAGAGTAGAACAAATAATTGTAGGCGCGATCGCCCTCTAAAGCCGTCACATTCAGGCGCGTTACACCCGCATCTACACAGCTTGCATTCCACTCAGTTAGGTAATTCACAGCGTTTTCGTTATCATCCTCAAACAATCATCAACACCCCCATCACACTATATCTAGGGGTGGGATGGACAATTTTAAGGATAAAACGCTACCAATGGCAAGGTCAGTCATCAGTCATCAGTCATCAGTTATCAGTTATCAGCAGCGAAGGATGGCGTTTTTCCGATGATTGACTGGTTATTGGTTATTGGTTATTGGTTATTGGTTATTGGTTATTGGTTATTGGTTATTGGTTATTGGTTATTGGTTATTGGGCGGGGAAACCCCGCCCCTACACACCGATTGCCGATTGCCCACTGCCTACTGCCTACTGCCCCTTAATTGCTGATAACTGCTATCCCAACCCCAACTCCCGTTTGAGGAGATTAATCGACTTATCCCCGATATAATTTTCGCTGCAAATCAACTGAGGATGACGAATCAGATCGTCTCTGGCGGTTAAAATGGCTGCTTTGACGCGATCGTAACTGGCTTTATCGCTGATAATGGTTTGAGCGCTACGCACCAGCGCATTGAGCTTGTAAGCATCGTTAACTTGCGCCGTCATCACCAACAAATCGTCACCGCGCAAACTGTGAATCAGGATTTCTGCGATACTGAGAATCCCCGCACTCAAACTGACGATACCCAAACAACGGTCTTGAGATAACTGTTGAATCTGCCCTAATTCCTTAGAATAATCGTAAATATCGACAGGAATCACCCGTACCGATCGCGGGGCTGCAATTTCTTCCGCTTCCCCGATAAAATAACGACTGGTGACCACTGTGCCTGAGTGAGTTTGTTCGAGAATTTGGGATAATTCCTCTAAAGGAACCAATTGCACCGGAATATTAAGCGCTTGCTCAATTTCGCGCACCATTAATTCCCCTGCGCCCATGTCACGGGCAGGAACCGTCACTAAAACCCTAGCACTACAGCGCAACCGCCAATCAATTTCCGAGAGAAATAACTCGCGGGCTTGGGACAAAGAACAACCTTGACCGAGCAATTCATCGAGGCTACGTTGTACGATTTTATAAGCTTCGGGATATTCTTCGAGAATCGGCGATCGCCTTTGGGTTCCCCCTTCGTGACCTTGGGCTTTAACATAAATGCCAGACCCCGCTTGGGATTCGACCAACCCGGTTTCTTCGAGTTGTCGATAAACTTTACTAATCGTGTTGCGGTGTAAGCCTGTAATCATCGCCAGTTGGCGGGTACTGGGAAGCCGATGGCCAGGAGGATACTGACGCGACGCGATCGCAAACTGGATTTGGTCAAATAGTTGTTTAGAAGCAGGTATGTCGCTATCGGACTGGATATGATACTGAACCATCTGAATTTAAAAGCGATGGAGGATGAAATCTTCAAAAATCGGGCGAATTTTTTGCTAAACTGCACCCCTAGATTTAAGTCTAGTTTACGGTCGATTGGGTCGAGTTGGGAATTTTCCCGCCCAAGAGGGGGGAAAGTGGGAGGAGTGGGAGGAGGGGGAAGAGTGGGAAGAAATTACCAGTTACCAATGACCAATTACCAATTGAGGGATTCTGCTAACAACCAACAACCAACAACCAACAACCAATAACCAAGGACAAAGGACAAACAACCAAGGACAAAGGACAAAGGACAAAACAATGGACATTAAAACCGAAAACGTCAAAATTCGTAGCCAAGATGTAGTCGTTGATGCCTACCTCGCCCTGCCCTCTGGGGAAGGCCAATATCCGGCTGTGGTGGTGGTGCAAGAGATTTTTGGGGTCAACGAGCATATTCGCGATGTCACCCGTAGAATCGCCCAAGAAGGCTATGTCGCGATCGCCCCTGCCATTTACCAACGCCAAGCCCCCGGTTTTGAAGTCGGCTACACCCCAGAAGACCTCGAAATCGGCAAAAAATACAAAGCCCAAACCCAAGCCGACGAACTCCTCAGCGACATACAAGGGGCAGTGGATTACCTCAAAGGCTTACCCGAAGCCCAAGATGGCGGTTATGGCTGTATCGGCTTTTGCTTTGGCGGCCATGTCACTTACCTCGCCGCCACCCTAGACGATATTACCGCCGCAGCGTCCTTTTATGGGGCAGGAATCGCCACCATGACCCCAGGCGGGGGCGACCCTACCCTTACCCGCACCAAAGACATTACAGGCACGATTTACTGCTTCTTTGGCCTCGAAGATGCCAGCATCCCCGTCGAACAAGTCAACCAAATTGAAACAGAATTGCGAAAATACAACATTCCCCATCGCATTTTCCGTTATGAAGGCGCAGATCATGGCTTTTTCTGCGACCAACGCAGCAGCTACAACGCCGAAGCCGCCCAAGATGCTTGGCAAAAGGTTCTTTTCTTGTTCAAAGAGGCATTATAGTCATAGTCATTGGTCATTAGCATCTAAGGGGCAGTAGGCAGTGGGCAGTGGGCAGTGGGGGGGAGTTGAATTTTACCCCAGAAAGTGAGTCAGAAACTTTGGCCTAGATGGCAGACTCTAAAAAAGGCTCAACACTAGAATACACTTGGGTTCGGTTCCTCAAAAAGCGAATTTAAGTTTCACCGAGAGTCTTTTGTCATTGGTCAATTGTGACAAGTTAAGGCGAAAAGCGTGATGTCAAGAGGGCAGAAAACCCCTGTATCGGGGAACAGGTCTCCTCGTCCAATCTCAACTTTAGGGTTAGGACAATTTGGTGCTGAAATCGCGCCCAATAACGTAAACTTGGACGGGGAAACCCAGCCCCTACAAGCAATTTGACAATAGGTACACATTGGAAGCCTCATCACTCAAGACGAAGGACAAAGGACGAAGGACAAAGGACTAATATCAAAGTATTAAATAATCTCTACAGACTGGGCGCTTCGATCATTTGCTCGTTACGCTGAAGATAAGTCAGCTAAAATTGCCAGGCTACGGTCAATGACTCGTCCTGTCGCGACTCGCTCCACTTTTGATTTAATATCCAACAACTTATGACTTTTGCTTCTGAATCCAACCCTTCTCAAGACCGTGATATTTCCTTCTCGATGGATGACTTTGCTCAAGCGTTAGACTCGCAAAGTTATGACTTCAGTCGCGGAAAACTTGTGCCGGGTAAGGCTTTTGAATACAGTTCTGACGGTGTTTATGTTGATATTGGTGGCAAGTCTTCGGGCTTTGTCCCCCTGACAGAAATGGCACTAGAACGGGTGACAGAAGCAGATTTACCCGAAATTTTGCCCCTAGATGAAGAACGAGAGTTTTATATTCTGCGCGGCCAAGATGATAACGGTCAAGTGATTCTGTCTTTGCGTCAACTCCAACTGCAACAAGCTTGGGAAGAATTACAAGAAATCCAAGAAAGCGACAAATCCCTACAAATGGAAGTCACCGGGAAAAATCAAGGGGGTATAACGGGTGAAGTGATGGGATTACGGGCGTTTGTGCCGCGATCGCATCTCCTCGAACGAGATAATCTTGAGATGTTAATCGGTCAACAAATCACCGTTTCTTGTTTGGAAGTGAATCCCGAAACGAAGAAACTGGTTCTTTCCCAACGAAACGCCATGCGTGCTACTGCAATGCAGCAAATTGTGGCTAAAACCGTGGTTTCGGGCAAAGTGGCCAGTATTAAGCCCTATGGCGTATTTGTAGATATTGGTGGTGTGACGGGCTTACTGCACATTAGCCAAGTCAGCAAAACCCAAATCGAATCTTTGACCCAACTGTTTCAGATCGGTCAGTCGATTAATGTGGTGGTAACGGATGTGGATGAATACAAAAACCGCATTTCCCTGTCTACTAAGCTGCTAGAGGAGTACCCCGGAGAGTTGGTCGAAAAATTTGATGTGGTTATGGCCAATGCTGAAGAACGCTATCAAGCCAAGCAGGAAACTCCAGAAAATCCAGAGTCTTAGTTTTTGATATTGTTGATTGGGGTCATGGGTTGTTTGCTCAACTTGCCAACAATTGATGACCTTTCATGCTTAAACTTAATATTTGCACAACGCTTATGGGTCGCCTAAATCCTCAAGTTCTCCACATGGAGATTAGCCGGATGTTCGCTCAGGGTCAATCCTTTTTTTGTATCCCCAAGGTACAGGATTGGCTGCGGGAACGCCAATACAATCCGGAGGAATACGATATTATTTTTCACGAAAAGCCAGCACCTCCCGGCTCAGATTTGGTTAAGATAATCGACATCGAGTTACGCCGCAAAGATGGTCAACCTGTCGATCCGGCACTGCAAGCTGAGGTGAATCGTCAAACATAACTTGCTCAATGCCGTTAGTTTGAAGATTTGTTGAACTGTTGAACCGGAATTGTGAAAAAACGAGACGAATATAATAGTAATTGTCAAATCTTTGACAAATTGCTAATGTTTTAAGGATATTTTGGGCGATCGCGTGCCGACCGTTCGTTACCGCAACGATGAAATTTTGGAGTCGCAGTCTAGTTGTCAGGTTAGTCGGTTACTTCTCGCTACTGTCCCTGATCACAGTATCGAGTGTTGGCATATTAACCTACATGGGCGCAAGAGTCGTAATCAAGCGCTTGGTTTTCGATCGTCTGCGCGTTACGGCAACATTGAAAGAAGATGCCCTTAATTTGTTGCTCGACAATCAACAAGAAGCCACCACTGCGATCGCGCAAATCCCCGATTTACGGGAACAAGTAGCGATTTTAACCACTCAAGCCCAAAGCGATCGCTCCTTTCAAATCGCTTATGACTTGACGCAAGAATACCTAGATTCTGCTTTAATCAGCCGTCCTGAAGTCCGCGAGGTGATGCTCCTTGATGCCCAAAATGGCCGGATTTTACTCTCAACGAAACAAAGAAACGAAGGGGAATTTCGTCAAAATACACCGTATTTCCGCCAAGGGCTAGAAGATACGGCCATTCAACCTTTATATCTCCTGCCTTCGACTCAAGAACCCACCATTACCATTTCCACTCCCCTACAAAACCCTGAAGAAGAAGTAGAAGCGGTTTTAGTCACACATTTTCATCTCAAACCCCTTCTACAAATTGTTTCTGAAAGTACGGGCTTAGGAGAAAGCGGTAAGGCTTATATCGTCGATCCGAATTATAATTACTACGCCACCGAGCGCTCGGACGAACTGCTCATTCAAGAAAATGTGCGATCGCAAGGTATCGATAAAGCGGTTGAGGGTCATGTCGGGGGCGGCTTATATCCTGATTATCGCAGCATTCCCGCCATTGGCTATCATCGCTGGGTCGATCGCCTTAATGTTGCGGTAATTGTGGAAATTGACCAAAATGAAGCCTTTGAACCCGCTCGTCAAATGGCGTTGGGGATTTTCTTAGTCGGATTCGTCGCTGCGGGAATTTTGACTGTAGGGGTGTATCCCGTCGCCCGTCAAATTGCTCGACCTATCTTAGCCATTACCGAGACAGCTTTGCAAGTAGCCGCCGGGGAGTTTCACCATCAAGCCCCCGTGTTAACCCAAGATGAGGTGGGCATTTTAGCAGAAGCGTTTAATCGCATGACTCAGCAACTGGATCGGCTGTATTGTGGTTTACAGGAAAACGTGGCTCAATTGCAAGATGCGGATCGGGCTTTGAGAAAAAGCCTCAGCGAACTCAGATATGAGCAGGAACGCTCGGAAAAGTTGTTATTGAATATTCTGCCCCAACCCATTGCTTTGCGCCTCAAAGTCGAAGAAACGACCATTGCTGAAAGCTTCGATCGCGTGAGTGTTTTATTTGCCGATTTAGTTCGCTTTACAGAACTCTCTGAGCGAATTTCCCCGACTGAATTGGTCGAAATTCTCAATGTGATTTTTTCTGAGTTCGATCAACTGTGCGATCGCCACGGTTTAGAGAAAATTAAAACCATTGGTGATGCTTATATGGTGGTGGGCGGTTTACCCACCCCGAATCCTAATCATGCTGGGGCGATCGCGGAAATGGCTCTCGATATGCAAGATATTATCAGCCAATTTGACCGGGAAACCGGAGAATCTTTTAGTCTCCGCATTGGCATTCATAGCGGTTCAGTTGTGGCCGGGGTGATTGGCATTAAAAAGTTTATTTACGACCTTTGGGGCGATACAGTTAATATTGCCTCTCGCATGGAATCTCAGGGGCTTTCTGACGAAATTCAGGTCACAGAAGCCACTTATGAGCTACTCAAAGACCGCTTTCATCTCGAAGAACGGGGTAGCATTAAGGTCAAAGGGAAGGGCATGATGACCACTTATCTACTCAAAAATCGCAAGTTTTCGAGAACTTTACCGGATAGTCTGCCTTAGAGGAATTTTGTTATTGGTTGTTGGTTATTGGTTGTTGGTTATTGGTTATTGGTTATTGGTTGTTGGTTGTTGGTTATTGGTTATTGGTTATTTCCTCCCCCGATCTTTTTGGGGAACAACACCCTCTCTCAAAACAAGAACAAACAACAAATAACAGAAAACCAGTCAATCATCGGAAAAACGTTCCACTTAGGTGCTGATAACTGAAAAACCCTACTGTCCAAAACTGTTAAAAAGATTCATTTATGTTGAAAATATTTAAGCGATTTAATGTTGTGATAGGATTGGCGATCGCGTCTTTGGGATTATTTTCAGGGGACGCGATCGCGGGGACTTGTGTAGCCAGTAGTAGCTGCGGGCCGCCTCGCGTTCAGTTTGCCCCCGGTTCTAGAGTCACCATTGAAGTTGTCAATTTAGCCCCGGTTCCCGTGTATATTCAGCACGTTGGCATGATGTATCCCGATACCATTTTCTTCGGAGAACCGCCTACAATTTTAAGCGGAACAACCCTAACTCCGAATTTTTCGCTGCTGTTTTGGCATTATGAAGGCGAGACATTAACCGCCAATGTTTTACAACCCAGTCCGGGGGTGATGCGCGTTGAAATTCGTCCGGGGGGCGCGATTTCGGGCAATAACGGTATTTATTTACGCAACGATGGCAGTGTAGATATTCTTTAGCTGCGTTTTTTCGAGTTTTTGCGAAAATTCGGGGGTCAAGGGGCTTGCTTTTTGGCTTTTTTTGTTTTACTATTTTCTTATAATGGAAATATTGGCAAAATTTTTAAAATCGGCACTATTTCCATTATGAAAAAATAATATCAGAAATTCAGCAAAAAGTATAGCCCCCATTTAACATTTTGAAATTTTTAGATCGCGGGTAGAAAAATGAAATAAGGGGCGATCGCCGCTCAACCCATTTATTCTGCCAACTCCTCGAAATCCTCGTCATCATCCTCATCGGGTGAAGGCATAGTGCCAAAACGAGGTTGTGGGGGAATTGCCGCCACGATCGCGTCAATCACCTTACCCACCGGGACAATCTCAATCCCCAAATCATCCGCAAAAGTCTGACCCTTGGGTACAATTGCCCGTTTAAAGCCGAGTTTTGCCGCCTCCTTGAGTCTGAGTTCCATTTGCGACACCAAGCGCACTTGCCCCCCCAAACCCACCTCACCAATGAGAACAGTACGATGGTCTACAATGCGATCGCGAAAACTCGCCACCACCGCGATCGCCACCCCCAAATCCGCCGCCGGTTCAGCCACCCCCAAACCGCCAGCCGAAGCCACATAAGCATCTAACTTCGACAAAGGAATGCCCACCCGCTTTTCTAGCACCGCCAAAATCTGCTGTAAGCGGCTGTAATCGACTCCAGTAGTAGACCGACGAGGAGAAGAATAGCTCGTCGGACTAACCAGGGCTTGTAACTCCACCACAAGCGGCCTTGTTCCTTCACAAGCCACCACCGTTGCTGTACCGGGGACAAACTCATCGCGACTCCCCAAAAACAACTCCGACGGGTTAGCCACTTCTTGCAACCCATGTTCGACCATCTCGAAAATGCCGATTTCGTGGGTTGAACCAAAGCGATTTTTCACCGATCGCAACAAGCGGTGGGACGCATAGCGATCGCCCTCAAAATACAAGACCGTATCCACCAGGTGTTCTAGGACACGCGGCCCCGCGATCGCCCCTTCCTTGGTCACATGACCCACAATCAGCAACGTAATATTTTCCCGTTTCCCCACCTGCATCAACGCCGAAGTACATTCGCGTACCTGAGCCACAGAACCCGGCGCAGAACTCAAAGAAGCAAAATAAAGCGTCTGAATACTATCAATTACTGCCATTTGCGGCTTGAGGGCTTCTAATTCCCGCAAAATTTCCTCTAAATCCGTTTCAGGCAGAATATAGATATTCGTATCCGTGTCGATCGATTGCCCTTGAGACTCGTCCGCTTCATCTTCTGAGTCCTTTTGGTCTTCCCCCACCCCCAAACGAGCAGCCCGCAGCTTCACCTGTTGGCCGGATTCTTCGGCACTCACATACAGCACCCGATGACCTCGGGCCATACGATTCGCCGTTTGCAGCAACAACGTAGACTTACCAATACCCGGATCGCCCCCAATCAGCACCAAAGACCCCGGAACAACGCCACCCCCCAACACCCGGTCAAACTCGTCATAACCGGAGGTAAAGCGGGTTTGGACATCTTCAGAAATCTGGGAAAAGCGCAAAGATGAGCGCGGCGCGGGTTCGGTCGCAGACGAACGGCGCGATCGCGTGTTAGACTGCCAACCGCCCCGATTAATGACACTACTGGCTTCGGGGAGTTGTGTTTGCTCGTCGATGGTGCCATATTCCGAACAACTGGGACAGCGACCAAACCATTGCGGCGATTCAGCACCACAGGCACTACAAACGTAAACGGTGCGAGACTTTGGCATTTTTGGGTTTATCTTATAAAAATAAAAAGAATCGTTACAATCTGAAGGTTTGTTTAATAAGATTTAACAAATCCCAGTCAAAAATTTTCTTTTGTTTAAAGAATCAAAGTCCGATTCTGGTCGGGAAGACCGCCATAAACCGTTATTGTAGAAATACAAGCTATTAACAATTTATGCAAAGGATTGATAATCGTTTGTAACGTTACAAGGAGTGTTGAGTTAACTTGGAGACTCATAAAGAAAAAATCCTCGTCGTTGATGATGAGGCCAGTATCCGTCGTATCTTGGAAACCCGCCTTTCCATGATCGGCTACGATGTCGTTACCGCCGCCGACGGCGAAGAAGCCATTGAAGCCTTCCGGGATGCTAATCCAGATTTAGTGGTGTTAGATGTGATGATGCCGAAACTCGACGGTTACGGTGTTTGTCAAGAACTCCGCAAAGAATCGGATATTCCCATCATTATGCTAACGGCTTTGGGGGATGTGGCCGATCGCATTACCGGACTAGAACTGGGTGCAGATGATTATGTCGTCAAGCCCTTTTCACCCAAAGAGTTAGAAGCCAGGATTCGTTCAGTGCTGCGTCGCGTTGAGAAAAATGGCAGTCCCGGCATCCCCAGTTCCGGCGTAATTCAAGTCGGTTCGATCAAAATCGATACGAATAAACGCCAAGTGTACAAAGGCGACGAACGCATCCGCCTGACCGGGATGGAGTTCAGCTTGCTGGAGTTATTAGTCAGTCGTTCGGGGGAAGCCTTTTCCCGTTCGGAAATTTTACAAGAGGTGTGGGGCTATACTCCCGAACGCCATGTGGATACCCGTGTGGTGGATGTTCACATTTCCCGCCTCCGGGCTAAATTAGAAGACGATCCGAGCAATCCCGAACTGATTTTGACAGCGCGAGGCACAGGCTATTTGTTTCAGCGCATTTTAGAACCGGGAGAAGAATAGCGTTTTAAAAGGGTATTGGTTGAAAGCCAGAGACGAGTGCAATTTTGTCTTTCAACCCTAGCCTTTTTTTGTCGCAGTAATGAGAATTTATGGCAAAATCTGACCCCAATCGTATTTTGCGTTTACTGCCCTTAGTCGCGGGGGGCTTGGGCGGTACGCTACTCATGTTAAATCGCTTTGTCACGCCGGATTTGAGCGCATCTCAATCTCGTTCGGATGTGTTGGGTGTGATTTTGAGTGCCTTGTTGATTTTAGTCGGTTTAATTTGGCAACAAATCCAACCGCGATCGCCTGATACTGTCATTCTAGAAGGCGAGCAGGGCTTTGAAATTTCCGAAGATTTACCCCCGGCGATCAAAACAGAATTAGCCTGGGCAAGTCATTTAATTTTAACCAATACCGTCACGCGATCGCTGGCAGTATATTACCAAGGGCGCACCATCCTGCGACGGGGCGTTTTAGGCAAAAACCCCGAAATCCAACCCGGAACCATCCTCAAACGAGTATTAGACAAGCAGAAACCCGTTTATCTCGTCGATCTCAAAGTCTATCCAGGGCGCATCGAATTTGATTATTTACCCGCCAACACACAAGGCATCATTTGTCAACCCCTCGGCCCCGAAGGCGCAATCATCCTCGGCGCAAACGCCCCCCGCAGCTACACCAAACAAGACGAAAACTGGATCGAGGGGATAGCCGATAAGTTAGCGTCAAGTCTTGAAGGTGTTTCTTAGGCAGTAGGCAGTAGGCAGTAGGCAGTAGGCAGTGGGCAGTGGGCAGTGGGCAGTGGGCAGTGGGCAGTGGGCTTGTAGAGGCAGAGTTTCCCCGCCCAACAACCAATAACCAATAACAAACAACCAACAACCAACAACCAATAACCAATAACAAACAACCAACAACCAACAACCAACAACCAATGACCAACAACAAATGACAAACAACAAACAACCAAGATAAAATTGCCTTACTTTTAGTGGCATCGAGAGAGAATTAACGTGGTTCAAACACCAATCCCGAATACAACGACAACTCGCGCATCTTTCCCCTTAGAGGGGGAAGCCCTACAAAGCGCCTTAGACCAATTAGTAACCGATATTGTCAACGGCGATCGCATCTCCAAAGAAACCGCGATCGCCCTAACCCAAATCGAAGGGCAAGACAACATCCTCAAACTTTGTGAAGCCGCCGATCGCGTGCGGCAAGCCTGTTGTGGCAACAAAGTCGATTTATGCAGCATTATCAACGTAAAATCTGGCAGTTGCTCGGAAAATTGCGGCTTTTGTTCCCAATCCGTCCACCATCCCGGCGAAAACTCCCCGGTGTACGGCCTCAAAACCCAAGAAGAAATCTTAGCCCAAGCCCAAGCCGCCGCCGATGCCGGGGCAAAGCGTTTTTGCCTCGTCAGTCAAGGCCGCGGCCCCAAATACAGCAGCCCCAAATCCTCGGAATTTAGCGAAATTATCGCCACCGTCCGCGCCATTATCGACCAAACCAACATTAAACCCTGTTGCGCCCTAGGGGAAGTCACCCCCGAACAAGCCGAAGCCTTACGAGAAGCGGGAGTCACCCGTTACAACCACAACCTCGAAGCCTCGGAAAACTTTTTCGACAAGATTGTAACCACCCATACCTGGCGCGATCGCGTCGAAACCGTGAAAAACCTCAAAAATGCAGGTATTCAAGCCTGTACAGGCGGAATTATGGGGATGGGTGAAAGTTGGGAAGATCGGGTAGACTTAGCTTTAGCACTGCGCGAGCTTGAAGTCGATTCTGTGCCAATTAACCTACTCAACCCCCGCCAGGGAACGCCCTTGGGCGATCTACCGCGTCTCGATCCCTTTGATGCCCTCAAAGCGATCGCGATTTTCCGTCTCATTCTCCCCGAACAAATCCTGCGCTATGCAGGAGGCCGCGAAGCCGTTATGGGAGAACTGCAAAGCCTCGGTTTAAAAGCAGGCATCAACGCCATGTTGATCGGTCACTACCTCACAACCATGGGTCAACCCCCCGAACGCGACCATGCTATGCTGAACAACTTAGGACTTGAAGGTGGTGAAGCCCCTATTCCTGGTGAATATCAAGCCCCGTCCCCAACCTCGTAATCGTCGGCGATCGCGTCCTCGTTCTTCTAAATCGCGTCAATCCGACAACTCCCCTAAAATCTCTGCCCCGATTCAGTTTTTATGGGCGGTCATTGGTTTACTCTTAACCATTGGCGGCACCATGATCGAAGCCTTTTGGACAAACTTTCCTTGGGATTGGGCCCAAAGTGGCGTTTATCCCGTGTCTTTGGGCGTAACCTGCCAAATTGGGGCAGTATTATTAGTCGGTTGCTTGGGGGGCAAAAACGCCGCCGCTTTATCCCAAATCGCCTATTTGGTTTTGGGATTGGCTTGGAAACCCGTTTTCGACCAAGGCGGCGGTATTGCCTATATGATCAAACCCACCTTTGGCTACATTATTGGTTTTATTCCGGGGGCGTGGTTGTGCGGTTTTCTGGCATTTCGTCACAAAGCCAAACTCGAATCCCTCGCCTTTAGCTGTTTAGGAGGCTTGGGAGTGATTCATTTTATCGGCGTGACTTACCTAGCCGGATTGCAGTTATTTAGTCCCTTGGGGGAAGGTTTTATGGCACTATTACAGGGGATTGTGCGCTATTCGATTGTGCCGTTACCCGGTCAAATCGCGATCGTTTGTGCCATTTCGGTTCTTAGCTTTGTGCTGCGACAAATACTATTTTATTAGTCATTTGTCATTTGTCTTTTATCCTTCGTTATTAGTCTTTAATGACCAAAAACCGTTATTTCTGGATTGCTGCCGTTATCGGCTTGATTTTAGACCAAGTTACGAAATACTGGACGATCTATCGCTTTGACAACGTTGGCGAGACGATCCCCTTAATTCCTAATATTTTTCACTTTACCTATGTTCGCAACACTGGGGCAGCATTTAGCTTGTTTGCAGGTGGGGCAGGTTGGTTGCGCTGGCTTTCGTTGGCGGTGAGTTTGGGATTGATGGGGTTTGCCATTTGGGGCCCGCGTCTGCGCGAAATCGAACAATTGGCTTATGGGTTTGTTTTGGCCGGGGCAATCGGAAACGGGGTTTGCCGCTTTATTTACGGTTATGTGATTGATTTCTTGGATTTCCGCGCAATTAACTTCCCTGTGTTTAATATTGCGGATGTTTGCATTAATATTGGCATTATTTTGCTATTATTCGCCAGCTTCTACACGCCTTCTAACGATTCTAAACGGCGATCGCAGTAATTAGTCCTTTGTCTTTTGTCCTTTGTCTTTTGTTGTTGGTTATTGGTTGTTGGTTATTGGGCGGGGAAACTCCGCCCCTACACACCGATTGCCCACTGCCCACTGCCCAAAAACTGATGAGGCGATTACTGATGACTCTCGCGTGAAACGTTAATGCGCGCTTTTTAAGGAACCGAACCCTAGTATAGTCTAGTGTTGAGCCTTTTCTAGAGTCTGCCATCTAGGCCAAAGTTCCCGATCCCTTTTTGGGGTAAAATTCAACTCCCCCCCCACTGCCCACTGCCCAATACCTACTGCCCCTTAGAGGCCGATAACTGAAAAAACCTGCCTAAAACCCTGACAACTGATGACTGTTAACTGCTAACTGAATAACTCCGGCCTCGCCAGGATTTCGGCTGAGTCTGGGCTGAGAGGAAAATGCGTAAAACCGCTAGAGGATCGGCCAGGGGAGAAAGCCAAAACAGCCACGATGCCGGGGTCGCGTTTGACCAGTCATAAGAAGGCGCGATCGCGAATAGCAACGCCCAACGAATCGCCACCAAAGCGCCGTTAATGCCCGTTAACAGGGTCAAAGGCAAGGCAGAATACCCCAACGCCATTAGCCCCAATCCCACCCCAGTTAACGGTAAAGGTAAGGCTTGGGCCGAGAGTAAAACCCAGAGATCGTTACTGAGTTGCGCCGGGGAACAAGCATCTTTGAGATCGAGCGATCGCCCCCATTCAATCCAGGTTTCGCGCCAACCTTCATACATCCGCACTTTAATAATTTTCTGACCATCGAGAAAGCCCACGCGATAACCCTGATTCGCCACAGAACGAGCGAGGGTGACATCATCGCAAAAAGAGCGTTTCGCGCATTCATAGCCCCCCAATGCCTCTAAAACCGACCGCTTGTAAAAGAAACACTGACCATTGGCCATCACGCGATCGCCCTGGGGATTCGGTGTTCCTGCCGGGTCAAAGCGATACAGCAACGTCATCAGTAAAGCTGGCTGTAGCCACCATTCCCCCGGATATTCCAAGATAAACTGCGGCGAACAAGAAACAAGATCGTAATCTTCCGCTTGCGCGATCGCCAATAAACCCGCCACCAAGCCCGGTTGCGGTTGGGTATCGGCATCTACCCCCAAAATCCATTCACTTTCGGGGGAACTGCTTAAAAAGCCGTTATGCAGCGCCCAAGGACGACCGACCCAATCTTGCGGAAGGGGGTCATCACTCAGCAAGCGCAAGCGGGGGTCTTGTTGGGCTGCATTTTTAACTAAATCCTGCGTACCGTCGGTAGAATTGCTATCGACAATTAAAATCTCGCGCACTTCGTAACTTTGGGCGCTCAGTCCCGCTAAACAAGGCTCAACGCGATCGACTTCATTGAGAGTCGGAACCACCACACTGACTTTAGCCAACTGTTCTGGGGTAGTGCGTTGGGGAGGGACTGGAGGACGGCGTTGGGGGCCTTTCAACAAGCGGGAGAAAAAGATCGCGATCGCGGGAACAGTAAAGACTAAAATCAGCAGCGATACGGCACTAATGAAAGTTTCTGAGGGTAAATCGGGAACAAACACGAAATTGTTAGGGGTTATGAGTTTTGAGTTTTGGGCTGGGATTCGGGTTTTCGATACCCCAAACCCTCAAAGATTTTAAGCGAATTTAGTTGTCCTTTGTCTTTTGTCTTTTGTCTTTTGTCCTTTGTCTTTTGTCTTTTGTCCTTTGTCTTTTGTCCTTTGTTATCGATCATCACCCAAAAAACCAATGACCAATGACCAATGACCAATGACCAATGACTAATGACCAAAAAACCAATGACCAATGACCAATGACCAATGACCAATGACCAATGACCAATGACCAATGACTAATGACCAATGACCAATGACTAATGACCAATGACCAATGACCAATGACCAATGACCCATAAAAAATCCCCGCACCATTGAGGACGGGGAACGAACCAGCAAGGATACCAACGGCAATGAAATTTAAGCCACAGGGACTTTAACGGTATCGCGGTCGATCGCGTCAGGTGCCGTTTGCGGAAGATTGTCAGGGGGCGTTTGGGTGCGAGTCGCCAAAACATAACAGAGAATCGCCGGGAATACGCCGACAATCAAGCCGAGAAGGGCAGGAATCCAGAAACCCGACCAAACGCTCATCACGGTGGCAAAGGCTAAATTACTGAGATAGACCACCAAGGGGAAAGTCAAGGTATTGGCAGAAATTTGAATCGGGGATTTTTGCCAAAATAAAGTTGCCACGCTCATAAAGACGATTCCGGTTCCCAACCAACCGACAAAGTTTTGGTAAGGCATACCGAAAAACGCGCCCGGTTGTTCCCAAATCCAGAAGGGAACGGTAGTTTGGCTCATCGCGGGGTCGAGAACAAAGTCCCAAGAAGTCAGTAACAAAGACCCCAACGCGATCGCGCCGCTTAAATAAGCCCAACGGGGTAACTTTAAAGTATTCAGGCCAGCCCGCGCTAAAACATAAGCACAGAAACCGAGATAAAACCAAGACAAAGGAATGGTAAACGGGACTAACCCGGCCACTTTGTAACCCAGGCCGCTGAGGTAGTGATAATGACCGAAGGGAAATCCGGTGCTAGTGCCGAGGAGTTCGCTACCTAGAGATAAGAAAATTGCGGAAAACATAAAGGTTAGCCAATGCCAGCGACCCAGGGTACGGTAAGCATAAAGAGCGACGGCGGCAGTTCCCAAAAGCATATACACAACTCCGCCCCCCGCCATTGACCACCTAAACAGGGTTTGACCGGAGGGGGGTAAGCTACTGATCAACTCAGCATTGGGCAAGACCAGTAATAATCCGGCTAACCCAAATATCATGGAAATAATATGACCAATGAGTACTGCACGTTCTGTAATCAGCGATAGTTTCATTAAAATCTGTACCTCTTGAACTTTTTTTATCGCGTTTGAATAGCCCAGGCGCAAGCCTTTTCAGGTTTTACTGCGTCGGGAGAATGCTGGCAAAGTCGCGACACGCGCCAATTTGTCTAGTTAATAGTTTACAAATGTTTATGAACATTTATGCCAATTGTTTGACAAAATTCCTAAAATTCACCTTTTCCGAGAGCAGTCTCGACCCCACTTGACGCAATTCCCTCTAGAGATTAGCCAAAATAGATAAGATAAAGACAAGTTCTCTCGAACTGCCCGCCTGCCACGGGGGTTTGGCCCCTCACCTGCTGAAATTGAAAGTTAAACATGACAGTACCCGTTTCGCCCAACTCTAAACTTACCATTCGCTCTTGCCACTATCGAGACCTCGAAGCTCTCGAAGTTTTAGCTGCGAAAGCTTGTGAGACCGAACCCAACACTTGCTCAATCGCCCTCAACCAAAAGCTGCAAACAACACGGCGTTGGTACGGCTTGTTTAAACTTTTAAGCTGGTTTCCCAATCCCTATCAATACTACTTCTGTGGCTTTGTGGCCGAAGAAAATCAGCAAGTGGTCAGTGTGATTCAAGTTTCCCCGTTTAATAGTACCCGTAGCACTTGGCGGGTAGATCGAGTCATTACCGATAGCGATGTTAAACTCCAAAAAAACGGTTTTAGCGATATCGGTTCCCAGTTGCTGCGGCATTGCTTCGAGCATATTGTCGAAGCTCGGACTTGGATTCTCGAAGTCAATGTGAATCAGAAGCGCACTTTAGCGTTATATCGTCAAAATGGCTTTCAACCCTTGGCGCAAATAACGGATTGGGCGATCGCGCCAGAACTTCTCGAACAATTGGCGCAACATGAACCCGAACTGCCGAACTTGCTGCCCGTTAGTAACGCCGATGCCAAATTATTGTATCAGCTTGATACCGTTTCCATGCCACCGTTGCTGCGGCAAGTTTTTGACCGTCACATCAACGACTTTAAACAAAATCCCTTTGGCTCGGTTTGCCAACAAGTTCAACAAAGTTTAGCCAGCAGCGAAATTGTGACGGGCTACGTTTTTGAACCCCAACGCAAAGCCGCCATTGGTTACTTTAGCTTAGAAGTTTGTAAAGACGGTAATAAGCCCCACCAAGCCGAAATTACCGTTCATCCGGCTTACACTTGGCTTTATGCCGAATTGTTCTCGCAAATGGCCAGAATTGTCCAAAACTACCCCCCTCAATCGTTACAACTCGCTTCTGCTGATTATCAACCCGAACGGGAAGAATATCTCGAAAAACTCGGCGCACGACGCATCGAACATACCTTGTTGATGTCTCGTTCGGTTTGGCACAAAATCCGCGAAACCAAGCCCCTCGAAGCGTTACAACTCTCGGAAGTGCTGCAAGGCTTACAACCGCGCACTCCCATTCCCACGCGGATGTCGTTTAAATCGATTAAAGCGTTACGGAAAAATCCTCACCCTCCCAATTCTCAAAGCGATCGCTCCTCATCGGGAGACGATTCTTCCCAATCCCAAAATCCCCCCGAAGCCCAGCTTTAAGATTTGAGCTGGAAGCCTTGTAACTGTAAGGATTGACCCCGGCAGGCGATCGCGCCCACATAACCCGCAGGTAAGGGCAGATCGCACAACAGCCAATCTGCCAATTTTTCCTCTGGGGGAACTTGTAGCAACGCCGCATCCTGGGGGGAGAGAGAAACGGTGAGGGCTTGCAGTTGGGCAATTCCGACTCCTGTCGCTTTGAGAAATGCCTCTTTGCGAGTCCAACCCCGAAAAAAGGCCAGTTGTTGTTGCTGGGGGGGTAAGGCTTGTAAAGCGGTGGCTTCGTGGGGGGTAAAAAAGCGCTCGGCCAGTTGTTGGAGTTTGGGGAGGGGGCGGATACTTTCGAGATCGACTCCTAAAAGGCGATCGCGACTGATGGCATATAAAATGCGATCGCCAGAGTGGGACACATTAAACACCAAGCGATCGGGATTTAAACTCGGATCGAGTTGCGGTTTACCCGTTTGACTATAAATAAATTTAATCTGAGTGGGTTCGAGATTGAGGTATTGTCCCAACAGCGATCGCAACTGCCCTCTCCCGGCAACAAAAGCCCTGGCATCTCGGTCAAAACAATAACGATCGGCTCGCTTTTTCTCGTCTGCTGATAAAGTATTGCGCCAACTCGTTAATTCGCGATCGCTCCTTTTAAGATAAGATTGCCAAATTTGGACAGGGTAATTGTCAAGTTCGGATAATGTCGGGGGGAATAATGACAGCGATCGATCCTCAAACCTCAATTCAGACATTTGTCTTTTCTATACATAGAAGCCCAGATTAGGAGAGCAATCCCTGAAAAACACTTCTTAACGTATCGATAAATCTAACATTTGCAGTATAAGTGGTTTGGTGCTGTCCTCTGGGCGAATGCGTGGTGTGAAATAAAACGATGACCCAACTTCCTAATCCCGATAACGAACCTGAGTCCAATAGTCCCGACGAACAGCCATCCCCTCGACGCAGACGGCGTTGGTGGTTGTGGCTGAGTGTAGCCCTCATTGCGACCGTTAGCGGTGGCGTTGCGGTGAGTTGGTTTATTGTCAAACAACAACTCACCCCCCAAATTTCCCGGATTCTCACCAATGCCGTCGATCGTCCGGTGAATTTAGGGGAAGTGCAAAGTCTGACGTTAGGATCGGTGCGGTTTGGGGAAACAGAAGTCCCACCAACGACCGAAGACCCAGATCGGGCGATTGTCGAAGCCGTGGATGTTAAATTCGACTTACTGCGCCTGATTACCGAACGTACCCTTGCCCTCGATATTACCCTGATCGAGCCAGATGCTTATATCGAGGAAGATTTTAACGGGCAATGGATCGGTATTACCCTCAGAGAACGAGAAGAAGAATCCCCCCTTGAGCTTGATGTGCATACCATTCGGGTGCGGGATGGGGAAGTGGCGTTGCTTAAAAGTATTGGCGAAGATGAGTTTAACGAACCCGTCGAGTTAATTATTCCCGAAGCCATTATCTACACCTACGAAGATTACAACGTCATTGAAGCGGACGCAGAAGGGTCTTTTGTGGGGGGAGGGGAGTTTGATGTCAATGGGACGGTTGAGTGGCGAGAATGGGACGGGAAAGTAGCGCTCACGGCTCAGGATGTGAGTTTACCCTATCTCAGCCGCTTGCTGAATGCCCCGTTAGAGGTGCAATCGGGGACGGTGGGAACGAATGTAGACATCGAACTCAACGGCAATCCCACTGAAGAATTACCCGAAATTCAAGGGGTGTTGACCCTCTCCGGGTTGAATGCTCAACTCGAACAACCACAAAATCCCCCTGTACCCGAATCTGTACCCGTTGAGGAGCGATCGCCCTTTTATTTTCTCAATAATCTGCCCATTCAACTGCCCGCAATTACCGATACTAACGGTAGATTTCGTTTTCGCGATCGCCTGATTGTTGTTGAAGAACTTAATACCCAAATTGGTGAGATAACAGCCGATGTGCGGGGACAAATTGACCTCGAATCCGGCTACGATCTCGCGGCTGTAACCGAAACGGCTACCTTTGATGAACTTTTAACCACTTTTGATTTAGAAGAACCCCCCATCCCCGCAGAAGGGGCAGTACAAGTCGCCCTCAACATGACCGGAGCGCTGGATAACCCGTTGATTACCGGAACCATTGACAATACCAGCAGAATTACGATTGATAAGGTCGATTTTGACGAAGTTCGCGCCAATGTCGCCTTTTCGGTAGCAAATCGCACCTTGGTTTTACAACAATTTACCGCAGAACCTGTTTTGGGGGGCGCGATCGCGGGGAAAGGTCAAGCGATTTTAGGGACAGAAGACCGAGAAAGCCGCTTAATTTTAGATTTAGATGTCAGGGATGTACCCGGAGACCAAATTGCTGCCCTTTACACCGACAATCTCCCGTTAGAAATTGGCCCCGTCTCAGCCCAAGTCCAGGTTTTCGGGCCGCTGAATAAAATCGAAGATTTACGGGCAAATGTTAACAGTAATCTGCTGTTAGGCGGCGGTACGGTTAACATTAGCAATATTGCTCTACAAGACGGACGCTGGCGCGGCACAGTACGGGCGACGGGCATACAACCCGACCGCTTTTTACCCATTCCCCCAACGTTACAAGGAGAAATTGGGACGGCAACGGCGGCGTTTGATGTATCGGGTGCGGTGGAAAACTTTGCTCTCTCGACGTTACAAGCGGCGGGGTTTGTTAATCTCAATGTGGCGGGAGGGACAATTTTAGCCGAGAATTTGCGCTTAAATAACGGACTCTTTAGGCTTAATCTCATTGCATCGGGCGTTCAAGCCGAAAACCTCCTGTCGGACTTTGCACCGCCGAATCTCCCCCTCGGCCCCTTGGGAACCTTGGGGGGTCGTTTGGCAGTTTCGGGACGCTTGGACCCAGACGCTCCGGGATTGCCTGTGCAGGACTTAGCCGGGTCAGGAGCGTTGGGTTTGGATGTGGCGAGTGGGACGGTACGAATTACTGATGTGCGCCTACAAGGAACGCAAATTCGGGCGGATGTGGCGGCTAATAATGTGCAACTCAGTCGCTTTGCCAATGCCATAGATTTGCCAACCGCTTTGGATCGCGCTCAAGCTTCTTTGGGTTCATTGACGGGAACTGCTCAACTCACGGCCAATCTCGATAATTTGAATGTTAACGCCATTGCCGCCACGGGAACGGGACAAGTCGCGATCGCGGGGGGTGGTGTTAATGCCGATTTCAACCTCGATAATGGCGCTTGGCGGACGGTTGTTAACGCCACAGGGCTGCAACCGCAACGATTACTGGCGAATGTTCCCGATCGCTTTGACAACCCCATTACCGGGCGTTTTACGGCGAGTGGGACGATTGATGATTTCTCCCCCGAAGCGATTTTAGCCCAAGGTTCGGGTCAAATCGCGATCGCGGGGGGAACCCTAGCAGCAGATAACATTAGGCTTAGTCAAGGCAGATTACAAGCGGTATTGCGTCCCCAAGGCATTGATATCGGGCAGTTTACCGACTTAGCCACCGGGACAGCCACGGGCAATATTAACGTCACCGCCAATTTAGATAATTTATCTCCTGCCGCAATTCTGGCCAACGGTCAGTTAACCTTAAGCGACGGGATCGCCCCCATTAACGGCCCTGTGGCGGCTAATTTTGCTTGGACGGGTTCGCGATTGCAACTATCCCAAGTCAGCGCCCCCAATTTAAGCGCCAGTGGCTTTATCGAGATTGACGAAACCGCCTTAGCTGCGGGACAAATTAACCCGGATATTGTCGAACGGTTTAACCTGGATGTGGATGCGAGGGGATTGAATTTGCCGCAATTAGTCGCTCAGGTGCAAGAACTAGCCCCGTTACCCCTGAATGTGCGTCGCACCTTGAACCAAGTCGCGATCGCGGGGAATGCCGCCTTTGCAGGTACGATTCGCGGCACATTACGCAATCCTACTGCAATCGGGACATTAGCGTTACAGAATTTAGCGGTGAATAATTTAGACTTCGATTCCCGTTTAGCCGGCCCCGTCACCGCTACCCCCGGAGAAGCCATTAGCATTGATTTAAGAGGCGTACAAGACCGCATTGCTTTGACCTTGGGGCCCGATTATCGCCCCGAATCCCTGAATCTGCAAGTCAACGATACCCTTGCCACCGGGACGCGGGACGGGGAGTTATTCGCGGTGAATGTGCAGGACTTTCCTTTGGCGTTGTTGCAAGATTTGGCCCCGACTGGACTGGTTCCCCCGCGCCTTGCCGAACAACCGATTTCGGGGGATTTAGCGGGGAATTTCAATGTTAATTTAGAAACCTTCGCCACATCGGGCAATATTACCGTAGATAATCCCTTAATCAGTCGGATTGAGGGCGATCGCTTTACGGCCAGTTTTCAATATGCCGATGGCAATTTCGCCCTGTCTGATACGGTCTTTACCGCCGGGGGAACCGAATATGTCCTCGATGGTAATATCGTCCAAACTGCCACCGGGCCTGCCTTTAATCTGGCGCTCAATCTTGATGATGGCAACATTCAGGATATTCTGGCAACTCTGCAAATTTTTGAGGTCACAGACTTTGCCAACTTACTCGACCTACCCACCTATGAAGATGCCTCGGTTTTAGCCCGTCGGTCGATTGACGTAACCGGAGAACCTTTACTGCAACAACTCCGCCGTTTAGCCGAAGTTGAAGCCTTTTTGCGCTTTCAACGGCAACAACGGGCCGCGACTTCCCCCTTACCCCCGTTGACTCAAGCCACTGGGGAAGTTAGCGGTCAAATTGTGGTGTCGGGCAATTTACGAGAAGGGATTGAGGCCGAATTTGACTTTGATGGGGATAATTGGCAATGGGGGCCGTTTGCTGCCGAAGACGCGATCGCGTCGGGTAGCTTTGAAGATGGCGTGTTAAGCATTAATCCGGTGCGTCTAGAGTTAGTTAATGGCGGTTTTGTCGCCTTTTCCGGGGCAGTTGGGGGCGAAACCCCTTCCGGTCAACTGCAAGTCGAACAGTTACCCGTGGCGTTAGTCCAAGAATTTATCAATCTCCCTGCCGATATTGGCGTGACGGGCTTAATTAACGCCACAGCCAACTTAGCCGGAACCCAAGAAAATCCCATTGCGCGGGGTCAACTCACGGTAGTTGATGCCACCCTCAACAACGAACAAATCGAAGCCACCGAGGGTAATTTTGTTTACAGTAATGCTCGTCTCAATTTCTTCTTACAAAGTATCCTCACCGCAGAAACTGAACCTTTACAAGTTACAGGCAGTTTTCCTTATCAGTTTCCCCTGGGGAATGCGATCGCCCCCAATAGCGATGAATTTAACCTCAATCTCTCTTTGGCCGATAGCGGTTTAGCCATCCTCAACGCCCTGACCAATTCAACGGTAACTTGGGAAGAGGGTAACGGCGAGGTGGATTTAGACATTATCGGACGCTATGACCAAACCGAAAATCAGATTTTGAGTTTGCGAGCCGATGGTATTATTTCCCTGGATAATGCCGTTATCGCTTCGTTGTTTTTACCCGAACCCGTGACCAATATCAACGGCGATATTGTCTTTAACCTTAGCGATATTACCGCCCAAGATGTGCGCGGAGAATTTGGTGGCGGTGAGGTTATTTTGACCGGAACTTTGCCCCTCGAAACCCCTAGACCCGTTGAAAATCCCCTCACCCTCGACCTCGATACCCTGGCCGTGAATGTCAAAGGGCTATATGACGGTCAAGTGGGGGGCGCAGTACAAGTCACGGGGGCAGCCTTAGACCCGGAGGTGGGGGGAACAGTACGCTTGTCTGATGGGCGGGTGTTGTTGGGCGGTTTAGCAACCCTGAGAGGCGGTGCGGTAGGGGGCGGCGGTGGCGGCCAAACCAATCAAATTTTGAACGCCTTATCGTTGGATACCTTGGATGTGGTGCTGGTGGATGGGTTGCGTTTAGAAGTGCCGTTGCTGCTAAACTTTGTCGCGGATGGCACGATTACCCTAGACGGCCCGATCTCGAATTTAGCTGCCAGTGGGATTGTGAATTTACCCAGAGGTGATGTGAATTTGTTTGCCACTCAGTTACGCCTGGATCGGGGTTATCCTAATATTGCCAGTTTCCGCCCAGAATCGGGACTCGACCCCCTCTTGGAGTTACAGTTGGTGGGGAATGTTATCGAAGGAACTCGCAGTCCGGTTTCGAGTACCACGCCGTTTTCGACGGAAATTAGCGATTCCCGAATTAATGTGGGAACGGTTGAGACGGTAAGGGTGGAGGCGATCGTGGATGGTTTCGCTTCGGAGTTGATTGCGGCGTTGCGAATTGAACCGGGAATTGCTGCTGGACGACGGGTGCGATCGGTTCTGGAGTTGGAAAGTACGCCGCCTCGCAGTGAAGCGCAGATTTTAGCGCTGTTAGGGGGTGGTTTTATTAATGCGTTTCAGGGGGAAGATGCGGGGATTGGTTTAGCGAATTTGGCGGGGAATGCTTTGTTTGGCGGTTTGCAAAATACCCTCGGCGATGCGTTAGGCTTGAGCGAGTTCCGCATTTATCCTAGTCCGGTTCCTGATGATGACCAACGTACCCAGACGTTTGGGGTGGCCGCGGAGTTGGGACTGGATGTGACGGATAATATCGGTTTCTCGGTAACGCAGTTTTTAACGCCGCCGGATGTTCCCACTCAAGTTAATATTCGTTATCGTTTAGATGACTATGTTTTGTTGCGCGGTTCTACTAATTTTTCCGGCGAAAATCGCGTTTTATTAGAGTATCGTCGGCGCTTTTAACTGTATTTTTCGATCCTTCACAAATTTCATGTTACGACTCGAACATATTAGCAAAATCTATCCGACTGGCGAAGTTCTCAAAGATGTGACTTGGGAGGTGAAAGATCGCGATCGCGTAGGGCTTGTGGGCGTTAATGGCGCAGGCAAATCAACCCAACTCAGAATTATTATGGGGGAAGTTGAGCCAACGACAGGAGAAGTGATTGCTCCGGCAGATTACCATGTGGCTTACCTCACCCAAGAGTTTGAAGTCGATCCCTCTCGTACCGTCCGCGAGGAATTTTGGACGGTGTTCACCGAAGCCAATAAAACCCACGCCGAAATTGAGCGTATTACCCACGCCATGGGAATGGCTGACCCGGATGAACTCGACCGCCTCATTCACGCCTTAGACAAAGCGCAACGGCAGTTTGAAGCGTTAGATGGCTATGGTCTCGAAGCCCAAATTGAGAAGATTTTACCGGAGATGGGCTTTCAACCGGAAGATGGCGATCGCCTGGTCAGCTCTTTTAGTGGGGGTTGGCAGATGCGGATGAGTTTGGGTAAAATTCTGCTCCAATCGCCGGATTTATTGTTATTGGACGAACCGACTAACCATTTAGATTTAGAAACGATTGAGTGGCTTGAAATTTACCTCAAGTCCCTCAATACGCCGATGGTAATTGTCTCTCACGACCGCGAGTTTCTCGACCGTCTGTGTACGAAAATTGTGGAAACAGAACGGGGCGTTTCGACGGTTTATTTAGGTAATTATTCGGCGTATTTACAACAAAAAGCCGAGAATCAAGAAGCACAACTGGCGACTTACGAACGACAACAAAAAGAAATTGCCAAACAAGAGGTATTTGTTGAGCGTTTCCGTGCCAGTGCGACTCGCAGTACCCAAGCTAAAAGTCGCGAAAAACAACTCGATAAAATTGAGAAAGTTGAAGCCCCAACCGGCAGTTTAAAGTCTTTGAAATTCCGCTTTCCCCCTGCCCCTCGTAGTGGTTTAGAAGTGATTAAAATTGAAGACTTAACCTACACTTTCGACGAAACCATTTTGTTTTTAGGGGCAAACTTACTGATTGAACGGGGCGATCGCGTGGCATTTCTCGGCCCCAATGGTGCGGGAAAATCCACCCTATTGCGCCTGATTATGGGGATGCACGAAGCAGACGAAGGCATTGCCGAAATTGGTAAACATAACGTTCTGCCTGGCTATTTCGAGCAAAACCAAGCCGAAGCCCTGGCTTTAGATAAAACGGCCATTGATACGATTCACGATGAAGTCCCCGATTGGAAAAACGAAGAAGTCCGCACCTTACTCGGACGCTTTCTCTTTAGCGGTGATACGGTTTTCAAAGAAGTTCGCGCTTTAAGTGGTGGTGAAAAAGCCCGGTTAGCTTTAGCCAAAATGCTACTGCATACGGCTAACTTATTACTACTCGATGAGCCAACCAATCACTTAGATATTCCCGCCAAAGAAATGCTCGAAGAAGCATTACATGACTATGATGGCACCGTGGTTATTGTTTCCCACGATCGCTATTTTATTTCCAGAGTCGCCAACAAAATTGTTGAGATTCGCGACGGGGAACTCATTGTTTATAACGGCGATTATCACTATTATTTAGATAAAATTGCCGAGGAAAAACAACAGGAAAAGCAACGCCTAGAAGCCGAAAAACGAGCCGCGAAAAAAGCAGAAAAAGCCGCGAAGAAAAAGGGAAAAGACAAGCAAAAGAAGGCGGCTAAGTCACGTTCTTAGTCATTGGTCATTGGTCATTGGTCAATCGTGATAAGTTAAGGTTTTGTGCCTATCGTTAAATTACTTGTAGGGGCGGGGTTTCCCCGCCCAATTTTACGTTTTATAGTCATTCCAATTAAGTTCCATACATTGATGCGTGTTTCCTGAGTCCGTGAAAGCGGACTTTGCTCTGTGTTAGCCCCAGATTTTAATCTGCGGGCGGGCTGTCGGTTCTTATTTAGAATTACTATAGCGATGTATTGTAGCAATTCGGGTTAGGACGTAGTGGGGTTTGCCCTCACCCCAAACCCCTCTCCCACTCCGAGAGGGGCTGCTGGTTTTTATTTGGAATTGCTATATGACTGAAAATTCCCCCCGACTGCTGATAGCTGTATTATTAAGCTGAGGATTGAACCTGGATGCCGTGGGTAATGAATTGAGCCACCCAAATCCCTAAATCCGGGTTGTTGAGAGTTTGTTTCACCTCGGCGGCGACTTTCTCGGCTTCGGCTTGAGTGGCACATAAGGCAAACACGGTGGGGCCACTGCCGGACATCAGGGTTCCCAGGACTTCAGGGCGATTAAATGCGGCTTTAAGGTCAGCAACTTGAGGATATTGGGGTAAAACGACCTTTTCTAAGTCGTTGCGGAGGAGTTGACCGATTTTTGCGCCATCTTGGTGGGCGATCGCGTCTAGGAGAGGACTCGAATGAACGTGACTGGCTCTGGCTTTGATGCTTTCGTCATCTCTGAGATAAGTGTCGCTGAATTGCTGACGATAGGTGGTATAAGCCCAAGCGGTGGAGACTTCTAAACTCTGATATTTGGCTAAAATCACCCAAAGATCGTGAGGAGATTCGATACAGTCGAGTTGTTCGCCGCGGCCTGTCGCGATCGCAGTTCCTCCTGCCACACAGAAAGGCACATCAGACCCCAACTGTGCCGCTAAAACCTGCAATTCGGGCTGAGTTAAACCGAGGTTCCACAGTAAGTTTAACCCGACTAACACGGCGGCGGCGTTGGCCGATCCTCCGGCTAATCCGGCAGCGATGGGAATACGTTTATCAATGGTAATATCAACGCCCCCATGCTTGGCAAAGGCTTGGGGAAACTGCTGGGTCATCAGTTGAGCCGCTTTGTAAGCCAAATTTTGGTCTTGGGGGGGCATTTGGGGGAGATCGCAGTAGAGCCGAATCGTGGGGGCGTTGTTGGCAGCGATTTCGATGCGATCGCCCAAACTGATGCTTTGCAATACCATGACCAACTCATGGAAACCATCGGCGCGATCGCCAATAATTTCTAAATGTAAGTTAATTTTAGCGGGGGCAATTAGAGAATAAGTTTGCATACCGGAATAACAGTGTTCTTGAGTTTTTTCAGGGGAATGGGATTCAGAAAAATCGCAGATTTTCCCTTATAACATTTCTGGTGCGACTCAAGTTCCCCAAAAAACACCTTATCTTGATGGAAATACAGCAAAATTCATAAAGGCAACTTGAATCAAAACCCAAACACCTCGCCTCAGACACCAATCGATCGGATAATAAAAAAGCACTCTGGCTTATATGGCGTTGACATCATGCACAGACAAGCTCGCTTCATCTCTCTCGGTTTAACGGCAGTATTGCTGATTTTGTCGCGACCCTTACCCCTTTTCGCGCAAACGCCACCCCCCACCCTGAGAATCGGCAGTGAAGGGTCGGATGTGGCGAAAATTCAAAGCACCCTAAAGCTACTCGGTTATTATGGCGGGACGGTGAATGGTACTTATAACGAAGGTACGGTGATTGCGGTGTATTTGTTTCAGCAAGCGGCGCAAATCCCCCCGACAGGAGTTGTTAACCCTGCGACCTGGAATCGTCTTTTCCCTAGGGCTGTGGCGCAACCGACACGGGATTTAGAAGCGTCTTTTCCTTCTCCGACCCAATCGCGACCCAATCGCCCCCAAAGTCGCCCCAATCGTAGCAACAATCCAACCCCAACGACGACGCGGCCTGTATTGTTTCAGGGGATGAATGGCCCGGCGGTGCGGGAGTTGCAGCAGCGTTTGCGGGCGCTAGGCTTTACGGTTGGGCAAGTTGATGGTGTTTTTGGGGAACAGACTTATAATGCGGTGATTGAAGCCCAAAGACGGTTTAATTTAGAGCCGGATGGTGTGGTGGGTCCGGCGACTTGGCGAGCGTTGTTTCGTTAGTTAGTTATTGGTCATTGGTTATTGGTTATTAGTGACAGGTTAAGGCTTTGTGCCTATTGTCAAATGGCTTGTAGGGGCGGGGTTTCCCCGTCCAATTTAGCGTTAATATCTTGTCGATTGTTGTTGGATAAAGGCATTAAATCTCAATAGCCAAAGTTAAGATTGCGCGCGCGAAACCTCACCCCTACACAAATTTTAGTCAGAACCAACAACCTGCCCTCGGATAATCCGGGGAACCCATGTAACAAAGTCCACTATTGCGGACTCGATTTGGGTTTGAGGGATCAAGAATAGGCTAAAAGCTAGGGATGGTGGGCGATGCTACATAATGTCCTGATACTTTTGGGAAATGAAGATGGGATGTTGCGATCGATGCAGGAATCGCATCCACAAACGTAAAATTGGGCAGGGAAACCCAGCCCCTAGGAATTGTGACTAAATTCCTGTATATCCTGTTAAAGCGAAAAACCAATAACAAATAATAAATAACCAACAACCAACCCCAAAAACCTTTCTCTCCATGAAAAATCTGCAAAACTCAGCGTTAAAACTGCCGCCAACCTTGCAACCGGGCGATCTGCTGGTGGTGATTGCGCCGAGTGGGACGTTGCGCGAGTTGGATAAGTTTAATGAGGGGGTAAAAATTTGGCGCGATCGCGGCTACAATGTCCAACTCCATCCCCAGCATAATGCTAGAGAGGGCTATTTGGCCGGGGGCGATCGCGATCGCTTGGATGCCCTAGTCGCAGCATGGCACAACCCGGACTGTAAAGGCATTCTCTGTGCGAGGGGCGGTTACGGTAGCGCCCGTTTGCTGGAAAATTGGGCTTGGCCCCCTGAAGCACCCCCGAAATGGATCATCGGCTTTTCCGATATCACCGCCTTACTCTGGAGTCTCGCCCACAGGGGCATTACAGGCTTACACGCCCCCCTCCTCACGACTCTGGCCGATGAGCCAGAATGGTCAAAGAATCGCTTGTTTGCCGCCGTAGAGCGCCACGATTTCCCATCTTTGCAGGGGAACGGGTGGGGAGGCAAAACCGTCACCGGAAGGCTGTTCCCGGCGAATCTAACCGTCGCGACGCACGTTCTCGGAACGCCCTTCCAACCCGATCTCACAAATGCGATCCTCGCCCTCGAAGATGTGGGGGAAGCCCCCTATCGCCTCGACCGAATGTTAACCCATTGGCGAGCTTTAGGCATTTTCAAACAAGTCAGTGGCATTGCCTTGGGGCGTTTTAGTCAATGTTACGCCCCCAAAAACATCCCCAGTTGGACAGCCCAAGAAGTGCTGCGCGATCGCCTCTCGGACTTAAATTTACCCATCGTCTCCGATCTCCCTTTTGGTCACGATGGCGAAAACGCCGCCCTCCCGGTGGGTCAAGTGGTGACGCTAGACGGGGAAAAGGGAATATTGTCTTGGAAAGTGGGCAGTGGGCAGTAGGCAGTAGGCAGTGGGCAGTGGGCAGTGGGCAGTGGGCAGTGGGCAGTGGGCAGTAGGCAGTAGGCAGTAGGCAATGGGCAGTGGGCAGTGGGCAGTGGGCAGTGGGCAGTGGGCAGTAGGCAATGGGCAATGGGCAGTGGGCAGTGGGCAGTAGGGACAACAAATAACCAATAACCAACAACCAACAACCAACAACCAACAACCAACAACCAACAACCAATAACCAACAACAAACAACCAACAACAAAATGATAAGCTAACAAATGCACTACAAATACTTATAAAAAAAGGTGGAGTTAATATGACTGGGACCGCTCAGGAACCTACATTATTAAGAGTAGCCCGTGGCGAAGTCTTAGACCGTCCTCCCGTGTGGATGATGCGGCAAGCGGGACGTTACATGAAAGTATATCGAGAATTGCGCGAAAAATACCCTAGTTTCCGAGAACGTTCGGAAAATCCCGACCTGGCCATCGAGATTTCTCTGCAACCGTGGCGGGCGTTTAAGCCGGATGGGGTGATTATGTTTTCGGATATTTTAACCCCCTTACCGGGTTTGGGGATTCCTTTTGATATTGTCGAAAGCAAAGGGCCTGTGATCGATCCGCCGATTCGCAGTCAAGACCAAGTAGACAAACTGACTCCCCTCGACCCAGAAGCGAGTTTACCGTTTATTAAAACCATTTTGCAGACTCTACGCTCGGAAGTGGGGAATGAAGCGACGGTGTTGGGGTTTGCGGGTGCGCCTTGGACTTTGGCCGCTTATGCGATTGAGGGCAAAAGCTCGAAAAACTATGCCAATATTAAGAGCATGGCGTTTTCTGAGCCAAAAATTTTGCATCAGTTGTTGAGTAAATTAGCCGACGCGATCGCGACTTACCTTTGCTATCAAATCGACTGCGGCGCACAAATAGTACAGTTGTTCGATTCTTGGGCGGGTCAACTCAGCCCCCAAGATTATGAAACCTTGGCTTTGCCCTATCAACAGCAAGTTTTCCGCCAAGTTAAAGCCAAACATCCCGAAGCGCCCCTCATTCTCTACATTAGCGGTAGTGCTGGCGTTTTAGAGCGTATGGGACAATCGGGGGCGGATATTGTTAGCGTGGATTGGACGGTAGACATGGCCGAAGCCCGTCAGCGACTCGGCCCGGATATGAAAGTGCAAGGGAATATGGACCCCGGCGTTTTATTTGGATCGCAAGACTTTATTCGCGATCGCATCCTCGATACTGTCCGCAAAGCCGGGCCCAAAGGTCACATTTTTAACCTGGGTCACGGCGTACTTCCCGGTACACCCGAAGAAAATGTGGCTTGCTTTTTTGAAACCGCCAAACAAATCGATCGACTCTTGGCCGCAAGCGCTTAAACTGTAATGGAGGAAGCGGGGATCGCTCTAATTCATTGCTAAATTCCCGTTTCTGACAAAAAAAATAAGGAATTGCCCCAACAATTCCTGAGTTTTCTCCCTTCTCTTATGTCAAGCCCATGACTGCCAAGCGGATATTTATGACAGGTGCAAGTGGTTGCATCGGTCATTACCTAGCAGAAGCTTTAATCCAAGAAACCCATCACGAAATCTTTTTACTGGTTCGCAACCCGGACAAGTTGCAAATTGATACCCTAGCCCGTCCTGGCGTTCATGTCTTACAGGCAGATTTACGGGAAATTGAGCGTTTTCGGGATTTATTGCAAACTATAGATGTAGCGATTCTGGTTGCTACTGCTTGGGGTGGGTCAGGAGAGGTTTTTGACATCAATGTGGTTAAAACCATTCGCTTGATGAATCTCCTCGATCCGGCGAAATGCGAGCAAGTGCTGTACTTCTCCACTGCTAGTATTCTCGATCGCGACAACGAACTTCTCAAAGAAGCGGGTCAAATCGGGACGGGCTATATTCGCTCGAAATACGACTGTTTCCGTCAACTGTCCCGCCTCGCGATCGCGCCAAAAATCGTGGCTTTATTCCCCACCCTGGTGATCGGCGGCGACCAAACTAAGCCCAAATCCCACCTATCGGGCGGTTTACCCGGTGTGGTGAAGTGGAGTAAGCTGATTCGCTTTTTCAAGGCTGACGGTAGTTTTCACTTCATCCACGCCCGCGATATTGCCCAAGTCGTCGTGCATCTCATCGAGCATCCCCGCACCAAAGAGGGCTTATCGGAAAATACCCCGGCAAAAATCGTCCTCGGCCAACCCCCCATTACCGTCAATCAAGCCGTCGCCGAAATTAGCGCTTATTTTGACCAAAAAATTCACTTCCGCATCCCCCTCAAACTCTGGTTAGCTAATATCATCATTACTCTGTTTCGCATCCAAATGGAACCCTGGGATCGCTTTTGCATCAACTACCGTCACTTCACTTACCAAAACCCAGTTAATCCTGATATTTGCGGCAAAACCTCTTACTGTCCTACCCTGTCCGATGTGTTGAAGGTGACGGGCATCCCCCCGGCGCGATCGACCCAACTGCCGCCACCTGCGATTGAGACACCGCAAGAGGAAGTTTGATTGTTATTGGTTGTTGGTTGTTGGTAATTTCCTCCCCCTCCTCCCACTCCCCCTTGGGCGGGGAAAAGAGCGCCCCTACACCCCGATTGCCGATTGCCGATTGCCGATTGCCCCAAATACCCCCACTCCCCCTTGGGCGGGGAAAAGAGCGCCCCTACACCCCGATTGCCGATTGCCCCAAATACCCCCACTACCCCTTAATCGCTGATTACTGATTATGTCTGCTTTTCGTATTGGCATTGCTGGCCCCGTTGGATCGGGGAAAACCGCCCTTTTAGATGCTTTGTGTAAACGGTTGCGATCCGAGTTTCAAATCGCTGTGGTGACCAATGATATTTACACCCAAGAGGATGCTCAATTTTTGACGATCTCGCAAGCCCTGAGTCGCGATCGCATTCTGGGAGTGGAAACGGGGGGTTGTCCCCATACGGCGATCCGGGAAGATGCCTCGATGAATCTGGTGGCGATCGCACAACTCGAACAAAAATTTAATCCCCTAGACTTGGTATTTCTCGAAAGTGGGGGAGATAATCTGGCGGCGACGTTTAGCCCGGAGTTGGTGGATTTAACTCTTTATGTGATTGATGTGGCCGCGGGAGATAAAATTCCCCGCAAGGGCGGCCCAGGTATTACAAAGTCCGATTTACTGATTATCAACAAAATCGACCTAGCGCCGATGGTGGGGGCGGATTTGGGGGTGATGGAGCGAGATGCCGAAAAAATGCGCGGCGATAAGCCTTTTGTCTTTACCAATCTCAAAACTCAACAAGGTTTAGAGACGGTGATTGAATTTGTCCGCAGTCGTCGCGTTTAACGGCATACGGCGTTGGATTCACTCGGAAATGGTACAATTACGCCCGGCGGCTTTGGCTTTGAGTAAATTCGCATCGGCCCGACCGATCAAGCTTTGGCCTTTGTCATCGTCACTTCCTCGCAAGGTGGCCAAGCCCAAACTCACGGTGAGGGGTAAGACTAAATCTTGGTAAATGGGAAAGGGTTGTGCCTCGATAATCTGCCGCAAGCGCTCGGCTACGACGGCGGCGGCTTCGAGATTGGTTTTTTGCAGTAGAATGGCAAATTCCTCGCCACCATAACGAAAAATGCTATCGGGGAGGCGCAGGCGATCGCGCAGTCGGGCGGCGAGTAATTGTAAGACGCGATCGCCCACTAAATGCCCGTGAGTATCGTTAACGGCTTTGAAATAATCCACATCCAGCATAATCAAGCTGAAATCTGTTTTGTAACGGCGGGCATTTTTAAGCTGACGGGATAACTCCCAATCGAGGGCCCGACGATTGCCTAATTGCGTGAGTTGATCGGATAAAGCAATGGTTGATAGCAAGTCATTGGTGTGTTGCAAATCGCGGTAGGCTGACGAGCGCTGTATTCCCTTCTGAATATAGGCGCTCAGGAGTTGCTCGGTGAGTTGGGCGGTTTCTGGAGTTGTTTCTAAATCTGACCCAAAAGCCAAATAAGCATCAGCTTTTTGTTGAGTCCAATACAACTGCCGTTGCTGCTGCGCTAAAGGGGAAAGAGAGGGAAACTGCTCTAAGACGAGAGTAAAGAAATCAAATTGGGACAAACGCTCGGTAAAATCCGGGGCGATCGCGTCATTCCCCTGAAATACAACCACATGGGGTTGATGGCGCTCAACGGCGGCGATCGCATCTTCTACGGAAGCGGCGTTAATCGTCAGCGCTATTCCCGGTCGATAACGCTCTATCCAATCATAGGCAAATTGAGGGCAACTTATTAGTAAAACCGTTGCTTCCATGGAAGATTCTCGCGAGTTGAGCGTAAATTCTACGGCGCTGTTGGCAAAAGAATTACGACAAAACTGATTAAATTTATAAGTTTTGAAAGTTGCAATCGTCTTAAACTCCAACGCTACAAGGTATCTTCAGGGGGCAGTCTATACTTTTCCGAGAAGTTAGGGGGGTTTTCGCTAATTTTACTTAAACCTTACAATTTCCTCCCTTACGTTAATATTCTGTAAAATGCAAATTCCCACAATTTCGAGATTTGAAACCACCAAACTGATTTTAAAAAACTATTTCTAATGAAGTTGAGTTCGGGCTTTTTACTTAATTGTAAGCACTTTTTCCTGAAATTGAGCGCATTTTAAACTCGAAAGCCCTTCGTGCTAAAGATTAACTCTAGCCCAGTAGAATGTTATACCCGAATCAATGCGCCTTAATTCCTAACGACTTCAACTTAACGTCAGTTTGGGTGATCAGATACAAAAACTCTAACTTCAGTTTTAGATATAGTCCGGAAAATTACGGAAAAAATAGTTCAAAAGAAGCCAAAATGCTTTGGGTTCATTCAGACTGCATCGAGCAATTTTAAGCTCAAAATCTCCACGACTGGATGAGAACAGATTACAAGGGAATGGGTTAGTAAATCAGCCTTTTCTGCTCAGTTGGGTGGCTCATCCTCGATAGGGTAGCTTTTTTGCTCATGGCGTTAAAGCCGTCAAAATGAACCCAGAAGCCGAAGCGATGCACCTAAGACTCAATCACTTGCTCAAAGACCCTGATTTTGTATTGCGTTGATTTCAACCCTTGAAAAAAGCGGCTAGATTTTAGAATATCACGTTATTTATTGCAGAGCGATCCTAAATTTTTCAGGAAAATAATATTTTAAGAGATGTCTGGGGATTTAGCCAAAAGTGGCGCAGCCTGTAAGAGCTTTTGGGTGTAAGCATTCTCCGGGGCAGTAAATAACGCCTCAGTTGGCTTTAATTCTACAATTTTGCCTTGATTCATCACAGCAATGCGATCGCAAAAAAAGCGAGCCACCCAAAGATCGTGGGTGATGAAAAGATAAGTGAGGTTAAATTCCGCCTTGAGAACTCGCATCAACTCCAAAACTTGAGTTTGTACCGTCGCATCCAGCATACTCACCGGCTCATCGCACACCACTAACTGAGGATGCGTAATCAAAGCCCGCGCGATCGCCACCCGTTGTTGCTGTCCCCCCGATAACTCCCTCGGATAACGTTCGTAATACATCTCGACGGGAGTCAGCCCCACTCGTTCTAATAATTGTAAAACCTGCTGTTTGGCTGCGGCTTTTGTGGCTAACCGATGCACAATCAAAGGATCGCCAATACTTTCGCCAATTTTCATCAAGGGATTCAAACAAGCCAAAGGGTCTTGAAAAATCATCTGCATTTGACGACGTAGCGATCGCAAACTCCTTTCCGATTGTTGAGTTAACTCGGTTCCCAAAAACTGCACCGTTCCCGCCGTCGGTCTCATAAGCTGCAAAATCGTCCGAGACAGGGTGCTTTTACCACAACCGGACTCTCCCACCAAACCCAGGGTTTCCCCCCCGTAGAGGTCAAAATTCACCCCGTCTACGGCTTTAATCACCGCCTTCTCCCGCTTTAGTAATTGCTGAAGAAACCCCGACTCCAAGGAGAAATGCTGCTTGAGGTCGCGCACTTGTAAAATCGCTGGGGAGGGTTCTGTTTCCTGTTCTACTTCTGGGGACTCGTCCACCTTTTGAACGTGTAACGCTGAAGCCAGGAGCGATCGCGTGTATGGGGCTTCGGGTTGCGTCAAAATCTGCCCGGTGGGCCCCACTTCCACTAACTGACCTTCATTCATCACCGCGACGCGATCGCAATATTCCCCCACCAACGCCAAGTCGTGGGAAATCAAGATCAACGCCAAGTTGCGATCGCTACACAACCGGGTCAACTCCTGCAAAATCTCCGCGGCCACCGTCACATCTAAACTCGTTGTTGGCTCATCTGCGACTAACAACTTCGGGTCAAGCAACAACGCCAACGCGATCGCCACCCGTTGACGCATCCCCCCGCTAAACTCATGGGGAAACTGACTCCAACGATCCGCCGGAATCCTCACGGCTTCTAGGGTCGCGATCGCCTTTTCCTTGGCTTGAGCGCGAGATAATTGCGGCTGATGGGCTTGTAGCGTTTCGATGCAATGCTCCCCAATCGTCATCAAGGGGTCAAGCCGCGTCATCGGGTCTTGAAACACCAGCGCGATCGCCTCCCCCCGAAATTGCCGCAACCGCTTTTTGTCAAACTCAAACACCGACTCCCCATTAAACCAAACCTGCCCTTCTACCTTCACCGAAGGCGGTAACAAGCGCATCGAAGCCCGGCCTAGGGTAGACTTCCCACAGCCCGATTCCCCCACAAATCCTAAACGCTCTCCGGCTTTGAGGGTAAAGGACACCCCATCAATCGACCAGTCAGGCTTTTCGACCCCCTGACCCCCATAAGCCACGCGCAAGTTGTCTACAACGAGTAAGTTATTGGTCATTGGTTATTTGTCATTGGTCTTTTGTCCTTTGTCCTTTGTTATTGGTTATTTGCCCAAATCCGTCCATTGGTAATTGGTAATTTCTCCCTAAAATCATTCATTTTTATAAACCACCTTCCGCATTAGATAAGCCAAAGCATATTCACCGTGGGGATGTTCGGCTAAATCGTCGGCTAAAGCAAACAGGCGATCGGCTAAATCTACTCCCATTTTCTCGATCATGGCTTCATGTTCGCTGCGTAACTGCTGTTTTTGGCGAATTTGGTCTTGCCATTTCGGTTCAAACAAACGCTCGATGCAAGTATTTAAGCCTAACTGAGTCAACGCTTCCCACTCGCCATAATCGCACCATATCCCGCCACATTGGGGACAGCGATCGACAAAAAACGGTGTTTTTATTTTGACTTTGGCTCTAGAAAGATAGCGGCTACATTCAGGACATAATGCGGCTCTGGTATCCAAATCCGAGCGGCCAAATTCAATGTTTAAGCCCATGGGAATTTCCGGGGGAATGAATGAGCCGTGTTGGGCTTTCCAGGTTTCGTAATGGTCAGCCGGAAGCCATTGACCTTTACACTCGATGCAGTGTTTGGCGGTTAAACCGGGGCTGATTTCGCGATCGCTCAATTCGGCTTGGGAACATTTAGGACATTTCATCAACTCTAATGATTCAGGTTTAAAGTTTATGCAACTCTTGACAATATTTCATTAATTGGTCAAGGCGCGTCAAGCAAGCCTGCACGCGTTGTTGTGTGGTTTGGTTTTGACGAGAAGCTTTTAAAAAAATTATATCTGTCTTCAGTAAGCGTAAACTGCGGTTAATCTCTGTTTGTAGGGATTGCCAACGAGATGCGATCGCGTCGTCTACCGATTCTACGGTTAACGTTACGATTCGATCCTGGTACACTTGTTGAACCTTTCGATGGCAATCTTCGATAACCTGTGGCTCGCGATTTGATTGGGCGATCGCGTTTTTTAAGCTTTCGAGAGCCGTCATCAATTCTGTATAGCTTTGTTGATGTGATATCGGTAACATTTAAGATACAATTGAGGTAACATTTCTATACATTCACTTGATCTTTAAGTTGAATTGTGCATATAAGAATAGTTATTTTTACTTATTTCAATCGTGCGCTTCTAGTTTGATCTTTTTATCAACCAAAGCTCATTAGACCAGTCCACCTAGCATCTGACTTATGATTACCACTAACTTAGCTTCTAACCCCATTACTGATTTCGAGCTACCCGAATGGCTCAATCAATGTTTAATCATTAAACAAAATGGCGAAGATTGCACCTCCGAAGACAATGATTTAATTTGTCGGGCGTTTGAATTTGCCCATACTTTACACGAAGGACAAAAGCGAAAATCCGGGGAACCTTATATCGTCCACCCGGTTACGGTAGCAGGAATGCTGCGGGACTTGGGGGGAGATAGCGCCACGATTGCCGCCGGATTTTTACATGATGTGGTCGAAGATACCGAAGTCACCCCCGAACAAATCGAAGAACAATTCGGGGAAGAAGTGCGGCACTTAGTCGAAGGCGTTACCAAACTTTCGAGCTTTAATTTTTCGAGTAAAACCGAGCGTCAAGCAGAGAACTTTCGGCGGATGTTTTTGGCCATGGCCCAAGACATTCGCGTGATCGTGGTCAAGCTGGCCGATCGCCTTCATAATATGCGAACCCTAGAGCATTTGCGTCCCGAAAAACAGCGCCGCATTGCTCAAGAAACCATGGATATTTTTGCGCCTTTAGCAAATCGCTTGGGGATCGGACGTTTTAAATGGGAACTCGAAGATTTAAGTTTTAAATATCTCGAACCCGAAGCTTATCGTCATATTCAAACCCTCGTGGCCGAGCGTCGCATTGACCGGGAAGAAAGAATCGAACAAGTCACCGAATGCTTGCGATCGCAACTGCGAGTTTTAGGGATCAATGTTTGGGAAATCAAAGGTCGTCCCAAACATTTATATAGTATTTATCAAAAAATGCAGCGCCAGCATAAAGAATTTCACGAAATTTATGATATTGCTGCCCTCAGAATTATCACAGAAGCCAATGACGCTTGTTATCGTGCGTTAGCGGTGGTTCACGACCAATTTAAACCAATCCCCGGACGCTTTAAAGATTATATTGGTCTTCCCAAACCCAACCGCTATCAATCTTTACATACAACCGTTGTGGGCTTAAGCGGTCGTCCCCTCGAAGTCCAAATCCGCACCATCGAAATGCACCACGTTGCTGAATACGGGATTGCGGCTCATTGGATTTATAAAGAAAGCGGGCATTCTAAAAACCTCCGTCTCAGCCCCGGAGACGAAAAGTTTACTTGGTTGCGGCAGTTACTCGAATGGCAAAACGACCTCAAAGATGCCCAAGAATATGTAGACAGCCTCAAAGACAATCTTTTTGAGGATGAGGTGTATGTCTTTACCCCCGATGGAGACGCGATCGCCCTCAAACGCGGCGCAACCCCCATCGACTTTGCTTATCGCATTCATACCGAAGTAGGCAATCATATCAAAGGGGCAAGGGTTAACGGTCGCTGGACGGTACTCGATACCCCTTTACAAAACGGCGATATTGTCGAAATTATCACCAGCAAAAACAGTCATCCGAGCTTAGATTGGTTGAACTTTGTGGTGACTCCTAGCGCTCGTAACCGGATTAGACAATGGTTTAAGCGATCGCACCGTTCAGAAAATATCGCTCGCGGTCGCGAATTGCTCGAAAAAGAACTGGGCAAAAGCGGTTTTGATTCTTTACTCAAATCCGAGCCGATGCAAATGGTGGCCGAGCGCTGTAACTATCACAGTGTAGACGATTTACTCGCTGCCCTCGGTTATGGCGAAGTCACCCTCAATCTGATGGTTAATCGCTTGCGAGATACGGTGAAAACCCTACAACCCATCGAAGAACAAGAATCGAAACTTCCGGCTGAAGGGGAAGCACACATGCAGGTTTGCAATCCCCCGACCCCCAACAATGCCGCCGCCTCGCCCATCGCGGGGGTCGAAGGCTTGTTGTATTACATTGCGGGTTGTTGTAATCCCCTGCCGGGGGAACCCATTATTGGGACGGTCACGCGATCGCGTGGCATTTCCATTCACCGCCAAGGTTGTCCCAATGTAGACAACATCGAAGGGGGGCGTTTAGTCCCGGTGAGTTGGAATTCCACCCAAGGGCAAAATCGCAGCACCACTTACTTAGTCAATTTACAAATCGAAGTCATCGATCGGGTGGGGGTATTAAAAGATATTTTGGCTCGTTTGAGCGATCGCAATGTCAATGTCTGCAACGCCAGCGTCAAGACCAATGCAGGTCAACCAGCGACGATCGATTTAGGAGTCCAAATTCGCGATCGCGACCAACTCCAATCCGTGTCCCAACAAATCCGCAAAATCAGCGATGTCCTCAATATTCGCCGCATGGATGGCAAGGATTGATGAATTCTGACATGACCCATTACGTTTCTTGTAGGGGCGGGGTTTCCCCGCCCAATCTCCACCCTTCAGGGGTTCTGCGGCCAAATTTTTTGTTGGTTGTTGGTTATTTGTGAGGCTTAATGTTCAAATCCCATAATTATTCATTGTTAATTGTTAATTGTTCATTATTACAATTCCACTAAGGCGATCGCGTCAGTAGGAGAAGCATTACCTTGGGCGACAGCAAACAGTCCAGGGAGATATTGATCGACAGTTAAAACATTGACATAAACCAATTGATTAATCAGGGCATGGCTGAGGCGATCGCCCTCCACATCAATGCTGGTTTTATAACGCACTTCCCCGTCGCTAAAATCCATTTCAAAGTTCCCCAAAACCAAGCCATAATTCGCCCTCGTAATAAACTCAGCCATTGCCGAATAACGTTCGGGAGATAACTCAATCGTGGGAATAGAATAAAACAGAAATTGACGGTCATCTTCGCGAACTTGGGCCAAACAATTCCAGCGATATTGTTCTCCTTGAAAAGCCATTTGTAGAATTGACCCCCCGTCGCTGGCAATATATTCCCAGTCGTCTTTGTCAAAAAAGTTTTGGACGGCAGATGTGAGGGATTGGCTGTCTTCGTCGAGGTCGTCAAAAAAGTCTTCGAGGAGGTGATTGAGGCTATTTTCAGATTCTTCGGGCAAATCTAGAGATTGACCGAGGGCTACTTTAAAATACTCGCTCATCCCCCGCATAATTTCATTTCCCGCCGTGGCAACGCTGTTGAGTTGATCGAGTTGCAGATAATCCCAGAAGGTTCGCAAGCGGATTTCGCGATCGCCCTGAGATTGTTTCACGATTAAGACAAACCAGTTATCTTCTTGTAGCCAAACCGGGGTTTCTGCATCGGGAGGAGGAGAATCAAAAGCAGAAATACCGGGAAATTTGCCGACGAGATCGGGTTGGAGGGTAAGTTCGAGGGTATAGTCAAGATTGGGGTCGAAGCTGCCCGAATCCGGTTGATTTTGGGTTTCTAGTTTGAAGTTAAACCAACTGTGGGTTTCAACGTCTCGATAGGTATCGGGGTTTACCTGTAGGCTGAGACGCACTTCTCGCAGGCTGTCGTCGGGATTAGGAGAAATTTTGAGATTTATGCCCTGAGCTACCAATACGGAGTCCGGCAAGCGATAAAAGGTTATTTTGCGGTCGAGGGGTAAGGTTTCAGTCATAACACCACAGACATTTTGCATCATTCATTATTGTGAACGAGTTTAGGCTTTTTCTAAAGGATTCGCTCGCACTAAGACATCTACAGTTGTCGCGTCCACTGAAAAGCAGAATAACCTCAAAGATTAGCAGACTATGCCATAAAATTCCTAAATTCTTCCCAAAAGGCATATTTATCTTAGCGGGCAAATATGCCTTGAGAAAAGAACTTTTAAATCAAAGATTTCTCTTTAGTTGAAGTTGTAGATTCAGGCAAAATATGCTCGTCACTGGCAATAAATTGAGCGCTGCGTAGAGCATTGACTGTGGTTTGATAATCTTGCACCCAGTATTGTTGATTGAGGCGAATACATTGCCGTTGTGTACCGTCGCTGACAATGGCCATTACAGGGGTTTTGGGTTTATATTTATCCCCGGCGTGTTCTTGTAAAATACTTCTGAGGGTGTTACCTTTGGCTTCAACTTGTTGGGGGGTTAGTTGGACAGTAACCATGCGAACTTGCTCGATCGGTTCGACATCTTCGACGATCATTTGTATTTTGTTGTCTTTGGTTTCAGCTTTTCCCCACAGGATTAAACGGGAGTCGGGAATCAGTTTTTCTTTGATGCGAGGATAAGCGCTGGGAAAGACAACTCCCTCGATTTGTTCGGTAACGTCTTCGAGTTGTAAAAAGGCCATCTGGTCGCCTTTTTTGGTGATAATGGTTTTGACTCCTGCGAGGATCGCGATCGCGCTAATTTTTTTGCGTTTATAATCTTGCAGTTCGCTCAAACTCACAGGACTAAGAATGCGACGCAAAGACGCAATTGATGTCCCTAAAGGATGCTCTGAAACAAAAAAGCCGAGGAGTTCTTTTTCTTGTTTAAGCTTTTCTTGAGGCGTAAAATCGGCAACATTGGGTAACGAAGGTGCCGTATCAAAGCTTTGTTCGGTTTCTTCTGAATTACCCAAAACTTCAAATAAATTTGTTTGTCCAGTCGCTCGTTCTTTACTGCGACTATTGGCCCAACTCATGGTTAATTCTAAACATTCAATCAGTTGGCGGCGATTGGGATTAATGCGGTCAAATGCGCCGCAATAAATCAGGGTTTCTAATGCTCTCGAATTAACCACTCTGAGGTCTACGCGATCGCACAAATCCGCTAAAGATTCAAACTGTCCATTGGCTTCTTCCCTAGCTTTTAAAATCGCATCTATGGCATTGTGACCCAGGTTCCGCACGGCAGAAAAGCCAAAAAGGATTTTTTGACCATCCGGGGTAAAATCGACTTGAGAACGGTTAATATCTGGCGGTTCGACATCAATGCCCATTTTCTGACAGGTATCGATATAGCTGCGAACTTTGTCCGGGTTGCCGCTATTACCACTCAGCAACGCCGCCATATATTCTACCGGATAATTCGCTTTGAGATAAGCGGTTTGGTAGGTGACGTAAGCGTAAGCGGTGGAGTGGGATTTATTAAAACAATTGGACGCGATCGCGCCTTGATTCAAAAGGAAGTTATGATCTTGTTCTAGACCAATATCATATACAGGTTGAAAGCCTAAAGATCGCCGACGAATAATTTTTACCATAGTTTGCACTTCAGGGTTAGGTTTACCCGATAATTTACTGATTTTCTGTTATTTGTTGTTTGTTTGTGAGTTGTATTAAAACTTTTTCTTCCAGAACCCAACTTTCGGACTTTTAAGCTTTTTAAATCGTATTCGGCTCTTAAGTCATCATCCATTTTCACATTATTTTTCTTCATAAACTTCAATTGCTTGAGTGTAACAAGGCAATTGTTTTTTGCTTGACTCAACACTTCTCCTTTTCACCATTCCCAAAATGTTCTTGTAAGAACATTTTGAATTTTGAGAAACGACATACTATTGTCGTGACATACTTAAAACGGTGGGTTACGGCGGATAGCCAGATTACAGTTATAGCGGGGGTTATAGCCGCCTAACCCACCCTACGTTAAAGCCTTATTTTAGCTGTGTCGCGGCACTACGGCTAATGCTAAAGTAGCATTGCTTTGTTCGGGGAAGCAAAATCGAATGCGATCGCCGTCTTCGGTAAAACGTTCGTATACAGATTGCTTTGGGTCAGAAATGTCAGACTCATTATCTTCTGATTTTACTAATATTAAAGTAGAATTATTCCAGGCATGATAACAAGCCGGAAGATAAATACCTGGTTCGGTAAAAAAGTTATTAATAAATTGCTTTCTATCGAAAGAATAAGACTCGTCATATTGATTAGGTCTATCTGGAGATAAACCATAATCTTCCGCTTCGCTGAACTCCTCAAAGTTATCGGGAACTGGAAGCATTCTAGGGGTTTATGATGACTCATCGTCAAGCAAATGTAACAGAATGCGATCGCCCATAAAAAGAACGACTCATTCACCCCCTTCCCTTCGTAAATCCCTTGGGACTAGACTGCTCAACTCCAGCGGAAATGCACCCCTAGTGACGTTTATGTCAAAGACAAAAATTCGAGACTCACTAGGGGTGCATTTCCGTACCATCAAGAGCAGGCTAGTGATGCGTGGTTAAGCTATACACTCAGATGACGATCCATCATCCAAATTGCAAGGTTGCGGGGGCGAACGAGTCGCTATGATGTTTTAAAAGGTTCTTGAGAATTACTGTAGCATGGCTTGATTAAAAAATCAAGAAACGCGATCGCGTTTTTGTAACAAACAGCGATTTCCGCAAAACTTGATGATACACTTTGCCAAAATCCCACGAATCTGACTCACTGTCACCCCCATGAAATACGATGAATTTATGGCGATCGCGATCGCCGAAGCCCAACAAGGCTTACAAGAAGGCGGAATCCCCATTGGTTCAGTTTTAGTCAAAAACAACGAAATCTGCGGTCGCGGCCACAACAAGCGCGTCCAAGACAGCGACCCCGTAACCCACGCCGAAATTGATTGTTTGCGGAATGCCGGTCGCATCGGCAGTTACGCTGAAACCACCTTATATTCGACCCTAATGCCCTGTTATCTCTGCGCGGGGGCGGTGGTTCAATTTGGTATTAAAACCGTCATTGCGGGCGAATCTCAGACCTTTGCCGGGGCTAAAGGGTTTATGGAGTCCCACGGCGTTGAGGTAATCGATTTGGATTTAGAAGAATGCAAGCAACTGATGAGAGATTTTATTCAGCAAAATCCCCGGTTGTGGAATGAGGATATCGGGAATTAGTCCTTGGTCATTTGTCCTTTATTGGCAGAACCCCGGTTTCTTCTTTGTTTCTCCAATTCAGTTGAAATTGGATGATAGAAACCGGGGTTCTTAAACTTTATAAGTTAAAGGGGTTTGATGTTATGACTTCCTGGGTAGATTATTAGCCTTGAAGCCTTAGAGTTCGACATCGGGGGGTAACAGCACTTCATCAATCGCGTGAATCACGCCATTGCTGGCAGATATGTCGGTTTGGATCACATTCGCACTGTTAACCATCACATCTCCAGTCGCATCATCCACCATAATCTCTAACTCGGACCCGGCTACCGTATCTACTGCCCCTGCTGTCACATCCGCGGCCATCACTTCGGCGGGAATGACATGATAAGTCAAGATTTGGGTGAGGGTATCTTGGTTTTCTGGCATTAAGAGGGTTTCTAATGTGCCTTCAGGTAAAGCAGCAAAAGCTTCGTCGGTGGGGGCGAATACGGTAAACGGCCCGTCGGCGGCTAGAGTATCGGCCAACCCGGCGGCTTCAATCGCTTGGGCTAGAGTGGTAAAAGATTCGCTTTCCGTGGCAACAGCAACGATGGTTTCTTCGTCCATCATGGCCGTTTCATCAGTCGTCATATCTTCTTCCATTTCGGCGGGTTCGACGGCGGCATCGGGTTCGGTGGTGTCTACTGTATCTGTATCGGCTGTATTGCAAGCCCCCAGAAATGCGATCGCGCTGAGTCCGATAACACCCATTTTGAGCCATTGGGGAACAAATTTGCTCATCATAAAAAGACCTCGTTGATGATATGATTTTAGCTTTACAAAAGTTAACGTTAACATTCAGTTAAGCTAAATGGCCTCAGTCTGACGATAGATGTTATATCAGCGTTGTGTGCTATCAAAATTCCCCCGTCAAAGGATTTAGCTTTCAACGGGGGAGAAAATTAATTAAACTTACTCAAACCAATTTCCAACCCCGGTTTCCCCTTGTATGAGTTTTTTTGCCCCTTCGAGTAAATTTTCTTCGACATAAGGCTTGACAAAATAGCCTTTTGCCCCCGTATCAGCCGCTCGTTTTTTCATCCGTTCTGCCCCGCGAGAGGTGAGCATAGCCACAGGTAGATTTTTGAATTTTTCATCCTCTTGTAACTTCGCCAGCAGGGTCAAACCGTCCATTTTCGGCATTTCAATGTCGAGGAAAGCCACATCCACTTCTAAGCCCTCTTGTAGTTGCTTGAGGGCGTGTTTGCCGTCGCGAGCCTGTTCGACTTGATACCCGGCATTTTCAAAGGTCATGGACAACAGCGATCGCACCGTGACCGAATCATCCACAATCAGCACTCTGGGATGGTCAGGGAAGTCCTGGGGCGGTGCAGTTGGCGGTTCGGGTTCTGGTGCCGGTGCCGGGGGTGGTGGCGGCGCAGAAGCTTGACGGGTGCTATTTTCGAGCAAGACTTGACCCGATCGCAAAGCTTGAGCCGCATCAAGCAGTTCTTGTTCGACATAAGGCTTCGTAAAGTAAGCACTCGCACCCCGTTCGGCGGCGCGTTGCTGCATTTTTTGAGCGCCGCGAGAGGTCAACATCGCCACGGGAATCTGTTTGAGATTGTCGTCACTTTGAATGCGCCCCAACAACTCCAAGCCATCCATTTTCGGCATCTCAATATCGAGAAAAGCCAGATCGCAGGTGGTTCCGCTTTGCAGTTGTTCCCACGCATCTTTCCCATCGCGGGCTTGTTCGACTTCGTAACCCGCTTTTTCAAAGGTCATGGACAACAGCGATCGCACCGTGACCGAATCATCCACAATCATCACCTTGGGCGGCGTTTGCTGTATCGTCATCCCCGAAGCCGTTGGCGGCGCACCACTCCGGGATTCGGTTTTCGCCGGACGAGGCGTAGGAACGCGGGTACTGCCTTCGAGCAGCACTTGTCCGTTCATCATATTACGGGCCGCTTCGAGTAAGTCTTGTTCGACATAAGGCTTGGTAAAGTAAGCACAAGCCCCCGATTCTGCCGCCACGCGACGATGGCGTTCGGCTCCTCGCGAAGTCAACATCGCCACCGGAATCTGTCTGAGATTATCTTCTTTTTGCAGACGCTCTAACAACTCCAAGCCGTCCATTTTCGGCATTTCGATGTCGCAGAAGATCAAATCGCAAGGTAAACCCCCGGTGAGTTTATCCCAAGCATCCTGACCATCGCGGGCTTGTTCGACTTGGTAGCCCGATTTTTCAAAGGTCATGGACAACAGCGATCGCACCGTGACCGAATCATCCACAATCAACACTGTAGGTTCTGTACTGCCGGTTTCGGTGTCTTGCACCAGATCGATGTCACTTTCACGCCACAACGAAGCCGTATCCTTCCGCAAACGCCCTTCAGCGATTTGGATCAACTCCATCACATCCGCGATCGCCATAATGCGACCATCCCCTTGTACCGTCGCCCCCGCAATCCCGGCAGACTTCGGCACCGGGCCGTTAATTTGTTTGATTACAATTTCTTGCTCCCCAATCACGCGATCGACCCCAATCGCTAAGAAACTGGTGGCACTCCGTAAAATCACCACCGAAATGGCATTATCTTCGCGATTTCCGGCATAAATATTGCCGCGACCCAGTTTGCGATTATAAGTCAATAAATCCGACAAGGGACAATAATGCAATCGCGCATCCCGCCATTGCACATAGCGATGACCTTCCTTATCCGTTTGAATGCGCTCTAGAGGGATATCCACCATATCTTCCACCCCGTCCATCGGGAAAGCCATGGGGGAATTTTCGCTAATACAGCACAACGCCTTACAAATACTCAGGGTTAACGGTAAGCGAATGGTAAACGTCGTTCCTTTACCCATCTTCGAGTCGATGCTGACACTGCCGCGAATTTCGGTAATGTCGTTCCGTACCACATCCAAGCCCACACCCCGTCCAGAGAAATCGTCAGCCTGGTCTTTAGTGCTAAAGCCCGCCTTAAACAATAAATCGTAAGCTTCTAGCTCCGACAGTTTGCTGGCTTCGGTGGGGGTAATCACCCCTTTTTCGATGGCTTTTTGCTTAATGCGTCGCGGATCGATCCCCGCCCCATCATCAGAAACCACGATCGCGGTTTGGTTCCCTTGCTGTAGGGCGCGGACAGTAATTTGCCCGGCGGCGGGCTTACCTTTCGCCAGTCGTTCCTCTGGCATTTCAACACCGTGAGTCAGGGCATTATTGACCAAGTGAGTGAGGGGGTCGGATAAATGCTCCAAGATCATTTTGTCGATCAAGGTTTCGCGCCCTTCAACGTGCAGTTGAGCTTCTTTGCCCAAACGAGGACAAATCTTCCGCACCGCTAAGGGTAAGCGGTCAGCCGTGCGAGCAAAAGGCACCATCCGGGCTTTGGTTAAGCCTTCTTGCAGTTGCGAGGTGACTTGCCGTAAAGTTCGTGCCACCAAGTCGATGTCATCCACCCACAAGGCAATATCAGAAGCCGATTCTCGCACCCGCACGATCATTTCAATCACTTCTTGAGCGAGTTCGTGGAACTTGCTAAAACTATCCATTTCCAAGACATCCAAGCCCCCTTCTTCTTCTTCTTCGGTGATGGGGTTGGTGTTGCCATATTTCGAGCGATATTCTTGACGACTTTTGAGCAGGGCATCTTCGAGGAGCGATCGCTCGTATAAGTCCTGCATCCGTCCCCCCACATCGCTCAAGTTTTGGACTTGGTGCATCAGGGTGTCAAGGCTTTGACGCAGTTTGTCTTCGTCTCCTTCTAAGCTGTTGCGATTGACCACCAATTCCCCCACCAAGTTGCTGAGGTTGTCCATCTGCTTGACGGGGACTTTCAGGGTTTGCTCGACTTTGGTGCCCCGATTGCCCCGATTGCCCCGATTGCTGGCAGGGCGACCCCCGGTTATGGGAACCTTAGATTCGATGTCTTGGATCAGTTCTTCTAAATCGCCAAATTCGTCATCGTTACCCAAAAGATGGGCTGTTTCGGGGGCTAAATCGACGTTGAGGGCGGTTTCGAGATGGGGGTCGTGGTTAAGGAGATGTTCGAGGTCAGTAAAGACGTTGTTGCCGTTAGTATCGATCGACGGCGAGATGGCCAATAACTGTTCGAGTTCTTCTATACGGTCGTAATAGTGAGGGCTTTCGGTTCCAGAGCCGTTGGGCGGCGCAGATTCGGCCTTGGGAGCAACTTCTTGGGGACGCGGTGGTGGGGAAGAAGGAGTGGGCGTTACTTCATTGAATAAGTCATCTAGCTCGGTAGAATGGGTTTCCTGTGTTTCTACGGCTTCTGTTGCCGCGCTACTCATGTCGAGTAGATCGTCTAAGCTGCTATTGTCGGCAGGGGTTTCGGCAGTTTCGGTGCTACTCATGTCGAGTAGATCGTCTAAGCTGCTTTCGTCGGCAGGGGTTTCGGCAGTTTCGGTGCTACTCATGTCGAGTAGATCGTCTAAGCTGCTATTGTCGGCAGGGGTTTCGGCGGTTTCGGTGCTACTCATGTCGAGTAGATCGTCTAAGCTGCTTTCGTCGGCAGGGGTTTCGGCAGTTTCGGTGCTACTAATTTCGAGTAAATCGTCTAAACCGCTATCCACCGTAGCAGCAGGGGATTTTGTCTCAACGTCATTTTGGGTTTCGCTAAAGATATCGGCTAAATCTTCTTCTGCCTTTGACTCAGTGGCATTATCCGCAAATAAATCCTCAAACAAAGCCGCAGAGTCATCCTCAGATTCGGAGCTATCTTCGCCAAAATCCCCTAAACCCAAGTCAAAATCTTCGGCTAAGTCGTCCTCAACTTCTGGGATTCCCCTATCCGGGGTTGGACTGTCGGATAAATCCGGATCGCTTTGAGCAAAATCGCCAAATAAACTATCTAAATCGTGATTGGTGTCTTTGCCAATGCCTTGACTTTCTTCGGGATGAGCTTTTTTCGCTGGGGTTGCGGCGGTAGTCTTCTTACCGTTGCGGGTAGGAGGCGGTTTGACCTCGGCATCTTCGCTAAAGAGGGCTTCTAAAGAGTCTAGAGAACTTGAAAGTTCTGTGGGAGCGTTTGTTGAGGGTGTTTCTTTGGGGTCTGAGTCAAAGCTATCGAGAAAGGCGAGGTCTTGGTTGCTGTCGCCGTTGATTTCAGCATCATCAAAATCGCCACTATCCATGAGTTGATCGAGAAAATCGTCTACTTCTTCTCGATCTGAAGTCATGTCTTCATCGCTAAAGTCGCCCCCGGTGAGTTCTGATAATAGTTGTAAGTCACTATCGGTATCAGCGAGGGTTTGATCCATATCTGTTTCGTCAGCGCCAAATAAATTCGCTAAGGTGCTGAGTTCGTCAACGCCTAAATCTGGAGATTGGGAGTCTCGCCGGGGTTCGGCGGTTTGGGCGCGATCGCTTTGATAATTTGACTCTAAAGTAAAGTCGCTGGTGATTAAATTGTCTAAAAATTCCCCGGAATCGGGTAAGTCTTGGGAGTCTTCGGTGGGGGGCGGTTCAGAGGCGGTTCGGACTTCTGAAGCGGGAGCAAGCAAACCTTGGAGATATTCTTCGGTTTGACCGAACAACGGATCGAGGGTGGTCATCACCTGCTTTTCCGTTTCGGGAGAAACCTGATAATTTTGTTCTAAGTCAGCGATTAAGGTTTGCAAGCCGCGATAAATCGGATTGAGAAAGCCTCCCAAGGTCGAATCTGCGGTTACAGAATGCTCTTTGAGGAGTTTAAAGTAATCTTCGAGACGATGAGCCGTTTTGCGGATGCATTCTAACTCCAGCATTGCTGCCCCCCCTTTGATCGAGTGGGCCCCCCGATAGACTTCCGTCACTTGTTCTGGGTCGTCGATGGTGTCTTGGAGATGGGTAACTCCTTGTTCGATTGTTTCGAGGTGTTCTTTGGCTTCTTCGATGAAAAACCCGGTAATTTTCTTTAATTGTTCGGCTTCCATGACCCCTTTTCTCCCTAGTCGCTGGCATGGCATCAAAAATTGTGGCTGGGCTGGCGCGATCGCGTTTGATCCCAGTCCCTGGGATTTTCAATTCCCGTTGTCGCTACAACTTTAACGAAAATTGAGCGGTTTTGTGGCTCTTGATTAACGTTAAGGGTTGAGGACGAAAGCGAGATGTCTCCTGACTTGCCTCAACCCGAAAATCTTGGGTGCGAATCCTAACCCGACCTTCGCTTTCAATTGTAGCTGACGGCGATCGCGTCAAGGCTATAACGTCAGTTGGGTAACGGCAATCTGCCCGCTAAAGCAAACATCGACATCGGTTCCGGGGGTGCGATCGCGATCGGCGTATCGTCCTTCGTAATGGTAAGTATCTCCGGTTTGGCGATAATTCACCGGCAGCGGGTCGATACTGGGTTCGCAAAAGACAATTTCGGGTGTGGGGCTACCGGGTTCGAGGTGGGGTAAGTTGACGTTCCAAAAATGACCGGGGGGTAAGTCTCGCTGCCAAAGTTCGGCTAACACTTTCTCGGTCCAAGTGGCGGCTAGGTTCCAATCAATCGTTAACGGGCGTTTAATCCAATGGGAAAGGGCAATGGCTTTAATGCCGTGGATCGTGGCTTCGCGCACAGCGGCCACGGTTCCAGAGATATAAACATCTGTGCCTAAATTTCCCCCGGCATTAATGCCTGACAAAACCCAATCAATTTCCTCAAACTGGGTGAGGGCGACGCGGGTACAATCGGCGGGTGTGCCGTCAACGGCATACTCAGTGGGCGATCGCGTCTCGACTTGAAAGGGACGACTGGTGGTGACTTGATGACCGCAACCGGATAATTGATTTTGGGGGGCGACGAATATACCCTGCTGTTTGACTGCGGTTTGCAAAGCACGAATACCAGGGGCATCAATACCATCATCGTTGGTGAGAATCAATTTCATAGAAATCACTGTTTTGGGTAGTCAAATCCCGCCTTTATAGCAACCGCCAAATCGGTCAGGACAACATATCCATCCTTAGAAAATAAGTCCTTCTCCCGTGGGAGAGGGGTTGGGGTGAGGGCAAACCTCAAATCAAACGTCCTAACTGTTTTGCTTGCTGCTATACGAGCTTACCGCCTTTTGCCCAAGGGATTTTGGTTACAAAAACGGTAACTGCATCTCAAATTGCGCGATCGCGCCGTTACAATCGCCTTATTCATGTTTGATGAGATTTTCTAATGAATACTTTTTTAACTCGCCCCACGGTCGCTTTAGCCGCCGCTTTGAGTGTTTTGAGTTTGACTTTACCCGAACCGGCGATCGCCCAAAATTCGCGCCTCCTCACGGTTACGGGTGCAGGAGAAGTGGCGATCCCCACCACAATCGCCCAGATTCGCTTAAGTGTTCAAGCCCAGGGGGACAATGCCGAACAAGTGCAACAAGAAGTAGCCCGACGCACGACAGCCGTTTTAGAAGTGGTGCGCGATCGCAACGTCGAGCAACTCCAAACCACCGGAGTCCGCTTGCAACCCCAATATAGCTCCCAGGAGGGCGAACGGCGTTTAACCGGCTATATCGCCACCAACTCTATCGCCTTTCGCATTGCCCTTCCCCAAGCCGGACGACTGATTGATGCCACCTTACAAGCGGGGGCTTCTCGCATTAACGGGGTGAACTTTTTGGCGAGTGAAGACGCGATCGCGATCGCCGAAGCCGAAGCCCTCCGCCTTGCCACTCAAGATGCCCTCGACCAAGCCGATGTGGTGCTAAGTTACCTCAACCTAACTCGCCAAGAAGTCGCGAGCATCAACATCAACAACGCCAACGCCGCATCCCCCCCCGTGTTGCGTAACGTCGCTTTTGCTTCAGAAGCTGCCCCATCAACCCCCCTAGTCGGTGGCGACCAGACCGTAAGCGCCACCGTTACCCTCGAAATCAACTATTAAAACTCGCCGCCGCCATAACCGTCATAATTACTCGTCTGCGCTTGATTATCCCGCTTTGAGCCGAGTAAATCCAAGCGATTAACGCGCACCACCGGTTTAGACCGAGGTGCGCCACTATTGCGGTCTGTCCAAGTCTCAATTTCTAAAGAGCCTTGAACACCAATCAAACCGCCTTTTTTGACGTAATTGGCCGCAATTTCGGCAGTTTTGCCCCACATTTTCAAACTAAACCAGTCGGGATCGTCATCCCGTCGGATACGATTCACCGCCAAAGTCACTTCGCACAGCACACTACCCGACTCAAAATATTTGACTTGGGGGTCTATGCCCGCACGACCCACTAAATTCACCGTATTTAAGCTCATGTTGGCCTCAATTTAGTACAAAAGTACGCAAAAGAACTTCTAATAGTTTAACCAAAGCTCAACCGCTTGCGTTAACTTAGACAAAGTTTTCTCCGGATTGAGCAAATCCCGATCGGAAAGATAATGACAGCTTAGAAATACAGTCAGTAACTACACAAATTATTAGACTGTACTAGACGAATGATAAAAAACGTAATAAAATCCACATCGATTGCACATCGATCTAAAATCTTTAAACTCAACACCACGCAATAAAAATTTGGGGGCGTAAAAACGAGTGAATCTTTTTAACCGATTTTCCTTGTCACGAGATATGGGGATCGATTTAGGAACTGCCAATACCTTGGTCTATGTATCGGGCAAAGGTATTGTTTTGCAAGAGCCTTCTGTCGTGGCCATTGACCAAGACAAAAAACTGCCTCTGGCGGTCGGGCAAGATGCTAAAAAAATGCTGGGTCGTACACCCGGTAACGTCATTGCCGTGCGACCGCTACGGGATGGGGTTATTGCTGACTTTGACACCGCCGAGTTAATGCTCAAGCACTTTATCCGTCAAGTCCACGAAGGCCGAAACTTAGTAAGAGTATCGCCGCGAATTGTCATCGGCATTCCCAGTGGTGTAACCGGAGTCGAGCGTCGCGCCGTAATGGAAGCCGCTTCTCAAGCCGGGGCCCGAGATGTTTACCTGATTGACGAACCGGTGGCGGCGGCCATTGGTGCGGGCTTACCCGTCGCCGAACCCACCGGGAACATGATTATTGACATCGGGGGTGGGACAACCGAAGTCGCCGTTTTGAGCTTACAAGGGACGGTACTAAGCGAATCAGTGCGCGTTGCGGGGGACGAACTCAGCGAAGCCATCGTCCAATACATGAAAAAAGTTCATAACCTGGTGATTGGGGAACGAACCGCCGAAGAAATTAAAATTCATGTCGGGTCAGCCTATCCCATCGAAAGCGACAGCGAAATTAACATGGAAGTTCGGGGCTTGCACTTGCTTTCTGGCTTACCCCGTACCGTGACGATCAAAGCGCCTGAAATTCGCGAAAGTATGTCCGAACCCCTATCGGTGATCGTAGACGCGGTGAAGCGGACTTTAGAACGCACTCCCCCGGAATTGGCGGCAGATATTATCGATCGCGGTATTATGTTAGCCGGTGGTGGTGCATTACTACGCGGCTTAGATACTCTGATTAGCCACGAAACGGGAATTGTGACTCATGTAGCAGCCGACCCCTTAAGTTGTGTTGTTTTGGGAACAGGCCGAGTTCTAGAGAACTTCAAGCAACTTGAACGAGTCTTTAGCGGTCGCTCCCGCGCCATCTAATTATTTGTTCTTTGAGAAAAAGACGCACTCACAAGGCCCAGTTTTTTTATGTTTACAGTCCGTCGCTGGTGGGATCGTTTCGGCTCGCAAGCTTTTTTCATTATCCTCGCTGTAGGAACCGCTCTTTTTATTCGCCAAACTCAGGGGACAATTCTGTCAGAAATGTATTATTGGGCAGTACGCCCAATTCAGCCCCGGCCTTTACCCGAGGAACGTTTGGCTAATGCTCGCGTACAGGAGTTAGAAACTAAACTCAGCGAACTCCAACAGCAAAACCAAAACCTTAAAGAACTGCTCGATTACACAGAAACCCAAGAGCGCCAAGGCATTGCGGCTCCGGTGATTGGCCGGAGTGTCGATGGTTGGTGGAATCATGTCGCCATCGGTCGCGGCCACAATGACGGTATCAGCGTTGATGATGTGGTTACGGGGCCGGGGGGATTAGTCGGTCGCGTGATTCAGGTGACTCCGAATACCAGTCGAATTTTATTGGTGAGCGACCCGACGAGTCGCGTGGGGGTTTCCATTAGCCGCAGTCGCGAAATGGGATTCATGGTGGGGGATGATTCTAATGTGGCGATGATGGAATTTTTTGAGAAGGTTCCCGATGTCAAGGAAGGAGATAAGGTGCTGACTTCAACGGTGAGTCAACGTTTCCCCGAAGGAATCCCGGTGGGATATATCGAATCGGTAGACTTGGAAAAAAGTCCGGCCCCCCAAGCCAAGATTCGGTTAACGGCTCCTTTTGAGTATTTAGAATGGGTTGTTGTTCATCCGTTTGAACGGAGCGATAACAGCGATTCTTAAACGCGGAGTTTTGATTGGTGCGCTGTGAGTAAGTTCAAAGTTTCCGAGCTATCGCCGCCGTTGCGCTCTTTGCTCAATAGCGCGATCGCGGTCGGGTCGGTTTTAATGTGTTTGTTGATGCTTCCCAGTCGCTTACCGGGAACGGAGTTGCTGGGAATGCGCCCGGATTGGTTGTTGATTTGGGTGGTGGCTTGGAGTGTGAAGCGATCGCCTCTACAGGGCGCGATCGCGGGGCTATCCCTCGGCTTATTGTGGGATAGTATGAGCGCCCCTACCCCCTCTCATGCTGTGAGTTTGACGGTTGTCGGCTTTCTCACGGGTTCGATTCAAAAACAACGCTACATCCAAGAAGACTTTATTTCGGTGGCGTTGATTGTTTTTGGCATGAGCATTCTCGCTGAAACCATCACCGCCGTACAATATATTTTTCACGGCTGGCGATCGGCAGCCGAAATCTGGGAAGTTCGCCAACGCCTCACGCTCATTACAGCCGTGTTGAGCAGTTTGTGGACTCCGGTTTTGTATTACCCCCTCAATCGCTGGTGGGAATATTTTAAATCTCTCGACCAAGCGCAATAATTTTAGTTATTGGTTATTAATTGTTAGTTTTTTGTAGGGAACAGGGAACAGATTTTAGGTAATTTCCTCGCCCTCCTCCCACTCCTCCCACTCCTCCCCCTCTTCCCACTCTTCCCACTCCTCCCCCTCTTCCCACTCCTCCCACTCCTCCCAATGCCTACTGCCCAAAAAATTGATAACTGTAAATGACTCAAGCAAAAATCGGTATTATCGGCGGCAGCGGCCTCTACCAAATGGAAGCGCTCCAGAACGTCCAAGAAATCGCCGTAGACACCCCTTTCGGCGCTCCTTCGGACTCCCTCCGCCTAGGGACATTAAACGGCGTACAGGTGGCTTTTCTGGCGCGTCACGGGCGCAACCACCATCTCAACCCATCGGAGTTACCGTATCGCGCTAATATTTACGCCCTGAAGCAAATCGGCGTAGAATACATTATTTCAGCTTCGGCGGTGGGGTCGTTACAAGAACAGATTAAACCCCTCGATATTGCGATCCCCGATCAATTTATCGATCGCACCAAAAATCGCGCTGCCACCTTTTTTGAAGAAGGCATTGTGGCTCATATTTCCTTTGCTCACCCGGTTTGCGGCAAATTAGCCCAAATTCTAGCTCAGGTGATTCAGGATTTAGATTTACCCGAAGTGACTTGTCATGAAGGCGGCACTTATATCTGTATGGAGGGGCCCGCTTTTTCGACGCAAGCCGAATCGAATTTATATCGCAGTTGGGGTGCGTCTGTGATTGGCATGACCAACCTCACCGAAGCAAAACTCGCTCGCGAAGCTGAAATCGCTTATGCGACGATGGCTTTGGTGACAGATTATGATTGCTGGCATCCAGAGCATGACCAAGTGACGGTAGATTTAATTATTGAGAATCTGCGCCGGAATGCCACTAATGCTCAAAAAATCATTCAAGAAGCGATCGCGCGACTGAGCCAAGATTTTCCCCCCTCTGAGGCGCATTCTGCCCTCAAATATGCCATCTTAACCCCCCTAGACCAAGCACCCCCAGCTACCAAAGAGAAACTTTCAGTCCTTTTGGCTAAATACTTAACTTAAGTTAATGGCTGAATTTTTTACAAACGCTGCTTCTAACTGTTTAAGAGTTTGTTGCAAAACTTGAGATTGAGGGAGTTTAAGGTTTGGGTTAGTTCGTTTAGCCGCCGTCAGGGATTTACACTGACTCGCGTAAGTTGGGCGTTTTGCATCGAAGGAGACGGGGCTTTAAACCCAAAACTTTTGGTAAAATTCGTAACAAACAATTACAAAGGTCAATCATAGACTAATTAACTAAAGTACCGCCCTTGCAGACGGGAAAAATGCTCGCCGAGGGTAAAGAGATTGGGGTTAATACTTCGGTATCAGCGCTTACTCTCCCGATGAAGCGAGAATCCCCGCGCCTTTTAGGACGGGGAGTTGTCAAACCCTCCGATTGCTTATCCAGACCGCCCTCCCTACAGTGGCGGTTTTTATTTTGTCCTTAGAACTGAAAAAGCATTTGGTCACCAGAAGCACAGTTGTTCTGCGATTAATCGCTACAATGAAAAAAGATGAGGTTGTCAGGCGACGACCTTTTCTGTTTTTATCTCTACTTGAATCGTTTAACGAAAGCAATCTATATGGAATCTAGCGGCTCTCCGGCCAATGCGTCCGAACCTCCGAATCATAGGTGGGCTAGAATTATCGGGACGGCGATCGCGATTTTGACGTTGACTGTACCGACGCTGGCCATCGCTTATTACTCCTCTAGCAACAGCCGAGCGCCACTACTGGCTCCGCCTTATTCTGTTCGGACATCTAAAAATTGATCGATGGGACAACTTACTCGCTACTGTGAGCAGAGAAAGCAGATTGCTAATGTCAATGGCTGATGTCAAGATTTAACAACATCAAGTTATTGATCATCGTTAGAGCAGTGAAACAAGCCAAGGTATCTTAAGGTAAAATCACTCCTGACATTAAGCGCCAATGGTATCATCATGGCGGCGACGTTTATCTAGTTAAGGTAAGAATTATGACACAAGCACCTGTATCTCCTGCGGTGCTGGTTATTCTAGATGGCTGGGGTTATCGGGAAACCGCCGAAGCAAACGCCATTAATCTGGCCCAAACGCCAGTAATGGATAGCTTGTGGACAGCTTATCCGCGAACCCTCATCCAAACCTCTGGGAAGTCTGTTGGCTTACCTGAAGGTCAAATGGGTAACTCAGAAGTGGGTCATCTTAATATCGGTGCCGGACGAATTGTACCCCAAGAATTAGTACGCATTACCGATGCAGTCGAAGACCGATCGCTATTTCGCAATCCGGCTTTAGTCGAAATTTGCCGTCAAACCCAGGCGACAAACGGAAAACTGCATTTGATTGGTTTATGCTCGGAAGGGGGCGTACACTCTCATCTATCGCATCTACTGGGTTTATTAGATTTGGCCAAATTTCATGGCCTAGAAGATGTTTGCATTCATGCCATCACGGATGGCCGCGATACTAACACCACAGAAGGAATCAAGGTGGTGCAAGCCATCGAACAGCACATTGAAAAAGTGGGAATTGGTCGGATTTCTACGATTAGCGGTCGCTATTATGCGATGGATCGCGATCATCGTTGGGATCGGGTTCAAAAAGCTTATACAGTCTTAACCACGGATGGGGACGGAGATGGCCGTAATGCCGAAAAAATCCTGGCCGACTCCTACGATGCGGAAATTACAGACGAGTTTGTTTTACCAACGCGGGTCACATCGGGGGCTATTGAACCCAACGATGGCGTAATTTTCTTTAATTTTCGCCCAGACCGCGCTCGACAACTCACGGCAGCTTTTCTCAAGCCAGATTTTGACGGCTTCGAGCGAGACCAAGTTGAGCCGTTGCATTTTGTAACCTTTACTCAATATGATGCCAGTTTGCCCGTGAGCGTGGCCTTTGAGCCACAAAACCTCACCAATATTTTGGGAGAAACGATCGCGCACAAGGGTTTAAAACAGTTTCGGACGGCGGAGACTGAAAAGTATCCCCATGTGACTTACTTTTTCAATGGGGGTTTAGAAACGCCCTTTGAAGGAGAAGATCGAGAGTTAATTCCCAGTCCGCAAGTATCCACTTATGACAAGCAGCCTACTATGTCGGCTCAGAAAGTGACGGATGTGGCGTGTAACGCGATCGCGAAGGGCATTTACTCTTTTGTCGTGATTAACTACGCCAATCCCGATATGGTGGGTCATACGGGCAATATAGACGCAGCAATTCAAGCCATCGAAACCGTCGATACTTGTTTGGGAACGTTGCTCGAAAGCGTGAGTAAAATGGGCGGTACGGCGATGATTACTGCCGATCATGGTAACGCTGAATATATGCGGGACGCAGACGGCAATCCCTGGACGGCTCACACCACCAATCCAGTTCCCTTTATTGTAATTGAAGGGGAAGGCTTGAAGATTCCTGGTTTTGGTACAGATGTAAAGTTGCGCGAAGGCGGTTGTTTGGCCGACATTGCCCCAACCATTTTAGAGTTGTTGAATCTGCCGCAACCTCCAGAAATGACGGGAAAATCTTTATTATCGCCTATGGAGTTTGATGTGAAGCCGAATCGGACTCCGGTGCGAATTGCGTTGTAATGGCTATCTCGACTTATCGTTAAGGAAAGGAGAATGTAACTGGCATTCTCCTTTTTTGTTGTTGATTGTTGGTTATTAATAATTCAGCGCGATACTTGGTTAGCGACCTCTCACTTCGTGTTAGGTTTCTTCTTCCTTATCGGCCACCTCACAGCTAAAATTGTTCTTTAGCGTAGGGTGGGTTAGGCGGCTAAAACTCATGCTATGACTGCAATCTAGTTATCCGCCGTAACCCACCGTTTGAGATGTGTCGCAGCAGTAGTGCCGTGACACGCCTTAAATAGGGCTTTAGAAAACCCTCGAAAGTGGCTTCAACATGAACATAGACCGAAAATCTATCGCACATTTTTAGCTGTGTCGCGGCAGTAGGGTGTCGTTAGCGAAGCGTAACCCACCGAAATACAAGTGTTTTGGCTTGGAATGGTGGGTTACGGCGGATTGCTGTATTGCCGTCACAGTAAAAGTTTTAGCCGCCTAACCCACCCTACTTCTATTGCCTCGTTTTAGTTGTGTCACGGCAGTAATCTAGCGTTAGTTTTCGTCCTCGTTGTCAGAGGTAGGAGGAGGAGGAGCAACCGAGTTGATCGGTTTGGCTAAAGCCGTGGTGGGCTTTGGTGAGGATGGAGGTGTGGGGGTTTCGGTTTGGGGAGGAGTGGGAGTGTTGTTGGTGTTGAGCAAGTCCTTGACTTCTGCGATCACTTTCCCCAGTTTGCCTTCGTCGAGGATGGCGTTAATCAGGGAGAGGCCGCTGGTAGAAAGTAACAGCTTGTTAATGTCTCCCGTTCCTGCGCTCTTACCGTTACCATTGCTGCCGTTGCCATTCGCGCCAGGGAAGGAGTAAATACGAGCATCGCCGAGGACTCCGGGTTGCGGGGCGAGATGCCGCACAATATCAGGCAGTTGGTCGGAGATTTCCGGCAGAATGGTTTTGATAAGGTCGGCGGTGCGATTGGCGGTGTTGAGGGTATTTTCGGCGGCGATGAGTGCCTGTTGACCTTCGGCTTCGGCCAGCATTTTGTATTTGTTGGCATCGGCTAGGGTGCGGATGGATTCGGCTTCGAGTTCGGCAGCTTGACGGGCGATTTCGGCTTGACGACGACGGCGGAAGACATCGATTTCGACGACGTTCTGCTCGGAAATCCGGCGTTTTTGGGCTTCTTTTTCGGCTTCGATGGTGGCTAGACGGCTTTCTCGTTCGGCGCGTTCGACTTCTGTAGCAGTTTCGACGGCGGACTCGGCTTCAGCCCGTTCTGCGTCGGCGGAGAAGCGATCGCGCTCTTTATTGGCAATCTCAATCGCCGCAGTTTGTTGAGCAATGCGCGATTCTCGTTCGGCTTCTGCGACTTCAATTTGGGCCCGCAGTCGCGACGCATCGACGGTTTGTTTGCGGGTAATTTCGGCGACTTCTGCTTCTCGTTGTTGCTGGGTTTGGGCAACTTTGAACTTTTTATTTTGTTCTTCTAAGGAGATGTTGGCGTTGATTTGACTTTGTTGAACGGCGAGTTTTTGATTGATGTTTTCTTCTTCAATGGATTGGTCTTGTAAGATTTTGTTTCGGGCTGTTTTCGCCGCTTCTTTGTCTTTGGCTTCTTGAATTTCTCGCGCTCGTTGAGCTTTGAGTTGTTCGATTTCTTGTTGTTGCGTCAGTCGTAAAGATTCAACGCCGCGCTCTTGATTCAGTTTGGCTTCTTCTTTTTCTTCGCTAATTCGGAGAGTTTGACGTTCGGCGGCCAATTCTTGTTCTTCGATCTTGACTTTGGTAGTGAGTTCGACTTCCCGTTTTTGTTGAATGGAGCGCTGAATAGTTTCGGTGCGGAGGCGTACCCCTTGAGCATCAAAAAAGTTATTTTCGTCGTAAGTATCGCTTTCTTCAATTTCGGAAATGGCGATATTGTTGAGGGTTAAGCCGACTTTTTTTAAGTCCTGTTGAATGAGGTTATAAACTTCATCTGCAAAGCCCAATTTATCCGAATCAATTTCGGCTAAACTTTTCTTTTTCGCGGCGGCACGAATAGCATCATCGGCTCGTTTTTCGATGGCTTCTTTGATATCAACTTCAGAAATATTGCCTTTTTGGGATAAGCGGGCTGCGGCATTTTTCACATCTTCTTTATCAGCAGTAATACACACATAAAAGGTAACGCGCATATTAGCCCGCAGGTAATCTTGGGTGCGAACGGCTAAATTATCGGTGCGTTCGACATCGATTGATATTTCTCGTAAGGGAACGCGAGTGAGTTCGTGAAACCCCGGTAAAACGACACAACCGCCATGCAGAATGACCGATTGTTTTTTGACAAATAAGCCCCCTGTTCGGACAAAGGCTTCGTTGTTGGGGGTGATTTTATACACCAGTTTGTACGACCACAAACCGAGAACCAATAACACAAAAATCGATACAATTGTGCCAACGGGGGCGAGTAATTCACTCATCAACTCCGCTTCGGGTTCTATGGGAATCTGCGCGGGTTCGGCTTGGACGGTTAAGATCGGTTCGTTTGCGGGATCGGGAGGATTTGCTTGGGCGATCGCGCCCTCGTTGAGCGTCGTAACGGTAGGAACAGTTAATAAGAGAACTAACCAAAAACGCATGATTATTTATTCCTAGAATCAGTAATTTTTCGTTCGGTATTTGCCAGCCATTTATCCTCATCGGAAGAATCTTTGGCGATCGCGAGATACCCCACAGAACAACGATCGATCAGTAAAACAGATTGCTGACGACAAGGAACAACTTTAGCCCAACTCGGTAATACAGCACTGATTGAAACTAAATTTTGGTCAGCATCATAAACATCAACTTGACCGACTTTGTTTTCGGGTAAAAACGGCAATTGTTTAGAAACCACCGTCCCGACACAGCCAAGAATGCGATCGCCACTCGCATCTTGACCAAAAGGGGCAAATAACTTGCCAATTGGTCGTGAAATCAAACTCCCCAGATACAAACTCAGGATCAGCGAGACGGCAAAAATCATCCCACCCCAGCCCCAAAACGTGGTAGGAATGCGACCAAGGGCGCGGCCTGCCAAAATATTCAAAAGCCAGCCCAAAGCCCCCCAGAGGCTAAAATCTGTGGCAATCAGCAAGATTAAAGGGACTTTGCCCACTCCCAACCAACCCAAAAACAGCAAAAAGCCAAAATCGCCCTCAGCATCGGGATCGACATCAGTATCCGCATCGACTTCGAGCAAACCATCCCCGGCATCCCCATCGAGATCGAAATCATCATCCCCACCCCCGGCGGAAATGGCAAATAAAAACAAGACAACACCCAAACCGAGTAAAATCCAGTAGGGCAAATTAGCCAGACTATAAATCATTACGCAATTGCTGTTATGGTTTCGTTGGGGCGATCGCGCGATCGCACCTCAAGTTTAGCCGCAAATTTAGATAAACCTCAGCCCTGCGATAGATTTTTTAACAGTATCTTTGGTTGTTGGTTGTTGGTGAATACTGCGATCGAGACCAAGGACAAAGGACAAATGACCAAAGACAAAGAACAAAAAAAGGACATGGCCGCAGCCACATCCCGAAAATGAACCCAACAAAACTTTATTCGGATGGTGCAAGTGCCGCCTGGGTCTTTTCCTTATCCAACTTAAACATCACCACAGCCAACGGCGGTAAACACAAATCCAAAGAATAGGGTTGATTATGGCAAGACCATTCATCGGTCCATTTGCCCCCTAAATTCCCCATATTGCTGCCGCCGTATTGCCGCGCATCACTGTTAAAGATTTCCGTGTAGAAACCCATTTCCGGGACACCAATACGATAGTGACTGTGGGGTTGCGGCGTATAGTTGCACACCGCCACAATAAACTCATCACTCTCTTTATCCCGGCGGATAAACGACGCTACACTATGGCGATTGTCGCTGCAATCAATCCACTCAAAGCCTGCTTCTTCGTAATCTTGAGTATATAAAGCCGGTTCGCGCTTATACAACCCATTGAGGTCAGCGAAAAACTGCTTGAGTTGACGATGGGGTTCATATTCAAGCAACTGCCACTCCAAATCTCCCCAAACATTCCACTCACTCCACTGACCCAACTCCATGCTCATAAACATGGTTTTCTTGCCGGGATGAGCGAACATATAGCTAAACAAACAGCGTACATTGGCGAACTTTTGCCACTCATCCCCCGGCATTTTACCAATGATGCTGCTTTTGCCGTGAACCACCTCATCGTGAGACAACGCCAGCATATAGTTTTCGCTGTGGTGATACCACATACTAAACGTGATGTTGTTTTGGTGGAACTGACGGAACCAGGGGTCCATGTGGAAATAATCCAACATATCGTGCATCCAGCCCATATTCCACTTGAGGTTGAAGCCCAAACCCCCGGTATAAGTGGGCCAAGATACCATCGGCCAATCAGTGGATTCTTCGGCAATGGAGAGTAAGCCGGGGTAATAACTAAACGCCACCGAGTTAACTTGTCTGAGGAAGTCCGCCGCTTCTATATTCTCGCGACCCCCGTATTCATTCGTGACCCATTGCCCTTCGTCGCGGAAGTAATCGAGATATAGCATCGAAGCCACTGCATCCACGCGAATGCCGTCGATGTGATATTTGTCGAACCAAAACAAGGCATTAGACACCAAGAAGTTACGAACTTCGTTGCGGGAATAGTTAAAAACCAGGGTTCCCCATTCCTTGTGTTCGCCTTTGCGGGGGTCGCCGTGTTCGTAGAGGTGCGTTCCGTCAAAAAAGGCCAAGCCGTGGCCATCTTTGGGGAAGTGACCCGGAACCCAGTCTACTAATACGCCAATGTTGTTGTGATGACATTGATCGACGAAGTACATAAAGTCTTCGGGGGTTCCGAAGCGGGAAGTCGGGGCATAATAACCCGTGACTTGATAACCCCAAGACCCATCGAAGGGGTGTTCGGCGATGGGTAAGAGTTCGATGTGGGTGTAGCCTAGGTCTTTGATGTAGGGAATCAGCTTTTCGGCGAGTTCGTAATAACTCAAAAAACGTGCGCCGGGTTTCTCTGAAACCGCAACGGGTTCGGCGTTACCGTTGAGGGATTGGACGGGTTCGGCCATCGAAGCGTGTAACCAAGACCCGGCATGAAGTTCATATACAGAGATCGGAAGGGTTAGGGGGTCGGTTGTCCGTCGTTTTTCCATCCAGTCTTGGTCATGCCATTGATAGGATTCGAGATCGGCGACGATGGAGGCGGTTTTGGGTCGGACTTCTTGTTGGAAGCCGTAGGGGTCGGATTTTTCGTAAATGTGTCCTTCCCAGTTTTTGATTTCGTATTTGTAATGTTCGCCTGCGGTGATTTCGGGGACAAAGAGTTCCCAAGTGCCGTTGCCTTTTTTCCGCATTTGGTGGAGTCGTCCGTCCCATTGGTTGAAGTTACCAATAATGGAGACGTTGCGGGCGTTGGGGGCCCATACGGCAAAGTAAACGCCGTTTACACTATCGACTTGGGTCGGGTGTGCGCCGAGTTTTTCGTAAATGCGGTGATGGTTGCCTTCGGCGAATAAATGTAGATCGAATTCTGTGAGTTTGGGGGAACGAAAGGCGTAGGGGTCGTAGATGACTCTTTCGCGATCGCCCTCTTTGACTCGCAGTTGATAGTTGCTGAGTTCTTCGGTTTCAATAACGCATTCAAAAAAGTGGGGATGTTGTGACGACTGCATCGGGTATTCTTGCCGTTGTTCGGGGCAAATTGTCCAAGCGGCTTCGGCTTGGGGAAGATAAGCCCGCACGACCCAACTTTTGATTTTGCCGTTTTGTTCGAGGGGATGGGGGCCGAGAACTTGAAAGGGATCGTGATGTTGGTTATTAACGATCAGATTTATTTGTTCGGGCGCAATTTTTGTAGACATTTATATTATGAGAGTTTGCTGTTGCCGCTAGAGTTTAGTATATGGTTGTCCGCCTGGGATCAGGTGATTTTGCCCCAGAAAAGTCTAATAAAAATGATGGCGATCGCGCCGGGCTAACTGCTGAGTAGGTTAGCGCAAACCCTGGTTTTTCACAATTTTTACGAAGATTTGTCTGATTTTACCACAAATTCTCTCAGGGGAGCGAGGCGAGGCCGGCAGGCGGTTTATAACAAGGGAATGGGACTAAAGGTATTGATTAAACGACGTAAACGCAGCAAAAAGATCAGTTGTTGCAGTTCTTCTGAAACTGGGGGCGCATAACGACCTTGGGTCAGTTGGGCTTCGAGTTCAGCAAATTCGGCGGCGGTGAGGGGTTCGCCGTTTAAGGGTGAAACAGCTTCGGTAATAATTTCCATTTGCAGGACTTCTTCGGGGATATCTTCGGGAGGCGGTAGGGCGATCGCTCTCGGACTCATACCCAACAACCCGATCAACCCTAAACTTAAACTTGATATGAGTTGGCGAGCTTTCATAAAATTCGCGAATGCTGAACGGTAATCGTCTGGATCAAACTAATTAACCGGGTCGAGCCTTATTCTTTCAAAACAGCGCTAGTTTTAAAAAAATTAGCCATGACCCGGTTTTTGGGGTTTAAAAGCGCTAAAACGACCTGACCTGACAGTTTATGGCTTTTAAAGACAATTGAGCTTATTCTTCGGGGGCTTCTTCCATTTCTTCCATTTCTTCTTCGATTGGTTCTTCGCCACCGCCGTTACAAGCTGTTAAAGGCATTAATAAAGCCAATAAGCAAAGTAGGCTCCAAAGTTTCTTGTTCATACTTCCTCCTTTTACGGGTTCGTGTTAAAAGTAATTGTTAAGTTGATTTACAACTACGCAACGATAACACAAAAAAATAGAGACCGCGCAATAATCAAGTCAGAAAGATCATCTTGGGTTGCACCCCTCGGCGATCGCGACTTGTTTTAACCCAGAGAGAGGAAAAATAGAATGCTAATATTGATGCGGTCTAGATTGATTCACAACGAGTAAAAAACTATGGCTGCTTCCCCGCGATTTTTGAATCCGCCTAGACGTGACCGTTCAAAACGTCCTGGGGGGACTGGGACGGGACGGCGATCGCTCCGTCGCTCCCAACCCGCGCCAACCAAGGTGATTCCTTTACAACAGCGCTCACCTCAAACCCAGCCGCGTCCGACTGCGCGACGGGGAAATCTGGCTTCGGCAAGGAATCCTTTATTACTGCGCTTTATTTTATTTTTACAACACAGTTCTTCGGCGATCGCCTTTGCTTTGGTCGGAGCCGTTTTACTGGCTTACGCTTCGACCGTGTACATCCAACAACAATGGAGTGAAGAATACCGCAAACTCGAAAGCCTCCAACGAGAAGTGCGAAACCTCACCGCCGCCGATGCGATTTTTAAAGATAACCTGGCTCAACAAGCCGAACAACCGGACACGGGCTTAGTGATGCCGAGTCCTGATAATAATATTTACTTATCTCCCTCTTCCCCCCAAAAAACCGCCAATCCTCCCCCCAAACCGACTCCTAAAAAAGCATCTGCCAGTAACCTGCCGATTGGCTATTAGTATCTAACGGATCGCGTTTTTTCGATAGCGAACGGGTTATGGGTTTCAAAGAGGGGATTTAAACTTTGGTTTATAGGGAAGATAAAAAAAAGACTGAACACGGTTGCTGTATGGGCATTACAGACCGAAAAAGTAAAATTAACGTTTCAATAGAGAGCCACCCGTTTTGAAGCTTTATGACAGACTCTAAAGTTAAAGTTCTGCGTCCTACCCCTGCTCGAAAACGCCGCCGCCGTCCGCGGCCTCAGCCGGAAAAACCGAAAGCAAAGATTTTGAAGGCTCTGGGAAAATTTGAACAGTCCTCGACTTGGCAATGGGGCCGATTATTGTTGGTGTGGGCGCTCTTAACCGGGAGTGCCTTGGGGTTGGGGTGGAATTTGTATCACCTGCAAATCGTAGACTCGCCGGATTTGGTGCAAAAAGCGCGACAGCAACAAATGGTTTATATGCGCCCCTTTGTTCCCCGTCGCCCGATTGTAGACCGCACTGGTAATGTCTTAGCAACTGACCGCTTGGTTTATACCCTGTATGCCCATCCCAAGCTGTTTAAAGAATCAAAGGCAGAAATGGCGCAAAAACTCAGCCAAATTTTAGAGCGTCAAAGTCCAGAAGCGATCTTGAAAAAGTTAAATCAGCGCTCGACGGGGATTCCGGTGGCTTATGCGCTACGGGAAGAAGTGGCGGATAAAATTGTGGCGTTGTCGGCGGATGGTTTGGAGTTGATTCGGCAATATTCGCGTTTGTATCCTCAACAGGAGTTGGTGGCGGATACGGTGGGTTATACGGATTTAGAACATCACGGCCAAGCGGGACTCGAATATAGCCAGCAACAGCGCTTAGAGCGTAATGTGGTGACGCTCCGGCTGAATCGGGCGGGCAATGGGGCGCTAATGCCGGATCATATGCCGGAGGGATTTCTGAATTTTGATGATTATCGTTTGCAAACGTCTCTGGATTTGCGCTTGCAGCGAGCTACCCGTTTTGTGCTGAAACAAAAGCTCGAAGAATTTGAAGCCAAACGGGGGGTTGTGATTGTCATGGATGCGGATGACGGTGCGATTTTGGCTTTGGCTTGCGAGCCGACTTATAACCCGAATCAATATTATAAGTATGAGATTGGTTTGTTTCGCAATTGGGCGATCGCGGATAGTTACGAACCGGGGTCAACCTTTAAGCCGGTGAATATTGCTTTAGCCCTCGAAGCAGGCGCGATTCAACCGGATACCACTATCGAAGACACGGGGATGATTAAAATCGAGCAGTGGGAAATCAAAAACCACGACTTTGACTCCCGTGGGGCTAGGGGTCAACTCAGCCTCGATGAAGTTTTACAATATTCGAGTAATGTGGGCATGGTGGATATTATTCGCCGCATTCCTCGCGATCGCTATTACAAGGCGCTGCAAGAGTTAAACATTAATCAACGCATGGGGATTGGTTTGCCCGGAGAAGCCGCCGGACAACTCAAAAGCGAAGAACAATTCACATCTTCTTTTGTCGAAGTCGCAACCACGGCTTTTGGTCAAGGGTTTGCCCTTACGCCTTTAAAGTTGGCTCAACTTCAGGCCACGATTGCCAACGGCGGTAAATTAGTAACACCCCATATTGTCAAGGGTTTGATCGATGCTGAGGGTAATTATCAATGGCAACCGGAATTAGACTCCCCGCGTCAAGTTTTTGCCCCAGAACACGCTCAAGCGGTGTTTGACATGATGGTTAATACTGTGAATTCTAGTAGTGGCGAGAATGCCCGGATTGAGGGGTATCGCGTCGCCGGGAAGTCGGGAACGGCTCAAAAAGCCAGTCCCACGGGGGGCTATTACAGCGATTTACGCATTAGTAGCTTTGTGAGTTTGCTGGCCGATGGCGATCGCAGCTATGTGGTCATGGCGGTGGTGGATGAACCGAAGGGGAATAATGCTTTTGGTTCGGTGGTGGCCGCGCCGATTGTCAAGTCGGTGATGGAAGCTTTGATTACCATTGAGGAAATTCCCCCTGCGGACAGTTAAGAGATTGCCCGCAGTTTTGCGCCCTGGTTGCTGCTTTGTCTTTCTCAGACACCATCTTTTCTCATGCCTTGGGGGCCTGTCCAGACTTGGTTTAATACTTGGCCGTAGACAATGGGACGGTCTTGACGGGCGAGGATGGTTTCACCTTTGAAATTAACGGCCCAAATTTGCCAATGTTCTTCCCCTAAATTACCGGCTTTAAAAAGGACGCGATCGCGATCGGCTTCACTCCAACCGAGCAAAACCGCATTACTATACTGGGTGGTATTGGGAACGAGGGTAAAGGTTTGACGATCTTTTCGTTGCCAAACAACCGCATAATCAGAAGCCTGAGAACTATTAAACAGCCCTTCAAATTGACGCGCTAAGAGGCGATCGCCCTTCTCTGACCAAGAGACAGGAATTAAAATGGAAATCGCCCCCGGATTTCCGGCAGCTTCACTGTCGTTGAAGGGATTATCGGATAAGGGGGAAGCGGCGGTGATGGTGCGGAGATCGCCGGTTTTGGTATCTTCGAGAAACATCACACTGGTAACGCGGCAGCCGTATAAGTGGGAGTCGGCTTGCATCTGGATACGACTGTAAGCGGCGTATTGACCGTCAGGAGACATCAAGGACGGACTGCGATAAAAACGAGTGCGACGCGGGCTATCGGCAGATTGCCCTGCCGGGCCGCCAAACTCGGCATAAGTCGCTAATACCCAATTCCAGGGAATGGGATAAGCACTGTTGAGGGGGTCAATGGGAACTTCGGGACTAATGGTGGTATCGGTGGTGTCTACCACTTGCATCGGCGGTTGGGTCGTAGCAAGATAAGGAGGTGCGACATCAATGGGGGCGAGATCGGGCAAGCGGTTAAATGCACTGTAAAATCCCGATGAGGTCGGAAAATTGCGATCCGAGGAAGGCTGAGACGGTTCATACATTATGCTAATTTTTGAAATAAGGTTAAAAAATGAATTGGGGTCGCTTGAAATTTTTAGAAATGAGGGACCAATCGGGCTGTCCCTCCCGGTTTTGAGTTTTATGCTTTATGTATAGCAATTTCTTAGAACCCTGGCCCCCAGAATTTTGCAAAGATTCACTAAAAAGTTTTGAGAAAGTTGGAATGGTTAAGGAACAACAAATATAGTAATTCGCTGCCGATCTGTTTATACCGGAAAGAGAGGGGCATGAAAGGGTGAGTGCTAATGACGATCAAAAAAGACCAATGACCCATAACTCGATGGTGATGCGTCTGGGTATGGCGATCGCGCTGGCGGGGGTTTTAGGGGGATGTGGGGGTTATCCTCGGTTACTGAATTTTCCCTTTGACCGTAGCGGGCGTAATTTTAACAGTGGGGCTTCAGAGGTCGCGCCGGATATTGCGTCACGCTACATTGTGTTTGTATCCGATCGCAACCGTTCCCAGGATATTTATGTTTTTGATGCGGAAAATCGCCGTTTAATCGAGGTTCCGGGGTTAAATTCCCTTGATGCGATCGCGTCTGACCCGGCTATTTCTGAAGATGGCCGCTACATTGTTTATACTCGCACCCGTCAAGGACGCTCGAATATCCATCTCTACGACCGCGAAACGGAAATAGACCGCAATTTGACTTCTAGTTTACAAGCAGAAGTCCGTCACCCCACGATTAGCGCCGAGGGCGATCGCATTGCTTATGAGGTGGCGATTGATGGCCAATGGGATATCCGGGTGGGCGATCTTAATGGCAATCCCATTGATTTGCCGGGAATGTGATGAAGTTGCTTTCTTCAGCAAGCCCTGAATAGATGTTGAAGCTCAAGGATTGGAGTCTGGGGGCGGATTGCGAATTTCAAAAGGGGGCGACTTCGGGGCGGGTAAACGTTCGCGCGATCGCCTTCTTTTTTGGGGATAACGTTGCCATTTTTGCCAAGCGGCTTTGACTCCTGCGATCGCGCTGCGGGTTTGGACTGTAGCCCGATGGGTTGAAGTCCGGGCTTCTTCGAGGCTGCGATCGACTTGTTTGACAATCCCCGAAGCACTATTTACCCCGTCGTGAAGATCGTCGGTTAATTCGCTAATTTCTAACCCGGTTAAACGAATCGCTTCTAAAGTCGGCGGAAATTCTCGCTGTAGGGTATCGAATAGTTTTTCTGCACTGCGGGCTGCCCGCGCTAACTCAGTTACGGCGGGGATTAATGCCACTAAGACGGCTGTTAAACTTACAGCGACTAACAGCAGGGAAAAACCAAGCCAAAACAAAGGATCGCTCACTATTGTCTCTATGCCTACGAATGATGGTTCACCGAAGCCGAGGAATCGGCTAATTCGCGGGTTTTTTGCAATTCTTGGGCTTTCATCTGACTGGCATCAATGCCGGCGGCGATCGCGTCTTGCAAACGGTCTAAAGTATCATCCCAGTTGTGTAAGGCGGATTCAGAAAGGCGATCGGCTTGGAGTTGTAAGCTAGTAGACAAGTCTTCGGCCAACTCCGGTAATGCGGCAGCCGATTTTTTGACAATTTGGCGGGTTTCTCGACCCGAACGGGGGGCCACTAACAATCCAACCACGGTTCCCACCGCCGTTCCGATCAGCATTCCACCCAAAAACGAACCATTCCTTGATTTTGCCATAGTTTAAATCCCTAAGCTTACCCCTCGCTGTTGTACACCATAAACCCATTTGGAGAAAGGGTCGATCTGGAGTTTCTTGTCGCTTATTGCCCATCATACAAGTCTTACGCCGTTTCTTTTCGTTTCAAAAGCGCTTTCTTCGGCGTAAACTGCGCCACAGCAATGGCATCCAACCTAACACGGTTAATAGTTTTTGCAGTTGTTGCAGTTGGCGGTTGAGTTGACCATACAATTGCTTGAGGGCCTGAGTTCCCTGTTGTCCGGTCATAATAATCTTAGGGGCAGGAGAGAATACGCCATAGCAACGACGTTCTACTTTGGTTAAGACTCGCGCCGTTTTCCTAAATTTATGCCGCCATTGCCATACTCGCCAAGCGATATAACAGTTAATGCAGGTAATGAGTAAATTGACAGCGATGACCAGGGCGATCGCGACCATTGTTTTTGCACAACTTATCAAACACCAGTACCCTAGCACATTCTCGAATCAATACGATGAACGTTCTCGAAGTTGAAAATATTAGCAAACATTATCGCCAAGGGGGTACGCGAATTGAAGCGGTGCGATCGGTGAGTTTAACCGTTCGTGAGGGGGAGGTATTAGCTTTTTTAGGCCCCAATGGTGCGGGGAAAACCACCACTATTAAAATGATTGCCGGGTTAATTGAACCCCATACCGGACAAGTGGGAATTGCCGGGATTAATCCCCATCGTCATCCTCAAGCTTTACGCAAAGTTGGCGCAGTTTTAGAGGGAAATCGTAATTTATATTGGCGACTGACTCCCGAAGAAAATTTGGCTTATTTTGGCGTATTAAAAGGCTTGACTCGCTCACAAGCCAAGCGACGGGCTGCAACCCTCCTCGAACGGTTTGAATTGACCGAAAAGCGTAAAACGGCGGTACAGAATTTATCGCGGGGGATGCAACAAAAACTCGCGATCGCGACGGCTATTATTCACGATCCTCTGCTTTTATTACTCGACGAACCTACCCTCGGTTTAGACGTAGAAGCTACCCAAACGGTTAAGGCCCTAATTCGTGAAATTGCCCAAGAAGGACGAGCCATTTTATTAACCACCCATCAACTCGATATTGCAGAAGAACTATCCGATCGCGTTGCCATTATCCAAAAGGGCGAAATTGTCGCACAAGCCCCCACTCAAGAGTTAATTCGTCAGTTTTCTGGGACTCATTATGTTATCGAAATTGAAGGAGAATTAACTTTTGAACAACGGGAAACTTTAGCTGCTATTGAAGCAACCATTGAGAGCGATCGCGTTGTCTCTATTCGTGGCACAGAAGCTTTATATCAAGCTTTGGGTATTCTCAAACCTCTACCTTTAGTTCGCGTCAAACGAGACCAAAGTAGTTTGACCGAAATCTTCTTAAAACTGGTTCGTAATGAAGTATAAATTTTGGTCATTTGTCATTTGTTCTTGGTCATTTGTATCTCAAGATCGTGTTGGTAAGAAAATTGATGGTAATTTAGTCTCATTCCTGGGTTCTACCCAGGGACGTAATCATGAGGCTCTACCTCAATTTTAAAATGAAATATTCAAATCAAAATCAAGTACAATAACCAATAACAAACAACAAACAACAAACAACAAAAATGCTCAAACTCTTTCTCGCTGAATTTCGCCGTAGTTGGACACAATTTATCCGCTATCCCTTTGAAGCGATTGGCGGTATTTTTATCACCACTTCGATTTTTTATGGCTTGTTTCTCAGCGCCAAATATGTGACTGGAACTGCCTTTCAACTGGGCGATCGCTTTGATGCTATTGTCATTGGTTATGTCCTCTGGACGCTGATTTTATTCATTATGACTGAAGTAGCGACAGGGTTACAATACGAAGCCCAAACGGGAACATTAGAGCAAATCTTTCTTTCCCCTTATGGTGCAGTTTTGGTTTTCTTTGTGAGGGCGATCGCGAGTTTAACGCGACAGCTTTTAATTATTGGCGTAATTCTCGCAATTATTATGGGCTTAACCGGATCGCGTTTGACCTTTCCACCCATTTTAATTTTACCTTTAATAACCGTTTTAATGAGTGCTTATGGGTTGGCTTTTATGATGGGTTCTTTGGCTTTACTACTAAAGCGAGTTCAACAAGTTTTAGGGATATTACAGTTCGGTTTACTGTTTATTCTCGCGACTCCCGCAGAAAGTTGGACGGGTTGGGGACAAGTTGCGAGATGGACAATTCCCATGACAGGAAGTGCGGGTTTACTGAGAGATGTAATGGCGCGAGAAGCGGGTTTAAATTGGCTAGAATTGGGTTTAGCGGTATTAAATGGTGCTGTGTATTTAGCCGTAGGTTTGCTGTTATTTCGCTTTTGCGAACGTCAAGCGAAAAAGCAAGGTAAACTCAGTGGTTATTAAGTCTGAGACGCAACTAAGCTTTCAAATTCAATCAAGGCTTGATAATCGCCAACTTCCCAACTTCTTTTGATAATTTGGGGGATAATGTCTCGTAAAGGAAGATTGGGAAATAAAGGAGTGCGATCGCGTTCTTGGTAAGTGTTATTTTCAAGTAGATAAATCTTCAATCCTTGAGAGTTATAAATCCACAACTCAGGAACACCCAAAGCCGCATAAGCCTCTAGAGAAGTGCGAGAAGTAACATCAATTTCAATCGCTAAATCCGGAGGAGGATCGTTCGGCTGTAAGCGAAGATGACCCAGTATTTGAGTCATATTATTAATATAAAAACAAGCATCCGGTTCAAGTCCCACAACTCCTAACTTTCGGAAAGTAGTTGAACCAAAAGATTTATAGTTTTGATTATTCTTCTTCAGTAAAACTTTAACGAGATCGGCTATTATATCTTTGGCTATTTCATGTTCGGGTAAAGGAACCATGATTTCTAGGGTTTCTTGAAAATAGATAATTCTCGCAGCCCGCTTTTCTCCCCATTCGTCTAAAAGGGTTTCAAATTCTGACCAAGATAAATTCGGAATTTTGACCACGCTACCGGGTTCAATTTGCAGGTGTGCGATTGGGGTTTTAGTTAAAGGAAGAACAGTCATTTCAGTTATCAGTAAATACCGTAGTTCAGTCGATAGCTTAAAACAAAGATAATAAGTTATTCAAATTCAGGTAAAGTTATATTTTCAAATTCTTTGATGGCTTGGCTGTAGCCGATTTTCCAGCTTTGTTTGATTGTTTCTGCGATAATTTCGCGTAGAGGGAGGTTTGGGAAAAAGGGGCTGCGATCGCATTCTCGATAACTACTATTTTCAAGTAGATAAATCTTCAATCCTTGAGAGTTATAAATCCACAACTCAGGAACTCCCAAAGCCGCATAAGCCTCTAGAGAAGTGCGCGAAGTGACATCAATTTCGATGGCTAAATCGGGAGGAGGATCGTTTGCTTGCAACTCTAAACGATCGATCATACGAGCAGCATTGGTAATATAAAAACAAGCATCGGGTTCAAGCCCTACAACCCGTAATTTTCGGAAAGTGGTTGAACCAAAAGATTCGTAATCTTGGTCGGCTTTCCTGAGCAAAATTTCGATAATTGCATTAATTACATTTTTGGCTTTTTCATGTTCGGGTAAGGGAACCATAATTTCTAGAGTTTCTTGGAAATAAATAATTCTTGCAGCCCGTTTTTCTCCCCATTCGTCTAAAAGGGTTTCAAATTCTGACCAAGATAAATTCGGAATTTTGACTACGCTACCGGGTTCGATTTGGAGGTGTGCGATTGGGGTTTTAGTTAAAGGAAGAACAGTCATAATTTAGGATTCAGATAAAATTGTATTCTCAAATTCTTTGATGGCTTGGCTGTAGCCGATTTCTCGACTTCTTGTGATGGTTTGGGGGATAATTTCGCGTAGAGGGAGGTTTGGGAAAAAGGGGCTGCGATCGCATTCTCGATAACTACTATTTTCAAGTAGATAAATCTTGAGTCCTTGGGAATCATAAATCCACAACTCAGGAACTCCCAAAGCCGTATAAGCTTCTAGAGAAGTACGCGAGGTGACATCAATTTCGATGGCTAAATCGGGGGGTGGATCGTCAGGTTCTAAACGCAAACAGCCAATCATGCGAGAAGCATTGGTAATATAAAAACAAGCGTCGGGTTCAAGTCCGACGACTCGGAACTTACGGAAAGTTGTGGAACCAAAAGCTGCATAATCTTGATTGTTCTTTTTGAGCAAAACTTTAACCAGATCGGCAATTATTTCTTTAGAAACTTCATGTTCGGGTAAAGGAACCATAATTTCTAGAGTTTCTTGAAAATAGATAATTCTTGCAGCCCGTTTTTCTCCCCATTCTGCTAAAAGGGTTTCAAATTCTGACCAAGATAAATTGGGAATTTTGACCACGCTACCGGGTTCAATTTGCAGGTGCGCGATCGGCGTTTTAGTTAAAGGAAGGACAGTCATGATTTTTCAGGTAAAGTAATATCTTTGCGTCCAGCAACGGGCAGAGAGAAGCGAAATGTACTGCCTTGACCTAATTCGCTATCTACCTCGATTTTACCGCCTTGTAGCTCCACTAAACGGCGGGTGATAGCAAGTCCAATCCCACTCCCCCCAGAGTAACTCGAACGCGATCGCTCGGCTCGCCAAAATCGCTCAAAAACATAAGGCAAATCGTCAGGAGAAATGCCAATTCCGGTGTCTGCGATCGCGATCCAAACAAATTGATTTTTACGCCATACGGTAGTTATAATGGAACCCGATCCGGTGTAACGAATGGCATTACCTAAAAGGTTAACCAGGATTTGTTCGACGCGATCGCGATCGGCCAAAACACAAGGTAAGTCTTCGGGACAATTTAAAGTTAAGGTAGGGCCTTCATCTAACAATTGGTCGCTGAAACGCTCGACTAAGGATTGTAATAATGGCTTTAAATCAAGTTTTTGGAGATGAATCGGTAAATAACCCGCTTCGGCTTTTGAGAGTTCTTGTAAGTCATTGGTGAGCCGTTCTAGACGCTTTGTTTCTCGAACTAAGCGCGCATAAATTTCAGGAGATGGCTCAATATTACCGTCGGATAGTTCTTCTAAATAACCCCGAACTACCGTCAAGGGTGTACGCAGTTCGTGAGTCATATCGCTAATAAGTTCCCGGCGTTTTTGTTCGACATTTTCTAAACTACTAGCCATATAATTGAAGCCAATTCCTAAACGATTCAGTTCCGGGATTTCGCTAGTAGGCATTCTTTCTTCAAACTCCCCGGCTGCGAATTTTTGGGTTATTTTTTCCATGCGATCGAGCGGTTTCATAATGCGTCGAGAAAGCCAGAAACTCAGCCCTCCTGCGGCACTCCCTCCCACAATCACCGACCAAATGGTACTGCGATTCCAAGCAGTTTCAAAGCCTTCGATCAGATAAGTACGAGCCGAACGAACCGTAATTAAACCGCGTCTTTCGAGTTGTTCGAGCCGCAACACAAAAAATTGAGGAGAGGATAGTTTAGCGATAATTGCGAAGCTACTTAAGCCGACAATCATTACTAATAAATGGGATAAAAAAAGGCGCGTGACCAGACTAATTTTAGACATAAATTATTGAATTTAAAAAACCGGCTTTTTAAAAAGCCGGATTTTCGTTATTATATCAAATCAGAAAAAACAACCACTGGCGCGACTGGCGCGAGAACCCCGGTTTCTGGCTAAAATAATAACTTTAATCTGTAAGCAGGTAAGAAACCGGGGTTGGTGAAGCTTCACTAATTAAACGGATTTGATATTACTATTGTAAAAAATAGTCAAATTAATCTTCAAATTTGTACCCAACCCCGATCGCGGTTTTGATAAATTGAGGATCGCTGGGATCGGGTTCGATTTTTTTACGCAAACGTTTGATGTGGGTATCAACCACCCGTTCATCCCCAAAAAAGTCATTTCCCCACAGCTTATCAATGAGTTGGGTGCGACTCCAAACGCGATTAGGAGCGCTGACAAAGGTACTCAGTAGGTTAAACTCTAACGGGGTTAAATCGAGGGTTTCAGGGGGTTTATTGTCCAGTTGACGAGTGGCGGTGCGTTGGTCGAGATCGAGGCTAAAATGAGGCGATCGCAAGTTTTGAGTCTGTCCTCCCTGACGTAAACTGCGTCGCAATAATGCCCGAATCCGAGCCACCACTTCGCGGGGACTAAAGGGTTTAACGAGGTAATCGTCGGCTCCGGTGGATAAACCCACAATCCGGTCGATTTCTTCCCCTTTTGCCGTCAACATCAGGATATACGGGTCTTTGATGTCGTTTTTTTGGCGAATGCGAGTGCAGACTTCTAAGCCATCTAACCCCGGTAACATGAGGTCAAGGATAATAACATCCGGTTGCTGTTGGGGGACAATCTCTAAAGCCTGTAAACCATCGGGAGCGATCGCGCAGTGAAACCCCTCCCGTTCCAGGGTTTGCGCGATCAGTTGCGCGATTTCCGGTTCGTCTTCAACGATGAGAATGTCCACCATAATGCAACTTTAGCGGGGGGTAATGTGGGTGGTCACGCGGCCTGTGCGATCGCTGCTGGCAATTCTGACGCTTTGGGCTTCGAGTTTAGCGGTGGCTTGTTGTCCGGTTAAATCAAGGGGAGGGTCGTTTTGATTGTAGGCTACATTCCCCCTGGCGTTTAACAGTTGTTTGGGGATTTCCCAGACTAAGTTATCGGCGTAGAGATTGGCTTGTTGTTTGGCACTAACACCATGAATCCCGCCTTCAAAGCGAGCGATTTGGTCTTCTAGGTCAATAAAGCCTTGATTTCCCGTAACTGTGAATTTTTCGGCGAGATGCACCACTTGAATCGGTTGGGGCGATCGCACACTGCGGGCTTCTACATTCCAAATTGCTTGATTCGAGGCAATTTGCAAAGGGGGTTCAGTGGCTTTGAGTTGAACGTTATTGGTGAGGGTGACAATTTTAGTGGCTAGGTTAACTTCCCCTTTATCGGCTACCACGCGATCGGTTACGGTTTCCTGGTCGTAACGGTTAATGGTGACTTTCACCTCACTATTGACCTTTTTATTTTCGATGTCCCAAGTCACCGCTTCGGTTTGAATTTGCAAGGGGGGGTCTTTGGCGATCGCCTCAACTTTTTCTTCGAGTTGCATTTGCTGAGTGCGGCTAAAGTAGCGTCCTGTTTGGGCTTTCACTTCGAGGTTGTCATTCGTGCCGCTTACATCTTCAGATAAAATCGCCATATCTTCTTCAGGTCGCCATTCTAATTCTTGACCTTTAAAAATGGCTTGATTGCGGGGATCAATGCCCACAATATCGTCGTGTAAGCGAATGATTTGGCTATTTTCTTCAATATCACCGCTTTTGCTGGTTACTTGCATCACCACTTCCCCGTCTTGATACAAGTCACCTTTAATATTTTCCAGTTTGACGAGCTTTTTATCCTGGGTATAAATCGCTTTTTCGGCATTCACTTTCCAGACAATTCGCCCTTCCTCGTCAGATTGCTCTAGAGTGGCATTCTCTAGCACCAATCCTTCTTCGATTTGTTCTTGCAGAGCTTGGGGATCGTTTGGCGGTGGATTGGGATCGGGTTCGCAAGCCGCGATCGCTAAACCACAGCCTAAGCTCAAACACCCAATCCAACCGGGCCAAAATCGCCAACTTTTTCCCGTTTTTGCCATGAAAGGTTATCCCCAAAAATTTTAAACTGCTGACTCACACCCTAATGACTATTATCTTCGTTCATAAAACGAATCCCGGTCAAACTGCGGTGATAACCAGAACTATGACGAGGGGTTTTTTGGATGTCTTCTTTGACTTGATCTAAGTCAATATAACGGTCAGCGACGTTGATTAAACTATCACTGGTCATCGAGCGTAAACTTACCACTTCAACCCGCGCACCGCGATAACTTACCGCATCAACTGCATAGGCAAGATCGCCGTCTCCACTGACTAAAACCGCCGTATCATAAGACCCCACCAAAGCCATCATGTCTACGGCAATTTCTACATCTAAATTAGCTTTTTTCGAGCCGTCGGGAAGTTGGACTAAATCTTTGGCAATTACGCGGTATCCGTTGCGACGCATCCATAACAAAAACCCCTGTTGCTTTTCATTACTCCGGTCTACCCCGGTATAGAAGAATGCACGCAATAAGCGCGATCCCGAAGTTAAACGACCCAACAATTTACTGTAATCGATTTCTAAGCCCAGTTGTAAAGCCGCATAAAATAAGTTAGAACCGTCGATAAAAATGGCAACACGGCCACGATTTTCTAATATCTGTTCTGACGTAAAAACAGAGTCGCTATTGTAAATTTCGTCCATCATAGTTTTTAAACCTCGTTTATTATCAAAAATTGGAAAATATACCAAACTTTTTTTTATTTTCGTAGAATCTGCCATTCATTATGTCTGAATAGCAGATTTAATTAAACAGTCTTGCTTATTCCTCAGAAAGTTCGAGTTGGGGAAAGATGGGTTTCGCTTTCTGGAGAACTTGTTTCGGCGGTAATATTCCCCAAGCTGAATGTTGTTCAAATTGCAACTGTTCATTCAAGCAGGTGGGATTGTTAAAGTCCGCAGAGAAACCCAGTTGTTGATAAACTTTCTGACTCAAATCTGGCACGATTGGAGCAAGCAAGTAAGCTGACAGTCTAACTGATTCTAGAACAGCATACAAGACTTGTTCGACGCGATCTTGTTGCTTTTGTTTATAAAGACTCCAAGGGGCTTGTTCATCAATGTATTTATTACAAGCGCGAATGAGGTCAAAAATATGCTCACAGGCTTGAGTAAAGTTTAACGCTTCGTAAGCTTGAATAACCTTGGGTGTTATCGCGATTCCTTGATTTTTTAAAGGATTATCCGTTGCGATCGCCTCTCCGGTTAAATCGGGAACTTGGGCTTGACAATATTTTTTGGCCATTCCCAAAGTCCGATTTAATAGATTTCCCAAATCATTGGCCAAGTCAGCATTGAGTACCGTCACAAAACGATTTTCGTTAAAGTCTCCATCTTGGCCAAATTCTATTTCTTTGAGGAAATAGTAGCGCACCGCATCTGCACCATAACGATCGACTAAATCAAAAGGATCGATGGTGTTTCCCGTGGTTTTTCCCATTTTTCTGCCGTTTTTGGTTAAAAAGCCATGACCAAAAACGCGATCGGGAATTTCTAAACCTGCCGAAAATAACATCGCCGGCCAATACACCGCATGAAAGCGTAAGATATCTTTGCCAATCAAATGCAAATTAATCGGCCAGGCATTTTTTAGAGCCTTCTCTAAGGTCGGGTCGTCTTCAGGATCGAGTAAAGCGGTCACATAACCCAAAAGTGCGTCAAACCAGACATAAATCGTATGTTCGGGATTGACGGGAATCGGGAAGCCCCAATCCATGTTAATGCGAGAAATGGAAAAGTCTTGCAAGCCGCCCTTGACAAAACTCAACACTTCATTACGACGACTGGGGGGTTGAATAAAATCCGGTCGCGTTGCATAAAGGTGTTCGAGTCGGTCTTGATATTTTGACAAGCGGAAAAAGTAATTTTCTTCATCCCGCCATTCCGCTTTTTTGTTGGTGTGGATGGGACAATGTTTTTCTGAAGTCAACTCCCGTTCATCTTTGAATTCTTCGCAGGAAACACAATACCAACCTTGTTGGCGGTCTAAATAGATATCTTCGTTGTTCGACACCCGTTCAAAAAATTCCTTAACAATTTTTTCGTGTTTCGGGGCGGTGGTGCGGCTAAAGCGGTCATATTGGATGTTAAGCTTTTGCCACAAATCGTCAAAACGGGCGGCGATTTTATCACAATGTTGTTGCGGCTCAATGTTTTGGCTTTGGGCAGTGCGCTGGATTTTCTGCCCGTGTTCGTCTGTCCCGGTAATCAGCAAGACATTTTTGCCCTGCAAGCGGTGAAACCGGGCGATCGCGTCGGCGGCCATGGTGGTATAGGCACTGCCGATGTGCGGCACATCGTTGACGTAGTATAAAGGGGTTGTTAAAGCAAAATGAATGGGTTTTTGCGGTTGATTCATAATATTTTTTAATAAATTGGGCTGAGAAAATGAACGCTAAAAAGCAAGTCTAAGCGGTCAGTTTTCCCAGACTATTGTAGTGGGTCATTTCTTTAAAATTCACCGAGGGCTGTTTTTTCCTCAGCTTCGCGATATTAAAAGATGTAGTCTTAGACAGCAAGCCGATGATATAAGTTCATTTTAACGGTGGCGCTCGCCTTGTTGTCAGCCCACCCCTCCTCCTAGCGCTTTCGTTTTTGGGGAAATTAAGCACGCAAAACAAATGACAAAAGACCAAGGACTCAGGACAATCGCTACCATTTGTTAAGCTATGTAAAGCGCAAGCACTCAGTCTCCTCGGAATTTTGTATGGCTTTTTCGCACCCTCTTTGGGTTTCTCAAGCGTTATTAGCAGCTATGGATGTGCGGATTTATGTCGATTATGAAGACCGCATTCCCGTAGATACGGCAGTCATTGTGGTGAGCAATCATCGCAGCTTTCTCGATCCTTTGATCTTGATGAGTGCTTTACAACATCCAGTCCGCACCGCTTGTCATCATTACATGGGTCAAGTGCCATTCATGCGGGATGTGGTGGACTTGTTGGGGGCTTTTCCCCTGGCTAATCCGGATCAACGTCAAAAAGCGTTTTTGCGGCAAGCGGCGGCTTTGTTGCAGTCTCAGCAATGGGTGGCCGTGTTTCCCGAAGGAGCGCAACCTATGGTTAGTTTAACCTCTCCGACGAGCATCCAGCACTTTCATCGGGGCTTTGCTCACCTTGCCCTGAGAGCCGATATGCCGAATTTGGCAATCCTACCCGTGGCGATCGCGTCGCAAGATGAATCGATCTCTCCGGCCATTCCCCTACGGTTCCTGCGGCTTTTCGACCCCTCTGAGCCATTGTTCGATCAAGAAGGGTGGCATCCCGTGGTGACTTATCAAAAGGCGAACGTGCTGTGTGGACGACCTTATTGGCTGACCCACTGCCAGCGCCAGCAATATCGCGGCAAACAAGCCAAGCAGATTGTCAGCGAGATTGCTGATTATTGTAAAGACGAAATCGAAGAATTACTGAGTCTGAGCGCGAAAAAATAAGAAAATGTGCGAAAAGTTAGTTTTATGAATCAATCTCTTTCTTTTTTACAACCGATTGCCCCACGACCGGATGCACCCTTGTTTGTTTATTTTCCCGGTATGGATGGGACAGGGGAACTTTTGGCCAGCCAACTCGAAGGGTTAGCGCCTTACTTTGATGTGCGATGTTTGGCGATCGCGCCGGACGATTTGCACAGTTGGGAAGACCTCACCCACGCCGCGATCGCCCTACTCGAACAAGAAACCACCCACGACGATCGCCATGTTTACCTTTGCGGTGAATCTTTTGGGGGCTGTTTGGGGATGAAAGTGGCGGTGCAAGCCCCTCACTTGATTAGTCGGTTAATTCTTTGTAATCCGGCTTCGGCTTTTGTGAAGCGACCCTTTTTCAAGCTGGCTATTCCTTTATTGAACTATATCCCCGATTTAGTTCACCGTAGCTCGGCTTTAGCCTTATTACCCTTTTTAGCCTCCTTGGGACGCATTGCCAAACGCGATCGCCAAGCCCTACTCAACGCCATGAAATCCGTATCGGCCCAGGTGGTGAGTTGGCGCTTATCTCTGTTGCGGGACTTCCACATCGAAGACCTAGACTTTCAGAAATTCGATAAACCCGTGTTAATCTTAGCCGGGGCCCATGACCGCTTATTGCCTTCGATTCAAGAAGCCGAGTTTTTAACTCAGAAATTCCCCCAAGCGCGATCGGCAATCCTACCCGAAAGCGGTCACGCTTGCTTACTCGAAACCGAAATTAAGTTGATTGAAATTTTAGCCCTCGAAAAATTTTGGCAAGAAGACCCCGATCTCGCATCTGCCCTGAATAACTAAATTTCTAGGTCAATCCTAGGGAAACATAAGATGAGATTATGTTACAAATCTTTATCAAATGACCGTTGTAGCTTATACTACGCAAAGTAAACTTTTACACGCGAAAAGAAGTAATGGCAACGATGTCGGAGGCACGAATGCCGCTGACAGTCCCCAGAGAGTACCTCAAACCTCCCGGTGGCTTCAATCCTACAGTCTTGATGTTTTGCGGCGCGATCGCCCTACTCGCGCTGTCTACCTGTGGTTATTGGCTTTGGGACTGGAAACACTGGCTCTGTTTTTGCTTAAATGTTTTGGCTTTGCATTTATCGGGTTCTGTGATTCACGATGCGTCCCACAACTCAGCCCACAGCAACCGGATCGTTAACGCCCTACTGGGTCATGGGAGTGCGCTGATCTTAGGGTTCGCTTTCCCGGTATTCACGCGAGTCCATTTACAGCATCACGGCCACGTCAACGATCCCGAAAATGACCCGGATCACTTTGTCTCCACTTGCGGACCGTTGTGGCTGATTGCACCGCGCTTTTTTTACCATGAAGTGTTTTTCTTTAAGCGGCGGTTGTGGCGCAAATACGAGCTTTTAGAATGGTTTTTGAGCCGTTTATTTTTAGTTACCCTTATTACCCTGTCGCTGCAACATGGGTTTTTCCCCTATCTGGTTAACTATTGGCTTTCTGCGGCTTTAGTGGTGGGGTTGATGCTCGGTTTATTCTTTGATTATTTCCCCCATCGTCCTTTCCAAGAGCGCGATCGCTGGAAAAACGCCAGAGTCTATGCCAGTCCTGTTCTCAATCTCTTGATTTTCGGGCAGAACTATCACCTAATCCATCACTTGTGGCCGTCGATTCCTTGGTACAAATACCAAAGCGCTTATCGAGCGACTAAACCCTTACTCGAAGCCAAAGGCAGCCATTTGTCCTTGGGGATTTTTCAGGGTAAAGATTTCTGGGGCTTTTTATATGACTTGTTTTTAGGCATTCGTTTTCATCGGTAAGTTATGCCTAGGAAGAGCATTTTTTCCGATAAGAATTAGTTTTTTTGTTGTTGGTTGTTGGTTGTTAGTTGTTGGTTTTTGGCTTGAATGAAGATGCGCTGTTCTTCATCCAGAATAAAAAACCAATGACCAATGACCAATGACCAATGACCAATGACCAATGACCAATGACCAATGACCAATGACCAATGACCAATGACCAATGACCAATGACCAATGACCAAGGACAAATAACTAAAGAGACATACTCCATTCCGGTCTGAGGTGTCCCGCATGGCGCAGATAAACGTGGATCATCTCCCGTTGAGGATTGGGGGTGTTGACATAAATCAACACCCGAATACAGCGTTCTAAACTGCCTTGGACGTTCATTTGTTGGACATCGAGCAAAGGGACATTATCCCAATTGGTCTGTTGACGGGCGATCGCGGCCGGAAAAATCGCATCCAAATCCTGAGTCACCGAAAAGGTAACACTTACAATATCTTCAGGATTGAGTTGATTGCGTTCTTCAATCGCATCAAGGAGTTCTTGAACCGCAATCGTCATCGCCTCAACCGTGTTTTCTGGTGCTGTTGTTGCACCGCGAATCGCTCGAACTTTCCAATCCACTGAACCAAATCCTCCAAAACTTGCTCTTTTTGCGGCTTTACGGTCGATATAACCACAAAGGTTGACCATTCGTTGCCAGTTCAAATTCTACCCAATCGAGGGCGGCTCCAATCTGGGATTTTTTCGTTTGTATCCTGCCGGAAACAAGCCGCGACAACAAGGGTTTTTTCTCCTCGATGGTTTGGCATTTGGTTTTCTCTGGGTCAAGCTCAAGCATTTCAATAAGCCAACGACGAGCATCTTCTTCGGTTCCCAAGCGATCGACCACGCCCAATTCTAGGGCTTGTTGTCCGGTAAAAATGCGACCGTCAGCAAAGGTTTTCACCGTCTCGACTTCGAGGTTACGTCCTTCGGCCACGGTTTGCACAAATTGACTGTAACTGGTGTCGATCAGTTCTTGGAGGATACCTATTTCGGCGGGGGTGGTTTCTCGGTCAAAGGCCAAAATATCTTTATAAGGGCCGGATTTAACCGTTTTAAAAGAAACGCCGACTTTATCGAGTAGACGTTCTAAATTATTACCCCGCAGAATCACGCCAATGCTGCCCGTAATCGTGCCGGGGTTGGCGACAATATGATCTGCGCCTACACCAATATATACGCCCCCCGAAGCGGAAATGTTACCAAAGCTGGCGACAACTTTGACATTTTCCTGCTCGCGCAAGCGCTGGAGGGCGGCGTAGATTTCTTGAGAATCCCCCACGGTTCCCCCAGGGGAGTCAATCCGCAAAAGTAAACCGGGGAATTTTTGGGTTTTTACGGTTTCGAGAGCTTTGAGAACTCTTTTACGGGTTTCTGCGGCGATCGCCCCCGTAATTTCGATGCGAGCAATTTGTTTGCGTTTTTTGGTTTTAAAGGGCCAGACCATGTGTACTTAAAATAGCCTTTTGAGCGAATTTAACGGATTTTGAGTGTAACGATTATTTTCCTACTTTGACATACTCTTTGGGTGAACTACCGAAGGCACTCCTCAAAGATTACAGCATCGGCTTCCTACCCAACAGGAAGTTGATGGACTTACACTCTATAAGTAGATTCTCTGGGATTTCATCTCAATTCAACAAAACGGTATGTCTCAACAGCGCATTACAATTTCTCTTTCAACTTTGCTGAGTATTGGGGCGGCGAGTTTAGCGTTGCTTTTATTGTGGCAACTCCGGGGTTTGGTAGTGGCTTTAATGATTGCAGTGGTTCTCGCGGCAACTTTAGCTCCTATTATCCAGAAAGCCGAGCGTTTACAAATTCCCCGATGGCTGGCGGTGTTATTGGCGTATGCGGGGTTAATTTCAGTTTTTGTCAGCTTGGGTTTATGGCTCGGCCCGCCTGTCTTGGGGCAAATTCAACGGTTAATCCAGCGTTTTCCCAGTTATTTGGAAGTTTTGCAATTCTTGGCTCAGGATTTGTTAGTCCGGTTTGGTTTGACTGAACCGGAAGTGTTAGACCAAATCAATCAGTTTTTTAATATCCAGGGCTTGACCAGTTGGCTGTTTCGGTCTTCTCAGGAGTTGTTGATTCGCTCTTATGGGGTGACGCGGGGTTTGCTGGGGGCGGTGTTTAATGTGGTGCTATCCCTGTTGTTATCGGCGTATATGCTCAATGGAGCGAACGATCTGTTACGGGGGGTGGTGAGCTTGTTTCCGCAGCCTTGGGAAGACCGGATTGCGGCGGAAATGCCCACGGTGAGCGATCGCATGGGGGCTTATATTCGGGGTCGGGTGGTGGTGTCGCTGATTTTGGCGGTGGCGGTGAGTTTGGGGTTAAGATTTCTAGGGATTGCTGATTTTGCTTTGGGTTTAGGGGCGATCGCGGGGGTGACGAATTTGATTCCCTTTTTTGGCCCGGTGTTAGGCTCGATTCCGGCTTTGATTGTGGCGATCGCCCAAGGGGGATTTACCTTTTTCTGGGTCTTTTTATTGTTTGTGATTATTCAAAATCTAGAAACTTATATTCTCGATCCCCTTTTGGTGGGCAGTACCGTCCGGGTTGCGCCGTTGTACCAGTTGTTAGCGGTATTGGGCGGCGCACAGGTATTAGGGATTATTGGGGCGTTAATTGTACCGCCTTGGATTGCTGGGGCGGCGGTGTTGCTCGAAAACTTATATATGAAACCCAAACGAGAAGCCCAAGCTTACAACCAATCTCTCAGCGAGTCCCCTGACTCAACTTTGAACCCAACGGAACTTGAAACCGCTAATCCCCAGTCTTCTGTCACCAACTAATTACAAAAACGTTCCCGCAAAAATTATGCTAATGAGCGATCGCTGCCCCAGGTACGGCGCATCTCGATGGTTTTTGAAGTTAGTTGCGATAGTTGCGATCGCGATAATCGGCATCACTTACGCGGCTGCACCGCTTGCGGCTCAAGATAGCTCTCCGGCCCAAGATAATCCGACCGCCCCTATTATCCTCGATGGCCGTCGGGTTTTTAATGTGAGCAATTCTGGGCGTTTTACGGCGACTCAACGAGCGGATTTAGCCAATGAGGTATTGAACGAGGAAATTGGCGACATCAACAGTAACAAGGCGATCGCGGTAGAGATTATTGAACAAGAAAATCTGCCTGTAATTACCGTTAATGGTGCTTATTTGTTGTCGGTAACTTCTGAGGATGTTCCGGGGGGCAAAACCCCAGAATCCCAAGCCGAGGAATGGGCCGATAACCTAGAAACCGCGATCGCCAGGGCCCAACGAGAGCGATCGCCCCAATACCTCACTGAAGCAGCGATTAAAGCCTTGGGTTGGGTCTTGCTCGCGATCGCCCTGAGTTGGGGACTGGATATCCTCTGGGAAACCTGGTTAAAACCCCTGATCCGCAATCTTTCTGCCGATCCTGCGGAAGCACCCACCGAATCCCCCAGAAGTACCATTATCGGCGTACAAATCATTATTAATCTGGTGCGGGCAATGATTTGGCTGATCGCTTTGGGCTATATTAGCGATTTATTCGCTCAAACTCGCCGTTTAGGTCAAAGCATTCAACGCACGATTATCACCAGTCTGACCACCGATCTCGTCCCCTTGGGAAACCAACCTTATTCGGCGTTGGATATTTTGCGCTTGATTGGCTTGTTTGTGGTTTTGATGATTATCAGCAAGACTTTCAAGCGAATTTTGCGATCGCGTGTCCTTAGTCTGACGGGGCTAAGTCGTGCAGCCCAAGAAACCGTCGCTGCCATTAGCAACTATATTTTTATCTTTCTCGGTGCCATTGTGGTCTTGCAACTGTGGGGACTAGAATTAAGCTCTCTCACAGTCTTTGCCGGGGTTTTGGGGGTAGGACTCGGTTTAGGGGTACAAGGCATCGCTAAGGAGTTTATAAGCGGGTTAGCGATTATTTTTGAGCGACCGATCCAGGTGGGAGATTTTGTCGAAGTGGGAGATTTGATGGGAACCGTTGAACGGATTGGCGTTCGCAGCACTACCATTTCCACCCTCGACCAAATTTCGGTGATTCTGCCCAATTCCCGCTTTTTAGAATCTGAGGTGATCAACTGGACGCACCAAACGCCGATTTCCCGCCTTAAAGTGCCGTTAGGCGTGGCTTATGGCTCCAACATTGCCACGGTGCGCCAAATCTTGCTCGAAGCGGCTCAGAATCACGCTGAGGTCTTAGCCCAACCCGCCTCTTCAGTGTTTTTTCAGGGATTTGGGGACAGTTCCCTCGATTTTGTCTTGTTGGTGTGGATTAGTAATCCTGTGCGTCAGTTTCGCATTAGAAGCGACCTTTATTTTGCCATTGAGGATATGTTTCGCGATCGCGGGGTGGAGATTCCTTTTCCGCAACGGGATTTACATTGGCGATCGGGTAACCTGGAGTTGTCTCCCACCGCGATCGATTCCCTCGATCGCTTGTCTCACAGTCTTTCGGGGTGGTTGAAACAACAATCTTCCTCGAATGGGTCTTCGGTGCGAGATGAGGAAACCGATTTTTAATAAGTTCATTTGTACTTGTTCGGTGATGTGGGTTAAGATGAATCCAATCCGTCGCGATCGCGCCCTATTCAAAAAATATCACCAGACAAAAAACTTTTCTCATCTAGAAACAAAGGATTCTCTAGATTTTTCTAACTGAATCAAGCAGAAAAATTGAGGTGAAAAATGGAATTTAGTTACGCTTATAAAGGCAGCACAGGCATTAGCGAAAACGGTACAAATACCCAAATGTCTTTTGCCCCAGACACCAAACGCCCCCCTACTTATTTTATTGGGGAACTCCGCAAACATATTACCTTCCGCGAAGCCATTAGCGCCTTGCATGATGTGGTGATTTCTGACTTACGCTTTCAACCCAAAGACCGCACCGAATATAAAGCTTGGCGGGAAGAACAAGATAAATTAGACATTCAACTCTATGCTGCTCAACGAGAAAACTTAGCCGACAGAATTGCCCCATTACAAGCCGAACTCAACCAACTCAATCAGAATCGCTACGAACGTTTAAAACCCTTTTACAACGCTCAATATAAATTCTTCCGCCACCTCTACAAACGGGATTATGACGCTTGGTTTGTTCTCGATCCCGTGATTACTGTTCATCCTGACGAAGTGTTTTTTGAATGCTTTAGTCAAGACGAATCTAGCTATGGTCGTTTAGGAGTCAGTTACGAAGTATTTAAAAACATTCAAGACTTTGCTTGCGGTACAACCAATATCGATTACTCGGCTGATTTATACAACGAATTTCAAAAAATCCGCACTTATAAAACCACTCAATTTCAAATCGATCCCTCTGGCTTTGAAGTGCAAACCACCCACGAAGAAGCCTATAAAGAAGTCAAAATCGACTTACCCGATAGTTGGGTGCGGGGCTTTTTACAAGTCAGTTCTGCTATGTCTCTCTCGGCAGTTCAATTTGACTTGCATCCCATGGATGTTCATAACCTCTGCTTTCTTTTACGCCGTCATAAAGAGCGACAAGGGCCCCGTAGTATTCGCTATCAATTAACCCCCGGACAACCGATTAAAATAGTTCTCGAACCGTGGAATTATGAAATTACTTGTCCTCGGTCAATTTATCCCGGTTCCACTGAACAAACTATTCGGGTTTGGGGTCGTCGTCGTCTTCATATTCTCGAACGTTTAATTCCTATTGCTAAGAAGTTTACGGTTCATTTACTCGGAACCGGAATGCCCTCTTTTTATGTGGCCGATTTAGGGGATTTATCCTTTACTTTAGGCTTGTCCGGTTGGACGGCAAATGATTGGTCGCAGTCGGGGAATTTCGACTTAATGGCCCCCCGCGCCGATGTAGATACAGACACCCAAAAAATGATTTTTGATGCGTTACGAGAAACCTGGGTAGAAAGCCCTGATTCTTTAGCCCAACGCCTTAATTTAAGCCGTACTGCTGTCTTAGGCGCATTGGGTGCTTATACCCAAGCCGGACGCGCTATTTATGACCTCAATAAACAGGTTTATCGGGTGCGAGAATTAAGCCGCGACCCCTTACCCACCGAACGCTTACGCTTTCAAAATGAACGGGAAGAAAAAGCGACGCGCTTCTTAGAAAATAATGCCGTTGAAGTGAGTGAAATAACGAGCGATCGCGCCGGAAATTTAGCCTTTCAAGGAAATGTGCGCGATCGGGGCAAAACCTACAATCCGGCCCTAGTCGTTGACCGAGACGAACGTATTGCGAGTGCTGAATGTACCTGCAATTGGCATCAACAAAATAAACTGTATAAAGGCCCTTGCGAGCATATTTTAGCCCTGAGAATGCAGCAAGCCCGTCAAATGCAGTAGTTGTTGGTTGTTAGTTGTTGGTTATTGGTTATTGGTTATTGGTTATTGGTTATTGGTGACAAGTTAAGGTTTTGTGCCTATCGTAAAATTCCTTGTAGGGGCGGGGAAACCCGGTCCAAGTTTACGTTTTAGCGACACGATGGTAACATCCTCTCGTCCTAACCCTAAAGTTGAGATTGGGCGAGGAGACCTGTTCCCCGATACGACGGTTTGAGGTTTTCTTGACATCCCGATTTTGGGCTTAACTTGTCAAAACATGGTCATTGGTAATTGGTAATTTCTTTCCACTCCCCCCCGACTGCCGATTGCCTACTGCCTACTGCCTACTGCCCACTGCCCCTTAGAAGCTGATAACTGATATAGATGCGGCTGATTAAATATTATTCATCGGTGTATAAGACTTCATCACCGTGGCACGATAGCGCACCACACCCGTTTTTTCACTATCAATACAACGAGCAACACCTCTGGATAAATCCAAAGTTCGGGGGGCAATAAACGGCCCGCGATCGTTAATACGGACGATCGCGCTGTTATTATTTTCTAAATTCGTCACTTTCAAATAAGTATTGAAAGGTAAGGTTGGATGCGCCGCCGTAAACGCCAACTGATCGTAAGTTTCACCATTGGCGGTCAGACGACCGTGAAAATAATCGCCATACCAAGAAGCCAAACCTTCGAGCTTATTATCGGTCGGCACTAAATCGTATAAATAACTTTGAGCTTCGGCTAATTTGAGGGGGGGAACATTCAACGCCACCCGCAAGTTATTCACCCAGTTAATCGTCAATAACTCGCGATCGTGTTCGCGACCCACCGCGATCTCTTCGTTGACCACAAACAACAAGCGGCCTTTCATCATTACCGCCGGTTTTCCACCGAGAAAAGCGGGATGAATCTTACGCGCATCAAAATCATCTGCCCTTAAAACCTGTTGCAAACGCTGGGCTGTTAACTCCGCTTGTTGACGATTGGCAAGTTGGGTGATGAGTTTGCCATTTACCCAAATTTGAAAGGAACTATCCTGACTCACCGTTTCGACCACATCAGGATTGAACATCGATACCGGGGCTTCTAAGCGGCTGTAGGGATGTAAGGGTTGTTCTGTGGCTGCTGTCAAGATAGCGGCTTGATTGTGCTGCGACCTCGAAAGCAGTCGCTCGTCATCTCTAACAGCTTGCAAAGCCTGTTCTAAGCGATAAGTTAAGCTCGTCGTTTCAGGAGGAGGCAGTTTGACCAGAGTTTTGGCCGCACCTTGGGAGGATAAAATTTTGGGGTCGGGGTCAGGATAACAAAACGAGCGATCCAGGGTGTTGCGCCAATAAGACCCCTCAAACCTTTCGCGATTTTGGAGTAGGGCTGGATTGGTCACGATTTCCTTAAAGCCCCGACTGGCTCGCAACTGCTTGGAGCCAAGATGTAGAGGAGAGGCTAATAATCCACTACTGGTTTGTAATGAGTTTGGTATTTCGATGCCCCAGTTCAACACCGAAGTCGTTGAGCGTCCTACCCAGGCATTGACGAGGCGATCGGAAACTTTGAGTAAATCCTGACTAGAAGCCAGCAAGATGCTGAGACAGGATGTTACCCAAGCAAGTTTAAATAAAGGCATGAGTTATTTTAGGGTCTGCAAATACACGCTCTGGCTAGTCGATTGTTCTCAAGTATACAGAACTTAAATTTCTTTGAATCCGTCAGAGGAGCGATCCCCAATTTGCTCAATTGTGTTGGGGATCGCCTAGATTTGTACGTTTGACCTCAATTTTCAACCCTCAAAAATATTAAAACATGACTTCAATTCCTTTTTATCTTGTGGATGTATTTGCTTGCGATCGCTATACGGGCAACCCCCTGGCGGTAGTTTTGAATGCCGAGGCTCTCAGCGAAATCGCCATGCAGCAGATCGCCCAAGAAATGAACTACTCCGAAACCACTTTCATCGGGCAAACCTCTAGCCCCGATCGCGGTTATCCTGTCCGAATTTTCACCCCCAAAACTGAGTTGCCCTTTGCCGGACATCCGACTTTGGGAACGGCTTATGTTATTAAATATTTTGTGTTGAACGATCCCGATCTCAGCCAAATTTCTCTCAACTTAAAAGTTGGGTCAATTCCTGTAACCTTTGAAAAGAAAAAGGGCGATCGCGAAATTATCTGGATGCAGCAAAATCCGCCCCAGTTTACCCAGAAATTTACCCCGGATGAGATCGCCGCCTTACTCAACCTCAGTCCCGACGACATTGACCCTCGTTTCCCCATTCAAGGGGTTTCAACGGGAGTTAGTTTCGCGATCGTTCCCCTCAAAACTCTGGCGGCGGTCAAAAAAGCGGGTCTCAATCGCGATCGCTATCCGACTTGGCAAAATACCACCACCGCCCAAGGCATTTTAGTTTTCTGCCCGGAAACTTATGGGGCTGAAAATGATTTAAATGTGCGGGTTTTTGCCCCTGCTTTAGGCATTACAGAAGACCCGGCTACAGGCAGCGCTAATGGCTGTTTAGCGGCTTATTTAACTCAATATCAATATTGGGATCAGACTGCTATTGAAGCTCGCATCGAACAAGGTTATGAAATCCAGCGACCCTCTCTGTTATATTTAAAAGCCAGTTATGAGCAAGAAATTTGGCAGATTTTAGTCGGTGGAGCCGCGATCCCCGTTGCTCAGGGCGAACTTTTTTCTGATTAAGAAATATTAAAATTTCAGGAATTTCTAAAGTTTTTAAATCGGTGGCTAAAATGACGCGATCGCGCCGATTTCTCTCAAAATTAGTTTTGATATTTCCATCATTAATATTAATAATGATTAGTTTTTACTATCTTTAAAACATTGACGTAAACGCTCGGCAAATGCAGCCTTACCAAAATGCTGTAAACACTGCTCCCGCAACCAATCCCCATCACAACGGACATCTTGGTTTTGGAGAATTTCCACACAAGCCTCTGCCACAGCCTCCGGGGAGCGATGCGGCACACGCCAGCCCAACTTGCCTTCTAACAGGGGATCGGCAGAGCCATCATCATCCCCAGACAACACGGGTAAACCACAAGCCATCGCTTCGAGGTAGACAATGCCAAATCCTTCCTGAGACGGCATGATATAGGCATCAGCGACCCGGTAGTGGTCTACTAATTCTGCGGTGGGGACAAATCCGGCAAACACGACGATCTCGCGCACTCCCAAATCCCTTGCTAACTGCTCCAAACGGGGGCGATCGTCCCCACGACCAATCACCAGATACTTTACCTCCGGGAAATGCTTGGCAATTTGCGGTAATGCCCGAATCGTCACATCTACCCCTTTGTAAATATCTCCCGACCACAAACGAGCCACCGTCATTAAAACTTGGGCATTTTCTAACTTATATTTTGCGAGCAAATGGGGCGGTTTAGTTCCCGGAAAAAAGCGATCGCCATCCACCATGCAAGGTAGCCAGCGAAACAACTGGGGATCGAGATGGTTGGCTTGACTGGCTTGTTTGCTGCTGTAATGGCTCACCGTCCAGATGGCCTCAGCGTGGCTCAGGGCTTCTTGTTCGGGACGACTCACCGGAGACCAAACTTCCTTTCCGTGAGCAATGACGGTGTAGGGAATGTTGAATGGCTGACACAACCGATGAATGAGGGGGGCTAAATTGAGATGACCGCAAAAAACGTGCCGGGGTCGCTGCCAGAGGATAAAGTTGAATAGCTGTAAAACAAAGTTAATGCGTCCCAAGCGACGGGAGGGATGCTTGAAACAATGAAACTTCAAGCGAGATGAAGCAAAGGGATTGTCTAAACGGGGGCGATCGCGCAGCACAAAGACATCGGCGGCGGGTTGGTCATCCAATGCCGCGTAAGCTTCCAAAAGGTTTTGATTATAAGTCTGAATTCCCCCTTCGCATTCAAAAACCTCTAAAAATGCGAAAACAAAACCATTACTCATTGTTTTTTGCCCATTGTGCCGATTTTAAGGATACGCCCCGATGGTTCTCTTATTACTATTCCCCAAACGCGACCCAAAATCCCGATAAATTACGCACCCAAGGCTTGCCAAATTGCTCGTAGGATCGCGATCGCCAGTACCGTCGTCCCCACCAATACCAACGCCACCACACTCAACAACAAAATCACAAAAACCCAATTGACCTTCGTTTCTTGGGGTGCAACTTCGAGGTGTTCTTCGAGTAGTTGCAGGTTTTGTCGATTCGCTTTCCAAGCCGCGTCAAATAAATCCCCTGCTACCGGAACCGTCCCCACCAATAATTCCAGAATGATATTAAACGTCATCTGGGTCAACTTCTCTTTCGGGGCTCCCAGACGGGCGGCTTGCAAGACGATATAACTGCTGAATATTGCCCCAGCATAATCCCCAACCGCCGGAATTAGACCGATAATGGGGTCGAGGCCAATGCGCCAAGATGTACCGGGAATCGTGATGGCATTATCGAGCCAGTGAGAGAGGAGACGGATTTGTTTGAGTTGATTGGGAGTGCGATCGTGAGGGGTCATTTTTTTTATTAGCGTTGAGGGTCACGTTTACCCGATAGTCTACTGGTTTTCTGTTATTTGTTATTGGTTGTTGGTTGTTGGTTTTTCCTTTTTTTGTATCTTGCCAGCATTTTGCTCAATTCTCGTCCCCATAGAGAATGAACTTTAACCCCTAAAATAGAATCAGCTTCAAAGCGAGGTGAAACGATGGTGGAATTAACAACAGAAAAACTTTATAGTTTTGCAGCATATTGTCAGTATGACGACGGCACAGAAAAGCGTTATGAATTAGTGGATGGAAGATTAGAAGTTGTGAATCCCCCAACCTTTCGCCATATCTTAATTGCTAAATATCTTGAACGAGCAATAGATTTAGAAATTGCCCGCTTGAATTTACCCTGGTTATGTATCCGAGAAGCAGGAATTCGCACAGGTTTACGAAAGTCGAGATTGAGCGATCTTTTTGTTGTCACCCAAGCCCAAATACAAACCCTCATGGATCGCTCGGCCATTTGTGAAACGCCGCCGTTATTAGCCATTGAAGTTGTCAGTCCTGAATCCGTCACGCGAGATTATCGCTACAAACGCTCCGAGTATGCCGCGTTGGGTATTTTAGAATATTGGATTGTCGATCCGATTGAAAATAAAGTTACTGTTTTAACGCTGAATGAAGGGCTATATGACGAGGTAGTTTTTACCGGAGAAAGTCGCATTATTTCCCAACAATTTCCTGAATTAACATTAACTGTAATCCAGATTTTAACCGACCCGACCACCGAGTAAAACCAGCTTTTTGAATCTTCATTCTTGCCCATAAACCCAATCCTTTAGAATAATGATAGCGTTTGGGGAAAACGATGGATATAAGGCGATCGCTGGTTAAGTTAACGATTGGTAGTGGCTGTGTATTGGGAGGTTTGGCGTTTCCGCCTTTACTGGCAGGAGAAGGAATTGTTTGGGGAACTGTCCTTGCGACGGCCTTGGGAAGTGTTGCAGCCGGGAATACTGCCAATGTCATTGACGCATTGATTGATGGTAAGGAAAGTCCGGTTTCTCTACAAAACCAAGACTTAACCAAAGCCGTCGGAAAAGCGATCGCTGCCGTCATTACTTTGGAAGCGCAACAACACCAAGGTAAAACGCGCAAGCACCTAGAGAAAATTGCGGCTCAAGCCAAAGATAACTGGGTCGCTATTGCCAAACAGGAACTTGCAACCGACCGTTATCCCGCACTCAAAGAAGCCAAACTCGACGAATTTTTGACCCCAAATGAAGACAAAGACACACTGACCCAACAAGGCAATATCGACGTTGAGGAATGGCGTACTATTTTCGTCAAGCTAGACGCAATGGCAGACTCGCGGGGAGAGTTTGAACTCCCTGAGACTGTTAAAAAGGAAGTCGCCGAATTACTACACACCACCTTCCCCAAAGCCTTACGAGAAACCCTCAAAGAAGATTTTGCCAAGGATGGGAAAGCCTTTGCGGGATTAACCTTGCAGTTACTCACGGGGATGCAAGCCCAACTCCACCAACTGCGAACCGACTCAACAGGAATTGATACTGCGGAATTAACCCGAATTTTGCGACAGTTCCAGCATATAGAAACCCAATTACAAGGAAATATTACGCAGCAGCAGGCATTTTTTAGCGATATTGCCGATAACATCAATTCTGGTTTTGCTGAAGTCTGTCAGCAGTTGGGAGTGATGGAAACCCAAATCGCTAAGTTGTTGCAAGGTTTAGAAAGCACTCTAGAAAGTTTGGTGGCAGAAATTCGAGCGCATTTTGATGCCGCTAACCCCCATATTTCCCTAACAGAATGGCGATTCATTGCCGAGTTGATGCTGGCTAACCGACAGGCATTGACGGCCAATCCGGCATTTAAGCGGGTGGATGTCTATGTGCCGTTGGGATTGGTGGAACGTCGCCCACCCAAGCAACCGAAACCGGGGCAAAATATAGAAACCCTAGGGCAAGATTTGCAACGAGACGTAGAGACGATTACCCCAATCGCCGAGGATAAGTTTTTTAACCAGGTTTTGCGGCAGGGGAAAAGTCCCCAAAGTCAGGGGCGACGGATTGCGATCATTGGCGAACCGGGGTCAGGAAAAACCACGCGGTTACAGGCGATCGCGGATTGGATATTGGCAGAAAATCTCGGCATCCCGATTTGGATTGAGTTGGCACAATTTACTGAACCGACGCGGGTGGATTATCTGGAAAAATGGCTGAAGTTAGCGGGAGTTGAAGGGGCAATAACGTCTCTCCAAGACCATAAAGAGCATCTCTGGTTCTTGATGGATGGTTTGGATGAAATGGTAGCCCGGATTGAACAGCCCCATGTGTCCCAATTATTAACAGGGTGGGTGGGGTTAGGACGGGCGATTATTACCTGTCGGGTGAATGTCTGGGAAGCAGATCGAAATGCCTTTTCCGGGTTTGATGTGTATCGGAATTTACCCTTTGATACAGAACAAATGGAAGCATTTATTCGGCAGTTTTTCGCTCAAACTCATTAGATTAAAATCGGAGCAAACAGACTCTTTTATCAGTAGGAATTAATCACCATGCTAAAGACATTTAAAGCCTTTTTGCAAGATGGGCGTTTAGAGTGGATTGGCGATCGCCCTGACCTTGGCAATGAACGGTTACAGGTCTATGTCACGGTTTTAGAAAACGATACCGATCCAATCCTGAAAACCAGAGGGCAGAGGATGTCTGAGGTATTGGAACATCTCGCCACTGCCCAGGGATTAGAGGGGATCGATCCAGTTCAATGGCAACAGGAGATTCGGCGCGATCGCTCATTACCGGGACGATAAACGATGCTTTTGGACAGCAATATCATTATCTATGCTGCACAACCGCAATACCCCCAACTGCGGGGAAGGAATGGATTAAGGATATGTTAACTTCAACTTGACAAAAATGATGATTATATATAGCATTTAAGAAATTCCCTTACATAAAAAATGTTATGCAATACCTCGAAACAAATGCAATTTATTACGGTAGATCGGAACACAAAATGCTTGAAATTGAGCCTAATAGTGTTGCTCTTAGTCTATGGTCTCCTCCATATTTTGTTGGCAAGAAATACGAAAAAAATGAAACATTTACATCTTGGCAAAATATGTTAAAACAAGTTGTTTATAACCATAGCTTTATTCTAAAACCTGGTGGCTTTATGGTTATAAATATTGCAGACATAATTTGCTTTAAAGATATCAATATGCCAAAAATACAAGCATTGAATATTTCTAGGCAAAAATGTAAAGTAACTCGAGAAATGGTCTTAGAAGCTATTGATAAACATCCCGAATATAATCGTTATAAGTTGGCAAAATTACTAGGCTGTAGTGAACAAACGATTGACAGAAGATTGAACGGAAATAACATTCGTGGTGGCAAACACCAGATTCAGACGAGAGTTAAGCTAGTAGGTCATTATCTTGAAAAGTATGCTCAAGATGTAGGAATTTATTTGTATGATAAACGAGTTTGGGTAAAAGATCCCGCATGGGTAAATAGTCAGTGGATAAGCAACACACTGAAAGCAGTCAGTGAGTACGAAGATATATATATATATTGGAAACCTGGAGAATATATGATTGATAGAAGAAAACTTTCTCAACAAGAATGGAAAGATTGGGGTTCAAGGGGAGTTTGGAATATCAATAGTGTTAGAAATAATGATGATCATGAAGCCAAATTTCCAGAGGAACTAGCTACACGAATAATTCGCTTGTTCAGTTCTGAAGGTGATTTGATAATAGATCCATTTATGGGGAGTGGCACTACTGCTGTAGCTGCTATTAAAACCAATCGTTCATTCATAGGTATAGAAAAAGAATCTTCTTATGTTCAGTTAGCTGAAGAGCGGATAAAAATGCTAAAAGCTGTGCAGCTAAAGCTAAATCTTGCTTAGGGCAAAACAATTTCTTTAAATCTCCAAGCCTCTATAGATTTTAAAACGTCAAAACTAATTCTACAGCGCTTTTTTAGAGGATTTGTGCTTTGATCGTCTTTACCAGGAAAGAATAAATTAGGATATTGCTGCAAATAGTTGGGATTTTCTTGTAATAGGATGCCATTGGGAACTGATGCCAAGCTAATTCTCCCCAGTGGTTGTCCTCCATCCTTTGAATTTTCTTCAAGGGATAGCATTCTATATACAGGTTTAACGATCAGTATGATAACTGGAAGAATTGTTCCATCACTGAGAACATAAATTGGAGGAATACTACAATAAAAATCTTGACTTTTTCTTTTACCTTTTGCAACTATCACATCATTAACAACACCATTATCTTCAGCATCCCATCTACCATTGCCAGAAATCTGATTGGGTGACATTACAGCATGGTTTTGATCATCCCTAGGCCCAACCGACTTAATATCCAGAAATAACCAACAAGTATCTGTCAACCTATTTGTAAGTTTATTAATTTCTGCATTCGTAAGAACTAACCTCACATCAGTACCACTAGGTAAACCCATATCTCGAATATGAAAATAAGGTTCTAAAAGCCTTGGTAATTTCTCTCCAATAGTGTGTTCACCAACTTCTATCCAAGGATACTGATCGCCTATGGGAGCTCTACCTCTATTATCCGGTGGATAGTTTTGCCAAAATGGATAAAGATTGCTTGCCTCATTAAAATCATTGACTATCTGTTGAAGATTTTTATTGATTATTTCATCAATTTTTGTCGATACAAACTTTTCAATATTGATTAACTGATTATAGTGTTGTAGAAAGTGTGTCCTTGCTTGATTGTAAAGAGAGTATTGTGATTTTCTAAATTTATTAAACATCAGAGCAGTCCTTGAGTAAATCCTGTGGTGAAACTCCTAAACTTTCTGCAATTTTCTCTAAGGTTTGTAAGGTAATATTGCGTTCACTTCTTTCTATCGCACCAATATAAGTTCTATGCAAACCACACTTTTCCGCTAAATCTTCTTGAGAGATTTCCAGTTTTTTTCTTAACTTTTTTAAATTTGATGCGACAATTTTATTAAGTCCAGAAAATTGTTTGGCCATCTAAGGTCGCTGAAATATATTTAGCGGTTTCTTTTATGGAAAGTTTACCCAGATGCTACTTTTATATCTACAGACTATATATAGCAAAAATGATCTGAAGTGCTGAAATTATTATTGTTGTCCACTTCTAGTGTCTGTGGGATCATATCCCCATCAACCTCGCCCAACTCCTCGCCAACGAAACCCGCGAAAGTGAAATCGCCCTCACCCTCTGCGAACTCATCTGGGACACCACCTGTCCCGACGAAGACCCCCCGGAACCCGCCACTCCCGCCGAACTGCGCCGCCACCTGAAACAACTGCAACGCCGCGACCTCCTCCCCTACCGCGCCCTCCTCCTCACCGACTGCCAACATCCCACCCCGGAACTCATCACCTTCTGTGCAAAACTCACCGGAGTCATTGCCGTTGCCTTCCTCACCGACGAACCCCTAGACGCGCCATTAAAAGGCTTCCCGCCGAATCAAGCTAATTGGTTTTCTGCCATTCAAACCTGGCTAGAGGAGATTTGATAAACCAGGTTTCTCCCTAAAACTTGGGATAAAATGAAAACTATCCCACCTAATTTAGTGGCCGAATCACCAGACCCCAATTTATGATGACGCTTACAGAACTACTTCCCACTATCAAGCAACTTTCACACCTTGATAAAATTAAACTGATTCGCTTGCTGGCTGAAGACATTGAATCACGAGAAGAAATTACTCCCTTAGAACCGGGTAAAAGCTATGACTTGCCAACCCCATACAATACTTTTGGGGCGGGGGTGATTCTCATGCAGGCAATGGAGTCCACTGATGAGATTTAACAGCAATGCGATTTCGTTACTCAACCACTGATTCATCCCAAAACGAATTTGATAGCCTGCCGAGGATTCCCATTATTCTTCGGCGAGAAGGTCATACCATTGAAACTGTTGGATTAGTTGACAGTGGCGCAACTGTCAGCGTCATGCCCTATGACATCGGACAACAACTAGGGGCTATCTGGGAAGATAACCAGGCAATCATTCAAATAACAGGTAACTTAGGAAAGCAGCCAGCAATACCTTTATTTGTAATGGCTCAAATTGGCGATATTCCACCGATTCAGTTAGCATTTGCTTGGATAAAACCACTCGATACATCTCTCATTCTAGGACAGACCAACTTTTTTATGGAATTTGATGTGTGTTTTTACCGTTCCAAGATGGAATTCGAGGTTAACCCTAAGTCCTTAATTTGAGTTGGAATGAATTTTAAAATCTGAACTCATAATGAATACAGAGGCGACTTCCTTAACGATAACCCCCTAGACGCACGCGCCGTTAAAAGGCTTTCCCCCAATCAACCGAATCTGTTATCTGCGATCGAAACCTGGTTAAAAGAGATTTAAGTTTCTGACCCCTTAATAAACCTCATCGTGGCTGCCGAAATCAACAAAAACGGCTTGGTTATCTTCTGTAAAATAAAATAATACTCTCTCATCATAATCTACAGTAAAACTCCATAAATCCTTCAGCTTTCCCGATAGCTTATGGGTTCTCAATCTCGGATCGTAAGGGTCTGACGTAAATATCTCTAATTTCTGCCAAAATTTTGACTCTAAATTTTCATTCCCTTTAATCCTTTTTCTAAACGCCCGTTTAAAAGCCGAACTGAAACTGACTTCCATGATTATTCTTCAATCAGTTTTCTCAATTCATTGATTTGGTTAGAAAATTTGAGGTTTCCTTGTTGTTGTTCTTTCTGGGCTGCTTGGAAATTTTCATAAATCTTGTCGCGATGTTCTTCACGGAGATACTGCTGCAACAATGATTTAATTTCTTCTTTTTCATCGGTAGAAAGACTTTTAATTCCTTCAATTACATCATTAAAGGTCATCATTGACGAAGCCTCGCGGTACTGATATTACTGTTAATCATATTTTACTTCACGACTTAGCAGCATTTCTACCGCGCCCTCCTCCTCACTGACTGCGAAAAACTCACGAGAGTCATTGCCGTTGCCTTCCTCAACGACGATCCCCTAGACGCACCGTTAAAAGGCTTTCCGCCGAATCAAGCTAATTGGTTTTCTGCCATTGAAACCTGGTTAGAAGCTTAATCTTTAATTATTGTCAGGTCGAAAGCGCAAACTATTAAGGCTAGTCACCCTTTCAATTGTTACAAAATCGCGGTCATTCTGAACTAAAATTAAATGATGCGCGATCGCGAGTTGGGCAATGCAACAATCAATACTACTTCTAACCGTTAAATCCTGTCGTTGTAAGTCGTAGTAAATGCGGGCAGCAGAAACCCAAGTATCAGCAGTTGCTTCGATATAATCTTGGTCTTGGAGATACGTTTCCAATAACCTCCATTCTCTTTCATCTCGACAACCCTGCAACAGTTCCATCTGAGTGAATCGGCTTAAAAAGATGGGTTGCTCATTAATAATTGCTGACAAAGATTGACGGACTTCACCTGTGCGACCGCGGAAAATATCGATCCAAACAGATGTATTAATCAGAAACATTACGATTTTCCCGTAAAGCCTTGTAATCGTAGTCAGCCCTAAATTGAATTTGTCCGCTTAGATCGAGTAAATTGCGCTTCTTGCGGGTACGAATCAACTCTTCTAAAGCAAAATTAAGCAGTTCTTCTTCTGTTTGGCAATGGGTTAAACGCAATGCTTCTTTGACCAATTCTTCTTTAAGTTCAATAGAAGTTTTCATAATAAATCATTTATTTTATGCTTTGATTTATTATGCCATAGCTCTACTCGCCATTGTTTTATTTTTAAGAAAACTGAAAATTAAATAAAAAAGGGGCATTTAAAAACACCCCTTTTATGATTAAAATTTAGTCTTGATAAGCTTCCATACCAACACAAGAACAGACGAGATTGCGATCGCCAAAAGCATTATCAATCCGTCCGACAGATACCCAGAACTTGCTATCTTTGAGCCAAGGTGCAGGATAAGCCGCTTCGGAGCGACTGTAGGGATGATTCCAGTCGCCGCAAATCAGAGATTCGGCGGTGTGGGGGGCATTTTTGAGGACATTATCGGTTTTATCGGCGTTTCCGGCTTCAATTGCCGTTACTTCTTCCCGAATCGAGAGCATCGCGTCGCAGAAGCGGTCTAACTCGGCTTTGGACTCGCTTTCGGTGGGTTCGATCATCATCGTGCCAATCACCGGCCAAGACATGGTGGGGGCGTGGAAGCCGTAATCCATCAGGCGTTTGGCCACATCATCGACGCTGATATCGGCTTGTTTTTTGAGAGGACGCACATCGATAATACATTCGTGAGCCACTAACCCGGACTGACCTTTATACAGAATCGGGTAAGCTTCTTGCAGACGATGAGCCATGTAATTCGCGTTGAGAATCGCCGCTTTGGTGGCTTCAGTTAGCCCCTCAGCGCCCATCATGGCGATATACATCCAGGAAATGACGAGAATGCTGGCGCTGCCCCAAGGTGCTGCCGCGATCGCGCCAATACTATCATCTCCCCCCAAATCTGTCACACAATGACCAGGTAAAAACGGCTTGAGGTGCGCCGCAACGCCAATGGGGCCAACCCCTGGGCCGCCGCCGCCGTGGGGAATACAGAAGGTTTTATGCAGATTGAGGTGACAAACATCCGCCCCATAATCCCCCGGACGACACAAGCCCACCTGAGCGTTCATATTTGCCCCGTCGAGGTACACCTGGCCGCCGTTTTGATGTACGATGTCGCAAATCTCGCGAATCCCGGTTTCAAAGACTCCGTGGGTCGAGGGATAGGTAATCATCAACGCCGAGAGGGTATCGCTGTATTTTTCGGCTTTTTTGGCTAAATCTGCCGCGTCAATATTACCCTCAGCGTCACACTTCACCGATACCACTTTCATGCCACACATCACCGCACTAGCGGGGTTTGTGCCGTGAGCAGATTCGGGAATCAGGCAGATATTACGCTGATTGTCCCCCTGATGGTGGTGATAAGCCCGAATCGCCTGTAAGCCCGTATATTCTCCCTGAGAACCCGCATTAGGTTGTAAGGAAATCCCGGCAAAGCCCGTAATTTCAGCCAGCCAGGTTTCCAGTTGCGAAAATAGTTCCTGATAGCCTGCGGTTTGGGAAGCGGGGGCAAAGGGGTGCAGTTTACCAAACTCCGGCCAAGTTACGGGGATCATCTCCGCCGTGGCGTTGAGTTTCATGGTACAAGACCCCAAAGGAATCATCGAGGTGGTGAGGGATAAGTCCTTGCTTTCGAGATGGTGGAGATAGCGCAGCAGTTCGGTTTCCGAGTGGTATTGATTGAAGACGGGATCGGTTAAAAATGGCGTTTCGCGGGCAAAATTGCTGCTGTAGGTCAAATTTGCCTCGGCTGCGAGTTCTTCTAGGCTGAAGGGCAATTTATCGCGGCTAGAGAACAAATGCCACAGGGTGTAGAGGTCGGCTTCGGTGGTGGTTTCATCGAGGGAAATACAGATGCAACCGGGTTCGAGCCAGCGTAGGTTAATGCCTTGGGACTCGGCGAGTTGTACCAGGGTTTGGGCGGATGCGTCTCCAACGCCGACGCATACGGTGTCAAAAATGGGGATGGTTTCGATGCTGTAGTTGAGTCGTTTTAAGCCTGCGGCTAGGAGTACCGCTTGACGGTGAATGTCGGAGGCGATCGCCCTCAATCCTTTTGGCCCGTGATACACTGCATACATCGAAGCCATCACCGCGAGTAATACTTGCGCCGTACAGATGTTACTGGTGGCTTTGTCCCGGCGGATGTGTTGTTCGCGGGTTTGCAGGGCTAAACGCAACGCAGGCTTACCGTGAACGTCTTTCGATACCCCGACAATGCGACCGGGGACTTGCCGCTTATAAGCTTCTTTGGTGGCGAAATAGGCCGCGTGAGGGCCGCCGTAACCCATGGGGACACCAAAGCGTTGGGTACTGCCTACCACGATATCTGCGCCAAATTCCCCTGGAGGCGTAAGCAGGGTTAAGCTGAGGGGGTCGGCGGCTACGGTGACTAATGCGCCCATTTCGTGCGATCGCGCCACAAAATGACGATAATCAAACAAGCCCCCAAAAGAAGCTGGATATTGCAATAATGCTCCAAAAATCGGCTGCTCGAAGTCAAAGGTAAAGTGATTCCCCAAAATCACCTCAATTCCCAACGGTTGCGCCCTGGTTAAGATGACTTCAATGGTTTGGGGGTGACAGGTATCGGAGACAAAAAAGGTATTAGATTTATTCTTGCAAATCCCGTAACTCATGGTCATGGCTTCGGCGGCTGCGGTGGCTTCATCCAGCAAAGACGCATTAGCAATTTCCATCCCTGTCAAGTCAATAATCATGGTTTGGAAATTGAGCAAGGCTTCGAGACGACCTTGGGCAATTTCGGCTTGATACGGGGTGTACGCCGTGTACCAACCGGGATTTTCGAGAATGTTGCGCTGAATCACCGGGGGGGTAATACAGTCATGGTAGCCCATGCCGATAAACGAGCGACAAACTTGATTTTTGCGGGCAATTTCGCGCAGTTGGGCTAAAGCCGCAGCCTCAGTTTGCGCGGCAGGAAGATTGAGAGGAGAGGTTGTCCGAATGGTCGCCGGAACCGCATCATCAATCAAAGCATCCAAACTTGAATAGCCCAGAACTTTCAGCATTTGCTCGGTTTCTTGAGCATCAATGCCAATATGACGATTGGCAAAAGTATGGGGATGGGGAGACTGGGTTTTTGCCTCGTTTCCGGTATTCAGTAACAAAGGGCTGGCTTGGGTGTCGGTGTTGGTGGCAGTGTTAATGTCAAGCATGAAAGCAATGAATGGGGGTGACAATAGCGGTTATAAAGCGCGATCGCGTAATTTACACTATCCTACGCGATCGTGTTCTTATTATTTTGTAACAAACTTCAACCGCTTCCTACTCCCCTCCGTGTCCGGTGTAACCAGAAAACAGTGGGTTTTCTTAGTCCTCACTGCCTTCGACTTGGGCTTGGTATTCTGCTGCTGTCAAGACTTCTTCTAACTCCTCATCCGGGTCTTCGATTCGTACTTTAATCAACCAACCTTCACCATAAGGGTCTTCTGCAATGAGTTCTGGAGAATCCAAAAGGGGTTGATTGCGCTCGATTACCGTTCCTGAAACCGGGGCGTTGAGTTCTTCGACGGCTTTAACCGATTCAATCGTCCCGAAGGTTTCGCTGGCTTCAATCTCATCATTTTCTTCGGGCAGTTCTAAAAAAACAATATCCCCTAATTGGTCTACCGCAAACGACGTAATCCCAATGGTGGCAATTTCGCCATCAAGTCGGACGTATTCGTGAGTGTCGAGATATTTCAAGTCCTCTGGATATGCAATTTCCATGTCGCATCCTCTCTATGTGGTTACATCGCGCTGTCAGACGACGCATTCCCCAAATTACTACAAAATTGGGATTTGGTTATTGGTTGTTGGGTTTCACTTCGTTCTACAAGGGGCTACTACTTGTCAGCAGTTAAGGGGAAGATTTTTCCGATAATCAACGGGTTTTTGGGGATGAGAATTCGTTTTGTGTACTTAGCTAATGACCAATGACAAAGGACAAAGGACTAATGACAAAGAACTAAAACGAAAGCATCCCCTCCTCATCAATCACCAAAGGGGTATTCGGAAAATCTTGGCGGGTGAGTTGACGAATCAGATTAATACTGCGTCCTTCCGGGTCGGGATAAGGTAAACCTTGAGGATCTAAGCGGATGGGGTGAATTTGCCCCTGTATAAAGTTTCCTAAGTCATCCAGTTCGATTTCTAGCACAAAAGAGTAACCATTTGCCCCTGCCGTACTGAAGGTACGATACCCCATAAAGTTACCGAGAGAATAAGCAACCAGTTTGCCGTTACGCAGTTGTATAGCCCTGGGAACATGGGGCCCGTGACCGAGAATGAGATCGGCCCCATTCGCGATCGCGTTCTCGGAAAATAACACCATATTGCCCCGATTTTCCCCATAAAAGGTTTCAGTCCGGTTTTGCACTCGCAAGGCATTATTGCCCTCAGCCCCGGCGTGAACCGAGATAATGGTAATATCGGCGCGATCGCTGGCTTCGCGAATCAAAGCATTGGCTTCGGGCAGATTATTAATCGAGTTGTGATACCCCAAATAACTAAACCCTAACCAAGCCACCGTAATACCATTGACTTCGGTATAAACAACTCTGTCTTTTTCCCCAACGGGAATAATGCCTACATTGCTGAGATTATTTAGAGTATCGCGAAAGCCCTGTTCGGTAAAATCATAAGAATGATTATTGGCCACACTCAGCACATCAAACCCCGCTTGCTGGAGAAATTGGGCGTATTCGGGAGGAGTGCGAAAGGCATAGACGCGACCAGCAGATGGCACTTTTGGGGTCGTAGGATGGCGGGTGAGGGTACTTTCAAAGTTGCCAAACAAAAAATCTGCATCCTCAAGCAACGGTTGAACGCGGTTGAATACGGTACTGGGATTAGGAGGCAGTTGATTACTGGGATAATTGGTTCCCATAATCGTATCACCCACCGCTTTGATCGTAATTGTCGGTAATTCTGGGGCAATAAATTCCGGAGGAGGCGGTTCGGGGAGGGTCGGAAAAGGGTCGGGCCGACTGGACTTTTGGGTTTGAGTCCAAAAAACCATCCCCAATAGCACCATAACCAAGGGTGAAGTCCAACGAGATAAGCGAGAAAGAGGACGCATTGCCAGTTTTATCAGTATTGTTTCTTGTCAATCTTTACTGAGAAATAGGCTAATGTCGGGATGAGGTCAATAGATTGGGGTCACGGTTTCCTGGCATTTCTCGTAGGACGCACAGAACCGCTTAATCACGGGGATATTCGCTACATTGTAAAATCAACTTCGCGACTAACCCCGTCCATCCCGTTTGATGAGATGCACCCAAGCCTGCCCCATTATCACCATGAAAGTACTCGTAAAACAAAATTTTGTCTTGCCAATCAGAATACTGCTGAAATGGCTCTGCTTCCCCGTAAACAGGACGCTGGCCCTTATCATTGAGGCTGAATAGGGAGATTAAGCGGTGTTCAATATCGCAAGCCACATCCCACAAATTCACAAAACGCCCCGACCCGGTAGGACATTCAATTTGGCATTGGTCGCCCCAATAATAGAAATATTCTTGCAAGGATTCCACGATCAAAAAGTTAATCGGAAACCATAACGGGCCGCGCCAATTGGAGTTACCGCCAAACATGGGACTACTCGACTCTGCGGGTTCGTATTGGACGCGATAAGTTTTACCGTCTGTTTTGTAGGTGTAGGGATGATCTTTGTGATAGCGAGAAACTGAACGAATGCCGTAAGGACTGAAAAATTCGCTTTCGTCGAGCATTTTTGCCAGTATCTTTTTGAGTTTTTCTTGACCGGGAATGGCGAGTAATCGGCGGGACTCCACACCGCAGGATTCCATACAAGCAATGTTGCTGCTTAAATCCGGTCGGTTTTCTAAAAACCACTGCACCCGCTTTTCAAAATTGGGTAGTTTTTCAATGGTTTCTGGGTTAATTACGGCAACGGCAAATAAGGGAATCAAGCCAACAATTGAGCGTACTTTTAAACGCACATTTTCTCCATCGGGTAAATGCAAAACGTCATAATAAAACCCGTCTTCATCGTCCCAAAGTTGCGTCCCTTCACTGCCAAAATGATTCATGGCATCAACGATATAAAGGAAGTGTTCAAAAAACTTGGACGCGATGTCTTCATAAACGGGGTTTTCCAAGGCTAATTCTAAGGCAATTGAAAGCATATTGAGGCAGAACATGGCCATCCAGCTTGTCCCGTCCGATTGCTCGATATAGCCCCCAGTTGGTGGATCGCTACTCCGATCGAAGATGCCGATATTATCTAAGCCGAGAAAACCCCCTTGAAAGACATTATTACCATCTTCGTCTTTGCGATTGACCCACCAAGTAAAGGTGAGTAATAATTTCTGGAAGACTCGTTCTAAAAATTGGCGATCGCGTCTACCATACATTTTCTTTTCAATCTTATACACCCGCAAAGCAGCCCAAGCATGAACGGGAGGATTCACATCATTAAAGTTCCATTCATAGGCGGGTAGTTGACCGTTAGGATTCAAATACCATTCACGGGTAAATAAATCGAGTTGTTGTTTGGCAAAGTCGGGGTCAATTAGGGCTAAGGGAATGGTATGAAAGGCTAAATCCCACACCGCAAACCAGGGATATTCCCAACTGTCAGCCATGGATAAAACGTCTTCACAAAAAACGTGAACCCAATCACTATTACGTCCATTTTTATGACTTTCGGGGGGTTCGGGCTGGTTTGGATCGCCACTTAGCCAGCGATCGAGAATGTATAAGTAATGCTGTTTATTCCACAATAATCCGGCAAAGGCTTGGCGTTGGATGGTTTGCCAATCGGATTTCATGTCAAAGGGGGCAACGGCTTTATAAAAAGCACAAGTTTCTTGTTTTCTTTGGCGATAAACTTGCTCAAATTCTTCACCAAAGGGGTCTTTTATTTCAGGATCATCGCACAGTCGTAGGCGAATGGTTTGGCTTTCTCCGGGTTGTATTTTTAAGATGTAATGGGGGGCAGCTTTGGTGCCAATCATTTCAGGATTAACGGCTTTTTTATTGCCATTGACTACATAAGCATTAAAGCCATCTTTGGTATAATCTGAGTCATTCTCAACGCCGTATAAATGCTGTTTGTTGGTTTCATTTTCAGTGAATAAAAGCTCGTTGGCGTTTTCAAAATACAACCAGCGTTGACCGAGATCGTAGTGATTTGCGGCGATTAAATGGGTGTCTACTTTCTTGATTTCGGGTTTGGGGGTTTCATTGTCCCATGACCAATCATTGCGAAACCAAAGGGTGGGTAAAATATGCAGGGTTTCGGTAGTTTGGGCTTGATTGGTAATGGTATATTGAATTAATATATCTTCTTCGGTACGCTTGGCATATTCGATCTGAATATCAAAGTAAGTACGGTCTTCAAAAAGTCCGGTTTCGTGAAGTTCGTATTCGCTTTGGGTGCGATCGCGCTTTTGGCTTTCTTGGACTAATTCTGCGTAAGGATAAGCTTTTTGGGAATAACGATAAAGGGCTTTGGCATAAGCATGACTGGGGAGATTATCTAAATAAAAATAATACTCTTTTACGTCTTCTCCGTGATTACCTTGTTTCCCGGTAACGCCGAATAATCTTTCTTTTAAAATTGGGTCTTTTTCATTCCAAAATGTGGCCGCAAAACATAAACGCTGGTGATTATCACACCAGCCACAAATTCCGTCTTCTCCCCAACGATAAGCTCGATATAAAGCATCTTGATGGGAAAAAGAGTCCCAAGCTTCGCCATCCTCGCTGTAGTCTTCTCGGACGGTTCCCCACTGGCGCTCGCTAAGGTAAGTCCCCCAACGTCGCCAATAAGCGGTGCGATCGCGATTTTCGGCTAAACGACGAACTTCTGCGGTTTGGTTGCGTTGCTTTTGCTGTTGCTTTTGATTCATATTTCAAGGCGGGTAAAGATCGATCAAACAATAGTCAAAAAACAGCCGAAGTTACATTTTTTTTCAGAAAACTTTGTCATTGACAAAAATCAAAAAACAAAAGTAAAAATTACCTTTGCTATTTTGATATTTTCAAGCCTGAATAAAAAGTAGTTTCGGCTATGCTGAATATCTAGATTTGTGAAAAGCTCAATCGCTAGATTGATCTGATTTTAGGGAACGAAATAATCCCTTGACATCGCGATTAGTCTCGATTGGCTTGGATCGCACTTTCAAGGGAACTCGCTTTCTGTTTTCCCATCATTTCTGCGCGCTCATAGGTATCTTCAACGCTGCCTTTCATTTGACCCATTTGCTTTTTGCCTTGACCCACGGCTTTGTCGAATTTCCCTTCAATGCGATCGCCCATTCCGGCGGTCATATCGTCATCGAGTTGACCTTTGATTTTACCCGCTTGATTTTTCATTTCTCCCATGGACTGGTCGATATTGCCTTCGACGCGATCGCTCGTACCAGAGCCAAAAACGTCATCAAAGGCTTTTTTGGCCTCTTGTCCGACATCAGACATATCTGCCATCATCGTCGGTGCAGCGATCGCCGCCGTCGGAGAGGAAAAGGTAACCGCGATCGCGACCAAGACCGCAGATAAAACGGTGTAAAATCTTTTAACCCAGCCTTTACCCGTTCGAGGGGAAAACTTTTTAATTAACATGAATGATTTTTCCAAAATTTAAACTAATTCTGCTTTATTTTTACTCAAATTGTCGCTCAATATTGTCGCTCAACCGAGAGAATTTTGAACCCACCTGTTATTATTTTTCTCTTTCTTTCGATAGAGAAACGATTGACTCATTGAGTAGAATGTTGCCGAGATTAGCTGGGGTTGTGCTATTGTCAACTCCTTCCCTGGAGAGAAGACAGCGATCGCAAATTTTTATAAGATTAAATTGTCGTCGAAGCAGTCCACGATTACAAGCTGAAATTAAAGCCCAACATCGTGACTGGAATCAAGACGAATCAAAATCAACTTTCATAAAATATATAAAAATTGGAGGAAATTAAATTATGAGTATCGAAGAAAGAACAGAAGCTACAATGAAAAATATCGAAGGGAAAGCCCAAGAAGCAATGGGTGAAGTAACAGGTGACCCTGAAGATAAAGCAGAAGGTAAAGTAAAACAAGCTGAAGCCAAAGCACAACATACTGTTGAAAACGTCAAAGAAAAAATGTAATCATTCAGTTCTGAACTGAAGCATTACAACTAAAAAGGCAAGGGTACAGCTTGTGGCAAGTTCCACCTGTACCCTTTACTGTTTTGAGTTTTAGACTGAAGTCTTTTTTACAGTTAACTTGGAGCCGCGTGGTTATGATAGAAAAATACTGTTGTCGGTAACTCTGGGCATTTTGCCCCGGTTCTGATCCAAAAAAGATAAGTTACCCTAGCTCCTCGGTGCATCAAGCTATAAATCTTGTTACACGGTGGCTTGGGGCATTGTTTTTTTCAATGAGATTACCTGATTCGTGTATTGATGCTGGTTATAACGGTTATATAATGTTAATGACTTGCCTACAGCAGTCTAGTCCTAATGGTGTAAGTTAACAAGAATGAAGCCAGTCAAACCCACGCGAGGACAGCTAGAACGCCAACTTTCTCAAAGTATCCAAGCTTTTTATCGAGAGCAACTGGGACACCAACCCAGTAAGGTGACTTGTCAGCTTTTCGACACCAAAATTGCCATTATTCTAGAAGATTCTGTAACCCCCACCGAGCAAATTCTCAATAAAGAAGGTCAGCGAGAACTTGCTCAACAAGTCCGTTCGAGTTTGGATGAAGCAACGCGACCTCCTTTGAAAAAGCTCATCGAAGAAGTCATTGGGACGAAAATTTTAGATTTATTGTGCGATGCTACCGTCGATACAGGACGCACCGGAATCATTGCCATATTAGCCGATACTCCCGATACCAGACCCTCAGAAAAACTGTCTAAAGTGGAGCCTGGAGCCTAAAGAAGCGACTGAAACTCACTAATTCAATAATTTTATATGTATGAATGCCAATTCCCACCATTTTCGCCAACTCCAAACCGTTTTATTTAGAGAGTTAAAGCAATTATATAAACAGCAACTCAATCAGGAACTCAGTCAAATTACTTGTCGGGTTTTTGAAAAAAGTTTAGTCATTTTACTAGAGGGGACGATCACGCAACCCGAACGTATTTTAGCAGAGCATCAAAATACAAATCTTGTGAAGAAAGTACGAGAAAGCTTAGATCGGATCATTCAGCCCCAAATTAAAAATATTGTCGAAAATGTAATGCCGTTTAAAGTGGTTGATATCCTGAGTGATACAACCATAGAAAATAATTGTACAGGGGCGATTGTAATTTTTGAGTTGGAAAATTATTCGGAAAACGTCGCTAAACTGAATAAGACGCAGAGACAGAAACTTGGGGCAGATGATGGTGTAACACCTGCTCTAGATCCTTCAATAAATAAGGCTTAGAAAGATAGCCATCAAAACCAACTTCGCGAATTTGCTGACGATCTTCGGCTAATACTAATCCTGTGACAGCAACGACAGGAATATGACGCGATCGCGCATCTTGTTTGAGTTTTTGTAACGTTTCAAAGCCGTCAATTCCCGGTAAAACCAAATCTAATAAAATCAAATCGAGCCGAGTCTGAGTGGCTAACTTCACCGTTTCTTTTCCACTCTGAGCGCTCAAGGGTTGACATCCCAAAAGCTCTAAAAAATGGATCAAAAGGAAACGATTATCTTCATCATCATCCACTGCTAAAATATTCAAATTGGGAGGTAAAGGAGACGGAACAGGAATAAGGGAACTTTGTTTGTTCATGCTTAAGAATCTATTTCTCTTGACATTTATTCTCATTGATAGACGAAGCATTACCCAAGTGGCAATCCTGTTCGGCTTTTATCAGTGGTTCCCGAACAATATTTTTTAGCACTCAATCTGGATTGGTTCGCCTGTTCCGGGCTAAGTTGCGTTGCCTTTGCCAAGTTTCGAGTGGGAAAGGAACTGCAAGTTAGCATTAACAGTGAAAATTTGATTATAACTTTTATACTACACGAATCTTCAGAAATCTAGAATATTTAGCAATTAGCGATTTTGATGGGGTGAACCAATCTCTACAATCTTAACGTTTCTTACTAAAACTTGTCGAATTTCTGGTTTCCCCGTCGGAACAATCAACTCTGGGGGAATTTGGCCAACTCCCATTCAATCTCGCTCAAAATAGCTTCTTGAATTTGAGTTTCTTGCAGTTGAGCGTGACGCAGAATCGAGCTTTTGACCTCGGCTCCCTTCAAACAAGCACCGTTTAAGTTCGCATTTTCTAGATTCACGCGAAATAACACCGCGTCGGTCAAATCCACTTGGCTTAAATCCGCCTCACCCAAAATCACTCCCACCAACTCTGCTTGACGTAAATTAGCGCGATTTAACTTTACCCCTTGAAAATTAACCCGTGTCAAATCCGCTCGTCGCAGATCGCAGTCACTCAAATTGGCATGGGTACAATTGGCATGAGTCAAATCGGCTCCTCGCAAATCGGCCCCGCGTAAATCCGCTTCCTGTAAATTCGCTCGCGTCAAATCGGCCCCACGCAAATCCGCTTCTCGCAGATCGCACCTTTCGAGCATCGCTCCGGTTAAATCCGTATGGCGTAAATCGGCGCGATCGCAACAAGACCCCGTTAAACAAGCTCGTCGTAAATTCGCTTGATTCAAATCCGCATCGCTCAAATTAATACCCATCAACTGAGAGCGACTCAAGTCCGCCTGCCTGAGATCGACATGGCGTAAGTCCAAACCATCCAGCACCAAGCCCGGAAGCGACACTTTCGCCGCGATTAACACCGCTCCGGCAAGGATTGGGTCAAATCCTATCGGAAACACAGTGCGACGGTCATAAACCGCCTGAGTCAGATTAACCCCGGCTAAATCGGCTTTATTAAAGTTGGTGCTGCTAATATTAGCCCGTTCTAAATTAGCCCGCCCTAAATTAGCCCCACTACAATCAGCCTTAACTAAATTGATTTCTCGTAAATCTGCTCCCCGCAAATCCGCTTCAACTAAATTGGCTTCGGCTAAATTCAAGCCCCGTAAACTGGTATTCGGTGCTAATAAATAAACCGGAAACTTCTCGATTTCAAAACTCTCATCAAAAATTGTGCGATGGCTATACAACGCCGACTCAAAAATAGCATCTTGTAGTTGTGCGCCCCGCAAATCCGCCCCACTCAAATTCGCCGCACTCAAATTCGTTTGATTCAGATTTGCCCCGACTAAATTCGCTTTGATCAAACTCACGCCATAAAGGTTAGCTTGACTCAATTCGGCTCCGACTAATTTACTATCACTGAGGTCAGCAAAACTTAAATTAGCATGATGAAGATTGGCCAAATTAAGAAAGGCGCGAGTGATTTGGGCTTCTTGTAAGTTCGCAAAACTTAAATTGGCTTCGATGAGGTCAGCATAGTGCAACAAAGCCCCCTGTAAATCGGCTTGGCTGAGATTGACTCCTCGGAGGTTAGCACCTTTGAGATCGGCTTGGGCTAAATTGGCGTTGTGGAGTTCTTCTTTTCTTAAGTCAAGACGCTGAAGAAAATCGTCGGAGTTCATGGCAATAGCCCATCCAATTATAAGCTTGAGTATAGCTTATTGTCGCCAGGGTTTAATCGTGAATCGTTAGCTATTTTTCTCTTGTCAAGATAAAACATTAGCGCGATCGCGACCCTCAACTGAGGAATAAAAAGAGGGATTGCAATAACCCAATCGTCATCCCTAAAATCCCTCCTAAATTCACAATCCCTTGTAATTCACTTTTAACAATCCCTTGAATCGCCATTTCTAATTCTTCAGGAGAAGTCGCCTGAACTCGACTCACAATCGCTTCATCAATGGCCAAAATTGGGATGGCTTGAGCCACAACTTTTTCTAAATCTCGTTCTAAATAACGGTCAATCGCCACCGCAAACTCTTGACTAACAATCTCTAAAGAAGTATTCACCACCGCCGAAGCTCGCAGACGATTAACAATGGAAACTGAAACTTTTTCCCAATCAATCGACTCTCCTAAACCCTGTAATAACTCGCCGCCACTTTGTTGTACATAAGCCCGTACATTGTCGCGGGTTGTTTTTCGCAGTTGACGTACCGTAGAAACGGGGAGGTTTTGCAGGGAAAAACTTTGCAGCCAAACCTGAATGCGATCGCGCACTTCTAAAGATAAAATCAACTCCTGCAATCGCGCATTCGCAATTTCCTTTTCATCTAAACAAAACGACCGCAATCGCACCAAAGAATTGCGTAAACCAAATAAATTCGCCACCACCCAATAAGTGCCGCTACTTTTTTCGCGAAAGCCCTCATCAATCACCTGAATATTGCGATCCGTCAAGAAATCTACAATCGCTTGACGCAGCACATCGGGGGGTAAAACCGCCTCTAAAATCCAATCAGACAATTGCCGAGCCTGCATATCGCTAAACTGAAAATCCAATAAAACCCGGTCAAAAATATGATCGATTTGTACAGCCAAAAAGTCTTTTTGACGGGCCCAAACCTTCAGCAAACGGGGTAAAGCTTCCCCAAAAAGATCGCGTAAAATTCCGCCCAAAATCTTCGCGGTTTTCTGTTCTCGATCCGCTTGGACTTGTTCTAATCCTAAGCGCAGTAACCACAAAACCGCCCCCTGAATGCGCTCGACTTGGAGCAAGCGACGGGCCAGATTTTGTAATTCTCCGGGGGTGAGGAGTGACCCCATAATCGTATCAGCGACGCGACGGGCTAAACGCTCTTGATTGCGCGGAATTAAGCCGGGTGTGAAGGGCAAACGGCGTTTACCCAGATAAATGGCGCGATAGGGGCGAAATAGCATTTTAATGGCTAAATCATTGGTGAAATAGCCAATCACTCCCCCGGCAAGTGGTGGAATAAAAAGTAACCAAACTGTAGATAAATCCAAGGTTGCGAGCAAGATAATCAGTAAGTTAGGATTGGCGATTTTTCTGGAGGCTGATATTTTTTAAAAGCCTCGAAAAAACGACCACTGCTTATTTATTCTAATCTTTTGTCACAACCAATACACCCATTAAACCGCCCATGATGGGATAATGGATCGCATTCTCAAAGCCTGCCGTTCGAGCGAGAGTCACTTGTTCGGGGCCTTGGGGAAAGCGCTCTAAACTGGGCATGATGTAGGCGTAATCCTGCTGAAGTCCCAACCGATCTGCTGCCGGGACGACAATGGTATCGAGATACCACGTTTGCAGGGCTTGTATCGTGGGATTCAGCGGACGATGAAAGTCGAGGATTGCCGCTTTTGTGCCGGGTTTGAGGACGCGGTGCAACTCCCGCAAAGCCTGGGGAATATCAACGACATTCCGCAAGCCATAGCCCATAGTGGCACAGTCAAAAGTGGCATCGGCAAACGGCAGGGCTAAGGCATCCCCTTCCAGCCAGGTGAGATCGTGACCGGGATAGCGATCGCGCCCTCTTTCCTGGGCAATGGCCAACTGAGCCGGAGCAAAATCAAGCCCGACGACGCTTCCTGCTTGACCCACCGCTTGAGCCAACAGCAAGGCTAAATCGCCGCTACCGCAACATACATCAAGGGCAGTCTCTCCCGGTTGGGCTTCGGTCCACTTCACCGCCATCCGCTTCCAAACTTGGTGCAGTCCGAAACTCAATTCTTGATTGAGAGTATCGTAAACCGGGGCAATCCGGTTAAAAAGGGCTTGAATTTCTGAAGCTGCGATCGCCATTTAATGATCTTCTAATAATTTAAGGGGCAAAGCGGTTTGTTGGGCGGTTAAATGAATCAGTTGCACTTCGCTTTCTTGTAGGGGGCCGGGTTTTGGCCATTGTAATGACAGTATCGCCTGGACGCGATCGCGATATAAAATCGGCGTAACCAAATGGAGTTGTACCCCCGCTTCAGCGTAATGTTCTGCGCCTTCCGGGGCAGGTGTACTGGCGCTATTCACCCAAACTTGCATTTTTTGGTGAGAAATAGCTTCTTTGGCGATTGGATCGCTTTCTAGATTTAAACGGGTAAAACCCTCAGCTTGATATTGTCCAATAGAAGGCGCGATCTCGTTTTCTTTGACCAACTGCAACACACAGCCCTCAGCACCAAAACTCTTACCAATCGCGATCGCCAACCCTTCTAAACCCGCATCGACTGAATCCGCCGTTTGCGCGACTGTCACGATTTGCGACATCAACATCGTTTGTAGATGCGCTCGTTGTAACTCCTCGGTGCGCTGCTTCAGCAGATCGTAAGTTTCGGCAGCGTGTTCGACGACTCCCTTGAGTTCATTGGGGTCCCAAGGCTTTGTAATATATTTATAAACCTGACCGGAGTTAATGGCTTCAACCAAATCCTCCACATCGGTAAATCCCGTCAAAATAATGCGAACCGTATCGGGAAACTGGGGAACCGTTTGGCTTAAAAACTCCGTTCCCTTCATTTCTGGCATTCGTTGATCGGAAATAATCACCGCAACTTCCCCTTCATTGCGGAGAACTTCTAAAGCACTAATGCCGCTATCGGCTTTAAAAACTCGAAAATCCCGGCGGAAGGTGCGATATAGCAAATCGAGGTTATCTGGTTCATCATCAACCACCAGCATTTTCGGCTTCTTTTTTCGTTCCATACTCTTTAACTGGTGCGTTACGCTATCGAGGTCAGCAAAAGGATTTTTCATACTACAACAAATAAAGGATTCTCCCCGAAGGTGAAATCAAAGCCAGCGCCATTCTACATTCAATTTATCGTTGATGTTGTCCGACTCACAAGCCATAGGCAGAATTGTCGTAGATGGGGGGCATTTTCCCTGAATCCCCTCTTTTCCTAATCTAGACTTTCAAGGGAATATCCGACAAAACTTTCGAGAAAGCGCCAGACAACCGCCTAGTTTAAAGAATCGGCTTGGGGCGATCGCCCACAATCATACAGTTGATAGGGAATCCCCACTCGATAATACCCTTGGGGATCGCGACGACACAGGGTTTCAGCCGACAAGCGCAAACGGTCTGGGTAACTTTCTTTAATTAAGCCCGGACCAAAAACCCATAAACTCTGGGGAGTCTGCGCCCAATCCTGTTCTAAAGATTGCCAAACTAAATTATAGCCTTGTTGATTGTTTAAAAAGAGGAAAGAAGTTGATGCTGAAGGCGATCGCAAACCATCCAAAGCTAGGGCATAACTCAAGCCCAAAGCAATGTCTAGAGGATAATGATACGCCATAACAACTGTACTCGGTTGGGGAACGTCTTGCAGTTGACGCGCCACCGGAAGGGGATGATAAGGCTTCAAAAAACTTAAATTAAAAATAACTAAAAGACTGCTTAAAAATCCTCCCAGCAAAGCAATTAAACCCGGACGCTGCCAGATTTGTTTCGGTGCAAGTTGCTCTAAACTGCCGCCAATGGCCAGACAAATGGCGGAATAATAAACAAAATGATAACGAGGGGCGACGCTGATATCTTTCCCTAAGCCATAAATAATCACCAAAAACTGCATCAACACCGCCCCAATAAAACTTAGTAAAATCGTCGTTTCCGGGGGATAGCGTTGCTGTAATAAGCGCCAACCTCGTCCGATTTGCCAAAACAGCCACAACACGAAAATCAACGCGATCGCGCCGGCCCCAATCATTACCCCCAACGGCTGCCTTTCTACCGGAGGGGCAACCATCATCAACACCACACTCATCAACATTTGCAACAAGGGCGTAATATGACTGGGTTCAGGTAGCCAACTGGCTTTCGGGTTGTTGAAGTGAAACAGCAAAATTGACCACCACGGCCAATATAAAATCACGGGAATCAACAACGCGATCGCGCTCAGACTCCAGATTTTGAGCTTAAACGCCTTATTTATCCCCAAAATAACTAACAACGTCAAACCCTGCCCCGCCAAGGCAATAAAGTGGAAATAATGGACGTATAGCCCCAAACTATTAAGCAATACCAACCCCAACCACGGCCCCACCGAAAACCGCCTGCCCCGTAAATCCCGGTGAATCCCAAACAAACACCCCAAACCCCCAGTAATCAACAAAATCGGTAACGTATAATGCCGGGCTTCCTGGGATTGATACACCCCAAACGGCGACACCGCCATAAACGCCGCAGCCCACAATCCCGCCTTGCGGTTAAACGCCAATTTTCCCACCCCATACACCGCCGCGATCGCCCCCACACCCAACAAAGCCGGTAAAGCCCGTAACTGCCAAATTAAGGGCAAATCCGTACCCTGAAGCGCCCACAACCAGCGATTCATCAGACAGAAAAACAACGGCGGATGGGTGGATTGGGCGGTCAAATGCTGCGCGATCGCGCCACACCCCACCCCCGGCTGTAACTGAAAGATATTCTCAATTTCCCCCACCGGAATCACTCCCCCCAAGGGTAGGCGATCGAAGCTTTGCCCTAAACTAAATAAAGCCGTAAACACCTCATCGACCCAGATCGGTTTGGCCGCCAAATTGCCCAACCGCAAGGCGGTTCCGATCGCTAGAATTGCCAATAAGATTAAGTGGGTCATTTCAGTTATCAGTAATCAGCTTCTAAGGGGCAATCGGCAGTCGGCAGTCGGCAATCGGGGGGGAGGTGGGATTTTGCCCCAGAAAGGGGGTCAGAAACTTTGGCCTATAGGGCAGACTCTAGAAAAGGCTCAACGCTAGAATCTATCTGGGTTTCGGTTCCTCAAAAAGCGAATTTAAGTTTCACCGAGAGTTATCAGTCATCAGTTTTTGGGCAGTAGGCTTGTAGGGGCGGGGTTTCCCCGCCCAATAACCAATAACCAATAACCAATAACCAATAACCAATAACCAATAACCAATAACCAATAACCAATAACCAATAACCAATAACCAATAACCAATAACCAACAACCAACAACCAACAACCAACAACTAAGGACAAATGACGAAGGACAAATGACTAACGTAAGCCAAATTGAACAACAAAACGATCGCGATCGCCAACTGCAACAACTCCACACCAGTTTGCGTCCCGGTCAAAAAAGCTTGGCTAACTGGGAAGGTGGACGTTTGGCGGTTGCGGCGGTTCCAGGGGCGGGAAAATCCCATAGCTTGGCGGTAGCGGCGGCGATCGCGATCGCCCGCTATCAACTGCATCCCAAACGCCAGTTGTTGGTTGTGACTTTTACGCGATCGGCGGCGGCTAGTATTAAAAGCAAAATTCGCGATCGCCTCAAAGACTTGCGCCTCCCCCTTGGTAGCTTTGTCGTTCAAACTCTCCACGGCCTCGCCCTTAATATTGCTTCTCGTCATCCCGATATTTCCGGCCTCAACCTAGAAACTCAAACCCTCGTCACCCCCAACCAAAGCCATTATCTCCTCAAAAATGCCGTCGAACAGTGGATCGCTCATCATCCCAAACTGTACCAAAACTTGCTCGAAGGAATGCAGTTTGACGGGGAAGAAAGCGAACGCTTGCGAAGACAATCCGTATTACGCACCGAAGTTTTACCGAGTTTAGCTCATACCGTGGTGCGAGAAGCCAAAAGTTCGCGATTGCGTCCCGAAGACCTATTAACCCTGAATCAATACGCCCCTGACAGCTACAATATTTTGGCGGTAGCCGGGGGATTGTATGAAAATTACGAACGGTTGTTGCGATCGCGCAACTTTATCGACTACGACGACATGATTCTGGCTGCATTGCGGGTTCTCAACAACTCTAGTATTCGCCAACTCTGGCAGAATCAAGTTTTCGCCGTGTTTGAAGACGAAGCCCAAGATTCCACGCCTTTACAGTTTTCTCTCCTCGAAACCCTCGCGGCCAATCCCGATCATCCTGATTTTCTCAATATTGCCCGCGTTGGCGACCCCAACCAAGCGATTAACTCCACCTTTACCCCTGCCGATCCAGTTTATTTCAACCGTTTCTGCGATTTGTGCGCCACCGAAGGTAATCTGGCCACGATGAATCAAGCCGGACGTAGTAGCCCAATTATCCTTGATGCGGCGAACTTTTTATTAGATTGGGTCAACACGCAATGGCAAAAAGAACACCCCCAAAAACCCCCTAGCGATCGCCCCTTCCGACCCCAAAATATTCTGCCAGTCGCCCCAGACGACCCCCAAACCGACGCTAACCCTGCCCCAGAGGGTTTAGGGCTAGAAATCCACCAACCCCCGGATATTAACGCCACCGTGGAAAGAATTGGCGATCGCGTTTCCCAACTGTTTCAAGATCATCCCGACTACAGCGCCGCCATCTTAGTCCGGGAAAACCGCCAAGCCCGCTTTCTCAAAGAAAAACTGACCGAATTACTGCGAGAAAACGAAATCACCGTGTATGAAGTGGGAGAAAACGAGCGCAATTCCCACATTCCCGCCGAAATTTACAAACTGCTGCAATTTATCGACCGTCCCCACTCCCCCGATCTTCTCAAAGCCGCCCTCGAAGTTCTGGCCAAGCGTCAACTCATATCCGTCCAAGACCTCAACAGCCTCGCCACCGCCCCAGAGAAGTTCCTCTACCCCAGTCCCCTCGACCCACCCCAAAAAACCGCGATCGCCCAAGCCAGTCGCTATTGCAGCAACCTCCTCAACGCCCGCATGACCTTAGGCCCTTATCAACTGATTTCCTTTTTGGGGATGACCTTACGTTATACCGGGTCAGAACTCGCTACCGTTCAGAAATTGAGCGATCGCGTGGCCAAACAAACCATCGGGCGCAATTCCCTCAAAACCATCCTCGAAGCCCTCAGCGAAATTGTCACTGTTGAACGCTTCGAGGGCGTAGAAGAAGACGGCGAAGACCTCTACACCCGCCCCGGTCAACTCACCATCATTACCATGCACAAAGCCAAGGGACTCGATTGGGATTATGTCTTTTTACCCTTTCTGCACAATGATGTCCTTCCCGGCGATCCTTGGGTTCCCACCGCGGCCAAGTTTATCGGCGATTTTACCCTGTCTGAAGTGGCCCGCGCCCAAATTCGTACCGCTTTGCATCAATGGGAAATTTACGGCAAAGACCAGTCCCCCCAATTGTCTCTCCCCCTCGCCGCTTGGGAGGAAGCCGCCCAACTCAAAAAAGCTGAAGAATACCGCTTACTCTATGTTGCCATGACCCGCGCCAAACGGTTGTTATGGCTGTCTGCTGCTCAACAAGGCCCGTTTCGCTGGAGTACCTTAAGCTGGCAAAAAGCAGATAATTTCCAGAATAAAACGCCTTCTCCGGCAATCATGGCGTTGCGAAAGCAATTTTCTCGTTATTGTTTTTGATGGCATTTTAAGAGGGCGTTTTTTCAAGAATTTATTGGTTGTTGGTTGTTGGTTGTTGGTTGTTGGTTATTGGTTGTTGGTTGTTGGTTGTTAGTTATTGGTTATTGGTTATTGGGCAGGGAAACCCAGCCCCTACATAACGATTGCCGACTGCCGACTGCCTAAGACCTAACGTCAAAAACTAAGGACAAATGACTAAGGAAAAATTAAAAGAGTAGTTAAGAAATATACCGACAATTTAAAGATTTGATGAAAGGGGCGATATACCCAAGACACCCGAAATAAACCGGATTATTATAAAAATATAGCCAGTAAGGAACGAAAGCGACCTTGCTGGCTCAGGCGCGAAAGGGGTAAAAAAAAGAACACCGAAGCGATAGGCGTTTTACACGATCTCAGTAGCTATCCAGCTTAAAATTTTTGACTCAAAGCGCGATCGCGTCTTAACCTCAGCCTTACTATTCCCTTCATATTGATTTGACTCAAAAAAACAATGTCTAGTTTACTCGCCTCGATCGCAGTTCCCCTAATTTTGGCTTGTCCCGGTGCGAGTGCTTCAATCGCCATTGAAGATGCTCAAGTCGGTTCAGTTGACCTGGCTTTTTGTACGCCACAACAATGCCAAGAAGTGCTTAACAACGTAGAAGCGGGAGAAACGGTAATTTTAACCGAAGCGATCGCCACAGAATACGAGACTGAAGAATATCAAGTCATTACCCGCATCACGCGATCGCCCGACAATCAATACATCGCCTCAATCCAATTCCCCGACGAAGCCGAACCCGAAGTCCTCAAAGGTGAACTCAGCCTCGGTGGTGGGCTGCGTGGCGGTTGTGGCTCGAAAGTTGAGTATATTTCGATGGGGTTTTAGTTATTGGTCATTTGTCCTTTGTCTTTTGTCCTTTGTTATTGGTTATTCCCACAATCCCTCAATTGGTAACTGGTAATTGGTAATTGGTAATTTCTTCCCCCTCTTCCCCCTCCTCCCGATTGCCGATTGCCCACTGCCCACTGCCCACTGCCCACTGCCCACTGCCCACTGCCCACTGCCCACTGCCCACTGCCCACTGCCCACTGCCCACTGCCTAAGAAAGCCTACTCCCCAAAAAACTGATAACTGATTACTGATGACTGATAACTGAAAAAGCTATACTGTGCAGTAACGCAATTGCACCTCGCCCATATTAATCAATGCAGCCCACCGATCCGAGCAAGTTCACCGAACAAGCCTGGGAAGCGATCGTCAAGTCTCAAGAAGTCGCCCGTCGATTCCGCAATCAGCAACTCGAAGTCGAACACGTTATCCTCATCCTCCTGGAAACCAAGGAGGGGTTAGCCCAGAGCATTTTAAGTCGCGCCAACGTGGATATTATGCGTCTGACGCAGCAACTCGAACTGTTTGCCAATCGCCAACCCAAACGCCCCAATGTCGATCAGTTATTTTTAGGCCGCGGTTTGGACTTAATGCTCGATCGCGCCGATGCCTCCCGCGAAAGCTGGCAAGATACTTATATTTCCGTCGAACACCTACTGATTGGTTTTGCCGAAGACGACCGTATTGGGCGGCAACTGCTACGAAGATTTAATTTAGACCCCCAAGACCTCGAAGCCACGATTAAAGAGGTTAGAGGCGCTCAGAAGGTCACTGAGCAGAACTCCGAGGAGCAATACGAAGCCCTGGAAAAGTATGGTCGCGACCTCACAGAAATGGCCAAAGCTGGGAAACTCGACCCGGTGATTGGGCGCGATGAGGAGATTCGCAGTACCGTACAGGTATTATCGCGACGCACGAAGAACAATCCCGTCTTGATTGGGGAACCGGGAGTTGGGAAAACCGCGATCGCCGAAGGTTTAGCCCAGAGAATTGTCAATGGGGATGTACCCGAATCCCTGAAAAATCGCCAGTTGGTCTCCCTGGACATGGGGAGTCTCATCGCGGGGGCCAAGTATCGCGGCGAATTTGAAAGCCGTTTGCGATCGGTATTGCGAGAAGTGACCCACTCCGAAGGGCAAATTATCCTGTTTATCGACGAATTACACACCGTTGTTGGGGCAGGTTCAGCCCAAGGCTCAATGGATGCGGGGAACTTGCTCAAACCGATGTTAGCGCGGGGAGAATTACGCTGTATTGGCGCAACGACCCTCGATGAATACCGCAAGCATATCGAGAAAGATGCCCCCTTAGAACGGCGTTTTCAACAGGTTTACATCAAACAGCCCACCGTCGAAGATACGATCTCGATTTTGCGGGGACTCAAGGAACGCTACGAAGTCCACCACGGGGTTAAAATAACCGATTCTGCCCTCGTTGCTGCCGCTACCCTGTCTCATCGTTACATTAGCGATCGCTTTCTCCCCGATAAAGCGATTGATGTGGTAGACGAAGCCGCAGCCCGGTTGAAAATGGAAATCACCTCCAAACCCGCCGAACTCGAAACCATTGACCGCCGTTTGATGCAGTTGCAAATGGAGCAATTGTCCCTCAAAGGGGAGGAAAAAACCGTGACCGCAACGGCGGTGTATAGTTCGGCTAAAGAGCGTTTAGAGCGCATTGAAGAAGAAATTGCCGAGTTGCAAGGTAAGCAGGAAAACCTGTCTACCCAATGGCAAAAAGAAAAGCAGATGCTCGAAGATATCAACACCTTAAAGGAAGAAGAAGAGCAACTGCGATTGCAAATTGAGCAAGCTGAACGGGCTTATGACCTTAATCGGGCAGCCCAGTTGAAATACGGTCAATTAGAAATTGTCCAACGGGATTTAGAAGCCAAAGAAAGCAAATTACTTGAAATTCAAGCCCAAGGAACGGCGTTGCTGCGCGAACAAGTGACAGAAGCCGATATTGCTGAAATTATCGCCCGTTGGTCGGGTATCCCTGTTAATCGCTTATTAGAGTCGGAACGGCAAAAACTCCTGAAACTCGAAGACCATTTACACGAACGGGTGATCGGTCAAAGTGAAGCGGTAGCGGCGGTTTCGGCGGCGATTCGGAGAGCCAGGGCGGGGATGAAAGACCCCGGACGACCGATTGGTTCGTTCCTGTTTATGGGGCCAACGGGCGTAGGGAAGACGGAGTTAGCCAGAGCGTTAGCGGAGTTGCTGTTTGACAGCGAAGACGCGATGATTCGCCTGGATATGTCCGAATATATGGAAAAACACACGGTTTCGCGGTTGGTGGGTGCGCCGCCGGGATATGTGGGTTACGAGGAAGGGGGACAGCTTACTGAAGCGGTGCGTCGTCGTCCTTATTCGGTGGTGTTACTCGATGAGGTGGAGAAAGCGCATCGGGATGTGTTTAATATTTTGCTGCAAGTCCTTGATGATGGTCGGGTGACGGATTCTCAAGGCCGCGTGGTGGATTTTCGCAATGCCATTATTGTGATGACGAGTAATATTGGCAGCGAGGTTATTCTTAATGTAGCCGGAGATGATGCGGATTACGAGCAGATGCGATCGCGTGTCTTAGAAGCGTTGCGATCGCATTTTCGCCCGGAATTTCTCAACCGCATTGACGATCTGATTATCTTCCACACCCTGCGCCGTCAGGAATTGCGCTTTATTGTCGATATCCAACTACGACGCATTCATAGCCTTTTGGCCGAGCAGAAAATCAGTCTCGAACTCACTAACGCGGCGCGAGATTATATTGTCGAAGTGGGCTATGACCCGATTTATGGGGCGCGTCCCCTCAAAAGGGCGATTCAACGGGAGTTAGAAAATCCCATGGCCACCCAAATCCTCGAAAATGCTTTTAATGAAGGGGATACGGTCTTAATTGACTGTGAAGAAAATCAACTGACCTTCGCCAAAACCGCCGCCCCCAAACCGGAAACCCCCGAACCCGAACCCGAACCCCAAGGAGTACAAGAAGCCCAACCCAGTCCCCCAGAAACCCTCGAACCCGAACCGGAAACCCCAGAAGAACCGGAAGCCGAAGGCCGCAGCGTCGAAGCGGAGATCATTGAAACTTTAAATACCCCGACGCAAACCAAAAAAGTCCAGCAACCGTCTGACCCCAATACGGAGTCTGAGGTGTTGTATTAAAGTTAATCAAAAGGGGCGATCGCGTCCGGTTCTATCGGATGGTTTCCATTGGGATCAACTTGATAAGCTCGACGGGGGTGTGAACAGTAATGCAAAATCTTTTCAAACCTACGCAACCTTATTCATTTCTTGTGAAGCGAATGGTTATATGCGTAAGTATCTAAACACTTAAGCGGTTGAGACACCGCATCTGTTCCTATCCCTTATTAGACAATTAGCCCCTCGCCCTATTTGGGAGAGGGGTTGGGGTGAGGGCAAGCCCCACTACGTCCCAACAGTTTTGCTTCCTGCTATATCTTGTAGCGCCACAAGACAGGACGGGGAATCTTAGACCCAGGAGTTTTGGTAAAAGTGATGATGCGATCGCGAGTATCGGGTACGCTAGACAGTAGGGCGATCCATTTCGCGATCGCGGGCTTATGAACGGGAATTTCGGCAGCAGCAAAACTTAGCGCTTTATTTTCAGGGAAATCTACGAGCCGAACCCTTTAATTAATCATTTTTTCTTTTGCCATTTTGTTGTGATGTCAACAGATTTGACGATAGCGATTCCAACTTATAATGGCGCAACTCGCTTGCCATTAGTCCTCGATCGATTGCAACAACAAATCGAGGCTGAGGGCATCAATTGGGAGGTTTTGATTGTCGATAATAATAGTCAAGATCGTACTGCCGAGGTGGTGCGAGAGTATCAAGAAAACTGGCCGCCATTTTCGCCTTTACGTTACGAAGTCGAAAAACAGCAAGGTGCGGCTTTTGCCCGTTTAAAGGCGATTAAAATGGCTCAAGGCGTTTTGATTGGTTTTTTGGACGATGACACTCCTCCTGCCCCAACTTGGGCGGCTGAGGCGGTAAAGTTTGCCCGGATGCACCCCGAAGCGGGAGCCATTGGCAGTCAGATTCACGGGGAATACGAGGTAGAACCCCCCCCGGATTTTAAACGCATTGCCAGCTTTTTTGCGATTACCGAAAGAGGGGATAAGGCGCATCTTTACACCCCCCAAATGAAGATGTTACCCCCTTCGGCGGGGTTGGTGGTACGCAAAGAGGCTTGGTTGAATTGTGTGCCAGAACGTCCTTTTTTGAGTGGGCGATCGCGCAGTTCTATTTTGAATAGTGAAGATTTAGAAGCGATTTTATCGATTCAAAATGGCGGTTGGGAAGTTTGGTACAATCCTGCAATGGTGATTTGGCATCAAATTCCTCGCGATCGCTTAACCCGAGAGTATTTATTATATTTAGTTCGCAGTACGGGGTTAGCGCGGCATTATATTCGGATGCTGCGTTTCCCCAAATGGCAGCGGCCTTTGGTCTTTCCGATTGCTTGGTTGCGGGATTTACAACGAGCGATTTTTTATTATTTGAAATATTCTAAAACTTTCGATCAAAATACGATTAATGCTTGCGAAATGGAGTTTTTACGCAGTAGTTTAATCAGTCCTTTTTATCTATGGAGAAATCGCTGAAATGAGTTTAGATTTCAGTGTGGTGATTCCCACTTATAACGGCGCACAACGCCTGCCGAAGTTACTCGAAAGTTTGCGATCGCAGGTTCAAACCCAGGGCTTGAGTTGGGAAGTTATTGTGGTGGATAATAACAGCCAGGATAAAACCGCAGATGTTGTTAAATCTCATCAAAAAAGTTGGCGCGACGATGCGGCTTTACGCTACGTCCCAGAAATTAGGCAGGGGGCAGCCTTCGCCCGACAAAAAGGAATGGAAACAGCGAAGGGCGATTTGGTTGGTTTTATTGATGATGATAATTATATCGCAAAAGATTGGGTTTTTCAAGCCTTTCAATTTGCTAAATTATATCCCCAAGCCGGGGCTTTTGGCGGACGGATTCAGGTAGATTTTGAAACCCCACCCCCGGATAATTTTAACACCATTGCGGGCTTCTTTTCGGCACGCGATCGCGGCGATACTCCCAATCAATATCAGCCGGAGTTATTAAGTTTACCCACTGCCGCAGCCATGATAGTACGAAAATCCGTGTGGTTGGATTGTTTTAGTAAACCCTCTTTGTTTTGCGGTAGAGTCGGAAAATCCATGGTAGGGGGAGAAGATTGGGAACCTTTAATTTGGATGTATAAAAACGGTTGGGAAATTTGGTATAACCCCGAAATGCACGCTTATCATCAAGTCCCAGCTTGGCGTTTAGAAAAGGATTATTTATGCGGTTTAATTCACGGGGCTTGTTTATCGTTTTTCCCCTTAAAAATGATTTTAGCCCCCCCTTCTCAAAAAGGATTACTTTTAGCCCGGACAACTCTAGGCAATAGCTATCGTATTTTCGTCCATTTATTGAAATATGGTTATCGCATCAAAACTGATTTAGTAGCCGCTTGCGAGTTACAGATTTATTACAGTCGGATTGCCAGCGTGTTTTACTATTGGCGTTTAAAAAGTCAGAAGTCTTAACCATGATGAAACTTGCTTATGTTACTCACTATGACATTGCCAATCCCGAACAATGGCATCCGAAAACCATTGGAGTTCGTAGTACCAGTTATCACAAAGCCAAAGCCCTAGAAAAACAGTTTCCTGCGTTTCAATATATTGGCCCTTTTCCCGAAAAAACGTCTTGGCCGATCAAAGTTAAAAATCGTTTGTATTCGCGCTTGTTCAATCAGAAATATCATGGTTGGGCTGATTTAAGAATTAATCGTTTTTATGGAAAACAAATCAATCAAGCCATTGCGGATTCAGATGCAGAAATTATCTTATGTCCTGATGTTAATTCCATTGCCTTTTTAAACTGTCGTCAACCGATTGTTTTGTGGAGTACTAACTTATACGGTACGATTATTGATTCTTATCCAGCATTTAGCCAACTGTGTCGCGAAACTCAGCAGAATTTAGTCAAGATGGATCGCTTGGCTTTAGAGCGTTGTGACTTGGCTATTTTTGCTTCTCAATGGGCAGCCGATTATGCCATTGAAACTTATGGCTTTTCTCCAGATAAAGTGAGAGTTGCGGCTTATGGGGCAAATGTGATGGGCGATCGCACTCTCACAGAAATTCAAGGGGCTATTGCTGCGCGATCGCAACAGCAATGTGAGTTATTATTTTTTGGGGTAAATTGGCAGCGAAAAGGGGGAGATATTGCTTTACAAGTTGCCAAAATGTTAAACGCTAAAAACATCAAAACCCGTTTAACCATTGTGGGTTGTCGTCCTCCCCAATCTCTCGATTTACCCGATTTTGTCAATGTTGTCGGCTTCTTGAGTAAAGGGACAGAGAAAGGACGAGAAAAACTCCAAGAAATTTTGCTGCGATCGCACTTTTTAATTCTTCCTTCTCAAGCGGAAACTTTTGGGAATGTACTGTGTGAAGCGAATGCTTTTGGTCTTCCTTGTTTAGCCACAGCAGTGGGGGGAATGACGACTATTATTGCGAAGGGTAAAAATGGTCAATTATTTGATTTAACAGCATCAATTGCAGATTACTGTGAATATATTACCAGCGAATTTTCTGATTCCCATCGTTACCAAGCCTTAGCAACTTCAGCTTTTTTAGAATATCGCGATCGCCTCAATTGGCAAGTTGCTGGTCAAACGGTTCGAGACATTATTTTAGAGTTTTTTCCTCAATTTCATGCACATTAATTATGTGACGAGTTACGACCTTTATAATCCTGCTTCATGGCCGAAGTATCATTTGGGTTTATATACGGCTGGTAGTTATATTGTCCAAGGATTACAACATCAAGGATTGACTTTAGAAAATATTGCCGGAGACAAGCGCATTAAGTTACCTTGGACGCGGTTAAAATGGCTGATGTATCGTCGTTTGTTTCACAAAGATTATTATAGTTGGCTTGAACCCCTTTTGCTGAATTACACGGCTTATCAAATCAATAGGAAACTCCAGAAAGCGACGGGAGATTTGGTACTGTGTACGGAAAATATGTTACCCCTATATCGTCTTAAAACAGATTGTCCGGTGGTATTGTGGACAGATACAACTTTAGCCAGTTTGATTAACTTTTATCCCCATCTCAGTAACTTATGTCGCGAGACAGAACAACGGATTTATCAACTCGAAAGCCGCAATTTACAACGCTGTCATAAAATCATTTTTACGTCTGACTGGGCTGCAAAAACTGCCCTCGAAATTTATAACCTCAATCCCCAGCAAGTCCAGGTGATTCCTTGGGGGGCAAACTTAGAAAGCGATCGCGATTTGCCAACAATTCAAGACGCGATCGCGCAACGTCCCCCCCATCCTTGTAAACTGTTATTTGTGGGGGTAGATTGGCAGCGAAAAGGGGGAGGTTTAGCCTTTAAAGTGGCAGAACAATTAAATCAGCAAGGTTTGGCCACCGAATTAATTACGGTAGGCTGTAAACCCCCTATGCACCCTTTACCTTCTTTTGTGAAAGTCATCGGTTATATCGATAAATCGACTCCGACGGGATTAAAAGAATTTGAGCAATTATTGGCAGCATCCCACTTTCTAATTTTGCCCACAAAAGCTGATTGTTCTCCCCATGTTCTGATTGAAGCGAATAGTTTTGGCGTTCCTTGTATCGCAACAGCAGTTGGGGGAATTGCGACGATTGTCCAAGAGGATAATGGTGAGACATTTTCCCCGCAAGGGGATAGCCAAGTTTATTGCGATTATATTATGGAAATTATGCGCGATCGCCAACGTTACGAGCAACTGGCTTTATCTGCATTCCAAGCTTATCAAACTCGCTTGAATTGGCAAGTTGTTACCCAACAAGCTACTCAGGTTATACAGCAGATAAAGTAAGGGAAACAATACCTCCCATCCCAAGCGAAAACTAATAACTAATAACAAAACCCGTAAATTATTGGAAAAATACTTACCTTAGATACTACTCTAAAATCCGGTCATAAATTGCCTCAATTTGGGCAATGTTTTGCTTTAAATTAAACCTTTGTTCAACCTGTTTTCGGGCGGCGATCGCGACAGTTTGGCGCAGTTGCGATTTTTCTGCTAGAGTAATGATACTGTGGGCAATCCCTTGCCAATCGCGCTCCGCTACGAGAAACCCCGTGTTTCCAGACGCGATCGCTTCAGGAATCCCCGCATGAATCGAACCAATTACCGGAAGTTTCATCGCTTGGGCTTCAATCACCGTCATCGGTAAACCCTCTGCATTGCCCATAGAATCGGTGACACTGGGAACAACCTGCATTAAAGCTTGATTCAGCCAGCGTCGCACCTCCTGGGGAGGCTGTACCCCCAAGAAACGATAGTTCGGCAATAATTCCTCAGCCAGACGTTCTAAGTCCTGCCGTAACTCCCCATCTCCAATCATCACCAATTCCAACTCTGGATGACTTTTCTGTACCTCTGCCATAGCCCGAATCAGATACTTGCAGCCTTTTTTCGGTGCAAGTCGTCCTACAAACAGCACAACCGGTTGACGGGCAATACTGTCATCCGGTTGAAATAAATCCAAATCCACCCCGATGTAGCAAACCTCAATCTTGTCAGCCGGACAACCCTTGGCAATGGCGCGATCGCGAATAAAATTCGACACCGCAATACAACAATTTGCCCGTTGAAATAACTGCTTGCGCCGCCGTAGATATAATTGCGGTAAGAGTTTGGGGCCATAGAGACGATCGAGATTTTTACTTCTTTCATTGACCGTGATATCGTAACCGTGAAAAGTCACAACCAACGGTAACTTTAAACGCCGTACAATCGGTAACGCCCAAACCCCATCAATGGCAAAATGAGCGTGAAGTAAACTGGGATTTAAAGCTTTTAAAGCAGCAAACCATTGTGGATAACCCCATCCTCCAGTCAAAGCATATAAGATTTTACGATTTAGCGTAAACTTGGCTAAATCGCTCAAAACTAAAGTTCTGTCTGGCGGTAAAGGATAGGTTTTACCCCGGTGTCGAAAACTACCCACATAAATGCCTTGATAACTTTGATAGTTTTCAACTTGTGCCGGAATGAATGTTTCCGAATAGGACAATAAATTATCTCGATAAATTAAAAGATTGGGTTGCATCTCTAATATTTCTCATTCCTTAAAATCAGTGTATGGCTATCCCGAATATTCGTCAAAAAGTTATCAATCGCTGGCAAAAACTCCAACTGAATTATCGCCAAAAAACCGCGAAAGTTCATCCCCAACCCCTTTTAATTTTAGGTCATCAAAAATCGGGAACGACTGTCATTGCTGCCCTTCTCGGAAAAGTCGCTCAACAAGCCGTCACGATTGACCCTTTTCATCAAATCGATCTGAATGCCGCTTTGCGTCAAAAGCTATACAACCATGATATCCCTTTCCAAAAAATTCTCAAACAACATCCCTATTACTTTTCTACTCCCATTATTAAAGACCCTAATTTTACCTTTTTATACGAACCATTAAAGTTTAGCTTTCCCCAATCCCAATATTTATTGGTGATGCGCGATCCTAGAGATACCATCCGCAGTATCTTAAATCGCTTGCAAATCCCTGGTAACTTACCTCAACTCTCCCCGGCATATCAAAACAAACTCGCGAATATGTCAGCAAGGGGATGGGATTTAATGCTACAAGGTCAACTTCCCCAGGTATCAGGAGAAACCTATATTCAGCGATTAGCCCAACGCTGGCTAATTTGTGCAGAAACCTATCAAAACCATCAACAAGGATTACAACTCATTCGCTACGAAGATTTCAATCAAAATAAAGTTAAAACCATCCAAAATTTAGCACAAACACTGGGATTACAAGCAACCGGAGATATTACGCAAGCCGTGAATCAACAATACCAACCGAAAGGCGATCGCGCCGTAAATTGGCTAGAGTTTTTTGGTCGAGATAACCTCGCACAGATTGAAGATATTTGTGGTGAAAAAATGCTGGACTTTCAATACAGTAGGCAGGAGAAATAAGCATGAAACAAAAACTCAAGAAAAATCTGCTGTCTCTGATTTCCCCCGCTTTCAAACAACCGATTTTTATACTCTCTGCCCCTCGTTCTGGATCGAGTTACTTTTACGAAATTGTGAGACGGATGGGAGATGTTTGGTCACGCGATCGCGAAAACGATCCTTTGTGGTTTCAATTCTTTCCCTACTCCCGTTTTGCCAAACCTACTGATTATATTTCGTCCGCAGAATGTAGCCCCAAAATCACTCGCAAATTTAAACAAGAACTGTTATATCAAAATATTCAAAATCGCCGGGAATCACAACCACAAGATATCAAAAAACACCTCCTCCAACGGCAACCCATTCGCTACATTGAAAAAACAATTGCCAACTGCTTCCATCTCGAAGCCTTACAAAAAATGTTTCCCGATGCCCTTTATATTTACATAGTTCGCGATGGTCGGGCTTGTATTTCATCAATGTTAGAAGGGTGGCAATCTAACTTTTTTTGGCATCGTCCTTTACCCTTTCCCGACAATGCCACAATCTCCTATTGGTGTTACCCGATTCCCCCCCATTGGGAAACCGTCGTCCAGCAAACTTTACCCGAAATTTGCGCTTGGAGTTGGCAACAACACAACCAATTCATATTAACTGAAATCGAAAATAACCCTAAATTTGCTCAAAACTGCCTACAAATTCGCTATGAAGACTTACTGCAAAATCCCCAAAACCTCTTAACCCAAGTCAGCGAATTTACCAACCTGAAAATTACCCCAGAAAGCCAAAACTATCTCCAGCAAAAACAAACAAGCTGGACTACCCTTTCCCAACCCAAAGCAGAGAAATGGCGGGAAAAAAACGGGGACGCGATCGCGCAAATCTTACCCCAAATTCAACCCTTGCTGCAACAACTCGGCTACAACCCCGAAATATTGTAAACTAATGTAAAAAGTTGTTGCCATTATTCCCTTCCTATGAATCGTCGAACTGCTTTAACCCTTCTCCTCACCTCCCTAGGGGGTTTATTTCTCAAACCCGCAAAAGCCCTCGCATTAGGAGGCCCCCAACCTCCCCTGGACGAAATAGCCCCCGACTTCAACCTCCCCACCAACACCGGGGACGGAGACATTTCCCTGTCCGATTACCGGGGACAGTGGGTGGTGTTGTACTTCTACCCCAAAGACTTCACCCCCGGTTGTACCCTCGAAGCCCGTCGCTTCCAACAAGACATCGACAAATATAACCGTCGTAACACCCAAATTATCGGAGTCAGCGTTGATGACGTACAATCTCACGCCGAATTCTGCGATTCTGAGGGGTTAAAATTCCCCTTACTTGCAGATACCACCGGAGAAGTCAGTAAAACCTACGGGTCTTGGTTGGGTTACTCCTCCCTGCGTCACACCTATCTCATCGACCCTCAAGGGGTATTACGGGAAATCTTCCTGGGGGTACGACCCGCAATCCACAGTAAAGAAGTTTTAGCCCGTCTCGACGAATTACAAACCTCCCAAGGTTAAATCCTCTGGCCTCAATGGCTGTTTCGCAGGAGATAGGGAAATCCGCCATTTCCGGTTAGGGAAACCTCCACTCGAATACAGCCATTGAGCCTTATTATTTATATTTAGGAACTTTTACGCTGCAAAATATCTGTAAACGATCGGAATTAAACTATGGCTACTGTATTGGAAAAAGGCAACATTACGATCCATACCGAGAATATTTTTCCCATTATCAAGAAATCTCTCTACACCGACCATGAAATCTTCTTGCGGGAATTAATTTCTAACAGCGTTGATGCCATTAACAAGCTCAAAATGGTATCTTATTCCGGGGAAGTCGATGGGGAACTTCCCGCACCAGAAATCGAAATCAGCGTCGATACTGAAAAGAAAACCATTTCTGTATCTGACAACGGTATTGGCATGACGGCTGAGGAAGTCAAAAAATATATTAACCAAGTGGCTTTCTCCAGCGCCGAAGAATTTATCCAAAAATATCAAAAAGACGCAGATAAACAAATCATCGGTCACTTTGGTTTAGGATTTTACTCCTCTTTTATGGTGGCCAAACAAGTCGAAATCGACACCCTTTCCCACCGTCGCGACTCTCAAGCCGTCCATTGGACTTGTGATGGTTCTCCAGAATTCGAGTTAGTGGAGTCCGAACGAACTCAACCGGGAACAACCGTTACTTTAACCTTATTCGACGAAGAAAGCGAATACGCTGAACCCGAACGAGTGAAGCAGTTAGTCAAAACTTACTGCGACTTTATGCCCGTCCCCATTAAACTGGATGGGGAAGTTATTAACCAACAAAAAGCCCTCTGGAAAGAATCTCCTCAAAACCTCACCGATGAAGATTATCTAGAGTTTTATCGTTATCTTTATCCCTTCCAAGAAGACCCCTTATTATGGGTGCATTTAAACACCGATTATCCCTTCGTAATTAACGGGATTTTATACTTCCCGAAAATCAAACCCGATGTGGATATTAATCGCGGTCACATCAAACTGTACTGTAACCAAGTCTTTGTCAGCGACCACTGTGAAGAAATCATCCCTGAATTTCTGATGCCTTTACGGGGGGTGGTAGACAGTACCGACATTCCCTTAAACGTTTCTCGGAGTGCCTTAACCAACGATCGCACCGTTCGCCGTATTACCGATTATATTAGTAAAAAGATTGGCGATCGCCTCAAATCTTTATACGAAGAACAGCGTTCTGATTACGTTCGCTGCTGGCAGGATGTCGGTACATTTGTCAAGTACGGTTCCCTGAAAAACGACAAGTTTAAAAAACAAGTCGAAGATATCATTATCTTCAAAACGACCTACGAAGCCGCAAGCGAACAACCCCAAGTCGAAGTCCAAACCCCAGAAGGAGACGCTTGGCAAGATTCGACCCCCGAAAATAGCGAAGCCAACGACGGTTACACCACCTTAAAAGCGTATCTAGAACGCAACAAAGAAAGCCACGAAAACCGCATTTATTACTGTACAGACCCTGCAACCCAAGCAACCTATGTAGAACTGTACAAAAGCCAAGGTTTAGAAGTCCTGTTTATGGACTCTTTTATCGACACCAATTACTTTATTCCCTTCCTCGAACGGGAGTACAGCGAAGTCAAATTCTCGCGAGTAGACGCAGAATTAGAAGATGTTTTAGTCGATAAAGAAAAAGAAACCGAAATTGTAGACCCCAAGACCAACAAAACCCGCAGCGAATTAATCAAAGAACTGTTTGAGAACTCTCTGGGTAACGATAAAGTCACCATTCGGACAGAATCCCTTAAAGCCAATAACGCCGAAAATACGCCTCCGGCAATGGTGATTTTACCCGAACAAATGCGACGACTCCAAGAAATGACTGCCCTGCTACAACAACAGGATCTACAGTTCCCTGAAGAACATACCCTGGTTGTTAATACAGCCCACCCGATGATTCAAAAATTGGTAGACATCAGCCAAGGAAGTATCATCGCAGAAGGTCAATCTTCTTCTGGGGATTTAACCCAATCGATGTGTCGTCACATTTACGATTTAGCTTTGTTCTCGCAAAAGGGCTTTACGGCTGATACGATGACAGGTTTTGTCGAACGTTCGACGCAATTACTAACCCGCATGACTGAACGATTGTAATCTCAAATTTGTTTAGTTTGTAGGTATCAAGAACCCCGGTTTCTGATCTGCTTTTCCCATTCAGTGGAAATTAGACAAGGGAAACCGGGGTTCTGAAAATAACAAAGGACAAAAGACAAACGACCAATGACTAAAATTCACACTGAGGTATTGCGTCTAAATGTTCTCTCAGCAGTCGCCACAAGAGCTTCTGAGCGATCGCGACCAAGCCTAACCTCATTTGTGCCAACTGGGGCTGATTTCGCTGCACCTCGCCCCATATACGGCAACAGCGTTCAAATTGTAACCAAGCCTCACTCAGACGACGAGCAGATTTAAGCTGAGACGCTTCTGGCGCGATCGCGAGACGATCCAAAACATCCCAGATTTGCCCTAATAGTTCCCATTCTGCCGAATGTTGTAAGTTTGTCGAAAAATCTTCAAAAATCCTTTGCGGTTTGCGCCAACGCCCCGGCGGTACAGCATCAGGATTAACTAACTCAATGATGCGAGATCGATGGGCCATTTGCAACAAGGAACAACAGCGTGCGTGGGCATACTGAATCGGAAACAACTCGGCAGTGAGGGGGGTTTCGCCTTTCTCGAGTGGGTTAGAAATAGACTCATCATCAAGACTATATTGTAACCAATCAGCCAAGGCGCGATCGCCCAGTCTCCCCTCAATCCATCCCCCCTCAATTGCCTGAAACTCCCACTCTGATTGCTGTTGCATCGCCATTGCGACCAATGATTGAGCTATCTCCTGCACCGCGTCTGAATGTTTAGCGCTCAGTTGCAACGCGATCGCGCTACGATATCCCATAACCGTATTATTTCGGATACGACGAGCGGAAATAGCCTTAAATTGGCGCAGATACTCCGTAAATTCTGGTAAACTCTGGGAATCTTGGAGGGACTGCCAAGCAGCACAAAGGTAGCCTTGAAATCGCGGTTGTTGCGCGAACAATTTTTTACACCTTATAACAGAAAACACCAAAGTAACGTATTTTTTGATACTTTGATTCTAAGTAGTATTTTCAAAAAATCAATTTAACAACCATGGCATTTTTGCCTATGCAACCTTCACCGTCACCATCAGAAGCATCTCGGCCCTTCTTAACTTGGCAGCGTATCATTGACTGGGCCCAATCTCACTATCGCGATCGCATCTTTAACAAAGACGAGCGCGTTCCGGCCCGTTCTGGCTTATTGTACCTAGTACAAAAGGGTTCAATTCGCTTAGTGGGAACTGCCCAAGTCAATGCCACGTCCCAAGACCAGGAAACCGGAGTCGAGGACGCATTTTTGGGATTTGTGGGTGCAGGTTCTCCTTTTGAAATTGTCGCCCAATCGCCGTTTAACTTGCAAGCCTATGCCCATGTCGATCAAACTACGGTCATTTGGATGTATTGGCACGATTTAGACAACTGGCCGCATTTTCGTCGAGAAGTGCTAGATGCTTTTCGCTATCAACACCAACGCAAACTGCTGTGGTTGAGTACCCTCGGTCAAAGACGCACCATTGACCGTTTGTTAGGATTAATTACCCTCTTAATCGACGAATATGGCGAATCTACAGAACAAGGCTATCGTCTACCGTATCCCCTAACCCACGCGCAAATTGGTAGTGCCATTGGTTCAACGCGAGTAACGGTGACGCGATTGATGGGAAAACTCAAACAACAAGGCTTAATTTATCTCGAAGATGATAATTTAATTTGTCTACCCTATCGCTCGGAATTACATAGTACAAAAGTTATGGTAGAGGATGAGTAATGGGTGATTGGTCATTTGTTGCGATTGCAGTAATTACCAATTACCAATTACCAATTACCAATTACCAATTATGAGTTACGAATTGTGAATGATGAAATCAACCAACAACCAATAACTAATAACCAATAACCAATAACCAACAATGACTCAACTCAAATTCTGGATGGGGTCAATCTTACTATTAACGGGATTGACCGAAAGCGCGATCGCGACCCAATCTTTTTCGACCTCTATCCCCACCCCCCAAAATCACCTCAATCAACCTTTATCGCCGCCTGAAGCCTTCCAAATCGCCCATTATGACCCGGAGGTCATGGAAGCCCTAGACCGCGAAATTCGCCAAAATCCAGACAACGCCGAAGCGTATCATCAACGGGGCTTGTTGTGGATTCATGTCGAGGATTACGAAAAAGCCGCCCAAGATTTTAGCGCCGAAATTCGTATTAATCCCAACGCGGCTGAAGCTTATAATTTTCGTGGCACGGCCTTATTTTGGCTCGAACAATTTGATGCCGCCCTCGCTGATTATAATCGCGCCCTAGAACTCGATCCTACCCTCGCGATCGCCTACTTTAATCGCGGTTATATTTTCCGCCACAACAGCGAAATTGATAAAGCGATCGCGGACTTTCAACAAGGGGCAATGCTCGCCCAAAAACAAGGAGAAACCGCGCAATATCAAGAAGCCCTAGTTTTGATTCAAGACTTAGAAGCCATCGAGACTTTAACTCATCAACAAATCATTGAACGGGGCTTAAACAAAATCCAAACCCGCGATTACATCGGCGCGATCGCGGATTTTAACTATGTCCTGACTCAAAGCCCCGAAACCTTTGCCGCCTACAGCGAACGCGGCGTGGCTAAAATTGCCTTAGGCCACTACGATAGCGCGATCGCCGACTTCAACCAAGCCCTCGAAATCAACCCCCGTTACGCCGACGCATACAACAAACGCGGTCAAGCCTACGCCGACTCCGATCGCCTGCAAGATGCCCTGACCGACTTCAATCGAGCTATCGAATACGACCCCAAACTCGCGATCGCTTACTACCATCGCGGTCGCATCCAAAACCAACTCAACCAAAGCGATCGCGCCTTGCAAGATTATACAAGCGCGATCGCCCTCGACGATACCCTAGCTGAAGCCTATTTGCATCGGGGCTTCACCCACTACGAACAAAGCAATACCGGGGGCGCGATCGCAGATTTACAACAAGCCGCAGAACTTTTCCAAGCCCAAAACAATCTCCTGCGCTATCGCCAGACCTTATCCTATCTCAATATGATGCAATAGTTGTCCTTTGTCCTTTGTCATTGGTTGTTGGTTATTGGGCAGGGAAACCCAGCCCCTACATAACGATTGCCCACTGCCCACTGCCTACTGCCCACTGCCCACTCCCCCCGATTGCCGACTGCCCAAAAAACACTGCCCACTGCCCCTTAGATGCTGATAACGGAAAACAACAAATGTAAGCAAAGTGACAAACTTTTGTCATATTGTCCCAAAATTAAAGGGAAATTAAAATCGAGGAGGACTCATCAACTATGCTCGTCTATGCACTCGCGATCGCCGTCGCCCTAGGCAGTTTCGCCTTTTATATGGCGGCATTTTTCTTCCCAGAAGCCCATCGTCGCAATGACTTTATCTGGAGTGGCGTGGGGCTATTTTACGCCCTTGTGTTGTGGTTATCTGCCGATCGCATTACTGGCGGCGTATTACTCGGTCAATCGGCTTCCATTGTCTTACTCGGATGGTTGGGCTGGCAAACCTTAACCCTACGCATTGCTAAAGCCCCCACCGAAGCCAAAACCGAAGTTTCCGAGGCCACCACCGAACAAACCAAAAACAAGCTGCTAGGGGGCATTACCGGGCTGTTCCGCAAACAAAAACCCGAACCCACCCCAGAAGCCAAGCCGGAAGCCGTTGCCGAATTAGTAGACCAAACCGCACCCACCGAAACGGCAACTCCTCCAGTGACTGAAACGGAAGCTGAGATTTTTGAAACCCCGGAATCTAGCACAGCCGAAACGCCCTCTGCCCCAGAAGCTGAGATTTCTGAAACCTCGGAAGTGGGCATCCCTGAAGCCGTAACACCGCCACCGGAAGCCGCACCAGCTACCACTCCCCCAGAAGTCGAACCGACCCCGGCAACCGTCTCAGAAGATGACAGTAATTGGCCCGACGATGAGGACTTTAGTAACTGGCCCGATGAGGAGGAAACAGAAAACCCGCCCAGTCCTGATGTAGAAGTTGCCGCGACCCCACCCGAAGCCCCACCCACCGCCCTGCAAGCAGACGCTCAGACTGCTTCAAAAGCGCCAGATATTGAGGTGGAAAAAGTTGCGCCTGAAGCTGAGTTAACCCCTCCGGCAGAAGACCCTGCCAGTCATGATGCACCCGCACCGACAGAGCCGATTAATTCTGAAGAACCGCCCCAAGGGTAATATTGCGCCCAATCTGCCCGCGATTTCCCGAAACCGTTGGCATTTTTAGGGGAATTGAGGGCGATCGCGTTTTGGGTCTAAATCAGATTATCTGTATCAAGATTTTCGCCAAACACCATTTGTAAAACCATCGGTTGTCCCCCTGGGCAATGATAGCGGTCTGCCCATTGACGAATGACCTCATCGAGTTCTTCTTTGGCTTGTTCGATTTTGTCGGGGGGAATATCTAAGGTTTCTAAAATCCGCATGACCGGGGGTTTTTTGTCCGCCCAATCCCGCATCAGGCGAAAATAACGAGCCGTATCTTCGACCATGGTATAGGTGCGTTCTTCGAGGTCAGCCGGGGAATAAGTGGCCCGCAGTAAAGCATAAAAGGGCAATCCCCAGGCATGATCGACCCGCATCACCGTCCCGGCATAAATTAAGCGTCGCTTAATATGTTCGGCTAAGGCTTCGCTCATGGGCATTCGCCGCTTCGGGGGTAAGTCTTCTTGGGAACGAGCGTGTAAATATTCGATTAATTCAAAAAATTGAAAAGAGTTAATCAGTTGCGCGTCGGGGAGGGGTTTGGGCAGTTTCGCGACAATTTGTTCTTTTTCCGATTCGGTTAAATTCGTCGAATGAATGCGCGATCGCCCCGGTTGCCAAGGATATTTTTCCAACCAAACATAGGGAAACTGAATTAAGTAGCGGGGTTCTTGAGAACCGAGCATTTTGAGCAGTTTTCCTTCGGTTAGGGCTTGCTTGATTTCCCCCACAATCGCTTTGACCCGTTTGGGTTCGATGTGGTGCAAATGCCCGGTCATGCGGATGTTTTCGCCCTGCTCGATATAAGTGGTATAAATCGCGCATTTGGCCGCGGTTGCCGCCGCATCTAAAAACGCCCCATGGCGATGTCCACTGGTTCGCATCGCGCTGAAGGCTAGGTAAAACAGGATTTGATCGAGCGCACTGGGGCCAAGGGATTCGATCAAATCGCGCTCGTTGCTCATAGCTTTATTAATGACATTACAGGGAGACAATGTATCTGTTGTAGAACAGCTTTGTGCGTGTTAAAGTCTAACTTGCACATCTAGCTACAAAATCTTAAATTTAAGCTGTATAGCACCCTAATGCCAAGATTTATTTTTCATTATAAGCAACTTGGGTTTAATCTTCAAAGCAGAAAAATTGCCCCTGTCTGTTGGTACAACCGGGGCAGATGCCAGAGCTTATTCAAATTGACTCAACATCCCAGAAGTTAGGGGGCGATCGCTAAACTTGAGCGTTACAGCGACCACTGCCCCGTTCGCATTGCTTTTGACTTAATTCTGTGATGATTTCGTAGGTTTTGGCGGTGTTCTGGTTCGGCTTGGAATTAATGCGACCGCTACCCCGTTCTTTGGTTTGACCATCGAGACGACCACTGCCGCGTTCCTTGGTTTGACCATCAAGGCGACCACTACCGCGTTCTTTGGTTTGAGTTAAATTAAGGTTAGCAATTTGAGCATTGGGAGAATCAGTAATCTCAGATTCAATCGTTACGGCCTTCACAGGCACGGAGATTGATAGTATGCTCAAAAGCAGAATAGCAAGGTAAGTGTGCATAGCAAATATCCGTGTCAGGTATCTATTTCCTGATACGGAGTTTTTCTGCACTGATCAGGACGAAATAAATGTCCTTGGTGACGGAAAAAAGTTTGCTATCCCTGGATGTACGGGGTTCTCACCTAGGGCGGTACGGTTTTCTACAGTACCGCAAAAAAGCTACGATCTAGCTCATAACCCAACGCTTGAGCGAGGGCTTGCAGTTTGGCAGGACTGGGAATGTTTTGTTGTTTTAACCAATCGCTTAAAATAAACATTTTTTGCATGACAAAGATTTCTAAAGCTTCGGGATTGTATTGAATCCCCTCGGTACGACTAAACTGATGGGGAACCAACATCGCCACATAGCGGTACAGTTCCCCGGCTTGACCGTCGAGTAGAAATAAAAACCAAGGATAAGCCGCATCAAGCCGCACAAACCACAGCCGAATCTCGGGAATTTCCGAAAGTTCTCTGGGGTCGTTGGGTTCGCGGGGATAGTTGATTTCAAAGCTGACTTGTTTTTCGAGGGAAACGGGGGAAGCCGAGGCGATCGCCCCTTGGACGGGAGATAGGTCTAAACTCTGAATTTGCTTGGCATCTAAAGAAATAATCACGCTTTTAAGGAACAATGAATAATGAACAATTTACAATGAGTTAATTTAATAACCAAATAACCAATAACCATGTTGGAGATTGTATTCATTGGCATTTTGGTGTTAATTCCCTTGGTGCTATCTGAAGTCGGACGAAGACGCGCTCGTCAGCAATGGCAAACGCGACTCAAGCAAATTTTAAACCAAAATCGCGGTTATTCTGGCCGAGGCGCGATCGCGTCCTTCTCGGCGAAACCGCCGGAAGTTTTAGGCGATCGCACTTGTGTGTATAATGCTCGTTCCACCCATCTTCGTTGTGTGGTCAATCCGTCGGGCCCCTGTTCGGGTTGTCCTCACTATCAACCCCGGTTTAAAACTTTGAAGAAAGGGGAATAGATAAGATAAGATAAGGCAACTCCTGTGGGGGCGTATGGCTTAAATTCCCACATAAACGGGGTTTTAGCAGTAGGGGGTCACGCAATCGAGACCATGACGGCAAACCAGATTCAATGACCTCCACCGACTACGCGCGTGTATGGGGGAGCGATCGGAGATAACCCGGTCGTAGCTGCGAATAGGCTATTCAGGTTAGTGCGGCAACACTTCCAGCCGCTTCTCTAGGTTGGATTATCTGTAAGGCCCTGGAATCTCAGGGAGTGGTATCAAACCAGACACACCGTACTAGCTGGCTTAAGAGACCTGTAGTTGGGGAATTATCTTCCATGCAACGTATCCCAGTACAAAACCCTGACGGCACAACCGCTATGCCCACAAAGCGCACCCGCGCTGAAAAATGGGTAAAACAGGGTAAAGCCCAGTGGGTCAAAACCGACCTCCGAATCAAAGCTGTCCGCCTACGCACTGTTACCCGACACGGCTTCCGAAAAGGAGATTTGGTTCGGGCTGAAATGGCAGGACGCATCTCCATGGGCTATGTGAGTGGTGACACCGCCCGTCAGGTGTCTGTATCTGATTTCAATTGGAAGCGAATTGGCCAGTTTACCGCTTCCAAAGTTCAATTACTCGATCGCGCAACGGGCATTCTGGTTACTTGCCCGAAGATATTGTTAGTCAACGGGGCAACCCCGCCGACTAACGCTCCTATCCCTCTCTCACCTGCTGCGCGAGGTGGGGGTATCAAAGGAGTTTTTTCATGAAACATCAAGATCGATTGGGGCGCTTGCCTGTGGGAGCTTCCCAGAAAAAGTCTAATCATTACAAGCAAGCCAACACTAACCCACGCTCAGAGGCTGATTCTAGCGTTTTTCCCCAAGATAGTTCTACTGACTCAGCGAATGCTACTGCTTATGCCGAAGCAGACAACCCCGCAGAAACCGCTTCACCTTCTAAGGGTTCGCGTTGGCTGTGGTTGGTCAAGTGGCAAACTTGGGGGGTGTTGTTGGTGGCAGTCACCGGAAGCTTGGGCTTTGTCGCGACGGCGGCTTTACTGCGCTTACCCGCATTGCCCAGTTGTCCCCAGTTGTATTTGCCCATGGCTTCGGCTTCGATGCGCTTGTATTGCGCTCAACTGGCGGCTAACCAGCAAACCCGCCAAGGTATTCTCGAGGCGATCGCCCTCGTTGAAGCCTTACCCCCAGACCACCCGATGCGCCCCGAACTCAACCGCAACTTGGAGTTGTGGGCCCTGGATTTACTGGATTTAGCCGAAGAAACTTATCAAGACGGTCAACTCGAAGATGCGATCGCGACCGCGCGGGATGTAGCGAAATACGTCCCCCCGGCTGAAATCGAAGACCGGATCGAGCGCTGGCAAGCCACTTGGCAAGAAGCCGAAGCCATCGCCAAGGTGGCCGAAGATTTGATGCTGGAAGCCAAATGGGCCCAAGCTTTTCGCAATGCCGCCAAACTGACGAATCTCGGCAATCGCTATTGGGCGACGACCCGCTATCGTCAGCTTTACGAACGTATCGAACTGGCGCAAGAAGAAAGCCGCCGTTTAGATAAGGCTTATGCTGCTTTACAACGGGGAACTGCCGATAGTTTACTCGAAGCGGTGGAAATGGCCGAAGCCATCCCCCCGGAAAGTACTGCTTATCAAGAAGCCCAAGACTTGGTTCAAAAGGCGGGGGAAAAGTTGATGGATTTGGCTGTGGCCCGTTTAGAAGCGGGGGCTTGGACTGAAGTGATGGCGATTACGAACAAAGTCCCCCTCAAGCTCGATCTGCAAGAGGAAATGCAGGATTTGAATAATTTAGCCGAAGCCGGGTCAAAAGCTGAAATCGGGACTTTAACCGGTTTACAACTGGCGATTCAAGAAGCTGAAAGTGTCCCCCCCGGTCGCCCCATGTACGACCGCGCTCAAAAGCTGATTCGCAGTTGGCGCTCAGAAATTCAAGCGGTGACTTATCTCGAAGAAGCCGAGCGCTTGGCTGCTCGGGGCGGTTTAGGAGACTTGAGTGCTGCGGTCGCGGAAGCCCGTTCGGTGGCCTCGTCTAATCCTCGTCACGGTGAAGCCCAGCGCAAAATCAATCAGTGGACGAGTCGCATTGAAGCGATTGAAGACCGACCGATTCTCGATCAAGCGGAAGCCTTGGCGAGTGCGGGTACAGATTCCGGGTTACAACAAGCTATTGCTGAGGCTAACAAAATTAGCCGGGGTCGGGCCCTCCACAGCGAAGCCCAACGGCGAATTCGGCAATGGCGCAGTCAAGTTCAACGCAACCAAGACCGACCGATTTTATCCGAAGCGCAGTCTTTGGCGAATCGTGGCGATTTAGATAGTGCTATTAGTGTGGCTCAGAAAATCCAACGCGATCGCGCTCTTTATGATGAAGCTCGTTCTAATATTACGCGCTGGCGCGACGAACAAACCGGACGCAGTAATCTCGACCGCGCTTATCAATTGGCGCAACGGGGTAATGTTGAGGGGATTGTCGCGGCGATTGCTACGGCACAGCGTATTCCCACCACTAGCAGCGTATATCGGCAAAGTGTCCAAGCGATTAATAATTGGAGCGATCGCCTGTTAGCGCTCGCGGGTCAACAAGCTAATGTAAACTTAAATGAAGCGATCGCGATCGCGGAAAAAATCCCCGAAGGCACATCGGCTTATCAAGGCGCAAGGGCGCAGATTCAAGTCTGGAAGCAACGTCTAGAGCCACAAGTTCCTGTAACTGCTCCTATCCCTGAAGACAGCTTGCCCCCCGCAGAACCTAATTCTACGCTCTCTAACCCCTAACCCCGTAGGCAAGCTGCCATTCTTTTTGTATAATAGTCACCAGCATTGCGGATATAGTTCAGTGGTAGAACGTCAGCTTCCCAAGCTGAATGTCGTGGGTTCGAGTCCCATTATCCGCTTTTTCCCGTTACCAAAAATTCTGGGTTTAAAGCCCCGTCCTTCAAGGACGGCTTTATATTATAATATTGGTGTGCGAGTGACCAGTAATGTGGGCCGCACTACAACAAACCTAACCAACTCAATAGTTAAAGTAAGGGGTTTTCAGCACAATCCTTGTTGATGTAAAACTTTAAGGGTGTAGTTGTGAAAACAAACTGTCTTGGTGCGCGTTCCCTTGCTACTCGCGCGTTCCCTTGCGCCTTACGGCGGCGCGGGGTCGCTCGTCTTACGGCGACGCGGGGTCGCACCGCTTTTGCGTCCGGGCAGGACGTATCTTGGACTAGAAACCAAGAAACAAAACGCTCGTTGAGTCGGTCTAACGGGGACTAAGGGGAGGATATTTAGGTGTCTGTCGATCCAAAGTCTAGTTAAGAGGCAACCTGAAAGAAACGAGAATCCTCGACCGTTTACGGCGAGGAGTTGTCAATCGCTTGTTTAACCGCGTGAATTTGATTCGCGTTTTGGGTGCGATAACGCTTTCAGCGTTAGTGGCTTGTTGTCGTCATTAACCCTCACATTATTAAAACTTTATTCCTTTTTTAGCGATCAACAAGTCTAGGTCAATGACTAGATTTGCCCCTCAATCTTTTTGAGCTAAATTGCTAAAAACTCTTGACTCGCGGAAATTCGCATGGTAGTATGTGAGTGTGGAAAAATATGGCCGCATATAGGGTACTTCTTCCTCGAAAAGTCGCGAAAGCAAGACAAGCCAAGGCTTTGTAGGTTTCCCTTCCCTCTACACAAAATTCCTGCCCTCCCCAAAAAACCCCTTCACTTACGTTTTCTTTTCGACTGCCAAACCTTTCAAATTCAAACTCTATAACCCAGACAGGGAGGGAGTTTCACCCCCCCAACACCCCCTCTAACCTTATTGCCTGGTCAAGGTCACGGCCTGCCGGGCTAAAGGTAAGTTTAATTGGGGATACTTTTGCTTTAATTTGAGCATTAATTGAATGGTTTTGGCCTTATCTCCTATCGCAATAGTTAGGGATTGACGGGTGAGGATTTCTGCGGTGATGCGGGCTGCTTCTGGATGTGCGATCGCCTCTTTTTCTAAGAAAGCAAAAACGCGATCTTTAGCAATCCGACCGCGATTCACTTGGGATAAAACCGTAATAAAATAAGGCTTTAATGCCCGCAAACGTTCGAGATTCCCCGACGCATATTCGGTCAGAAAACGAGTTGCGAATTGCTGCATATCCCCACTGGGATGTTCGCTGAATTTAAGGAGATAATCTTGGCCATAATCTTCTTCAAAAAACTGTAATGCCAGATTACGGCCAAATTGACGAACATCCTCGCGGGTACTATCGCAAACACTAACCATCACTTCGGGAGACCAATCTGTTGCGGTAAAGCCTTCAAAAAGCTGACGTGCAAATGCCCTCGAATCTTCCCAAGTTGATTCTAATAAACGGATAGCCGTAATCATTTCTGGGACTTGATAGCGAATGGGAGAATTAAGCCGTTGTTCAAACATTTGCCAAGCGGCTTGTCGTACTGCCAAAACTTCACGATCCGCCAGTTTCACAATTTGGGCGGTTGTTAACTCTTGTTCCCAAGTTGAATAATTTTCTTGTAATGCTAATCCGCCTAATTCTTGTGCCGCAGACGACTTTGCGCGTAATAACCGCATGGCAACTTCGCGGTCAATATGAGCCATCCAGCCGGGTAACTCATGGGTCAGTAATGTCAAACAATCACTGTGGACATTTTCGTGTTGTTCGGGAACTAAAAGTAAGGTAATAATTTCTGTTGCCAAACGAGCGTTAAATTCAGGATAGCTACGAGCTAAACGGCGAATCAAAGGACGGATATTTTGGCGAATATCAGCTTGTTGCGCCATTGTCATGGCCAAAAGAGTGTCATATTTTTCTAAAAGTATTTCATCGGGAAGCTGGCTAAAGAGTTGCATGGCTAACTCTCGTACAGTTGGGTAAGGAGAATCTAGTAAAGTGTCAATTAAACCGGAAGGCAATTGGCTAGGGGGCATTTCGTGAAGAAGTAAAATGCGGACTCCTAGTAATTGTAGAGTTGAGATATTACTGGTAACGAGATTGCGGATAGTATTGAGATTCAGAGTTGGTAAAACTGCTTCAAATTGTTCGAGGAGTAGATTACTGATATCTTCGATAATATTGATTGAATCTGGGGTTAAATTGAGTAACTCGGAAATTAGAGTTTCACCGACAGATTGAGCCTGAGATTGAGGTAAACTGTTTTGAGTCAAAAACTGTTTGATAAATGCTCGATTGTCAGGATAGGGACTGAGGGCGATCGCGATTAACTCATCTAGATTTTGAGAGAGTAAATCGGGATAATCCATCAACCAGTCCTGGGCTTGTTGTCGCGCAGGTTGATAAACACAACTTAGTAACACTTTCAGTAAATCTAAATTCGGTTGTTGGTAGCGCGATCGCACAATATTCAAACCCAACTGCACTACAAACTCATTCTGACTTTGCAGTAAAGAAATCATATCCTCGTGAGATAGCATCGGCCAGACATTCTGACAATCTTGCAACACCTTGGCCGCAAATTCTTGGATTACCGTACAATCACTTTCAAGTAATAGCGTCAATACACAATCAGGATGTTGTTCCCACAACTGGGGATAAGATTCTTCGCGCACATCCGGGGCTACATCTCCGGGGTTATAATCCCCTTGACAACGCCAAGCCACCGGATGAGGAATATAACGCGGACTATTGCCATAAATAATATGATTGAGTAAATGGCGATCGGCAAAAGCATCCCATTTATGGGTATAGTTATTCGTCTGTCCAGCCCCAGTAGCATCTCTGTGATAGTAGCTTCCCGAAGAAACTTTAATCGGCTCTTTATCTGCCTCGCGATATTGTTTCAAAAGAGCTGTCGCTATTTCTACATAAAGCCGGGAATTAGTTTCAGCCAATTGTTGTAAAGTGCGCCAAATACGTCGTCGGAAATAATTGCGAGTTTTCCGGGTATAAAGACGGTAATAGTAACTTTTATAAATATCGAAGCGATAGGCAAACTGAATGTACATCTCCCAGTCTTGGCGATATTCCGCCATTTTGAAAATATGTCGTAATCGCTGCCAAACATATTGTTGAGAAAAAGGTCGATTGCGATTTTGACTTTTGAGCAAATATACAATAAAACCGCGTGTCGTTTCATTATTAATCCGGTAGCAACGCTCGATAATTGTATAAAAATCAATCCAATATTGATTTTGATGTTCTCTGACGGCAGCTTCAAAGTCGCGAACATTCCAATTTGAGTACTGATTGGCTTGCGGTTCGGGGGGAGGAGAAATATATTGTTGCCATTCAGGAGGTAACTGTTCAATGCGACGGCAAATTGCTGCTCGTATACTGGAATCGCGCTGCCAATTCCACCAATTACGAGAACTGCGAAACCACTTTATGGTTGTATCAACAATCGGGTCGAGAACTGTTTTTTTCGCTTCTTCGTGACAAGCATTAAACGCTTTATGTAAGGCTTCAGGAGTCCCGGTTTTTACCACTTCCTGTAAACTTTCCGGCAGGGCTTCTAACTCCTGCTGCTGCATTTCTTGTTGTGTCGTCTCGTCAGCCAGTTTGAATAAAGCCTCCCAAGCCATATATTTCACAAAATCTGGCGTTTCTGAACTTTCCCACAATTGTTGTAGCGGGGGAATTGCCTCCTCGCCACCACAACATCCCAAAGCTGCTGCGATACAATAATCTCGCAAAGGTGTATCTGTACCGAGTAAGGGAATGAGGAGGGGAGTCGCTTCTGGGATTTGTAACTCACCTGCACGCCAGATTACGCGATTAAGAGACCACCCAGTGTTGCTTTGTTCTCTCAGCCGCCGGAGAATCGCCCCAGAAGCACGATCAACCGGGTTTTGTGAGTAGCATATTGCACTATCGGGATTATCTTCCTGATAGCCTTTCTTGACCTTAGAAGCAACGAGTTTATCAAATTCGGTTTGGGCTTTTTCTTGGGAAACCGGCTGCTTGGTTTTTGTCCCCTTCTTAAGTTTCCCTCCCCGACGACCATAGCGAAAGTGAACGGTAAACTGATTATCTGCAACCCGGTACAAATCAACTTCGTAAACCTTATCGGAATTTCCTTCTTGGTAAGACAGGATGGTGCGTTGGATGAGTTTCATAAGCCCTTGGGGATGAATAATCAGTCAAGTCTGCTTGCGAACAAGTGTATTGTATTTAAAGCGATCGCGCAAATTCTTTTAATTGCTTAACATAAGTTTCCGAATCCACCCAGGGAACATCATTATGACCCGCATTTTCCACCCAGAAGCGATATTTCGGTGGATTCGCGGTTTCCCACAATGCTTGTCCGTGAGTAAAAGGAATCACCTCATCGGCTGTCCCGTGAATAATTAAAACCGGGACTTGAATTTGTTTTAATTTAGCTTGATTGCGAAACTTATCAAACGGAAAAAGAGGGAAGGGTATGACTACCCGAAAGGCTTGGGTAAAGCTACTTTCTAAAATTAAACCTGCCACGGGAAAACGAGAAGCTAAATCTACTGCTGAACCGCCCCCAACGGAACGTCCGAATGCAATAATACGATTGGGGGAAACGTTTAATTCAGTGGTTAAATATAAATAAGCGGCTTCTATATCTTCATAAGCGTTGGCTTCACTGGGACGACCTTCACTGAGTCCATAACCGCGATAATCGTAAGCGAAAACACTAAACCCTGCGTCGTATAATAAGTTTAAAACGGGTTCGATATCGCCTAAATCTTCCGCATTACCATGAGCATAAAGTAGGGTATAAGTTGCGTCAGGATTGAATTTATAGGTCGCGGTAATTTTCTGGTTATCCGGTGTATTGAGATATAAAAGAGCAGGGGAATCTTGATAACTACTGGGTTGAGGGATAAAAATCATGCGATCGCTAAAAAAGTAAAGATATAAAGTAATTGTTACATAAATAAAAAGGAGCGATCGCACCCCCCGTTTGAGAGTAAAATCTCCAATTAATAACCGTCGCCATTGCCGTCGATCCAATTTATCGCCAACTCCAGTAAACCCCACTGACGAATTATAAATTATTCATTGAAAATTGTAAACGGTTCATTATCAACTAACTATGATCCCCTTTCTCATCTTCTGATTGGTCTTCTTTTTTGTCTAAATCAATTGTTTTTTGAGAAGCAGGCGGATACATTGACGATTCAGAGGGCAAATGATTGGACATTAATGAACTCATCGCTTCATTCAATGCCTTGGGATCCATAAACATGATTTTAGAATTAGGACTTTTGCCAATTTGTTCGTTTGCTTCGACAAAACGTTGAGCAATTAAAAACTGTAAAACATCTTGCATATTTGGGTCTTTCATCACCGCTTTGGCAATCATTTCAATAGACTCAACTGTTCCTTCTGCTTGGGAAACTTCAGCCCGTTTTTTACTTTTAGCTGCTCGTTCTAATTCCAAAGATTCCATAACCGTTTGAGCCGGTTTAATTTCCCGTACTTCTACCCGCGTTACTTTCACTCCCCAATTAACCGTGGCATCATCTAATTGTCGCAATAGAGTTTTGTTGATTTCATCCCGCGATGAATAAGTTTCTTCTAAATCTAAGCGACCAATGGCAGAACGTAATGTTGTTAATACTAAATTGTCAATGGCTTCTTGGATGTTTTCAACTAAATAGAAAGTTTTTTCTAAGTCTACAATTTGCCAATAAACCACCGCATCAATTTTGAGAGAAACATTGTCTTGTGTAATCGCGGTTTGGGGTTCAATTCCTAAGACTTTTTCGCGGTTTGTTTCTTCGACGACAATACTTTCTAGCCAAGGAATGACGAAATTTAATCCGGGTTCGAGTTTGCGATTAAACTTACCCACTCGTTCGACTAAAGCCTCATTCCCTTCACTAATAACCCGGATAGAAATTAAGCCATACCCCACAGCGCCTAAAACCATAGAAATTAGACTATAAATTAAATAGTTCATGGTCTGATAAATTGAGACAAAGTAAGAAAAGTAAGCTGTTGACTGAAAAAGTTATATTTATGCTAAGTAGTATCCAGTCTCCTGTCACTTTGGTTTATGGTAGAGATAACCGCAGCGACTTTGATTGAAGTGACCTGAGTCCTTTATTTTGTTATAGCATGATTTTTCTGGCTTTTTGTTGCAGTTTCAAGGGGAGCGGTTACAATTTTCTGATAACCAGACTCTCTCCCAAAAAACGGTTATTCGTCAAAAGTTATGAATTACTCAAGGATGACTCTTACTTGATATGACTGTATAGTATTTTCATTTGAGAGCTAAACTCGCCTCTAGGTTTTTCTTAATAGTATATCTATTGTAAAATTGAAGCGGAGCTTCATTTGGTGCGTCCCTTGGTGGAACGAAGGAACGAGATGTGTTTACATCCGATTTATAAATACTATATTTGTTTGACATCATTCTGGCTTTTAAATAGAATGATGCTTTTATTTATAGCATAAAATAGTCAGACAAAATAATACAATTAACTTGATTTACATGATGCGTAAAGCTATTATCTCCCAAAACAAAGGTAATATTTTGATTGTAGATGATGTCGCTGCAAATTTGCGATTACTTGCCGAACTGTTGACTAAACACGGCTACAAAACTCGCGGGGTAACGAGTGGTCAGGCAGCGTTAAAAGCGATTCAGGCACAACCACCAGATTTAGTTTTATTAGATATTAATATGCCCCACATGAGTGGTTATGAAGTGTGCCAGGTTTTAAAATCCAATCCCGAAACCAGTCCCATTGCTGTCATTTTTATTAGTGCGTTAGACGAAGTAGTCGATAAAGTTAAAGCCTTTGATGTCGGGGGGTCAGATTACATTACAAAACCCTTTGAAGTGGGAGAAATTTTAGTTAGAATTGACAATCAATTGGGATTGCAAAGAGCGAAAGCCGAAATTCGTCAACTCAATGCTCAACTCGAAGCCAGAGTGCGCGATCGCACAGCCCAACTCGAAGCTACTAACCAAAAGTTACAACAAGAAATCAGCGAGCGACAAAAAGCCCAAGATCGGTTAACACATTTAGCATTTCACTGTGTTTTAACTGGATTACCCAATCGTGCTTGGTTTATGCAGCATCTTGAAAACGCTCTCCAAACCGTCCAAAAAAATCCACAATTGCGGTTTGCGGTGTTGTTTCTCGACTGCGATCGCTTTAAAATTGTAAATGATTCTCTCGGTCATTTAGTGGGCGATCGCTTGCTAGTAGATGTAGCCCAGCGCTTAAAATATAGCTTGCATCCCGTTGAAACTTTCGCTCGTTTAGGTGGGGATGAATTTATCGTTTTACTCGAAGATGTTGATACCATCCAACAAGCAATTCAAGCAGCCGAAACGATCCAAAACGCCCTTTCCAAACCCTTTCAAATTAACGACCAAGAAATTTATCTTAATGCTAGTATCGGTATTGTTCTAGCATCCAACAAATATCAAAAACCCGAACATATTTTGCGAGATGTTGATACGGCAATGTATCGAGCCAAAGAATTAGGTAAAGGTTGCTACCAAGTCTTTGATTCTAATATGCACCACAAGGCTATGGCACGTTTGCAGCTTGAAAGTGATTTGCGTCGCGCGATTTCTAGTCAAGAATTTTATGTTTGTTATCAACCCATTGTTAACCTTAATAACTATGATTTGTTCGGGTTTGAAACCTTGGTGCGTTGGCAACATTCCCAAAAAGGGACGATTTCTCCCAGTCAATTTATCCCCGTCGCTGAAGACACAGGCTTAATTCTGCCGATTGGTTTATGGGTATTGCGGGAAGCGTGTCAACAACTTAAAAACTGGCAACAGCAATTTTCCACAGCCAACTTATGTATTAGCGTTAATTTATCCGTCAAACAATTTTCTCAAGTGGATTTACTTGAGCGGATTGACCAAATTTTACACAGTATTGGCCTACATGGAAGTAGCTTAAAACTCGAAATTACTGAAAGTGCTTTAATGGAAAATCTTACCACAGTGCAACAGATATTAACCCAATTCAAAGAGCGTCAAATCCTACTCGGCATTGATGATTTTGGTACAGGATATTCTTCTTTGAGTTATTTAAATCGCTTTCCGGTGGATACCCTAAAAATTGACCGTTCTTTTGTCAGCCAAATGTGCCAATCTCAAGAAAACTTAGAAATTGTGCAAGCCATTATTGCCCTTGCTCATAGTTTAGGGATGGTTGCTGTTGCCGAAGGTATTGAAACCCCAGAACAACTCCAACAATTGCAAGCATTGGGCTGTGATTTTGGTCAGGGTTATTATTTCGCGAAGCCCTTACTTCCAGAGAAAGCAACGCAATTTATAATTAACAATGTACAATTAACAATTAACAATGTATAATGTACAATTAACAATTAACAATTAACAATTAACAATTAGTGATTAATATTTGAGTTGTTTTCTGGATCAAAGGATTTAGTCCTGAACGGGTTACGAATGATAATGAACAATTAGTCAAGTCTGGTAGCAACCCAAAACACCAAGGACAAAGGACAAAAGACCAAGGACTACATTAGCCGAATAAACTCCAACGGCAAACCATCGGCATCCGCCAGAAAAGCCACCTCATAGACGCGATCGCCAATCATTTGTTGTGTGGGTTCAAGCAGAACATTCAGGGGAGTAGAAGCGGCAGATTCGTACTGCTCGCGAAAGGTTTGTAGCCAACTCCCTAAGTCCGTAGTGCGATCGCTCAAATCAAACGACAAATGATAATAACCCGTGTAATGCTCATCCCCAAACGCATCCGGGGGAGATTTCGGTTCGGGGATTTGGATCAACTCAATGCGTCCACCCAAACCCTCCAGCCAGCAAGCTAAAGTGTAGCCCGTGGTAAAGCGATCGCACACCGTAAAACCGAGCAACTCATAAAACGCGATCGCCCGATGAATATCCGCCGTCCGAATCGACGCATGATGAAACATAAGCTTTACTCAAACAACCGAAAATAGGGGTAACGTACCGGAACCCCCGGTTCTTTCTCTAAATCAAAGTTAATCACATCCCAACGGGGGTTTTCTGCCGAATCGGGGCTAAACGTCACGGGTAAGCCGTATAATCGTGGCAATTGGGACTCCGAAGCCCCCCCACGCCAGGGGGTACTGCGTTCGAGATAAGCACTCACCAAATCGCGATAGCGACTGGCAATAATAACTTTCGTGGCGCGATAACCTTGGGTATAGAGGCGATCGAGGGCTTCGTGAATTTCAAAGCGAATGCCGTCGGGGTGGGTATGCTGTCGATACCACTCCCCCTCCCAAAATCGCCAATGTCGCCCCGATTGCAAATGCACCAACTCTCGCGTTTTCGGGTCGGCTTCAAACGCACCGTGGCGGGGACATAAATAAGTATCTGTTAATGTCAGTGCAGGAATCGTTTGGCGACAATGGGGACATTTAATCTCTGCGCCAAAGATAGGATACTGCAAACCTGGGTTCATCATTAGGGATCCGTTGGGAGTACAGTCTGGTATTGACCAGCAGCAGTGGTTTTATTATATCGGTTAACACTTGTTGCCATCGTTGTCTAGCCTGTTTTTACCAGAAGAAGTGAATCAAAAACCCTTTTTTGCCCAAATTTCCTTAGCCTCTCCCGACTGCTCCCTCGCCGCTTTCGTTGCCCCCAATGCTACGGTGATTGGGGATGTCAGCCTCGCCACGGGAGCTAATATTTGGTACGGGGCCGTTTTACGGGGGGATGTCGAAAAAATTGCCATTGGCGCACATAGTAACGTCCAAGATGGAGCCGTTATTCATGGCGATCCCGGTCAACCCACCCTCATTGAAGATTATGTCACTATTGGTCATCGAGCCGTCGTCCATTCAGCTTATATTGAACAAGGCTGTCTGATTGGCATTGGCGCGATCGTCCTCAATGGCGTGCGGGTAGGGGCAGGGAGTATTATTGGGGCAGGTTGTGTGGTGACTAAAGATGTGCCAGCGCGATCGCTCATGGTGGGCATTCCGGCCAAACGCCTCAAAGAAGTTTCCGACTCCCAAGCCGCCGAACTAATCGAACACGCCCAACACTACGAGGAGTTGGCTTTAGCCCATTCTTCTTTCAGTTAACAGTCAACAGTCAACAGTCATCAGTTAACAACCAATAACAAAGGACAAAGGACAAAGGACAAAGGACAAAATTACATTTGTGCCGTTGCCGTAAGAGTCAAATCCGTCATGCGCCATTCCGCGAAAAGTTGGTCAAACAGTTCTTGAGTTGCGCCGCTCATATCGCCATCCGGGGCGACTACCCCACCGGGAATGAACGTGCCGCGATCGCTCACAAAATTCAAGCGCAACACCCCCATTTCATCCGGTTGGACATATAACCGCCCCCTTGCTAAAACCTGTCCGGCTCGACTCGAAATCGCACAACGCATGAATTTTTACCCGTAATAATCCGTTGATTATCATACGCGATCGTTGGGAGTGGCAGGAAATTACCAACAACCAACAACGAATGACAAAGGACAAAGGACAAAGGACAAAGGACAAACGACAAACGACTAATGACCAATAACCAGTAATATAGAAAATCGATCGCTTAACTCAGGAGAAAGTTGTTTTGCTGACCTTGGGTGTCAACATTGACCACACCGCCACGATTCGCCAAGCCCGTCGCACCGTCGAACCGGACCCCGTAGCCGCCGCCGTCCTCGCGGAATTAGGGGGGGCAGATGGCATTACCGTTCATTTGCGTGAAGACCGCCGCCATATTCAAGACCGGGATGTGCGGTTGTTGCGCGAAACGGTGCGATCGCATCTTAACCTCGAAATGGCTCCAACCGAGGAAATGGTGAGTATTGCCCTAGATGTTAAACCCGATTATGTCACCCTCGTCCCGGAACGGCGCGAAGAAGTGACCACTGAAGGCGGTTTAAACATTCTGAGTGACTTACCCCGCTACACCGATATAGTCGATCGCCTGCAAAGTGCCGGGATTCCGGTAAGCTGGTTTATTGATGCCGATGCCGAGCAAATTCAGGCCGCGGCGCAAACCCAGGCTAAATTCATCGAACTGCACACCGGACGTTACGCCGAAGCGACCACGGAAAAAGAGCGACAAAAGGAACTCGATATTCTCAAGCAAGGTGCAGCGAAAGCCCTTTCTTTGTCATTACGGGTGAATGCGGGTCACGGTTTGACTTATCTGAATGTGTATCCCGTGGCTTGTATCGAGGGGATGGAAGAACTCAATATCGGTCATACCATCATCAGCCGCGCCGTCTTGGTGGGCATTGAAAGAGCGGTGCGGGAGATGAAGTTAGCCATGCGGGGTTTATTGTAAAGAAGTCCCCCCGGTGCGATCGCGCCGGGCAACGTTAGTTTTATTCAGACAAAATGAGATCATGACAACCTATTACTACATTCTGGCCAGCCAACACTTTTTATTTGAAGAAGAACCCCTCGACGAAATTTTAAAAGAGCGGGTGCGCTATTACCAAGAAAAAGGTAAAGAAATTGATTTTTGGTTAGTGAAACAACCGGCTTTCCTCGAAGCCCCAGAAATGGCCGCAGTCAAAGCCCAATGCCCGCAACCGGCCGCCGCCATGATTAGCACCAACGAGCAGTTTATTACCTGGCTGAAGTTGCGCTTAGAATACGTCCTCAAGGGTCAGTTTGAAGCCCCTTCAGATACCATCTCCGATCCTTTGGCTTCTTTGGAAACGGTCGCTTAATCGCCCCAAAATTTTATGTTTGTTCCCCGCCGCTTTTGGTTTTTGGTGTGTCTCGCTTGCCTCGGTAGTGGGTGGAGTGGCAATGCTCGTCCCGCCGTCGCCCAAAATAATGATTGTCTGCCGCCGCAACCGGGGGAGTATATTTTATTGGTCTTGACTGAAACTCAAGCTTCTCAACGCTTGTTAGAGCGCAGTCTGCCCGAAGATACCCCCACAACCATCTGCCGCTATCTCGGTGATTCTGTGACCCGCGTGGGGGGCTTTAGGACGCTAGAGGTGGCGGACAACTGGGGGCGCTTTTCCCGCGAAATTGTGGGGTTGTATGCGGTGGTGGTAGAGGCTTCGGGGGCAAATTCCCCTCCACCCCTAAGCCAAAGCACAGCCTATAATCCCCGGCCTTTGGGGGAAGGTTATGCGGTGTTGGTAGACTTTTTTAATCAGCCCGAAATTGCCGCCCAAGTGCAGCAAACTGTGGGGCAGAATGTGGGGTTAGCGTCGTATTTTTCGCGACCCTATTTATTAGCCCTTTACACTCCCGATGAGGCGATCGCCAATCGTACTCTAAGACAACTGAGCGATCGCGGTTTTGGGGCGGTGATGGTGGATAGCCGTCAGGTCATCTTGCTTTCTCCGAGGGTGAATTATCCGTAGAAGGTGTAACCCGCGAACATCGAAATCGTAATGCCTAAAATCAACCCCACTAACACCTGAAAAGGGGTGTGACCGATTAATTCTTTGAGTCGTTCCTCGGTGACCGATATGTCTTCGCGGAACATTTCATCGATGATTTGGTTGAGAATTTTTGCTTGTTTTCCTGCCGCTTGACGAACGCCGGCCGCATCGTACATGACGATAATGGCAAATAAACAGGCGATCGCGAATTCCGAACTCGCCCAACCTCGGGTTTGGCCTACACCAGTAGCCAACGCCGAAACCAGCGCCGAATGAGCGCTCGGCATTCCTCCGGTACTGACGAGCGATCGCAAATTCACTTTACCGTTTTTAACCACCTCGACAATCAGTTTAATGGCTTGAGCGGTGAGACAAGCAATAGTCGCAACCAGCAGCACCTGATTGTGAAAAATATCGCCAAAGTCCTGCATGGTAGTCTGTGTTTGTTGTGAATTGAATCAAAAAATAGGGTGAAGCCCCCATCGACAAATTTCAGATGAGTTTAGTGGGTGCGCGCACAAATATAACCCGCGATCGCGATTAACGGCTTGGCGCGATCCCCATAGGATTCTAATGCCGATATCGCCTTTTCAATCAAGCGATTCGCCTGTTGTTGGGAGGCTTCTAACCCCAAAAGACTGGGAAACGTTGATTTTTGCGCTTGCAAATCTTTTCCTGCCGTTTTCCCCAACTCCTCTGTACTGGCCGTAACATCTAAAATATCATCTACGATCTGAAAAGCGAGGCCAATATTCTGAGCATAAGAGGATAATTTTTGTAAATCTTCGGCTGACGCTCCTCCCAAAATCGCCCCCGATACGACACAAGCTTCGAGCAAGGCTCCGGTTTTATGAGAATGAATAAAATTCAGGGTTTCTAAAGAAATATCCGTTTTACCCTCAGACTCTAAATCAATCGTCTGACCGCCCACTAATCCGGCGGCTCCCACGGCTCTACCCAAACGAGCCACTACCTGCAAAACCCGCTCTGGGGGAACATCCTGGGTCTGAACTGCGACATATTCAAACGCATAAGCCAACAAGCCATCACCGGCCAAAATGGCAATATCTTCCCCATAAACCTTGTGATTGGTCAACTTGCCCCGACGATAATCATCATTGTCCATAGAAGGCAGATCGTCGTGAATCAAGGACATGGTGTGGATCATCTCCAAGGCACAAGCCGTTGGCATTGCGGTTTCTAGAGTTCCCCCCAACAACTCACAAGCAGCCAAACACAAAATCGGTCGCAACCGCTTACCCCCAGCTAATAACGAATAGCGCATGGCTTCGTAAATTTTTTCGGGGGCAACAATTGGTAACGAACGATCTAAAGCGTCTTCAACCCGTTTTTGGCGCTGTTGTAAGTACGCGGTTAAGTCAAATTGCGAAGGTGTAAGATTAGTTGCAATGCTACGGTCTACTGATACCATGCCTTGATTGAGTGTGAACCAAAATGTTGCTCTCCTAATTTTACAAGGTTGTTGTTCGTTATTGGTTATTTGTTATTAGTTATTGATGGTTTGTTGCCCAGCAACGCCAAAAGTAACACCCGAATTGGTCATGATTCTCAAGGTTCTCGCCCTTTTGTTGATTTCAATCTCTTAGGGCTGATGCTTGCGGCGATAACTTTCAACTGTATTGTTTAACAACATAGCCACCGTCATCGGGCCGACTCCCCCAGGTACAGGGGTAATATAACTTGCGACCGACGCAACCCCATCAAAATCCACATCCCCCACTAAACGAGAACGACCCGCTTCGTCAGTAACGCGATTAATCCCCACATCAATCACCACCGCACCGGGTTTGACCATTTCGGCAGTAATCATTTGCGGTCGGCCTACCGCAGCGATCAGAATATCGGCATGGCGGGCGATCGCGGCCAAATCCCCAGACCGAGAATGAGCAATAGTAACCGTTGCATTGGCTTCGAGCAACATCAACGCCAACGGTTTCCCTACCAAAATACTACGACCAATCACCACCGCCTTTTTACCCGTCAGGTCAAGATTGGCGCTTTGCAGCAAGCGCATCACCCCGGCGGGGGTACAACTGCGTAAACCCCTTTCCCCCCGCAATAAACGCCCTAAATTCACCGGATGCAAGCCATCTGCATCTTTGTCCGGGTGGATTTGGTTGAGCAGCGCCACAGCATCCAAAGAATCCGGGAGGGGCAGTTGGACGAGAATGCCGTCAATCTCTGAATTTTGGTTGCATTCTTGAATCAGACCCGCCAAGTCCGCTTGGGGGGTATCTGCCGGAAGGTGTTTGCCAAAACTCGCGATGCCCACTCTCGCACAAGCTCGCTCTTTATTCCGCACATAAGCCGCACTCGCGGGATGATTGCCGACCATAATCACCGCTAAACCGGGAGGACGACCGATTTGACTTTGCAACGTGGTAATTTGCTGTTTGAGGTCTTCTTGGATAGTTTGAGCCAGAGCTTTACCGTTAAGAATTTGGGCAGACATTCGTAATGATGGTTGGTTAATTAGGTTGAAGGAGTTTCAACAATCAGCCAGGAAATTAATTGTTTCGCATTTCCTGGCATTGATGACTAAAATCAGAAAATTCAAGAAGGTTGGCCAAACTGGCGTTGATAAATTTCTTCTTCTTTGTCTGATTCTAATTTGATGTCAGAACGAGGATAAGCAACGCACAGCAAGGCGTAACCCTCGGCTTGCAACTCTGGGGAAACCCCCATAGCGTCGTCTTGTTCGACTTCTCCCTCGGAGAGTTTTGCCGCACAAGTGGTACATACTCCGGCGGTGCAAGAACTCGGTAACTCGATTCCGGCTTCTTGGGCAACTTCTAAGATTTTACGATCTTCGGGAACGTCGATGGTATAGGTGTTGCCGTTATGATTAATTTCAACTTTGTAAGTGTTTGCCATTTACTTTCGTCTAACCCAGAAAATTTGTTTCTCCCTAAAGTTTTATGATAACTGTTTTAGGGTCAATTTATGGGGCTGTTGATTCTTTTTTTAGACGAATTGATAACTGTTTTTTGGTAAAACTTGATTGTGGCTTTATTATTCATTCCGGCGACTACTAAAGCGAATAATTAAGTAACTTAAAGAAAGCGCTAAGACAGCAGAGGATAAGGCAATTAAATCAACGGCATTTTTCTTTTCGATATCAAAAATAATAATTTTACGAGCGACGGCAATTAAAGAAGTAATAACAACTAATTCATATTGAACGGTGTGGCGTTTGAGATAAACGGTGATATTAGCGAGAATTTCTAAAGCGATTAAAACGTTTAAAAATAAACCAAAGGCTTCAAATAAAAGGTCTTTTGATAAATCGGAAGCCTGTGATAAAGATTTAATCAGCAGTGAGCCAAAGAGAAAAATACACAGGTCATACACCGAAACCAAGGTCACAATAATCATTAAGACCGAGAGAAATTTTGCAATCAAAACTTCAATATTTTCGACGGCATGAAGGAAGTTTTGATCGCTTCCGGCTTCAGCTAGTTTCTGCCAAAATCGACGCAAACGGGGCATTTTTTAACCTAAATTCAGAATCAACAAGCAAGCGCCTGAATTTGACTCAGGCGCTTACCAAGGGGGCGATCGCGTTTAGTTTCCCGGTTACAACGCCTCTGCACCCGCTACTACTTCGAGAATTTGTTGGGTAATCGAAGCTTGACGCGCTTTGTTATAGGACAAGGTAAGCGTCCCAACCAGTTCATTAGCGTTGTCGCTGGCGTTGCTCATCGCCGTCATCCGAGCCGCGAGTTCGCTGGCTGCGGCTTCTTGGAGCGATCGCAACAATTGGTTGTTGAGATACAACGGCAATAACGCTTCTAAAATCTGCGCGGGGTCTTGTTCAAAGATCATATCTTTGGGGAAACGCCGCGTCTCGTTACTCACTTTCTCGCGAGTCACTTCAAATTCACCGCCATTGGTCGTCAGGCGGAAAATTTCGTCATCAGTGACTTCCAAACCTTGAGGAGACAAAGGTAACAAAGTTTGAATCACCGGACGAGAACTGACCAAAGACACGAACTTGGTATAAATCAACTCCACCCGGTCAATAGCGCCCGACAAGAAAGACGAAAGCAAGACTTCAGCAATATCAGAGGCTTCTTCGGCTTTGGGGATTTGTTCGAGTTCAGTGAACTTTTCGAGAATAGGCATATCGCGACGCTCGTAATATTGCACCGCTTTACGACCGATGAGAATTAATTGATAATCAATCCCTTCGGCTTGTAACTCTTTGATGCGAGCGTCGGCGCGTTTGATGATGTTGTTGTTGTAACCGCCGCATAAGCCGCGATCGCCTGACACCACCAATAAACCCACCGTATCCACTTCCCTCTCCTTGAGCAAGGGTAAATCCACATCTTCAAATTGCAGACGGTTCTGCAAGCCGTACAGGACTTCTGCGAGGCGGTCAGCAAACGGACGAGTCGCCGTGACTTGCTCTTGAGCGCGACGCACTTTCGCCGCCGCCACAAGACGCATCGCTTCTGTAATTTTACGGGTATTTTTAACCGAATCAATGCGATCGCGAATGGCTTTTAAATTAGGCATAATTATTCGTTACCAAATCTAGAAAAATCAAGCATAAAGCCACCAAGCAAAACCCCCATCACTGTACGGTCGGACTTGGTGGCTTCACAACTACAGTTCGTTAGGCCGCCGCCATAAAGGTCTGCTTGTACTCTTTAATGGCTTCGACGAGGATCGACTCAGCTTCGTCGGTGAGTTTCTTCTCAGACCCGATAATTTCACCGAACTTGGGTTTATTCGTTCCTAAATAATCCCGTAACCCTTGGACAAAATCCACGACTTTTTCAACCGGGACATCATCCAAATAACCATTCAGACCCGAATACACCGTCGCGACCTGTTCGGGAACTGACAAAGGCTCGTATTGGGGTTGCTTGAGCAATTGACGCAAGCGCTGACCGCGAGCTAACTGGGCTTGGGTAGCTTGGTCAAGGTCAGAAGCAAACTGGGAGAAGGCTTCAATTTCGGCAAACTGCGCCAACTCTAACTTCAGTTTCCCGGCCACTTGTTTCATGGCTTTGGTTTGGGCCGCAGAACCCACGCGGGACACGGAAATCCCGGCGTTGATAGCGGGGCGGAAACCGGCGTTAAACAAGTCCGAAGACAAGAAGATTTGACCGTCGGTAATCGAAATTACGTTGGTGGGGATGTAGGCCGAAACGTCCCCGGCTTGGGTTTCGATAATCGGCAGTGCGGTCATGCTGCCACCACCGAGTTCGTCGTTGAGCTTGGCGGCTCGTTCGAGTAAGCGGGAGTGGAGATAGAAAACGTCTCCGGGATAAGCTTCGCGACCGGGGGGACGACGCAGTAACAAGGACATTTGACGATAAGCTTGGGCTTGCTTGGACAAGTCATCGTAAATGACCAGGGTGGCTTTGCCGTTGTACATGAAGTATTCGGCCATAGCGGCTCCGGTGTAGGGAGCGAGGTATTGCAGGGTGGCGGGGTCGTTGGCATTGGCGGCAATGACGATGGTGTAGTCCATTGCGCCCCGTTCTTCGAGTGCGCCGACGACTTGCGCTACGGTGGAGGCTTTTTGACCGACCGCAACGTAAACGCAAACCACATCTTCGGATTTTTGGTTGATGATGGTATCAATGGCTACAGCCGTTTTTCCGGTTTGGCGATCGCCAATAATCAATTCCCGTTGACCGCGACCGATGGGAATCATCGCGTCAATAGCGGTAATCCCGGTTTGCATCGGTTCGCAAACGGAACGACGAGCAATAATCCCAGGGGCATTCGATTCGATCAGGCGGGTTTCGCTGGTGTTGATGTCGCCTTTACCGTCGATGGGACGACCGAGGGAATCCACGACCCGGCCAATCATAGCGTCACCCACGGGAACTTCGGCAATTCTGCCGGTGGCGTTGACGGTGCTGCCTTCTTGGATGCCGAAGCCGTCACCCATTAATACTGCCCCAACGTTGTCTTCTTCTAAGTTGAGGGCGATGCCGACTGTACCATCTTCAAAGTCTAAGAGTTCGCCGGCCATGGCGTTTTCTAAGCCATAAACGCGGGCAATGCCGTCTCCGACTTGCAATACGGTTCCTACGTTGGAAACTTGGACATCTTGCTCGTAGGATTCAATCTGCTGGCGAATAATGCTGCTAATTTCGTCGGGTCTAATGCTAACCATGTTCTGTAAAAACTTGCTACTTTGTGGTTTGTTTTAATTGCAAAAAAGGGCGATTTAAGCGGTTTGACCTAAGCGCATCCCAATACGGCGCAGTTGTCCGCGCAAGCTGGCATCTACCACTTGAGAACCAACTTTGATGATGACACCGCCGAGTAATTCGGGTTCGACTTGGGTTTTGAGTTCCACTTCTTGGGCGTTGGTCATGCCTTTGACGCGATCGCGAATGGCTTGTTTCTGCTCGTCGCTGAGTTCTTGGGCCGCGCGGACTTCAGCGAGAACGGTATTATTTAATTCTCGCAGACGTTCTAAATATTGTTGCGCGATCGCGCTCAAAAAGATAATCCGCCGCTTATCGACCAATAACATCACGAAGTTGGTCAACTCAACCGGGGCATCATCCCCTAAAATGCGTCGCATCACTGCTTTTTTCGCATCCGCTTCTACCACGGGGTTGAGAATGAAATCTTCGAGTTCCGGGGATTCATCGATCAAGGCTTCTAAAGAGCGAAACACCTCCCCAAAAACATTGGTTAAGTCCTTGCTTTGAGCAACAGACATCAACGCTTGGGCATAGGGTTCAGCAATAGCACTGCTGACTAAACTACCTTTCATTAACTACCTCCGAGTTGAGCAATGCAGCGATCGATGAATTGGCTTTGGGCCGAATCATCTAAGGTTTCTTGCAGTTGCGCTTCGACTCGTTCTAGGGCTAACGCTGCAACTCGCCCTTTGAGTTCGGCGATCGCCTTGTCTTGCTCCCCTTGTAAGTCTTGTGCCGCACTCGCTTTGATGCGCTCGACTTCTGCTTGACCTTGGGCGAGGATTTTCTCTTTCACCGTTGCCGCATTTTGTTCGGCTTGTTCGCGAATTTTGGTCGCTTCGGCTTTTGCTTGGCTGAGTTTGCCTTGCTCTACTTCTAAAGCTTTTTTGGCTGTAGCAGCGCGGTTTTCAGCATCTTTAATTTCTGCTTCAATCGCAGCGCGTCGCTCGCTCAGAATTTTGCCTAAAAATTTACTTCCATAAACCACTAACACCACAACCAGAATTGTTATGTTAATCAGGTTAATTTCTAAAATGTCTAAGTTTAGACCCCACCCACTTTCGGCGGCAAGGTATAAAATATTACCCATGATCTTTGATTTTCTCTTAGCGCTTCGCTCTCAATTGATCTTGCTTTCATAACCTGTTCACACCCCTTGCTTCGCTGCTCTCATCTCCCAGTTTTAGGGAAATGACAGAACCGAAGCCAGTGCTTATGACTATTTCACTAATTCTGGCCCTAAAAGTTTCTCCAGAATTTGGCGACTGAGGGTGTTGACTTGACCTTCTAAGTTGCTGAACGCTTCAGCTTTTTGGGTCGCAATTTCTTGGGCCGCTTTTTCGCGCTCGGCTTGCACTTCTTGTTGTGCTTGTTGGGTTTGCTCGCTAATCATTTTTTGAGCTTCCGCTTGGGCCGTGGCCACAATATCTTGAGCCTCGCGACGAACATCGACTAATTCTTGTTCGTATTGACGAGCAACGGCTTCGGTTTTTTCCCGACGCTCTCGGGCTGAGAGCAATTGGGAACGAACAAACTCCGTGCGATCGTCAATGGCTTTGCCTAAAGGCTTGTAAAAAATAGCATTCAGAACAATTACCAAAATCAGGAATTGCACGCCCATCAAAGGTAAGGTGGCATCAAGGTCAAATAAGCCACCTCCCTCCTCAACGGCTTCTGTTGCTAACAGAATTATCCAGTGTGTCATTAGATTTGAAAAGAAAGCTGTTTAAAGGTTTTCGCGAGTTTTGGTAGAAACGCCCAAGATTTAACGAAAGCGTTTCTACCAAAGCTAATGGGTGATGCGATTAGCTTGTTTAGGCGAAGGGGTTAGCGAATAACAGAACCAGTGCAACCACCAAGCCGTAAATGGTCAGCGCTTCCATGAAAGCCAAGCTCAACAGCAAAGTACCGCGAATTTTACCTTCAGCTTCGGGTTGACGAGCAATCCCTTCTACTGCTTGACCCGCAGCATTCCCTTGACCCAAACCCGGGCCAATCGCGCTCAAACCTACAGCCAGAGCAGCAGCGATAACAGAAGCAGCAGCAATTGTCGAATCCATGATTTTCTTTTCCTTTGTGAGTTAACTAAAAAACAAAAACGATAGTGAAATTAAGCTTTCCCGAAGGCGGGAAGACAAACTGAAGCCTAAAAGCTCCAATTCTTTTGAAGATGATTGATTCCCGAACTATTCTTCGTGGCCGTGTTCTTCGAGGGCTTCACCGATATAAGAAGCGGCTAAGGTCGCGAAAATCAGGGCTTGAATGGCACTCAGAAATAGACCCAAAACCATTAAGGGCAGAGGGACGAACAAGGGAACTAACAACACCAATACCGCTACAACTAATTCGTCAGCTAGGATGTTACCGAAGAGACGGAAGCTGAGGGAAAGGGGCTTCGTAAAGTCTTCAATGATTTTGAACGGAACCATGATTGGCGTAGGTTCGGCATAACCAGCGAAGTAACCTAAGCCTTTTTTGCGAAGCCCAGCAAAAAAGTAGGCGATAGAGGTCAACAGGGCTAATGCCACTGTTGTATTGATGTCGTTGGTTGGAGCCGCTAGTTCGCTGTCGGGAATTTCGATCAATCCCCAAGGCACTAACGCCCCAGACCAATTTGACACAAAAATGAACAAAAATAAAGTCCCAACAAAAGGAACCCACTGACGATATTCTTTTTCACCAATTTGGTCTTTGGCTACACCCCGCAGAAAATCCAAAACATATTCCATGAAGTTTTGCATTCCACTGGGAACTTGTTGAATATTCCGCGTTGCTAAGAGGGAGGCAACAATGAGAATAGCAATCACAAGCCAAGAGGCCATAAAGACCTGGCCGTGCAGTTTGTAATTGCCAATTTCCCAGTAAAAGTGTTTACCAACTTCTAACTCTGCTAGGGGAAAAGAACTTAAACCAAATAAACTATCGAGAACTTCCATGTTTGTGATATTTCCCCAAATATCCTAAAAACTTCCAATTAAGGATTTTATTTTTTTTGAATGGATCGAGCTTTTTGCGATCATTTTTGGGTGGGTAACAAGGTTGTTTGCACCACATAAATGATAATGGCCGCTTTATAGGTTAAAAAACCCAGAAAAACAGGCAAAATGTGTAATTGATGCCATTGGGTGGCCACAATGATTAGCCCGATTAAAAGCCCTAAGCGCGTTGAACCCGGTCGGCTGGTTTGCACTCCTAACCGCTCGACTTCTTTAGCCAGCATTCTCAAATACACTAAGCTGAAACAAGCTCCCAAAAGATAGTTCAGTGCTGTGTTGAGCGAATAGGTTAGCCAAACCGAGATAAAGATAATCCCGGCTAGGGCTAATGTCCCCAGCAATAAGCTTTGCTTGAGTTGATAATATTCACCCATCGAGCTTTCTGAGCCGTTGGGTTGAGCTTCGGTGGCTTCGGATGCTTGCTTTTCGGCTTCGAGAGAAGAGTTAGGTGGATTCACAGTTTTTCGCTTACGAGGGCCCATCCAAACAGTCGGCTTAAAAACGTTTAAGCCAGAAGCAATAATATCATGGCATCAGCACAATTCTTAAAAAGTTCTGAATAAAGTTAAGTTCATTACAGATGCCAATAAATTCAACAACTCTAGACTTCGGACGGGGGCGGGTCGGCACAGAAGGGAACAATACGATTTAAGAGATGACTTTTGGGGCAATAACAAGTGAAAAGAAGGGTTTATGGGGATGCAAGTAGAATAATTTGTCGTTTTTGGAGCGATCGCACCCCATCGAGCGTCAAAGCCACTGGCTCTAGTAGCTCGCCCACCGTAGTCGGTTGTGTTTGATTTGTAGCACAAAGTTCGAGAAATTCAAACTCGGCTTCAGATAAATTCACAATCTGATAGTTGTAGTCAAACAACGTGCGACCGGGCCAACCATCGACACAAGGGCTAATTTCGGGAATTGCGTTTAATAATGCTTCATCGTCCGACCAATCTGTGATTTCTAAGGGCGGACGAGCCAGGAAAAACTCGTAATGAGTCAAACTGGGGTCGAGGAGTTCAATTGTCCGGAAACGATCGCGATCGCTCAGAGATTGCGCCCTGGCCATCAACTCCGGATTATCCCCCAGCAAACGCTCTAATTGCCAAAACTGCGGGTTAGAAAAGCCCACAAACTGCAACCCCGCAGCGTCGATCAACTCAAACAAAGTCTTGATATTGTAATCAATCTCCTGGGGATGGACATACATATCCGCGAATGCCTCGTCCCGGTGATTTTCCATCGACCAGCGCCTTTTTTCTTGCTGTACCAAGCGATTATCTTCCGGGAGGGTGTCAAACAAAGCGCGACCGACTTTCACCCCATCGGGATAATTCCCTCGCTCAGAACCTTGAAGCAGCGCGATCGCCTCTTGCATCAAGCGAATTTCCCAGCGGCCTAATTCCGCATACACAAAAATATGCAGCAGTCCCCCAGGAGCCAGTTTAGACGCAATAGCTTTTATCCCCGCGATCGGGTCGGGTAAATGGTGCAACACCCCCACACAGTTGATCAAATCAAACTCCCCCGGCAACTCAGAAGCTTGTTGCAACGGCATCGCCTCAAAGGTCACAGGCGGTTCGTGATTCGCCCAACTCCCCGAACGCTCGCAACGCTCTTTGGCCACCGCCAGCGCCTTCTCGCTCAAGTCAATGGCGACAACTTCGGCTTCGGGGTTGAGGTGAATCAAATAATCCGTTCCCGAACCCGTCCCACACCCCGCATCCAGAATGCGAATTAGGGAGGTTTCGGGCTTACGTCCCGTACAAAAAGCATAAGCCGCTTGCCAGTGCCAGCGCCAGTTATAGCCCGGTGGCAGTTGGTCGCTGAGGGGGTCAGGCGGAAAGGGGAAAGTATTGTAAAGTTTAGCAACAGCCGCACTAATCGCTTGAGAATCGGACATGGCCAGGATCGAAACAGCAATTTTAGAGTTTAGCCGATTTTAAACTAGGTTGGTCATTAGTCCTTTGTCCTTTGTCCTTTGTCCTTTGTCCTTTGTCCTTTGTTATTTGGTTATTGGTTATTGGTTGTTGGTTGTCGCCAAAATCCCTCTTCCCCCTCCTCCCCCTCCTCCCACTCCTCCCCCTCCTCCCACTCCTCCCACTCCTCCCACTCCTCCCCCTCCTCCCACTCCTCCCGATTGCCCATTGCCGAATGCCGATTGCCCCTACACGCCCACTGCCCGAAAATTTCGACACACTTCTTAATAAAAACGCTAAGAAAGCCGGAAACGTTTTACCCTAAAAGCTGACCCCTTGGGTCTTAAAAGATTCGTTTTTAGTAAAGCATTAAGGGTATTTCGGTATCATACATGGGTCAAAATTTAGTCATTCGTTCAAAAAACGTCAGGATTGGTTCTGGTGCGCGATCGCCACTCCTTAGTTCGGCCAATCCGCGCTACTAAGCTGACCAACCCAACTGAAATGCCCCAAGCTTTAGAGCAACACATACATACAAAAGTTGTAGATGGGAGATAGTTGAAAAAAGATGAGTGTTAAGGCAAGTGGTGGAAGCTCGGTAGCGCGTCCCCAACTGTATCAAACGGTCGCTGTTTCGACCATATCCCAAGCCGAACAGCAAGACCGCTTTCTCGACCAACGGGAGTTAGGCCAACTGGACTCATACTTCAGTTCGGGTCAAAAGCGTCTTGAAATTGCTCAAGTCATTACCCGCAACTCCGATTTAATCGTATCTAGAGCGGCCAACCGTATTTTTGTGGGTGGGTCGCCTTTGGCGTACCTAGAAAAGCCCCCCGTCGAAGAAGAGCCTGAAATGGCCATGGCGGGTGCAGAATCAGAAAGCGCTGAAGGGACGACATTAGGAACGTTAACTTTTGTTGAAAACAAAAGCTCTGGCTTTTTTGAAAACCTACGTTCGATTTTTACTTCTTCAGGGGCGGGGGGCCCGGTTAAAGTTCCGCCCGGTTTTCGACCGATCAACGTCTCGCGCTACGGCCCGAGCAATATGCAAAAGTCCTTGCGGGATTTGTCTTGGATGTTGCGTTACCTGACTTATGCGATTGTCGCAGGGGACCCCAACATCCTGATTGTCAATGTGCGCGGCTTGCGGGAAATCATTGAAAATGCTTGTTCGAGTGCGGCAACCTTGGTGGCTTTGCAAGAAATGCGAAACGCCTCGGTCAATTACTGCAAAGACGACAAAGAAGCAGCAACCCTGGTGGCAGAATACTTTGATGTTTTGATCAAAGAATTTGAAGCCCCCATTCCTTCAGATAAGTTGCGTCAGCGATCTTCGTCCGATCTGCAAGGCTTACAGTTACCCCAAAGTTACTATAATGCCTCGGCGCGTCGGCAAAAGTTCGCGATGAAGCCAGGACTGTCTACTCTCGAAAAGCAAACAGTTATCAAAGCGGCTTATCGCCAAATTTTTGAGCGGGATATTACGAAGGCTTACAGTCAGTCGATTTCTTATCTCGAATCGCAAGTCAAAAATGGCGACCTTTCCATGAAGGAATTTGTACGCCGTTTGGCTAAATCGCCGTTGTATCGCAAGCAGTTCTTTGAGCCGTTTATCAACAGTCGCGCCCTAGAGTTGGCGTTTCGCCATATTTTAGGACGCGGGCCCAGTTCGCGAGAGGAAGTACAAAACTACTTCGCGATCGTCTCTGAAGGCGGTTTAGCGGCGTTGATTGATGCGCTGGTAGATTCTCAGGAGTATGCTGATTACTTCGGAGAAGAAACCGTGCCTTATTTGCGGGGTTTGGGTCAAGAAGCCCAAGAATGTCGCAACTGGGGTATGCAGCAAGACCTGTTTAATTACAGTGCGCCTTTCCGCAAAGTGCCACAGTTTGTAACTACTTTTGCGAAGTACAATCGTCCGTTACCGGATCAGCACGTTTACGGTTCGGGTAATGACCCCCTCGAAATTCAATTCGGGGCGATTTTCCCGAAAGAAACCCGCGACCCCAGCAGCAGCCCTGCACCGTTTAGTAAGGATACCAAGCGGATTTTAATTAATCGGGGGCCGGGGATTTATAACCAAAACAGCAATCCTCAAGCTCGCGGTTTGAATCCGGGGTCTTTGGGGCCGAAGGTGTTTAAGCTCGACCAGTTACCGGGTGTAGGCAATGGCGCGAGTGTCAAGTACAGCGAAGCGTCTACCCAAGCGTTGATTCGGGCTTGTTATCGTCAGGTGTTTGGCCGGGATGTGTACGACGGTCAACGCCAGAAGGTGGCAGAAATCAAGCTCGAAAACGGCGACATCCCGGTGCGCGAGTTTATTAAGATGCTGGCGAAGTCGGATATTTTCCGGGGCTTGTATTGGACTCCGTTCTATGTGACGAAGGCGATTGAGTACATCCACCGTCGTTTGTTGGGTCGTCCGACTTATGGCCGTCAGGAGATGAATCGCTATTTCGATCTTTGCTCTAAGAAGGGTTTTTATGCCTTGGTTGATGCCTTGATCGATAGTCCTGAGTACAACGAAGCCTTTGGGGAGGATACGGTTCCTTATGAGCGGTATTTGACTCCAGGGGGCTTGCAGTTGCGTTCGGCTCGTCCGGGAGCGTTGCGAGAGGATACGGCTCCGAAGGTGGTTCCGGATGAAACACCGCGCTTTGTGGAGTTGGGTTCGGTGAGTACCACTCGGACTGAGCCGGAAATTCAGTTCCGCATCAAGCAAGGGGTGTCTACGAAACGCCAGCAAACGAAGGTGTTTAAGTTGATTGACCTCAATGATAAGGTGGCGCTCAAAAATGCGATCGCGGCGGCTTATCGTCAGGTGTTTGAACGGGATTTAGCGCCCTATGTGGTGCAAGCTCAGTTCACCTCGTTAGAAAGTAAGCTCGGTAATGGCGAGATTAACGTCAAGGAGTTTATTGAGGGCTTGGGGAGTTCGGAATTGTATATCAAGCAGTTCTATACGCCTTATCCCAATACCAAGGTGATTGAGTTGGGTACGAAGCACTTCTTGGGTCGTGCGCCGTTGAATCAGAAGGAAATCCAAACCTACAACCAAATTTTGGCTACCGAAGGGATTCGGGCGTTTATTGGCGCGATGGTGAACGGGATGGAATATCTCCAGGTCTTTGGTGAAGATACGGTTCCTTATCGTCGCTTCCCCACCTTACCGGCGGCGAATTTCCCCAACACCGAGCGGCTGTACAATAAGCTCACCAAACAAGACAAGGAGTTGGTGGTGCCGAGTTTTGAACCGGTGAAGTTGGGCTAAGGGTGTAGCTCGTTTTGGCTTTTGCGGCCAAGGCTGGCTCGATTAATGAATACTCCCTCAAATCGTTGGGGGAGTTTTTATGCTGGCTTCGGGAAAAGGGCGATCGCCCCCAAAATGAAAAGAAATGTTAAAAAGTATGAAGGCCGCCGCAAGAACGGTAGCGAAATGCCGCAAAATAATTGCGGAAGGTTGCTAAAGTTCACTCAAAAACTCTGGGGGTGCAGTAAAGCGGCGTGTTCGATTTTTGAGGCACAACGCGATCGCCCCGTAGAGATAATGAACCTTAAAATCAAGGCATTATTTTTGAGCAGCCCTTAATAAATGCCAGTTAAATCCCATCTGGTCTAATTTTTTTTGTTGGAGGAATCCATGAGTATTGTCACGAAATCAATCGTGAATGCCGATGCCGAGGCTCGCTATCTCAGCCCTGGCGAACTGAATAAGATCAAAGATTTTGTCACCAGTGGTGAAGTCCGTCTGCGAATCGCTCAAACCATCAGCGAATCCCGCGAACGCATCATCAAGCAAGCTGGCGACCAATTATTTCAAAAGCGCCCTGATGTTGTTTCTCCGGGCGGTAACGCTTACGGTGAAGAAATGACCGCAACCTGCCTGCGCGATATGGATTACTACTTGCGTTTGATCACCTACGGTATTGTCGCCGGTGATGTAACCCCCATCGAAGAAATCGGTTTGGTGGGTGTGCGCGAAATGTACAAATCTTTGGGAACTCCGGTTGAAGCCGTGGCTCAAAGTATTCGCGAAATGAAAGATATCGTTTGCAGCATGATGTCTGCTGATGACTCTGCTGAAGCGGGTGCTTACTTCGACTACGTTGTCGGTGCAATGCAATAATTGTCCCGACCCCCCGGAGCTTTGAGTTGCCTTTTGGAATATCCAATTCAAGCGCTGAAACTCCATTCTTCTTTGATTCTGTGACTAGGTGAGATAAGGAAACACTAATCATGCAAGACGCAATTACTGCTGTAATCAACTCTGCTGACGTACAAGGCAAATACCTTGATGGTTCAGCAATGGACAAACTGAAAAACTACTTCTCTAGCGGTCAACTGCGCGTTCGTGCCGCTAGTGTAATCAGCGCTAACGCTGCGGGAATCGTCAAAGAAGCAGTAGCTAAATCTCTGCTGTATTCTGACATCACCCGTCCGGGTGGCAATATGTACACCACTCGTCGTTATGCTGCTTGCATCCGCGACTTGGATTACTACTTGCGTTATTCGACCTACGCGATGTTGGCTGGCGATCCTTCCATTCTCGACGAGCGCGTTCTCAACGGTTTGAAAGAAACCTATAACTCCTTGGGTGTACCCATCAACGCCACCGTTCAAGCGATCCAAGCGATGAAAGAAGTTACCGCGAGTTTAGTTGGCCCCGATGCGGGTAAAGAAATGGGCGTTTACTTCGACTACATCTGCTCTGGCTTAAGCTAAACCGATAACAGTTTCAATTTTTGAATTGACTGTGCGATCGGGTCAAGGTTCGAGAAGTCAGCAAGTGAGTGCTAGAGGTTATAGGCTTATCTCGCTGGCTCAAGGTAAGTTTCGACGGCTAGTATTGACTCGCATACTTCTCGACCTTCCTTGCCCGTCTGTGTTTTGACGGTGAGACTGACTGACATTTAAGGTTCTTTAAATTTTGGGGAGTTTCAAGCAAAATCGCTACAAAATAACGCTTTGTTTGAGATTTTCAGAGAATTTTATCTTGCAAAATTTTTGCGATTAACTCAACTCTAGTTAGGAGAAACCGAAAATATGCGTATGTTTAGAGTGACCGCTTGCGTACCGAGCCAAACTCGGATTAGAACGCAACGGGAATTACAAAATACTTATTTTACAAAGCTTGTTCCCTACGATAACTGGTTCCGCGAGCAACAACGAATCATGAAAATGGGCGGCACGATTGTCAAAGTTGAATTGGCAACAGGCAAGCCGGGTGCGAATGCCGGGCTAATGTAAGTTTAGATTAACCGAATGATTGAGCAACAAAGAGGCCGTTACCGACCTCTTTTTGTTAATTTTGACCCCGCCAAATATTCCGAAAGATTTGGCGATCGCGAGTTGTGGATTCGGGCGATCGCCGTTAAAATTTGGCCTGTGCTGCCATTAATCAGTTATGCGATCGCGCCTCTTTTCCCCGGCTGCGGATGTGGCGATAAACATCCCCAAAGCCTCGCTTCTTCTGCCTTATCTCTTTCCCTTTTTCGATCCAGAGGTGAGAAATTGGTCTCTGACTGCTCGCTTGTTGCGCTGGCTAACCTTAGTGTGGCTGTTGGTGGGGTTAGTCGTCTTGTTTTCAGCCTCTTATCCCGTAGCGGATGCCGAATATGGAGACGGCTTGTATTACTTCAAGCGGCAACTGATTTGGATTTACCTGGGTTTACTCGGCTTTAACTTTTGCGCTCGCGTGCCGTTGCGCTCCGCGTTAAAAATGGCCAAAATTTTCATGCTGATTTGCTTGGGGTTAATCGTCATGACCTTAATTCCCGGTTGGGGGATGACGGTCAATGGTGCAACGCGTTGGGTGGCAATTGGCTCCTTTCCCCTCCAGCCGTCAGAATTGATCAAGCCGTTTTTGGTATTGCAAAGTGCAGTGGTGTTTGGTCGGTGGTCGCAACTGCGAAATCGCGATCGCCTATTGTGGCTAGGTTTGTTTGCGATGTTATTGGGCTGTATCTTACTACAACCCAACCTCAGCACCGCCGCCTTATGTGGCTTAACCCTCTGGCTGATTGCCTTAGCCGCCGGATTGCCGTTACTGTATCTCGGTGGTAGTGCCATGGGGGGTTTGCTCTTAGCCACGCTCAGTATTAGTCTGCGCGAGTACCAACAACGGCGGGTCACGTCCTTTCTCAATCCTTGGGCAGACCCCATGGGAGACGGCTATCAGTTGATTCAAAGTTTACTGGCTGTAGGGTCAGGGGAAACCTGGGGAGCCGGTTTTGGCTTGTCGCAACAAAAACTGTTTTACCTGCCCATTCAATACACAGACTTTATTTTTTCCGTCTTTGCCGAAGAATTTGGTTTTGCCGGGAGTGTTGCCCTACTGACCCTACTCGCGGTTTATGCCACGATCGCCTTAGTGGTTGCCCTTAAATCCGTCGATCCGGTGAAAAAATTAGTCGCAATAGGGGCAATGGTGTTATTGGTCGGACAATCTTTGATTAATATTGGAGTCGCAACCGGGGCGTTACCCACCACGGGTTTACCGTTACCCTTGTTTAGCTATGGGGGCAGTTCCGCGATCGCGAGTTTAGTCCTGGCCGGGTTATTAGTCCGGGCCGCCCGCGAAAGTAACGAAGCGCCTGTTGTCTCCTTGGGCGATCGCCCTCCTCAGCCGACTTCAGCACCCCGTAACACCCCCAGACCGCCCCTCAGACGAGTGAAATAGTTTATGACAGCAACAACCCTCTACGAGCAAATACAACAGTTTTACGACGCATCGAGCTTGCTGTGGGAGCAAGTTTGGGGCGAACACATGCACCACGGTTACTATGGCCCCAACGGCACTTACCAACGGGAGCGACGACAAGCCCAAATCGCCCTGATCGAAGAACTCCTGGCTTGGGCCGAAGTTGAGCCGCCCCAAAACATTCTCGATGTCGGTTGTGGCATTGGGGGCAGTACCCTACACCTGGCCGAAAAATATAACGCCCAGGCCACAGGCATCACCCTCAGCCCCGTACAAGCCACTAGAGCGCGAGAACGGGCCGAGATGATGAATCTAGACGCTAGGGTGCAGTTTGAAGTGGCCAACGCCCTAGAAATGCCCTTTGCCGATGATTCCTTTGACTTGGTGTGGTCTCTCGAAAGCGGCGAACACATGCCTGACAAAGAGAAGTTTATCAGGGAGTGCTATCGCGTTCTCAAGCCCGGCGGTAAACTGATTATTGCCACTTGGTGTCATCGTCCCACCGACTCGGTTGCTGGGGAACTCACTCGCGCTGAAAAACGCCACCTCGAAGAAATTTATCAGGTGTATTGTTTACCTTATGTACTCTCTTTGCCCGAATATGAGGCGATCGCGCGAGATTGCGGCATCAAAAACTTACGCAGTGCCGATTGGTCGGAAGCTGTTGCGCCGTTTTGGAATATTGTGATCGATTCTGCCCTCAATCCTGAAGCGATTCTGGGTTTATTGCGATCGGGTTGGAAAACGATCGCAGCCGCCCTCTCGTTAAATTTAATGAGTCGCGGCTACGACACCGGGTTAGTCCGCTTTGGTTTGTTGTGTGGCACGAAAGCCAGCAATTAACGGATTTGGGGTAATCTTACCAATAACCAACAACCAACAACCAACCTATAAAACTTGATGGGTATAGGTGTGTTGTTTCACATTATCTTCAGTGCGAACCAAATTTTCAGCATTTAACAGGCGTTTGCGTTCTACTGAATAGTTAAAGTCTTTTTTAACCGTTCCTAGAGGAATGTGATTTTGCGCCTCTGGGCGGCGTTTATAAGTGCGAGCCGCGGCCACTGACCGTTCGGTGAAATTTTCGCATAACTTCGCGTCCGCCGGAAACTCTGACGGAATTTTAACCGTCTCGGCTTTAAAGAAAGCAGCTAAAGGCTGACCCCAAGCTTGTTGATAAGAAGTGGGAATCCCCTTGAGTAAGGCTTCTAATGCTGAGGAGGGGATGGGTTCAATGGTCTGGACTTCTTGGACTTCTCCATCTTCGCGGATAAAGCAAGTGGCTAAACCGAAGACACAGTAATCATTACTGTTGATATCGGTAGCATTGGGGAATAAATTTGCCGTCGTCATAAACACACATGAGGTCAATTGGGTCAGGCTTGTTTTCAAACCTCGATTGTGTTGAATTGTATCAAGTTGTGCTGAGGTTCAGCCCGGCGCTGTCGTATCCTGTCATAGTTCTCAATATTTTGGTAACGAATTGTGGCGGACATTTGCGAAATTGTCCTGGTTTCTTTTGTATCTCTTAATCAGAGATTCACATCAAGGCAGAGGGAGCGAGGTTGAGAAGCCGGGACAAAAAAAGGAGTGACACAAACCCCTAACCCAAGCCTTCATAAAAAGCAGTAGGGTGAAATCATACAGTGTGGTGGAAAAAACGATGAAAACAACTAATTTTAAGCAAAATAATAGTAATCTGGACTATAGCAACAGCGATCGCCCCCAACAACTCCGAGCTTTAGCGTTAGAGCAATCCAATCGTGGCGAATACCAAGCCGCGATCGCGACGATCACCCAATTAATTACCAACAACCCCCAACAGGCTGTTGATTATAACAATCGCGGTTTAATTCATTACCAAAATCAAGAATACGAAGCAGCGTTAGCCGATTATAAGGTCGCGATCGCCCTCAATGAGCGTTTAGACAGCGCCTACAACAATCGCGCCAACTGTTATGCCGCTTTAGGTAACTTAGCCGCCGCGATCGCCGATTATCAAACCGCCTTAGATTTCAATCCCGGCAATATTCGCGCCTGGATCAATCAAGGCATTACCTATCGCCAAATGGGATTATACGACCTTGCCCTCGAAAACTTCGACTTGGCCCTATTATTTAGTGCCAGACTGCAAGGCCGCATTTACGGCGAACGGGGTCGAACCTATCACCTGCGGGGGGATTGGAACTGTGCGATCTCCGATTATCAAGCCGCGATCGCCCATCTTCCGGCTACCTTAGCCAGTCGTCGTTACCAAAAACGCATCGAAGCTTGGATCGAGCAACTGCTCAAGCCCCTGAGTGCTTAACCCCCTCGTTGCCAAGCGCCGTGACGTTGAGCATAATATTGTAAAATTGCTTCGACTTGAGCTTGCAGAGCTTGGGGATAAGACAACCAAAACCCCTCAATCTGACTGTGAAAATAATCAAACTCGGTGGCAGTTTGGGCAATGAACTCTACAGTTACCCCTTCAACTTGTCTTAAATGGGCCGCCACTTCTCGATACACGGCCAACGGTAACCCCGGACAGCTTAATCGCTGCGGTTGCGATCGCATCTCTGTTTCGGTCACGTTGGTATCTACTCCTTGGTTTTCTTGATCTTCTAACTGGGGGCGCGATCGCGATTAAAGGTAGAAGCCGATTCTGACCCTTCCATCCCTTCAGTCGTACCGCCTTCACCGACTCGTTTAGCCACTTCAATTCCCGCTTGTTCTAAGACCACCACCGGAGTCCGACCGCGATTCACTTCAATTCGCTTTACTAATACTCGGCCATTCGCCAAGAAATCGCCTTCGCGCACATAGCGAGATTGTTGACCCGGCGCTTCTACAATCGCATGGGGAAGCCCATTCACCTGAATCACCCCCGTCACATTCACCCCTTCAGCAAGAGTGGGTTGGGGGAGCGGCGGTAAATCCGGCAGAAAATCTGGCCCTGTGGCAATGGGGTTGCCATCGGCATCCGTTTGACCGGGACGAGGAACCGGGGCACTATCCACAATCCGAGGGGGTTGGGGAATATTGGGCAGGGGTGGGACAGCTTGAATCGCTTGGCCGGGTGCTTGCGGTTCACCGTTACCTGTACCCCCTTGGGCATTCCCTCCTGTACCGCCTGTACCGCCTGTACCGCCTGCCCCCCCGCCGCCGGGCGTAACTTGGCCATTGGCATCCAACTCAGGCGGCTCGGCGCTGATCGGTGTCGTAGGAATCGCCAAAAAAGGATCGGGGCGACTTTGCGCGATCGCTTGTAAACGTTCCTCTTGATTGGTCGCGGGAATCAAGCCTGCTGATGGAGCCGCCGGAACCGTAGCCCCTTCTTCGGTGGGTTCTTCAAAATTTTCGGGTTGCTCTTGAGGGGTGGGGGATTGGTCGGCTTGGGGGACAGGGGTCGGTTCGATTACTGCCGTGTCGTCTCCTCCTCCAACTCCCGGTAAGAAGGACAAAGCATCACAGCCGCCTGTCAATACTGCGGTTGCTCCCAAGATAGCGATGAAGGAAAGTTTACGCATGGCTGAAGGCTCCAAGGCTTTATAAAATATGCAATATCTTAGCAAGGTTCTGACCGAATCTCTAGGATGTTTTGAGCATCATTCCCAAACCGTTTAAGAGACGGACAGACGATTGATGGGTCGTGCTATTCGTTATTGTGCCATATTCTCGTTCGCGATCGCGCGATCGCTCTTCAAGTCAATCGTTCAGGCTGAGTGGATTCGAGCCGCCAAGCTCAAAACGCATTATCTCTTTCTTCCCTGTATAAAATGTATAAAGATGAAATTCAATTCAATCCGATTCAGCCAAAATACTGAGGTCGGACATTGGGAGAAGCCAAGCTATGCTACATCGATCGAAGACCTGGGGACTCGTTGCGCTCGGTGCGTTGAGTGGATGGGCGATCGCAGCGTTTCCCCTTGGGTCATCCGTCCAAGCCCAAGAAGAACCGAACGTCTCTACCATTTGCCAAAATAACTTACACGAACGGGATCGGAGTGGTTCGGGAATTTGTCGCGATATTGCCAGTGATGGTGAGGTTATTGGCTACTATCGGGGGCAAATTGTCAACGGTCTGCGCCAAGGCTACGGGGTTTATACTTTTATCGAAACGGGGGAAGGAGACAACCAAACCGAGTTTCGCGACCGCTACGAAGGTCAATTTCGTAATGATGTCTTTGAAGGTCAAGGCAAATTGATTTATCACAATGATGACCGTTATGAAGGAGAGTTTCGCAATGGTTTACCCCATGGCCGCGGCGTTTATCTCTTTTCTCCGCCTGAAGGTAACGAACAAGCCACACCGGGCTATCGCAATCGTTACGAAGGCCAGTTTCAAAATGGGCGTTTTCAGGGCTTAGGAACCCTACGTTATGCTCGCTGTGAAATGTACAGTGGGGAGCGTTTGCGCTGTGATAATTATCAAGGCCCCTTTGTTAATGGCGTTCCCCAAGGTCAAGGGGTGTTTACCTATTCCCGGTGTCAAGAACGAGGGGGAAACATAGTTTGCGATACCTTCCGGGGCAACTTTTTCGACGGTCAGCCTAATGGTAATGGTACGATTACTTTTGCCAATGGCGATCGCTGTCAAGGTTCCTTTAACGATGCTTCTTTGAGTGGTCGGGGAACTTGTACCTTTGCCAATGGCCGCCGTTATCAAGGGGAATTTCGACGGGGTTTACCTCACGGTCAGGGGATTATGAATTTTCCCGACGGCAGAACCTATCGCGGCGAATTTCAAGCCGGACAACCGACAGGATTCGGCGTTAGTCGTTAAAAATCTCACAAAATTGCAAAAAGTGAGCCATTGTCGCTCACTTTTTCTTTGATGGGCTTAAATTTAGGCTTTTATAATTCTTTGAGCATTAAATTTTTGAGAGAGCTAATCCCTTTTTTCATCCGCCGAGACACGGTAATCACGCTAATGTCGAGACGTTCGGCCACTTCTTTCTGGGTCAAATCGTGTAAAAAGACAAACTCTAAAACATCGCGGGTGCGTTCTTCGAGTTGTACCAACGCTTGTTGTAAGCGAATGCGGTCTTCTTGGGCTAACTGAAAGCTGCGATAATTGCCATCGGGTACTAATTCCCCCAAGCTAACATTGTTATTTTCTTCATCCCCTACCGGGAGATCGAGGCTCAGGGGTTCGCGGTTTTGGTAAGCCAGTTGGACTTCTTGCCATTGCGCGAGGGAAACATTCAAAGCGTCGGCCACTTCTTGGGGAGTCGGTTGTCGATGCAGTTGCGATCGCAACTCCCGGACGACTCGCACCGATTGTTGGCGTAATTCTAACCAACGGCGAGGAATGCGGACGGGTACGCTTTTATCCCGTAAATAATGTTGAATTTCACCCCGAATATACGGCAGAGCAAAAGAACTAAACGCATAGCCCTTGCTTAAATCAAACCGTTCAATCGCCCGAATCAATCCCAAACATCCCACTTGTAACAAGTCATCGTAACTTTCATGGCATTGATTCACCCAATGATGGGCTTCAGTGCGAACCAAGCCAATATTAAGCTGTACCAATTGATTTCGCAGGGTTGCTTCTTGGGTTTGTTGGTATTGCTGGAGTAAAACCAGGTTTTTTTGTTTGAGTTCAGGCGTAAACGTTTTAGACATGGTGATATTAACCTGATGGGAAGCGGTCAGCTTGACAGTTACGATCCTAGCGATTGCTTTTTCATCTTACTGCGATCCGAGTCACAGAACATCCGAGATTTCCGTAACACCGGAACTTAGAAAGCATAAATGCCGTCGCGATCGCCTATTTTACTAAAAAAAGGGGCAAAGATCGCCCCTCAACTCAGTTATTGATTTTTAAGCAAAAAACGACTTATAGCGCTTCAGGTTCAATAATACCGTAGAAAATACCGCGAATTTTAATATCTTCCGGTTCATCCGCCCCTAAATCTGTATCAGATGGCTGGATACTCTCAAACACCCCGGCAATTTCTCCGGTTGCACTATCAACTTTAGTGACTTGTAAAGAAATTTCACCTTCCCCGGACAAAGTACGCTTGGTGTTAGCCCGTAAAAATTCTTCGCGATCGGCTTGAGAAGGCAGAGCTACTGCATTATCATAACCACTGGCTACGCCCCGACCTTTGGGATCGAGGAAAACCGCACCGCGATAAGAAGGCACTTTAAACGTTCCTTCAAAGTCCACCGACGCATTAATTGACTCTGCACTCGTTTCTGTCGCAGCAACTAAGTTTTTAACGGTGAACAAGAAAGGAAACTGCTCTCCCCCCGGAATTTGAACGGTAATGGGTTGGAAATCGATACCATCTTCTTCGGTAAACGTCAGCCTACCATCTTCTCCGACCTCAATTGTGCCGCGAATTTGGTCAAGGGTCGTTGTTGAACGAGTCAGAACACGACCTTTTACAAATTCTGCTTCTCTACGCTTGTTGAGGGCTTCTTCTTTGACAAAATATTCCTTGGGTTCAATACACAAGTCCGTCAGCAGGTATTTTTCACCCGCTTTTACCGGAATTGAACCCCGTGTCGTTTCAGACAACTGGGGGCAGATATTTGCCAAGCCTGTGTTTACAACTTGTTCGTAAGTCAGTCCTTCTGGACTGGTTGCATTCGCCGTCCCATCACTACAAGCTGTTAAAAAACTTAAGCATAGGGCGAGAAAGGCAACGAGTACAGCACGATACCTCATGGTCAACCTCTTGTTTGTCAATCTCATCTTTAAAAAAGTGTTTCAGACAGTCACTGACTCCACACCGAAAAGGCTGCGATCGCGTTTTCGAGTATCCGGGCAAATCTCCTTTCAACCCCTGCCACAGCTTCCCATGCTCTCGTTTGGGTCGCAACAGCCTCACGGTTTTTGTGTCAATCACTGGGTTTGAAAAAATGCCGATCCGATCGCAGCAATCAATTGACTGTTCAGTGGGAATCGGTCAAGCTTTCATAGAGCATTGTACACGGGCGCGTCGCCAATCTATCGTGCTTCTTCTTCAGAACTGAGTCGTAAAAATCGCCTTCAACTTGCTAAAGTCCAGACAGCATGGGCGTTATAGGGAATTTTTGCCATGAGTTATTAGTATCTTACAGACTAGGGAGTAGTTGTCGCCTTATCGTCAAAGGACAAAGGACAAAGAACTAACGACCCATGACAAATGATTAATGACAAAGGACAATTAAAAATTAATTTACGCCAAAACGTTATGACAGAACATCAAGGGGCCGATCTCGACCAGCTACGGGAAAAAATGCAAGAGATTCATCGCTCTGTGTTGTCCTTAGCCGAACATCATCGAGACGATAGTATTGCCCTATTGGTTTTACTCCGCGCCCTCGAAAGCTTGCATCGTGCCATTCGAGCCGAAATTTTCCAAGACTCTTTGCCGAATACCCGCCACGAACTTTACAATCTGTTGCGGGATATCGAAGAAACTGGAGGTTGGCCCTATATCGAACGGATGCGCTTAAAAGCCTTGCTCGAACGCTGGCAAAGGGAAGAAAGCAACGAGGGCTAAACTATCCCAGGGATTGTGCTAATTTGGCCTAAGATTCTATGTGCGATCGCGAAGATTAAGGATGGTGTGTGATGGGATTTGCCGTGGCTCCAATTAAGTTTGGTACGGATGGATGGCGGGGTGTGATTGGTGCGGATTTTACCTTTGAGCGAGTGGTTTTACTAGCTCCTTGGGCCGCCAAGGTATTAGAAACTAATTACGGTCAAGCCGGGACAAAATCGCGGGTGATTGTCGGGTACGACCGCCGCTTTATGGCCGAGGATTTTGCCCAAGTGGCCGCAGAGGCAATTCAGGCTGTGGGTTTTGATGTGTTGTTGTCCCAAAGTTATGCCCCGACTCCGGCATTTAGTTGGGCGGCCAAGGCGCACAATGCGGTGGGGGCGATTGTGTTAACTGCTAGTCACAACCCGGCGAGATATCTGGGGTTGAAGGTCAAAGGGGCGTTTGGGGGGTCGGTAGCGCCGGAAATTACCCAACAAATTGAAGCGCTGATTCCCCAAGGTCAAGTCGCACCGACTACACCCGGTACATTGGAGTTATTCGATCCTTGGGAGTCTTATTGTCAGGGGTTGCAAGCCCTGGTGGATGTGACGAAGATTCGCGGGGCGATCGCGTCGGGGAAAGCCAGAGTTTTTGCGGATGCGATGCACGGAGCCGCCGCAACGGGCTTAGAACGGCTTTTAGGCATTGAAATTGAAGAACTCAATGGCGATCGCGACCCGTTGTTTAATGGCGGCGCACCAGAACCCTTAGAAAAGAATGTGGGGGAGTTTCTCAGTACCATTCGTCAAGCGGCAACGGAAAACCCAGAACAGTTACGCATTGGTTTGGTGTTTGATGGGGATTGCGATCGCATTGCGGCTTCTGACGGTCAGGGAAATTTCCTCAGTTCTCAACTTTTAATCCCGATTTTGATCGAACATCTCGCCCAACGTCGCGGTAAAACCGGGGAAGTGGTCAAAACGGTGAGTGGTTCGGATTTAATTCCGAAAGTGGCTGATTTGTACGGGTTGAGCCTTTATCAAACCCCCATCGGTTACAAATATATTGGCGATCGGATGTTGAAAAGCCATGTCTTGTTAGGGGGAGAAGAATCGGGGGGTATTGGCTACGGCCATCATATTCCCGAACGGGATGCCCTGCTGTCGGCGTTGTATGTCCTCGAAGCGGCGATCGAGTCGGGTCAAGATTTGAGTCAGCTTTATCAATCCCTGCAAAAACGCACCGACTTTTATTCGGAATACGACCGCATCGATTTACCGTTACCGAATATGCAAGCTCGTCAGAAGTTGTTAGATTCTCTGACGCAAAATCCGATTCAAGCAGTGGCGGGTCAAAAGGTGGTGGATTGTTTGACGGTCGATGGTTATAAATTCCGCTTGGCGGACAATCGCTGGTTGTTGATTCGCTTTAGCGGGACTGAACCCGTGTTGCGTTTATATTGCGAAGCGGCTACGAGCGATCGCGTCCAAGAAACCCTAGAATGGGCGCGAAATTGGGCGAATTCAGTCTAATCTCAAAGTTAAAATGAAAAAGCTAATTGTGGCAACGGGCAATCCCGGCAAACTAACCGAAATGCAAGGTTATCTCGCTGATTGCGATCTTCAGCTAGAACTCAAACCCCCAGAAATCGAAATCGAGGAAACCGGGACAACGTTTCTCGAAAATGCGGGTTTGAAAGCCTCTCAAGTGGCCAAGTTAACCGGGGAATGGGCGATCGCGGATGATTCCGGTTTAGCCGTAGATGCCTTAAATGGCGCTCCAGGGCTGTATTCGTCTCGTTATGGTAAAACAGACCCAGAACGCATCCAACGGGTGTTAAACGAACTCGGAGACACCGCCCAGCGCACCGCCCAGTTTGTCTGCGCCCTCGCGATCGCCTCTCCGGGGGGCGCGATCGCCTATCAAACTGAAGGAATCTGTCCGGGGGAAATTCTCACCACCCCCCAAGGGGAAGGGGGTTTTGGCTACGATCCGATTTTCTATGTCCGGGAATATCAACAAACGTTTGCTCAAATGTCCCCCCAACTCAAACATGAGATCAGCCATCGAGGGCGGGCGTTTGCGGCATTGTTGCCCCAGTTGAAAATTAGCAATTAACCCTTGAGCGATAAATTTTGGGTCTAAAACCTCGCCCTGTCTTGTCGCGGGACAAGGGGCGGGGACAGGCGCACTTGAGGGTAGGGAGTGCCAAAGCACAGACATTCCCGAACTCAGCTCTGCCGATCGCACTCGCGCGAAACGTTGAATTCGCTTTTTGAGGCTAAAACCTAAATATAGTATGGCTTTTAGACTTTCGAGAGTCTGCCATCTAGCCAGAAGTTTCTGACCCCTTTCTGGGGCAAAATCCCACCTCCCCCCCCGATTGCCGATTGCCGATTGCCCACTGCCCCTGATTAGGCTGATAACTGATAACTGACAACTGTTAACTGAACTAAACCGCCTCCATATTTTTCTCGCCAGTGCGGATTCTGATGATGTTATCCACGGGATTGATGAAAATCTTACCATCGCCAATTTCGCCGGTACGAGCGGCGGTAATGATTTTGTCAACCACCATATCAACTTGGCTGTCTTCGACGACGATCTCTATTTTCAGTTTTTGCAGAAACTCGACAGTGTATTCAGAACCGCGATAACGCTCGGTCTGACCTTTTTGACGACCAAAACCGCGTACCTCTGAAACCGTCATGCCGACAATTCCGGCATTGACTAGAGCGATTTTGACTTCATCGAGCTTAAACGGACGGATAATAGCTTCTACCTTTTTCAAGGGTTCAACTCCTCAACTAAATCTTCTATTCGTTATTTATTTATAAAGCGAGCCTGTCACTTTTTAGCACCCGAAATCAAGAAATTTTGTAAAAGTGGGTACATTTTTCTGGTGGCTGAAGCGTTCGTTGTCCTGTGAACTCGGGGTGTGAACTGACCTTGTTAAAATTATGTCCTGTGGTGAAGAATCGAGCAATGCACCGACTGACTAGGCCTTTGAACTTTATCAGAATTCCGTTGAGTGGGGTTGTAATTTTGCCCTTGGTCTTGGGAATCGCGATCGCGGTAGTGCTAACGGGGGGATTATCGCTTTATCATCATCAACAAATGATGACGAAGACGATCGCGTACCTCAGCCAAGATTTAAGCGATCGCTTTGAACAGCGATTAGACTATTATCTCGATCTACCCCATCGGGCTAACCAAGTGACCCAGAGTGTTCTTCAGCAGCAAGACTTATGGAATCCAGAGGACATGGGGGCGATGCAACGGCATTTTTTGGGGCAGATGCGCGGCGTTTTCCCGGAATTGATGTTTTTAGGGGGAGGTGGGGAAAAGGGGGAGTTCTCCGGGGTTTACCGCACTCCAGAACAAACTTTAGAAGTGCGGCGTACTGATGCCACGACTCATTGGGTTAATGTGGCCAAAGCGGTGGATACTCGCGCTCAGGTGCAACAACAACTTGACGTTAATCCTGATTATGACCCCAGAGAGCGGCCTTGGTATCAAGAGGCGATCGCGGCCGATCGGCCGATATGGAGTAAGCCGTATTGGAATTACGGCACCAACTCAGAACCGATCATTTCAGCAACCACTCCTTTTTACGATGCCACAGGAGAGTTACAAGGGGTGTTGGTTGCGGATGTGAGTTTGGCGAAGTTGAGCGCTATTTTGACCGAGTTGGCTGTCGATCCCGATAGTTATGCCATTTTGTTAAATCGGGAGGGCCAGTTGCTGGCTCAGTCACAACCTGCTGTTTCGGGGTTGTTCAGAGAGGAAATCCGTCAACTAGAAGCGGCTTTTGGCTCTTTGAACGCAATTCAAGTTCCGCAACAGTTATGGTTTGACTTTAATCACTCGCCATATTTGCTCGGTATTACCCCGATTCAAGACGATCGCGGCTTGGATTGGTTAATGGTGTTGGCAACGCCTTCTCGGAGTTTAAAAGGTTATTTGCCTAACAATAACTTTGTGATTTTAGGATTTTGCGCGATCGCGTTGGGGTTGGGAGCGAGCTTGGCTTTGTTAGCCAGTCGCTTGATTGTACGTCCGATTGGGCGTTTGAGTCGCGCTAGTCAGGCGATCGCGGCGGGTTTTATACACCCCCAACTCCCTCCTTCTCCGATTCGGGAATTAGATGCGGTGATCGGGTCTTTTGCTGCCATGATAGGGCAGCTTCAACAATCGCAAGATAACCTTGAAACGACGATCGAACAGCGTACCCAACAACTCCAACAAGAAATTCGCGATCGCCAAACCACCGAAGCCCAGTTGCGGGAAAATCAACGGGTGCTTTCAACCTTGATGAGCAATTTACCGGGAATGGCTTATCGCAATCGCTATGATAAGAATTGGACAATGGAGGTGGTGAGTGAAGGATGCAAACAGTTAACCGGTTATTGTCCTGAAGATTTACTGGACAATCAAATCATTTCTTTTGAAATTTTGACCCATCCTGAAGATCGGGCTTGGGTTCGCAGTCACATCAATCGAGCCGTTCAGCAAGACAAGCAGTTTCAGTTGGTTTATCGTATTATCACGGCTTCGGGTCAAGCCAAGTGGATTTGGGAAAAAGGCCAGGGCATTTTTGACGAAGCGGGAAACCCCATTGCTCTCGAAGGCTTTATAACGGATATTGACGAGCGCAAAAAAACAGAAGATGCTCTCAGAAAGTCTCAAGCCAAGCTGAAACAAGCAAAAGAAGCCGCAGAAAGCGCTAACCAGGCGAAAAGCACCTTTTTGGCGAAAATGAGCCATGAGCTACGCACGCCCCTCAATGGCATTTTAGGCTATACCCAAATTCTGCGGCGATCGCCTGCCCTCACTGCCGACGATCGCCAGGGTTTGGATGTCATTCATCAATGCGGCTCGTATTTATTAACGTTAATCAATGATATTTTGACGTTATCAAAGATTGGCGCTTGTAAGCTCGATTTAAATCCAGAAAGCCACGATTTGCACCAGCTTTTAGCCTATGTTTTTGATTTATCTCGTCTCAAAGGGCAAAATAAGCCTATCGAGTTAGTTTATGACGTAGATGCGGATTTACCCAACCCGGTTACGCTCGATCGCAAACGCTTACAACAGGTGTTGTTGAATTTACTCGACAATGCCATTAAATTTACAGATACTGGACAAGTCGCCTTACGGGTTAAGCGGTTAACTCCAGAGGAAAAGGGTCAAGCAACAATCCGCTTTCAAGTTGAGGATACGGGTAAAGGGTTGACTGCCGAACAATTAACCAAAATCTTTTTACCTTTTGAACAAGTCGGGGATTGGCGCGATCGCGAACAGGGGGTAGGCTTGGGTTTAGAAATTACTCAACAGTTGGTAGAGTTAATGGGTGGCACTTTGAGGGTGGATAGTCGCCCTAACCGTGGCAGTGTCTTTCACTTTGATTTAACTTTAGCTCGATCTCAGCAACCCCCTGCGAGGGAGCAAAACCCCGTTTCCCCGGCGTTGGGCTTGCAAGGAGATAAACGCAAAATTACCTTACTCACGGGCGATCGCGAATCTCAAACATTATTCAGCAGTTGGTTACAGCAGTTAGGCTTGGAAACTCAAACAGGGCTTAGTCTTGCCGATGATTTAGACTCGGCTTTGGCTTTTCAAGCGGATTTGATGATCGTCGAAGGGGCATTAATCGCCACCGAAATCTCAGCCCTCTTGACTTATCAACAACATTATCCTCAAACCCTGGTTTGGATTTGGGGAGACTGCCCCTTATCCAGTCGCGATCGCCTCTCGAACTGTTATTATTTCCCTCAAGCTTTGTCCTTATACGAATTGTTGCATCAACTCCAACAGCATCTACACCTTCGTTGGAGCGAATTTGAGGGGACAGAGGCGATCGCGGTTCGGGAATTATCGTCCCAGTCCCCTGACTTGAGCCATCTCCCCCCGAAAACTCAATTGCAAGAATGGTTAGACTTAGCCAAACGAGGGCGCATTCTCGCTCTCGAAGAAACTGTCCAAAGCTTTAATCAAGAAAACCCCAGTTACACCGCCTTTACAAAGCCGTTGCTGCAATGGTGTCAAAACTTCCAACTTGCTCCCATCAAACAACTTCTCAACCATGTCCTTGCCTCTGATTCTGATTGTGGATGATAACCCGACTAATCTCAAAGTTTTAGCCAGTGCATTGAAAGATGAAGGCTTTGAACTCGCGATCGCCACGGATGGAACAGAAGCCCTCGAACAAATTGCCGCAGAACAACCCGAATTAATTTTACTCGATGTGATGATGCCAGAGCTGGACGGCTTTGAAACCTGTCGCCGTCTTAAAGCCAATCCCCTCACCGAAGACATCCCCGTGATTTTTATGACGGCTTTGACCGATACAGTCGATAAAGTCAAAGGACTGTCAATGGGTGCTGTAGACTACATTAGTAAACCCTTTGACGCGATTGATGTTATCGCCCGCATTCGCGTCCATTTACGACTGCAATCGGCTCAAAAGCGTTTACTCGCTCAAGAAAAATTAGCATCTTTAGGGACATTAGCCGCCGGAATTGCCCACGAATTAAGAAATCCGCTTAATTTTGTGACCAATTATGCTGAAATTGCCCAAACAACCCTTACACAATTGTTAGCAGACCTTGACCAAGGCTCAGTTGCGAATTTATATCAAGTTCTCCAAGAGCTTGAGGGTGATGTCACCGCGATTTATCGCCACAGTCAACGAGCCGAACAAACCATTCACAGTATGACGCAACTGGCCCGTCGCGACGGCACTGCCCCTTGGGAAACGAGGGATTTAGAAGCTGTCCTCGATCGCGGTATTCAGTTGGCCTATCAAAGTTTTCGGACTCGTTACAGTGGCTTTTCTATGCAGATTAGCGCCGATTTTGACCCGGCTGTGCGATCGGTTTCGTTGGTCACTCCAGATTTTAACCGGGCTTTAATTGCATTAGTCGATAATGCTTGCTATGCCCTTTACCGCAAACAGCAACAAGTACCTGGATTTGAACCCCATTTACAAATTCAAACTCGTTTGACTCCTCGGACGATTGACATTTACTTGCGAGACAATGGCAGTGGTGTTAATGCTAAAGTGAGTCACTCTTTATTCAATCCCTTTGTGACGACGAAACCCCCCAGTGAAGGCACAGGGTTGGGGTTGTCTTTGGCTCATAATATTATCGTCGATCAGCATGGGGGAGAATTGACATTCACAAGCGAAGTCGGACAATATACGGAGTTTAAGATCGCCCTGCTATGTCAGCCACACCTATAAAAATTCTTGTGGTGGATGATGAAATTGAGTTGAAGCGTTTGATTGAAAGACGTTTTGGCCTTCCCATTCAAGCCGGAAAATTTGAGTTTATCTTTGCCCTGAATGGTCGGGATGCTTTGCAAATCTTACAAACTCAAACCGCAGTAGATATCGTGCTGACGGATTTGAATATGCCGGATATGGATGGTTTGTCCTTGTTGGCGGCTCTTCCCACGATTAATCCCACGTTAAAGGCGGTGGTGGTGTCGGCTTATGGGGATATGACCAATATTCGCGCGGCCATGAATTTAGGAGCGTTTGATTTTTTGACCAAGCCGATTGATTTTCGGGATTTAACCCAAGTTTTACATAAAACTGCGGCTTTGGTGCAGCGAGAGCGAGAGCAACAAGAAAAACTGGCCAGCGCGATCGCGAACTGGCAATATTTAGCTCATTACGACCCCTTAACCGACTTACCCAACCAAAATGCTATTTTAGCCCGGATTCAAGACGCGTTCTTGTCTAATCAAACCTTTGCGGTGTTGTTTGTACAGTTGAATCGCCTCAAAACCATTGAGTACAGCTTTGGGGATGCGGTGGCTGAAGAATTTTTATGCCAAACTGTCAAACATCTCAAACGCTATCTCGATCCAGAGGATTTTTTAGCGCGAATTTGGAAAGATGAATTAGCTGTGCTGGCTTTGGGGGTTGATAATATCACCACGGCTCAAGTCAAAGCCCGAAACCTCCAAACTGGACTCCAAAATACTTGGCGCGATCGCTACTTCGGCAGTTCTAGCTGTAGTGTAGGGATTGTTTTATCCGAATTAAACTATCGCCGGGCCCAAGATTATCTGCGGGCCGCCGATACGGCCATGTATTACGCCAAATCTCAAGCTAATTCCTGTAACTACGCCATTTTTGACCCCCAAATGCAAGTTAAATTGAGTCAACGCTTGCAGCTAGAATCCGAACTCGAAGAAGCCATCGAAAATCAAGACTTTCGCCTTGAATATCAACCCATTTTTTCTTTAATTGATGGCGCGATCGCGGGGTTTGAAGCCTTGGTGCGTTGGTATCATCCCCTCAAAGGTGTCATTCCCCCCGACCAGTTTATCCCCATTGCTGAAGACACCGGGTTAATTATTCCTTTGGGTGCTTGGATCCTGGAGGAAACTTGCGAGCAAATCCAGCAATGGCAAACTCAAAACTGTTTCCCAGCTTCTGGGTATGTCAGCGTTAATTTATCGGGGGTACAACTCCAAAATCCCGATTTATTGCCCTATATCGATACTTTGCTGGCGCAGTATGGCATTTCGGGGACTTGCTTGAAGCTCGAAATTACCGAAAGCGTGTTGATGGAAAACACCACCACTTCAACCGATTTGTTGCGATCGCTCAAAGAACGGCAAATTCAACTTTCTATCGATGATTTTGGCACAGGATATTCTTCTTTGGCTTATTTACAATCTCTGCCCCTCGATACCCTCAAAGTAGACCGTTCTTTTACTCAAAACATGAGTCGCAATCGTAAAAGCCTCAACATTGTCAAAACGATTGTACTCCTCGCTCGCAGTCTCGGCTTAGAGGCGATCGCCGAAGGAGTCGAAACGCGAGAGGACATCACCCTCTTACAAGCCCTAGACTGCGAATTTGGTCAAGGTTACTACTTCGCTCGACCCCTCCCCCCCGAAACGGCCACTCAAATCGTCACCCCCCAAGATTTCCCGCGCAAGCAGGTGTAGCAATTACCAATGACCAATGACCAATGACCAATGGTGACAAGATAAACGGATTGCATTCGTAGGGGCTGGGTTTCCCTGCCCAATCTTATACTTTAGTGACGCGATCGCAGTCCCATTACCCCGCCCACGGATTAAAATCCGGGGCTAATGTGGGTAAAGTCCGCCCCAAGCGAACTAGAATAACCTAAATTCGGGATTAAGACGATTTTTGAATCTTTTTGAAGAGAGCAATAGTTTCGTAGGGTGGGCATCGCTACCCCTGTCAAGGTGTGATTTTCTGACCAGAGAATCAGCCTCAAAGCCGCTTTTTTGGGGTCATTTACGCTCACATTGTTAAAACTTGGTAACAGATAGCACACCTGTTGCACAGTTCTTTTCTTCCCCCTCCTCCCCCTCTCAAACCCGTAAAACTCAAGCGAAGTCTAGCACCTTGACTCCGGCTGGGTGGGCATCGCCGTTGTCACGCCACAAAGTTGAGATTGGACGGGGAAACCCCGCCCCTACGCTCTAGGATATTTTGGGTTAGAAAACAAGCCCCTCTCGGAGTGGGAGAGGGGTTGGGGTGAGGGCAAACCTCAAATCAAAACGTCCTAACTGTTTTGCTTGCTGCTATAGTTCTCGATAATGCCACCTCCTAACACGGTGTCACCGTCATACAACACCGCCGCTTGACCGGGAGTAATGCCAAACTGGGGTTCGTCGAAAATGAGCTTGATGCGGCCATGGTCTAACGGAATTACCTGAGTGGGAACCGGACGGGAACGATAACGCACCCGGACTTCGGCTTGAATCGGGGCTTGGGGTTCCGGGATAGATACCCAATTCATCCGATTCACCGTGCAGTAAGGTTGCGTGGCTTCTTCACGACGACCCACTACCACCCGATTCATTACTGGGTCGAGTTTCATCACATACAACGGGTCTGGGGCAGAAACCCCCAAGCCTTTGCGCTGGCCGATGGTGTAGTGATGGATTCCGGTGTGTTGACCCAATACTTTCCCCGTCGCGTCTACGATGTCGCCTTCTTTGGTGTTGATATATTGATCCAAAAACGACTGCATCGAGCCATGAGCTTCAACTAGGCATAAATCCTGACTTTCGGGCTTATCGGCGGTTGAGAGGTTGTATTGGGCGGCGATGCGTCGGGTTTCGTCTTTGGTGATTTCCCCTAACGGAAAGATTGTTCCTGCGAGCAAATTTTGGGGGAGGTCATAGAGGAAATAGGACTGGTCTTTGCGGGGGTCTACCGCTTTTAATAATTGGTAGCGATCGCGCCCTTCATCATACTGAATCCGCGCATAATGTCCCGTGGCGATCTTGTCAGTTCCTAAGTTTTCTCGCGCATACTGAAGCATCGGGCCAAACTTCACCGCCCGATTACATTGAGAACAAGGCAAGGGAGTCACTCCCGCTTCATAGCCTGAAACCAGATAATCGACGATATTAGTTTGGAACAACTCCCGCGTATCGACAATATGATGAGGGAGATTGAGTTGTTCGCAGATTTTAGCCGCGTCAACCATCCCTTCCGAACAGCATTGACCTTTACCCTTCATCAGCCAAAGGGTAAGACCAATTACTTCATATCCTTGATGGTGTAGGGTGGCCGCAGCAACGGAACTGTCTACGCCCCCTGAGAGTCCGACAACGACTTTGTTCATGAGCCTAAAGGCGAATTATTTTTACTTTAAAAAACTACAAGCTTTTCGTTCTAATTTCTTATGATAGATTGACGATTAAAGTTTTGCCGTCAGGGGATGCTCGGTTTTGGTGGGGGTTTCCCTATTGGCTCACAAAAATTTAAAATTTGGAGAAAATGATGTTAGCAAAAAGTTCTCTCGGCGCGATCGCGATTTTGGGCTTGAGTGCCACGGTTGCTGCGGCTCAGGTTTTCCCCCCGGCTAATCCTGGAAGCGGCTCTGTGCGGTCTTATCCGTCCCGTGACAACAGTATTCCCCTACCTCCGAACCCTTCAATTATTCCTTCTGAGGATTTTACCCCAAATTCTATTCCGGCTTTTACGCCACCTCCTTCTACGGCTTTTCCCCAACAGGTTTATCGCGTCGAAGTGATGGGCAATGACCCGTTTTTGCTGTCTCAAGTCCAAAGTGTTGCCCCGGATGCCTTTGCGCGACAAAGGGATGGCAAAATTCAGGTGGGGTCATTTACGGAGCGCTACAACGCCCAACGCCAAGCGGAAACTCTGGCGAGTCTGGGGATTCGTGCGAATGTCGTGACGGCTAATGTTGATATGTATGGCGGTAATTCCCAAGGGTTTGGGACTCCTTTCAATAACAATAATAATCAGGCTAGTAAGATGCCGCCGAACGTTATCGGTTCGACTCAACGGGGGACGATGAACTCAGGCCGCTTTTTTGTGGTGATTCCGGGGGGAGATACTAATCAGCTAGACCGCATGGCGCAACAAGCATTAGCATTAGGGGTACAACCGAACATTATTCAAGAACAGTCTGAACCTTTGGGTTTACATTTAGCGGTAGGCCCGTTTGCTTCTCGTTCTGAAGCTGAAGTTTGGAATACTCGCTTACGCTCAAATGGGATGGATGCGCGTCTAGATTTTCGCTAAAGGTAGATTTTTGCGGAAATTTTTTTGATTTCCTTTTGCGGATGCCAAGCGTTACAACAAATAACAAGGGATAAATGACGAATGACTAATAACAAACCATGACTTGGCAAGAAATTTCAATTTCGGGTAATTGGGTGTTGCTGCCCCGACAACCCTACGGTATTATTCATTTTCTGGGAGGGGCATTTGTGGGAACTGCGCCTCAAGTGAGTTATCGGTCGTTGCTCGAATGGTTGGCCGAAAGGGGCTATGTGGCGATCGCGACTCCTTTTATTAATACTTTCGATCATGGCGCGATCGCTCGCGAGGTTCTCAATCAGTTTGAGTCGGTTTGCGATCGCTTGCAAGCCCAAAACTATCTCGGTAGCGATTATTTACCCATTTACGGCATTGGTCACAGTATGGGCTGTAAGCTACATTTGCTGATCGGCAGTGCTTTTCAAGTGCAACGGGCAGGTAATATTTTTATGGCGTACAATAATTACCCGGCTATGCGGGCTGTGCCGTTTCTCGAACAACTCCAAGGCAATCCAGCGTTTCAGGGCAATCCGGCGCTTAATGTAGAGTTTGTACCATCTCCTGACGAAACTCAAGCGATTATTGCCAAAGAGTACGAAATTCGCCGCAATCTCTTGATTCAGTTTACCAATGATGATATCGATCAAACGCCGAGCTTGAAGGCGATTTTACAACAGCGCTTTCCCAGTTTGACGGCGGTACGCACTTTACCGGGTAATCATCTCACGCCTTTGAGCCAAGAAGTAAAATGGCAAACGGGAGATATATTTTCGCCAATTGATGCGATCGCGCAATGGTTTAAACAGGAATCAACTCGCGATTTGAATAAACTGAAACAAGAAGTTCTGCGCTGGCTCAATCCCACCTTGGGTTTCTAAAAGGAAAGTCTCAGCTCTAAAGCGTGTATTAATCCCTAGAAAGCGGCGAGTATTATATTACACTAGAGATTGTGCTGGTGCCGGAGTATAGAAGTAATGACGATTTATGTTGGCAACTTGTCCTATGATGTAACAGAAGAGGACGTTAAAGAAGTTTTTGCCGAATACGGAGAAGTCACTCGTGTTAGCTTGCCTCGTGAAGCTGACGCAGACCGAATTAGAGGTTTTGGCTTCGTAGACCTCAAAAGCAGTGACAATGAAGATTCTGCTATTGAGGAATTGGACGGAGCCGAATGGATGGGGCGCACATTGCGCGTTAACAAAGCGCGTCCTCGCAACACTAACAAGCGTTGGGAAGATAGCTCTAGCTAGTTCGCTCCTAAGCTAAGTATTGATTGATTGCTAATCAGAGGTAAAGTTCGGATCGCTATTTCGAGATGTTAAGCCTCTGATTTTTTTGCGGCGATCGCGGCTATTTTTCAAGAAACGATGCTGACTTGAGCGCGGTGGAGCAATTTACCGCGATGCAAATAACCGGCGTAACGAACTCGCACTTTTTGACCGGGTTGAGCCACCCCTTGCAGGAGTTGATGCCATTGCGGATTGTAGTCGATTTCTTCTCCGACGGTGGCGATCGCTTCGACTCCCCATTCTTGTAATAATTGTTCGATGGGCTTCATTAACGGCAAGATACGACTTGCGGGTAAGTCGGGATTTTTACGAATGGCGTTGGCTACAGCAGACCATTGAATTAACCAGGTTTCTAGGGTTTGTAAGCTGGCTGTTTCAAAGGCTTGTTGCAGTTGGTCTTGTTGGGGGCGATCGCCTTCTGGTTGTGAAGCCGCACTTGTATCCTCAGTTGGCAAGACAGGCTGTAGCGAAAAAGCGGCGATGAAGTCGGTTAACGACCATTGCAGTCCTTCAGCCAGCTTCAACAGAACTTCTAAGCGCATTTGCTCAACTTTACCGTCTCGTAGTTGCCTTAGCTGCCACTCTGATACGGCAACGGTTTCGCGAAATTGCCGCAAACTGGTAAAACCCAATTGTTGCAGCCGTTGTTGTAAAACAGTGGTGAGGCGATCGCGATTTGTTACAGTCATAATCCGATAGACCAATACGGAAAAACCCGCCAGACGATGCGGGTCTAAGTTATTCTAGAGGAAAATTTGCGGTAGTCTACAACATACTTCGCAGCATCCAAGCGGCTTTTTCGTGGATGCTCATGCGTTCGGCTAAAAGGTCTACCGTAGACTCGTCCGAGGCTTTCTCAGCAGCCGGGAAAGCAGCGCGAGCAGTACGCACGACGGCTTCGTTGGCTTCGACTAATAAGCGGATCATGTCCGTGGCTTCGGGGACACCGCGAGTTTCTTCAATGGAACTGAGTTCGCCATATTCGCTATAACTTCCCGGTGCGCGATATCCTAGAGTACGGATACGTTCGGCGATCTGGTCTACCGCCAGCGCGAGTTCCATATACTGTTGCTCGAACAAAGTATGCAACGATTGAAACATCGGCCCGGTAACGTTCCAGTGGAAGTTGTGGGTTTTGAGATATAGCGTGTAGGTATCGGCTAATAACTTCGATAAGCCTTCGACAATCGTTTTGCGATCGCCTTCGGGAATGCCAATATTAACAGGTGCTTGCATGGTTGATTCTCCTTGAGTTGCCATGAGATTAATTACTGTGTCTACTATTAAAAGGTTAAGTGACTTTACGCTAAATGGCGCTGTAACACCGATTTAGGAGCGCGTCGGACGCGACAAGGGATTGTTCCTTTTTTCAGGCGCTGGTGGGCTTCAAAACGATGACACCCAGAAAAGCCGTAATATTCTCCGTCCACTTCGAGAACGTCAATCGGTTCTCGCAAGCCTTCTTGAGCAATGGATTCCATTAAAGCTTGCACCTTTTGGGGATCGGTTTGTCGCGGTAGAGGACGGCGAATGCGATCGAGGGGTATATCTTTAACAATCAACATGGTTTTGTCTCCCTTCTTCTAAATCATACTCGTTATGACTTCGAGTTGTAAAGGGGGGAGATCGGTTATCAGCCTCTAAGGGGCAATCGGCAATCGGCAGTGGGTGTGTAGGGGCGGGGTTTCCCCGTCCAAATTGACGTTATTGGGCGCAATCGCGCTCATCCCATTGTCCTAACCCTAAAGGATTGGGCGAGGAGACCTGTTCCCCGATACAGGGGTTTTCTGCCCGAAATCCTGGTTTTGGGCTTAACTTGTCACCAATGACCAATTAAGGGATTTGGGGAAACGGTACAAACAACCAATAACCAACAACCAACAACTAAATTGCCAAAGTAAAATAAAACGTCGTGCCACAGTTCACTTGAGACTCAGCCCAAATGCGACCGTGGTGGCGTTCGATGATGCGGTGAACAATGGCTAAACCCACGCCTGTCCCTTCAAACTCGCTTTTGGAGTGCAAGCGGCCAAAGGCACTGAATAGTTTTTCAGCGTGGTTCATGTCAAAGCCTGCGCCGTTGTCGCGCACGAAGTAAACCCGCTCGTTGTCTGGGTTTTCGTAGTAGCCAAATTCAATGGTGGTGTGGGTTTTTTTGCTGGTGTATTTCCAAGAATTGCCGATTAGGTTTTCGAGGACGATTTTGAGTAAGCCTTCATTCCCTAGGGCGATCGCGCCGTGGGTAATTTTAGATTCGATGGCACGTCCGGGCTGATTGCGCTGAAATTCGGTAAGGATATTCGAGGCGATCGCGCTCAAGTCTACATCGCTCAATTCTAAATCGCTGCGATGCACCTGAGACAGTTGCAGCAAATCCCGAATCAAGGCTTCCATGCGCTGAGATGATCTTTGGATTTGTAGCACATAATCCCGCGCAACATCATCGAAGTGTTCCCCATATTCTTCTTCGAGGGACTCCACAAAAAAGTTAATGTGCGACAAAGGCGTTCGCAAATCGTGGGAAACGTTGCGAGAAAAGGCTTCGAGGTCTTGGTTGGCGAGTTCTAGGGCAGTAGTACGCTGCTGTAATGAAGTATTCAACTGTTGAATTTGGAACTCAGCTTGTTTGCGTTCGGTAATGTCGCGACCGATATACACGAAGTCTCGCATATTTTCTTCAGTTTCAATCGCCGCACAAGAAAAGGAAACTGAAATAGCCTCTCCGGTTTTACGCTGACAATCTACCTCTGCTTGGGTTTGGGGTTGACCCTGCATGGCGTAGCGCAGAAACTTCTCATCGGTAATCAGATGGGAAATCGGCTGGCCGATCAGTTCGGCGGTACTGTAGCCAAATAAAGAGGCTGTGGCGGGATTAGTAGTTTTAATAATTCCGGTGGGAGTCGCGACAATCAAAGCATCTGCCATCGAAGCGATAATTTTGGCAATGTAATCTTTGGTGATAGTGAGCTTTTTGAGCAGGGTTTCGGCTTCGTTGACGCTGTGGAGCAGTTTGCGCTGAAAAATCAAGCGTTCGGTGGCATCGTTGAGCAGGATAATCAGGCGGGATTCGTTGTTGAGGGTGTGGTGAGGACGACTGACATATAAATCGAAATAGGAGGGGCGATCGCCTTCTCCTAAACGGGCAACTTCGTTAATCTCAAAACTGATCTGTTTGCCCTCTAAAATCGCCGCTAAGGTGTCTTCTACGCCAATCAGTTCGGGAAAGCCCAAACGCACATCTTGTCCTTCTACGGCGGTTTCGGGGGCATTGGCGAAGCGGTCGGCATCGCTGGAGGCTTCGAGAATCGTTAAATTGCGATCGACAATCAGATAATTTTGGCGAGCCGTGGGAGAGTTGGTACTGTCGTGACCCGGCCAAGTGTCAAGCAACAAATCGCCAATAAGTTGCTGCATAACTCCGGCGCGATCGAACATCTCATCGAGCCATTGGCTGGTTTCGGAGTCGAGTTGAACCGGATCGGGGGGATGGGCTAAATCCGCGAGTTGTTTTTTGACTTGGACGAAGGTTTGGCGGAGATGATGGCTGGCGATGTAGGGAAACTGTTTAATGGCGGCGGCTTGGGTGTAGGGAGAATGACGCAAGAGGCGATCGCGAGGGGTTTTAGCAATAGAGGTTTGGCGCTGAGGAGCGCGTTTTTCGAGGAGAGTCAGCCGCCAGGAAAGGGTTTGAGCATCGAAGGGGGCTAAGAAAAAATCGTCAATCCCGGCGTTTAAAAGGGTTTCTAAGGCAGAGGTGCGATCGCGAGTTCCCAAAGCCACAAACAGAGGAGGGGAAGATTGAGAATGAGAGGGCAATCGTTGATAAAATGACAAGCTTTCCGTCTCAAACGCAACTAAATTCAAAAAAATCAGATCGTAAGCTCGATTTTGATGATTTTGCTCGGCTTGAGATGGATTTGAGACAATTTCTACTTGATGACCCCGCGATCGTAGGAGCGAAGTCAATAACGACTCAGCAGTTGCTTGGTCGTCTATAATCACAACTTTCATAGATTTTTTGCTCCTAGTTAGCTCGTACAAGCCAACCCTTCGATACAAAGTAATCGTTTTGGTGTGATGCGCCCTGATATCTTCTCTATTTCCATCTTAAGGGGAATTAAGTTGGGTTCAACTCTAAAAGCATGACTTCCCATACTAAACGAGGACTGGCATAACCCCGTAATGCGCTTTGCGATCGCTCTAGAATTTTGAGGACTCGTTCTGATGGACCAAACTCATGCCACTGCCAATATTGATGCTGAAGATAATCAAGTAACCACAACTGGGTTTCGACATCCAAGGTTTTATCGATTTCTTGCGCTAGGGCTAGGCGTTGGGCAAGGTCTGGGGCGGGTTTTTCAAGGCGATCTAATAATTCCCCCGGAATGGCTTGTAACTGCTGCCAAGCTTGAATTGCCTGGCCAGGACTGCCTTGGGCGATCGCTAAAATTTTAGAATGTCGCGCCACCTCAGAATAACTTTTTTGCTGTAACACCGTTTGTAGGTGTTCGTGACTCAAGGGGTAAAAGGGAAGCTTCTGACAACGAGAAACCAAAGTAGACAGCAAAGCTTCGGCTTTGGGAGCCAGTAAGATAATCGTTGCCCGTCCTGGTTCTTCTAAGGTTTTTAACAGGGCATTGGCCGCCGCTTCGGGCATTGCTTGGGCTTCTTCAATAATGACAACGGCTCGCTGGGCTTCTAAAGGGGGGCGACTGAGAAAGGTGACAATTTCGCGAATTTGCTCAACGCGAATTTGCGGTTTTGCCCGTCGTTTCAAACCCGTTTCGGCAGCTTCGGCAGCAGTCAACCGTTTACCTTGATGGAGATAAGTTGGCTCGACCTTGAGAAAATCCGGGTGATTTCCGGCAATAATCCGCTTTTTAACCTTTTCTAGAGAAAGATTAGGGTTATGCGCCGATAAGAGCCGGGCGCTAAAACATTGCGCCGCCAATTGCTTACCAATGCCTGCGACTCCCGCAAATAGGTAAGCTGGAGCAATGCGATTTTGCTGGACGGCTTGTTCGAGGAGTTCGACGGCTTGAGGTTGGCCGATTAGTTCGTCAAAGGCACTCATTTTTACAGTAATCAGTCTCTAAGGGGCAGCTTTGCTGTGGGCAGCTTTGCTGTAGGGGGGAGTGGGGATGCAAGCCCCTCCAAAGGGGGTCAGAAACTTTGGCCTATAGGGTAAATTCTAAAAGAGGCTCAAAGCTATGCTGTATAAAGATTACAGCCTCAAAAAATAAATTTAAGTTTCGCGCGAGTGTCATCAGTCATCAGTTTTTGAGGGAGTCGGCTGTGGGCGTGTAGGGGCGGGGTTTTCTCGTCCAAGGGGAAGTGGGAGGAGTGGGGAGATTCGGTAGTGGTTGTGTAGAGGCGGGGTTTCCCCGCCCAAGATGGGAAGGAGGGGGGAGAAATTATGTCAAGACCAGTTACCAATGGCCAGTTGAGGGATTTGGAGAACGATACCAATAACAAAGGACAAAGGACAAAGAACAAAGGACAAAGAACAAAGGACAAAGGACAAAGAACAAAGGACAAAGGACAAAGAACAAAGGACAAAGGACAAAGGACAAAGGACAAAGAACCAACAACTATTTCAAATAAGGTTGTAGAACGGGCTTCAAAACCGAGCAAATCTGCTGATGGACTTGGCTTTCAGGGGGTTGAGCGTCAATGTGGTGAAGGCGTTGGGGATGCTGTTGAGCGAGAAATTTAAAGCCTTGACGCACTCGTTGATGAAAAGCAAGGTCGGCTTGTTCGATGCGATCGCGTTTGCCGCGATTTTGCGCCCGTAGTAGCCCGATTTCGGCGGGAACATCTAACCACAGGGTCAGGTCACTTTCTAAGCCTTGGGTGGCGATTTCGTTCAACTGAGCGATGAGTTGCAGGTCAATCCCCCGACCGTAACCTTGATAAGCGATGGTGGAATCTGTGTAGCGATCGCACAAAACAATACAGCCTTGAGTTAATGCTGGTTTTAAGTCTTGGGTAACGTGTTGGGCGCGATCGGCAGCATATAACAATAATTCAGCGCGATCGCTCGGCGTGTGATTCCCTAACAGTAAGGTACGGATTTCTTGACCGAGGGCAGTTCCTCCCGGTTCTCTGGTTATCTTGACCGTATAGGAAACCTGAAGGCAAGATTGGAGCCAACGATAGACATTTTCGATTTGAGTGGTTTTTCCGGCTCCTTCTCCCCCCTCAAAGACAATCAATTTACCGTTCATTGGTCAGACATATTCTCCTTGACATCCAAAATTTTTTATTTTGTCCTTGCTGCCCATGAGAAAGTTCGTAAGATAGATAGAAAGCAGAAATGTTTTACTCAACTTACAATTTTCTGTAAGGTTCGAGCCAAGCGCCATAACCCGAAGTGAGGCGCAACCCAAGAGTCGGTAGTTGGTCTAACTATGCCCATAACCGTAACTCTGGTTCGATATTATAGGATAGTCTACCTAATCCATAGGGTTGATTTATTGATATGGCTCGCTATATCTGTTCATTTACAGTTGCAGTTTCTCTCGACAATCTTTTACCGTCCTTGAGCGAAGTTCTGAGGGCGTGTAACTTTGAGGTTATTTATGATACAGGCGATTACTTGATGGGGCGTGAAGTTCCAGGTCAGGTTTCTTTCTCTAAGTTAGTCACCGCCGAAGTCTTAATTGACCGAACGACGGCGACGACTGAGGGGGTTCGTCTCAATCTAGTCATTAAAAATGAAGAATTGCCCCTTCAGCACGATAACCACTGTCGCCAGATGTTTAACGATCTTCAACAAGCTATTGTTGATAGCGGTCAGTGGCAGTTGCTCGAAAGTGCCAGTTCATAAGTTACGCCCGAACGCTCAGGGATGAGTGGTGTTCGGGCGTAACTTAGATTGAATCACTACAACGACGGTGAGATTATGGAAAATCCTAGATTTTTACTGCCGTTCTCTAAAACTTACTCAAACCTACCTAAATGCCTTGGATGTTTACTTCTTGCTTCAACCTTGTAGTGTCGGCACTATCAAGTCCACAAGCTGACACGGTAGAACTTACCGCCATTAATAGCTGCATTATCAGCGCACTATTACGCCGTGGTTTTTGGCAAAATAAGTGTTTAGATACTTACGCATATAACCATTCGCTCCACAAGAAATGAATAAGGTTGCGTAGGTTTGAAAAGATTTTGTATTACTGTTCACACCCCTTCGGTGGGCGTATCTCCATCCTCTCCGAACATCATGGCCGGATCGATGAGGGTAATGTCGTAGGGGTCATCCGGGGGAATGGTGGGAAATACGTCTCGCTCCCGCAATTGATAAATGGCAAAAACCTGGGGGCCAAATACGACTTCATCGCCATGCTTCAAGTCGTGGCCTTCGAGTTTACGACCGTTGATCAATAATCCGTTGACACTGGTTTTACCTTGACCATCCCCATCGACAATGCGATAAAAGGAACTACCATCTTCGCGGAGTCGTCGAAAAAGCGTGGCGTGACGGCGAGACACAAATTGAGAAGAAAGACGAATATCGCTGTTTTGATCTCTACCGATGGAGTACGAGGCTTCCTTTAAAGAAATGCCTTTTCTGCCTTTATCGTCTTCGATAATTAACAAATGTTCTTGATAGGGTTGTGCTGATTTTGCAGCCATTGGCGATCGCGTGTGCAATAAACTTACCTAAGCTTAAATCAAAAATAGAAACTGTCAATCTTTAGATTCTAACCTGATTTCACTCAAGTTAAAGTTCCTTATGAGTTGAGTTTAATCTTAGGCTATCTTTATTTTACCAAGAGTTTTGGGTCTAAAGCCCCGTCCTGTCTTGCCGAGCTACCAGGTGCTACTCGCGCGTTCCCTTGCGCCTTACGGCGGCGCGGGGTCGCTCGTCTTACGGCGGCGCGGGGTCTCGGCGCTTAAGGACGGCTTTGTGCTAAACTGTCAACTAAGTACGGTCGGGCAGATCGGAACAATGCTCGTCGAGGGTAAAGAGATCGGGGCTAATACTTCGGTATCAGCGCTTACTCTCCCAATGAAGCGAGAATCCCCGCTCCTTAAGGACGGGGAGTTGTCAATCCTCTTTAAGACTGGGGCAAAGACGGTTGAAATTGTCGCCGCAATAATAAGGAATTGGTGACCACCATCACCGAACTAAAAGCCATAAAAGCTCCGGCGATCGCGGGACTCAAAACCACGCCAAACTGCGGTAACAATAAGCCTGCGGCGATAGGAACCGCGATCGCGTTGTACCCCAAAGCCCAAAAGAGATTTTGGCGAATTTTATTAAAGGTAGCTTGGCTCAAACGCAACGCTTCAACGACTTTGAGCAGGGAGGTGGGTTCGCGATGATTTCCCCCCATCAAGACAATTCCCGCCGCTTCCATGGCGATATCAGTACCATCGTGAACGGAAATGCCGATATGGGCTTGGGCTAAGGCAGGAGCATCGTTAACACCATCGCCAATCATGCCGACTTGTTGCTGTTGCTGTAAATCCTGGATGACCTCTACTTTGCGGTCGGGGCGTACTTCAGCCCAAACGCGCTCGATGCCGAGTTGAGATGCGATCGCGTTAGCCACGGACAAGCGATCCCCGGTGAGTAACATCACTTCTAAGCCCATTTTTTGGAGTTGCGTCACGGTGGTTTTGGCATCAGGGCGTAATTGATCTTCTAGGGCGATCGCCCCGGCAAATTTCCCTTCAACAGCCACATACACTATGGTTTGATGACCTTCTATTTTTGGAGTCAACGATTCTAAGACTTCAGGGGCAATGCCTTGTTGAACTAACCAAGCTTGATTACCAACCCATACAGGCTTTTGATTGACTTGGGCGCTAATTCCCAAGCCCAACTGCGTCTCAAAATCTGTGGCTGCGAGTAAGGGCAACTCCCGGTCTTTTAAGCTGTTGAGCATGGCTTTGGCCAGGGGATGATTTGTGCCGCTTTCGGCAGATGCGGCGTATTGCAGCAGGGTGTCGGCAGTGTAAGACTCTGCGGCAAAACAGCGAGTGACCTGCATTTGTCCGAGGGTGAGGGTTCCGGTTTTGTCGAAAACAATGGCCTCAAGGTCGCGGACTTGTTCTAAGATATCGCCGCCTTTGATTAATATGCCTCGTTCTGCCCCTAAGCTAGTTCCCACTAAAATCGCGGTGGGCGTGGCTAAACCGAGGGCGCAGGGACAAGCTACCACCAACACGGCGATCGCGAGTTTTAGGCTTAATAAAATGCCGGAGGTTGAACCTGTTGTCATGCCCTCCATCGGGGTTGGAGTCAGGACGTGCGGCCAAATCTCGATGCCGAGAAAGTACCAAAATAAAAAGGTCAAAGTCGCGATCGCCATCACGCCGTAAGCGAAAAATCCTGCCACGGTATCGGCTAATTGTTGGACGGGGGCTTTGCGGGTTTGGGCTTCTTCGACTAAAGCAATGGCTCGGGCTAGGGTGGTACTCCCACCAGAGCGTTGAATGCGAATCGCGATCGCGCCCCCTTGATTCAAGGTTCCGGCGGCTACGGTATCCCCCTTTTGTTTGAAAACGGGCATTGATTCCCCGGTCAACATTGATTCATCAATAGAGGTTTCCCCGGAGACAATTTCGCCATCGATGGGAAGGCGCTCTCCGGGTAGGACTTGCGCCCATTCCCCCGAACGTGCCTGACTGACGGGGATTTCGATGCCTGCTTCGGCGTGGCGATCGCCTGAACCAATCAAGCGGACGGTGGTGGGTTGCAGGGCGAATAACTTTTTTAAGGCTCCGGTGGCTTGGTGTCTGGCTCGTTTTTCCAGGGTGCGTCCAAGCAGGATAAAACCGAGTAACATCACGGGTTCATCAAAAAAGCATTCCCAGCCTAACTGCGGCCACAACAAGGCAATACAACTGGCAATATAGGCGCTGGTGGTTCCCAAGCCAACCAGGGTGTTCATGTTGGGCATTCCGTAGCGCAATCCCCTGGCCCCATCGATGATGATTTCTCGTCCGGGGAGTAGGAGGGCAAGGGTGGCTAATCCCCAATGAAACCAAATATTACTCACAATCGGAATCGCGGGGCCGCCCCAATGTTGCCAATGACCTAGCGCCGAAAATAGCAATAAAATGGTCGCGATCGCGAGTTGGGTTTGCGCCGCTTTTTGTTCGGAGTCGTCTTCTTCTAGACTTTGGGCGGTGGTGGCGGTTTCTGGGTTGCGGAGTTGACTGGGAAAGCCGCGATCGCTCAGGGTTTGAGCGAGGGTTTCTGGCTTTACTTTTTCGGCTTCGTACTGCACCACGGCAACTTCGGTGATCAGGTTGACGCGGGCTGAGACGACACCGGAATTTTGCAACAGTTGACGCTCAACAGATTTGACGCATCCGGCACATTTCATGCCTTTAACATCAAAGGCGATGGTTTCGAGGTCGTTCTCGATTTGGGGGGCTTGGGGTTTTTGGGAAAGCTGCATAATTTCAGTTATCAGCATCTAAGGGGCAGTGGGCAGTGGGCAGTAGGCAGTGGGGGGGGTGGGGATGCAAGCCCCTCCAAAGGGGGTCAGAAACTTTGGCCTACAGGGTAAATTCTAAAAGAGGCTCAAAGCTATGCTGTATAAAGATTACAGCCTCAAAAAGCGAATTTAAGTTTCGCGCGAGTGTCATCAGTTATCAGTCATCATTTGTTGAGGCAATCGGCAATCGGCAGTCGGGGGCTTCTTCAGTCATCAGCTTCTAAGGGGCAATCGGCAATCGGGGCGCTCTTTTCCCCGCCCAATAACCAATAACCAACAACAAAGGACAAAAGACCGATGACCAATGACCAAACTAAGCTGCATCATTTTGAGCGACAATGATGTTTTGAGTTAACACTTTGATGGCTTTTTTGTATTGGGAATCAACTTCTGTGCCGATTTTAGAAATGGGGATGGGGTCTTGTTCGACGGTGTAATCGGGGGCAATGCCTTGTTTGTTGATGTCGCGGTGATCGGGGGTTTCGTATTTGGCGACGGTAACGGCTAATCCGGCATCGTCGGGGAGTTCAAAGAGGGATTGAATCAGACCTTTGCCAAAGGTGCGATCGCCAATGAGTTGCGCCCGACCGTTGTCTTGTAGTGCGCCGGCCAGGATTTCGCTGGCGCTGGCGGTACCTTGATTAACGAGGACGACGAGGGGGGCTTCGGTGAGGGCTTGGTGTTTGGCATCAAAGCTGCCTAATACCCCTTGACGGTTGACGGTGTAGACGATGGTACTGTCGTTCAGCCAAAGTCTCGCGATTTCGACTCCGGCTTGCAGTAAGCCGCCGGGATTGTTGCGGAGATCGAGGATAAAGGCTTTTGCCCCTCGGTCTTGGAGATCGGCGATCGCGTCTTGCATTTCAGCCGTGGCATTGGCGCTAAACTGCGCTAACCGGACGTAGCCAATGGGGTCGGGGGCGCTTTCGGTATCAAGCTGGGCATAAACGGGATTGAGGGCGATGCGATCGCGTACTAAGGTATAGGGTTTTTGTTCTTGAGTTGCCGGACGCAGAATGGTCAGGGTGACTTCGGTGCCGGTGCGACCGCGCATTTGGCTGGCGGCTTCTTCAAGACTGAGTTGGGCCGTACTCTGACCGTCGATTTCGAGGATGCGATCGCGGGGCTTGATTCCGGCTGCGTCGGCAGGAGACCCGGAAATGGGGGTGACCACTTCGAGTTGACCGGATTCGTCGTCTATATTAATTTGCAAGCCTACCCCAGAGAGTTCCCCAGAAGTATTCACCTGCAAGCTCCGATATTGTTCGGGTTCGAGCAAGCGGGTAAAGGGATCGTCTAGGGTAGCGAGCATTTCGCGAATTGCGTCGTAGGTTTGGTCGCGATTGTCGAGGCGGCGACGCAGATATTTTTGGCGCAAAGACCACCAGTTTTGATCGTTAAAGGTCGTGTCTAAATAAGCTTGGTTGACAATTCGCCAAGATTGTAGTATGAGTTTTTGTTCGTCGCTAAAGGCAGCAGCAGGGGCAGTCCACCCCACCCAAGTCATGACCGCGACGATCAGAATTAAAAAGGGTTTAAAAAAACGGCGTTTGCCCATGAAATTCAACTCGTAAAAATTAAGCTTAAAGCTTCATGTTACTTAATTTTGCAGGGGAGTGTCGTTTTTGACGGGGGTGAACTTGGGCAAGCGGTGTGGCTTTCCCCCCAGGATAAAACCCCTTTCAACACCAGAATGCCGTGGGTTTTGTATAATACTACTGGTACGGGCAAAAGCTCGTTCGTGTCAAGTCTTCGAGAAATTAAGAATTTCAGATTTGAACTGTATCGTCAGGCATACGAAAACAGACCCCCACGAAGGGGTAAACGCCTGGGGAGAGCCTCCGAACTGACGGCCAATCAACAGCCTATTGGGTTCGGAAACTCGTCGAACCAGGAATCCAAACCGCAAGGAAAGGAGAATCCCTGTGCTTTTCAGCCAAGGATTGTGTCAAAATATTAAACACTGACTTCATTAATGTCGCGAAACCTGGCTTCATGTTTTCCAAGCAAGTAACCGATTCAAAAACTTTTCAGTGGTTTGAGGAACGCCTCGAAATTCAAGCCCTTGCTGATGATGTCACCAGCAAGTACGTTCCCCCCCACGTCAACATTTTCTATTGCTTAGGAGGGATTACCCTCGTTTGCTTCTTAATCCAATTTGCAACTGGATTCGCTATGACCTTCTACTACAAACCGACGGTCACTGAAGCATTCACTTCCGTTCAACACATCATGACCGATGTCAATTTCGGTTGGCTGATTCGCTCTATCCACCGTTGGTCTGCCAGCATGATGGTGTTGATGATGATTCTGCACGTTTTCCGGGTTTATCTCACGGGCGGTTTTAAAAAGCCCCGCGAGTTGACTTGGGTAACTGGGGTTGTGTTAGCCGTGATTACCGTTTCTTTCGGTGTAACGGGCTACTCCTTACCTTGGGACCAAGTAGGCTACTGGGCGGTAAAAATCGTTTCTGGTGTGCCTTCTGCTATCCCGGTGGTGGGCGATCTCATTGTTGAATTATTACGCGGTGGTGCGAGTGTCGGTCAAGGGACTTTAACTCGTTACTACAGCTTACACACCTTTGTTTTGCCTTGGTTTATTGCGGTCTTCATGTTGTTGCACTTCCTGATGATCCGTAAGCAAGGTATTTCTGGCCCCCTCTAAGGTCACACCCCTTTTTGAGTCGATTTGCGCCCAAACTCTACAGTTCGGGGCGCGATCGCACTCTCCTCTATATCTAGAAGCTAGTATGCTTAGATCGACCGCTTGTCGATTCAATAAACACCATTAAGGAGAACTTATTTCATTATGTCTGTCTTAAAGAAACCTGACCTAACCGACCCGAAGCTGCGGGCGAAACTAGCCCAAGGCATGGGTCACAACTACTACGGCGAACCGGCGTGGCCCAATGACTTGCTGTACACGTTCCCGATTGTCATTATGGGAACGATTGCCTTGTGCATTGGTTTAGCCGTTCTTGACCCGGCTTTGGTCGGGGAACCCGCCGACCCCTTTGCTACGCCGTTGGAAATTCTGCCGGAATGGTATCTTTATCCCGTTTTCCAAATTCTGCGGATTCTGCCGAATAAACTCCTCGGTATCGCTTGCATGGGCGCAATTCCTTTGGGTTTGATGTTGGTGCCTTTCATCGAAAACATCAACAAGTTCCAAAACCCCTTCCGTCGTCCCGTAGCGACTGCGGTATTCTTGTTCGGTACTGTGTTCACCATTTGGTTGGGGATTGGTGCCACCATGCCGATTGATGAGTCTTTGACTTTAGGCTTGTTCTAAACTAAACCCTATACCAACGGGTTTTAAACCTCAATACGTCCGCGATTTTAGCCTGTATTTAAGGGTTGCGATCGCGGGCGTTTTCAGTTTTATTGGTACCAGTGAGGCAGTTTGCGCTCCATCAAGTCTTCAACCCATTCAATGGTTTCTCGATAATGCTCGATCAATTCCTGTCGCGTTTCGGGTTTCATCGGGATGGGCTTAAAGGCTTCGACTGTATTTTCTACTACACTTGTTTTTCGTAAAATATTGGTGTAAACCCACTCTTTGGTTCCACTGGGAATTAAAGGCAAAATTGACTTAACTCCCGGTAAGTTCCGCATTTTGCGCTTCACTAAAATTTCACGGAAGTCTGACGAAACATTGGAACTGGGTTTTTCGAGGTTAAAGTTCTCTAAGCTGTCATCAATCTCAAAATGACGACACACTTGCTGTAATATCTCGACTTTCTTTTGGCGTAAATCTTCGGTTAAAAAGAAGCGAAACCGCTCGATAGGGAAGTATTTTAAATACTGCTCGATTTGCAATTTATATAAACTATCGTCAACGCACATGGGATCGTGCGGTACATACTCCTCAAATGTTTGGGTAAATGGCTGTCCTTTCCGGACTTCTTTCAACCAACGATGACAATAATGGGAGAAGGCTCGATCTACCGGATGACGCATGAGATACAAGAATTTTGCTTCGGGAGCAGCCGCAAAAATTCGTTGAGCGGTTTCGGGATATATGGTGCAGCGAGAATAAGGCGTTGAACCATCCAACAAAATTTGATGCTCGTTGGCTTGTTGATACAATGAGGCGAAATATTTTAATCCTTTTTGGTAACAGTTGCCCCAAGCAAAAAAAGCAGGTTCTTTCTTTTTTTTAGGAATAAAAACTTGGGGATGATCTTTGAGCCAATTACATAAGCTAGTCGTACCACTTTTCGCTGCTCCAATCACAAAGGTTTTGGGATAAGACAGAGTTGAATTTTTTTGAAAGCTTTGAAACTTAATAGTTTGTGTCTTTGAATTTTTCAATTTTAAAGTTAGACTCCGGTCGAATTGATGTGTTTTTAAATAGTTTTTTAAAACATAGCGCGATCGCGAGGGGTCAAAACCTCCCCCTAAAGGGAACTTCAGCCCAAAACGCGATCAAAAAATCCCCCACCTCAGAGGTAGGGGATTTGTTTTAAAGACCTAACCGGGGGTTAAGGTTAACCAAATTTTCCGGCGGTCGAGGCAATCAGGAAGGCCGCATAGGTTAGCACATAGCCAACGGTGAAGTGAGCTAAACCAACCAAACGAGCTTGAACGATAGACAGAGCCACGGGCTTGTCTTTCCAGCGAACCAGGTTCGCGAGGGGAGTACGTTCGTGGGCCCAAACAATGGTTTCGATTAACTCTTGCCAGTAACCGCGCCAAGAGATCAAGAACATGAAGCCTGTCGCCCAAACCAGGTGTCCGAATAAGAACATCCAAGCCCAGACCGAGAGGTTGTTCGTGCCATAGGGGTTGTAACCGTTGATCAATTGAGCGGAGTTTGCCCAGAGGTAATCGCGGAACCAACCCATGAGATAGGTTGAGTTCTCGTTGAATTGGGCGACATTGCCTTGCCATACCCCCAGGTGTTTCCAGTGCCAGTAGAAGGTCACCCAACCTAGGGTGTTCAGCATCCAGAACATGGCGAGGTAGAAGGCATCCCAAGCGGAGATGTCGCAAGTACCGCCACGACCCGGACCATCACAGGGGAAGGAATAGCCGAAGTCTTTTTTGTCGGGCATTAACTTAGAACCACGGGCATCTAACGCACCTTTGACGAGAATCAAGGTGGTGGTATGCAAGCCAAGGGCGATCGCGTGGTGAACTAAGAAGTCGCCAGGGCCAATGGTCAAGAACAAAGAGTTCGCGCCACTGTTGATGGCATCTAACCAACCGGGTAACCAAACGTTGCCGTAGTTGGGGTAAGCGGTGGTTGCCAAGCTATCGGGGTTCGACAGTAAGACATCGAAGCCGTAGAGGGCTTTACCGTGAGACGCTTGAATCCATTGAGCGAAAACTGGCTCAATTAAGATTTGCTTTTCAGGAGTACCAAAAGCTACCACAACGTCGTTGTGAACGTACAAGCCCAAGGTGTGGAACCCTAAGAACAAGGACACCCAGCTCAGGTGAGAGATGATCGCTTCTTTGTGTTCTAAAGAGCGATACAACACGTTGTTCTTGTTGGCTTCAGGATCGTAGTCCCGAATCAAGAAGATCGCACCGTGAGCAAATGCGCCCACCATGATGAAGCCAGCAATGTATTGGTGGTGGGTGTACAACGCCGCTTGAGTGGTGTAGTCCCGCGCAATAAAGGCATAAGGCGGTAAGGAGTACATGTGCTGCGCCACCAAGGAGGTGACAACACCCAAACTAGCCAAAGCTAACGCTAATTGGAAGTGTAAGGAGTTGTTCAGCGTGTCGTACAGACCTTTGTGACCTTCACCTAAGTTGCCACTGGGGGGCTTGTGCGCTTCGAGGATGGCTTCGATGCTGTGACCGATACCGAAGTTGGTGCGGTACATGTGACCGGCGATAATGAAGATTACCGCGATCGCCAAGTGGTGGTGCGCCATATCGGAGAGCCACAGGGACTCGGTTTGAGGATGGAAGCCGCCCAAGAAGGTTAAGATTGCCGTTCCCGCCCCTTCAGAGGTATTGAAGATGTGATTGGCGGTGTCGGGGTTCTGAGCGTAAACGCCCCAATTCCCGGTGAAGAACGGCCCTAAGCCTGCCGGATGCGGTTTGACCGATAAGAAGTTATCCCAACCCACATGAACGCCGCGAGATTCAGGAATGGCGACGTGAACCAAGTGGCCAGCCCAAGCCAAGGAACTCACACCAAACAAGCCAGCCAAGTGGTGGTTAAGGCGAGATTCAGCGTTTTTGAACCAAGACAAGCTCGGACGGAACTTGGGTTGGAGGTGCAACCAGCCGGCAAACAAGAAGACAGAAGACAACAGCAACAGGAACATCGAGCCTGTATAAAGTTCGCTGTTGGTTCTCATGCCGATGGTGTAGAACCAGTGGTACACCCCGGAGTAACAGATATTAACAGGGTTTGCTGCACCAGCTTGGGTAAAGGCATCAACAGCCCCTTGACCAAACTGGGGATCCCAAATTGCGTGAGCAATCGGGCGAACATTTAGGGGATCTTTAATCCATTGTTCAAAGTTACCTTGCCAGGCGACGTGGAACAGAGTACCAGAAGTCCACAGAAAGATGATAGCGATGTGACCGAAGTGGGAAGCGAAAATCTTTTGATACAGATTTTCCTCGGTCATGCCATCGTGCAGTTCAAAATCGTGAGCTGTGGCAATTCCGTACCAGATCCGACGTGTTGTCGGGTCCTGAGCAAGATCCTGGCTAAATTTTGGAAATTTGGTTGCCATAAATCCTTTGGGAAATTCTCCTCTCGTACAAATGAGGCTTATGCAATCGAGCTGCTCATCTTTTCTTTATTTGATAGCCGTCACCGAATCAAAACGACGATGATTTTATTTTAAATCCGGTGACGGTTTCGATTAAAACGATTTTACCGTTTTCTAGGGGTCAGCCGACTGCCAGAATCCGGGCAAGGAAGAATGCCCAAGTCGTGACAATGCCGCCTAACAGGTAATGAGCTACACCCACAGCGCGACCTTGAACGATGCTCAAAGCGCGGGGCTGAATTGCCGGAGCAACACGCAGTTTGTTGTGCGCCCAAACAATTGACTCAATCAGTTCTTGCCAGTAACCGCGTCCGCTAAACAGGAACATTAAGCTAAAGGCAAAGACAAAGTGACCGGCTAAGAACAGAATGCCGTAAGCCGAGAGTGCTGAACCGTAGGAGGTGATTACTTGTGCCGATTGCGCCCACAAGAAGTCCCGCAGCCAGCCGTTGATGGTGATGGCACTTTGGGCAAAGTTGCCGTTGGTGATGTGAGACACCGTACCATCGGGAGATACTGTTCCCCAGACATCAGATTGCATTTTCCAACTGAAGTGGAAGATCGCAATTGATAAGGAGTTGTACATCCAGAATAGACCGAGGAAAACGTGGTCCCAACCCGAAACTTGGCAGGTACCGCCGCGACCCGGACCATCGCAGGGGAAGCGGAAGCCTAATTCACCTTTGTCAGGGATTAAGCGGGAGCTACGGGCGTAGAGTACGCCTTTAAGCAGAATCAGGACAGTCACGTGAATGGTGAAAGCGTGAATGTGATGAACCATGAAGTCGGCGGTACCGAGTTCGATGGGCATCATGGCGACTTTACCACCCACGGCAACTACACCGCCACCGAAGGCATAGCTCACTGGCTCGATCGCATTGGGCGCTGTACCGCCAGGAGCGAGGGTGTGTAGGTTTTGAATCCACTGAGCGAATACAGGCTGAAGTTGAATCCCCGTATCCGAGAACATATCTTGAGGACGACCAAAGGCACGCATGGTGTCGTTGTGGACGTACAAACCGAAGCTGTGGAAGCCTAGGAAGATACATACCCAGTTGAGATGGGAAATAATTGCATCCCGGTGACGAATCACGCGGTCTAGCAGATTGTTCACATTTTTGGCGGGGTCATAGTCGCGCACCATAAAGATTGCGCCGTGAGCGCCTGCGCCGACGATCAAGAAACCGCCAATCCACATGTGATGGGTAAAGATGGATAACTGGGTGCCGTAATCCGTCGCGAGGTACGGATAGGGGGGCATGGCATACATGTGTTGGGCGACGATGATCGTCAAGGAACCCAACATGGCTAAGTTAAGAGCCAATTGTGCGTGCCAAGAAGTGGTCAGAATTTCGTAGAGACCTTTGTGACCTTCGCCCGTGAAGGGGCCGCGGTGTGCCTCTAGAATTTCTTTCATACTGTGACCGATACCCCAGTTGGTTCGGTACATGTGACCGGCGATGATGAATAAGACGGCGATCGCGAGGTGGTGGTGGGCTGTATCGGACAACCACAAACCACCCGTGACAGGATTCAAGCCACCTTTGAAGGTCAAGAAATCCGAGTAGGTCGCCCAGTTCAGGGTAAAGAAGGGTTTTAAGCCTTCAGCGAAGCTGGGATACAACTCTGCCATCAAGCTGCGATTGAGAATGAACTCATGAGGTAAGGGGATGTCTTGCGGAGCAACCCCGGAATCGAGCAACTTGTTAATGGGCAGGGAAACATGGATTTGGTGACCAGCCCAACCTAAAGAACCGCAACCCAAGAGTACAGATAAGTGGTGGTTCATCATCGACTCCACGTTCTGGAACCATTCCAGTTTGGGAGCGCGTTTATGGTAGTGGAACCAACCCGCAAAAAGACAAAGGGCTGCCATGACGAGACCGCCAATGGCTGTGCAGTACAGTTGGAAGCTGTTGGTGAATCCAGAGGCACGCCACAACTGGAAGAAACCAGAGGTGATCTGAATGCCGTGGAATCCACCGCCAACATCGGCGTTTAAGATGTCTTGACCGACGATGGGCCATACAACTTGAGCGCTGGGTTTGATGTTGGTGGGATCGGTTAACCAAGCTTCGTAGTTGGAAAACCGTGCGCCGTGGAAGTACATTCCACTTAACCAAACAAAGACAACGGCCAGGTGACCGAAGTGGGCGCTAAAAATTTTACGCGAAATATCTTCTAGATCGCTGGTTTGACTATCGAAATCGTGGGCATCTGCATGGAGGTTCCAAATCCAGGTTGTGGTCTTCGGACCTCTAGACAGAGTGCGGTCAAAGTGACCCGGTTTGCCCCACTTCTCGAATGAAGTAGGAACGGGATTTTCGTCAACCGTAACTTTTGCTTTTGCCTCTCTCTCTGGAGGACTGATTGTCATGAGGGCTCTCCTCCCTAGACAACAAATGGAACATTCCCATGCGGGAATTAAATGTTTTTCAAATGTAATAGAAAGGTGAATGTTATAGGTTCGACCTTTCGGGTTTTCAGTAGGATACCCGCTTTCGGGGACTTACTGGGAATACCTTATGTGTTAGATGATAAAGGGTTTGTCCTTGCAATTTTGAGGGTACTTAACAATTATTAGCATTTTCTCAGGGGTTGATGGGCCAAGGCTTTAGCTTAAAAATTCTGGTTAAAAAGTCAAGGATAGCGAATATTTTTTTACATAACGATACAAACTGCTTCAAATTCGTAACGTTCGCGATCGCCGTGGCGGTCAATATATATAAGGGTTTGCTGCTGATGGGTGAACAGGGACGAGGGGGGCCAAGGGGAAAGAGAATTGTAACGATGGCAGCGCCGATCAATCTGACTTTCTCGCTCAAAAAAACAGATTTGTCGGTTGACTCCCCCAAGTGCGCTGATTCTGATACAACTAGAAATGCAAGTTGCCGAGGAGGGGAAATACCATTGAAACACCAGCGAAGAAGGACGATCGCGCCCAAATTTTGGATCGCTTTGCTCGCGATCGCGATCGGATTATCAGGAAGTTTAAGTGGCTGTAGCGATCGCATCGAAGCCCAAAGCCCAGAATCATCCTCATCGCGATCGCAACCGAGCGTTCAACTGTCTGAAGTTGCACCCCCGGCTACCCTGCAACGCCTTCGTCAAAATTTGGATGTCTATCAACCACAAGTTACGATTTTGTCACCTCAAGCCGACGAAACCGTTAACAGCACGACGGTAGAAGTCCAACTTCAAGTCCAAGACCTACCCATCTTCAAAGACGAAACCCTAGGTCTCGGGCCCCATTTAGAAGTCATCCTTGACCACAGTGACTATCAAGAAATCTACGACCTGAACCAAGGGATTGTATTTCAGGACTTAGAACCGGGAACCCATACCCTACAGGTTTTTGCCTCGCGGCCTTGGGACGAAAGCTTTAAAAATGAAGGGGCTTATGCTCAAACCACCTTTCATTTGTTTTCACCCACCGGGGACAATACCCCCGATCCCAATCAACCCTTGTTGACCTATAACAGTCCTCAAGGGACTTATGGAGCCGAACCGATCTTATTGGATTTTTATCTGACCAACGCGCCTTTACACCTCGTCGCGCAAGAAGACCCAGATGTAAAAGACTGGCGTATTCGCGTTACTGCCAACGGTCGCAGCTTTATTATCGATACATGGCAAGCTTTATTCCTCGAAGGGTTCAAAGAAGGCCAAAACTGGCTCAAACTAGAACTGCTCGATGAAGAAGGCAATGTAGTCAGTAATAATGCCTTTGACAGCACTGTTAAACTGATTACCTACGATCCCAAAAAACAGGATACTTTGGCTCGATTAAGCCGCGATGAGCTGCCTTATACGGAAGCCCTTGCGATCGTCGATCCGGATTATGTTAAGCCTGTGACTCCTGTTCCAGAAGTTGAAGAAACCCCGGAAGTCGAAGCAGAACCCGAAGAAGAAGTAATCGAAGCCCCTGTTCCACCCGTTCCTTCGGAAGTGACTGAATCGGAAACCCCGGAAGCTAAAGAAGAACCGGAATCGGAAGTAATCGAAGCCCCTGTTTCACCCATTCCTTCGGAAGTGACTGAAACGGAAACCCCGGAAGTTGAAGAAGAACCGGAATCGGAAGTAATTGAAGCCCCCGTTCCACCCATTCCTTCGGAAGTGACTGAAACGGAAACCCCGGAAGTTGAAGCAGAACCGGAAGCTTCAGAACTTGAAGAAGAAAACCCAGAACTTACCACTCCTCCCACGACTAAAGAAGTGACCTCTAAATCGCAAACTGTCACCGAAGAAGTGGAAAAATCCGAAGTTCTTGAATCCGAACCCCCAGAAGTCGAAGATGAAAGCGAACTAGAAACGCCTTTTGACCCTGAAGTCGTAACGGAATCGGCTACCCCGGAGGTAGAAGTCGAACCTACCGAACCCGATACAGAAGTCGAAGAAAATCCGGCTTCAGCGTCGGAAAGTGTTGAAACGCCTCTTGAACCGGAAGAAAGTGTCGAAATTATGCCCCAGGTGGAAGAATTAGCCCCTGAAACTTCTGCATCAGAAGCGGGAGAAGTGCCTAATGTAGTTGAAACGTTACCAGAGGAGGAAGTTGCAACGCCGACTAGCGAAGCAACACCATTAGAGGAAAAAGCCAAGCCCAAGCGTAAGTTTCTCGATCGTTTCGGCAAAAAAGCCGAGTAAAGCCATTTCAAAAGTCAAATAATTGGGTTCGGAGAACAGTCTCCGAGCCTTTTTTTTGGGTTTCCCTGGCAGGATATTCACTTCTAATGCTGCGACACAACTTAAATGGTGGGTTACGGCAGTAGGTTGGGTTGAGGTTACGAAACCCAACAACATTTCATGTTTCTTAGTAGGGGCGAGGTTCTCCCGTCCAAGCTGGCGCTTTGTTGGGTTTCACTTCGTTCTACCCAACCTACAGCTGATACACTTTTTGAGCTTTGTCACGGCACTAGATTGATTCTAATTTTGAAAGCGTTTCTCAAAATAGCGTCAAGTTGTGATCTAAGACACTTGTCGATCGCGGAGAAATGCTCATATAATTGAAAATAATATTTTTTGTGGTGGCAAAATATTCTTTATTTTGTCAGCAGATCACTAAATTTTGAACCTTAAATGAACACCGCTTGGGGGAAAAATCAATGAGTCAGTGGATTGACTTTCAAGTCAGCTTGCCGCAGCGTAACTTAACAATTGAACTCGATCGAGATCAAACTTTTAGTAAGAACTTTAATCCGAAGGGATTTGCGTTAATTCGGGGTGTTGCGGGTTCGGGTAAATCTTTGGTGTTGCGTCAGCGTGTCGAGGCTTTGGTTAAAGAATTTGATACGGTTTTGGTGTTGTGCTATAACCGCTTTATGAAAGAGTGGATTGATACGACTTTGGCGCAAAAAAACTTGAAGACTAAAGTTGATTGTCTAACTTTTCATCGCTGGGCCGGTAATAGTTTGAAATATAAATATGATTGGGATAACGAAGCCCATACGCGCCGACAATTAATTAGTTTAGCGAAGAAATCGGGGCTACAATACGAGGCGATTTTAGTAGATGAAGCTCAGGATTTTTATGATGAGTGGTTTCAGGCACTTTTACAAGTTCTCGATCCACAAACTCAGTCTCTATTTTTTGTTTATGATAATACTCAAGCGGTTTACGGACAGCCCCATCGCCGTCATAGCAATTGGACTTGGAAAAGTTTAGGAATTGAGATTCCTGGGGGGCGATCGCAAGTTTTCGATCTCAATTATCGCAACAGTCCTGAGATTATCGAATTGGCGTGGCAATTTATGCTACCTGCGCTACAAAAAGCCGGAATGAAAGTCGAACAACGCAGTCGAGATGCTGAGGGAAAAATCATTAATACACCGAAAATTGGTAGTATTATTGAACCGCGTAAAAAGTCGTCTCGGAGTGGAAAAGTTACGCCGCTTTTGATTCAAATGGCGTATAACGATATGGCTTTGCAAATTGCCCAACAGGTAAAACTGGCGTTAGAGTCTCATTCAGAGTCTTCGATTGGGATTTTATTACATCCGAGTCAAACGGATTTAAAACAAGCGATTAGTCAGGAGTTAAAGCTTTTAGGAATTGCTCACAATGCGCCGAAATCTTCAACAGAACGTCAAGGAAATGTAGTCAATCGACCTTATATTGTAGTGGATTCTTGGAATGCGTTAAAAGGGGTAGAGTTTGATGCGGTGATTATTCCCGGTTGCGATTTTCTCAAAGAATATCCCGAAGATCGCGATCGCGAGTTTCAAGAATATGCGGGTTTATATACCGCAATGACTCGGGCCCGGGATCATTTGGTTTTATTGTATCAAGAAGAAAATGCGATTATTGAGCGTCTCGAACAAGCTTTAACGGCTGAACCTGTTTTGCAGACAGAAGCCTAAATTTGGGTCAGTTAATCCCAATTTTCTAAGGGGTCATCTTCCTCGAAATAATCGGCGTTGCGATAGTTTTCTCTAGGTAAAGCTGTGCCGCGACGCGGTTTTGTTTTCTTACCCCGTAGGAAAAAAGGAACGAGTCCTCCTAATAACAAACCGCCGCCAAAACAAAAGGAAAGCAACACCCCCAAGGGAAACTCTATTGATTTAAACATGAGGAATTGGAGGGCAACTCCTGTAAAGTTTTGGACGGAAATAACCGCGATTGTGATGGCAATAATTGCAACGACCAAAGATGTGAAAAAACTACTTAATTTTCTGACCATAGCTGTTCTAATTTAAACGGTTTTTTGCCAATCAATACATTTCGCTAACTCTTGCTGCATGGTGGCTGCATCGTTATGATAGCGTCGTCCGTGACCGGGTAAAACCCATTCGAAGGTATAATTCTGGAGTTTTTGCGTAGACTGGATTAATGCCGTCCAAGAGTACCAACAAACGCGACGAAAGGCAATGAGTTGTTGTTTTTCGTCTGACCAAGCGAGATGATCGCCTGTAAAGAGAAACTTATTTTGATATAACAAGACTGTGTGACCTTTTGTATGTCCGGGAACTGGAATAATAAGTAATTCTGGTGTTAATTTAATAGGATTTGTACCGGATAATTTTATTTCGACATCCTGAGTTTTGGCGTTGATTTCAGCTTCGTGTAAAATGCGATCGCACCCGAAATGTTGCTGAAACTTGCGATGATCGGCAATATCGTCTTGATGGGTTAAATATAACCAGCGAATACCTCCCATTTTTTCAATTTGTTTGACCAATGGTGGCGTAAAACGAGGCGAATCGACTAAAATGTTGCCATCAGGATGCTGAATAAAATAACTCGCAGCCCCAAAAGAAGATTCGGCATGATAGCCACAGTGATAAACGTTTTCAGCAATTAATAACGGAAAAGTATTGTGAATTGCTTTAATATTTTGGGGCTTTTCGACTGTCCCAATCGAAGCCGTAGGGCAAGCCAATAAAGCCTGAAGCGATCGCGCCTTTTGTGCTTCAGTTTGGGGTTGATGATAAACGGCTGATTGTCCGTCTTCTCGTCGAAAAACCTCCGGAGTCATCCAGCGACAAGTATCACAGTCAATACAACTGCTATCGACATAAACATTACCTGCAATATTTTGCGATCGCCGTTGTTGTAATTGTGCCATTTTGTCTCTCTCCTTTCTTCTTACGGTAGGCGATCGCGCCCAAATTTGGCTAACCTTTAATCCGCGTCAACAGGTAGATGACAAAATCCTCCAGCTTTGGTTAAGACATCAAAATACAGACGCGATCGCGCCATGAAAACTCAAAAACCTTGTTCTACTAAGCTGCAAATCCTCGGAAAACGTCGTTTACGGCAAATTCACAGTAAAATTGACAAATTATGGAATCGCAGTAGTGGCGATTGGCAATGGCTCCAAGAAAAACCCCTCCCTGTCGCCGCTATTAACCGTCATTTGTGGCGATCTTCGGTTCCTTCCTTTAGTTTCCACTTTTTGCTGGCGATTTCTAGTATTATCTCCACATTAGGGCTGCTGGCCAATAATGTCGCCGTGATTATCGGTGCAATGATTATTGCTCCACTGATTGGCCCGATTGTGGGGGTTGCCTACTCTATGGTAATTGGCAATCGGCGTTTGCTGCGGCGATCGCTCCTCACCCTTTTTACCGGAGTCACCCTCACCGTCATTGTCTCGATTGCAACCACCTATTTAGTCGGTTTACGCACCGTAGGCTCAGAAATTACCTCTAGAGCCAACCCCACCTTAATCGATCTCGGTCTAGCGATCTCTGCCGGGGCCGCAGGCTCATTTGCCACCTCACGCCGTCGCATTGCCGATGCCTTACCGGGAGTCGCGATCGCCGTCGCCCTTGTGCCACCCCTCAGCGTGATTGGCATTGGTATCGCCCTCAAACTCAACAATATCGCCACCCAATCCCTGTTGCTGTTCCTCACCAACCTAACTGGCATTATTTTTAGCGGTGGTGTTGTCTTTCTCTTGCAAAGCTACGGTAATCTAGAGCGAGCGCGTCATGGCCTATTTGTCTCTACCTGTATCTTATTGCTGCTGGGCTTACCTTTAGGCTTTTCCCTCAACAATCTACTCGTTAAGCAAAACGTCCACAGCAGCGTCAGCACTCTCATTCGTCGCCGCACCCTCACCTTTTCCCAAACCGACATCCGCTTTATCAACGTCACCCCCAAAAACGACATCTTTCACATCGAGTTAGAAGTCGCAGCCCCCGCTAACTCCATTTCCAATAAGCAAGTCCGCCTCGTCCAAGATTTTCTACAAGAGCAACTTAAACGCCCTGTGCGGCTCAAAGTGAGGGTTTTGCCTGTAGAGGTGATGGAAGCGGTTAATTAAGGGTAGTGGGCTTGTAGGGACGCTCTTTTTCCCGTCCTTTGAGGGGGAGGAGTGGGAAGAAAGTTGCCTCGCTCACAAGTTTGATTCTCGCTCTAAATCTTCGGCGGGATAGTTAATCACAGGAATTCCCATTTTGCCGATAAGTTCAATAAAAGTGCTTTTTGAATATCCCGAAAGTTGTGCAGCTTTGCCTAATGACAGTTTGCCCACTTCATAAAGTTTGGCTGCAAGGAAAAGTCGAGCTTCATCACTAGAGACGTTGGCGGGAAGTTCAATACTAAGGTTGTTCATTAACATCTGCGATTTTATTTCATCCTAAAAGTTGATTGGCTTAATTTGACTTACCATCGCTGCCGAAATATTCGCGATAGCTGCAAATCTTATCCCCCCGCACATCAAAAAAGACAGCGACTCGATTTTTGTATATTTCTCCTCGGAATTTGCCTTCAGAGCGCAATTCAAAGACAACAGTGGTTTCATTGCTTGTTACTCCATCTAAGGTTATGGACAGCCCATCTGGAAAACAAGCTGCAACATACTGACAAAATTCTCTGGCTTTAGCTTTCCCTATATTTGATCCTTGAAAGGGGCCCGCAGGAAACCAGAAACTAAAGTCATCGGTGAGCATATCCAGAAAAGCGTCCCATTGTTGGGTGGCTAATCCTTGGCTAAAGGATTCAAATGCTTGTTTTCCTGTGTCTTGGGTAGCGGATGTCATTGATTGCATTCCGGTTTAGGGCTTGTTATTCATTAAGCCAGATTAAGGGCTTATCTGGCAAAACGCCCGCAGAGTGCGAAGTTAGGGGCTAATATTACAATTTTTCCTCAAAGACTTTTGGATGCTGTTGTGGCGCTGCGATTGGGGCTTGAGACATCAAGAATAGGCTCAAAGTTAGATACGGTGGGCGATTCTCAATTCCATAACAGTTGTTATGTCGAGCATAACAGTTGTTATGTTGGCGGGTTTTAACTAAAAATTGGCAAGAAATTAATGGGAAATTGGGCAGGGAAACCCAGCCCCTACGAATGACCAATGACCAAGGACTAAGGACTAACTTAACCCAACAATCTCGCGGGCTGCTTCGGGGAGTTGGGCTTGTTTTTGACCTTGCGATCGCGCTCTGAAGGTAAACAAATCGATGGGAGTTTGCATCACATCCAGCCAAGAGGCGCGTCCTAAGAGGGTTTTCGCACTCTTTACGGGGACTTCTTTGAGCAGCCAGCGCAAGCCGCGATAACCGATTTCTGACCAAGTAGCATCTCGCATCAAGTCAACGCCGTGTAATTCGTGGAGATAGCGGTTTGAGCGTCCGTAACGCTGCCATTGTCGCTGCAATTCGTCCCAAGTGGCACGATGACGATGCAGGGCGATCGCGTCTGCGCTAAATTCGTATTGATAATCGGTTTCTCGTAAAATGCGCCAACACATATCCGCATCGCCTCCAGTAGTCAGATAGGGACGAAATAAGCCGACTTTCTCGAAGGCTTGGCGACGGACGGCTAAATTCGCCGTTTGACCGTAAGGGCAAAAGGAATGGGCGAGGGTGTGTTTTTGAGATAAGACTTCATGGCGCGTGGCGTGGCGCTCTAGCAAGCTATTTCCCGTTAAGCCGATAATTTCCCCGATACTCAAGCCGATTTCAGGCTTTTTAAACGGTTGTATTAACTTTTCGAGCCAATCTTTCTGAGGACGACAATCGGCATCGGTAAAGGCGATAATATCTCCTTGGGCGGCTCGAATCCCCGTATTGCGGGCAGCGTAGGAACTTTGAATTTGGTTTTCTGAAAGGGGTTTGAGGGGGAAATCTGGCGTTTTGGCGGCGTTGAGTTTATCGAGGGTGCGATCGCGACTATTATTATCTACAACGATATATTCAACGCGATTGTGAGGATAAGTCTGCGATCGCAAACATTCCAGCAAATCCGGTACATCGGCTTCCCCGTTATAAATGGGAATCACAACCGACACCAACGGCTCAAATTGCTCTGCCATAACTAAGTTAATTGATGTTATAGATTCAACCCGCCCACGGATTATATAGTCATTCTAAATATAAACCAACAGCCCGCCCGCAGATTAAAATCTGGGGAACTAATGTAACAAAGTCCGCTTTCACGGACTGAACCAACTTCGCTCTCATCGAAACCAATAACAAACAAATTACTGGAAAAATGTCCTACTAAAATTATGCACGTTACCGAATTGTGGCTTTATCCGATTAAATCTTGTCGCGGCATTGCTCTCAATCAAGCCCAAGTGCTACCTAATGGATTAAGTAATGGGGTATGGTGCGATCGCGAAATGATGATTGTCGATGGCAAGGGTAAATTTATCACGCAACGGCAATATCCGCAAATGGCGCAGATTATTGTGCAGCTAAATGGCGAGGAAATCACCTTAAGCCTAGAAAACGACGAAATAGAAACAATTACCTTTAAACCCACTTCAAAAGGGCAGAAAAGTACCGTAGAAGTATGGCGCGATCGCCTTTCTGCCATCGATCAAGGTGACAAAATCGCCACTTGGCTGCAAACCGCCCTCAGTCTCAAAAATCCCGTCCGTCTCGTCCGTCAAACCCCTCAACATCCCCGCTTCGTCAATCCCCGTTACGCCCCCACAGGCCAAGAAACCGTTAGCTTTGCCGATGGTTATCCCCTTCTTTTAACCAATACCGCCTCTCTCGACGACTTAAACCGCCGTTTAGAGAAAAACTATCAAAACTCGTCGCAAAACGTCCCCATGAGCCGTTTTCGTCCTAATATCACCATTCAATCCGATACGCCGTTTGCTGAAAGTACCTGGAAAACCCTCGAAATCAATGCCACCCAATTTACTGTTGCAAAATCCTGTAGTCGCTGCATTGTCACCACCACCGATCAGATTACCGGACAGCAAAACTCCCAACAAGAACCCCTCAAAACTTTAAGTACCTTTCGTCAGTTTCCCCAACAAGGGATTCTATTTGGTGAAAACTTAATCCCCTTAAACAATGGTTTAATTCAAGTGGGCGATCGCGTCTCGATTCCCCAGACCTTACAATAAAAAAAGAAGTTCAAACTGAATTTTCTATCCCAAAAACGAATTAATTTATATTACAAATAATTGGTTTGGATGAATGAAGACCAACCTATCTACAGATACCAATACACAAAAAGTTATTTTATTTAATCTCGATCGCTATTGGTTAGCTTTACCCGTAGCAGCCGTTTTAAAAGTGGTTAATTTCCCTTCCCATTTTCGGGCTGCGTTGCATCAAATGGGAGTTGTCCATTTAGGCGATACCCAAGACAATTTAGATACTCCTGCCAAAGCGATCGCTCTTTTCAACCTCGAACAATATTTGGGCGATCGCCCTAATTCTACCAAAGGTAATTTTCTCATGGTGGCGCGTTTGAGCGATCGCCAACTCGCAGGGATTCCCATTGACGAACCCCCTAGCCTCCTCCCCATCCCTTCTACCGCGATTCGTCCCCTCGCTACTACTTCCCGTCAAACCCCGCTACTCAACCTGGTCAGTCATGTGGCTGTATTACCCGCCGAACAAGGCTCGATTGAGGTGTTTTTGCTAGATTTAGACAAAATGGCGGCTTCTTTGAGTTAAGGAGAGCGTTTTTCCGATAATTTACTGGTACGCGTGTTATTAGTTATTGGTTAGTTGAAATCTCGTGTCTGGTGTAGGGTTGAGGTTTCCTCACCCAATCTCAACTTTAGTCGTAATTCCCAAACCCGGTTGAAATTGGTCGTTTATGCCGTTAAACCGCCCACGGATTAAAATCCGGGGCTAATACTACAAAGTCCGCTATTGCGGACTAAATCTAATTAGTGGCGCGACACACTTTAAATGGTGGGTTACGGCGGATTGCTAGATTATAGTCATAACCTAGATTTTAGCCGCCTAACCCACCCTACGTTAAAGCTAAAATCAAGCTTAGAGTCTGCTTTCGCAGACTTTGCTCTCATTAGCCCCAGATTTTTAATCTGCGGGCGGGTTAACGGGATAAACTGCCAATTTTCCACCCAATTTTGGCATTGATTCCGAAAATTAGGGATTGGACGGGGAAACCCCGCCCCTACAGATACAATTACCAATGACAAAGGACAAATGACCAATGACAAAGGACAAATGACCAATGACAAAGGACAAATGACCAATGACAAAGAACTAACTTCTCAACGTCACCTCATACCGCTTCGTGAGGGCTTCACGGACGCGATCGTGAACCGGATCGACTTCTTTATCCGTGAGGGTGCGATCGCCCGCACGATAAGCCAAACTAAAGGCTAAACTGCGCTGTCCTTCCGGTACGCCTTTGCCTTGATATTGGTCGAACAGTTCGACGGTATCGAGGAGGGCTTTCCCCGCTTGCTGCATGGTTTTGAGCAGTTCTGCTACAGACAATTCTACCGGGGCAAAGAAGGCTAAATCGCGCTCGACTGCGGGATAAGTGGAATACACTTGGAACGGAGTCACGCCAATGCCCGCGATCGCGTCTACCAAGACATCCAAGCCAAACTCAAAAGCGTACACAGCCTCCGGTAATTCCTGCTCTCGTCGCAGTTGCGGGTGCAGTTGACCGAAACGCCCCAAACGCTTGCCCCCAATCCACAAGGACGCGGTACGTCCGGGATGCAGGCGATTGTCTTCGCTATCCGGGCGATATTCAACCGCTACACCCAAGCGATCGAAAACACTTTCGAGTAAACCTTTGGCTTCGTACCAAGTTAAAGGTTCCCCTTTACCTCCCGTTTGCCAGCGGCCTTGGGTAGCGCGATCGCCCCCGAAAATGCCCGCGATCGCGTCTTTTTCGGTAAATTCTTCCCCATTCAGCCGGAAAATGCGCCCGATTTCAAAACCATTGAGTGCGCCATTCCCTTGAGACAGGTTGTAAGCAAAAGCATCAATCAGTCCCGGTAAGAGTTCGGTGCGTAGGGCAGAATATTCGCTCAAAAGCGGGTTAGAAATCACAATTTCCGCCGCTTCTGGCTTGACGAGGGAATAGTGCAGTAATTCCGTTAAACCAATACCCCGGAAAGCTTCCCGTAACAAGCGTTTCGACCGTTGTAGGGGCGGCAGTTGACCGGGTTCGCTTTTGCGGGGTAAGGTGTCGCAAAAGCGGTCATAGCTATATAAGCGGGCGACTTCTTCGATCAGGTCAATTTCTCGCTCTAAGTCTCGATGGCGGTAAGGGGGGACGGTGACAGTCCAGATGGTTTCGTTTCCGGCTTTTTTCTCTAACTGGCAACCCAAAGCTGTGAGAATCTGCTCGACTTCGGCGGCTTCGATGTCGCGAATTTCGTCGTTATCCCGCACATGACCCAAAACGTGGTGAATGCGAGAAAGGCGCAATTCAAGCGATCGCGTCCAGTTGTTGCGCTCGACTCGCCCATCGGCGGTATCTTGACTAACAGGGGTTCCCCCGGCTAATTCTTGGATTAGGGCGATCGCGTGAGCGCAAGCCACTTCTAACTCCGCTTGATTCACCCCTCGCTCGTAACGGGCTGAAGATTCGGTGCGTAAGCCCTGAGCGCGAGAGGAGCGCCGAATGGCTACTGGGTCAAATAAGGCGGCTTCGAGGACGATGCTGGTTGTGCCGTCGTAAACTTCAGTTTCGCCCCCTCCCATAACTCCCGCGAGGGCAACGGGCTGATTATTCGCTGTAATCACCAGATTTTGCGATTTTAGCTGGCGGGTTTGGTCGTCGAGGGTTTTGAAGGTTTCCTCTGCTTGCGCGAAACGAGCGCCTAATTCTAAATTCTGACTCCCCGCAACTTGAGTCAAGCGATCGCGATCAAAAGCGTGTAAAGGTTGTCCCCAAGTCAACAAAATATAGTTGGTCACATCCACCACATTGTTAATCGGGCGGACTCCGGCGGCTTCGAGACGAAACTTGAGCCAATCGGGAGAGGGGGCAATCTTGATATTATCAATCTGCGTACCGATATACGCCGGACAAGCCGCTTGTTCGGTAATTTTGACCCTTAACCCCTCCGCTTGAGGAATCGCCACAGACGGCACTTCTGGGAGGCTCAGAGTCGCATGGGTCAGGGCGGTCACTTCCCGCGCCACACCGACTAAACTCAACGCATCAGCCCGGTTGGCCGTAGAGGTCAAGTCTAATACAATATCATCTAATCCCAATAAAGGGCGAACATCTTGACCGGGAGAAAGGGTTTCATCGGTGAAAATATGAATGCCATCGGATTGTTTGGCTAACCCCAATTCGGCCAAAGAACAAATCATCCCTGCGGATTTTACCCCCCGTAATTTGGCGGCCTTAATTTTTAAATCCACAGCAGGTAAGTAGGTTTTCGGCGGCGCAACCGGAACTAAAATTCCGGTTTTGACGTTGTTAGCCCCGCAGACAATGGTAGCGGGGGCATCATCTTGGCCGTAATCGACCTGACAAACACTGAGCTTGTCGGCGTTGGGATGGCGATCGCAGCTCTGGACTTTGCCGACAACTACCCCTGGTGCGAGGGCGCGGCGATCGTGAATCTCCTCGACTTCAAACCCCGCGATGGTTAATGTTTCAGCGAGTTGTTCGGGGGTTAATTTTATCTCAACCAGTTCCCGCAACCAGTTCAAAGAAATCAGCATAAACTCGTTTTCGTTCAACCTGAAAGATGGCTGTTGAATATCTTACCGTTTGGTCGTTCCCCCTTACCACTTTCGCTGAATCGCGATCGCGACTTCCCGTGAAGTCTACCGCACTCCCCGAGCTGAAAATTTATTTGTTGTCAAGGGAAAAAATACGGAACTTTGGAGTAATAAAATTGATAAAACATTGACCTTTGTAAATTTGACCGGGGCGATCGCACTTATTCATTGAAACTTCACAAATTTTCTGGGAAAAATTCAATATTTTATTGTCATTGAAGATCGGACTTTGAGAAAAAGTAGGATATCCTAGAAGTTAAGAACAGTAATATTGCGTCGATCCCGATCGAACTGTTCGCGATCGCGAATCACCCAACTCAAGCATTACAAATCTCTTTATTTTCACATCAACGCACAAAAAGCTACATCGGTGAAGCTGAATGAGCTACTGCTTAAACCCCTCCTGTCCTCATCCTCGAAATCCTGATAACGTAAAAAACTGTCGGGCTTGCGGCGCGGCTATGCTAATGCGCGATCGCTACCTTGGAGTTAGGTCGTTGGGACAAGGGGGGTTTGGTGCAACCTTTCTTTCCATTGACACGGGGCTACCGGGAAACCCTTGCTGCGTGATCAAACAACTCCGTCCCACCAGCACCGACCCCAACGTCTTCCAAATGGCCAAAGAGCTATTTGAACGGGAAGCCCAAACCCTCGGACGCATCGGCAACCATCCCCAAGTTCCCCGCTTGCTCGATTACTTTGAATACAACAAAGACTTCTATCTCGTCCAAGAATTCGTTAGCGGTAACAACCTCCAACAAGAAATCAAACGCAACGGCCCAATAAGCGAAGCCGGGGCCAAGCAATTCCTCAGTGAAATCCTGCCGATGATTCAATACATCCACTCTCAGCAGGTTATTCATCGCGATATCAAACCCGCCAACCTCATTCGTCGCGACCAAGATAAAAAACTGGTACTCATTGACTTTGGAGCCGTCAAAAACCAAGTCAACCCCCAAACCTCCACCAGTGCCGCCGACCAAACCGCCCTGACCTCCTTTGCCATTGGGACTCCTGGTTTTGCCCCTCCCGAACAAATGGCCCTGCGCCCCGTCTATGCCAGCGATATCTACGCCGTCGGGGTCACTTGTATTTACCTCCTCACCGCTAAATCCCCCAAAGACTTAGACTACAACCCCCAAACCGGGGAAATGGTTTGGCAAAAATACGTCAACATCAGCGACAACTTTGCCAAAGTCTTAAAACGAATGCTCGAAGTTTCAGTCCGCCATCGCTACCAATCCGCCGACGACGTATTGCGGGCGTTAGACATGGAACCCTACATGGACAGTCTCGCCCAAGGCTTGATTAGTTCACCCACAAAAGATGACGGTTTACCCTCTTCAGGCAATCCCAGTGGCAATAACGACCAAACACCCGCTTCTGGCGGCGCAACCTCTGCCACCCAACGCCTCGCCATGGCCATTCGGGCTAAACGGGCCCGTCGCGAACAAAGCAGTGGTCGCACTCCTGCCAAAACCGTCCCCTCTAGTATCAATCGCAATCCCTTGAGTTCTCGGCGGGGGGGCTACAAGTCCTCTAATACCCAAGCTTCACGCCGTCGCACTGGCAAACTAGACGCAAAAACCGTTGTCGATTCTTACGTCAAAGGACGGCGAGATTTTGCCCAACAAAATTTAAGCTTATTGCATCTTCAAGACGTTAATTTGTCGGGCTGCGTCTTTCATCAATCCAAGTTGATGAAAGTCAACTTACAAGGAGCCAACCTTTCTAACACCAACTTTGGCCGGGCAAATTTGAGTAACGCTTCCTTACGGGATGCTAATCTGGGCCGGGCTTATTTAAGTTATGCCAATCTCGAAGGGGCAGATTTACGCGGGGCAGATTTGAGTTTTGCGTCCTTGACTTATGCCAGTTTGAAAGGGGCTAATCTCTGTGGCGCAAACTTAACCAATGCCAAGATTAGTGAAGATCAATTAGCTCAAGCCAAAACCAACTGGACAACTATTCTACCCAATGGTCGGCGCGGTTTTTGGTAATTGTACAAATAAAAGCTAACAATCAACCCCTCTACCGTGGCAGAGGGGTTTGAGGTGAGGGCAAAAACTGTTTGGAACTAAAGTAAAATCGCGATCGCGACCTTATAATTGCTGTTGTACCTTCAGGGCATAATCGCGAAAACGCTCCATATCCGCCTGAATCGTCGATTCCACCACGCGACCCAAGAATAAATCATCCATAATCCTGCCCAAAATCCCCGGAATGGCATACGCGACGGTCAGCTTCACAACACTACTGCCCTTGCGGTCATAAAAGCGTACTGCACCACGATTCGGCAAACCATCCACCGATTCCCATTGAATAATCTGGTTGGGAACGAGTTTCAGAATCCGCGACAGCCAGCTAAATTCAAATGCTCCTGAAGCCAGTTTCCAGCGAGATAAATCCGGGTCATCTTCAAGGACGTTTACCGAATCAATCCACTTCATCCAGCGCGGCATTTGTTCTAAATCCGACCACAATCCCCACACGAAATCAATAGGAGCATTAACTTCGACTTGTACGCTATGTTCTAGCCAATCGGTCATAATTTTATTATTTAGTATAAGAGCTTGAGAGACTGTTATTCGTTATTGGTTATCAGTTATTTGTACCGTTCCTCTAATTTTCGCGTGAAACGTTAAATTCACCGATCGAGGCTGAAACCTTAGTATAGTCTAGCTTTAACTCTTTTTGAAAGTAAGTCTTAAAAACCCAATTTATCGAAGAGTGCGATCGCGGTTTAACCTTAGTCGAATCGGAGATAGATTCATGTTTTTTTAGGAAAAGTTGGAAATGAGCGATCGCTCGTCTGTAGTCACAGGCACGGAAACGCAAACCACGAAACATAACCCCAGATTAATGAGAATCAAATACTTACGCCTTGCTGCTGCCAAAAGTGTCAAATTTTCAGCTTTGGTACTGCTGCTGGCGATCGCCACTGGCTGCAACACCACACTCAACAACCCCGAAGTTGATAGGGCTGATGTATCCTCAACTTCCGAGTCAGTAACGGCTGATACCCCTGACATAGCAACAGAGCCACGCGATCGCGCCTCCAGTCAGGCTACCCCTAATAATGCTCCAGAAGAAACTGTCGTAGTCGAAGAACCCAATGCGCCACCGTCAAAGCCAGCCACGAGCAAACCAGTAGCCCGCAGCCCCCAGTCTGCCCCGCCTGCCGACAATCGGCTCGTCGATTTAGAGTCAGGAATGCAATATGCTGATGCGCGCACTCGTCTCATCGAGCAGGGCTGGATTCCCGCAGAAGGGCCAGACCCCGGCCCCTACGGTGTTGAGCGTATGGCTTATGATGCTGGCTATACAGAAGTTTCGGCCTGTGCTGGTACGGGAATGGGACAGTGCCGCTTTGACTTTGTTCATCCCGGCGAGCAGAAATCCCTGGCGGTCATTACCTACGGTGGCTCGAAGCTAGAAGTTGGGGACTGGGATATCCAAACCGCTTCCCCAACTGTGGCTGAAGCACCCGCGAATAGCGGTTCAGAGGTTCAGGTGCAAAGTGTTATTCCCATGCAGTTTCAGGGTGAGTGGAATATGGGCTTAGAGGGTTGTGGCTCGCTAGGTAGCGACGGGCGGTTGCAGATCGGGCTAGATCGAATCGACTTCTATGAATCCTTCGGCAATGTAGAGGAGGTTATTGTCCAAGGAGACTCCAAGATGACGGTGACGGTTGAGTATAGTAGCGAAGGAGAAACCTTCACGCGGACGAGTTCTTTTGAGTTGTCGAGCGATCGCTCCACCTTGACCCATATCGAGACCAACACTGTTCGATATCGCTGCCCTGGCTAGTGGCAGCCGGAGTCAACCCGTTTAAATCCCTAACTCATTTAAACACAGTAAGACTTGGACAAAACTTTATGAAAATGAAAACTCTACGAACCAGCCTCTTAGTGATTGCCATCATCTTTTTCGGAATTGTAGGGTTTGAATATCTTTCCAATGCCGCGAGTACTAGAGTCGGTATGGATGACACGACGCGAATCTCGTCCTTAGTCACAGGCATTATCTATACCGGCGTTTCAATAGGATTATTTGTATGGATGACGCGGCGCGAATCTCGTCCTTAGTCGCAGGCATTGTCCAAATTCGAGCGATAGAGGCTCATAATGCGTTTCATTCAGCAATGGCGATCGCGCGTCTTCGCCTTCACTATTATTGGCGCTCTCTACATTCTGAGCTACGGCTACGTCCGCAGCCAGCACCTCCTCGTCCACTATTCTACGTCTGCTGCTGGCAACACCAACAGTCATCGGATTATGGGTGGCGACTTTGGCCTGGGCTTCAACCCCGCATATCAAATCGCTGGAATCAGCTACTGGGCATTTACGCCACTTCGCTGGATCGAGACTGGCTTTTGGTATCTTCGCTACCCAGTTGGGCAGCCCTGGCCATACGAGGTTAAGACTAGCCGAAAGCTGGCGATGCCCACTACAGGATGTCTGAAAACTCTCCCTACTGCCTACTGCCTACCACCTAATGCCTCTTTTAAACCGCCGTCGAAGCAGGACGAGCCTCTGATTCGAGTTTTACCGTCTCCAACACAGTTTTAGCCGCCTTGCGCCCGGAAATCGTTGCTCCTTCCATACTGTCAATGTAGTCCTGTTGGGTGTAACTGCCCGCGAGGAAAAAGTTAGGAATGGGGGTGGCTTGATTGGGACGATAGGGGTCCATTCCTGGGGCTTCGCGATACAACGACTGCGCCAATTTCACGACGCTGTACCAGGTCATATTTAACTCTCGCGACGAGGGGAATAGTTCGTGGACTTGCGCGAGGACGTGATGAGCGATTTCTTCGTTGTTTTTCTTGATAAAGGGGTCGCCTGGGGTCAAAACAAGCTGTAATAGCGAGCCTTCGCCTTCTTTATAGTAATCTCCGGGACTGGTGAGGGCGAGGTCAGCAAAGCAAGAGAAATCGGCATCGGCGGTATAAAGTAAGTTATCTAAACCGGCGGCTTGTTGGAGTTGCTGACGTTTTTGGGGGTCGTTCATTTCTGTGACCCAACCATCAAACCGCAGTTGCACCGTGGCCACAGGAACCGCATCGAGTTTATAAATATTGTCGAATTGCGGCCATTTGCGCCAATCTTGGGGCAGAAGTCGCTGAATTCCCGGCACATCACAAGCGCACACATAAGCGTCGGCGGTGATAGTTTCGACTTGTTCGCCACTGGCGACAGTCATGCCGGTTACGCGGGTTTGGCCGTCGATTTCTTGGTAGTGAATTTCGCGGACACGGCGACGAGTATAAATTTTTGTGCCTCTATCTTTGAGGTATTTGAGGATAGGTTCATGTAAATAGGTATCGGGGGAACCTTCCAACATTCGCAATACGGAGGCTTCGGTTTTGGCGGCAAAAAATTGGAAAATGGTCAGCATACACCGGGCGGAGATGTTTTCGGTGTCGATGAAGCCCAGGGCATAGGCGATGGGGTTCCACATCCGCTTGAGGCTGCTGTTGTTGCCGCCATGACTGCGAAACCAATCGGCAAAGCTAATGGAATCGAGGTCGCGAATATTTTTCATCGCCCCCTCGAAGTCCACTAAACCGCGCACAATGGGGCTAGTACCGAGGGCGAGGGAGTTGGCCATTTTATCAATGGCGTTGAGTTGGGAGGTGGTAAAAAAGGCTTTGAGGCCGTTGAAGGGTGCGCCGGTGATAAAGCGAAAATCGAGTTCGCCAATCCGTCCACCTTCGTTGATGAAGGTGTGAACGTGGTCTTTGAGGCGGAGGTTCGCGATCGCGCCCACTTTCTCCATCAATTCAAAAAGATTATAGTAGCAGCCAAAGAAGACGTGCAAGCCCATTTCTAGGTGATTGCCGTCTTTGTCTGTCCAACTGCTAACTTTGCCGCCGACAAAGGGACGGGATTCAAAGATTTCGACTTCACAACCCGCATCAGCCAGTTCTATAGCGGTGGCCATACCTGCGAGTCCTGCACCTACGATCGCAACGCGCATTTCTAGCTTTTTCCTTAGAGGTTTCTTTACAGATTGTAATATATGCTGTTCATCTATGGGGAAACTTATACAGTTATTAGCCTCTAAGGGGCAATCGGCAGTCGGCAGTTTCTTCAGTCATCAGTTATCAGTAATCAGTGTTTTGGGCAGTGGGCTTGTAGGGGCGGGGTTTCCCCGCCCAACAACCAACAACAAAGGACAAAGGACTAATAACCAAAGACAAATGACCCAATATAAAATTATTAGCGAAATCAATGAAGATCGTTTAGATGATTTGCTGGCGTTGTATCATCAGGCGTGGTGGAGTCAGGAACGACAAAAAGAGGATGTAAGGCGAATGTTACAGCATTCAGATTTGGTTTTGGGCATTGTTGCGCCAGAACAGGGAAAATTAGTCGGTTTTACTCGGATTTTGACAGATTTTGTCTATCGGGTGACAATTTGGGATGTCCTGATCGATTCTCAGTTTCAGGGGCAAGGATTGGGACGGATGTTACTCAATGGGGTGGTTTCTCATCCCCAGTTGAAAGATGTGGAAGCGATGTTTTTGATGTGTACGGCGGAAATGATGCCGTTTTATGAAAAGTTTGGCTTTACGAAAGAGATTGAAAAGGATATGGGCTTGATGCAACGACTTCGGTTAACTTAAAAGGCATGATTTGATCGACGCGATCGCGCTTTTATGATGGATATAGAGTTACCTGTTTTATATAGTTCTCGGCTGATTTTGCGGTTGGCTAAACCTCAAGATATCTCTGCAATTTTGCGCTATTATCAAGACAATCGAGCGCATTTAGAACCTTTTGAACCCCAGCGCGATCGCGGGTTTTATAGCGAGATTTATTGGGATTGGGTGGTGCGCGATCGCATGGCGGATTTTTGGGCAGATCGCTCGTTGAAGTTGTTTTTATTTCACCAAAACTCTCCTCAAACTATTGTGGGTTCTGTCAATTTTTCTGATTTTATTCGCGGCATTGCCCAAAGTTGTATTTTGGGTTACAGCTTGGCTTATAACGAACAGGGAAAAGGTTATATGACCGAGGCGTTAGAAGTCGCGATCGCGTACATTTTTGAGGAGTTAAATTTTCATCGCGTTATGGCTGCTTATATGCCTCATAATCGCCGGAGTGGTAATGTTTTAAGGCGTTTGGGGTTCAAAGTCGAAGGCTATGCTTACGACTATTTAATGATTCAAGATGTTTGGCAAGACCATATTCTCACCAGTTTAATTAATGAGAATTGGCAAGCTAAACAGTTATGAATTATTAATTAACAATGTACAATTTACAATTAATAATGAACAATTAGGGAATTTTCTAATTACCCATTATCAATACTGAGACTTGAGTACTAAGCATAACCAATAACCAATAAGCGCCGAGACCCCGCGTCGCCGAGAGGCGCAAGGGAAGGCTCGGCAAGACACCAACAACCAACAACCAATAACCCCGGAACAGTATCTAAGAATTACACTCTAAAGATTCGCGAGTATCCATTCCTGTGACGGGATTAGTTCCGGTAGCAACAGCACATAAATTTTTGCGCTGTACCCCATCTAAAACTGCGAAACTAAAATCTGCTCCGGTAATATCAACATTTTTAAAAGTAGACCGCAACAACATCGTTTCGGTAAAAATGGCATTGCGGAGATTGGTATTAATAAACTGAGCGAGATAGGCAATACCGTCACTAAAATCGGCATTTTCCCAGTTGGCATTAGTCAGGTCAACATTATTAAAAACCGCCCCTTGCATCTCAGCATTGCTAAAGTCAGCTTCTTTGAGCTTCACTTCAGCAAATTCAGCAGACCGTAAGTCCTGATTAGAAAAATCTTTAGAGTTGACGACGACATCATCATAAGCGCGAATTGCCGCAGAACTGGCCGCTTGTGCGATAGAGGGTAAAGCGACGGTAAAGGAAATGAGTACAAAAATCGAAATTGCGAAGCGCTGCCAAAATTTCATCAGAGTTTTTTAAAAAAAAGTAACAGGAGGATACCGTTACAAATTTTAATCAAAAATCAGCAGAAACTAAAACCGCTACGATAATTTTTGCGACGAATCCGAATTTTTGGGGTGGGGTTCGTCAGTAGAGTCTGGGCGATCGCCCTCTGGAATGAGCGTTTCTGGCGCGTCTGGGGCAGGGTACGGGGCTTTTGGTGGGGGGAGAGGTTCAGGGGAGGTTTCGGGGTAAGAAGGCTGAGGAAGTAATGAATGGGGTTTTTGCCAGCGATCGAGAATATCTTTGAGCAGCACTTCTTTGACCCAAATTTGGCCAATCACGGTGAGGGGTAGGGCGAGAAATAAGCCGAGAATGTTGAAAATATCGGTGAAAAAAACTTGAGCAAGAAGAATGACGGCAGGCAGGAGAGAAACCTGTTTGGCCATGACATAGGGGGTGAGGAAGTTGCTTTCGATTTGTTGAATGACAACGTATAAAATCAAGACGGCGACAGGCTTCCAAGGGGCATCGAGGAAGGCGATCGCGACGGGAGGAATGACACTCAACACCGGGCCAATGTTGGGAATCAGGGTAAATAGTGCCGCGAGAATGGCTTGAGCAAAGGCGAGGGGAATGCCTAAAATTAACAAGCCCACAAAACTCAATGTGCCAATCGCCGCCATATTTACCGCTACAGCGACTAACCAGCCTTGTAAATCGCGATCGCACAACACCAAAATTTCATCAACTCGTCGTCGATAAAAAGAGGGAAACAAGCGAATAAAGCCCTGTCGATAGGGTTGGGGGTTGGCTAAAATCATCAAGGTCAACACCAACACCAACAGGGTATTGAGCAAAACGTTGAAAGTATTGGAGAAAAAGTCCCAGCCTTGATTCAAGGCGCGATCGATTAATGGCGGCAGTTGGGCGATTAACTCGTCAATATCGGGCAAAGCGGCGACAACTTCAGGATCGAGGTTGCTTTCGATTCTCAATAACCAAGTATTTAAGCTTTGTAGACTCTGGGTAATGCGAAGGGCTAACTGTTCAAACTGCTCGGTAAAGGAAGGTACAATCAACCAAAACAAGCCCACAAAGCCAGCAATAAAAATCCCAAACGAAATTAAAACCGCAACTCCTCGTTGAATGCGCCAGCGTTGTAACTGACGCACTAACAAGCTCAAGGCATCAGCCAGAAAAACGGCGGTGAGTAGTAACAAGACCAAATCCCGGACTTGCCAGAGGACATACAAAGCGGCTAGACACGCGGCAAAGCCAATCCATTTCCCTAGCGTCACTCGTTTACTCTCCTCTGATTGCGATCGTTATTGAGCATTGTATAGCGCTTCGCGTTCGGCGTAAGCAGGCGAATTTTTTGCGGTTGCTTGTTATATTCATTGCAATTGATTTCTATACATTGCTCAAGGAGATCGATCCTGACGCGGGTTTGATTTTTTTCTGTTTATTGGTAATTTTCGGTTATGAATGCGATTCACCCCTCCTCTCCAACTGCCGAAATCTTATTAGTGGGCGATCCTGCCGATCACTTGCGTTTGCTGTCGGTAATTTTGTCAGAAAGCGGCTACAAGGTCTATAAAGCGACAACTGGCCAAGATGCGATCGCGATGACAAATCTCCAAATTCCCGATCTGATTTTGCTGGATTTGGCGTTACCGGATATTAGTGGTTACGAAGTGTGTCGCCGTTTGAAGGAGATTCCTGAAGTGTTGACCACTCCGATTCTTTTTATTAGCGATCCGCCGGATGCACTAGACCGCGATCGCGCTTTTGCGGTGGGTGGGGCCGATTCAATCGCACCCCCATTTCATTTTCCCGAAGTGTTGGCCCGCATTCGCGATCGCTTGGCGTTGAAATGGCAACAAGAACAATTACATCACCAAAATTTGCGTTTGCAAACGGAAATTCAAGAGCGTCAAAATGTTGAAGATACCCTATATGTTTATCTACACGCCCTTTCGAGTGAGTTACGTCCGCCGATCGCTGCTATGGCGGCTTTACTTGAAGGTTGGTTGCAAGAGGGTTTACCGGAAAATCCCCAGGACGCGATCGCGCAACTGCGACAAAGATGCGATCGCCAACTCCATCGTTTAGATACTCTCATGGAAGTTAACGATTTGGAAATGTGGGGAACCGCATTAGATTTGCAACCTGTTAATTTATATGAGTTAGTCCAAAATATTGTCACGGAATGGCAGCCTCTCCTGAATAAAATTCCTGCCCAACTCCACAATCAAATCGATCCTAACTTTCCCGCCGTCCATAGCGATCCGCAACAATTGGAGCGAGTTTTTAACGATCTAATTGATAACGCAATTCAACACAACTCTCCTCCTCTTGACCTTCAAATTGAAGCTGTTAAACATAATACTGGTTTTGTGACTTGTCGAGTCAGCGACAATGGACAAGGTATTCATTCGTTAACTCGCGATCGCTTGTTTGATGCCACTCGCCCGACCTTAGTCGGGAATGTCAAAGGATCGGGTTTGGGCTTATATTTATGTCAGCAAATCATCCAAGCCCACGGGGGCGAAATTTCCTGTTTGACTAATCCTCAAGGCGGTACAACCATTAGTTTTACCTTGGCGATTGTAACCAAGACTTAGTAACTTTCCCTCGGTCAATAGACTAAGTTAAAAATAATAAAGTCGCATAACCCACAACCCCCAAACTAAATGCCCAAAAACAACTATCGCGGCGGTCTGGAATTTCTTCTTTGAGGGTATTGAAAATAATTCCTCCGGCAATAAAAGCCCAAAGAGATGCGATCGCAGCTTCGTGGAAATCTAGCGCCTGACCGACCAACCAACCCAGTAATAAACCTCCGGCTAAACACCAACGTCCGACGCGGTCGTAAATTTGTTTGTGGTGTTCTCTGAGGCTATCATCATTGACCAGAAAATGTAGCGCGATCGCAATAAAAAGAAAAAAGGTTTCGACTAAACTATGTTCTTCTGTATTACTAAATACTTCCCCAATCAAAAAGTTATAAATTACAAATGCGCCAATATGTAACCAAAAAACATTTAAACTGGTTACATCTTCTTGTTTGTTTTCGCGATTTTGGCGGCGCGATCGCAAGGCTAAAAGCTCTAAGCCATAAAATACACCCAAACCTACTAATGCCAAAACATAGACATGATTTTCTACAAACTGAATCAGCATTAACTGTGTCTTTTCAAGCTGTAGTTGCGCTTCGGTCAATTCGGGTAAAATTTCGAGGAAAACATAAGCGATAGAAACACCACACCCTAAAGATAACCAACGCCTTTTCGGGATAATTCGGTGAAGCCAATACAACTTACCGACATAAATATGTAAAATAGCTAAAATAAGGGGAAAAAGAAGATAAATAATTTTAATAAAAATAGGAATCGCTGTAAAAAGTGCCAGCAAATGAGTTGTAAAAACATGACCAGTCATTAGCAAAATTATTCCAAAATCAATTGAAGAACTCTAGCGATCTGACACAATAATAGCCAAAATAATAAAGCAATGCGATTGAGGTACAGTTGAGTTAGAAATGCTTTAACTACAACTCACCTTGTTCCTATTCTCGTACCCAAGAAGCAATACTGAAAGATTCGAGTCAAACCAGACTCACCCAGAAGCCCCCCAGGATCGGGTTTCGCTGCGTCACCAGATCGGTAGTCTGATACCCCAGACAACCGGATGCAGATAGGGATTTCGTTCCCTAACATCTGAAGCTGAGTCTCCAACCCTAGCATAGCCGCAAGTTTGGTCTAAACGGCCTTCGGTTGATATGATTAAAGATGGTGCGTGCCAAATCGGTATAGCGACTGACTTGGCGCTGAGTTTAAACTCAACTCATCACATCCATGAAACAAGCATTTTTAGCGATAAAAGGAGATAGAAATTAATGAGTGCTGATGACGTTCTTTTTAATGCAGCAATTTTATCCTCGACATTAATTTTAGTCGGTTTGGGTTTAGGCTTTTTAATGCTTAAAATTCAAGGCGGCGGGGCTGAATAAACCTTTCCCATAAGGCTGTTAACAAAATCATGTTGGCAGCCTTTTTTATTATTTAAATTAACCTTAAAACCTGTTTTTAGCAAAAACAAAATTGCATCATGTCTGAAAATCAAGAACCCAGAATAGAATTTTTTAAAAATATATCCGAAGACTTAAGTCATGTTAGCTTACGTCGCAATAAAAGTACAGGAGAACGCAATGTCTTATTTATTTTTGAAGAATTAAAGTCCCTGAGTATTCTCAATAGCTACACCAAAGGAGGAGCAAAAGATATTACTTTAATCGATTCTGAGGGTGAAATTAGCGTTTATCCTTCATCCTTCCGCTTAATCTTTGGTGGGGATGAAGGAGACGAATTACGCAAAGTTGAGTGCGAATTTGCTATCGATCGCGAGGAACATTGGGAGCGATTTATGCGTTTTATGCACCGCTATGCCGATGCGAATGAAATGGGATATCAAGATAAATAAAACAGTTTTACAATATTATATTTTTGTCATACTGCTGGAGTTTTTAAGATGGTTATGAAAATCGCGATCGCGGGTGGAACTGGATTTGTCGGTTCGCTGTTAGTCAAAAAATTACATCATCGGGGCGATCGCATTATCGTCTTTTCTCGCAACCCGGATCGCGCCCGCAAAGTATTCCCGATCAAAGCCTTTCCCAACGTCGAAATCGTCGCCTATACCCCCACCCAACCGGGAGAATGGCAGCAAACAATTTCCGGTTGTGATGGGGTGGTAAATCTTGCCGGAGAACCGATTGCCGAAGAACGTTGGACAAACGAAGTCAAAGACAAAATCCTCAAAAGTCGTCAACTCGTCACTCGTAATATCGTAGACGCGATCGCGAAAGCCGAAAGCAAACCCAGCGTTTTAGTCAATGCCTCCGCCATTGGCTACTATGGCACCAGCGAAACCGCCGTTTATGAAGAAAGTAGCCCCCCCGGAAACGACTTTCTCGCCGAAGTCTGCAAAACCTGGGAAACCGAAGCCCAAAAAGTCAAAGAAACCGGAACTCGCTTGGTTATACTGCGAATTGGTCTTGTTTTAGGCAATGGCGGCGCGATCGCGAAAATGATGACCCCCTTCCGTTTATTTGCTGGAGGGCCTATTGGTAGCGGCGAACAGTGGTTTTCTTGGATTCATCGCGAAGACCTCACCAACTTAATCCTATTCTCCCTCGATCGCCCCGATATAGACGGCACATTCAACGCCACCGCCCCCAACCCCGTCCGCATGAAAGAGTTGTGTAACAGCCTGGGTGAAGCGTTACAGCGTCCGTCTTGGCTGCCCGTTCCCGCTTTTGCGTTAGAGTTACGCTTGGGAGATGGGGCGAAAGTGGTGTTGGAAGGTCAAAAGGTTCTTCCTAAAGCCACCCAAGCGGCAGGTTTTGCGTTTGAGTATCCCACGGTTAAACCTGCCTTGCAAGCGGTAGTGGCGGAAAGTTAGGTTTTGTTGTTGGTTGTTGGTTGTTGGTTATTAGTTGTTGCTTGTAACCGGTAGCTATTCTGACTTTTCTTACAACCTCTAAATTACCTGAAAGTCATTCAGGATAGGTCTTTCAAACGTCCATCACCTCTTGGGAGAGTATCTTACTCTTCATGAAATATCTGACTAATCTGACTTTGATCAATTAGCAAATCCCTTTATAGTAATGCAAGTTCAGTGAATTTTCCTCATTGTTTCAATCAATTCACCAAGCTTTAGATTGATCACCTGTTTTTTCTTGTAATATTTTGTTATGGATTTTAGTGAAATCGAAGTTTACCCTCCAGCAGAACTTTTGATAAAACGGTCAAATGTATGCGACCAAGGCGGAGTTGGTGTTGTTTCCACTCATCCAGTGTCCTCTGGTTTGAAATATCAGTTGAAGGGTCAAATCGTAAATGACATAACTCAGCATACAGTAGAGATTAATCCAAATCTCCACTTTTTGGATACTCAATTTACGGGCTACATACTACATTCCTGCCAACCTAACGCCCAACTCGACATGAAAAATCTAACTTTAGATATCCTTCGTGATATTGGGATTGGTGAATTTCTAACGATCGATTACGCAAAAACGGAAAGCAAGTTATTTCGTCAGTTTGCCTGTTCTTGCCATGCGCCAACATGCCGCCGATGGATCAAAGGAAACTCTGAAGTAATTAGCGAAAAAGGTTCCGCTTTTATAAAGAGTTTAAGTCGGGTTTATCCATGAATGATTGGTGGCAACGGGAAGGGCTAAATTACGAAGCTGGAAAGTTGTGTTTTGAAGGTCAAAGTGTCCAAGAAAATGTACAGTTCTATGATCAACCAGCATTTTTGTATTCTAGGGCGCGAATACAAAGTAACATTAATCGTTTAGAAACCTCACTGGAAGGACTCTCTTACAAAGTTTTTTATGCACTGAAAGCCAATCGTTTCCTGCCATTATTAACTTTCTTAAGAGATAATTCTTCGTTAGGTGTTGATGTTTGTTCTCCAGGTGAAATTTTTCACGCTTTGAGTGCGGGCTTTTCGCCTCAGGATATCTCCTATACAGCTACAGCACTATCTCCCTCAGACATAAACATACTAGAAGGGATAAATGGCTTGCGGATCAACGCAGATTCGTTATCTGCAATCAAACACATTGGGAAACGTCGGTTTGCCAGAAATATTGGGCTGCGCCTCAATTTATCTGCATCCCTAGGATATAATGAGAAGCTAAGTTATAGTGGCAAAAAAGCTTCAAAGTTTGGAATTTATCTAGACAACCTTGAGGCGGCAATTGCTTTGTGCAAGCAATACGATTTATCTATTCGGCGATTGCATATTCATAGTGGTTGTGGATATTTAAATGCGTCACTCAATACTTTTCACGGCATTATAGAAAAAATGTCGTCCATCTGCGGTCAATTTAGCGAACTTCAGGAAATCAATTTTGGTGGGGGCTTGGGTATTCCCTTTGAGGAAAAAGATAAACCACTAAATCTTTCAAATTGGTCTACTTCCTTACATAGATATTTCCCCAAAGAGCGAGGGATTCAGGTGCAAATTGAGCCGGGTTCTTATCTGGTTCAAGACGCGGGTCTGTTGGTTCTGCAAGTGGTTGAAGTTGAGGTTAAATCGGAGACTTGTTTCGTTTACCTGAACGGTGGCTTTAACCTAGCTCCTGAACCAGTATTTTACAATCTTGTCTGTAACCAGTATTTTACAATCTTGTCTGTTATCCTTTACCTTGTTCTAAACCTCATGGCGCGATGCTCAAACAAACTATTGTCGGTAATATCAATGAAGCACACGATATTTGGTTTGAAGGAGACTTGCCGATATTAAAAGAAGGTGACTGGGTAGCCTTGACGAATGCGGGAGCCTATGCGAGTTCCATGAGTAGTAATCATTGTTTCCGTGGTCAATTTTATGAGAGGTTAATACAGTGAATCAGGCTCAAGCAAGTAACTGTCGCCATTTAATACATCCCTGGGCTGATTTATCAGTTTCTACAACACAAAAGAAGCTGATAATAGCAAAAGCGCAAGGGATTTATATTTATGATGAAACGGGTAAGTCCTATATTGACGGCATTGCTGGGATGTGGTGCGTCAATATAGGCCACGGACGAGAGGAGATGGCTGATACGATTGCTCAACAAATTAGAACCCTAGATTATTACACTCCTTTTGGTGACGTAACCTCACCTCCGGCGATTGAATTGGCAGAGACGCTCGCAAAGCGTTCACCCCTTGATTTAAATCGTGTTCAGTTTAGTTGTAGCGGTTCAGGAGCCGTTGAATCAGCAATCAGATTCAGTCATTATTTCTTTAAGTCTCAAGGCCAAGATAGTAAGCGTCATATTATTTCTCGTGAAGATGCCTATCATGGAAGTACGTATCTAACCGCATCTTTGTCTGGGAAAAAAGTAGATAAAACTCATTTCCACTACATTGAAGATTTCGTCCATCACTTGCCATCTCCAAATTATTTACGATTTGGAAATGAATTTAATGAATCTGAAGATGTTTTTTTTCAGAGACAAGCACAATATCTTGAAGACAAAATATTGCAATTGGGTGCAGATAATGTGGCCTGTTTTATTGCAGAGCCAATCTTAGCATCTGGTGGGATAATCATTCCTTCAATTGAATATCACCGAACTGTGCGAGACATTTGTCGAAGATACGGAGTCCTCTATATCAGCGATGAAGTGGTTACTGCATTTGGGCGACTTGGTGAACTTTTCACCTCTCAAGTATTATTTGAGCTAGAACCAGACATTATTACTGTCGCTAAAGGGTTAACGTCCGGCTATATTCCAATGGGAGCAACTTTAATTTCTGATAGATTGTTTGAGCAGATCAGTGGCAGTCGAGCCGGTAAAACTCCTTATTTTACGAATGGGTTTACATATTCTGGACATCCAGTCTCCTGCGCGGCAGCAATAAAAAGCTTGGAAATTATTGAGAAAGAAAATTTGTGCTATCACGTAAAAGAAGTTGGTCCCTATTTCATTCAAGCACTCAAGACCTTAGAGCAGTTTGATAGTGTTGGTGTTGTCCGAGGTATGCATTTAATGGCTTGCGTCGAGTTCCGCATTGGTAAGCATAAAGGATTAGCAACCGATCGCGATATCGACTTCGCTAGAAAAGTAGATGAACTCTGTGAAATTGCCGGCTTAATTGTCCGACCTTATGAAAATCTGTGTATCCTGTCGCCACCATTAATTATTAATAAAGCTGAAATCGACATAATCATCTCAATCATAGAAAATAGCATTATAAAAGTTGAAAAAGAAATCATGTAAATCATTACTTTACATGGTTTTCTGCCGCATTATGAGTGATGAGAATTTAGCTAATGATCGAAAAATTTGCCCAAGAAGATTATTACGATCGCCGCCTCAACTCCTATGAGCAATCATGGGAAATACTAAATCAAGAGTTTTGCACTTGGTTCTCATCACGGGTTGTAAAAGTGAAGGGAAAACTTGACCCAGAGATCGTAAAACAACTACTACCTGTTCTTCAAAAGTTACATCCCAGACTATCTAGTCAGATCATACCTGTGGATAATGACTGGAAATTTAAGTTTGGGAAAGTAGTCATTCCTGTTCTTTGCATCAACAGTAAATCTATCGAAGAAGAAGTTACCAAACAAATTAATATCCGAATTGACAGTTCTAAAGCACTGATGCGTATTGTAATTATCAACAATATAGATGCTCCTGAATACTGTCATCTAATGCTCATCTATCACCATGCTATAGGAGATGGAATATCAATCTTAGTACTTTTAGAGGCATTTTTTTCTTATTATAAAAGTATCAAAGAGGGTAGACCTATCAAAGTTGTTCCTAATCAAATCGAGATATTACCAATTGAAAAGTTTATACCTAATGGAATAGCAGAAACCACATTAACTAATAAAACCACTCGCAATTTTGCGATTCTTCCATTTGAACAAAACATTCCTTTAAAGGATCGTCGTAGTGGCTTCATTCTAAGAAGTTTAGATTCAAGCTTTACAAAACAAGTTATTGCAGCGAGTAAAGGCCGCAAAATCTCTGTGCAAGGAATGCTAAACGCAGCATTGGTAATAGCTCTTGGAAGCAAAATTCAACTCGTAACTCCCGAAGCCATCAAAAGTAATACAATCAGCTGCTGTGTTTACGTTAATTTGAGACCTTTTTTGAAAGGCCTTCCTCAAGAAATAACATTGAACTCTTTTGCTTCAGCAGTCACTGTTTATCATGATATTCTTCCTCAATATCAACACAAGGATAATGAATTATTCTGGAGAATTGCACATGATTCCAAAAAACAGATTGTTGAAAAAATTAATAATCCTATAAACCTTTTTGCAAATTTAAAAATAGCAAAAGAATATATAACTGATCTGCTTCAATCTGAAAATGAAGTGGATGTTTCGAGTTCTATATCAAATCTTAGAGTGAACATTAGGTCAAGCTATGGAGACATTGAATTAGAGGATATTTATCCGGTATCCCCTCAAGGAGTCTTTAGATACTTACATGTTTACGTCTCTACTTTCAAGGGCAAAATGCACGTTACTTTTTGCTATTCTGAATCTTCACATAGCCGTGAGCTGATTGATGACATTGCAAATAGGTTTGTATCAACCCTAATGAATGCCTGTCTGTAACTAACGACAGAAAAGCTTTTCTAAACTAAACATGGGGGAAACCTGCTGAATTGTAATGATAACCTTCAGCTTATCTGGCTTCTCCCTTTCCTGTCTTATCCCGAACTGACGTTAATTGTTACCCGATCTAACCAATCGAGGGCAAGCAACGCTCGCGCATTGCCACAATTCACCGCAATCTCGACCCAACCGTGACTACCAATTAAGGCGACTAACTCCCCCGATAGGACATGGCTGTAAGTCGTCGCGCCGGGAATAAGGCGATCGCCCACTTGTACCGACCAAGTTATATTTTTTACCCAATCCCCCGGAATGGTGGTGATGAGATTACCGAAAGTGTCGATGTATTGAATGTGTCCGATGAGGGCGCGATCCCGCAGGGATCCGCGTAGCGGCACGCGTTTTTGGGGAGGAGGGGGCGAAAAATCTACTAGACTCGCGGGATCGAGACGGCGGCCAATTTGAGATAAAGGTACACCGGCGGCTAAATGTGCGCCCACTGGGGCGAAAATGTCGCGACCGTGAAAGGTGGTGCTAGGATTCGAGGTGCGCCAATATTGCGGGTTATTCAGTTCTACTACTTCTAAAGCGGGGAATTGTGCCAAGATACCGCTAAAAATCCCGTTATCCGGCCCGACAAGATAGCCTTGGGCGGTTTGAATGGCAACGCCCCGGCGATCGCTTCCCACCCCCGGATCGACCACTGCCACAAACACCGTATTTTGGGGAAAATGGGGATAAGCATTTAATAAGCAAAACCGAGCTGCAAGGCGATTTTGGGGCGGAATTTGATGGCTTAGGTCAATAACTTGAGTTTCTGGAGCAATCTGCGCGATCGCGCCTTTCATCACCCCCACATAAACATCATCTAAACCAAAATCACTGAGAAGCGCCAGAAGCGGAGCAGAGGACATAGATTTATTCGGTAACCTACTATCTTAAGAAAATTTCACAAATGTTTTTGTAACAAAAGCTACTTTTTAATTAGAATGGAGTTGTAGACAACATAGAGGATTTAAAAAATTAAGATGAGAAGCAATCGTCAAGAACTCGTTAAAAATGCAGCCGCTAACCATCGTGACAGCCTGCGTAAAAACTTACAACATCGCCTCGAAGTGGCTAGAGCTAACGGTAATGATAGCTTAGTCCGCCAACTCGAGGCCGAAGCTGCCTACTTAGGCATGAAGTAAATAGTAAATAATAATTCTATTTTTTTGCCAACTGCAAGAGGGATATCGTTAAGCTCAACTCGCGATATCCCTCTTTGCTGTGTACTTTGGAAACGAGTTAGGCTAAAGCAACGTCAACAACAGCTATAAGTCTATTGAGATTGAAGCGATGAGTCATTACCCCTTAGTCACGAAACTGTTTCAGAGTGCGGCGATCGCCGTGAGTTTGTCCATTGCTGTGCCAACCACCCTGACTGCCGCGATCGCGAATCCGACTGTAGAAATCGCGCAAAACAACGAAGACCTCGACCCCGATACCTTGTTTAATCGTGGCGTGACCCAACTCCAACAAAACAACTATAGTGGCGCGATCGCTAGTTTTAGTGCCATTCTCGACGAAAACGACGAAGATGCCATGGCCTATCTTGGCCGCGCGATCGCCTATCGCAACCAAGGAGATTACCGGGAAGCCATCGAAGACTACAACGCCTCGATTCGCTTACAACCGGACAACCCCAACGCTTATCTCGATCGCGGCATTTGCTATTACCAACTGCAAGAATACGAGCAAGCCGAAGAAAACTACAGCACCGCCATACGCTATAACGAACAATACGGCCAAGCGTATTACAATCGCGGTTTATCCCGCCTCAAACAAGGGGAACAACGCAACGCCCTCGCTGATTTTCGTACTGCTGCCGAAATTTACCAAGAGCAAGAACTAGAGGAATTTTATCAAGATGCCCTCCAACGCATCGAGGCCATCCAAGAAGCCGGAGTTCGTTAAAGCTCGATGTTGTGTTGCTGCATATAGCTCAACAGCCAATTAGCCATCGTGGCGCGACGGGTTTGACGGGGGCCAAACTCCCCGATTTTATAACCTTGAAAGTCTAACTTTTCTTTCAAAAGTTGTTTATTTTCCTTGGGAATCGACCGCGTTAACTTCACCGTAGGCGGTCGATTTTCAATAAAATCAGGGGGTTCGGGATAATCATTGCGCCAACTTTCCTCAACGCCTTGGTTATCCCATTGCTGAGACTCGCGGTCGTAGCGATAACCCAAATAATACCAAACCAATTCGTTGACCTCGCGATCGCTCATTTCTTCTTTTAAAATCGCCCACAGGGTTTCAGCGTTCAACGGTAAAGGTTGGGACATTTTGAATGAACAGTTAACAATTTACAATGAATAATTTACAGCAATAGGACTCGCCCGCAAACAAAAGACAAAGGACGAATGACAAAAGACTCAATAAAAAGGGACTCCCCTTCTTGGGGTAGAAGGGGAGTTAGGGGGGTGAGACTGGGGATTGGGGATCCAGTCACCTGATTAGTAGTGTGACACATCATCCCTGAAAATTTCAAGAGTATATTTAAACATTGGTCACAGGAGAGATAAATTTGTGAGGTTTTGGCAAAAGCCGACCCCTTGGCAAGTCGGGACAATCTTAATCTTTGGGGTATTGGCGGTTTCGACAGCAGCCATTTTTATCCGTTTGGCGATGGAAACGGCGCAAATTCGTAGCGTGGGGTTTAGTTTGTTTTTAGCGGCTTCTCGCTTGGCGATCGCGTCGTTATTGATTGTTTTACCCCAAGCGCGTGCGACTACGGGGATACCTGCGCGATCGCGATTCGTCCTGCCCCTCGACTCCCAAGCCTTTTATTATGCAGTCGGCGCAGGAATTTGTTTGGCCGTTCATTTCGCCACTTGGATTACGTCGCTTTCTCTAACCTCGATTGCCGCTTCAACCACCTTAGTCACCACTAATCCCGTTTGGGTGGCGTTGTTATCTTGGCTGTGGCTGAAGGAAAAACCCGGCAAAATGACCATTTGCGGCATCGCGATCGCCCTCGCAGGGGGGATGTTAATCGCTTGGGACGGTAGCGAAACCCTCAGCACCCCAAATCCCCTTTTGGGCAATTGCCTTGCCTTGGTGGGGGCATGGATGGCGAGTTTGTATCTGTTACTCGGTCGTGAAGCTCAAAATCGCGGCTTGGGAACCAATGGCTATATCAAAATTGCCTACACCACCGCCGCTTTAGTTTTATTACCTTTGCCGTGGCTGTTTGGCGGTCAATATAGCGGTTATCCGGCGGCAGTTTATCTTTATATCTTCTTGATGGCACTTATTTCCCAAGTTTTGGGTCATACCAGTGTAAATTGGGCAGTGCGGTGGATTTCTCCGACTCTGGTTACTTTGGGGATTTTATTTGAACCCGTGGGGGCGAGTGTTTTGGGCTTTTTCATTTTTGGTGAAATGCCCCAACCGCAGACGATTGGGGGGGCAATTATCCTGCTGCTGGGGGTCGGAATCACCGCGATCGGCACTCGCGATCGCGATCCGCAAACCTCCACCACTGGATGATCCCCCGTGGCAAAACTGTTCCTCTGAATTTGGTATGATGGCTTGACAAAACTCTGAAGTAAGAATAAATCAAGCTACAATGCCTTATGCGATCCCAAAGCTGTTTGAAAACGTAGCTGATTGCGGCTCAATAGTTCGTTATGAATCAACTGTACAACAGCTTTACGCTGTTTTTAAGTTTGTTAGTCGAAGCCGTCCCCTTTTTGATTTTGGGGGTGTTGCTGTCAAGTGCTTTACTTTTTTTAATCGATGAGCGTCAATTGATTGCTCGTTTACCCCGGAATCCCTTGTTAGGGTCATTTGTGGGGGGCTGTGTGGGCTTTTTGTTCCCGGTGTGCGAATGCGGGAATGTCCCAGTGGCGAGGCGTTTGCTGGTGCAAGGTGCGCCAACTTCGGTGGCGATCGCGTTTTTGTTGGCCGCCCCCACCATTAACCCCATTGTGATTTGGTCTACCTGGGTGGCGTTTCAGGATGTACAGGTGGTGTTGTTGCGAATTGCCTTTTCCTTGGCGATCGCGACGATTATCGGTTGCTTGTTTGGCTTTCAAAAAGACCCCGTTCCCATGCTACAGCCCGAATTGGCTAATCGCGTCGCTCTGTTAGCGAAAAGTCAGCCCCAAGGCAAACCTTCTCCGCAAAAAGAAGCCGTCCCCGCGTTGTTGCAATCGGGTACTTTTTTCCTCGATCAACCCGGCCAACCCGTCCGTTTAGACGAAGCGATCGCCCCAGTCGTCGGCATAACTCCCGCCCAAGCCAAAGGCCGCAACACCAAGCTACGTTTGTTTGTAGACAATACGGTACAAGAGTTTCGCGAATTGGGGGGAATGCTAATTTTAGGCAGCGCGATCGCCTCAATTATTCAAGTTTTTGTACCGCGAGAAGTGGTTTTGAGCTTGGGACAAGGGCCGATTACATCGATTTTAGCCATGATGCTGTTAGCGGCAGTGGTTTCCATTTGTTCGACGGTTGATGCCTTTTTTGTTCTGGCTTTCGCGACAACTTTCACCACCGGATCGCTGCTGGCGTTTATGGTTTTCGGGCCGATGATTGACATCAAAGCGATTGGTTTGATGTTGTCTATTTTTAAAACCCGCACGATTTTTTATCTGTTCGCGATCGCGGCTCAACTCACCATTTTGTTTACCCTGTCTTATAGTTATTTCTTTTAGGTTTTGTCATTGGTCATTTGTGATATCGGCTTGTAGGGGCGGGGTTTCCCCGCCCAATAACCAATAACCAATAACCAATAACCAACAACCAACAACCAACAACCAATAACCAATAACCAATGACCAATAACCAATGACCAACAACCAATAACCAACAACCAATAACCAATAACCAACAACCAACAACCAATAACCAATAACCAATAACCAATAACCAATAACCAACAACCAACAACCAATAACCAATAACCAACAACCAACAACCAACAACCAACAACCAATAACCAACAACCAATAACCAATAACCAACAACCAATAACCAACAACCAACAACCAATAACCAATGACCAATGACCAATAACCAATGACCAATGACTAATAATCGCTTCTTTAAATTCGTTTTACCGTGGATTGATACCCTAACCCTAGCGGCTTGGGGTGTTTTGTTTCTCAAACTCATTATTACCGGACAATTCCGGTTACTCATCCATCCCAACTACGCTGGATTGGTTTTGGCGGCGGGAATTATTTTAATGGGCGTTAGTCTTTTTAAAGCTGGGCAACTGTGGAAATCTCGTCGCCGTAGAATCGAAACCTCGCCTCAAGTGCAACATATTACAATCTTTCCCCCCGGTTGGAGTACCCTATTACTGCTCATTACCGCCGTTTTGGGGTTAAGCATTCCCCCCCGCGTTTTAGCCAGCGACACCGCCCTACAACGCGGCGTTACCGAAGCCCTCCCCATTACCCAAACCCAGCGCCAAAGTTTTCGAGGGACGATTAAACCCGAAGAACGTTCGATCGTCGAATGGGTGAGAACGCTTAATGCTTATCCCGAACCGGATGCTTATACCGGGCAGAAAGTAGATGTCACGGGGTTTGTGGTGCGAAATCCCGACTTTCCCGACGGTTATGTGTTGTTGTGTCGGTTTATTATTACCTGTTGTGCGGTGGATGCTTCCCCCGTGGGGCTTCCGGTGAAACTGAGTTCCGATCAACTCGATGTTGAAAATGACACTTGGTTGCGCGTCGAAGGTCAGATGATGACCGAAACCCTAAACGGCAAGCGACAACTCGCGATCGCTGCCGAAACCGCCGTCGAAATCCCGACTCCCGCAGACCCCTACAAGTTTGCAGACTAAAAAACCAGACGTTAAATCTTTCTCCTCACACACCCAAAAGTAACTCATGATCGGTAAACGCAAACAACGATTACAAACTCTCGATCGGGCCGCAATCTCGCTCATTGCCGTGTTATCGGTTCTGTTGGCGTTGTTAATCTGGAGTGGTAATGCCTGTTCGGGGTCGGATTGTTTGCTGCATTCGGGCCCCCGCGTTCGCAGTTTTAGCTGGCAAGATAAATCCATTAGCGCCGACGATCGCGCCTTTATTCTTACCTTTAGTCGTCCCATGGACAAGGCTAATGTGGAGAATAACTTGAAAATTGAGCCAGAATTACCCGGAAAGTTTAGCTGGGTGGGTCGCACGATGGCTTATACCCTAGATAAACCCGCACCTTATGGCACAGAGTACAGTTTAAGGCTACAAGGGGCGCGAGAGCAGTTTAGCGACGAAGAAAGTAAAGGGACGCTGATACAACCCTTTGAAACGACTTTTACCAGTCGCGATCGCGCTTTTGTTTATGTTGGCGTAGAAGGAGAAGAACGGGGACGGTTGATTTTATTTAACTTAACCCTAGACCAAAAAACCATCCTCACGCCGAAAAACCTAATCGTGACGGACTTTAAGCCTTATCCCAATCGCGCTTATATTTCCTTTTCAGCCCTAGATACCCGCGACGAAGACCCCAGTGTGGTCGAACAGCAAATTTATCGCGTGACCACGGGTTTTAATCCAGATGCGGCGGGCGATTTGGCCGAAGGTAGTATCGATTTGGTGGTGGATAACGACGAATATCGCAACCTTAGTTACGATCTCGCTCAAGATGGCGAAACTTTGGTCGTACAACGCATTAATCGCGCCGACCCCGCCGATTTCAGCTTATGGGTTAAACATGGGGATGACGCGATCGAACCCCTCAATGATTTACCCAGTGGCGATTTTCTCATTGCTCCTGATAGTACCAGCGTGATTAGTTCCCAAGGGGAGGGGGTAGCGGTCTTTTCCCTTGAACCCCAAGACGAACCCCTCGATTTTCTACCGAAGTTTGGCAAGGTGCTGGATTTCAGTCGTGATGGGACGGCAGCAGTCATGGTGGATTTTAACCAAAATGACCCAGATAAGCGCTATACACAATCTTTGTACTTTGTCAACAACCAAGGCAGTCAAGAAGAATTAATTAACGTACCGGGGACAATTTTAGACTGCGAATTTAACCCTCCCACCACCAAGTTATACTGCTTGCTCACGGAGTTGATCCAAGGAGAGCAGTTTGTCGAACAGCCGTATCTCGCCTTAATTGACCTAGAAGCCGACGAAAGCGCCCCGATTGTCAAGTTACCCGATTATCAAGACATCAACATGAGTTTAGCGCCGGATGGCTTGGGTTTACTGTTCGATCAGGTCATGCTTGACCCCGATCCGATGGCAGAAGGATTGCTGCGAACCAGTTCGGGGAATGCGATCGCGTCGAGTCGGATTTGGCTACTTCTTACCACTTCGGTTATCCCCGACCAAGAAGCCCCCCCTCAGTTAGAAGAACTCCCGATGCGGGGTTTACGTCCCCAGTGGCTCCCTTAGTAATGTACAATTTACAATGTACAATTAATAATTAAACCTAAAATAAGGCAGCCTGGAAATTGATTTTCAGGCTGCTTGTTTTAGAGAAATTATTGTTGATATGGGATGAAGTTCAACTGACAATCATTGTAAATTGTCAATTATACATTGTACATTATTAATTATCCGGGGAATTGGGAGAGAAACGCCTGAATTTGGGGAGTTTGGAGGAATTGTTGGGCATCTCGTAACAAGCGATCGCCCCAGAGATTTTGCTCTAAAAAGTCCAACTCAGCGTATTTGCGATCGAGTTCTAACGCCGCTTCTCCCATTTTCAGGGCTTCTTGTTCTTGTCCCTGGATAAAACGAGCTACCGCGATCGCGAGTAGGGGTTCTGCGGCTTCGGGTTCGATAACGATGGATTCTTCCCAATATTCAATGGCTTCGGCTATATTACCTTGCTCGTATTTGACCAAGCCAATATTATTCACTCCCGGCCAAAATTCCGCTTCTAAATCCACTGCTTTTTCGTAAGCCGCGATCGCGTCGGGGTATTCTTGCAGCATTAAGTAAGAATTACCTAAGTCAAACAAGGCTTCGAGGGCTTCGGGTTCGTATTTCAGCCCCGCTTCAATTTCCTCGACGGCTTTGCGGTATTCCTCTTGTTGGAAATAAGCCGAACCCAACGTAAAGTAAATTCCCGCTTCTTCGGGTGCAATGCGTTGGGCTTTGAGCAGGGTTTCGATTCCCTTGTCAAAGTCCTCCTGCTGGACGTAGAGCGTCCCTAAAACGAACCAAGTTTCAAAGGCATCGGGGGCCAGTTGTACCGCTAATTCGGCTCGCGGTAACGCCAACTCGTACTGCTCGAAGCGTACCAGTTGAATCGCATCTTGAACGAGGGCAATTCCCTGTTCTTCGAGCATGGAGGATTCTAACTGGGGGGTATAGGGAAGGAGGGCTTGAGCCTTGGTTGGTAAAGCCACTCCCCACACCGACGCGATCGCCCCAATTGCCACTAACCAATTTTTCGCTAAACTCGGCACAATAGTTGCCTCTACTCTCTCAACACACTAATAAAATACTGCTTTCCAAGATAACGCGATTCGTCAGGGAAACGTCTGCACTTCAGCCAACAGATTTTCAAGTTTCGCGGCCAATGTGAATATCGCGGACACGAACAGGAACGCAAGCATGGGTCATTTGAGCAATTTGTAGGGGTTCCCCTTTACCGCACATATTGGTTCCGCCTTGCTCTAGCTCCGATTCTGGGCCAATCGCATCGACTTTGTTCCAAAATTCGGTCGTCATGGCGTGATAGGTCACATTTTTGAGCATTCCCACCACTTTACCGTTTTTCACTTGCCAAAAGGCATCACCCCCAAACTGGAAGTTACGCCGTTGTTGGTCAATGGAAAAGCTGCCCACACCGTCAATTAAAATACCATCTTCAGTATCGGCAATCATTTGGTCTAAAGTCGCAGTATGACTTCCTCCGGGTTTCCCCGGTTCTAAACCCAGATTGGGAATGCGTACCATCGGCACACTTGACCAACTATCAGCAAAGGCACAACCGTTGCTGCGACTGCGGCCTAAGCGATGAGCGGTTTCGCGATCGCACAGATAATCAACCAAAACCCCATCTTTAACCACATACCATTTTTGCGCCTTCACCCCCTCGTCATCGTAGCCCATGGTACTGCGTCCCCCAACTTGGGTGCGATCGGCCACAAAGTTGACCCAAGGGGCTGCATATTGGAGCTTGTTTAAGTTATCCGTTGTTGCAAAGCTTGTTCCGGCAAAATTAGCTTCATATCCATAAACCCGGTCTAATTCCGTAGGATGTCCGACAGATTCGTGAATCGGGAGATAGAGATTACTGGGTTTAAGAATCAGGGTTGTAGTGACTCCAGAAGGGCTTTCTAGGGCGTTTACCTTCTCAATGGCTTCTGTAGCTACCCGGTCAACATTAGCCAGTAAATCGGCTTTATCGATGTGTTTGTAGCCTTTGTTGAGGGGAGGACGTTCGTAACCGCGATTTTGTGCGTCTCCGTTGGCGATCGCGGTACAACTATAACCAGGGTAACTGCGATACAGGGTTTGCTCAATCATTGACCCCACGGTAGAGGCAAATAATTTGTCTTCGCGGTTGAAACTCAGGTAAGAAAAGGCTTTTTTAATGCCTTTATCTTCATAACTTAGTAATTTGTCGTTAATGCTTAATAATAATTCCGCTTTCTCGGCAATAGGGATGTCAAACGGATCGATTTCAATGGGTGTGGTGTAACTATCTTGATAGGCTTCGACGGGAACTAAACGCACCGGATTGTGTTGCGTCAAACGGCTTCCCTTCGCTGTTTCCACCGCTTGCTGGACGATGCGTTGCACTTCTGCGGGGGTTTGTCGGGGACTCGCTGCAAACCCCCAAGCCCCATCGAGTAATACCCGCACCCCAAACCCGGAACTGGTGTTGTCGGCTAGGGTAGAAAGGGAGCGATCGCGAGCGATGAATCTTTGAGTGCGATCGCGACATATCCGAATATCGCCATATTCACACCCCGCTTGACGAATCAAGTCAATCGCGAGGGCTGCAAGTTCTTGGGCTGTGGTGGGCTTGCTCGGTGTTTGTACCATAATAAATAGTTTTTGTTATCAGAGGTAGATTCTTTCTATTTTGCCGAATCTTTCTGAGTTTGGATATAGCAATTTCTCGGATTTACCAAACTCACGACAACAACCCATACTCAAAAAAGCGATCGCGAAAACACATCATGACGCAAACAACCCTTAACCCCAAATCCCACGACCAACACATCATCTATTCTGGCATTACCTGGCAACAATTCAAACTGATTCAAGCCGGTTTTGCCGAATCTTCTGCCATTCATCTTTATTACTACAACAATACTATTGAAATTCTCATGCCGGGACGCGAACATGAGTTTTTTAAAAGCATCATCGGAATGCTAATCGAACTATTTTGTCTGCAAAAAAACATCGAATTTGAACCCCTGGGGTCTACCACCCAAGAAAGCCCTGAAATTGCCTCAGCCGAACCCGATGAGTCCTACTGTTTCAGCGCATCTAAGCCAATTCCCGACCTAGTTACTGAAGTTATTTTTACCAGTGGAAGTCCCAACAAACTACAGCGTTACCAAGCCCTAGAAATCCCCGAAGTTTGGTTTTGGCAAGATGGCGTTTTCAGTTTATATCATCTCCAAAATAATCACTACGAAATCATTTCCCGCAGCCAAATTCCCGAACTCACAGCGTTAGACATCGACTTACTAACTCGCTGCGTCTTGATGGCGCAAACCTCGCGACTAGAAGCTGCGAAAACCTTTCGGAGCGCTTTAGAATGATTTATATTATCCTCGTTCCTTTGTTCTACCAAGAGACGTAAAAACTAGACTCTGCCTCAATTAAACTTAAAAAACATTATTTAAATCAAAAGTAAAACCATGAAAATAACTCGCATTCGCGTCCCAGAGTTTCGCGCCCTCAAAAATATTGATATCACCTTTGAACCCGATTTTACTCCCAATATTTTTCCGCTTGCCAGCCTCAACGGTGGTGGCAAAAGCACTTTATTACAGCTCGTTTTTATTTTGTTGAAAAGCCTCGATGCTAATTCAGAGAAAAAAAATATAAAATACATAGAGAATTTATTTGATTTTTTCAGTTATCCAATAATTGTTCAGGGTAGTAGAGTAATAGCTCAATTAAACATTGAAGATGAATTAGTAGAATATGATATGGAATTTACATTCCATGTTGGTAAGTCTATAAAATCTGAAGATGGTAATTATTTAAAATTTTCACCAACACATTACTATGAGTATGACTTTTCTATTTTTCAGCAAAAAATAGAAATTCAAAATAAAATAGACAAAACATTACAATTAAAAGAAAAAAAAATACAAGAACAAGAAAATTTGAAGTCTGCAATGTTGTCAAATCCTATTGATATAAAAAATATCAATAAACATCTCAACAAATTAATAACAGAACAAACGGAAATTTTACTTAAAGAAAATGTGCTACGACAAAAGCTATATGAACAAAAAGATGTGCTTATTATTGCATACTTTAGCAAAGATGATTTTTTAAATATTTTAACTTGTAAGCTGTCTATAAAATCAAAAACTCCTAAAAGTATTAATATTAATATAGATGATAGTCTTGGCAAAATAGCTAAAAATATATTTCTTACAATGCCGTCAACACAACCTATTTTGTTTTTGGATCGCCATCAAAAAGAAATGCTTTTTCAAGATCGCTTTGATGAATATCAATTATCTCTCAAAGAAGCCAAAAAATATTTACAAGGATTCTTTACTTATAGCTTTTTACCAGTTAATTTAATACAATCGTTCTTTGATAAAGTTTTTAACCTCGATATTCAGCAAGCAATTGAAACAAAAGGAGAATATGGAAACCAATACAAGCAACTGATCGAGCAGATGAATTGCGTTTTGGAGAATAAGATTGTAAACATTTCTCCAGATCGCAAAACTATTAATTTTGAAATGGAAGATGAAAATGGAAATACAAGAAAACTTTATCCCGAAGACTTGAGTCATGGAGAATTAAAACGACTGAGTATTTATCTGTGGCTCAAGTATTATGATATAAAAGATGCAGTGGTTTTAATGGATGAGATTGAAATCGCGTTTCATCCCGATTGGCAATACCAAATTATTCGCGATTTACAAGAATGGGGTGCAAGTAATCAATATATTCTCGCGACTCATTCCTATGAACTTTGTCAGGCTTTAACCCCTGCTCACGTTAAAGAAATTAGTCCCAATTTGTTACCTTCCCAGGAGAATGAGTCTTAATTCTGAAGAACTAGATCGGCATTGTCACAATATTTTAAACTCTCGCCGCGCTCTCAGCAAAATTGTAATATTATGTGAAGGACAAATACCATCCAAGACTAGGCGATCGCCTCAAGCTTATGGCAGGATGGAACAAATGCCAGACTCTAACTTTTATAAGGCTTGTATTCCTCACTGGTGGAAACAAAGCAAACCAGAATTTTTCAATTGTGGCGATCGCACAGATGTTATTAATACTTACTTTCGCTTAATTGAACTCAATAAAACCGAACAACCTACTTATTTAGATTCTAATAAACTTTTTGCAATTATCGATTTAGACAGCAATCAAGCTAAATTACAAACTGATTATTCATTTGTTTCCACAGAAGCGATATATTACGATCTTTATCACCAGCATCAAATTAATCGCGATCGCATCGATAATCATCGCATTTGGGTGACAGGATTGATTCACAAAGAAGCTTATTTTCTGCTTCCAGAGTTACAAGAGTTTTTCAATAATGAATGGCAACTCGAACCTCAGTATAAAAGTAAATCTGTAATTCTGAATGATATTTACAAAGATATGGTAAACGATATCGTGGGCGATCGCGATTTAGGGCAAAACTTTCAAAGCACAGTTAAACGTATCGAACACGATACAAGTTTAGATTGTACAACAGTAGAAACATTACAAAAAACGTTTCAATCTGAACTAAGCAGTCGTTCAGAGATTTCTATGCTTATTCGGAGTCTGTTCGCAGTGAAAAGAGTCAAACCCTATTGGAAACAAATAGACTCTCCCGATCATTGGACAAGTTCAATTAGTAACTTTTACGATCAACTTTCTCTACAAATTGCTCGCTTTTATTCTTATCAAACCGATGACAGTTACAATCACTTATCTTGTTTATTTTTAAGGCTAAATCGACGATTTTATTAATATTAAATCGTGGGGGTTAAGAACCCCGGTTTCTAGCGTGAAATTATAACTTTATCGGGTAAGCGAATAAGAAACCAGGGTTCTGAAGTATTGCCATTATCCTACCGTCCATAATGCCCACAACCAACGAATCCCTGTGGCAAAATAAAACGTCCCCACAAAGATTAAAAGGACGCTGCTAACGCGCAGAATTGCGTTACTATACTTGATGAAACTGCGGGTTTGTTTGGCGAGTCCGGCGAATAAACTGGCGAGGAAAATGACCATAGTGTAACCGATCGCGTAACTCATCATCGTGACGCTACTATACAACGCTGAACCCATTTCTCCTGCCATTAGGAGGACGGTAAACATTACGGGACTGCTGCAAGGGGAACTCACAAAGGCGAAGGTCAAACCGACTCCATAAGGCCCCAAAACGGGCAGGGAAAAGTTAGTTTGGGGGAGGGGGAGACGAATGATATTGAGCAGCGTCAAGGCCATTAAGACCACAATAATACCGATCGCGACTTGGATAAAACCGCGATATTGAGCGAAAACCGCAACGGCCAAACCGGAAAATAAGCCCAATAAGCTGTAAGTTGTCGCGACACCGAGGACGAAACTTCCGGCTTTGATCAGGGCATCTTTGCGGGATGTAATGTCTCTTGTGCCAATGTAACCGAGATTAATCGGGAGTAATCCTAAGACGCAAGGGGAAATACTGGCAATTAAGCCGCCTAAAAAGGCAAAAGGGATGAGAATCAAAGGCGAATTTAAGCCGCGATCGCTCAACCAAGTGTGATATTGCTCGTCAATACCGTACACCACATTGTTAAACGGATCGCTGAATGCCGCCCAATTTACCCCTGATAGGGCGATCGCGATGAGCATTGTCCCGCCCAATATCAGCCAGAAACGCCACTGGCGCGATGTTTTTGAACTTTTTGCCGAAATCTTACTAGAACGTGCCATGAGGAGTTAGGAGGGAGAGGGGGAGGAGTGGGAGGAGTGGGAAGAGGGGGAGGAGTGGGAAGAAATTACCAATTACCAATTACCAATTACCAATTAAGGATTCTGGTAATAACCAATAACCAATAACCAATAACCAATAACTAACAACCAACAACAAACAACCAACAACCAACAACTAAAAATTCAAATCACCTTGATAACCCGAAAGTTCGGCTAACTCTGCCAAAGATCGCGCCCCTTGATGATTTTGCCCGTTAATCTCCCAAGTGGGATAAGCCCGTACCCCGGCTTGTCGGCACAAATCGGGCTGGGCATTTTTACCGCGAGGGTCACATTCAACTTCTTGGATTTGGGCATAAGCCCCTTGACCAAATAGTTCCCGTTGATACTTACAAGCCCCACACCAATAAGTCCCGTAAACTTTAGCCCCGATGCTGCTGAGGTGTTGGGCTAAAGCTATTTTTGGGGATTGGGGGCTGTTTGGTGGAGGTGGGGCTTGAGCCACATTTGGAGACGCAGCCGCCGCAGGTTGGGGTTGAGGTGGGGTAGCCCTGTTGGTTTTCGCGACGGAAACCGGAGGACGAGAAGGGGGAGGGGGAGGGGATTTGGCGTTTTGTTGGGCAGTGGTGAGGTTTTGTTGGTAAGCGGCAATTTTTTCTTGCGCGATCGCGCCTTTTGCGTCAGACTCAGGAATAGTCTGTAACAGCGAGATCGCTCGTTGCCAGCGAGAAGCCACCATTTGCCAATCTTCGGCGGTGATGGCGGTATCGGTTACCGCGATCGCCCCGGTTGCAATATCCTCAGCATTGGCCAAGGTACTCTCAGATGTAGTCGTAGAGGCTTGAGGAGAGGGAGAAGGAGCCGCTTGGGGGGTTGCCGGAGATGCTACACTTACCGTTGGCGAATTAGTGGGTTCGGTAGCCAGGGTTGAACAGCCCGTCGCGATCGCGCCAAGGGTTAACCCGGCAAATAGTGTTGTGTATTTTCTCATGGGTTGGGGTTTGGACAGGGTGAGCTTAGGGAAACTGAGACAGCCAAGGCCGTATAAGATTGTTGGTTGCGATTGACTACGGTTCCTCTTGTCAGAATTACGGAATTGTAGTACACCAATACTTATTGGGATATCAAAAAGCGGCAGAAGGTCAAGCCATCTCCACCGCTTGCTTCCCGTATCGTCATGCTACCTTGATTGAGAGGGTTCTAAGACGGGTCGGGTAAATGTTCTAGGATTTTATTAACGAATTCTTGGTGATCGATAACAGGTTTAGAAATATAGCCATCAGCCCCGCTTTGCTTGAGGAAATTCTCGCGATCGCCTTCCATGGCGTGAGCCGTGACCAGAATAATCGGTAACTTTGCCGTATCCGGGTCAGATTTGAGCATTTGAGTAATCTTAATGCCATCAACGGCCTTGCCTTGATAAACGCTGTGAGCCAGGGAAACATCCATCAAAATAATGTCAATTTCTCCAGATTGAGCCACTTTCATTACTTCTTCAACATCTTCAGTTCCTTTGACCGCCAAGCCCCCCCGCTTGGTCAAAATTTTAGAAAATACACGAAGATTAATGGGATCGTCTTCTACAATCAGAACGGTTGTCATAAGGTTTCTTCAAAAAAATGGACGAACAGGCGAGCGAAGATCGCAACTAAAATCATTAACGGGCAGCTTTGGTAATATTGCCACTACAATAACAATCCGTCATCTTCTTAGGGCAGTAAAACACATTAAAACATTTAGGACGAAAAACTCATGGCCAAACAGCTTAATCTGTTAAAGACCGGACAAGTCATTCCTACCGCACTACACGCAGAAATGAAACGGTCTTACCTTGAATATGCCATGAGTACGATCGTCGGTAGAGCATTACCGGACGTGCGCGATGGCTTAAAACCCGTTCATCGACGTATTTTATACGCGATGCACGAATTGGGGCTAACCCCAGATCGACCGTTTCGCAAATGCGCTCGCGTCGTCGGGGACGTTTTGGGGAAATATCATCCCCACGGCGATCAATCGGTGTACGATGCTTTGGTGCGGATGGTGCAGGAATTTTCCAGCCGTTATCCCCTACTCGATGGCCATGGCAATTTTGGCTCAGTAGACAACGATCCAGCCGCCGCCATGCGTTACACCGAAACACGCCTCGCTCCGGTGGCTCACCAAGCCATGCTCTCAGAAATTGGCGAAGCTACGGTAGATTTTTCCAGTAACTTCGACAATTCTCAGCAAGAGCCTGTCGTTTTGCCCGCGCAGCTACCTATATTATTACTCAATGGCTGCTCTGGAATTGCAGTGGGAATGGCCACTAATGTTCCTCCCCACAATTTAGGGGAATTGGTTGATGGTTTAATTGCTTTGATCGACCGTCCGAGTCTCACCGACGAGCAACTGTTTCGCTTGATTCCGGGGCCCGATTTCCCTACAGGGGGCGAAATTATCGACACCGCCGGGATTGAGGATGCTTATCGGACGGGCCGCGGTATTATCCCGATGCGGGGGGTGGCTAGGATTGAAAAAGTCCGTAGGGGCAAGCGACGGAAAGAGAAAAGTGTTATTACCATTACTGAGTTTCCGTTTCAGGTGAATAAGGCGGGTTGGATTGAAAAAGTGGCCCATTTGGTGAATCAGGGCAGACTCGAAGGAATCGCTGATATTCGGGATGAGAGCGATCGCGACGGGATTCGTGTTGTTGTCGAAACCAAGCGAGATGCGAATCCCCAAGAAGTGCTGCGACAGCTTTACAAACAAACCCATTTACAAAACAATTTTGGGGCGATTTTACTGGCGCTGGTGGATAATAAGCCCTGTCAGTTGAGTTTGCGCGAAATTCTCGAACAGTTTTTGCGTTTTCGCGAAGAAACCCTCACCCGTCAGTATAATCACGAACTGAACCAAGCCCAACGCCGCTTACAGTTGGTTGAAGGGTTGCTGGTGGCGCTGGATAACCTGGATGCGACCATTGAGATTTTACGTCATGCACCGGATGGCGGGACGGCGAAAGTCTCGTTACAAGAGCAGTTGAATATTACTGAAGCTCAGGCTGATTCTATTTTAGCCATGCCGATGCGCCGTTTGACGGGGTTAGAACGGCAGAAACTCGAAAACGAACAAGGGGAGTTACGCCAGCAAATTGAGCAGTTACAGTTATTGTTGGGCGATCGCCATGAGTTGATGAAGTCCCTTAAAAAGGATTTAAGGACATTAAAGCGTAAATTCAACAATCCGCGACGGACTCGTTTGATTACCCTCGAACCCGAACCGGAAGCCCCGAAAAAAGCGAAAAAGGGTAAAAAAGCCCCAATAGAACCCGCGCAGAAAGTCGCTGACACCCTGTTTACCGTCCCGGATGATGCGGTGGTCGAAATTAAGCGCAATGGTACGATTTGCTGGCATTCTCCGCCCCCAGAAGGGAAAACCGTAAGACGACCGGATGATGCAACGGTATTCCTCGAACCCGCACAGCAGCGAGACTACATGGTGATGGTGACTGAAAGCGGTAAAGCCTATCCCCTCGCGATCGCGGATATTCCCTCGGCAGGCAGTCAGGATACCGCCATTGTAGATTTGTTGCCTGCAAGCGTTCAAAATAAGCGAGAAAGCATCTTATTTTACTTTTTCCCCCCGAAAAACCCCAAAGAGACGGAAATCATCTTACTGACGGCTCAAGGACGGCTGAAGCGCCTGGCTTATACCGAGATTGCCGACTTGAGTAATCGCGGGGCGATGTTGATTAAACTCAAAGAAGATGATTCCTTGCGATCGCTCACTTTTGCTCAAGCCGGGATGGAAGTGGCGATCGCGACATCGGGAGGGCGGATTCTACGCTTTGCCATTGATGACGTACAATTACCCGTGATGGGGCGATCGGCCCAAGGCAGTCAAGCCACCCGTTTGCGACGTACTGAAACGGCGATCGGTTGCGTCACGTTCAAAAAAGAAGCGGATATCCTCATTACCACCAGTCAAGGTTATGCCAAGCGTCTCCCCTTAAATCTAATTCGACAAGCCAATCGCGGCGATATTGGCACACAGGCGCTCCAATTTGCCAGTAAAACCGACAAACTGGCGCAAATGATTGTTTCTCCGCCAGAAAGCGAGCAAGTTGATGTGGTTCTCAGTAGCGATCGCTTGCTTCATGTCCCGGTTAAAGAGATTAAACTCTGGGGTAAAGATGGGACGGGCGATCGTCTACCGAAAATCAAAGATGATGAGGAAGTGGTCGATCTGATTTTTGCCTAAATTTGTAGAGGTGGGGTTTCCCCGTTCAATCCTAGGGAATGGGGATGGGGTGATTTATGACTCCTGTTCCCCGAAAGAACGCTTCACTTCTGCATGGGCTAGTTGTGCAATTGTTTCGATGCGATCGCCTTCCCCTCCCACGAGTAAGCTATCTTGGGAAACAAAAACAAAGTCATCATTAACAGAACGATACAGTTCCCCTTGACGGCGTAAGGCTTTGATAATGACATTATATTGCTGTTGTAAATGTGTTGGTGTTGTCCCAATCAAATCGGATTCTGGTGTTAGCGTCACCCAACGAACATTAGTATTATCAAGACTCAGTTTCCCGTGCATTAAATCCTGAAAAGCTGCCGTTTCCGAACGTTTCCCCACAATTAAAAGGCGATCGCCAGAATGCAATTTTGTCTCGCCTTTGGGATAATAAACCATACCATTTTCACTCTGAATGGCCATCACTGCGACTCCCGTTAAATTGCGAACATTGGCCTTTGCCAGAGTGACATTATCAAGGGCAGAATTGGCCGGAAGGGTAACCCATTCGTTGTGAATGGTTGAGGCTGCGTTAATCAAATCTTTCTGCAACAATTCCGAAGCCTGCTTAGGCCGTACACTGAGATAGCGATCGGTGCGAATGGCGTTCAGAACGAGATCGATACTCGTTTTCGATTCACCCAAATTTTTAAGGGTATGAGACCCTATCTCTAAACCTGCCTCAAACTCCGGCTGTACCACCTCTGTTGCGCCGAGTTGCGTCAAAACGTCAATTTCGCTGTTTTCGTGCGATCGCGCCACTACGTCCAATTCTGGGGCGAGTTCGAGGGCCCGTTTGAGTAGTAAGCGGGTACTCGCAGGATCGGGGAGGGCGATCGCGAGGGCTTTGGCTTTTTCGAGATGGGCTTTTTCTAATACTAATTCTGAGTCACCATCCCCAAAGATATAAGGGATGTTTTCATGACTCAAGCGTTGAATCGCCGCTTCACTATTTTCTATGACTAAAACCGGATAACCTTGATTGCGTAAAATATTAACAATCGTTTGACCAACTCTGCCATAACCTGCAACTACTACATGATCGCAAATGGTTTCAGGAACCGATAATTTTTTGTGACTTTGGAATCGTTCAAAATAGCGAACCAAACTCGGAATACTGTTTAAACGATCGACTAAGCGGGGCGAAAAACGCATTTCTAAAGGGGTTAAAACCAAGGTAATCGCCGTTGTTCCTAAAAGCAGTAAATATTTTTCCTGGGTAATAAAGCCAGTATCCAAAGCAACTAAAGCCAAAACAAACGAAAATTCCCCAATTTGATTAAGTCCCAAAGCTGAAACCACAGCATTTTTAAAAGAATAGCCAAACTTAATCACAATCGGAAAAATAATCGCTGCTTTCCCAATCATAACTAAGATGACTAAACCCAAAATAATCCCTAAATTATTCCAAATTACTCCTGGATCGATTAACATCCCAATCGAGGCAAAGAACAAACTCGCAAAGGTGTCTCGAAGCGGTAAGACTTTAGCCAAAGCTTGATCGGAATAATCAATTTCAGCAATCATCAACCCGGCAACAAACGCCCCCATTTCAATTGATAATCCCAAGGCTGAGGTGATCAGAGCAACCCCTAAACATAAAGCAATCGTTGTTAACAGAAAAAGCTCGCTACTTTCAGTTCTAGCCACCGTTTTAATAACTCTGGGAACTACCCAATACCCGGCGGCTAAAGCTCCAGCAATAAATAAAACGGCTTTGAGAATCGCAAAACTCAACGCCTGGACTAGATTTTGTGGTTCGTTTAAAGCGGGTAAAATTGCCAACATTAAACCCAAGGCCAAATCCTGAGCAATCAGAATAGCCAGCATAATTTGACCGTGAATCGTATTGGTTTCACCCCGTTCAGTTAAAGTTTTTAAAACTACCGCCGTAGACGATAAAGATAAAATCGAACCCAAAAAGATTCCCTGGGAAATTGACTCAACCCAACCCAACCAAAGTGATAAAACGGCAGTTAAAGCAATCGTCGAGCCAATTTGTAATAAACTGCCTTGAATCGCAATTTCTTTGACTCTTTTAAGTTCAGCGAGAGAAAACTCTACCCCCAAAGCAAAAAGCAGAAAAGCAACTCCCACCTCAGCCAAGGCTTTGATATCTTGTAACTCACTTAGGAGTTTAAAACCAAAAGGCCCGACAATTAAACCACTGACCAAATAACCCAAAAGAACGGGTTGACGCAGGCGGTTGGCAATAAATCCGCCTACGGCAGAAGCCCCTAAAACCAAAGTCAAATCGATAATAAAATTTTCGCTTCCGGTTGCAGCCATGTTTTTAAATTAAATAAATTTTTTAAAAGGTGAAAATATTTGCAATGGCTTGTTATTTCCTGATTTTTAATAAAGATGTTCCTTGAGATTAACAAGCTAAGTCTGTTCAAATTGTAAGTAATCTTCCTGAAAATTGAATCATTCTGCCGAAATTTTTTAAACAAAACGAATGGCGATCGCGTCCGCTTCCTGCATCAATGCCCCCCCTAAAATAAGAGGCTGGCCAGCAAAGCGATCGCCCTCTAAAATTTGTGTTAAAAGGGAATTGAAAACCCTGGCCTTGTGGTTATGACCCAAGACGAACCGAAAGCAGTTTTGCAACATCTCGCCCAAGGTAACGTTGTGCGTCGAGATGCCTTAGAAAGCGCGATCGCGACCCTCGAAAAGCAATCTAGCCCCCGTCTCACCTTTGCCGATTTAGCTGGAGAATGGCGCTTATTGTGGACGAGTGGTACCAAAAACAGGCAAAAAATGCCCTTGGGTCGCGAAACCGAGGAAATCCATCTTACGCAACGATCGCGTATTATCCAAGCCTTCGACCCTAACCAAAATCGTATTGAAAACAAAGTTTATTTTCCCATTGGCTGTTTGACCGTCGCCGGAACTTGCCGCTACACCGCCAGCAAGCGCCTTAATTTCACCTTTTCGCAATTATCCCTAAAACTCGGCAATCTGCCCGCCCTAGACCTACCCTTTGGCTCCTGGGCGACAGGTTGGCTCCAAACCACCTACCTCGATGGAGAGTATCACATCGAACGGGGCGATCGCGGTGGGGTTTCGGTGTATCAAAAAGTTTAGTCCTTGGTCATTTGTCCTTGGTCATTTGTCCTTGGTCATTCGTCCTTGGTTCTTTGTAATTTTGCCAACAACCAACAACCAATAACTCAACGAATCAACTCGTTAAGGGAAGGATACAACACCTTTTCTAACTCTTGGCGTTCGGTGGGGGTTAGCGGCACAGAAGCGACCGATCGCGTGGTTAGAGCCTGTATACTCTGGATTAGTAAAGGCAACGCCAAAATCGCGATCGCCCCAGCTACAATCAAACTCATCGCCCCATCCGCCCAATTCCAATGTAACCAAGCCACCGCGATCGCCGCCAAAATCGTCCCCAGAGAACTCACCACATCAGCCAGAATGTGTAAAAACGCCCCGCGCAAATTGAGGTCGTGACAGCTACAACTGCGTAACCACAAGGCATTAAAACTATTAATTCCCAACCCCGCGATCGCAATCAACAGCATCGGCAACCCTTGAATTTCGGGAACCGGGGAATGCAAACGCTCCAACGCCTCCCAACCAATCCACCCCGCTACAAATAGCAAACTTAAACCATTAATACAAGCCGCGATCGCCTTCACGCGAGACTGAGACGTAACCCGGCTTTGCATTGCCATTGCCGCGATCGTCACCCCCAATGCTGCCACATCCGACAACACATGACCCGCATCTGCCAACAAAGATAAACTCTGACTCCACCAAGCCCCGATCAACTCGGTTACAAAAAAGCCACTGAGTAATGCCAATGCCAGTTGTAACAGTTGTAGGGGAGAGCGATCGCGCAGCCAAGCCATAAATTTTCCAACTATAAAAAACTTAATATTTTCTTAATCGTAAGAGATTTCTTAGTCATTTGTCCTTGGTCGTTAGTCATTTGTCATTTGTCCTTGGTCATTTGTCCTTGGTCATTAGTCTTTTGTCACAGGGGCCACCAACAACCAATAACCAATAACCAACAACCAATAACCAATAACCAACAACCAATAACCAACAACCAACAACCAATAACCAACAACCAACAACCAATAACCAATAACCAATAACCAACAACAAAAAAAGGAGATGGTTTCCCACCTCCTCAAGTTCCCAATCCTAATCAGAATTACAGTTGCGGCACATATTGTTCTTTTTCAGGAACTTCAGCGTATTCCGCCACAATTTGACGGAACTCAGCACCATCAATCGTTTCTTTTTCGATCAGTAAGTCCACCAAGCGATCCACCACAACGCGGTTGTCGCGAATCAACGTCCGGGCCATGTCGTGACCTTTTTCCACAAGAACCCGCACTTGGTCGTCAATTTTCGCAGCGACTTCTTCGGAATATTCATTGCGGTTCATCAAACCATTCCCCAAAAAGACCTCGCTGGTTTGGTCTTCTAAAGACAACAGCCCTAACTCACTCATCCCGAAACGAGTTACCATTTGTCGCGCCAAGCCAGTAACTTGCTGTAAATCGCCGCCAGCGCCCGTAGTAACCTCGTGATAGCCAAACACCTCTTCTTCAGCCGCACGACCCCCCATAGCGCCAGCAATGCGGGCCATGAGTTGCGATCGCGTGGTGAGTCCTTGTTCTTCGTTCGGTGTGAACCAAGTCAAACCTTGGGCTTGACCGCGGGGAATCAACGTCACCTTCTGTACCGGGTCGTGGTCTTTGAGCAACGTCCCGACAATGGCGTGGCCGACTTCGTGATAAGCAATCAAGCGTTTGCTCTTGCTATCAACTAACGGCGTACCTTCCATCCCCGCCACAACGCGATCGACAGCATCGTTAATTTCTGCCATGGTAATCGCTTCTTTGCGACGACGAGCCGTTAAAATTGCCGCTTCGTTGAGCAAGTTCGCCAAATCCGCCCCCGTAAAGCCAGGAGTACGGCGAGCAATCGATTCAATCGAAATTTCTGAAGATAACTTCTTGTTGCGAGCGTGAACTTCTAACACCCCAATGCGACCTTTGAAGTCCGGCGCATCTACAGATACCTGACGGTCGAAACGACCGGGACGCAACAGGGCAGAATCCAACACATCCGGGCGGTTCGTCGCCGCGATAATAATAATCCCGGTGTTGCCTTCAAAACCGTCCATTTCGGTCAACAACTGGTTGAGGGTTTGTTCCCGTTCGTCGTTACCGCCGCCGATACCAGCGCCCCGTTGACGACCAACTGCATCAATCTCATCGATGAAGATCAAGCAAGGAGCATTTTCTTTGGCTTTTTTGAACAAATCGCGAACGCGAGAAGCCCCAACCCCGACAAACATTTCCACAAATTCTGAACCGGAAATGCTGAAGAAAGGAACGCCAGCTTCCCCTGCGATCGCTTTGGCCATTAAGGTTTTACCGGTTCCCGGAGGGCCAATGAGTAATACACCTTTAGGAATCCGCGCCCCCACTGCGGTAAAGCGTTCGGGTTGTTTCAAGAAGGTCACGACTTCTTGCAGTTCTTCTTTGGCTTCTTCAATGCCGGCCACATCATCAAACAAAATGCCGGTTTTGGCTTCCATCATGAAGCGGGCTTTGGATTTACCAAAATTCATGGCTTGGCCGGGGCCGCCGGGCATATTGCTCGAACGGCGGAACAAGAAGAACAACGCCCCAATCAATAAAATCGGGAAAATCAAATTCCCTAAAAAGCCCCACAAAGCACCGTCACTGCGGGCAGGGTGGGATTCGAGGGCGACGTTATTATCGCGTAATTTAGCGACCAGTTCGGGAGAATTCCCCGGCAAGTCTACCCGCAAGACTTGAGTTTTGTTGTTGAGTTGCGGGTCAACAGCTTGTACGATCGCGGTGCGACCGCCTTCATACAAATCCACACTGCCCACGCGGCCTTGTTCGAGATACTCCAGAAAGCGCCCGTAGGTCATACGGGTGCTGGCGGTGTTATTGCCAAAATCGGTGGTGGTGGTTGCAAAGGTGCCTTGCCACAAAAAGAACCCAATGACGAGGGCGGGGATTGTCCACAGTAGAATTACTCTCCAGGAAAATTTCATGTTTTAAAGTTCTCTAGATAGATTTTTGTTGCTTATCTTGTCCTGTTGCGGGGTAAGACGGGCGATCGCAAAGGCGCGATCGCGGCTCTTGATACCCGAAAAAGAATTACTTTCGATCTTTAGCTTAACTAAAGTTAACTTAATTCTCATTTTAACAGCAAGCCTTGCGATTGCTTGCTTCCCCTAAAGTTAATGCGCCCTTTTCCTATCTTCACAACGAAGCCTAGGAAAAAGACGCATCCCCCATGATTGGACAAAATCTAGGGTTTAGAGCGAATTAGAGCGACCGACTTTAGTACACTTCAACGTGCCAGCGGCCTTCTTTTTTCATGGATTTACGGAACTCGTCCCAATTGATACCGACTTTTTCCGCTTCTTGGGTAAAGGTCTCGTTGATACCGGGTTCCATCCCTTTGAGACCACACATATAGGTATGGGTTTTCGGGTTTTTGATTAACTCGAATATTTCTTCGGCATGAGCCGCAACTTGGTGCTGGATATACATCCGACCACCTTCTGCATTTTGTTGTTCGCGGCTGATGGCATAGGTCAGGCGGAAGTGATCGGGATATTCTGCGGCCAGTTGTTCGAGTTCTTCTTGGTACAGAATATTGGGGGTTTTGGGGATACCAAAGATCAACCAAGCAAAACCTTTGAAGTTGTAATCGGGGTTCTGCTCTTTTTCTTTGAACATCCGCCACAAATAAGCTCGGAACGGCGCAATCCCGGTTCCGGTAGCCAGCATAATAATGTTGGCATCTTCATCATCGGGCAGCAACATTTCTTTGCCGACTGGCCCGGTGATTTGGGCTTCTGCACCGACTTCGAGGTTGCACAAGAAGCTCGAACATACCCCCTTAACGGTTTCTCCGGTTTCGGGATGGTCGTACTCTAGTTGACGCACGCACAAAGACACGGTTTGGTCGTCTAGGTTGTCACCGTGACGAGTGGAAGCAATGGAATACAAGCGCAGTTTGTGGGGTTTACCTCTTTCGTCTTCCCCAGGAGGAACAATCCCAATACTTTGACCTTCGAGGTAATGCAAATCCCCTTCAGACAAATCTAAGGTGATATGGCGCACTGTCCCAATGCCGCCTTCATCCACCAACTCATAGTTTTCTAAGCATTTGCCCAGGTAAGGATTTTTAGGCTTGTAAATATTAACAGGAACTTTTGCTTTGGGTTTTTCTTGTTTTTGGTCAGCTTGAACCATGGACTTATTGTTTTGGGCTGGTTTCTGTTGCTGGCCGTTGGTGTTGTTTTCGGAGTCGAGGGGGGTAATATTCACGATTTTGCCGCCTAAACGGGTAATTCGCTTCATTTCTTCATTCATCCGACCATAGGGAACGGTGATGAAGATGCTGCCACTGCGACGGATAGGATAGTCGAGTTGATCCGTTTGTCTATTTTGACGCAGGCCGACTACTTCATAAACAAACAGACGACTTCCGGCTTCACTGTTACCGGAAGCTTGGTTTGCTTTGCTAGAACCATACATATTTTTATGCTGTTACTCCCAAAAATTGTAATTTTCTTCTGAGTTATTAAGAAGCTTATCGCTGACTTCAACTGCAAATCAAGGATCGCATGGAGATCAAACCGGGGCGATCGCCTGAAATTTTAGAGTCAGGATTGATAAGCACTTAATCCTTAACAGCCTAGCATTGACAGGCTGCTGAAGTCTTAGGAGTCGGTTCAATTGCCGCCTGACAACCGGAGTCTTGACCAGCAACAGAATTGTACGGCCCCAGCATAACGAAGGCGACCACAACTTACTGTAAAGAATGCAGCAATTTTATTTTTTCTTTAGCCAAAATGCACGGGCTACCTTAGCATATTTACTGGGGGCGGGATCGTTTCCGCGCCAACTCAGCCTTGTAGGGTCAATTACGTTCTGGTAGAATCCAGTTTTAAGTCTCTAGTATTAAATACTTACTAGATTCGGTTTTGTGGGATTTTCTCCAGCAGTTCTCATCTGTTACGGGAAAATGTCAGGCTTACGGGTAAAGCAGCCTGTTTTCAAAAGAACGGAAACCCCTATAAATGCTTAGTTTTAGCTTTTTGGGGCTATTTAAAAAAATCAAATTTGTTTTGTGTTAGAGGGAAACTATGACCACTCAGTCGAACCAAGTGGTTCTGATCGGAGTCGCAGGGGATTCTGGCTGCGGCAAATCTACATTTCTGCGTCGTCTCGAAGATTTATTCGGTAAAGAATTTATGACGGTCATCTGCTTAGATGATTATCATAGCCTTGACCGAAAGGGTAGAAAAAAAGCGGGTGTCACTGCGCTGAACCCTAAAGCCAACAACTTTGATTTGATGTACGAGCAAATCAAAGCCATTAAAGAAGGGAACGCTATTGACAAGCCGATTTATAACCACGAAACGGGAGAACTCGATCCCCCCGAACGAGTTGAACCGAACAAAGTGGTGGTGATTGAGGGGTTGCATCCTTTGTATGATGAGCGCGTGCGCGAACTCGTCGATTTTAGTGTGTACCTCGACATTAGCGAGGAAGTCAAAATTAACTGGAAGATTCAGCGAGATATGGCCGAACGCGGCCATACCTACGAAGACATTTTGGCTTCGATTAGATCCAGAAAGCCCGACTTCACGGCGTATATCGAACCCCAGAAAGAATACGCCGATGTGGTAATCGAAGTGTTACCCACCCAACTGATCGAGGACAAAGAAAGTAAGTATCTGCGGGTACGCTTGATTCAAAAAGAAGGCAAACCCACTTTCGATACCGCTTACTTATTCGATGAAGGTTCTACGATTGACTGGCGGCCTTGTGGTCGGAAGCTGACTTGTGCTTATCCGGGGATTAAAATGTACTACGGCCCGGATAACTACATGGGTCACGATGTCTCGATTTTAGAAGTAGATGGTCAATTCGATAATCTCGAAGAAGTCATCTACATCGAAAGCCATTTGAGCAAGACTTCCACGAAGCACTACGGCGAAATGACCGAATTGCTGCTGCAACACAAAGACTATCCCGGTTCTACCAATGGTTCGGGCTTGTTCCAGGTATTGGTAGGTTTAAAAATGCGTGAAGCCTACGAACGCCTTACTTCGAGCCAAACTTCTGAGAAGGAGACCGCTAAGGTTTAGTGGGTTGAACAAGCTGTGGAAATGCTAATCTAATTGTCGCGATCGCGAGGGTTTTTATCGTTCAGATAATCCCTCGCGATTTTAGTTTGGTATAAAATAGCCAAGCGTAGGGAAGAAAGGGAGTTGTCCATGAAAGTTTGGTTGCTGAGTGTGGCGTTGTTATTTGGGGTGGTGGAGTTTTATCAATGGCTGCAAGAAGTGACATTACCTCTACCGTTGTACGCGATCGCGGGGGTGATGTTGGCGATCGCGTCAAATTCCGAGGGAGGCTGGCGATCGCTATTTGAGCGTCCGAACCATCCAGTCAACGGCGAATTACTCGAAAACGCGAAATCTCTACAACAATCGCAAACCCAAACTTCTCAAAAACCCGCAAAACCCATTTCGTTTAAAATTTCTAAGAATTAGTCATTGGTCGTTGGTCATTGGTCATTGGTCATTGGTCATTGGTAACTAATATTGAATGAGTAATTGCCGATCAAGCATTAATAGGAATTTGCAGAATAAACGTGCTGCCTTGTCCGGGGGTAGACTTCACCCATAGCTGGCCGTGATGAATTTCAGTGACAATGCGGTACGCGATCGCGAGTCCTAATCCCGTTCCCTTGCCGACTTCTTTCGTGGTGTATCCTTGCTCAAAAATGCGGGCTTGAGTCTCAGGAGTCATCCCACAAGCATTATCTTGAATCCAAATTTCTACCCGCCGATCGTCGAGGACTTCAGTTTTAATCACAATACTGGGGGAATCGGAAACCACTTCATCAAAAGCATCAACAGCATTCGCCAACAAATTCATAAATACTTGGTTAAGCTGCCCCGGAAAACAATAAATTTCGGGAAGATTGCCATATTGTTTGCTTACTTGGATCGCAGGTCGATGGGAATTGGCTTTGGTGCGGTGTTTTAAAATCAGTAGGGTGCTATCAAGACCATCGTGTAGATTAAACGCCGTTTTGTGGTCTCGGTCTTGACGAGAAAAAATGCGGAGACTGGTGCTGATGGTACGAAGGCGATCGATGCCAAGGGTCATCGATTGCAGCAATTGTAGTAAGTCTTCTCGGATAAACTCTAGCTCAATTTCTTCGACTTCGGTTTGCACTTCTGGGTCGTCGTTGGGAAATTTCTTTAAGAGAAAATCGATCAAGCCGAGTAAATCGTGAATATACTCTTGAGCGGGTTGAACATTTCCCTTGAGAAAGCCAATCGGATTATTGATTTCGTGAGCCACCCCCGCCATCAAATTCCCCAAAGCCGACATTTTTTCATTTTGTACGGTTTGGAGTTGCATTTGTTGGAGTTCTTGTAATGCTTTTTCTAAAGCTTCGGTTTTTTCTAAAATGATTGCTTCTGCTGCTTTTTGCTCGACAATCTTTTGTTCTAAATGGTTAAATGCGACTTGGAGTTGTTGCGCCATTTCATTGACAACTCCCCGTCCTAAAGGAGTGGGGATTCTCGCGTCATAGGGAGACTCTAGCTGGAGTATAAACTCCAGCCCCGATACGGGGCGTATAAAGTCCGCCCGCAGGTGGCGGACACAGCCCCTTATCTTTACCCTCGACGAGCGTTAATACGACCTGCCCGACCGCACTTAATCCTCGTTCTTTTACCACTTGGGCTGCGGCTACATCTCTATCAGTGGTGTAGCCGCAATTAGAGCATGAATGGACTCGTTGAGACAGAGACTTTTTGCCGCAGTTAGTTCCGCAATGGGGACAAATCTGACTTGTCCCATTCGCGTCTACCTTGGCAAAATACACGCCACGTTTCCAACAAACGTGACGGAGGATGTCGAGAAATGAACCCCAAGCCGCATCAAGGCAAGCTTTCCTTAAAGCTGACCGTCCCAAGGCTTTAAGGTTCAAGTCTTCAGCAAATATCATCCCCACTTCATCACAGAGTTGATGAGCCAGTTTGAAGAAGAAATCCTTGCGACAGTTGTGTATTTTTTCGTGGAGTAGTCCAATTTGGCGCTTTACTCTTAACCAACGTCTTGAACCTTTGGTCTTATTTTTCAGTCTCCGTTGCAGCGATTTAAGCTGGCCTTCAGATTCCTTGAAAAACTTGTGTCCTTTGACAAATTGGTTCTCGCTGG
>KB904821.1:3645374-3889929 GCA_000380225.1 filamentous cyanobacterium ESFC-1
GGGAACGTCTACGTCACATTGGATTGAAACTGAGACATAATAGCCACTGGCTTTTTTAATAACTCGTATTTGCTTGACAAAAAAGCCATCGGGAATGTCCCTGGAGTTGTGAAACTCTACTTTCCCAATTTTGGGAAGGTCGATAGTATCCCCATTAACCGCATCCGGTTTAACTTGTGGAAATACGAAAGACCGCTTATGCTTTTTGAAACGCGGAAACCCAAACCCTCTATCCCACATATTCACGAAAGCTGCTTCTAACTGTTTTAGAGTTTGTTGCAGAACTTGAGATTGAGGGAGTTTTAGGCTTGGGTTTGTTCGTTTAGCCGCCGTCAGGGATTTACACTGGCTGGCATAAGTCGGGCGTTTCGCATCGGCGGCGATAATGTACTCCGAATGAATTGAGCATCGGTCTATTGAACACTTACGCGAGTTGACCCAATCTTTCCTTTCTCTCAGTGCATAGTTATAAACCGAACGACAAACTGAAAGCCACTCATCAATGACGGCGGCTTGGTTTGCCGTTAATTTCAGTTTATACTGATACGAAAGGTTAAGCATTCTATGAAATGCCAATTAGTTCCCTAATCATAACACAATTAATAAAAAGCCGTCCTATAAGCGCCGAGACCCCGCGCCGCCGAAAGCGTCGAGACCCCGCGCCGCCGAAAGCGTCGAGACCCCGCGCCGCCGAAAGGCGCAAGGGAATGCTCGACAAGACAGGCGCACCTTGTAGCTCGACAAGACAGGCGCACCTTGTAGCTCGGCAAGACAGGACGGGGAACCTTAGACCCAGAATTTTTGGTAAAGTGATGTAGGTATCGACAAAGCGATCGCGCCAACCTGCACCGTATTTTGAGACTAATTGATAAGACAGTTCTAAACGCTGTTGCACATCTGGCGTTAATTCAACTCCCGGTTGGAGGAAGACAGTCGCATTGCGTTCTGTATCAAAATCTTGGGGTAGAGTGCCTTCAGGGACGTTGCGAATTGAGTTATCTGACCATTGAAAAAAGTGGCGCTCAAAGGCTTCTTGCCAATTTGAGGATTCTATGGCGAAAAATTCTTTGAGAAAAGCATTTTGTAATAAAGCATGATCGTCTTCTGCCAAGACAAAAACAGCTTCTTCGCGCTGTCCTCTCTCTGAAATATAACCGAGTAAACTGGCTTTGGTATCTTGAGCGAGTTGAGACATTAAATGCCAGTAGCTAATACCTGAAATGATTAGCACAATGAGGGCCAATCTTATGGCCATATTGATGAGCGTCTTGACCGTGAGGGATTGACGGGCGGGCAAGGGTGGTGAGGTTGAGAGGGGAACCATGGTGAGAAAGCGGGTGAAAATTCAAACATTACTGTTACATATTGTTACAGTGTATTCTGGGTTGATCCACTTTCAGGTAGCCTATTATGCAATTTATGGTCTCTTTTTCCCGCGAGGATTAATCCGTATCTCAATCGGTTTGAGGTTTTATTGGTAATCGATCAATCAAAGAAATAGGTTCGCGATTTGAGGTGCGATCGCGGTATAACAAAATAACGAACCACCGAATCTGAATGATTGATAACTGATGTCAAGCCTGCGCGATCGCTACTTGGAATTAATCGACGAAATCACCAACTTAACCCTGAAAGGCAAAATTAGCTCCAAAGCCCAAGTTTATAAAAAGCTGGTGGCCGCCATTGAACCGGGGACAGGGGAAATATTTGAGCGCTCTTTAGCCGAACGCATGGAGAGTACCAAAGCCCAACTTGAGGTTAAACTCAAAGCAGCGCGGATTCTCCGAGCCTTGGAGATGGTACAGGGAGAGTGGGAACGCTGGCAAAAAGAAAACCAACAGCGCGATCGCGTCACTACGACAGTTGAGCAAATTCAAAACAGCGACAACGGCTTGATTATCGCCTTACAAAGCCTTGACCCCAATCAAAAGAAACCCTTTCCCTTCGACCAATTAGGGATTTTGGGGACGGCTTTACAACAACAAGAAGAAACCGAAATCGCTCAAGGAATTGCCAACGGATTAAAGGCATTTACCGCCTTAGAATCCGATTTGCTGAGTTGGCTGTATGGAAGTGGAGCGAATCTAGGTTTTGGTGGCGTGACTCAGGAGGTGCAACCCTGGTCTTTATGGTCGAAAAAAACGGATGTTAAGCCAATTCAAACCTTTTTGGCTTTTTTGGCTCAACGGCGATCGCCCATTGATTGGGTACAGTCTCGTCGCAGTCTCAGCGCTCCAGAAATTGTGGCGTTAGCGGTATTTTTTCAGGGATTACAGCGCGGTTTGATTAGTTGGTTTGACCGTCAACCCTATGACGCGCAAGTGGGGAAACAACTGTCCAATCGCACTTTGTTGACCTTTGCGGCGTTGTGGGGTCAGTTGTGGAATGGTTTACAAATCCAGGGTCGTCCTGATTTAACTGAAGCTAGTTTTCAGATGATGTTGCAATTTTTACGGTTATTTGCTAATCGCGAGGATTTTCCCTTATACGGCGGCATTTTAATCAGTTTAGGCGGAGATTCCTTACGAGAGGCATTAAAGTACCTAGACGAGCCTTTGGGACGATGGGATGTAACCCCCGAAAAAGGGCGGTTGCTGACCTTGCTCGGCTATTCTCAGCGCTTTTTGGGACGAGACGATCGCGCCGTGAGATTTCACGAACAAGCCCTCGAAATTGCCAGAGAAACCCAAGATCGTCCCTGCGAAATTGCCAATTTGAATCATATTAGCCGGATTTATGCCGGTCAGAAGCAATATCAAGAAGCAATTCGCTACAGTCAACGGGCTTTGATTTTAGCGAGGGAGGTGGGCGATCGCGTGGGGACGGCGAATGCTTTGGTCAACTTTGGCTACAGTGAGGTGCTGGCTGCGACGCAGTTAGAGCGTTTGGATACAGAAGGGTGCGATCGCGCCATGACGTATTTAGAGCAGGGTTTGGATATGTCTGAGCGTCTAGGAGACCTCAAAACCCTGGCCTTGGCAAATTATAGCTTGGGTGTGGCCAATGTGGTGCGGGCGATCGCTGCCCCCGATACCGAGGGCGATCGCGCTCAAGATGCTTTAACTTATCTCGCAAAAGCCTTAGAGTTAACCGCAAAAGTCGGAGATATTTACTTACAAGGTCTGACCTATCGTTATCTAGCCGAAGCTTATTATGGCTTATCGATGCTTCAGAATGCGGTGGTTTATGGCAGCTTGGCTATGTACGGTTTACATCAAATCGAAGCCATAGAATGGCGACAAGCGGCAGGATTATTAGTGGTATTGCGGGGAAAATGGGGGGAAGATACTTTTAATACTGCCTTAGAAAGTGGGCGATCGGAAATTATTAAAGCAATTGGTGTGGATGGTTACGACTATTTACCGCAATTGCTGAGTGAATATTAATAGAAAAAGAAAAGTATCAGGGAATTAACGGCTATTCTTTAAAGGGGCTGAAATTAGGTAAATTTCCCGATAAGCCCTCAAAGCTGTTTTCGCTTCTACATTAGCTTTCTTCTGAGAAAAATTGAGAAAAGATAAATGGATTGCTAGGGTTTGTAGTAGAAATAGTATCAATTTTAGAAAAAACATTAGACCAGTTTTTCAAGGTTTGGGCTGAGTCATCAGCAATTACTAACTTCAACATAATCTCTAGTATTTCTATGTCAGAGATAAACTAACATCTGGATTTTTCTTAATAATATCTTTATTTTAGAATTGAGGCAGAGCCTCGTTTTGACATTCCTTGGTTGAACCAAGGAACGAGATTAGGGGGTTTATATCTGGTTTGTAAATACTATAGAAAATTCTTTGATTAATGGATATACTAATAACAATAATTTTCAAGGGTGTTGGGCATAACTGAGAAATTAAGATTCAACAGCTAGGGATTGCACCATGGCCGCCTCAACCAAAGACTATAGCAAGCGATTGCAAAGCGGAAAACGGTGGATAATAGGGTCGGGGGCGATCGCGATCGTGGGAATCGGCGTTTTCTGGGCTTATACGCGGTTGGGGAATCCTACGGCTGAGGGAGTCGCAGCCAGCCTGATTACCGTAGAGCGAGGTACTGTAGCCGAAACCCTCAGCGTGAGTGGTAGGGTCAAACTGGGGAATCAACAAACCCTGAAATCTCCCCTAGAATCCGGAGTCGTCGAACAAGTGGGGGTACAGGTTAACGATTCTGTCAGTGTCGGACAAATCTTAATTACCCTGCGGGATGCGACAAGGGAAACCGCAGTAGCTGAGAAACAGTTAGAAATTCAAAAGCGAGAGTTGGATTTATTGCGCGAACAAGAAAGGGTGCGAGCCGCCCAAGCTAAGTTTAACGCAGCCCGTAATACCTTAGATACAGACACTTTGGAAAATGAAGTTAATCTCGAAAAAGCTCGGTTGAAACTTCAGCGCGATCGCGAGAAAATAACCGAAGTACAAAACGAAATTACACGACAACAACAAGAATTAAACGAGCTAGAAGACCTTTTGGAACGGGGATTTATTCCAGCCGACGAAGTACGAGGACAGGAACAAGAGATCGAAAGAACGCGATCGCAACTGCGGGATGCTCAACTCGAAGCCCAACAACAACAACTCGAAGTCCAAAGACTCGAAGACAAAATCGCGATCGCCCCGAACCAACCGCGACAAAATCTCATCGACCTTGAAAATCAACTAAATCAAGCGAAAATTGCCGTTAGGACTGCCGAACGCGACCTTAACCTCGCTCGTTTAGCTTTACAAGAAGCCCAAGCCCAACTCCAAGAAAGCGCGATCGCCGCCACCATTAACGGCAGTGTACTAGATTTAAACGTACAACCGGGAGATGTCGTCACCAGAGAGACTCCCCTGATTACTCTGGGAAATCGAGCGCGGGAGGAAGTGATCGTGCAACTAACCACCCTCGATGCAGCAAAAGTGCAAGTCGGACAACCAGCGATCGTCAGCATTATCGGCCCTAATGCCGAAAAATACCCTGCCAGAGTTGAAAGAGTCGCCCAAATTGCCAAAAGTAGTGAAGATAACCCTGGTGGTGGCAATCGAGCCAGTGTTACCGCCATTTTAACCCTCAATCGCCCTAGTGGAACGCTCATTCCCGATAGTTCTGTGAATGCGGAGATTACCATATCCGAACAAACCGATGTTGTCTTTGTCAATACCGAACTGATCCAGCGAGACGGCGATGAGGCTTGGGTCTGGGTGCGGAATGCTGCCGGAGTCGCCGAGAAACGCCTCGTTACCCTGGGTTTGGAAACGATTACGACAGTTGAGGTCAAATCGGGTTTAGAAGTGGGCGATCGCGTTATTCAGCCGAGTCCAGACCTCGAACTTGAACCGGGTTTACCCATAACAATTAACAATTAACAATGTACAATTAACAATTAACAATTAATAATTAACAATTAACAATTAACAATTAACAATTAACAATGCACAATTAACAATTAATAATGCACAATTAACAATTAACAATTAATAATTAATAATGCACAATTAACAATTAATAATTAACAATGCAAAGTTAGGAGGTTTTCTAACAGCCAATAACTAATAACCAATAACTAATAACAAACAACAAACAACAAACAACAAACAACAAACAACAAACAACAAACAACAAACAACAAACAACAAACAACAAACAACAAACCCAACCCATGAGAAAGTTCGATCTACTGCGTTTAACTTGGCAATCGCTTAAAAGTAATCCGTTGCGGTCGGGTTTGACGACATTTGGCGTATTTATGGGCGTAGCTGCCGTTAACGCCACCTTACAAGTTCGGACGATTAGTACCGCCGTGATTGAAGCGCAATTAGCCCGTCAAGAAGCCCCCCAAGTGTTTATTTCTCTTTGGTCACGCAATAGCCCTAATTTACGTTTAGAGGATATTGATTGGGTCAAACGTCAGATTCCAGGCTTACAAGCGGTTAGCGGTTCGGCTTTTTATGACTACGGGAATGCAACCTACGAAGATAATACCGTCGAAACTTATGTGGAGGCTGTATCTCCGGATCATTTATTGACTTCGGGACGATCTATTCTGCAAGGACGCTTTTTCAATCAAGCGGATTTTGATAATTATCGTCCTGTGGTGGTGATTGACCGTTTATTAGCAGAACAGTTGGAATTAGGTCAAGACCCGACGGGAAAGCGTATTTATGTGTCGGGACGGCCTCATGTTGTGATTGGCTTAATGAATACGAAATTGCGATCGCAATCTGCTGAACCCAGAGGCGAAATGCTGGTTTCTTTGGCATTATACGAAGCAAGTAGTGGTTTTCGACGAATTAATGCTCTAAGTCTTCGTCCTAATCGCCTAGAGGACTTGATTCGCGTTGAGGAAGAAGTAGAGGCTTTATTCACACAACGGTTTCCCCAAGCAAGTATTTGGGCTTCTAACAACGCCGAAGATATTTTACAGCAAAAAGAAACCCTGACCTTGGCTTCGCGGGGTTTGCTGGCTGTAGGGATGATTGCGTTGCTGGTTGCGGGGGTGGGTATTGCCAATATTACCATCGCTTCGGTGATGGAACGTACCCCAGAAATTGGATTGCGACGGGCGATCGGGGCGACTCAGCGTACAATCATGTTACAGTTTGTGCTTGAAGCGGTGTTGTTGAGTTTAATTGGGGGAATCAGCGCCGCGATCGCGGTAGACGGACTCACGCGGGTAGTTGCCAATCGCTTCGAGTTACCCTATAACTTTGAAATAACGACCGCCGGGTTGTCTTTGGGTGCAGCACTGTGCGTTGGCGTGGGTTCTAGCTTTTTCCCGGCGTTACGAGCCAGTGAACTCGAACCCGTCCAAGCGTTACGCAGTAGAAATTAATTATATTTTTTATTTTGTTCCTGTAGTGCTATGTCTTTGTCGCGCAAACCGAGAATCCCCCCGCAGTCACGACGCTTTTATGTTATTTCGTCTCGTTTCTCATTTTTGAAAGCTTGGCCACCCCAGTTAGGACTGGCGATCGCCTGTGTGGGAGGGGCTGTGTTTACGACAGCCGCAGCGTTACAAACTACATCGTCTCCTTCGGTTCCCCCAGCCCAAGATGTGATTGCTCCTCAAGTTATCCCCCAAAATAATCAATCTTTGCCTCATCAAACCTCGAACTACACCCAATCACCGCAACTTTTGGGGTTAAATCAAGAAGGTAATCAACTTTACGCTCCGATCGCGCCGCTACCGCCTAAAAATCGCCCCGATACGCCAAATCCCGCTACAGATGTTGGTATTTTGTCGCGATCGCCCGCCTCTGGTAATTCTCTCAACATCCGTTCTCGTCGATCTGCCCCTTCTCCTCAAGCTGAAACCCAGACGAGAAGCCAAACTAAGCCCCATCGCTCTTTACTTTCTTTTGTCCGTCGTCCCCCCAGTGAACCTCCAGAACATCAAGCCCAAGCGATTCCAGCAGAACCGTTAAACCTCACTCTCCCTGACGCGATCGCCCTCACCCTCGCGAACAATCGCACGATTAAAAACGCTTACCTCGATCGCATCGCACAAAGGGCTGAGTTAGCCGTTGCCGAAAACGTCTTTACCCCCAGACTCACTCCCCGCGTTGAAGGGGTGATTACCGGAACCGGAAACGATAACATTTCCCAAACCACCGAATTTTTACGACTTGGGGCCAATGTTGCCATCAAAATGCCCACAGGAGCCGAATTTGAGGCCCAGTGGCGTGCAAATGCTCAAAGTCGAGGTGGATCGGGTCAAGGGGTTTCTCTAAGCGTTAGACAGCCTTTACTGCGGAATGCGGGGGTGGCAGTTAATACGGCTGATGTGGATATTGCGCGTTTGCGAGAAGAATTTAATATTCTCGAATTACGCTCGACCCTCAGCGATACGATTACTGAGACGATTTTGGCGTATCGCCGTGTGGTGCAAGCCCAAGAACGCGTCAAGATTCAAGAAACGGCTTTAACCAATGCTCAACGGTTATTAGAGCGCGATCGCGCCCTCGTCGAAGCCGGACGGATTGCGCGGGTTGATTTGGTGCAAAGTGAAGCCCAAGTTGCCAGTTTTGAGGTAGCTTTGGTCGCAGCTCGTAACAATCTCGAACAAACTCGCCTCGATCTGATTGATTTACTTGATATTGACCCAGAAACCCAGATTATCGCTATTACACAACCCACCGTTACCCCCCCGGAACTTAACCCAGAGGAATTGCGGGAGTTTATGCTGGCCAATCAGCCCCGATTGCAACAAACCCAACTCGCGCAACAACAAGCCGAATTAGAATTACTCAAAGCCGAAGATAACCGACGCTGGAACCTTGACCTCGAAGCGAGTTATGGAGAAACCCCAGACCAACGCAGCGATCTTCGTGCGGGTTTAGTCGCGAGTCAGGAATTGGGAGATATTTCGGATGAAAGTATTTTCCAACGCAGTCAAGTGCGACTGCAACAAGCCCAAAATAACAGCATCGAAACTCAAGAAAGCCTGGATATCCAACTCGAAAACCGCCTCCAAGATGTACAGTTGCAATACGAACAAGTGCAACTTGCCCTTCAAGCCCGCGAACTCGCTCAACGAGATTTAGAAACCACTCAAGAGCTTTATCGGTTAGGACGGGGCGATATCCGCGCCGTTATTGAGTCTCAAAATCGCGTGGTTAATGCTCGCAACACCGAACTTAATGCCCAGATTGCTTATCTCAATGCGCGATCGCGCCTCGACCAAACAATCGGTAATACCCTGAATGTTTGGGGTGTGGTCGTTTCGGGGGATTAGTTATTGGTTATTGGTCATTGGTCATTTCCTCCCACTCTGGACGGGGAAACCCCGCCCCTACGACTGCCGATTGCCGATTGCCGATTGCCCAAAAAACTGATGGCTGATTGCTGATAACTGAAGAAGCTTAATACTGCTTCAACGCCCGTTCGATATCGCGCTTGGTCTGACGGGCTTTGAGGGTTTCCCGCTTGTCATAAAGTTTCTTCCCTTTGCCTAATCCTAGAGTTACCTTGACCCAACCCCGTTTAAAATACATCTTGAGGGGAACTAAAGTTAGTCCTTTTTGTTCGAGTTTGCCGACGAGCTTGCTAATTTCCCGTCGCTTGAGTAGTAACTTGCGCGTGCGTTTGGGGTCGTGGTTGAAATACTGGCCGCTGGCTTGATAGGGGGAAATGTGGCCATTGAGTAACCAAACTTCGCCTCCTCGGACTAATCCATAGGCATCTCGGATGTTGACTCGGCCTTCGCGGATGGATTTGACTTCGGTTCCGGTTAGGGCGATTCCGGCTTCGTAGGTGTCGAGGATTTCGTATTGAAAGCGGGCTTTGCGATTATCCGTAATAATCTTAATACCACTGTTTTTTTCTCCCATTGGCTCCTCTGTTATTTTCTATACTTTTTTTATTCTAAATTCGCCCTTCGGTAAAGCAACTGACATTGGTTAGGTTTTCTGGGGACGGTTACCCATTTTCCACATCAGGGACAGCATCGGCGCGATCGCGCCTTAAAAATCACTGGTTTTTGACTGAGTGAGCTGCCGTTATGCTGAAATATTATGATTTGGAACTTTGGGATCGTTTTATTGGTGTGTTGGTCTTGTCTTTCCTTGGGGTTGCGTACCCGTCCCAAGGGCGATCGCTTTTGGCCTGAAAAGCTGATGGCTTGGCCAGGTGTCAGCTTGTGTCTTGCGACGATTTCGTTGCTCTTGCTGGGGTTTTTGCCTCGGTGGAGTGGCATTTTGAGCTTGATGTTGTGGGGAGTAGGAATTATTTTACCCCTCTGGGGCTGGCAGCAACTCAACAGCGCGATCGCCCAATATCATTACGACCGCGCCCTGAAGCTGGCGAAACTGTTACCTTGGCTACATGGGGGAGACGGTTGGCGGCAGTTTCAGTCAACCCTGAAGCTATTATACAAAGACGATGCCCTCGCTATCCCGGAAATGAGTCGCCAAATTCCCGCCTCAAATCAGGCTCTCGCTCCTTTTAGCCTGAGTTTGCTGCAATTTCGTCTCTTGGCTCATTTATATCATCGCAGCGCCTATTGGCCCGATCTTTTGGCTTGGTTTGATTCGATTTATCCCCTCTCGTTGTGGCAACAAGACCCGATTTTGCGGTTGTATTATCTGCGGGCTTTGGGGGAAACTAATAGGATTGAGCAGTTGTTATGGGAAATTCATCACCTCGAAACCCAACGAAAATTTCGCTCGCGATCGCGTTTTCTTAATGAAGCCCGTTTACTGGGTTTTGCTTTTTGCGGCCAAGGGGAATGGGTGGAAAGACTGATAACTCAAGATTTAAAACCCTTTCCTCCGTCTCAAGCCGAATTTTGGCGACTGACGGCGCAAATGGTACAAGGAGAAAATACCCTCGACGCATTTTTAACCCTCAGCGAGTACCCTTCAACGGCGTTACACAAGGCGATCGCTTGGCGGTTAGCTCGTCCTCCCCAGCAGCGCGATCGCATCCTCTCTGACTCCATCGCGGCTCAAATCTTACAGCAAATCGAAAAGACGTTCAACGAAGAAAAAGCCTACAGTAGCGCTTTAAAGTTTAGCAAACGCTTTGCCAAAGCCACATCTTTGTTAATTTTGCTCAATTTTGTTGTTTTTGGCTTGCAGATTTACACCCTCCAACAACAAACACCCGAAAACCTTTTACTCTGGGGCGCACTCAATCCCAATGCTTTGATCCAGGGTCAATGGTGGCGGGCGATTAGTGCTAATTTTCTTCATGCCAACTCTTTACATTTGGTCGCAAATATGCTGGGGCTATATTTACTCGGCCCCTTTGTGGAATTTAGCTTGGGGGTGCGGCGCTATTTGGGATTATATTTGCTCACGGGCATTGGTGCAATGGTGCTATATACCGGGATTAGCCTCAATTTCGGCGGGGGCGATCGCTTGCTCATCGGCGCTTCTGCGGCCATTATGGGAATGTTGGGGGCGATCGCGGCGATTCTTCTGAGGGGTTGGATTTACGAAGCCAGCAGTCTGGCTCGTCGTCGTCTTCAGTTAGTCGCGATCGCGATCGGTTTTCAGTTATGTTTTGATCTGCTCGTTCCCCAAGTTAGTATATTAGCTCATATCTTGGGGTTAATTGTGGGATTTTTTCTCACGTTAACTCTTAATAATAAATGACGAATTATGAATTTAATCTCGTTTCCTGATTCCATCAAAGGACGCAGAAATGTCATTTGCCCGGTAACCCTTATCAAACCAATATTAGGTATGAGCTTATTAACCAATAACTAATAACTAATAACTAATAACTAATAACCAACAACCAATAACAAACAACCAATCAATATGGGTGATTTTAGAGGCGAAATTGCCGCATTAAGTACCGCTATTTTGTGGGCAATTGCAACAGTTATTTATGGCAAAGTTGGGATTACGATTCCGCCGTTGCTGTTAAATGCTATTAAAGGAATTCTCGCGATCGCGTCCATTGGCCTCACTATTATCATTTGGAAAGGCGATACAGCCGCTTTACCGTTAATCCCCATGATTTTGCTTCTAGCTAGTGGTGCGATTGGTATTGGTTTGGGAGATACGGCGTTTTTTAATACCCTTAAAAACTTGGGGGCCCGTCGGACATTACTACTCGAAACCCTCGCGCCTCCTTTAACCGCAGTATTGGCGGCAATTTTCCTCAACGAGCAACTCACCTTACAGTCCTGGGGCGGTATTTTCCTCACTGTGGCTGGCGTAGCTTGGGTGATTACCGAGCGATCGCCCCAAGGCGCAATTTCAGCCCAAAACCTCAAAACTGGCGTAATTTGGGGACTATTAGCCGAGTTAGCCCAAGCAACCGGGGCGGTTTTGTCGCGGACAGCTTTAATGAATACCTCAGTGAGTCCGCTTTGGAGTAGTTTACTGCGAATTAGTGCCGGAGTCGCGATCGCGATTTTATTAATTTTGCTGCAAGGCAGACAAAAACAATTCTTGCAAATACAATGGACTTGGCGGGTTGTGGGTTTATTAATAGTTGCGGCATTTATCGGGACTCATTTGGCAATTTGGCTGCAACAAACGGGGTTAAAATATGCCCCGGCTGGAGTCGCTCAAACCCTCGCGTCTACGAGTCCTTTGTTTGCTTTACCCCTCGCTGCTCTTCAGGGCGATCGCATCACTCCTAGAGCATTGGGTGGGGTTTGTCTCGCGATCGCGGGGATTGGGTTATTATTTCGCTAAATTGTAGTAGAAGCCTAAGTAACAGCTATGACTGAAGAACAAAAAAGCGAATTTCAAACCTGGGAAACCATCATCGAATCGGAAAAAAATAGTCCACCCCCCGTCCCAATTCCGACAGAAAATCAGCCGGAAGTGGTGACGATTGCTGCCAAAATCAGCCAAATTATTACGCCGTATTTTGTAGTTTTAGTCGGTTTATCTTTGTACAAAGATAACTTTTTGATTGGCGTAATTTTAATTGGGTTGGGGGTTGCTTCACTGCTCAATTTTTCCGGGGAGGATTTAAAGAAAGCGATCGCGAGTTTTCTGAATTTTATCGGGATTACAAAGACTTAACTAAAACCGGCTGATATAAAGTTGTTCTTTCTTGATAAGTTTTATCGTAGTGCCGTGACACAGCTAAAGTGAGGCTTTAACGTAGTGGCTCGACACAGCTAAAATGAGGCTTTAACGTAGGGTGGGTTAGGCGGCTAAAATCTAGGCTATGACTATAATAAGCGCAATCCGCCGTAACCCACCGTTTCAGATGTGTCACGGCAGTAGTGGCTCGACACAGCTTAATTTGTGCGATAGTCACCATCGTTAAAATGCTTGTATTTTGGTGCGTTACGCTGCGCTAACAGCACCCTACCTATAGCCTCATTTTAGCTGTGTCACGCCAGTAGGGTGGGTTAGGCGGCTATAACATAAGCTATAACTGCAATCTAGTTATCCGTCGTAACCCACCGTTTGAGGAATAGTGTTTCGGTACGTTACGCTGCACGCTTCGTCACCCTACTTAACAATTCAAAGTGTCACACCACTACGCATCAAGACTTTTTGATATAAAGTTGTTCTTTCTTGATAAGGACGATTCAGGGACGCGATCGCCTTTTGCAATTGCTCAGGAGTCATACAAGTTCCACCCTGCGCCCCTGCCATGGTGGTAATATGTTCTTCCATCAACGTCCCACCAATATCATTACAGCCCCATTGTAGGGCTTTTTTTGCCCCTTCTAAGCCCAGTTTGACCCAACTCGGTTGATGGTTTTTAATCCAATTTCCCAGATAAATTCGCGCAACCGCCGTGAGTAATAAAGCATCGGCTAAAATGGGTTGATCTCGTCCCACTCTACGCCGTAAACTGGGGGGTGCTTCCTGTCCCACAAAAGGTAAAATAATAAACTCGGTAATGTGGGCAGGGTAGTTATTTTGAACAGCTTTTTGTTGCAGTTTTCGCAGTTTTTCCAGGTGTTCGATTTGCTGTTGCGGTGTTTCGATATGTCCCGATAAAAGGGTACTGGTGGTATTTACTCCCAAACGATGCGCCGTTTCAACAATTTCTAGCCAAGTTGCCGCATTGATTTTTTCAGGACAAATTACTTGCCGTATTTTATCATCTAAAACTTCGGCGGCTGTCCCCGGCATTGAGCCAAGTCCGGCTTGTTTTAAAGCGACTATAACTTCGGCATAACTAATCTTATCTTGTCTGGCGATAAATTGGATTTCTTGAGGAGAAAAGGCGTGTAAATGAATATCAGGAAAGGCATCTTTGATTGTATCAATAAGTTTCAGGTAATAATCTAGAGATTTCCCATTCACTTTGGCTTCGGGATTTAAACCGCCTTGCATACAAATTTCTGTGGCATTGTGTCGGACGGCATCGGCTGTTTTTTCTTGGATTTGTTGCCAATCTAGCCAATAAGAACCTTCTTGATTTTCATCTCGACGAAACGCACAAAAGTTGCAATGTTGCTCGCAAATATTGGTAAAGTTGATATTGCGATTGATGATATAAGTGACGGTTTCACCGACTTGTTCTTGCCGTAAAATATCAGCAGTTTCGCGAATTTTACTAATAACTTCAGGATGGGTTTGTTGGAGTAAGGTCAAACCTTCTTGGGGGCTGATATCTTCTTGATTGAGCGCTTTATTCAGGATTTGTGGGACTGACACTAACATGAGGTTGTAAACGTGATAGTTTTAAACGAGAGTTAATGGGTTGAATTTGGTAATACTGTTCTAATTGTTCTTGTAATTGGGCAGAGGGGTTATAAGTAAATTGAGTCGTTTCTAATGGTAAGTTTTCTAACTCGCGATCGCTCAATTTTCCTAAGCGGAATTGTACTTCCGGCTTGAGATAATGACTCAGTGCTAGAAAATCAATGGCATTTAAAGAGTGGGTATTACTGACAATCAAAGGATTCTCAGCTTGGTTAATAATACGAGCCATTTCTAGATTATAACGGCTATGGCTTTTGTGCCACCAGACTTCCGATCGAGAAAAGATAATATCAGAAGCCAACCCTCCCCCAAAAACAAATAAAGCTAAACCCACTCCCAGCCATTGGGAGACTTGACGACGGGATTCTAATTTTAAGGCGATTAAGTAAGCCACTGCAATTTCTACGCCGATATAACAAGGCACAAAATAACGCGATCGCGTCGATCCTTGACCTCCCAAAACCAAGTCAGGTAAGACGATTACTGCGGCATTAATCCCAATTAAAACAAAAATAAACAACCAAGTTGAATAAGCCGCATAACGGACTAAGTAATACAAAGCATATAACGCTAAAATCATCACCAAGGGCGCGAAATAAGGCCCCAAACCCACATCAACAAAGACTTGTCCTAAGTTTGCTCCCCAAGCCTTGAGTAATACCGGAAGGGCAACCGCTTTTTGCGCCCCAGAAGTTACTTTTTTGATATTATCTAAATTCAGGAAAAGTACAGCCATCCAAGGTAAAAATGTCACTCCGGCGATCGCCAAAGTAATGATAAAATTGCGAGTCGTTTTTGTAAATTGAATACCTTGTTGAATGGCGACATAAATTACCTGACTGAATGCCAGAAAGATGAAATATAAATGACTATAAAATCCCAGTACTAAACTCAACCCATAAATCAGCCAATCGCCCTTACCATTGCGCCGTAACGCTCGTAATAAAGCCGCACTCGAAATCACAATAGCAACAGTAAATAAACTGTACATCCGGGCTTCTTGGGCGTATAAAATATGAAACGGAGAAATCGCGAAAACTGCCACCGCGACCCAAGCCACAGAAGACTCGCGAAACAACTCGCGGCACAGCCAATATAACCCCGGAAAAGCCAAAACACCAAACAAGGCAGTTAAGCTGCGAGTCGCAGTAATAGAATTGCCAAAAATTTGTAGCCAACCGCGAGTTAAAAGAAAATAAAGCGGTGGGTGGACATCTTCGGCTAAACTGTTGACAGTATCTTGCCAAGTTTTTTCGGGAACAATCTGCTGATATTGTTGTAAATCAGCAGTCGCGATCGCGTTTCCTTGGAACATCTCCTCGATATATTCGGCGCGAGTATGACCCGAAACCCGTAAAGAAGTAAAGGCTTCATCGTACCAATAAACTAAGCGTTCGAGGTGGTAAAATCGGAAAAAGATTCCTAATAAAATGACAACAATCAACAAAATTTTCTTAAAATGCAATTTACGCTTTTGTAAACTTTTCATAAACAAAAATATTCGGAAAAAATCCAATAACAAAATTCGTTTTTTCTTTTGAGATGTGAATCTAATCGATCCTTTTTTCCTGATGTTTTTGAATCGTTACGCATCCAACAACATTCTTTAAGCAAAGAAAATTCAGCAATGACCGTCTTTATTCGGAAAATTGCAGCCTTATTTCAATATAGCCTACGCTTTTTAATTTTAGGAGGCGTGTTATTTTTCTTGGTTGCAACCATCCGAGAAAACTGGCAGCAAGTATTAGAAATTCGTTTAAATCTAGGGAGTTGGCTCAAACTCGCGATCGCCCTCGGTTTAACCTTAATTGCTCATACTTGGGCGGGGTGGGTCTGGAGTTGGATTTTAGCACAACTGGATCGTAAAGTTAGCTCAGGTTGGGCGATTCGAGTTTATTTAAAAACTAATATTGCCAAATACTTACCCGGTAATATGTGGCATTTTTATGGACGTATTCAAGCGGCCCATCAGCAACAAATTCCTTGGGAATGTGCAGCCATCAGTGTCCTACTCGAAACCCTGTTAATGGTTGCTGCGGGCTTAGGAATGGCCTTGGCTTATCCCACTGAAAATTGGCCCTATCAGTTAATCTTACTCCTCGCGATCGCGGTAGGAGTCCATCCTTGGAGCTTAAATCGTGCCTTGAGATTTCTAACCCGTTGGAAACTCAAAAACAAGGCAACAGCGCGATCCCGCAGGGATCAGCTTCTTCTCAAACATTACCCCCTCAAACCCATTTTAGGCGAATTAACCTTTCTCATCTGGCGAGGAGCCGGATTTTTGGCAGTTATGGCCGCCCTCACCCCCATCGCACCTCAGCAAATTTTACCGACTTTAAGCGCCTTTAGTTGGGCTTGGCTGTTTGGCATCATCATTCCGGGTGCGCCGGGGGGAATTGGTATCTTTGAAAGTACCGCGATCGCCTTATTAAGCAATTCTTTTACTCCAGGGATTGTTTTAGGAGGCGTTGCCCTGTATCGTCTGATTAACACCCTCGCAGAAGCCACTGGTGCAATCTTAGCTTGGGGATACGAAGTCCTGAACATCCCGGAAAAACCTTCGTCTTAGAATCATGACATTTTCTCCCGTTGCCAACGCCCCATGACTACACAATTGACCCTACCGCTTCGTCAGACCACTAGCCCCGAGCTTTCCGTGGTTATCCCCATCTACAACGAGATTGAAAGCCTCCCCAAGCTGATCGAAAACCTCACCACCCACCTCGACCCCCTCGCTCTGAGCTACGAAATCCTCTGTATTGATGATGGCTCAACCGATGGCTCGGCGCAACTCCTGAAAAAATACGCCCACACCCATCGATTCTTACGGGCTATTTTACTACGGCGTAACTACGGCCAAACCCCTGCCATGGCCGCTGGTTTCAACCATGCTCGCGGTAAAGTTATTATCACCCTTGATGGCGACTTACAAAACGATCCCGCCGATATTCCCCTACTGGTTGATAAACTCAACGAAGGCTACGATCTGGTGAGTGGTTGGCGCAAAAATCGCCAAGATGCGGCTTTAACCCGCTTGCTTCCCTCAAAAATGGCCAATTGGCTGATTGGCAGTATTACCGGAGTCAAAGTCCACGATTACGGCTGCACCCTCAAAGCTTATCGCGCTGAATTAGTGGCAGATATGAATCTATACGGGGAATTACACCGTTTTTTACCCGCTTTGGCCTTTATTGAAGGCGCTAGGATTGCCGAGTTGCCCGTGCGCCATCATGCGCGACAATACGGCAGTAGTAAATATGGCCTCAGTCGCACCTTTCGCGTCGTGATGGATTTGCTGACGGTGTATTTTATGCGGAAATTTCTGACGCGGCCCATGCACGTTTTCGGGATGTTGGGAATTGGGACAACCGTTTTGGGCGTAGCGCTAGGATTGTATTTGACTTATGTGAAATTCGGTTTAAATCAAAATATTGGCGATCGCCCGTTACTAATTTTAGTCGCCATTTTAATTTTGACCGGAGTCCAAATGTTCAGTATTGGCTTACTCGGAGAATTGCTGATGCGGACGTATCACGAATCCCAGAATCGACCGATTTACCGCGTGCGAGAGATTGTGGAATCCGAAGAATTGTGATGTTTGTCCTTTGTCATTCGTCTTTTGCCATTAGCATCTAAAGGACATTTAGCAATCGGCAACGATCGATGAGCGACTGTATCTAACAGAATCAAATATTCCCAGAATTTGTGCCAATTCCTTACTTCTACGACTTCCTATAATCGAGTAATCGAGGTTGCAACAAAAGTCGCATAAGGCTTTAACAACTAATGACCAAGGACTAAAGACAAATGACAAAAATGAAACGTCGCCACTTCTTACAATTTGCAGGATCGGCATTAACCGCGATCGGTTTGAGTCAATCGCGCTTTTTGCAGCAATCTCAGGGTTATGGCCGGGTTTTAGCCCAAAACACGCCGCGCAAACTCGCCTTACTCATCGGCATTAACGAATACCCCGAAAGCGATCGCTTTTTTGACCTCTATGGTTGCGTCAACGATGTCGCTTTACAGAAAAACCTCCTCATTTCTCGTTTTGGCTTTAATCCCGCCGATATCGTCACCCTCACCGACGCACAAGCCAGTCGCGACAACATTATCGAAACCTTCCAAGAGCATCTCATCAAACAAGCCCAAGCCGGTGATGTCGTCGTCTTTCACTTTTCTGGACATGGCGCTCAAGTCCCCGATCCTTCCCCCCTTGACCCCAACTATCCTTACAACAGCACCTTTGTCCCGGCTGACGATCGCCCCACCGAATCCGGCACAGTCCAAGATATTATGGGGCAGACCTTATTTTTACTACTGTATGCCCTCGGTCAAAAAACCGAAAATGTAACCAGCGTCCTCGATAGTTGTCACGCTGGAGGCGGCACAAGGGGCGAAATGCGCGTGAGGGCGGCGCGACCGGGAAAACAAGCCAGCGATCGCGAATTTGCCCTGCAAGAGCGCTTGCTGAGTCAAATCGGCTGGACTCCGGCGCAATTTCAACAACGACGAGAAGAAGGGATTGCTGCTGGGATCGCGATCGCATCAGCCCGAAAAGACCAACTCGCGGCGGACTATCGCTTTGCAGACTTTTATGCCGGGGCTTTTAGCTTTCTGCTGACGCAATATCTGTGGCAAGAAACCGAGAAAGTTAGTGGGGCGATCGCAACCCTACAACAACGCATTTTACCCTTCAACCGCCAACAAACCCCCATCTACGAAACCGCCCCCCAAACCCCAGCTAATCCACCCCTATACTTCACCTCCCCTCTACGAAACGCCGCCCAAGCCGTCATTCTCGATGTCCACCAAAACCAGGCTACCGTATGGTTAGGGGGCATTAACCCCAACCAACTCGAAGTGTTTAGCGAAGGCACATTACTCAGTCCCATTACCAACGACCGAGGCGAAACCCCCCAACTCCAACTGATCGAGCGCAATGGCCTCACCGCCCAAGTCGCCCTCCCCACCAATTTACCCCCAGGGACATTACTGCGAGAAACCGCCCGCACAATCCCCTCTGACTGGCGTTTAGGCATTGGTCTAGACTCCGCCCTCGGCAGCGATACCGCCACCATCCAGCGCCGTTTACAAGCCTTAGAGCGCATCGACACAATTCCCGCCCAAAGCGCCAATCGCCCCTATCGAGCCAAAGTCCACTATATCCTCAGTCCCATGACCGAGGCTTATCAACAGCAACTCCAAGCCGCAAATCGCGATAATATCCCCCCAGTGGGCAGTATTGGCTTATTTTCTCCTGCTTTAGAAGTTATCCCCAAATCTTTCGGCTCGGCAACAGAAAGCATCGAGGCGGCACTTTCCCGCTTAATTCCCAAATTTCGCGGCTTACTGGCGGCTCACATTATCAAGTTAACCCTCAATGCCGAATCCTCTCAATTAGCCCTAGGAGCAACTCTGAGACTCGAAAACCAACCCAGAGAAATTGTTGGCTCTGCTTTTACCACGCGGGGGTGCGATCGGCCGCGGGAATGTGAAGACGGTGTTAGCCGTAGCGGTTTTATTGAAAATATCCAGCTTAATAGCCAGTTTTTCTTTGAAATCAAGAATAGGGACAACCAAGCTTTATATATCGCCGTTTTAGCTATCGATAGCTCTGGCGAAATTGTCGTATTATTTCCCAATCAACACCTAGAATCTTTACCCGAAGCCGAATTACAAGCCACGACTCAAATTCAACCGGGGAGTAGCCTCCGCATTCCCAAATCAGACGATTCCTTTGTTTTAACCGCCGAAGAAGTGGGCGTTGGGGAAGTGTTGATCCTAGCTAGTCCTCAGCCCATGACGGGAGCCTTGTCTCGCTTACAAAGTCTATCGCGGGGACGGTCTCGCGGCGGCCCGACGGCGTTAAACAATCCCCTCGATCTGGTGGGTGACTTGATTAGTGATATGGGGACACGGGGAAGTCGCAGTCGCGGTAACGGCGGTCAAATTGCTACTGGGAGTTTAGCCGCGTTGTCCATTGGCTTGAGAGTAGTTGACCCACAAACCCCAACATAAAAATATTCTTCTTAGATACTTATGAAGCGTGTTGCAGCGTTAGGACTTGATATTGGCAGTAAACGGATTGGTGTAGCTGGATGTGACGGCTTAGGCTTGCTTACCACAGAAATTACCACCATTGAACGCCGCAGCTTTCCCCAAGATGTGGAGCAATTGCGCCAAATCGTGCAAGAGCGAGAAGTTGAAATTTTGGTGGTGGGTTTGCCTTATGCTCCCGACGGGACTTTGGGCAAGCAAGCTCGCACCATCCAAAAGTTAGCGCAACGGTACGGTGAAGCCTTAAATCTGCCCCTGGAATACATTAACGAGCAGTTAACCTCTTTTGCCGCCGAAGAAGCCCTAAAAGCCCAAAATATCTCCCCCTCTCGCCATAAAGCTCGCATCGACCGCAAAGCTGCCGCCATTATTTTACAGCAGTGGCTTGACGAGCGCATTCCTTAGATTCGTGCCGAAAAACTAACGACTGCCGTACACTGCATTTAGGAGCGATCGCAGTTAGAGGAATATGGCAGAAAAAACAGTGTGGTTAACGGTGAAGCGTTTGATTTTGGTAGTGCTGACAATTTTGGTGAGCATTACCGTAGTGTCTTCTCTGTTGAGCAATCTCAATCAGCCCCAAGTGCAAAGTCGCTTGGAGTTGTATCAAGCGAATTTAGTATTACAAGCGGCAGCAACGACGGAGGAAGATTACGCGAGTACGGCGTTTTTGGGGGAAAAACCGTTTCAAAATGGGCAAAAACAGTACGAACAAGCCATCGAAACCGAACAAGAGAATTTAAAACGGTTACAAACCCAATTGGCCCAAGTGCAAGCTGGAAGTACAACGGAGCCTGTGAGCGAGTTGGGGATTTCGGTGGCCAATCTCGAACAAGTGGAGAAGTTGAAAGCTGCGATCGCGAAGTCTGAGAAGTTGTTAGACCGTCAAAATCTACGGTTGGGTCTAATTCACGCTCAACAAGGTAATATCAAAGTTGCACAACAGCTATGGCAAAATATAGAGGACTCAGCCACGCCAGAAATCGCCACCACTGCGGGGATTTTACAACAAATGTGGCGATCGCCCTCGTCGGTTTCAGAGTCGGCAGAAACGATCCTCGATAGGAATCTAGAGGGGTGGTTTCGCGATCGCGCCTTGGGGCAATTTTATCAAAGCCAAAACCGTCAACAAGCATTAGAACAACTCCAAGCCCAACAACAAGAGCGAGCTGAAACTGCCCTGATCAAATTAGCAATTATCGGCGGTATTCCGGCTTTAGGGGGCATTATTGGCATAGGGTTGCTGATATTCTTAATTGTGCAATGGTTTTTACAAAAAGATAAATCCCTTTTGGCAGCTAATGGGGCTTTACCGTGGGATGTGCCTTGGAATGCCGAAACCATCTGGCAAGTATTGATTGTGGGCTTTTTCTTTGTCAGCCAAATCTTTCTGCCCTTATTTTTCCTGATTGTGGCTCAAGTTTTGGGTTTTGATACCAGCACTTTCACCCTACGCGAACAAGTCGTATTTATCCTGATTAGTTACTTGTTTATGGCGGCATTGGGCTTGTTAGTGCTGTATCTGTCCCTCAAACCCTTTTCCCCCTTACCGAAGCTCTGGTTTAACCTGGAGTGGCGCAGCAATTGGTTTTTGTGGGGATTGGGGGGCTATTTAGTCGCGATTCCCCTAGTCGTGATCGTGTCGATTCTCAATCAACAAATTTGGCAAGGACAAGGGGGCAGCAATCCGATTTTATTTTTAGCATTGCAAGCCCAAGATACCTTCGCTCTCGCCATCTTTTTTACCACCGCATCCATCGCTGCCCCGGTTTTTGAGGAAATTATCTTTCGCGGCTTTTTGTTGCCCTCCCTGACCCGTTATCTGCCCGTCTGGGGCGCAATTCTCCTCAGTAGTCTCATTTTCGCGATCGCCCACCTCAGCCCCTCAGAAATTTTACCCCTCACGATCCTAGGCATTGTCCTGGGAACCACCTACACGCGATCGCGCAACCTCTTATCTTCCATGATGCTCCATAGTTTCTGGAACAGTGGCACGTTGTTGAGTTTGTTTATTCTCGGCAGCTAATTTTCAGTTGTCAGCGATTAAGGGGCAATCGGCAATCGGGGGGGAGGTGGGATTTTACCCCAGAAAGGGAGTCAGAAACTTTGGCCTAGATGGCAGATTCTCTAAAAAGGCTAAACGCCAGAATATATCTGGGTTTCGGTTCCTCAAAAAGCGAATTGAAGTTTCACCGAGAGTTATCAGCCTCTAAGGGGCAGTAGTTTTTGGGCAGTCGGCAATCGGCAATCAACCTGTAGGGGCGGGGTTTCCCCGTCCAGAGAAGGCTTGAAGATGAAACTACAGTTAAGGGGCAGTAGTTTTTGGGCAGTCGGCAATCGGCAATCAACCTGTAGGGGCGGGGTTTCCCCGTCCAGAGAAGGCTTGAAGATGAAACTACAGTTAAGGGGCAGTAGTTTTTGGGCAGTCGGCAATCGGCAATCAACCTGTAGGGGCGGGGTTTCCCCGTCCAGAGAAGGCTTGAAGATGAAACTACAGTTAAGGGGCAGTAGTTTTTGGGCAGTCGGCAATCGGCAATCAACCTGTAGGGGCGGGGTTTCCCCGTCCAGAGAAGGCTTGAAGATGAAAGTACAGTTTCTTTCTTCCCCCTCCTCCCCCTCTCAATCGGTAAAACTGAGCGCCAAGTCTAGCACCTTGAAAGGGGTATGCGCGAGTCTCTATACAAGAACAAAACCCCGGTTTTTTGAAAAAACCGGGGTTTTAAAACAATATCTAAGCTAACTCAATGACTAACGAAAAATTAGTCAATGTCAGGCATAGAGAGTGCGGGTTCTGTCTCCCGTTCGATCCCTTTCTCGAAGCCAGCAACTGCCGCGCGAGCGCGACCTGCGTGCCACAAGTGACCGATGAGGAAGAAGAAACCCAACACGAAGTGAGAGGTCGCTAACCAAGCGCGAGGGTTGACGTAGTTAAACGCATTCGGCTCGGTAATAATGCCGCCAACAGAGTTCAAAGAACCGTTAGGGGCGTGGGTCATGTATTCAGCCGCGCGGCGCACTTGCCAAGGCTGAATATCGTTTTGCAGTTTGTCGAGGTCTAAGCCATTAGGACCACGAAGCGGTTCGAGCCAAGGGCCACGGAAATCCCAGAAGCGCATGGTTTCACCACCGAAGATGATTTCACCAGTAGGAGAACGCATCAGGTATTTACCCAAGCCAGTAGGACCTTGAGCCGAAGCAATGTTAGCACCGAGTTTTTGGTCACGGGCTAAGAACACGAAAGATTGAGCTTGAGAAGCTTCTGCGTTGGTGGGGCCATAGAATTCACTGGGGTAAGCAGTGTTGTTGAACCACACATAGCAAGAAGCAATGAAGCCCATCATGGACAGAGCGCCCAAGCTGTAGGACAGGTAAGCTTCACCAGACCAGATGAAGGCACGACGCACCCAACCGAAGGGCTTGGTGAGAATGTGCCACACACCACCGGAAATACAGATTAAGCCAATCCAGATGTGACCGCCGATGATGTCTTCCATGTTGTTCACACCGACAATCCAGCCTTCGCCACCAAAGGGAGCATTTACCAGGTAGCCGAAGATAACAGCAGGATTGAGGGTGGGGTTGGAGATGATGCGGACATCACCACCACCTGGGGCCCAGGTATCGTAAACCCCGCCAAAGAACATGGCTTTGGCAACCAACAGCAGCGCACCGCCACCCAAGAGGATGAGGTGATAGCCGATGATGTTGGTCATTTGGTCTTTGTCCTTCCAGTCGTAACCGAAGAAGGAAGAATATTCTTCGAGGGTTTCGGGGCCGCGGACGGCGTGATAGATACCGCCTAAGCCGAGAACCGCAGAAGAAATCAAGTGGAGTACGCCGACGACGAAGTAAGGGAAGGTATCTAGGACTTCACCGCCAGGGCCAACACCCCAGCCCAAGGTGGCGAGGTGAGGGAGCAAGATTGCGCCTTGCTCGTACATGGGTTTTTCGGGAATGAAGTGGGCAACTTCAAAGAGAGTCATCGCGCCAGCCCAGAAAACGATGAGGCCAGCGTGAGCGACGTGAGCGCCCAAGAGTTTACCGGACAGGTTGATTAAACGGGCATTTCCTGCCCACCAAGCAAAGCCGCTAGATTCAAGATCGCGGCCAGCACCCATTACGGATGCGTTTGTATTAGAGAGCGTTACCACGCGGCAATACCTCCTCGGGGAATTCAAAGTTTTTATGGGGTTGGTCAGTGGGAGCCATCCAAGCTCGCAGACCTTCGTTTAAGAGAATGTTCTTGGTGTAGAACGTTTCAAATTCGGGGTCTTCAGCCGCACGAATTTCTTGGGATACGAAGTCGTAAGCCCGTAAGTTAACCGCTAAACCGACGACACCAATGGAACTCATCCATAATCCGGTGACCGGGACGAACAGCATGAAGAAGTGTAACCAACGTTTGTTGGAGAAGGCAATTCCGAAGATTTGACTCCAGAAACGGTTGGCGGTGACCATGCTGTAGGTTTCTTCGGCTTGGGTCGGGTTGAAGGCGCGGAAGGTGTTGGCTTGGTCGCCGTCTTCAAACAAGGTGTTTTCTACCGTCGCACCGTGAATGGCACAGAGTAATGCACCACCGAGGATACCCGCAACGCCCATCATGTGGAAGGGATTGAGGGTCCAGTTGTGGAAACCTTGGAAGAACAGGATAAAGCGGAAGATTCCGGCTACGCCAAAGCTCGGCGCAAAGAACCAACTCGATTGACCCAAGGGGTACAGCAAGAAGACGCTCACGAATACGGCAATCGGACCACTAAACGCAATGGCGTTGTAGGGTCGAATGCCTACTAGACGAGCGATTTCAAACTGACGCAGCATGAAGCCAATTAGACCAAATGCGCCGTGAAGGGCGACAAAGGGCCATAANCCGCCGAGTTGACACCAACGGGCAAAGTTCCATTGGGCTTCAGGTCCCCAGAGGAACAGCAGGGAGTGACCCATGCTGTCGGCGGGGGTGGATACGGCCACGGTTAAGAAGTTACAGCCTTCTAGGTAAGAGGAGGCTAAACCGTGGGTGTACCAAGATGTAACAAAGGTGGTTCCGGTTAGCCAACCACCGAGGGCCATGTAGGCGCAGGGGAATAACAGAATCCCTGACCAACCTACGAATACAAAGCGATCGCGCTTGAGCCAGTCATCGAGGACATCAAACCATCCTCTCTGGGCGGGAGCGCGTCCGACTGCAATAGTCATAGACTCAAATCCTCTTGCTCGACAAGATAAATTGCAAGATTTCTATAGGGTGGGTCTGGTTGCCTGTTGACTCTTTCTTAGGGCTGAGACAGCCGCTAGGTTAGAGTTTACAAGCAGTTGCTTCCAGAAAACCACCGAACTTTCGATTAACCTGAAACTCAGGTCAATGCCAGTCCTTTAATTTTCTTAACAGACTTTACAAGTTATAGCTTACCTTGTTTACCGCTAGATAAATCAGGGTCGCAGGCCAACTTGTCTTAAATAATTATTACCGAAAATTTTACAAATTGTCATATCTTTCCTCAGAAATCTCAAAATCTTTCTAGAGGACGGTGACATTTTGGGGGTTGGCAACGAGCGATCGCTTGTGGTGTAACAATGGGAGATGATAACAAGACAACACACAAAAAAGTTGGATTTTATGACGGCACAGACCACTGAAGACAGTCTGAGGCTGCGCCAAGAGGTTTTAGGGGCGCGGCGTTTTAGCAATATGTTTTGGGCAGTCATTTCCGCGATTGGCGGGATTGGCTTTTTCCTGGCAAGCCTTTCGAGTTATTTGCACAAAAATTTACTCATTGTCAGCGATCCGTCCCAACTCTCATTCATTCCCCAAGGAGCTGCATTAGGATTTTACGGCGTTGCCGGAAGCCTAGTTTGTCTTTACTTGGTGCTGGTCGTGATTTGGAATGTTGGGGGCGGCTACAATGAATTCGACAAAAAAAGCGGCTATGCTACTATTTTTCGCTGGGGTTACCCCGGCAAGAATCGCCGCATCGAATTTAGCTGTCGGCTTGAAGATATCCAAGCCGTTCGCGCCGAAATCAAAGAAGGGTTTAGTCCTAAACGCCAACTTTATCTCAAAGTTAAACAGCGTCGCGATATTCCCTTAACGCGGGTGGGCGAACCAATGCCCTTATCCGCATTAGAAAACCAAGGGGCAGAATTGGCACGCTTTTTGGGCGTTCCTTTAGAAGGCATCTAAAACAAAAAAATCAGGGAAAGGATGGATAATCGCCGGATGCTGCGCCGTTCGCGTCGCAGTCGTCGCATTAATCGGGATGTCCCTTTCAAAATTGCTGAAATGGCAGGCCGAATATCGGTCGGTTATGTCAGTGGCGACACTGCCAAAAAGATATCGGTGTCTGATTTTAATTGGAAGCGAATTGGCCAGTTCACCGCTTCTAAAGTTCAACTTCTCTATCGCGCAACGGGCATTCTAGTTACTTGTCCGCAGAGATTGTTAGTCATCGGGGCATCGAACCCCGCCGTCTAACACTCCTATCCCTCCCCCACCTGCTGCGCGAGGTCGGGGTATCAAAGGAGTTTTTTGATGAAAAAACAAATTCAGCGTTGGTTCGTGCTAACTTGCTGTGTGGCACTTTTGAGCCTGAGTGGTGTCGGTTTGACGGGTTGTGACTCCCAGAGTGGCAAGTCCTCTGCCGCCACCAACAGCAATACAGAAACAACAGAAACAACCACTATTACTGCACAAGCAAGTAACCAAGATATGACACAATTACCCAAACTCGAAGGCAAAGCAACAGTCGTGATGACGGTGAACGGTTCGCCGATTACGATTGAAGTTGATGGCGACAACGCACCGATTACGGCGGGAAACTTTGTCGATCTTGTGCAACGGGGAACTTATGATGGTTTGGTGTTTCACCGGGTAGTTACATCGCCGCAACCGTTTGTGGCCCAAGGGGGCGACCCCCAAGGCAAAGACCCCAGTGTGCCTGCGAGTCGCTTGGGGACAGGGAGTTTTATCGATCCTGAAACGAATCAATCCCGCTATATTCCCTTGGAAATTAAGCCGCAAGGGGCGGATGAGCCGATTTATGGCAAAACCCTGAAGCAAGCAGGAGTAACGGCTCCTCCGGTTTTAGCTCATACTCGCGGGGCGTTGGCCATGGCGCGATCGCAAATGCCGAATTCAGCCTCGGCGCAGTTTTATTTTGCGCTGGCGGATTTACAATTCTTAGACGGCGATTATGCGGTTTTTGGTTATGTCACCGAGGGCATGGAAGCGGTAGATGCTATTGCTCAAGGCGATCGCATCGATTCGGCTGAGATCGCGGCTGGACTGGAAAACCTTAAAAAATAGTTAAGTTTTGTAAAGTTCGGGCATCGTGGTGAAAGTTGTTGTTACGGGAATCGGGTTGGCGAGTGCAGGCGGCGATTTAGATGCGACTTGGCAAGGCTTGTTACAGGGCAAATCGGCGTTAAGGCTGGCTCAACCCTTTTTTGACCTTTCACCGCGATTGCTGGGCTTGATCGGGCAGGAACCAATGAATCTGGCAAGGTTGAGCGATCGCGTCCTGCCAGATTTATTACAAGATGCCCGTCTCGATCCCCCGCTTCCCGATTGTGCGGTGGTGGTGGGTTCGAGTCGCGGTTGTCAGGGGGATTTGGAGGCGATAAGCCGGGGTGAAGGGGATTTGAGCCTCTGGTTAGATTCTTTGCTGCACCAAGGGGCGATTTCTATAGCTCAGAAAGTCGGCGCGAGGGGGATTGTTTTCGCACCCATGGCCGCTTGTGCGACGGGGTTGTGGGCGATCGCGAGAGCAACTGAGTTAATTTTAAATGGGGAATGTCAGCAGGCGATCGCGGGAGCAATAGAAGCCCCGATTACCCCTCTTACCTTGGCAGGATTTGCCAAAATGGGGGCTTTAGCGAAAACAGGCGCTCATCCCTTCGATTCTCAGCGCAACGGTTTTGTTTTGGGGGAAGGGGCAGCATTATTTGTATTGGAAACGGAAACCAGCGCCCAACAGCGAGGGGCGAAGATTTACGGCGAGATTGCCGGATTTGGCTGGACTGCGGATGGTTATCATGTCAGCGCCCCAGATATTATGGGAAAAAGTGGCGCGATCGCGATTCAGCAATGTTTAACTCGCAGTGGCTTACAACCTTCAGATATTAATTATATTCACGCTCACGGCACCAGCACCCGCCTCAATGATGAGAATGAAGCAAAACTGATTCAAGCTTTATTTCCTGCTTCGGTAGCCGTAAGCTCAACCAAAGGCGCGACAGGACACACCCTAGGGGCTTCTGGCGCGTTGGGAACGGCGTTTACCTTGCTTGCCCTACAACAGCAAGTTTTACCCCCCTGCGTGGGCTTACAACAGCCAGAGTTTGATTTGAATTTTGTCACCACCGCTTGTCATAGGGAGGTGAATTGTGCTTTGGTGTTGAGTTTTGGCTTTGGGGGACAAAATGTCGCGATCGCCCTAAAACGATATTCTGAGGCAGTAGGGAAATAATTGACAATTTACAAAGAGAGGAGGGGCTTATTTTCTCAGAATGGATGTGGTGTCCTAACTGTTTTGGCAGTTGCTATATCAATGACAAAGGACGAAGGACGAATGACAAAGCGACCCGGAACCAACTACCTTGGGATAAGTTTCGGGGTATTATGCAAACGACGGTTAATTGATAACGGCAAGTTCAAACACCATCGATGGCAAAATCGAAAAACTTACAAGTTCCCTCTCCTGCGAATACAGCCTCGCAACAACCGCCCATGACTTTAGAATCTACAACCGAGTATAAACTGGCGCGATCGCATCGTTGGTCTTGGGTGGGGCGTTTTTTGTTTCGCTTGTTTTTATTAGGGTTGGGGGGCAGTTTAGCGGCGGGGGTAGGGGTGATTTTGGCGTTGGCAAATCCGCAACCGAATTCCGAGAAACCGTTAGCGATTCAAGCCTGGGAACAGTTACAAGCCCTGCGAGAACAGTATTGGCAAGAAGGGTTATCCCCCTCAGAAACGGTGGCGTTACCCACCGCAAATTTAAGCGACACCGAACGACAACAGCTACAAATTGAGTTAGACCAACTGCAAACCGAACTCAATTCTCTACGCGATCGCACCCAAGAACTTGAAGCGAGAGTGGGCGTATCCCAAAGCGATCGCCCCCTCAGCGAACGTTTTGGCGGGCTAGAACAAGCCTTGTCTCAAGATTCTGATGCAGCAACCCCAACTAATTCCCTTGTCCCCTCAGTCAAGGTCAAAGCAACGCTACCCAAAGATGTTTTATTCAGTCCCAACAATCAACTCACTAGCGAAGCCACTGCGGTTCTCGATACGATTGTTGAGGAGTTACAGGGTTATCCCGGTTCAACGGTTCGCATCGGGGTTCATACGGATGCTTCGGATAATCCCAACCTCGACCGAGAACGCTCGTTCCAACAAGGCCGCACCTTAGAAGCATATCTCGAAGAAACCCTGGGCGATCGCTATCGTTTTGTGACCATTGGTTACGGCCAAGCCCAACCCCTAGCCCCCAATGACACTCCAGAAAATCGCGCCCTCAATCGTCGCGTTGAGATTATTGCTGAGTAGTCCTTGGTCTTTTGTCATTTGTCATTTGTTAAATGAAAATCATCTTTTTTGGAACGCCACAGTATGCAGTTCCGAGTTTAGAACGGTTAATCGCACATCCTGAAATTGAAATTATTGCCGTTGTGACGCAACCGGATAAAGCCAGAGGTCGAGGGAAAAAGTTAATTCCCTCGGCGGTTAAAAAAGTGGCTGTAGCCGCCGATATTCCTGTATGGCAGCCTGCGAAAATCAAAAAAGACTCCGAAACCCTCGAAAAGCTCCGCAACGCCCAAGCAGACGCTTTTGTGGTGGTAGCCTATGGGCAGATTTTATCCCAAGAAATCCTGGATATGCCCCATTTGGGCTGTATTAACGGTCATGGGTCTCTTTTGCCTCAATATCGCGGTGCTGCGCCGATTCAGTGGTGTTTGTACGATGGGGAGATTATTACCGGGGTGACAACGATGCTGATGGATGCGGGAATGGATACGGGGGCTATGTTACTAAAACAAACTCATAAGATTGAGTGGCTTGAAAATTCTCTGGAGTTGGCTATCCATTTGTCCTCGATTAGTGCGGGATTGTTGATTGAGACTTTGTTGGGATTGCAACAAGGCACAATTCGACCCACTCCTCAAGATGATGCTCAAGCGACTTATGCCCGGTTGATTCAAAAAAGCGATTTTGCCCTAGACTGGACAAAACCCGCGATCGCGCTGCACAATCAGATTCGTGCTTTTTTCCCCAACTGCGTTGCTACTTTTCGAGGTGATAATCTCAAAATTTCGGCAACTGTTCCTTTTAATCCTGTTTACGAAACCCAACTCAATCAAGCATTTCCCGATCTAAACTGGCAAGAAATCAGTCAAAAAGACGGCCAACCCGGTGAAATTATCCATCTCCTCAAACAAGAAGGCCCCATTATCAAAACTGGAGAAGGGGCTTTATTACTGCGACAAGTGCAAATGGCCGGAAAGCGATCGCAATCCGGTTGGGATTTTGTCAATGGGACTCGTTTAGAAGTCGGTGAAAAGCTCGAAAATGCTTAGTCCTCGCGGGGTTGGTAGTGTAAACATCCCTTGCAAGGGCCATCCGGATTAATCGCACAGCGTATAATTTCTGATTGGGCATTAAAGCGACAATGAGCATCCCCAATCACCCAACGGCCTTCCACCAGGGTTTTTTCGGTGGGACGTTGGGCAGATTTGACATAAAGAGAAATTTTGTGCAGTTTATAACCGCCGATTTTGTACTGATAATGGTGATGTCGTTCTAATACAGCGTAAGTTTGACCCGCGACATCGAGGTAACTCCCCGGTTGCGGCATCCAGTTTAAGGTAATACTGCCCAAAGACTCGCGAGAGGCACTCAGAATCAACTCTGTGGGTAGTGAATCTATCTCCATAACTCCTTTGAGTGTAGAGGACTACATTGGATTCATGGTATCGCGGGTGTTGGTTATTGGTTATTAGTTATTAGTTATTGGTTATTGGTTATTGGTGATTAGTGACGGGTTAGGCTAAAAACCCTTATATCAGTTTGACAACTCCCCGCCGTAAACGGTCGGGGATTCTCGCTTCGTCGGGAGAGTCTAGAAAACACGGAACTCAGTCCCAATATTTTCCCCGATCTCTTTACCCGAGCGCGAGCGTTTTTTCCGTCTGCAAGGGCGGTACTCTAGTTAAAAGTTTAGCACAAAGCCGTCCTATAAGGACAGGGCTAATAACCCATGATTTTTGGTAATCTCGCGCCTTGTGTAGGGGTGAGGTTTCCTCATCCAGTCTCAACTTTTGGGTATTGAGATTTGATGTTATCCCACCATAATCGATCGGGTATTAACGTATTAACGTAAAATTGGCCAGGGAAACCCAGCCCCTACGAGAAATTTGACAATCAAACCAATAACCAAGGACAAATGACCAATGACCAACGACTAAACCAAGCGCGTTTTGGCTTGTTGGACGAAATTCTGTAAAAAAGCAGTGCGTTGGTTGGCTTGGAAGACGTTTTTTAGGGTTTGGTTGAATTTGTCCCAGTTAATTTTGGTTTCTGTGTTGGCTTGAATGTCTTGGTCTTGGAGATATTCGATTAAGCTTAAACCGGCAATTCGCGTCAGGTAAGCGGCGCTAATGCCTTGGACAACGCCCCCCGCAACATAAGTCATGGCGTTAGTTTTGAGTAAACCGCCGATGGTTTGGGTGGAAAGTTCGACTAAACCCAATTTCACCATTTGTTCCCCTAATGTACCCGCAGCGTTTTGCGCTTGGGAGAGGGAGAATTTTTGTTGATAGATTTCCCCTAAATCGACTAGCATTTGGGTACTAATGGCGGCGGTGGCGAGTAAGTCTAAAGCGGCGACGGGGTTGGCAAAGGCAGCAGTGGCCGCAATCCATTGATAACGCTCGATAATGGGAAGGGCGCGATCGCGTCTAATGGCATTCAGGCGGGTTTTAGCGGCGGTTTGCAGGTTGGTGGCTTCTCGCCATGCGGTGGCTAAAGTCAGGGCTTGACGCTGATTTTCGAGCAAACTGGAGACGCGATCGCGCAGTAGGGTAATTTCGGGTTTTTGCGTTTCTAGGGTTTCGCTAATTGTGCCGTCTTCTTGGTGTTTTCTGACTTTGACCGGGGCAGGCTGAGTGGAAATGGCGCTGATATCGTCAAAATCAATTAAAGTTACCAGACGGCCTTTGATTTGTTCGATGATGGTTGCTTTTTCGTCTTCTGGGTAGCGGTCTTGTTTGTTGAGACTGACTAAAACTTGTTGACTGCGCGATCGCCATTGTTTGATTTTTTGCAGTTGAGAATCGCTGAGATCGCCATCCAGTAAAAAGATAACTAAATCTGCGGCTAAAATTGTTTTCTCGATTTCGCTGTCTTCTGTCTCGCTATTACTAAATAAGGCTTCGGTGTCGATAATTTCGAGGGTTTCTGGGGGAAATGAGCCTTTGAGTTGATTCGCTAACTCGGTTTTTCCGGTTTTTCTACCCCCGGCGATCGCGAGTTGTAGGGTTTGACGTTGCAGGCGATCGCGAATCGTTTTTATTTGCGCTTCTAAGTCGCTAACGTCGCTGTCTGGGGCTTCGGTGGCAATCAGTTTAATACATTCTTGCACCTTCGCGATCGCCCGATTTAACATGGCTTCGGTGACAATCTGCGGTTGCGGTAAACTCAGATTTTTGCGGGGTTTTGCTTTTTGTAGCAACCACAAACCACCCCCAACAATCATCACTCCAGTTAAACCCGTTTCCCCCGCTTGCAGCAGCGAGTCTTGTAAATTCCACCAAGCCCACAGCCCGAAGGACAAGCCCAAACCGCCGACTAAAATAGGTTTACGGATTTTCATTTTTTGTTGGTCGTTTGTTGTTAGTTGTTGGTTGTTGGTCATTTGCTGTTGGTTATTGGTTATTGGTTATTGGTTATTGGTTGTTGGTTATTGGTTGTTGGTTGTTGGTTATTCCCACAATCCCTCAATTGGTAATTGGGAATTTCCTCCCCCTCTTCCCCCTCTCCCGACTGGCGATTGCCGACTGCCGACTGCCCAAAAACCACTGCCTACTGCCCACTACCTACTGCCTTTTTAATCCTTAACATCAAAGAAAATACTGGCCCGATTAATACCATTTTCCCGGCCGCGACTGCTGAGGGTAAAGGAATGCAGCGAGTCGAATACAGGCTTGCCGACAAATTCGATCAAGCGGAATAGAGGGATATTGCGGTCGATAAAGGGTTGGGTTTGGGGCCAGTCGATGTAAAGGTAGCCGTTGTTGTTTTTGGGGAGTTGGGCGATCGCGTCTCGGAAGTCAGGTTTATCGAGAATGCTGGGGTCTTGGTCTTGGAAAACGAGTTCTAAGCCCCCTAGATTGTTGCTGAACAGTTCGTAATTGCCGATTGTGGTGTGGACTCCCTTAACTTCGGTTTGCAGGTCGGGAATGCCATTTTGGGTGGTGGGGGATAGTTTAGTCCAGACGGTGATGGGGCGATCGCCAATGGTAATTTGATTCAAACTCAAGCCTTGGTCTTCGGCTAGGGTGTCGAGGTGGGCGATCGCGTCTTCGGTTTCAGGAGTGGTATTTTCCGCCACAAACAACCATTGAGAGTTGGGGAGGAGGGCTAGGGCGTATTCGCCTTCTGTCCAGCTAAAAATCTCCTGGGTGACATCAATTCCCAGGTTTTCGTTGAGGGATACGATTCCTTGATCGATCAGGGGTGCAAAGCCATTCTGAGGCGTGAGGCTTTCGGCCACTTGTTCCCAGAGTTGCTCTAAATCGCTTCCTGCTGCACTTAAAATGGCACTTTGGGGAATGTAATCTAAGGCCGGGACGGGGGAGGATAACGTCGGAGGGACGGTGGTATCGCTGAGTAAACCTGCGAGGGCTGTTTCTGCGACTAAACCTTGGCGATCGGCGTTGAGGGACAGGGTTAAGGTTTGCTCTAGTTCCGGGGGTAAGGGCGTTTTGGCGATCCAGGCAGCGAGGGCGGGTAAATTAACCACACCTACGCCAATGCGGGGGGATTTGATGATATTTAGGGCTTTTTGATAGCCGGGGGCGCTTTCAAGGCTGAGGTTAGCCGCTTGGACGTTGTTGAGGGCCGATCGCAGGACTTTGGGATGATTGGCAAAAATCACGAAGCGATCGCCAATAACGGCACTCGCAGAAGTATAGCGATTTTCGGCGGTATTGCGGCGATAAATTAGTTTTACGCCTTTGTAGGTTTCAAAAGTTAATTCTGATTCGGAGGCGATCGCGTCTCTAGAATACAACCGTTGCAGAAATTCGCGGGCTGCGTCTGGATCGCGACTCGAAGCGACGACAATATAGCCTAATTGCGACCCATTTTCGGGGTTGCGGTCATAATCGGGGGAAGTCAAAGCAAAAGTAACTTCTTCCCCTAGCCAGGGCTGAATATCTTGCTCGTAGTTGATATTTCTATTGGACAGTAAACTGGTTTTGAGGCGGTCGAAACGACGGCGATCGCGGCCTCGTTGTCGTAGGGGAACAGCGATTTCGCTAAAGGCTTCAATGCGATCGGGATTCGCTAACAACGAGAGAACCACCGGAGATTGACGAGGGATAAACAAGGCCGCAGTAGGATCGGTCACGCGACCCAGAGATAAAGACTTGATGGGACTTTGAGCAATAATCCAGTAAAAAGCACCCCCAGCTACCAATAGGGTAATGAGAACGAAACTGGCTAAAACCAAGAAAAAAGAACGCAACTTCATAAACGCGATCGCAATATTCGTCAGCTTTTCAATTATTACTTGCTCTGGCGCGACTGGAAACTCTCTGCGATCATTTTGCCAGGATGGCAGGCTGTAACACGACACACAACAACTCGCCGCGAAACTGCTACCCTGTATCCATAACTCTATTGTTAACTATTGATTTCCCATCATGTCTGATACTACATCTTCTCAACCCATCCCCCAAATCAACGTCAATGAATTCTGCGAACAACTCGAAACCGCAGACAGTCCCCCCCAACTGATTGATGTTCGCGAACCGAACGAAGTCGAAATGGCTTATGTCGAAGGCTTTGAGGTGTTACCGTTGAGTCAGTTTTCCCAATGGTCGGACAATATTCATCAACGCTTTGATGCGGATAGGGAAACCTTTGTCATCTGTCATCACGGAGTGCGATCGCAACAGATGTGTCAATGGCTACGCGCTCAAGGATTTACCAATGTTAAAAATATCATAGGGGGCATCGAAGCCTACTCGGTTTATATTAATCCCAGTATTCCCCGTTATTAGGGTTTTTATCCCTAAGTTAAACTCTGCCAAAACCATTTAGCATCTTTCTTTTTTATTTTCCTTTACGTCAGCGTTTGCGATTATGTCTAAAGCGCATCAACTCAACGAACGTCAACAAGATGTTTTGAAAGCTACAGTTCACCATTATGTTGCGACGGCTGAACCTGTTGGCTCTAAAACCCTTGCTCAAGAATACAATTTTAAAGTCAGTTCTGCGACCATTCGTAATGCGATGGGTCGCTTAGAAAAAGCGGGTTTATTGTATCAACCCCATACGTCTGCGGGTCGCATTCCTTCGGACTCTGGATACCGCATTTATGTAGACCGCTTGATGATTCCCAATGAAGTTTGGGCCCGTCAAGTCGAACAAATCTACACCACCCAACTCGAAGGAATGGGTTATTCTTTTGAAAGCTTTTTTCAAAGTGCAGCCCAACTTTTAGCTACAATTAGCGGTCAAATTGCCTTAATTACCCTTCCTCAAAATATTCACAACATTCTGCATCACCTCCAACTCATTCAAGTCAATGAAAAACAAGTGATGTTGATTGTGGTAACAGATACCTATCAAACCCAATCCGTGTTGATGAATTTACCCAAAGCCCTCGAAGCGACGGGGAATGCTCAATTAATCGACGATGAGTTACAACTTTTGTCGAATTTCCTCAACCACAAATTGCAAGGAAAATCCCTGTCTACCCTAGCGCAACTGGATTGGGTCGAACTGGATCGCGAGTTTGCTTGTTATACTGATTTTCTCAAAAAGTTACTCAAAGAATTGACGCGACGGGCTGAACTTCCTGCTTCTAGCCCAATTTTAATTCGCGGTATTTCCGAGGTGTTGCGTCAGCCCGAATTTTGCCAACTCCAACAAGTCCAAACGCTGTTGCATCTGCTAGAAGAAGAACAAGACCAACTACTTCCTATGGTGTTTGAATTACCAGAACTTGACGCAATCCAAAAGCGAGTTACCGTCAGAATTGGGGCTGAAAATAAACTCGAACCCCTCAGCACTTGTGCGCTAATTACTGCGAATTATCATCATCGAGATGTTCCCGTGGGGAGTGTGGGGGTAATTGGCCCGACGCGCATGATCTATGAAAACGCGATCGCGATGGTAGAAGCTACAGCCGACTATATTTCCGCAACTTTGAGTTAGTTTTCAAGACTTAACAATCTCAGACCCCGGTTTTTGCTCAAAACTGGGGTTTACTTATGTCTAGAGATAGGTAATTGTCCCTAGGCTTCAATCTCAGGATGGATGAATCTAGAGGGAAAGCTTCATTAAACTAAAACAATTGCTTGAGTTTAAAAGTCCTAATTTATGACTGTATTAACTAATAAAAATTCAACCATTACGGGAAAACATACTTCCTATTGGATTGATTCAACCCTTCCCACGGATTATCCTATCTTACCGGAAAATCTAACCGTAGACGTTGCTATTGTGGGTGCGGGAATTGTCGGAATTACCGCCGCAACCTTATTGAAAAAAGCCGGAAAAACCGTCGCTTTAATCGATTCTGAGAAGATTGTACAAGGGACAAGTGGCAAAACAACTGCTAAAATTACCGCTTTACATCGTCTGATTTACAATGATTTAATTGAAAACTTTGATGTCGAAACGGCTCGCATTTATGGAGAAGCCAACCAAGCCGCGATTGAACAAGTCGCAAATTTAGTCACAGAAGAACAAATTGACTGCGATTTTCGCCGTTGCAATGCTTATACTTTTGCTCGCTACACCGATAGTATAGATAAGATTCACGCTGAAGTCCAAGCCGCACAAAAAGCTTATTTACCCGCTTCTTTTGTCACCAATACCGAGTTACCCTTTTCTGTTGCAGGTGCGATTAAACTCCCCAATCAAGCCCGTTTTCATGTGCGGAAATACTTGCTGAATTTGGCTCATAAAATTCCTGGAAATGGCAGCTATGTCATCGAGAATACGCGAGTCAAAGAAGTGAATCATAGCGATCCTTGTCAAGTGGTGAGCGATCGCGGTTTTATTAAAGCCCAAGATGTGATTGTTGCGACTAATTTACCCATTCTGGATCAAGGTTTATTTTTCGCAAAAGCTTATCCCAAACGGTCTTATTTAATTGGGGCTAAAGTCGATAAATCTATCGCTCCTCAAGAGATGTATATCGGGACAGGAAAAGACGATCATTCCATTCGTTCGACTCCCCTAGATGATGGTGGTACTTTATTAATTGTAGGGGGTCAAGGTCATAAAGTTGGTGAGAAACAAGACACCGAAGAATGTTATCGAAAACTTGAAAACTACGCTCGTAATGAGTTTAAAATCGAGAATATTGATTATCGTTGGTCTACTCAAGATATGGTGTCCATGGACAAGTTACCTTACATTGGTAAACTGACTCCCACCTCCGAGCATATCTATGTTGCGACAGGCTTTAGTTTGTGGGGAATGTCCAAAGGGACGTTATCGGGAATGATTTTATCCGACTTAATCTTAGGTCGAAATAATCCTTGGGCTGCAACCTTTGATGCAACGCGAGCAACCCCTTTTGTTTCTAAAACTTCCATCAAAGAAAACTTCGATGTCGCAACTCATTGGTTTGGCGATCGCCTCAAAGGATTTACTGATAATTCCTTTGATAAAGTGAAACCTAATGAAGGAAAAATCTTAAACCTTGATAACCAAAAAGTTGCCGCTTATCGTGACGAAAACAATCAAGTTCATGCGGTGTCTGCGGTATGTCCGCATTTAGGTTGTGTCGTGAGTTGGAATAATGGTGAAAAGAGTTGGGATTGTCCTTGTCATGGGTCGCGATTTAGCTGTGATGGAGAACTTTTGCGAGGCCCTGCGGTCAAAGATTTAAAGGCTTACGACGCATAAAGAATAGCTGACTCTTTCTTTCGATAGAGTTCACTCTTGTTCCTGTGGGTCATAATAGGAAACAGATGCAAGGAAGCAAACCGAAGTTATTAAATTAGGTTAGTTTAATTACCTTGATTTGTTAAGGTAGCAGACTTACAGTCAGTGCGAAAGTTGAGTAATCGTTGGTGAAGCAATGACCTCTTTTGGAGGGCTTGCTTCACTTTTCAAGCTTTGTATTTTTACTAGAAATTTAGGAATATTGACTTATGGCAACATTAGACCGAGATCAAATCGCTGAAGATTTAAAAAAAGTTAAAGAAGAAGGTCAAAGTCGTTACGATCGCATTCGCGATATTATGAAAACTGCGGTTTCTGAATCGACTACCGAAGTCAAAGAAGGATCGGGGGAAATTCGCTCAATTGTTAAAGACGCGATCGCGACAGGAATTGAAGTTTTCAAAGAAAAGGGTGGAGAAGTCAAAGATGATATTACCGCAGCCATAGAAGGCGCGATCGCGGCTATCAATCAAAAACGCCGTCAAACCATTAATACCACCCAAGCCCAAATGAAGCAACTCCAAGGACAAATTGAAGCCGAAGAAGCTGAAATTGTCCAAGAAGTAGACTTGGTTTTAGACGACATCGAACAAACTGGGGAAAACCAATCTGACAACATTAAAGAAGCGGTACAATCTGCTGTTTCTCAACTCAAAGACACCGAAGAAGCCGCACTTCTCCGCAAGCGTTACGCGCAACTCCAAGCCCAACTTTCCGTTGTCCAAGCTAATTTAGCCAACCGTTACGGCGATAATTACGAAGATATTAAAAATTACTTAGACGACGCGAAAAACTGGTACGAAAGAGCAAAAGCGGAACCGGAAGTTTTTACTGATAAAGTCAAAGAGCGCCAGCAAGAATTTGAAGGTAAACTCAGTAAAGCCGGGGGTGCGATCGCGCGAAAAGAGAAAGAATTAAAAGGACTTCTCAGCGACTTATGGCATTCTCTGAATGAGATTTTTCGAGAAGATAAAAAGTCCCTTCCTCCTCAAGAATAGACTATTTTATAATACTATAACAACATAATTTTGTAGGGTGGGCAATGTCCACCTTTTTAAGTTTTAAGTATCAAATCCGTTTAATTAGTGGGGATTAAGAACCCCGGTTTCTGGCTTGAAATGTTAACTTGACTGTGTAAGCAGATAAGAAACCAGGGTTCTAAAACAGGACAAGCGAGGAATGAGTTGATATCTTTAAAATAAAGTAATCAAAGTAACACCAATTAACATAATTCCCGCACCCAGTAAACGCTCCTTAATTCCCGCTTCTCCGAAACAAAAATAACCAAACATCACCGCAAATAAAATACTCAACCGTTTAACGGAAATGACTTGCGCGACTAAAGCCAAATCCAACGCTTTCATAAAAGATAACAATAACAAGCCCTGGCAAATTCCCATCGGAATCAAAGATTGATAATTTTGCTTGACTTGTTGCCAAGGTTTAGAGGATTTTGATAAAGCAATAATTAAAAAAGAAATTGTTAAAATGCTGGAATTAAAGGCCGGCCAAAATGTTGCAGAAGAAGTTTGTACGCCAACTTTATTAAAATTACTCAATAAACTCCAACAAAACGCTACCAATAGCATTAGTTTTGCCCCTGGATTGTAAAGTAAGGCGCGAAAGGGGGCAAAATAGCCTTGCTTCTTATTTTTGATATTGAGTAAATACGACCCCCCAACAATTAAAATCATTCCTGCGATATCAATCCAACGGGGATATTCACCGACAATCAAGGGTGAAGTGATTAAAAGGAATAAAGGCGTAAAAGCCAAAAGCGGAATCGTTAGAGATAAATCGCTGAGTTTAATCGCACGAAAATATAAAATATTAGCAAAAATTTGAATCCCGAGAATAAAACCCAAATTAAGATAAAACTCCCGTCCGAGGGTGGGAATCTCATCAATAAAGAAAAAAGGAACTAACACGGGTAACGCGAAAAAACGTGAAGCCCAAGTGACAACATATTCATCAACATTTTTAAGACTTTGTTTGCTAATCGCGTCTTTAACCGCCGAAAAAAAAGCCGCAAGAACGGCAAATATAAACCAATTCATTCTAATTTTAAAGTTGTCGGGCTAGATCGATACAAGTATGTAAATCGGCATTGGTTTTAATCGCTTCGGGATGGATGTGAGTTGGAGTCGCTAAATAGCCGCGATCTTGTAAACTTTTCATCAGACGATCTCGCGCTGGAATATCCATTTTGCCTCGCTTACCAATTTCTCCCAAAAGATAAAAATACGGGGGTAACTCGGCTTCAGCTTGCATGATTTCGAGGATTTCGACACAATCCCACCACTGCCAAGTTTGCGCGATCGCCCGCATTTTCTCTAGGGTAGCGCGATCGTGCAATGCCCCCAAACTCATCGGGCCGCTGAGGGTGAGGGGTTTGTCATCATAAGCACAACTCGCTTTGCCTAATTTGCGCCAATTTATAGTTCGATATTCGCCGCAAGCGTGACAGTAGCCGAGAAAACCATAGTTGGTAGAACTTAATTGCTTTTTCCTAACCACTCGCACCATCACCCGGTAAATTTCCCCCGAAAATAGCGAGAAAACAGGCTGAATCCCCAAGTCTTGCATAGCCGCTTGTTGCTGCAACGAACCGAGCAACAACCGCAACCCCTGTTCATGAGCCGCAGGGTGCGATCGCGGCAACGCCCCATAAACCCCCAAACCCCCTTCTGGCCGGTGTCCTGTCGCCGTCCGACCGTCCGTACTGGTAAGATATAATAGCCCTCCGATTCGTACTGCCATCAACCCTGTATGCAGAAAGGGTGCAGGGGAACCAAAACAGTCAATATCGACCAAATCGTAGTAATCGCGGCGGTTGTAGCAATCGACCAAAACGCGATTTGCATCCTTGCAAGTAATCTGGACTTGACCTGACGCGATCGCATCTGCTAAATTTCGATTGATTAATGGTAAGATGTCGGGATTCCCTTCGTTCGCCCAAATCCAATCCGCCTTACTTTCGGCCAGATACCGCAACGGACGCACCCCGCACCCCGTCATCGTATCGAGGATTCGTAATTGTCCGACGCGATCGCGCTGCACCCTTGCCGCCAAAACCGCCAGATCGCGTCCTAAACGGCTACCAGAGTTATAAAACGCCCCGCCTACCTCAAATTTGACCTGACGTTCGGTTTTTGTTTGTCCTTGGTCATTTGTTATTTGTCGTTTGTCATTAGTCCTTTGTCCTTTGTCCTTTGTCATTAGTTTCGATCGTAGTATTTACCAACAACCAACAACCAACAACAAATTTGATACATTGGCATAGGCACGTCTGTTTTTGGGGCGATCGCCTAGTACACTGTAATATTTGAACCCCCCTCTAAAACTTAAGGTACACGCATGACATCCATCCGGGAGTTACACAAACAGCTAGTCCGAAAAGAACGTTCTGCCGTCGAGTTAGCCAATGAAGCCCTAGACCGGATTCAGCGACTCGAACCCAAACTGCACAGCTTTCTGCACATTACCGCCGATTCTGCCCTGGCTCAAGCAAAAGCCGTTGATGCTAAAATCGCGGCTGGGGAAGAAATTGGGATGTTGGCAGGAATTCCCATCGGCATTAAAGATAATATGTGTACCGCAGGTATCCCCACAACCTGTGCGTCCAAGATTTTAGACAAATTTGTGCCTCCGTATGAATCTACTGTCACCCAAAAGCTGAAAGACGCGGGGGCTGTGATGGTGGGTAAAACTAACCTCGATGAATTTGCCATGGGGAGTTCAACCGAAAACTCCGGCTATCAAGTCACGGCAAATCCTTGGGACTTGTCTCGCGTTCCGGGGGGTTCTTCTGGGGGTTCGGCTGCTGCGGTAGCTGCCGCAGAATGCGTTGTGGCGCTAGGTTCGGATACCGGGGGGTCAATTCGTCAACCTGCCGCTTTGTGTGGCGTAGTGGGGCTAAAACCGACTTATGGGCTAGTTTCTCGCTATGGCTTGGTGGCTTATGCGTCTTCCCTCGACCAGATTGGCCCGTTTGGTCGGAGTGTTGAAGATGCGGCAGTATTGTTGAGCGCGATCGCCGGTTATGACCCCAAAGATTCCACCAGTCTTAAAGTTGAAATTCCCAATTACGCCAAACTCATTCGTCCTAATTTCCGACCCCGTGGCCGCTTGCGAGTGGGCATAATTAAAGAAACATTTGGCGGCGGTTTAGATACAGTTGTCGAAGAAAAAGTAAAAGCGGCGATTGAAACTTTGCAACACTTAGGGGCAGAAATTCAAATCATTTCTTGTCCGACATTTAGTTACGGTTTACCCGCTTATTACATTATTGCTCCTTCTGAAGCTTCGGCTAATTTGGCCCGTTACGATGCGGTGAAATATGGCATTCGGGCTGAAGATGCAGATAACCTCGTCGAAATGTATAAAGAAACCCGCGCTCAAGGGTTTGGAACTGAGGTTAAACGCCGCATTATGTTAGGAACTTATGCCCTGTCTGCGGGGTATTATGATGCTTATTATCTCAAAGCGCAAAAAGTTAGAGCGTTGATTAAACAAGACTTTGACAATGCTTTTGAAAAAGTCGATGTTTTAGTGTCTCCCACATCTCCCACTACCGCGTTTAAAGCGGGAGAAAAAACGGCTGACCCCTTGAGTATGTATTTATCCGACTTGATGACCATTCCGGTGAATTTAGCAGGCTTACCGGGGATTAATGTTCCCTGTGGCTTTGACGATAAGGGTCTACCTGTAGGAATGCAGTTGATTGGTAAACCGTTAGGAGAAAGTTTATTACTGCAAGTTGCACACGCTTACGAACAAGCCACAGACTGGCATTTGAAAACACCGAAATTGCAATAAACTCTATTCATTGAAATTGCTAGGTAATGCAGTCAACTCAAGCCCTGGTTTTTCACAAAATCAGGGTTTCTAATTTATTTTATGGATTTAGTCCGCGAAAGTGGACTTTGCCATGTTAGCCCCAGATTTTAATCTGCGGGCGGGCTGTCGGTTCTTATTTAGAATTACTATAGATATGGTGGGCAATTACCCACCCTACTGGCGTGACACACTTTAAATGGTGGGTTACGGCGGATAGCTAAATTGCAGTTATAGCTTAGGTTTTAGCCGCCTAACCCACCCTACGTTAAAGCCTCATTTTAGCTGTGTCGTGCTACTACGCTATATTCCAATGCTAAGAAACGGGGTTAAAGGCCTCTCTACCGTGAGGGTTTGGGGTGAGGGCTTACCTCAAGTACAAATGCCCGCACTTCGTTTGAAAATATTAGATATTCTAAATTTTATGAATGATGGCCAAAACTATTAGAACTCCACTGCGTTATCCTGGGGGAAAATCACGGGCATTAAAAACGATTGAACAGTATGTGCCGTCCAATTTCTCGGAATATCGCGAACCGATGATTGGGGGTGGTTCTGTGTTTATTTATCTCAAACAAAAGCACCCCCAAGTCCAATTTTGGCTTAACGATCTCAATCCAGAGTTATATGCGTTTTGGCAAGTTTTACAACAAAATCCTGATGATTTTATTCAAGGGGTTTGGCAAGTCAAAAAAGAGCGAAATGATGGCAAAGCTTTATATCAAGAATTAGCCCAATGTGAAACCGAGGATTTACCTTTACTTACAAGGGCAATTCGCTTTTTCGTTCTCAATCGTATTACTTTTTCAGGAACAATTGAAGCTGGGGGATTTTCTCAAGGGGCTTTTGAAAAAAGGTTTACTGATTCAGCGATTCAACGGTTAGAAAGCTTTGGGGAATTTTTAACCGATGTAAAAATTACCAATCTTGATTATGCTGAACTGGTGAATGCACCGGGAAAGGATGTTTTTATTTTTTTAGATCCTCCTTATCTGTCGGTGACGAAATCAAGGTTATACGGAAAGCGGGGCTGTTTACATACGAATTTCGATCACCAACGTTTTGCTGAAGTTTTGCGAAATTGTCCCCATCGCTGGCTTATTACTTATGATGATTGTCCTGAAGTGCGGGCAAACTTTACGGATGCTTATATTTATGAGTGGGAATTGCAATATGGCATGAATAACTATAAGCAAGAAAAAGCCCAAAAAGGTCGCGAGGTTATGATTGCTAACTATAAAATAGAAAAAGCAAAACCCGCACAAACCCGACAACTTAATTTATTTTAAATAAGAATGTTTATTTCTCTGGCTTGGAAACTGGCAATTGTGGGCGCGATCGCGTACATTATTCTTTGTTTAGCTATCTTTAAATGGCAGAATCGTCTCATCTTTTTACCCACTCAAGAACTGACCATTACCCCAAAAAATCTCAACTTGGTATATGATGAGGTATGGTTGCCCATTCCAGACGCTAAAAACGGCGATCGCGTGCATGGCTGGTGGCTCGAAGCGACGCAAAACCCCATCGGGACGCTGTTACTGCTCCACGGCAATAGCGAAAACATTAGCCAAAATCTCAATCGGGCGTTAATTTTTCACCAATTGGGCTTTCAAATTTTGCTGATCGATTATCGCGGTTATGGTCGCAGCGAGGGCAAATTTCCCCAAGAAGCCCAGGTTTACGAAGATGTCGAGGTTGCCCTTCAGTATCTCGTCAGCCAACGCCAGCTTGCACCCCAAGATATTATTATCTACGGGCATTCATTAGGGGGCGCGATCGCCATTAATTTAGCCCAAAACCACCCCCATCTTGCCGGACTCATCATCGAAAGCTCTTTTACCTCCATGCGGTCTATGTCGGACTTTCTGGGAGGGGTTTACAACTTTCTGCCCATTGACTGGATACTGCATCAATACTTCGACTCTATACAGAAGCTTCCCAGTCTCTCTATGCCCATTTTCTACATTCACGGGACACTAGATGAGACTGTCCCCTACGAGATGAGTAAAACCCTGTACGAAGCCACTCAAGGCCCGAAAAAGCTGTTAATCGTCCCCGAAGCCGATCATAACAATGTGGCGGCAATCGGTGGGGAAGATTATCTGCAAGCAATTATTGAGTTTATGGCAATGGTGCGCGATGGAGCGAAGCCTGCCACTTCGCGATCGCAAACTCCCGATTTAGGTTGAACTTAGGCTTTCTAGTTGTCCGATCCAGTCATTGAAATGGGGGCATTTTTCTCTAATTTTTGCAATGCCAATCTTACGAGCAGTTAGGGGTGCAGCTACTACTTTTTCACCTTCATATTCAGGAATTAAATCAATAATTCTTTTAGAAGGGGCTGTGGTATTGCCTTCATTAATTAACTCCGGGGATTCAAATTCTTGACAAATTTCGGTTAACTGCTGGATTTCATTTTCGCGGTTAGGGAAACTTTCTATCAACTTACTCGGATTGGTTAAAATCAAAGTCTTAAATTCGTGTAGTTGGATATAAAGAATAAAGCGGTAATCGCTGATATCTTATGCTAAAATAGCCTCTAAAGACTGAATTTTAGCATAAGGATTGGTCAACTTGGAGGCTTCTGTAAAACCAGGAAAATTATTCGGTAAAGCATACAAATCTAACATTGTGGTAAAGCAGGCATTGCGATCTCGATCTTGTTTGAGCCAAATTTTAATATCTTTCTTGAATTTTTCGTAGTTGACTAATCCTCCTCGAATTTTGAGTTTATTATTGGTCGTTACACATCGAACATCTATAGAAATATTGAATTCTTTTAAATTGATAGCCTGCTATACTGATGGTACTGAGGTTATTTTTGGGCATAACTTTGAAGGGATAATAAAGTTACACTTCTGCTTCACAAAAGGCATTTAAAGCGGGAATTTTTCAAGCCGCTTTTGCTGCTGAGATTAAAGCGTAAACTTAAAGAATTAAAAAAATTCTGGACTAAATTAATTTATATTACCTCAGAAGCGGTAAACTGTGGGTGTTTAGCGTGAAATTCGGTAAAAATGGCAACACTCACCCCCGACCAAAGAAATTATTATTATTTACTAGAAGCCGAACGCACAGGCATTCACAAGCCGATTTTAGCGGCATTGCATCAGGCGCATCGCTCTCCCGAATTAGTGAGTGGCGAGACGGGTTTAGGCGTAGTTGCGACGGGAACGATTATTCCCGAACAAATCGATACTTTTCCCGAACAAGTCCAGTATGGGGCGAATATCGTGCGATCGCTCACCGATTATCTGATTACTCAGGGATGGTCGGGGGAAAATATCTGGGATGTAGCCGCAGGCCGTTATACCCGCAGCTTTGTCGAACGAATCGCAGAAGGCTATCAACTGCCTGCCGGAACTGCCAACGCAGCCCGTTTACAAGAAACTGAAGCCCCGACTGTGTGGCAAGGGTATCTAACGGATATTGAAACCGACTACATCGGTACGCAACTGCCCCAAAACCTGGCTTATCTCGATCGCGCCTTGTTATCCTTTATCGAGCGCATTCCCCAATATTATCTCGGCTTAGAGCATCAACGAGACGCGGTGTTAGAAGCGGTGCGGATTTGGCGTAAACTAGATACGACTGAAGCCGCGATCGCGTCTCTGGCCCAAGATGCGGTCGTCGAACCCGAAGACCTGACAGAAGCGCAACTCGACACCCTCCTCAAACAGTTTATTCAGCGCTTATCGCCTTATTACGGCGGTTATCCCCATCAAAGAGAAGCTTTGCTGCGCTTAACTCAACTGTGGCGGGAATTGCCTTCTCGCGAAGCCGCGATCGCGTCCCTCGAAGCCGATACCTCCCCCAATCCCGGCCTTAAAGTCTACGACCCAGTTTTAATCGATTTCGTCGAGCGCATCCCCCAATTTTATACCGGAGTAGGATCGCAACGCAGCGCCCTGACCGAAACCGTCCGATTGTGGCGTAACTTAGATTCTCGGGCCGCGGTGTTAAACTCTTTTGGCCTCGACCCGGATATCCTGACCGCTAACACCGACCCGGAAACCCTACAAGACATTGCTACCGCCCTCGACCGGGATTTAGTCGCCTTTATTCGCCGCGTCCCTGGGGCTTATGAACCCAACCCCTCCCAACGAGAAGCCCTGATTCGTTTATTCCAACTGTGGCGCAGTTTCCCGACCCGCAACCGCGCCCTAGAAGCCCTCACAGAAGCCTTTAAACGCCTCGAACGGGAAAAAGAACAACAAAAGCCCGTTACCATTGTTACACCGAAACGTCCGGCCCGTTGGACTCCTTCTAATATCATTCTCTCGATGTCCATTATTCCCGATGGTAACTTTACCTGGGCCGAAGCCACCAAAGGCGGGACAAGAATGCCCCCCAATCAAGCCACCGTCGATGCCATGATTCGCATTGCCCGTCTTGGTCAACGGGCCCGCGATCGCATTGGTCGTCCTTTTATCATTACCAGTTGGTATCGTCCTACCAATATTAACCGGGCGGTTGGTGGGGCAAGATATAGCCGTCATATTGTCGGGGATGCCATTGATTTTGTCGTCGAAGGCTTGTCGGGCAATCAAATCTACTGGACGCTCGATCCTTGGTGGCCCGGCGGCTTAGGACGCTACCGCCGCTTTCCTAATCTCTGTCATATTGATGCTCGCAATTATCGCGCTCGCTGGTTAAATTAGAAACAAAAGCGCCTTGCTTCCTAGGGAGAGAAATCATCAACGGAAGAGCGAATTTGAGGAGAAATGCGATCGCAAACGAGATACAGATGTAAACTTAAACTTAAAAATTGTGCGATCGCGCTTCTTGAGTTGTCAATGAACCATCAAATCCGTGAGCTTGACTGTTATAGTTGAAGTAGACCTAGGGCATTGTGAAACAAAAATTAAGGATTTATTTCCCAAATAGTCCAGCTTAAAGTCGCGATCGCCCTTGACTCGACAGATAGCTCCTAGCTAATTTTTAACAGAACATAAACGCTTTTCACGATTTGCACATAGACCTCATTTATGTCATGAGATCGTCAGTCCGAATTAGGGCATTCTAACCTTAGCAACCAAGCGTTTCAATGCAAACATCTATGTCTTCTCAACCCATAACCACTCAAACAGTTTTAGCCCAAACCCCGCCACCTGCGCCTCCCTCAGATAGTGCTTCCGGGATGGGATCGGTGTGGATGTTCGCGAGTCTTGGTTTGTTTGCGGCCTTAGCAGGTACCGTATTTTACGGCAAAATCTTACTAACTAAAAAAGATAAAGCCATTAAATTTGAACAATACAAATCCCACGATCTCCAAAAACGCCTGAAACTCGCTCTCAAAACCATCCAGAAAATGGAGATGAACCCCGATTTGATTCACTCGCGGGAGTTCAACTTAGATTACTTGCGCTTGCGGATGGATGAGGAGGTCTTTCACTACGCCATTGTCAACCAAATCAAAATTCGGGTTAAGCAGTTAATTAGTATTGCTTTGCGTCCGAGTACCGCTAGTCAACAAGTGGGTGTGGCTAATACTAGCGGTCGCCAAATTGATGAAACCTTCGATGTGACCTACGAAACCGAAACGCGGGGTAAACGGGTCAAGCGGGTGTTATTCCGCGTCCAAATTCGGTTGATGAAGCTGCCGACACAATCGACTTCTTCAACCATCGCACAGATTATTGACTGTATTGAGAAATTCCTCAGTCCCGTTGAAGACCACGATAACTGGCAACCCACCATTCAAGGCCGCGTGGCGGTAATGGATTGGGATCAAAAAGCCAAACCTACACCCCTTTTAGTCCTCGAACAATCCGGTGAAGGGGTTAACGTCAGTTTTCGCACCAACCCGACCAAGCGTGCTGGTTCAGTCAAACCCCCCGCCCCACCCCCGTCTTCTCGGTCTTCTTCTAAAAATAAAAGCCGTCGTTCGACAGCCCGGAATTAATTTGGGCAGCTTTTTTCAGTTATCAGTCATCAGTTAACAGTTATCAGTTTTTGGGCAATCGGCAATCGGCTTGTAGGGGCGGGGTTTCCCCGCCCAACAACCAACAACCAACAACCAACAACCAATAACCAACAACCAACAACCAACAACCAACAACCAACAACCAACAACCAACAACCAACAACAAATATAAGGGCTAAAGCCCTTACTACCAACCCATAACCCACCACTAGACCGTCAAGGTTTCTTGAGATAAACGACCGTCTTCGAGGTGAATAATGCGATCGGCAACATCGAGGATGCGGTTGTCGTGGGTGACAATGAGAATGGTACAGCCTTGTTCTTGGGCGAGACCCTGCATGAGTTCCACCACATCCCGGCCAGATTTGCTATCGAGGGCGGCGGTGGGTTCGTCTGCGAGTACCATTTTGGGATGACTGACTAAAGCCCGCGCGATCGCGACTCGTTGTTTTTGACCCCCAGACAGGGCTTCGGGGTAGTAATCCACGCGATCGCCCAAGCCAACCGCCTCTAACATTTCAATCGAGCGCTTTTTGGCTTCTCGCTGGGTGAAATCGTGCAATTCTAACGACATTTGCACATTTTGACGAGCCGTGAGGGATTTTAAGAGATTATGGGCTTGGAAAATATACCCAATATTGCGCCGGATTTTCACCACCTGCGATTGACTTGCCCCCACTAACTCCCGATCTAATACTCTGAGGCTACCGGTTTGGGGCGATCGCAAGCCCCCCATTAGCGTTAGCAGCGTCGTTTTACCCGATCCGGAGGGTCCCTTCATAATCGTCACTTCACCCCCCTCCAAGCTTAAATTAATATCAAATAAGGTCTGTTTGCGTAATGCCCCCTGACCGAAGAAAAAATCTAAATTTTTAATATTAATAATAGTCGTCATAACAGCGCTTAAGGGTCACGTTTACTCGATAATTTACTGGTTATTAGTTATTGGTTATTTTGTGGTCGCGTTTACGAATATATATGACCAGAAATAAAGAGCATAAGACAAAGGACAAATAACCCCTTAAAAAATATCAGCAGGATCGGCTTCACTCAACTTGCGAATCGCTACAGCCCCCGATCCCACGCACATAACAATCGTCAGAATTAAAACTGTTACAGCCTTACTCACAGACATAATGACAGGCAGACTTGTGGCGGATTTGGTCATAGTATATAAAATCACACTAATGCCATAACCGGGAATATACCCCAACAATGCCAAAATCAAAGCCTCTTGAAAGACCACCGTTAATAAATACCAATTACGATAACCCATCGCTTTGAGAGTGGCATATTCGGGTAAATGATTCGCAACATCCGTGTAGAGAATTTGGTAAACAATCACCATCCCCACAATAAAACCCATCCCTGCCCCTAGGGTAAAAATGAAACCAATCGCGGTGCTATCTTGCCAATAAGACATTTCAAAATCTACAAATTCTTCTTTAGAAAAAACTAAAACATCTGCGGGTAACTTTTGGCGAATTTGGGCTAAAACCACTTCGGGATTAGCGGTATCTTTTAATTGAATCACCCCCACATCAATCAAGCCGCGATCGCGATTACCAAACAGCCTTAAAAAATTAAGATCGCTGGAAATCAAATTACCATCTGCCCCAAAAGATGCCCCCAACTCAACCAATCCCCCTACAGTTAATTGACGACCACCCGCTTCAGTCGTTACCCGGCCTTCTTTCTCAAAAAGTTCGGGAATGGGTCCAAATTCCGGTCGCGAAGCTGAGTCAAACAAAACCGTATCTTCGAGTTTAATTTTATCTTTATTTTCCTGAAAACCGTTTAAATCCAAAATATCACTTTCAGGATTAATTCCGATTACCATAATCCCACGGGGTTCAGCAGTAATCGGGTTTTTCCAAATCGCAAAATCTAAATAAATGGGATGAATTTCAGCTACCCCCTGAATGCCACGGGCTTGATAAAGGCGACGTTGTGAAAACTGATCCATCGCAATCAAAGACGTAGAATCCGGGCTAAGTAGAAAGATATCTCCTTCTATTTTGCGATGCAGCGTCACGGCGCTTTCATACAAAGCATCCCGAAATCCAAACTGCATAAACATTAAAATATCCGCAAAGGCAATCCCCGCTAAGGCAATAACTAAACGGATGCGTTCGTGGCTGAGTTGTAACCAAGCGAGAGGGGTTTTCATAATTAGTCCTTGGTCATTGGTCTTTGGTCATTTGTATTATTTGTTAGTGAGTCTTGAGGGATGAGCGCCCTTATCTGGGTTGTTTTTTGTGAGGTTTCACTGGGTTTTATCCAACTTATTATTACTTACTTTCAGCGTCAAAAAGCAAGTTTAAGTTTCTGGGAAGTTATTACTCAAAAATTTCTGAATAGGCAATTAACCGTTGTAAATTGTAAATTGTACATTGTCAATTAAATTTCAATATCCACTAACACTTTCGCATTAGTTAAACCAGAAACGCGACGACTGGCTTCGGGAGAAAGTAGAATATCCACTTCAACGACTCGCGCATCGGTATCGGCGGCGGGATCGGTGTCGAGAACGTCTTTTTTACCAATTTGTAAGCCCACGCGATCGACAATTCCGGTTAAGGGTTGGGAGAATGAGCCGTTTTCGCTGATAATTGTGGCTTTTTGACCAACTTTTACTTTCCCAATGTCGCTTTCGTAAACTTCCGCCACTACCACCATGCGATCGGTTTGACCTAACTCAACAATGCCCTCCTCACCGACACTTTCCCCCGGACGAGTTTGTATTTTGAGGATTTGACCGTCTACGGGGGCGCGAACAAAGGCGGTTTCGAGGTCGGTTTGGGCTTGTTGAACCGTGGCTTGGGCTTGTTGGACTTCGGCTTGGGCTTTGGCAAGATCGACGGGGCGAATTTCGGCGATGCGATCGCGATTGGCTTGGGCTTCTGCGATTTGTTCGGAAAGGGTGTTCAGAGTGGTTTGATAAGTGGCTTGAGCTTCCTTTAAACGCTCTTGGGCGGTGTCGTATTGGGTGCGCCGTTGTTCCAAGTCAAAATCAGAAATTGCGCCCCCTGCGGCTAATTCTCGGAAGCGGTTGTACTCGCTTTCGGCGTTGCGAAGTTCGGCTTGGAGGCGGTTGAATGTGGCTTGTCGGGTTTGGATTTCCCCTTCTCGTTGGGCTTGCAGGCGTTGGATTGTGGCTGCGGCGGCTTGGATTTCTCCGGTTTTGGCCCCGGCTTCGACAATGCGGAGATTAGCTACAGCGACGTTTAGATCGGCGATCGCGCGATCGAGGGCGGCTTGTAGGCGATCGCGATCGTCGAGTTCGGCGATAATTTGATTGGCTTCAACCCGATCCCCTTCTTCTACCAGCAATTTTGACACCTTTGCCGCGCCTAAAGTGGGGGGAGGAGAGAGTTGAATCGCCTCTCCTTGAGGTTCAAGTCGTCCTAACGCCGTGACGGATGTCAGGATTGGTGAGGCGGCGGTTTGGGGGGTTACAGCGTCTTCTGAGGTGGGTTGGCGCAGATTGCTAACGGCAAAGATTGTGCCAATACCCACAACACCCACTGCCGCGATCGCGATCGCCCATTTTGCGCCAGAATGGGAGACTAAAGAATTTAAAAATCGAGGTTCATCGCCCATAATATCGTCAAGATTCTTAATAATTCAGAAGTGAGTCATGACAACAGCTATTTGCCGGGAAACAAGCGTTTACGCCCTTTTTGGCGGTCTAGTTTGGCCAGCAATCGTTGGCAACGTTTGAGTTGATTGTTGAGAATTTCGTCACTTACGGCGATCGTTAAAAACAGAATTGACAGTAGTTAAGACTTCCATAATGTCGCCTCTCGACCTAGACTAGACCGTTCAGTTTGATTTTCCTTAACTACAGAATAGACCCCAATCTTTGAGGGTGTCAACCAATGAAAGTATGATAAATTCAGATATCCCGCAGCCTACCTTGAATCCTAAAGCCGAACAAATTTTAAAGGGTGCAATGCCCGAATTTCTCAAACAGGGTTACGCCCGCACTAGCATGGACAAAGTTGCGAAAGCGGCGGGAGTATCCAAACAAACCCTTTACAGCCATTTTTCCGACAAAGAAGGGCTGTTTACCGCCTTAGTACAGCACATCGCCTCTCAAAAGTTTTGTATTGTCTGGTCGAAACCCTTACAAGGTGAACCTGAAACCGTGTTGCGCGATCTCGGTCAGCGTTTACTGCTTGAGAATATGCACGACAAGGAATACTTGCGTTTTTGCCGTTTGATTGTCAGCGAATCCGAACAACGCCCCGATCTCGCGCAATTATTTCTCCGCAATATTTGTCAACCTGCGGCGGCTGTTTTAACGAAATATCTGAGCGATCGCACTGAGTTGAATATTAGCGACCCGGAAGCCACTTCCCGCATTTTTGTCGGTTCGCTAATTCACTTTATTATGATCCAAGAAGTGCTACACGGTCACGCAATTATGCCCATGGATGCCAATCGTTTGATTGATAGCTTGATTGATTTGATTGTAAAGACGCGATCGCCCTGTGATGAAATACCCAATTAACTACTTTTGAACAGTTTTTACAATCTGACTGGACTTCAGAAACCCAACAAGCTTGGATTGATGCTTACGGGGCAATTACCGCATTAATGCTAGATGGTGCTGACTATTCTGCTGATATTCTGAATCTGGATGCTAAAGCAATGGCTGATAAATTGACAGCCCAATTCTTAGGATGAAAAAAGGAGAGAAATGGCTGTATCTTCCCCTTTAGAATTTTGCAACTTAACAAGCGATCGCGTCAGTCCCAATTGCCTTTATACCGTGGGCAAATCGAACAACACTGTTGTCATATAGCGTTCGGCCCATTCGTCCCCAAATGCCTTTTCTAAGACGCGGCGGGTTTTGTCGTTTTGTTGCTGTTTTGTGCAATAATTACGCTGACCCTCCAGATAAACTGAGGATATTTCTGACCCTACAGGTTGCGTCTGGCTGGCGAGGGAACAATGAGCTTCTAAAAAACCGATAACGCGATGAAGAAAGCGCTGTTCCTCGTTAGGGTCAGCAGGACGAATAAATAAGCAAAATTCTGAGAAAATATCCCCCCATTCCGGTAACTCTCGCGGTTGGGCAAAGTCCGGGGTGGGCAGTTGGGATAATGCTCCGTGATAATCTGAGGATAAGGTTTTTTCGGCATTGGTGGGGGAAAGGTCGGCGATCGCGGCGCTAATTTGACCGCGGCCTCCGACTAAATCGCAGCCAAACATGGGCAGAGGATAGCCTTCACGGGGAAACATCACGCAATGCAAAATATCCAAGTTTTTGCCGACTTTCGCCAATTCTAGGTGCATTTTGCGAAATTCCCGGCTTTGATAGCAGCAGTTTTCGATTCGCAGTTTTTCCCCTTCTAAACGCCCTTCAATGTAGCCTAAATCTTCAGGGAGGAGGAAGGGTTCGAGATCGAGATGAGTTTGCCAAGTGGAGATAATGCCATGAGCGAGTTGTTGAATTAAAGGATGTAAATCGTCTTTTACCGAACTATAAGCTGTTTGTACCATTTGAATTTAAACTTTTAGAGATGACTCATCACTGTGGATAAGGATATACTGAAATAGAACCAATCTTGACGAAATAGTTGGATTTATTTACATAATATTAGGAGTCATTTATGTTTGGTTTGGGCTGGCCGGAAGTGATTGTCATTGGTGTTGTTGCAACGTTATTCTTTGGAGGGAAAAAGATTCCTGAAATGGGAAGCGCCCTCGGTAAAACTTTACGCGGTTTCAAAGAAGAATTAGATAATCCGAGTTCTGACGAATTAGAAGAAGATTAATCCCTCAAAAACCCCCAGTTAATCTGGGGTTTTGTTATTTTACTCCATTGTTTTTAGTTGTAGTCTTGCTGGAGTTTAACTGTCCTGTTCTCAACTATCGAGTTGTAACCCTACAGGGTTGCTATAAGTTGTTGTCGCGGTTTCCCGATGCCCTAGAACATGAGAGATGAGCTTGAACTGCCCAAGGCGCGATCGCGATTCACAATATTAACCAGGCAAAGATTGAAGGTTAATCATCTCATCATTAACTTGCAAGTTATTGGCAATAACGCTGCCACCAGAGATCGAGAATCCATTAAAAAGCTTAAAAAAACTTAATCTGTGGAAAAATCCACTAAAATAACACCCATTCTCTGAGATTTTTCGTGTTAACTTTTGTAAATATGGATCAACCCTGGGCGGCGCGATCGCCTCGGTACAAAAATCAGGATAAACAGTAAAAATTAACAGTTTTTTGTGTGGAAGAGGAGTTTCTTGCTTAACTCATGAGTCAATCGTCTAATTCTTCGTTTTCTCAACCGATTTCTCGCCGTACCGCCCTCAAAGTCATGGGAGCAACGGCAGTAGGGGCAGGAATTGGTTATTCTCGCTTTGTCAAACCCGAACCCACCCTACATCAACCGGACAGCCTCGATCTCCCCCGTCGTCTGAGCAAACCCCAAAAAGTCGTCGTGATTGGGGCAGGATTAGCCGGACTCGCTTGTGCTTACGAACTCAGCCAGCGAGGATTTGAGGTTACATTGCTCGAAAAAGCGCCGCAACTCGGCGGTAAAATCGCCAGTTGGACGATTAACGTCGGGGATGAGACATTTCGTATGGAACACGGCTTCCACGGCTTTTTCCCGCAATATTACAACCTCAAAAGCATTGTCAGCGAACTCAGCATCGAGCAGAATTTCAAATCCCTGGAATTTTATTCTCTCGTTTTTCGCGATCGCACCTACAACCCAGAAGTCTTCCGTCCCAGTCATTCGGCATTCCCCTGGAATATCGTCGATCTCGCCATTTCCTCCCCCAATCGCTTGCAATGGGGTATCAACCTTACCAAAATCAAACATTTGCAAGTTTTTCACGCCATCACGGGCTTTAAAATCCCCCGTACCTTCAAAAATTACGACAGCATCAGCGTTGCCGATTGGGTAGACAAAGACTTCCCCCAAGGCTTGTATGACTTGTACTTCCTACCCTTCGCCAAATCCAGCCTCAACGCCCCCGACTCACTCAGCGCCGGGGAATTATTGCAATTTTTCCACTTCTACTTTTTTGGCAATCCCGAAGGCCTAGCCTTCAACGGCACAGTAGACGATATGGGAACCAGTTTAGTCAATCCTATCGCCGCCGCAATCGAGCGCAACGGCGGCAAAATCGTCTCAGAAGCCACTGTGAGCGAGATAAAGGCTGAAAACAATCAAATTGTGTCGTTAACCTATCAAAAAGGCGATTCTCAGACCGATGTTCCCTTCTGGGTCGAATCCAACGAGTTAATTAGTGACGAGGATACCCCATATTACGGGGCGGGCGATCGCGTCTATCTTGCCCAAGACGACGAAAACGCCCTGTCCCTAACCTGTACCCACCAAGGTTGTACCGTTCAACGACAAGAAAACGGTGAATTTATCTGTCCTTGTCACGGCGCGAGATACAATCGCCAAGGAGAGGTGGTGAGTGGCCCGGCCAAGCGGGATTTAGCGCGTTTTGAGATTCGCGATCGCGCCGACGACTCCATCCAACTGATCGCCGCCAACCCCACCCCACCCCAACAACAAGAAACCATCGCCGCCGATTACTACTGCATCGCCACCGATGTCCCTGGGACTCGTCACCTGTTTAACCTCATCCAAGGGGACATCGACCCCAAAGTGCCGCAACAAGTGGCAAATCTCGCCGTTTCTGACCCCTTTGCCGTAGCCCGTTTTTGGTTTGACCGGGATTTCGAGTGGGAACACAGCAACTTTGCCTCCCTATCCGGTTATGCCCTCACCGACAGCATCACCCTGTACCACCGCATCCAAGCACAATTTATCGATTGGTCGCAGCGTACTGGCAACAGTGTCATTGAGTTACACGCTTATTGCTACAAAGAAAAAGAGTTTCCCACCCAAGAAGCCCTGCTAACCACCTTTGAACGGGAATTGTATGAAATCGTCCCCGCTTTAAAACAAGCCAACCTCCTACACCGAGAATTGGTCAACCAGAAGAACTTTTCGGGCTACCCCCCCAACAGCTACGCCGATCGTCCCGACACCGAAAGCGGCATTTCTAACCTGATGTTTGCGGGGGATTGGGTCAAAATGCCTTTCCCCTGCGGCTTAATGGAACGGGCGGTTACCAGTGGTTTACTTGCGGCTAATGGCATTCTTTATCAAGAAGGATTACAACGGCGATCGCTCCTCTCGGTCAATCCAGAGGGGATATTTAAGATTTAGTCCTTGGTCATTTGTCCTTTGTCCTTTGTCCTTGGTTGTTGGTTGTTGGTTATTGGTTATTGGTTATTTGTACCGTTTCCCCACATCCCTCAATTGGTAATTGGTAACTGGTAATTGGTAATTTCCCCCCACCTCCCCCCCCGACTGCCGATTGCCGATTGCCGATTGCCCCTTAATCGCTGATAACTGTTCAAAGCTCATCCGGGGCTTGGGGGATTTCCTTTTCTTCGTCTTTGTTCTCCTCCTCTGAATTGTCGGGAGTTGGAGTTGGGGACGGAGTTGGAGTTGGGGACGGAGTTGGAGTTGGGGACGGAGTTGGTGATGGGGACGGGGACGGAGTTGGAGTTGGGGACGGCTGCGGTTGTGCGGCGGCTTTGCGTTCTCTGGCGCGATCGCTCAATTCTTGGAATTTTTTGCGCCAATACTGGTTATTCGGAACATTACTGTTACCAAAAGCAATCACATCATCCCATTTTCCGGCATCAAAGGCGGCTTGGGCTTCTTGGAAACGTTCTTCGGCTTCTGACCAAGTTTTGCGCCAACTCCCGATTAAATTCTGGGCTTCTTCATGGGTTTGATTGCTAGGATTAATGCCGCGCAGTTGTGCGATCGCGCCCCTTAAATCCCCATTTTCATATTTTCGGCGGGCCGCGGCAATAATTTCGGCAGCGTTGGGGGTGGGTTCACTCGGAGAGGGTTCCGTGGGGGAAGGTTCAGGAGGTTCGGGTTCGAGGGCGATATTTTCGGGACATTGGATATACCGAGAAGCGTTGTAGACCCAACCGGATTGCGGATTTTGGATTTCGACCCAACCTTGGGATTGTTGACCCGTCAGAGTCAATTCTGTGCCGCGTTGCACCACTCCCACCACGGTATCTCCTGGCCCGGATCGCACATTCAGCGCATCAATAGCCACGGTACAAACGCCAGCCCCCGGTTCAGAAACCCGCGGCCCACCCCCCGGATTGTCGCTAAATTCAAACCGACGCATCGCAAAAGAAGTCCCAAACGCGATCGCGAAAATCGTCAATAACGCCCCCCCGAAAAAAAGTATCGGCAAGTTGTCTTTTTTCGGGGTAGAAAGTCCCTGACCTTGAGGCGTTGGGGTTTTGGGTAAAGGGCGGGTTTTCTGGGTAGCGGGGGGTTGATTTTGACCGCCGACCACAAAGGTAGCTTGTTGCGACAAGGGTATCGAGGCAGGAGGTGACGGAGAAGGGGACGGTGTAGACGGTGTAACCGGGGAAGGAGGCGCAGTGGGGGGTTGAGTTGGCGCGATCGCGACCGCCACCGCTTCCAAATCCGCCAGCACTTCCGGGGCTGTTTGATAACGCTCGCGAAAATGATATTTGACCATTTTGGTCAAAATTGCCGCTAACTGCCCGTCTAGGCTGCTCTTATGCTGCCAGAGAATCTCTCCGGTGTGGGGGTCGTATTGAAACTGCGTCGGATTAATCCCGGTTGCGGCCTGAATCGCAATCACTCCCAACCCGTACAAATCGCTACCCGGTCGCGGTTGACCCTTGGCTTGTTCGCTGGCCATATAGCCCGGTGTCCCAATGGCGACGGTGTGGGGGGCGTTACTATCGGGGGCTAAAATAATCTGAGTGCTGACTTGTTTGACCGCACCAAAGTCTACCAAGACCAGTTGGCCATCAGCTTTGCGCCGCAAAATGTTATCCGGTTTAATATCCCGGTGAATTGCCCCTTGAGTGTGAACAAAGTCTAGAATGGGCAGAACTTGGCGCAGCATTTGGACGATTTTACGATTCGACCAAGGCTGTTGGGGAATTAACTCTTGGGTGAGGTCGTGGCCTTCGACATAATCTTGGATCAGGTAAAATTGGCGGTCTTCTTCAAAATATGCCAAAAGCCGAGGAATTTGACCGTGGTCGCCCAAAGCTTCTAAAATTTCGGCTTCTGAATTGAACAAGCGCTGCGCGGTGGGTAGAAACTCAGGATTTGGGTTAACCAGTTTCAACTGTTTGACCACGCACAACGGATTTCCCGGACGGCGTGTATCCTGTGCGAGATAGGTCTGGCCAAAGCCCCCTGCACTCAGAGTTTGAATAATTTTGTAACGCCCGTCAAGGAGTTTGCCGATCATGAGAAGATGCGCGTTGAAAAAGTTTCATCCATCAATCTTGACATATTCGGTTCGGGATTGGTTTCATTCCGGGGGGTGTGATTCTGGCTTGTTTCCCAAACCGATAGAATATTCATACCGTCCAAGTGGCGATCGCGATTTTTTCTGAACTTGGATTGATTGACGCGATCGACAATCTTGAGGACGAACAACGTTAACTTTGAATTTGCCTGATGAAGCCTAAGTTTAAGACGGTTCAAGCTTGGGATCAAGCCCAACTTTTGATGCAACCGATTTTTATTCGTTTAGTAGATAATATCCGCAAAAAACTCGAAGATTCTACCTGGAAAGGGACTTACGTCGAAAAGCAACATCCCGTCCCTGGTTATGAATTAACCCTGACGCGATCGCAAGAATCCTACACTTTTAATTTATGGGAAATGTGTTACCGAATCTGTTTTCGCAACTACCAAAGTACCCATGCGGATAACACTCCGATAGAAGTGGAAATCGATACCGATCTTTTTGATGCAGAAACCGGGGAAGTGGATTGGAATAAAATCGAAGATAAAACAAAAATAATTGTTGATGAAGTTTTCGCGACTTTACCATCGTTATAAGGAATTACCTTCAAATTTCTGGGGTTGAAAAAGCTTTAAGATTGGTCATACTTTCCTGCAACTGACTTGAGTCAGAGGGACTTAAAAATAGAGTAAAAAGACAACGCCGTAACGCTGTCTCCATTAAAATTATATGCAGTTGAGTTGGAGTTTATAGTCATTACAATTAGTTTCCGTACAGTCATCTCCCAACAAAGGTATCGTATTATCCCTGAACCGCCCTCACCCCAAACCCCTCTCCCACTCCGAGAGGGGCTGCTGGTTTTTATTTGGAATTACTATAGCGTCCTAACATTAAGCTTTCGACTTGCATTTCCACGGCGGCGATAAAACTATCATCTTCTAAAGCCATCGGGGATAATTCGCCTGTCATAACTCCAGCTTCGATAATATCTTCTGGTTCAACTTCGCCACTGCGATAAGACTCTAAAAAGTTGAGATAACCCGGAATGCCGTATTCTTCATAACGACCGCGATAAGCTAAACTGACTAATGTAAATGCGCCAGGATCGTAGCCATTGTCCGCGTAAAAGTTATCGTTACTTGTATCGGCATCATTGCGGAAATAATAAACGCGATCGCTCTCATTATCCGCCATAGAATCGCTGTAGTTTCTTTGATTATGATTGAGAGCGCCTAGACGACTTCCCGAATAAGACTCATCTGAATCATATAACTCCGTTTCGTTAGAGTTATAAAATTCTTCGTATTCAAATTCATCATATTGTTGACCCCGCATTTCATATTCGTGAAATAATCGGCGAGACTGTTTCGTTCTATTTTCAGTTTCTTTGACTTCAGCCTGAGCGGCGGGAAGGCCAGCCGTTGCAGAAAACAACAAGACAGAGAGAGTTCCTAAAACAAGCTTATTCATAAAAAAGTTAATTAAAGTTTGTGTCTACAGCTTTAATCTAAATAATTAATTGACTTGCTACGTCCGGCAATAGTTATAAAATAAATATAAACCTCCCTACCTTTAGTCAGATCGGTTCTAGTTGATCGGACACAGGGAATCGGTTACAGTACATTGAGTCCCGTGCATCGTGACTCGTTGTAATGTTTCGCGATCGCGCCCGACAAATCACCCGAAACAAAGATAAACCACAGAAAAAACTTTCAAGAATCCATCACCATGCAATTAATTCTTTATTCCAAACCCGGCTGTCATTTGTGCGAAGGATTGCAAGAAAAGCTCGAAAAAATTGAAGGCTTAGACATTAACTTAGAAATCCGCGACATTACCACCCAACCGGACTGGATGGAAGCTTATCAATACTCGATTCCTGTCTTAAATTATCCCACTCCTGAAGGGGAAAAAACCATTCCCCGATTCTCTCCTCGCGCTTCGGCGGCGCAAGTAGAACGTATGCTAAAAAAATATTTCGGGATATCCCCTTAAGAACTTAGAATATAACAATCGTAAATCCTGGTGAAGGAGTCGATAAAATGCGGTTACGGGAATTATTAAGTCAGGTATCTGGGATGGGTTCTATCAGCGAACATCCCGCCTTAGATCGAGAAGTCAAAGGCTTATCTACCAACTCCCATGCTTGTCAAGCCGGGGATTTATTTTTAGGAATGATTGGGACTCGCGTGGATGGGGGAGAGTTTTGGCAAAGTGCGATTAATGAAGGCGCGATCGCGGGCCTCATTTCTCCCGCAGCCGCCGAGAAATGCCCCCCTAGCCCCGATGTTTGCGTGATTCCAGTAGAAAACATGACTCAGGTTTGCGCCGAGGTTTCTAGCGCATTCTACGGACAGCCCGCCCAAAAAATGCAACTGGTGGGAGTCACAGGAACCAACGGCAAAACCACCACCACCCACCTGATCGAATTTTTACTGAATCAAGCCGAACAACCCACAGCATTACTAGGGACGCTGTACAGCCGTTGGCAAGGCTTTGAGGAAGTGGCCGTTAATACGACCCTCTTTGCAGTACAACTCCACGAAAAACTAGCCGCAGCCCAAGCCGCCGGAAGCCAGTACGCCGTTACGGAAGCGAGTTCCCACGGCTTGCATCAGGGGCGTTTGTGGGGCTGTCCGTTTGAGGTGGCGGTTTTTACCAACTTGACTCAAGATCACCTGGATTATCATGGCACCATGGAAAATTACTTTGAGGCCAAGGCATTGCTATTCAGCCCCCAATACCTCAAAGGCAAAGCCATTATCAACCAAGATGATTCCTATGGTCAACGGTTGATCGATTGCCTAGACGCTTCTCAGGTATGGCGTTATAGCCTCAGCGATGAAAGTGCCGATCTCTGGACAAGCGACCTCAACTACGAAGCCACAGGGGTAAAAGGCGTACTGCATACCCCCGTAGGTGAAGCCGCGTTTCAATCGCCTTTGGTGGGTCAGTTTAATATTGCCAATCTCCTCGCGGCAGTGGGGGCTGCCTTGCATTTAGGGTTAGATTTGAAGCAAATTGTCCAAGTTTTACCCGAATTTGGCGGTGTTCCCGGTCGTATGGAACGGGTACAAATTAGCCCCGATCAAGATATTAGCGCGATCGTCGATTATGCCCACACCCCCGATAGCTTAGACAACCTCCTCAAAGCTGCCCGTCCCTTTATTTCAGGGAAAATGATTTGCGTGTTTGGTTGCGGGGGCGATCGCGATCGCACCAAACGCCCGATTATGGGTAAAATCGCCGCCGATCTCGCCGATATCCCCGTGGTCACTTCCGACAATCCCCGCACCGAAAATCCCGACCAGATTTTAGCCGATATCCTAGAGGGAATTCCCGATAATGTTAATCCGATTGTAATGGGCGATCGCGCCGCGGCCATTCGTCAAGCCATCCTCGAAGCCCAACCCGGAGACGGCGTACTCATTGCTGGCAAAGGCCACGAAGACTATCAAATCCTGGGAACTGAAAAAGTCCATTTCGACGACCGCGAACAAGCAAGGGCGGCTTTGGGGTTGAGAATGCAAAAGTAAGCAATGGGCGTGTAGGGGCGGGGTTTCCCCGCCCAAGGGACAGTGGGAGCAAATTAGATCAAATCCGGAAATACAACCATTGTTTTAAAACCCCGGTTTCTGGCTCAAAATTTTAACCTTACTGTATCAACAAGTAGGGGCGGGGTTTCCCCGCCCAATAACCAATAACCAATAACTGGTGCGACCCCGCGCCGCCGAAAGCGTCGAGACCCCGCGCCGCCGAAAGGCGCAAGGGAATGCTCGACAAGACAGGCGCAAGGGAACGCGCGAGTAGCAAGGGAACGCGCACCAGAAATAACCAACAACCAACAACAACCCATCAACCCTCCAGAGTTGTTTCAACGCCACCATCAGGCCGCAACACCACGCGGATTTGAGGGGTGGCGTTGTTGCTAGGGGGCGTAATGCCAAAATCCTCCCCCAACAACGGCATCGGGGTGCGATCGATAAACCTGCCAGACAGAGAATTTAACGGGATAATCCGTTGTAATGTGCCGTCTGTATTGATAACCAAGCGATAGCGCAACTCCCCCTCTAAATTATCCGGCGGTTGCCAGTTCTGCTCAAAATAACTTTGAACTTGAGCCGTTTGGGGGATACTTGCCGGGGTGTTGGTAGATTCGGGGGCATTGTCACCACTTCGCCCCAATGCCTCGGCGATACTCTCCGGGGCATTCGGTTGTTCGGGCGGATTAGCGCGATTTTGCCGTAAGGCCTCGGCCATACTTTCCGGGGCATTCGGTTGTTCGGGCTGAATTTCAGGCAAAGCCGCTTGGGGAACAGAATCCCCTAAAGGCGGAATATTGGCCGCTGGGTCGTCACCCGGCGGAATCGCGGCAGGGGGATTCCCCGTGGGGCGGGGTTGTACGGCGACAGCAGGGGGTGCGGGAAGGGGTGTAGTTCTGTTATTCGCGGGATTGCGCGGCACAGTTTCCACCGTCGCAGGGGGATTGGGGGAACGATTGACCGCAGGAGGGGGCGGTAGTTGATTACCAGAGGCGAGATCGTCGGGAACACTGGGCAGGGGAATCGGTTCGACAGGAGGATTGGGTAGGGTGGGAATGTCCGAAATTCTTTCTTCCCTGTCGCTTTCAGTGAGGGGTTCGATTTCGCTTTCGGAGGTCTCGATGGTGTTGTTCATCACCGTAATAACCGTCGCCGTTAAGCCCACCGCCACAACAACACCTGCCACAGCACTCCCCCAAGTCCGCAGGGGAATCACCGGACGCGCAGGGGGTAAATTGGGCAATACGGTCATTTCAGTGTGGTAGTTTTCCAGGGCAGTTGCCAAGTCAAAAAGCTGCGTCCCACTGAGTTCAATACCATCGCCGGATTCTTCTGGGGCCAAGTCGCCCCAATACAGTTTGTGACTGAGTAAGCCCAAGGGTTGTAGGGTGGGGGTCTGGGTCACAAATTTACTGTCTGGCGGTAATAAACCCGGTACGGCTAAACTTTCGGTTTCGAGGTCGCCGCCAGATGTTGCCACATAAGCCGTTAAACGGGCAGGAGTGGAATGATAAAGGAAGTTTTGGACATAATCGCTCACGGCTTCATACAGGGCTTCTAATTGCTCGCTATTGCCCGTTAAAACCACTTGCGGGCTTTCGAGTTGGCGGGGGTCGTCAAAGCGCAACTCAAAGCGAGCATTTTCAAATAAGGGGCGATTTGTCCAAGCTTGCAGGGGTGACTTTTTGGCAGTCACCTGGAGGGTACAAGTGGGGGGCGTGTAACGGTGGATGGCAGATCGAGAGAATATCATTGTTTAGTTATCAGTTATCGCCTCAACAGCGATTAAGGGGCAGTCGGCAATCGGCAATCGGCAATCGGGGGGGAGTGGGGATGAATGCCCCAGAAAGGGGGTCAGAAACTTTGGCCTAGAGGGCAGACTCTAGAAAAGGCTCAACGCTAGAATATATCTGGATTTCAGCGTCAAAAAGCGAATTTAACTTTCTGGAGAGTCATCAGTTTTTTAGTGACCATTGAGCAGTGACCATTGAGCAGTGAGCATTGACCATTGAGCAGTGAGCATTGAGTATTGACCAGTGAGCATTGACCATTGAGCAGTGAGCATTGAGTATTGACCAGTGAGCATTGAGTATTGAGTATTGACCAGTGAGCAGTGAGCATTGACCAACAACGCCATAACCAACAACCAACAACCAACAACCAACAACCAATAACCAATAACCAACAACCAATAACCAACAACCAACAACCAACAACAAATGACCAATGACAAAGGACTAATGACCAACTAACGAGAATAGTCGAGGAGGGCTAACCATAAGCGGCGATGACCGTTTTTGTCGCTGTAAAACAATAAATCGATCAATAGTTTAAACGCGAGTTGGTTGAGGGCTTGGGGGTTGAGGGAAGCGGTGGTGTCCATGCGGTCTTGGTAGGTGTTGCTGAACTGATCGAGATAATCGCCGAGCAGGGCGGTTTGGTGAGGGGGTTGGTTTTGCTGGGTGCGTTGTTCGAGTAAACTGACGGCATGGCGGATCAGTTCTTGGTAATCTTGGGCGAGACGGCAGATAATGAGAACGAGCGATCGCGCTTCTTCGATATCGAGCTTTTTACGACCGCCGGAACTTTTGCGATGAGGGTTGGATTGTCGCAAGCGCCACAGGGTAATACGGTCTGGGGTGATGTCGCCCAGTCCCAGTTGTTCGGCGGCGTTGAGCATTTCTTCTGACCCTAGCTGGGTAAGGCATTCTAAGGCCATTAATACTAAGTCGAGGTGCGCTTTGATATTATCCAACTGCTGGCCATCGGGTTCGACAGCTAAGGGCAAGTCGTTGAGTTGAAGGGGAGGAGAGGGGGGTCTAGCAGTCCGACGCATTGTGAATTGGGGTGGGTTGTGGGTTGTGGGTTTTGGGTTGCGGGTTACTACTGCGATCGAGACAAAGGACTAATGACTAAGGACAAAGGACTAATTACAATAGATTGCGGCAGTTTATAGAACCATGGAGAAAATAAGCCCAACGTGAAACTTTTTGTCTACCATACCCCAGAAGAAACCCCTCGCGATCGCGTTCCCGATTGTGCCGTAGTTATTGATGTTCTACGGGCAACAACAACAATCGTGACGGCGTTAGATGCAGGGGCAGAGGCGGTTCAGACGTTTAGCGACATTAATTTATTATTGACCACCAGCGAACAGTGGGAGGTGGATAAACGCTTGCGATTAGGGGAACGCGGCGGTAAACAGGTTCCGGGGTGCGATCTCGGCAATTCTCCCCTCGATTGTACCCCGGAGGTTGTGGCGGGGAAACGGTTGTTTCTCAGTACCACTAATGGCACGCGGGCGTTTCAACGGGTAGAAGCGGCCCCTACTGTTGTAGCGGCGACTTTGGCCAATCGTCAAGCGGTGGTGAATTATCTGCAAGCCCAAACCCCGGAAACGCTGTGGCTGGTGGGTTCGGGATGGGAGGGGACTTACTCTCTCGAAGATACGGTTTGCGCCGGGGCGATCGCGCTGCCGTTGTGGGAAAAGTTCGGTGACGATATCTTGGGTAATGATCAGACGGTAGCCGCGATCGCGCTGTATCAACAATGGCAAAATCGTCTTTTAGATTTATTTAATTTAGCCAGTCACGGTCAAAGATTGCTGGGTTTAAACAATACTGCCGATCTTAAATGTTGCGCTCAAATCGATACGATTGATGCGGTTCCCCTGCAAATAGAAAAGGGGGTTTTGAGCAAGCATTAATTGTTTTGGGGGTGACAATATTTGTCGAGGATAGGCAGCAGTTTGGCCGCTTCGATGGGCTTACTTAAAAAATCGGTCGCCCCCACCACTTTAGCCCGCATCCGGTCAACTAAGGAGTCGCGCCCGGTTACAATCACAATGGGCGTGTCTTGGAATTTTTGAATACGACGAATTTGACCGCACAATTCATAACCATTGACAATCGGCATAACCAAATCGAGGAAGATAATATCAGGTTGGCTTTGTAATAAAGTGGGTAAGGCTTGAACAACGTCTTGGATGGTCTGGCATTGATAATTTGCTTGTTCTAAGACGTTTTCAATTTCGCTGGCATCGCGGGGATTATCTTCGATACAAATTGCAAATTTTTGTTGAGTTTCAGTCAGGGGTTTTGGGGAAGGAGGTGGCGACTGAGACCGGACGCTATAAGGGATTGGCAGATCGGGAACTTCGACTAAACCGACGAGGTGATTGCGAATAAAAGGAGCGAGCGATCGCGTGAGATTGATCGAACTTTGTTGAGTGACAGCCGCTAAATCTCGAATCGATTTTTGTCCGGTTAAAAGTTTGGTTAGTTTTTGATAAGTAGCTGGATTGACTTCCCGTTCAAGCCGTTGGGGTTGTAAAATTTTAGGGGCTAAATCGGGTAAATAAGAGAGGATTTCATATTGTTGGCATTTCTTGATTTGAGCTGCCACTTTTTTAAAATTAGGCTGCATTTCCAAAGTTAAGTTCCGCCGCAAAATCCCCGTTTTGCTATGGGAAGGACGCACCCCTAAACGGGGTTGAATTGAGATTTTTGTACTTCTCGCAACGGCTAAAAAGATATCAAATAAAACTTCGTGGACGATGCCGTTAATAATAGTCATAACTTGGGCATCAGAAATGGTTTTACGTTGGGCTAATAAAGTTAAACTATGATAATCCCAACATTCAAAATCGTCTTTGGCTCGCACCGTAATTTTTTGCGATCGCGCCGGATGTTTACATAAAAATAATTGCCGTCGCCAACGCCGACTCGGATGTGCGCTACCTCTGGCCCAAACTAAAAAGCCTAAATGTAAATAAAGACTCCAGTTTTGTCCGGTCACCGCCTCGATGTCAATTCTTCCTGTAAATTGTTGTTTACTGTAACAGTTTAATTCTGAAACTAGATTAGTTAAATCATTTCTCGCTAATTTCATCGTTGTGGTCATTAATTTGCCTATTATATAAAGTTGTGATAAAGTTTTAACAAAAGGTTTTAGTAAAGTTAAGATTATATTTATTATAATTCTTGTTGGCCCCTCTAGTCTACTATCTTGAGATAGAGACGATTTGTGAAGTTACTGTAACCTTGCCAGGTTGAACGCGATCGCTCAGTCAAGATAACGACCGCTTCTCAACCTCCTGCTGCTAATTGGCGGGTTGCGACGGCATTACCATCATTCAGGCAAAATTAACAGAAAACAGTCTGAAAATTGATTAATCTTGATTCCGAGAAAACCGGATATTTAAAACATCACAGTTTTTCTCTCTTACCCAAAAATAATCCTTGATTGATCTTCTCTGGTTTGGTCTTAATCCCTGAGCCATTACTTGAAATAAAAGCGTTATCATCCTTGCGATCGGTGGGCTTCCTGTCGCTTTTGGTGACAATATTTGTCGAGAACGGATAAGAGTTTTGGCGCTTCGATGGGCTTACTTAAAAAATCGGTCGCCCCCACCACTTTGGCCCGCATCCGGTCAACTAAGGTATCGCGCCCGGTTACAATCACAATGGGCGTATTTTGGAATTTTTGAATACGGCGAATTTGACCACACAATTCATAACCATTGACAATGGGCATGACCAAATCGAGAAAGATAATATCAGGTTGGCTTTGTAATAAAGTGGGTAAGGCTTGAACCACATCTTGGATCGTCTGACATTGATAATTTGCTTGTTCTAATACGTTTTCAATTTCGCTGGCATCGCGGGGATTATCTTCGATACAAATTGCGAATCCTCGACAGGATTTTGCCGGATTTTTTGCAGAAGAAGGTGGCGACTGAGGACAGATGGTGTAAGGGATTGACAAATCGGAAATTTCAACTAAACCGACTAAGTGTTTACCCATAAAAGGAGCAAGCGATCGCGTGAGATTGACTGAGCTTTGTTGCGTTAAAACGGCCAAATCTCGAATTGATTTTTCCCCGGTTAAAAGTTTGGTTAGTTTTTGATAAGTAGCTGGGTTTACTTCTTGCCGAAGGCGTTGAATTTGTAAAATTCTAGGGGCTGAATCGGGTAAATAATTCAGAATTTTATATTGCTGGTATGCTTTGATTTGAGATGCAACTTTTTTAAGATTGGGTTGCATTTCTAGGGTCAGGCTGCGTCGTAAAATTCCCGTGTTGCTATTAGAAGGGCGTACTCCTAAACGGGGTTGAATCGAAATTCGTATATTTTGAGTAACGGTCAGAAAAATATCAAATAAAACTTCCTGAACAATACCATTAATAATAGTTGTTACCTGGGATTCTGAGATGGCTTGGCGCTGTGCCAATAAGGTAAGAATATGATAATCCCAACATTCAAATTTATCTTTAGCCCGAACAACAATTCTTTGCGATCGCGCCGGATGTTTACATAAAAACAATTGCCGCCGCCAACGCCGACTTGGATGTTCGCCACCTCGGGCCCATACCAAAAAGCCTAAATTTAAATAAAGACTCCAATTTCGCCCGATTGTGTTTTCAATATCAATGCGACCCGTAAATTGTTTTTGACTATATTGGCTGAGTTCTGAAATTAAATGGGTCAAATTGTTGGCAGCTAATAGCATAGTTTTAGCGGCTTGTTATGGTCAATAAAGCTTTAACAAAATTTTAATTTTTGGGATTTTATTTTAAAAATATACCATGATTTCTTACTCTAGGAGGATAATCTTGGCAATTCTGTACGCTAGGCAACGAAAGCTATAGCAGCAAGCAAAATAGTTAGGACGTTTTATTTGAGATTTGCCCTCACCCCAACCCCTCTCCCCCACCGAGAGGGACTTATTTTCTAAGGATGGATATGTTGTCCTGACCGATTTGGCGGTTGCTATAAATGCAGCCCTTGCAGCTTGCATCAATGTTTACTAGGTTTACTAGGGAGTCAAGAAATCGGGGTTAGAGTCTGAATGCGATCGCTCAATCAAGAAAAACCCGATCGCGATAGTTATGCAAGAAATACATCAAAATTTTGCGATAACCTCATAAAGCAAAACATTTTGTAGCAGAAGTCACAAATCTCTTTATTCAGCGTGGCTAACATGAGCGCAAATCGAAAAATCAAACCTCGGACATGACGCTCCAGTTTGAATTTTTGGCGAGCATCCTTAGAGAATAGACTTCATGACTAGCTCCACTAAGCCCCAAAGTAATCTCAATAAGTTTGAAAAGTTCAAAGCCGAAAAAGACGGCCTCGCGGTCAAAGATGAACTCAAACATTTTGCTGAAATTGGCTGGGAAGCCGTAGATAAAACCGACCTCGAACAACGCCTCAAATGGCTGGGGGTTTTTTATCGTCCCGTCACCCCCGGTAAGTTTATGTTGCGTCTGCGGGTTCCCAATGGGATTTTAACGGCAGCCCAAATGCAGACTTTAGCTGAAATCGTGCAACGTTACGGCGACGATGGCAGTGCAGACATCACCACCCGCCAAAATATCCAACTGCGGGGCATTCGCTTAGAAGATGTGCCGGATATCTTCGCACAACTCAAAGCCGTAGGGTTGACCTCTATGCAATCGGGGATGGATAACGTGCGGAATATCACGGGTTCTCCCGTAGCCGGAATTAACGGGGATGAGTTAATCGATACTCGTCAACTGGTTAAAGATGTACAGGATATGATTACCAACTCCGGGGAGGGTAATCGGGAGTTTACCAATCTGCCCCGGAAGTTCAACATCGCCATCGAAGGCGGTCGCGATAACGCGGTTCACGCTGAAATTAATGATATTGCCCTTGTTCCGGCGTACAAAGACGAAAAACTGGGCTTTAATGTCTTAGTTGGCGGCTTTTTCTCTGCCAAACGCTGCGAATCTGCCATTCCCCTCGATGCTTGGGTTGAACCCCAGAGCGAAGATGTGGTCGGTTTGTGTCGTGCCATTTTAGAAGTGTATCGCGATCGCGGCCTGCGAGCCAATCGTCAAAAATCCCGCCTGATGTGGCTGATTGAGGAGTGGGGAGTTGAAACCTTCCGCAGCGAAGTGGAAAAAGTTTATGGCAAACCCCTCGCAACCGCAGCCCCCGAAGACGAAATCAACTGGGACAAGCGGGATCACATCGGCGTTCACCAACAAGTGCAACCGGGCTACAACTACGTTGGGCTGCACGTTCCCGTGGGTCGCTTTATGGCGGATACCATGTTTGAACTGGCTCGTCTGGCGGAAGTGTACGGTAGTGGTGAAATCCGCGTGACCGTCGAGCAAAACGCCATTATTCCTGGCATTGCCGATGATAAACTCGAAGCCTTTTTGAGCGAGCCTTTATTAGAGCAGTTTAGCATTGACCCGTCTTCCCTGACGCGATCGCTCGTTTCCTGTACCGGGTCTCGTTACTGCAACTTTGCCCTCATCGAAACCAAACAACAAGGCTTCAAAATGGCTCAAGACCTTGATGCCGAGTTGGATTTACCCGAACGAGTCCGCATTCACTGGACAGGCTGCCCCAACTCCTGCGGCCAGCCCCAAGTTGCCGATATCGGCTTGATGGGAACCAAAGCCCGCAAAGACGGCAAAACCGTCGAAGCCGTGGACTTGTATATGGGCGGTAAAGTCGGTAAAGATGCTCAACTGGGCGATCGCGTCCGCAAAGGTATACCTTGTGACGAACTGCCTGGGGTACTCAAAGATATCCTAATGGAAGAATTTGGCGCACAGCCCAAAGCCTAATACCTTCTATCTTGTTACAAACCTATCCTCTCTCCTTTCAATTATGAGCCTCGCCAGCCAACAATCCCCTGCCAAACCCAAGATCGACATTCAGAAGATCGTCGGACGCAACGGTGAAAACATCATCCTGCCCGCTTTAGGTCTTTTCGCTTTGATTATCGTATGGAGTATTATCGCCAAAATGACCGAAGGCGGTATTAGCCAACTGCCGAGTCCGATTCAAACCTTTCAAGACAGTGTGCCTTATCTGCAAAACTTCTTCTCGACGACCCAAGGAGACGAAGGCATCTTCTTCTTAACCTTGTATAGCTTGTTGCGAGTAGCAGTAGGATTCGCGATCGCGGTAATTATCGCCGTTCCCTTGGGCTTCCTGATCGGTACGTCTGAAAAAGCCCAAAAAATGCTCATGCCCTTAGTGCAAATCGGCAAACCGATTTCGCCTTTGGCTTGGCTTCCGGTGGGGATTGTCGTCTCAACGGCTTTGTTGACCGATGCGCCGAGAATGGTCGCCCAAAACACCCCGGCCATTTTCGTGATTGTCGTGACCTCTTTGTGGCCGACCTTGATTAACACCGCTTTGGGCGTGAAAAGCATTCCCCAAGATTACTGGAACGTCTCGAAAGTGTTGAATCTGTCTCGCTCGAAAGTCGTGACCAAAATCATGATTCCCTCGACTCTGCCTTATGTCTTCGCCGGGATGCGCTTAAGCTTGGGGATTGCTTGGTTGGTGATTGTGGCTGCCGAAATGCTTACCGGGGGAACCGGGATCGGCTTCTTTGTCTGGGATACCTACAACACCGGCGAAATTAGCTTAGTCATTTTATCCCTGTTCGTCATTGGGATTGTCGGTTTACTCCTCGACCAATTCGTCGCCGTTATCGAACACCTTGCCTTTGGCAAAAACAACTAACTGCGTCACTGTACTGGCGCGACACACTTTAAATGGTGGGTTACGGCGGATAGCGTTGGTTGCAGTCATAGCTTGAGTTTTAGCCGCCTAACCACCCTACATAAAGCTCCAATTCATTCTTTAATCCTTCCTCAATCAATTATGGATCGTCGCCAATTTATCAAATACTCTAGCCTTGCTGCTGCGGGTTTCACCTTTGCCGCTTGTAATGGTAATAACTCTCAAGACCAAGCCGAAATAGACTCTGCCGCAATAGACATGGGTGAAGCGGTAGACTTCGGCCCCCTCGAAAAAACCGACCTCACCCTCGGCATTATTCCCCTCACGGATTGCGCCCCTCTGGTTATTGGTAAAGAAAAAGGCTTCTACGAAAAATACGGCCTCAACGTCACCATTAGTAAAGAAGCCAGTTGGGCCACGGTGCGGGATGGCTTGCTGCAAGGTCGTCTTGATGCCTCCCACGCCCTTTGCGGAATGCCCATGCTGACCGAACTCGGCCCGGACCAAGCCCCGATGCGATCGCTGATGATGCTTGACCGCAACGGTAACGCCATGACCCTTTCGCGCAACGCTTGGGAAGCAGGCATCCGCCCCATGATTGAATATGGCAGCTTTGCCGAATTTGGAGCCGAATACAGCAAATACATCAAAGGCTTCAGCGAACCGCCGACCTTTGCCATGGTGTTCCCCTCCTCCATGCACAACTACAACACCCGTTATTGGATGAGTGCCATGGACATCGACCCGGACAACGATGTGAAGCTCATCGTCATTCCGCCGCCGCAAATGGTAGAAAACATGAAAGCTGGAACCATGGACGGTTACTGTGTCGGAGAACCCTGGAACCAACGGGCTGTATTCGATAACGTCGGCTTTACCGCTACCGTAGACCGGGATGTGTGGAAAGGTCATCCTGAAAAAGTCCTCGGTACGATGCAAGAATGGATCGACAACAACCCCAACACCGCCCGCGCCTTAGTTGCCGCCACCATCGAGGCTTGCCAGTATTGCGACGTTCCCGAAAATCGCCTCGAAGTCGTCGAAATCATCTCTCGTCGTCCCTATGTCAACGCCAATGTTGAATATTCCAAAGCGTCTATGACCGGAACTTACGATTACGGCGGTTTTGACGAAGAAGACCGGGTTGAGCCGATTCCCGACTTCAACCTCTTTAACTTCATTGAAACCGATTACATGGAACGCCCCGAAAATGCCAACTATCCTTACACCTCTCATGGGGTTTGGCTGATGACTCAGATGATTCGCTGGGATCAACTCCCCGACATCAAAGAATATCCCGCCGATGCCGATGAAATCATCCAACGGATTTACCCGACGGAAATCTACGAAGATGTAGCGAAAGCGATGGAGATTGAGTTACCCTCTGACTCGATGAAAATCGAACCCGCCGATGTATTTATCGACGGTCGTGAATTTGACCCTGGCGATCCTGTCGCTTATCTCAACGGCTTTGATATTGTCGCCAATCGCCGCCGCACTTATTCTCTGAGTTAATTTGTTTGTTGGTCATTGGTTATTGGTTGTTGGTTATTGGTTATTGGTTATTGGTTGTTGGTCATTGGTCGTTGGTTATTGGTTATTGGTTATTAGTTATTAGTTGTTAGTTATTATTTCTACCGTTGTAAATTGTAAATTGCACATTGTAAATTGTACATTGATTATTATGAATCCTTTTCTCGAAATTGATAGTGTTGACCGGGTTTTCCCGTTACCCGGAGGCGGTGAGTATGTCGCCCTGAAAAATATTAATGTTGACATTAAAGCCGGAGAATTTATTACCCTTCTGGGTCACTCTGGTTGTGGTAAGTCTACGTTGTTGAATATCGTGGCCGGGTTGGATCGACCGACGAATGGCGGTATTGTCCTCGAAGGCCGGGAAGTCCGCAAACCGGGGCCCGACCGCATGGTGGTGTTTCAAAACTATTCTCTACTCCCCTGGCTTACGGTACGGGAAAATGTTGCCCTGGGGGTGGATGAGGTGATGCAAAATCTCCCGCCTGCCGAACGTCGCCAAATTATTGACGATCATATTAGGATGGTGCGACTGCAACCGGCGGCGGATAAGAAGCCTGATGAGCTTTCTGGGGGGATGAAGCAACGGGTCGCGATCGCGAGGGCTTTAGCATTACGTCCAAAGTTGTTACTGCTTGACGAGCCGTTTGGGGCGCTGGATGCTTTGACTCGCGGCGGTTTGCAAGAACAACTGATGCAAATTTGTCAAGAGTATAAAGTGACTTGCGTGATGGTAACTCACGATGCAGACGAGGCGTTGTTACTCTCTGACCGCATTGTGATGTTAACCAATGGCCCGGCGGCCCATGTAGGGCAAATCCTAGAAGTGCCGTTTCCTCGGCCTCGCAGTCGCATGGACGTGGTGAATCATCCCCGCTATTATGCTCTGCGGGGTGAAATTGTTTACTTCCTCGAACAGCAGAAGAAAGCCAAGAAGCGCAAAGCGGCCAAAGCCCCGCAAGTGGTTTCTGCTAATGGTTTAGAGAAGGTGAATCTGGATATTGGTTTTATCCCCCTAACCGATTGTGCGCCGTTAGCCGTTGCTCAAGAAAAGGGCATTTTCGCCAAACACGGCTTAACTCAGGTGAATTTAAACCGCGAACCAAGTTGGAAGGCGATCGCCCAGGGCTTGACCGAGAATCGCCTGGATGCGGTGCAAGCGGTGGCGGGGATGCCGTTAGCCATGACCCTGGGAATCGGCGGCAAAGCGCCCCTGCCAGTGGTTACAGCGTTAACTTTATCCCGCAATGGGAACGCCATTACCCTGTCGCGCCAGTTCTATGACGAAGGGGTGCGAAGCCTAGCGGATTTCAAAGCGGCCATCGACCGCACCCCGGACACGGTGCATACTTTGGGCATGGTACATCCTTCATCTATGCACAACCTGATGTTGCGTTATTGGTTAGCGTCTGGGGGGATTGACCCGGATCGGGATGTGAATTTGGTGGTGATTCCGCCGCCGCAAATGGTAGCGAATCTCAAAGCGGGAAACATTGACGGTTACTGCGTGGGGGAACCTTGGAACTCTCGCGCTGTGTATGAAAAAACGGGTTTTGTCGTGGCTTGCGATCGCGATATCTATCCCAATCACCCCGAAAAAGTGCTGGCAGTCCGCGAAGATTGGGCGGAAAAATACCCCCAAACCCACCTAGCCCTCGTTACCGCCCTCCTCGAAGCTTGCGAATTTTGCGACGACCTCCGCAACCGGGAAGAAGTGTTAGACATTATCTGTCGTCCGCAGTATGTCGGGTCTGACCCCGCTTATACCCGCCCTGGTTTTATCGACCCTTACGATCGCGGTATGGGGGAACCGGAAATGATGCCCAATTATAATAAGTTCTTTGTTTCGCAAACGAACTGTCCGAGTCGGGTTGAGGCGTTGTGGATGATTGCTCAATTAGCCCGTTGGGGAATTACGGTCTTCCCGCGCAACTGGGTATCGATTATCGATCGCGTCCGTCGCGTTGATGTTTATTCTGAAGCCGCCCGTAACCTCGATTTACCGGGTCTTGAACCGGGTCGCCGTCCGATTCAATTGGCCGATGGTACGGTTTTTAATCCTGACGATCCGATTCAATATCTGCACGATTTAGCGATTAAACGGGAAATTATCGTTGAAGAAGTTGAAATCGATGCGGTGAGTCCAGCTTGACCCCCGTTTATTTCGTCTTACACCTTTGCTATCGTCTAATTACGCCCACTTCTAACACCAATCATGCAAGCTTTGAATCCAGAACTCCTACAATCCAACTCGACCCAAACCGACGCTTTTTTGGCGATTGATAATGTTTCTAAGGTGTATCCCACCCCCAAAGGGGATTACACGGTTCTCGAAAATGTCAATTTAACGATTTCTGAAGGGGAATTTGTTTGTTTGATCGGTCACTCCGGTTGCGGCAAATCGACGCTGTTAAACATGGTTTCCGGGTTGAATAAGCCCACGATGGGAGAGGTAAGGCTGAAAAATCAGCGCATTACTAAGCCTGGCCCCGACCGTATGGTGGTTTTCCAGAATTATTCTTTGTTACCCTGGCTGACGGTGTATGAGAATGTTTATCTAGGAGTGGATGAGGTGTTTGCCCACAAAACCCCCCAAGATAAAAAGGAAATTACCGAAGAACATTTGGAGTTGGTGGGTTTGACTGAAGCGGCCCAGAAGAAACCACCCCAAATTTCCGGGGGGATGAAGCAACGGGTGGCGATCGCGCGGGCTTTGGCGACTCGTCCGGAGGCGTTGATTCTCGATGAACCTTTTGGCGCACTTGACCCGATTACCCGCGAGGAGTTACAGGAGGAGTTGCTCAAAATTTGGCAAGCTCACAAAATCACGGTGTTTATGATTACCCATGATATTGATGAGGCTTTGTTTTTGAGCGATCGCTTGGTGATGATGACCAATGGCCCGTCAGCGACGATTGGGGAGGTGTTGGATATTCCTTTCCCCCGTCCGCGCGATCGCCGCGTGATTGCGGAAGACCCTCGTTATTATGAGCTTCGTAATGAGGCGTTGGATTTCTTGTTCCGTCGTTTTGCTCACGAGGAGTAGTGGGCGTGTAGGGGCGGGGTTTCCCCGTCCAAGGGGGAGTGGCGATGTAAGCCCCAGAACTCAAGTATAAAACAAGGGTTCAATGTGCGATTCTGGATGAGTTCGATCGCCTTATATTAGCAATTTGGGTGATGTTAATTTAGCCCTAGTTTGCGGTTAGAAAGTTGGGGATTGTTGTTGATAATTAACTTGTTTGTAGCTGAAGGTTTTGTGGGGGACTAGCCCCCCACACCCCAACAGTGCGCTACAAGATGCTACTCGCGCGTTCCCTTGCGCCTTACGGCGGCGCGGGGTCGCTCGTCTTACGGCGGCGCGGGGTCGCTCGTCTTACGGCGGCGCGGGGTCGCACTGCCACTGGGGGCAAGACGTTGCCCCCAGACCCCCTGCGTAAGGGCGCATGGGGATTAACGGTGAGGAACTAACAGTCTTGCTTCTGGCAGATGATCGGAGTAGGCGCTCCATGACTTTTTGACAAAATAATCTGGATTTTAGCCAAGGAGATAATAAGGTTTTTAGCTTATTCCGAACTGACGTTCATTAGCTTGTAAATTTCTGAAGGAAAGTACAAGGCATTGTCGCTGATTAGGAACTTGCTTATACGCGACTAAATGAGCCTAAATATTGCTGAATTTTGGTTTAAAAATAAGTTTTTCAAACACTGTTTTAAATTATTCAATCTGCAAAAGCAAACAACAAATAACAAATAACAAATAACCAGTCAATTAGTCGGAAAAATATTTAGTCATTATGGTTGAAAATGTCAAAACTTTATGCCCTTACTGTGGGGTGGGGTGCGGTTTAGAGGTTGTACCTCCCAAAAATGTTAGCAATCCGGGTGCATCTGTAACGGATTGGAAGGTGAGGGGCGATCGCGCTCATCCTTCGAGTCAGGGAATGGTTTGTGTGAAGGGGGCGACGATTATTGAATCGATTGAGCGCGATCGCTTGCTGTATCCGATGATACGCGATTCTCTGAATGATGAGTTTCGCCGCATTAGTTGGGATGAGGCTTTAGACGCGATCGCCTCCCGCATTAAAGGCTTACAAAAGCAGCAAGAGATTGACAAGCTTTGTGTTTATGGTTCGGGGCAGTTTCTCACGGAGGATTACTATACGGCGCAAAAGTTAGTTAAAGGCTGTTTGGGAACGAATAACTTTGATGCTAATTCTCGTTTATGTATGTCTTCGGCGGTGTCGGGGTATAAGCAGAGTTTTGGCTCGGATGGCCCCCCTTGTTGTTACGATGACCTGGAGTTAACCGATTGCGCTTTTCTGATTGGGACGAATACCGCCGAATGTCACCCGATTGTTTTTAATCGGCTTCGCAAACATCACAAGCAAAATGAAGATGTGAAGATGATTGTCGTCGATCCTCGGCGCACTCCGACGGCTGAAGCGGCGGATTTACATTTGGCGATTAAACCGGGAACGGATATTGATTTACTCAATGGGATTGCTTATTTATTGTTGCATTGGGGAGTCATTGATGAGGATTTTATTGAGGATTGCACCCATCACTTTCAGGATTTTGTGGAAGTGGTGAATTGTTATCCCCCGGAAGTCACCAGCGAGCGTTGCGGTATTTCCATGGGGGATTTAGAGCAAGCGGCGGAATTTTGGGCGAAATCAAAGCGAATTTTGTCGTTATGGTCGATGGGGTTGAATCAATCTTCGGAAGGGACGGCAAAAGTCCGCAGTTTGATTAATTTACACCTGCTGACGGGTCAAGTGGGCAAACCCGGTGCGGGGCCGTTTTCCCTCACGGGACAACCGAATGCGATGGGAGGCCGAGAAGCGGGGGGATTGTCTCACCTACTAACAGGTTATCGCTCTGTAACCGAGGCTCGCGATCGCGCAGAGGTTGAGCAGTTTTGGGGCTTACCTCCGGGTCAAATTGCCCCCCAACGAGGGCGCACCACTTGGGAAATGATAACGGGACTGGAAACCGGAGAGGTGCAAATGTTGTGGATTGCGGCGACGAATCCGGCGGTGAGTTTACCGGATTTAGAACGAGCGAAAAAGGCTTTGTTGCGATCGCCCTTTACGGTGTATCAAGAGGCTTATTATCCCACGGAAACGGCGGCTTATGCCCATTTATTGCTTCCGGCGCGGCAGTGGAGCGAGAAAACGGGGGTTATGACCAATTCTGAGCGAATGGTGACTTATTGCCCCGCTTTTCATCATCCCCCAGGAGAAGCCAAGGATGATTGGTGGATTTTTACCCAGGTGGGTCGCCGTTTGGGTTTTACCGAGCAGTTTGCTTTTGAATCTCCGGCGGATGTGTTTCGCGAGTTTGTCCAAGTTACCAAGGGGCGACTTTGCGATATGAGTGGCTTGAGTCATCAAGTGCTGTATGAATGCGGGCCGCAACAATGGCCTTATCCCGAAGGCAGTACACCCACGAAAACCGCCTCGAAACGGCTTTATACGGATTTGCGTTTTGCAACCCCCGACCAACGCGCTCGTTTTGCCGCCGTACACAGTCGCGGCCTGGCTGAACCCCCGGACGCAAAATATCCGCTTGTGTTGACCACAGGGCGCTTATACGGTCACTGGCACACGCAAACGCGCACGGGACGAATTAGCAAGATTAATAAGTTGCACCCCGACCCGTTTTTAGAAGTACATCCCCGCGATGCAGAGAAACGCGGAATTGCGGATGGGGATTGGGTGGAAGTGCGATCGCGTCGGGGGTTTTGTCGCTTACAGGTTAAGATTACCACCGCGATCGCCCCCCGGACGGTTTTTGTACCGATGCACTGGGGGTCTCTTTGGGCTGAAGCGGCAGAAGCGAATAATCTCACCCATCCCGAATCTTGCCCGGATTCCCACCAACCGGAATTGAAGGCTTGTGCGGTTGAGATTGAGTTAGTTTAGTTGTTGGTTGTTGGTTGTTGGTTGTTGGTTGTTGGTTATTTGTGAAGAGTTAAAGTTGGCACATTTTTGTTAAATAACCCTGTTTCACAATAGTTAAGATATGGCATCAATCCCCCAGGTAGTAAGCCCCTCTCCCGTGGGAGAGGGGTTTGGGGTGAGGGCATATCTCTCCAGAAACTTAAATCGGCATTGCGACCCTTAAATGCTATTAACTCGATTTTGCCGCGAGAACCCGATCCCAAAAGTAGCCATCTTCGACGGTGGTTTGACGAGAGGTAGGATCGTAGGCGAGGAGGTACGATCGCGCGATCGCGTCGAGGTCTTTGAGTTGCTGATATTCGGTTTCACCAATCTCGGTATCGGTAGAAAGGAGGATGACTTGCATCGAAGCGGCGGGGAAATAACGCTCGACGAGGTTATTTCTGTGAGAAGAATCCAGGCGACCGAGGGGGGTATCTATGGCAACGGGGAGGTGACGACCGGAAACGCGAGCCAGTCCCCACAAAAACGCGATCGCGAGGAGTTGTTTTTCCCCGGCAGACAGGCGGTGTTTGGGGACTCGTTGACCTTGGGGGTCATACAGGGACAGTCTAAAGGTTTCTGCGTCAATGGCGACACGATGTACTAAGTCGGATTTATGCAGTAAATAGCGGAAGCATTCTGTTACTTCGACTTCGAGTTTATTGAGCTTTTTAAGGGTGAGTTTTTCGCGAAAGAGTTTGAGGGTTTCTTGGACTTTGGCGGCGGATTTAATAACGTGTTCGTCGCTTTTACGGTCGATGTTTTGTTCGCTAAATTGTTTGAGTTCTTTTTTGGTTTGTTCGACAATTACGCCGAGTTTTTCGATGTTTTGTTGGCTTTTTTCTAGGGCAATTTGCGCGTCGTTACGGCGATTTTGAGCGACTTTGACGGCTTTTTCGAGTTTTTGATATTCTTCGGGGGAAGCGGCACTTTGTAGTTGTCTTTCTGTGGCGCTCATTTCTTCTTCTAAGGCGGTGATTTGCTGTTGGAGGTCTTGCAGTTGATTCAGTTGATGGGGGAGGTCGCGATCGCGCAAATAAGTTAAGGTTTCAATGGCTTCTGGATCGGCTTGTAACCAAGGTTTGGCGTTGGGGTCGAGGTTGGCCGCGATCGCGCTTTTTTCGGCTTCTAAAAAGGCTTTGATTTTATTGATTTTGGCAGTTGTAATGGAAATGGTTTCGAGGTATTCTAGGAGGCGGCGATCGCGCTTTTCGATAACTTCTCTCGATGCGATCGCGGTCGCTCTTTCCTGCTCGTTTTCTGCTTGAATTTGGACTTGTGCTAGGAGGGAAGTAATCAGGGTTAAGGGTAAGATTCCGGCAGCAATTTCGCGCATTTGCTCGCGACAATCATCGATTTTTGTATTGATTTCTTGGACTTTGGTTTCAAGACGCGATCGCTCGGCGGCAATTTTTCCCCCTTCTGTAACAAAGCGGTCTTGGGCTTGATTGAAGTCTTTTTGAGCTTGTTTGAGTTGACTTTGTAGCGGTTTTATGCTTTCTTTGGCGGCTTCATATTCTATCTTTTTCGCTTCTAATTTCTGCTCGATTTCTTCTAATGTCGCTAAGTCTTCTGTACTCGCTAAAGCCTTGCGTTTGCGATTCACTAAAATGTCTAAATCATCAGCCAAACGTTCGGCTAATTCTAATCCCAGTAAAGATTGGATTGCGGTCACAACTTGCGAGGGGGGAGATTCTAATTCGGCTAATTCTTTGACCTGTTCCCCATCAAATAAAAACAAGTTAGAAATACCTAAAGGTAAAATATCTTCGATATACTCATCCCAGGTTTTAGTCAATGCACTATTCAGCCAAGTATCAATCGAAACTTCTAATTTATCCTTAGTATTCTTGTCACTTTTGAGCCAACTGCGACGAATGCGATATACCACATTTTTATTCTCATAAACGTGTTCAAAAGCCAACTCAACCGCCGTTTCTTCAACCCCTTTTACAGTCCGATTCACGCATTGGTTGAGAAAGTCGCTATAACTCAAATTTCCTCGCGTCGAACATTGCGCTCGTTGTCCGTAAAACGCCAAGCGAATCGCATCCATCATGGTTGTTTTACCCCCCCCATTCATCCCCCCCAAAAGCACAATCGGGCGCATTTCTCCTTTAGTTTCGGGGGATAGATTGACAACTTGACGGCCTAAGTAGGGGCCAAAGTTTTGTAGAACCAACTCGCGGAAAATCATGAATATTAAACAATTAATCTTAGATTTTCAATATATCATTTTCTAAGATAAATAGTCATTATTTGGTTAAAATTCTGTGTTTTCTTAACACAATCAATCGCTCGTTTTCAATTAAGAATTTTCCATAATAACTGGAGAAGTTGCGAGTAGATTTGCCCCTTTTTGCATGGTTTCGATATCCGTGGGTGACCAAGTTCGAGGGGTAGTGCAACTGTGAGCAATCAGAAGACCCCAGAGGCTTCTATGAGCTAATACCGGAACAACTAAGTTAGCACGAACCTGTAACTCGCGCAAAAAGTCCCGATGACATTCTGCGATAGGTTCAGTTTCAATATCAGGAATTGTGCGGACACGGCCTTCTAAATATAACTGAGCATATTCTTGATTAAAACATTCATCGGGGCCGCTACTACCAAAAATAGAAAAGTCTGTATTACTCAAAGATTCAAAAGTAACTTGGCCTTCCCATTGTCGATAAAAATAGTACAGTACAATCCGGTCAACTTGTAGGGATTTTTGGAGTTGTTGAACGGTACTTTGAATTAAGCTGTCTTTCTCTAGTTTACTCGAAAGTTGTCGGGTGAGTCGTCGCAAGCCAGGATCGGGCATAATTAACTAAGTTTTAAAACAACAAACTGGGTTGAGTCAGTGCGGATTCTGTCAATTAACAAAATACAGCCCCACCCTAATCTTAAAGATGTGGGGCGATCGCGTACATCTGCCAACTTAGGTATTTTGGGATGGAAATTTCAGATTTCCCCAACCCGGTGCGGTTTCGGTTGTTTTTTCAGCTTTTTGGGTTGGCTTGGTATCGGAGGATGGGGGGTTTTCTGCGAGGGTCAACTGCTTGATGGCTGCAATATCTCCCTCCTGGGCCGCTTCCTTGAGACCGCGTTTGAGGTGTGCGTTTGCGATCGCTTCCTCTTTCGACCAGGAACTAATTTCAAAACACTTCTCTAGGTCGTTAAATATACCGCTTCGTCGCGATTTTGTAAAGTACTGCCGTTCTGTATCCAGCAGCCTTGACATCAGTTCTAAGTGCATGGTGTCATCCTGGCAGATATCTTCTAGGGTACTCCATTCATCCATACCTAACAAGCTATCATCAGCCCCAGGCCGCGGGTCATCAAAGTCTTCCCCGGTTACTTCTTTATAAATCCGAGGCAGAGTATCTTCAAATTCGTGTTTTTCCTCTAGCCAAATCCTGCGAATTTCGCTTAATTCTTCCGTCGTAATTAAGGTAATATCACGCATTTCTAGCGGTGCAGTTTGACGCACTTGGGTTTGCGCCGTAAGGACACGCCTTAGCCAATGTTCCCGCCAATATTTAGTATATGGCCCTGGGATGGGTTTAACCGTAAGTTTGCCGTCTACATTACGTTCAAAAAGTTCTACTCGTCCATAAATACGCCGGAAATCCCTTTTATCATGGTCATCTTGAATATCTAGTTCATTACGAATATCTAAAAGGGGTTGCATCCATTCTTTTTCTTCGTCATTTTGGATCATCGCCTCCATCGATTTATCTTGACTAACCATTGTGCAAACCCAACAACCAAATCGAGAACTTCCGCAACTCGGTGTCGAAGTATCTACCACTAAAGGACATTCATTATCAGCAGTAGCACCACGATACATTTTCATTAAATCTTTGTTACTATTTCCCCAGGGATTCTCCCACTGCATTAGATACAACCAAACTTCATCATTTTGCCAATCTTGAATTGGGCTATAAATCCATGAGTTGGGGAGACTAGAATTATTAGGATTTATGCGCTCTCGTAATTGTCCTGCATGGTATTTTTCTATAGTCGCTGCACGTTTAGAACTTTCTGCTTTACGAGTTCCCAACACAAGAATAGCCTCTCCATTAGAACGTGCTATACTCCGAATAAATTGGTTGGAAGGCTTGATTTTTAATCTTTCAGTACACCATCTAAATCTATTTCTAGGTGCAGGATATCCTTTGCCTATTAGACAAACCCAAAATGTATCTTTAATTTCGGGACGTAATAAGTGAGCTTCTATAGGCATTTGCTGATCGTTAGCAGCCAGCTTAATTTGCTCTATAGAATTACTTACCCAAGCAGATACAACAGGATTTTCAACTAAGGTATCAGTAGTAATTACATAAATTTTTTTATTTCGTTTAGTAACGGGTAATTCTGCAATTGCATACCAGATTAGTTGCAGTACAGCAGAACTATCTTTACCTCCACTCCAACCAATAACGAAGGGAACATTATCTTGTAAATATAACTCTTGTATTTCTAGAGTTAACTGTTTAACTTCTTCGACAAACTCTTCTGTTGTACGCTGTGGAAACAGTAAAGATGCTTGATTAATCATACTAATTCAACCTTTTATAACTTCTCAACTCAAAAAACAAGTAGCGATGAGGTAAATTACCCCATCGCAAATGATGAGACAAATCAATGAATTCGATCAAGCTTTATTAGATAAGTTAATTGCTGTCAATCTTTCCACTTCAGACAGAGCAATGTGAAACCCTCTTTTAATAGCAGCTACTTGGGCGACTATTCTCTTATTACCTTTATCGTCGTCAATTACAATGCTATTTTGCCATAAATTAGAGCTACGTCGATAGTCTATACTTGCTAACGCTCGGATTAGTCTTTGCTGTTGTTCTTCACTAAAAATATTACCAAAGAAAATTTGATGACCAACACGGCTAATAATCTGAAATCCTACAGTATTAAAATCAATTCTTTCTTGGCGCAAATTATATAAATCAAGATTTATAGTTTCTGATTTCGGTTTTAATAAAAGTTGCCAAGTATCATTGTTTTGAGCAAATTCCATGTAAAAAGTTTGTGCTTTTTCTAGCAACAAGCTACAGTCAGCTTCAGACTGATTAGAGCGAGATTCAATAACTTGCTTTCGAGAAGAACCAAATAGAAATTCAGCCATTCCAACTCGAAGCTGATTCATAGTGAACAAGTAATTTGGATCTTTGCCCACTGTCCGTGAAATTTTATCAATTCTTTCATTAAATATAATCAAGTTTTTAGATACATCTCTAGTTAATTTAGATAAAGCATTACTAACGTCAAAGGCAGTAAGAAGTGCAGGAGGTATTGGTTTATTTTTGGCACAATCTGCAAAATCTTGATGAATTTGATCAATGTCATCTTCTTGTACAACTAATACAGTGACACTATCATTTTTTAATGAGGGTCTTTCAGAAATTGCTTTTTCAATAGCTTTAAGACGATGTTGTCCATCAGTTACATAAAGCTCTAAATCGCTAGGAATCACAGCATAACCAAACTGAACAGCTCCTGTACCAAACGCGAATACTTTGATAGCAGTTTTAGCATTAAAAATCAAAGGTGGTAAGATATACTGCTGTGTATCTAAAAGATATTTGGCAATTTCATCTACATGCTGACGCATTAAAGGACGATTGACAAAACTTTCTGCATTAGTCTTATTATCTTTAGGTTTAGCACTATTTAGCTTTGCCATTTCTAGCAGTAAATTAAAAGGTAAAGAAAAGGTCATGTGTTTTCTCTGACCTTGTTCATAAATATGACACAAAAAGACTCTAGCTCCAGAGGTGGCAGCATCGGCGTATGCCTGACTTTGAGCTTCTTGTTGACTCGCCATTGAAACGACATTAGCACTAGAAGGCTGTCCGTTTGTACTGGACATCGTATTGATTGTAGAAAACATAACTATATTTTTTAAAATACCTCACATAGATACTGGCACTTGAAAACCTGTACTGATCTCAATTAGTATGTATGGAACTGCTGCCTTGACTATAAACTATATTTTTTAGCTAAGTCAAGGTAAATGCAGCGTTTTTTTAGACTGAATTTACTAATTGCAGTCCTTTTTTAGACTGATTTTAGGATGGTATTTGATAATTTAACGGAATAAACTGATCGCGTATCCCGCGATCGCGCACTCTTACAAAAACCGACTCAAATCGAACTCCTCGTCTATCCGTTCATCCTTGAAGCGTTCGTGGGCTAAGATGAGCAGGAGACGCTCCGTATAGTCTACCGCACCGCGCAACTCCTCTCGTAGCCATTCTAAGCCCCCATTGGCGTATTCCTCGAAAATCGCGACGCGCTGTTCCTCTGCATTGGGGTTGAAAGGGGAGAGAATCTTCGTGTCGGGGATTTCAGAAATCGCGATTAATTTAATCAGAGGATCGTAGCCGCGAGCGAGAAACACCTCTATACTGATAGGGGCGGGTTCTTTGGTGGAAATAGCTCCCAAGGGCGATCGCCTCTGGTGATGATTTCCCACCGCAGCCGCAAACGCGATCGCGTCAGCATAAGTTTGAAAAGGGCCAGTTGTTCCCTTGGCTTCAATTAAGGTTTGTACCAAGTCGGCTTTATCTTTCGCTATCCGAATTCGATTTGCACCCATCGTTGTTGTGTGGTTAGTGGTTGGCGATCGCGTTTTGCTATGATTGGCTTACCCGCATTATCGGTGCCGTCACAATGCCATTGCAAGCCCGAAAACAACTCTTTGCGCTTCTGATCGCGATCGCGCTTGTTCTTATTTTGCCCGCTTTTTACTACCAAGTCCTCAGCAGCCCCGAAATTATTTTCGCGATCGCTTGTTATTTTAGCTTTTTTGGGGGGCTGACGGTATGGCGAATTTGGCGTTACGGTAACTTAGTAAAAAGAGAAAACGACGCTCAATTGCGGGATACTCGCGGTCAATGGCTCTCTATATTGATGTTATTGGGATTAATCGGAGTACATAGTTTAGCAATTTATGAGTTTTCTCAGCTTAATCCAGGGCGCGATGGCGTTATTTCTTTATTGGGCGCGATCGCGATTATTGCTGCTATTATATTAAGCCAAATTGCCCTCAAAAATCTAGGAAAATTCTTTGACCGTCTCGCGATTAAACCAGATCATCAACTGATTACTACAGGGATTTATCGATATATCAGACATCCCGTATATACCAGTTATATTTTGCTGTTTTGTGGCTATTGTATTTTACTCCAAGCTTGGCTGAGTTTAGTTATAAACGCGATTCTTTGTACACTTTGGTTTCGTCACCGCATCCACATCGAAGAACAAATGCTCATCGCTCATTTCGGTCAAATTTATCTTCATTATTGCCAAAAAACGAAGCGTTTATTCCCTTTTATTTATTAGAATACATCAATGTTTTGAGCATAAGCATTGCACCGTTACCATATCCATATACTGTAGGGGCGTATTGCATACACCCTTATAAGATTAATCTCGTTACCAGGTTCAACCTGGTAACGAAAAAACAAGACTTTGCCTTGATTAGAACAATTCTATATTATTAAGACAAATATGAATGTAAGTTTACTTCTGAAATGAAATTGCTATAGTCATTAAATAAAAACTAACTGTAAGCCCCTCTCTCTATTTGGGAGAGGGGTTTGGGGTGAGGGCAAAAGCCAGGTTTCTTATCCAGTACAATATTAAACTGTCCCCTAATTCCTATCATCCATGAAATATTGGCACGAAACCCTCGCAGTTACCCAAAGAATCCTTACTGAATTAATCCGTCGTCGTCGCAGTTTAATCTTTTGGGCAATCTTTCCCATTTCAATTTTACTACTCAACGGTTATATTCTAGCCGAACGTGCTAATCTCGAAATTGCCGACGCAATGAAAACCGCCGCACCCGCAACTTTAGTGGGGGCTGCATTATTTTTTAGTTGTTTGGGAGGGAGCGTTTCTACTGTTGTTTCTGAGCGAGAACAAAAGACACTGAAACGGCTTTTTATTTCGCCATTAAGTGGCTTTTCTTACTTTTTAGGAATCTTTCTCGCTCACAGTTTTATTGGCATTGGTCAGCTTATTTTAGTGTATTTATTGGTAGTCCTTTGGGGATCAGAATTAGACGGAAACTTATTCATAGGATTAATTATTATTTTATTAAGCATTATGAGTTATGTAGGAGTTGGCTTTATTTTAGGAACCCAACTCGCTCGTCGTACCGAAGATGTAAACGCCCTCGTTGCTACTTTTGGTGTCCCTTTATTAATCCTCGGTGGCGCATTTTTACCCACTTCTTTATTCCCGCAAGTGTTGTTAGACATTGCTCAATTTAACCCTATTTTTCACATGAGCGAAGCCTTAGCAGGAGTTTGGGTCAATCAAGACAGTTTTACCGATATTGACGATCATATCTTATTTTTAGTTATTTTTGCCTTGGGCGCGATCGCCTGCGGTTGGTTATCTTATCGCCAGATGTTAAACAACGAACGCCGATTGTAATATCAAGTCTGTTTAAATCGTGACTATCAAGAACCCCGGTTTCTAATTCGCTTACCCGATTAAGTTTTAATATTACCCCAGAAACCGAGGTTCTGGAACGGCTTGCCGCCTACATTTGTTATTATTAAAGAATAACCTCATTCTCTTATTCAACCTATGACCACAACTCCTGAAAGAGAACCCAATTTAACCGATGTCATTGAGAAGCTAGAAAGCCTCTCAAGCGAAGTTCATGACCTTTCCACCCGCGTTGACAATATCTCCACTGAAATGAAACGCTTTGACGAACGATTCAGCGATTACCAAAAAGCCACACAATGGGTTGTACAACTAGCATTTACTTTGATTGCGAGTGCGATAATTACAGTTATTATTACTTCAGTTGTGCGTTGAAATTAAACTAACCACAATCACAACTCGGCGTACAATCTAAACCACTTGCACAATCACCACAATCAGGAGTACAGTCTAAGTTGAGATTGCTACAATCAGGAGCGCAATCTAAGTTTATGTCGCTACAATCGGGAGTAATATCGAAACATACATCAGCACATTCAAACGGCAATGTAATAGTATTACAAGTACTTTCATTACAAAACTTATTTTTTTCGGGTTCTTTTTGAGGGGTTTCTTTTTCAAAATCTTCGCTATCAATTTGCTCAGAATGTAAAATAATTCGGGCATCTTTACAGGCTTGAAACCGTTGTCGGGATAGTTGAATTGCAGACTGTAAATCTTGTTCGATGAGTAAATTTTTAACGTGTTGCGAGCAAGAATTTTCCCCATGTAAGACACGATGAGCGCAAGCAAAGCCTTTATGAGGAGAAATGTATTTTTGATAGCAATTGATTAAGAAAACTCCTATTTGTTGGGCTTGCGTTTCTAAATTTTGGATGGTTTGGGAAATGAAACGATAACGAGATTTTGCCAGGTTTTCTAAAGCAATAACGAGGGTAGCCAGGATGGTTTTACAGGTAAAGAGAAACCCCCAAAAGATAGTAATACGCCATCTTTGGGGGAGAGAGAGGGTTTTCATGATATTCACCTATTTAAGAAGTAATATGCTAGAACCCCGGTTTCTGTGGCTACATTCTAATATCAAATCCGTTTAATTCGTGGGGATTCAGAACCCCAGTTTCTATAGTAATTCCAAATAAAAACCAGCAGCCCCTCTCCCGTGGGAGAGGGGTTTGGGGTGAGGGCGGTTCAGGGAGAATACGATACCTTTATTGGGAGATGACTGTACGGAAACTAATTGTAATGACTATAGCTTGAAATTTTAACTTAACTGTGTAAGCGGATAAGAAACCGGGGTTCTTAAAATTAGGACTACAACCAGCCTTTTTTAGCTTTGGCGATTTTGGGAGGATGGACGGGTTCAACATCGTAGAATGTACCTAACCCTTCGTATTCGATGAGATAATCGCATTCGTAGACGGTGCGAGATCGCCCTGCCGGACGCGGTACGTTAATTTGATTTAGAATAGTAACACCCGATTCGTCTACCAAAAAGCGATCGCCCAGTTTTTTCGCCTGCTCGTTGTTGCTCAGTTCTAGGGCTATATCCTTGAGGATGCTGAGATAAGTGCTGTTATCCGTCCTTTTCATCCCTTGACGAGTCGCTTTGAGCTTAATCTCTTGTTTGGGGCTGTGGAGAAAGCCTCCGGCGTTGTAGGTGTAATCTTGCTGCACCTCCCCTGCCAGCAAGTATAAACCATTCATAATCGCTTTTTTGCGAGTCCCTTCAATGCGGTCAAATTGGTGAGTGGTTTCGCATCGATGCAGAAATTCCGATAACACGACCTTAGCATGGTCTTCCGTCTGGCGGCGCAAATCGTCGGGCAATTCCGTCGCGGTTGCGTCCACCTGCATCAAAACATCAATAAATGGTTGATTCCAAGCATTAATTTGTTGCGAGATTTCTTTCTTTTTCAATCCCCAGAAATAGGAAATAAGATGACTCACAATAATAACCTGGAAAGGATACAACGCAATACTATCAGCCGGATAGGTAAAGACAAAATCCGGCGCATAGTCAGGGATAGACTGTAACCGTTCCTTATCGCTTTCGTGGGCGATAAAGAAGGAAGTCGCCACGCGGGGGCCGATTTCGCTGGCGGATTTAATCGCCCTGGCATTGAAAAACGGCCAAGACGGCGGCGGCACATTATGACCCAAAATCGACCCCAGGGTATGACGAGTCCGGCGCTTCATGTGGGCATATTTGCCGTGTTGGAATTGGAAGAAATGCCACCCCGCGAACATCTCCTGAATCATCTCGGCGGCTTTGTGGGCTTGTTCTTCGGGTACGCCGTCAAGATAGCCCGTATATACAAAGTCAAAGTTACCGCCGACGAGTTCCCCGGCCATATTTTCAATCTCAGCAATCAGGGTTTTGTCGCTGACGATTTGGGCGACGACTGCCGGGAGTTGCGCCAGTTCGCCGTATATGTGCGAAGCGTACTCGCTGGAAATATCGCCGCGCACTTCGCCAATATAAGTATGTAACGCCAGTTGCCATTGCAGAGATGCCATCGCTGCAAAGGTAGACCCGACGCATTCTTCTTCGGGGAGGTTGGTGATTCCTGCCCCGGCTGCGGGTTGAATCGCCGCATCAAGGCCGCGGCCAATGTTACCGAGGGCGCTGGCTTCGATGTTGGTGACTACATAAATCCAGGGGGTTTTCTCGGCGATAAAGTCTTGGAGATGAAGGGGTAAATCCAGCCGTTGGGTATCCGGTTCGAGGAATTGGTCAATTTCGTCGAGACGGGCTTGGGCAACAATCACCTCAGCCAGTTTGGAGTCGCGACGCTGGATTTCGGCTTCGACACGGGCGACAACCGAAGGCAGGCTGGCGAGTTCGTGGGTCAGTTTGATGGTGTCGGAAGTTCCCCCGGAGTTGGAGTTGGCGATAAAGAGGGTGTTTGCGCCCACCGAAGGCGGTAAGGTATCCGAACCCGTGAAGCCGTCCAGGTTCATCACAGGCAGGGTATTTAACCCTAGTTTACGGGCTAAGTTCCCCGCGATCGCGTTAATCAAGAAAGACGTTCCCGCCGCCCCAGTGATAATCTGAGTTAAATTCTTAATGCGTTCTCGCCGTAGGGTTTCATCCTCAGTCCCCATCATCAAGCCAATGCCCTTTGCCCCGGTTCGCAGAGTTACCGTACCATCCGGGCGCGTTTCAAACAGTTTCTCGGTATTCTTGCGTAACGCCAAGGGCTGAATAACAATAATTTCCTCGCCGTATTTGTTGTAAGGACAAGGAATCGGCGTATCATTCTTATCCCGATAGCGAATCTGAAACACCTTGAGAGGCGCAAGGCGTTCGTAACGGACGTAATGACTGGGATGGTGGGTTTTCTCTTGATGTTCGATGGGAATTAACGGGATAACTTCACCCCGATAAATATTAAACAACCGGGCTTGCCCATCGGCGTTGACTTCGACTAATTCCCCCGGCAGTACATCGTAAATTGGCGCAACCCCTTCGGTAATATAGGCTTTGGCCTTTAAATCTGTGAGAAAATCCACTTCTTGGGCAACTTTCCGGGCGAGGTCGAACTTTCCTTCAGCTAAGGCTGCCGGGTCGAGGAGAATCACCTGTTCTTTGAGGGCGTTTTCTTCAGAAGCGGATAAAAAGGCAGCTTTGTTATAGTTGCGTAAATCGTAGGATTTGGGGATATAGAAAATAATTTCGCCCCCTTCTTCGCCGCCCCGTTCGGTTCCACCTCGTACCATGGTATAAGTTCCACCCCCAATCGCCCCCGGTTGCGGTTTCCCCAGGGGAGTATAGGACTGAAAGGTAAACTTGTTTTTAGGGTTGGAATATTCGAGGATACGGGCTACCAAAGCCGCCGCAATCGTAACTTTCTGGGCGTTGGCGTGAGTCATAATTTCTGCTAGATGCAGCAATTCTTGAATCTTCTCGCTGGCTGTAGAGTTCTCGTCATCCCGGAGAAAGCCCTGTTGCGTGAAGGTTTTAACTTCTTGTCCTGACTGAGAAAAGGTGATGGTATCCCCTTTAGTTTGGGCGGTTAGGGTTTGATGGGCGTATTCTTTGCCCAAGTCATAACCCCCCACCTGACCGCTACTGTCAATCACGGCAGTATTTTGGATTAAATAATCCGGGTCGATGTAAGCGAGGCGATACAATGCCCCCGGTAGAGAATCCGCTTGTAGATGTTCGTAGAGAAAGCGTTTTAAGGCGGGTTCAACGCAGGAATCGGAGTTCGAGGTGAAGTGAAAGCCCTCGTAAGTCAGAAAGCGTTTGTAGCGAGACGCATCGTTAATATCGCCGTTGTGGGTATCCCAGAATAAACTGGTTTTGCCATTGTGGGCGCGATCGCTCACTGCTAAAATGCCTTCAGGCGTGAAGTGATAAATGCGGATTTTCTCTCTGGTCAACACCTCGCAGTGGGGATGGGCGTTGCTTTGGGAATACATATCCCCTTGAGACGCTTGGCGAACATGGGTTTCCCAGTTGGTGAGAAACTCGTTATTGGTCAGTCCGGTTTGCGCCACCAAACTATCCCAGGTTTTGAGTAAATCGCCGCCATCGCGGGACAACTTCATCTGCATCTGGACTTCATCGTAAATCTTCTGACTAATTTTCTGAACTTCCCCCGCTTCAAAACCATTACTCGCTTCTTTTTGCTGGCTGAGGAGGTCAAAAATCCCGTCGATGGGAATTGTCCCAATCGCCATCCCTGCCGCATCGTAGCCCGCCTTTGTGCTTTTCTTCGAGCAATCTTCGGCCAAAGCGGTTGCATAGTGACGGCGATCGCGTAAAATAACTTGCAGTTCTGCCGGGTCTCTTAGCACCAATTTCCCGTTGGGTGGGTTTTTGCTAAAAAAGAGATGTTCGATTTTAACCGGACTCAGAAACACATTAAAATTGCGGCACATATTCGCTTCCTTGCTCGCTGTAGCATAGACTCGGCGGGATGAATCGTCAACAATCGAGGCTATCGTTCTCTGGATTTTTACTACCCTACCGTAACATGATCCCTTCACGCTCTATGCTTCCAATCCGCAGAATTTCTACTAGGCTTAACTTGTCACCAACAACCAACGACAAACAAAGCCTAAAAAAAGAGAGAGTCATAAAATACTCTCTCGCGGTTAATCGATTTTGAATGGGAATATTAAGGCAAAATGCTGAATAATGACAAAAAATGGCGTTTTTTAAGTCAGCACTTCTTAGTAAGCCAAACCCATGCTGCGGGTGGTTTCTGCACCCAAGTACACGCGAATGCTCAAAAAGTCCGTGGGGCAAGCGGTTTCGCAACGCTTACAACCCACACAGTCTTCGGTACGCGGCGAGGAGGCAATTTGACCGGCTTTACAACCATCCCAAGGTACCATCTCTAATACGTCCAGAGGGCAGGCGCGTACACACTGGGTACAACCAATACAGGTGTCATAAATTTTGACGCTATGAGACATTGAATATCAACTCCAAGTGTGAGTGTTCTCTTGATTTTGCTTTGTTTTAAATTCGCTGGCTCACAGGCTAGTGTACCTTAGCCCCCTGTTTCTGATATGCAAAAAGAAACAGAACTTTAAATTCTGTAACAGTTTGTTGTTTGTTCTTTGTCCTTCGTCATTCGTCGTTTGTCCTTTGTCTTTGGTGATTTTGTACTTCTCTTGGACGGGGAAACCCCGCCCCTACACGCCCACTGTCTCCTAATGAAGAACAAATAACCAATAACTGGTGCGACCAGAAATAACCAATAACAGAAAACCAGTCAATCATCGGAAAAACGTCCCTCTTAGATGCTGTGAAGCCGATCGCGCCAAAGTAGGTGATCCTCGAAGGTGAGGATAATGCGCTTGTAGTCATAATTCTGGAGAGTCAGGGTTAAGTAGTTGCGATCGCCCACGACATACCAAAAATCTCTACCCTGGGGCGTGTATTGACAACTCCCCGTCCTGTCATGAGCGGGGATTCTCGCGTCATAGGGAGACTAAGCGCTGGAGTATAGACCCCAGCCCCGATACGGGGCGTATAAAGTCCGCCCACAGGTGGCGGACACAGCCCCTTATCTTTACCCTCGACGAGCGTTGGTACGGTCTGCCCGACCGCACTTAATCCTCGTTCTTTCACCACTTGAGCCGCCGCTACATCTCTATCAGTGGTGTAGCCGCAATTAGAGCATGAGTGAACTCGTTGAGACAGAGACTTTTTGCCGCAGTTAGTTCCACAATGGGGGCAAATCTGACTCGTCCCATTCGCGTCTATCTTGGCAAAATACACGCCTCTTTTCCAACAAACATGGCTGAGGATATTCAGAAATGAACCCCAAGCCGCATCAAGGCAAGCTTTCCTTAAAGCTGACCGTCCTAACGCCTTGAGATTTAAATCTTCTGCGAATATCATCCCTACTCCATCACAGAGTTGATGAGCCAGTTTGAAGAAGAAATCTTTGCGACAGTTGTGTATTTTTTCGTGCAGTAGCCCAATTTGGCGCTTTACTCTTAACCAACGTCTTGAACCTTTGGTCTTATTTTTCAATCTCCGTTGCAGCAATCCAAGCTGGCCTTCAGATTCTTTGAAAAACTTGTGTCCTTTGACAAATTGGTTCTCGCTGGTGGCTATGAAACTATTAAGCCCTAAGTCAACCCCAATGGCATAGCCGTGAGGTATAACGTCAGGAACGTCTACGTCACACTGGATTGAAACCGAGACATAGTAGCCACTGGCTTTTTTAATAACTCGTATTTGTTTGCAGATGAAGCCATTGGGAATATCCCTGGAGTTGTGAAACTCAACTTTCCCAATTTTGGGAAGGTCAATCGTATTTCCATTAACCGCATCCGGTTTAACTTGTGGGAATACAAATGACCGCATCTGTTTCTTAAAACGCGGAAACCCAAACCCTCTATCCCACATATTCACGAAGGCTGCTTCTAACTGTTTTAGAGTTTGTTGCAGAACTTGAGATTGAGGGCGTTTTAGGCTTGGGTTGGTTCGCTTGGCTGCTGTCAGGGATTTACACTGGCTGGCGTAAGTTGGGCGTTTTGCGTCGCATCGAATGATGTACTCTGACCGAATTGAGCATCGGTCTATTAGACATTTCCGAGAGTTGACCCAATCCTTCCTTTCTCTCAGTGCATAGTTATAAACCGAACGACAAACTGAAAGCCACTCATCAATGGCTACGGCTTGTAGGGGCGTTAATTTCAGTTTATACTGATACGAAAGGTTAAGCATTCTACGAAACGCAACTGAGTTTTTTAATCATAACACAATTAAGAAAAAGCCGTCCTATAAGCGTCGAGACCCCGCGCCGCCGAAAGGCGCACCTTGTAGCTCGACAAGACAGGCGCACCTTGTAGCTCGGCAAGACAGGACGGGGAACCTTAGACCCAGAATTTTTGGTAATGGCACTCAGGGGGATTTTCATGGGGTTCTCGAAGTGAAAAGCCCAAAGCATTTCGTACCATTCCCACTCAATCGTTAAGTTGTCGTTGATAATATCTAGTTTCATCGCCTGCCTTGACTTCCGATTCAATTCTTTACTTTAGCCAGAAAACTCATGCGGAATTGCAGTCACAGCGATTGTAATCGTTATAGTGTAAGTTAGGCGACTCGGGGTGCAGTTTAACCGAATCTTGTAGTTTGTTCTTTTTCTACTATGAATATTAAATATTGGCGTATTGGGCGCTTAAGCGTCTTGACTGTAGCTGTTTTCGGTTTATTGGGGGCTTGTGGTCAAAATGAACCCCAAGCGACTTCACCCCCAGTTACCACAGAAGCGGTTTCTGAATCTGCGACTGAGACTGAAACCTCTCAAGATGCAGAAATTTCAGAAATTCAAGAACAACCCGTCTGGGTCAAACCTTTGAACCAGGAAAAAGAGGTTTCCGCAGCCGAAGGAATGGGTTTGCAATACGGCGAAACGATTCGCACAGAAGACGAGGCTTTGGCTGAAATTGACCTTAAAAACGGGTTAGCTTTTCGCATTGGTGGTGATGCGGTTTTGACTCTAAAACCGGGAAATGAATTGCATTTAAATTCCGGCAAAATGATTACTTGGGTCGAAGAAGGAAAAGATGTTCCGGTTGAAATTGTTACCCCTGGTGGCATTGCCGGGATTCGCGGTACAACGGTGTATGTAGAGTATCCGGATAATCCTGAAGATGGGATTTTGTTTTTCTCTTGGGAAGGAACTGTTGCTTTAACTTTACCGAATCAAACCGAAGAAATCATTTTAACTTCTGGGGATGAAGTTCGCATTAAACCCGGCGAAACCGATGTAGAAGAAATTCGCGATCGCGTGCGTCATTTAAAGCTAGAAGAATGGCAAAAACGCCGCGATGAAAGTAGCTTACTCAATAACTTTGAAAAACCATTACCAACCCTCGAAAAAATACAAGAAATGGATCAAAAAATGCTCGAAGCAAGCATGAATAAAGAATAATTTATTTTATTTACTGAATTAATTTCCAGAACATGAGCAGTAATAATCAGCAATTCTGGACAAAATTAAATGGCATTGCCATCTTTTTATTCGCCAGCACTGCCGCGATCGCGACCAGTTTTGAATTACCCTTTAGCCAGCATCTCGAACAAGAAATGCAAGTCAGTTTCTTTGGGTGGCGCGGACAAGTTGCACCACCTGAAGAAATTGTCATTGTTGCCATTGACCAAGATTCTCTCCAACAAGGAGAACTAGCTTCTCGCACTCCCGAAAAATTCCCGGAATTACAAACCATTGAGAATTTTCCCTGGCAAAGAAAAGCTTACGCTGACGCGATCGCGAAAATTCTCGATGCTGGGGCAAAATCCGTTTCTGTTGATATCTTATTTCCATCGTTAAGTAGTTACGGAGAAGCCGATGATTTAGCCTTTAAAAAAGTCTTAAATCGCTATGGCGATCGCATTATTTTAGCAACGGCTCACGAAACTTCAAGAACAGCACAAGGTTCATACCATCAACTGGTTAAACCTCATCCTAAACTACAAGCTAAACCCCAACAATTAGGACTGATTAACTTTGAACTTGCCCCTGATAAAACCATTCTTACCCTGCCCTTAAATTACAGGCAAAAAGTCCTAAAACCTTTAAATTTACCTGCAATTCCATCCTTTACCGAAGCCACTCTGAATGCTGCCCAAGTCGATTATGATACTCCGACTGGGAACTATATTTATTATTACGGCAACCCCGGCACATTTCCGACGGTTTCCTTTTGGCATATTCTCGATCCGCAAGCTTTGGAAAGACATCGCAATAGTGGCTTTTTTAAAGACAAAATCGTTTTAATCGGGGCAACTGCCGACTCATTACAAGACTTCAAACATTCCCCCTTTAGTTTAGCTATGCCTGGGGTAGAAGTTCATGCGAATGCGACCGCGACTTTACTTGAAAATCGCTCGATTGCCCTGGCTTTTCCTAATCCCCTTCATGCCGGGATTTTTGTATTTATCTTCGTGGCAGGAATCGGGGCAACTTTACAAGTTTTTCTCAAAAAACCGACACGCCAATTTCTGGTTGCGATCGCCCTTGGTGCTGTTTGGATTGGCATTAGTTACGCCAGCTTTACCTATGCTTACCTTATCTTACCCGTCGCACTTCCGGCTGGCGCGATCGCCCTGTGCGGTATCTCGAATCTCACCCTGGGGGCAATTCGCGAACAACTCCAACGTCGCCGCCTCCACAATACCCTAGAACGCTACGTTGCCGCCCCCATCGTCCGCGAAATCCTCAACCGTCGCAGCGACGACTTCCAGACCCTCCTCAAAGGTCGCAAAGTCAAAGCCGCCATTTTATTCTCTGATATTCGCAGCTTTACTACCTTTTCCCTCAACCACGACCCCGAAGCCGTGGTTAGCCAACTCAACACCTATCTCGAAGCCATGGTAGAAGCCATCCTCACCGAAGGAGGAACCCTCGATAAATTCATCGGGGATGCAGTTATGGCCGAGTTTGGGTCGCCCATTTCCCACGGTGAAAAAGAAGATGCCCTCAAAGCAGTCCGGGCTGCCCTCAAAATGCGCCAAGCCTTGGTACATCTGCAACAAATCTGGCGAGTCCAAGGTCAAGAAATCCTCTTTAACGGCATTGGTATTCATTTCGGGGAAGTCATCGCAGGGGATATTGGGTCATCCCGACGGCGAGAGTTTGCTGTGATTGGCGATACAGTGAATACGGCCAGTCGCATTGAGGGTTTGACGGGAAAGCTTTATGTAGACATCCTCATCAGCGATTCGTTTTATCAACTCGTCCGCGAGGAAGTGAATGTGGTGGAGATGGGAGAACACCCCCTCAAAGGTCGAGGGGATCAGAAAATCAAGCTATACAGTCTTGTGGGGTTCAAAAATGATGATAATGCGACTTATTTACAGGTTCGCAATGCGTTACGGCAATATTTGAATTTTAAAGACCGTTCTGTTCCCGATTCGAGTTGGGTTAATCCTATATCGAGAAATTTTGAGTGATTTTGTTATTGGTTGTTGGTGACAAGTTAAGGTTTTGTCCTCATGGTCAAAATCTTTGTAGGGGCGGGGTTTCCCCGTCCAAATTTACGTTCTAAAGCTGTATTCTGTCCCAAGCTACGAGCAGATATCGCTAACCCGCCCGCAGATTAAAAATCTGGGGTTAACGCAACAAAGTCCCCCTTCGCGAACTCGATTCCATAACAGTTGTTATGTCCGACATAACGCTTGTTATGTTGGCGAGTAAAGTTCTTCCCCTTCTTCTCCCTTTTGGACGGGGAAAAGAGCGCCCCTACACGCCGATTGCCTAAGAAACCCTCGTTTCCCAGCTATCCACTTCTGCAATCCATCGTGATACCTGGGCAGGCGGTGCGATCGCGCCCTCGAAAGCATTTCGCATCCAACGCGCTAACATAGAGGCGGTAACTTGACGTTCAGTCGCCAAACGTTCGATTTCTTGGGTAACAGTTAAGCCAAAAAAGGCCGGATCGTCAGAGTTCACCGTAACCGCCACTCCTGCCGCGTCTAAGGCGAGAATCGGGTGATTTTGATAGGAGGAGACATAGTTGAGGCGTTCGTTGGAGGTGGGACACATCTCGACTAATACCTCGCGATCGCGCAATAATTCTACAACGCTTTTATCTTGAATTGCAGATGTGCCGTGACCAATTTGAGTTACGCCTAATTTCTCGACGGCGAGACGGATATAATGGGGTTCAGTCATCTCTCCCGCATGAACTTTGAGTTTTTTGCCGCGATCGCGCACAGGTGCAAAAACTTCGGTAAATAATGAGGCAGGATAGCCCGATTCTGTCCCATGCAAGTCAAAACCAAAGATGAGGGGATGGTCTACAAATTGCTTCACCCAGACTGCGGCTTCGTCGAGACTTTCGTGACGCATAATCCCTGCAATCAAACGGATAGTCGTTCCTTTCGCTGCGGCTTCGTCAATCCAAATGGCTAACTGCTCAAAAATGAAATCGACGGGTAAACCAAAACGCTCAAAAGAACAGGCATTGACATTAAGCTCAACATAGCGCAAATTCTGAGCGACAAGGCTATCAATGACCGCTTTGGCCATTTCGAGATAGCCTTCTGGAGTTTTAACCCAAGGGTGAATATAGTTGCGAAAGCAAGCTAAAAAATCGGGAAAATGAGTAAAGCGAAATTGCGGATCGTAGAAATGCGGAAATTCGGGTAAAGTGCGATCATGGTGATTTTGAAAAGCTTGGACAATCGCGGGCCAAGGGGCTGCACCTTCGAGGTGAATGTGAAGTTCAGCTTTGGGAAGGGTTTGCAAGTCGAGGGTTGAGTTCATCCCTGGCAATAATTGAGAGAGTCTGGCTTATTGTAGCAAGACTGGGATTATTGTACTTCAACCCGACCCCGCATCACCGCCCGTAGGATGCGATTAATGGCTCTAACTTCTTCTTCTTCGAGATTATCAGTCATTGTTGCCGCCATCAAGCCGTAGCGGTCGGTAATGGTTAATTTTCCCGTTTCTGCGGCAGAAGCTAAGATTTCAGAAACAGCACCGGGAAGCAGTTGTGGATAGTCGAGCATGGCTAGTTACTTTCGATGAACCTTGACAACCTTAGTATGGCTTGTCCGTGTTTACCGGGGGGTGAGTTGGTCGGGTTTTCTCGGTGAATTCCGTCGCTACTTACTTGCGATCGCGATTATCATGGAGATGCGATCGCGATCGCACCATCGCTCGTAGTAAGCCCTTAAGGGCTTGCCAACAAGCTGATAATTTGGCATTTACTCTAATTGCTCAACTTCCCCGGTATCCGTTGTAGGGTTGATTTCTGCATCTTGGGGATTAATTTCTTCTACTTCGGTTGTGTCGGTGGTGGTTTCAGGACTTTCTGTGTCTAATTCATCCGTTCCGATTTCGTCGGTTTCTAATTCTTCGGTTTGTATTCCTTCGATTTCATTCCCTGCGGTTTCATTGTCGTTATTTGACCCAATACAATAAGCTTCGATATCTTCGATAATATCCCCAGAGGCTTCGTTGATTTCAGTTTGTAAAACATCAGCTTCGGGTAAACGTTCTGGTTCGTTTTGCGCGATCGCGTTTTCAGCAAAAATGCTTAAACTCTCGCTAATATTATCATTATTCGCGATTAAACTTGAGCGAGATTGAATTAAATTGGGGTCTTCAAGTTCTAAGTTTTCTAAATCTTGGTTAAACTCATTCAAGCCGGAAATGGTATTATCAACATCCGCTTGAAACTGAACAACCGGAGAGTCATTACTTGAATAGGTCACAGTTTCAGTATCGGGTTGTAAATTGCCTTCAATCGCTACTAATAAGGCTTGACATTCGTCACTTCTTGCCGCTTGATTTGTTGGTGTGGAACTACTTTGTTCTTGATTCATCTCGTCTTCAGTACACAATGGATCGAGATCGACCAAACGCCCACTGGGACGAACGACATAACAACCGGGATATTCTTGGGCTTCGGCTTTGGGTTGAAAAGGAAAGATAAAAGCAACACTCGCTGTCACTAATGCGGTGAGAGAAAGGATTTGGTTTTTCATTTTTTATAAGAAAATTAAAGACAATTTAGAATAAAGCTTTAATTTCAATACTGACAGAATCGAAAGCGATTAACCTCTATCGAGTGAAATAAATTTCAATCCCGCGCACTCGTCCTTTGTCATTAGTCTTTTGTCATTGGTATCAACAACCAATAACCAATAACCAATCGTGACAAGTTAAGGCAAAAACCTCAATACCAAGAAAATCTAAAACCCTTGTAGGGGCAAGGTTTCCTTGCCCAATCTTAACCTTTGGATACAGCAACTTAAGGCAACGATTACAACCCAATTGATAGGATAAACACCGTAGGGATTGGACGGGGAAACCCCGCCCCTACGAGTTACTTGAAAATAGGGAAAAACCTTAACTTGTCACAAATGACCAATGACAAAGGACAAAAGACCAACAACAAACTAACGTTCTACCCGTAAGCGACGAGTTACCGTCATTACGCCATCATTGCGGACAATTACTGCCGATAACCAAATATCTTCTTCAGAATCCGGGGCAGTTCCTTGTTTAAATAAACCCCCGGCTTGTAACAAATCAAATTCTAATTCATTGCCCTCAAAAAAGCGATCGCCATTCACTTCTTGTTCTAACGCAGTCCCTAGTAACAAATCATTTCCCAGGGGTTGCGTCACAATGGCATCAAAGTAATAATCTTGACCGGGACGCACCGTTTCTGGCAGATTTACCCGCACTTCTGGGGGATTTTCACCCCAGAATACTCTTGATTCTTCGGACAGGATGTCTTGGTCTACAATTTGATTATTCTGCAATACTTGGCGCGATCGCACCGTTGCTTCTAACGTCGCTTGCTGGTTCTCGCGGATTTGCGTCCCGGTGATGTAGGTAATGGTTTCGGCTACCACGCGATCGCCCTGTTGTTCCCAAGATTGCAATTCGGTACGATAGTTTACATTGTCGTAGTTGTCCCAAAATCGTTGCAGGGCTTCGGCCAGGCGATCGCGCCCCATATCGTCAGAATTACGGTAGTTTGGGCTATAGTAGCTCAAAATTCCATCTAAATTCCCATTATTTGCTGCTTGCTCGATAGAACTCAAAGTTGCATTCAATTCCGGCGGCGCAGTTTCCGGTGTAGCCGCCTGTACCGTTGCCGCTACACCCACAGTACAACTCAAACTCAGCCAAAAAGCAATCGTGAAGCGACGAGATGATGTGAGCAAATTACGCATTAGTGATAGTTTGGATAATTGAATCATGAGGGATAATCAAGACGCGATCGCGATCTGTCTTCAATCCCCTTATTCTGACACAGGATTTTCAGGAGTAAACCTTTCCTCTAAATCCCCCAAACATCAAGGCTTGAGAAGTAATGCGTATTTTGATTGCTGCAAGTGGAACCGGTGGCCATCTTTTTCCAGCCCTCGCGGTAGCCCAACACCTGCAAAATTGCCAAATTGAATGGTTAGGGGTTCCCAACCGTCTCGAACAAACCCTCGTCCCCAAAGACTATCCCCTCCACACCGTTGATTTAGAGGGCTTTCAAACCCGCTTAAACTTAGGAACCCTCAAAATTTTGCAACGCTTTGGGGGGTCAATTGTACAAACGCGACGACTCCTCAAAACCCGCAATATTAACGCCATCTTCACCACTGGGGGTTATATCGCAGCCCCCGCAATTCTCGCGGCCCGTCTGCAAAATATCCCGGTAATTCTCCACGACTCCAACGCCCTCCCCGGTAAAGTCACCCGGCTTTTTGGTCCCTGGTGTACCAAAGTGGCGATTGGCTTCGAGAGTACCGCCCAATACTTCCCTAAAAACCGCACAATTTGGACAGGAACCCCCACGCGAGACAGCTTCCTAACCCCGCAACATCTCGACCTCCCCATCCCCCCAGAAGCCCCCTTAATCGTCGTTATGGGGGGTTCCCAAGGGGCGGTTGCGATTAACCAATTCGTGCGTCAAGGGGCGAAATTGTGGTTTGAAGCCGGGGCTTATGTGGTACATTTAACGGGCGATCGCGACCCGGATGTCAACCAACTGCAACATCCCCAATACATCACTATGCCGTTTTACGATAATATGGCGGCATTGTTACAACGGGCTACCCTCGCCATTAGTCGCGCTGGTGCGAGTGCGATTACCGAACTCACCGTCACCCAAACTCCCGCCATTCTCATCCCCTATCCCTACGCCGCCGAAGACCATCAAGCCTATAATGCTAACGAGTTTGTAGGAGTGGGGGCAGGAGTCATGTACCGCCAAAAAGAACTTACCCCCGAAGCATTACAAAATACGGTTTTAGACTGGCTTAATTCCCCGGAAACCTTACAAGAAATGGCAACAAAAGCCAAGGAGTTAGCTGTTTTTGATAGTGCCGAACAGTTGGCTTTTTTACTACGAACTGTCGGTAATAATGTATAATTTACAATTTACAATTTACAATTAATAATTTACAATTTACAATTAATAATTTACAATTTACAACGAATAATTTATTAATTGCCAATTAGTAGCTTAAGCATCGCTTACCATCTCTAAATTTAAACTTATTCTTAACGTCTCAAATCAGAATCTTGTTACTACACAAATGACCAATGACCAAGAACAAAAGACAAATAACCAATTAAATATCCAAACCCGTTACGCTTTTTTCAGGAGGATGTTCCACTACAAACTGGTAATGAATATTCTGCTTCTCTTGAGAATTTAAACTCAAATTCCACGCAAGTTTACCTAATTTATCTGGCTCGATTTTCGGTTGAGTCTGCATTAATTTAACTTTCAGCTTTTCATCGCGACTCACCGGGATTTGCTCTTTGACAATCAGATTAACAGCCGTATCTTTAAGATTCGTCACCGTGACTTTATAGGCAAAAATAATGCGTCGTTGTCCCCCAATGAGTTTTTTATCCACCTGACGCTCAATTAAATCCCGTTCGATTTGGATTCCCTCATCAATGCCTAAATCGATGGTTAATTCTTGTCCCGGTGCAATATTGGGAATCGAAGTTTTCCCGACAAATTCCTCGTCTCGGAAAATATTAGCTTGTCCGGGGAGTAATGTTACTCCGGTTTGGGGGTTTATCATTTGGGCTTGTAGATAAGCAAAACTAACTAACTTCGGGATAGCAATAAAGTCGAAATTGGCTGGATATTCGTCGCGAAATAGAGTAACTTTATGGGGGTTATTATCGCTCGGAATATCCCCTCCTCCATCAACTTGAAATGTGACAATACTGCCTGCTTTCTCGACATTAGCTGTGACAATTTCAGCAGCTTGGGGTGGGGCATTTCCGTATGTAATTTCATCTAAAAGTTCCTCTAAATCACCGAATTCATCTTCTAGAGACTCGGTGGTAATTGTTCTAGCCCTCCGTGCAAAAGAGCGTAATCTGGGTGCAGGGGGTGGTTTTGGGAAGTCTATAAACCACGGATTAAGCTTTGGAGGGAGAGACCCTAAACCGGGCTTTGCGGTAGAAAGGGTTAGGGAAACACCTAACCAATCTTCTCCAGTATTTTGTTTGATTTCTGCTAAGTAATCTAGAGCGATAGTCTTATTTTGACTATTCACTTGTAAGTCATACAAAGGAAGCCAACTGGCATTATTTGTGACATAAGATGCTTCGAGAATAAACTCTCCTGCTTCTCTGGCTTCGAGGGAAATGAAGATGCTGTAACTTTTGTTTTGACTAGGCTTTCGGATTTGCTTGAGGCGTTTTTCGAGAGCGATTGTTTGCTTATTGAGTTCTTGTCTTTCTTGCTGAAGTCGGGTTATTTCTGTAGCATAATTAAGTTGGCGATCGCCCATAAATTGTAGTAAACTCTCTGTAGCGCTCAAATCAGTTTCTTGTTGGGCTAAACTGCGGGCAAAGTGATAAACTGATTTGTCTTTTAAGGAATTGATAAAACCTTGTTGCAGGGTTATACTACCGATTTGGTTTTGGAGGTGTTGTTTTTGTTGCGTTAAGTTTTCAATCTCCGCAACAATATCAGCAACTCGTTCCTCGACGGGTTCAGTTTGATAAACGGTTTCAGTCCGAACTCCTAACAAGCGAACGGGAGTATTACCTACTCCTTTAACTCGTATGGAATCCGATTGCAATGTTAGGGGAAGATCGGCAATAATGAGTTCAGTTTCCGATCCAGTTAGTTGTATTTTACCACGATGTTTGACGAGGGCGCGATCGCGATAAACGGTAACGGCATTGATTTGGGTATCTAGATTGACTTGCATAATAGTATATAAGGGAAACGTTGGTGCGAGGATTAAATGTTTTTTGTTATTAGCTATTAGTGATTGGGGTCAAGTCATATCCAGTCATCCGTAGGGGCTGGGTTTCCCTGCCCAATTTAACATTAATACCTTGTCGTTGGTTGTTGGTTATTAGTGATTGGAGTCAAGTTATGTCCAGTTATCCGCAGGGGCTGGGTTTCCCTGCCCAATTTAGCATTAATATCTTGTCGATTGTTGTTCAATAACGGTATCAAATCGTAATCCCAAACAGTTGAGATTAGATGATAAAACCTCACCCCTACACAACCTTAAATCTTGTTAAAGTTCGGCGGTTGAGCTTACTTTTCACCAGTAACCAATAACTAATAACTAATAACCTGGATAAGGGCTAAAGCCCTGACTACCAACAAACAACCCACAACCAACCACAACAAAATACAAACACGGGTTAAATTCAACGCCTGAAAGATAATTTCCGGTGTAATCGGCTGTTTCGCTTCTCCGAGTAACGGTTTTTCCTTGATAACCCCGTTATAACTGTTCTTCCCGCCCATCTGCACCCCCAAAGCTGCTGCATAAGCGCATTCACTCCAGCCGGAATTGGGGCTAGAATCTTGAATCGCATCCCGACGACAGAGGGAAATGACGTAACCGGGCTTTCCTGAAAGTAAAGCAATGGTGAGGACAGTCAAGCGACAGGGAAGCCAGGTCAATCTGTCCTCAAATTGGGCGCTAAACCACCCTAAATCTGCGTAAGGTTCTCGACGGTAGCCAATCATGGAATCGAGGGTACTGGCGGCTTTATAGGCAAAACAGAGAGGGATTGCACCTACCCCTGGTATGCAGCTTCCGAGGATAGCGTAGAATAAAGGGGCGGTTACCCCGTCGGTAGTATTTTCGGCGATGGTTTCGAGGACAGCCCGCAGAATTTCGGCTTCAGAAAGGCTGTCGGTGTCTCGACCTACATATAAGCTCAGTTTAGCTCTAGCGGTGTCGAGGTCGCCATTTTGAAGCGGTTGGAGGACATCTAAGGCTGCGTGACGGAGACTGCGGGCTGCAAAACAACTGGCTAGGGCGATCGCGCTTGCTACAATTCCCACCAGAGGATGTAGTAACATCGCTAGTTGTACCATACCCCAACTCGCGATCGCGCTACCCCCCATCAACCCCACACCAAGGATAATTCCTGCAATCCGTCGCGGCCATTTTTCCTTGAAGCGGGGAAGGACAAAATTGCTGTAGCGAGAAATAATCCCACCCATGATTTGAACCGGATGGGGCCAAGTCCAAGGATCGCCGATAATATAATCAAGTCCTGCTGCCCCTATTAAGATAATGATGGGCGCAAATTCTTCTACTGGCAAAATCAAATTTCCCTCGCAACCAAGAAACCTAGATAATAAGCTATCGTAGTTAATCGCTTAGGATAATCAATTTAGGGGAATAACAGTTTTGATGTTGAATTTTGTTCGCTTGTGGCGTTGGTGCATTGCGGGGCTACTCGCGATCGCGGTTATGATTGGAAGTTGGAACATGGGGACAACTCCCGCTTGGGCAAGTCTCGAAGATGACCGCTATGATGGCAATATCTTTGTGTTGTATGCGGGGAATGGTTCTTTGGTTCCCACGCGCAATACTTTGGCAGAATCCCTGCGACAACATCGTCCCGTCGTCTTGGTGTTTTATGTAGACGATAGCCGCGATTGTAAAGAGTATGCCTTGGTGGTATCCCGTTTGCAAGAAACTTACGACCGGGCTGCTAGTTTTATTCCGATAGATATTGATTCTTTGGCATTAGACCAAGAATATGGCTTGAATGAACCCGGCCATTATTATCGCGGATATGTGCCGCAGGTGGTGGTTTTTGACCAAGAAGGAGAAGTCCGACTTGATGCAGTTGGTCAAGTGACTTATGAAAAAGTAGACGCTGTTTTGCGCGAAGTTTTTGACTTGCTTCCGCGTTCGGAATCAGCCGAATTACAACGACGTTCCTTCAATGAGTTTAATGCCGAATTGAGCGAATAAATCGATCGCAGCAGCGCAATTTTGTTGTATTGGCTACACTAGAGAAGTTTCCGGTTAACCTAAAATACCGATCGACTCAAAAATTATCGATCCTCTAGTAATATTTTCTCATGGCAAAACGTTCCTCTCTTTCGTTCGATTCTTCCCAAATTATGACGCGGGCTGACGAGTTGATGAATGCCGCATCTAACCGTTATCGCATTACCGTCCAAGTCGCGAATCGAGCGAAACGCCGTCGTTATGAAGATTTCGAGGTCAATGACGACCCTTTAATGAAACCCGTAATTCGAGCAGTGATTGAAATGTCGGACGAAATTACCCAACCGGAAATTATCGGCGATTAAAAACATTTCTCAAGGGTTAATTCTGGGGGAAATTCAAAGTTTTTAATCGTATCAAAGTCTTACTTTTTTAGATCGAATCCGTAAAAATAACCCCGGTTTAAGAACTCTAGTTTCTGGCTTAACTCACTAATTTTAGACCGTTAGCCCTTAAGAAACCAGGGTTCTAAAGCTTTAATATTTAAACGGATTTGATCGAACTTGCCAAAATTTTGCATAATTCCTCCAGTTTTTAAAATAAAAAGTCTGTGTCGGGGTTGAGGAACTTTTATAATAAAAAGTGAATCAATTTGTCTTAGTTTTAGAGTTCAGTTTTTATCCCAATGCCTTTGTCTCAAAAACGCCTTACCCAACTCATTATCGGTGCTTGTCTGAGTTGTCTAATTGTCTTAATCTGTGGCAGTTTATTTGCACCGACGACTGCCCAGTTTCCATCCCAGTTTATTGATGCAGAACAAGTTGCACCCCGCATCTACGAACAGTTACCGGATTTCCCCAAAGCAAACAATTACGTTAACCAAGAAACCGGAGAATCTGAACCCGAAAATACGCTTATTTCTCGGTTGATGCGCTATCACATTTTTGTCAAAAGTCGCCCGATCGCCTATCGTTTAGATTGGAAACTTACCCTAGCCGATTACTTGGGAATTTTAGACCCCATTCAAATCAATAACTATCCCGGTGCAACCGATTTAACCGAAAATCCGGCTCGTCAAGATATCGAATTAGTCCGCAGTTTAACCCGCGAACAGCGTAACAAATTGGTCAACGCGATCGCGAGCCGCTTTAATAATACCACCCCCGCTTCTACAACCCCCTCAGCCGCCGAAAATGATCGCCCAGGAGTCTCAAACCCTCGGCAAATGCCAAATCTACCCCCCGACCAAGGAGGGGCAGATTTACTGCAATTCTAAGGGGGTTTAGCGAGACTTGGGAATAACCGGACAACTACGTTCAGGGTCAGGTTGAGCTAAATCCAGACCAGCAGTAGAACTAGGGTAAACTGAAGCAGGAAGTTCGCTGGCTACAGCACGCTCGAACAAAAGTTGTTGAACGGAAGACACCCCCAAAACAACAACAAAAGATGTCAGCACTAGAAGACTAAAATCCAGTTTTTTTCGCATAGTGGGGTGGTGCTTAAAAAATTGAGAGAAGTTACAAGATTTGTCGGGTTGACCGAGGGATTTGTTCCCACGCTTTATCCCCTGTCATGAGTATAAGTTACGAATAACATCAACCACGACAGCAAGATGCCTCGACGAGCTTCGCTTTCATTGTATCGTTGAACATTCGGGTTCGTGGGGCTTGATGGTTTGGTCATCAACTCACCGTGAAGTCAAACTCCAAAGGACAAATGACCAAAGACAAAAGACTAAATATTTTTAAGCCATTCCTTGAGACTGTCGATTAAACTGGTTCCTCCGTACACCGCAGCCAGAATAACCGAAGCCATCAATCCCAAGACTAACACGCAAAAAATCAGCCCACCCAAGCTAATTACCCCGTCATCTTCAGATAAGCCCACCCCGGTAATAAAAATGCCCATTGCGGGGAGGGTATTCGTCCCTGGGATGGGAATCATCATCGAAACCGACATACAAGCGATCGCGACACCCAAAGCCACACGACCGGGTAAACTGGTACACAGATAAGCATATCTAGGCTTCGTGACGGCTTCGATACGCTTTAGCCAAGGAATCCCAGATTTGACAATGCCTTGGGCTGTTTGCAGTTTGATGCTTTGATTCATCATACGGACGGGAAGCCAAGGCCGCTTGCGACCTGAAATGAGTTGTACGGCCAAGAGAAATAAGACAATCGCGAAGGGAATCGAATAACCGGGGGCCGGAATCGGTAAAGCTGAGGGTAATGCCAAAACGACGAACAAAAAGCCAAAAATACGCTCTCCTGCAATTGAGAGAATATCCGCTAGTTTAACCTTGGCTTGGCGGTCTTCTTGGAAGAAATAGCGGTCGAGTTCGACGGAAAGTTTAGCCATGTATCAACAATAACAGCTTAGAGATAGGGATAGGGCGATCTTAGTTTATCCTTTTCCCTTTATATCACCTCAATCGGGAAATGGGCGATCGCCCTGTCTGTCTTGTACTTTCAAAGCCTAAGAAATACTAGCATTAGGAAGAAATTAAGGGCAAGGGCGAGTAATTACTATTTGTCAACCGCTAAAACAAGGTGAATTTAATCGGGAGTACCCTCTGAGAAGGTACTCTTTTTTGTTGCAGATCGGCAATTCGTGAATTTCTGCCCTGTGGGAGATAAACTCAACAGGATTTTTTCTTATGCTGTTAAGTAGTATGAAGTGTTGATTTTATATCTTATTTCGATGAGCGATCTTTCTGAAAAACTGCCCAAATATAAATATAACGATAAACCCCAAGTCGGCAATGAAAACCAAGCCAAGCTGACTGAGCGCCAAGCTTTTGCCGCTACCCAAGAAGCTTTTAAAGACTTAGAAGCTCAAGGAGCATCTGACTTTGCGATCTTTAATGGTTTGGCCGATCTTTTTCATCAACGCAATCAATCAAAAGTTTCAGAGTTATTGGCAGAAGCTGCCTATGAGTGTTACCAGCAATCATAGAAATTATCTGGCTTTCTCTGAGGATGGTGGGTGCAATAGTCATGAAATAATATGACATTTGTATGCTCATAAAATTGACTGTAGTATTGACCCCAACTCTCTCAAAATTGATGATGCGCCAAAAAGCGAGGATTTATCTGGGTTTTACCCGCATCTTTTATAATTATGAGGCGTAATTTTAAACAGAAAGACTATTTTATTGAAAAAAAATGATGATTAATCATCTTAAGTTTAGCGATTGTTCCGAGGGGATAATTGTTAGAATTTAAGCCAATTTCAAAATAAGCTGCTGTGCATTTAAACCGCCGATTTCACTTACTGAACCCTTTGGTGGGCTTGAATCGAGACAGAAATTTAAATGATTGACAGCTTACAACGTTGATTCATCATCAACACCTATTAAAGCTGAATTTATCGAGGAATTTACCTATGGCTAACACAACTATCAAAAAAGTAAGCGCAACTCATTCTCCTCATGGTGAAATGGGTCAAAAATATCTGGCTTCTGGTACAAAAGCAGCAATGCGATTGTGGCAAAACGAGCAACCCAGCGAACCCAAACCAGAAGTTAGCCGCGATTATGAAACCATCGGCTATGTGATTAAAGGACGAGCCGAGTTGCTGCTAGAAAATCAAAAAGTAATCTTAGAACCCGGTGATTCTTGGGTGGTTCCTGCCGATGCCAAACACACCTATAATATTCTAGAATCCTTTACTGCTGTAGAAGCAACCAGCCCTCCGGCTCACATCGAAAATCGCGATCGCGACCCCCGTTAATCCCTTTCTCAACCCAGGCTGTAGCCGTAACTTTACGATAGTTGCGGCTCAATCGTCTTTATTATTTAAAAATCCTAATTTAACTCAAAATTATGACACAATTCACCGAAACTTTAAAAGAACAAACCGTCGCGGTTTATGAAAGCCCAGAAGCCGCCGAAGCCGCGATCGCGCAACTGCAAAAACAACTCGCACCCAAGCGTATTTTCCGCGTATTTGAAGAAGGAAAAATAGGGAATGCTGTTGCCAGTTCGCAAATCGGTAAAAGTGCTAAAGGTGCCGCGATCGCCGGGGGAATTCTGGGCAGTTTGAGCAGCTTTTTAGCGAGTTTTATCGCCGTGAGCTTTATCGAGAGTTTGGCCGCCGGAACAGCCGATGCTCGCTTGTATATGCTAACCTGGACCCTAGCAGGCGGCTTATTAGGAGCAGGCGGCTTTGGCGTGATGGGAGCAGCAGCACGAGCCAACCCACCCAACCCCGAAGCAGGTCGTCATTTGCTCAAAGTGCAAGGAACAGAAGCCGAAATTGCCAAAGCCGCAGAAATTCTCGCAGATTAACCTAAAGGGTTCTCTCGCCCTACAATAGAATTATTAACTTGACAAGTTGTGATGTTGCAAATGTAAATAAGAACTCAAGTCAATTCTTCAAAAAGCAACCATGGCGCAGCACTCACCATCTCTAACTTAACTGTTGAGAAATAAGCTTCATGGGTGAAGCCGAGAACTTGCACCTAATCCGTCCTTTAAAAAACCGCCGTCTTGCCCTCAAGACTGGAAAAAGAGAGAACTCCCAATGTTAGCATCGGCCACCCTATTACAAAATCTGCTTGACAGCGATCGCTACCTCATCGTGGCGATCGATTGCGATTTTAATCTCATACTAAACAACGCCCAAGCCCAACGAGAACAAGAACTTTTAATGGGTGAATCCCTTGCCCTAGGAGATAATCTCGCACAAAGTTTAGCAAATCTTCCCAACGGCTCAGACCTTTTGACCTTGTGGCAAAAAGCTCTAACCGGAGAAAGCTTCGACCGCGCGGTTGAATGTTCCACTTCCTCACAAACCAACCGCTATTATGAAATAAGGTTTATGCCCTTGTGGGAAGCTGAGACCCTCGTTGGAGCCGCCGCGATCGCCCAAGAAATTACCGCACGCATTCAAACCGAGCGACAACTATACGTTTCCCGACAACTCCTCGAAACAACCCAAGAAATGGTAGGAGTGGGCTATTGGCAATTCGACATTGACCCCGAGCAGATCCATTGGTCGCCGCAAACCTACGAAATCTTCGGCTATGACCCCGATCAACCCCCCCCCAGTTACGCCGAACTGATCGAGCGTATTCAACCCGAAGACCGGGAAAGATTTGTGCAAGTCGTCGAAACCGCGATCGCAGCCCAATCAGAATATAACCTCGATCTCCGCATTATCGGAGCCGACGGCAAGACCAAATATATTAACTCGCGGGGTAAAACCATTACCAACGACCAAGGAGAAACCGTGCAGTTGGTCGGGTCAATTATGGATATCAGCGATCGCGTCTTGCGAGAAAACCAACTCACCCAAGCCGTTAACAACGCTACCCAGCGACTCGGACAAGAAATCCAAGAAAAAGATGTTGCTCAAAGTATCCTAGCCGACCACAACTCGATTTTGCGAAAAGTGGCTCGCGATCGCCCCTTACCTGAAATTCTAGATACCATTGCCCTGACCCTCGAAACCTATATCCCCAATAGTATCTGTACGATCATGCTCCTCAACGAGCGTAAAACGGCTTTGATGTGTGCTGCGGCTCCGAGCCTACCCACCGAATTGATCGACCAAATCTCAGAATTTTCCATCGGCCCAAAAGCGGCAAGTTGTGGCACTGCGGCTTATCGCCAAAAACCCGTAATCGTCTCCGATATTCAAACCGATCCCCTCTGGGAAGATTATCGCGATTTAGCCCGAACTTATCAACTCGCGGCTTGTTGGACGGTTCCCCTTTTTAGCAGCCAACGCGAACTGTTAGGAACATTTTCGGTTTTTCACCGCACCCCCCGGCAACCCAGACTTTCAGAATGGCAACAGCTTAATCAGTTTATCTCTTTGACCAGTATTGCCATCGAAAATCGCCAAAACCAGCTTTCCCTGCGAGAGCGAGAAGCCCGTTTTCGCCAAGCTTTAATGGATGCACCGTTTCCGATTTTACTTCATGCCGAAGATGGCGAAATTCTGTTAATTAATAAAGTTGTGTCTACCCTCACCGGTTACAACCTTGACGAGATTCCCACGATTGAGGCTTGGACTGCGAAAGTTTACGGCGATCGCCAAAACCAAGTTCGTTCTCAGATTGACGATCTTTATTCTCGAACTCAACGGGTGGATGAAGGGGAATTTACCCTACGAAGCCGCGATAATCGCCTTTTAACTTGGTGTTTTAGCTCTGCGCCCCTAGAAGTGTTGCCCGATGGTCGGCGCACCGTGATTTCCATGGCCAACGACATCACCAAGCGCAAACGGCTAGAAACGACCCTGCGTCAACGGGAAGCTCGCTTACAACGCTTGTTTCAATCAGAAATGATTTGTATTGGCGAATGGGAGGCTTCGGGTACAATCGTCGATGCCAATGATGCCTTGTTGCGCTTGCTGGGCTACAGTCGCGCTGAACTCGAAGCCGGGGGGATTGATTGGCGCGAAATTACCCCGACTCAATACGCCGATCGCGATCGCCTTTCTTTAGAGCAGATCGCCCAGTTTGGTGTCAATCAACCCTACGAAAAAGCATATCGCGATCGCCAAGGTAACTTAATTCCCGTGTGGGTTGGGGCTTGTTCAATTGAGGGGTCTGAGGGAGGCTTTTTCTTTGCTCTGGACATCAGCGATCGCAAAGCTCTCGAACATTCTTTACAACAATCTGTTCGTCGTTTAGAAAATCTCCGCAGTCTGGATTTAGCGATTTTAAGCTTGCAGTCCATCGACACCATTGCCACGGAAGCTTGTCAACGCCTAGAGGATTTATTTGAGCAAGTCCAAGTGAATATGGCGATCTTATCCCTAGATGCTCAAAAAGCTCGTTGGCTGAGAACCCCAAACTTAGAGGATTACGACTCCCGTAACTACTCATCCTTGCGATCGCTAATGTCTCAAGTCTCCCAAGATAACTCGTCTTATCTAGAGGGCGATCGCGAACAATACCCCGATATTTTCCCCCCCCAATCGGATTGTCAGGCCTTTATCGCGCTTCCTGTTTGTGCGAACCAAGGCTGTTTCGGACTGTTGTTGCTGTGGTCTGACCCCATCGCTCAAATTCCCACAGAAACCATTGAAATTGCCCAGGAAGTCGCCAACCAAATCGCGATCGCCTGTCAACAAGAAGAACTCAACGAAGAACTCAGACACTACACCAAAGAACTCGAACAACGAGTCGCAGACCGTACTGCCCAACTCCAAGAAATTAACCAAGAACTTGAAGCTTTTACCTACTCGGTCTCCCATGACCTCAGAGCGCCCCTACGAGCCATCCAAGGCTTTTCTACCGCCCTGTATGAAGATTATGAAGAAAACATTGACGAACTCGGTCGCAGCTATCTCCTGCGCTTAAATGAAGCCGCTCAAAATCTCGATGGTTTAATTCAAGATCTGCTGAAATACAGTCGTTTGAGTCGTACCGAAATCCAATTCAAAAATCTCGATCTCGAACACGCACTCAGCAATGTCCTCGACAATTTAGACTCAGAAATTCAACAAAAGAATGCTCAGATCGTCCTCGAACGTCCTTTGGGTTGGGTTTATAGTAACTCCACCATTCTGACCCAAATTTTAATGAATCTGGTTCACAATGCCCTAAAATTTACAGCCCCAGACACCCCACCCCGCATCCGAATTTGGAGTGAATTGGTCGCTGAAAATACCCGCAGATTGTGGGTTGAAGACAACGGTATTGGCATCAAACCCGAACACCAAAAACGCATTTTTACCCTGTTTGAGCGCTTGCATGGTGCGGAAACCTACACGGGAACAGGTATCGGTCTAGCCGTTGTTACTAAAGGCATAGAACGCCTACAGGGACGAGTGGGAGTAGAGTCTGAATTGGGGGTGGGGAGTCGCTTTTGGTTAGACTTTCCCAAAGAGGAAAAAAATTAAGGCAAAATTGCTAAAATTGAGTTGGTCATATTCTTTCCTACCCAATTGTGACGGTATTGTTTGACTTTATGATTCTAGTCCCATTTCTGACAAAACCATGAACGCCCAAAACTCAAGTCATCTTCTCCTGATCGAAGATGACGAAAATGATATTTTGTTGATGCAACGGGCTTTTCGCAAAGCCAAACTGAACATAAATGTAGACATCACCCGAGATGGGGATGCTGCCGTTGAATATCTCGAGCGCCGTCTCTCCCAAAACTCCCCTTCTGCTACGGCTTTTGAGAGTCTACCTTGGCTGATCTTATTAGACTTAAAATTACCCCGTCGTTCTGGACTAGAAGTTTTAGCCTGGATTCGCCAAAATCCTCAACTCAAAGTTATTCCTATTGTAGTGTTAACCGCTTCGAGTGATAATACAGATATCATCAGAGCCTATGAGCTTCATGCTAATTCTTATGTGATTAAGCCGATTAATTTCGGAGATTTAGTGCAGATGGTAGACTTGATTAGAAGCTATTGGCTCGAAGTTAATACTCCCCCGATTTTACAGTTTTAAACGGCTACCGCGACTCGCGATAACTCTGAGTAAATAACAATGCACAAACCGAAGTTTGTAAGGGATGAGACCCCGTGGCAATGCCGATTTTTTGCCATTGAGGATTGAGTAAATAATTGCGATCGCGCCGTTCTAATTTGCCATCACTAATCAATAAATCGCAAATCACCCCTTGGGCATTCGGTTGACCGTAACACAGACTTTCTGCCCAACGGCCTTGCCAGATTCCGTATTGTTCTAAACGGTCTTGAGGACTGGTGCGATCGCGTCCGATTGCCCCTCTATTCCCCGTTTCTCCTTGATACCGTACCAAATCTCGGGCTGCTTGAGTCATCCCCCAAGACAACTCCAACGCCGTCAGGGGTGGAGTATTTTCTAGAACTTGCATTGCTTCAGTCACCGCATCGATCCCTTCTTGGGTACAGTAAATATTGCCGTCGGGCTGCTGGATTTGTACCGTATCGAGAAAGCGATCGCGCCATTCTTGTAAAATCGGCAGATAAGATGGCGGATTTTGACGCAGTTGATTCAATGCCTTAAACACCGCTCGATCTGACGCTGCGGCTTGCTCATTTTCTAACACCGAAAAATCGGCATAATCTTCGGCAAAAATAACTCGATATTGCCCATCAGTTCCCCCATAAACGCCCCCATATCCCCAAGTCGCCGTGAGTAGATTTTGGCGGGATTGACGGCGGGGATCTCCGGCATTAATCAACCATTGGGCGATCGCCTCTTGAGGATTTGCCGCCTCGCTGCTGCTATTTTCCCCCACACGACCCGATAATTTGCCGTAAGGCTGGAGTTGACGGCTGAGGGGAACTGCTGCCTCTAACCCGCTTTGAGCGCGTTTGTGAGCCACAATCGTCAAGCCAGGGGCAATTTGTAAAGGCGGTACCGGACGCGCCGAGCGCAGATACCACAAGATTTCCTGAGTTGCGGCAGTATTGATATCGGGCGATCGCGCCGCCCAAGCTGCTACCATCGAGCTATAAGCAACCGGATCGCCTCGCAACTGATTGATTTCGGCAATCAACACCGCTTCTTGTTGAGAATCCCGGTAAATCGGACTCGCTGTTACCATTAGTTCCCCTTTTTGTTGATCTTAACGTCAATTCGGGACAAGCTGAAGCTGAAAGTCTGATGTAGTAGCCAAATTGAACACCAAACAACGATCGGTTGTCCTCCGAACTTGCCCTAACCTGACAGTTTAATAACTTACCCCCAGCCCCTTTACGCGAGGGGTCTGTGAATTGGCGTAACGCCACCAGTGGGGGGGTTTGGGGGGGCTAGTCTCCCCAATAAGCCTACAATACAGACAAGCTAATTTCAAACCACAAACCCCCATTTCTTCACCCGAACTCATGTGATTTTAACCCAATTAGCTTGACAAACCCCCTGGCTTGAGATTTATTGAGCTTGCAACGCTGCTAAATCTGCTTGTGCGGTTTGTAATGCTTGGCGGGTTTGCGCCAATACTTCCCGACAAGTAGAAAGCTGGTGTTGCAACTGTTGAATCATTAATTGCGATCGCACCCGTACCAACACTTCTTCAAGTTGAAAAGGTTTCGTAATATAGTCAGCCCCACCCACTTGCAACGCCTTGATTTTATCTTCCTCTGCATCGGCCGCACTCAAAAAAATAATCGGAATTGCCTGGGTTGTCGGATTCGCTTTCAACTGCTGACACACTTCATAACCATTCAAACCCGGCATATTAATATCCAACAAAATCAAATCCGGTGGAAAGGCCTGAATCGCCATCAATGCCGTTTTACCATTGATAGCCTTACGAACTTGGTAATTTTGCTCGGTCAAAAAGTCCGACAAAAAGCGGATATTTTCTACTAAGTCGTCCACAATCAGAATATCGCAACCCGGTTGTTTTGCCGCGTCGAAGTCTGTCATCAACTCATCACTCCTGAAGATCGGCTAACTCAATAATTCGATCAAATTCATACCCATTTAACCATTGTTTCAGAGTATCGATCAGCTTTTTATGCTCACTCGGAATTTCTTGAATTAGATTTAAACACAGGCGATCGTTACACTGTAAAGCGGCAAAGTACAACTTTTGCACCCAATCGTCATTCATCACTTGCAAATCACTGGTCTGTAATTGCTGTTGCTGGACTGAATCTTGAGCAGAGCCATTCCCCTGAGTTTCTGGGGTAGCAGAATCAAACTCAACTCCTAAATGTTGGTTCAGCTTTTCTAAAATTTCGCTACGACGAAAAGGTTTACTGATAAAATCATCGCATCCGGCATCTAAAGATCGTTGTTTTTGTTCGATAAAGGCATTGGCCGTAATGGCAACAACAATAGGAACTTCATTTTGCGGAAAATCTTTTGCTTCTGCTTTAATGGATTGAGTGGCTTTATAGCCATCAACTTCTGGCATATACATATCCATAAAAATAATGTCCGGTTGCCACTCTCGCCAGATTTGTATGGCTTCGCGACCATTTTCGACTTCTTTAATCGTAAAGTTTAATTCTTCTAAAACTGTGACCAGTAATAAACGATTCACCGGATGATCTTCAGCAATTAAAACTTTATATTGCTTTTGTCCGGGGGCTAACTGGGTGACGCGCTCGAAATCAGATTCTAAAGAAGGGGGTGCTGATTCTACGACTTTCGCTTCAATAAAAAACTTAAAACAACTACCGACATTGAGTTGAGATTCTACGGTAATTTCTCCCCCCATTAACCGTAAAAACTGTTGAGAAATCAATAAACCTAAACCCGTTCCTTCCTGGGCTTTTTGACCCGTTTTGGTTTGACTAAAAGCTTTGAACAACATATTTAATTCGGATTCTGCAATACCGGGCCCTGTGTCCTCGACAGCAAAATGTAAGTTCACCCACTGCGGCTCAAAATCGCCAATATAATTCACCTCAACTCGTAAGTTGACGTAACCTACCTCCGTAAATTTTAAGGCATTTCCTAATAAATTGAGTAGGACTTGCCGTAGTTTTTTGGCATCTACTTCAATCGAAGTCGGGACATTTTCAGCAATTAAGAAGTTGAGGCTCAAGTTTTTAGATTGAGCTTTCAAATTGAGCAAAGATTCTAAACTAAATAACAAATCCCGCAGATTAACGCTCGTTGGATTGAGAACCACTTGACCTGCTTCAATCTTAGAAACTTCAAGAATATCATTAATTAAGTTGAGTAAATGTTCGCCACTCCGATTAATAATTTCGGTATATTGTTGATGTTGCGGGTTGAGAATGGGGTCTCGTTGCATGAGTTGGGCAAAGCCTAGAATTGCATTCAAAGGTGTTCGCAATTCGTGACTCATACTGGCCAAAAACGTGCTTTTAGCTTGATTGGCTTTTTCGGCAGCATCTTTAGCAATTTTTAATTCTGCGGCTTGATTTTGAGTTTTGGCAAATAATTCTGCTTGTTGTACCGCAACTCCCAACTGTTTGCTAATTTGAGTAATAATATCAATTTCTGCGGCTTGCCAAGACCGGGGTTGACTATTTTGATAAACGGCTAATAATCCCCAGAGGCGATCGCGACAAAAAATCGGCGCGATCGCATAAGCTTTCGCTTGTAGTTTTTGTAAGAAGTTGCGATAACATTCGTCATAATTCATCGCGTCAATATCATCTACTTGGCAGTAATAATTTTTATCTTGATATCTACCGCCCGTTTTATCTTTTAAATAGCTATCTTCAATCGCTAATTCAGAGGCTTGTAATTGTGAAACCGTACAATTCGACTCTCCTGCCACCCCCTGAGATAAATCACTCTGTAGCGCCGGATTTTCATTAATGGTAATCCAACCTTCTGCCACAGATTCACAAACGACAACACCACTCCAATCTTGATTGAAACGGTAAATCAATACGCGATCGCATTCTAAAGCTTGGCGTAGTTCTTGAGTTGTGGCGGTAAAAATAGAATCTACGTCCAAACTTTGGCGCATTCGTAAAATAATATAATTAATGGCTTTTTCCCGTTCTGCCATTAAACGCATTGCTGCTTCTGTAACGACTCTTTCTTGAACTTCTATGGCTAAAATTTTATTGCTTTTTTGTAATTGATTGGTTCTTTCTTCGACTCGTTCCTCTAATTCCTGATTAATTTTTTCGAGTTCTTCTGGACTGCGTAAGGTTAAAAATTGAGGTAACAATTGACTGAGTTTTAAGGCTGTATAACAAGACACTAAAGCCGTAATTGCTTGCTCAATTCCCGACAGCCAATAGTTAGGATACCATAACGTCCAAATTTCGAGTAAATGGCCAACTCCGCAACAAATAATAAAAGCACTGAATAGCACAAAGACCTTAGAAAACGGCGTATCTTTGCGCTTTTTGACAAAGTACAGTAACATCGCCGGAATCGAAAAATACGCGATCGCAATCAAAGCATCGCTAACCAAGTGTAGACTCACAAGGGGGGTTTGCCATAAGTAACAATGGCCGTGGGGAATATAAAGATAAAAATAAGGAAAACTCAAAATCGTCATTAGTGGAAATACTTAAAGAACTGAAAGTTAAGGCAGTGTATAAATGATCCTCCCGGCTAATCTAGCCATATCTTTTAGGGTGACATAAGACATCAGTCTTTGGCCACCCACCAGAGAAAATTAAAGCCGTGATTTAAGTAGAGATGGCTACAATTTACGACGCAACATGATATAAATTAGTAAAATAAGCCACAGACCACCCTTTACTATGATTAAGTTTCTTGTCTTTGGCTCAGAAACGTAAAAGAGCAGTTATTTTCAGTTTTCAAGGTGGGCAAAGTTGACAAGGGGCGATTGTGCGGGCAATGCTTAGATTCTAGAACCCCTGCGCGATCGCACCCCACTTCAATCTCTCAAGTTGGTCACCCCTCAAAATCTCGTAAACTGACCGAGCTTCGACTTTTCCTGTCATTGATACCATCCTCCTGTCGAGTAACGGCTAATTCACGAAATTTAGCAACCAAGAGCGCTTTGCCTTCCCCGTCAGTTGAGAAAGATATCCTGAGATTGGATGGGGTTTAGAGCCAGGCGAAAATTAGTTGATGATTCGCTAGTAGTCCCACTATTATCTATTTTAGATCGTTTTCGGTGACAGTTGTCTGCCATGGTTGCAAAACAGCTAGAAAGGCTTAATTCTATCGAAAAACTGTAATCGCCTTTGATTGAAATTACGACAGTCTGTCAACGACGAGCATCAAAATTTGTCGTTAACAAAACTGTAACGAACGCCCCATTTCCCCTTACCAGCGGCCATAATAGAGCGACTTGTTCATTGTCATACGCGAATTATGTTTCAAGATGCTCGCGACTATCAAATTCTTTTCCTTTCTAGCTTTTTAATCCTGGGAATCAGTACCCGCGATTGGACAATTCACCCCGAATTTTTACTGGTGACTGTTCTAACTTGCTCGATCGCCCAATGGTTTTTTACCTCTTTCCTCGCTTTTTGGCCAGTGTGGTGGCGCAGGGAATATCCGGTTAACTTCGCCTTATCTCGCTTTAATTTCTCTTTTTCTAGCTTACGCAGCGCCTTGATTACCAGTTTGGGGTTATGCTTGCTTTTACGGGCAAATGAAGCCAGCACAATGGCGATCGCGGCCTTCCTTGCCATTGCCAGTAAATTCCTCTTTCGCTGGAGTCACAAACACTTCTTTAACCCTGCGAACTTCGGCATTATCGCTGCCCTCCTCCTCACTCAAGACGCTTGGGTTTCCCCCGGACAATGGGGAACCGATGGGTGGTATCTGCTGCTGTTTCTAGGGGCAGGAGGGATGGTACTCAACAAAGTCGGACGTTGGGACACCTCCGCCGCCTTTCTGGGGGCTTACGGGGGCTTAGAAGCCTTACGAAATCTCTGGTTAGGGCAGGCTTGGGATGTTTATTGGCATCACCTCACCAGTGGCAGTTTACTGTTATTCGCCCTATTCATGCTCACCGACCCGCGCTCCATTCCCAATGCTACCCTCAGTCGCCTGTTATGGGCGCTTGCGATCGCCTCAGTCGCATTTTTCCTCGAACACGCCCTTTACCTCAACAACGCCATTTTCTGGGCATTATTCGCCCTCTCTCCCGTTACGATTCTACTCGATCGCGTTTGGTCTGCTTCTCGGTTTGATTGGGCAGGTTTTTCAGTTAACAGCCTCTAAGGGGCAGTAGGCAGTGGGCAGCTTTGCTGTAGGGGGGAGTGGGAGGAGGGGGAAGAAATTACCAATTACCAACAACCAACAACCAACAACCAATAACCAATAACCAACAACCAACAACCAACAACCAACAACCAACGACCAACAACCAACAACAAACAACCAACAACCAACAACCAATAACCAACAACAAAAATGAAACGAATATTAATTGTAATTGCGACAATTTGCGCTCTGATTGGCTTTGCGCGTCCGGCTTTGGCGTTTTGCGGGTTTTATGTCGCCAAAGCGGACTCTAGCTTGTATAATCAAGCCTCTCAGGTCATTATCGCCCGCGATCGCGATCGCACCGTTTTGACCATGGCGAACGATTACCAAGGAGAAGTGAAAGACTTTGCCCTGGTTGTCCCGGTTCCGGTACTCTTAAGCGAAGACCAAGTTAATGTCGGGGAACCAAAAATCATCGAACGCATTGATGCTTTTAGTGCGCCCCGCTTGGTGGAATATTTCGATAGTAATCCTTGTGCCATCCCGTCTCCAGTCCCCATGTTAGAATCTCGCGTGGGGGCTTTAGAAGACGGCGCTATTATGACCGGACGGGCAGGCAATGCTGCCGATCTCGGTGTCACCATCGAAGACCAGTTTACCGTAGGCGAGTACGACATTCTGCTCCTTTCGGCTGAAGAATCTGATGGCTTAGAAACTTGGCTGCGACAAAACGAGTATCAAATCCCCGAAGGGGCAAGTGCGTTATTGCAACCATACATCCGCCAAAACATGAAATTTTTTGTCGCGAGGGTGAATTTAGAGGAATTTGAAGAAAGCGGTTATCAAAAATTGCGCCCGTTGATGATGGCGTTTGAATCGCCCAAATTCAGGCTGCCGATTCGATTAGGGACGATGAACGCCCAAAGCGAACAGGATTTAATTGTTTACCTCCTGTCTCCTGGCGGTCAGGTGGAATTAACCAATTACCGTACTGTGAAAGTCCCCTCGAATCTGGAGTTACCGGGATTTGTGGAGGAGGAGTTTACTGACTTCTACAAATCTATGTTTGCAACCAGCCACGCCAAAGAACAAAAGAAAGTCGCGTTTCTTGAATATGCTTGGGATATGGGCTGGTGCGATCCTTGCGTGGCGGATGCTTTGTCGCCAGAGGAGTTGCGACAAGCGGGAGTTTTCTGGGATACTACGAGTCGAGGGGGCGGTTCTAATGTGTTTATTACTCGTCTTCATGTACGCTATACACGCGATCGCTTCCCGGAAGATTTACGTTTTCAAAGTACCTCAAACCGCGAAAACTTCCAAGGGCGTTATATTATCCGCCATCCCTATAAAGGTGAAATGGACTGTCCCGCAGGCATTGAATACCAACGCAACCTTCAGCAACGCTTAGAACGAGAAGCCCAAACCCTTGCCCGTCTCACCGATTGGGACATCCAAGAGATTCGCAGTAAAATCGACCTTCCCGACATCGAACCTCGTCCCTGGTGGCGCAGATTGTGGGATTAATTGATTCAGCCAATCCATTCAGAACCCCGGTTTCTGAAGCCCCAACCTTAATTTATTGGGTAAGCTCATAAGAAATTGGGGTTCTTGCGAAGCGTGGTTGTTTTTTCGGATTTGATATATTTGAGGTTTGCCCTCACCCCAACCCCTCTCCCACGGGAGAGGGACTTACTTTTTAAGGATGAATATGTTGTCCTGACCAATGTGGCGGTTGCTATAACTATAAATTGCGTAAACCAATCAGAAACGGGGGTTTTTATCTCTCAGTTTGTCCCCTAAAACGAGCGATTAATTCCTCGCGAGATAGTTGTAGCAACAGTGGTGTAAATTCTTCAGTCGGAAGTTGGGTAACAATCGGCGCAATCGCTTCTAACTCCGAGTCTATTGTACCGAATCGCATCCTGAGTAAACCGATCGCTACCTCTTGTCGTCCTTGTTCAATTCCTTGTTCAATTCCTTCTTGTAAAGCTTCTTGATACACGCGAGTTTGACGCAAATCACTCATACTAAACATACGTTCTATCTCCTGCCGACTCATCTGCGGTAACTTGTAAACTAAAATGCTTTCAATTAATTCTAAGAGTTCTGGTTGTTGAGAAGTATTAGGGGTCGAGAGAGAGGTCACCCTCTCCCCCTCCCATTCAGAACCGTACATGATAGTTTCCCATCATACGGCTCCTAGTCAAATTAACCCTTGTCATGGGTACAGCCAACCCGGTTCAGACTTCCATCCTGACGGGTTTTAGAGTCGTGACAGTGGCGATGTAAGGCTTGAAGATTTTTGTAAGTGTCTTTTCCACCCTTAGATTGAGGTAAAATGTGGTCAACCTCAATCAGGTCATTACTTGTGAAAGTTAATCCACAGTAAGTACATCGTCCTTTTTGACGTTTGATGAGCTTGGCTACGCGGTTTGGAATCCCGGTATAGCCATTACTCATCCGTTTACTCCAGTATGTCCAATCGCCGTCATAGGGGGATTTTTCCCTTTTGACTTTGATATATCTTTTGATGGGGGTTTCTTGATGTGTTATCAATCGTAGCCCATCCTTGGTTTGAAACGTCCAGTTACCATTGACTCCAACTCCATAATAGTTTTTGAGTTTGTCGTAGGACGCTTTACCGCATCGTGAGACTGTCCATGCCCTTAAAGCACCCCATATTAAGTTGTCCAGTTTGGAGAAGGTGGATTTGCTTACTACTTTGGAGTAGTAGTTTGACCACCCTTTTATGACCGGGTTGAGATGCTTAATCAAAGCACTCTGCGGTGCAGTGCGGTGAGTCTTGATCGCGGTTTTGCACTTGTCATAGTGACATTTGATTGCCTTTTTGGATGGTTTAATATTCAGTTGGTAGGGCTTTTTCCCGCCCGCTTGTCCGGCGTTGACTCCCTTATGAATACTCACAGGGTAATGCCGGATATTAAAGCCAAGGAAGTCGAAACCCGGTTCTTCCTCTTTCCATTCAGACAAAGTGTTACATAACCGTGTCTTTCCAGGTTTGAGGGTTAAACCAACTGGTTTTAACCAATCTATAATCAGGTCTTGGGCTTTTAGTACGACTTCAGGGTTATTAGCTAACACTACAAAGTCGTCGGCGTATCGAATGATTTTCGGGCGATATTGTTTTATTTGTTTTCCATCAACCCTAATACTTTTCGGAAAATGGTCAACAACCGAATTTATCATTCCATGTAAGGCAATGTTAGCTAGGAGTGGACTAATGACTCCACCTTGGGGAGTTCCTGCTTCCGTTGCCTCAAATACGCCATTGTCCAATACTCCGGCTTTGAGCCATTGTTTAATATTCCGTTTATACACAGAAGGACAATCTAGCTTGGACAGGAGGTAATCATGGTTAATTTGGTCGAAACATTTGGCAATGTCTGCGTCTAGAACATATTGGGGTTTTCTCAATGCTTTCTTAAAGATGGCATCAATGGCATCGTGGGCTGAACGTCCGGGTCGAAACCCGTAGGATTCGGCTTCAAATTGTGCTTCCCAATAGGGTTCTAATCCCAACTTAACCAAGGCTTGCAAGGCTCTGTCGTGCAGGGTTGGGATACCTAGGGGGCGTTTTTCATCCCGTCCTGGTTTAGGAATCCATACCCGGCGTAAGCTTTTGGCTTTCTGCCGTTGCTTCAGTTTGTCAGTTAGGTGTAACCGTTCTTTGGGGGTTAGGTTTTTGATTCCGTCTACCCCTGCGGTTTTCTTACCCTGATTGTCCTGACTTACTTTGCGTACTGCTAGGAGTCTTGCGTAGTAGGATTTGTTGAGTAAACGTTGAAGTCGTCGAGCTTTCGCTTTCTGTCCCGATTTGACGGCTTGATAGATTGATTTTTGCAACTTGAACACTTTGCGTTGGATTTTACCCCAGGGCAGTGTGTTCCATGCGTTGTTCGTAGTCTGAGGTTGGGGTTGAAACCCTTTCCCTTCTCTCGCTATCGCCATATCTATTGCTAGTTATCACTCGTATCGTTTAATCAGACCGGAGTACGTCAGCATATCCTTATCCATTACAGATAGGCGTTTTGCTTCTTACTCCATCTTGCCCCCATAGCCCTTGCGCTTAGACTTATCACTGATCAGGTCTTCGACCAAGAGCCTGATAGTAGCTATGGGGTTACTTCGTTCCGTTACAAAGGGTATTCCTGATTTAGGTTCATTCTATCCCCGGTGGTACTTCTGAGAGTCTGTGTAGGTAGTGTACAAATCCTCCTACCTTTCCCATTGTTCTTTTGAACGCAGCCTATCAACTGACTTTGGCTACTGAATAGTTTCCGAGGTTCAAGACAGATGTTTAGCCGTAGCTTAACCTTGTCAGATTGTCGGTGGTCACGAATTTTGAGGGTCAGTTCCCTCTCAGTGCCTTCCCAAGCCCGCTTTAATCCTAGGATTGTCAGTTCTAAAATTAGGGCTGGAGTTAGACGTTGGGCTTCAGGTTTTTATCCCGTTGACTCTGCCCATCCCTTACCTCAAGGCTTTCGCCTCTTGGGACTTTGTAACAGTTGTCAGGAGGTTTTGTCTCCTGCTAGACTTACGTTTCGGGTATTTCAACCCTAACTTTTGCCTAAACGAATCGCACTTCTACTTCTACTCTAACTCGTTCGATGAGGTCTTGAGCTTGTTCAATAGCTTGAGATTTGGGGGCTGTGACTAATCCCACCGTCGCGAGTAGGGGGGTAGATTGTAGAGTTTCGTCTAACTCGTCTAAATATAAAGGGGTAATGCGTCCCGACTCAAAAAATTCTGAGTAGCGAGTCTTCGGACTGTTATCAACCCGGCGATTGGGAAAAATCACAACACCTCGCCAATCGCTGTCTAAGTCGCTGCGGTAAAGATAGAGGAAAATTTCGCTTAAAAGTCGCGCAAAAAAGGTGTTATCAGGCTGAAACTGTACCTCAACAAAGTAAATCGGTGCATCGGTAACTGTGGGTAAAAAGACTCCATCGAGACGAAAGGATAGTTGTTTGACTTCTACGGAGTCGAAGCGATAGTTTTGGGCAAATTGGGGGGAAATTTGGAGTAATTCAAAGAGAGTTTGGGGGAATGTTTGAAAAAGACGATAAAAAATGGTATCGGTTTTCATAAAATAGTTACTTCTTGTAGATGCACTTTCTTTTCCTACCAAATTCGCGCCATTGGCAAGACAAATCCCGGTAATTCTGGATCGCCACTGACGCTTTCAGGATTTTCGAGTAAGATGGGTTCTGCGTTAGGACGATAGACTGTCACGGTGCGGTTTTGGCGGTCGATCAGCCAAGCGAGTTTTGCGCCATTGTCGATATATTCGCGACATTTGGCTTGGAGTTGGGGGAGGCGATCGCTTCTAGAGCGCAACTCTACCACAAAGTCCGGGCAGATCGGCGCAAAAGAGGCTTTTTGGTCATCGGTTAAACTCTCCCAGCGATCGCGTCTCATCCAGGAGGCATCGGGCGATCGCGTGGCATTATTGGGTAAAGTAAAACCGGCACTCGAATCGAAGGTTTCCCCAGTTCCATCGCGATCTGCCCAATTTGCCAGTTGTTGGGCAATTTTCAGGTTACGATTGCCCGTATCAGAAAAGGCGGGGGGCATAATGATAACATCTCCAGTCGCAGTGCGTTCAATGCGTAAATCGCGATTGGCTAAAGCAAATTCATAAAATTGGGTTGAAGTCATAGACGCGATCGCGGGAAAATGAATAGTTAAGGGGATGCGATCGCCTTGAATTTGAAAGGTTGTCATAATTTCGTTATGGGGTATGGAAAAATTCGTCTTGTTAAATTTATTTGCAACAATGCCCGAATTTTGAGCCAAAATAGTAGCGACACCACAAGCCAACGGCTGAATATCTATTGAAATTCTATGTCTGAAGCAACTCAATCCGCCAATCGCCTTTTGATTGTGATTGTTAACTACAAATCTGCCCCCTTGACAGTGAACTGTCTGCGAACCTTAGAATCCGAAATCAAAGCCCTTCCGGGGACTCATGTCACCATCGTTGAAAATGATTCAGGGGATGACTCCCTCACACAAATTCAAACTGCGATTGACCAAGAAAACTGGCACGATTGGGTCACATTAACCGCTTCAGACCACAATGGCGGTTATGCTTATGGCAATAATTTGGGCATTCGTCCGGCATTAGAAGGGGACAATCCACCGCAATACGTCTTACTGCTAAACCCGGACACTCGCGTTCATCCAGGGGCGCTACAAGCCCTGATTAACTTTATGGACGAACATCCCCAAGCAGGAATTGCCGGAAGCAGTTTTGAGGATGATAATGGCAATCTTTGGCCTTATGCGTTTCGTTTCCCCACAATTCTGAGTGAAATTAACGAGGGCTTCCGCATTGGTGTGATTACCAAGCTGTTAAACCGTTGGATTGTGCCGCGTACCATGGAACAAGACAAACCCCAACAAATCGATTGGCTACCGGGGGCAAGTATGATGATTCGACGGGAAGTGTTTGAACAAGTGGGCTTGATGGACGAGGGCTATTTCCTGTATTACGAGGAAACCGATTTTTGTCTGCAAGCCAAACGCCAAGGGTGGGAATGTTGGTATGTTCCCGCAAGCCATGTCACCCATATCTGCGGCCAAAGTACCGGAGTCACGAAGATTAACAATCCCAAGAAAAAGCGTTTACCGCAATATTGGTTTGATTCTCGTCGTCGCTATTTTCTCAAAAACTATGGTGTATTCTACACCGCGATCGCGGATGCAGTCTGGATTAGCGGCTTTGCCACTTGGCGAATGCGTCGGGTAATTCAAGGCAAACCCGATCGCGACCCTCCCAAATATTTAAGCGATTTTATCCAAAATAGTGTGTTTTTCCGAGGCGGGAGCGTTCCCACTTCCCAAGCCCCCAGTTAGTCTGTTATAATAATTCATAACTGATAACTGATACTGTTTACAACCTCCCAGGCCTTGGTCTGGGACTTTTTTTTGGGCAATCTTCCCCCTTGCTACTATGATGGGAGGTTGCGTTTTTATCTTATTTTTATCGACATGATTTCTATTCAAACTCAACTGCGCGCGATCGTCTCAACGGCATTAGGAAAGGCTTTCGGCGCAGAATACAGCGAAATTGACCCGATGGTGGTTCCCGCAGGACGACCGGAATTTGGCGATTATCAATGTAATGTCACCTTTTCTCTCGCCAAACCCCTCAAAAATAGCCCCCGCAACTTATCCCAGCAACTCCTCGACCATCTCGACGTTAGCGATATCTGCGAACCCCCTGAAGTTGCCAAGCCAGGCTTTATTAATTTCAAAATTAAGCCCAGCTACCTCGAAACCCAAATCGGGGCGTTACAAAGCGATTCTCGGTTGGGTGTGGAAAAGGTGAAAGACCCCCTCAAGGCGATTGTGGATTTTTCTAGCCCCAATATTGCCAAGGAAATGCACGTTGGTCATTTACGTTCTACCATTATTGGTGATAGTATTGCCCGGATTTTAGAGTTTCGCGGCCATGACGTTTTACGCCTCAATCATGTAGGCGATTGGGGAACGCAATTCGGGATGTTGATTGCCTATTTACGGGAAGCCTATCCCGACGCATTGACCAAAGCAGATGCCCTAGATTTAGGGGATTTAGTGGCGTTTTATAAAAAGGCCAAAAAGCGCTTTGATGAGGATGCCGATTTTAAAGAAACAGCCCGTAAAGAAGTGGTAAAACTGCAAGCAGGCGACCCGGAAAGTTTGAAAGCTTGGCAATTATTGTGCGACCAATCTCGTCGAGAATTTCAGCAAATTTATAATCGCTTGGATATTAATTTAACCGAACGGGGCGAGTCTTTTTATAACCCTAAGTTACCCGATGTTGTCGCTGATTTAGAAGCCAAGGGTTTGGTAGTAGAAGATGCCGGGGCAAAATGCGTTTTTCTCGATGGTTTCACCAACAAAGAAGGCGACCCCCTACCCCTAATTGTGCAGAAGTCGGACGGCGGCTATAACTACGCTACCACGGACTTAGCAGCGATTCGCTATCGGGTCAAAGAAGATGGGGGCGATCGCATTATATACGTTACAGATGCCGGACAAGCAAACCATTTTGCTCAAGTCTTTCAAGTTGCCCAAAAAGCCGATTATCTCCCCGAAAATGTCGAAGTCACTCACGTTCCTTTTGGCTTAGTTTTAGGCAAAGATGGCAAGCGCTTAAAAACTCGTTCGGGAGAAACAGTCCGCCTCAAAGACTTACTTGATGAAGCCGTAAAACGCGCTTATCAAGACCTAGAAACTCGCTTGGTTGCAGAAGATCGTCAAGAAACCGAAGAATTTAAAACTGATGTTGCTAAAACCATTGGCTTAAGTTCAGTCAAATACGCCGACTTGAGTCAAAACCGCACCAGCAATTACATCTTCGATTACGACAAAATGCTGGAATTAAAAGGTAACACCGCCCCCTATTTACTCTATGCTTATGCGCGGGTACAAAGCATTAGTCGGAAGGGCGAAATCGACTACGAAAAGTTAGACGCTGACGCGAAAGTTCTACTCAAAGAAGACCAAGAACTCGTCTTAGCCAAACATATCTTACAACTGAGCGAAATTATCAAGGAAGTGGAAAGCGAATTACTCCCCAATCGCTTGTGTCAATACCTCTTTGAACTCAGTCAAAAGTTCAATCAATTCTTTGAAAATTGCCCAGTCTTAAAATCCGATGAACCTCTCCGTACCTCCCGTCTCATTCTCTGTCATTTGACCGCACAAACTTTGAAGTTAGGCTTATCTTTATTAGGTATTGAAGTGTTAGAAAGAATGTAACTCTAAAACCCCGGTTTCTTCAAAAAACCGGGTTTTTGTTTTATCATCAAGCTAAGGCGGTGCGTTACACTTCGTTAACGCACCCTACTGGCGTGACTTTATCGTAGGGTGGGTTAGGCGGCTAAAACCTATACTATGACTGTAATGTAGCGATCCGCCGTAACCCACCGTTTAAAGTGTGTCACGCCACTGCTTTTTTCTTATCCAGTAATATTTGCATCCGTTCGCCTAATTCGTCTGTAAATTTGAAAAGGGTCAGATGATTAATTTGCTGTATTTGTAGTCCTTTGGGAATAAGAACGGAAGGTTTAATTAGAGGAGTCATAGCTAGGTAAATATTCTACATTTATATTCTTTCGATCGTAGCATTTGTTATATTTTTTGTCCGAGCAAGGCTGAACATTTTTTCAAATTTCATAAAAAATGTATCAACATAAATTGATATTAAATCCAAAAAAACAACCCCTGGCGCGAGAACCCCCACTAATTAAACGGATTTGATATGACAATAAAAACTACACAATATTCTCCAATTTCACCCATTACCTACTGCCTAAAACTAACCTATTTATTAACACTATTCCGGCTTAAACCTTCAAAGCTCGACGAGCCAGTTTTGCATAAGTTTTGACGGTTTCGTAAGGCATATTGAGGTCGGCGGCGATGTCTTGCAGGGATTCCCCGGTTTCTCGACGGGCTAAAATGGTGGCGCGGGTTTGACAAATTTTACTTGCTCTTGTACCACCTGTGCGCTTTTGTTGTTGCATTAAAAGGGTGGTTAATTGGTCGATGCGTTGGGCAAGTTGGGTAGTGGCAATTAGGGTTTCAATTTGGGGGGTTTCCTGTTGCCAACCGAGGCGAGTTTGACCGAGGCCAAAAGGGGTTTTGTGACCTGTGCCGCAGTAGGGGGCTAGGTGAGCAAGGCTGAAAAAGAGTTGATAAAATTCGGGGTTTTGGGAAGCATTTGCAGCTAAACTAAGTTCAATCGCTCCGAGAAAGCCCGTCACCGAGCCTCGTTTTCCGGCGGGGACTTTGGCAGTTTCGAGACGGTGACGCAGAATGAGGGTATTTTCGTCAATCCAGTCGAGAAAGTCAGTTTGGTCTATGGGATGATGAGAAAAGGTGTTCCAGCGTCGCAAATAGCTATGAAAGAGGTTGTTGGGGATGGGGAGGGGGAGGTGATGACCTTTACTGCGGAAACTGGTGGGAGAGAGGAAACTCAGGGCAATTTTAGAGGTGGGAGGCGTTGCGAGGAGTTGATTGTAGGTGGTGGGGGGGTGCGCGATCGCGATATTATCAATATTAAAAGTTACGCCCCGTAAATTGAGGGTAGGGGGTAGGTTTTGCAGCCAAGTATTGAGCCATTGGGCTGTGAGTTGCGATAACACGCTGATATACCAGTGATAGGTATGTTTGCTGTAGAGTTGAATGCGTTTCCCCACTGGGTCAATTTTGCCGTTGAGACGAGAAAGGGTAAAAGGCTTTTCTGATTGGCCATCGTGGAGGTATTGTGATAGTTGGGGGTTTTGCGATCGCACTTGGTCAAGAAACCAAGCATGAAGTCCCGTGGCATAGTTGGGGTATAGTTGCGTTTCTTTGTCGAGGGAAAGCTCGAAAACCAAACCGACTAACTCAGTGGAGTCAGGAAAGCTCAAGGGTGAGGGAGAAGCGGATTTCGTCATAGGGCTATTTGGGCATATTTTTTTTGAGGGGAAATTAGATGTCAGAGGTTAACAATATCTTAGCGTTACCCCCAAGTCTGCCTCAGCAAGAGTTATTTGAGGTATTATTAAGGCGCGATCGCACTCTGATTGAACGCATTATTTCCACGGGACAATCTACACCCCCCGGAAAATGGCTTGACCAAGAAGCGGCAGAATGGGTGATTTTATTACAAGGACAAGCGGAGTTATCTTTTGAGACAGGGGTCGCGGTTTCCTTGTCTGCGGGGGATTATTTGTTTATTCCTCCCCATCAAAAGCATCGCGTCGAAGCCACCAGCGTCAATCCTCCCTGTATTTGGTTAGCGATACATTTAGCGTAATTTCTATTAACAACTGTCCGCAAATATGGATTGAGGGCATAAACGATAGATTTAAGAACCCCGGTTTCTTTTTTTTCACTAATTGAGTTATGTAGCAACCGCCAAAGCGGTTAAGACACCATATTCATCCTCAGAAAATCAGCCCTTCTCCCGTGGGAGAGGGGTTGGGGTGAGGGCAAACCATAAAACGTCCTAACAGCTTTGCTTGCTGCTATAATTCAATCTTAGAAACCGGGGTTCTAGTAACAAAATTCACTCGTAAAATCAAGGCAGAGCCTCATGATTTACGTCCCTTGGTAGAACCAAGGAACGAGATTTAAAACAACAAAAGACGAAGGACAAATGACCAACAACAATTATTACATTTGTGTCTCGTCTAAATACATTTCTAACTCTTTAGTCCGTTGTTCGGTACGATCGGCAATACAAGAGGAATACATCAGAGGCATAATGCTACCCCCATCATAGCGACGTTGGTAAAATTCGCAGTCGGAATTGCGGAAGGAAATCCAAGCTTGTTGCGCGGCAATTAAGCGCTGTTGCTGGGTTTCATTGGTAATTGCTGCGCGTAAATCTTGGTAAACTTCATTGAGTTTATCATCGGCTTCTTGTGCAGTTAAAGCCGCACAATAATTCATATCCGCTTGGGTTTGGGGGCTGGTACAGTCTACAGAATCAGGGGCTTGTGCAACGGTGTTTTCAGTCGTAGAAGTAACGGGTTGTTCGGTAACTTCTGGGGGTTGGGTGACCGGATTTTCTGTCACTTCTGCGGTTGTAGTTTCAGGGGGAGAAGATGTGGCGGATTGAGAACAACTTAATACTAAAATGGTTAACGCGATCGCGCTAGTTCCGGCTACAATTCTATTCATAATTCAATCATCCTCGAAAAATCAGGCTAATAAACTAATCACCGGAAAAACCAGATATTCCAGAAAAAACAGTTTCCAGATGAATTGATAGAAACTGGCAATTTCTGTTTTAACTTCTAAATCGACGTTTTGCGATCGCCACCACAATAACCCCAATAATACCAAATGACTCGCAACCATCAACACCGGATTAACCCCTGGTAATCCTCCCAATCCAGCGACAATCATCCCCAGATAGCACAGGGTAATAATGGCTCTAGCAATTTGAAAAATCGTCGATTTGCCCAGTAAAATTGTAAAAGTTGTAATGTTATATTGGCGATCGCCGTCAATATCGGGAACATCCTTAAAAATCGCGATCGCAACTGTAAACACAACCACAAAAGCAGTCAACGCCCAAACTGGCGCATTTATCCGCATTTCGCCGCCAAACTGAGCGCTAAAGTGCAGAAACAAGCCCAGATTGACAACAACGCCTCGCACCGTGAAAATACACAACGCCGCTAGGAAAGGAAAGCGTTTCAAGCGAATCGGAGGCAGGGAATAAGCCGTCCCAATCACCAAGCTAACCGCAACCATCAGCAGCAACCAACTCCCCAACCCTCCCGCAATTCCCAACGCCAAAACTCCGGTAACGCCGACAATCCAGCGACCTTGGGACAAAGTAAACTCTTTCGCAGCCAGGGGTAAATCGGGCTTGTTTACCGTATCGATGGCAATATCTTCGAGTTGATTTAGCCCCACAATGTAAACATTACCGCACAAACAAGCGATCCAAGCCCCCAGAAAATGACCGAGACTCACTAAATTAACAGGATAACCCGTCGCCGCGATCGCGAGTAAAAACAGCGCCAACACGCTTAAACTCGTCCCGATGATCGTATGGGGTCGCGAGAATTTCCACAAGCTATACAGCCAAGAAACAGGCGTTTGAGAGGGAATTGGAGAAGTTTTAGTCATAGATTCGTGAATTTCGATGTTTCCTAGCTACTAGGGTACTGAGGATTTGTTATTTGTTAAGAATTAATTTGGCTGAATTTTTCCCTAAAAGAAATCTGGCATATTGGGGCAATTGGCGCTAAATAAAGTATTAGCCAACAGAATCGCGTCGGCTGTCCCCTCTATCAAGCCCGTAGCAGCCAACTGTTGCGCCGAATATAAACCCGCGTATAATGCCGCCATACCTCTAGAATGGAAGCAGAGGTCAGCGCGATCGCTCTTTTCAACCGTTACCCTTTTCTGAGATACCTGTAACACCCATTTTCCTGAATTTTGAGGAATCACATCATCCTGCACTTCAAAATATAATTCCCCTTCTATCCCGTCAGAATAGCCCCGCAATATCAAAGCTTGGGGGACATTCACCACCCGCAAAAACCAAGTATTACTTTCGCGAATTTGTGCCGTTTGTTCGGGAAGACACAGCAAACGCGGCTCGATTGTGCCACTATACCAACGACAATAATCCACTTGCGAGCGATGGTCGGAAATTAGCGTCCAGAGGGTTTGTAAAGCCCCAGGAGTCAAAGCCACCCAATCGCGAATTTGCAGGGTTAATCCTGCCTCAGAACGGTCTTGCTGATAGATAATATAACCAACGGCGCGATCGCCCTCTCGCACTTCATAAGCATAAAACGGGTCTTCTTCGTGGAGTATTCTCGCCCAAAGAAACAAATGACGGTCGAGATAGCCATCGTAACGGGGGGCAAATTGCTGGTAAATCTCGTTTAACTTAAAAATATCTGGCTTTTCGAGATGATATACCGAACAGACGCGATCGCGCAACGCCAAATCCGCCAAAGGAATTTGCCACAAACACCGCACCCCCGCTTGTTCGTAACCCACAGCCCGATACAAGCGCTGCGTCGCTGGATACAGTGTAGAAAGCGGCACATTTTTGGCGTATAATTCCTGTAAAGTTCCCTGTAGTAATGCCCTCGCTGCACCTTGACCGCGACATTCCGGCGCAATCCCCACCGCCGCAATTCCCCCTGTGGGAATCCCCTTACCGCCAAAATATTGCGCCATCTCATAAATCGCCAAACCGCCTAAAATGCCTTGGTTTGAGCGCACCACCCGAAAATTCTCTATCCCAATTCCTTCTTGATAAGCTGGTACTTTTTCCCGCGCAAAGTTGAAACACTGACAGAGAATATCACCCAAGCGTTGGGAGTCGTTTTCAGATTGTAGGGGTGTCACTTCAAACATGGATTTTGCGCCGATGGGTAGGTGTGGATTTGGGATGATGTTGAATGAGAGGATGTAATACTGATGATATCTAGGTTTGAGGGCGATCGCATTTCCCAACCAGGGGCGCACCTTATTTCATGCGGGTTTCAGCGATTTTGGGGCTTGACAGCCAGGGCGTTTTCGATCCATAATGGGGCATGGGCGCAACCGAACCTTGAAAACTACATACTGTCCAGGTTTCAAAGGCCTACGGTTGCAACTCAAACTAATCCCTATTAGGGATTGAAACTGATGATCTAAGATGTAGAACTTTCTGATTTGGGCAGTTGCAACTCAAACTAATCCCTATTAGGGATTGAAACCAACCACTTCTTCGCAACTTTAGCCTGGCTCAACGGTTGCAACTCAAACTAATCCCTATTAGGGATTGAAACTTTGTGTATAATGTAAGCCAGGTAGACAGTGGGTGTTGCAACTCAAACTAATCCCTATTAGGGATTGAAACCCATTTAGCTCCTGTTTTTGTGATTGAAGATAATAGTTGCAACTCAAACTAATCCCTATTAGGGATTGAAACGATTTTGACAATTAGAACGCATTTTTAACGACCCCCTGTTGCAACTCAAACTAATCCCTATTAGGGATTGAAACTTAATCGTTTTTGTTCCGGCTCTGGCTGGTATGGTTGCAACTCAAACTAATCCCTATTAGGGATTGAAACCCCCGTATGGCGGCAGCCCTTACACGATTTTTGTTGCAACTCAAACTAATCCCTATTAGGGATTGAAACTTTCAACAGGTTGTTCAAAAACGGTCGCTGTGTATGTTGCAACTCAAACTAATCCCTATTAGGGATTGAAACCTCGTATTAGTAAGGCTTATGACGTACCTACCGAGCGGTTGCAACTCAAACTAATCCCTATTAGGGATTGAAACAAACCCCGGAAAGCAGACCATAGCCCACATCTTCTAATGGTTGCAACTCAAACTAATCCCTATTAGGGATTGAAACTCAGTGGTGGGGGAGTAGAATGGTCGCATTCCGCCGTTGCAACTCAAACTAATCCCTATTAGGGATTGAAACGGGGATTTCGAGCGATTCGGTGGTGATTTCGGCTGATGTTGCAACTCAAACTAATCCCTATTAGGGATTGAAACCACCTGGGGCGCTGGCTTGAAGGTGGCCAAGCGGTTGCAACTCAAACTAATCCCTATTAGGGATTGAAACACGATTTCCTGTAAAGAAAATTGCCAGCTATTTGTCGCAATTCAAACTATAGTCATTCTAATTAAGCTCCATCCGATAAAAAAAGCCCCCGAAGGGGCTAATGGTCTTGATGTGAGCAGTGTACTGTCAGATTATTAGGAAGGCATTGGGGCAACTATGCAGGGGGAATAAGGCTAATCGTCCCCTCACCCTGTAAAGTTTTGTAACGATTCAGCGATCGCCTGCGTAAAAAGCCAGAGGTTTTACCGAGAAGATTGTGAAACCGCATTTTCTCAAATTCAAGACAAAATCGGATGAGCAAACCTCTAATTCGTGACGTTGTACAAAACGCCCTGACCGCAGGCTATTTGACTGTAGAAGCTGAAACCCAACTGCGAAACCTGCTGCAAACCACAAAATACAGCAGTCCCGATTTGTGGGCGTTTCATCAACTACAAATCGCAGCCATGACCGGAAAAGTAACGCAACAATCGCGAGAAAGCCTCGACCCTTTGAGTTTAACCGTCTCGCGACCTCTTTAATATTCAGCGAAAGCGATCGCAAAAACCCGTCAATCATCAGAAAAACATCCTACTGAAGTGCAAATAACAAGCAAACGTCAAGGCTGACGATAAACGGAGGATACCTCGATGTATATTTTTATGGTGTTGTGGCAAGCCCTAGGGAGTTTACGACAAGTAGAACCTCTTTGGGCGACTCAACCCCCTCAATATGGCATCAATTTTGAAGATTTTGATAAAGAAGCCATTGTCGAGGAAATCATTAAACCCGGAAAATGCGGTCGCGTGCGCTATCGCGGTTCTTGGTGGCAAGCCCGTTGTGTCGATGCCGTGACGATCGCGCCAGGAGAGACGGTTCATGTAGTCTGTCGCCACGCCCTAACCTTGATTGTACGCCCGATTGAGGCGAATTTTGACAGGGAGTAAATGCGATCGCGATCGCGAAAGAGTGCGATCGCCATCATACTTCAATCCTATCCAAGTCCGGAAAAAAGTTGCGCGGATTCACGGAGGCAGGGGGCAAGCCATCACGGTACAACCTCAAAAAATCAGGGATTATAGAGATATAGAAAACAAATTACCCCAAAAAACCATGTTAAACCAACTGCAACTCCTTCCCGGCGCAATCTCTGAACTTCTCGCTTCTGTGGCTGATACAGGTAGAGTCACCTTATTAGACCGCTACGGACTCTTAGCCGCCACCTTAGACGAAAACTTACCCGAAGAAGAACGCCTTGCCGTCAATCGCTTATTACGGGCGATCGCGCGGGGACGAGTTGAAGTCGCGTTTTAAAAGGAATCTGCGTGGAAAACCGCCACAAATCACCTGAGCATCCTATTTTTACCATCTGCAACACTTTTTCAAGAGAAACGCATCTTTACTGCCGCTTCAGCCGTTTCTCAGCGCTTCAAGCCAATCCTCGCTACATTTCCGGCTTGTCCACAGAATTTGACTACTCCTAAAAATCCACAAAGAAGCCCCTCTACCGTGGGAGAGGGGTTTGGGGTGAGGGCAAAAAAGCCCAATCATAATTTTTGGTAAAAGATGCCCTCACCAGAAAATTAACTAACTCCACGTTTCGCCCCCTTACGCGAGGGGTTTGGGGGCGGCGTAACGCCCCCAATGGGGGGTTCAGGGGGGCTAGTCCCCCTGAAGAACTAACAATAAAGACCAGCTAATTTCAAAAAACGAACCCAAATTTGTTATCCCGAACTGACGTTAATCATACAGCGCGATCGCGTCCGTCACATCCAACCGGGACTGCACCCCCAAACTCAAAGCAGACACTTGATTTTGACTGAGGCGATCGCAAGCCGCCGCCGCAATCATCGCCGCATTATCCGTACACCAGCGCAAGGGCGGGAAATAAACCCGAATCCCGTGGGGTTGGGCTGCGGTTTCGAGGCGCGATCGCAAAGCACTATTGGCCGCGACACCACCCCCCACCACAATCCGATCGAGGTTGTTATCCAACGCACAGGCGATCGCCCGCTTCGTCAACGCCCTTGCCACAGTGTCCTGAAAACTCGCGGCAACATCCGCCACCGGCAAATCGTCCCCTTCTGCCTTAAGCTTTTGTACCAAGCGTAGCACCGCCGTTTTCAAGCCACTGAAGCTGCAATCATAAGGATGATACCCACCCCCCGGTAAAGAAATGCGACCTTCGGGCAAAGGAAAAGCCTTGGGATTCCCCTGCTTGGCAATCTTATCAATCGCCGGGCCCCCCGGATACCCCAAATCCAGCAAGCGTGCCACCTTATCAAACGCTTCCCCTGCCGCATCATCGCGGGTACTGCCGAGAGTTTCATAATCCCCACTGTGTTTGACTCGAATCAAACTGGTATGACCCCCCGACACCAGCAAACAAATAAACGGCGGTTGTAACTGGGGTTCGCTGAGGTAACTGGCGTAAATATGGCCTTCTAGATGATGCACCCCCAGAAACGGCTTATCGTACAGCAGCGCCAAAGTCTTCGCCGCCGTCACCCCCACCAACAGCGCCCCCACCAACCCCGGCGCACAAGTCGCTGCAATTCCGTCGAGGTCGTCCCAAGTCAGTTGGGCTTCCGTTAGGGCTTGGTCGATGCAGTCATTAATGATTTCTAAGTGATGGCGAGAAGCCACTTCGGGAACCACTCCCCCATAGGGGCGGTGAATTTCAATTTGGGAAGCAACCACACTGCTCAAAACTTTACGATTATTTACAATCGCAACGGCAGTTTCATCACAGCTTGTTTCAATGGCTAAAACAACAGTCATTTGTCACCTTATTAACGCGAAAAATCATACTTTTAGTAATTTAATCTTTACTGAAGTCACCAGTCAGAGATAAAATTGCATCGATGTACATTAGATTTACCCGATTTTTTGTACATAAAACTTATTGTTTTGTAACAAAAGGAAATTACAATTCTATGCGAAAGCTATTGGCTTTAATCCTGGTCGTTACGCTTTGGTTTAACTTTGCTCCTCCGGCAATGGCCGCTGATGGCGTAGCGGGACTGACTCCTTGCAGTGAATCTGCGGCTTATCAACAACGGGCGAAAAACTTCCGCAACACCACCGATGACCCTAATTCTGGGCAAAAACGGGCGGAACGTTACTCAGAAGCCCTTTGCGGCGACGAAGGTCTGCCCCACCTCATCGTCGATGGTCGCTGGTCTCATTTGGGCGATTTCATCATTCCTAGCATTTTGTTTCTGTACATCGCCGGTTGGATTGGTTGGGTAGGCCGGGCTTACCTCATCGCCATCAGAGATGAAAAAGACACTGAACAAAAAGAAATTGTCATCGATGTACCTTTGGCAATCAAGAAAATGCTCGGTGGCTTCGCTTGGCCGTTAGCTGCGATTGGGGAATTAACCTCCGGTCAATTAACGGTTCCCGATAGCGAAATTCCAAGTTCCCCTCGTTAGTTTTTGCTGTTTGTTGTTTACTCATTGGGAGAATTAAGTTATGGAAGGGTTTCAAAAATTCCTTTCGACCGCACCTGTTTTGATTATGGCTTTATTAACTGTAACGGCTGGATTGCTGATCGAATTTAATCGTTTTTTCCCGGATTTGCTGTTCCATCCGTTAGGATAAACTGAGCTAATCTCGGAGATTTGTTTAAAAAAAACTGAATCATCGCTTGCAACTCGCGATCGCCCCACGGCTAATTTTTGTCGGCGCGATCGCGAGTTCTTCTTAACCCAGTCAAAACCCTGGTTTTCTGCAAAAAACCGGGGCTTAACCTTGTTCCTTGCCTCTATAGCAACCGCCAAATCGATCAAGATAACATATCTATTCTTAGAAAATAAGCCCATCTCCCGTGGGAGAGGGGTTTGGGGTGAGGGCGATCCTTGCGAGTCAAAACGTCCTAACTGTTTTGCTTGCCTCTGTAGCGCTACAGTAAAGCCTTGGTACACTTCGTTTCACTCAGAATTAGCCCCTCTCCCGTGGGAGAGGGGTTTGGGGTGAGGGCGGATGACAAGCTGAATATCTTAACTCAAAAACATACTGCCATACCAAGGGACTTAAAATAAAGCTCCACCTCGATTCAACAAACCCCCTCAAACTAAAACCCCGGTTGCGTCAACCGGGGTAACACAGGTCAAATAACCATCAGCCCGTATTTCGCATCCCGGCGGCGATACCATTAATCGTCAGTAACGCCCCCCGCAACAACTCATCCTTGCTGTAACGGAAGTGAATCGCCCCCGTCGTACCTTGATGGGTATATTGTCGCAGACGCTTCAACAACGAAACCTGTAAAAAGCCCAACGGCACAATATTACCATTGCGTAACTGTACCGAACGTTGTAAATCCGGGTCGCCATCGAGTAACTTCCCGTGACCGCTAATCGTCAGCACCAAATCCCGCGTCAAATAATACTCCTGGGTAATCCGGTCAAACAAATGCTCAAACCGTTCTCGGTCTTCGTGGGTAGACAACTCCTCCACATAATGACGCGCCATGCGTAAATCGACTTTCGCCAAAGTCATCTCCACTTTAGAAATCGCCATCTTAAAAAACGGCCACTTGAAGTAAAAATACCGCAACAACTTCAAGTTTTCCTCCGGTTCTCGTTCGAGGAAATCTTGCAGCGCCGTTCCCACCCCATACCAAGACGGTACGAGAAAGCGGCTTTGCGTCCAGCTAAACACCCAAGGAATCGCCCGCAAACTACTCAAGTCTTTTTTGCCTGACTTACGGCGGGCGGGTCGCGAACTAATTTGCAACTGGCTAATTTCTGGAATCGGAGTCACCGACATAAAGAAATCCAAGAAGTCCGGGTCTTCGTAAATAAACGACCGATAAGCCTTCCGAGAAGTCACTGCTAACTCCTCCATAATCTCATTCCAGGGCTTAATATCATCAAAACCACTACCGAGTAAACTGGCTTGAATCGCCGCCGTCGAAGCCGTTTCGAGATGATACAGCGCCAAATCTGGCAGAGAATACTTAGAAGCCAGCACTTCCCCTTGTTCAGTAATCTTGAGTCGGCCATTAATCGTGGCATTGGGCTGGGCCAAAATCGCTTCGTAAGCGGGCCCCCCACCGCGACCCACCGAACCGCCGCGACCGTGGAAAATCCGCAAAGCAATACCATGTTCTTCGGCCACTTTTTGCAGCGCTTTCTGGGCTTTATGAATTTCCCAATTACTGCTCAAAAAGCCCGAATCTTTATTACTATCCGAATAACCCAACATCACTTCTTGTAAGGGTTGGGAATAGGGCAGTGGCGAATGGGGATGGTTGCTTGTAGAAACCTCTTGAACCTCCATGGCCACATAACCCCCCGCCAAGCAAGCTCGATACAAAGGCAACTCAAACAACTCTCGCATCACCGAGGGGGCGCGTTTGAGGTCGTCTACGGTTTCAAATAACGGCACAACCTCAATCGCGCTGACTCCGGTTACCGGGTCGAATAAGCCCGCTTCTTGGGCCAGCAGCAGCACTTCTAAAACATCACTCACATGATTGCTCATGCTGATAATGTAGGTTTGGCACATTTCTTGACCAAACTCTTGCTGTACTTGCCGCAACATCCGGAAAGTTTCGATGGTTTCTTTGGTTTTTTCGGAAAAGGGCATTTCTGCCGGAATCAGAGGACGGCGAGTTCGCAGTTCTTTGACTAACCATTCGGTGCGTTCGGCTTCACTGAGTTGGTTATAAGGTTTCGGTAGAATTTGCAGATAATCAGCAACTTCTTCGATGGTGTCTGAGTGCCGCAGGGATTCTTGACGAATATCCAACTGAGCTAGATGGAAGCCGTAGATTTCAGCCTGAGCAATCAAGCGGTCGAGATCGCGGCAGTCTAGCCCGGTTTCAGCGAGGTTCTGTTGAATTAAGCGCAGTTCGGCTAAAAATTCTTCCCCGGATTGATAAATGGTGTTGGGATTAATTTCTTCGGGCAGTTCTCGCTGACGCTGTTCGGTGTTGGCTAAGAGTCGATTGCGGTCGAGGGTATTTTCGAGGCGCTTTTGAATATAAGCGAGTTTAAGGCGATAGGGTTCTTGACGATAGCGAATCGCCAGCTTTTCGTAAACTTCTCCCATGTGAGTCCGGTCTTGTTCGAGGGAGTCGAGGAGTTCGGGTAAAACGTTACTCCAGTGAAGGGATAAGCTGAGTAAACCCGTGAGGTCTTGCACGGATTTAATGTATTTACCGAGGACAATACTACGCTGATAGCAAGCGGTTTCCCAAGTCACCGCCGGGGTGACGGAGGGGTTGCCGTCTCGGTCTGACCCAACCCAAGACCCAAATTTACAGAAGTTGTTTTTGGGGGGTCGCAGCCAAGGAAAGGCGCTTTTGATGCCTTGCTTGAGTCGTTCGGAAAGATGGGGCAGGGCATCAAACAAGACTTCTTGAAAGTAGTGTAGGGTATAGTCTACTTCGTCGAGAACCGAGGGTTTAAATTGATGAAGTTCGTCGGTGCGCCACCACAAGCGAATTTCGGCGGTGAGTTGGGCGGTGGCGGTTTCGGCTTCCCAAGAAGCATCCCATCCCATGTTGTTGTATTTTTCTTCGGCCCGGTCGAGTTCCTGCAAAATCCGGGCGATGCGGCGCTGTTTTTTGCGGATGGTATGGCGGACGATTTCGGTGGGATGGGCGGTGAAAACCAAGCGGATGTCGAGGTTATCGAGCAAACGTTGGATTGTCTGCGGCGGCATATTTTGCTGGCGCAGGTGGGGAAACAGCCATTGATAGGTTCCGGCTTTTTGTTTGGAAATGTGGCTGTCTTGCCAGCTTTTTTCGAGTTGACCAATGCCAGGAGGACTGGCGGTGTTGGTCGAGGTGGGGTTTTCTGAGTGGGTCGAGGCGCGATCGCCGTCATCGTTGGCAGCAACGCGGTTTTTTTGATATCCCCGAGCCCATTGGCGATCGCGTTGTTCGTAATGCTGCTCGACAATATTAATCAGTTGGAAGTATAAAGCAAAGGCACGACTGGCCCGAATGGCGGCGTTTAAATCTAAGCCTTCGATCAGTTCTGAAACTGAGGTGTCGGGCAAATCGGTGGTTTGACCTTCAGGGGAACACATCGAACGCAGTTGTTTTAAGAGGATCACCATGTCCTCGCCACATTCGGAACGTAAAACGGATTCCCACAAATCCTCCACTAATTTGAGACGATGGCGCAACAATAATGTCGAACTTGAAGGAACGGCCAATTCGGGTGCAGATGATTGGAGAAGCGAACTCATAGGGCTTGTTCTCGCGATAGGAAGACGATCTCGGTCTGACATGAATAGGATAGGACTGAATTAAGCACGATTTTCTGCATCAACGGTTTCAGGGAAATTCAGGAGCGGCAGGCGATCGCCCCGAAAGACTTCTTCACTGGCCCAGCCCAACTCTTGCGTGTTCTGCAATACAGAATCCCATACAACCATCCCCATAAGGGAGGAAGCCGCTAATAGACTTAACAAAATTTCTGAGGAATTGGCTAATCGATCGGTATTCACGGCTATGTTTTTATGTGTTGATCGTGTTTCGGTCATGTTTTGTAGTTTACCTGAAGGACGAAATCCTAGTAACATCCTTATTGTGTAGATTTATAGACATTTCGATCGGGGAACTGTGGCGATCGCTACAGACTTAAAACTACTTTTCGGTACAGACCTAGGTCAAGTCATTCCGGGTTTCAGCACAGACGCATTAATCTTAACATCTACTGATTCCCCTTCTGCGAAGTGGTGGGGAATTTATACGGACTGACGGTTTTAGGGTTTGAAGATTCTTTTTAGTGATGATGAAACTCGAACCCGGTGAGACGTTCTATCATCTTCGCTTAACCCCGACAAAGGGATTTTGTTTGTCAGGACTTGGCCGGGTTTGAGGAACACAGAAAATATTAAGATTAGCCGGCCAATCTTAAGTTATATTTGCTCATTTTCTTTTGAATCAAAAACATTTATGAACATTATTCTGCGTCCCCAACGGGATTTAGATATTAAAGGAGCTTCTTTATTACAACAAAAACTATTTAGTTTATTTCCCGCACCGCCACAATCCCAGTGGGTTCTTGACTTAGTACAAGTTCAGAATGTCGATCATTTTGGCTTAACTACTTTAGTTACCCTGCGTCAAGCGGCGCAACATTATCAAAGTTATCTATATTTATTCAACCTTAAACCTTCTGTGCGTTATATGCTGGCCATTAGCGAACTCGAAGACAAATTTGAAATCTTGACCCACTTAGAAGACCTATCTTGTGAGGGCTTTCGGATTATTTTATGTTGAAAAATCACTGCACTTTTTTGGCGTTTGAGATTGTCAAAAAAAGCAAAACACCCATCCGCCAAGATGAGTGTTAGAAAGAAAATAAAAATCGCGATCGCGAATTTTTAATGAGCGTCTTGTAATTCGTAAAAGTCCGGCGAAATATAATCTTTTCGCAACGGCCAACCCACCCAATCTTCCGGCATTAACAACCGTTTCAAATTCGGATGACCTTCATACACAATGCCAAACATATCGTAGGTTTCCCGTTCTTGCCAATCGACAGCTTTCCAAATCCAATACACCGAAGGAAGACGGGGATTGTCGCGGGGTAAAAAGACTTTCACACGCACTTCTTGGGGGCGATCGGCATTATCACTGAGTTTCGTCAAATGATAAAAACTCACCAATTCTTTCCCCGGGCCGCAGTCATAACCCCCTTGACATTGAAGATAATTAAAGCCGTTGGCATACAACGCCGTCGCAATAGGAATCAACAACTGGGAATCGATTTTAATCATCTCGGTTCCCAGATGATCCGCCTCTAAGGATTCAACTTCAAAACCATTTTCTTGTAACCAAGATGCCGCCGGGCCAGCTTCGACAATGGCGGTTTCTTGTTCTTCTGGGGCTACTTCTGGATTTTGTTCCTCTGTCACCCTTTAAGCCTCCTCTTTTGTTTCTGCTGTTTCCAATGCCGGAGAGACAGGCATACCGTAAGCTTCCGCCAACTCTTGCGGTGGGGCTTGACGGGTTGGCGATTGTAAGTATTGACCGTTGTGGACGGGCGCGATCGCCTTCATATTGTGAGTTGTGCTGTAAAAGCGATGGGTTTGTTCAATCGTCGCCGAGCGTTCTTGAATCGACTCATCAGCCACCTTTTTACGGAGCTTCACAATCGCATCCATAATCGCTTCAGGCCGTGGCGGACAACCGGGAATATAGACATCCACCGGAATCAGCTTATCCACACCGCGTACTGCCGTAGGAGAGTCTACACTAAACATCCCGCCGGTAATCGTACAAGCCCCCATCGCAATCACATATTTAGGATCGGGCATTTCTTCGTACAAACGCACTAAGGCCGGAGCCATTTTCATGGTGATTGTGCCGGCTGTGATGATCAAATCCGCTTGTCTCGGACTCGATCGCGGCACCAAACCAAAACGGTCAAAGTCAAACCGAGAACCGATCATCGCCGCAAATTCAATAAAGCAGCAAGCGGTTCCGTACAACATCGGCCACAAGCTGGATAACCGGGCCCAGTTGTACAAATCGTCTACGGTGGTTAGCACCACATTTTCTGATAAATCTTGAGTCACTCCTGTCCGGCTGACCGGATTCAGGATTTTTTCTCGTTGTTGTTGTTCGAGTTCTGTTACAGAGTTAGGATTCATGACCATTCAAGCGCTCCTTTTCGCCAAGCGTACACCAGAGCAATTACTAAAATTGCGATAAAAATCAAAGCTTCGATAAAAGCCAGTAGACCTAATTGATTAAAGGCCACAGCCCAGGGATAGAGAAAAACCGTTTCTACATCAAAAATCACAAAAACCAAGGCAAACATATAGTAGCGGATGTTGAATTGAATCCAAGCACCGCCAATGGGTTCCATGCCTGATTCGTAGGTGGTACGGCGTTCTGGGCCGCCCGTTCTGGGTCGTAAGAGTTTGGCGGCAGTTAAGGCCAAGATCGGCACTAAACTAGACACCAATAAAAATCCCAGGAAATATTCGTAACCGCTCAGGGCAAACACTATGCTTTTATTCCCAAAATATCGACTATCTACAGTTTCTAATCTTATTACTTCGCGAACGACCTACGCTCGCCGATCTCTAGAAACTAAGTCAGAGATTAGAGCGTCGGCCTTGGGGCTTCGCTAATCTCTCGTTTGTTAACACTTCTTATTATAGTGGTTTGCCCTTGGTTCTTCGCCCTTTGAGACGAGTCGGGGGCGATCGCGTTGGCGGTTTTCCTTCAGCTTCAGCCGATCTCGAAGTCCCAAAGCTCCCCATTTCTAGCTTTAGGCTTCCCATAAGAAGATATGTTTCTGAGTATAAAATTAATAAACGTTAAATTTTGTGCGATAATTTGTAACAAAGATTTTAAGATTTGCTGCAAAAACGCCATGACTGAGACTGACCCCGCTCAAGAGCAAACCCTGGCTGAACAAGCACCAGCCCGGTTTGAGTGCCGCAGTTGCGGTTATGTCTACGAACCGAACAAAGGAGACAGTGCGAGTAACATCGACCCCGGAACCCGTTTCGAGGATTTGCCCGCCGGTTGGCGCTGTCCTGTGTGTGGAGCGCGGCGACCCCAATTCCGGAGTATCGGTTCTGTGGGCGCACCTTCGGGCTTCCAAGAAAACCTAGATTTTGGCTTGGGAATTAATCGCCTCACACCAGGGCAGAAAAATATTCTCATTTTCGGTAGTTTAGCCTTGGGCATTTTGTTCTTTTTGAGTTTATACGGCTTGCGATAATCTTCAGCAAAATACTGTACGATCTTGCGGTGCTGCCGTTGGATGAATATGAATTTATTTGTGAAAAAACTGAAACAAATCTTAATATTGTTAGTGGTGGCTTGCTTTTGTGCGAGTTGTAGCTCGGTTCCCGATTTGAGCTACAATCCCTGGCGCACGATCGCCCTGCCCACCGATGCTCGCTTACTGAGCATTGACTTTACCGACGACCCCAATCACGGTTGGGTTGTGGGGAGTAAATCGACCTTATTTGAAACCCAAGATGGCGGTAATACTTGGCAGGAGCGCACCCTCGAACTAGGAGAAGAAAAGCTGAGTTTTACCTCAGTCAGCTTTAATGGCCAAGAAGGTTGGATCGTGGGAGAGCCTTCAATTCTCCTGCACACCGAAGATGGCGGTGGGTCTTGGTCCCGTATTCCCTTGAGTACGAAGTTGCCCGGATCGCCGCAAGCGATTGTGGCGTTAGGGTCTCATCAGGCCGAAATGACCACCAACGTTGGCGCGATTTACAAAACCACTGACAACGCCAAAACTTGGTCGGCTTTAGTCGAAGGAGCAGTTGGGGTGGTTCGCAATATTGCCCGTTCTGATAACGGGGAGTATGTGGCTGTCTCGTCTCGCGGTAACTTTTATTCGACTTGGACACCGGGCGATCGCACCTGGAGACCCCACGAACGCACCAGTTCTCGCCGTCTGCAAAACATGGGTTTTGGCAAAGATGGTCGTCGCTGGCTAATTGCGCGGGGCGGTCAAATTCAATTTTCTGCCCCTGAAGCCGAAGAAGATTGGGATGACATTTTATATCCCGAACCCTCGACCAGTTGGGGACTGTTAGATGTGGCTTATCGCACCCCCGCAGAAATTTGGGTATCTGGGGGCAGTGGGAACTTATTAGTGAGTTTTGACGGCGGTCAAACTTGGGAAAAAGACCGGGATATTGAAGAAGTCCCCTCGAATTTATACGACATTATCTTTACCCAAGATGATCGGGGATTTATTCTCGGCGATCGCGGCTATTTACTCAAATATGAACCCGATATGGCCGCCACCCAAGCCGCTTAAAAATCAAGCCAACCTTGTTCAGTAGGCGCTTGATTTCGTATCATATAAACTGGGCTTTTAACATTTAAAAAGAGGAGAGCTTGTTTCATGTCAGGTACCACAGGAGAACGACCCTTTGCTGATATTGTGACCAGTATTCGTTACTGGGTTATTCACAGCATCACCATTCCCATGCTATTCATCGCAGGCTGGCTTTTTGTCAGCACCGGATTAGCTTACGATGCGTTTGGCACTCCCCGTCCGAACGAATACTTTACCCAAGAGCGTGTCGAGTTACCGATTGTTAGCGACCGCTACGAAGGTAAATCTCAAATCGATCAATTTACGACCAAGTAAAGTTAAAAATAAAGAGGAAAAATGACAAGTAACAATCCAGGCAATCAACCTGTTTCTTATCCAATTTTTACCGTTCGTTGGCTGGCGGTTCATACTTTGGCCGTCCCCAGTGTTTTCTTTTTAGGCGCGATCGCCGCCATGCAATTTATTCAACGCTAAGAGGTTCATCATGGATCGTACACCAAACCCCAATAAACAACCCGTCGAACTAAATCGCACTTCCTTATACTTAGGGTTGCTGTTGATCTTCGTGTTGGGAATTTTGTTTTCCAGCTTTTTCTTTAATTAATCAAACAGTCAAAAATTAGGAGGATTGCTCAAATGTTATCAGAAGGACGTATTCCTTTGTGGGTTGTTGCTGTAATTGCTGGTTTAGGCGTAATTGCCGTTGTTGGCATTTTCTTCTATGGGGCTTATGCAGGAGTGGGTTCATCACAATAGAACCCTAAGCCCAACGGAATTCTAAAAAAAGATAATAAACCGCGAGCAACTAAGGCTGGCGGTTTATTTGTTGGGGGGAAGGAAAAGCGTTATTTATAGCAGTAAGCAAAGCGGTTAGGACGTTTTAGGGTTTGCCCTCACCCCAACCCCCACGGGAGAGGGGCTGATTTTCTGAGGATGGATATGGTGTCTTAACCGCTATGGCGGTTGCCATAGCGCAATTCCTCGTTAAATTGCCTCGACTTCATCTTCACGAAAATGGGCTTTAAATTTTTTATCAAACTGAACCAAAACGGGCAAGTTAGCACTAACGGGTCGTCCTTGCCAATTATTTACAACTTCGATGATCTCCCCTTCCATGCCTTTGAGATCAAAGGGTTTTTTTCGGTTTTGGGGATGATGATAAACCACAACAGATTGAATCACTCGCACGCGATCGCCAACATTCATAAAAATTCGTCTTGTTCTCTGCTCATAAATTGCGTTTACTTCGCAACCTTATCAGTGTACCGCGATCGCGATCCATCCTTAAAGCCTTAAATTGCCACCTCCCCCTTTAATTCTGCACATCTTCAGGAGATTCTGGTACGCTGGGGTTTTCTTCCTCTAGCAAAATTTGGCTGCGTAACAAAAACACCGCGATCGCCGAAAGTACCGCCACCACAAACAACCCCAACAGCCAACCCCAACCCCGACCCGAACGAGCGTCCGAAGGGGTTTCCGGGGCGATCGCCACCGCCGGGGAATCAGGTTCATCTGCTGAAAAAGCGGACGGCTGACCCTTCACCGCCACAGGAACCGATTGTTCTTGTTTGGGTAACTCCTCTAAATTCACCAAAACCGGTTGTTGCGGTGACACACCATACACCGCCCCCACCACCGAAATATTATCCTGACCGTTGTCTTCATTGGCTTGGCGCACCAAACGCTCCAGGGCCATCTCCAGAGAAATCTTACCCCGCAACACATCGGGAATCGCCCCAGACCAAATGCGCTCTAATACCTGGTTATCGCTCAACCCATCCGAACACAACAACAACACCCCATCTTCTTCGATCGCAAAACGCTGTACCGTCGGCTGCAACAACTCCGCCGGACGAGTCCCCAAAGCTTGGGCTAAAGCCCCGGCCTCCGGGCGTTTTTGGGCTTCTCGGTACAAACTGCGCCCCGAACGGGTTTCCCGCCCGGCGATGTCATCATCCACCGTCAACTGCTGACAATAATTTTGCGTAATCCAGTAAGCTCGACTGTCCCCCACATGGGCGATGTAGAGTTCGTGGCTATTACCAACACCATTGAGATTAGGGGCTGAAACTTGTTGGGGCAGTTGGAGTGCCATTACCAAAGTCGTAGCCATGCGACGGCGGGATTCGCGGCCTTGTTGGTCGTTGCGAAACACAATCACGTTATTGGCAATGCGAATCAGGGCCGCTAATTGTTCGCTGACGAGATCGGGGGGTAAAACTTCGCTGTCTTGAGCCGTTTCTTGCAGCAGCGATCGCACCTGAAGCTTCAAAGACTGTAAAGCCAACTGACTCGCCACCTCGCCGCCTTCATGGCCGCCAATCCCATCGCACACCACCAGCAAATGAGAACTCAAAGAATTGGCAGTTCCGACTGCTTCTAAATTCAAATCTTGCGATTGGGGATAGCAGCTATCTTCATTGTTTTGCTGCATCCGCCCCGGATCGCTGGTGCCGGCCACTTGAACGCGGAGGGGTTGACGAGAGGCTTGGGCTAAGAGGATTTCGTTGAGGGCATTGGCAATGGTTTTGAGGGCAACTCCTTCAGTTTTTAGTCCGGCGATAATTTCGGCAATCAAGCCCGAGACTTCGACTTTGGCTTGTGGGGCTAATCCTTGCCAACTTTCACCGAGTTTAGGGAGAGTGGCCGCCGGAACCGAAGCCAGGGCGCGATCGCGATACAGTTCCCGCAGCCAAATTCGCCAACCCTCAACTCGGATATTTTCGGGAACCAAGACCGAAGCCGCGACCCCCGCTTCGGCCAAAGGTACCCAGAGTTGTAAAATCTGCCACAGCCAATAAATTTGTCGAGTCGGGCTGCCTTGTTCCCAAACGTCAGCCAAGGCGGGGTAAAGGCTGCCAGAACGGTCAATGGGAGCATTTTCGAGTAACAGCACTTCGACCCCCTCAACATCGACTGTGCCGTACACCTGGGGAACGTGGAGAGCTTGGCCATATAATTGTAAATAGGGAATGGCGGCTTCAGGCAAGTCTCCTTGAGGATTCAAGGGTTGGTCGGGACATAAATCTTGCCAAATTTGCGGCGCGAGGACGCTAAAGCGATCGTTAATCACTTCAGGAAATAATCGTCTTTGGACGAGGGGATGAGCCGCCCAAAGAAAGGGTTGTGTTGGTGGTTGAGAATTACTCATAACTCAAAAAATGAGAAGCGGCACAGAGACACAAAACTAAAATTGAAATAAGTCCCGACTACTTTTCAACCTTAAATCGAAACTGGCAAAATCGCGATCGCCATCCTTAAGATTTTGCAAGTTTTTCGAGAATGAGCCGCGATCGCGCGTGTAGACTGTAAACAAGAATCAACCCCTAAATCATTGATTGATTGGCACAAACCCTTACCCCTCCTCAAAAATTTCTGTTCTGCTATCTTGACAGCAAGACGTTGCCACCCAACAAACTCGTTTATTGATTACCCCCCTTAAGACCAGCATGATCGATGTATTCAGTCCTACCTTACTTTGGGCGATCGCGGGAGCCATTCTCTGTTTGATGGAGTTGTTCGTTCCCACTGCCTTTGTTGAATTCATGATGGGCCTGAGTGCCTTATTGGTAGCCGTCATTTCCTTGTTTCTACCGTCATTTTCCTTACAAATGGTGCTGTGGCTGGTGTTTTCGGTGCTTTTGGTTGTGGCATCCCGGCGCTTTTTGAGTCCCAAGCGTTCTTCTCTAGAACTCGGAGATGATACTGAAGGCCGCACCCTCACGACCATTCCACCCGGCGAAACGGGCCGCGTTTTATATGAAGGCAATTCTTGGGCGGCTCGCTGTAGCGATGAAACGACCGCGATCGCCCCTCAAGAAAAAGTTTACATTGTCGATCGCCAAGGAAACACTTTGATCGTCATTCCGCAAAAATTACTCAACTCTTAAATATTTCAGGAGATTAAAAGATTATGGAACAAATTTTATTACTCATCTTTTTAGCTCTAGGCGGTTCGACAGTGGCCGGTTCGGTCAAAATTGTCAACGAGAAAAATGCTTATTTAGTCGAAAGCTTCGGGAGTTATAAAAAGCGCCTCGAACCCGGTTTGCGGTTTATTGTCCCTTTTATGGACAAAATTGTTTACAAAGAAACCACCCGCGAAAAAGTCCTCGATATTCCGCCCCAATCTTGCATTACCAAAGATAATGTCGCCATTAGCGTTGATGCGGTGGTGTATTGGCGGGTCATGGATTTGTATAAAGCCTACTACAAAGTCGAAAATCTGCGAGATGCCGTGGTTAACCTCGTTTTGACTCAAATTCGCTCGGAAATGGGGAAACTCGAACTCGATCAAACCTTCACAGCGCGATCGGAAATTAACGAAATTTTACTGCGAGAACTCGACCTTTCTACCGATCCTTGGGGGGTGAAAGTAACCCGCGTTGAGTTGCGCGATATTGTCCCTTCGCGGGCGGTACAAGACTCGATGGAACTGCAAATGGCCGCCGAAAGACGCAAACGGGCGGCAATTCTCACCTCAGAAGGGGAAAGAGATTCTGCGGTCAACTCCGCCAAAGGTTCAGCCGAAGCCGCGATTCTGCAAGCCGAAGCCGCTAAAAAAGCCGCGATTCTGCAAGCCGAAGCCACCGCCCAACAAGAAGTCCTCAAAGCCCAAGCCACCGCCCAAGCCTTGGATATTGTCACCGATAAGCTCAAAACTGACCCCAAAGCCCAAGAAGCTTTACAGTACCTACTCGCTCAAAGTTATCTGGATATGGGTCGCACCATCGGCACCAGCGACAGCAGTAAAGTCATGTTTATGGACCCCAACAGTTTAGTCGGAACCCTTGAGGGGATTCGTTCGGCGGTGGGGGATTCTACTCAAAAAGCATCCCCAGAGGCTCAAAAACAAAACTCGCCTACCCCGATTCGCGATCGCTATCCTCTCCCGAAAGCCTCTGATTTAGAACAAGGTTTGTCTAAGCAGTAAATTTATGGGTTATGGGTTATTTATTCCCAATCCCCAAATTCACCCGGCTTTCCCCGACTACTGGCTCGACACAGCTTAATTTGTGCGATAGTTACCATCGTTAAAATGCTGGTATTTTGGTGCGTTACGCTACGCTAACGACACCCTACCTATAGCCTCACTTTAGCTGTGTCGTGACAATACCTCAAAAAACACTGCCCTTGAGCCACGAATGACAAAAGACCAATGACAAAGGACAAATAACTACCGATAAACGGGTAAGGTGAAGTGAAAAGCGCTGCCTTCGTTGACAATGCTATCGACCCAGAGTTGGCCGTAATGAGCGCGAATCACACGACGGCATAAGTCTAAGCCTAAACCATAGCCTTCTTGATCGCGATCGCGTTGCAGACGAAAATGATTTTCAAAAATGCGATCGCGTTTTTCCGATGGTATTCCCGGGCCGTTGTCTTCGATGCTAATTTGGACTTTTTGGGCGGTACGGTGGAGGAGGGACAGGGAGATCGTGCCGCCTGGGGGGGTATATTTAAAGGCGTTGTCGAGCAAGTTGATCAAAACTTGACGAATCAACTCCTCATCGGCAAAAACTTGGGGCAAATCTTGGGGGATATCTTGGTCGAGATGCAGAGATTTTTCTGGGAGACGTTCTTGAAACTCTGCGAGAACGGCTCGACACAACGGTTGTAGGGGTAGGGGATGACATTGCAGTTGCAGTTGGCTATTGCTCCCCTTAGCAGCTTGCAAAATGTCGGTGATCATGCGGTTCATGGCGCGGGTTTGCGATCGCGCTTGTTTGTAGAGTTGCTCGATCAAAGAGGGGTTGCGCTGCCCTGGCGGTCGGTTTTGAGCCATTTCTAGGGTTTCAATGGCAATGGAAGCTGCCGTCAGGGGCGATCGCAAATCGTGGGCCAGCATCGCCAGCACTTGGTCTTTAAACTGGAGTTGTTCTTGGAGGGCTTCGTTTTCCTTTTTCAACTGAAACACCTCATCCCTCAAGCGAATGCACTCCGCCGAAGTTTCCTGGGAATCGGGCGCATAACCTTCCCGGTCATGGTCTTGCTGGACTTGTCGGAGTTCTTGTTGCCAATAAAACCAACAATTTTTGAGTTGAGCGATTAAATTGGTTCCGGATAAGGTGATACGGGGTTCGGGAAAAATCCGCACCAAAGACGGTGTAGCCACCAGGCGGAAATGTTCTAATAAATGAGGCTGTTCGCCCACTTCCAGGGTTTCCAGACTAATGGGATAATCGTTCGGCTGGTTTTGGAGATATTCTTCAATACTTTTAATATAACTGCGCGATCGCGACCGCTCCTCCACAAAGAGTAGAAGCTTTAGACCAACAAAAGCATCGGAATCGCGGTCGGGCTTAACTGAATTGCCGTTAGGAATTAGCACGATGGATTTAAAATCTACCACAGACCATGGCGATCGCCAAAACCCGGTCAGGGTTTGACGGCGGCATCTAGAAAAAAGCTGAAAGGCTTGGCACTTGAGCCAATTTTTAAAAATCAAAACTCAATCGCGATCGCCTTTACTCGCAATGAGCCATTTCTTTCCAGACCTTAACATCTATTTTATCTTTGTGGGGAAGTTTGGGTAAGAAGGATTTTCAGCAACCGGCCCAAAAGTCCATCTGTCCACCCCAAACCCCCCGATCGAGCCTTTTCCCAGATCGCCTCACCATAATTTGTTTTTTTGCCCCCATTTCATCCTAAAATTTGAAGATAGTTTGCGGCTAACGCCACTGCTCTTAGTAGGTCTAGGCTAAAATCGCTTGGATCGTCGATCTGCTATGATTCCCATCCTTGGGTTTCTAGCCCATCACTTACGGACCCAAACTTTTTAGCCTGGATCGGCTACTACAGCATTTCTGTCCACGCTTAAAAATTCCCGAAATACTATGGCTCTCGGCTATTTTGCCCTCGTCCTTCATGCCCACTTGCCCTTTGTCCGCCATCCTGAAAGCGACTACGTTTTAGAAGAAGAATGGCTGTTTGAAGCAATCACAGAAACTTACGTTCCGCTACTCCAAGTTTTTGAAGGTTTAAAGCGAGACGGGATTGACTTCAAAATTACCATGAGCATGACCCCGCCCTTGGTGTCAATGCTGCGCGATCCTTTGCTTCAAGACCGTTACGACAAGCACCTCGCCTTACTCCAAGAGCTGATTCTCAAAGAAATCGATCACAACAAAAACAACGGCCACATCAAATATTTAGCCGAGCATTACGACCAAGAATTTAAAAACATTCGCGCCACCTGGGAAAGTTACGACCGCGATTTAGTCTCAGCCTTTAAGCAATTTCTGGACAGCAACAACTTAGAAATCATCACCTGTGGTGCCACTCACGGCTATCTACCCTTGATGAAAATGTATCCCCAGGCGGTTTGGTCGCAACTCAAAGTCGCTTGCGAACATTACGAAGAAAACTTTGGCCGCCCCCCCAAAGGAATCTGGCTACCGGAATGCGCCTACTACGAGGGCTTAGAACGGATGTTAGCCGACGCGGGCCTGCGTTACTTTATCATGGACGGTCACGGCTTACTCTACGCCCGACCCCGCCCCCGTTTCGGCACTTATGCCCCCATCTTTACCGAAACTGGCGTGGCCGCTTTTGGTCGCGATCACGAATCTTCGCAACAAGTATGGTCTTCCCAAGTGGGCTATCCCGGCGACCCGGTGTATCGCGAGTTTTACAAAGACTTGGGTTGGGAAGCCGAATACGAATACATCAAGCCCTACATTATGCCCAACGGTCAGCGTAAAAACACGGGCATCAAATACCATAAAATCACCAGTCGCAGCGCCGGACTGAGTGAGAAGGGCTTGTATGACCCTTATTGGGCGCGAGAAAAAGCCGCCGAAAACGCGGGTAACTTTATGTTCAACCGGGAACAACAAATCCGCAATCTCGCCGGGATGATGCACCGTCCACCTTTAGTGGTGTCTCCTTATGATGCGGAGTTATTCGGTCATTGGTGGTATGAAGGGCCGATGTTTATTGATTACTTATTCCGTAAGTCCTGGTATGACCAAGGCACTTACGACATGACCCACTTGGCCGATTATCTCCAAAAAGAACCCACCCAACAAATTTGTAAGCCGTCTCAATCGAGTTGGGGGTATAAGGGCTTCCATGAATATTGGCTTAACGAAACTAATGCTTGGATTTATCCTCATCTGCACAAAGCTGCCGAACGGATGATCGATCTCAGTCGTCGCGAACCTGCTGATGAGTTGGAATGGCGGGCTTTGAATCAAGCCGCCCGAGAGGTATTGCTGGCGCAGTCGTCGGATTGGGCGTTTATTATGCGTACCGGAACGATGGTTCCTTATGCGGTACGGCGCACGCGATCGCACCTGATGCGCTTTAATAAACTTTTTGAAGACCTCAACGCCGGGAAAGTAGACGCGGGTTGGCTCGAAAAAGTCGAAAAGATCGACAATATCTTTCCAAATATTAACTATCGTACCTATCGCCCGTTGTAAGACCTACAATCAAATCAAGCAACAACAAACTCCTCGAACAAGGTTTGTTAAAGCTTATTGGAGTAACAATATGGCACGCTTGTTAATGTTGGGTTTAGATGGCGGCGATTTGGATTATATCCAGTCGAGGGCTGCTGTTTTGCCTTGTTTGGCACAACAATTAAAGGCCAACTCGTTATTTAAGCTCGAAGCCCCCAAAGCCCTAAGCGGTTCGGTGTGGCCGACTTTTTACAATGGAGCAAGTCCCGGCCATCACGGTATTTATCAGCATTTAGTCTGGGATGCTCAACGCATGGGCATTCGCCGCATTAAACCTAATTGGTGTTATTACAAACCCTTTTGGCAAGACATCGAACAAGCGGGCCATTCTGTGGTGGTGTTAGATGTTCCTTATAGCTTTCCCGTCGCTCTTGAAAAAGGTGTTGAGATTACCGATTGGGCAACTCACGGCCAAACTTTACCCTTGGGCTGTAGTCAAAATGCGGTGCGATCGCTCTTGCAACAAATGGGTAAAAGTCCTATCGGTCGCGAAACCCCCATCGAAAAAACACCGCAAGAATTAGGTAAAATTCACCAGCAAATTGAAGCAAGTGCGGCGCTTAAAGGCGAACTGATTCTGAAATTGAGCAAAGAAGTCAATTGGGAGCTTTTCATCGCGATTTTTGCCGAAACCCATCGCGGCGGCCATACGTTTTTTAGCGATCGCGACGAGCAAGCCTCTGTTGAAGATACGCCTTTGTTAAAAATTTATCAAGCCGTCGATCGCGCCTTAGCCAAAATTATTGAAGGCGTTGATGCAGATACTACTGTGATGATTTTCTCGGTTCACGGTATGGCCAGAGATTACGCTCAAGGTCATGTGGTACAGCCCTTGATGAAGAAAATCAATGAGGTCTTTTTAAGCAAATATGCCAATATTGCCCCCAAAGCCCCATTAAAAACCAATGCGCTTGTACCTTATCTTCGGCGCGTGATTCCGGCAAACTTACAATATGCTGTGGGGTCTGCCGTTCCCGATGGAGTGCGACAATGGGTAGTGGAAAAGGAAATTATCGGGGGCTTAGATTGGCAGAGAACGCCGGGTTTTGCCCTCAGAACCGATATTCGTACCGAATTACGCCTAAATTTGGTAGGCCGCGAAGCCCAAGGTATTCTCGAACCTCAGAGTGAGTTGTGTCAGCAATATATTGATTTTGTCAAAACTAGCTTTTTAGAATTGCGCGATCGCGAAACGGGAGTATCGTTAGTTGATGAAGTGGTCAGTACCCATCAATTATTCCCCGGTCAAAACTGCGAAGCCCTCCCAGATTTGGTGATTACTTGGCATTCACAACCCCCCGTCCAACGAGTTTATTCGCCGTTAGTTGGGGAAGTGACCGCTAAACCTTCGGGTGCGCGAGGGGGAGATCATACAGATTTTGGTTTCGCGATCGCCCCGGATTTACCGCCCGGCCTGGCCTCTTTGAGTCATATTGAAGATTTATCGCAATTTTGTCGTAGTTTTCTGGGGGTTTCACCTCAAAAGAGCGAGATTACATCCGCTTATTAAGCACCCCCTTGTTTTTTAGTCCTCTGGGGGCAGACTTTGCCCCCATTAGCCCCGGATTTGGTATTAATTGCTTTTTCTGCGATATTTGCCGGAAACAAATAAGCTCATGGTGGCGATCGCCCCCACTCCCACAATGAGCCAAGTGGTTAATAAACGGGAGATAATGGTCGCGGCTACAGCGTCAACCCGACTAACATTCTGAAGGGACAAAAAGATAATCAGAATGGCCTCAACGCCCCCTAAACCCACAGGTAAAAAGGAAAGCGAACCTAAAAAGACCCCACTACCGTAAATACTAATCACTTGCAGCAGGGATAAATCTAAATCTAAATCGCGGAGGGCTAAATAAAAGACAATGCCGTGACAGCTATGAGCGAGCAAGATTAAAACCTGCGAGCCTAAAAAGGTCGGTAAGCGAAAGGTTTGGGGTTTATTTTGAAGCAAGCCATCGAGCTTTTTAAAAACACTGGCTCCGAGTCTGAGGGGGAAATTGAGCAGAAAAAACTTCTGAACTTGCCGAGCTTCTAGAAATTGAGCGTACTGAGAGGGGTTTTGGGTTAATAGCCAAAGCAAACTCAAAAAAGCCGCGATCGCGCTCAAGAAAAGCCAGAATTGATGACCCGTCAGCAGCCACATCGACAAAATTAAGGTGGCAATAAAGTCTTGTAGACGTTCTAGAAAAAACGCCATAAAGCTTAAGCCATAAGGCGCATACTTGCGTAAATAAAAGATAACAATAGAAGTCCCGGCTCTAGCAGGAGTGGGTAAAAATAAATAACCGGCAAAATAGGCTTGCAAGTTTAATAATAGAGGGACTCGCACCCCAAGATTGCTAAGATTGCGATGCCACGCCAAAAAGCGATTGGTATAACCCAACAGAGAAAAAACCAACATCGCCATGAGCGTCGGACGAGAAAACCGAGAAATTAAGCTGGCTAAATCGGGAATACCGCCCCAGGTCGTGATTCCGAAGTAAACCACAACTGCCACACCAATCGATCCGGTTAGTAGGGCAAGTTGGCGTTGCATTTGAGTCATATTATTCTGGTAGCCAACTATTCCAGCGGCCAGGCATAATCGGCTGGGGGTTCAAGGTCGGCCATAAACTCACCCAACCACACCGAAGTTTGACTAAAATCTTCATCGGCCAAACGACGCTCCACTCGGCTCGGAATGCCGTAATCGTACATAATATGACCTTTTCCGGCCAGGACAATTACTTGGGTGTCGGGGTTGGCTTGCCAAAACTGGGCCACGGCTTCTGCCATGGTTTCATCCCACAATACCTGGGCTAACATAAAGCGATCGAAGTTGGTGCTATTGCCGTGGCCGGCATGAGCGCTGTAGATTTGTTGTAAATATTCCCGATAAGCGGCAGGGCCTAGGTCAATTTCTGTGGCAGGGGGAATGTAGCGGAAATCCTCCTCAGACAAGCCTTCTAAGCCCTCCTGGGCTGCTTTGCGGGAGATTTCGGTGGGGGTATTGGCAGCAATGACTGGGATGTTGTGGGCTTGGGCGTAGCGTAAGATCGGGGCATAAAATTCCCAATCGAAACCCCAACGGCGGTCATATTCGCTTTGTTCGCGTAATTCTACTTCGGTAATTTCCCCTTGAAGATAGCGGTCGAGAACCGGTTGAAAAGGTCGCTGAAACATCTCCATCGCGATCGCGACGGGGCGATTTTCTGAATGTAGCGCTTGAATAATCGCCAGTTGTGCAGCGTGAGCCGCAGCATCGTCATGGTTTTCAGCGAGATAAATAATATCGCTTTGCTTTAATACATCTAAAAGGGGAGCTTGGGAGTTGCTAACGGTAACGGTAGGATTGGGGGGATTACTGTCACCGATCGCCTGATAGCTCGGAATCCCGAAAAGCAGGAAAGCACCCAGAGATAATGCCAAAATGGGTAACGGCTGAAGCGATTTCATCTTGAAATGGGGTCGAGTTGAGAAGTGGTGAGTAGCTTCTCAACTCTAAAGCACAACAGTTTGATGTTTGTCATGAGTAATTAAGCACAATCCCTCAAAGGAAGGAAAAAGAACTGTTTTCTAGTATAAGCAACCTTAAGCTAAAGTGGCTTCAAAATCGGCGCGGGTTGCAAAAATTTCTAAAGCGCCATCAAGTTGTGTAAGTTCAAACAAAATACGCACCGAAGGAGACACGCAACACAAGCTCATGCGCCGTTCTAGGCTTTGAGCCAGGCGGTAGCCTGCCACTAAGGCCATCAAGCCAGCACTGTCTAAAAATTCGACTTGGTGCAGATCGACTAAAAAGGTGGTGGCGGTGGTGGTTGCGATGTCGTTGACTAATCTTTCTTTAAAGGCTGCTGCATTAGCGGCATTGATACTGCCTTGGGGTTCGATGGTTAAAACTTCGGTGGTAACGGATTGATAATTCATTTATTCAAGCTCCTAAATTAAAAAATCTTCAATGAATTTACTGACTTATGATATTTCCGACGATAGCGACAACAATCGAAAAGTTACCACTGGTTTTGCTAGGATTCACGGAATCTTTACTAACTCCCCGGACTTTCTTAAAGTTTGTGTAAAAAACTGACCTTTTGTTCTGCTTTGTGTCGCAAGTAACTGTTTTTTAAAATTTAGATGTGGTAAGCAGCGCTGAAATTTAGGCAGGGTGAGGGGTTAAGCCCCCCCTACTCCCATTAAAATCGGCATTTCAGACCCGACCTGCGATCAAGATCGCATCCTCAAGGTGATCCAGATCGCACATTTATTAGGGCAAATCAACGGAATATGGCAGTATGTCAAGCCATAGGCCTTCAAACGTTGTGGATACAACCCGCGCCATTCGCTTTCTGGTGAGTAAAGCGCTTTATCTCAAAACTCTCACCCCCGAAATTGAAAACGGCATTAATGCCGAGCTAACTCGCTTGGGTTATATTTCGGAAGTCGATTATGAAGCACTCGAACTGCTGATGTCAGAAATGGATGCTGGCCGCATTAAGTTGATACCGAGTCCCTAGGCTGGGTATTCAAGACCAAGCAGTCTGCGATCGCGCCTGCACGACCTTTTGATAGACGGTGGCAGTTTGTTGAGCCAAATGCACCCAACTAAATCGTCGTTCTAAATCTTGATAGGCATTGTCAACGAGCCACTGGGCATAACCAGGGTTTTTCAACACTTCCAAAATTCCCCAAGCCAAAGAATCGGCATCTTGAGTCTTCGTGGTAATACCTGTTCGGGTATGTTGGACTACCTCCGGGAAACCACAAGTATCCGATACCACCACCGGGACGCGAGCCGCAAAACTTTCGAGAGCGACAATGCCAAACGGTTCGTACAAACTGGGAAACACCGCACAATCGGCAATGGTTTGTAATTGGTTGAGGTCTGCTTCGGACATAAAGCCAGTGAAGTAACATTGCGCCCAAATGCCCAGATTCCAGGCTTGCGCTTTGAGGCGATCGGTATTACCGCCACCGATAATGACAAATTTAACGCGGCCACCCATTTCCCAAAGCACTTTCGGGGCAGCGTTGAGCAAGACAAACACGCCTTTTTCATAACTCATGCGTCCGACGTAATACACGATTTTTTCAGAGTCGTTGGCAAAGCGACGGCGAAAATCAAGGCGATCGCGCCCTTGGAGGGGACGTTTCTTTTCAGGACGAATGCCATTGAAAACCACATCAATTTTGTCCCAAGGGGTATCGAGGGCGCGATGAACTTCTTGTTTCATGTACTCTGTACAAACAATGACCCGCCACGCTTCATAGGTGAGTTGTTTTTCTTTGTTGTGGATATAGTGTTGGTCGGGGGAGTGCAGGCCATTGTTGCGACCAAATTCTGTGGCGTGAATCGTGGCAATGAGGGGAATTTTGAAGGTATGTTTGAGAGCGATCGCGGCATCCCCAACTAACCAATCATGGCCATGAATCAGATCGAAGGGGCCTTCTTGTTGAATTAATTTCCCCCCATGTTCCCCCATGCTGGCATTGAGATTGACAATCCAATGAAAAAAGTTATCGCTCGCAGCAATCGGAAGTCGATGCACCTTAATCCCTTCAACGACTTCATAATGAGGAGCCGAGCCAAACTCAACGGTCATCAAATGGATATCGTGACCGAGTTTGACTAATTCTGGATATAACTCTTCGACATGACGGGCAATCCCTCCCACAATGCGGGGTGGAAACTCCCAAGTCAGCACTAAAATTTTCATCAGTTCTCTTTCAGAAACGAAACAATTAGAGTTCGCTTTAAACTTCTCCGTCGATTTTAAGCGCAACTGTTGAGGGTGCGATCGCCAATTTTCTGATTCTACAGGAGGCCAAGGTCAAAAAACAGGGATTTAAGACCAAGCCGCAACCCTCGACCCCAAAATTCTGTTCCCATTGGGTCAGACTTCCTAAGATACGCGATCGCGCCCTGGATAACCCCCAAAACCTCAAAACTCCCCCGTGTAACGTTAAATTAGCTTTTTCGGTCTGTAAGGCTTATACAGTGTAGCGTCTAGCCGTTTTGGAAGTCTATCATACGGGCCTTTGATCCCCTCCCCAGGGGTAGAATTCAACCCTCCCCCCGATTGCCAATCGCCCAATGCCCTTGGGATACTGATTAAAAATTCAGAAAAGGTCTGTATTTTTGATAACCGTCGCTTAGAATGAAAGTGGCGGAAATGAAAATTTCCGTTCACTCCTCACACCACAACCCGCCCGGACTTGTTTCGGGCGGTTCCTTTTGCTCAGACATCGGTAAAACTTTAGTGCTGCGAGGGCTAGGCTTCTAAGCTTTACTAAGAAAAAATTATGTCTAATTATATACTTTTTTGCTTCAATAACGTGACTTTTTGCTATTGTAGAAGCCAACACACTTGTTAGAAATTAGAGTTAGGCAAGGATTCCTGAAAATGTCAGCAGCAGTACAAGTTACAGATGATAGCTTTAAAGATGAAGTTTTAGAAAGTGATGTTCCAGTATTAGTGGATTTTTGGGCCCCTTGGTGCGGGCCGTGTCGCATGGTCGCTCCGGTTGTGGATGAAATTTCCCAACAATACGAAGGGCAAATCAAAGTCGTCAAACTCAACACGGACGAAAACCCGAATGTCGCTAGTCAGTACGGAATTCGCAGCATTCCCACCCTGATGATTTTCAAAGGGGGTGAGCGGGTTGATATGGTGGTTGGTGCAGTGCCGAAAGCGACACTTTCCAATACCATCGAAAAATATCTCGGATAATTCACCCAAATCTGGGGTCTCAAGCCCTGTCTTGACTTCAACAAAAAATCGGGATTGATGAGCCGCGAGTATCGCCAAGCTTCTCTTGAGCGTTGGCGGGTAACAGCAGCTAATTTTAAAGACTCTCCCGAAAGTCTCAATTCTCCCTCTGAGCTAGATGGGGAGGGTTGGAAGGGGGCTTAACTAGAGATTTAGACAAAAGTGCAAGGTTTTTGAGCCTCTAAGGGCCAAAACCTTGCACTTTTAGCGTGAAAAAAGGAATTGCTTTCCCTTCAGCCCGTTTTCACCCAGGATTAAACGCTAAAAATAGTATAGAACGATACATAACTCAACCCAGAGAGCCAAAATTTCGTTAAGCTAGAAGAACTTCCAGAACAAAAGTATTCATGTCTTTCCCCTCTGACGATTCCGAAATTGAGTCTCTTGTCCAAGACTTAGAGAAACTCAGCCATAACTTACCCAGCCTCAAACATAGTAAGTGGATTCAACGGGCGCTGGCGGTTTTGGTGCGTTTGACAGGGGAAGAAGTCGATCGCCTCGATTGGAAGATTTTAACGGCGACTCTAGAAGACTTAGAACAAGCATTTCAGATTTTTTATTCTTATCGTCACGTTCGCAAAGTAGCGATGTTTGGCTCGGCGAGAACGCAGCCCCAAGACCCCGAATATGAGATGGCCCGGAAATTTGCCCAACAAATCACGCAACGGGGCTTTATGGCGATGACAGGGGGCGGTGGGGGCATTATGGAAGCGGGGAACAAAGGGGCTACTCGCGATCGCTCCTTTGGTTTAAATATTCAACTGCCCTTCGAGCAAAGTTCTAATGCCTACATTGAAGGCGACCCGAAGTTAATTAATTTTAAGTATTTCTTTACCCGCAAATTATTTTTCCTGCGAGAAAGCGACGCGATCGCGATTTTTCCGGGGGGATTTGGGACGATGGATGAAGCCTTTGAAGCCCTCACCCTAAGCCAAACGGGGAAATATGGCCCAGTTCCTTTGGTGTTGATCGACACGCCCAACGCCAGTTATTGGGAAGAATGGAACGAATATATTTACAATCACTTGGTTAATCGGGGCTTAGTCAGTCCAGAAGATGACAGTATCTACACCATTACCCACAGCATTGATGAAGCTTGCGATACGATCTGCAAGTTCTATCGGGTGTATCATTCTAGTCGCTATGTCGGCGGACAATTTGTCATGCGCCTCAATTGCGAATTAACAGCAGAAGCGGTAGAGCAGTTGAACGCCGAATACAGTGATATTTTAGTCAAAGGGTGTATCGAAAAAAGTGCAGCACTGCCTCCTGAACAAAAAGACGAAACCGCGCATCTACCCCGTTTAGTCTTTTATTACAATCAAAAAGACGCAGCCCGTCTGACGCAGATGATTCGTGATGTTAACCGTTTAGGAACAAATCAATCAGCCCAAAAGCATCCTGAGTGGAAATAAGCAGCTTTGATTCTGCGACTGAGGACAGGTTGAGCGCAGGCTAAACCCTCAATAGCATAGTTTTTAGTCGCCTAACTCACCGAGCGCTCATGCCCTGTTTTAGTTGTGTCGTTGCCACGATATGAGGGCGAATGACGGCAAAATGGGGCTTTGAGAGTGATTCTCGCCTGCTGAAAATTACACCTTGACAGGGGTGGGCAGAAGCATCCTATAATTGAGCGCAATTTTACTCAAAATTACCTCTTGGCGAGGGGAAATTCAGTTCTGAGTGGCGTTGTTGAAAATAACAAGTGGCCCGCTTAAAATGCCAAATTTGGGGTAGAGTTCGGGATTGAGATTAGCCCACTTTATGTTACCAAAAATGGGATAAAGATTGCTACTTAATTGAGTTCAAAATGAACAATATCATCATTAAAAAATCGAGCGTGATTTACTGTTATTTTATCTCGTTAAGTAACATCAGAATTGAGTCATTTTAATCGAAGATTTGGGTGACTCTAGGCTAAATTTCGGCATCTTAATTTTAAGGTAGTGTGGTTTTGCCGCTTGTGCCTTAATCTTGAGTTTCGCTCCCTAATGATGGGCAATCTCTCAAAAAATTGGGCAAAATTAAAATAGAGTAGCTCTCATTATCTCGATAATCGCTCTGAAATCAGGTGGTGAGTTATGACCTTCAATAGCCTCGAATGGGTTATCAATGCGCGACCACTTTTGTTCATCAATATTGGCAACCTCACCCGGTCAGTTATGAATCCAATTTAAAATTATGCCGCAACCCTCTGAACTCGATTGGGAAAAACAACTACAAGCTGTTCATCAACAATACATCGAGATGTTCAGTCACATCAGCGATCTGGTCTTGATTGCGGATGATGAGGGCAGGATGACATTTGTTAGCCCGAATGTAGAGCGTTGGTTGGGCTATAGTTCTGAAGAAATTAAAGCTTTGGGAACTGTGCAAGGGTTGTGGCAAGAGATTCAACCCCACTCAGGACAGGGTAACGGGTTTAACGGTAGCATCAAAGACAAAAAAGGCGATCGCCACTATTTTCGCGTTGAAGTCAAACCCGTCGCGATCGCCCAGGGAACTCAATTATATTGTTGTCATCCCCTCGATACCGTAGCAGAAGATCGCCTCGCCCTCGAACAGTTGACTACCCCTTCTGCTTGTGGGGCAGAAAAAAGCCATCATCAATTGGCGTTTTTAAATACAGTTTTAGAAAAACTGCCTCATATTGTTTTTATCAAAGATGCGTGGACTTGCCGGGTTGTGCGTTTAAATCAAGCTGGAGTTAGCTTTTTTGGCCGCGATCGCCAGCAAATTCTCGGTCAAACCCATTCAGACTTATTACCTGCCGATCTCGCAGCGCGATTGACTCAACAAGACCAAGAAATTCTCCGCCATCAAAAACCCTGCAAAATCTCAGCCGAACCCATCACCTTGGCTCAATCGGAGAAACGCTGGTTTGACCTTTATCAACTGCCAATTGAAAACGAAACCGGGGAAATTTGCTATATTTTAGCCCTATTAGAAGATGTGAGCGATCGCGCTGTTGCCATTACGGCCTTGCAAGACAGCGAAACCACCACGCGAGCCTTGTTTGATGCCATTCCTGACTTGATGTTGCGGTTGAAAGCCGATAGCACTTATATCGCCTGTAAAGCGGCGAAAAACTTCTCAACCCTCACCGCCCCTAGCGAGATTATTGGCCGCCGGCCTGAAGACGTTTTACCGCCTTCTGTGGCGACGTTGACCCGACGATACACCCAGTTAGCCCTAGAAACCCAAGAAATGCAGGTGTATGAATATCAACTCGAAGAACGGGGTCGCACTCGACATTATGAAGCGCGAGCGATCGCTTGTGGTAACAACGAAGTGTTAAAAATTGTCCGGGATATTAGCGATCGCGTTGCCGCCGAACAAGCCCTACAAGAAAGTGAAAATCGCTTTCGCGCTATCTTTGACCAAGCGGCGGTGGGAATGACCATTTTGACTCTAGAGGGGCGCTTTTTCCGCATCAATCAAAAGTTCAGCGAAATCACAGGCTACAGTCACATCGAGTTATTAAGTCAAAATTACTTCGATCTGCTTCACACCGAAGATCGAGCGATGCACTACACTTGTTTCCAAGAATTGATTACAGGAGAACGAGACAAGGTACAAATCGAGATTCGTTACCTCAGCAAAGAAAAGAATACCGTTTGGGTCAATCTCACCTTATCCGCCGTTCGCGACGACACTAACCACGTCCAGTATTTAATCGCAGTCATCCACAACATTAGCGATCGCGTTTTCGCAGAAGCCGCCTTACAGGATGTTTATCTGACCTTAGCCGACCGGGAACAGCAATATCGTACCTTAACCGATCGCGCCCCTGTAGGCATTTTCCAAACTGATGCTAACCATGCTGTGACCTTGGTCAATCCTTGTTGGTGTCAGATTACGGGGTTGGAAGCGGAAGCGGCGTTAGGAGACGGTTGGATGCAAGCCTTACACCCCGAAGATCGCGATCGCGCCTTACAAGAATGGCAAAAATTACCCGAAGAACGGTCAGAAAACTCTGAATTTCGCTTTCAACGCCCCGATGGTCACATTTCTTGGGTGATGACCAATGCTGCGACTCTGCGCGGCCCGGATCGGGATTATCAAGGAGAAATTGGCACTATTCTCGATATTACCGAACGGAAAAAAGTAGAAGTCGCCCTCACCCAACAAAACGAGCTACTACAAACAATTTTCGACCATATTCCTATTATGGTGATCTTTTTGGATGAAAAGGGTCAACTACAACTGCTGAATCGCGAAACCGAACGGACTTTAGGTTGGACTTTCGCAGAAGTCCAACAGCTTGATTTATTTGCCGAATGCTACCCCGATTCCCAAGAAGGAGCCGACGTAAAGCAATTTATGACTCAAGCAACCGGAAAATGGCGAGATTTTCACACTCTGACCCGTAGCGGTCAAGTGTTGGATACCGCTTGGGCGAGTATTCGCTTATCCGATGGAACGCGCCTTGTGATCGGACAAGACATTAGCGATCGCAAACGCGCCGAAGAACACCTTAAACTGCAAGCCCAACGGGAAAAACTAATCGGGTCGATGCAAGCCCGGATTCGCCGTTCTCTCGACATTGACACGATTATTAATACCACCGTCGAGGAAGTCCGTAACTTTTTACAGTGCGATCGCGTGTTGGTTTATCGCATGAATCCTGATTGGAGTGGCACGATTGTTGCCGAATCGATACATTTCGACTGGCCTTCCGTTATGGGCATTACTATCCAAGACCCTTGCTTTACCCCCGACTTAGCCCGCCGCTATCGCGAAGGACATATTCACTACTTTGACGATATTGAAAGCTGCGAACTTTCCCCTTGTCATACCCAACTGTTAAGTCCCCTCGAAGTCAAAGCCAACTTAGTCGTACCGATTTTACAGCAAGATCAGTTATGGGGTTTGCTCACCGCCCAACATTGCCGCAGTCCCCACCATTGGCAAGACTCAGAAATTAAGTTTTTACAACAATTGGCCGCCCAAGTTGGCATTGCTATTCAACAATCGCAACTCTACAACCAACTGAAAACAGCCAATCGCGAGTTGCATCGCTTGGCCACCATTGACGGCTTGACGAAAGTGGCGAATCGCCGTTGTTTTGATGCGTATTTACAAGCAGAATGGCGGCGTATGGCGCGATCGCGTCAACCCCTCAGTATTATTTTGTGCGATATCGATTATTTCAAGTCCTATAACGACACCTACGGTCATCAAGCCGGGGATGTCTGCTTGCAGCAAGTGGCCGCTGCTTTAAAAGAAACAGTCCAGCGTCCTGCCGATTTGGTCGCTCGTTACGGCGGCGAGGAATTTGTCGCGATTTTACCCCACACTAATCTAGAGGGTGCAGTCCATATTGCTCAAACTATTCGCGATCGCACAACGGCTTTACAACTACCTCATCAGGCTTCCCCGGTACACGATTATGTCACCCTGAGTTTTGGTGTCGCGACCATCATTCCAGCGACCGATACTTCTCCCCATGAGTTAGTCGAGAGAGCCGATAATGCTTTGTATGAAGCCAAAGACCAAGGGCGCGATCGGGTGGTTGCCAGTGAATAATGTATAATTTACAATGTACAATTTACAATGTACAATGTACAATTAATAATTTACAATGTACAATTTACAATTCATAATTCATAGTAGCCAATAACTAATAACCAACAACTAATAACTAATAACTAATAACCAATAACCAATAACCAATAACCAATAACTAATAACCAATAACTAATAACTAATAACTAATAACTAATAACCAATAACCAATAACCAATAACCAATAACCAATAACCAATAACCAATAACTAATAACCCATTAAAATTGATAACTGCGAGAGCCAATCCAAAGACGAACGGGAACCGCCTCACCATCCCGGTCAATCTTCACCTCCACTACAAAAGCACGTTCTTGACCCGGTTGACTTTGTAAATCTTGAATGCGGCCATTAATTTCAGTACGTTGATCTTCGGGGAGATAATAACGTTCTAAATCGTAGGTTACGAAACCTTCTTCAGTATAAGTTCCTTCGAGGGCAACGCGATCGCGGCTTAAATTCTCTGGAAGATCGGGACTAACAGCAACCGGAAGCCAAGGTGGGGGGGGTCTTTCATCTCGTTGAGGGGCAGCAGGGGCTTGTAAAATGACAAAAAAGCGAGTACCAATTGACAGGGATTTACTACCATTGGGCTGCGGTGTTAAAAGTTCTGGCCATCCGGGTAAAGTTTGCAGGGTTTCGACTCTAGAAATTTCATACCGTAGGGTTTGATAATAGCCCCGCACTAAATCATAGGGGTCTACCGGAATGGTTTGTAAAATAGCGTTTTGTCCCGATAATCTTGTATGGATAGCTTGTATCGGAACGATTAATATTAGCAGGGTTTGAAATAGTAAAGCTAGAGAAAACCGCCAAGTCATTATGAGTTATGAATTATGAATTATGAGTTGAGTCACTACTGCCGTGACACAGCTAAAATGAAGCTTTAGGTAGGGTGACGAAGCGCGAAGCGTAACGCACCGAAATGTCGGCATTTTAGGTTTTGGCTATCGCACAACTTAAGCTGTGTCGCGACACTACCCAGAATTATTGACTTATTTTCTTGGGCTGTATCCTTATTAGAGTGTTTACATTTCTTTTGTAAATATTATAAATGAATTAATACATTGATGATAACCAAAATCCTAATTGTTAATTATTAATTGTTAATTGTTAATTGTTAATTGTTAATTGTTAATTAATCGTATCCCATCGCTCGCTTAATGGCTAAGGATTTTTGATGGTATTGCATGGCGTTTTGATAATCTTTTAAAGCCGAGTAAGCCTTGCTAATATTATCCAGCACCACAGCTTCGCCAAAACGATCGCCAATCTTTTGTTTAATCGTCAAGGACTGTTCATAAAAGTTAACCGCTTGGTCATAATCAGCTAAAGCGTGGTGAGTTTTGCCTAAGCCACTCAGATACATCGAGACTTCAGCATCATTATTTTGAGCTTGGGCGATCGCGAGACCTTGTTGATAACAATCCAGGGTTTGAGTATAGTTTTGGAGATTAAACGCCGCATTACCCCATCCCAAGTAAGCTGAGGAAACCGCTTGAGAATCGTTGCGATCGCCTGCGAGGGTGAGTTGTTGTTGATAGTAGGCGATCGCGTCTTGAGGACGGTCTAGGGCTTCACAGGCTTTTCCTAACAATTCCAGAGTTTCTAGTTCTCCCCGGCGATCGCCAATCAAGCGTTGAATGGCGACTGATTCTTGATGATACTCTAAAGCTTTCTGGGGTTGACCGAGGGCCCCGTAAGCTTTGCCTAAGTTATACAGGGATTTGGCTTCGACCAAGCGATCGCCAATAGAATGCGCTAATTTCAGTTGTTTGTGGAAATGTTCGATGGCCAAGCGCATTCCTTGATGAAATTCCCCCTCAACATGGTGTTCGACCCAGACAGAGCGATTTTCTGGAGGATTGGCAGGAAGTAAATGGCGATCGCCCCCTTCTCGACGAATCGCCACCGATTGCTGGTAATGTTCGATAGCTTGTTGATATTGACCGAGGGATTTGAGGGCGACTCCCATATTGCTTAAAACTTGGGCTTCTGCGGCAGCATCCCCAATGGCTTGATAAATAGATAAAGCTTGCTGCCAAGATTTCAAAGCTTGGCGAAACTGACTGGCTTGATATTGTTGTGCGCCTTGTTGGACGAGGCGATCGCCTTCGCTTTTGCTAGGGGGAACCATGGGCAAATCCCCATCAGGGTTATCTTCCCCCAATAACTTCAAAATGCGACCGGAAACATGGCGCAAGCGCGTAGCGGCGGTTTCATCGCGACCCCAAGTTAAAAATTCGGTGACTTCCGCCAGGGTTTGCAGCAAGCCCGTATCGATCAAATGGGTTTGATGTTGCAGATGAGATTCGATCTTGCTTTCGTCACAAGCAAGAAGAACATTAACAAAGTTGAGATAGACTTGGTGGCGATCGTCGTTCATAGCCTGCAAAAATTATCGCGCCGAATCGTAACGTCAAACTAAATCTGTTGACCATAACCCATTTATTAGTCTAGTCCGCACTCGTCGGACTGATTTGCATGGATTCCCCGGATTTTAATCCGCAGGCGGGTTAAAGGGATAGACGGTGTATCACGCGCCGGATTTAGTATCAGACCAAAATGGGGTAGTTTTGAACCCCTTATGGAGTAGTTGCTTTATTTACAACTGTACTCGATCGCGTCGGTGAAATTGTTGGGTATCTCTGGAGTAGGTTTTGGGTGAGTGTGAGTGTAAAGTATTATTCGCCAGCGAAGTTGCCTAAAAACTTAGGTTAGGCGTAAACTCAGAAATTCAGAAAAGATCGAAAACAACGGTATGACGGGTCAAAAAAAGGGAATGATTGCGGCGGGCGATCGCGCCACAGCCGCCGCCGGACAAGGGATTTTAGAGGCGGGAGGGAATGCGTTTGATGGGGCGATCGCGGCGATGTTAGCGGCTTTTGTGGTCGAACCCACCTTAACTTCTGCCGGGGGGGGTGGTTTTTTATTAGCCCATACCCAAGCCGGGGAAAATATTTTGTTTGACTTTTTCAGCCAAACGCCACGGCAACAAAAACCTGTAGAAGCGATTGATTTTTACCCCGTTGATGTCAATTTTGGCGACGCAACCCAACAATTTCACATTGGTTTGGGTTCGATTGCAGTTCCCGGTACAATTGCCGGGGCTTTTCGTATTCATCAAGCTTTAGGACGGTTGCCTTTTGAAGTGGTTGCCGAACCCGCGATCGCCTATGCCGAACAGGGCTTTTACCTCAGCGAATTTCAAGGGTTTTGTATTCATAAACTTTTAGCCCCCATTTTGCTCGCTTTGCCCGAAGGTCGCCAAATTTATGCCCCCCAAGGCAAACTAATTCAAGCCGGGGATAAAGTTTATATGCGCGATTTTGCTGAGACTTTACGGACTTTAATTCACAAGGGCGATCGCGAATTTTATCAAGGAGAAATTGCCCGACAATTCATCAAAGATACTCAAGCCCAAGGCGGTCATTTAACCTTAGAAGATTTACAAAACTATCGCGTTATGATACAGCGCCCCCTCCAGTTTAATTATCGCGGTTACACTTGTTTGACCAATCCGCCGCCCAGTTCGGGGGGAGCCTTGATCGCCTTTGCCTTAAAGTTATGGGAGGAATTAGACGTAGCACAAATAACACCCCAGAGTCGCGAGCATTTAGAACAACTGGCGGCGGTGATGAAGTTAACCAATAGAGCGCGAGTTCATGGCTACGATCGCCAAATTTATGAAGATAATGTTGCCCAAAGTTTTTTAAATCCCGACTTTCTCGAACCCTATCAAGAAGAACTCCTCAATAAGTTTGGCAGTACCACCCATATCAGCGTTATTGATAGCGAAGGAAATGCCGCCAGTGTGACAACCTCCAACGGCGAAGGGTCTTCTTATATTATTCCTGGAACGGGGATCATGCTCAACAATATGTTAGGAGAAGCTGATTTAAATCCGGGGGGATTTCATCACTGGCCCTGCGATCGACGGCTTTCTTCAATGATGTCTCCCACCATTATTTTAAAAGACGAAAAACCCTATATAGTCTTAGGATCGGGTGGCTCAAATCGCATCCGCACCGCTATTTTTCAAGTGATTTCTAACTTAATTGATTTTGAAATGCCCATTCAAGACGCGATCGCGAGTCCCCGCGTTCATTGGGAAGATAATATTTTTAATATTGAACCCCCTCATCAACCCGAACTAACCGCCAATCTCCAAGTCGAACCAGAAACTGAAGTTATTTTTTGGCAAAACCAAAGTATGTTTTTTGGGGGGGTTCATGGCGTACAAAAAAACAAAAATGGTGAATTTGAGGGGGCTGGCGATCCGCGTCGGGGTGGGGTGGTTAGCCCTTAAACTCCCCAAAAGTTAAATATATGAGCGCTACCCCTTAAATTGGAATTTATGACGATGATTAGCCACCGATTCAACTAAACCAATAGCGATAAAATTCGTCAGCAACGCCGATCGCCCATAACTCAACCACGGCAAAGGAATCCCGGTAATGGGCGCTAGTCCTACCGTCATGCTGATATTAACCATCGCTTGAAATGCGATCATCGATAACGTGCCAATGGCTAACAAAGAGCCAAAATTTTCATTGGCATTCATGGCAATAAAGACCAAGCGCAAGCAAATCAGCCAGAACCCCACTAAAACCGCCATAGAACCCACAAGACCCAATTCTTCGCCAATGGCTGAAAAAATAAAGTCTGTGTGTTGTTCGGGGATAAAATTCAACTGGGTTTGCGTACCTTGGTTGAGGCCGCGACCCCACAATTCACCAGCCCCGATCGCAATTCGCGACTGAATGAGGTGATAACCGCCGCCTAACGGGTCTTTTTCCGGTTGCAGGAACAACACCAAGCGGTCTTTTTGATAGGGCTTGAGCAGCCCCCAAACGATTCCTGCTAACCCTCCGGCAGCCACATTCAAACTAACCGCCCCCAGAGTCCCTACAAAGCGCATCGGTAGGGTACACCACGCCAAAATCCCCATGAGGATAGCCCAAACAAACCAACCGGGCAAAAAGAGGTTATACAGCAACGCTGCCACTAGAGGAGACAGCATCAGCACAATCCAACCGGGATTTACATTAGCCCAAAACAACATTCCCAGGGTAATGGCCCCAAAGACTAACCCCGTTCCTAAGTCCGGTTGCAACATTACCAGCACCCAAGGCACTAAGGCGACAATCAGCACCTTGAAGACCGAGGTGAGGGTCGAAGCGGGACGAGAATGCAACAACGCCGCCAGGGTGATAATTAAGCCAACTTTGGCAAATTCTGACGGTTGGACATTGAATGACCCGATATTAATCCAGCTTTGTGCGCCGTTGGCACTCACCCCAATGGCAATTACGGCAATCAGACAGATATTGGTGAGGGCATAAGTGACCCAATGCCATTGTCGCAATAAGCCATAGCGCGATCGCGACAACCACATCACGATTGCTAACCCCACACCCCCGACAATCCAATGTTGCCACCATTCTGTGGCATCCGGGCCTTGATTGAGTTCGGTACTGCGGATCATTATGCCCCCCAAACCTGTTAAACCCAGGACGGTCAGCAGCAGTAACAAATCTAGTTGTTGCCAAGCCGCGATCGCAGCTCGACCGTAGGAAAACTTATCAAAAGAGCGTCGAAACATAAATTTTTGTCCTTGGTCTGTTGTCCTTTGTCCTTGGTGAGGCTGCCTTCCTCCTCATCATCTTTGATTTCATCGTTTGATCATTCGTAATTCTTTCCCTTTTCAAAGGACGGGGAAACCCCGCCCCTACACGCCTACACTAAAGCCGCCACCGAAATTTTGCCTGCTAATTGTCGGGCAATTTTCGTCAGGGCGATCGCACTCGGAGAGTCGGGATAAGCCACAACAATGGGCGTACCGCGATCGCCCCCTTCTCGAACTGGCAACTCTAAAGGAATGCACCCCAACAAAGGCACACTTAACTCATTCGCCGTTTTTTCACCGCCTCCCGAACCAAAAATATCGTAATTTTTTTCCGGTTGGTCAGGGGGAATAAAATAACTCATATTTTCCACAATGCCCAAGACATTCACCCCCAACTGCTCAAACATTTTTAAACCGCGACGGGCATCTTGTAAAGACACATTTTGCGGTGTGGTCACAATCGCCGCCCCAGACATGGGAACGGCTTGAGCCATGGTTAGTTGAGCGTCTCCGGTGCCGGGGGGCATATCCACAATCAGATAATCTAACTCTCCCCAATCCACTTGGTATAAAAACTGGCGAATAATACCATTAAGCATCGGCCCGCGCCAAATTACGGGTTGATCTGGGTCGATTAGAAAGCCCATCGACACCATTTTGACTCCGTAATTAAAAGCGGGTTCTAGGACTTCTTCCCCTTGGTCGTTTTTCTGTACCATCACCTTAGCGTCGCTCAACCCCAGCATGGTCGGCACATTGGGCCCGTAGATATCCGCATCTAACAACCCGACTTTCGCCCCACTTTGAGCGAGGGAAACTGCTACATTTACGGCCACAGTGCTTTTGCCGACTCCGCCTTTGCCACTGGAAATGGCCAAAATATTTTTAATGCCTGTAACGCCTTGACGGTCGGGTAAAGACTTTTGTTGAGGCGTTTCGGCGGTGACTTCTACGGCCACCGTTTCGACCCCAGGCAACTGTTTTACGGCTTTTTCGCAGTCTTCAACGATAAATTCTCGCAAGGGACAAGCCGGAGTCGTCAAAACCAAGGTAAAACTCACGGTGCTGCCTTGAATCTCGACATTCCGAATCATATTTAACTCCACCAAACTTTTTTGGAGTTCGGGGTCTTGGACTGGACGCAGGACATCTAAAACAGCTTGAGTTTCTAACATTTTTTAAACAGAAATAATAATTTGAGTTATTTCATAAATATTAACGGCTTGTTGTAATTCTTTGTTGTATTTTTTTTAGCTATCTTCGGGGAGCAAACCCCAATCACGGGAGCTAATTCTTTCGGCGGCACTGGCTAAATCGGAGGCCACGCGGGCAACATAAGGCCGAATCCAAAACCAAACAAACGGTGACAGCCAGCCTTCTAGGGTGACCGAGTAAGAAATGTAAGTGCCACACAGGGTAGATTCGACTTGATAAGTAATGCGATTGTGGACACCTGGAATCATCAAAACCCGCACGCTCAGGAGTTCGTTGGGCTTGACTCGCTCCACAAAAATTCGCACTGGGATTGGTAAAAAACGGGTCACCACTTGATAGATAATGCCCGGCTTGGCAATTAAGCCTTGGGGAGCATTACTACTTGAAATTAGAGGATGCCAAGAAACATCAGCCAAATCTGCTAGTTTTTGCCACAGTACATCAACGGTCGCACCACTCACGGCACGATAGGTTTTGTAAAGGGAAAATTGACGATGGCTTTTGCGGTGCGTCCAAATCCATTGAAACGAAAAATGAAGAATCATTAGAAAACCTTTCCTGAACAATGCCTAGGCGAGTTTCTTGGGGCTAAAAAGTGGGGAAGCGCTGATTTTGGGGATGAAAACCCTATTGAGAAATATCGTGGCAAAATTGTACAAAACTTAATAGATTTTTAGAAGTGTGACGGTTCAATTCAAGATAATCTGGGTACGATCCTAGTTTAGAAAGTAAGCTGCAATACTTTAAACTCGAATGACAGTTTCTCCAGAAGATGTAACCTCAAAGCTACCGTCTAGTCCGGCTGCCGATTCCCGGTCTCGTGTGAGCCAGTTTATGCGCCAGATTCAAGATGAAATCTGTGCCGGGTTAGAAAAGCTTGATGGCCAAAGCAATTTTATTGAAGATAGTTGGAAACGCCCAGAGGGAGGCGGGGGTCGCTCTCGCGTGATCCGAGATGGCGGGGTATTTGAGCAGGGGGGTGTAAATTTTTCTGAAGTTTGGGGACAGCAGTTGCCCCCTTCAATTTTGAAGCAACGCCCGGAAGCCGCCGGCCATGGTTTTTATGCCACGGGAACTTCGATGGTGTTACATCCGCGCAACCCTTATGTACCGACGGTTCACCTCAATTATCGCTATTTTGAGGCGGGGCCGGTGTGGTGGTTTGGCGGTGGGGCGGATTTGACCCCTTATTACCCGTTTGCTGAAGATGCTAAACATTTTCACCAAACTTATAAAGATATTTGCGATCGCCACCACCGAGAATATTACCCGGTTTTTAAGCAGTGGTGTGATGAATATTTTTATCTGAAGCATCGCCAAGAAACTCGCGGTATTGGGGGTTTGTTTTTTGATTATCAAGACGGCCAAGGGCCGCTGTACAAAGGCCCCAATTCCGAGAGTCCGGCGGCGCTATATAGCCAGAAACTTCCTGAAATTGCACCGCGCAGTTGGGAGGATTTATTTAGCTTTATCAACGATTGCGGTCAGGGCTTTTTACCGGCTTATGGGCCCATTGTCGAACAACGCCATAACACTGAATATGGCGATCGCGAACGCAATTTCCAATTGTATCGCCGCGGCCGCTATGTGGAATTTAATTTGGTGTACGACCGTGGCACGATTTTTGGCTTACAAACCAATGGCCGCACTGAGTCGATTTTAATGTCTTTGCCGCCTTTGGTACGCTGGGAGTATGGCTATGAACCCCCGGCGGATACCCCAGAAGCCGAGTTGTACTCAACCTTCTTGCAACCGCAAGATTGGGTCAACTGGCCAACTTCCTAAATGAGGGTTCTGAGTTAAAATAGCCTCGATAGGTAGATTAGCGGTGGCATCGAGACCGTAATCCCTCTAGTATGGAGGCGCGATCGCGCTCCACCGCCACTACCTACGACCCCTTGAATCGAATTATTGCTGCTTGAGTTAAAGAGGCGAATTAACGAGTGATTCATATCGACCAAAAAACCCATACCACCGAAGACGGTAAAACCGTGATCGTCTTAGCCCCAAGTGGACGTTTAGACATTACCACGGCTTGGCAGTTTCGCTTGAAGCTGCAAGAGTGTATTTCTAAGCTCAGTCCCCATGTCGTGGTTAATCTCAGTCAAGTTAACTTTATTGATAGTTCTGGCTTGACTTCTTTAGTCGCGGGGATGCGCGATGCGGATAAAGTCAAAGGCACTTTTCGCATTTGTAACGTCCACCCCGAAGCCAAATTGGTCTTTGAAGTGACCATGATGGATTCGGTGTTTGAAATTTTTGAAACGGAAGAAGAAGCCCTCGAAGGCGCACCCCGTAGCATGACCACTTAAAAACCCCATTCTGACTAAAGTCGCAATTCTGCGGCGAAATCTCGGCATTTTTTAAAAATAAAGGGGCCGAGTAATGCCCCCCAAGTCGCTTTTCCGGTTTTGGGGTCAATGCCGCGATCGTAAATAAGCAGTTCTGTGGCGGTGGCAGCAAAACCGAGGGAAACTTGATACTGTTGACCCCCCTCGGTAAAGCAACAAGGGCGTTGAGCATCGCTCTGGGTGCGAAAGCAAGATGACATGGCCGCCGTTGGCTCGGTTTGAATATCAAGGGTGCAACCGGGCAAGAATTCGACCCAATTGGGGGTCACTTGTTGCAGGAGATCGGGGTTTGACCCGGCACCGCGAATGGCATTGCTGTCTTTGAATTTGTAATAGTCGACTTGCAACCCTGAAGAATCGTTGGGTTGAGAGCGCAGGCGCAATAAACGAGGGCGATAGGGTCGATCGAGCTTGAGGACGTTGGCTTGTTCGGCGTAAAGGCAAATACTGTCTTCTGGGAATAAAGGAACAGGCCGCTGCCATAACCGCAGGTTGACGTACCAAGCGGGTTGAGCGAGGGCTTGTTCGGCGTTTTCAAATTCTCCTGCGAGATATTGTCCCAAACGAATCAAATCGGGAGATAAAGCCATGAGCCAAGTTAAAAATCTAAAACGGATGCTTTCTTATTATCACCGAAAGCGAATTTGAGGAGAATTATGAAGGTAACCTCGGCTCAAATCCTAGGCTCAGTGCCGATTAGCAGACTCGCCCTTGGCAAACGGGGTGCGATCGCGAGACAATGGGATCGCTGTATCCCTTATAGTTTGGTCTTGTGGATCGAGTTCGCACTGTTTCCGACACAAAACGGAAGTTTTATTCCCACCACACCCGCCCGATTAACTCGGTCTATAGACGGGTGGTAGAAGAATTGATGGTTGAGACTCATTTGCTCACCGTCAATGTCCATTTTCGCTACAATCCGATTTATGCCTTGGGCGTGGTCACTACCTTCGATCGGTTTATGCAAGGGTATCGCCCTGAGCGCGATATCGAGCCGATTTTTCAGGCATTGTGTACCTCGGTCGATAGCGACCCGGCTCAGTATCGTCAAGATGCTAATGCCTTGAGCGCGATCGCCCAGAATTTATCGGTACAACAACTCACCGCTTGGGATAGCGAGTTGATGTCGAATCCCGACGCAACTCTGCTGTACGAAGCGTTGAAAGAAGTTGCCCTGAGCGAAAATTTCAAATATAGTCGTTTGTTTGCGATTGGCCTTTATACCCTAGTTGAAAAGGTCGATCCAGAAATGATTAAAGACGAGAAAAAACGGCAGCCAGTTTTACAAGAACTGTCTGAGTCGCTGAAGTTATCTTTTGACAAGGTGCAAAAGGACTTGGATTTGTACCGCAGCAACTTGGAAAAAATGCTCCAAGTGCAAGCGGCGATCGAAGATGCGCTCAATGCTGACCGTAAAAAGCGCCTGGAGCGATCGCTAGAGAAAAAACCCACCGATGCCTCAGCATCACAACCGGAGGAACCCGAAGCAGAAAAATCACCTTCTGAGGAATAGTTCTTAAAGCTTGGGGATGGATATCCCCCCCAAGCCCTTAAGGATTTAAGCCAAGGAACTTTGCAAATACTGAAGTAACTGCGGTACTTGTACCACACCTTCGATGCGATCGACCGGTTGCCCAGCTTTGAACAAAACTAAGGTGGGCAAAGATTGGATTTGGTAACGGGAAGCTAAGTTCGGGTATTTGTCTGTATCGACTTTGACAATTTGCAGGCGATCGCTCATTTGCGAGTTGACCTGTTCTAAAATCGGAGCCATCATTTTGCAAGGCCCGCACCAAGTCGCGTAAAAGTCTACTAAAATCGGGCGCTCGCTATAGGCTAAAAGTTCTTCAAAATTGCTGAATTGTTTTTTGGTAACCATAGTTAAGTTCCCCGTAAACGGGGGATAAGGGGATAACGACGAATTACAGTTGGATATTTTAATTGTAGAAAAACTGACCCCTGAGTTGAAATTGACCCAAAGATGGGTTTAGGGCGACTTGATTCCCCTCAATATGATTTAATAGCTCTGGCTTATTGAAAATCAGAATTGATGGAATTATTACCCGAATCTTTACAAACACTGCGCGATCGCGTTGCCATTGTCACGGGCGCATCAAGAGGCATTGGCCGGGCGATCGCCCTAGAATTAGCTACTGTTGGCGCAACGGTGGTGGTGAATTATGCGCGATCGTCCCAAGCCGCAGAAGCAGTAGTGGCCGAAATTACCGAAGCTGGAGGCAGCGCGATCGCCCTACAAGCCGATGTCTCCCAACCGGACGAAGCCAACCATCTCATCAGCCACACCAAAAAAGAACTCGGTCGCGTTGATATTTTGGTCAACAACGCCGGGATTACCCGCGATACCTTGGTGTTACGCATGAAACTCGAAGACTGGCAATCGGTGATTGACCTCAACCTCACCGGGGTTTTCTTGTGTACCAAAGCCGCCAGTCAGGTGATGCTACGACAAAAAAGCGGCAGAATCATCAACATTGCCTCGGTGTCTGGGGTGATGGGCATTGCGGGTCAGGCGAATTATAGTGCCGCCAAAGCCGGAGTCATTGGCTTTAGTAAGGCTATGGCCAAAGAACTCTCTAGTCGTGGCATTACGGTCAACGTGGTCGCCCCTGGCTTTATCAACACCGATATGACCCAAGAGTTGAAAGAGGACTATAAACAACAAGTCCTCAAAGAAATTCCCTTGCGTCGTTATGGCGAACCCGAAGACATTGCCGGAATGGTGCGTTTTTTAGCGGCTGACCCGGCTGCGGCTTACATTACGGGTCAGACCTTCAATGTGGATGGCGGGCTGGTTATGGGCTAGTTATTGGTTGTTGGTTGTTGGTTGTTGGTTATTGGTTGTTGGTTGTTGGTTGTTGGTTGTTGGTTATTGGTTATTGGTTATTGGTCACTGATTACTGATAACTGATGACTGATAACTGAAAAAGCTGCCCAAAAAACTGATTACTGATAACTGATAACTGATGACTGAAGAAACCCACCGATTGCCGACTGCCGACTGCCCAAAAACCACTGCCTACTGCCCCTTAGAGGCTGTTGACTGATGACTGTTAACTGATAACTGAGAAGATGCGATCGCGATGAAAAAGTCCGCATATTGTTGATAACCGCCGGGGAAAGCGACATTCAACACCAACGGATCGCTTTGATCGCGAGTATCGCCAGGGCCTTCAAGGACGGTGGGCGGGTTACTGTCACTGAGTTTGAGGGGTTTGCGGTTTTTGACTTCGCCGCCACTGCTATCGATATAAACAACAATATTGCCAGTGTTGGTAATTTTACCGATTTCTTGGATGAGGTAGAGGAAGTTGCGATCGCTACCCCCCCGACGAATTTCTAACTTGCCGTCTTGGTCATCAACATTACTGGTAACGGTATCCCCCACACCCACGATTAAGGGCATTTGCGCCGGATCGAAGTTATTTTTAACTAATTCCAGCAGTTCTGCGTGAGATTTTGGCGCTTGGCGCACGCTGAAGTCTTCTCCGAGGGGATAACTGCCGGTACGGTGATGATAATAGCGATTGAGGAGGGCTAAAACCCCCGCTTCCTTAATTGCCCCGCGCAACATAAACTGAAAATCGGTTGTTCCCGAATCGCCATCACTCGCAGGCAGTAAGACTTCATTCCCACTGGCATTTCTGCCCAAATTGGGGGCATAATGCACAAAAAATGAGCCTTCTAAGCCTTGACCTTCGGCATCATGCAGTAATTCTGTAGTTAATGCTTGAATATTTAGCTGTAAGTTGCGATAAGTGCCAATATGCTGCGGGGATAAAACCTCGTAAAACGTGTTGAGGTTAGCCGTGGGAGAGGCAACATTATCTAAAACCGAAGACTCGATGCAATGATTGAGGGTTTCTGCATCAAGTATGCCCTCATGCTTGCTAAAAAAGTTCCTAAACGCCGATCTAAAGCGGTCTGGGATAGCTTCTAGGAAATTGAGTTCCGCTTCACTTACGCCAGGATGAGAGACTTCTCCGGCGCGATTTTGCCATTGTACGCCCCCTGCGGCCAAGCCAGGGAGATAGTTGTTATTGTTTTGGACGGTGGCGCGATCGCCAAAAGCCCGTTCGATAATACTATTAACCCCCCGTTTGCCAATATGTTCGCCGTTGGTTAATACAAAAAAGTGGTTATCAAAGGCTTGGGTGGCTTTGACGTAATCGGGATTAATAACGCGAGTTAAGGGGTCTTTTACTAACCCCATACAAACCCCGTCTAAATCTTGGATAATTAGTACATTTTCGGTAGTGGTTAAAACTCTCGCGAGTTCGTCGTGGTCTAAAGACAAGAAAGCGTTGTGTAAAGAATGATTTATCGTAGCTGACATATTAAATAATCAGTTTGATGCAACTTTTTAACTGTATCATTTCCTTTGAGTCAGCTTGTCATCTATCTTTAGAGTTATATTGGCGATACGGGTAATATTATTTGGCAAGAGTGACCCATGAGTTTTTAGGTTAGAGGTCAGAGATCGACAACTGCACCAAATTCTAAAAATACCTGAAAGAATTTTTGATAATCTTTTCCCCAGTCAATCATGGCACAAGACATGGGCGCACCTTTGCCTTTATCTTTACCATTGACTAAAAATTTTAGGCGGGTATCGTACAGAAAACAAACTGCTGTAGCTTGACCCCAAATGTACTGGTATGATTGTGTAAAAGATTTTAATTCTAGACCAGATTGTCTGTCGTGGCTAAGGATCGTTTTCATCAAGTTGTTAAGACTGCTCTTGTTAAAGATGGGTGGAACGTTACTCACGATCCACTACCGATTAAGGTAGGTCGTGTAGAGATGGAAATTGACTTAGGAGCAGAACAATTACTGGCAGCAGAGCGAGAAAATCAGAAAATTGCGGTTGAAGTCAAAAGTTTTTTAGCGAGTGCATCAGCCATTTCCGAGTTTCATACAGCCCTTCTATCGGGCTGCATTGCGTCGTAAAGAACCCGATCGTATTCTCTATCTAGCAGTACCAGACTCAATTTACCACAGGTTTTTTCAACTTGATTTTCCTGCCTCTATGTTGCAAGAAAATCATGTAAAAATTATTGTTTACAACATCGGACTGGAGCAAATTTCGCTATGGAAGGAATAAGAGATAAATTAACGCACTATCAGCAAATAGTACAGCAATTGTTGATGAAGTATGCCGAAAATAAGCCAGCTTATGGTGAAATTGAGGTTGAGACTATTTTTGATACACAGCGCCATCATTATCAAATTGTCCATCTAGGTTAGGAAGATAAACGCTGGATACATCATTGCACAATACATCTTGATATTCGCAATGAGAAAATCTGGATTTTTTGCAATTCAACTGAGCATGATATTGCGGCTGATTTAGTTGATTTGGGTGTACCCAAACAAGATATTGTGCTGGGTTTCCATCCTCCTATTATGCGGGAAATGAGTGACTATGCAGTGGGCTAAAAGCTTATAACTTGCTATACATTTAATCGTCGCAAAGGTATTGCAAACTCTCGACAAAATTAGGATAAGAAATCGCGGCTGCTTCTGCCCCACCAATGGCGGTCATTCCGGGGGCATTGAGGGCGGCGATCGCGAGACTCATTGCGATACGATGATCGGTATAACTACTGACGGCTGTACCTTGTAGGGGCGTACCGCCGACAATTTCGAGGCCGTCGGGGAGTTCGTTGATTTTAGCCCCCATGCGGTTGAGTTCTGAAGCCATGGCCGTGAGGCGATCGCTTTCTTTCACCCGCAATTCGGCTGCATCTTTAATAATCGTCGTTCCCTTCGCAAATACCGCCGCGACTGCGAGAATCGGGATTTCGTCGATCAGTCGGGGAATCACATCTCCGGCTATGGTACAAGCTTGCAGTTGGCTGTGACGAACGTGCAAATCGGCCACGGGTTCCCCGGTAACTTCCCGTTGATTTTCCAGGGTAATATCAGCCCCCATCATTTCTAGGGCTTCGAGTACCCCGGTTCGCGTCGGGTTCACCCCTACATTTTCGATAACTAAATCTGACCCCGGAACAATAGCCGCGGCCACCAACCAAAAGGCCGCCGAACTAATATCCCCCGGAACAATCACCGACTGTCCTTTTAAGGGGCTTTCCTGACCCGAAACGGTAACGCTATGGGTAGCAGGGTCTACCTGGATTTTCGCGCCAAATGCCCGCAACATACGTTCGCTGTGGTCGCGAGAAAGGGCGGGTTCGGTGACGGTGGTTTCCCCTGTGGCTGAAAGTCCCGCGAGTAATATACAGGATTTGACTTGGGCTGAAGCGATGGGGGAATGGTAGTGAATGCCTTTGAGTTGTTGTCCTGAAATGGCTAGGGGGGCTAGGGTGTTTTGTTTGCGTCCCCAGATTTTTGCCCCCATTTGGGTTAGGGGAATGATAACGCGAGACATGGGGCGCGATCGCAAGGAATTGTCCCCTGTGACGCTGAAAAATCGCCCTGGATGAGACGCAAGTAAGCCCAACATTAACCGCAGGGTTGTCCCAGAGTTGCCCGCGTTGAGGATGTCTTGGGGTTCTTGCAGTTGTCCTAAACCAATGCCTTTTACCGTTACTTTCTCGGTGTTGAGTTCTGAAATTTCTGCCCCCATGGCCCGAAAACAGTCGGCGGTACTGCGGGGGTCTTCTCCCAATAATAATCCTTCGATGGTGGTTTCCCCAGACGCGATCGCCCCCAACATCAAAGCCCGATGGGAGATAGATTTATCCCCCGGAACCCGCAAACGCCCTTGTAGCGAGAGGTCAGCGTGAGGACGGATTATCAGTTCGGCAATTTTATCAACAGTTCGCAGGGTAACAACAGGGGACATTTTCCTAGGTCAGAATTTGAGCATTCTCGATCTTAGCGGTTCTTGGCAACCAAAGCGAGAGATTCCAGAACCCCAGTTTTTTGAAAAAACCGGGGTTCTAATTTACCTAAAAGCCAACCAACTCAAAATCTCTTGTACCGTTAACTCCAAATCCAATCCTTCTAATACAGGTAATCTTTCCTCTCCTTGAAACACATTTAGCCGTTGTTCTTCTCTCATCACAAAAATCATTTCTTCTTCAATATCAATCAACCAACCGAGACTCGTTCCCTGCTGCGAACAATGAATTAATTTCTTGAGTAACAGCGTCATACTGTGACCAGATGAGACAACTTCTATTAGCCAATCGGGGGCAATTCCAAAATAGTTTTCAATTCGACCTGTTTTGGTTTTTGGAATTCTCGACCAACGGTAAACAGCAAGATCGGGGGTGATAGAATATCCCCCAAATGTACATTGTAATTCTAAGAAAGCACAAGCCATTTTTTGCGGTTCTGCTACTTTATTGATCGCTCCGCATAACTCACCTTGTATTACACTATGTTGTCCTCCTGGCATTGGCTTTTGGTAGATTTTGCCGTCAATATATTCTGAGGCGGGTTTCGTTTCCGGTTGGGAGAGGAATTGATTTAATGAAAGGGGTTGAGTTGTAGTTGGAGTCATTATAATTAAATAAAACCAATTAATTAAATGTTAGTAGATTTCAAAATAACTTTAAAACTAATGTTAACTTGCCTATTCGTTTTTTTAAAATCAGGGTAAAGATCGACAAATTGTACGCGATCGCAATTTAATTCAAATAAGCCAAATCTTCAGGGGTATCAATATCCCGCAGCAAGGGTAAATAAGCCAAATCGAGCTTTAAGCTTTCGGCAATTTCAACGGTTTGTTGTAAGACGGTATGAGTTCCCCAAGGAATGTTTTGAAACAACTCAGGAATTAAACGTTGTAAACCGATTAGATAATAACCGCCGTCGAGGGCTTTTCCTAATACTAAATCTTGGTTTTGTAGTAAGGTAAAAGCTTTTTCAAGTAAGAGGGGGGTTAATTCAGGACAGTCAATACCAATGATAACGACTCGCTGATTGCCAGATTCAAATGCTTGTTGAAACGAAGCCGCCATACGCTGTCCTAAGTCTCCCTGAGACTGGGGTTTTAAAATAAGATTTTGTCCGAGCCAATCTTGCATTTTTCGAGTAGTGCCGCCAGCAAAATGGACTTCTATCTGGACAGAATTGGAGAGGGTTTGGGCGTTCTGGATCGTTGATTCTGTGAAAGTTTGCTGTAGTTTTGCGGCTTGTTCTGCACCTAAAGCCGGAATAAGTCGGGTTTTGGTTTTGCCGGGTTCGGGATAGCGAGTAAAAATAATTAAACAGTTGGACATTTCAATGTACAATTTACAATTTATAATTTACAATGTACAATTTACAAAGCCAATAACTAATAACCAATAACTAATAACTAATAACCAATAACTAATAACCAACAACCAACAACCAACAACCAACAACCAATAACTAATAACCAACAACCAACAACCAACAACCAACAACCAATAACTAATAACCAACAACCAACAACCAACAACCAACAACTAACAACCAATAACCAATAACCATTACGACAAAACTTGAACGAGAAACTGAGTGAGGGTAAAGGCATCAACACCGAGTTCTGTGCGCTCTTGGGCGGCGAGAATCCCGGCTTGGGCGTGCCAGCCTGCTGCGGTTGCTACCGTGGCTTCTAGGGGCATTTCTGGGCGACTGGGGGCGATTAAACCGCCGATTAACCCGGTTAAAACGTCGCCACTGCCGCCGCGAGCGAGGGCAGGGGTGCTGGCAGGAATGAGCCATAAAGCGCCGTCGGGGTGCGCGATCGCGCTCTTGGCTCCTTTAAGCAGTACAATGGCGTTACTCTCACGGGCGGCTTTTTGGGCGGCTTCGAGGCGGTCATGGGGGGAAATAGCGGGAAATAAGCGCTTAAATTCGCCTAAATGGGGCGTTAAGACTGTGGGGGCTTCTCGCTGGGCTAATGTTTGAACGGGATTAAGTTTAGCGAGGATATTCAAGCCATCGGCATCAAGGATTAAAGGTGCGTCGGTGGCTAAAAGTTGCTTGATGATGGGGGTTGCGTCGGTGGTGAGGCCGCAGCCGGTCGCGATCGCGCTAAACTGATTCAAGTCTGATAGTAGTTCTGGGAAATGGGCGATCGCGCCTGTGGGAGTTTCAGGACAGGCATAAATCAAGGCTTCGGGTAACTGGGACACCAGCAAAGGTTTTAGGGATTCGGGAACCGCAATCGAGAGCATCCCCACCCCACTTGCTCTAGCTCCGAGTGCGGCTAAAATTGCCCCTCCTGCGTAGCGAGACGAGCCTACGACTAATAATAAATGACCCTGTTTATACTTGTGCGTCACCGTTGGACGGGGTAAAGGCAGGAAAGTCTGGGTTTTTTCCCAAGTTAAACGCTGGATTTGGGCGGGTTCTCCTAAAATTGCGTCTACATCTGCTTTAGGAATGCCAAAATCGATTAAAGTTGCTTTCCCCAGATAAGGTAAGGCTGCTTCTTGGAAAAATGCCCGCTTCCACAAGCCCAAACACAACGTCTCGGTGGCTTGTAGGGCAATTCCCAAAACTGCCCCCGTATTGGTATGAATCCCAGAAGGTAAATCGATACTAACCACAGGTTGCGGCCAGGAATTGAGCGTGGTAACTGTTTCGGCTAAATCCCCAGTTAAATCTCGCGTTAAGCCAAAGCCAAACAAACCATCAATAATGACATCACAAGGCTTGAGAGATGCTACGGTTTGAGTCACGGGAATCCCCAAACTCATTGCATATTTAAGATGACTTTTCGTTAATTCTTTGCCTTTGTCGAGGGGCTGACAGATTCGCACCTCATAACCCTGTAAATGTAACTCTCGGGCCACCACCACCGCATCACCGCCATTGTGACCTGGCCCGACCAAAACGCCCACGCAAGCGGGTTTGGGGTAGCGTTGCCTCACTTCCTGAGCAATTAAACCTGCCACCTTTTCCATCAAGGCAGCCACAGGCATTCCCGCATCAAAAAGACGCTGCTCAATCGCGCTCATTTCGGCGGCACAGACAACAATAGAGGAGATGGACATGGTAAACTCGCGATCGCGTGGACTTCTACCTCTCAACTTAGCAGCTACAACGTTTTCAGTTCACCTCTAGATCGAGACCGAGGCGTTTTTGGGCTTTAACCCTTTAAAATGCGGGATACAGTTTTAAAAAATACAAAAAATTTAGCTGACGAGAGTTATTATTTTGTCGGTCTTCTGCTTTAGAAGATGTCTACCTTAGATTTATTGAAGCGAGTCAATCATTACTGCCATTGTGAGTGCTAAACGTTTACCCCAAACCACTGCCCATGTACGCGTTACCCAGCAATCCTGGCCTCAAGGCAAAATTGCCGGAGAAGTCCAAGCTGCATCTTATGAGTGGCAGTTTGAGTGGTCTTTTCGTCAGGGATACCTGAATGTCGAACCCTCTTTAGGACGGGCGTTGATTTTAGAGCCGTTGGGTCGTTTTCTGGAGCGTTGGGATTATCGTCTCGAAGCTGGAAGTAATTACGAGTTTACGGTGAGAGGGGAGATTTAGTCTTTTGTCTTTTGTCTTTTGTCATTGGTCATTTGTCTTTTGTTGTTGGTAGGGAACAGGGAATAGATTTTCCAACTCTCTTAATTGGTAATTTCTTCCCCATATTGGGCGGAGAAACCCCGCCCCTACTAATGCCTACTGCCTACAAACTGATGGCTCTCGCGCGAAACGTTAAATTCGCTTTTTGACGCTGAAAGCCAGATATAGTCTAGTGTTAAGCTTTTTCTAGAGTCTGCCCTATAGCAAGAAGTTTCTAATACTAAATCCGATACGCCATAACCCACCTATTTTTTAGTCTGCTCTCGTCAGACTTTGCTCTCGCGATTCCCCGGATTTTAATCCGTGGGCGGGTTAGCTGGATAAAGGGGGTGTCGAAACCGGATTTGGTATAACCCCCTTTGGAGGGGTAAAATCCCCACTCCCCCCGATTGCCGATTGCCGATTGCCGATTGCCCCTTAGAGGCTGATAACTGATAAAACCGCTTAATGTTGAGCAAAATAGCGCTCAATTAACAAAATTGCGACAATATCATCGATGGGACGAGGGGGGAGGCGCATTCCTTGGGGGATGAGGCGTTTGAGACCCCGTGGGGGGTACATTTGCCAATAGCGATCGCGGGCTTCTAGGGTGGAGTAGCGTTCGTCTACAAGGGTAATGGGAATGCGATCGCCTAGATCGGTTTTGAGTTGTTTTTGCCACTGTTTCGAGGTGGTTTGATTACCCATGACAATCTGAGTGATAGCGTATTGTTGTTGGAGAGAGGCGATCGCGGCGATCGCTTGGGTCGATTCAACCACTTGATGATTATACAGTTGGAGATCGCGAGACATGAGGGCAATGCCGCATTTATCGCGACCGGGATCGAAGCCTAAAATCACAGGGGGCCTGGGGGTTAGGTACTCAAGACCATTTTGCCATCTTTAAACGCCAGCAATCGCAATTTCAAAGGCCCGGCAACATAAGTGCGTTGGGCAGCGATCGCGGTAATTTGGTCATATTGGTTGGGTTCGGCTAATATTTCTTCGACAAATCGCGTGAGGGTGACAATGCGCCCATCTTCGATTTGTATATCTCCTAAAATGCCCGCTCGTTGTCCGCGAAACTGGGCTGCGGTTAATAAGATATCCAGGCGGCTTTGTAGGTCTTGGGGGGTGATTTCCGACGGTTCTAGGGCAATGGTGGCGATGACTTCATCTTCTTGGAAAACGACGCTATTGCGAGCGACATCCACCACCACAAAGACGGGGGTTTCTTGTTCGACATAGTTTTCCGCCGCTAAAATCCGAATGGCGTATTCGCGACCGTCATCGATTTGTGCGATGGCTTGTTCGACTTGATTGCGAGGGATTTGCACGATCCGGTCTTTCACTTCATCGTTGCTGAGGGGACGAGTAGCGGCGATCGCGGCTCGGTTGGCTTCTCGCAAAAGCTGTTCGAGGACACCTCTGGCGGCTCCGGGTTCGAGAATCTTCACCACGCCGAAAGATAGCACTTGACCGCGTACTAAGGCGACATTGCCTTGGCGAAATTCTTGGTAGTTTTCGGCTAGGCGTTGTAGTTGGTTTTGTAGGGAGTTGATTTCTTGTTCGAGTTGGGCGAGTTGGTCTTCGCGAGAATTCAAGATGCGATCGCGTTCGCTGATGCTTTTATCTAAGTTCGCGAGGGCGGTATCCCTTTCGCTGAGTTCGTCTTGCAGTTGGCGGCGTTGTTTTTCAATTTCTGCCAGGCGTTCTTCTCGTTCCCGAATGGATTGGTTTTTCTGTTCGATTTCGCTTTCTTTGCGTTCGATGGTGCGATCGCGTTGGGCTAATTCTCGCTCGCGTTGTTCTAATTCTCGGTTTTGTTGAGCGAGTTCGCGATCGCGTTCTTGGACAGAAGCTTGCAGTTTCGGGATTTCTCGTAATAATTCTCGTCGTTGCTCGGCTAGGCGTTGGCGTTCTCTGAGGATGCGCTGGCGTTCGTCGCGGAGGATTTGTAGTTGGTCGCGCAAGTCTCCTAACTGTTCGTTGGTATTAGTCAAGAGGGATTGAGATTGATTTAAGCCTTGTTCAACTTCGCTTTTTTCTTCAGTAACGCGGTTTAATTCTTGGGCCACGCGATCGCGCTCTGCGGTCACACTACCGAGTTCCCCTTCAGCGATGCGCTTTTGTTTGAGAATTTCGTCAATCCCAAACACCCCCTGCCGTAAGGGTTTGCTAAAGGCAAATAAAATCCCCAAAGTTGAAGCAGAAATCAAAGTCCCGGTAATCACGGTTACCACCGTCGCTGTTTGACGCGGCCGCAGTCCAAAAATTCGCAGACGGGCTTTTCCAACTTTAGTACCAAGGCGATCGCCTAAAACGGCAATAATCCCACCGAGTAATAATATCGCTGCAAGTAAAACAGCAGCGCTTGTTACCATGTTCTTCTTGTCCTCACTTCCACAAAAGCCGTTCGCTGCTGATAGCTTATCTGTTATTGGTTATGGATGGTTAGTTGTTGGAGACGACAAACGTCTTAAGCACTCACCTAAAATCAGTGACCCATTGTAACTCTTACACCCTTGATTAAACCAAGGTTACAGCAAAAACAAGTCGGTCAACTTTTCTGTGCAAGTGCTTAAAACGCGATCTGTCGATCATTCTTAAGCTTAAGCAAATTGTTGGCTGAGAGCGACGGGATTATGCACCGTGATTTTTTTCTTTTGAATGGAAATCATTTCTTCTTGGCGCAAATCCCCCAATAATCGGGTTACCGTCACGCGGGTTGAGCCAATCGCTTCGGCGATCGCTTGGTGAGATAATTTTAGGTCAATGCGAATCCCGTCGGGAGTCGGGATACCAAAATCACGACACAAAATTAACAGAAAACTCACCAATCGCGACCCCATATCCCGGTGAGCCAGGGTTTCGATCATCATTTCGGTTTGCAAAATCCGCGACGACAAACCCCGCAACATCAACATAGAAAGTTCGGGGTTTTCGCGCAAAGATTTTTCGACTTGATCGATCGGGGCAGATAACAACTCGACAGGAGTAAAGGCGACTGCATGATAAAACCGATCCGAGTGTTGTCCGGTAATAAAAGACAGCACCCCAAACACGCTATTTTCGCGCAATAAGGCAACGGTAATTTCTTCCCCGGCTTCATAGACGCGAGAGAGCTTTACCGCCCCTTTAAGCAGGAAATAAACGCGCTCTGCGGGATCACCCGGAAAGAAGATGGTTTTACCACGCTCGTAGCTTTCAACGACGGGCGGGAATGCACCTCCACCAATTTGACGAAAGACAGAGGCAAGAGGTTGATCTTGGGCGACAGACAGTTCCATTGGCACAACGTTGTAAGCTTACTGAGCAGTCGAAAATTTTATCGTCTGGGGCCACAGAGTGAACCCACATTTTTAAATTTGATTTCAAAAATTGTAATTATTTTAAAGGCTTTTATCGATAAGTTGTTAAATATACCATGACAAACTTAATGAGTGGACCGATCGGGTTTACATCGTCAACTCAGTTGATTGTTTTGGGGTAGAATGCCGCCGATGTCCGCGATCGCCGCAACTTTCAACAACGGGTGATACAATCCTTGATGCAGAACGCAAACGCCCAATTTTAATTAAATTGACCGAGGGCAACTGACCTATTTTTGTAAATTATGTTGAATTTGACCGGAAAGAAAGCTTTAATCACAGGGATTGCCAATAATCGCTCCATTGCTTGGGGAATTGCTCAACAGCTTCATCAAGCAGGGGCAGAATTAGGGGTGACTTATTTACCCGACGAAAAAGGACGTTTTGAGAAAAAAGTCGGTAGCTTAGTTGAACCCCTAAATCCTAGCTTATTTGAGCCTTGTAATGTTCAAGATGATGCCCAAGTGGATGCGGTGTTTGACGCGATCGCCTCGAAGTGGGGTAAATTTGATATTCTGATTCATTGTCTCGCTTTTGCCAATAAGGACGATTTAACCGGGGAATTTAGCGCCACCTCTCGCGAAGGCTTTAAAACAGCTTTAGATATTAGCTCTTACTCTCTCACCCGCCTGGCAAAATCGGCTAAACCCTTAATGAATGAAGGGGGCGCGATCGTCACTTTAACCTACCTCGGCGGCGTGAAAGTCATTCCCAACTACAATGTTATGGGTGTAGCCAAATCCGCTTTAGAAATGAGCGTCCGCTACCTAGCCGCAGAATTAGGCCCCCAAGGAGTCCGCGTCAATGCCATTTCTGCTGGCCCCATTCGTACCCTCGCTTCTTCGGCGGTTGGCGGTATCCTGGATATGATCCGCCATGTGGAAGAAACAGCCCCCCTGCGTCGCACCGTCACCCAAGAAGAAGTGGGCAATGCGGCCACTTTTCTCTGTAGCCCCCTCGCAAGTGGCATTACGGGACAGGTGTTGTATGTGGATGCGGGTTACGAGATTATGGGAATGTGATTTCAGTTATCAGCTTCTAAGGGGCAATCGGCAGTCGGCAATCGGCAGTCGGGAGGGAGTGGGGATTTTGCCCCAGAAAGGGGGTCAGAAACTTCTTGCTATAGGGCAGACTCTAGAAAAGGCTCAACGCTAGAATCTATCTGGGTTTCGGTTCCTCAAAAAGCGAATTTAAGTTTCACCGAGAGTTATCAGTCATCAGTCATCAGTTTTTGCGATTGTTGACTGGTTATTTGTTGTTGGCTTTGACTGAGTTGTTTTTTCCCCTACTGAGACCCTCAGCAAGCAAGGTCATGAGGATGGACAGTAAAGAAGCGGCTCAAAGTCATAATGCACAGCCATTTCAGCCCAAAAAGTAAATTTTAGTTTCGCGTGAGTGTTATCCATTTTTGAAGTGGTGGGAAAACATCACTACATAACAAGTGTTATATCGTCCATAACAACTGTTATGCTCGCAGCCAATCATCAATTCCCCCTTGAGGCGTAATCGGGAATGAGATGGTGATAATAACAAAGGACGAAACACAAAGGACAAAGGACAAAAGAATGCAAATTAGCGATCGCCCTATTTCAACCCAACTCAATCGTACAGCGTCGGTGCATCGGAAAACTGGCGAAACCGATGTCAACGTGACGGTCAATCTCGATGGGACTGGCAAATGTAACGCCCAAACCGGGATTCCGTTTCTCGACCACATGATTCATCAAATCGCCTCCCACGGACTGCTTGACCTCGATATTCAAGCCACCGGAGACGTTGAAATCGACGACCATCACACCAATGAAGATGTGGGGATTACTCTAGGTCAAGCAATAGCAAAAGCGTTGGGCGATCGCAAGGGAATTCATCGTTTTGGTAACTTTCTAGCCCCCCTTGATGAAGCGTTGATTCAAGTCGCCCTGGATTTTTCAGGACGACCTCATCTTAGCTACGGCTTAGATATTCCCACCCAGCGCGTCGGCAATTACGACACCCAGTTAGTCCGCGAGTTTTTTGTGGCGTTGGTGAATCATTCTCAGATGACCCTCCACATTCGCCAACTCGACGGCATTAACTCTCACCATATCATCGAAGCAACCTTCAAAGCTTTTGCCAGAGCGACCCGAATGGCGGTGGAGGTCGATCCGCGCCGTGCGTCGCAAATTCCTAGCTCTAAGGGCGTTTTATAGTCGTTTGAGCCGATTTTTATTTCCCCCAAAACCCCGGTTGTGAAGAAAAACCGGGGTTTTAATCTCAACCGCTTGCATTGATTAGGAAATCGCTATCCATTCTAAGAAATCAAGCCCCTCCAATCAATGAAAATTGATCCTTTCCCATCCCCCCTCAACGTAGTGCTGCGACACACTTTCAATGGTGGGTTACGGCGGATAGCCAGATCGCAGTCACAGCATAAGTTTCAGCCGCCTAACCCACCCTACGTTAAAGCTAAGAAATCAAGCCCCTCTCCCGTGGGAGAGGGGTTGGGGTGAGGGCTACCTACTCCATCGCAGCCCACTCCCCCGACGGAATAAACGCAGCCCAGAAATAGGGATGTTGATAAGTGGGATCATTCAACATCGCCAACTGCACCTCCCGCAATGCCGCACTACGCCCTTCCCCCGACAGCAAACGCTGGTAATAATCCACCATCAAATCCTTCGTTGCCCTATCCAACACTTTCCACAAGCTAATAACTTGACTTTCTGCCCCTGCAATGGTCAAAGCCCGACGCAAACCATACACTCCCTCCCCATTCGCTACATCCCCCACTCCCGTCTCGCAAGCCGAAAGCACCACCAACTGCGTCCCCCGCAGATTCAACCCCGCCACTTCCAACGCCGTTAACGCCCCATCCTCATTTCCACCGCTAGAACGAATATTAAAGCCTGCCATCGCCAAACCCGAACGCAACAAGGGATTTTCTTGGTCTTCGGATTCTGAGGATGCAACATCATTATCAGAGAGAGGTTGTACGTCTAAAACACCGAGATTTTCAAAGCGATTCGCTGCGGGTGCGACTAACTCCAGACCGATGAAAAAGCCGTGGGTGGCAATATGGAGAATGCGCGGGGCTTCGATTTGTTTAATCGCCTGTTCCGTCGCTTCGGATTGGGTTAAAACTGTAGGATTGGGCAGTAAAGGTGCAATAACTGCGGCTTCCTCGGCAGTTTCCGGCAATGAGTCAAAAATTAGCCCATCGATCTCAGAAATCAGTCGATTGCTGCCGCGATTGAAGGCAACGTCTGGGTTATTGTCGCCCGGTTTGCCGTATTCAAGATTCGCCATAATCACCGAGGCTTGACGGGGTTGTTGTTTATTTTGTAATCGCAATAAATCCCGTCCCGTGGTGAGATAGGTAATTTGATAATTCTCGACGAGATACTGGTTATTTTCGTCTACCAAAGCGGCAAAGGGAATGAGATTTAGCTGACTATCCGGGGAAAGCAGAATGTGAGTTTTACCACCTAATTTTGCCCGAATCGGCTGCATGAGCATTGAGTCGAGTTCGCGAGCATTATCTCGCAAGACATCCAGACTACTGTCCCGACTCGCGAGAGAGTCTTGCAAGGCTTCAGCGGCTGCGTTGATGGGTGCGGCTTCCCCTAAATCCACCCATTGCGGCGCACCTGTCGCCTGGAGAATATAAGCCGCATAGCGAAGATTACCCCATTGCTGTCCCGGTTCAGCTTTCGCATCGAAAGGATAATAAAGGGTTAATTCAACTAATGCTGCATCTGTGGGAATCTGCTGCTGTATGGCTGCAATGGTTACGGGTTGGTTAATCGTGCGAAACTCAGCACTACGACGGGAAAGTTCGGCTTCGAGTTGGTTGGCTTGGGCTTTGAGGTTAGCGACTTGGGTTTTGTAGGCTTCCCCGCTTAGATTTTCCGGTTTGTTGTAAATCAGTCCTGCGAGTTGGGTGCGAGTATCGGCAAGTTGGTCGAGAAGTTGTTGATTTTCTGGGGTTAAATTTTCGCGAATCAGTTGGATATTGTCGGTGAGAGCGTCGAGGATGCGCCCTTTGCGCCGGAGAAGCGTGGTTAACGCAATTTGAGCCGCTTCGGGGTTATTGGGGGCATCTTGCAGATGTAGGGACATTGCTCGATGAGTTGTACCAGATAAAGTATTCATATAAGCCCTTTTCTGGGCTTCTGACCCCGTGGTAAAGATGAGGGAGAGGTTGTTTTCTTCGATATTAGAAGTGCGAGTGAAGTAGTCGGTAGCTAAATCAATATTTCCCTGTGCTTGGTACAGCACTGCCAATCCGTTGAGGCTTTGGGCAACATCGGGATGGTTGCTACCGAGGGCTTGTTCGCGGATAGCTAGGGAACGTTGGAAGAGGGGTTCGGCTTCTGTGTAGTTCCCCATATCCCAGTACAGTGCTGCCAAGTTGTTGAGGCTGGTGGCAACGTCGGGATGGTCGCTACCTAAAGCTTGTTCGTGGATGGCTAAGGCACGTTGATTGAGGGGTTCGGCTTCTTTGTAGTTCCCCATGTCCGCGTACAGTGCTGCCAAGTTGTTGAGGCTCGTGGCAACGTCGGGATGGTTGCTACCCAAGGCTTGTTCGCTGATGGCTAGGGAGCGTTGGTAGAGGGGTTCGGCTTCGCTGTAGTTCCCCATGTTCCGGTACAGTGCTGCCAAGTTGTTGAGGCTCGTGGCAACGTCGGGATGGTCGCGACCTAAAGCTTGTTCCCAGATGGCTAAAGAGCGTTGGTAGAGGGGTTCGGCTTCGCTGTAGTTCCCCATAGACCCGTACAGTGCTGCCAAGTTGTTGAGGCTCGTGGCAACGTCGGGATGGTCGCGACCTAAAGCTTGTTCGCGGATGGCTAGGGAGCGTTGGTAGAGGGGTTCGGCTTCGCTGTAGTTCCCTATATTCTGGTACAGTGCTGCCAAGTTGTTGAGGCTTTGGGCAACATCGGGATGGTCGCTGCCGAGGGCTTGTTCGCGGATGGCTAGGGAGCGTTGGTAAAGGGGTTCGGCTTCTGTGTAGTTTCCCATATCTGAGTACAGTGCTGCCAAGTTGTTGAGGCTGGTGGCAACGTGGGGATGGTCGCTACCGAGGGCTTGTTCGAGGATGTCGAGGGAACGTTGGTAGAGGGGTTCGGCTTCGCTGTAGTTCCCCATAGACCCGTACAGTGCTGCCAGCCTATTGAGGCTGATGGCAACGTCGGGATGGTTGCTGCCGAGAGTTTGTTCGCGGATGTCGAGGGAACGTTGGTAGAGGGGTTCGGCTTCACTGTAGTTCCCCATATTTTGGTACAGTGCTGCCAAGTTGTTGAGGCTCGTGGCAACATCGGGATGGTTGCTGCCTAAAGCTTGTTCCCAGATGGCTAGGGAGCGTTGGTAGAGGGGTTCGGCTTCACTGTAGTTCCCCATAGCTCGGTACAGTCCTGCCAATCCGCTGAGGCTGTTGGCAACAAGAGGATGGTTGCTACCTAAAGCTTGTTCAAAGATGGCTAAGGCACGTTGATAAAGGGGTTCGGCTTCTGTGTAGTTCCCCATATCTGAGTACAGTGCTGCCAAGTTGTTGAGGGCCAAGGCAACTTCGAGATGGTCGCTACCAAGGGCTTGTTCGAGGATGGCTAAGACTTGTTGAGCGAGGGGAATTGCTGCTTCATACTGCCCTTGTTGATAGAGTTGAATAACTTGTTCGTTGAGACGTTCGGCTTCTTCGAGTTGGGCGGTTTGTTCGGTGGTGAGGGTGGAAGTGGGTTCAGTTTGATTGAAAGCTTGGTCGCGTTCGGTAGCGGTTCGGATTTCTAGGCTGTAGTTCCCTGTTTCTCCAGCTTGGTAGCTATTGGCAATGATGGTATAAGTCCCAGTTGCGGGTAAAGTGACGGTCATCTGCGAGTTAGTACCGTCTGTACCGTCATCATTTCGGGCAATGGTTTCTTTCGTGGGAGCTTGCAAAAGCAGATAAGTGTCGAAATCTTCACTACTCAAGGTAATGGTCAGATTTTCTCCCTCTTGCCCCTCAAAGGTATGAGTTTCGTAGTAGCTGCCATCTTCTTCTAGGACTGCCGAATTACTATCTAAACGTCCGGTAAAGGTTTGAGGGGTTCGCGCAGATGCGGATTGAGCAACCTGAGTTGGTGTGGCTAGGGCGGGGATTGTACCGAGGTGGAGTCCCAGGAGGAGAAAACCGCCTGCGAGGTGTTTGAGGGATTTTTGGGTAGATTTGGCCATGAGTAGTTGCGGGTGGAAAGGCTACGCTTTATTCTATGTCCCCAGCAGTGGAGGTTATGCAATCTCTCCCGCTAAACTGTCCCCAGACTAAAATAGGTGGGCTAACGAGGGCTTCGCGGCATAAAATATCTTCTTTACCCACTTCGAGAGGGGCTTTTTTTCTGGCTTCCTCTACAGAAATATAAATAAAGATTTCTCAATTTTATAAATTTTCTTGTAAAGTATGCAGGGCGAGCATAGCTTGTTTTACACAAACTGATAACTGAAATTATGCACCGAATAGCAGCAACGCCAGGCGGTTGGAATCCTAATTCCGAAGGGGTGATTATTATTGAACAAACTCCTGCCCCAATTGTGATTTTAACCGCAGCCGATACGGATATTCAAACTTTAGCGGGGGCAGTTTCGCGACTTCCTGAAGGTTTCCCAGAAATCCGGGTGGCGAATTTATTACAATTGCAACAACCTCTGAGTATCGATACTTATGCCGATGAAGTTTTAGCCGAAGCTGAGATTATTATACTGCGTTTGTTGGGGGGACGTTCTTATTGGTCGTATGGTTTGGAGGTGGTAAAGGAAGTTGTGGAAGAATCGGGGGCAATATTGTTAGTTTTACCGGGAGACGATCGCCCCGATCCGGAGTTAATGAGTCACTCGACTTTACCGTTAACGAAAGTGAATCAATTATGGCGCTATTTTGTGGAGGGGGGCGTTGATAATTGGGTAAATGGACTGAAGTTTATTGTCGATGCTTGTGGGAGAGAAGGGTATAGTTTTGCTTCTCCTCAAGTTGTGCCGAAAGTGGGGCTTTATCGCGAGTTTGAAAGTGAAGGCGATCGCGCAGCTATTTTATTTTATCGTTCCCATTATTTAGCGGGGAATACTTTACCGATTGATGCTTTGTGTGAGGCGTTACTGGAGAGGGGTTTGAAACCGGTTCCGGTGTTTGTGTCTTCGTTGCGCGATCGCGAGGTACAAGAAGAACTTTTGAGTTATTTACAGGATAGTTTGATTCTGCTCAATACCACGAGTTTTTCTTTGGCAAAAATAGATGATGAAAAGCCGTTACAGTTTTGGCAAAGTCTCGATATGCCTGTTTTACAGGTGATTCTCAGTGGTGGGACAGAAGAACAATGGCAGGAGAGTTATGCAGGGCTAAATCCTCGCGATGTGGCGATGAATGTGGCGTTACCAGAAGTAGACGGACGCATTATAACCAGGGCAATTTCCTTTAAGTCGGTGCAGGTTTGGCATGAAGATTTAGAGACGGATGTAGTGGTGTATCAACCGAGGCGCGATCGCGTCCATTTCGTGGCAGATTTAGCTCAAAGTTGGATCGATCTATCTCAAACTCCAGTACAAGAAAAACGGGTAGCTTTGATTCTGGCAAATTACCCCAACAAAGACGGACGTTTGGCGAATGGAGTGGGCTTGGATACGCCGCAAAGTTGTATCGAAATCCTACAAGCATTACAGCAAGCGGGGTATTTTGTTGAGGATATTCCCGCAACGGGAGATGAGTTGATCGAGAGGTTAACTTCGGGGGTGACAAATGATTTAGAGGGTTGGGAATTACGTCCGGTTAAGCAGTTTTTAGCTGGGGAGACTTATCAAGCTTATTTCGCGTCACTTCCCGAAAAGGTACAACAAGAAATGCGCGATCGCTGGCAAGATAAAAGTCAGATTGAATCTCAGTCTGAAATTCCGATTTCTGGAATCCAGTTAGGCAATATTTTCGTGGGGATTCAGCCTTCTCGCGGTTACGATCGCGACCCTAGTTTAAATTATCATGCCCCGGATTTAGAACCAACCCCGGAATATTTGGCGTATTATTTTTGGTTGAAACAAGAGTGGCAAACTCAGGCAATTGTTCATGTAGGCAAACATGGTAATTTAGAATGGTTACCGGGGAAAAGTTTGGCCTTGTCTGAGGCTTGTTATCCTGAAATTGCTTTGGGTACAATTCCCCACTTTTACCCGTTTATTGTCAACGATCCGGGGGAAGGGTCGCAAGCGAAACGGCGATCGCAAGCGGTAATATTAGATCATCTGACTCCCCCGTTAACCAGGGCTGAATTGTACGGGCCATTACAACAACTCGAAGCCCTGATTGATGAGTATTACGAAGCGCAAACTTTAGACCCAACTCGGTTAAAATTAATTGGCGATCGCATCACGAATTTAGTCAGCCAAGAAAACCTCGATACAGAATTGGGTTTTAATACCCTCAATCCCGACGAAATTGCCCAGTTTCTCACGATTGCTGACGGTTATCTCTGCGAGTTGAAAGAAGCCCAAATTCGCGACGGGTTACACATTTTTGGCCAATGTCCTCAAAATCGACAACTGCGGGATTTGATCGTCGCGATCGCTCGTCAACCGAATCAAGAGCGTCTGGGACTGACTCAAGCGATTGCCCAGGCTTTCGGACTCGATTTCGATCCTCTGGGGGCTGCAATGGGTCAATCTATCGACGTTACAGGCTTTCCCGCAATCTTCGCAAATTGTCGCACCGAGGGGGATGTGGTGGAGGTTTTAGAGCAAGAAGCGGCAATATTTGTAGAAGGGATTTTAAGTCAAAAACCTACAGATTTCTTGCCCCAGCAGCAAAACTGGCTTAAAAATTTCCTAATCCCGGCTTTACAACAAACTAACCAAGAAATCACCAACTTACTCCACGGCTTGTCCGGTCATTATATCCCCAGTGGGGCATCTGGCGCACCCACGCGAGGCCGTCCGGAAGTATTGCCCACAGGCCGCAACTTCTACTCAGTGGATTTACGGGCAATCCCTACAGAAACGGCGTGGGATGTGGGCAGAAAAGCCGCAGAAAGCGTTATCGAACGATACACCCAAGAAAACGGCGAATATCCTCAATCTCTAGCAATTTCCGTCTGGGGAACATCCACCATGCGAACCGGAGGAGATGATGTCGCGGAAGTCCTGGCATTATTGGGAGTACGTCCGGTGTGGGATGGTTTGTCTCGTCGGGTGGTAGACTTTGAAATCCTGCCTGTGTCGGTGTTAGGACGGCCTCGCGTCGATGTGACCCTACGCATCTCTGGCTTTTTTAGAGATAGTTTCCCTAACTTAATAGACTTAATATACAACGCGATCGCATCTGTCGCCAGCCTCAATGAACCCCCAGACCAAAACCCCCTCGCGGCTCAGGTGCGCCAAGAACAAGCAAATTGGCAAGAAAAGGGCTTAGATGAGGTGCAAGCCCACGAACGCGCCTTACATCGCATTTTCGGGTCGAAACCGGGGGCTTATGGGGCAGGGTTGCAGGGGTTGATCGAAGCCCAAAATTGGCAAGACGACGCAGACTTAGCCAGAGCTTACATCAACTGGAGTAGTTACGCCTACACCGGGAAAGCCGCGGCCAAATCTGCCCCCGAAGCCTTCCAAAATCGCCTCCAGAACCTCCAAATCGTCCTGCACAACCAAGACAACCGGGAACACGATTTGCTCGATTCTGACGATTATTATCAGTTTCAGGGGGGATTGGTGGCCGCGACACGGGCAGTTACGGGCAAAAATCCTGAAGTCTATTTCGGCGACAACTCACTCCCCTCTCAGCCGAAAATCCGCCGTTTAAGCGAAGAAATTGCCCGCGTTTACCGTTCTCGCGTCGTTAACCCGAAATGGCTGGCTGGGGTAATGCGTCACGGCTACAAAGGGGCATTTGAGATGGCGGCAACCCTCGATTATTTATTCGCTTATGACGCGACTGCCCGTTGTGTGGAAGATTATATGTACGAGGGGGTAGCCCAGGCATATTTACTCGATGAGGAGGTACAGCAATTCATCCGCGATAAGAATCCTTGGGCTTTGCGCGATATGGCTGAACGTCTCCTCGAAGCCCACCAACGGCAACTCTGGCCATCTGCCCCTCAGCCGATGCTAGAAGCCCTGAGAAACCTGGTTAACGACGCTGAAGGGACGATTGAGGCGAAAAGCGATTTTAATAGTTAAGGGGAGCGTTTTTCCGATAATTTACTGGTTGTTTGTTGTTTGTTGTTTGTTGTTGGTTTTGCTCGGAGGAAGTTATTAAGAGTAGGGTGGGCAATGCCTACCCTCTCTGGCTTTTAGCTTTGATCGTTGAAGTTTTAAGTGCTGAATTGTCATGCGATAGTAACACAATTTGGATACTAAAATCTTAAATTTTCGTGAAGAATAAAGGACGAAGGACGAAGGACAAAAGACAAAAAACGTTAAAGTTTTGTTAATCAATTCCGACGATAGGCAAAAGTCGTTTAAGTTGTTAGTAACCCTCAAATATGCCGATCTGGGGTAACTAAGGGGATGAAGGGAGTTTTGGGCTTGAAGTAGCATAAAACCTGGATTGGGTGTTTAGCTTATAGAAGTGTTACATTTCAAGAAACTCTATGACAAAACGATCGATAAACTCCCAAGACCCGCTACAATAAAAATATGAGAAAAGTCGTTCCTTGCTCTAAGTTATTGTTCTTGCTTTTGTGAGTATTAGCTCGCCCAAGGAATGATCTGATCTTGAAGTCAAATGCAGGAAAACACTAGCGCTCTGTGGCAGTAACACCATTAGACTCAACTTTATTTTCTAAGTTCTGAGTTTAGAAATATCAAGCTGAACTATTTAAAACTGCTGTGAGACCAGTTGACCCAAAGTTACGGGTAACTGTAATAAATAATCTCGATTGCTAACATTAAATATATTTATTTGTGCGTCGAGTATTTGAGTGTTTTGCGATCGCGTTCTCTAGATTTTATCAAGATTTTCTCTCGCGATCGCCCTCGCAAGATCGAACCTAAAAAAATGGAGTAGTCCGTATGAAGCTTTTAATCCAGGGCAACAATATTGTCGTAACCGATGCGATCCAAAATTACGTCCACGAAAAGCTAGAAAAGGCGGTTAAACACTTTCAAAATATCACTACGAAAGTAGACGTTCATTTGTCGGTGTCGAAAAACCCTCGGATCGAAAATAGCCATAAAGCAGAAGTGACCGTATATGCCAATGGTACAGTCATTCGGGCGCAAGTCAGCACCGCAGACCTCTACGCAAGTATTGACCTCGTAGCCGATAAAATTGCGCGTCAACTCCGCAAGTATAAAGAGCGAAATTTGGCGAAGAAAACCCACAGTCACGAAAAAACGGTGGACAGCCTCGAAGATCGTCCCGTTGTCGAAGACTTACTCTCGAATCGCGAACCCCAACTTCCCGACGAAGTGGTACGGATGAAATACTTTGCTATGCCTGCGATGAGTATTACCGAAGCCCGTCACCAACTCGAATTAGTCGATCACGATTTCTATGTGTTCCGCAACCAAGACACCCAAGAAATTAACGTGATTTATCAACGCAATCATGGCGGTTACGGCGTGATCTTACCCCGCAACGGTAACGGCCACACCCACACCAACGGTACAGCCTCTCAAGCTGAATATAGCAGCACTCAGGCATGAAAAAATGGGGGCGGTCATTCGCCCCGACTTGCATTTGATGAGATTGTTTAAGATTCGCGATCGTAACCGTAGCGATCGCGAATTGTATTATTGAAATATTGACCCACCGAAGGGGCAGCTTTCATCTCTTTGTAAACCGCTTCGGGGACATCGTGATAAAGATACACCCCACCGCGATCGAACTCAACCCTCAGTATTTTTTTTTCCGCGTCGTAGTCAAACTCTTGTATCGCCACACTACTCGATTTTAGCAACGGAAAGGCAATCACATCGCGAATACTCGGAGAATCCGTCAACAGCATCACCAAACGGTCAATCCCAATGCCTAAACCACCCGTGGGGGGCATTCCGTATTCTAAAGCCGCGAGAAAGTCCTCATCAACCCCGTGGGCTTCTAAATCCCCGGCGGCCTTTTTCTGGGATTGTAACTCCAAACGCTGCCGTTGATCCACCGGGTCGGTTAACTCCGAGAAACTGTTGGCTAACTCGCGGCCCGTGATGAATAATTCAAAACGTTCGACTAATCCCGGTTTGCTGCGATGGGGCTTACTCAACGGCGAAATTTCGATGGGATAATCCACAACAAAAGTCGGTTGAATTAGGGTTTCTTCCACTTTTTGTTCAAAGGCTTCATTCAGTAATTGACCAATACTGGTACAAGCTTCAGGAATCTCTATTCCGGCTTTTTTCGCGGCAGTTTTAGCCTCATCAAAAGTGGTAAAGGTATTAAAATCTAACCCCGTTTCTTGCTGCACTAATTCGTGCATAGTTGCCCGTTTCCAGGGAGAAGTAAGGTCAATTTCCTGGTCTTGGTAAGTTAATTTTAAACCCCCTAAAACCTCTTGCGCTGCGGTGGTAATCAAGTTTTCTGTTAACACCATCATGTCGTTATAATCGGCATAAGCTTGATAGATTTCAATAGAGGTAAACTCCGGGTTGTGTCGCGTCGAAACCCCTTCATTGCGGAAGATACGCCCCAATTCAAATACTTTCTCAAAGCCCCCAACAATCAGCCGTTTTAAATGTAACTCTGTAGCAATTCGCAGATATAAATCCATCTGCAAAGTGTTATGATAAGTCACAAAAGGACGGGCTTCTGCACCCCCTGCTTCTCCTTGCAACACAGGGGTTTCAATTTCGATAAAACCCGATTCGTCTAAATAACGGCGAATAGCTGCGGTAATTTTAGCCCGACGACGAAAAGTTTCGCGCACATCAGGATTCACAATTAAGTCCACATAACGCTGACGATAACGCTTCTCGGTATCGGTCAAACCATGCCATTTATCCGGTAAAGGTAACAGGGATTTGGTGAGCATTTCGTAGGTACTCACATACACAGAAAGTTCCCCTTTTTCGGTACGTTTAATTGTACCTTTTACGCCAATAATGTCCCCGGTATCGCTGAGTTTTTTCAGGACATTAAAGGGGCTTTCAATCTCGGTCATGTTGGCATTGAGCCGCTTTTTTTCGAGATATAATTGAATCGTTCCCGTTTCGTCTTGTAAGTTGAAAAAGGCGAGTTTACCCATAACGCGACGAGCCATAATTCGTCCTGCTATGGCAACATCATCTGCGATTTCTGCCCCTTTTTCTAAATCAACGTACTTTTCTTGTAATTCCTTGGCAGTATGGGTCGATTGCCATTGATAAGCATACGGCGTTAAACCAACTTCTTTAAGCTGTTCAACTTTCTCTAAGCGTGTAGCGCGAATATCGTCTAAACTGGATGTCCCTTGCTGTTGTTTTGGAGATTGGTTTGCAGCCATAATTGTTAACAATAGAATATGCAAAGCGCAGGCTTAATTTTAACGCGCTTTTCTTTTTAATTTTAACAAATTTTAGGGCAAGCGAGACACCCAAACCCACCGTATTACTAGGATTGCTTCTGGTTTGGGAGGGCGATCGCGTCTTGGGAGATCACGCGTCTAAACGGCAAGGAATCCGAATGGTAAACGTTGTCCCTTGACCGGGGGTAGAAGTGCATTCTAGCTGACCGTGGTGCTTCTCGACAACAATCGAATAACTAATGGACAACCCTAACCCCGTCCCTTTCCCGATGGCTTTGGTGGTAAAGAAGGGGTCAAACAGACGATTTTTGACCTCCTCGCTCATCCCCACACCGTTATCCGCAATCGAAATGGTAACATGGGCTTCGTCGGTGGTGGTTGTAATTGTAATCTGGGGTTGGTAATCGCAGTTGTTATTGTGCTCACAGGCTTCTTCTAAAGCATCAATCGCATTACTCATGGCATTCATAAATACCTGATTGAGTTGTCCCGCGTAGCATTCAATGGGACACAACTCTCCGTAATTTTTAAGGATATTAATACGGAATCGTTGGGGGGTAGCCTTGAGACGACTCTGTAAAATCAACAGGGTACTATCAATGCCTTCGTGGATATCCACAGCTTTTTTATGGGCTTCGTCGAGACGGGAAAATGTCCGCATGGAATGGACAATTGCACGCACGCGATCGGCTCCCATTTTCATGGATTTGAGAATTTTAACTAAGTCTTCAACCAGGAAATCGAGTTCAACATCTTCTAAAGCGTCGGCAATTTCTGGGTCAGGTTGAGGATAGTGTTTTTGATAAAGTTCGAGTAAATAAATTAAATCTTGGGTATAAGCATCGGCGTGTTGAATATTTCCGTAAATAAAGCCGATAGGATTATTAATTTCGTGGGCAATTCCGGCTACCATTTTCCCCAAAGCTGACATTTTTTCGCTTTGAATCAGTTGTTGTTGGGCTTGTTGGAGTTCTTGAACCGTTTTCTGGAATTGTTGGGTTTTACTAGCAATTTCCCCTTGGGCAGATTGTAATGCTTGTTGGGTTTGCGCTTGTATTTGCGTATGCGCCAACACCAAATCCTGCATATTTAAAATTCTATAGCTATTGAGTTGACCTTGAACGAGAATCGGCTCAAATCCCCCCTCAACAGGGCGTTCTAGTGCCATTTTCAAGGCTTTTTCGATTGATATATTTAAAGGTAAAATTAAAAAGTTATCCGGTATTTGTTCGTGAAAAAGATGGAGGGAGCGATAAGAATATTTAGTTTTATTATGAGAATTGGCGGTTAAAGTCGCAAATTTTTGGCGAGATAGCACCCCCAATAAATGACCGCGATCGCGAATTACAATTCCTGGTAAATTAGGATTTTGCTCAAATAAATCAATGGCTTCTTGCCCCAAACTATTAATATCTAAAACCGCATCGTAAGTTGGGAGTGTTGCTAAAGTATTTTCTGATGATAACAAAGGTTTCGGCTCTACCCGTTGAGGCTTTTTAGAAGGTAAAGAAATAATATCTCGCGCTTTATGATGATCGGAAGCCGCGATCGCGCCATCGTCATGATGAGATCGCCATAAAGCTAAGTTTTGTTGAGAAATTGGGTATAACATAGGACAATCGAGTACCTACAAACTCTGGTATCGCCATAAGTCTACTGTAGGGGCAGATGTTCCCATTGTTTGTGACGGCAACGGTGTAAAAATTGTGACTCCGATTCGTGCTTTTCACTGTCTCAAATCACAAACTTTATGTAATCTTCATAAACCGAGAAAAAAACTCAATTCCCCTTCATCCCCTGCTACATTGACAAAATGGGAATTAAATTAGGCTATGGCAAGATCGAAAACCTTTGACCGTCACGACGTACTAACAAAAGCGATGGAAACCTTTTGGATTCATGGTTACGAGCGATCTTCTATGAATCTTCTCGTTCAGAATATGGGCATCAATCGCGCCAGTCTTTATGGTACTTTTGGGGATAAAAAGTCTCTGTTTTTAGCCGCGATCGCTCACTACAACGAAACAATTGTGGCCCGGGCGATCGCTATCCTAGAACAACCTCAAGTTTCTAAGCAGACGATTGTCGATTTTTTTGAGCAACGGATTAATCTCGCGATCGCCGATCGTCAACAACGAGGCTGCCTTCTGGTCAATTCTGCCATGGAAATCGCGAGAACAGACCTCGAAATTGCCAGACATATCAACCATAATCTCGATCGTATTCGGCAAGCTTTTCGCTACGCTCTAGAAAACGCTCAAAATAACCGAGAAATTAGCGATCGCCTCGATCCTGATGACCTAGCTCATTACCTCGCTTGTAGTCTACAGGGCTTGTGCGTCACCTTTAAAGTCAATCCTGACCCCGAATTACTACGAAACACAGTACAAGTCATTCTCTCGGTTTTAGACACCCCCCTGCCCCCATAACAAGTACTTCGGAAGCTGAACCCCTGTCACAATCTAGGCCACAAAACTGGGTAAAACCTCTCAAAAAAAAATGAGGACGAAATCTCTCCGTCCTCATCCCACCATTAAATTCACGGAATTACCACTTCTTATACGGCAAGAACTTACCACACATCACAATCTTGACGCGATCGCCCTTGGGGTCAGGCTCTTTCTCCACCTCGATCGAAAAATCAATCGCACTCATAATCCCATCCCCAAACTTCTCATGAACTACATCCTTCACAGGCATCCCATACACCTGCATAATCTCGTAAAGACGATAAATCAGAGGGTCAGTCGGAATTTGGGGGTCGAGAGAGCCTTTCAACGGCGGCACAGTCAAGATTTCAGCCATATCTTCGGGCAAACCCAACGCCGACACCAGCTTGGTGGCCTCATCCATATCGGCACTCGCTTGACGATAAATCACCGCCGCAATCCAAGTTTCATCGCGACCCACCACACCTTCTAAATCTGCGTAGGTCATCCCTTTGGCTTTTTTCGCAGCCAACAACTTTTCTGTAACTTCTGTCATTACCATGATTCAAACACTCCTCAACAGAACTTCATGTTTACATTCCTAAGTAGAACCTAGGAACGAGATTAACATTGATTATTTATAAGACAATACCCTTTAAGGAATACGGCGATAAAACCACTGCCAAATCGCCACAACCAGGTTTTCGAGCCACAGCATAATATCATCGAGCCATTCGAGAATTTGCTCTAGGGGATGCTTGACATAACCCACAGAAGTTGCTTCTGTTTCTACCCAGTCAAACGCCGGATCGATCGCGTCGGGTGGAGATGAAGCTGTCGCGATCGCGCCCGAAGGATGGGTACTGGGTTCTAGTGTTGTCTCAGTCGCCGCTAATGCTCCGGGAGTGGGGGTAGAACGAGGTTGAGTAAACTTTTGCCAAAATGGTCGTTTTTGAGGGGATTTCGTCGGTTGTGAGGCGGATTGGGTGGGGGCGAGGGAGCCGGGTTGGGTGAGGGTCAGGGGCGATCGCATCCTTGGCGTTGCCACACCAGAATTCAGTTGAGGTCGAGAAGTCATGACCTTACTTAAGGGTTCGGGAATTGCCTTTTCTTCACCATATAAGTCCATCCAAGTCAGCCAAGGGTCTTCATTCATTTCTGGGTCTGGAGAAGGCTCTGGGGACGAATGAAGCAGCAATCGAGCCAAACTGGGAAACTTGAGTCGCTTTAAGCCGCCTGCTGGTAAAGACGCGATCGCGCCCTGGCTTTCTTCTTGTCCTTGGACTCTTGTTTGAGAGTTGCGATCGCCAAAAAAGTAATCAACTGCCCCATAAATCAACGCCTGAAGGGAATTAGCCGCCGCCGCATCATCAGCAGTATGCAGTTTATCTTGGAGTCGTGTGGCTACAGTGGCTACTTGCTGACGTAGTTTCCCCACGGCCAAACTCATCGTTAGGGATTCCGCTTGGGCTTCAATTTGAGCCAAGCGATCGTCGAGTTGGGCCAAGCGTTCTAAATTGAGAGAGTAGCCCGATAATCCTGGGGGGAGTGTTGGAGGAGGGGGTGGTGGTGCAGGAGTCGTCACTAAAGACGCTTCTTGAAAGAGGTTAATCGCGATCGCCACCGGACTGCGTTGTACCCAGCGCATTATCCCCCAAAACCACTGTACGGGCTTGAGTACCGGGGAATCCTCTCCGGGGGGTGCATCAAAGCGTAACGGCTCATTTGCCGCAATATACTGCTGCTGAGAGTAATAAAAATCGGCTAACTCCAAAATCAAACGCTGCTGGAGTTGTTCTTGTTGTTCGGGAGACAGCACATCCAGAATGACATTATCCACCGTTACCAAAACCAGCGATCGCGTCTCTAAACAACAAGCAATTCCCTGTAACTTCCTCGATACCTGAACCTCGCTAGGGGCAGCAGTTTTGACCACACTGCCCTTCCCCGCAACCGCCACCAAAGCAGCTTCAGATTGCTCGGCAGCTTGTAAAAATAATGGCTTAACTGCCGTCAAAACGCGCTGAATTGGGCGGTCTGCCGCTAATTCTTCCGGTTCTAAATCGCTTTCGGTTTCATTTGCGGGTAATTGCTGTAAAACTTGCCGTGTTTTCTGCTGTAACTGGCGACCCGTCCAACGACTCCCCTGTACCAAGAGGTAAGCCGGATACGCCAAAATCTGCAATCCCCAAACGGCTCCTAACTGGACATAACGAGCCGCTTTCCCCCCGCGATCGCGCCATTGCTGCGATTGGCGATTGAGAAAATTAAACAAACGGCTTTTATAGGGAGCGTCAGGACTACAAGACATGAGATATTAGGGCAACTCTTTCCTTGATTGTATTGTCGCACCGAATGTAGGGAACAGGAAATAATCTCTCGTGAATCCAGAACAATGGCATCACAGATACAACTCCAACCAATCCCTCAGAGTTGAAAATAAAGACTGAATCCATCTAAATTCTTGGCTATCAACCCACTGATTCGCAGAATCCCTGCCTTTGAGGTTCGGTTTAACGTATCAGACAGAACCTCTTAATTCAGTACAGTAATAAGTAAGCAGCTTAACCCTAGCAGAGCAATAACCAACCCACTTAACTTATGAATAACTTATCCCCTCAAAACTCAGAATTTTCTAACAACACCAACGCTGAAAAAAATGTTTTGTGGGATTATGTCCAATCCCTTGACCCTGAGATGGCCGCTCGCTTATCTCAACCTTCCCCCGACTCTTTACAAGTCATGGAACGCAACATTATTGGCTTGTTAGGGGGCTTACCCAGCGAAAACTTTGGCGTAAAAATCACCACCAATCGCGAAAGCTTGGGACGTTTACTCGCATCAGCAATGATGAGTGGTTACTTCTTACATAGCGCCGAACAACGCCTGAACTTTGAACAACAATTCGCTGATATTGCTTCTAGCTCAGATGATTCTCTCGAAGATGACGAATTCTAAAATCGATTGCGTCTAAGCAATACCTAAGTTTGAGTGTATTTAAGCACCTACTTAACCCTAGTTAATTCCAGTTTAGGATGGGCGTTCGGCTCATCCTAAACTGTTTTAATGAAATAAAAAACGAGTAAATGAATGGGATAGAAACCATAAAATAAATATTTAGGGAGTTTGAGGCCGCGATCGCCCTTATAAAGCCCCAACAAAAACACCGTAAAAAATGCGAAAAACTGGATATCCCAAAGAACTTGAATGGCGATTAGATGTAAGACCAACCAAGCTAAAACATTGACGCTCAACGGTGCTTTTAACGCTATTAATAAAATTAGCATCAAGCCATAAGCACCATATTCAAACGGTAACTTATCAGAAAACGGCAAGAATAAAGCCACAAGACTATAAACAATAATTTGCCAATTGGCATTAACTTGGGCAAGACGCAACAGTAATAAACCCAGAGTCAAACTGAATAAGATATTAAGGCTTGTCAGTCCAGATACTAAGTAATAAATCGGTTGACTGACTAAGGCTAAAAGAAATAATCGTAAGGCATATAAACGCCAATCGCGGGTATAGTTAAAACCTTCTACCAGTAGCCAAGCAAAAAGCGGAAAAGACAAGCGCCCAATAATTCTGAAAATAACTAAATCGGGAAAAAGAAAGTAGCCGATATGATCGACTACCATCAAACTACAAGCCAGTATTTTAAGAGTTGTCCCAGTCATTTTTTATGCAGCTTTTTCAGTTATCAGTCTACAGTCAACAGTCATCAGGGATTGGGGAAACCAATAACTAATAACAAATGACCAAGGACAAAGGATTAATGACAAAAGACTAAGTTAAATCGCGGATTTGTTCAGCTTCAGAGAGAGTCGCTTCAGGATCGTTATCTTGCGATTGCTGTACATAATTGATCTTGACTTCTTCTAAAAACTCGCCCAATAATCGTTGTAACTCGGTTTGGGTCGTTCGATCTTGTAATTCGCGACGAAAAACTCGTTTAAAGCGATCGCTCAATTGGTCAAATAAAACCCGTCCTTCCACATCTCCGTAAGACGTAGCGAGGATTTCAACCAGCGCATTCGAGAGATAATCCGCCAATTGTTCGACTGCACCTTGGGGAAAAGACTCTAACCCCGGAATGCGCCGTAAACCGCGATAAAACTCCGAATCTTTTAACGCCCCGCCCAGACTATGATGTAAAAAGACTTCGAGATCGGGTTGTACTTTAGGGAGGACTTGATAAATCGACAACTCCAGAATGCGATCGATAATGGCATCAATTTTATTAATATCGCCAATTTGAATGTAATCTCCCGGTTCGAGGAGCGATCGCGTCATCGCCCCCGATTCAATCGAATCCTGGGTTTGATTAATCAAGCGTACCATCAAAAACACCGACACGCGATCGGCTAAATAGGCCGCTGGTTCGTGAGTCATCTGGGCTAAAACCCGTTCCATATTCACCAAATGGGACTTATGCAATCGTACCCCCACCGGGACAAGCCGCAACCAACGCCACACCGGGAGAAACAAAAAGCCATCATACCAACGGCGCAAAATCGCATCCCCCCAACTCAAATCTTTTTGTCGTCGCGACAAAACCAGCGTCCGTCCCAAAAATTCCAACCCAAAAAAGACAATAAAAACAACATCAATCCGCCAAAAGCGATCGATATATTGACCGTTATCGTCAACCGCCCGAAAATAGTTCACCGCCAACAAAGGACGGATTTGACCCTCGAAGAATAAAAGCGCTTTTTCAGTCCCTTCCTGGGCAAAATACGCCGGATTCCAGAAAGTTTCAAAAGCTTGCTGCGCGGATAAAGTTTCGAGATGATATTCCATACGGCGTTTGAGTTTCGCAAACGTCCCAAACTTATTAGCCGCACTAAAGGGATTCTCTGCGAGTAAATCCACACTTTGGCGACGCAAATCCCCAAAAGACTTAATCACAGCCTTATTTTCCAGCCCAAAGCGATTAATTTGCGCCCCCAGTAAATCTACCGTTTGCAAATAGCGTTCGGTTTCCGGGTGGGGTTCGATATTTTTAATCGGGTCATAAAGCGTCACCAACTCAGGAATTTCGCGTACATAAATATCCCGTAACGGAATATAACTCAAATTAAAAAAGACCAGGACTAAATTAATAACCCCGACAATCGCGACAAACTGAAGCCACGCTTTGACCCAGATATTTGGTTGAGAAGAATCGAGTTGCATCAATACAAAAACGTTGCTGAACAAATCACTTCTGACGAAGAATACTAACTGACAACCACAAGCCCAATAAACTTGCCGTCGTAAACAAAATATTACTAATAATCGATAATTGCGGCGTAGCGGCACTGGCCGACACAATCGCTGCCCCAATAATCAACGACCCGACAATAATACCAAACGTCAAACGATTAGCCGAATCCGCTAAACTACGGCGCAATGAATCGAGATTGCGAATGGTAATATTCCACTTCAGCGTTTCCGAGGTAAGGCGGTCGAGAAATAACTCTACCTGACGGGGCGATCGCAACGATAAACTTTTAACATCTAAAGCTGTGCGTAAAAACGTCTCGACCGGATTATCCCCCAACAACTGACGGCGAAATAAATCCGTCATCAACGGCTTAATCTCATCGAGTAAATTCACACCGGGGTCAAAAGTTTTCGCCGTCCCCTCCAGATTCGCCATCGTCTTCGCATACAAACCCATATTACTCGGCAGCTTCAACCCATTATTACGGGATACCTGCAACACCTCATAAAACACCTCACTGAAATTAATTTGCGCCAAGCTGAGGTTGTAATACTTCCGCAGCATTTGGTCATAATCATTCTGCAAGCGGTTTAAACTGCGAGGCTGACCCGACTCAGACAACTCCAACGTCAACTCGCTACAGCGTTGCGCGTCAATATCCACAATCGCCAGCAACATTTCCGTTAAAATCTCCTGCGTCCGGGGGTCTAAACGCCCCACCATGCCACAATCAAGCAACGCCACCCGATTATCATTCAGGCAAAACATATTCCCCGGATGGGGGTCAGCGTGGAAAAAGCCATCTAAATAAATTTGCTGGAAAAACGCCCGAAACAACAGCCTTGTCACTTCCCGACGTTGGGGATTATTCTCTTCTCCGGACTGACTATGGGACAACTGAGAAGTCAAAATTGGTACGCCGTCCAACCACTCTAAAACCAATAAATTCGGTGTGGTAATGTCCCAATACACCTTCGGAACCACCAATTGTTCGGGGTCAAACCAACGACTGCGAGACAGATTTCGCCGTAACTTGTCGGTATATTGCGCTTCTTGGGTAAAATCCAACTCTGCCCGCAACGCCGTCGTAAATTCTTCGGCTAAGGCGACCATATCGTAATCTTTGCCCACCTCGGTCACTTCCACCAACTCCGCGAGGCTTTTAATCAAGTCAATATCTTGCTCGACAACCACCCCAATTCCCGGTCGCTGGACTTTGAGGGCAACTTCTTGGCCATTGTGCAATATGGCTTTGTGGATTTGGGCAATCGAAGCCGCAGCCACCGCTTCTGTATCAATGTGGCTAAAAATTTCGGACAGGGGGCGTTTGAGTTGTTTTTGGATTTGGGTTTCTACTTCCACCCAAGGAACCGGAGGTACGCGGGCTTGTAAATCCGTGAGGGTTTCGACATAACGAGGGGGTAATAAATCCGGTCGCGTCGAAAGTAGCTGACCGAGTTTCACATAAACCGGCCCGAGTTCAATCAAAATATTGCGGAGGACTTCCGGAGAAGGAAGGCGGGGTTCGTCGGCTTCGTCACCAGACAGCAAACCGCGCATATAATCCCAACCGTTGCGAAATACAACTTCGAGAATTTCTTTCTGTCGCCCCGTGTTTTGCGTCAGAGAAAACATTTATGGTTGTTTGTTATGGGTTGTTTGTTATTGAAATAAGGCTAAACATTCTGGCGCAAGAACGCTAGAAGTAATTTTAATCTCTTGAAACCCCTGACTGGTAATTGTTTCACACGGAACAGAAATTTGGGACTGACCCACACTCATTAAATCGGCGATGGATGCTCCAAAAATAATCTCAGAAACACCCGTCCAAGCGCAAGCCGCAGCGCACATGGGACAGGGTTCGCAGGTGGTGTAAAGACTGTAGCCTTTTAAAATTTCAGGGTTGTATTTTCCCAAGGCTTTCGTTTGTTGGCGCAATAAATTGATTTCGGCGTGGGCGGTTGGGTCGTTATCCCGTTGGGCGGTATTGTACGCTGTGGCTTGAATTTCGCCATCTTTGACTAACACTGCACCATAGGGAAGATCGCCTTGTTTGGCAGCTTCGAGAGCCACTTTCATGTATTCTGCGTGAGTCGGCATTTGGCTCAATTTTTACGGGTTTGAATAAAGCTGCTTTGCAGTATAAAAAAATTGACGGCTTTATCCCTCTCTCAGGAGAGATATTTTCGGTTTGGGGTCATTTGAGGCGTTTTCCCAAATCCCCATCCTTGGGTAGATGATTTTGAGTCGTTTTAGCGTTAATTTGGCAGTATTTACAAGTTATTTATTAATTAGGAGATATAAATTTATGAGTGCTGCTCAACCTTTATATGGCACAGATTTAGTAGACTGTGCCAAGGCCAGCGCCAAGCAAGGAATCGAAGCGGCAGCGAAGAATTGCGGCTATGGTGAAGATATTAAGGGCTTTCAAAGTCATTTAAAAACCGCTTGCAGTGAAATGGGTATTAGTATTCAGGGTTTAGGAGATTTGATTACAGACCAACAAATTGCCAAGGAAACCCGCCGAACTGAAATTGCACCGGATAGTCCGTCTTCTTTGTAATTGGTCATTGGTTCTTTGTCCTTTGTCCTTTGTCCTTTGTTTAATAGAGACAAATCATCTGTAGGGGCTGGGTTTCCCAGCCCAATTTTAAATGGTAATTTCCCAAGATTAAAATTGCGCGTGGGAAACCTTACCCCTACACGGATTTTGTTATTGGTTGATCAACAACATTTCCCGAAACTCTACTCTTTCGGTTCAAAATCTAACGACGCAGAGTTCATGCAGTAACGCTTTCCGGTGGGTTTTGGCCCGTCGGGGAAAACATGACCCAAATGCGCGTCACAAGCGGCACAAAGGACTTCGGTGCGAGACATAAATAAGCTTTTATCGGTTTCGTACTCTACATTTTCTTCTGAAACCGGGGCCCAAAAGCTTGGCCAACCTGTACCGGAATCATACTTGGTTTCGGAGCTAAATAGCTCTGTCCCGCAGCACACGCACTTGTAAACACCGGAGCGTTTGTTGTCGTGATGTTCCCCGGTAAAGGCTCTCTCTGTGCCTTTTTTGCGGGTGACTTTGAATTGTTCGGGGGTGAGCTGTTCTTTCCACTCTTGTTCAGATTTTTGGACTTTCTGTACCATGTTTGTTTAAAAAACTTAACGTTCTGTTACATCGATCCTAGCGCGAGGGAGATCGATTGACCAAGAAACCCCAAGAAAGGGCGAGATCGTTTTAAAATAATGAGGCTTTTGTCGTATTGGTTAAATTTATGAATCTTCCTCTCAAACTGCCCCAAACGATTATGCTCTTAGGTGCGGGGGAATTGGGTAAAGAATTTGCGATCGCGGCTCAACGTTTAGGCAATTTTGTCATTGCCGTAGATCGTTATGAAAATGCCCCGGCGATGCAGGTCGCCGATCGCGCTGAAGTCATTTCCATGCTGGATGCTGAGGATTTAGAGCGAGTTATCGAGCAATACAAACCTAACTTTATTGTACCAGAAATTGAGGCAATTCGCACCGAAAAGTTATTAGAATTTGAGCAAAAAGGCTATACCGTGATACCCACGGCGGCGGCGACGAATTACACCATGAATCGCGATCGCATTCGCGAGTTAGCTTCTCAAGAATTAGGCATTAGAACCGCTAAATATGCTTACGCCAGCAGTGAAGCCGAATTAATCAAAGTTTCGCAACAAATTGGCTTTCCGAATGTCGTTAAACCCGTGATGTCTTCCTCTGGAAAAGGTCAGTCGATTGTAAACTCTCCGGAACAAGTCAGCGAAGCCTGGCAATATGCGATCGCGGGTTCGCGGGGAGCCAGTCAAAAAATTATTATCGAAGAATTTATTGATTTTGAAATTGAAATTACTTTACTAACTGTAAAACAATGGCAAGACCCCACTTTATTCTGTCCTGCCATTGGCCATCGTCAAGAAAGAGGGGATTATCAAGAATCCTGGCAACCAACAGGCTTAACTGAAACTCAAGTGCGAGAAGCTGAAAAAATTGCTCAAAAAGTTACAGATGCTTTAGGGGGTGCAGGTATTTTTGGAGTTGAGTTTTTTGTTACTGCCGACGAAGTGATTTTCTCGGAGCTTTCACCCCGTCCCCACGATACAGGAATGGTAACTTTAATTTCCCAAAATCTCAATGAATTTGAGTTGCATTTACGAGCAATTCTCGGCTTACCGATCCCGAAAATTGAACAACTCGGCGCGTCAGCGAGTGCGGTAATTTTGGCTTCTCAAAATTCCGATAAAATTGCTTATGAAGGGGTAGCCGAAGCGTTAGCAGAACCCGACGTTGAAGTGCGTCTATTTGGCAAACCAGATTCGCGCCCCTATCGCCGCATGGGGGTAACATTGGCTAAAGGTCAAAGTACACAACAAGCTAGAGATAAAGCCAAAAAAGCCGCCGATTGTATCAAAGTTGTGTCTTGATTTAACTCAAAATATAATTTCAAATTAACCCATTAATTTTAGTTGTTATGTCGTTAATTAATCGGATTCGTTTAGGTGCTGCTGTCGCGATCGCCAAAACTGTAACTACCCTTGTCAAACTCCTGCGGTTAGGGGCAGCCAGCGTTTTACCCGGAGAAATTGCTCGCCGAATTTATGCCAATCCGTTACCCGTTTTATTTTCCCAAGTCAGTCAAGGCGTGATTTTGATTGTCGGGACGAATGGCAAAACAACCACGGCTTTATTGCTGCGAAAGATTCTCGAAGATAATAACTTTAAAGTGGTTCACAATGAAACTGGAGCAAACTTAATTAATGGGTTAGTAACGGCTTTACTAAATCAAGCCAATTTAGTCGGTAGTTTAAACGCAGACTACGCCATTTTAGAAGTCGATGAAAATATTTTGCCCCTACTCCTCAAAGATTGCCAACCCCAGTATATTTTGGGGTTAAACTTGTTTCGCGATCAGTTGGATCGGTATGGGGAAGTAGACAGTATTAGTCAGCGCTGGCAAAACGCGATCGCGCCCCTTCCCCAAGACACCGTAATTGTCCTTAATGCTGACGATCCAACCCTATCCCATCTCGGTCAAAACTTAACGCAAAAAGTCTTGTTTTTTGGCTTAAACGAGCCAGAATTATATTTAGATAAAATGAGTCACGCCGTTGATTCAATCTACTGCCCCAGTTGCGGTGCGGCGCTAGATTACCAAGGAGTATATTTATCCCATTTAGGCGATTATACTTGCCCTAGTTGCGACTTCAAAAAAAGCAAAACCGCCGTAAAAAGTGAGGACTGGCCGCAAATCCTCATCGGGGTATATAATAAGTATAATACTCTCGCAGCAGGCTTAATCGCCCAAGAAATCGGCATACCACGGGAAGAAATTAAAACCACCATTCAAAACTTTAAAGCCGCCTTTGGTCGCGCCGAAGAATTAACCGTTAAAGGCAAAAAAGTTAGGATTTTGTTGTCTAAAAACCCTGTTGGGATGAATGAAACCATCCGAGCCGTTAATGATATTAAAAAACAAGGCAAAGCTTCTATCAGTTTAATCGTTTTAAACGATCGCATCCCCGATGGCACCGATGTCTCTTGGATTTGGGATGTCGATGCTGAGGTTTTAGTCGAAACTGGGGGGACGATTATTGTCAGTGGCGATCGCGTCTACGACATGGCCTTGCGTCTCACCTACAGCCAAAATGATCTCGATCCCCTCGACCAAAAATCTAAAATTATTGTTAAAGAAGACTTACCCGAAGCGATCGCTACAGCCCTAGCTCAAACCCCCAACGACGAAACCCTGCACATTCTCCCCACCTACTCCGCGATGCTCGAAGTGCGACAGCTTTTAACCGGACGGAAAATCTTGTAGGTCTTAGGCAGTGGGGGGAGTGGGCGTGTAGGGGCGGGGTTTCCCCGCCCAGAGTGGGAAGAAATTATCAGTGACCAGTGACCAATAACTAATGACTAATGACCAATGACTGCCGAAATTAAAACAGAGCGTTACCATTAAGATCGAGACGCGATCGCACGTCTCGTAATGATCTCCTCACCCACAAAAATTGTAGTGACTTGCGCTTGCGGTTATGGCAGTTTGGCATAGTCCCACAACGCGATAACCGCCGCACCTAAGTTTCTTGGCACAATGCTCTGTGCTAAAGGGCGCAGTGCCGTAACTTTTTGTTTGTCGCTCAAACTTGTAATTGTTCTCAAATACTCTCGGTAACTCATGGCTATTCCGGTTGTTGGCAAAGTGAAACGCCCTCTCCCTTGGATTATTGGTTTAATTGTGGCTAGTGCTGTTGGCCTTGGTGTATTCACCACTGCCACGATTAACAGCTCCTTTCGCAATCGCGAAAACATAGAAGAACTCACCATCACCGCCACCGAAGAAGCCCTGGTTGCTCGTATTCAAGCCAGTGGCACAGTCACCCCCGTCCGCAGCGTCAACATTAGCCCCAAAAACGCCGGACGCATTAAACAGCTCATCGTCGATCAAGGGCAAATGGTTGAAGAAGGGCAACCCCTAGCAGAAATGGAAAATGACGACATCCGAATGCAGGGAATCCAAGCCCAAGCCAACGTCCAAGAAGCGATCGCGGCGCTTCAAGAAGCCGAAGTCAGAATTCAAGGGGAAATCCTGCAAGCCCAACAACGCTTGAACCAAGCCCAAGCCCGTCTAGCTTCGGCAGAAGAAACCATCCCCGCTCAAGTCAACCAAGTCAGCGCTCAAGTGCAATCCGCCCAAGCCCGTGTTGCCCTTGCACAACGACGAGTCGAGCGCAATCAATACCTATTTGATGAAGGGGCTGTGCCTCGCGATCGCCTTGATGAAGTCCAAGTCGAATTTGTCAACGCCCAAGCCAACCTCGCAGAAGCCCAACAACGCCTCCAAGAAGCCAAACAAGTCGGCGGTTCTAACCTCAGCAGCCATCCCGAATTTCAACGGCTACAAGCCGCAGCCAACGAAGCCCAAATCGTCCTCGAACAACGCCAAGCCAGCGCCTCACGGGAAATGAATCGCCTCAAAGCCGCCGTCGAATCTGCCCAAGCCAACCTCGAACGGGTCAAAGTCTTGTTTCAAGACACCGTGATTACCGCCCCCTTTGACGGCATTATTACCCAGCGTTATGCCAACATTGGCGCATTCGTCACCCCCACCACCTCCGCTTCGAGTACCGCTTCTGCCACCTCTACTTCTATTCTCGCGATCGCCCAGGGCTTAGAAGTCATCGCCAAAGTCCCCGAAGTCGATGTCGCCCAACTCCAAGAAGGTCAACCTGTCCAAGTCATTGCCGATGCCTACCCCGATCGCGCCTTTCGCGGCCAAGTGCGTCAAATCGCTCCTGAAGCTATTGTTGAGCAGAATGTGACCTCTTTTGAGGTCAAAGTCGCCCTCGCCCCCGAAGCCCAAGAAACCCTCAAATCCGGCATGAATGTCGATGTCGCCTTTATTGGTCAGCGCTTAGACAGTACCGTAGTTGTTCCCACCGTCGCCGTTGTTACCGAAGACGGCGAACAAGGAGTCATGATCGTCGGTGACAACAACAAGCCCGAATTTCGCCCCGTCACCATCGGCCTCACCCTTGGCGACCAAACCCAAATCCTCGAAGGTTTAGAACCCGGCGAGCGCTTATTTATCGACCTCCCCGAAGATAGTCGCCGCGATGAGGAGTAGGTTTTTTCAGTAATCAGCCTCTAAGGGGCAATCGGCAATCGGCTCCTCGGCAGTCGGGGGGTTTCTTCAGTCATCAGCATCTAAGGGGCAGTGGGCAGTGGGCAGCTTTGCTGTGGGGGGAGTTGAATTCTACCCCAGAAAGAGGATCAGAAACTTTGGTTTTTAGGGGTTAGTTTTAAAAAGGCTAAAAGCTAGACGCTTATAGGCGTTACAGCCCGAAAAAGTGAAATTAACGTTTCAAAGAGAGTTATCAGTTATCAGTTATCAGTTTTGTGGGCAGTAGGCTTGTAGGGGCGCTCTTTTCCCCGCCCAAGAGTGTGGAGAGGGGGAGGAAATTAGCAATTACCAATAACAAAGGACAAAGGACAAAGGACAAAGGACAAAGGACAAAGGACAAAGGACAAAGGACAAAGGACAAAGGACAAAGGACAAAGGACAAAGGACAAAGGACAAACAATAATGGACTTATTGGAAACCGTCAAAATGGCTTCGTCAACCCTGCGAAGTAACAAACTTCGTAGCACGTTGACCATGTTAGGGATTATTATCGGCAATGCGTCTGTGATCGCCATGGTAGGAATTGGTCAGGGCGCACAAAGACTCGCTGAGGAGCAGTTTGAATCCCTCGGGCCCAACACGATATTTATTGTTCCGGGATCGCGAGAAGAACGAGAAACCACCTTCGATCTGCCGAAAACTTTGGTTTGGGAAGATGCGAAAGCCATTGCGGCCCAAGTCCCTAGTATTGAAGGGGTTGCGGCTCAAATTAACTTATCTCAGGTCGTAACTTATCGCGATCGCAACGCCAGTAAAATCATTGTCGGGACAACCCCCGAATTTCTCAGCGTCCGCAGTTTTGATGTCGCTCAAGGTCGCTTTATCAGCGATTTGGATTTGCAGCGCAACAACCGTATTGCCGTAATTGGGTCTGATATTGCCAATCGTTTTTTCCCGACTGATAACGCCATTGGCAAGCGGTTACGCATCAAAAATACCAGCTTTGAAATTGTCGGGATTATGGAACAAAAAGGCTCATTTCTCGGCAATAACCAAGATGAGTTTGTTTTTATCCCGCTTACCACCATGTCCAGCCAACTACGCGGTCGCACATCGCCTTATGGCTTGGAAGTTTCGTTTATTTCTATTTCTGCCCAAGATGCCAAAAGCGTCAACGCGGCTAAATTCCAAATTACCAACTTACTGCGCCTGCGCCACAACATTACCGGAGCCGATGACTTTAATATTCAAACCCAAAAAGATATTTTAGATATTGTCGGGACGGTAACGGGTGGTTTAACGGTAATGCTGGCCGCGATCGCGGGAATCTCTCTCTTCGTCGGCGGCATCGGTGTTATGAACATTATGCTCGTTTCGGTCACCGAACGTACCCAAGAAATCGGCCTCCGCAAAGCCATCGGTGCCAGAGAAAATGATATTTTGACGCAATTTCTGATCGAAGCGATTATTCTTTCTGCTCTCGGTGGCGCATTTGGCACAGCTTTAGGCGTAAGTGGCGTTTATGCCGTTGGCGCATTTAGTCCTCTCAAAGCTGCCGTTTCCCCTGCGGCTGTGGTTCTCGCGATCGGGGTATCTGGGGGCATTGGCTTGTTTTTCGGCGTATTTCCCGCCCGTCGTGCCGCTAAACTCGATCCGATTGTTGCTTTGCGGACAGCCTAATTTTTGGCAATTTCAGCCAAATTTGACCAAAATCCCCCTAGATCAGAAAGAGAACCGACGACTTGCCGTGTTTCGTCTCGGTTCTCTTAACTGGTTCGCTCCTCACACCAAAACAATATAGCTTGAGTTGGTACACGCGTCAAGGGCTATTTTGTTGTTGGTTGTTGGTTATTGGTTGCTTCCTCCCACTACTGCCCACTCCTATTGCCTACTGCCCACTGCCTACTGCCCACTGCCCAAAAAACTGATGACTGATTACTGATAACTGATTACTGAAAAAGCCCACTGCTGACAAAACCGCGTAAATGTTGCGATCGCACCAACTCCGTAAAATTTAAGCTAGAACGCCCCTCTAACTGGGCTGCCGCCTCAATCCCCATTAACAACGCTTGCGCCGCTTCTGAGGGGCGATAACCGCGCCTAGAAGCAATCTTCACCGCCATATCGTCCGCTTCAATTTCGGTTTCGGAACTGCGAGTTTTGCGCCAAATCTGTTGTAGGGCGATCGCGCTCAATCCCCCAGCGAGTAAAAAGCCAATCGCGTCTCCTTGCGCCAACTCCGCGATCGCGCCCCCCGTCCCGGCTAACACAATTCCCCGATACAAGTCCAACTTAAACCAGCGAATCGTCAACAACCAACTCACCGCCTGAAGCAACAGTAAATCCCGTTGCGGCACATCCAACTTCTGCCACAACTCAAAATTAATATAAATGGGTCGCGCCCCCATCTTCCACGGCGGCGGAAACGGTGTCGCGATCGCCCGCGATTGAGACGGCTTTTTGAGCATTTTCACCAACATCCGCCCCGATGCAGGCATTAACTCCCGCAGTCGTAGCATTTCTACTTCAGGATTCATTTTTTGTTGTTGGTTATTGGTTGTTGGTTATTGGTTATTGGTTATTCGTGACAAGTTAAGGTTTTATCCCCGTTGTCAAGTTCCATGTAGGGGCGAGGTCTCCTCGCCCAATCTCAACTTGGGAGAAACGAGGATGGGATGTTACCATCACGTCGCTAAAACGCGTGTCTTGGACGGGGAAACTCCGCCCCTACGGAAATTTGACAAAAACGATCTAACCTTAACTTGTCACGGTTGGTCAATGGTCACTGGTCACTAAAAAACTGATGACTCTCTTTGAAACTTAATTTCACTTTTTCGGGCTGTAACGCCTATAAGCGTCTAGCTTTTAGCCTTTTTAAAACTAACCCCTAAAAACCAAAGTTTCTGATCCTCTTTCTGGGGTAGAATTCAACTCCCCCCTACTGCCTACTGCCCACTGCCTACTGCCCCTTAGAGACTGATGACTGTTGACTGCTAACTGAAAAAACTACTCCGGCAGAGTCAAAGGCTGTACACTCTCGGCCAAGGTTTCAAACACCGCATCCACCTCCGCTTCTTGGGATTCCGTTGCCGCAATCAACAAAATCAGCAACTTACCCGGTACTTGCTTCGATAACAAAACCCCCGTCATCGGTTGCGAAGCTGCGCCCTGGCTCAATGTACCGCGCCAGGATAACTTTGCCCCACCCGCGATCGCTTCAACCGGCCCCACTTGGAAACCCTCACCCTGCGCGAAAGTATCAATCGCCACCTGGGCCAACGCCGTTTCATTCAACGGGTTATCCGCCGCCCTCGGACGCACCGCCACGGTATAAGCAATCTCGCCACTATCATTTTGAATAATCGGCACACCTGCAAGGGTCGTAGATTGGTAGTTCTCAATAATGCCAACTTGATAACCCTGGGCCTCATTGACATAAGGCTCATCCTGTAACAGCAAAATTGGCGCTAAGGGGGGTTCAGTGACATCAGGAACCGGACTTGCTTCTGGACTAGGGGCGGGAGTTTCTGCTGGTGTGGTAGCAGGACTTTCTGTAGGCGCAGTGGGTAAAGTTGCCGGAGAGGGGGATGGGTCTTGAGCCAAGCCGACACTGTTTTGCAGCGACCCCGGTAGGGAATGCAGTACCAACAACAGCAACGCCGTACACAATGCTAAACCGAAATACCCAAAACGTTTCATAAGCAATTACTCATCGTTCTTTGTCTTTTGTCCTTGGTCATTTGTCTCTTATCTTCCCGAAAAGTAGCCCCCAACAACCAAGAACCCAATCAATTCATCATTGGCCCAAGACTGTGGCTTGACCAAAATCAAAAAATCCGGCAACACAGCCCGTCATCAGAGTCGCTAAGGTTGCGCCCCAGAGTGCCACAAACCCCAAAGACGACACTTCCGATCGCCGTTCTGGAATCAGGGATGACAAGCCCCCCACAAAGATGCCGTAGGAAGCCAAGTGAGCAAAGCCACATAAGGCATAACTCACGATCAGCATGGCGCGGGTACTCAACACCCCGGTTGCTCGCAATTGGGCTAGGGCTTGATAAGGGGGAATACTGGTTTGGAATAAGCGCTGGCCAATTAATACCGAAGCGGTCCACAACTCTTGCCATTCTAGGGATACCCCGGTCAAGAAGGTAAGAGGTAAAAAGATCATCCCTAACAAATTGTTGAGAGGATCGCTGAAAAATTGAATTAATAAAGAATCTTCTGTGGCAGTTCCTCCCGATGTACTGATGACCCAAGACGATAAACCGCCAAATAGCATATTAATCAAGGCAACTAAGCCCAAAATGGCAATAATCACCGCCGCAATGCCAACTGCCATTTTTACGCCATCGAGAGCGCCTAGAATTAAGCTATCCATAGGATTCGGCTTTTTGGTTTCGGTGTCTTCGGGTTCTTCGGGAATGTGACCGAGGGTTTCGGGGTTGTCATCTTCTGGGATGAGTAGCTTAGAAATCACAAAACACGCCGGAATCGTCATAATTGAAGCCGAAACCAAGTGACCTGTAATTGCGGGGAAGGTAGGCTTGAGAATCCCGGCATAAAGTCCCAACACCGACGAAGCAATCGAACCGAAACAACTGGTGAGAATGGCGCACAATTCGCTGCGGGTCATTTTCAGCAAAAAGGGTTTGACTGCGATCGCCGATTCAATCCCGACAAAAATATTCGCGGCCCCCGATAGGGATTCAGCCCCACTAATCCCGAGGGTTTTCTGGAAGACAATCGCAAAGACTTTGACAATCGGCTGAATGATATTGAGGCGATACAGCAACGCCACAATCGCTGAAAAGAAGATGACTTGCGGCAGGGAACGAAAGGCTAAAATAAACCCTGGATTGAGGTTATTGGGGCCGAGGCGATCGCCGGGGATGACGACATAGGGGTCGCCCAAAGTCCGCGCAATCCAACGGGTGGCCGGGCCGGGGCCGACGGTGGCATTCGGGTCTGGGACAAAGGAACTGCCAAACAAAAATCTGGCCCCCGCTTCAGATGCTTCGAGGACAGCATTGAGCAGATTGTTAATGCCCGCAACGACTTGGGAACCGACCACAAACACCACCAAACCCAAAATGAGCTGAATACCAATACCCCAGGCAATGGTACGCCAAGGAATATTACGGCGGTTTTCTGAACCCAACCACGCGATCGCGCACAAAACAAAAATACCAAGTAAGGAAATAACGTTCAGAATAGGATTCAAGGGGCGTTACTCTCCATAGGAAGGCAATAAGGAATACTTACCCAAGACCATAACCGAAAATGGATCGCTTGCCTACAAAAAATTCCCACCGATGCGATCGCGATCAGGGCGCGATCGTTGTTAAGCTAGATGTCACCTCAACTGTTGTGTTATGGACGCTTTTCAACCCACGCCCCCCGAATGGACGCAACGAGCAAAACACGCTCTACAATTTTGTTGTCCCACCTGTGGGGCTTCGGCTTACGACGCTCAACGGGTCTGGCTTAACCGCCGCGCCCCCGTGATGAGCGAAGATTATCAACGCAAGTGGCAAGAATTTTATGACTGCGAATGCGGTACGGCTTGGTGGGCTTGGAGTAGCGATCGCCCCCCTTCAGATTTGACGCGAGAAGATTCTTAGGCAGCTTTGCAATAGGCAGCTTTGCAGTAGGCAGCTTTGCAGTAGGCAGCTTTGCAATCGGTGTGTAGGGGAGGGGTTTCCCCGCCCAATAACTAATAACCAATAACCAATAACCAATAACCAACAACCAACAACCAACAACCAATAACCAACAACCAACAACAAATGACTAAGGACGAATGACGAATAACCAATCCCGGTTTCCAAGGTGCGCCAGAACGAATTATTCTAGAGGATTATCGGGATTTTAAATGCACCAACAGATGCAGTTTTCAAAAGTTTTAATTGCCAATCGCGGGGAAATTGCCTTACGGATTCTTCGCAGTTGTGAAGAAATGGGCATTGCCACCGTTGCTGTCCATTCCACCATCGACCAACACGCCCTTCATGTCCAACTCGCAGATGAAAGCGTGTGCATTGGTCAAGCCCCCAGTAACAAAAGTTATCTTAACATTCCTAACATCATCGCGGCGGCCCTCACCACCAACGCTACCGCCATTCATCCCGGCTATGGTTTCCTGGCTGAAAATGCCCGCTTTGCTGAGATTTGCGCCGATCATCACATTGCCTTTATCGGCCCGACTCCGGCGGCCATGCTGGCTATGGGGGATAAATCTACCGCCAAAAAAACCATGCAAAAAGCCGGGGTTCCCACCCTCCCCGGTAGTGACGGCTTGTTAACCAGTGAAGCCGAAGCCAAGGCGATCGCCCGCGACATTGGCTATCCCGTCATCCTCAAAGCCACCGCCGGGGGTGGAGGACGCGGAATGCGTTTGGTACGCGACGAAAGCGGACTGATTCGCTCGTTTCATGCCGCCCAAGGAGAAGCCGAGGCCGCTTTTGGTAATGCGGGGGTATATCTCGAAAAATTCATCGAGTGTCCCCGTCACATCGAGTTCCAAATCCTGGCCGATGGTTACGGCAATGCGATTCACTTGGGGGAACGGGATTGCTCGATTCAACGCCGCCACCAAAAACTGCTCGAAGAAGCCCCTAGCCTCATTCTTACGCCGAAACTGCGGCAGAAAATGGGCAATGCGGCGGTTAAAGCGGCAAAATCGATTAATTATATTGGCGCGGGGACGGTTGAATTTCTCCTCGACGAATCCGGTAACTTTTACTTTATGGAAATGAATACTCGGATTCAGGTCGAACACCCAGTTACAGAGATGATCTGCGGTTTAGACCTCATTGCCGAACAAATCCGAGCCGCCCAAGGGGATAAACTGTCTTTAAATCAAAACCAAGTGCAGTTCAGCGGCCACGCGATCGAATGCCGTATTAATGCCGAAGACCCCGATCGCAACTTCCGCCCCCATCCCGGTCGCATTAGCGGTTATCTTCCCCCAGGGGGGCCGGGGGTTCGCATGGATTCCCATGTCTACACCGATTACGAAATTCCCCCTTATTACGATTCTTTGATTGGTAAATTGATCGTCTGGGGGCCGACTCGCGATGCAGCGATTAAGCGCATGAGACGGGCTTTACGCGAATGTGCGATTACGGGAGTTCCCACAACTATTAATTTTCACCAACGCATCCTCGAAACTCCGGCTTTTCTCGCGGGGGATGTCTATACCAACTTTATCGAGAAGCACATGAAGTAGTTTTTTGTCATTTGTCCTTTGTCCTTTGTCCTTTGACCAATGACCAACGACCAATGACCAATGACCAACTACATCATTTTCAACAAGCCCTGCTGACCGAGGAGAACTTCGCGGAGTAAGGAGACAATACCCACCCAGATGATCGGCGTGATGTCTACGCCGCCAATGGGCGGTACAAGTTTACGCAGGGGAATTAAAAAGGGTTCGGTGGGTAAAATCACCAAAATAAAGGGAAAACGGCGAGCATCGGCTTGAGGATACCAAGTCAAGACAATGCGGCAAATAAAGAGTAAAATCATCGCTCCAAGGAGGAGATTTAAGCCCAGTAAGCTCAGATCGGTAAAATTCATAAAAAATTAGGGGAGTGGCGTGAAATGTTACGATTTGTCACTTTAGCTAAATTTATTTTAACGGTCAGAGGTGGGTGTTGTTCGGGGAATTTGGGGGGCGATCGCGCCAGCAAACTCTGGCCTGACTGAAAATAAAGTTATGGCGATCCGGTAAAATTGTTGTGTTTTGTGACAAAATTTTAAACAAGACAAGACACAATAACAGCAAAATCTTAGAAAAGTTATGACACCTTCACTGGCAAATTTCCTCTGGAGCTTATTAGCAGGCGGACTGATCGTGGTAATCCCCGCTACTGCCTTTTTAGTTATTATCAGTCAAGCTGACAAGATTCAACGCGGTTAATAAAGACCGTTAATTGGTTGAAATCTATTGGATCGCCTCAGTTTCTTAAAAAGGCTGAATGTTGCTTCTATATGCGCCCATTCTCTAGCCCGAAGAAACTGAGGCTTTTGCCTAAACAAGGGCAGGCGATCGCGGTTTACTGTCCCAAGATGGCAACGTTAAACTAGATTGAGTCAAGTGTGGCTAATCATGGCTAAGATAGGACTGACTTAGGAGAGCAGCAATGGTCAATTTTGGGCTGAACTCAGCCAGTATTCTCGGTATTTTTCTCGCCGTGGCGGGTGCAGGTTTATACTTCATGCGGACGATTCGCCCGGAACTGTCGCGAGATCATGATATTTTCTTCGCCGCCGTGGGCTTGGTCTGTGGCGCAATTTTGCTGTGGAGTGGATGGCGACTCGATCCGATTTTGCAGTTAAGTCAGTTTCTCTTGACCGGATCGGCGATCTTTTTTGCTTTTGAGGCCATTCGTTTACGGGGCATTGCCACCGAACAAGCCAGACGCAACACGCCAATTGTAGACGACGAGCGCCCGGTGAGTCGAGTGTATCGCGAAGCTAAGTTAGACGACCGCGATTACTACGAAGAACCCACCTATCCCAAAAAACGCCTGAAAGGTACGCGGGATGCTCGACCGACCCGCCGCAGCGATTACGAAGCCGAAGAACAGCGACCCACACCCACCAGTCGCAGAAGCCGCGAGCCTTATAACGAACCCTACGAAGACCGCAGCCGGAAATCTCGTCGCTCTCGTCCGAGTTCGCCACCGCTAGAACGCTACGGCACAACTTACGAAGACTGGGAAGCGAATCAAGAAGGTTACGGAGAACCCCCGACTCCTCCGGTGAGTCGCTCTCGTCGTCCCCGTCCGACCCCAGAAGCGGATATGCCGCCAAGTCGCCCCAGCCGCAGAAGCCGCCCCAGTCGCGATTCTCGTCCCCGTTCTGAGGAAATCGAAGCGACTCCGGTTGATTATGTCGATTATCAGCCCGTAGAAGATATTGACGCACCCAGCGATGTAGCCGAGCGTTTTGGGACTTCCTACGATGACAGCGAGGAAGATACCTATCCAGAAACCTACGAAGATGAAAGGGTGGGTGAAGGTACTGGCTACGAAGACGAGTATGACGACTATGAGCCAGAAGACGACCGAGGGATTGCCCCAGAGCGCGATCGCGGTCGCCCCAGTTCCTTTGATTACTAAGGCTTGGGGATGGCAGGTTTTCGCCATTGGCTAGGGTGGGCGATCGCTTCGGGTTGCGCGATCGCGCTAACCGCTTGTGGAGACCCGCAAACCGCCCCCGGCCCAGCTAACCTCAACAGTCGCTACAACGACGAACAGCCCAGTCTAAGCGGCGATGGTCGTTGGCTGGCCTTTGTTTCCAATCGCAACGGCACAAATCAGATTGTCTTGTACGATTTGCGCCAAAAACGTTTCTTAGAACTCGCCGGACTCAATCCCAGCAATACTTTAACCGAAAGCCCCAGTTTGAGCTTGACGGGGCGTTATGTGACCTATTTGGTTTATGAGCAAGGCCGCGCTGAAATCGCCTTGTATGACCGCATTATCGGGCAATCCCAAGTTTTGACCCAACGCTACAATCACTGGGTTCGCAACCCCCAAATTAGCCCCGATGGGCGTTACATCGTCTTTGAAACCAGCCGCCGCGGCCAGTGGGATATCGAAGTTCTCGACCGCGGCCCGGATGTTGAGTTGGATTTACCCGAAGGGGCCTTGGTTGAACCCTAATTCACATCAATTGCCAGAAAACACCAAAGAGACACAAAACCCCAGTTTCTTCTAAAAACCGGGGTTTTAATGCTTAAATTTCAATCTTTTCCCCACGAATCGAAGCATCTAATAACTCCATCGGATGCTTCACTTTCATTTCTTTTCCTTGCAATTTTAAATGCTTGACAATTTGCAAAGAACAACCGGGATTAGAAGACGCAATCATTTTCGCGCCAGTATTTAATAAATTATCGACTTTTTGCTGTCCTAACTCGTCAGCCACTTGCGGTTGCAGCATATTGTAAACCCCCGCACTACCACAACATAACGCCGCATCAACAGGTTCTTTTAAGGTAATATCGGGGATATTTCGTAACAATTGACGGGGCTGTAAACTGATTTTTTGACCGTGGAGTAAATGACAAGCATCTTGATAAACCAAAGTTGTCGGTTCAGGGGTAATCGGCGATAATTCTGCCGTTAAACCTACCTCTGCCAAAAACTCATTTACATCGCGAACTTTAGCGACAAATGCCTCTGCTTTGGCTTTATATTCCGGGTCATCTTGCAGGATGTGGGCGTATTCTTTGAGGGTATGACCGCAACCTGCCGCATTAATAATAATATAGTCTACATCCGTATCGGCAAAGCTATCAATCATTTGTTTTGCCAGGGCTTGGGCTTGGTTTTCTTGCCCTTGGTGAGCAGGTAAAGCGGCACAGCAGCCTTGAGTTTTAGGGATAACGACTTCGCAGCCATTCGCGGTTAAAACGCGGGCTGTCGCCTCATTAACGGGGGAGAAAAACAAACGCTGGACGCAACCTAAAATCATGCCGACACGATACCGCTTTTGATTTTGGGCGGGGATAATGTCGGGTAATTCTTGCCACAAATTCTGGAGTTTGATGTTCGGTAAAATTGACTCCATAGCGGCTAAACGAGGGGAGAAAAACTTGAGCCAACCTGTTCCCCGTATTAATTTCTGTAAGCCGGAGATTTGATACAACCACAGAACCATTAAAAGAGGGCGCAAACGCTTGGGATAAGGGAATAAGTTAAAGATTAAACTGCGGTATAACTTATCCCATAAACTGCGGGGCTGATTGCGTTCGACTTGGGGACGAGTTGCGGCGATTAATTTGTCATATTCGACCCCAGAGGGACAAGTACTAACGCAAGCGAGACAACCCAAACAAGAATCAAAATGTTCGGTAGTGGCTTCGGTTAAAGCGGCTTCTCCTTTGTTAATGGCATCCATTAAGTAAATGCGACCTCTAGGAGAGTCCATTTCTTTACCAATAACGCGATAACTGGGACAAGTGGACAAACAAAAGCCGCAGTGAACGCAGGTATCAATTAAGTCTTGTTTGGGGGGATGTTTTTCATCAAATCCTTCGAGTTGTTTGTCGAGTTGGGTTTGAAAGTCAAAGCTGGTATTTTTAATTTCGTTTTGGGAAGATTGCATGGGTATTTCAGTGATCAGTTATCAGTCATCAGTTATCAGTCCAGTATCAAGAAATTGTGTAGGGTGGGCATCGCCTACCATGTCTACTTCTTCGAGCCTATTTCTAATATTTGAAGCCAGAATCGCAGCATCATACAATCGAGGCAGAGCGTCGTTATTGCGTCCCTTGGTAGAACCACCGAACAAGATTTTAATAACTAAATGCCGTCGATAAAACGACCGGGACTGAGGATACTTTTCGGGTCAAATTGTTGTTTTATTTTTTGCATAAACGCGATCGCATTGCCGGGATAACCCCAAGGATCGATTTGTTTTTTGAAATTAGCCGGGGCTTCTAAGATTGTGAGAAAACCTTGGTGATTTTGACAAGTTTCGCGAATTTGGCGGACTTGGTGGGTTTTAATTTCCGGTTGTAAATGTAAGCGTCCAACACCGCTACTCGCATGAATGATGCCCCAATGGGAAGATTTTAAAGATTGTAAAAAATCGACGGCGGCAGTGGGGGTTACGCCTATTTTACAGGTAATGGCTTGCGGGGAAACCGGAACACGCATTAGACTTCGTAGGCGATCGCATAACTCAATTTCATCATTCTGGCGATATTGCTGAATTTTCAGCTTTAATGATGCAGCCAGGCTTTCAACTTGCTGAATTTGAGTCGCAACGCTTGGGGCAATACTGCGAAACTGCAAAATTAGGGCTAAATTTTCCCCGATGTGCAGCTTTTGAGTAATTCCAGAGGACAAAAGATCGGCAAAATTAGGCGTTAAGCTAGAAGACATCAGGGTTTGATTGAGTTTAGCAATCTCGTCTGTGTTTCCTGTAATCACTAAGGTTGCACTATCTTCAGGGATGGGATAAGTCCGAAACGTAACTTGCGAAATTACCCCTAATGTGCCATAAGACCCGGAAAATAGCTTCATCATGTCGTAACCCGCCACATTCTTGACGACACGCCCACCAGCTTTGGCTAACTTGCCGTCAGACCGCACAAAACTAATACCTAAAACCATATCCCGCAATCCGCCGTACCTCTCTCGCCAAGTGTCCCCAGTCGCCACTAAACCGCCAAGGGTAGTTTCGGGATAAGCGGGGTGGAGGGGAATATATTGATGATGTTGGGCAAGGTGGGCTTGTAAATCCGCGAGTTTTACCCCGGCTTCAGCAGTTACAGTCAGATCGCCCACGGCATGATCGAGGATACGGTTGAGTTTGTGGGTACTCAGGACAAGCGGCACAGAATCGGGCATTAAGCCGCCCCAAGATAGCTTGCTACCATTACCACAAGTCAATATCGGCCAAGCTTGGTTGTAGGCTTCTGTGAGGATGCGAGAGAGGGCATCGGGGGTGTGGGGGGTGACGAAATAAGCGGCGGGATTTGGAGATGTAATTGCTTTCTCAATTCGTTTTTGCCAATCAGCATCAAGACGATCCCAAGGGGTAATTTCTAAATCGGTGGTGGCAAGATTTTCTAAAACAGAAGTAGATGGCATTTCAGGGATAATAGGCTTTGGCTACTCTGATTCTAATTGTGACACTTGTTCGATGGTTAGACCTGTCACTTCAGCAATTTGCGCCAGGGTCATACCTAAGTTGAGTAAGTTTTTTGCAACTTCAGCTTTGCCTTTGATTTTGCCTCGGGCTTCACCTCGAATTTCACCACGGGCTTCCCCTTTCTGAAGTATGTCTTGATAAATGACGGATTCTTCCATGATTTCTGTCCTTTCTGGCTACTCAGACTGTAATTGCGATATTTGTTCGACAGTTAAGCCTGTCACTTCAGCAATTTGCGGAATAGCCATGCCTAAGTTGAGTAGGTTTCTTGCGACTTCAGCTTTGCCTCTAGCTTCTCCCCGGATTTCGCCACGGGCTTCCCCTTTTTGCAGGATGTCTTGGTAAATGACTGATTCTTCCATTAGTTCTGTCCTCAATAACTGTTGAATTAACCTTTTCTCTAATACTAGCCCAGCTAATATCGAGGTGGAGGCGGCGACATCCTGTTGCTGGGTACGGCTTTCGAGGGTTTCTACTTGTTCTACTACCGTGTTTAATACCGCCGTCGGATTTGAGGTTTGTGCTAATACGGCAAAGGGTAGTAATCCCGGTGTATTGAGAAATAAATCCACGGGTTGTTCCCAGAGTCGAATTACCTCAAATTCATGGCGCAGTTTCGGCAGTTCAAATTGGGTTTGATATACCAACGGTGAGGAAGTTTGCCGTAAATAAACCACGACTTGGTGCATCCTTTTTTGAGGGAAGCGACGATACACCCGCAGGCGATAATCTGCCATGCGAAACGGCATATCTGGGTCGGGTTGGGTCTGAAATTCGATATGCAATACAATCCTTTCGGACTGAAGCAAAATCAAGGCATCTGCCCGTAAGGGTTGTAGGGAGAGTTCCGTGGGACTCAGGCGAGTCAGGGTAATGGGTTCCCCTAACAGCCAAGAGGCAATATCGGCGCTAAAGCGTTCGCGCTCGGTAGCGACAAACATCATCAAACATACCAATTATTCAATCTCTAGCAACATTGCAAAAATTGAGATTCCCTCTGAGGACATGCCCTAACGATCGTTCGTGACAAGTTAAGTCCAAAAACCTCGATGTCAAGAGAGTCCTAAACCTGTATAGGGGTGAGGTTCCGCGCGCGCAATCTCAACTTTAAGGTTAGGACGATTTAATGCCGCAGTTGCGTCCAGTAACATAAACTTGGACGGGGAAACCCCGCCCCTACAAGGCACTTGACAATAAAGCCAAAACCTTAACTTGCCACCAATACCTAATGATGAATTTCTAAACTCAAAACATAAGACCCCAAACGCAGACGATCTGACCAGAGTTCGTATTCGATGCGGAGATGTTCGGGGAGGGGTTGACCTTTCAATACTAAGCTGCGGGTAAAGTTACGCAGACGAAACGATCCGTGGCTATCTTGGGTTTCGCTTTGCAGCCAATAGCGACTCATGCCGTAAACGCCTCTTTCCCAAAAGTGACGATAACCGATTCTGCCATTACCTTGCATGGTCATAATGGCACGATAGGGGGATAATTCTAGCCAGAGTAAGCCTTTTTTTTCGCCTGGGGCTAGGGGGCGGTTGATTTCTTGTTGTACGTCAGGATTGGGAAAGGGGGCTTGACTCAAGAGAACATGAAAGCGGTCTTTGTCTTTTTGATAAAGGGTTGCTGCGGTTTCGATTTTTGACCACAAGGGGAGGTCAGTGGAAATAAGAGAGAGGCAAACCGGACGACGGTGATGAGTCAGCATGGAAAGCATCCAACGATCTTGATATGTTTAAGATAACTCGATCTGGTGGTGAGAAAAACGTAAATTTGTAAATTCTGTTACTTGAAATAGGCGATCGCCTGCCAGTCGATTTGAATTTATGGTTATTTGTGCTTAATTCGCGGCTTAGGGGGAATCGCTAGACTCACGATCAATGAGATGACAAGCGACAAAATGATTTTCGCTGACTTGCCGCAATTCGGGTTCGATTTGACAGGCTTCAAAGGCGTAGGGACAGCGAGTTTGGAAGTTGCAACCGGAGGGGGGATTGAGAGGACTGGGGACATCGCCTTGGAGAATGAGACGCGATCGCGATTTTTCTCGGTCTGGATCGGGTAGGGGAATCGCGCTGAGAAGGGCTTGGGTGTAGGGATGCAGGGGGTTTTTATAAAGGGCGTTGCGATCGCTCATTTCGACGATTTTACCCAGGTACATGACGGCAATGCGATCGCTAATATGACGGACTACGCTGAGGTCGTGGGCAATGAATAAATAAGTTAAATTGAGTTCTTGTTGTAAGTCTTGGAGTAAGTTGACAATCTGGGCTTGAATCGAGACATCCAAGGCGGCGATCGGTTCGTCACAAACGATAAAATCGGGATTTACCACTAATGCCCTCGCGATCGCGATTCTTTGTCTTTGTCCCCCAGAAAATTCGTGAGGATAGCGTTGGGCAAATTGAGGATTTAAGCCTACGAGTTCCAACAGTTCGCTAACTCGTTCGGTGGGGTTATGTTGACTGGTTAAGTTGTGAACTTTCAGGGGTTCGCTGATAATTTGACCGACGGTTAAGCGAGGGTTTAAGGAGGTATAAGGGTCTTGAAAGATCATCTGCATTTGTAACCGGCGATCGCGCATTTCAGCAGGCGACAATTGCGTTAAATCTTGGTCTTGAAAATAAACTTTTCCTCCGGTAATCTCTTGCAGTTGTAAAATGGCTCGTCCTGTAGTGCTTTTGCCACACCCAGATTCCCCCACTAACCCCAGAGTTTCGCCTTTGTGGATGTTAAAACTAACATTATCTACGGCTTTAATGGCAGCGATTTGTTTTTGGATAATAAAGCCTTGGAAGATGGGAAAATGTATTTTTAATTGTTCGACTTTGACGAGAATTTCGGTTGCTTTTTGATTGACTTTTTCTTGATTTTGTGATAAAGCCATTTTGGGATATACAAGGAAGGAAAGAGAAGGGATTTGCCTTGTTTTATTGTCGCTGAATGAATGCGGTTAAACCGTAAGGTCATATACAGTAGTCTGAAAATGAAACTTCCTAATTGCGAAAATGCCGTTTTTCCTCGCTTAATTACTTTATTTCCTGACTAATTGCTAATTTTATAAAAGCTATGAAATACGAACTTTATACTGATGTAATTTTACAAAAAAATCTACCCAACGAAGGACTCTGTATCGGCGATGTTGGTACTGTTGTCGAATATCATCAAGTCGAAGGTTTAGGCCCAGGTTATAGTGTTGAGTTTTTTGATATGGTAGGCAATACGGTTGCTGTGGTAACGTTACCCGAATCGGCGTTGCGATCGCCCACGACTCAAGACAGACCGACAGTTCGACCTCTCAATTCTACTGTAGGGGCAGTTTTCGAGGAAACATAACAACTGTTATGCACGAGATAACAACTGTTATGTTTGGGGAAGGATGCGTGCCGCTACGCGGATCCCTGCGGGATCGCACCTCACCCCAATTTCGGGAAAAGCAACGGGAGACACGACACCCCGCGTATAAATTAACTCCGTCGTATATTCTCCTGCTTGCCAATCTCGAAAAACGTGCAGTTGCGAATCAATTAAATTCACCACCCAATATTCAGGAATAGCCGCAGCTTCAAAAAATGCTATTTCAACCTATCTTGGAGTACCAAAAATGACAAAAGATGCCCATTTTGAGGGTTCAGGATAGTATTGTCTTACTTCTAACATTGCTTGTCGTAATGCTTCAGAAGGAATTGTAGTTTCTAAAGAATTTGGAGCTTCTAAATGTTTGGCAAATGCTTGCATTAATTGACTTGTTGCTTGGTCATCTACACTCCATAAACTCATTACTACTCGCGGAACACCAGCTATTTGGAATGCCCTGGAAAGCCCTATAATACCCGCATCATGTACTTGCCCCAATCCCGTCTGACAGGCACTAAGTACTGCAATCTCTGCACTAAGTCTTGTATTTTGAATTTCTCGTGTAGTCCACCAACCTTGCTCAAATCTTGCGGCTGATAACATAAGAAAACCTCCAGATAAAGGATCGCGACTACTAGCAACACCATGAGTTGCAAAGTAAAGCAAACTCGCTTTCTCTGCTTTAGAAACCACTTCTGTTTTTGTTGCTTCTCTTCCAAGCAGTGGAGTAGCATTCATCATTTCTGCAACTGCTCTAGCTTCTTGTTCTGCTCCGGGTAAAGGTGGAACTGACCAATTCATACTTTCTGGAAGATAAGGATCACCTACAATTAGGGGAGATTGAGATAAATCTTCGAAAAACCAGTTCTCCAAACTTTGCCCGATATCAAACAAACTTGGTGCAATTGAAATTGACATCTTATCAATTAATAATGTCTGATCTCCGAACGGTTTGAGAATAGCAAAAGGAACTGTACCAATCTCCAAAACTGGTACAATAATTAAATGTTTTACAGCAATTAATTTATTGACTATCTCGACTGGTACTAAAACTTGAGTTAAATCAAAAACAGCTTGATTTAAAGATATTTTTGTATCATTAACAACTGGAACAATCCCAATAATTCCTCTTTGAAGCGGTATACGAGAACGTTGTAGCGAATCTATATTCATCGCATTTCTTAGTCTTAAAATAAATTCACTAATTTGTTGCTTTGAGACGTTTTTATTACTATAGGCTTGTATCCCAGAAGAATCAACTAACCAAATTTGGAGACTTTCTTCTTCGTAAGAGTAGAAAAGTACTGAAGTTCCACTTGGATAAGTTCTTTCATAAGTGGTTTCTTCCGAAACTGCCAAAACTCTTGCGATGCTTTGAGCAGATACATCGTCGAGGTGAATTGGCAGTCTCGCCCGAGTTACCAATAAATCTCGAAGTTCTCGTTTATGCTTCGCGGCAGCTATATTGAATAATTGCTCAATATCATCAATATTGTTGGAGCGATTTTGAGCATAAGTTACCGAGGAGTAAAGGGATACACAAAAAGGAAGGCTTTTTAAAAGTTGTCTGCGTCTCATATTTTTATAGTTAAGCACAATCTACTATTAATCTAGCAGAAGCACAGCATTTGCACTCAACTCTAACTGGGGGAAAGTAGGCGAAATAATCCGTTCTTCACCGCGAAAAACAGCAGTATCATAAAGCCCTTCGACTAAAGTACAAATAGTGACTTGAGATTGTAACGGGTCAACAATCCAATATTCAGGAATATTCAAAACAGCATATTCAGAAAACTTGCTGCGATAATCGGTGGTTTTGGTTGATTCGCTGACTATTTCAACGACTAATAAAGGAGGGGCTTCGTTGAGGTCGATAATGGCTTCTCGATTGGCTAAACTTTCCCATTGTTCGAGGGAAAGAACGGTAATATCGGGGATGCGAGAAGTGTCCCACCCGCGAGTAGAACGAACGCCAATTCGCATATCTTTGGAAGTCCAAGGTAGATTGCGTTGGCGAATTTCCGCTTTAAAGTAATCGTTTATGAATTTAGAAATTGCACCGTGTTTCCCGGTTCCCAAACTTATCGGAATTAAGTCTCCTGCGACTAATTCATAACGTTGATTTGTGCCGTCGTTGTAGTTTTTATATTCAGCAAAGGTTAGTTTTTGGGTGGTTGTGGTCATAGAAATTACACTCCAATTTGATACAGTTATTTTCAAAGGCATTACTATCATTATAAAGTTGCTGATAGAACCAAAAGAGGCAGGCGCGGTAAACTGAACGGGGATAAAAAAATACCCGATTTAAGATTTCTAGCCTCTAACTTTAGATAGAGGTATTGATAACTGATTACTGATACCCGATAACTGAAAATGTCCAATCACCTCGCACAAACCTCTAGCCTGTACCTCCGCAAACACGCCGAAAACCCGATAGATTGGTGGTATTGGTGCGACGAAGCCCTCGAAACCGCAAAACGGGAAAATAAGCCGATTTTTCTGTCGATTGGTTATTCGAGTTGCCATTGGTGTACCGTAATGGAAGGAGAGGCGTTTTCTGATGATGCGATCGCGTCTTACCTCAACGACAACTTTCTCCCCATCAAAGTCGATCGCGAGGAACGCCCGGATATTGATAGTATTTATATGCAAGCTTTGCAAATGATGACGGGTCAAGGGGGTTGGCCGCTCAACATTTTCCTGACTCCTGATGACCGCGTACCCTTTTATGGAGGGACGTATTTCCCGGTACAGCCGCGTTATGGTCGTCCGGGGTTTCTAGAGATTTTACAATCGGTGCGACGGTTTTATGATGTAGAAACCGAGAAGCTGACCCAGTTTAAAAGCGAGATGATGCGCGTCCTTCAGCAATCCGCTTCTTTACCGCAAGGAGATACTTCCCTGAATGGGGAGTTGCTGTTGCAGGGAATGGAGATTAGTAGCCGCATTATCGACCAAAAGCAACCCGGACAGCCGAGTTTCCCTATGATGCCTTATGCGTTGCTGACTTTACAAGGGCTGCGTTTGGGAGTCCCCAAAGCTGATAATATTGCCAAACAGCGCGGGATGGATTTGGTGCTAGGGGGTATCTACGACCAGGTAGGGGGCGGTTTTCATCGCTATACCGTAGATGCGACGTGGACTGTGCCGCATTTCGAGAAAATGCTTTATGATAACGGGCAAATTCTGGAATATTTGGCGAATTTGTGGAGTTGTGGGATTGAGGAGTCTGCCATTGAAAGGGCGATCGCGGGTACAATCGAATGGTTACAACGGGAAATGACTGACCCGAAAGGCTTTTTCTACGCAGCCCAAGACGCGGATAGTTTCATTACTCCTCAAGACGCTGAACCCGAAGAAGGGGCGTTTTATGTGTGGGATTACGGGGAGTTAGACGAAATCCTCACTCCTGGGGAACTTCAGGAAATGCAAACCGCCTTTACCGTGACTCTAGATGGTAATTTTGAGGGTAACAACGTCCTGCAACGGCGCAATTCGGAAAAACTGTCGGAAACTACTCTTAGCGCCCTTTCTAAGCTGTTTAAGGTGCGTTACGGCGAAGATGCAGACCGGACTGCCCCCTTCCCTCCTGCCCGGAATAACCAGGAAGCGAAAAATAAAGCTTGGCCGGGGCGTATTCCGGCAGTTACCGATACTAAGATGATTGTGGCTTGGAATAGCTTGTTAATTTCCGGTTTAGCTCGCGTTTACGCGGTTTTTGGTAACAAGACGGCGTGGAATTTGGCGCAAAATGCTGCTAACTTTATCCTAGAGAATCAATGGCTAGAGGGACGTTTCCATCGTTTGAATTATGAAGGAGAAACGGCAATTTTAGCCCAGTCGGAAGATTACGCTTTATTCATCAAAGCCCTGCTGGACTTATACACCGCGAAGCCCACGGAAACGAAATGGCTAGACGCTGCGGTAAATGTGCAAAAAGAGTTTGACCAATATCTCTGGAGTGAGGAGTCTGGGGGTTATTACAATACAGCCAATGATGCGAGTCGCGATCTAATTATCCGCGAACGCAGCTATATTGATAATGCCACCCCTGCGGCCAATGGGATTGCGATCGCGAATTTGATGCGTTTATCCCTACTAGCTGATAATCCCGATTGGGGCGATCGCGCTGCTGCCATTCTACAAGCGTTTAGCGAAATCATGGAGAAATCCCCCCAAGCTTGTCCGAGCTTATTCAATGGGCTAGATTGGTATTGCAACGCAACTTTAGTCCGCACCACTCCAGAAACCCTACAAACCCTCGTCCCCTTTTACTCCCCTGTGGCTGCATATCAGGTAGAAACTGAGTTACCCGCAAATGCGGTGGGTTTGGTTTGTCAGGGGTTTAGTTGTTTAGAACCTGCTCAAAGTTTAGAACAATTATTGAGCCAACTCACATCCAGTCAAAGCCGTTAACAATTTGAGGTGTTATGTTTGAGAACCCCGGTTTCTTATCTGTTTAGCCAATAGATGTAGGATTTTACGCCAGAAACCGGGGTTCTGAAGCCTCAAAACGATTATAAATACGCGATCGCCTTGTATGGAAAACGAACAAATTTGGTTAGGAATTGACCCCGGATTAGCTACGGTGGGGTGGGCTATTTTAACTTGTGAAGACTCCGACTCTGCCACGATTATTGATTATGGCACAATCGAGACACCCAAAAAACACTCGACTGCTCAAAGATTGCTGGAATTAGAAAAGGATTTAGTCGCACTCATTGACGAATTTCAACCCAACTATGCGGCGTTAGAAATGCCCTTTTTTAGTCGTCAAATCAAAGCCGCAGGGGGTGTTTTACAAGCAGTGGGAATTATCAATTTAGTCTGTTATCGTCAAGCCCAACTCGAACCGATCCAACTGCATCAATCCAGTTGGAAAGCGCATTTAGGTAACGGGAGAGCAACAAAAGATGAAGTGGCTCAAATGCTGCAACAATTACTCAATTTAGAGACCATTCCGATTGATGATGCGGTGGATGCGATTGGTATTGCTTACGCGGGTTTGTGCGGTTTGACGAATAATATTAATTAAAATCAAATCCGATCGAATAATGGGGACTAAGAACATTGGTTTCTTATGGTGTAGCCCAGAAAGGCTATAAATTTACCACAGAAACCGGGGTTTTATAGTCATTACAATTAATTTCAGTATATAGTATTTTCATTTGAGACCAAATCTGGTTTCGATACACCGTCTATTCCAATAACCCGCCCACGGATTAAAAATCCGGGGCTAATAAGGGCAAAGTCCGCTTTCACGGACTCAGGAAACACGCATCAATGTATGGAACTTAATTGGAATGACTATAGTATCTCTGTTATAGAATTGAGGCGGAGTCTCATTTTTACGTCCCTTGGTGGAACCAAGGAACGAGATTAATAAAATCAGATCAAACTTGATTATTTATCTTCAGTTTCAGGACTAACCGGATCGGCTTCTTCTTCAACTAAACTTTGCGGATCGGTGGCTGCACTATGGGCTAATTGGGCTTGGGCTTCTGCTTGTTCGCGATCGCGTGCGGCGTTTTTTAAGTCTTTATTCTCTGGATTCATTTTAAAGTTAATTTACCTTCACTTTTAAAATAAGCCAGATGAATTGGCCAAACACCTATCAATTGATAGAATTTGAGACCAAAATTTCGTCATTTGTGGACTACTAGGGTTTTCAAATCAAACTACCAAACTCGTTCTAAATCCAATATAAAACCGGGTAAAACGGTTTCACCTGAGAGACTCTGTGGATTATTCAATACTTCGACTTCGGGATTTTGTCGTTGACAACTCCCCGTCCTGTCATGAGCGGGGATTCTCGCGTCACAGGGAGACTCTAGCTGGAGTATAAACTCCAGCCCCGATACGGGGCGTATAAAGTCCGCCCACAGGTGGCGGACACAGCCCCTTATCTTTACCCTCGACGAGCATTGGTACGACCTGCCCGACCGCACTTAATCCTCGTTCTTTCACCACTTGAGCCGCCGCTACATCCCTATCGGTGGTGTAGCCGCAATTAGAGCATGAATGGACTCGTTGAGACAGAGACTTTTTGCCACAGTTAGTTCCGCAATGGGGACAAATCTGACTTGTCCCATTAGCATTTACCTTGGCAAAATACACGCCTCTTTTCCAACAAACATGGCTGAGGATATTCAGAAATGAACCCCAAGCCGCATCAAGGCAAGCTTTCCTTAAAGCCGAACGTCCCAAGGCTTTGAGATTCAAATCCTCAGCAAATATCATGCCCACTCCATCACACAGTTGATGAGCAAGTTTGAAGAAGAAATCTTTGCGACAGTTGTGTATTTTTTCGTGCAGTAGCCCAATTTGGTGCTTTACTCTTAACCAACGTCTTGAACCTTTGGTCTTATTTTTCAATCTCCGTTGCAGCAATCCAAGCTGGCCTTCAGATTCTTTGAAAAACTTGTGTCCTTTGACAAATTGGTTCTCACTGGTGGCGATAAAGCTGTTTAATCCTAAGTCAACTCCAATGGCGTAGCCGTGAGGTATAACGTCAGGAACGTCTACGTCACACTGGATTGAAACCGAGACGTAGTAGCCACTGGCTTTCTTGATAACTCGTATCTGTTTACAGATGAAACCATCGGGAATATTTCTGGAGTTGTGAAACTCAACTTTCCCAATTTTGGGAAGGTCAATCGTATTTCCATTAACCGCATCCGGTTTAACTTGTGGAAACACAAATGACCGCATCTGTTTCTTGAAACGCGGAAACCCAAACCCTCTATCCCACATATTCACGAAGGCCGCTTCTAACTGTTTTAGAGTTTGTTGCAGAACTTGAGATTGAGGGAGTTTTAGGCTTGGGTTGGTTCGTTTGGCCGCAGTCAGAGATTTACACTGACTGGCATAAGTTGGGCGCTTTGCGTCAGGAGCAATGATGTACTCCGACCGAATTGAGCATCGGTCTATTGAACACTTACGCGAGTTGACCCAATCTTTCCTTTCTCTCAGTGCATAGTTATAAACC
>KB904821.1:3890029-3930829 GCA_000380225.1 filamentous cyanobacterium ESFC-1
CTGAAAGCCACTCATCAATGACGGCGGCTTGGTTTGCCGTTACTTTTAACTTGTACTGGTACGAAAGATTGAGCATTCTATGAAATGCAAATTATTTTTTTAAGTATAGCACAATTAATAAAAAGCCGTCCTCTAAGCGCCGAGACCCCGCGCCGCCGAAAGCGTCGAGACCCCGCGCCGCCGAAAGGCGCACCTTGTAGCTCGACAAGACAGGCGCACCTTGTAGCTCGGCAAGACAGGACGGGGCTTTAAACCCAAAACTTTGGGTAAATTTCCACGGTGCGATCGCGACGGTTAATTAACCAACCCAAACGGCTACCATTCTCTCGATATTCTCGCATCTTAGCTTGTAGTGGGGTTAAATTATCCGTAGGTGACCGCAATTCCACGACAAAATCCGGGCAAATCGGCGCAAATCCCTGCTTTTGGGCTTCTGAAAGACGATCCCACCGCTCTTGTTGTATCCAAGCTGCATCAGGAGAGCGATCGCTACCATTCGGAAGATGAAACCCACTCGAAGAATCAAAAACAACACCTCGCTGCTGTTGTCGATTCCACAACCACAACTGTCCAATCAAATCGGCGTTTTTACTACCTGTATCGCTTCCCGTGGGTGACATGATAATCAACTCTCCTGTTGCCGTCCGCTCTAAGCGTAAATCGCGGTTAGCTTGAGCTAACTTAATAAAATGAGAGCGATCGAGGTTCAAATTGACTTCAGGAGGAATATTAACCGTAATACTCGGATTTTTCGTCACTCGAATCATAAAAATCACCAAATTAAACGAGGAGAGGGCGCGATCGCATCGCGACAACGCCCTATACCCTAATAATTATAGTCAAAGAGCGGCGTAACATGAGATGCGATAATTTGCTGCCATTGGTCGATAATTCGCAACAATAGGGTAGAATCGGGAGCCGAAACCGTTGCCATAACTTGCGATCGCGCCTGAGTCAAAAACGCTAAAGCTTGGGTGAGGGCGATCGCCTGTGACTCAGAATCCGGAGCCGCTTGTGCCTGGGCTACTTGGGCTGCAATCTTACTTAAATCCTGTAATACTATAATGGTCTGAGACCGAATTGCCAAATCCGGGTCTTTCAACAGCGTGACAAACTCCTCTAAACCGACTAAATCTACAGCCGAAGCAATGCCATCCAAATCCCGATAGCTCAAAAACTTCGCCATTAAATCAAAAGATTTATGAATTTCTACACCCCCCGGATAAGCTTCGAGCAAGGGATACAGCCGATCTGGGCCAAAAAGCTGAAACGGGGGTAAATCCTGCTGAAGCAAGCGATACAACACCCCTGTAAACTGAGTCAGAGGCGTGTTTTTGCGAATTTTTTGCCAGCGAGTTAGCCCAACCGCAACCAAATCGCTTAAGCGAGAATTATTACCACCATTCACCGTCATAGAAACCCCAGCCATTTCTCCCAACAGCAACAAGCGAGCCGAGGGAAAATCTCGCCAATCCTTGGGCATGATGGGGGCATAACAATAGCGATCGAGGTCGGAGTCATACAGCAAAGAATTAAGCCAAAATAGAGGCGCATCGGTGCGGTGGAGGTGATAAATCAACGCCCGTTGCACTGCCGACCTTTGCCAGGGATTGGCAGCAACTTGGGCCGCAAAAGCCAAACCATGCTGCGGATCGCGGTCGAGTTGAGTTTTGACCTTTTGAGTTGTACCGGGTAGGGGCAAGACAACAGTTTCATCCCAAAATATCGGATGTAAGCGTCTGCGCCAGTAACTTAATAGGGACAAGAGTAAATGAACGGGATAAAAGGGTAAACGCAGCGAACCCGCCAAAACCAGCAAATTAAACCAAAATCCCACCTGAATCCCTGTTCTCCAAGCCCGCACAACGGGAGCGCGTAAACTGTTGGCTGGACGCTGAATTACACTTGCAACCACAATGCTGGCGGTAATGGCAATGCAAGCGGTGAAGATAACGCTACCAAATAGGGCTAAAGTCTTGCGATTGGCTAGATTAAAGCCAATGTTAAGCAATAAACCGAAAGCCAAACCAAAAATGATTAATAACGAGCGACTCAGCAGTAAAGCTTCGCTAAAATTGCGGAAGGAAGGATGCGTTACCAAGCGGTCGATAAAAACAGCAATCCCGGTATAAACGCCACAAGCCAAGAAGCTCAGAATTAAGGCGATCGCGACAGTCCCATAAACGCCAAACCAAGCCAAAGCCACCGCAAAACTACAAACCGCGGCCAAAATTGTCGCGATCGCGGCCAAAACCCCAACAATCGCTAACCCAACCCCGATCGCGTCTCGTTGTAGCGTCGCACCCATCAGCACTTGGGGACGACCCGAAGCCAAATTCCAAAGCTGCGGAAAACGCTCGTAAGACGCAGAAATCGCCAAATTCTGTTCGGGAATCGCCGTTAACCCGTGGATACGGTTTTGATGACCCCGCAGAGTATAAAGTTCTTCCCCGCTATTGATGTCCCACACTCTGAGAGTATGGTCAGAAGAAGCCGAAATTGCCTGGTTTTGCGCGATCGCGAGGTCAGAAATCCAGCCTTGATGACCCGTCAGAGTATGTAGGGCTTCCCCAGTATTCAAATCCCAGACGATCAGCGTACCATCTTGAGATGCAGAAACCAGGCGATTCTCCGGCGCGATCGCGACCAAATTCACCGCATCTGCGTGACCCGTCAGAGTGCGTAATAACTCCCCAGTTTGCACATCCCAAACTTTGAGAGTGCGGTCATTACTGGCTGAAATCACGCGACGGTTATCCGGGGTAATGACGACCTCATTCACGCTTTTTGCATGACCTGTGAGGGTATTCAGTAACGTCCCTGTGGTTAAATCCCAAACTTTGAGGGTGCGATCGCGACTGGCCGAAATTGCTTTTTGACTATCAGGAGTTACCGCAACCCCATTAATCTCATTCCCATGACCTTCTAGGACATACAACTCCTCTCCCGATTCCACCTCCCACACCCGCAGCGTCCTGTCCCCACTCGCAGACAAAGCCAACTGATTATCAGGAGTCACCGCGAGATCGTTAATCCAGCGTTCGTGGCCACCAATAGTATAAAGTCCTTTCCCGGTTTGTAAATCCCAAACCCGCACAACCGTATCGTAACCCCCCGAAATCGCCTTGCGACTGTCGGGAGTCACCGCGAGAGTCGAAACACTTTTACGGTGACCGCGAAGGGTAAATTTTTCCGTCCCTCGGCTTAAATTCCAGACCTTGAGGCTGCGATCGCTATTGGGGACAAACGAGCGAATCCGGCGGTCTGTGGACGCAGAAACCGCCAACTGACGATCGGGAGTCACCGCGATCGCCGCAATCCCGGATGTATGGCCTTGTAAATTGTAAGCAAACGCCATCGGGACTAACAACAACAGTAAAATCAGCGCGGTCGCGATCGCGATCGCCGTCATTTTGTATAAAGATCGATAAGCCGAAATGCGCCAACTACGGACAATTTTGCGCCAACCCAAACGGGGATACAACTCCGGATCGGCATCATAAAAATAGCGATGTAATGCACTTGGCTGAAAAATCACCCAATACGCTAACAAGAAATAATGCCTGATGTTAAAAATCCGCAGACGAGAGGGTAGCGATCCAGAATAGGGAGGAAATACGCTCATGCCATTAAAAATAAAGATAGACGCAAAGGTTGCCGTTTCCCTGAGTTTAGCAACCCTTTCGCAGTTTCGATTTATAGCAAACTGGTGAATTTGCCTTTTGAGTTTAACAAAGGATCGCCGTCTCTTTTTGTGCGCGATCGCCTTGACTCGGAAACATTACGACCGCGTTTTTCTTCTTGGCTACAACAGACGAGTACACCTGTGACCAATTTGACCCTCAAGTTTATGCAACTTTTCTCTAAAACAACGATTTCCATGGCGGCTTTAGGATTTCTCGCGATCGCTTCACCCCCAGGTGTGACCGCGACACCCCCTTTATCAACAGCAGCAAACGCCCAAACCGATCTGGCCCAAATGCCCATGGGTGATTGGGAAACCTTTGTTTCAGAAGCCGGACGCTTTAGTGCGACTTTTCCCGGTACTCCCACCGAAAACATCCAAGAAGGTAACGTGGCGGCGGATGCGGGGGCATCTGGCGAGATTATGCTGGAAAATGTCGATGAAAACTCCGGCTACGTCGTGTTTTATCAAGATTTCCCCATGGTTCCCGATGGAGTTCCCGACGAACAAATCCAAACCATTCTCGAAGCCTCTCGCGATGGTTTTGTACAAGATAACGAAGTTCTCAGCGAACGGGACATCGAACTCGAAGGCTACATGGGCAAAGAAATTGAAGTCCGAATGCCCGAAGGCTACATGAAAGCCCGGATGTATTGGGTTGATTCTCGCTTGTATTTTGTCGTCGGGGGTGCGCCAACCAAAGGGGACGCGATCGCCCAGGAAACCGACCGCTTTTTAGATTCATTCATGTTAATAAACTAAAACCCCTGCCCGGAGCGTCATTTCCGGGATTTTTAGTCAATTATGATGTTTTCCGCTTGAAACTGACGCTCCTCATCGAGAACCCAACTTAATACCGTTTCAGCTTTTCCTGTCCTCACCGAGACAATCAGATAAGAATAAATCGGCCAGGCGATCGCGCCGTCAAATTCAGACGGTTTTGCTTCACCATCGGGGTGAGAATGATAAATCCCCACAATCTCTAAATTCTCCGCCCTCGCTTGTTTTTGTACCTGTAACATTTCTTCTGGAGCAATACTAAAATTGCTGTCTTGATGCTCGTCTCGCGGCGGTTTTCCGGTCACTTCAGCAAACGCCGCCGCTTCGGTTGCGTTCCAACTATTCCGGGTCGCGATCGCTTTGACCACCTCTTTTTGATTCCCCACAAGATGACCCAACAACAAACCGCAACATTCCTGGGGATAATCCGTTTCGGCGTGATTTCGCATCATCTCTAAATGCTGAGATGAAATTTTGATTTGTCCTGGATTCTGGGTCATTTCAGTTGTTAGTACCTGAGTGGCAGGTTTTTCCGATGATTGACTGGTTATTGGTTATTGGTTATTGGTTATTGGTTGTTGGTTATGAAACAATTAATTGTACATTGTTGATTAGTTTGTTGTTGGTTATGAAACAATTAATTGTACATTGTTGATTAGTTTGTTGTTGGTTATGAAACAATTAATTGTTAATTGTACATTGTTAATTGTACATTGCTAACAGAGGGTTTCTGGCTTTTTAGCTAAACTTCAGATAAAACGGTAGCAACGATTACCCCCAAGGAGAACCAAAAATGACAATTAACTTAAGCAAAGGCACAACCCTCAACCTCGAAAAAGTGCTGCCAACCCTCGATGCCGTTTTTGTTGGCTTAGGTTGGGATGTTGGCGGCAGTAACAACCCCTTCGACCTCGATGTTTGTGTCTTTATGCTCGGTGCCAATGATAAATTAGTTTCTAACAATCACTTAATTTTCTACAATCAACTCAAATCCCCCGAAAGCGAACCCGCATTAGAACTCACCGGGGATAATCGTACTGGGGAAGGAGAAGGCGACGACGAAGCGATCATTATGGATTTGCGGAAAGTCGATCCCACCGTCCAAAAGCTGGCTGTTGCCATTACGATTCACGAAGCCGACGCTCGCGGTCAAAACTTCGGTATGGTGAGTAATGCCTATGTTCGCATGGTCAATATTTCCAACCGCGAGGAATTGTTGCGCTATGACCTCGATGCCCAATTTTCTAGCGAAACCGCCGTGGTGATGGCGAATTTTAAACGGGAAGGGGATAAAGGCTGGTCGATGACGGCTGTGGGTGAAGGCTATCCCGGCAGTTTAGCGGGCTTGGTGAGTCGCTACCAGTAATTCCAAATTTCATTGATTGGGGGGCGATCGCCCCTTTTAAAATTCATATTTAATTCATGCTACGATCGGGCGATCGCGGGGTGCCTTTATGCCATTCCTTAACATTCTCGGCAATTCAATCATGATGCAATTTCCCTGGTTTCGCCAAAAGCGACGCAATCTTATACTACTTTTCAGTGGTCTCTGGACGGTGTTACTCCTCGGATTCTGGCCCCATCCCACCTCCGCACAGATTACCCAAGCCGTAATTCAAGAAATCATCGATGGCGATCGCGTTTTCATCGAAGAAACCCTGGCATCCGTAGACGCGATCGCGCAATTCCAAGAAAAAGTCAGTACCGAAGCAGCACGCACCAGTCTAGCCTTTAGTAACGGCGCAGTCGGACGCTTAGGCCCCAATTCCCAAGTCCTGATCGGTCAATGTATCGAAGTCCAACAAGGTCTACTCCTCGCCAGCGGCCCCGCCAACGGCTGCACCGCCAACTTTGAAATCGGCGTACAAGGCACAATATACGTCATGGAAGTAGGGGAAAATGGCATTGCCCAAGTCAAAGTCCTTGAAGGAGAACTTGCCGTTACAGGCGATTCTGAGAGCGATCCCGTGACCGTCTCCCAAGGCAACCGTTTAGAAATCAATCCCCAAGGACGCATTGGCCCCGTCAGACGACTCTCTCAAGCCGATGTCGAGGCCATTCTCACTGGGGTCTTATTTGATGGCTTTCAAGGGGAATTACCGGGAATGGCCGAACTCCAGCAGGTGTTACGAAACCTCTACCCCGACATCAATCTACCCCGCCTCCCTGGGTTTAATTTACCCATTCCCCGCCCCTCTCGACCTTCTTTACCGGGACCGGGACTTCCTTTTTAACAGTTATCAGCGATTAAGGGGCTCCTCGGCAATCGGCTCCTCGGCAGTCGGGGGGGAGTGGGGATTTTGCCCCAGAAAGGGAGTCAGAAACTTTGGCCTATAGGGCAGACTCTAGAAAAGGCTCAACACTAGACTATACTAGGGTTTCAGCCTCAAAAAGTAAAATTAAGTTTCAAAGAGAGTCATCGCCTCATCAGTCATCAGTGTTTTGGGCAGTAGGAATTCCCACAACGCAGGCAGTAGTAACGTGACACATCTTAAACGGTGGGTTACGGCGGATTCGTGGATTGCTGTCACAGCCTAGGTTGTAGCCGCCTAACCCACCCTACACGAAAGCCTAATTTTAGCTGTGTCACGCCAGTAGGTTGGGTTGAGGTTACGAAACCCAACAACATTTCGTTTCTGGTAGGGGCGGGGTTTCCCCGTCCAAGCTTACGCTTTGTTGGGTTAGCTAAGTTATCAGAACCCCGATTTTTAGTAGAAACCGGGGTTCTAGTCGCCATTATTTACGATTCTAGGCGCAATACTGCCATAAACGCTTCTTGTGGCACATCTACCGTCCCGATGGACTTCATGCGTTTTTTACCTTTGGCTTGCTTTTGCAGCAGTTTTTTCTTGCGGCTGATGTCACCGCCGTAACATTTAGCGAGAACGTCTTTGCGTAAGGCGGGGATGTGTTCGCTGGCGATAATGCGAGAACCAATGGAGGCTTGTAGGGGGATTTTGAATTGATGACGGGGGATCAGTTCTTTGAGTTTTTCGGTGAGCGATCGCCCCACAGGATAAGCTTTATCTCGGTGGACAATAGTCGCGAGAGAATCGACGGGATCGCCGTTGACCATCACATCCAAGCGCACCAAGTCGTTTTCGCGATAGCCCAAGATTTGATACTCCATACTGGCATAACCGCGCGATCGCGACTTGAGTTGATTAAAAAAGTCGGTTACCACTTCAGCCAGGGGCAATTCATAAACCAAAGTGGTTCGCGTGGGGGTTAAGTATTTCATGTCCTTGAACTCACCCCGTCGGGCTTGACACAACTCCATCAACGTCCCGACATATTCTTCCGGGGTAATCATCTCAATCCGCACATAGGGTTCTTCGATGATTTCCCGATTACCAGGGGGCGGTAATTGACTGGGGTTGTCAAATTCAAAGGTTTCCCCGGATGTGGTGGTGACGCGATAAATTACTGAAGGGGCGGTGGTGATTAAGTCGAGATTATATTCCCGTTCGAGGCGTTCTTGCACGATTTCCATGTGCAGCAAGCCCAAGAAACCGCAGCGAAACCCAAAGCCCATGGCCGTTGAGGTTTCCGGTTCATAAGATAACGCCGCATCGTTGAGCTTCAGTTTTTCGAGGGCATCCCGCAAGTCTTCATACTGTTCTGAATCGGTGGGAAACAGACCGCAGAAAACCATCGGTTTCGCTTCTGTATAGCCCGGTAAGGCCGTTTCGGCGGGTTCGGTGGCAAGGGTAATGGTGTCGCCGACGCGGGCATCTTCTACGGCTTTAATGGCGGCAGAGAAGTAACCCACTTCCCCGGCGTGGAGGGTGTCGATGGGAATTTGTCCGGGAGAGAGTATGCCGAGTTCGTCGATCGCGTATTCTTTTTTAGAAGCCATCAAGCGGACGCGATCGCCTTGTTTAACGCAACCATCCATCACCCGGAAGTAGACGATTACGCCGCGATAGGGGTCGTAGTAACTATCGAAAATCAGCGCCCGTAACGGTTCTTCTACGGTGTCTTGAGGCGGCGGTACTTCCTTGACAATGGCTTCTAAAATCTCGTCTACGCCAATGCCCTGTTTGGCGGAAGCCCGGATTGCGTCGGTACAGTCGAGGCCGATCACTTCTTCGATTTCTTCGATCACGCGATCGGGATCGGCTCCGGGTAAGTCTATTTTATTTAAAACCGGGATAATTTCTAGGTCGTTTTCGAGAGCCAGATAGACATTCGCTAGGGTTTGAGCTTCGACTCCTTGAGACGCATCTACGACTAATAATGCCCCTTCGCAAGCGGCCAGCGATCGCGACACTTCATAAGAAAAGTCAACGTGACCGGGGGTGTCAATCAAGTTTAAGACATACTTTTCCCCGTTTTTCGCTGTATAATCCATTCTAGCGGCTTGTAGCTTGATGGTAATCCCTCGTTCCCGCTCTAAATCCATGCTATCGAGGAATTGTTCTTTCATTTTGCGCTGTGCTACTGTCCCCGTTACCTGCAACAGGCGGTCAGCTAGAGTCGATTTACCATGATCGATATGAGCAATAATCGAGAAGTTACGAATACGGGAGACGGAAACGTCAGTCATAGGAATTTTTAAAGAAAGTGGAATCGTGATAACAGCGAATTTAAGAAATTTTGTCTGTCTTAATGTATTTTAATAGTTTCTGAGGAGAAGCGTTGATGATGATTTCTGCCCCTCTGACGGGTATTGGCGAATCGTGCCACGAGGGAAAATGGCTTTGTCGGGTTCATAATCTCTTGCCAAAGCCAAAAACTCATGACCTCGTTGCCAAAACAAAGAACCCATAAAAGCTATAATAGAGGCCTCATCAGCGATCGCCTTCAAAAAATATTAGGAATTCTTGCTTAAACAGTTATGAACGATAACGTCACTCAATCCCAATCCGAACGAACTTCTGAGAAAGTTGAAGTTTCAATTAACATTGACTCAGACCTTTTAGATCAGATTCAACACCTCACCAACGATCCCAGCCGTGTCATCGAAACCGCGATTAAACAATGGTTACGAGGAGAGCGATCGCCCGATGCCGATCTTGCCCGTGGCTTCCGTCGTAATCCTCCAGTTCCGCCGCGAGGGGAATGGAACGATTAATCATCCATTCACGGGCAAGCTTGCGGATGAAGATCGCTTAACAATAAATTATAAATGATATGTAAGTCCCAGTAACAGGGTGTTTCAACCAACCAAGTTGATGAATTCAACCGCGAAATAAGTTAAAACAAAAAAAGGGAAAAACGATCGCAAAAAGAGAAACTAGACAAATCTCTAAAGTTCGCTATAACCTAAAGTCAACTTGGTCGTAACATCCCAACAATTAAGCAAATATTACTAAAACTGCGATGAAATCTGCCCCTGCACAAGTTGAGCCAACAAATTGGCAGGATTTAGGCGCGGAAATAGTCTTTGTCCAAGACAATTCGGGTAAATACATTTCCTTCTCTTGGAACTCTGCTGCCGAGTACGGTATTGACCCCCAAGAAATCATGGGTCACGACCTTAGCGAAAGCTTCACGCCAGCCGATCCCCAAGCCTATTTAAGCCTAATCCAGCGAATTTTAGAGCGACGTATCCCCGAACGTCACCATACCTTTTTTCAACACGCAGAGCAGTCTTTTCCCTTAGAATTGGCAATCAGCCCAATTTTACAACCCAATGGGGGCGCAAGTGCTGTGCTGGCGATTGGTCACTTGCTGCGGCAAGAAGAAATTGCCTCGGATACTCGCCGCACCAGCTTATCAGAAACCACTGCTTCCTCCCAAGATTTAGTCACCCAAATTGCGCGGAAAATTCGTCGCAATCCCTACCGCAGTCTCCTCACCGAGATCGCCCGTAATATTCGCCGGACTCTCGACCTCGAAACGATTTGGCAGCAAACCGTAGACAGCATTGGCTCATCTTTGAGCGTGTCTCGGTGCATGATCGTGTCTTACAACGCCGAAAAGAATCAACTCCGAGTCGAAGCCGAACACTGCCAGAAAAACGTTAAATCCCTACTCGGAGAACGTCTCAGCCTGGCTGGGGAACCCTATCTCCAACAAGCCCTTAGTAGTGGCGAACCCATTGCCGTCGAACGCATTGCCAACCCCACCTTTGGCCAGCGTTCGGTGTTGGTGGTGGCCACATTTTACCAAAATAAACGCAATGCTTTGATTTGTTTGCATCAGTGCGATCGCCGTCGTTACTGGACTGCTGCCGAAATTGACTTATTGCGCGAACTCGCCGCCCAAGTCAGTACCGCGATCGCCCACGCTTCCCTCTACAAAGAACTCGAACAAGCCAAACGCCTGGCCGAAGAAGCCTCCCGCCTCAAAAGCGAATTTCTTGCCAGTACCTCCCACGAACTCCGCACCCCCCTCAACGGCATTATTGGCTTTTTGCGCCTAATTTTAGACGGTATGGCGGACACCGAAGAAGAACAACGGGAATTTCTCGACGAAGCGCATCATTCCGCCCTCCATCTGCTCAACCTGATTAACGATATCCTCGACATCGCCAAAATCGAAGCCGGAAAACTGGAACTCGACTTTAATGACTATCCCCTCCATGAATTATTCGATGATGTTGAGAAAAAAATGCGACCCCTCGCTGAACGCAAAAATCTCACCTTCGAGTTTCAATATCCCCCCTCTCGCGAACCGATTATCCTTTACGGCAACTACCAACGCTCGTTACAGGTCATGTTAAACCTTGTGGGGAATGCCATTAAATTTACCCACGAAGGCGGCGTAACCATTAGCGCCGAAGTCCTGAAAAAAGCCATGAACGCCAATAATCAGGAATTTCCCGGCACCGTTTTAGTCCGAGTGGCCGATACCGGCATTGGTGTTCCCCTCGAAAAACTCGATAAACTCTTTCACAACTTTAGTCAAGTTGATGGTTCTCGCACCAAAGCTTATGGCGGTACGGGTTTAGGGCTGGCCATTTCCCAAAAATTAATCGAAACTATGGGCGGAACCATTAATTTCTTCAGTATGGGCGAACAACTCGGATCGACCGTAACCTTTACTGTGCCGTTATTCCAACTCCCCGTGATGAGTACCGCCCAACTCTCCCCCGATCACCATGAATCCGAGTCATTGTAATTTGTGCCGTCGCAAGAGCAACGAGCGCGTTAACATAAAATAAACACCAGTAAAACGCTCAAAAAACTTAAATTCATAACTATGTCACTCGCACTAACTTCCGAAAACGTCGAACAAGTCTTAGATGAATTGCGCCCCTATTTAATGGCAGATGGCGGTAACGTTGACCTCGTTGAAATCGAAGGCCCGATTGTCAAACTCCGGCTGCAAGGGGCGTGTGGTTCTTGCCCTAGTTCTGCTATGACCCTGAAAATGGGTATCGAACGCCGTTTGCGCGAGTACATCCCCGAAATTACAGCCGTTGAGCAAGTTATTGATGCCCCGGCGATGTAGAAGGCTGTTACTTTTTAGCAGTTTTTCGGTTTCGTTTTAATTTATTGCTTCAGCAGTCTCATCGATGGGGCTGCTGTTGTTTTTTCCCCATCTCGTTAAAAAAAAAGACTCCACCCCCACGGGTAGAGTCTTTTTCTTAAAGCGGATTGAGGTCAAAAAACGAAACTCAAATCCTTAAGCTTCGCTTTCGATGTAAATGAACAGCAGTCCCATCACCACGGCAGGCATCAGCCAACCGACAATGGGAATCAAAATCCAGGGTAGATAAGATGCTGCGTATGCGCCTGTCATAATTTATGTTTCCTATGCTAGTGTTTGCAATGATTTTCCCAAAAGTAAGGGCGATCGCGCCGGAATCGAATCGCCTGCAAGCTTATTAATTCACCAAACCGCGTAGAATCGCATCTACACCGGAAAGGTTTTCCAGCAAGAAGTAGGCGACAAAAGCACCTCCCATTGCGCCGACAAAGAAACCGCCAGAGAATTGACTCCAACCGCTAGCAGTTTGCAAGTTATCGGGAGCATCTGGAGTACTCTTGAAGTATTCGGCTTGGGATTCGTCTTTTTTAAAGGTTACGAGGCCGTAAGCGGATAAACCCGCAGTCGCAATCAAAATCAGCGCGATCGCGGAGATTAAACCGCCCAAGTTTGCAGCTTCACCAAAGTCGCGCAGGGGGCCTAACACGGTCCAAGGGCCGACGAGGAAATAGCCGTGGGCCATTCCGACTTCTAAACCGCGAATTAACGGCGAAACTCCTGTACGGTAAGCGGGGAGGTTGTTGATAAAGGTTTTGGTAAAGCCCGATGCTGTAATCGGGGTGGCTAAGTGGCCGACGAAGGGATTACCTTCGTAGGGCTTAATCATTTCGATGTCTCTGCTTGCCATAGGCGTTTCTCCTGAAAAAGGTTGAGAAAAGTTAAAGATGACCTTATTTTAAGCAGTGAAGGGATCAAACACCGTCTACGATCGACGGTCTGTTAAAAAAGTTCATCAAATGGGAGGAGTGGGAGGAGGGGGAGGAGGGGGAAGAGGGGGAAGAAATTTGAACCCTGGGAGAGCTTTAGGATAGGGGGGCTTAGGCGGCTAAAATCTAAGTGGTGAGGGCAATCTAGCAATCTGCCGTAACCTACCATTTTGGGTTTGTCTACACTGTTCAATAGGGTTTGAGGTAATGATGATTTTTAGTGCGATTGCGCTTTTGACATTTTTGATTTGGCTGTTTCTAATTCTGTTTTGGGGCGGGTTTTGGCGATGTAACGTGATTCTACCCCAAGGGGAGTTGGCGATCTCGCCCACGGTTTGCGCCATTGTCCCTGCCCGTAACGAAGCGGATGTACTGCCGATGACGTTGCGATCGCTACTACAACAAGATTATCCGGGGGTCTATTCGGTGATTTTAGTAGACGACCACAGCAGCGATCGTACTGCCCAAGTCGCCCAAGAAGTCGCAGAAAGCTTGGGAAAACGCGATCGCCTTCAAATTTTAACCTCGAAGCCTCTACCGCCGGGTTGGACGGGCAAATTATGGGCGATGGAGCAAGGTTTACGCCAAGGACGCGCCCTCGACCCCACTCCCGATTATTTCTTTTTAACTGATGCCGATATTGACCGGGATAAAGACAATTTACAGCGTTTAGTGGCCCAAGCCCAACAAACGCGATCGGAGTTAACTTCGTTGATGGTATTGTTGCGCTGTAAAAGTTTTTGGGAACAGTTATTAATTCCGGCGTTTGTCTTTTTCTTTCAAAAGTTATACCCTTTTGCCTGGGTTAATAATCCTCAGCGCAATTTGGCCGCAGCCGCAGGAGGATGTACATTATTATCGCGGCAAGCGGTGGATCGTTTGGGGGGTTTAGAAGTTATTAAAGATGCAATTATTGATGATTGTACGTTAGCCCAAGCGGTTAAAAAGCCTTCATCTGAGGGGATAAATCATCAAATTTGGTTGGGTTTAACGAAATCAGCCCGGAGTTTGCGTCCTTATGATTCTTTAGAAACTATTTGGGATATGGTGGCGCGATCGGCTTATGCTCAATTACAATATTCCCCTTTATTATTACTGGGAACTTTATTCGGAATGACGTTGGTTTATCTCGTTCCGATTGTGGCAATCATTGGGGGAATCTGGACGGGAAATTGGCTGGTTTTAGGCGTGGGAATGGGGACTTGGTTGTTAATGAGTGGGGCGTATTTGCCGACGATTCGCTTTTATAATTGTTGGCCGGGGTTTGCTTTAACTTTACCCGCGATCGCGCTTTTTTACACAGCCATGACCTTAGATTCGGCGTTACGTTATTATCAAGGTCGCGGCGGAATGTGGAAAGGTCGCAGCTATTCTCCTCATTAGCAACCCCAGAAAGCATTTAATTGCGCGATCCCTGTCTGGATAAGTCTTGGGTTGTAGGTTGGGTTGAAAACCAAACGCCCAAAATGCGATCGCGTTGTTTTTAATTCATTTGGCTCGATCTCACTCTTTAAGAAGATAGAAAATATATATAAAGGGGGATTTCAAGTTGCACCAATTTTCTTTAAATTAGGTTAGTATCATCAATAGTTAAAGCAAAAAAGACATACTATCTGAAAAGATTACTAGATAGAACCGTGTTTTGTGTTTATTGTTTTACAAAATTTAATTTAACAAGTTAGGAGAGCTTATTATGATGAATAAGTCATTTTTTAAGAAAACTATATTGGGTCTGAGTGCTTTTTCCGTTACATTTTTAGGTTATAGTACGGTATCGACTGCTCTTTCTTCTAAACCGCAGCTCATCGCCCACCCCAACCACAATCATAACTATTCAACGACACTGGTCAATGATTATATGGATAGCTGTAAACAAGGGGCAACCGAAGCAGGATTATCGGCGGCAGATGCGGCAGAACTTTGTAGTTGTATGATGGATGAATTTCAATCCCGTTACAGCGAAAGTCGTTTTCAGGAATTAAATCGCCAAGCGCAACAAGGCGATGAACCGAGTGTTTTTCAGGAAGTCGGGATGAGTTGTTATGCCGAGATGATGTAGTTCATTCACAAAATGAATTGACATAATATTCTGGACTTGAATCTTGACCGAAAAGAACTGAATTAAATGCGATTGATAGCCCTAAAGCGTCTGAGAATTAATGGTTAAAATTTAGCCAGACTAGGGCTATTTTGCTGCGATTTTGGGACAACTTCGGTGAAAATACAGTTATATTCATTACAATTAATTTCCGTACAGTAATCTTGCCGTACAGGTGTTTTACTGTCCATTGCCCCCACCCCAAACCCCTTTCCCACAGGGAGAGGGGCTGTTGATTTTTATTTGGTATTACTATAACTGATTGACAAAGCGATCGCGTCTTAGTTGTTGAGAGGGCGATCGCGCCAATATTATTGAAAAGCATCTCTTTGGTAAGCTTATGGTTCGGTTTCCGCGTAAATCTTCCCTGCGTCAACGGCTCAATCTCTCTCGCTGGGCGATCGCGCATCCCTGGTTAACCGTCGGGTTTTGGATTGCGGTAACGGTAGCCGGGCTTTTGGCGTTGAGTAGTCTCAAGTATGCCTTATTTCCCGATGTTACCTTTCCGGTGGTGGTGGTACAAAGCCAAACCCCCACAGAAACCGCCACGGCTACAGAATCCGAGTTAACCCTTCCCCTCGAAGCCGCCTTAGCCGATGTAGACGATCTGCAACAATATCGTTCTACCACTTATCCCGGCCGGGCGATCGCGAACCTAGAATTTGAAGTCGGAACCAATTTACCCGCCGCCGCCGCCGCAGTTAGGGCAGAATTAGATAAAGCTGACTTCCCCCCAGAAACCAGCTTCGAGGTGATTCCTTTCAACCTCAACGAATCGGCTTCAGTCAGTTATGCCCTCGAAAGCGAAACCTTAGAATTAGAAGAATTAACCCAACTGGCGAAAACTGAAATTATCCCACCCATTACCGAACTTGATGGCGTATTACGGGTAAATTTTCTCGGAGACAGCACTCCCCCCCAAGACATCGAAAACAACGAAATTGACAGCCAACAAACCCTCATCCGGTTTAACGGCAATAATGCCTTAGCCTTTCAAGTCGTCAAAGAAAGCGACGCAAATACCCTCGATATTGTCGCGGCTGTCGAGGAAACCGTTGAGGAGTTGCGATCGCAATTTGCCCAAATTACCTTTACCCTCGCTGAAACCCAAGCCAACTTTATTCGCGAAGCCACCCAAGCCACCATCGATGCCTTGATTTTGGCGATTATTTTGGCAGTTTTAGTCATTTATCCCTTTTTACGCAACTTTCGCGCCACCATTATCACCGCCCTAGCCATTCCCATTTCCTTACTCGGAACTTGCATCGTCATGGCGATCGCGGGGTTTAATTTAGAAACCATTACCCTACTTGCCCTTGCCCTCGTTATTGGTATTATCGTCGATGACGCGATCGTTGATGTGGAAAACATCTCGCGACACATCGAAGCCGGACAATCCCCCAGAGAAGCTGCCATCAACGGTACAGATGAAATCGGCCTCACCGTCAGCGCCTCAACCCTCACCATTGTTGCCGTTTTCCTGCCCGTTGCCTTTATGGGAGGAACAATCGGTCAGTTTTTCAAACCCTTTGGCTTAACCGTGTCTGCCGCCGTGTTAATCTCATTGCTGGTGGCTCGTACCCTCTCCCCCGTCTTAGCCGTTTGGTGGTTGCGACCCCGACGCAATTCCCATCCCGAAACCTCCAGACCCCCCATCCCCGTTGATGCCGACAACGAATTAATCCCCAATCGCAACTATCGCAATTTACTGCGCTGGTCGTTGCATCATCGCGGTATGATTGTCGCGATCGCGATCGCGAGTTTTGCCGTAGGAATCGCCCTCATCCCCCTCATCCCCAAAGGCTTTATCCCGCAACTCGATCGCGGTGAATTTAACATCGTTTACACCTCTGCTTTACCCCAACTCCCTGACAATCAACCCCCCCCAGCATCTCCTCCCCCAGAAACCCCCCCACCTAACCCAGATTCTGAATTTGGAGAAGGATCATTCGATTGGCTCAAAGACCTAGCCCAATCCCCCATGCGCTTGCTGTTGGCGCGATCGCGAAACGTCGCAGAAGACATCGAACAAACCGTCCTCGATCTCCCCGATGTCGAATCTGTCTTTACCCTGGTGGGCGTGCGGGGCGAACCCAACAAAGGTAAACTCTATGTACGCCTCAAACCCTCTCGCTTGCTCACAACCGCCCAAATTCAAACCCAAATCCGCGAACAACTCCCCAACCTCGAAGGAGTCACCATTGGCGTTGAAGACATCCAATTTGTCGATACCGTTGACCAAAAACCCCTGCAAATCGCTTTGATTGGGGACGACCTCGAAACCCTCACGAATGCAGCCCAAGACCTCAAAAATCAAATAGAACCCCTCCCCGGTTTTGTTGAAGTCACCATTACTGCCGAAGAAGACCCCACCAATCCCAATCGCATCGAGCGCCTAAACGGTCAACGAGCCGTCTACTTCGCTGCCAATTTAGCCCCAGGAAAAGCCCTAGGAGACGCGACAACCCAAGCATTAGGCATTGCAGAGGAGATTATACCTGATGACGTTTTCCTCGACCTTAAAGGCGATGCTGCGTCCAGTAGTAATGTGTTTGCCAGCTTTGGCACAACCCTGGCTTTGGCCATTGTTTGTATGTTGATTGTGCTATTTTTGCCCTTTGGCCGCTTACTGGAACCCTTAGTTGTCGGTTTATCCCTTCCCCTGGCTTTAGTCGGAGCAATGTTGGCGTTACTGATTACCCAAAGCGATTTCGGCATGATTTCTTTGATTGGCTTAATCTTTTTGCTGGGGCTTTTAGACAAAAATGCCTTGCTGCTGATGGATTATGTCAATCAACTACGACGCTCAGGACTCAACCGTTCTGAAGCCATTTTACAAACCGGACAGGTGCGCTTGCGACCCATTTTGATGACCACGTTTTCTACCATTCTCGGTATGCTTCCCATTGCCTTGGGTTGGGGCGCAGGTGCAGAGTTGCGTCAACCGATGGCTGTGGCAATTATCGGCGGTTTAATGGCATCAACGCTGTTGAGTTTGGTTGTCGTCCCGGTTTTATATGCTTTACTCGAAGATGCTTGGCTGGGCTTGGTTCACCGCTTCCGGGGTAAGGTTTAGTTATTGGTTGTTGGTTGTTGGTAACAAGTCAAGGTTTCGTCCCCATTCCATTGTCCAATCTTGCGTAGGGGCGGGGTTTCCCCGTCCAAATTTACGTTACGGCGACGCAGCATCTAATCGTCCTAATACCAAATCCGCTTACCAAAAATCCTGGGTCTAAAGCCTCGTCCTTTAAGGACGGCTTTGTGCTAAACTTTTAGCTAGAGTACCGTTGGGCAAATGGGAAAAGTGCTCGCCGAGGGTAAAGAGATCGGGGTTAATACTTCGGTATCAGCTAGACTCTCCCGATGAAGCGAGAATCCCCGACCGTTTACGGCGGGGAGTTGTCAACGAAACCCGCTTATTGTATTAGTCCGCGAAGGCGGACTTTGCGCTCATTAGCCCCGGATTTCCAATCCGAGGGCGGGTTATCGTAATAGACGGTGTATCACGCGCCGGATTTGGTATAACCCTAAAGTTGAGATTGGATGAGGAAACCTCACCCCTACAGAGGCTTTCTCTCCACTCCCCCCCCGATTGCCGATTGCCGATTGCCGACTGCCCAAAAACTACTGCCGACTGCCCCAAAAACCCCCACTATCCAAAAACGATTAAGGGGAAACAGAGGCTTTCTGTCCACTCTTTCACGACTGCCGATTGCCGACTGCCCAAAAACTACTGCCGACTGCCCCAAAAACCCCCACTATCCAAAAACGATTAAGGGGAAAAGGACAATAAGCCTTTCCCCCTGTTGCCAGTATCTGCATTCCCCGAAGAATTGAAGCGCGATACTACAATCATCAGTTTATAGATTTTAATCAGCAAGGATGTTTTAGTGATGGGAGGACATTGCCGAGGAAGCAACATTCCTTTCTTTTAAGCGGCGGATAAGGTCTACTAACACCTCAGTTTTAGTTTTGCCTCGATCGGCGCAATACCCCTCTAGGAGGTGAAAGTCGGCTTCGGTGAGGCGAATGGTGAGAACCTTATTGGATGGCGGTTTTGTTCGGGGCATAAGGCAAGTTTCGTACTAACAATATACATCAATTATCTTGACATACATCAAGGCGATCGCGTTAGGGCAATTGGTAGAAATTTCGCGATCGCCCCCTCTCTAAGAAGGTCGCGATCGCCCCATCTCTAGAAAAATTCCCCCCTCTGTATCCCCCGTTGGGTCTGGATTTCCCGCTTTTTTTATTACAATTTCAATACTTATGATATACTTTGTATGTACATTGTTAACGAAAGTCAACGAATTATGAACACCTCTGATAAAACAATAGCTACACAAGAATCTGACCCCTCGTTACAAGACACTTGGACGCAGGGGATGCAAAAAGCCATGACTTGGGGCGATCGCGCTCTCGATGTCGTGTTTATGGTTTTAAGTGAAGTTGAAGAAAACTTAGATTAGTAGCTGACAACCACTCACGAATCAAAATAAGATTCAGTTATTTTAAACAACATCGCTGTCGAGCAGAACTGCCATAAATCTATTTTGGCAATCTAGATTTATGCCTGTAGGAACTTTTCGCTCTTTAGCACCAATGTTAAGGTAACAGTAAAGCGAAAACTAAAGCGCCAAGGTGAACAACCTTGAATCAACTTGATTGTTTCGGGGTCTATCTTACCCAACAATAATCGAGACTGTATCGTATTGGCTTATGCCATTCTCGCTTTAGACAACACCAAATCTCAAAAGGGACTTGTAAAATTCATATTTTTGGATTGTTCACAATCCCTAATACCAATAATAAACAAAAAAATAATATTTGACTCAAATTTTCACAAAAATTGAAATTTGAAACATTTTTCAAAAACGAGTTTTGGTGTTTTCGCTTTTGCTGTGTAGTGAAGTTCCGTATGTATGCTTGACCTTAATCGTGATAAATCCAAAAAAACAGAACTAAGTGTTTTCCAACTCTTAAATATGAGCGTTGGTTTTTTCGGCATTCAATTTGGTTGGGCATTGCAGATGTCCAACACCAGCGCCATTTATGAATACTTAGGCGCAAGTCCCGAACAAATCCCGATTCTCTGGTTAGCGGCTCCCCTCAGTGGCCTCATTGCCCAACCCATTATCGGCTACATGAGCGATCGCACCTGGAATTGGTTAGGCCGCCGCAGACCCTACTTTCTAGCCGGGGCCATCCTCAGCTCCATCGCCCTTATCCTCATGCCCAACTCCTCTAGCCTGTGGATGGCCGCAGGCTTGCTGTGGCTGCTCGACACCTCCATCAACATCAGTATGGAGCCATTTCGAGCCTTTGTCGCCGACATTGTACCCGAAAAACAGCGCACCGTCGGCTTTGCCATGCAGAGCCTTTTTATCGGCTTAGGAGCCGTCGTCGCCGCCCTCATGCCTTGGCTGCTAGACCGCCTGTTCGACTTTAGCGCCCAAGGTCATCAAACCATTCCCTTCCCCGTGAAATTGTCCTTTTATGTCGGGGCGGCTGCCTTTTTGGGAACCGTATTATGGACGGTACTTTCAACACCAGAAATCCCTCCCAAAAACCTCAAAGCCTTTGAGCGACGTATCGAAAAAACCGGGGGCTTCAGCAACGGCTTCAAAGCCATCTTAGGATTATTTAAAAATATGCCCGAAACCATGAAACAACTGGCTGGCGTGCAGTTTTTCTCCTGGTTAGGGATGTTTTGTATGTTTTTATACTTCCCCCCCGCCGTCGCCCACAACATCTTCGGAGCAGCGCGAGAAAGCTCGGCTTTATACGCAGAGGGCATTGAATGGGCGGGAGTTTGCATTGCGGTTTACAACGCCGTGTGCTTCTTAGTATCTTGGCCCATTGCTCGCATTGCCAATCGCTTAGGCTGTCAACTCACCCACGCCTTCTGTTTATTTGTTGGGGGAGCCAGCTTAATCTCATTACTATTTATTGACAATCATATTTGGCTTATCTTACCCATGGCAGGCTTTGGGATTGCTTGGGCCAGCATTCTCTCGATGCCTTATGCCATGTTAGCCAAAGCCCTACCCGTCAACAAAATGGGGTCTTATATGGGGATTTTCAACGCCTTTATCGTCATGCCTCAAATCTGTGTGGCTTTGGGACTAGGTTGGATTATGCACCACTTTCTGCACAACGACAGCCTACTCGCCGTGGTTTTAGGCGGTGGTGCCATGATTATTTCCGCATTTTGGGCATTAGGCGTAAACCTCGATGTCGCGCAACAAGAAGATCAACAAACCTTTGGCAAACAACTCACCGCCGAAGTCTAACCGTGACGACGGCGACGGCTGCGACTGGGACGACTGGTAGAAACTTCATATTCTAAAGCTGCCCCAATGCCAAAAAAGACACCACTAAAAACAAAGAAAACTTCGAGTAAGCCGCCGCCTTCGTAGTTTTCAATATACGAATAAGCGTACTTGAACCACATATCAGCGCAATAGTGAAACACCGTGGCACAGGCAATCATGCGCCAAGACAAAGAAAACCGCCCTCCCCAAAACGCAATTAATAAGGTGGTGGCAATAATAATTAAGCCCACATCAGCAATGATGTAAAACAAATTCACCGGGCCCGCCAAACTAGACAAAAAGCGGTCTAAACTCGCCACCCAACCCGGTAAAGCTTCTTCTTCTGGGGCCGCAGGAGTCGGAACAGGGGCAGGGGACGGCGGTGGAGTCGGCGCGGCAACCAAAGTTACTGACTCGGCAGCAGGAGCATTAGCAGGCAGCGTTGCCTCACTATCCCCTGGAGTGAAAGTGACCACAAAAGCCAAAAGAATGGCAAGTAAAGCAATGACGACAACCGTGACCCATTGCCAGATTTCTAAATTTAAGCGTCGCGGCAAAACGGCGAGGGTCATACCCCAACTAATGCAGAAATAAAACAGCATATAGAAAAAATCCGCCGGGGAAACATCGGGGTCGAGGCCGAAATGCAGTTCCCAAATGCCGAATAATACGCCGCCGAGGAAAAAGCACAACATCCCTAAACCCATGCCCAGCCAGACGTTACGACCACTGGCGATTTGAGGACTTTGCCAGTTGCGATAACACAATACAGCCGAGCCGAGAAAGGCACCGAGTTCAAAGATATAGGTGCTGACGATAAACCAAAAAGGCGGGTCTTCTCCGGGAGCAGTTTCGCTAAAGAGTAGAAAGAATAGTAAGGAAATAAAACACCAACCAATCGCAATGTAGATAATGTTTTGGGTGGTGAGGGGTTGTTTGGGTTTGGATGTAGTATCTGCGGTTTTACTCATGGGCGGTAGAGGCTACCAACAATAAGGAAAAAAGTTGTATTGCACAGGAATACAACAGGTTCTCTTGTCCTTAGTGTAGTGGTCTCTTGCTTAATTGGCGCGAAACGAAAAAGATTGACTCTATCTTCCCTGGGGTGCGAGGGGGCCTCGGCCTTGATTGTGGGGGAGTTATCGAGGGTTATTTTGCAATTATTGGTGCTACTGCTACGATCGAAGTCATTGATTTTATGGATGTCGCTCTCTTGGGGTCTAGCGAGAGTCCTCTTGAGACATTTAAGATAAATTGTGGTTTTGAAAATACAGTAGGGATTGGGAATGACTGTCGGAGTAACGCCTTGCCTGAGCTTAGCCATTGAACGTTTAACCCAAACTGGATCGGATAATTTTGCGATTTGGGTTCTCAATGCACCTTTGAGTAGTGCTTATGGCTTTCATCATTGTGCTTGGCCGCACAGTCTTACCCGTAAATGGCTGGCATGGCAAGAGATGTTTTCGTTACAAAGTCAGTTACATCTGCCTGTAACCCACAGTGACCTGAAAACCGTGTCAGAGGATGCTGTGGGGACTTCTGGGGGTGAAAGCTCTACTCATGGCTATGGCGGGCGTTTGATGCAGGATTTTGGCATTGAGTTGTGGCAGTGGTTATTTAGTGATTCGATTCGTAACAGTTTCGCTCAAAGTCGCGGCATGGCTCACGGTCAAAATCAGCCGTTGCGCTTGCGTTTGGATTTGCGCGACCCGGATTTAATTCCCCTTCCTTGGGAGATTATGCAGCCCGAAGCGGGAAAACAGTCGATTTCGCTAAATCAAAAGTTATTGTTTAGTCGTACTACCAGCGATGTCGATCCCCTCAGTCCGGTAGAACGAGCCAATGCGTTAAAAATTTTGTTGGTTTTGGGGGAAAATCAAGATGTACGCGGTCGCCGTAAAACTTTGTTGCAACTGGAAAACGAAGCGGATGTGCTGAGAGAGGTTTTAAATTTACAAAATGTTGCGCCTCCCTCGGATTCCTTGGCGACTCCGGTAGCCGCCACGGTGGAAACTTTATTACAACCGACGACCGCCCAATTGATTGAGGCGTTGGAAACCCAGGATTATAATATCTTTTTCTTTGCGGGTCATGGGATTCCGGCTCCGGATGGGGGCTTGCTGTTCCTCGCGGAAAATCAAACTCTCAATGGTACGGAATTGGCTCAGGTGTTGGTGCGGACGCGGGTGACGTTGGCGGTGTTTAATGCTTGTTGGGGCGCACAACCGGATTGTCGCGAACAACGGGCGATTCCTCGCAGTAGTTTGGCGGAGGTGTTGGTACATTATGGGGTTCCGGCGGTTTTGGCGATGCGGGATTCGATCGCGGATGCGGAGGCGTTGAGTTTTATTGAGGCGTTTACCAGTGCGATCGCGTCTCGTCATGCGATTGATAGTGCTGTCGCGATCGCCCGTCAACAGTTATTGATGTTATATAAGTTTAATCAACCCGCTTGGACGCTGCCGATTTTGTATATGCACCCAGAGTTTGAAGGGGAGTTGATTCAGCCTTTAGAGCCAAGCATTACGGAGTTACCGACAATTTTACCGAGTAACTTTACGGGGAATCGTTTTTGTGCGTTTTTACAACCGATTGATGCCAATAACCCGACAACAGCAACTTCGGTTCGGGGCGGTTTGATGCGGATTGGCCGAAAATCGGATAACGATCTGGCGATTACTGAAAAATGGGTCAGTCAAAATCACGCTAAAATCTTTTGTCGTGAGGTCGGAGGCCCTGGGGATGAGCCGTCTTGCTTTTATTTAGAGGATGATTCTCGGTTTGGCACCTTTGTTTATAGTCAAGAGGGTTGGCAAAAAGTTCATCACCAAGAAATTCGTTTATATTCTGGCGTTCACCTCAAGTTTGGCAGTTTACAGGGTCAGACTTGGGAGTTTGCGATCGAAGTCGAACCGGGTTAGGAGGGGCCTTGGGAGAGACGATCTTTGAGGACTTTGGTGTTAGCCTCAAGATCGAGATTTTCTATCTTTGGGGAAAAATACGGATTTCTTCGGAACGGTTACACTCCCCACTGTAGCTACGAACAGCTCGTTAGAAATAAGTTACTTTTTCGTCATTTTTAAAGAGGAGTTACTATGGCTTATCAATCTATGAATAATTTTTATGCAGAACAATCTTTCACAGAGTCAGAAGAACTTTTAGCCTTGTTGCTAGAAGAAGAAGCTGTTTATCCTTGGTATCCCCCCACCGCGAGAGATTATTATGAGGAGGGCGATCGCGCCTTCAACCTCGATGAAGCTTATGATGAGGCCGAAATCGAAGTCAGAGCGAACGATTTTTTCGCTTGCCTTGATTCCAGTTTTTCTGAATCTGAGTCTGTTGTTGCCGTATTGCTCCAACAATTTGCCCAAGCCCCCCAAGATTGGTTAGAAGCGATCGCGAATCGAGCCAGAGAGTTAGCTCATCTCGATCTGACCCCCACCGATCGCCTCGTTCAATGCGTCAAGCCCTTGTTAAATCAATGGTCAGAAGATGATTTATTAGTTTTTGCGCGGCCTGTCGCTTTGGCCATGCGTTCCCAAGACTGCACTACTCCCCAAGCCCCAAGGAATTGGGAACAATGCTCGGCGATCGAAAAAGCCCGTTATGCCATGAATGCAGCGCAATGTGCTTTTGACCAGATCGAAGATAATTAGCGCTCGGGTTGATTTGAGCAGAGCGAAGGATTTATCAGGGATATAGAGAATTACTCTCGCATCTTCTCTCTTTTTTGTATTATATTTGTAACACAAAATAAAAAACAAGAGCAAACCCGAAGAAATTATCTTCCCATTTGCTGGCGAATAACCGATGACCCCAAAATGCGAACTGTGCGATCGCGAAGTCCCCAAACTCACTGTCCATCACCTGCGGCCGCGTCAAACCACAAAGCGGAAAAAAGCCGAGATTGGCCCCACAACCGAAATCTGCTCGGCTTGTCACCGTCAAATTCATGTATTATTTGACAACAAACGTTTGGCTCGCGAACTCGACAGCATCGAGAAGTTGAAAGCAGAACCCAAAATGCAAAAATTTTTGGCGTGGGTTCGCAAGCAATCCCCCAATAAGCGAGTTTCAGTCAAGCGTTAGAGATGGGGTTTGGGTGACAAGTTAAGGTTTTGGTTTGATTGTCAAATTGCTTATAGGGGCTGGGTTTCCGCGTCCAAGTTTACGTTTTAGCGACTTTCCGAAGCTGCTACTGGCGCGCCACACTTTAAATGGTGGGTTACGGCGGATAACTAGATTGCAGTCATAGCCTAGATTCTAGCCGCCTAACCCACCCTACAATAAAGCACATTTTTAGCTGTGTCACGACACTACAATCTGTTAGTTTTTAGAGTATTTCTGGTTCGAGATTTCTAAAATCTTGCCATCGAGTTCGGAAACACAACCCGATACAGTGAAAAAGAGCAGCAATTATCCACAGCATTCATTGGGTATGAAATTACTTTGTATTAGTAACGGTCATGGAGAAGATGCGATCGCGATCCGCATTCTCGAACAACTCCAGGTTATCAATCCCACCGCAGAAATCGCCGCTTTGCCCTTAGTGGGGGAAGGAAAGGCGTATCAATCCCTAGACATTCCTATTATCGGAACCGTCAAAGCCATGCCGTCAGGGGGCTTTATTTACATGGACAGCAAGCAACTGATGGGGGATGTTAAAGGGGGATTACTGCGCTTAACTTGGGAACAATACAAAGCGGTGAAACGCTGGTCTCAAACCCATCAAAACGGGAAAATTCTGGCAGTGGGGGACTTTGTACCGTTATTGTTTGCTTGGTTAAGCGGTTTGTCTTATGGCTTTGTGGGAACAGCCAAATCCGAGTATTATCTTCGCAACGAAATGGGTTGGCTGTCTCCTCAGCAAAAACGAGAAGGTTGGGCCGGTTCGGTGTATTATCCTTGGGAACGCTGGTTAATGAATCACAAACGTTGTCAAGCGGTGTATCCCAGAGATAGCTTGACGGCAAAAATTCTGCAACGTTGGTGTTCTCATGTCTTCGATTTGGGGAATCCGATGATGGACGGCTTAGAAGCCCCACCCCGCTTTCACAATGCCAGCAACGAAGAAAACCGCTTACTCACAATCTTACTGTTACCGGGTTCTCGTCCTCCCGAAGTGTATCAAAACTGGCAAGTATTACTGAATGCGGCTCAAGCTGTAACGACGCAATTTCATAACAGAGAAGTGCTGTTTTTCGCCGCGATCGCGCCCTCTCTGGACATCGATCCCCTGCGACAAGCCCTTGCCGCCCAAAATTGGCAACAACAGGAAAATACCCCGGTTATAGACGATTCTGAGGCGTTAACCTTTCAAAGAGACCGCGCCATTTTGGTTTTATCCCAACAAGCCTATAGTCAATGTTTGCACCAATCCGACTTCGCGATCGCCATGGCCGGAACCGCCACCGAACAGTTTGTGGGTCTCGGTAAACCCGCGATCGCGATTCCCGGCCAAGGGCCTCAATATACCTACGCCTTTGCCGAAGCCCAATCCCGCCTCCTCGGCCCCTCCCTCATCCTTGCTGAGTCTCCCCAGGATGCCGCTCAACGGCTCGAAAAAGTCCTACACGACCCCGACCGCCTTCAACTCATTGCCGAGAACGGTCGCCAGCGTCTGGGGAATCCGGGGGCGGCTTACCGCATTGCTGAATCTCTCCAAAATTTGTTTTAGTTGATGCCTTATTACTACTGCCGTGACACACTTTAAATGGTGGGTTACGGCGGATAGCTAAATTGCAGTTATAGCTTAGGTTTTAGCCGCCTAACCCACCGAGCGTTAAAGCCTCATTTTAGCTGTGTCACACCAGTAGGGGCGGGGTTTCCCCGTCCAAGTTTATGTGATTGGGCGCAATTTCAGCACCAAATCATCATTTCCTCAAAGTCGAGATTGGATGAGGAGACCTCTCCCCTACACAAGTTTAAGGCGCTCTTGACTTGACGAAACCCAACAAACGGTAGGATTGTATTGGGTTTCACTTCGTTCTACCCAAACGGCTGCGGATTTGATGTTATTTCAATTTTTCGAGCTTAATCCGGGGGTCAGTGAACTTCAACATCAAATCTGCCAGTAAATTACCGACAATCAGCAAACTTGCCCCCATAATCAAACTCCCCATAACCAAATAAAGGTCGCGCAGGGTAACCGCTTGGAAGATTAAGCGACCTAAGCCCGGCCAATTGAAGAAAATCTCGGCAATAAACGAACCACTGAGTAAACTGGCAAACTCAAAACCGAGAATCGTGATAAAAGGGTTAATGGCGTTACGGAGGGCGTGGACGTAGACCACTTTATTTTCTGAAAGCCCTTTAGAACGGGCGGTTTGGATGTAATCTTGCCGCAAAACATCGAGTAATTCCCCCCGCATCAGCCGTTGTAAGCCCGCAAAACCGGAAATTGTTAACGCCAGGGTGGGTAAAATCATGTGCCACGCAATGTCTAGAACTTTACCCACCGGGGAAAGGGTGGCGTGGTTAATGCTGGTCATGCCCCCAACGGGGAGTAAAGGAGAGAGATTTTGAGCGAGAAAGAGTAACAGTAAGGTGGTAATCAGGCTTGGGAATCCTTGACCGATATAGCTGATGACTCGTAAAAAGCGGTCAATGGGTTGGTTTTGTTTGACCGCACCAATAATGCCGAGGGGAATGGCGAGCATCCAAGATAAAATAATCGAGGAAACGGCGAGTAAAAGTGTGTTGGGGATGCGTTCGGCGATTAATTCGGTTACGGGGCGAGAATATTCAAAACTTTGACCAAAATCCCCTTGAGTCACCACATTGGTCAGCCAAATTCCGTATTGCTCGATCGGGCTTTTGTCAAAGCCGTATTGCTGATTGAGTTCTTCTAAACGTTCGGGGGAAATTTGCGGGTCTTGTCTGAGGTTGTCGAGATAGTTTCCTGGTGCGAGTTGAATAATCGAAAAACTTAAAGCCGAAACTAAAAAGAGGGTTAACAGCCCTTGTAGTAGGCGTTTGATGATATATAAAAATGTTTCGTTGGTGAAGAAGGCTTTAACGCCATCGAGTCGGTCTTGGAACGAAGTCGCTGGAGTCGTAGTCATAAAATCAGACGGCGCGATCGCATTAGTTAACAACTTGAGGGAGGGCGATCGCGTTCGAGTTTAGAATCTACCCTCACCTCTTGCTAATACTCTAACAACGTTATCACAGGCACATCCTGAAAATGCGATCGCCCCCCTAACGCCGTTAATTCAATCAAAAATAACAAACCAATTAATTCTCCACCCGCTTTAGCCACTAACTCCGTCGCTGCGACTGCGGTTCCCCCCGTTGCCATCAAATCATCGACAATCAAGACTTTAGAACCCGGTTTAAAGGCATCTCGATGAATTTGCAACTTGTCTTTGCCGTATTCTAAATCGTATTCAACCGTATGAACTGGGGCAGGCAATTTCTGAGCTTTGCGGACTGGAACAAACCCGGCATTGAGTTTGTATGCTAAAGAAGGAGCAAAAATAAACCCCCGCGATTCAATCCCAACAATATAATCCGGATTGAATTGGGCATCAATGCACTTTTGATGTAGACAATCAATCGTGTAACTTAAGCCTTGGGGGTCTTGTAAAAGGGTCGTAATGTCCCGAAATAAGATTCCCGGTTTAGGAAAATCAGCAATATCGCGAATCAGGTCTCTAATATCCATTGAGAAGCCAAATTTAAGAAAAAAACCAAATTAACTAACACGCCCACCGCTAGGGCTAAACGCCATAACGCCATAAACACGAAAAATAGTACACTATAATGCTGACGCGCGTGAGTGCATTTGGCGATCGCACCGGGGCATTGGGATTAGAAACCGTTGGGAAGTGGAAATCGTCAACCATCCATCCCAAAATTGATTAAGGTAACGACTCGAAGCTTCGCACAATCTAGACATGAGTAATTCTGTAAGTTTAATGGTAAATGATTCTGTTCAGGGCCAACAAAAATCTTATCTTGTCAATAGTTTGCCCGATCCTCCCGTGGGAGAAAAAGGCTGTTCGTTGCGAACCAAGCAACGCATTGATTTATTATTATTAGCCTTAGAAGCCCTAGAACTCGGTGCGTCCGAAAAAATGTTAGCCGCCGCCAAAGAGATAGGGATTCAAGATGTTATCAAGCATCGGGTAGGGTTGTGGAGTTTACGACGCACCAATCCTTGGCGGCGATCGCACGCACGACGTATTCTCAAAGTTAAAGAAGCCAAAGCCCTCGTTGCTTTAGCCGGAATGCGATCGCGAGAATTAACCCTAGACATTCGCAAGCTTTTATTAGCCGAACAAAAATTGCGCGAAAAAGGCTTACCCATCGAAAGCGAGTTTCACTTGTCCGAATATCTCGAACGCTTCCGGGCCCATTTTCGCAGTCGCATGAATCCCCGTCGGGCCCGAGTCGCCGCTTATAATGCCAACGACCAAGATTTGAATGAATTGGCGTTGTTTTTGTTAAATCAATTGCTGTTTTGTACGGGGACTGCCGGATTGCAGCGTTTATGGATGAGTTTATTTGACGGAGAAGTGGCATGAACACAATTCGCCGACAGTACAATTTACCCAACTGTCAGTTAATTTTAGAAGGCTTAGTAGACGCAAACGCCGACAGCAGCCAAGTTTCAGGCCGGCCTGTCTTGTCTACCTTGATCAACGCTGAATGCCGCTTTACTGGGGTAGAAACGGTGTTAAATGGCGGTCGCAGCTTTTTGGATAACTTGATCGCGGTTGTTAGTGCTTATGCCCAAGAATTTCTCAGTGGGGTGTATCACACCGAAGCCCACCCCGAAGAAGGCAGCGCGATCGCCTTTGAGAAAACCAACGTTCCCGACCGTCATCGCTTGTTATGGTATCCCGAAACCGGGGCCCAAGGGGGAGTCGCCACCGAAGCCAAGGCGGTAGAATTAACCACCGTTCAACTGTACGACCTCGTAGAAGCCATCGATCAACTGCTGACGGATAATCGTACCCTCCCCGACCTAACCCTCGATCTCGCCCCGGTTTCTCGCCGCTATCGCCAAGCGGATGTCCCCATGGCCCAACGCCTGGCCCCGGCGGTTGTAGGCCTTGGCAGTCTCGCGATCGCGGCGGGTCTTTTCTACCTGACTCCGACTCCCCAAGAAATCGAACCCCCCCAAGCCCGTGTCGAAGAAGTCCGCGACGAGGAAGATTCCCCCGAAGGTCTCGAAAGTCCTCCGGGAACCGACACCGACACCGATATCGAAAGTCTAGACCCCGAAGACTCAGAAGACCCTGAAACCGACGAAACCCCCTTATCGTCAGCAGAACTCGCCACCCTCCTGGCCGATGCGACTCAAATCGGGGATGCGACAGAATTGAGTTATCTCGAAAGAGAGTTGTATCGTCAACTGGATCGAGGTTGGGAAGACCGCAACGAGATTAATCGCGATTTAGAATACCGCGTGGCTGTGGGTCAAGATGGGGCAATTTTAAGCTATGAACCCATTGCTGGTACTTCTGAAGGGAGCGATCGCCAAACCCCATTACCAGAATTGGCTTTTATCCCGACTTCTGCCAGTTTACCGGAAGAAATTGCTGATTTTCGCGTTGTTTTTACTGATAATTCTGTTTTACAAGTTAGTCCTTGGTTTGGCTATGCAGAAAACCCCACCCTCGGCCCAGAAATCGAAGACTCTGCCACCCTCCGCCGCCTCAACGACGAACTCTACGACACCCTGATCGAAGAATGGACAGAAACACCGATTTTTCAACGGGCGTTACGGTTTAGAGTCGGTGTCTTAGAAGACGGTACAATCGCGGACTACCAAGCCGAAAACCAGCCTGCCGCCGACTTTTTCGAGGAAACCCCCCTCCCTGATTTGGCCGAACCCGAAGCGGCAGGGATTGGCGATGGTAGCTTAGTCCCGAAAGAACCCCTCGCCCAATTTGATGTGGTCTTCCGACCGAATAAGGTTCTCGAAGTCAGTCCACAGCGAGGGTTTTAATCAGTTATCAGCATCTAAGGGGCAGCGCGTGCTGTGGGGGGAGTGGGGATGCAAGCCCCTCCAAAGGGGGTCAGAAACTTTGGCCTACAGGGTAAATTCTAAAATAGGCTCAAAGCTAAACTAGACAAGCGTTTCAGCTCGAAAAAGTAAAATTAAGTTTCGCGCGAGTGTCATCAGCGCATAAGGGGAACGTTTGTTCCATAGGTTACTGGTTTTCTGTTGTTTGTTGTTTGTTGTTTGTTGTTGGTTTTTCGCTTTGGATGAGATCGGTTGTTCCCCAAAAAGAAGGTCAGAAACTTTGGCTCTCAAGGGGAGATGATAAAAGAGGCTCAAAGCTAAACTAGACAAGCGTTTCAGCTCGAAAAAGTAAAATTAAGTTTCGCGCGAGTGCCATCAGTCATCAGTGACCAACAACCAATTACTAATTAAAGGCTTTGGGAAACCAATAACCAACAACCAATAACCAATAACCAATAACTAACAACCAACAACCAACAACCAATAACCAACAACCAATAACCAACAACCAACAACCAATAACCAACAACCAACAACAAAATAATGTTTCTCTTTCTGTCTAAAATTCTGCCGTTGTTTGTCTATCCTTTAGGATTGGCTTGCGTGTTGATGGTGGTGGCGTTGGGGTTGGGGTGGCGGCGATCGCGCTGGCGCTGGGTTCCGGTGTTGGGGGCGTTGTTGGTGTTGCTGATTGCGAGTAATCCTTGGGTTAGTGGGGTGTTGGCGCGATCGCTCGAATGGCGTTATCTGCCTGACGGCGAGTTACCCGAAGCTGAGGCGATTGTGTTACTCGGCGGCGCAACCCGACCCGCCGATCCGCCGCGGCCCATGGTGGATGTGACCGAAGCGGGCGATCGCGTGTTTTATGCAGCCAAACTCTACAAAGACGGCAAAGCCCCCCTGATTATCGCCACGGGAGGGCGAATTGGTTGGATGGGAGGGAGTACGCCTGAAGCGATGGATATGGCGCAGTTGCTCGAATTTATGGGGGTTCCCTCTGAAGATATTATCCTAGAACCTGAAGCCCTCAATACTTATCAAAATGCGGTGAATACGCGCCAAATCCTAGAAGAACGGGGGATTAACAAGGTTTTGCTGGTTACCACGGCTTCCCATACCCCGCGATCGCTGGCTATCTTTCAACGCCAACAAATCGAGGCCATTCCTGCCCCAACGGACTTTTCCCAAGCCCAACGGGACAGCCCAAGCCGCAACGAAAGCCCGCAATCGGTGTTATATGGTCTTCTCCCTGATTTAGAAGCCCTCAACATTACCACTAAGACGATTAAGGAATATATCGGCATTGTGGTTTATCGCTTGCGAGGTTGGTTGTAATAACAGGCAGAAGCGCGATCGCAACCCCTTATGCTGTTTTTTAGGGCTTTTGGCTCGAACTGCCTTTGTTTTTCTTTAAAAATCACTATTCTTCTGGTCTTGACCGATTGAGTCCGTCTGTGACAAGATTAGGCAGACATAAGAACAATCCATTGAATCACAACATTCCCCAGAAATAACAATGCAGTTCAATCATTCCTTAAAAGTCGTTTTCGGTTTTGCCAGCGTCCTTACAGTGGGCTTGGGCTTCTCTGGTAGCGCGATCGCCCAAGAAGAATTAGAAATTCTCGATGCCTACACTCCCCCCGAAACTCAAACTTACGACCCGATTTTCGATGCGGTAGACTTCGATCGCGTCCGGTCTTTTCTCTGCACCAACAACCCCGGCCCCCTGTGCAGTGACATCAACGAAGATTTAAGATTAAACCCAGATTTTCCCGCCGATTATGGAGTCAACGACGAAATGCGTCGTCCTGGCTCTTACTATTGCCTCAACAACCCTAACGTTCTCTGCGAAAATCCCCCTAACTACAGCGTTATGCGCGACCCCGTAGGTTCTGACCTCAGAGCGCGGACTCGCGACCTCTGGGCCCAACTTGATGCCCAACGCACTCCTTCAGCGACCCCCGATTTACCCCCGCGTACCCAAACTCCGGTTACCCCTCCGGCTCCGGCTACCACTCGTCCGGCTCCTACCTCTCCTATACGGGGTTTATGGTAAGTTCTGCTTTTATAGCAACTGCCAAAACAGTTAGGACACCACATCCATTCTTAGAAAACAAGCCCCCACGGGAGAGGGGTTGGGGTGAGGGCAGACTGGCAAATCAAAACATCCTAACTGTCAGGCTTACTGCTATGAGTTTTAAGCGCTGAATTGAAAAACTAGGGATAAAACTATCCCTAGTTTTTTGTTATTGATGAGCGATTAAGGGGCAATCGGCGTGTAGGGGCGCTCTTTTCCCGGCCAAGAAGGGGAGGAAATTATCAATTGAGGGAATAAGAGCGACAAGCAATAACAAATAATCAATAACAAACAACCAACAACCATCAAATTTGATTCAACGCCGCTTTACGACTGTCAAACAAGCGCAACATGGCTTTGGTAATAATGGCATTAACTTCTAAGTTACATTGGGCTAAAAATGCTTCGGAAGTCATTTCGCCTTTGAAGAACTTTTTGCCGTGGGATAAGCCCTCGATTAAATCGTCAAAGCCGATATATTTGACGATGAAGGTCGTCAGAGGGGAGTTTTTCAAGTCATAATCCGAACTGCGGTAACGACCTTTTTCGAGTAACGCCATGACTTCTCGTTCGGTGTCGTTGCGGGGGGTCAAGGGTTTTTCGATGGTGGGTAAGAAGTTTTCTAATTTGTCCCCAGAATACTCTCCAGAGGCGACTTCCCCCATAATGGTGGCCAGGGTAGTGGCGCGACCAAAACGCAGGGAGAGGGCTTCTAGCAGGGCGATGGTGTAAAGTTTACTGCTGAGGTACAGGCGGGCCACTTCGAGGTTGCGTTGAGCGCGGTTGAGCAGACCTTTGTAGGTAGCCGTGTCGGGTTCGCCGTGATATTGCTGGAAGATGACTTCGGGTTTGAGAAAGCCCATAAACCCTTCCATTTTTTGCAAAGCAACTCGGTATTCTTGGACGGTGTATGACCCTGGATTGTACGATCCGGCGTTTTTGAGGTTGTGGTTGGTTTCCGGGAGGAGGTTCCAGGTGTTGTCTAGGAATAGGGCTGAGTTGGAATAAGCGAAGCTGCCTACATCCCGATTGGCCATGCGAACCGAGCGTTTCACGGCTTCGACCAGTTCGCTGTTGGCTAGGTTGAGTTTGAATTTGCGGTTGGCTTCTTGTAGTCGTTGGTACAGGCGATCGCTCGGACTTAAGCCGTCTTTGGTGGCACGAAACGGGATGGTTGCTTCGATACAGGCTAAAATTTGTAAGAGAATTTCCGGGGGGGTAAAGGCTTCGAGAACTTCGGCACAAACGATCGCGCTGAGAAATTCGTTTTGTCCGGCAAAGGGAGAGAGTTCTTGACCCGGTAAAAAGCCAAATACGGTAGTCGCTAGGTCAAAGGCAAAGTCTTGGGGAGGCAGTTCGTCTATGTTGCGAATGGCTAGTTTTGTGCCTTGATGATCCTGAACTTCTTGGATAAAAGGCGTGACGTAGTAACTCAGGTTGAAGTTGATGCTGCGATCGACTTGGTAATACACAACATCGTGAAATAAGGCCGCAAGGACTTCTACTGAGTCTTCAGCGCCGCCGACTTCAAAGATATGATCGGGGGTATGAAAGTATCGCCACGGCCCGGTCATTGTTTGGACAATGAGGGCTGCAATTTTGGTGAGGGTGTCTTGTTTGACATTGAGGTTAAGTTGCTTTGTTGCCCAAACAAGCTTGTCTAAGCACTGCTGATTGTAATCCTGTTCGAGACTCATCAAAACCTCCTAGGTCTGAAACCCCGTCCTTGAAGAACGGCTTTGTCTTTTTCGGGTAAAACTGAAAATGTCGAACAGCGAAAACCAAGTCTATTCGACATCAGCATCTTGAAAACTGGATATAACAGGTTTTGTGTCGAAAAGCAAAACACAGTAAAATATCCAAGCAACAAGTACAGTCTTTTTTGGACACCGTACCACAGGGCTTGTGGGATCGGAACTCTGTAATGAAGTCGAGCCCTGCTGGGGTTTCCCCAGCATATAGAATCGACTTGTTGAGTTAAAAAGTCTGTGGACATGACATAAGACGGGGACATAACTAACGAAAGTTGGTATTGTACGCAGACGTGAGTGAAACAGAAACTTAAATCGCGAGGTTTGGGAATCACCGTCCGTTTACGGTGGTGAGGATGTCAAGCCGACCTCTGGCGCTTAATGCTAAAAAATGAATTGGCAATGGTGTTATTTTAGGACGCTCGCCAGGGCTGAATAATGTATTCGCTGCTACAAGTTATCAAAATCTATCCCGTTGAGGTTGTTTTGGCGGGAGATAGCAGCAGTTTTGCGATCGCCTTATCCTTCAAGATAATACAAGATGGCTTCGGCGGTGGTGAGATTAGTAGCAAAGGGAACTTGATTTAGATCACAAAAGCGGGATAGGGCTTCAAAGTTGATTTGTTGGGCGGTTTGCGATCGCGAATCTCGCAGGTAAATTAAGGTCAGAATGTTACCAGAGACGATCAAAGAACCAATCGCCCCTTCTCCTCCGACTAGGCGTTGAGTATGAATTTTTTTGGGGGCGCTGATTCCGGTTTTTCGTTCTAAAAGTTCGTTAAACGAGGCAGTCGCGGCGACAGGGCGATCGCCAAAGAAAAGTTTGTGTTTGGTGACAAAATCAATCAGTTTTGTTTCTTCACGGGGATCGGCTAATAGGGCTACATATTCGGTGGTATCTTGTTTTTGACTCTCAGCGATTTTCCGCACCGATTCGGTGAGAACATCAATCAATTTGACGGCAATATCGGGATGAGATTGTTTCAGGGATTCGATATCATCAAAAGTCATAATCGCGATCGCGCCGTCTTGAGTCGCGACAACATCGGCGCTGCGGGGTTCAGATTTGACTAAGGACATTTCCCCAATGAGTTCGCCTTTTTTATTGGTTTTGAGAATGGTTTGATTGTCGATAATATTAACTTCACCACTTAAGAGAATACCGAGATAGTTTCCCGGTGTTCCTTTTTGCATTAAAACTTGTCCCTCAAAGTATTTTTGTGGCGAAACATAATGACTCAAAATTTGCACTTCTTCGGTGTGGAAGTCTTTGAACAATGCCAGCTTAATCAGTAAGTTGGTGATGTTGACCATGATTAACGAGGGAAAAGTAGTCGTTTCAAATGAGAATTTAAGCTTGAGTCAGTTGCGGTTGAGCGAGAATAATATAGTCGTCAATTACATATTGCTTGGAACTATACAGAAAGTCACAATATTGACGTTTTAGTTGATTAAGATGGGGTTGATTGGGTAGATTTTCGCTGGCATATTGAGCAAAATTTTCTTTCATTCGAAGGCGAGATTCTGTCGAAGTGACGTACTGATACCAATTTAATTTTAAGCCCAGATCGCTCATTAATTGGGTAAGGGCTTCTCGTTCAGTTTCAGTCCCTTCGGTTTGGGTAATATTATAAGTTTTAAAAAGTTTTCGCCCTTGAATAATGAGCAGAACCCAACCGTCAGCAGCGAGGCTTTCTTGAAAAATACGTTGATAAACTTGGTAGATGCGATCGCGCTGTTGGGAGTCGTAGAAAAAACAATGGGAAATACAAATGAAGTCAAAGAAATGAGTCGGCAGAGATTTGTTGTTTTCGGCATAACTTAATATGTCAGTTGTCTCGAAGCGAAAATATAAATTGGTGGCTTGGGGTTTGGCTTCGATATGATGTCGCCAAAACTTTAAACCTTGATATTGTAAATCTTTTTGTTTTTCGAGGGAATAGTAGGAAATATGCAACGGGGGAATTGAATCAAAGCCGCTATTACTTTGTAATAATAAAGCTAAACCATAAGCTAAAGTTTGCGGCCCTGCCGCAATATCTAAAATGGTGGGATTGGGATTTAGGCGACCGAGTTCGTAGATAAAAAACCAAGCTAAATAACTACAATAAACATTATCTAAAAAGTATTTAGCCAGATAGAGTTGTGAACTCAAAAGTTGGTCATAATCAGGATCGATACCCCGCCGTAGTTTGTTTAAATCTTGGTGAGCCAGTTGTAGTTCTTGTTGGAGTTGAGCGCGATCGCGAGTTTTAAAGTCTCTTTCGAGAAACTGCGCTAGATGATATTCAAAGTCATCAAAAATGCGCTCGTCAATGCCCGTACATTGCACCTTGCCCACATCATGGTTATAAAGTTTAAAAGCTTTGCGAATATAATTAACAAAGCTAGAATCGGGCTTTATTTTTACCCGATCGAGTTGTTTTTCTAACTCATCAACCGTTTGAAATTGCTGTTGGAGGCGTTGCCGTAAATGGCGATTATCTAGGGCTTTATCTTTGAGGGTACGTTCGGTAGAAATGTATTTTTTGAATAGTTTTTCGAGCCAATTAAGCTTTGCCCCCGACGCTTCGATTTGTTTGAGATACTGTTGGGCTTGGTGTAAATTGCCGTTTTGTAAAGCGAGGCGAAATTGACGCGATCGCCACCAATTTTTGAAAATATTACTCATAACCAAATCCCGCTTGTCCTTCCCGCACTTCTAAATGACTCAACTGGCGGTCTAAAATCTCTTTAAACTGTTGATAAGATTGTTTTTCGTTATCGTACCACCAAGCGTACTTGGTTTTGAGGGCGATCGCGTCTGAGCGCGTTGAAGCCACCAAGGAGCGATCGCTTGCTTGATGAAACGGCTGAATCACCACGCGATCGACTACAGCAAGTTGGGCCATAAAGCGATCGCAATCCTGCCAAAACGTCGGCAACAACGGCGTAATCGTAATTGACAACTTTGGGGGATAGCCCTTATCCGGCGCGATCGCCTGTCTTAGTTTTGCCATAGTCTGGAGCCTGGCCGCAACACTGGGCGATCGCGGTTCAAAATCCCGACGGACGCGATCGCTCCCCGTGGGAATGCTCATATTAATCCGTAAACGGCGAAAACGCTGCAATAAATCCACATCCCGTACAATCATCGGACTACGGGTTTGAATCACCAAACAAGGCTTAAACGGTAGCATCACCTCCAACAACAACCGCGTTAACCCCCGTTTCGCTTCCACAGGTTGATAAGGATCGGTAACAGTACTCATATAGATACTCGGAGGCGCATCGTGGCGCTTGTACCAGCGTTCCAAGTCCCGTTGCAACAACTGTGCCGCATTCTCTTTAATAATCACCCAATTCCCCCAATCTTGGCGCATTTCGGCATTCGGACTAAACGCCGCCGCATAGCAATAACTACAGCCATACTGACATCCCCGATAAGGATTCAGCGTAAAATCATACGCCTGGATAAACCCCGACGCAGGACTCAAAATCGACTGAGACGGACGGGAATAAATTTTGGTCTGTTGTGTCTTGGTCATCTGTCCTTTGTCCTTTGTCATTGGTTGTCTGGCAGCACCATCAAACATCGAGACACCCCCCTTCTAAAATAAACCCCTCACCCGTGGCAGAGGGGTTTGGGGTGAGGGCAACTCTTAAAACCAACAACCCGCCCGCAGATTAAAATCTGGGTCTAACCAGAACCAAGTCCGTTTTCAAAGGACTCAAATAATGAGCGCGATCCCGAATCCTATTTCTAAAATCTACTCTTGAATTTAGTCCGCAATAGCGGACTTTGTAGCATTAGCTTCGGACTTTAATCCGTAGGCGGGTTAGTGGGAGAAAGGTTTGGGGTGAGGGCAACATTAAAATGGGCGGGTTAACGGAATTGTACTAGAACCCCGGTTTCTTGCTCGTTCATCCGATTAAGTTAAAATTCGACCCCAGAAACCGGGGTTCTTTTGCCCTACGCTTAAATCTGCCGCAATTGCTTGAAACTGGGCTTTTATTAGCCCCTACTGCTCAAAATCGGGGAAACTCATAAGCTAGACGAGGAGTTTTCCCGTAGGTTGGGTTCAGTTTACGAAACCCAACGAGGAGTAAGATTTTGCCCTTGTTTCACTTCGTACTACCCAACCTACTGTCTGATAAGCTCCTTGCCCTGTGGGTGAGGGCAATTCCCCAACGGCTGAAAGCTAGACAGAGCAGGGGTTTTAAAGATTGTTAAAAAGCCAATATTTCTAAAAAAGACACAAAACCAGTCAACATCAGCACTACACCGCAATTCAGTTTTATTGTCTTTTGGAGTCAAAACTACAATTCCGAGCAAAAATCTCCCCATTGACTGGTTTTTTGGATGGTTTTCGGTGGGGTGTAACGAAAGGTAAACTGAGTTGTTGGGGGTGAAAAGTGGGTCAAACTTTGATGCTGTCTGGCTTTGGGGGTGCATTGAGTCTCGGAGGCTTGGGGGCTTGAAAATTGTGCTTTTGTGACGTTTTGTTTTCTATTTTGCGAGGGGTACGCTAAATCCCCGAAACCCCCATTCTTTCGTTGACCCCCTCGCCGCCTTGCTATACAAGGGTTTCAGCGATCGAAATCGGAATTTTTTGCTTTTTTGTGGCCCCATTTTTTGACCCCCTCGCAAACGGGGTCTGGACACCCCGCCAGTTCTGGGTTTTAATAGGGGGGACTCTCTACCCAGTAGAGAACCTAATAGATTGGAAACTCAGGATCGTAATCCCGAAAGGAAATAGTTACCTTCTCTCTACCCAGTAGAGAACCTAATAGATTGGAAACGCTCCTTGCGGAGCTTGTCCTTGCGGACCTTACGGCTCTCTACCCAGTAGAGAACCTAATAGATTGGAAACTCAAGTTCGGTGACGTACGCGCCTTCGAGTTGGCTGGCGCTCTCTACCCAGTAGAGAACCTAATAGATTGGAAACTATTATTAGAGTTTACCATCGGCCTCCTCTACCATTTTCACTCTCTACCCAGTAGAGAACCTAATAGATTGGAAACTACTGGTTGTATACAAATGGTTCGTTGAGGGAGAGGAACCTCTCTACCCAGTAGAGAACCTAATAGATTGGAAACCCCCATTGGAGGGCGGTAATGATATTGGTAATAGTCCTCTCTACCCAGTAGAGAACCTAATAGATTGGAAACTATACAGCGGCCCAATAGGCCGCATTGACTACTACAGGCTCTCTCTACCCAGTAGAGAACCTAATAGATTGGAAACATTCCCTTTCTGTGTGGCAATAGCTGATACTCCTGACTCTCTACCCAGTAGAGAACCTAATAGATTGGAAACGGGTCTTGGTCGTGGGAATCGTTAACTACCCACAAACTCTCTACCCAGTAGAGAACCTAATAGATTGGAAACTGATACCCATACGTCCTTCATTGATTGCCTCGTCCTCTCTACCCAGTAGAGAACCTAATAGATTGGAATCTGAGAGCAATCAATTCAACCTTTGACAACTCCCCGTCCTGTCATGAGCGGGGATTCTCGCGTCATAGGGAGACTCTAGCTGGAGTATAGACCCCAGCCCCGAAACGGGGCGTATAAAGTCCGCCCGCAGGTGGCGGACACAGCCCCTCGTCTTTACCCTCGACGAGCGTTGGTACGACCTGCCCGACCGCACTTAATCCTCGTTCTTTCACCACTTGAGCCGCCGCCACATCTCTATCAGTGGTGTAGCCGCAATTAGAGCATGAATGGACTCGTTGAGACAGAGACTTTTTGCCGCAGTTGGTTCCGCAAT
>KB904821.1:3930929-3977694 GCA_000380225.1 filamentous cyanobacterium ESFC-1
CAAATTGGTTCTCACTGGTGGCGATAAAGCTGTTTAATCCTAAGTCAACTCCAATGGCGTAGCCGTGAGGTATAACGTCAGGAACGTCTACGTCGCATTGGATTGAAACCGAGACATAGTACCCACTAGCTTTTTTGATAACTCGTATTTGCTTACAAATAAAGCCATCGGGAATATCTCTGGAGTTGTGAAACTCTACCTTGCCAATTTTGGGGAGGTCAATCGTATTCCCCTTCACCGCATCCGGTTTGACTTGTGGGAATACGAAAGACCGTATCTTTTTCTTAAAACGCGGAAACCCAAACCCTCTATCCCACATATTCACGAAAGCTGCTTCTAACTGTTTTAGAGTTTGTTGCAGAACTTGAGACTGGGGGAGTTTAAGGCTTGGGTTGGCTCGTTTGGCCGCAGTCAGGGATTTACACTGACTGGCATAAGTTGGGCGCTTTGCGTCAGGAGCAATGATGTACTCCGACCGAATTGAGCATCGGTCTATTGAACACTTGCGGGAGTTTACCCAATCCTTCCTTTCTCTCAGTGCATAGTTATAAACCGAACGACAAACTGAAAGCCACTCATCAATGGCTACGGCTTGGTTTGGCGTTAATTTCAGTTTATACTGATACGAAAGGTTAAGCATTCTATGAAATGCAACTGAGTTTTTTAATCATAACACAATTAATAAAAAGCCGTCCTCTAAGCGCCGAGACCCCGCGCCGCCGAAAGCGTCGAGACCCCGCGCCGCCGAAAGGCGCAAGGGAATGCTCGACAAGACAGGCGCACCTTGTAGCTCGACAAGACAGGCGCACCTTGTAGCTCGGCAAGACAGGACGGGGAACTTTAGACCCAGAATTTTTGGTAAACCCAAAAAAAGGTCTAGGCGTGGCAAACCTAGACCTTTTTCCCGTATTCAAATTCACTCAAAAAATAGACAACCAGAACCCCGGTAACTGAGGAGAAACCGGGGTTCTAGAACCTATACCGAACTCAAAGTTTTCTCCTCAGCAGTTGTGGTGCTGGCTTCCGGGGAATCGCTCTCCGAAGGCGGAACCACTTGCCAGAATTGCGGGAGATACTCAGACCAGTTATCGAGAATGAGTTGCGCTTTTTGGCTTCCCGTGCGTTGGAGGTGATTTTGAATCAGGGTTTTGAGTTGTTCTTCCCCGGCGGGAGTGCTGACACGCTGCACAGAGACGATTTCCGGGTTGACCTTCGCCTCGAAATTGCCAGCAACGTCGAGGAAATAACCCAAACCGCCAGTCATCCCTGCGCCGACATTGCGCCCCACAGCACCGAGGGACACCACAACGCCCCCAGTCATATATTCGCAGCAATGGTCGCCTGCCCCTTCGATCACGGCTTTGGCGAGGGAGTTCCGCACCGCGAAACGTTCCCCTGCGCGTCCGCAAGCGTAGAGTACGCCCCCGGTTGCGCCGTATAAGCAGGTATTCCCGACGATGACGTTTTCGGCGGGGTTGAAGGTGGCGTTACTGCTGGGTTTGATGATAATTTCGCCGCCGTGCATTCCCTTCCCAACGTAGTCGTTGGCTTCTCCCGTGAGGGTGAGAATCATGCCCGGAAGGTTGAATGCGCCGAAGCTTTGACCGGCAGACCCGGTAAAGTTGAGGTTGAGTTCCCCTTCAAAACCGTCATCGCCGTAGCGTTTAGCAATTACACCCGCAATGCGCGTGGCCACAGTGCGATCGGTGCTGATAATGGGAGATTCTACCGTAACAGAACCCTGCTGCGCGATCGCGTTGGTGATATCCGCATTCAGCAACAAGTCATCATCGAGGACGGGGCCATTGCTGTGGACAGCTTCGTGTTGCAGCCAAGTGCGGTCTGAAGGAACCGGGAGATTGAGCAAGCAATCGAGGTTCAATCCTTTAGTTTTGGTAACTTCGATATCTTCTCGTTGTTTGAGTAAGTCCACGCGGCCAATAATTTCATCCAGGCTGCGATAACCCAACCGCGCCAAGAGTTGCCGTACTTCTTCGGCCACAAAAACAAAGAAGTTCACCACATTTTCCGGCATTCCGGGGAAGCGCTTGCGGAGTTTTTCTTGTTGCGTCGCGACTCCCACAGGACAGTTATTGGTGTGGCAGATTCGCGCCATAATGCAGCCTTCAGCAATCATAGACACCGAACCGAAGCCGTATTCTTCAGCCCCCATCAACGCCGCCATTACAACATCATGTCCGGTCTTGAAACCGCCATCCGCCCGAAGTAGGACGCGATCGCGCAGTTGATTTTGTAACAACACCCGATGCACCTCCGTAACCCCCAATTCCCAAGGGGCCCCGGCGTGTTTAATCGAACTCAAAGGCGAAGCCCCGGTGCCGCCATCGTGACCAGAAATTTGAATCACATCGGCGTTAGCCTTAGCAACCCCCGCCGCCACGGTGCCAATGCCGATTTCTGCGACTAATTTCACCGAAACCTTGGCTTCTGGGTTAATTTGGTGCAGATCGAAGATCAGTTGCGCCAAATCCTCAATCGAGTAAATATCGTGGTGCGGCGGTGGCGAAATCAAGGGAACACCGGGCTTAGAACGGCGCAACATGGCAATATAAGGGCTGACCTTCTTGCCGGGCAGTTGACCCCCTTCTCCGGGTTTTGCCCCTTGGGCCATCTTGATTTCCACTTGCTTACCACTCATCAGGTATTCAGGAGTCACCCCAAAGCGCCCCGATGCTACCTGTTTCGTGGCAGAATTAGCCGTGTCGCCGTTTTTCAGCCCCTTGAGGTGAGAGAAGGTACTCGATAAGCCCTTTTCGTCTACATCGTTCATCACCCCAAAGCGCATGGGGTCTTCTCCCCCTTCCCCGGAGTTAGATTTACCCCCTAAGCGGTTCATAGCCACAGCCAGGGTTTCGTGGGCTTCGCGAGATAGAGAACCCAAGGACATCGCCCCGGTACAAAAGCGTTTGACAATGCTTTCGGCAGATTCGACTTCTTCTAGGGCAATGGGGTCGCGATCGCTATTGAAGTCCAGTAAATCCCGTAACGCCGCCGCCTTGCGCCCTTCCAGGTATTTCTGATACACCTCGTAATGGTCGTAATCTTGACCCTCTACAGCTTTGTGCAAGGCTTTGGCCATTTCCGGGGAGTTCATGTGATACTCACCCCCTGGCTTGTAGTTGATAAAGCCAAAGTTCTCCAGTTTCTTGCCTTGCAATTCTGGGAAAGCGCGACTGTGGAAAGAAATAGTTTCGGTGGCTAACTCGGCAATGGTCAAACCGCCGATGCGAGAAGTCGTCCCGGCAAAGCACTTGTTCACCGTATCCATCCCCAAGCCCAACGCCTCAAAGATTTGTGCGCCGTGATAGCTAGAGAGGAGAGAAATCCCCATTTTCGAGAGGATTTTGAGCAAGCCTGCTTTAATGGCTTTACAGTATTGTTTTTGGGCTGTGGCTATATCGATTTGCTCGATTTTGCCCCGTGCCATCAGTTTTTGGGTTTTTTCCTCATTCCACCACTGCCGGACGGTTTCTAGGGCTAAATACGGGCAAACTGCCGAAGCGCCGTAACCAATCAGGCAAGCGAAATGATGGGTACTCCAACATTGGGCTGTGTCAATCACAATCGAAGCTTGAAGACGCAATCCTGACCGAATCAGGTGGTGGTGAACTGCCCCCACTGCCATTAACGGCGGGATGTAGCTGGTGGTGGGGTTGAGGCTTTGGCCGTCAGCGCGATCGCTCAATACCAGGATTTCGGTGCCAGCTTTGACCGCTTCTGCTGCGGCTTCACAGAGTTGATTTAAGCTTTGCCCCAGTCCTTCGGGCCCGGCAGAAATTTCGTATAACGTGGAAATTTCGCTGACTTTAAAGCCTTCTGCGGCTTTCACGGCGGCTAGTTCCCCGTCATTCAATACAGGGCTGTCTAGCTTCAGTAATCGCGCTGCTTCGGGATTCGGGTCGAGAATATTACCCCGTTTCCCCAACTGCATACTCAAGGACATCACCAAGCTTTCCCGCAAGGGGTCGATGGGGGGGTTGGTGACTTGGGCAAAGCGCTGTTTAAAGTAATCGTAGAGTAAGCGGGGCTTGTCGGAGAGGGCTGCGAGAGGAATGTCATCTCCCATGCAGAAAGTCGGTTCTTTCCCGGCTGTGGCCATGGGAACGACGATCATTTCCACGTCTTCGGCGGTATAGCCAAAGGCCGTTTGCGATCGCAATACCGTTTCTTTTTCCCACTGAGTCTCGGTAGCAAAGTCTTGAGCTTCAACGCTATGACGCTGCTGTTGAATCCACTCTCCAAAGGGTCGAGTTTGGGCGACGCGCTGCTTAATTTCCCAGTTGTGCAGCATTTCGCCACTTTCTAATTCTACCGCCACCATTTGACCGGGGCCGAGGCGACCTTTTTCGATCACCTTGGCTTCGTCTACATCCACTACCCCGGCTTCGGAAGCCACAATCACTAAACCATCGTTGGTAATACAATACCGGGCCGGTCGTAAACCATTACGATCGAGGGTAGCCCCGACAGTGTTTCCATCGCTAAACACCAACAACGCCGGGCCATCCCAGGGTTCTTGGATGCCGCTATAGTATTCGTAAAAATCGACAATTTCGGGATGGTCTTCTAAATCCGGCTGATTTTGATAGGCTTCAGGAACCAACATCATCGCCGCTTCTAGGGGACTGTGACCCGTCCGCACCACCATTTCCATCATGCTGTCGAGGTTGGCGCTGTCGCTGTTGTCGGTATTGACAATGGGTTTTAAGCCTTCGAGTTCGTCTGCACTCCAACCGGGGGCTGAGAGATTGGTTTCTCGCGCCATCATCCAGTTAATGTTGCCCAGAAGGGTGTTAATTTCGCCGTTATGCCCCAACAACCGCATGGGTTGAGCCAGGGGCCATTTCGGCATGGTATTGGTGCTGAAGCGGCGATGATACACTGCAAAAATGCTTTGGTAATCGGGATTTCGCAGATCGGGATAAAACGCGCCTAGTACCGCAGCCCGCACCATGCCTTTATAAATAATGGTGCGACAAGACAACGAACAAATATAAAAGTCGTCAGACAGCTTTTTACCCACGCGGGAACGAGCAATGTAGAGAACTCGGTCTAAGTCCGAACCTTGTAAATGGTCAGCAGTGACTAAAATTTGCTCGATGCGCGGTTGGTTTTCGCGGGCTTGTTCTCCTAAGACTTCGGGACGCACCGGAACTGTGCGCCAGCCTAAAACCGAGATTCCGGCTTCTTGGATGACGGATTCGATATAAGCTCGGCCATTCGCAGCCTGGCTTTCATCTTTCGGCAAAAATACCATCCCTACGGCCAATTTACCTTTTTCTGGCTGCTGAATGTTATTTTCAGTAAACCAAGATTGGAACAATTGATGGGGAATGGCGGTCATTACCCCTGACCCATCACCAGAGTCTCTGTCTGCACTACAGCCGCCTCGGTGTTCCATACAACCCAAAGCAGCCAAAGACTGCTCAATGAGTTTATGGGTTGCTGTTCCGGTGGTAGTGGCGATAAAACCCACACCACAAGCATCTCGTTCTTCAACTAACCAACGTTGACCCATGTAGGGGGTTTGGTCAGAAGCTGGTGAGGAGTGATTATACATACTTGATGTTGCTTTGAATATAGGTGTTGAACGATCCATATTGATCTGAGAAATGCACGTTAAATGAATTGTGAGTAACCCAAAACGTTTCACCCGAATGCCAATCCAGACTTAAATTTTCTGTATTTTGAGAGTCAGAGTTCAAGGGAGAGTTGACTGATTTCTGACCGCCTCAATTAGAGGTAGGCTCGGATTATTTACTATAGCGTTACGCCGCTTGTACTATCGTTCCTCAAAATGCGAACGATAGTACCGTACCCGGTTATCCGCTTGTTCAAACAGCGTGACTGCGCCTCAAACTGCGGTGGGTCACTTAATCGATCAAAAAGTTCTAACCGCCCGACAAGCTCCGAGGAGCGCCACTTGCGAACTAGCCATATTATAAGGAATAGCCGCTTTGAGAAGTGGGCTGGCCATGATTTGATGATTTTTGCAAAGCCTTGTCTTAGATTGTAACGAAAGGACGGGTGAGAAATAGAGTTCTGTTTTTGAGGCAAATTCGGCAAATTTAAGGAAAATTCGGGGTTATCTGGGTTCATTTACCGTTTGCGTTCTAGCATTGCCATCAATTGCATTTTTTATTTATGAAAATAAAGGTAGTGAAGCTCAATTATTTTAAACCTCCCTACGCGATCGCCCAATTTATCGCCTCGAAGTCTTGGGTTCGTTTGAGTCTTTGGCTGAGTTGCGGTTCAATTTGTTGGAGTTGTGCCACCGTCGCTCAACCCTTAGACATCTCCCAAGGTACAGTGGCGTTGTTAACCGAAGATACCAGCAGCAGCAGCGTTACCCCGTCCCCCCAAGCCTCTCCCAGCCCCACTCCAACCCCTGTTCCGAGTCCCGACGCGATCGCGACTCCCGAAACCCTTACAGGTACAGTCATTACCATTAACCAACAACGCTTTGATGTACCCTGGCTGCAATGGCAAGAAGGCGATCGCACTCATCTGGGTTTACGGGATGTAGATGTCGAAGCCCTCTTAAACCTCAACCTCCTCAGTAGCGATAACCCCGCCCAACAACCCCTCCAAGGCTTCCTCAGTCCCGAAATACGCACCGTTTCCGCCTTTCTCAACTATCCCTATCGCTACCTCGATCTAACGCCTTTAGTGGCTGCCCTAGATGCCAATCTGCAAATTACTGACGACACCCTCACCCTAGACCTCCCGGCGGTACAAGTCGCCCAAATCGCCCCCATTACCGCCAACACCACCACCATTACCCTAAACCGCCCAGCCCTGTGGTCGCTTGAGCAAAACGAAGATACCGCCACTCTCATTCTCGAAAACACCACCGCCCCGGCATTTGAAGCCGCTTCAGACCCCGCCAGCGATGACCCAGAGTCAACCCCATTTGCCTTAACCTCGGTTAGCAATCAAAACCAAAAAGCCAGCTTCAGCTTTCAACTCCCCCCCGACCAAAAACTACAAATCACCGAAGCCCAAAATCCCCCTCGCTTAATCGTGCAAGCCAGCGACGATCCCAAGCCGACTTTGATTGAACGCGCCATTCAATGGACTCCGGGGGTATTATGGCGACAGCAATGGGTGAATGTTGGGGGCGATCGCTTTCCCGTTTTCGCCCTCGAACTCAACCCCCAAGTGGCCAACCTCGCCCTCCGCCCGATCTGGAGCAATCCTAACGCCATGAGTGGCACTGAGCGCTTAGATAGCATGGCCAGCCGTTGGCAAGCCGCAGCAGCGATTAACGGCGGCTTCTTCAATCGCAACACCCAACTCCCTCTAGGGGCAGTCCGACGGGATAACCGTTGGTTTTCCGGGCCAATTCTCAACCGGGGCGCGATCGCGTGGGACGATGAAGGCAATTATGACTTTGCTCGTCTCTATCTCCAAGAAACCCTGATAACCGACGATCGACAACGCATTCCCGTCTTATATCTCAATAGCGGTTACGTCCAAGCCGGAGTTTCCCGCTACACCTCGGAATGGGGCCCCACCTACACCCCCCTCATCGACAACGAAATTATCGTTCTCGTCCGCGATAACCAAGTCATCGAACAATACGACGGCGGCGAGGCTAATACCAATAACTTCCCCATTCCCCCCGACGGCCAACTCCTCACCATTCGCGCCAACAGCATCCCCGCCGATTGGCTGGCTGTGGGGACACAAATCCAAATCGAAAGCCGCACCCTACCGGAAAACTTCGCCAACTATCCCCACATTATCGGTGCAGGGCCGATGTTGATTCAAAATAATCAAATCGTCCTTGATGCAGCCAGCGAGAAGTTTAGCCAAGCCTTTGTCGATCAAGCTGCCCCCCGTAGTGTCATTGCCCGGAGCGATCGCGGTACGATTTGGATTATCGCCATCCACAACCGAGAAGGGGGTCGCGGCCCGACTCTGGCTGAAGCGGCTCAAATTATGCAACGTCTCGGCATGATCGATGCCCTCAACCTCGACGGGGGCAGTTCAACTTCGCTATATATGGGCGGCCAACTGATCAACCGCCCCCCCAACACCGCGGCCCGCGTTCACAATGGCATTGGTTTGTATCTGTTACAGCGATGATGATTTTTTGTTAAACGCCATCGAATCCTGCCCCATGACCTACACTAAGTTGAAGAATACGCCCTTTTGGGTATTCCTGAATACTGGATTGTCGATTATCGGGGCTTAGGTGGTATTGCCTTTATCGGCAAACCCAAACAACCAAAGTTCACCGTCTGCCAATTAGCCGGGGATGAGTATAGCCAGTGTCAATATAGACGGGGTGAAATTGTTTCCTCAAAACTGCTTCCCAATTTGCAACTACGATTAGACGATGTTTTGCCTTTGTCTTAAAGATTTGATAAAGAATCCCCCCAATACTTTGAAGACTTGTTATGAATTGCGACAAATCTCGGTTGAGCAGATGACCCCAGGCAAATTCATTTGTTATCTTGAGCGTGGATAGGTAAAAAACTTGTTTGTGATGGGGCCAGAAAGGGCGATCGCGTTGGGTCAAACTTAATTGCACCGCCAGGTCAGCCGCCTCAGCACTCGCGAAATTTTAATGTGTAATTTAATTTAAGAGGAATTATTAATGGTTCAGCTTCAAGAAGAATCTAAAGTAACGGCTTTTTCGGTTTCCAACGCCGCCGCAACCAACCAAAAGTTACCGATTTCAGATACTCGTCCTTGGGGGGCTTACACGGTACTCGAAGAAGGTCGGGGCTATAAAATTAAACGCATTGAGGTTAAACCAGGGCATCGCTTGAGTTTACAAATGCACCATCACCGCAGCGAACACTGGATTGTGGTATCCGGTACAGCAAAGGTCATTTGTGGCGAAAACGAGGAAATTTTGGGCAGCAATCAGTCTACCTATGTACCGCAATGTACAGCCCACCGTTTAGAAAATCCTGGGGTGATTAATTTAGTTTTGATTGAAGTTCAAAATGGCGAATATTTGGGAGAAGATGATATTATTCGCTTTCAAGATGACTACGCTCGCGGCTAAACTATAAGAAACACAGTTTTAAGTCGAGTCAGAGGTTCTCTGTTTACAGTAGATTGCCGATCGCTTGACTTAATTTTAGTTTCTTTTTGAGGGGCATGATTCAACTTAGTTCAGCCGCAGCTACAGAAATTAAACGTTTACAAAAAATCAACGATCATCCGAGGAGTTATCTCCGTATTGCTGTGCGATCGGGGGGCTGCTCGGATTTACACTATGTTTTAGAGTTTACGGAAAGTCTCGAAACTCGCGATCGCGAATACGAAAGCCAAGGCATTATCATGGCTATCGATACCGAAACCGAAGCCGCAATTCAAGGCTTGAGATTAGATTATTCGGAGGATTTAATGGGAGGCGGTTTTCGCTTTCATAACCCTAACGCGATTCAAAGCTGTAGTTGCGGTAATTCGTTTAGTTTGGCTTCTTGAGTCCTACCACCCGTTGCCCTGTTAAGGCCTGGCCAGCCCGGAGAAAAATTGACGAACAGGGGGCAGATTTGGTATATTAATAGGCTGTCACGACATTTATTGTTTACGGAAAGACCAGGCAAAACCAGCACTTATGCCAACCATTCAACAACTGATTCGCTCAGAACGCTCAAAAGCCCTAAAGAAAACTAAATCTCCGGCTTTGAAAGAATGTCCGCAACGACGCGGCGTTTGCACCAGAGTCTACACCACAACACCGAAAAAGCCGAACTCCGCTTTGCGTAAAGTGGCACGGGTTCGTTTGACTTCTGGTTTTGAAGTGACCGCTTACATTCCTGGAATTGGTCACAACTTACAAGAACACTCCGTTGTCTTGATTCGGGGGGGTCGTGTTAAAGATTTGCCTGGAGTTCGCTATCATATCATTCGCGGCACCTTGGATACGACCGGAGTCAAAGACCGTCGTCAAGGTCGCTCTAAGTACGGTACTAAGCGTCCTAAAGAATAATTCATCCCCAAAACATCCCCAAGAATTAATTTCACCGATAGACAAGACACGGTAGGGTTCACTGCTTTTGAGAAGCTTGACCTTAAACTGTGACTTGACCTCGATCCCAGGCATCAGTCAGAGGACGAGTCAAGTAGAAAAGCCCATTTTACGATCATTTCGATGTAGAGGTAAGAATCAAAAATGTCTCGTCGCGCGGTTATTCAAAAACGCCCCGTCCCTCCCGATTCTGTGTATAATAGCCGTCTGATCAGCATGACAGTACGGCGCATTATGAGCGATGGGAAAAAGTCGGTGGCTTCTCGCATTGTTTACGATGCGTTAAAAATTGTCGAAGAACGCACCGGAAACGACCCCCTCGAAACCTTTGAACAGGCAATTCGGAACATTACCCCGTTAGTCGAAGTAAAAGCCCGTCGGGTGGGTGGGGCCACTTACCAAGTTCCGATGGAAGTGCGATCGCATCGCGGTACGACCTTGGCTTTACGCTGGTTAACACAGTATGCTAGATCGCGGTCGGGTCGTTCGATGGCCATCAAACTCGCCAACGAAATCATGGACGCGGCCAACGAAACCGGAGGCGCAATTCGCAAACGGGAAGAAACGCACCGGATGGCAGAAGCGAATAAAGCTTTTGCCCATTATCGGTACTAAGGCTTTTATGACAATGGCTCAAAATGGCTAGGAAAGGTTAACTCGTCCAACCTGCGGCATTTAAATTTCCCTAGCCTAGTCTTAAACATTGTCTTAAAAGTTTAAAAAAAGTATAGAATTGTAAATAGTGTAAACATAAAGTAACGCATTTAATTTAAATCGTTGCTCGGCAAGACGAAGGAGGTTAGCTGTGGCACGCAATGTCCCGCTGGAGAAAGTTCGCAATATTGGTATTGCTGCCCATATTGATGCGGGCAAAACAACGACAACTGAACGTATCCTTTTTTATTCGGGTATCGCTCACAAACTTGGTGAAGTCCACGAAGGCACCGCCATCATGGACTGGATGGCCCAAGAACAAGAACGCGGTATCACGATTACGGCTGCGGCAATTTCGACCAACTGGCGCGATTGCAAAATTAATATTATCGACACACCGGGTCACGTTGACTTCACCATTGAAGTCGAACGCTCGATGCGGGTTCTCGATGGTGTAATCGCTGTGTTTTGCTCAGTCGGTGGCGTTCAGCCCCAATCAGAAACCGTTTGGCGACAAGCCGAGCGCTATCAAGTGCCTCGGATTGCTTTTGTCAACAAAATGGATCGTACTGGTGCTAACTTTTATAAAGTTTGCGACCAAGTTCGCGATCGCCTCAAAGCCAATGCAGTTCCCATTCAAATTCCCATCGGGAGTGAAACTGAGTTTCGCGGCATTGTCGATTTAGTTCGGATGCGAGCCAAGCTCTATACCAACGACCTCGGAACCGAAATCGAGGATGCAGAAATCCCCGAAGACGTTCAAGAGCTTGCCCAAGAATACCGTGCCAAGCTAATCGAAGCGATTGCCGAAACCGACGAAGCCCTCCTCGAAAAATTTATGGCCGAGGAGGAATTCACAGAAGACGAAATTCGTGTCGCCTTACGCCAAGGTGCGGTAGACGGTAGCATCATGCCGATGCTCTGTGGTTCTGCTTTTAAAAACAAAGGCGTACAATTACTGCTCGATGCGGTGGTGGATTACTTACCTTCCCCCTTAGAAGTTCCTTCTATTAAAGGGATTCTGCCCGACGGTACCGAAGCGACTCGCAAAGCATCCGACGAAGAACCCTTCTCGGCGTTGGCCTTTAAGATTTCTGCTGACCAGTTTGGTCGCTTGACCTTTATGCGCGTCTACTCAGGCGTACTCGCAAAAGGGAGTTACGTTTACAACGCGACCAAAGATCAAAAAGAACGGATTTCCCGTTTGATTGTCTTAAAATCCAACGATCGCATTGAAGTAGATGAACTTCGCGCTGGGGACTTGGGAGCGGCGATTGGGTTGAAAAACACCATTACTGGGGATACCCTTTGCGATGAAGATAACCCCGTAATTCTCGAATCGCTCTACATTCCCGAACCTGTCATTTCTGTGGCAGTTGAACCCAAGAGTAAGCAGGACATGGACAAACTCTCCAAAGCCCTGCAAACTTTATCTGACGAAGACCCGACTTTCCGAGTCAGCACCGACTCCGAAACCAACCAAACCGTGATTGCGGGGATGGGTGAACTTCACCTAGAAATTCTCGTAGACCGGATGTTGCGGGAATTCAAAGTCGAAGCCAACATTGGTCAACCCCAGGTGGCTTACCGAGAAACCATCCGTAAACCCGCCCACGCTGAAGGCAAATTTATTCGCCAAAGTGGGGGTAAAGGTCAATACGGTCATGTCGTGATCGACATCGAACCCGGTGATACAGGGAGTGGCTTTGAGTTTGTCTCGAAGATCGTCGGCGGTTCAATTCCGAGAGAGTACATTTCTTCGGTGGAACAAGGTATCAAAGAATCCTGCGAATCTGGTATTCTTTCTGGTTATCCTTTGATCGATCTCAAAGTGACCTTAGTCGATGGGTCCTATCACGATGTAGACTCATCGGAGATGGCTTTCAAAATCGCGGGTTCGATGGGGATTCGCAATGCAGTGACCAAAGCTGCCCCCGCCTTACTCGAACCGATGATGAAAGTGGAAGTAGAAGTCCCTGAAAACTTCATCGGCGATGTAATTGGCGATCTCAATTCCCGCCGGGGTCAAATCGAAGGGATGAACACCGAAGAAGGGCTATCCACAGTTTCAGCCAAAGTTCCGTTGGCCGAAATGTTTGGTTACGCCACCGATATCCGGTCTAAAACCCAAGGCCGCGGTATCTTCTCGATGGAGTTCAGCAACTACGAGGAAGTTCCTCGCACCATTGCTGAAGCGATCATCGCCAAAAATCAAGGGAACGCATAGATAAAATTAAGGAACAAGTAATTCATGGCACGCGCAAAGTTTGAACGGAATAAACCTCACGTCAACATTGGTACCATTGGTCACGTCGATCATGGTAAAACCACATTAACCGCCGCAATTACGATGACTTTAGCTGCTGGTGGTGGCGCTAAAGCTCGTAACTACGAAGATATTGATGCGGCTCCTGAAGAAAAAGCTCGCGGGATTACCATCAACACCGCTCACGTTGAGTACGAAACCGCAGAACGTCACTACGCCCACGTTGACTGCCCCGGTCACGCGGATTATGTGAAAAACATGATCACGGGGGCAGCCCAAATGGACGGCGCGATTTTGGTGGTATCTGCGGCGGATGGCCCGATGCCCCAAACCCGCGAACACATCCTGTTGGCGCGTCAGGTCGGCGTTCCGGCGTTGGTGGTTTTCCTCAACAAGAAAGACCAAGTAGACGACGAAGAACTGCTCGAATTGGTTGAACTCGAAGTCCGCGAATTGTTGAGCGAATATAAATTCGATGGCGACAACATCCCCATCGTAGCGGGTTCGGCATTAATGGCGGTTGAGGCACTCCTCAAAAAACCCGATACTACAAAAGGTGAAAACGAGTGGGTGGACAACATCTACGCTTTGATGGATGAAGTGGATGCCCACATTCCGACCCCCGAACGAGAAATCGATAAGCCTTTCTTGATGGCGGTTGAAGACGTATTCTCGATTACAGGTCGGGGTACAGTGGCCACCGGCCGGATCGAACGCGGTAAAGTCAAAGTTGGCGAAACCGTGGAATTAGTCGGTATTCAAGATACCCGTTCTACCACCGTGACTGGGGTAGAAATGTTCCAGAAGACCTTAGACGAAGGGATGGCTGGTGACAACGTTGGTGTATTGCTGCGGGGTATCAACAAAGAAGGCATCGAACGCGGTATGGTTTTGGCCAAGCCCGGTTCGATTACGCCTCACACCAAGTTTGAGTCTGAGGTGTATGTGCTGAAGAAAGAAGAAGGTGGCCGTCACACGCCTTTCTTTAAGGGCTATCGTCCTCAGTTCTATGTGCGGACAACCGACGTAACCGGAACCATTGATATGTTCACTGCGGGTGATGGTAGTGAAGCTGAAATGGTAATGCCTGGCGATAACGTCCAAATGACCATTACGTTGATCAGCCCGATCGCGATCGAACAAGGTATGCGCTTTGCGATTCGCGAAGGTGGTCGTACCATTGGTGCGGGTGTTGTTTCTAACATCCTCCAATAACATTTAGAGAAAGGCGCGATGGAGAAGTATTTATGCTTCTGCGTCGCGTTTCTCTTGACTTTATTTAATTTAAGACGGGAGCAGTCTTTGAGTGATGCTCCCGTTGTTTAACCGAACCTTGAAAACTAAACATGGCAACGATTCAGCAACAAAAAATTCGCATCCGGCTCAAAGCTTTTGACCGACGTTTACTCGATACTTCCTGCGAGAAGATTGTCGATACGGCTAATCGCACCAACGCGACCGCGATCGGCCCGATTCCCCTACCGACGAAGCGGCGCATTTATTGTGTGTTGCGATCGCCCCACGTGGATAAAGACTCTCGCGAACACTTCGAGACTCGCACTCACCGCCGCATTATCGATATTTACCAGCCTTCTTCTAAAACCATCGACGCATTGATGAAACTAGACTTACCGGCGGGTGTTGATATTGAAGTGAAGCTGTAGAGAAGGCAGTAGATAGTGTAGGGTGGGCATCGCCCACCATTCCTAGCGGACTGATTGAACGAGAAACAGAACCAGCTAGTATCACTGACTCATGCTTAAGATTGGGCGGGGAAACCCCGCCCCTACCAATTCAAGGGAAACCCCGCCCCTACCAATTTATGACTATATTTCCACAGGCATTTTAGACTTTGCGGTGAGTAGTAAGCCGTATTCAATCCCTTCAACCACGGCTTGATAAGACGCATCAATAATATTAGTAGATACCCCTACCGTCATCCAGCGTTCAGCACCGCGACTAGACTCGACTAAAACTCTAGTTTTCGCTGAAGTTCCCGCTTGACTGTCGAGAATCCGCACTTTGTAGTCGCTGAGTTGAAACTCGGCAATTTGGGGATAAAACTTGACTAAAGCTTTGCGAAGGGCGGCATCCAGAGCCGAAACCGGGCCGTTTCCTTCGGCGACTTCGAGCAATTCCTGGTTATTGACCCCGACTTTAATTGTCGCGAGGGCATTGTTTTGCAAATCTTCAGCCAGATCAAAAATATCGCAGTGAACGCGAAAACCCTTGAGTTCAAATAACTGCGGGCGTTGTCCCAATGCCGATCGCATCAACAATTCAAAACTCGCTTCAGCCGATTCAAATTGATAGCCTTCGTTTTCGAGTTCCTTGAGTTGGGTCAGAATTTGACGACAGGTAGGGTCTTGGCGATTGAGGTCAATGCCGAAGTTTCGGGCTTTACTCAATACATTGCTGAGTCCGGCTTGGTCGGAAATGGCGATGTGCCGTTGATTGCCGACAACTTCCGGGGAAAGGTGTTCATAGGTTTGAGGGTTGCGAGCAACGGCGGAAACGTGAATGCCGCCTTTGTGAGTAAACGCCGAGCGTCCGACGAAGGGGGCGTGGTCGTTGGGGGCGAAGTTGACGGTTTCGCTGACAAAACGACTGAGATGGGTCAGGCGTTGCAGTTGTTGGTCTTCTAAGCAGGGGTAGCCAAGTTTGAGTTGTAGGTTGGGGATGAGGGAGCAGAGGTTGGCATTACCGCAACGTTCGCCATAACCGTTGATTGTGCCTTGTACCATGATGGCTCCGGCTTGGACTGCCGCGATCGCGTTGGCAACGGCAGTTTCAGAGTCGTTGTGGGTGTGAATCCCCAAGCGAGGGGCATTTTCAGGATTGTTAATTAATTCAGGAAATGCCGTTACAACGGCTTGACTAATTTGGGCGATTTCCTGGGGTAAAGTGCCGCCGTTGGTGTCGCACAGCACGATCCATTCTGCCCCGGCTTCTAGGGCTGTTCTGAGGGTGCTGAGAGCATATTCGGGGTGACTTTTGTAGCCGTCAAACCAATGCTCGGCATCGTAGATGAGGCGGCGATTTTCTTGACGCAAATAGTTTAGGGTGTCCCTAATCATGGCCAAGTTTTCTTCTAAGGTGGTTTTTAGCCCCTCGGTGACATGGAAATCCCAAGATTTGCCAAAAATGGTCACCCAGCGCGTTCCGGCGGCGAGAATGGCTTTGAGCATCTTATCGTCGGCGGTGTTTTTGTGGGGGCGGCGGGTGGAGCAAAAAGCGACGATTTCGGCGTTTTTTAGGGGTTCTTCTTGTAGTTTCCAGAAAAACTGCACATCTTTGGGATTTGCGCCGGGCCAGCCTCCTTCAATAAAGGGGATACCCATTTCATCGAGTTTATGGGCGATTCTGAGTTTGTCTTCGAGGGAGAGGGAAATGCCTTCTTGTTGGGCCCCGTCGCGGAGGGTGGTGTCGTAAATATAGAGATGGGGGTTAGGATTGCTCATAATTTGGGGTTTCCGAAATACTGTAAAGATATGTAAACTAAATAATGAGAAAAGTTTAGTTTGACCGGGATTTTGCCATTATGCCAACCATATCAGTTCAGGGAAAAACGATTACTTGCGATCGCGGGGCGAATTTACGCAAAGTTTTATTAAAACACGGCATCGATTTGTATAACGGCAATGCCAAAATTATTAACTGTATGGGGATTGGCACTTGCGGGACTTGTGCAGTTGAAATTGAAGGAGAGGTTTCTGCCCCCAATTGGAAAGACAAAGCCAGGCGATCGCTTCCCCCCCATTCTCCTACAAGTAACCGCCGTTTAGCCTGTCAAACACAAGTTTTAGGAAATATTAAGGTTAAAAAATACGATGGTTTTTGGGGACAGGGTTCTTCAGTTATCAGTTAACAGTATAATCAATGTACAATTTACAATTAACAATGTACAACGGTAGAAATAATTACCAATTACCAATTACCAATTACCAATTAAGGGATTGTGGGAACAACCAATAACTAATAACCAATAACTAATAACTAATAACTAATAACCAAAAAAGCTAGGACTGAAGTACAGCCTAGCCCTATTGAAAACAATATCTAATGGGTAGTTAAAACTTAGTTATTAATTCGTCGTTGCGCCGTTATATTCGGCATCAATCCAACATTGGGGTAAAGATTCCCCAGACGGAAAAATTAAATTTGATTTCTCAAACTGCCGCGCATCTTGCATTTCTTGACCTGCATGAAAACGCCCTTCAACCTTTTCCCAACTTGGTTCGTAAACCTGCTCTAAGGTGAGAACTTCGACTAAATTTCCGGTGAGTTTGTGCTTCAAAAACATTAATAAACCTCTTGTCTTATTTAACTTAAAAGTTGTCTATCTTGTTTTAGGATAAAACTCTAAAACTTCCTTTTCATCCATCTTCTGACGCAGTTTACCCAAAAAAACGGAAAAATGACCTCTGTCTTTCGCATTTCCCCTCTGGTTCGTATTACCTTGTTATCCCTGTATGTGGCGTTAACCTTTCCTTTGCCATTTCTCGCGGAGGTGACAGCAGCCCCGGTTTCCCCCCGTTGGCTGTGGGTGGGGCTAGGTTTAGGCTTTATTGCGGTTTATGCCGCATTGAGCGATCGCGTTATCGTAGATGATGAGCAAATCCAGTTAACCTATCCTCAATGGGCTTTACCTGTCTTTCGGCTTTTGGGACGCGGTTGGGCTTTGAAATGGTCGGAAATCGACAGCCTGAAACTCCGCACCACGGGACAAGGGGGTTTAGTTTATTATTTCGTCAGTCGCAATTCCGACCAAGCTTATTTATTACCCATGCGGATTGTTGGGTTTGCCAAATTAACTCGCATTGTCACCGAAAAAACAGGCATTGATACCCGCGATGTCCGTCCTTTGGCTCAACCTTGGATGTATTTAATTCTGTTGGGTTGTACTTTCTTTTTGTTACTCATTGATGCTTGGACTGTTACCACAGCCATTCAGGGTTAAAAATTAAGAATTAAAAGCTGTAGTGTCGCGACACAGCTTAAGTTGTGCGATAGCCAAAACCTAAAATGCCGACATTTCGGTGCGTTACGCTTCGCGCTTCGTCACCCTACCTAAAGCTTCATTTTAGCTGTGTCACGGCAGTAGTGGCGCGACACACTTTAAATGGTGGGTTACGGCGGATAACTAGATTGCAGTCATAGCCTAGATTCTAGCCGCCTAACCCACCCTACAATAAAGCACAATTTTAGCTGTGTCACGGCAGTAGTGTCGTGACACACCTTAAATTGTGCGATAGTCACCATCGTTAAAATGCTTGTATTTTGGTGCGTTACGCTACGCTAACGACACCCTACGGTAAAGCCTCATTTTAGCTGTGTCACGCTAGTAGGGTGCGTAAACGTTGTGTAACGCACCTCTTTAACTGCAATCAACCTCACTGATGACTGCTGACTGCTGACTGATGACTGAATTAGGGGTTACAACCGAATGGCGAATCGTGCCATAATAATGCGACTGTCAGATAAAAAAGCGCCTCATGGTTCAAACGCCCTCTACTGCTGAAATTGCTGCGGCTCTCGAAACGCCCACCACCTTTGACTTTAACCTCCCCGATCCTGAAGACGAGGAGATTAAAGAGGCTGACTTTGAGCAGCAACTCGATGTGGTTTGGAAAGTCTGCGAGCGATTTGATTTACAAACGGACATCTGGCGCGGCAGAGTATTAAGAGCGGTGCGCGATCGCGAGAAAAAGGGAGGCGATAATCGCGGGACGGGGTTCTCGAATTGGCTCAAAAACCGAGAAATCACGAAAAGTCAGGCGTATGCGTTGATTCAACTGGCGAATAGTGCCGATACCTTGCTCGCAGAAGGTCAGCTTGACCCAGATACTATTAATAACTTCAGCAAGCGAGCCTTTGTCGAAACGGCGAAATCTGCCCCAGAAGTGCAAAAATTAGTCAGTGAAGCCGCACAAAAGGGCGATCGCATCACCCGCAAAGAAGTCAAACAACTGTCCGACGAATGGACAGCCATGAGTTCAGAATTACTCCCCGATGAAGTCAAAGAAAAAGCCGAAGAAGGCGGTTTACCTCCCCGTCACCTCGCTCCCTTAGTGCGGGAAATGGAAAAACTCCCCGACACCCATCTGCGCGAAATTCAACAAGAAGTTGCAGCCAGTCCCGACATCGACACGGTAAAAACCCTCACCACAGAAGCCCGTAACTTGTCCAAATACCTCGATGCGGCGGCGCAGGTGCAAACTCTCAGAAAAGCGCCGATTGACATGGCCATGGCGCTAGAAGAAGCCTTACGGCTCGATTGTCTGAATGTGGCGGCAGATTTAGTTAAACAAGCCAATAATTTAGAGCAAACCGTCGGGAAACTATTTACCACTTGGAAGCGTTTGGGCAGTTTAGCCGATCGCTTGTATGTGGATACGGGTGCGAGTAACCCCCACTTGCGATCGCTCCTCACTTGTCTCGATACCCTCACCAGCGACACCATCGAGGTACAACTCGACGAAGCAGGAGAGCAATCAGTACGCTTGCGAGTTATATCTGACGACGCTCAGTAATTAGATCAAATCCGTTTAATTTGTGAAGCTTCAGAACCCCTGTTTCTCACCCACTTACACAGTCAACTGGAAATTTTAAAACTCCAAACCAGGGGTTCTCAAACAATAGTTGTTTTTTCGGACTTGATATTATGATGAATTAACTTTTGCGTATCGGTCTAATCTAGAGTTTGACTGAATTCCCTTAAAGCTACAGAAGAACCAACTTGCCAAGCGCGATCGACAGATTGCGGTACAATTTCTTTGATCGAAAAATCAGGAAAAATAAGACTGGCATTAGTTTCTACATAGCTGTTATCGATAAAACAATAAATGCGTAATTCATTAGTCTTATAAATCCAGACTTCGGGAATTGCTAGGGGAATATAATCTTCAATGCGAGTAAAAGAAGTAACATCAATTTCTATGGCTAAATCTGGTGGCGGATCGATACTCATATCGAGTTTGCCTTTTCCCAGTATTGCTTGATAATTCTCAATGTAAAAGCAAGCATCGGGTTCTAATCCTGCTTGTTTTCCATATCTCAAAGTTATCGGATGAAAGCTTTGCCAATCTCTTTCTCGATGCCTTAAGAGTACTTTAATCAAGTCAGATATTACATCGATTTCATTGCCATGTTGGGGTAAGGGACTCATCAGTAAAATATGACGATCTCGGAAACGCAGACGGGGAATAGAGCGATCGCCCAATCGCTGCAAAATTTCCTCGTAATCAGCTATAGTGCCAGGAAACTTTACAATTGTTCCTGCGGGAAGATCGATTTTATCTGGAGTAATAGTAGGCAACATAATTTGAAGGGAACATAAAAACGCCCTGGTCTTTCTCCCAACTCCTCAAGAATTAATTCTCCGGTGCGTCAGGCAGACTAGGAGATTCAGCTTCTGGGGCTTCTGGGGCTTCTGGGGCTTCTGGGGCTTCTGGGGCTTCTGGAGAGGGAGAAGCGGCATCTGGGGAAGCGGGGGCTTCGGGTTGAGTGGGAAGCCCCGGAGTTTCGGGAATCGGCGGCGCACCCAAGGAATCGAGGGGGTCTTCGTTGCCGGGGATGGGGGGAACTGAGTCGGGAAAACCCGTGCCAAAATCGGGGGTATTGGGGAGTTCTGCCGGAGTTTGGCTAGGACTTTCGGGGAGGGTTGCCAAAGCCACGCGATCGCCCCCGACTTCCCGTAAAATATCTAGAACTTGGATCACGCGATCGTAAGTTACATCCTTCGACGCATATAGCACCATCAAGCCTTCAGGACGATTGAGAAAGTAACTTTCGACCGCTTCATACAGTTGTGCATCCCGGACGGGTTGTTGCTCAACATACACCTGGCCGGCGTAGTCTAAGCTAATAATTAACATTTCCTGCATTTGCGGCGCACCCGAACTCGCTCTGGGTAAATCCAGGCTGATGGCTTGTTGGCGCGAAAAGCCCACAGCCGCGAGAATAAAGAAGGTCAAAATGCAGAAAATAACATCAATCAGGGGAATAATCTCGATGCGGACTTCTTGATTGGTTACCCCATCAAACCACAACCGCATGGGCCGCGAAGTCAGAGATGGGTTGGTGGCTTTCTTTTTGCGATCGCGTGCTGCTGTCATTTCAGTTATCAGTTACCAGCTTCTAAGGGGCAGTAGGCAGTGGGTGTGTAGGGGCGGGGTTTCCCTGCCCAAGGGAGGAGTGGGGATTTTACCCCAGAAAGTGAGTCAGAAACTTTGGCCTAGATGGCAGACTCTAAAAAAGGCTCAACACTAAAATACACTTGGGTTCGGTTCCTCAAAAAGCGAATTTAAGTTTCACCGAGAGTTACCAGTTATCAGTAATCGTGGCAAACAATGAATTAAGTTTCAACGGGTTCGGTAGGGTTGAGATTCGTGTTGGTCTCGCTGGTGATAGTCGAAGTCTCTAAATCTATCCAACGCTGACGATACAATACTTCTAGGTCAGAACCCGCTTTGCGAAACACCCGCACCTGACCGAAAATAAACGCCTGAAACAAGCGATAAAAGGCCAAACTAATAATCGCGACCACCAAACCCACAGCCGTAGAAATCAGCGATTCCCCAATCCCTAGGGTAACGCCAGCCGTGGAGGATGTACCGAGGTCGCTAATACTAAGAGAACCGAGGGAGTTAATCAAGCCCAAAACCGTCCCCAACAAGCCCAACAACGGCGCAAGGGCAATAACCGCTTCTAAGATTTTATCTCCCCGTCGCATTGAGGATAACTCGTCATCTGCTGCCGATTCGAGGGCTAGGTGAAACACTTCCGGTTCGGGATTAGCCAGTTGTAGGGGAGCATAGAAAAAGCGCCCAATGGGATGATTGCGATATTCTGCGGCCACCTCTGGGGCTACATCCCAGTTGCGATAAGCGGCTTCGAGGATACTGTTAATCGCTTGTCTTTCTTGCAACAAAACCCGCGACCAAAACCATATCCGGTCAATAATGGCATAACCGGACAAAATCGAAAGAAATAATAGGGGCCAAATCGCAACCCCACCTTTTTCAATAATTTCAGCAAATGTCACAGTCGTTATTTACCTCCCTTGCCTTCCCTTGATGGGACTATCCTAGAACAGTTTACTGACTTTGCGTTTTCTTCGGTGATTTAAAGTTCATTCAGTGTAGTCAAACTCTGAATTTCTGCCAAGGGTAGACGTATCCCCCAGGGGAAAGTTACAGAATGAATGGGGAAAACTGGCGATCGCGCCCTCATCAAATAAATAAGACTAATCTTTCAGCCAGATGTCTTATCACTTTGTCTTTTTGGGTTTTTGAGTCGCTCATTCGAGTTTAAATTTGATTTTGCACCCAAGCCCGAAATGCTTTCAGGGTGCGATTGTAACCTTGGGTTTTAACACGGTTCAAATATTCGGGAATAATCTTTTTCAGGGGTAAATCAGGAAAATTTGGGCTAAATTCTACGGCAATGTATTGACCGGATTGCAAGGTTTTTATTTCTAAATTTTGCCCGTCAAATTGCCATAATTCTGGTACGCCCAAAGTGGCATAAATATCGGGATGGCTGCGAGACGTAATATCAATTTCTAAAGCTAAATCGGGAGGCGGATCGATGGCTAAATCTAAACGCGGTTTGCCTCGAACTGCGGCTTCATTTCGTATATAAAAACAATTGTCGGGTTCAAGTCCTTGTTGCATCAACTCATTTTTAAATGTTGTTGAACCCAGAGGATAAAATTCAATTTCCAATTCTACTAGCAAGGCTTTGAGTAAATCGCCAATTATTTCTTTATTGGCTTCGTGTTCGGGAAGCGGTGACATGATTTCTAAAGTTTGGCGAGCGTAAGCCAAGCGAGTTCCTCTTTGTTCGCCTAAGTCCGTCAAAATCTCGTTGAACTTTTCCCAAGAAATATCTCGCAATAATACTTTTTGTCCGGGGGGGATTTCAATTTGAGTTAGGGATAATATCATGATTACTATAGATTGATTTTGTTAAAAAAATAATCTTCTTTTCAGAAAAATTTACATCAATTTTAATTGTATGGTCTTAAATTTGCGTTTGTACCCAAGCCCGAAACGCTTTCATGGTACGATTGCGACCCTGGGTTTTAGCGCGATTGAGATATTCTGGAATAACTGTTTTAAGCGGTAAATCAGGGAAGTTTGGGCTAAATTCTACCGAGACATATTGACCGGATTCTAAAACTTTTATCTCTAAAATTTCCCCGTCAAATTGCCATAATTCCGGTACGCCCAAAACGGCATAAATCTCAGGGTGGCTGCGAGAAGTAATATCAATTTCTAAAGCCAAGTCGGGGGGCGGATCGATGGCTAAATCTAAACGCGGTTTGCCTCGGACTGCGGCTTCATTTTCAATATAAAAACAGTGGTCGGGTTCAAGTCCTTGCTGCATCAACTCATTTTTGAATGTCGTTGAACCCATAGGACAAAATTCAATTTCTAATTCCTCTAGTAAACTTTCTATAAAGTTGGTGATATAACACTTATCTAATTCGTGTTCGGAAAGAGGTGACATAATTTCTAAAGTTTGGCGAGCGTAAGCCAAGCGAGTTCCTCTTTGTTCGCCTAAGTCCGTCAAAATTTCATTAAACTTTTCCCAAGAAATATCTCGCAATAATACTTTTTGTCCGGGGGGGATTTCAATTTGAGTTAGAGATAGTAACATGATGATTTATTACCATAAAAAAGCAAAAAACAGTATAAATATTATTAAATTTTTATAGAGTTTAATACTTTAGCAATTTTAGCGAGAAAATGCGTGCCGCTACGCGGATCCCTGCGGGATCGCGTCCCCTCATTTTTGCCCTAGCTTCTGAACCTCCATTGATTCCTTTATTCTTGGCTCTTTTAGAAACTTAAATCGGCTTTTGAGAACCACCATAACCGGGACTTCTGGCGCGTAAGCTTTATTTTAAGCGTTGACCGAGGGCTAAATTAAGGGACAGGCTTTCAAGGAGACTAAAACACCGCCACAGCCAACAACCAATAACAAAAAAATAATTAAGTATTTAAGAAAACCTTTCCCTTCGCTGCTAATTAATGTTACGATCCATCTCTAAAGCTAGGGGTGCTTGAGCCTGAACAGCCAAGCTGAGAAACACCCTGAGAACCTGAGACTGGTTAGTACCAGCGGAGGGAAGCTCTAACTTAAGGAAATATTAAATATGCGTACAGAATGGGTTGCCAAACGGCGCGGACAGAGCAACGTGTCTCAAATGCACTATGCTCGTCAAGGCTTGTTAACCGAAGAAATGCACTACGTCGCGAAGCGGGAGAATTTACCCGTGGAATTGATTCGCGATGAAGTCGCTCGCGGTCGCTTGATTATTCCCGCCAACATCAACCATACTAATCTCGAACCCATGTGTATCGGGATTGCCTCGAAGTGTAAAGTCAATGCTAATATTGGCGCATCTCCCAACTCCTCGGATTTGGCCGAAGAAGTCGATAAGCTGAACCTCGCGGTCAAATACGGTGCAGATACGGTGATGGACTTGTCCACAGGAGGGGGAGATTTAGATCAAATCCGTACCGCAGTGATTAATGCTTCTCCGGTTCCCATTGGGACAGTTCCCATTTACCAAGCCTTAGAGAGCGTCCACGGTAATATCGAAAACCTGACCGGGGCAGATTTCTTGCATATTATCGAGAAACACGCCCAACAAGGGGTTGATTATATGACGATCCACGCGGGGATTTTAATCGAACATCTGCCCCTCGTGCGCGATCGCATCACCGGAATTGTATCTCGCGGCGGTGGGATTATTGCCCGGTGGATGTTGCATCATCACAAGCAAAACCCCCTCTATACCCACTTTGACGACATTATCGAGATTTTCAAAAAATACGATGTGTCCTTCAGCTTAGGGGATTCCCTGCGTCCCGGTTGTACCCATGATGCCACCGACGAAGCCCAACTCGCTGAACTCAAAACCCTCGGACAACTCACCCGTCGCGCTTGGGAACATGATGTCCAAGTGATGGTAGAAGGCCCCGGTCACGTTCCGATGGATCAAATTGAGTTTAACGTCAAAAAACAAATGGAGGAGTGTTCTGAAGCGCCCTTCTACGTTCTCGGGCCCCTGGTGACCGATATTGCCCCCGGATACGACCACATTACCTCAGCCATTGGGGCCGCGATCGCGGGTTGGCATGGAACCGCGATGCTGTGTTACGTCACCCCGAAAGAGCATTTAGGCTTACCGGATGCCGAAGATGTGCGAAGTGGCTTGATTGCCTACAAAATCGCGGCTCACGCTGCCGATATTGCTCGTCATCGTCCCGGCGCACGCGATCGCGACGACCAACTCTCGGAAGCGCGGTATAATTTCGACTGGAATCGTCAGTTTGAATTATCCCTCGACCCAGATCGCGCTCGCGAGTATCACGACGAAACTCTCCCGGCAGATATCTACAAAACTGCTGAATTCTGCTCCATGTGCGGGCCGAAGTTCTGTCCGATGCAAACCAAGGTAGATGCGGATGCGTTGACGGAGTTAGAGAAGTTTCTGGCCCAAGATAGCAAGAGTGAAGTTGTGACTCAGTAGCGCCAGCTTTTAGAGCTCAAGCCCCGAAACCACAGCCAAAACCAAATAACTGCACAAAACCCTGGTTTTATGGAAAAACCGGGGTTTTAACGTCAGAACAACAAATGACGAAGGACAAATGACGAAAGACAAACAACTAATGTCCCGTCAACTTAACCGCCCCAATACCGCCAAAATAGAGCAACAACACCGCCCCGGCTAACAAAGATTGGGTAATCGGGTCAGTCGAAGGAGTCAAAACTGCCCCTAAAACCGTCGAACCCAAAATTACAAACCGCCAACCGGATAACATTTGCTGAGACGAGACAATGCCGAGACTGCCCAAGAGTAACTGGATAATGGGGATTTGAAACGCCAGTCCCGTACAGAACATTAACAGCAGTACTAACTCGAAATACTTGTCAATCGACCAAGCTTGTTCGACGACATCCGCCCCGTAAGTAATAAAGAAGTTTAAAGCCGCCGGAATTAGGGCAATATAAGCAAACGCCAAACCTGCAAAGAATAGAATACTCGATCCAAAAACAATCGGCCCGAGAAAACGACGTTCGCGCACCGTTAAGCCGGGTAAAACAAAGCGCACAATTTGATAAAGAATCATCGGACTGGCGACTAAAATGCCGCTATAACCCGCGACTTTGATCGAAACGAAGAAGAACTCGCCGGGGGCGATTTGGAGGAACTTTACGCCCTCTGCGGGGGCTTCGAGCAAACGTACAATGGGGCGAACCAGGGAAAAACACGCGATCGCGCCGACAAAGACCGCAATTAAGGAATAGAAAATGCGCCGTCGCAATTCATCGAGATGATCGAACAAAGACATCTCCACATCATCGGGCAATTCCTGGGAGTTTTCGTCTGGGTTTTGGGCTTGCTTTTGTTCGGCTTCGCTGGTGGTTGTGGGCATAGTTGCTTCCAATCGGCATTGCTGAGGTTCGTTGATTATTGTATCGAAATCTGCTTCGAGACTGGGGTTGTTTCAGTTATCAGTTATCAGTAATCAGTTATCAGTTTTTTGGGTAGTGGGTAGTTTCTTCAGTCACCAGCATCTAAGGGGCAGTAGGTATTGGGCAGTAGGCAGTGGGGGGAGTTGAATTTTACCCCTCCAAAGGAGTCAGAAACTTTGGTCTAGAGAGCAGACTTTAAAAAAGCTCAACGCTAGAATAGGCAATGGTTTCAGTCTGAAAAAGTAAATTTAAGTTTCAAAGAAAGTTATCAGTAATCGCCTCATCAGTTTTTTTGGGTAGTGGGTTTCCCAACGATGAAACATCAAGTATGCGATCGCCGTCAGGGAACATTGAATGTCTACGAAGTTGCGATCGCGCCCTTTGATGATGTGACAGGCGACAAACTGGCCCGACCTCGGCAACTCTATTCTCAATCTTTCCGTCATCACTCATAACAATGCAAATCGTTTATAGCAAAGATTCGGCTATAAATCTGCATTTGTGAGCAAAAAAGTTCCCGAAAAAAATATTTTCTTCGATTTGGAACTTCTTTCTCCGGCTCAGGTCTAATTAAGCAACAACACAAGTTCAAGTTTTATTGAGGCAGTTCTCATTATGTTAAAGATCAATCGTTTAAAATCGGCTACCGCTTTACTCCTCACCGCAGGCATGAGCATCAGCACCATCGCCCAAATGTTAGTTCCCGGCGCAGCTTTGGCACAAAACACCCGTTTTTCCGATGTTTCGAGCAATTACTGGGCTTCTAACTATATTAATGCCTTGGTCGCTCGCGGCGTGATTGCAGGCTTCCCCGATGGTACTTTCAAGCCAGATGCCCCCGTGACTCGCGCTCAATTCTCCTCGATGGTGCAAGGGGCGTTTAATAAAAGTACGATTCGCAACTCGGTGAATTTTATCGATGTACCAAGCAATCACTGGGCCCGCAGATCGATTGATAACTCTTATCGGACGGGTTTCTTATCTGGTTATCCGGGTAATATCTTCCGTCCCGAACAAAACATTCCCCGCGAACAAGTTTTAGTGTCTTTGGCTAATGGTCTGGACTACAGCGCCAATCAGTCGGTGAATCAAGTCCTCGATTACTACAGCGACGACAACCGCATTTCTAACTATGCGCGGCCTTCTATTGCCGCAGCGACCGAGAATAGCATGGTGGTAAACTACCCGGTATTGCAAAATCTCAACCCGACTCGCAACGCCACTCGCGCTGAAGTTGCGGCCTTTATTTACCAAGGTTTGGTAGCTCAAGGTCAAGCCTCCGCGATCGCGTCGGCTTATGTGGTTCCCCCGAATCAAGTGGCAACTGAATTCCGCATCCCTGCGGGTACAACCATTCCAGTACGCTACGAACAAGACAAAATCTTGTTGATGGATGATGAAACTTTGCCTGTGGCGTTGACAGTGGCAACGAATGTTACCACCACAGAAGGCGAGTTGTTGATTCCCCGTAATAGTCGGGTGATTGGCGAATTGCGTCCGAGTAATGGTGGGACTCAGTTTGTGGCCCAGCAGTTGGTTTTCCCTGATGGCAATCGCAAAGCCTTCGATGCGACTTCTGAAACCATTACCAGCACTGAAACCATCCGCAGTAGCAGTTCTGTGACCGACTTGATTAAAAATGCAGCCATTGGTTCGGCGGCGGCGGCGGCAATTTCAGCAGTCACGGGCGATCGCGATGTCACTGCCGGAGAAGTCCTGATCGGGACGGGTAGTGGCGCGTTAGCCAGCTTAATTCAACGTTTCCTCGGTTTGAACAGCGTTGATGTCTTGGTGGTTAACCCGGATACAGATTTGAATCTCACTCTGGATAACGATTTAGTAGTGAGTGTCCGCTAAGGATTTGTGGCGGGTTGTGGTGTGATTTCTTGAGCAATTGGTAACCAAATAATAAAGGTTGTTCCCTGGTTTATTTCGGTATTAGCCCCACTGGTGACGGTGGGGCTAATTAATTCGATTTCGCCTTGCATTTGTTCGATCAGGTCTTTGGCAATGGCCAAGCCTAATCCGGTTCCAGCAATGTCTCCTTGGGCTTGTACGCCGCGATAATGGCGCTCGAAGATATGGTCTTGGTCGGCGGGGGGAATACCGGGGCCGGTGTCGATAATGGCAATACCGAGTTGTTGCGATCGCGTCAGTCCTGCCCGTAACATCACACGACCGCCCCTTGGAGTGTATTTAAGGGCGTTGTCGATCAGGTTGCTGAGGATTTCTTGTAGGGCGATCGCGTCGGCGGTAACAGGGGGCAAATCGGCGGGAATATGAGCTTGAAAGTGCAAATCTCGCTCAGTCGCGATCGCGTCTGCCGAGGCCATCAACGGCGCTAAAATTTCCGGTAAAGCCAGGGTTTGCAGGTTGAGGGTTTTACCGGGAATCAGGGCTAAGGTGTTGTAACTATCTTCGTCGCGACGATGAGGCAACAAGGGGGTTGCATTTTGGGGTAGGGCTTTGGTTTCGACGGTCATCGCGTCGAGGGATTCGTCGAATTGTTGCAACAGACTTTGCAGGCGATCGCTTTCTCGGATTATACTTTCTGATATTTGGTAGTTGCGGTCTTCGGGTAATAACCGCTTTAGCAACAACTTACTAAACGTGCGAATGGCGGTCATGGGGTTGCGGAATTGATGCAACAGGGTATCAAAGCGATCGCGATAGCGTTGTTGGGTGTTGAGTTGTTCTTGCAGTTGCCGTTGATACCAAGCCGGACGGCGATCCAGTTGACAAGCAATGGCTAGGGTTTGCGCCACTTGCTCGATTTGGGCAAATTCTTGCTCGTTCCATTGTCGCTGCTGACGACCCGCGACTAAAACTCCCATGACGGCATCATCATTCGCGATCGGGAGTACCACTTGATGACCTTCTCCCCAGATATTAGCATCAGCATCAACGCTTGCTGGCTCGGTTTCGGGTAAAGCCGCAGCCAGCAAGCGTTGGGGGTTGGTAATGGGAATGGGCGATCGCAAGCCGCTTTCAGGATACACCACAATCGGCAAGAGATTGGGCAAGTCTTCGGCCCATTCCTCGGTTAGATAGACCGCACACCAAGCCATTTCCAAGCCTTGGGTTAACAACGTAACTTGGGATTGACACAAAGCAATCAATTCAGCACTGGCGGGAACAGACATGGACTGGGTTTCAGACATGAACAAGCAAACATGAGCGTACCTACTTTACATTGTGTCTGCTTTGGTGCAAAACTGCCGAAGGTAAACAGATATTGTCCTTATTTTACTTTTTGTTAAGGATTCGCGATCGCCCTTATTCACTTTTCAAGCGCTACACACCATACCCCAAAGAGCTTTAAGCCCTTTTTACCGGGTCTTTGCTTTTTTCGTCAACCGCTTGATATTTTTATTTAGACCGGATATACTAGCCACGGCTTTTGTAACTAATATTACAAACAGTAGCCGAAATAGGAGGTAAGCAGATTGGCCAGGAAACGCAAGCGTAAAAGTCGTCGCCGCCAAGAAGGACGTAAGATTTTAGAGTTAGTACCCCAGTTTAACCTGGAAAGTGGCGAAGATAAACCCGTCACTGCCGCTCGTAAGTATATTGCAGCTCAGGGTATTGTTCCCCCCGCTTTACTCGTTGTTAAGCGTAATGAGCATACCACAGATCGTTACTTTTGGGCCGAGAAAGGTTTATTTGGCGCACAATATGTAGAAGAAAACCATTTTCTTTTTCCCAGTTTACGCCTAGTTACGCCCCCCAGTACCGCTAAAGCTAAAGTCAGTACTGCGGTTATGGCAAGTAACTAAGGTGTAGCAACTTTAGCAGAATTGCTGGGCTTAACAGCAACTCAATTATCATAACCCCCCAAGGTACTTTTTTGGGGGGTCTTTTCCTGTGTTTTCCTGGTATGTTGCCACTTCTTTAGCAACGGGACGGCCAATCTGGCTGACTGTAACCCTCAACGACAAAGCTCAAAAGTCTCTTTGTAAAAAACAGGATTCATATTTTGAGCTTATAAAATAACCCAACAACCCAGGTTTTTAATAACCTGGGCTTCGTACAATTGAGTGCTTTGAGCCGTGATGATTAATTCAAATTAAGGCCGATTGCACCTCGTAAATCAGAATTTTCCCAGATAGTACCTCGAAGGTTTGCATTCGTAAAATCGGCTCCTTGTAATGCGGCATTAGTAAAATCGGCTCCTGTCAAGTCGGCATCTTCGAGAATAACTCCTCGTAAATCCGCTCCTACGAGAATAGCTTTTTTTAGATTAGCTCCAGCTAAATTTGAACCCACTAGATTAGCTTCGCTCAAATCCACTCCTTGTAAATTAGCAAAGCGTAAATCAGTCGCAGTTACATTAGCTTGTCTCATCGAAGAACCACTCAAATCAGCTTCACATAAGTTTTGACTACTAATGTCTGTTGAATCTAGTTTAGAGTTAGGCAATTCTGCACCGGGTTTGTAGCGTTTGTGAGTTTTTTCCCAGAGTGAATAAATCCCATAACCTACTCCTGCGGCTGCAACTGCGGGAAATGCAGCAGTTGCAGCTACTCCTGCAATCATCCCCCCTCCAACAACACTACCTACCGCAGCCAAGCCTGAAGTTACCCCCGCCGCACTTAAACCCCCTACTGTACCAGCCGTAGCAATCGTAGCAACTCCCGCAGCACCTCCTGCTGCTGCACCAGCAACACCAGCCCCAACAACTACAGCAGTTTCTCCTCGGCGTGCTTTACTCCATTTTCCGCACTCAATTTCAACAGCTAGAGCATGTTGTGGGAAGCAGATTACTGTAGAAACAAACAACAAAGTAACACTCAAAAAAACAGACAATGAACGTCGAATATTATCAAACATAGTTACTCCTCGATCGATATTGAACGATCAATTTAATACTGAACACCTGTCAAATTTGCTTGAGAAAAATCTGCTCCTCTAGTGTTAGCAGATTTAAAGTTCGCTCCAGTCAAATTAGCATTGTTAAACTTAGCTCCGGATAAATCTGAACACTGAAAGCTAACTCCATTGAGATTTGCATCACTAAAATCAGCACCTCTGAAATTAGTATTACTCAAATCTTCCCCACTCAGAATAGTGCCTTTAAAATTACTCCCTGCCCTCCATTTCAATGTTTTAGGACAGGATTGTGTAAATCGGCTTTCCCATCCCCCAAAAAATCCGGTTAGTGAAGGCTGAACATTTACACTAATATGAGGATTAAAATCGGTACTCACACCGCAACCTGATAAAGTTAACAAAAGTACCAAGAAAATACTTAACAAACAACTTTTTACGATTTTCATGTGAGACTAGGTATTTGCTTACAGTTTGAGATTAGGTCTTAATTAAATTTAACATAGCACTTTTATGTTAGGTAGAGCGAGATTGAGGAACTGATATGTTGCTCTAAGAAGAATTGGGCGTGTAGACTGGCTGCGTCAGCATTTAAACAGAATCTTCCCTGTCTTCACTTTTGCTGGAACCCTTGTAAAATAAGGGTTCTCAGATTTTACAATTAGTAATATATTTTGAGTCTTTGCTTATTTGCTTTATGCATTAAACAGTCCCTTCTTTATTCTTTTGATAATTATTTATATAGTGCTTACAAGTAAATCTTCACCATTATTCATTTCAAAATACTGTAAAAAACACTTATTTTTTTTGCTATTAATTAATATCCATCAGTAAAACCACAGAATCACATCAATTGATTCCTAAAATATTGCAGTCTGTTTTCCGTAAGGTTACTGACAAATCTACTCGTTCCCACTTACGTTACATTCCGTTACAAAACGCGCCAAGGGACTGTAACCTGTTTTACCCTATCCAAAGATACTAAAAGCGCTATAACTTAATCCCTGCTATGACCTCGGTAGTCCCAGATAAAAAACACGCCAAAGCCAAAGCCCTCAAACCCGGTAGTCGTCGTCCTGCTAAGGAATTGTGTAGCGAGTGCGGGCTGTGCGACACTTACTATGTTCACTACGTCAAAGAAGCTTGTGCCTTTCTCAATCAGCAAGTGGCGGAATTAGAAGCCCAAGCTCACGATCGCGCCCGCAATTTAGATGACGATAACGAATTATACTTCGGCGTGCATCAAGAAATGATGGCCGCCAAGAAAAAACAACCCATCGAAGGCGCACAATGGACGGGAATTGTCAGTACCATTGCCTGTGAGATGTTGACTCAGGGGATAGTAGAAGGGGTCGTATGCGTCCAGAATACCCCAGAAGACCGTTTTCAACCGATGCCTGTGATTGCGCGGACTCCTGAAGAAGTTTTAGCGGCAAAGGTCAATAAACCGACGCTTTCCCCTAATTTATCAGTATTAGAGCAAATCGAGCAGTCGGGAATGAAGCGATTGTTGGTGATTGGGGTGGGTTGTCAAATCCAAGCATTGCGAGCGGTACAAGATGATTTAGGCTTGGAGAAGCTGTATGTTTTGGGGACTCCTTGTGTGGATAATGTGACGCGGGAGGGGTTGCAGAAATTCCTCGAAACCACAAGTAAGTCGCCGGATACGGTAGTTCATTACGAGTTTATGCAAGATTTTCGGGTACATTTCAAGCATGAAGACGGCTCAATTGAGAAAGTGCCGTTTTTTGGACTGAAAACAAATAAACTCAAGGATGTATTTGCACCGTCTTGTATGAGTTGTTTTGATTATGTCAACTCTTTGGCCGATCTTGTTGTAGGCTATATGGGTGCGCCTTTTGGCTGGCAATGGATTCTGGTACGCAATGATACGGGCCGCGAGATGTTAGAGTTGATTCAAGATCAACTAGAGACTCAGCCAGTTTCGACGAAGGGCGATCGCAAACAAGCCGTCCAACAAAGCATTCCCGCTTATGATAAAGGGGTAACATTGCCCATGTGGGCAGCAAAGTTGATGGGTGTTGCGATTGAGCGCATTGGCCCTAAAGGGTTAGAATATGCACGATTTTCCATTGATTCTCACTTCACTCGCAACTACCTCTACGTCAAACGCAACTATCCCGAGAAGCTAGAAGCCCACGTCCCTGAATTTGCCAAGCGGATTGTGAGTCAGTATAAGTTACCAGAATAGAGTTGTAGCCTCAGAAATCGGGTTTCTGGTCGAAATCAAATTGAATGTAGAAATCCGGTTTCTCGGTGTAGACTTTTCTTTGAAACTTAATTTCACAGCAACTGCCAAAACATTTAAGACACCACATCCATTCTTAGAAAACAAGCCCCTCTCCCGTGGGAGAGGGGTTGGGGTGAGGGCAGACTGGCAAATCAAAACGTCCTAACTGTCAGGCTTACTGCTATACTTGTTTGGGCTGAAATTCTTTCTAGCTATAGAGTTTAGCCTTTTTAGTACAATGTACAATGCACAATTTACAATGTACAACGGTAGTCCTAATGTACAATGCACAATTTACAATGTACAACGGTAGTCCTAATAACCAATAACCAATAACCCCTCGAACCAACGTTCCCCTTCAATACCCACAACAATTCGATACAATTGCAGCTAAAGTAATCTCAGGAGTATCGACTGTAATGGCAACGGTAAGCTTATTAGCCGCCGATTCTTACGAATTGCTGCGACTGCGAGAATCGATGACGACTTTGCTTGCACCTTTGGGGGGAATCGAAGCGTTTGTGAAAGAGGGCGATCGCGTCTTACTCAAGCCTAACCTACTCACGGGCAGTAAACCAGGCCGCGAATGTATTACCCGTCCCGAAATCGTGCAGTGTGTAGCTGAAATGGTACGAGAAGCGGGGGGAAAGCCCTTTTTTGGGGATAGTCCTGCATTTGGGACAGCCAGGGGTGTAGCCAGCAATAACGGCTATCTCCCGATGATGGAGGCGTTGGGAATCGAGGTGGTAGAATTTCACGGCCAGCGTTACGCAACCGATAACGAGAAATTTAATCATTTACGCTTGTCGAAAGAAGCCCTGGCCGCGGATGTGGTGATTAACCTCCCGAAAGTGAAGTCCCACGTCCAGTTAACGATGACCTTGGGAGTCAAAAATCTCTTTGGCTGCGTCCCCGGTAAAATGAAGGCTTGGTGGCACATGGAAGCCGGAAAAGATGTTAACCGCTTTGGGGAAATGCTGGTAGAAACTGCCCGCGCCATTCGCCCAAATTTGACCATTATCGACGGGATTATCGGCCACGAAGGAAACGGGCCAAGTGGGGGTGAGCCGCGCTTCCTGGGGCTTCTGGGTGCGTCTGGAGACGTTTTCGCCCTCGACCGCGCCTTAGTGGAAGTGTTACAAGTCGATCCTGCGATTATTCCTACTGTAGCAGCTTCTCAGCGCTTGGGAGTTTGCCCGAAATTAGCTGATATTGAGTTTCCTTTAGCAAAACCCGTGGATTTGCGGGTGACCGATTGGAAGTTACCTGCGGCGTTAATTCCCATTGATTTTGGCTTACCCCGCGTGTTGAAATCGACATTCAAACATTTCTATATCCGCTTTATCAAAGAGCCGATGAAGGCGTATTCTGAGCGATAGAACGTTAATTTAGTAAGTTGAAATAATTAATCATGTCTCAAACCATTACCGATTTTACAGTTGCGACCATTGAGGGTAAAGAAAAAGACCTCAAAGATTATTTAGGCAATGTTGTCTTGATTGTCAATGTGGCTTCTTATTGTGGCTTTACGTCGCAATACAAAGGACTAGAAGCATTGAACCAGAAATATCAAGACCAGGGTTTACGGATTTTAGGGTTTCCCTGTAATGATTATGGCGCACAAGAGCCGAAAAGCAATCCCGAAATTCTGAAGTTTTGTCAAACCAAATATGGCGTAACTTTTGAGTTGTTTGATAAAGTTCATGCGGTGGGTTCGCAACAACATCCTTTATACGAACGATTGACCCAAGCGACGGATAATAAAGCCGATGTGGGTTGGAATTTTGAGAAGTTTTTGATTAATAAAAAGGGTGAAGTGGTCGAACGTTTTAAAAGTGGCGTTGCACCAGAATCTCCTGAATTGGTGAGTGCGATTGAGCGAGAATTGAAAAAATGAAAATAGCAATTATTGGCTGTGGTTATGTGGGAAAAGCCGTGGCCCAACTCTGGACAAATAATCCAGAAACTACGGTCACTGCAACCACAACTACCCCGGATAAAGTGGCGGACTTGAACGCGATCGCGAAATATGTTTTTATTCTCAAAGGGGACGACCCGGAAGCCCTACGAGCGGTTTTAGAAGACCAAGATGCTGTAGTTTTAGCTGTAGCCCCAAAAAGCGCCGAAGCCTACGAATCAGCTTATCTACACACCGCGAAAACCTTAGCTTCTGTCTTACCGGAATTTCCCAATATCAAGCAATTAGTTTATACCGGAAGTTACTCGGTTTATGGCAATCATAACGGTGAATGGGTCGATGAAAGTACCCCGGTTAAACCGAACAATTCCAAAAGCGAAATTCTAGCCGAAACCGAACAGGTTTTAATCAATGCTGCTAATACTAATTTAAACGTTTGTATTCTGCGTTTGGGGGGCATTTACGGGCCGAATCGAGAGTTGATTAAAATCTACGGTCGGGCTGCGGGACAAACTCGCCCTGGTAGTGGCAATGAGCCGAGTAATTGGATACATTTAGAGGATATTGTCGGGGCGATTGACTTTGCGATTAATCAGGGTTTAGACGGGATTTATAATCTCGCAGACGATGACCGTTGTACTCGCGCAGAACTCACAGACAAGCTGTTTGCAAAGCATAATTTACCTCCGATTACTTGGGATGCGTCGCAACCGAGTCAGCGTTCGAGTCAAGCCAAGGTTTCCAATCAGAAAATAAAAGATGCGGGGTATCAATTAAAGCATCCTAAATTGATGTTTTAGGTTATGGTAAAGCCGCTTAAAAAGCGATATATCGTTATTCCTATTAATTTTCCTCACCCCAAACCGCTCTCCACTCCCCTCATTTTCCTTCAACGTAAGGGGGAATAAGGAAAGATTAATTGTTATTAATTGGAGAGTCGGTAATTTTTTATTGAACATAATATCAAATCCGAAAAAATAACCACTATTTGAATATCCAGGTTTCTTACCTACTTACACGGTAAAGTTAAATTTTCTGCTAGAAATTGAGGTTCTAAAGCTTCACTAATTAAACGAATTTTATATTACTATCCTTGATATAGTATTTACATTTTGAACGTAAACTCAAATCTAAGTTTTTCTTAATAATATAAAATTGCTATGATCAAGGCAGAGCTTTGTTTTTTCGTTTCCAGGTATAACCTAGGAACGAGGTTTTAGGGTTCACATTTAATTTGTAACTACTATATAATCTAAAGTATGCCCAAAGAAAGCTTTGCCTTTATGCAAAACTTGAAGATAATCTTCCAAATCTCGCTCTGGTATTGATGCTGTCTAGAAAATGCTTATTGTACGATGAAAAAGAGAAACCGTCTCAAGCAAAACTCTCGTCGTTCCCGAAAACGTCAAAGACAGCGAGGGCGATTCCGTCTGACTTCTAACGCTTTGTCTCGTCCTTCCCATCTACCCGAAAGTAACCGTAATCTAACGACTTCTGAAGCACAAAATACCGAGTCTGAAGTTATTTTACCACCCCAAGACCGCGCGATCGCGCCCAACCCCAACAATTCCGATACTGTTAAAACTCACGAATCAAAGTCAGCGTTAGAAACTAAAGCAGAATCCCCAGAAAAAGAAAGAGAAATGCCCTTAAAAAATCAATCTAATTCAGAAATAGAAACACCCGCTATAGCAACTTCAGTACCCAATTCCCACCCAGAAAATATTATGTCAGAAATGAATTCAGATTCTTCCAATCCCACCGCAGAAACGACCCGTGTTATTGATAATCTTGAACCGCAAACTAATTCTTATACGTTTAAAAGCCATGAATGCGTTTATGATGTTTATAACGCCGAATCAAGCCAAACGCCCTTACTGTTAATTCATCCGATTGGGGTGGGTTTATCTCGACAATTTTGGGAAAGATTTTGTCAGCAATGGTACGCGACAGGACAAACCTTACCGATTTATAATACTGACTTACTTGGCTGTGGAGAAAGCGACGCACCCCACCTCGCGTATTACTCAGAAGATTGGGCTGCACAACTCGAAAAGTTTGTGACAACAGTTATTAAAAAACCTGTTATTGTGGTGGTACAAGGCGCACTTTTTCCGGTCGCGGTAGAGTTGGTTAAAGTTGCCTCAGATTCCGTTAAAGCGATTGTCGCATCCGGGCCACCCGCTTGGGGATTAATTACTAAAGAAGCCCCATCCACTCAACAGAAATTACTGTGGAATTTGCTGTTTGATACTCCTTTGGGTAGTGCTTTTTATCGCTATGCTCGTCGTCGTCAATTTCTCGAATCTTTCTCCATTCGTCAACTTTTTGCCACAGAAGAAGCGGTAGATGAAGAATGGCTAGAAATGCTGAAATTTGGGTCAGCCGATATGAAAACTCGTTATGCGGTATTCTCGTTTTTAGCAGGATTTTGGCGCAAAGATTACGGGGACGCGATCGCGCAGATCGAACAACCTGCTTTAATGTTATTTGGGGAAGGTGCATCCAGTATTGGCCGCCAGGGAGCCGCAGAAACGCCCCAGGAACGCCTCAAGGCTTATTTAGAGCATTTACCCCAAGGGGAGGGTAAACTCATTCCAGGGCGTAATGTGATGCCTTATGAAGCCCCAGAAACTTTTGTGGCTGCAACGGCTGAATTTGTTAACAGCCTCTAAGGGGCAATCGGCAATCGGCTCCTCGGCAATCGGGGGGGAGGTGGGATGCAAGCCCCTCCAAAGGGGGTCAGAAACTTCTTGCTAGAGGGTAGACTCTATAAAAAGGCTCAACGCCAGACTATACTAGGGTTTCAGCCTCAAAAAGTAAAATTAAGTTTCACCGAGAGTCTCTAAGGGTTATGTTTACTCGTTATTAGTTATTGGTTGTTTGTTGTTGGGTTTCACTTCGTTCTACAAGGGCCTACTCTGCTATTCAGAAATTATCCGTAGGGGCTGGGTTTCCCTGCCCAATAGTACATTAATATTTTGTAATATTTTTCTGGTACGATAACGGCATCAAATCGTAATTTTCCTTGGGTTGAGACTGTACGCGCGAAACCTCACCCCTACCGCAATTCATAATTCATAACTCATAATTTGCAATTCCCCAGCACCCAGTAAATTACTATAGAGAAGTTGTTGCCACATATAAATTGAGCTATGAGTTTGCGATTTTCTTCCCTGCGGACAATTTTGTTAGGGGTGGTTTTGGTTACGACGCTGTTGCTGTCCGGTTGCGTGCGTTATGAAGTGGGGGTAGATGTGCAGCGACAGTTTAAGGGTAAAATCACGCAGCATATTACCCTAGGAGAACAAATTACGAGCTTGAGTCCCGTTGAAGCGCAAAACTGGCTCAAAACTTTTGAAAACCGCGCCAAGACCCTGCAAGGCAAAACCAAACGTCTCTCAGACCGGGAAATTGTGGTGACGATTCCCTTTGGCAATGGGGCAGAAATGGCGGAAAAATTCAATCAATTTTTTAACACCGCGCAACCCACCAATACCCCCGTTAATGACCCCGGTTTGGCCAATTTGTCCTCGACGATGACTTTAAAACAGCGTAACTTTTTATTGGCCGATCGCGATCGCCTCAACCTTAACATTGATTTACGCGGTTTAGGCGTTCTCGCGAATCAAGAAACCCTGATTCTCAGTCCAGAAGCCCTTGTCAATCTTGAGTTTCGTCTCACAACTCCTTGGGGGGCCCGCAGTATTATTGCGAATATGCCTCGCGGCGTTTATCCCCCCGCGAAAAAAGCGGGAAATCAACTGATTTGGCAACTCAAACCCGGTGAAATTAATCATCTTGAAGCGGTGTATTGGGTTCCCAGTTATCTGGCTTTGGGTGCGATCGCGATCGCGCTCCTCGTCATGTTAGGATCGTACCTTAAATATAAGCAATTACCCTGGCAACCCGCCCCCACCGAAGCATCTAGTTAAGAGTTGTCATCCCTAGAAACCCAGTTTTTTCCTAGGACTGGGTTTCTCAATTTAACCTCTGAAAAACTTGCCCAGGAATGATCTTCTTTGATTTTTCAGATATTGCTGAAGCTAATCTCGATTATGCCAAATATTTAATGATCGGTAACGATTATTTAGAGTTCGATACCGATCATCAGCTTACCCTGACTCACGACTTTTACGAGAAAGCCGAAGCCGATTTAGAAACGGAAAAGTATCCCTTTCGTTTATTTTGGATTAATATTTCTCTGGGTATCGAAATCTTAGCCAAAGCGGTTTTAATTCAGCATCAGATTGATATTTTTTCTAAAAAAGATGACAAAGAATTTGAGCAAGGCAGTAAAGTCATCGTTCGTGAAAACGATTGGCTCAAAAGGGTATTAGAAGCTAAAGAAATTATTTATATCTCGCAAATTCACACCGGAACTGTCGGTCAACTGTATAAAAAATACTTTAAAAAACTGCGGCAAAAAGATATTATTTCCCTGGCAGAACTCAAATTAATCGAAGCGGGCTTAAAAACTCTTGCCAATTATCGCCGCAACAATGACTTACATTTTTATTTCAAGCGCAACGTTTTTATTAAAGAAAACGATTTAACCCAACAATATATTCCCCTAGTGAATTTATTACTCGATATCTTCAATCGTCCTCAACTTGTCTGAAATCAAAGCATTTGACCCCAAAGCTAAAACCCTGATTTATGACACACTTTCGATTGCGAGAACTTTGAAATTTAGGCTTGAATCTGACTAGGAGACTTTTTGAGGTGGAGGGGCATTTGCAAGGGCTTCGGGTTGGAGTTAGCTTGGGGTGTGCCGCCGAGGTGGTGTAAGCTGTCGAGTAAAGCATCTCTGGCGATCGCGTTGCTTTCTTGGGTTAACATTACACTAAAATACTCTTTGATTTGGCTCCGTAAGCCTGGGTTAACTCGGTGTTTCGCAGCAAGTCGAGTTAACTGACGAATGGCGATTAAGCGTTTTAACGAATCTGGGTCGGCTAAATCGCCTAAGTAAAGATTATACAAATTTTCGTCGTTGTGGGACTGACGAGCCAGAATTTGCCACCCCAAGAGTCCGAGGGTTAATAAGGTGGCAAAGCCCTGTAAAATTGCGCCTGTAGCCAACCAGTGATTTTCACTGTGAGACCATAGGGTTGCTGCGAGGTAGGTTAAAAAGGCCGCAAATCCGCCACTACTCACCGCAATGGTAAAGGGACGATGGGGGCTTTTGAGCCAGTTTTGGAGTTGCGAGCGATATTTGTGCAAATTGGTGTTTTGCAGACCGTAAACCCCTGTCATAATGGCGATTCCCGCAACGGTAGCCACAAAAAGCTGCCAATTCCAAAATCCGAGGAGGATTAGACCCAGTAAACACCACAAACCACCACGACTCCAACGTTTCGGACGTGAGCCATGACGAAAACCCGGTTTAGGGGGTTTGGCCGTTAAGAGAAGAAGAAGTTGCTTTCGCCAGAATGACACCTGTGCCACAAAAATTTCCTTTTTTCAACGTTCTTAAAGGGGAAGAAAGCGATCGCCCAAGACGGATCGTATTTTACTAGGATACAGGCTTCGGTGACTTCTGTTGAGTTTTTCTTTGGCGATCGCCAGTTTTCCTGACTTTTTCCCTAAAGCAGGATTTCGCACGAATAGAGACATGGTATGCGATCGCGAGTCTTTTAAGTTGTAGTCTTCCTCACCTTTTACAAATTTTAGTTTTTATTAAACTCAGGTCAACTCTCTTTTGTTTGATAATTGTATTGAGTTACTTTCCAGATTTGCATCTACTTGATTATGACCATTCAACAGATTATGGGTTTGGCTTTCATCAGGACGCGGTTACTCTTTCTTTCCCTTGGTCTCATTTTAATATGTCAACCTGCCGGGAGTAGCCAAACGCTTACTGAGGTGGGGTGGCAGCCAGAAACGATTACGCCTCGGTTTGGGGGGCAGTTTACGACAGGATCGGGTTTAAATAACCGCAGCAGTTATGGCAGTATTTACGGTTGGTTTCCCTTTTCGACAACAGCCACAACGGATTTAGGTTTTACAGAAACTCGTTTTAATTTTGATACAGACAACGGTGATTTTAGTAGTAATATTTTAATCGGTTATCGTCAAGCTTTACCAGATAATAATAGTATTTTCGGTACTTATTTAAGTTATGATTTTCACAATACAGGTAATGATAACTTTCAGCAAATCGGTGGCGGTTTAGAATGGTTAAGCCCTACTTGGGAAATGCGACTTAATGGTTATTTTCCGATTGGTAATCGTCGTCCTTTAGTCGCTACCCAATTAATTCCCCTGCAAACAACTTTTAGTCAACCTCGCTTTCAAAATCAATTTTTAGCTATCGATCGACGAGACATTATTCAACAAAATCGCCTCTTTGAAGCCGCTTTAACGGGATTTGATTTTGAAGTCGGAAAGTCCTTTTTACAATGGTCTGAGGTAGATTTGTGGGGCTATGTGGGAATGTATTTTTATGGGGGAGAGGGAACCGAAAGTTTTGGCGGTGTGCGATCGCGCTTGCTGATGCAATATAATCATAACTTTAATGCCAGCTTGACTCTACAATCTGATGGTAAGTTTGGCACAAATCTAATTTTTAGTATCGGGATGAGTTGGGGAGGAGATCGCAAAGATCAACCCGAAACATCTTTACTACAAAAACTCGCTCAACCGATTTTTCGTCAAGATCGGATTACCCTTGAAACGCAGCTTGAATCCGAGATTTTAGACACGACTCAACCCATTTTTCTAACTAATCCTATTACCCAACAGCCCTGGCGCTTTTTTCATGTTACTCCCGGTGGAAATAATGGCAATGGGACGCTAGAATCTCCCTTTAATTCTATCGTGACGGCGACTAATTCAACTCAGGGCGATCGCAACGAAATCATTTATGTTCAAACGGGGACAAATCCGGGCTTATCGGGATTTACTATTCCTGATTTTGTCCAAATTTTATCAACTGGCCCTCAACAGTTTATTAATACAGTGGAGTTAGGACAACTACAGCTACCCGGATCGGGAAATAATATTTTTCCTACGATTAACAATACAGTCAAGATGGGAAATAATACGGTTTTATCGGGTTTTACCATAACCGGGCAAAATAACCCTGGTGTTGTGATTGAAAATGTAGGAAATGCTGAAGTTCGCCATAATATTATCAACAGCAATCAAGTCGCCGGGATACAACTCAATAATACAACAAATTTAATTCAGCTTCGTAATAATCAAATCACGGGTAATACCGTACCTGCGTTGATTGCAAATAATATTGAAAATGTCGTAATTGTGGGTAGTCAACTTAATAGTTTTAATTCTGCCAGTAATGGGCTGACGCTCAATCAAATTCGTGGCAAGTTTGATTTGAGTAATACAACCTTAAATATTCGCCAACCTGCGAATTATGGCGTTCAAGTTTCTCAAGTTACGGGAAGTGTTAACCTCACAGCAACACCTGGAAGTCAGATTCGCGGTGTTGGAATCGCGGGGGCAAGTTTGACTGATAATACAACGTTTTCAGGGTTTATAATCGATGCCAATGGCAATGATGGCATTATTGCTAATAATGTTGGTAATTTAGGGATTATCAACAACCAAATTGTTAATGGTAATAATGGTATTAATATACAAGACAGTACGGGGGCGATCGCGATTGAGAGTAACCAAATTAATAACGTTACTAATGGCATAAACTTACAAAATATTAATGCAGAATTTTCTATCAAGAGAAACCAAATTGAAGCAAGCAATAATGGGATTGCAGTGCAAAACTTGAATGATGCGATCGCGATTAACAATAACCGCATGGCTAATAGTAATAACGGTATTGATATTCAAACAATTGCCGGAACAGCCGCGATCGCTAATAATGAAATTAGTAATATCACCAATAACGGTATTAATATCGGGATTCTCGATAATCTTGCAACTCTAACCATCAATAATAATCAAATTAGTCAAACTGGCGCTAACGGACGGGGTATTTCGATTGATGAAATGCAAACAAATGCCCAAGCTACAGTTAATATCAATAATAATCGTATCGCGAATATTGGCGACGAAGGTATTTATTTCAATGATATCCAAAACAACGCCAGAGCGAATATAACAATTGACAGTAATCTGATTGAAACAACAGGACAAGAAGGAATCCAAATAGATTTTATTGACGACAATGCGATCGCGAATATCACTGTTTCTGGGAATACCATCCGCGATACAGGTGCAAATCAAGAAGGAATCTATTTCAACGATATTCAAGATGATACTCAAGTTAATATTACCATTTCGGGTAATACAATCGAACGAGTTGGCAGTCGCGCGATCGCATTCGATCTCATCGAAGTCAATGCCACTCCAACGATTACCATCGAAAATAATAAAATTGATACAACGGGAGATCAAGGTATTTATTTCGACGATATCGAAAACTTTGTTAATGCTAAAGTTACGATTGCTAGAAACGCGATCGCGAATACCGGAGAAGACAGTATTCAATTCGATATTATCGAAAATGACGCAATCTTAAGCTTACAAATGATCAACAATACTCTGTCTAATTCTGCCCAAGATGGCTTAGAGATACAACATATTAGTAATAACAATTTATGTTTAGTTTTAGCGGGGAATACCGCGACAGGAATTACCGGAAATGGCTTTAACCTCATAAGTGGTGGTGGAGGACAATTTCAAATTGTCGAGATCGCCAATATTGCAACCAACAATACAGGAACATTTAACCCGAACAACATTCCCATGAATCCTCTTTTTGCTAATGGTAACTTAGGGACATTGCCTTGTCCGTAACCTCAAAAAGCCAGTATTATCTGCCTTCATAAACATAAAAAAATTGATCGATTATCTCGGCAAAGATGTAATTTTCGCTACAATAAAATTCTAATTTCCTGTTATCTTAAAATGAAGACAATCCAACAACTCTTAAACTGGCGCAATTGCGCGATCGCGATCGCCACTCTATTTCTATGTATCGCTTGTGCGACGGCTAACCCAGAAGCCAGCATCAGCGATCGCACCGCCATTGAACACCAAAATGATAAACCCGTCGCTTCTGAGATTGCCAGTAGCGAACCCAGCGTTCCTGTTATCGGTACTGCGGTAGAATATGCCACAGTAAACGGTGAAACTGTGACAGGATATCTCGCACAACCGGACAACGCCGAAGAACCCCTACCCGCCGTTATCGCGATACATGAATGGTGGGGACTGAACGAGAACATCGAAGCAATGGCGCGTAAAATCGCCGGAGAAGGCTATACCGTCCTTGCCGTAGACTTATACAACAATCAAACCGCCGAAACCCCCGAAAACGCCCGTCAATTGATGCAGTCCGTGATGGACAACCCCGCACCTGCCCGCAACAACCTCCAGCAAGCCTACGATTACCTCGTCAACGAGCAGAGCGCCCCGAAAGTCGGTACAATAGGCTGGTGTTTTGGTGGGGCTTGGTCGCTACAAACCGCGTTAATGCTGCCAGAAACCCTGGATGCGACAGTCATTTACTACGGCGAATTAGTAACCGCAGCCGAGGAGTTAGCCACCCTGGAAATGCCAATTTTAGGGATTTTTGGCGCAGAAGATAGTTTGATTCCCGTGGCAAAAGTGCGCGAATTTGAGGAAACTCTGGCAGATTTAGATAAAAACGCCGAAATTATCATCTATGAAGATGCAGGCCACGCTTTTGCCAATCCTTCGGGCGATCGCTATGTCCCAGAAGCAGCAATGGCGGCTTGGGAAGAAACTAAAACTTTCTTCTCAGAATATCTCAAAAGTGAGTAATATATCATGAAAAACTGAGATAGTATTAGCCCCAGATGTTGCATCTGTGGGCTTTTCAGATAGATAAATGATTAAGGATGATCGAGGGAATGAGGCTTTTCTAAACCATTTTCCTTCATTAAAGCCCGATCGCCCATAATCTCAGAAGGCGCTCCATCCGCGACCAGATGACCTTGATTAAACAATAAAACGCGATCGCACACCTCCAAAATCAATTCGAGATCGTGAGACGCAATCAACTGACTTGTCGATGAAGCTTGCAGAAAATCAATCAGACGACGACGAGCGCGTAAATCCAAATTCGCACTCGGCTCATCGTACAATACCAAACGGGGCTGCATGGCAATCACCGACGCGATCGCGACCATACACTTTTCACCCCCCGATAAATGATGAGGAATGCGGTCAGCCAAAGACAAAACCCCAGTGGTCGTTAACGCCTCTGTGACCCGTTGTTCAACTTGATCCGGGGGAAAACCCATATTTTCCACCCCAAACGCCACATCATCCCACACCGACGGACAAAACAACTGATCGGCAGGATTTTGAAACACCAAACCCACATCCGCATGAAACTTTCCGGCTTCAATGGGTCGATCGAACACGCGAACTTCTCCAGATGTGGCCTTGAGAATGCCACAAATAGCTAGAAACAAAGTCGTTTTTCCGGCTCCATTTGCACCAATCGTCCCAACTTTTTCACCCGGATGAATCTGAAAATTAACATCTTCTAAAACTGGCTGTTGTTCGGGGTAAGCAAAAGATAAGTCAGAAGCCGCGATCGCGTAAACATCTGTTTCGGCTGACGGTTGGATGCGGGGGGCTTGTCCCTCGATTTGAGTCATTCTGTTTGCACTCCAGGCTATGTAGCAATAGATTATACTTTTGGGCTTTGGTATCAAACCAGTACAGCGCGATCGCGCCTAAATCGTGACTCAGTACGCCTCACGCCCTCGATCGTGACTCTCCCCCACTCCCCAAATCGCATTTGATTAATTTTAGAAAAATTCTAGGTCTTGAGACTTCTATCTCATCATTTCCAACAAAATAAATGTAGCAGCAATCGCCAAAGTTAGCCCCAACGCGATCGCATCTTGAGGGCGGATTTGCTTCAGCCATACCCGTTCGCGGGATGAGGGTAAGTGACCATAGCCCCGCAAAATCATCGCTTCATACACCCGTTGCGATCGCTCATAACTGCGAATCAACAAACTCCCCGCTAACCCAGCCAAACGGTCTAAATTGCGCCGATTCAAGCGATTGTTTTGAAACCCCCGCAACCGCATCGCTCGTTGCATCGTCGTCAAGGTTTGGCCAAACTCCTCGATATAGCGGTAAGACAACAACATCATATCCACAATCGTATGAGGCATCCCCAGCGATCGCAACGCCCGAATCGTCGTCAAAAATGGTGCTGTTCCGAATAAAATCAAACTCATCGTGATAATACAAATAAACCGGGTCGCGATCGCAATCACCGCAATACAACCCTCTTGTCGCAGGGTTAACCAGCCCCACTGCCACAACACCGTTTCCCCCGCCACAAACGGCAAAAAAATCACCACTGCG
>KB904821.1:3977794-4309886 GCA_000380225.1 filamentous cyanobacterium ESFC-1
CGGGAACAATCAGCCAATCGTTAGCCGGGGTTGCTTGGGGCAGAAAAGGCGCATTAAGCAAGCAACTGTGAATTTCCTCGATATTGAGGGCAAAGCCGACTCCAGGGGCGCTTTGACCGTTGAGGTCGTATAACCCCAAAAGTTGGTCGTAGCGACCGCCTTTACCGATAACGCGGGTATCGTTAACGACTTCAAAGGTAATGCCCGTATAGTAATCAATGGTTTCGATTAAGCTCAAGTCCAGAATTAGCGGTAAAGGTTCGGGACTACTGTTTTCGATCAGGTCGATCAAAGCTTTGAGATTGTTGACTTTAGCTTGTGCGTCTGCGTCGAGGTCGAGTTGGCTGACTTTAGCGATCACATCGCGGGGATTGCCGCGTAAATCAAAAAAGAGTTGGGCGCGATCGCGCTCTTCATCAGACAAGGGGATTGCTTGTAAACCAATCCAATCGAGATTAGCCAAACAATAGCGGACGCGATCGCGCAGGTTTTCGGGAAAAGAAGCCAACAGCGATCGCGTCAATCCCGCTTCCCCAACAATCACACTCCAAGACTTCAAATCAAGCGCTTGCAAGCTTTCATAGAGCAACAGCAGCATTTCCGCATCGGCGAGAACACCGCCAACCCGCAGCAATTCCACTCCAGCTTGATAAAATTCAATTTGCTGAGAGCGATCGCCCTTCGACGGACGGCGAAACACATTGGCGCTGTAATATAACCGTTGCGGCCCCGTTTGACCGGCCATGCGCGTCACCGCCGTTCTCGCAATCGAGGCGGTTAATTCTGGACGCAGGCCCAAAGTTCCTTGAGAACTACCTTCAAGTTGAATAACCGTCGAGCGCTCAATCGCACCGCCAGCCGTGAGGGTATCGAGCCATTCGAGGGTTGAGGTAATAATCCGTTGGTAGCCCCAGCGCTGAAACACTTCTTGGAGGCGATCGGAAATCCAACGTTTTTGAGCAACTTCTAAGGGAAGTAAATCCCTCGCTCCGGCGGGAGGTTGGTGAATCGTGGACATTCAACAAATACGTTTTACAAGTTTGGATACTTTTTACAAGCATACGCTGTTGACTGTACGGCGATCTCATAATTTGTTCTCGATGAACAATTTTTGACCCCAAAATTTTGACCCACTGATCGCCCAAACCCCCAATCGGTCAATTGTGACAGCATTTTAAGTTTATTTTTTCTTGCCGCCAAACATCCCAAACAAACCGCCACCACTGGACTTTTTGTTGTTCGGTTTGTTGTTATTTTCCGTAGGCTTGCTGCTGCTCGAACCCCCGGTTACTCTTTCTAGGGTTTTCTTGGCTTTAATGGCCATGGGGTCTTGGGGATTAGCCGCGATCGCTTTGTTAATATGCACCCGCGCCATACTGACTTGTTTTTGTTGTAAATAAGCCAAACCCAAATAACTGTGACAAGTGCTGTGATTGGGGTCGAGTTTTAGGGCATCCCGCAATTCTAATGTCGCTTTGGCGTAGTTTTTCTTCGTAATATACTCTTGAGCGCGACGTAGGTACTGATCGACCGGAGAAGCTTTTTCGGGGGGCTTTTCTTCGCCTTTAGGCTTCTGAGGGGGCTTGCCAACGGGCGGTTTTTTCGGTGTTACAGTTCCCCCAGATTTCACGCCGCGGCCTTCTTTGAGCATCAAGTACACCATATTCAATTCGCTAATTTGACCAATGGTGCTGATAATATTCTCAAAAGTCGCGTATTGTTGAGCTGCTAATTGTTTTACCGCACTTTGATACATCGGGTCAGCATTTGCTCCCGCTTGCGCCAGTTTTTTGGCCGCGCTACTCTCAATATTCACCTTTCCGGCTTCGACGGCCAAGCGCTTTCCGGTTTGGGCTAAAACTAACTTATATTCAGCTTGGGCTGCACTTTTTGAAAGTTGTTCGTAAGCCGGATTTACAAGCTTCGATAAAATTTCGCTGGCTTGCTGACGCTCTTCATCGTTGTTGACCTTCACGGTATCTGGATGCAAGCTACGAGCAATTTTTAAATATTGCTTCCGCACTTGTTTTGTATCTGCGCTTAAAGGAATACCCAGTACTGCATGATGGTCAATGAGGTCATAGCGAAACAATCCACGTTTAATTTTAAAAGACATAGGATACTGTAAGAGGACGAAGGAATTAACTCTAGTATGTCTCAGATTTAGATCGAATTTTGACAACTCCCCGCGACTTTAGTCCCAGAGATTCTCGCGACCTTAAGATAAACTCCTCTTTTCCATTGACAACTCCCCGCCGTGAACGGTCGGGGATTCTCGCTTCACCGGGAGAGTCTAGCTGATACCGAAGTATCAACCCCGATCTCTTTACCCGAGCGCGAGCATTTTTCCCGTCTGCAAGGGCGGTACTCTAGTTAAAAATTTAGCACAAAGCCGTCCTATAAGCGCTCCCGTCCCCGCGCCGCCGAAAGGCGCACCTTGTAGCTCGGCAAGACAGGACGGGGCTAATAACCCATGATTTTTGGTAAACAAGACTGAAAATATTGAGGAATGAACCCCAAGCTGCATCAAGACAGGCTTTCCCCAAGACCGCCTAGGGGCCGGTTCAAATCTTCCGCAAATCGGCGATCGCGTCTTAAATCATTCTTTAAAATGAAGTTTTAAGCGGCCACTGAGACAATGGCGGTGTATTTTGCAAAGTTTGACTTAAGGATTTGTGAACTGCTCCATTGGTAGCTAGAATGCGACCGGATTTTAAATCAAGGGGACTGCCATCATAAGCGGTCACTTTTCCCCCGGCTTCTTCAACAATAATAATTCCGGCGACAACATCCCAAGGCTTAATACCTCGTTCCCAATAGCCATCATAACGACCACAAGCCACCGCCGCTAAATCCAACGCCGCCGCCCCGGCCCTTCGCACTCCTTGGGTTTGATGGGTCAGGTAACAAAATTCAGCATAGTTATTATCGGGGGTTTCCCGGCGGTCATAAGCAAAGCCCGTGGCTAATAAGCTTTGAGAGAGTTGCGCCGTTTGCGATACCTGAATCGGACGCTGATTAAGAGTTGCGCCTCGGCCTTTGGCGGCTTGATACAGTTCTTGGTAAAAAGGATTGTAAATTACGCCGACTTCGGGCTTGCCGTGAATCAACAGCCCCACGGATACACAAGCAACCGGAAAACCGTGGGCGTAATTAGTCGTGCCGTCGAGGGGGTCAATGGCCCACAAATAAGGATTACTCTCATCGGGATTGATTTGCCCTGATTCTTCAGCGAGAATGGCGTGATCGGGCAAATGGCGCTGCAAGACTTCTAATAAAACCGCTTCTGAAGCTTTATCGACTTCGGTTACCAAGTCTCCCCCGCTTCCTTTTTCTTGGATGTCGGTAATATTGCCCCAATGTTTTTCTAAAACTGCCCCGGCGGTGAGGGCGGCTGTCGTGGCAATATCAAGGAAGGTTTGGGGGTTGGGCTGAATCATAATTTTTTGACCTTAAAAAGCTATTTTCTTCTCCCTTTTGGGCGGGGAAACCCCTCTTGGGCGGGGAAACCCCCCTTGGGCGGGGAAACCCCCCTTGGGCGGGGAAAAGAGCGCCCCTACTGAGGGGCTTGAAAAGCGGCGGGAGTTTGGCGCAGGGGATTTTGAGGATTCCAGATGCCATGACCCAGAATGCGGGCATAAGCTTGGGCGCGATCGAAGCGGGTTTGATAAGGAGAGGGGGAGGTATTCGTCGCCACAGCCCAACCTTGTTGCAAGATGGTTTCGTTGATCAGTTCGTCATCTAGCCAAATATAACCCCATAAACGGTTATAGCGATCGCGGCTTTCTGCTTTGATTTCTACAATTACTGGAGTTTGTGGGGGCAAACGGTTAGCCAGATAATCTTTCGCAGCTTCTCCCCAAGGCGCTTGTTGTCGTCGCGGTGCATCTAAGCCGATTAAGCGCAGGGTTTGGGCTTGGGGGGGAGTTTCTTCGGAAATCAGTACTTCGAGGCTGTTGGCGCTAATTACTCGGCGAATGGTGGCACTTTTCCCGGTGGGTGCGGGGGCTTGACATCCCAGGAGGAAAAGCGACAGGGCGATCGCGATTAACCCCCGCCGATAATGCCACCGGACAAACCCACTGAGGCGATCGCTAATCTTCATCCAAAGGCAAGCCAAAACGGACTTTCCCTCTGCCAAAATAGCGCCCAAACTGAAGTTCGTACACTTCATCCTCGTCTTGGGTTTCTACAACTAAATCCGATTGAGCATAGGAAACACACAACAAAGCATAACCCTGCTTTTGCAATTCTAGGGATAATCCCATCGCTTCGGGTTGGGCTAAATCTCCCGATTTCACACGCACAGCACAAGTTGTACAAGCGCCATTGCGACAAGAAAAAGGCAGTTTTTTGCCCTGTTTTTCGATACTTTGCAAAATATATTCGTCATCGGGGACGTTAAATTCGTAAGTGCGATCGAGGGCGCGATCGCAAACGGTAATCTTGTAAAACTGTGTCATTGTCTTTGTTTTAGGCTAGTCCCAATCAACTTAAAATCCAGGCTCAGGCTATATTGTCTCGCAATCTGCTTGAAAAAACTTAAAAGATTTCTGTTCCCAACGGGCCGAGGGGGTGTTATGATAATAAACCGCGATACCTTTTGGAGAGGTGGCCGAGCGGTCGAAGGCGCAGCACTGGAAATGCTGTAATATCTTACGGTATTCGAGGGTTCGAATCCCTCCCTCTCCGTTCTCAAGCTTGAGTTGATTTTTGGATAACTACGATTCTTTCCGGTTAAGCTGAAATAACAACAAACAACAAATAACCAAAGAAGGGGCTTGATGGCCCCTTTTTTTAGGAAGGGTCAACTCAGTATTAGCGATTTTTGGGCTGATTTTTGGGCTTTTTGAGCAATCTTTCAGCACTCACCGCCGCAACTCCCCCGGTAACAATCAACATTCCCAATATTTCTGGGAAACTCAAGGCTTCTCCCACAATGAGGAACGTAAGTAAAGCCGTGAACACCGGGCCCGTTGCGCCGAAAATCGAAGCCCGCGCCGCTCCGATTAAGCTAATACCAATATTATTCACCAAATAGCTAAATAAGCTAATTCCTCCCAACACCAAGCCACAGATCGCGATTTCTACCGTCATATCGGGATTAACATCTACTGTGCTTTGGGTAAATGGCATTAAAAAGCTCAAAATTGAAAAAATCAAAATTGTCGCGAAATTAATCACACTCAAGGGGATGGGATGAATCGCTTTTGCCCCCGCTTGAATCAGCAACACATACAAGGCAAACGTTATCCCAGAAGCCGCCGCGATCGCAATCCCCGGAATCGAAATATCACCGACTTGACTTCCCCCCCCGAACAACGCAATAATTGCGACTCCTAAGAAAACAATCCCAGTGGCTATAGCGCGAATCAAACTCGGTTTTTCACCAAACAGCAGCCACGACAGCAACACCGTCACAATCGGGAAAATAAAGAAAATCGTAATCGCAACGCCCGCCGGAAGCAACCCGAAAGCAATATAAATCAAAGCTTGGGACAAAAACAAAAAGAAGCCACTCCCAATCACTTTGAGCCAAAGATTGGTATTTTTAGACTGAGCAAACTGTTTAATATCCGTCCAAGTGCGGGGATATAAAAAACCCGCCAGGACAAACATCACCAACACCACAAATACCATCCGCAGCATGAGTAACAACACCGCATTACCAAAACTCGGCGCAATATAACTCCCCAAACGCAAAACACCGCCCAAAATATCGGACGGTTCCGGCTTGACAATAACCCGCGTGACCACGTTTTGCAAAGACAAAGCCAGGGAATACAGCAAAATCATCGTAAAGCCCAGTTTGACCTGAGAGGGCTTCGGGCGCTTTTTCGGCGGTTTGGGGGGTGCAGGGGGTTCTGGCGGTGGTGGTGGTGGTTCTACGGCGACAGGGGGGGTATTTTGTACCGGACGGGGAGGCGGAGGAGACGGGCGCATGGCAGGGGGTCGAGGAGAAGCCACCGGGACAGACTCGGCCATTTTGGCTTCGAGTTCGGCTTTGAGTCGCGTTACCAACGTTTCTAAAATTGCTGTTCCCTGCTGTTCGAGACTATACATTTGCCCCAGTTGTTGAGAGAGGGAACTTTGATAGCTGCTGAGGTCTTGTTGTAGGGTTCTGAAGGTGGTTCTGAGGGTTGTATCCAAAGACGCGATCGCCCGATTCGCATTTTCGCTGTAATCGTTGATTTGTTCAACGGGGTATGAGGTGGGATAAGGATAACCCGCACCTGTATTAAGTTGCTGTTGCAAAAGCTGATGTAACTGTTGCGCTAAAGCCGGGGCAATTTGTTGTACTAAGTCTTGTTGCTGCTGCTGTTGTTGCTGGCGACGAAGTTCGAGTTGTTCGGTTTCTTGCAATAGGCGTTTTTTTCGCGTTTCGAGTTGATCGATATCTTGATTTAACTCCTGCAGGACATGGTTTCTGAGGTGTTCTAACTGGGCGTTAATGGCTTGCAAATTCTGATTTGCTGTTGGGGGATTCGTTCGATCGGGTTGATTTTCCTGGGGGCCCATAATCGCTTTTATTTCCTCTCTCCGTTTGACCGCGCTTGATGAAGTTTCTCGAAATCCTGCTTAACGAAGTTTAAGCGGGTTTGTCAACTTGTTTTTAAGAAAAGTGTATTTTTCTTTGGTTGTTGTTTGTTCTTGGTCATTCGTCATTCGTCATTGGTTGGTACAAATCACGAATAACGCGCCCATCCCTTTTGGAAAAAATAAATAACCAATAACCAGTACCTCATCGGCAAAACCTTTATTTAAACTAAAAACTGCTGTAATATCCCAAAGGCGATCGCGCTAATCCCGGCAGCGATCGGTAAAGTGACCGCCCAAGCCAGAATAACAGACCGGAGGGTGCTAAAACGCACATTTTCGCGGTTTTGCAGTAAGCCAATCCCAACCACTGCACCGACTAAGGCGTGAGAAGTCGAAACAGGAAAGCCCAACCGAGATGCAATCAAAATCGTGGCCGCCGTTGCCAACTCCGCACAAAAGCCGCTACTGGGCTGTAAGGGAATGATATCCTCGCCAATGGTAGTAATGACGTTTTTGCCTTGAATCGCCAGTCCTAGCACTATTCCCACGCCGCCGACAATCATAATCCACAGGGGGATGTCAAAGGGATGCAGGGGAACTTGGTTGGTACTGAGAATATATACCACGGCAGCTAGGGGCGCGATCGCGTTGCCGACATCGTTAGAACCGTGAGCAAAGGCCACGAAACAAGCGCTCAACACCTGAAAACGGGCTAATTGACCTTCTAAAACCGAAAAATGCTTTTTCTCTCCGGGAGAATTGCTTTCGGGTTGCTGCACTTGTTGTAGGCGCTGCCAGCTTAATAAAGTTAAGCCCACTGCACCCCCACTACCGAGGGCGAGGGAGAAAGTGTGAGGCGGTAAAGTCAGATGGGGTAATTGGGTGACTAATTCCGGTAAAACAATCGCCCCGAATACCGTCAACAACAAAACACTCATCCAGGGAATCCACTCGCGCAGTTGCACCAAAGGCTGAGACTGTTGCAGAATCCAGCGTTGCACAACCCCATAAAATACGGCGGCGACTATGCCACTGATGAGGGGTGTGAGAATCCAGGCGATCGCGATTTGACCGATTTTACCCCAGGCGATCGCGTCTACTCCCGCCGCTACACCACTAAACCCCGCGATCGCGCCGACTACGGCATGAGAGGAAGCCACAGGTAAACCAAAGCGAGTGGCAATTTGCAGCCAAATTCCCGCCGCTAACAATACCGAAACCATACCGAGGAGTAGGGTTTGTGGGCGATCGATAAATAACTCTGGATTGGTAATTTCAGTCGCCAGAGTTGCCGCCACTGCTTGCCCAAACAACACCGCCCCCAAAAACTCCAAAATCCCCGCTACGCCCAAAGCCTGGCGCAAACTCAGTGCTTTTGACCCCACGGAAGTTCCCATGGAGTTGGCTACATCATTTGCCCCTAAATTCCAAGCGACAAATAAGGCAAGGAGGGCGATCGCAATTAATATCATTGGTTATTGGTTATTGGTTATTGGTTATTGGTTATTGGTTGTTGGTTATTGGTTATTGGTTGTTGGTTATTGGTTGTTGGTTATTGGTTGTTGGTTGTTGGTTGTTGGTTATTTCCTCCCCCTCTCCCCAAAAAACTGATGAGACGCTGAAACCTTAGTATAGTCTAGTGTTGAGCCTTTTCTAGAGTCTGCCCTACAGGCCAAAGTTTCTGACCCCCTTTCTGGGGCAAAATCCCACCTCCCCCCCGACTGCCGAGGAGCCGATTGCCGATTGCCCCTTAGAAGCTGATGACTGAAAAGCCCCCTCTCCCCACTCCTCCCACTCCCCCCACTCCTCCCACTCCCCCCACTCCTCCCACTCCTCCCGATTGCCGATTGCCGATTGCCGATTGCCTACTGCCCAAAAAACTGTTAACTGTTGAAAAATCGTGCCACAATCGCATACAGAAAAAATCGAACGCTGGTACTTGTGAAATACTTTTTTTTATCTGAAGGTTGGGAAGTGGGTCGTGTTTGGGAATTTGGAGGATTGTGGAATGAGGTATCTTGGCGGCGCAAACCCCAGATCGAACGGCTGAATATTGCCATTGTCGAACAAGGAGAAAGCTTATGGCTCTATCAAGTGGAAGATGCCGTGTTAATGGTAGAAGTCAAGCCCACCACCCAAGAAACTGGACTCACCATTGGCCAAGTCGTTCTCAAACGTTTAATTACGGCTGAAAAAGCAATGTTGCAATTGTCTGAAGCTGACGCGATCGCCAATAAATTGCCCCAATAGCCCCAATTTTGCCCCATTTTCAGGAATGATGTGTTCGTCGAAATGGTGATTTTTTCACAGGTTCAACGGCGATCGCCCTTGCATAGAACTCTCTCCATCGTTTACACTTCTTTAAATACTTCATTCATTTGATAGAAGACTTGGCATCCAGCTTGCACTTGTCATGGTTTGGCTACAATTATCGATAGCAATGGAGCCAGATTAGGGCGCAAGTGCCGAAAAAATAACAAACGTCCAAGTTTTAAAGAATAATTCTTGATTAGGAGGAGCGTAGTCGATGGGACTACCTTGGTATCGAGTCCACACCGTCGTCCTGAATGACCCAGGTCGGCTTATATCCGTTCACTTAATGCACACCGCCCTCGTCGCGGGTTGGGCCGGTTCAATGGCGTTGTACGAACTCGCCATTTTCGATCCCAGCGATCCCACCTTAAACCCCATGTGGCGACAAGGGATGTTCGTCTTTCCCTTTATGGCTCGCTTAGGAGTCACCTCGTCTTGGGGCGGTTGGAACGTCACAGGAGAAGCTTACACCGATCCCGGTTTCTGGTCTTTTGAAGGTGTGGCGATCGCCCACATCGTTTTATCGGGCTTATTATTCCTCGCCGCTTGCTGGCATTGGGTTTTCTGGGACTTAGAACTGTTCAGAGACCCCCGCACCGGCGAACCTGCCTTAGACTTACCGAAAATGTTCGGGATTCACCTGTTCTTATCGGGTTTACTGTGCTTCGGTTTCGGAGCGTTCCACCTCACAGGTTTGTGGGGACCGGGAATGTGGGTATCTGACCCCTACGGGATAACGGGCCATGTCGAAGCCGTCGCCCCTGCTTGGGGGCCTGAAGGCTTTAACCCGTTCAATCCTGGCGGGATCGTGGCTCACCACATTGCGGCTGGCGTAGTGGGGATTATTGCCGGGTTATTCCACTTAACCGTTCGTCCCCCCGAACGCTTATACCGCGCTTTGCGGATGGGTAACATTGAAACCGTGTTGTCGAGCAGTATTGCTGCGGTGTTCTTTGCGGCTTTCGTGGTCGCCGGAACCATGTGGTACGGTAACGCCGCCACCCCGGTTGAATTGTTTGGCCCCACCCGCTATCAGTGGGATCAGGGTTACTACTCTCAAGAAATCGAACGCCGCGTTCAAGCCAATCTGGCTGATGGCGCGAGTTTGTCGGAAGCTTGGGAAGAAATCCCCGAAAAATTGGCTTTCTATGATTATGTGGGTAACAGCCCCGCCAAAGGTGGTTTATTCCGCGTTGGGCCGATGATTGATGGCGATGGCATTGCCATGGCTTGGCAAGGACACCCGGTTTTCAAAGATGCTGAAGGTCGCGAGTTAACCGTGCGCCGGATGCCGAACTTCTTTGAAACCTTCCCCGTGGTCTTGACTGACTCTGATGGTATTGTCCGCGCTGACATTCCTTTCCGTCGGGCTGAATCGAAATACAGCATCGAACAAACGGGCGTAACCGTGAGCTTGTACGGTGGTGCTTTAAGTGGTCAAACTTTCAGCGATGCACCAACAGTTAAACAGTTTGCTCGCAAGTCACAATTGGGCGAACCCTTTGAATTTGATGTGGCAACCACCGAAGCTGATGGGGTATTCCGCACCAGTCCTCGCGGTTGGTTTACCTTTGCTCATGCCACCTTCGCTTTATTATTCTTCTTCGGTCATATCTGGCACGGTTCTCGGACACTGTTCCGCGACGTATTCGCTGGAGTCGAAGCCGACTTAGAAGAACAAGTGGAATGGGGTATGTTCCAAAAAGTGGGTGATAAAAGCACCCGCGCCAAGAAAGCTTAAGCCCTTGAGGGTTTAACGCTACTCGATCCAAAGCATTTGGCGATCGCGATTTGACTTGATCCCCAAATGCTTTTGGGTTTTCCTGATAGACTGTTAGTAGAAAGCTTAGGAAAGAAAAAGATGGAAAGTGTTGCTTATATTTTGGTGTTAGCTTGTGCCATTGGGGTTTTATTCTTTGCGATCGCGTTTCGCGAACCGCCTCGCATCGAAAAGTAGGTCTAACTACGATTTAACCCCACAACGATTGAAGCCTGAGTCGTAATTTTTTGTAACCGTAAATTGCGGTTTGGAAAATCCACGACTCAAGCTTCGTTTTTGAGTAATTGCTTCTATTGAATTTCTGCGGGGGGTTAGTCGATCAGCGTTTAGGGGACAATTTTGATATGCAATGCCCTTCGTGCCAACACACTGAAAGTCGAGTTTTAGAATCCCGTTCAACTGAAGCCGGACAAAGTATTCGGCGACGACGGGAATGTTTGAATTGTAAGCACCGCTTCACCACCTACGAACGAATCGAATTTGTACCGATTGTGGTGATTAAACGCAATGGACGGCGCGAATCTTTCGATCGGTCTAAAGTGTTGCGAGGACTCACCCGCGCTTGTGAAAAAACAGGTATCGACATTCAGCAACTCGAAAGTTGGGTGGATGAAATTGAAGCGCAACTGCATCATGAAGCCGGACGGGAAGTCAAGAGCGATCGCATCGGAGAATTAGTGCTGCAACACCTCTGCCGCGAAAACCAAGAAGTCGCTTATGTGCGCTTTGCCTCGGTTTATCGCCAGTTTACCAGCATAGAAGATTTTATAGAAACCTTACAACAACTCCAGTTAGAGCGAAACGCGGATTGGTATCCTGAAAATCAGGATAACCTTGATGAAGCTTGTTCGACCGCGATTACTTCTCCCTAACATTTTTTCTAAATATTTTGAGCTACCCTAATTTTTGCGACCGAAATTGAAGATATATTGTGTTAAGCTAACACCAATAGATTATCATAAGGGGTTGCTGCGCTTATTTGACTCAGCCCGAACTGAGAATCAAAAGCAAGCTGCCTTATTTATCAAAAACTTAGAGGGATTTTTTTAAGTTTAAAACCTTCTGAAAGAAACGAGAATCCTCGACCGTTTACGGCGAGGAGTTGTCAACCCCTGAACAGTAACAACAGGGAAACTTACTCAAGTTGAGTGCAAGGCAAAACCCATGACTTTCCTCGTAAATTCATCAAAAATTTGCCCAAACTTTACTACGGAGACAATTAATTAGGAAATCCAACACACATGGTCAGTCAGAACATTACCGCTAACAATCGAGATATTGGCTTTACTCACGATGACTTCGCTGCACTGCTAGACAAATACGATTATCACTTCAGTCCTGGTGACATTGTGCCGGGAACGGTGTTTAGCATGGAACCGAGAGGCGCATTGATTGATATCGGCGCAAAAACCGCCGCTTATATTCCCATTCAGGAAATGTCAATCAACCGCGTTGACGACCCCAACGAGGTATTACAGGCCAACGAGACGCGGGAATTTTTCATTCTGACTGATGAGAATGAAGACGGACAACTCACTCTCTCGATTCGGCGGATTGAATACCTCCGGGCTTGGGAACGGGTACGTCAACTGCAAACCGAAGATGCCACCGTTCGCTCTAATGTTTTTGCCACCAACCGAGGTGGTGCATTAGTCCGCATCGAAGGCTTACGCGGCTTTATTCCCGGTTCTCACATCAGCACCCGTCAAGCCAAAGAAGACCTCGTGGGTCAAGATTTACCTCTCAAATTCTTAGAAGTAGACGAAGACCGCAATCGCCTCGTCCTCAGCCATCGTCGGGCGTTAGTCGAACGCAAGATGAACGGCTTACAAGTGGGCGAAGTCGTAACCGGGATGGTACGCGGTATCAAGCCTTATGGGGCGTTTATCGATATTGGTGGTGTCAGTGGCTTGCTGCACATCTCCGAAATTTCCCACGACCACATCGACACCCCTCACAGTGTCTTTAGTGTCAATGACGAACTGAAAGTGATGATCATTGACTTGGATGCCGAACGGGGTCGTATTTCCTTGTCCACGAAGCAACTCGAACCCGAACCGGGGGATATGCTCCGCAGTAAGGATTTAGTGTTCGAGAAAGCCGAAGAAATGGCCGAGCGCTATCGTCAGAAGATGCTGCAAGAACAACAAGGCATCGAACCCACTGAAGAAGTGGTTGTCGAAGAAGAAGTGGTAGAAGAAGTCGAAGAAGTCGTTGATACAGTAGAAGAACCCACTGAAGAAGTGGTAGAAGAAACGACTGAAGAAGTGGTAGAAGAACCCACCGCAGAAGTGGTAGAAGAAACGACTGAAGAAACTGAAGAAGCATAAAGTTTGTTCTTAACTTTACTTTATGCCAAACCCTTCTCCTGTGGGAGAGGGGTTTTTTGCCTGTGGGTTTATTTTTATCCGGTTATAGTCATTCTAAATAAAAACCGACAGCCCGCCCGCAGATTAAAATCTGGGGAACCAACACGGCAAAGTCCGCTTTTACGGACTCAGAAAATTAAGCATGAATGTACGGAACTTAATTGGAATGACTATATAACCAATAAGCAACAAACTATCAAAAACATATTACTTTGACAATATGATGCAAATTCGTTGCGGTACAGTTACATTTAACGAGATTGAAGCGATTATTTTTGATAAAGATGGAACGCTGGAAAATTCGTTTAATTTCTTGCGAGAACTAGCCCAGAAGCGATCGCGCCTTGTGGATGCTCAAATACCGGGAATTGGCGAACCCTTGCTGATGGCTTTTGGTTTACTCGATGCTGACCTCGATCCGAAGGGGTTAATGGCAGTGGGGAGTCGTCGGGAAAATATCATTGCGACGGCAGCGTATATTGCCGAAACGGGACGCAGTTGGGCAGAATCGTTAGAAATTGCAGAAAAGGCGTTTAGCGAGGCGGATCGCTATCTACACCGTACTCCAGATACTGCCCCTCTTTTCCCCGGTACAAGAGAACTGTTACAACAGTTAAAAACGGCGGGGGTTAAACTGGGGATTTTGTCGGCGGATTCTACCCCAGGAGTGGAGAAATTTGTCGGACGCTTTGAGTTAGGAGAGTATTTCGATCTAGTAATGGGAATTGACCCTGGTGACCCCTTTAAGCCCGATCCTGCCTTGTTTGAGAGGATGTGCGATCGCCTGGGGGTCAAACCGCAATCGGCTTTGATGATTGGGGATTCGGCGCTAGATATGGAAATGGGACGCAAAGCTGGATCGGCGGGAACTGTGGCCATGATGTGGCAACAAACTGGCAGTTTTGACCAAGCCGATGTCGCGATCGCGAGTTGGGAAGAAATGCGCGTAGTGTTCACAACCTAATTCCAATGGTTCCATCGGACTTGCTTCAATGTCAAGATATTCTTGCAACCTATTATCCATCAAAAATGACTGAAATTACCGGAAAAACCCAACTCCTCGGCATTATTGGCCATCCCGTCGAACATTCCCTGTCTCCCGTGATGCAAAATGCCGCGATCGCCTCCTTGGAAGTTGATGCCATTTATGTTCCCTTTCCCGTGAATCCTCAGCAATTAAAAGACGCGATCGCAGGCTTTGAAGCCATCGGCGTTTTAGGCTTTAACGCCACCATTCCCCACAAACAAGCCATTATCGAATTTCTCAGCGATATAGACCCCGCCGCCGCCGCTATTGGAGCCGTTAACACCGTTTTACGCATTCCTTCTGGCTGGTATGGCACAAATACTGATGTGATGGGCTTTATCGCCCCCCTACGAAAACTACAAAGAGATTGGTCGCAAATCGTTCCTGTTGTCCTGGGGAATGGCGGGGCTGCGAGGGCGGTTGTGGCGGGCTGCGTACAACTGGGCTGTCCTCAGATCGCCATTGTAGGGCGCAATGAGAATAAATTGACCCAATTCAAACAAAGCTGGCAAAATACCCCCTTTGCTGAGGCAATAAACCTACATTCCTGGGACAAATTACCTGCACTCCTCCCCACCACTCAACTTTTAGTCAATACCACCCCTATCGGGATGTCACCCCACGACACCGCGACCCCGGTAGAATCAACACTGCTGGCGACCCTTCCCGACGACGCGATCGCCTACGACCTCATTTACACCCCCAGACCCACCCAATTCCTCCACCTCGCCCAACAACAAGGCAAAACCATCATCGACGGCACAGAAATGCTTGTCCAACAAGGGGCGGCGGCGTTGCAACTCTGGCTACAGCAGCCCGTCCCCGATAAAATTATGCGCCAAGCCTTATTAAATGCGTTGTAAACTACTTGTTTTAGACGGTACATCACTTTGTACTCATCTATGATGTAATTATAACGATAATTACTTGCTTACAATCCTTTGACAATGTACATTAAACTCCACAAAATCGGCAATTCTTTGGGGGCAACTTTTCCTAAAGAAGTATTGGAACAATTAAACTTACAAGAAGGCGACGCTTTAACATTAGTAATCCTTGAAGACGGATTTAAGTTAATATTTGACCGTGAAAAGCGGTCGCTCGCCAGCCCTGGCTTTCAAAGCCGGGGAACGAGCGATCCAGAATTTGACCGCATGATAGCAGCTTATCAACAAGGGGCTTCTCAATACCGCAATGCCATGAAAGAGTTAGCTGATGGCTGACCCGATATGGATAACCGTTGCCGTCGCGCTAGTTATCCACAACGACCAAATTGCCTCTCATGGTGGTGTTGATGGATTGAGAGATTTGGGTTTACTTGAAAGTGCTTTGGCTCGCCCTCGCTATCAATTGGAATATGCCAAAGTTGATATTTGGCAAATGAGTGCTGCCTACGGTTACGGTATTACTAAAAATCATCCCTTTATTGATGGTAATAAACGGACTGGATTTCAGATTATGTACGTTTTTCTTAAAGTGAATGGTTACGATTTTCAAGCACCAGAACCAGAAGTCGTCCGAGTTATGCAAGCTTTAGCTGCGGGCAATTTTTCTGAAGTCCAGTTAGCGGCTTGGCTGGAGAAATATTCTATTTCATAAATAACCATTCACTCCCCAAAAAAGATGTTCTCCTTACCCGCATTACAAAATAGCCTCATTGTTTCCTGTCAAGCCCCCGCCGATTCACCGCTTCACGACCCGGATATTATCGCGGCGATGGCTAAAGCGGCGGTATTGCGGGGGGCGAAAGGAGTCCGCATTGATACCCCCTCCCATGTCGCCGCGACTCGTCGCTTGCTGCCGGATACCCCGATTATCGGCTTGTGGAAGCAAATTCTCCCTGGTTATGAGGTTTACATTACTCCCCGCTTTGAAGATGCGGCGGCGATCGCCCAGGCGGGGGCTGATATTATTGCCATTGATGCCACAACACGATCTCGCCCCAACGCCGAAACCGTGGCTTCTCTCATCCCCCGCATCCATGATGAGTTAGGCAAACCCGTCATGGCGGATATCGACACCCTGGAAAACGCCCAACTCGCCCAAGCTGCCGGGGCTGATATTATCGGCACAACTCTGTATGGCTACACCGAGGAAACCGCCGCTTACCCGCCCCCTGCTTGGGAGTTACTACCAGCCCTCGTTGCCCAAATGAGCGTCCCGGTTATCTGCGAAGGAGGAATCGCTTCCCCCGAAATGGCTGCGAGGGCGTTAAATCTGGGGGCAGACGCGATCGTTGTCGGTGGGGCGATTACTGGAGTCGATCTCAAGGTGCAAGCCTTTCTGGGGGCGTTGTCGGCTTTATAGTGGGCAATTCCTTAATAAGCCCCTCGCCCGTGGGAGAGGGGTTTGGGGTGAGGGCATCAACGACTGTAGCGATCGCACACAGCCTGGGCATCTTCCCTAGCTTGCTGACGCAACGCTTCAGGAGAAATCACCTCGCAACCACTTCCATACCGTCGCACCTCCCGCAGCAGCCAAAACGTATTAAATACCCGACGAGTCACCCGACGCAATCCGTCTACCGTTTCATCCTCAATATCATTCTCCTTGGATTCATAGGATTTTATCAAACCGTTATAAAAGTGTAATTGCACTTCAACGGTATTTAACCCTTCCCTGCGCCATTCTCCCCCCGGTAGGGGAACGAGAGACTGAATGCGATCGAGTCGTAAACAACGAATATGGATGAGTTCTGGATATTTAGTATCTTTGATATCTTCAGTCTCATCGCACCAAATATCAAGATAATAGCGTTTTTCAAAAAAATCAATTTGAGCATAGCGGACGTTGTAAGTATAAATTTCTCCTTGGGGATTGCCATAATTTACGAGAAAAGGCTCTTGTTTCTGGATTTGCTGTTCGGCTTGGACGCGCCAGGCAACTTGGGATTGGGTCATTTGCTGCATCATTTTTTGCCGCAGGGGAGGGTTGAGGTTGCCTCTTTCTAAGAGTAATTGCACTAGGGTTTGGGCTTGGGCGATCTTTCCTGTATCCACTAAAAGTCCTACGGCTCGGTCTAAAGCCTGGATTTGCTGATCATTGAGCTTGAAAGGTTCTCCTAGCTCGTATTCTCCCTGCGCGATCGCGACCAACAGCCCAGATATACTGGGACTCTTGCCCCACATAATCTGGAGACGGAGCGCGATCGCTTCGAGTTGTTCTTTCGTCCCCGGCGGAATTGAAAGTGTGATCGTGTCTTTTTTTCTGGGCATCTGCTCAATTTGTATTTACACTGTTGTCAAATTAGAATTTATCGGTTACAGTAACTATATCGCAGCTACACAAGTAGGAAAATGACCGCGATGAGCGAATATTACATTACATTAAAACCCGTTTATGCCTGTCCTGCCGAGACACCTCCAAATGTCCAGTTACCCTCCGGTTGGCAATTAGTTTGGCATCAGGTAGAGACATTAAAAGCCCTCCGCGACCCAGAAATTGATGTCATTATTAATGTGGCAATGACGGGAGATGGCAAAAGTTTAGCCGCGTATCTCGAAACCCTATCGACTGATTTTTGTGCCATTGGTTTATATCCTACCAATGAACTAGCCCGCGACCAAGAGCGACAAATTCAGAGTTATATTTCTACGTTTCAGCCTCAATTTGAACCGCGAGTTAATCGTTTGAGTGGTGCAGATTTAGAGCTTTATGCCGAGCAGGAAAATATTAAAAAAGCTGCCGCGATCGCAACTCGTAGCAAACAATCAGAAGTGCTTTTAAGCAATCCTGACATTTTCCATTATTTACATCGTGGAGCATATCTCACTCCCTTTGATAATCCCGATAAACTGTGGAATCGTATTGATAAAAACTTCGATGTTTTTATTTTCGATGAATTTCACGTTTTTGCTGCCCCCCAGATTGCCAGCGTCCTAAATACAATGCTTCTAATTCGGCGAACCAATCGCCAGAAAAAGTTTTTGTTTCTCTCCGCAACCCCAGATGAGCAGTTAATTGAAAAACTGGAAATTGCTGGCTTTAGTTACAAAATAATCGATCCGAATCAGTCTCAAAAATATAAATTTCCGACGACTTCTGAAGCCGAGAGCAATTTACAGCAGCAAAGCTGGCGGCAAGTCTCTAGAGCAATTACTTTAAACTTCATTTCTTTAGAATCAACCTTTTCAGCTTCAGAAACTTGGCTCAAAGTCAATCAAAACTTAATCCTACAATATTTTCAAGAAAATCCGGGTAGTAGAGGTGCAGTTATTCTCAACTCAATTGCCGCCGTTAAACGCCTTGTCCCACAATTCCGCGAGTTTCTTACCCCTCATGGCTTAACCGTGGGTGAAAATACAGGTTTATCCGGTCGTCAAACCAAGTTAGAATCCCTCGATTGCGACCTTGTTTTTGGGACAAGTACGATTGATGTTGGGGTAGATTTTAAGATTAACTTGCTTATCTTTGAATCTGCCGATGCGGGTAACTTTATTCAGCGTTTGGGGCGTTTAGGTCGTCATGCAGATTATATTAAAAATGGGGTGAAAGTTAAGTTCAATAGCTTTACAGCTTATGCCTTAATTCCTAAGTTTCTAGTAGAGCGATTATTTACTCAAGATAATGCCCCTTTTCAAACAGGAGAAAGTTACGATCGCGTTTTTCTCAACCAAGCTATTTATCACAATTTCCGTCAGATTAATAATTTCTCTGGTTATTACAGACGGTGGGGTGCAGTCCAGTCTTTTAATCTTTGGTATAGCTTAGGTAATGCCAAAATTCAGTCGAGTTACGCAGTCAGTCGCGAGAAATTCAAACAAGACTGCGAACAAGTTTTTGATACCAACTTTAAACGAGTTGTTGGCTGCGTCAAAAAATGGTCACAGGAATGGCAAGCTAAAGCCCATAAAAAAGGCAATCCCATCTTTTCTGATGCGTCGAGTTTTCGCGGTTCAAGTCCGTTGCAATGTGGCTTATACGACCAAACCGAAATCAACGAAATTGACCGTTTTAAAACCTACGATTTACCCGGTATTTTGAGTAACCTTGATATTGGGATTTGGACAGAAGCCGGATTTATGCGATCGCTCCGAGATACTGTTCATCGTACCGGAAACGCGATCGCAAAAGGACATTTTAAACACTGTATCGCTTTTATGACCTTGCGGGGGTATCGCGAGGAACGTCTCAACTGGAAATTTACCTACTCTGGCAATTTGCAAGACATCGCAGACGCTTGGAAAGTGCAAGTATTAGTCGGAATCGAAGTTTGGCAACCCGAAAACCGATGGATTAGCGGCATTAACCAGCGTCTCCGCAAACAGGGAATCGTCAGTTACGTCCTCCCTCACCCCGTCGCAGAGATTCGTCAACGGCTACAACTCCCCATGCACTTCGCTCTCTATCCCATCAGCGACGCAACCAGCATCCACGATGCCACACCTCCCTACTCGATTGCAATGGGTCAAGCGGCTTTGTTGTTGGATACTCTAGCTTATCGCTTTAAGAGTAAGGGGGGTGAGGTATGGATTTGTTAATCTCGATCCCTCACAAAAACTTTAGAAATGAAGGCGATCGCTTAAGTTAAGATATCACTAAAATATCAGTTTATGAGCCAAAAATTAAATTTAATACAATATGTACAATTTTACCACTTGTCAATTAATCAACATAAAACTGCAATTAAGTCAAATTCCTTCCCTAAAAATGCTCATTCTTTTTGGATCGCAAGCCAGGGGAAATACTCATCCCAACAGCGATTATGACTTTGCTGTACTTTACCAAGAGTCTTATCGTCCTACGGGTTTTGAATACTTCCAAATATACGAACAACTAGCTGATATTTTTAATATCTTAAGTGATGAAATTGACGTAGTTGACTTAAACTATTGTTCGGATTTGACGGCTCATAATATTGCTCGCGATGGTCAAGTTTTATATGAAGCCCAAGAGGGTTTATTTGACTCTTTTCGTCAGCAAGCTTTAATGAGTAATGCTGAATTAAAACAACTTCGTCAAGAATTACGTCAAGACATTAACGATTTTCTTACAAAATCTAGCCTGTAAATTAAGGTAGTCAAACAATGCCAAAACGAAAGAAAAAAACAGAAAATTCTCAACAACTAAGTTTGTTTGATAGTAGTAACGAAAACTCAGAAATTGAACCAATCGATGATTTTGAAGACATTGATTTAGATGCTCTATCCGACGAAAACTTAGGACTAGACGGAGATGAGAGCGATCGCACCGTCGAAACAGAGCAAGAATTACTCACCCTCAAACTCTTAAAAGAGGCAATTCAAAAGACTAATTCCGACGATTTGGTAATGGCTGACTTTGCTGAATTAGTATTACCTCAACTTCTACATTATGCTATCGGTGTGACAGCGAAAGGTGGTAACTTTTTTGATGAAATCGATCGCCGTCGTGCTGAAAACGGAAAAGAAAGAGTACGACGAGATAATGCTGGCGATCAATCTTTAAATACTCACTTACTCAACGGCTTATTTCCAGCTAATTTAATCGAGAGGAAACTGTCGCAAGGCAATACAACAATTCGTCGAATCTCTAATGAATTAACGCGAAGAATGGCTGTAGCAGCATTTATTCTGCATGACTTTGAGAAATTCGATTATACACTTTTCCCAGATATGCCGGAAAAGTATGTTCAAATTAGTCAAGATTGGGAACAAGATATTCGTAAACTCACAATTAGCGAGCATCGAGAAATTTTTGAAGTTTTCATTACAGCATTAAAACTCGATCGCTTTTTGTTTCCCGACAATCCGAATCAATGGCGAGATTATATCGACGATTTACTTTATATTGCCTATAACGCCCAGATTCGTAACGATACTAATCTCAATTTATCAGTTGATAGTTTACAGCCCCAAATGCGCGATCGCGTCCTTGATGCTTTAGCCGATTTAGCCTGTTTAGCAGACCGTTTTGCCTCGATTGTCAAACACCCCCAAGACGCACATCATAAAGCTTTAGGAGAGCTTATTCACTCCCTCAGCGACGGACAACTCAAGCTAACTTATCACAGTATTTCTGAGAATCGCGGAGTATTAACTAATGTTGTGAATAACGCGGTGATGGAGGCTTATCAAGAATGTCAGTATGAGCCATTATTATATTTACCTACTGGGGTTATTTATTTGTGCGATCGCGATGTAATTCCCATCTCCTCTGACTCTCTCCCAGATCGGGTGATTGACACAATTAAAAACCTCTGTCGCAGCGAATTACGTCGTCGTCAAACTGGATTTGGCCGCGATGGAAAGGGAATGAAATATGCTGATTATTACAGCCAGTTTTTCGACGATCAGGGCTTAATGCAAGTTGCCTTGGATGCAACTCTCCGCATTCTCAAACCCACCAAGTCTTCTGTAGCAAAAAGCCGCAGCGATAACTTAATTTCATTTCAGCAAAAAGGCGTACTTTCTGCTGATTATGACTTTAGTTTTGAAGACGATATTCGCATCGATCAACTCGCAGAATTTGGCGATGTTGCGAGTCGGAAGATTTGGGGAGACAGGTTGAGTAAGATCGCGGAATTATGTAAGCAAAACAAAAAACTAGAAAAACCTCCTCATCTAGACCTAATTATCGAAGTTGCTCAATTTTGGCAACTCGAAGAATACATCCCCCAAATTCGCGAAATCCAACGTATTAATGAATCTCTCAAAGAACTAAAACTCAAAGGTAATACAGGAGGAGTTCCCTATGAATGGTATTACCTCGCGGCACAATATCTCAAACATAACCCCGGTATCGCACCCGAAGAAATAAAACCCATCGGTGAAGAAATTTGTACTTTTATCGCTCAGAAAATACAGCCAATTGTCTCACAATACGACTTACCTGACGGTTGGGACGATCTCAGGGAATGGTTGCGTCATGTTGTTATGCTTCCCCATCCAGAAACAACAGCACAACCGGGAGAACAAGTACAGCCTTTCTTGAATGAATTAGCCAACTATAACAATGCTAAAAAACCCGGTCGCGGTCGTCAACTTATCTGCTCGGTTTCTCATTCTGCATACACTGTCAGCGAACAAATGGAATCGGCAGTTTTATTTACTCCCCAAGTTTATACCAACAAACAAATGCTGGGGGGTTCTAATGCGAAACGTAATATTTCTAGTATTGCGGGAGTTGAAATGATGCTGCGACAGATTTTAATGAATCAAACGCAAGCAGTTGGGAAGCGATTTGAAGATGGGAAATATCGCTATCTTTACTTCTACCCGACTTATTATTTCACCCCAGAAACCAATCAATTTTTACAACAAGCTTATTCCAACATTGCCCAAACGCGATTTGATACCAAGATTCGCAAACATTTTGTGAGTGCAGAGTTGCAGGCAAATTTTGAGCGATCGCGCTACCAAACCGTTGATACTTTTCTCATTGATGCAGAGTTACAGGACAAGAAACTTTTACCAGATAATGACCCAAATCACAAAAAAGACCGAACATTCAAACTCTCTTATCCGGAAGATAAACCCCTCACTTTTTACTTTATTGCTCTCCCCCCAGAAAAGCCCCCAGGAAAAAATCAAGAGAAAAAAATAACCGATACAGCATCATGGATTATGCCTGCATGGTTAGCCTTCGCTTTCCCCCTCATTCTTGACGTTAAAACCGTCGTTTCCGAGTCTCCCATTCCCCCTTATCGTGATGGTGCAGAATTCGAGGAAACCGTATTTCTCGACAGCGCACCGCAAGCATTACGGGTATTGACAAAACGCGATCGCTTCCGCCTAGATTCTATCTTATCAGGATGGGAAGATGGCGATCGCCAAAAATATCCTGCTCCTCTCAATGTTTTAACCGCAGCTTATTCGATTCATTTAGATGTCAATGCGAAACAAGGAAAATCAGGATATGACCCCAATTGGGGGAAATTAACCGAACTTGCAACTCAACTAGAAACCAGTCCTCTTTATGTCTTTCATTACCTCAATAAATGGACGCGAGGGAAAGATACTGATATCCCAAGTCTCAGTCGTATTCGCTTATACACTTATGACTTTTACCCCTGTTTTGACCCCTATGTACAATTCAATTCAACAATCAACAAATTGGATATTAAAATGCCAGAAAAATCACCTTTGAATCATCCCCAAAAACTAACCGAACTTTATCGCAATTTTTATCGAGCAAATAAACGCTATAACCCCAAAGCGAATGCTGTTTTGAAACCGATTGATATTGCTTCTGAAACAATTTTGAAAGCAGAATCTAGCGTTTTTCAAGGAGAAACTTTAGTTGCAGCAGTAGCCGCAGAAGTTTGTAAACTAATGGATCGCGTTCATGCTTCTACCGCAGAAGGACGTTGGCAAATGAGCGATCGCGAAAAGGAAAGACAAGCCGTTTTAGAATTTGCTAAATACTTTGTAATCGAAGTTTTTGAAAAGTCATTCAAAGGCGATCGCGCTCGTTTAGCAGGACGACAAATCAACCTGATCCGCGATACTTGCGAGTTTCTTTACCGTTTAGAACAAGATAAAGAAAATCAAAACGAGCAAGCTCAACGAGAAGCTTCAGAAAGCGCAGAATAATTCACAAAATCAACCTTTTACTCATTACTCAAGGAGAAAATATTATGGCATTACTCAACAGCATCGACAGCAAATTCTTTCATTCAGAAATTCCCTACAAACCTATGGGAAAATATGTCCACTTTCTCACCGTCCGCGTTACCGAATCTTACCCTCTATTTCAAACAGACGGCGAACTTAATAAAGCCCGTGTTCGTGCAGGAATTAATAACCGCCAAACTCTCAGCCGTCTAACCATGTTCAAGCGTAAACAATCGACTCCAGAACGTTTAGCAGGACGGGAACTCTTACGGAAATATGAGTTTGTGAAACCGGAAGAATGCGAATATAATGTTGCATTTGGAATGGACAATCCTGACTGTATTATTTACGGCTTTGCTATTGGTGATTCTGGTTCAGAAAAATCCAAAGTAGTCGTCGATACTGCATTTTCTATTACCTCTTTTGATGAGTCTCACGAAACCTTTACTCTCAACGCACCTTTTGAAAGCGGGACAATGGCTTCCAAAGGTGAAGGCACAACAAAGCCAGGAGAAGTCACCAGTCGCATTAATCAACAAGATCACATTCGTCCCCAGGTCTTTTTCCCTAGCATTGTGACGCTCAAAGACCCCACTGAAGCCAGCTTTTTGTATGTTTTGAATAATATACTGCGAACGCGGCATTATGGCGCACAAACCACCCGCACAGGACGAGTCCGTAACGAGTTGCTGGGGGTTGTTTTTGCGGATGGAGAAATCGTCAGCAATTTGCGTTGGACACAAGCGATTTATGACCGTCTTCCTGAAGATATCCTGCAATCTATCGATCCTTTAGATGAAAACCTTGTCATGGAAATAGCAACCGCAGCGATTCAAGACTTAATGCAAGATGAATTTATCGTACATACTGACTTCATTGGTGAAAGCTTCCGGCCAATTTTACAGGATATCAAAGCTTTAACTGCAAGCGAAGAAGGGATAATTTCAATCCTGAATCAAGCAAACGAAGAAGCAAAAAAATATGCAGAAGCTCACATTGGCAAAAAGAAAAAAGCTAAAGCCAAATAACTGACGTTAAATCTGCTTAATTAGTGAGGATTCAGAACCCCGGTTTCTGGGGGAAAATTCAGAATTTATCGATTAAATACATAAGAAACCGGGGTTCTACAATATTGTTTTTCTCGAACTTAGTATGACTATCATTTCTCGTTATCGTCTTGAACTTCACGACAGCCTTTATTTCGCAACCCGCGAACTCGGTAGACTGTATGAAACTGAACCCATTATTCATAACTACGCTTTGTGTTATGCGCTGGGATTGGTAGATAGCGATCGCTATAATACTCGCGTTGAAAACGAAGCAGAATATCGCTATTTTTGTGCGACGCAAATACCTTTATACGAAGCCCATTTGACTCGTCTTAATGAAGCAGGAATATATGTTACTCCCGCACGAAGTATCACTTATGCAGCAACCCTCAATACCTGGAAATATGCCAATAATAACTATCATGTGGAAATGCAGAAAACTCAAAAAAATATTCCTAGCTTTGGCAGGACTAAGGAAATTGCAGTCGAGAGTGAATTTGAATTCTTTTTAATAAGCCAACAACAACTAAATTTGCCTCGTTGGATTCGCTTGGGAAAATGGGCAAGTAAAGCAGAAATTAGCAAAATTGAGGACTATTCAAATCCTCAAAGAAGATCGGGAAGTTTTACTTTTTCTTACCCCCTCAACCCTCTTGATGTCATGTTTTCTTATCGCGTAATGAGTTACGACACGATTAATATGCCTCCAGTCAGCTTGATTCGGAATGTTAGTTTATCTGGGGAGTATTATCAGTTACCCAATAAGCAAAGTCTTAAAATTCCAGCTAACCTTTCTTACTGCTTTAGTTAACTCATAAAACCCATGATCATTGCCGAACTAATCGAACAACTAAAACGCTACGATCCCAACTGGTTAGTTGTGGTTGCGGGCTACCATCACGGCTACAACCATGTTAGTAAAATAAACGCGATCGCGCTGCAACTCAATACTAACCAAACCTGGGATAGCGGCGCTCATTCTCTGGCAAACTTGAATCATTGCGAAGCCACACCAGCCCTATTTTTAGGGGGCTACAACGACAATATTCCCTACAACCCAGACGATTATGCCTCATAGTTTAGTTCTCAACTTATTACCCTTATCTCCCATTTACCCGAACTATCTCACCGGGAGACATTTTCATGCTTTGTTTTTGACTTTAGTGAGTTCTGTTGACCCAGAATTGGGGGCAATGTTGCACAATTCTACGATGAATAAAGCCTTTACATTGTCGCCATTACAAATACAAAAACAAGGGATAGTAAAACAAACCTTGCAATGGGAATATACGCGGGAGATTAAGCCAGGTGTGCCTTGTTGGTGGCGGATTTCGTTGTTAGATGATGAGTTGTTTGGCCGTTTAACGAAACTGTGGTTAAATCTCAATCCGGAACAGCCTTGGCATTTGGGGTCAGCCGATTTAAAAATCACCAGTATCCTCGGTACAAAGCAATCAATACAGCCTTGGGCAAATGCTTGTTCTTATGAGCAATTATACGAAGAAGCGAGCGAAACGGAACGAGCGATTAATTTAGTTTTTTCGTCTCCAACGGCGTTTCGTCAGGGCAAGTATGACACGGCTTTACCCACGCAGGAAACTGTTTTTAATAGTTTGTTAAGTCGTTGGCGCAAGTATAGTGGGATTGAGTTTGAGGAGATTAATTTTGACCCGGTTTTTCCCAGTTATTTTGATATTAAAACGGCGATTACAAAGGATTCTCGGAGTAAGTTTATCGGCTGTGTGGGGGCGATGGGGTATCGTATTTTAGGCGATCTTGAACCTATCCAAATTAAACAGTTGAATGCGTTAGCGGATTTTGCTTTGTATTGCGGTGTGGGGCGTAAAACGACGATGGGAATGGGAATGGTAAGGCGTGTCAGTTGACAGTTATCAGCCATCAGGTATCGCTCGAAGCTAGAAAAGTTGGGGCGAAAACTGTATAGGGCGGGCATTATAAACCATAATCAAAACAGGTTTTAATACCGAGACAAAGCCTCTATGAGAGCATTTTTAGGTAGAACCTAGAAACGAGAATTAAATGGTGGGTTACGGCGGATTCATAGATTGCAGTGAATAGCATAATAAAGTATTTCGGTGCGTTACGCTTCGCTAACGACACCCTACTTAATCTTTGAGATTTATTACTACTAGAAAATACCATGAATGAATCAGAATATATCCCCATTGCGGCGTTGAATCAATATGCTTATTGTCCCCATCGGTGTTGGCGGATGTTTTGTGCGGGGGAGTTTACGGAGAATGAGTACACCATCGAGGGGACGAGTTTGCACGATCGCGTCCACAGTTTGAGCCAAGAAAAACAAGGCGAGGATTGGCAGATTCGGGCGATTTGGTTGAAATCTCGGCAATACGGTTTAATTGGTAAATCTGACCTGATTGAAGCCAGTAATGGTGAGATTTTTCCGGTGGAATATAAACGAGGTCGCAAGGGAGAGTGGGATAACGACGAGTTGCAGGTGGGCGCACAAGCGTTGTGTTTGGAGGAAATGACGGGAAAATCAATCAAAATTGGCTATGTTTACTACGCTCACTCTCACCACCGCCAGGAAGTGGAGATTTCTGAAGATTTGCGCGATCGCGTCCGTCAAACCATTACCGACATTCAAAGGCTATTTACCGACAATATCGTGCCGCAAGCGGTATATTCGCCTCGATGTCGCGGTTGTAGTCTCAAAAGCCGTTGTTTGCCCCAAGCTACGGCAAAAGTCGCTCGTTATCAAGAAATTTCGTAAAGTTAAGGAGAACAAAATGGGAACAGTTTATGTGTTGGAAGAAGATGCCTTTATCGGAAAGGTAGACGAACGGTTAACGGTGAAAGCGGATAAAAAACGGCTGTTGGATGTACCGTTGATTAAGGTGGAAGGCTTGGTAATTCTGGGACGAGCGACGCTTTCCCCGGCGGTAGTGATAGAATTGCTAGAACGTCACATTTCCGTGAGTTATCTAACCCGGACGGGGCGTTATCTGGGGCGATTAGAACCAGAAGCGACGAAAAATATCTTTGTGCGAAAGGCGCAGTGGTTGGCTATCGGAGAATCAAAACAAGCGATTCATGCGGCGGGTGGCTTTATCCGAGGGAAGCTGAAAAACTACCGCAACGCCTTATTGCGTCGTCAACGGAAAAACCCAGAACTTGACTTACAACAACCGTTAAAGCGCTTAGAGAATGCGATCGCGCCCTTGGATGAAAAATCTAGCATCAACTCATTGCGGGGGCTAGAAGGGGCGGGAAGTGCTGCGTATTTCGGCAGTTTCGACAATCTGATTCAGAATAAAAGCTTTCAGTTTCGAGATCGCAACCGCCGTCCCCCTACTGACCCCGTTAACGCTATGCTCAGTTTAGGGTACGCTCTCTTACGTCACGATGTCCAGAGTGCGGTAAATCTGGTCGGCTTTGACCCCTATCTCGGTTATCTCCACGTTGAGCGTTATGGTCGTCCCTCCCTAGCCCTCGATCTCATGGAGGAGTTTCGTCCTTTGGTGGTGGATGCGGTGGTGTTGAATGCCATCAACAAAAATCACCTCTCTCCTGATGATTTTAGCAGCGAACCCCTCAGCAAAGCCGTCTCCCTGACTCCTGACGGTCTCAAAATCTTTCTGCGGTTGTACGAACAAAAGAAACAAACCCAATTCAAGCATCCCGTCTTCAAGCGTCAGTGTACTTACCAGGAGGCTTTTGAATGGCAAGCCCGTTTACTCGCGAAGTATCTCATGGCAGAAACAGATAAATATCCCCCTTTAATCCTGAAATAACTTATTGACCTTATGTTTGTCACGATTAGTTACGATATCTCCGACGATCGCCGCCGCACGAAGATTCACAAAATTCTGAAATCCTACGGTCAATGGATGCAGTACAGTATATTTGAATGCGAATTGACCCCAACTCAGTATGCCAAGTTGCGATCGCGTCTCAACAAACTCATCAAATCTGAAACCGACAGCATCCGTTTTTATTTCCTCTGTGCTTGCTGTCAGGGTAAAATCGAACGCATTGGCGGTGAAATGCCCAGGGATGACACGATTTTCTTTGCAGAATGCGCCGATGGGTAGGTGTGGATTTTCCGTTTTGGGTGCGACGGGGGTCAAAGCTAGACGGGGTAAGGGTTTGACCCGCCTCGGCTTCGCAACCCACGGGCGCACCTTATTTCATGGGGGTTTCAGCGATTTTGGGGTTGTGTTCTGGGGGCAGTGGTGCTACACTAAGGTATGTCCGGCGCAACTGCACCTTGAAAAGTACATATTCTCTGGGTTTCAAAGGCCTGCGGTCGCAATTCCTAATAATCCCTATGAGGGATTGAAACAGTCGCGATCGCCTTTCCTCCCCCACCACCAGGCAGTCGCAATTCCTAATAATCCCTATGAGGGATTGAAACGGTATAAGTCCACATTTCCCGCCCCCTTTCAAAAAGTCGCAATTCCTAATAATCCCTATGAGGGATTGAAACGTAGCCGAATTGATTTATCAATCGATGATTACTCGAAAGTCGCAATTCCTAATAATCCCTATGAGGGATTGAAACAACTCATCAATGACCGACTGCTGAATAAAGTCTTGTCGCAATTCCTAATAATCCCTATGAGGGATTGAAACAAAGGAAATGCCATTATTATTCCTGTTATTAATAGTCGCAATTCCTAATAATCCCTATGAGGGATTGAAACTCAAAGTAAAATCTAGCTTGGCGGCTAAAAACCGTCGCAATTCCTAATAATCCCTATGAGGGATTGAAACGGAAAAGCGATTTCTGAACCATTACCGATGCAAGTCGCAATTCCTAATAATCCCTATGAGGGATTGAAACTCTCTTTAATATTCATAAGATAAAGCCTCTTTAAAGTCGCAATTCCTAATAATCCCTATGAGGGATTGAAACGGGGAATTTTGTGGTAGGTGCTATCATGGAAAAAGTCGCAATTCCTAATAATCCCTATGAGGGATTGAAACGACCGGATATCTATGCGAACGGGAACCTTAGCCGGGTTGTCGCAATTCCTAATAATCCCTATGAGGGATTGAAACCGTTTAGCCGCTTATGGCTCTTTTTCCCATGAACAGGTCGCAATTCCTAATAATCCCTATGAGGGATTGAAACCGGTAAAGAGCATTTCAACGCCAATCGTCGCAAGAGTCGCAATTCCTAATAATCCCTATGAGGGATTGAAACCGATAGTTATGTTCGCATATATGATTGCAACTATGTCGCAATTCCTAATAATCCCTATGAGGGATTGAAACCTTTAGAAATTTCAGCAGCCTCAATTTCTAAATCGTCGCAATTCCTAATAATCCCTATGAGGGATTGAAACGTTGATAGAAGAACCGCCCCCAGAACCGCCACCGTCGCAATTCCTAATAATCCCTATGAGGGATTGAAACCTCCAGAGGCATGAAGTTTGCCAGTCGATTTAAAGCCCGTCGCAATTCCTAATAATCCCTATGAGGGATTGAAACTAACGGTTCAATCGGCTTTAACGGTAGTTTCTCTGGTCGCAATTCCTAATAATCCCTATGAGGGATTGAAACTTACAAGAAATCCTTAGTAAATGAATGAGCAAATGTCGCAATTCCTAATAATCCCTATGAGGGATTGAAACCACTTATTCTGGCGGATATATAACCACCACAAGCGTCGCAATTCCTAATAATCCCTATGAGGGATTGAAACTTCAAGGTTAAATAGATGCCATAAAATAAATGAGAGTCGCAATTCCTAATAATCCCTATGAGGGATTGAAACATAGCGCTTGGCACTAAGTACATATACGCGTTCAGAGTCGCAATTCCTAATAATCCCTATGAGGGATTGAAACAAAAGACCGCTTGAATAGCTCATCAAGTGTCAAGACCAGTCGCAATTCCTAATAATCCCTATGAGGGATTGAAACAAGACAGTTTCCGAGTTGTTGTCGTTGCGTTCTAACGTCGCAATTCCTAATAATCCCTATGAGGGATTGAAACAAAAGGATTAACGGCGATCGGATTGCGGTTAACTCGTCGCAATTCCTAATAATCCCTATGAGGGATTGAAACATAATTCTTTGGTAGCTTCGGGGTTTCAATCCCTGTCGCAATTCCTAATAATCCCTATGAGGGATTGAAACATACACACTCTGGGAAGTATGAGTAAGAGACAAATGTCGCAATTCCTAATAATCCCTATGAGGGATTGAAACAGAAAAAACGGTAGTTACAACGGTAAGCAACGGTGGGTCGCAATTCCTAATAATCCCTATGAGGGATTGAAACGCGGTATGGGGGCTTAAGCGACCGGGAAACCCAGAGTCGCAATTCCTAATAATCCCTATGAGGGATTGAAACCAAAAAGGGAAAAAGCGCGGTGAGCTAGTTTATGTCGCAATTCCTAATAATCCCTATGAGGGATTGAAACCGATTCATCCTGACAGATTGCATGATTGTTGTATGCAGTCGCAATTCCTAATAATCCCTATGAGGGATTGAAACTAAGTTGCTTTGCAATCCATACTAATGATGAATCTGAGTCGCAATTCCTAATAATCCCTATGAGGGATTGAAACGTGGCATTGAATAATGCCATGCGTACAGCGTACGTCGCAATTCCTAATAATCCCTATGAGGGATTGAAACTTTTTTAAGTCCGCAGCTTCTTCTGAATCAATCGTCGCAATTCCTAATAATCCCTATGAGGGATTGAAACTTACAATCGGGCTTCTTTGGCAAGCCGTTACAAGGTCGCAATTCCTAATAATCCCTATGAGGGATTGAAACAGATTGACGCTGTTCGTACAGAGCTTACTTTTTAGTCGCAATTCCTAATAATCCCTATGAGGGATTGAAACCAGTTTTTTGAGGATGCTGCGGCTTGGGGAATGAGTCGCAATTCCTAATAATCCCTATGAGGGATTGAAACTTATATCCCATCCGGAATCGTTGGCAAAAACCGTCGCAATTCCTAATAATCCCTATGAGGGATTGAAACAGAATATTAGCAAACAAAACTTGGAGTTCTCAAGGTCGCAATTCCTAATAATCCCTATGAGGGATTGAAACGGTTAATTGACCCGAACACTAATCAGTATCTTCAAGTCGCAATTCCTAATAATCCCTATGAGGGATTGAAACAACACTAAAAGGCATTCAACAGCAACAGGCAATAGCCATCTAGTCGCAATTCCTAATAATCCCTATGAGGGATTGAAACGCCGAGACGACACAGATGTCGCGATCGCGTCTCAGGTCGCAATTCCTAATAATCCCTATGAGGGATTGAAACAGCAAAATTGGGATGGTGAGCATATAACTCTAGAGTCGCAATTCCTAATAATCCCTATGAGGGATTGAAACTTTATCTTCGAGTTCGCAAGTTCTTTGGATAATATCTCTAGTCGCAATTCCTAATAATCCCTATGAGGGATTGAAACTAATAAAATCCCTAAATAGCCGTCCGGTAAGACTTCGTCGCAATTCCTAATAATCCCTATGAGGGATTGAAACGAAACCAATGGAGAAAAAAGGGCTAAAGCCCTTACTACAAACTGCCTAGAAAGACGGTTTAGTCAAAATATCAAGCTCAAATGGGCGATACTGGGGTCGAACCAGTGACATCCTGCTTGTAAGGCAGGCGCTCTACCTCTGAGCTAATCGCCCGAAACACCTTAACTAGAGTAACATAGTTACGCGAGTATTAGCAACTATTTTGTAATGCCTTCTGGAAAAACCCACGATCGCGTAACCTTGTGGAGTCTACCCTGGCTGGTGGGAATCAGCTTCGGCATTACTCGCAGTGGAGAATTGACCCTGATCCTCGCGGGGGGCTATTTATTTAGCGGCTTGATGTTTGGCCCGGATTTAGACATCTACTCCGTCCAATACAAACGCTGGGGCATTTTACGGCATATTTGGTTACCCTATCAAAAAACCCTGCGCCATCGCTCGAAATTGTCTCACGGGTTGATTGTGGGGACGGTGTTGCGGGTGGTGTATTTGTTAACCCTGGTGGCATTAATTGGGGCGTTAGGAGTCGCGATCGCGCAGCTTGTGTTAGGATTTCCCTGGAACTGGCAAGATTTCGCCCAAAGCCTCAAAATGGGCTTAATACACTATCGCCTAGAAGCGATCGCCCTCTGGGTGGGGTTAGAATTAGGGGCAGTGAGTCATATCCTCACAGACACAATTGGATCGCGCTACAAACGCCTGCAACGTCGCCAAAGTAAGCCCAAAAAAGCTCAAACTCGCCGCAAAACCAAGAGAAAAACGAGCAGAAACTCGCGATCGCGTTAACAATAGAAAAAGTTTTGTGTAGGATTTTTTCTATGTCTCTCTCCTCAGAAACCTCCCAAGCCATTTTAGCCGCATTGGATCGTTTAGTTGCCGTTGTCGCCCAGTTGCGATCGCCCCAGGGGGGATGTCCTTGGGATTTAGCCCAAACCGCCGAAAGCCTCATTCCCTACGTTATTGAGGAAGCCTACGAAGTGGTAGACGCAATTCGCAGTGGAGATTCAGACCATCTCGCAGAAGAATTAGGAGACTTACTCCTCCAAGTCGTTTTGCAAGCCCAAGTTGCCACAGATAACAACCAGTTTACCCTCAAAGAAGTTGCTGACGGCATAGCTGCTAAACTCATTCGCAGACATCCCCATGTCTTCGGAGATGTAGAAGTCCAAAACGTCGAAGAAGTCCACCTCAACTGGGAACAAATCAAAGCCCAAGAAAAGGGAGAAACCCTAGCCGAAACCCAACGTTTAAGCCGCAAACTAAAGCGATATGCCCGCAGTTTACCGCCCCTTTTAGCCAGCGAGAAAATATCCAAGAAAGCGGCAAAAGCTGGCTTTGAGTGGGAGAATTCCGAAGGAGTTTGGCAGAAATTCGATGAAGAATTAGCCGAGTTTAAAGAAGCCCTCGCTACCGAAGACAAAGCCCACCAAGAAGCCGAATTAGGCGATTTGTTCTTCACTTTAGTTAATATTGCCCGTTGGTACAATCTCGACCCGTCTGCGGCATTACAAGGCACAAACAAGCGCTTTATCCAGCGTTTAGAAGCAATGGAAATGGTGTGCGATCGCCCCCTAAATGATTACACTATCGAAGAATTAGAAGCAATGTGGCAACAAGCGAAAAAGAAACTCGCTCAAGAAGCCGCCTCAAGACAAGAAAAACTCATAAATCCCCAAACCAATTAACAACAATCCCGACAGAAACTCCAAACGACGACCGGAAAATTGCGTTGCAATCAAGTTACCCAAAAAGAAACCGCCCCCAATGGTCAGCAAACTCGATAAAAAGCTCAAAACGCTGGTCAAAATAACATTGAGTTGTGCCAACCCCGCACCAATTCCCGTCCCGAAGTTGGTAATAGTTAACGCCAAACCCAAGATTACAGCATCCGATAGCTTTAAATTCGCATTTTGTTGAATATAAAACTCGCGAGAATCTGCCGTTTTAAACTTGCGAATTAATAAGTTAACAACCGTCCCCAAACCAATCAAAATCAAAACAAAACTACCAATTTGCTGCGCCAAATCCCTAGACCAAAAAGCCGCCAACCAATCCCCAAACGTCATCGCCAAAAAGGTACTGACTCCCGACAAAAGCGCGATCGCGCCATTGGCAATCCAACCAATTTTAACCTGTCGGACGCTATAAGCCACCCCCACCGCAAAGTTATCAATATTGGTCGAAAGGGCTAATAAAATCGAAGCAATAACTGTTTCCATTGGAATTATATAGCAGTAAGCAAAGCGGTTAGGACGTTTTAGGGTTTGCCCTCACCCCAACCCCTCTCCCACGGGAGGAGGGGCTGATTTTCTGAGGATGGATATGGTGTCTTAACCGCTTTGGCGGTTGCTATAAATAATAAACTATGAATCATGCTGAAAATCAAAAATACAGTACAATTAAATAATGAGTTGAGGGCAGCACAAGGAGATTAAGAAATGTTGACGGTTGTTTCACCTCAAAAACTTTATCTTTCCGCCGGGACAGTCATGCGATCGCCTGCAACCTGGCAAGAATATCAAAATTTGTGCGAACAAAGAGGAGATAATTCTATTCCTCGACTGAAATATCGTTCAGGAGAAATATTACTCATATCTCCTGTGTTCAAACATAGTAAAAATGCTAGTCTAATTGCTGCTATTATCACAACCTTATTAGATTTTCACGAACAGGAATATGACGCATTTACACCCATAACTATGCAGCTACCCACCATAAGCGGCATTGAACCCGATTATTGCTTTTATATTGATAATTGGCCAGTAGTTGCAGGGAAAGAACGAATTAATTGGGGCAACGATCCACCGCCCGATTTAGTTTTAGAAATTGATGTTACCAGCTATTCAGATGTTAAAGATTATCTTCCTTATCAAGTTCCTGAAATCTGGTTATTTCGCAATCAAGAATTGCTAATTTACCAACTCCAAGAAAATGAATATATCCTCCATTCCCACAGTCGGTATTTTCCCGATATGAATCTAGCCGAAATAGTAACGCAATGTTTAAAAACTGCCTACCAACGCAATACAAGTGCAGCAATTCGGGTGTTACGGCAAAAGTTAGCAGGAAATAGTCTCTAATTCTTAACTGACTAGAAAGAATTTGGTTAAAATCCGTAGGGGCTGGGTTTCCCGGCCCAATACACGCGTTAATATCTTATTGATTGCTTTTAGTTGAGATTGGATGAGGAGACTTCATCTTTACACAGATAATTTAATTGTAGGGGCTGGGTTTCCCGGCCCAATACACGCGTTAATATCTTATTGATTGCTTTTAGTTGAGATTGGATGAGGAGACCTCATCCCTACACAGATAATTTAATTGTAGGGGCTGGGTTTCCCGGCCCAATACACGCGTTAATATCTTATTGATTGCTTTTAGTTGAGATTGGATGAGGAGACCTCATCCCTACACAGATAATTTAATTGATATAAAGGTTTTGTGGCTTAACCAACAACCAATAACCAACAACCAACAACCAACAACCAACAACCAATAACCAACAACAAAATGGGACGACAAGCTAAACAGAAAAAACTCCGTAAAACTCAAACCGAGTCCACCGAATCGACTCAATTTGTGCGACAATTGCAGCGCCAAGGTTATAACCTCAACCAAGGAGAACATTCCCCCGAAATCCCCGAAGAAAAGACCGATCCGCAAGTTTAAGATTAAACGAAATTGACTCAAAAAGCGCGATCGCCCTTGAAAGCCGATTCGGTTATACCGCAAAAACCCGACCTGTTTAGGACTTGACAAAACAAGCTTTATATGCAGTCACAAAAAAGGCGATCGCAACAAACCCAATAACTACAACACTTTTCCCCATTTCTGTTTTAGAATAAACCCAGATTTAGCACTCTCGCCTTAAGAGTGCTAAATTTGCTAATGGACAGTAACGGAACAAATACATCACACGCAATATGGCAAAAATCGTTTCGTTTAATGAATCATCTAGACGCGCCTTGGAACGCGGTGTAAACGCCCTGGCAGATGCCGTGCGGATTACCCTCGGCCCCAAAGGTCGTAACGTATTACTAGAAAAACAATTTGGCGCACCCCAAATCGTCAACGATGGGATTACCGTCGCCAAAGAAATTGAACTCGAAGACCCCCTCGAAAACACCGGGGCCCGACTGATTCGCGAAGTCGCCTCTAAAACCAAAGACCTCGCGGGTGACGGAACCACCACCGCCACCGTTATCGCCCAAGCCTTGATTCGCGAAGGCTTGAAAAACGTGGCCGCCGGTTCTAACCCGGTTTCCCTGCGCCGTGGGATTGAAAAAACCATGGCCTTTCTTGTCAAAGAAGTTGAAGCCGTTGCCAAGCCCGTAGAAGGCAGCGCGATCGCGCAAGTCGCCGCCGTTTCCGCCGGTAACGACGAAGAAGTCGGGGAAATGATTTCTCTAGCCATGGACAAAGTGACCAAAGACGGCGTAATCACCGTCGAGGAATCCAAATCCATGAGTACCGAACTCGAAGTCGTCGAAGGGATGCAGATCGATCGCGGTTATCTGTCCCCCTACTTCGTCACCGACCAAGAACGGCAAATCGTCGAATTTGATGACCCCTACATCATCATCACCGACAAAAAAGTGAGCGCGATCGCGGACTTAGTACCCGTCCTCGAAAAAGTCGCCCGCGCCGGCAAACCCCTCTTAATCATTGCTGAAGACATCGAAGGGGAAGCCCTCGCCACCCTCGTCGTCAACAAAGCCCGTGGGGTTCTCAACGTCGCTGCGATTAAAGCCCCTGGCTTTGGCGATCGCCGCAAACAAATGCTGCAAGACATCGCCATTTTAACCGGTGGTCGTCTCGTCTCCGAAGAAATTGGTCTGAGTTTAGACACCGTTTCCCTCGAAATGTTAGGGCAAGCCCGCAAAGTCACCCTCACCAAAGACAGCACCACCATCGTCACCACCGGCGCACATTCAGGCGACGTACAAAAGCGCATCGCTCAAATTCGCAAGCAACTCGAAGCCAGCGATTCTGAATACGACAAAGAAAAACTGCAAGAACGCATTGCCAAACTTGCAGGCGGTGTGGCAGCCATCAAAGTCGGTGCCGCCACCGAAACCGAACTCAAAGACCGCAAACTGCGGATCGAAGATGCCCTCAACGCCACCAAAGCCGCCGTTGACGAAGGCATCGTTCCTGGTGGCGGTACAACCCTGATCCACCTGGCCAACAAAATCGCTGACTTCAAAAACACCCTCAGCGACGAAGAAGAAAAAGTGGCCGCTGACCTGGTAGCCAAAGCCCTCGCAGAACCCCTGCGTCAACTGGCCAACAACGCCGGAGTCGAAGGGTCGGTCATCGTCGAAAAAGTCCGCGAAACCGAATTTAACGTCGGTTACAACGCCATGACCAACACCTTTGAAAACCTGATCGCCGCAGGCATCATCGACCCGGCCAAAGTCGTGCGTTCTGCCTTGCAAAACGCCGGTTCAATTGCGGGTATGGTGATTACCACCGAAGCCCTCGTCGTCGAGAAACCCGAACCCGAAGCTGCTGCCCCCGACATGGGCGGCATGGGCGGCATGGGCGGCATGGGCGGCATGGGTGGCATGGGCGGCATGGGCGGTATGGGCGGCATGGGCATGATGTAGCCCCAGGCTGTTGCCAACCCTAACCCCTTAATCATCCCCAAGCAGTCTATCCGAGTTGATAGGCTGCTTTTTCAAGGGCAAGATGCAGGAATTTCGCTGACGGTTAAAGGGGAACGGGAAGCGATCGCCGGATCGTCCGCTTGCGTCCAACCTCTTTGAATCTGGGGCGGTTCGACCGTTGTATCAAGTTCAGCCGCAATCTCCCCTTCATTCTCGGTTGCGCCAATACAGGCTTCCACTTCCAACCAAATCCCATTGTTATCGCGGCTGGCTTCTTGGCGACTAATAACGCGCACAATCGTATCGGGCGGTATAGGAAAGGAAGTGGCCTCAGTTTGAGGTTCGGTATAAAGTAGTAATTCTGCTTCGAGGGCGATCGCATCCCCGACATTCAAAGGGGGAGGCGGCAACTCTGACGGGTCTACCGCAGGAGATGGCGTAACCGTAGGGGTTGGAGAAGCCACAGGAGAAGGTGTCGAAGTCGGAATGACCCGCGATCGCCATGCGGGGAAAAACCAAATCGAAACCGCCACCAAACCCACCGATAAGCCCAGAAAAATCGCCAAAGCCAGCAAAAACTGTACTGAATCCTTCCGGCGCTGGTGTGAAGCCGGAACCACCGTCACCGCTTCGGGAATCTGGGTGGTTGTAGGCGATCGCGTCGCCGCTGGAGTGGAAGGGGCAGAGTCGGGAATTGCCGTCCTCGGTTCGAGGGGGGCAGATTTAAGCTTAGATGGCCCCAAAACCGGCCAAGGGCGCTGAGTCCCCTTAACCTGACAAGCCATCAACGCGATCGTGACATTATCGTGGCCGTTTTGTGAGTTCGCCAATTCAATCAAGCGATTACCCACCGCCGCCAAGCTTTTATCCGCCGTCAAAATCGGCAAAATTTCCGTTTCCCAATATTGCTCGACGCGATCGAAATCGCTCAACCCATCCGAACACAGTAAAAATAAACCATCCTCATCCACAACTTTACGGCTAATCGTCGGCCGCAAATGAGCCGATGACCCCATCCCCAACGCTTGCACCAACGCGCCCCCACTGGGGTATTGCAACGCCTCTCGATACAGGGCATAACCCAAGCGCACCTCGCGAGAAGCCACATCATCATCCAGGGTCACTTGATAGCACCCCGATCGCGTCAGCCAATAAATGCGAGAATCCCCAACATGGGCAAAATACACCTCATGGCCGCGCCCCAACGCCATCACCAAGGTTGTTCCCATGCGCTGCCGTTCTTGCCGTTGTTCGGTGTCGTTGCGATCGCTAATGGCATCATTAGCCGCACAGGTGCTTTGTTCGAGGGTTTCTTGGATTTGCGAGGGAGTCGCAGGCTTCACGCTATAAGAAAGCTGTGTGACCCCTTGCTGAATCGACTCAATGGCAATCTGAGAGGCAATTTCGCCCCCTTCGTGACCGCCAATCCCATCACACACAATCGCCAGAACATTGCTACCCTGACCCGATTGACTATAACTGCCATCTTCAGGAAAACAAGCATCCTCGTTGTGATGACGCTGAGGGCCCGTATCGGTACGGGTGTAAATTTGGTAAGTGCGTTCGGGGATGCGTCCTAATTCTTCGAGGGCGCGGTCGAGGGTCGCAATCAAGCGATCGCACCGGGTTAACTGCCCTTGCTGTAATTGTTCGCACAACGGCTCTAAAAACGGCTTTAAAGCGGGTTGAGCTTCAGACAGCCAACTTTGCCAAAGCTGCCCCAACTGTGCCAAAGAGGGGGCATTCTCGGCATCTGGGCGCAGTTCTCGCACCAGTAGCAAGGTGTCATGCACTCGCAATAAAGCCGGATCGAGGAGGGTACTCGCCACCCCTTGTCCCTGTAAAGGTTGCCACAGTTGCGCGATTTGCCACAGCCAATTCAGTTGACGCAAAGGGGAAGCCTGCCCCCAAACGGCGGTCAAAGACGGGCAAAATTCTTGCTGCTGAATCCGCCCTAACGTACCTAGGGGAAAGTTACCATATTCGAGCAACCAAATCGGCTCGGCATCGCTGAGTTGAGCCGGAATCACTTGGCCATAAACTTGGGGAATATGGGGGTGGTGGGTGACTAAACGCAGATAAGGTTGAATTGGGGGGGGGACTTCTTCAGGTAATTGGGGAGTGAGGGCCGGTTGTGTATCGATCGCCCAATTTTCCCCAATACGACAGTAGCGATCGCCGATCAAACTCCCCAACTCATAGCGGTTGACTGCTGTTCCCACAGCCCACAGATAACGCCGCACTAAAGGGACACGACAATGTTGGCAAAAGTTCGCATCCGGGGGGTTGACTCCTTGGCAACTCGGATTGGAGCAGTGAAGTTTAACCGCAGGCTCGTACATAAAAGGTTATTATGACGCTTTGCGCCGCAAAAAACAGAATATATCGAAACAGAAAATCTCAAACACTAGGGTCAACCAAGGCGATCGCCACCGTTAATGACGCTAAGGGGCTATAAGCTGCTATGGTAATCGCTCCTACTTTAGTATGGCGATCTTCAACCAAATCGGTAAACCCATGAACGCGAGTTTCCCTTCATTTTTTTCAGCTTGAGCCGCCCTGCCTAAGCCCTAATGTCTGATTTTTCCCAATCGTGACAGCCAGGGATGGGCTACAACCCCAGGAACCGCCTTATCCCTCTCGATTGTTCGCCTCAGCGCGATAATACGCCTTAAGCTGTCGCGGCCAGACCATCAAAAAATAACCCCACCACAAGCTAATCGGCACAGCCACCCCCGCCGTTAGCCAGGGATTGCGGGTTAATCCAGCCGGGAGAAAAATCGCGATCGCCCCCGTCAGTAAAATCGACCAAGGCTGACACCACCAAGGCTTATAATGCCAAGGGCTAAAGGTATCGAGATCGAGCTTGGACTGCGGTTGCGCTGAATTATCCCTCATTTTCTCCCTCATTGATCGCTTTTTTACCATTTACCTGCTGTTTCTGGACTGTCAACCCGTGGTAAACCCATACTGTAGTTTAAAACGCGATTTTCCAAGTTATAAGACAGTTGACCGTTTTCAAGCAAGTCGCGAATATAATGCTCTAACGACGAACCAATGCGTCTGAGGTTGTAATCAGACAATTCTTGGTTACTACAGGATTCGACCAACTCATCAAAGCGACGATACACTTGTTGCAAGGTATCTTCTGTCCAAACAAATTCGTTGTCTGGATCGACATCCAGAGTTAATACATTATCGCTGGGGGTAAATTCATTGTTCTCGACTTCAGCACTATAAATGCGGACATGACGAGTTGTTGATTTGATTAAAGGCATAATTGAGCGTTCTCCAATCGAAACAGAAGGATACTGGTTTTTATTGTAAATGACTGTAAAGCTGGCCTGCCTGCGAAGTCAATTGTCTTGAGAAAGAGACCCACCTTTGAACCAGTTTGGCCAATATTTCTAGCATTCGGTAAGATTGGGGTTACTTTAAATTTTTAGTTCACTTTAAAATCTCGGCTAGGAGCGATCGCAGCTTGACGGTAGTCTGTTTCTAACTTTGCCGATCGATACTTTGGTCAATCAGTCCGACTGATTGAGACTGCTAGAGTTTCACCCAGACGCTTTTCCCCTTTTGTTGTCCCCCTTGGTTTTGTAACCCTTTTGTTGCCCAACTCAATTGAACAATACGAGAATTTTTAAATCCAGCAATGGTAGATCGAATTCAAGAAATCGCTCAACAAGCTCGTCAAGGCAGTATGGCTGCTCTTATACAATACCTAAACGAGCGTTTATCCCCCATTGGCGTAAGAACACGGGCTGTTTTTGCCGAGGGCGTTTTACAACTGTTGTGTGAGGCAGCCACAGTCGAACAACTCGAACAAGCCCACTTAGTCGAACGGATTAAAGCCGTTCTCGAAGAGCTTTCCCCCCGGAATTTACGCCGGGTGAACTTACACGCTCGCGTGGCTCGCGAACAACAACTATTATGGCTCGAAGAAATCAGTCGCGATCCTGAAAATCAACTGCTTTGGTCAGAAGAAATCACCCTTGTTCCGCCCAGTTTTTTACAGCAGTTGCGGCAGCAAATGCAAGCCGAGGAAAATGCCCCCGGCCAGAAAAAAGATATTGCCGCAGATTTGGCGCGATCGCACGCCTTGGGGAAAAAACACCCTAAATCCTATTGGCAAGGCTGGATCGGGGGGATTATCTTTAGCATCTTTGCCTTGGGCGGTATTGGCGCTTGGTATTTATGGTACAGTCGTACCAATATAGCCGAAGCAGACAACAACAACGTCGAAGCCATCATACCCGCCGCTTCAGTGGCATCTCCTTCCCCCTCAATCTCAGTGTCAGCAGAATCTCCGGTTGCTGCGGTTCCCCCACCGGCCCCCGAAGTGGATGCCTTCGCTGAAGCGGTGCGTTTAGCCGAATCTGCGGCTCAACTGGGTCAAACCGCCACCCGGCCAGCAGAATGGTTAAACCTGGCGGCTCAATGGCAAGAAGCCGCCGATTTTATGGCTGAAGTTCCCCCAGACGACCCCCGTCATGCCACCGCCCAAGAGCGGATTCAACAATATCGCCAAAATAGCGAAATCGCCCAACAGCAAGCGCGTCAAGCTCTTTAACCTTGATGCTAACCCCGTCGGTTGCGATCGCGATCGCAATTCACACCCCCTTGAGATCGCCAACCCAAAGCGAGATAGGATCGACAGATAGAGGGATCAGATCGCAGCGCGATCCGGGTTAAGTATGAGAACCTTAAGATTGCTCTATGAGGTCATCTAGATTCTGCGCTCAATCCAGTCATCAATGCTCGAACTCTCGCAGATGGCAGTACCAGAAACCTCGTTGTCGGCCTTTGTCCCTTTTTGACCCATGATCGATTTCTCAAGTCTGCCTCATAATACCGCTTTAACCTATTCTATTTTCCCTGGCATGGATCGCGCCGAAACACCAGAATTGCTCAAACAGAGCCTGATTGAATTAATGCTTACTGACGGAGATGCCCGCGCCCTCTTGTCGGCTCTGGCTGAACTGTTGAGTCAAGCTTTCGCTGCGGACGCGAGTTGGGCGATCGCTCAACCTCAGAATCCAGATGGCGCTTTGGCCGCGATCGGGGCCGCCGCAGACCTAGACCCCCTGACCCCAGAAGGTAAGCTTTGGCCTTGGCAGCAAGACCTCATAGCCCGCACCCAAGACACCGAACAACTCTTAGCCGTAGACGACGTACAAACTACCTTACCTGAGCTTCAGTTTCCCCCCACTCTGCCCGCGCGATCGCTGTTATGTTTGCCCACCTACCGCCAAGGTCAAATCAATGGCATGGTCGCGATCGCCCATTTCCAACCCCATCAATGGAGTCCCCAAGAAAAATCTAGCCTTACCGCCGCGGCCCATGCCCTCACCCTCGCGTTCGATCGCATCTCTCAACAGCAAGAAGTCGCCGTTTACCGCCGTCATCAAGGTTTACTCAATCGCCTCAGTGAAGCCATCAGCAACACCAGTGACCTAGATAGCCTGCTGAACCTAGCCTTAGCCGAAATCGGTCAAGCCCTGACCATCCATCGCGCCTGGCTACTAGAGCTAAAATACGATAACCCTTTGTTTGTGCAGCGCCATCCCCAGGAAATTCCCGCCGCGACGGCCACCACCATCGCCGATTGGTCGCCAGAAGATACCCCGTCCTATGTCGGTCGCTCGTTTCGCTTGCGGCAATGCTGGTTTAGCGCTCAAGCTTGGGAAACCTTACCCCAACCTTGGATCGTGAGCGATCGCACCGCAATTCCCCTCAAAAAGCCTTTGCGCTCTCCACCCTGGCTCGACCCCTCAGAACAACAAGCCTTGTTAATCTTACCTTTATTGGGACGCTCTAGCAGTCACAATAACCAGGCTCGCATTCTCGGCTTTTTGATTTTGCAACACCATCAGCCCCGCTACTGGACCGAAGCCGAAGTCGAGTTAGCCACTTGGGTCAGCACCCAAATCAGCACCGCCACCCTCAACCATCAAGCCCTACAACAAGTGCGGGATTTAGTCGAGGAGCGCACCGCCCAACTGAAATGGAGTTTGGACGTACAAGCCAAACTCTCTGAGAAAATGCGCCAGCAAATCGACCAACTGCAACAACTCAATCAACTCAAAGACGATTTTCTCGACACCATCCAGCACGAATTAAAAACCCCCCTGGCCACGATGAAAATGGCCATACGGATGTTGCGTCAGCCCGGCTTAAATCCAGAGCGTCAAGAGAAATATTTAGACATTCTCGAACAAGAATGGCAACGGGAAGACCACTTAATTGAAGACTTGTTAGCCTTGCAAAAACTTGAATCCAATCAAGTCTCACTGCAACCGCAACGCCTTGAACTCAAAAGCTTTATCGGCGAGATTACCGAGCCATTTTTAGCCAAATGGCAGAAAAAACGCTTAACCCTCAAAACAACTTATGTACCCGACAAAGACGCGATCGCCGCTTATGTAGACCCCGACAGCTTAGAGCGCATTCTGGCTGAACTACTCACCAACGCCGGAAAATACGCCACGGCTCAGACGGCGATTCAACTGCACCTCGAACAACAAGCCGAAAACGAGGGCGATCGCTTGATTGTCAGCGTCACCAACACCGGGCCCGGTATCGAAGCCGACGACTTAGACAACATTTTCGAGAAGTTTCATCGCGGCAAAGGTGTGACCGCCCAAGCCATTCAAGGCACAGGATTGGGGTTAGCTTTGGTTAAATCTTTAGTGAATCACCTTGACGGTGAAATCACCGTGAGTAGTCGTCCCGGCGAAACCTGTTTTACCGTTTTGATTCCCCAATCTCAGGACTTTTAAACCAGCGAAAGCGAGATTATTCTTGGGGCTTTGGTCAAAATCCCTCCCCAAACAAGGCATCATTAACAAATAGTGTGATGTATCCTGAAACCTTAACGCCTTTATGCTCAAGCCTGCTGAACCTAAACTTCCCCGTTGGCAGCGATCGCGCTATTCCCCTTTAGCTCGCCAGTTTGATATCTTTCGTTCGGCAGCTTGGTTGTTTATTTTGTTGACTTGGGACAAAGTGCGCGGTTTGGACAATCCCCGTCAACGCCGCCGTCGCGCTCGTTGGGCGATCAATCGTGTTTTGGATTTGGGGCCGACCTTTATCAAAATCGGTCAATCTCTTTCCACCCGACCGGATTTAATTCCGCTAGAGTATATCGAGGCTTTAGGACAGTTACAAGATCGCGTCCCGCCTTTTCCGGGAGAAGTGGCCATGGTGGCGATCGAAGCCGAATTAGGCCAGCCTATTCATACTTTATTTCAAAAATTTGAAGTGCGTCCCCTTGCTTCGGCGAGTCTGGGTCAAGTTCACTGTGCCACCCTGTACACCGGGGAAGAAGTGGTAGTCAAAGTTCAACGTCCGAGGGTCAAAGAATTATTTGACCTGGATTTTAAAGTGTTGGGGCGCTTGTTGGTGTTGCTCAATCGCTTTTTGCCCTGGCTGCGAAAATACAAACTAGAGGAGATTTATCGCGAGTTTTTCGCCATTCTTTACCAAGAAATCGATTATCTGCATGAAGGGGCCAATGCTGACCGCTTTCGAGAGAATTTCAACCAATATGCCCGCGTCCAGGTTCCCTTAGTGCATTGGCGCTATACCACCGCAAAAGTCTTGACCCTCGAATATCTCCCCGGTATCAAGGTAGACGATCGCGCCTCGTTAGAAGCTTGTGGTATTAATGTCGATGAGATTATTCAGTTGGGGATTTGTTCTTATCTCAAACAACTCCTCGAAGACGGCTTTTTTCAATCTGACCCCCATCCGGGTAATATGGCGGTGAGTCAAGACGGGGTGCTGATTTTTTATGATTTTGGCACGATGACCGAGGTTAAGGCGATCGCGAAAGACCAAATGATCAAAACCTTTTTCGCGGTATTACGCAAGGATACCGATGAAGTCGTCAGCACCTTGACTTATATGGGGTTAATTGAACCCATGTCGAATATGTCCCCGGTCAAGCGCATGGTCGCCTTTCTCTTAGAGCGTTTTCGCGAAAGACCCGTTGATGTGCGCGAATTTGACCAAATCCGCGAAGAAATCGCCCTCATGTTCGAGCAGCAACCCTTTCGTCTGCCGCCCCAAATGACCTTTATCATCAAAGCCCTAACCACCCTCGACGGCATTGCTCGCGCCCTCGACCCCCAATATAACCTTTTAGCTGCGTCTCAGCCCTTTGTGAAAAGTATCGCCGCCTCTGGGAAAACCCAAGGCAGTATTTTAGGGGAATTAGCGCGACAAGCCAAGTTTTTCATCAATCAACGCTTTAATCAACCCAATCGCCTTGAAGTTTATTTACACCAACTCGAAGATCGCATCGAACAAGGAGAACTGCAAGTCCGCATTCGCGCCACCGAAAGCGATCGCCTACTACGCCGCATCAATCTTGCTCTCAAGTGCCTAATTTATGCCTGTATGACGGGCTTTAGCCTCATTGCCGGGGTGTTACTCCTCGAAGTCTATTCCGGGGGCGCGATCGCCCTTTTCTGTTTCTCTGGGCTATGGTTTATTTTCTTCCTCCGGGCGGTGATTCGTCTGCGGTTGCGAGAGCGCTTGGATCGGTTGGTTAGTTAATGGTTGTTGGTTGTTGGTTGTTGGTTATTGGTTGTTGGTTGTTGGTTATTGGTTGTTGGTTGTTGGTTATTGGTTGTTGGTTGTTGGTTATTGGTTGTTGGTTGTTGGTTATTGGTTATTGGTTGTTGGTTATTGGTTGTTGGTTGTTGGTTGTTGGTTGTTGGTTGTTGGTTGTTGGTTGTTGGTTATTGGTTATTGGTTGTTGGTTATTGGTCAAATTGCTTGTAGGGGCGGGGTTTCCCCGTCCAAGTTTACGTTAATCCGGGTCGATTTTGAGTTCGGTTACAAAGGACAAAGAACCAAGGACAAAGGACAAAGAACCAAGAACAAAGAACAAAGGACAAAGGACAAAGAACAAAGAACAAAGGACAAAGGACAAAGAACAAAAAACATTTCAGCCGAAAAAAGTCGATGACTGGGTATTCAGCCAAACTGAGAGCGCGATCGCGCCAAAACCGCCAACCAAACAGCAAAAGTATAATACCAACAAACCCAAACGAGTTCCCCAACTGGCATGAGGCTCTTGATAGCGTTGGGCGATTTCTTTGACCAGGCGATATTTTTGAGCAAAGGGAAGGGTATCGTAGCCGCAGGTTTTGAGGGTTTGAAATAAATGCTGAAGTAACTTGTCATCACTCAATCCCCCTGGCGCATTTTGGTGAAGCCGTTTGAGGATGGTGCGACTGCGAAAGTTATTCGGTAAACTCAAAGCCATCACCACGGTTAAAAAGAGCAAAATGGGGTCTTGGAAACTCCACCCCGCGATCGCGAGGGCGGTCACGGTAAAGAGTTTAAACAGAATCTCTGCGTCGGGATGACGAGAAAACAGCAGTAAATTTAAAACCCTGCCGCCATCTAGGGGCAAAACAGGTAAAAGGTTTAAAAAATTCAATAAAACCAGCCATAAAGTTAAAAGAGTCCAGGCCGTGGCGCGATCGCCCTGAAAAATAACCGCCAAAAGCACCCCCAAAATCAAGCCCGGCATCGGCCCGGCTAACAAAACCACTACTTTTTCGGTTAACGTGGCATTATCTTTGCGTCCCGAAGCCGCAGCCCCCAACAACGGCAAAAAGAAAATCGATGTATCTTGATAGCCAAACCAGCGCATGGCGCTAAAGTGACCGAGTTCGTGTAAAAATAAAACCCCAATCAAAATCGCGACGGTGACAAAATCGAAGAAAAAAGAGCCGAGGAATACAAATCCGGCCAAACTCAGGATTAAGATGCCCCCTTTCCAATAAGGACGGGGTTGGCGTGTTTCCCAAAGATCGAGATAATAATAAGCCTCAACTTCGGCTTCAACGGGAATGGTAATGTCTGGGGGAGAGACTTGGGGGCGTTGACGGGTAAGGGGGGCTTCTTTTTGGGTGCCATTCCCGATTTGAATCGCGGCGGTAGCAGCAGTAGCGAGGGTGAGGGTGAAGTGGTCGGAGTCTTGGGGGCTGAGTTTTTTCTGGGAAAGGGCGTGGGAGAGGGTCGCACTTTCATGGGATGCGAGTAGTTCTAAAAATGAGTCGGGAGATAAAAGTCTGGGGGGATTTTGGGGGGCAAGGGCTTCGACTTTTTGGGCGTGAAGCTGCCATTGTTGCTCTAGGTGGGGGGCGTAGTCATCTTGAATGAGGGTGGCAGGCATGGGCAGAATAATATAGTGCGATCGCCCGTTAATCGTGAGTAGTAACGTCCCATCGGCCAAAAAGGTCTCAAAATCCACATTAACGGCCTGAGTTGGACTGGGGAGGGCGGGAATACTCAACCAAGCAAAGGTTTGATGGCGATCGCAATACCACAGTTGTTGCCAGCGTTTTTCCCCTACAATCATTAAATCCACGCGAGCATAACAACAAGGCTCAAAGCCCCAATCCTGTAACTGTTTCCCCGTCCCTGCAAAAAGCTGTTTGACAAACTCTGGGACTTCCGTCTCAGCTTTGACGCAATAATGGGGATATTGCAACACCGCCCGCCCCAAACGCTGGAAAATCAGGAGGTAGCGCACTCCCACCCATAAAATCAAAAACAATAAAGTATAAATCAGGTATTGCATCTTTCGGGCGATCGCCCCAGGACGGACGAGGATGAGAATTAAATTTTACAAATTTTGAGTTAAGATTTTTGGGAAGTTTGCTCGAACAAGCGTGATTGCTTCGGGGGTAGCGGTAATCCCAAGCGGTCGTGAAAATCTTTTTGTACCTTGTAAGTCAGGCGCGGCGAGACTTGACGCACGATTTGAGCCAACAAGCGATCGCCCGTACTTTGGATTAACTTATGGGGCAGTTTATAGATAAACCGGGGAAACTGTACCTTCACCTTAAGATCGAGATGCCATTCAATATCCGTTAGGGTGGGCGGTAAATCCAACTTTTTCATTTGTTTTCCCCCCCAAGTCACTTCCTGAGTCGGAATATCGCTTAACTGCATCCGAGCGTGATAATCCACATCATAGCCAGGCGGCGTGTAATCGGGAACAGGAATGCTGTGCATATAATATACCCGGTCTTCGGGCGGCAATAACACCACGCCAATTTTCGGCTCGACTTCATAACCAAAAGAGCCAAAACGCCCAATGGTTAGGGTGTAGCCATTATTCCCCAAAGATTCTGCTGTCATGGGTTGAGCGCAACGTACAAACCAGCCCTCATGGGCATCTAAATAATCTGAAACCGCTTGAAATTCGCCATACATCCCCATTGTGCCGCGAAAATGAGTTTCAAACTCATACATCCGTTTATCTTCGCTTTCTGGGTCTTCTGAGGTCGCTGCTTCTCGATCCAAAGCCGCGATATCCACTTCTGACTCATCGAGCCAATCGGCGGTTAAATCTTCGGGTTGGCGATCGCGGGATTCGGACGACATAAAACACCCCTGCACTGTATAAACTGACTCAAAAGGTTAGCCAAAAAGAGGGCATAACATCCCATTCAGTGAATTGCTGAGAATAAACTGAATACAATAAGTACAGTCCTTATGAAATGGCTAACCCTTACTTTAATAACCATAACTTAAGTTTTTTGACTCATTCAAATTTCAATCAGGAGATATCAACATGAAAGCTTTAGTCGCAGGTGCAACCGGACAAACCGGACAACGGATTGTTAAGCAATTGGTCGCTAAAAATATCGCCACGATCGCCTTAGTGCGGGATTTAGAAAAAGGCAAATCCTTACTTCCCGAAGCCGCCGAATTAGTGGTGGGGGATGTCCTCAAACCCGAAACCCTCGACAGCGCGATCGCGGATGCGACAGTCATTATCTGTGCGACGGGGGCCAGTCCCTCCCTCGACCCCACCGGACCCTATAAAGTCGATTACGAAGGCACAAAAAACTTAATCGAGGCAGCGAAAGCCAAGTCCATTGAACATTTTGTTATGGTGTCTTCTTTGTGTACTTCGCAATTCTTCCATCCCCTCAACCTCTTTTGGTTGGTGTTGTATTGGAAGAAAAAAGCCGAAGAATATCTACAAGCCAGCGGCCTGACTTATACCATTGTGCGGCCTGGGGGCTTGAAAAACGAAGACAACGATAACCCTGTGGTCATGTCTTCGGCGGATACCCTTTCGGAAGGGAATATTCCCCGGAGTAAAGTGGCGCAAACCTGTATCGAGTCCCTATTCCAACTGCAAGCAAAAAATAAAATTGTCGAAATTGTCGCCAAACCCGAAGCGCCCGAAAAACCTTGGCCCGATTTATTCGCGAATGTCGCTTAATTTGCTCTCAATGTTACGCTCTTTTCGTTCCTGGCGGCGTGGGTGGTTTTGGGGGTTGATTGTCCTCGTCGCGATCGCGATCGTGACTTTTTCGGGTCAGGGCGATCGCTTCTCTCCCCAAGGCCAAAACGGCACGCAACCCCTAGTTATGTCTGGGGGAGACCCCTATATTCGCGCCCTCATGCGGACGATTTCCGCCAGCGAAGCCAACGATCCGCAGCCCTACACCCTTCTTTATGGGGGCGATCGCTTTAGCGACCTCAGCCGCCATCCCCAACGCTGTGTTACCATTGTCGCCGGGCCAAATCGGGGCAACTGTACCACGGCGGCAGGGCGCTACCAATTCATCAACACCACTTGGTACGAACAAGCAGCCCGCTACCACCCCGAAGGCAAAACGGGCTTTTTGTGGTGGAAAACCTACAGTTTTGAACCCCAATATCAAGACCGGGTCGTATATCTCTGGTTGCGTGACCCGACAGTGTGGGGGGCAGATATACCCCAACTCCTGCGAGACGGCGATCTCGAAACCGTATTGCGATTATTGTCTGAAACTTGGACGAGTCTGGGTTATGGCATTGAAACCAATGTGATGAGTTCCCAACTACCCCAAATCTATCGCCGCTTGCTGCAAGAAGAATTAATGTAAACCCGGTCATCCGGGGGTTTTGGCGATGTTTACTTTTTCGGAGATTGAAACCAGTCCTTAATTTCCGAAATAGCGAACCCCTTTGTAGTATTTATACTACACAAAGGCGAAATTATCGGAGGGTCATCGCCATGTTATTTATTCTCTAGAACGGCGAACCTTTATGTAGTCACGCCCGTAGGGTCGCGACACAGCTAAAATGAGGCTTTAACGTAGGGTGGGTTAGGCGGCTCAAACCCATGCTATGACTGTAATTTAGCTATCCGCCGTAACCCACCGCTTAAGCTGTGTCACGGCAGTAGGGTCGCGACACAGCTAAAATGAGGCTTTAGGTAGGGTGTCGTTAGCGCAGCGTAACGCACCGAAATGTAGGCTCTCAAAGCCCTATTTTGTCGTCATTGGCGCTCACATCATTACCACTTAATCACCAACTTGAAAGTTTTTTTCTTCCCCCTCTTCCCCCTCTTCCCCCTCTTCCCACTCTTCCCCCTCCTCCCCCTCCTCCCCCTCTCAAACGGTAAGACGGAGCGCCAAGTCTAGCACCTTGACTCCGGCTGGGTGGGTTATACCAAATCCGAATAGAGTTACGTGGGGTTAGCCGCATAAAAACTCTGACAAGCTTGCAACATGGGTAACATGGCGCTTTGTTGCTGAAGCAATAACTCTGCATCCTGTTGGGTAAAGCCCCCCGAAGCAATTTGTTCGCTAGGGGCAAGATTTTCAGTGAGGGGCGATCCCGCAGGGATCCGCGTAGCGGCACGCAACTTGTTAATCAGACGCACGATGGCGATTACCTCTTGTTGAGCGTTGACAATCGGACACAAAAGAATGTGACGCGAGATCGCCAGTTGTTGAGTGGCAATTCCTGTGGTTAATAACTTATCTTCGAGATTATTGATTTTGTTATTAACTTTTATCGCTTTTTCTGCGATTACTTTTTGAGCCAAGCCGCGATTCGTCGGCAGACTAAAACGACGCACTCCCCGATGAGATGGGGGTAAGGTAAACAGCGTCAGTTGAGACTGAGCCGGATTCACCAAGAAAATATGGCTGTGTTGACTGTTCAGCAACCGTTTTAGGGACAAATCCAGAAAATTCAGCATCGTGTAAATCGATTCCTGGGGTTGGGTTTGAGCAAAAGTATTGCTACAAATCTGGAGGGTTTGCTCAATTGCGGTTTGGGGAGTCGGACTGTCTTGTTGTTGCTTGAGAGATTGATGCTGCTGAATATATTGCAGGATCACCCCGACTCGCTCGTTAAATACCTGCATCGATTGGCGGTCGTTGCGGTCGAAACTCGCTTTAAAATAATCGGGGACTTCGGGCCATATTGCCGGGTCGTAATCTGGATGTACGCCAGGTTTGCGCTTATTCACCAACTGAGTCACACCGAGTAAATTCCCTTCTGGACTAAAAACAGGCAAACAAAGCAAGCTACAGGTGCGGTAGTGGGTTTTTTCGTCAATTTTCTTCGCGTTTTCGGCGTTAGGATTGTCGTAGAGGTCGAAAGGAATAATTGTAGGTTTGCGAGTTTGGGCGACTTGTCCGGCAAAACCTGTGCCAATGTCGCAGCGAATTTCCCCTTGATTGGGGATTTCTGTCCAAAGGTCGCCTTTTTGAGCATCCACCACCCAGAGGGTACTGCGGTCAGCATTCATCAGCTTTTGGGCTGCGTCCATAATCCGTTGTAGGACGGCGGTAGAGTTGAGGTTAATGCGGTCGAGCGATCGCGTGGCTTCGGCTAAAGCGGCGGTGGCTCGTAGTTTTTTGGTTGCTTGATAACAAGATTGGCAAATCCCTAAAATGCGGCGAATCGGGACAACACATTTAGCCAGATATTCAATATCAAGGGCAGTAAAGCCTTTATGAGAATTGCCCGGTTGCTCGACTTTGTTCAGCAGTTGTATAACGGCGACTAATTCCCCATCGTCATCGAGAATGGGAAACGCCAGAATATTTTGGGTGTGGTAGTTGTATTTTTTATCAAATTCTTTGACCAGTTGCGATCGCGGGTCATTGTAGACATTATCGGGAATATGAATGATTTTCTTAGCTGCGGCCACTTGTCCGGCGATTCCGTCCCCGATTCGCACTTGGATGTCGAGAAACTCCTCCCCTCCCCCTTGCGCGACTAATGACCAAAGCTCGGTTTTTTCATCGTTGAGTAAAAAGATTGTAGTGCGATCGGCTTTGAGAATATTACTAACCGTAGCCGTCACTTCTCGCAGCACATCATATAAAGTTTGACCCGCTTCAGTATTTTCATTACCTAACTCCGCTTGGGCCAAAATATCCACCTGGGACACCAACAGCTTGCGCTCTAACTCCGCAAACTTGTTGAGAAAATTATCATCCCCTTTGTCTTCCGTTTGGAGATAATTCAGGGTACGCTCAACCCAATCCCGGCTAAAAATCGCTTTGTGGAGACGACTGCGAACCGTTAATAACCCTTGTTGTTGACTGACTAACCCCAACAAGCGCAACTCTTTTTGACTCGAACTGCGATCGGCTCGGACTTCGCCGCGATCGAGAATACGTTTATATTCTTTGAGTAACTCTACATGATGGGGTTTGCGCGTTACCAGGCGATCGCGAATTTGACGCAGAGGCTTTAATTCTTCGACTTTTTCCCAATTATTCAGCCAACGCTGCCGCACCACACGGTCTACCCAAGCCACTTCATCCCCTTCGGCGGGCTTATCGGGAACCTCTGTAATCAGCTTAATCAGCATTTGTGTAAAATATGGCTCTTTGCCCGTCCAATACAAAACGCCCGCGATGAGACGCTTGTAATTCGCTGATTTTTCGGTTAATTTTTTGGCAATTTCCGCGCCACTGTCTTGCTGGTGGGAGGAGGGAGCAGCAAACGTCATAGCACAACCCGGTTATGAATATCTGGTCAAAATTCAGCCTACCACAATCAAAAAATGGCAGGTGTGATTTTCGTCGGTCAAAGATTGTGAATTTCCTCGACTGAGATCAAATCTGATTACCCATAAACAGACGTTGCACTTCTGGAAATTTTGATGAGACTGGAGGTTGGTCGCTCCCCAAACCCCCATATTAGTTAAATTTAAAAAAAATAAACTACTGATATGAGGGGTGAAACAAAATTCATGGAAATTGGTGTTCCCAAAGAAATTAAAGATCAAGAGTTTCGAGTCGGTTTAACACCTGTGAGCGTACAGGCTTTAGTGAACCGAAACCATCAAGTCGTCATTGAAACCCAAGGCGGAGTGGGAGCCGGTTTTACCGATGAAGATTATCTCAACGCCGGGGCCAAAATTGTCCAAACTGCCGCCGAAGCCTGGGATCGGGAAATGGTGGTCAAAGTCAAAGAACCCCTCCAAGCCGAGTATCAGTATTTGCAAAAAGAGCAACTGCTGTTTACTTATCTGCATTTAGCCGCCGATCGCCCACTGACCGAAGCCTTAATCCATTCTGGCGTAAACGCGATCGCCTACGAAACCGTCGCCCTTCCCAATGGCCGCTTACCCTTGTTAGCCCCGATGAGCATTATCGCAGGCCGCCTTTCTGTCCAATTTGGGGCGCGTTACCTCGAAAAACAACAAGGGGGTCGTGGGGTATTATTAGGGGGCATTCCAGGGGTTAGTCCGGGTCATGTGGTGATTTTAGGCGGCGGCGTGGTTGGCACAGAAGCGGCTCGCATTGCTGTGGGTTTGGGCGCAAGGGTGCAGATGATTGACCTCAATGTTGAGCGCTTATCTTACCTCGAAACCCTATTCGGCTCGCGGGTGGAGTTACTTTACAGTAGCTCGGCTCAAATCGAAGCCATTGTCCCCGAAGCAGATTTATTGATTGGGGCGGTGTTAGTGGCAGGAAAACGCGCTCCTAATCTAGTTTCGCGGCAATTGGTCGCCAAAATGAAGCCCGGAGCCGTAATTGTGGATGTGGCCGTGGATCAAGGGGGATGTATTGAAACCCTACGGCCTACTTCCCACAGTCAGCCGACTTATATCGAAGAAGGGGTGGTTCATGTGGGGATTCCCAATATGCCCGGAGCCGTTCCCTGGACAGCGACCCAGGCGTTGAATAACAGCACTTTACCCTATACCCTCAAACTGGCACAACAGGGCTTAGAGGGGCTAAAAATGGACCCAGTGTTGGCGGGCGGTTTGAATGTGCAGTATGGCCGCTTGATTCATCCGGCAGTTTGTGAAGTATTCCCGGATTTGGTTTGATCTTCGGGTCATCTCCAGCAGAAACCCGCTTTCTAGGACATTAAAAATTGAAAGCAGGTTTCTCCACAGTGAATCAAATCGCCATTTTTAAGTTCTTGTTGTTTGACGCGAATCTCGTTAACAAAAATGCCGTTGTAGCTGTCGCGATCGCGCAACAGGACTTTTTCCCCTTCGACGATAATATGGGCATGATAGCGAGAAAAGTTTTCTTGAATCGCGACAATATCATTATCCGGCGCTCGACCGAGGGTATTACAGCCTGGGTGTAATTCGTAGGTGGTGGCGTTGGCCGTATCGGGAGCATAAATTAAGTAAGGCATAAACCGCAAGGAAATCACACAAACGCTGATTTCCTCCTACTGCGATTCGCGATCGCGATCTGGAATTTGTCTTTGGTCTTTTGTCATTCGTCCCTGGTCATTGGTATATAGTCATGCCAATTAAGTTCCATACATTGACGCTTACTGCTTGAGTCCGTGAAAGCGGACTTTGTTACATTGGTTCCCCAGATTTTAATCTGCGGGCGGGCTGTTGGTTCTTATTTAGAATGACTATATAAAAGCGATCGCCAACAACCAACAACCAATAACCAACAACCAATAACCCATAATCAAGAAAGGGCTGAAGCCCTTACTACTAACAAATAACCAATAAAAAAAGACGCATTCCGGTAAAGGAAATTGCGTCTTTTTGCTTCAGACGTTGGTTAAAAGCTTACGGAGCCACATTTTCGATAACTTTATCAATGAGGCCGTATTCTACAGCTTCTTCAGCCGACATAAAGTAATCGCGATCGGTATCTTTCTCAATTTTTTCAATGGCTTGGCCGGTTCGTTGAGCCATAATGCCATTCAATTGGTTTTTGATCCGCAGGATTTCTTTGGCTTCGATTTCAATATCAGAAGCCTGACGGCGGCCTTGAATGCCACCCAAAGGTTGGTGAATCATAATGCGGGAGTGGGGCAAAGCCAAACGCTTGCCTTTTGTCCCCGCCCCTAATAAGAAAGCTCCCATCGAGGCGGCTAAACCCACACAGATAGTCACCACTTCTGATTTGATATGCTGCATGGTGTCGTAAATCGCCATGCCAGCCGTCACAGAACCGCCCGGAGAGTTGATATAGAGGTAAATAGGCTTGCCGGGGTCTTCAGAGTCGAGATACAGCATTACGGCGATAATTTGGTTCGCCAAGCCATCATTGATACCGCGACCGAGGAAAATAATGCGCTCGCGATACAAGCGATTATAAATGTCAATCCAGTCACTATAGGGTTGACCGGGAAGGCGGTAGGGAACTTTGGGAACACCAATAGGCATAAAGCAATTGTGGGTGAAGGATTAAAAAATTGAAGAACAAAAAACGAGAAAGTTGGGTTAGGAAACCCCTGCGGTTGAGGGCAGTTCTTTGCTACTGTCTAACACACGGTCAATCAAACCGTATTCCAAGGCTTCTTGGGGAGAGAGGTAGCACATCCGGTCGGTATCTTTAGAGATTTGTTCGACGGTTTTGCTGGTATTTTGAGCAAAAATTTCGAGCATGGCGTGTTTATTGTGCAACACTTCTTTGGCTCGAATCTGAATGTCAGAGGCTTGACCTTGGGTGCCTTGACGGGGTTGATTGAGAATAATGGTGGCGTTGGGTAGACTAGCCCGACAACCTTTACTCCCCGCCGACAAAATCATCGCAGCAGTCCCCATGGCTTGACCAATACAGATGGTGTGGATGGGAGGTTTGATGTAGCTCATCGTATCGGAAATGGCAAAGGCTTCGGTTTCAAAGCCAATGGCTTCACCACCATACCAAGACGTTCCCGTAGAGTTGATGTACATATAAATCGGTTTTTCGGGATCGTCGAATTGTAGGTACAGCAGTTGCGCGATGATTAATTCGGTGACATCAATCCCGATCTGGTCTTTGTATTCGTCGGGAGAAATCAAAGGCAGTCCGAGATAAACAATGCGCTCTTTTAACAACAGTGAAGGTAAGTCGGGTGGCGGAGTTCTATAGGAAGAATCTCCACGGTAGGGCGCTTGTACGGCTTGAATTGGTGCAGAATCCATCATCTATACTTGAATTTTCTGGCGGTTTGCAGTATTAGGGCTTTTATTATGGCGGCGTTAAGTTTTTTTTGGCAGTACGGCTTGTGACTCTAGGTGCATCAAACCGCCCCAATCTTTACCGAGTCGCCGCTACAGCTTACTAGGATTTGCCGAAGAAGGGATTGAGCCTGAGCGTTTTAGACAGACTCGCGATCGCTTGATTTTGATTGTAACGTATTCTGTTACATTGCTTCGTAGAACGGCTGAGGGGGGATATCCGCCCTCGGGTTATGGCTTTTCGGGGGGTTTAGCTGTCTTTGTCGCCAAAGTTGGGAATTTTGATGTTGTTGAGTTGATTCAGGGCCCACTTGGCGGTTTCTTGCACTTCTGGGTCGGGGTCGTCGATGGCGAGGTACAGTAGTTTACTCAGTTTGGCGATTAACTCGTACATCTGGGTAAGGTCGCGAATGGCGTTTTTACGAACTTGGGCGTTTTCGTCTTGTAAGGCGATGGTGAGGGCGCGGTTCATGGGTTTGAGGGTGCGCGACCCAATTTGAGCGAGGGCTTCAAGGATTAAGCCCCGTTGTTGGGAGTCGGAGTCGATCAGCAGGCCGATGAGGGGTTGGACGGCGCGAGAATCGGCGTGTTGCGCGAGTTCCCAGATGGCTTGGCGGCGTTGGTCGGGCTGCGGGGCTTGTAACTCTTTGATCAGTTCTTCGATCGGGTCGATTTTGGGCAGTGCTTTTTCAGCAGGTAACGCCAGAGAGGATGAAGCTGGCTGAGGGGCTGAAATAACAGAAATGTCTGTTTCGGGAGGTTCTGGGGGCTGGGGCGGCTCGATGTGATGATTTTCTGACGGGGATACCTGGGTAACGAGGGAGTTGCTGTTTTGATGATGAGCGGTTTCGGGTTCGGTGACAAATTGAGGGGGAAGTGGGGGATTTTCGGTAAACCAGGGTTCGGCTAGGTCTTCGTCGGGGTCGTCTTCGGGTTCGGGCAAAGAAGCGGTGGGAGATTCTGTGAGGGCGAGGGGTTCGGGTTCGGGGGGGTCTTCGCTTTCGGGGTCGTCTTCAGGCAGTTGGGGCGGTTGCATGGCTTTGCTGAACAGACTCAGCAGCACAATCAAGCCCAGACTGGCGAGGACAAAGGTGGCGATCGCGCCGCCGAGTAAGAGAAAGCGGCGGTTGTTCCCGGTGTCTTCGGGTTCGTCAGTTTCTTCGGATTCGTCAGTTTCTTCGCTTTCTGCGGTTTCGCTTTCTTCTTGTTGGGCGATCGCGTCGTCGAGTCGTCGGAGGGTAACGCTGCCTGCAATACCGTCCATGGATAAGTCTTGGCTGTTTTGAAATTTGGCCACGGCGGTTTCGGTTTTTACGCCATAGTCACCGTCGAGTTCTCCTTCAAAAAATCCGAGGGTTTGGAGTTTTTCTTGCAAAACGATAACCTCCTCGCCTTGGTCGCCAGGTCGCAGGGTTTGGGGGGTTTCAGGTTCCGTTTCGGTTTCGGTTTCCTCTGTGTCAGCTTGGGCGATCGCACCAGGGGGCAAAAGGGCTTCACTGGGATTGGCGATGATTCCGACACAACATAAGGAAAATGCCAAGATGAGGGGTTGAAAGTAATCCAACTTAAGAAGGCAAAGCAGTGAGCGCATTGTCAAATAAGGGCGTGAGCAAATGGCTGAGGGCAGTAGATACTCGAATGTTGATTTTTGAGTTCAATTCCCCTCGATCTTACTGCGATCTGGATCGCTATCAGCGCGATCGCGTTTCCGGTTCGCGATCGCGCTAAGGACAAAAGAAGCTCTGACCTCTTCGGGAACTTCGATCGTTTGATAACATTTCTGCGAGTTTACCAGCCCTTATTTTACTGTTCCCGATTCTTTAGGGTTCTGTAACGGCAATGTCCAAGTCCATTCACTCCAGTTGCGCCAAAACGCGCTAATGCGATCGCGTTGATTGATTAAAAAGATGCTGACTAGGGTTAAGCTTACCCCCAACCATTGCAATCCTGACAAGACTTCTGAAAGTAACAGATGACTGAATAGTAAAGCGAAAACTGGGGTCAAAAAGGTTAAGGCAGTAAAGCTGGTGAGGTTTTCTTGGTTCGCAATGTAGAAGAAAATACCGTAGGCGATCGCGGTGCCGAAAATGGTGGCATAAGCTAAGGCTAACCCATCAGAAGCTGTCAGGCTTTGCCATTGTTGGGTTTCACCGACGACCGAAAAAGCCAGCAAGGGTAAACCGCCTAAAATCATGTGCCATCCAGTCGCGACGATGGGATCGACATGACGAGCGACATAGCGAATGCTCACGGTTCCGGTGGCCATCGCTAAAGCGGCTAACAGCATGAATCCCTGACCATTATTGAGTAAATGTTGCCAGTTGCCACTAATTTCGCTGGCATTACCTTGGAAAAAATTAACAATCCAGGCATCGGGTAATCCAATAAAACTAATGCCTAACACACCCACCAGCAAACCCAACCCACCCCATAAGCCGATCGCTTCTCCGAATAAAAAGCTACATAATAAGGCGATCGCGATCGGTTGCGAGTCGATCATCACCGATCCTAACCCGGCTCCGGTACGCTCTAGCCCCAAGGCTAAAAATCCTTGAAACATCAAGCCATCCAGCAGGGCGAATAAGCCAATCCACAGCCAGGCTTTCCCGGTTTTGGGCTGCGGTAGCTTCATGTACATCGCCACCAGGAGAACTAAGACTCCGGCGGGTAATAAGCGGATACTGGCAAGAAAGAAGGGACTGGTGTGGGCGATCGCGCCTTTCATCGCGACCATCGCTGTTCCCCACAGGAAAAAGGGCGAAATTAAGAAAAGAGGAGTCAGCAGAAGGTTGAGTTTTGCGTTTTTAAGTGGCATAAAGTTTTGTTAAACGCTGCTTTGATAATTGGATTTGTATATGTACTTTTGTTAAGCCCATTATAAACATCTTTGTTTCAGTGATCAGCATCTAAGGGGCAGTGGGCAGTAGGGAGTGGGCAGTAGGGGAGGAGTGGGAGGAGTGGGAAGAAATTAGCAATTACCAATTTTTGGGCAGTAGGCAGTAGGCAATCGGCAATCGGTGTGTAGGGGCGGGGTTTCCCCGCCCAATAACCAACAACCAACAACCAACAACCAATAACCAATAACCAACAACCAACAACCAACAACCAATAACCAACAACCAACAACCAACAACCAATAACCAACAACCAATAACCAACAACCAACAACCAACAACCAATAACGAAATGACCAATAACAAATTACTCAAAACCGGAAAAGGTTGGCGGATGGGCTGGGATGCCGAGGCAGAGCTTTATCAAGGTTTGGTGGGGGGAGAGGATTGGGCGTTTGAATTGACGGGGGAGGAGTTGCAAGACTTTTGTCGGTTGTTACAGCAGTTAGCCGCAACGATGGAGGAAATGACCGCAGAATTAATGGACGAAGAACGGATTGCTTGTGAAGCTGAGAGTGACTTACTCTGGCTCGAAGTAGAGGGTTTTCCTACTGCTTATGAGTTGCGTTTGATTTTGCATTCGGGTCGTCGCTGTGAGGGGAATTGGCCGCCTTCTGTGGTGCCAGAATTGCTGGCTGCGGCGCGATCGCTCAAAGTTTTTTAAAAAGCTTGCCGTTTTAGAAAAAGCTGTGCTAAGATTAGAAATCGTTTCGGGGCGTAGCGCAGCTTGGTAGCGCACCACTTTGGGGTAGTGGGGGTCGTGGGTTCAAATCCCGCCGCTCCGATATCTAAAACTCCCTATACAGAAACTATAATTGCGAAAGCATTTAACCCTAGAGATTTCGGTCTCTAGGGTTAATTATTGGGGAGAAGTCTAAGGAATTTGTACGCTCACAAAGCCGGATTCTGGCACATAGCTGCGGAAATTGCCCGCTTCAGCCAGAACCCCCATCAAGTGAATCGGGGAATCGGGTTCCATGCGTAAATCCCCCCAAGGAATGGCCACTTCTAAACATTGTTTAAAGGCCGCCTGGGCTTGGGTTTGACGGGAATGCCATTGCCACTCCTCCCCGGCTTCTTCGAGCCAAACGGATTCATTCACCAAGTTGATGCCAAGATGGTGATGATAAAGGTAGTTTAATGGCTCGACTTCGGGAAGTTCTGCCAAAGAAATAGGGCTGTTTCGCATGGGGCGATCGGGGTAGAACCAGAATAAATGCAGTTCTGAGGGTAAGTCTTTACCGGGGGTGAGTCCGGCTTTGACATCCAAGCGAAAATAGAAATTGAGGTGATCGTAGCCGTAGAACAAGCGCTGAATGTCGCTGCTGCGGTGCATCGTGCCTCTTGCGCCGCCGATTTCGATGCGTCCGGCTTTGTCCCAATCTTGCTCGTCTCCAATGCCGTCGATATAGGGATGGATGAAGCTTTGGGGGGCGCGATCGCTCCGGTCTTGGTGAGATTCGAGGGGATAATCGAGATCTTCGGGAATCGGCTCGTCAAGGGCGCGATAGAGAGCGCGGACGTGTTCGCGGAATAACTGGTCAAACATGGCATCTTGGTTGGAGCTATGGCCTTCTCCAAACCACCAACACCAATCAGAACCTTCCGCCGCATAAAGGGCTTCCCAAGCTTCGGGGTTGCTGGCTTCGGTGGCTTCGGGGTGATTGGCTAAAACCTGACGGGCTTCGGTGAGAATATCCCAAGCGCGATTTTTCACCGGATCGCCAATCCAAGTGGTAAAGCTGCCGTCTACCCAGGAACCACTGTGTAGCTCTTGAGAGGGGATGTGAGCCGTGGGGGGGAACTGTTCGATGAATTCCGAGACGGTGACGAGTTTGATGTCTTCTCGGTGATTTAAACGACTGTAGAGGGATTCGAGAAAGGGTAATCCATCTTGGGGATAATATTCCCAACAGTTTTCGCCGTCGAGGGCGATTGTAACGAGCCAGGGTTGTTCGAGGCTTTCGCTGTTTTGCTGGCGTTGGAGCGATCGCGAAATCGATTCTAAGTGACCAATCAAATCCGTTGCGGCTTGTTTGGGTTCCATTGACCCATAGGTAAAGCCAATCAAATCTGATAAGCGGTGATCCCGGAAAACAATGGCTAAGTCGCCGTGGGGAGTATCCAAGCGATAGGGACGATACATCAAGTCTGGGTTGCGGACGGTTCCGGTTTCGTCTCGGTGGAAAAAGTGCCGCAAACTCCACCCCAACACGGCTTCGTCGGAACATAACCACTGAAAGCCCTGTTCGGCTACATAAGGTAAAATCGCCGGACTTACCGATTGTTCGGAAGGCCACAAGCCACGGGGTTCACAGCCCATTCGGTCTTGATAAAAGGCTCTGGCTTTGCCCAGATGTCGGGGGATATCTTCGGCAAAACTAAAACGATTTTGGGGAAGTGTCATCTGGGGAACCGCCACTTGTCCTGCATCCGTATCCGCCAGTAAGGGCAAAATTGGGTGAGTGTAAGGGGTGGTGGTCACTTCGATTTGTCCCTTTTCCTGCATTTGGCGGTGTTGGGGGATGATGCGACTCAGAATTTCCCGTTGTTTCTCATAAATGCGTTGGCGATCGCTCAAACTGAATCCCTGACCTTTTTCAAGCCATTTCGCAATTTCAGGATCGTCCCAAAACAACGGGTCAATCCAAGCTAAGTTATGCCAAGCGAGCAAATCGCCGTAATCGTGGGATTGCCAGTTTTGCAAACACCAACCAATCCCTTTATCCTGTCGCTGCTGATATAACTCGTTGTAGCGGGGATGGGGGTCAATCATCGTGTGATGATTGCAGTCAAAAAAGTGTTGGAGAACATATTGCTTTTCGTCTGGCGTGAGTTGGTCTTCTGCCGTTAACATCATGGCCAGATAAGGGTCCATTGCTGTGCCGTTGATGTAATCTTCGAGTTGCAGAATCAGCGAAGGAACCAAGTTAAAGGTTTGATGGAGATTCGGATATTTTTCGAGGATTAACGCCAAATCCAGGTAGTCTTTTGTGCCGTGAAGTCGGGCCCAGGGTAAGCGATACTGTCCATACTGGGAGTTTGTCGCTTCGCGGGATTTGTAGAGGGGTTGGTGTTGATGCCAAATAAAGGCAACATATAACGGATGAGACATACAGTTGTCGAATGAGGTTTTCGGGAGTTGTTAGAGCGCCAAAGGCTCGAATTTACTGGATTTTTGGTTTTCCTTGTTTTAATTTAAGCAAATTGTTTTTTGGCTGCTTGATTGAATTGGACAGAATTTATCGCCGCGAGAGGCAGTGGGATAACTTGACGATCGAGCCAAAAGTTTAACTTGTCACCAAGGACAAAGGACAAATGACCAATGACTAATCGTGACAAGTTAAGCCTAAAGGCAAGATGTCAAAAAAAACTCAAACCCCCGTGTCGGGGAACAGGCCTCCTCGCGCAATCTCAACTTTCGGGAAATTACGATTTGGTACTGAAATCGTGTCGCTGAAACGTAAACTTGGGCCGGGTTTCCCCGCCCCTACGCAAGTCTTGACAAAATGGCGATCAGTTTAACTTGTCACCAAGGACAAAGGACAAATGACCAATGACTAACCATAAAAAAGCCCGCAAAAAGCGGGCAATGTAAGGAGTTTATTTTGGCAAGATGTGAAAGACTAAATCCGTTCGTGGAAGGTGCGGTTAATCACATCAAGTTGTTGTTCGCGGGTGAGTTTGACGAAGTTCACCGCATAACCGGAAACCCGAATGGTCAACTGAGGATATTCTTCGGGATGATCCATCGCATCGAGGAGGGTGTCGCGGTTGAGGACGTTAACGTTGATGTGATGTCCGGTGTCGTGGAAGTAACCGTCGAGTACGCCGACTAGGTTTTTGATCTTGGCATCTTCGGTTTTACCTAACGCATTGGGGACGATGGAGAAGGTGTAGGAAATGCCGTCTTGGGCGTGTTCGTAAGGTAATTTTGCCACAGAAGCACAAGCCGCGATCGCGCCTTTGGTGTCCCGTCCGTGCATCGGGTTTGCGCCAGGGGCAAAGGGTTCGCCTGCTTTACGACCATCAGGGGTGCTGCCGGTTTTCTTACCGTACACCACATTTGAGGTGATGGTGAGGATCGATTGCGTGGGAGTGGCATCCCGGTAGGTTTTGTTTTGGCGCACTTTGTCCATAAAGGACTTGACGAGATCGGCAGCAATGGTATCTACGCGATCGTCGTTGTTGCCGTATTTGGGATAATCCCCTTCCACTTCGTAATCAACCACTGTGCCGTTTTCGTTGCGAATGGTTTTCACTTTCGCATACTTAATCGCAGCTAAGGCATCAGCAACCACCGATAAACCTGCCATCCCACAAGCCATCGTCCGATACACATCCCGGTCATGTAACGCCATCTCAATGCGTTCGTAGGAGTATTTATCGTGCATATAGTGGATGACGTTGAGGGTGTTGACGTAGAGTTTCGCCAACCAAGCCACTAACAAGTCAAATTTTTGCTTGACTTCATCATAATCGAGGTATTCCCCGGTAATCGGGGCAAACGGGGGCGCGACTTGCACTTCGGTTTTTTCGTCTTTACCGCCGTTAATGGCGTAGAGTAAGGCTTTCGCGAGGTTGACCCGTGCGCCGAAGAACTGCATTTGCTTACCAATCCGCATGGCTGAAACGCAACAAGCAATCCCATAATCATCGCCGTATTCGGGACGCATCAAGTCGTCGTTTTCGTATTGAATCGAACTGGTGTCTTTCGAGGTTTGGGCGCAGAAGTTTTTGAAGTTTTCCGGTAAGCGTTCCGACCACAATACGGTTAAGTTGGGTTCGGGGGCGGGGCCGAGGTTGTAGAGGGTGTGGAGGAAGCGGAAGCTGTTTTTGGTTACCAGAGGACGATTATCGTCGCCCATACCGCCGATACATTCGGTTACCCACACGGGATCGCCGGAGAACAAGTCATTATAAGCCGGGGCGCGGAGGAAACGTACCATTCGCAGTTTCATCACGAAATGGTCGATGATTTCTTGGGCTTCGGCTTCGGTGAGAGTTCCCGCTTGTAAGTCCCGTTCAACGTAAATGTCGAGGAAGGTGGAGGTGCGACCCAGGGACATGGCTGCGCCGTTTTGTTCTTTCACTGCGCCGAGATAGCCAAAATAAGTCCACTGGACGGCTTCTTTGGCGTTGGTGGCAGGTTTGCTGATGTCGCAATCATAGCTGGCGGCCATTTCGACGAGTTCTTTGAGGGCTTTGATTTGCTCAAAGATTTCTTCGCGCAAGCGAATCACGGTTTCGTCGATTACGTCTACTTCAAGGGATTGCAGTTGTTCTTGTTTATCGGCAATCAGGCGATCGACCCCGTAGAGGGCGATGCGACGATAATCGCCAATAATCCGACCGCGACCGTAAGCGTCCGGTAACCCGGTAATGATGCCGGATTTACGGGCTAATCTCATTTGGCTGGTATAAGCCGAGAATACGCCGTCGTTGTGGGTTTTGCGATATTTGGTGAAGATTTCTTCGGTTTGGGGATCGAGGTCGTAGCCATAAGCTGCTAATGAGGCTTTGACAACCCGAATACCGCCGTAGGGCATGATCCCCCGTTTTAGGGGCTTGTCGGTTTGTAAGCCGACGATTTGTTCGAGGTCTTGGGCAATATAACCGGGATCATGGGCGGTGATGTCGCTGGGGACTTTGGTATCTGTGTCTAATACGCCTTTTTCCCGTTCGAGTTTCATGAGAAATGTAACTTTGTCCCACAGGGTTGTTGTCCGTTCTGTGGGGTCAGCTAAGAAGGCGCGATCGCCTGCGTAGGGTGTGTAATTCTTCTGAATAAAATCCCGGACGTTGACTTCGGTTGTCCATTTACCTGGAGTGAAATTCTGCCATTGCTCAAACATAAGTTTGTGCCTCCTTTATTTAGAGCAGTTCGTATATTCTTTTTCCTATTTTCATATTACCGAACTTACTCAGGAAAAGCGCCATTATATTCTTTAGTTTTGTAAACTATTTTTTAAGTTTTACTTCTGAGTACATTTTCGAGGCGGTGCTATTGCTTAATATCTGGATAATTCTACTGAAGTGGCAAAAGTGTATTCTGAGATACGATTCAGATCAATAATATATGAAACACTTGCTCTCACTAACATACAAGCTCTAGTTATTAGTTTTTTAACGGCGGTAAGGAAAGGCGATCGCCCCCGCAATTTCTTGATAATCCAGACAGAGTTTATCATCAAACCCTAGTGATTTAGGCGGATTGCTTTCTCCGATTAAACGTAAACAATCAGTTATATCTAGGGTCAGTGGTACAATTAGAATAAAGACAAACCCTAACTATAAATTAATTTAATTCCCCTCGTTTTTAACAACAACTCTATTGTTAAAGTCTTAATAATCTCGACCTCAAACTATCAAACTGTGTTTGTTGCATTTTCTCAATATTGGATTCTACTTCTCCTCAACCCCTTCCTATGATTAATTTTGCCCTTGTTAAAGCCAATCACGCTTTATGGACTATGAAGTTGAGTGCTTTTCTCAACAATTCTGCTGCATCCCTTCCCGAAACCAGCCTGACTTCCCATCAACAGTGCAAACTGGGTCAATGGTTATATAAGACAGGCTTATCTGAGTATGGCCATTTCTCAGAAATCCACGCTCTCGAAAAAGTCCACTGCCATCTACATGAGAGTGCGCGTCACATTATCGAGTTGAAACAAGCCAACCACTTATCTGAAGCCCAACGGGAATTAGTCCAAATGCAGCAAATCAGCCATGAGATTATGACGCTTTTAGAGCGTTTAGAGCGGAAGTTGCCAAATTGCTAAGATTAAGTCAACTTGGCTTATCGTAATATTTCTGATGCGTCCTCATCATCCTTGGTTGAAAAAGTGTGTCCAGCGATTGAATCAACTTCCTCAAATTCACGCGATCGCGATTACTGAGCCTTATTATGATGAGGATAAGAGGTTATTAGCTGATGGTCGATTAGCCCTAACGACGACAGCCGGAAAAATTGACTATATTTTTGTTATTAAAACTGGAATAACCGTTGATAGCTTTGCTTCGCAGCTTGAATATTTAGAGTTATTTTGCCAGCAAGTTTACCTTCCTCAACGTCCTTTGTTAATTGTCGATCGATTGTCCGATTCGGTCGGCTATCAACTGATTGAAAAAAATATAGAGTTTATCGATTCAAAAGGCTTGATTTATTTAAACAACGATTCCCATTATATTTTAGTCCAAAATATAGAGAACAAAAAACAAAAGCCCTCCAATCGACTAACTGTTAACGGTTTAAAGTTGATGTTTATTATTTTGCAAGAGCCACAGCGACTCCAAAAGTGCGATCGCGCTCGTTTAGGTCAACTTGCAGGAATAAATATAAAGTCAGTTTCTCAAACTTTAGAAATCTTACATCGTCTTCATTATTTAAAACTAAGATCAAATCAAAAATACACAGTTGCCAACTATTTAAAACTATTTGAGCGTTGGGAATTGGGATATATTGAAATACTCCGCAATACATTATTTTTACAAGCTTACCGTTTGTTAAAACCTCAAAGTTGGTCAGATCGGTATGATGCAATGGCTATAATAAAAGCCGAAAATATTTTAATTGGTGGGGAATGGGGAGCCGATTTATTAACTCAGTATTTGCGCTCTAGTCAGATTGTATTACATCTACCGGATGTGAAAAAAATACAACCAATCATGTTGAAATTACGGTTAGTTCCCGATCCTGAAGGTAACATTGTTTTTCTGCATCAGTTTGGACAGCGAAATCATTGGTGGTTACATGAAACCATGAAAGAAACTCCAGTTGTCGATCCACTTTTGATTCACGCTGAGTTAAGTCTTAATCCTGATACTCGGCTTAAAGAAGTTGCTCAAATTATTTATGAAAAGTATATATTACCCCGACAAAAGCGAGCCGAGATGATGTAGATAATATTGCAACCTGAAGATAATTTATTCACACCCAGAGATAAACAAGTTTTACAAGATTTAAAACAAATTTTTGATGAACTTAATTTGCCCATTTTATTAGTTGGAGCTGGGGCAAGATTAATTATATTTGATTATCCTAATCAATTACAAGGACGTACAACCAAAGATTGGGATATTGCCATACCGTTAATGAATTGGTCTGAGTATGAACAATTGCGCGATCGCCTCACTCGTAAATTCGATTGGACTTCAGTGTATCATCGTTTTATTCACATCGAAACCCAGATTACAGTCGATCTTATTCCTTTTGGTGCAATTAGTAATACTGAAGGGAAAATTCAGTGGCAAAATGACGATACAGAAATGAATGTTGCCGGGTACAATGAGGCGTTTGAAAATGCAATTACTCAATCCATATACAACTTTGATTTGAGAGTGGTTAATCTTCCGACATGGGTAGGTTTAAAGCTTTTAGCATGGGGCGATCGTGGCGAGAATACCCGCAAAGACTTAGAGGATATTGACTGGATTTTGACGCATTATCAAGACGATGAGCGCGTTTATGACGAACTTTACCAGCAACTTGCTGATGAAACTTTACAATATCAAGATGCTGCGATTTATTTACTCGGACAAGATATTATCCGAACTTTTGAACCGTCTACACTCACTCAAATTCAAGCCTTACTCACTCAGTTAACGCAAAGATTTGAGGATAATCAAGAAGGAAGTTTTGGTTATAAGTTAGCGATTCGACAACAGGGTTTAGAGAGATTATGAACTCAAAATACTCTCATTAACTCTCTACATTAAAATTTGTTAAAAATATCATCGTAGAGTATTGTACAAAGGGCGCGATCGCGCCTACGGCTTCTTTCTACCGTCTCAGTAACCGCAAACCACTCAAAGTTACGATAATTGTCGAACCTTCGTGACCCAAAACCCCTAGGGGAAGTGTAATATTTCCGGCAAAATTAAAAATTAACAAAATGACGACAAAACTCAGGGCAAAAATGATATTTTGTTGGACAACACCTTGAGCGCGACGACCAAGACGAATGGCGTGTTCTAAGCGCTCCAAACGGTCTGCCATTAAGACAATATCGGCAGTTTCTAAGGCAACATCACTCCCGGCTGCACCCATGGCAATTCCGACAGATGCTTGAGCTAAAGCAGGGGCATCATTAATGCCATCTCCTACCATTGCTACCGTTTGATATTGCTGCTGCAACTGTCGAATTGCATCGACTTTATCTTCGGGTAAAAGTTCGGCATAAATGCGGTCTACGCCAATTTCTTGAGCAATACTATGAGCTGTGCGAGAATTATCTCCAGTGAGCATGACGATCTGTTCGATACCCAGGCGTTTCAAGCGGGCGATCGCGTTTGCGGCAGTGGGTCGGACGGTATCGGCAACGGCGAGAATCCCTAAAACCTTTTGGTTATAACCTACCCAGACAACGGTTTTCCCTTCGGCTTCCCATTGCTGGCTTTGGTTGATGAGGTTTTCGGGAATATCTTTGACTTGGGTTTGCACAAAAATTGCTTTGCCAACCACGGCAATTTGGTTGTTAATTTCTCCCACAATGCCTTGTCCGGCTTGGGCTTGAGCGTTAACGGCTTCTGTCCAAGAAAGATTTTGTTGACGCGCAGCTTCGACAATGGCTTCTCCAATGGGATGCTCGGATAAACTTTCTAAAGCAGCAGCGATTTGCAGCAGGTGGTCTGAGGATGATTCGGTGGCTAGGGTGTGGATTAATTGCAGTTTTCCGGTGGTGAGAGTTCCGGTTTTGTCAAATGCGATCGCCTTGACTTGGCCAATTCGCTCTAACTGTGCGCCATTTTTAAACAAAATACCCTGTCGCGCACCGTTAGCAATGCCGGATAACAAGGTGGGCATAATTGAAGCCATCAATGCACAGGGAGAGGCAACCACTAGGAAAATTAAGGCGCGATAAATTGTATTTTCCCAAGTCCAATTCAATAAAAAGGGCGGCAATAAAGCTAGTAAAATGCCGCTAACAACAATGACTTTGGCATAACCCCGCTCAAATCGCTCGATGAATTGTTGGGAGGGGGGCGCTTCGGTTTGGGCTTGTTGCACCAGACGAATGACGCGCTGAATTAAGCTGCTTTCGGGGGGTTGATGGATTTTCAGCCGTAATGCGCCGTTACCGTTAATCGTACCTGCAAAGACTTCATCTCCAATGGTTTTTTCAATGGGAATTGATTCTCCGGTAATCGAAGCTTGATTGACGGTACTAAATCCTTCGATCGCTAAGCCATCGGTGGGGATTAATTCTCCGGGTTTGACGAGGACGCGATCGCCTATTTTGAGTTCGTTAATGGGAACGGTGTATTCTTGTCCATGGGCGATTATTCTGGCGGTATCGGCAGTTAAACCCATTAATCCTTGAATACTGCGCTCGGTGCGTTGCATGGCATAGCCTTCTAAAGCGCCGCTAATGGCAAAAATCAGGATTAAAACAGCACCATCGACAATAAGGTAATATTCTCGCTGCCATAATCCCAAACTCGCTGCTCCTAACGCTGCTACAATCATCAGCAAATCGACATCGAGTTCTTTTTCTTCCCATAGGGTGGTTAAACCTTCCCTCGCGCTGTCAAACCCCCCAATGACATAAGCGGCGGTTAGGATCAACAGGGCTAATCCGACCCAATTCAAGTTGAGCATTTGCCAGCCTAATAAAACTAAAATTCCACAGGCGATCGCGGCAACTGCATCGGGATGTTCTTTGAATAAATTGGGAAAGCTAGATGGGGAAGGAGTCATTTCAGTTATCAGTAATAAAGGGGCAGTGGTTTTTGGGCAGTCGGCAATCGGCAGTCGGCAATCGGGGGGGAGTGGGGATGAATGCCCCTCCAAAGGGGGTCAGAAACTTTGGACTCACAGCAAACTCTCGAACAAACTCAAAGCTAAAGTTCAGTCAATATGCTTTCACTGTAAACTTTGACATTAGTGTCAATGTCAAGGTTTGGGGTAGGCTAAGAATTATGAAGACTCAACATCTAACGATTAAAGAACTAACGGATGCGGTTGGGGGTGGCGTTACCCCGCGCATGGTGCGTCATTATCACAAGTTGGGATTATTGCCGACTGTGCCGCGATCGCGAGGCAATTATCGTCTTTATACAGAGCAAGATGTTCGACGGTTGCAACGGGTGATGGCGCTGAAGCAGCAAGGATTTCAGCTTTCCCATATTCGCCAGCTTTTAGACAGCCACAGCGAGGAAACCCCTGATTCGGCGTTGATAACGCAATTAACGCAGCAATATCATTCGGTGATTCAACAGATTACTCGCTTGCGACAAACTGCATCGGCGTTAGAAGGATTACTCGGACGCGATCGCCCTTGTCAAACGGTACAAGCAGAAGCCCTCGCTCAACTCAAGCAACTCGATGTTGATGCTCAAGCGGGATTAGGAAAGCTCGATCGGCTTTGGCTTGATTTAGATGCCCAAACGACGACTCACCCAGAGTCTTTTGCAGAATCATTACAACATCTGCTTCCCGATTTATCTCATTATTCTGAAGTTACTATTCATTTGCTACATCAACTGGTGTTGGCTTGTGGTGATGTTAGTTTAGTGAACTCTGTACAGTTGAGTCAGGGCGCGATCGCGTCGGTACGAGATGCCCTCACCGCCGGATGTACCGTAATAACTGATGTTCCCGTGATTACCGCCGCCCTCGACCAAACTCGACTCGCTCATTTAGGCTGTTCGGTGAAAACGCTCATCGATGACCCTCACATTACTGGCGTTGATGAAGCAGAGGCAGCTTTTTGGGCAGATAAGCAATGGCAACAACAACTCCAAGAAATCCCTCCAGGAAGCGTTTTAGTGGTGGGATACGCGCCTTCCGTACTTCTGAAAATTTGCCAATTCATCGAACAAAAACAAATTCAACCTGCCCTCGCGATCGGAATGCCCATCGGCTTTAGTCACGCACCCGCAGCCAAGCGCAAATTAATGACGACGGACTCTCCTTATATTACCATTCAGGGTAGTTTGGGCGGCGGGCTTTTAGCGGCAGTAACCCTAAATGCTTTGGTGGAAACGTTGATTGAAAAGCCAGATTGTCATTGCTACCTGACACGCCTTTAATTTTGATAATATTTGAAAATTGTAACAGGCGATCGCCCTCAACAGTAGGCTTTCAGTAATCTTACAGCACAATCCAAACTTAGATTTTTCAGATATATTTCATCATTTTTTTCTAATTCGATCGACAAAAAACGCTGTAAATTTTTTTGCTTTTAGGATTTCGGAGAATTTAATAATTTATTTATATTAAATTGTACAGTTTTTTGGGGTATATTGTATTAAGGAAGTCTCGATTATTGAGTTGTGGCAAAAGTTACTCACCTCTGAGAGACTTATGACATATCAGAACTATCTGCACTCTAAATACGCGATCGCCATTCTGTCTCGCCTTCTTCTACGAGGATATCGTTAATGTACACACTGCCGAAATTACAGCAATATACAAATTGCGAATGCGAAGGTGAAAGACAATCTGGGAAAGTAATTGCTTTATCTAACGACGTTGGTGTACAGCAAATTTGCTTTTTATTTAAAAATGATAAGAAGGGAACTTGGTTGCCGATCGAGTCGTTATTTGATTTAACAGAAAAAAATGCCGACGACGAAAGCTAACCTGAAATAGAATAAACAACATAAACCCGGTTTTTTGAAAAAGCCGGGTTTATCAATTTAACAATCGAGATAAACTAACCTTAATCTCAAAGCCCTAAACTAAAAAGCGCCCTCTCACCGATCGCCCTATGGCAGAAAGCGCTTCTATCTCAGAAATTGCGAAACTCTTTTTCAAACTCGGCGTAATTGGATTTGGCGGCCCGGCGGCCCATATTGCCATGATGGAAGATGAAGTGGTAAATCGTCGCCGTTGGTTGACGCGGGAGCATTTTTTGGATTTGATTGGGGCAACTAATTTGATTCCGGGGCCAAATTCAACGGAAATGGCGATTCATGTGGGCTATTCGACTGCGGGTTTACCCGGATTGGCGGTTGCGGGGATTTGCTTTATTTTTCCGGCGGTGTTGGTGACGGGGATTTTTGCCTGGATATATGTGCAGTTTGGCACGTTACCTGCTTTTGAGCCGTTATTACTGGGGATTCAAGCGGCGGTTTTGGCGATTATAGCCGGGGCGTTGTGGCGTTTGGGTAAAAAAGCGGTAAAACAGCGTTATTATCTCTTGATTGCGGCGTTGGTTGTGCCGTTGCTGCTGTGGGGAATTAATGAGGTAATTGCGCTGCTGATTGGGGGTATATTGGGGGCAGTATGGTTGCGTTGGCGGAGTCAAGCGTCGGACAAAGGCGATCGCACCCTAACTTGGCTGCTTACAGGTTTGAATCTCAGTGCTATACTGAAGCCCACTGCTGCGATCGCGACGGCTATTTCTACGCAAGTTACCCCATCTTTACTGCAATTGGGCTTGTTTTTCCTGAAAGTGGGGGCAGTCTTATTCGGGAGTGGCTATGTGTTAATTGCCTTTCTCGAAGGCGGTTTGGTGGAAAATTACGGTTGGTTGACGCAACAGCAACTCCTCGACGCGATCGCGATTGGCCAATTTACCCCAGGGCCAGTTTTATCCACCTCAACCTTTATCGGTTACATTATCGCCGGGATTCCGGGCGCGATCGTGGCTACAATCGCCATTTTTCTGCCCTCCTTCGCCTTTGTCGCTGTAGTCAATCCCTTTATCCCCAAATTGCGAGAATCGGCGTGGACAGGGGCATTTTTGGACGCGGTGAATGTGAGTGCCTTGGCGTTGATGGCGGTGGTAACATTGCGTTTGGCTGCGGTTACTTTGTTCGATCCTTTCGATCTCGTTGCGGTTATTATTGCCGGATTAGCTTTTATTGCCACGTTTCGCTTTAAACTCAATGCCGCTTGGATTGTCTTGGGTGGGGCGATTCTCGGTTGGTTATTGGTTGTTAGTCCTTTGTCCTTCGTCCTTCGTCATTAGTCCTTTGTTATTAGACTTGGCCGAGAATCGAAAACATAACAGTTGTTATGCAAGACCTAACACTTGTTATGGAAACTGACTTTCCCCCCGACTGTTACGGCGGATAGCGAGGGTTGCAGTCATAGCGGTTGTTTTAACCGCCTAACTCACCCTTTGCGGACTGCGTTTAAGTTTGAACTCAATGCCGCTTGGATTGTTTTGGGTAGAGCAATTTTGGGTTGCTTATTGTTATTTTTTAGTTGTTTCTTCTATTTTTCGCAAGAATTCGCCAAATTTCTGCTTATAGCTTTATCATTGTACATTGTAAATTGTGCATTGTACATTGTTACCTTGATTATTCCCGGTCATTCGCGTCAAAATAAAGATAAGTAAATATTTCTATACTTTTTTAAAAATAAGCTTAAATATGAGCCAAGCACAGCTAAAAAATGATCTAGATTGCGATTTAGCCATTGTCGGCGGTGGCATTGTCGGGACAACCCTGGCGGCAGCCTTGAAAGCGTCAGGCTTGCGGATTCTCCTCATCGAAGCCAAAACTCTCGAAGCCGCGATCGCCCGTCCCCAAGCTTATGCGATTTCCCTGTTATCTGGGCGTATTCTCAAAGGAATTGGCGTTTGGGATAAAATTCTGCCTAGAATCAATAAATTTAAGCATATTGACTTGTCAGATGCCGATTATCCCCAAACCGTACAGTTTGAAACCCAAGACTTAAAAACCGACGAATTGGGTTATGTGGGGGAACACGGGGTTATTTTAGAGGAGTTACACCGTTTTCTGGCAACTTGTCCCAATGTGGAATGGTTGCGTCCGGCACAAGTGACGGCGGTAGACTATCAAGAGGATGGGGTAGAAATTGCCGTCGAAATGAACGGCGAAACCCGGAAAGTGCGATCGCGATTGTTAATCGGGGCAGATGGGGCGCGATCGCGCATTCGCAGTTGGGCTAAAATCAAAACCAAAGGCTGGAAATATTGGCAGTCTTGTGTCGCAACGCAAATTAAACACTCAGCCCCCCGCAATGATATCGCCTTTGAACGCTTTTGTGACTCCGGGCCGATGGGTGTCTTGCCTCTCCCCGGTAATCGCGTTTCTATCGTCTGGACAGCCCCTCACGCAGAAGCCAAAGCCCTGCAAAACCTCAGCGAAGCCGAATTTATTGCCAAACTCGAACAACGAATGAACGGGGCATTGGGTAAACTCGAATTAGTGCGCGATCCCGCAGGGATCCGCGTAGCGGCACGCGCTTGTTTCCCCGTCCAACTCATGCAAAGCGATTGCTACGTCAAACCCCGCATGGCATTAGTGGGAGATGCAGCCCATTGTTGTCATCCCGTAGGAGGACAAGGACTCAATCTCGGCATTCGCGACGCAGCCGCATTAGCCCAAACCCTTGCTACCGCACACCAGCAAGGAGAAGATATTGGTCGCTTAAAAGTGCTAAAGCGCTATCAAAGCTGGCGCAAGCGGGAAAACTGGATTATTCTCGGCTTTACCGATATTTTAGACCGTACTTTTTCCAATAATTTCCTCCCTATCGTTGCAGCCCGTCGCTTAGGGTTATGGATGTTACAGAATGTGCGTCCTCTCAAAATTTATGCTCTAAAGCTAATGACAGGTTTACTCGGTCGCAAGCCTGTTTTATCAGTCAACAGCGATTAAGGGGCAATCGGCAGTCGGGGGGGAGGTGGGATTTTACCCCAGAAAGATGTCAGAAACTTTGGCTCTTAGGGGTTAGTGTTTAACAAGCTCAAAGCTATACTCAATAAGCGTTACAGCCTAAAACATTAGATTTAAGTTTCACGCGAGAGTCAACAGTTTTTTGGGCAGTCGGCAATCGGCGTGTAGGGGCGGGGTTTCCCCGTCCAATAACCAATAACGACCAAGGACAAAGGACAAAGGACAAAGGACAAACCTAAAATGCGTATTTTCCGGCGATTGCATAGTACCATTGCACCGATTGTTTTATTGCCGATGATCGTGACGATTTTTACCGGGGTAATTTACCGTTTGGGTAAAAGTTGGTTTGGTCTTTCTCGCGATCAAGTTCACTTTCTGATGGTGATTCACGAAGGAGAGTATCTCGGCGATTTTCTCGAACCGATTTATGTATTATTCAATGGTTTGGGTTTGTTGTGGATGGTGGTTACAGGCAGTGTTCTGTTATGGCAAAAGTTTACCAAATCCGCTTGGTTTCGCCAATGGCGCACTCCTAAAGAAAGTGTTAGCGAGTAAAGGCAGCCCTTTTAAATCAAATATCTTGCTGGCCGTGAAGGAACAATATTATGATTAGAACGCTGTAATTCTAATTTTTGATTCCTGCGGCTTAAACGCCAATTAATATCAATGAAAATTCAACACCTGGCTTTATTGGCTTTGTTAACCGGTGCGATCGCGCCTCCTATTTTACACCCTCCCCAAAGCGCGATCGCCGAAGCTTGGGAACCCATTGCTCGCTATAATCCCAGTGCCAGCACCAATGTTCGCTTAATTAATCAGTCGGGTTACACGTTATTGTACGATCTGACTGCTGATGAAGCCGAGCCGAATCGCCTTGTTGCTGGGGGAGTTTCTCAAATCAACAGCATCAGTCGCGATTCTTATGTGGTGGTGTATTCGGGAAATACCACTGAAATTGACAGCGAACCTGTCGAATATGATGTTTCAGTGGTTGGTAATACCGTCACTGTGGTCATTCAACGGGCTACAATTCCCCCCGGCGACCATACCCTACACTTACATCATAATGGCGGCATTTACGTCTATTGATCCCGTTAATCACGAACGCGATCGCAAGCTTATTTGACATCCTCCCCGCCGTAAACGGACGGGGATTCCTAAACCTCACGATTTAGGTTTCTGCTTCATAGCAGTCGCCTTCACAGACTTACTCTGTTCGGGTCTCACACTCGCTCCACAGACTGACACTGCGAGTCCCGCAGCCAAAATGTTTTTAGAAGCGTTAATATCCCGGTCATGGCGAGTCCTACATTCAGGACATTCCCATTCTCGGATATTTAACGGCATTTTCTGGACAATATGCCCACAATTACTACATCGCTTAGAACTAGGAAACCATCTATCGATTTCGATATAGGTTCTGCCGTACCAACGACATTTATAGGCTAATTGTCGTGTAATCTCGCTCCAACTCGCATCGGAAATCCCTTGTGCGAGTCTTCGATTCTTGACCCTGTTTTTCACCGCTAAATCCTCAACCACAATTGTTTGGTTTTCACGGACGAGTTGAGTCGTTAGCTTATGTAGATGGTCTTTTCGCGTATCGGTAATCTGGGCGTGAATCCGGGCTACCTTTCTGCGGGCTTTCTCCCGATTCTTTGACCCTTTTTCTTTGCGAGAAAGGTTTTTGTGCGCTCTACGCAGTTTCTGGTGATGTTTTTTGAGATGTTTGGGATTGGATATCTTGTCTCCATTACTGGTAGCAACTAAGCTATTAATCCCTAAATCAATGCCTATCGCTTTATCAGTTACGGGTAAAGGTTTGATTGTCGGGTCATCAAACCGAATAGAGATGTGCCAGCGTCGGGACGGATGTAATCTAACCGTGACGGTACTGGGTTCACAGCCTTCTGGGATTGGTCTTGACCATCGAATATCTAAGGCTTCTTTACATTTAGCTAAGTAGATTTGACCGTTTCTGTATTTAAACGCTGACTTGCTAAACTCAGCACTGCCTCCCTGGTGCTTTTTCTTGAAGTTAGGGTATTTAGTACGTCCTGCCCAGAAATTGCTAAAAGCTGTTTGTAAATGTCTTAAACCCTGTTGTAAAGGGACGCAACTGACTTCGTTTAAAAAGTCGAGTTCTTCCTCTTTCTTCCAAGCGGTAAGCATTGAGGAAGTTTGACTATACCCAATCCTACATTGACTTTCGTACCAAGCTTGAGTTCGTTCATGGAGAGCTTTATTGTAGACCCATCTTACACAGCCCAAAGTGCGCCGCAGAAGCGACTCTTGCTCGGGAGTTGGGTAAAAACGGTAAGAATAAGCTTTTTCCATGCTTTACATTGTAGCCTAATCTCTGTAAAAGTAGTAGAGTGTTACGATTAAAGTCTAAAGCCGTCCTTGAAGCGCCGAGACCCCGCGTCGCCGTAAGACGAGCGACCCCGCGCCGCCGTAAGGCGCAAGGGAATGCGCGAGTAGCAAGGGAACGCTCGGCAAGACAGGACGGGGTTTCAGACCCAATTTTTCTTGATGAAATTCTGATGTAATTTGAGTTTACAAGGGTGGCCTTGTTTGCGCCCTTGTTATCTCTCATCACTTCAGGGATTGCTTTTAGACCAGAAAGATTTGAGACTGTCTAGCTCTGAGTTTCCACTGAAGATATAACCTAAAAATTGCGTAGTTCTACAGCCCTTCAATTCAATCTATAGGCAAATACACCGTGTAATTCTATAAATCTCAGGAAATATCCCAATAACTGAAACTAACTCGAAGGTTATTTAAAGAGTCCATAAAGTTAACTCAAAATACTAGACATTGCTTGAGACTATACCCTATAAAGGAAATGTAAGGAAAAAAATATTAAGTGCGTCTACATCTATAAAGTCCCGTTCGGACTCCTCTCGATAGCAGACTCATAGCGTCCGAACGCTAACCCTTAAAAAAACTGCCCACTGGAGAAACATTAACAATGAATACTAAACTAATCACAAGTCTGCTTGCTGCAACCACCGTTCTCACCGGATTAGTCGGCGCTGAAGCGGCGCAAGCATTCAACCTCAAAGAAGACCGTGCTGATGTCTACGACTACTTCTACAACAAAGTTCAGACCGAGAGAGACCCTTTAAGCAATCCTTCTGCCTTTGACTTCGATGCTCTCTACACCCTCGGTGGTGATGTGACCTTATCCTTCTTGACTGAAGGCGGGACTTACTTCAACTACCTCGATTACGACATCAACGGTGGTACCAAACAATCTGCATTTGACGGTACAAATATTGCCTCCAACGACACCAACATTGCCAACTTCAACAGCCACACTAACCTAGCCCTCGGTCAAACCGAATCTCTCGGTAGCTTTGAAGCTGGAGTCACCATCAACCCTTACCTCAAAAGTAAAGTTAATTACACCGGTTGGGATGGTTATTATGTTGGTGCCGATGAATCCCAAAACGAAGACGGCTTGATTCACGCGGTTGCTTACGAATACTTCGACGGCGTTGATAACTGGGTCGGTGTTTTCTTTGAAGATATCATCGGAGATGGTTCACCTGGGTCTAACCCTTACGCCAACTGGGGTTCTGACCGCGACTTTAACGATGCCGCTTTCGTCTTCAAAGGCGTAACCACCCAAAACCCCGCAGATGTTCCCGAACCCACCGCAACCTTAGCCCTCTTGGGTGTTGCTGGTGCAGGATTCGCGGGTTTGCGTCGTCGCCAAAACAAAGCTTAAATCCGCTTTTCTTCTCGACACAATGAAGGCTTTTCCAAGTTTATAGCATGGCATAGTCATCCCATCTAGCTCCCTAGGTGGGTTTTTTTTCGCAAAGGAAAACAACATGGATACACTCACTCAAGCTTGGCTGGCGGTTCACTACAGCTTTCGTTTTATGGCGTGGAATTTGTTTCTAGCCATCATTCCCTTAATTTTGGCGTTGTGGCTGTTTCGCTCGGAAAAAACGCGATCGCCCCTGTGGTGGTTGGGAGTCGCTCTTTTTATCGCTTTTCTGCCCAATGCGCCTTATGTCCTCACCGATAGCATTCACGCTGGGGAAGTGTTGCAACAACATTATCCGCTCTGGATTTTTGGGGGTTTGGTTGTGCCGCAGTACGCTTTGTTTATGAGTTTGGGCTTTGGGGCTTATGGGTTTTCGCTGATTTATGTGGGGGATTATCTAGGGCATTGCGGCTGGGGAAAAGGGCGCAAGGGGGCTGAGTTGCTATTACACGCTTTAACGGCGATTGGGATTTATTGGGGGCGTTTTGAGCGTTTGAATAGTTGGGATTTTGTCGCTCAACCGGGGGTTGTCTGGCAAAAAGCGATCGCGAATTTACAACAACCCCAGTTTTTCCTAGCCTGGGCGATCGCGTTTGGGGTTTTGCTGTTGCTTTATTCTTTGGTTCAACAAATCGCTCGGCAATTCAATTCATAAGTCATCCCCTCTCTACCCATGCCGCGATCGTCGAACACCATCAAGGGCCACATCAGCGTCACCAGTCAGCCTACTGTCGGCACGACATTTACTGTTTTGTTGCCTGCTGCGTAGTCTTATAATTGAGTCAATCTCGATTTCTTGGAGATTATCAAGTTCCCTTAATCATTTCCGATCCCGATCGAGAGGTAATTCGACAATGGCTAAATTAGATTATTATCGCCAACTCATCCGAGAAATTATTACCAACCACACCAAAATTCCCTATACCTATGGCGATATTGCTTTTGAGACGGTTTTTGATGCTGAACGCGATCGCTATTTACTCATGATTCTAGGCCGCGAAAACAAGCGCTACGAACATGGTTGCTTGATTCATCTTGATATTATCAACGATAAAATTTGGATTCAACGAGATGGAACGGAAAGAGGCGTTGCCGAAGAACTCGTAGAAGCCGGAGTTCCCAAGTCAGAAATTGTGCTGGGTTTCAAGTCGCCCGAACTAAGAAAAGATACAGAATTTGCGGTTTTTTAAGAAATTTGCGTAGCCTTAGAACCCCGGTTTTTTTAAAAAACCGGGGTTCTGTGTCAATCCTCAAAAAAGTCAGAATTAATAACTGATTACTGTTAATTGATTCCCCCATCCTCTCCAGAAACACAAACAACCCGAAACCCAATGTCGTAGTCTCCGATGTCGGGTTTTTCAGCATTTCGGTTCGCACTACGACAGCTTGCCAGACTGTAAGGCCAACCACCACCGCGTAACATACGTCTCGCTCCATTATTCAACATAGCTGGCAGATATTTCATATAGTTTTGATAAAAATTATCATTACAATCCTCGTCCCGTACTTTGCCATCGGTGGGTGCTTTTTCATAATCATTAGGCCAGGAGTCGGCGCACCATTCATGCACATTGCCGTGCATATCGTATAAGCCAAAGCTGTTGGGCGGAAAACTGCCCACGGGGGTTGTTTGTTCTCGATACTCCCCTTCTGGCTCATCTGCATAGGTATAATTGCCGTGGTAGTTGGCAATTTCTGTAGTTATCGTTTCGCCAAAATGAAACGGTGTTGTTGTATTGGCTCGACAAGCATATTCCCATTGGGCTTCGCTGGGTAAAACATACTGTCTCCCTGTGGCTACCGATAACCGAGCGCAAAATTCTACCGCATCGTACCAACCGACTTGTTCTAAGGGTCGATTATCCCCTTGGAATCTTGACGGGTCAGGTTCTAAGTCTCGTTGCAGTTTGGGTAATGCTGCCACGGCTCGCCATTGCGCCTGAGTTATAGGGTATTTTCCTATAAAGAAGGGTTGCACGGTGACTTTGTGTTGCGGATGTTCGCGATCGCTGCTTCCTCTTTCACCTACGGGTGCGCCCATTATGAAGCTTCCCCCCGGTATGTACACCATATCCAAGCTGACTCCATTCCCCAAGTCTTCTCGGTAGTAGCGGGCAGTTTTGGTTTGGCGCTCGATGATTTGTCCTCGTCGGTTGACGGTTACGGTTTCAAATTCAAAAGAATCGAGGTTTGGGGGAGTCGGACTCATTTTTGGGGTGTGGGTTTGTGAAAATGTGGATAAATTCTGGGCGATAGATTATTACTGTTTGAATGGTAGAAATCGCTTTAGCCACCATTTAACGAGAATAGATTAATATTTTACTGTCTTCGTCTTCGACTAATTTATTTCATGAAAAGCGTTTTAACTCGGAGTCCAGTCGCGATCGCCATTGCTTGGATTGGTTTATATCTCGCCATTACCCTTTTTCCTTTGTTTGTCCTGCTTTTGTATGGAGCGCCAACAGGCAGCACATTTTGGGTCGATTTTTCTGTGGCTTTGGGCTTTGTGGGTTTAGCTATGTTAGCACTACAGTTTGCTTTAACAGCCCGTATTAATTTAATTGAATCTTCCTATGGTATTGATATTATTCTGCAATTCCATCGCTATATTTCTCTAATTGCCTTTGCTTTAGTTATTATTCATCCGCTCATTCTTTTTATTACCAAACCGGAAACTCTAGGACTGTTAAATATTATTGAAGCGCCTTGGCGAGCGAAATTAGCGGTTTCATCAGTTTTAGCTCTTATCATTCTCATTGTGACTGCCATTGGACGAAAGAAGTTAAACATCCCTTATGAACCTTGGCGTATTGCTCACGGCGTGTTAGCGGTGTTGGCAGTGGCATTTGGGTTAGGTCATGCGTTAGGAGTGAGTAACTATTTAGGATTATTTTGGAAAGGAGTTTTATGGAGTGCGATCGCGCTTTTTGCCCTTTGGCTTTTGGTTTATGTCCGCTTAGTCAAACCCTGGATGATGACGCGCCATCCCTATCTTGTTGAAGAAGTAATTCCCCAACGCAACAAAGTTTGGACTCTTGTACTCCGTCCTAGAGGACATCAAGGAATGCACTTTCAACCCGGTCAATTTGCCTGGATTACCTTAGCAATTTCCCCTTTTAGAATGAGAGAACATCCTTTTTCCATGTCTTCTAGTGCAGACAATCCCGAACGTTTAGAATTTAGCATTAAAGAAGTCGGAGACTTTACCAGCACAATTCAAGATGTTCAACCGGGAACAAAAGCCTTTTTAGATGGCCCCTATGGCGTATTTACCATCGATCGTTATTGGGATTCTGCTGGATTTATTCTGATTGCTGGAGGGATTGGCATTACACCAATGATGAGTATGTTAGTCACCGCCGCAGATCGTCAAGACGATCGTTCTTTTATCCTCATTTACGCTAATAAAACCTGGGAAGATATTACCTTTAGAGAAGAACTCGAAGAACTCAAACAACGCTTAGATTTGTCGGTTATTCATGTTTTACGAGAACCCCCGGAAGATTGGTCAGGAGAAACCGGGTATGTGGATCGAGAATTACTAGAGCGTTACATTCCAATTCATCGCGGCAGTCGTCAATATTTTATCTGTGCTGCCCCTGTGATGATGGATGCGGTAGAAATTGCTCTGCATGAGCTTGATGTACCGATTACTCATGTCCACATAGAACACTTTAATATCGTTTAGGAAGGAGCAGTTATGCGTTACAGTTTGATGCTGCAAGTGGTGAGTCTGATGGCAGTTATTTTGGTAGGAGCTTCAGGATTATTTGCTTGGTTACAAAACCGTCCAACTGCGAACCAAAGTCCCATTCTCGAAAGTGAAGTTTCCCATTGACAAATCCCCGACCGTTCACGGCGGGGAGTTGTCAACTGATACCAAATCCGGCGCGCGATACATCGTCTATCCCGCTAACCCGCCCACGGATTGAAAATCCGGTGCTAACAAGGGCAAAGTCCGACGAAAGCGGACTCAAAAAATAAGCCCTTCTCCCGTGGGAGAGGGGTTTGGGGTGAGGGCTAACGACGGACAGATTAACGCGATCGCGCCCCTGACCAACCGCACTGCTACGATAAACGACAGACTCTACATTCAGTCTCTGATTCGGTTGGAACGAAACACAAATGGCAAAAGACAAAGGACAAATCACGATCGCTGTCAAACTCTTTGCGGCGTACCAAGAAGCCTATAACCAAAGCGAAATCATCCTAGAACTGACCGCAGATTCCCCGGTGTCTGCGGTTCTCGACTGCGCGATCGCGTCTTACCCAGAACTCGAACAATGGCGATCGCTCACTCGTTTTGGCGTTAACTTCCACTTCGTAGACCCCCAAACCCCCCTGCAAGACGGGGACGAAGTAGTGTTAATTCCTCCAGTCAGTGGCGGTAACCGTTGATCCCCGTGAAACCCAAAAGGCAGAAAGCCGCCTCAAACCTAGCACCATATCTCATTACTTTTGTCAATCTCGATCGAGGCAAAATTAAACTAACTTTAAACTTTTCCCACAACCCTTGCCCATTCAAACTTTAAGAAAATACCGCCTCCCAATTTGTTAAGAAGTGTTTGAAAAAAGTCGGGGATCGTAAACAAATTAAAACAAAATGCCCCACCATTAGCAATGAGTCTTACACTAAGAAGTGTGGAGAAACAACAAAACTCCACCTTCCAAAATTGGTAAATCTGATTAAACAAAACGGAATGAATTTGATAAAACCCCCAGTAATCCTAGAGGTTACGGCGGTAAGATCGAGTCCTATAGCAACAAAATACACTCGATAACACGATAAACTTAACGCTCGCTCCCCAAAAAGGAAGCGAAACTTAAGTCAATAAAGTTCTACAAAGATAGAAACGAAGTTCCTTCCCAATCGTTATTAAAGGGTGGAATGATAAAGCGAATTTATCTGATTGATTATGAATCGTCAGAGCGATCGCGCTGGTCTTTCCTAACCCTAATTCAGTAATGCCAATTTTACTGACCTTTTAAGAATATACGGGAGCAAATTATGGTATTCACAGACCTTGACCGGACTTCTGGCACTTCGCGAGACAAAGCCTTAATTCTGTGGTTTGAAGAAGTCGGCTCAAAAGATGTCGGCTTAGTTGGCGGTAAAAACTCCTCCCTCGGTGAAATGATCCGCCAACTGCAACCCAAAGGCGTAAACGTTCCCACCGGATTTGCCACCACCGCCTATGCCTATCGACACTTCATCGCCTCAGCCGGACTCGAAGCCAAACTGCGGGATTTATTCAGCGATCTTGATGTGAGTAACGTCCGCAACTTGCAAGAACGGGGTCGTCAAGCCCGCGCTTTGGTGCTGAATACCCCCTTCCCCCAAGACTTGCAAGACGCGATCGCGATCGCCTACAAACGCCTGTGCGAACGGTATGGTAGCAACAGCCAAATTTGCGATCGCTTCGACGATCCTACCGCCCGTCAAGTTTGCGAAGAACAAAGCCAAAACGTAGACGTAGCCGTGCGTTCTAGCGCCACCGCCGAAGACCTCCCAGAAGCCAGTTTCGCCGGACAACAAGAAACCTACCTCAACGTCCAAGGGGTGAAAGCCGTTCTCGAATCCTGCCATAAATGCTTTGCCTCCTTATTCACCGATCGCGCCATCTCCTATCGCCAACACAACGGCTTCGACCACTTCAACGTCGCCCTCTCCGTTGGTGTTCAAAAAATGGTTCGGTCTGACCTGGCCTCCTCTGGGGTCATGTTCTCCATCGACACCGAAAGCGGCTTCAAAAACGCAGCCCTGATCACCGCCGCCTATGGCTTAGGGGAAAACGTCGTCCAAGGTGCAGTCAACCCCGACGAATACTCTGTTTTCAAACCCACCCTCAAACAAGGCTTCAGCCCCATCCTCGAAAAACGCATCGGTACCAAAGCCATCAAAATGGTGTACGATGTCGGCGGTTCCAAACTCACCAAAAACGTTGAAGTTCCCGAACCCGAACGGCAAAAATACTGCATCACCGACGCAGAAATCCTCACCCTCGGACGGTGGGCCGCTCAAATCGAAGACCACTACTCCGAAGTGCGCGGTCAATACACCCCCATGGACATTGAATGGGCCAAAGACGGCATGACCGGAGAACTATTCATCGTCCAAGCCCGTCCCGAAACCGTCCAATCCCAGAAAAAAGGCAACATCCTCAAAACTTATGTTCTGCAAGACCGAGGGCGTATTTTAGCCACAGGACGCAGCGTAGGGGCAGCCATCGGTCAAGGTAAAGCCCGCGTTATTCATAACGTTGCCAATATCAACCGTTTCAAACCCGGCGAAGTTCTGGTCACCAACCGCACAGACCCCGACTGGGAACCGATTATGAAACAAGCCAGCGCCATCGTCACCAACCAAGGGGGGCGCACCTGCCACGCTGCCATTATCGCCCGTGAAATGGGCATTCCCGCCATTGTCGGTTGTGGTGATGCCACCGAAGTCCTGAAAACCGGGCAAGAAATCACCGTTTGCTGTTCTGAAGGCGACGAAGGTAACATTTATCAAGGCTTACTGCCCTTTGAAATCAAAGAAACCCCATTAGACAATTTGCCCCGCACCCGCACGCAAATTCTAATGAACATTGGCAACCCCGAACAAGCCTTTTCCTTAGCGGGGATTCCGGCAGATGGCGTAGGTTTAGCGCGTTTAGAGTTTATCATCGCCAACCATATCAAAGCCCACCCCTTAGCCTTGATTAACTTCGACCAACTGCCCGACGATGAAGTGAAAGACGAAATCGCCGAACTCACCAAGCAATTCGACGACAAACCGGAGTTTTTCGTGGATAAACTGGCTCGCGGTATTGGTACGATTGCTGCTGCTTTCTATCCTAAACCCGTTGTCGTGCGGATGTCTGACTTCAAATCTAACGAATATGCAAACCTTCTAGGCGGTCGTGACTTTGAACCGAAAGAAGAAAACCCGATGATTGGCTGGCGGGGTGCGTCTCGGTACTATGACCCGCAATATCGCGCCGCTTACGCCCTCGAATGCCAAGCCCTCAAACGGGTACGGGACGAAATGGGGTTAACCAATGTGATTCCGATGATTCCCTTCTGTCGCACTCCCGATGAAGGCCGCCGCGTCTTGGCGGAAATGGGCAAACACGGTCTGAAACGGGGCGTGAATGGCTTGCAAGTTTACGTCATGTGCGAACTGCCCAGTAACGTCATCCTGGCCGACGAATTTGCCGAAGTCTTTGACGGCTTCTCCATTGGCTCGAATGACTTAACGCAATTAGTCTTAGGGTTAGACCGGGATTCGGCTTTAGTCGCGCATCTGTTCGACGAACGCAACGCTGGCGTAAAACGCATGGTGAAAATGGCCATCGAAACCGCCAAAGCCAAAGGACGCAAGATTGGGATTTGCGGTCAAGCGCCCAGTGATTACCCTGAGTTTGCACAATTCTTGGTTGAATTGGGGATTGATTCGATCAGCTTGAACCCCGACACCGTTCTGAAAACCATGTTAGCGATCGCGGAGGTGGAAAAAACACAACAGTAACATAACTAACGTCAGTTCGGGATAAGCTTAAAGTCTGACGCAATTGCCAGATTTGGCGGAAACCCACCAAATAATTACATTAAACGTTGCCCTAACCAAAGCGTTGAAATACTCACTCTCAAAACCCCTTACGCAGGGGTTTTGGGGGCAAGACGTTGCCCCCAATGGAAGTGCGACCCCGCGCCGCCGTAAGACGAGCGACCCCGCGCGAGTAGCATCTTGTAGCGCACTTTTGGGGTGTGGAGGGCTAGTCCCCCACAAAACCTACAGCTACCAACCAGCGAATTTCCAACCCCCCATTTCTTAACCCGAACTCACGTTAACTCAACCGGAATTTAAGCCGCTTCTGCCTGGGATTAAATTCTGGCCTCCAATTTGACAATTTCCCAAAGATGGGCTTACCCCCATCTTTTTTTTGTTTAAGTAAAAAATCTGTAAATTTACTTATGTTTGGAGAATAAATCTGCTAGGATGTAGCTCGTCTGGAACAGTAGCATCTACCCAAAATCCGCGCAATGTCAGCGTAGAGCCGTTCTGTCCCCATCTGGTTAGGGGAGAGAAGGGAATTTAAAACCAATAAGCTTCTAATCAAACCAATCCTCTCTGCATCTTCAATATTAACCAGCGTGCAATCTGACCTTTAAAAACCTTATGCAACGATTGAGACGATGGCCGAACACAGTTCCCACTCGAATTGTCGCTTTTCCTAATCAAAAAATTAAATTCAGATATTGGGCTATACATTTAACAGGATTGCTGGCTTTAACTTTGGGCATCAATCATGGCATTCAGGCCCAAGAAGTCATTACCAACAGTGCCTCAGCTTCTGGCGATAACCTTCCCGGTACAGTCCAATCTAATCAAACGACCTTACTCGCCGACCAAGTTAAGCTCGAACTCATCAAAACCGCAGACCGGGCTGCCGCCGAACCCGGAGATACCATTGTGTATCGGTTAGCCCTGAAAAACGTGGGTACGGGAACCGCGCGGAACATCGTGATTACCGATACTGCCCCATTGGGACTCAATTTTATCGCGCGATCGCTCCAAGGTTCCATTACCGTTGGTACCACCACCACCCCCGTTACCATTCCCCCCGCCACCACAAGCGGGCGTACCGCCACATTCACCTATCCCGAACTCGCCCCCGGCCAAATTCTCAACATTATCTACGCCGCCGAAGTCACCCCCGATGCCATACGGGGAACCGGACGCAATACCGCCCAAGAACGGCGCAGCAACACAGCGACATTTAAAGTGCGCGTCGAACCCGGCATCCTCTCCGACTGCGGCACAATTATCGGTCGCGTCTTTGTCGATAAAAACTTCGACGGCGAACAGCAACCCGGCGAACCCGGAATCCCGAATGCGGTGGTTTTCCTCGACGACGGCAACCGCATTACCACCGATGCCAACGGCCTCTTTTCTATGGCCAATGTCGTTTCAGGTAATCGCGTCGGGACATTAGACCTAACCAGTATTCCCGGCTACGACCTCGCCCCCAACCTATTTTTCAGCGAACGCAACAGCCCCTCTCGTCTCGTCCGCCTTGAACCTGGCGGCCTCAGACGCATGAACTTCGCCGTAACGCCAGCCTCTTTACAGTCAACAGCTTTGGGCAGTGGGCAGTCGGCAGTGGGCAGTCGGGAAAACAATTACCAATTACCAATTACTAATTACCAATTGCCCATTGTGGACGTTAGTAAAGAGTCGCATCCACAACCTATTCAGTCATCAGTCAACAGTCATCCGTCATCAGTCGTTGAGGCAGTAAGCAAACAAGTTTTCAGTCAATTTTTCAACAGTCATCAGTCAACAGTTTTAGGGAAACACCGGAACCAGGGAAAAAATGATGACTAATAACCAACAACCAACAACCAATTACAACATCCTTTTATTACTCGCGTTTCCCCTCGTCGCTTTGTGGGGGGGAGTTGTACAAGCGCAACCAATCTCACCCCTAGAAGACCAGCAATTTGGGCAACCCGACCAACCCGAACTGGTGCCGGACTTGTCCCTAGAACCCACAGAAGTCCGCATTTTAACCCCGCAAGGTGGAATCACAACGGCCACAACCACAAACCTGATTATTCAGTACAACGCCGACAGCGAGCTAGATGTGCGTCTCAACGGCGAATCCCTGAACGCAGACATCGCCACCACCCGCGAACTCGACGAAGCCAACAATATCATCACGCAAGTTTGGTATGGGGTTGAATTAGAAATTGGCGAAAACGAAATTCAAGTCAGCGCTAATAACGGCGAGCCCCGGACGTTAGGGATTAACGTTACCATTCCCGAAGCGGAGATTGAAATTAACCCCGTCGGCGACCCCCGCATCCCGGCTGACGATCGCTCTACAATTACCCTAGAAGGCGCTGTAACCGACGACGAAGGGGCGTTTTTAAGCGAAACAACCTTAGTCACCCTAACCGCCAGTGCAGGGGAGTTTATCGGCGCAGACCAAGACCCAGATTTGCCGGGGTTTCAGGTGCGGGCTGAAGAGGGTAAATTTCAGGCACAATTACAGTCAGGGATTGAAGCGCAAACGGTACAAGTTCGGGCGGCTTTAGTTTTTGAAGAAGTCGCCAATTTGCAACCGACCGAAACCGTCGAAGCTTATACACAGGTTGAATTTATAACCTATTTGCGCCCCTCCCTGGTTTCGGGGGTAATTGATTTTCGGGTGGGGCCTGCCGGAACTAATTATTGGGGCAGTCGCAGCACCTTCTTGAACCCTGATATTATCGACGATGGGACGCAAGTCGATCTCAGTGGGGCAATTTTTGCGACAGGTGCAATCGGGGATTGGTTGTTTACGGGGGCGTATAACAGCGAACGTCCCCTCAATCAAACCTGCGATGGCATTACCCGTTTATTCCGGGGGCCGCAATTCTGCGAACAGCAATATCCCGTTTATGGGGACAGTTCCACCACCGATTACACCACCCCATCTATTGATAGCGTATATGCTCGCTTTGAGCGCAGTTCCCCGGTAGAAGGGGCAGGGACGGATTACTTTATGTGGGGGGATTATCGCACCCCTGAGTTTGCCCGCGCTTCCCAAGAGTTTAGCGCCATTGGCCGGGAGTTACACGGCTTTAAGGGCAACTTTAACTTGGGCAATCTTCAAATTAGCGCTGCTTTTAGCCCTTATGTACAGGGTTTCCAACGGGATACTTTGCTTCCTGATGGCACCAGTGGTTATTATTTCCTCTCGAATCGCTTATTAGTGCCAGGAAGTGAAGCGGTTTATCTCGAAGTCGAGGAAATCAACCGTCCTGGGGTGATTATCGAACGGGAACAGTTAATGCGAGGGCCCGATTATGAAATTGATTACGATCGCGGTACACTATTATTTCGTCGTCCCATTGACCCCATTGGTTATTTTCGCGACGACCCCAATGGTTCGTTAAGTTCGATTACCACTGTCCGCAAAATCGTCGTAACTTATCAATATGAAGGCAACGGCGAAACCGATACCCACCTTTATGCGGGACGGTTGCAGTATAACTTTGATAATTCGTTTGAATCGCCGAGTTGGGTAGGGGCTAGTTATTTCCAAGAAGACCAAGGTGACCAAGAAATTGAAATTTTAGGCGTTGATTTCTTGATGTCCCTCGGACAACTGCCCGATAGTAATCTCAGTCGGGGGCGGATTGTGGGGGAGTTTGCCCATAGTAACGCCAATAATTACTCCCTGTTTAACAATAACAGTACCTTTCCTTTGGCTAACGATCGGGGGTCGTTGGGCAATCCTAGCGGGTCGGCGTATCGCTTAGAAGCGGATGTGAATCTGAGCGAACAGGTGGCGGCGCGGGCGTATTATCGCAATGTTGAGCCGGGTTTTGTGAATAATGCGACAATTTCTTACAATCCCGGTCAAACGCGTTATGGGGCTTCAATTAACGCTGAAATTAGCGAGGCAACGCAAGTTTACGCTAGTTATGATTACGAGCGCAATTATGGCAATGCGACGACTCCCCGCGTGCCGTTGTTCGACCAGTTTAATCCGCCAATTGATTTGTTTAGCCCGACGCAAGAGGCGTTGCGGACGACGAATATTGATAATGAGTTGTCTACATTTCGCGTTGGGGCAAGACAGGATTTCGGGCGGGTTGAGGGCAGTTTAGAATATGTGTATCGCGATCGCTCTGATGCGGTTAGTACTTTATTCGATACTAATACTTCCCAACTCGTCGCGAATGTCCTCGTACCAATTTTATGCGAAGATACCGAGTGCGATCGCTCTACCCTGGCCTTTCGCGCCCAAAGCGAAATGAGCCTCGGTGACAACGACCCCGTGTATCCCCTGCGTACCACGATGGGTCTTGAATGGGCAGTACAACCGGGAATGAAGCTACGTCTGGCGCACCAATTTTATAACGGTGGTTTACTCGGTGCAAACTCTCTTACCAGTTTAGACGCGATCGCGGAAACCAAACTCGGAGAAAACACCACCTTCACCAGTCGTTACGGTGTCGTCGGCGGTTTTAACGGCATGACCGGACAAAGTGCCATCGGCCTCAACCACCGCATTAACCTCTTTGAAGGCTTCCGCGTTGACCTCGGTTACGAACGCATCGCCACTAATATCTTCTCAACAACCGCCGCCGGGCCGCGTTTTGCACAACCCTACGCCGTCGGTCAAAGTGCCGCCTCCCTCGGACTCACAGAAGGCGATTCCTACAGCGTCGGTTTTTCCTACACCGCCAACCCGGACTTCAAAGCTTCTGGGCGCTTAGAATACCGCAACAGCACCTACGGTAATAACGTGGTCATTTTCGCCACAGCCGCCGGGAAACTCAGCCCCGCTTTAACCGGATTGTTGCGTTTCCAGCAAGCCAGTTCCGCCACCCCCTTCCTCGAAGGCTTAGGCCCCACCGCCAGTTTACGCCTGGGTTTAGCCTATCGCGACCCCTACGACGACCGCTTTAACGGCTTATTCAGCTACGAATATCGCCGCAACCCTTCTACCATTCCCGATACCCTGCTGTTTGACAGTGGCGTAGGGTCAAACGACCATGTACTCTCAGCCGAAGGCATTTACGCCCCCAATTGGCAATGGGAGTTCTACAGTAAGTTTGCCATGCGTTCTAGCACAACTTATTTGGCAAATAACTTTAGTAACAGCAGTTTAGTGTATTTAGGACAACTGCGAGCCACTTATCGCTTTGCCTATCAATGGGATGTCGCCCTCGAAGGACGCACCATTGGTCAACCCAGCGCTAACTTTACCGAATGGGGCTGGGCTGCGGAATTGGGGTATTATATTATGCCCGATTTACGCATTGGTCTTGGCTACAGTTTCGGTTCTGTCGATGACCGCGACTTTAGCGGCTATCGTTCCAGCGACGGCATTTATTTCGGCGTGACTTACAAAATCAACGAGTTATTCGGCGGTTTTGGCAATCAAACCCCTCTGCCGCCCCCAGAAACCGAAAGTCTCCCGGTTGTACAGGCAGTAGGTAGTGGGCAGTGGGCAGTCGGGGAAGCAGTTGATGGAGTTAACGGACAGAACAATTACCCATTACCAATGACCAATGACCAATTATCCGTAGAAGCAGACGGAAGTGGGTTTGTAGGGGCGGGGTTTCCCCGTCCCGTCGGAGAAACGGCTTTTCAGTCAACAGTCAACAGTCAACAGTCATCAGGGGTTGAAGCAGTCGGCAGTGGGCAATGGGCAGTCGGAGAAACGGTGGATTGGGATAGTCAGCATCAGCAACCAACAACCTCGTTTAATCCCTCAGAAGCTTGGCTGACCAACGTTTTAGAAACGACCCAAGATTGGCAGTTATTGAGCAATGCAAATTTTATTCACAATGATGAAGCGAAATAAAGTGATACCAGAATATCAACCCAGGGGAATTGCTCAAACACTACAAACCTCGATGGTGCGTTTGTTGGTTGCCATCTTGCCCTTGTTACCATTTCCGGTTTTGGCTCAGAATAATGCAGATTTTGAGGTAATTGTCAATAGCAATGGCGATGAAATTATCGCTGATGACAACTTGACTTTAAGGGAAGCGATCGCGATCGTCAATGGCGACCTCGAACTCAACAGCCTTTCTACCACCGAAAGCAGTCAAATTTCCGGCAATTTAAGCGAAAGAACCAAGCAAATTAGCTTTAACTTACCCCCCAACCAAACCACGATTACCCTCAGCGAACTCCTGCCCGAAATTCGCACCCCCAACGTCACCCTCGACGGCACAACCCAACAGGGTTATGAAGGCTTCGAGGAGTTAAATCCTGGCATTCCGACTCCTGTAGTCAGTTTGACCCGGATTTCGCCAGATAATGACGAAAACTTGCTTAATCCGCCCATTCGCGGACTAACCCTCGTTGCCGATAATATCACAGTCCAGGGATTGCGCTTTTATGGCTTTAGTGCGCCACCTGGGGGAGATACCGCCACCGTCCCCGCCGCCGACATCTTCATTTCTGCGCCCCAAGCCCCCAGAGATGAGATTCGCTATGATGTCCCCGCACATCCGAGGGACGGCAATTCACCGCCCCAGAATATCCTGATTAAATTCAATATTCTGGGCTTACCGCCAGAGGATACCCAAGCCAGACAATCGGCCTTTGGGGTGTATATTTTCAAGGGCGATGATGTGAGCATTATCAACAATATTATTGCCAATCAAAAAGGAAGCGGTATTATCAGCAGTATTCGTGCCAACAACCTCGTAATTGGCGACAATATTATCGAAAACAATGGTTTAATCGGGATGCCCGACGGGATTCACCTCGAAGGACAAATCGCCAATACGCGCATTCAAGGCAACTCGATTCGCAATAACGGCGGTAGCGGCATTTATATCTTCAAACCCGAAGGGGCTGCCATTATTGACAATAACGTGCTGAATAATAACGGCGCAAGATATCAACGTCCCGCGATTTATCTCAGTGGTAGCAATCATCAAGTGACCCAAAACCGCATCGCCAATCAACCGGGGGCGGGTGTTGTTGTCGCGGGTTATCCCGTCCCCCACCGCGTCAGCGTCACCGAAAACCAGTTTTTAAATGTGACTGGATTGACCGTTGACCTCAACGCCCAACCGGAAACCGGACGACCAGACCGTTATAACGGCGACGGTCGTAACGCCATTCCCGACACCGTATTATCTGATGATAGCCGGGAATTGGTCGAGGGCGATCGCTATCGTCGTGGAATCGCTAATTATGGCATTATGACCCCGCAATTTGTCAGTCGCGAGTTTTTTCGCAACGCAACCGGAGAAGTAACTTTATTTGGTATGAGTGAAGCAGGCGCAACCATCGAAATTTACGGCATCGTCCCCGATGTTGACGGCGATAATCAATTTCCTATCTCGACCACCGAAGCCGATGATAAAGGGCGCTTTCAGATTCGACTCCCCGATATACAGATTGTAGACATAAAACGAGTCAGCGCGATCGCGACCCATCCCGATTATGGCACCTCCGAACCCGCCCTCAACGCAACCATCGGTGACATTCCTAGTATTTCAGGGGAGGCAAATTAGTGAAAAAACCATCTCGCCGCTTTCTTCGTAGCCTATTCGGAGGTCTCATCCTCTGGAGCGCCTCCAACCTCCACGCCCCCACCGCCCAAGCCGCCCCATTCGTTTGTAATGGCACTCTTTACATTAGCCAAGCCCCAGGAGATACTGCACCAACAGGACTTTTTGATGTCATTGCTAACCAAACTCCCTTTGGTTTGGCGACTAGAGGGGGAGCATTTACCCGCTACAACGCGATGGGATTTCGCGTTCGAGATGGTTACATATATGGTATTGACCCTGGAACTAATACTACGCCAAGTGTAGGTGGAGGAGAAATTTTCAGGATTGATGATACAGGACAACCTGTTTCTCTAGGCACTCCTCCCCGAATAGCTACGTTACAACAAAATAACCGTTTTATTGCTGGGGACTTTTTGACAACAACTAATCCCCTGACTAATGGACTGTATTTTATATATTCAAACAGCCCTAACGGTCAGCTTGTGGTTTTAGATATTGATGAAAGTCCTGGTCCTCCTTCTGTTGTGAGAGAGGTGTTTCTCGCTGGTCAGCCCCGATTTGCTGATATTGCCTTTAATGCGGCAGATGGAAAATTTTATGGTTACGATAGGGACACACAACAAATACGCTTCTTCGACCCTGATACTGTATTAAATGCTAATAATGGTGATACTGTCCCTGTCAATAGTGTTCCTGCGGGAACAGGGGGACCGGGTGCTAACCAAATTGGTGCCGCGTTTTTTGATGCGTCTGGAACTTTCTATGGTTATGAAAATAACGGCAATCTTTACACTGCTGACATAACCACAGGTAATTTTAGAAATCTAGGCCCTGCCCCTCAAGTCTCTCAAAATGATGGTGCAGGTTGCCCGCTTGCCCCTCGTTTTGTAAAAATTGCTGACTCTACTTCTGTTCCTCTAGGGGGAACGGCTACCTACCGTTATCGAGTTATCAACAATACAGACTTTCCCCTCAACAATATTCAATTTGTCGAAAATGTAAATGATGGTAGCGGTAGAACAATAAACCCTAACCCTATAAATCCTTTTGGTGGCACAGTGCAGTTGAATGCTGATAGAACTATCCTTACTATTACAGGTTTGAGTATTCCCGCTAGAACGACATCGGGAGAAATTGTTGTCACTATGCAAATGCCGACAACACAACCCGCTACGCCACTTCCTAATCAAGCACTGCTTTTGGATTCAAATGATAATCCTATCGTTCCCTCCGACGATCCTTCTACTCCGCCGTTGGGAGACCCAACTAATATTACAGTACAACCGACTCCAGGCCCTGCTGAAGTTACTATTCAAAAAACAGGGCCAGCGAATTTAACCGTTCCAGGTCAAGCTACTTATACCATAACTACCACAAATCAAAGCACTGTCAATACAGCGATTAATGTTGCCATTAGCGACGTAATTGCGACAGGAGCAACCTTTGTTAGTGCTTCCGATGGCGGAACTTTTGACCCTGGAACCCGAACAGTCACATGGCCAACTATCAATATTCCACCAAACAGCGCCCCAGTAACTCGAACAGTAACTGTCGACCTGCCTACAAGCAACCCAACTGCACCAGGCTTCGAGAATACTGCTACAGTTAACTCCACCAATGACGTTCTGGCTACAAATAATACGGCAACTGTGGGGACAGTAATACCAGCAGCAGCAGGCAATGCTGATTTAGTTACAACTAAATCGGGTCCCTTGACCTTAGCAGCTCCCGGTCAAGCTAGTTATGTCATTACTGTAACGAATAACGGCCCTGACACTGCGACTAATGTTGTAATTCAAGATGTCTTAGCTGGTACAGACGATCGCACTCCGGTAATTGCCTCAGATGGCGGAACTTATAACCCAGGAACTCGAACAGTTACCTGGCCTACTATTAGTATTCCTGCTAACACGACAGTAACCCGCACAGTCACTATCACATACAAAACAACAGGAACTTTTGGCAATACTGCTTCTGGTAATTCACTGACTACTACCGATCCTACGCCAGGTAACAATAGTTCAACAGTAACGACCACTATTCCGGCTTCAGGACAGGCTGATATTGTACTTACCAAAACAGGATTAGGAGCCAATCCATTGCCTTCTCCCGGAGAAGTCACTTATGTCATTAGAGCCACAAATAATGGTCCTGATTCTGCAACGGGTGTAGTCATTACCGACATCATAGACCCAGATTCGAGATTCGTCGGTGCTTCTGATGGAGGTAGCTTTTCTGGAGGAGTTGTGACTTGGCCTGCTGTCAATATAGCTCCTGGAGCTTCAGTTACTCGCACAGTAACCGTTGATTTGCCTATAGCAAAGCAGCCACAGTTTACCAACTTTGCCAGTAGTACTTCTACTTCTACCGATCCAAATCCCGCGAATAATACACGGATACCTGCAAGTACCGCAGTCACCGACCAGCCTGACTTAGAAATTATTAAAGACCAAACTGGAAGTTATGTCACTGGCCGTACAGCTCAGTACCGAATTACAGTAACTAACAAAGGAACACAACCTACGGATGGTAATCTCGTAACTGTTACAGATACACTACCTGCGGACTTAACTCCTACGGGTGCTACCGGAACAGGTTGGAACTGTACTATTACGGGTCAAATAGTTGAATGTACCCGCAGTGATGTTTTGCAACCTGGGTTGAGCTATCCACCCATTACTCTTTCTGTAACGGTTAACGGAGCAGCAGGTTCCAATATTACAAATACTTCTACTGTGTCTGGTGGTGGCTCCGATAATGATAGCGATCTAGAAAATGTAGTGGTTATCGACGTTAACGATCCTGACTTGAGGATTGACAAGCAGGTCGATCCGAATGCACCATTAGTTCCTGGGGGGATGGGTAACTATATCTTGACAGTTACGAATAATGGGCCTGGCTCAACCACAGCACCAGTACGAGTCATCGATAATTTGCCCGCAGGCTTAACTCTGAATGGTTCTGCCACAGGAAATGGCTGGACTTGTACGGTGGCCAGTCGGACAATTACTTGTACCCGTACCCCCAACGATGCTCTTGCTTCTGGAGATAGTTATCCGCCTATTACCGTTCCGGTGAGTGTGACGGCAGCACCTGGCTCGCAAGTGACGAATAGTGCCACAGTTAGCGGAGGCGGCGATCCTAACTTATTTAATAACGGCAGTACAGATACAACCACAATTGGCAGCACAGGTGGACAAATTGGCCTTGCGAAAGGAGCATCCCAGCCTGTTGCTAATGGTGATGGGACTTTTGATGTTGTTTATACATTGTTAGTTCGCAACTTTAGCAATGTTGCTTTAAGCAATGTACAGGTAACAGATAATTTATTTGGCAACCAAAACAGCACTTACAGTGGTGCAGCTTCGTTTCAAGTGGTTTCACCACCTACAGTTACTGGAGCATTAACCCAAGGTAATCCTAACTTTAACGGAGCAGGGAATTTGTTGTCTGGTGCAGAAACATTGGCTGTGGGTCAAAGTGCCACGATTTCTCTACGAGTGCGAGTTAATCCCGGCACCAATGCAGGCCCCTACAATAACCAAGCGACTGCAACAGCACGCGATCCGAATGGTAATCTCGTCAGCGATCTTTCAGCGAATAGTCCTGATATTGATAATGATGGAGTTCCCGATTTGAACCCAGACCCCAATGGTAATGGTAATCCTGGTGATGACAGCGATCCGACCCCTGTTACGTTCCCAATTGGTCAAGCTAATTTTCGCTTAGTCAAACGTATTACCGGAGTGACTCGCGATGGTTCGCCACTTCCGGGCGTTGACTTCTCTCGGTTTATCGACGATCCTGACGATCCTGACGATAACGCGGATTGGTCGGGGCTGACCCTGGCCGGTTTCCCGGCGTTGGGGGATGATAATGTGTTGAAAAGTGATGATGTCGTCGAATACACGATTTATTACCTTGCTGATGGCAATCAAAATATCACCAATGCTCGGATTTGCGATGCCATTCCCGAAGGAACTACATTTGTGAACAATAGTTTTAGCGGCAGTAGTGGCATTCAGTTACGCCAAGGCACAACGGAAAGTAATTTGACCAATGAAGCCGATAGCGACAGCGGCCAATTCTTCTCGCCGTTGAGTCGGGCAGATTCGGTGGTTCCCCCTTGTCCCGATGCGAATAACCCTACGGGGGCGGTGTTTGTGAATTTGGGGAATGTACCGAATACAGGAACGAATCGCTTGGGCTTTGTGCGGTTCCGCGTGAGGTTGGATTAATCGGCTGAGATCGGCGTGTCGTTTGATGTAGAAGCGACACGCTGATTTACTGCGGCAGATTTTCGAGATTGAACGCTTACAAAAAAGACGATTTTCCAGTAATTTGATTACAGTCAGCGTTAGAAAAACCCCTCAAATTCAAGAAGATTATCCGCTCATGGGCGAAAAAAAGGCCAAACCGCGATTTTTGACGCGATCGCATTCTCTATTCCTGTTAGGATTTTTCGGGAGTGCGATCGCGTTATCCTTTCAAAGCGCGATCGCGCAGTTCGTCTGTGATGGCACACTTTATATTAGTCGGGGTGAAAATCGTACTGATCCGACAACTTTAAATAATCTGATTACTAATACCCAACAGTTTCAATTAACCCCAGTTAGCAATGCACCTGGGGCAAGTTTGCGACGCTATAATGCTGCTGGCTTTCGACCCCAAGATAACTTTATTTACGGGGTTGAACTCAACAATACGAATAATCCTACCAATATTCTTAGAATTGATGAAACAGGTGTTTCTCAAAGGCTAACATTACCCCCAGGTTTACCCAGTTCTAATTTTATTGCTGGGGATTTTAATAGCAATACGGGTAACTATTTCATCTATTCACCCGGTACGGGGGAATTAGTAGAACTTGATGTTTCCGGGGCAACTCCTACACTAATCAGAACAACAGCCCTGCAAGGTTCGCCCCGCTTTGCGGATATTGCTTTTAATCCAGCAGATGGGCGCTTTTATGGTTATGATAAAAGTATTAATCAGATACGTTCTTTTGACCCCAATTCTGGGGCTAATCCCATTCCTTTGACTAATGTACCCCAGGGAACAGGAACACCTATACTTAGTGGTGGGGACGATCAAATTGGTGCAGCGTTTTTTGATGCGGCAGGCAATTTTTATGCGTTTCGCAATGGCGATCCTAACGTTCCGAATAGCGGCGAACTGTATCGAGTTAATATCACGACAGGGGATTTTACGTCATTAGGAACCGTTGACAGAGTCAGTCAAAATGATGGCGCAGGTTGCCCCCTTGCGCCAATTGTACTTAAAGAGGTGTCAGCCACCACGATCGCGCCAGGGGGAACGGTAACGTACACTTATCGCATTATCAACCGCACTCAGTTTAGTTTAGATAATCTGACGTTTACTGATGCGATGTCTGACGGTAGGACTTACAATACCGCTTCTGTGAATCCTGCTAACTTGTTGGGGGTTGCTCCTACTTTCTCTAATGGTAATAGTACCCTCAGTTTTAGTAACGTTACAGTTCCGGCTAATACTGATACAACTCTGAGTGTTGAGGTTAATATTCCGAACTTTAGTTCTGCGAGAGTCCTCCCCAATCAAGCAACACTAGAGGGAAGTCCAAGCGGGCTGGCTGCGACGGGGTTGCGATCGCGCTCGGATTTCCCTAATACTAATCCTTTTCCCGATCCCACAACATTACAAGTGACTGGCCCTCGTATTGGCGTGGCGAAAAATGGCGCAAATCCGGTAGATTTAGGGGAAGGACGCTTTAATATTACCTATACGCTGCAAGTGCGTAACTTTGGGACGGTGGGCTTGTCGGCGGTGCAGATAGTGGACGATCTCGCGACGCAGTACGGCTTAACTTATGTATCCCGAACGCCGAATGAAGGGGAATACACAATTATTACACCCCCCACCGCAACGGGGAATTTAACGCCCAATGCTGGCTTTACCGGGTCGGGTAGTAATACTAATTTACTCGATGCCAATAACAGCACTTTGGCTGTTGCTCAAACTCAAACCATTACTTTGACGGTGCAGGTGTATCCGCGCACGTTGCCGATTACCCTACGAAACCAAGTGACAGCAAGCGGTCAAGGAGGCGGACAAACAACGAGCGATCGCTCTGTGAGTGGTTTAATTCTCGACCCGGATAATGACGGTAATCCTGATGAAGAAAGCCCGACTGAGGTTGTTATCAATAATAATTCTGGGGAAGGTCGTTTGCGTTTGGTTAAACGAGTAACGAATATTGTCAGAAATGGCCAACCCTTAGCGGGGGTTAATTTTGCCAGATTTATTGATGACGCTCAAGATGGTAATGATAACGCGATCGCGAATATTGGCCTCAATCCAGTAGGAGTGGTGGGATTGGGTCAAGATAACTTGCTGCAAAGTAATGATGTGGTCGAATATACGATTTATTTTCTCTCGGATGGGGGTAGAACGGCGAGAAATATCCGCCTCTGCGATGCGATTCCAGTGGGGACGAGTTTTGTCAGTAATAGTTTTGGCGGGGGAAATGGTATCTTGGTGCAACAAGGGTCAACGAATACGGCACAAACCAATGCAGCAGATGGCGATCGCGCCCAGTTTTTCTCGCCCTTAACCCCTGCGAATAATGTTACACCCCCCTGCCCGAATGCTAACAATCCCAATGGTAGTGTTGTGGTGGATTTGGGCGATATTCCCAATACAGGGGCGAATAATCGCGGTTTTGTCCGGTTTCGAGTCACAGTGGATTAAAGCCTCAATGGGAGTTTACCTTTCAAATGAAAATACTATATGAGTTTTAAATCTTGTCAGCTACCCGACTCAGACCAAGTTAATGTAGAAGCATTATCTAATATTTTCAGAAGAACAACTACATCTTATAAATATCTATTTTTTCTCGCTCTCCTTGATATTTTAAAAGAACGACAATTTAAAGCCACTGATTATATTAGTTTTCCAGAAATTATTGTCGAAATGCTGACTAATGCTTGGTATCCTCATGCCTACTTTCAATTATCTTTTGGTACGACCGATCGAATTACTCAACAATTAGATTCTTTGGATTTAGATGGTTTTAGATCGACCCCAAAAAGGTTTGATAAAAAATTGCTACGCCAGGCGATCGCATCGCAAAATTTGAATAAAAAAGTGACTCAACTGGGACGCTATGTACCGTTTCGCCTCCTCAATCCTTTTTTAGATACACAACTAAAAGTGGCAAAAGTCGATCGAGGTTATGGCAGTGATTCAGAGCAAGCTATACCTGCTATTGCTGAGGAGTTTTTTGAATCCCAAAAGCCTTTATACAAGTTCGACCAAGCCGATTATAAAACTTGTAAAGCAGTTCTGATCCATCCTGATTGGGCAGCTTATCTAGAAACAAACTATACTAATGTTCGGCATTGGGCATCACGGGAATGGGTGGCTTATATGGAAAAGCGTAATCCCGATACTCACAATATTTTTGATAAACTTTTCATAGCTTAAATTCAAACAGCTTGGTTAAGTAAAAATTACAGCTATATTCAAGTTATATTAGCAAATTAGAATGAGTTTGCTGAAAAAGCTGTTAACCGAGAATAGCTCTATCAATTGTTAATTGTTCCCCACAATCACTCGGCTTCCCCGGCGTGATAGGAACTCCGCACGAGGGGGCCGGAGCGAACGTGAGCAAAGCCGAGAGAACGGGCAATTTCGCCTAATTCATCAAATTCTTCAGGAGTCCAGTATTTTTGTACCGGGAGATGAGCTAGGGAGGGGCGCATATACTGACCGAGGGTAACGCGATCGCACCCCACCGACCGTAAATCCTGTAACGTTGCGATAACCTCGTCTTGGGTTTCTCCGTGACCCAACATTAAACCGGATTTGGTAGCAATACTGGAATCGAGCTTTTTAACAATTTCTAACACAGCGAGCGATCGCGCATACTTCGCCCCCCGTCGTACCCTATCCTGTAAACGGCGTACTGTCTCGATATTATGGTTATAACAAACCGGATGTTCGGCGACGACTGTTGCAATCCGTTCTTGTTGTTGAATCTGGGCTTCCTTCCCACTCCAAAAATCCGGTGTCAGCACCTCTATTGCCGCGTCTGGGGTCGTTGCTCGAATCGCCTGCATAGTTTGGGCAAAACCCGCCGCACCGCCGTCTGAGAGGTCATCTCGTGCCACTGCGGTTAAGACCACATAGCGCAGTCCCAATAATTTTACCGCTTCGGCTACCTTTTGGGGTTCTTGGGGGTCGAGGGCCATGGGGGCGTGACCTTTATCCACTTGACAAAAACCACAAGACCGGGTGCAAGTCGGCCCCATCAACAAAAAAGTTGCGGTTTTCTGGGCATAACATTCGCCACGATTAGGACAGCGGCCTTCCTCGCAAATCGTGTGGATGTTACGCTGTTTAATAATCCGTTGTACCGTCGAAATTTCGCTGGCTTTCCCCAGGGGACGACGCAGCCAACTCGGTAAGGCGGTAATTTCATCGCGCCAGGGCTGGCGATTCTGCGGTTGGGAAGCGGTTTCACTCATAATGTTGATGTTAGCGTACCGCTTTCTATAGTAAACAATATCGTTAGAGGAAGTGGGCGATCGCGCTTCTCCCCCAGACCCGACCCCACTCAGAAAGGGAAATGCCCGCGAAAATTTCTGGTCAAGCAATAATAGCTTAAGCTTAAATAGGAAAATTACAATCGATTCATTCAGCGTCTCACAAGGAGATAGTCGTGGCAACCCAAAAAATTTTGGTAATTGACGATAGTAAAGTTATTCGGATGCGGGTCAAAGATATGTTACCCCAAAGCAATGTGGAAATCATTGAAGCCAAAGACGGGCAGCAGGGGTTTAACTTGATTCGCTCAGAACATCCCAACTTAATTATGCTGGATTTTCTGTTACCGAAAATGAGCGGTTGGGAAGTTTACCAAGCCATCCAAAAACATCCAGAGTTACAATCTATTCCTTTGGTGGTGATGTCGGGTCGCAAAGAAGAAGTCACCGAAAAACTGCCAGAACCCTTTGAGTATTTTTCTTTTGTGGGAAAACCCTTTGAGAAAAAACAGTTAATCGAGGCGATTCAAGACGCAACTAAAAAAGCTCGTTCTCGTCCGTCTGTGGCTGCCCCAGCAAGTGCCGCAGCCAGTAGCGGTGGTGGTGGCGATACCGCCGCCCTCGAAGCCGAAATCGCTCAATTAAAGTCGCAAATGGGTAAAATGCACGGAGAAATTCAAGGGCTGAAAAAACAGCTTGTGCAACTGGCGAACTTTATCAAGCAAAAGATGAAGTAAGTATGAATCATACTGTAAATTTGATTCTAAAAGTCGCGATCGCGTCGGCGCTTTTGTCGGTTATCGTCAAGTATGGTGGACGCTTCTTACCCATTGCCCCCACTGCGGTTAATGCTTTGATTGCGGTGTTGTTACCCACCCTGATTACGGGTGCTGTTTTGCTGTGGCGTTGGTTGAACCTCAATCCCCCCAACGCCTCTGAAACCTCTAAACAGGGGCGTTAATGCACCTGAGAGGCTATCTAACTTACTGGGGCAGTAATTCTTTCGCGGCCAGCCAATCGCGATTGTACAGTTTGGATTGATAGCGACCACCCCCATCGCACAATATTGTCACGATAGTATGTCCTGGCCCCATCTGTTTGGCTAAAGCATAAGCCGCGCCGACATTAATACCCACAGAACCCCCCATAAATAAGCCATCTTCGTATAACAATTGATAAATTACCCGGACGCATTCTTTGTCATCGATTTGAATGGCATCGTCAATCGGTGCGCCCTCCATATTGGCAGTAATGCGGCTGTTGCCAATGCCTTCGGTAATCGAACTGCCTTCGGGCTTGATTTCTCCGGTTTTGACATAGCTGTATAAACCGCTTCCCATGGGGTCAGCCACGACGCATTTGACTTCGGGATTTTTCTCTTTGAGGAACAGAGAAACCCCCGCATAAGTGCCTCCGGTTCCCGTTGCAGCCACCCAACCATCGATGCTGCCGTTGGTTTGTTCCCAAATTTCGGGCCCAGTGGTTTCATAATGGGCAATACGGTTGGCGAGGTTGTCGAATTGATTGGCCCAAATCGCGTTTTCGGTTTCCTCGGCTAATCTACCCGAAAGTTTAACGTAGTTGTTGGGGTTGCGATAGGGAACGGCGGGAACTGGACGCACTTCTGCCCCCAGGGTTCGCAACATATCCATTTTTTCCTGGGATTGGGTTTCGGGGATGATAATGACGCATTTATAGCCTTTGGCATTGCAGATATGGGCCAGACCAATGCCTGTATTACCGGCTGTCCCTTCGACGACTGTACCACCGGGTTTGAGGAGTCCTTTTTTCTCAGCATCTTCAATCATATACAATGCGGCCCGGTCTTTGACAGAACCGCCGGGATTGAGAAATTCGGCTTTTCCTAAAATTTCGCAGCCTGTTTCGTCACTAAAGCTGTTTAAGCGAATGAGGGGCGTATTGCCTACTGTACCGACAAAACCTTGTTTGATATTCATGCTTGCTGTTGTGCGTTTGTGCTTCTTTTATAATTTCTCAGATGGCGGTACGATCTCAAAGTGTGGAGTCGCGTGCCACAATATCTACGATACAGAAGTTTTTGAGGTTCTTTCTTTGGGTTCTCCAGGTGCAGTTTTTTGTGATTTCGACGGTACAATTACGGCGGTAGAGACGTTTGCGGGGATGTTGAAGGTGTTTGCCCCCCAAATGTCGGCGGAGGTGATACCAAAGCTTTATACCCGCGAGTTGACTCTTAGAGAAGGAGTCCGGCAGATGTTGGAGTCGATTCCGGCTTCTCAATACGATGCAGCGATTGGTTTTGCGGACGATAAGCCAATTCGGGAGGGGTTACAGGAATTAATCGCGTTTTGCCAAGACCGAGATATGGCTTTTCATGTGGTGTCTGGGGGCTTGCGCGGCATGGTAGAACGGGTGTTACAGCGCGAAAATATCTCTGGGGTGGCTTCGATTACTGCGGTGGATGTGGATGCGTCTGGGGCGTTTTTAAGAGTACCTCCGCAGCGATTTGAAGGGGGGACGGAGTTAATCGCGAAAGTCCAGGTGATGGAACAGTATCCGAATATGCGAAAGATCGCGATCGGGGATTCGGTGACCGATGTTAATATGGCGTTTCATGGGGATTTAGTCTTTGCGCGCGATCGCCTGATTGATTATATGCAAAGCGAGCAGAAGCCTTTTGTGGCTTGGGATACCTTTTTCGATATCCGCGACTTTTTAGCAGCAGAATGGCAGGTTTAGAAGTAACGTAGTAACGTAGGGTGGGTTAGGCGGCTAAAAGCTATGCTATGACTGTAATCTGGCTATCCGCCGTAACCCACCGTTTAAGATGTGTCGCTGCGGGATAAAAATGCTGTAGGAAGGGAAGACGCGATCGCCCTGATTTCGCTAAGATTGCTTTAGCTTCGCTTATCTTGGGCAACCTTTATGCTGAAAAAACTGATTCTGAAAAATTGGAAAAGCTTTCGCTACGCTGAACTTCCGATTGATTCACTCACAGTTTTAATCGGCGCAAATGCCAGTGGGAAATCAAATGCCATTGAAGCATTAAAGTTTCTCAAAAAAGTCGCAAGTGCAGTAGGGTGGGTTAGGCGGCTAAAAGCTATGCTATGACTGTAATCTGGCTATCCGCCGTAACCCACCGTTTAAGATGTGTCGCTGCGGGATAAAAATGCTGTAGTAAGGGAAGACGCGATCGCCCTGATTTCGCTAAAATTGCTTTAGCTTCGATTATACTGGGCAACCTTTATGCTGAAAAAACTGATTCTGAAAAATTGGAAAAGCTTTCGCTACGCTGAACTTCCGATTGATTCACTCACAGTTTTAATCGGCGCAAATGCCAGTGGGAAATCAAATGCCATTGAAGCATTAAAGTTTCTCAAAAAAGTTGTTTCTGGCGACAAATTCGATTCAATTTTAGCAAATATGCGTGGAGGACAAGAAAGAATTGTTTTGCACAATGGCTCAGAATTTAGTCTTGCTATGATTTTGCAATCTTCAAACACTCAACAAGACTATACTTATGAGATTGACATAGAAGTTATTGATAAAATCAAATCTGTTTTGCAATCTGAAAGCTTATTTGACAATAACAGAAATCAATACTTAATCAAAACCAAAGAAATATCAAAAATCAATAATAGGTTTTATGCGAAAGTCGGTATTGATGAAAGGTGGGAAGCTAAAATCGCCTCATCTTTACCGCTCTATGATATAGAATATTCAGTGTTAGGGACATTTTCAAGAATCGGTGGTCGCACAGAATTTCATGGAATTTTACAAAACATTACCCAAATTTTAGCAGACGTTTTTATTTTAAATCCCAAGCCTGAAAAGATGCGAAATTATGCACCCATAACCCAAGATTTGCTAACCGATGCCTCTAATCTAGCTGGTGTAATTGCTCAACTGTCAGAACAGCAATTATCGCAGTTTAATCAAACAATTTACAGTTATGTAAAACACCTACCAGAGCGCGATATTCAGCGAGTTTGGGCGACACCTGTAGGGGAATTAGGAACTGATGCCATGCTTTACTGTGAGGAAGAATGGAAACCCGGAGAAAAAATCAAAATTGATGCTCGCAGTATGTCCGATGGGACATTACGATTTATCGCCATTCTTACAGCATTATTAACTCGTCCCCAAGGAAGTCAACTGATTATTGAAGATATTGATGATGGCTTGCATCCCTCTCGCTTCGATTTGCTGCTCAAAATGTTACAAGAAATTGGTTCGCAGCGTAAAATTGATATCTTAGTTACGACTCACAATCCAGCATTTCTTGACCGCTTATCTCCCGATATGACTCCTTTTATTATTGTGGCACATCGCGACTCAGAAACAGGCGAAAGTCGCTTAACCCCCTTAGAAGAAATTGATAATTTTCCGAAGTTATATGCTTCTGATTCGATTGGTAATTTAGTCACCAAAGGAGCAATTGAGCGCAGTGCAGCCCGGACTCAAGATTAGTCATATTAAATCTGCTTAATTAGTGAAAATTAAGAACCCCGGTTTCTTATTTACTTATCCGATTAAGTTGAGTTTTTACCACAGAAACCGAGGTTCTGGAATGGTGGTTATTTTTCCGGGTTTAAGATTGGCATGAAAGCGTTAATTTTGGATACTTCGGTTTTATGTGTTTATTTACAAATTCCTTTCATGGAAGAATGCGGTACAGATTCAAATTATTGGAATTATCGAAAAATAAGCCAAAAGCTCGAAGACGAAGAAGCAAAAGAAACTGTTTTCGTTTTACCTTTAGCCGCAGTCATCGAAACCGGGAATCATATTACCCAAATTTCAGGCTCAAAGCGTTATGAAATTGCTCAAAAATTGACTCAAATCATGCAGTCCGCAGCAGATGAAATGTCTCCTTGGGTTGCATTTAGCCAACAGATAGAATTATGGAGTGGGGAGGGTTTAAAAGCTTTAGCAACAGATTGGCAAGGTTTAGTCAATCAAAAAATAGCTTTGGGAGACGTTACGATTAAGAGATTGGCTCAATATTACGCCCATAAAGGTTTTACAGTTGAAATTTTAACCGGGGATGCGGGATTAAAAGCTTACGAACCGCAACCACCTGCTAGAATACCGAAAAGAAGGAGCGATCGCGCTTAATTTTTTAGTTTAAATACTCTCATGCCTAAAACACGAAAAGAAGAAACAATCGAAGAAATTTTTATGGAACTTGTTTCAACCTGGAAACAAGAAACCCGAGGAATTTCTGCGACGACTGAATTAGCAATACACCCCGCTTATCAACAGATTATTGGTTTAGGGGAATTAGCTGTACCTTTGCTGTTAAGAGAACTTGAACAAAAATCGGGAAGATGGTTTTGGGCATTAAAAGCGATTACACGGGAAGACCCTGTTCCCCCAGAAAGCAGAGGTAGAACTAAAGAAATGGTAAAAGCCTGGTTAGAATGGGGACGTAAAAACGGTTATACATGGTAGGAAATAATGCTTGGCAATCCCATGTCAAGAATTTGATTGAACAGGATCATCCTTCGTTAGCAACCATTGGCTACGAGCTTACCAGTCCCGATACTATAGATTATAATTGTGTGGCTTGGGCAGCAGAAGAAGATGATGTTTGGTGGTGGCCTGACCCTTTTTTAGAAAGTTATTGGCCTCGTGATGTCCCTAGAGAAGAAACCCTCGAAGCGTTTATTAAAGCCTTTCAAACATTGAATTATGAACCTTGCGAAACCTCAGAGATAGAAACAGGATTTCAAAAAATAGCGATTTATGTCCTAAACAACAAACCGACCCACGTTGCTAGACAGTTAAGCAATGGAAAATGGACAAGCAAATTAGGCTCTAATGAAGATATTGAACATAATAACTTGGCCGGATTAGAGGGAGATAAATATGGTCAAGTCGCTTGTGTAATGAAACGAAAATGTGATATTTAAAATTTAAGTTGCGATCGCGCTTAACCCTGCAATGTATTCGCACAAAGAATCCCCGATGCAGCCACCGCCGGAACACCGATACCAGGGGTCGTGCTGTCGCCAACGCGGTATAATCCGGTAATGGGGGTGTGGCAACTGGGAAACATCCCTTGTTCGGCGGGAATTGCAGGGCCGTAAGTGCCTTGATAACGGCGCAAATAACGAGCGTGAGTGAGGGGTGTACCAATGAGGTTTAGTACGAGGCGTTGACGCACATCGGGAATGACTTTTTCCACGGCTTGGTAGAGGGTTTCGGCTTTGGTTTGTTTGCGAGATTTGTAGTTTGCATCTTTCTCCCAGCCTTGGTAGGGTTCGAGGGTGTAGGCGTGGATAAGGTGATGATTGGGGGGTGCGAGGTTTGCATCCCACACCGAAGGAATGGAAATCATGCAGGTATTACCGGGGGTGGTGATGGGTTTTTGGCTGTCGTGGACAACCACATGATGTCCTGTAAGATTGTCTAAACCTTCGGATTTGATGCCGAGATGAAGGTGCATAAAGCTTTCAACCGCCTCGGTTTCGAGGGCTTCTTGGCGATAAGCGGGGGGTAAGTCTTCGGGACTCAGGAGATGGTTGTAGGTGTCCCAAATGGTGGCGTTGGAGATGACGATGGGGGCGTTGAGGATTTCGCCGTTTTTAAGGCGGATTCCGGTGACTTTGTTATGTTTGACGAAGATTTGTTCGACATGGGCGTTGAGGCGCAGTTTACCGCCATATTTCTCGAAGCCCCGCACTAAGGCGTTAATAATTGCGCCACTGCCCCCTACCGGATATTCTACGCCGACGCGGGTACGTTCTCCGAGCATAAAGGCAAATTCCGGCGCAATCGTACCGGAGGCGGGTAAACCGGAGAGTAAGAAGCATTCAACGTCTATCAGTCGCCGCAAAAAGGGATTTTGGACATATTTATCCATCACTGTTCCCACAGAACTATTCACGAGGGGCAGTTGGGGTAAAAGTTGGATTAGGGCAGGGAAGTAGTTTTGAATGAGGGTAGGAATAATTTTCCAATCGCTGCGGAGGGCGATCGCGGGAATATTTTTTAGGGCATCATAGAGACTGAGGAGGCGTTTCTCAAAAGCGGCAAATTCTTGGGCTGCTTGGGGGTTGAGGGTAGTCGCGATCGCGTCTCGATATTGCGCTAAATTACTATAAATGGGCAGTTTTGCTTCCGGGAAATGGTAATAACCCAGGGGGTCATATTTCACCACAGCCAACGATTCCCCCACTAAATCCAATACTTGCGTTAACGGATTGAGATTCGGGGTTTGGGAGGTCAAGCCACAGTAAAACGACGGCCCGGAATCGAAGTGAAACCCTTGTCGCGTAAAGCTATGGGCTGCCCCACCGGGGATGGCGTGACTTTCACAGATTAAGACTTTTTTGCCGCGATAAGCGAGGAGATTCGCCGCCGTGAGGCCGCCAATGCCGCTACCGATAATGATAATGTCCCAAGGGTTTGAAGAGAGCGTTTTGGTCATGAGTTGCTGTTTTGTTGTTTATTTTTCATTTTGATGGAAAATGCTGTTTCTCAAACAGTTGCCCTCACCCCAAACCCCTCTCCCACGGGAGAGGGGCTGATTTTTCGAGTCCGTAACGGCGGACTTTGCCCTTGTTAGCCCCGGATTGCAATCCGTGGATGGGTTAGGGGGACAAACGATAAATCTCAATCTCAACATTTATGCTGATTGCCCTCACCCCAAACCCCTCTCCCACGGGAGAGGGGCTTAGTTTTCGAGTCCGCAGCAGTGGACTTTGTGGCGTTGGTTCCCCAGATTGCAATCCGTGGATGGGTTAGGGGGATAAATCAGTCAACTTCTAGAAACATTTTCCTTGACAAATAGTTCAATTTAGACTGGCCATTTTTTGATCCCTGTGGCATACTTAACACAACTTTACAGAGTAGAATTGGAGCGACCATGCACAATCACCCTCAGCAACCGCAACAACCGCGATGGTTGCGAAAACAATTCTCTCGACGCTTGGCTTTAGTCTTGGGCGCGATCGCGCTCTCTCTGGGACTGCTATGGCTATCTCCAGCACAAGCACAACTCCCCCTACCCGACGGGATTGGAACCTCGCTTCCGAGTTTATTTAGTCCCACCCCCAACGAGAATTTAGCCACGGGTTGGGTACGTCTCGATGGTAGACCTTTGTTTCGCATTGCTACCCCCAAAGGGGAATTGTCTGAACGCTTAGACGAGATTCAACGCAACTTAAATCAGATAAACCAAAGCTATATTAGTGATTCCGAACCCGAACTCAACATTACGCTAAAAAGCGACCAATCCTTGCCGATTTTGTACGTCAATGACCGTTATGTCATGACGGTGACGCACCTCGACGCACAACTGCAACTGACGCAACCGGAAACTTATGCCCAAACCCTCAAAATCATTTTAATTGAGGCGTTTCCGAGGGCGCGACAGGAATATCAACCCCAGTATTTAATCGGGCAAAGTCAGAAGGCGATCGCGATTTTCCTAACTATACTGGCTTTGAGTGGGTTAATTCGTTGGAGTCAAACACGCTTCCGACGACGAGAACGTTTTGCCCATCTACCCCAACCTAACCCTAATCCTGAAACCACACTCCCGCCCCAGATTACAACCCGCCTCACCAAAAATCAACAAAGCAATTTAGGGGCAGTGCGACGACTGGTTTTACAATTCTCCCAGGGGGCAATTTGGACGGCGGCTATCTTGAGCATTATGTCCTTATTTCCCCACACACGCGGTTTGCAAGTGTGGTTGATGACTCGACTCCACTTCTATTTCATTGTTCTCTCAAGCAGTCTGGGTGTTTATATCGCCGCCCGATTGAGTTATGTTTTTATTGACCGCTTGATTGGAACTCTCCTCGAAAGTGCCGAGTTGATGCCTCGTCGGAGTAAGCGCCTCCAGCAGCGCGTTTCGACGATTTCCGGCGTAACCAAGGGATTGAGTACAATTATCTTGGTTGGTGTCGGAATATTAGCCACTTTAACCGTTTCTGGTGTAGATATTGCCCCCTTTATCGCGGGTGCAGGTTTAATCGGGGTGGCTGTTTCTCTGGCTTCCCAAAACCTGATTAAAGATGCAATCAACGGCTTTTTGATTTTGGTTGAGGATCAATATGCAGTCGGGGATGTGATTGTCGTGGGGGAGGTTTTCGGACTCGTCGAGAAAATTACCCTCCGCATGACGCAATTGCGCGATCCAGAGGAACGATTGATTACTATTCCGAATAGTGAAGTGCGGGTGGTGTCGAATTTATCCAGTCATCACTCCCAAGCGGATTTGCAAATTCCGATCGCCTATAGTGCAGATATCGATAAAGCTTTTGAGATTATCGAACAAATTTGTGCTGAAATGCAGATAGACTCGGATTGGCGCGATCGCATTATCGACACCCCGCAAATCCTGGGTTTAGATGAATTTCGCGATCGCGGTATGATTATCCGAGTTTGGATTAAAACCCTTCCCCTGGAACAATGGAATGTAGCCCGCGAATACCGCCGTCGTCTCAAACGGGCTTGCGATCGCGCCGGAATTGCCTTGATGGTATCGCAACAGGAAGCTTGGTGGCATTCTCCCCCCCAACCTCCCCCTCATCCTCCTACGGTGAAATCGTCTCGTAATTCCCAATTGGTTTAGGCTTAAATGGTCATTGGTCATTGGTCCTTTGTCATTTGTACTAATACCAAATCCGGTTTAAATATACCGTCACCCACCTGCGGCTTGAAAATCCCCCAGCTAACACCAAAAAGCTTTAGCGTAGTGCCGTGACACAGCTAAAATGAGGCTTTAACGTAGGGTGGGTTAGGCGGCTAGAATCTATGCTATGACTGTAATCTAGCTATCCGCCGTAACCCACCTTAAGGTGTGTCAAGGCAGTAGTGGTACGACACATCTTAAATGGTGGGTTACGGCACACTGGCGTGAAACATCTTAATTTGTGCGATATTCAAGAAACCTTCAAAATGCTTGTATTTCGGTGCGTTACGCTTCGCGCTTCGTCACCCTACGGCTGCGGGCGAGTTAGCGGAATAAACGATATATTTCAAATTGGGGATATTATGGAGCTTTTTTGTTAATACTATGACCGATCAAAACCAATTGCGATCGCGCCTTCTCGATTTAGATAATCGCAGCTATAAAGCGTATAAAGGGATTCAGGGGCGTTATGAGTTTGACGACTTTAGCCTCAGTATCGATCGCGTCCAAGGCGATCCTTTCGCCGCACCGAGTCAGTTACGGGTGTTTGTCCCCCCAGAAATCGCCCAGTTTCCCCCGCAATTATATCAATCCCCTAGTCGCAGAGTTGCCTTAGAAGACTACCTCACCCGCCAATTTAGCCAAGTTGCCAGAAAATTGAGCGAAAGACGAGGGACAGGCAAAAGTGGTACGATCGCGATCGCCCGTGTCGGTCAAGAAATCCTGTCTCGTACTACGGTTTTACTCCACGATGGCGAAGTTGAAGCCCGCTTTACCGTGGGTTTACCCGCGAGAGGACGCAGCATTCTCGGCAGACAAGCGGCGACAATGTTGTGCGAGGTGATTCCCGAAATTGTCGAAACTGCCCTACTTTTTGAAGCCCTCGACGCAGACAAAATTCAAACCTGGGTAGAAACGAATGAGGATGCCGATTTTCTGCGGTCTGAACTGAAAAAACAGAATTTAGTCGCCTTTGTCGCTAACAACGCCATCTTACCCCGCAAAAGTGGCGTAGACGACCGCCCCCTCGCGGCTAATGCTGTTCCCTTTCAATCCCCACCTGAGTTAGAAGTGAGCTTTACTTGTCCCAATGGGGGCAAAATTACCGGGATGGGGATTCCCCCAGGAGTGACTCTGATTGTCGGTGGGGGTTATCACGGCAAATCTACCCTACTGCGGGGCATCGAAGTGGGGGTTTATAATCATATTCCAGGGGATGGGCGGGAATTTGTGATTACCAACCCGGATGCGGTTAAAATTCGCGCCGAAGATGGCCGCAGCATCGTCGGAACGAATATCTCGCCCTTTATCAACCATCTACCCCAAAATCGCTCTACCGAAAAATTCTCGACGACTAACGCTAGTGGTAGCACTTCCCAAGCGGCGAATATTATCGAAGCCCTCGAAGCCGGGGCGCAAGTATTACTGTTAGATGAGGATACCTCTGCAACGAATTTTATGATTCGCGATCGCCGGATGCAGCAGTTAATCGCGAAGGAAAAAGAACCGATTACCCCCTTTATCGATAAAATTCCCCAACTTTACAGCGAATACGGCGTGTCAACAATTCTGGTAATGGGAGGCAGTGGGGATTATTTCGATGTCGCCGATACCGTTATCGCCCTCGATAACTTCTCGCCTTACGAAGTGACTGCCAAAGCCAAGGAAATCGCTGAACAGTATAAGAGCGATCGCGCCCCGGAAGGCGGCTCGTCTTTCGGAGATATCACCCCGCGCATCCCCAAACCCGACGGCATCGATCCCAGTCAGGGTAAAAAAGCCGTTAAATTGAAAGTGAGGGATGTTGATGAGGTGAGATTTGGCGGCGAAGACATCGATCTCAGTGCCGTTGAGCAAATCGTCGATCCCAATCAACTGAGGGCGATCGCCTCTGCCCTCGTTTATGCCAAAACCGCCTATATTGACAGTAAACGCCCCCTCCCCGACATCCTCGATCGCGTTATGGCTGACATCACTGCCCAAGGCTTAGATGTTCTCAGCCGCTACCCTGAAGGTAATTTCGCCCAATTCCGCCGTTTTGAGCTTGCCGCCGCCCTCAACCGTCTACGGACGTTAGATGTCGTTTGATTTCTCGATTTTTACTTACGCCAGAACCCCGGTTTCTTATTTGCTGACACAATACAGTTAGAATTTTACGCCAGAAACCGGGGTTCTTAATCCTCACGATTCAAATGGATTTGATCTAACTATTTTCTGGCGAAAGTCACACCAGTAGTGGCACGTTACACTTCGTTAATGCACCGACTTAATACTGACCAAAGACATAAGTATGTGAGATAATTTAGACAGTTCTAAAATCGAATAAGTCCGTTCTCTAGAGAAATTATTGAGTTCAGTTTAGCAGTTTAAATCCCCTAACACCAGTATTTCGTAGTAAAAGCCACTTAACTGCCCTAAAAGTAACGAAATACAGACATTTCTCTAAAATATACCAAAATAATGCTCAGAGACAACAAATTTATCTCTAAGACTTATGGAATCCACAAATTCTATTTTTTCCTTGCTCAAAATCCTCAAACGTTACAAGTCAGAAATTATTAGCATCTTTCTTGTTTCAACATTTGGAATAATTCTGACAGTCCACACCCTGAAAATTCAACATTCCTGCGAACCTCTACTCAAGTGGGTAGATATGTCTGAAAGAGGGTGCAAATCTCCCTTTTTTAAACCTCCTGATTGGTTGAAAAAATCTAGTATTCCTGCACCTCATCTACCCTCAGTCAAGCTTCCTGAAGCCCCCAAGCTTTCTTTACCTTCTGTAAAATTACCAGAATTACCGGAAGTTTCGCTACCATCAGTTAAGCTCCCAAATCTTCCCAAACTGCCCAATTTCAACCAAGAATCTGATTCTTCAGAAGAATCCTTATCTAAAGAGCAAGAAAATCAAGAATAATGGCTTCAATTTAGCTATTCAGTTTTACAAGTCAACTGCGAGAAAAAATAATTGAATTGAGTTGGCAAAGATTACACGCAAATCTAAATACAAGGTAAAATTATGGACGAACAATCAAGTAACAATACACTCAGTAATAATACTGAAAATCTATCAAGCGAATCTTCAGAAACTGCAAGCATAACAACCGAAAACTCAGAAAATGATATTAATATTTTCAATTTCACTCATCTCCAAGAGACACTTGAACAATGGCTTGTCGATCTTCCGGTTGTGATTCGACGGACTATTGGTACAGGTTTTGCAGCGTTAGTTTATGGTGGTGTTGTTATTTTACTTATTCAATTAAGCACTATAACTCACCGTTTTATTTCAGTCATTCCTCAAACACCAGACTTCCTGGCTTTTGGTACCGGGGGATTAGTTTTAGCAGCTTTAGCAATGATGGGAACGCCTTTATTAGTTGCAGGGATCGGTGGAACAGCAACTTGGCTATTTTTTGAAGGAATCCTTTACTATTTTGTGCAATAGAGTAGAGTAATAATTATGGTACTCATTGAAGTCAAGCAGGTAACCAAAAGTTTTTCAGAGAGGTTATTTAAACAAAAAACTGTCCTTCAAGATATTAATTTAACCGTTAACCCAGGAGACTTTGTTGTTTTACGCGGTGCTAATGGTGCTGGTAAAAGTACCTTGCTCAAAATAATCCTGGGTTTGCAAGAACCCGATTCGGGAGAAGTCAAACTCTTTGGTAAATCACCAAAATCTCCATCTTCTAAACTGCAAATTGGCACTGTTTTTCAAGAAGTTACACCGCCGAATGAATTGACGGTTCGGGAAATTTTAGATTTAGTCAGAAGTTACTATCCAGATGCAGTTCCTACTCAAGAAAGCCTAGAGAAATTTGGCTTAGTTGACAAACAAAACGCTTTTCCTTTTGACTTAGCAGGAGGACAAAAGCAGCGTCTTTATTTTGCTTTAGCTCTTATTGGCAAACCGAAACTTCTAGTGTTAGATGAACCGACAAAAAACTTAGATTTAGAAGGACAAGAAGCATTTTGGCAAGAAATAGCAATATGTCGGGATGAAGGCGTTACTATTTTGATGGTAACTCATGTTAGGTCAGAACAAGATGAGTTACAAAATTTAGCTACTCATATTATTACTGTGGCAGATGGCACCTTAACTTACGATAAGCAACCCGACAAACTTGATAATTTCCCTACTCCAGTATTTGAAGAATATCGATCTGCTAATATTTTTAAGATTCTAGGACAACAAATTTGGGCAGAAATTTTGCAATTGTATCGGAAGCCTTTATATTTAATGGGTACATTACTCCTTTCAGGAGGATTAGCCGCATTAATTCCTAACTCGTTTCAAAATAAAGTCGAACTTCTGTTGCTATTTGTTTATATAAGTGCTGTTAGTTTTATTCTGTTTTCAGTAGATCGCTTAGGAAAGCAAATTGCTTTAGAAAGAGTTGAAGGATGGTTAAAGCTTGTAAAAGTTACCCCTTTACCGCCAGGGATTTATATCCTTGCAAAATTATTCGTTACGATGTTAATTTTGCTATTGAGCTTTATTACTATTTTCGGGATTGGAATTTTTACTTATGATTTAGAAATAGCGCCTTTCGCTTTGCTACAGGTTGCGGTTGAGCTACTATTAGGAGTAATTCCTTTCGCCCTACTTGGGATTGCTTTGGGTTATATCATACCGCCAAAATCTGTAGATTCTATTGCAGGTATTATTATAATTATTGGTCTGTTCTCTGCTGGGAGTTTTCCTGTTAAAGAGTTGAGCTTTCTACAAGACTTTTTTGTGATTTCTCCTTTCTTTCACTACCAAAGACTTGTCCAGTTTATTGGTCAAATTGGTGACGATAATCAAGTTTTACTTCACATACTTTGGCTAGTTTTCTATAGTATCGTCGCTAGCGCGATCGCGCAGTATGCCTACCAACGCGATCGCTTGTCTCAGTAGTGACTCTTTCAATTACTCTCTGAACCCGTAAATTGACGAACTTGCTCTAAAGTTAAATCTAAAGCTACAGCAATTTGTTCAACTGTTAAACCCAAAGCTTGCAGACGCGGGATGGCTTCAAATTTGCTTTCGAGTTTACCCTCAAGCTTGCCTTCAGCCAAACCTTCTTCTTTGGCTTCTTGCCAAACTCTCGTTTGTCGTAAATCATTTAAACCAAACATTCTCTCTAACTCCTCGCGACTAATTTGAGGTAATTTGTAGACTAAAATTCGCTCGATTAATTCTAAAAGATAGCGCTAAGGTTAGAATGAATCTATCAATTACTCTCTGAACCCGTAAATTGACGAACTTGCTCTAAAGTTAAATCTAAAGCCACAGCAATTTGTTCAACCGTTAAACCCAAAGCTTGCAAACGCGGGATGGCTTCAAATTTGCTTGAGAGTTTACCCTCAGCTAAACCCTCAAGCTTGCCTTCAGCCAAACCTTCTTCCTTGGCTTCTTGCCAAACTCTCGTTTGTCGTAAATCATTTAAACCAAACATTCTCTCTAACTCCTCGCGACTAATTTGAGGTAATTTGTAGACTAAAATTCGCTCAATTAATTCTAAAAGATCGCGCTGTTGGGGCGATTCTACTTCTACTTTAACCCGTTCGATCAGTTCTTGTCCCTGAGAAATTGCGCTCTCTCGGTCAGCGATAATGAGCGCAACTGTCGCTAATCTGGGGGAATTTCGGGACATTTCCCCCAATTCATCCAAGTAAATGCGTTGGATTCGTCCAGAATCAAACATTTCTTGGTAGCGGTCAATGGGACTATTATCAATGCGACGATTGGGGAAGATTGCCACTCCCAACCAATTATTACTCAGATCGCTTTGATTGAGATAAAGCAAGCTTTCGGTAATAAAGCGAGAGTAAAATTCAGGATCGGGTTGAAACTGAACTTCTGCAAAATAAAAAGGCGCATCGGGACGTAGGGGCAGAAATACGCCGTCAATGCGAAAGGAAAGTTGTTTGATTTCTACGGAGTCAAAGCGATAATTTTGGGCAAGGGTAGGAGAAAGATTGATGAGTTCAAAGAAGATTTGGGGGAAGGTTTGAAAGAGACGATAAAAGATGGTGTCAGTTTTCAAGATGCTTGGGAATCCTGATGTTACATTCTTCTTTGAAATTATAATCAACAAATAACCCCTTGTGTGCCTAAGCCACCTGCGGCCCTAGTAAAGACTCCAACTGATTCATACCCTTATTGAGATGACGAGTCACAGTCATCGGGCTAATACCGATAGATTGGGCGGCATCTTTGCGAGAATATTCTCGTAGATAGACGAGATCGACGGCGGTTTGGGTTCTTTCTTCGAGTTGGCTTAAGGCCCCGTGGATTTGCAGGCGATGTTCTTGTAGGGATTGACGGTCTTGCTCTTTGGTGTCTGTAATGGTGTCAGCGAGGGTTAGAGCGTCTTCTTTGTAGGAGTTAACTTTGGCATCTAAACTGAGAAGGCGGCGGTTTTCGGTGGCCAGTAGGCAATCGCGCCATTCTTGCCAAGAAACACCGAGGGCTTCGGCCACTTCCGTTTCGCAGACGGGCCGACCGAGTTCATCGGTTAAGGTTTTCCGAACTTTGCGACCTTTGGAATAGAGTTCTTGCCAACGTCTAGGGATTCTCAGTACACTGCTTTTATCCCGGAGGTAGTGCAGCATCTCGCCGCGAATGTAGGGTAGGGCAAAGGAACTAAAAGCAGTGCCTTGGTGGGGGTCGAAGCGCTCTATGGCGCGAATTAAACCGAGATAACCCGTTTGTTCTAGATCGTCGTAGGGTTCAGGACATTGCTGGCTAACCTGATGGGCTACTTTTCGGACTAACCCTAAGTTGAGTTTGACAATTTTATTGCGTAATTCTAGGGTTGGGGTGCGATTATAAGCAACGAGGAGTTCGATTCCTTTGGCTCGTAGCGATTGAGTAACCATAATTTTAACGTCGTAGAAACTGGCAAGGGTTCAAAGTCAACACAGAGCATCCCTTTACTTTCATTGTCTTGGGGAAGTCTGCCCATCGCCATCGTTATTCCACGGAAATCTAAACACCCCCCTCTTTAACTGTGCGTGGATATACGCAGTTTAGGTGGGGGCGATCGCGTCTCGCCAGAAAAAGTTAAAAAATTAGCGCATTTTCGCCAATCCCTCTGCTTTTTCCTTTAAACCTAGAAAGAGACAAAACTCAAGCGAGGAAAAGCGATGACCCAAAAACGAATTTTGATTGTCGGTGGTGTCGCGGGGGGCGCGTCTTGTGCAGCGCGATCGCGCCGTTTATGCGAAGATGCAGAAATTATTATTTTCGATCGCGGGCCGTTTGTTTCCTTTGCGAATTGCGGCTTACCCTACTATGTGGGGGATGTGATTACAGACGAGAAGAAACTCCTAGTCGCCAATACGGACTTGTTTAAACAACGCTTCAATATCGAAGTCCGTTTGCTGAATGAAGTATTAAGTATTGACCGGGAAAATCGCCAAATTACGGTCAAAGATTTAGAAAAGGACAAAGTATATACCGAAAGCTACGACGCGCTCGTATTATCGCCGGGGGCTTCCCCGATTCGTCCACCTTTACCGGGGATCGATTTACCGGGGATTTTCGCCTTACGCACGATCCCCGATAGTCGCCGCATTCGGGCTTGGATTCAAGAACACCAAGTCCAGCAAGCGGTAATTGTTGGCGGTGGCTTTATTGGCTTGGAAATGACGGAAAACTTGGTACATCGAGGCATTTCCGTGACCCTATTGGAACGTTTACCCCAAGTGATGCCGCCCCTTGACCCGGAAATGGTGGTTCCGATTTACGATCGCCTCAAAAGTCACGGCGTACAGGTGAATTTGGGGGATGGGGTGACTCGGTTTGAAGCGGAGGGCGATCGCCTCCAAATTACGACGGAATCCGGGCAGCAATATGGAGCAGATTTAGTAATATTAGCGATTGGGGTACGACCTGAAACGAAACTCGCCCAGGATGCCGGGTTAGACTTGGGCGATCGCGGCGGTTTCCGAGTCAACGAACAAATGCAAACCAACGATCCCCATATATGGGCCGTGGGGGATGCGGTGGAAGTGCAAGATTATGTGACCGGAGAATGGACGCTGATCCCCCTGGCAGGGCCAGCCAATCGTCAAGGTAGAATTGCCGCCGACGCGATCGCGGGTCGAGATATGAAGTTTCGTGGCGTACAGGGAACTTCGGTTTGCGGTATTTTCGATTTAGTGGTTGCCAGTACCGGGGCCAGTGAAAAGACCCTCAAACGTCTTAACATTCCTTATGAGAAGATATATCTCCATCCAGGGCATCATGTGGGCTATTTTCCCGGCGCAAAACCCATTGACATGAAATTACTCTTTTCCCCGGATGATGGGCGCATCCTGGGCGCACAAGCGGCGGGATCGCAAGGGGTCGAGAAGCGCATCGATGTGATTGCAATGGCACTTCAGCGCCACGCCACGGTGTTTGACCTCGAAGAAGCAGAGTTATGTTATGCGCCGCAGTTTGGGGCGGCTAAAGACCCGGTAAACTTCGCAGGGGCGATCGCGGCCAATCATTTACGGGGTGATGCCCCGGTGGTACAGTGGGATGCGGTAGATTGGGATCGCGGCTTCTTACTGGATGTGCGCGAAAAAGGCGAGTTTGAAGCGGGTTATGTTTCCGGGGCGATTAATATTCCTCTGGGACAGTTGCGAGATCGCCTGGAGGAATTGCCCCAAGACCGAGATATTTACGTTTATTGCCAAGTGGGGCAACGGGCTTATTATGCAACGCGAGCGTTACGCTTAAATCATTATCCGGCGTTTAACTTAACAGGCGGGTTTAAAACCCACAATTCGGTCAAAAATGCCGAAAATACAGTTTGAAACCCGCGTGTTATTGTATTATTCTTGACGGTCTAACTTCGGTCGTGCCGGTAGCCGTTTTTGAGCGTGCCACCGTAGCGATCGCCCCCCTTGGCGTAATTCCTGACTCGAATCAGCAATGATCCCATTAAGGCGATCGCTGAAACCGACCGTTGGACTACGATTGCTGTAGCTGGCGATCGCGATCAAGGCCAGAGTCAGGGCGATCGCGTGGAACAAAGAAGACTGCTTTGAGATATTAGACATGGCATAAAACTCCTCACACTTGACATACCAACAGTTTGGGTGAACTTAATTCCCGATTGTTAGTTTGTCGATTTATTCCACTTAACCCCAGATCGGACATTCAATCGGTAAAATAAGTTTCGCTTCCTCAAAAAAGTTTTAGGAGATGGCGTATGCCCCAAGCTGTTGCTGTTATTGAAACGTTAGGCTTTCCTGCGATTCTCGCTGCGGCGGATGCTATGGTGAAAGCGGGTCGAGTTACCCTGGTTTGGTTTGACAAAGCCGAGAGTGGCCGTTTTGTCGTAGCAATTCGCGGCTATGTGGGTGAAGTCAAACGCGCTCACGAAGCGGGCATCGAGGCAGGAGAAAAAACCTATGGGGGTCAAGTTATCACCCACTATATCGTTCCCAACCCGCCAGAGAATGTGATCTCGGTCTTACCCCTCGATTACACCGAAACGGTCGAACCTTGGCGATACTAGGAATAGAGGGCGCGATCGCTTTTTTACAGCAAAGTAAAGTTTCTTTACAATTCCGCTTGTGGCACTTCCCCGAAAAGAAACAAGAAATTGCGACAAAGACTCGTACAATAAATTGTGAATTACGTTTATTGTGAACTGCTGGTTAACCCCTGTATTTTGTAGGCCACTTTGCCATAGACCATAGGGAGATTAAAAAAACTGGGCTTAGTCTCGTCTCGCTCAAGCTTGCGGTGATTCACATTAAGCGCGAATATCGACCCGTATTATTAACTAAATCAACTCGAAACTCAGGAGAAATTATTATGCCCGCAGCCGTCGGAGCGCTTGAAACAAAAGGATTTCCCGGTGTCTTGGCCGCCGCCGATGCCATGGTCAAAGCTGGCCGCGTCACCCTGGTTGGCTACATTCGCGTTGGTAGCGCCCGCTTTACCGTCAATATTCGTGGTGATGTGTCCGAAGTCAAAGCTGCAATGGATGCTGGAATTGCCGCCGTTGAAAACGCTTATGGCGGTGTTTTAGAATCCTGGGTAATTATTCCCCGTCCCCACGAAAATGTTGTGGCGGTTTTACCCATCGATTACAACGATGATGTGGAAATTTTCCGCGATTCCGTCGAACAACCGCGACTAATTGGGGGGAATGGTTCGACTCGCTAATGCCCTTCTCGATTCGTTTCTAGGGCTGCACCGATCGCCATAAATGCTTTAAACCCCACGCGGTCAGGAGTTGGGGTGGTTTTGTGACGTTGGGGGAGGGATTGGCACAAAGCGAGAGTCACGGGACTTGCCCCTACAGTCAATTCAATTTATCGCCATACATCAAAATCTAATGACCAATAAAACGCCTTCTTCTCGTTTCGGCAAATGGCGCATTTCAGGGTTAGCGTTGTTTGCGGTTTTGATGTTTTTTTATATGTATTTGCCGATTTTGGTTTTGGGGGTGTATAGCTTCAATCAGTCGGCTTATAGTGCGGGGTGGTCGGGGTTTACTTGGCAATGGTATGAGAAATTGTTGCACGATGGCCGGGTTTTGCGATCGCTCCAAAATAGCTTAACTGTCGCAATCATCGCTGTTTCAATTTCGGCAGTATTGGGAACATTAATGGCGGTAGGATTAGCCCGGTATCGCTTCTGGGGCAAGAAGGTTTATCGTGGGATGTCTTATTTACCCTTAATTGTCCCCGATATCGCGATCGCTGTGGCAACATTAGTATTTCTGGCCGCAGTGGGGATTCGCCTCAGTTTGTGGACAGTGGTGGCGGCGCATATTGTCTTTTGTTTAGCTTATATTGCCTTGGTCGTGTCTTCACGCTTGGTTAATCTCGACCCCAATTTAGAAGAAGCCGCCCTAGACCTCGGTGCAACCCCCGTACAAGCCTTTATTCAGGTATTGTTACCGGAGTTAATGCCGGCCATTGTCGCAGGTTGTCTGCTGTCGTTTGTGCTGAGTATGGATGATTTTTTGATTTCTAGCTTTACGGCAGGAATTGGTGCGACAACTTTACCGATGGAAATTTTTAGCCGCATTCGCACAGGGGTCAAGCCGGATATTAATGCTCTCAGCGTCCTTTTAATGCTGGTTTCAGGCAGTTTTGCCTTTATTGCGGAATATCTACGCTACAAACTCGATCGGCGCTCTTAGGTTTATCAGTAATCAGTCTCTAAGGGGCAGCTTCTTCAGTCAACATTCGTCAGTCATCAGCCTCTAAGGGGCTCCTCGGCAATCGGCAATGGGCGTGTAGGGGCGGGGAAACCCCGCCCAAGGGGGAGGTGGGATTTTACCCCAAAAAGGGGGTCAGAAACTTCTTGCTGTAGGGCAGACTCTAGAAAAGGCTCAACGCTAGAATCTATCTGGGTTTCAGCGTCAAAAAGCGAATTTAAGTTTCACCGAGAGTTATCAGTTTTTTGGACAGTGGGGAGAAATTAGCAATAATTAATAACCAATAACCCACAACCAAGGACAAAGGACGGAAAACAAAAGACAAATTTTTCTCTTGCTGATGAATGGGAACAAACTACCGAGAACTTACTTCAACAGGCCCAGACGATGGGTAATCCTTAGTTAGAAATTCCGTAGAAACGTTGAAACAAAGCGCGATTTTCTAACATCATCTAAGTAAATTTCGTCAGTGAATTGAGATTTAATCTCGAATCGGTTTAAATAGTGAGGGTAAAAAATTTTGATTTCAGCGAATCAAATTCTAATACGACTGCAATGAGCAAATAAAAAATAGGCGTTCTCGAACTAAAGTTTTGGTTTTGAATAAATGGATATTTCTTTACCGCGAATTTCTAATCAAATTCTCGATTTTTTCACAGAACCTATTAATATTGCAGGTACGGATTTAACTTTACTTGAGCTTGCCTATATTTTCTTGGGTGTGGTTGTTGTTATTATCTTTAGCCGTGCTTTTAAAAATGTTTTACGAAATCGCTTATTAATCCGATTAAATATAGATGGAAGTAATCGCGAAGCAATTTCCACTATTTTGAGCTATACTTTTGGTACTTTGGGGTGTATTTTTATTCTTCAAAGTAAGTTTGAATCAGCCTCTTTAGCAGTGATTATTGGAGGATTAGGGGTTGGTATTGGGTTTGGTTTACAGAATCTAACTCGCAACTTTGCCAGTGGTTTAACCCTACTTTTAGAAAGACAAATCAAAGTTGGTGATTTCATCGAATTTGATGGATTATCGGGATATGTAAAAGCCGTTTCCCTACGAACTACCATTATTCGGACGCGGGAAGGGGGAGATATTATTGTCCCGAATGGAAACCTGATCGAAAGTCGAGTTTTAAGTTGGACGTATGATGGATTGTTAGTCGGACGAATTCATTTACCGATTGGGGTAGCTTATGGTAGCGATCCGGTTTTGGTAACAGAAACATTACTACAAGCAGCTTATATGGAACCGATGGTGTTACAAGACCCTGCACCTTTAGTAAATTTCCGAGGTTTTGGGGATAATTCCCTCGATTTTGAGTTAAGGGTTTGGATTGAACCGATTGATAAAGAACCGGATATTCGGAGTTCTTTGAATTATTTGATTGAATATCTTTTTCGTCAACAAAATATTCAAATCCCTTTCCCGCAACGGGATTTATGGTTACGCAATCCTGAAGCTTTCTCTTATTTTCGTCGTCCAAGTTCAAAAGAGCAAAAAACACAGGATTTTGCTGATATTGTTCCAGAAAACTTACCACCCAAGCCCCTAAATATTAAGGATTTACTGCGGAAAGTCAAATATTTTCAAAATTTCACAGAGTTAGAATTGAGACAGTTAATTGAAATTGGCTATCGTCAGAAATTAAGACCTTCTACAGTTTTATTTCACGAAGGTCAGCCGGGGGATGCGTTTTACATTGTTTTGTCGGGTTCGGTAGAAATTTTCGCAGAAAAAGTGGATAAACACTTGGCTACACTAGACGCAGGACAGTTTTTTGGGGAGTTAGCTTTGATGTTAGGGATTCCTCGGACGGCTTCGGTAAGGGCATTAGAAGAAACACTTTTGTTTGCGATTAATCACAAGGGATTTAGCCGTTTATTACAACAACATCCTGAGTTAGCCGAGGAAATCATCTATGAGTTGGGCAAACATCAAGAGGAGTTAGCTGAAAGACAAAAACAGTTGAGAGAAATGGGTTTAGTGGATAGTTCTGAAGATGATAAAAGTCCGGTGGTATGGATGCGAAATCGCTTAAAGAATTTATTTGGTGTTTCATCGTAGATACCAATTTCTGCGACTTCGTGAAACTTGCGTAAAAACTGGCAAAAACTTCGCGATCGCGCCCGCAACAAGTCCAGAAAATTTACGGAGAAAATGAGGAAATATAAGGATTTGGCTAAGTAAAGCTTCTGTGTTTAAGATAGAGTCAAAGCGATCGCGAACGAAAAAGCTTTGAATAAATAGGAGGAAAGATGGCGATTAAATCCAATGTTTTTATGATTCCTCTCGTACTGTTGCTGGTGTTTATTGGCTTTGGTGATAAGTTTTTACCCAACCCATTAAGTAACGCCAGCGTCCAAACTCGCACAACTCTCAATAAATGGATTATTGGTGTATTTCCCAAAGGGGAGGGCGACGTTATTAATCCGAATAGAGACCGAGAAGCCCAAATCGAACAAATGGAAAACGCTAACTAAAATCTAAGGGCGATCGCGTTCTTTTTCGATAACGTTTTGAATATCAGTAGAAACTGTAGATAAAAAATCGTAACCCGTCGCCTTTTCCAACTCATCCACCGACACAATATAATCTTGCCAATCGGTACGTCGGACAACATCGCTATTGGGCATATTCACCGCAATAACGCGCGTATCCGCCGTAACCGGGGCGTTAGCAGAATCGAGGACAACGACGATTTTCCAGGTACTTTGGGGAATCGTCACTTGGTTTTTGGCGATCGCGCCCTTTTGTCCAATTCCCCCAGCAATAATATATAAAGTCTTGCCCTGGGCGACCAGATCGCGACTGTATTCTTCTAATTCTCGCCACACCTCCCGGTTATTTTCCGGGGCTTGGGGAATCATATTCGACATCACAAAAGTAGCACTATTACTGGCGATGCTATTGGTGCGATCGCCACTGGGAGTTACATGGCCGCGATCGTAACCACTACCGCGATAATCATTCGGACGCACCGCATAACAGCCATCGGGTAACGTCTCATCTGGACGAAAATCATCTTGGCGATCGGTATTGCCCAACCAATCTTGACTCAACTGCCAAGACACCCAATTAGGAATGCCTTGATTGCAATTATAAGACAGGACAAACTCCGGCTTTTGGAGTAAGTAATTATTCAGATCGCTGTTATTGGCATTACTGGGATTGCCCAGACGCATATTCGTATTGTAAGGATCGCAGCCTACCAGGAGTGACGCGATCGCGAAAACCCCCAGATAATGCCACCCATTGAAAAGCTGTCTTAGCATAAAGCAAGAGTAAAATCGCCAAAAGTGTAACTTTCACTTTAGCAGACCCAGGAAAGAGGTTGGAAAACCGTACTTGTGGCTTCGCATTCTCCTAACCCAAGGTTGGCTCGAAACTCAGTACAATGCGGCCAAACCCAACTAGATATTATGGAGCGATCGCCCTTATGAATACTGAATCTGATATCCCTAAAGACAGCGCCATCGTTGAAGTAGACGAAAACGAACAAGCTTTAGTCGAAAGCGATTTGCAACAGCGATCGCTGACGGAAGAACCCCTGAGTGAAGAATTACAACAAGAAACCGTCGCGTTAATCGAAGCGATTAAACGCAAAGCCCAAGCCGAAAGCCAAAAAGTGGGTGAATTTAGCCGGGAACAATATCTAGAAGCCATGCGAACAGCCCGCGAAGAAATCGAATCGAGAGATTTATTCGATCCCGATCGCATTGCTGAATCAATCCAGATTATGACTGAAGAAGTCGAGAAAAACTGGGAAGGCTTGGTACAAGAAGTCACCGATTTTGGCGATCGCCTTAATGATGCAGCCCAAGCCGCTTGGGAAAAACTGACCGAACCCCGGCCTCGCTAACCGTGAGAATCGGTCAACTGGGCGATCGCGCTAACCAAAGCTTGGGGATTGTCCACTAAGCGGTCGGGATGATGCTGAACTAACAACTCCGGTGCATTGAATCCCCACCCCACCGCGATCGCCCATACGCCGCTTTTTCGGGCAGATACAATGTCTCGCGATTCATCCCCCACATAAACCAATTCTAAAGGAGCGAGGGCATTTAACCGCAACAAACGCCGAATATTACGATGTTTCCCAAACAAAGATGCGTCGGGATAAACAAATTCAAAAATATCTTGTAAATTATTTTCTTCTAAAAATATTGTTACGCTTTCTTGCAAATTTGACGTTAAAATTCCCAAACGATAGCCCTCAGATTTGAGAACTTTTAAAGCTTCTTCTATCCCCACAATGGGCTTAACTTGGCCAATTTCTTGGTTTAACTCTTTTTTGACTCGCCGCAATAAAAAGGGGAGTTGTAGCCAAGAAACTTGAGATTGACGGACAATTTCGCGAGAACTTAAGCCGCGTAACGCTAAAATTTCTTCCTCGTTTAATGACTTATAACCAAATTCAACCGCCAAACGATTGACGATCGCGACGATCGTAGGGGGTGTATCGGCGATCGTACCATCAAAGTCAAAAACAATTAAACGAGGAGTCATTTCAGTTATCAGCCTCTAAGGGGCAATCGGGGGGAGGTGGGATTTTACCCCAAAAAGGGGTCTCCAAACTTCTTGCTGTAGGGTAGACTCTATCGAAAAGCTAAAAGCTAGACGAGATGGCCATTACAGCCCGAAAAAGCGCGCATTAATGTTTCGCGCGAGAGTCATCAGTAAACACAAGGTCACAATGATTACAAATTCGCTTTGGCATTACGTCGCAACATTTCCGGTTTGATGCGTCGTAACGCCGAAGCCCGAAATTGCCGATCCCATTCTTCCTCGGTGATTTCGGCTAAATCTTGAAGTTTGGGGGCAACATTTTGAGGATAAGGCTGAAACTCCTCGACATCCGTAACTTCAGCAAAACGCTGATTCCAGGGACATACATCTTGGCAAATATCGCACCCTGCTACCCAGCCTTCTAAATGATTCGCGATCGCGTCGGGTATTGTATCACTGCGATTTTCGATGGTATGGTAAGCAATACAGCGATTCGCATCCACCACAAAAGGCTGCGCGATCGCCCCCGTCGGACAAGCCTCAATACAGCGCGTACAAGTGCCACAATGCTCGCTGTGGGGTCGATCGGGAGTGAGTGCCACATTGACCAACACTTCCCCTAAAAACACCCAACTGCCATACTCTCGCGTAATCACATTACCATTCTTCGCGATCCAGCCTAACCCGGCACGTTGCGCCCAGACTTTATCCTGAATTGGCCCGGTATCGGCATAGAAACGAGCCTGCACCCCAACACTTTGCTCCTGTAGCCAATTTACCAGCTTTTTGAGCTTTTTGTGCATGATTTTATGATAATCTCGTCCCCAACCGTAACGAGAAATCTTGGCATATTCCTTCCCTTCGGGGCGTTGCTGGGGGGTGTAATAATTTAAAGCCACACAAATCACCGACTGCACTTCCGGCCAACATTGACGCACATCAAACCGTCGCGGATTGTTCATCCAAGCCATATCCGCGTGATACCCTAGCGCCAGCCAAGCTTCTAAATGCTCCACTGCACCATCAGATTGAGCCGGGATATCCGCAATCCCCACTTGATGAAAGCCCAAGGCTTGAGCTTGTTGTTTAACGGTTTCGCTGGTTAAAGTCACGTTGGTTTGATTACTCTACTCCGCCCAAAGGCATAAGCACAAAAAATAAAAGTTAGAGGCTAAAAGTCACAAAACTTTGCATAATTAAGCAAGTCAGACCACCCCAATATTTTTAAATTTAAAATGGCATTTCCCATTAATTCTAGTTCTACTATAACAATTGAAAATATTAGCGAACCGACCTTGTTGCAATACTTCGAGGCGTTAAATGCTGCCGATTTTGCAGCCACCGCCGCGTTATTTGCCCCCCAAGGCGAACTCTATCCTCCTTTTGAAGAAGCCATTATTAGCCCGGACGCGATCGCATCTTACCTCGAAGCCGAAGCCCAAGGATTAGTCCTCAACCCCAAAACCGGAGAAACCCTCTCCCGCGATGACGGCGGCCTCGAAGCCCAAATCACCGGAAAAGTCAGCACCTCTTTATTTACTGTTAATGTGGCCTGGCAATTTATCCTCAATCCCCAACGAGAAATTACCTACGCTCGGATTAAATTACTCGCTTCTCCCCAAGAATTGCTGAGTTTACGAGAGAAAAGAGACAATCGGCAATCGTGAGGGGAGAAAGTTGGGAGAAATTACCAATGACCAATTGAGGGCTTTGGGGAACAACCAATAACCAATAACTAACAACTAACAACCAATAACCAACAACAAAGGACAAATGACTAATGACAAAGGACAAAGAGTAATCGGTTTGATCAGTGGCACATCCGTTGATGGGATTGATGCGGCTTTGGTGGATATTTCCGGGCAAGACTTAGAAATTGAGGTAAAACTAATTGCCCAAGCCACTTATCCTTATTCCGAAGATTTGCGATCGCGCATCCTTGCCGTAGCTGGAGGAGAAGCCATTTCCCTCGCTGAAATGGCTGCCCTAGACGACGAAATCGCGATCGCCTTTGCCCAAGCCGCCCAAACCATCCAGCAAAACCACTCTCCCGCCGATCTCATTGGTTCCCACGGTCAAACCGTCTTTCACCGTCCGCCTAATGCCCCTGACACCGCCCTAAACCTCGGTTATACCCTGCAACTCGGTCGAGGGGACGCGATCGCCTCTTTGACCCAAATTCCGACCGTTGCCAACTTCCGAGTTGCCGATATTGCCGCCGGGGGTCACGGTGCGCCCTTAGTTTCTCGCATCGACGCAGCATTATGCAGCCATCCCACCCGCACCCGTTGTCTGCAAAACCTCGGCGGCATTGGCAACGTCACCTACCTCCCCCCCAAAGACAAACCCCACTGGGTCGAGCATATCCTCGGTTGGGATACCGGCCCCGGCAATATGCTCATCGATCTAGCCGTCGCTCAACTCACCCAAGGCCAGCAAACCTACGACGATGGAGGGCGCTGGGCCGCCCAAGGTCAGCCTTGTGAAACATTAGTCAAGCAATGGTTAACCCAAGACTTTTTTCAACAACCGCCCCCAAAATCCACAGGCCGCGAGGATTTTGGCCAAGCCTATCTCGATCGCTGTTGGCAAGATGCCCAATCTTATCAACTCAGTCCCGCCGATTGGTTAGCCACCCTCACCGAATTTACCGCCGCTTCGGTAGCCCATAGCTATCGCACCTTTTTACCCCATCTGCCCGACGAAATCTTAATCGGCGGGGGTGGCAGTCTCAACCTCTACCTACTCCAACGCCTACAAGCCCTGTTACCCGCAGCCCAAGTCATCACCACCGACGAAGCGGGTTTGAATGCCGAAGCCAAAGAAGCGATCGCCTTTGCCGTCCTCGCCTATTGGTATCTCGACGGTACAACCCCTGGCAATCTCCCCCAAGTCACCGGGGCCAAATCCCCGATGCGCCTCGGTCAACTTTTTTAGGCATTGGTTTTTTGCCCTTTGTACTTGAGTCTCGCGCGAAACGTTAATTTTACTTTTTCGGGCTGTAACGCCGATCTAGTCTAGCTTTTAGCCTTTTGATAGAGTCTGTCCCATAGCAAGAAGTTTCTGACTCACTTTCTAGGGCTTGCATCCCACCTCCCCCCCCGACTGCCGATTGCCGATTGCCCCCTGCCCCTTAGAAGCTAAAGGCAAATAATAAATCATCTATAATGAGATATTTGTGGGCATAACCCTGACCTGCCAAGAATTGATCTAAATCTTGGCTTGGCGGTCGGAGCATCCCTCAGTTAGATTGGGGTGTAGTACAGTAGTTATACTAGACATACCTCAAGCCGATCTGGGGTTGTGGCCGGTTTGAGTTTGTAACAGAATCGCCATGCCCAAAATCATCAACCGTCGCATTGCACAAGCGCAAGGAATAGGATTGTGGCTCACACCTTTTTATTGGAGGAAGGACGTTGGACACTCCAGGGGAATTGGCTGGAGCGAAATGGAATGCCCATTCCCGTGAAAGGCAAAACGATCGTCGCTTGGAGTCAGGAAAACTGGTTTACTTGGGTGACTAAACTGGTATTCCCTGGGAGCGATCGCAACGAAATTGCCTTTCAATATCGGGGCCGTCTTGATTCACAAGAACGTCAATATAACTTTGTGCTAATGCAAAGCTTATTGGGTCGTGTCGAGGGAGAAGGATGGATTGCACCAGAATCTATCATCCAGCGTTACTGGGTCTTAGGAGATGCTCAACAAGGAGACAATCAACGACGGAGTGGTTTTGAAACCCTTTATCGACTCAATAACGATACATACAATCTTTCGAGTTGTATTCTATCGGGTCACCATTTAGTTAGTACGATGGAAGCAACTCTAGAACGCCAACCTTAAGAAGTCTATTCGCTGGTCGCTTGCTCCCCAAGCTTTGGAGCCTAATCATGATAAAAGACCCTAACACTGGCCGTAAATTAGCCGATCGCTATCAACTCATCGAAATCGCCGGAAAAGGCGCGATGGGACAAGTTTATCGTGCTGAAGATTTGCTGTTAGGGGGAGTCACAGTTGCCGTCAAGTTTTTATCCCAAACCCTACTCAACCAAAAAATGCGGAATCGCTTCTTACGAGAAGCCACGATTTGCGCTCTCCTGGCTGAAAAAAGTATTCACATTGTCAGAGTTCGAGATTATGGCGTAGATGACAACGATGTTCCTTACTACGTCATGGAATTTCTCGAAGGCCAAAGCCTCAGCGAAATTATCAAAACCCAGCATCTCTCCCTACCTCGGTTTTTAAGCTATGCTCGGCAACTTTGCTTAGGGCTAGAACCTGCTCACAAAGGCATTGTGTTCAATCGCGAACCCACCGTCATTATTCACCGGGATATCAAACCCAGCAATGTGCTGATTGTTCAAGACAGTACCTTGGGTGAATTGGTCAAAATTCTCGATTTCGGCATTGCCAAACTGATTGAAGCCAACCGCGACCAAACCCATTCATTTATGGGAACCTTGGCTTATTGTTCTCCCGAACAAATGGAAGGCAAAGAACTCGATAACCGTTCGGATATCTACAGCCTGGGGGTGATGATGTACGAAATGTTAGCCGGGGAAATGCCGATTATTCCCGAAACGCCTTCATTTGGGGGGTGGTACAAAGCTCATCACCAAAAACCCCCGAAAGGTCTATCCACCGCTTTAAACATTCCGCAACCTCTCGAACAGTTGGTTCGGAAGTGTTTGGCCAAAGACCCAAGTCAACGACCCCAAAGTGTTAGTGAAATTCTCAAAGCATTAGAACCCCTCGAACAGCGTTACAGCGATCGCTATCCCTCCCAAACCAAGTTTCCCGTTCAAAGAACCGAAGAACCGACTCCAGCCCTAACCATTGAGGCGATTTGCTTACAAGCCACTTGGCCCAAAGATAAACCCAAACAAAAAATCGTCTTCCCGAAACTGATTCGCACCTCTCGCGGTGTTGTCGCGACTTTGTGGGTGATGCTTTCCGGTCAAGATATCGTCAACCGCCAATTTAGCACCCGCTACAATCAGTTTTTGTTTTTGACTTCCCCGCACCCGATGTTGTTGTGGATTACGGTGTTGCACAATCGGGAGTTTGGCCCCAGGTGGTTACCTTGTTATTTAGATTTAAAAACCAACTTGGGCCAGCGTTTGGCCCGTCATTTAGGGCAATCGGGGTCTTATCGGATGCTGTTTTTTGCCTTGGAAAAACCGCAAAAATGCCAGCACGTTATGACTTCAACCATTGACCCCACGCAATGTCAAATGTTGTTGAATTGGGCCAATTCTAGTCAAACCTTATCATCTTCGGCCCAACCGCAAATTAGTAAAAATATGTTGAGGAAAGAATTTGAACGGCTTAAACCGCAAATTCTGATCAAATTAGAGGCAGTTCACACCGATTTCCCCAGCGATATTTCAGGCTAAAATATGATGAGGTTGTTCGTTTGAGGCGGTTAGCCCGCACCCAGGACTATTCGACCTCATCTTCCTCGATGTCGGTTGAGTCGCTTCCCTCAGTAGTAGAAGCTTCGGTTTCTGCCTTTGCTTGTTTTTGCTGTTCTTCTTCTTCCTCCTCACTCCAAGGCGAATCGTAGCGATTCCAAGGCAGAATCGGTTTATTAGGAAGCTTTTTAGTAAAAACGGTAATATTGTCGCGATCGGGTTCGGGTAAATCTGCATCTAGATCGTCATCGGATTCTACGTCTAAAAGTGGATCGTGCGCCGCAACATCGTTCTCAGCTTCATCTTCTAATCCAGTATCGTCTTGATAACCTTGTTCGTTTTCTGGATCGATCGGATGCCAAGACGAATTATCCACAGCGTTAATAGGAGTCGATTCAATATTCATATTAATTCTTGCCCATGCCATAACCTAAAGATCGAAGGGAAATGCTGGCACAAAGTAGGCCGCTACCACGTGCAGCATAATGATCAAAGCCGCCGTCCAAGTCGTATAAGCTGCATACTTCAAAGTTTGTGAAACATCATCAAGTCGTTGCTTATTCACTTGGTAAGTATGTGCCAGGTTGACCATCATCTTCAACTGATACTCTTCTGGCGTTAAAGTCAAGTAGCGCTCTAAAAACTTCTTATCCTCTAGGTTGGGACTCACGGCGGACTGACGCGGCAGAAAAGCATTAATCAGTAGGGTAAAGTTTATCAAAAAAACAATAATTTCGCCAAAACTAAAAAGACTGGGAATAAACATTAAACGGGATAATGTCAAACTGGTCAACAACGCCCCATTAACCACAAACAGAATATTCATCTTAGTGGTGAGGGAGTCTCCTTGTTGGCGTTGTTGCTCGATCACCGAACGGACATCTTGAGCCGCTAAATACAATGTACTCCAAATGCGAGGCTTTTTATTTTCTTCCGATCGCGGCTTTTTCTCAGTTTTTGGCTTTTGAGAATCGGCAAACATCCGAACCGCATTTCTTAAAGTATCTTCAGACAGAGGGGTCGAAGAAAGAGAGGACAGCGTGGGCAATTGATTCGGTTCCATTGGTGGCAAGCAACTCAGATTGTAGGGGCGGTTGTAAGGGTTGGCGTAAAAACTCCCAATTCCCTAAGAAAAACTCCGCAGGAGTCACAATTTGATGATGGGCATGATTTTGAATACCCTCGATCAGAAAAGGAGACTCAGCAAATCCTTCTCGCGTTAACGAAACAATGGGAACGTTTAAACGCAAAGCTTCAGCAAAGGTGCTATATCCGGGCTTGGAAACAACGCGACCCACATAGGGCATAAAATCTACGGGGCGGTACTCCGGATCGGCAACTTTGAGGAGGTTGGGAAAGTCCGGGGCGTGGCGGTCAAAGGTAATAAACTGCCAGTCGGGGAAGTCCTTAATATTATTGTAGGGAATTTGTTGTAAACCGAGACCCCCAAATGTTAATAAAATAGTTTTTTCAGGGGGGTTTTTGAGATTAAATTTGGCTCGCAATTCCGCTTCAGTATTTTGAGGCGTTCCCCCGGTTAAGCCGACATCGGTAATCTGGGGAAAAGCACTCATCGGTTCGTGCAAAGGTAAGCGAAACAAGCGATCGCACTGCTGATAATGCTCTGCCATCCAATCGGCAATTTCGATAAACTCTCCCCCCCAATCGCGATAAATAAAGTCCCAACCAAAGTTACTCATCATCCAGCAGGGAATCCCGGCTTTTTGAGCAATGGGGGCAGCAAGCGGCGGAACATCGGCTAATACCAAGCCGACGCGATTGGTTTGGATATATTCGGCTTCGGCTCGAATCAGACGGTGTTGATGGCGGCGAATTTCTTTTAACTTGGCTAAAGTCATCGCTCGATCCATCGTCAAACTATCGGCTTGAATCACCCCCGCATCGAGGGTGCGGGTACGATAAATAAAGTTGCCCCGAATGTAAGATTCGAGCAACCAATGGGGAGCCGTGGTCACTAAAATTAATAAAATTTCGGGATTCATTTGTTGGATTTGGGCCGCAACGGTGCAAGCCCGCACCGCATGACCAAAACCGTGAGCGGTGATGGCAATATAAATGGCTGGTCGAGTCATAAAAGTATATCTGAAAAAAGGCAACTGACTCTTAATTTTAGAGGGCAATCTCCGCTTTCCTAATGTTAGCAATGGGTAAATGCTGACGTTTTACCCAGGAATTTGAAGACTGTTCCTAACCCTATTTCCCCTTCCTCCTGGTCTTTCCCCGCTCAAAACTGCCACTACCGATCGCGGTTCGAGGTTTCCCCGGCCAAAGCACTATATGATAGAACAAAAGCCAGCACATTCATCTTTTGGCATGGAAAAAACGATTTGGGAACTCGACCTTTACTCGCGTCCGATCCTCGACGAAAACAAAAAGAAACTGTGGGAAGTCCTGATTTGCGAAAGTCCCACCAACATTGAGCAATCCCTAGACAGCTTATTTCGCTACTCCAAATTTACCGATAGTCGCAGCGTCAACTCCATTTGGCTGTGTGAAGCAATTAACGACGCGATCGCGCAAGCTCCCGAACCCCCCAGTCGCATTCGCTTTTTTCGCCGCCAAATGAATAACATGATTGCCAAAGCCTGCACTGATGCGGGGATTCCGGCAAGTCCGAGTCGGCGCACCTATACCCTGAGACGCTGGCTGCAAGAGCGCTTAGAAAACGTTTATCCTCAGCAGGAAGGATACGACGAGAAAGCCGCCACCAACGTCGGAGTCCAATATCCCGCTACATCTCCTGTGCGCTTACCCGATCCATTGCGCGGGGACAAAGCCGACAAATGGGCATTGGTCAGTCTACAAGTGTCGGATTTTGTCGATATGAAGGAATGGGACATTGCCTTTGGGGAAGGTTTACCCTTAGCCATGGTTGATATTGCCCCAGAAACCAAGATTCCCGGCTTGATTATCTTTTCCCCTAGGGCGATGCCGATCGCCGCTTGGATGTCCGATTTAGAATTAAGCTATCTACGACTCGAACCGGGCGATCGCCCCGTTTTGTGCTTAGAAACGGGCATTAGCGACAGTTGGATTTTAGCCAACGTCACCGACGAGCAAACCGTAGCAGAAGCCCAAGGATTTGAAGCGGCAAAACAACAAGCAGAGGGCTTGCATTTCTTAGCAATTCAAAGCAATCCAGAGTCAGAATCATTTGCAGGATTTTGGGTATTAAAAGCCGATTAAACAATCGTCGTCCAAGGTGGTTGAATGACTTGGCCGGCGATCGCCCCCTCCACTCGTTCCCTGAGACCCATCGATCGAGGTTGGCGATCGCGCTGCTGAGATCGGCTCGGTCGCGCTGTACCATAAAGTCAATATTGGGTCGTTCACCAAGGGAGAAAATTCAAGCATAATGGGCATCGCGACAACTAATCCAACCACGGGAAAAACCGTCAAAACCTTTACCCCGCTAACTACTGCTGAAATCGAGGCAAAAATCGCTTTAGCACAAACCGCCTTTAATCAGTATCGTCTGACTTCGTTTGACGACCGCGCGGGGTCGCTCTACAAAGCCGCAGAAATCCTCGAACGAGATACCGAAAAGCTCGCGCCGATTATGACCCTAGAAATGGGGAAACCGATAACCGGGGCGATCGCGGAAGTGAAAAAATGTGCCTCAGTTTGTCGGTTTTATGCCGATAACGGGGCGAAATTTCTGGCAGACCAAGAAGTTGAAAGCGATGCCAGTTTGAGTTTGATGCGCTATCAGCCCTTGGGGGCCATTTTGGCGGTCATGCCGTGGAATTTTCCCTTTTGGCAAGTATTTCGCTTTGCTGCCCCAACCTTGATGGCCGGCAATGTGGGTTTACTCAAACACGCTTCTAATGTACCCCAGTGCGCGATCGCCATCGAAGACATTTTCACCGAAGCGGGCTTTCCTCCAGGGGTTTTCCAAAACCTCCTGATCGGCTCGGCTCAAGTTGAAGATATCGTCAAAGACGACCGGATCAAAGCCATTACCCTTACTGGCAGCGAACCCGCCGGGGCCGCCGTTGCCGCTACCGCCGGACAAGCGATCAAGAAAACAGTTTTAGAGTTGGGGGGGAGCGATCCCTTTATCGTCCTTGAAAGTGCCGACCTAGAAGCCGCCGCCACCACCGCAACCCAAGCCCGAATGCTCAACAACGGTCAGTCTTGTATTGCGGCGAAACGGTTTATCGTGGCTGAATCTGTGGCCGCCGAATTCGAGCAAAAACTGGTCGAGCAGTTCAAAGCCCTGAAAGTTGGCGATCCCACCGATAAAAAAACTCAAATTGGCCCCCTCGCCACAGAGGGAATTTTAGACGACCTCCATCAACAAGTGCGAAAAACAGTGGAGATGGGCGCAACAATTGTCATGGGAGGACAACCTTTAGATGCGCCAGGGAATTTTTACCCGCCGACCATTCTCAAGGATATTCCCCCCAATTCCCCAGGAGATATCGAAGAATTTTTCGGGCCAGTGGCATTATTATTTTGTGTCAAAGACTTAGACGAAGCGATTCAAATTGCCAACAGCACTGAGTTTGGTTTGGGGGCGAGTGCCTGGACGCAGAATCCCCAAGAACGATCTCGCCTCCTCAACGAAATCGAAGCCGGGGCAGTTTTTATCAACGGCCTGGTCAAATCTGACCCTCGTTTGCCGTTTGGGGGGATCAAACGTTCTGGTTACGGACGAGAATTAGGGATGCTCGGTATTCACGAATTTGTTAATATCAAAACCATTTGGATTAAATAATTAGTTACTCTATAAAGATATAGAGTTCGATCTTTAAATAGAATCCTGAATTCACCGCCAGCCTGACGATTAACTTGAAACAAGTCGCGATCGGGCTGGCATCAAAAATAACAACATCCCATAACAATCACACTAAGCGCAGGATACACAATCATGGGCGAACAAAATACCGCAGACCTGTTAGTTCAATGTTTAGAAAATGAAGGAGTCGAATACGTTTTTGGACTTCCGGGTGAAGAAAATCTCCATGTCCTCGAAGCCTTAAAAGATTCTTCGATTCAATTTATTACCACCCGCCACGAACAAGGGGCGGCATTTATGGCCGATGTCTACGGACGACTCACCGGGAAAGCGGGGGTTTGTTTGTCTACCCTCGGCCCAGGGGCTACAAACCTGATGACTGGGGTTGCTGACGCAAATTTGGACGGTGCGCCCTTGGTGGCAATTACGGGTCAAGTGGGAACAGACCGGATGCACATCGAGTCTCATCAATATTTGGATTTGGTGTCGATGTTTGACCCGGTAACCAAGTGGAATACGCAAATTGTCCGACCGAGTAACACGGCTGAAATTATCCGCAAAGCTTTTAAACTGGCTCAATCGGAAAAGCCGGGGGCGGTGCATATTGATTTACCTGAAAATATTGCGGCGATGCCCGTAGAAGGGATATCTTTGACTCGCGATAGTCGCGAAAAAATTTATGCCTCTTTCCGCAGTTGTAATCTCGCCGCTTCGGTTATTTCTAAAGCGAAAAACCCGATTATTTTAGTGGGTAATGGAGCAATTCGCGCCCATGCGAGTGAAGCCTTAACCGAGTTTGCAACGCGGTTAAATATTCCTGTTGTTAATACTTTTATGGGGAAAGGTGTTATTCCTTATACTCATCCGTTAGCGTTGTGGACGATTGGTTTACAACAACGGGATCATATTACCTGTGCTTTTGAACAAGCAGATTTGGTGATTTCTGTGGGCTATGATTTAATTGAATATTCTCCGAAAAAATGGAATCCTGAAGGCAATACGCCGATTATTCATATCGGTGCAACCCCTTCGGAAATTGATAGTAGTTATATTCCGAAAGTAGAAGTGGTAGGAGACATTGCCGACGCTTTAATTGAGATTATGAAGCGTTGCGATCGCACCGGAAAACCCCAACCCGCCGCCGTGGAGTTGCGCGAGGAAATTCGTCAAGATTACGAACAATATGCCAATGATGACGGCTTCCCGATTAAGCCCCAAAAAATTATTTACGATTTGCGGCAGGTTATGGGGCCCGAAGATATCGCGATTTCTGATGTGGGGGCCCATAAAATGTGGATGGCTCGCCATTATCACTGCGACACCCCGAATACTTGTTTGATTTCTAACGGCTTTGCGGCGATGGGAATTGCGATTCCGGGGGCGTTGGCCGCGAAATTGGTTCACCCGGATAAGCACGTTGTCGCGGTTACCGGGGACGGCGGTTTTATGATGAACTGTCAAGAGTTAGAAACGGCGTTGCGAGTGGGTACGCCTTTTGTGACCTTGATTTTCAACGATAACGGCTACGGCTTGATCGAGTGGAAGCAAATCAATCAGTTTGGTGAACCTGCCTTTATTCGCTTTGGTAATCCTGATTTTGTGAAATTTGCTGAAAGTATGGGACTCAAGGGCTATCGCGTTAAATCCGCCGCCGATTTAATCCCGACGCTCCAAGAAGCATTAGCCCAAGATGTACCGACGGTGATTGATTGTCCGGTAGATTATGAGGAAAATTTACGCTTTTCTAAGAAAGCCGGGGGATTAGATTGCAAAATCTAGATTCTGCCTTCTAAGGGTTCACAAAAGGGTTCTAACCCCTGTTTCAAGACATAAATGATCACAGGGGTTGCCAAGATAGGGGGAACTAGGCCGACGTTCGCTAAGGCGATCGCGGCCTTTTCTAATTCCCCTTGTTCGAGGTTTTGTCGCACCACTTCCTGACACAAGGCGGCACGACAGCGTTTCGCGAGGGAGGCTAACCATTCGGCGTTGTCTTGCTGGGGTTGCTGTCCGGCGCGAATGGCGAGGGACATGGTTGCATCTTCTAAGTCGCCTTCGCAATCTTCGAGTTCGGTGAGGGCTTTTTGGGCGGGGGGGTAGTTGGCGAGTTGCGATCGCAACTTTTGGATTTCTTCGGGGGTAATCGTTTGCATGAACGACAAAAACAAAAATAAAGATTAGATCGGCCTAGGGTTATTGCTTACCACGTAAACCTAAAGTTGTCAAAAACTCTGGGGTGTGGCGTTTCGTGAAATCTTGAACCAAGACCTTAAATCAAAATGCTCCCCAGATGCGAGACCTAGGAAGCATTCTAGCAAAAATATTGAGACTGCGATCCTGAGTTATATCACGACAGTAATATACTAATCGAGATCGTAGTTGCTCAACTCAGGATTGCAGTAAAACTCTCGTTCCGAAGCACCATCGAGTTGTACTCCAGCGATGAGTTCATCCGCTTCTACCACAATTCCACGACGAGAAGGATCGGATTTTAGGAAAACGCGATCGCCCACTTTGAATGTTTCAAACATCATCTACACCTCTTTACGCTACTGAGAGTCGTTTGACAAAATTGTTGTCCTTGAGCTGCTCGTACAACTGGTCAGCGTAAGCTTCGAGTTGCGGAGTAGTCATGGCTTTAAGGTTTCGGAGATTAGAGGCTGCAATCCCAAGTTGAGAACTAATCCGGTAGATGTCGTTCATCAAATGGCCGCGGCGTTGTTCATCGAATTCTCGTTGTATTAGCTCGTTAGCTTCGACGAGAAACTGAGTTCCCAGACGCTCAGGGTCGGATGCGGCAAGTCGGATGAGTTCCCAGGTATAATGAGAAGAATCAATCATTGATCTAAAAAATTAAATTTCATCGGCAACCTCGCGTCGCGGGGTTGCCGCTTTTTAAGACCTTAGCACGGGAACGCAAAAAATTCAACAGCAGATATAGCGCTAATAAAAAAATAGTACATTATTGTATTGACGTAAACCAACAATCATCATAACCTAGATGTAAAGCCAATCCAATCGGAGGAAATCAAAACAGCCATGATACAACCAGAAGACTTTGAACAGCGCCTAAAGACACTCGACTGGACGCTGTACAGATTGGCTAAAGAATTTGCCGAATATCGAGCCGAAGGGGAAGAAGTTTCTCCCGCTTCGCGCTATCACAGTTCGATTGGTAGAGCGATTGAGAATCCTGTAACCTCCAGACTGGAAACCATCGAAGATATCGTTCAAGTCCTCAACGGCCAACTCACCATCATCTGGGAACCAGAGAAAGTAGTAACATTGCGTCTCGAAGATAGAACCATCGAAGCACTTCAACAAAGAGCCGAAAACGAAGGCAAAACTCTCAACGAAATCGCCAAGCAACTGCTGTTACAAGCACTTTTAGGACTTCCGACTCAAAAACCCAACCAGCTCACCGACTTATTTCTAGACGACAAACCCAAAATCTACCATTCCTTTCATCCCATCATCGCCTCAGCTTACGCCGCAGTACACGCATGGTTAGCCGAACTTCCAGATGCGAAGGGATACAAAAAGCTAAATTATGCCCAAGATATCCAGCAATCTTTGGACAAAACCAACTTAAAAAATACAGCTTTCCAATTTTATACCCTCTTTCCCCGTCACTACTTTGAAGTTCGTCAACTGTTAGATAACGTCATTCATTCCACCCGACTGCTCAGTAGCATCAAGTACAATCCGCACATTTGTGTAGTAGATGTGGGTTGCGCGATGGGTGCTGCTACCGTTGCACTCATCGAAAAGATTATTACCTTAGCCAAAGACGAAAGTCCATCGACCAATATCGAGATTGTGTGCGTCGGAATTGACCCCAATCTTTATGGTTATGCTCTGTACAAAAAACTAATGGAGGAAGTTCAAAGAACAGTTGCACCATTTAATATATCTATCGAATTTAAAGCCTTTAACGAACCCTTACCCCAAGCTACTTTGCGGACAATTAGCTATTTTCAAAATAAACTGAATGACTGGAATAGCCCCGTTAAAGTTTTGTCTAACTTATTCTTGATGCAGCTTGATGTTGCACCTTCTATTGGTCAAGATGAACTCCTCCAAAAAGAAAGAAACAAAAAACTACAGGCTTTAGGTTTAGACCCAGAACCAGAGTCAGAAATTGACAAAGCGTTCTGGCAAGATGAATCGCTATCTATCAAACGGTTACTAGAGGAGATTCCCGTTGACAACTTACAACTCATGACAGTTGGGACTCCATATCTAGAGAAATACCTCCACGAAAATCTAGAGATTGATAATGTTAGTGAAGGTTTAAAACACATCAATCAAGCCCTAGCAAAATTCAAAGGCGAAGAATATAAACTTGCGGTATTACTTGAGGAAGAACAAGAAGTTTATTACGAGCATCCAGAGGAGAGTTACTGGCGCGATCGAGAACATTCTACAGGTTCGAGTAATTTTGATGCCAGCTTTGCCATCATTAGCAGCAAACAAGCTAAAGATGATAACCAATGGCAGAAACTAATTAGCATTCAAAATATGGAACTGGCTTGGGTCAAAGCGAGAAGTAATGTTTTCAGCGAGTCTTTTTATGATGAAGTTGAAATTCGCCTATTTGAGCAAAATCTCGAACAAAATTTACAAAGTTTAGTAGATACATTAATCGACCGTCTATATACAGCTCATTTATTTCCAAGCGACCAAATCATTAGTTATCAATTCGTGAAAGGTCGTCATAAAAGTCGCCCGAAGCAACTCACTCGCTTAGAAGAAGAAATTTTAGCTGTTGCCTGTCTCATGGTGATTGGTTATGAAAACAATCAAGGAGAATTCTATTCTTATGAAATAAACCCAAAGCCAACAGAAGACTTATACGAAGATTATTGGAAAGGCTACAAAAATTTTATAGATGAAGCTAGATCAAGCGCTGAAAGTTACCCTGATGGTGCTGTCCTAAAAACTGATGTTCAACTCTACTATTTTAAGATTATTCAAAAACAAGTTATTGAGATCACTCAAAGAGAATGTAAAGTGAAGAGTCCAAGACTTCAATGGTTACTAAACGTAACCCTTAAGCAAGATTTGGATGGACATGAAAAAGGTAAAGGTTTAAACCAAGGAACAATTACTTCTGGTTTTTATGCAAATTTGTATCTACAACCAATTAAATATTATTTTAAAAGCCACAAAAAGTGGAAAGATATTGTAGATTTTTATGTATATGTTGACGATATAATTATCGTGATTCGTAATAAAATATATTTAGAAGAAATCACAAAAGATTTAAGTAAGCAGCTTGCGCTAATTGAACTTGAACTGAACCAAACTAAAACTGAATCTTACACTGATATCAATGAATTTTTATTGACAACGGAATCAAATGAGAATCTTGATAAACTCAATAAAAGGTTTAACTTTACCCTTTCTTCTCTTTGGAGAATGAACTATGATTATCGGACTCAATTCGAGTTCGCTAATAAAAATCGTGATGAAAAGCTGTGGTGGAAAAATATAAAAATTTATCAACAGTGTTTGTATAGCTTAGGAATTTTCATTACTGAAGACCGATTAAGTCGCAAGATATATAAATACTTGTCCAAGCAAAATCATAATAAAAGCCAAGAAAAAGCTTTACCTATTTTTCCAGAAACCGATGGTTTTGTTGCAATTTCAAATTGGTCAAACGATTTTCAATCTCTAAATACTACCTGGCTAGATGATACCCAAAAACTTAAACAAGATATAGTCGAATTATTTAAACAAAGTGTAGAAGACTTTAAAAAGCTATCAACAATTAATACTTCTCTTAATGAAGCTCAACAACGAGAATTAAAGGTTAAACGTAAAAACTCAGAAAGTTCTATTCGCTGGAGTGTCAATAAACTTCTACTTTTAGGATTTGATGATATTTGGGAAGAACTGGTTGACTTAATTTGCGATCCCGACCTATTTGTTATCCGCAATTTACTCGATGTTATTGTAGGTTTGGCATTTCAAGGACATACAGAAGCTATTAATAGGCTGTGGAAATGCCACGAAAATGATAATCAGGAAACTAGCGACTATATTCGCGCTGTAGTTATAGAAGCTTTTAGATTTCTTCCTACTATTGATGTAGAGAAATGGCAACTTATTTTCAACGTATCCACAGAAGGAAAGTCTGAGATTGAAAAACTAAAAGCAACAGAAACTTGGCTTTATTTAGGCGATCGCGCTAAATCTTTTGTGCAACCACACCACCTCCACAATATTGTCAAAGCGTTAAACAGTAATCCCCCTCCCTTTCGTCGTCTCAAGAAAAACTACATCTTAATTTTAGGAATATATGACAAGATATTGCTGGATAATCTGGAATTATCAAGTGAAGAAAAACAAGATTATTTGATTAAAGATAGCGTGAAACTGGCAGCAGAAGGAAAAGTCCATCAAATCTTTAAGCAAGTCGAACCAGCCAGAGTACGACAATACTATCCCACTGGAAAAGTCTCTCATTCTAAAGGTAAAACTGGTTACTCATCATTATAAATTTTAACTTCATGGAAACTGCAATATCGTCTCATCCTCTCAACCCCCAACAGCAACAAATTATTAATCATATTGAAGGTGCAGTTTTAGTACTTGCACCCGTAGGAACAGGTAAAACGCGAGTTTTATCAGAAAGAGTTGTGAATGCTCTCCGATGTGGTATTCCAGCTTCAAAAGTTTTGTGTTTAACTTTTACCAATCGTGCTGCTAAAGAAATGAGCGAACGATTAGCACAAACTTGTCCTCAAGATTTTCGCGAGATTACCATCAAAACCTTTCATGGTTTGTGTACCTCGATGCTGCGAATTGAAGCTCGTCATATTGGCTTACCTGCCGATTTTATGGTTTATGACGATAGCGATTGTATAGGACTAATAAAAGAAATATTTAATATATCTCAAGATAAAGATGCGCGAGATATTTTCTTTCATTTAGCCGAGTGTAAAAATAAAGCTCGTTCCTTTCAATTATCTCCTGATTATTCCCTAGAAGAACTCTTTGCTTCTTTAGGAAAACACAAAGCTCAGTTAGCCAGTGAATATCAAGCAACTCTCCAAGAACGTCATAGTTTAGACTTTGCTGACTTAATATTTTATACCCGCTCAATGTTGCATTCTTATCCTGAGATTCAGCAGCGATGGCAAGAGCGTTTTGACTTCCTCCAAGTCGATGAAGTTCAAGATACTCATCTCTCAGAATATGAAATTGTGCGCTATTTAGCTTCGCAAACAGGTAACCTCAGTATGATTGGCGATTTAGATCAAACTATCTATGAATGGCGGGGTTCTGAACCAGATAAAGTCATTAATCAGTTTAAACAAGACTTTCAGCCAATAAATTATTCCTTAAAGTTAAATTATCGTGCGACCCAAACATTACTAAATGCGGCTTCAGCTTTTGCCGATTCGTTTGAACACAGATACACCCAAATTAAACCCGCACCTAGCTGCAAACTAGGAGAACCTATTGGGATTTATAATGCTAAGACAGAACGAGAAGAAGCCCAATGGATTGGCGAACAAATTAAAAAACTTGCTGACAATAATTCTAATTTTGCTTATAATCGCGTTGCTGTCTTGACTCGCAATCATAAAAGAGTAAATGTAATTACTCAGGGATTAGAAAAACTAAATGTTCCCTGTATCAATATCGAGCAGCATCAGTTTTTTATGCGGCAAGAAATCAAAGATGCTTTGGCTTATCTACGCTTGGTTATCAATCCTTTTGATACGGGTTCAATGCGACGAATGTTACTGCGCCCTAGCCGGGGTATTGGTGAGGTAACGATTAAAAATATAATCAATGAAGGAGAATCTTGTGGTTTTCGCCTTACGGATATGGCTTCACCTCAAACTTTTGTAGATGGCGATCCTTTTCGGGATTTACTCAATGCTTATACAACCGGAACTATTGTTGTCTTTGATGTAGAAACAACGGGTTTTTCAGCCAGTGAAGATGAAATTATTGAAGTTGCTGCGGTTAAATTAATTAGAGGAGAAATCAAAGCAGAATTTAAAGCTTATATTACTAATACTGTTCCTGTCGGAACGTCCGAGCAAGTTCATGGTTATAGTGACCAGTTCTTAGCCGTTCATGGGAAACCTGCAAAACAAGTTTTACAAGACTTTTTGGAGTTCGTAAATGATGCTTTTTTAGTCGGACATAATGTGGGTTTTGACATCAAAATGCTGGTTGCTCATGCTCAAAAAGTCGGCTTAAGTACACCGAAGTTTCAATGGGCTGATACTTGGAATTTAGCTAAGAGATTTATTGAAGCTGATAGCTACCGACTGGAAAGATTAGCCGAACAACTCCACTTAACTCAATATCCCAGCCATCATGCTCTCGAAGATGCTCAGACAACAGTTGAGTTATTACAATATTTAATTCCTAAAATTCAGCATCGTAGCGATTATCGTCAAGCCTTAGTGTATCGATATGGCGATAATTTTGAAGATTTAGCCACACAAATTGAAACTTGGAGAGACGCAAGCCAAAAAAATCGACCTGCTAATTTACTCGGAAAGATTTTAGTTGGGTCGGGTTTATATGACTATTATCAAAATAAAGAACCGCAACGCTTACAAAATATTAAAAATTTAGTAAGTATCTTTCAACAAAAAGATGATTTAGATTTACATCCTGATACAGCATTACGAAGCATTATTGAATATATCGCTTTGGCCAAAAATCTCGACCAAGTGTCTAAAGATAATAATCAAGTTTTGGTGATTACGGTTCACCAAGCTAAGGGTCTAGAGTTTGATACGGTTTTTCTCGCGGGAATATCACAAAATGAATTTCCATCTTACTTTAGCGTTCGAGACAATAAGGAGGAAGAAGAAAAACGTTTATTTTATGTAGCCATAACCAGAGCTAAAGAACGCTTATTTATCTCTACTTTTCAGAGAGATACTTATGGTTTCAAGTCTCCTAGTCCGTTTATCAGTGTACTTTCTCCTCAATACACCAGATGGCTTTCTAATTGAGTTTAAACCCTCAACTTTTGTAGCTGTGCTTGGGCTGAAACACCTAGAAAAATAGGCGTGAAGTCATAATATTAGGAAACTTGCGGAGATAAGGTTAGACACCTTACTCCCACAAGCCTTAAATCAATCGTTGAGATTAATTCGTTTTTACAACCGTACTGAAATATCTAAACCGTGGCTATCGGTGCCGCAAGTTTGATACAAATTGTATTGGCGGGCGAGTTCGGCGACAGCTTCGGTGGTGCCGGGAGTGGAGCGCCAGGGGCGGGTTTTGCGATAAGCATAATAGGTTTCGACCCCATCAATGCCCAGGGCTACTGCGGCGCGAATCAGCTTTTTACCGGGACGGCGATAGCGTTCGGGGTGAGCTAATACGGCGAATCCGCCGCCCTGGTGAATCGCATCAATGACGCGATCGGCCTTGGCCGCCGAGCCTTCGGGGGCGACTCCTTGCAAGTAAGACGCGATCGCCACTTGGTTAGGATTGAAAGCATAGCCCAAGATATGAACACTCACATCCAGTAAACGGGCAGTAATCTCAACGCCTGTCCACAATTGCGGCAAGGCGAATTCGGGGTTTTGTTGCTGTGTTTGTGCGAGCCAATCTTGAGCGATCGCGAAACCTTCAACCGTGTGGTGATCGGTGATGGCTAAACCCTGCAAACCTAAATCCACCGCTTGCTGCATCAAACTAACCGGGTGTAACTGACCATCCGAGCAAAGGGTGTGTAAATGAAAATTGTAATGATGAGGACAACTATGTTCGTGTAAACGATCCCAAACCCGAGCGATCGCGTCAGAATCTTGGGTAAAGGGAAGGCGGGCTGTAAGTGCTTGGGCTGTATCAAATACCATATCGAATCTCAGCAAATAAAATGGTGCGAGAGAAAGCCTGCCAAGGAGGGCGATAGCCAAAAGAAATCAACAAATGTTCTATAGAATTATTGCAAAATATTAACTCGTTTTCACTGTAACAAATATTTTCTGTAATCAGTGTAGGGTTATCTGGGGGGCGATCGCACCCTAATTTACCCGTTTTTAGGTCAGTCGGAGGAGTTGGCGATTGCTCCAGACCCCCAAAAGCGAACGGGTATAAAATTTAAAAGGCGATCGCGGTTATGAGGACAAAAAGGAATGACAAAAAACTATCGCGCCAAAGTCCGCCAAGTTTTGGTTGTGACTTTACTCCTCAATCTGTTGGTCTTGAGCTTAAAGGCCGTTGTCGGCTGGCTCACCGGCTCGTTAAGCTTGCAAGCTGATGCCCTCCACAGCGTCACCGATAGCGCCAATAATATTTTAGGATTGGTCGCGAACCGTTTTTCCTCCCCCCATCCCGACCGCGAACATCCCTACGGCCACCAAAAATTTGAAGCCCTCGGTGCTTTGGGAATCGCCGCATTTTTAGGGATTGCTTGCTTTGAAATCTTGCAAAGTGCGATCGGTCGTATTTTTAGCGAGGCGATTCCCGTCACCATTGCTGCCCCGGAATTAGCCATTCTACTCGTCGTCCTGGGTGTTAATATCTTCATTGCCCTCTACGAAAGGCGTGTGGGGAACAGCCTCAACAGTCCGATTTTATTAGCAGATGCCAAACATACCATGAGTGATGTGTGGGTGACTATTACAGTCTTGATCGGCTTAGTTGGCATTTGGCAAGGGCGACTGTGGGGCTTTCCTCAGTTACAATGGCTCGATACGGTTTTTGCCTTTCCCGTTGCCTTGCTCGTCTTTCGCAGTGGTTGGGAAGTCCTCCAAGATAATGTACCTTGGCTAATTGATGAAATGGCGATCGCCCCTGAGGCCATTCATCAGATTGTCATGGCAGTCCCAGGCGTAATTAATTGTCACGAAATCGCCTCTAGAGGCTTAATCGGGCGACAAATCTTCATCGAAATGCACTTGGTGGTGGATGCCGATAAGGTTGAAACCGCCCACACCATTACAGAAGCCGTTGAAGATGCCCTCAAACAACGTTATCATCCCGCCCGCATCTTAATTCATGTCGAGCCACCTGAATACCGCAAACGCCCCATTACGTTTAAGCCAGAAGCTTCCTAAAAAAGCGCGATCGCGGCGGCGATACTCATATTTGTGAACAGAGGTTGCTTTTTATCTGATACTGAGTCAAGACCCGAATACCCTCAAGCCATTTTAGGAATAAGTGCCAGGCTGTTCGGGTTTTTTAGGAATAACAACATCTGATGAGGAAGCCACGAAAACAAGTCACTCAATGCCGGGTCTTTAGTTTTTATTTTTCTCTAAAAAAAGAATAATAAGCTGGGGAACTCATCGGGTCGAAAAAATAAATCTTGCTGGACAAACCCTTCTGTACTGGAGGTTTCGTATTTTTTTTAAAGTAATGATGAAGTTGATTAAGTTACGATTAACTCTGTAAAGAGTCAATAAAGGTAACTACTATATATTCATCTAAGCTTCATATTTTTAGCCTTCAAAAAAAATTTTTCCGATCGTCTATCTCCGTATTTTCACGGATAATTATTTTGTTCTCAAAGAAAAAAAGTAAAAGGGTACTTCGTCGAAACTATAAGAGTAAGCTCGATCGGACTTAGCCAAAATCAATCTCAACAGACTAAGCCTTCATCAAACTACTTAAGTTAAACCAGATAAAAAAGTAACATCAAGCTTTGAAATCCTAGAATGAGCGAATCAAAAAACAGCTTGACATTTTTTTTAAATGCCGTTTAAGTTATGTAAAGGCTAAGTTTTTTAGTATTATTGCGATTTCAAAGCTTAATAATGATCATCTACTCAAAAGTTCAATATAGTTCTTTCATTTTTCCAAATTCTTTTAAAACTAATAGTTTGGTTGCCAATGTGAAAGGTCATATCGATCTGTTTTTGTTAACAATAAATCAGCCGCTATAAACCACTACAGACTATAGCGTTATTGCATCTATGAAAGATATTCGTCCTCCTTAAGTTTCCTGATGTTTCCCGTATTGAGTCAGTATATTCTCTGGTCTGTTTTTATTTTTTCAGAGAAAATTAAAGGCTCAAAGAAGTATTTTTGGGTAGTTCTTTGACGGGAAAAAAATGTAAATTTTTGTTATCTTATACAGTGGTATTCAATTAAAACTGAACAGCCTCAAACCCGCGAAAATCTTGGTTTTTCGCGAACCGCGTCCTCCGAAAGTGTAGCACTACAGCACTCTGATAAACCGGATCGTGCCGTTTATCTCTGGAAGAAAAAAGTAGAACGCTCATAATCTCCCTTTTTAACAGTATGATGATACTTCGTAACTTGAAAAGCTGCTTTCACCAGCTTTGGCAGTACTGGTTCGATCCCCTGCCTTCAAATCCTGATACTGCTGAAATGATGCCGCTTGCTGATGAAGACTATGAATCATTATTTTGGGAATTATTAACAGAATTAGAGATATCCCCAACGACACAAGAATTCTTTTGTAAGCTCGATCGATATCAAGATGATCCTTGGTTTTTAATGTGGTTGCGTCGTTACAGTCGTAGCCAGAAGCCGTCCCAAGGAAAAACCCAGAAACTATGTCTTGGGTTACAAGAAATTGGCACAAAAAATTGGGGAACCTTGAGTGTAGTAGCTCGCGAATTAAGTCAACAAGAACGACGGCCCGAACCCACACCCCCTACTCCGGCCATGTCCCTCAAGATTGAATCAATCGCGGCTCGGATTCCCGCATCGCAATATCACAGCAATTCCACAATTCACGAAAGTTTAGCGGCAGTTGCGCCGAGAAGTTCACAAGAGGATGGTGTATCTTCGTTGTTAAACCAAGCAGCGCAACAATATCAAGCCGGGGAGTTATCTGGGGCGATCGCCCTGTGGGGAGAAGCGATCGCATCCTCTCCCCGTTGTCCTATCGCTTACAATGGTCGCGGTTCGGCTTTGTACTATCTCGGACGTTACGACGAAGCGATCGCGGACTTCACCCAAGCCATTCAACAAAAACCCGACTTCCACCTCGCTTACAACAATCGCGGCAATGTCTACGCCGATCTCAATCATTTACAAGCCGCCCTCGCCGACTATACCCAAGCCATCGACGCAAAACCCGATTTTTACCTCGCTTATAACGGTCGTGCAGGGGTGCTGGCTCGTTTGGGTCATGCGTTGTGGGCGATCGCCGATTACACCCAAGCTTTAAAAATTAATCCTCAATGTTATTTTGCTTACAATGGTCGGGGGCGTATTCATGCCTCCCTCAGTCAACACCAAAACGCGATCGCTGACTTTAGCCAAGCCCTCAATCACGAACCGCACAATCCTGACGCTTATCATAATCGCGCCAACATCTACGTCACACTTAACCAGGACGAACAAGCGATCGCCGATTATACTCAAGCCTTAGCACTCAATCCCAACTTATATCAAACTTATTATTGCCGGGGGCGTGTTTACGCTCAACAAAATCAATACAATCGCGCCCTCGCTGATTATGATGAAGCCTTGAATCTCAATCCTCATTATATTTTGGCGTACAACAGTCGCGGTATTATTCATCATTACCTCGGTCAGTACAACAGCGCGATCGCGGACTTCCGTCGCACCCTCGAACTCAAGCCTGATTTTTGGCAAGCCTGGATTAATTGGGGTTGTCCGCTCATTGCCGGTTACAACGAAGTCATGGCGCTACAAACTTGGCAACAAGGCTTAAACGAACTGTCTGATACCACCCCCGATTACCCCGAAGCTTGCGCCCATCTGTACCATTACCAAGGCAAAGCCTACTCTCGTCAAGGGCAACAACAACACAACAGCCACTCTTATTTCAACGCCATCGATTGTTACCATAAAGCCGGACGATTGATCCAAGAACAGCCCCCGTTGCGATCGCTCTACCTCGAAATTCTCCAAGACTTGCAAACCGCCTATCATCTGATCGGAGATCGCGCCCAAGCCCAAAAATGGCAGAGTTACGTCCTCGATCTCCTCGAAAAATTGCTACTCGAAACCACTGACGAAACCCAAAAACTTCAACTTGAATCTAAATTTGCAGATATCTACTCCCTCCGATCTCAAGATTGGACGCACCCGGACTGGCATTCTGTTAAGGTTCCCCAATTCGATACCCCAGTCTTAGAACAATCCGCGATGCAGAATTGATAGTAATTTGTTGTTGGTTGTTGGTTGTTGGTCAAATAATTAACAAGGTTGTACCCGACTCAGTAACAACACGATCTCGTCGATCGCTTGACGCTGTACGGAAATTGGAACGGTGCCATGATTGAGCATAATGCTAAACGCAACCCTACCGTAAGCGGCAGTTTCTAGATAACCTGAGAGGGTAGAGACTCCGGTTAATGTACCCGTTTTCGCCCGTAATTGACCTTCTAGGGGGGTATCGAGAAAGCGACGGCGTAATGTACCACTGGTTCCCGCAATGGGCAGAGAATCGCGATATTCGGCGGCATAGGGCGATCGCGCCATGGCGATCAAGGTTTGAACGAGGGCTTCAGGACTGACTAGATTATGACGAGACAAGCCCGATCCGTCTTGGAGAGAATAACTGTCAGGATTGACCCCCAGTTCTGTTAGGGTTTGTTGTAATGCCTGCAAACTCTTGTCAAGGGTGGTGGGAAAATCAAAGGCCACACCGAGTTTGTATAACAAGGCTTCAGCATAAAGATTATCGCTCGGTTGGTTGGTATTTTGAATTAAAATTGCCAAAGACGGAGACGTAATATGTAGGGGTTGGGCAGTGGTGTCGGGGAGTTGTGGCGTGGTGAGGATGCGAGTTTGTTCGACCTCAATCCCGGTGTCGGTTAAAATCTGATTGATGCGATCGCGAGCATAGGCGGTAGGGTCGCGATAAGCAATGCCCCACAAATCTGATTCTATATTCTGGCTTAATTCCCCTCGGATGTATAGTTGCGGTTGTCCGAGTCGTCCACGAATGGTAACGCTGTAGGGGGTATTCGCAGCAGCAGCGATCGCGTTATTTTCAATTTGCCATTGCTGAAACCCGATATCATCATTCCAAGTGAGTTTAACGGGTTCGTCGAGTTGTTGCGGTTCTAAAACTAAATCAAAGTGATTGCGATTGAGAATTAAACTATTGACCGCAGCGCCGTAAAAGTAATGAATATCGTCATATTCCCAAGTCCCGTTAATGCCAAAATCGGGAAAATGGCTGTCTTCGATGACTAATTCTTCGATGGTTGTGATTCCTTGGCTTTGCAGTTGTTGGGCGATCGCGATTAGGTGTTCGTTGGTTAAACTGGGATCGCCACGACCCGCAATGTGCAAACGAGATAAAATAGGGGACGAGCCACTTGCATAGATGCGTGTTTGGATGCGATAATCCGGGCCGAAGTGCTGTAAAACCGCCGCAGTGGTCAGGAGTTTAACGTTTGATGCGGGGGTAAAATAAGCTTCTGCATTTTCTCCATAAAGGGGTGTTTCTGCATCGATAGGTTGCACTAAAATCCCCCAGCGCGATCGCGGGGTTTGGTTTTGAATCGACGCGATCGCCTCTTTAAGATCGGCTTCACAGACTGCCGCATTTTCGGTTGCGGGCGTTTGAGCAAGTCTAGTGGCGATCGCCGGAGATTGTAAGAGATTGAGCGCGATCGCACTCGCGAATAAATATAAAATAGCCGAAAACTTCATAAAATCTACACACAACAACGCTGAATAACGTGTTAATATTGCTTTACAATGAGAGTCAAGCAAGCATCAAAACTCAACGCTCAACCCAATAATCTCATTGATGCCGAGCAAAACGACAAAATAGCAACACTATCAACACCGATCTAGACTAATTTATTGCTATTTTGCTCCAAACTAGCATCAAAACCGAATACAAACTAAAAATCAACAGGAGGTGAAGCAGATGTTCAAAATGGGTGTAACTCATTCCTCTCGCGTGGTTCAACTGTCTGAAAATATCAAAGTTGATACAGATATTCGCGATTATCATCTTCCTGCTTTGCGCTCGGGATTTGCCGGATATCCTGCCAATCCGCGCTGGGATGGGTCTAAATTTATGACCTGGAAAATGGGACGACAATGGCGCAATGCACTCCAAATCGGTACAGTTGTTATACGTCAGTCCGATTCAATGTTAATCCTGGCTGATGACGATACAACTCAAACTGAAGAAACGCCTCCAAAATCTTTCTTGTCTCGGTTTGACCTCAGAAGCCAATTTGTCCGCTTTTATGCGCCCCAATCTACCACTTAATTCTAGTTATTGGTTATTGGGATCACAACCCCGGTTTTTCTAAAAAACCGGGATTCCTAATCTCGTTCCTTGGTTCCACCAAGGGACGCACCAAACGAGGCTCCGCGTCGATTTTATAATAAATATGCTATTAAGAGAAAAACATAGAGGCGAGTTTACCTCTCCCATGAAAATACTATATAAACGTAACGGACTGCTATTTTATTAACTTCCATTTATGAAAAAAATCGGTTTATTGATAACAACATTATTGACTCTTGTTCTACTCCTCAATCCTGCCCCTGCTATCGCAGCAACCACCACAACACCAATTTATCAAACCAAATTGCTACATCGTCCCGATGGTATTGGTAAAGTATATCTCGGACGAGAAATAGCAAAAGTCATGGGACATGAAGGTTATCGGTGGTTAGAACGTCCCGAACGTACAACCCAAGAAAATCCCCGTGACGCGATCGCGGCTCTCGATCTAAAATCAACAGATACCGTGGCCGATATTGGTGCAGGAAGCGGTTATTTTACCTTTCGCATTGCCCCCCAAATTCCCGCAGGGAAAGTCTTTGCCGTTGATATTCAACCCCAATCTATTGAAGCCTTAAACTTTGTGATTGAGCAAGAAAATATTAACAACATTGAACCGATTTTAAGCACCGTTAAAAATCCCAACTTACCCGAAAATAGCGTTGATGTTGCCCTCATGGTGGATGCCTATCACGAATTTGAATATCCTTATGAAATGATGCAAAATCTTAAATCCGCCTTGAAACCGGGGGGACGAGTAGTTTTAATTGAATATCGCCGCGAAAATCCCTTCGTTCCCATTAAAACCCTGCATAAAATGACCGAAGAACAAGTCAAAAAAGAAATGGCAAAAGTGGGTTTAAAATGGCAAGCGACACAAGAGTTTCTACCGCAACAACACTTTTTAGTCTTTGAAAAGCCTCAAGAAAATGATGCGGCTTAAGGGCTTTTTAAAACTAGGGATAATTTTAATATTACTAAGCGGTTGTGGGGCGTTTGTCCGTCCCGAAATTCCCACCGGAGGACTCAACAGTAATGTTGCCGATGAAGCCCCCGCATACAGCAGTGACGGGCGTTATCTCGCCTTTGCATCCGATCGCAACAACCATCGAGATATTTTCCTCTACGATCTACAGCAGCGTCAACTAATCGCCCTTCCTAATCTTAATCGCCGGGATTCCGCTCAAGACCAACCCGCTTTAAGTGCAGATGGGCGTTACCTGGCTTATGTCTCTACCGAACGCGGGAAAACCGATATCCTAGTATATGACCGGGTAACGGCGCGATCGCAACTGCTGACAGGCAATGTACGCGGTACAGTACGTCAACCCACCATAAGCGGGGATGGTCGTTTTGTGGCGTTTCAAACTACCCAACTCGGTCAATGGAACATTGCCATCATCGAACGCGACTTATGATGTTACGGATATCAACCCCCAAAGTCAGAAGGGAGGAATACAGAGTAAAATCTCTATGCAGCCCCAAAAAACTGAAATCAGGCAAAATTGATTTAATTTCAAGCTGCCGACCTAAAACTTGGTAGTTACTGATAACTGATGAGGCGATAACTGAAATAACCAGTGAGGTATAAGAAAAGATGATCCATTGGGCGAATCGAGTGGGTCTTGTCGCGATCGCGTCTTTAGGTCTTAATCTAGGAACAGGGATACTAGCCCCAGAAATCCCCACTTCCCCGATGGCCGCGCAAGCCCAAAACCAAGAAGAACGAACCAATATTCGCGTTTATGAAATTGCGAGTCCGGCAGTGGTTTCCATCGAAACCGCCAACACAAGCGGCAGTGGCAGTATTATCACCCCGGATGGCTTGGTCTTAACCAATGCCCATGTCGTCGAAGGCAGCAACACCGTCACCGTCATCTTAGCCGATGGCCGCCGCTTACGCGGAGATGTGATTGGTTTTGCCCAAAGCGGCTTAGATTTAGCCATGATTCGCTTACGGGGGGCGCAGAACCTACCCACCGTTCGCTTTGCTCCCCCCAACTCCGTACAAGTCGGCCAAAGAGCATTTGCCATTGGCAATCCCTTCGGTCAGTTTCAAGGCACATTCACCACCGGAATTGTCAGCCGTCTCGACGCAGAAAAAGGTTTGATTCAAACCGATGCAGCCATCAACCCCGGTAACTCTGGGGGCCCCCTCCTCAACTCTCAAGGGGAACTCATCGGCGTAAATACCGCCATCTTTACGCGGGGTGCAGGGGCGGGTAATATTGGCATTGGTTTTGCTATTTCTATCGAGCAAGTACAGCCCTTTATCGTTGCAGTCCGCGAAAACCGTGCCGCCTCTAGCAGTCAACTGCGCCGACCCCCAGGCCGAACCGAACAACCGCCTCAGCCCATTACCCTCAACGGCGACCCCATTCGCGGTACGTTAAGCCGGGGGGATAATATATTGACCGCAGATAATAGCTTTTTTGATGCTTATTCCTTTGAAGGTCGGGCAGGAATGCGAGTCGATATCCAAATGAATGGCCGCGGCCTCGATCCTTACTTAATTTTGATTGGCCCCGATGGCGAGGAAATCGGCCAAGATGACGACAGTGGCGGTAGCTACAACGCCCGGATTCAGGCGGTTTTACCGAGAGATGGGTCTTACCTCATTATTGCCAATTCTTACGGCGGCGGCGAATCTGGGGCGTATAGTTTGTTGGCGCGGTCTTCTTCTAATTCTAATCAAGTCCGTCGCTCTACTCCTTCTGGGGGTGTCTTACTCCAACAACAAGGGGTTCTCGGGCCGGGGGCGCAAATTATGCAAGCCGATGGCAGTCTTTACGAGGAGTATCTGTTTGAAGGACAAGCGGGACAAACGGTGACTTTAACACTACAAAGTCCTGATTTTGATACCTATTTAATTTTAGTGGACGAAAGAGGGCGTAAAATTGGTGAAAATGACGATGTAAGCGCCGCCAATACTAATTCCCAGTTGCAGTTAACTTTACCCCGCGCCGGAGTATATCGTGCCATTGTCAATGCTTACGATCGCACGGGCAGAGGTCGCTATCGACTCACCATCCGCTAAAAAAAATCCGGTTTCTCGCAGAAACCGGATTGATAACTTCCTTTGAGGGGAAAAGATTATCTTTCAGCAGAAGGATAAACGCCATCTGCGACAAAGACAGGTCTGTTTTCGTATTCCGCTTCGATTTGTTCTTGCAAGTCTAAGTCCCAAGTTAAATCATATTCTCGTTCAAATTCTGCTTGGACATAAGGACGCAAAGTTCCGGTGACCGTTACGACTTCACCATCATCCAATTCAGGACTAAAGCCGTCAGCCAAAACTAAGACATCTTCACCGCCAAAGAGTTCTTCTTCGTCGAGGGTGAAGGTGGCGACATCGATAATGTCCTCAACTTCCCCTTCAACGGCGATGCGTTGACCGTAATATACACTGGGGTCTTCGGCTAATTCGCCCGGATCGGGAGATAAGGCGATGGATTCAGCGACAACCACGGCACGGTCTTCGTAATCGGCATAAAGTTCGGGGTCGAGGTCAAGACCGTATTCTGTTTCTAGGTCAGCAACGATTAATTCTTGCAATTCCCCGGTGACTTGAACTTGCGTTCCTTCTCCTTCGGGTAATGCTAAACCCATACCGGAAGCGTTAAAAATAAGGATTTCTTCACCACCGACCAGTTGGTTGTCATCCATCAAGAAGGACGCATCTCCAATTAATTCTGCGACTTCACCGCGAATTGTAACGGTTTCACCGAGATTTTCGGTTAAGTTGTCGTCAATTTCTTCGGTGGTAACGTTTTGTTCTTCTTCTAGGGAACTAGAAACTTCTTCTTCAGGAGTCGTACAAGCAGGAAGGGCAAACAAGCCCAATGCGAGGGCGATCGCGGTCATCTTGGTGCGTTTTAAAGGGAGGTTGAAAATACTATTTTTCTTTGTATTAGCCATATATGATATATTCCATATTTATTACTGCAATTGTGAAACGCCAGATAACTTCAACAAACAAATCCGTTGAAATATATCTAAATACGTTAGATATTCATTCTTTAGGGCGCTCTATGTCACAATAGCAACTTTATAGAAGGGGCTAAATCCCTCTTAAGTAGGGTTATTTTAAAGCGGAAGATGACCAAGCTTGCCTTTGGGAAATAGCTTGATTTCCTGGGGTCTCTATCTAAGGTTATAAATTGATTAAAACCTACATCTAAATTCTGTTAATTTTACCAGTAACATAAATTTGATTAAACGAAAGCCAGTTACTTATCGTCGAAAACAATAGGGTTTTCGTAAATTAAAACTAAGTTTTTGTCTTCTCTATCGATGGTTTGAGATAAGGGATTGTGACAAGGAAAATTTGAGGAGGATTTTGAGGAGACCCAAGTCAACTGAGTCGGTGATTGGGGATGTGTTGTTAACTTTCGTCAGTCTAAAAATCGCGATTTTGTTGGCTATGGCAATTTTAAACCAAGGGACAAGCCATTGTCTTGCTAATTTTTTTGTTTAGTGACGGACGCAACCAAATCGCGATCGCGCCCCTGTAATCCCTATTCTGGTGTTACTTCTGCGGCTGTAATCCCTTCCCCTTGGTAGCCAAAATACCACAACGCCGCCGCCGCTTCTGCTCGCGTTACCGGCTTTTTCGGTTGAAATAATTGGGTAAAGCCAAACGCCCGTTTAATATTGGCTTGGTCGGCATTTTGGTAATCGGCTAAAAGCGATCGCAACACCTTCGGATCGATTTTATTAGTATCCTGAAAGCCCCAAGTTTCCTGAATCGTGTCCAGAGACGCATTGGGCAAGCCCTGACGAATATCAAGGGGAACTTTCCACAACAGCAGGGTTTCTCGCGTCAGAGGGGCATCAGGACGAAACCGCGTTGCGGCAGTATCCCCACTCAACTGAGACGGTATAATCCCCGCTTCGGCCAAACCCTGAATCACGGCAAAATCGGGATGAGTTGGCGGCACATCCGAAAACGCAGGTTGAGACGCATTGGGAATCAAGCGAATTTGTTTGCCGGGATTATTGTCGTAGATTGAATTATTCGCTTCGACCAACCAACGAGCAAACTCTCCTCGCTCTACCGCTTCATTAGGACGAAAATCTGAGGTCACATCCCCTTCAAACACCCCTAACGCCGCCAAATCTTGAATATATTGGGCCACTCGTTCATTCACACCCTCCAAGCCAGAAGCGGTTTGAGAAACGGTTGTATCGCTGTTGTCGGTATTGGTGGCGGTTGCATCTTCCCACTTATATTGCAAACTAAACTCGGTGGGGTCATTATCTGCTGAACGCAGGGTTACAATAACTTCTAAATCGTCTTGGACGGCAACTAAACTGAGCGATCGCGGTTCGACTTCCGTATCGGTGCGAGGAGCATTAATAAATTCCCACTCCTCGGAAGAAAAGGCTTCGCGATAAAAATCCTCAACGGCTTCGCGAGAATCTGCCGTTTCCCAAAGGGTCTGCATACCTGCTTCAGCCGAAGTCATTTGGCTTTCGACTAAATCGGCGTTGGGGTAACGGGGGAGTTGTTCGGGAAAGTTGCTCGGAAGTTCTACCGATGCCGAATCGTCTTCTGGGGAAGGGGTTTCAGCTTGAGGTGAGATGGTGACTTCTGGCGGGCTTTCTTGTAATTCGGGGTCTGCGGCAAACCAACCCTCGGCGTTGTTACCGCAAGCGGCAGTGAGGGTTAATAAGCTGATACTCAGTAAGCGATAAATCCAAACAGATGAGCGAGATGACACTATCAACGATTAACATTTCTTTGGGTCATCTCTACGCTAACGCAGAACAGACCCGATCAACTGCATTGCCAAAAAGATGCACCCTTCGAGTAGTAGAATCGGAAATCTGGCAAATTTAAGCTTTGAGGGCAGATTTACGGCGTTGACCCGCAACGACTAAACCAAATAAGCCCAAGCCGAGTAATGTGGTGGGTTCGGGAACATCTTTACTTTCTCCCGGAATGGTTACGCTAGAGGCGATCGCGACGGCATCATTAGCACATTCTAAGAAGACATGAGCCATAAAGGGAGAAATACCATCGGGTAAGATATCGTTGAATAAAGATTTGCTGAGTTTGAAGCCAATGGTGTTGGCATTACCCACGCCAAAGTTACCAAAATCTAAACCCGCAGTCCCTAATTCACTGTCTGAAAGGAAATCAATACCGCCTAAAAAGTCGCCTTTTTTGATGACGTTGCGGGTTTTGGTATTTTTATCTGTAGGATTGTTCGCCACATTTTGGCCGTACAGATAAGCGTAAGCGTCTTCTTTAGTGGCTAAATCGGTTCCCATCGTGTTGTACTGGTCGTACTTACCCGATTCGGCTGTGTAGTAGTGGTTGAGATTTTTATAACCGGCGTTTTTTCCAGCAACATTTTTAGTTTTAACGTTGCTATACAAACCGAGTTTGTTCACGCCAGAATCATTCGTACCCGCAAAGCGAATCCCGAACATATCGCCTTGATTGGTGGCTTTTCGTGCTGTGTTCCCGGAGAAGTTTAAGAACAAATCGCCCCAGCCAACGTTGTCGTCCTGAGCGCGATCATTGTAAACCCCAGTCAGAGGTGTACCCCCAGTCAGAGCAAAATAAATCGAGTCTGCGGTTTCTGTGGTGGCTAATCCTTCGATTTCGTAGCCGTAGCCCCCCGAACCGTCATTCAGGGCATCGATGCTGTAGTTCCAGCCGTTGTGCAGCACACCAGCACTGGCTTGAGGAGCCGCGATCGCGATCGCTCCTAATGCTACAGTTGTGCGAAATAGTCCTTTGAAAAAGTGAGGAATAAACATAGAGATAAAATCCTTAAACAGCGTGTTGAAACTTTTTCTTGCTCTATTCCATTGATAACAACAATTTCCGCCTTTAAGGTGAAGTTAACGTCAATTTTTAGGGTTTTTGGATGAAGTTTCTATAAAGGCTTCGATTTGTCAATTACTGTGAATATTTTGCTGACAAAAAATATCAGTTCAGGATTCGGCTCTGCATTTAACCGCTTATTCTGATGGGTTTAGATGTGTTTTTCAGTAATTTAACTTAATCTATATAAATTAACTAGACAACAGTTTGGATTTAATTTTACCCACAACAATTGCCGATACAGACTCAAGCGAGTCCCGCATCGGCTTCTGACCTACGCCAGCTATTGTTTTGGATACACCCTGACTGAGAAGAATGCTTTAATTTTTATAATTTCTTTAAATACTGCAACAAATCGGCCATATCTTCGGGTTTGGGCTGAAACTTGGGCATAGGCGGCGTTTGACCGCTAATAACTTGGTGAATCAGGTTATAATCTGATTTGCGTTTAGCGACATGATTCAAACTCGGGCCCACCTGACCTAATCCAGCCTTACCATGACAACCTGCACAATTGGTCTCAAAAATTGCTTGGCCGCGTACCGGATCGCCTTCTACGGCTAAGACATCTTGAATATAGGGATCGGACATCTGATAAGCCCGAACTGCGATCGCAATCGCAGCAACAGCAAGAACCGTGGCGATCGCGACAAAAATGAGTCGCCGTAATAAAACTTTAGGTTGGACAAGTTGGTCATCCACAGTTTAGAGCGAGCGCGTGAGCATCGAAAACAACAATAAGAAGTAAAAGTGGGGTTACGCCAAAAAATTGATATAACCCTTTCGGTCATTAATGTAACAGTTATTTGAAAAATGTTTCATTTTATTAAGATACCTTAAGTGCAAAACCCATCAAAGCGATCGCCACTGTACCTCCCCGTCTGCGTCCTTTGTGCAGTAGGATCGATCAATACACTATTTTTAAGACCGAATCCAAGGAGAACCGGATATGATCGAACCGTTATTACTCGGAATTGTGGCAGGTTTAATCCCGATTACGCTGGCGGGTTTATTTGTCGCGGCTTATTTGCAATATAAGCGCGGTAACGAGCTAGGCATTTAAATTGCGCGGCTTTCCTCGCGATTCACCTATCCCATAGCTGGCTAAAACTCTCTTTGCGCTTACCCGTAGAGAGGGTTTTAGTTTGAGTCTGGATGCTGAAAAAAGCTGATTTCGGTACTACTGTATTGCTTGTGTCGCCCTAAAACCCAATCAGCCACCAAACTATTATTAAACAAAGCATTGTGTTCGACGGCGATTTCTCCGTGGGGAGACAATAAATCCAGGGTCGCGATCGCGCTCAAAACCGGATAATACAGATCGCCTCGATAGGGGGGGTCAAAGTAGATACAATCAAACGACTGTCCGGCTAACTTCTGCAATCGCGCGATCGCATCCCCCCGCAACACCTTAAATTCCTGCTGCGGTTGGGCCACCTGCTGCCAGTTTTGGCGAATAATGCCACAAGCCCGGCCATTCTTTTCAATCCCCACCACTTCAGCAGCCCCGCGACACAGCGCTTCTGCTCCCATTGTCCCATTCCCGGCACAAATATCCAACCAACGGCAATTTATCACTCGCTGCTGCCAAATATTAAACAGCGCCTCCCGTACCTTCCCCGTCGTGGGACGAGTCATTTGACCGGGTAAGGTTTTAATGGCTCGATTTCCGTAAATTCTCATTGTTATTGGTCATTTGTCCTTTGTCCTTTGTCCTTTGTCATTGGTTGTTGGTTATTCCCAAAATTCCTCAATTGGCAACTGATGACTCTCCAGAAACTTAAATTAAGCCTCAAACACCAAGCGTAGAATCATCCCGATTGCTGTTGCCCACAGAGTAATAACAGAAAGAATGATTAAATTTATCAATCGCAACTTTTATTTACAAAAGACAACATTTCGTTAATCATAGGTTAAGCTAATCACCTTGGGATCGTCCTTGTCGAGTTAAATTTAGTTCGCTTTTTCATGCTGCACCTCTTATCCTTCTTGACTCTCGCGCAAGTTAGCCCTGCAACACCCCTCCCGGAGACAACGGCGCAACTGCAACCGCCTCAAACTCAAATTACGGTTCCAACGGCCCCGGACAGAAACACGCCACTCCCGGAGATCGGGCCCAACTGGGAACAACCCCAAGAAACCATTATCGAAACCCAAGAAATCCGCGCCTTACCCGGACAACTGGATCGCGTTCCCGTGTTTAACAGTAATAGTCCAGAAGTGGTGTATAACGAAGGAATTTTGGTTTCGACCTTTCCCTCTAGGGGCATGACCGCCCCCAATGCTCACCTCGACTTACCCTTGCAGGGGCGGTTTGATATCTTTGCCCATCATATTGCCAGAGGACGCACAGAGGCAGAGTGGCGACCGATTTACCACGGCATTTTAGTTTATAACCCCAACCCCCAACCGACGACCGTTTATGTGCTTCAGGGGTTGAGCTATGTCACCAACCCGGACGCGCCTTTTATTGACTTACCGCCGTGGGTCGAAAACCAAGACGGGACGGTTTATTCGGGGCCGGGGTCGCGTTTGGCCAATGATATTTTGCGCGGGCTACATCAATCCCAATTTCCCCGTCAGATCGTGATTCCGCCTCGTCAAAGTCGGATGTTGCTCAATGCGCCAATTCGCCTGGGCAATGCACGATCGACCTTAATTCGCGCCCAAAGCGACAATCCGGTTTATATGGCGAGTTTGGCTTTACACGCACCCATTTTAGAAGATAATAAAAACCCTGAAACCACAGAAGACGTTGAAGGGGCCAAGTTTGACATTGAGATTGAACCCGAAATTCCCCCCACTCCGGTTCCCCATCGTGCGCCGACAATTTTAGAATGGGAAACCCTGTTAGTGCAGGGCTATTTAGCCACACCCCGCGATCGCGCCCCTACGACCCCCGGCGCTAAAATCAGCGAATTAGTCTATGGTCGCGTGGCGGGAGTCGCCAGAGGATCGCAATGGCAAGCCGTAGTTACCGATGAGGAGAATACCGAGCATCTGACGATTCCGCGCCCCGGAGCGGCATTTTCCTACCCGATTAGCAGCCTTGACGATGGCACCTTGGGAACCCAGCAAATTCAAAGCGCGCCGATGTTGGTGCGTTATCCCGACACGGCTTATTTGGCTAATGGCAATTATGGGGTGCGGTATTATCTGACGATGCCCCTTTATAACGATAGCGATCGCCCGAAAACTGTCGCGATCGCCATGCAAACTCCCCTGAAACGGGAAGATGGCGATCGCTTATATTTTCTCGAACCCCCCGACAACCGGGTGTTCTTCCGGGGAACTGTTCATGTGCGCTATTACGATGACCGGGGCGTTTTGCGATCGCGGGCGGTGCATTTGGTTCAGCATCGCGGTCAAAAAGGCGACCCCCTCTTAACTTTGACCATTCCCCCCCGCAGCGAGCGTCAGGTGAAGGTGGATTTCCTTTATCCTGCTGATGCTACACCGCCCCAAGTGATTACTGTCGAAACGTTGCGGTAGTCTTTTGTCATTGGTCATTTGTCATTGGTCATTTGTCATTGGTCATTGGTCATTTGTCCTTGGTCATTGGTCATTAGTCTCGATCAAGGTATCGTATTCTCCCTGAACCGCCCTCACCCCAAACCCCTCTCCCACGGGAGAGGGGCTGCTGGTTTTTATTTGGAATTGCTATATAACTGGTTTATTTATGCAACAACGCCATAACCAACAACCAACAACCAACAACCAACAACCAACAACCAATAACCAACAACCAACAACCAACAACCAACAACTAACGAGCGAAACTGCTGAGAATATTGCTATAAGCCTGATTATCTAAGCCGTTCACTTCATTCGCAGAAGGGGGATTGCTTTGGATAGATCGGGCCAAAGACTGGACGCGATCGCCCACCGCCGGGTGAGAACTCAAGAAAGGAGGAGGTGCGCCGCCGCGTTGCAGTTTCCGCATAAAGGAAACCATGGCTTGGGGGGCATAGCCCGACTGACGTAAGGTATTTAAGCCCAAGCTGTCGGCTTCAAACTCATCTTCGCGACTGTTGGGTAAGCTGAGGGCGAGTTGTACGCCAATTTGGACTGCTGCGCTTTCATCGAGTCCGGCGGCGGATAAAATACCTTGTTGAATGGCTCGTTCGCGCATTTGTTGGACGGCATGACGACCGCCAATATGGGCGATTTCGTGGGCGATGACGCTGGCCAATTCTGCTTCGTTATCCGCTTCAAACATTAACCCGGCATGAATGTAGACAAAGCCGCCCATAGTCGCAAAAGCATTGACGCTGCGATCTTCAACAACTTGGAAGGTGTAAGGAATATCCGGGCGAGAACTGTAGGGAACGAGACGCTGACCAATTTGGTTGATATAAGCTGTGGCGGCTCGATGGTTGGAAATGGGCGTACCATTACGGGCAAGTTGGTTTGCCAGTTGTTGATTGATTTGTCCTCCCAAGTTGACTTCTTGTTGGTCGGACATATTCGACAGTTGCAGGATTTGTGCGCCGCGAATCAAGAGTTCCCACCAAGGAACGGCAGGGGCGGGTTGCGGGGTAATCAGGATTAAACTGGTGGCGGTAATTCCGGCTATTAAACCATACAACCAGCGACGGTGAGATTGCCAAAGGGCTTTGAGGGTCGATTTTAGCATTACAAAAAATAAATACGAAGACAGAGCAATAACAAGCTTCTAGAAGATTTCAGACGCGCAGAAGGGGTTTAAAGTTGCTGCGATCCCGTAGGAATCCGCGTAGCGGCACGCCCTTTTCTCAATCTTAAAGTTCCCCTAACCAAAGAAAAATTCGCGATCGCGTTAGCGTCTGCGCCACCACATCACCCCAGCAACCGTTAAACCCGCACCCGGAATGATTAAAATCGCTAACCAACCCATTAGCCCGGCTTGACCGACTGTTAGGGTTAAACGGCGGTCTGAGGGTTCTCTGCCTTGAATCGAGAGGTTGGCTTCATCAATTTTGGCTAACCATTTCACGGAGTTGAGAAAAACATCGCGATTGAGTTGACGATTGAACCAGCCATTTTCGGCGAAACTAGCATTACCAAAGACGACTAAACGGGCTTCGGCGCTTGGGGGGTCATCTTCTGTCTTCGCCCCATTTTCCCTATCTTCTGAATCTATCTCCTCGGTATCTTCCCCGGATGCTGTCTCATCCCCAGACCTTTCTGATTCTAGGGGCTGACTCAAGGCAAAACCAAGGGTGAGGGGGCCGGGAATGTCGATTTCAGGATTAAACTCTAGATTTTCGGCTTCTAAATCCGCTTCTGCCCAACTTTGCTCGCTGGTGATTAATAAAGGCGCTGCTTGGATATTTTCTAGGGGTTCAACGGCAATGGGACGGGCGAGGGGATACACCGACATCCGGTCGCCAAAGTCGGCGGTAATCGGGTGAACGCCATAACTGCTGACCACAGGAGTCCCTGGGCCTAAACCAATCACGCTACCATTCCCCGAAGCATCAATCACCAGGCGATCGCCCAACTGAATGCCCCAATCTTCTAGAATAGGCTCTAAGCCGGGATCGGTTTGGGGGGCGATCGCCAGCAACAAACTGCCCCCGGCTTGCAAGTATTCTTGGAGGGCTGCGATTTCTCCCTCGAACAGTTCTTGCTGAGGCCCCAAAACCAAAATAGCATCGGCATCCACCGGAATATTCTGCCGTTGGGCAAGATTCAAGGGTTCGACTTCATAACCGCTATTTTCGAGGGTCATCACGGCCAGAGATAAGCCCACTTCCGTTTCAGACAGGGGTAATTCTCCGTGGCCTTGCAGAACATAAACGCGAGGGGTGCGATCGCGCAAAATTTGTTCAATAGCCCCGGTTAAGCGGGATTCCGACAGGGTAGTGCCATCTTGGAGGGTTTGGACTCTGGCGGTGCGATCGCCATACTGGAGATAGACTTCGCTTTCACTCCCCACCCCAAATTCTGTGGCTAAACCAATTTCAATTTGCGGATCGATAAATTCAAAGTCAAAGTTATCGCTTTGACGGCGATAGTTTTCCAGAAAGTCTCGATTAATGGGGTTTTCTTGGGGCGTAAAAACCAGAACTTTTACGGGTTGCGGTAACTCGGCCAGAATTGCTTGGGTTTGAGGTGATAAGGTAAAAAGCTGATTTTCGGTTAAATCCACTCGTAAGGGATTGCGAACCGCTAAAAAGTTCAATAATGCCAAGATAACAATTAAACTGACCGTCGCGATCGCGGCATTTGCCCCCACTTCCGCAAATTTCTGCTCGAAAAAGCCGCCGGGCTGACTGCCCACAATCAACAATCCCACCACCACAATCGCCCCCCCCGCCAAAATCAAGCCTAGGGCGGTTCCCGACCAAGTATTGCTGACCCAACCGGAAACCAACCCCGCCACGATTAAGGCAGGGCCTACCCAAATCGCATATTTGATAATTTTGACAGCAGGTTTTGGCAGGGTGTTCATTTTTTTGTGCTTTTCGGTCATCTGGAAACGGGGGGATGAGGGCGGATTCCTCCTTCAAGGGTCATTTACGGGCGGCTGACTTCCCATTCTGGCGCAAGTTGGCGAAAGTTGAATTGAGCAGAAGCCGGGTGACAGGTGACGCAACTATCAACAGAGATGGGATTGGTAAAGTCAACATCAGGGTGAAAGGCTTGGAAATAACGAGACCCTTCCAAGCGAAAGGGAATACCAAAATCTTCGTCCCCCAAAGACCGAGAAAAAACTTGCAGATAATTCCACATGGTAATCAACTCCGGGCCGATAATTGGGGGAAGACTTACGCCATAATGTTGCTGGCGATTTTCCAGTAATTCTTGCCAGGTTTCCGTGGGGAATACTGCCGGAGGAATGGCAATATGACAAGAGGCACAATGTTCTAAATATAAACTCTGGCCGAGTTGATATTGTTCGGGGACTGGATCGGTGGTGGTGACATTAGGAGTTTGCGCCATAACCTTGGCCATACTTCCTCCTAATAGGATTGCCCAAATACAGACAATCGCGATTGTACTCCACACGGCGATCGCGACTTTGAATTGAGGTCGCTCACTAATCTTTGAAAACATGAATATCCAACAATTGCATTAACCAACAGGAACTGCGCTCAAAAGCCTTTCGACAATGGCCTTGGCTTGTTGCCCGCCTGCGGGAATGAGACGATGAGCCAGGACATAAGGTGCCAAATATTTTACATCGTCGGGGATGGCATAATCGCGACCTTCAATGAAAGCGAGGGCTTGGGTGGCCCGTTGCAGGGCGGCGGTTCCCCTGGGGCTGACTCCGAGGGTGATATCGGGGTCTTGTCGCGAAGTTCGTACCAAGTTCAGCATATATTGTTGGAGCGGCAATTCTACTTTGACTTGCAAGGCGGCGTTTTGCAGGGCGACCACTTCTTCTAGGGAGATGCAGGGCTTGAGGTCGTGGGTGGCGGGGTGATGTTGCTGGCGTTGCAGCATTTTGATTTCTTCGGCTTCGGTAGGATATCCCAAACTCAGGGCCAAGGTAAAGCGATCCATCTGGGCTTCGGGGAGGGGAAAGGTGCCTTGATATTCGATGGGGTTTTGGGTGGCGATCGCGAAAAAGGGTTTGGGGACTTGCCGCGAAACGCCGTCTACGGTGACTTGCTGCTCCTCCATGACCTCTAAAAGTGCCGATTGGGTGCGGGGGGTGGCGCGGTTGATTTCGTCGGCCAGCAGGATATTACTAAACGCCGGCCCGGCCAGAAATTCAAATTCGCGACTGCTGGGGTTCCAAATATTTGTCCCGGTAATGTCGCTCGGCAGTAAGTCTGGCGTACACTGAATGCGCCCAAACTTGCCGTTAATCGACCGAGCGAGGGATTTGGCTAAAAGGGTTTTCCCGACCCCTGGCACGTCCTCTAAAAGCGCGTGACCGCCACTAAGCAGAGCTACTAAGACAAGGCGGATGGCTTCGTCTTTACCAACAATGGTTTGCGCGAGATTTTCAGTCAGGGTAGATAGGCTTTGGTTCATGCGATTTTAGCGGAAATGTTCGGTGGGTCGTTGGGGAGGAATGGGCTAGGACTTAGGCGATTTTAGCCTCTAACTCCAACTTCGAGACGGCGATCGCTACATTTCATAATTAAGTATTTGTTTGGCGGCTTGGCAATCTTGCGCGATTTGGGCTTTGAGGTCACTCAGAGAGTTGAATTTTTGTTCGGGGCGCAAAAACCGTTCTAACTTGACGGTTAGGGTGCGTTCGTAAAGATCGCCTGACCAATCGAGGAGATGAATTTCGGGGAGGGGGCGGTCTCGATTTTCGACGGTGGGACGACGACCCAAGTTCATTACCCCTAAATGGTTCGATCGCGCTTCTCCTTCGATACTGACCCAAACACTATACACCCCGTTTCCCGGTAAAAATTTGCGTTCGGGTAAGTCTAAATTGGCCGTGGGAAAGCCGATGGTGCGTCCGAGTTTTTGTCCGGCTTTGACAATTCCGGTGAGGGTATAAGGGCGACCGAGTAAACCATTCGCGGTTTCGATGTTGCATTCGAGCAAGGCTTGACGAATGGCAGAACTACTAATGCGATCGCCCCCATTGGTTTGCAAAGACGCGATCGCCACTTCGATTCCGGCGGTTGCGGCGATTCGTTGTAAATCTTGGGCGGTTCCGGCGCGATCGCGACCAAAACAAAAATCCGCCCCTACACTAACGAGTCGGGCGTTGAGTTGTTGGACTAAAATTTTTTCAACAAAGGCTTGGGGACTCAAAGCCGCCAATTCCCGGTCAAAGGGCAATAAAACTAACTGCTCGATGTTTTGTTTTTCTAACTGTTCGGCTTTTTCGGCCAAGGGGGTGAGTAAGGCTTTCGGTTGTCTCGTAAAATATTCCCTCGGATGAGGATTAAAACTCACCACTGTCGTATAAACCGTTTGGGATGACTTGGCCGCTAAAATCGGCTGAAGCACTTGTTGATGACCGCGATGTACCCCGTCAAAATTACCCAAGGCGATCGCGGTTGGTGTTAACGCTGTTTCTGGTGTTGATGTAACCCACACACTTCATACTTTGTTACAGAACTTTAAAAAATTTTAATCCTTTTAGGCCGAAACTGGCACAGTTTCAGAATCGTTCTGGGTGGGTTTGTCATCTTCGGGCAGCAGCACAATGGATTTTCCTTCTTGGGCCAGGGTTGAATTGGGAAACTGGGCTGCGACTTGTTCGCCAATGTGGTCTAAAAATTCATCATTGTGCAAGGGGTCGTGATGGAAAATCACCAACTTCTTGACCTTGGCGGCTTTAGCTACCTTGACCGCTTCTTGCCAAGTGGAATGTCCCCAACCGACTTTACTGGTTTTAGGGGAATGGTATTCCTCGTCGGTATAAGCCGCATCAATAATCAAAACATCTGCATCCTGAGCCAACCCCACTACATTGGGGTCGAGGCGGTCGGGAAAATGCTCGGTATCAGTCACATAAGCCACAGACCGACCCCGCCAACTGACTCGATAACCCACCGCTTCCCCTGGATGATTGAGTTTGGCACTATCTATCGCTACCGAGTCGAGGTGTAACGTTTTGCCGGGTTCGATGTTATAAAACTTTAAATCCGCTTGCATCACTTGTAACGGCACCGGAAAGTTCGGATGCAGCATTTGGTCGTGATGCCGTTGCTTGATTGTTGCACCGTTAGGGGCGACGGCTCCGTAAATATTAAAGCGGTTACCGGGAACAAAAGCCGGGGTAAAAAAGGGAAAGCCTTGAATATGATCCCAATGGGAATGGGTGAAGAAAACGTGACATTCGACGGGCAGTTGGCTCATCAAAGATTGGCCTAAAACGCGCAATCCCGTCCCACCATCAAAAATGAGGCGTTTGCCGCCAACTTGCATTTCGACGCAGGGGGTATTACCGCCGTAACGTACCGTTTCCGCGCCGGGACAGGGAATACTGCCCCTTACGCCCCAAAAGGTCACCTTGAATAATTCCTGAACGCTAGACATGGGTGTTGTGAAGCTTTGATGTGTTAAATAGTTCTGTACTGGGGGTGGCGATCGATCTCGCTAGAAACCGCGACCGCTGCTTGATCTCGCACCAAAAGACCCGATTGTTCGCGCCCTGCCTTGGGTACGCGCAAGGACAGTCTGAGGATTTATGACTTCTATTGTAAGCAGTTTCTGGGGTTTTACCAGTCTGGGGATCGCTTTTTATTTTCGGGCGCGATCGCGAAACCCTTTCTGGCTTGTAATCGGTGTATTGCGGCATTGCTTCAGCCCTGGTACCCCCATTGACAACCGAAAACTTAATCAATGGTGGTCTCTATCACGGTAGCATTTTGGTATCACCCTGTCTCGGAGTTGCCTCAACATGAAGTTGTGATTTCGGTCACTGTTGAGATTTGTCGCTATTTTTCCCTTTACTCAATTCTGTTTTCTGGGTCTGGAAAAAACGTCAACTTCTTTGTAGCAATTGCTCAAGACATCAATCTCAGAGGTAGCCGTTTTTGAGAACTTGCTACCGTGAAGATAGAAGTAACTTGACCTACAAACAAACTATCATGAGTCGTCCAGAAGACCGTTCTATTACGAGCGAACTTTTTTTCCAAGGCATCACCTTGGGGGGAATGGTCGCCATTTTTTGGGTTGTCGAAATTCTCGATCAAGTTTTATTCCGCGGCCAGCTTGACCGCTTTGGCATTCTACCCCACAGCATTATCGGTTTGCGCGGCCTTGTTTTTGCACCATTTTTACACGGCGGTTTTGGCCATCTCATTGCCAATACTGTTCCTTTTTTAATCCTCGGTTGGTTGGTGATGTGGCAACGCACCCGTGACTTTTTCATTGTCACCCCCATTGTGATGCTGATTGGCGGTTTAGGCACTTGGCTATTCGGCGGCAGCTCGGTTCATATTGGCGCAAGTGGCTTAATTTATGGCTACTTCGGCTTTTTACTCCTACGGGGCTTTTACGAGCGCAACTTGGCTTCGATTATCTTGTCTTTAGGAGTCTTTTTCGTCTATGGCAGTTTGATTTGGGGCGTTTTGCCCTCAGACCCCCGCATTTCTTGGCAGGGGCATTTATTCGGCTTTGTGGGGGGCGTGTTAGCGGCTCGCTTTATCGGGAAACGCAGTCGCTCTCAACGACAAGCCGAAGCCTGGAAAGACGACTTGGGCTTGTAACTTCTAGGGTTTGCCAGTATTAGTTGATACAGAAGTTAACCGAAGCGCGATCGCACCTCAAACATGGCCAAAAAACAGAAATTCCCCCACCTCGTCGGCTCCAAGTGGACGGCTCGTCAAAAAACTTTGGGCTGGCGACATTTTCAAGTGGTCAATCGCAAAAATCAAGAGCCTTGGGTTTTTGCCGAAATGGTGGCTTCTTGTGACCCCGAAGCCCGCTTCTGGATCAACGCCAAACAACTCAAAGACCGCGAGTTGTGGCAAGCAGGCTGGCAAACCCTGCAAGAAATGAACGAACCGGAAGTGGTGGACGATAATATTATTTTTTATGAGTAATTGGCTTAAAATGTCTCAACAGGTTGATTGCGAGGATTGACCAATAACAAATAACAAATAACAAAAAATGGTTGCTGTTGCGCTCGAAAACGTTTCTAAGGTTTACGGTAAAGTCCCGGTGGTTAATCATCTCTCGTTTGCGATTGAGACGGGGGAGGTGTTTGGTTTACTTGGCCCCAATGGTGCAGGGAAATCGACCACGATTCGGATGTTGATTTCTCTGACTGAGCCGACTGAGGGGAAAATCGCGATCGCGGGTTATGATGTGGCTCGATCTCCGGTGCAAGTTAAGCAAAATATTGGGGTGGTGCTGCAACAAACCAGCGTCGATGGGGATTTGACGGTGTGGGAAAATCTGGAGTTTCATGGACGGATGCACCATATCCCCAACGCGAAGCGCAAAAAGGCGATCGCCCAATGGCTAGAGTATGTCCAACTCAGCGATCGCGCCTCCGACTTGGTGAAAACTTTATCGGGGGGCATGAAGCGCCGTCTACAAATCGCCAGAGCGCTTCTCCATGAGCCACAAGTGCTGTTTCTTGACGAGCCGACGGTGGGACTCGATCCGCAAAATCGCCGCCGCTTGTGGGAGATTATTCGCGATTTGAACAGTAAGGGGGTGACGATGTTGCTCACGACGCACTACATGGAAGAAGTGGAGTTTCTGTGCGATCGCATCGGGATTATGGAAGCAGGAGAATTGATTGAATTAGGCACATTAGAGCAGTTTCGCGCGAAATATGGCGAAGGATTGGTGATTACGCAAAAAGGCGATCGCATCGAGTCGCAGTTTTTCCCAACCCTGCAAGAAGCCAATCAATATCTTGATGCTCAACCGGACAAAACCGGGATGATGTCTCGCGAATCCAACTTAGAAGACATCTTCGTACAGTTAACCGGACACCAATTAGATTAAGCGAATGACTCAATCTTTTGTAGAATCTGCGGGGATTGCCAATTTAGCGCCGATGATCGAGGCGATTTTATACCTCAAAGGTCAGCCCCTCACCCTCACCGAAATTGCCGAATATGCCGGGTGCGATCGCGATTTGGTGCAAGAGGCTTTACTGGATTTAATGGACGACTATGCCCACCGTAACAGTGCCTTAGAGGTGGTTGAAAGTCCGGGGGGGTATAGCCTACAACTGCGGTCATCTTTTCAGGATTTGATTCAAAATCTCGTCCCGGCAGAATTGGGGACAGGGGCGTTGCGGACGTTGGCCGCGATCGCGATTAAAAGCCCGATATTACAAACAGAATTAATTGAACTGCGGGGAAGTAGTGCCTATCAACAGGTTCAAGAATTAGTGGAGTTAAACCTGATTCGCAAACGCCGTCAAGCCGATGGCCGCTCGTTTTGGCTCGAAGTGACCAACAAGTTTCATCAATATTTTGAAATTGACGATCAACTCAAAATGCTGGCTGCGGCTGAGTTTACCCCAGAACCCGATGCAGAAGACGATCAAAACGAATCACCCTGAATGGTACGGGAAAATTTAACGCGATCGCACAATTGCTCAATTCCCCCTCTTTTGTGCCATTCAAGGCTTAACTTGTGTGTAATTTCCCGCTTTATTTCTTCATAATCTTGAGCATCGTTTACAGTAAAGGGTAAGTTCGTTCTCGTTACTTCACTAATGGTTTTTAACCCCAACTTCTTCAACTCCGAAGCTAAAGAAACATCACAAGAGAACCTATTACTGGAATACCTACAGCAACAGCAACCGGAAATTTTAGAGCAAATTGCCCAATCTGCGACTCCAGATGTGCAGCAAATTGTTGCTCAAAACGTCCAAGGCTTACTGGGAGTACTACCCAGCGACAACTTTGATGTCCAAGTGACAACCAATCGCGAAAGTATTGCCAACTTACTCGCATCAGCCATGATGACCGGCTATTTTCTGCGTCAGATGGAACAACGCATGGAGCTTGATGTGCAGCTTGACGATTCAGGCTTGATTTAATCTTGCCTTCTCGGTGACGCGCATCGCTTCATTTAACCCGTGAAACCTTCAAGTTTTGCGGGGAGATTAAACCTGAATCGCTGATTATTCTTTGAGCCGTCTCAACAGCAACCCGCACCAATCGCGGTAAGCTTAAAGAATGATCGAATTGACATTTAATCTTAATATATCAATCATGAGCTTGAGAAAAATCGCGACTGTGGTTTTAGTCGGCATTCTTTGGATTGGGAGTTGTTTTGTGGCTCCCCCGGCTTTAGCTCTAACTCAAATCAAACTCTCGGATTTGTCTTATCACGAATGCTCCACCCAAATGTCTGAAGGCATTGTTAGCAGTGGAGGAGCGAGTGTACCGTCTAATTGCTTTATTATCTCTGGGAAAGCCAATAACCCCTCCGGTAAGCCCTTAGTGGATGCAGATGTGTTTGGCCGCATTTATGATGCCAATGGTAATCCTGTTATGCAAAATCGGGGCCGCGTGGGTACGCTCCCCGAAGTGCCTTCTGGCGTTAGCGATTTTGAAATTCGGGTCACCGTCGCCGATAATTTCGCTAAACCCCTACAATTAAAGCAATTTAAAGCTTCTGGCTTTACCAGTCGCGTTCGTCCTTTCTATTACTAGAATAAAGAACCTGCTGCTGCGGTGGGGTCGATTTGAACCAAAATTCCTTGAATGATGGACAAAGCGAAAAAGGCTAAAATCGGCGATAAGTCAATCCCACCGAGAGGCGGGATAAAAGACCGAAAAACATTGAGATAAGGATCGGTTACGGGGCTGAGGAAGGATGCAACTTGACTAGCCCACTCCATACCTTGAAACCAAGTCAGCAAGATTCGTACAATCAGCAGGAGTTGATAAATACTGAGAAACGAATATAGAACTTGGGTGACGAACATAGAAGTTTCACTCGCGATATTCATGATTTAATTTCGACTTTCTCTTTAAAGGTTTAAGCACAATGTTTTGATTTTAGCAAACTGCCGGAGTTCGGAGTTTGGGGAATTTAGGGTTAATCCTGGGAGTTAGTAGGAGCGATCGCGCATTTCTGCCTCGATTTCGGTGGGATTACCGTTGACCGAGCCTAATTGCTGACGGACATCATCAATCGCCAAATTCAACTGAGCGATTTTCGCTTCTAAACTCCTTCTGGCATCTTCGATACGGGCTTCAGCTTTTTCCGGGTCGGCTTCTAAAAGGGCTTCTTCGGGGTCGGGAGGGGCTTCGCGACCGCGACTGACTAATGCTCCCACTAAACCGCCGACCAAACCGCCGACTAAAGCTCCCGCGACAAAACCGCCGGTAAAACCGTCACGCTGACTCATGGCTGTATGCGATCCTTAAATGCTGCAAAGTTTTAATTCTAAGGTAACAGGATTGTCATTTGTCATTCGTCCTTGGTCATTTGTCCTAGTTTTGGTTTTAAGTGCCGAAAGCGCGATCGCCCGCATCCCCCGAGTCCGGTAAAAGATAACCTGATATCACGTCCTGGTTGGAAGAAGGCGACATGGTCCCAAAAGCGCGATCGCCCGCATCCCCTAAGCCGGGGATAATATAGCCCTGATCGTTCAGTCCTTCATCGACTGTTGCGGTATAAATGGTCAGACTGGGATACTTCGCACTCAGTTGACGCAGTGCCGGAGGAGCCGCCACAATCGAGATAATCCGCATCAAGGCAGGATCGGCCCCCCGTTGTGTTAATTCGGTCATGGCCGTCATAATTGACCCCCCTGTGGCTAACATGGGTTCGAGGATCAATACCCGCGTTTGGGGGTTGAATTGGTCGGGAAGCTTGTTGAGGTAGCAACTGTTTTCGAGGGTTTCTTCATTGCGGACTAACCCCAAGTGATAAGTCGAAGCCAAAGGCATTAAAGTTTGTGCGCCTTCAATTAAAGATAGTCCAGCCCGCAAAATCGGGACAATGGCTGTGGGGGTCTCAGGATTGATAAAGGTCGCTGGACATTCAGTGAGGGGGGTTTGCACCCTAGTTTCGTTGGTGGGAAGCCAATTGCGACTGGCTTCGTAAGTCAACCAACGCCCTAACTCGGTCATGGCACTTTTAAATAAAATGGTGGGAGTTTCGCGATCGCGAGCAACCCCAAGCCAATGTCTAATTAAAGGGTGATCCGGCACATAAACCCGCAGTTGTAAAGTCATCTGTTCTTTTTAAAAGTGTTCTCAGCGACAGTTGCGCCGTGAACTATCATACTGCGATTTGGCGGTACTTTACCGGGTAGTCTTGGGGTCTAAAACGAAAGTTAATCTCTGGGTTGGTTGACGCAACAAACGAAAAATGAAACAAAATAGGATTATCCAAATTTTAGGGCTGTTGGTTTTAAGTGTTGTGACATTTGAGGTCGCGATCGCGAGTTCTTTTGCTGTTTCTGTTGAGGATTCTTTTGCCACTCTACAAACTGTCCTCACCGATCGAGATTGGCAAAAAAGCGATCGCCTCACCCGCGAGATGATTGCAGACGAAATGGCCGTGAGTCCATATTATTACGATAACAACGAGTTAGACCGCCTAAGCTGCCAAACGATTCAGCACATCGATCATTTATGGCAAGAAGCCAGCGAGGGTAAATTTGGACTGCGATCGCAACTGGCAATTTGGCAAGAAGTCGAAGTTCCGGGGGATATGCAGCAAACCGTGGAGAATTTTCGCGATCGCGTCGGCTGGAAGCGTAACGAACCCCTCACCGAAGACCAGCTTTTATCTATGCGCTTCGATCTCGATTGGCGATCGCAACTCGACCTCAATTATTCCCTGGAAGCCCCCCCAGGTCATCTTCCCTGGGCTGGTATTTCCCAAGACTTTATCAACGATTTATTGTTGCGAGACGGGCCAAACTGCGGCAGTTGTACCATTGACGCTTTTTATTTACAATCAGAACGCTTTTATCGCTATCTGCCCCCTTTGTTCGATCGTGTCGAAGAATGTTTGGGCAATTACCAATGACCAATTATGACAAGTTAAATTTATGGGAATTTTGTAGGGGCGGGGTTTCCCAGTCCAAGTTTACGCTTTTGGACGCGATCTCAACACCAAATCGTAATTTTCCCAAAGTTGAGATTGGATGAGGAAACCTCACCCCTACACAGACAAATGACGAACAACCAACAACCAACAACAAATAACAAACAACAAAACGCTATTGTAATAAAGAAGACAAAATACATTAAATCCTATGTTTGATGCACTCGCAGACCGTTTAGAAGACGCTTGGAAAAAGCTACGCGGTCAAGACAAAATTTCTGAAGCCAACGTTAAAGAGGCCGTCAAAGAAGTCCGTCGGGCATTACTCGAAGCCGATGTGAACCTGAAAGTGGTTCAAAGCTTTGTCAAAGAAGTTGAAAAACAAGCAGTCGGGGCTGAAGTTGTCTCAGGAGTACGCCCAGATCAGCAATTTATCAAAATTGTTCACGATGAACTGGTCGCCGTGATGGGGGAAACCAACGCCCCCCTCGCCCACGCCGAAACCGCCCCCACAGTCATCCTGATGGCCGGGCTACAAGGAACCGGGAAGACCACAGCCACGGCGAAACTCTCCCTTTACCTCAAAAAAGAACAACGCAGCGCTTTAATGGTCGCCACGGACGTTTATCGGCCTGCGGCGATTGACCAGTTAAAGACCCTCGGCGAACAAATCCAAATCCCCGTCTTTGACTTGGGAACCGATGCCGATCCGGTCGAAATTGCCCGTCAAGGGGTAGAAAAAGCCAAAGCGGACGGCATCGACACCGTTATTATCGACACCGCCGGACGCTTGCAAATTGACCCGGAAATGATGTCTGAGTTGGCGCGGATTAAAGATACCGTCAAGCCCGATGACACCTTGCTGGTCGTCGATGCGATGACGGGTCAAGAAGCGGCAAACCTCACCCAAACCTTTAACGACGAAATTGGCATTACCGGGGCGATTTTAACCAAGTTAGACGGCGATACGCGGGGTGGGGCGGCCCTGTCTGTTCGCAGTATTTCCGGTCAACCGATTAAGTTTGTCGGGGTTGGGGAAAAGGTCGAAGCCCTGCAACCGTTTTATCCCGATCGCATGGCTTCGCGCATTCTCAATATGGGCGATGTATTGACCCTGGTTGAGAAAGCCCAGGAAGAATTTGATATGGCCGATGCGGAGGAAATGCAGGAGAAAATCCTGGAAGCCCGCTTTGACTTTGACGACTTCCTCAAGCAAATGCGCTTGCTCAAAAATATGGGGTCATTGGGCGGTGTGTTAAAGCTAATCCCCGGTATGGGTAAGATCAGCGGCGCAGATTTAGAGAAAGGGGAAAGCGAACTGAAACGCACTGAAGCGATGATCAGTTCTATGACGAAAGAAGAACGGCAAAACCCCGATCTGCTGGCGCGATCGCCCAGTCGTCGCCGCCGTATTGCTAAAGGTTCAGGTCACAACGAACGGGATATTTCGGACTTGGTGACTAAATTTACCCGGATGCGAGGCATGATGAAACAAATGGGTCAAGGTGGCGGTATGCCCGGTATGGGTGGAATGCCCGGTATGGGCGGCGGTATGGGCGGTATGTTCGGCGGTGGCGGCGGCCCCCGTCCCGGTTTCCGTCCCACGGGTAGCGGTAAGAAGAAGAAAGGCGGCAAGAAGAAGAAGAAAAAGGGATTTGGGTCGCTTTAGGTCAGTTATCAGCATCTAAGGGGCAGTGGGCAGTGGGGGGAGTGGGGATTTTGCCCCAGAAAGGGGGTCAGAAACTTTGGCCTACAGGGTAAATTCTAAAAGAGGCTCAAAGCTATGCTGTATAAAGATTACAGCCTCAAAAAATAAATTTAAGTTTCTGGAGAGTCATCAGTCATCAGTCATCAGTTTTTTGGGCAGTGGGTGTGTAGGGGCGGGGTTTCCCCGTCCGTCCTGTGAAAGAGTGGGGAGAGGGGGAGGAGGGGGAAGTTTTTGTGCAGTGGGCAGCTTTGCTGTGTGCTTGTAGGGGCGGGGTTTCCCCGCCCAATAGGGGAGAGGGGGAAGTTTTTGTGCAGTGGGCAGCTTTGCTGTGGGCAGTGGGGGAAGAAATTAGCAACAACCAACAACCAATAACCAATAACCAACAACAAACAACCAAGGACTAATGACAAAGGACAAAGAACTAACTCAACTGCACCACCGCTTGATTATTCAACAAGGTGGTATCGGTGAGTAAATCCTCCACAGTGAGCCGTAGGGTGCATTGAGAATCGACGGTAAAGGATAGTTTGATGCGATCGCGCCCTGGATTGCCGGGAGGGTCTAGGGTAGCGATGGTGCGGCCGCTGTCGCTGTCGTTGAGGGGTTGGACGGCGGTTTCGTTACTGTCGAGGGTACGGGTGACAAGGCGATCGCCATCAAAATATACCTCAGTTGCTCCGGTTTGTGCGCCTAATTCCCCGATGATTAGCTCAATTTTGGGTTGATTGTCTACGGATGCCCCTAAGAGCAATTCTACAGGCTGAGTCATGGGGTAGGGCTGTCCGGCTTTGATCAGGGGATGCCAACTGTGGCAGTTTTCCCGGCGATTCCAGTAGCGGATGCCATAGCTATGATAAAGAAAATCTTTAACTTCGATGCCTTGAGCGAGTTGTAATGCCCCGGATGCGATCGCGGTAAAGGGTTTTTCGGAGCGTATTTTGGCTTGATCAAAATACTGTTGAATCCATTGTTGGACGGCGGGAATTTGGGCGGTTCCTCCGACTAATAAAACGGCGTTAATATCGTTGATTTCAATGCCTTGCAGTCGTCCATTTTGTAATACTTGGGTCATTAAGTTATCGAGTTGCTCAAAAAATTGGTGTTGTTCTAATATGTCGTTGAATTGAGAGCGATTGAGCTTAAATTCGTAGGTTTCTACAGTTTCGTCGTTGAAGTAAGCTTCGGTGGCTTCTGGACGAGTTGAAAGTTGAATTTTAAGTCGTTCGGCTAGGCGCGAAACTAAAGAAGATTTTTCGATTTTTTGGGTTTCTATAAAGTAATCAACAATCCAATTATCAAGATCGGAACCGCCTAAGTTTTGTCCAGCTTTGGCAATTACGCGAGCCGTTTTTATTTTTTGATTTGAGTTTTCGCCTAAATCCCGATTGCCCCATTTTAAAATAAAGCCAAGGGGCTTCCTACCTTGCTTTTTGACTTCAGAATTTAAACTGACTAAAGATAAATCAACTGTGCCGCCGCCAAAATCAAGAACTAATAAAACATCGCTCTCGGTGGTTTCGTACCCTAATGCGGCGGCGGTGGGTTCGTCGATTAAGCGAATTTGATTGATATCCAGAGATTGGCAAACACTACTAAGCCAGTTACGATAGGCTTCAAAACTATCAACTGGAACGGTTAAAATGAGCGAATCAAGACTTTCTTGGGTTTCGCTTTGTAATTTTTGAATTAGGTTTGCTAAAAACCATTGACCGACTTTTTCAAAAGTAATGGTACAGTCATCAAGTTCGGGTAAAAAGCCTTGTATTTCTGTGCCAATACCCCGTTTAAAACCACTCCAAAAGCGCGGATCGCTGGCTAAATCCAAACCGCGATCGCGCACTGTTTGACCCAGGAGGATTTTCTCGGCGCTGGCATCTTCGATATACAATAAACTGGGAATTAAGGGTGGATTTTTGCCAAGTTGCTGCGCGAGGTGAGGCAGATTGACGATTTCTGGCTGTTGGGTGATTTCATTCCAACGGGCGATCGCGGTGTTACTGGTTCCAAAGTCAATGGCGTAGGCAGTCATTTCAGTTATCAGTTATCAGTTATCAGTGACCGAGGCAGGTCTTGTCTCGTTGATGATTGTAGTCAAGTCGGTGGCTTAAAATTTAAGAAAACTTTTCTTTTCATCGAGTTGAAAAGGGAGACTTGTCATTGATGACTCTGGGTCATGGATACAGCTAAACTCAATCGAGAAAAATTATAAATGAGACTAAGACTGAAAGATTAGATTGTTGGGGAAACTTCCAAAAATATCTAGAAATTCGAGTTTGTGAGGGCTGATTCTAAACTGATTTGTTAGATTTTAGCGCCGATCTGCGGCTATCGTTTAAACAACTGGGTAATTTACCAATTTCAGATCCTAGGGAGTATATTAAAAGAAGTAATCCTTGTAAATATTACAATCTGTAAATGAGCAGTGATTCCTCAAAAAATTAAAATGAAACCATCACGGGTGCTTGTATTTCTGTAATTCTCTGCTATCGGGCGTAAACTCAAAAAAGAATAAACGCCAATTTTTACGGCTGATTCCTCAAAAAATCAATTATTGCTAACAGTTTTTTAAAATCGTTCATCCCCATCCAAGATTATGACGGTTTCTTCCAACCCTGCGACTTCTAACTCGATGACGGCTCCTTCTAACTTAGCGGCGGTTCGTGCTTTGCGATCGCACCTCGAACAAGCGGGACTACTCAATCGCCCTGATATTCAGCAATATTGGCGGCAAATCGAACAACTAGCCAACACCAACCCCCATCACAGTGTACCGGAAAGAAAACGCCTCAGTTCCATTTCTGAAGCCCTCCGCAAAACCAACTCCCGTAACGCCTTATTACAAACGGCTGTAACCCAGTTGCAACAAGCTTTGCAATGCGATCGCGCGATCATTGGTCGTCTGACCAATCCCGACCGCATCCTCACCGTTGCTGAAGCCATGATTCCGGGCTATACCCCCACCCTGAAGCAAAGCTTTCCGGTGACTTGCTTCCAGCCCGAAGACCAACGAAACGGCACAGCGCAGCCCCTCATTGCCATCGACGATATTTATACGGCGCAGTTTAGCCCTTATAGCTTGCAACTCCTCGAAAAATTCCAAGTGAAAGCGCAATGTGCTGTTCCCATTCTCCTCGAAGGTCAGCCTTGGGGTTGGCTGATTGCCCAAAGCGCCCGCCAACAACGGTTATGGCAAGACAGCGACTTAACTTTATTGTTGCATTTAGCCACTGAAATCAACGCCCAACTTCAGCCCTATAAATTCCGCTATCAACTGCAACAAAAATCCCGTTCCGAGGAAGTGTATAACAGCGTCGTCGAAGATGTACGCTCGGATGCCACGGATGTAGATAAGCTGTTTATGAAAACCTGTACCGAAGTGCGTCAGGTGTTGCAATGCGATCGCGCCATTATTTACCGCTTCAATGAGGATTGGACGGGGGAAGTGATTGCTGAATCTGTGGGGAGAGGTTGGGTTTCTCTACTGGTGGCTCAAGATGAAGAAGAAGTCCTGCAAAGCGATCGCACCGACGACGATCGCTGTATTCTCAAAAAATTCTCCAAAGGCAGCATTAGCGAGCGAGACACCTATCTCCAAGAAACCCAAGGGGGGCCCTACACCCTCGGTAAACCCTACACCAGCGTTAGCGACATCTACAGCGAAGGCTTTTCCCCCTGCTATATCGACAGTCTGGAAAAATACCAAGCCAGGGCTTATACCATTGTGCCGGTGTACCACAACGAGAAACTTTGGGGCTTGCTGGGGGCGTATCAAAACTCGGGGCCCCGCTACTGGAGTGAAAACGAAGTGCAACTGCTAACCCGCCTGAGTGCGCCGTTAGGAGTGGCTTTACAAAAATCTGCGACCCAAGAACAACTGGCCCAACAAACCGCCCAACTCAACCAATCGGCCCGACGGGATGCGGCTTTAGTCCAAACCATCGAGCGTTTGTGGCAAACCCTGGATATTGAAACGATTTTCAAAACCGTCACCGATGAAATTCGCACCCTAATTGGGGTCGATCGGGTTACGATTTATCGCTTTGGGGATGAAAATAACCATCAACTCCTGGCCGAATCCGTCGAGCGCGATCGCAACTCTTGGCTAGAAGACACCACATCCAGCTTAAAACGGGATTTACAAGCTCTTTATGACAGCGATCGCCAAGACTTAAACGCCCGTCAAGCCAGCTTGCGCCGCGTGGACAGCCTCGAACAAGGGGGTTTTACGGCTTCTTTGCAAGATAAGCTCGAAGCTCACCAAATCCAAGCTTATCTAACCGTTCCCATCGATCAAGATGGGCAAATTTGGGGATTAATGACCGCTTATGACCAAAAGCAACCCCGGTTGTGGCAACAAGCCGAGATTAATATTCTCATCCAACTGGGCAAACAACTCGAAGTTGCCATTCAACAAAGCGAGTATGTGAGCCAACTCGAACAAAAATCAACAGAATTAGCCGAAGCCGCCGAACGCGATCGCGCCATTGCCACTACCCTCGACCGCATTCGCAACTCCTCGGATTTAGGCAATATTTTCCGCACCACCACCCAAGAAATTCGCCGTCTGCTCAAAAGCGATCGCGCCATTGTCTATCGCTTTAACGAAGATTGGAGTGGTCAAGTGATCGCCGAATCCGTCGGCAGTGGTTGGGTTTCCCTTCTGAATGAACAACAACAAGACGAAGTATTACAAGGCGATCGCATTCAAACCGATCGCTGCGTCTTGCGGAAATGGTCTGACAGCACCACCGACCCCGACACCTATCTCCAAGAAACCGGAGGCGGACGCTACACCCGCGGCCAAAAATATACCCGCGTTGACGACATCTACACCGAAGACTTCCCCGCTTGCTATGTCGAATCCCTGGAAAAATATCAAGCGCGGGCTTATATTATCGTCCCGATTTTCCAAGGGGAAAAACTCTGGGGCTTGTTGGGGGCGTATCAAAACTCTAGTCCCCGCCATTGGCAAGAACGAGATATTAACCTGATGTTACGAGTGGGAACGCCCTTGGGGATTGCCCTACAACAATCAACAAACCTCAATCGCCTGGCTAACCAAGCTAAACAAGAAAAAGTCATCGGGCAATTACTCGAAAAAGTCCAACAAGCCCCCGGTACGGATTATATTTTCCGGACTACCTGTACCGAACTGCGGCAAGCCCTCGAAAGCGATCGCGCCATTGTCTATCGCTTTAACGAAGATTGGAGTGGGGAAGTGATCGCCGAATCCGTCAGTGGCGGTTGGGCTTCGTTGCTGATCGAACAAAAACAAGACGAGGTATTGCAGGGCGATCGCATCCAAACCGATCGCTGTATCCTTAGTAAGTGGTCGAGTGGCAGTCGCAGCGACATCGATACCTATCTCAAAGACAACGCTGGCGGTAAATACGCCCAAGGGGAAAAAGTTACCCAGGTAGACGATATCTATGCCGAAGACTTCCCCGCTTGCTATATCAACAGTTTGGAGAAATACCAAGCGCGGGCTTATATTATCGTCCCCATCTTCCAAGACAGCAAACTCTGGGGCTTGTTAGGGGTGTATCAAAACTCTGGCCCCCGACGCTGGACTCCCCAAGAAGTAAACCTGATGACCCGCCTCTCTGCGCCCTTGGGGGTCGCCCTACAACAAGCCGAAACCCGCGAAAAACTGAGCCAACAATCCGAACAAATGATGCTTTCGGCCCAACGGGAAAAAACCGCCAAAGAGCAACTACAACAACGGGCTGTGCAGCTTTTGATGGCGATTAAACCCTCTTTTGAAGGGGACCTTACTGCCCGCGCTCCCCTCACCGAAGATGAAGTTGGCACGATCGCCGATGCTTATAACAATACCTTACAAAGCTTGCGGCGCATTGTAATTCAGGTGAAAGCCGCCGCCGATAAAGTGGCGCAAACCTCCAGCAAGCGGGAAGTTTCTATCGTGCAACTGGCCGACCAAGCCCAAGAGGAATTACAGGCGATTGAAGCGGCTTTGATGCAAATTGAAGACATGGCCCACTCAACCGAAGCGGTGGTGAGTAACGCCCAACAAGTGGAACTCGCCGTCAATCGCGCTAACGAAACCGTATCCCTCGGCGACCAAGCCATGAACCGCACCGTGGACGGCTTTTCCGAGATTCGTAAAACCGTAGCAGAAACCAGTCAAAAAATCAAGCGTTTGGGTGAATCTTCGCAAAAGATTACAAAAGTGGTGAATTTGATCGGGAACTTTGCCACTCAGACGAATTTACTCGCCCTGAATGCGGCAATCGAAGCCACCCGCGCCGGGGAATACGGTCGCGGCTTTGCGGTGGTAGCCGACGAAGTGCGATCGCTGGCGCGTCAATCAGAAGATGCGACCAACGAAATCGAGCAAATTGTCCTCGAAATTCAACAAGAAACCAGCGAAGTGGCCGCCGCGATGGATACTGGGATTCAGCAAGTGGTTTCGGGGACTAACTTGGTCAACGAAACCCGCCAAAACCTGAACGAAATCGTCGAAGTGACCGCCCAAATTAGCGAACTCGTCGCCGGGATTACCCAAGCCAGCCAAACCCAACAAGGGCGATCGCAATCGGTGACTGAAACCATGCAAAACGTCGCCGAGATTGCTCGTTCGACTTCCGAAGACGCGATCGCGATCGCCGCTTCGTTCAAAACCCTCCTCGAAACCGCCGAGGAACTGCAAGCCAATGTCGGCCAGTTTAAAGTGGACTAAGTTGTAGGCAGTAGGTCTTAGGCAGTAGGCAGTAGGAAGAGGGGGAGGAGTGGGGAGAAATTACCAATTACCAATTTTTGGGCAGTAGGCAGCTTTGCTGTAGGCAGTCGGCAATCGGCGTGTAGGGGCGGGGTTTCCCCGCCCAACAACCAATAACCAACAACCAACAACCAACAACCAATAACCAACAACCAACAACCAACAACCAACAACCAACAACCAACAACCAACAACCAACAACCAACAACCAATAACCAATAACCAATAACCAACAACCAATAACCAACAACCAACAACCAACAACAAAATAATGTCCGATTGGTGGCAAAACTGCGAAAAAGAAGTTCTCAACTGGCTTGGGATACAAACCCTGCAATCTACCCCAGAACAACACACTATGGTAGGCATTCCTGATGTAGACCGCGAACAAATTTATACAGACTTCCTGCACGAAGCTCAAGAACTCCTGCAAGTGATCGAACAAGAATTGTTATCGCTGCGGGATGAATATTCCACGGCCAAAGTGCATAATTTGATGCGGGCGGCTCATACCCTCAAAGGGTCTTCGGCCAGTATGGGATTGCACAATCTAAGTCAAATTGCCCACGGCTTAGAAAGTATTTTTAAATCCCTGTATAACCCGGAAGTTCAGATTGATGCAGAACTCGAAACCCTGCTTTTGGGGGCGTATGAATATCTACAGTTAGCCGTGGCTGAGGCTAGTTTACGCGGGACTAAAAGCGATCCTCAAGCTCTCAATCGCGCGGCCGAAGCCTTAGCGAAGGTACAAAAGAAACTAGGCGATTATTACAATCCCGACGCAGAAATTCCCTCCTCGGTCGAGTTGGGGTTTGATATTGTCGGGTCGATTTTTGAAGTGGGAGTACAACAACGCATTGAGGAAATTGAACGAGCGCTTCAAAGTCAAAATGCCTACGAAGTTGAAGAAACTTTATCGGGGGCGACTACGATCTTTTTAGGTTTGGCAGAATCTTTAAATCTGCCGGGATTTGGCGAAATTGCCCAAGTGACTCAAAAGGCAATTCGGAACAATCGCGATCGCGTCCTCGAAATTGCCCCCATTGCCTTAGAGAACTTTGTAGAGGCGCAGCAGCAAGTCTTAGCGGGCGATCGCCAATTGGGTGGCCAACCTTCAGAAGCTCTACAACTCTGGGTTGCCGACGATTCTACCACGACTGCCGCCGATTCTCTCGAAGCAGAATCCCTTTTTGATGCTTCTACCACCATTGATATCGAAGCTGATGAAGCTTGGGATTTCTCCGAAGACGCGATCGCCCCCGAATCCACTTCACCTCACACGGATTCGGCGGAACTCAACGACTTTGCCGATCGCGAAGAACCCAGTCTTGACAGTATTTTCGGCAACGTTAATCCCACCGAACTCGACCACTTTGGCCCCCTCGAAGATACCGAAACCCCCGAACTCGAACCCGAACCTGAAGCTGAAGCGCCCCTAGAGTTTGAGACCGTTCCCCTCGAAGCCGAAGCCGATTTTGACCTAGAAGAATACGCAGGAGAACCTGACCCCGATCCAGAACCGGAGTTAGACACCCTGACCCAGACTCCTAAACCCTCGGTTGGCCATAGTCCAGCAACGGTGCGAGTGGAATTAGAGCGTCTCAAGCGGCTCAACTTTCAAGCCGGGGAATTATCGATTAATCAAAACAATCAGATGGTGCAAAACCAGCAGTTGTTGGGGGCGCTGCGAGATTTGCGATCGCGTATGCAACAACACGCTCGCACCCTCAACCGCTTGCGATCCTGGCAATCGGGCAATGGCGACCCCATAATCTCAACTCCCACCGCTTCAGACCCCAATGGTAACGGTCACAGCTTAAATCTACTCGACTTGGATAGTTTGGAGTTGGAGCAGTACAGCGAATTGGGCTTACTGTTGCAAAAAGCCCAGGAAGAAATGGTGCAAATGGAGGAAACTGCCGAAATTTTCGATTTGTTTGCCCGTGATGGTCGCCAAGGCTTAGAAAAACACCAACGCCTGCTCAAAACGGTACGGGATGACCTGACAGGAGCGCGAATGCAGGAGTTTGGTAATATTCTCGACCGCTTAGAACGGTTGGTGCAACAACTGAGCATTACCTATCAAAAATCTGTCGATCTTCAAATTGCCGGGACAAATGTTTTGATCGACAAGGCGATCGCCCAGACTCTTTATGACCCCCTGTTGCATATTGTCCGCAATGCCTTTGCTCATGGCATTGAAACTCCAGAAGAACGGGCTTACAACGGTAAATCGAAAGTCGGTCACATTACCATTCGCGCCTATAACCAAGGTAATCGTACTTTGATTGAAGTCAAAGATGACGGTCGCGGTTTGGATTACGACAGAATTCGCGATCGCGCCGTGGAAAATCACCTGGTTACCCCCGCCGAAGCTCAACGTCTCACCGTCGAAGACTTGCAAACGTTGATCTTCACCCCTGGTTTTTCCACGGCTGAGGATGTGGACGATTTGCGCGGTCGCGGTGTGGGTTTAGATGTGGTGCAGTCTCACCTCGACGCGATCTCAGCGACGTTAACGGTCAACTCCCAAACCTCTCAAGGTACGATTTTTACCATCCGTCTCCCCCTCACCCTCAGCATTGCCAAGCTGATTGTTTGTCAGGTGGGAGAATTGGCTTATGCGGTTCCCACCGACAGCATCGAACAAATTCTCTTGTTACAACCCCACCAAGTTAAACAAATTGGCCCCCAACGGGCGTTACAGTGGCAGAAAAGCCGCACCAACGGTAAAGAACAACAAGAATATACTGTACCTTTATATCACTTAGAAGATTTACTCGAATACACTTCTCCTTTGGCAAATATGCAGCCCAAAACGGCGATCGCGAATCCTATGGTAATGCTCCTCAAACTCCAGGATAATTTAGTCGGGATTGAAGTCGATCGGGTTTTAGGAGAACAAGAACTCACTTTACGTCCCTTGGGTAACGCGATCGCGCCGCCTGCTTATATCGATGGTTGTAGCGTATTAGGAGACAACCGCCTCGCCCTCGCTCTAGATTTAGTCGCCCTCGTCGAAAATCATCTCAGTTCCGATCGCCCCGATCGCCCCTCTCCCACTCTCAGTTTACCCCCCACTCTCGACACCGATAACCCCATCCTTTGGTCTAGCGCCGAAACCCCCACGCGATCGTCGATTCTCATTGTCGATGACTCGATTACCCTGCGACGCAACCTCACCAACACCCTCAAAAAAGCCAGTTATCCCATCTTAGAAGCCAGCGACGGACTCCACGCGATCGCGCAACTCGAACAATACCACCCCCAAATCGATCTCATCGTTTCCGACCTGGAAATGCCTCAAATGAACGGCTTTGAACTCCTCAACTACTGCCAACAACATCCCCAATATCAGAATATCCCGATCCTCGTCCTCACCTCCCGACAAAGCGACAAACACCGCCAAATCGCCCTTAACCTCGGCGCATCCGGCTACATCACCAAACCCTACCTCGAACACGACCTCCTCAGCAAAATCAATGACTTTCTCCCCCTCTCCGCCGCTAACTTGTAGGGGGGGTTGGGCGGCTAAAACCTAGACGATGACTACAATCTAGCAATCCACCGTTTGAGATGTGTCACAACAGCTTACATTTCGGTGCGTTACGCTGCGCTAACAACACCCTACTGCTGTGACACAGCCAATACCAAATCCGATACGCCACAACCCATCTATTTTTTAGTCCGCAAGGGTGGACTTTCCCCTCGCGATTCCCCTCCGAGGGCGGGTTATTGGCATAGACAGTGTATCGTGCGCCGGATTTAGACATCAAACAAGAGAGTATTGAGAAAATTCAACTCAGAAGAAGCGAGAAAATAGCGATTATCAAACACCTGTTCTAACTGCGACATCGACTGACGACCCGCGATCGCAGCCCAAGGAAAACTGCGATATTGAGCAATAACCGGGAGGACTGCCCCTTGAGGAGTCAGAGTGCGTCCTAAAGCATTGCGCCAGGTTACAGCATCTTCTAATTCCTGCTCTAAATGACAGCTTCATCCGACTTGCTATTGACCAAATTCAAGAGGATGGAATCTCATTTCCTTATATTCCAGTTTCTTCGATTTTGTCAAGATGTGAGTAGGAGTTGGAGATTAGTGAAGTCAGCCCCCTACCTGTAAGAGAAGCATTCATAAAGACGATTTTGGACGCGATCGCGCTGAACAATCCTCCGATTTTTTTCTGGGGGATACGGGACAACCTTTACCCCTCAAGGTTCCTGATGCGCCTTTAAGTCAAATTTTTGAGCAGATTGCGGTGGGGCTGAATCAGACTTTTGGTTTGTCTTCTGTTTCTGAACAGGTTTTGCAAACTACAATCTAAGTTTAGGGGCCGCCAGAATAGGGTTGAGCAGAAGCATTGTGATGTTAAGCGGATTTGGACATGGATGGGGTTGATTGGTTGCTGGGATTGAGTTTAAGTGGGTGGATGAACGGTTATTTCGCAATCTGGTTTTAGGGTTGTTGCTCGTTATTGCTGTGTTTGCACTCTTTGTTTAAGGTTCAGGTTTTTGGATCATAGGCGGGTGATGGTAGTAATCGGTTTGCTCGCTATAGTATTTATAAATATGAATTTACAAATTTTAAAAAAGCCAATCGATCGGAGTCTTTCAATTTTACCAGGCTTATTTTTATTGGGCGCGATCGCGTTTTTTTCGTTACAAGTTCACGATCGCACTGCTATTCATTTTCTCAACCCTTTGTTAATTGCCGTATTGTTGGGTATTGTAGTCGGCAATACCATCAGAGTTCCGAAGATATACCAACCCGGAATTCAATTTTCAATGAAAAAAATACTAAGACTCTCAGTTATTTTACTAGGGCTTAAACTTAGTTTTACTGAAGTTTTAGAAATTGGTGCATCGAACTTAATTCTCGTTGCTTTTAGTTCAATAAGTACATTTTTCTTAACTTGTTGGTTAGGAAAAGTATTAAAAATCAATCGCAACTTGACCCAGTTAATTGCCGCAGGGACTTCTATTTGTGGGGCTTCAGCAATTGTCGCAACTAACTCTGTTATCGATAGTTCTGAAGAAGATATTACCTACGCGATCGCGCTCATTACAGGTTTAGGTACGATGGCTATGGTATCCTATCCCCTCATTCCGACTTTACTTCAGTTAAGCCCACAAGCTTTTGGGGTATGGTGTGGGGCTTCGATACATGAAGTGGCTCAGGTTGTGGCTGCTGCCTTCCAAAATGGTACAGTGAGTGGAGAGTTGGCAACCGTTACCAAACTTTCGCGAGTATTATTGCTTATTCCGGTCATTTTTATGTTGAGTTGGACAAATAAAAAAACGCAAAAGCCAGGAGGATTTTCTCAAGTTTTTGATGCGATTCCTTGGTTTGTTTTAATTTTTGGTTTGCTCACAATCGTTAATACATTCAAGTTAATCCCAACTCAACTTCAAACATCAATTTTAAACTGGAATCAATTTTTATTATGTATTGCGATGGCAGCAATGGGGTTAAAAACCAGTTTTCACGACCTGAATAAAATTGGCATTAAACCCCTTTATTTAGCAATCCTATCATGGCTTTTCTTGGCTTTAACCAGTTTGATTTATATCAAAACTTTTATGGCTTAGAGCCGAGTTTTCCCGCAAATCCTCAAAGGGTTTTGGTGCGTTACGCCCCTCGTCCCTATCCCCCCACACCCTCATCCAACCAAGCCTGCAACGCCCCGACTAAATTGCCTTGAGTCGGCGGAAAACCCTTCAGGGGTGGGTCGAGGGGAGAATCGGTCAGCCAAGCGATAAGGGCGGTGTCGCTACACTGAATCAGGACATCCCGTAGGGAGGGGCTAAAGCTGTTTTGGGGTGGGATAGAGTCATGCAGAATCAAGACGAGATGGGTTTTGTTGCAGTCCAGTTTGAGTTGTTTGAGATAGCGGGTTAGTTGGTTGCTGCGGCTGATTTCTGGCGGTAATTCTGTGGCTTCTGGGAAGGCGGTTTCATGGATTTTTTGCCACAGTAAGTCTGCGATTTCGATGGGGTCGGCGGTGGTGAGGAGGGAGTGAATATCGAGGCACAATAAAAGCTTGGATTCGTCGGTTTGCAGTTGTTGGGGAAGGTTGAGGAGTTGGTTTTCTAGGGATTGTTGGTTTGGGGTGATGCTTTTGTGCCAGGCTTGGTAGAAGTCGGTATAGGGGAGGTCTTGGGCAATATTCCAGAGGACTTCGTAGCAGTATTTATAAAGGTCAAAGTCGTTTTCGTAAGTTTCGTTGTTGAGGTGAGGTTGGAGGGTAGACACAACTGCTAGTCGTTGTTCATCTGTCGCTATGATTTCCCCTAAAATCAATGCTGCCTGCCTACGGGTATATTCATCCTGGGCATTGACCGCTAAGTCGCATAAAGTCGCGATCGCTTGAGAATTGCCGGGGTCGATTTTCCCTAAAATCAATGCTGCATACAAACGGGTAGAATTCTCCTGAGCTTTTGCTATCAGGTCGCATATTGCCGCGATCACTTCGGGATTATTAGGATTGATGTTTCCTAAACTCAATGCTGCCTGCCAACGGGTAGATTCAGACTCAGCATTAACCGCTAAATCGCATAAAGCCGCGATCGCTTCGGGATTATTAGGGTTAATTTGCCCTAAACTCTGTGCTGCTTGCCTGCGGATATCTTTATCCTGAGCATTCGCCATTAAGTGTTCTAATGCCACGATCGCTTCGGGATTATTAGGGTTAATTCGCCCTAAACTCTGTGCTGCATACAAACGAATAGATTCATCCTGAGCATTCGCCATTAAGTCGTATAACGCTGCGATCGCTTCGGGATTATTAGGGTTAATTTGCCCTAAACTTTTTACTGCGTTGCTGCGGGTAAATTCGTTCTGAGCATTATTACTCAAGTCAATTAAAGCGGCGACGGCTTCAGGGTAGCCTTGTCCAATTTGCCCTAAACTTTCTACTGCGTGGCTGCGGGTAAATTCATCCTGAGCATTATTACTCAAGTCAATTAAAGCGGCGACGGCTTCAGGGTAGCCTTGTCCAAGTTGCCCTAAACTTTTTACTGCGTTGCTGCGGGTAAATTCATTCTGAGCATTATTACTCAAGTCAATCAAAGCGGCGACGGCTTCAGGATAGCTTTGTCCAATTTGCTCTAAACTCCATACAGCCCTATAAAGGGTGTATTCATTCTGAGCATTATTACTCACGTCAATTAAAGCGGCGATCACTTCAGGACTGCCAGGCTTAATTTGTTCTAAACTCTCTGCTGCCTGCAAACGGATAGATTCATTCTGAGTATTAGCCATCAGATCGCTTAAGACTTTTAAACTTTGGGAGTTCTCAGGATGACATTTTGCTAAAGGTATGCACAAACTTGTTATCAAATTTTCTATAAATGTTATATTGGATTTTCCATAAGCTAAATATGATTTTCCCATGAACTCAGAATAAACTTCCAAGGTCGTAACTAATAAACATCGATAGTTTTCCAGTAACTCTAAAATTTCAGATAAGTATTGAGTTATTATTTGAGTATCTGTTTTTGAAATCACTTCTTTTGCTCCCAATTGAATAGGAGACAAAAATCCCAACCAAACATAAGGATTTTCTTCAGAAATAAAGCGACCAAAACTCCAAATCACAATGTTTTCTACTATTTGTTCTCGCAATTTAGTTTTATACTGACTCAAACCATTAGCAGCTAAAAAGTAAGCAGAATACTCATAAAATCCCCGGTTTACTTGACCATAATGCCATTTTCCACACCCATCCTCAAAATTCACCAACGCCGTAATAAACCCCTCCTTCTCCTCATCCTTCACATCCCCACGTCCCAACCACAACAAAATTACCTCTCGCCACCGCTTCTCAAAAATACGATAAGGATGGGAAAAATCCGGGTTATTGCCATCATGATGTCGCGGTAAAAAGTAACCCCAATCCTCTACCCCACAAGCCGCAAAATATTCCTGAAATGTCAGATGGAAAAAAGCAAAAATTGGCTCATCGGTTCGCACATCGCGATAAACAAAATTCAACCAACCCAACCTTTCTGCTAACTCAAACTGGGCTTCCCCCAACACTTCATACACCAACGACTTCCGCAACGGCAAATTCTCGTCAATCGCCCGTAACGCCAACCTTGCCAAGCCTGCGTTTAACTCCTGTCGCTGACTCCAACTCGTCGGAAACTCGTCTTGCTTCCAAACATAAAAATCATCGCGAAACTGCTGATACAGCATCGCTTGCGTCGTCGGTAATTGGTTGGGATTGAGTTTCCAAGACTTACATAACAAAGACAACCGCAACGGATTTTTCACCAAATCCAACAACCGTGTATGTTCCGTTGCGGCTAACTGCTGCTGTAGCTGAGTCCCCAACTCCACCGCTTCTGCGGCTTCAAACCACTGTCGGATAAACTCATTCACCCCCTCAGCCTCAAAACAAAGGGTGCGATAGGTGTCAAACTCCGGCAAAGTGTTGGGGTTGGCTTCCCACACATTCAACCGACAACTGATGACCACCCTCGCTTGCTTTACCCATCCCCTCAACGATTGCTGGATATCCGAGAGGGGAGAGTTCGCCGTTTTCATCTCGTCCACCCCATCCAACAACAGCCACACCTTGCCACTCTTGAATAACTCAGCCAAGGCTTGTTTTTGCGGCTTTGTCGGTTCTAATCCGTCATCTAAGGCATCTTTCAGCCATTTCTCCTGCAAATACGCCTCTAAACTCAATCCCCCCAAGTTTGCCAAAGGAATCCAAATCGCAATACTGTCAGATTTACTCAAATAGCGAGCAATTTGCGTTAACCAAGTGGTTTTCCCTGCCCCCGGTTCGCCAATAATCGCCAAATTCTTGCCTTCTGTGCCGATAACTTCTTTTAAAAAGGCTTCGTGTTCGTAGCGTTTCTCAATTTCCGCTTTTTCCAGTTGATACTGCTGCATCCCCAAAGCTGCATCTTCTAGGTTTGCCGCTTCCCGTCGCGGTTGCTGCTTCGGCTTCACCAACCCCAACGGCACATATATATTCACCTCATGGCCAATACCGTAGCCCGTGGCTTGTCGTCTCTGGGCTTGTTCGTCTAGGTAATTTTGGCAGATTTGCCGCCAGTCGAGGGTTTGGGGCGGCGGTGTTTCGGTGTCGGGTTCTGCCTCTGCCCCAATTTTAAGCTGCCAGTGTTCCTCAATAACCTGTAAGTTTTCTTTTCCGGCGGTTTGGTGTTGGAGTTTGAGACGAAATTTCCAATAAGGGCTGTTTTTCGCCTGGCGTTTATCTTCAAACACGCCCAAATCTTTCAGACAGTCGAAAACATCTTGAACCGCATTTTTTCTCTGTTCGCTGTAATCTACCTGGGTTTCATCTTTGGGCTTGGGCAAATCCAAGCATTTCTCTAAACATTCTGCCAGCGTCCACAAATCATCCTTAGTGATTCCCTTCTCAACGGTTTTCGTCCGTTTTCCTCGCTGTTTCTGTTGAATTGTCCCCGATACCTCGATTTGGTTTTCTGTTACCCACTCCACCTGTAGATTGACTTTCAGCTTGTCGGGGGGTATCGTCACTTCTTCCTCATCTGCCAGGGTAAGTAACACCTCAACCAACTTGAGGACGTTGTTTTTGGTAGTGGCGTTTTTACCGTATTTCCGACCCATTTTTTCCCCTGCGTGACTCCCGACAAGCTGTGATTTTTCCGAGTAAGGCAGAGTTGCCCACAGTCGCATCCTCGCCCACGCACCTAACGCTTATTATAGCTGGCTTACAGGTTTTGCTTGGGCAGTTTGTGTGGGCAAAAGCCCCGAAAAACAATTCACCTCAAAGGCTCAAAAACGAGGTGAATCGTGACCATTCCCAAAGACAAAATCAAACAACGAGAAGCATTAGAAAATGCCTACAGCAATTTTGTTGAACCCCACGTTATTCAACTACAACTGCGGGAGGTAGACGCAACCCCAAAGCCGCCTGTTACTGTTGCCACTTGGGGCTGTTGTTTTACATTGGGTTGGTTGCTGTTGGTGTTATTTTACTGTTTTCGGCAACGCAAATCCTAACCTCAGAACCCAAACTCAGAACCCCGGTTTCTGGAGTTGCATTTTTACTGAATCGGGTTAGCCTATAAGAAACCGGGGTTCTTAACCCTCACGGTTAAAGTCTTAAGACGGTGCGTTACTATAGCTATTTTCTAATTTACTCGTTGATGCTGTCGCCTACGGATTAAAATCCGGGGCTAGTTGTAACAAAGTTCGCCGTCGCGGACTTGGGGTTTAATGGTATTTTTTAGAACAAAACCAGGGTTAATTCTTGTTGATATTTTTGGGTGAGGGGGTGCTGTTTTCCTAACAATTCAAATAGGGTTAACATGGCTTTTCTCGCCCCATCGTCTCGGTAGGCGCGATCGCGCTCTACGATATCCAGAAACGTCTGTAACGCCCCTTCATAGTCTTGCGCGAGGACGGACTTAGCACCCCGGATAAACTGCTCGTCTAGCTCATTTTCCGGCTCGATTTTCGTAATTTCTTTGAGAGAAATTAATGCCTTCATTGCGTCGATTTGCGCGGTATAGGTGCGATCGCTCGTTGTGACCGTATCGAGCATTTGCGAGGCCAACTCGGCGCGATCGCATTGTAGCAAAAACTGCGCCGCCGCGATCGCCACCTGGGGATTATTCGGATATTTCTCGAATAAACTATCAAACGTCTCCTTGGCAGACTTAGCATCACCAGACTTAACAAACATCTGCGCTTGTTCCAATTCCACATTCAGGGTTGACTTTAAACCCAACCCGTCGAAAAACTCTCTCAACTCCTCCTCTGACTTAGCCCCCACAAAACCTTGATATATTTCCCCCTTCATAAAAATTCTGACATCAGGGACTCCCTCAATGCCATACTGACTCGCCAACTCAGGGTTTTTGTCCGTGTCAATCTTCGCCAAAATAAAACCATACTCTGGCGCTAACTTCTCCAAAATCGGCTTGAGTAGCTTACAAGGGCCGCACCACGTCGCATAAAAATCCGCCACCACCAAGCGCTGATGGGAAGCTTCAAGGACTTCTGTGGCAAAATTATCTTGGTTTACATCAACTGAAAAACTCATATTGGTTGTTGGTTGTTGGTTATTAGTGTCTGGTTATACCCCAAATCCCCTGTAGGGGCGAGGTTTCCTCGCCCAATCCTAACTTGATTCAAAAACAAGAAATTAATACCGTCACACCGAAGCAGAGAAACAAGATCAACCTAGAGATTGGATGGGGAAACCCCACCCCTACTTTTAACAAGGCATTTTTAAGTCCGCAAAGCCGGACTTTGTTATATTGGTTCCCTGAATTTTAATTGCTGGTTATACCCCAAATCCCCTGTAGGGGCGAGGTTTCCTCGCCCAATCCTAACTTGATTCAAAAACAAGAAATTAACACCGTCACACCGAAGCAGAGAAACAAGATCAACCTAGAGATTGGATGGGGAAACCCCACCCCTACTTTTAACAAGGCATTTTTAAGTCCGCAAAGCCGGACTTTGTTATATTGGTTCCCTGAATTTTAATTGCTGGTTATACCCCAAATCCCCTGTAGGGGCGAGGTTTCCTCGCCCAATCCTAACTTGATTCAAAAACCAGGAATTAATACCGTCACCCCGAAGCAGAGAAACAAGATCAACCTAGAGATTGGATGGGGAAACCCCACCCCTACTTTTAACAAGGCATTTTTAAGTCCGCAAAGCCGGACTTTGTTATATTGGTTCCCTGAATTTTAATTGCTGGTTATACCCCAAATCCCCTGTAGGGGCGAGGTTTCCTCGCCCAATCCTAACTTGATTCAAAAACAAGAAATTAACACCGTCACACCGAAGCAGAGAAACAAGATCAACCTAGAGATTGGATGGGGAAACCCCACCCCTACTTTTAACAAGGCATTTTTAAGTCCGCAAAGCCGGACTTTGTTATATTGGTTCCCCGAATTTTAATCCGTGGGCGGATTAGCGGGAGAAACAAAAAATAAAAAAGCACGCAAGGCTGAATTAAATACAGCATAAGCGAGCTTGTAAAGGCAAAAAACATATATCGCTATGATTTTGGCTTGAAATAATACCGAATCGGCTTAGAGTAGAAAGGGCGCAAGCCTTGCGCCCCTACGGAAATTACGCGGTGGTCAACACCTTAGACGGTGTAGCCGACTCGCTGAGTTTCGCCAAAATCGCCGTAGTATTCTGCTTGGCATCCCCAAACAACATCATGGTGTTGTCTTTGTAGAATAAGGGATTGTCTACGCCCGCATAACCACTGGATAAACTGCGCTTCAGGACAATTACGCTGTCAGACTTCCAAACTTCCATCACAGGCATTCCGGCGATGGCGCTGTTGGGGTCGTCTAAGGCGCTGGAATTGACCGTATCGTTTGCGCCGATGACTAAAACTACATCGGTTTCGGGGAAATCGTCGTTAATTTCGTCCATTTCCAACACAATGTCATAAGGCACATTCGCTTCAGCCAGCAACACATTCATGTGACCTGGTAAGCGACCCGCGACGGGGTGAATGCCAAAGCGGACTTGTTTGCCCCGCTTGCGGAGGATTTTGGTGATATCGGAAACGGGGTGCTGTGCTTGGGCGACTGCCATACCATAACCGGGGACGATGATGACATTTTGGGCATTGTCCAACAATTCCACGGTTTCTTCGATATTGGTGGGGGTGGCTGTCCCAGTAATTTCAGCCGCCGGGCCGCTGGCCCCTTCCCCAAAACCGCCAGCCATGACGTTGATAAACGAGCGATTCATGGCTTTGCACATGAAGTAACTCAGAATCGCGCCGCTACTACCGACTAACGCTCCGGTAACGATGAGTAGGTCATTAGACAGCATAAAGCCTGCTGCTGCTGCTGCCCAACCGGAGTAACTGTTGAGCATGGAAATGACCACGGGCATATCTGCGCCACCAATGGCGATAACTAAGTTTACGCCTAAAACCGCCGCGATCGCGCAGGAAATTCCCAGATAAGTTAAGGCCGTTTCTCCCCCTTGCATATAAGGGAAAAGTAAAACCGCGATCGCCACTAACATTCCTAAATTAACAAAATGGCGACCCGGCAGCGCAATCGGCTTACTACTCACAATGCCTTGCAACTTACCGCAAGCCACCACAGACCCAGTAAACGTCACCGTCCCGATGAATACGCCCACATAAATCTCGATATCGTGAATCGTGGCTTCTACCCCGGTCAAAGCCGCTTCAGCTTGGAGAAAGCTACCAAAACCGACTAAAACCGACGCTAAACCGCCAAAACTATTCAAAATACCCACCAATTGAGGCATCGAAGTCATGGCCACTCGCGCCGCTAACAAAGCACCAATCGCAAGGCCGGGTAATAAAGTCGAAACCAACACACCATAACCCGTCACCTGGGCGCTGGCTACCGTCGCACCAAAGGCAATCAACATCCCCAGAATGCCGAGGAAATTGCCCCGTCGGGCGGTTTCTTGCTTGGACAAGCCGCCCAAGCTGAGGATAAACAAGGCACTCGCCGCAATATAGGCGACTGTTATCAAACTATTAGACATAATGAAAAACTCGCTAGTTGTACGTCGTCTGTGTAGAGAATCTTGGGGAAAGAGTTGCTGCGCTTAATGGGCAATCGGGGAGAGTCAAACTTTACCCCAAAAAGTGATTTCTGGCGTAGGGTCGGCATCGCTTACCAGATGGTTGACCTTCACGCTGACACCCAATCCTAGAATTGCCGAGAGTCCGCGTAGTCGGACTTTGCTTTTGTTAGCCCCAGATTTTAATCTGCGGGCGGGGTAGCGGGATAGACCTCCAACCCAATGCAGCAACAATTTCCTTATTTCTGAAACATATTGAGCATTCGTTGGGAAACGAGGAAACCCCCGGCAATATTAATTGTGGCAACCACAATCGCCATCGCCCCTAAAATGGTCGTGGCCGAAGTCAAAGACCCTGAGATTTGCAACATCCCCCCCAGAATCACAATGCCGCTAATAGCATTGGTGACACTCATCAACGGCGTATGTAAAGCCGGAGTCACATTCCAAATGACCTGCCAACCCACAAAGCAAGACAGGACAAACACCATAAAGTGGGATAGGAAAGACGCAGGCGCACCCAAACCAATCCCTAAAAGGGTAAGTCCGGCTAAACCCAACCAAACCCAAACCATTTTGCTCGGTTTTTTATCTTCTGCTACTTTTGCAGGCTGAGGGGCAGGGGTTGTCGGCGCTTTTTGGGTATTCACCGGGGCGGGCTTTTGCGGCGGCGGCCAAGTGACTTCGCCTTCTTTCAGCACCAAAGCCCCGCGAATTACCTCGTCTTCGAGGTTAACTTTATAATCTTCTGCCCCGCCCATATCTTTGAGCAAATGACAGAGGTTTGTGCCGTACAGTTGACTCGATTGTGCTGCCATGCGACTGGGTAAATCGGTCAAACCAATAATGGTTACGCCGTTGTGCTGATAAATTTCATTGGGACGGGTAACTTCACAATTTCCCCCTTGTTCGGCGGCCAAATCCACTACCACTGAACCGGGTTTCATGTTGTCCACCATTTCCTGGGTAATCAGTAAGGGGGCTTTCTTACCGGGAATTAGCGCCGTGGTGATGATAATATCGACATCTTTGGCTTGTTGAGCAAACAGCGCCATTTCTGCGGCGATAAACTCTTTACTCATGGTTTTGGCATAACCGCCAGAACCCGTGCCATCTTCAGCAAATTCCAACTCTAGGAATTCTGCCCCTAAGCTTTGCACTTGTTCTTTCACCGCCGGGCGGGTATCGAAGGCGCGAACCACTGCCCCTAAGCTACGGGCTGCACCAATGGCGGCGAGTCCGGCGACTCCTGCCCCAATGATCATAACTTTCGCTGGGGGGACTTTTCCGGCGGCGGTAATTTGTCCGGTGAAAAAGCGCCCGAACTGATTGGCTGCTTCGATGACGGCGCGATAGCCCGCGATATTCGCCATGGAACTCAGCGCGTCGAGCTTTTGGGCGCGACTAATGCGGGGAATGGCATCCATAGCCAAAACGGTGGCTTGGCGTTCGGCTAGTTTGTCAAGCAGTTCGCCGTTTTGGGCTGGCCAAATAAAGCTGATTATGGTTTTCTTTTCGGGAAGTCTGTCTACTTCTTCGGGTTGGGGCGGACGGACTTTAAGAATGATATCCGCTTGTTCCCATAAGGCCGCGGCATTTGGTAGAATTTGGCAATTCACGTTTTCATAAGCGCGATCGCTAAAATTCGCTGTTTCTCCTGCACTTTGTTCGATTAAAACTTCAAAGCCTTGTTTTTGTAAAACTTTGACAGTGGTAGGGGTAGCAGCAACCCGACATTCACCCGGATAAATTTCTTTGGGAATTCCAATTTTTTTACGGGCATTGGGGACGGCATTATTGGAACCTGTGTCTCGTTCAACCGCAATCGTCATAGAATCTCCTCTAGTCTTTAAAATTTAAGGCGTTGGCGTTGTGGTTTAATAGCTAACGGTAGCAAACACTACTATTACTCACTGTTAGCCGTTAGAATTCACTTTACGCATCCTAGGCCGATCCCCAAAATCTGGGGACGATTTTAAACTTGTCTTATTAATTCGTTGGTCATTTGGGGAACTTTTGAAACCCTCAAGCTGTCTCATGCTCCCTGATAAGGATTAATTGTGGGGTTTTTCTGCCTTTGACGAAGAAGCGCGATCGCGCTTAAAGTTTAGTAACATATTTGATTATTGCTTTACGTTTATATTTGTGAGTAAATGCTTATGCGGTTTCATCAAGTTCGTTTGTTAGCTTCAACCCTAATCGTAGCCGGTTGTGTCTTGGGGGCAACCCAATGGCGTGCTTGGGCCCAAAATGGTAATCCGGGTTTGACCATTTTTAGCGGAGTCGAACGCCAAAACGAACTCAACTATCGCTTAGACTTTGGCGGCAATCGCAACGGCGTTGACCGTTACCGCCTCCGCATTCCCGCCAACAAAATGGAAACCGCCGTTAAAAAGTTAGCCATCAGCTATCCTGATTACTTTGATAAAACCAACGGGACATTTGATGTAGACAAAATCGAAGTCCGCGCTGACGGTGAATCTCTCCCCATCCAAGAAGTCATTTGGAATAAAGACGATAACGTTGTCATTATTACCATGGAAGATCAAATTCCCTCTGGTGAAGGGGCGGAATTGGTCTTCTCTAATGTTAGAAATCCCCGTTGGGGCGGCACGTTTTATTTTAATCTCTTGGTTTCTCCTCCCGGAGAAGCCCCTCAACCCCGCGCTTTAGGGACTTATATCATCACGATTAGTTAGTCCTTTGTCATTGGTCATTAGTTAGTCCTTTGTCATTGGTCATTGGTCATTAGTCCTCTGATGGCGATTCAGACAATGACAAAGGGATAAAACTTAATCTAGTGGGCTACGCTCAAACGCTTATTGCATAGGGTTTGAGCTTATTTTTTGAGGTCAATTCAAAAAGTTATGGGTATGTTGGGATTGGACGGGGAAACCCCGCCCCTACATACCCACTACCTACTGCCTACTACCTACTGCCCACTACTGCTGCGACACACCTTAAATGTTGGGTTACGGCGGATAGCCAGATTGCAGTCATAGCTTATGTTTTAGCCGCCTAACCCAACCTACGATAAAGCCTACCTACTGCCCACTGCCGACTGCCCAAAAACCAATGCCCACTGCCTCAACAACTGATGAGGCGATTACTGATAACTGATGACTGAAAAAGCTGCCCACCACCTAATTATTTGTTAAATCTAAAGATCGCGATATAATAGAAAACTGTTGATTTTTGGTAACAGCGCCAAGGAGATCGATCGTGACTCAACGTACCCTCGGCGGCACAAGCCGCAAGAAAAAAAGAAAATCAGGCTTTCGCGCCCGCATGAGAACAAAAAATGGTCGTCGCACCATTAATGACCGTCGGCGTAAAGGCCGTCAACGCCTTGCTGTATAGGGACTCCATTTTTATTGCTCCTGTACTCCTTTTCCACAGATAAACTCTGTGGCGATCGCTATTTTTAACTCATTAAACCCAAAGTGGGGTTGCCCAAAACTCATCGACTCAGACGAGGGCGAGATTTTCAACAAGTTTACGCCCAAGGACTCAAACGCCGAGGCCGCTATCTCATACTGCGAGCCTGGTTTAGTGCGACTGACAATCCTACCCTAGTTGGGATTTCAATCGGTAAAAAAGTTAGCAAAAAAGCAGTGGTTCGGAATCGGATTAAACGCCAAATTCGGGGGGCTATTCGCCAATATTTACCTAATTTAAAACCCGGTTGGAAAATAGCAATCGTGGTGAAGTCAGAAGCTCAGACGTGCGAATATGAACATTTTTTGCGAGAATTAAAGCAGTTGTTAATACAAGCTGAGGTCTGGCATGGGCATTAGAGAAACGACATTTTATGAGGGCGGCCCCCACATTGGCGATTTAATATTCAATATTTTGCTCGGATTTACCGTAATTTGTTTACCCCTCACCGTCGGAGCCGTGGTCAGAGCGCTGTGGTTGCGCTATAAAATTACTGACCGTCGCATTTCCGTGAGTGGGGGTTGGCAAGGGCGCGAACGTACCGATGTCGTATATGCCGAAGTTGTCAAAATTGTTAAAGTGGCCCGAGGCGTAGGCTTATGGGGCGATATTGTTGTGACCTTACGGGATAAAAGTCGCTTGGAAATGCGAGCAATGCCTCGATATCGCGAAGTTTATGACTATATTGCCGAACGAGCAGCAGATAAAACGGGCGTTCCCATCGAAGCTATCAAAACTCGCTAAAAGTGATTCGTGAGGCTCATCGCCCGGACGGGTGGAAACTCAAAAAATCAATCTTTTAGAGTTTCCCCAACTACCCGACATTCCCTCAAAGGGGTGAGGTTTTCCGGTCAATTGACGAGGGCGATCGCGCCAAATTTCACGGTATTAATAATAGTAACAATCAAAGCAAACGACACCTTATCAAGCACAGCTTGACTTCAGACGCATGGATTTCGGTATCGGTTTTCTATCCACCAACATAATGTTGCCAATCCTGGATTTCTTCTACGGGATTGTGCCAAGCTACGGTTTTGCGATCATTGCCTTAACTTTGGTGATTCGCTTTGCCGTGTATCCCCTCAGCGCGAAATCGATTCGCAGCATGAGACGGACGCGCATCGCTCAACCGGTGATGCAAAAGCGCGTCAAAGAAGTGCAGGAACGTCACAAAGACGACCCGGCCACCCTCCAAAAAGAAATGGGGGACATTTACAAAGAATTCGGTAATCCCCTCGCGGGCTGTTTGCCGATTGTCCTGCAAATGCCGATTCTGTTCGCCTTATTTGCCACCCTCCGGGGATCGCCGTTCACCAACATCAACTACACCGTGGACGCTCAAATCTTCCCCAAAGAGCAAATCGAGCGCATCGAACCCCAAGTTTTCACCACCAAACAGCAAAATATTTATGTAGACAACGGCGTTCACTACCCCATTGAAGCCTTAGTTCCTGCTGGGAATAAATTAGTCGTGGGTGAGAAAACTCAACTGGAATTTCAAACCCCCGAAGGCAAATCTCTCGACACCCTGATTGCCGAAAATCCCAACAGCAACGTGAAACCGCAATGGGAAGTCACCAAAGGGGAAGACCGAGTAAAAGTCAACCCTGACGGCACAATTGAAGCCCTCGCTCCGGGTGAAGTGACCCTACAAGGCACGATTCCGGGGATTGCTGCGAATACAGGCTTTTTATTCGTGAATGCCCTCGGTCAAAGTGGCGCAACCAACGACGACGGCAGCGTCAACTGGGATATTGTCAGCATGATTATCTTCTTTGGTTTGAGTACCTACCTCAGCCAAACCCTGACTTCTAGCGGTCAAAAATCCAACGATCCTAGCGCGAAACAGCAACAAGCGATCAGCAAGTTCACCCCGATTATTTTCTCTGGGATGTTCTTGTTTATTCCCCTTCCTGCCGGGGTATTGATGTACATGGTGGTGGCGAACATCTTCCAAACCGCCCAAACCTTCGTTCTCATGCGAGAACCCTTGCCGGAAAACCTGCAAAAACTGGTCGAACAGCAAGAAAAAGAAGCAAAACGTACAGAAGGGACAGAAAAACTCCCCTTTGAGCGCAAACGCTCCAAAAAGAAAGAGAAAACTTCGGGTTAAAGATCATGAGCGATCGCGCGCAACGTGCCAAAGTGTGGCTCGAACAATTACTTGAGTTGATGCAATATCCGGCTCAGGTCAATCCCCTAGAAGTCGAAGAAGAACTCGGCAACTCAGCGTGGTTAGACATTGAGGCTAACCCCCTGAGTGCCGAGCAAATTCAACACCTCATCGGCGAACAAGGCCACACCATTGACGCGCTGCAATATCTGGTCAACGCGATCGTCAACTTGGGAGCGTCCCCCGAAGAACAGCAACCCTTTACCCTAGAGTTGAACGGTTATCGTCAAGAACGTCAAGCGCAATTGCGATCGCTCGTGACCGACGTGGCGAAAACCGTTCAAACCACCGGGGAAGCCGTCGAACTCGAAGCGATGTCCTCTGCCGAACGTCGCCAAGTTCACAATCTCTTTCGGGAATATCCCGACATCCAAACCGAAAGCCGGGGTACAGAACCCCATCGCCGTTTGTACGTGCAGTTGAAAACAACTCCTCCTGCCGAAGACGCATAAACCTAGACCTCGGCTCACAATCAGTTTGATTTTTTTGGCAGATTATCCATTGCTGAATAGGTGCGAATTTATGAAACCTCTCCATATTCCTTCCCTGCTGAACGCACCAGCCCAAACCGTAGAACTGGAGATTCATCAAAACCTTCCCGAACTCGAAACCTTGACCCCTGTTCGCGGTCGCATTGCCGTCAAGCATTGCCGAACCTATCTCGAAGTCAGCGCCCAAGCCGAAACGATCGCGACTTTGACTTGTCATCGGTGTTTGCGCCATTACAACCAACGCTTATCCCTCGATACCACAGAACTCATTTGGCTCGAAGAGGAAGCCGAGTTTGACGACGATTTACTCCTCGAACGCGAATTACAACTCGAAGACTTTTCGGAAAAATTACCCCCCAGGGGCTATTTTGACCCGGAAACCTGGCTCTACGAGCAGTTGAGTTTGGCGCTACCCTTGCAACAAATGTGCCAATCTGAAGACTGCGAAACTATTACTCCTCAAGATACTCCTAGTCAAACGGTTGTCGATCGTCGTTGGGCGGGTTTAGAAGCGCTGAAGCGGCAGCTTTCTTAGTTCAGTTATCAGCGATTAAGGGGCAATCGGCAATCGGCTCCTCGGCAGTCGGGGGGTTTCTTCAGTCATCAGTTATCAGTAATCAGTTTTTTGGGCAGTAGGCTTGTAGGGGCGCTCTTTTCCCCGCCCAATAACCAATAACAAACAACCAACAACCAATAACCAACAACCAATAACCAATAACCAATAACCAATAACAAAATATGAACTTTAGCGAGGAGTTTGATTTATTACTGCGGGCTTGTTATCCCTTGATTTATATCCCCACGGCTGAGGAAGAACGAGTCGAAGCCGCGATCGCGCAGTCGGCCAAAAAACTCGGTAATCGTGCCGTTTATGTGTGGGATTTTGTCGAGGGTTATCAAGACAACCCGAATAATAGTAACGTCGGTCGCCGTAATCCTTTACAAGCCTTAGAATTTTTAGAGAAACTACCGGAAAAAGCGCCGGGTATTTTTATTTTACGAGATTTTCACCGTTTTTTAGAAGATATTTCCATTGCCCGTAAACTGCGAAACTTATCCCGCCGTTTGAAAGCCCAACCGAAAAACATTATCATTCTCGCCCCCGAAATCAGCATTCCGCCGGATTTGGCTGAAGTGTTGACCGTGGTTGATTTTGCCCTACCCACCGCCACCGAGATTAAAACCGAGATTCAGCGCCTCCTCTGTGCCACCGGGAAGCCCCTGAGCGACCAACTGCTCGATGAATTTGCGCGATCGGCTCAAGGCTTGACTTTAGAGCGCTTGCGGCGGGTATTAACCAAAGGGATTGCGGCCCGTGGGGGTCAACTCGAACCCGAAGATGTAGAACTGGTACTCGAAGAAAAGCGCCAATCCATTCGGCAAACGCAGATTCTCGACTTTTACCCTGCCACCGAGCAAATTACCGACATTGGCGGTTTAGATAACCTCAAAGATTGGTTATTGCGTCGGGGAGGGGCATTTAGCGATCGCGCCCGCGCTTACGGATTACCACACCCCAGAGGCTTGTTGCTCGTCGGGATTCAAGGAACGGGTAAATCTCTCACGGCCAAGGCGATCGCCCATCACTGGCATTTACCCTTACTGCGCCTGGATGTGGGGCGTTTATTCGCCGGATTGGTAGGGGAATCGGAATCTCGTACCCGGCAAATGACCAACCTCGCCGAAGCCCTCGCCCCTTGCGTCTTGTGGATTGACGAAATTGACAAAGCCTTCGCGGGGATGAACGGCAAAAGCGATTCGGGAACCACCAGCCGCGTTTTTGGGACGTTTATCAACTGGTTGGCCGAGAAAAAATCCCCGGTTTTCGTCGTCGCAACAGCCAATAATATCCAAGCCCTGCCCCCGGAAATGCTCAGAAAAGGGCGTTTTGACGAAATCTTTTTTGTCGGCTTACCTTCCCAAGAAGAACGTCAGGCTATTTTCACGGTTCATCTGTCCCGACTGCGCCCCCATAGCGTGAAAGATTATGACCTAGACCGACTGGCTTATGAAACCCCTGATTTTTCCGGGGCAGAAATCGAGCAAACCCTCATCGAAGCCATGCACATCGGCTTTAGTCAAAACCGCGACTTTACCACCGATGATATTCTAGAAGCTGCCAGTCAAATTATTCCCCTGGCTCGCGCGGCCCAGGAGCAAATCCAATTTCTGCAAGATTGGGCTGCCGCCGGGAAAGCCCGTTTAGCTTCGCGGCATAATCGCTTAGGCGATCGCATTCAGCGTCAACTCCAATAATTTAACACCGTAATTCGCTATGAATTTTTCCCGTATTGTTCAACTGTTTCTAGGGATGATCATTGGCTTATCGTTGATTGGCGGAGGGGCCGCCGCCACGGGGTATTACTTTTTGTCGCGCTTGACTGAAGACCCACCCCGCCCCGTTTTTGCTGAAGAAACCGCCCAAGAAGAAACCGAAGCCGAAGCATCTTCTGAACCTTCCGAGAGCGACACAGAAGCCACTGAAACGCCACCAGAAGACGCAGAAGCCGCCCCTGAACCCTCGTCTGAACCCGAAGAAGACCCCGACGAGCTTAAAGGCAACGAATACCGCGCTACCGTGACTTGGCCCGAAGGGTTGAGCTTGCGGGATAGTCCTGGGGCAAATGCCGAGCGAATTGGCGGCATTGCCTACAACAAAGAAATGATCGTCATGGAAGAAAGCGAGGATGGTGACTGGCAAAAAGTCCGCTTACCGGGGTCGGGTCAAGAAGGTTGGGTAAAAGCGGGGAATGCCGAACGAGTTGAGTAGCTAAAGCGTTTTCTCGGTCATTTACGGGTTATTGGTTATTGGTTATTGGTTGTTTGTTATTGGTTATTGCCCAAAAACTGATGACTGATTACTGATAACTCTCCAGAAACTTAATTTTACTTTTTGAGGCTGAAACCGTTGCCTATTCTGGCGTTGAGCTTTTTTGGGGTCTGCTCTCTAGGCCAAAGTTTCCGATCCTCTTTCTGGGGAACAACACCTCCCGCAATACAGGAAAAACAAACAACAAACAACTAACAACAAACAACAGAAAACCAGTCAATCATCGGAAAAACGTTCCACTTAATTGCTGATAACTGAAAAAATGTTTCAAGCGACCCGCCGCCGTTTGGCTTTATGGTATGCCACGGTTACTGCTGTTTTATTATTGTTATTCGCGATCGCGATTTATGGTTACTTTCGCAGTACCCTCATCGACCGCATGGACGACACCCTGAAGCACGTTGTCGAAATCGTCGAGCGATCGCTCATTATCGAATCCCCAGACCCCAACGCCAGCTTTGTCAACATCGAAGCCAGCTTTCACAACAACGCCTCCCCCGTCGAAGATGACCGCATCGATTTAGAGTGGTTTAGCGCTAATGGGGAATTGTTGTGGTCTACCCTATCTGACCCCCTCGACATTCCTATTCAAATTCATCCCACCGCTAAAACTGTCCAAGTCACCCCGGATTATTGGCTGCGACAAGTGACCCAACGCATCGAAAGTGGTCGTCAGGTGTTGGGCTATCTGCGGGTCAGTCATCCTTGGTTTGAGGTGACAAAACCCAGTCGTCAGTTGATTTTTGACCTGGCTTTGTGGACGGCCATGGGGGTGAGTTGTGTGGCTTGGATTGGCTGGTGGTTGTCGGGAATTGCGATTCAGCCGGTGCGGGATTCTTACCAAAGCTTAAAACAGTTTACTGCCGATGCTTCCCATGAGCTACGCAATCCTATTGCGATGATTCAAACCAATGTGCAAGCGTTGTTGGCTTATCCCGAAACCGATCCGCAGTTTCAGGTGTCGCAGTTTCAGGCGATTGAAAGATTGACGCAGCGTTTGGGGCGTTTGGTGAACGATCTTTTATTTTTGGCGCGATCGGATAGTGGTATTGTCGAGACTGAGTTTCAAACTTTACCTTTAGATGCCCTTTTAATCGAAATTATCGAAGAACAGCGCCTTTTTGCCGAACAAAAGGGGATTTACCTCAGCCTTCATATCATTGAACCCCAGGAAGCCACCGCAGAAGCTTTAGGGGAAGATGTTTTTGCGGTGAAAGGAGATTGGGATCGGTTAGCGCGGTTGTTTACGAATTTAATTAGTAATGCCCTCGAACACAGCTTACCGGATGATTCTGACTCCAAAATTCCCCAAGATATTGCCGTCGAGGTCAAAATCCAACGAGTGGAAAAAGACCGCCACTCCTGGCTACAGGTGGATGTCTGCGATACGGGAACGGGCATTCCTGAAACTGCGATCGCGCACATTTTTGACCGCTTTTATCGCGTCGATCCCTCGCGATTTCGTCAAGATACCTCAGCGACTCCCTCCACGGGAACGGGTTTGGGTCTCGCGATCGCGATCGCTATTGTCGAACACCATCACGGCCAGATCAGCGTCACCAGTCAGCCGACTGTCGGCACAACCTTTACTGTTTTGTTGCCTGCTGCTTAGATTAAACCCACATTTCGCACCCTAAAATTTAGTTTTTAATCTGACAAAAGCCGGGCAGAGTTGGAAACAGATTCAGGGCAGAAAGCCAATTGCCAAAAAAAGCGGTCAAATGGTTATTTGGCTGTGATACTTTATCGCGTGAAATGGGCAACATATAATTATAACCCTAAATCGGTACGGCAATCCGCATCCAAAGACAACCAACAGTTTAGAATTTCTCGGTCAGAATAAGAGTAATAAGGTCTGTCAAAGAAGGTTAATTGCCTGGAAATAACTCAATTCCTGCCCCGATTGGGGAGCAATACCGAGGGAAAATAAGGTAGAAGTGCGACCGCGTTCGCGCGAACTTTTTTCTCTTTACGCTCGTCTAAATTTATAATACAATAGTAATAACATGAAGTCGTTATGAGTTTGTTTTAGCAGCAGTGCGATCCCGCCTTGGGGTGTCACGGGCGTTTCCTTCTTTAGCTGGATGTATCGAAAAGCCATATTGCTTATCCTGAACGAAATCCAAGACGCAGCAATGAATGACCTAGGCGAAAACAGACGACCTCAGCGACAGCATATTGTTGCTAATGTAAGGAGTCATTAACTGTACTATGCCCACTGCCAACATCGAAAAAAACAACAACAAAGCGCCGATTTCCGCAGACATGGTGAGAACCTATCTGCATGAGATTGGTCGTGTTCCCTTGCTCACCCATGAGCAAGAAATCATTTACGGAAAGCAGGTACAGAAAATGATGTCCCTGCGGCAAGAGCAAGAAAAACTGCAAAAAGAACTCAAACGCGAACCAACTTGGGAAGATTGGGCGGCTCACTTGCAAATTAGCGCCAGCGAGCTAAAAGACATCATTCGCCAAGGCGATCGCGCCAAGCAGAAGATGATCGAAGCGAACCTGCGTTTAGTCGTCGCGATCGCCAAGAAATACCAAAAACGCAACATGGAGTTTCTCGATCTGATCCAAGAAGGAAGCTTAGGATTAGAGCGAGGCGTAGAAAAATTTGACCCCACCAAAGGGTATAAATTCTCCACTTATGCCTACTGGTGGATTCGTCAAGCGATTACCCGCGCGATCGCCCAACAAGCCCGCACGATTCGCTTACCGATTCACATCACCGAAAAACTCAACAAAATCAAGAAAGTTCAACGAGAACTCTCGCAACAACTTGGCCGCAGTGCCACTCCCAGCGAAATTGCCGAAGCCTTGGATCTAGAACCCAAACAAATCCGAGAATATCTGAGCATGGCGCGTCAACCCATCTCCCTTGATGTGCGCGTAGGGGATAACCAAGACACTGAACTGTCCGAACTCCTCGAAGACGAAGACTCCTCCCCAGATGACTACATCACCCAGGAGTCCATGCGCCAAGACTTACACAGTCTCTTAGCCGAACTCACTCCCCAACAACGCAACGTTTTGTCCTTGCGTTTTGGTCTCGAAGACGGCAAAGAATTGTCCTTGGCCAAAGTCGGTAAACAACTGAACCTCAGTCGCGAACGGGTGCGTCAACTCGAACAACAAGCCCTCAAACAACTGAAAAAGTCTCGCGCCAAAGTCCGCGAGTATATCTTAGCCAGTTAAGACCTCATCGTTTTCTTGACTCAAGGGTATGACCTCCAGGTTATACCCTTTTTTTATTGGTCTTTTGTCCTTTGTCCTTTGTCATTGGTTATTCCCGCAATCCCTTAATTAGTCATGGATCATTGATCTAGCAACCGCCAAAGCAGTTAGGACACCGCCTCAATTCTTAGAAACAAGCCCCTCTCGGAGTGGGAGAGAGGGAAGAGGGGGAGGAGTGGGAAGAAAAAAACTGTGCTTTCATCTTCAAGTTGGTGATTAAGTGGTAATGATGTGAGCGCCAATGACCAACGACAAATGACCAACGACAAATGACCAGAATAAGCCGCAATCGCTATAATTTCCATAATCCCTGATGAGTTCTTTCATGACAATTGCCCACAGATGACCCTAAAAACAATGTAGGATTATTGTCTTATGGTTCTGATGCGATCGAGCTAACATTATATGAGCGAAAATCACCCCCTAATACCTATCCGTAAAGCCGTCATCCCGGCAGCAGGATTTGGTACACGGATGTTTCCGGCAACAAAAGCCATTAAAAAAGAGTTTTTCCCGATTGTTGACCGCCAAGGCCGAGCCAAACCCGTTATTTTAGAAATCGTCGAAGAAGCGATCGCCGCAGGGATTGAAGAAATTGGGATTATTGTTCAAGAACGCGATCGCGCCCTATTTGAAAGCTTTTTTCATAAACCCCCCTATACCGAACTTGATGCCAAACTCAAGCCCCAACACCAAGAATACGACCAATATCTCCTAGAACTGGGTCAAAAAGTTACCCTCATTACTCAAGACAAGGCTAACGGCTTTGGCTACGCCGTTTACTGTGCCAAAGATTGGGTCAACCATGAACCCTTCCTACTTCTCCTCGGCGACCACATCTACACCTCTTTTATCGATAAAAATTGCGTTAGCCAACTCCTCTCGGTTTATCAACACCTTGGCATTAGTACCATCGGAATGCGCGTCTCTCCTGCCCATGAAATCCATCACTACGGCTGCATCGTCGGTCAATGGCAAGCGATGGATGCTGTTTTAGGTATCACCGAAATTTACGAAAAACCCACCATCGAATACGCTCAACAAAATCTACGAGTACGCGGCATGGGTCACAACGAATTTTTATCCGTATTTGGCTTATATATTCTCACACCAGCTATCTTTGACTGTCTCAGCCACAACATCAGCCAAAACCAGCGCGAAGACAATGAATTTCAACTCACCTCCTGCCTCGAACAAGTCCGCCAAACCGAAGGCATGATGGGCTATCTGGTCAAAGGTCGCTGTTTTGATGTGGGCTTACCGGATGTGTATCGTCAAACCATGATTGATTTTCGGCAAGTGTAGTATTTCAGTTATCAGCCTCTAAGGGGCAATCGGCAATCGGCAGTCGGGGGGTTTCTTCAGTCATCAGTTATCAGTTATCAGTAATCAGTTTTTTGGGCAGTAGGCTTGTAGGGGCGCTCTTTTCCCCGCCCAATAACCAACAACCAATAACTGGTGCGACCCCGCGCCGCCGTAAGACGAGCGACCCCGTGCCGCCGTAAGGCGCAAGGGAACGCGCGAGTAGCATCTTGTAGCGCGAGTAGCATCTTGTAGCGCGAGTAGCAAGGGAATGCTCGACAAGACAGGCGCAAGGGAATGCGCACCAGAAATAACCAACAACAAAAGACCAAGGACAAATGACAAATGACTAACAACTATTCATAATTCTTTTAAGATTGTGGTGTTGAGCAAAGGAAGTTCATGCTAGAGCTACATCAATTCGAGTTATCCCAGTATTCCGAAAAAGTTAGACTCATTTTAGATTACAAAGGCTTAGAATACCGCAAAGTCGAAGTTACCCCAGGAGTCGGGCAGATCGAACTGTTGCAAATTTCGGGTCAGCGTCAAGTTCCGGTACTCAAAGACGGCGATACTGTTATCGCGGATTCTACTGAAATCGCCCTTTATTTAGAGAAAACCTATCCCGAAAAGCCAATTTTGCCCGTAGACCCCAAAGAACGGGGATTGTGTCTTCTAATCGAAGAATGGGCGGATGAGTCGATTGGCACGAAAGGTCGCAAAGCCCTTATCGGCGCATTAAACCGCAATCAAAACTTTCGGACGGCCTTACTGCCTAATAATGCCCCAGATTTCTTTCGTTCAGTCGTCGGCGCACTGCCGGGGGATTTACTAGACATTTTAGGGTCGGGGGTTGGCTTTGGCGGTGATGCGGTCAAAAGTGCCATGAGCGGACTGAAACAGGACTTAGAAGCCCTGAGTTTGATGTTAACCGATCGCCCCTACCTGGTGGCTGATTATCCCACCCTCGCCGATTTAACGGTGGCTGGCTTGAGTATGATTCTCAAGTTTCCTGAAGGGAATTATATCGATTTGCCCGATTCGTTAAAAGGCAAAGGGATTCCCGGTTTAGCTGATAATATGGCTTACGAGCGTTTCTTTGAATGGCGCGATCGCATCTACACCGATTTCCGCAAACCCTTACTCGCTTCTCCGAGTACCACCGGACAAGCCCCCACTACCATTCAAATTGATTAAACAGCACTAAAAATCCCGCTGTCCCAATAATTTACTGGTTTTTTGTTGTTGGTTGTTAGTTGTTAGTTGTTTGTTCTTTGAATTTAAGGCAAGATCGTCAATTCGCGAGCTTGGATGCTAGAGCTAGAGGGCATTTTAGCCTGAACAAGTGAATTTAAGATTCACTCAAAGACTTGCTTTTTGGCAAAACCGTTGTAAATTATAGGTTGTTGCTGCAAACAGTACATTTGTTTGTAAAAGCAACAACCTTTTTCGCGAAACTGATAACTGATAACTGATGACTGATAACTGAAATGACTCATCTAGATATTCCCCTCGGTTCGGTTATTCAAGGTTCGTTATCCCAAGGCTTGGAAGTTCGTCTTCATGCCGATGTGTCCGTAGAAGATATGCGTGTTGGTAAGTTTCTGGTGGTTCAAGGGATGCGATCGCGCTTTTTTTGTCTCCTCACCGATGTTACCCTCGGTACATCCAGTCAGCGCATTATCGTCAATCCCCCCGATCCTAACGACGACTTCTTACGGCAAGTTTTAGCCGGAAATGGCACCTTTGGAACCGTCAACATTTCCCCGATGCTGATGCTGACCCCAGGAGAAACCAGCAGCAGCAACGGTAATGGCAGTACCTCTCTAGGGTCTTTTGAAGCCCAAACCAGCGCCGAGATTGAACTCCTCCCCGTCAAAACCATCCCCAGTCACTTCAGCCAAGTTTACGAAGCCAACGAAGGAGATTTTCGCATGGTATTCGGTTGGGAAGACGACCCCACCCGACGTAACTTTGCCATCGGGAAGCCACTGGATATGGACGTTCCTGTGTGTATCAACCTCGATCGCATTGTCGAACGCAGCAACGGCATTTTCGGCAAATCGGGAACCGGGAAATCCTTTCTGACTCGCTTACTCATTTCTGGGATTATCCGCAAACAAGCCGCCGTTAATCTCATGTTTGATATGCACTCGGAATACGGTTGGGAAGCCATGCGCGAAGGCAAAGAAGTCAGCACCGTGAAGGGCTTGTGCCAGCTTTTTCCCGGCAGCGTAGAGATTTATACCCTCGACCCCGAAGCCACCCGCAGACGGGGCGTAAACCACGCACAGGAGCTATATTTGAGCTTCGATCAAATCGAAATCGAAGACTTGCGCCTCATTAGTTCCGAGTTAAACCTCTCCGAAGCCAGCATCGACAACGCCAACATCCTCGCGGGGGAATTTGGCAAATCCTGGATCGTGCAGTTGCTCAATATGACCAACGAAGACATCTCTGAGTTGTGCGAGATGAAACAAGGTCACAAAGGCTCGATCATGGCGTTACAGCGCAAGCTCAAGCGCCTGGAGGACTTAAAATACATCCGTTCTGCCTGTCCTCATAACTACATCGAAAAAATATTACAATCCCTCGACGCAGGTAAGCACGTTGTCGTCGAGTTTGGTTCTCAAGCCAATATGCTGTCTTATATGTTGGCAACGAATATGATTTCGCGCCGCATTCATAAAAGTTATGTCAAAAAAGCCGACAAATTCCTGCGCACCAAAAACCCTCAAGATCGCCCTCATCCCCTCGTCATCACCATCGAAGAAGCCCACCGCTTCCTCGATTCGAGCATTGTCCATCAGACCATTTTCGGCACAATTGCCAGGGAAATGCGAAAATATTTCGTGACCCTGCTGATTGTCGATCAGCGTCCTTCTGGCATTGATAACGAAGTCATGTCCCAAGTGGGAACTCGCATCACCTGTCTACTCAACGACGAGAAAGACATTGACGCAATTTTTACCGGGGTTTCTGGGGGTCAAGGGTTGCGATCGGTTTTGGCTAAACTGGACTCCAAACAACAAGCCCTGCTTTTAGGTCATGCCGTCCCGATGCCTGTGGTGATTCGCACTCGCCCCTACGATACAACATTCTACGAAGAAATTGGCGATCCTGATTGGCAAACATTGAGCGACGACAAGGTGTTTGCGGCGGCAGATTCGGCTAAGGCGGATTTAGGGTTTTAAGATAATCTGGCATTCCTAGTTTGAGACATTATGCTCAAGCCTAATTAACTTAATTGTTCAAAGTTAATTAGGCTTGAGCATGAGATAACTAATGCTATCTGTAGGGGGTTGTATTCTGTTACTATAGATATGAGTTAACCTAAGTTTAGGTTTAATTTAAACTCCATAAGTATAATTTGGTTAAATCCTTTATCTGCATTACCCCATGGAAAATATTGAGTTTGACATTCGGATTCCACAAGATACTGAAGGGTCAGTTATTCAAGAAGAATTTGTTTGGTTAAATCAGAACGGAAAGGAGCGAAAAATCAAATTACATGACTATACCGAAATCTACAAAATTCCGTTTTTGTATGAATATTTGATGAGAAAGTTACAAGCTCAATCTCATACAGTTCTCGCTTCATTATTAATCGAACAAGTTACTCAAGCCGGGGGGAAGCCTGAAGATTTAGTAATCTTAGAAGTCGGTGCAGGTAGTGGGATGTTTGGCAAAGCGCTGGCGGATGTAGGCGTTAAATCAATTACTGGAATTGACATCGTACCCGAAGCTTTAGAAGCTGCTACGGCTGCCCATCCGGGTGTTTATGAAAATTATTACATCGCAAACCTGAGTCACTTAAATCACAGTACAGAAAAAGCTTTAAACGATCGCGGGTTTAACTGCATTGTTTGTGGTTCTGCTTTAGGATTTAATCATATTCCTGCCCCCGCTTGGGCTAAAGCTTATAATTTAGTTTCTCCCCAAAGCTGGATTGCTTTCAATGTTCAAAAAGAACGGTGGGAAGATACAGGAATAAACTCCTTTTCAGAATGGCATCCTTGGGTAGCTCAAAATGAATTTTTTAAAATTGAACAAACCTCGGAATATCAACATCGATTTTATCTCGATGGTCGTTCTTTGATGTATATAGCAATTACAGGTAGAAAGCAAGGCAATCTCTTCGATCGCTAACTTCAATTAATAAGGCAGTCTTGTCGGGTAGAAATCACTAAGCTAATGAACCTCATTCTTGAGTTCTACCTCAATATTAAAGGTCATATTTTAAGAAAGCGATGTCTAAGCAAAAGAAAGTAAACTATAACAATAGTTGTCTTACTCCTATCTATCAGAATGCTGCCTACTTTTTTGAAAATACCGAACAAGCTATTCAGTATCACAAGAACGAAGTCAAATTAAGTCGATACGGACGATACGATAATCCTAACTGGATAGAAGTAGAAAATCAAATTGCAGCCCTTGATAACTACGAAGAAGCGTTGCTGTTTCCATCTGGAATGAATGCGATCGTTACTACAATCAGCACTTTTGCCCAGCAAAACGATCGGTTAGTTTATACAGGGAAATGCTACCGAAATATTAAAAAGTTTTTTGATTTAGTTTTACCAAAATGGGGGATAAGAACGAAGGCTATCAATCCATCTAATTCAAAAGCAATCACTGAAATATACCGGGATAACCCCAAAATTGTTTTTGTAGAAATGCCATCAAATCCCCACTTATATTTAATCGACTTAGCTAGAATTAAAAGTGAAATTAGTCCAGATACTTTATTAATTGTGGATAGCACTTTGTCCACTCCATACAATTTTCAACCGCAAAAATTTGGTGCAGATTTAACGATTCATAGTTGTAGTAAGTATATGGGAGGTCATGGCGATATCTTAGCGGGTAGTGTTGCTGGTTCGCAAAACCTAATTGGAGAGATCAGGAACTATCGTAATATTATGGGAGGAATTTGCGATCCTCATTGTGCTTTTTTGCTTAAAAGGAGTTTGGATACTCTCCCTATTCGCATGAAGCATTTTAATGAAGCGGGGATGAAAATTGCTCAATATTTGCAAAACCATCCCCAAGTCAAAAAAGTATTTTACACGGGTTTAGAAAGTCATCCCCACTACGCGATCGCGCAAAAATATTTAACAGGACATGGGGGTGTGATTACTTTTGAAATTGATGGTAATTTAGCCACAACTTCGCAGTTTGTCGAAGCGCTACAAGTTCCTTTTATGGGAACAAATTTTGGCTCTAATCAGGCTATGGTCGAACAATGTGGCGTGTTTACATACTACCACCTTTCAGCAAAAGATAGAAAAGAAAGGGAAATCAGCGATAGTTTAGTTAGACTCAGTATTGGCTATGAAGATAGCAATCTCATTATTGACGACTTAGCACAAGCATTTCGCGCAATTAGCGATTGGGATAAGAGTCCCTAAGTTTTAATACCTTATCCTTTATCGGTTATTACAGTCTGATTTCAACTTATTCATCTTTCCAATTCTGCTATTTTGGATAATGATTCAACAACTCAATCCTCCATCCCTCCAAGAGCAACTTCTTTATCCCGACAGCGACGGTAAACCCTGGGCCGACAATACGATTCAATTACGCTTAATTTTCACGATTAAAGGCGGTCTGGATGCGCTATTTAAAGACCGAGAAGATGTGTTTATTGCTGCCGATTTGTTGTGGTATCCCGTCCCTCTAACGCCAGAGGAAATTCGCGCTCAAAAACAACCCCAAAGACAAGCCCCCGATGTCATGGTAATCTTTGGCAGACCGAAGGGCGATCGCGGTTCGTATATGCAATGGAGAGAAGAAAATATTGCTCCGCAAGTCGTGTTTGAAATTCTCTCTCCAGGGAATCGCAAGAAGGAAATGGACAATAAGTTCGCCTTCTATCAACAGTATGGCGTGGAAGAATATTACCTTTATAATCCCCAGAAGAATCAACTACAAGGATGGTTGAGAAGGGGAGATAATTTAGAAGAAGTTTCTCAAATGGAAGGCTGGCAAAGTCCGCGTTTGGGGATAAGTTTTAGTACAAACGAAGGGGATTTAGGGTTATTTCATCCCAATGGAGAACGTTTTGCGGATTATGTGGAGGTTTTTGAGGAACGCGATCGCGAACGTCAAAGAGCTAATCTCGAACAACAAAGAGCAAATCGCGCTGAATCGGAGTTACAAAAAATGAAAGAACGTCTGCGTCTACTCGGTATCGATCCGGAGAGTTTCTCTTAGATTGTACTGCGCGATCGCGCTTCTTCTTCTAGGGCGTTGAGTAAAAATTCACTGAAGCTAGAAGACAGTTTTTTGGAAGGAAAATGTCTAATTTTAAAACCGGAGGGAAACGATACAAACAACCAACAACAAATAACCAACCACTCAAACTTATTTCAAATACTTAGAAGCCATTTGCATTGCATCGGCTAAATCTACATCCCCGTCTCCATCTGCATCGAGAAAACTACTCAACACCGGATTAGAAGATAGGGGATTTTTAGTATTTTTTCCGGTTTGTAAAAAGTTAAGCACCAAAGGCACTAAAACAGGTAACATGGATTGAACAGTTCCCGCAGATAAGCCCGTCCGACTTTCAATTTCGCTTACCATTTGTTGGATTTGTGGCGTACTAAATAGTAAGTTGACAATCTGGTTATTTGCTTGCGTACCACCGTATTGGTTGACTAAATCATTCACTTCTTCTTCTCCACCTTCATTACGTTTTTGTTGTAGGCTAGAACGGGCATATTTTCCCACTACAGAAACGGCAGTTTGCAGAGAGTCTTGGTTTGCCCCTGTATTTTGACTCAGGGATTGAATGGTGTTGATAATGCTGCCGAGTTGATTGCTGTTGGCTTGGCGTTCGGGATTGTCAATTGCACCTAGAATTGTGTTAAAAAGGCTCATATTTTTTCCTTAAAGTGTATTGCAATGCTGCTATTTTATAGAAAATATTGCGGATTGGCCATAATTGATAAAATCAAGGCAGAACCTAGTTTTTTCGTTCATATAGTATTTACAAATCTGATGTAAACACTCTAATCTCGTTCCTTGGTTCCACCAAGGGACGCACCAAATGAGGCTCCGCCTCCATTTTATAATATAGTAATTACAATTAGTTTCCGTACAGTCATCTCCCAATAAAGGTATCGTATTCTCCCTGAACCCCCCTCACCCCAAACCCCTCTCCCACTCCGAGAGGGGCTGCTGGTTTTTATTTGGAATTGCTATAGATATGCTATTAAGAAAAACATAGAAGCGAGTTTATTTCTCAAATGAAAATACTATAGGTATATGAGAAAAATTCAAAACCCTGGTTTCTAGAGTTAAATTTTAACTTAATCGGTTTAAGAAATAAGAAACCGGGGTTCTAGCGTCAAGAAATCAAGCAGAAAGATTAACACAATAAACTTCTTGTATTTGACGGACTGAGTTAATTAAAAAAATGCGAGAATATAAAGATAATTCGGCTAGGGGTATTACTTTTTCTTGGACGCAGTTTTGTTGCAGTAACCAAGCCCGATAAGTACCTGGAAGTAGCCCACTTTTTACTGGGGGAGTGTACCATTTTCCGTCTTGGGTTTCGACGATAATATTGGCAATGCAGGATTCGGTTAACTCTTGATTTTCGTTCCACAATAGTACGTCTTCGTATTGGGGATGTTGTTTTTGGAATTGTTCATAATGGCGACGATAGGTGGTTTTGTGATACAAGAAAGGGTTATTTATATCAATGGGAGATTGGGCTATACCGACTTTTAAAAGTTGATGCTGAGGGCGGTTTTGTAAGATGGTGCTGTTAATTTCGATCGTGCCGTTTTTGTGGCATTGGAGGCGGATTTTATGGGGTTTTGGGGGGAGGGTTTGAGCGAAATGATTGAGGCGATCGCGCACTTTTTCTAAGTCCACGCTAAAGTTAAAATAGGCGGCGGATTCTTGCAAGCGAGCGAGGTGTAAATCGAGCAGGAAGTAGCTTTCTGCGGGAGTCCAGAGGAGAGATTCAAGTAAGGCAAAGGTGGGCTGTTGTCGGGTGAGAATTTTAGCTTTGGTACAGCATTCTTCGTATTCGTTGGTTTCAGTAGAGTCCCAAACAATACCGCCTCCCACTCCATATTCAGCGTGTTGGCTCTTTTTATCAATTAAAACGGTACGAATGGCAACATTGAATTGAGCGTGATTATTCGGGGTAATAAAGCCAATCGTTCCGGTATAAATGCGACGGGGGGAGTCTTCGAGTTCGGCTATTATTTTTAAGGTACTGGTTTTGGGTGCGCCGACAATAGAAGAACAAGGAAACAGGGCTTTAAAAATATCTTGAATACTGGCATCTGTTTGACATTCAATCGGGGATGTCATTTGCCAAAGAGTGGGATATTTTTCAATATTAAATAAATGCTGTACTTTGACACTTCCGGTGTCTGCAATTCTGCCGAGATCGTTACGAATCATATCGGCAATCATCAGGTTTTCGGCTTGTTCCTTTGGGGAAGTTTTAAGGATTTGGGCGAGTTCGCGATCGCGCTTGTAAGTCAGTCCCCGTGGGGCTGTGCCTTTCATGGGACGACAGATAATTTCGCGATCGCGCTTTTGGAAAAACAGCTCTGGAGAGGCGCTACAAATTGCCCAATTCTCAAGATTAATATAAGCACTATATAAGCCATCTTGGGCTTGATTGAGTTGCCAGAAATACCGCCAAGAATCAAGATTAAATTCGGTTCGCAAGCGGAAAGAATAGTTGACTTGATAAGTCACTCCCTGAGCAATATAATCTTTAATTTTTGCCAAACATTCTTGATATTTCGCTTTAGAAATAGAGGGCTGCCACGGCAGAGAAACCGGGACGCGATCGCGCAAACTTGGAGGAGAAACAACTTGAGGTTGCTGGTACAAAGCAAACCAAGCTAAAGGGAAAGTAGACTCTGGTTGAACCTGAAAACTCTCATCAAACGCCGGGGCTGCTTCATAACTCAAAAAGCCCACAACATAATAAGAATATTGCTCAATTGCTTGCTGTACTGCATCTAAAATTGCAGGAATTTCTGAGCAAAAATGCGCTGTAAAAACAGCAACAGGTTCACCAAAACCCAACCAAGTTTGATTTTGAGAATCATATAAAACTGCACTATTCTTATGTGTAGAAAAATGCGAATTTTTAGAAGCTGAAGCAATCATGCCCGTTTTGTATCTAGCTGAAATTAATTAAACATATTGTGCCAAATATCTTTCAGAGAGGGGAGGCTTTTGGGGCATAAAATTTTGGTGCGTTACGCTGCGCTAACGACACCCTACCTATCGCTTCATTTTAGCTGTGTCACGGTAGTAGTATTGAGGGATTCTGCCCACAAACAACAACTATTTTTGATCGAAATAAGCCTTCAGCACCTCTGCCACCATGGGCCCTGCCAAAGAACCGCCACCGCCACCAGAATGCTCGGCAAACGCCACAACTACAATTTCCGGGTCATCATAAGGCGCATAACCCCCAAACCAAGCATGAGCCTTTCCGGGAGGCGCTTCGGCTGTACCACTTTTTCCGGCTGCGGGTAATCCAGCCAAGGCTTTCCCGGTTCCCGAAGTGACCACTGCTCGCAATCCTTGTTTCAAAGAGTTAACCGTCGAAGATTGCAGATTCAACGATTCTCTATAGGCAGTGTAGTCCTTACCCTCCTCTTGCAGTAAATGGGGTTTGACTCGATAACCGCCATTAGCCGGAACCGCGAACATCACCGCAACCTGTAATGGCGTGGCTTGAGTAAAGCCTTGACCGATGGACATATTAATCGTGTCTCCGGCTGTCCACTCCCAATTGTAGTTTTCTTGCTTCCAAGCATCATCCGCAATCAAACCCGGCACTTCCGAGCTTAATTCAACCCCGGTTTTCGAGCCAAAGCCAAAACGCCGGGACCAATCAATTAAACTGGGGCCGCCAATACCGCGGCCAATTTGACCAAAAAAGGTATTACTACTCCAAGCCATGGCGCGAACATAGCCCATCGGCCCGAATCCGGCGCGATTCCATTCCCCGAAGCGAGTCCCCCCCACCGTGAGATAAGCAAAGGTACTCAAAACGGTATCCGGTGGATATTGCCCGGTTTCCATACCCGCCGTTGCCGTCACAATTTTAAAAGTAGAAGCAGGAGGAAAGCCACGCAATGCGCGATTTACAAAAGGATTGCCTTCTCCTTGTAGCTCTTTCCACGTTTGGGGGGTGATGCGACTAGAGAAAATATTGGGGTCGAAGGTGGGATAGCTGGCCATGGCTAAGACTGAGCCATCGCGGGGATCCATCGCGACAATGGCCCCTTTACGAGTTCCGAGGGTCGCTTCTGCTACCTTTTGTAACTCGGCATCAATGGTCAGGGTGACATCTTTTCCGGCTTTGGCTTCTTTTTGACCTAAAATCCGCAAAACTTGGCCTTTACCGTTGACTTCTACCTGTTGTCCGCCCCATTCTCCCCGTAAGCGCGGCTCAAAGGCTTCTTCTACCCCCATTTGACCGACGATATCGCCAAGACGATAACCTTCTGTCCGCCGTTCGTTGAGTTCTGCGGCGTTTAATTCCCCGGTATAACCGAGAATGTGGGCTGCGAGTTTTTTGTTGGGATAATCCCGCAGGTGTTCGATATCGACTTCTACGCCTTCTAGTTGACTGTTGTATTCTTCGATGGCGGTGATTTCAGCCGCCGTTAAGTCGCGGGCTACGCGGATGAGGGTGGGGGAGTCGTAGCCCGCTTGTTCGACGGGGCCGCGGATGGTAGATTCTGACACATTTAAGATTTTGGCGAGACGCTCAACGGTTTCGGGCCAGGTGTCTTTGGTTTGAGCAAGGGGCCAGATAAACACGGAATGGGACAAGCGACTGCTGGCGAGAATTTTGCCGTTACGGTCAAAAATTGTGCCGCGCACGGGTTGTTTGGGAATGACCCGAATGCGATTATCATCGGCTAACTGGCGATTGGTTGTGCCTTGAGACACTTGCAGATAAGCCAAACGCGAGCCGACTCCTCCTAAAAGGAAAATCGAAAGCAGAGCCATGATAGAGAAGGCTCGATACCAACCCCCAATGTTACGCTGACTTTGTTGGCGATTGACTTTGGAAATGGGTTTAACTGGGCGGATAGGGGCAACTCGCGTCATGAGTCAAAATGAATCAGTAAGGATGGGTCTTTAGGGATGGATGTTACCACAACTTTTCAGGTGGTTTTTGGGGTCACGGGAGGGGAAGGGCTGTGATGGGATCAGTCCTACCCCAAGTATTATTACTTATTCGGTGTCGTCTTCAACATTTATTGCTCCGTTACTTCGTCGTACTTGAACTCGTTTAAGATTTCAGGATGGGGGGTGGGGTTTGATGCAAAAACGTCTGAGTTGGAAAATGAGGCTAAGGAAGGATTGGCACTGTCAACTAAAATAACAAATAAATCCGGATATTTGATGGAGGCGACCAACTCCAAAGCGCTATGGCTCAAACTGTTACGTCTGATTCTCGCTCCATTGCGGCAGATTCGACTCTGTGCGATGTTGAGCTACACCAATTGGTAAAAGTGTTTGATGGTGAACCTGCGGTTAAGGGGGTAGATTTAGCGATTCGCAAAGGCGAGTTTTTTAGTATTCTCGGGCCGTCAGGATGTGGCAAAACGACGATTTTACGAACCATTGCGGGGTTTGAACGACCGTCATCGGGAGAGGTGCGGATTCAGCAACAATGCGTGAATGATGTGCCGCCTTATCGCCGTCCGGTTAATACGGTTTTTCAAAGTTATGCTTTGTTTAATCATCTCACCGTTGCTGATAATATTGCGTTCGGCTTGAAAATTCAACGGCGACCGAAAGCGGAAATCGAGCAAAAAGTGATTGAGGCGATCGCGAGTGTGCAGTTGTCGGCGATGGCAAATCGCTATCCTCACCAGCTTTCGGGGGGTCAGCGTCAACGGGTGGCGTTAGCGAGGGCTTTGATTAATCGTCCTTCGGTGTTGCTGCTTGATGAGCCTTTAGGGGCGTTGGATTTGAAGTTACGCAAGGAAATGCAGGTGGAGTTGTCTCGCTTGCATCAGGAGTTGGGTTTGACGTTTGTGATGGTGACTCACGACCAAGAGGAGGCTTTGTCTCTGTCGGATCGGATTGCGGTGTTGCGATCGGGGTCAATCGAGCAGGTGGGGACTCCTAGCGAAATTTACGAGCGTCCCCAAACGGCGTTTGTGGCGGATTTTATTGGCGATACGAATTTGTTTGCGGGCCAGGTTGCACAACAAGATAATGGGATGATTGAGGTGGTGTGCGATCGCGGCTTGTCCATTACGGTTGCTTCGACTACGCCTCCCGCCACGAAAACGGTCACTGTCAGCGTCCGACCGGAAAATATCCAACTTAGCCTAGCGCCTTGCGATCGCCCCTACAATTGCTTTGAGGGACGCTTACAGCACGTTATGTACTTGGGAACCCATGTACAGTATGTGGTGGCGTTAACTGGGGGCGATCGCGTGATGGTGATGCAGCCTAAACCGAGCAGTATTCCTCAACCCAACACGCAAATCTATCTTTATTGGTCCCCAGATGATTGTTTGGCTTTACCCACATAAAAGGTGGGTCTGGCTATTCTTGATTTAAGGTCATTTGCATTTGTAAAAGGAGTTGTTGCAAAGTGACGGCATCGGGGGCTTGGGGTAAAGCATTGAGATAAAATTTTAGGTCTTGTACCGCTTGGTTAAAGTTGCCGATTTGATAAGAAATTAGCCCGCGATCGCGCCTTTCCTGGGGAGATTCAGGAAACAGCAATAACAGCCATTCAATGATTTCTAAGGCTTTCTCAAATTGGCTTTGATTGAAATAAATCCCTTTAAGATTATTGAGCATTCTGGCTAAAAAGGAATGCTTATCAATCGGCTGTAAAAATTCGGATTTTAGGGTAACCGGACGTTGATAAATACGGCTTAAAATATCCTCGCAGTCTTGGGGAAATAAAACCTCTCCCTGATTAAAAGCATCTACAAAAATACCCACATCTTCAAATTGAGGTCGAATTAAAAAATGACCCGGCATTCCAATTCCGACCATCGGAAAATCGAGATGCTTGGCAATTTCTAGGTAAACTAAAGATAAAGTAATCGGAATCCCAACACGGCGCTCTAGGACATCATTAAAGAAGCTATTGCGCCGATCGTAATAATCATTCTTATTCCCCGAAAATCCTAATTCTTCGTATAAATAACGGTTGATAGTTTGCACCGTTTTTAAAGGATAGCGATTTTCGGGCAGGCGATCGCGCAGTTGCTCTGCCATTTTGCTGACAGACTCTAAATAATCATTAATATCTAGATTGGGATATTCGGTTTGCGCGATCAAAAGGGCAGCTTTACCTAAATTTATTTCAGGGTCTGGTTGACTTATTTCAATTTTAAAGTTTTGTCTTACAGATAAATCACTCATATTGAAAGCCAATATTATACTTTCGGGTTATGTCATTTATAATCATAACCCGCACCGTATTTCCAGGCCTCTAGCCAGCGATGGTAGTAATATTGTTGTTTAGAAGGCAGAGTAGACGCGATCGCATCCAAACCTTTGCCCACGGGATACAAACCACTATAAATTCCTAAACTGAGATAATGTTTGAGCCAATCTAATAATAAGGGAATCCCCACTTGGGGCAGAATCGGTAAGACCAACTTGGGATCAACGCGGGGTAGGGTTTTGGCAAGGGGGCCAAACTGAATCACATCCTGCAAAAATGGTTTTAACACCTCATCCCCTAAGTCCTCCATCACCGCAAAAACGCCATTCATCAAGTCATTGATTTGATTCGGGGGGACGGCGCGATCGCACTCTACGCTCATGGTACGCTGAAACAACCAAGTCACGGAAATATTGGGCTGATAGGGTTGCAGCAACGCCAAATCCTCGCGACTCAAACTATCGGTTTTGAGGGCTGCTTCAATCCCCACCGTCAACCGCTTGAGATGACGCACCATCGAGCCAAAACCGCCAAAACTCACCGGAGATTGTGCGCCGCTACTATCTCCCACGGGTAAAAGTCGATTCCAAGGCACTCTCAAGGGGCTTTGACGGTAGGAAGGAAAGAAACCGAATAGAAATCGCTTAAAGTCCAATTCAGACAGGTTTACGCCCTGATATTGGGGGAGGAGGCGCAGATATTCCGCCATGAAAAATTCTAAGCTGAAACGGTCTGGATGTGCGTCGAGATAGGTAAAAAGATAAGTGGTGCGGCCATCTCTCGCGGGAAACGCCTCCCAGAAATACTGACATTGGTTTTCAATCGGGGTAAAAGATGCGATTAAATCCCCTGTTTTGTTCTCAGGATAACCTTCTGCACAACTGCCCACCACTAAACATACTCCTTCTGGTTTTTCGCCGTTACGGGCTTGGGCTGCAATGGGGGAAAAATTGCCCATTGCGTCGATGAGTAAGCGAGTCGTTAGGGTTTGATTGTCGGTTTGAATTTCTACACCGTTGGAGTGAATTGTAGCATTTTGAAAGGCGGTTTCTTCGAGGAGTTGGCCGTTTGCCGCCAGGAATTTTTGCTTGAGGGTTTCTAACAGAAAAACCGGGTCAACGCCGATATTAAGGACATTTTCGACCCAAATCTCTTGACCTTCATAAAAACTGACTCTACCGGGATTATACTGGGTGGCGATCGCGCTTTCTAATTCCCCTTCACTTAACAAGTCCAACTCACAAAATACTTCCAATTCTGAGCGCGAAATATTCCATTCTTGATCCCGTCCTCGCAGTTTTCCCCGTTCAATAATTGCGACTTTCCAACCTCGCTGCTGTAACGCCGTTGCCAGTAATATACCCAATGTGCCGCCCGAAATAACGACATCCCAATCTATCGTTTCTAAGGGTTTCTTCTTTGGTTTTATAACTTGCGGAATCGGAATGTCGCCTTGTTTTAAAGCTGTCCATTTTTGGTCTGCTTTTTGCAGTCCGATTCGGGTATTTTGGGGAAGATAATCTAAAAGTTCGGGATCAGAAGTCATTTTTTCAGTTATTAGCAGTTCAAAAAGCGGCTTAAAGCTAATGCTCATCAGCCTTCCAGCCCTAAAAAGGCATCAAGGGGAAACGGAGGTAAAAACAAGTGCCTTGGCCGGGATGGGAAACAAAATCAATTTCGCCACCGTGAGCATCTATAATGGATTTCGCGATCGCGGTTCCTAAACCCGTCCCGTTGGCTTTTCCGTGGGTCACGAAGGCTTCAAATAAACGGGCTTGAATACTCGCAGGAATACCGGGGCCGTTATCGCGGAGTGTAATTTCGACTTGGTTGTCTTTCTCAACTGCCTTAATTTTAATATGTCCTCCTTGTTCCTTGAAGGCATCTACCGCATTGGTGGTCAGGTTTTGCAAAACCCGCAGTAACTTGTCTTCATCGGCGTTGATCGTAATGCCTGAAGGACAATCAATTTCCAACTCAACCTGAGATTGTTCTAAGAAAATGCGATTGAGTTTTTCCAAGCGTTGCAGCAAGATAGCAAGATCGAGGGGTTGTTGGTGCATTACGGTATGACCCCGCGCAAATTCGAGGAATTCTTCGGCCATTGCTGTCATGCGTTGGGTTTGTGCCGCAATCAGTTCGCACCATTCTACCGTGTCTAAGTCGGGATGCTGTTCTTTGATGATACTGCTGGCTAAATTGATGCTGCTGAGAGGGCTGCGGAAGTCGTGAATGACGGTGTTGAGCATTTCCCCGTACAACACCATTTTTTCTTTGTGGACGAGTTGGTGGACGTATTCTTCGGTATTGCTGCGTAGTCGTTGAATCATATAGCTACACAGTTGAGTAACGACAGTGCCTTTAGTTTCTTCAAGGACGGCCATGAAGCCAGCCCCAGGAATTTTGGCGACGGTGGCAAAACCTGACGCGATCGCTTGCATACTACGGGGTTTACCGTCAAGTAAGCCCAATTCCCCGAAAAAAGCGTTAGGAAAGGCTTGAGTTAGGGTTTGATATTGGTCGGGGCTGATTTGTTTGCGAAATTCAACAGTACCTTCTAGCAGGAGACAAATAGAATCGGATTCTGCACCTTCTTCAAAAATAACGGCGCGATCGCTAAATTTCTCGACAATCGCGATTTCGCGCAATTTTGCCGTTTGTGGAGGTTCAAAAAACGATAAAAATTGATGTGAATCCAAGTCCATTGGACTTTATCCTATTTTCTAATATTAAGGGTTAACTTGGCGCGATCGCATCCCATGATTGTTAAAGCGTCCATTGGCAAGATTAAAATATTAAGCCACTCAGTCAGCCCTAATAACACCCTAAAATTAGGAAGGACGAGGGAGTGAAGGCGCGATTTGTAGCGGTAAAGTTGTCGCGTTTTGAGTTTCGGTGGTGTAGGGTAAGTTGAGGAAAAAGGTTGTCCCTCGGTCTTCGCTGGTTTGGAAGAACAATGTACCGCCATGAGCATCTATAATGGATTTCGCGATCGCAGTCCCTAAACCCGTCCCATTGGCTTTTCCGTGGGTAACAAAGGATTCAAAGAAAGTCTCGCGAATTTCTGCGGGAATACCGGGCCCGTTATCAGTAATGGTAATCTGTACCCACTCCGGACGCGGTGTGACTTGAATTTCGATCGTCCCTTCCTGCTGATTAAAGGCTTCGACAGCATTCACCACTAAGTTTTGTACCACTCGTATCAATTTCGCTTCGTCGGCATAAATTTCTACCGTTTCAGGACAAGCCACTCGCAGTTCAACCCCTGCATTGGTACAATACACACCGTTGAGTTTTTGAAAGCGCTGTAATGCTGAATACAAATTGAGGCGATCGCGCTTTAAACTCGGAAGTCCCTTGGCAAATTCGAGCAATTCTTCGGCCATGCTAGTCATGCGTTGGGCTTGTTCTTGGATCAGTTCGCACCATTCGGCAGTTTCTTCATCTTCGTGCAGTTCTTTAATCATGCCACTGGACAGATGAATCCCGCTTAAAGGACTTTTTAAATCGTGAATAATGGTATTAACCATTTCCCCGACTAACACCATTTTTTCTTTATAAGCGACTTGCTGCACATAATCTTTAGTCGTCACTCGCAAGCGCTGAATCACATAGTTAAACAGTTTTAAAACCACTTCGCTGCTGGCTTTTTCTAAAATTTCCATTAAGATCGCTCGCGGAATTTTCGCTACAGTTGCGGTTTCGCAGACGATGGCTTGAGCGCTGCGGGGTTGGCCATCGAGTACGCCAAATTCCCCGAAAAATTCATTGGGTTGCGCTGTTGCTACGATTTGATAATGGTGTTTACGAATCCATTTCCTAAAGTTAACTTGCCCTTCTAGGACTAGGTATAAATAATCGGGAATCTCTCCTTCTTCAAAAATAATGGCTTGATGGGAAAATGTTTCAATTGTTGCTAGTTGAGCGAGTTTAGCGGCGGATTTTGCATCGAAGAAAGTAATAAATTGGTGTGATTGAATATCCATGAGAAGTACCCAATAAAGGGAAAATGAGAGGAACTAATCGAGGATCGAGATCGAGTCGAGATTCACTGGGGCGATCGCCCCGATCAAATATCTTTTTCTGGCGCTTCTGTCGCCCAAAGCATCAGTCGAAAGAAATCTCGAAATGTTAATTGTAAGATGCTAACCGGATGAATGAGAATCTTGTTAATACTTTTTTATTGTGCAATTTATAATCGTCTCACTGTATTCGAGAATTTACGGAAATTGTGGCAAAATTGACTGATTTTTTCCGTGAAATTTCCTATGACAAATTCATCATATTGTGCTAAACATCCAACATTTGCAGTTTAGCCTGTGGGTACTGTCGGGAAGACTTAGTAAGCCCAAAATTGTCTTCGGGATAGCCCCCGCACTCAACCTCATTTTCTCGATCGCGATGCTTCGATTCCGTCTCAAGGCGATGGGGGATAGCCGATCTTCAAACCCGGTGAGCCAGGGTTTTCTATTGTAAAGAAACATTGCGAAATATTTATTTATATTAAGCAAAAGTGCGATCGCCAATGGGTTGCCATTACGGCGACTGAGGGCATTTTAAGACAGAATGCTTCACTCAAGACTCAACCCTGGTCGGCAAAATAGTCTGGTTAAAGAAATGATTTTGTAAGAATTTATAATATTCGGCAACGTTGCGCCCCGCACTCCTTTATGATGTGTATTAAAGTTTTTAAGATTTCGTAAAAAAATACGGAGGTTCTTTCAGTTGGCTATCCCTTTACTCGATTACACTCCTAGTTCTCAGAATCAGCGCGTTGCTGGCTATGAAGTCCCTGGAGATGAGCAACCCAAGCAATACAACACAGAAAACGTCTTGTCGTCGTCTGCGATGGATGAACTCATCGACGCAGCTTACCGTCAGATGTTTTTCTACGCCTTCAAAAGCGATCGCGAACCTTTTCTCGAATCGCAACTACGAAACAACAGCATTACAGTCCGCGATTTTATTCGTGGTTTAGCGCTGTCTGAAACGTTCCGCAACAGCTTCTACGAAAAAAACAGTAACTACCGTTTCGTCGAACAATGCGTACAACGGATTTTAGGCCGCGACGTTTACAGCGAACGGGAAAAAATCGCTTGGTCGATTAAAGTTGCCACCAAAGGCTACCAAGGCTTTATCGACGAATTGCTCAATAGCGATGAATACTTAGATAACTTCGGTTATGACAAAGTACCTTTCCAACGTCGTCGCATCCTGCCGGGCCGCGAAGAAGGGGAACGTCCGTTCAACATCCAATCGCCCCGCTACGATGCTTACTACCGTAGCATTCTCAACTTCCCTCAAATCATCTGGCAAAACGAAATCCGCCGCTTTACCCCCCAAGAGAAGAAAGCCAAAGCTGGCGATCCTTCTATGTATATGGGGATGGCCCGCGGCCTCTCCAGCGCTCAAGGGAAGACTGTACCTCGCGTCTCAGCGATGAATATCGACCTCAATGCGGTTCCTTATCGCAAAAAATAAATAAAGCGCTCAAACTCTAGTTAAAGCGTTGTCACAATATGGGGAAGTTACATTCCTCGCAAATTCTTCGGGACTTAGCCTCGCTGAATTTGTGGGTTCGTAACTTCCCCCTAGTTTTTTCAGTTATCAGTCTCTAAGGGGCAGCTTTGCTGTGGGCAGCTTTGCTGTAGGGGGGAGTTGAATTCTACCCCAGAAAGAGGATCAGAAACTTTGGTTTTTAGGGGTTAGTTTTAAAAAGGCTAAAAGCTAGACGCTTATAGGCGTTACAGCCCGAAAAAGTGAAATTAAGTTTCAAAGAGAGTCATCAGTTTTTGAGGCAGTGGGCAGTGGTTTTTGGATAGTTAGCAGGAGGAGAGAGTTGTGTTAGAAGTGTGGATGGCGATCGCGCTGATTACAGGTTCAGGAAACCCGATTATCATTGACCTAGAAAACCAGATTATCTTGGAAAGGCCCCAACCGGCTTGGGAAAGCCGGGGATTTATCCCGAAAGCAAGTCCTTATAGCTTAGAAGAAACTGCCAATCGCTTAGAAGCCGCCTCAGCTGCCCAAGGTTTAATGGTGTTAGCTCATTGGATTGTGCCGTTGGATGGTTTCCCAACTCGCTCTATTAGCTTGACTAGCCCCGATCTGGCGATCGCGCCGAATTGTAATATCGCCACAATTCCCGATTTTGAGCAAGCCGTGGTAATTTGGCAAGATCGAGATGACCAAATTTGGATTGCTTACAATGGAGCGCAAAATCTCGCAGACCGCTACAATCTCACTCTCTGCGACGCTGAACTACACCGCATTACGCAAATATTAGACGGTATTACAGAAGATGCGATCGCCCCCGATTTCTAACCCTTGCTTGAGTTACACAGAGAAAAGATCGCTCCTACAAACCAATTCCCACTGCCCACTGCCGACTGCCCAAAAACCACTGCCCACTGCCCACTACCCACTACCTAAAGCCGCCGCCGCAACACTTCAACGAGCTTGTTAAACTCCTGGGGGAGAGGCGCGATCGCGTTAATTAATTCCTCAGTACGAGGATGATATAACCGCAACTGGTGAGCGTGTAAAGCTTGTCCGGTGAGATTAACTTTCAAGCCGCGATGAGAACCATACACCGTATCGCCAACAATAGGATGACCGAGAAAAGCCGAATGGACGCGGATTTGGTGGGTGCGTCCCGTTTCGAGTTGGTAGCGCATCAGGGTATAGTTGCCCAAGGCTTCGAGGATTTGCCAATGCGTCACCGCCTCGCGTCCCCCTTTTTCCACCGGGACAACAGCCATTTTCTTGCGATCGCCCCCATGACGACCCACAGGCTGAGTTACTGTGCCTTCAGCCGCCCCAGGACGACCGTAGACCACGCCTAAATACTCCCGATAAGCTGTTTTACTCTGAATTTGTTTTTGTAGGGCTTGGTGGGCAAAATCGGTCTTAGCCACGACGATCGCGCCCGTGGTATCTTTATCGAGGCGATGCACGATTCCCGGACGCTCCACGCCACCAATCCCCGCGAGGCGATCGCAATGATGCAACAAAGCATTCACCAGCGTCCCCTCCGAATGCCCTGGGGCGGGATGTACCACCATTCCGGCAGATTTGTTAATAATAATCAAATCCTCGTCTTCGTAGAGGATATCGAGGGGAATGGCTTGGGCTGGTAAATCCAGGGGAGTCGGCGGCGGTAAGGTGACCATGACTTGATCCCCCGGTTGAAGATGAGTTTTTTTGGCCAAGCAGGGGTTTTGATTGAGTTGGACTTGACCTTGTTCGATCAGTTTTTGTAAACGCGATCGCGACAAGTGGGGTAATTGCCTCGAAAGCCAAGCATCAAGCCGTTTGGCGGCGCTATTAACTTCAAGTTCAATAATTTCGGCGGTGGTCATTGGTTATTGGTCATTTGTCCTTAGTCCTTAGTCCTTGGTCATTTGTCCTTAGTCATTTGTTGTTGGTTGTTGGGTTTTACTTCGTTCTACCCAACTTACTACTACCCACTGCCTACTACCCACTGCCTCAACAACTGATAACTGATAACTGATGACTGAAAAAGCTGCTAACCGAAAAAAGCTTACAACGCGCCAGCGTAAGCTAAACCGAGGATTACACCCACACCGAGGATGTGACCGAAGCTAGTAGTCGCAATAACCGCAGGCAAGCTTAAACCGCCAAATAAAGCGGGACTGGGCATAGACGGGCCGACATTGGGATATTTGATCGTGAATTTGCCGATCGCGATCGCAACAATATTGGTCACAATCATGACAATGGCAACTTTCGGACTCCAAGTAACTGTATTAGCTACGCCCGCCGCAAAGAATAACATCGAGTTCATTACAGATTGTTCTCCTTCAAAAACGCTTCAAAACATTAAGTTTTATCTTTTATCAGGATGGGGAGCGCTTAGGCGGTCTTGTTGCAAGACTTAACATTAAATTACGCAACTTGGGTTTCCATTGCCGGGAGAGAGGGACGCAAAGACAAGTAAGCCAAAGGGCCAAACAAAGGGATTAGGGCAACGATCCAGAAAACGAGCGGTTGCGTTATGCCCCGTCGCTGCATATCATCTTTGAGTAACGCGGGGAAAAGCAAGCACAACAAGCAGAAATCTAGGCTCATAACGTGAATAAAGCGACTGGTTTGCCATTGCTGGCTAAAATCAGCCCAATCCCCTTGAGAAATGCCAAAAAACACGATCGCGATCGCGCCCACCAGTAAGCCAATTCCGAGGAGGCGCGAGTCTTGCAGCTTCAAAAACCAATCCTTGGGCGGTGTAAAACTAGGATTAGGTTGGCGTAGAGCGAGGTAGGGTAAAATAGCAAAAGCACCCACGGCATAGGACGCGATCGCAAACGGATAAGCCGGGACTTTTTGGCCGCGACCATCGCTAAACAACACACAACCATAGGCGACGGGCCAAATCCCCATCAGGTAAAATAAAGCCACGATCGCGGAGTTGATGCCCTCTACCTCTCCGGTAGACAAGCGGATAATCAGATCGAACGTATCGGGACGATCCGGAGGGGCTAAGAGAAAGGCATAACTCACAAAGCCCAACCACAACAAAGCAAAACCGATTTTTCTAATTTTTGTTTTTCCCATTTTGTTTTGGGTGTATTGCATTGTTACTATTTTGTCGAATTATGCGAGCATGGCTCAAGGATGACATCTTATATTTACATCGCGAGGATGTCCCATCTTATAAACAAAAAGGCTCTATCGTGCGGAATAACTTCTTTTGGGCGTTGAAATCCATCTCTTGTTATGCCCCAAAAGGCAGTGATTGGGAATTTGACCCGGAAGTGTGGATTGCCTTGTCAAGGATGTTACTATCCTTTACCACATCAGGTTATTTGGGGACTTCAGAAACCATGCTAGAGTTTTCCGAAGATGTCCCGATTCCAGAAGTCTTGCGCTCAGTTGCCAGTTACTTATAATGATTGACTCAAAGATGAAATCTAAGGATTACCAAATAAATCGGTAATCCCTAAATTCTTATTCATATTTTATCCGTTTTGATAACTTTGGAGCGAATGCTGAACAAAACGAACTTATAAAAATTACATTTTAGCTTGATATTCTTCGAGCAAATCCATCAAATTGACTTGGCAACGAGTCGGCAGTAAATCAATTAAAGGAAGTTGCCGCTTTCCCTCTCCTACTTCTACCAAAATATCCTCTAAAATTTGCACAACCTTACTTTCATCAAGGGTATTTTCTGACAACATCGGATACATTCTTTCAGCCACTACCAAGGCCAAATGAGCATCGGATAAATAAAGGTGCCATCGGGCAATCTCTAAATAAACATTTTTACCAATATCGGCAGCTAAATCTTCAATGGCACGGGTAATACTGGTATAAGTCATGGTTTGACAACTCCTCGCCGTAAACGGTCGAGGATTCTCGTTTCTTTCAGGTTGCCTCTTAACTAGACTTTGGATCGACAGACACCTAAATATCCTCCCCTTAGTCCCCGTTAGACCGACTCAACGAGCGTTTTGTTTCTTGGTTTCTAGTCCAAGATACGTCCTGCCCGGACGCAAAAGTTTGTTTTCACAACTACACCCTTAAAGTTTTACATCAACAAGGATTGTGCTGAAAACCCCTTACTTTAACTATTGAGTTGGTTAGGTTTGTTGTAGTGCGGCCCACATTACTGGTCACTCGCACACCAATATTATAATATAAAGCCGTCCTTGAAGGACGGGGCTTTAAACCCAGAATTTTTGGTAATTTCTAAAATCTAACAATCATTTCGCCCTAATGCCTATCCTAGCAAGGGTGCAGCGAGATATCCTACCCCGAAAGCAGTAGAAAAACACGGGTACTGCCACATCGATGTTTACGAAATCTTTATTAACAATGAACTAATATTTTCAAAAACTTCAAACTCTGGACAACCCACAAATCCAAGGTTAGGTTTAATATTGACTAAACTCACAACCCCAAATTTAAGTTGTATGAGAATCCTGGTAACAGGTGGTGCAGGCTTCTTGGGTTCGCACCTCATCGATCGCTTGATGGAAGCGGATCACGAAGTTATTTGTTTAGATAATTTCTTCACTGGCCGCAAAAACAACATCCAGCATTGGATGGGACACCCCAAATTTGAACTCATCCGCCATGACATCACCGAACCGATTCGGCTAGAAGTCGATCAAATCTATCATCTCGCTTGTCCGGCCTCGCCGATTCACTATCAATACAATCCCGTCAAGACGATTAAAACCAACGTTTTGGGGACAATGCACATGCTTGGCCTCGCCAAACGCGTGAAGGCGAGATTTTTCTTAGCCTCGACTTCAGAAGTGTATGGCGACCCCGACGTTCATCCCCAACCGGAGGAATATCGCGGTAATGTCAATCCCATTGGGATTCGGTCATGTTACGACGAAGGCAAGCGGGTAGCAGAAACCCTCGCGTTTGATTACTATCGCCAAAATGGTGTAGATATTCGCGTGGTTCGCATTTTTAACACCTACGGGCCGCGGATGTTGGAAAACGACGGTCGTGTGGTTAGTAATTTTATTGCCCAAGCTTTGCGGGGTAAACCCTTGACCGTTTACGGCGATGGTTCGCAAACCCGGAGTTTTTGCTATGTCTCGGATTTGATTGAAGGCTTTATTCGCTTGATGAACAGCGACCAAACCGGGCCGATTAACATTGGCAATCCGGGAGAATATACCATTCTTGAATTAGCCCAAAAAATCCAACATGAAATTAATCCGGATGTAGATATTGTCTTCAAACCCTTACCCCAAGACGATCCCAAGCAGCGACAACCCGACATTACCAAAGCGAAAACTTACCTGGGTTGGGAACCCACAGTACCGCTTCAAGACGGGTTAAAGCATACCATTGATTATTTCCGTGAGTATCTGAATATCTCTCCTTAAGGGATAGTTCAAGCCGAAAGGGGCGATCGCGCCTAGAAATGGGGAAGTTTTTAGCCTAAAATAGGGCGATCGCTTAAGGAAACCCCAGCCCTACTCCCCAAAGGCTTTTCCCAACGTTTCTCCATGACAATGGGTTGTAGAGCAATCCATCGCATTTATTAAATTACAACAGCTTTGAGGATTAACGACTATGCGTGTTTGTGTTATTGGTACTGGCTATGTCGGTCTTGTGACTGGCGTTTGTTTAGCCCACATCGGCCATCATGTCATTTGTGTTGACAACAACGAAGAAAAAGTCAAACTGATGAAATCCGGTCAATCCCCCATCTACGAACCGGATTTGTCGGAATTGATGAAAGGGTCGATGACCGCCGGAAACCTCGAATTCACCTCTGATTTAGAATACGGAGTTGACAATGGCGATGTTCTCTTTATCGCTGTCGGAACACCCCCCCTCCCCACCGGGGAAAGCGATACCCGTTACGTCGAAGCCGTAGCCCGTGGTATTGGGGCCCACCTCAAAGAAGGCTATAAAGTCATTGTCAACAAATCTACCGTTCCCATTGGTTCAGGGGACTGGGTTCGTATGATTGTCCTCGACGGCGTGGCCGAACGTCAACAATCCCTAGCCACAGTCGGAGGAAACCCCAGTGGAGAAGAAGCCCTAGCCCAAATTACGGCGGAATTTGATGTGGTGAGTAACCCAGAGTTTCTCCGGGAAGGTTCGGCGGTGTACGATACCTTTAACCCCGATCGCATTGTCTTGGGAAGCAACAGCCAAAAAGCCCTGGATATGATGGTAGAACTCTACCAGCCGTTGATTAAACGGACAGTCAGTGACAATCAAGAATTACCCAATGTTCCGGTAGTCACTACTGACCTCAACTCGGCAGAGATGATTAAATATGCGGCCAACTCCTTCCTCGCAACCAAGATTAGTTTTATTAACGAAGTCGCCAATATTTGCGATCGCGTCGGGGCCGATGTGGTAGAAGTAGCCAAAGGTATTGGCCTCGATTCTCGCATCGGTACAAAATTCTTACAAGCCGGGATTGGTTGGGGGGGGTCTTGTTTCCCCAAAGACGTTTCGGCCTTAATTCACACCGCCGACGACTACGGTTACGAAGCCGAGTTACTCAAATCCGCCGTTAACGTCAACAAACGCCAACGCCTGATTACCCTCGAAAAACTGCAACACGAACTCAAAATCCTCAAAGGGAAAGTTGTCGGTTTGTTGGGCTTAACCTTCAAGCCCGACACCGACGATATGCGGGATGCCCCCTCTTTAGACCTTATCGAACAACTCAACCGCCTAGGGGCCAAAGTCAAAGCCTACGACCCCATTGTGTCCCAAACCGGGATGCGTCACGGTTTATCGGGTGTAATCGTCGAAACCGACCCCGAACGCTTGGCTGATGGTTGTGATGCTTTGGTCTTAGTTACCGATTGGCAACAATTCCGCAACTTAGATTATGCGAAACTGTCTAAACTGATGAACTCCCCTGTGGTCATCGATGGTCGCAACTTCCTCGACCGGGATGCCGCCGAAAACGCAGGCTTCCACTACATTGGCGTAGGCCACTAAAACAGTTGACTGCCATTCTATCTTTGCATTGAGTCGGCAATTATCAACCCAAATCATCTTTGTAGGGGCGGGGTTTCCTCGCCTCTATACGCTTGTGGTTGAGGTTGACGCGATACCAAATTCTGTTTAGATAACCGTCTATGCCGTTAACCCGCCCTCGGATTAAAATCCGGGGCTAATGAAGGCAAAGTCCGCTTCGGGCGGACTATAGCAATTCCAAATAAAAACCAGCAGCCCCTCTCGGAGTGGGAGAGGGGTTTGGGGTGAGGGCGGTTCAGGGAGAATACGATACCTTTATTGGGAGATGACTGTACGGAAACTAATTGTAATGACTATAGATTAGGAGTTGGTTTTGGCGTATCGGATTGGGGATTAGATGGGGCCCAATCGCAATCACGCCTGTAGGGGCGAGGTTTCCTCGCCCAATCTCAATCAGAAGGAAAGTACGAGGCCTTCCCCTTCACTTCTGTACACTTCTCTGTAGAGTCCGCGAAGACGGACTTGGTAAGGTTAGCCCCAGATTTTTAATCTGCGGGCGGCTGGTATACAGTGCTTTAATTGAATTGACGATAATGCCGTCACCCAACCCAAAATCGACCAAAGATTGACGTAAAAAATGGTCATTGGTCATTCCTCCGTCGTAATCGTTAAAACCTGCGGTGGACTCGCATCGGGAGGATAAAGAAAATCAAACTGGACGCGACGATTTTCTTGGGGTTGGATTGTCAGTTGAACAAGGGGGTCGGCCACTTGGCCGCGACGCTGAACCAGGTGAAAATAATCGGCGGTGGGGTCGCCTTCATCGTTGGTATAAACAAAGCGAACGGTTCCCCGGAAGAAGGTTTGCGGGGGGAGAGATTCAAAAAAGGTTAATCCTCCTTCGATTTCGTCTTGTTTGATGGGAGTTTGTAACCGCAGGGTAACGGTTTGGGGAGTGGGTTTGGGGTTGTAGAGGGGTAAAGTCAGGCTGTAGCGAATGCCGTAGTTGCCGTGGGCTTTGTAGGCGGTGTCGGGATAACGCGCCAACATCGGCGCACTTTGAATCTGGCCTGTACCCAATGTACCGCGATCGAGGCTGCTGAGGGGATAGGAAAGGGCTTCTCTGGGGTCGGGAAGGGTGAGATGACGGTTAGAGTCTGCATCTTGTAAGACAGCCCGCCAGGTCGATCCTTGGGCGACTCCGGCAACGCGACCGTAGAGGAACGATCCGGTGGTAGAATCGGGGGGCGTGGGGGCGCGATCGCGAGGGCCTGCTAATGTACCCTGATTTAAGAGGGCTTCCCATTCTGACAACCGGGGAGGGCGTTCGTTTCCTTGGGCATCCTCTGGGGCAAACATCGCTAAACTCGCTACATAGACTTCCCCGCTACTTTCTAGCTTCATTAGGGTAGAACGCCCGTTAATCGGTGGGTCGAGTTCAGCCACAGGAATCGGCAAATTGAGTAAAATTCGCGACTCTCCCGGCGCAATTTCGATCGTTTCAGGGAATCGGTCTTGATGGCGACCCCGCAGGATATCACTCATCACGCGACTCCCCGGCCCGGCATAAATTGTACCATCGGGGTTTTCGATTTGGGCCGGCAGTTCGATAAAAGGTGCGTCCGGTTGGCTGAGATAACTCACTCCTTGCAACACATCGAGGGTTATAGGATTGCTACTGGGATTATGAACGATTATACCCAGGTAAAGGGTACTCAGATCGCTAGGATCGGTCGCTTTAGCAATATGATGGGCAAATATATCAAATCTACCCGTAAAACCGAAATTCAAATGAGCATCCGGATTGCTTTTGTTTTCTGGGGGAAAGGTCGAGAGTAAAATTCCCGGTTCTAGGACTAATTCGGGACTGTTACTGTTAAATACGGGAATAGAGTCGAGTTGACCCGATAAGGGACGAACTTCCCCCGGTTGCGTGAATACCTCTGGGGTGGGAGTGGGGGTTTGAGCAAGAAGGGCAGTTAAAAGCAGAGAAAACACAGGCGTTGATCGACAATAATTTGAATGTTTGTACTTTAAAAAAACCGTATTTCTAGGGATAAAAAGAAATTGCGGTGTAGTTTGCCATTATAGCAACCCCATAAATACGGAATGATTGATCGTTGATGGCAGTCTTTTATCCGTATTTTTACAAATTTAAGAAAGAATGTTAGAGATGAACCCTACAAATCACACAAATAAGCTATACTCCTATCTTTGTAAGCAATTTGCTTATTTTTTCGTAGTTTGAAAACAGTTCAATTAATTCTTGGATTTATCAAAGTTGTATCAGTTCAGGGCGCTCTATACATTGGCTAAAATTCCCTTCCCCGCCAATGGGGTAAATCGATAGTGTAATTAATCGCAAAGGAGACTGTGTTTTGTTTAACACAAAGCCCCAATTTACTTCTCTACCCGGACTGGTTTCTCATATTCAAAAATCCTGGCAAACTTATACAGTAGAAACTCGGCTTCCTGCTGTTTTTGTGTGGGCAGTAACGCTCATTTGTATTACTCCCTTTGGTCTCAATCAAATTGGCTTTGATTTTGGGACTTATGCCATTGAGGTCAATTGGTCGGAGTTTTCGCAACTCCCCCATACTCAAATTAGCGATACAGTTCACTTCTTTTTGAGGGGGAGTTTTACCCATACTATTTTAGAATGGAGTGCTTTTTGTTCTGCCATTTTTACGGCGATTTTAGCTTTTGCTTATTTCCGCATAGAACGAGATATAACAACCCCGGTGATTGGCGTAGCATTGCTTTGTGCGGGGATTATGGATGCGTTTCACACTTTAGCCGCAGACCGCTTAATTGAAGCTGTTGCTGATAATCATAATTTGATTCCTTTTACTTGGGCGCTGTGCCGTTTAGCTAATGCTTTATTAACGGTAATCGGGGTTAGTATATTTTTAGTAATTCAACCCCAAAAATGGTACAAAAGTAGTGCTTTCGTCACAACCGTTAGCATTCTTTTTGGCATTTTAGCTTATAGCGTTATTCGGATTTGTGCGGTCAGCGATACATTACCGGAAACCATGTTTCCTAATGCTTTAATTACGCGACCTTGGGATGTGGGGCCGCTGATTATTTATATTTTGGCAGGACTTTTTATTTTTCCAAGTTTTTATTTAAAATATCCAAGCTTATTTTCTTATGCGTTGATTATCAGCACGATTCCTAATGGTATTACCCAACTTCACATGGCGTTTGGGTCAGCCCAGTTGTTTGATAATCATTTCAATATTGCTCATTTTCTTAAAATTGTTGCTTATTTAGTACCGTTGGCAGGTTTGATTTTTGATTACGCTTACACCCATCGAAAAATGCAAGCAGCGAATCATCACTTGAATCATACGATTAATGCCCAAGTTCAAACCGAAGCGGCTTTGCGCCATTCCGAAGCGTTGTTAACTGAAAAAAACCAAGAATTAGGCGAAACATTGCAAGAGTTAAAACGAACGCAAAGCCAGTTAATTCATACTGAAAAGATGTCCAGTTTGGGGGATTTAGTCGGCGGCGTTGCTCACGAAATCAACAATCCCGTAAACTTTATTTATGGGAACTTGATGCACGCAGAAAATTATACCCATGACCTCCTTTCTTTGATTCAGCTTTATCAAATAGAATATCCCTATCCTTCTGAAACGATTGAATCAGAAATTGAAGCGGTAGATTTAGATTTTATTAAAGACGATTTGCCCAAAATGCTGACTTCGATGAAAACGGGGGCTGACCGCATTCGTTCGATTGTTTTATCTTTACGCAATTTTGCACGACTGGATGAAGCAGAGTTAAAACAAGTCAATTTACATGATGGCATTGATAGTACCTTGATGATTCTGAATTATCGTTTTAATAAAGGGATTTCTGCCATTAAAAATTATGGTAATCTTCCTGATGTTGAATGTTATCCGTCCCAACTGAATCAGGTGTGGCTAAACTTAATTGAAAATGCGGTAGATGCGTTGGATGAATCGACGAAAGCGTATCAAGAGAATCCTGATTTGTGGCCGTCACCGTTTTTACCGCAGCTTAAGATTACGACAGAAAGCATCGATGAGGATTGGGTACGAATTACCATTGCAGATAATGGAAAAGGGATTTCTGAAAGTATCCAAGCGAAAATCTTTGACCCCTTTTTCACCACAAAACCCGTCGGACAAGGGACGGGTTTAGGGTTATCGATGTGTTATCAAGTGGTGAAAAAACACGGGGGGGCGATCGCGCTTTGCTCTCAAGAGCTAAAAGGTACTACAGTTACAGTAACCTTACCTTTGCTACCCCGATTTTAAACCGACGCGATCGCATCTGCCGAACGAGGGTAACGCTGCATTAATTCTCGCACTTGTTCGGCATGATAGGAACTGCGAGTTAAGGGAGAGGAAACCACCTGTAAATAGCCCAGAGACTCCCCATATTCCCTCCACGCAGTGAATTGGTCTGGAGTGACAAATTCCTGCACTCCCAGGTGTTTTTGGGACGGTTGGAGGTACTGGCCAATGGTGAGAATATCACAATCAACCCCGCGTAAATCTCGCATTACCTGACGCACTTCCTCGTCCGTTTCCCCCAAGCCCACCATAATCCCTGACTTGGTGTACACCCAAGGCGCAATTTCGCGAGTTTGACGCAATAAAGAGAGCGATCGCGTATAATCCCCTTGAGGTCGAGTGCGACGATATAACCGGGGAACCGTCTCCGTGTTGTGATTCAAAACTTCGGGCTTGGCGGCCAAAATAATCCGTAAAGCGTCCCAATTACCACATAAATCGGGAATTAAGACCTCAATCGTCGTTTGAGGCGAAGCCTTGTGGATTTCCTCGATACAACGCTTAAACTGAGTCGCACCCCCATCCGGTAAATCATCCCGATTCACCGCAGTTACCACCACATGATTCAGTTTTAACCGTCGTACCGCTTCGGCTAGATTCAAGGGTTCGAGGGGGTCGAGGGCTTGGGGCTTCTTCTCAAAATCAATATCGCAATAGGGACAAGCCCGCGTACAAGCCGGCCCCATAATCAAAAATGTCGCTGTCCCTGCATTGAAACATTCGCCAATATTCGGGCAAGATGCTTCTTCGCAAACGGTATTTAAGCCTAAATCGCGCAAAATCTCTTTGACGCTACCAACTCGCTGCCATTGCGGTGCTTTAACGCGCAACCATTCGGGTTTTACTGTCACGGTGGGTTCGTTCCTACGCAAATAACTGGTTTTTTATGGTAACAAGTTTGCTGCTTGTAGCGCGATCGCGCAGTGCCGTGATATAATGACAAAGGTTTAACGGGATGTGGCGCAGCTTGGTAGCGCACTTCGTTCGGGACGAAGGGGCCGCTGGTTCGAATCCAGTCATCCCGATTTTTTTATGGCATTTTGGGTCATTATTTGTCAGTAGTTGGTTGAAGAGCCTGGAACAACAGTTCATTTCTAAATTTTAAGTCAATGAGCAATTAGTGCTTGACCAGAGAGGTTTGGTAAGTATAGACTTGGTAGGCTGTAGCTCAGAAGTAAGCACCTATTCAAAATTAATTACCCATTTCTAAATGCCGAAATTTTGATTTGGCGAGGGTTACAGCGAAAGCGAATAGGTAAACAATTTTGTATGGGTGCTTATTAATTAATTGCGCGGTTTTGATTGCAGATAAAGCCTATGGTTAAGCAGTGGCGATGGGATCAAGGAAGATTAAGGTATTTTGCATTTGAGAGTCTTAAGAAAATTAGCGAGTGCTTTGTTGAGTTGGAGGGGTGTCAATTACGAGAAACAGAGTCTATCTTACGTGAAACTTTAATGTCTAACACTGGTTTAGATTTTCGGGCTGGTCCTAATAGTCTATGGAGAAATTATGCTCGGGTTTTCAAATGTGCTTTGCTTGCAGTTGAAATAAATGGAAGTCTTAGGATTACCGATATCTGCCGTAAGCTTGGAGCTATGAGCGCATCTGTAGTAGATGCAGATGAATATTTATCATTATGGATTTCACGATTTTATTTTCCCTCTCCTGCATTTCAGGATTATCAAACGTCTTCACCACCTATCTTTCCTTTATGTTCTATTCTAAAGTATCTGTTGATCCATTTTCTAGAGTATGGTGATGCTAGTGTAGGAATAGATGAAGTTTTTTCATTAATTATAGGAAATCAATGTGACGGAACTGAGCCCCTACATCATTATTTGAACTTGAGAAGAACAAGTTGCTTACCTGGCAGTGGCAAAAGACAGGTTCGAGAAATGCTCATTTTTGCTAGTCAAGCAAGTTGGCTAAAATGGTATAACGGTAAACTGTACATTGATATGCTTCCAGGTGATTTGCAAAATGTCGGAGATTTAAAAAGTATTGTAGAACCTATAGAATTTGTAATCAGAGAGAGAAATAGCAACCCCGAGCAAGAAATTCTTCGTATAGGAAAGGTTTCTGACGAAATTATCAAACCTATTTCATTCACAACTCGGGAAAGACCAGAGGATGTTTTATTCACTGAAGGTAGAAGGCGGCGAGTAACGCACTTGAGAACTGAGCGAAGTCCACAGTTGCGGCGATTTTTCTTTTCTAAAAGAGCTACCACTATATGTGATATGTGTACTTGTGATACACGATATAGATACCCTTGGACAGATAATCTTTTAGAAATTCATCACATACTGCCTCTTTCATCTGCAATTGCTGTCACAAGTACCGGGACTTCCTTGGATGACGTTGTAGGCTTATGCCCAAATTGTCATCGTAGTGTTCATGTCTACTACAAAAGATGGTTTGAACGAAATTCAGTAGATGACTTTCTTTCTAAAGAAGAGGCTAGGGCTGTATATCAAGCAGCCAAGGAGGAAATTCAGCTATGAACTATGCTGAAAAAATTTCTATTGACGAGCAGTTATCTATACTAAATAGATGTCTATTAAACAATAGACATTTGCATTCCGAACTAGAAAGCCTGGATTTAAACTATGACGATCTTCGATATCGATACAATGCACCTATTACTCCTAATCATACTAAATTTCTAACCCCTGACAAATTTGATTTTAAAAATCACGGTGTTCCTATAGTCAGTTTTTTTTCTGGCGCAGGTGGTTTAGATATCGGTTTTCAATATGCCGGTTTTAAACAATTAGCATCGATTGAAATTAACTCAATTTTCTGTCAAACAATCAGATTAAACAGGCCTAATTGGTTTGTAATAGGCCCACCTGGCTATAGTGGTGATGTTAGAAATAGAGAGGAAATTTTTACAATTTTGAGGCTAATGCTTGACCTCCCAACTCCATTTGAAGGAATTTTTGTAGGAGGTCCGCCCTGTCAACCTTTCAGTATTGCTGCTAATCAAAGATTTTCAAAAGAAGGTGAAAAATTCAAGAGGATTGGCTTTTCTCATTCTGAATTTGGCAATCTTCTTTTTGATTTTGTTTGGTATATTCAACAGTTTAAACCAAAAGCTTTTCTCTTAGAAAACGTCACAGGATTGCTTAATATAGATAATGGAATTCAGTTAAATAAAGCCCTGGTTATTTTAAGAAAGACTGGATATACTATTTCCGAGCCTATGATAATAAATGCAGCAAACTATGGAGTTCCACAAAATCGAGATCGTCTTTTTTTGTTTGGTCATCGTACGGCTCACCAGTTTGTATTTCCTGAGCCAAATTTAAGTGTTGTTCCTTGTTACAAAGCTCTTGAAAAACCAGTAGATAACTTGGAAAATCACACAACGAGAAAGCATAAAGCAAATTCCATAATTAGGTATATGGAACTAAGCTATGGAGAGCGAGATAAACGTGGACGAGTAGATCGGCTAAACCCAAACTTACCATCTAAGACTGTAATAAGTGGTGGTACAAAGGGTGGGGGAAGGTCTCATCTTCATCCTATATATCCACGTACCTTAACTGTGAGAGAATCAGCGAGATTGCAGACATTTCCCGATGATTTCATTTTTTGTGGTTCTCCTGCACGGCAATTCACGCAAGTTGGTAATGCAGTACCACCTTTACTGGCTTTTCATATAGCTTGCTCAATTTATTCTCAAATTTACTGTGGCTCCTCCGCCAAGTTAAGCAAATCGGTGATTTATGGAAACTGAAGTAATGTTAGTAAAGGTAGCGCGATCGCCTTATCTTGTAGAGTGCGTTCCCGACGGCAACTACCACAACCCCACCAATAGATTATTAGGAACGCACCTTTTATTATCAACTAGCTGCCCACAATAAAGTAACTTCATATTGATTAAATATCGAATCTGCACTCACAAGTGTCATATCTTCAATCTGAGCTTGTGCCACCAACATTCGGTCAAAAGGATCGCGATGATGTAAAGGAAGTGTAGTCACCTGCAAAGCATGAGAAGCGTTGATTTCTAGCGATCGCGCTGCCAGTTGAGTCATACGAGTAGAAACATAATCATTGATATTTTCGGGTAGGGGTAACTTCCCAATTGAAACCTTAATTCCCATTTCCCAAACACTGGCAACTGAGAACCATATTTCATTCGTTTCATCGGCAATTTTCGCGATCGCATTCTCATTCAATTTTTCGGGCTGAGAAAACCACCATAACCAGCATTGAGTATCTAACAAAAGCCTCACTCCGCATTGCCCTCAAATGCCACTAAAATATCTTCTGGCAGAGGAGCATTAAAATCATCCGGTACAACAAATTTTCCCCGATCTTGTCCTAAGCTAGACCGACGATCTAGGGGTGTCCGAAATGGAACCAGTTTAGCAATAGGAATGCCTTGGTTGGAAATGATAATTTCTTCTCCAAGCTCAACACGAGATAATAGCTGAGAGAGATTTGCCTCAGCCTGATGGATATTTACAGTTTCCATGTTTTTGAAAAACTAAGCCGATAAACTTATTTTACGTTAGATTATTAACGGTATGAGTGAGACTGTTTACATTATGAGTTGATGGGAGTTTAGAAATGTGGAAAGATGAAGTTTTAGAAGAAATCTATAGAATTAGAGAAGACCACGCAAAAGCATTTAATTATGATTTGAAAGCAATTTGTGATGATTTGCAAAAACGACAAGCGGTAAGTGGTCGAAAAATTATTTCTCAACCTCTGCGACAATCGCGTCAACAGCATAGCAAAGCGCGATCGCGTATCTTGTAGAGTATGTTCCCTACTGTAACTCTCGCGATCGCGCCGATAGATTATTAGGAACGCACCTGAAAAACGCGATCGCCTCAATCAAAACGTTAAGGTATTATGGATAAATCCGAAGAATAGCAATCGGGGTCTAACATAATGCAATCAATCCTTTTAAGCCGCGAAGAAGTTGCGCGTCGAGCAAAGCAATTATATGAGGGCGGCATCCGACAAAAGGTCGAGATTGAGGAAAATATTGGCAAAATGGTGATCATCAATGTTGAAACAGGCGATTACGAAGTCGATAATACTGGACTGCAAGCAGCTAAGATACTCCAAGAGAAGTCCCCGTATGCCAGACTCTTTGGCATCCGCATCGGCTATAGTGTGGCGGCTTCTTTCGGAGGTGTAATGGAACGGGTGAGTCATGATTTCCGGTATTGTGACTGACAGACACGCAGTTGTCTCGCTGACATTTCTTTTGGCAAATGATACAACTTTCCCGATCGAGTTTGTCATAGATACAGGCTTTACAGACCAGCTTTGTTTGCCGTTAGAAGCCGTAAATTTGCTAAGACTACCTTTTTTATACGATTTAACCGCAAACCTCGCAGATAACAGTTCGGTCATTTTGCCCGTTCATCAAGCTACAATTTTTTGGGATGGAGTGGAAAGAGAGGTTCGTGTCTTGGCGACAGGACGACGACCTTTGATTGGGACTGCTTTGCTAGATGAGCAAGAACTCGTAATTCAATTTACAGAGGGTGGGTTAGTGACGATTGATGAGCTATAGAAAACATTTGGAGTGGTTGGACGTTTCGCGAGTACGGAACATTATCTCATCATCACGGTTTATGAAGTCACTGAACTGGAAGGATAATCCTATGTATGGATACAAATGTGAGTATTGCGAAGGAACGGTTCAGCCTCGAATGGTAAAACGCGAAGCATTCAAACATAGAGATGGGTTTGTTATTCTCGAAGATGTAACAATTGGTGTTTGTGATACCTGTGGCAATCGGTATTACTCTGCCGATATTCTTCATACTGTTCATGCTATTGCAACTGGCGCAAAACCTCCTGAGCGAACCGAACAAATTCCGGTTTCAGGAGTGTAATAAGGCGGGTGAGTATTGCAGAAGTTTCTAGGTTGTGTTGCTGCATCGGCGCTATAAATAAACATACAACTACAAATGCGCGATCGCGTCATACAGGACGTTAGCAATGCCAAATATTCAAGTGGTAAAAACACAAGTTCCGATTGACTACGAGAAAATAGTTGAGTTCTGTCAACGTTGGCAAATCGCTGAGTTTGCTTTATTTGGCTCTGTCCTACGAGATGATTTCTGTCCAGATAATAGCGACATTGATGTATTAGTTATTTTTGCTGATGGCGTTAGCAAAACAATTGGAAACTTGCTCAATATGGAAGAAGAGTTACAAGAAGTTTTTGGACGAAACGTTGATCTAGTCGATCGTTGTGACATCGAGCAAAGCCATAATTATCTACGTCGCAAGGCAATTTTAAACTCTGCTAAGGTCATTTATGCAGCCTCGTGAGCTTCACTATTTATTGGATATGCTCAATGCTGCAAAATTAGCTCAAGATTTTGTATTTGGTACAACTTGGGACATGTTTCAAACCGATTTGATGCGTCAAGCCGCAGTAACTCGTCAGATTGAAATTATTGGAGAAGCAGCGCGGAGAATTTCTGAAACTACTCAGGCTGAATTACCCGATATTCCCTGGCGCGATATGATTGGAATGCGAAATCGCATTGTACATGAGTACAATCGTTTAAACCTGGAAATTATTTGGAATGTTACTCAAGTTAGTATTCCTCAACTAATTCTGTCGATAGAGCCTCTGATTCCTCCCGAAGAACCCTGAAAATTTCATGTTCGCCCCCTACAGTTACGATTGAAAAAAAGCGATCGCGCTATCTTATAGAGTGCATTTTCTACTGTAAATCCCGCGATCGCACCAATAAATTATTAGTTATCAATTAGCCGCCCAAAGTAAAGTAACTTCATATTGATTAAATATCGAATCTGCACTCACAAGTATCATGTCTTCAATCTGAGCTTGTGCGACTAACATTCGGTCAAAAGGATCGCGATGATGTAAAGGAAGTGTAGCTACTTGCAAAGCATGAGAAGCGTTGATTTCTAGCGATCGCGCTGCCAGTTGAGTCATACGAGTAGAGACATAATCATTGATAGTTTCTGGTAGGGGTAAATTCCCGATGGAAACCTTAATTTCCATTTCCCAAACACTGGCAACTGAGAACCAGATTTCATTCGTTTCATCGGCAATTTTTTCAATCGCATTCTCATTCAGTTTTTCGGGCTGAGAAAACCACCATAACCAGCATTGAGTATCTAACAAAAGCCTCACTCCGCATCGCCCTCAAATGCGACTAAAATATCTTCTGGCAGAGGAGCATTAAAATCATCTGGTACAACAAATTTTCCCCGATCTTGTCCCAAGCTAGACCGACGATCTAGAGATGTCTGAAATGGAACAAGTTTAGCAATAGGAATGCCTTGGTTGGCAATGATAATTTCTTCTCCAAGCTCAACACGAGATAATAGCCGAGAGAGGTTTGTCTCAGCCTGATGGATATTTACAGTTTCCATGTTTTTTACAAACTAAGCCGATAAACTTAGTTTACTTTAACTGCGGCGATTGTATAAAGAAAGGCTAAAAGTACAGATTCCGAGAGGATTTTAGCTAAAAACCGTAAGATTAAAATTAGAAGCGATCGCGTGAGGTTACGGAAATGCAACTTACCCTAAATTTACCCGATTATCTCAGCCAAACTGAAACCTTCAACCAGAGTGACTGGCTGCGGGAGATTGCCATTGCTCTGTTTCAGCAAGAGCGAATATCCCTCAGCCGTGCCAGCAAGATTGCTGAGATGGAAATCATGGACTTTCAAAAACTATTGGCAGATCAGGGAATGTTTAAGCCTGCCTAAAGATTTAGCGGGTTTTCGGGTCTGGGGAGCGATAATAAACTCAGCATGGAGGAAGTCTCAAGAATGCGAAAGCGATTCAAACGTTGGCAGCCAAAGACAAAAAGCAATAAATGGTGGATGATGGGAGCGATCGCGACTCCGGTCATTTTCTCGATGATAGGGTTGCTTGGGCTAACCCCCGATCGCAGACTTCTGGCCCAGAGCGATCGCTCATCCCCCAAAGAAAGCGTAACCCAAACTCCCCCCCATCGTGAAACCAGCATCAGCGATCTCGGAACAATAGTAGCGGTTGCCAGTGGAGTCTTCCTCTTATTCAAATTTCGCCTGGCCAAGAGCAATCCAGAGATTACAGACCTCAAAGGTGCTAACCTGAACGGGGCTGACCTTAAAGGTGTTGATTTCTGCGGGGCTGACCTAAACGGGGCTGACCTCAGTGGGGCTGACCTGAATGGGGCAGACCTCAAATATGCTAACCTTGTCAGTGCCAACCTCAACGGATGCAACCTCAGTGGCGCTGACCTCAAATACGCCAACCTCAGTGGGGCAGACCTCAAATATGCCAACCTCAGTGGGGCAGACCTCAGATATACCAACCTTAGTGGCGTACACCTCAAATGTGCCATACTCACTGATGCTAACCTTAGCGATGCCAATCTCAGTGGTGCCTTGCTATTTTTTATCAATTCGCGAGAAGTTCTCAATCTTGAACCGCTTCAGCTAGAGGCAGAACCTTCGCCTTTTTTGTGTAATGTTGCCCTGCCTACTTATGCCCATCAACCCCCGGTAAACCCCAATCGCGACTGCCATCGCATCCCCCAACTTTTGAGCGATCGCTACGATATTTCATTAGAGGAAGCTCAAGGGATAGTCAACGAAGCACGACAACACCCCTGGGACTAACTCAAACATCACAATCGGCGTTGTGAAGTTATCTATCATTCGGGTCGCGATCGGTCATACTCAAATGTAGATAAGCTGCTTTTTATTCTAGTGGAAATAAACACGACAGCAAGACTATTACATGAAACCTGTTTCAAAAAAAGGTCAACTCAAAAAATGGATAGACGATCGCGGCTTTGGCTTTATCAAACCCGATGAAGGGGGAAAAGATGTTTTTCTACACATTAGTGCTGTCAAAAGAGCAAGTCGTCGTCCCCAAGTAGGAGACACGATTTTTTACGAACAAATTACTGAACCCGATGGCAAAATTCGCGCCACGAAAGCGGCAATTCAAGGTGTCACACTTCCCTATCAACCCAAACAGAGAAAAAAAACAAAAAGACAATACCTCACAGGCGTTATCGGTATTACAATTTCTATTGCCATTGTCTTTGTTGTAGAACAATTGAGTTCTCGAAATTCTCCTTCCCCCGTCACATCGGTTACCGAGCCAGAATGTAAGATTAAGGGTAATATTTCCTGGAACAATGGGAAAAAATTGTATCACCTTCCGGGGATGGAAGATTACAAATCGACCCAGATCGATTTTGATAGAGGAGAGAGGTGGTTTTGTACAGAGTCTGAAGCAATTAACGCCGGTTGGCAAAAAGCACCCCTATAAAATCAGACGAATTGCGACCGATTAATCAAAGCAGGGGAATTGTAATTTTAAAAGTTGCTCCCTGACCGAGTTTAGAATCGCAAGTTAGCTTTCCTTGGTGCTTTTCGATAATTTGATGGCTAATCGAAAGTCCTAAACCTGTTCCTTTCCCGACGGGTTTGGTGGTGAAAAAGGGATCGAAAATGCGTTTCTTAACGGATTTGGCAATACCGGGGCCATTGTCTTTGATGGTAATAATTGCTTCTTCGTCTTGGACTTCGGTTTGAATTTCTAAAATGGGTTGATGAACAATAGTTTCTAGGGCATCGACGCTGTTACCCAGAATATTCATAAAAACTTGATTGAGTTGCGCGGCGTAACATTCAATCGGGGGAATTTCGCCATAGTTGCGGATAATTTGGACATCGGTGCGATCGGGTCGGGTTTTGAGGCGATGCTGCAAAATGAGCAGGGCACTTTCGAGGCCGTCGTGAATATCAACGCGCTTGGTGTGGGATTCGTCTACGCGGGAAAAGCTACGCAAAGATAGCACCAGTTGACGAATGCGCTCGGTGCCAGCTTTCATGGAGTTGAGGATTTTGGGCAGATCGTTGGTGATAAAGTCGAGGTCGATGGTGCTGGCGCGATCGCGAATCGGCATTGCCGGTTGCGGGTAACATTCTTGATAAAGGGCGATTAAACTCAGTAAGTCTTCGGCGTATTCTTCGACGTAGGACAAATTGCCGTAAACAAAGTTGATGGGATTGTTGATTTCGTGGGCGACTCCGGCGACGAGTTGACCCAATCCTGCCATTTTTTCGTTTTGGATCAGGTGGGTTTGGGTGCAGCGCAATTCAGCCAGGGTTTGGGCGAGGGCTTGGGCTTGATTTTGGGTTTGTTCGAGTAATTCGGCTTGTTGTAGAGCAATTCCGAGTTGTAAGCCGATTTGAGCTAAAAGATCGACTTCATAAGCTTCCCAGTGGCGAGTGGTGGAGTTTTGGTAAGCGGCAAGCAGTCCCCAGAGGTTTTGTCCTTGGAAAATGGGAACGATGATATAAGCGCGAACGTTGAGGTCTTGCAATAAGGCGACGTGACAATCGGAATAACCCGCCCGATCTACATCGTCAATCACGGAGTATTCGTTGTGACGATAGCGCCCTCCTTGGGTTTCTTGGAGGTAGGTGTCGGCAATAAAGGGTTGCTGTTGCAGCAGAGAAGTCCAACCGGGAAGGATGGATTCGGCAACGATTTCGCCACTCCAATCGGGCAGAAAGTGGTAGATGGCGACTCTTTCGACATCGAGCAGTTGACGGGTTTCTTCGGTGGTGTTGGTGAAAATCGTGTCAATGTCGAGGGATTGACGGATTTTATCGATGGTAATGGCTAGGGTGCGCTGTCGCTCTAGGGATCGCTTTTGTTCGGCGGCGATCGCGAGTTGGGCGGCTTGGTCTTGCACTTTTTGGTAATATTCGGCTTGTTGAATGGCAATGCCGAGTTGTGTACCGATTTGAGTGAGTAACTCGATTTCTGCGGCTTCCCAAGTGCGAGGGGCATTGTTTTGATAAACGGCAAACAAGCCCCAAAGTTGATCTTTTTGTAAGATGGGGGCGATCGCGTAGGCTTTGGCGGCAAATTGTTCGAGCAGTTGAATGTGACAATCTTGATGGCCGGCGGTATAAATATCGTTAACCGCAAAGCTTTGTCCTAGGGCGTATCTGCCCCCTTTACTGGTTTGTAGATAAGTATCTTCAATAACGGGGCATTCTTGTTGTAATTTTGGCCAACCGGGGGCGACAGATTCAGCGACAAACACACCACTCCAATCGGTATTAAAGCGATAAATGGCGGCGCGATCGCTGTTGAGGAGATGACGAACTTCTTGGGTGGCGGTAGCAAAAATACTGTCAATGTTTAAAGATTGACGAATTTTATCAACAACATGGGCCAGGATTTTTTGCCGTTGGGCTACTTTTTCTCGTTCTTGATTTTGGGTCTGGATTCGGCGTGTTTCGAGTTGTTCGAGATGCTGAATTGCGAGATTGAAGTGGCGGGTAATCGGGCGAGCCAATTCCAAACTGCGATCGGGTAAAGTGGGGTGGGTTGAGCATTGGTGAATGGCTAAAATTCCCCAGATTTTATGATGTTTGAAAATGGGAATAATGAGATTGCGATCGAGTTCTATCGGTTTTAATGAGGGGGAAGTATTGCGGTTTACCGTAGAGTTTCCCCCTGGCTCGAAGGTGTCAAGATCAAAGAAAGATGGGGATAAATCAGTCAGGGCTGTGCAGCGATCGCAACTCGCATTTACTTTAATATTTTCGACAATCATTTGGGTTGAAGCGTCATCCCCAAGGCGAATAATAACGGCGCGATCGGTTCCAAAAAGTTGCCGTACTTCTTGGACTGCAATGTTAAAAAGGTCGTCTAGGGTTGAGGCTTCATAAAACTGCGCGATCGCGTCTGATACTTTTTGAATGGGTGGGAGCGATCTAGAACTGTCTTCCCTCGAATCAGACTGCACCTGACGATTCCCAATCGATTCGTCATTGAGGGAAGGGGAATAATGAGAATGGGGGGTTCGATCGGACATTTGAATAATAAACTTTTCACTAAAATTAAAAATAAAACTGATTTGTATTCTGGTCAGTCTAGAAGGCTTTGAGTGAGAACCCTCGGCCACCCCAAAACTAACTCAGTTTCACCTTGGATAACTCATTTTTTGGGGAAAAAGTTGTTAAGAATTTATAAATTTTGGCGCTGCAAATGATTTCAAGAATTGCGATAATCGTGAAAATGAGCGCAAAAATAGTCTGAGATGCTCGATAAGATCGCACTTTTTCGCGTTTACTTTAATCTATATTATTAAGAAAATTTTAAAAAAGTCAAATAAAACCAAAAAAGTTTACTAAGCTGCAATACGGCCCAACTCAGGCTGTATTGCAGCTTCAACATTGCTCGATTCGACCTAATTGTTAAAAAGCCAGCAGACCGAAAATAATAAAATTCGGCCAGAGTTTTATCAAGAAACAGAGCTTGGCATTGCCATTTCTGAAGAAGTACGATCTGCGGTTTTCTGGGCTTGTAGTTGGTCTAACAATTCCACCATCTCCCGTTCAAACGTGACTTGAGCGCGATTAGTTTTGCCCCCCACATAAAAGCGATCGCCCTGTTGCAACGCCCAGATTTGCGAATGAGACACATAACTCATCAAGGCGCTAACCATCAACAAACCAAACCCGGCATAAACCATCGGAATCCCCGGATCGGCTTTGATTTGTAGCCCCGTCGAGCCAATCAAGCGTAGCACTTTAAGGCTTACTCCTTCGACTTCAATCGCCATTCCTTCTCGTACCGCCCCCACTAATTTACCTTGGACATCGTAAACCAACAATGTCCCTTGTAAGTCTTTAGCGAGTAGGGAAATGCCCACAGTCAAATCCGGCTTTGTCGGTACCCAAGTCCCCCACAATCGCGCCTCTCCTCCAGTTTTGAGTTGAGCCATCGGTAAGCGGAAAATGGGGCTGTTATTAATCTGTACTTCGACTCCTGAAATGCCCCAATTGGTTTGATAGAAAGTTACGCCGTTATAGCGTAAGGGTTTGTTGACATAAATCGTTTGGCGATCGCGCTCTTGGCCATCATCCCCAATCACCGACAAATCGGAATAAAACTGGTCGATATTACCATCAGAAGTATAATCAATCCAAAAGCGATTGACCTGAATCCCCCAATCGGTCGGAACTTGCGCCTGAGCAAATGGCCCCGCTTCAATAATATTTTTCACCTTGAAATCCGAGCCACTGGGAATCATCTCTTGGGCCATAAAACCCGAAAGCGCCCCCCAAATCGCCCCGGCCAAAATCAGTAACATACTCGCGTGTACAATAATCGGCCCGACGCGACCGATAATGCCTTTACGGGCATATAAAGTATCCCCCTCGTGAAAAACTTTATAGCCTTTTTGAGTTAACAATGGCTCTAGAGATTGAACCGATCCCGTGTCTAACTCGGCACTGAGGGCGAGTTTTTCAAATTGTCGGGGTTTGTTGTAGAATTTCCAGCGACGAGCGCTTTTGAGAGCCGGCCACTGACGAGTAAAGGTACAAGCGGTCAAACTGCTGCCGAATAAAACCAATAAGGACAAAAACCACCAAGTTTGATAAACATGGTCGAGTCCTAGGGTTAATAAAACCTTCCAAGTTAAAAAGCCGAATAATGCCGGATTTTCGGGATAATTGGCTTGATAAAAGTCTAGGGATTGGCCTTGCTCGATAACAGTGCCGCTAACACTACATAAAGCAATGATCAGAAGGAGCGCGATCGCGAAGGGTAATTTCGCTAAATATTTAACGCTCTTTTTAAACGGAACCAGCAGCAGATTTGACCCAAAAGAAGCATTTGCAGACATAAAATCTATTTTTGTGAATTAAAACTCAATATTGTTGTTTTTCTCCCGCATTTCGATGATTGATTCAAACCAAGAGCCGCGACAGTAAGGTAAACACCCCAAACGCCAGTAACAACGCCCCACTGGCCGGATTAATCCACCCCGACCAACGCCGCAACGCCAAAAACTGTTTGAGAGAAGCCGCAAACGTTCCCGCAGCCACCAACGGCAAGACATATCCCACCGCATAAGCGAGTAATAAAGCGCCCCCTAGAATCAAATCCTGGGTCGAAATCACCCAAGCCAGCAAAGTCGCTAAAACTGGAGTGCTACAAGGAGAGGCGACCACACCAAAGCTCAAGCCAATCAGATAAGACCGCAGTCCCTTGGGTAAATCTGCCGATATCCATTCGGTGGCCCCCCAATCGGGAAAACTCAAGGGGACAATTTCTAACAGATTAAGTCCCATCAAAATCGCGATCGCGCCGACTAGAATCGGTAAACCCCATCCCACCTGACCGTAAACGCGACCCACCGCCGCCGCAAACACCCCTAATCCGGCTAAAGTGGTGGCTAAACCCAAAGCAAACCAAATTGATTGACGGGCAGCTTCCCCGCGATTCTCCGCTTCATAGCCGCCGATGTAGCCAATGGTAATCGGCAGCATCGACAGCATACAAGGAGTCAAACTGGTGAGCAGTCCGGCGGTGAAAATAATGCCGATACTCCACAGGCTGAGGTGGCTGAGTTGGTCAGAAACTAAGCGATCTGACCATTGAGAGAGTTGATACAGTTGCGTTTGTAGCGTTTCGATCATGCTGTAAGGCTAGAGTTTGGGCTAAGACAGACTTCCTTAAAAATTGTAACGCAGGGGCATCTTAGCGGGCGATTGCGATCGTACCTCTATCTTTTGTTGCAACTTTTGTAAATTTTAGTTACATTTAATTACAAGAAGTTTACACAACTGGATCATCGCAGGAGTCAATATGGAAAACGATAATCGCAACGCTTTCAAATTTGGTTTCACGGCTGGCGCAGAAAACTGGAATGGTCGTTTGGCCATGATCGGCTTTGCTGCTGCTTTAATCATCGAATTAGCCAGCGGCCAAGGTTTATTACACTTCTGGGGTTTAATGTAATCCCGGTTGCTAACAAGCCATCGGAAGACAATCTCTGTCAATCTCTAACTTTTGGTAATACTGGGTTTTCATCATTGGGAAAGCCCATATTTTTTTTAAACTAAAAGTAGGCCCAGTTGTTGAAAAACTGGGCCTACTTAAATTCGTTTAAAATTTGAGTCTAGCGGATATATTCCTTGAGAATACTATTGCGGTTAGGATGGCGCAATTTCCGTAACGCTTTCGCTTCAATTTGGCGAATGCGCTCGCGGGTTACATTAAAAATTTGACCAATTTCTTCTAAAGTTTTCATACGGCCATCATCTAGCCCGTAGCGCAAACGTAGCACATCCCGCTCCCTTGGGCTTAAGGTATCAAGCACGTTTTCGAGGTCTTCCCGTAACAAGTTTTTAGAAACTTGATCTTCGGGGGTTTCACCATCGGCTTCAATGAAATCCCCTAAGCGAGAATCTTCCTCTTTGCCAATCGGGGTTTCTAAAGAAATGGGAAGTTGCGCGGATTTAGCAATAAAACGCAATTTCTCAATGGTCATTTCCATGCTTTCGGCGATTTCTTCTTCGGTGGGCTTACGACCCATTTCTTGCGACAGAATTTTGGTCGTTTTCTTGATCCGAGAAATCGTTTCGTAGAGATGAACGGGAAGGCGAATGGTACGAGATTGATCGGCGATCGCGCGGGTAATCGCTTGACGAATCCACCACGTCGCATAAGTCGAAAACTTGTAGCCTTTGGCGTGATCGAACTTCTCTGCGGCCCGAATCAAACCCAAAGAGCCTTCTTGAATCAGGTCTTGGAAAGATAACCCACGATTCATATATTTTTTCGCAATGGAAACCACTAACCGGAGGTTAGATTGCACCATTTTATCTTTAGCTCTACGACCGAGAAAAAGACGACGACGAAATTCGCCGATTTCTAGAGATATTTCTTGGGCCCACTCACCATCACTGGGAAGGCGATCGAGTTCATCAATCAAGCGATCGCGGACTCTTTCAAACTCTAATAATTCAGCGATTTTACGCGCGAGTTCAATTTCTTCTTCAGCCCTTAATAAGCGGATTCGACCGATTTCTTGTAAATAAACCCGAATAGAATCTTCGGTATAGAGCTTTTTCTTGTTTTGATCGCGATTTTTTTTGGCGGTGGCTTTTTTCGCCTTTTCGCCGCTATCTCGGTTAGTGGTTCCATCTTTAGCATCTTCCTCAATGAGGAGTTCTAACTCACTCTGAGGTGGATTGATGGTTGCGAGTACGTTGTTGGCCTGGGTCATGCCGTTATTCCTCTTGCTCCTTCAGTTCAAGACCAGAACATTATGTTAGTCTAGCTAATAAAAATTCGGTCAGACTTCGCTTTACTGTAATTTTCAACATTTTTGCAGATTGACTTAACACTTAGGCCATCTCAGGCTGAAGCGTCAAAATCGCTTTCAGATTATCCCTAAGTACAGATGCCATTCAGCAATTATTGTGCTTAATCAGTGGAAGACCTTTCTGATTGTAGCCTCTCTTACAAAAAATGGATTGGTGAAATGAATTTTCTTGTCAAAACAACAAGTTCAAAGGGCGAGAAATATTTGGCCCAGTCGATACACCCATCCGTTTATCGATCATCTCCAAGCTATAATTTGGAGTTTTAAAGGCTTCAACCCTCAAGTTAACCCTCTACATCTAGATGATGACAGTTCAACAAGTGGGTTGAACGCAATTTAGAGGCTTTCTTGCATTTGAAAATCAGCAAATGTATTAAATCCTTCCGAAAGGTCATACACGGCAGACACGCCGAGGGCGATCGATTCGATCTATACCTTTGGTGCGATCATCTGACAAATTAGAATTAGCACAATAAAGACTTGTCCGTCATTGTAATGAATTCAACTCGAAATGGCATCAAAAGTCCGATCTAAAATCTGTCATTTGATAGATTTTGTCCCAAGAAGTACATTTGTACGCCCAAAAATCAACCCGATTTAGTGAAAACCAACATAAATGTCAAGAGTTTATGAAGCGATCGCGCCAAAATGTAAAGATTAAGCAAAAAAAAGTAAACAAATTTAATCAATACTAAAGATGGAAATTGAGGTTTCTCAATCAACCTCATCAGCCTCTAAGGGAGAGTGTCACCCCTTAAAATTAATCGTAGCCGCGATCGCCCCAAAGCTGCTCGACCGTTACAAATTGATACCCCCGTTTTTGTAACCGAGGGATTAATTCTTCGATGGTTGCTGCCACATCCTGACCGCCACAAACCCCATCATGCAGCACAATCAACGAGCCATTCTGCACTTGCTGTAAAACCCGTTTTATCACTGTATCCACCCCCGGACGTACCCAATCTTCAGGAACCACACTCCACATCACCGGACGATACTGCCACTGCTGAAACAACTTTAAAGTTTGCGGTGTAAACAAACCATTTGGCGGTCGTACATCGATCAGGCGATCGCGCGGGACTTGGCAGGTTTGAGTAATGATATCTTGAGTTTGAGCCAGACTCCCTTGCAACTCCTGAGCCTTTAACCGGGGAAACGAGCGATGGGTGTAGCCGTGTAAGCCAATATAATGCGATCGCGCCACCACCGCTTGAGCAATTTGAGGATATCGCGCCACATTGGCCCCCAACCAAAAGAAACTTGCCTGCACTTGATAGCGGTCTAGCACATCCAGCAACGGGGGCGTATATTGGGGATGCGGCCCATCATCAAACGTTAACGCCACTTGAGAAACCTGAGACGACCCTGACCACAAACAACTCGGAAACGTAGGACGCAGGATTTTGTACAGCCACGGATATAAAGGGGCAAATTGCATTTTTGTTATTGGTTACTGGTTATTGGTTGTTAGTTATTGGTTAAATAACCAAGGACAGATGACAAAATATAAAAATAGCGATCGCTCCTTATCAGGATAATGCTCAAATCTCGCCTTTTATTACTTGGTGTAATCCTTCTCCTGCCCGGTTGTGGGTGGTTGAATAACAACGCCACATCCCCTCCCGAAAATCCAGAAACCCTTGTCACCGACCGAGACGAAACCGGAAATTGTCCGAGTCGCGACCCCTTTGGCACTGGGTTAGACCGCGCCCTGAGTGCTGCTAGACTGGCTCAAACGGCGCGATCGCCCAGAGAATGGCATATCGTTATTTTGTACTGGATGCAGGCCATAGAAGCCATGCAAGCGGTGAATTATGACAGCCCCAAGCGTGCCTTTGCTCAGAAAAAAGTCCAAGAATATCAACGCAACCTCGCCGTCGCCCAGAAACGGGCAACCAATGCCCCCGAAGCCCTGCCTTTTGCCAGTTTTGACAGCGACTTCCTCAACGAGCAGTTGTTGCTGTATTTGTCTTATACGGCGGCTGTGGGAACTCCCGATGTCTTGATTGTCGGCAGTTCGCGAGCCATTCAAGGCATCGATCCGAGAGTGTTGCAAGCGGCAATTCAAGATCGGGGCGATCGCAACCTCAGAATTTTTAACTTTGGGGTCAATGGCGCAACCGCCCAAGTGGTCGATTTTATGATGCGCGAATTGCTTACCCCCGAACAACTACCGAGTTTAATTATTTGGGCTGATGGAGCGCGGGCGTTTAACAGTGGTCGTCCGGATCGAACCTATCAGGCGATCGCGACTTCTCCCGGCTATCAAAACATCCAAGCAGGGCAGTATCCCTTCTTAGGGGCAGAATTACCCGTAGAATTAGACGAAAATTGCCAATCTAGTCGCGGTTTATCCTTATCTTGGCTCAATCCCCTCAAAACCGACAGCGCGATCGCCGCCACCATTCAAGATATTGACGCGAACGGCTTTTTGCCCGTCGCTCGTCAATTTAACCCCAACACCTACTATCAACAATTTCCCCGAGTAGCCGGACTTTATGACGGCGATTATCAGAACTTTGATTTATGGGGAGAGCAAACCGTCGCCCTCAAGCGCCTCGTCGCCTACACCAAAGCCCAAAACGTTCCCTTAGTCTTTGTCAACTTACCCCTCACCCAAGATTATCTCGACGAAACCCGCAGCCAAGCCGAACAAAAATTCCGCAGTTTTATGCAGTTTCACGCCAGAGAGTTGAATTTTGGCTGGGTTGATTTTAGTACCACACCCCAACTCCAAAATAATGCCTATTTTGCCGACCCCAGCCACCTCAATCAACAAGGAGCAAAATCCGTAGCTCAAAGTTTAGCGCGATCGCCCCAAATTCAATGGTCTGAAATCGCCAAATTCCCCAAAAACTTTAGCGTCCCTGAGTCTGAGGATTTATAGAAGGTTTCTTCAGTTATCAGCATCTAAGGGGCAGTAGGTATTGGGCAATCGGCTTGTAGGGGCGGGGTTTCCCCGCCCAACAACCAACAACCAATAACAAAAAAGGGCGGAAAATACCGCCCCGACTGATAAACCAACAATCAACCTTAAAGCTTATGACCGCATTCCGGGCAGAAATTGTGAACGGTGGTATTCACTGCCCCACAAGCCGTACAGGTAATATCAGCTTCTTGTTTGGGTTGGGGACGTTCGGGTAAACCAATCATTTGCGAATTGGCTTTACCGGGGGCAATCATCGGATAACAGTTTTCGTCCTTGGTGACATGGGCATCGAGCAACACCGGGCCGTCGTGGGCCAGCATTTCCGCGATCGCGTCTTTGAGGTCAGAGCGATCGCGCACGACCATTCCCTTCACCCCAAACGCCTTCGCCAACAACACCAAATCCGGCGAACCCACGCCCATATTAGACGACGAATAACGCTCCTCATAAAAAGTTTGCTGCCATTGACGCACCATACCTTGCCAACCGTTGTTAATCACCACCGTCTTGACCTTGATGCCATACTGCGCCAGGGTTGCCAACTCCTGTAAATTCATTTGGAAACTGGCATCACCGCTAATACAAATCGTTTGCGCGTCGGGGACTGCCTTACAAACCCCCATTGCCGCCGGGACACCATAGCCCATCGTCCCTAAACCCGAACTCGAAATCCAGCGCCGGGGGCCATAATTAATAAACTGGGCTGCCCACATTTGATGCTGACCCACATCCGTTGTGTAGTAAGCATTAGGGGCTTGTCGTCCCAATTCCACAATCACCTCTTGAGGAGACATACTATCCGGGCGTTGCGGCACAATCAGGGGGTAGTGTTGCCGCCAACGCTCGATGCGCTTGAGCCACTCTTGGGTTTCCGTGGTATTTTGCGGGATACTTAAATCTTTGATGCGGCGCAACATCTGACGCAGAATTGTTTTCACATCCCCCACAATTGGCACTTCCGGAGGGCGGTTTTTGCCTACTTCTGCCGGGTCAATGTCGATGTGAATCACTTTCGCTCGCGAGGCAAATTCATCTAACTTGCCCGTCACGCGATCGTCAAAGCGGGCCCCAACGGCAATCAAAAGGTCGCACTCGCTCACGGCAAAATTCGCATAAGCCGTGCCGTGCATCCCCAACATCCCCACCGAAAGCGGATGTTTCTCGTCAAATGACCCCAAACCCATTAACGTTGTTGTAACCGGAATTTGGAAATGTTCGGCTAATTGCTTTACTTCCTCATGGGCATTGGAAATAATCGCACCGCCACCCACATACATTAAGGGGCGACGAGTTTCCCGTAATAATTTTAAAGCGTTATTAATTGGGCGAGGATTACCTTTCACCGTGGGGCGATAACCGGGTAACTTAGCGCTCCCTGGCTCTACGGGGATATAATCAATTTCTTCGATGCCCACATCTTTTGGCACATCGATTAAAACTGGCCCTGGTCTTCCGGTGTTGGCGAGGTGAAACGCCTCAGCTACAGTCCGCGCCATATCTTTCGCATCCCGTACCACATAGGAATGCTTCACAATCGGCAGTGTAATGCCGTAAATATCAATTTCTTGAAACGCATCTGTCCCAATGGCCGCGCGGGTAACTTGCCCGGTAATGGCTACCATAGGAATCGAGTCGAGATGAGCAGTCGCTAAACCCGTGACTAAGTTCGTCGCACCGGGGCCAGAAGTGGCAAAACAAACCCCCACTTGACCTGTGGCTCTGGCATAACCGTCGGCAGCGTGGGCGGCGGCTTGTTCGTGTCGCACTAAAATATGCTGAAGATCGCCTCTAGCTTCGGCGCGATACAGTTCATCATAAATCGGGAGAATCGCGCCCCCCGGATAACCAAAAATATGTTTGACTCCATGACGGACGAGACTATCGATTAAGGCATAAGCGCCTGTCTCGCGACGAGACGCACTTTTGCTGGCTTGAGTTTTTCGAGAAATACTAGAAGATACCACGATCTACCTGTTGAACTACATCATTAATAAAAACGAGATTAGGGTTGACGTTGCTTCACACTCTCAAGAGGAGAGAGCGCGATCGCCAACGTCGATCGAAACAATAGGATTGCGGGAGTTCACCCTAAAGCAACTCCCCTAGGGATAGGCTTGATTTTGACTGCGATTGCCTGAATAAGTCAAGCTATAAATACAAATCTCAGGGTTAAGCTAAAGATTATACCTATCTTTAATTAAAATAATAATTTTTTGAGTCAAGGGAATAGCGAATTGGGCTTTATCTTGACAATTGTTAAAATTCTAGCACCAACCATTGGTGCAGTAATCACCCTATTAAAGCATATCCAACCAACGAACTAAATCCGCTTCCCTCTCAAACTCCAGCAAAGCTTCTCCGAGGGCTTCCATCTGCTCTAGGGACAGCGTAACCAGACGGGCTTGTAAGTCTTCACTCACTGTCCCGATTCGCCGTTGCAGCAAGCGCAGAATAAAGCGTTTTTCCTGTTCTCGGCTTTGCTCAATGCCTTGCTCGATGCCTTGCTCGATGCCTTGCTCAATGCCTTGCTCGATGCCTTGCTCGATGCCTTGCTCAATGCCTTGCTCAATTCCTTCTTGCAGAATACGCTGATAAACTACCGATTCGCGCATGATGTCCTCCCGAAAATAGGCTTGGATGAGGTTATCTGAAAATTTTATCCCTGCTAACAATTGTATACAGGCTGAGACGTTACGCTGTAGCTCTGGGGCTTCGATGTCATCAAGCTTGTCTGCAACTTCTTGTAGCAAAGATTCTGGCGTTTCGCTTTGAGCTAAAATTGCCAGAGGATACAAACCAGGATCGCTGAGGAAAAGGTTACAATCGCATTCCCAAATCCGAATCACGCGGTAACGATGTGTTGTATTGCGAGTGCGAAATTCTGTCTCAAAAACGGCGGGGGAGTTGGTGGGTTTGAGGAAAATGATAACCTGCTCGATGTCGCTGTCGTAGAGACGATATAATCTTACACCGTAGTCAAGCATTCTTAGGGGAAGGGATGGCTGAGATTGAGGTGAGGTTTGAAATTCGAGGTGCAAGACACAGTTATCAACCTGTAGAAAGAATAAACCATCGACGCGGATGGGTTCGACGTTAAGCTCGGTGGGGAGAAGTTCGACAGGACTTGCTTCGATATCGAGTAGCCAACGCACAAAGGATTGGGGGAAGGTTTCGAGGAGGTATTTGAGGGTGCTATCGTAACTCATGATTGGGATAGTTTTTCTTGAAGCAAATCCCGTACCCCTAAAGCGGTAGCGGTCGCGAGGAAAACGCCGTTGCGGTAATGACCTGTGGCGAGGATAACGTTATGGTAGCCGGGTAGGTCTTCGATGATGGGGGCAGGGCGGCCTTCGGGACGGGGACGCAAGCCCGACCAAGTACGGAGGATTTCAGCGTTTGCGAGGTCGGGATAGTAGCGAAAGGCTTGTTGTTTGACGGTTTCAAGTAGAGAGGCTTCGGCTTCGAGATAGCCGCTTTCGTCGGCAAATTCGACGGTTGCGCCAATCCAATATTCGCCGTTACCGAGGGGGACAATATGTACGTCATTTCCGGTAACAACGGGGTTGAAGTCGGGGGAATTGTGTTCTGGATTTAAGCGAACGTGCAAGGCTTGACCAAGGACGGGGCGAATATCGACGGTTTGCTCTAAGGCACTTGTGAGGGGCGTTGAGCCAATTCCGGCGGTGACAATGACAAAATCGGCGGCGATCGCGCTTTCGGGTGTTTTGAGGTGGGTACAGTGCCGCAGATTATCCCCATCCGGGGGTGTGGCATCGGTGTCGAGAATGGGGGTGTTAAATTGGCAGGTTACGCCTCGTTTTTGGGCGGCGGCGATTAAGCTGTGGGTGAGTTGTTGGGGGTGGACTTGGCGATCGCGCGGGGAATATACAGCCCCCACAATACGATTATCTTGGATATGGGGGAGGCGATCGCGCAGTTGTTCTCGACTCCACAATTCTAGGGGCCAGCCTTGGTTTTCTCGCTTGGTTTGGAGTTTCTGCCAGCGCGATAAATCATCTTCTTCAAAGCGCAACATCACCAAGCCCTGGCGATTGTAGAGTATCTTTTCCCCGGTTATCGCTTCGAGTTCGGGAATCAGGGTTTCGTAACGCTCTAAGCTGTCGCGACGTAAGCGCCAATTGCGTCCTTTGGTTTTATGGCTAATTGCTCCCATCAGAACCCCCAACGCCGCCCCCGTTGAGCCTGTGGCGGGGGTTTTAGCGTCGATCAGGGTAATTTCCAGGTACGCGATCGCGCTCAATTCGTAGGCGATTGTCGCCCCGACAATACCACAGCCAATAATTGCAATGCGAGTCATTTCAGTAATCAGTTTTTTAGGCAGTAGGCAGTGGGCAGTGGGCAGTAGGTATTGGGCAGTAGGTATTGGGCAATCGGGGGGAGTGGGGAGAGTGGGAGGAGTGGGAGGAGGGGGAGGAGTGGGAGGAGTGGGAGGAAATGACCAATTACCAGTTACCAATGACCAATTGAGGGATTCTGGTAATAACCAATAACCAATAACTGGTGCGACCCCGCGCCGCCGTAAGGCGCAAGGGAACGCGCACCAGAAATAACCAATAACCAATAACCAATAACCAACAACCAATAACCAATAACCAATAACCAACAACCAATAACCAATAACCAATAACCAATAACCAATAACCAATAACCAACAACCAACAACCAACAACCAACAACCAAGGACAAATCATAAGGGCGAGGAAACCCCGCCCAATCTAGCCTTTAGCCCGTTAAGAGTTGATGCAGAATCTAAGCATCGGGAATCAAATCCAAGAAAGCATCAAAATCTTTCAACGCTTCAGCATATTGTCTTTCAGCAATATCGATGCGATCGGCTTTGGCCGCAGTATCAATTTTTTCAAGGTGAACAAAGAGTTCTTTGGCGGCTTCTTTGGCTGTATCTTGGTCTTTGGGCAGTAAATTGCGAGAAATGAAGCCCATACTGCCGCGCACTTGCCCTAACGGTCCGTGGATAAAGTTTCCCACATCAATCCATTCTTTATCCGCAATCAAAGTAGCCAATTCGGGCATTCGTTGACGGGCTGCGGTAATGGGGCCAGAATATTGTCGGAGTTGGGCGATTTTTTCGGGGGTGTAGGTTGGGGGGGCTTTGGCTTCGGGTGCGCCACCACAAGCGGTTAAGAAGGCGATTGTCAGGGCCAAAATGAGGGGTAAAAGAGATCGTAAACGTTTAATCATTTTCTGAATATAACAAGCAACAACAAAATAATTAAGGCATGACTAAAAAGCTGCGTATTCAACGATTGCAGGCTTTTTGCTACCGTTTTTATCTTCCCATAGAATCTGAATCTCGCGGCGATGGGTTAGTTTACTTTATCTCATCTGACGACGCAAAAAGGTAATTAGGTCTGGGCCAATTTCTTCAGACCAATGTTCCTGGGGGTAGTGACGGGCTTCGGGGAGTTGGGTCATATCAACGTTGGATCGCGATTTGGCCAGGGTTTCGGCCATGTCTACGTCTAGCCAGGGGTCTGCACAGCCCCAGAAAATCTGAACGGGTTTTGTCCAATCTTTTAAGCCCGTTTCGATTTCGGCGGTAATTTGGGGAAGGTTGAGTTTTTGGACGGTGGCTAAAAGCGATCGCCCGGATGCGGAGGTTTGCAAAAAGGGTTTGCGGTAAATATCGAGGTTGCGATCGCCAATCTGAAATCCACTGCCGCCTTCGAGGGTACGATCGACCAATAAGGGGTCTTGGGTCAGCATATCCCCGACTAGGGGCCATCCCCATTGTTTCATTTTCAGAGGCAGTTTCGCGGTTGGATTCAAGGGCGTATTGAGGATAACGAGGCGCTCGATTTTATCGGGATTGCGGATCGCATATTGCAGCCCCATTGATCCCAGAAATCCTTGCACGACGAGGTGAATAGTTTTAAGTTCTAGGGTATTTACGAAATCGTCTAAAGCTTTGATGTAACTATCTGGTGTGTAGTCGAAGTCGCGACGTTCCGGTTTACTCGAAAAGCCATGACCAATCCAGTCTGGCGCGATCGCCCGCCAGCCGCGATCGCTCACTTGGGTCATGATCTCACACCAACTCAAACTCTGGGACGGTAGCCCATGGAGAAAAAGAATCGGTGTTTCTTTGGCGGTTGTCTCCGGTTGAGCTTCGCGATAAAACCACTCTAGCCCCCCGATGGTTATTGATTGTTCGGTTACTGAACCCACGATTTTTTGCAGTTTGCCTTATATTGATTTGCACCAGAGTTTAGCGTTCGCTGGAACTTTGGCCAAGGTGTTATCGTTGTAGTGTATAGACTACTTTTTGTATTATTGGTTGTTGGTTATTGGTTGTTGGTTATTGGTTGTTGGTTATTGGTTATTGGTTATTGGTTATTTCTGGTGCGCGTTCCCTTGCGCCTTACGGCGGCGCGGGGTCGCACCAGTTATTGGTTATTGGTTATTACCAGAATCCCTCAATTGGTCATTGGTAACTGGTAATTGGTAATTTCCTCCCCCTCCTCCCCCTCCTCCCCCTCTCCCCACTCCCTACTGCCTAAGACCTAAGACCTAAGAAAAGCTGATGACTGATAACTGTATAAACCAACTCATCCCCCAATACGCCCAAGCCCTCGATCAAATCGAGCAGACGGCCAATCCGCCCCTCGAACCCATTTTGGATGTTTTGTTAATTCGAGACAATATACAAAGCATTTTAGAGGGCGCTGAGGCGATCGCGTCCCACGATCTCAGTCATCTAGCCAAACTCGACAATCGCTTGCATCATCTCGCCAACGCGATCGCGTCTCATCCTGAAATCGAACAATGTCGCGAAAGTCGCCAACCCCCCAAAACCGCTTGGTGGTGGTATCTTGAAGCCTCTCCGCCTCCCCCCCAGTTGCAACCCTGGTGGGCAAAACACGATTGGGTGTGGAATGTGGGGACGGTGACTTGTTTGGTGATTTCGACGACGTTTTTAAGCCAGACAGCGAATGCGTTTTCGGCAGCCAAGGGTTTTGATTTTCTGGGGGTGTTGAGTACCATCGGTCAAGGGACGGGTTTGGTTTTGGTGGCAGGAGGCGCTTTGACCGATCGCGGCAAACGGGTGATTAAAAATGGTTTAACTCATTTTGAGTTTCCCCCCTATCTCCACGCTGAAATCACTTTTGCCGGGGCGTTGCTGTTGTTGGGGGTGTCCTACGGCATTAATCAGAATTTGCATTTAGTCGGTGAGTTGTATTACCAACAGGGTTTGCGCCAACAAACGGAAAATCGTTGGTCTGAGGCGCAGGATAGCTACGATCGCGCCCTCAATTTTATTCCCGACGATCCCCGAATTTATGTAGCCACGGGCAATATTTACGAAGTGTTGGGGGAATTTGACACCGCGATCGCCCAGTACGAAAAAGGCGTACTTGCAGGCGATCCGGGGTCGATGAATGCTTTGGGACGGGCGATCGTGTGGAAAGATTGGGCTTATCGTGATTGGCAAACCGCCATTAACGAAGATGTCGCCCAAGAAGCAGAATTGCTGTTTGAACGAGCCAATAAGCTCATTAGCCAAATTGAAGGAAATTCCGATTTAACCCGCTTACAAGCCGAAATTCGCATGAATCAGGGCATTTTGGATTGGGCGCGGTCGGATTGGGAGATGGAAAACGGCTTACTGAATCGCATTTGGTTGTTTGACAATGCGGTAGATTTAAACGACTCTATTCCCGAAAAAGACCGTTCTCGTTACGCATCTTGGTATTTTCGCGGGAATTGCTACAGCCAGCTTTCTCTCATTCTGCGTTTCGCTTTTGAAGGGACAGTAGCCGGAATTGACCCCGATGTGGCTTATCGGCAGTTTGATTGGGCTTGTTTTGACCTGATGCGGGGCGATCGCGCCGCTTTGATTTATGATTCTCGTGTGGTGAGGCAGGCGATCGATTTAGCGCCAGTGCGAGAATTTTTCCAAACTCTCGAAAACAATGCTCGACCCAATTTAATCCAAAATGAGGCGCAAATCCAACAACGCCAACAACAACTCGAAAACGCGATCGCGTCTAATCTGGATGCGTTGTTCCCCATCGAGGAAGCTGTTACCCTGCGCGTATTTGTTAACAATCAAGGGCAAGTTGTCAAATATTACGCTTACGATGAAAATTCCGCCGATTTAGCTTATGCTACGCCCATTGACAGTTTGTGGTGGCAATATCGCAATGAAGCGTCAAATACGACTCCCTCTTTGGCGGATTTTCGCGTTACATTTACCCCCGATCAAACTTATACTATTACCCCTTGGTCAACGGCTGTCAGCGATTTTGGGCAAAGCAATCGCAGCATTCTCAAAAGCCGTCTTTTTGAACAACTCGACCAAAATACCCCTAAACATTTTGATGATTTTTCTGGGGCTTGGATGATGGGAGATAGTACCACATTTACGCCGCCGTTACAGTATCAGGTGGGCTTAACCACCGAGGGTAAAATTGCCACAGTTGAGTTTCTTAATCCCGAAGCCCAAGAGGATTTTACCGCGACTCCTTTGGCTACTATCGAACAGGTAGAAGCCCCCCAACAGCCTTTACTGAATTTTCGAGTTGAGTTTCAAGCGAATGATGTGTTTCGCATTGTAGAAATGCCTTCGGAATAGTAATTGGTAATTGGTCAATCGTGACAAGTTAAGCTTAAAAATAAAATCTCAAGAGCTTTCTAAACTGTTGTAGGGGTGAGGTTTCGCGCGTATAGTCATTACAATTAGTTTCCGTACAGTCATCTCCCAATAAAGGTATCGTATTCTCCCTGAACCGCCCTCACCCCAAACCCCTCTCCCACTCCGAGAGGGGCTGCTGGTTTTTATTTGGAATTACTATACAATCTCAATTTTTGGGAAACGACAATTTGATACTGCAATTCCGTCCAAAAACGTAAAATTGGGCAGGAAAACCCAGCCCCTACGCAAGACTTGACAAAATGCAAATCAGCTTAACTTGTCACTAATGGTAATTAGTAATTAGTAATTGTAATTATTATCTCGATCCCAAAACGCGATCGCTCCAAAACAGCCACAACCGCATCATTCCTCCGGTTACAATCCCCGTACAAATGCCGATAATGGTGATAATACTAGGAATTGCCCAAACATCGGGAGTTAAAAGGGTTTGTATTCCCGCTTGGGGAGAAGGAATTTCTGTGGTTTCGTCGAGGGAAGGGGTTTCTGTGGTAACCACCCGATAGGCGATCGCCCCAACTGCAATACCACAACCCAAACCGACTCCTGTCGCGATCGCTTGTTGTTGAAAATCTCGCTGATTTCTAACTTGATAAAAATCAATTTCAGTGCGGAGTAAATCGAGGGAAGCTTTGAGGAGTTTTTCCCCTTCTTGTAAACGTTCCCAATCGCGCTCAATTTGCCCTACATATTGTTGAGTGGTTTGAGAAACTAATTGCTTAAATCCCGATAAATCGGCGGTTAACTGTTCTATTTTTAAAACAGCTTCTAAATTTTCGAGGTGTTGGCTATAAGTGGCACAACTTTCTTTGATTTTACAAACCTGATTTTTGAAATCAAAGAGATCGAGCATATAGTTAGCAAAAATGTCTTCGAGGTTTTGCCATTCTAAATCGAGTTGAGTGAAGTGATAAACTCGGTCAAATTCTTTTTTAAACTTTTCAAAATATTGTTGAATCTCGATAATATCGTTTTCGAGGATTTGTTTGAGTAGGCGACTTTGACTATAGCTGACTAGGGTTTTGTGATGGGAACACCATAAACGCAACCAATCATCTAAAAAATAAGTGGCGGCTGAGGCAATTTCTGGACTGGGATAAATGGCAATAATTAAGTGATGATTTTCTTCAAAATCATGAGTAATATAGTTTTCTAAATTAATATCTTCGGGATTTTCGGGTAAGTTGAAATTATATTGACACAATTCAAAAATAGTCCCGCCTAAAAAAGTATTAACGCTTTTAAGACTATCTTGCCAGTCGTATTGCGGAAATAAAGACGAATAACATTCTTTAGCTAAAAGTTCTGGATTGTTATGGGTTGAAGTTTGCCAATCCAACTGGGCTGAAATCATCCAAGTTTGCCCTAACGTGACTGTTTGATGGGCAATTTTTTCTTCTAAAATAACTTTAGCTTCCTGAAGCCAAGGCACAGGATAAGGAAAACTTTTGTCGCGGGCGCTACAACTAATTAACACCCCATAAACATCCTGTAAGCGCACCGGATAATAATAACCCTGACAATCTCCAGCCATAAAAGAGAGAGAATTAATTTCGGTGCGATCGCTCAATAACTCGACAAACTCTCCTTCAAAATCGCGATCGCGTTGCCAAGAAGAATCATCATAAGTCGCGGGTAATTTTTGCCGAAAATGCTCGCGGTTACTGCGTAAATCTTCGAGAGTTTGACCAAATTCTTTGCGAATATCGTACACAAATAAATCCAGGGTGGGGGCAATTAAGTTGGCCATACAAAGATTTTTAGATCAAAAAAGTCTATTTAGAGTTTCAAGTTTACAAGATTACCGTAAACCCCCCCAAAGCGTAAGCCTCACCTCAAGTCCCAGATTTGCGGTATAACAAACTCAAAGCGTTGACCCGAAAGCAAAACCGCAATGACCACTCTGCGCGTGCGATCGCCCGAATTTCCTCGCGATTTGCCCTGGCTCAACTCCAAGAACCCCTTAACCCTCAAAGAATTGCGAGGACGGGTTATTTTGCTCGATTTCTGGACGTATGGTTGTATCAACTGCATCCACAGTTTAAATGACCTCAAATACCTCGAACAGAAATATCAAGATTGCTTGACAGTTATTGGTATTCATACCGCCAAATTTGATAACGAGCAAGAAGTTGAGAATATTCGTCAAGCCATTTTGCGCTACGATATTCGGCATCCGGTAGCCGTCGATCGCGAGTCGAAAGTTTGGGATCATTTCGCCGTTCGTGCCTTGCCCACATGGGTTTTAATTGACCCAGAAGGCTACTGTATCGCTCGTTTGGCCGGAGAAGGTCATCGCCAGAAAATAGACGACGCGATCGCCCAATTACAAGCCGATCGCGCCATTTCTGACTCCCCCCTACAACTGGCGTTAGAACAAGCCTCTCAACCCCCCACTCCCCTTTATTTCCCCGGTAATCTACACGCTGACTCCAACCGTCTATTTATTGCCGACAGCCATCACCATCGCATTATTATCAGCAGCGAATACGGCAAAATCGACCAAATCATCGGAACGGGAAAAGCGGGTTGGCAAGATGGGTATTTTGAACAAGCGCAATTTCGGCAACCCCAGGGCTTAGTCTGCCATCGCGATCGCCTTTATGTCGCGGATACAGGCAATCACCTGATTCGCTGTCTCGATTTAACCCAAGAAATCGTTACCACCATCGCCGGAACGGGCAACCAAAGCCGCATTTTTGCCCCCCACGGCGGTCTAGCCAGGGAAGTTGACCTAAATTCCCCTTGGGACTTGGTTTACCTCCAGCAAGCCCTCTATATCGCCATGGCCGGGCATCACCAAATCTGGAAACTAGACCTCAACCATAACACCATTCAAACCTACGCTGGCCGCGGTGCAGAAGCCTGTTTAGACGGGGAATTGCTTGAAGCCGGATTCACCCAACCTAGTGGCATTACCACGGACGGCCAAGCCCTGTATATTGCCGATAGCGAAGCCAGTTCCATTCGTCGCATTGACTTAGAACCCCAAGCCCAAGTGACCACTCTTTGCGGCAGTCGGGATTTATTTGATTTTGGGGATGTTGATGGAATCGGGGAAGAAGTCCGCTTGCAGCATTGTTTGGGGATTACCTTTGCCGAAGGTTGGCTGTGGGTGGCAGATACCTACAACCACAAAATTAAGCGCATTACCCCCCACACCGGACGCTGTTGTACGGTTACTTGCGCCGAACTGAACGAACCTTCTGGGCTGAGTTTGGCTCACAATTGCCTGTATATTGCCGATACAAATAATCATCGCCTCTGCCGCTTGAATTTACAAAGCCTTTCTTTAGAAACTGTTGAATTTCCCGGTTTATGTGCGCCAGAAGCTTGTTTTTTGCCTGTTGATTAATTCAGTAACTCAAACGAATCTAAAAAGCGATCGCCCGTTTCGGGATAAGCTTCCTCAGTCATCGAAGCGGCCACTAACATATAGAGGCGATCGCCCACTAAATAAACCCTCGTTTTCAAAAAGCCCTCAGCCCCGATAATTTCCATTTCGCGACCGGGGTAGGAATCTAGCGTAATCTCTCGTTCTTGTAAAAGCTGGCCATCGAGAACCCCATTCGCCACAAAATCATCCCGAAACCCGTCTAAAAAGGTCGCGATCGCCTCAGAACTTTCTAGAGTGTCAAGACCAGCATAATCGCGATAAAACGCCGCATATCCCACCGTATTGCTATTAGTATCGAGCAAAATTGCCCCCGACTCCTCGATTCCCATCTCAGGATCGGCCCGGACCACTTCTTCTACCGGGGTTGCGGGTAAAGCAATACGGAATCCCGCAGCATCATAAGTAAACTCCTCCCATTCGTCCTCCTCCTCGATTGCTTCGGGGGTTTCTTCGTCTTCAGGAAGTTCGAGTTCGAGGGTTTCTTCTGGGGTTTCCTCGGAACTTTCGAGGGGTTCTTCAACTTCGACTGGGGTTTCAGTTTGAGCTAATTGTACAGGCTGCGCGATCGCTCCCCCAGACGCGATCGCCCCCACTAAAATCGGAATAGCACTCAAACTCAACCAAGAATCAAATCGGCGTTTCGTCATCATTACACTACAAAAAATGGATAACTCAATGTATCTAGAAGCCAAATTCTACAACATCCGATATAACGGAAAGAGCAGTCTATCTCATTGCCACCCATGAGCGAACAATTCCACTACATCATCCCTGCCTTACCGCCGACTGCTGAGTTTTTTGCCCCCTATCAACTGGCTTGGGAGTTTCGTCATGAAACCCAAGTCCGTGACGATTTTAACGCTTATTGTGAATGGTATCGCGAAACCGCCGAACGCCATCAAGCCGAACTCGAAACTCTGCGGCAAGATGTTAATATTTTAGGCTGGTTTCTGCGCTCGAAATCTTAAGAGTTATTGGTTATTGGTTGTTGGTTATTGGTTATTGGTTGTTGGTTGTTGGTTATTGGTTGTTGGTTATTGGTTGTTGGTTGTTGGTTATTGGTTATTGGTTGTTGGTTGTTGGTTATTGGTTATTGGTTATTAGTTACTGGTTATTGGTTATTAGTTGTTGGTTATTGGTTATTGGTTATTAGTTACTGGTTATTGGTTATTGGTTATCGCTCACCACGAACAACTATAGTCATTCCAACTAAGTTCCATACATTGATGCGTGTTTCCTTCATCCTTTGAAAGCGGACTTTGCTCTGTTGGTTCCCCAGATTTTAATCTGCGGGCGGGCTGTCGGTTCTTATTTAGAATTACTATATTAATTGTTAATTGTACATTGTTAATTGTTAATTGTTAATTGTTAATTGTTAACTGTTAATTATTAATTGTACATTGTTAATTATTAATTGTTAATTGTACATTGTTAATTGTACATTGTTAATTGTTAATTGCCTTCACTCAACACTTCTTCAAAAGCAAAATCAGGAGCCGCTAACACAAATAAAGTCGTCGGAATATGAGTAGCTTTTGCTTGTAACTGCTCGTAATATTCCGTATATTTCATGCCTTCTTGGGGAGTCGCCATCCCCAGAAAAATCAGATCGGCATTTTGAGAAGATTCGTGTAAAATTTCATCAAACGAGCGCCCTTCAGCAATTAAAACTTTAGGAACAGCCTCAATACGAAGTTCCTCAATTAAATTTTTAAGATTCGTTTGAGCCGCTTGCGCCGCAGTTTGGTTAGGGACAACTAATTTTAAATAAATCGTGGCTTCGCGCCAAGCCATTTGTGTGCGTAACAAATAAGCCAACAACAACATCAAACTCCCGTTGGCTTGACGACCCCCCCACCAAACATCAATCCGTTGACGCTTACCAAAGCCCAAATCGCGGTTATCGTGGAGGATAATTAAACTGCGTTTAGCGCGATGTAACGTGCCGATGGTCTGACAATAGCGATCGCGCCGGGCCGGAGATTCGCTATCCCCCAACAGCACCGTATTGGGAACCAAATGACCCAACCCATAAATTTCGACCAACTGTTCGGCCCCCGCAAACGGGTCTGGGGCAGTAATTAAGCGCACCAACGCCTTAACATTGCGGCGTTCGAGATACTCCCGTAAAGTTTTCTCGGAGTGAGCTTGCTGCGCCAAATCACGCGACCCATTCGGTAACACACTCGACACCGTAATTAAGCCGCGATTGTGGGTAAAGGCATCGGCCAATTCAATCAGCGGCCAGCGCTTCGTCGGCGTTCCCGAAAGCACTAAAATATGAGGCCGCCAGTTTTTCGGGTCTTCGGGCCCCCGCAGTTGAAACAAACTAAACCGCAGCAGCGCCAACCAAACCCCGCGACGCACATCTCCCCAGGCCGCGGCCAATTCTCGTTGTTGTAGCCAAAGATAAATCCCCAAGACAATCAAAGCGGCTACAACCGTGGCAATGGGGTTAATCAAGAACATCACCACCAAACAGCCAAACGCCCCCAACAAAGAAAAAGACCAATGGACGCGAAAGGTGGGACGATAAGAAGGACTTTGTAGAAACCCCTCAATACCTGCCGAGATATTCAAAACTAAATAAGTCGTCAGGAAAAACATAGTCAACACCGGGGCAATTAAGTTCAAGTCACCAATCACCACCGCAGCCACAGCAACCACCAGGGTTACTGCCGTCCCGATACGGGGTTCATCGGCAGAACCGCTACCTTGACCGAGAAAGCTCATCCAACGGGGTAAAACGCCGTCGCGGGCTAAGGCTTGTAAGACTCTGGGTGCGCCGAGTAAGCTGCCCAAAGCACTACTGAGGGTTGCGCCCCAAACCCCAAATAAAATCGCCGGCCCCCAAAACGAGAGTTGTTGAATCACCAAGGGTTCACCAGGGGCGGGAATGGCAGCCAGCGTCCCGGCATCGGCTCGCATTGCCATGAAAATCGGCAAAATCATGTAAATGACGTAACCCGTTCCCACGGCGGCTAAAGTCCCGGTGGGGATAGATTTGGTGGGGTCGCGCAAATCCCCGGACATATTAACCCCGGCCATAATGCCAGTAACCGCCGGGAAAAATACCGAAAAGACTGCCCAAAACGGTTCGCGATCGCTCACCCACAATTCGATCACTGTGGGTTCGATGGGTTTTCCGAACGCAAAGGAAACCAAAGATAGGGCGATCGCGGCCATGATGATATACTGCGCCCGAATCGCCAAACTCGCGGAAGTAATGCCCAATACGGCCACCGCGATCGTCGTTACCAAGGCCACATACATTTGGTTGAGATGACCAAAGGTTTGCACCACACTTTCAGCAAAACCAATGGTATACAGTGCAATCGAAAGCGCTTGAGCGAAATATAACGGAATACCAACTGCTCCCCCGGATTCTAAGCCCAGAGAGCGACTAATCATATAATACGCGCCGCCCCCCCGCACCACGCGATCCGTCGAGATCGCACTCACAGAAAGGGCAGTCAAAAAGGTAATTCCCGTTGACAAGGTGACGATCGCCAATGTCCCAAACAACCCCACATTGCCCACCACCCAGCCAAAGCGCAAATACATAATCACCCCCAAAATTGTCAGAATTGAGGGGGTAAATACGCCACCAAAGGTTCCCAAACCTGTTTTCGATTCCATGGGACTAGAGGTTGTAGTGGGTTGCTGTTGGTCGCGATCGTTCATTATTTGTTGTTGGTTGTTGGTTGTTGGTTATTGGTTGTTGGTTGTTGGTTGTTGGTTGTTGGTTGTTGGTTGTTGGTTATTGGTTATTGGTTGTTGGTTATTGGTTATTGGATGGGGAAACCCCACCCCTACACACCGATTGCCGATTGCCGATTGCCGATTGCCCCAAACACTGATTACTGAAAAAGCTGCCCACTGCCCAATACCTAAGACCTAAAAAAGCCTACTCCTCATCTGGTGTCAAAGGATCGAGGGGACGCAAAATAGCAGGACTTTCGTTTTCCTCGAAAGGCGCATTAATATTGCGATCGGGTAAGGGAATAGTATCGGGTTGTGTATCGTTCGTAAACAAGCGAAACAAAGCTTGTTCGAGGGTTTCAGCAATGACAATTTTGTTATCGTAAACCACAATAACTCGTACCAAAGTCGGCAAACCATTGTTATCTGCCTCCAAATATAACGGCTCTACATATAAAATTGATTCTTCAATGGGAATCACCAGTAAATTACCTTGTAATGCCTTAGAACCTTGCCGATCCCATAATGAGATTAACTGGGAAATTACCGGGTCTTGATTAATTAAAGCCTCAATTTGCCGAATCCCGTAAATTAACTTTTGTTTGGGGAACTGATACAACAGCAATTTACCGTAGTAAGGCGAATCCGATCGCGCCGCTAACCAAGCAATGAGATTCGGTCGCGCTGTGGGGGTAAACGGTTGCAGTAAGATAAATTCTTCTTGGGTTTCCATCGGCAACCGCATAATCAAATGATAGGGTTCGACGGGTTGCGGTTCGGTGCGATAAATTTCTTGGGGAATTTCCCACTGATCCTCCCGGTTATAAAAGACCTTGGGGTCGGTCATGTGGTAGTTGAGGAGACGTTCGGACTGGACTTTGACGAGATCGGCAGGATAGCGAATATGGGCTTGTAATGCCTCTGGCATTGCGGTTAAGGGTTTAAACATATTCGGGAAGATTTGCTGCCAACTGCGGATAATGGGGTCGTTCGGTTCGGCCACATAAAAGTCTACATCGCCGTTGTAGGCATCAATGACAATTTTGACGGAGTTGCGGGTGTAGTTAAAGGGATATTGCCCCGGATCGGAATAGGGATAGTGATCGGTGGTGGTGTAAGCATCGACAATCCAGTAGAGATAGTTTTCGGGTTGGCTTTGGGGATTGTCGGTGGTATCTACCGAGACTAAGTAGGGGTCGAGATCGAAGCGGAGAAAGGGCGCGATCGCCCGTAAACGATGTTTGAGGTCGCGGCGGAATAACAAGCGGGTATCGGGGCGAAAATTGCGGGTAAACAGCATTTGCCAATCTTTGAGATACTCGGCAAATAAGATGCGCTGTCCAAAGGAACCCAAGGGAATCCCCCCTTTTCCGTCATAGGTGTTATAAACGTTCTCATTACCACTGGGAAAGTCTAACTCCTGCACGTTACTGGGAGTCATCACATAATTCGTCGTCAGTTCGCCGTAATAGATGCGAGGATTCTCAATGGGGATGCTTTCTTGAACGTAGATGTTATCGGTTAACAGCAAGCCTTCTTGGTCTTCTGTGCCAATGTCTTGTACAAAATAATCCGGTAAGCCCCCTTCTCCCACTTTGTTCACGGGACTGACGGTAAAGCCGTAGCCGTGGGTATAAACTAAATGGCGATTGACCCAGGTTTGAGCTTGGGCTGGAACTGAATCATAATCAAGTTCGCGGGCTGAAATGATCACTTGTTGCTTGTTGGGGGTGTCTTCCTCACTCAAGCGCATGGTGTAGCGGTCAATATCCGCCGACAAAAAGCTGTAATACAGCCGGATTTGCTGTAATTGGCGGTTGGTGTCCAACAAGGGACGAGAATCCCACAAGCGGATGTTGTCGATGGTCAGAGAGTTGTCTTCGAGGCTTTCTGGGGTCAGTTGGGCTTGGGGGTTAAAGGTTTTGACTTCGATGTTGTTTTCGTCGAGGGCAAAGGCTTGACGAGTGGCGGCGATGTTGTATTCGAGATAAGGCCGTTCGCGGTCGAGTTCGTTGGGTTGGACGATGATTAATTGCACGATCGCGGGTAGGACGAAAATCCCCACAAACAAGGCTAAGAGATAAAATCCTATGACCAAGCGCAATTGGGGTTGGGGGAAAATGCGGCGGCCTGGGGGGGTTCCCAGCATTCGTAGAAATAACCAAACTCCCGACGCGATCGCGAGAAAAAATAGCAATAATTCGGCATTGAGTTTAACGGCGCGATCGGTGTAGCCAATGCCGTAAACCACCCCTTGGTCGGAATATAACAGTTCGTAGCGGGCGATCCAGTGGTGAAATGCCTGCATAAACATCACGGCGGCGGCTAACCCGGATAGATGGCGCAGTTGGGGCTTGGTAAAGCCGGAAAACTGGCCTTGAGACAAGCTATTTCCGGATAACAGATACAGCAGCAAGCAGGCAATAAAGCCATACAGCAACAATCCCCCCAGCCAAAAGTACAATAACTGGCCGATGGGGAGGCGATAGATATAAAAACTAATATCGTTGTTGAAAATCGGGTCGGTGATGTCGAAGGGCAGGGCGTTGAAAAATAGTAATATCCGCGTCCAATTCCCCGATAGCACAAAGCCAAACAGCAAACTTAATAAAGCAGCGACGGACATTAACGCCGTTTGAGGGGCAACACAAACCCAAAATGTAACCGCCGCGATCGCCATTAATGACCCAGAAAACACCAACGTCCAAGAAAATAACCGTTCCTGTTCGGCAATGATTTGCGGTAAGCGTTCGATCAGGACATCGAGGTTAAATGGCGAGGGTAAGGGGGGCGTGACGTTGGGTAAATCGAAATCCGGTCGGCTGAGATCGAGGGCAACTTCGCTGTAGTGAACCAACATCAAGGCGGCAATACTGGCTAAAATAAAAACAATCGGCAGCAAAACCCGCAATCCTATCGGAAACTGCCGCATTTTCTTTGGTTTTGCCGGAAAGTCGAGATTCAGGGTATCCCGCAAACTCGGTAATTGGCGCTTGGGGAGGGATGGGGGCGGTGGCACAAAGCTCAAACGCCGAGCAATACTTAAGTTCCCCAATAAATACAAAGCCGAAGTCACCGAGGCGATTGTCCACAACCCCATCTGATTGCGGAGGCGTTGAAAGAAGTTATCTAAATAATCAACTTCTGCAAACCACAACACCTCGACGATCAAACGAGCGCCTAAATCAAACGCGAGTAGTAAGCCAACAATGATGGCCAATCCTTGGAAAATACGCTTTCGCTGCCCTTGCTTTTTCATGACATCCCTATACCGAAATCAAAAGCCCTCGGCATCTATAGTAGCGATCCTGGGATTGGCCGACATCAATCTTTTTTTTAAATTGATTTAGCTGTATTGATTTTTGGTGTCCAAGTTAAACAGCATTTGCAATGATTGTAAACACCTTTCTCGGGCTTCGATGTCTTGCTGCGATCGCAACTGTACCATCGGATCGTGCAGAATCTTATTCACAATGCCCCGTGTCAGGGCTTCGATGGTTTCTTGGTGTTTGTCGGCAAATTCAGTGCCAAGGCGGGATAATGCCTTTTCGAGTTCCTGCTCGCGGATGCCTTCGACTTTACTGCGTAAACTGCTAATGGTAGGAACGGTATGGAGCGATCGCCGCCAGGCTTCAAAGGCTTCGACTTCTTCTTCGAGTAATACCATCGCTTCGGCGGCAATTTTGCGGCGATTGGCGGTATTTTGGGCGACTACGGCTTTGAGGTCATCGACGTTGTAGCATTGAATTTGCTCGATTTCGATGACATTGGCGTGAATATTCCGGGGAACGGAAATATCGACTAACATCAACGCTCGGTCTGTTTTGACGCAAGTGTTGAGGTTATCTTTGTCTAAAATCGGTTCGGTGGCCCCGGTACTGGTAAAGGTAATATCAGACTCAGCCACGCGATCGAGCATTTCGGAGAGGGGACAAAGTTGTAAATTCGCATCGGGAAACTGTTGGGCCAGGTTTTGCGCTCGTTTCGTCGAACGATTGACAATGGCGATTTGGGTTGCGCCTTTGGCCAGTAAATGTTTGACCAGCAATTGCGCCATTTTACCCGCCCCGACGATTGTAACTTGGTATTGAGACAAGTCCTCGACCTTCATTTGCACCAATTCTACCGCCGCCGAAGAAATCGAAACCGCCCCTGTCCCGATGTCGGTTTCGCTGCGGACTCGTTTTCCGGCAGCTAGGGCTTGCTTGAGCAATCGATCCAATAAACGCCCCAAACCTTTGTATTTCTGGGCTTGTTTGTGCATGGTTTTGACTTGGGCGAGGATTTGACCTTCCCCTAGTACCAAGCTATCCAAGCCCGCCGACACTCGCATGAGGTGACGCATTGCGTCTTGGTGCAGCAAAATAAACAAATGTCGTCGCAATTCGGCTAAAGAAATTTGTCCGGTTTCGGCTAAAAACTGCACAATTTCGAGGGCCCCTTGTTGACTTTCTTTGACCACCGCATAGATTTCTAAACGGTTACAGGTACTCAGAATGGCCACTTCTTCGATGTGGACATAGTTTTGTAACTGCGCGATCGCGGCTTCGATTTTCGCTTCGGGAATGCTGAGTTTTTCGCGAATGTCTACGGGGGCTGTTTTGTGGCTTAGTCCAACAACAATGATATCCATATAGACCGCTTGAATTTTTTTAAAAACTGTATTTCTTTAAACTGCGGGTGTCGTGCCAACGTCTCTGCTATCCAGACGTAGTAGCGTGACACACTTTAAACGGTGGGTGACGGCGGATTGCCAGATTGCTATCACAGCTTGAGTTTTAGCCGCCTAACCCACCCTACTGCTGTGACACACCTTAAATAAGGCTTTAGAAAACCCCTACAACTACCTTGAGGTTTTATTGTATTACTTCTCGTCCCTGGGAGTTGCCCCAACACAGGACAACTCCCCACAAAACCTAATTTCTAGCGCAACTGTAAAACTTTCGGATCGTCTACGATATGGACGGTATCGACAAACCGCGCGGTTTGAGATTGACTGGAAATAACTAAGCTTTGGGTTCGCATACCACCGTGGAAGAAACGCACTCCTTCCATCAGGGTTCCGGGGGTAATGCCACAAGCAGCAAACAGAACTGTCTCGCCACTGGCAAGTTCTTCGGCATTGTACACGCGATCGGGGTCGGTGATGTCCATTTCTTTTAAGCGGGCGATGTTGCCTTCTTTGCTTTCCCCGATTAAGCCAGTTTTCACCACTTCCGGGTCATAGATTAATTGACCTTGGAAATGACCGCCTAAACAACGCATGGCCGCCGCAGAAATTACCCCTTCAGGAGCCGCCCCAATCCCCATTAAAGCGTGAATATTGGTACCGGAGAAGGCACAGGATAAGGCCGCAGATACGTCTCCATCGCTGATCAAACGCACTCGGGCCCCGGCTTGGCGGATTTCTTGGATCAAGTCTTTGTGACGAGGACGATCCATGACCACTACGACTAATTCTTCAATCGAGCGGTCCATACACTCGGAAATGATTTTGAGGTTTTCTGTGGCCGATTTGGTAATGTCTACATGACCTTTGGCCGCAGGAGGAGCGGCCAGTTTTTTCATGTAAAAGTCGGGGGCGCGGAATAAGCCACCTTTTTCCGAGATGGCTAAAACTGCCATCGAGCCGGGTTGTCCGTAAGCGACAAGGTTGGTTCCTTCACAGGGATCGACGGCAATATCGATTTCGAGCAATTCTTCGGTGTTGCAGTGGTTGGCTGCATCTTCGCGGGTACAAATCCCGACTTCTTCACCAATGTACAGCATGGGGGCTTCGTCTCGTTCCCCTTCCCCGATTACGATGCGACCGCGCATGTGAATTTTGTTCATGCGTTCGCGCATCGCTTCCACCGCAACGTGGTCGGCGGTGTTTTTTTCGCCTTTCCCCATCCATTTAGCGGAGGCGATCGCGGCTTTTTCTACCACTTCAATAATTTCTAAACCTAGAGTGCTATCCACGAATTTATTCCTCTTAATTGTGTAAAGTGCTTATAACTTTGGTGGGGCGAATGTTGCCTGCTCCAGTCTTAAAGTCTATCAGAAGCCGGGATGTCCTCGAAATCCGGTTAGACCCGATGAGATGTTAAATTTTAATAAGCTGCTAGGGCGATCGCGCTTCGAGGGTAAGGGAATGTTGCCCTAGCCGGTTCTGTGGGGGGGCGATCGCGTCTCCTGAACTCTGATGGGGCAAGATCGAGCCGTCTTCCCCTCCTATGCCGATTTTTGAGTCTTGGATAGGGTGAAATCGGCCAACCCGTTCGAGGCGATTTTCAGAGAGGTTGGCGGTGGTGCAGAAATAACCGGAAAAGCAAGCTTCAATTGAGTCAATGATTGGAAAGCGAACAGGAGACGTTGCCGGAGCGATCGCCGCTACGAGTAAAATCAGGGCAAAAACCCTGAAGCAACCTCAAAGCAAACTCACAGAAATTGAGGTGGGATGGGTCAAAAACCCGCAATTTCTCCAACCGATATTAGGTTAAATCAAGCGGTTAGATAAGATCGGGATCGATCGATCGCGATTCAGTCTGTCTAAAAACTTGTCCAGAAGTGAATCTCTCCGAAATCGATCAAATCGTTTTTCAGGCGATCGATTGACTATAGTATTATTTATTGCGATTTGTTACATCGAGAGCGTAGCGCCGTCAATTAGCGTCAGATTCAGATTGACCCGATGAATCTTATCAGGTCAAACCAAAGCAATGACTGCTCAAGCCCAAAGCTTGTCAGACGAGTGCGATCGCTCATTTACGATGATAAATCTCGAACATCACCCATTACATCCATAGAGGAGTAGCTAGATCGTCATAATGTTAGGCAAATTCTCCACGTTGGTAGACCTCCTGCGCGACAGAGCGCTGCATCAACCCAAAAAAACGGCTTTTATCTTTTTGCCAGACGGCGAAACGCCATCAGGAGGCTTAACCTACGGGGAACTCGAAAAACGAGCGCGGGCGATCGCGACACAGTTACAGGGGCAAAATGCCCAAGGGGAAAGAGCGCTACTCCTCTATCCGCCGGGATTAGAATTTATTGAAGCGTTTTTCGGCTGCTTATTCGCCGGGACGATCGCGGTTCCGGCTTATCCCCCGCGACGGGGCGCATCGTTAACCCGTTTAGAAGCCGTGGTGGCCGATGCTCGCGCCAAATATACCCTCACCACGCGATCGCTCCTCGATAGCATTCAAGGACGCTTCTCGCAAAACCTTTTACTCAAAGAATCTCTCCACTGGCTGACCACCGACAACATCGACACGGCTCAAGCGGACAATTGGCAAGACCCCAACATAGACTCAGAAACCATTGCCTTTCTACAATACACCTCCGGTTCAACCGGAAACCCCAAAGGCGCGATCGTCAACCACCGCAACCTATTACACAACAGCGCCCTAATTAGTATAGGATTTCGTCACGCCAGTAAGAGCGTGGTTTCTTGGCTGCCGTCTTATCACGACATGGGCTTAATTGGCGGGATTTTACAGCCGATTTATTTGGGGGTGTGTATGGTAATGATGCCCCCGGTGACCTTTCTCCAGCGGCCCTTGCGGTGGTTACAAACCATTTCTAAGTATCAGGCGACCGCGAGCGGCGGGCCGAACTTCGCTTATGAACTCTGCGCCAGTAAAGCCACTCCTGAAGCCCTAGAAAGCCTCGATCTCAGTTGCTGGGAAATTGCCTTTAGCGGGGCCGAACCGATCCGGGCCGAAACCCTCGATCGCTTTACTGAGACCTTTGCCCCTTGTGGCTTTCGTCGTCAAGTCTTTTTCCCCTGTTATGGCATGGCCGAGACGACTTTAATTGTATCGGGGGCCGATTACGCCACCCCTCCGATTCTCAAAACCGTAGACAGTCAGGCTTTGAGTCAAGACCGCATTGTAGAAACCCCTGACGAGGAAATGCCTACCCTGGTGAGTTGCGGTCAGCCCTTGGGGGATTTGCGCGTCGCGATCGCCCACCCGGAAACCGGCGAACCCTGCGCCCCAGACGAAGTGGGCGAAATTTGGGTGTCAGGGGACAGTGTGGTGCAAGGCTACTGGAACCGCCCCGAACTCACTCAAGCAGTCTTCGGGGCGCACCTGAGTACCGGAGAGGGACCTTTTCTGCGGACGGGGGATTTAGGCTTTTTGCAAGACGGGGAATTGTTCGTAACCGGTCGCCGCAAGGATTTGATTATTATTCGCGGTCGCAACCACTATCCCCAAGATATTGAAAAAACCGTTGAAACCAGTCACCCGGCGTTGCGTATTGCTTGGGGGGCAGCGTTTGCGGTCGTGGTAGATGGTGAAGAAAGACTCGCGATCGCCCAGGAAATCGAACGCAGTGCCTTACGCCAACTTAAAGATGATGCCCAAATTGCTGAAGTTACCCAAGCGATTCGCACTCGTGTAGCACAATATCACGAATTACAGCCCTATGCCATTTTGTTGCTGAAAACGGGCAGTATTCCCAAGACTTCGAGTGGTAAGATTCAGCGTTATGCTTGTCGCGAGGGTTTTCTCAATCATACCCTGGATGTTGTGGGGGAATGGCGAGTCAATTATCAGTCATCAGTCATCAGTCAACAGATTGAGGCAGTAGGCAGTAGGCAGTGGGCAGTCAACAGTCAACAGTCATCAGTCGGCAATCGGCAATCGGCAATCGGGAATAGTCAACCAACAACTAACAACCAACAACTAACAACCAACAACCAACAACTAACAACCAACAACCAACAACAAATCCAAACTTGGTTAATTGGGCAAGTTGCCGAACAACTGGGCTTAGATGCTGCGGTGGTAGACCCCCATCAACCCTTTGCCTACTATGGCTTAGACTCGGTGGCGGCGGTGCGGTTAACCGGGGAACTCGAAGAATGGCTTGAGCGCAGTTTGTCCCCTACTTTAGCTTACGATTACCCGACGATCGCGGCCTTGGCGGCGTATCTCAGTGGCAGCGAAGTAGTTGTGGCGACTCCTGGAAAAATTCGCTCAAAACCCCGTCTCAGCGACGATAAAATCGCGATTGTGGGGTTGGGTTGTCGTTTTCCAGGGGCAGATAATCTCGAAGCTTATTGGCAGTTGTTAACGGGTGGCAAAGTGGCGATTCAAAAAAGCGATCGCCCCACCCTCAACGCTACTCCTGGGGGTTTTCTCGACCAAGTGGATTTATTCGATCCGCAGTTTTTCAATATTTCACCGCGAGAAGCCGAACGGATGGACCCCCAGCAACGGTTATTAATGGAGGTGACTTGGGAAGCCCTGGAAACCGGGGGAATTGCCCCTCAGACATTAGGGGGAAGTGCCACGGGGGTATTTGTGGGGATTAGCAGTACCGATTATCTACAATTGCAAGCGTCATCGGAAGTTCCGGTCAATGCTTATGCGGGGACGGGAAATGCCCACAGTATCGCGGCCAATCGCTTATCCTATTTCTTGGATTTACGCGGGCCCTCTATGGCAATTGATACGGCTTGTTCGTCGTCGTTGGTGGCGGTACATTTGGCTTGTCAAAGTTTGCAATCGGGGGAATGCGACACGGCGATCGCGGGGGGTGTTAATGTTATTTTGGCCGGCGATCTTACCGATACGTTTACCCAAGCGGGAATGCTGGCAGAAGACGGGGTTTGTAAGACCTTTGATGCGGATGCGGATGGTTATGGCCGCGGTGAGGGTTGCGGTGTGGTGATTCTGAAGCGGTATTCTCAGGCGGTTGCTGATGGCGATCGCGTCTGGGCTACCCTTGAAGGCAGCGCTTTGGTGCAAGATGGCCGCAGCAACGGTTTGACGGCACCGAATGGTATTGCTCAACAAACCGCGATCGCCCAGGCTTTAGAACGAGCCAATTTAGAAGCCAATGCGGTAAGCTACGTTGAAGCTCACGGGACGGGAACACCCCTTGGCGATCCGATTGAGATTAATGCCCTTAAAGCGGTGTTATTGCAGAATCGCGACCCAGAAAGTCCTTGTTGGTTGGGTTCGGTGAAAACCAATATCGGTCACTTAGAAGCGGCTGCGGGGATGGCAGGTTTAATTAAGGTGGTTTTGGCTTGCGATCGCGGTATTATTCCGCCGCATCAAAATTTACGCAGTCTCAATCCTCACATTCATTTAGAAAATACGCCTCTTAAAATTCCTACAACTGGGCAACGTTGGGAAGTTACAGAAAAGCGAATTGCGGGAGTCTCTTCTTTTGGCTTTGGGGGAATGAATGCCCATGTCATTATTGCCGAAAGTCAGGTTGAAACGAAGACTCAGCCCTCAGAAGATGAGCGTCCTTTACACCTGTTAACTTTATCGGCTAAGTCGAAATCGGCTTTGCAAGACCAAATTAAGCGCTATCGTGCTTATTTACAGGATGATCCAGAAGTAAATTTAGGCGGTCTCTGTTTTACGGCGAATACAGGGCGATCGCATTTTGATTATCGTGCATCTTGGCTTGCCGCAAATACCGCCGATTTAGCCGCACAACTGAATGAAGAATTTAGCCCGAAAGCGAAAGCAACAACGAGTTTAAAAATCGCGTTTTTGTGTACCGGACAAGGTTCGCAGTATGCCAATATGGGGCGGGAGTTGTACGAAACGCAACCTGTTTTTCGCGAGATTATTGATTATTGCGATCGCGAGTTGCAGCCTCATCTCAAGCCCTCGTTGCGATCGGTGTTGTACGAAGCAGACCACAATAATCGAGTTAACGCCACGGCTTACACCCAACCTGCCCTATTTGCCATTGAATACGCGATCGCGCAGTTGTGGCAATCTTGGGGCATTGCTCCCGATGTTATTTTAGGTCACAGCGTCGGGGAATATGTCGCCGCTTGTATTGCCGGGGTTTTTAGTCTCGAAGACGGCTTAAAACTGATTACCGAACGGGCTAGACTGATGCAGGCTTTACCCCAAACTGGGTTAATGGCGGCGGTTTTTGCCGATGCAGAGACGATTGAAACGGTTATTCAGGATCGAGAAGTCACCATCGCGGCGTTGAATGCGCCTAATATTACCGTGATTTCCGGCACAAAACAGGGGATAGAAGACGCGATCGCCGCTTTTGATACAAGGGATATCAAAACGAAGGTTCTCAACGTCTCCCACGCCTTCCACTCGCCCCTCATGCAGCCCATGTTGGCTCAGTTCGAGCAGTTAGCCCGTAGCATTGAGTACCATCCCCCGCAAATTCCCTTGGTTTCTAACCTCACGGGGGAATTTGTCACGGCTGAAATTGCGACTCCTGATTATTGGTGTCGTCATATTCTCGAACCTGTGCGCTTTGCTCAAAGTATGCAGGTGCTAGAAGCTCAAAAATGCAATACTTTTATCGAAATTGGCGCAAAATCAACCCTTTTGGGCATGGGGCGGCAATGTATTGCTAGTGAGGGCTTGTGGTTGCCGAGTTTACATCCCGAATTTGGCGATACGCAGCAGATGTTGGGCAGTTTACAACAACTGTATGAAAACGGCGCAAGTGTTGATTGGGCTGGGTTTGATTCTCCCTTTTCTCGCCAAAAACTTGCCCTCCCCACTTATCCTTTTCAGCGTCAACGCTATTGGCTCGAAGCCTTGGATCGCAAGGGCGGTGGGAGTTTGCGCCTTCCCGATTGGTTTTATCAAGTGGAGTATGAGCAATTACCAATTACTAACAAAGAACTAACAACAAACAACAAACAACCAACAACAAATGACCAAGGACAAAAGACACAGGACAAATTGGTAATCTTTTGTGCTGAAAGGGAAACTGATTTTGCTGAAACCTTGGCTGCAAGCTGCAACAAGCAAGGGGGAAGCAGCGAGATTGTTGTGTTTGATGAAGCCTTCGATCCGGCGGTCAAATCTAGCTTTGAGCAGTTTTTCGCGGGATTAACTCAGCCTGTTACTCATATTATTTATGGGGGCGATCGCGTCAATCCCGATAACCTCTCTCTAGAGGCGATCGCGAATGCCCAAAAACAAGCCCACATCGGACTTTTACACCTCGTCCAAACCTTGAGCGATCGCCCTCACCCATCCCCAACCCCGCAGCTTTGGCTGATCACCCATCAAGCCCAAAGTTTACAGCCCCAAGAGCGTGTTAACCCCATTGCGGCTTCGTTGTGGGGAATGGGACGCACTATTGCTTTAGAATTGCCCCAGTTGTGGGGGGGAATGGTGGATTTAGGCGCAGAAAGTCTCGATAGTGATGGGGCGATCGCGACGATTCTCAAGCCTCAAGGGGAAAATCAAATCTTATTACGGCAAAATCGGCGCTATGTGCCACGTTTACGCCCCCAATCTTCGCCAAAGTCTAATAATCTGTCGATTCAAAGTGATGCCACTTATCTCATTACCGGGGGTTTGGGCAGTTTAGGGCTGAAAACGGCGCAATGGCTGATCGAACAAGGGGCAACTTCTTTGGTGTTAACCGGACGCAATGTGCCGCAAAATAATGCCAAAATTACCGCCTTAGAAGCACAAGGGGCAAAAATTACCTGTATTGCTGCCGATGTCACCGATCCGCAGGATGTGGCTTATTTACTACAAGAAATTGCCCCACTATTGCCGTTACGGGGGATTATCCATGCTGCGGGAATCCTAGCTGATAATGCGATCGCGCAACAAACCCCATCGCAATTTGAAGAAGTGTTTGCACCAAAGGGCTTAGGGGCTTGGAATTTACACACAGCCACCCTCGATTATGACCTCGATTTCTTTGTGCTGTATTCCTCGATTGCGGCAATACTCGGATCGCCAGGTCAAAGTAATTATGCCGCAGCTAATGGCTTTTTGGATGGATTAGCTCGCGATCGCGCTGCCTTGGGTTTGCCCGCACTTAGTATAAACTGGAGTGCTTGGGGTCAAGGGGGTATGGCGCAACAACAAGAAAAACGCTTAGAAGCCTTGGGATTAAAACCCTTAGCACCGAATTTGGCAGTGAAGGCTTTATTTAGCGCAATTTCTAGCCAAGACTCCCAGAAGCTCGTTATTGATGCCGATTGGCAAAAAGTCGCTGGGGTTTGGGGCGAAATTCCCCCCTTGTTGCGAGACTTGGTGCAGTTTCCCGAAACCGAAGAAACCCAGTCTTCTCCTTGGTTAGAGCGCCTACAAACCGCATCTCCTGACCAACAAACCCCCATCCTGCAAGATTACTTACAACAGCAAATCGCTCAAGCCCTGCATCTGCAACCCCAACAAATCCAACCCTCTCGCAACTTATTAGACTTGGGCTTGGATTCGTTGATGTTAATGGAAACCATTAACCAACTCAAAAACGATTTGCAGTTGTTGTTGTATCCCAGAGAATTTTATGAGCGTCCCCGGATTGATGCTTTAGCCGAATATATCGCGGCAGAATTTAACCGCACTCATAACCCCACTAAGGACATCGCTGCTACAGATACCGCTTCCGAAGTGAGCTTAGAGATCGGCAGCAATACCACCGAAACTGGGCCAATTTTAGAGCGCAAACTCGATCCGGCAGTATTTATCCTTTCTAGTCCGCGAGCCGGGTCTACTTTGCTGCGCGTGATGTTAGCAGGTCATCCTCAGCTATTCTCGCCGCCAGAGTTACATTTACTGCCATTTACGACCCTAGCCGAGCGCGAAACCGAGTTAGCATTAACGAATCTCGATGAAGGCTTGGTGCGAAGTCTCATGGAATTATTCGAGCTAGATGCAGACGGCGCGATCGCCCTCACCGCCGAAATGAGCCATTCTGGGCTGAGTATTCCCGATGTGTACGCCAAACTGCAAAAAGGCGCTCAACCCCGTCTCCTGGTGGATAAATCGCCCACCTACGCCCTCCATCGCACCATCCTCGATCGCGCTGAGGCTTGGTTTGAGAAGGCGAAATACATCCATTTGATCCGCCATCCCTATGCGGTGGTAGAATCCTTTACCCGCTTGCGGATGGAAAAACTATTGGGCAATAATTCTGGGAATCCTTATGCTGTTGCTGAAAAAGTGTGGCGGACTTGTAATCAAAATATTCTCGACTTTGGGCAAACCGTAGATGACCGCTATTTGCTGGTGTATTACGAAAACCTCGTTAAACAGCCCCGTTGCGAAATGCGGCGAATCTGCGAATTTTTGGATATACCCTGGTCTGAAGCCGTTTTACAGCCCTATCAAGGCGATCGCATGACTGATGGGACTCAGCATAACTCCCTCTCCATTGGCGACCCCAATTTTAAAGAACGTCGCCAACTCGACCCCAGTTTAGCTGATGTTTGGCAAACCATTGAACTACCCCGTCCTCTCAATGCCAAAACCCAAGCACTAGCCGAGGGTTTAGATTATCCCCTCCCCCATCAAGTCAAGCCGCAACTAGGGGAAGCGACGATGCAAGAGCAATTCATCGACGTGCGGGGTCAAAAACTCTGCGTCTGTACTTGGGGAGATCCAGAGCATCCGCCGGTTTTACTGCTTCACGGTATCCTCGAACAAGGCGCAGCTTGGCAACCCACTGCTCAAGCCTTGGCTGCTCAGGGATATTGGTGTATTGCACCAGATTTACGGGGTCACGGACGCTCCGATTATGCTCCCGGTGGGGCTTATCGCTTGCTTGATTTCCTCGGCGATCTTGATGTTTTGGCGCAAACCCTAAACCTCCAACCCTGCTTAGTCGTGGGTCATTCCTTGGGAAGCGCGATCGCGGCGTTGTGGGCAAGTGCGCGACCCTCTCGCGTTAAATCATTGGTTTTCGTTGAAACTGTACTTCCTGTAGAAAATAGCAGTGAAATTAGCGCTCAATTAACCGCTCACCTCGATAGACTCCAGGTTGCGCCCCAACACTCCGTTTTTCCGAGTCTAGAAGTTGTGGCCAAACGCCTCCAAGCCGGGACTCCTGGGATTTCTGACGATCTCGCCCTCTTTTTAGCCCAACGGCACACCGAGCCTTGTGAGGGGGGTTGGCGTTGGCGTTGGGATGTTCGTTTGAGCGATCGCTCTAGCTTTGGTTTTGGCGGCTTATCCTTCGATCGTTCCCAATATCTCCAACTGCTGCAAGACCTTTCTTGTCCGATTACGCTGATTTATGGCGATCGCAGCACCTTCAACCGTCGCGAGGATTTAGTCGCTCAACAACAAGCTATGGCTTCTGCTCGTCGCTTCCAACTCCAAGGGGGTCACAATCTCCATCTCGATGCACCCGACGATCTTGCCGATATTATCAGTGATGAATTATGAACCAATGACCAATGACCAATGACCAATAACCAATGACCAATGACCAATTGTGGCAAATAACCCATAAGCAATGACCAATGACCAACAACCAATAACCAATGACCAATGACCAATTGTGGCAAATAACCCATAAGCAATGACCAATAACCAACAACCAATAACCAACAACCAACAACCAATGACCAATGACCAATGACCAATAAAATGACCCAAATCGAAAATCTCTTAGCCGTATTGTCTTGGGGATTTTATAAAACTAATAAACTGATTATCAGCCAAATCTATAGGGTGTATTTAGCCATTAGTAGCCGCAAAAACTTGCGCTGGCGGGTATTATCGGCAAAAACCCTCAAAAATCCGGTGGGATTGCCCGTGATTATGACCAAGGGGCCGCGCTGGAATACTCACGCGATCGTCGCTTCCCTTGCGCCAATTTCGGTTCAATCTTCTCTGTCTGTTGAAGTCCCGGTGGCTGAAGCTTCCGCCGAATCTTGGACGGTGGTGGTGTATAGTCATCCCGATTACGAAACGATCGCGAATCTCGGTTCTTTGTCTTCTAAATCCGGTCAAGATTGGGCAACGGTACAACTTAAACCGGGGAAATATGCCCTAGTTTTACGGTATTACGAATGGGGCGAAACGGTAAAGTTGCCGACCATTAAAGCCGACGATCGCGAGGTGTTGGCGGCTCAACCTCTGGCTGCGAATGTTAATGAGTTTCTGCACGAATTACAACATAATAAAAGCCTTTTTTATCGAGCGCTCCATTATTATATATTTGTGATTTTAAAACAGCGAGACCGCTTGCCGGAAGCTTGGGTAAAACGGGAGTTTTTACCTGTGGGCGATCGCGATAATTATTTTGGTTATGGCTATTGCGAAAAGGGAAATGTCCTTCAGTTTCAATTTGACCCCCAGTTACAAAAGTATTATAAAATCTATCTGACTTTGTATAATCGTTCGAGTTTTCCGACGTTTTGGACAACAATTTCTCAGGAAACTTATCAAACTAAACCGATTGCCCAAGACGGCTTTTACCTACTACGATTCCGCGCTCAATCCCCCGAAGCTACGGAAATCATCTCTCCCAACGATAGCCTCTGGCAAGTTAATCAGCAATGAACAATTTACAATGAACAATTTACAATGAACAATTTACAATGAACAATTCATAATGAACAATTTACAATGAACAATTTACAATGAACAATTAATAATAACCAATAACTAACAACAAACAACAAACAACAAACAACGAATAACCAACAACAAACAACAAACAAAACCATGCCCACCCAAACCCGAAAACCTTTTTTACTCGACTTTGAAAAACCCTTGTGCGAATTAGAATCACGAATTGCTCAAATTCGTGAATTAGCTGCTGAAAATAACGTCGATGTTTCGGCGCAAATTCAAGAATTAGAAGCCAAAGCGGTGCAATTGCGCCAAGAAATTTTTAGCGCCCTCACGCCGTCTCAGCGCTTGCAATTGGCTCGTCATCCTCGTCGTCCTTCGACTCTCGATTATATTCAGGCAATTTGCGATGATTGGTTTGAAATGCACGGCGATCGCGGCGGTTATGACGATCCGGCATTGGTGGGGGGTGTGGCGCGTTTAGACGGTAAACCCGTGGTGATTTTGGGCCACCAAAAAGGCCGGGATACGAAAGATAATGTGGCGCGGAATTTCGGCATGGCTTCTCCGGGGGGCTATCGTAAAGCAATGCGCCTGATGGATCACGCCAATCGCTTTCAAATGCCCATTATTACCCTGATTGATACCCCTGGGGCTTGGGCGGGGGTTGACGCGGAAAAACTCGGTCAAGGGGAAGCGATCGCCTACAATTTACGGGAAATGTTCGCCCTAGATGTCCCAATTTTGTGTACGGTGATTGGTGAAGGTGGATCGGGGGGCGCACTGGGCATTGGGGTGGGCGATCGCCTGATGATGTTTGAGCATTCAGTTTATACCGTAGCCACTCCCGAAGCTTGTGCGGCGATTCTCTGGAAAGATGCCAGTCGCTCTCCTCAAGCGGCTTCTGCCCTCAAAATTACGGCTTGGGATTTGAAAGAATTGGGCATTATTGACCAAATTTTACCCGAACCTTCCAGTGGCGCTCATGCCGATCCGTTGGGAGCGGCTCAAAACTTGAAAAAGGCATTGTTAGAAAATTTGCAAGACCTCCTCAGTCTGAGTGCAAAACAGCGTCGCGATCTGCGTTATCAAAAATTTCGTCAGATGGGAAAATACACCCTGGCGTAAAGTCTTGGCAACGCTACAATAGTTGTAGTTGGAGGCATCACGGGGAAGAAAAGTCGCGATCGCCGATCTAATTTCACGGCCTCCCATCTTTAAACAAGCCTTGCAAGAATGATATACTGATTGTCAGTAACATTTGTTTATACTTATGAAGTTGTGGCTTGTTACGCCCTCCAATTGTGGTTTCAGCGCCGCTTTCCCCCTTCTGAATTAGCCCAAAGCGCTTATTAAAAAGTTTTTTCAGACTTTTCAACAACTCCCTCATCGGGTTTACAGTCCGACAACGCTTTTTGACGTTTTGCTCTGGATTTCCTGAGTTTAACTTTCTCGCAAACTGCGATTGGCGTTTCTCGATCCAACCCGATGTCATTTCTGGCGCTTAGCGCCATGACGAAAAGATTTTCTGACTGCTTTGAGATCGATCTTCTGGGGGTAATCAGATTTCGATTTTAATCCATACACTATTTTGGTCGAGTTGTTTTGGCTGCAACTTTGCCGATTCACGCGGCTATATAGTGACGGTTTACCCGAAAATTCCCGTAATTACTTACATTTGTTCAGCATTCAACTCAATTCAACTATGACCATAGCTCCTTCTAACGGTTCTAATCGTTCTAACTCAGCGTCTATGAGTAATAATCCTAACTCTCTCAATCCGAATTCTAGTAATGGGGTTTCTACGCTTCCAGACCGCAATACTCACAACGGGACAGAAGCCAAAATCACTCCCACTTCCGAACAAGACAAAGAAAAAATGATGATGGCTGTCCGGGAAATTTTAGAGGGAGTCGGAGAAGACCCTGAGCGAGAAGGTTTACTGAAAACCCCGAAGCGCGTTGCCGAAGCTTATCAGTTTTTGACCCAAGGTTACAATCAATCCCTCGAATCTTTGGTAAATGGGGCGATCTTCGATGAAGGTCACAATGAAATGGTATTAGTGCGCGATATCGATTTCTTTAGCTTGTGCGAACACCACATGCTGCCGTTTATGGGGAAAGCTCATGTGGCTTATATCCCGAATCAAAAAGTGGTGGGTTTGAGCAAGTTGGCTCGCATTGTGGAAATGTATGCTCGTCGCTTACAAGTGCAAGAGCGCTTAAATCGCCAAATTGCTGAGGCGATTCAGACGGTTTTAGAACCCCAAGGAGTGGCTGTGGTGATGGAAGCGACTCACATGTGTATGGCCATGCGCGGCGTACAAAAACCGGGGTCTTGGACGGTGACCAGCGCCATGATTGGCCGGTTTGACGAGGAACAAAAAACCCGCGAGGAGTTTTTGAGCTTGATTCGCCACCAACCTCAGTTTTTCTAAGTTTTGGTTGTTGGTCATTGGTCGTTGGTTGTTGGTTATTGGTTACTGGTAGGGAACAGATTTTGGGTAATTTATAATTTTTCCCCACTCCTCCCCCTCTTCCCCCTCCCCCCCGATTGCCGACTGCCGACTGCCGATTGCCCAACAACTACTACCCACTGCCCACTGCCTACTGCCTACTGCCCAAAAATTGGAGTTGCTCGAATAAACGGGCAACTTTTTTTAGGTCTTTGTCTCCGGGCGATCGCTCTACGCCACTCGAAAGGTCGATGCCGTGGGGTTGGAGTTGGTTTAGGGCGGTTTTGATGTTTTCGGGGGTTAAGCCGCCTGCAAGCAACCAGGGGCGACTGGGTTGAAAGGCTTGTAAGCTCTGCCAGTCCAGGGTTTTGCCTGTGCCGCCGAGCAGTTGGGGATGATAGGCATCGAGGAGAAAGGTGTCGGCGGTTTCGCGATAGGTTTCGACGGCGTTGAGGGATGCTGTATCGCGAATTTTAAAGGCTTTGAGAATTTCGACTTGGGGCAGAATGTCTCGCAGGTTTTGGCAGTATTGGGGGGATTCTGAGCCGTGGAGTTGAACGCCAGTGAGGGCGGTTTGCTCGACGAGGGCGCGAATTTCATCTATTTCGGCGTTGGCAAATACGCCAATTTTCTGGATGTGGGAGGGTAGATTTTGGGTGAGGGTTTGCAGTTGCGTTGGAGCGACATAGCGGGGGGACGCTGAGACACAAATAAAGCCTAAAGCGGTTGCTCCCATATTCGCGATCGCGTGGCCTTGATCGACTTGGGTAATTCCACAAATTTTAACGCGCATTACTTTTGATTCTGTAGTTTTGTATCGAATGGGTTGCTGAGTATTAAGTCTTCTCAAGTTTTACGGATTTTCGCAACTGTATTTTTATAATGCCTTGTGGCAGAGTTGAGCCATTTTTAAAAATACTCGTAATTTGTACCCAATTTTGAGGAGAGATAGATGATTAATGAAATTTCTGTGGTTGCGGCTGTTCCTAATACATCAGAGTGGGGCTTTTCGGTGGCTTTGGTGATGATTTTGGCCAATGTGTTTGCGATCGCGATCGGTCGTTTTGCTATCCAAAATCCCGGCCAAGGCCCGGATTTGCCTTTCCCGAAACCCGCCCTCTGGAAAAATTTTAGCGCTTCTGACCTTTTAGCTACGGTCAGCTTTGGCCATATCCTGGGTGCGGGCTTAATCCTCGGTTTGTCCAATGCTGGCTTATTATGAGGGTTGGTGGCGCGATCGCCCACGGTAGCTGTTCCTTCTACCCTTTGGGGCTAGACTAGGGACGAGGCGGTTTCATTCCTTGAGATGCGATCGCGGGCGATTTTTAAGATTTAGCTTTCCATAGATGCCAAAAGGGAGAGCATTGGTTTACAATTAATTCGCACGAATCTTTTATCTTAAAGTCGTGAGAAGACCCGCGCCATAAGGAACGTTGGCGACGTTCGGGAATCGCGACTCAACAACCCTTTACCGCCCTACTTGCGACATCCTTTGAAAGTTGCTAAAATTCACGCACAAGATTGCTAATTGTCGTTTAAATTCTCACCACAAGCTTTCACGCAAGCGAATAGACGAAAACCAAGTCTAAAGTGCTTGAGAACTAAACATCAAAGACATAACTCGCAATCATAATATTCTAAATTTGCGTGACTATTTTGAGCGTCAGGAAGTGGCGTTTTAGCCTGTGGAGACGATGTAAGACCAAAGCGCCGAAACTTTTTCGGGTCGAGGCAATTGTCATTGAAGCTCCGAAGCCCACGCCCAAAGTAAAGCGTTGGCGTTGGGTACTTTACCGTCTTTTATCATTCCAGACCTTGGCGATTGTTCTAACTCTGCTACATCCCCTCCAAGCCGTTCCGGTTCAAAGCTGGACGTTTGATACTGATGCGTCAATTCGTGTCGGACGGTCTACTAATAATGATGTCGTGCTATACAGTGCCGTAGTTTCCCGCCATCATGTCGAAATTCAACCGCAACAAGAGGGTTGGGAGTTGATTAACTTGGGCGCAAATGGCACTTATGTTGACGGGAAACGCATTACCAAAATCCCTGTGACCAATGGGCTGTTGATGCGCTTGGCCAGTTCGGGGCCTCATATCCAAATCCGCATCGAGTCGGGTCAAGTCACTGCTAGAGAGGAGCGCCAACAACATTCTGAAGTATCCGGGCCTTTGACTGGGGATAGCACTAAGGATACATTAATCACTTGAGCATTAAATTTAATTCAATCTAGCCCAGACTGACTCAAGACTAACTGCGAAATAGGCGCATATATTGGGTTTCGTGGGCCATGCTGGCCAGGGAAAGCCCCCAGTTACAACTGCTTAAGGCGCTGTCGGGGAGCGATCGCACTGCGGCAGCAGTGGTCATCAGGCGATCGCGCAACATCCATAATAACTGTTGTCCGGTGGTTTGACCGAGGGGAATTAATTTCACTCCTGCGCCGATTAGATGAGTTGTCCAAGCTTGTAAATAAGCCAGAGTCGCACTTTCAAGGTCGATCTGCCAACGAGATGCGGCCACCCCAAAGGCGATCGCGTAGTTACACGAATGGGCTGGTAAATGAGCAGTAACCCCCGGTTCTAGGTCTTCAACTAACTTGAGTAGAGTTTGTCCCATTTGCTGGCTAGAACGGCGTAATTCGAGGGTTTCGCGACTCGCAGACAGCCAACTATTCCAAAAGGAAACTTTCTCCCAATCTTCGCTTTGCGTTGCGAGATAAGCTCTCACCATTATTGCCGTTTCGATGCGAATTGAGCCATAGCTTAACTCGGTATCCAGCCAAGTATACAGGGAGTCGCGATCGCGTATGACTTGCTGCTCGATCAGGGTTTCGATGCCCTCAGAATAACTATAAGCCCCCACAGGTAAGGCAGGACTAGCCAGTTGTAATAAGTTTAATAATCCTAAAGCTTCTGAAGTTGACATATTATTTGTCCTTGGTTCTTCGTCCGTAGTCCGCCCTTCAGGGCTTATCTCTACTGCTATTCTGCGAGATTTGCACCTAATCCGTAAAATTTAGTGGGAATGATGATAAGCCCCGGTTTCGGGATGAAAGGGGGCGGTTTCGGCTTGGATGTGGAGATTCATTTTTTCCAGCATGGCTTGGAGAACCGAATCCGGGGACAAGCGTAGATACTGAGGCGTAATTTCTAAGGGGATGTGGCGATTTCCGAGGTGATAGGCAGCCCGGAGGAGAACGAGGGGGGAGTTGGCCGTTACCGTTAAAACAGGTTCGGGTTCTGCGGTAATTTGCACGATTTCTCCGGTTTGGCTTTGGAGACAATCGCCATCGGTTAACACTGTCCCCCGTGGTAATTTCAACACGACCACCGGACAATGGGGTTTTTCAAAACGGTAGCGACTGCGCGATCGCTCCTCGGCAGTGAGGGGTAAGGTAAGATGCACCGAGACATCATTGGAAAGGGTCAAACGTTGCGTGCAAACTAGCATCGAATCGAAATTAAGGGCGATCGCGTTAACGTTGTAATTCAATCATCGCATTTTGGACTTTCCGTTTCAAATCCTCACTGGCTTGGACTTGTTCGGTAATGGTATTAAAGCGGGAGAGATCGTTGAAATAACGACGGACGATTTCTCGCGAGCGATTACAATAGTTTACCGCAATGTTACGGGCATTACGCGGTAGGTTATTGAAGCTAGAAGGTTGACTACAGACAATATTGGCGGGTTCTGAACCAATAATCCGTTTAATGTCATTATAAGCGGATTGGCGCAACGGTTCCATGGCCAAAACTGCTTGAGCATAATTTCTCACTTCGTCTTGGCTTACACTTTGGGCATAAGCGGCGTTTTGGAGCGATAAGGGGGAATTTTGGCTTAAATCGGGGGTAATCCCCACAGCCACACCCATTGTTGCTAATGCGCCGACTAGCAAGGAACGAACGAGAACACGATTGATTAAAAAGCGGGAATAAGAAGTTAATAGCATGGCAGTTTGATGATTTTGCAATGGGTGAGTTTACAGGCGATCGCTGATAGGAGTTTTGAATCATTTTATCGCCTAGAAGTTCCTGTTTAGTTATTGGTCATTGGTCATTTGTCCTTGGTTGTTGGTTGTTGGTTGTTGGTTGTTGGTAATTTCCTCCCACTCCTTCCCCTCCTCCCCCTCTCCCCCCTCTCCCCCCTCTCCCCCTTGGACGGGGAAACCCCGCCCCTACATACCTACTGCCTACTACCTAAAAAACTGTTGACTGTTGACTGTTGACTGACAACTGAAAAAACCGCCTTACCTGACAACTTGACATATCTCAATCGCCTTGGCTTGCAGGGTTTCGTAAGAATCAGACCCTTTTTTGAGGGCGACTTCTAACTCTAGTAAGATAGGTAAGATTTGGCAGAGTTTAGCCGTAGATAAACCTTGGATTTCTTTGCGAATGAAGTAGAGTCGCTTGGGATTGCCAATATCGGCGGCTGAGGCAATTTTTTTGTTGTCTTGCTCGCCTTTATCCAGCCAGACGCGGACAATTAGCCACATCCGAAATTGACTGACGAGGGTAGCGACGATTTTTAATGCGGGTTCGTTGTTGTTGAGCAGTTCAACAACTAAACTCAAGGCTGCGGCGGTTTGGCCTTGACGGAGGGCGGCGGCGAGTTGCAAGCTATTTTGGGTGTTGGTGACAACCAGGCGGGAAATAACGGTTTCGTCAAGGGGTTTGGGGCTGTTATCGCCGTAGAGTTTGAGTTTTTCGAGTTCATTCCACAAGCGGCGGGTATTGTTGCCTACTGCTTCAGCGAGGATTTCTGCGCCTTGGGGGGTAAGTTTTACGCCGAGGTTGCGGGCGGCTTCGCGGACTTTTTGTTGGAGTTCTTCGGTTTTCCAGGGCGGGATTAAGCCGAATTCTTTGATTAGAGCGTGTTTTTGTAACAGTTTGGTAATTTTGCTGCGGCCATCAGGCTTTTTTTTGCTGGTTAGCAGTAAAGTAGTGTTGGGAGGGAGTTGAGGCAGCGATCGCTGGAGTTCTGTGAGGAGGTCGGCGGTCGATTGCTGACAAACGGTGGTATCGGCTAACCAAACAAAACGGTTGCCCATACCAAAGGCGGGGGTCAGGGCTTGGTTTAAGGCTTCGGTGACGGCATCCTCGCGATCGCCTGGGATTTTTTGATCGTTGAATTGCGCCCAGGTGGAATCGACGGTTTGCGATCGCAGTTTTTCAATTTCTTGGCTCATGGCGAACTCATCTTCGCCCCAAAAAAGATATATTGGCATAGATCGGCAGTTATTTACTCAAAGGCGAATTGGACGACACTTATCAAAGTTATCTTAATCGTGTGGCCCGATTAACTCGCGCCGCAACTCAACGCACGCAACTCCAAACAATTCAAGAATCTCCGAAGTTTGAGGGTAGCCAAGCGGTGGCTTTTCCCGGTTATAGCGTGATGACGGCGATCGCGGCAGAAGATGCGGCGAATACAGCGTTATACTCCAAGTTAGCCACGCTACAACAGGAATTGGTTTCTCAAACCGATCCGGGGTTAATTATTCCCGTGAAGCCCCAGACGTTTCACTTGACCTTGGCGGATTTGATTTGGGAAGATGCTTATCGTCAGGCGGTCAAAGAAAAACCGGATTATGAATCCCAGTTGCGCGATCGCGTTGCTCATTGTTTCCAAAAGTGCCAAGCTGAGGTTAGTCAGGATAAGCCCCTGCAATGGGATTTACTCGGAATCATTATGCGGCCTAGGGCGATTAGTGTGGGTTTGGTGCTACAACAAGAAGATGATTACAAACGCTTGATGGTGTTGCGTCGTGCTATTTACCAAGACCCGCAGATTAGGGCTTTGGGCATCGAGCAGCAGTATAATTTTATCGCTCATGTCACTTTGGGGTATTTTGGCGCGATCGCCCCGGATTTGAATCGCGATCGCCTTTGCGAACAGTTAGCGACCATTAACGATAACTGGCTCGATTGGGCGTTTCCGTCCCTCACCGCAACTTCGGCGCAGTTGTGGAAGTTTGAGGATATGTCTACCTTTGATCGCGATCCATCTTTCCCGAAGTTAGCGTTTTAGGCTTTTGTGACTGACCTCGATCACCCCATTACCCAGGCTAGTTTTGCGATGATTGACCGGGAAGTTGGCGCACATTCCCTGAGTCAAGCCAAATACGCGATCGCCCGTCGCGTCATCCACACCACTGCCGATTTTGACTTTCTGCACTTACTCCAGTGGAGTCCGGGGGCAATCGAGGGCGCGATCGCCAGCCTACAAAACCGCATTCCCATTATTGTTGATGTCAACATGGTCAAAAGTGGCATCGCGAGTATGGTGGCGAAAACCTTTCAAAACCCGATTATCGTCGCTGTAGACCAAGCCAAAACTGCCCTCCCCGGCAAAACTCGCACCGAAACCGGAATATTGACTTGTTTCGAGCAGTATCCCCAAGGTATCTACGCGATCGGTAATGCCCCCACCGCCCTACTTGCGTTGTGCGAACAAATCCCCCATTCCCCCACTCCTCCTGCCCTGGTTATCGGTGCGCCAGTGGGCTTTGTAGCGGTGCTAGAAGCCAAAGCCGCCCTCGCTGACCTTCCCACCCCCAAAATCCTGGTTCAAGGGCGCAAAGGCGGTTCTCCGGTGGCTGCGGCAATTTTGAATGCTTTGTTGGTATTGGCTTCTTCTCAGCCTGAATGAGTTGTAATGAAGCTTTAGGTAGGGTGTCGTTAGCCACCCCTGTCAAGGTGTAATTTTCAGCAAGCAAGAATAACCCTCAAAGCCGCATTTTGTCGTCATTGGCGCTAACATCCGCACAAATTAAGCTGTGTCGAGCCAGTAGGGTAGGTTAGGCGGCTGAAACTCAGGCTATGACTGTAATCTAGTTATCCGCCGTAACCCACCGTTTAAGATGTATCACGCTATTTCACCTCTAAATCAAAGGGCAATAACGCATAAATTCCCCTCGGATCGGTCAGGGCTTTGAGAATCGAAAGATCGTCTTTAAACTTGACAAATTCTTGGGTGAGAGGATCGGGAGTGACGAGATTTTCGACTTGGGTTTGTTCGCTCAAAATGCGAATAATTTGGTCTTCAAAATCACCTTCTTTCAACAATTCTTGGACTTCCCAATCTTCCCCTAATTCGGCAATATTAGCAGCGTGGGCGATCGCGCTTTCGAGGCCGCCAATTTCGTCAACCAAACCCACTTGCTTTGCGTCAATCCCAGACCAAACGCGACCTTGAGCGATTTCAGCCACTTGGTTTCTAGGGAGGTTGCGGGCTGTGGCTACTTTGTCTAAAAATTGGTTATAGATTTTGTTAACGAGACGCTGGTATAAAGCCATTTCTTCGGGGGTTTTTGGGCGATTAATGGCTTCTAAATCGGCGAAAGTGTTAGTTTTGACGCTATCCCAAGTAATGCCATTTTCGGCGCTAATTTCGGCAATATTGGGTAATATCCCAAACACGCCAATTGACCCGGTAATGGTGTTAGCTTCAGCGAAAATGTATTGGGCCCCTGTTGCAATCCAATAACCCCCAGACGCGGCGGTATTTCCCATGGAAACCACTACGGGTTTTTCTGCGGCCAGGAGGTTAAGTTCCCTTAAAATAAGTTCAGAAGCGGTGGCACTTCCCCCTGGGCTATTAATGCGAAGGACAACGGATTTTACGTCTTCGTCTTCTCGTAAGTCTCGCAATTCTTGACGCAGGCGATCGCTACCAATTTGACCAACATCACCACCTCCACTGACAATTTGTCCTTCTGCATACACAACCGCAATTTTATTGTCGGAGTCGCGATCGACAGCTTCTACCGGGATATCGAGATAACGCCGCAAGCTGACTTTACGAAAGGTGCGATCGCTTTCTTTTTTATCGGTTAATTCTTTGAGATCGGTGACCACTTCATCCCAATAAGCGACGCGATCGATTAATTTGGCGTTGAGGGCTTCGTCGGGTAATAAGATGCCTTGATTGTTCGCGATCGCCTGTAATTGAGCATTATTCAGATTACGACTGGCGCTAACATCTGTTAAAAATTGACCCCAAACATCGTTGAGTAAATTGGCAATTTGCTGGCGGTTTTCGGGACTCAGTTCTTCTTGAATAAAGGGTTCAACGGCAGCTTTATATTGACCCACCCGGACAATTTGTACCCCTACCCCAAACTTTTCTAATGCTCCGGCAAAAAAGACTTGTTGCGAACTCAAACCATTGAGTTCTACTGCCCCCATCGGGTTAATAATTACAGTATCAGCAATCGAACCAAGATAATAATCTTTTTCAGATAAATCGACATCATAAGCAATGATTCGTTTTCCACTATCTCTAAACCGTTGTAGAGCTTTTCTAACTTCGGAGAGAGTGGCATAACCTGTATTATTACTCCCTAGAGAACCATCGAGAAATAACGCCACAATACGGTCATCTTGGCGGGCTTTGTCGATAGCTTCTACAACGCGACGCAGGGGGAGAGTATTGGGAATATTTTCGGATAAAGCTTGGGTTAAATTAACTGTAGGTTCGGTGTCGCTGATGGCTTGAGATAAGTCAAAAACTAACACGGATTTATCGCCGATGCTGGGTTCTTCTTCGTTCGCAACCGCAGCAATGAGCAGTACCACTAAGCTACTCGCACCGAGAACGCCCAATAAGCTAATACCCAGGATTGTACCAACTAAGCTGGCAAAGGTTTGTTTGAAAAATTGACGCATTTTTTTCAGTTATCAGTTAACAGTAATCAGTTATCAGCCGAGGGAACGTTTGTTCGGGGATTGACGGGTGCGAAACAGGGGTGCTACTCGCATTTCTATTGCTCGGCTCGCAAGTACTCGGTTCTCCCAGAAGGACGATTTAAGTTTCACCGAGAATGTCATATCAGTAGCTTGAAATAAGGAACTTCTACACATCTGGGTCAATCCCTAACTCTCGCAATTGAGCCGCTAATTGTTCGGCTCGTTGGCGTTCTTGTTCGGCTCGTTGGCGTTCTTGTTCAGCTCGTTGGCGTTCTTGTTCAAACTGTCGCTGGAAATCTGCGGCTCGTTGCTCCAACTCCTGCATTGTCAGAAACTTACGATTATCGGGACGATATAACGCCAAAGTGTCAGCAGTCAACACAAAACGAATCCCTAACCTCGGACTCGTCCAGTTAGTCATCTCCTCAATCGTTCTCAGGCTTCCTTCTTCGCGACGCAACCCGTGGAGGTCATTGCGTTCTGGGTCGTAGATATAATATTCTTCTACGCCGTAATGGTCGTAAAACTGTAACTTTTTCGTCATTTCCTTGAGACGATTCCCAGGGGAAAGAATTTCAAACACCACCTGGGGAACAATATTGTCTTCCTCCCACTGACGATAAGAACCTCGGTCTCCTTTGGGTCGTCCAAAGACTACCATTGCGTCCGGTGCAATGCGGATTTTCGGCTGGTCTTCTACGGGATACCACAGCAAGTCTCCTGCCACAAAAACGTCGGGATTGTCGGCAAATAATACCTCTAGATTTTCTTTAATTAAGACAATCCAGCGAAATTGTTGGGTATTATCTGACATCGGCTGTCCGTCGCTGTCGGGGTAGATGATTTGGCTTGATTTTGAGAGGGTCATTGCAGTTATTCAGTCTTTAAGGGTCACGTTTTACCGATAATTTACTGGTTTTCTGTGTCTTGCCGAGGGTTCCCTTTAACGAACAACAGATAACCCTATCCTAACTTTTGTAAGGCGTTATCGTGTTGCAATTCTGCTACGGTACGATTTCCGGTACAAAAGAGAACTGTCGTCATCTCTGCAATCAGAAGTTGGGCAAGTTCGTCGAGGGCTTCGATCGACTCGCTGGCGGCTTTGAGGAAGGGGTAAGCCAAGCCTGCGAGGTCGGCCCCTAGGGCGATCGCTTTGGCGGCATCCATGCCGTTTCTCAAGCCCCCAGAGGCAATCAGGGGCGTGTCGGGGTAGGCGTGATGGATTTGGGTGAGGCATTCGGCGGTGGGAATGCCCCAATCGGCAAAGGTGCGTCCGAGTTGGCGTTGGCGTGGGTTTTGGGTGCGTTCGCTTTCGACTTTTGCCCAGGATGTCCCCCCAGCACCGGCTACGTCAATGGCGGAAATGCCCGCATCGAGGAGTTTTTGTGCCATTTTCGCTGAAATGCCGTTACCGACTTCTTTGGCGATCGCGGGAACGGGGAGTTTACTGCATAGTGTTTCAATTTTGTCAAGCAGGTTTTTGAAGTTGCGATCGCCGTTGGGTTGGATACATTCTTGGAGGGGATTGAGGTGTAAAATCAAAGCGTCGGCTTCGAGGTCATCCACGGCTCGCAGACATTGGTCTAAGCCGTAGCTATAGTTGAGTTGGACGGCTCCGAGATTGGCAAAAAGCAGGATGTCTGGGGCTTGCGATCGCACCGCGAAGGTATGAGCAACTTCGGGTTTTTCCACTGCGACTCGTTGCGATCCAACTCCCATGGCAAATTGATATTTTTGCGCGATCGCGGCTAATCTGTAGTTGATTTCCTTGGCTTGTGCTGTGCCACCTGTCATCGAAGAAATTAACAAAGGCGCACCTAAAGCTTTATCAAAAAACTCAGTTGAAAGGTCGATTTCATCATAGTCTAATTCGGGCAAACAGCAATGTTGAAATCGATATTTTTCAAAGCCATTGGTTGCTTGTCGAAATTGTACATCTTCTTCTAAACAAATGCGAATATGATCGGCTTTTCGGGCTTGGGTATTACTCATATTTTTGTTATTAGCAGTTAAGTAGAACTTTTATTCGAGGAGTGACTGGTACGCGTGTTATTAGTTGTTGGTTGTTAGTTGTTGGTACAGTTTCTCCTCATTACAAATTTGGTAATTGGTCATTGCTCATTGGTAATTATTAATTGTAAATTGTACATTGTTCATTCTTCCTAATTCACTCACTGGCTCGAATTAACTCTACCGCATCTCGTCCATCCACATCCTGGAGATAGACTTTAACTTGTTCTTCAAAAGCCGTTGGGAGGGTTTTACCCACGAAATCCGGGTGAATGGGGAGTTGACGATGGCCGCGATCGACTAAAGCCGCTAAAGCCACAATTTCAGGCCGTCCGTATTCGTGAACCGCATTTAAAGCCGCCCGAATGGTACGACCGCTAAAAATGACATCATCGACTAGAACGACGTATTTCCCCGTTAAATCGAAAGAAATATCGGTTTTTGCCGGAGTTCGTAAGGCAACACGATCGAGATCGTCTCTGTAAAATGTGATGTCAAGCGCTCCCACAGCAACGGATTCGTTTTCTAGCATTGCGATTTGCTGCGCCAGTAAGTAAGAAAGCGGAACCCCTCGCGTATAAATGCCTAATAAAACTAACTTAGAAAGATCGCCCGATCGCTCAACAATTTGAGATGCGAGACGAGTGAGGGTGCGGCGAATCTCCTCTGGGGAAAGAATTTCAACGACTTTAGCAGGCATCATAGAGGTTTAAAAACACGAATCCGTTGTGCTAACTGTCACATTATATTCGTTATTTCGTGCGAGATTAAGTCAGAATTAAAAATTAAGCTTAAAATTCGCGATCGCGCCGCAATTTTTACCCATTTCAGCAATTAATGTGGTGGTAAATTCTAAAACTGTCACACAAGTTTTGTGACACTTGCTGATTGTTGTTACTTTTGAAGTAAGCAAATAAATTTAGCCAAAACTATAACTCATTATCTTCAATGAACTCTGCATATATTACCAGCATTGGCAAGTTTTTACCCGGCGATCCAATTAATAATGACGAGATGGAAAGTTATCTCGGTAAAATTGGCGATCGCGCCTCTAAAGTTCGTCGTCGTATTCTCAAAAGCAACGGGATTCAACAGCGTTATTATGCCATTAATCGCCAACAAAAAACAGTTTATCAAAATAGTGAAATGGCGGCTTTGGCCATACGAGATACTTTAGCCGCAATCGATTTAGAACCCAAAGCAGTTGATTTACTCGCTTGTGCAACCACAATTCCCGATTTAACCGTTCCGGGTTTTGCTAGTATGGTACACGGACGACTGACCGAGTTTCCCCCTCTAGAAGCGGTGTCAACTCAGGGGGTTTGTTGTGCGGGAGTTGCGGCGTTAAATTATAGCCAATCCCAAGTTAAGTTAGGTCAAAAACGCCACGCGATCGCGGTTGCTTCTGAGTTTGCTTCTCGCTTATTTAAACACAGTCATTTTGAAGCAGATAACCGTTTTAAAAATAACGAAAAGCTGCCTTTTGATACAGAATTTTTACGCTGGATGTTATCCGATGGGGCTGGTGCATTTTTAATTCAAGATTGCCCCCGCAGTCAAGGGATTAGTTTAAGAATCGACTGGATTGAATCAGTTTCCCATGCTCATGCTTATGAAGCTTGTATGTACGCGGGAACCGACAGCGAAAAAGCCGAAAAAAGCTGGCTGGATTATCCTTCTTATGCTGATGCTGCGGCTGCGGGTGCGTTTCATTTACGGCAAGATATTCGTCGTCTTGATGAAGTGATTAAACTGGGGGTAACGGGCTGGCTAAAACTAATCGAAGCCGGACGAATTAACCCGCAAGAAATTGATTGGTTTTTGTGTCATTATTCCTCTCATTTTTTCCGCAGCCAGATTGTAGAGTTGCTCGAAAAAGCCAACTGTATGATTCCCGAACATAAATGGTTTACGAACCTCTATAGTCGCGGTAATACGGGTTGTGCTTCGATTTATTTAATGCTGGAGGAATTGTTTAACTCTGGCAAGTTGCAGCCCGGACAAAAACTATTTTGTTTCGTCCCAGAAAGTGGACGTTATACCACGGCTTACATGATGATGACAGTGGTAGAAAGTCACAAAACTGTTATTGCTAATTTATCTTCAACTGTAGAATCCCCCATGACTTCTGAAACGATTACAAATCCTAACCAAGACAATTCTAATCCTACCGTCAACGCTGAATTATTGCGTCAACTCACATTAGTTTGGTTGGACTTTGAGCGACAACTACAAACTGTCCCGATTATCCGTAAACTCAATCGCGGAGACTTCACCGTTGAAGATTATCAAGCCCTCCTGCGGAATTTGCGTCCACAAGTTGTAGAAGGAGCAAGATGGATTACCCGCGCTGCTTCTAATATGATTGATTTTAAGATGCGATCGCTCTTTATTGGCCATGCTCAAGACGAACATCGAGATTATCAAATGCTAGAGCGCAATTATGTCAGCATTGGGGGCAATTTAGAAGACATTATCAACGCTGAGAAAAATGTTGGTTCGGAAGCCCTTTCTGCTTTTATTTTCCATCAAGCTTCCCGCGAAAATCCCCTCGATTTAATTGGTAGTATGTTTATGATTGAAGGCTTGGGGAATCGGCTTGCGGGGAAATGGGCAAAACAGATTCAAGAGACTTTAAATCTCGAAGCCAGTCAGGTTTCCTTCTTGGGCTATCATGCCGAAAATGATGAATCCCATATTGGCAAACTCGAAGCCATTTTAAATGCTGATTGGCTGACTCCCGAACTTGCTAAGCGAATTGTTAAAACCGCCAAAGTTACCGCTCGTTTGTATCAACTCCAACTCGAAGAAATTAGCTAAAATGACTCCGACTTTCAAAACTTCAGCCACCCCCGAAACCCTAATACAACAGCCTTATAATCGTCGCAATCCCAACACCTGGCAAGTCTTATATTTAGAGCAAGCCATTCCTATTGATGACACATCAAAGGAATATATGATTCGGGATTTGCAAAGCTGGACACGCAACTATTTACTGATTCCGATTAAACTGTTTGCGAATATCTGCTTGGCATTAATTATGACGGTAAAGCGGTTACTGCCATTTCAGTTTCACGCTTACGGCATTATGCACAAATCCGCGACTTTCTTCCTCAAAAACTTCGTGACTCCAGAAGCCTGTTATCTGATTGTGCGTCACATTAGCTTAGGCTCAAATATCGTTAACTTTCTCATTGATAACGGGCCAAATCCTGAGATTGAGCGCTCGAATTTATACCCTCGTACTGTAGACGATCTCGCGCAAGAGGCCTTTCTCGAACATGACTTGATTTTGTATAACTTTGTCTACGATTATCACCAAGCCAAACGGAAAAATCCCCATTGGTTAGAAATAGTTAAACAAAAGGGATTAGACTTCAGCAGTATCAAAACCCCAGAAGTGGAAATGGACTTTAAAAAGCGTCGCTGGCTGCGAATCTTAGACTTAGAATCTGCCATCGAATTGTTTAAAGTCTTTTACTCTCTATGTCTCACCAGTGACGAGTTTGAACGGGCTGTCCTTTCATTACAATTTGATGAAAACTTTGGGCTGTATTTCACCGAAATTACTGGGGATAGTAGCTGGAATCATATCATTACCAACCGTCACCCTCTAGCCCCCAATAGCCCATTTCAAGCAGCGCGAGATTTAATGTTACACGGCATTGTCACCGAATATATGCACCGCTATCTGGAAATATATCGCGATCGCGCCTAATTTAACAGCTATTTACATCCCCTTTTATCACCCTGGATTTTTATCTCTGGGTGATTTAATCATGCTCTAGTCTCAGGCTCAAATCCGGTTTACAATAGGAACCGATAAACTGCGTTTTTCGTCAACTATCGAGGTAAAGTCTTGTTTTTACATCCCTTGGTAAAAACAAGAACCCTGGTTTCTAGAATCACATTCTAACTTTATCGGATAAGCGGATAAGAAACCGGGGTTCTAAAATCTTCGTAAATAAAATCCTATGAAAACAAAATTATTACTCCCTCTGCTACTTTTAGGACTCGCAACCCCCGCTTATGCCGCTAATCCCGAAGATGTCCAGCAACTCCTTGAAACCAAACAATGTCCTCAGTGCGACTTAAGGGAAGCGAATCTGGAAGGGGCAGATTTACAGGGGGCTAATTTACGCGGTGCAAACCTAGAAGAAGCCAACTTGAAAGAAGCCAATCTACAGGGGGCAAATCTTACGGGTGCTAACCTGGAAAATGCTGTTTTCAACGAACTCGAAAGGGGGGATATTCGCTCGCAAGTCAAACCCCTAGAAACAGCAGTTAACTATTTTATTCCGTCTGAAGATATTGTTACCAATCTCGATAATGCCAACCTCAGAGGCGCGAATTTACGCTTGGCTCAACTGCCGAAAGTCAGTCTGAGAAATGCTGATTTACGCAATGCTGATTTATATGGGGCTAACTTGAGTTATGCGAATTTAGCTCAAGCGGATTTGACTGAAGCTTATTTAGTTTTAGTTAACCTCAATTATGCCAATCTTAGCAATGCCAACTTACAATCGGTTGATTTATCCGGGTCAAGTTTAGTCCAAGCTGTTTTAGTCAATGTAGCGTTAGACTTCTCGATTGCGGATGGTGCAACTTTCAACTATGCAAATTTAAGTCAAGCCAGTTTAATTGATGCCAACTTTGCTGGCGCGAACTTAATTAGGACTAAACTACAAGAAGTGATTGCCGAAAGAGCCGGATTTTATACCGCTAATTTATCTGGGGCAGATTTAAGCGGTGCAATGCTGAAAAATGTTGGTTTTAATAAAGCCAATCTCAGTAATGCTAACCTCAGCGATACAGACTTAACGAATAGTAAATTTGGTATTGCTAACTTAACCAATGCGGATTTAACCGGGGCGCAGTTGCGTTTTGCCTATCTCGAAAGTGCAACTTTAACCAATAGCATTCTCGACGGTACAGATTTATACCGCGCCAATTTACGCTCTACGGCTATGCAGAATAGTAGTTTAATTGGTGCTAATTTAACCGAAGCCAATTTGATTAATGCCCAGTTGAATAATGCTAACTTGGCTTATAGCAATTTAACCGATAGCGACTTCCGTGCGAGTAACTTAGATGGGGCAGATTTGACTTATACGAATTTGAGTAATGTCAACTGGGATGATGCCTTTTTACGCAATGTGAATGTAGCCAATGCGGATATGAGTCAAACGACGTTTAAAGGGGCAAGAGGTATACCGCCAACTTTCCCAAATTAGGTGTGTTGAATTGGGTAATCTGGCATACAATAATCTTGCTTCTCGATGGTGTTTGAGTAATAGGATAATGAGGCTTTGCTGCGGATTTTGAACTCAAATTTAAGCCGCAAATACTCAAACTGTCTTGAGTCTTAATCTACCCGATTGAGTTAAAACATAACTCTAGAAACTAGGGTTATTAATCCTCGCAATTTGAGTTGATTGGGGTTACATACGAGGGCTAAAAATTGAGTTTATATTGACTTTTTGCCGAAAAGCGCGTAAACTTGATAGTAGATAAATAGTCTGGGTAATTCTGGCTGTATACTTGAATTTCTGTTCAACGGCTATCGTTCCCTACTTCTCCCCCACCGCCAACAACGAATAATATTAAATCCGCAACAGCAACCCCTGTCGGAGAAACAGAGTTTTCAATCGGCTTAATCGATCCATAGATTCAAGTGGTTATCCCCTGAAACCAGGTTTTAGTAAGTCCCATCATTGAAATGGATTGGCGTTGAATATAAGGACTAAAAATGCCGACGATCTTGACTTTCGGCAGAAAAACCCGTAGGATGAAGGTAGATAGTCTTTATGGCTAAACCTGGCTATACGCTTGACTTTTTATTCAACAACTACCGCCATTCCCCTCTCCTCTAAGGATGGGAAGGGGTTTAGATTTTTTATCCCGTGAACTCTGTTCTAGAACCCCGGTTTCTAGAGTCAGACTTATAACTTTATCGGGAAAGCAGATAAGAAACCGGGGTTCTGGGCTTACCGGGCTTGACAAAAAGCAGTTATTGTGATAACTGTTGACGAGCGATATCGATATTAGGTCCGGCGAGGGGATGATCGGGGTCGATCGCGATCGCCTCCTCAAAGGCAGCCAAAGCATCCTCGTAGCGTTCCAAGGCAAACAAGGTGACTCCCTTATTATTCCAAGCATTGGCGTGGTCGGGATTGGCTTCGAGGGCGCGATCGTAGGACTCCAGGGCATCCTCGTAGCGTTCGAGGTTGTGTAATGCCCAGCCGCGATTATCCCAAGCTTGAGCGTAATCGGGGTTGAGTGCAACAGAGCGATCGCTATCTTCTACGGCTTCTGCGTAACGTTCCAAGTCAATCAAAGCGGTGGCGCGATTGCTCCAAGCCTTAGCATAACTCGGATCGAGTTCGAGGGCGGTATCGTAGGCTTCGATGGCTTCTTCGTGTCGTCCCAGACGGTTGAGGGCTACGCCTTTATTGTTCCAAGCCCAAGTGGGGTCAGATTGATTTCCCCAAGCGTCATCCCCTGCCAAGGCGCGATCGCAAGCGGCAATTGCCTCCTCATACTGTTGCAGTTGATTCAACAACACCGCACAGCGATTATAATGCGCCAAGGCGTAATCTTCATACACCGCGATCGCCCGGTCAAAGCTTTCTAGGGCTTCCTCAGCATTGCCCAAATTCTTCAGCTTTACGCCACGATTCGTCCAAAGGGTGCGACTTTCTGCATCCATTTCCAAAGCGCGATCGCAAATCTCAATCCCCGCTTCTCCGGGCGTTTCAAAGCATTGATCGAATAAAGTGTCAAAATCCTCAGTTTCTTGGGCAATAACAGGATTTCCGCCTAGAAATGCACCGCTAATTGCCAACCCCATTAAAAGTAACTGTTTCATAAAACTTTCCCTGATATTGCTTTACCTTTTAAGTTACCAAGTCTTTTTAGCAACTGCTCAAAGATGCGGCCAACTTAGCTGTAGATGCCGTCCCACGCAACATCGAACCCCAAGCCGTACAACAATATCTCTGGGAACGTCCGGGAGTTGAGCCAGTTCACGATTTGCATATATGGGCCATGAGTATTGCAGAAACGGCGTTAACCGCCCATCTAGTCATGCCAGAAGGAACGGGGCGCGATCGCTTCTTGTAAGAGACTTACCCAGGGTTAGAGGAGCATTTTAGCATTACTCACGCTACGATTTCAGATTGAAAAAGGCGACCCCAATCATCCTTGCATTCTCGAAGCCGAAAATCGCGTTTAGGATTGGGGCAAAGTTACAGTAAAAGTCGTCCCTTCTCCCGATTGACTGTGAAAGGTAATCTGACCTTGGTGGAAATCAACACATTGTTTCACAATCGCTAAACCCAAACCCGTCCCTTGAATTTGCTCGACATTACTGGCACGATAAAAGGAATCAAACAGGTATTTTTGTTCATCTTCGGGAATACCAATACCGCGATCGCGAACTGTAAAAATAACTTGTCGATCTTGTGATTCTACAGTTAACATCACCCCTTCGTTTTCTGGGGAGTATTTCACCGCATTCGAGAGTAAATTGTTCAAAATATGAGTTAATAACTGGCAATCGAGATTAACTTGGGTTTCCCCCTGATATTGCACCTCAATCGGGGCGCGATCGCGAAATCCCATTTTAATTTCTTGACTCAGTTGCCAGCAAAAAACCTGAAGATCGAATACACTCGGCTCAAAGTTTAACTTTCCCACTCCTGCCCGACCAATAATTAACACATCATCGAGTAAAGCAATCATTTGATTTACGCCACGATCGATATTGCGAAACAAATCTTGCTTTTTTTCAGGAGAGAGTTGTTGGTCATATTGTCTCAGTAATTGCGCCCAACCGGAGATACTATTGAGGGGATTGCGAAATTCATGGGAGACAATTGAAACAAAGGTAGATTTAAGTTGATTGAGTTCCTTTTCTTTCGCTAAAGCTTGTTCGGCTTGGGACTTCGCTTGTTGTAAATCTAACGAATAATGGCGCGATCGCAACAAACATTTCAACCGCGTGGCCAACTCTGCTTTTTCAATGGGGGTTTGAATCACCTCATCAACTAAATCCGTCAGTTGTCCTAACGATTTACTTAAATCTTGACGAGAACTCAGTAAAATAAACGGCAGAAAAACAGGTTCACTGGCTTGACGCAACTGCGCGATCGCCCCTGATTTTCGCTTTAAACTAACATCATCCACTAAAGCCAAATCAAACGGTTGCTGAAGCACTTCAGCATCACCCGAAATCACCTCATGGCGAGTTTTTAACCACTGGGATAATAACTCAGCATTGGTAGGATTTGCTAATAATAAAACAATCCGACTCATGGTTTTTTAAGAATGCCACATCGAACTCACAGAAGTAGATTCGGAGGGGTCTGCTAATTCTGGGGAACCACTCAAAATTCGCCGTAAATTTTTCAACGGTTCTCCGACCTTTAAACCATAGCGAGTTACCTCAAATGGTCGCAAATGCCGTTCGTAATCGGACATTCGTTTTTTCAATACCCCAATCGCTTTCCGCAGTTGACCGTCAAACTCAACATAACGCATAAAAACAATATTATCTGCTAAATAAGATAAACCGATTTCCGTCGCTTGGAAATCACCCCCAGAAATGGTTTCGATTTCATTAATTAAAATCGTCGTAATCCCCATATTACGGAGATATTGACATAATGAATGAATATGAGGCACTAAATCATTACCGCGAATCGAAAGACCATAACCCGAAGTGCTGTCGATCATCACAATTTTAGTTTCATACTTTTCGACTTCTTCTCTAACCATGTAAGCAAAGCGATCCGGGCTATATTCAAGGGGTTCGATAGCCGTGACCGAAAGCACCCCGCGATCGCGCATAATTCGGGCCGGAATATTCACCGCTTCGCAACGATGCAACAGGGTTTCGACGGCTTCTTCAAAAACATAAATCGCCGAACGTTCGCCGCGGCCTGCTGCTTCTTTCATAAACTGTAACCCCAGAGTAGATTTGCCCACCCCACTCGGGCCGCTGAGAATCGTTACCGTTCCCCGTTCGACTCCCCCGTGTAACAATTCATCGAGTTCGGGAATCCCCGAAGAAACAATTTCTAGGGCAAAATCTCGCTTATAAACTCCCGGTAGCAAGCGGGGATATATTTCGATGCCGCGATCGGTCAACATCAGCCCGTGATAACCGCTAGAGAAGTTTGACCCCCGAAACTTAGAAATTTTAATTTTGCGACCTTCTAGGGTGGAATCCAGTTCGATTACGCCATCACTCATAAATTGCAGATCGTCATCCGGGGCTTTAATATAACCTTCTGAAGTAAAAAGCACCGTGGCATTATGTTCGACTAGAAAGCGCAACAGGGATAAAACTTGTTTGCGAAACTGAAACTCATCTGCGGCGAGATAGCGAAACTGGGTCATCGCATCGAAAAAAATGCGCTGGGGTTTATATGTCGTGACACAATCAATAATCTGTTGCGAGATGGGTTCTCGTTCGACTTCTGCCGGGGAGAAAATATCGTAATTTTGCTGCTGTGTAAAAAATTCTGTGGTGGGGCTAAAGTCGAGAAACTGAACCTCGCTGAGGTCGAAACCTCGGTTCTCGGCATTGCGACACAGTTGTTTTTGAGACTCCCCTAAAGTAATCAGTAAGCAAGTTTCGCCTTGCGCGATACCCTCGGCTAAAAAATGCAGTCCCAGAGTCGTTTTGCCCATCCCCGGACCGCCTCGGACTAAATAAGCTTGACCCGTTAGCAAGCCACCGCATAACACTCGATCTAAACCTTTAATTCCAGTTAATACGCGCTGTCGAGACATTTGTATAGAGTTCATCCTCAGAATTTCAATTTATGGCAGGGTGGGGAAAAAGCAATCCCACCGTTAGGGCCGAAGGAGACGAGCCTATACGGGTTGATAAGTCGATTGAACTGAACTGGATTGCGGTCAAGCGGCTTCTAGAAAAATTGAGTCGGGTTTATGTTGTTGCACTCAGAAAGAATAACAATAATCTGCACTTCAAGACAACAACCGGGTTTTGTTGACGTTGAGCCTTCAAAACCCGGTTGTCTTGTAAATTGGACGAAGTGCTAGTTGTTCAAACTATTGATACTGAGGGGAACGAGGTCGCCATTCCCGGTTAAACCAAGCAGCATGGGTTCATTTTCGGCGATAAACTGGCCGGTGAGAACGCAGCGTTCATCTTTCTGGGCGATCGCATCAATACTCGCCCGAATATCTTTTTGATCGAACTGGGGTCGATAAGCGCCGGACTTTTGTTGGACATAGTTCCAAAGGACATCTCTGATCAAGGCTTGATAGCCGCTACCGCCAGCGATTTCTTTCAGTTTGTTCTTGAGATCGCGCTCTAATCGGATGCTTGTAACTTCCATTTCGGTAGTTGAAGTGCGGGTTAGGGTCTTCATTGAAATCTTTTCTCCCAAAAAATGTGGACATATCAGTAATACAAGTGTAGTATTAAAAAGTCAGAGATCGCAAAATTACCCCAAGGAAAACTTCTGTGAACTTGTTTCTATCTTTTACGGCCAACTCCACCCCTGCTGTCGCCAAAGCTTGGCCGACCGCAGCCCAGGGCGTGGCTTTTGGTATAGAGATGGAAACCTTACGGAAATCGCCCATTAGCGAACTTTGGAGCCATCAAGAACGAAATCTGGATAGTGCATATCCGACAAACTGCGCCGATTTATATCTATCAGACGCAGGCTCAAATCCAAAATACCGACGCGGGAGGTACAGACCCCCAATCCCTGTACCCATGTAACCCCAAACCCTTCAGTTGGTTTGTCCCCCCGCACCTCAGAGTCTAGGTTGCGGGGGTTTTGCATTAGCGCTCGGTAACTTGTTTCATTCCAACGGCTCGATAAGGAGTAAGGCCGTGACTAGCATCACTCAAACGTTAAATCAATCTGTAGTCGTGTTTTCTCAGAATTACCTGCCCATGAGTCGGGTAAACATCAAACGCGCTATTGTACTACTCACAACCGGAAAAGCCGAACCCGTAAACGGTTTTACGGACTTGGGCTGGCAGGTGCGATCGCCCAATTTGGTGTTTTATGTTCCCGCGCATATCCGCTTGACCACTCACCAACTCGAACGCATTTGGAAAGTGCCTCCCGTCAACCGTCGCGAGGTATTACGCCGAGATAAACACACCTGTCAATATTGCGGCAGTCCCCAAAAATTAACCCTCGACCATGTAATTCCTCGCTCAAAAGGCGGAAAACACAGTTGGGATAATGTAGTCACCGCTTGCGCTCCGTGTAATGCCAAAAAAGGCGATCGCACCCCCAAGCAAGCGCGAATGCCACTCCGCACCAAACCCAAAGCGCCTCCTCATCCGGCTGTAGCTTTTGCAGAACAGTTTTGGCGCGAACAGCAAGCCAACCTGGAGTAACTGAAAGGGACGATGTTAAAACTCACCTACCTCGAAAATGGATTTAATTTAGAGTTGTTAACTCAGTCAGTTGAAGATTGGGTATCCGTGCGCGTTGTTTTAGCGTTGCGGTCAGCAACACCGATTTATGTCGAACCGATGACGGCTTCTTTCTTGTTGCCTCTAGATGTGCCGTATTTGACCGATCTCCAAGCTTTAGCGCAACGGGCAAACCCTGACGCGATCGCCATTTCTCCTTGCGATGAAGATTGTGTCGAACTTACCCTTGATGGCACTTGGGTTGCCCAAAATCCTGACTCTGAAGAAGGGGTTTTTGTTACCACTCTGAATCATCGCGTTGAGTTTTTCTTGTTTAAAGTTTGGCAAGAAGCCCAAGCTTTTGTTTCGGTAGATGGCTAATTTCAGTTATCAGTTATCAGTCAACAGTTATCAGTTTTTTGGACAATCGGCAGTCGTCTCCAACCTCATTTTTTAGTTCTACCCAGTTTGAGTTCTATCAAGGGACATCACTAACCCTTGGACTTCGTGAGAATTTACCCCACAATACCAAGCTTTTTCGGGTAAAACTAACACGATTGGCCCGTTGCCACATTGACCCAAACAACCGCAACCACTAACTTCTATATCCGCAACAGGATTTTGTTGAAATGCCGCCAAAACTTTAGCTGAACCTTGTTTACGGCAAGTTCGATTTTGACAAACTAAGACAGTTTTACGGACAGTATTATTCTGTGTCATAGTTGTAGGGAATTTCTACATTCTATATCTGCGATTAATCTTTTTGTAATTGCTCGATAAGAGCTTGATGTTCTGCTGTTCCTAAACTTTGCTGTAACTTGGCTAAAACGGTTGCTAAATCCCCTGAAAGTAGGGCAGAAATCGACAAACTTAACTTGGTTTTACCAAGGGACGTAATAACGAGGCTCTACCTCAATTTTACAATGAAATTATGATGACTAAAAATAGCAGTATTCAGACGGTGCGTTACACTTTGTTAACGCACCCTACTGTCGTGACACAGCTAAAATGAGGCTTTAACGTAGGGTGGTTTAGGCGGCTAGAATCTAGGCTATGACTGTAATCTACGAATCCGCCGTAACCCACCGTTTAAGATGTGTCACGACAATACGCGACAACTATTAATTGTTTTTACAGTTATCGCAATGACCGCATTTGAAATTAACCGCTTCTGAGCTAAAACCAAAGGCATTTAATAAGAACTGCCAGCGACAAGTTTTTGTGTTTAAATATTGCTGCATTTGTTTTTGAATTTGCGTTTGAGTTTGGCTGAGTTGTTTGATTTTCTGAGGATTAATTTTACCGATTTGGCGATAAGAAAAGGGGTCAAGCCATTGCACTTGATGAGCGCTGTGGAGTAATGCTAACGCGATCGCGCCCCCTCGGAATTGCTGAGAAACAGTGTTAATTTCCCCTTGTTTTGGAAGTTTCTGACTTAAGGTTTGAGCGAGTCGGTATTGTTTTTGTTGTTGTTCGCTGAAAAATTGGTTGCGCTGTTTATCTTCGGGATTCAATAATCCTGTGGGTTCACTGATTAAGGTTAACGCATCTGCCGAGGCGCGATCGCGTCCACCGCGACCGATTTCTTGGATATATTCAGAGAGTAAAATCGGTGCTTGAAAATGAGTGACCCAGCGCACATCGGGCTTATTAATTCCCATCCCAAAAGCACAAGTACACACCACGAATTGCAGTTTGTTTTCTAACCAATGTTGTTCGAGTTCCCGCCGTTCGTCTCCCCCTAAACCGGCGTGATAAGCTGCGGTTTGATAACCAACAGATTGCAACCATTGGGCTAAATTTTCGCTATCTTTACGAGAACGAACATACACCAAACCCGATTGTTTTTTATGGGCTTGGATGAATTTTAACATCTGTTGCCGCCGTCCTCTGGGCGTACAAATGCGTTTAATTTTTAAGTTGAGATTGGGGCGATAAGGACTGATTAAAAAGAGTTCGGGTTGTTGTAATTGTAGCGTGGTACGGATGATTTTTTGGGCGTGAGGATCGGCGGTGGCAGTAAAGGCCGCGATCGCGAATTGTGTCCCTGGGGGTTTATGCTGGAGTAAAGCTGGACGGACTGCCCCCAAGCGACGATAAGCGGGACGAAAGGTGTCTCCCCACTGCACTAGACAATGGGCTTCATCGAGTATCAGACCGTTGATGCGGAGATGCGGTTGTCGCAATCTGTCCCATATTGGCGGGCTAAGGAGGGTTTCGGGGGAAAGGTACAATAACCGCAGAGATTGGTTTTCTAAAGCTCTGAGGGTGCGAATTCGCTCGCGTCGGGGGATTTCTCCGTGTAGCGTGGCAGCAGGGAGATGGCGCGATCGCAATTCTTGGACTTGATTTTCCATTAATGCCACTAACGGCGATACAACCAGGGTTAAGCCTTCTTGCAGTAATGCCGGAAGTTGGAAACAAATCGATTTTCCGCCCCCTGTCGGTAAGACAATTAAAGCGTCTTTTTGGGTTAATAAACTGCGGACAATTTCACCTTGGGGTGGTCGAAAATCGTCATATCCCCACAGTTTTTGAAAGGTACTGCGAACTTGTTGCCAATCTACGCGATCGCCCACAATTTACACCCTGAAATTCAACAATAAACTCGCGATTAAATGACTTGATAAACCACAACACCATCGGAGTCTCGATTGTAAACCCGAACCAAGTCCCATCGCTCTAATTCCATTAGAATTTCTTGTATTTTATCCGGTGAAGCTTCGGTAGCAATGACAAAATCTGATAAGGTCATTTCTCCTTGATCTTTCCCCATTTTTAAGACCTCGACTTGCAGATTAGGCAGTTGTTTTAGGGTTGTCTTACTCGGTTGTATTGGCTTGTTTTGCCCTGATTTTCGGGCTTTCTGTACAGAAACAACATTTTCTACGGCAGCACCTAACATCAAAAAGCCGTAAAGAGGCGCTAAATCATCATCTAGAAAGTCATCTGATGCCAAAACGATCGTTAGAAAAAATACAATCGCGGCGCTCAAGTAACGGACTGTATAAATATAGCCAGCGAAGGGAACGAAAAAGGTTAAAATTGAAGTGATTCCCTGGTTTTTTCGGGCGCGTCTTTGAATCTTAGAGCTTACATTATTCATGGCTTGGTCTCTCGTTGGGGTTGAAAGGTCAAACAAAAATATACTTTAACAGCAATTTTTGATTTTATCGTAAGTGTTGATTAAAATAGGTAATTTTTCTGATTAAACTTAGATTCAGTTGAGGGCTAGATGCGATCGCGTCGGGAAATATCCCAATACTGAAGATTTGTTCCCATTAACCGATTTTTGATGAAGTCAAGCGATCTCGTTTCCCTTCCCCAGGGTTGACGCAGGGGCAAAAATTTTACCAAAAATGCCAATTTGCGCTCAAAGATACAGTAAATTTGTCAATATTTGTTATAAATAATTAAATTAGTTAACAAATCATTAAGAGTAGTAAAGTTAAAAGGAGAACTGGCGTGAACGCAGCAGAACAAGCGAAAAGCGTACAGATCGCCTCTAAAATCGCCACTGCCGTCAATTTATTTAAGGAGCAATTTCCCGACGCGAAAGCCGACCTCAAGCCCTGGAGAAATGACCCAGACACCCAGGAAATGGTCGATCCAGACTCGATTGATATTGGCTTTCATCTTCCGGGGTGGAGTCCTCGCTATCAAGGCCGCAGTATTTTAGTGCAGATTCGCTTTTACCAAGACCCCGTAGAGAAGTCCTATCGCTTGATTGGCTTAGAAATTGCCGCATTCAACCATAAGGGGGAAGCGTGGCGGCTTTCGACGGTAGAAAATTGGCGCATTGTAGGCGATTCTCCCCCCGCAGATGATATTATCGAGAGACTTAAGCTTTTTTGCCGTCAGGTGTTTGAGGTGTTTCTGGATTAGCCGCACAGCCGACGGGATAAGGGGCATGATAGGTTTGAGACCGTTTCCCAAACCATTGATAGCGGTTGTCGCGGATTTGGTCGTAGACGCGATCGCCCAGAAATTTCAGACCGGGTAGGTTACGATACAAATCGATCAAGGTATTGCCCAAGGGTAGCAGATGGGCGATCTTTTCGGCGGCGTTGCTGCCTTGCCAACGACGAGAGGGGTTTTCCGCATCGATGAGTATCATCCCCATTTCGCAATCTGCGGCGCTAATATCGAAATCTGAGAGGGTTTGCTGGTCTTGCATGGGGATGTAGTCAAAACGCTGGCCGCGGTCGATTTTAGCCAGGGTTTCGGTAAAGTTAGAACACAGGTTACAGTCGCCGTCGTAAATAACGTGGTATTGCATATTTATTTGCTATCGTCAAGGAAGTTTCACCTTTCTTAACTTTAGCGCGATTAATTGGTCATTGGTCATTGGTCATTGGTCATTGGTCATTAGTCATTGGTCATTGGTCATTGGTCATTGGTCATTAGTCATTAGTCATTAGTCAGCACCAACGATTGAGTACTCTTTCTTTCTTATTCCTTGAGAGATGGGGATGAGCTTACGACAAATCAAATAATAAAATTTCGGCTTGTTCTGAGGCTGAGATAACCAGTTTTTCTTCGTTACTCATTGCCACACCATCTCCAGCCTTGAGGGAGTTATTATTCACTGAAATTGCCCCTTGTGCGACTTGTAGCCAAGCGTGACGCTGGGGAGAAAGACAATAATAAATTTGTTGGCCAGGGTGTAAAATCCCTGCGTACAATTCTACATCTTGATGAATCGTAACGGCATTATTTTTACCCTTCGGGGCTGCGACAAGGTGAAGTTGATTCGGGTTTTGCGCGATCGCAAACTGTTTTTGTTCATAACTCGGTTGGAGGTTTGGGGTATCGGGAAAAAGCCAGATTTGCAGTAAATGAACGTCATCGGTTTTGGAGGGATTATATTCACTATGGGTAATTCCTGTACCTGCGCTCATTCTTTGTACTTCTCCGGGTCGAATGATTGACCCATTTCCTAAACTGTCTTGATGTTCGAGTGCGCCGTTTAAAACATAGGTGATAATCTCCATATCGCGATGACTATGGCTAGGAAATCCCCCTCCCGGTTGGACGCGATCTTCGTTAATAACGCGCAAACTTCTAAAGCCTAAATAATTGCGATCGTAATAGTTGGCAAAGGAAAAGGTATGATAAGTGTTGAGCCAACCGAAGTTAGCATGACCGCGTTCTTCTGCTTTACGAATAGTAATCATATTTCCTCTTGGTGCAATAGTTATTTTTTAATTTAGACGGTGTACAGTATTTTTGAGAAGTACGCACTTTGAAGTAAGGTAGTACCCAAAAAGTAACGATGGCAAAATCTTCAGATTCAAAAAAGCAAGTTCATTGTCCGGTTGAGAAGACAATAAAAGCTATTGGAGGACGCTGGAAAGTGCTGATTCTGCGGGAACTTTTTACCGGAGTCAAGCGGTTTAACCAGTTACAGCGATCTTTACCGGGAATTACGGCCAAAATGCTAACCCAGCAGTTACGAGAAATGGAAGCCGATGGTATTATCCAGCGTCAGGTTTACGCCCAAGTCCCACCCAAGGTAGAATATTCTTTGACGGCTTTGGGGGAAAGTTTACAGCCAATTATTCAAGAAATGCACGCCTGGGGTTTGAGTCATGGCGATGAAATTTAAAAAGAGTAACTCTTTAATTTAGATTAATAGAAAAGTTATGCAAAATACGCGCTTAAGTACATTGTTCGATCGGTTGGGCGATCGCGTGGTAACATTGTTTAGCAATCCTTGGCGTAGAATTGCTTTAGTTTCCATTAGTTTTTTGTTCGGCTTCTTTTTAGGGGGGAGTGCGTTAACCAGTACCGCCGGGCAGTTAGCATTTTGGGATGTTCCTGCCGCAGGACTTGTGGTGTTGGTCACAGAAATTACGAGTCGTTTTATTTATCGTCAACCCCGTCGCAATTCAGACATAACACGGACGAGTTTATTGGCTGATGTCTTAAATGCGCTGAAGATTGGTTTGACTTATGGGCTATTTTTAGAAGCGTTTAAACTCAATTCTTAGTTATTATTAAGCCCTTGCCCCTTTCCTCCTCTCCCACGGGGATAAGGGCTTATAATTTTTATTGGGAATTACGATAAGGTTACAATACTCTAGGGAATTGACGAATGTTGCAGTTGCAACTTTCCCCCGGCAAAGCTGTCAACTAATTTATGTCAGTTACAACTATTTTACAATCTTGGCGCAGGGGTAATGCTCCCCAGTCTGAGGAGTTACAATTTTGCCTCCAACAAGCGTTAAAACAGCCCAAGCAAGCGCCAGCTTTTGGCATTACGAATGATACAGGATTGGCGAAAATAGAGGCGCGATCGCGATTATTTCAAGCCAGCATTCAAGATGTTGAAAAGGCTTGTTTGGCAAGGGGTTTAACGGATTTTAAAACCGTTTATAAATTGGCGTGGCAGTTGTGGTTGCCCCTGGCGATGCAGCTACACGAAGCGAGGTCAAACCACGGAAAACCGTTGATTCAGGGGCTACTAGGGGGACAAGGTACGGGAAAGACCACAATATCTTTTCTATTACAAATAATATTACAACATTTGGGCGATCGCGCGATCGCGATTTCTCTTGATGACTTGTATCTCAGCTACAAAGCCCGTCAAACCCTGCAACAGCAAGATTCTCGCTTACTTTGGCGGGGGCCGCCAGGGACTCACGATCTCGCTGAGGGGATTCGGGTACTCGACGAGTTGCGATCGCCCTCCAAGCCTGAAATTCTCATCCCTCGCTTTGACAAATCCTGGCACAATGGCGCAGGCGATCGCGTCGAGCCAGTCCCTGTAACGCCAGGGGATATAATATTCTTTGAGGGCTGGTGTGTGGGGGTGCAACCGTTAACCGAGTCAGCATTTACCCATCCCCCTTGCCCCATCGTCACCCCAGACGACCGGAAATTCGCCCTAGACTGCAACAAACGCCTGAAAACCCTACCCCTTTGGCAGCGTCTTGACCGCTTAATCGTGCTAAATCCCGTGGATTATCGCTCTTGTCAGCAATGGCGCAAAGAAGCCGAACAAAAAATGAGAAACCAGAGGAAAAGCGGCATGAGCGACAGCGAAATTGAGCAATTCGTTGAATATTTTTGGAAAGCCCTCCACCCTGAGTTATTTCTCCCACCTTTACTACAAAACCCCGATGTAGTGGATTTAGTGATTGAAATAAATCCCGATCGCAGTCCCGGTAAAATTTATCAACCGAGTGCATAACCGTGAAAACTCTATGGTATGAGCAAGAAGAAGGGTAATTTTGTCCTGATGCAGGACGCGATCGCGGTTAATAACTTAGTGAATATACTTAAACAAGCCCCCTTTTTTCTTTATAAGGTGTTGTATTTACTGAAATAAATTTTGCTAAGTTTGTTTGAGGCAGTTGACCTACCTGAATTTACTTAATCTTACTGACACTGCCCGAGAGAGTTTATGGTCATTTTACGCAGCACTCAAACCGATCGACTTATGCGTTACCGTCGTTGGCGGATTCAGAATAAAATTGGCTTTGGTTATAGTTTAGCTTTAGGAATTGGTTTTTTCGGTTCGATGTTAGGTCTAGTCGTGGCTGATTATTACCAAGGTCAAGGGGTGAAACAACTGGCAGATGCTAATATTCAAGCCCAATTACTCGTTGAATTAAAAGCCGAAATTGAGCGATCGCAATATTATGGTCTACGGGCTACTATTTTTCAAGATGAGTCTACTTCTCAACCAGAGAATATACAGCAATTTCAGCAAAGTTTAGCAGAAATCAAATCTCTCCGAACGCAAATTAATAACTTTTTTAATCGCAATCCTGCTTGGACAGCCAGCGATTTTTCAGAAATTGATGCTTTGCTCCTCAATGTGATTAATCAGCTTGAGCAATTTCAGGAATTCTACCTGAATAATCCAGAAATAGCGCAACAACTCCAAAACAATGAAATCGATAGTTTACTAACCACGCAAAAATCTATCGAAACCTTAAATGATATTGTTGCCATTGCTCAAAATCAATCTCGTCAAGCCGAAATTGAATTAGAAAATGCTCAAGGTATTGAAAAACTCGTTATTGTTTTGAGTGCTTCAATCGCCGTTATTATTGCCGGAATCATCGCGCTACAAACAACAAAGTCAATTACAAAACCTTTGATTCACCTCAATTCTATCGCTCAAAAAGCTGCTCAAGAATCTAATTTTAAATTGCGTGTTCCTGTTACTACAGAAGACGAAATTGGGACATTATCTCAATCGTTTAATTGGCTGGTTAAAAGTGTAGCAGAACGAACTCAAGAACTACAAGTAACAGCAACAACGGCTGAAGCCCAAGCCCAAGAATTACGTCAAACTCTCAAACAGTTACAAGAAACACAACTGCAACTCATTCAAACTGAAAAAATGTCAAGTTTGGGACAATTAGTTGCAGGAGTAGCCCACGAAATCAACAATCCGGTTAACTTTATCCACGGTAATCTTGAATATGCTTTAGAATACGTTGATGTTTTATTTACGATTGTAGAACTATACCAAAAACAAGGCATCATCACGCCAGAAATAGAACAACGGGTGGCAGAATATGACTTAGACTACATCAAAACAGATTTACCCCGTTTACTAGAATCAATGCGCGTGGGGACACAACGAATTAATAGCATTGTGATGTCTTTGCGTATCTTTTCCCGTCTCGATGAAGCTACGGTTAAAGAGGTTGATATTCATACCGGAATTGATAGCACTTTGATGATTTTGCAATCGCGTCTAAAAGCCACTTCCCAACGTCGAGAAATTCAAGTTATTACGGAATACAGCGATTTACCAGACATTGAATGTTATGCTGGACAACTGAATCAAGTTTTTATGAATCTTTTGGTTAATGCTATTGACGCATTAGAAGAAGTCGCAGATAAGCAAAAAGATTTAAAAATCTGGGTTCAAACTACGCGATCGCGCAACGGCCAAGTTGTGATTAAAATTAAAGATAATGGCCCCGGTATTCCCGAAGAAGCCAAAACCCGTTTATTTGACCCCTTCTTTACCACCAAACCCATCGGAAAAGGCACAGGATTAGGATTATCAATCAGCTATCGCATTATCGCTGAAAAACATAAAGGTCAATTGCGCTGTGTTTCTCAAGTGGGACAAGGCACAGAATTTATCATTTCTATACCTACTCAACTTTCTAAATAGTATCCAAGGATAACGTTTTTTCGAGAGTCCACTGGTTTTTGTTATTGATTTATAGTATGGCAAATAACAAACAACCAACAACGAACAACCAACAACAAAAAATGCGAATCCTACAAATTATCCCATCAATTTCTTTAGTATATGGCGGCCCCAGTCAGATGGTGAAAGGACTGTCTGGGGCTTTGGCAAAACAGGGCGTTGATGTTACCATTTTAACCACCAATTCTAACGGCGATGTGGGACAACCGCCTTTAGATGTTCCCCTCGAAACCCCCATCCAACAAGACGGCTATACGGTCATTTATTTTCCTTGTTCCCCGTTTCGTCGCTACAAATTTTCCCTCGACTTGTTGCGCTGGTTAGGGAAAAACGCTGCAAACTACGACATTGCACACATCCACGCTTTATTCTCTCCTGTGAGTACAGCAGCCGCTAGGGTAGCGCGATCGCACTCTCTCCCCTACATTCTACGACCCCTCGGCACTCTCGACCCCGCCGATTTACGCAAAAAACGCTATCTCAAGCAAATCTACGCAAAACTTTGGGAAAAAGAGAATATCGCTAAAGCCGCCGCAATTCACTTCACCAGCCCCCAAGAAGCCAAAATATCCCACCGTTTCGGCGCAGAAACCCAGGATATGATTGTGCCGTTGGGCGTTTCCCTGCCCCACCCCTTTCCGGCAATAGGAACGGCTCGCGAACATTGGCAGATTCCACCCCAAAAGCCCCTTATCGTCTTCTTATCCCGCATCGAACCCAAAAAAGGTCTAAATCTACTTTTCCCTGCCTTAGAAGCGCTTATCGAGCAAGGCATTGATTTTCATTTTGCCTTAGCCGGGGCCAATCCTCAAGACCCGGATTACGAAAAGCAAATTCGCGAGATCATTGCCCAATCTCCTCTGCACCAGCGTACCACCATTACCGGATTTATTGGCGGTGCAGACAAAGTTGGCTTGTTACAAGACGCAGACTTATTTGTACTCCCGTCTTATTACGAAAACTTCGGCATAGCCGTCGCTGAAGCCATGGCCGCGGGGACTGCGGTCGTGATTTCCGACCAAGTGCATATTTGGCCCAATGTGAAAGCAGGGGATGCGGGTTGGGTCACAACTTGCGACGTTGAAGCATTGACAAATACCCTCAAGTCTGCATTACAAGACCCAGAACAATGGCAAATTAAAGGTCAAAACGCCCAAACTTATACCCAAAATCATTATAGTTGGGACGCGATCGCGACTCAAACCTGCCAAGAATACCAAAAAATTCTTGCCCGAAAAAATACAGCAAATGTGGCACAATAAACGGGGAAAAGTTCACGGGACGCGCAACATTATATTATTATGACTAAATTTGTATTTGTAACCGGTGGTGTCGTTTCCAGTATTGGCAAAGGCATCGTTGCAGCCAGTTTGGGACGCTTACTCAAATCTCGCGATTACTCGGTTTCCATTCTCAAACTCGACCCCTATATTAACGTTGACCCCGGTACCATGAGTCCCTTTCAACATGGGGAAGTCTTTGTCACCGAAGACGGGGCCGAAACCGACCTCGACCTCGGTCATTACGAACGCTTTACTGACACCTCCATGTCCCGTCTCAACAGCGTCACCCAAGGTTCAATCTATCAAGCCGTCCTCAACAAAGAAAGACGCGGCGATTATCAAGGGGGAACCGTCCAAGTTATTCCCCATATTACCAACGAAATCCAAGAACGGGTGAAAAGAGTGGGGAAAAACACCCATTCTGATGTCGTTATCGTCGAAATTGGCGGAACCGTCGGGGATATTGAATCTCAACCCTTCCTCGAAGCCATCCGTCGCTTTCGCAAAGATGTGGGTCGCAACAACGTCCTCTTTATGCACGTTACCCTCATTCCCTGGATTCCCTCAGCCGGGGAAATGAAAACCAAGCCTACCCAACATTCTGTCAAAGAATTGCGATCGCTGGGGATTCAACCAGATATGTTAATCTGTCGTTGCGATCGCCCCCTCGAACCGGGTATAAAAGAAAAAATATCAGAATTTTGTGACGTTCCCGTAGAATCCGTGATTACCGCCGTAGATGCCAGCAGTATCTACGAAGTCCCCCTCATTCTCGAAGCCGAAGGTCTGGCCACCCAAAGCCTCTCCCTCCTCAACCTCCAACAACGTCCACCAGAATTAAGCCATTGGCAAACCCTCGTCGAACGGATGAAAGCCCCCTCCCGCGAACTCGAAATCGCCTTGGTTGGGAAATACGTTCAACTCAGCGACGCTTACCTCTCCGTCGTCGAAGCCTTGCGACACGCCGGGATTGCCGTCGATAGCGATGTCAAGCTACGCTGGGTAAGTGCCGAAGATATCGAAAACGACGGCCCCGACACCCACCTCAACGGCGTTAGCGGTATTGTCGTTCCTGGGGGCTTTGGTATTCGTGGGGTAGACGGGAAAGTTCATGCCATTGCTTATGCTCGCGATCGCAAAATCCCCTTCCTCGGTTTATGCTTAGGAATGCAATGCTCCATCATCGACTGGGCCCGCAACGTTGCCACCCTCGATAACGCCAATAGTGCCGAATTTGACCCCGAAACCCCCAACCCCGTCATCAACCTCCTCCCCGAACAGCAAGATGTCGTCGATTTGGGCGGTACAATGCGATTAGGTCTGTATCCCTGTCGTCTCACCCCCGACACCCTAGCCCATCGCATCTATGGACAAGAAGTGGTTTACGAACGTCACCGTCACCGCTACGAATTTAACAACGCCTTCCGCAACCTTTTCCTCGAAACCGGCTATATGATTAGCGGTACATCCCCCGACGGTCGCTTAGTCGAAATCATCGAATATCCCGACCATCCCTTCTTTATCGCCACCCAATTCCACCCCGAATTCCGTTCTCGTCCCAACCAACCCCATCCTCTATTCCGAGGCTTTGTCCAAGCGGCCATTTCAACTCATGCCGACTCTACCCCAACTCTATCCGAGGAATTTGTAACCGCAGAAGTGTCTTAATCAGTAGGCGCGTAGGGGCGGGGTTTCCCCGCCCAAGAATAATGATTTAACTAAATAATGGTAACTTACATTGATCGCAAATTGGGTTGCCTTGATAGTATTTTGGAAGGCGATTTTGGCGATCGCAATGGGAACATTTGACCGAAAATAATGGGATACAGGTTCCCCGCCCTTTAACGAAGTGGAGGGCGGCTTTCTTGTTGTCGTTCAAGATATTGGCGAACAGCCTCTCTCAACAAAGCATTCATAGAGCGTTCTTGAGTTTCTCCAAGTCTTGCAAGTCCTTCATATTCTGCATCTGATAATCTTGCTGCAAATTGTTTCATTAATATTATTTCTTTGTTAGAATGATAGCAATATCATACCACTCAATTGTGAAAGCGCGATATCGTTACCGGATATACCCAAATCAATACCAACAAATCCGATTAGCAAAACTGTTTGGTTGTTGTCGGGTTGTTTGGAACGATGCCCTTGCCTTGTGCCGACAATCAGAGAAACTGCCCAAAAATGGCGACCTTCAGAAAGTCTGCATCACCCAAGCTAAACTAACCGAGGAACGACAATGGTTGTCCGAGGTGTCTAATATTCCATTGCAGCAAGCTATCAGAGACTTAGGAGTTGCCTTTAACAACTTCTTCAAATCCCTAAAGGGGGAGCGCCAAGGTCAATCAGTTAGTCGTCCCAAATTCAAGAAAAAGCACAACCGCCAAACGGCACGATTTCGTCAAGGGGGATTCTCAATTAAGCGAAATAAAGTCTACTTGGCTAAGATTGGCAATCTCAAGGTGAAATGGTCGCGACCCCTACCCCCTAATCCTACGTCCGTTACGGTTATCAAAGACTGTGCCGGACGTTATTTCTTGAGTTTTGTGGTGGAAGTCGAACCGGAAGTTAAACCCCCTAAAAATCCTGCTATTGGTATTGATT
>KB904821.1:4309986-4401007 GCA_000380225.1 filamentous cyanobacterium ESFC-1
TTGATAGTCCCGATTACTCAAAATTAGACCGCAAAATCAGAAAGGCACAACGCCAGTTAACTCGTCGTCAGAAAGGGTCGCATCGTCGAGAGCGTATTCGTTTGAGGATTGCTAAACTACAAGCCAAGATTCGCGATACCCGTCAAAACTTTCTGCACAAACTATCAACTAAGGTGATTCAAGATAACCAATTGATTGCCTTAGAAGACCTAAATGTGTCGGGAATGGTCAAGAATCGGAAGCTGTCACGGGCAATCTCTCAGGCAGGGTGGCGAGAGTTTCGGACGATGTGCGAAGCGAAAGCTCAAAAATTCAGTCGTGAGTTGCAAGTTATTAGCCGTTGGCAACCGACTTCGCAATATTGCGCGGATTGTGGGTTTAAATGGGGCAAACTCGACCTTTCGGTACGAGAGTTAGTCTGTTTGAATTGTGGTGAAACTATCGACCGGGATAGCAACGCGGCTAAAAACATAAAAAACGGATCAGTAGGGCATACTCACGACGCTAAATGGGCAGGGAGTGAGTGTAAGACCTCAATTGAGGCTGTTTGCGGTGAACTGTCAACCCATCTAAAGTACGAACAACTTAGGTTGTTTGGCTGCTAGGAATCCCCGTCCCTTTTAGGGCGGGGAGGATGTCAAGATCCAAACATGGATGCGGATGAAGTGCGATCGCCAAGAATACACGATCAAACTTAACCGCATTAATAGCTTTTGTCAGCATCCCCTTTAAAAACACTGCTAAAAGTTTAGCGAATAGAGGTAGCAGGCTGATCGCTATGGTCTAGGGAAGCCTCGACAGCTAATTTGGCTTTCACCTGAGAGCCGTGGGTGAAATAGAACAGGCTACCGATAAAGAAGCCACCGCCGATGATGTTGCCGATAGTAACAGGTAGGAAATCCCAGAACACTATGTCCATGCCGGAGATAGGGGCCCCTAGCGCCTTACCGACGAGGAGGAAAAACATATTCACAACAATGTGTTCCATACCCAGGGCCACAAATGCCATAATCGGCCACCAGCAGGCAAGCACCTTACCAGGAACAGATTTGCTGACCATACCAAACATGACTGCCATGCAGACGAGGAAGTTACAGACAATACCCCGCACAATGAACAGTATGAAGCCGTTTAGTCCCATCTCTTTGACAGCAACGGACTTGGCCATGGCGATGGCCATGAGCTTTTCACCAACATCGTTAGGTTCAATGGTACCGGCATTCGTGAGGGAATAACTCATCAGCAGTGCTGCCATCAGACAGCCCAGGAAGTTGCCCGCATAGACCCACATCCAGTTCCTAAGAGTACGATTCCAGTTGACACGACCAGCAAGCAGGCCAGCACAGAACAAGGCAAAGTTACCTGTTACCAACTCCATGCCAAAGATAACGATAGAAACAAACCCCCAGGGGAACAAAACCGCACCAAGGAAGGGAATGCCCGATTGAACGGAAATGGTAACCGCTAGGGCTGTGGCGACCCCTAGGGCTAGGCCAGAATAAAAACCACGAATCAGTAAGTCTTTGATTTTGAGTCTAGCTTTTGTTTCACTAGCTTTGACAGCAGTAAACATTAAGTCGGCAGGTGCAGTGTAGTCCACTATTGTATTTCTCCTTATTGAGTATTTCCTTTTCAGTACTAATGAAACTTGTGTGTCAGATTTCGATTAGTCGAGAAGGTCTGACGATGCTTTTGCTACGTTTTATTGCAAACTTTCGTGAATAGTAACGCGCAAAAATTAAGGAAAATGTAGTTCTTGAAACAGTTTGAGACAGTTTATTCTTAAAACGCATCTAAATTATGCAAACTATGAATAACATTAGCTTCTTTTTTGTTTAGCAGCAAAAGATACAAAAAATATTCAAGTAATCTGCATGGCTTTGAACAAGCGGTATTGAAGCGTTTATCAATACTGGTATTGGTATTGAAGGCCGGCATCGAATCGATCAATCCCAAGATATCTGCCCAAAGTCAAAAAACTAGCTTGTTTGATTCTCGCGGCATTCTAAAATAGGAAGTTGCGTCTCTAATAAATCGCAATCCCTAAGACATCAAACCTTTAAGAATGCCCACGTTAAGCCAACCTGCAAACCTAACCTTTCCCCTGACTGCCGTTGTCGGTCAAGAAGCGATTAAACTAGCCTTGCTGCTAGTTGCCGTCGATCCCGGCTTGGGAGGAGTCGCGATCGCGGGACGGAGAGGAACCGCCAAATCCGTGATGGCCCGCGCCATTCACGCCCTCTTACCCCCCATCGAAATCGTCAAAGATTCCTACTGCAACGAATCCCCCGCAGAAGCCGCAGCGAGACTCGGCGTAGAACCCGAAAGCCTCGAAACCGAGATTGTTCGCGCCCCCTTTGTACAAATCCCCCTCAACGCCACCGAAGACCGTTTAGTGGGGTCGGTGGATGTAGAAAAATCGGTACAGCAAGGAGAACCCGTATTTCAACCGGGACTGTTAGCCCAAGCCCATCGCGGCGTTTTGTATATCGATGAAATCAACCTCCTCGACGACCAAATCGCCAACCAACTCCTTTCCGTCCTTACCGATGGTCGCAACCGGGTCGAACGAGAAGGCATCAGCATCGAACATCCCTGTAAACCCTTGCTGATTGCCACCTACAACCCCGAAGAAGGGCCGCTGCGAGAACACTTGTTAGACCGCATTGCCATTACCCTCTCTGCCGACGGCGTACTGGCCTTAGATCAACGAGTAGCCGCAGTAGAACAGGCGATCGCGTACACCACCTCCCCCCAAAACTTCATCGAACAATACGACGGCGACAGCGACAGCATCAAAACCGATATCCTGCTGGCGCGAGAATACCTCAAAGAAGTTACCATCAGCGAAGATCAAATCCTTTACCTGGTCGAAGAAGCCGTCAGGGGCGTAGTCCAAGGACATCGCGCCGAACTCTATGCCTTGCGTGTAGCCAAAGCCGCCGCCGCTTTAGATGGTCGCGAACAGGTCAACCCAGACGACTTGCGTCGGGCGGTGGAATTAACGATTATTCCCCGTTCTACCGTCGTCCAAGAACCGCCCCCCGACGAACAAGAACCCCCACCGCCACCACCGCCGCCTCAAGACGAACAACCCCAAGACGAAGACGAACCCGACCAAAACGAGGAAGAAGAACCAGAAGAGCAAGAAGAAGAACCGGAACAAGAACAAGAACCCCCCAGCGTCCCCGAAGAATTTGTATTCGACTCCGAAGGGGTGATTCTCGACCCTAGTGTCTTGTATTTCGCGCAAACAGCACAAAAGCAGGGAAATTCCGGCAGTCGTAGCATTATTTTCTCTGACGATCGCGGTCGCTATGTTAAACCGATGTTACCAAAAGGGAAAGTGCGTCGCGTGGCGGTAGATGCGACTCTCCGGGCTGCGGCCCCTTACCAAAAATCCCGCCGGGAACGCTATCCCAATCGCAAGGTGATTGTCGAACAAAGCGACCTCCGGGCGAAACGCATGGCCCGCAAAGCCGGGGCGTTGATTGTCTTTGTGGTGGATGCTTCGGGGTCGATGGCGTTGAATCGGATGCAGTCAGCGAAAGGGGCGGTGATGCGCCTTCTGACGGAAGCTTACGAAAACCGCGACGAAGTAGCCTTAATTCCCTTCCGAGGAGAACAAGCGGACGTTTTACTGCCTCCCACTCGTTCGATTTCCATGGCCCGCAATCGCTTGGAACGACTGCCCTGTGGCGGTGGGTCGCCGTTGGCCCACGGTTTGACCCAGGCGGTTCATGTGGGGATGAATGCCCAGATGTCCGGGGATATTGGTCAAGTGGTGATTGTGGCGATTACCGATGGTCGCGGTAATATTCCCTTGGCGCGATCGCTCGGTGAACCCCTACCCGAAGGGGAAAAACCGGATATTAAAGGGGAATTGATTGATATTGCGGCGAAAGTACGGACAACGGGCTTTAAGCTACTGATTATCGACACCGAACGTAAGTTTGTATCTACTGGCTTCGGCAAGGAGTTGGCTAAACAAGCCGGGGGGCAATATTATCAACTGCCCAAAGCGACCGACACCGCGATCGCAGCGATGACCAAAGACGCGATCGCATCGGTGAAATAGTCATTGGTCATTGGTCTTTTGTCCTTGGTAAGGGCATCAGATCGTCATTGGTCATTGGTCTTTTGTCCTTGGTAAGGGCATCAGATCGTCATTGGTCATTGGTCTTTTGTCCTTGGTAAGGGCATCAGATCAATGATCAATTATCAATTACCAATTAGGGGATTTTGCTAACAACCAATAACCAATAACCAATAACCAACAACCAATAACCAATAACCAACAACCAACAACCAACAACCAATAACCAACCAAAATGCCTGATTCTGTTACCGTTACCGTCCCTGCTACCACCGCCAACTTAGGCGCAGGTTTTGATTGTATTGGCGCAGCCCTTACCCTGTATAACCGCTTTCATTTCCAAGCCGCCGACACGACTAAAATTAATGTCGTGGGGACAGAAGCCGCAGGAGTGAGTGTGGGGGAAGATAACTTACTTTATCAGGCATTTGTGCGGTTTTACGAGCAGATTCAGCAGAAAACACCCCCCGTTCACGTTGAAATTGAACTCGGTGTTCCCTTGTCTCGCGGCTTGGGAAGTTCGGCAACTGCGATTATTGGCGGTTTTGTGGGGGCGAATGAAATGGCGGGAAAACCCCTATCTGATGCAGAGGTTTTAGACCTCGCGATCGCCCTCGAAGGCCATCCCGATAACGTGGTTCCCGCCTTTCTCGGCAATTGCCAGCTTTCCGTCAAGACAGACTCTCAATGGCACTTCTGCCCCATTCCTTGGGCGGAAAATGTCGTTCCGGCGATCGCGATTCCCGACTTTGAACTGTCTACCGAAGCGGCTAGGGCGGTTCTTCCTTCGCAAATCGATCGGGGGGATGCGATCTTCAATATTTCCCGTTTGGGGCTGTTATTGCGGGGTTTAGAAACCGCCAACCCCGACTGGCTAACCGCCGCCCTCGATGACAAAATCCATCAACCCTATCGCCAAAAATTGATTCAGGGATACGAAGCTGTCCAAACTGCCGCTAAAGCCGCAGGAGCTTACGGTTTAGTCATTAGTGGGGCAGGCCCCACTCTCCTGGCTTTAAGCGCCCCAGAACAGGCAGAAACGGTGGCTCAAGCCATGACGAAGGCTTGGGGAACCGTTGATGTGGTTGCCCAAGCCCAAGTCCTCGCGATCGCGCCCCAGGGAGTGGAAGTGCGCTTAGGTTGCTAGGGCGATCGCCAGAACATAACCGATAATTAAAGCAGAAACAACCAATTGAGCCGTTGTGAGTAACCAAAATCGCAGGATTTTCATAAAATTTGGCACACTGCCATAAACAACAGAGTTTTCTCAACAGCCCCTCGATTTCCGGGTCAGATTATGACACCATCGCGCCTTTAACTTGGGGGCATGAACTCCCAAATTACAAGATTTAGAGCCGTTTGGCATTCTCAAAATCTAAAAATAGTTTTAATTTATTTTTTCTGAGGCGGCTAACCCCCATTGAGAATAGCATTTTGATTGCCGAAATTATGCTTTTTCATCTCAAAAAAAGCAGCCATAATTCGCAAAAAACTCCTCTCTATTCCTCAAAAGCACTTAAAAAATCGTAAACAATTAACTTATGTTTATTTTGGAAAATTCTTAAGTTTCTCAGCCAAACTCAAATAAACTCAATCTAAAAAAATACCAATTCACTGCTTAATGTATCAAAATTTGTCAGTGATTCATAACCGTTCATTTGAGGTCATCGAACCCTCAACGGTTCTGCTTCGTTTTTTTGACCGTATTTTGAAAATGAGTGTATCAATAAACACATAATTCTACGAGATATTACGATTCACTTTTTTTCCCCCTGAAGCGCGATCGCGCCCGAAAATAAGCTTACTGAGATGACATCGGTTCATCTCTGACTCGATGAGCTTGGGACATCTCTATACATTAATCTATTCGAGACTACCTAAAATCCTTCCGAAAAAATAAAAAGTGAACTTAACTTTACATTCAAACTAATAAAGATTGTTGCCACAATCGTAGTGTTTTTGTCGGATTATCTCGATCCCCATTATTTTTAATATTTGCTTATTTTGTCGCGAACAACTATAATGATAAGCTAATTTACATCGCTTTACTTTAATAAATACCGCTTATTCTTTCTTTAAAAATATTAATATCACTGATTTGAGCTTTTTAGATGATGACCATCAACTGCACCGAGTCCCTCAAAGTTGCCAGCTTTTCTTGTTCCCTCCCTCCCGTCTTCACCAAATCCACCTTTAACAAAATCTACCTCTATCTGCTGCCCATCCTGGTGTTTTTCGACCACTGCGACCTCGAACGCATTACCAACCTGCGCGAAGTTAGCACCGCCGTTATCAACATCAGTGGCCGTCAGCGCACCCTCTGCCAAAAAGTCGCCCTCTACGCCCTCCAACTTGCCCACAGTTCTCACAATCCGCGATCGCAAAAAATCCGCCAAAACCTCCTAAACACCGTCGCCTTAATGGAAACCGCCCACAACGGCTTAGTTTACGGCGACCCCGACCTCAAACTTCCCGGTTATCCCTCGGCAGAAGTCAAAGCCCTGTATTACAACCCCCCCGTTAACCTCAATCAACAAGTCCGCAACTTTATCAAAGCCGCCCGCATCTTTGCCGATATTGCCCACCCCACCGCCGACAACCCCCATCTCGAACACCTCCTCAACGCCGCCGACGGTGAATTACTCGCAGGCTTCGACTCCGTAGTTAGTCAGTACCAACAAGAAAAAGAAAGCCAAGAACTCATCATCGACTTACAACAAGCCTTTCTTTATCAACAAAGCTGTACCGCCACCGCCGCCGCCCAAGCCCAAGCCCAACAACTCCAAGACACCATCGCCGAACTGCAAAACACCCAACTGCAACTATGCCAAGTGGAAAAAATGTCAAGCTTAGGTCAACTGGTCGCCGGAGTAGCCCACGAAATCAACAATCCCCTCAACTTTATTAGCGGTAATCTCAACTACGCCTGTAGCTACGTCAACGACCTACTCGGAATGATCCAAAGCTACGAAAAACACTATCCCCAACCCGTCCCCGAAATCACCGCCGAAGCCGAAAGGATTGAACTCGACTTTATTCGAGAAGACTTACCCCAGTTAATTGGGTCAATGAAACTCGGAACCCAACGCATCCAACAAATTGTCCTCAGCCTGCGTAGTTTTTCCCGCCTCGACGAAGCCGAAGCCAAACCCGTATATCTGCGAGAAGGGATAGACAGCACCCTCTTAATTCTGCAACATCGCCTCAAGCCCAAACATAGCCCGGTCGAAATCGAAGTGATCAAAGAGTACGACATTCCCCGTAAAGTTGAATGTTACCCCGGCCAACTCAATCAAGTCTTTATGAACATTCTGGTTAATGCCATTGATGCCCTCGAAGAATTTGGAGTCGGCCAAAAAGCCAAGCCCCAAAAACCCCAAATCCGCATTCGTACCGAAATCGAAGACGACCGCTACATCATCGTTCGCATTCGGGATAATGGCCCCGGTATCCCTGAAAAAGCGCGGCAAAATCTCTTTGACCCCTTCTTTACCACCAAACCTGTTGGCAAAGGAACGGGCTTAGGTTTATCCATCAGCTATCAAATCGTCGTCGAACGTCACCAAGGGACGCTACAGTGTCATTCTGTCCCCGATGAAAGCACAGAGTTTATTATTCGCATTCCCCTACATCACGATTAATGGCTTTGGGTTTCGTCTTCAAAAAAAGCCATCAAAACCATTCCAGCTTCATCTAAATCGCGGCCAAACGCGATAATTCCTTCGTCGTGGCCGCTCATTACCAAAATTTTCGGGGAAGTGGTGATATCTTGGCAAATCCGGCTAATCTCGCGAGCCATTTCTGGCGTACCATAAGCACAATCGCGGGATGTAGTGGGTACTTTGTCCATGAGACGCTCCCAGAGTGGGCGGTGATGGACGTGAACCACAGCATTGATCTGGGGATTCGCTTGATAAGCTGCGGCGTGGGTGAGGGATTCTGAGGAGGCTTTAATCGCTCCTTGGCAAGTTAGAGCGTTGCGATCGAGGTCAAAGTCAGTCACCGTGACATAATGAGCCGGAGTAAGCTTTGGCAGTCCTCCGGTTTGGGTTCCCGACACAATGAACTGCTGGGGGTTGGTGTCGCGAATGCTGATGTTACCAAAGCCAATACCGTTGTCATAAACGCCGATGAGGCCGAGTTGATACAGTTTATCTCGCCAATGATTGAGGTGAGTCAGGTAATCTGCTACAGGGGGTGGGGCTTTTTGCCAATCACAGGTGTATTTAATATAACCTTCGTCGATGGTGGTCATTTCAGTTATCAGCTTATAAGGGGCAGTGGGCAATCGGCAATCGGCAATCGGGGGGGAGGTGGGATTTTACCCCAGAAAGGGAGTCAGAAACTTTGGCCTAGATGGCAGATTCTCTAAAAAGGCTAAACGCCAGAATATATCTGGGTTTCGGTTTCTCAAAAAGCGAATTTAAGTTTCACCGAGAGTTATCAGTGGCTACCGCAGCCAAGTCGGTAGCTTGAAATTAGGAAGATTTTTCTTTTCAACTCGATGAAAAGGGAGGTTTGTTACCCATAATTCTCGATCGTGGCAATTCTAGATTGAATCTGTAGTTTTTGATTGTATCGCTTTTTCTGGGGTCAATTGCTTTTGTACCCGTCGCGATCGCGCCGATTCCCTTGCTATTTCTGTATATTTGTGCTAGTTAAACTAGAGCGAAATTGAACTCAAACACCTTTTCAGAAGCGGTTTTAAGATGCAAACCCAAGCTTACAAAATAGCCGATATTCGTACCCGTGGCATTAACCCCAATTATTGGTATGTCGTGGCTCGTAGTACCGAAGTGACGGATAAACCGATTGGAGTGACGTTGTGGAAACAAGAAATTGTCTTGTATCGCGACGCAACCGGAACGATTCAAGCTTTAGAAGATGTCTGTCCTCATCGCTTGGTTAAATTAAGCGAAGGTCAAGTGGTTGGGGGTCAACTAGAATGTGCGTATCACGGCTGGCAATTCAACGAAATGGGCCGTTGTACGGCAGTTCCTTATTTAGCAGAAAACCAGAAGTTACCCAACTGTCAAATTCGCCGCTATCCGGTACGAGAATTAGATGGGTTTGTGTGGTTATTTCCAGGGGAAGAAGATGCAGATTTAGTTGAGCCTCTGGGGGTTCCGGAATGGGATCATCTCAATTATATTGCGACGGTTTCAGTGATTGATTGTCCGGGGCATTATTCCTATTTAATTGAAAATTTGATGGATATGCACCACGGCCATTTACATGATAATTATCAAGCTTGGGCTTCGGCAAGCTTATTGAATATTGAAACCCAAGAAGCCAGGGTAGATGCCCATTACGAAGCTCAAAGCTATTATCGTATTGATAAGATTTGGTCAATTTCTCAACTGTTTTTTCCGGCGTTACGGCGACTGCATCCCGAACCCTTGGATGTGAGTTATGTTTATCCTCATTGGGTTTCGAGTTTGGGGCAAGATTTTAAAATTTATTGTTTATTTTGCCCAATTAGTGAAACTCAAACCAAAGCTTATTTAATTCACTTTACGTCCTTAAATGCCTTTTGGCGGTTGCATAAACTTCCGGTGGTATTTCGCCGTTTTGTCAAGGATAGTTTGTTTGGTTCGGCGCAAAAGTTATTGGATGGTTTAGTCGAGCAAGATGTGGCCATGATTGAGCAGGAACAACAAGCGTTTTTAAAGAATAGTCGGCAACGCACCTATGAGTTAAATCGCACGATTGCGAAGGTGCAGCGTTTGATTTATGAGCAAGCTCAACGCGAAAATTCTCTTGATTAAACTTAATAAATAGGGGTAGAAAGTTGGCGATTTACTCAGAATCGAGTCATACTGAAATTAGCATCAAAAGTTAGTATATTTTTTTACTTAAAGCGAAAAAATTAAACCGCGATCGCTTTCTTTTGAAAGACTTGATATTTGGGAGGATTCCCTATGTTTCGCCAACTTACTGTGATTACCGCTTTACTGTTCGCCCCCTTACCGATCCTCGTACTATCGCCTACAGCCTGGTCACAAACGACACTCACTCAGGCGAGAGTGGCGGCAGTCCGAAATCGGGTGCGATTGATTCCCCAAAACCAAAGCCCCAGAAATGCCAGAACTTCAGACAATCTGCGTCCGGGGGACAGTTTAGCCACCGCAACCGGGTCAACAGCAGATTTACGGTTTAACGATAACTCTTTGGCTCGTTTGGGAGAGCAAACCGTGTTTCGCTTTGCTCCTCGTCTGCGCTCTGTAGATTTAGCCAATGGGACGCTGTTATTATTAGTGCAACCGGGAAATGGGGGAACTAGCGTTCGCACCCCTAATGCTGCCGTTGGGATTCGCGGTTCGGCGTTGTTTGTACGCTATATTCCCGACAGCGACACAACCTTAATCGGGGCATTGACCACTTCCGGGATTACGGCGTTTAACGGGGATGCGACCGAAAGCGTAGAGCTACAAGGCGGTCAAATGGCAGCCGTTGTGGGCGATCGCATCGAACGGGTGTATAATTTCGATCTGCAAACCTTCTACGAAACCAGCAACTTAACCGCAGGATTGGATTTAACGCAGTCAGAAACCGTAACCGACGACCCGATGCTGAGTGCAGTACGAGCCGAAATCGCCACCGCTTTAGACGCTCAACCCCCCCTCAATCAAGCCACAATAGCCAATGCTGCTTTCGTGGGTTTACCATCGCGATCGCCAGACTTTCCTGATAGTAATATTGATACGGTTGAATTTGAGTTTACACTCAATCCCGGTCGCGACGATGCGATCGCGTCTACTTTCGGCAATTCCTTCGACATTCGTTCCGGCTTAAATACCGGAGAAGTACAGTTAAATTCCTCCGTTTTGACTCCTCCCGGATTCATCCCTTCAATGCCCTCTAGCCCTGTTGTTAATACCGATAGTAGCGTTAACGCACCCTCTAGCCGTGTTACTCACCGTAGCAGCAGCAATCGAGGGCTGACCCAGTTTCCAGGGAGAGGTAACACCAATGGTATTTTTCCCGGTCGAGGTCGAACCAATGGCGTTTTCCCTGGTAACTCTAGCCATTCCAATTAAGTTCCGTACATTTATAGCAGTAAGCCTGACAGTTAGGACGTTTTTGCTGTGCGCCCTCACCCCAAACCCCTCTCCCACTCCGAGAGGGGCTTATTTTCTAAGAATAGATAGGTTATCCTGACCGATTTGGAATTGCTATAAAACCCGGTTTATGCGAAAAACCGGGTTTTTAAGGGATATTAGAAATTCAAACCGGGGAAGGTATAACCCACCCCTAAAATAATGCCAACATCCACTTCATCGAGAAAGCCGACATTGAGGCTGCCATTCGCCGTCCAATTCGGAGAAATACGGTAATCTACACCGCCAGACAGCAAGAAACCCACATTATTGTCATCTTTAGTGCTTAAAATCAAACCCGCCCCCGCAAAGGGAATGAAAGGAGACAGCACCAACGGGTCTTCTGTGGGAATCCTAAAATCATAAGTTGCCGGAATCAGGAAAGTTGCGTCATCGTTAATCACCACCGCCGGACGCACCGAAAGCCGTTCGGAAATGCCGACTTTACCATTCACCACAAAACTACCGCGACCGAGGGACGTTTCGTTATTGTTATCCGAAATGCCAATATTCCCACCCAAACCGATGTAACTGTAGGATTGGGTTGTGAGACGATTGAGAGAAGTCCGTCGTCGCTGTGCTAAGGGAGCTTGAGCAATATCCGGTTGAGTCGGTTCTAAACCAAAATCGGTGGGGGCAAATAAGCCATCAACCGAAGTATTGAGAGAACCAGGAATCGGGGTGTCGCCTTGATAAGCCACCAAAACCTCGGCGGACTGGTTTGAGGTGTTAGGGTTTGACTCCACTGAGGAAACAGCTTCAGGTGCAGTCGTTTGGGGTAAAACACTAGGACTCGCACTGGTAAAGCGAGATGCTGCATTCAGCAGTTCATCATCAATGGTCGTTACCGTTGATTCGGGGGCGTTGACTGGGGTATCGGGTTGGACACGGGCCGCGATACTGGAGATCGCGGTTTCCGTTACATTGGTTTGGGTTTGGGCTGTTCCTGGAGAGGCGGCTAAAGCAGCAATTCCAAGGCTACTAACTAACCCGAAATAGGAATAGGTGGATTTATTGAACATCACTCCTCAACAAGTTTTTGTATCTTTTGATCTAAATCTTAGTATTAGTTTCGGCAGATCGAGAACAAAAATTGTCAATTTGTCCTTAGTCATTGGTCATTTGTCCTTTGTTGCCATCAAAATCAGTTCACAGCTTAACTGATTTGTGCCATGGCATCTCCGAAGGATTGAGCCAGAAAGGGCAGGATTTCGCGATTTTGGCTGTATTCAGGATTTTGGATAAAGGCAACCAGTAAAAAGGGCAAACAATCGGGCAACTCGATATAAGCGGCATCGTGACGTACTTGGGAAGTCCAGCCCGCTTTTGACCATAAACGGGCTTCTGGGGGCAGTCCCGACCCGAAAAAGCCCTGAACTTGGTTTTCTTCGCCTGGGGGCGGTTCTGGGGCGTTTAAGTCCCGTTGGAGCAGTTTCATCATGGCTTGCGATCGCTCGCTGGAAACGGCCACGCCGCCGACAATAGCGTGTAACAAACGGGCAACGGCGTTAGTAGTGAGCATATTGCGATTGTCCATCAATTCTCCCACAAACGCCCGTTCGCGACCATAGGGGCCATCCCCCCAGGTTTTTTGATTAACGTTAATGCTGGCTAATTCTGGCCATTGCAGAGATTGATAATAGCGGTTGACGATATTACGTTGATATTTCCAGGTTTCAAACGGCCCAGGGGACAATTCCGGGCCGCTGGTGGTGCCACTGAGGACATCAACCACTAAACTGGTGGCATCGTTACTCGAATCGACAATCATATCTCGCAAGGCGCGATCGAGTTCGAGGGACGGCGAAATCATGCCTTTGTCGAGCCATTCGTGAATCGCCACCCAATAAAATAATTTGACCACACTCGCCGGATAAATGCGTTCTACGCCGCGATAATGAAAGCCCCGGACGGGATACTGCCAAAACTCCTCAAAGGCGATCGCGCCCCCGGTATTGGCAATAATCGGGCGATCGTAGACAATCCAAGTCACGGCAATTTGGTCGGGGGCTAAACCCGGAAAGCGCGATCGCACCGCTTCAATAATGGCGTTTCCGGTAATGTTCAGTGGTTCGTCGTTTTGGAAAAATGTCATGATTGGTTAATTGGCAAATCGCGGCTGATTTTCCCCAAACCCCGCTTAAATCCCGGCATGACCCAACGCTAATCCCGCCACCAACATCCCCAAAACCAAGAAAGGTTGAGCGCTGGCTTGGTATTTTACGTCATTTTCCAAGGGGGCGCGAAGGAAATACATATCTTGGAAAGTAATCTGGGGAATGATTAGTAGTAACAAAATAGTCGCGTAGAGATTTTGATCGATGCTAATCAGATACCCGGCAATCCCCGCTTGAAAGAGATCGATCATTAAAACGCAAATCCAAGCGGCTGTCCCCACCCCAAACATTACGGGCAGCGAGTTTAAACCCAGTTGGCGATCGCCCTCAACACTTTTAAAGTCATTGACCACCGCAATCCCCAAACCTGCCAAACTATAAAACAGCGTCAGAACGACAATTGTCCCGTTTAACTCCCCAAACAAAGCATGACCCGCCCACCAAGGCAAGGCGATATAACTCGCACCCAGGGCATAATTTCCCAACCAGCCATTTTTTTTCAGCTTTAGAGGCGGTGCTGAGTAAATATAAGCCAAAAATGCGCCAAACAGGGTCAAAGACAGCATAATCGGGAAGTCGTGACCCGCCCACAAATCCAGCAGATAAGACAAGCCAAAGCCAGCAAACAACAGGATTAAAATTTGAGCCGTTACTTGTGGTACAGAAATTGCCCCGGAAGGAATGGGGCGGTAAGGCTCGTTAATGGCATCAATATCGCGATCGTAGAAGTCATTAAGGGTTTGGGTATAGCCCGCCATCAACGGCCCTGAAAGCAGCATACAAGCGGCAGCTTTGAGGATGTCTTCGAGTTGCCAGCTATACATCCCCGAAGAAGCCGCACCACACACAACCCCCCAAATCAGGGGAATCCAGGTGATGGGCTTCATCAGTTGCAGGCGAATTTTCCAGATATTCTTTTCGCCAGAAGCAGCCCCTTTCATACCGAGGAGTTGCCGTGTTTTTCCGGTTTTGGCTTGGTCTTGTGTCATTTCAGTTATCAGTCAACAGTTATCAGTCATCAATGCGATTGCTGTCGGTTTTTGGGCAGCTTTTTTCAGTCATCAGTTATCAGTCATCAGTCATCAGTTTTTGAGGCAGTGACCAGTAACCAATAACCAACAACTAACAACCAAGATAAGGGCTAAAGCCCTTACTACGAACAATAAAAAACTTTCTCGAATGCTGTTAGAAGGAAATGATTAAATAACCATCTTGAAATTTCGCACCCCGCACTGAGCGACCGCGTAATTGGGCGGGAGGGTTGATGTTTCGCCGTTGGTCTCCGGCTTCGATGGTGATTTCTGTGCCGTATTGGGTGAGTTTCACTTCATTTTTACTAAATGTGGGCAGATATACCCGGATTTGATTGTTATTAACGTCAAATTCTACAGGTTTCGGCACATTGCTACCGGGGCGAAAGCTTGGTAAAGCATCCATTAAAGCTTGCCAATCGTCGCCTTCGCGGGTGGGAAGGGCGGTGACGCTTAAAGGGGCAAAACTGGCCGCCGCTTCTGGGTCTACCTCTCCTTGATTCCAAATTACACCACTTACGGTTAGGTTAACTTGTTGAGCGCTGCCCCAGAGGTATTTCGCCGTCGCGATCGCGCTTTCGTCACTCGTCGTCACCAAATAAGCCGCAACGCGATTAGGATCGGCCAAAGCGGCCCGACCTTCATCTAAGATCGAGTTGGCTTCTTGGGTGGGTTGTTGGGTCAAGTCATCAAACGACCAACTCATATTAAGAACCGCACTACTCACGGGTTGTACAAAAGGCGCGATCGTGCGGCCCAAGTCAGATTCAATGAAAACTTGACGAAAACGGCGAATATACCAACTCATGGTTTCAGGAATCCCAAAAGTCCGCAAAGTGGTTAGATCGCCTTGCCCGTCGTAGATAATGACATCATAATCGCCACTGTTTTCAAATTCCCGCAGGGCGTATAATGCCAACGCTTTATCCATTCCCGGCAGAATGCTCAACTCTTGGCCGTAGACATTTTTAAGGATGGGCGATCGCAAGTATTTCGCTTCGAGTTGCTTGACTTCTTCCCAAGCTCGCTCTAGCAGGGGGGCGGCTTGTAACTGGACGGCTGAGAGGTTTGCGCCAATAGTTTGCACCTCCGGGCCCGGAGTTACCCCTAACAATACCCCGGCTGCGGGGGAAGCATCCTGACTGGCAAACAAGACCCTAGAGCCTTGGGCTGCCATCTGTTTGGCCGTCGCGATCGCAACTGTGGTGCGGCCAACACCGCCTTTACCTAAAAATGTTAAAAGTTGAGCCATGGTTAAGTTCTATACGGGTTTGAGTTCATCTTCAAAAAACCAGGTGGCTTTTTGGTCGTCAAATTCTACGATTGCGCCAACGCCACTACCATCGGTCATTTTGAAGTCTTTGATTGTACCGATTTTGCCCAGAGTACCTGCAACATCACGATTGACCCGATCTTTGATGCGATAGACTTTAACTTTTTGCCCGATTTCCATTCCACTTTTCGTTAAATAGACCATTACACAGTTTAGGGCAAAATCGCGCCTGAGTTAACGATCGGCGATCGCAGAATGGGAAATTTGTCTTTTGTCTGGGTCTGGGGTCCCTCGGACTTTAGTTATTTTAACCCTTGTATCGAGATAGCGTCGTTGTGGGGTGGGTGGGCCACCCCTGTCAAGGTGACGAATATGGAAACGAAAAACCCTTGTTTCAGACGCTCATGATAGATACTTCCTCCCCCTCTCCCCAAATTGGGAGAGGGGGTTGGGGGGTGAGGGCAACTCCCAACCTCTATATCTCGTTACCCACCTTGACAGGGGTAGGTGGGTGGGCAAACTCTCAAAGACCGCGACGAAATCTCAGTATTCACTGCTACAAAGGGTATATTGACAGTATGGTATGTCTAGGTTTTAAAAATTGAAAATAGGTAAATTATCTCAAAGTCGCTCTCAATTCTTGAGCCAACCAAGTTGCTTCAGCTTGGCTGGTAGTTATTAATTGGGTTTTGCGGGTCGTCGCTTTTTCATCGTCAGAAAGACTAGATTTATTAATAAAAATAATCACTTTGTTTTGATGAACTCGAATTTTGTTGATAGCAGATTTTTGGATTGTTTCCGATGAACCATAAATGGAGGGCATTTGTAATGTCACTTCATTTTTTCTTATAATAATCTTAGTCTTATCCATAGGAATAATCAGGGAGCCAACAAAATTGGTTAATATAAAAATAAACCACAGGAACAAAAAACTAAGATTATTAAAAGAAAGCATCAATAATGACACAAAAAAAGTTACTTTAGCAAAGACAAATATCTTTTCATAGGCTTCTAATGTGGCAATCAGGCGTGAAGGAATCATAAATTCGAGAGCATCGGCAGTTTGTTTGATCGCAATTCGACTTCTCGTTGGTTGCGTGATTCTCGCTTTTACGGGGGGAACATAGGTCGGAAGGCGATCGCGGCTTTCTAGGGCATCGAGGGCTTCTGTCGCTAATTTTGCCCGGCGATCGAGGCTGGGTTCAAGTAACCATTTGAGCCAATTAACCAGATGAGAACTCAGGTTAACTTCCCCTTCAAAATCAATACGAAACTCTTTTTGCGGTAAATCTGAGGGGGCTTTTCCTGACGCGATCGCGACTAAAGTTGCGGCCAAACCATACAAATCTGAAGCGGGATCAGCCTTTCCGCCAAACTGTTCGGGAGCCATATATCCATAGGTTCCCACAATTGTCATCGTTTGACCGACTGGGGTAGCACTATGGGTTTTCACCGAGTCAAAATCGACGAGATAAATTTGTCCGACAGAGTTGCTACTTTCTTCTCCTAGTAATATATTACTGGGCTTAATATCGCGGTGCAAAATGGGTGGATGCAGTTGTTGCAAATAAATTAAAATTTCTAAAACTTGACGGGCAATTTGACTAATTTCTACTTCCCTAAAACTGCGTCCTCGGTCGATATATTCTTGAATCGAAGGGGCTTCAATATAGCGTTGAACTTGAGCAAATCCTTCGGTTTCATCCAGGGTTACATCAAAGTAATCGAGGTAGCGGGGAATGTGGGGATGGTCTAAGTATTGTAGAGTTTGCGAACCTCTTTCAAACAGTTTATATTGTTGCCATTCAAAATCTGGCCCAAAAAGCAGAACTTTAACAATAACAAGCTGTTGTGTGGTCAAGTCTGTGGCTAGAAATGTATGTCTTGCACCTTTGCGGCTAATCTGCTTGTTGAGCTTGTAGCGTTGATTGAGTATCGATGGGTTCATACCGGGTTTTAATGTACATATATAGCGTTTTTTGGAGTTTTGAAGCAAAGTAGATTTTTTATGCGTAGTCAAAACCCTGGCTATTAACGCGATTTTGTTAACTTAATACAGCTTGAACCCATTATTTTCCCGAAATTCAGAAGATTGTGTTTTTTTAAACAGAATCAGGATCGATACCCATTTGTAAAAGGCGATCGCGCAATTGTTGATTTTTTTGACGTTCTGCTGCTAAATTAGCCTCAGCTTGTTCGGCTCTTTCTCGCTCTTGTTCGGCTCGTTCTCGCTCCTGTTCGGCTCGTTCGCGTTCGAGATCGCGCTCCTCTTGAGCCAGTAAGACCAAATTGCCAGCGCGATCGTAAAAACGCAACCAAATCGCTGTTTCCTTGAGAATCGTTCCTTCCCAAGTTCCCAACCATAATCCCAAACTCTCGCACCACAACCAGCCCCGTTCATCAGGGGTTAAGTCTTCGTATTCTCCGGTTCCCTGTAGATTCCAACCTTGTAGAGATTCCCCATCAAAGGGATCGTACACAAAATAATCCCGCGTCCGAAAGGTTTCCCCGTAGAGTCGTTTTTTCTCCCTTTTGTCGATATTAGCGGTCGAGGGTGACATAAATTCTACAATTGCGTCCGGGTAGCGTCCTCCTTCTTCCCAAACAATCCAACTGCGGCGTTCTCTTGTCCCGTCTACATTCAACACCGCGAAAAAATCCGGCCCGCGAAAGTCTTGATTCCTCACCTGTTCGCTGCTGTAGTAGACAAACATATTCCCACCCGCATAATAATCCTCTCGTTCCCGATAGGCTTGGTGGAGGGACTCGATCAACACATTCATGGCCATGCGGTGGCGGTTACTTTCCAACGGTTCTCCGTCGTCGTAGGGTAAATCGGTAGGAGGGAGAGGTATTTCTTCCTCGCTTACTGGATTTTGAGGTTGGTCTTCACGAACCGATTTAATAGACATTACTCATTTTCCTTCGGTGTCGATAAGAACAAATATACCAAAGTGACATGATGCTGTCGAGGGAGGAATGATCAGTTATGGTCATGCCAATTAAGTTCCATACATTGACGCTTACTGCTTGAGTCCGTGAAAGCGGACTTTGTCGCATTGGTTCCCCAGATTTTAATCTGCGGGCGGGCTGTCGGTTCTTATTTAGAATGACTATATAGCAGCAAGCAAAACAGTTAGGACGTTTTGACTCGCAAGGATCGCCCTCACCCCAACCCCTCTCCCACTCCGAGAGGGGCTTATTTTTTAAGAATGGATGATGTTGTCCTGACCGATTTGGCGGTTGCTATATGAGTTATGAATTGTGAAATTTAGGGGAAAGTAACCAATAACCAATAACTAACAACGAACAACCAGTCAATCATCGGCAAAACGTTCTTCTTAAATACTCTCTTTGAAACTTAAATTCGCTTTTTGACGCTGAAACCCAGATATATTCTAGTGTTGAGCCTTTTCTAGAGTCTGCCCTATAGGCCAAAGTTTCTGACCCCCTTTGGAGGGGCTTGCATCCCACCTCCCCCCCGACTGCCGATTGCCGATTGCCCCTTAGAGGCTATTGAGACTGCAAAGGAATCGCGATCGCGAACTCTGTACCCCCTTCAGGAAGTGAAGTACACTGGAGGCTGCCTTGATGCTTTTGGACGGCGATTTGATAGCTCACTGAGAGTCCGAGTCCAGTTCCTTGACCAACGGGCTTCGTAGTAAAGAAGGGATCGAAAATTGAGTCTCGATGTTTTTCAGAAATACCAACACCATTGTCACGAATATAAACAACCGCTTTGGGGAGATTTTCGTCGCTGCGATCGAGACAGGTTTTAATTTGAAGTTGTGGCGTGAAGTCGGGCTGTTTTTGTTTTTGTTCTTCTAGGGCATCAATGGCATTTTCAATGATGTTCATGAAGACTTGATTTAATTGACTGGGGTAACATTCCACTTTGGCTAAGTCCCCGTAGTCTTTGAGCAGTTCAACCGGACAATTAGGATGATATAAACGGCTTTTGAGCAGGACGAGGGTGTTTTCGATACCATCGTGAAGATTAACCGCTTTGCGTTCGGCTTCATCTAAGCGGGAGAAATTCCGTAGGGAAATGACAATTTGCCGAATGCGCTCAGTTCCCATTCTCATGGATTCGAGGAGGTTGGGGAAATCGGCGCGGACAAATTCGTAATCGAGGTTGTCAAGGGCGGCTTGAATGTCTTGGTGGACTTGGGGATGGTGTTGATGATAAAGGGAAATGATATCGAGTAAGCTGCTGGTATATTCGGCGGCGTAGGCGATGTTTCCCGCAATAAAGGAGATCGGATTGTTGATTTCGTGGGCAATCCCGGCGACCATCTGCCCCAAGCTTGACATTTTTTCGTGTTGGATTAGTTGGGTTTGGGTGCGTTTTAGTTCGTTTAGGGTTTCTTTGAGTTGGGCTTCGGCTCGCGATCGCTCTTGTAATTCGGCTTGCAGTTGTTCGGCGGTGGCCGCTTGACGAATCGCGATCGCCAATTGCACGCTCAGTTGACGCAACAGTTCAATTTCTGAGGTTTCCCAGGTACGGGAACCCGTACAATGATGAGCGATCAGCAAACCCCACAGTTGATCGTTGTGCAACACCGGAACAACGAGATTAGCTTGAACTTGCATGGTTTCAAGCATTTCCCGGTGACAGGGGGTGAGTTCTTGGGCGTAAACGTCATGAATAGCGCTAACACGACCTTGTTTGTATTTTTTGACAAAGTTATCGCGAAAGCATTGGTCTTCTATTTCGAGGTCGAGAATTGAAACAATACCGGGGTTGTGGGATTCGACGACAACGGTTCCACTCCAATCTTCATTAAAGCGGTACAACATGGCGCGATCGCATTGCAGGAGTTGGCGGACTTCACTCACCGCCGTATTCATCACTTCATCAAGGGCGAGGGATTCGCGAATGCGGTTGGCCAGTTCTCCCACCAGTTTTTCCCGTTCGGCCAGCGATCGCAATTGGTGTTCGGTTTGCTTTTGGTCGGTGATATCCTGGGCTGTGACCATCCCGCCACAAATTTGTCCTTGTTCGTCGTGGGTGGGAACCACATGAACCCAATAAGACCGATGATTATATTCGTATTCGCAGGTCTGAGTTTTGCCTTTGAGGGCAGCTTGATAGGCATTTTCAAAGGTTTCCACTACATCCGCCGGAAAAACTTCGTAGAGGGTTTTACCTTCTATATCTGTTTTAGTTAGGTTACTATTTTCTAAGCCTTTACCAACGGCGAGGGTATAGCGATAATCTTGGTCAAATAGGAAGACAATGCCGTTGGGTAGATTGTCCGCCACAATGCGATACAAATATTCTTGTTTCAGGCGGTTTTGGGAAAGTTCGATGGGTTGCAATAAGATTGCTAAATGGGTGACCTGTCCGGGTTTATCTTCTAGGGGAATGACTTCAACTTCAACCCCAGGATTAGGGCGATCGCCCCCAGCGATCAATAAACAAAGTTTGAGTTGACTGGCTGTGGTAATAGCCCTGTGGAGTTGTTCGAGAGCCGCATAACTTTGATTCGCGGTTAACCAATCTTCTAAACTGGGGCTGATCGTATCTGAGGGATGGTAGTTGGCGAGTTGCTCAAAGGCACGATTCCACTCAACAATCGGAATTTGGTTGGGTTGAATGGCAGCGATCGCTACGCCACAAGGTAATGCTGCTAGGGTTTTACGATATAAATTCAGGTCGGGTGAGTTTGATTTTACTGTAGAGGGTACAGCCCAATCCGCTCTCACCCTATCCTCAGAAAGGTCGATCATGACACGGTACGTCTTCTATAAAGATTGATAAATTTGTAATGGTAAAATCCAGAGTTAATACTCTGGTCAACAAAATTAAAATTGGTGATGCGTCCCTGAACAAAGGGTTAGTTAGTCATTTAATTTTTGGGGCGTTTAGCTTGATTAACGTTAGTTCAGTATTACCCCAATTCTTTATTATTCTATAAACTTCTTGGGTCTGATGCTATGTCTCTATGGATAGAAACTCAAGGAAAGTTGAAATTTTACGGGTTGTGGATGATGTGATTTTCTCCCCCTTGTCCCACTTTAGACGACTGCCGATACAATAAGCGGGGGAGATTGCGAACAGTTGGTTCGGTTCTACGGCTGTGAGGGAGATAGCGATCGCGTTATTATCATGCCAGAGAGCCACTATTATAAAGAAAAAATGACTTGTCGAGATATTTTTTCTGGGGCAAGTCTGGGAAATATTGGCTCTCAACTAATAATTAACTTTTATGTTGTTAGCGCGGGTCGATTGATGTTTACTTCTAATCCTATCCTTTTAACCCTTAATGATATTTTACAGCAGCACGAGCAGGCCACGGGGGCGATCGCACCTCTCCCGGCTTGCGATGCTTCACCGACGACTCAAGCCTTATTACGGGCGCAACGGCAATGGTACGGCGCAGTGGCGGCGGTGGATTGTCTACTCGCGCGTCTAGGCCAAAAGGCAGATGCTTCTGAGCCTTTAGGCTTAGTCCTGTCGAGTCCCACCCCGGTTTTGAGCGATCCGTCCTTGTGGCAGCAGTATCGCTTGGGGGTATTTGCTCCGGCCAATTTAGACAGTACCAATCCGCTACAACTCCCTGCCGCTCAGTCTTCTCCTCGGCGAGCGTCTGCTCCTCCCATTGCCGAATATCCCCTGTTAACGATCGATCCGTTGGCTTCTGAGCAGTTTTGCTTGATTTGGACTCAAGAATTAGCCGTGGTGATGGTTTTCACCGGCGAAGATAGCGATCGCGCCGCATTTCGTTTTAGCTTCGACCCAGAAATTATCACCCAAGCTTGGCAAAGTTTGCGATCGCGCCTCGCTTTAACTTGTCCTAAATCCTTGCAATCGCTTGATGATTGTGTAGCGGACATTCCTCTCAACCCGCCAGATTATCGCAGAGTCAGCGAATTTAGTCGCTTGATGTTAAAAAATCTGCCCGATCTGCCCTTATCTCCTGAAAAGCGCCCAACGAGCGATCGCGCTCATATCCACTCAAACAAGGTTGTGAGCTTGTCTGACTTGTCGAATCATAGCGACGAGTCCCTCCCCGAATACGAACTCTTACAAGCCCTCACCCACGAAATTCGCACCCCTCTGACCACAATTCGGATGCTGGCTCGCCTCCTCCTCAAAAAAGGCGAAAGTCTCAACGCCGATGTTCTCAAGCGTCTCGAAGCCATTGACCAAGAATGCACCGAACAAATCAATCGCATGGAATTGATTTTCCGGGCTGCCGAACTCGAAAGCGCCCCCCGACACCAACAAAATGTGCAACTGGTTCCCATCTCCCTCAAACAAGTCATTCAAGAGCGCATCCCCCATTGGCAAAAACAAGCCCAACGACGTAACGTTAACCTCGACATTGTTTTACCCGAAAAACTCCCCACCGTCGTCAGCAACCCCGCCATGCTCGATCAAGCCCTGGCAGGATTAATGGAAAGCTTTACCCGCAGCTTACCCACAGGGGGTAGAATGCGTATCCAAGTCACCACCGCCGGGCATCAATTAAAATTACAACTAATGTCTCCTGGGGCAGCATTAACCAATTCCCTCAAATCGATGGGACAATTACTGATGTTCCAACCGGAAACCGGAAATTTGAGTTTAAATCTCGATGTGACCAAAAACCTATTCCACGCTTTAGGCGGTAAGTTGATTGTCCGTCAACGTCCCCAAAAAGGCGAAGAATTGACCATTTTCTTACCTTTGGGTAATGTTACTTCTGACTCTTGTTCTCATTCTTTTGTCTCGAAATCAAAAGAGGGAGTGGGCAGCTTTATTCAGTGAACAGCATCTAAGGGGCAGTAGGCAATCGGCAGTCGGCAGTCGGGGGGTTTCTTCAGTTATCAGTTATCAGTTATCAGTTTTGTGGGCAGTGGGCAATCGGCTTGTAGGGGCGGGGTTTCCCCGCCCAATAACCAACAACCAACAACCAATAACCAACAACCAATAACCAACAACCAATAACCAACAACCAATAACCAATAACCAACAACCAACAACCAACAACCAACAACCAACAACCAACAACCAATAACCAACAACCAATAACCAACAACCAACAACCAATAACCAACAACCAACAACCAATGACCAATGACGAATGACCAATGACCAACTGGGAACGATTACAAAAAGCGTTAGCGGTAGAAGCCGAACGGGGATTTACCGACTTGATGGGGAAGCAATACCGCTTTAGCGAATTTTTGACCCTGAGTTTTGGCCAACCTTTACCGGGGGGAGAGTTAAAGCAAAGAAGTATTTGGCGGTATTTGGCCCAAGAATTTGCCAAGTATCAACAAATGGAACTGCGCGATCGCGAGCGTTTGGTCACTCAAGCGCAACAGATGCTAAAACAGTTACAAGCCGAAATCATCGCTTCTCCCCAAAACCCTCAATTTCAGGCGGTTCCGGTTGTCGAACAAGCTCAAACCCGCGATAAATCGCCTCAACTCAGACAACGATTGCGAGAAGTGCCAGAAATCGCTCGCAGTCGCAGTAGCAATGCTCTCGAACGGTTGGGTTTATATACGGTGCGGGATGCGTTATATTATTATCCGCGTCAGCATCTCGATTACGAGCGTCAAGTCTGCATTAATGAGTTGACCCCAGGGGAAACGGTAACGGTAATTGGTACGATTAAGAGTTGTCGCTGTTTTGTTAGCCCGAAGAATAAAAAGCTGACAATCTTTGATTTACGATTGCGCGATCGCACCGGGACATTAAAGCTCAATCGCTTTTTTAATGGGGCTTATTTTGCGAATCGTGGTTGGCAAAAACGTCACGAAAGCCAATATCCGAGAGGGGCTTTAGTCGCGGCTTCGGGGTTGGTGAAGAAGAATAAGTATGGCATTACTTTAGATAGCCCCGAAATCGAAGTTCTCGATGGTCCGGGGGCAAATATTGAATCGATGAAAGTGGGACGGGTTTTGCCGGTTTATCCCTTGGTGGAGGGGGTTTCCGCCGATGTGGTGCGTCGGGCTATTTTAGCGGCGCTACCCGCAGTCAAGCAGATCAAAGACCCCCTGCCGCCATCTATACGCGAAACTTATGGGTTGATGGGGTTGCAAGACGCGATCGCGAAAATCCATTTTCCTGAAGATAAGGATAACTTGGCCTTAGCTCGTCGTCGTCTCATTTTCGATGAGTTTTTCTATCTTCAGTTAGGCTTTTTACAACGGCGATCGCAAACCAAAGCCGTCCAGAAAAGCGCCATTTTAGCCCCTACAGGACAACTGAGCGATCGCTTTGGTGAAATCCTCCCCTTTGACCTCACCAACGCCCAAAAACGAGTCGTGAGTGATATCCTCTCCGACCTCAACTCCGACACCCCGATGAATCGTTTAGTCCAGGGGGATGTGGGGTCTGGGAAAACGGTTGTGGCGATTTTCGCGATTTTGGCCGCGATTCAATCGGGTTATCAAGCCGCATTTATGGCCCCGACAGAAGTCTTATCCGAGCAACATTATCGCAAAATTGTGGGCTGGTTCAACCTGCTACATCTCCCGGTGGAACTGCTTACCGGGTCCACCAAAGTCCGCAAACGCCGGGAAATCCACTCCCAACTGGAAACCGGAGAATTGCCCCTTTTGGTCGGGACTCACGCCCTCATTCAAGATAAAGTCAAATTCCGTCAATTAGGATTAGTGGTAATCGACGAACAACACCGCTTTGGGGTCGAACAACGGGCTAGACTTTTAGATAAAGGGCGATCGCCCCACGTCCTCACCATGACTGCAACCCCCATCCCTCGCACCCTGGCGTTAACTCTGCATGGCGATTTAGATGTGTCTCAAATCGACGAACTCCCCCCCGGACGACAGCCGATTCAAACCACCGTCCTCAGCAGCAAAGAACGCCGTCAAGCTTATGAAATGATTCGCCGCGAAATCGTCCAAGGTCGCCAAGCCTATATTATCCTCGCTATGATTGAGGAATCAGAGAAACTCGACGTAAAAGCCGCCGTCGCCGAACATAAACGCCTACAAGAGCAAATTTTCCCTGAATTTGAAGTAGGTTTACTCCACGGTCGCATGAGTTCCCCGGAAAAAGACGCAGCCCTCAATCAGTTTCGCGACAACGAAACCCAAATTATCGTTTCTACTACCGTAATCGAGGTGGGGGTGGATGTTCCCAACGCCTCCGTCATGCTGATCGAAAACGCCGAACGCTTTGGCTTGTCTCAACTCCACCAACTCCGGGGTCGCGTCGGTCGCGGTTCTCATCAATCTTTCTGCTTGTTAATGAGTAGCAGCAAAAATCCCGATGCGCGTCAGCGTCTCCAAGTCCTCGAACAATCCCAAGATGGCTTTTTTATCTCAGAAATGGATATGCGTTTACGGGGGCCAGGGGAAGTTTTAGGGCGCAGGCAAGCGGGACTGGCTGACTTTGCCCTTGCCAGCTTGGTAGAAGACCAGGATGTGCTAAATCTAGCCCGTGAAGCCGCCGAAAAGCTGATTTTAGCAGACCGCAGCCTACAAGAGTTTCCCTCTCTACAACGGGAATTAAACGCTCGCTACGAGAAGATGCTGGGCGGTTCGGTGTTGACTTGAAGCGGTTTGTCTGCGACCAAGGCCGGGTGGATGGACTGACGACGCTGTTCTAATGGCCTCAACAAATGGCAAGATAGGGAAAGGGTTTGCCCACTTTCAGACAATTTACGGTTGTGGTTTCTCAAGAATTATAGAACCATAGCAAAAGTTGAAAAAGTTACCGCAGTTCAAGCCAGGCTGAAACGCCATTTTTTCGGTCAAAATATTTTTAATACGATTATTTCAGGTGAAATCATTATGCTGAAACAAATTTGGACTCGCCTTCTAGGTTTGAGTGTAATCGCGATCGCGTCGGTTTTTCTTTTTGCGACCCCGGCATTCGCAACGGGAGTTTATGACCTTCCCTCTGTCAATTCTGGAGAGAATCTCTGGGTTATTGACCAAGCCGGGGCCATTAGCTTAGATAGTGAAAATAATCTCAGTGCTGAATTACAAAATTTGGCAGTAAACCAAGGCCAAGAAGTACGAGTTGCCGTGATTCGCCGCCTCAACTATGACGATACTATCGACAGTTTTGCCGATAAATTATTCGATCGCTGGTTCCCCACCCCAGAAGCCAAAGCGAATCAAACGCTTTTGGTTTTAGATACTTTGACCAACAATAGTGCTTTGCGTCGTGGTGAAATGGCGGCTACTTTCGTTTCTGATGATATTGCCGACAGTCTCCTCAAGGATAATTTAGGGATTCCGATTCGCAAAGGAAACAAATATAACCAAGCCTTAACCAGTGTGGGCGATCGCCTGGTAGCTTTATTATCCGGTCAAGAAGACCCCGGCGCACCCCAAGTTCAAGATAACTTCGATGTGGAAAGTAATTTTGTCAAAGCCGGAGAAGGCGATCAAGAAACTTCCTTGGTGTGGGTGATTGGTCTCCTCCTTGCTGCCACCGTCATTCCGATGGTGACTTATTTTGCTTATGTGGGCTTACCCGGACGTTAGTAGGTCAAGCGTCGGTACACTCTATAAAAATCAACCCTTCTCCCGTGGGAGAGGGGTTAGGAGTAAGGGCAAAAATAGGTTAACAATCTCATTCGTCATCATCCCCGTAGGAGGAGTTTCGATGAGTTAAAAAAGTGCTTTTACTTTTCGTTAAATCTGGGGAAGCACTTGCCGTAGATTTACGATAAGTCGAGGTTTTACCAAGGGTTTTGGGGTCAACTGCCCCCAGTCGAATGCGGATTTTTGGGCCGGATTCTCCCAAGCGAATAATCATGCCATCTAATACCGCCGCTTTGTTCAAAGGCCGACCATCGACATAAGTTCCGTTAGCACCGTAGTTGATTAATTCCCAAGAGGAGTCATCGGCGTAGCGAATTTCTAAGTGATGACGAGACACCACGGCACTGTAGAGAATTACGTCATTGTCGTTCGCTCGTCCAACCTGAATTGATGATTCAGATTCAAAAGTCCAGCTTTGAACGGGTGTAGATTGGCGCGGATGCAATAATGTTAAGGTGATCACCGAAGTTACCCAGAAAATGTCCTAACGCGGTAGGAGTCTCGCACCGCCGACTCTACCAGAGATTCTAGCACATTGGCGCTAATGTAAAGAGTGGCGTTAAACCTCCTCTTTTTGATTCATCTTTCTGTTCAGATTATCAGTGTTTCTGACGGTTGGGGGAGTGAGGTGCGACCCACTAGGGGACATACCCCCCGCAATTTTACCGAAGATTTAAAATACGCTTAATTTTGCTTCAGTTAGTCATCAATGAGAGAATGAAGACCTATAGCGTTATTTTCCCCATGCAAACGGCTAAAAACAAAGGAGCAAGGTGCAAAGCATGGTTAAACTCGCCGTCGAGCAGGCGATCGCGTAAACTGCTACAAGAGTATCGTACTAATTCTATACCCAGTTCGGGCTGATACGAACGAGGCGAGAGCTTCACATCGGGGGCAAAATAGCACCACAAGCGATTAGAATACCGTCCTGTGTCGGGGTCAAGACAGCCGAGAAAATCCAACGAGTGCGCTTCATAGCCCGTTTCTTCGTACAATTCCCGTCGGGCTGTGTGTTCGGGGTCTTCTCCCGCTTCAACATGGCCACTGGGTAACTCTAGGGTATAACGTTCAACGGCGGGGCGATACTGACGCACCAACAAAATTTCCTGAGTTGTTGTTACCGCTACAACCACAGCATAATCGGGCAACTGTAAACTGTAAAAAGGTTCTCGATTGTCTTCAACTGTTTTGGCGATAACCTCAAACCAAGGGGTCGAAAACACGCGATCGCGCTGACGAATTTCCATCACTACAAATAAAGTTAAAATATTTAAAGTAAATTTAAGGTAAAAACTCGCCGTGAGTCAGGATCGGCTGTACACAGCAACCCAAACACTTGAACTTGCCAACACTTATTATGGTTGGCTAGGGCTACACCCATCAGCCTCACCCATTGAAATTCGCCGGGCTTATCGGGAAAAAAGCAAACGCTACCATCCCGACACCACCGATTTACCCACCGAAATTGCCACGGCTAAGTTTCAACAACTCAACGAAGCTTATGCAACCTTGAGTAATCCCGAACGACGATTACTCTACGATACTCAAATTGGCTATTCTCGCTTCAACGTCATTCAAGCCCCTCCCGACCTCGATCGCCCCCAAAACAGCCTCAACACTCCAAAGGCGGCGTATCTCGACCCGACAGACCGTCCTTTATCCTCTGGGGAACTGTTCGCTTTATTTATTTTGGGATTAACCTTTATCGGTTGTGTACTGTTGGCGATTGGCTTGAGTTTGGTGCGCGGCGATGCTGCCTGGGAACTGCCCCAAGTCAGTCAAATTCCCGCATATTCTGTTTTAGGGGCTTATCTGCACCATCTAACAGCGTATTTTTAACTTTATTAACTTTACCTTCCTTTTCTCTACTCATTATGTCTACTCTGAGCGCCGATACTCCCTTATACAACCACCCACTACCACAAATCGAAACCTGGCTAACCCAACTAGGCTGTCAGCAAAAAGAAGATAATCTTCATTGCTGGTATGTCGAACGTCCTGCTTGGAAAGCCGAACTTTGTCTTGATGTTGAAGAAATTAATGTGCGCTACATCAACGCAGCCGCAGGGAATAAAGACATCACGCGATCGTTTAAATATTCCCTCAGTCGCCAAGATGTCGAAGCGGCGGTATTTTCCGGGCCGTAATTGGTCTAGCCCTCACCCCAAACTAGGGATAGAAGCGAAAAGTTTTCGTTTCTTGTTCTTTTTCCGGGCCGTAATTGGTCTAGCCCTCACCCCAAACCCCTCTCCCACGGGAGAGGGGCTTTTTATTAACTTTTACCGTTCGTAGTAAGCCCTTCAGGGCTTCCCCCATCATCGTCTGTAAAGGCAGACTTTGCCATATTAGCCGGAAGATTACCAAGTTGTGGGCGATTTTTGAAACAGAATATAAAGGCTCAAAGCTAGAGATGGTGGGCGATGCCCACCCTACACCTTCTAAAATTTGAAGCACTTATCTCAAATGGATAAGTGTTTTTTTTATTGTGTGTAACCAAAAAGCTTTAGAGTCATACAGAAAAACAGTTTTTTACTGTTAGTTAGACATCTTTAGATATTTGTAGACATCTTTTGCGCGCAAAAGATGTATTTCAGAGTTATTCAAGCTACGTTGATTTAGTTATTGGCGCTTAAGAGTGTAGTTATCCAAAAAATGTTTTCGCTATAGTACTAAGCTATAAAAGGTGTACTTCTTTCTCTGCATGAGTTTCGGGTTTTACAAAATTTGCTTTCACTATTGATGAAGCTGTTAGTTGTAGTTATTAATCAAAAGGTCATTAATATCTGAATGATGGGATTAGGAGTAATGGTTAAAATTAGATTGCTTATGCTAATATTACAAAGGAGGCTTCGAGAACTGAATTCAGTTCCAGAAGCCAACAAAAAACACTTTTTATTTTAAACTTATGACCCATTATACCTCGAAACAGTTGTCGCTGTTTCACACTCGTCAAGCTGTAATCCTGTTTGCGCTCGCTTTGCATGGCGATTCCAAGCGAATCGAAAACTCCAAGGAGGGCGATCGCTTTGCTTTGGGAGATTACAAATTCCATTGCATCGCCTATGATATTTGGCAGATTAGCCCCGATCCTCGCTATTCTCGCCATTGCTAACAAAAGATAAACTTCGCTTACAGCCCTGAATCTCAAAATTTGGGGCTTTTTTGTTGACTTTCACCAGTCTGCGAAGGCAGACTTTGCCATATTAGCCCCGGATTTCCAATCCGTGGGCGGGTTAGCGAGATAAGCGGTTAAATTACGACCAATGTCAGCCCTGAAGGGCTTACTACAAACCAGAGAAAAATCCCGGTACAGTCAAGCAGCCAAGCCCTAAAGGACTTACGACAAACTGCTTACGACAAACTACCGGGATTTTAAAGCAACATCAAAACAATTGACTTATTCTTTCGCAGCCATCGCCAGAATCAAATCTACCATCCGCATCGAATAGCCCCACTCGTTGTCATACCAAGACACGGTTTTGAAGAAATTAGAATTTAACTCCATTCCTGCCCCCGCATCAAAAATACTGGAGTGAGAATCAGAAGTAAAGTCACTCGAAACTACTGCATCGTCGGTATAGCCGAGAATGCCTTTCATGTCACCCTCAGAGGCTTTTTTCATGGCGGCGCAAATCTCGTCATAACTGGTGGCTTTTTCGGTACGGAAGGTCAAATCCACCACAGAAACGTCGGGAGTCGGGACGCGAAACGCCATCCCGGTGAGGCGGCCTTTGAGTTCGGGCAGTACCAGGGTAACGGCTTTGGCTGCCCCAGTGGAAGCCGGAATGATATTCTGAGGGGCGCTGCGTCCGGCGCGTAAATCTTTCTTACTCGGCCCGTCTACGGTGGGTTGGGTAGCGGTCATGGCGTGAATGGTGGTCATTAACCCTTCAGATAAACCAAAGTTGTCGTTAATCACTTTGGCAATGGGGGCGAGGCAGTTGGTGGTACAACTGGCGTTAGAGACGATCGTATCGCTGAGGGGGTCGTAGGTGTGGTGATTTACACCGACTAAAAGGGTTTTGACTTTTTCGGGGTCTTTGGTGGGGGCGGAGATCACAACGCGCTTGGCCCCGGCTTTGAGGTGTTTGGAGGCGGTGTCGTAGGTGGTGAATAGTCCGGTGGATTCGACCACATAATCTGCGCCGTATTGTTTCCAGGGTATTTGTTCGGGGTCGCGGATGGAGGTACAGGGAATGGCTTTACCATTCACTACGATGGCTTCGTCTTGGGCTTCTACGGTTCCGTCAAACATCCCGTGGGTGGAGTCGTATTTGAGGAGATAGGCGATGTTTTTGGGGGGAACGAGGTCATTAATGCCGACGACTTCGATTTCTGAGTTGGCGATCGCGCCCCGAAACATCAGGCGACCGATCCGACCAAATCCGTTAATACCGATTTTAATTGTCATATCACGAAAAGTCCTTTTGGGTTGAGTTGTCAAGTCCGAATTCCCTTGAAGCGTTTATTAGGCAAATCATTGGGGGAGATTCGGCAGTAATACGCTTTGAGGTCATCCAAAGCTTATCGTTGGTTGACCCAAATACGACTAGGGTTTTAGGGAAATTTAAGAGATGGAGATTTGGCCTTTCGGTATAAGGGCGATCGCGCCGAAATTGCTAGATTAAAAGAACGATCATGCTTAAATTACAGTTAATAAAATGATAATGGCGGAAAATAGTTCTAAAATTCTTTTGGTAGACGACGAACCGGGCTTGCGCGACGCGGTACAAGCCTATCTCGAAGAGGAAGATTTTGCTGTAAATGTGGCCGCGAGTGCGGATGCGGCTTGGGAGTTGTTGGCCAAAGACCCCCCGGATTTGGTCATTTCCGATATTATGATGCCCCAAGTGGACGGCTATCAGTTTTTACAGCGTTTGCGCGATGACGAGCGTTTTCAGGCGTTGCCGGTGGTCTTTTTGACGGCGCGGGGCATGACAACCGATCGCATCCAGGGTTATGAAGCGGGCTGCGATGCTTATCTTCCTAAGCCTTTTGAACCGGATGAGTTAGTCGCTATTGTCAAAAACTTACTCTCGCGACGACAAGCGGCAGCCGAAGCCAGTGGGGATGATGCGAAACTAGAGGCGATCGCGAAAGAAATTGCCACCATTCGCGGCTTACTCGATCGCGATTCGGGACTCAAACAAACCCCCTCCCCCATTAAAATTGAACTCACCCCCCGCGAACAAAGCGTCCTGGATTTAGTCGCCCAAGGCTTGATGAACAAAGAAGTTTCCCGCGAGTTGGGAACCAGCGTCCGCAATGTGGAGAAATATGTCAGTCGCTTGTTTAGTAAAACGGGAACCAACAGCCGCACTGAGTTAGTCCGCTTTGCCCTCGAACACGGTCTGACCAGTTAGGCGGCGTGTTACGAAAGATAAATTTGCTTAAAGTTTTTTAGAAAAAGGTTAACTTATCGAAATTAAGCGCAACATTTTGTTATATTAGAGACATATTTACAAAACGTTGCTCAACACAACTTTTCTTAAAAACCTTTTTTTAACTTTTAGCAATGAAAACAATGCCCTTGGTTCGATTGAGTCAGGCCGTTTCCATTACAGCCGTTCTCGTTGGCATCAGCTTAATTGAGATCGCAGTGATGACTGCCCAAAGCCACTCTTTCTAGAGACGAAAGCCCTGCGGTAATAAAGCCGCCACCGTGGTTTCCTCAATATCTGTCTCTCCGGGAAACCACAAAACTGCATCCGGGCCAAATTCATACAGAACTTGGCGACAAGCCCCACAAGGAGAACAAAAACTCCGAGAACGATTGACCACTGCGATCGCCTGTAACCGGAAATGTTGACCCCCTTCAGAGGCGATCGCCGCCGCAATCGCAGCACGTTCGGCGCACATTGTCAAGCCTTGACAACTCCCCGTCCTGTCATGAGCGGGGATTCTCGCGTCATAGGGAGACTAAGCGCTGGAGTATAGACCCCAGCCCCGATACGGGGCGTATAAAGTCCGCCCGCAGGTGGCGGACACAGCCCCTTATCTTTACCCAAGGGCGTGCATTGGTACGACCTGCCCGACCGCACTTAATCCTCGTTCTTTTACCACTTGAGCCGCCGCCACATCTCTATCAGTGGTGTAGCCGCAATTAGAGCATGAATGGACTCGTTGAGACAGAGACTTTTTGCCACAGTTAGTTCCGCAATGGGGACAAATCTGACTTGTCCCATTAGCATTTACCTTGGCAAAATACACGCCACGCTTCCAGCAAACGTGACGGAGGATGTCGAGAAATGAACCCCAAGCCGCATCCAGACAGGCTTTTCTTAAAGCTGAACGTCCTAACGCCTTGAGATTCAAATCTTCTGCGAATATCATCCGAAAGGCGCAAGGGAATGCTCGACAAGACAGGCGCACCTTGTAGCTCGACAAGACAGGCGCACCTTGTAGCTCGGCAAGACAGGACGGGGAACCTTAGACCCAGTTTTTTTGGGTAAGAACTATTTTCCACATTACAGCCGACAAAAATATTGCCCTGTGCTGACAACACCGCCGCCCCCACCGCAAAGCCGGAAAAGGGGGCGTAAGCATGATTACAGACTTGTTGCGCGGCAGCGATTAGTTGAGCTTTCGTGTCTCTCAAGGTGTATCAGTCAGCACCAGTTGACGAGTGGGAGAAGGCGCGATCGCACTATTGGACGGAGTAGCCCGACGCGATCGCCACAGTAATTGCCAGGCTTCAGTTTTAGCCACAGCAGGTAACATCATTTGTAACGCCGGAACCACTTTCAACTGTTTCAAAGCCGCCAATCCCCAGTGTAAATGCAGATACTTTTCCACCGTGTCTAACGTCGGGCTTTGGGGGCGATGCTTTTCGTGAATGCAAGCATGAATTTTCTGCTTCATCACAATATTAGTTTGGAGGCGATCTTGCCAGGAAAAGCGATGATTCATTGCCCCCGGCCAAATCGTGCGATAAGCCAGACATTGATTAATAAAAATCGCATCCCCGTGACAAGCTAGTTTAATCCAAGAATCAATATCATCAAAATTCGTATCGAGTCCCGAATCCCAGCCCCCCGTTTTCAAAAAAGCCTCCCGCGCAAAAGCCACTTGTACCGGAGTCCCAAACGGCACTTGTTCGAGGAGCATTCCTGGGTGAATATCCTCTTGAGGAATATAACAAGCTTTACCCTGGCCGACTTGGCGCGTGTGGCGTAACTCCTCCTCCTCGGCATTAACTTGTATCGCTTGACAAGAACAAATCACCGCTTCGGGACGCAACGCAATGGCGCGACTCATTTCTTCAAGGCAATGGGGGCTGAGATAATCGTCATCATCGAGGAGTTTAATCCAACTTCCCGTTGCCGCCTCCACACCACGATTCACACTTCGGGAGTGACCCTGATTACTCTCATTGCGATAATAAGACAAAGAAAACCCCTTAGTGGGGGTTTCTAAAGTGTCGATATACTCTTTTGTGCCGTCTGTAGAAGCATCATCGACGATAACCACCTCACAAGGTACAGTTTGCGCCAAAGCGCTCGCGATCGCCCGTTTCAACAACGCCAGACGATTATAAGTTGTAATAACAATGCTAAATTTAACCACGATTTTAAAAGTATGAACCCCGGTACATTTTTCCCCCTTTATAAATATTAGGCCACGACCAGGGTTAAATTTCGCAATTTTTTAAGCATTGTAGGCGATCGCTATCCTACACTCCTGTTAGACAAAAGCTTTGTCCGTCCAACTGCCATGTAAACCGTAGGGGATGTGATAGCGTAAATGCAACCGGGCGATCGCGCCGCGATTCAAGTCCTCCCCATCCAAAATGACCAAATCGGAGCGATGATGTTGAGAATTGTAAACCAGCGTCAACAACCAGCCCGCATCCTCTGATTCCCCTTGGGATTTTGGCACAAAAATCGGCTCGCTCACATAGCCTTCAGGTGCAGCAGTCCAAAATTGACGCTCTTGAGTTTCGTGGTCAAACTTGAGAATCCCTTGTAAAGGCGCATTTCCCGTCTCATTGTGAGCCGCACCCATAAACAAATAGCGATAATCCCGTCCCACTCGATCCGGATGCAACGTGGGAAACTCACAGCAACGGGGTTCAATCAACTGCGACTCCGCCGTATTCTGGTTAAGGTCAAAAGTAAACCGCCACAACTGACCTGGTGCAAGGGCATCAAAATCCACATCCTTGTAGCTGATATCATCATCCACTGCCGGAAAATCCGCATAAGCAATCGAATCAACACAAACGCGGCCGTCCTCAATCTCAAACGCATTACCGTGATGAAACACAAACCCCGACGGCATTTCAATCGTCTTCACCCCAGTAAACGGCGGCTTTCTCGGAATAATAATTGCTCGCGTCGGTTGCTCCGGTTGAAACGTAATGCACTCAGCCGCCCCCTTCAACCCCAATGCAAAAGGAATCGGGTTAAACTGCACCGGATTCTGGAAAAACAGACAATAATTTGGCGTAATCGCAAAATCGTGGATAAACGCGAATCCCGGCACAGAATGGTCGTGCTTACGTCGTAACTCACCATTCGGCGCAATCTCATAAATCCGCAGCGTTGTTGATAACCCCGGCTTCAGCGCAAAATTGACCAAACAAGGCTCGCCCCCATCCATCTCGCAATGGGGGTCTACCCAAGGATGTGCCGCAAACGCTTCTCCCGGCTCTAGAATGCCGTTGAGGTCGTCCAAACCATGAGTTTCTAACGTTTTGGGGTCGAGGCGATAAGGAGACGCGGCTTCCCACAACGCCAGCAACTTACCCCCCCAATAAATCACATTGGTATTAGCAATATTTTTAGTCCGAAAATCAAAAATATTTTGCAACCATCCCCCCGGTTTCTGCGTCCCAAACACGCCGCGATACAGGATTTTTCCAGCTTCTTGTTCTTCTACAAACGCCTCTGTCCGCACAAAACGGTTTCGCACAAACGCCCGTCCCTCCTGAAACGATATCCCACAGATCATCCCATCCCCGTCGAAGGGATGCCGAATCGGAGTCCCACCAATATCGAGCAATCCGGGCCCATTCCGAAACAGCGTCCCCTCTAACTCTGGGGGAATTTGCCCTTCAATTTCGCTTTCTTCGAGCCAATAGGCCGATTCTTGCCGTTGGGATTCATAGCCTTTTTTCCAGGCTTCGCGATCGTAGGATTTCGCGGTTTTACCTTGATTTGTCAGTTCTTGTACCATTTTCTGTTATTGGTTGTTGGTTATTTGTTATTTGTTGTTGGTTGTTGGTTGTTGGGCGGGGAAACCCCGCCCCTACAAGCCGATTGCCGATTGCCGATTGCCGATTGCCCAAAAAACTGATAACACTCGCGCGAAACTTAAATTTATTTTTTGAGGCTGTAATCTTTATACAGCATAGCTTTGAGCCTCTTTTAGAATTTACCCTGTAGGCCAAAGTTTCTGACCCCCTTTCTGGGGCAAAATCCCCACTGCCTACTGCCCACTGCCCACTGCCCCTTAGATGCTGATAACTGTAAAGCCGACTGCCCCTTAAAGGCTGTTAACTGAAGAAACGGCCTCCAACGCCGGAGTAGCTGCCGTGGTTTCCGCTTCTACATTTTCGCGACGCTCAACTTCGGGATCGCCTTTGGGAAGCCAACCGAGAAACGGTAACGGTAATAAGGTCGAAAGGTTGGTAATGGTGACCAATAGCCAGAGGTTGTCAAAGTTGGTTTCGGTTACGCCCAAAACTTGCGTGAGTAGTGCGCCTAATTCATGGGACAACAACCCCGATAAATTCCAAATTGACATTAGCAAAGCGAAGAAGGTGGCTTCGACTCCCGGAGGACATAAACGGGCAGATAAAACTAAAACGGGCATAAAAGCAATTTGCCCCATGACGGTCAAAATTAAGCTGTCACCGAGGCTAAACCAATGGTCGTCAATGCCAAGGGTGCGATTGGCGTGGGTGACGAGTAAAAGGGTAGTAAGTCCCAACAAGGACGCTAACACCGTTGTCCAGCCCAAAATCACGCGGAAAGGAATACTTTTGAGAAAGCGCTGATACATCCAAATCCCGACCAATGAAGCCACGCTGGTTACTAACCGGACGCGCCCTAAAAATTCCGGTTGAAAGCCTAACTCATTGGTGGTGAAGAAGAATAAGGCTGAGTCTGAGGTGGGGGTGGCTTGCCAAATAAAGATAAAAGCGGTGGGTAGCCAAATCGCTTTTTGGGTAATGCCTTGGCGCAGTTGCTTGATTTGGTGGCGAATGTTGAGGGGGTTGGGTTGGCCGGAATCGGCTTTGTGGGGCTGAATCGGCTTTTCGGCAATCAGCCAAGCCACGGCGGAAACGACGAGGGGAAAGGTGGCGGTAATGGCAAAGACCATTTGATTGCTGACTTGTTCGAGTAGCCAACCACTGAGATAAGCGGTAATTAAGCCCCCAACGGCAGAAGCGCCCCAGGTCAAGGATTGCAGCGATCCGGCTCTGGCGAGGGATTCGTCGCGGACGCGCTCAACCACTAAAGAATCGACGATGACATCACTAATGGCGACAGATAGGGAGGTGAGCAGAATGGCGAGGGTGGCTGTCCAGGGGTTATTAACCACGGTGGCGAGGGCAGCCCAGGCGATCGCGCCCAATATTCCCGATAAGATTAAATAAGGCCGCCGTCTGTACCCCAAAATCGGCAAGCCATCGGAGAGAAAGCCAAATAAGGGTTTCACAATCCAGGGAATCGCCGCAATCCCCATCAAAGCCCCAACCTGCGCCGGACTCAGGGAAAGGTCGTCTTTGAGAAAGAAGCTAATCGCCAGTCGCGCTAGGTTGAGAATCCCTTGCACGAAATACACCCCCAGAATGGCAAATAGTTCGGCAGAGGGTTCGTTACCGAAAAGTAGTTTGTCTGTAAATTTAGTTTTAAGTTGTTTTATGGTTTTAGTGACCGCAGTCATAAAGTTATTTTAAGTTTTGTTTCTTTTTCTATCATATCGATTCTGCTGAGAACTGGGTTGCCTGGACTAGAGGGGATGCGATCGCGTTTTACACAAAAATTAACAATTAAAGTGGCGCTGGTTCTGAACGTAAAGTTAGTTATATTTCGTTAAACAAAGCCGCCAAAAATAGCAGTATTCTGAACAGAAGAAAGAAAACTCGTCAATAACACATTCAACTTCGACATCAATAGAGTTCTTGTTGTTATAACCATCATGATTCAGAAAATTTTATTAGCGGATTCGGGCAACAGACTGACCACAGAAATGCTCCAGTCTTTACGGGATTTACCCGCTATACAAGACGTGAGCGTGACGATCTTGCACGTTGTCCCCAGTCAGGTCACAACCGAAGCCATGAAAGCCAAAATGGAAGAAGGAGAGAAAATCCTGGCTCAAACTGTAGAAAAGCTGGATATTGAGGGCGATCGCGTCGAAACAATGCTGCGTCAAGGCGATCCCAAAGATACAGTGTGTAAAGTCGCAGAAGAAATCAAAGCCGATCTGATCATCATGGGATCGCGGGGTCTCAAACGCCTCGAATCCATCCTGGCTAACTCCGTGAGTCAATACGTCTTTCAACTCACCAATCGGCCCATGCTGTTGGTCAAAGATGATATCTACGTCAAAAAGCTAAAGCGCGTGATGGTGGCTCTGGATAAATCCGATGTAGCTCAAAACGCCCTAGAATTGGCTTTATTTCTCTTGAGAGGTTACAAAGGCGCAGAATTGATCCTCGCTCGTGTCAACCCAGACCTCGACCCCAAACTGTTACCCCTGTCAAAAGCAGAAATGGAAAATAACCCCGTCGTGGCTGAAGCGCTTGGCTCGGTCAAACGTCAAGGGGTGAAATATCGCTGTGCAGTCACAGGAGGTCGTCCCAGTCAAGAGATTTGTAAACTCGCTGATGAAAACAATGTTGACTTGCTGATTATGGGATCGCCAGACCGTCGGCCTTCAATTGCCAAGGGTTTGCCCGATCTCGACCGCTTGCTCGGCACTTCTTTGTCTGATTATGTCCGGGTTAACGCCAACTGTCCGGTGTTATTAGCTCGTCAATAAAAGCAAATAAACAAAGGAATGGTCGATCGCAGCAACCATTCCTTGTTTTTTTCGTTTTTGGCTTTTTGATTCGCTTTTACTTGCTCTGACTCGCAGTTTGAATGTACAGAATCAGAAGAAAAACGGTCGGTACAAACACGAACAAAATTGTGGCTACAAAGCCAAGGTCGTTAACTTGCATCGAACCTCTATAAAATCTCTAATGAGTAATAACACTCTTTAGGATATCATTGTCGATGCGGCTACAACCGTTTTTTAAGCAATTTAAGATTTGGGTTTGGTTTTAATCGTCACTGGGCCATTGACAATAGCCTGACAAGACAAGCGGTAGTTGTCTGGTTTTTTTCTAAGCTTACGCTTTTCAAAATCCGTCTTTTCCGATAAATTTTCGCCACCTTCGACCACTTCCACAATGCAAGTGCCGCACTGACCATAGCCACCACAGTTGGTCATTTTCCCCATGAAGGTATAGATATCGATGCGGTTTTCAATCGCTTTTTCGCGTAAATTCGCGCCATCTGCCGCAACGACTTCTTTGTCTTCTTTGATAAACTTGATATTAGCCATACATTCTCCTTGGGGCTAGGGTACTGTTCTCAATATTAAGAAATAATAAAAAGTTTTGACATCTTTGGCAAAAATCGCCCCAGAGAAAATAACGTTTGGTTTAGTCTGGTTCGGCTTCAGCCCTAGCTTTTAGCTGTCTGAGAGCTTCTCTATCCGTTTTCAGGTCTCACCCGTTAAAATGGCGCGGTCTGTTTGCTCCTACTGTCTCGCGAGTTTTCCGCCTCTAGTCTAGTCAAAATAAAAAAAGAAGTCAGACTTGAGCCAACTTCTGGTACAACCTAGTTTTAAAAAATACACGCAGTTGGGCGATCGCGCCAAACTCCCAACTGCGATACTAGGAAATGATTAACTTTTTTTGCGTTTGCGTTCGCGCTTCATGCGATTATGAGCCGCCGTGACTGAACCATCTACCGGAAAACCAGCAACCGGAACCACTTGATATTGTCGTTCTTCTTCAAGTTGCTTTAACTCCGTGTAGTCAACCCAGTGAATACAATTGACCGGACAAGTATCCATTGCTTCTTCAATCAATTCCTCTGGGTCGCCGTCTTGACGTATGGCGCGGGCGCGTCCATAGTTGGGTTCGATGTAGAACGTATTGGACGCAGTGTGAGCGCAATGCTTACAGCCAATGCAGGTCAGTTCATCAACGTAAACGCCTTTTTGACGAAGTTCGCCACCCAACTCTGGTTCAAAACCCGAACGGTCTGGAGCATCGCGATAAATGCCACCGAGTTCTGGTTCTAAGCCAGTACGTTCTAAGTTGGGGTCGAAATCAGACATTAAGCACTCCAGCGTTGGACAACTAAACGGATAGAACCGTCTTCTTGGTTTTGTTGTTCGGCGACTTGAAAGCCTTGGTTGGCCGATTCATTAACAACGGTGTGGTAAGCATAGCGTTGGGTTACGCGGCTTAAAAAACCCTCCACTGACAACGGTTGTTGCCAATATTGCAAGTCAGCAACTAACTCGTACTCGCTGCCATTCCAACTAAAACCAATGTCAAAATCGTTATCTTGTTCGATCGCGACTTCGGCTGTATGGGTTTGACCCTGATACCCTCTGACCGGATGCGGCCCCGGTTTCCAGGTGATTTCGAGGTCTTGTAAGGCGCTCTTAAGAGAGTTTAAATTGCGAATTTGGGTTTTGATTTTACTAAAGTGGGACATAACAATGTAGAACCTGTTTTGACTGAAAAACCGATCGAATCAAGATGCGTTGGGCAAGCTACCATTCTCCCCAAGCTGTTTGCTGCTCGATGCCCGTATTCACCTGAGTTTGGTTTTGGGCGTAATACTCGGCAGTTTTTTCGACAGCCATTACCTGCCCGAGTTGGGCTTCGATGGCGGCGGTCACTTCAGCGCAAGAACGGCCAACAATGCCCGTTACTTTTTCTTGAACGCGACCGTCGGGATATATGATAAATTCTAGAGTTTCCATGCTCATCGCGAATTGTCTCGATGGGAAATAACAAATAGCTTGGGGATGATGAATTTGTCCTGCCCTGCACCAAATCGCGCTATTTTAGGATTTTTGGGCGATCGCAGTAACATGATTTAAATCTTAACTAAGTTTAATATTTTTGGGGTATCAACTCAATTATTTGCAAGTTTCGCAAAAGATTTAATTCCCGTCAAGCCTCTTTGGTTAGACTCCTGGGGCGGTTTTCCCCGGACTGATCGAGTCGCCAAAAACTTACGCCTGTTGACTCATCCCTAGGGATCAAAAACTGCCCTATAGCCTTGAGGCCGCGATCGAAGGCATAATATAACCCTGATTGATTTGATTGTTGGAGTTAACGAATGCTGAATCGCGAAGCAGCCCCCCTTATCCGTGTCGGTGTACTAGGATTTGGTGGTCTCGGTCAAGCCGCCGCCCGCGTTCTCGCCCCCAAACAGGAAATGAACTGGGTGGCCACCGCCGACCTCAAAGGTTATGCTTATAATCCCGAAGGCTTATCGGCAGATACTTGTATCGCCACCTACACCCAAAAAGGCTCGGTGGGCTATGTCGAACCCCACGGTACTCTCAGCCACAATAGCATTCGAGAACTCATTGCCCGCGCCCCGGTAGACGGCTATTTTCTCGCCCTACCCAACCTACCTAATACATTTATGGCTGATATTGCCCGTCAGTTCATCCAATCGGGCTGGCAAGGGGTATTAGTCGATGCCCTCAAGCGCACTAGCGCCGTGGAGCAATTACTCGCCTTACAAGACGATTTCCAAGCCGCCGGGATCACTTACCTCACCGGCTGCGGTGCAACCCCCGGATTACTCACGGCCGCCGCCGCGATCGCCGCTCAAAGCTACGCAGAAGTTCATACGGTTAAAATCACCTTCGGGGTGGGGATCGCCCGTTGGGAAGCTTATCGCGCCACGATCCGCGAAGATATCGCCCACCTCCCCGGCTATGATGTGGAGACAGCTCGGGCCATGAGCGATGCTGAAGTCGAGGCCCTCCTCGATCGCACCAACGGCATTCTTACCCTCGAAAACATGGAACACGCCGATGACATTATGCTCGAACTCGCCGGGATATGCGATCGCGCCAACGTCAGTGTCGGCGGTGTCGTTGATACCCGCAACCCCCAAAAACCCCTCAGCACCAACGTCCAAGTCACCGGACGCACCTTTGAAGGCAAAACCTCAACCCATACCTTTACCCTCGGCGACGAAACCAGCATGGCCGCCAATGTTTGCGGCCCCGCCTTTGGCTATCTCAAAGCCGGAACCGCCCTCCATCAACGGGGCCTCTACGGCCTACTCACCGCCGCCGAAGTCATGCCCCAATTTGCCCGCTAAATTCGTGAAGGAAAGGGGATTTAGCTCCAATCCCCTAACTCACCCAACTCCAAGCCATCGGTGGCCGACACAACTTCCGTTGTATCTTCTTCCTCACTCAGAGCTTGAGGTGCATGAATCACAAAAGGCAAACTCGCCCCGGCTAAACCCCGTTGAATGCGCTCGCGGGTTTCAGAAAACACCACAAACAAAGGATAAGCTCGTTCTGAACCTTCACTGAGGATATGTTGGTGGCGTAGCGGCATCAACCACTCATAATCGCCATCCAACATCACCTGGGTACGTCGCCAGCGCATTAGTAAATCCGAAAAATCTTCATGGGGGCGGTGGATATAAACCAAAATCTCCACCCCCATCTTGATTTTCCATTCGGGGTCACACATCACAATGGCGAGATCGCAGGGCAAACAAGTAGTAGAGTTGGCTCGATACGGATGAATCTCTGAACCCGTAACAGCTTTTTCTTGCCGCAGACGCACCACGGGTAAAGGCAACGTAATCACGCTTTCATAAGGGCGGCGCATACTCGGAATCATTTCCAAGTAAGGCCGATACTTTCTTAACAGCCCAATGGCTGCATCTCGATTGCTATATTCAGATAGAAGTGCTTCGTAATGAGATTGCTCAATCGGCATAGTTAACTTTTTCCATTAGCCTAATTCGTCGAAAACGGCGAACATCGGCAAATACATTGACAGCAAAATCACCCCGACCATCGCCGCGACACCCACCATCATAATCGGCTCGATAATACTGGTCAGGGCTTTAACGGTTTGTTCGACTTCATCATCGTAAAAGTCCGCCACTTTGAGCATCATGGCATCGAGTTCCCCAGTTTCTTCCCCAATGCTCATCATTTGAATCGCCAAAGCCGGGAACACATCTCGTTCTTCGAGGGCAACGCTAATCATGCCCCCTTCTTGAATATCACCTTTGGCCGAGTCAACGGCATCGGCAATAATTTGATTCCCGGCAGTATCCCGCACAATATCCATACAACTCAAAATTGGCACGCCAGAGCGGGTCAGCGTCCCGAAAATGCGGCAGAAACGAGCCACCGCCGTTTTGCGGTTCAAATCGCCAAGTAACGGCAGTTGTAGCATGAGTTTGTCGATTTGGCGACAACCTACCGGGGTTTTGTAATATTGCTTGAGGGCAACAACAGCAGCGATCGCGACGACAATCGGAATTAAAATTTTCCAACTCCGCATAATGCCGCTCAACCACAACATAAAAGAGGTTAAGGCCGGGAGTTCTGTGCCTAAATCTTGGAAAATGCCCGCGAAAATCGGAATCAAAAAGATCGTCATGGCAAAGAAAACAACCGTCGCCAAAAACCCCACCGCTACCGGATAAGTCATGGCTGATTTCACTTGGTTAGCCAGGCGCTGCATATTTTCTAGCAGCAAAGCCAAGCGGTCTAGCACTTGGTCGAGAACCCCCCCAACTTCCCCGGCATCAACCATACTGACATACAGTTTATCGAAGCAATCGGGGTGCTTACGCATGGAGTCGGTTAAGCTCACCCCTTGTTGTACGTCATCGCTAATCCGAATTAAGGCTCGTTTCAGTTTCGGATTGGGGCATTGATCGGAAAGCACCCCCAAACACCGTACAATGGCAACTCCGGCGTTGATCATCACCGAGAATTGCCGTGAAAACACCGCTTTATCTTTGACGGTAATGGCCGTCATGTTGGCGCTGATTTCGCTGAAATCGATATCAAAGGGGTCTTTTTTAACTTGGAGAATGGTGGGATAGCGATTGATTAAGACGCTACGGGCTTGGGCTTCGTCAATGGCTTTGACTTTTTCTTTGGAGGTTTTTCCCGCCGCGTCTTTAACTTCAACAATAAAGGTAGGCATAACTCATACTCAACATGAATGGGAAGATTAAAGGGGTTAGTTTCCCGCTTTAGGAGTTTCTAACCCAATTTCATCAACGACTTGATTCTCAATCTGGGAGGCTTAACGACGAACGGCTCCTGTAGCATTGCCGACTAAGCGCTGAAGTTCGTCGGGTTTGCTGCACTTAGAAACGGCTTCTTCATAAGCCACTGAGCCACTTTTAACCATGTTGGCTAAGGTTTGTTCCATGGTTTGCATTCCCATTTTCATCCCGGTTTGGATGGCAGAATACATTTGGCTGGTTTTACCTTCCCGAATGAGGTTGGCAATAGCCGGGGTGACAATCATGATTTCTTGCGCCATGGCCCGACCAAATTCGCCGGGTTTAGGATTAGCTTTCTGGACAAGGCATTGACTGAATACGGCTAACAGGGATTGAGACAACTGCGCTCGGATTTGCCCTTGTTGTTCGGGGGGGAATACGTCTAACATCCGGTCGATGGTACCGGCGGCGGAGTTGGTGTGCAATGTCCCAAAGACCAAGTGACCCGTTTCGGCGGCGGATACAGCCAAGCCAATGGTTTCCATGTCCCGCATTTCCCCGACGAGAATCACGTCCGGGTCTTGCCGCAGTGCGCCTTTGAGGGCGTTGGCAAAGCTTTTGGTGTCTTCGCCTTTTTGCCGTTGGTGAAATAAGCTTTTTTCGTTGGGAAAAACGTATTCAATCGGGTCTTCAACGGTGAGGATGTGTTCGGCGCGAGTGCGGTTGATCAAGTCGAGCATTGCTGCCATGGTGGTAGTTTTCCCCGATCCGGTTTGGCCGGTGACCAGGACCATTCCCCGCGGCCGCTCGGACATTTCTCGCACGATGTCGGGTAAACCTAACATATCGAAGTTGGGGATTTTAGAAGACAGGGCCCGCATACAGGCCGCCCAGCAACCCCGTTCTTTGTAGACGTTTAAACGAAAACGCGCTAATCCTTTTACACCATAGGAGGAGTCAAGTTCCCAGTTTTGCTCCAGTTCTTTGCGCTGCTTGTTGTTCAGCATACTAAAGATGAGCTTTTGGGATTCGTGGGGGGTGAGAGGTTCGTCACCAATGGGGGTGAGTTTGCCGCTAATGCGAAAGTAAATCGGCGCACCTGCTTGGATATGAACGTCGGAGCCGCCCATTTCGACCAATTGTTCTAGCACGTCTTCGATCATTAATTCCATTGCCATGATCAAGTCTCCTTAAATGAATGTAAATGGCCGTGAACAAAGCGCTGAACTCGCTAACACGGTTCTGAAGTGCTTTTGTCTGGTTTATAAAGATGAACTCTTGTTTTCAGGTTTCCCAATCCCGAAGTCAGAGCGATCGCCCTGACCGGAGAAACTCAATTAATTTTAGAAGCGCGGTGTTAAGCAATATAAACATTCGCTCCATTCTTGATGCAGTTGAGCGTTACAAGTGCGACAGGTTAAGACGCTCTTGCGCTTGGCTTTCATTTCCGCTTCTAAACCGGAGTCGGTAAAGGTCACCCGTTCGACTTCTTCGAGGGTGGTGTAACCTTGTTTGACCAGCATCAAGCTATAAGCCAAAAGGGTTTTCATGCCTTCGTCTACGGCGGCTTCTTTGATGCGATCGGTCGAGGCCCCTTCGTTGATCAGGGCTTGTAAGCGTTCGCTGTTCTGCATAACTTCATACACCCCCACCCGGCCTTTGTAGCCCACGCCGTTACATTTCGGACAGAGGGTTCCGGCAGAGCGTTCGGCTTCGCGGTGTTCGGGGGCGATGGTATTGGCTTTGTAGAAGCTGAGGTCTGAGTCTTCCTCTGTTCCTAAACCAAAGCGATTGAGTTCGTCTTCGTCGGGGGTGTAAGCGATACGGCATTCGTCGCAAACTTTCCGCATCAGACGTTGTGCTAATACGCCAATTAGCGCCCCGGAGATCATGAACGGATCGACTCCCATTTCATCGAGACGGGCGATCGCGCCTGCCGCGTCGTTGGTATGAAGGGTGGTCAAGACCAAGTGACCCGTCAGGGCGGCTTCAATGGCAGTTTTAGCGGTTTCTTTGTCTCGGGTTTCCCCCACCAAAATCACGTCCGGGTCTTGCCGCAAGAAGGAGCGCAAAATCGAGGCGAAGTCCATGCCTTTTTCCCGCAAGACTTGGACTTGGGTAATGCCGGGTAGGGAGTATTCGATGGGGTCTTCGGCGGTACTGATGTTGATGCCGGGGTCGTTGCGTTCGGCCAACACCGAGTACAAACTGGTGGATTTCCCCGAACCTGTCGGCCCCGTGACTAGGATTAAACCAAAGGGGCGACTGGCCATTTCGCGCACGATACTCAAAGACTCCTCATCGGAGATGAGTTTGTCTAGCCCCAACTGAGTGGCGCTGTTGTCTAAGATCCGCAGTACGATTTTTTCCCCGTAACGACTGGGTAGGGTACTTACCCGGAAGTCAATGTTACGGCCTTGGAAGCGCCGTCGAATTTTACCATCTTGGGGAATACGACGTTCGGCAATGTCTAATTCCGCCATGATTTTAAAACGAGCGGCCACTGCCCCGGCGATCTTTTTGGGGAGTTTCTCGAAGGCTTGTTGGAGTACCCCGTCTTTGCGGAAACGCACCCGCAGGAATTCTTCTTGAGGTTCAACGTGAATGTCAGAAATGCCTTCTTGCAAGGCCTTCATTAAAATTTTGTTGACCAGTTTGATGATCGGCGCACCCTGAGCATCGGCTTGAGCGGCCCCCAAGTCCATGTCGTTTTCTTCGGGGGCTTCTTCGAGGTCGCCGCCGAGGTCGTCCATGATGTCAGAAACATCAACGGCTTTGGCTCGTTCTGTTTCTTCGGTGCGCTTGAGTTGTTCGTCGAGATATTGATCGAGGAGTTTTTGATAGTCTTCGTGGGCAATGACCATGCGCTGTAAGCCAATGCCTTGAGGCCGTAAGATGCGTTTGAGGTCGTCTTGGGCATCGAGGTTGTCCGGATCGACCATCGCCACTAAGACCGAAGGCGGTTCTGTGTCTTTGCGACACAGGGGCGCGAGTTTGTAACGGCGACAGATATCAATGGGGATGAGGTTGTCGATCAGGTCTCCCATCTGATTTTGGGTGATGGGATTAACTTCGGGATCGAGGGATTCTACGCCGTAAAGGATTTTAAGTTCAAAGAGTTGTTGCTTTTTGTATTGGCGCAGTAGTTCCGGTGAGAGTTGGCGGCCCGTCATGTCTTCTAAGACAGAAGTCATGGGGCGGCCAGATTTTTGCGTTTCGATGAGCGCTTGCTTCATCTGTTCGGAATCGACGTAGCCCACTTGAATGAGTTTATTCCCAAAGGGCGGAAAATCATTGCGGAGGGCTACAGCCTGCGATCGTTTCTGCGATCGTTTGCGAGAGGATGATTGTGTCATAGTCCGTTAAATATATCTCCTTCCCCCAATTTATGATTACGACTTGGTTTCGCTTACAGTCGTAACTTTTGTTGGTCTTCATTACTTTGATAATAACCGCTAAACCCAGAACCTATTGGTAACTGTCCTCTGGATATGGGCAGAAATTTTGCCCCGATCGTGTTAAATTTAATTAAGATTTAACCGTGATGTACCCAACCACCGCAGGTTGAAACTTACGGCCTGGGTATTTTTCTGCGTCCTTCGGGGCGTAACGATATAATTTGAAAAATGCCCGATTCAGAGCGTTTCTGATTGCAACAGAAAAGTCAATGCCATTCATAATGGGGATTGGTAAAGAAACGTTCAAGGTGCTAGACCGATCGGCAAGCGCCATTTCTTAGTGTTTAAGAGCAGCACCATGATTGACGAGCAAAATCAACCAGACCCGACGTTAGAGCAACAAGATGAAACTCCAGAAGAAGCCACAATTGCCGTAGAAGGTGAAGGGCCTGAGATGGCCGAGGCTGGCGATCGCGACCTCGAAGCCCCCAACAATCCTGTTGAGGAGGCTCAAGGGGCCGGGGCCGCGAACAACGATATGGTTTCCATTGTGGAAGCCTTACAAAGCGAGCGGGAAAGTCTCAAGCAACAACTGGGGGAGCGCGATCGCCAAATTGAGTTGTACAAAAATCAGTATGCGCGGATTGCCGCAGATTTTGATAACTTCCGCAAGCGCACTCAAAATGAAAAAGAAGACCTCGAACACCGGGTTAAGCAAGATACGATTTTAAAATTGCTAACGGTGGTAGACGATTTTGAGCGGGCCCGGTCTCAAATCAAACCCGCTAATGATGGCGAAAAAGCCATTCATAAAAGTTATCAAGGGGTTTACAAAAACTTAGTCGAAGGGCTGAAGCGATTAGGGGTCTCAGCCATGCGGCCCGAAGGTCAGCCGTTTGACCCCAACTACCACGAAGCCATGCTGCGCGAAGCGACGAATGAGTATCCCGAAGATGCGGTGATCGAGCAATTAGTACGGGGCTATATGCTCGGCGATCGCGTTTTGCGTCATGCCATGGTGAAAGTTGCTGCCCCCCAAGACCCCGTGGTAACCTCAGAAGAGGAAACCTCCGAAACAGAAAGTGACTCAGAAACTTGAAAACAAAGCGACCTGAACTTTTTGTTTCAGTGGCCAGGGGCGGCATCTGACCTATTGAACCCAAGCGGCTTGACCCTCATGCGTGAGGATCGCGATCGCCATTCATTCTGGCTCAAAATTTAACTGAATTTTAGGGTCATTCCACAGCAAACAAGCGGCTTAAGCCAGTCCCTACGCCTAAACCAATTTGAAATCAGCCTTTTGCAAACCATTATTACCGAAGCGTCATGGGAAAAGTCATCGGTATCGACCTGGGGACAACAAATAGTTGCGTTGCTGTCTTAGAAGGCGGTAAACCCATTGTTATCCAAAGCAGCGAAGGTGGACGAACCACACCGAGTATGGTGGGGTTTGGTAAAGCCAACGAACGATTAGTCGGTCAACTGGCCAAGCGTCAAGCCGTAACCAACGCCGAAAACACCGTTTACAGCATCAAGCGCTTTATTGGTCGTCGCTGGGATGACACAGGTGAAGAGCGATCGCGAGTGCCGTACAACTGCGTCAAAGGACGGGATGATACGGTCGATGTCCAAATTCGCGACAAAGCCTACACCCCTCAAGAAATCTCGGCCATGATCTTACAAAAGCTCAAAACCGATGCCGAGAAATTTTTAGGAGACGCAGTAGCCCAAGCCGTGATTACCGTTCCGGCTTACTTTACCGACGCTCAACGCCAAGCCACCAAAGACGCAGGCACAATCGCGGGTTTAGAAGTCTTGCGGATTATCAACGAACCCACCGCCGCTTCCCTCGCTTATGGCTTAGACAAGCAAGACCAAGACCAGCACGTTTTAGTGTTTGACTTGGGAGGCGGTACCTTTGACGTTTCAATTTTGCAACTGGGAGACGGGGTATTTGAAGTTAAAGCCACCTCCGGTAATAACCACCTCGGCGGTGATGACTTTGATAATGTCATCGTGCAATGGATGATTGCCAACTTCCAAGAACAAGAAGGCATCAACCTCGGCCAAGACAAAATGGCGTTGCAACGCTTGCGCGAAGCCGCCGAAAAAGCCAAAGTTGAGCTTTCGAGCATGGGTAATACCTCCATTAACCTCCCTTTCATTACTGCCGACGAAACCGGGCCCAAACACCTCGAAACCGAACTCACCCGATCCAAGTTTGAAGAACTGGCCAGTGACCTGATCGAAGGTACAATTCTGCCCGTTCAACAATCCCTCAAAGATGCAGAACTCAATACTAGCGAAATTGACCGCATTCTCTTTGTCGGTGGTTCGACGCGCATCCCGGCGGTGGGAAATGCCATCAAAAAATACTTTGACAACAAAGAACCCGACCGCTCGGTTAACCCGGACGAAGCCGTGGCTTTAGGAGCCGCCATTCAAGGGGGCGTACTCGGCGGCGAAGTCGAAGACCTGTTGCTGCTCGATGTGACCCCACTTTCGTTGGGAATTGAAACTCTAGGGGAAGTGTTCACCAAAATTATCGAGCGCAACACCACCATTCCCACCAGCAAATCTCAAGTCTTTTCGACTGCCATTGACGGCCAAACCTCAGTCGAAATCCATGTTTTGCAAGGGGAACGGGCCATGGCTAAAGACAACAAAAGCTTAGGGAAATTCCTGCTCACTGGGATTCCCCCGGCTCCTCGCGGTGTGCCGCAAATCGAAGTCAGCTTTGAAATCGATGTCAACGGCATTCTCAAAGTTGCCGCCCAAGACAAAGGAACCGGCAAAGAGCAAAGCATTCGCATTACCAACACCGGAGGATTAAACTCCAACGAAGTCGAGCGGATGCGCCAAGAAGCCGAACAGTACGCCGAACAAGACCGTCGTCGCATCGAGTTAGTCGAAGTCAAAAACCAAGCCGACAGCATTACCTACACCTACGAATCGACCCTCAAAGACAACGGCGAACTGATCCGCGAAGACTTGAAAACCAACGCCGAAGCGCGACATCAAGAACTCTTGGCTGCCCTCGAAAACAACGAAATGAGTTTAGAGGAAATCAAAGCCAAACTCGAAACCTTCAAACAAGCCGTCCTCGCCGTGGGTTCCGATCTTTACAATCGAGCCAACCAAGGGGTAGACGAAGAATTTGAAACGGTCGAAGAACAAATCGTGTTTGAAAATACTTCAGACGCAGACCCCGAAGAAGCTGCCACCGCCATTAGCGACGATGACAGCGAAGATGAATTTAGCTTTACCTTTGATGAAGACGAAGACGAAACCGTAGCCGCAGATTACGAACCTGTGGATTAACGAATTCGTGTTTTTAAACTTGTCCAACTTACCCTGTATTCACACCGTAGATTAAGCGAAAATATGGCAGGCGACTACTACGAAACTTTAGGTGTCTCTCGCGACGCGACCCCCGATGAAATTAAACGCGCATACCGTCGCCTCGCCCGGAAGTATCACCCAGATGTCAACAAAGAACCCGGAGCCGAGGATCTTTTTAAAGAAGTTAATCGGGCGAACGAAGTCTTATCCAATCCCGAAACCCGCGCTCGTTACGACCGCTTTGGCGAACAGGGGGTGAGTGGAGCCGGAGCCGGAGCGCCAGACTTTGGCGATATGGGCGGCTTTGCCGATATCTTTGAAACGATTTTCAGTGGCTTTGGCGGCGGGATGGGAACTGGAGCCAGTCCCCGTCAACGTTCCGGGCCGGTACGGGGCGACGATTTGCGTCTTGACCTCAAACTGGGATTTCGCGAGGCAGTATTTGGGGGCGAAAAAGAAATTCGCATTCCCCACTTAGAAAATTGTCAAACCTGTAACGGGTCTGGCGCGAAACCGGGAACCGGCTCGAAAACTTGTCAAACCTGTAGTGGGACGGGTCAGATTCGCCGTTCGACTCGTACTCCCTTTGGCAGTTTTGCCCAAGTGTCGGTTTGTCCGACTTGTAACGGCGACGGTCAGGTGATTGAGGAAAAATGCGAATCCTGCGGCGGTGCAGGGCGCAAACAGGAAACCAAAAAGCTGAAAATTACGATTCCGGCTGGGGTGGATAATGGTACGCGCCTGCGGGTGGCTCGCGAAGGGGATGCGGGCTTGCGAGGGGGTACGTCTGGCGATTTATATGTGTACTTGTTTGTCGAAGAAGACAAGGAGTTTTACCGGGATGGGGTGAATATCTTATCGGAAATTTCGATTAGCTATTTACAAGCCATTCTCGGCTGTCGTTTGGAAGTAAACACGGTAGACGGCCCGGTAGAAACGACAATTCCGGCGGGAACGCAACCGAATACGGAGTTGAAGTTGGAAGGCCACGGGGTTCCGCGTTTGGGGAATGCGGTGAGTCGCGGCGATCACTTGTTAACCGTCCAGGTTGAGATTCCGACGCGCATTAATGCCGAGGAGCGAGAATTGCTAGAACAGTTGGCGAAAATTAAGGGTAAAAGTATCGGTAAGGGGGGTATTGAAGGATTTTTAGGGAAAATGTTTGGCGGGTAATTTTCAGTTATCAGCTTCTAAGGGGCAGTCGGCAATCGGCAGTCGGCAGTCGGGGGGGGAGTGGGGATGCAAGCCCCTCCCAAGGGATCAAAAACTTGGGCCTAGCTTTCATGTAGGGTGGGTTAGGCGGCTGAAACTTAGGCTATGACGGCAATCTAGCTATACGCCGTAATCCACCGTTTAAAGTGTGTCACGGCACTACACTATGACAGTAATTTAGAAATCTGTTGTAACCCACCGCTTAAGATATGTCGCAATATTTCGGTGCGTTACGCTTTGCTAACGACACCCTACCTAATTCATATTTTTAGATGCGTTGCGGCAATAGAGTAGCAAACGGCGAATAATGAGTAATGACAAAGTATTAGAAAATAATCAAGAACCCGCAACACCGGATGTTCAGTTGGATTTGCGGGGTACGCCTTGTCCGATTAATTTTGTGCGGACGAAGTTGCGGTTAGAGCAGATGCAGCCTGGGGAGTTGTTGGAGGTGTGGCTTGACCCTGGAGAACCGATTGAGCAAGTCCCGGATAGTTTGACGATGGAAGGCTATGGGCTGGAGTCGCTAGAAGACCGGGATGGTTTTTTTGCGTTACAGGTTCGCCGTCCTCAAGCTTCGTGAGTGGTTCTGAGGCGACCCCGGAAGGGTTACGGGGAACGGTGGTGGCGGTACAGGCTAATTTTTATCAGGTGCGCTTGGTTGAGGGGACGGTGTTGCTGTGTACGCGGCGATCGCGCCTCAAAAAAATCAATCAATCGGTGATGGTGGGCGATCGCGTTATCGTTGAAGAACCGGATTGGACGGACGGACGGGGGGTGGTCGCCCAGGTGTTATCCCGTCGCACGGAACTGAAACGCCCCCCAGTGGCGAATGCTGACCAAGTGTTATTAGTTTTTGCGTTAGCCGAACCCGACCTGGATGTATGGCAGTTGAGCCGCTTTCTAACCACCGCAGAAGCAACGAAACTAGGGGTGCGCTTAGGATTAAACAAAAAGGACTTGATCTCGCCGTCACACCAGCAGGAATGGCGAGAGAGGTTGCAAGGTTGGGGCTATGACCCGATTTTAATTAGTGTGGCGCAGGATCGAGAAATTGCGGATTTATGGGATATTTTAGCGGGTAATATTACAATTTTAGCCGGGCCGTCGGGGGTGGGCAAGTCTAGCTTAATTAATCGCTTGATTCCGGCGGTAGATTTACGAATTGGGGCGGTTTCGGGGAAACTCAGTCGCGGTCGTCACACGACTCGTCATGTGGAGTTGTTTGAGTTACCAGGTGGGGGCTTATTGGCGGATTCTCCGGGGTTTAATAAGCCGAATTTGGAGTGCGAACCGTCTCAGTTGGCGTATTATTTCCCAGAAGCGAGGGAACGATTAGAGGGGGGACAATGCCAGTTTAGCGATTGTTTACACCGAGACGAGCCGAATTGCGTGGTGCGGGGAGATTGGGAACGCTACGAGCATTATCTCAAGTTTTTAGACGAGGCGATCGCCTATCAGGAAGAAGTAGCGCGATCGCCCGACGAAGAAGACAGCATGAAGGTCAAAATGAGCAGTTCTGGGCAGAAACGCTACGAACCCCGCTTAGAAACCAAAAAATACCGTCGTCAGTCGAGGCGATCGCGCCATCAAGATTTGCAGCAACTTTACGAAGATGCCAGCATTGAGGCGTTAGAAGACGATTTAGAGGACTTGGAGCCAATCTAAAATCTCTGCATTCACAATTTTGGGGGCTTCGTCGTGGGGACAATGGCCAGCCCTGGGAATGGTCTGAAATTTCACATCAGCGCGATTGGCCGCGAGAATTTGGTAGATTTTCGCCCCAGAAATGGGAGTCCAGGGATCATCTTCACCCCAAAGAATCAATAACGGACAATTGACTTGGGGTAGTAATTCGTCGGGTCTTGGTCCGGGAGGAGCAGTCAGGATCGACGCGAAGACCTTTTGAGCGTTGGGATCGCAGGAGGGCTGATAAATCAAATCTATCAACTCGTCGGTGACGGCGGCGCGATCGCGATACACCTGTTTGAGGGTACTCCGCAAACGGGATTTACGGCGAATCAGGTTGAAGACCAAGGGCCCGGTAAGAGGAGAACTCACAAACTGGGTAAAACCGCCCATCACTAAGCGTAACGGTAAAACCAGTTCTTCGGGGCGATGGTTCAGACCCCCCGCACAGTTAATTAAAATTCCCCCTGCGGCCATTTCCGGGAAGTGGGCGATCGCCATTAAACTGAGTAAACCGCCAATAGAATTACCGACAAAAACCGTGGGGGTTTGGATTTTTTCGAGCCAAAAATCTCGTAACTGTTGCAGCCACAACTCCACGGTATAATCTCTGACGGGTTTATCCGAACCGCCGAAACCCAGTAGGTCTATGGCGTAGACTTGATAGCCAGAATCGGCTAAAACCGGGATATTTTTGCGCCAATGACCGATGGATGCACCAAAGCCGTGAACAAGTAATAAAGGCTGACCTTGACCTTGGACGGTGTAGGTGATGGTATGACCTTGCCAAGTCCAGGTTTGCGGGGTCAGGGCTGTTTTTTTGAGGGTAGGGGATGCGCTCATAGCAAGTGAGTTGGGGTTGTAATGAAAGGGCTATGTTGAGGTTATCTTAATATTCCTTTACATTTTACCGCAATTTCTAAGCATCGGGCTTTTGCAGGGGGATAGAATTGGTATTGTCGGACGGTAGAATTGTTTTTAATTTCGCTACATTTTCAGAATTTAAAGTTAGTTTGACTTCAATATTTTGAGCTTCGTCTTGTAGTAAGAGAACCAGGCGATCGCCCATTTTTGCCCCGGCAATTTTAGGATTCTCCAAGTTATAACTTTGATAAATAGTTTGGGGTTTGGTGATACGAATGACTAGGTTTTGTTGTGCTTGCGAGTAAATATAGAGTTGCTGTTTATCTGTATTTAATTCGAGTTTTGTTGGGGTAATACTGCGTTCTTGTTCGCTTTTAGGACTGTGCCAATATAAAGTAATACCGCCGACTCTGGTTTGAGTTAGGGTTAGCTTTTCGTCAAAACGTTGGGCTTCCCAGTTGGCATCTTCGGCTTGGTTTGTAGCGGGGAGAAGCCGTTGAGCGAAGATAATTTCTTGATTCTCTAGTTCTAACCACCACTGACTCGCGGTTTCAAAATTCGTGCTATTGTCAGGGTTTGGGCTGTTTAGTTCCCAGATAACTTGATTCGACATTTTTCACCTCAAAGTATAGTATGGCTGTTTTTGATTATAAATTGTTTAGCGAGACTCAACCACTCATTGCCCAAGCCCAACAAGATTTGATGTCTCCTCAAGCTTTTTATCGAGCTTGTCAACGTTTAAAAGCAAAATCGCCTCATCCTCTTTATTTTGCTTTACTGCATCAAAAGTTAGATTTTCTACCGCAAGATTTCGGGTTGTTCGAGGTTTTAAAGGTTTTAGATTATTTAGCTGATCGATTTCGGAATGAGCCGCCTGTTTGTCCTCAAACTTGGGTGGTTATTAAGTCTAAAGTTAGATTGCACAATAAAACGATTAATTGCCTCATAATTAATCCCAATCATAATTTTATTTCTTCTAAAAATAGTTTAAAGCTAACCTTAGAAAGCTATGGCGAAGGAATGATAGGTCGGGTTATAAAACTAAGGATTAACGAGGGTAAATCGTTAGCATTTAAAACATTTTTCGATCCCGATTTCGTGTGGCAGCATGGCGTTTTTGCCGAAATACCCTTGGGGATTTGGTTGACTTCCCAAGGCGTTACTAAAGACTTACCTATTTTTAAATTAGCTGGGGAAACTTGGGCAATTTGGGAATGGATTGATGATGATATTTCCCCCCAGCAGCGCGAGGGTCTTTCTTATCGCTGCATCGCTCAAAAATATAATCTCATTGCCTTAAATCCCCTTAATCGCAGTAATTATAACCCCCACAATATGCGCTTAGACTTAGGGGGTATTCAGCCCAATTTTCGGGGACGGCGTTGGCTGGCAATTATGCGGGGAACTCGCTTTTATAGCCGTAAATTGCGACAAGAGGGCCTGGGTTTCTTGAAAGCTTACCTCAATCGCGATCGCGTCCGCTACCTAAGTCAAAGGCTATCTCGCGAATTGGGTCTGCTGTTCTGGGGACAGAAAAGCCGTAGGCGATCGCGGCGTATGTTCTAGAATGAATAAAAGTTTAGCAACATTAAGATTATTAACAATTATGTTCGTTTTGGCCGCGATCGCCGTTCTCGCCGTATTAATTGTCGTTCATGAACTCGGTCACTTTGCAGCAGCCCGACTGCAAAATATCCACGTTAACCGCTTTTCCATTGGTTTTGGGCCGGTTTTACTGAAATATCAAGGGACTGAAACCGAATATGCCCTCCGTGCTTTTCCTTTAGGCGGTTTTGTCGGTTTTCCTGACGATGACCCCGACAGCGAAATCCCCCCCGACGACCCTGACTTACTCCGCAATCGTCCCATTCTCGACCGGGCTATTGTCATTAGCGCCGGAGTTATTGCGAATTTAATCTTTGCTTACTTCGTCCTTGCTGGTCAAGCGGCTGTTATCGGCATTCCTCAAGGCTTCACTTATGAACCGGGAGTTACGGTAACCCAAGTGATTACCCAAGATTCCCCTGCGGCCCAGGCCGATTTACGCATGGGTGACACAATCATCGCGATTGACTCCCAACCTCTCCCCGCTTCTGACGAAGCCGCTATCACCCTCAAAGACGTTATTGAAAACTCTCCGAATCAGCCCTTAAGCCTCACGGTTCAACGCAACGACAACCAACTCGATTTAACCGTAACTCCCGATGACAAAGGGGGTAAAGGTCGCATTGGCATTGGTTTAGCCCCCAATCGCCTCGTCACGCGGGAACGACCCCAAAACATCTTACAAGCTTTTAGCGTTGGGGCAGAGCAATTTCAACGCATTACTGCTTTGACGGTTCAAGGTTTTGGTCGTTTGATTAGCAACTTTGGTGAAACTGCCACTCAAGTCGCCGGGCCTGTGGCTATTGTAGATATTGGGGCAAAAATGGCCCAAACCGATGCCAGCAGTTTATTCCAGTTTGGGGCATTAATCAGCATTAACCTGGCGATTATTAATATCTTGCCCTTACCTGCCCTTGATGGCGGTCAACTGGCGTTTTTACTCATCGAAGGTGTGCGCGGGAAGCCCTTACCGAATCGGGTACAAGAAAGCATTATGCAAACGGGTTTAGTGTTGTTACTGGGTTTAGGGATGTTCCTGATAATCCGCGATACCGCTAACTTGGACGTGTTCCAACAACTATTCCAGTAATTTATGGCCAGCTTGACTCGTAAGCTTGCATCCAAAAAAGTGCGATCGCTTGAGATATTATTGCGTCTCAAGCGGTTGTATCCTGACGCAACCTGTAGCTTGACTTACGACAGTCCCGTTCAACTGCTGGTTGCGACGATTCTCTCAGCCCAATGTACCGACGAACGGGTGAATAAAGTCACCCCAGGGTTATTTAGTCGTTTCCCCGACGCACAAGCCCTTGCAGGGGCAAATCGTGAGGAATTAGAAACTTTGATTCGTTCGACGGGGTTTTATCGCAATAAAGCCAAAAATATTCAGGGGGCTTGTGACAAAATTGTGCGAGAATTTGGGGGAAAAGTGCCGCAACGGATGGAAGAACTCCTGACCCTTCCCGGAGTCGCCCGTAAAACCGCCAATGTCGTCCTAGCCCATGCTTTCGGTATCCTTGAGGGGGTAACGGTGGATACCCACGTTAAACGCCTCAGCCAACGCTTAGGACTCACCACCCAAAAAGACCCAGTTCGCATCGAACGAGATTTGATGAAATTGATTCCCCAACCGGATTGGGAAAACTGGTCGATTCGCTTAATCTATCACGGTCGGGCTGTGTGTAAAGCCCGTAAGCCGGATTGTCAGAATTGTGTTTTAGCCGATTTGTGTCCGAGTGCAGAATTATAGCGGTCAGCCCTCACCCCAAACCACTCTCCCACGGGAGATGGGCTTATCGTTCTGGATTAAAAACAAAGAAAGAAATTTGACGTTATCCCAGAAATTAAATAACTTATCCCACTAACTTCATCGCAGCATCCACAGGTAACTGCCAAGAATTGTTTTCCTCCAAACGCTTTGAGAAAAAGAGAATTTCGAGATTTTCTATTTCTCCCGATTCCGGATTCAGACGCGCCACAATCTCATCCCCAATTTCTTCTGATTCTTGTTCGGAATAAGGAGAACAAACATCAATATAAAGAATATCCCCCATCTTGTCGTAGCGAAATGTCAACTTTTTGTCCATATCACCGTACCTCCCGTGATTTTTCGCGCTGTATAAATAGTAACGATCCAGGGTTGATTTGTTTCTGTCTGCGAAACTACCACCACCACTAAAAACCGTCCTGTCCGAATTGTAGAAAACCACTTAGAAAAAAGGAGCGCTGTTTCATCCCGACTGCTTTGACGCACCAAATCCGGATCGGCCAAAGTCTCTGATAATTGTTGAGTATAATCTGGTAATGTCCCTGGATGAGTTTCGACAATGTGCTGCTCTCGCTCTTGACTCAACTCAACTTCTGCATCTAGGTAAGGACAAGAAAACAATATATTTTCTCTCATGCTAAAAATATCGAGGATGCTTACCACTACATCAACTTCCTTCGCTTTATCTTGAGCAGGGTTTAAGATATTGAAGTTAACGCTGTAGCCCTAGAAATGTATCTCAAGTCCCTGCATCTCAATCGCTTTCGCAACTATCGCGATCGCGAGGTACAATTTGATGCTCAGAAAACTATTGTCGTGGGCAATAATGCCCAAGGCAAATCTAATTTATTAGAAGCGGTGGAGTTGCTGGCGACCCTTAAAAGCCATCGTACCAGTCGCGATCGCGATTTGGTTAGAGACGGGGACGAAATCGCTCGCGTGAGTGCTACAGTAAAACGCAGCTATGGCGAAACAGATATGGCGATTACCCTGCGAAAGCAAGGCCGACGGGTCGTAACGCGCAATTCTGAGAACTTACGCCGTCAAATGGACTTTTTAGGGGCAATTAACGCCGTACAGTTTTCGAGTTTAGATTTAGATTTAGTGCGGGGTTCCCCGGATACCCGTCGCAGTTGGGTAGATGGTTTATTAATTCAACTCGAACCGGTTTATGCTTACATTTTGCAGCAGTACAATAATGTATTGCGTCAGCGAAATGCCCTTCTCAAAAAGATTCGCAACCTCGAAGAAAACCCCCCCAGTCGCGAGTTAACCGCCCAATTAGCCTTGTGGGATGCACAACTAGCCGCTCATGGTTCGCGGGTGACGCGGCGGCGTGCTAGGGTGTTAGAACGACTTGCTCCGATCGCGCAATCTTGGCATCAGCAGATTAGCGGCGAAACGGAAGTGCTAGAGATTAAGTATGCTCCGAATGTGGCGCGATCGCAAGATGACCCCGAACAAGTCCAACAAGCTTTTCTAGAGAAAATTCAGCAGCGTCGCGTCGCAGAACAAAACCTGGGAACAACGGTCGTCGGGCCTCATCGAGACGAAGTAGACTTGATTATTAATCATACCCCGGCGCGGTCTTATGGCTCCCAAGGACAGCAACGCACTTTGGTTTTAGCCCTGAAGTTAGCCGAACTCAAACTGATTGAAGAAGTCATCGGAGAACCGCCGTTACTGCTACTCGATGACGTTTTAGCCGAACTAGACCCCAATCGCCAAAACCAACTCTTAGAGGCGATTCAAGACCGCTTTCAGACAATTATTACAACTACCCATATTCACTCATTTGACGATCAATGGCTGCAAAATTCTCAGATTCTCACAGTTGAAGCCGGGGAGATTCATCCTTTCGTCCCCAATATCTAATTATCGCGGCTTTACGATTACCATTTCGATCGAGGTGACGCAAGTTTTCTTAGCGCTCCTTCATATTTTGGATAACTTTTGTTAATATTTTTAATGTAACCCAATCACAAACTTAGTTTTAAAAACTTATGGCTGGATTTTTTGGCTTATTCGGTGGCAAGAACAAAGACGAAGCATATTACCTAGACGCAGATGATGCGAAAACCTTGGGTGATATCAACTATATGCGGACTCCGAATAAAAGCCGCCGCACTTTCCCGAAAACCTTGAAAAACCCCGAAGGCTTTGAAATCGAAAACGAAATTTCCGCGATGGAAATGCGCGAAATCACCGAAAATGGTGTCGCAAAGCCCAAATCTATCAACCAATCGAACAACAACGGTAACTCTCAGTCCCAATCCAACGGGAATAGCAGCTTTAGCAACAAGCGTCGTCCCTCCGAAAGCGGTATGGATGTATGGCGCAACATGGCCAAAGATATGCGTAAATAAGTTTAACGTCGAGAGTTATTAACTCAAAACTTGAGAGACTGGCGATCGCGGGCGTTTTTGCGTCTGTATTTGCCAGTCATTAGAAGCGACGGGAAAACCACTTATTAAATGGGTGGGAAAAATAGTCTCCCGTCGCTTTGTCATTGGTAAATATAAATAACGAATTTACAAGCCAAATTCCTGCAAACGTAACTGACTCGACTGTACGCGATCGCGATTGATTTTACCCTGTTTCTCGGCGTTTAATACGGCATTTATCGCAGGATAATAGAGACTCGGATCGTAAGCAATTAAAATCAAATCGACTCCTGCATTTAACGCCGCAATTGTGGCTTGTTTTAACCCCAACTCGCTACGATAAACCGCCTGCATACAAAAGTCATCTGTAATCAAAATACCGTCGTATTGCCATTTTTCTCGTAACAATTTCCCGACAACTTCTGCCGACAAAGAAACAGCGCGATCTGCATCCAACTCCGTTAAGTTAACATGACCCAACATTGTTACAGTTTTAGGGTTTTGCATTAACTGTCGAAAGGGTAGCCAATCTTCTTTTTGTAAAACTGCAATTGGTGTCGCTAAAGCGGCTGGTTTGAGATGGGTATCTTCTGTGACTCGTCCTAAACCGGGAAAATGTTTCAGAGTACAATAAACCTTGTATTGGGCTAAAGTTTGACAATACCAATCCGCAACTTTGGTAACAACTTCGGCATCGCTAGAAATAGCCCGTTTGTAAATTTTGGAATATTTATCTTCGGGATTAATAATGTTTTTATTCAAATCAACAACGGGTGCAAAATTTAAATTGATGCCTAAATCCGCTAAATCTTGCCCTTGAATGGTTGCATATTTTTCGATTTCTGCTTGCAAAATCTCCTCATTTTCTGCTGTCGCTACAATTTGAGAAATTGGCGGCAATTTGGTCAAAGGAGGAGATAACCGGGAAACAATCCCTCCTTCTTGATCTGTGGCAATCCATAAAGGATTTAAGTTATTTTCTTGACGGATTTGTTGGAGTTGAGCAATTTCTTGTTTAATTTCATTTTTAGTTTTGTTTTCGATGTTACGCTTCGTTATAAATACCCCTGCAACTGCTCCTTTTTTAACTAAATTTTCGGCTTCTGATAAATTGCGATAACCGACAATAAAATGCTGACCAAATTCCTGTAAAACCGCAGGATTAGCATTTAAAACTTGATATTTTTGGACTTGAAACTGTATCTCATTTCCCCAAAAAAGAGTTAAAGAAAGAGTCGCGATCGCGAGTAAACTACGATCGCGTACATTAGTATTTGACTGTAAATTACCCAATAGCGCGATCGCGAACAAGCCGATACTTAAACCCAAACTACTCCACCACAAAACAGCCCGAAGGCTTGCCACAAAAGGAGTATGAAGATAAAAACTCAGAATCGCGATCGCGATCGCCCCCAAAACCAGCAAAACCTTGCCAAATCTAGTCATTTTATAACAACACCATAATCTGTAAATCAAGGCGTGTTTTAACTACACTGGATATAGTTTAATTTCGGAACTGTTGCCATGAAAAAACTTTGGCCTGTGGTCTTAACTCTTGCGATCGCCCTTATCACAATCTTAGCTATTTTTAGCTCTATCTTAGGATGGAATATTGTCTTAGAACTCTTGTCTCATTTTCAAATTCAATATTTCCTAGTTCTGACGGTACTTTTAGTCGTTCTTATTTTTAGTAAGCACACTATTCCCATTCTAATCGGCTTGTTTTGCTGTACTTTAATTGCCCTTTTTCTCTTGCCTTGGTTTATCCCCGATAACTTGATTGTATCTAATAGTAGTGGGGCAAAAGTAAGAATATTAAGTGCTAATGTCAATCTTGGTAACAATGACTATACACCCATTATTAACTTAATCAAAATAGAACAGCCCGATATTGCCGTTTTAATTGAAGTCAATAAAAAATGGGTCAATCAACTCGAAATTTTAGAACCCCTTTATCCCTACAGTTTAGGCGATCTCAAATATGAAGCTTTGAATGTAATTGTTTATAGTAAACGCCCGTTAGACAACAGCAAAATTGATTATTGGGGAGAAACTCCCCACACCAGTCCGGTGATTAACGCTCAACAAACCCTTGATAATATTACTTTTGACTTATTGGCAGTTCATCCCTTACCCCCCTTCAAGCCTAGTTTTTTTCAATCTCGTAATAACTACCTTAATCGAGTTAGCGAATGGGCGCGATCGCGAACAAATCCGATTGTTGTTATTGGCGATCTAAATATTACTATGTGGTCGCCTTACTACAAAAAACTAATCCGCGAAACCAACCTCAAAAACACTCGTAAAGGCTTTGGCCTACTCCCCACTTGGTTACCCGATGGAATGCCTCAAAATTGGTCGCTGTGGTTGTATCACTTTTTCGGTTTACCGATCGATCATTGCCTCGTCGATCCGCAGATTCAGGTTACTCAAATGCAAATCGGCCCGAATATCAAATCCGATCATTTACCAATTATGGTAGATTTAACATTGCCCGCCCCAAGTTCTTAGCGTCTTGAGTAAAACTGCGTTAATCTTAGGACTAAAGACTTAATTTTCTAGCCATTGAGGAAAACTCAAGAGATGTTCAACAAATTGACATCTTTATTTTTACAAAGCCCTTGTTTATTGTGCGATCGCGTCACCCCAGAAAATATATGTCCCGCTTGCGATCGCCAACTACAACGACAAAAACTCACGCAGCCTGCCCAATTTTGGCAAGGGGATTTACCGTTGTTTGTCTGGGGGGAATATAACGGCATTCTCAAACGATCCATCGCTGCCCTAAAATACAACAATAAACCGGAAATCGCTGCTGATTTGGGCTTTCATCTCGCCGCAGCTTGGCGTACTTTTGCCCCAACCTTACCCCAGAAAAAATTTACCATTGTCCCCATCCCGATGTACGCCGAAAAACTCAAACAACGGGGCTTTAATCAAGCTGAATTAATTGGTCGCAGCTTTTGTCAAGCCACCCCCTACCGCCTCAATTCCCGCCTCTTAATCCGCCAAAAAGACACCGAAGCCATGTTTGGTTTAAGTGCCAAAGAACGAGAACAAAACATCAAAGCCGCCTTTAAAGTGCAACCCAGTCGCCAAAAATTACCGCCCGTTTTACTGATTGACGACATTTATACCACAGGGGCGACTGCCCGGACTGCGGCGGCAATTCTACGCCAACATCATATTACCGTTGCAGGCATTCTCGCGATCGCCACAAGCCAATCTCAACCCAGTAAGATATAGAAGATTTGCTGACTGTGTGTGAGGATTGAAAAAATAGTGCGCCTTTCAATTAAAGAATTATCTTGGCAAAAATTTATTAACTCCACCGTTGTACGGTGGTGGATTGTCGGCTTATTTTTTATGGGACTCAATATCCCGTTACTGTGGATTTTCGTTGATTTACTCTTTCTTCCCTTGTGGCTTGCTACCATCCTCGCTTCGGAAATTGGCACATTATTTCGCTTTCTCGTTAACGATCGCTGGGTATTTGGTCATCCGCGGCCTACTTGGCAGAGACTATGGCAGTATCATGTCGCGATCGCGAGTAGTTTTGTGATTTGGTGGTCAGCAACCAACCTATTCGCCGATGTCTTAAACATTCACTATATTATCGCCTCAATTCTCGCCACCTGCTGTTCTGTCGGTTGGAGTATGTTTACCAATTTTGTCTGGATTTGGCGCAAAAAACAGACCCCACCTGACTCCTCAGAACTTTCCGAAAAACGTTAGTAAAATCAGCGATCGCAGGCTAGGATCGAAGCTAAAGACTGCGTTTATTAACAAATCTTAAACAAATATGACTAGCGTCGCTCACGAACACTACACCGACGACCAGATTCAAGCTTGGTTACGGGGTTTGCTGACCATTGCTTGGGCGGATGGCCACTTCGATCCCGAAGAAAAAGACCTGATTGCCAGTTTGACCCAAGACGAACTCGTCCCTCAAACCGACTTGGGCGATCTTAACACCATCGAACCCCAAGAACTGGCAAAGGCTTTAGGAAATGACCATCACACCGCCGAAAACTTTATGCGGACGGCAGTAATGATGGCCTTAGCCAACGGTGTGTACTCCGTCGAAGAATCTAAAGTAGTCAACAGCTTTCTCGATGCTTTGGGCTTAGAAGTCGAAGCCCTCAAGTCTCTCGAACATACCCTGTATGACCCCAAACAGCACAAACTCAAGGCTAAAGATGCCTTTGTCCAAGAAGCCAAAAACGATCATCCGCCCAAGAATGCCCTCAAACCCGTGCGCGAATGGCTCGATGGCATGGATGTCAAAGACCCCAGAGTTGCCCGCTTCATCTGTAAAATGGTGCCGCCTCAGTGTCCATTTGAACGGGATATCAAGCTCTTTGGCCACAAAGTCGTTCACATTCCCCCCATGTGCAAACTTAATCCCCTCTACGAACAGTTAGTGGGTTTGCGTTTCCGCGCCTTGTCTTATCTCGCGGAGGATTGCGAAGAAGATGTTTCGTCTTATATCTAGGGTAGGTTTTTTCAGTTAACAGCCTCTAAGGGGCAATCGGCAGTCGGCAGTCGGCAGTCGGGGGGTTTCTTCAGTCATCAGTTATCAGTTATCAGTAATCAGTGTTTTGGGCAGTGGGTCTTGGGCAGCTTTGCTGTAGGCAATCGGCAATCGGCTTGTAGGGGCGGGGTTTCCCCGCCCAACAACCAACAACCAATAACCAACAACCAACAACCGACGACAAAGGACAAAGGACAAAGGACAAAGGACAAAGGACAAAGGACAAATAAATGCAATTTATCGATCGCGCAGAAATTGAAGTAATAGCAGGAAACGGGGGCGATGGCATGGTGGCCTTTCGTCGGGAGAAATACGTTCCCGCAGGGGGCCCGGCGGGGGGAAATGGGGGCAGAGGCGGATCGATTTATCTCGAAGCGGACGAAAATCTACAAACCCTCCTTGACTTTCAATATGCTCGCATTTTTAAGGCTCAAAATGGTCAGCGTGGGGGGCCAAATAATTGTACCGGGGCTTCGGGGGATGACCTGATGATTCGGGTTCCCTGCGGGACGGTCATCTATAATCGTGAGACTGACGATATTATCGCGGATTTGACGGTGAAGGGCGATCGCGTTTGTATTGCCCAAGGGGGTAAAGGGGGATTGGGGAATCGCCATTTCCTCAGCAACCAAAATCGCGCCCCCGATTATGCTTTACCGGGATTAGAAGGAGAGCATTTTTATTTACGTCTAGAGTTGAAGTTAATCGCAGAAGTGGGGTTAGTGGGCTTGCCCAATGCCGGGAAATCTACCCTGATTGCGGCGTTGTCTTCCGCCCGTCCTAAAATTGCCGATTACCCCTTTACGACCCTCGTCCCCAATTTAGGCGTTGTGAAAAAGCCCACAGGAGACGGGACGGTATTTGCCGATATTCCGGGCTTGATTACCGGGGCCCATGCGGGGGTAGGTTTAGGCCATGAATTTCTGCGCCACATTGAAAGAACCCGCATTTTAGTTCATGTATTAGATGCTACGGCTGCCGACCCTCTGGCAAATTATCGCACGATCCAAGCGGAATTAGATGCTTATGGTCGAGGTTTGCGCGATCGCCCCCAAATCCTTGCCCTTAATAAAGTTGATGCCGCCGATGAGGAATGGTTAGATTTTTTGAAAACAGAGTTTGCGTCCTATACCAATGTGCCAATTTTCTTGATTTCGGCAGTCACACAAACCGGATTAACGGCTTTATTGAATCAGGTTTGGCAGTTTCTAGAAATGCCGGAAATCGTTAATCAATCAATAAAATTAACTATGAATGATTAGAATTTAACTTTGTTAAAAAAATTAAAATTTCCAATCGCTTTTTACCTTGACTTTCGGCTTAAATCGTGTATTTGAAAGCTTCTGCTCGCGATCGCTTTATCGCTACAGCCCAACCCTGTCCGGGCAAAATGCGATCGCTGTCTGAAAAACTGTAGTTGAATATACAGAAAAAAACATCAATCGAATTGAATATGTTTAAATTTAAACGCGATTCTGAGGATTCGCGGCCTGCGAGCGTCAACGTTGTCAGTCAAGTTTTTTCCATTTAGGACTAGACTTCGAGTAGTAAAATCAGGTAATTATATATACTCACGAGTGACGCAAAAACGAAAGAAAACAGACGACCACCTTAGTTCCAGTCAGCGCTAAACTAGCTGCCATTGATTTGCGAGTGCGATCGCAAAACTCAGAACTTCAATGTATTATCCTTCTAAAACCTAGAAGTTCTTTGCTCGATTATTGCAGGTGTTCCAATATCTTGAAACTAAAAATGTCTCAACTCCCATCAAACCTTAGAACGAAGTTACACAAAAACAAGAGACGATCGAACCCCAATCAATCCCTAGGAGATATGCCCTTTTTAGCCCCCTTGCGGATCATTGCCCGTAAGTTTTCCTCCCCTTGGCTTGTATGTATTCCTTTAGCGGCCATTGTCGTATTGCTGTGTAATACGGCAGTATCCGCCCAGCACGTTATTGACGTAGACGCATTAGAAGCCGAACCCGCCGAGGTTGTTAAAGGCATTCTTGACACGGTATTCATTATGATTGCCGCCGTTCTCGTTATCTTCATGAACGCCGGCTTCGGAATGTTAGAAACCGGCTTCTGTCGTCAGAAAAACGCCGTTAACATTCTCTCCAAAAACCTCATTGTCTTTGGGATCGCGACCCTGGCTTACTGGGCTTTTGGTTTTGCGTTCATGTACGGCGCATCCGGCAACGGCTTTATTGGGTTGCAAGGGTTCTTCCTAATTAGTGATGACCCTGCCACCTATGGCTTAGACCCCTTCCCAGCAGGTTTAAGCATTGCGGTTTCCTTCTTGTTCCAAGTGGCTTTTGCTGCTACTGCCGCAACCATTGTTTCTGGGGCAGTTGCCGAACGGATTCACTTTGGCGCATTTTTAATCTTTAGCTTCTTACTCGTCGCTATTTCTTACCCCATCACCGGCCATTGGTTGTGGGCTGGCGGTTGGTTATCCACCCTCGGCGGTTTAGATGCAGATGGCGCTTCCCTGGGTGGCTTCAGTGACTTTGCTGGGTCTACCATCGTTCACTCCGTCGGCGGTTGGGCTGCCCTTATGGGTGCGGCTTTCGTCGGCCCCCGGTTGGGCAAATACCAAGAAGGCAACACCATCAACGCAATTCCCGGTCACAACATGGGTTTTGCCACCCTCGGTTGTTTGATTCTTTGGATTGGCTGGTTTGGCTTCAACCCCGGTTCTGAGTTAGCGGCTACCCCCAATATTGCTTACATTGCCTTGACCACCAACTTATCTGCGGCGGCGGGGGGTGTTGCGGCGACCGCCACTTCTTGGCTCAAAGATGGTAAGCCGGACTTGTCCATGATTATCAACGGCATTCTGGCAGGCTTAGTGGGGATTACTGCCGGATGTGCAGGGGTTTCTTACTTCTCTGCTGTGATCATTGGTTTGGTTTCCGGTGTCTTGGTCGTCTTTGCTGTATCTTTCTTTGACAAAATCGGAATTGATGACCCGGTGGGTGCGACTTCTGTCCACTTAGCTTGCGGGATTTGGGGAACCTTGGCCGTGGGTATTTTTGAAGAAGGTATCTTAGGCGGTAATCCTGTTCAGCTTTGGTATCAAATCGTGGGTATTCTTACGATTGGCGGCTTTACAGTTGCCTTTAGCACCATTGTCTGGTTAGCCCTCAAAGCCACAATGGGCATTCGCGTTCACCCCGAAGAAGAAATGCGCGGTTTGGATATTTCCGAACACGGTATGGAAGCTTATCACGGCTTTGTTACTGAGTCCGATACCTTTGCAGGTAGCCCGAAAATGAGCGTTGGTGGTGTTTCTGATGCTACCCGAAGTTCAGAAGTGTAACCTAAATTGCGATTGATTCAGTTTTTCTAAACTACGGATTTCGAGGTCGTCCTTCAACTTTAGTTGAATTTACACGGTTGAAGGCGGCTTTTTTTTGGTAAAAAAGTGATGGTAGCTGCTTTGATTGGTGATAGTTTCCTTGAAGCGATATCCTCGATGGACGGTTTTATCTTTAGGAGCGAATGCGATCTTGTTGGTCGCGATCGCGTATCTTTGGCAACGTCATCCCCAGTTGGCGGCGGTACAACGCTTGGGGGATGCTTTTCCGAGTAATCAGTTAATGGCCCAACCCCCCGAAGCAGAACCTACGGCTTTGGGCGATCGCCTTAAGTTGAATTATCAACAATGGGTGATGCTATTAAGCCAAGAAGCCAAAGTTGCCGCCGAAACCCAACCGGATCGCCTTTGTGTTTTATTGGGCGATTCGATTAGTTTGTGGTTTCCGACTGAATTGCTGCCTCCCCAAGAAACCTGGCTCAATCAAGGCATTTCTGGGGAAACCAGTGCGGGTTTGTTACGCCGTTTGAACTTGATCGACGACACCGAACCCAGAGCGATTTTTGTGATGATTGGCATTAACGACTTACTCAAAGGGGTCAAAGATGATACAGTCATCGCCAATCAAGCCCTAATCTTGCGCTATCTCAAACGCCAGCATCCCAACACCAAAATCGTCTTGCAGTCAATTCTGCCTCATAGTGCCGCCAAAGCCACCTGGGAAGGGCGCGATCGCCTCTCTCAAGCCCCCAATGAGCGCATCCGCGACCTTAACGCCCGTTTGCGAGAGGTGGCGGCAACCGAAGGGGTTTTATTTCTCGATCTTTATCCCCTCTTTGCTGACGAAGGGGGCGCACTCCACCTCAATCTCAGCAGCGACGGCTTACACCTCAACCGCAACGGCTATCAACTCTGGCAAACTGCCCTCCGGGTCTTTATTCAAGCCAGAATTGATGAGTGATGAATGTCATTAGTCCTTGGTTCTTTGTCCTTTGTCATTTGTTCTTTGAACCCACAACCCACAACAAATAACAAACCAATACCTTGTACGCTAGTTAAGTAAAGAAGCCTATTTTTTTTAATTCCGATGGATACAAAAGCCTTTAAACGAAATCTCAATCAATCTCAGAACTATTATCGCAAAGGCTTCGGCCACCAAGAAGAAGTTGCCGGAGTCCTCAATACTGAATATCAAAGCTCGCTGATTCAAACCATACGCGATCGCAACTATCAACTGCAAGAAGGCAACGTTACCATTCATCTCGCGGAATCTTTTGGTTTTTGTTGGGGAGTCGAAAGGGCGGTTGCGATGGCTTACGAAACCCGTCAACACTTCCCCACCGAACCGATCTGGATTACCAATGAAATCATCCACAACCCCTCTGTCAATCAACGACTGCGGGAAATGAATGTGCATTTCATTGAAGTAGACGCAGATAATCAAAAAGACTTTTCGGGTGTGGGTAAAGGGGATGTTGTCATTCTCCCGGCGTTTGGTGCAAGTGTCAGCGAAATGCAACTACTGGACGAAAAAGGCTGTATTATTGTCGATACGACCTGCCCTTGGGTGTCTAAGGTGTGGAACTCCGTCGAAAAGCACAAAAAACGCAACTATACTTCAATTATCCACGGCAAATACAAACACGAAGAAACCGTCGCCACCAGTTCCTTTGCGGATAAATATTTGGTGGTTCTCAACTTGGCTCAAGCCCAATATGTCGCTGATTATATCCTGCACGGAGGCGACAAAGCCGAGTTTTTAGAAAAGTTCAAAAACGCCCATTCCGAAGGCTTTGATCCCGATCGCGACTTGGATCAAATCGGTATTGCGAATCAAACCACGATGCTCAAAAGTGAAACCGAGCAAATTGGTAAACTTTTTGAGCGAACGATGCTGCAAAAATACGGCCCCACCGAACTCAACCAGCATTTTATGAGCTTTAACACCATCTGCGACGCAACCCAAGAACGTCAAGATGCCATGTTTGAGCTTGTGGATAAAGATTTGTCTTTAATGGTGGTGATTGGCGGTTACAACTCCTCGAATACGACCCACCTCCAAGAAATTGCGGTGGAATACAATATTCCTTCCTATCACATTGATAGCGCCGATCGCATTGATGTAGAAAATAATCGCATCGAACACAAACCCCTCGAAAAAGACCTAGAAATCACTGAAAATTGGCTACCCGAGGGGCCGATTGCGGTGGGGGTGACTTCCGGTGCATCCACCCCGGATAAGGTGGTTGAAGCCGCGATCGCGAAAATCCTCATGCTCAAAAATGCCCCCGCGATCGTGTGAACTACCCCAGTGCGATCGCGTTTTCAAGGGGTGGGAGGAATAGTCGTCCTCAGTTAACGGGTCAATATAGTAATTCCAAATAAAAACCAGCAGCCCCTCTCGGAGTGGGAGAGGGGTTTGGGGTGAGGGCGGTTCAGGGAGAATACGATACCTTTATTGGGAGATGACTGTACGGAAACTAATTGTAATGACTATAACCAATGACCAATGACCAATGACCAATGACCTATAAAATCCCTGTTTTCAAAAAGCGGGGATTTTTAAACCTATTTTTTCCACCAAATATTAAGGGCTTGGTCAACCCCACCACTCACGAAGGTTTGGCCGTCAGGACTAAACGCGATCGCGCGGACGGCTCCTTGATGTTGCTGTAAGGTAAACTGTTCTTGTTGGCTGGCAACATCCCAGAACTTTATACTGCCGTCTTTTGCGCCACTAACGAGGATTTTGCTATCCGGGCTGAAAACCACGGCACAAACGGCAGAATTTTGATGACTGAGGCGACAAATTTCTTGGGTTCCCTCTCCATCCCAGAGTTGAATTATCCCGCTTTCTCCCCCCACAGCGATCGTGTTACTATCGGGAGAATAAGCAAGGCTGAGAATCTTGAAATCGCCGCGATGGGAACGAATGAGACGACCGTTCATTTCGCGGATGCGGAGGGCGCAGTCTACACCCCCACTGGCGAATAGTTTACCATCAGGACGAATCGCGATCGCCCTCACGGGACAAGAATAGCCTGTCAAGGTGCGAATTTCTTTGCCGTTACTAATTTGCCACAATTTAACGCTATGGTCGGCGCTACCACTCACCAAAGTCCGTTTGTTGGGGCTAAACGCAAGGGACAGGGTGGCTTGATTGTGACCCCCAAATAAACCGCCTAAAGTGCGAATCAGTTTGCCATTACTGGTTTTCCAGAGTTTAATACTTTTGTCACCGCTACTACTCGCGACCCATCTTCCATCCGGGCTAATATCGACGCTGTGGACTCTACCGGTATGGCCGCTGAGAACCTGAAGAACCCGTCCGGTACTGAGTTGCCATAAAATCACGGTGCGATCGTAACTGCCCGTTGCTGCGATTTTACCATCAGGGGCGATCGCGAGACTGCTAATTGGGGCAGTATGACGCTGTAGAGTTCCCACACATTGCCAAGGAGAAACCGGAGAAACTGAAGGAGTCGGAGGAGGAGTGGGTTCGGGAGGAGGTGAGGTTTGTTCTTGGTGAGATGTTTGGCTTAGTTTGAGTTTTGTGGCTTTATTAAAGTCTTTTTCGGCGCGAATACTTTGGCCTAATTTATCATAAACAAAGCCGCGATACAGATAGGCATCAAGATAATCAGTATCAATTAAAATGGCTTTGGTGAGTTCTTCGATTGCTTTTTTAAAGCGGCGTTTTTGGGCATAATTTATCCCATTTCGATAAAATATTTCGGGATTAGCTTTAGTTTTTGTTGCAGTTTTAACAGAATTATTTTCGGGAATGGGAATCGGTTTATAGTTTTTTAAATAGGCGTAAGCTTCATTAATTTGTTTGATTTTTTCTTCGGCTTCCTGTTGCTGTTGCGGTCGATTTGAAAAGTTATCAGGATGCCAAACTTTAACCAACTGACGATAGGCTTTTTTAATATCTTGGCGCGAGGTTCCAGGGGCTAAACCGAGGGTTTTATAGTAATAATTTGCATTGTATTTTGCCATAGCTTTCGAGGATAGAGCAAAAGCGTTCCCAGATTGATCGATCTCGATAACCTCGCCTTGGGTTGAAGGACGCGGCTTTGGCCGATCTCGATGACCTTATTGTAGCTAAAGCCGCCTTGGTCAGAAAAGTCTGGCCCCCAAGTTTCGATAAGTTGCCATTATTCGCGTCTGCTTTGACTTGAGTTTTGAGGATACAAAAGGAAAGATCGAATTGTATTAACTCAATTTTAAAGAATTAACTGGCACTTCATCCCAACTTTCTACCGTTCTCAGTCGGGCTTCCCAACCATCACTTTTTTGTTGAGTTGTCAAGTTGTCTTGAAACGATTGATAACAATCTTTGGCTAACTGTTCGTTACAGGAGGCAATACAAGCGTGAATCATACCAGAGGGGTCAACTTGTTCGTTAATCCAAATCGTCATTTGTTTTGATTGATTTTTGCGACTAGAAACTATCCTAAACTAAAAGCGATCGCGTTTAATCATCACTTGACCATCTTGCAGTTGCATTTCGCGAATCTTCCACTGTTTTAAGACTTGATTGGCTTCTTGTAAAATTTCAGCTTCAGACATTCCAGCATGATTAGCAATTTCAGCTAAAGTTAAACTAAAATTCCCCACACGAATGCGGGTATCTCCGGTTAATTGTAGTTGTCCGTCGATAATTTGCGGCTGACTGGATAAACCAATATAAATATCGCGGTCTTTGAGTAAAGGAAACTGGGATAAAATTTGGGTAGCAGGGATGGGTAAAGACGTTTCAGCCGCTTCTAAATCTAAATTAGCGGTATTAACCACCATACCAAATTCAATTTGATCCTCAGCAATGGTGGTATTAATTCCCCGTGTTGCTTGCAAAATTTCGCTGCCAGCTAAACTTTCAACAGCACTAGCAATCAAAACATCATTGATTTCTGTATCGGTGAGGGTTACAGTCACTTCAGGGCTGCTGGGATTTTGTTGTATTTGGCGGTTAATTTTAGTGTAAACTTCTTGGCGGGATTGTTGGAGTTGCGGCAAGTTTATTACGTCAATTTGTTGGGTTACTGGCGTTGCCTCGGCACTATACCAATCAGGGACTTTGGTAAATTGTCGCCATAAATAAAAACCCAAGCCTAAACTAATTACAGATATAATTCCCGCCGCGATACTAATTTTTTTACGCATTGTTATTGGCTATTTTTTAAGATAGTTTGTCTGAAAAGTTAGAGCAAGCCTGCTTTAATCGTGAAGCTTCAAAAGCCCAGTTTCTAATCGGCTTCCCTCAGAAACCAGGGTGTGCGATCGCTGTAGGTATTTTGATTCATAGCCAAGGTTGGCGATTCCTGAAAATGGTCAGAATTTAGTCAATCGTAGCAAGATTATCGAAAGCGATCGCCGATTTGGAGCAATAACCAACAACCAATAACCAACAACCAACAACCAACAACAAAGGACAAAGGACAAAGGACAAAAGACAAAAGACAAATGACCAATAACAACCCACCCGAAGTCATTTTTGTTCCCCAAGGATCGGAATATCAAGCCGTCATGCGGGGACTGCGCCAAGCGGGGGTGCATTGCCCTGTGTATGCGCTACCCATCGGCATTAAACCGACTCAGAAGTTTGTTAAAGCCTGGTTGGAGTCAAAAACGAACTCAGCGCCGCGATCGCTCCTTTTAACAGGATTGTGCGGCAGCTTGAAACCGCAATATAAAGTGGGGGATGTGGTATTGTGCGATCGCGCCAACCAGACCCCCTGTGACCCCGATTTAACCACAAAACTGAGCGATCGCCTACAAAGCCTTTCTGTGGCGCGAGTCAACGGCTACACCAGCGATCGCTTTCTCGCCACCGCCACCGCCAAACAACAGTATAGCCAGCAATACAACGCCGATGTCGTCGATATGGAAGGCATCGCTGTCTTAGAACTCTTGCAACAAGCCGGAATAAAAGTAGCGATGTTACGGGTGGTTAGTGATGATGCCACCCACGACCTCCCCGATCTAGGCGCTACGATAAACTCACAAGGTCAAATTCAGCCGATTTCCCTTGCCCTTACCTTTCTACGCCAACCCCTCGGTGCGGCCCGTTTGATTCAAGGTGCGCTACGGGGACTTAAAGTATTACAAGAGGTTACTTTATGCCTTTATAGCGGTTCGGACAGCCCATGAAAGTTACTGAGTTGGTACGCGATCAATTAGAACTATTCCTGCAACAAGGGAACTTAGAAGGCGCGAAAGCCCTTCTGGTTCCGGTGCAGCCCGTCGATATTGCCGAGGCCATTGAAGGTTTAGACGAGTCTATTCAAGCCCTAGCCTTTCGCTTGCTTCCCAAAACCGAAGCCATCGAAGTCTACGAACATCTCGACTCGACGATTCAACAAAACCTCATCCAAAAATTCAAACGCCAAGAAGTCCTCGACATTGTAGACCAAATGTCCCCGGACGATCGCGCCCGTTTATTTGACGAACTTCCCGCCAAAGTCATTCGCCGTTTACTCTCCCAACTCAGCGAAAAGGAACGCCAAAGCACCGCTTTACTCTTGGGTTACGAGGAAGACACCGCCGGGCGCATTATGACCCCGGAATACATTTCCCTCAAAGAACACCTTACCAGCGTCCAAGCCCTCGATCGCATTCGCAGTTTAGCCAATGCCTCGGAGTTGATTTACTATCTCTACGTCACCGATAATTCCCGTCACCTTGCCGGAATTGTCTCGTTGCGGGATTTGGTCATTGCTGCCCCGGACAAGACTCTAGGGGAAATTATGACGCGGGATGTGGTGTATGTTCACACCAGTACCGACCAAGAAGAAGTCGCCCAACTGATTCAACGTTATGACCTCTTGGCGTTACCCGTCGTAGACCGAGAACAGCGTTTGGTGGGGGTGGTCACGGTTGATGATGTGTTAGATATTATCGAGCAAGAAACCACCGAAGATATCTATGCTTTGGGGGGCGTACAAGCCACTAATGATAATTATTTCCAGATTAGTTTACTCGCGGTGGCGCGTAAGCGGGTGGTGTGGCTGTTGATTCTGCTGGGTACAAATACCATTACCAGCGAAATTATCCGGTCGCAATCTTCCCTGCTGCAACAAGTGGTGGCGTTAGCGGCGTTTATTCCCCTCTTGACGGGGACGGGGGGGAATGTGGGGGCGCAATCTTCTACGGTGGTGATTCGCGGCTTGAATACGAATACCATTCGCGAGTTAGGCCCGGCGAAGGTGGTGTTACGGGAAGGTTTGGCGGGGTTATTGTTAGGGACATTACTCGGCGCGATCGCGATCGTCTATTTTTCTTGGCAAGAAGAACTTGCAGTCTCTTTAGCCGTGGGGATTAGTTTAGTGGCGATTTCAGTGTTGGCTTCGGTGTCGGGGTCGGCGTTACCGTTTCTCTTTCGATCTTTGGGTCTCGACCCGGCGTTGATGTCTGCCCCTTTTATCACGACGGCAGTTGATGTGGCCGGGGTGTTGATTTATTTCAATGTGGCGCGTTTGATTTTAGGATTGTAGTTGGGTTATTAGTTGTTTAGCACAATTGCCCACCCTACACCTCTACGTTGCGTTTTTTCCGAAAAAAGTATAGGAAAGGTAAAATAGTCAAGGTAGCAAGGAATTTAGCAATGAGTGTTGTTGTCCCTGACGAAATCTTAACAGTAACCCGCATGACTGAGGCTGAAATGCGTCAAGAAATTGCGGTTATGCTTTTTCAGCGTGAGAAGCTTACACTTGCCCAAGCTAGTCGATTTGCCGGAATACACCGGGTTGCATTTCAGCACCTACTTGCTAGTCGTAGCATCCCCATACATTATGGGGTGGAAGATTTTGAGCAAGATATTCAAAACCTACGGGACATGGGTAGATTGTGATTGTCGTTAGTGACCCAAAATAATGGGTTTCAAGCCCCGTCCTTCTAGGACGGCTTTCGTGATATTATGAATGTGGTTGAAATCCCCACCCCAGTTTGCAGTCGATATACCAACTTAAGTTGTGAAACCGAGCCTGAACCAGTAAGGGAGAAATAGTGGAAGGGCAATGAATTAGTCATCCCCGAAACAATCCAAAAAACAATAATTGTCTGTGTTTGTTAAGTCGCGGGAGGGCATTCCGAGACTTAAAACGGGCGTGGAGTAGGCATAAGACCTAGTTTTAGGCAATCTACGTTGAATCGTCAACCCCATTCAACGACCTTCCTTTTGGGTGGGCGTGGTGAAGAATCCTCGTGCATTTATGCCGAGGAGGATGTCAAACATCACCCATTAACAATCTTGCTGCTATCGATCGTATCTGTCTTCTTCATCAAATATACGGAACGGTTCTGATTCCTGAAGCTGTTTATCGAGAACTCACCGATCCTAATTTTCCTGTGGCAGGTGCGACCGAAGTACGAACCCTTGACTGGATTCAAACTCAAACTGTTAGCGATCGCACAATCGTCGAAGCTCTGAGCAACGAACTTGATATCGGAGAAGCAGAGGCGATCGCTCTAGCCGTCGAAATTCAAGCCGATCGAGTCTTGATTGACGAACGCCGAGGTCGGACGATCGCAAGTCGTCTGAATCTCCCTTACACAGGTATCCTGGGAATCTTAGTCGAAGCCAAAAATCAAGGCGCGATCGCGGCGGTCAGACCTTTATTGGATGCGTTGATCGGTGAAGCTGGATTTTGGGTTACAGAACCTTTGTATAACCGTGTTTTGCAGCTTGTTAACGAAATAACGTGAAAAAGGCGACTGTTCCTTAATTGTTGTGATTGGTTGACAACGTTTGGGGAAAAGTGAAATGAAAAGTCGTTCCCACATTCACTTGCGATTCGAGCCAGATTTTACCGCCGTGGGCTTCGACAATTTTGCGACAGATGGCTAAACCGATTCCGGTTCCGGGTTTTTGACTTTGGGGGTTGAGGCGTTTAAAGGCTTGAAAGATGGATTCATAGGCATTTTCAGGAATGCCAATACCGCGATCGCCCACGGTAAAATGGATTTCTGTCGCTTTGACTTCGGCAGCAATGACGATTTGGGGGGGTGCGTCCCCACTGTAGAAAATCGCATTGGCAATCAAGTTTTGGAACAGTTCGATTAGTTGGATGGGATTCCCGTAGAGGCTGGGTAAGTCTTGGATGTTGAGTTGGGCTTGACTATCCGCGATCGCCTGCTGTAGGTTGTTTAACACTTGAATCAACAAACGATTGCAGTCTACGGTCTGATAATCGGTTTCGGGGTTGCTGCCCACCTGAGCATACATCAAGAGATTTTCGATTAAATGGTTCATGCGATCGGTAATTTCGTCGATGCGCTCGATGCGTTCTTTAATGCCTGGGGTGGCTTCTTGCCAATGTTTGAGCATTAATCGCTGTATATTCGCTTTGATACTTGAAAGCGGTTGGCGCAAGTCGTGGGAGACAATGGAGGTAAATTGTTCGAGTTCGCTGTTGGTGTGGCGCAGTTCAGCGTTGAGGTGTTGCAGTTCTTGGTTTTGTTGAGCCAGTTGGTTTTGTTGGTTGGCAATCGTCAGTTGATTGTTAACTCTGGCTAAAACTTCGGTGACATCAAAGGGTTTGGCAATATAATCGGCTCCCCCTAATGAGAAAGCTTTGACTTTATCCAAACTTTCGTTAAGCGCACTGAGAAAAATCACGGGAATATGAGCCGTATTGTCAGATTTTTTCAGTTCTTCGCAGACTTGATACCCATTCATGTCTGGCATCCGAATGTCAAGTAAAATCAAGTCGGGGGGATCGTAGCGAGCAGCGCGTAAGGCTTGTTTGCCGTTGATGGCTTGCCGTACTTCATACCCGGCTTCAGTCAACATTTGCAGCAGTAATTGACCGTTTTCGAGCAGGTCATCAACAACTAAAATATCGCTTTGAATATTCGGGGGTTTGGAAACAAGCATGAGTAATAACTGTACCTACTCTAAGAGTTCTATGATACGGTCAAAATCCAAACGCTCGACCCAGCTTGATAGGGTTGCAGCGATTTCGGCTTGCTCTGGGGGAATTTGGGCGATTAATTGGTGAATGTTTTTACGACGGGCAGATAAAGCAGCCCAGTGCAGTTGCGATCGCCATTGAGCAGACATTTGATTTAATCCAGCTTTGACCCGATCGGTAGGTACAAGAGTAGGTGTAGGTTTTGTCTTTTGAGGAAATTGTACAGCATATTGATATTTGATGTCTAAACAATTGGCAATTTTCCCCAAGAGTTCGGCTTCTGAAAAAGGCTTCACAATCCAGTCGTTGCAGCCCAAGTCACTGAGTTTTTCTTGTTGGGTTTGAAAAACACTGGCAGTCAAGCCGATAATCGGCACAGGAGGGCGGTGGGACTGTTGCTGTTCGAGTTGCCGAATGTGGCGCATGGCTTGGTAGCCGTCTAAAACGGGCATTCGCATATCCATTAAAATTAGGTGCGGTTGCCATTGTTGCCAGAGTTCTATCGCTTCTAAGCCATTCACTGCCGATCGCGTCACAAAGCCCAGGGGTTCAAGCAAGCTTACCAGTAACTGACGATTGCTCATTTCATCTTCAACCAGGGCGATGCGATGTTTTGGGGCTGCGCCCGCGATCGCGACGGCGTATTGTTGAACTGGGGCCCCATTGGTTTCCAGGTTCTCGATGCAGTTACAAGGAATATTAAAGCGAAATACCGATCCCTGTTCCCACTCACTGCGGACGCTCATTTCTCCTCCCAGCAAGCGGACAAAATGATCGCTAATGGCCAATCCTAAGCCTGTTCCTTCCGTGGAGCGATCGCGTAACGAGCTAGTGAGGGGCTTGGCGTTGTGGCTTTGGGCAAAGGCATTAAAAATCAAAGACAATTCTTCGGGTTTAATGCCAATACCCGTATCTTCGATTTCAAAGTCAAGTTGTAGGGCCTGGGAATCGATAGTATATCTTTGAGCCGTAGCCCGCAGTATCACTTGACCCCTTTCGGTAAACTTAACGGCATTCCCCAATAAGTTAATCAAAATCGAATGGAGCTTTTTGGCATCGGTTTCGATAAATTGGGGCAGATCGGGCGATCGCTCCACTCGCAATTCTAAATCCTTACTGGCCGCTTTGAAACTAAACATTTCTTCAATACGGTCGAGCAGTTGCCACAAATCAAACTTTTCGGGGTTGAGTGGCATTCTGCCCGCTTCTATCTTGGATAAGTCCAAAATATCGTTAATTAACGCCAAAAGATGCTCCCCCGACCGCTTGATAATTTCAATGTATTCTTGTTGTTGGGGTAAAATTGGCGACGCATGAGCCGGGAGTTGTTGGGCGGCGCGGTCGAGCAGTTGGGTAAAGCCTAAAATAGCGTTGAGGGGAGTGCGGAGTTCGTGACTCATATTGGCTAAAAACTCGCTTTTAGCCCGATTGGCCGCATCGGCCATTTCCTTGGCTTGTTCGAGTTGTACGGTGGCGCGACGACGCTCTTGTAGCTCGTTTTTGAGGCGGTCGTAGAGTTGAGTTTGTTGGATGGCGATCGCGACTTGAATCCCGACCTGAGACAGCAAATTGACCTCCCAAGTTTGCCATTGGCGGAGATGACGGCATTGATGGACGATCAACACGCCCCACAAGCTTTCCCCTACCACAATCGGCACAGATAGGCGGGATTTTACCTGAAATTCTTGTAAATACCCCCGTAAACAACGGGCGGTTTTATCCCTCTGGACATCATCAATAATGCGGGGTTTGCCCTGACGATAACGTTCGTAACTATCGGGGGGAAACGTATCATCTGCAAACCGCAATCCCAGGGTAGAAGCCAAGCCCTCTCGTACTGATTCGTGGCTGACCATCCCTTCTTGGGTCGGCATCAGACGAAAGATTAATGCGCGGTCAGCATTCAGAAGCATTCGAGCATCATTTACCGTTGAGTTTAAGATTTCATCTAAATCTACTGAACTGTGGATATTTTGAGCAATTTTGGTTAATAATCGCTCGCGATAAACTTGTTGGTGCAGGGCGATTTCGGCCCGTTGGCGATCGCTGAGATCGGTCACGGCTCCGAGAGCATATAACGGCTCATTTTGGGCATTACACACCAAGGATAAAGCAATATTGACCCAAATTCGGTTATTATTCTTGGTTTTGTAAGCTTTCTCGATAGAATAGGTAGACACTTTGGCGTTGATTAGAGATTGCCAGCGTTTTTGAGCTTCTGGTTCATGACTGTCTGAATCAATATCGGCATAATCCAACTTCAGCAACTCCGCCGCCGTGTAGCCCACCAAATCGCAGAACTTTTGATTCACTTGCTCGAAGCGCCCGGCCAAGTTCACCACAAAAATACCCACCGCCGCTTGTTCAAATAAAGCTCGCCAACGCTCCTCACTATCTCGCAGGGCAATTTCTGCCTGTTTGCGTTCGGTGATGTCTTGGGCAATGCCTGTAGCCCGGAGAATGCGACCGCGACGATCGAGAATGGGAAAAGCGCGATCGCCAATCCAGCGAATTTCTCCGTCTGGGCGCATAATGCGATATTCGAGTTCGACTTCTTGGCCTTCTAAATGGCGATCGCGACCTTGTAAAATAATCTCGCGGTCTTCGGGCAATACTGGGTCTAGCCACTGATCGGGGAGTTTTAAATGATCGCTCGATTGTCCCCAAATCTTTTCATAAGCGGGACTGACATATAAAATCTGGTCGTTTTCAAAATCTGCTAACCAAAACACCGCTTGTAAATGCTCGGCTAATTGACGAAAACGCTCCTCGCTTTCCCGTAAGGTGTCCTCCGCTTGACGACGAGCAGTAATGTCTCGCGCACAGACGACATAAACTAAATCGCCGTCCCACTGGGCGATCGCGACGCTAATTTCCCCGGTACCAATACTGCCATCTTCGCGGGCAATGTTGATTTCGGTGGTATTACGGGTCAGCAGAGGCAAACCAAACTCGCGACCCACTAAATTTTCGGTAGATTGATTAAACAAGCGCAAGGCAGCCGGATTGACAAAACAAACCACCCCTTGGCGATTAACAATCAAAATACCGTCGCTCAAGTTGGCAACAATGGCGTGTAAGCGGGATTCGCTGTGCCATAGTTGTGTTTCAATGGATTTATGGGGGGTGATGTCTTGGGCAGTGCCGAGAATCTGGGCGATTGTTCCGTCCCCGTTGCGATTGAATACGACTTCTTGCGATCGCCACCACCGCCAAGAGCCGTTTTTATGCTGAATGCGATATTCGAGTTCAACGACTTCGTTACGGTCAATTTGGGCAAAATAATCGCGACAATCTTGCTGCGAAGAATTGCGATCGGGATGTAAGCGATCGCGAAAAAAGCCGTCTCCCTGTTGCAATACTTCTGCCACTTCATAACCCAACATCGTCTTGATGCGGTCATTAATGTAGACATAACCGCCTTGATTGACATCGTATAAATACAGCAGTTGGGGCGTGGTATTGGCGATTGCTTGTAGTAAGCGCTCGGTTTCTGAGGCGGTGCGATCGCTCGGGTAAAAAGAACAAGAGGATAGGGGTTGCGGGGGTTCAGGCTGTAAAATCAACCGTAGCGATCGCTCGCACAACGACGGGCTAATTTCCTGCCAACACCAATAATCTCGCGCTCCTTGGGCTAAAGCGGCTCGACCTTGAGCCACTGTGTCGCAAAGGGCGATAATCGGCACAGATGCGGCATTTTTGAGCCAATCGTCTAGATTTTCAGTGGCAGTATTCACAAGATACGCCGCTACCGGGGAATGAGTGGCGCGATCGCCCTCAATCAGTTGATATTGCACCGTATCAACCGCAGCGAGGGCTTGATGTAGCTGATTGGCTTTTTTGTTCTCGGTTTTCCCGAACAACAAGCGAACTTGATTCGATGCCATCGCTGATGTCTTTCACTTCAATTTAGCGGTTCCTTTGCGTTCAACTATAGCGCTTTGTTCGATCGCTCCCAATAAAAAAGGGAGTGGCCAAACTCCCCGATCTATACAAATTTTGATAATGTTTTGGTTACATCGCGGTCGAAAAATTTTTATTACCTTGACGATCGCACACCTCAACAATAATTGAATGGGAATAAGGGGTTTGAGAATTTTAACTAATCAACACGCTCTAATTGCCACAAAATTTGATTGCCTTCTCGACGCACCCGCGAGACGACCCAGTTACGCCAAGGCCAGTGATCGCCGCGACTGGTGACAGCACTCGCATTGACATCCATGAGATCGGCTAACTCAGAACTGCTGATCAGATAGCCTTTCCCCGCGATTTCGTCAGCAATGCGTAACGATTCGATTAAATTACGCAGTTGATTGACTCGCACTTCGCGGGGAAGTTGTAAGTCGTCTGTGGGTTGAACCAGTGAGTTATTCGTCATTGTTGGTAATTGGGAGGTAAGAGTGTTTTGCTGTTTCTCTTTGTAACGTACCGTTTTTTGTGGATTTGAATCTGATAATCCTGCTACGTTAGCTGTCGGTTTTTTATTCAAAGATACCGCGATCTCCTGGTTTTGGGGTTGACGCAAGATGGGCGGTGTATTTTGAGCAAAGCCCCGCGCAATGGTATCACAGCGTTCATTGTCGCGATCGCCACTGTGACCCCGAACGTGCTGCCATTTCACCTGGCTATGGTTTAGCCCGTCTAAAGTCTGCCACAAATCCTGATTCAACACCGGATCGCCTTTAGAATTTTTCCAATTCCGCTTTTTCCAGCCTTTAATCCATTGAGTAATGCCTTTGATCACATATTCGCTATCGGTACAAAGAGTAATCGGTTGACCCGGTTGACTGGCTTTGACAATTTCTAACGCCGCGATCGCCGCTTGCATTTCCATCCGGTTATTCGTCGTTTCCATCGCAGCCCCTCCCCATTCAGCGACAGAATTATCGCTGTAGTTAGCCACGACTCCCCAACCTCCAGGGCCAGGATTACCAATACAAGCGCCGTCTGTATAAATACTGTTAATCTTGGTCATTGGTTGTTTGTTGTTGGTTGTTTGTTGTTGGTTGTTTGTTATTGGTTGTTTGTTGTTTGTTATTGATTACCACGAACAACTAGAAATTGTAAATTGTACATTATTAATTAATAATTGTGCATTGTTAATTGTACATTATAAATTGTACATTGTTGGTAACAAGTTAGGCTACACAATCCCCATGTCAAAAACATTCTAAACCTTTGTATCGGGGAACAGGTCTCCTCGCCCAATCTCAACTTTAGGGTTAGGACGAAAGGATGTTATTATCGCGTCGCTAAAACGTAAACTTGGACCGGGTTTCCCCGCCCCTACGAGAAACTTGACAATCAAACCAAAACCTTAACTTGTCACGACTGGTTATTGGTTATTAGTTATTGGTTATTAGTTGCCATTAATAACTAAAAATTGTGCATTAATAATTGTTAATTGTACATTATTAATTGTTAATTATACATTGTTAATTGTACATTGTTAACTGTGTATTACCGCCACTGATAATCACCCCGACGCGCTGATTTTGAGCCATAACAACTCCTTCGAGTAACGCCGCAGCCGCTAATACCCCCGTCGGTTCGGTTACAATTTTAAGCCGTTGGGCTAAAAACAATAAAGTCCGTATTAAAGCAGCATCAGAAACCGTCACCATATCATCAACGTAGTGCAGAATCAATGGAAAAGTAAGACTGCCTAAACTGGGGGTTCTCGCACCATCGGCAATAGTATCAGGATTATGAACAGTTTGCAGAGTTTGGCTGTGAAATGATCGGGTTGCGTCGTCTCCCGCTTCCGGTTCTACCCCAATAACGCGACAATGGGGAAAACGGGATTTAGTCGCGATCGCGCATCCCGACAGCAACCCCCCACCCCCACAACACACCAACAATACATCGAGTTCCCCCACTTCTTCAATCAATTCGAGGGCGGTTGTGCCTTGTCCGGCGATAATATGAGGATGATTATAAGGGGGAATCAAAGTTAAGCCCCGTTCTGCACATATTTCTTGGGAAAGTTGTTCGCGGGTAGCTTCAGCGCGATCGTATAAAATCACCTCAGCCCCATAACTGCGCGTTGCCGCAATTTTAACTTCAGGAGCATCTTTAGGCATAATAATTGTTGTGGTAATGCCTAACAATTGACCCGCTAAAGCAACCGCTTGAGCGTGATTTCCTGACGAAAAAGTTAATACTCCTTTTTGCTTTTGTACGTCGCTTAGTTGCGCTAAAGCATTATATGCCCCCCGGAATTTAAACGATCCGGTACGCTGGAAGTTTTCACACTTGAAAAAAACTTGCGATCGCGTTTGTTCATTAACCAAGCGCGAGGTTAAAACGGGGGTACGGTGGGCAACATTTTGGAGTCGGGTTTGTGCTGCTTTGATATCAGATTGAGTTACAATCTTCAAGGCTTCAGTAATTGTTAGTGTAGTCATTGATAATAATAAAAGAGTTATGACTCAAGCGCTTAGTAAACCTATTTCCTTCGATGAATTTGTAGCTTGGTATCCAGAGGATGCTCCCTGTAAGTATGAATTATATAACGGTAGAATTACCGAAATGCCTTTAGGGACAGGAAAACACTCTAATATTACCGGATTTATTACGGGTGAAATTTATTTTGAAATAAGACGGATGCAGTTACCTTACTCTGTCCCTGGTGATTGTTTGCTAAAACCACTGGATACTCAATCAGTTTATCAACCCGATATCATTGTGCTAGATAAAGGGGAGTTAAGCAAGGAACCCCGTTGGCAAAAGGAGTCTGTTATTACCCTGGGGAGTTCGGTTCGTTTGGTCGTAGAAGTCGTTAGTACAAACTGGCAGAACGATTATTTAAAGAAGGCAGGAGATTATGAGTTAATGGGAATACCAGAATATTGGATTGTAGACTATTTGGGTTTGGGGGGACGGCGTTTTATTGGCAATCCTAAATCTCCGACGCTTTCGGTTTATCAAATGATTGATGGAGAGTATGAAGTGATGCAATTTCGAGGAGACGATCGAGTTAAGTCTTTGGCTTTTTCTGAGTTAGAATTGACGGTTCAACAAATAATTGATAATTAATAATCTGTTGACAATTCTGGCATGAATTTCTGTTTTTTTCTGATGGGACGATTTCCCCCGCGCGATCGCATGATAAGGTAGTTGGACAAGAAATTATGCTGTCGCGATCGCATGACTCATCCACTTCCTGACCAACGCTGGTATATAGCCGAAACTCAACCGCAAACTGTCGCGCAACTGATCGCAGAAACCGGGGTTTTGCCATTAATCGCGCAAGTCATGGCCAATCGCGGTATCGATACCCCCGAAAAGGCCCAAGCCTATATTGACCCCGAAAGCGAAGCCCTACCCCCACCCCTAGACGAGTTTCCCGACTTAGCCAAAAGTGTCGAATTGCTACAAAGTGCGATCGCAGAAGGTGAAAAAATTGCCATCTGTGGCGATTACGATGCCGATGGCATGACCAGTACCGCCCTTCTCATCCGCGCTTTGCGCCATTTGGGTGCAGATGTCGATTATGCCATTCCTAGCCGTATGAAGGACGGTTACGGCATCAATGAGCGCATGGTCTACGAGTTGGCCGAAGCCGGAGTTGGACTCATTCTCACCGTCGATAACGGCATTACAGCTTACGATCCCGTCGCATTAGCCATCGAACTCGGCCTCACCGTTATTATCACCGATCACCACGACTTAGCCCTAAAAATTCCCCCCGCAGACGCAATTCTCAACCCCAAACTCATCCGCGAAGACTCTCCTTATCGCAGTGTAGCAGGCGTTGGCGTTGCATATATTTTAGCCATTACCTTAGCCCAAAAACTCAACTCAAATAAAGGCTTAACTTACCCCCTTCTAGAACTATTTACCCTCGGAACTATTGCCGACTTAGCCCCCCTCACCGGCGTAAATCGACGCTGGCTAAAACGGGGTTTACGACGCTTACCCAACTCTGAATTAGTTGGGATTCAAGAATTAATGAAAGTCGCTGGCGTAGACGACCAACAAAAAGCCTTAAGACCCGATGATATTGGCTTCAAACTCGGCCCCAGAATCAACGCCATTGGCCGCATTGGCGACCCCCAAGCCGTCATTGAACTATTAACCACCGATGACTCTGGCTTTGCTTTACAACAAGCGATGGTCTGCGAACAAACTAACAAAAAGCGCCAAAATCTTTGCGAAGAAATTTGTACCGAAGCCATCCTACTGATCGAAAACGAACCCAAAGAAGATGACGTATGTGCCAGTTTTTACGACTACCAAAAACATCGAGTTTTAGTCATTGTCCAACCCGATTGGCATCACGGCGTAATAGGTATTGTCGCTTCCCGTTTAGTCGAACGTTACGGTGCGCCTGTTTTTATTGGCACTTACGAAGAAAAAGACACCTCAATCATTCGCGGTTCGGCTCGCGGTATTCCTGAATTTAACGTCCATCAAGCCTTAGTATTTTGTGATGACATTATCGGCAAATATGGCGGACACAAAGCCGCAGGAGGATTTAATTTAGCGGCTGTTAACTTAAACAAATTTCAGCAAAGATTAACTGAATTTGCTCACCAACACCTCGAACCCGAACACATCAAACCCTTAGTCAAAATTGATGCTCAAGCCCAATTCAATCAACTCAATCATCACTTTTTTAAAAGTATTGATGGCTTACATCCTTGGGGGATTGGTAACGCCGAACCCGTATTCTGGACTCCCAATGTGCAAGTCGTCGAGCAGAAAATTGTCGGCAAAAATCACCTTAAATTAACCGTCGCTCAACATCTTGAGGGAGAATATCATAAAATGAAGGCGATCGCGTGGCGTTCCGGCGAATCTTTCCCCCTGCCCCCCTTCCTTGATATCGCCTACAAACTCCGCGAAAACCACTGGAACGACACAGTGAACATCGAACTCGAAATCGTCGGAATGCGTCCTAGCAGCGAACCCCCTTCTTCCCCTGCTGCTACCCCTCAAAAAGCCGCCTTTGAATACCAAGGTCGCCCTTATCACTGTCATCTCGTCGAAAACGAACTCAGAATCAAAAATCCCCAAGGCAAAGTCCTAGCCGTCACCAAAGGTCAGCGAACCGGACTACTCGGAACCAGCCGCGACAACGCCCAAACCGTCGATGTGACTCAATCCCCTTACTACGAGATTATCAAAACCGCGATCGCATCCCTCAACCCCCCAAAATAATCCTTTCCCTCTCGTTCCTAGGTTCAACCTGGGAACGAAAAAACAAGGCTCTACTGGCGTGACACAGCTAAAATGAGGCTTTAACGTAGGGTGGGTTAGGCGGCTAAAACATAAGCTATGACTGTAATTTAGCTATCCGCCGTAACCCACCGTTTAAGATGTGTCACGGCACTACCTTGATTAAAAACTAGGTGTAAAAATAAACTTAGTATATTCCGTAGGGTGGGCATCGCCCACCATCTCTAACTTTAAGCCTATTCTTGATATTCAAAACCACAATCGTAGCGCTATATTACAGAAATTAACATGATACAAACCCCAGCCAAATCTCCAAGCGAAATCCTCACACTCAATTTACCCAGACACTTAAAACTCTACATCACCCCAGATCAATTTGCCACTTTAGCCGCCAACAATCGCGATTTACAACTCGAAAGAACAGCCCAAGGAGAACTAATAGTGAATCCCCCCACAGGCTGGCAAACTGGAGAACAAAACATCCATATAACAACCGAATTATGTCTTTGGTGGCGCAATGCAGACAAACCCGGAAAAGTTTTTGATTCTTCCACCGCATTTACTTTACCCAATAGTGCAATTCGCGCCCCCGATGCCTCTTGGATTAGTCAAGAAAGGTGGGATAGCTTAACCGACGCACAAAAAGGGACATTTGCTCGTGTTTGTCCCGATTTTGTAGTGGAATTGCGTTCGAGTTCCGATACTTTAAAACCCCTCCAAGAAAAGATGCAAGAATACATGGATAATGGCGCAAGATTGGGCTGGTTAATTAATCCTAAAAATCGGACTGTAGCAGTTTATCGAATCGGTGTGGAAACCGAAATTTTAACGAATCCCAATCAATTATCAGGGGAAGAAATTGTACCGGGTTTTGTCTTAGATTTACGTCAAGTTTGGGGTGAGTAGAGTCAAGTCCTCTACTTGGCGGCGAATTTCTTGATAATTAGTCATGTTCCCTCAATCCCCCACAATAATTCCTTACTCTTTAACCAGATTTTATATTATTTGTTTTAAACAAGCGGTTTTGTTTTACAAACTTTAACTCATAAATAGCGATGATATCGAATACTTATCAACTCCCTTTAACTTTTGAGCAAATCTTAATCCTAGTTCAACAACTTCCTCAAGAGGAGCAAATCAAGTGCCAGTAGGGTGGGTTAGGCGGCTCAAACTCCCGCTCTGACTGTAATTTAGCTATCCGCCGTAACCCACCATTTAAACCATTTAAAGTGTGTCTCAGCACTAAGCCAAAATACGTTTTAAATTCAGCGTAAATCCCGGTAAAACTGCTTCCCCCGACAGCGTACTGGGATTTTCCACAACCTCAACCTCTTGCCCCGAACGATAAATTTCTACCCGCCGATTTTTGGGGTCAATCAGCCAGCCCAACTGTGCGCCATTGTTCATATACTCTTGCATTTTGTCGCGCAGTTCTTTTAGGGTATCGGTTTCCGAACGCAACTCCACCACAAAATCAGGACAAAGCGGTGCGAACCCTTTTTTTTGCTTCGGTGTCAGAGATTCCCACCGTTCCTTGCGTACCCAAGATGCGTCTGGTGAGCGATTAGCCCCATTGGGCAGTTCAAATCCCGTTGATGAATCAAACGCTTCCCCCAACATTTCATTAACTTCATACCAATTATGCAGTTGGCCGCTAATACTGAGATTTCGCTTACCCGATTCGCTACCCGTGGGTGGATTCACGATCAATTCTCCTGTTGCCGTCCGTTCCAGTCTGAGATCGTCATTCGCAGCAGCAAGAGCAGCAAATTGTTCCGGTGTTACTTGGAGAGAAAGATCATCGGGGAGTTGGAGCAAAAGGGGCTTAGATGGGGGAGGAGCTTGTATCATAAGAATCCGCCTCACACTGCTGAATCGCCTTTCTATTGTACTATCCCTCTATTTTCAACTTGACACGACAGTAGTGGCGTGACACAGCTAAAATGAGGCTTTAACGTAGGGTGGGTTAGGCGGCTAAAACTCATGCTATGACTGTAATCCACGAATCCGCCGTAACCCACCGTTTAAGATGTGTCGCGGCACTAGAAATAAGCCAGTAGTGTCGCGACACATCTTAAGTTGTGCGATAGTTACCACCGCTAAAATGCTGGTATCTCGGTGCGTTACGCTTTGCTAACGGCACCCTACCTAAAGCCTCATTTTAGCTGTGTCACGGCAGTAGTGGTGCGACACACCTTAATTTGTGCAATAGTCAAAACCCCTAAAATACTTGAATTTCGGTGCGTTACGCGGTGCTAACGACACCCTACTTAAAGCCTCATGTAGGGTGGGTTAGGCGGCTACAACCTATACAGTGAAAGCAATCCAGCAATCCGCCGTAACCCACCGCTTAAGCCACAACCCTTAGATTTCGGTGCGTTACGCTACGCTAACAGCACCCTACTTGATACTGCAATTAACTTTTCTGCCCCCAAATCAATTGCAAAATCGACCCCACCAAAACGAAGGGAAAGGGGATCGTGGGTAATTTGCCACTGTTCTTTAATCAAAGCCATTTTAACAGCTTGGTGAAACGAGTCTCTAGCTGGCATCAGGGCAAGGTGAATACAATAATTTGATTGTAATGTTTTTAGTTCCTCAATCTCTACCACCCCAAAACCTGCATAACCTCCACAGCCTACAGACATAGAATAAGGCGTAGCCTATCACCCGCAACTCTCATGGCAAAGTCCTCCAAAAACCCCCTCAAACACCTCGCAGGCGGTTTCCTCCTCCTCAGCCTCCATCTCGGTACGATCCCCACCCTCGCGCAAACCGAACCCACTCTCACCACCGAACAAACCGCCCAACTCCAAGAAGCCCAACGCCTCAATCGGCAAGTTGGACAACTGTATCAACAAGGACAGTATGAAGCAGCATTACCCCTAGCTCAACAAGTTCTAGCCATCCGCGAACAAGCCTTGGGTCGCGACCATCCCGACGTTGCCACGAGCCTCAATAACTTGGCAGCACTGTACAAAAATATGGGGAACTACAGTGAAGCCGAACCCCTCTTCCAACGTGCTTTAGCCATCGACGAACAAGCCTTGGGTCGCGACCATCCCGACGTTGCCACGAGCCTCAATAACTTGGCAGCACTGTACAAAAATATGGGGAACTACAGCAAAGCCGAACCCCTCTTCCAACGCTCCCTCGCCATCCGCGAACAAGCCCTCGGTAGCAACCATCCCCATGTTGCCCAAAGCCTCAACAACTTGGCAGCACTGTACTGGAATATGGGGAACTACAGGGAAGCCGAACCCCTCTACCAACGCTCCCTCGCCATCCGCGAACAAGCTTTAGGTAGCAACCATCCCGATGTTGCCCAAAGCCTCAACAACTTGGCAGCACTGTACTGGAATATGGGGAACTACAGGGAAGCCGAACCCCTCTACCAACGCTCCCTCGCCAT
>KB904821.1:4401107-4485418 GCA_000380225.1 filamentous cyanobacterium ESFC-1
CCATCAAAGAACAAACCCTCGGTAGCGACCATCCCAGCGTTGCCACGAGCCTCAACAACTTGGCATTACTGTACCAGAATATGGGGAACTACAGGGAAGCCGAACCCCTCTACCAACGCTCCCTAGCCATCCGCGAACAAGCTTTAGGTCGCGACCATCCCGATGTTGCCCAAAGCCTCAACGGATTGGCAGTGCTGTACTCGAATATGGGGAACTACAGCGAAGCCGAACCCCTCTACCAACGCTCCCTAGCCATCAAAGAACAAACCCTCGGTAGCGACCATCCCAGCGTTGCCACGAGCCTCAACAACTTGGCATTACTGTACCAGAATATGGGGAACTACAGTGAAGCCGAACCCCTCTACCAACGTTCTTTAGCCATCTGGGAACAAGCCCTGGGTAGCAACCATCCCGACGTTGCTATCAGCCTCAACAACTTGGCAGTGCTGTACCAAGCACAGGGAAATATTGATTTAGCTACCGACTACTTCACTCGCACTTCTAATATCGAAGAAAATAACCTCTCCCTCATCTTCACCACAGGTTCAGAAGCCCAGAAACAGGCTTATATGAATACCCTCTCTGGTACAACTCATCGAGCAATTTCCCTACACCTACAAGATGCTCCCAATAATCCCGAAGTGGCGCAACTGGCGTTAACCACACTGCTACGGCGTAAAGGGCGTATTCTCGACGCTCTCACCGATAATATCCAACTGATTCGCGAAAACTTAACCCCAGAAAACCAACAACTCCTCGACCAACTTGCCGATACTCGCACCCAACTGGCAACCCTCATCTACAATAAACCAGAAAATCTGGACGGGGAAGCCTACAAAACTCAAGTTGCTAACCTCAAAGCCGAAGCTAACCAACTCGAAGCCGAACTTTCCCGTCGTAGTGCTGAGTTTCGTACCCTTAGCCAACCTGTTACTATCGAAGCCATACAGCAACAGATTCCAGAAAATTCAGTATTAGTTGAATTAACGCTTTATCAACCTTTCGATGTAAACAACCGCCAGTGGGGTGATCCTCGCTATGCGGCTTATATCCTACACGCTACAGGTGAGCCGCAGTGGGTGGATTTAGGGGAAGCTGCACCCATCAACGCAGCCGCGAAAGACTTACAAAACTCTCTCGCGAGGTACGGAAATCTTACTACTCTGCAAGAAACAGCCCGCGAACTCGACTCTCTGCTCATGCAACCAATTCGGGCGAAATTGGGCGATAAAACTCACATTCTGATGTCTCCGGATAGCCAGCTTAATCTCATTCCCTTTGCGGCTTTGGTAGACGAAAACAATCAATATCTCGTCGAGAATTATCAAATTACCTATCTCACCACGGGACGGGATTTATTGCGTCTAGAAAATAAGCAACAACCCCGTCAGGCTGCGGTGATTGTCGCCAATCCCGATTACGACGAACCGGGGGTAAATAACTCAGAAATTGCTTTTAATCGCGGTAGCAATCAACGCTCATCTGACATTGATAGCATTCGTTTTGGCGAGTTACCGGGAACTGCCGCCGAAGCGGACGCGATTCAGCCTTTACTACCCAATGCGACGGTTTTGACAGAAGCAAAAGCGACAGAACAGGCGATTAAACAAGTCGAAGCCCCGCGCATTCTCCATGTCGCCACCCACGGCTTTTTCCTGAATGTAGATTTAGTTGCACCCACAGCGAATCCCTTTGAGAATCGCGGTTTTGTGGGTGTACAGGCTCGCCCAGATGCCGATTTTACGCCTTCTGCCCCCGTAAACCAAGAAAATCCGCTTTTGCGTTCGGGTTTAGCCCTGGCAGGCTTTAATAGTCGCTCTGGCGGTGGTTCTGAGGATGGGGTGTTAACTGCCCTAGAACTGGCGGGTTTGAATTTGCGGGGGACGCAGTTAGTCGTGCTGTCGGCTTGCGAGACGGGAGTGGGAGATGTGGCGAATGGGGAGGGGGTGTATGGGTTGCGTCGGGCTTTAGCTATTGCAGGGGCAGAAAGTCAGTTGATTAGTTTGTGGAAGGTGTCGGATGAGGGGACGAAGGATTTGATGGTGGACTATTACCAGCGTTTGCTGTCGGGAGAGGGACGGAGTGCGGCGTTGCGAGAGGTGCAGTTGGCGATGTTACAGGATGCGGAGTATCAACATCCTTTTTTCTGGGCTTCGTTTATTCCGTCGGGGGAATGGGCGGCGATGGAGTAGGTACAAAAACCCCGGTTTCTTATGGGCTTACCCCATCGAGGTTAGAATTTTATTCGAGAAACCGGGGTTCTAGAGTTGTTTTACCGTAAGCCCTTGTAGAACGAAGTGAAACTCAACAAGAATAGAGGTTTTGTTGGGTTGAGGTCACGAAACCCAACCTACAGCTAGAGAGGATGGGCGATGCCCACCCGACTGCCTGCTATACAAAAGACAAAGGACTGACGACCAACAGAACTTGTTACAATACTTAATATGGAAATTGTAAACTTTATTAAGATTAAGATAACCGCGATCGCGCTTTAGCATCCATATATTGTTAAATCATAGATACTCATGCCCAATTCCACGACCGCTTCAACCATCACCCCGAACCGGGAAAGAGAAAAAAAGCTCGAAGCCATATTTTATGACCTGAGCGAACAGGAAATGGCGCAAATGCCGAAAGGAGAACTCCAATCGGTCAATCAATACCCTGAGAAAAAGCATTATAACCCGGACGCGATCGTTGGTTACTACAATCGCCGCCCCTGGCATACCCTCAGTCGCCTCATCCGTGTATTAGTACCGACATTGGGCTTTGCTTTGCGGATTTGGTGGGACAAAATCAGAAAGCGCGTCCGCCAAAACGAACGTCTGCGGGCGGTTCAAATGCGGGAAATCCTGACTAAACTCGGGCCGACCTACATCAAAATTGGTCAAGCCCTCTCGACGCGGCCCGACCTCGTTCCCGCGACTTATCTCGAAGAACTGGCCTTTCTCCAAGACCAACTGCCCCCCTTCCCCAACGAAGTCGCCTATCACTTCATCGAAGACGAACTGGGCAAACCCCCTCAAGAAATTTACGCTTACCTTAGTCCCGAACCTGTGGCTGCGGCTTCTCTGGGTCAAGTCTACAAAGGCAAACTCAAAACCGGGGAAGATGTCGCGGTCAAAGTGCAACGTCCTGACCTCATTGGCGACATCAGCTTAGATGTCTACATTATGCGGAGTTTGGCGGGTTGGGCGCAAAACAACTTCAAAGCCATTCGTAGCGATTTAATCGCCATTATCGATGAATTTGCGGGACGTATCTTCGAGGAAATGGATTATTCCCAAGAAGGTCGCAACGCCGAACTTTTTGCTGAATTCTACGGCTACCTCCCCGAAATTTATATTCCTTCAATTTATTGGGAATATACGGGACGACGGGTTTTGACTATGGAATGGATTACCGGGACAAAACTTACCAACGTTCCGGCGATTCAAGCCCAAGGCATTGACGCGACGCATTTAGTTGAAGTGGGAGTTGAGTGTTCTTTACGGCAACTCCTCGAACACGGCTTTTTCCACGCTGACCCCCACCCCGGTAACTTGCTGGCGACCCCGGACGGTAAATTGGCTTATCTTGACTTTGGTATGATGAGCCAAATCCAATCCTATCAGCGTTATGGCTTAATTGAAGCGGTGGTGCATTTGGTCAACCGCGATTTTGACTCCCTGGCTCAAGACTACATCAAACTCGACTTTCTCACCCCTGACACCGATGTACGCCCGATTATCCCCGCTTTAGCCAATGTTTTCGGCAATGCGTTGGGGGCAAGTGTGGCAGAATTAAACTTCAAAAGCATCACCGACCAAATGTCGGAAATGATGTATGAGTTTCCCTTCCGCGTCCCGGCTTATTATGCGTTGATTATTCGTTCTTTGGTGACTTTAGAAGGGATTGCCATTGGCATTGAACCGAATTTCAAGGTTCTGAGTAAGGCTTATCCCTACATTGCCAAACGTCTTCTCACCGACCCGTCACCGCAGCTACGCGCCTCGTTAAAAGACTTGTTGTTCAAAGAAGGCAGTTTTCGCTGGAATCGCTTAGAGAACTTGTTACGGAACGCTCGGAACAGCCAAGACTACAACTTCGATAAAGTCGTAGACCAATCGACAGATTTCCTCTTTAGCGATCGCGGTAACTTCATTCGTGAGAAACTGGTCGATGAAATCGTTAAAGCCATCGATATCTACGGACGGCGCACCCTGTTTAACTTCTCGGCTAATGTCCGCGAACGAGTAGGTCTAGCTGCGGTTACCGAAACCCAACCGGAAGTCAGCCAAAGCGCCAAAAGCCTAGAACACCTCAAAAACATTATCGACATCCTCAAGGATACCCCTGGCTTCGACCCAATGCGGTTACTGCCCCTGATTCCCAAGTTGCTTTCTAAACCCGAAACCCAACAAATGGGACAGCAAATTGCCGGACGTTTAGCCCAACGCCTTGCGGCCCGCTTGATTCGCAATCTTTTACTTGAAAATAGCGACAACAACCGCGTGCCAAACAGTCCTGTACCACCTGCATCCCGTTCCCCGCAGTTGTCTTTACCTTCGGCGGCTTTCCAATAATTTAGTTTCAGCATAGTTTGACTTCAAAACCCCGGCTTATAGGAAAAGCCGGGGTTTTGTTGGATTTGTGCCTAAGATTTGTTGCCTTGCAAGTTTTTTCTTTCTCTTGAGTGGAGAAACCCCGTCTCTATCGTGCTATTGCCGTGACACAGCTAAAGATGTGGATAATGCACCGAAATACGAGCATTTTGGCTACAGTCAGTTCGGGATAAGTTTAAAGCTAGAGATGGTGGGCAATGCCCACCCAGCCGGAGTCAAGGTGCTAGACTTCGCTTGAGTTTTACGGGTTTGAGAGGGGGAGGAGTGGGAAGAGGGGGAGGAGGGGGAAGAAAAGAACTGTGCAACAGGTGTGCTATCTGTTATGGCAACCGCCAAATCGGTCAGGACAACATATCCATCCTTAAAAATTAAGCCCCTCTCCTGTGGGAGAGGGGTTGGGGTGAGGGCAAACCTCAAATCAAACGTCCTAACTGTTTTGCTTGCTGCTATACCAAGTTTTAACAATGTGAGCGTAAATGACCCCAAAAAAGCGGCTTTGAGGCTGATTCTCTGGTCAGAAAATTACACCTTGACAGGGCTGGCAATGCCCACCCTACTGTCGTGACACACTTTAAATGGTGGGTTACGGCGGATTCGTGGATTACAGTCATAGCCTAGATTCTAGCCCCCTAACCCACCCTACTGGCGCGACACACTTTAAATGGTGGGTTACGGCGGATTCGTGGATTACAGTCATAGCCTAGATTCTAGCCCCCTAACCCACCCTACAATAAAGCACACTTTTAGCTGTGTCACGACACTACTGTCGTGACACATCTTAAACGGTGGGTTACGGCGGATTCGTGGATTACAGTCATAGCCTAGATTCTAGCCGCCTAACCCACCCTACGTTAAAGCACACTTTTAGCTGTGTCACGACATTACTGCTCACCCCAAATCACCCACTACTGACACACAGCCATAAACTGTAAAGACTGATGCTGACGGTCGTTTAAGCTCACTTCGACTGCATAACGTTCGCCGGGTTGCCAGTCGAATAATTCCACACTCAAAAAGCCCGGATAAATTCGTTCAGCCTGAGCTGTTTCTCGGTCGGTTTTGACGTTTAAGCAGCCGCCTTTGGGCAGACGAGCGCTGATTTTTAAGGGTTCCCTGGTCGGAACTGTATTATCGGGGTTGTAGTGCAGTTTGAGCCAAACTAAGCCCGCCGTGGTGCGCCACTGACGTTCGTTGGTTTGTTGTTGGGAGGAGACGGTTAAAGTCAGGGCTTCTAGGATTTCCCGCGCTGCCAACAGGGTCATGGCCATTTGTTGTTCGGAGGTTCCGGCTTCGTAGCTTTCGGGTAAGGCTTGCGCGAGGGCTTGCCGTTGGTTTTCGCGATCGCCCCGACTCAAGCGACTAGAGGCTAAATTGGGCGATAGGCGGATTTGGTTGGCGACTTGATTCAGTCGGTGTAAATGTTCGGGAAACAAGGGTTTCACGGCATTGACCAACTGCGCGACCGGAGATTGCAAGGTTGCGACTCCTTCTGTACACAGATCGAGCAGTTGAGAAAGCACAGTGTCCGGCACAGAAATCGGTAAAATGCTGACAAGTTGAGGAATCCAAAGTTGTCGCGAGGGATTCGGCATTGCGGGAACTTCGTCAGCATATTCGAGTTGATAATCGGCCATTTCGGTTTCCCAAGGAAATAAGGGTGGATGGCGTTCGATTTCGGCTTGGAGTTTACGCTTCAGAATTGCTTGAAAACGTTTTTGCACGATTGGTATTTCTCCCATATCGAAAGATTGGCTCGATTGGGCAGATGCAGACTCGTTTAAATCGTGGTCGAGGTCTAAGTCTTCTAGTTCCCAGGTTAAAGGGTCTTCTAGTTGAGCATCAAAGTTGCTCTGGGTTTCAGAAAATTCAGGAGTTTGCCATTCTATCATTGACTCTACAGGATCGACTGGATTACGGATTTGCCCCCGGTTGGAGGAAGCTAAATTGGATGTGGCTGGTCGATCCGTTGCCGTCACTTCGGTTTCTGGATTTTGCAGCCATTGAAGTAGCTGTTGATACAAAATATCTGAATTTTGTTCGTTGTCACTATTCATGGTGAGATGCCCCCGATCAGGATACCGAACGGTTCCGAATGTCCCAGGCGAGTTCGAGCAATTTAAACCACTGTTTCTCGGTTTGAGCAACACTCAGGGATAAAGCTTTAGCAATGTCGCTGGTTTCGGCTTTTTCCTGTTTGAGCTTGAGCAGTTGACTTTGCTGGGGTGTTAATTGGCTCATGAAGGCCTGCCACTCGTAGGGGGTCAGCCCTAGGTTATGTTCGAGGTCGGCTTCTAACCATTGATGAACCAATTCCCACTGATGGGACAATGCAAACCGGACGAGATGATATTTAAAACGCTGTTGTAAATAATCTCGTTGTCTTGAGGTTAACCCTAAAACCGTTTCGATTTCACTAGCCGCTAAATCTTGCAGTCGCAAGACGAAGTACTGAACGCACTCCTCTTGCTGTCGGTCTTTGAGATAGCGGATCAGTTCTTCGATGATGGTTTCATACATCTGAATGTCCGCGATCGCGTTGTCTTGACCGACCATAAACGACCGTAACTCATGCAATACAGCGCTGTGGCTGTCGGTTTCGGTGCTGGCAGAACTGCCTTCGGCAGCCATGTCCATATCTACTGACATTTCCGAGGGTTGCTTTTGAGAAAAGGTCTGGGCCCTTAAAATGATTAATTGTTGGGCGCGATGGCCGGGTAAAGGAATGCGCCGTTTGGCGTACCGTTCGGCATAGGCCATATATTCGGCAAGTTCGAGGCGCGATCGCGGCGTATAATCTGGCCGGAGTTTGGCTTCCCGTCGAAAGGCGTTGAGGGCTTCTGCAAAAAATCCTTGTAAAAAGTCTTCAAGCAAAGTCACCCGCGCTTGATAGCTCGATCGCGCTTTCGAGGGGGAAATATAACGGTACACAATGGCACTTAAGGTGCTACTCAATTCAATTCGACCCCGATTTGAGCCAAGCTTGTAGTAGCGAAAACAGAGCTTCAGCCGATGATTCGCGAGGGTTTTAGCCCAGTTTTCTACTTCACCAGAGGCTTGGATGCGACGACTTTCGTGACAAATCCGAGTCACTTCTTCGTCGATTCGCAGGGCTACCTCGCAACAGTTATTTTCTGAAGCTTTGGTCTGCTGTCGCAGTTGATCGAAAACTAGCTTGTAGATAATCTCCACTCTATGCCGCGCAGTTTAAATAAATTTGCTAACGCCGAGGGCGTTATCAACGAAGCTAACACACCTTCAAACGATCTTTAAAAATTAAGTTTAAACTCTAAGTAAAATAACGGCTCCGGCTCTAACTTACCGTAAAATCACTGAGACAATTTTCATGCAACCTGAAGATATCCAACAACTAGACCAACAAATTCAAGCTTTACTTGATAATGCTCCAAAGCAGGGAAACATGGAGACTGTCCTTAAAGAAGCTGTCGTTCCCACGATTAAAGCCTTTGCCCTACAAATGCAGCATCTAGAGTATTACATTCTCCAAAGTTCTGATGGCGGTTGGGTATTAACGACTTTAAGAAATCGCCAACATCCGCAAATGGAAAAAAATGTAATTTATGCTTTTTCGACTCATAAAGATGCTCTCGAATTTAGTCGTACTGCCATGTCTAAAATGATCCCGATGCCGATTGCGGTGGCACAAATTCTGTTTCAACTGTTTGCTCTCGACCGGGTTGATAGTCTGGTCTTTTTAGAAACTCCTGGCGATCGCGTTAACGGTATCGAAGTTCATCGCGACAATTTACAAAAATTAGTTCAACAAAACTTACAAGAATTTAAAAAACGCGACAATTTACCCCCGGATATTGCTTAAAATTCTGGAATATTTTGGCTCCTTACTGCTCAAAACTTTCTGCGGCTTTGATGGTAGTTTGAATTGCCCGGTCTATGGCGATTTCCTTAGATTCGGGTCTGATTGCTTCGCTTTGAGTCCGTTGAGCAATGACTCCACAAATACAAGCGGCTTTAAAACCATAAACTCCTGCCATTTTGAGAAGAGTTCCGGCTTCCATTTCATAATTGAGTAAATTTAAAGCTTGGTATTCTTCTGTAATTTCACGCAAATGCCGTTGCAGATAAGTATTTCCCGAAGTGTTGCAGCGGCCTTGACCTTCGTAAAAGGTATCCACCGAAGCGGTCAAACCCAGATGATAGGGAATATGAAGCGATCGCGCCGCTTCCACCATTGCCACTGTCCAAAAAGGATCGGCCACCGCCGGATATTCCACTGGCGCTACATCTAACGCTGCTCCCTGGCGACACAAGGCACCTTGAGTAATAATGACACTCCCCACCTCAATTGAGGGCTGAATCGCGCCACAAGTGCCAATACGGACGATCTGTTGAATCCCGACCTGGATTAACTCATTCACCACAATACTCAACGACGGTGCGCCCATGCCACTGGTACTCGATAAAACCGGGACGCGATCGCCTAAATATCCTAGATAAGTCACTAAACCGCGATTTTTAGCCAAACAGCGAGCATCTTGTAGATAATTCTGGGCAATCAACTCAGCGCGACTGGGGTCTCCTGACAAAAACGCCAAACGCGGGGAACAATTCCCCAAATCCGCCATTCCAAAACCCAAATGATACAACACGCGATCGCCCCCTCCTTTCTGGTTTCAAAAATCAAAGCATCCCCTCATCTACTGCATATCAAGTACAAAATGTCAAAGGGACGGCAAAAAAACTGACACATCCTGCATTTTCAGCCCTGCCCCTCTCCGTAACAATGTTAAAGATAGTAAACGTGCCTTTGACTGACCCAAAAGCTGGAAACAATCCGACAGAACTTAGAAAATCTTTACAAATGAAATTGCTGTGGTACTATCTGGATGGTTTAAAGGGACTGGAGAGGGTTCATCGTAATTAATCGCTTTTTATGTGGTAGAGGAGTCTACAGGAGTGCAATATAGATAGAATGTCGCAAGCACACCAAAACAGTTCAAGCCCCAGAAAACAACCGCAGCCGATTCGAGTTGGCGTGATTGGGGTTGGCAGTATGGGACAGCATCACACTCGCATCTTGAGCTTGCTCAAAGACGTAGAGTTAGTTGGTGTTTCTGATATCAACGTGGAACGAGGCTTAGATACAGCCAGTAAATATCGCGCTCGTTTCTTTGAAAATTATCTGGATTTATTACCGCACATTGATGCGGCTTGTATTGCGGTTCCCACCCGCTTACATCATCGCGTCGGCTTAGACTGTTTACAAGCAGGCGTTCACGCTTTAATTGAAAAACCGATCGCAGCGAGTATTGCTGAAGCCGAGTCTTTAGTCAACGCCGCCGCCGAACACAACTGTATTTTACAGGTGGGACATATTGAGCGCTTTAATCCAGCGTTTCAAGAATTGAGCAAAGTTTTAAAAACCGAAAAACTATTAGCCCTCGAAGCCCATCGCATGAGTCCTTATTCTCATCGGGCTAATGATGTCTCGGTGGTTTTGGACTTGATGATCCACGATATCGACTTGTTACTCGACTTAGTACCTGCCCCCGTGGTGAAGCTCACGGCAAGCGGTAACAACTGTTCGGGATCGGGGGGGTATTTAGATTATGTTACGGCGACTTTGGGCTTTGCCAACGGGACGATCGCGACTTTAACTGCGAGTAAAGTCACCCATCGCAAAATTCGCCGCATTGTCGCTCATTGTCAAAATTCGATGACGGAAGCCGATTTTCTCAACAATGAAATTTTGATCCATCGGCAAACCACCGCCAATTGTATGACTGATTACGGCCAAGTGCTGTATCGCCAAGACGGTTTAATCGAGAAGGTTTACACCAGCAACATCGAACCGTTACGAGCCGAATTAGAGCATTTTGTCACCTGTGTCCGGGGCGGTAATCAGCCTTCGGTGGGCGGCGAACAAGCCCTCAAAGCGTTGCGTTTAGCCAGTTCGATCGAGCAAATGTCCCTAGACGAGCAAGTGTGGCAACCTCAACCCAATTCGGCTATCAATTCGCCGTCTTTGACGGTTTCTCCTTAAGGGTTGTTGGTCATTGGTCCTTGGTCATTGGTCATTGGTCATTGGTTATTGGTCATTGGTCATTGGTTATTGGTTATTGGTCATTGGTCATTGGTCATTGGTAATTTCCTCCAACTCCTCCCACTCTGGACGAGGGCATAGCGCTCCTATAGACCCACTACCCTAAAAACTGATGACTGATAACTCTCTTTGAAACGTTAATTTTACTTTTTGAGGCTGAAACCCTAGTATAGTCTAGTGTTGAGCCTTTTCTAGAGTCTGCCCTATAGGCCAAAGTTTCTGACTCACTTTCTAGGGCTTGCATCTCACCTCCCCCCCGACTGCCGATTGCCGATTGCCGATTGCCCCTTAGAGGCTGATGACTGTCAACTGTTGATAGCCCACTCTCGTAAATGCTGACTCACCAAAATATTTCCCTGGGGGCTGAGGTGAATGCGATCGCGAAATAGAATTTCTGGGTTGGCTTGGCTTTGAAACAGGGGCAGAAAATCAATAAACGCCAACGAATGACTTTCAACAAACTCTTGTAACCGTTGTCTGGCTTTGTGTTCGTAGTCGCGACCGCGATCGCGCACTTCTCGCTTCAGGGGCGTTAAAGCTAAGAGCAAATCCGCATTGTGGTGTTGGGCGATTTGTTGTATCTGGGCGATCGCGTCGAGGTTTTTTCCCACGCGATCGCCTTTTTCTTGAGCAATGGCAGCCAACTCTGGGATTTCCGGTGGTGGTAAAAAATAGCGCTGTACGGCTTCAATCAGGGCTAAAGGTGGTTTGTGGTCGGGGTAGTTGCGATCGCGCCCCACAGGTAGCGCCGAAGGCTGTGTACCAAACAAATCATCGGTATTGATCAGGACAATAATGCGTTGCGCCGCAAACGTCCCAAAACGCTGAAGATAAGCCAACTCATTGCGGGGATTCCAAGAATTAGCCGACGCATTCAAAATTTCTAGGGTTGAGTCTTCGGGCTGCATTAAAGCCGAAATCGTTTCATCTTGATCGGTCCACCAACCCCCATTAGCCACCGAATCCCCCAACAACAAAATGCGTAAACCCTCCGTCGTAGTGCGATCGCGCAAAGGCTCGCTTCGCATTGAATATTCATTAATCCGAATCCGTTTGCCCCAGCGATGGACATTTTGGTGAGGCGCGAGATAATAGCCAATGTCAGGATCGGCAAGATAAAGCAACGGATTTCCTAACCCCACAATCGAGCGCAATCCCATCTCTGCGATCGCCCCTAATCCTAGCATTCCCGTCAAAATTGCCCATCCCAGTTGCATGAATTTGGTTTTCTCCTTACTAAGCGCCCCTTTAATTTAAGGTTAAATTCATAGACGTTCGCTGCCAAGGATCGTTACTCTAGAACAGTAGTATTTTTTTGTTGTCCTTAGCTTCCTCTCAAAAACAAGGAATAATGGCTTATGTCAGACCTCAATCGCGGAATCATGAAGTTCAAAAACGCCGACAAGCCCGTTGTGGTAGTGGCTTCGGCAATTTTAGTTTTGGGTAGTATTGTGGGATTAATTGGTTGGGCGCTGCAAACAGCGTACATTCTGAACTGATGACAACTGTATAACTTCCATCCCCGGCGATCGCGTTTTCTGCCCATCCTAACTCGGTTGAGGCGCGATCGCGATTGAACAAATCCCTAACTTTTTTGGGGGTTTCCCCTTTCTTGAAAAAAACTTGAGTCAGGGGTTTGCATTTTTTTTAAACTGTTGCTAAGATTATAAATCGTGGGATTAAAAGGGTCGATGCCCGAGTGGTTAATGGGGGCGGACTGTAAATCCGCTGGCTACGCCTACGCTGGTTCAAATCCAGCTCGGCCCACCACCCACCCCTTGCCCGTGTAGCTCAGTGGTAGAGCACACCCTTGGTAAGGGTGAGGCCACGAGTTCAATCCTCGTCACGGGCTTTGGTTCAGAAAAAAAGAGATGAATTTAGCTGTCTGAGCTTATCGTTCAGGCAGCTTTTTGATGGGGATAGAAAAAAAACGGGTGCGGCAGGACTCGAACCTGCGACTCGCTGCTTAGAAGGCAGCTACTCTATCCACCTGAGTTACGCACCCAATCATGGCCTTGGGCTAACTTGAGGCATTGTATACGCACAGCGTATCTTTGTGCAATGGTTCTTTAGTAATAGAGTTTAGCGTTTTTGGGCAGACAGCGACCGGAAGATCGCGGTAAACTATAATGCAATCCTTTGTAATGGCAAGACAAGGGCGCGATCGCGGGCAACAACTTCTCATCTGTTAAGACGAGACAAGGCATTGGCTTTAGCCTTCTCCCTTGGTCAACGCCTTGTCTTTAACAACTGTCCTTTATTATATTTTAGCCTCTGCAACCCTGTCAGGAGTAGATGTATCCAGATTATGCTTATTTTAAAAAGACAGGACGTTGAAATATCGAGTATTCAGCATCCCAAGCGCGAGCAAAAAATCCCAATTTTAAAATATCAGGATCAAAGCTTTCGCTTGATTAGCGTGTTTGCTCAAGATCAAGCCGAAGAAGCCAAAAACTTTTGGCGCGAACTAACCGACAACCAAGGCAAGTTTTGCATTCTACTCGAAGAACCCAACCGTCACAGTGTTTGGGGACGGATTCGCCTTGACCAAATTGGGATTAAAGAAGCAGATTTAGAAAGCGACCTTAATACCACTCCTTTGGCTCAGGCAGGTTTGCTGTTATTACAAACTGTGTATATTGATGTCGAAGATCTATTGGGAAATCGGCAAGCCAAGCAGTTTCAAAAAGATATGGGTCAGGTGTTGAATGAGTGGAAGTTTCCCCAAGTGGAAAAACCCGAAGCGATTGGCCGCTTGTTGGTGCAAGTCGATCCTTTGGATTTAGCGCAAATTCCCCCTTGGGAAGAGCATCATGTGATTACCTTGCTCCAAGAATTGTATCGTTTGGGGAAAGATTATTTTGGTAATGCCACCTTCGCTGAAGAAGTCGAAGATATTTTACAAGATCAGCCAGCCCAAGAGCGAAAGCAGTTTTTGAGTTGGTTGCGACAATCTCCCCTAGGGAAACAATGGCGTTAAGCACTCAGGAGTCCGGGGGAATGCTGCATTTCGTTAAGATCGAAGCGCCTTTTCTCAAAGGCCGACAAAGGAAACGATAGACTACTAAGTAAAATCCTTCGCGATCGCCAGCACCATGAATAAGGGGCATTTTGATTGTCCGGGTTGATGGTATCGCTGAATGTCCAATGTGATGATGACTTAACTTCTTTATTTTGTTGTGGTTTAATCCCAAAAAAGTCTTATGAGCAATGCTGTAGAAAAAACATCAGACACCGAGTCTTGGCTTCGGGGTCGCACTGTTATTTATTTAGGCGTAGCCTGGGGGGTTTTATCACTGGGATTATTTTTATTTGGCGCTTTTTCCCCCGAAAGTGAAGAATCCCTTTGGTATTTGATCAGCACATACATCGCTGAATTAGTGCCATTTTTGGCGGCGGTGGCTTTGTGTTATCGCAACTGGCAAAGTCCGAAAATTGCCAGTGGTCGTAATGTCTGGTTGTTGTTGGGGTTGGGAACCCTAGCTTACTTCTTGGGCGATTTATTATTTGGCGTTTGGGAAGTGTATTGGGGGCTTGACCCGGAAATTTCCCCGGCAGATTTCTTTTTTACGGCCTTTTATTTGTGTTTAGGGGCAGGGATGCTCGTGGCGGTGTTTTCCCGTCGCTTGAATTTAGAAAAATGGCAATGGGCGATTCTCAGCACGATCGCCGCGATCGGGATTAGTATAGCCCTGTGGTTATCTTTTGCCGAACCCGCCGTTTCAACAGAAGTTCCCAACGCCGGTCTCGCCACCGAAGAACCCGCAACCGCCCCTGCTTCGACCGAAGCAGGCTTGATGATCCCTTTGTCGGCGGCTCCCACCTTCGGCGGCGAAGATTTAAGCAAGATTCCGCAAGGGGTGATTAATTTACAAGACTATTTACTGCAATTTGCCGAACCCGTCAACATTTTTTACATTATCTGTGATGTCGGTTTACTAATCATTTCTGCTATGCTGTTACTTGCCTTTTGGGGCGGTGCTTTTTCCCTATCTTGGCGTATGATTGCCGCAGCAGCCCTCGCAAGATATCTGGCGGATATGTGGTTCAAGTATGCAGCGACATTACCGACAGATTATGTGAGTGGCGGCTTTTTAGAAGTGTTTTTTGTCTTTAGCGGCATTCTGTTCGCGATCGGGGCTGCCCTAGAATATGACGTGTCTAGTCGCCCCCGGCAACGGCGCAGACGGACAAGCAAGAAAACGGAAGTCGCATGAGTCCCAGAAAATTAACCGAGTCAGATAAACAGGAAATTCTCGAATTATATCGCTTACCCCAAGAAACAACATCCACCTTGGCCGAGCGATATGAAGTGAGTAGTTCAACCATTAGTCGCTTTCTCAAAAGCCAACTGCCCGGATCGGAGTACGAAGACCTGATCCAACAAAAACGTCTGAGTCGGACTCCGACCGGGGCAGCTCAGGTTTTGAATGAATACGCGAAAAAATCCCAAGACAGTCCCCCTTCGTCAAAGCCTAAACCGTCTAAAGCTCGTCCGGAGAAGGCGAAGCAGGTAATAGAAGAAGCCCCAGAAACTGAAGAAGCCAAGCCTTCTAAGAGTAGTAAGCGATCGCCCAAAACCAAATCAGCCCCAGAGGAAGCCCCCGTTCCCCGGATGCGGTCGGGTACGCCGAAACCCCGCTTGGTGGAGAAGGAAGTCGAAGAACCCGAAGAAACCGACGAGGAAGAAAATAAAGTTCACGTCTTACAAGGAATGTTAGGCGAAGATGTCGATGACTTCGACGAGGAAGAAGACGAATTTGACGAGGATGATGATTGGGATGAGGACGAAGACGAGGACGACGAAGACGAAATCGAAGCCCCGATACCGCGATCGCGCCGAGAAGCCCTCCAGGTTCAAGTCTTGCCGTTAGAGCGAGCCAGTTTGCCCCGAACTTGTTATTTAGTCGTAGACCGAGCGGCTGAGTTGATTACTCGTCCTCTGCGGGATTTCAGCGACTTGGGTCAAATTCCCACCGCCGAAGTCCAGCAGAAAACCTTACCCGTCTTTGACAATCATCGCGTTGCCCGACGTTTTTCTAACCGTTCTCAACGGGTGATCAAAGTGCCGGACGGTCGGATGTTGGATAAAACCGGAGATTATCTCATGGCGAAAGGAATCACCCGGTTGTTGATTGACGGTCAAGTTTATTCTCTGTCTTAAGAGGGGCGATCGCCGTCAAAATGTTAAGAAGCATCACAAGAATGTCCGCTTTTTGTGATGCTTTTTTGATCGGAATTTAAAGTATTCTAACGAAGCTGGGGATTTCGTCACAAACCGCGATCGCGGGGTTTTACAATAAAATCAGCAACGGCGAACTGCCTAACCTTAAGGTTTTTCAATTGGCATTCAACCTATTTAGAGGCATCAACCAGAACGAATCGTCTTTCTCTCACCCTTCCCAGAACGGAACAGATTTGAACAATGAACGTAAGTGAACTACTGAAGCGTTATGAACGAGGCGATCGCGACTTTTCCGGCGTAGATTTAGCCGGGGTCGATCTGCGGGGCAAAACCCTGATTCAAGTCAGTTTTAAAAATGCGAATTTATGCGGTGCAAATTTCAGCCGCGCTTTTTTGACCAAAGCCGATCTCAGTGGCGCAAATTTGAATTGGGCTGATTTGAGTTTCGCTAAATTAAGCAATGCCAAATTTGTAGAAACCGACCTCACCAAAGCCAATCTAGAAGGGGCATTTATGGTGAAATCGAAGTTCGCGCGAGCGAAATTGGCTGGCACGAAGTTAGCCCATAGCAACTTACGCGGCTCGAATTTGTGGGGCGCAAATCTATGCGGTGCGATGCTGCGGAAAGTGAATCTGCGCGAAGCCAATCTAAGCGGTACAAACTTGAGTTGGGCCAACTTATATGAAAGCCGTTTGAGTGCGGCTCATTTGTATGGGGCAACCTTGAATGGCGCGAATTTGAGTCAAGCCTTTTTACGGAATGTAGATTTAAGTGGCTTCGATCTCGAAGACCTAAACTTAAGCGGAGCCAGACTCAATTATGCGAATCTAGAAGGCGCAAGTTTAGAAAGAGCCAACTTGCAGGGCGCTCATTTGCGTCATGTCAATTTACGTCATGCGAATCTAACCGGAGCCAATTTAACCGATGCGGTATTAGAGGAAGCCGATCTCACCGCCACACTCCTCGAACAAGTCGATCTCAACCACGCCAACTTGGGTAAAATTGCCCCAAGAAATGCCGAAGAACAAGAATCTGTGATGTGGGATCGTTTTTTGGCTTACGGTTGAAATCATTTAAGTTAACTATGGATAGTTACGGCGTTGTTTTGGTCACAGTGGCTTCTGAGTCTGAGGGAGACGCGATCGCAGCAGCTTTGTTAGAGGCAAAGTTAGCCGCTTGCATTAGCATGACCCAGATTAAATCGATGTATCGCTGGCAAGGCAAAATCGAGAATGAGACAGAATGGCAATTAATAATTAAAACGGATTTAAGCCAATTTACGGCACTCGAAGCGAAAATACAAGAAATCCACAGTTATGATGTGCCAGAAATTATTGCTTTGCCAATCACGGCAGGTTCAGCCCGCTATTTAAGCTGGATTAGCGAGAATGTGAGCAAATAACTAACCGTGACAAGTTAAGGTTTTGTGCCTATTGTCAAGTTTTTCGTAGGGGCGGGGAAACCCGGTCCAAGTTTACGTTTTAGCGAGGCGGCTGAACATCCCATCGTCAATTTCCCCAAAAGTTGAGATTGGGCGAGGAGACCTGTTCCCCGATACAAAGGTTTAGAATGTTTTTGACATGAGGATTTTGGGCCTAACTTATAAACTAGAGGCATATCGACGACTCGGCATTTCTGACGATCGCTCTCTTTGCGAACGAGAGGTAAACTCAACAGGAACACCCAAAGCATCGGCAACAGTCAAACCGATTAAGCCTGAGACAATAGGGGAATACTGGGAATATTGCGATCGCAGAGATTGATTCATGAAACAACCTTTTCAATTTTCAGGACGTTGGACAGCAGCGATTTTTTTAACCGGACAGGTATTGGTTCGTTTATTTAAAGGTCGCCTCTATCGCCATAAAATCCTCGAACAGATGGTCACTGCCGGGCCGGGGGCATTGTTACCCGTTTTGTTGGTTACGGGGGCTTCTGGCATGATTTTTACGCTGCAAATGGGACGTTATTTGAGCGAATATAATGCCTTAAATGCCTTGGGGGGTGCATTTGGCGAGGCATTTTGCCGCGAACTTGCTCCGATTTTGACCGCTTGTGTTGTAGCCGGCCAAGTGGGATCGGCTTTTGCGGCGGAAATTGGCGCGATGCGAGTTACCGAGCAAATCGACGCTTTGCAGATGTTACGCACCGATCCGATTAATTATTTAGTCATTCCCCGCACCATTGCTTGTTGTTTTATGGTGCCGATCTTGACGATTTTTGCCCTCACGGTCGGATTAGGGGCAGGAACCGCGATCGCCGTTCAGTTTTATCAAATTAGTACCGGGGCGTTTCTCGACTCGGTACAGGCGTTTTTATCTCCTGGGGACGTGGCTGCTACCTTGTTTAAAGCCTTTATCTTTGGGGCGATTGATGCTTTGGTGGGTTGCAGTTGGGGGCTAACGACGCGAGGCGGCGCAAAAGAAGTGGGACAATCAGCAACCACTGCGGTTGTCACCGCCTGGATTTTGATTTTTGCGTCGGATTTGGTGTTGTCTTTGCTTTTATATGGCAACCCCATCTAAGTTAGAGTCATTCGTGCTTGCATCGTTACAACTTGGTTGTTTGTTGTTGGTTGTTTGTTGTTTGTTATTGGTAGGGAACAGGGAACAGATTGTTTCTCTTTCAATTGGTAATTGGTAATTGGTAATTGGTAATTGGTCATTTCTTCCCACTCCTCCCCCTCTTCCCCCTCTTCCCACTCCTCCCACTCCTCCCCCTCTTCCCACTCCTCCCCTTCACTGGGTTTCGTCGTTGTCTTGATAGCGAGTAATGTCATCTTCGCCCAAGTATTCGCCGTTTTGAACTTCAATCATCACCAAGGGAATCACGCCGGGATTTTCGACGCGGTGACGGGTATTGAGGGGAACATAAGTCGATTGTTTTTGCATTAAAACTTTTTCTTGGCCGTTGCAAATGACCCGTGCTGTCCCAGAAACAACAATCCAGTGTTCGCTGCGATGATAGTGCATTTGCGTACTGATGTGATGGCCGGGTTTGACTTCGATGCGGTTAATCCGGTAGCGTTCCCCTTTTTCTAGAACGGTAACCGTTCCCCAAGGTCGCATTTCGGTGGTTCCGGGGCTGAGTTTTTGGGCTTGGGGGTCTGGCTTTGCTTCTGGGGTGTTTTCTGCCTGGGTTTCGTTGGTTTTAGCTTCACTCACAAGATCGCTCATGGCTTTTTAATGGGTGTGGGTTACAGTGTATCTGCTTTCTTAGGATAGGCGGAAACTTGAGGGCGATCGCGATTTTTTGACTCCTCCATCCTGATTGCCCCTTTTGAGGATCGACAGGTGTGGGATAATTACCACGGTTGGCTGTTCCTCAAGGGATAATGAGGGGGTTGGGGTCATCGCTGTCACGCGATCGCATCTTAACGGACTTCTTGAGCTTCGATCATTTCTTAGGAGTTTCCTCATCGACCCAAGGACGGTAAGCTAGATATACTAACTAAAAATCTTAACATTTACGAATTCATTAAAGAAAGAATTGCTAAAATATTAGATTGCAAAACAATTCTCTGAAGGTTTCTAAATTATTAGGTATTACTTATTATGCGTTTTTCTCAGAATCGGCTTTCTGTCTTTGTAGACGGAAACAATATGTTTTATGCACAACAAAAAAATGGCTGGTTTTTCGATCCCAGGCGTGTTATTGAATATTTTAAAACCGAACCTAATGTTATTCTCGTTAATGCTTTTTGGTACACCGGCTTAAAAGACCCCCAAGATCAAAGAGGATTTCGAGATGCTCTTATTAGTTTAGGCTATACCGTCCGCACTAAAATCCTGAAAGAATATTATGATGATAGCTCCGGTCGCTATTCCCAAAAGGCGAATTTAGATATAGAAATTGTCGTTGATATGTTTAATACTTGCGATCAATACGACCGCGTTGTTTTATTTAGTGGTGATGGTGACTTTGAAAGAGCCATCGAGTTATTAAGATCTAAAAATACTCATATTACCGTTGTTTCTACAGAAGGAATGATTGCGCGGGAACTCCGCAATGCTACCGATCGCTATATTGATTTAAACGATATCCGCGACAAAATTGAAAAAGTTGATTATTAATTCTTAAGTTTATTTTTGGGCAAAACTCGGAAGGGGAAACTTTTGGCAATTTCTTAATTTTGAGGATATCTAAAAGTGAATTATATTTCTAGGGGCGATCGCGCTCCCCTCCCCTTCTTTAACAAGAGAGGAGCGATCGCGCTCTTATTGCCACAATTGAGATTAAATCAAGTAAAATCAATTAGAATAAAACTTCTAGTTTTTCGCGACAATTAGACAAGGAACTATGAGCATCCAACCCGACCGCATTATTATCTTTGATACAACTCTCCGGGATGGCGAACAATCCCCCGGTGCGACCCTCAATGTTGAAGAAAAACTACTAATTGCGCGGTCTCTAGCAAAACTAGGGGTGGATGTCATAGAAGCGGGATTTCCCTTTGCCAGTCCGGGGGATTTTGAAGCCGTCCAGAAAATTGCCGACACCGTAGGAACTCAAGACGGGCCGACAATTTGCGGCTTGGCCCGCGCCCGCAAAGACGACATCAAACGGGCCGGAGAAGCCCTCAAACCCGCCGCCAAAGGTCGCATTCACACCTTTATTGCCACTTCCGACATTCACCTGAAATACAAGTTACGCAAAAGCCGGGAAGATGTTTTAGCAACAATCCCTGAAATGGTGGGCTACGCTAAATCCTTCGTGGATGATGTGGAGTTTTCCCCCGAAGATGCAGGCCGCAGCGACCCAGAATTTTTGTATCAGGTTTTGGAAACCGCGATCGCATCCGGGGCAACTACGGTTAATATTCCTGATACCGTGGGCTACTTAACCCCAGGCGAATTTGGCCAGTTGATTCGCGGTATTACCGAAAACGTCCCCAACATCAATCAAGCCATTATTTCCGTCCACGGTCACAATGACTTGGGTTTAGCCGTTGCGAACTTCCTCGAAGCGGTGAAAAACGGGGCCCGTCAACTCGAATGTACCATTAACGGCATTGGCGAACGGGCCGGAAACGCCGCCTTAGAAGAATTGGTGATGGCCTTGTATGTGCGCCGCCAATACTATAATCCTTTCCTCGGTCGTCCCCCAGAATCAGAAGCCCCCCTCACCAACATCGACACCAAGCAGATTTACAAAACCTCCCGCTTGGTTTCTAACCTCACCGGAATGACGGTACAGCCCAATAAAGCCATTGTCGGGGCGAATGCTTTTGCCCATGAATCGGGGATTCACCAAGACGGCGTGTTAAAAAACAAGCTGACTTATGAAATCATGGATGCCGAGTCTATTGGTTTGAATGAAAATCAGATTGTTCTCGGCAAACATTCCGGTCGTCACGCCTTTAGCAAGCGCTTACAGGAATTGGGCTACAACCTTTCTGATACGGAACTCAACCGGGCTTTCTTAGTGTTTAAAGACGTTGCGGACAAAAAGAAAGTCATCACCGATTGGGATTTAGAAGCCATTGTCGGCGACGAAACCCAGCAACCCCCGGAACTGTTCCGGTTAGAATATGTGCAGGTATCTTGTGGCGATCGCGCCCAACCCACCGCAACGGTGACAATTCGCACCCCCGAAGGCCGGGAACTCACCGATGCGGCTATTGGCACAGGGCCCGTGGATGCGGTGTACAAAGCCATTAACCGCGTGGTCAACGTCTCGAATCAGTTAAGCGAATTTGCCGTTAAATCCGTCACCGAAGGCATCGACGCGATGGGAGAAGTGACCATCCGTCTGCGTCACGAAAATCAAACCTACTCCGGTCATGCGGCAGATACGGATATTATTGTGGCTTCAGCCCGCGCTTATATCAACGCCCTCAACCGCCTTTACGATGCTTTAGAAAAGCAAGCCCAAGGCGAACCGAGTCAACCGATGGCGGGTGTGTAGTTCAATCTGAATGAGAAATTAAAGTAAGCAGGGGCGCGATCGCGTCCCTATTTGTGCATAAATTGAGCTTTTTGTCAATTCCCCAAATTACGGTATTATCTGAGAAGCTGCGCGATCGCTCCGTATTTTTACTGTTGTCTCTCTTTCATATCTCAGAGTAAGCTGAACACAAGCTTTAAAAGACTTTGGAGAACATCATAGTAATGTCTCAAAAACAGCAATCGCTACGTCAGTCGCTTCTTGTTGGTAGTATTGCAGGCTTTCTTATTGGTGGTGCAAGTGCAATTCTTCAAAAAGATATAAAACCTGCCTTGATTTTGGGAGGTATTGCAGGTACTACAGGTACAGTCTCATCGTTGATGACATCAGGGACAAAAACAAAGACAACAGCAGTAAACCCTCCAGATAATATTCTTTCTTCTCCTCCCTTAACTCCTCCTACTCCAAATCAGATTGCTGTTTTTTGGGACTACGAAAATGTTAAAATTCCGAGCCAAAGTCAACAAACACAAACTAAACAAAACCTCTACAAAATTGTAGAATACATTGAAACTCAAGGCAATCCGGCTATTAAAAACGTTTACTCTAAATGGAGCCGAGAAAATCAAAACACCCAACAAATAATTGACAAACAAGGCTTCAACTTAATTCACGTTTCATCTCCAGAAACAAACAGCGTTGATATTCGCTTAATTGTTGATTGCTTGAGTACAGTTTATCGACTCTCTCACATTAGCAAATTTATCATCTTTACCAACGATAATGATTACGTTGAACTTGCAAATACTCTCCGACAACTCAACAAAACAGTCATTATTGTCGGACACAAAAATAAAATCGGTAAAGCCCTCAAAGATAATGCTGATGAAGCGATTACAATTGAATCATTGATTGGTAGTCCAGAACCTAAATCACAAGATACTATACCCTCTGAAAAGCCCTCCCCCAACGTTAGTTATGCTGATGCAGTTCAGTATTTACTTGAATCGACAAAAACACTGCAACAAGGTGGAAAAGTGACTTCCCCTAGCATGGTGAATGAAAAGATGTGTCATACCTATAGTGATTACCAGGGGTATAAATCGATTCAAGCACCAAATACTGTAGAATTTGGAAAATTTAAAACATTTCTAAAACAGGCTGAAAAAGACGGCTTTATTCAAATAGAAAAACGAGTTAACAAGCGAGGAAAATCGCAAGAAGTTATTACTATTTCTAAAACGAGCCAGTCCAGTCAACCAATCGTGAAAACAAGCGAACCGATAAAGACTGCGGTAGAAGTAGACAAACCTGAAAACTCAAAGTTTGAACTTTCTTATGATGAAGGAGTTGTTTTGTTACTCAAAGCTATTGAACAGCTTAACAACGAACAAAAGAAAGCAACACTAAAACGACTAGGAGGCAAACTTAAAGAACTTGCGAAACGAAATAAAAAAGTTTCTTTTCAACGTAAAAATGGTGCCAAATTTAGTAATTTAACTAAATTTATCAAGGCAGTCGAGCAAGACGGTAAAGTTAAAATGCAACGTCTACCCAATTCTGAAGACATGGAAGTTAAGCTAGTAGAAACACCAACCTTGGAACTTCTATCTTCTCCTGTTAAGCAATCGGCATAAGATTCGATTTAGAAAGCCGAATAATTTAGTCAAGTATAAAGCTTCAAACACAAGACAATATGTTATAGCTGGGGTGTAGTTTAGTCTGAATTAGAAATTAAACCAAGGATGGGGCGCGATCGCGTCCCTCTTTTTTAGAATTTCACTTAAGTTATAGCAACCGCCAAATTGGTCAGGACAACATCATCCATTCTTAGAAAATAAGCCCAAGAGATCAGTAGGAGAGGGGTTGGGGTGAGGGCGATCCTTGCGAGTCAAAACGTCCTAACTGTTTTGCTTGCTGCTATAACTTTTCGGCTTAAAAAACTATAAATCTCAAGGTTTCATTTGGTTTAATCCCTCATCAGTCTTGATCGCAGATAAAAAATATTAGATTTTACCAAATAAGTACTCTCAGCGTTTCTATCTTTGGTTAGAATTTAAGTAAAAGTACAGTCAAGATGCTCCATACTGCAAAAGTGACGGCTGAGAAAGACGATCTACTATGACACAACCCAGAGCCAAAAAAATTCCACTTTACTTGGTTTTAGCCACCCAATTTACCGTTCAAGTCCTGGGAATTGTCGGTTTAGTGGGCTATTTATCTTATCGTAGCGGCCAACAAACCGTCGAAAAGCTGGTCGATCGACTCTTAGCAGAAACAGGAAATCGCGTCACCCAAAAACTCGACGATTATCTCGCAGAAGCCCATCAAATTAACCAATCTCATGTTGCTGCACTCGAATCGGGAGTAATAAGCCTTGAAAATTTAGACCAACTCCATCGTTATTTGATACTACAACTGTTTCAAGCAGAAAACCCCTCAAGCTTCCTGTTTGGGACACAAAAAGGGGAATTTCGTATTATCCATAAATTAAATCCGAAAGATTATGGGGTAAATACTGGTGTGAAATCCGGTGAACTTCCCTACGAAGCCATTGTAGCTCGACCCAACGACCCTGCCACCCTACAAGTTTATAGTGTGAACAAAAAGGGTAATTTGGCTCGGTTAGCAGGAAGGCTGGAAAATTTAGATGTCCGTCAGCGTCCTTGGTACATTAAAGCCCTTCAAACTGGCAAACCTGGGTGGAGTGAGCCATTTCCTATTGGAGTCACCAATTTATTAGCGATTAATGCTTATCATCCGGTTTATGATAATTCCCAGAATTTAGTCGGGGTATTTGGTGTTAACTTTGGTTTGCGTAAACTCAACCAATTTTTGCAAAAGTTATCTATTAGTCAAACCGGTCAAGTGGTAATTTTAGAACGAAATGGCTTGTTGGTGGCAGATTCGATTCGCGAGTCTTCTTTTAAGAGTTCTGATTCGTCTCGGAAACTCCCCAAAGAGCAGCCCGGAAATGTAAAATTTGAGCGCATTTCTATTTTTGAAGATTCCGATCCGGTGTTACAAACTGCTGCTGAGGAATTACGAAATAATTTTGGCGGGTTGAGGCAAATTCAAGCTGAAGAAAGCCTAGAATTTACCGCAGACGCACAACAGCATTATTTACGGGTGATTCCCTATCAAGATGAATATGGCTTGGATTGGTTGATTTTAACCGTTGTGCCTCGCTCAGAATTTATGGGAGCGATTACCGCAAATTTGCGCCGCACGATCGGGTTGTGTGGCTTGGCATTAATCGGCGCGATCGCGACCAGTTTGTGGACATCTCGACGCATTGCGCGATCGCTTTCTCACCTCAGCCAAACGGCTCAAGAAGTTAATACCGGAAACTACCAGGGAACTCCCAAAACAAGCCGCATTCAAGAAGTTGCAATTCTCTCTGATTCTTTTCAACAAATGCTCCAGCGCTTGCAAGCCGCAGACCAATTACAGCAAAACTATACCCAAGAATTAGAACAGCAAGTCCGAGAACAAACTGCGGCTCTTACCGAAGCGCAACACCTGGCGAAAGTGGGCAGTTGGGACTTCGATCTGGTTCAGCAAACGGTTACTTGGTCAAGGGAACTTTATCGCATCTACGAAGTAAACGAGGAGGTGGTTGTGCCTCGACCCGATTTGACGATTCAACAAATTCATCCTGACGATCGCGAACATTTCCAGCAGGAAGTCCAAACGGCAATCGAGCAGCATCAAGCCTTTGATACCGACCTCAAAATTATCACCCAAAAAGACAATATTCGTTTTATTCAGACGAAAGGACAACCCATTCAAGATTCTCAGGGGGAAACCCTCAAATATGTGGGGACTGTCGCGGATATTACCGAGCGCAAACAGATCGAAGCGATCGCAGAACAAGCCAAAGAAAGTGCGATTGCCGCAGCAGAAGCCAAAAGTCTGTTTCTGGCAACCATGAGCCACGAAATCCGCACTCCCATGAATGGGACAATTGGGATGTTACAATTGCTGCAACATTCTCAACTGACTTCAGAGCAGCGATCGCACCTTAACCTTGCTCTTTCCAGTGCCGAATCTCTCCTTACCCTCATTAACGACATCCTCGATTTCTCCAAAATTGAAGCCGGAAAACTCGAACTAGAAACCCTTGACTTTGACTTGCAAACTTGTATCGAAGATGTGGTCAAAACCATGAGCCTGAGCGTCCAGCAAAAAGACTTAGACCTCATTCTCGATCTCGAAGGAGTACAGCAAAATATCGTTAAAGGCGACCCCTCCCGTTTGCGGCAAATCCTGACTAACCTCATGAGTAACGCCATCAAATTTACCCACCAAGGAGCGATTACCCTGAGTGCTTCCCTAACGCCAGTGGGAGAAAAGCAAGTTCTCACCGCCAAGGTTAAAGATACCGGAATCGGCATTCCCCCGGAAAAAATCCCCACTCTCTTTGATACCTTTACCCAAGTGGATGCCAGTACCACCCGTCACTACGGCGGCACCGGATTAGGGCTGGCCATTGTCAAACAACTGTGCGAACTGATGGGAGGCGCAATTTCTGTTAAAAGTGAAGTAGGCAAAGGCAGTGAGTTTGCCTTTACCCTAACTTTCCAACCCGGTGAAGCCATCCCCCAACCCCAGACTGTTACCCCGTCTGCCTTACCCACCGAGCAAGTTCGTCTCCTCCTAGTCGAAGATAATCAAGTCAATCAATTAGTTCTGCAAGGTATTCTGCGTCAACAAGGTTTTCAAGACTTCGATCTTGCCCAAAACGGTATTGAAGCCCTCGAACTTCTGCAAAAAAGTCCGCCAGACGATGCCTACACCTTGATTCTCATGGACTGCTTGATGCCGGAAATGGACGGTTATGAAGCGACTCGTCGCATCCGGGAAGGTCAAGGGGGGGCAATTTATCAAACCATTCCCATTATCGCTCTGACTGCTAATGCCATGGTGCGCGATCGCGAGAAATGCTTAGAAGTCGGCATGAATGACCACCTCTCCAAACCCATTCAACCCCAAGCCCTCAGACAAACTTTGGCGCAATGGCTACCTCCCCTTACCGAAACCCCAAAAAATCAAGCCGTACAACACACCCACCCGAAAACCATGCTCATTTTTAAACCCGATGCTCTCCTAGAACTTTTTGCCGGAGATCAAATCAATGCGTCAAAGTTTTGCGATTTCGTCATCGAAGATATCAACAAGGCAATCTCCGCCTTAGAAGAAGCCCTGAGACAAGATGACGCTGCCGCAGTAAGGTTACACGCCCATAGTATTCGCGGTGCTGCTTCTAATGTTTATGCCGTCCCTCTTACTGAAGTTTGCTCTACAATCGAACAAGCCGCCCAAGCTAACAATCTCAACTCTGCCACCAGCCATATTGAAGAACTCCACCAACAGTTTCAGCAACTTCAAGGGGCTATTGAACAATGGCAACAAGAAATAGTTAACTCAGTACAGTGAACTGCTGCACCCGCGCCCAAACTAACTCAAACAGATCGGGTTGCGTCACATCAAACCATTCAATTTCCGGATAAGCCCGAAACCAAGTGCGCTGGCGTTTAGCGAATTGACGAGTATGCAGCACAATCAAATCTCTAGCTGCGAGTAAAGAAATTTCCCCGGTAAGATATTGTTTGATTTCGCCATAACCTAGGGTATTGAGGAGGGGTAACGTCCAGCCATATTTGCCCCCTAGAGCTTCGACTTCCGCTACAAAACCCATTTCGATCATTTTATCGGTACGTTGCCGAATACGCTGTTCTAAGGCTTCTGGGGTGCATTCTAAGCCGATGTGCAGAATGGGGTAAGACGGGGGATTTTCCCCTTGTTGAGCAGAAATGGGTATTCCGGTAACATAATAGACTTCTAATGCCCGTAAGGTGCGAATATGGTCGTTTGGGTGAATTTTGAGCGCCGAAGGGGGGTCTACTTGCTCTAGGAAGCTGTAGAGTTGTTGTTGTCCGAGGGACGCTAAACTATCGCGGAGTTGCGGCTGTGGGGCGACTCTGGGGATATTGAGTCCTTTGGTAATGGCTTTGATATAAAGTCCAGTTCCCCCAACCAGAAGGGAAAGGGGATTTTGAGTGATGAGGTGTTGGGCTTTGTCTTGGTAATCGGCAAGGGTGAGGGTTTCGGTGGGATGGCAAATATCAATGAGGTGATGGGGAACTAATTTTTGTTCTGCTGGGGTGGGTTTGGCGGTTCCGATGTCAAATTCGCGATAAACTTGCCGAGAATCGGCGCTAATAATGGTGGTATTAAGTTTTTGTGCCAGTTTGAGGGCAAGTCCCGATTTTCCGCTTGCCGTTGCACCACAAATAACGATGAGTTGCGTCGGATTCAAAAGTAGATTAGTCATTTGTCCTTTGTCGTTGGTCATTTGTGACAAATTAAGGTTTTGTGCCTATTGTCAAATTCCCGTCCAAGTTTACGTCCTAGCGATACGACTGCAACATCAATTGCCGACTCACTCAATTCTTCGCGATCGCGCCGGAAATTGAACGAGAAATGGTACTGTTGAAAGAGTAACCCTCAAAAGGTTGCATCCATGACCCAGATTAGGGGGAACGGGTTCGTCCCTATTTCAATTGCCGATTGCCGATTGCCGATTGCCGATTGCCCACTGCCCCTTAATTGCTGATAACGAATAACTGAAATGACGACTCATTTTATTACCGCCGAAATCGACTTACAAGAAAGCCCGGTTGAATTACAAAAAGAAATCGAAAAGGAACTCAGCGAACAAGGTGAACCCCTGCGTTGGGCTGTAACTCAGGTGAATCAAGACCAGCAAACCGTTGAAGTTGAAGCGATTGTGACCAGCGATTCTGATTCTTAGATTGTGAAACAACGTCCATTTACGGCGGTTTTAATTGTTCCTACGGGAATTGGGGCGAGTATTGGCGGTTATGCCGGGGATGCGATGCCTGTGGTTCGGGCAATGGCGCAAGTGTGCGATCGCCTCATCACCCATCCTAATGTATTAAATGGCGCACAACTCTACTGGAATGCGCCCCCTATTCATTATGTCGAAGGTTACGCCCTAGACCAGTTTGCGGCGGGATTGTGGGGACTACAACCCGTTCATCAAAACCGCATTGGCTTGTTACTCGATGCCGCCATTGAACCGGAGTTGCGTTTGCGCCATATCCAAGCCGCAGAAGCCGCAAAAACCACTTTAGGGTTAAATTTAACCGATTATGTGGTTACAGACGCTCCTGTGGGCGTAGAACTGCGAACGGCGGCATCTGGGGCAAGCTGGGGAACTATTCAAAATGAAGGGACTTTACTACGGGCTGCCGAAACCCTGATTTATAAAGCTCAAGCGGATGCGATCGCAGTAGTTGCCCGTTTTCCCGACGAAGAACCGGATGACCCCAGTTTACAAGATTATCGTCACGGCGTTGGGGTAGACGCGATCGCGGGGGCTGAAGCCGTGATTTCCCATCTCATTGTGCGACAATTTCAGATTCCTTGCGCCCACGCCCCCGCCTTGTCTCCCCTACCCGTGGATGCAGAGGTATCCCCCAGGGCGGCAGCAGAGGAGTTGGGTTACACTTTCTTACCCTGCGTTTTGATGGGATTATCTCGCGCCCCACGCTTCCTCACAACCCCTTCTCCTCAAGGAATTTGGGCTGATAGCGTCGATGCGATTATTGTCCCGGCTAATGCTTGCGGCGGCAGTGCTACCCTGAGTTTAAGTCAGTCCCAAGTGATTACGGTGGCAGACAATCACACCCAAATGCAAGTCACCGCCGCCCCTTTAGGCATCAAAGCCCTTGAAGTGGAGTCTTACCTCGAAGCCATTGGGGTTTTAGCCGCTTTACAAGCCGGGGTAAATCCTCTAGCCTTGCGTCCCGAAGTTTCTCGTTTGCATTGCATTACCTAAAAACCTGTGAAACCATCTACACCTCCCCCCGTTGAATCCCTGACGCGATCGCGAGTCTTAATTGCGATGGGTGCAACGGCTGTAATTTTACTCGCGATCGCCAAATTGTGGGAATATTTCGGCGCTGTAACTCGAATGCCCTTATATTGGACGGGTAAAGACTTTTTGCTCGGTCTTGCCTTAGCCGGGGCGATTACCGTAGCTAGTAATATTGCTCATCGAGTTTGGCCTGCTTATCGTCGCAGTGCCAACTTTTATTTACAATTAGTCCTTAAACCCCTCATTTTCACTGATTTTATCTGGTTAGGACTTTTACCCGGTTTAAGCGAAGAATTGCTGTTTCGCGGCGTAATGCTACCCGCCTTGGGGATGGATATCACCGCTTTAGTCTTAACCAGCGCCCTTTTTGGCGTTTTGCACTTTAGCGGCGCGCAACAATGGCCTTACATTGCTTGGGCGACGACTATCGGTTTTTTCCTGGGTTTGAGTGCTTTACTCACCGGAAACCTACTCGTCCCGGTTGTTGCCCATGTCCTGACGAATTTTTGGTCGGGCTGCTTGTGGAAATGGCAAAATCCGGTTAATCTACCCGAATCTCAGTAAACGCGATCGCGCTATATTATCAAAGCTATGGTGAATCCCTTTGAAATTCTCGATGGCTTATCCGCCTCTTCTCCCCGTCGCCAAAATCTGATTCCGCAGCTACAACAAAACTTTGGCTGGATTGATGAGTTTTTGGGGGCAGGCGCATTACAGCGATGTTTCGATACAGATGACCCCATTACCATCTTAAATAACCTGTTAAAAAGCTATTTTGCGCCAGTTTTTGTCTACGGCACATTACTATCCGGTGAAAGCAACAGTTATTACCTCAAAAATGCAACTTTCGTCGCTGAAGACGCTCTCAACGGTGGGACTCTCTACAACTGCGGTGCTTACCCGATGCTACTCCGGGGTCAAGGCATTGTCTACGGCCAAGTGTATCAAGTGCCATTATTTGATATGCCCGCCCTTGATGCTTTAGAAGACCACCCAAATCATTATTGTCGCCAAATTTCTGCCCTCGAAAGCGGTGCATCGGCTTGGGTCTATTTTGGCCGCGAAGAATACGTTACGCCCTCTCAACTCATTGTAAGCGGTCGATGGCGCGATCGCGGGGTGGAGTAATTTTGTCAGATTTTAATCTGCGGGCGGGCTGTTGGTTCTTATTTAGAATTACCATAGCAAAAAATATAATTTAACTCCTCAAATTAGACATCATCTGATTTGAGGAGCTTTTGAATGATGAAAAACTGGCAAATTTAAGAATCAAAATTTTGCTCAAGTTAAGCCTGTTTGATTTGTTCGAGTAGTACAGTGAGATCGGGGGAGTTTTTGCCGTCTTGCATCATTTGGGAAACTTCGTCAGCAATGCGATCGCTATATTCACGACCATGTTTTTCTTCAATTTGCTGGATACTATCTAAAATTTCTTGGGCCGCTGCATAGTCAAATACCCGGTCAATGGGTTGAGGGGTAGACTTAAGGGAATTTGTAATACTGCGTCCGATGTATAAGAGTGCGCCATTGACCTCCTCACCGCCGTAAACGGACGGTGATTCCTAAACCTTACGATTTAAGTTTGGAGCTTCACTCACATCTGCGTACACCACTAACTTTCATTAGTTATGTCCCCGTCTTACGCCATGTCCACAGACTTTTTAACCCATTACAGAGTCCCGATTCCGCCAGAGAAAGCGGTACGGTGTCCAACAAAGACTGTACTTGTTGCTTGGATATTTTACTCGTGTCAGCTTTTCGACACGAAACCCGCTATATCCAATTTTCAAGGTGCTGATATCGAATAGCCTTGGTTTTCGCTTCTCGATATTGCCAATTTTACCCGAAAAATACAAAGCCGTCCTTAAAGCGCCGAGACCCCGCGCCGCCGAAAGCGTCGAGACCCCGCGTCGCCGTAAGGCGCAAGGGAATGCTCGACAAGACAGGCGCAAGGGAATGCTCGGCAAGACAGGACGGGGTTTCAGACCCAGGAGGTTTTGATGAAGTTCATCATGATCGTTTAGGAACAATTTGGTGAGTTTTTTTCATTTCTAATGATTTCTAAGTATAAACCGAGAAAGTGGATTTGGATAGTGAAAATACGGAGAAATTTAGTATTTATTTATTTTTAGCGGCAAAATATCTAGTTATTATTGACGAGCCTGTCTTTATAACCAAGGGTCAGGCATTTAAGCGAAATTACGCGGATTCGTGCTTTTGAGGATTCAACCCCCATCGATCCCAGATTGCACGATTTAGACTACAACATGACGATCGCGGGATTTTCTGGGTCATATAGCAGCAAGCAAAACAGTTAGGACGTTTTGACTCGCAAGGATTGCCCTCACCCCAACTCCTCTCCCACTGCTCTCTTGGGCTTATTTTCTAAGAATGGAAATGTTATCCTGACCGATTTGGCGGTTGCTATAATTCCCATTCAGTGCTTTTTGATCGAAGCCCAAACGGTCTGCAACAACAAGGCGATAATAGGGTTATGGGGATAGTAGATTTACGGAATCGAGTGACCTACACAAAAATACTGAGATAGCCTCAGCCAATCCCCTAAAGTTATATTCAATCCCGAAAGACACCCACTACTTCACTACTCTAGAACCCCGGTTTCTGGCAAAACAATCTAATCTTTATGATGTAAGCAGATAAAAAAGCCGTGGTTCTTAATTCTCACGACTTAAACAGATTTGATATTAAGTTGAGCGATCGCGAAATTAGTAGACGGCAAATTAAACTTGGGCTTTCCGAGCTTTTTTCACCATTTCAATAAGCGTATGATGCGCGTCTTCAGAATCGGTTAACTCGCGCTCAAAACTAATACAAACCGGAACCATTTCACCGTCAATCAGGGCTTCGAGATTCATTTGTTGCGGTTCAATAGATAGCATTTTCGCGGCCTTGGCTTCGGGCTTATTGCCGTAGATTTTGGCATAAAGTAAAATAGCGTCGGCGTGATCGTCATTCATGTGGGCGCAAATGCGATCGCTCACTGCGGGGGTAATCGAGTCGGCCATAATCGTTAATCTCCTAAAATACCTTTACAAAAGTTTATAACAGCGTCGAGGCGATCGCATTGTTGGGGATAGTCAATTTGAGGCCGCGCGATCGCAATCAAAGGAATCCCCAATTCCTCTGCGACTTGTTGTTTAATATCCTCTCCTCCCGCCTTACCCGAAGCTTTCGTCACCACCAGGGTAATGCCCCATTGCTGCCACAAAGCTCGCTCAAAAAGGGCAGTATAAGGGGGACGTAGGGCGATAATTTGCTGGGGCGGAATCCCTGACTCTAGCGCCGTTGTGAGAGAATTAATACTGGGTAAGATACGAGCAAATAATGTAGCGCGAGATAGCCAATCTCGAAACAAAGGTAAAGCTTTTGCCCCCACTGCCAGCAAAACACGCTGATTCGTCAGGTAGTCGCCTTGTAAAAGAGTCGAAAAACTGTCGAGGTAAACCACCTTAGAATTGTCAGTAGAGGGGCGTTCGTAGCGCAAATATGGCAACTGGAGACGATGGGCGATCGCGATCGCGTTTTCAGAAATGACTGTCGCAAAAGGATGAGACCCATCGATAATCCCCCCAATCCCCTGTTGCTGCACAAACTCCCCCAAAGAATCGGCGGTAATGCGTCCCACCCAGACTTCTAGATAAGGCGAAACCGGGTATAACTGCCGGGCTTCCGGGGTCGTTACCGTAATTAAACAACGAAAATGATGGGACGCGATCGCGATCGCAATATTGCGACTTTCACTCGTCCCACCAATCAACCATATACGAGGTGACATCACGCCCAAATCGGCAACTTATCGACCTTTGAGCGCTTTTTGAAAATTATGGCGATAGGACTTATTCACCACCACCAAAGCAGGCCACAACAGCGATAAAGCCACGCGATTTCCGAGACTCGGCTGAAAATTCGTGCGTTGGTAGCCCTTCCAGAACTTCCAAGCCCCCCAAGCATAACCCCCAACCAAAACTACCAAGATTAATGATTTCACAGTTACACCTAAAACCCTTCCATAAACGACGGATCGGCATCAGCAAGCTGCGTTGATGCTGCCTTCCCTTTATTTTAGTTGACGAGATTGGTCATTGGTTATTGGTTATTGGTTGTTTCTGGTGCGCGTTCCCTTGCGCCTTTCGGCGGCGCGGGGTCGCACCAGTTATTGGTTATTGGTTATTGGTTATTGGTTATTGGTAATTTCTTCCCCCTCCTCCCCCTCCTCCCCCTCTTCCCACTCCTCCCACTCCTCCCACTCCTCCCCCTCCTCCCACTCCCCACTACTGCCTACTGCCCAAGACCCAAGAAACCCCCAATGATAAAATAAGCTCTGAATCACAAAGCCCAAGCCAAAATAACAGAGTTTCAGCAATCAAACATACAATTTAAGCGTAAGCAAAGGATTACAGAATCGTGCCTTTGCTTCTCGCCAACAGGAAAGTTTCCCAAAACTGACAACAACCCTGTTTAACAAAGCAAACCAATCAAGGAGGAATTATGCGGGCAGTGTTAATGGCTGGAGGTTCAGGAACTCGGCTACGCCCCCTCACCTGCGATGTCGCCAAACCGATGGTGCAAGTTCTCAATCGCCCAATTGCCGAGCATATTGTTAACTTACTCAAACGCCACAATATTACAGAAGTAATTGCCACCCTGCATTATCTTCCCGACGTAATGCGGGATTATTTTCAAGACGGCAGCGACTTTGGCATTCAGATGACCTATGCCGTCGAAGAAGACCAACCCCTAGGAACCGCAGGTTGTGTGAAAAACGTAGCTGATTTATTAGACGATACTTTTTTAGTAATTAGCGGTGATAGTATCACAGATTTTGACCTAACTGCCGCGATCGCGTTTCACAAAGAAAAAGGCTCAAAAGCCACCCTCGTTCTCACCCGCGTTCCCAATCCCATTGAATTTGGCGTGGTGATTACCGACGAAGAACAGCGCATCGTCCGCTTCTTAGAAAAACCGTCATCCAGCGAGATTTTTTCCGATACCGTCAACACCGGAACGTATATCCTCGAACCCGAAGTTTTACAATACCTTCCGGCGGACGAAGAATCCGACTTTTCCAAAGACTTATTTCCCTTACTACTCGAAAAAGACGAACCGATGTATGGCTACATCGCCGAGGGCTATTGGTGCGATGTCGGTCACTTAGAAGCCTATCGCGAAGCCCAATATGACGGACTGCATAGCAAAGTCACCTTAGATTTTGCCTATGAAGAAAAATCCCCTGGTTTTTGGTTGGGTCAAAATACTTACATTGATTCGAGTGCCAAAATTGAAACCCCGGTTCTCATTGGGAGTAACTGTCGCATTGGCCCTCGGGCCCGTATTGAAGCCGGAACCGTCATCGGGGATAATGTCACCATTGGCGCAGATGCCAACCTCAAACGCCCCATTATTATGAATGGGGTCATCGTCGGGGATGAAGCCCATCTGCGGGCTTGTGTCATCTCCAGGGGAACTCGTATCGACCGCCGCGCCCACATCCTCGAAGGGGCGATTTTAGGCCCCTTGTGTAATGTCGGGGAAGAATCCCAAATTAGTCCGAATGTGAGGGTGTGGCCGAGTAAACGCATTGAATCGGGGGCAATCTTGAATATTAACCTGATTTGGGGTAATACCGCCCAACGGAATTTATTTGGTCAGCAAGGGGTATCTGGGTTAGCCAATATCGACATCACCCCAGAATTTGCCGTGAAATTGGGGGCGGCTTATGGTTCGACTCTGAAACTGGGGTCGATGGTGGCGGTATCTCGCGACCAACGGGCCATTTCGCGGATGGTGAGTCGTTCGCTGATTGCGGGGTTAATGTCCTCTGGAGTTCACGTCCAGAACCTCGAAGCCACGGCGATTCCCATTGCGCGGGCCATGATTCCCCAACTTCCGGTTTCCGGGGGGATTCATGTACGCTTACATCCCAATCGCCCGGATTCGATTTTGATTGAGTTTTTCGACCGCCAAGGCATTAATATTTCTAAAGCGAAAGAAAAGAAAATCGAGGGGTCGTATTTCAAAGAAGATTTACGACGAGTGCAAATTGCCGAAATTGGTACAATGTCGTATCCTTCCCAAGTTCTCGAAACCTACAGCGCCAGCTTTGAACATCATCTCAATGCTGAGGCGGTTCGCTACAGTCGCGCAAAAGTAGTCATTGACTATGTTTATGCGGTGTCTGGGGCAGTCTTACCCCGTCTGCTAGAGAAATTTGGCTGTGATGCCGTCGTGATTAACGCCAGCTTGCGCGAAACCGCGATTTTTGCCGAAGAACGAGAAAAGCTGCTGCGGCAATTGGGTCAAGTGGTCGAAGCGGTGAAAGCCAATTTGGGAGTTCAGGTTTCTGCCAACGGCGAACAGTTGATTCTTCTCGATGAATCTGGGATTCCCATTCAAGGAGAACAGCTAACCGCCTTGATGACCCATGTAATGATGACGGCTAATCCTCGCAGTACCGTTGTGGTTCCGGTTCATGCTTCTAGCGCCATCGAACAAATTGCCCGTCGTCACGATGGCCGGGTGATTCGCACCAAAGCCAGTTCAACCGCACTCATGGAAGCCTCCCAGGATAACCCCAATGTGGTGTTAGGGGGAAGTGGCGAAACGGGCTTTATTTTCCCGCAGTTACATCCCGGCTTTGATGCCATGTTCTGCATTGCCAAGCTCATTGAAATGTTAACCATTCAGGAGCGATCGCTGGCTCAAATTCGCAGCGAACTACCCCGCGTCACCCATAAAAGTTATACCATGCGCTGTCCCTGGACGGTGAAAGGGGCGCTGATGCGTCACATGGTAGAAGTTCATCCTGCCGATAGTCTCGAACTGATTGACGGGGTAAAAATCATCAATCGTCAAAACGACAACTGGGTGTTAATCTTACCCGATGCTGGCGAACCTTTAGTTCATATTTTCGCCAACAGCGATGACCGAGATTGGGTGGATAATGCCATTAAAGATTATCGTCAACGAGTGCAAGAGTTCATCGATTACGAACAAGGGGTAGAAGCAGCAACGGCTTGATTTTAGTCATTGGTCATTGGTCATTGGTCATTGGTCATTGGTCATTGGTCATTGGTCATTGGTCATTGGTCATTGGTCATTAGTCATTAGTCATTAGTCATTGGTCATTGGTTTGATTCCTCAAACCCCTCTCCTCCAAGGCGAGGGGCTTTGTATTTATGTTGCTTATCCGTAGGGGCGGGGTTTCTCTGCCCAATTTGGCGTTAATGTCTTGTCTGTTTTCGGCGCGATAACCGTATCAAACTGTAATTTCCTTCTGGTTGAGATTGGGTGAGGAAACCTCACCCCTACAAAGGTTTAGAACTCTCTTGAGAGCAAATCCATTTCCATAGGGATGTCGGTTGGGTTGAAGTGACGAAACTCAACAAAGATGGAGGTTGGTTTTGTTGGGTTTCACTAACCGACCCAGGGACAAAGATACAATCACAAATATCGATACAAAACGAGGCGCTATGGTTGCAACTCCCGAAAAATCTGCCGCCCTCACCCTGGAGGCGTTTCTGGCGTTACCGGACACTAAACCCGCCCAGGAATACAGCCAGGGAACGATTACCCGAAAACCCATGCCCAAAGCGAAACACAGCCGTTTACAAAGCCGTTTAGCCCGAACCATCGATTTAGTTGCAGAAGAGAAAAAAATCGCCCTGGCGCTAACCGAATTGCGCTGTACTTTTCGCGATCGCTCCATTGTGCCAGATATTGCCGTATTGCGCTGGCAGAACTTACCGAGGGATGAAGATGGCGATATTGGCGATAACGTCAATCGCCCCCCAGACTGGATTATCGAAATCTTGTCTCCTGACCAATCAGTAACTTTGGTGATGGAGAAAATTATATTTTGTTTAGAGCAAGGGACAGAACTCGGTTGGCTGATCGACCCGGCGGTTAAAGCCATTACCGTGTTTGCTGACAAATTGCCGAGGGTGTATCGCAGCGACAATACCACGCCGTTAAGGGTGCTTGAGGGGTTAGACGATTGGCAAATTACTGCCCCCGAAATCTTTGATTGGCTAAAAGTTGAGTAAATGTAAATGAGGTTGAGTTGATTTAGAGCAGTTGAAAACAAGATTAGACCGAAGTAAACCGAGAACAAATATGAGTGTAACCATCCCCGACGAATTTTTAGAAGCTTCTGAATTAACCCACGCAGAGTTTTTACAAGAAATTGCTTTACATCTATTTCAATCGCAACGTTTAACCCTAGGCTATGCCGCGAAAATGGCACAAATGGAAGTTAGCGCTTTTCGAGAGTTATTAAAAGTCCGTCATATCCCGTTGTATGAGTACGATCTCGAAGACTTTGAGGTGGATTTACAAAACCTGAGAGAGTTAGGGCGTTTGTGATTATTAGCGACACTTCCGTTATCACAAATTTAATTCAAATTGAACATTGTGTTTACTCATCTGCGGCTTGTAAAATATCCGCATACAATTGGGGACTGATGCGGAAATTGGCCCGATCGATTAAATCGTCCATAATGGGTTTGATGGTAAGAATTGTCTTATTTTGTTTGGCTCGTAGCAGCATTCCTAATACTCCGGTGATTCTGACCCCTAAATCTTTTGCAGCTTGTCTACCCAAACGTTCGTCGATGATTAATTGTGTCGCTTTTACTTCAACAGCCAACGCGATCGCCTCCGCTTCTCCAATATTGACCCAAAATGATGGGTCTCAAGCCTCGCCCTTACAGGGCGACTTTATCTAATTCTGGGTATAATTGATACAAGTTAGAGCAGTATCAAATGTTCGTCTTAGAGTATAAAGTTAATCCGAAACCCCACCAAATAGAAGCGATTGAAGAAGCAATCCGTACCACTCAGTTTGTGCGGAACAAAACTTTGCGCTTCTGGATGGATAATCGGGGTGTCGGTAAAACGGAACTCTTTAGATACAATACTCAACTCAGAAGCGAGTTTGAGTTTGTTCAAGATTTGAACTCTCATGCTTGTCAAACGGCGGTTGAACGAACACTTAGAGCAATTACCCGTTTTTACGATAACTGCAAGAAACAGGTTAAAGGAAGTAAAGGATATCCACGGTTTAAGAAAAATACTCGCTCGGTTGAATACAAAACCAGTGGTTGGAAACTAGACCTCCAAACCAAAAAGCACATCACCTTTACCGATAAAAAAGGGATAGGTCGTCTAAAGTTAGTTGGGTCTAGAGACATCCAATATTACCAACCCGAACAAATCAAACGAGTCAGGATTGTTAGAAAAGCGGATGGTTATTACGTCCAATTTGCTATTAAGTTAGACCCTAGAGATACCGTAAAACCTTTAACACCCACACAGCAAGCAGTCGGAATTGATGTAGGGTTAAAGTATTTTCTAGCCGACAGTCAAGGAAATATTGAACCCATCCCCCAGTTTTACCGTAAAACTGAAAAACAACTCAATCGGCTTAACCGCCAAAAATCTAAAAAGTTTAGAAAAGGAAAACCGCAATCCAATAACTATCGTAAAGCTAGAGTTCGATATGCCCGTAAACATTTAAGAGTAAGTCGGCAGCGAGAGGAGTTTGTCAAGAGAGTGGCACTCCGTTTAATCCAATCAAACGATTTGGTGGCCTACGAAGACTTGAATGTGAAAGGGATGGTTAGAAATCGATGTTTAGCGAAATCGATAAGTGATGCAGGGTGGTCATTATTTCGCCAATGGTTAGAGTATTTTGGGGATAAGTATGGAAAGGTAACGATAGCTGTACCACCCCATAACACCTCTCAAAACTGCTCTAATTGTGGCGAAAAGGTGCAGAAATCTCTATCAACTCGAACTCATGTTTGTCCGCATTGTGGATTTGTAGCCGATAGAGATGTAAATGCTGCATTAAACATTCTGCAATTGGGATTAAGTAGGGTGGGGCGCACCCAAACTCACGCTTCAGGAGAGATTTCCTCTTATCCAGTTGGAGAAATCCTGCTGTCTAACGAAGCCTCGATGAATGAAGAATCCCCTACCCTTTAGGGAGGGGAGCGTCAAACGAGTTCTCAAGTCATTCACCAATGACTGATTTTGAACCCGCCGAACTTCCAACCAATCAGCATTTTGAACGGCTGTAATGACCGTTTCGCCTGCTCTAGAGTCTAGTAATTCTGCATACACCGCAGGGGGAATCAATATCGTGCCATATAGCTGAGGCATGAGGTTAAGTTGCCCGACCTTCGCCAAATTAGAAATAGGTGAGGTGTTACTCACAATGGTCATTATTTATCCATATCTTGCAACGTTCTCAGGTCTTCTTGAAACTCGGCCACATCGTAGTGAATATAGAGATTGCGGTCTGCGAGTAAGTCTTGAAACTGCTGCCGATGCCATCCTACGATCTCGCTGGCTTTACCAAGGCTGATTTTGTCTTGACGAAACAACATGAGGACGATTTCGAGCAGTAATTCCTGTTCGGAGAGGCCGCTGGCTTGTACCAAGTCGTCGGAAAGGAGTAAGCTCATGGTTTTCTTGCGGGTTTGGCAAATTCCTACCCATTATTCTAGATTCTAGAACCCCGGTTTCTAGAATCAAATTCCAACTCAGCATAAGTCAGCAGACCAGAAACCGGGGTTCTGGGCGCGAGAAACCGGGATGCTAGGACTCCAAGCGGGAGAGAATCAGGTCGCCGAGGGGGTGTTGGCGGAGATCGGTGTCGGGGAGTCCCGCAGCGAGGGCGGTTTGGTAGAAGATGATGACGTGATTCAAAACGGTTTGGGTATTGGGATGATCTTCACCCAAGCCTTGCCAAAAAATCGTTATAGCCTCAAGGTAGAGAGGTTCGGCTTCGCTGTATTTTCCTTGGGAATAGTACAAACCCGCCAGGTTGTTGAGGTGGGAGGCTAAAGAGGGATGATTGGGGGGCAGGCTTTCTCGCTTGATGGCGATCGCTTCGGTGTAGAGGGGTTCGGCTTCGCTGTATCTTCCTTGGGAATAGTACAAACCCGCCAGGTTGTTGAGGTGGCGGGCTAATTGGGGATGATTGGGGGGCAGGCTTTCTCGGTCGATGGCGATCGCTTCGGTGTAGAGGGGTTCGGCTTCGCTGTATTTTCCTTGGGATTCGTACAAAAGAGCCAGGTTGTTGAGGTCGATGGCTAAATCGGGATGATTGGGGGGCAGGCTTTCTCGGTCGATGGCGAGGGCTTCGGTGTAGAGGGGTTCGGCTTCGCTGTATTTTCCTTGGGAATAGTACAATTCCGCCAGGTTGTTGAGGGAGATGGCTAAGGAGGGATGATTGGGGGGCAGGCTTTCTCGCTTGATGGCGATCGCTTCGGTGTAGAGGGGTTCGGCTTCGCTGTATCTTCCTTGGGATTCGTACAAAAGAGCCAGGTTGTTGAGGGCGGTTGCCGTGTCTGGGTGTTGGTTTCCCAATCGCTCCCGCGCTACTGCTAGGCATTGCTGTGACCAGGGTTCTGCCGACGCATACAACCCCTGCCCATAGTAATACTGTACCAGTGCGGACAATGGCGAAATAACATCCTCATCCGCGACCCAAGGTAACAACACCTGTGCCACCTCCTCCAAATGGGGAATCCAGGGGGCAAACTCTCGCGCCTGCGCCATCGTGAAAGAATAGGGAATTTGCTTACCCTGCTCGACAATTACCCCCGCCACTTCTCGCCGCAACTCGTCCGCTTCTTCGGGGGATAACTCCACCGTCAACTGTGCTTGGAAAAACTGCCGTACCAAAGGATGCAACCGCACCAAATCCGCCGCTTCTCGTTCCAACAGATGCAAGTTCGTCAACTGCCGTAAGGGTTTACGCCAGGCTGTTTGCTGCTCGTCCGTGAGGGGAATCGGTGCTGCACCATACAGCCCCAAATACAACGCCAAAATTCGCGCTTCTGCGTCCGCCAACCTCGCCCAACTCAACGCCAACGCCGCCTCAACCCCGTGGGGATAGGGCATTTCGATATTATTTTCGAGGGATTCGTGGGTAAGGCTCAACTTCCGTACATAGTCCGCAATGGGCAAAAACTCATCTAGGGCTAAATATCTGGCGGCCAACTCCAACCCCAAAGGCAACCCCTCAAACCAAGCCAACAACTGCGCCACGGCTTCCGGTTCGTCCTCTAATCGCTTTGCGTCCAGATAGCTGGCCAACAGTTCCCCTGCTGCCGCTTCTGAGAGTTTATCGAGGGGATACTGTTTGACTCCTGACCAATTTTCCCGCGTCGTCCACAACACCCGAAACTGCGATTTCCCAGGCTGAAACCAATGTAGCTTTTCGGCATCTCGGTCGCGAGCCACATCATCTAATACAATCAACACTTCTCCGGTACGCCATTCCTGCCAATGCTGCCAACAGTAGGCGATACGCTCTGCCAGGGTGGGGAAATCGGGCAATTCTACGGCAAATTCCGTCTGACAAAACAAAATCAACTGTTCCCCCGGATTTCCGGCGGCCATATCCAACCACACCACCCCACCGGGAAAGTTGCCTTGCTGGTGTTGCCAATCTGCCCATTGCCACGCTAACTCGGTTTTGCCCAATCCCCCCATCCCGGACACTGCCGCAGCAATCGCGACGGTTTCGCTACTCTGCAATAGTTTGGTGAGTTCGCTTATTGCGGTGTCTCGTCCCACGAATTTAGCCACAGCACGACGGTAGAGGCTCAGGTTTGTAGGGGGCGCTTGGGGGTTTCGGGGACGATTTGGGGCGGTTTGGCGAAATTCGTCAATAATGCGGTCTGCTTCTCGGACTACGGTTTCCTGGGTTTCTTGATGTCCTTGTATAACGGTTTCGCGGGTTTGTTCGTGTTCCTGTTCGACAATTGCGCGGGTTTGTTCGTGTGCTTTGGCGATTTCTTGGATAACGCTGTCTACAACCCTGTCTGAAACCGACTTAACTTGTTCTGCTAAGGCTTTAAACTCCCGCTTTTCATACTGCTGCAACTGCCTTAACATCGCATCCAGTTTTTCAGCTTCTGCGGCGCTAAGATTGCTACTGTTGCGGATGGCTTTGACTTCCTGAGTCAAGTTCCCCAACAGGTCGAAAATCATCCCTGCAAAGGCTTCTTTTCCTTGCGCGAAATCCCGCTTCAATACCTCGCGGATGGCTTTGGGGAATAGCTGATGTAATTCTTGGGCTAAATGCTCGAAATCTTGGGGTTTAATCGCCCTCAAGGAAAGAACATGACGGCTTTTCATGCGTCGCGGCGCTTTTTCTTTTAATTTCTCCAGCACAGGCAGCCAATCTTGCCATTTTTCTAATGTTTTTGTTTGTAACGAATCAAAATCTTCTGCTGCTGTGGAGAAATACTGCCGTGCTAACTGCGTTTCGTCTAATGCTGGGAGACTGGATTGTTCGAGGATATCTTGAGTGATGTTTTCCCAATCTGTTTGGGCGGCTTGGGCAAGTCCTTCGAGGGCGATCGCGAAATCCCTGGAACGCCCTTTTTGTTTATCCTGTTTTACAGTAAGAATGACGATCGCGATCGCTCGTCCCGTCGCCCGTGTGAGGTGAGCGTTGCGTAAATCCGGGGGGCGATTGAGGTAATGAGCATCGTTGAGCGCCCCTAAATCATTAGCCAGCATCCCCCCAACTACGCCAGATAAGGATGTTCCGGTAATAGCTACAGTAGCCGGAGCCGCGATCGCGCTTGTTGTTGCTCCGACCAACACTGCCGCACCATACATCCCAATACGATACAAGGTTTCCCGATCCATCGCCATTATCCCACAGAGCGCATTTCCCCTCATTTTAGCAAGACCGCCCTCACCCCAAACCCCTCTCCCACAGGGCGAGGGGCTTTGAATACCGGGACACGAACAACTAACAACCAACAACCAACAACAAATAACAAACAAGTACAATAGTTCTACAATGTAAAATGCAAGAAAAACGTCAAGCTGAGGATATTTGATGAATAGTTGCGTAATTATGGCGCGGATTGTCCAGCCTCCCCAAATTCGATATACTCCTGATAATCTCGCGATCGCGGAGATGGTGGTTGAGTTTGAAAGTTCACGACCGGATTCTCCCCCCTCTACCCTCAAAGTGATTGGTTGGGGCAATCTCGCCACAGAAATCGAGCAAAATCATAAGCTGGGCGATCGCGTTATCATTGAAGGCCGCCTGCGGATGAATGTTTTTGAACGGGAAGAACGGGGCAACAAATTCAAAGAAAAACGAGCCGAATTGAGTGTCTCGCGTATTCATCCCCTCGACAGCGATCCCAACTGGACGGCAAGCGCCCCCCAAGCCGCCGCAAATCCCAGTAATGTTGTCTCGATGGATAACTACAACCAAGCGCCCTCTCCCGCCCCAGAACCGGCTTATTCTGCCCCTTCGCGCGATCCTGAACCCGTCGCCACTCCCGCCCCTTCTGCCCCCGAAGACAAGGATTTAGACGATATCCCCTTTTAAGTTGGGTCTTATTTATGTTAGTCAGCAGTCAGGCGCGATCGCGTTCTGGCTGTTTTTGATATTCTTGGGGTGTTTACCCTCAAAAACAGAACGGCTAACCCCCATTTTGGTGATAGCAAAAAACAGTAGAATATACCATCATTTAGTAATATAATTAAAATTAATTAGACAGACTTCGTAATCAAACATGAGCGACATTCCTATATCTAATCCCGCCATTACCCGCATTGCCGAATATTTTAAAGTTCTTTCTGAAGTCAGCCGTTTACAAATTCTCTGTAGTTTAAAAACCGGGCCCAAAAATGTCACGGAAATTATAGGTAAAACAGGACTCGGCCAAGCCAACGTCTCGAAACACCTTAAAATTTTGACTCAGGTGGGAATGGTGATCCGCCAACCTCAAGGCGTTAGCGTTTATTATGACATTGCCGATCCGAGTATTTTTCAGCTATGCGAAATTGTCTGTAAACAGCTTTCGGTTCGTTTAGAAGAAGAATCTCAATACTTAGAAGCCTTGGATGCTTTCAAAGTTGGTTAACCTCCATTGATAACTCAATGTTCTGTTTGATATTACGACCTAGTTTTAAGGATTAAGAACTCCGGTTTTTTGTCTGTCTACCCAACAAGTTAGATTCTGACTCGCTGAAACTGGGGTTCTCCAACAGCGATCGTTTTTTCGGATTTGATGTTAGTAGTTCGTAGGTTGGGTAGAACGAAGTGAAACCCAACACAACTTTAATTTAACCAACATAACAATATTTTTTTTAAATAAAATCCCTAAAAATATAGTTCAAAAATGGTAAAAATAGAATCAAAAAAACTAACATTAACCGAATTTCTCCAGCAACCCGAAACCAAACCAGCTAGGGAATATATCGACGGAAAGATTATACAAAAACCAATGCCGCAAGGAAAGCATAGTGCTATTCAAGGGGAGTTAGTAACTGCGATTAACCAAGTTTTAAAACCAGCAAAAGTGGCGCGGGCTTTTCCGGAATTACGCTGTACATTTGGACAACGTTCGATTGTTCCCGATATCGTTGTTTTAACTTGGTCGCAGATTCCTCGTGATGAACAAGGCGAAATTGCTAATACGATAACAGTTGCACCCACTTGGACAATTGAGATTTTATCCCCAGACCAAAGTCAAACTAAAGTCATCAAAAATATTCTGTATTGTTTGAAAAATGGGACGCAAATGGGCTGGTTAATTGATCCTAACGAGAAAACTATTTTTGTGTATCGTCCGCAACAGGAAACCGAAATATTTGAAGAATCAGATATGATAATTCCAGTTCCTAATTGGGCGCAAAATTTACAGTTAACGCTTGCTGATATTTTTGCTTGGTTACGCGATTAAAAAAAATTGAGTTAAAATTCGGGCTGAACACCTCAAATATCCATACAGAATTATTAATATATTTCTTTTTTTGTATTATATACTACATCAAGATTTGGGGATTTAAAAATTTGTCTTTAGTTTATACAAGTGAGTCCATAAGGATGCTTGTCTTTATCATTCACAAAATTATTCAGTAAAGTTACTTTATGTAAATTAATTATTAAATTAACTTTAAATACTTTGTTTGTATTAGATTTAATTGTTTTAATTGATATTGTGTTGGCAATCAAGAGCTTAAAAATATGAGAGAAGATTTACAAGGACTACAAATTTCCTCACAAAAAGTAAAAGAGCTGAGTGGTCTCAATATTGAGTTGGATGAAAGTGCAGCTATAGAGTCATCCGAAGAATCACCAGGATTTTTTGGTACGTTCTTTGGGGGCATCTTTGTATTTTGGCTAATAGCTTTTTTTGGAGCAAAGTTTTTCGGTACAAGTTTAACTTACAATACTACAACCATTAGCGTAATCGGTGGATTGAGTCTTGTAACAGCAATAAGCTCTCTTTTTGAGAAAAATGATAAAAAAAAGGACAAAAAGAAGGTTAGCAATGGTAACAAAGATTTAAACAAATTGATTGATGAAATCAAAAAATTCAATTCAATTGTTAAATCTATTGATGTTAAAGATCAATTAGTAGAAGCTGGTGGTGGAAAAGAAATGGAAGTAGAAGAACGGAAAAACGTGATTAATGCTCTTAGCTTAACCAGAGAAGACTTGGTTCGTGGATTGAAAATAGAAAGAATTTTAAGAGAAAACCGTTCCTTAATTGAAGATAACTCGAGTATGTTTCAAAATAACAATTTATCTAATATAGAAGCTTTAAAAATTAAAGAAAAAGCAACAGAGGCATCTGACTTAATTGGAGAAACATTACAAGTATCTATCGGTGTACAAAATCAAATTAATCAGTTAATGCAAAATCCTGATTAATTAAAATAAATAATACAATAACTCATATCAAATCTACTTAAATGGCAAGGATTAAGAAACCCGGTTTCTGAGTCAAATGCTTAACTTGATTGGGTAAGCAAATAAGAAACCGGGATTCTAAAAATTAGGCTGTTTTGACCTTACTTTTTCGCCAAAACAAAGTTAACTAACTTACCCGGAACGACAATCACCTTCTTGACTTCTTCTCCCTCTAAATACCGTTGGGCTGCTTCAGAATTGCGGGCAAATTCCTCTAACTCCTGCTTACTTGCGCCTGCGGGAACTTGAATTAAACCGCGCTTTTTGCCCATTACTTGAATTACCAAGTCAATTTCGTCTACTTTCAGGGCTTCTGGGTCGTATTTCAGCCAGGATGCTTGATGCACAGAATTATTGTGACCCAAATTGTGCCACAACTCCTCCGCGATATGGGGGGCAAATGGCGCAAGTAAGAGCAACAAAGCTTCAATTCCCTCGCGATACACGGGAGAATCAACGCATTTGGCATCATTGAGGGCGTTGCTGAGTTTCATCAACTCGGAAATGGCGGTGTTGAATTGATACTCGCCTTCTAAGTCCTCTGAAACCTCTTTAATTGCCGTATGAATCGCCCGGCGTAAATCCTTCTCGTCCTTGGTTAAATCGCCGTTTTTGCTTGTTTGAGAAGACCCTGAGGGGTTGTTGGTAAACTCCTCGACTAACCGCCAAACGCGATTGAGAAAGCGGAATTGACCCTCTACATCTGCGTCATCCCACTCCAAATCCTTTTCTGGGGGGGCTTTGAATAAGATGAACATCCGGGCAGTATCGGCCCCATATTTAGCTAATACGCCTTGGGGGTCAACGCCGTTATATTTGGATTTAGACATCTTTTCGTAGAAGACCTGTAATTTTTCTCCGGTGTTGGGGTCTTTGGGGTCTTCGGGATTTTCTACTTGGTCGGGGGCAATATATTTCCCGGTGTTGGGGTTTTTGTAGGTAATTGCCTGTACCATGCCTTGGGTGAGGAGGCGTTTAAAGGGTTCGTCGCAAGTCACCAGACCGCGATCGCGCACCACTTTGGTAAAGAAACGGGAGTACAATAAGTGCAGAATGGCGTGTTCAATTCCCCCTACATATTGATCGACCGCCATCCAATCGTCTACTTTATTCTTCTCGAAGGCTTCCCCTTCATTATTTGCGTCGGTATAGCGCAAGAAATACCACGACGAATCCATAAAAGTATCCATCGTGTCCGTTTCCCGTTTTGCCGCTTCCCCACAACTAGGGCATTTCACATCCACCCAATCGGCCATTTTCGCCAAGGGAGAAGGGCCGCGACCGCTAAATTCGACGTTTTCCGGCAGTTTTACGGGCAAATCGGCATCGGGAACGGGAACAGCCCCACAACTGGGACAGTGGATAATCGGAATCGGACAGCCCCAATAACGCTGACGAGAAATCAACCAATCCCGCAAGCGATACTGTATTCTGGCTTTGCCATAACCCTTTTCTTCGGCATATTCAATAATGGCTTGTTTGCCTTCGACGGAATCCCTGCCGTCAAAGTCGCCGGAATTGACCATGACTCCGGGTTCGGTGTAAGCGGCTTTTAGGGGTTCCATAACAGTTGTTATGTCCGGCATAATAACTGTTATGATGGGCAGGTCATTTTGAGTGGCAAAGACGAAATCGCGAGTATCGTGGGCTGGAACCCCCATCACCGCCCCGGTTCCGTATTCGTACAACACATAATCGGCAATCCAAATCGGCACTTCTTCCCCGTTGAAGGGGTTAATGACTTTTCCTCCTGTGGGAATGCCGCGCTTGGGCTTATCTTCGGCAGTTCGTTCGATTTCGCTTTCTGCGGCTACCTCTTGAATAAAGGCTTCTACCGCTTCCTTGCGGTCGGGGGTGGTGACTTGGGGGGTTAAGGGGTGTTCCGGGGCCAAAACCACATAACTCACGCCGTAGACGGTATCGGGACGGGTGGTAAAGACGGCGATTTTCTCGTCCATCCCCACAATCGGAAACTCTAAATAAGCCCCCACGGATTTGCCAATCCAGTTAGCCTGCATGGATTTAACTCGTTCGGGCCAACCTTCGAGTTGGTCTAAATCTTGGAGGAGTTGTTCGGCGTAATCGGTGATTTTGAAAAACCACTGATTCAGCAATTTTCGCTCAACTTTTGCCCCAGACCGCCAGGAATTGCCCTCGCTGTCTACTTGTTCGTTGGCAAGTACGGTTTGGTCGATGGGGTCCCAATTAACCGCCGCTTCTCTTTGATAGGCTAAACCGGAGGCGTAAAACTGTAAAAATAACCACTGCGTCCATTTGTGATAATCTGGGGAACAGGTGGCTACTTCTCGGTTCCAATCGAGGGATAAACCGAGTTTTTGCAATTGCTCTTTCATTTGAGCAATATTTTGATATGTCCATTCTTGGGGGGGAACACCTCGGTCAATGGCGGCGTTTTCGGCGGGTAAGCCAAAGGCATCCCAGCCCATCGGGTGCAAAACGCGATACCCTTGCATTCGTTTCAGGCGCGCGATCGCGTCAGTAATAGTATAGTTGCGAACGTGACCCATGTGTAGCTTACCCGACGGATAGGGGAACATCGACAGCGCATAAAATTTGGGCTTGTTGCTATCCTCCGGCGTTGTGTCTAAGCCAAGTTCAGCCCATTGCTGTTGCCATTTTTGTTCAATCGCTGCGGGATTATATCGGGACTCCACGACAAATTTACTCCTACTGGGTTACGAGTTCGTGCATATTTTATTGTATTGCAGGAGTTGACGAGCGTGGGAAGAGGGGCGCGATCTCTGGTAGTTTAACGTTACAGGTCAAACAATTCTCAAAATATAGTTATCTTCAAATATAAAAATCAAGGGCGAAAAATTGCCAGCGCAGCATTAATCAACAAATCTCGGTGTTGTTCTACATCCGCTTTAGTCCAAGCTGTTTTTGAGCCAACTTCTTTAGTTAATAGAACTGAAGATCGCTGATATAAATATTGCTTTTCAAGAAAACTTTTGTTACTTCCAATTCCATTCTGCGAAGGATCCATAATAGTTAAATTTCCAATTGTATTTTTCAACTGTTCTATATTTTCATCTTTCACATTACTGGCAGCATTGCGAGGATATATATGTTCTATCGATGTACCAGCGAAATCGTAAACTCTGCTTTTATCAATTGATTAAGCTGATGAGCAGCTAATAACAAGGGAATTGATAAAGTATGTCCCAATTCTACCGATAAAATACTTAAACGACTAATATCCCAGCCATTTATTGGCTGTTGTATCGGATGATATAGCCATTGACCTGTTACCAATTTTCTACAATTTAGGATATCTTTATGCAAAGAATCAACTGTTGCACAAATTTGATCGGCATCTGATAAATGTACATCAGGATTAGTATGTTGAGGAAAGAAATCAGCCAAAAACATATCAAATAAAGCATTTTTCTTAGCTCTACTCCCTTGATGAGATTCATATATCCAATGTAGATATTCAGTTGTCTCTGAAGGAGAATCTGCAAGAATTTGATTCCATCTTGTTTCTACAATATCTTGATTTTTGTCATATCCTTCCAAAAGCTCTAATATTCGGCAAATGTGAGTTTTTGGGTTGTTGTGGTCATCGCGTGCCGCTACGCGGATCCCTGCGGGATCGCGCTCCGATTTGATAGAGTAAACTTCAGGCTGCCTGAACTTATTATAAAGTTGCAAAATGTAAACTAATGTAACAGTTAGTATAATGCGCTACCGTTGCCAATCTCTTTAAGCGTTTAATTGAGTGAAGAAATGTCAGCAAACGCAAAGGAAAGATTCAGGAGAAAGAATGGCTCAACGTCGTATCATTTTAGGCATTGTTGGGGATAGTGCTGCGGGGAAAACCACCCTCACGCGAGGAATTGCTCAAGTCTTAGGAGAAGACAACGTTACAATTATTTGTACGGACGATTATCACCGCTTTGACCGCAAACAACGAGCAGAATTAGGCATTACAGCCCTTCATCCTGATTGCAATTATCTCGATATTATTCAACAGCACCTCACCCTATTACGCAGCGGCCAGCCGATTCTCAAGCCGATTTATAATCACGATACCGGGTTTTTTGACCCGCCTGAATACATCAAACCCAAGCAATATGTGATTGTGGAAGGTTTACTGGGTTATGCGACCCGCGCCGCCCGCGATGCTTATGATGTTAAAGTGTATCTTGCGCCGCCAGAGTCCCTGCGGGCCCAGTGGAAAGTGAAGCGAGACACCCGCAAACGGGGCTACACCGAAGAACAAGTCCTTGCTGCCCTCAGTAAGCGAGAACCGGATTCTGAAGCCTTTATTCGTCCGCAACGGAAAGGGTCTGATATGGTCGTCACGTTTTATCCGACCTCAGACGGAAACGAAGGGGATTTGAATGTGCGCTTGGTGTTGCGGCCTACGATTCCTCATCCAGAGTTGGTGAAAATGTTTGACCCTACCCAACCTCATCCCGATTCGGGGGTACGTTTGGGACTAGACCGGGATATGGGAAAACCCGTGGATGTGTTGGAAATTGACGGTCACGCGACAGACCAACAAGTGCGAGAAGTCGAAAAGTTGATGTGTGCGGATGTACCGTTTTTAGAAAGTTGCCGTTTAGATAATAACGTCGAGATTGGCAAGGTAGTCGGGACAACGGGGGAAACGATCCAAAGTTATCCTTTGGCGTTAACGCAGTTGTTGATTGCTTATCATATGCTGAAAGCGTCTACAACCTATCTTTAAGGGATTTTAGGTCAAATTAAACCTAAAGCTTAGTTGTTGTTATTTAAAGTGGCTTCGCGGGCTTCTAGCTCTTGCAAACGCAGCTCGATTTGTTCTTTTTCTTCTTTGATGCTGTTTTCTAGGTCTTGGATTTGTTCGCGGCGGGTTTCAATTTCGAGGTTACGGCGAGTCATGTCTTGACTTTGCAGAGTTAATTCTTGTCGCCATTGTTCGATGGCAGCTTGTTCCTCCCCTAATGATTCAGAAGGCGTTTCGGTCGAAAGCTTTTTCAGGAGAGATAGTACCCAACTCGTTGCGTCTTGTAAGCTCAAAATTTGCTGACTTTCATCGAGATCGACGAGGACTAAGCGGCCAGCACTTAATAAGGCAGTGTTGGCCACTTTTTCGGCTTCAATCGCGAGGGAGTCACTGTCTTTGACTGACCAAACTTCGTCATCGGTTTGGGCAGCGAGGAGGTGGAGGATAATGCCGCTATTATCAGCATCTTGTTGCACTTGGGCCAGGTGTAGCATCTTCGGTTATCGAGCGTGAAATGGGCTGAGAAACAAAGGGAAAGTGTGAAGGCGATCGCGGACTTACTGCACCCCAGACTATTTGAGGGAATGGGTTTTATTGAGGATTCAAAGCTTGGGCGCGATCGCGCAGAATCGCAACTTGTTTTTCGGCTTCAGCTAAAGCTTTCCGCGCACCTTGGACGACTTCTTTCGGTGCTTTATTCACAAAACCCTCATTACTCAGACGGCCTGTGAGGGATTTTACCTCTCCTTCGACTTTGCTTAACTTTTTCTCTAGCTTGCCACGTAACGCTTCAATGTCAACTAAACCCGAAAGTAATAGTAATACTTGAACCGTTCCTTCTACGCCAGCAAAAGACTGTTTGTATTCTTGTTCGAGGGTCGGAACAATACTCAAAGATTCAACTTTAGCCAAATCTTCGATGTAATTGCGTCCTTTTTCTAAAATTTGACGCTCTGAGGCGTTTTCAGTTTGTAAAATAGCGGTGACTTGCGCGCCGGGTTTAATTTCGGCTTCAGCGCGAAGATTGCGTAAAACCCGCATCACGCCAATAATTAACGCAAATTCCTTTTCAATTTCAGGATCAATTAAGGTTTGAATGGTCATAGTTTTGCGGCAGCATCAAATTAAGCAATAAATGAGTGATGAACGATCGGCATTCACCACTCCAAAACCGTTGATTTATTCGCCTACGTTGGTCGAAGTCCGTTTCCCAAAGACTTGTTTTTTGAGACGATTGCTAATTTGTCCCAATTCTTCGCGATTTTGGGATTGCAGTAAATAACGCCACACAAACCAAATCACATAACCCAAACCCACTAACTGAAAAGTGGGAGAAAGTAACGGAATACTGTGAATCGCGTCTAGAGTGGCATTGAGTACCACCAAAGACACCAACGCCGCCAAAATTATGCCAAATACGGTGAGAGGACGGCGATACTCCCCAAAAAAGTTACTCACTTCATCGGGAAGTCGGTCTAAAAATCGCGCAATTTGATTAAACACTTGCGAAACTTGGGAAGATGCTTCTTCAGATGACGGCATCACCGCAACATCTCCAGAGGTTTCCGTGGGTTCAATTGCCGTTTCAGGGGGCGTAGGTTGTTCGGTATCAGACACAGGTTCAGTCTCCTTAGCAACGACAGGTTCGGGATTTGGTGTTGATTCAGACTGTTCCGAAGCTTGTAAAATTTCGTCCACTTCTGGATAAGTTTGAACCGCCAAAAACTCCCCGGTTTTCTGGGTAAGATTGTGCCAGATTTCTTCGGTGATATGGGGCATAAACGGATGCAACAGCTTGAGAATGCCCTCTAGCACATAAGCCAGCGTTTGCTGGGCGACTAAACGAGAGTTTGAAGTCGCATCTTGCCGCAGTCGGGGTTTGACAAGTTCAATATACCAGTCGCAGAAGTCCCCCCAAATAAATTCGTATAATCCTTTGGCTGCTTCTCCGAGGGCGTAAGTGCTGATATCTTCGCGGGTTTGGGCGACGGTTTGGTAAAAACGGGACAAAATCCAGCGATCGCAAAATTCCAGATTTTCCACATCAGGATAACCCAGTTGTTCGGGGGTTTTGCCGTCCAGGTTCATCAAGACAAACCGGGCTGCATTCCACATTTTATTAGCAAAGTTCCGGGAAGCTTCCACGGACTCCGATTCATCGGTTTTGCGGTTGTACTGTAAGCTAATATCTTGACCCGCCCCGGCAACTTCGCGGATTAAGGTATAGCGTAAGGCATCTGTACCGTATTTATTGATCAGTAAAAGCGGATCGATGCCATTTCCGGCAGATTTTGACATTTTCTTGCCATTTTCATCCCGCACCAAGCCGTGAATATACACATCTTGGAAGGGCATTTCTTGGGTAAAATAACCCGCCATCATGGTCATGCGGGCGACCCAGAAAAAGATAATATCAAAACCCGTGACGAGGGTAGAAGTGGGATAATACTTCTGCAATTCCGGCGTATTTTCCGGCCATCCCATGGTCGAAAACGGCCACAACCCCGAAGAAAACCAAGTATCCAACACATCTGGATCGCGTTCGAGTTGGATATCTTCACCAAACTGGGCTTTGGCCTTTTCCCAAGCCTCGGTTTCATCGTGGGCGACAATAAAAGGCGTATCGTCGGTAATTTCCCCTTCCGTGGCGCTAACAACGTACCAAGCCGGAATTTGATGTCCCCACCACAATTGCCGGGAAATACACCAATCTTTGAGCCTTAATAGCCAATCTCGATACACTTCTGACCATTTATCCGGAACAAAGGTAGGGGAGTTCGTCCCATTGAGACATTCTAAGGCTTTTGTTCCTAATGGCTCAATTTTGACAAACCATTGGGTGGACAAGAGGGGTTCGACGGGGACTTTGCCGCGATCGCTATAGGGAACCGAATGCTCGTAGTCCTCGGTTTTGAATAGTACCCCTTCAGCTTTTAAGCGCTCAACCACCCCTTTACGCGCCACGAAGCGGTCTTGTCCGGCAAATTCGCCTGCATTCTCATTCAACGTGCCGTCCTTGTTCATAATGTTGATAAACGGCAAATCGTGGCGTTTCCCCATCTCGAAGTCGTTGGGGTCGTGGGCCGGAGTAACTTTGACGCAACCCGTCCCAAATTCAGGATCGACCAATTCATCGGCAAAAATGGGAATCTCGCGATGCACAATCGGCAGGGTAACAGTTTTACCAATTAAATCTTTATAACGCTCATCATTGGGATTTACCGCGACTCCCGTATCTCCTAACATGGTTTCTGGGCGCGTTGTGGCGACTTCTACACACCCTTCCCCCTCGGTCAACGGGTAACGGAAGTACCATAAATGTCCCTGGACATCTACATTTTCGGCTTCAATATCTGAAACTGCCGATTGAGAGGCAGGACACCAATTCACCATGTAGTTGCCGCGATAAATCAAGCCCGCTTCGTAGAGATGGACAAAGGCTTCAATCACAGCTTTAGACAAGCCCTCATCGAGGGTAAAACGTTCTCGCGACCAATCCGCCGATAATCCTAGGCGTTTCAGTTGGTTGATGATTTTACCACCGGATTCGGCTTTCCATTGCCAAGCCCGCTTTAAAAATTCCTCGCGGCCCACATCTTCGCGGGTTTTACCTTCGGCTTTGAGTTGCTTTTCGAGAATGGTTTGAACCGCAATACTGGCGTGATCGGTTCCGGGCAAGCATAGGGTATTGTAGCCCCGCATCCGCTTGTAACGCACCAAAACGTCCATTAAGGTCGTGTTGAAGGCGTGACCCATGTGGAGACTGCCCGTAACATTCGGGGGTGGAATAACAATGCTGTAGGGCTGTCCTGCGGCGTTGGGGTCAGCTTGGAAAACGTCATGATCTCGCCAAGCGTTTTGCCACTTTTCTTCGGTGGCAAAGGGGTCGTATTGGGTTGCTAAAGGGGGAATGGTTGAAGCCGTCATTTCAGTTATCAGTCACCAGTTATCAGTTATCAGTACCTCTGCGGGAAACCAGAAGATTGAGTTTTTATGTTTGGGTTATGCCAAAGAATTAATTATGAGGACAGGGGTTGTTAGTATAACCCCAGTGTATTCAAATTTTGCCATAGCCTTGTCACGGGTTAACGGTTATTTCGCTCGCAAGCGAGTTTTAAGGCGTGAATTTGGGCGGCGACGTTTTCGCGGGGCGACCAACTACTGAGGCGATCGCGGGCCGCTATACTAAGTTCAGAAAGTTGCGAGCGATCGCTCAACACAGACTTTAACAATTGCCCTAACGCTGCAACATCGCCACAAGGGTAGATATAGCCTGTTTTACCATTTTCAATCAGTTCTGAACGGGCCCCCACGCGATCGCTTACAATCGCCGGACAACCGCACAACATGGCTTCATTCACCACTACGCCAAAGGGTTCGTATTCCGAGGGTAAAATAAATAAATCGGCCAGGGTGTAAATTGCGGGGAGTTCTGATTGATTGAGGAAACCGAGGAAAAGGACGCGATCGCGAATCCCTAATTTTTCCGCTTCTGTTTCTAATTCTGCTCGCATTGGCCCGTCCCCGGCAAAGACCAAATAAGACCCCTCAACGCCTGCTTGGGCAAAACCTTGTAAAACATCCTGCGGTCGCTTCCAAGGCTGTAGCTTGGCACAGAATAGCAATACAGGGGCATTTTGGGGCAGTCCTAGGGAATTGCGCGTGGCGTTAACATCCACTTCTTGCGATCGCGCCAACCACCAATCATTATCCACTGTCGAAGGGGTCAAAATTACTCTTTCTTTCGGCATTCCCAAAGAACACACCATGTCCTGTCCCAAACGAGAGGAGACGAGAATTGCGTCACCGAGTTTAAAAATCCAAGGCAAAAGCCAGGGTTTGAGGCGAGATTTCAAGGTTTGGGCGCGATCGCTTCTCGGTTTTACCGTACTCGCATCCGTCACGAAAATAAAGCCTTTTTTCTTTAATTTCGCTGCCGCTAACGCAATCCAAAAGCTGGCATAAGCATAACCTGCATAAACTGCGACAACATCAACGCGATCGCTGGTTATCATGTCCCACAATTCCCAATTGACCAAGCCCCAAAACTTGCCTAATCCGGGTTTTTGTGCCTGATTTTTTAACTCAACCCAAGGATAACCCTCTAAAATTGGCACATCTTCCCAACTCACCTTCGTCCCAAACTCTGGGTCATCGTAAGATTGCGCCCCTTTCATGCTGCAATAAGCCACGCAAATTTCCACTTGCTTATGCTGCGTCATTAAGCGAAACTGCGGAATGATATACGGTACGGGATGGGAAACGATGATTAACACTTTCATGTACGGATTGGCAATTGAGAGGTAGTAGGCAGTGGACAGTAGGTGTGTAGGGGTGAGGTTTCCTCATCCAATCCCAATCATTAGGTACTCAGATTTTATGCCATTCTTGGACAAATTATGGATGAGTCTATCCAAACGTGATTGGGCAGGGAAACCCAGCCCCTACAAGTAAATCGACCAAAATATCATCACCTTAAACTCTGTCACGAATAACCAACAACCAACAACCAATAACCAATAACCAGCAAACCATCGCAAAAACCTTATAACAATCTAAATCAATGGAATTAAAGATCGGTTGGCTTTATCCTAAACTCATGAGTACCTATGGCGATCGCGGCAATGCCATCTGCTTGCAGCAAAGGGCGGTTTGGCGGGGGATTGCGGTTAATCTTATCGAACTCGATCGCCAAGTGGATGCCACCGCCTTCGAGAATATCGATATTTTAGTCGGTGGGGGCGCACAAGACCGCCAGCAAGAGATTGTGATGCGCGACTTGCAGGGTGCAAAAGCCGAGATAATTCGCCAAAAAATTGAAGCGGGAATGCCAGGAGTTTTCACTTGCGGATCGCCCCAACTTCTGGGACATTATTATGAACCCGCTTTAGGCAAACGCATCGAAGGTTTAGGGATTTTGGATTTAGTTAGCAAACACCCTGGCCCCGAAGCGTCACGCTGCATTGGGAATGTCGTGTTTGAGGTTACTGCCTCTAAACTCGCCACAGAACTTAAAGCCATGACCGGGCAAACCCCGATTGTGATTGGCTTTGAGAATCACGGGGGGCGCACTTATTTGGGTAAAACTGAAGCCCTAGGGAAAGTTATCAAAGGTTATGGCAATAACGGTGAAGATGGCACAGAAGGGGCTTTTTATCACAACGCGATCGCGACTTATGCCCACGGCCCATTATTGCCCAAAAATCCCGCGATCGCTGATTGGCTGCTCCAAACTGCCCTCATGCAAAAATATCAAGATAAGATGACTTTGAGAAAACTCGACGATTCTCTGGCTTTGCAAGCTCGCCAAGCTATGTTTAATCGCTTAAACTTAACGAGTCTTGCCACTACCCTTTAAACTGATGGAGTAGTCGGTTACTGCAAAAACAGCAAAAGTTTGTTGTATGCTATTTTTGCAACTCCCATTTTCGTGCAGTTTTCTTAAATTTACACCGTTAACCAGAAGCTATGTCCGATAACGTAATCGAAGGCGGCGCTACTAGCATTCTGATTCTCATTCTACCCATTGCTTTTGCGCTGGTCGTTTTATACACGGCTTGGCCGTTGCTATTAGTATTGGTTGTACTCATTGGCTTATTTCGAGTTTGGCAACAATATCAATGGCAAAAATGGAGCGCAAAAATCAATCCTGACTTCAATGCTTTAGTCAAAGAGAATCAGGGAAAAGTCACACCGTTGGATTTAACCATAAAGGCGGGTTTAACCGCAAAACAAGCCAAACGTTTCCTCGAAAAAAAGTCCGAAGAATATGGCGCACAACGCAAAACTTACCAAGATTCAGGTACAGTTTACTACTTCCTAACTGCGAGTGCTTTGGGGACAATTCTTGATGACAGCGAACCCGTTTGGGAACTCGAAGAAGGAGAACTCGAACCTTCTGATTCTCCTGGGGAATCTGCGGCTATAGTCACAGAAACCCATACTCCTAGCACCACACAAACCCACGTTTTAACTGAAGTATCAACGCTCATTCAAACCGACTTAGCCAAGCGCTTAAACGTCAAAGACTATACAATTAGTCGGCGAAAATCCAATAAAGATTTCCCGCAGTGGAGTCAAGAATTAGACCCCGATGATATTGCTTGGGAGTATGTGGCTAAAGATAAAACCTTTGTTCCTCGTAACACTTAATCCAAGCTAATATTTGGGGGTTATTCTTCTTCTCTATTTGGGTAATGGGAAGCTCGATCATAAATTCAGTTCCCCCTTGCAGCATATTTTCGCACCGGAACCGATCGCCATAATTTTCGACGACAATTTGATAACTAATTGATGATTCTAAACCCGTTCCTTTGTTGACGGGTTTTGTACTCAAGAAAGGCGCAAAAATTTCTTGCAAAAACACCCCTCTATCTAGCCCAGAAAAGGGGATGTAAGTTGAAATTAGATTAAAACGGAGAGGGAGGGATTCGAACCCTCGAAGGCTTTGACACCTTAGCGGTTTTCGAGACCGCCGCATTCAACCGCTCTGCCACCTCTCCAGAGGGCGCTTATCTATATTAATGATTTTGGGTACGGTTGACCAGTCTTTAGGCGAAATTAAAATAACTCTGCGTCGGCTTCTGCATCCACAACCGTAGCCTGAAAGCCTGTTTCTGGTGTCCATTGAATCGCCCCCAATTCTTCAGTCAGGTAAAGTTGAACTGGGGAAGACTCGATCTGTTGCTGGGATGGTACAGAAGGCGCGATCGCGACATCAATCGGCAATTGTTTTAAAATATCAAGGGATTTAGGCGGTTTAGTTGCAATCCAAACCCAGTTTTGAGCGATGCTGAGTTGCTGTTGAAGTTGCGGTAACGTTGTTTCATCCGCCACAATCCAGAAGCGATCGCCCAGTTGGATTTGTAACACCACCGGGTCGAGATGAATTGCCGACACCGTAACATCCCCCAACTGCACTGTTTGATTTGAGGTAATTACTTGAGGTTTAACCTCATTTTCTGCCGAAAATAGCGCCTCTTGCACCGTAGAAGCTGTTAGAAACGTTTTTATCTTTAAATTCTCAAAAATAGCAGACCAAGCACTCTCTACCGGATTCTGAGCCGCGATCGCGAGATGAACTTGATTTGCCCCTTGCGATCGCAAAAACGGCAAAACCGTATAACTCACCGTATCCCCATCCCCACAATTAATCAGCGTTACCTTCCCCCGATCCTGAATCGCCACCACAGGTTCAGCATCCGTCGCCAAAACCGTCACTTGTACCAGGGTTCCCTGCTGATACCCCAAAGGAACAATTACTAAAATCGCGATCGCCCCTAGCATCCCCAACCAACGCCAACCCATCTTGAACCCCGGAATCAGCCAAACCGCCAAAATCCCCGCGTAGATTAACAATAACTGGATCGTCGAAATCTTGCCCACCGCCCGCGAACTTGCCGGAAGATCGGTAAAAAACGTCACGATAGCGATTAGTATTTGAGCCGGATAATATAGTAGGAACGCGATCGCGCCGCCTGCATCTGGCAACAGGAGGGCGATCGCACTTGCAACCATTCCCCCTAAACTGATTAAAGTCACCAACGGCGTAACCACAACATTAATCGCCAAACTGTACACCGCCACCACATTAAATTTGTAAATCAATAACGGTAGCGTCCATAACGAAGCCGCCAACGGAACCGCAATTAACGTGGCAATCGTCGGTGGTAGCCAATCCAAGCGTTTCGCGATCGCCCCCACCGTCACAATTAAGCCCAGAGTCGCCAAAAAACTCAACTGAAACCCCAAATCCCAAACCCACAACGGATCGATAACCAACAAAATCGTCGCCACCAACAACAACAACCCCAAAGGCTTCGTTTTCCGTTCCGTTACCAACGCAATTAAAACCCCCACCCCCATCAACGCCGCCCGCATTACCGACGGTTGCATCCCCGTCAAACCGATATAAAGCAGCAAAACCCCCAAACCGATCAAAAGACGCGATCGACTCCCCAAACGCCGCGTCAAGGTCAACACCAAGCCCAACAATAACGACACATGAAACCCCGAAGCCGCCAAAGTATGGGCTAACCCTGCCTTTACAAAACGTTTCTGGATATCAAACGGCAAATCCACCGCCCTGCGTCCCAACACCATTGAACTCACCAACTGTCCCGTTGGACTGCCCAAACCCCGCACTTGCGATCGCACAATGCGCTGTCGTAGTCGCCACCATCCCCAAGGCGGTTCCGTCACTTCCTGTACCAAACTGCCACTCACCCCCGCAAACACCCCCCGACGGGCTAAATATGCCCGAAAATCAAACGCCCCAGGATTTGCCGGGGCTGAGGGTTGATACAAATTGCCGATAATTTCAATTTCTTGACGAGGCGCTAAACCAGTTCCGTGTAACAACGGCAGCGTTACATACAATTTCCCTGTAACTGGCTCATTATTCACCGTTTGCGCCGCTAATACGAACCTGACTTTCTGTTTCGCATTCAGTCGCGGCATTTCCAAGATTTCGCCGCGTATAGTTGCCGCATCTTCTAACTGCGGCACTAACCAACTTACATCCAGCGGCCCCGGTTGCGGAATGCGGAACTGGAGATGCGCGATCGCCAAACCCGCGATACAGCCCGATACCACCCAAACCGGCCATCTTGGCCCCCGCAACCAAAAACGCGGGAGAAAACCCCCCGCGACTGAACCAATAATGCACCAAGCCAGACTGTAAAACCCCCACTGGGGCCAAGAAACTGCCTCAGTCGAGAGATTAAACAGTCCCGTAGATAGCAACCCGATGATATATGCCAGGCACGCGATCGCCCAGCCTTTGCCATTCATCTCGTTTTAAATTGAAAGACCTAATTTTAATCCTAGTAAAGCATGAATGACGAGCAACGCCAAGGCCACACTGCCCACATAAGCATGAGTAGTTCTCATAACCGCTTTATCGGGTTTAAAGCCAAACAACGCCAAAAACCCATTGATCGACAGTAAAACAATGACAATCGAACCCGTCCAAAAATGAGAACTCTCAAAAATCGGTTGACCTTGCATTACCAAAGACAAAACGCCCCCCGTGTAACCCAAAGCAATAAAAAGGAACATCCAAGGGGCGAGTTTGCGATGATCTGCTTTATTTTTTAACGCCGCTTCTGTATCCGTCGCCGCCAAAACGCGACCTCGCCAACCCGCAAAGCCGACATAACTGCCCATCACAAATACCACAATCCCCATCATCACCGGATGTCCCCAATGGGTAATAGGTTCGGGCAGATTGAATTGATTAAACCAAGCCGCGATCGGTTCGAGTAAACTTCTGATGTTCTCCATAAGATGGCATTTCGCAGTCAATTATTTAAACATTCTTAGTTTCTCTTATTCAAAGTCGATTAGGGGAGGCCTGGCTTAATTTTTTTTATGCTGGATCGGGAGGTTATCCTCAATTTGATTACCGAAAGTTTTGGGTCTAAGGTTCCCCGTCCTTAAAGGACGGCTTTTTATTAATTGTGTTATGATTAGGGAACTAATTGGCATTTCATAGAATGCTTAACCTTTCGTATCAGTATAAACTGAAAGTAACGCCCCTACAAGCCGCCGTCATTGATGAGTGGCTTTCAGTTTGTCGTTCGGTTTATAACTATGCTTTGAAAGAAAGGAAAGATTGGGTCAACTCTCGGAAATGTCTAATAGACCGATGCTCAATTCGGTTAGAGTACATTATTACCGCCGATGCAAAACGCCCAACTTATGCCAGTCAGTGTAAATCCCTGACAGCAGCCAAGCGAACCTACCCAAACCTTAAACTCCCTCAATCTCAAGTTCTGCAACAAACTCTAAAACAGTTAGAAGCAGCGTTTGTGAATATGTGGGATAGAGGGTTTGGGTTTCCTCGTTTTAAGAAACAGATGCGGTCTTTCGTATTCCCACAAGTCAAACCGGATGCGGTGAAGGGGAATACGATTGACCTCCCCAAAATTGGCAAGGTAGAGTTTCACAACTCCAGAAATATTCCCGATGGTTTCATCTGTAAACAGATACGAGTCATCAAGAAAGCCAGTGGCTACTATGTCTCGGTTTCAATTCAGTGTGACGTAGACGTTCCTGACGTTATGCCTCACGGCCACGCCATTGGGGTTGACTTAGGATTAAACAGCTTTATCGCCACCAGCGAGAACCAATTTGTCAAAGGACACAAGTTTTTCAAGGAATCTGAAGGCCAGCTTAAATCGCTGCAACGGAGACTGAAAAATAAGACCAAGGGTTCAAGACGGTGGTTGAGAGTAAAGCACCAAATTGGGCTACTCCACGAAAAGATACACAACTGTCGCAAAGATTTCTTCTTCAAACTGGCTCATCAACTGTGTGATGGAGTGGGCATGATATTCGCTGAAGATTTAAATCTCAAGGCGTTAGGACGGTCAGCTTTAAGGAAAGCTTGCCTTGATGCGGCTTGGGGTTCATTTCTGAATATCCTCCGTCACGTTTGCTGGAAAAGAGGCGTGTATTTTGCCAAGGTAAATGCTAATGGGACAAGTCAGATTTGTCCCCATTGCGGAACTAACTGTGGCAAAAAGTCTCTGTCTCAACGAGTCCATTCATGCTCTAATTGCGGCTACACCACTGATAGAGATGTAGCCGCAGCCCAAGTGGTAAAAGAACGAGGATTAAGTGCGGTCGGGCAGGTCGTACCAACGCTCGTCGAGGGTAAAGATATCGGGGCTGGAGTTTATACTCCTGCTAGAATCTCCCTATGACGCGAGAATCCCCGCTCTTTTAGGACGGGGAGTTGTCAACGAAACCCACTTATATAATCATTCCAAGCCGCGTTCCGTACAGTCATCTTCCCATACAGGTATTGTCTTACTCTTGAATCCCCCTCACCCCAACTCGCGGGGAGAGGGGCTGTTGATTTTATAGTCCGTGAAGGCGGACTTTGCCCTTGTTAGCCGGTGGATTTTTAATCCACGGGCCGGTTGACGGTATATTTAGGGCTTGCTGAAACTAAGAAGCTGCGACGACCAACGGGAAACCCAAAGATTCTCGCTGTTGTAAATAAAGTTGTGCCACCTCACGGGCTAGATTGCGAATCCGTCCTATATAACGTGTCCGTTCTGTGACTGAAATCACACCCCGCGCATCTAAAAGGTTAAAAGCGTGGGAACACTTTAATACATAGTCGTAACTCGGCAGCACCAAACCGCGATCGATCAGTTGCTTAGCTTCTTGTTCGTACAGACTAAATAGATTAAAGAGTAAGTCCGGGTCGGAGGCTTCAAAGTTATAGGTACATTGTTCGATTTCTCCTTGGAGATGGACATCACCATAATTGAGGCGATCGTTCCATTGGATTTTCGCGATCGCTTCTACATCTTGGAGATACATCACCAACCGTTCTAAACCGTAGGTGATTTCAATGGACACGGGACGGCAATCAATACCGCCGCATTGCTGGAAGTAGGTGAACTGGGTAATCTCCATCCCATCGAGCCAAACTTCCCAACCCACACCCCATGCACCCAGGGTAGGGGCTTCCCAGTTGTCTTCTACAAACCGAATGTCGTGATCTTCTGGATGGATTCCGAGCGCCCTCAACGAATCTAAATACACCTCTTGGATATTATCTGGCGACGGCTTGATCAACACTTGATATTGATAATAGTGCTGGAAACGGTTGGGATTTTCGCCATACCGCCCATCAGTAGGTCGCCGGGACGGTTCTACATAAGCCACCGACCAGGGTTCTGGGCCTATCGCCCTTAAAAATGTATGGGGGTTCATTGTTCCCGCCCCCTTTTCCGTATCGTAGGGCTGCACGATCAAACAACCGCGATCGCCCCAGAACTGATTCAACGTTGTAATCACAGATTGGAAGTTGATAGACACTTTCTCTATATCCCCAAAAATACAAAACTCATTCTGACAGATTTCACCCCCTCACCCCCATCTACCCCTCTAATACTATTCCCCTAGAAAGAAAATGGAAAAAAGTTTAGCCGCTTAAACGCAGATTATATGGTTGTTACAGAGATTTTCCGAAAAAACATCAAAAAAAAATTGAAAAAAAGGTTGACAGTCCCCATCAATCTGGCTATATTAGTAAATGCGCGGTTGAGAGAGACAAACCTCCAACAAGCGCCCTGAACCTAGACAAAGCAATAGTTTGAAAGCATCCAAGGTTAGCCCCTCGTCAGTCAAGAAACTACTCGTAAGAGTCAAAAAAAGGCTTCGAGACTGGAGGGAAACCAAAGGAATCGAGCCAAGAGTCTCTAGTGTAACTCGACCGCAAGGAAGAGGAAGCTAGAGAAAGGACAAACGAACAATACAATGGAGAGTTTGATCCTGGCTCAGGATGAACGCTGGCGGTCTGCTTAACACATGCAAGTCGAACGAAGTCTTCGGACTTAGTGGCGGACGGGTGAGTAACACGTGAGAATCTGCCCTCAAGACGGGGACAACAGTTGGAAACGACTGCTAATCCCCGATGAGCCCAAGGGTGAAAAGAAATTCGCTTGAGGAGGAGCTCGCGTCCGATTAGCTTGTTGGTGAGGTAAAGGCTCACCAAGGCCACGATCGGTAGCCGGTCTGAGAGGACGATCGGCCACACTGGGACTGAGACACGGCCCAGACTCCTACGGGAGGCAGCAGTGGGGAATTTTCCGCAATGGGCGAAAGCCTGACGGAGCAAGACCGCGTGTGGGAGGAAGGCCTTCTGGGTCGTAAACCACTTTTCTCAGGGAAGAAGCTCTGACGGTACCTGAGGAATCAGCCTCGGCTAACTCCGTGCCAGCAGCCGCGGTAATACGGAGGAGGCAAGCGTTATCCGGAATTATTGGGCGTAAAGCGTCCGCAGGTGGCTTTTCAAGTCTGCTGTCAAAGCCCGAAGCTCAACTTCGGAGAGGCAGTGGAAACTGGGAAGCTAGAGAACGGTAGGGGTAGAGGGAATTCCCAGTGTAGCGGTGAAATGCGTAGAGATTGGGAAGAACACCGGTGGCGAAAGCGCTCTACTGGGCCGTATCTGACACTCAGGGACGAAAGCTAGGGTAGCGAATGGGATTAGATACCCCAGTAGTCCTAGCTGTAAACGATGGAAACTAGGCGTGGCTTGTATCGACCCGAGCCGTGCCGAAGCTAACGCGTTAAGTTTCCCGCCTGGGGAGTACGCACGCAAGTGTGAAACTCAAAGGAATTGACGGGGGCCCGCACAAGCGGTGGAGTATGTGGTTTAATTCGATGCAACGCGAAGAACCTTACCAGGGCTTGACATGTCGCGAATCTCGGTGAGAGCTGAGAGTGCCTTCGGGAACGCGAACACAGGTGGTGCATGGCTGTCGTCAGCTCGTGTCGTGAGATGTTGGGTTAAGTCCCGCAACGAGCGCAACCCTCGTCCTTAGTTGCCAGCATTAAGTTGGGCACTCTAGGGAGACTGCCGGTGACAAACCGGAGGAAGGTGGGGATGACGTCAAGTCAGCATGCCCCTTACGCCCTGGGCTACACACGTACTACAATGGTCGAGACAAAGGGCAGCAACTCCGCAAGGACAAGCGAATCTCATCAAACTCGGCCTCAGTTCAGATTGCCGGCTGCAACTCGCCGGCATGAAGGAGGAATCGCTAGTAATCGCAGGTCAGCATACTGCGGTGAATCCGTTCCCGGGCCTTGTACACACCGCCCGTCACACCATGGAAGCTGGCCACGCCCGAAGTCGTTACCCTAACCGTTCGCGGAGGGGGACGCCGAAGGCAGGGCTAGTGACTGGGGTGAAGTCGTAACAAGGTAGCCGTACCGGAAGGTGTGGCTGGATCACCTCCTTTTAAGGGAGACCAAACCCATTAGACTCCGAAACATTAGTGGAATAAGAGCTAATGAGGTCATCCTAGGTCGCAACGAGGGACTGACTGTAAGTGCTTTCAAACTAGAGTTCAGGTTAAGGAATCGAGAAAAACCGAACAGGCAAAGGGGCTATTAGCTCAGGTGGTTAGAGCGCACCCCTGATAAGGGTGAGGTCCCTGGTTCAAGTCCAGGATGGCCCATCATTGATTGCCGGCGGGGAAAGCTTTTCTCCAAAAACACGGAGCTTAAATCTAGCACCGTTGCCTTCAACGCAACGACTGCTGGACAGAAATGTTCAGCTCCAGAACCTTGAAAACTGCATAGTGAAAACTGAAAAGAAGTGAGAACTTCGAAGAAACCAAACTCAAACTCAAAAGATGATGAGTGAGGGAGAAAGAAGACTCACAAACAATCCTAAATTAATTAGTGAACTTAGAGGTCAAGCTACAAAGAGCTAACGGTGGATCCCTAGGCACACAGAGGCGAAGAAGGACGTAGCAACCGACGAAACGCTCCGGGGAGCAGGAAGCATGCTTTGAGCCGGAGGTCTCCGAATGGGGCAACCCCTAGTACGGTCGGCTGAATCCATAGGCCGACGCGAGTGAACTCGGCGAACTGAAACATCTTAGTAGCCGAAGGAAAAGAAAGCAAAAGCGATTCCCCCAGTAGCGGCGAGCGAAAAGGGAACAGCCTAAACCTTGTTCTTACGAGAACAGGGGGTCGTGGGACGACCATCAGAGACTGGAGAAGTTAGACGAAGTTGTTGAAAGCAACACCAGAGAAGGTAAAAGTCCTGTAGTCGAAAATGAAACCAGCTCGGTCGTATCCCGAGTAGCTCGGGTCTCGTGAAACCCCGAGTGAATCCGCCTCGACCACGAGGTAAGGCTAAATACTCCTGTGTGACCGATAGCGAACCAGTACCGCGAGGGAAAAGTGAAAAGAACCCCAGTAAGGGGAGTGAAAAAGAACGTGAAACCGTTAGCTTACAAGCAGTGGGAGGACGATTAAACGTCTGACCGCGTGCCTGTTGAAGAATGAGCCGGCGACTAACAGGCTGTGGCAGGTTAAAGCCCAAAAAAGCTGAAGCCCAAGCGAAAGCGAGTCCGAATAGGGCGTATTCGTCACAGTTTGTTGACCCGAACCCGGGCGATCTAACCATGTCCAGGATGAAGCTTGGGTAAAACCAAGTGGAGGTTCGAACCGACTAATGTTGAAAAATTAGCGGATGAGGTGTGGTTAGGGGTGAAATGCCAATCGAGCCCGGAGCTAGCTGGTTCTCCCCGAAATGTGTTTAGGCGCAGCGGTAAGTTGAACAACTCTGGGGGTAAAGCACTGTTTCGCTGCGGGCTGCGAGAGCGGTACCAAAGCGAGGCAAACTCAGAATACCAGAGTTGAACTTGCCAGTGAGACGGTGGGGGATAAGCTTCATCGTCGAGAGGGAAACAGCCCAGACCACCAGCTAAGGTCCCGAAATAATGACTAAGTGATTAAGGAGGTGGGAGTGCCGAGACAACCAGGAGGTTTGCCTAGAAGCAGCCATCCTTAAAAGAGTGCGTAATAGCTCACTGGTCAAGCGCTCCTGCGCCGAAAATGAACGGGGCTAAGTCATTTACCGAAGCTGTGGACTCAGAAATTGAGTGGTAGGGGAGCGTTCTGTTTGGGGTGAAGCACTAGCGGCAAGCAGGTGTGGACTGAACAGAAGTGAGAATGTCGGCTTGAGTAGCGAAAATAGGTGTGAGAATCACCTACCCCGAAACCCTAAGGTTTCCTCCGGAAGGCTCGTCCGCGGAGGGTTAGTCAGGACCTAAGGCGAGGCCGAAAGGCGTAGTCGATGGACAACGGGTTAATATTCCCGTACCGTTTATTGTTGGTCAAGAGGGACGGAGAAGGTCAAGCGAGCCGGGTGATGGTAGTCCCGGTGCAAGCGTTCGAGGTGTTGAGAGCTGGAGAAAACAGCTTGAGCTGAGGCGTGAGTCCGACCCGCTACGGCGGGGAAGTCGTGTAGATCCTGCTTCCCAGAAAAGCTCTGATGGCCTTAAACAATAGATGCCTGTACCCGAAACCGACACAGGTAGGGTGGTAGAGTATACCGAGGGGCGCGAGATAACTCTCTCTAAGGAACTCGGCAAAATTACCCCGTAACTTTGGAAGAAGGGGTGCCACCGAGAGGTGGTCGCAGTGAAGAGGCCCAGGCGACTGTTTACCAAAAACATAGGTCTCCGCCAAGTCGCAAGACGCAGTATGGGGGCTGACGCCTGCCCAGTGCCGGAAGGTTAAAGAAGTTGGTTAGGAGTAATCCGAAGCTGGCGACTGAAGCCCCGGTGAACGGCGGCCGTAACTATAACGGTCCTAAGGTAGCGAAATTCCTTGTCGGGTAAGTTCCGACCCGCACGAAAGGCGTAACGATCTGGGCGCTGTCTCAGAGAGAGGCTCGGCGAAATAGGATTGTCTGTGAAGATACGGACTCCCTGCACCCGGACAGAAAGACCCTATGAAGCTTTACTGTAGCCTGGAATTGGCTTCGGGCTTTGCTTGCGCAGGATAGGTGGGAGGCATTGAAGTATCCCTTGTGGGGGGTACGGAGCCATCGGTGAGATACCACTCTGGCGAAGCTAGAATTCTAACCCTAACCCGTCAACCGGGGAGGGGACAGTTTCAGGTGGGCAGTTTGACTGGGGCGGTCGCCTCCTAAAAGGTAACGGAGGCGCACAAAGGTTCCCTCAGGCTGGTTGGAAATCAGCCGCAGAGTGTAAAGGCACAAGGGAGCTTGACTGCGAGACTGACAAGTCGAGCAGGTAGGAAACTAGGTCTTAGTGATCCGACGGCACTGAGTGGAAGGGCCGTCGCTCAACGGATAAAAGTTACTCTAGGGATAACAGGCTTATCTCCCCCAAGAGTCCACATCGACGGGGAGGTTTGGCACCTCGATGTCGGCTCATCGCAACCTGGGGCGGAAGTACGTCCCAAGGGTTGGGCTGTTCGCCCATTAAAGCGGTACGTGAGCTGGGTTCAGAACGTCGTGAGACAGTTCGGTCCATATCCGGTGCAGGCGCAAGAGTATTGAGAGGAGTCTTCCTTAGTACGAGAGGACCGGGAAGGACGCACCTCTGGTGTACCTGTTATCGTGCCAACGGTAAACGCAGGGTAGCCAAGTGCGGAGTGGATAACCGCTGAAAGCATCTAAGTGGGAAGCCCACCTCAAGATGAGTACTCTCACTGGGTTAACCAGGTAAGGTCACGGAAAGAACATCCGTTGATAGGCGTTAGGTGGAAGTCCAGTAATGGATGCAGCCGAGACGTTCTAACAGACCGAGGGCTTGACCTCGACTCTTTTCAGCTTTTCACTTATGCAGTCTTGAGGGTTCTACTTACCTCATTCTCTTTCCTGGTGCTGTTAGCCACAAGGCACCACTCCGACTCCATCCCGAACTCGGCTGTGAAACTTGTGAGCGGCCAAGATACTTGGAGGGCCACCTCCTGGGAAAATAGCTCAGTGCCAGGTTCTTATTTTTAACCCCCATTGCCACCCATACCTCTTTGAAACCTCGAAAGCGATTTGCTCAACATTGGCTGCGTAGCGAGAAAGCTCTAAGCAAAATTGTTACTGCGGCTGAATTGCAAAAAAGCGATCGCGTCTTGGAGATTGGGCCGGGAATGGGGGTTTTAACACGGCAATTATTATCTTTAGCTCAAGCTGTTGTTGCCGTTGAAATTGACCGCGATTTGTGTCAAAAACTGGTTAAAAATTTAGGAAGTCAGGATAACTTCTTGCTGTTGCAAGGAGATTTTTTGGCGTTGGATTTAGAAGCGAATTTAGCTAACTTTCCTTTATTTCAATCCCCGAATAAAGTCGTGGCCAATATTCCCTACAATATTACCGGGCTAATTTTAGAAAAACTGTTAGGTTCGATTGCCCAACCCAAAACACCACTTTACGATTCAATCGTGTTATTGGTACAACGAGAAATTGCCGATCGCGTTACGGCCAAACCCGGTCACAAAGCTTATAGTGGTTTATCGGTGCGAGTTCAGTATTTAGCGCAGTGTGAAAAAATCTGTGATGTGCCAGCCAAAGCGTTTTATCCACCCCCCAAGGTAGATTCTGCGGTAATTCGCTTGTCTCCCCAGGTTCCCAAAACCCCGGCTCAAAATCCCCGCTTTTTAGAGCAGTTGATTAAGTTGGGTTTTGCCAATCGCCGTAAGATGCTGCGGAAAAATTTAAGTAGCGTTATGGATCGGGCGGCAGTTTCTTCTATTTTAGAAGATTTAAAATTAAATCCCCAAGCAAGGGCTGAGGATTTGAGCGTCCAGGATTGGGTGCAGTTAAGCCATTGTATGTTGGCAAAACAGTAAGTTTTTAAAGCTGTCCGTTTACTCTTAAGTGTTTTCGAGCATATTTGTTTCTAGCCTGGTGATAGTTGTTGGATTATTTTTGTCCTTTGACAAACTTTTTTGATTGCTGGCGGTTGGCTCTGTTTAAACGTTACTAGATACCCGATTATTTCATGACTTCTGCGCGTCAACTGGCTTTACTGGCTTTGCAAGCAATTAACCAAAAAGGAGCTTATACTGATGTGGCTCTCGATCGCCTGTTGCACTCAAGTCGCTTAGAGAGCCGCGATCGCGCTTTAACGGCAGAATTGGTCTATGGGATTGTGCGACGACAGCGATCTCTTGATACGATTATTGACCAATTAGCCAAAAAGAAAGCCCATCAACAACCCCCCGTCTTGCGGATCATTCTGCATTTAGGCTTATATCAACTGCGTTATTTAGATCAAATTCCCGCCGCCGCCGCCGTTCATACCAGCGTTGAATTAGCCCAGAAAAACGGCTTAAAAAAGCTCTCTGGCGTAGTTAACGGAATTTTGCGGCAATATCTCCGTTTAGCCGAAGCTAACGCCGACCCGCTTCAATTTCCTGATGACCCCATTCAACGGATCGGCATTGCCCACAGTTTTCCCGATTGGATGGTAAAAATCTGGGTTGAAGATTACGGCATTTCTGAAACCGAACAACTCTGTGCTTGGTTCAATCAGCCACCCCATCTCGATCTGAGGATCAATCTTCTCAAAACTGCACCAGCAGCCCTAGAAAACGCCTTAAAGCAAGCCAAAATCCCCGTGACACGGCTACAGTCATTTTCCCAAACTCTGCGCCTAGAAGCGGGTTCTGGGGCGATTCAGAATCTACCGGGATTCCGAGAGGGGTGGTGGACGATTCAAGATACAAGCGCTCAAATGGTGTCTTATTTACTCGATCCGCAGCCAGGAGAGACAATTTTAGATGCTTGTGCAGCGCCCGGGGGAAAAACCACCCATATTGCCGAACTCATGGGCGATCGCGGCGTGGTTTTAGCTCGCGATCGCGACTCGAAACGCTTGCGAAAAGTCCAAGAAAATGCCCAACGCTTACAACTCCAATCAATTCAGATCGAAGCCGGGGATAGTCGCAGTTTAGGAGAAAATCTGTGCGATCGCGCCCTCGTTGATGCCCCTTGTTCGGGTTTAGGCACATTACACCGCCATCCTGACATTCGCTGGCGGCAAAATCCCGATCGCCTCCCCCCATTAATACAACTCCAAAAAGAATTATTAGCCGCAACTGCCAAATCGGTTAAGCCGGGGGGTATCCTAGTGTATGCCACCTGTACGCTCAATCCGGCGGAAAATGAAGACATCGTGCGCGATTTCTTGCAACAACATCCCCAATGGCACATCGTTCCGTCGGCAGCAGAAACCCCGGTTATTCCTGGCTTAACCTCTCAAGGGTGGTATAAAATCTTACCCCATCATCACGATATGGACGGTTTTTTTATGGTTAAGCTGCAACACCCTTCAATTGAGAGATAGAAACCCTTGAAGCAACAACAAAAAACCAAGCAACTGTTTAAAATTCTCGTAGGTGTTGCTTGGATTGATGGCATTATTCAACCCGAGGAACGACAGTATCTCAAACAAATGGCTCGCGATCGCGCTCTTGGTGACGATCCTGAAATTAAAACCCTACTGTCTGAAATTAAACCCGTGACTGCCCCAGAATGTTATGCTTGGCTCGAAAATTACCTCGGTGAAAATCACACGACCGAAGATTACCAAGAATTACTCGAAGCCCTCAGTGCTTTAATCTACAGCGATGGCGAAGTAGACATCCGCGAAGCCCAACTCCTGGCCAAAGTCCAACTCCTCGATCCGGCTCGCGATCCCCACAAATCCCCTTTAGATAAGTTGCTCAAAGCTATCCAAATGCTGTATCACCAAGCGATTCGGGAGCAGTAAGGGAAGAGGGGGAAGAGGGGGAGGAGTGGGGAGAGGGGGAGGAAATTAGCAATTACCAATTACCAATTCCGGGATTCTGCCAATAACCAACAACCAATAACCAATAACCAACAACCAACAACTAATCCTTTTCGGGTTTATTAGTAGGAACCTCGATCGCCTCAACTTCGGTGTTATCTTCTTCTGGAGTCTCTGGGGCCGCTTGGGGAGAGGGAGAAGGGCTAGGAGAAGGACTCGGTGAAGGAGTCGGAGTTGCTGCGGGTTTTGGCTCCGTGGGAGTCGCAGGAACCGGAGTATTATCCGGTGCGGGTTGAGCCGGGGGACGCTCGTTGTTCTCTGGTGCGGGTTGAGCCGGAGGACGCTCGTTGTTCTCTGGTGCGGGTTGAGCCGGAGGACGCTCGTTGTTCTCTGGTGCGGGTTGAGCCGGGGGACGCTCGTTGTTTTCCGGTGCGGGTTGAGCCGGGGGACGCTCGTTGTTTTCCGGTGCGGGTTGAGCCGGGGGTGTGGGAGTTTGTGCGGTACAGACTTCGGAATTGTAGTTAAAGTTGACCGCGACATAATAAGGCTTTGGCGCACCATTGGCGGCTAAATTAGCATTGCCGATTTGAGCTTGAGCGGCTCGGTCTAAAATCGCATTCCCGGCACTTTGGATGGGTCTGATATTGGCGATCCGACCGCCTGCGTCTACGACGACACCATAAACGGTGGTACCTTGGGCTTGACTGGGACAAGCGGCTTGAGGATATTGTCCGGTAATACTTTGTCGCCCGATGGCACTTTGTTGGATAGCTTGCGACCAAGCGAGGGGACTGCCACTGGTTTCGGAATTAGAGCTATTTTGACCGCGTTCTTGCTGGATGCGAGCGATTCGGGCTTGATGCTGGCGAATACGCTCCTCGGCGGTTTGGGCGGGGGGGTTTTGGGCGGTGTTGGTGGTATTTTCAGGATTTTCGGGATTTTCGGCGGTAGTTTCTGGGGATTCTGGGGAGGTGCGATCGCGCCGACTCAAGACAATGGGGGAGTTACCGTCATGCAGGGGCGCATCAATTGCCGCTTCTTCTTCTGGGGATTCTGCGGTATTTTGTTGTAGCGATCGCCGTAGCACTTCACCGGCCGACAGATCGTCCCGCACCCGAAACTGAGTTCCCCCAGGTGTCGGTAAACCAGCACCGGAATTTCGATTTAAGGCGCGATTACGGCGTACAGCTTCGAGGGCAGCGAGTTGGCGACGAATTTGCGCGTTAGAAGGGTTAGACGGTCTAGAAGAAGGGGGATTCGGTAATCCCGAACGAAACTGGACTCGACTGGGGGGAGTCACCGAGGGAGAGTTTTGGGCCGTGGAGTCCAAACTGGAGTCGGGACGAGAGGGTAACAAAGGAATCGAGCGGGTATCTTCTGGTGGCGCAAATAACTCGGTATTGCCCAAGTCAGGATCATCAAAGGGTAAGAATTGGGTGCTGTTGGGTAAACCCGCAAAAGGCATGGGCGGCGGCGGGTCGAGGTTGGGGAGGCGTTGAGATTGATCCGTAGACAGTTCCACGACGCGCACGTTGCGGCGAATGGGCGCTGCTTCGGGAAAAATGGGTAAAGTGGGCAGCAATGCCCCTAAAGCGGCGTGAACTCCCACAGAGCCTAAGATGGCGATCGCGGTGGGCTGACTGATATATTTAAGAACGGTTTTGAATCGATCGGCGTAGGGCATGGCACAGAAGCTACAGCAAGTAATACTGCAATTTTAGGTGGTCATTCAAATAATGACGCGATCGCGTCGGGATAGAGAGGCTGTGTTATCACGCATTAAAACGTTCTAGGGTTGAGTTTGTTCCCCTATTTGACTTTGCCAAATTTTCAAAGTGGTGTCGCTACTGCCGCTAATCAAGGTTTTCTGATCGGCAAAAGCCAAACTCATCACGGCGGCGGCTTCGTTTTTCAGGGTACAGAGTTTGCGACCTGTGGGTAACGACCACAATATAATATAGCTGTCCCAACTCCCGGTTGCCAGGAGTTGATTGTCCGGGCTAATCGCGATCGCATCAACAGACCCACTATGACCCATGAGGGTGCGAATTTCGCGCTGGCGATCCAACTGCCACAGTTTCACGGTTTTATCGCTGCTGCCACTAATCAAAATTTGACCATCGGGACTAAAAGCCAGATCGTTAACCGAGCCTAAATGACCGCTTAGAGTTCCCACGATTTCCCCGGTATCCAAGCGCCAGAGTTTAATCGTTTTATCGTCACTACTACTCGCCAGGAGTTTACCATCGGGACTAACGGCTAAATCCGTAATTTTATTAAACCAATCGGCATGGCCGGCAAGGGTTTTCTGTACGACTCCGGCTTGAATATCCCAGAGTTTAATGGTTTTGTCGTCGCTACCACTAATAAGGAGTTGTTGTTTCGGGCTAAAAGCGATCGCCCTCACGGTGCGGTCGTGGCCGTGCAGATGGTGTAGCAGTTTACCACTGCGACTTTGCCACAGTTGAATACTCGCATCATCCCGACCACTGGCAATGATACTATTATCTGCACTCAGGGCAACGGTTTTGACGGCTGCCGCAGCATCCTGGGTTTTGAAGACTCGTTGTTCTTGATGGGTGTCGAGTTGCCATAAACGAATCGTGGTGTCGTCGCTACCACTAACGGTAAAGGACGAATCCCCCGCGATCGCCAGATCGTTCACGGCTTGGTTATGTCCTTGTAACACCTTCACACATTGCCAAGACCGGGGACGGGAAAAACTGTTGCTGATACCATTGCTTTCAGGGGCAAAGGTTTCTGTGACCGAGACCAAAGGTGTTCCCCGGTGAGGGCGCTGGTTGACTTGCCGTTGTAAACTTTGGTATTGACGGTCAATTTCTTGTACCTGCTCGACTTGGGGGTATAAATCCGTGACTTGGCGGTCGATGTCCAGAACTTGCTCGGACAGGGTTTGATAATGAATTTGCATGGTCTCGATTTGAGCCGAGAGGGGCGAAAGCGCTCCTTGCATTTGGGCGATCGCGCTTTGAATTTCGCTGCGAGTTTGGTTTTGAGTTTGCCCGATCTGGGCTTGCATTTTCTCGATTTCTTGGCTCCAAGTCGGGGGAATTTGTTGCTGAAAGGACTCGACTTGACCCAGATGGTTTTCGAGTTGGTCGAATAAATGCTCAAATTGGGTCGCGATCGCGGCATTTTGTTCGCTATTACCTTCTCTGAGTTCGCGAATTTGCTTTTGCGTCACTTCATCAAACTCTTGCCACTGATTTCTGAGTTGACTGAGTTGCAACTTCAAAGGATTGATCACTTGCTGAATTTGCAACACCGACTCGCGCAAATCCGCTTGTTGAGATTGGGTTCGGGTTTCGAGTTGAGACAGTTGCGTTTCGAGGGGTTCTAGGAGTTGTGGAACTTGATGTAAAGATTGCCGTTGGTGCTGTTGATACCACTGATACCAACGCTGGCGATTATCAAAGTTAAAACCTAAAGCCACGGTCAAGGGAATTGCCGCAAACGCGATTTCTTCAGTCAAAACGGCGGCAATCGTTCCGGCCACCGAACCCAATAAAGAGAAATATTCGGCTCGTTCTGACCAATGTTTCAGTTTGACGATCTTGGGGGTTTCTGGGTCGTTTTCCTTCATTATTTTGGCTTACAAGAATGGTTCAACGGCGATCGCGACCAAGTTGAGGAATTTTAGATCGTATCAATATAAATTTCGCTCAAAAACTAAAAAATCAGCGATTTTCTCGATTTTGTCTTTATTTTCATCAAGAGAATTCCTGTTGGCTGCTTTAAACTGACTTCATTTTAATGGCTCTAATTCTAACGCCCTATAAACCAACGAAGATAACACACCATTTTGTTCGGTTCCGGTCACCGCCAAATCGCTATGACATAAATAAATCCGTTCTCGGGCCCGAGCCACCAAATCTTTTAAAATCCGTTCTAAGCGGGCTTGATTTTCCCGTTCTTCGTCTTCAGGAAGCCACAAACCCCCCGACCAATTTTCGAGAAATAACGGTGCGCCAAACAAAGTTGCTGCGCCCCCTTGTTCCCACAAATGGGAGGAGGCATCGAGCCAAAACTGCCAGCGATGGGAAGACCGCGCAGACCGATATTGGAACACGGTGGCTAGGGTGACGGCGGTGGCAGAAGTGGTTTCCCCTGACCCCAAAAAGCGACCGGGATAGGCATTAGCCGTTACAGTTCCCCGTCTGAGCAGTTGCACAAACTGGGCAACGGCTTGGGAGGGCGAAATCGCCAAAAGGTCGCTGTCGCGCCAACGTCGTTCGACTTCCCAAAAATGTTGGGCGGTTTCCATTAACTCCCGCAACGCCGAAAGCTGGTCATAGGGTAAAGCGTTGCCATTGTCGAGCAAGTCTTGAATCGCCAAGTTAAAAATATAACTGGGTTTATCGTTATTTTGCTGTTGTTTTTGTTGGCGTTTTTCAATCCACTCCCGCAGACGTTGATAAGCCGCCGTTGCTCGACTTCCCAAACGATCCCATCGGTCGAAATGTTCGCTCGGCAGTAAACAAGTCCCCGTCCCATCGACTTGATAACAATAATCCGCGAGTAATCCGGCGCGTACTGGGTCGATTTGAGAATTTAAGCGCCCATTCGCATCTCGACCCCAACTTAACACCACCAACATTTCCGCGATCTCCGATCGTTGAGCCAGGTGTTGTAAATCGGGATAAATTAAGGTCAGCAGGGTGAGGAGCGATCGCGCTACGGCAGACCCAATCAGGGGCCGTTGCTCGTTCAGAGGTTCGACCCGAATGCCCTGATGGGACAAAATTTCAATCAGGGTATAGCGAGCAATGGGGTCTAAACCGGGGGCGATAATGGCAATGTCTTGGGGTTCAACTTCTTGACGGCGAATCGCTTCGACAATTAAATCTGCCGTTTGACGTAACAAGGCCGCCCGCGAGGTGGTTTGAATCGAGCGAATCAGGGGCGGTAAGCTCACCCCATAACTCATATCGGTAACGGTTTGGAGAATTTCTGATTCATAAAAACGGGGCGTATTCGGTGCAGGCTCAGTGGGGGTAAGAACTTCGACCCTGCACCGTTGCGCTAAAGCTTCTAGGGCTTCGGGATCGGCGTTGAGCATCAAGCGCACCTGACCGTCTCGATTGAAGGTAAATGCCCCTGTTGCACCGCTATCAAGCTCTGTTTCAATCAAAGCGCGGGCGATCGCGGGATAATCATCGAGATCGTCGGCAAATATGCCCCGATAACGCCGGGTTAGGTGATATTGATAGGTGTCGTGAGGCAGCAAATAACGCCAATAAAGCTCATAAATAATACCATAGGTCAGAAAACCGCGCTCTAAGCACCATTGCCGCCATTCTAAGAGCTTCTTTCCCATCCCCTGCCATAAATCCGGGTCGTTTTCCCAACTTTGACCGCTTAAGCCCAAAGCGAGGATTGACGGGATTTCTTCGACGGGGGTACAACTGGCCCCGGCTAATTGTAATAAATCAAGGCTACGCCGTACCAATCGCCATTCGCTGTGACCGGCGGGAATATCAAGCTCGTCGAGGTGCGATCGCCACAACTGGGTTGCTAATTCTTGCTCGGTTTCCGGTCGCAATCGCAGGGGAAATTGGGCCTTGAGGTGTAATTGCTCGAAAATCAGCGGCCAAAATAAAACAACTTCTTCGCTAACAAAGCCAAGGGGCGTTTTTGACACAAAAGGATAGCGTCCCCGTACCGCGATCGCGAGGCGTTGGGTTAAATCCCGGCGATTATCGTCGTTTGCCGCCAAAATCAAAGCGTTGGGGGTTTCAGTAGCCGGAAATGTCTTTTGTTGTTCGCTCCAGCGTTGAAAAGCTTGCACCAAGCGCTCGGTTTTACCACTACACGCCGGGCCGACAAACCACTGAGGGGGGTGGTTTTGGTTTGGGTCTACCATCGGAAACCGAATTGAATTTGGTATCATACCACATACGTTAAATTTAAAATCATAATCGCCGCTCGTCCTAAACCTTGTCCACACTGCGACAATAATGAAACTGAGAAAACTGTATAACAGCGCCAAACGTTGGTTTTTCGATACCCCCGACCGCGCCCTCGATCAAGCTTATCGGGCGGCTTTGATGATTCGGTCTATTGAAGATGAGTATTTTAACGGTAAAAAGGTCAGTCCTGAAAACAGCGAATATAGCAGTAGTGTTTTCAATTATTGCCAAGCAGAAGTCCAGAAAAATCTGAAAACGATTCGCCTGCGACTAACCGAGTTTCATTCTACTCGAAGCTGGGTCGATATTTCCGAAAATAAACCCACTTATCCCACTCCGAACTCTCCTGAATACGAAATGGAATTGCGGGAAAAACCCGCGATCGCCATCGAAAAGATTAACTTTATTGATGAAGTCGTCAATCGCTATACCCCTCAAAAAAAGAAAGCCCAAAGCAACGTTTCTTTAGTCGAATTACCCCGCGAAGCCAACAATCCCAGAGCCGTCCAAGCCGCAGACAAGCGATCGCGACTTCCTAACAATATTGATTTGAACAAAAAAACCGTAGTCGAGCGCAACGGTGAAAAAATCAATGTCGAAACAGTTACAGACAAAACTGGCGTTTTACCCCGTTCAATTTTGAACACATTTCGCAAACTCAAACGAGAAATTGACCCCACTTCTCCCGATTCTGAAGCCGAAGTCATCAAAAAGTTTCGTCAATCTCGCAATCGCACCGCCATTTCTGTCCGGTTTCTACTACTTTTAATTATTGTTCCTTTACTCACTCACCAACTCTCGAAAAACTTTGTTATTACGCCTCTTATTAAAAAGACGCTTTTTCAAGAAACTCAGGAACTAATCTTCCTCAATGAAGATATGCAAGAAGAAGCATTTATGGAGTTAAAAACCTTTGAAGAAGCACTCCATTTCAAAACACTATTGGGCTTAACCCCGGAGTTAACGCCAGCAGAAACCGAAGAAGCAGTGATCGAAAAAGCCGATGAAATTGCCGAATATTATCGCCATCGGGGAGTTGATTCTATTGCCAATGTTTTTGCTGATATTTGTTCTTTAATCGCTTTTACTTGGGTTATCTTTATCAGTCGCCGCGATATTATTATGCTCAAGTCTTTTATTGATGAAATTGTTTACGGCTTGAGCGATTCGGCGAAATCTTTTCTGATTATTTTGTTTACGGATATGTTTGTCGGGTTCCACTCTCCCCACGGTTGGGAGGTAATTCTTGAGGGAGTTTCTCGACATTTTGGTTTACCCGAAAGCCGGGATTTTAATTTCTTATTTATTGCTACGTTTCCGGTGATTCTCGATACAGTTTTGAAGTATTGGATTTTCCGCTATCTCAACCGTATTTCGCCTTCTGCGGTGGCAACTTATAAGACGATGAATGAATAATTTTTCCTTTGTCTTTTGCCCTTAGTTAAAGTGAACACCAACCAACAACCAATAACTGGTGCGACCCCGCGTCGCCGAAAGCGTCGAGACCCCGCGCTGCCGAAAGCGTCGAGACCCCGCGCCGCCGAAAGCGTCGAGACCCCGCGCCGCCGAAAGCGTCGAGACCCCGCGCCGCCGAAAGGCGCAAGGGAATGCTCGACAAGACAGGCGCACCTTGTAGCTCGACAAGACAGGCGCACCTTGTAGCTCGACAAGACAGGCGCAAGGGAATACGCACCAGAAATAACCAACAACCAACAACTAAAAACTGTTTTCAACGGGTCGTCCCCAACCGGGAGATTTTTCGGCAGCCCGGAGAACAAACGCCCCCAAAATTTCTAAATCAGCCTGGGAAAGCCAATCGACTTGACGACACCAAATTGAGATATCGCTACCGTCGTAAGTCATGGGATTTCGCATATAATCGGCGATCGCGACGACACTATCGCGAGGGGGAGTAGCCCCGGCTAAATCTTCGGTAGACAGAGTTACTCTGGGGTCTTGAGCAGTAGAGCCGCCCACATGACAATAAATGCAGTTTTCTTTAAATAACTCTTTGCCTTTGGTAAATTCTTCGGGGGTGTAGGTTTTCGTCTCCCCTGCGTCGGTATATTTGACCGCAACGGGTTCTTTGGCAATATAACGGCGAATATAGCTGTCTATGGCCCAAGCGGGGGCGCTAGTGCTGAAAAAGACGACTCCGACGCAAAAAGCCACTAAAAATAAGCGAAAACTAAAGCAATAACGTAAAAGTGACGCAAACATTTTGATAAATAAGCAAACAGCATAAATAAAAGTGCTGAAAGGTCAAAACAGATTGGCTGTTAACCCGCTTTGTCCTTTCAGCGTGGGAATTCAATGAGGCGGATTAGTCGTAAGCTTTACCGCGGCCCCAGTGAACGCCTTTCACTTTAGGAGCGACCAAAATATAACCCGAAACGTTTTCTAAATCCTCTTGGGTGAGGTTCCGCATTTCTGGGTAAATATCAAGGCGGTTGGTGTTGGGGTGGAATTCGCTGAGGTCTTGTTCGCCGTCGTAGGTGGTGGGATTTTCCAAGTAATCGACTAAAGCGACTAAGTTATTGCGCGGCGGTTCAGCGCCTTCTAAGTCCTCAGTGGAGAGGGTGACGTTGGGGTTGGTTTTGGAGCGACCTGCCATGTGACACTTAGAACAGGTCTGACCAAAAATGCGCTTACCCCGTTCGACTTGTTCTTGGGTTAGAGTGGTCATGCTTCCTTGAGGATCGACTTTGACCGTGCGATATACGGAATCGATTTCCACAGCAAAAGCCGAGTCAATGGGAAGTTGCAAAGCAAAAAACAGAGTCGCAATGACTCCCAAAATAAAACGTTTTAACATACTTCTCCTCAAAAAGTTGAGTTTATTCATGGGTAAATCAATACAGCACTGAGTGAGATCGAGACAGGCAATTTTGATTTGGGGGCGATCGCGTCTTGCGGTCAATCGCCTTATCGTTGAGTTACGAAAATTAAATCGTTCTCATAAAATATGATGCCATTCAACTGTACCGTTTCGGCACTGGGGATGGCACGATCGCGCCCTTAAAAATTAGATGTTACCCTCAATCTCAAGGATGCCTGCTCGAAATTAACAGGCACTAATCCTTACTATACCGTTAATTGAGCCGTTACCAAGGGGTGGCGGGTTGATTTTTGGGTAAGATTCCATACCAATTGACAATTTTGCCGATGACCGCGATCGCGGGGGCTTCAAATTGCTTTTCTTGAACTTTTGTAACAACTGTTTCTAAGGTTGCGACTAATTCTTCTTGACTGGGATGAGTTCCCCAACGAATGAGGGCAATGGGGGTATCTGGGGCTAACCCACCTGCTTGCAACTCGGAGACGATGTTGGGGAGGTTGTGAACGCCCATATAAACCACAATGGTTTCTGAGCCTTGGGCGATCGCGCGCCAATTGACGCGGGGACGGTACTTTCCGGCGGCTTCGTGGCCCGTCACAAAGGTCACTGAAGACCCGGATTCGCGATGGGTGACGGGAATCCCGGCATAAGCTGGCGCAGCAATTCCCGAAGTAATCCCCGGTACAACTTCGACAGAAATTCCAGCTTCGACGAGGGCGGCCATTTCTTCCCCACCGCGACCAAAGACAAAGGGGTCGCCCCCCTTGAGCCGCACGACAATGGCGTGAGCGCGGGCTTTTTCGATTAAAAGTTGATTTGTCTCGCCTTGGAGCTTAGAATGCCGTCCTCGGCGTTTTCCGGCGTTGATTTGCTCGGCTTCGGGGTTGATACAAGCTAAAATCGGCGGACTCACCAAGGCATCATAAATCACGACATCGGCACAACCGATGAGGCTTTTGGCTTTGAGGGTCAGCAAGCCCGGATCGCCGGGGCCTGCGCCGACGAGATACACTTTACCTGAGATGGCGTTTAAGGGCAGGGTTTTTTCCATAAGTGGTTGGTTGTTGGTTATTGGTTATTGGTTGTTGGTTGTTAGTTGTTGGTTGTTGGTTGTTGGTTGTTGGTTGTTAGTTGTTAGTTGTTGGTTATTGGTTGTTGGATGGGGAAACCCCGCCCCTACAGACCGATTGCCGACTGCCGATTGCCGAGGAGCCCCTTAATTGCTGATTACTGAAAAAGCTGCCCACTAGGATGGATGCCCCGCACAATTAAATCAGCCAGGGCAGGTGTTGCGCCGAGGGCTTGCCCCCAGTGGAAGCGGACTTGGGGGAATTTAGACTGTAGCATTGCGACGGTCTGGGCGATCGCGTCGATGATGCCCCCAGAAAATAAAAAGTAAGGCTGAATGACGATTTCGGTGTGTCCTGCGTTGACTAAGGCGGTGACTTGGGCTTCTAAACTGGGTTCAACTGCCCAATAAGCGGCTTTGGCGTTGAGTTTTGCCGCGATCGCTTCGATGGGTTGATTTGCGCCTTCGCGACGGCTACCGTGGGAAATCAACAATCTTGCCCCATCGGAGAGTTGCTGAAATTGTTGTTCTAATACTGCAATCATCCCTGGATAACTGCCGATATAAGGATGCAGATACAATTCTGTCTGGTCGAGTTGGGCTTGGGCGGTGGCCACTTCGGCAGGAATATCTTCGCGAGAATGTACCCCTGGCAACAAAAATAAAGGAACGATGTAAAGCCGCTCTAATTGGTGTTTTTGAGCTTGTTGGTAAATTGCTTTGTAGAGGGGGATCGGTGCTAATTCTAAGGCGGCTGTCGCTACAATTGGAGAGCGATCGGGGCTAGATAAACGCTGGCTTACCAAGTCCGCCAAATGAACGGCAGCTTTTTGGGGTCGCGGGTCGCGACTGCCATGAGAAACTAAGAGATATGCAGAAGAATGAACTAAAACGGGCATTAGTAATATTCAGTTAGGCGTTAATCGTTCTTTGGAGTTATCCAGATTGATCGTAAAATTAACGCGATCGCGCTCTGAGTTGGGAAGGTTGACCCCGAAGCGATCGCGGTTCTAATTTTAAGCTTATAAAAAAATGTTGAATTAATCTGTTTCTTCTAATACCTGCATGGCATCTCGATGGATTTTTTTCGGTTCGTTGTGATGCTGATAATGAACGCGATCGCCATTATGATGATGGCCAGGCGCGATCGGAGAAAGCTGGTGTAAACTAATCAACTGCGCCAAAGTCGCCTTGAGTTGAGTCCGGGGAACAATGGCATCGACGAAGCCGTATTTCAGCAAATATTCGGCGCTTTGGAAATCATCGGGTAACTTTTCCCGTAGAGTTTGCTCGATCACCCGCCGTCCGGCAAAACCAATCGTTGCTTTGGGTTCAGCTAAAATAAAATCGCCGAGCATGGCAAAACTCGCCGTTACCCCTCCCGTTGTCGGATGAGTCAAAACCGGGATATATAGTAATTTTTCCCGGCGATGATGCTCTAATGCACCAGAAATCTTGGCCATTTGCATCAAACTCAGCATTCCCTCTTGCATCCGCGCTCCCCCAGAAGCACAAATAATCACCACAGGTAAGCCTTCTTGAGTGCCATATTCAATCAGCCGACAGAGTTTTTCCCCGACGACTGACCCCATACTTCCCCCCATAAAGCGGAAATCCATCACCCCTAACGCCACAGGTAAGCCATCGAGTAAACCGGTTCCGGTTTGTACCGCATCAGTTAGGCCAGTTTTCTGCTGATAATCGCTTAAACGGTCTTTGTACGCCTTACGGTCTTTAAAACTAAGGGGATCGATGGGGCTAATTTCTTCGTTGAGCGGTTTCCATGTCTTCGCGTCGATGAGCTGACGAATGCGCTCATCGCTGTCTACCCGTAAATGATGATTGCACTCGCTGCAAACCATTTGATTAGCTTGTAAATCTTTGGTGTAAGCGAGAACCCCACAGGCTTCGCATTTTGACCACAAACCGTCTGCAATTTCTCTTTCTTGGCGTTTTTGGGTCACAGGTTCAGATTTCTGGCGGTTGGCAAACCAATCAAATAAAGACATAAAATTTTCAACTTACCCGTTTGGCGATGATTCGTCAAAACTACGCTCTTGCTCCTCGACGGGACTTAACAGCAAAAGTGCCGTCCAGCGATGTTGAGGAATCACTTGTAAAGCGGTTTCTCCCGCTAAAAAGCAAGAACTTGCTCCTAGCTGTAACACCCGACTGGGAATGTCGTGACTTTCGAGTAGCTGTTGCATGAATTCGGCTTCCCAAGAATGGCTT
>KB904821.1:4485518-4522837 GCA_000380225.1 filamentous cyanobacterium ESFC-1
CATGAACGAACTCAAGCTTGGTACGAAAGTCAATGTAGGATTGGGTATAGTCAAACTTCCTCAATGCTTACCGCTTGGAAGAAAGAGGAAGAACTCGACTTTTTAAACGAAGTCAGTTGTGTCCCTTTACAACAGGGTTTAAGACATTTACAAACAGCTTTTAGCAATTTCTGGGCAGGACGTACTAAATACCCTAACTTCAAGAAAAAACACCAGGGAGGCAGTGCTGAGTTTAGCAAGTCGGCGTTTAAATATAGAAACGGCCAAATCTACTTAGCTAAATGTAAAGAACCCTTAGATATTCGCTGGTCAAGACTAATCCCAGAAGGTTGCTCACCCAGTACCGTTACGGTTAGATTACATCCGTCCCGACGTTGGCACATCTCAATCCGGTTTGATGACCCGACAATCAAACCTTTACCCGTAACCGATAAAGCCATCGGCATTGATTTAGGGATTAATAGCTTAGTTACTACCAGTGATGGTAATAAAGTATCTAATCCCAAACATCTCAAAAAACATCACCAGAAACTGCGTAGAGCGCACAAAAGCCTTTCTCGCAAAGAAAAAGGGTCAAAGAATCGGGAGAAAGCCCGCAGAAAAGTAGCTCGGATTCACGCCCAGATTACCGATACGCGAAAAGACCATCTACATAAGCTAACGACTCAACTCGTTCGTGAAAACCAAACGATTGTAGTTGAGGATTTAGCAGTAAAAAACATGGTTAAAAACCGAAAACTCGCACAAGTTATTGCGGATGCGAGTTGGGGTGAAATCACGCGACAACTTGCCTATAAATGTCGTTGGTATGGGAGAACCTATATCGAAATCGATAGATGGTTTCCTAGTTCCAAGCGATGTAGTAATTGTGGGCATATTGTCTCAAAAATGCCGTTAAATGTCCGAGAGTGGGAATGTCCTGAATGTGGGACTCGCCATGACCGGGATGTTAACGCCAGTAAAAACATTTTGGCTGCGGGACTCGCAGTGTCAGTCTGTGGAGCGAGTGTGAGACCCGAACAGAGTAAGTCTGTGAAGGCGACTGCTATGAAACTCCAAACCTAAATCGTGAGGTTTAGGAATCCCCGTCCGTTTACGGCGGGGAGGATGTCAACATTCCTCTAACCAACAACCAATAACCAATAACCAATAACTAAATCGTGGGAAAAAAGGTTTCGAGATAGGTTGAGAGAATAATCTCGCCCCAAAAGAACGTTATCGCAGTGGCGAGGGCTAAAAAAGGGCCGAAGGGCATAGGATGTTGACGATTATGCCAGCCTAACGCGATCGCGCCCGTGCCAATCAACGATCCGAGCAAACAAGCCAAAAACCCGGCAACTAAGAAGTTTTGCCAACCCAACCAAGCCCCCATCAGGGCAGCGAGTTTTGCGTCTCCTGCCCCCATTGCGGTTTTGCCAGCGACGAAACTGCCGATCAGCGCGATCGCGTCTAACAACCATATTCCTAACACAGCACCGCTAACACCAGCGATTAACCCCGCGATCGCCCCTTGCCAATTTTGGCTTTCCCAACCTCGCACCGCCATCATAAATAGTAAACCCAAAACCATCCCCGATTGGGTTAAAGCATTGGGTAGCGTCAGGGTATCCCAATCAATCAGGGACAATGCCAACAACCAACTCAACAACACCCAAGCCCCCAAGGTTTCCCAACTCAAGCCCAAAGCGAGAAAGGCAGCGACAAACAAAAAGCCCGTAACTGCCTCAACCAGAGGATAACGAGGCGAAATCGGGGCGCGACAATGACGACATTTCCCCCGCAGCCACAACCACCCCAACACCGGAACATTCTCCAATTTTCCCAAACGATGCAGACAATGGGGACAGCGAGAGGGGGGGTGCAAAATTGAGAGATTCGCGGGAAGTCGATACACCACCACATTCAAAAAACTGCCAATGGCTGACCCCAATGCGAAAATAATGGCGTAGGTGACTGCCCAGAATAGGGTATCGATCATCATCACCCCGGTTTAGTATCCTGTAGACTCAATTTGGTGTAACGGCACAAAACATTCCCTAGGGAGTAACGCGGGTTTCCCGCTAAAAATCAACTGTCCCCGGTAACTTTGGCGATCGATGGCGACTCCGAGGGGACGGTCTTTCCGTTCGGGGTGAACCTCGTAGTAGGTATTATAAATTTGTCGAGCCGCTTGGATCAGCCTGGGGTCTAACACGGCACTTAAATCGGTTGGGTTATCTTGATTATGCAATTGGTTTTTGGAAAGGTAAACCACAATGTGTTCCCCAAATCAAAGCTTGCCTTTCAGTTTAAACTGGATTGTGCTTCGGAGTAGATTATTTTTTGGGGATGGTTTGTTATTAGCACCCAAGAGGAACGCTTTTGCAATAATTTACTGCTTTTTTGTTCTTGATGTTTCCCTGGGGACAGGATTGGTTTTTCCCCAGAAAGACGATCGAACATTCAGCCAGAGGTAGACTTTTAAATAAAAAGTCAAAGCTATATGTCAAAAGCATTTCAGCCCTAAAAAGTTAAGTATTGTTTCTGCTAGGGTTGTTGGTTAATGCTTTCAAGCGAATACCGGAAACAGGATTTTAATGGGGGGTTAGAGCGCCGACTGACTCAGTTTAATCTCTAAGGAGACGAAGACGAATTATGATAACTGTTAACAATTAATTATTCATTATCAATGGTTTATGGCACGCGGCGATCAGATTTATGTTTATCGTAAATTTTTCGATTTGGAGGGCGTTTACGAGCATCACGGCATTGATTGCGGCGATGGCAGTGTGATTCATTATCGCAAGCTGGAAACCGCCGAAGTTCAGCGTACTACTTGGGAAACTTTTACGCAAGGAAATCCGATTTTTCTACGACAATATCCTCATAGTTTTGTTGCGGATGTGGTGGTGAGTCGAGCCGAAAGTCGCTTGGGAGAGCGCAAGTACAATTTATTGTTTAATAACTGCGAACATTTTGCGGCTTGGTGCAAAATCGGCATTAATCAGAGCAATCAAATTCTCGATTTTGCTCCGGTTTTACGCCATATTAAAACAGAGCAATGGTACGAACCGATACAAGAAGCAATTGCAGGTACAGATACTAAAAACGCGCAGCAAACTTTGAGCGCTGCTTTGGCTGATATTAAGGTGGTTTGGGATGATGTTCACCCCCGTTATAAAGCGGCTTTAACCGAACAGGAAACTTGGCAAAATGTAGCTAAGGAAGCCCTCAAACGCGATCGCGAGGATTTAGCGAGGGCAGCTTTATTACGCAAACAAGAGTATCACCAAAAAGCAGAGGATTTGGAGGGCTATTTGGCAAAGTTAGCGATGATGACAGAGAATTTACTGCGAAATCAGCAGAATATTGACAGCTAAAATCGCGATTCTATCAAGGGCTTGCGACTCAATGGCGATCGCCAATCGCCCAACTTTCAGTAAAATGGCAGATAACGGTTAACATAAATAAATTAAATGATGTTTAAATCTTGGTGCTTTGGGGCGATTTACTGGGTCGTCAGCCTGCTTTTGGTGTTGACGATTTATATCCCGCATAGTTACGCCAGCGAAATCAAATCTCTAGGAGTTGAAGTGGCGATCGCATCAGAATTAGAGCAACCCGCAGCCGTTCCGATGATGGCGCTATCTTCAGCGAAAGCGATTGTTAAAAGTACCGCCGATCCGTCTGAAGTTTTGGGAGAAGCGGTATTTACAGAACTCGAAACGGGTTTAGAAGTGGCCGTAATTTTAGATAATGCGCCTACGGGAACTCATGCTTTCCATATCCATAAAATGGGGAATTGTGCCAATAACGGCAAAGCCGCGAAAGGGCATTTTAACCCCGAAAATGTCAAACATGGCTATCTCCCCAAAGATGGCTTTGAGAATGCCCACGCCGGGGATTTAGGCAATATTGAGATTAATGAAGACGGTATGGGCATGATGGACTTGATGATTGAAGGCTTGAGTTTAGAGCAAGGAAAACACGCGATCGCGAATCGCAGCGTTATTCTTCACGCTCAAGCCGACGACTACGGACAACCCACAGGCAATGCAGGCGATCGCGTCGGTTGCGGCATTATTAACCTCGCTGCGATCTAACTGAAAATTTCAAGGGATTGGCCCCAAATCTTAAGAATTACTATAGAATGTTGAGTAATATTACCAAAAATTTTGGGTCTAAGGTTCCCTGTCCCTTTAGGGCGGCTTTTCATTAATTGTGTTATGATTAAGAAACTCACTTGCGTTTCGTAGAATGCTGAACCTTTCGTATCAGTATAAACTGAAATTAACGCCCCTACAAGCCGCCGCCATTGATGAGTGGCTTTCAGTTTGTCGTTCGGTTTATAACTATGCACTGAGAGAAAGGAAGGATTGGGTAAACTCCCGCAAGTGTTTGATAGACCGGTGTTCACTTCGGTCGGAGTACATCATCCCTCCTGATGCAAAACGCCCAACTTATGCCAGTCAGTGTAAATCCCTGACGGCGGCTAAACGAACCAACCCAAACCTTAAACTCCCTCAATCTCAAGTTCTGCAACAAACTCTGAAACAGTTAGAAGCAGCGTTTGTGAATATGTGGGATAGAGGATTTGGGTTTCCGCGTTTTAAGAAACAGATGCGGTCATTTGTGTTTCCACAAGTTAAACCGGATGCGGTGAAGGGGAATACGATTGACCTTCCCAAAATTGGGAAAGTTGAGTTTCACAACTCCAGAGATATTCCCGATGGCTTTATTTGTAAACAGATACGAGTCATCAAGAAAGCCAGTGGCTACTACGTCTCGGTTTCAATCCAATGCGACGTAGACGTTCCTGACGTTATACCTCACGGCTATGCCATTGGGGTTGACTTAGGGTTAAACAGTTTCATCGCTACCAGCGAGAACCAATTTGTCAAAGGACACAAGTTTTTCAAGGAATCTGAAGGCCAGCTTGGATTGCTGCAACGGAGACTGAAAAACAAGACCAAAGGTTCAAGACGGTGGTTGAGAGTCAAGCGCCAAATTGGGCTACTGCACGAAAAGATACACAACTGTCGCAAGGATTTCTTCTTCAAACTGGCTCATCAACTCTGTGATGGAGTGGGTATGATATTTGCAGAAGACTTGAATCTCGAAGCATTAGGACGGTCAGCTTTAAGGAAAGCTTGTCTCGATGCGGCTTGGGGTTCATTTCTAAATATCTTGGGCTATGTTTGTTGGAAGCGTGGCGTGTATTTCGCCAAGGTCAACGCAAACGGGACAAGTCAGATTTGTCCTAACTGCGGAACCAACTGCGGCAAGAAGTCCCTATCTCAACGAGTTCACCACTGTAAAGCTTGTGGCTACACTACCGACAGGGATGTAGCGGCGGCTCAAGTGGTAAAAGAACGAGGATTAAATGCGGTCGGGCAGGCCGTATCAACGCTCGTCGAGGGTAAAGATTTCGGGGCCGGAGTATATACTCCGGCTAGAGTCTCCCTGTGACGCGAGAATCCCCGACCGTTTATGGCGGGGAGTTGTCAAAATCTGACTCTCCGAAGATTGTCAAAATTTAGCAGCATTTGTACAACTTACCCTATCGTCAAGGAGGAATCGAATGGCGACTGAAATTCTCACGAAGCCTTCCAGTTCAACTTCGACTGTTCGTAAACACGCTCCCCGCTATCGGGTGTTACTCCACAACGACGACTTTAATTCCATGGAATATGTCGTCCAAACCATAATGAAAACCGTGGCTGGTATCACCCAACCCCAAGCCGTCAACATTATGATGGAAGCCCACAATAGCGGCGTAGCTTTAGTCATTACTTGCGCCTTAGAACACGCAGAATTTTACTGCGAAACCCTGAAAAATCACGGCTTAACCAGTACCATCGAGCCGGACGAGTAATTCTTGAACGCTTGGTCATCTAAACTCAGCGCGATTTCAACTTACCCAGTACCTCTGCGACTGGGTATTTTCGTTTTGAGTTTACTGTTACTTTGGGCCCCGGCTGCCATCCCCTTGTTACTCATTTTCCAAGATGACCCCAACGCCACCACAATCGCCACCATGGGGGCATTATTTATCATCTTCTTGCTGTGGGTGAATCTCTGGGGGCGCTTAGTGTACCGCCAACCCCACCTGCTGCGGCGCTACGGCTTGCGCTGGAGTGCTGCTAACGGCATCGATCTGCTTACAGGGTTAAGCGTGGGAGTAGGGGCGGTGATGGTGTTATTTGCCTTGATGGGGGCGTTGGGCTGGGTGGAATGGCAAGGGCGGTCAAATTTACCGCGTATCGCCTTAGAAGGGTTACTCAGTGGCTTGGGAGTAGGTTTCGCTGAGGAGTTGGTGTTTCGCGGTTGGCTCCACGACGAACTCAAGCGCGATTATGCCCCTAAAACGACGTTATGGGTCAATGGGGTCACTTTTGCCATTTTGCACTTTCTCAAGCCCTTGGGAGAGATTATCCGCACGTTTCCGCAGTTTCCGGGGTTGATGTTGTTGGGGTTAACTTTGATTTGGGCCCAGCGATCGCGCCACGGTCGGTTAGGGATTTGTATCGGCTTACATGGGGGCTTGGTGTGGGGCTACTATATCCTCAATGTGGGTCAGGTCATCACCCTGCGCGATCGCGTCTCTCCTTGGATTACAGGGGTTGATGGCAATCCGGTGGCGGGGTTGATGGGGTTGTTATTTCTAACCTTTCTGGTGTTTTGGTATCGTTACCAAGCTTTGTCTCAACGCCGTTGATTCGAGATTAATTGTTTATAGACAAAATCTCTGTGAGAAGATGGTTGAATAATCGCATTCTAAGAAAACCTTACATCAAAAATTAGTTATGGCGCGAATTGAATTTGCTAGAGGGATAGCTGAGGATATTATCCCTGATATCCGTTTGACGCGATCGCGGAGTGGCAACGGCGGTACAGCAACCTTCCGGTTTGACGACCCCAAAGTTTTAGGAAACGACTCCAGCGAAGAAATCACCGGGATGTATATGGTCGATGAAGAAGGCGAAATCATCACCCGCGAAGTCAAGGGCGTATTCGTCAACGGCCAAGCCCGCGCCCTCGAAGCAATACTGATTATGAAAAGCGAAGACGAGTGGGAACGCTTTATGCGCTTTATGGGTCGTTATGCCGAAGACCAAGGTTTGGAGTTTGTCAAGTCTTAGGTTCTTTGCCTTAAATTAGCAACTGGGGTGAGTTGGACTCGCTTCAGTTGTTGGTTATTGGTTATTAGTTATTGGTTATTAGTTGTTGGTTATTGGTTATTGGTGGTCAATTCAACTAAAGACAAAGGACAAATGACCAAGGACAAATGACCAAGGACAAATGACCAAGGACAAAGGACAAATGACCAAGGACAAAAATGCCTGACATCACCAAAGAAATTTTTGCCAGAGAACGCGATTTTCACGATCGCTGGGCCGCGGCCATCGACCCCGATGGGATTGCCGTGCGAGATTATTTTGAAGTCTGTACCGCCCCAGAAAACCGCTTTATTCGGCAACATTTAGGCGATGTCAAAGATTGTCGTCTTCTCGATCTCGGTTGTGGTGCGGGGGAAAACAGCGTTTATTTTGCCTTGCAGGGGGCGCAATGTGTCGCGGCGGATTATTCCCCGAAAATGGTAGAAGTCGCTAAGGCTTTGGCTGCAAAAAATAACGTTGAAATCGCAGGCTATACGGCGAATGCTATGGCTTTAGATTTCGCCGATAATAGTTTTGATATTGTCTATGCAGCTAATTTATTACATCATCTTCCCAATCCCAAAATCGCCTTACAGGAGATGCACCGCGTCGTGAAACCAGGGGGAAAGGTATGTTTTTGGGATCCGTTAATTCACAATCCGGTTATTAATGTTTATCGCTATCTTGCCAGTAGCGTCCGCACGGATGACGAAGAACCCTTAGAAATTGAAATCACCCAGTTTGCCGAAAATTTATTTACTGAGGTGACTTGGGATACTTTTTGGTTGGCAACATTGTGGATATTTCTTCAGTTTTATTTTCTCGAAAGAGTGAATCCTAATCAAGAACGCTACTGGAAGAAAATCATCCTCGAACATAGCCGCCTACAACCTAGTTATAATTTCTTGGAAGGGTGCGATCGCGCCTTCAAAAATCTTCCCGGTATGAAACGCTGGTGTTGGAATTTAGCGGTAGTGGCAACGAAATAAAAATCCGAAAATTTAAGCCGTCATTCACGGGACAATCGAGATAACATGAGACAGTCGTAGAAAGTGGGAAAATTAATATTACTATAGAACTAAACAATCAAGCATAAGGGCGATCGCCCGATCCTGACCATTACCCTTCATGCTGGTATAGCGGATCAATTCGGTGGTTTAGCCATCACATCGCGATCGCCGTAAGATCATCAGTCTTGGGTTTTTGTGCTAAAAAGAACACATCTTGCCAAAATTCAGTTAAGATTGGTCAAAATTTAAACATAGGTTTTAGCGGTATGCGCTCTTTATTAATTTATCCCTTGTTTCCTCAAAGTTTTTGGTCTTTTGAAAAAACCTTAGAATTGATTGGCCGCAAGGCGATGCTTCCCCCTCTCGGTTTAATTACCGTTGCTGCAATCTTACCCCAAACCTGGGAATTTCGCTTAGTTGACCGCAATATCGAATCCATTTCAGAAGCCGATTGGGACTGGGCTGAAGTTGTCATTCTTTCGGGTATGATTGTCCAAAAAGAAGATTTACTTGCCCAAGTCCAAGAAGCCAAGAAACGCGGCAAAAAAGTCGCCGTAGGGGGGCCTTACGCAACAGCCCTTTCCCAAGAAGTTCAAGCCGTCGGTGCAGATTATCTGGTCTTGGATGAAGGGGAAATTACATTACCCTTATTTGCCGAAGCCCTCGAAAAAGGCGAACCCAACGGCGTTTTTCGCGCCCCTGAAAAGCCAGATGTCTCGCAAACTCCGATCCCTCGTTTTGACTTATTAAAACTGGATGCTTACTCAGAAATGTCCGTTCAGTTTTCGCGAGGCTGTCCGTTTCAATGCGAATTTTGCGATATTATTGTCCTCTATGGTCGCAAGCCCCGCACCAAAACGCCAGAACAATTAATTGCAGAATTAGAAGCCCTTTATAACCTCGGTTGGCGGCGTAGTATTTTCCTCGTTGATGATAACTTTATCGGCAACAAACGTAACGTCAAATTATTACTCAAAGCCTTAGTTCCTTGGATGGAAGAAAAAGGCTTTCCCTTCCCCTTGAGTACCGAAGCCTCAGTCGATTTAGCGAACGACCAAGAGTTAATGGATTTGATGGTGGCTGCTAATTTTGGGGCAGTTTTCTTAGGGCTAGAAACACCAGACGAAGACAGTTTAACTGTTACGAAAAAGTACCAAAATACCCGCGATCCCCTCAGCGATTCTGTTCATAAAATTATTAGTTCGGGATTGCGCGTGATGGCTGGATTTATTATTGGCTTTGATGGGGAAAAATCCGGTGCGGGCGATCGCATTGTGCAATTCGTCGAAAAAACCACCATTCCCACCGCCATTTACAGTATGCTGCAAGCCCTCCCCGATACCGCATTATGGCATCGTTTAGAAAAAGAAGGTCGCCTGCGCGGACAAAGTGCCAACATCAACCAAACCACTTTAATGAACTTTGTTCCTACCCGTCCTCTCGAACAAATTGCCCAGGAATATCTCGATGGTTTTTGGCAACTTTATGACCCCCAAAAATTCCTCGATCGCACTTATCGCCATTACCGCATTTTAGGAGAAGCCTATCGGAATAAACCCCGCCAGAAACGCGCCCCCAAACCATTTGATTGGAACAATGTTAAAGCCTTTTTAGTCATTTGCTGGCGACAAGGGCTTGTCCGTGAAACGCGCTTTTCTTTCTGGAAATATCTCTGGAATATGTATCGCTACAATCGGGGCGGTATTGGCAGTTATTTAGGCGTTTGCGCCCAAATCGAGCATTTCCTAGAATATCGCGAAGTGGTGAAAGTGGAAATTGAGCAACAATTGGCTGAGTTTTTAGCCACAAAAGCCGAACCCGAAAAAGAGGAGTTAGTTGTTAGTCGTTAGTCATTAGTCATTTGTCTTTGGTCATTGGTGACAAGTTAAGCCCAAAATCCTCATGTCAAGAGAGTCCTAAATCTGTGTATCGGGGAACAGGTCTCAAGCCCCATCTCAACTTTAGGGTTAGGACGAGAGGATGTTACCATCGTGTCGCTAAAACGCGTGTCTTGGACCGGGTTTCCCCGCCCCTACGAGAAACTTGACAATTCAACCCAAACCTTAACTTGTCACTAATAACCAATAACCAACAACCAACAACCAACAACCAACAACCAACAACCAACAACCAACAACCAACAACCAATAACCAATAACCAATAACCAATAACCAATAACCAACAACCAATAACAAAAAACCAGTAAACTACCGGAAAAACGTGAATCCTAGGTGTTGATGACTGAAACAACCTCCCATTGGCAGGGTAGTCTCGATCTGGCGTTTCGTCCCCAGGGCGATCGCACCCAAATGTATCGCACTTATGCCAAAGCCCCCCTCAAAATTCAGCGTCCCTTTTATCCCGAAAATCCGGCAGTTTGCCACAGCGTTAGTCTGCATACCGCCGGGGGGATGGTGGGGGGCGATCGCCTCTCTCAACAGATTAACCTCGATCGGGGCAGTCGCGCCCTGATGACCACCGTAGCCGCGACTAAAGTCTATCGCAGCAATGGTTTAGAAGCCGAGCAAAAGATTAAAATGACCTTGGGCGATCGCGCCGTCTTAGAATGGCTACCCCAAGAAACCATTGTTTTCAATAACGCTCAATATCGCCAACATACCCGCATCGATCTCGCGCCCACTGCCAGTTTAATCGCCTGGGATATCGTGCGTTTAGGACGTAGTGCGAGGGGCGAAACCTTTATCGGGGGGGCATTTGGGCAAAATCTCGAAGTCTGGCAAAACCAGCAACCCCTGTGGATCGATCGCCTCTGGTTGCCCGGAAATGAGCGCATCTGGCACAGTGAGAACGGTTTGGCTCAAAACCCCGCGATCGCGACTTTGATTTGTTTTAGCCCCCAAATTGAGCCGGAAATCATCGCTCAACTGCGCCAATGCACCCCTTCAGAAGCAGCAAAGGTGGGCATCACGCAAACGCAAGGCGGTGGGCTACTGTGTCGTTATCGCGGGCAATCTACCGCCGCCGCCCGACAGTGGTTGATTCAGATTTGGGCAATGCTGCGACAGTCTTTGTGGCAAACTCCGGTTTGTATTCCTCGCGTGTGGCAACTTCAAAGCCTTCAAGGGTAAGGTTTTGGTTGTTGGTTATTGGTTGTTGGTTGTTGGTTGTTCGTCATTTGTGACAAGTTGAGGTTTTGTCCCCATTATCAAGCTATTCGTAGGGGCGGGGTTTCCCCGTCCAAATTTACGTTTTAGCGACGCACTCGCAACATCCCATCTTTGGAGTTTTTGCGTAGTGGCGCGACACACCTTAAATAGGGCTTTAGAAAACCCTCGAAACTGGCTTCAATTGGAAAACAGACCAAAAGTCTATCGCACACTTTTAGCTGTGTCATGGCACTACTCTGGAATCCCCGGTCAAAATCAGAACAAATGACCAAAGACTAATAACAAAAAGCCAGTAAATTATTGAACCAACGTTCCCCGTTTTTGTCAGTCAATCATTTGAAACATGATGCTAGATTGCTGTTTGAAATCATAAACCTCGCGATCGACTTCGTTGGTATTGCTCAACTCTAGGTTATAGAAATCGACTACAGGGGCATCAAAATAAGGCCCCGCGTGCCAAGTTCCCTTATGTAGCTTGATAAAACAGTTCCCTGGAATACGAAACGCCCGTAAACTCTCTAAATCCACCTCAGAGGCTTCAGAAGGGGGCGCAACTGCCAAAAACCACTCTTGGCCGCCTAATGCGCCTAAACACTGGGTACACTGCTGATGGCGGGCAATATCAGCGAATTGTCGCTCGCGATCGCGCAGTCGCATAATATAAAATCTCGGTGTGCCTTGACTTAGGTCGAGTTGGGCATCTTTTTCGTCAAAAGGTTTACCGTCTTCATCGGGGGTAATGATTTGACCGTAGGGGGCAAAGGCTTCTGGGGTAATGTTTTCGAGGGAAAGGGATTTGAGGTTGATGGTTTCAGTCATTGCTGTTGATGAGTGAGATGTGCTACTTCTCTATAGGGTATGGGATGGGTTGGTTGATCAAAAGCGACCAAGAAAAGCCCTAAAAGGCTGACGACGAACGGTATGATAGAAAGCTACGAAGACAAGCCTTAGCAGGCTGACCACGGGCAATTTTTTTGAGCGTTATTTTAGGAGTAAATCGCAGTTTATGGTTCGCGAGTACCGTATTACCCTTCTTCCTGGTGATGGCATTGGCCCGGAAATCATGGCCGTCACGGTGCAAGTCCTCAAGGCGATCGCGCCGACTCACGATCTCCAGTTTCACTTTAGCGAAGTTCCCATCGGTGGTGCAGCCATTGACGCAACCGGAAACCCGCTTCCCCCGGAAACCCTAGACGATTGTCGTCAGAGTGATGCGGTGTTGTTGGCGGCCATTGGGGGTTATAAATGGGATAATAGCCCGCGATCGCAACGACCGGAAACCGGATTATTGGGGTTGCGATCGGGTTTGGAGTTATTTGCGAATCTGCGTCCGGCGACGATTCTACCGCAACTGATTGATGCTTCTAGCCTCAAGCGAGAGGTGGTAGAAGGCGTAGATATTATGGTGGTGCGGGAATTAACCGGAGGGGTGTATTTCGGTCAGCCCAAGGGCATTTTCGAGACGGAAACCGGGGAAAAACGGGGAGTCAACACCATGGCTTATAGCGAAGGTGAAATCGATCGCATTGCCAAGGTGGGTTTTGAGATTGCTTGCAAACGGGGTAAAAAACTCTGTTCGGTAGACAAAGCGAATGTGCTGGATGTGTCGCAATTATGGCGCGATCGCGTGGTTCAAATCAGTGCAGAATATAGCGATGTGGAACTATCCCACCTTTATGTAGACAACGCCGCGATGCAGTTGGTTCGCGCTCCCAAACAATTTGATACCATCCTGACAGGAAATTTGTTTGGCGATATTCTTTCTGATGCTGCCGCCATGCTAACCGGTAGCATTGGTATGTTACCCTCTGCCAGTTTAGGGGCAGACAAACCCGGCGTATTTGAACCCGTCCACGGTTCAGCCCCCGATATTGCCGGACAAGACAAAGCCAACCCCCTAGCCCAAGTCCTCAGCGCGGCGATGATGTTACGCTATGGCTTGGATGAACCGGAAGCCGCGACTCAGATTGAAAAGGCGGTGATGGCGGTTCTCGACCAAGGCTACCGCACCGGGGATATTATGTCACCGAACATGAAGGCGGTGGGTTGTCAGGGGATGGGAGAGGTATTGTTAAAAGCTTTGGGATAAAGCCTTCTGATACACCTGAAGAATGCGTTGGGTGACTTCCTCGATGGTTAAATTATCCGTCACCACTTCGATCGCGTCGGAGGCTTGACGCAAAGGCGCGATCGCGCGGGTACTATCGCTATAATCCCGTTGTTGAATATCTCGCTCTAGTTCGGCTAAATCAATGTCGGTTTGGCCTTGAGCGTGTAAATCCGGTAAGCGACGACGCGCTCGTTCGGAAACCGAAGCGGTGAGATAGATTTTGCACTCAGCATCGGGGAAGACATTTGTACCAATATCGCGGCCTTCGGCGACAATACCGCCTTTTTCGCCCCAAAGCTGTTGTTGTCTTACCAAAACGCGCCGTACTGCGGCCAAACGGGCGATCGCCGATACATTCGCCGTGACTTCTGTTGTGCGAATCGCCTCGGTCACATCATTGTTATTAATATAAACGCGGGTTTGGGTGGGGGTGCGACGAAATTCGATGTGAGCCGATTCGACTAACTCCGCGATTCCCACTTCGTCATCGAGGGGAATTCGCGATCGCATCACTAACCAAGTAATGGCGCGATACATGGCTCCGGTGTCGAGGTAAGTCAGGTTGAGGGCTTCAGCTACGCGACGGGTTACGGTGGATTTTCCTGCACCTGCGGGGCCATCAATGGCGATAATCGGCTGCCGTTGGCGTAAAATGACGTTATCAATCAGGCGAGTTTTGCCCACAAAGGCCGCGATCGCGAGGAGTCCTGCGGTTTCGATGCGATGGAGGGGTTCGAGGGTATCGGGATCGACCAGTTCGAGGTATTGAACAGAGACTTCGGGGACTTTGGCCAGTTCCGCATTCGCGATCGCCATGAGGGTTTCTCGCGATCGCTCCCCTTCCTGAAACGTCACTTTTGCCGCTTGTAAACTGCGAGATAATACCAAAGCTTGCTTTTGTTCTAGGGGCGTTAAATACTGATTGCGAGAACTCAGGGCTAATCCTGACGCTTCTCGCACAATCGGACAACTGCGAATCTCGACGGGAAGATTCAAGTCTTTGACCAAACGGCGAATAATGGCTAACTGTTGCGCGTCTTTTTGCCCAAAGTAAGCCCGCGTTGGTTGCACAATATTGAGTAACTTGGTGACAATCGTCGCTACCCCTTCAAAATGCCCCTTGCGAAATGCCCCACACAACCCCGTCATCATCATTTTCGGGGGAATGACTAAACTGGTTTCTAGATTAACCGCCAGAGCATAAGGATCGATGCCCATTTCTTGGGGAGTTGGAGCAAAAATGGCTTTGACTCCCAAATTCGCACAAAGTTGGTAATCTCGCTCTACATCGCGGGGATAGCGGTCTAAGTCTTCGTGGGGGCTAAATTGCAAGGGATTGACGAAAATACTCACCACAACAGCATCATTTTCCGCGATCGCCCGTTTGATTAAACTTTGATGACCCAGATGCAATGCCCCCATGGTCGGAACCAGGCCAATTGTTTGACCTGCACCCATTTCACTTAATGCGGTCCGCAAGCCCGCGATGGTTTCTAAGAGTCGCACCAAAACCCCCTTGTTGTTTAATACCGTTAGCACCGAACAATCCACCCAAGGCTTCAAACCCTAGAACCGAAGGAGATTAAATTTTAACCTTGGGTGTTTCGGTTGGGATTCCAGTCCTGTTCGCTTTGGGTGGACTGAAGATCGGCCGTCATTTTATCGAAAAGTTAAGAACGCCATTCAAAATATATGGCAGGAAGCAGAACTGTTAGGACGTAGTGGGGCTTGCCCTCACCCCAACCCCTCTCCCACGGGAGAGGGGCTTATTTTTTAGGCAGAGATTTATTGTCCTAACTGCTCAGGCGGTTGCAATAAGACCAATGACCCATGACTCCTCGGTTTATCTTCCGAGAATTTCCAATTGAACCGGAGCAACCCCAGAGCGCATCATGCCAATTTTGCGGGCGGCGGCGGCGGATAAGTCGATCACTCGTCCTCCCGAAAAGGGGCCGCGATCGTTAATGCGGACGATCGTTGATTGACCGTTGTTCAGATTAGTCACTCGCACTTTTGTACCGAAGGGTAATGTCCGGTGGGCGGCAGTCATGGCGTTTTGGTTAAAGCGTTCGCCACTGGCACTGAGGCGACCGTGGAAACCCGGCCCGTACCAAGAAGCGGTTCCCCGTTGCTGACCAATGACCGCTTGAGTTTGAACCACAGGGGCAGTATTAAACTCAGGACGCACTGCAATTTGGTTGATGTCTAAAGGTTGTGCTGCACCGAGTAAGCGGCGCAAGCGGTTAGTGGCTTGCAGGGCATCGTGGGTGAGGTTCCGGGTGGTGTCGGGTAAAATCGTGCGATTGTCGATGGTGACGAGGGGTTCATCTCCCACGCGGATGAGATAGGCGTTGAGGTCTTCGTTCCAACCGACGGTGATGCTGTTGGCATCGAGGTCATTTTGGCTGAGGTAATTGAGGCGGGCGGCAACTTTGGTGGCACGCCATTCGGGGTCATAGTTGGGGTTATTGCTTTGATTCGATTCTTCTAGGGCAGGATTCGCACTGAGATCGACGGGTTGGTCTTGAGGCGGGGGTGCGATGAAACCACGACTTTTGGAGCGAGCAATGGGGGTTTCGGGATTGATGAAGGTGAGTACCGGAATACCGCGAATGTAGAGGGTGACGGCGGGTTCTTCTCCCCAAAGATGGGAGTAAATTTGGGCAACTAAATTCTGGGTTTGGGCAAATTCTGGGGAAGCGGTGGTTTCGGGAGCGAGGTTGGGGGCGGTAACATTGCCTTGAGGGAGTCCTTGATTTTGGGTCGCTTGTGCTTGCGTCGCTGTCGGTGCAAGTCCCAGACAGAGAGGAAGGGTTGCTGCTGTCGCGATCGCAGAAAGAGTAAGGCGACTCAAACGTTTCTGATTCATTATGGTTATTGAGAAACTCCAAGAACGAAATCGAGTTGACTTATCAGCCATAGGCTTATGCGAACTCGATACGAGTTTGCAGTAATAATCTGAACTGAAACAGACTAACATAAACTTTTGCGAAGGGGATCGTTTTTTTTGCTTTTTTTGCGGTAATTTGGTGAATCCTTGCCCCTAGGCCAATCAGCCAAAGTCTCATGCTGAGTTCGTCTGAGCCGAGATAATTTTAATTTTTCTTTACTTTTTTTTAGAAAAACTTAATATTTCACTGCTCTGGGTTGGGAGTCAAAATCCGGTTTTGCATACCACAAATATAAATTTTTGTCATCACCTAAGTATTATTTTTTTTTATGGATTATCGATCCGCAGGGGTAGATATTGCGGCGGGCCAAGCTTTTGTCAATCAAATCCGCCAAAGCGTTCAAAGTACCTACCGTCCCGAAGTTTTGGGCGGTTTGGGGGGGTTTGGGGGTTGTTTTCAACTGCCGAGTGGTTACCAAGAACCGGTTTTGGTTTCGGGAACCGATGGAGTCGGCACAAAACTCAAGATTGCCCACGCCCTCGGTCGTCACGACAGTATCGGCATTGACTTGGTGGCGATGTGTGTTAATGATATTCTCACTTGTGGGGCAGAACCGTTGTTTTTCCTCGATTATCTGGCCACCGGGAAACTTGAACCCCAACAACTCGCAGAAGTGGTTGCTGGCGTAGCAGAGGGTTGTCAGCAAAGCAACTGCGCTCTTTTGGGGGGGGAAACGGCGGAAATGCCGGGATTTTACGGCGCAGGGGAATATGATGTGGCCGGGTTTTGTGTGGGGATTGTGGAAAAACAAAAAATGCTCGATGGTTCCCAAGTGCAAGTGGGGGATGTGGTGATTGGGTTAGCCAGTCAAGGGGTTCACAGTAATGGCTACAGTTTGGTACGAAAAATTGTGGAAACTCAGGGGTTAAGTTGGCAAGATTGCCCCCCGATTTTTGAAGGGAAGTCTTTAGGGGAGGTTTTTCTAACGCCGACACAGATTTATGTACAGCCGATTTTGGGGGCGTTGCAGTCGGGGATCGAAATTCACGGCATGGCCCATATTACCGGGGGCGGTTTGCCGGAAAATTTGCCCCGGTGTTTAAGTCAAAATCAGTCGATTCAGATTCATCGGGACAGTTGGACAATTCCCCCGGTGTTTGAGTGGTTGTCCCAGACGGGGAATGTGGCGGCGGCGGATATGTTGACAACGTTTAACATGGGGATTGGTTTTGCAATCCTTGTTACTCCCAATGCGGTAGAAATGGCTTTAAATTGGTTTCAAAGCCAAAATATCGATGCTTATGTTATCGGTGAGGCGATCGCGGGGGATGGTCGTTTAGTGGGATTATTGGATTAACTTTGGCCTATAAAGGATTATTTCTGACGGGTAGCGCTTTTCTGGCGGCGGGTGGTGTTCTGGCGTTGTGGTTGGGTCAGGTCACCACCCTAGAATGCGATCGCATCCGAGATCGCTGTGAAATTCGCCGTCAATCTTGGCTTAATATTAATAATCAAACCTTTGCGACCACCGAATTAGAACAAGCGATTGTCATTGAACAACCCACCGAAATTCCGGGCGATCGCCTAGAGCGTTCTAATACGATGTATCGGGTGGTTTTGGTGGTGAATAATACTGAAATGCCCTTTACGCCTTACTACAGTGGCGATCGCCAACCGAAAGTCGCGATCGCCACCGAAATTAATACCTTTATTCTCAATCCGGATCGCCTGACCCTCGAAGTGCAGCAAGATGACCGCCTCAATTCTTACATTGCAGGCAGTATTTGTGCTGTTGTGGGACTGTTGATTCTCGCTTCGAGTTTGCGAGATTGATTTGAAGGCGGCACCCAGATTCGAACTGGGGATAAGGATTTTGCAGACCCCTGCCTTACCACTTGGCTATGCCGCCGTACTTGCACAGATACCAACTATACCAAAAGGGCGATCGCTTCGGCAAGGGGGCGAGGGTTATTTATCATTAGTCCTTTGTCATTGGTCATTGGTCATTTGTACCACCGTTAGCTTGCTCCAACCAACGGCTTAAATAGTCCTTTGTCATTGGTCATTGGTCATTTGTACCACCGTTAGCTTGCTCCAACCAGCGCACCAAATCTGCTTCGCTCTCGAAATCCAGCGAGGCAATTGTCAGTGAAACACCGAAGCTCACGCCAAAAGTAAAGCGTTGGCGTTGGGTACTTCACGCCCCTGTTTTCAGTCCTGAGTTCAAAGAAGATTTGCGCTGGTGGTATCGCCAAGACCCTAAGAAAGCGAATAAGATACTCGATCTGGTTGCCGATGTGTTAAATGGCGACCCTTTCACGGGACTCGGCAAACCCGAACCCCTCAAATACATTGCCTCGGATACTGGGTCGCGACGGATTGATTTAGAACATCGCTTGGTTTATAAAGTAACGGGTCAGCAGGTGTATTTTCTGCAAGCCAGGTATCATTATCAAGCCGATTGAATGTAACTATTTGTTGTGGTTGGCCCGATGTAGTGCGATCGCGGGGTCGGGACTAAGATACTCTAGATCGAGTGACTATATTTTTAGGGCAGAAAGCACCAACTCGCTGCTCAAATCTTAAAAAGACTGTTATGACATCAACTGTTTCTAATCCCGCTCGGACTGTGCGTATTGCGTCCCGCAAAAGTGAATTAGCTTTAGTGCAAACTCATTGGGTGCGCGATCGCCTACAACAGCATTTTCCCGATCGCCAGTTTGAAGTGGAAACCATGAGTACCCAGGGCGATAATATTCTCGATGTCGCCCTTTCTAAAATTGGCGACAAGGGCTTGTTTACCAAAGAACTCGAAGTCGGAATGCTCAACAATATCGCCGACTTTGCCGTTCACTCCCTCAAGGATTTACCGACGAATTTGCCCGAAGGTTTGATGTTGGGCTGTGTCACCGAACGAGTCGATCCCGCCGATGCTTTGGTGGTTGGCGAAAAGTTCAAAGAACATCAAATCGACACTTTACCCGAAGGGGCAATTATTGGTACGTCTTCCCTCCGGCGTTTGGCGCAACTGCGCTATCATTTCCCCCATCTAGAATTTAAAGATATTCGCGGCAATCTCAACACCCGTTTAGCAAAACTGGATGCAGGAGATTACGACGCGATTATTTTAGCCGTCGCGGGGCTGCAACGGTTGGGAATGGGCGATCGCATTCATCAAGTCATCCCGCCTGAAATCTCCCTCCACGCCGTCGGTCAAGGGGCATTAGGCATCGAATGTCGCGAAGGGGATGCAGATATCCTGGCCTTACTCAAAGCCATCGAACACCAACCCACTTATCAACGCACCCTCGCTGAACGCGCATTCCTGCGGGAACTCGAAGGGGGTTGTCAAGTGCCTATTGGCGTGAATACCAGCATCGATGGGGAAACCCTGACTTTAACCGGAATGGTGGCCAGTTTAGACGGCAAAACTTTAATCAAAGATACCGTCACAGGCAGCAGCAGCGACCCGGAAAAGCTCGGCCTCGATTTAGCTGAAAATCTGAAGCAAAAGGGAGCAAAGGCGATTTTAGACGAGATTTTTGCCCAAATTAATCGTTAATCGCATCTCAGGGAAACGTTTGTTTTACAAGGGACGGGTACGCCTGTTGTTGGTTGTTGGTTGTTTGTTGTTTGTTCCCAAGCTTTGAGTTTCTTTTAGGGCGGTGAGTATGTCAAACTGCTTTACAACCCGACGAACCAAAATTACCAAAACAGACGAGCATGACGCGAATATTATTTGTTGCTGCTGAAGCCGCGCCTTTAGCCAAAGTTGGAGGAATGGGCGATGTGGTGGGGTCGTTACCCCAAGTCTTACGCAAAATGGGCCATGATGTCCGCATCTTCATGCCCTATTATGGCTTTCTGCCCGACAAAATGGACGTTCCCAAAGAGCCAATTTGGTGGGGGGATGCCATGTTTGAACATTTTGCCGTGTACGAAACCGTTTTACCTGGAACAGATGTTCCCCTGTATTTATTTGGCCATCTCGCCTTTTCTGGACGGTCTATTTACGGTGGGGATGATGAAGATTGGCGCTTTACCTTGTTTGCAAACGCGGCGGCGGAATTTGCTTGGAATGGCTGGAAACCTGAAATTATGCACTGCCATGACTGGCATACCGGTATGATTCCCGTCTGGATGCACCAATCTCCTGATATTGCCACAATTTTCACCATTCACAACCTCGCTTATCAAGGGCCTTGGCGTTGGCGATTACAGCAAATGACTTGGTGTCCTTGGTATATGCAGGGTCACAATACCATGGCCGCGGCAGTACAGTTTGCCAATTTGGTGAATACGGTTTCACCGACTTATGCTCAACAAATTCAAACCGCCGATTATGGCGAAACCCTTGAAGGTTTGCTGTCTTTTATTAGTAGTAAATTGCGCGGTATTGTCAACGGCATTGATATTGACAGTTATAACCCCGAAACTGATAAATATCTAGAGCAGAACTTTACGGTGGATACCCTAGAAAAGCGGAGTGTGAATAAAATTATACTCCAAGAAGAAGTCGGTTTAGAAGTGAACAAAGGCGCACTTTTAATGGGGATTGTAACGCGATTGGTTGAGCAGAAAGGCATTGATTTGTTATTACAAACCATCGACCGCTTTTTGTCCTATACTGATTCCCAGATTATCATCTTGGGAACGGGCGATCGCTACTACGAAACCCAACTTTGGCAAATGGCTTCCCGCTATCCCGGACGCATGGCGGTACAACTGTTATACAGCGATGCCTTGTCTCGTCGTGTTTACGCCGGTTGTGACACATTCCTGATGCCCTCTCGCTTTGAACCTTGCGGTATTAGCCAAATGTTAGCCATGCGTTACGGTTGTGTTCCCATTGTCCGCCGTACCGGGGGTTTAGTAGACACCGTTTCCTATTATGACCCAGAAGCCAATGTGGGAACGGGCTACTGTTTCGACCGCTACGAACCCATTGACTTCTACACTTGTATGGTAAAAGCCATCGAAGGTTTCCGCTTCAAAGGGCAATGGCGGGAGTTACAAAAGCGGGGAATGCAAAAAGATTTTAGTTGGGAAAAATCCGCCCGCGAATACACTAAAATGTACCGTCAGGTGATGGGTTTACCCCCAGAAGAAGATACACCGCAAGGGAGTCAATCGACCGCTTCTGTGAGTTAAACTTTGACAACCCTGGTATTTCTTAAAAACTGGGGTTTTGCCTTTCTACAACCCCGGTTTCTTACCTGCTTATACAGTCAAGTTACAGTTTTAAGCTAGAAACCGGGGTTCTTAATCCTCACTCTTGATTTTATCGAGGAAACAACCGCGCTAAACTTTCTTGTAAATTACGATGAGGGTAAATATCCGCCTTTTTCTCCCACATATAATCTAAAGTTTGTTCATAACTCCAATTACTATTTTTATAATAACAATAGGCCACACTCATCGAACCACTACGACCAATTCCAGCCCGACAATTAATTAAAACTTTTCTCCCCGCTTCAAGTTGTAAATTAAGCCAATCAATCGACTCCTGTATCGCCGCATCAGGAATTACATTCACCGCCCCATCTAATAATTGAATATGTTTGTAACTAATATTTGATTGCGACGTAAATGATAAGGGAAATTCTGCCGCCAAATTCAAAACCGCATCAAATCCCAGACTTTCCGCCTGGGACGCGGCAATAAAATTCCCTACATACACCCCCGGCAAAAACTCTACATAACTCGCCCCCTGCGTCCAACTCATGGCATCCGAAGGCGACTCAACCCTCAAAGTACCATTTTCTTGAAAACTACCCGCCCAGAGCCAATTTTGCCGATTTTCTTTTAAACCGACGCGATAAGTAAACTGGAAATCTCCGGGACTTGTCGGCAAAATTGAATGAGTAAATTGATAAAGATTTGGGGCAGTTTCAGACTGATATTTTAAATCGATTCCAATCCAATCCCCCGTATTATTGAGTTTATTAATTACATTTGTCCACAGTTGCACAATCAAAGCATCTGGCGGCTGTGCGCTACTAACTTGTACTGTCGCACCAAAGCTCTCTAGCATATATAAAACAACCTGAGAATGCAGCCCTGGTTGTACTGTTTTGATTTGAGCAAAAACCATAATCAGTTATCAACAGTTAAGGAGAACGTTTTTCCAAAATATGATTGGTTATTAGTGAATTGCGACAAGTTAATCTTATTGAAGCTTTATCAATCACCCCTGTAGGGGCGGGGTTTCCCCGCCCAATTTAACGTTAATACTTTGTCAATTTTGGGTGCGACAACGGTACTAATCGTAACTTCCCCTGGTTAAAATTGGGTGAGGAAACCTCACCCTTACACAAGTTGAGGACTCTTTTATTTTCTAGTCCGCGAAGGCGGACTTTGCCGTGTTAGCCGGAGGATTTTAAAATGGGCGGGTTAATGGGATAGACTGGGTTGGAAATCAAAACCCCGGTTTTTTGAAAAAACCGGGGTTTTTAGCTTGTACTGAAATAAAAACTATTCCCCAGTCACAGACAAATCATCCACCCAAACGCGAGGTGAAATCCCACCCGGCGTTAACTCTACTTCTTTTTCTACATAAATAATCGACTTCAGCAAGTCTAAATAATCCCCGGCAATCGTCGCCGAATCAACACTCATTTTCTCGCCTTTATTGACTAACCAACCATCAAACGGCAGAGAGAAAGAGCCTTGTAGAGAATTTACCCCCGCATGAAGCGCACTCAAATCATCAATTAAAATGACATTTTCGGCATCATCAAGGGAGTATTCCTGTTCGGCGGGTTTCCCGGCAAAAACATGGAAGAAATGAGGACTAATGCTGACCTTTGCGCCAATATTGGCATGACCTGTGGGTTCAGTATTCATGCGTTTTGCCGTTCCCGAACTGTGGAGAAAATTGCTTAAAACGCCTTCGGTAATTAAGGGAATGCGACGGGTAGGAGTACCTTCTCCGTCGAAGGTTTCCCCGCCAACATTTTGCGGGTGAAGGGCATCGTCACATACCGAAAGTAAGGGAGAAGCGATTTCTGTTCCTAGGGATTCGGGAGTGGATAAACTTTGTTTGTCGAGGATACGTTGGGCGTTGAATAAGTTAGAAAATGCCCCCAATAAACTCAAGAAAGCTTCTGCTGAGAAAACAGCCCGATATTTACCAGATTTGATTTTTTGGTAATTGAGGTGGCTGACTGTTTTTTCACCTGCTTCTTGGATGCAATCAGCGATATCTAGTTTTTCTAAACTTTCGCTAACCTTGTAACTGCCTGCACTACGGGGCTTTTTGCCTTCTTGCTCGGTTTTGCTGTACAGATAGACGCTGGCATAAGAGCAAGCTTCGTGACGCATTGCGCCGTCGCTGTTGAGATAAAAACGGTCAATATCCCGTTGTGATAATCCATTATAGGGAACTGATGCGATCGCGGGGTGGGCATTCAGTAACTCTTTTTCGGCCACCACCAACTTATCAATCAAATCGGAAACCGGCGCTTGTGGGGCAGTCGTCCAAGGCACTTTGGCCGTGTCTGCGGTTGCATGAGGGCTAAAATCGGGTATATTCTCTTTCGCACCAAAATAACTGGCTTCGTGCGCCGTTTTCAGGGCTAATTCAATCCCTTGGGGATTAATATCCGTCGTCGTCGTGACCCCCATCATGTCTTTTTCGTTCCACACCCGTACAATCACACTCGAACGGTTGGAAGCTTTGACTTGTTTGGGTTCTCCGGTATCTACTTCGACGCTCGTCGAATCCACGGCTGAACCATAAATATCGTATTTTTTAATGCCGATTTCTTTGGCAATATCGCCAGCGTAACTTGCGAGGTCTTTAACTTGAACCATTTTCGATGAATGATGAATGATGAATGCTGAATGATGAATTATGAAAAGTTGTAATTGTAGGGTGGGTTAGGCGGCTAAAACCTAAGCTATGACAGCAATCTAGAAATCCGCCGTAACCCACCGCTTGTATGTGTGTCATGCCACTATTTCGGTGCGTTACGCTTTGCTAACGACACCCTACTGTCGCGACACAGCTTAAGTTGTGCGATAGCCAAAACCTAAAATGCCGACATTTCGGTGCGTTACGCTTCGCGCTTCGTCACCCTACCTAAAGCTTCATTTTAGCTGTGTCACGGCACTACACTTGAACCTAGCGGCCACCGACGGTAATTGAATCAACCTTGAGATGCGGCTGACCGACAGTAACGTAAATGCTGCCACTCACCGAACCACAGAAGCCCGGAGCCAAGCCCAAATCATTTGAACACATGGAAATCTTATTCATAATTTCCTTGGCTTCTCCGATGAGGATTGCGCCTTTGAGGGGTTTGGTGATTTTGCCGTTTTCAATGAGATACGCTTCGTCTACGCCAAAGTTAAACTCACCTGTGGGGCCAACACTACCGCCGCCCATTTTCTTGCAGTAAATCCCCTTATCTACCGAAGCGAATAAGTCCTCAACGCTGTAGTCTCCCGGTGCGATGTAAGTATTCCGCATCCGCGAAGCTGCCGCATAAGCGTAACTCTGACGGCGGCCGCTGCCGGTGCGGGGGTGTCCGGTACGCACTGAACCTGTGCGGTCGGAAATGAAGTTTTTGAGGATGCCGTTTTCAATCAGGAGGGTGCGTTGGGTGGGCATTCCTTCGTCATCCATGTCCACTGACCCAAAAGCGTCTTCGCTGCGTCCCTCATCCCATGCGGTGAGGTTTTCGTGAGCGATTTTTTCGCCTTTTTTCTCTAGGAAGGGGGTCGTTTGACGCTCGATTTGGGTGGTTTCGAGGAGGTGACCGCAGGCTTCGTGGAAGATTACGCCGCCGAAGTGATTGGCCATGATAATGGGATAATTGCCCGATTCGACATAATCGGCATACAGCATGACTCCGGCACTTTCAGCGACTTCGGCGGCAATGGTTTCATAATCCCAATCCCGCAAGAAATCTGGGTCGCTGGTGTTGCCGTCTCGTTTGCCGATGGAACTGCGATGCTGACCGTCGGCACACAATAAGTTATAACCCACTGATTGGGTCAAACGAATATCTCTGGCAAATGTACCGTCACTGGCAGCTACGAGGACTTCTTGCCAATCGCGGAAGTAAGCGGCCCGTCGCGATTGGACGTGAGAGGCTTTTCGGTTGAGTTCGCTGTTGGCGGCGAGCAATACGTCGCTCATTTCTTGCATATTGCTGCATTCTGCGAGCCAGCCTTCTTTGGCTTTGGCGGTGGCGTAGTCTCGCATCAATTCCAGATAGATTTCAGGAATGTGATTATTCGGACTGGGCAAGTTTAAGCCGAGAATGGATAAACCTTTTTCGAGAGCGGCTTTGAGACCATTAAATGTCAGGTCGTTGGTGCTGACGTAACAATCAGCTTTGCCCCGAAACACGCGCACTCCTGCCCCGGTGGATAGTCGCGGTGAGATGCTGGTAATGGCATCTTCTTCGGCTAAACAGCTAATGTAGTTGGTTCGTTCGAGGAAAAATTCGACAAAATCGGCTCCGGCGGCTCGTCCTAAGCCCAGGAGGGTAGATAAGGGCGCTTCCCAGGTAATATCAAAGCGTTCGGGGGTGGCGGTGTATTGTAGTGTGGGTAGTTCTTTGGTTAAAAGTAGCGTGCTTGGAGGCATAGAGTTTTGGTGAACTAGCAGTTATTATGACTGGATTGAAACAACCCGTTGGCTTTTAGTCTAGCAAAATCGCCTGAAGTGGGGCTTTATTGGGGGGGAGTTTTGCTGTTTTGGCAGATTGTGGGCTGTGGTGGGGGATTGAGCATCTGCTATGATTGCTTCGTTTTGGATACTGTGGGGATGGGCAGATTGAAAGCAAAACCGTTTTTGAAGTGGGCAGGGGGTAAGGGACAGTTATTACCGCAAATTGAAGGGTATTTACCCCAAGCTTTGAAAGCGGGAAAAATTAAACGTTATGTCGAGCCATTTATCGGCAGTGGGGCGTTATTTTTTTATGTGGCGCAACGGTATGCAATCGATGAGTTTGCGATTGCGGATATTAACCCGGAGTTGGTAATGGCGTATCGGGTGATTCAGCAAGATGTGGCGGCTTTGATTGCGTTGTTAGAGGAGATACAGGGCTATTATTGGGGATTGTCGGACACGGCGAGAAAGGAATATTTTTATGGGGCGCGATCGCGCTTTAACATTCAACGTAATAAAATAGATTTTAATCACTATTCTCCGGCCTGGATTGACCGTACTGCCCAACTCCTATTCCTGAATCGTACTTGTTTTAATGGTTTGTTTCGCGTCAATCGCAAGGGGGAGTTTAATGTACCGATGGGACGGTATAAAAATCCCCGGATTTGCGATGCTGAAAATCTCAAGGCAGTTTCGAGTTTACTTCAACGAACTCAAATATTGCCGGGAGATTTTGAGGTTTGTAAAACGGTAGTCGATAAGGAAACTTTTGTATATTTTGACCCGCCTTATCGCCCGGTGAGCGAGACGGCTAATTTCACCAGTTATGCCCGTCAGGTATTTGGGGATGAGGAGCAGTTGCGGTTACGGGATTTTTACCAATTGCTAGATGAAAGGGGGGCAAAGTTGATGTTGAGTAATTCGGATTCTGAGTTTTTTGATACGGCTTATCAGGATTATGTCGTGAGTCGGATTGATGCCAAGCGGAATATTAATAGTAATAAGTCAAAGCGGGGTAAAGTTAAAGAGGTTCTGATTCGGAATTATGATGATTTATAGATTTCGTAGTAGAGTGCATTATAACGAATCCTACTTTGACCCAAATCTATTCTATCAAGGGAGGTTAAAAAGAGACTTCTCCTCGATTTTTAATTGAATATTACGATGATGAATATAGAGTTTATCTTTGAGTATTAAGTCGGTGCGTTACACTTCGTTAACGCACCCTACAATTTTTGATTTTTTATTCAATATTTTAAATACTACATAGGCGTAAGAAACAAAATATGTATTTTGATACAAGCATTTTAAAATATAATAAAAAAGACTTGAGAGCAAGATAAAACCCCAGTTTTTTCAAAAAACCGGGGTTTTGAGGTGAGGGATTATGCGGCTTTTAAATAACCCGCTTCGATACAAGTTTCAAGAATTTCTTGGACGGCTGACCAAAGGGGCGGCGCACCTTCTTGAATGGGGGCGACACGCTGAAGGACTTGACTGCGTTTAATGCCGTGTTTGACCCAAGTGCCGCCTTGGGTTTGTTGGTTGAGAAAGAGGGGTTGTAAACGGTCTAATGCGGCGGCATATTTGGCGGTGGGGGTGGCGGTTTCTTCAAATTCTAGCCACAGTTGTAAAAGGGGTTTACTTTGGTCGTCGGGAAGGAGTCCAAACAGGCGAGAGGCGGCTTGCATTTCTCTTTCGTGTTTGCCTTGATTGGCGGTTTCGTCGTAACAGAAAACATCGCCTGCGTCGATTTCTACGATGTCGTGAATCAGTAACATTTGGATGGCGCGGAGTAGGTTGGTTTCGGGGGGTGCATACTCAGCAAAGGTGATGGCCATCATGGCAATATGCCAGGAATGTTCGGCGGTGTTTTCTTGTCGGGAATTATCGGCAATTTTGTTTTGGCGTAAGATGTTTTTGAGTTTATCTATTTCGAGAATAAAGTTAATTTGTTGGCTGAGTCGGTTGTCCATTGGGTTTAGGGATTGGCGTTGATTTAATTGTAGGGGAAGGAGGGTTTTAAAATGTGGGTTTCGAGGTTGAAGGGGAAAACTTATCCGCGTTTGCGTTTGGATATCAGTCTAGGGGATTTGATGGCTGGATTGGGCTTTTGTGGGTCATTCTGCCACCGAGAAAGGGAGGTGGAGGCGATTCGCGGGTTTTGGGGGGAGGAGGTGTTGATGGCGCTGTCGGTGCGGACGAGTTTTGATTTGTTGCTGCAAGCCCTACAGCTTCCCCCAGAGTCGCAGGTGTTGATGAGTGGGGTCAATATTGAGAATATGTTTGCAATTGTGGCGGCACATGGTTTGATTCCGGTGGGAGTCGATGTAGATTTTGAGACTTTAGCGCCGGATTTACAGGATTTTGAGGCGAAAATTAACGATAAAACTTGCTTGTGCGTGATTGCTCATTTATTCGGCTCAATTGTCCCTTTAGAGGCTTATGCTGCTATTTGTCAGCAACGGGGGATAATGTTGGTGGAAGATTGCGCTCAAGGGTTTGCGGGAGGGGCTTATTTGGGGCATTCTGGGGCTGATGTGAGTTTGTTTAGTTTTGGCCCGATTAAGTCTGCGACGGCGTTGGGTGGGGCTGTGGTGCGGGTGCGGGATGAGAGTTTGAGGGGGAAAATGGCGGCAATTGAGGCGGAATATGAGGTTAAAACTCGGTTTTGGTATGGTAAGCGGTTGCTGAAGTATTTGGGCTTAAATTGGGTGTCGCAACCGTGGCTTTATGATAAGTTATTGTTTATTTTAAAACAGATGGGAGTGGATCGCGATCGCGCCATTGCTTCTTTAGCCCGTGGGTTTTCAGCCGGGGAGTTATTACCCAAGCTGCGTTATCGTCCGCCTACGCCAATGATAGCTTTATTGCGTCGTCGCTTGCAATCGGGATGGGATGGCAAGATACGGACAGAAACGGCTCAAAAGTTTTTAAATTACTTAGATTCGGCGGTTATGATTCCAGGGAAAGCGGCGAAAAATCATTCTTTTTGGTTGGTGGCGATCGCGACTGAGAATCCTGCTACTTTAATGGTAGAACTGAGGGAGAATGGGTTTGATGCGACTCAAGGGGCAACTTCTTTGCGAGCAATGGCAGATTGTCCGGTTGCAAAACATATTTTAGACCAGATTCTTTATCTCCCTGTATCGCCATTAATGCCAGAGTCGGAGTTGTTGCGTTTGGCAGCATTAATTAATGATATCAAATCTGTTTAGTTCGTGAAGCCTTAGAACCCCGGTTTCTGGCTTCAAATTTCAATTTTACTGTTTAAGCAAATAAGAAACCGGGGTTCTATACGTTTTAAAAAACTGGGGTAAAAGCATGAGCGAAGACGCAATAAATTACGAGCAATATGTCGAGCAGATGGCAAAGTTAATCGATTTACCGATTCCCGATGAATGTCTGCCAGGGGTGATAGAAAATCTCGAACGCATGGCGGTGATTGCTCAAAAAGTAACGGAATTTCCCCTGGATGAAACCATAGAACCCGCACCCACTTTTGAACCATGAATATATAGTAATTCTAAATAAAACCGACAGCCCGCCCGCAGATTAAAATCTAGGGAACCAATGAGAGCAAAGTCCGCTTTCACGGACTCACAGAGTTAAGCATGAATGTAGGGAAATGAATTGGAATGAATATAAATTATAAAACAATGGATGCGGTTGCGATCGCGTCTTTAGTCCGCCAGCAAGAAATTAGCGCCAAAACCGTTATTACCCAATGCTTAGATGATATTAATGCTCGTAACTCAGACTTAAACTGTTTTACCACAATCACTGCCGAGAGTGCTTTACAACAAGCTGCTTCTATTGACGAAACAATCGCCCAAGGACAAAACCCCGGCGCATTAGCAGGGGTTCCTTTTGCCGTAAAAAACCTTTATGATATTGCTGGAGTAACCACCATTGCAGGCTCAATTATTAGTGCCGAAAATCCCCCTGCAACCCAAGATGCTACCGCCGTTCAAAAGTTAAAAGAAGCCGGGGCAATTCTGGTAGGGGCGCTCAATATGGATGAATACGCCTACGGTTTTGTAACCGAAAATGCCCATTACGGCGCAACCCCTAACCCCCACGATACCACGCGGGTTGCGGGTGGTTCTTCGGGGGGTTCGGCGGCGGCGGTGGCGGCGGGTTTAGTCCCCCTGACCCTCGGTTCGGATACAAATGGCTCGATTCGGGTTCCGGCGGCGTTGTGTGGCGTATTCGGGCTAAAACCAACCTATGGGCGCATTTCTAGGGCGGGGGTGTATCTATTTTCTTCGAGTTTAGACCATGCGGGGCCGTTTGCGCGATCGCTCCGCGATATAGCCACGATTTTTGATATCTTGCAGGGGGTTGACAAACGCGATCCCGTATGCAGTTCTCGCCCGATTGAACTTTGCGTCCCCCAACTGGATAAAGGGTTAGAAGGGTTGCGAATGGCAGTTGCAGGGGATTACTTTTGTAAAGGAGGAAAAGAAGCAGTATTTACGGCGGTTCAAAAAGTAGCTGAAACCCTGAATGTAAGCCAAGAAATTACCATACCAGAAGCGGCAAGAGCGAGGGCTGCGGCTTATTTAATTACCGCTTCAGAGGGGGCAAATTTACATTTAGAAAGTTTGCGATCGCGCCCAATGGATTTCGATCCTGCCACCTGCGATCGCTTTTTAGCTGGGGCATTTATGCCCTCATCTTGGTACATTCAAGCTCAACGTTTTCGGCAATGGTATCGCGATCGCGTTCGCGAAGTTTTCCAAGATGTTGATATTATCATCGCCCCCACTACCCCCTGTGTTGCCCCCAAATTAGGACAACAAACGATGGTGATTGACAATCAAGAAATATTAGTTCGTCCCAATTTAGGCTTATATACGCAACCCCTTTCTTTTATTGGTTTACCTGTACTTTCGGTTCCGGTTAAACTGCCCAATTCTTTACCGTTGGGAGTCCAAATTATTGCCGCACCTTACAACGAATCGTTAATTTTACGAGTGGCAAAAGTCTTGGAAGAAAGAGGTGTAATTTCGTGTTTTTGAGGGGGATTTTAATCAGTATTACAGAACCCCGGTTTCTGGTTTTAAATTAAATTAGAGCGGGTAAACAGATAAGAAACCGGGGTTCTTAGTCCTCACAATAAAAATATTATGACAACACCAACCCAAGAACAAAAATATTATAGTTTAAAAGAATATTTCGAGATAGAAATTAACGCTGACATTCGCCATGAATATATTGATGGAGCAATTATTCCCATGACGGGGGGAACGCCAGAACATAACGAAATTGCCAGTATTTTGAATGCGATATTAAGACTCGGTTTAAAAGGGCAATCCTACAGTATTTTTATTGCCGATCAAAGGCTGTGGATTCCCGAAACTCGGATGCACACTTATCCTGATGTCATGGTCGCTTCTCGTCCGTTACAGCGTCAATCAGGACAGAATGATACGATTACAAATCCCGTTTTAATCGCTGAAGTTTTGTCTAATTCTACTAAAGCTTTCGATCGCGGCGATAAGTTTGCGGCTTATCGAACTGTACCGACATTACAAGAGTATTTATTAATAGACCAATATCGCTTACACCTGGAACAGTTTACGAAAACGGCAAGCAATCAATGGCTGTTTACTGAATATAACGATCCAGAAGACTTGATTTCTCTGGTGTCGGTTTCGTTAGAGTTTTGTTTACAAGATTTGTATGAAGGATTGGGGATTGGAGGATAATTGAAGAGGGGCAAAAGTGTTAAAAGAAAAAGGCGATCGCGTGTTTTTAAGTCGTATATAATCTAGTTATTTCAATGAGTAGTCAAAAAGAACGAATGCTACGGGGTGAATTATACAATCCCCTGGATACGCAACTTTGTGCCGAACGCCGTCACGCTCGATTGCTGTTTCAAGCTCTGAATAATACCACCGAAGACCAAAAAGCCGAACGCGGGCCGCGAAGCGGATCCCTGCGGGATCGCATCCTCAAAGAATTAATCCCCGCAGCAGGGGCTAACCTTTGGCTAGAACCGCCATTTTACTGCGATTATGGCACAAATATTACCCTGGGCGATCGCGTTTATTTCAACTTCAATTGCGTCATTTTGGATGTTGCACCTGTTACAATTGGGTCTGATGTTCTTTTCGGTCCCGCCGTCCACATCTACACCGCAGCGCACCCCCTGACTGCCGCCGAACGCCGCAGCGGCCTGGAATTTGGCAAACCCGTCACGATTGGGGATGAAGTGTGGATCGGAGGTGGAGTTATGATTTGTCCGGGGGTACAGATTGGAGCGCGATCGGTAATTGGTGCGGGGAGTGTCGTCACTAAAGATATTCCAGAGGATGTTTTAGCCGTGGGAAATCCTTGTCGCGTTATTCGCTCCCTTTAGTATCAAACCGGGGCGTTATATATAATACATGAGATTAGGATGTCCCTTCTCATCTCGTTTTTTAACCAAATCTTGCAAACTATAACTCGCTAAAACCCCATTAGCGGCTTGACGGGCTTCTTCCCAAATCTCTTGAATTGCAGCACATTCGGCGGTTTTCGGGTCGCTACATTGCTCGTTCGCTGAGTTGGTTTCAACCCCTTCGATACAACCGACAATTTCAAGTAAAGTGATATTTTGGGGTTCGCGGGCTAACAGATAACCCCCTTTTGGCCCCCGTTGGCTTTTGACTAAACCACAGCGCCGTAAAGACGCAAGGAGTTGTTCGAGGTAGCGTTCAGGGATATTTTGGCGGGCTGCAATTTGCTTGATTTGCAACGGCTCGTTACTTTTATAAGTGAGGGTTAGCTCAATTAAAGCTAAAAGGACATATTCACTTTTACAGGAAAGTTCCACTGTTGTTTGTTATCTCAAATCGCGGCAAAAATCGCGCTGGGCATGAAAGAGCGAGATGCGTACTACCGTATTATTTTCTGATTTGCAGCAACGCCAGAAAATGAATGTGACGGTAGCAAGCATCCGAGTCTTTTCTCAGCATAACCGATTGGCTTTAACCAACGGCAGCCGGTTCGGGTTGGGCCAAAGTGTCAATATCGACAGGGTTTTCGGTTTCTACTAAAATGCAGAGGCGATCGCGCTCATCATTTTCGACCCGCGACAAGCTAACATTTTGATTGGGATAGAGTTCTTGTAACGCCGCTTCAAGTTCTGGTTTCACCGCAGCAAAAGCTTCATCAGTATTCGGTGCGAGTAAACGGTCATTAGACATCCAGTAGAATTTACCGCCGTTTAGCTTCACACTACCTTCTAAACGCTGGTCTGCTTCGAGTAGCTTGCCGAAAGTCGCTGTTGCTCTGGCTACATCAACAATACGCTCTTTTAAGCTGTTGCCGTGACCCCGTTTCCGTTGAGCATATAAACCCAACTCCCCATCGGCGCGATCCAGGGCATAATTAATCTCATGGGTAATCAGCATAATACCCGGCCCTTCCGGCACATGGCGATAATCCGCCACATCCAGCAACACTCCCGGTAGACTCTGCAAGCGAATCCACTCTTGGAAGATATTAATAAAAATTGATTCTTGGGGGTCGATTTGAGTTTCGGGACGGGCTAAAAACTTAATGCAAAAACGTTCTAATTCCACTCTATTTGTCCTTTGTTCTTTGTCCTTTGTTCTTGGTTCTTTGTCCTTTGTCCTTGGTAAATCACCAATTTAAGGGACAAAATTACTAAATTTCAGTAGAAAAGTAGGGTGGGCATCGCCCACCATTCACCGCTTATGGGGTAAAATCACTCAAATCAATGCTAGATATGGACTTTTGCTTTCTCCATCGTAATCCTAGAAAGTTATTCAAAAGATTGCGTTAAGATTTGGGATTTGGTTCGCATTGCCCACCCTACATCATTCTTGAGATTCAGAACCCCGATTTCTAGGGTCACATTTCCGCTTAATCGGTAAAACCGACAAGAAACCAGGGTTCACCGATAACTAAACGCGAATTTCCCGTTGAGCGAGCCAGTTTTTGAAGGTGTTGGGGTCGGTAATGCCCGATTGCACCATCCGCGCATTGCATTCGTGAGCCGCTTCGATGAACAAGCGAGATTCTTCGATTAACTGCATGGCCAAGTCCTTGGTCATGGGTTCGGTGCGACGTTCGTAAGCGTTGAATAAGTAGCTGGCAAACTTACCTTTCGCGAAGGGGTCGAAGAATAACTCGGTTTCGTAGAAATAACGGCGGAACTCGTTGACCACAATCGCGGGTTCGTCGGCAATGTCGATGTTTTGGATTTTCAACAAGGCTCGTGCCGAGGACACCATAGCTTCGAGGGCTTTTTGCCCCGCTTCTTCGATATTGCCGTTTTCGTTCCCAACTTCGAGTAAAAGGGTTGCGTCGAAGTGTAAACTTTCTGCCGAAGCCATGTCAAAGTCGGTCAAAGTCACCACTTCCCCGGCACATTCACCCACGCCGATATCACCGAGGGTAAACTCGCGAGAATCGGACCAATCGGAGTAGAAGGAACGGTCTTCTTCGTAGCTGGGAATTTCGGTAAAGGGCTTAACCCGTTGTTTGATTTCTTTTTTGCCGACGCGGTTGACGAATTCGTGGAATTTTTCGTGGGGATTGCGATCGCGCAGATACATATCCACTAAAAATTCTACAACCTCTGGGATGCGCTTCGACGGTAACACGCCCAAAGATTGCCCGTAATTCGCCGCATTATTGCTCCACTGACCCCCTAAGATGAGGTGGAAGTGGGGAACGCGACGGCGCTGTATCAAGCGACTCGAACCGTAGAAACCGATTTCAGCCACCGTATGCTGGGAACAAGAGTTAAAGCAACCACTAACTTTGATGCGGATATCTCGTACCGCTTCATCGTATTGCAAACCCTTGAGGGTGAGACGGTGACGCAATTCCCCGGCTAAACCGCGAGAACTGGCAATCCCTAACTTACAGGTATCTGTACCGGGACAAGCGGTAATATCAACAATCGATTGTGCGCCAGCCGCGTGGAGATTGATAGCTTTCAACGCCAGATAAAGAGCAGGTAAATCCGCTTCGTGAATCCAGCGAATCAGTACGTTTTGCTCAACAGTGGTGCGAATGGTGTCGTTGGTAAACTTGCGTACCACATCAGCCAGATAGCGGGTTTGTTGGGCGGTTAAATCCCCTAACGGTAAGGCAATCGTCACGCAGACAAAACCTGCTTGCCGTTGTTGGTAAATATTGGTCGCTTTCCACTTCTCGAAATCAGCTTGAGCGTCTCCCAGGTCGATATTCTCACCCTTAGAGGCGGGTTCGGCTAAACCAGCTTCTTCATATTTGGGGATATCCCGTAACCATTGCGTCCATTCCGGGTCATTTTCCAGTTGAGCGCGTTCTTCTTTCACCAAGCGGCGAAATTCATCGATTCCCAACTTGGAAACCAGGAATTTAATCCGGGCTTTGTTGCGGTTTTTCTTCTCACCCAATCGCGCATACACCCGCGCAATGGCTTGAGACAGGGGTAAAAGTTCTTCGGGAAGTACAAACTCATCAAAGAGTTTTGCCAGGTGCGGCACAGCCCCTAAACCGCCACCTACATACATTTCAAAGCCTTTTTCCTCTTTACCATCCACGACGCGGGTTTTGGCAATCAGTCCCAAGTCGTGCATGAAGGTTAAGCCGCAGGGATGCTGCTGACAACCGGAGAAGGCAATTTTGAATTTCCGACCAAAATCTTGGACATCCCGGTGTCCGAGGAAGTATTGGGCGGTTTCGCTGGCGTATCCGGTAACATCGAAGGCTTCATCCCGGCAGACTCCGGCAATGGGACAAGCGGTGACATTACGGACAGAGTTACCGCAGGCTTCGCGGGTGGTGATGCCTACCGCAGCGAGACGGCGGTGCATATCCGGGGTATCTTCAACGGAAATGAAGTGGAGTTGGATGTCCTGACGGGTGGTGATGTGGACGATGCAATCAGAGTATTCTTCAGCGACATCGGCCAGGACTTCCATTTGTTCGGCGGTCATGCCACCATAGGGAAGCTTGATGCGTTGCATCCCTGGGGCTTCCCATTTGGTTTCGGGGCCTTTGGTGAGTTCTTTGTGGGGGAACTCGATTTCTTGGGATTTTTCGCCATCGTAACGATAGCCATTATCGTAACGCTGGCCATAAGCACCCCGACGCAAGCGCAATTCGGCAAATACTTTTTCGTCGAGTTTACCCTGACAGCGCAATTCCATTTGGCTTTCAAAGGTATCGATTTCTTCTGCCATATTAGGCGGAATGCGATCGCCCAGGGCTTCTTTCCAGGTTTTAGGGTTTTGAGTAGTCACAGTTCGATTTACCTAGGTTCTATTTTAAGATCGGCGAGTTGCTTTAACTCACGTTCAGACAGTGATTGCAAAAATTAAAGAACATTCTTTCTCTGTATTATCAAGGATATTCTTGACTTTGCCAATCGGATTTTAGGATTATTTACGATTCGGCAGAATCAGGGGTTCTAATTAACGCGACTTCGATGCGGTCTTCTGCGGGTTGAGAGAAGGTGATGTGAACACCGGGGCCGAAGTATTTTTCCATTTTTTCCTGTTTGTTTTTCCAGGTTTCGAGGGGGACATATTCCGATTCAAATTCAAGGATGAGGGTATAAGCCCCGTCGATAGTGGTTTCCCGGATGGCTTCGAGAATGGGACGTTCTTCGTCACTCGGACTCAAACCGAGTTTATCGAGGGATTCGTCGAGGTGGGCTTCTTGGCCGTAACGGTAGCGGGTGACATCTTTGCGAATCTTGGCTTGGGCTACACTGGCTTGTTCTTCCCGTAGTGCGAGAACTTCCGGGGAGGTGGGTTTGCTAAAGGGAACCGGGAGCAACTCTGAGGCTTTGAGGGCAAGTCCGCCTAACAGCAAGGGAATGCCGTAGAAAAAGCCCACAAGGTTCAATGTGGCATAATCGAGGGCATAAGCCGTAAATCCGGTCAGGGTAAGCAGCCCGCCAAGAATGAGGGCAAGTTTGGCAAGACGAATTTTACGCAGCATAAAGATAGTAAAAAGATGGAAATAGAGTGCGATCGCATAGATCGATCAGTGTACCAATTTTCGGTAAGCCCTAACTCGCTTATTCGTCTTCGTGGCTTCAAAAGTCGTGGCTACGTTAAGATTGGTAAAGCTCAACCAGCAAGCGTTAGGATAGGAGGATTTTTTCAATCATGGATGCAGCAACAATTCGCACCAAAGTCTTAGAACTCGAAGAACAACGGGCTTATTTACTCACCCTACTCGAACGGACTGATATTGGCACTTTACGCCTTGATGTCAACCAAGCCCTAGAGGAATTAGACGAACTCCTCGAAGAATACAATCAGACTTTCCCCGCTACACCGATTGGTGAAACGTTTTAGTTGTTGGTTGTTGGTTGTTGGTTGTTGGTTGTTGGTTATTGGTTATTGGTTATTGGTTATTGGTTATTGGTTATTGGTTATTGGTTATTGGTTATTGGTT
>KB904821.1:4522937-4689387 GCA_000380225.1 filamentous cyanobacterium ESFC-1
AAATACTTTTTCGTCGAGTTTACCCTGACAGCGCAATTCCATTTGGCTTTCAAAGGTATCGATTTCTTCTGCCATATTAGGCGGAATGCGATCGCCCAGGGCTTCTTTCCAGGTTTTAGGGTTTTGAGTAGTCACAGTTCGATTTACCTAGGTTCTATTTTAAGATCGGCGAGTTGCTTTAACTCACGTTCAGACAGTGATTGCAAAAATTAAAGAACATTCTTTCTCTGTATTATCAAGGATATTCTTGACTTTGCCAATCGGATTTTAGGATTATTTACGATTCGGCAGAATCAGGGGTTCTAATTAACGCGACTTCGATGCGGTCTTCTGCGGGTTGAGAGAAGGTGATGTGAACACCGGGGCCGAAGTATTTTTCCATTTTTTCCTGTTTGTTTTTCCAGGTTTCGAGGGGGACATATTCCGATTCAAATTCAAGGATGAGGGTATAAGCCCCGTCGATAGTGGTTTCCCGGATGGCTTCGAGAATGGGACGTTCTTCGTCACTCGGACTCAAACCGAGTTTATCGAGGGATTCGTCGAGGTGGGCTTCTTGGCCGTAACGGTAGCGGGTGACATCTTTGCGAATCTTGGCTTGGGCTACACTGGCTTGTTCTTCCCGTAGTGCGAGAACTTCCGGGGAGGTGGGTTTGCTAAAGGGAACCGGGAGCAACTCTGAGGCTTTGAGGGCAAGTCCGCCTAACAGCAAGGGAATGCCGTAGAAAAAGCCCACAAGGTTCAATGTGGCATAATCGAGGGCATAAGCCGTAAATCCGGTCAGGGTAAGCAGCCCGCCAAGAATGAGGGCAAGTTTGGCAAGACGAATTTTACGCAGCATAAAGATAGTAAAAAGATGGAAATAGAGTGCGATCGCATAGATCGATCAGTGTACCAATTTTCGGTAAGCCCTAACTCGCTTATTCGTCTTCGTGGCTTCAAAAGTCGTGGCTACGTTAAGATTGGTAAAGCTCAACCAGCAAGCGTTAGGATAGGAGGATTTTTTCAATCATGGATGCAGCAACAATTCGCACCAAAGTCTTAGAACTCGAAGAACAACGGGCTTATTTACTCACCCTACTCGAACGGACTGATATTGGCACTTTACGCCTTGATGTCAACCAAGCCCTAGAGGAATTAGACGAACTCCTCGAAGAATACAATCAGACTTTCCCCGCTACACCGATTGGTGAAACGTTTTAGTTGTTGGTTGTTGGTTGTTGGTTGTTGGTTGTTGGTTATTGGTTATTGGTTATTGGTTATTGGTTATTGGTTATTGGTTATTGGTTATTGGTTATTGGTTATTGGTTATTGGTTATTGGTTATTGGTTATTGGGCAGGGAAACCCAGCCCCTACACAACGATTGCCTACTGCCCAATACCTACTGCCCACTGCCCACTGCCTACTGCCTAAGAAAGCCCACTGCCCAAAGTGCAACCACTCGCTGTAGAATAGGACGGTTGTATTCGGCAGCACTCATAAAACCTTGCCATGATCGAACGCTATACTCTGCCCGAAATGGGTCAACTCTGGACTGATGAATTCAAATTGCAAACCTGGCTACAAGTGGAAATCGCCGTTTGCGAGGCTCAAGCAGAGTTAGGCTATATCCCCAAAGAAGCCGTTGAGGAGATTAAAGCCAAAGCAAACTTTGATGTGGCAAGAGTGTTAGAAATTGAAGCGGAAGTGCGTCACGATGTCATCGCCTTTCTAACCAATGTAAACGAATACGTCGGGGATGCCGGGCGTTATATTCACCTGGGTTTAACCAGTTCCGATGTTCTCGACACCGGGTTAGCGTTGCAAATGCTGGCCAGTCTGAACTTAATTTTAGAGAAAGTCGAGGAATTGACCCAGGCGATTCGTTACCAAGCCCAACAACACCGTTATACCGTCATGGTGGGGCGATCGCATGGCATCCATGCCGAACCGATTACCTTTGGCTTTAAACTCGCCGGATGGTTAGCTGAAGTATGCCGCAATCGCGATCGCCTTGTCAATTTGCGATCGGAAATTGCCGTGGGTAAAATTTCCGGGGCGGTGGGAACTTATGCTAATGTAGACCCTAGAATCGAGGCGATCGCCTGTCAAAAACTCGGCCTCGAACCGGACACCGCTTCAACTCAAGTCATTTCACGCGATCGCCACGCCCAGTTTATCCAACAACTCGCCCTTCTTGCCGCCTCCATCGAACGCTTTGCCGTCGAAATCCGCAACCTGCAACGCACCGATGTTCTCGAAGTCGAAGAATTTTTCGCCAAAGGGCAAAAAGGCTCATCCGCCATGCCCCACAAGCGTAACCCCATCCGTTCAGAACGTCTTACCGGAATGGCCCGGATTGTGCGCGGAAACGCCGTTGCCGCCCTCGAAAACGTCGCTTTGTGGCACGAACGAGACATTTCCCACAGTTCCGTCGAACGGGTGATTATGCCCGATAGTTGCATTATCACCCACTTCATGCTGCGGGACATCACCGGGCTAGTCAAAAACCTACTCGTCTACCCCGAAAACATGAAACGCAACATGAACGTCTACGGCGGCGTGATTTTCAGCCAACGGGTACTCCTCACCCTCGTTGAAAAAGGCATGAGTCGCGAAGACGCTTACACCACCGTCCAGAAATGCGCTCACACCGCCTGGAACACCCCCGACGGCGATTTTCATAAATACATTCAAGAAGATGCCACGGTGAACAAATATCTATCATCTGAGGAGATTGCCGATTGCTTCAACCCTGAGAATCACCTCAAGAATTTAGATGAAGTGTATCAGCGTTTGGGGATTTAGGCGATCTAAGGTACGATGCGATCGCGCCCTTTTCCATCTCCTCAAATTCAAGACAACTGCGACTCTAACAACGCGGCTAAATTAATTTGAAACCTTTGGCGAATCTGCTCTAAAATTGCCGCTTCTTCGGCATTCACAACCCCATCGAGTTCGGCAATTTTCTGACACTGAACCAGCAGAGAAACAGCGAAATCCGGGTTAATTTGCGCCAAAAGGGTATCCAGGGGTTCGGGGGAGTCGAAGTGGGCTTCTAGGGTTTCTAAGGACGCAGGGCTGAGGTGGGCGGCGGTGAGTTCTGGTTGAAGTTCTGCCCAGGTTTTTTCAGGATAACCGGCTCGCAACAGTTGAACTAATACCCGATCCATTGCTGTTTCTTGGGCGATCGCGTCTTCTAAGACTTCTTCTCCCACTTGAGCCGACGCGATCGCGGCGCTTTCTGAGCTTTCGCCCTGGAACTTAGCCTCATAAAAACGACAAGCCGCATAACCCACCGCATAAATCATCGCCGCATTAGAACTCGCTCCAATGGCTGCACCCAGGACTGGAGTAGCTTGTAATAACGTCACCCCTGCCCGTACCGCATGACCACTTCCCAAAGCCAAACCAAAGATCGCCAAAATCTCACTTTTCCGTTCCGAGGCTTGTAAATCTAATCCGTAAGCGCCGCTAATTTGATAAACCATTTCCGCTTGTAACGCTGCCACAGCCGCCAGATCGACGGCAATTAACGCCGCGATCGCCCCCGGTACAATACTGGTAGCCAACCCCGTTCCCCCGGCATAAACGGCTTTTTCTAACATCATGCGGCGAGAAATTTGGGCGGGAGCCTCATTTGGATGTTGGGCTTGCATTCGCGCCAATTTTTCCTCCGCTTTCACTAGATCGACATTATTAATAATTTGTTCGAGGAGAGGACTTTCTGCTACAAATTGAGCCGCTTGTCCGAGACTTTCTTTGGCTTTATTCGCCGTATTTCCCACAGTATTACCAACAGTTGAAAAGGTTTGACCCGTCGTATTAACAGCACCGCCAACTATGTTAGAAGCACCAGCAATCAAGTTTTGAGCTTGAGATGCGGTATTGCCAACAGTATTGCCAACAAGACCCGAAGCGCCAGTCATTAAGGTTTGGGCTTGAGTGGTGGTGTTTTCAACTAAACCACCAATATTAGTAGTAGCTTTTGTCAACGTTTCACTGGCTTGAGATGCGATATTGCCAACAGTATTGCCAACAAGACCCGAAGCGCCAGTCATTAAGTTTTGGGCTTGAGTGGTGGTATTTTCAACCAAACCACCAACATTAGTAGTAGCTTTTGTGAAAGTTTCACTGGCTTGGGATTTAGTTTGCCCCACTAAACTTGATGCCGTTTCAGTGACACTTTTTCCGGCTTGCGTTACCGTTTTGCCCACAGCTTTAAGCTTGCCAAATTGCCCCGCGAGATCGCCAAATCTGCCTTTTTTCGGCGTTGCTAGTTGAGATTCCGCCTCAGATTGTACAACTAAATCCGTCGTATTTAATTCGATTTCTTGATGCCATTGAGGGCTTGTTTCCCCTTGAATCTGCCAATCTAAACTGAGATAAACAATATTAGTTAAACTTAACGCTGTAATCTCTTGTTTAAGAGCAGTAATCACCCCAGAAGATTCACATTCTGGCGGCGCAATCAAAGTGACTTCTAGGGAATCGGGCGCGATCGCGACTTGCGCTTCAACCTGCCAAGATTGTAGAGCCTGATTGATAACGGACGCGATCGCATCCGGGTCATTCGATGTTACTGATGTTGTGAATTCGTCCACAGCCAAATTCTCCCTTGCTGTACAGAGCTTGTTACTAGAATGCCCATAATTTTAACGATGTTTACACAACTTTCTGAGATGGCTGCTGTCTAGCTTCACTTTTTGTGATAAAAACTAAAACATCTACCCTCAATCAAGGCGGCATGAGCCAACAACGAGCCGATTACGATAACCCCTGGAAAGAGGCCCTTTCACTATACTTCCAGCCCTTTATCGCCTTCTTTTTCCCCGTCATCCACGACAACATTAACTGGACAAGAGGCTATGAATTTCTCGACACCGTACTTCAACAAATCGCTTTGTCATTCGTCATTAGTTCTTTGTCATTGGTAGGTACCTAGGTACCTCATGTGCGACTTTCTACGACAATATCGGATGTTTAAAGCCTTGGTTCAAATTTTCCACTTCTGGAACTTTGTGTAATACCAAATTCGCTTACCCCAACCCACTTATTTTCTAGTCTGTGAAATCGGACTTTGCCACGTTAGCCCTGGATTTGGTAAACTCAAGCCCTTAGAAAAAGCCGCAAATCGCGTTAATTACAAATGACTAATGACCAATGACCAATGACGCGAAAGCCCCAACGCTTCGAGGAGGAAAATCGTATGCCGTATATTACCAGTATTGAACGCTTTGCCCTCGCCCGTGGACGTACAGAAGAAGCCCGCGAGAGTGTACTAGAAGTACTTGAGGTGCGCTTTGAGGTGGTTCTAGAGACTATTGTCGAGGCGGTGAATCAAATCGAGGATACAGCCCTGTTGAAAAGTCTACATCGACAAGCAATTACGATCGCGACTTTAGAGGAGTTTCAAGCGTTGTTACCGCAGCCCGTCGAAAGTGATTCCCAAGATCGTTAGTTATTCAAAGCGAAAACGACCTCGCCTCACAGGGTCAAATTCGATGGCACAGCTAGGCGGAGTGGTACTGTAGTCGCAAGTGTATACAGCTAAACAATTGGTTTGGCGGTCGAATAGGCGTAAATTATAGCCATAATCGCGGGCAACGGCTCCAAAATGATGAATAAAGCTGTAGTGTCCGATATAGTTGAGACTAGACCACAGTTGCCGATTGATAATGAGATCGATTTGTTGTGCTTCGGGATAAGCAATCCAATTGTCGATCATTTTGTTGGGGCCGAATTGTTGAGCGGCCCACCACAAACTCGGCTGAGTCATGGTGTCGGGGTCGAAGGTGTAGGCGGTGATCCAGTCAGAAGATTGGGGTAAGCCGTCGCTGGTGAGGATGTCGGGGTCGAGGGTACAGGTGTCAAACTTTGGGGTTTTGGGGGTAGAGTCTGAGGTTTGCGCGATCGCGTGGCTCGCTAAAATAATGGGAGTATAAAGCCCCAAGGCGATCGCGAGTATTCTTGCATAGAGTATCATCTTTAAATTTTCGCTCTCAAGTCAAATTTTAGCCCCAGAGACGGCGACGCGGCGACCCGTTGAGTTTTTTGTGGGTATCTCGCAGTAAGGCGGGAATATCGAGGTTTTCGGGACAGCGAGGCAAACAATCGCCACAATCGGTACAGCGAGAACCTTTGCGACCCCAAAACCAATGACCCGCATTTTCAAACATTCGATAACGATATTGACCAAAATCGCTCATGTCGTAAGCCACGGCGAGATTGCGTAATCGCAACACTTCGGGAATGTTAATCGTTTCTGGACAGGGCAAACATTGATAACATTGACGACAGCGATCGCGACTAAGTTTCGTTTCGGCTTGGGCTTCGAGGCGCTGGAAAGTCGCTTGTTCTTGCTCACTCAGGGGATCGACATCATCCCCATAACTCAAGGGTTCGTGTAATTCTTCCGGCTTTGCTGCCCCGACGCTGAGGGTGGTAATGCGGCGATCGCGCAACAAAAAGCGATAATTCAATTGTAACGGCGAAAAGGGCGCACACAACTGTTTTAAAGTTTCCGGTGGGGTGTACAGTTGGCCGCCTTTGTCTGCCGGGGAAATAATAAACACCCCCATGTCTTTCTCGGCAGCGAAGGCGATCGCGGCTTCGTTGCGCTGCCAAAAATAATAATAATGCAGGTTGACAAAATCAAACAAATCTGTATTAATTGCCGCCAAAATAACTTCTAGGGGCGCATGGGTAGAAAAGCCCACAAATCCTACCTTTCCCGCTTCCACGGCGGCTCGAATCGCTGCCATACAGCCATCGGGTTGCTGTACCCAAGCCAGATGTTCGGGGGTATTAACGCCGTGTAGGGCTAAATTATCGATGTAATCTACTCCCAACCGTTGCAGGGAAGTGTCGATTCCCCGTTGCATGGTTGCCGCGTCGGGAGTAGGGGGAAGCTTGGTAGTGATGTGCAGTGGCGCTTCCTGGGGCAAATCCCGCAAGCCCTGATTCAGATAAACCTCGCTGTGGCCATAACCCTGGGCGGTTTCGATGTGATTAACCCCCAAATCCACGGCTTGGGCTAGGGTACGACTGGCGACTTCTGCCGAACTCAAGCAGCGCATTGTACCTAGAGAAAATACCGAAAGTTGTAAATTCGTTTTACCAAAGCGCCGATATTGCATAATATTTGAGATGAACTGCCAAAGAAGCCGCGATCGCGAGTCGGAAGGGGAAACGGGGGTATCGTCGTCCCCGATCGCCACTTGTCTGTTCTTTCCTGAGTCAAATTATCAGGGATTGAGCGCCCAACGGTTAAGACTCGTTGCTGCTGCTACCGCGTTCGATAAAGTCTTCAGGGCGCAGATTCGAGATAAAATCCCGAAAAGCTTGACGTTCTTCCTCATCTGCATCCCGATCCACAGGAATCGAGGCATCTGCTACCACTTCTTCCATCACCCAAATCGGGCTATTGGTTCGCAGGGCGATCGCGATCGCATCACTCGGACGGCAATCGAGTTCTTTTTTGACCTCTCCTTGACGCAAACACAAAACCGCATAGAATGTATTATCTTGCAAAGAATGAATAATAATTCGCTCTAGCACCATCTGCCAAGTTTCGAGCAGATTGTAAATCAAATCATGGGTTAATGGGCGAGGCGGTTTTTGTCTTTCTAACGCGCCAATAATTGCTTTTGCCTGATCCTGACCAATATAAATCGGTAACGCGCGGCGATCGGAACTATCTTTGAGTAGCACAATCGGGCTGCGGGTTACAGCATCTAAGGCAATTCCGGCAACTCTCATTTCAATCATCGGCTTAATCTCTAGACCACTAGAACACTCTCGGTATTATCGAAGCTCGCGCAAAGATCGCTGTTGGGTGCAAAACGGAGGAACTGTCTTTTCCAAGTATGCCCCAGTATGGGATCGTTACAACGATAACTTTCAAAAAAAAACATATCGCATATTACAGTTAAGGATAGAACTTTCCTGACTTTGGACGGTCGCGATCGCATCTTTCTTTCTCCATTTTGTCGGTAAGACTACCCTTCTGACATTTTTTCTCCCTCCCTATTCTGCCATTTTGCTGTTGTCTTGTTTTCTGGATTTCCATGTTTACCGGATTAATTGAAACCCTCGGTCAGATTCAACCTGAAGATGGCGATCGCTTTGCGATTACCGTCCCTCACGCCTCCTCATTACCCGAAGCTTTAGAAATTGGCGAAAGTGTTGCCGTAGATGGCGTGTGTTTAACCGTTGAAAAAATTTTAGCCCAGGGTTTTGTGGCGACCGCTTCCCCCGAAACCCTCAAACGCACTCGTCTTGGTCAACTTATACCCGGACGCGATCCCGTCAACCTCGAAACCGCTTTGCGAGTGGGGAGTAAACTCGGCGGCCATTTTGTCTCCGGTCATGTAGACGGGGTGGGTCAACTCCTCGAATCTCGACCGACTCAAAAAGCCTGGGAAATGTCCTTTACTGCCGTTCCTACCCTCACGGAACAATGGGATCGACACATTGCCCGTTATCTCGTTCCCAAGGGCAGCATCGCCGTAAATGGGGTGAGTTTAACTGTGGTTGAATGCGCCGCCGATCAACGTTCTTTTTCCGTCGCTGTCATTCCCCATACCTACGAGGAAACCAATCTGCGGAACCTCACCCCCGGCAGTTGGGTCAACCTAGAAAGCGATATTTTAGGTAAGTATGTGGATAAGTTGCTGAATTTCCACAATTCCCCCCAGCAAAGCGAAGATTTAAGCCTGGCGTTTCTCGCAGAACACGGCTATTTATAGTTCGTAGTAAGGGCTTCAGCCCTTTCTTGGTTATTGGTTGTTGGTGTCTTGCCGAGCTACCAGGTGCTACTCGCGCATTCCCTTGCTACTCGCGCATTCCCTTGCGCCTTACGGCGGCGCGGTGAGTGCAGTCCGTTGGGCGGGTTCCCCGACTTGAAGGAACTACCGAACCCGAAGGGGGTCTCGGCGCTTGTTGGGTTTCACATCGTTCTGTCTAATCTACGCCTCTCGAACCCCAAACTCGATGCAAATTTAAAACAAAACCGGGTAAGATATCTTCCCCCAATAACCGATCTGGATTGGACAATATTTCAACTTCTAAATTCACTCGATAAACGGCTACAGTTCGATTTTGGGGGTCGATTAACCATCCTAATCTTGCGCCATTATTCATATACTCTTGCATTTTTGCTTGTAGAGATTTTAGAGTATCTGACTCAGAACGCAATTCCACGACAAAATCCGGGCAAATCTGAGGAAATGTAACTTTTTGTTCGTCGGTGAGGGCATCCCAACGTTCTTGACTCACCCAAGACGCATCGGGAGAACGATTTGCACCATTGGGTAAAATAAATCCCGTATTACAATCAAACGCTTCTCCCTGTTGATAATCTTCATACCAGCGATCGAGTTGTCCGATAATACTGCGGTTTCGTTTTCCAGTCTCCCAACCTGTGGGTGGATTCACGATCAACTCTCCTTGGGCTGTTCTTTCCAGTTGTAATTCTCGATTACTGGCGGCTAGGGCAGTAAACTGTTCTGGGGTGACGTAAAGCTTTAGGGTTCTCGGTAAATTCAGGGGTAGCGTTTCGGTTTCCGGCTTTGCGGGTGTTTGTACCATATTGACCCTTTTGAGCAAGCGAGATTGTTTATTAAAATAATATCGCGATCGCCCTTTGGCTTGAATAGTTGTGCGATCGCGCCATCGAATTGATAAATTTCAATTAGAAATATTGTTTAATTACTGCTACTTGCGCCTACTCTACGGTTGCCATGCTTCACAGCGATAAGCACTATCCCAAAACAGCCACTCTAGACGGGCTGAGGTGATAAATGCCGTTTGCATCAGTTGACGCACCGAATCGGTGGTTTCGAGGGCGACTGCATCGGTGAGGGCGATCGCCTTCTCGACGACTTCAGCAAATTCTGTTCCGGCATAAGTATCAATCCAGCGTTGATAGGGATTGTCCGCAACGGCACTTTGGGCAATTTTTTGACCGATTTCTTGGTACATCCAGAAACAGGGCAATAATGCCGCGATCGCTTCTTCGTAACGTCCTACTGCTGCTGTAGCCAAGAGAAAATTAGTATAAGTAAAGCAACCGGGGGCTTTGGTGGTGACGGGTTGAATTTTATACTCTACGAAATAGGCTTCATGTAGTTCTCTTTCGGCGACAATTGCGCCACTCGCAAATTCGAGAAATGCCACCACGCGATCGCCCTCTGTGCAACGAGTTCCCACCAACGCCAAAGCCCTAGCAAAATCAATCAAATATAACGAATCTTGTTGCAGATAAAACTGAAAGCGTTTTGGGTCTAATGTGCCTTTTGCTAATTCCAAATTAAAGGGATGATCGAGGGTGGCTTGATAGATTGGGTCAATTTCTTGCCACAGTTGAGATGTAAATTTCATTGTTGTTGGTTGTTTGTTGTTGGTTGTTTGTTATTAGTTATTGGTTATTAGTTATTAGTTATTAGTTATTAGTTATTAGTTATTGCTACAAACTGAAATTGACTCATTTTATAATTGTTAATTGTACATTATTAATTGTACATTGTTAATTGTACATTATTAATTGTACATTGTTAATTGTACATTGTTAATCATCGCCAAGAGCGCCAAACCGAGCGGCTTTTACCAAATACACCGAGCAAAACCCCGATCAAACTGTTGTAGTTAAACGGCAATAAAATATCTGGCACTAACAAAGACTTGACCCATAAACAAACCACCAAACATAACACCAACGCCCACAAACTGCCCAGATTGAGATAAACTTGTTCTCTGCGCCAAGTTTGACAAAGATACACCCCCAAAACCCCAAAACCCACCGCCGCTAAGACGGGTAAAATAACGGCAAAGATACCTGAAAACAAGATGAGTAAAACTTGTCGAACTTCGGGGATATTTTGGGCTAACCAAACCAGTAAAAATTCAACCACAATTGCGATCGCGATCGCCACCCCTGCTACCTGAAATAAAGGTAACCAAGGCTGTCTTTTAAAAGCACCAAAAGGATCGTTCATTAATTTAAAGCGGCTTGTAGCACGCCAATTACAACAGGTTTACCATAAAATTTAGTTCGATGTCCTTCCACATCAATCGCGATCGCGTCCCCCCTTCGTTTTTGCCCTTTAAAACGAAAGCTCAAATTCGCCGCATGACCGAGTAAACAGGAATTAAGTTTGTCGGCAAAAAATTGATAATCTTTAGGGGCAACTAACTGAAAAACAGACTCCATCGAGGCTAATTGAGCAAAGGGATAATCAAAAATGTCGGCCAAGGCTTGATTGGCATATAGAAATTTACCACCATCATCGATTATATAAAGACCTAATTTTCCTAAAGATTCCGGTTCGCTAATAAGGTCAGGTTGGGGCATTGATGGCGTAGTCGGCAAAGGGCTAACGGATTTTGGGCGATTGTCTTGGACATACAACCGCGCATTATCTAGGACTAACGCCATTGAGGTTGTACATATTTTTAATAATTCAACGGCATCGGCGGTAAAGTGATGGGTTTGGGGATGAGTTAGGGTCATTAAGCCTAACAAGAGTTTGCCCCGTAGTAGGGGTAAACACAAAGCCGACCCGACGTGATAGGGTTGGTTTTTTAAGGTAATCCAGCGTTCATCGTGACGGGTATCTTGTACCCAAGCGGTTTGGCGATTTCGCACGACCCACCCGGCTAACCCTTTATCGAGGACTTGACCGATTAAATTCTCTTTTTGTTCGCGAATGGTAGCCCCTCGGGCCAAAATACTTTCGGTGACCAAGCCTTCGGGATTGAGTAAAAACAAGCTACATTCTTCAGCTTGGGAGAGTTTGCTGGCACTATTAGCCATTTGCAGCAACATCGACCGTAACATCAAGCGTCCCGTGGCGGCTTGTCCCGTGGCTACCAAGGATCGCACAATCTCGTCTTGGGCTTCTAAGGCTATTTGGATTTTTTTGAGGTCGTGGACTTCTTGACGGAGGGTTTCCACTTCGGCTAATAATTCGTCGTAGGAGGGGGCGCGATCGCTCATGGAGTGTACCATCTAACGAGTGAGAACGGGGGTTTTCTGGGGACGTTTTAGGCTGTTTTTCAGTAATTTTAACTGCTGTTGGAGATAATCTATATTTTGCGGTTGTGCGCCATAACGCCAATGAACGTAAGCCTGGGAGATTTCGGTAATAATCTCGGCTTGGGCGCTGTTAAAGTGTTCGCTGGCGTTTCGGGCGTATTCTAGGGGGGTTTGGGCCCGGTGTTTGACGTAGCCTTTCGTCGCCAGAAAATCGAGCATTTGACGATACAGGCGTTCGGTGGAGTCGAGTTGACCCAGTTGGTAGGTGTACCGCCAGCGTTTGGCATAAACCCATAAAAGCCAGCCCAACAAACCCACTCCCACCAAGAGAATTGCCGCCCCAATTGCCCCCAACCAACTGCTGATTGCTAAGGCCCACAACCAACCCAAACTCGACGCGATCGCGCCGGTGAGAATGCGCCACAGATAGCCTAAAAAGCTGGTGACGGGGGAAGGAAGCCAACCCGCGACCCAATGCCAAAACTGCCGCAACACGCTAAAGGTTTGGGATTCTTCAAAGGACAGGGGAATGAGTTCATTGCCGGGAATGGGGTCGAAGGTGTACCAACCGTAGTTGGGAATAAAAACTTCGGTGAGGGCATAAGCATCGGTATTGCGAACCAGATAGAAGCCCGTAAAGGGATTAAACTCACCACTACCGAATCCTGTGGTCAAACGGGCCGGAATATCGAGCGATCGCAACATCACGGTCAAAACCGTGGAAAAATGATCGGGATAACCCCCACCATTTTCAAATAAAAAGGTTTCGACTAAATCCTCTCCTTCGGCTAAGGGGGGAAAGTCTTTGATTTGATAACTTTGTTTGAGGGCTTGGGCGAGATACAGGGCTTTTTCGTAAGGAGAGGTGATTTCGCGATTGGCCCCGGCTAATAATTCTAAGGCGCGATCGCGCACTCTTTCTTTAATTTCTGGCGGAATTTGCAGATAATAATTGCGGATGGAGTCTGAGTAATCGGTGGGTGCATTGTCCAAAAGCTCGCGATCGCGATAGGGGACTTCCGAAACAACAGTATAGGTAAAATCTTGAATCAAAGCACTGGGCGATCGCAAACTGCCTTCGGGATCGATACCGATTTCATTGGTCGGGAAATAGATTTCATGGGGTTCGTATAACGCCGGAATCACGTTGGGAAGGGACTCAACCACCGTATAAGTCTGAATCACCTCTTGGCGTTGACCCATTCCATAGGAAGGTCGCAAAAAGAAACGATAAGACCACGACGGACGCTCAACGGTTTGTAACTGTTCGTCGCGGGAAATGACCCAACCTTCTCCGGTGTAGCGGTCAAAGGACAACATCCGCCAAAAACCCGGCGCTTGCGATCGCACTCGTAATAATACCTTGGGAGTCGGCGGTTTACCCAAAGCGCGACCTTGGTTGATTTCACTGCGAAACCCATAATATAAATCGCTCTCACCTTCGCCATTTTCGCCCCCCTCGCCGCCTAGACCGTCTTGTTCCCCGGTTTGTCCCCCTTCGCGCACCCCTGGATTGAAAATACCGCGATTTTCTGGGCTAAAGGTCGAGTTTTCAATTTCCCCTGCCCCACTCACCGGAAAGGTAAACTGCTGATAACCGGGAAAACGCGGCATCAAGGCAAATAACAATAAACCCAACGCCACAATCAACCCCAACATCCAGCCCAAACGGGGCAAGGATAAGGGAGAATAGCGTCGGGAAGCGGTGGCTGCTGGGGTAGCCCGCGACCCAGAAGACTGCCGCCTTTTCGGGAAATTTAAGACTAAACCCAAACGAGAGCGATAATCAAGAATTAAAACCGGTAAACCAATAGCCAAAAACAACGCCAACATCGGCGCAAAGGCTAAGGTTTGGCTGAGGGTAGCCGCAACCCCTAATAAAATCAAACCAATCAGCATCGAGTAGCCCAAATCCGTGCGTCGGGGCAAATCAAAGCTGTGGAGGATTTGCAGTTGAATTAACAGCATTGCCAAAACCAAGCGGGTATCGTTCATATTAGCCAGCAAGTTTTGGAAAAACACCCCCAACGCCAACAACATCCCAATGGCGATCGCGAACTTGATGGTAATATTGCGCTTGTGTCGTCGATACCAGCTACAAGCCCCTCCCAGTAAACTCAAGGGAATTGCCCATAGACTCATTTGGGTTTCGGCGGCGATATCCGTGGCCACAATCCCCACAATGACTAACATTTGAACCAAAAGCCTTAGTAAAACGGATTCTTCAACTTCTGAGGTTTTTTGGATGGCTAGAAATTGCTGCCAGCGTTGTGGCCAAGTGGGTTTTGCTGCGGTTTGGCTGTTCATGGTGACTCGCGATCGCCGTTATTCTATTGTTTGATTTTAAGGTAACTTGACATCATCTTGGGATGCTATGGCAGTACATTTTGGGGTTAGGACATAAGAGTTGTCATCAGCCCTCACCCCAAACCCCTCTCCCACGGGAGAAGGGCTTGTTTTTACGATTTGTACAAAGTGTACCGAAGCTTTGCTGTAGCGCTATATCAGTTTGAGTTTATGGCTTTAACTGTATTTCATAAACTCAATGGGAACCCCCAAAAAACGCCGCGCTAGATCAGAAGCCTTGAATTTGCCTTGTAGCGAGGGGGGCAATTCTGGATAAGTCACCGGGACAAAACCCAATTTTTGATAATATTTAACCAATTTCTGCCCCAAACATTCTAAATATAAGGGTTTAGCGGCTTGAGTGCTTAAATGTTGCGTTAAAATTGTACCCAGGTCGCGATCGCGCCAAGGTTTCGAGACGACTAAACTGCCCAATTCCTGCGCGTCGGCAAAATGCCGCAATTGAGCGCAAGCAATAATTTTCCCACCATATTCTACGACCCAAAACTGTTGCCAGCGTAGTTGCGTGGGGTCGAGTTTTGCCCCCAACACCAACCGCCGAATCGCCCAGATATCAGCTTGGGTGGCTGGACGCAGTTGGCATTGAGGGGGCAATGTGGGGCAATCTGCCATGATTAGTTTTGGGGCTTGTTTAAAGTAATGGCGGTATTCCCGAATCCTTGAAGGGATGCAGTGCCATCGCTATTCAGCTTATACTGCCACGTTTTGCCGGGACAAGCCTTAGAAGCTAAACTGGGCAAAGAGGCGGGAAACTGCTGTTTTTGTGCAGATATCCCCTTGGCTTGTAGAATTAACTGGGTTAACTCAATTTCTTGTTCGAGTTGAGTAGCTTTTTGCCAAAGTTGCGTAACCTCAACCGGATGTTGTTGGTTGTCCCAATTCCACCACACCTCAGCCGACGCAACGGGAATCGCCTCAAAATCACAACCTTGATGGGTTGAAAGTTGTTGCAAATAAGCGTTATTGGCTTGATAAGACGCGATCGCGGCGTGACGTAGAAAAAGTTTCCCAAAGATGCCAGAATGAGCTAATACCGGATAATCTTGGCTTAGGGTTGTATAGCAACCGCCAAATCGGTCAGGACACCATATCCATATCCATTCTCAGAAAATAAGCCCCTCTCGGTGTGGGAGAGGGGTTGGGGTGAGGGCAAACCATAAAATGGGCAAGCGATTGAGCATACGCAAGAGGGTTTAACGCTGCCCCATGACGGTAAAACCCGCCCAGTCTTTCGGTTCGGGATGGGTTTCTTTAATCGTCAGCATTGCCTGTCGCAACGCCTGCGCCTTGTCGGGAGTATTTTGCAGATTTTGATAAAATTCCGTCATTAGGTCGGCTGTGGGGGCATCAGGGACGTTCCAGAGGGAGATTAACACGGTGGGTACACCGGCGTTGATGAAGGCGCGGGATAAGCCGACGATGCCATCGCTGGTGACTCGTCCGAGTCCGGTTTGGCAGGCACTCAGGACAGCGAGATCGGCGGAAAGTTGCATATTGTAGATTTCTTGGGCGGTGAGGAGTCCGTCGTTGGCAGTGTTGAGGGGGTTTTGGGGGTCGTATTCGGGGTCTGAAGCGAGGGCAATAGCGCCGAGGTTGTTGTTGACAATACTGCCTTGGAAGCCGTCTAAAAGTCCGTGGGTGGCGAAGTGCAGGAGTTTGGCGCGGGGCATTTGGCGAGTGATGGCGGTTTCGCTGGCATCTGCACCGAGGATGGGGCGACTATCGAGGAGTTTGGCGATGGTTTCGGCTTCTCGTTCGGTGTGGGGGAGAGGGTCGAAGCTTTCCACTCGTTCTAGGCGGATGTCGTAATATTGCGGCATGGTGGGGTTGCCGATGATGAGGGTGTTTTCGCCTTGGAAAGTGCTTGGTTTGGGTTTTCGAGTGGTGGACAGGAGTTGGATGGAGGGGGAAGTGGAAATGGTATGGCTCTCGATGAGGTATTGCCCGGAGGCATCCATGAGGGCGGGGAAGGGGACGAAAAAGAGGTCGCGGTCGGGGATGAAGATGACGGAGGCTTCGGGGTTTGTGGGGAGGAGGTCGGCGATGGGGTCGATGAGAATTTGATGGAGTTCTTTTAGGTGTTCTTCCCCTCGCTGGCTTTTGCCCAAGGGATTGAAGCGTCCTCTGGTTTGTCCAGTGGTCGAGTTTTGGCTTTGGGAAACCAGTTGACCCAAGGGGGTTTGGGGGGTTTGGGATTGGGGAGTTGCGCTACGACTGGCAACGATTTGACGGCTTTGGCTGAGGGTGAGGAGGAGTCCGGTGAGGCTGATGAGGGTAAGGGTGGAGAAGGCAAGGGATCGGCGGTAGGGGCGTTTTTCGGGGTTGCCGTAGATGAAGGGATAGATGGAGGCAATACCACTTATAGCAAAAATGGGCAGGAGTAAATAGATGACAATCAGGTTGTAGGGGTTGATGTATCGTTCCCAGAAGTTTTGGAATTGGATTACAGTCCGGTTTGGGGTTGGGATGGGTTGAGAAAAACGATCCCAAAGATGTTTGAGATCGGTGGAACGAAAGGTAATCTTGCCATTGGGTTGAATGACCCAGATATAGAGTTCGGATTCTTTAACTTGTTCTCTCCCTTCAATTTGGAACTCATCAAAAATCACTGCATATTCAACTAGGGTAGCGTTTTGTTCCTTCGCAGTTTGTTTCAGGTCTTCAACTGTGGGAAGTTTGGGAGTGATATTTTGTTTGACGCTCAATTGTTCGATTAACGAGCGAGTCCGTCCCCACTCTGAAACAGTTAAGGCTTCTTCGGGTTGGTTGAGGGCAATGAGAGTTTTTTGTAAGGTGTTATAGGTATTCTTTTGTGTTTCAAATATACTAATTCTCTGGTTATCGGATAAACCTTGCCGCAACGTTTCCTGTACTTGAATGCCTTGACGAAGGAAAATTTCCGCTTCCTTGGGTTGACCCGATTTGAGGAATACAACACCTAAATTGTTTAAAGAAGCAGCTTCACCCTGTCTGTCTCCAATTTGGCGGTCAATTTCCAGAGATTGCTGGTGGAAAGCGATCGCTTGTTGGTACTCTCCCAAGGAATCGTAAACATTGCCTAAACTGCCTAAAGAAGCAGCTTCACCCCGTCTATCCCCAATTTGGCGTTGAATTTCGAGAGATTGATCGTAGAAAGCGATCGCTTGTTGGTACTCTCCCAAGTAACTGTAAGCATTCCCTAAATTACCTAAAGAACTAGCTTCACCCCCTCTATCCCCAATTTGGCGTGTAATTTCGAGAGATTGCTGGTAGAAAGCGATCGCTTTTTGGTATTCTCCCAAGGAATAGTAAACATTCCCTAAACCGTTTAAAGAACTAGCGTCACCCCCTCTATCCCCAATTTGGCGTGTAATTTCGAGAGATTGCTGCTGGAAAGAGATCGCTTGTTGGTACTCTCCCAAGGAAAAGTAAGCATTCCCTAAATTACCTAAAGAACCAGCTTCACCCCGTCTATCCCCAATCTGGCGTTTAATTTCGAGAGATTGCTGCTGGAATGCGATCGCTTGTTGGTATTCTCCCAAGGAATAGTAAACATTCCCTAAATCGTTTAAAGAAGCAGCTTCACCCTGTCTATCCCCAATTTGGCGTGTAATTTCGAGAGATTGCTGGAGGAAAGCGATCGCTTGTTGGTATTCTCCCAAGGAATAGTAAACAACGCCTAAACTGTTTAAAGAACCAGCTTCACCCTGTCTGTCCCCAATTTGGCGTTGAATTTCGAGAGATTGATCGTAGAAAGCGATCGCTTTTTGGTATTCTCCCAAGGAATCGTAAGCAATCCCTAAATTACCTAAAGAAGCAGCTTCACCCTGTCTATTTCCAATTCTTTGATAAATCTTTAATGCTGCTTCCCAAGACTGCAACGCCTCTCGAAACTGACTGGTATTAAACTGCTCAATTCCCTGCTCATGTAATCGATCGCCTTCTATCTTCAAATCAGCTTCACTCTGCGCCAATAATACTGTTTCCCCCCGCACCGGAGACACCACCGCACCCGCACCCAGTCCCATCAACACCGCCAAACCAGCAATAGCCAAGCGCCTCATCATTGCTCTAATTAACCTTTCTATCTCTCAAATGGCACACTTTCTGTTATTTTCCTATATTTGACATCTCAATCGCCGCTTACTTCTAACTCTAATCGCACCTCTTCATTATCTCTTTGAGTAACGGTCAACTTTGTTGCGGCTAGATTAAAACTGGAGTCAGGTTCATGTTTTAAAGTCTCTCGTTGAATTTCTGCTGTCCGAGAATCTTTTACTTTAAATCCCGTTATCGGCTCAACGATCAAAACTTCATCCCCGCGCACACTGGGGGGTTCTCCACTTTCCCCCTGCTTTGCGTCTCCCAGAAACCGCACATTTTCCACCTCATCCAGCGCAAAAGATTCCTCTTGACCGTTATACTCAACCGTGATTGTTTCAGCCGTCAATCCCTTTAAATAGCGTCCCGTCAGCGTTCCTCCCTCTGTGAACTCCACCGCCACCGGAGACAACTGCACCTCTAAAGCATCACGGGTTATTTCTGGATTTAGCTGAGACTCGGAAGAAGGAACTTGGCAACTACTGACTCCCAAAAGCAACAGGGAGGACAAAAGCAAAGATTGGAGCTTGGTTTTCATCAGACACAATTACCGTAAACCCTGTAAATATTTTAACATTGGGATTTAGGTAAGCTGAAGGCAGTTTGAGGCATTTGAAAGCCTTTACAGATCAAAGGTATAAAACTGTTCGCAGTCCTTCATCCACTTCTTCTTGTAAATCTTCAGATAATGACCCGATATACTCCCCCAAAAAACTCTTATCAATCGTCAAAATTTGTGAAACATTAACCACAGATTGCTTAGACAAACCAGAAACATTACGCGGTAACAAAACATTACCCGGTGCTTCTGCTAATAATGTATTGGACGTAATAACAACCACAATAACTGTACTAATACGACTTTGATTAAATGTATCATCCTGAACAATTAGAACTGGACGACGATAACCCGGCGATGAGCCAACGGGATCGGGTGAATTTGCCCACCAAATCTCTCCCCGATACATTACCAATCCTCATGGGGGAGAGACATAAACTGCATTTTTGCCATCACTGGATCGACTTTAGAAGAAGCGCGATCGTAAACATGATTGAGTCGATCGAGCATCGGGCAACGATTATATTTTTGTAAATAAACTTGCAGCGCTCTAGTATAAAGTTCGCTACGGGACAATCCCAACTGTTCCGCTAACACTTCTGCTTCTGCGAACACCGAATCAGGTAAAGAAATGTCAATTTCCATACTTTTAATGATTTCTAGCTACGTTATGTATTTTAACATTTTGACATTGGCTTTTGATATAGCGATCTTATTCCACAGGTAAACTCACATCTAGGTTTTTCTTGATAACATGAAATGGCGTGTCATTCTTGAATTAGACCCAGAAACGGGAGAATAGGCTGTCTGGTGTCCAGAACTACCCAGTGGCTTATCAGCCAGAGAGACAGAAACAGAAGCCTTAGATAATATTCGCGAGGCAATTTCCCTTGATACCGAGTAGAAAAAAGTTTTGATGATAAGCGATAAGCGATCGCACTATGTCTAACCCCAACAACCCCAATTTATTCCAAAAATTTGCCGGACTCCTAACCCTTTTTGGGGGTGCATTATACTTCACGGGTTGGATATATCGTTGGGCTTATTTTAGCTTTTTTCAACTAGAAATTACCACCCTCAACTTCCCGCCGCAATCCTTCCTTTTCGTTCCTATACAAGTCTTTTTCGGCAGCTTTTCCACACAGGAAAGTCTTAAACAAATGGCGCGATCTATTTTCCTCTTCCTCGTCATTATTTATCTTGCTATTCCCTTAACCCTCTGGCTTGTTCAACAAATCAGTAGCGCCATCTCTGGCATATTTAACTTTTTCAAAACAAATATTCAAAATCTCATACAAGATCGACACCAAAAACTCCAGAACCATCTGAATCATCTTGCCCAATCTCAGAAGACCAAAAAATACTGGTTTGAATTACAATTACATAAATTTTTCGCATTATTACTCAATTCCTTAAAACCCATTAAACTCAAACCCATCGACTATCAAAAAAGCCTCTGGGATGAAACAATTATCATTCTTTGGATTCTAATACTCTTATTCTTCCTCGCACGAAATCAAGGAATCACCGACGCACAAAAAGATGCGAGAAAAGACTCTAAATTACCCAGTATCACCCTCATTGTCCCCGAAGATACTCTCGCCTTTGGTAACACTTCAACCAATCCCCAAACCCTAGAGGGCTTTCAAATTATCGGCGATGTTAAACGCTACAACGATATCAATGAAAAGACAACAATTAACGACCTCGACAACGAACTCTTTTGGCGATTACTCCTCGATAATGAAGGCTTTTTCTACCTCTTTAGAAGTTTGCCAGAAGATGCCCCTCCCAACCAACGCCCGACTCTCTTAATCGTTCAAGGTAGTTTAAATGGAAATTCCCTCGTTATTCTCAGTCCGTCACCATTCACAGAGAAAGAAGAGGAAGAGGCTGATTAAAACGAGGGCAAAGTCCGCTTTCAAAGGATGAAGAACATTAAGCTTGAATGTACGGAGCTTCATCAAAACCTCCTGGGTCTGAAACCCCGTCCTTTAAGGACGGCTTTGTATTTTTCGGGTAAAATTGGCAATATCGAGAAGCGAAAACCAAGGCTATTCGATATCAGCACCTTGAAAATTGGATATAGCGGGTTTCGTGTCGAAAAGCTGACACGAGTAAAATATCCAAGCAACAAGTACAGTCTTTGTTGGACACCGTACCGCCGGGCTGGCGGAATCGGGACTCTGTAATGGGTTAAAAAGTCTGTGGACATGGCGTAAGACGGGGACATAACTAATGAAAGTTAGTGGTGTACGCAGATGTGAGTGAAGCAGAAACTTAAATCGTAAGGTTTAGGAATCACCGTCCGTTTACGGCGGTGAGGAGGTCAATGGATTGACTATATAGTAATTCTAAATAAGAACCAACAGCCCGCCCACAGATTAAAATCTGGGGAACCAACGATAGCAAAGTCCGCTTTTGCGGACTCAGGAAATAAGCGTCAATGTACGGAACTTAATTGGATTGACTATAAATCCTCCCTAACCTTCCGGTTCAATCCCCGCAGCCCGTAATTGAGCCGCTAATCGCTCGGCTCGTTGGCGCTCGGTTTCCGCTCGTTGGCGCTCGTTTTCAGCCCGTTGGCGCTCGGTTTCAGCCCGTTGCTCCTCTTGGGACACACGCTCAGAAGCCCACAACAGCAAATTTCCCTGCTCATCCCACCAGCGCAACCAATCCCCCTGACGATTCTCGCGATTTCCCGACCAAACCCCCAAGAAAAGCTGCATTTCCGGTAGCCAGAAACGGCCATCTTCGTTGGGGGATGCGAGTTGATAGCGTTGGTTGTCGTCAAGACGATAGAGTTCTAGACTTCCCGTTTGCGGGTTAAAAATGCCGTAACTGGGAACTTGTAAAATGCGCTCGTAGAAGTAAAACTTGCCAGGGGGATAGGTTTCTTTAATCGAATATTCGCCCCCGTCAGTCGCAGATAAAAACTCAAGAACAACTGCGGGTAATTCTCCTTGCAGTTGCGGGGTGTAACTGCGAATCACCTCATCACGGGGAACAGTAATGCGGGGAACATACCCCCAATCTGGCGCTTTGACCACGGTTTTATCGTTAACCGTGGCACAAATACCGTAGTTGGTACAAGTCAGGGCAGTTTCGGGTAGTTTTCCCGCGAGTTGTAGGCTTTCGGTGAGGGCTGCGGCTAGGGCAGGTTGATTAATATTATCCACGGGGTCATCAGGAAGGATAAAATCATCGGGTAATTTTTCCCAAGTAATTTTGAGAGTGTTGGGGGAAGTAATCATCAGCTTCTAAGGGGCAGTAGGTCTTAGGCAGTAGGTCTTAGGCAGCTTTGCTGTAGGCAATCGGCAATCGGTGTGTAGGGGCGGGGTTTCCCCGCCCAATAACCAATAACCAATAACCAATAACCAATAACCAACAACCAATAACCAATAACCAATAACCAATAACCAACAACCAACAACCAATAACCAATAACAAACAACAAACTAAACCTTCTCGATGTACTGATTTTCGAGGAGAAACGCACCGCGATGAAAGCGAATCGCCCAATAATCTCCCGGACGGCGGTCGAGAATAATGCCTTCTTCGCCAATTTCAACGACGCTAGGAGGGCGTAACATGGGCATGGGTTCGGCGGTTTTGATGTAGGACGGGAGTTGAACAACCCGCACTTTATCGCCTACGGAAAAGACCTGTTCTGTCATGGTTACAGCGATAGTAGGAATTTTAACTTTAATGCTAAACCGAATCTGTTGCCAAGGATTCTAAAACCCCGATTTCTTCAAAAAACCGGGGTTTTGCGGGCAGACTAATTGAATTTAAGGGACTTGCCAGATGCGATTGTGATATTTTTCGACATCGGCATAGACATCGGGGGCAGGATGGTCGTGGTCGTGATGGTGGTGGCCGTGATTGTGGTCGTGATGGTGGCCGTGATTGCCTTCCCCTACTGCCGCGAGACGGAATTTACACATTTCGCAGTTCATCTGCACGTTTCCGAGTTGGGTTTCGATTTCTCGTTGGCGCACAACGGGCATTAACTGGGAATGAATGCCCATTTCGGGCAAACAGGTCATGGCAATATCGGGGTGTTGTGCTTGTTGTTGGGCGGTAATGTCAAAGATTTTTTCCATTAAAACCCCGGTAAAGAGGAAGTAAGGCAGGACGATAATGCGTTTGGGGTTGTATAATCGAGCGCGATTAAAGCCTTCTTCTAAGCGGGGGTGGGTGATGCCGATAAAGCAGGTTTCGACGGTGGCATAACCGCTTCCTTCCCAAATCATGCGAGCGAGTTTGTAGACATCGCCGTTGGCATCGGGGTCGCTCGACCCTCTACCGACAAAGAGTAACACGGTTTGCGATCGCGCCACCCCTTCCGGATTGTTTTCCGGTTGGTCTAATGCCTCTAGACGCGATCGCCATAGGTCTAGAATATTAGGGGTAATACCAAAATGCCGTCCGTAGTAAAACTTGAGTTGCGGATAAATTGACCTGGCTCGGTCTAACTCGTTGGTAACGTCAAATTTGTTATGTCGGGCGGCAAAAAGCAAAATGGGCAAAACCGAAAACTCGGTGTAACCTTGGGCTAAACAGGCTTCAATCCCTTCTAATATGGTCGGTTGCGTGAGTTCGAGAAAGCAAGGAACCACGGGCCGCGAGGGGTCGAGTTGTTCGTAGGTTTTGGCAAAGTCGATGAAGGTTTGCCGTCCTTGGGGGTTTTTCGTCCCGTGACCCACCATCAGCAAGGGACGCTGCATGGGAAGGGGAGGGAGTTCTAGGTTCAGTTGCGGTTGAGAAGAAGTGATTTGCACAGTTTATGCTTTGATTGGATGGTTTGGATTAGTTATCTTAGCCCATCTCTTGAGACTCAGGAAATGCGGTGGGAGGGGGTTTGATGTTGCTGTATTCTTCTTTTTGCAGTTCGGCTTCGAGTAAATCTTCGTCTTCTTCTTCGTCGGCTTCGTCACTGTCAACGAGGGTCATAAAGTCATCGAAAGTGGTAGTATTTTTATTTGGGAATGCGCCTGAGTAGGCTTCGGGGGTTAATGCTTCGTCTTCTGCCAGTAAATCCTCAACTGAACCTAAATCTTCTTGTTTTCTGCGGACTCTTGGGGAATCTTGGAAGGGCAATTCGGGGGATTTGTGGGGGATTTCGGGGGTGAGTCCCATACCCATTTCGACTTGTTCGAGCCGTTGTTGGATATGCTGGAGTTGCGATCGCAACTTCAGCATATCTTGAGAATTGACCCCACTTTGAGAGAGTTGCTGCACTTGTTCTTGCAGTTGAGCGATTTGGCTCATGTATTGGGCTTCTTGGTGCAATATCGCTTCTTGTTGCGCTTGGGAACTTTGTAAGTCTGTGTTGAGTTCTCCCAATGTGGTCTGTAACTGCTGAATTTCGGCTTGAGAGGGGACGGTATTGGTTTTTTGGATGATTTGGGGTAATTGTGATAAAACGCTCTCTAACCCCGGTAATTGGGCGATGAGGGGTAATGTGACCTCAAGATGTTGCTGAACTTCAGCCACTTCTCGGTGAAAGCGTCGGACTTGTTGGGAAAGGTATTGACGCGAGAGAAAGCTAATCAACAGCCAAATGGCGATGGGGATGAGTGCATAAAGGCTTTGATTGAAAATGACGCTGATGATAATTCCGGCGGTGGTGGCCGCGATCGCGGCATATTCAGCTAGTTTAAAGATAACTTGGCGATCGCGATCGCTCATCGTTTCCCCTCCCAAATTCGTATTGTCTTAGTTTAGCAGCGAGCCGGTTTTTCAGTTATCAGCTTCTAAGGGGCAGTAGGCAGTGGGCTTGTAGGGGCGGGGAAACCCGGCCCAACAACCAACAACAAATGACAAAAGACAAAGGACAAACAACCAATGACCAAAGACCAAAAACAAATCGCCTTTCTCGGATTAGGTTTAATGGGGGGTTATATGGCTGCAAATCTTGCCCAAGCGGGCTTTGCGGTCAAAGCCTGGAATCGCACCCCCACCCGTCCCGGTGTCCAGATTGCCTCAGAGGGGGGTGCAACGATTACCGATACGATTAAAGAAGCCGTCGCAACCGCCGATTTTATCTTTACCTGTGTAGGGGATGTCCCCGATGTAGAAGAAGTGCTGATTGGGGCGAATGGGGTAATTCACTACGCGCCGGAAAATGCTGTTATTGTAGATATGAGTACGATTGGCCCGGAAGCAGCTCGCGCGATCGCCAACTCCCTGCAAAACAAAGGATTCCGCTTTCTCGATGCCCCCGTTTCTGGCGGCGATATTGGCGCAAAAAACGGCACATTAACCATTATGGCCGGGGGAGAGGAAGCCGATTTTACCGCCTGTCAGCCCTACTTCAACGCTATGGGCAAAAATATCCATCTGTGCGGCCCCGTGGGAAGCGGCCAAGGGGTGAAAATGTGCAATCAGGTTCTTTGTTCCCTGCACATGGTAGGCTTGTCTGAAGCCCTATTGTTGGCGCAAAAACAAGGCATTGACCCCAACCTCATCGTCAATGTATGCAGTACCGGAGCCGCAGGTTCCTGGGCTTTAGCCAATTTAGGCCCGAAAATCGCTGAAAATGACTATAATCCCGGTTTTGCCATCAAACACATCCTCAAAGATTTGCGTCTCGTCCTCGCATCAGCCCAAGCTTCCGACCAAAATTTACCGGGGGTGGATTTAGCTACGGAAATGTTTAAGATTGTGCGGGATTTAGATGACGGAATGGGGAACGAACAGGGAACCCAAGCCATGATTCGGGCTTATCACCGCACATCTGAAGGTTAAAACCTTTATCCTTACACCAAATCTCTCTCTTGGTCTACCATCAATAATTAATTTTCAATCAACACTTTTGCTATTTTCTGCAATAAAGATGATTGGCTATTATCACTAATCTTAAGGATATTTTGAGTCAAGGTACTGAAATGCAAAGCAGCTAGAGGATGTTCAATGAGTTGAGATGTGGAAATAGATTCTCCTGAATATTCTTTGCCAATCAAATGATAAACTCTAAATCCTTTCTTAATTATTCTTTCAAGATTTTTTCCGGGTGGAACAAAGTACTGAATAAATAATTCATTTTGTAAATCTAGACAGATTATATTTTGAATTGTCTTGAGAGGTTTGAGTTCGCTATTAAAATAAGAGACTATGGGTAATAATTTGCTACTGTTTTCTCCTTGTCTAACACGATTGATTTGCAAAGTTTCATTCTCTAACTCTTGAATTATATTATGTCGCCCTATTAGTATAGGCGTAAAATTATCGCTTGTATAACAACTCATGTATAGTTGTTCAGATTCATCGACAAAATACTGTTGGTCGTTAATTAACTTTTCAGAATTGTTTCTTTGTCTTCTTAAGAATCTAAATTTTCGTTTAATTTTATTAATATCTCGCAGGACATCTTGGAGATAAATACGAGCATTTTTATAAAGAAATTGTACTGCTACTGCTTGAGTCTCCCTATTCCTAGGGCTTCTTACATAGATCGTCCAAAATTCTTTTTCAGACAATAGTTGAGAATTGATAGGTAAAAAACAATCAGTATCAGAAAAACTTTGTTTTATCCAACTTTTTATCCCTATTTCAATTAAAATTTTTTCTAACTCAGGAGTAATTTTAAGTTTGTATTTTTTACAAAAATCATCCCATGCTTCGCTATTATTTTGCTGACTTAGATAAGAAGCTAAGTAATCCTCTACTTCTAAATATTGTCCCTTAGAAAAAGTTAGACAATCTTGCCTAAGTTCATCTATATTTATGCTGGAATGATAGTTAAAAACCGCAAAACTTGTTTCCTGTTCATTTTGACGATTTTGTTTTGCTTTTTGTACTATTTTAAACTCAGGCAAATTTAGACCTTGAACACTATAAAATTCACCCTTATCCAAATAGTTGTATTTATTTTTTAGTTGTGAATAGAAATCGATTTGCGCTTTTTTTTCTAATTGAGTGGACGGACACCACAAGCCATCCTCTCTTCGATAAGCCATAGAGCCTACTTCTTCTTCTAAAAGTTTATTAAAGATTAAGTAGTTTTTTGACTTGTTTAATTCAATACTAGACCAAGGGACAACTTCAGTAATTCTCCAGCAAGGATTGCCTTCTTCATTTTCTACTTTCTTATAGGTACTAATAGTATTACCTGAATGATAAAAAGTTAAAACAGATATTCCCTTATACTTGAAAAACTTGTGTAAAAATTGCTGTTCTATTTCAGTTAAGTCTATCCCTGTATTGTTGATAATTTCTAAAGATTCTACAGCTTCTATGTTTTTGATAAAAGGATTCTCCAAATAATGGTCAGCCTGAAAGTCAAGGATTTTAAATTCAATCTTGCATTCTTGTAAGAAATCCTCAAGTTTATTCATCAAGTTTTGATAGTAATAAAGCTGAGTCTTTTGGAATTTACCGTATTTATCATTATCTGGACGAAAATCCATAAAATTGATCGAATTCGACCGACGAGCATCGCGATCGCGACTATAATAATAATTCTTATCTTTGTAAATTATTAATTCTCCCAAATCTTCACCATCTACGGTATTGTAATCTTGACGATCCTGTAGAAGGAATTTTCTACTTTTTCGAGTTAGTGTTAAGGTTAATACATTATGGTGATTGTATCTAACCAATAAATTTTGTCCCCATATCAAAAGAGCATCTTTCGATTTAGTCAAGTTTTTAGAATGGAGAAAGAAAAGCTCTTCAAAGCCTTTGATTGTCTCGCTAGGCAATACAGAAGAAAGAAGATACAATTTAAATACTAGATTAAAAACTCTTTCTTTATTGTCTTCAAATAATCGTTTCCAACTGGAATTTTGTTTATTTGGAGACAAGAAAAATATATAGGTTTTACTGCTATTACGAGAAAGAAAATACTGTATATCTGAAGATTTTACTTCTTCTCCATATTGATAAAGTCTTTTTTTTACTTCTTTTTTGATGTATTTGTGTCTTTCTTTGTAAAAATTAGCTTGTGAATCTTCATCAGAAGATTCTGCTTCGGAAGCATCCCTGTTAGAATTATTATCTTTTTCATCTGTTTTGGGGGGATAATGAAGCTCAAAATATTCGATTCCTTTACCCGCTTTGAAAAGATATTGATATAGTTTTTCAGCTATATCTTGCTGCGGTAATATTTTAAGTTGGTTAGTGCGCGATATATCGGATTTTGCTTCAATCAACTGATTTTTCATTTAACTTCTGGAATAAGAATTTTCTCAAAATAGTGGATTCAACAGGGCAATTCTGGGAGTTGAAATAAATCAAGTTACCAGAATATAAGTTAGCAGAATGCTTGTGACTTTTTTCTTGACTAGCATGTAGATTTAACAGGAGTCCTTTGACTGCTTTGAATTCTGGATAATATCCAACTATAGCTGCTAGCTTGTCTTGCGCTTTGTCAACAGTAGAGTTCGATAAGCGATTTCCCGATACTTGAGTCCAGGCTTTGACATCAATACAGAACAAAACATCATTTTTAACATAATAAAGGTCGAAGCGTTCGTAGAGTTGGGGATATTTGGTAAAATCCCATAATTGCTCAAAACCGTAACTTTTTTTAATAGCCTTCCATTCTTGTCCTTTAAAAATTATATCTTTAATCCAGCGCTCTACAAAAGTTTCGCTTAGCGATGGATACAAAACATCGTAAAGAAAGCGAGGACGAGGTATGTAACTATCGAATATGTCTAGTTGCGGGATTAATTCATTATACAGTTGGTATATTGAGTCAGTAGAGGCATCCATGCTAATTATATTCCCTTCTAAATCGTAACCTTTAAAGTTGGTTTTTAGATGTTCTGGATACAATCGCTGTTTATATGGATATATCCTCTCTCCATGAATGCTATCGCTAATGATTTGAAATGTTTTGCCTTCTTCCTCTACTGAAGCCAAATATGGAGTCAATTCAGAATACTCGGATTTAGTATAAAACAAAGAGTTAATAAATTCATTCGGTAGTAGCTCAAGTTTTCGCAAATTTTCTAGATATTTAGATGGGCTTTTAAATACAATTGGATCGCGCAATCCATCCCATACTTTTTTAACATTGAAGTTATTTTTACCTTCGTGAAATAGATCGATCTCCTCTAGCATCGTTGTTCGGAATTTCTGAAAAGCTATGTCGGCATCGATTTCATCATAGCTATGGTCTTCATAGTTTTTTATAGCTCGCTTTTGCTCTTCTTCTAAGACTTTCGAGTAAACTTCATAGTTGTTAATAGATAGCTTATCAATTTCCTTTGGCTCTTGTTTTTGTAGATAATTGTAAAAAAGGACTAAGTTTTTTCTAGTTTCTTCGTTGATAAATATTTTAATAACCTGTGGCTTGAAATACCGTCTTTCCGATCTGCCAATTGCTTGTACAATTGTCTTTCCCAAAAGAATCTGATGTTGTTGATTGCGAAACATACTAGCTTCTGGTCTACTCAGATATTCATTAAAATCTTTAATTTCAATATTAGATTCGCTAAGGTTGACAATGCTTTTCATCAAAGAAAAATGATAAAAAGTAGTGTTTTTATCTGCTTCGGTATCTTTTGACTTTCGAGAAGGCGATTTTACTGCTGTATAGTAGCTGTCCATTAATAAAATTAGAGAATCAAAGTCTTTTTCTTTTCCCTGCTGAGTTTTTACTATAGGATTTAGTCCTTTTGAGGCTGACTGGTAAGCAGAAATAAAGAAAATCTTTTCTCCTTCTTTTTCTACAAGTTCGTCCAAGTAAGTTTTGTTGCTGGTTTTATCGTAATAGTCTTTGTTAAAAGAAGCCTTATATAAAATTAGCTTAATCTGAACGTTACTTTTATATTTCTTGTGCCGTACTTGTACATAATATATGCTGGGATGTTCTTCTGATTGTTTGAAAATAAAATTGCTACTGTTAACTGCGGAACAATACTCTATTAACCTTTTAATCCAGCGTAAACTTTGAGTGAAAGCAATTGTCTCTTTGATTTCATCATCTTCAAAGAGATAAAACAAAAAACGAATGAACTTATGTAGTTCCTGTTTTTTATAATCTCCCAAGTTACTAATATTTGGTTCTTCTCTCAAGCTGCGAATAAAATCTTTTAATATCTGGCTTTCAAACCTTTCTGATATTCCTCTGGTCTTGTTATTAGGAAAAGACTCCCAATCTTTACTGAAAAAATCTACTGTGGTATGTCTATGCTGTTTTCTATGGTTTCTAATTTCTTCGCAAAGATTAACTTCTGATTCGGTCATCACTTGAAAAGAACTTTGACCTGATTCGCGACGTAACTTGTCTTCTAAATAAGACATATCGTAACTGGTCGTCAAATCGCCACGAATTCCTCCTGTGGCAGAAATTGAAAAAATTACGTTAGTATTATTGACTAACATTGATTTCATCTTATGTTCGGGAGAAGTAAAAATAGTGGTACTACCGATAGAAACTTCTCGTAGTGACGAATTTATGAGATTATTTTTAGTGTTTTGATAGCGAGATATTTCTTTGATATTAACAATCGGTTTGTTGCTTTCATATACATATTGACGATCTAAATACTGGTGTTTAGATTGATCGCTCTGTGTTGCATTCTCTTCATCAGCTTTTTGAACCTTATTGATTTGCTTGGACCAAATCTCTAAAGCATGAGACTGAGAATCATCGGCATCTATAACATTGGCTAAAATCTTTTTAGTTTTTCCAATTTGCGATCGCATTGCTAAAATTACATAAATCAGCTCAGCTACAGAGGTTTTATCCGCTACTCTTTTTTCTGTAATACGAACATGGCCTCCAGATGCTTTACTAAGATATAAATTTTTTAGGGCTTCAATATTATAAACATACAAGTTGTTGTAGCAAAATATATTCATGAGATCGTTCCCGATCTGATTATAGAGTTGTTGAGGGATTAATAGACTTCTAGTATTTTCAAATTGTGCTAATACCTTAGATAGCTTTTCAAAGTTTAAATCAATGGGTGTTTTTTGATTGTCATCATTGGTAATAGCTTTGATATTTACCAGGGCTTCTTCTATTCCCTTTTTGACTGATATCAAGTTTTGCAAAAAAATCACAGAACTTCCTTCTTCAGAAGTTATTTTTTGATATGTCTTAAGATGTTTGTGTAGTTTTGGGTCGAGTATTTTTCCTTTTTCTAGATACTCTTTAAATTCATAAAAAGCACCCTTGTTGCGATCGAGAAAATCCAATAATTCTCGGTTCGAGTGACTTTTTTCAGAAAAAATTAGGGCAAATTCTCGATAAATTGACGACAGTGCATTATTAATTGCCATTTCTTCAGGAGCAATAATATCAATCTTTTTCTTGAGGATGATTTGATAGCCGTCTTCTTGCTCGTCAAACGCTAAAATAAATTTTCTAGAGTTATTGGTATCTTGAGCGATATACTTATTTAAATATTCGCTCTTTTTAATCCATTGGTTGCCGTTGTGGATAAAATAGGGAATTTGAGTTTCAAATTTATCGTAAGTAAGTAATAGAATACCCGATTTTTCTCTCAAGAGATATAGAGGAAAAAATATTTTAATTAACTCCGCACATTCAGAGGATAAGTTGTCTTTTTCTAATTCGCATTTTATGTAAAGTTCTAAAAAACTCTCCAGTAAATTATTTAGTTCTTGTTTGGCTCTGGTAGTTTCAGATTGCTTATATTTTTCATCTCCTAAACTAAAATTTTTAATGTATTCAAGACGACCAATTACACTTTCTGCTATTTTAAGTTTTTTCTTATTGTCTTCTGCCCGCTCTCTCGAACAATTTTTTGCTGCTTTTTGCCATAGCTTTGCATTTTTAAGAGTTAAAGGTATCCATTTTTTGTAAAACTGAATATATTGGTCTGTCATCTTCATTTCTAAAGAATTTATCGTATAGACGGGAATGTTAGGATATTTCTTTTTAACTCCATTAGGAACAGATAAATGACCTCTTAGCGGAGCTATGTAAATACCAATAGTATAAGTCTCTGGATGCTTTTCAATGGTTCGACACATCGCTTCAAAAAACTGGTGTGTTTTCCCTGAACCCGTGCCATAGTTTATAAGCTTGAATTGGGAATGCTTTTCACGGAAACTCTCTTCGATTGTGTTTAAATAAGAATTTAAGATTTTGTCGCGGATTAATTCCATTTTCCTATTTTGTTGTGAGTTAGACATAATACAATTAGCAAGCCCTAGATATAATAAACGATATGGTTGACTTCAATACCCCTACTACTGCTGATATTCCTGCTTCGGGGGAATGTCCTCAATGTAGTGCGCGTCACTGGCTGAATTACTACTCTGCGGAATTGGCTGAAGCGGGGTTGGTGTGTGGTGTTTGTTTGGTGCATTATTGCGATGAGGCTGAAACTGAAGAAATTGTGGCTAAGGTGGGGGATTTGAGTTTTGATGGCGATCAATTGTCGGTGAGTCAGTAATGCACAATGTCTAATTCAATAGAAATCAGATTATTTGATAACTCTAGAACCCTGGTTTCTAGGAAAAAACTCTAAATCAATCGGGTAGGTAAATTAGAAACCGGGGTTCTTAATTTTTCCTGTGGGAACGGATTTGATCTTACTTTAAATTCTAGTCGCGATCGCCAATTTCCGCCATCTCGCGACCGCCAAAAATTGCTTCGTAGTGACGATAAAATTTAAATTCTAAATAATTGTGAAATGGGTCTTCTAAAAAGAAGGTACGGTGTTCGGTGAGTTTCCCTGGAAAGCGGAGTTTTTCATCTTGGTAGAATTTGAGTTGTTTTTCTTGAGCTTGTTTCAGTAGGTTTTCCCAGTCTTTTTCGTCTGGAAAAATCAAGCCAAAATGACGGGGGTAAATGCCTTTTTGGGGAGTTAATGTTTCGGGGGTGGTGTGTGCGACGACTTGATGGCCGTGGAAGTTTAAAATAACGGCATGAGGGGATTCGCGACCAAGTTCGCAACCTAAACCGTTAACATAGTAATCTTTGGCTTTGTTTACGTCGTTGATGGGAATTGCGAGATGAAAGATAGGTGCAGTCATTTCAGTTATCAGTTATCAGTTATCAGTTATCAGTTATCAGGGACGACCGTAGTCAAGTCGGTAGCTTGAAATTAGGAAGATTTTCCTTTTCAAGGAGATGAAAAGGGAGGAACTTGTTACCAATAATTCTAGGTCATGATGATTGGGTAGTAGTTTTTAACAGTAGTGGTGTGTTAGCGTTAATGGAACGCTCCCGACAAGATTCATAAAATTTATTTTAAGACAATAAGCCCATTTCTTTTAAACTTTCAGTCAGACGTTGGGCTTCTGGGGGGTTGCTTTCTTGGTAAAGGGCGATCGCGTCCTTGAAGGCTTCTATACTATTAGGGATGTCACCGAGTTTAAACCATAATACCCCTAAATTTTGATGGGCGGGGGCATAATTGGCATCAAATTTGAGGGCTTTTTGGTAAAATGCGATCGCGTCTTGATACTGACCTTTATTTTTATAGATCATGCCTAAATTGTAGTGGGCGATCGCGAACTTGGGATCGATTTTTAAGGCTTCTCGATACATCCGTTCTGATAAGTTTAATTCCCCCGAATTTTGCAGCAAACTCCCTAAATTGTTATAAGCCCCTAACTTTAACTTCGGTAAAATTGGCTGTTTAAGGGCGGCTTGATATTGCTTTGCGGCTTGATTTGCATCCCCTTTACGAGCGTAAGCATTCGCAAAATGATAGTGTAATTCAAACTGCAATAATGGCTCATCCTGACAAAATTTGAGTCCTTGTTGCAGCAACTCAAAACCTTCTTCAATGCGGTTTTCTTGGAGATATAACGCCCCCAATTTACTACATACATAGGCATCTTGAGGATTCGTGGCTAAAAAGGCTTCCATGGCTTTTTTAGCGCGGTTTAGCTTATCTTTAGCCGCAATTTCCCCCGGTTGATAGCCATAATGTAAAATCGCAATGGCTGAAATGGAAGTGATTTGCCAATGGGGTTCTTTTTCGATCAGGGCGATCGCGCTATCATCAATACTGGCATGATAAGGCCGGGAAAACTGTAAATCGGGATGATTGCGAAACAGCCGCGAAACTAGAGAATAAGGAGATTGGGCTGCACCCACTTCGTAGCGGACTAAATTAATAGCAAGGGTTTGGGGATTCGCGATCGCGTCTTTGATCTGGGAAACCCCATCTGGCGTTAATCTTTCATCAGCATCCAACACCAAAATCCAATCCCCTTGGACATATTTTAGCGCCTCATTCCGGGCTGTCGCAAAGTTATCGCACCAAGCGAAATGATATACTTTTGCCCCCATTTCTGAGGCAATTTCTACGGTTTTATCGGTCGATCCGGTATCTAAAACAATCATTTCATCCACAAGATTGCGGACAGTTTCTAAACACTGGGGCAGCGATTTTTCCTCGTTTTTAACAATGGCACAAAAGCTAATTTTAGACATTAGTTATTTTTACTTGCTTCTATCGTTGTAAATTGTACATTGTAAATTATTAATTAATCTGGATTACAAATAACGCGATCGCGACCTTGAGCTTTAGCTTGATATAAAGCAGTATCCGCTTTTCCAATCAAATCTTGAGGAGCATTATCAGCATCAGGAATAATACAAGCAATACCGAGACTAATGGTTAAATAATTACTAATCCCGGAAGTACGATGGGGAATTTGCAAGCGTCGGACTTCGGCTTGGATTTGTTGTGCCACTTGATAAGCCCCCTTCGTATCAGTATTAGGAAGAATAATCGCAAATTCTTCCCCCCCATAACGAGCCACCAAATCCCCAGGACGCTGACAAGTGCGGGTCATGGCTTGAGCGACGCGAATTAAGCTTTCATCCCCCGCAAGATGACCGTAGGTATCGTTATAGGGCTTAAAGTGGTCAACGTCACAAAAAATTAATGCAATTGGCGCTTTTTGCCGTTGAAGTTTGCGCCATTCTTGGTCTAGGTAGTGGTCGAAGCGATGGCGATTTGCCACTTGGGTTAAGCTATCACGGGTGGCCAGGCGTTGCAGTTCATTGTTAACTTTTTGGAGAGTGATTTCGGCTCGTTGACGCTCGTTAATTTCTTGTTGCAATTCCTGATAAGCTTTTTGTAGAGAGACTTCAGCCGCAACGCGATCGCTAATATCCATCACCACAGCCGCAGCCCCAATCGTGTTACCGATTTCGTCGATTAACGCGGCCAGATGCCATTCACAAGTAATAGTTTTGCCTTCCTTCGTGACAATTTCATTAGTGCTGCGACTGGGGGCCGGATCGAGGAGGAGGTTGGCCAGCACTTGGTTGAAGCGATCGCGAGCGCTTTCAGGCATTAAAAACTTAAAACCTCGCATTCCCAAAGCCTCCGTTTGAGCATAGCCAAAAATCCGTTCTGCGGCTGAATTCCACGTCACAATATCAAAATTTCGATCCCATTCAATCACGGCTAAAGGAGTGCGTTGAATTAAAACACTGAGTCGCTGTTGCGATTTTTGTAACGCTTCCTCAGAACGTTTGCGCTCGTAAATTTCTTGTTGTAACCGTTGATTTTGTTCTTTGAGCTTTTGGGTTAGTTTTCGCAAACTCAAATGAATATTAACCCGCGCAATGACTTCTTTCCCTAAAATCGGTTTTCCGATAAAATCCACAGCCCCCAAAGACAACCCCTTGACTTTATCTCTAGGATTTGTATTAGAAACCGCAGTCAGAAAAATAACAGGAATATCTTGTTTTTCGGGCCAAGCTTTCAAACGACGGCAAACTTCAAAGCCATTCATTTCCGGCATTCTTACGTCTAAAAGAATTAGATCGGGAGAAACTTTTTCAACTTTCTTTAAACCACTTTTTCCGTTTTTAGCAATTAAAACTTCATGGCCAGCCTCAATTAAAAACTCAGAAATTACTTTGAGGTTGGCAGCATTATCATCTATAATTAAGACTAAGCCCTTTTCACTGGTATCCATAAAAAATTAGCAATTAGTAGAGGGCCCAAAGCGTATTTGTTCATAAAAATCAATAAATTGCTCCAGGAGTCCGTTATATTACATATTGAGATAACTTTCGAGCAAGTTGACAATTTCCTCATCTTCAAAATCATCCGCTAAACTTAATATTTTGCTCACAAAAGCCTGATAGCGAGTATCTAATTTTTGTAAGCGTAACACTTCTTGTTTAATCCGTTCGATATGGCCAATTTGCGCGACTTCATATAATATGTTTAACTCTGTAGCCGGGGGAATGACCAACCCTTGAGAAACAGCATCCTCCTTTTCCTCATCTAGAGTCGTTTCGCAAATCCAGTTTAATTGTAGAGAATCTTGTAGAATATCGAGTAGCTCCGAGAGTTGAATCGGTTTGGGTAGAAAGCGATCGCAACCCGCAAGCTGGCTTTTTTGACGGTCTAGATGGAAAACACTGGCCGAAGATGCGATGATCGGTATATTTTGGAAGCGTGACATTTGACGCAATTGACGAGTCATCTCAAAACCGTCTAAACCCGGCATAACCAAGTCCGTCACAATCAAGTCAGGAAGTATCGATTGAGCCATCTTTAAACCCTGTTTTCCGTCTTCTGCTTCCCACAAGTCGAAGCCCAAGGGAGTCAACAAATCGATTAAAACCGAACGATTATCCTGGCGATCGTCTACCACTAAAATTTTACAAGACGGCCCCCGATAGCCAATCACAGGGGGTAAAGATTTCCTACCGTCACAGCCCTGGGGATTCAGGACTTGAGGAAGCCCCACATCAAACCAAAAGCAGCTTCCCTCTCCGAAGCTACTGGTTACTTCAATATTTCCTCCCATCATCGCGACAATTTTTTGGGTAATCGCTAATCCCAAACCCGTCCCTTCGATGTGACGAGATACATCTCCCACTTGTTCAAAAGGTAAAAAGATGCGCGTCAGTTGTTCTTCCGTCATGCCGATTCCCGTATCTTCGACTCGAAACCGAATGATTGAAGGCATTGTTACCGTGGCGGGTTGGATTTGACTAACATCAAAAATAACGCCACCGCAATCGGTAAATTTAATAGCATTGCCGATTAAATTAATTAAGACTTGCCGCAATCTTTTAATATCAGCCCGGACTACTTTTGGTAAAGGTTCAGAAGCTTGATAAGTAAAACTAATTTCCTTTTGTTCTGCTTTAATTCGACAAATTTCGATTACTTCTTGTAAAAAAGTTGAAAACTCAAAATCATCGGGGTTGAGTTCGAGCTTTTGAGCTTCGATTTTAGAAAGGTCTAAAATATCATTAATCAAGTTTAACAAATGAGTTCCACATTGATAAATAATTGACAAACCCTCTTGCTGTTTAGGATTGCTATTATGCTCCCGTTGTAAGATTTGGGCATATCCTAAAATACCATTGAGGGGAGTCCGTAGTTCGTGACTCATATTCGCCAAAAAGTTACTTTTCGCTCGATTAGCAACCTCGGCTGATTCCTTCGCTTGCTTGAGTTCGGCGGTACGTTCTAAAACTTTTTGTTCTAGAGAAGTATTCAGTTGTTGTAAAACTAAATTTTGTTCTTCTAAGCGTCGGTCTTGAAAATAACTCCGGAGGGCTTCACTCACCGTTAAATTCAAATCTGCCTGATCCCAAGGTTTAGCAATATAGCGATATAAACTGGCTTGATTAACAGCATTTCCGATAGCTTCTGCATTCGCTTGTCCAGTCAGCAAAATTTTAAAAGTTTTAGGATAGCGATCGTGAATTTCGATCAGTAACTCGTCCCCTTGCATACTGGGCATAATTTGGTCGGAGATTACCAAAGGAATTATAATATTGTCTTCATAGAGTTCTTCAAAAATTTCTAGAGCTTCTTCGCCACTTTCAGCAAGTTCAATCGTGTATTGATTCTGAAAATTTTGAATTAACTGGTCTCGTAAACTATTGAGAACCACTCGCTCATCATCCACACAAACAATAGCTGGTTTACGCATCTTCTTCTGTCGTATCTTCTAAGCCTGTTTCTAAAATTTTAATTAAAGTTTCTTCATCCCAAGGTTTAGGAATATAACTGTGCAGATTAGCTTTTTCGCGGGTGCGCTGGATTGCTTCTTCGTCGGCATAGCCCGTGAGTAAAACTTTCACAATCCCCGGAAATTGTTGATGAACGCGAATCAAAAATTCATCGCCTTTCATACTCGGCATGAGCCAATCAGAAACAATAATTAAAATTGAAACATCTTCTTCTGTCAGTTCTTCAATCACTTCTAACGCCTCATCAGCACTTTCGGCTAATTCACAGAGATAGCGGCCACCAAAATGGTGAGTAATTTGATCCCGTAAGCTGGTTAAAATAATCCGTTCATCATCGACACATAAAATCGCTTTCTTACCCATGTTTAACTCCAAAATTGCTCTGATTTAGCAGAAGTAACAGCCAGTCAAATCGATAGGCTAGTAAAATTAAATGTGTTGTCATCTTCAGGATAAGTTTAAGATAAAAAAGTAGTGACAACCGAGGGTTCGCCCCAGGTAAACTCCCATATTTACTTTAACCTGCGGCGATCGCGATCGCGCACTTCTCTTTTAGGGATAATTATGACTGACCTACTAAATGTACGTCATCTCACCACCCGTTTTCAGACTCCTGATGGTCTCGTTCATGCCGTCAATGGTATTTCGTTTCAAATTTATCCAGGAGAAACCATCGGGATTGTCGGGGAATCGGGGTCAGGAAAAACCATGGCTATGATGTCAATATTAAGGTTATTACCGGGGACGGCAAAAGCCATCAGCACCGGAGAAGTTTGGTTTGAGTCTCGCGATTTATTAAAACTTTCTGAAGCCCAAATGCGGCAAATTCGCGGTAGTTCCCTCGCCGTTGTTTTTCAAAACTCCTTAAGTGCGCTTAATCCCGTCTTACGCATCGAAAAACAACTCACAGAAGCCATGACCCGTCACCTCGGCTTAACCGCCACCGCCGCCCAAAAACGCGCCCTAGAACTCCTTGATGCCGTAGGGATTCCCGACGCAAAAAACCGCATTCGCCACTATCCCCATCAATTTTCCGGGGGAATGCGTCAACGGGTCGCGATCGCCATGGGAATCGCCTGTAACCCCAAACTCCTGATTGCCGACGAACCCACCACCGCCCTTGATGTCACCATTCAAGCCCAAATTGTAGACTTAATCAAACACCTCAAAGCTGAAATGGGCATGGCCGCCCTTTGGATTACCCACGACCTCGCCCTTCTCGCAGGCTTCGCCGACCGTATTTTCGTCATGTACGCCGGCCAAATCGTCGAACAAGCCCCCCTGCGTCAACTCTACTACGAACCCCGCCATCCCTACACCATTGGCTTACTACAAAGCCTTCCCCGTCTCGACGCAGACCAACCCCAACGCCTCCAAGCCATCGAGGGCTTCCCCCCAGATTTAATGCACTATCCCCAAGGCTGTCCCTTTGCGGCCCGTTGTCCCTACGTCATCGATCGCTGTCATCACGAAGACCCCATATTAGAATCTGTCGGAGACGATCATACCGTGGCTTGTTGGGTTAAACCCTCTTACAATTGATATTTGTCATTAGTCTTTTGTCCTTGGTCATTAGTCTTTTGTCCTTGGTCATTAGTCTTTTGTCCTTGGTCATTAGTCTTTTGTCCTTGGTCGCGATCGCAGTAGTAACCAACAACCAACAAGCGCCGAGACCCCGCGCCGCCGTAAGACGAGCGACCCCGCGCCGCCGTAAGACGAGCGACCCCGCGCCGCCGTAAGGCGCAAGGGAACGCGCGAGTAGCAAGGGAATGCGCGAGTAGCAAGGGAACGCTCGGCAAGACACCAACAACCAACAACCAACAACTAACAACCAACAACCAATGGAATCGCCCATCGAACGCTTCAAACTGTCCCAAACCGCCAAAGACCAACTTACCAAACTCAAACGCAACACCCGCATCGAACAATGGAACATCCTCTGTCGCTGGGCCTTTTGTCGTTCCCTCGCCGATGAGAGTGTTCCCTCCCCTGTTCCCATTCCCGCCGATAGCAACGTCGAACTCACCTGGCGGGTCTTTGGCGGCGACATGAGCGATTTGTTGCTGATGGCCCTAAAGCAACGCTGTCACAACGACGGCTTGGGAACAAATCGAGAAACCCTGATTGCTCAATTTCGCTTACACCTGCATCGCGGTATCGGCTACCTCGCAGGAGACCCCAACCTCAAGAAAATTGAAGACTTAATGACACTGGTTCCCCCCGAAGTCGCCTCGATTTCGTCTGAGGAAGCACCTTAAACCGTTACTCTTGTTGTGTTTCCAATCCCTAAACCGACGCAACTTTAATTCCTTCTTTAGAAACGTTTAGAGCAGTTCGGGATACCCTGAAAGTGAACTCGCATTGCTGAAGAACAACTCCAAAACGTTATGACGAAAAGAAGTTTCGGTGTCATTGGCCTCGCTGTCATGGGCGAAAACCTCGCTCTAAATGTGGAAAGTCGCGGTTTTCCCATTGCTGTGTATAACCGCACTGCTGCCAAAACAGAAGAATTTATGAAGACGCGGGCCGAAGGTAAAGACATCAAAGCCGCTTATTCCCTCGAAGAATTTGTCCAAGCCCTCGAACCCCCTCGTCAGATTTTGATTATGGTTAAAGCGGGTAAACCCGTGGATGCCGTGATTGGTCAACTCAAGCCCCTGCTGGATGAAGGGGATATGATGATCGACGGCGGTAACTCCCTGTATGAAGATACCGAACGCCGCACCCAAGAACTAGAGTCTTCGGGTTTGCGGTTTATTGGTATGGGGGTGAGTGGTGGTGAAGAAGGCGCACTCAATGGCCCGAGTTTAATGCCAGGGGGGACTGATTCGGCTTATAAGGAACTCGAACCCATCCTCACTAGAATCGCCGCCCAAGTGGACGATGGCCCCTGCGTGACTTTTATCGGCCCTGGGGGGGCAGGTCATTATGTGAAAATGGTTCACAATGGCATTGAGTACGGCGATATGCAACTGATCGCTGAAGCTTATGACCTTTTGAAAAACGGCTTAGGCTTGAGCAATGAGGAGCTACACGAAGTCTTTAAGGAATGGAACCAGACCGAAGAACTCAATTCCTTCTTGATTGAAATTAGTGCTGATATTTTCACCCAGAAAGACCCAGAAACAGGCGGTCATTTGGTGGATTATATTCTGGACTCGGCGGGTCAGAAAGGAACGGGTCGCTGGACGGTGGTGAGTTCTTTAGAACTCGGCGTGTCGATTCCCACTATGTATGCGGCGGTGAATGCGCGGGTGGTGTCTTCTTATAAGGATGAACGGGTTGCGGCGGAAAAAGAATTGGCCGGGCCAGATTCTCAATATGATTTTGGCGATCGCGCCACTTTCATCAACAAAGTCCGGGATGCTTTATACTGCTCTAAAATGTGTTCCTATGCCCAAGGCATGGCACTTCTGGGCAAAGCCTCAGACGAATTTGGCTACAACCTCGACCTGGCTGAAGATGCCCGTATTTGGAAAGGGGGTTGTATTATCCGGGCAGGTTTCCTTGATAAAATCAAACAAGCCTTTCTCGATAATCCGAAACTGCCTAACCTGTTGTTAGCCCCGGAATTTAAACAAACCATCCTCGACCGTCAGCAAGCTTGGCGAGATGTACTCATCGCTGCTAATACTATTGGTATTTCAGTTCCGGCGTTTAGTGCTTCCCTGGATTACTTTGACGCTTACCGACGGGCCCGCCTCCCGCAAAATCTCACCCAAGCCCAACGAGATTATTTTGGCGCACATACTTACGAACGTACCGACAAGCCCAGAGGCGAATTTTTCCACACGGAATGGCAGCATAGTTAGACCGTAGGGGCGTATTCCTTATGCCTGGATTGACTTTTTAGCCATCAATGCTACATTAACATCGGGCGATCGCGAGTTGTATGGCGCGATCGCCGCTTTACAATAAATTCGGCGCGTGATACCCCGTCTATCCCGATAACCCGCCCTCGGATAATCCGGGGAACCCATGAGCGCAAAGTCCGCAATCTCAACCTGTTAAGAGGATAACCACTGAGCCAAGGGCGATCGCGCCCAACTCAAGGCCAATTCCCCCGATCTTGCCAGAAAATACAGCCGCACAGCATAATAACCCAACGGAATTAACACCAGAGAAAGCTGAAACCCGCGACTACGACGCAATCGCCGCCAACCTCGGATTTTAACCGGACGTTGCGTGGCGATTTCCCCCATTAACAGCGCACTCCAGACCACACAACCCGCAAACAAAATCGGCCCCAACCCATGATACGCGATCGCTTCACTCCAATCCCCTTGGGCGATCGCGACAAAAGACCGAGTTAGACCACACCCCGGACAAGGAATCCCTGTTAGAGCCAACAACGGACAGCGCAACGGCGATTCATAATCTGTATGACCGAATAAATACGCCCCTAATACCGGGGAAGTTACAACAGACAAGGTTAGTCTTTTGTCATTGGTCATTGGTCATTGGTCATTTGTCGTTGGTTATTGGTGTCCCAAATCTCTACAATTATTAATTGTACATTGTTAATTATTAATTGTACATTGTTAATTATTAATTATTAATTGTTAATTGTTAATTGTTAATTGTACATTGTTAATTATTAATTGTACATTGTTAATTATTTAGACGGTTGCGGTTCTAAAGCCGCTTTCGGGTAAACAATGCGTTGATGATTGTATTGTTGCCAAACCCGAATAAAAACCTCTGCAATAATCGGTAACTCCTCTTTCTTCAAGCCTGAATCGACTAATTGACTATCTTGCCAACGGGCTTTAAAAATCTTCTTCACCGTAGCCAAAGCGACATCGGGGGTGACATCTTTGAGCGATCGCAACGCCGCTTCGCAAGCATCGGCTAACATAACAATGCCGGTTTCTCGCGATTGGGGAATGGGCCCGTCGTAGCGAAAATCCCCTTCTGAGAATCTTGGGGCTGGGGAATCTTGGGTTTGTTGCGATTGCTGTTGGGCTTGAAAATAAAAATAAGAAATCAAAATCGTTCCCTGATGTTCGGGAATAAAATTACAAATCGCTTGGGGCAGATTATATTTGCGGGCCATCACCAAGCCTTCGCTCACGTGCTTTTTAATAATTTCTGCACTTTGCCAAGGATCGTTAATGGTGTCGTGTTTGTTGGGGCCTCCCATTTGGTTTTCGATAAACCCTAGGGGGTCGTGCATTTTACCAATATCGTGATATAAAGTTCCGGCGCGAGCCAGTTCGACGTTGCAGTGTAACTCGCTGGCGGCGGCTTCGGCTAAGGACGCAACAAATAAAGTATGTTGAAATGTACCGGGGGCTTCGGTGGCCAAGCGTTTGAGCAGAGGGCGGTTGGGGTTAGACAGTTCGGCTAGGCGAATCGGCGTTACCAAGTCAAAGAATTTTTCGAGATAAGGGGATAAGCCCAAGGCAACCACGCACCAGGCGGTACTAAACAAGCCATACAAAGCGGCTTCGGGGAAAACAGCCCAGACGATCGCGCCGGGGTTGGCACTGGCGATTAAGCTAATAATGAGATAAGTTCCGCCGGAAACGGCACCGACACCGCCACCGAGTAGGGCTAATTCTTCTCGCGATCGCAAGCGTCCGGCTGTTACCGCCGCTACACCCCCACCAATCATGCCGGGAATGAGGTTTTCCCAACTCATTTCCAAGTCTCCTTGAACGCCAATGGAACTGAATGTGGTCAGTCCTGAAAGTAAGGCCACTTGAGTAAAGGCAAGCGTCGGGCTGTAGAAACTACTCACCAACAAACCGACGGCGGGTAAATTAATATAAGGCACGTTGAACACGACCAACAACGGCGTACTCACACTGATCAAGCACAATAGGATGCGATCGCGACAGCGCAAGCGTAGATTCAACCGTTTTCGTACCAGCACAAAAATACCGATACTGGTCAAAACCAAACCCGCACTTCCGGCTAAACCCCAATAACTAATACTGCGTTCGGTCAAACCCAGTTCATCGAGGGCAAGAAACTGTTGAGGGCTGATTTCTTCCCCTTCTCGCACAATGACATCGCCTTTTCTGAAGTTGACGGGGACGGGCTTAATTTCCGCTTCCGCTTGTTGAGCGCGTTCGGCGGTGCGGTCTGGGTCTGGTACGAGGTTGGGCTGAATAATCTCTACCAACACATCAGCCAGGTTGCTTTTTTGTTGAGGGTCAACTTCATTCCTGAATTGTTTGAGAATGGCACTGCGCTCGATATCTTCGGGCAATCCTTCGGGAACGCCTTGAGTGAGAATGCGATCGACGGCTGAGTTCAACCCTTCGGTCGTGTCTTCCCAAGTCTCGTCCGATAATGCCAGCAAACCGATTTTATAATTGTCTGCGATTTCACTGGTGGTCAAAATATCGAGTAAATCGAGGGCAGAATCATATTTCATCCGTGCCGTCTCGATTTGTTGCAAGAGTATTGCGAGTTCTGTTTCTCCGGTTTGGGCTTGATAGCCTTGGAGGGCGGCGATCGCCTCGGAGACTTCTGGCAGATTGCCGACAATGGCGCGATCGAGATTATTGAGATTAATGTCGCTGTCTTCTGGGGTTGCTTGAGTAGAAGAGCGATCGACGATGGTTTTAATATATTGCCATTCTTCCTCACTGCTACTGCGGAGAAAGTGTTGAAGCTGTATGTTTAAAATCGATTCATCTGTGAGGTAGGGAAATGGATTGGCTTGTTGCCGCAAGCGCTCCACATCATCAATAAATGCTTCTAACTCTTTTTCAGTCTGAAATACTGCCTCAGCATCCAGCATCAGAATGGGTTTTACCGCTTTTTTCGCTTCTGCACGCTCGTTTTCGGTGGCTCGCTCGTCGATCATATTGATGTCGCGAGTGGCTACAACTTTTTCAGGGGCGGTTGTGCCTTCTTTGAGCCGGGGTTGGTTATAAAAGCGATAGCCAACGACACTGGTCAAGGAGACTACCGCGATCGCGAGCATCACTGGACCGGGGATTTGCCACGCCCGCCGCCCTAAGCGCTTTTGAGTCGCACTGCGCCCAGTGGGTGTGACGCGATGCCAATATTGACGGCAAGATTGTCGCCATCCGTCAAGCTGTTGTGTTAGAAAATAAAAATTTTTCATGGGGTGTGTGAGTGCGTTCGCATTCGGAGAAAAGCAATTTTTTGTTGCTCGGTCGAGTCGAAGCCGCTATGTTTCCATATTTTAACTTGCACTTCCTTGGGCGGTAGTTTTTCAGTTATCAGCTTCTAAGGGGCAGTGGGGAGAGGGGGAGGAAATTAGCAATTACCAATTACCAATGACCAATTCGGGGATTCTGCCAACAACCAATAACCAACAACCAATAACCAACAACCAACAACCAACAACCAACAACCAACAACCAACAACCAACAAGAAAATTAAAACTTTTGGGAGATAATTGGGCGCGATCGCCGCTTTTGGAGTTTTCCGGCGGGGGCGATCGCTTGCATCGAAGCCGTACAACTGGGGGAGGGTAATCCGCCTGACCAGATTGTTAATAATTGTTGACTTTGTTGACAAATTTCTATCTTTATGCTGTCCGGGAGAAGTTGTAAAGCCCGAAATGGCAGGGCGCTGTTGCTGTTATAACACCCACTAATGGCTCCGACGAGGGCGCAAAGCCAGGGGGAGGGTTGGGCGACAAATTGCGATCGCGCCATGGCGACAGACCAAGATTCTGGGGTGGTGAGGAAACAAAACAAAGCCCCGGCGATCGCCTGTTGACTCGGATTGAGATGGAGTGACCATTGTCGCTGAAGGGCTGTCCCACTCAAACGATGGCTTAAAGCGTCGGGAAACTCGGCGATCGCATCAACTAACGGCGTAGATAGAGAGCGACTTTGGTCGAGGAGTTGTGTTAAAAACAAGTCGGGCGCTACAGTATCAAGCAAGACCAGGGCCATGGCATTTCCCCACAAACAGACATCGGCATTCCCGTCAAAATTTGATAGAGTGGGTAGCCGTTGCATCCAGTCTTGGGCGATCGCATCTACCAGTCGCGATTGTAAATTTTCTCGGTCTTCGTGATGCAAAAAGATAATTGGCAACAACAGCACCGCCAAAACCGCACTGGTCATGGAAGTCGCCTTGATTTGACCGTCCATCGCAGTTGTTTCTTCGGCCAAAGCGATCGCCGACTCGTCTGGAGTCGTTGTCATTTTCGCGATCGCCTGTTTGATTTCGAGCCAAGTCCATAATGTATTGGGAGGGCGGCTCAACGGTTGTGGTGGAGGCGGCCAAATTGTGCCTTCTCCTAAAATACTACCGAACCATGCTCCCTGAAAGCGGCTTGCTAATGAGTAACGCATAACCCTAACGCGATCGCGTCCAGCTAAATTCCCAAAAATAACATCCTTTACCGCGATCGATCGTAAGCCAAAATTTTAGGAATGTTAGATTTTAACGGTTAGATTTAAGACAAAATTATCACGGGTTGATTTCTGCCTTCAGCCTCGATTGTATATTCTCCTTTATTTTATTCATGCCGAGTACGGACGATTTTCATCAATCAATAGGTCGGCTTGTGGCCCAAATCTTAACTTATCCCCCCGATAGCGCCCAACGCCGTCGCCTACTCAATCAGTTAGTGCGGCGGGTAATGCAATCGGGCAAACTCTGGAAAGAGTATAAACCTTATTATGGCGATGCGCTACAGCAAATGTGGGAATATTGCCTGACTCACCTCGAAGAATACGACCCCAGCCGCGCCAGCGTGACCACTTGGCTCAATTATTACCTCAAAAAGCGGTTACGTTACTTTCGCGATCGCAGTTATCGAGAACTCAAACGCCGCGCCACTCCTTATACGACCAGCGAAAATAAAGACCTCGACCCCCTCGATCGCGTTAGCGCCCCGGAAGATATTGAACCGGTCATTGATATTTGGCAAAAAACTTTAAAATGGGTAGAAACCGATCCCGATGGCATTTTACGGGCAACTTGTTTCCGTAAACGCCCGGAGATCAACGCCCAAACCCTTTTCCTCAAGCGCTTTCCCAGCGAAACCCCTTGGAAAGAAATTGCCGCCGATTTCGACCTCGACGAAGCCGAAACGAAGGATTTACCGAAATTTTACAATCGAAAATGTTTGCCATTGTTGCGAAATTTTGGTTCCTCGCAGGGATATATAAACAGTTAGTTCCCCGACCAACCCAGGAGAAATGCCATGACCTTCGCGGCTGAACCTTATACTCCCCTTTCCCTTCCGATTACTTTAGCCGATCGCCAAACTGCCCGACGCTTTGCCGCAGAACAACCCAATGCCACGAAAGCCGAACAAGTGTATCGCAATACTCTTGCCGTCTTGAGTACCAGCCATTATTTAGAAATGCTTGGTATTGCCACCGACCCCCAAGCCGGGGATAGCTGGAATGCCGCCGTCCGTTTTTTTGCGGATGTGGCGGAGTTGCCCATTGTGGGTTACGGTAGCCTCGAATGCCGTCCCGTGAATGTTGATGAGAGGGCGTGTTACGTTCCTTCAGAAGTGCAAGAGGAGCGCTTGGGCTATGTGGTCGTACAGTTGGATGCAGAATGCGAAGCGGTCACTTTCCTGGGATTCACGGAAACGGCGAACTCTGAAAGTATAAAAATCAACCAACTGCGATCGCTCGATGACCTCATCGATTGCGTTAGCCGCAGCTATCCGGTACAAACTGCCTTTGCCGATTTGCGTCAGTGGCTCGATAATGCCGTTGAAGCGGGCTGGGAAAGCGTCGAAAGCCTGTTGACTCCCAATCCCGACTTAATCCCCGTCCGGGGTCAAGCTGTGGCTGAATCTCCTAGCACTACGGATAATACTGCCGCGATCGCGCCCGTTTTAAGATTACTCCAACCCAACCAAGCCGAAACCATCCGCCGTCACGCCGCCAGCGTATTAGGGGAAATTGGGGGCGATCGCCCTGAAGTGATTTACGCTTTAGTCGATCTCATTGATAATACCGAAGACGAAGAAACTCGTTGGCAAGCCTCCCTCAGTCTGGGTAAACTTAGCCCCAATCACCCCTTAGCGGGCGTTCGTCGGGCGAAACAGCTAGAAATTGCTGAAAATGTCGAAATTTTGTTTATCGTCGCCTTAATGCCTAAATCCAAAGGTCGCTTGGGCGTGGATATCCAAATCGAAGCGATTGGCTCAACCCCCATCTTACCTCCCGATCTGACTCTCAGCGTTCTAGCCAACGGCGTAACCCGCACCACCGTCACCGCCCGCAGCGACGACCAAGGCGTGGGGATTGATTCTGCGATGCGTCGCCGTTTCACCCCCCCGGCGGGTACAGATTTCCAAGTTAAAATCCAGTGGCGCGATCGCGAGGTCATCGAAAGTTTCATTGCTTAGAATTGTTATTGGTTATTGGTTATTGGTTATTGGTTGTTTCCACAATTCCTCAATTGATAATTGGTCATTGCTTCCCACTCCTCCCACTCTTCCCCGATTGCCGATTGCCGATTGCCGACTGCCCAAAAACCACTGCCCACTGCCTACTGCCTACTGCCTCTTAGAAGCTGATAACTGAAAAAAATGAGCCGATTTGCCATTTTAAAACTGAATCAAGGCAGTTTTGAGACTGGCTTTGAAGTGTCGTTGCGAATTAGTAACGACCAACGGCAGATCGTGGCAGAAATTGAAGGGAAACTGCCCCCCAATCCCGAATTAGAAGGGATGTATATCACCTGGCAAAACTGTTTTCGGCGCTTGCGGCGTGAAACGGGAAGGACTCGCGGCGATTCCCTTTCTGAGGATGCGGATTGGGAAATTGATGACAGTGGCGAGACTTACAATACAACAGAGGATTTGACCGCCGATTGTCGCCGTTTGGCGCGTAATCTCGAAACCCAGATGCGGCAATGGCTAGAGCCTTCTTCAGACCGCAACTGGCAACGGATTCGCGAGGCGATTAATGCTGAAATTGCTCGCGATCGCCTACATTTGATTATCCAGGCTAAACAGCCGTTATTGCGGAAGTTGCCGTGGCACGTTTGGGATTTACTTCCACGGGCAGAGGTGGGGATTAGCTACGCCTTGCCCGAATTTGCCGTGACGCAGCCCCAAAACCCACAAACGGCCACCAACCCCCAAGTGCGGATTTTAGCGGTGTTTGGGGACGAAAAACACCTGAATCTAGAGCCAGACCGGGTGGCGATTCGCTCTCTACAGGATGCGGCCCCTCATTTTCTGCATCAACCCAACTCGAAGGATTTTTTACGCACTCTGCGACAACAGAATTGGGAAATCTTCTTTTTCGCGGGTCACAGTCACAGCGAAAGCGACACCGGACGGATTCACCTCAGCCCGACGGAAAGTTTGCGCCTTGATGAGTTTCAGAATGCCCTCACCGAAGCGATCGCGCAAGGGCTACAGTTAGCGATTTTTAACTCTTGCGACGGTTTGAATTTAGCGCGGGAGTTGGTGGGGCTGAATTTACCCGCAGCGATTGTCATGCAAGAAGATGTCCCCGATGAAGTCGCACAAGCATTTTTAAAAGAATTACTCCTCGAATATGCGGCGGGTCAACCCCTAGATATGGCGGTGGGAAAAGCCCAACGGCGTTTAGAAGACTTCCAGAATTTACCGGGGGCGACTTGGCTGCCGAAGTTATTTCAAAACCTACTGTACGCGCCTCCCACCTGGACGCAATTACACGCTCTACCCGCCGTTTCTCGCCCACGGCGGCGCGGTTGGCTCAATTCGGGACGAAAAAGCAAAATGGCGCTTATTGCGGCGTTAGGGGTGGCTGTAATTGCGGCTTTTGGGATTGTGTCTCTGCGGAATTGGGGGGTGTTGGAAGCCGCAGAGTTGCAGGCTTATGATTATATGCTGCTGATGCGTCCTGTTGAGCCACCGGACGACCGTTTACTTATTATCGAAGTGACCGCCGAGGATGTAGACTGGCAAGAGCGATCGGCGTATGAAGGGAAAAGTAAGTCTTTGAGCGATCGCACCCTAGGGGAACTTTTAACGAAGTTAGAAGCTTTACAACCCCGGCTGATCGGCTTGGATATTTACCGGGATTACCAAATTCCGCCAGAATATGCCCAGGTTGCTCAAAAGTTGCAAAATACAGATAATTTAATCACGATTTGTCAGGTCGGAGAGCGATCGCAAGCTTCGGGTCGTGCGCCTTCTCCTGATGTGCTACAAGACCCCAACGCCGCAGGCCGCATTGGTTTCAGCGATGTGGTTTACGATCCTCCCGATGAGATCATTCGCCGTCATTTGTTCGCAATGCAGCCCCCCAGCGCCGAGATTTCTCCTTGTCAAAGTGAGTTGGCGTTTAGCTTTTTGCTGGCGTTACGGTATCTCGACCAAGAGGGGATTCAAGTCACGACGACAGAAGATGAGCGATCGCATTTTCAACTGCAAGATGTGGTTCTAGAGCCAATTGTACCAGATACCGGGAGCTATCACAATGTAGATGCAGCAGGAGGGCAGTTATTACTGAATTATCGCAGTCAGGGGCGAGATGTAGCCCGTCGTCTGTCTTTGACTGAGTTTTTAAGGGAACCTGTTAACCCCGATTGGGTCAAAGATAAAATCGTGTTGATTGGGACGAGTGATGAGGAGTTTAAAGATATTCACCGCACTCCCTTTGGGGAAATGTCCGGGGTGATGATTCAAGCCAATGCGATTAGCCAGATTTTAAGCGCAGTAGATGCGGAAAATCCCCGTCCGTTGTTACGCAGTTGGCCGAATTATTACGAAGATTTCTGGATTCTGATTTGGGCAATTATCGGCGGTTTGCTGGCTTGGGCTTTTCGTGGGGCGATCGCCCTCCTCCTAATCTTACCTCTGGCTTGGATTATTCATCGTTGCGTTTATCTTTTCCTACTGCAAGGGCTTTGGATTCCGTTAATCCCGCCGATTCTGGCGTTACTGGTTGCGGTGATTCTGGGCGTTATTGTGCAACGTTCGACGATTCAAACAGCCATGCGCGGTTTGACGCAAAATAAGTCTAATTCTCTTTAAATTACAACCCCATAAACCTATGTTTAACTTATCTCGAAAGGCGATCGCGATCGCAACCATCACCGGATTACTCACCCTCTCCCCTTCTACTTTATTCGCGCAAAACGCCCTACAAGACTGGGGAAGAAGCGACGGACGCTTACAATTTACCCCCCCCTCTCTGCCATCGGGAACCACCGGAAGACCGATTAAACGGCGAGATGCAGGCAGTAGTAGTTCCTGCGAGATTGCTAACGGCAGTAATCGGGAGTTTCTCACGGCTTTAGTCCCCAAACAAGCCCAAGAAGCCCTAACCATTAGCGATCGCCCCACATTTTGGTTTTATGTCCCCTTCGCAGCCGATGAGTTTCACTCGATGAAATTCCGCTTGCAAACCGAAGACGGCTATCAAATCACCCTCACCCCCACCAGTCCCCAACCGGGAGTCATCAAGGTAACTTTACCCGAAAATGAACCCGCTTTAACTCCCGATAAAACCTATCGTTGGGGCTTCTTCCTCTACTGTCAAAACCCCGAAGCCAGTCATCGCGTCCCCATTACCTTTTTTGTTGGGGGGACTGTGACTCGCATTCTTCCTGACGCGGCGTTACAAGCCCAGATGGATGCAGTGGAGGGCGATCGCGAGTTGGTTTCTCTGTACGCTCAAAATGGCTTATGGTATGATGCGATCGCGCTCATGGGCGATCGCTACCGCCAAGACCCGGAAAACGCCCAAATCCGCCAAGATTGGCAAGATTTACTCGAAAGCGTCGAACTCCCCGACATCGCCACCAAACCCCTCGTTACCGTCGCGACAGACTAGGTTTTAGAACCCCGGATGCTTTAAGAATCCGGGGTTCTCAAGTTTGAGGTTGCTATAAACCCAGACAATAGCGTATTGTTTCTTCGACTTCCAACATTTTGCTTGGAGACAATTTTCCTACGGATCGATCTGAAAATCTATTGCGGTCAAGGGAACGAATTTGAAAACACAGAAATACTGTTTCTAACGGTAGTCCACTTTCTGCGGGTGAAACTATAACATTGGTTGCATAATCCCGCTTTATATTGGTACTTTTAGTTCCGACAATGACTGTCACCACCAAAGGTAGCTGATTAATCGCATCAATCGATAAAACTAAAACAGGTCTTTTACCAGCTTGTTCTTTTCCCTGGACAGGATTTAAATTAACAAAATAGATTTCCCCTCGTTCAATTGTCATTGGTTGGCTAAACCATCCATTTCAGTAACTTCAAACTCTTGATTAATAGCATGAATTTCTCTTTGAATATCAGCATCCTGTGCCATTTCTTCCAGTTGTTTCTGAATAACAGAAGGATCGGAAAATTTACTTTTTGGTTTCGCAGTTGGCGTTTCATCAGCAACCAGTAAAATAACTTTTACACGACTTGCTGATTTTATTGCTAAGGGTTCATCAAGGATAAGCTGCCCCTTTTCGTCAACTTTCCCCATTATTTCAAAGGCTTGCATGATTAGTGTTTTAACGTTAAATTGACTTTATTTTAACTTAGTATGACTAGAACCCCGGATGCTTTAAGAATCCGGGGTTCTGAAGCTTGAGGTTTTATTCTGAACGCGATCGCTTTTTTGAACGAAAATACACCAAGGGTAAACAGAATAAGACAAATGTGAGTAAACCTAAACCCAAGCTGACTAAAATTGATTCGGTGATGGGATGCAGTTGAGAAGATGTGAAAGGAGGGGTGAGTTGATGTTCTTCGGGTTTGGCTTCTTTGTAATAAGGATAAGCCGTCGCAGTAACACCTGCCATTCCTAATCCTGCACCAATCGCAGTAAGTAGAATTTGCAGATCGCGATCGCGTTCTTTATCGAGTTCAGATTGTGCGCGATCGCGCTGGGCTTGGTCAATTTCCACTAAACCGCGAATCGTCTCTAACATTTGTCGAAATAGCTCTTTTCCAGGGTTTAAATAAGCCAAATCGACCGCAATTTGTTCTTGGCGTTGTTCTTTGGTAATCTCTAGGAATTGCTGAAACGCCGTCAGGTTATCCCCCAGAAGCGAACAAGATTCGAGTTCGGTTAAACGCCAAGCATAATTTTTAGCATTGATGTTAATTGTCGTTTGATGAACTTCTAAATCGCGGAGATGTGTTTCATAAGTAAAAGCAACCTGAGAAGCCGTTTTTAGCCACTCTTTGAATATTTCGAGTTGTGTTTCTGAATTGGGGAACTGATTGGATAAAGCGGTCACTTTTCCTTCGAGTTGGCTGTACAGTTTCCGGGCTTCGCGATCGCAATAACGAGACTGTTCGTAAACATATAGAATTTTGTGGTGATAGCAAAGTAACTTTAATAATGGATCGTAATAATTTCCCGCTTCTTCTTTTTCTGTTGTTTCAGAATAACAATTCAGCCAAATTAAAAGATGGCAAGTTTGACTAGAGTTGTTATATTCAAAAACTGGACTGCCTAAGAAAATAAAATCATTAATATAATGTAATTCTCCGAGGTTTAACTGCTGCATACAATCATCAGCAATACTGCGTAAATCGTCATATTTACAACGCAGTTCCGCAAAGAATAGTAATGTTTGACCGAGAGAAGCTTTAATAAAATTGGGATGTAATTTTTGTTGAGGATTTAAGCCAGAGATTTGTGCTAAGTCTACAGTTAAATTAGCATAGCGAAAAGTCAGATCGACAGCATAAGTATCGTGAAGTTGAACGGGATAAAACTCTCCGGTTAAACATAACTTCTTAGCTTGAGGAACTTGATTAAAATAAATCGCTTTTTGGGGTAAGAGTTGACGATAATAAGATGAAGTTAGATTTTGATTGTCATTGGTCTGAAGCTGTAATTTAGGTAAAATATCTGTTAATTCAATCAGTCCCAAATCTTGACTAATTGCTTCGCATTTTTGCCAAAGATTATCTGCATCTTCAATAGTTTTTTGCGAACTTGAGGCGAGATCGTGACGCAGTTGAAAGGCAAATAGGGTTAGTTTAGGACTCCAAAGCTGCACCGAAGCATTCATGATTTTTTCGGTTTACTCCGTTGAATTGCATTGAGTAATTCGGGTTGACTTGGTGCTTTTTGTTGAGGAACTTTACCTTTTTTACTACCAGATAGTTTTTCGCTCGATGAGGGTTGCGTACCAAAAGCAAGAGATTCTATTTGATTCGCGATTTCTTGATGTTCTGGTTCCATATACCAAGCCGCGATCGCGTCAGAAAGCTTTTGAGGATCGTCATTTGTGTTGTTAATAATTTGTTCAAGTTCGGCGCGATCGCGTTCGGAGAAAAGCTCGGCTTCAGTTTCTAAAACTTGTAAAAAAGCGTTGAGTAATTGTGCATCTAACGACATAAAACTTACCAAAATAGGGATATATAGAAATAATATACTTAGGAACTAAATCTTCTTCAGGAAAAATACTAACTCACCTTGTTAACCTCGTTCCTTGGTTCTACCAAGGGACGCACTAATGAGGCTCTGCCTCCAGTCAACCATTACAATCGAAGTTTTATTGGTTGTCCTCAGTATTTAAGAATGGCTGAATTAAATTAAGCAATTCAGGAATGCTCGATTGTACAGTAAACCAAACTCGCTTGATATCGACTCCTTCGTAATCGTGAATGAGTTTATCCCTCATACCAGCCATTGCTGTCCAGGGAATATCAGGGTATTGTTGACGAAAATCGGGCGAAAGTCGCTTGACTGCTTCCCCCAAAATGGCAATTTGATAAAGTACCGCCGATTGGGTTTTGCGATCGCGACTAAATTCCGCATCATCCATCCCCGCTACAAATTCTAATACCAGTTCTCCCGCTTGAGCAATATCAAGAAGGGAGGCGCGATCGCGAGATTTCATAGTTTAGAATAAAACACTTGAGAAGTGTTCAAAATTTCTTGACGGCGAATCCAGTTATGGCTACTTTCAATCGCTGATTTTTCGATTAAATCGACTTTGCGATTGACTAATCTTTCTAACTCTTGCTGCATAGTAATGAGATCGGGAATTGTCCACATTGTCTCAGGCTCAAATGTTACCAATACATCCAGGTCGCTGTCGGGTCGAAAATCGTCTCGCAATACCGAACCAAATAAAGCGAGTTCTGCGATTTGCCATTTGTGACAAAAACGCTGAATCGAATCGCGGGGTAACTCAATATTTTTTAGTTTCATCGGCAGTCATTTATCCCTAGACTTAATTGTATCGAAGTCTAGAACCCCGGTTTCGCCTAAGTTGCCGGGGTTCTGAGCTAAACCGGGGTTCTAATACCTACCCGCCAACCGCATAAAACGCCGCCCAATAATAAGGAGACTGAAACGGTACTTCCTCCGCATCGCGAAGATAGCTTCTCAACGCGACTTGTACAGTAGGACGCAAACAGGAACTTGCCCAAGTCGTCAAATCGGCTTTAGTTGCCTCTCGTAGCCAGGTTTGGGCGTGTTGGAGGGCGAGGGGGACGGTTTCGCCCTGTTTGAGGTTTTGGTAGAAGCGAATCATCAGCAGGGCGGTAGAGAGGTCATTCACCGCCCAGAGAGAACTTACCACAGCAGACGCACCCGCGAGGATAAAGCCACTGGCAAGGCTGATATATTCGTCGGTGGAGTCAAGCTGCACTTGTCCGGTTTCGCAAGCGGAGAGGGTGACAAGGCGACATTCCTGGAGGTTGAGTTGCAGGATATCGGTGAGGGTGAGGCATTGACCCAAGTCCAGGTAGTTGCCGTTGGCTTGCTCAAGGTAGCGGTTGGGGTTGTCTTGGGGTGGGGGTGGCGGTAACTCGCTGTTGGCCAGGATGAGGGCAGACAGGAGAGGGTTGTTGAAGTTGAAGTAGCCGTGACAGGAAAAATGAGCGCAGTGGGCGTTGTCGAGGTTGAGGGCGGCTTTTTGGGCTTCTGCGTGTTTGAGGATGTGGTGGGGGTTGAAGTAGGGTGGCAGGGCTTCTACTTCGATGTCGGTGAAAGCGAGGTCCTCTGTTGGGTTTTGGATGGCGAAAAGGCGGTCGAAGTCGGGGCGGTGGCGATTTTGGGCTTGTCGCAGGATTTGGCAGTTGGGGGCGTAGCTGACTCCTTGGGGAAAGATGTCTTGTAAAAGTTGATTTTCACTTTCAGGGAGAGAGAGGGGTAAGGCGTGGAGGGGGAACAGGTGTAAGAAACGGTGGGGGATGAGGATAAGTCGCTTACAGTTAGGAGATTTTTGAAATAGACTCTCTAGAATTTCGTCAATGTGGAGGATGTCAGCGAGGGTTGCGAGGCGTTGGGGAAGGCTGTTTTGCCATTGAGTTTTGTTAGTGCGGTAGTCGCGGAGATAGGCGTTTGTCCAGTCGATAAGTTGACGGAAATCTTCCCCCGAAGACTGCCAAAGACTAATTTCTGATGTTTCTTTAGTCTTTGATTCTGATAAATTGGGTAGAACTGTAAAAGTTAGAATTTGATTTGATACAGAAGATATATACCATTCTATGACAGCAGTTTCTTTATCTAACAGCTTGTGAATATCTGGCACAGTCAAAGGTTGATAGGGAGAAAGGCGATTAAATTCCTCCCGTAGTTGATTAAGATAGCTGGAATTCGACTGAGACGTTTGTTGTAGTCTTTCTTTTTCTTTGGCAATATTTTGGCGAATTTGTTGTAGCTGCAATCGAGTCGCTTCAGGTATATCTGAGCCGTATAAGTCACGGGCTGCAATCAGTTCTGTTAGGTTTCGGGCTTTGCTGCGGTCGGCATATTCTAGCGCTTTATCATACCGTTTTAATTGAATACAGACCCTAACCATTAAGATATAAAGTTCAATCCATTCTTCATTGAGTTTGCGTTTGACTTCATCACCAGAGATAATCTCACCACGCAAGTAATCAACTGTTTCAATAGCTTTAGCAAAAGCTTCATAAGCTAAGTGATAAGATTTTGTTTTCCAGTAAACAATTCCTACAAAAAATATAATCTTAGCATATCTATTTGGAAAAGATTGATAAGTAAAAACTTGTAATGATTGTTGGTAAAGTGCAATAACTTTTTTAAATTCCTTTTGTTCTAAATAGACATTAGCAAGACATTTCAAACTTTCAGCCCACCTTTCGGGATGCAAATCACGAGTAAATACTTCTAAACTTTGTTCATAGTGAAACTTTGATTTTTCTAAATAATCTGTAAGATTTTTGTATTTAAATAAACGAATGTAAGTATCTCCCAGAATCAAATTGACTGTTCCCCAAGACCGAGGGTTAACAGTGGGATTTTTTTGCCAGGCTAAACTTTCTTCTGCGGCTAAGATAACTTTACTCAAGTTCTCATATTTTTCTCCTGATTTGCGTAGTTTATATGCCTCTGCTAAATTATGTTGTATAGCAGCATATTTTGATGGATATTTTTCTGGTTTAAAACTCTTTAATGCATCTCCAAGAGCAGCAATAGCCTTTTCTATATTTTTTCCTTTTTGATCGAATTCACCCGTTAATAAGTAAACAACAGAAATACCAATTTTGCAATTAGCCCATTTTTCAGGAAAATCTTGTTTATTATAGATACTTAGAGCGGCTTCATAGGCAGCAATTGATTTTTTGCAATTGTCAAATTGATCCCCCTTGACTTGCCAGCTATAAGCTGCTCCAAGATGAGTTTGTGTTTCTGCCCATTTTTCTGGAAATATCTGCTTTGTATAAATTGTTAAAGCAAGCCGATGATAATCAAGAGCTTTTTCAAGATTATCAGCCATATTGCCTAGGGTGTGTTCCTGATAGATTATTCCTAATAGATTCTGGATTTCTGCCCATCGTTGAGGATCATTTTGTGGAGAATATATCCTCAAAGATTCTTCAAAAGCAGTTATAGCTTTTTCTCCATATTCCGGGTTATTATATTTCTGACTATGAAAATAGGTTGCTGCTATAAAATATTGAATTTCAGCCCATTGCTCGGAAAATTTTTCTAGGGTGTAAATTTCTAAAGCAGCTTGATAACAGCGAATCGCTTCACTTAAGAAGTATTCATCTGCCACATCTGATGTTTTGTCTTCTGATATTTTGTTAGTATAGACAACACCTAAACGAAGTTTTATGTCTGCCCACTCTTCAGGAAATGCTTCACGAGGGCGAAATTTTAAAGCTGCATTGTAATAATTAATAACCTTCTGTAAATTTTTATTTTGATTTCCTTTGATTCGATTCTTATAACTATCAGCTAAATTTATTTGTAAACCAACACAGCTTTTTACCCAGGAATTATAGTCGTGAAATTTCCAATTTACATCAGAAGTGACCAGTGCGCCTTTAAGCTGGCTTGATTCATCTTCAAGAATTGTCGGAGAATCCAAATCAAAGTTAGTTGCAGCAACCTCATTTTCACTTAGAGTAAGTTGTTTTAAATAAAACTCTAAGGCATTTTCATAAGCAAGAATCGCTTGTTCTATATTATCTTCTTTCTCTCCTTGAATACGGTCAATATAAGTAAGACCTAAGCTATACTGTATACTTGCCCAATCCTCTATATATTCTTCATAAGTGCGAACGATTAAAGCGCTTTTATATGCAGTTATCGCCCTTTCTAAATTTTGTGATTTTTCTCCTCTAATTCGATCTCTATAAGCATTTCCTAGATTATTTTGCGTCCTTGCCCAATCTTCAGGAAAATCGTTATAGGTACAAACTTGTAAAGCGTTGTTGTAAAACAGAATTGCATCTTCTATATTTTGAGATTTAATTCCTTTAACACGACAGTAATATGAAACCCCTAGATTATTTTGGAGCATTGCCCAATCTCTAGGATAGGTTGGACGATTAAAAACCGCTAGGGCTTTTGTATGATATGCAATCGACCTTTCAATATTTGCAGCTTGATTCCCTTTAATACGGTGTCGGTAAACATTGCCCAAATCATTTTGAATACCTGCCCAGTCTTCGGGGAAGTCTTCACAAGTATAAACTTTTAAAGCGGCTTCATAATAACGAATTGACTCTTCTAAATTATTTAATTTATTGCCCTTAATACGTTCTTGATAAACATCGCCTAATTTTTTTTGTGTGTCAGCCCAATCTTGAGGATAATCTTCGCGAGTCAATACAGTTAAAGCCAGTTTATGAGCCGCAATTGCTTGTTCAATATTATCGGCTTTATTTCCTTCAATCCTTTCTCTATAAGTAAGACCCAGATTATTTTGTATTGCTGACCATAATTGCTCAGGACTTGCCTGGGTATAAACATCCGACTGTGTTCGATAGAGATAATTATCGTCAAAGTCTAAAATTAATTTGTACAAGGCAATTGCTTGCTCAATATTATCGGCTTTATCTCCTCTAACTCTTTTTGAGTAAGCATTCGCTAAACCCAGTTTTGACAGAATCAATAGATGAGGCAATGCTTCACGATTACTCACTTCTAAAACAGCTTTATAAGCAGTAATTGCTTGCTCGATGTTATCGGCTTTTTCTCCGAAACTATTATAATTTTTATTTTGATAAATATTTCCTAATCCATGTTGAATGGCTGTCCAATCCTCTGGATAGTCTTCACAGTTATAAAATTCTAAAGCAGCTTGGTAGTGACTTAATGCTATTTCTAAATTTTCTGTAATATTTCCCACACTTCGTTGATAGTAAATGCCACCCAAGTTCAAATGAACGTTGGCAGAATTTTTGGGATTATCTTGATGGTTATAGACTTCTAAAGCAGATTCTAAATGTGCAATTGCTGTTTCAAGATTTTGGGACTTGCTACCTTTGATTCGTTCTGTATATGCAGTTCCTAAGTAACATTGCAACTCTGCCCATTTCTGAGGATATTTCTCACGAGTTCGGACTTCTAGGGCTGCTGTAAAATAAGAAATTGACTGTTCAATATTTTTAATTCTTCTACCGTTAATGCGTCGATGATAAATACATCCTAAATTAACCTGTACCATCGCCCAATCTTTGGGATAAGCTTCACAGGTATAAACTTCTAAAGCTGATTCATAGTAGCGAATAGCAGTTTCTACGTTTTGCGCTTTATCTCCGGAAACATCATCAGAGTAAATATTGCCTAACCGATTTTGTAAACTCGCCCAATTGAGTGGCTCTGTCTCACGAGTTCTTACTTCTAAAGCAGCTTGATAACAAGCAATTGCTTGGTTGTAGTTTTCTAGTTTTTTTCCTTCAATTCGCTTTTTATAAGTTCCGCCTAAATTGACCTGTACCATCGCCCAATCTTTAGGATAAGCTTCACAGGTATAAACTTCTAAAGCTGATTCATAGTAGCGAATAGCAGTTTCTACGTTTTGCGCTTTATCTCCGGAAACATCATCAGAGTAAATATTGCCTAACCGATTTTGTAAACTCGCCCAATTGAGTGGCTCTGTCTCACGAGTTCTTACTTCTAAAGCAGCTTGATAACAAGCAATTGCTTGGTTGTAGTTTTCTAGTTTTTTTCCTTCAATTCGCTTTTTATAAGTTCCGCCTAAATTGACCTGTACCATCGCCCAATCTTTAGGATAAGCTTCACGGGTATAGACTTTTAAAGCTGCCTTATAATAATTAATAGCCTGTTCAATATTATTGGCTTTATTACCTTGAATTCGTTCCAAATAAGTATTTCCCAGACGATTTTGTAAACTTGACCATTGATAAGGTAATGCTTCAAAAGTACGTACTTCTAATGCTGCTATATAATAACTGATTGACTGTTCTATATTATTAGCTTTATTACCTTGAATTCGCTTCCTATATAGATCACCTAAATCAAGTTGAACCGTTGCTTGCTTATATTTTTCTTCTCTTATAGTTATCCAAACTCCATCATTTTTTCTCCGAGAACCCAATATATATTGAGCATTATATTTTGTAGAGTTCTCCTCTAAATATACAGCTAACTGCAAAGCTAACTCAAAATATTTAATCGCGTTTTCCCATTCTTTTTGGTCATAATACAGACAGCCAATATCATACAAACAAGACTGCTCAGAAACGCGATCGCCCAATTCTCGAACAATCCCTAATCGCTGCTGTTGGGATGTAATCGCGTCCTCATATTGTCGTAATTCTCGCTGTAACGTCGCAAGATATTCTAAGCCTTTAGCAGCCCAATCTTTAACCTCTAGCTCAACATAAAGATTGACGGATTGTTGATAATTGGAAATAGCTATTTCTTTCTGCTCTAAATTAGAGTAACTTGAGCCAAGCATATAATAAGCGTTGGCTTGATTCTGCTTTTGCTCTAACTCAGTCGCTAAATTTAAAGCTTGATTGAAATATTTAATCGCATTATCCCATTCTTTTAGATCGTTATAAAGATTACCAATTGCATACAAACAAGACTGCTCGGAAACACGATCGCGCAACTCCCGCACAATCTCTAATCGCTGTTGTTGGGATGTCACTGCGTCCTCATATTGTTTCAGCGATCGATGTAAATCAGCTAAATGATTTAACCCCTTAGCCGCCCAATCTTTGACCTCTAGCTCAACATAAAGATTGATAGCTTGTTGATAATTGGAAATAGCTATTTCTTTCTGCTCTAAATTACGATAACTTGAGCCAAGCATATAATAAGCATTGGCTTGATTCCGTTTTTGCTCTAACTCAGTCGCTAAACTTAAAGCCTGATTGAAATATTCAATTGCGTTGTTCCATGCTTTTAGATTGTCGTACAGACAACCAATATCATACAAACAAGATTGCTCAGAAACGCGATCGCGCAACTCTCGAACAATCCCTAATCGCTGTTGTTTGGATATAATTGCGTCCTCATATTGTTGTAATTCTCGTTGTAACGTCGCCAGATATTCTAAGGCTTGATTTGCCCAATAATTTACACCCAACTCGATATAAATATCGACAGCTTTACGATAGTTTGCAATCGCGTCATTTTTTTGATTTAAACCTTGGTCACATCGAGCGAACATAAAATGACAATTGGCGATTTTTTCTGAATTGTCTTCTAAACTTTCTACAACCTGAAAAGCTTCAGAAAAATGGGTTAATGCTTTTTCATATTGCTGAAGATTAAACTGTAGCATCGCCAAATTGTACAAACTAGAGTAGATATTGTTGCCATCTTCTAGTTTCTTGAAAAGCTCGATTTGAATTTGGTAATACTGAATTGTTGTGTCGTGTTTTTCTAATCGTTTAGTAACATCAATCAACCAACCTAACGTTTCTTGCTGCTCACTAGGGTTTTCTAATGCTTGCGCGATCGCGAGACGTTGCTCAAAATAAGTTAAAGCTGGCTCTAACTCGTTTAGCTCTCGATGACTACAGCCCAACCAAGCCAAAGCCAAGCTTTCCATCGCTCGCTCTTGGACAATTTGGGCGTATTCCAGTACAGTTAGACAACCCGCGATCGCGTCGTTAAACTTACCTTGATAATACTGAACTTTACCCACCTCGATCGCAAGCCAATTCGCTGTATTTAAATCATCAAACTCTAGTAAAACTTTAATTTGTAGCTTGTAGAGTTCTAAAGCTTCATTTAACTGGCTTTGCTCAAAATAATATTGCGCCAATTGACTCAAATGTTGCCAAACTTGTGTATAAAACTGCTCTTGATTCAGTTTTCGGAAAAAGCGATATGCTTGGCATAAATTCTCAATACCTTGCCCAATTTCGCCTTTGGCTTGTTGAGTGAAACCAAGATAATAATAAGCGGCTCCTTGCTGCCATTGGTTTTCTAATTCAAGAGCCACGTTAAGATATTCTGTTAGGGTTGCGATCGCGTTGTCCCAATCTTGAGCCGAATAATACGCTATTCCTAAATTCCCCAAGATTTCGCATTCGGCGGGACGGTTATCTTGTCTGGCTTCGAGGCGATCGCCTCGTTTGCGAATTTGGATCAGTTGTTCTTGGAAGGTGGCAATTTGTTCTTGCGGCGTTGGTGCGTTCATAGGACAACTCCAGACTGTAATCCACTCACTTTCTCCTAATTTAACCCATCGCCTTAATAACTAGGTTAAACTACACAAATAATTAATAAATTTATAGCAAAGCTGAGTTGTATTACGATTCTGCTTCATTAGCCCAGTACCTATCACTTATCCTCTGCCAAAATTGCCTGAATGTCGTTTACTGTGATATCAGTTTGTTCAGTTTTACTATAAATTGTCAACAGTAAAATACTTGTCTCTGACTCTAGTAAATAAATAACGCGATAACCTGCACTTTTGCCTTTTTTGAGATTGCTATTTTTGACTCTAACCTTGTAAATATAAAGATCGGACTCAAAACCAACAAGGCGATCGCCCAAAAAATTACCTTGTTGCAACTCAACAATTAATGATTGCAGATCGGAACGAATATTCCGATATTTCTTGGCTAATTTCTTTAAATTCTTTTTAAATTCAGGAGTTAGGTCGATTTGGACTTCACTTGAATCATTCTGCATCAATGCCTTCCCACATCTGCTCTAAAGGAATGCGATCGCGCTTCTTGGCTTCTTGTAATGCTTGTTTTAAACTGGCTTTTATTTCTTCTGTTGGTGTGTCATCAGGATCGCGATCGTCAGTCATCAATATAATAATTTTGACGCGATGGTTGGCGGGAATTTCTAAGGGTTGGTCGAGTAGCAGTTGCCCATTTTCATCAACATTTCCCATCACTTCAAATGCTTGTATCATGGTTGTTTTGATTGCTTTCTTTTAAATTATAGTAATATAAATTGACTTATTGATTAGTTCGCGAAAGTGGACTTTGCCATATTGGTTCCCCAGATTTCGCGCTCTGCGGGCGGGTTAGGGGAGAAATGGTAGGTTGAAACTTGCTGGTGGGGCTTTAGAACCCCGGATTCTTAAAGAAACCGGGGTTCTGGGGTAAGTCGGGGGTTCTGGGGCTAATCAATCCAATCTTTGGCGCGTTCGACGGCTTTGCTCCACTGCTCGAAGTTGGCTTGGGCTTGGGCTTGATTTTCGCCGGGTTTAAAGGTGCGTTCGACTTGGCGCTTGGCGATCAAGTCGTCGTAGTTATCCCAGAAACCCGTGGCGAGTCCGGCTCCGAAAGCTGCGCCTTGGGCGGTTGCGTCGAGGATTTCGGGGCGCTCGACGGGAATGCCCAGGACATCAGCTTGGAATTGCATGAGGAAGTCGTTGCGAGATGAGCCGCCGTCAACTTTTAGGAGGGCGATGGGGGTGTCGCCGTCTTTGTTCATGGCATCGACGACTTCTTTGACTTGGTAGGCGATGGATTCGAGGACAGCCCTCACGATATGTTCTTTTTTCACGCCCCCGGTAATGCCTTGGAAGGAGCCACGGGCGCTCATATCCCAGTGAGGTGCGCCCAAACCACTCAGGGCGGGGACGAAGTAAACGCCGTCGGTGTCGGGGACTTGGGTGGCGAGGGCTTCGGTTTCGGCGGCATTGCTAATCATTTGTAAGCCGTCGCGCAACCATTGGATACAGGCCCCAGAGGTGAACATCGCGCCTTCGAGGGCGTAGTTGGTGGTGTCGGGGGTGGTCCAAGCGACGGTGGAGAGGAGTTGGTTTTGCGATCGCGTGACGTTATTGCCACTATAGGCCACGAGGAAACACCCGGTTCCATAGGTGCATTTGAGTAAGCCGGGTTTATTGCATCCATGCGCGAACAAGGCGGCTTGTTGATCCCCGAAGATGGCGGTAATGGGAATTTCTGCCCCGAATAAGCCGGGGTCGGTTTTGCCAAACATCCCTAAACTGGGTTTAATTTCCGGCATCCAGTTCGGGGGAATTTTAAATAATTCTAAAAGATCGCTATCCCATTCGCGATCGCCCAGGTTCATTAACATGGTGCGACTGGCGTTACTATGGTCGGTGGCGTGGACTTCGCCGCCGGTGAGATGCCACAAAATCCAACTGTCAACGGTTCCGGCTTGAATGTTGTTAAAGTCTACTTCAGGACGGTTTTCCTTGAGCCAATCCCGCAACCATGCTAACTTGGTGGCAGAGAAGTAGGCATCTACGACTAAGCCGGTGCGCTCTTGAATGAGTTTGTCTTGGCCGGCGGTGCTGAGTTCGCGGCACAGGGGGGCGGTGCGGCGGTCTTGCCAAACGATCGCGTTGTGGAGCGATTTCCCGGTGGTTTTGTCCCACAACAAGCAGGTTTCCCGTTGGACGGTTAAGCCAATGGCGGCGACTTCGGCGGCAAAGGTGTCGGTTTCTGCGAGGACATCGCTAATGACTTCGCGGGTGTCGCGCCAAATTGCTTCGGGGTCGTGTTCGAGCCAACCGGGATGGGGATAATATTGAGTTAATTCTTTATAGGCTTGGCCGACGACTTCCCCGTTTTTGTTGAATAGGATCGCTCGATTGCCTGTGGTACCGAGGTCGAGAGCCAGTATATATTGAGGTGTCGTTTTTTGCATTAGTCAATCGCTGATTATTTTTTTATAACTTCATTCTTTTTAATTGTCTCGGAATTTTGGGATTTTTTAACAACAATTTTAATTAAATTTAACGTAATCTCTATATCGAGATTATATGTTTAGGATGAGAAATTTTAAAGTTCAAAATGAGTTTTGCTGCCCAAATCACGACGCGATCGCGTTAGGGGCAAAAGGAAAAAATTGCTAAAAAACTATTAAGAATTAGCATTAAAAACTGCCTTCAATCAACCTTTGGAGAGATGGGAATAGGGATAACGGCCGGGAAATTTACCAGACAAGAGAGATTTTGTGCGATCGCGTCTTGAAAAAATTGTGATGAGTGAAAGTCGCCGAATCCGAATCTATTTCTATAATGGGGGTGACGCTATGAAACGACGAGATTCAAGTTGTGCCTGATTATCAAAAACTACAAAACGAACAATATGACCTGATTGTAATTGGAGGTGGGATTAACGGTGCAGGCGTTGTGCGAGATGCAGCGTTGCGCGGATTGAAAACCATTTTGCTCGAAAAAGCCGACTTCTGCGGCGGGACGACCAGTTGGTCTACTCGCTTGATTCACGGGGGTTTGCGCTATTTAGAATACTTTGAATTTTCCTTGGTGCGCGAATCCTTGCGCGAGCGGGAAATTCTGCTGCGGAATGCCCCCCACTTGGTCAAACCGCTACTCCTGACCATTCCCATTTACGGCGATCGCTCCCGTCCTTACTGGAAAGTTTGGGCGGGTATGATTTTGTACGATATCTTTAGTTTCGACAAAACCTTACCCGAACATCGGATGCTGTCGCAAAAGAAATTCCGGCAGTTATTCCGCCATCTCGACCCGGATGACCTTTCGGGGGCGGCGCAATATTACGATGGTCAAGTCGAATATGCCGAGCGTTTGGCTTTAGAAAATATTATGTCGGCAGAAGAAGCCGGCGCAACGGTGATGAATTATGCCGAAGTGACCCAACTGCACCGAGAAGGCGATCGCATCACCCATTTAACCTGTAAAAATGCCCTCACGGGGGAAGAATTTACGGTCAACGGCAGCGACCAAGCAGTTTATATTAACACCGCCGGGCCTTGGGTGGATAAAGTCCTACGAGGGGGACGCAAAAACAACCAACCCGCCCCGATCAGCGAAACCCGGAAAATCGGCCCCACTAAAGGCAGTCACATTATTGTAGACCCCTTCCCCGGTGCGCCGCCGACGAGTTTGTATGTAGAAGCGAAATCAGACGGCAGACCGTTTTTCATTGTGCCTTGGTTGGGAATGTACCTGATCGGGACAACGGATATTTTCTACGACAGCGACCTGGATAAAATCAAAGCCAGCAACGACGAAATTGATTATCTGTTGCGAGAAACCAATTTAGTCATTCCGACGGCGAAGTTGTCGCGGGCTGATGTGAAGTTTACTTATTCTGGGGTGCGACCTCTGCCTTACACGGGCAAAGACAAAGCTGGCAGCGTGACCCGCAGCCATATTCTGTTTGACCATACTCCCGACGGGGCGAAAAACTTAATTTCCTTGATCGGCGGTAAGATTACCACTTATCGTCAGGTGGGCGAGGAAATGGTAGAAAAGGCGTATAAGAAGATGAAAAAAGCTGCGCCGAAGTGTAAGACTGAGTATGCGCTGTTACCTGGCGCAATTTTGCCGGATGACCCGCGTGTTGACGGGGCGATCGCGGATTACTGCCCCCAAGTGCCTCTGACAACGGTGCATCATTTGTTTGCGATTTATGGGGCAAAAGCTCTGGATATCCTGGCTTTGACTGATGATGAGCCAGAATTAGCGGAAATCATAGTTCCCGGTTTACCGGATATCAAAGCGCAAATCGTCTATTCGGTGCAGTCGGAATATGCGGTGACGCTGGTAGATATTACTCGCCGTCGCACCAGTATTGCGATGCACGCTAATTACGGCTTTGATGCCCTCGATACGATTACCGATATCCTGAAGCGCTATTGCGGCTGGACGCAAGGAGATTGCGAGACTCAGATGGAATATTATCGCACCTTTATGCAGGATAATTGCGTCCCCGATTACGCGATCGCTGAGGTGGCGTTGTCGTCTTCGGTGGAGTAGGTTTGATTGAGCAGGTGGGGTTTTTTGACCCTGCCTTTTTTGTTGTTGGTTGTTGGTTGTTGGTTATTGGTTGTTGGCAGAATCCCCGAATTGGTCATTGGTAATTGGTAATTGCTAATTTCCTCCCCCTCTTCCCCCTCCTCCCCCTCCTCCCCCTCTCCCCACTCTTGGACGGGGAAACCCCGCCCCTACACGCCCACTGCCCACTGCCTACTGCCCAAGACCCACTCCCCAAAACACAACTGTTTGCGATCTTCCTAAAAATCGTTATATTGGGATTAGATCGCAACAGATTGCCTCGATCGGGCGAGTCAAAATTCCAGTAGCATAAATCAAATTCCCATGAATGTGTTTGTGGTGGGCGATGTCCACGGTTGTCTAAAAACGTTTAAAACGCTTGTCAAGGATCATTGGCAACCGGAAACGGATATTTTGGTGCAACTGGGGGATTTGATTAACCGGGGGAATTTTGTAGCAGAAACAGTATTATATGTTCAAGAGTTGCAGGACAAATGGCGCGATCGCGTGATTGTGTTGCGGGGTAATCACGAACAAAAATGTATTAATTTTGTAGAATCGGGGCGCGATCGCGATTGGTCTTGGAAAAGTCGCAAGAAAACCATCGCCAGTTTTCAACGCCAGGGCATGGAGTTGTCGGAGGTGAGTGAATGGTTGCAGCAGTTACCGTTGGTGTGGGAAACGGATAGTTTATGTCTGACCCATGCGGGGATTGCCCTCACGACGGATAAACCTTTCGATCCGAATAATAAAGAGGGGGTATTGTGGACGAAAAGCCCCCTGAAAAATATTGGGAAACTGCAAGTGGTGGGTCATACGCCGATGCCGGGGGGGATTCCCCGTTATAATCCCGATGGTCATGTTTGGTATATCGATACGGGGGTTTTTCTGCGACGGACGCTCACGGGCATTAAATTTGATGAGCAAGGGCAAATCATAGACCGCCGCAGCATTCCCACCGATCCGCGTGATATCTAGGCTTCTGGGGCTAATACGCCGTGAAGAAAGATGTCGGCAATGCCTTCGGCCATTTCTTTCATTTCTTGGTGAGAGGCGTTGGGATTGATGATGGTTTGGTCGGAAAAGCCCGCGATCGCAAACATTCCTAGGAAGACTTGGGCAACGATTTTGGGGTTGGTGCGGCGATAAATCCCGCGATCCATGGCAGTTTGGAAGAAGGCTTCAGCCACATCGGTCATTTTGGTAATGACTTCTCCTTGGATGCGATCGCGCAATTCCGGGTGAAATTGGGCTTCCATAAAGCAAACTCGCATGAGATCGCTGCTTTCGCGCAAGCGAAACATTCGCCGTCGCATGACTTGGGCTACAGCTTTATAACTCCCCATCTCACTTAATTCTGTGAGCAAGTCGGTTAAAAGCTCGACCCAACCGTTGGTAGCAACTTCGATGAGGATGGCTTTTTTGTTGGTGAAATGGCGAAATAATGTGCCTTCTGCCACTCCTGCCGCCGCGGCCAAATCCTTGGTGGTGGTGGCATCATAGCCTTTACGAGCGAATAGTTGCAATGCCGCTTTGAGGATACGAGTGCGAGTGTCTTCCTCGGTCGCGGTGTCGTCCAGGGAAGGTCGATGAAAAACACGCATAAGACTTGATGGGGATTACTTGCATTTAGCGTATCGTTATTAAGCGGCGATCGCGGACGTTTGCTACAAAAACTTCACAAAAGTTCGAGTCTCGACTGAATTTTTGATGCAATTGTTTACAAAAAAATTAAGAGGGCGCGATCGCCCTAAGATAACATCAAGGACTACATTTCTGGAAATTCGTAGAAAATTGTGCCTTTGGTATGGTGATTTTCAATACTGGCATAGCCTTTTTTCACCATTTCTGTTAATTCTGCTTCTACTTCTTCAAAATCTGCCCCAGTATCTAATACGGCTTGGGTTACAGAAATTTGTCCGTCTCGTTTTTGAGCCGCTTTTAAGATTCTTAATCTTAATGTTTCCGTGGTAGGTTGGGGGGAAGGGGGAATCACTTGGGTTGGGGCAGAAGTGGTAGAATCGATGGGGATTCCCGCCGCCGTCATGCCCATTTTAAGGCGCAGTTTCATTTCATATTCTTCATTCATATTGGGAATTAAAAACAAGTCGATAAATTGACCGAAGCCGAAGATTCCCCAAGTGAATAACCACAGCAATCCCGATCCAATTTTACCGTTGTACAGGCGATGTAAGCCCCCTAATCCCATAAAAGCACCAAGCCACAGGGCATAAGAAACGACGAGACGCTCGCTTTTCATAGCTGATTTGTTCATAGTATCTAGTTTTATTGTAGTCTGCTCTCGATCGTCACAGGAGCGTTTTACCCCCGATGGGCTATTTTCGTTGTTGGTGGTGCGCTGTGACGGGAAGTGTAGTTTCCCTCCTATCTTAACGATTGGGATTGCCATCTTGAGAACTTCTCTTGGGGCTACGCGATCGCGGCGGTCAATTACGCAAAATTAGGGGTTAATTTTTATTATGGCAAGTCGTGAAAGAATTGTTGTCAAAAAGCCGCAATAAGTCGTCTAGCACTAAATTAGCAGCAATTGCCCCTTCACCGCCAATCCAATATTCAAAATCGACGAAATAGACGCGATCGCACTGCACCGCTTTGAGTTGCTGCCAGAGGGGATTTTGGGTAAACTGACGATACAGGCGCGATCGCGGATCGCTACGGGCAATAAAAATAATATCCGCATCTGCCCTGGGGATAGTTTCGAGAGAGATTTGTTCTTTGAGGCGATCGCGGTCTTGCATCGGCGGCGGTTTTAAGCCCACATCCTGCATAATTTGGCGAATATGGGATTGGTTTTCATATAAGCGCACCTGACTCGGCATAAATCGCGCGATCGTGACTTGCGGCGATTTTTCACCCATGTTTGCTTGCAGTTGGGCAACTGCGCGATCGTAATCTTGGATAATTCGCTCTACGGCATCCCCTTGATTCAACGCCATACCATACCCCCGCAAATTATCCTGCCAGCGTAACGCTAAGGCATCATACAGCACCGTTGGCGCGATTTGAGACAAAATTGGGTAAATGGCGCGATGTTCCCCCGCATTGCCCAAAATGAGGTCAGGTTTGAGTTGAATAATTTTCTCTAAACTCGGTTGATTCACATCCCCCAAATACTCAATTCCTGCGATTTGTTGAGGAGAGAGAAACCCCGGAAAATTGCCCACATTTCCCGAAGCCACCCACGGTGCAGCCCCCACGGGTTTCATTCCCACAGCCAAAGCCGTTTCGAGGGCTGCATTTCCCAAGGTAATCACGCGCTGAGGATGGCTGGGAACAAGGGTTTTTCCCTGGCTATGCTGAATCAGGTGGGCTTGCGTTTCATCCAAGGGTGCAGACAGCATAAACGGCTGACAAGCTGTTAAAAAAAGAGCGAAAAAACATAAGAAGCAACGCTTTTTCAAAACGAACTTATAAGGTAGGCATTCCCCACCTTTTCCCCTCTCAAAAAATAGTACTAACCAAGCAATCATTATTGCGGAATTGAGACAAAGTACAGAAGCTTACAGCTAGAGATGATAGTATTTTCATTTTAGAGATAAACTAGCATTGAGTTTTTTCTCAATAGCATATCTATTTAGAAAATTGAGACGGAGCCTCGTTTTTACGTCCCTTTGTAAAACCAAAGAACGAGATTAGGTGTTTACATCCGAATTTGTAAATACTATAAAATTGTACATTGTTAATTGTACATTGTTAATTGTACATTGTTAATTGTGCATTGTTAATTGTACATTGTTGATTGTACATTGTTAATTGTGCATTGTTAATTGTGCATTGTTAATTGTACATTGTTAATTGTGCATTGTTAATTGTACATTGTTAATTGTACATTGTTAATTGTGCATTGTTAATTGTACATTGTTAATTGTGCATTGTTAATTGTGCATTGTTAATTGTACATTGTTAATTGTACATTGTTAATTGTACATTGTTAATTGTACATTGTTAATTGTGCATTGTTAATTGTACATTGTTAATTGTGCATTGTTAATTGTACATTGTTAATTGTACATTGTTAATTGTGCATTAATTCACTTCGCTTCCATCCAGTTTTTCCCCGTGCGGGCTTCAACTTTCAAGGGAACAGATAACTCGACTGCTTGAGTCATTGTATCGTGAATTTTGGGTTCTAATTCCTCCCATTCATCTGGGGGAACTTCTAACACCAATTCATCATGAACTTGCAACAACAATCGGGCTTCGTAGTTTTGTAAAATGTCGTGCAGTTTTATCATCGCGATTTTGATAATATCTGCACTAGAACCTTGAATGGGCGCATTAGCCGCAGCCCGCAAAAGTTGAGCATCACCCCAATTAATATTCTTCAAATCATCTAAATCGATGTCTTCGGGGTTACTTCCTCGCAGTTGCGTTAAAGCGGGACTGGCAAAGTTGAAATAACGGCGGCGATCGCAGATTGTGGTAACATAACCCTGGGCGATCGCTTCTTTTTTTATCCGATCGAGATAAGCGAATACAGAAGCATAACGAGAGCGATATTTCTCAATAAATTCTTTTCCAGATGCAGAACTCACTCCCAAAGCTCTTGAAAAACGGATCGCTCCCATTCCATAGATTACCCCAAAGTTGATTGTTTTGCCCCAACGTCTTTCATCATCCGTGATATCTTCCTTTTCAAATAGTAACTGTGCGGTAACGCGATGCACATCTTGGTTATTGCGATAAGCTTCCACTAAAACGGGTTCTTGACTTAAATGTGCGAGGATTCTTAACTCGATTTGCGAGTAATCTGCCGATGCGAGTAACCAGCCATTTTTAGGAAGAAAGGCTTTGCGAATTTGGCGAGAAAAGGCACTGCGGATAGGAATATTTTGTAGGTTAGGATTAGATGAAGATAAACGCCCGGTTGTCGTTACCGCTTGATTGAAATCCGTATGAACCCGCCTTGTTTTCTCTTGGGTTAGTGCGGGTAAAGCGTCTACATAAGTTGATTTGAGTTTGGAGAGGGTGCGGTATTCTAGGATTTTGTCAATGACGGGATGACGGCCTTGTAATTTCTCTAGGGTGGCATGATCGGTAGAGTAGCCTGTTTTGGTTTTGCGAGACTTTTTTTTGTTAAGATTGAGTTTCTCAAAAAGCACCTCGCTGAGTTGTTTTGGCGATCCTAAATTAAACTCGCATTTTGCGTCTTTATAAGCCCCTTTTTCGATTTTTTCTAACTCTTGTTCGAGTTCTTCAGACAAGTCGGTAAGGTATTTAGTGTTAATGCGGATTCCCCGTCTTTCCATCGTGGCTAAAACGGGTTCTAAGGGCTGTTCGACTTCAAGCAACAGCTTTTTCAAAGCGGGATATTGTTCTAATTCTGCGGTAAGTTTGGGAACTAAGTTATAAGTTGCATAGACATCCATCCCACAGTAAAAAGCAACGTCTTTGATCGCAATATCGGCGATAGTTTTGTCTTTGGGAACTTCGAGATCGCTGTAACTTTGGGCTTCGATACCTTCGAGATAACGTAACGACAAATCCCCTAGATTGTGATTTTTTTCGGGAGACAAGACATAACTTGCCAGCATCGTATCAAAAACCACCCCAGCGAGGTTAATTTGATTTTGCCATAAAACCAGGCGATCGAATTTGGTATTTTGGAATACTTTAGGATAGCGATCGCCCTCTAAAATAGGTTTTAAGGTTTTGATAACTTGCTTGGTTTTGAGTTGCTTGCCTTGGCTATGATTCAGGGGAATATAAGCCACATCTTGGGGCTTGTCTCCCCAACAACAACCCAACCCGACTAACTTGGCTTCAAAGGTATCGAGAGAGGTAGTTTCGGTATCCCAAGCAATGGGCTTTTCCGGATTAGTTTGGCTTTCCAGTTGTGCGACTAAAGCCTCTAGTTTCTCCTGGGTATCGATAATTTGTGGCTGAATGGTAATGGTTTCAATTTCTTGGGCTTTCTCGGTATCTTCTGCACTAAAAAACCATAATGACTCGTCTTCGGGTTCATCGAAACTGGTAGTCTCAGGGGCTTCGCTGACAACTTTGCCGCCAAATTCGGTTTGCAGTTTGTCAATTTGAGCAATAAAGTTTTTCAGTTCTAATTTTTCGAGAAGGGGAACTAACTCTTTTTCCTTAAAGCCTTGAAGCTGACAATTTTCTAAGGTAATCTCTAAGGGAACATCAAACTTGAGTTGTGCTAAATACTGCGAATGTTCTGCGTCGGCTTTTCCGGTTTCGAGTTTCTTGCGAGTTGCGCCTTTTATGTTCTCGATATTTTCGTAAATCTTGGCTAATGTGCCGTATTGAGTTAATAGTTTGACGGCGGTTTTTTCACCAATACCGCGCACCCCAGGAATGTTATCAGATTTATCGCCACAAAGGGCTTTATAATCTACCACTTGTGCGGGAGTAATGCCTAAACGTTCGACAACATCTGCTTCGTGGGTGTCTACAACCCCGGCACTTCTCGCACTCCGAATAGATTGTTTATCGAAGTATAAAACACTCACATTGTCGCGATCGCGCACTAATTGAAACAAATCGCGATCGCCCGTCACAATCTTAACCGGATAACCCGCTTTTGTGGCTTGCTGCGTCAGGGTTGCGAGAATATCATCGGCTTCGTAACCCTCCACCGAAGCCATCGCCAAATTGAGCGCAGACAGCAGCTTTTTCAAATTTTTGATGTCTGGGCCAAAATCATCCGGCGTTTCGGCTCTATCGGCTTTGTAGGTTGCGTCAGCGTCATGTCTGAAGGTGGGTGCAGCCAAGTCAAACGCGATCGCGAGGCGCTGGGGTTTCTCGGCTTGCATCACCTGTAGCAAGAATCGGAGAAAGCCAAAACAAATATTGGTGGGAATCCCGGTAGAGGTGCGTAAACCACCATCTGCGTTTTTCGCAAAGGCAAAATAAGAACGATAAGCCAAGGAATGGCCATCAATCAGGATTAGGGTGGGGGGTGTTGTTGTTTTAGTCATAGGGTCATTGTACAAAATTGTTCGGGAGTGCGATCGCACCCAAGGAAAAATGACTGTATCTTAGAGATCATCAAGGTTTTAGCTTATAAAAAACACACTGAATTTAACGAGTTTTCTAAAGTTAAATAACGCAAATATTGCAAAATTTAAACAACTGTGAAGTTTCATCAAAACCCCTAGACAGGATAAAAACTGAGCTGTTATGTTTAAAAACATAAGGCACAACGAAGTCACACCTTCGTCCCCAAACGGAACTCAGAGCCTGTGCCACTAACTGCTCTAGTTCAGCCCATTCAACTTCCATTCTGGCAATCATGCCCTGTATTTGGAGGAAAATGATGGTCTCGTCCGCAAGCATTGACTGGATAAATGTTTAGGTGTTCGTTCAGTTGAATGTTCATTAAATTAGCGCTTCGAGCCATAATCACCCCGCCTGAAACCAGCGCTCTGATATAGAATTAAGCAGAAGTTAGATTGGGTCGTTTGTACATACTTTGGAAGTTAGTCAAAAAGTCATTTACAAATTAGCACTGTTATTTACCGTCGTTCAACCCCAACCCTGTTAATGTTGTGATTGTATTGTTTTTCCGAACAACATTGACAGGGTAATCTCATGGCTGTATTTAATCCCCCATTCTCTACATAGGGATTAATTCAGCCCTCACCCCAAACCCCTCTCCCACGGGTAGAGGGGCTTATTTTATAACTTTAACTCCAATAAATCTCAATTGGGCGATCGCGATCGGGTAAAATCAACTCAAGCTGAAAAGGAGTAAACCTCACCACTCCACGATATTTCCCTGAATTGTCGCTGAAATGTAAGGCTTCCCCTTGGGGGCTTTGTAGGGTAAACTGCTGAGATTTAATCTTACGCGATCGCCCTTCAATTCGCAAGCTTTTATCCGTCAAAATATCCAAAATCAAGACTTGCTGCGTTTCCTTCATCATGCGAATTTCTAACCCGTCTATTTGAAAACCAATCAAATCGCGATCGCGAGTTTCGGGGATAATATTGGGGGGGAGATTGCGAATTTCAGGAAAGCTGGATGGAGAAGGAGAAAATACAGGCACATCCGTCAAATCTGGGGGCGCGAGGGTGATATCCTGTAAGGCAATCTGCCATTGTTGTGCTTTTTGGGTAGCTTGGGCTTCGGCTTTCTGGGCTTTCGCGGTTGCTTGGGTGGTTTGGTAATATTGAGCTTGACGCAGCTTTGTGGCTAACCAACGTTTTTGAGCGAAAATAGACGTTGCGGTAAAATCTTCGTAGAATTGCAGCGTCTCTACCAACGCACCAATTTTTTCCAGCGTCACCCCAACATACTCCATCGAGACGTATTGCTGCCAGTTGGAGGCTAAAATCTGCTGTTTCAGGAAGGTTGTATAACGCTTGCGTAAGTCAATATTAAGCGTATCGGGAGTTAAATCGGATTTCGCAAGATGGCTGATAATAGTTTGTTTGAAGGACGTATTTTCAGGATGATTCAGTAACTCAAGATGACTTTCTAGGGTTGCGATCGCGTCGAGCCAATAGCCATCATCAATATAATAGCGAATGGTAAACCGTAACGATCGGGTAAAGTCTTGGGGTAAGCGAGACTGAATAATTTGCAAGCAAGACTTGACTTTCTCTAAATTATCTAACCAACTGTAAGTGGCTAAAGCATTTTTATAGTTGTCGAGGGCTTCATAAGCCGTTGCAACACTATTCAACCATTCGCGATCGCGAGGTTTGTTATTATCTTTCCAATGCTGAATAACCTGTTGATATTCTTGGGCTTGAATCAGGAATTGTAAACCTGTGGGAAAGCCTAAAACCTCTGCTTTAGCTAAATAATACTCGCGAATTGTGGTAATGTTACCCGCTTCAGCATAACTGACGGTTGCTTGATAATCTCGTCCCCAGTAAAAACATTTTAGGGCTAAATTAGCGGCGTTGGGATAGCCATTATTTTTAAGCGGTTGTAAGGTATTACCGAGAAATTGCCATTGCTGCGGTTGTAGAGAATCCGGCTGTGCGATCGCGTTTTGAATATAACTTAAATATTGCTTTAACGCTGCATCAACTTGACTAGAATCACTGCGATCGCTTTGTAAATCGGTTTCGTTAGACAACCAATGACTAAAGTTTTCTAAAGTTGTCCAATCCCCCGTTTCTGCACTCATAAAATCAATGATTGCGGCTCGAGAAGGAGAAAGGGTTTCCACGCGATCGCGAATTAATTGTAATTCCTGCCAAACCATTCCTTGCCAATAACAATCAAAGGCTTCTTGCCAATTTTCTTGTTGTTTAAAGTGTTTTCCTGCTTCCTGAAACTCTCCCTCAAATTTTAACGCCATTGCTTCACAATATTGCGCTTTTTCCTTATTTTCTAAACGCTGATAAGCCCCTTTCGCACGACGCAAAAACCCTGTATTTCCATTATCAATACCTTGCTTTTCTAACTGACTGGCAAGAGTTTCAAGATCGTCGGTTTGGACTAAGGTAGTAGGATCGCAAGCTTGAATCAAACAAACGCGATCGCGCCATTGTTGTCTTAACTTTTCGGATTTAATAGCTGATAAAAACTGATCGAGCTTTTCCGATTGATTCGCACGATTCCATAATTGCCGATCTCCCGTTTCCGTATCAAAAATAAAAAGCTTATCTGTAGCACGACTAACCGCGACATAAAGCTTATTAAAAAAGTAATTAACTTCCTCTGCGGGTTCATCAGAAACTTGCCAACTGCCGGGAGGACAAGCTTCACCAAACTTATACAGTACCACTTGATTAAACTCTAAACCTTTGGCTTCAATCGCGCTAAAAATGTTCCAAGTCCGATCGCTTGTATCACCATTAGAGGCGTACAATGAAGCCAAAATTGTATCTTTTTCAATATATTCTTTTTCCCCTCCCTCATCACACGGGATAATCATAATTGTGTTTTGTAAAAACTTTTTAGTTTCTTCGAGGGAAATATCTTTTTCTAAGATAAACTTCTGGGGTTGAAAATTACCGACTCGCCGTGATTTTTGAGGTGCAATTTCTTTGAGGTCAAATAAATATTTGCGCCACAGTTGCACTAAATTACTCACTCCCACAATAGCGCGAGTCGAGCGATAATTACACTCTAACTCCCGAAAATTCATATCAATTTTTAAGCGTCGTGTGGGGGAAAGAGTTGCAAGTACCTCATTATAAAAACTCGCCTTTAAACTTTTCCAACTAAACCCTGTGGGGTTAAGCGTTTGTAGAGGATCGCCAGCAAAAGCAAAAGGTAAACTATCTATATGTTGACTTTCTAAATCGTATTCATACAACACCGATAAGCGCATAATCGCTTGCAATTCTAAGCGGGTAAAATCTTGAGCTTCGTCACAGAAAATTGCCGTATAAGTTGGCGTACAACATTGTAAATGTAATACCTTTCGCACCAAATCCTGATCGTCCCAAAGTTGATGTTCTTTGGTATAATTTTTATACCATTGCCAAACAGTATTATAGATACCCCGAAACTCATCTATCGTGATAGTTCGCTCCTTTTTGGGGATATCTTCATAATCTTCAATCTCTAAATAACGATCGTGTTCATCCAAGATATAACCTTTAATAAAAGTGCGAATCGTTTGCCAACAACGTTCGGGAGAATAGGGACGGTGCTGACGTTTCAGGAGTTTGCGGAAGCGATGGAAAGAAACATAATCTTTCTCTTGAAAATTGGCTCTTTCTTCTAAGGGCAATAAGCTGCGTAAAAAATGCCGAAAACAGCGAAAGAAGGGTTGAAGATCGGGAACATCAATTAAAGCATTGTTATTCGCCACAAAATGATGATGAGACTTTAAAATTAATGTAACTTGTTCTTTGGCAACTTGTAGTAAACGGTCGTTATAAGCTAAAAATAAAGGATGAGGTAGACAGACATTTTGCGAATTTTGGACTAAATAACGGTGACAATAATCAGCGAATAAATAGAATAACATGGTAGACTTACCACTACCCGCTTGACCATTGAGAAATAAAGGCAAAGAAGCTTCTTGGGTGGTTGAAACCGCATCAAGAATTTCTTGTTCTTCGACGGATAAAGCTAAATTAACACTCGCTTCTTTTTCTAAAGCTTGCCAAAATTCTCCTAAACCCAAAAGATAATCGGGATAAGCGCGACTTGCCAAAGCAGTCAACTCATCTAAAGTTAAGGAGGTGAAGAAATCTGAAGGATTCGGTTGATCTGTTGCGATAAGATTGGCTAATATTGCATCAATTTCTGAAGAATTGGGTTCGGGGTGCAACGGTGCAATCAAAAATAAAATCGGGCATTCTGGCTCATCAACTGGGGTAAATTTACTATATAAAACCGCGCAATCTTTTGTTTCGTAAAGCCAAACATTTGCCCAATGAAGGGATTGCCCCAAACAATCAGTAGAATCGACTAAATTGAGTAAAGCTTGATGATAAGTTTGCCAATTTTCTGGTAAGCTAGAGGGTAAAAATTGTTGCAACCAATAACGGCTTTCATAGATAATTGTATTTTGTAAATCGGTGTGCCACCTCGGACGATCCAGCCAAACTTGTAAATGGGCTGGAAGGGGTTGAGGAGCAACAGAAGCGCAATTTTGTTCGGCTTTATAAGCCTGTAACCATTCCTCTAACTCCTCGTCAGAGATTTTCACCGGGACTTTGTGATTGTCCAAAAAATTCTCGTATTCCGGGCCACCCCGTAAATAAACCTTTAACCAACACAAGATAAAATCGTTCCTGACCCGCCGAATTTGGGCGATGAGGCGCAGGTTGCCTTCCTTTCGTTTCAAAAAGGGGTAAATGGTTTGAAAGCGCGATCGCGCCTGTTCTCGGCTCAGAGATTGCAGTTGATTACAAAACAGCTTAAACCGTTCTGGGTCTACATCTGGGTGACGCTTGAGTTCGGCTTTAAAGGCTTCGGGACGATAAACATACATAAACTCACCTCACGCGATCGCGACTTTCTTATTATTATTTTCTACTGTTCCCTCAGAAGTTGCACTTTTAACCCCCAACCGAGAAATATCCCAATCTGCCCAGAATGAAATAGGATCGCAGTAAAGCAGGTCAAACCCTCGTCTTTTTTACCCGCCCTAGCCATTTATTCCCCGAACAATGCGCGACTTGAGTCAAATCACCCCTCAATCTACTCTAGGCGACTTACCCCTCAACGACTTCCAAGTGGGCCCAAATACCTCCGGGAGAGCGATCGCGCATCATCTCAAACAACGCCCCGATCTACCTGGAGTCATTATCGCCGATCGCCAAGGACTTCTCGGTATGATTTCCCGGCGCAATTGTCAAACCCAAATTGCCAACCCCAAAACGCGGGACACCTTTCTACAACAACCCGCGAGTGTCTATCTACAAAAATACAAAAAACGAACCCGCTTTCTCAAACTACGAGACAGCGAATCCATTGATGTTGCGGTGCGTCTGGGCTTGAGTCGTCCGTCTCAAGACATCTACGAACCCCTTGTCATCACCTTTACCGATCCCGGCTTACCGGACTTCCAAGCCTTTTTTCTCCTCGACTTCAAAACCCTGCTGATCGCCCAAAGTAAAATTGTTGCGGCCATTAACCTCGAAGTCCACACCTCCCGCACCGAAACCCAACACTACCTGCATAAACTCGAAGAATCCCAACGTAAAGTCCGCGAATACACCAAACTCCTCGAAAGCCAAAAAACCGTCATCCAAGAACGCAACCTCCTCCTCGAAAGCCAACAAGTGGAACTCCTCGAACAAGCCCGCGAAATCTCCCAGTACAACAAACGCCTGATCAAAATCGGTAAACTCCTGTCTTCTGAAGGCAAAAAAGCCTTTCAAGCCACCTTCGCTGGAGTCAACGCCATCTGTCAAAATACCGCCCAAATCGTCAACACCGGACGCTTACTCAGCAGCGAACTGCAAACCATTCGCGAAACCTCCAAACTGATCGAAGAAATCAGCCGTCAAGTGCAACACCTCGCCGTCCAAGCGGCCATTGTGGCCAATCGCACCAGCTTTGAAATGCGGGGTTTTGGGCAAATTACGGGGGAAATTGGTAAACTCGTCGGCCAAACCTTTGAAGCGGCAGAACGAACCGAACAAGTTGCCGAGCGCTTTCGCACCCATATTGCCAACTTAACCCAATCTGCCCATGAAGGGACAACCACCGCCCGTTCTCTGGTGGGGAAAATCGAACAAGCCGAAACTGCCCTGGCTGAACTCGAAACCTTGGTACAACTGGAAAAAGCTTCAGGGGTTGTTACCCACATCGATCCTGAAGTCACCTTAACTGAACCGTCTGAAAATTCTCAAGCTTTATTCGAGCAAATTGCCTCGGCGGAAACCACCCTTTCAGAACTCAAGAACCTTGTCCAGTCCAAAGATTCCAACTCTTTGATTGAGAAGATTCGCCATACCCTGACCAAAGCCAAAACCTATCCTCAAGAGCGATCGCCCTCTTAAGCTCAGGTTAAAATAACGGCAACGATTTACCCAACTGTTGGGTGCAGACAATTATGAGTCAACTGTTAGGCGATCGCTATCAAGCCGTCAAAATCCTCAAAACTTATGGGTTTGGCAAGACCTATCTCGCCGCAGATATGCAATTGCCCGATCGCCCTAAATGTATTATCAAACAACTGCAATATCCCGATACCAGTCCTAAAAGCCGCAAACTTCTCCAAATCCTGTTAGAGAAAAAAGCCGAAGCCTTGACCAGTATTGCCCCTCATCCCCAGATTCCTGAATTGCTGGATTATTTTCAAGGTCGCCAGCACTTTTACCTCGTCGAAGAATTTATCCCTGGGACTTCCTTAGAAACAGAAATTGGCGGCGATCGCCCTTTTTCCCAAGCTAACACGATCCAATTCCTGCAAGAAAGTTTAACTGCCCTCAGCGTCATTCACAACGCGGGCTTAATTCACCTCAACCTCAAACCCAGTAACCTGATTCGTCACGGGACGACTGGAAAGCTGATTTTAACCGGATTGGGCATATTTCACGATATCTGCGATCGCGCTTGGCGTTCCCATACCCAAACCGCACCGGGGGAACTCAACGGTACTGCTGTCTATATGTCCCCCGAACAACAAGACCATCAACCCCAATTTAGCAGCGACCTCTACACCCTAGGGATTATTGCCATTCAAGCGGCTACAGGTTACAGTCGCGCCGAACTCTCGACTTATGCGGGGGCTGCCAAAACCTCCTCCCCGGAGGAAGCTTGGCACTACGGCATCTCCCTCGATCCTCGCTTGATACAACTGCTCAATCGCCTGATCCACCCGTCTAGTCAGCAACGCTACCAACTGACGAAGGATGCCTTGGCTGATTTACAAGCCCTTCAGCACAATACCGCCGTTAATGCTGTATCTAATAATACACAAAAACCCCCAAATCCGCCGCCACCGCAACCCCCCGAACCTGCAACTTCTTCTTTACCCCCGACTACCCCTACCCCTAGAAATCCGCAAAAATGGCGTTGGGGCATAGGGGCGGTGATTTTAGGCAGCGCGATCGTCGTCTTGATGGGAATCCAACTACCGCAACGGTTAGCCAGCCTGTATTTCAACCATCAAGGACAAAATGCCGCCGAGGGCGATCGCCCCGAAGTCGCCCTCAGTGCTTACAATCGCGCCCTCCAACTTCATCCTCAAAATACCACCGTTTTGTATCAAAGGGGAATGCTGTACGACCGCCTCGGCAACACCACCGCCGCCCTCGAAGACTTTACCGGAGCCATTCAGAATAGTGCCACCCCCATTGAAGCTTATTATCAACGGGGGAATTTACGCTTGCAACTCGGCGACCACCAAGGCGCGATCGCCGACTATAGTAAAGCCCTCGAACTCAACCCCAACTACACCGAAGCCTATGTCAATCGTGGCAACGCCCAAGCCTCCCTCGGTAACGAGCGTCAAGCCACCCAAGACTATACCAAAGCCATCGAACAAGATGATAATTTCGCCGCCGCTTATCTCAATCGCTGCTTATCTCGTTCTAACCTCGGCGATCACTTCGGAGCCGTTGAAGATTGCACCAATGCCATTAATTTGCGTCCGACTCATCCTTATGCTTATCAAAACCGCGGCCTCGCTCGTCGTCGCGTCGGTGACTTTCAAGGGGCAATTATGGACTACAACACCGCCATCGAACTCAATCCCGAAGATGCCGACCCTTACTACAATCGCGGTTTAGCCCGTTATGACCTGGGCGATACCGGGGGCGCAATTGACGACTTTAGCATTGCCATCGAACTCAATCAAGATCATGTATTAGCTTACTACGATCGCGCCCGTTTATGGCTCGAACAAGGCGATCGCGATCGCGCCATCACCGACTTTCAAATTGCCGCCACTCGCTGCCTCGAACTCAGTCGCCTCGGCTGTTACGAAGATGCTCAATACCAACTCAACGAATTAGGCGTAACCTTATCCGAACTCTCAGAAGCCAACTCCGGTACAAAAAGGGGCGATTGAGGGGCATCTGAAATCGCCAAAATCTCCCGACGACCACTACCGCGCCCACAACGGCGACAGCGCCCATAGCGATTGTAATAGCTACTGGCCACAATGGTTTCAGAGGTGGGCGTTTGTTCGACAACCCGAACTTGAGGGGACATTTCCGGGCTTAATAGCACCACATTCAGCCCCATTAACAGCGTCGAAATCATAACCAATCTACCTTTTCTCGCAACTACTCCCCTTTACGTCGCGATCGCCCGCCCATCGGGATTGGTTACTTGGTTGTTGGTTGTTGGTTGTTGGTTGTTGGTTGTTGGTTGTTGGTTGTTGGTTATTGGTTATTGGTTGTTGGTTGTTGGTTGTTGGTTGTTGGTTGTTGGTTATTGGTTATTGGTTGTTGGTTGTTGGTTGTTGGTTGTTGGTTGTTGGTTGTTGGTTGTTGGTTGTTGGTTGTTGGTTGTTGGTTGTTGGTTGTTGGTTGTTGGTTGTTGGTTGTTGGTTGTTGGTTATTGGTTATTGGTTGTTGGTTGTTGGTTGTTGGTTGTTGGTTGTTGGTTATTGGTTATTGGTTATTGGTTATTGGTTGTTGGTTGTTGGTTGTTGGTTATTGGTTGTTGGTTATTCGCCCAAATCCGTCAATTGGTTATTTCCTCCCACTCTCCCCCCTCTTCCCACTCCTCCCCCTCTCCCCCCTCTTCCCCCTCTTCCTACTGCCTACTTCCTACTGCCCACTGCCCAAAAACCTGCCCACTGCCCAAAAACCTGCCCACTGCCTAAGACCTACTGCCCAAAACCCTGATGACTGATAACTGATAACTGATGACTGATAAAGTGTTATCCTAGAAAAGTTGTATTAACAAACCGCACATTCAGGCATTCGGGTGTTTCTCAAATTGTAGAAATCCAGACCTGGATGGAGGCTAAACCCGATTAGGAGAAAAAAATATGCCAGTTGTTTCCCTAGCAAACTTGCTAGAGTCTGGGGTTCACTTTGGTCACCAGACCCGCCGTTGGAATCCTAAAATGGATCCCTACATCTATACCTCCCGCAATGGGGTTCACATCATTGACTTGGTGCAAACCGCCCAGTACATGGAGGAAGCTTACGACTATATGCGGACGGCTGCCGAACAAGGCAAGCGCTTTTTGTTTATCGGCACCAAGCGTCAAGCCGCCGGGATTATCGCCCAAGAAGCCGCCCGTTGTGGCGCATACTACATCAACCAACGCTGGTTGGGGGGGATGCTGACCAACTGGGAAACCATTAAAACCCGTGTCGAGCGCCTCAAAGAACTCGAACAACTCGAAGCCAACGGTAGCATTGACCGCCGCCCTAAAAAAGAAGCTTCCGTGTTGCGTCGGGAACTCGGTAAGCTGGAAAAATACTTAGGCGGGATTAAAGGAATGCGTCGTCCGCCGGATATCGCGATTATTGTGGATTTGCGTCGAGAATACAACGCCATTCTCGAATGTCAAAAGCTCGGTATTCCCATTGTGTCGTTGCTTGATACCAACTGCGACCCGGATGTGGTAGATATTCCCATTCCGGCCAATGATGACGCGATTCGCTCGATTAAACTGGTCATTGGTAAACTTGCCGATGCGATCTATGAAGGTCGTCACGGTCAAGGAGATATGGAAGAAATCGAAGACTACAACGAATTTGAAGAAGCTATCGAGGAAGAAGACTTCGACGGTGAAGAAGAAGATGTTGATAGCCAGGAAAGCGAAGGTGAAGGCGACAACGCCTAAAATAGTCAGCAGATAACCCAAAGTTAAATTTGAGTCATGGCAAAGGACAAGACAGCAAGCGTTTCGGCCCAAGATGTAAAAGCACTGCGCGAAAAAACAGGCGCAGGGATGATGGATTGTAAGAAAGCGTTGACTGAAAACAACGGCGATATGGAAAAAGCCGTTGAATGGTTGCGCCAAAAAGGAATCGCCTCCGCCGAGAAAAAAGCGGGTCGGGTGGCCGCAGAAGGTTTAGTAGACAGCTACATTCATACGGGTGGCCGTGTGGGTGTGTTGGTGGAAGTCAACTGCGAAACCGACTTTGTAGCCCGTCGGGATGAGTTTAAAAGCTTGGTGCGCGATATCGCCATGCAAATTGCAGCTTGTCCGAATGTGGAGTATGTGACCACAGATGATGTCCCTAAATCTTTTGTGGAAAAAGAAAAAGGGATTGAAATGGGTCGCGAAGACTTGGGCAATAAGCCGGACAACATTAAAGAAAAAATTATTCAAGGTCGCATTGACAAGCGCTTGAAAGAAATTTCTTTAATGGATCAGCCCTACATCAAAGACCAAAGTATTGATGTGAATGAGTTGATTAAAAATGCGGTGGCTCAATTGGGCGAAAATATCAAAGTGCGCCGTTTCAGTCGCTTTACTTTAGGTGAAGGGATTGAAAAAGAAGAAAGCAACTTCGCTGATGAAGTAGCAGCACAAATGCAGAAGTAATGCTGCGTTAAGAAAGGCTGGCTAGGGACAGGATTTTGGGTCTCAGGGCCAGTTTTTCTTCTAGAAGACAAGCTTTTTACAACGGTTATGGTTAGGTCGGTTCAAAAAATTGAGCAAGAATTAGAGGCGATCGCGACTCAGGTTAGCGATTTTGGTCAAGCGTTACGCCAAGCTTATCGTCAATATTTGACCCTTTTGGGTGAATCGGCAAAAAAGCAGTTGGTTTTGGCGAGTTATCAAATTTGTACGCAATCTTACCCCGATGCTTTTTTAGAGTTGTCTTTGAGTCAACGGCAATCTCTCCAACAAGGGTTGCGACAAGTGGGCGATCGCACTTGCCAAGAATTACCGCAACTCCTCGACAACCCTTTGCCGCCTCCTGAATCGCCCAAACCGCCTTCTTCCGAAGCGGCCAGCGATGACCCCACTCCCCCGGTTTTAGAAATTACTGCCGAAGCCCTAGAAGCGATCGCCGCCGCTTCTGAGGCCAATACCGCAGAACTCCCACCAGAAGCCTTAGAAGCCCTAACCAATGCGGCTCAATCGGCTTCTAAGGATATAGAGCAAACGCCCCCCGAAGAACTCCCTCAGCTTGATTTTGAGGCGCGATCGCCAGAGGTTTTGATCGGTGGGCTGAAGTTTCTCGAACAGCACATCGACCTGAAACTGCAAACTTTATCGATTGATGCTAATGAATTGCTGCATCAATCGGGCATCTTACCCCAAGCTTTACCGGCCAAGTTGCTAGAAATGGCCATGCAAGCGGAGGATGCGGTTCCCAGTGGCAGTCATGGGGCCAATTTACTCAATTTAATCGTCGAAGCCGAACCCGAAAACAGCGACAAAGAGAACACGGTGATACACGTTGCGGCGATTCGCTTGCGTTTATCCGAACTGGAGTTTAGCGATCCGATGTTAAACGCCGAACGCAACAAAATTCGCCAACTGCTTCAACAAGTGCAGAAACTCTACAAAAAGAACCAAAAACGCCAGCGAGAATGGGCGATCGCCCAAGCAGAAGCGGCGTGGCGATCGAGTTGGTTTGAATGATCCCAAAGCAAAAATCGGTAAATTGGTAAATAACATTAATGTACGATTGACATTTACCTATGACTGCCACGCGATCGCCCAACTGGGAGATAATTCAACAAGAGTTAAGTCCTCTTGACTGTATTACGGATTCTGGTCAAATTACCAAATTATCTCTCGATTATTATCATTTTAGTCCAATTTTACAAGCACAACTCGCAGAGAAACGGGGTGACGTGGCGATTCGTCCCACCACCCCCGAGGAAGTGCTACAAATTGCGCGAACCTGCGTCAAACATCGTCTACCTTTAACGGTGCGAGGGGCAGGAACGGGGAATTATGGCCAGTGTATTCCCCTCGAAGGGGGCATTATTCTCGATACCACGCGTCTGAATGGCATTCGCTGGCTTCAAGATGGCGTGGCTTGTGTTGAACCGGGCGTTAAAATGGCGGCGTTTGACAAAGAAGCCCGTCCCCAGGGATGGGAGTTGCGGATGTATCCTTCAACCTATCGCACCGCTACCATCGGCGGTTTTATTAGTGGGGGAAGTGGCGGTATTGGTTCGATTACCTACGGACAACTGCGCGATCGCGGCAATGTTTTAGCGGCTAAAGTGGTTACCCTCGAAGACGAACCCCGCATTCTCGAATTGAGAGGGGATGAGGTTCACCAAGTCACTCATGCCTATGGCACAAACGGCATTATTATCGAACTAGAAATCGCTTTAGCCCCGGTGCTGCCTTGGTCTGAGCAGATTATTGTTTTTGACGACTTTCTCACGGCGGCTCGTTTTGGTCAAGCCCTCAGCGATGCCGATGGGATTTGGAAAAAGTTAGTCAGCGTTCATGCGGCTCCGATTCCCTCTTATTTTACGGCACTCAAATCTTACTTGCCTGAAGGAAAATCCTGCGCTTTGGTGATGGTGTCTCAAGGAAGTGAGCAGGCGTTGTCAGATTTAGTGGGGGAGTATAACGGGGAGATTACCTACAATAAATCCAGCCAAGAGGGACAAAAAGGTCTCATTTTAGCTGAATATACCTGGAATCACACCACTCTGCACGCTCGCGCTGTGGATGCCAATTTGACCTATTTACAGACGTTCTACTTTACCCTCGAAAAAGTTGAGCAGATGTATCATCATTTTGGTGATGAGGTGATGATCCATTTGGAGTTTTTACGAGCGGGGGGTCAAGGGATTCCGGCAGGATTGCAGTTGGTGAGGTTTTCTAATGAAGACCGTTTACAGGAAATCATCGCTTACCACGAAGCCGAGGGAGCCGTTATTGCCAATCCTCATACTTATATCCTTGAAGATGGGGGACGCAAAACTATTGATGTGGCCCAACTCAATTTTAAAAAGGCTGTCGATCCTCATGGCTTGATGAATCCGGGCAAAATGCGAGCTTGGTGGGAGCAGTCTTAGTTCGCTTTTTTGGCTTTTTCTGGGGCTTGGGGCTGCACCCGGAGTCAAGGTGTAATTTTCAGCAAGCCAGAATAACCCTCAAAGCCGCATTTTGTCGTCATTGGCGCTCACATCATTACCACTTAATCACCAACTTGAAGATGAAAGCACAGTTTTTTTCTTCCCCCTCCTTCCCCTCTCAATCGGTAAGACTGAGCGCCAAGTCTAGCACCTTGACTTGGGGCTGGTGTTGTCGTCAAATTATCTTGGGGAATACCAGTCCCATTTTGCGATCTTGGGTAAATGTTTGATGTTTCCTATTAACTATTAACTTGGATCAGAGTTGTTTAAAGTTTTTTACATAGCACAACTAAGCAGGAAATACGGATTTAGTAATATTTATTTAAGATTTCCCGTGAAGATTCAGACTCAATCTCCCGATTCAGTTTGTTTGAGCCACAACTTGCCCCAAAAGCACCATTTAAAAATCATAATCCAACGATTTATACACCTTAACAATTAAGTTTAAATCCTGCGATCGCCTGACCCTCGATAGTCTGAATGTAAACCCTAGAAAGCCCGGCTAACCTGGAATTTGAGCCGTAGCGATCGCCCTTGAGTATGAAGGCAATTTTTGACAATGAGAAGCCAGAGTTTGATTTTACTATTGCACCATAGGATTTCTGTGCTAAACTACTAAATAAGCATTCAGATTATCGGGCCTTAAAAGTTTGTCTATGTTTTTCAGCAAGCACATTTCCGAGTCTCAATCGCTTACCCTTCATTAGTATTTTGATTTCACTGGAGTCCGGAAACAATCATGTCAGTTTATGTGGGCAACCTCAACTACAGCGTTACCCAAGCTCAACTTAACGAAGTATTCGCTGAGTACGGCAATGTTAAGCGAGTTTACCTTCCTACCGACCGCGAAACAGGTCGTCCGCGCGGTTTTGGTTTTGTAGAAATGGAGCAGGAAGCCGAAGAAGAAGCAGCGATTGCTGAACTCGATGGTGCAGAGTGGATGGGTCGTACCCTAAAAGTCAATAAAGCTCGCGAGCGTACCAACAACGGCAATTCGCGCAATCGCGGTCGGGAGCAAACTGCTTACTAAATTCTAATTAAACTCGATCGGTCTTTTGTTGAAAAAGTTTTTCACCTCAAGACTGGATCGCAGCGTCAATGTCGGTTAATCTGGATTAGCTCGTTGCTTATTGCTACGATCGAGCTAGTCCCTAAACCGATATTAGGCGCTGATTTAACTTGTCAATAATATTTAAGGAGGAATGATATCGAATGACCCAAGTGATTGTTGGAGAAAACGAAAACATTGAATCTGCACTACGTCGCTTTCGTCGTCAAGTGTCTAAAGCAGGCATTTTTGCGGACATGAAGCGTTTACGCCACTTTGAAACCCCCATTGAGAAGAAAAAGCGTAAAGCCATTGCTAGACGACGTAAGAAGCGTTCCCGTTAATCCCAACAACCCACCCCCAGGTTTAAAAATTAAATTAAAAATGTAACGGGAGTTGGCTGTTGCTTCAACACTGGAGTTGGAAAATACTCCTCTTATTCAAGTGTTAAGCGGTATATACAGCCAACTTATTTAGTGAGAAAGCGAGACTTCAATAATTTCTGTATATTCAAATTCATCCTGGCTGCGTCGGACTAAAGGATAAACGCGATCGCGCAACTGGAGAGAATCTTCTTCGCAATCGGATTTAGGGGAATTATACACCAAGACGTACTCTTTGCCAATAGAAGGATTAACTTCGTTTTCCACTTCCCCCCGCCATTGGGTTTTCGTGACTAAAATAACCAGTTGATTGGCCAATTCAGGGATGTAGTGGGCGACTTGACGGCGGTAAATTTCGTCTAGACTGCCAAAAGGGGAGTCCATCACCACGGGAAAGGTGCTGCTGTCGGGGCCCATGAGGGTGTTGCGCTGACTCCACTGACGCACGCGATCGATAATTCCCCCAATAAACGATAAACTGAGAATTTGATTTTCCCCGGTCGATGCCGCCACGGGGAAGGCAATGCCGGAAGTGTTTTCGACTAAACTTAACTCGTAGTCGGTATTTAACCGGGGAATATAGGGGGTAAAGGAAATGGAACTAAAAATTTCTTGTACTCGCATTTCTAGGGAATAGCGAAATTGGGTTTCGAGGCGATCGCGCACTTCTAAAAGAGTGGCGATCGCGTCTGTGGTGGCTGCAATCCGACGCTGAATTAAAGCTTGTCGATCGGCTCGTTGTTGGTGTTTTTGAATTTGTTTTTGATTCCCTTCTAGGGCAATTTCGAGTTGGGCAATTTGCTGTTGATTTGCCCCTTGTTCTAAGGTTAAATCGCGAATCGTCACTTCAAGGCGATCAAGTTGGTGTTGGAGTTGTTGAATATCGGTGTCGGGATAGGTGCGTAACTTTTGCCGCAAATCGTCTAATTGATTTTCGAGACTGGCCAAATTTTCCCGTTGTTGCTGTAAACTACTCGATAAGCGATCGCTATTTGACCAAAAATCTGCGAGGCGCTGTTCGATTTCTGCGGCTTGGGTTTCGGTGCGAATGACGGCTTCTTCGATATCAGCTAATCCGGCTTTTTCGAGCCATTGTTGCACTTGTTCATAAGTTCCGGTTTCGGGGTGTAACGGTGTGCCACAAATGCACAATTGGCGCTGTAATAAGTCTTGGATAAACTGCTTTTTAACGCCACTGGGTAGCGCTCCTTGAGAACGCAAATCAATGACTAATTGCCGGAATTTTGCGATCAAAGGCGGTGTAAAAACCGTATGAGCGCGACCCGAAATAAGCCGTTTTAGCTCGGATTTGGTCGTGAGTAAGTTGGCGCGATCGCTCACGGCTTGGGCTTCGAGTTTTTGCTTGAGTTGCTGAAAATCTTTAGCCCCGCCTAAATCAATCATTTGGCGGTCTAAGGCTTGTTTAATCGTTTCTTGCTGGGCGATCGCGTCTTGGATTTCTTGCTGTCGTTGACCCAGGCGATCGCGTTCTTTTTCCAGTTTACTTTGTTCGCGAATTAGCTTTTGCGTCTGGGTGTCCCCCACATCTTTTAATTCCAGTTGTAGGGTTTTCTTCGCCTTTTTTAAATGCTCAATCCCCCGGTCTAATACCTTCACCCCTAACAACGCCTTTGTATCTTCAGCAATGGTACTTTTGCGATTGCTAGAACGGAAAATATGCTCAATTCTTTCCCCATCAAAAAAGAAATATTGATGTAAACTTTCCGGCAGAATCCCTTGAATAATATCCGTGGGGTGTTGGGTGGGAACGTGCCATAAACCATCATCCCCCGCCAGTTGCATAAATAACTTAGCTTGGCTGTAGGTAATATGCTTGTGGGGGTCACGATGGGCAAAACATTGGCGTTTGAGGCGATAAGTTTTGCCGTCTCGCTCAAAACCTAACTCCACCCAACAAATCACCTCTGTCCCCACCTCTGCTTCGTAAAGCGCCCGCTTATTAATCAGCATTTCCGGTTCAGCAAAAGCGGCGGTAAACCGTTCGTAGAGTACCCAGGTAAAGCAATTTAAAAGCGTGGTTTTACCCGCCCCATTATTACCATGAATCACTGTCGTATTACGCGACCCAGAGGCAAAATGAATTTCTGGGGTGATGCCATAAAACTGGCGAAAATTACGCATCCGTAAAGAAATTAATTTCATTGCACCACATTTTTAATAATGGTTAAAATATCATCATTAATGTGGCGGGGATGGCGTTGATAGAGTTTTTCTTTTTCGAGTTGCAAGACTCGTTCTACAATCGCGCGAACTTCCGGGGAGGCTTGCTGGATCGGTTCTTGAACTTTGTGAATGTCAGGAGAATCAGACATAAACGTGAATAAAAACAAGGCACAATTCTATTTTGACATATAACTGTGCCTGCAAAATTACAATTTTGGAGAAAATCTCTGGCTCTAAGCAGCTTGAATAGAAACTTTTTCAGTGGGGTAGCCCATCGCTTTCCAGGCTTCTGCCCCCCCAATCAACTCTGAAACATTCTGATAACCTGCTTCTCGCAGTTGAGTGGCGACAATTGCTGTTTGCTCGTCAGTTTCGTCGTAAATATAAATATCGCGTGTTAATTCTAATGCCATTAACGACCGATCGATCAACTCTTTTCCCGGAAATGAAATTGCCCCGGTAATGCGTTCGCTGTTGTAGTCATTTAAAGGACGAGTATCAATAATCGTCAGTCCAGGTTTTCCCCAGTCTAAACGTCCCTTTAACTCATAGGGTTCCGAACGAGGCTTGAGTGGAGGAGGTGTAGGAATCCAAGAAAAAATATTCATGCTGTTGAGTCAATATTTTAGTGGCTTACTTTCTAATATATTAAATATTGTTAATTTTGTTGTAGCATAAGTTGCATTTTTTCCTCAAAAATGCTTATAGTCTTCAAATTGTGCCAAATTAGCGATTAATTGTATAAAATCCTGCAAAATCTCCTTTTGATTATGGGGCGTTAAAATCGGCACATGAACAAAAAGACATGATTTTGACCGAGAAAGGGTTTCAAAATAACTTAAAACCCGAAAATAAAGTCCTTCGCAGACAAATTTCCCAGCATCGTGGCTAATTTTGCTATTTTTCAAGGAATTTAAGAGTAAGCTGAGATTTAGATCGGTGTAGAGTTGGCGATCGCGCCCCCAAGCATTCGATTCGAGGGTGAGTTGCGATCGCCTTTCTGCCATGCCGCAACAAACCACAAAATCCGGTTGAAGGGCTTGGATTTGCGCGATCGCCTGCTGACTCGCCAACTCAGTATCCACAGGCAACTGGCGCAAAAAAGTTAAAGACACAGAAGGTAAATTGTGGGCTGCCACTAACCCCAATAAATCGTCAGAACTGTTAGAAACCTGATGGGGTAGCCAAGTTTGAAAAGACGTTAATAAAATGCGGGTAGACATCTGCAATTTAACCTCAAATCTTAGGAAAATAGCGAGTTTCAGCAACAACCGCGATCGTCATCCCCTAAAATAAAAATGTTTCGTGCTGAAATATTCTTCCAACAAAGATTGTAACTATGGCAGCGATCGCGGTAATTGATTACGACATGGGTAACCTGCATTCGGCTTGTAAAGGCTTAGAAAACGCCGGGGCTACCCCTACCATCACCGACTCCCACAAAGACATCCAAAACGCCGATGCGGTGGTGTTACCGGGGGTGGGTTCCTTCGATCCTGCCATGCAACATTTGCGATCGCGCGATCTGGTTCAACCGATTCAAGACGCGATCGCCAGTGGTAAGCCCTTCCTCGGTATCTGCCTCGGCTTACAAATCCTCTTTGACGGTTCCGAAGAAGGCACAGAACCCGGTTTAGGCATTATCCCCGGTTTGGTGCGCCGTTTCCACCCCGAACCCGGCTTAACCATTCCCCAGATTGGCTGGAATCAACTGAACTTCGAGCAACCCCATCTCCCGGTGTGGCAGCAACTCGGCGAAAGTCCCTATGTGTACTTTGTCCACTCCTACTACGTCGATCCCGTCGATCCCAAAGTCACTGCCGCCACTGTAACCCACGGTTCTCAAACCGTCACCGCCGCGATCGCCCGCGATAACCTCGTCGCCGTTCAGTTTCACCCGGAAAAGTCCTCCACCGCCGGTTTACAACTGTTAGCCAACTTTGTCAGCCAAGTGCGAATGCAAGTGACGGTTTAATTCATGAATTATTGCTAAAGATAGCTTTAGGCAATCGGCAATCGGTGTGTAGGGGCGGGGTTTCCCCGTCCAAGTTTACGTTAATATTTTTATTTTTTCGATTGTTGCGGGATAATCTCATCAAATCTCAATACCCAAAGTTGAGATTGCGCGCGCGAAACCTCACCCCGACATCGGCTTTCTGTCCTCTTGACATCCCAGATTTAGGTTTAACTTGTCACTCATGACAAACAACCAATAACCAATAACCAACAACCAATTATTATAAAATTATGAAAAGCGCGATCGCGTTGCTTGCAGCATCATTGTCAATCTGCAAAATCTAGCAATCCAACAATGATGAATCGTAAGACTCCCTTTTCAACTCGATGAAAAGAAAAATCTTCCGAATTCCCAGCGATCGCCTGGTGCGGTCGTTGACCACTGATAACTGATAACTGATAACTGAAGTGACTTCCACTCCCTCAACTGAATCCCAACCCCAATCACCCCCCAACTCAGAAATCGATACCGCGACAGCCAAAAAGCGCCCCCTTAGTTTCGGGGCCACCTTTAGCTCCACCTTTATCGCCATTTTCTTGGCAGAAATGGGAGATAAAACCCAACTCGCCACCCTCTTGATGAGTGCCGAATCTCACGCCCCTTGGATGGTATTTCTGGGGGCAGCATTGGCTTTGATTTCTACCAGTTTAATCGGCGTATTATTAGGCTATTGGCTGTCTAAGCGTGTGTCTGCAAAAACTATGGATTTAGCCGCCGCCACCATGTTATTGTCCGTGTCGGTGTTGTTGTTGTGGGATGTTGTACAAGGATAATGGATTGGCAATTAATTAGTTTAAGTTTTATCACCGTCTTTTTAGCCGAAATTGGCGACAAAAGCCAGTTAGCCGCGATCGCCCTCAGTGGTAGCTCCAAATCCCCCAGAGCCGTCTTTTTCGGCACAGCAGGGGCGTTATTACTCGCCAGTTTAATCGGCGTTTTAGTCGGGGAAGGAGTCGCCCAAATCTTGCCAGCCCGCTTGCTCAAAGTCCTAGCCGCCTTTGGTTTCGCCATTTTAGCCCTGCGGATTGTCTGGTTTGGGGAAGACGACTAAGGCTCATCGGTGAGGGGTTGCACCAACAGGGTAATTTCCTCAACCCCAATCACCCGCACCTTATCCCCAGGGGAAAATACAATCTCGCGATCGCACTTCGCTAACCACCAACCCGCCCGAAAATACACCCGTCCCCTTTGTTGCGGGCAAATCTCGCAATCGACAATGGCGACTCCCTCAAAACGGCGATCGCGTTTCACCATTCCTGTCACCATTGGTTCGCAGCGACGCATTAGCATCCAGGATTTAATCGTATTTAACATCACTAGCAATTCTCACACCACCTAACTCGCAAAGATAAACAATCCTTGCAGTACGCCCACTTTTACGGTTACGCGGGTCAGGTTTCAGGATGGTTTGTGTTTATAGTGGATTTGTCTCAATTAAAATCAGACAAACAAATATGAAAACTGCCGTTGAATCCGAAACGTTAGCATTAGAAATTCCGAGCGCGATCGCCCTGCGAGTAACTCCCGCACAATTTGAAGCGATCGCCCTGGTTAATCGCGATTTAAAACTCGAACGTACTGCAACCGGAGAACTTATTATGAATCCTCCCACCGGAGGCGAATCAGGTAGACGCAACTTCAAGCTGATTGGTCAATTTGCTCGCTGGTGTGAGGAAAATGAAGACTTAGGAGAAGGCTTCGATTCTTCAACAGGCTTTATTTTGCCAAACGGTGCAAATCGCTCTCCTGATGTTTCTTGGGTGCGTCGCGATCGCTGGAATGAATTAACTGAGCAGCAGCGTCAAGGCTTTGTTCCGCTCTGTCCTGATTTTGTGGTGGAATTGCGTTCAAACAGCGATCGCCTGCCCCAACTTCAAGCTAAAATGCGCGAATATCTCGAAAATGGTGCGAGTTTGGGTTGGCTCATCGATCCACAAAATCAACAAGTCGAAATTTATCGATCTTCTCGCGATCGCGAAGTCTTAAATAACCCCACTTATCTTTCCGGTGAAACGATTTTACCCGGATTTGTTTTAGATTTAAGCCGAATTTAACGCTAATTTCAAAGCAAAATTAAGGCATTTTTGCAGGTAAAATGGGGATGGTTTTTAATCGTTTTTCCGGGGTTGGGCGCGATCGCCTTCTGGGGATTTGTTAGGGAAAAAGACTCTGCGAATCAGCCAAGCGAATCCACCAAAAACTAAACCGATCGAAAGACTGATAAAAATAACAACTGTAAAGGGATGAAAGCTGCTGTGAATATCCGGTATCCAGCGAATCGTGATTTCCTCGTTTTGGCTTCCTGCGGTGAGATACCCAGAACTCGAAGCGGCAATCCCCGCACCCCCTAAGCCCGCACTGATCGTATAAATTAGGGTTTCCAGTTTGCGATCGCTCTCTTTTTCGCTGGCTTCATTCGCTTGTCGTTCGGCTTCGAGTTGCTGTTGAAATTCGCGATTTTGTGCGTGTAAAGCGTTTAAAAAGCTCTGTTCTTGCTTTTTTAAATCATCTTGGTAACGGCGATCGCGCTCTTTTTCCCAGCGTTGCCATTGTCGCTCGCATTCGGCTTGATCGATTTCAACGATACCGCGAATCGAATCGATGCAGGCTTGAATTAATTCCGTTCCCTGCTCAAAATAACTTAAATCGGCGGCGATTTGGGATTGAAATTGAGGTGCAGTTTGTTCGCCGAAATGCCGCCAAAATGATAGTTCTTCCTTATCAAGTTCTAGTATAGCACAAATCTCCTCAATTTTATCGTTATAATTGTTACTATTTATTAAAATTGTTGTGTAAAAATCCTTCATTTTCCGCAACAGGCGATCGTAGGCTAAAAAATCGCTAGAAAGTTGTTTTAATTGAGTCTTGAAACTGCGGAGATTGGTATTATCGAGGGGATTAGGGGAAGCATTATCGAGTTGGGTTTGAATTGTGTCTAAAGTCGGATCGAGGTTGCTATAATCCTGTTTTAGTTTTTTATAAATTTCCCGGCTATCATAAAACGCTCTGACGACTTTATGGCGAAAGAAAAACAAATCAATGAGAGAATTATAACAACGCTGTAATGTTTGGTCTGCGAGTTCATCTCGAAATAACCAAATCAGAACATGAGGAGACTCATCGGGTTTGCGCGGATTGCCATATTCAAAAATAGAACTACCAAACAATTCCCCCGAATGCGCTAAAGGAATTGTAGAAGTCTTGAACAACTTTTGATAACAAGAATTTGCCAGTTCCTTGAGATAATCCATTTGGCGTTGTTTGGTTGTGCGAGTTAGCCAAAGGGTTAAAAGTATCGTTTCTCCCAGGAAAGATTCTGTGAAGGGAAATTGTAATTTGTTACTGGGGTTAAACTGTTGCAGGATATCAATTTCAACATTTCCTATCGTCTCGTCTTCTTCGTCTTTTTCGTCATAACCCACATTAAAAAATACCCCATAACTGTCATCAAATTGCAGGAGTTGTAGATATCCTTCTATTTCGGGATAGTCTGTGAGGTTGAAGGGAATATCTTGATTTTCTGATGTTAGGAGAAAGCGAGGCTGAGAGAAATCAAGATGAGTCGTTAATTCCTCAGAGGTGAATTGATGGAGGAGAGTTTCGCAATTTTGCCAAAAGGGATTTTTGCCTTTCGGTTGGCTTTTTTGTTGGAGATGGTACGCATATAAATAAACATTAGGAGCAAAAATGCGATGAGTCATGATTCAATATCAATAGAGAGGATTCAGAACCCCGGTTTCTGGGGTAAGATCGCAATTTATAGACTAGGCGAATAAGAAACCAGGGTTCTTAAGATTAAGTTGTAGGGTGCGTTAACGAAGTGTAACGCACCGCCTTAATAATAGGACTGGAAATAACACAATTTAATACTACTTTATTCATCTTTCAAAAATCTGTTGATTTGGCTAACTTTAAGAAATTCTGAGGTCAAATTAATTTGCCAAATTTCATCAAAAAATTCTAGATTTTCGTCATAAATTAGCCAGTAGGGTGCGTTAACGAAGTGTAACGCACCGCCTTAATAAATATGACTCTCATCCTTCAATATCATCATTCGCTTTTTGGGTTTTCTGAACTCGCGTGCGGAGAACTTCAGTGATTTCAGGATATTGATTTTTAATACTGTTATCTTCTGTTTGTGTGTTTATATTATCAGAACTTCTGATTTTGCGAGTAATGGCTCGATCTACTGCATCTGTAATATCATCGTGATTCTCACACCAAGTTTCCAGACATTCTTCAATTTGTTCATCGGATTCTGTCTTTAATGCTATTAATTGCTTTTGCAAATTTTCTAAACTCTCTAATACCTCTGTACGTTTAAATAAATGTTGTTTTTCTTCCCAAACGAATAGAAATGCGGCGATAGTGTCTTCTGGATTCATTAGTATTTTAAACCTTGCTGAAACAATAGAGAAGCTATAGCAGCAAACAAAACAGTTAGGACGTTTTATTTGAGGTTTGCCCTCACCCCAACCCCTCTCCCACGGGAGAGGGACTTATTTTCTAAGGATGGATATGTTGTCCTGACCGATTTGGCGGTTGCTATAACTTAAATCGAGACTGACGACAACCTATTAAGGTCGAGTCCGTGAAGACGGACTTTGCGCTCATTAGCCCCGGATTTCCAATCCGTGGGCGGGTTAACGGGACAAACGGTAGATTTCAAACGGATTTGGCATAAAATCGAGGCAGAGCCTCTAATTTAGCGTCCCTTGGTTGAACCAAGGAACGAGAATCAAACGAGAATCAAGCGCCAATCGTACAAAATGCTGCCCAGTAGAAAGGAGACTCAAACCGTTTAGCATTGGGTTTCTTTTTCCAAGCACCAAAAGTCAGTTTTCGTTTCATTTCCTCCCGTCGTTCTGGCTTGATAACCGGACAATTATCAATCCAGTCTAACAACTCTTGTACCGTGGCTTCTCGCAGCCATTTCTGGCTTTGTTGGAGTGCCATAACCACGGACAAATCGCGGTTGTGGGAGAGGGATTGATAAAAGTAAATCATCAACAAAGCGGTAGAAATATCGGCAACCGACCAAAGGGTACTAACCACATTAGGAGAACCCGCGAGAATGAAGCCACTGGGTAAGCCGATATACTCGTCGCTGGTTGACTTAAAATCGGTGACTCCGGTTTCGCAAGCGGACAGGGTGACAAGGCGGCAGTGGGTGAGGTCGAGGCGGAGGATATCCTCTAGGGTGAGGCATTTGTGTAAATCGAGGAGTTTGTTGTCCTTGAGGGGGAGGTAGCGGGTGGGGTCATTGCTGGGGGGAGGGGGTGTAAATTCGCTTTTGGCGAGGATGAGGGCGGATTTGAGGGCATTTTCAAAGTTGAAGTAGCCGTGACAAGAGAAGTGAGCGCAGTGGGCGTTTTTAAGCGAATCTGCGGTGTCTAAATCGGTGGGGTTGGTGGGGTTGGCTTGGACGATGCTGGCTTTTTCGGCTTGGTCGTGTTTGAGGGTGTGGGCGGGGTCGAATAGGGTTTGGATGGCTTCGACCTCCATATCAGTGAAAAGGAGGTCTTGGGTGGGATTCTGGAGGGCAAAGAGGCGATTAAAGTCGGGGCGGGGGCGGTTTTGGGCTTGTTGCAGGACTTGGCAGTTGGGGGCGTAGGCGACTCCTTTGGGGAATAGGTCTTGGAGGAATTTGCCCTCACCCCCAACCCCTCTCCCACTGGGCGAGGGGAGTGAGATGGGGAGGGCGTGGAGGGGGAACAAATGCAGGAAACGGTGGGGGATGAGGATGAGTTTTTGGCAGGAGGGGAATTGGGTTTGGAGGTTGTCTAGGATTTCGTCGAGGTGGAGGATGGGGGAGAGGGTGGCGAGGCTTTGGGAAAGGTTTTCTCGCCATTCGTCGTTGTTAGGACGGAGGTAGTCGCGGAGGTAGGTGTTTCCCCAGTTGATGAGGTTTTGGCGGTCTTCCTCGGAGGATGTCCAGAGGTCGAGGCTGTGTTGGGTTAGGGTGAAGGTGAGGATTTTATCACCCAGGATGTACCACTCTAGGATGGCGGTTTCGTCATCGAGGAGGGCTTGCATGGCTGAGAAATGCAGGGGTTGGTAGGGTTCGAGGTCTTGTTTTTCTTGGCGGAGATGGTTGAGATCGGTGGGGTCGGGGTTGGGGTCTTGTTCGGCTTGGGCGATTTGGTTTTTGAGGTTTTGGAGTTTTTGGCGGTCTTCTGGGGGGATAATGCCGCCGGGATAGGCGTTGCGGGTGGCGATGAGTTCGACCAGGTTGCGGGCTTTGCTGCGGTCGGCATATTCAATCGCGGCGGGGTTTCTGCCCAAAGCCAGACAGACTTCCACCATACCCTGATAAACTCGATTCCATTCTTCGTTAAAGTTGCGTTTGTAGCCTTCGCTATCGTCGCCTATTTCCCCCCGCAGATATTCCACTCGTTCTAGGGCGGTTTGGAAGCTGCTGTAGGCGTTTTCTAGGGCGGTTTGGGTTTGTTCGGGGCTGTTGTCGGGGAGGCGAGATTGAGCTTGGTACGCGAAGCCTTGGTTGTTGAGTGTTTGTGCTGAGTCGCGGGCTAACCCCAACTCTCGCCGAATCCCTGCCGCTTCGTTGTACGCCGCGATCGCCTCATCGAGATTCACTGCCGGGTTGATGCCCATTTCGGCTTGGGTGAGGCGGGCATTCCCTAAGTTATTCAGGGTTTGTGACAAGTCTTTGGTTAATTCCAACTCTCGCCGAATCCCTGCCGCTTCGTCGTAGGCGGCGATCGCCTCATCGAGATTGAATGCCGGGTTGATGCCCATTTCGGCTTGGGTGAGGCGGGCTACCCCTAAGTTATTCAGGGTTTGTGACAAGTCTTTGGTTAATTCCAACTCTCGCATAATCCCTGCGGCTTCGTTGTACGCCGCGATCGCCTCATCGAGATTGACTGCCGGGTTGATGCCCATTTCGGCTTGGGTGAGGCGGGCTACCCCTAAGTTATTCAGGGTTTGTGACAAGTCTTTGGTTAATTCCAACTCTCGCCGAATCCCTGCCGCTTCGTCGTAGGCGGCGATCGCCTCATCGAGATTGAATGCCGGGTTGATGCCCATTTCGGCTTGGGTGAGGCGGGCTACCCCTAAGTTATTCAGGGTTTGTGACAAGTCTTTGGTTAATTCCAACTCTCGCATAATCCCTGCGGCTTCGTTGTACGCCGCGATCGCCTCATCGAGATTGACGGCGGGGTTGATGCCCATTTCGGCTTGGATGCGGCGGGCTACCCCTAAGTTAGTCAGGGTTTGTGACAAGTCTTTGGTCAATCCCAACTCTCGCCGAATCTTTGCCGCTTCGTCGTAGGCGGCGATCGCCTCATCGAGATTGACTGCCGGGTTGATACCCATCCCCGCTTGGGTGAGACGGGCTACCCCTAAGTTATTCAGGATAGAAGACGAGTCTTTAGTCAATTCCAATTCTCGCGTAATCTCTGCCGCTTCGTTGTATGCCGCGATCGCCCCTTCGAGATTCACTGCCGGGTTGATGCCCATCTCGGCTTGGGTGCGGCGGGCATTCCCTAAGTTAGTCAGAGTTTGTGACAAGTCTTTGGTGAATCCCAACTCTCGCCGAATCCCTGCCGCTTCGTTGTACGCCGCGATCGCCCCTTCGAGATTGATTGCCGGGTTGATGCCCATCTGGGCTTGGGTTTGGCGGGCTAACCCTAAGTTAGTCAGGGTTTGGGCACGTTTTTCTGGGTTATTTTCCCGTAGGGCTAACACAACCGCATAACCCCCCAAGGCAATGTCTAATACTTCCCCAAAGCGACCATAGGGAAATTCTTGAATACTGGTACAGGTATTTTGTACTAAACCCGCGATGGCTTCGGCTTCGTCGGGGTTTTCAGCCAGGAAATCCTGCACCCATTGGGTAATGGTATCCGCCAAAGCGGGGACAAGCAGGGTCATATTTTGCCGCATCACCTCATGGACTGCTGCGGCATTCCCCCCGCTTTCTAACTCCGTTTTAACCAGTTGTCCCCAAAACTGAGTTAAGGCCTGTTGCGAATTGGTTTCTGTTCCCTGACTCCTTAAAAATTCCCCCAACTGCTGCGCCACATTTCCCACAAACCCCGCCTCGTCCGCTTGTCCAGCTTCGCGCATCTGCGCCGCCACTTGCTGACACACCTGCACAAATCCCTCATCGACCAATTCCAGATTACGGCTGAGAACGTTGTTTTCTTCACCACTCGGACAGGTGAGGAGTTCTTGAATCAGACTGAGATAAGCTTGGATGCGTTGTTCGTTCATGGAGAGAAAGAGACGAGGAACTATTCTCTCAGTTTTAGCGCAACATCCCTTGGAAGTAAGGGGGTTTTTTCTTAAATCTTGGTGAAGGAATCGAGATGCTGTCAGAAACCCCGTTTCTTGTCTTGTGTAAACCGAGAAACCGCCTTCCTAAAGATTTCTGATTTTCTTTAACTCCTGCAAAAACTCCTCCCGCACCACCGACCCTAACGCCTCGCGCCGTTCCTGGGTATAATCTCCTTGACCCCAACCCATTTGTTGCAAAAAGCGAATCGCATCAGACTGTCCCAAATGATTAACTAAAATCTGATAGCCTTTTTCTCTTAACTCTAGTGCGTTCATCATCAACGACTCCTTTTTACTGCTCCCGTAAAACCTCAATCAGCCACACCACCGGATTATTAGTAGCCACATTTAATTGTAGTTCATGCCTGCGAGCCGTCTTGAGCAGGCGATCGTCCGTAGAAAGAAAAATATCCGCCCCAGATGCTTCTGCACAAGCCAGATGAAAGGAATCGAAAAGCCCAAATCCCAACCTTTCCAGTTGTTGTGAACGTTCCTCAACTGCTTCATTAATTTCCTGCATTCGTGTTGCTAATACCAAGAGATTAAGGATGCTAGTTTTTTTCTCCAGATTCCGCATTTTTTCCAATTCCACTAGAATTGCTTCACTAGAAATCAGTTGCCATTCTCCCGTGCGAACCCGTTCCAGAATACTTAAAACTGAGTCTCCCTCTAGCCGAACCCGCTCCTGCATCCAGTCATCAAAGGGGCGATTGAGACAACAGACATCTAAATATACAGCAACCATCACGCCTCCCACAACTGCGCCGCCACCTGTTGATACGCCTGTACCAACCCCTCCTCACCTGTTCGAGTGGCGGGGAGGGGTTGAATGAGACTGAGATAAGCTTCGATGCGTTGTTCGTTCATGGAGAGAAAGAGAGGAGGAACTATTCTCTCAGTTTTAGCGCAAAGCCCCTCTGAAGTAAGGGGGTTTTTGCTTAAATCTTGGTGAAGAATAGGGCGAATTTGTAGATTGCTGTCGAGAGGTTTTAGTCCCCTAACCACCCTATCCTGTAAATTATTTTGTCTAATTTATGGGGTAGGAATGACTTTTTTTAGTTCTAAAATTAAAGTGGGCAAACTCTTGATGGCGGTATCCCAAACCACATCGAGGTCAATTCCATCATATTCGTGTACGAGTCGATTTCTCATCCCATTAATGGCTGACCAAGGAATGGTAGTCAAGCGATTGCGAGTCGGTTCAGATATCCGTTTTGCCGCTTCACCAATGATTAAAAATCTCCGAATCACCGCATCTTGTAGTTGTAAATCAGTCACTAAATCTTCAGGCGATCGCCCAGAAATATATCCCATCACGATTTCGGCGGATTGCAACATATCAAGTAATGATTGAACATCCCGTTCCATAAATTACCTGTGCAGAAGATAGAATAGCTTGGCGACGCAGATAGTTCCGACTGGTTTCAATTCCCTTCCGAGTGATTAAATCCACATCTCTTTGAAAGAGTTGTTTGAGTTCTTCTTCCATTTCAGCTAAATCAAAAAAAGTAGGATGCGCTTCAGGATGAAATTGTACCATCACATCAACATCACTATTGCCATTAAAATCCTCCCGCAGAATCGAGCCGAATAAGGCAAACTCTGTGACATTCCACTTTTGGCAAAATTCAGCAATTTTTTCCATCGGCAGTGCGATCGCTGTCTCGGTCATGTTAACCTTAACCTCTAGTTCGCCTCAGTCTATATTGTTGCGTGAGTTATTGTAATTATTTTATCGAGGCAGAACCTCGTTGTTTCGTTCCTAGGTTATACCAAAGAACGAACGGGAATAATCTAAAAGCATTGGCATTTCGCTATACTTGGATACTGCCCTACAGATCGCACTCCTCATGGTTTCCGAGAAATTTCGCCAGCAGTTGCGAACCGAAGTCCAACAATGGCACGACGAAGGCTTGATTGACAATCGCCTGTATGAAGGCTTGATGCAGCGCTATCGCCTACACGATCTGGAAAATAGCGCTAGAAGTCGCTTTATCTTGATTTTGTTTGGCTTGGGCTGTATTTTGGTCGGTTTAGCGGCGATTACTTTGGTGTCAGCGAATTGGCAAGGTTGGTCTGTGGTGGTGCGAACAACTATCCTGGTGAGTGTTTTCTTGATTGTGAATAGCCTGGGTTTTTATCTGTGGCAACAGGCAGGGGATTCTTGGCAGCATCGCGCGGGACAGGGTTTACTGTTGTTGGGGGTGTTGGTTTTAGGGGCGAATTTGGGGCTGATGTCCCAGATGTTTCACCAAAGCGGCGAACTTTACCAGTTATTGCTGGTTTGGGCGTTGGGGGCGCTGGTGATGGCGTATGGCCTCAAATTGGCGTTTCTGGGGGTGTTTGCGGCAATTATTGGCGGCTGGGGCTATGTTTTTGGCATCCCTTATATTTACAATCCGGGGCCGTTGACGGGGTATCAGTTGGCGTTACAGCATTTCCCTATTCTTACCTTGATTTTCGCGATCCCTTTGGCATATTGGTGTCGATCGCGTTGGTTGTATGGTTTAGGAATTTGGATCGCAACGATCGCCCTAGAAGTGAATTTAATTTTTCTGGCGATTAAGCTGTTTGATGCGGGGGTGGCAAGTTCTGCTACGATTATCGCGATCGCGACAACTTTAGCCCCGGCTTTACTCTGGGCGTATCGTTATCACCCCCGGCCAAAATTAAACTCAATTAATCAAAAGTCAGCGATTTTGTTTATCAGCGTAGTATTTTACCTGTTTTCCTTTCGCTGGTTTTGGTATTCACCCCCTAATCCTGGCATCGAACCGATGACACTACAAGATTGGTGGGTGGTGATGGACGCGATCGCGCTGATTGGAGTCGCGTTATATTATTGGTGGCGGCTCGGTTGGCAACCGGGACAGATGTGGAAACTGGATTTCGCTAGTGTTGCCTTGGGTTTAGCCCTGATTGCTACGACGGGAATTGTGTGGTGGCATAATCGTTTTGAGGCGTTAGGCGCGATCGCGGTTGTGACGTTTAATTGCTTTTTAATCTTGTTAGCCTTGGGACTGATTCGCTACGCTTTAATTGCAGGGACGAGACAGGGTTTTTGGTGGGGAATGTTGTTGATTGTGGCTCAAATCCTCTCGCGGATGTTGGAGTACAATACAGGACTGTTGCTCAAAGCTGCTGTGTTGTTTGCTTGTGGGGCAGGCGCGATCGCGGCGGGTTTTTGGTTTGAACGCTATTTGCGATCGTATCAAGCTAATATTTCTGAAAGTTAGATTTGTTGTTGGTTGTTGGTTGTTGGTTGTTGGTTGTTGGTTGTTGGTTGTTGGTTGTTGGTTGTTGGTTGTTGGTTGTTGGTTGTTGGTTGTTGGTTATTGGTTATTAGTTATTGGTTATTGGTTGTTGGTTATTGGTGATGAATATTAATCCAACGAGTAGGGGTGAGGTTTCCTTGCCCAATTTCAGTTATTGGGGATTCAGTACTATAGTCAATCCTCATAAAAACCAGCAGCCCGCCCACAGATTAAAATCTGGGGCTAACGAGGGCAAAGTCCGTTTTCACGGATTCAGATAATTAAGCGCGAATGTAGGGAACTTAATTGTAATAACTATAACAACAAACAACAAACAACAAAAAGCTAGTCAATCCTCGGAAAAACGTTATCCTTAACGATAAAAAATGAGACCAATTTATTTAGATAACCACGCCACAACTCCCGTCGATCCGAAAGTCGTTGAAGCGATGTTGCCGTATTTTAGCGAGTATTTTGGCAACCCTTCGAGTATTACCCATCATTACGGTTGGGAAGCCGAAGCCGGGGTGAAAAAAGCTAGAGAAATTATCGCCGAAAGTATTAATGCTTCCCCGGAAGAAATCATTTTCACCAGTGGCGCAACCGAAGCCAATAATCTTGCAATTAAGGGAATTGCTGAAAACTATTTCAATCAAGGACGGCATATTATTACCCTGGCGACGGAACATCATGCGGTACTCGATCCTTGTGAGTATTTAGAAAAACTGGGTTTTGAAGTGACTTATTTACCGGTTGAAAAGGATGGTTTAATTAATCTCGAAACCTTAGAAAAAAGTCTGCGGGAAGACACGATTTTGGTGTCGATTATGGCGGCCAATAATGAAATTGGCGTGTTGCAACCCCTGGCTGAAATTGGCGAATTGTGTCGCGATCGCGGGGTCTTTTTTCATACTGACGCGGCCCAAGCGTTGGGTAAAATTCCTTTGGATGTCCAAGGGATGCAGATTGATGTGATGTCTCTGACGGCGCATAAACTGTACGGGCCGAAGGGGATCGGGGCGCTGTATGTGCGACGACGCAACCCTAGAGTGCGCTTGGCGGCACAGTTACACGGGGGAGGTCAAGAAAAGGGGTTGCGGTCTGGGACGCTGTATCCGCCGCAAATTGTGGGCTTTGGGGAAGCGGTACGGTTAGCCCTAGAAGAAAGGGAGACGGAAGGAAAGCGTCAGCAAGAGTTGCGCGATCGCCTCTGGGAACAACTTCAGCAACTCGATGAGGTTTATCTCAACGGCCACCCTAGCCAACGGTTACCGGGGAATTTAAACGTGAGTTTTGCCGGGGTCGATGGGGCGGCATTATTACTGGGGTTACAAAATCAGATCGCTGTGTCTTCGGGTTCTGCTTGTTCGACGACTTCGACTGCGCCTTCTCATGTTCTCACGGCGTTGGGGCGATCGCAGGATTTGGCTTATGCGTCGTTGCGCTTTGGTTTGGGGCGTTTTACGACAGAGGCAGAGATTGAAATGGCAGGGAAGGCCGCGATCGCGACGGTACAATCGTTACGCCGGGTTACAGTTTAGTCCTTTGTCCTTTGTCATTTGTCCTTGGTTGTTGGTTGTCGGCAGAATCCTTCAATTGGTAATTGCTTCCCTACTCTGGGCGGGGAAACCCCGCCCCTACACGCCCACTGCCGACTGCCCTAAAAACTGATGAGGCGATGACTGAAGAAACCCTTGTCATCCTCCCCATTTCGAGCATAAAATAAAAAAGTGCAGTTTGACCCAGATGAACGCTGCGCTTTTTGAAGACAAGCGCGGTATAATACAGTTCAAAAGCTCCGGTTGTGCTTGGGCCGCTCCATAGCCTTGCAGTCTTCTTAACCTTCCGTCTGGCTGGCTGGCTGCATCCAGTCTTAAATAATCTTTGCTCCTCTAGCTGAACGATTGTCGCTGATGGCGCTCGAAGATGCGATCGCTATTCTGACTGCGTTCTCTCTAATAAAGCCCAAGCAACTCAGCTTAAACTCACACTCAAAGTTCCTAAAGATTGCTATCCGAGAGGGTTGCGCGAGTCGCAATGTTCGGAATAAATTTTAGGACATTTCTCTCCAGGATTTAAATACTGCCTTACAGAATTTTTCGAGGAAATTGAATGCCAAAGCAAATCATTATTGCAGAGAAAAACCACATTGCTGCCGTCTTTTCAGAAGACCAAATCCAAGAATTAGTCGTCGCCACGGGAAACCAACAAGTTAGCGATATTTATCTCGGTACAGTCGAGAACGTGATTCCGGGTATTGATGCGGCCTTTGTCAACATTGGCGATGCCGAACGTAACGGCTTTATGCACGTTTCTGACCTCGGGCCCCTGCGACTCCAACAAAGTGCCGGGGCGATTACCGAACTGCTTGCGCCTCAGCAAACGGTTATGGTGCAGGTAATGAAAGAACCCACCGGGAATAAAGGGCCGCGTCTCACCGGAAAAGTGAGCTTACCGGGGCGCTACCTGGTGCTGATGCCTTCTGGTCGCGGGGTGAATCTGTCCCGTCGAATTAAAAACGAAAACGAGCGATCGCGCCTGCGGGCTTTAGCCATTCTGATTAAACCCGCCGGAATGGGCTTATTGGTTCGCACCGAAGCCGAGGGCAAAAACGAAGAAGCGATCATGGAGGACTTGGAAAACCTCAAAAAACAATGGGAGTCCATCCAACAACAATCAGAAAGCACCAAACCCCCTGCCCTGCTGAACCGAGACGATGACTTTATCCAGCGCGTCCTGAGAGACATTTACACCAACGATGTGAACCGCATTGTGGTAGATTCTCACTTCGCCCTCAAGCGGGTCAAACAACAACTGATGAACTGGAGTGGCGGTCGTCCCCCCGAAGGCGTGTTAATCGACCATCACCGAGAACGCCAACACATCCTCGAATACTTCCGAGTCAACGCCGCGATTCGCGAAGCCCTCAAACCGAGAGTCGATCTGCCTTCTGGCGGTTACATCATCATCGAACCCACCGAAGCCTTAACGGTGATTGATGTCAACTCCGGGTCTTTCACGCGGTCGGCCACCTCCCGCGAAACCGTGTTGTGGACCAACAACGAAGCCGCCCAAGAAATCGCCCGTCAACTGCGCTTGCGGAACCTCGGCGGCGTGATTGTGATTGACTTCATCGACATGGACACCACTCGCGATCAACTCGAACTACTCAATACTTTTAACAAAGCCCTCAAAGCCGACAAAGCGAGACCCCAGATCGCGCAGCTTTCAGAATTGGGGTTAGTCGAACTCACCCGCAAACGCCAAGGTAAAAATATTTACGAACTGTTTGGTCACGAATGCCCCACCTGTGGCGGTTTGGGTCACCTAGCCCACCTCCCCGGCGAAGGCGGCGATCAACGGTTAGCCGATGCACCCATTTCCTTAGCAACGCCTTCTAATACTTTGTCCCTGAAACCGATTATCGACAAAGACAAAGATAAACGGGAAGTCGAACCGGAAGTGTTACTGGATTTGCGCGGTGATGACAGCAACGGCAACGATTTAGACGTATCTCCTGGCGAAACTGGGACGGGTACTCGTCGCCGTCGTCGCAAACGAATCGGGGAAGGAGAAACGGTCAGTAGTAAACCGACCAAAGTTAACAGCACTCCAACTCCGACTCCGACTCCGACTCCGACAAGCGAAAGCTCTGGGGACAGCCCCGAAATAGCTTCACGGGGAAATAACTACGATCGCGATCGCTACAGTCGCTCCTCCCGACGCGATCGCCCCGAACCCGAAAAAATCTCGGTAGAAATGACTCCCCTCGAACAAGACATTTATGCCTTGATGGGCATTTCCCCGTTGATTCGCGCCGATCGAGAAGTCAAAAATCCCAAAGCCGCGATCGTCGATGTCAAAGACCCAGAGGACAGTGCAGAAGATAGCGAAACTCGCGCATCTTTTACCGAATCAGAAACGCCTCAGACGACTACTGCGACCCTAGAACCGGAAACCAAAAGCTCCTCAGAAGCCGAAGAAGCCGAAGAAGCCGAAGACCAAGACAGCAGCGATGCTCGTCCGACGATTCGCCGTCGCCGTCGCCGTTCCTCGGCGCGATCGTAATAACGCTAACTTGGCATGATATCAGTCCTCCTTTATTCTGAGGAGGCTGACGATTGTTTTTTGCTCAAGACTCTTATGGCCAGAACCCTCCGCCCCGTATTTAACTACGCTCACTTACCGGAACTCAAAACCAACTCCGAATGGATCGCAGGTGTAGACGAAGTGGGGCGGGGGGCTTTATTTGGCCCAGTGGTGGCGGCGGCGGTGATGTTACCGCGATCGTCCCTCGAACAACTGATGATCGCCGGAGTCCGGGATAGTAAGCAACTGTCTCACAAACGCCGTCAGGACTTAGCCACTCAAATCCGGTCGGTGGCCTTCGATCTTCGCATTGGTTACGCTACCGCCTCAGAAATTGACGAAATTAACATCTTGCAAGCATCGTTACAAGCCATGGGGCGGTCTATTTTAAAACTGAAGTCGCCCCCTCATTTATGTCTTGTTGATGGTAAAACCCCGATTCCCGATCTTGCCATTCCCCAGCAAAATATTGTCGGGGGCGATCGCCAATCTTTAATGATTGCCGCGGCCAGCATTGTTGCGAAAGTGTGGCGAGATGAATGGGTCATGCGTTGGGCTGCCAAATATCCTCAATACGACCTAGCCGCTAACAAAGGTTACGGGACGCAACGCCATCGCCTCGCCCTCCAACAACACGGGCCTTCTCCCCAACATCGCCGTTCCTTTCGCCCTTGTCAGCCCCAGTCTTAACTGATGGGGAGTTTGAGGGGCTATAAGTCCCGCGCTATAATCTTTGATGAGCGCGTCGGGATACATGGACACAGAAAAGTCAATTGAAGGGTTCGATGCCCTGAAAATTGACAATCGTACAGATCGTTGTGTTATGCTATTAGCATAAATATTTTTTACGGTAATGTTGAGAGCGACAAGATACAGAATTTATCCCACCGATGAGCAAAGGCAACACCTTGCTCAAAGTTTCGGTTGTTGTAGATTCGCTTGGAATTTTGCTCTCAATCTTACCAACGAAACTTACAAAGCTACAGGGAAAGGTCTGAATCGCTTTGCTATTCACGCAAGAGATAACTAATCTCAAGAAAGAATACGAGTGGATGAAAGAGCCTTATTCTCAATGTTTGCAGGTTGTAGCGCTAAACTTATCTAGAGCTTTTATCAATTTCTTTGAGGGTAGAGGCTATTTCCCTCAATTCAAGTCAAAGCACCGTAAGCAGTCAATTAGTTACCCTCAAAATGTTTCTCTTGTTGAAGATGGGTTGAAGTTCCCAAAGATGGGAATTGTTGATGCTAAGTTACATAGACCTATTGAGGGTAAAATCAAGACAGTAACGGTGTCAATGAATGCGATCATGTCAATACTTTGCTTCTGTCTTAGTTGATGATGGAAAAGATACACCAGAACAGTCAACAGAAGGAAAAGCGATTGGTATTGATTTGGGGTTAACTCCGGCTTGCAATTACGTCGGATGGGTCTAAATTTGATAATCCTAGATGGATAGCGAAGCACGAACGCAACCTAAAAGCTAAACAAAGACGGCTATCCAAAAGGCAAAAAGGCTCTAACAACCGTAATAAAACCCGTAAGCAAGTAGCCAGCGTTCATAATAAAATATCTCGTTGTCGAGAAGACTTCCATCACAAGCTATCACGCAGGATAGTTAACGAAAACCAAGTTATTTGTGTGGAAGATTTAGCTGTTAAGAACATGGTTAAAAATCATTGTCTAGCTAAGGCGATAAGTCAAGTGGGATGGGGTCAATTCTGTACCATGTTAAAGTACAAAGCTGAATGGGAAGGGAAAGTAACCCTTGAGGTAAACCGTTTCTTCCCTTCCTCAAAGACCTGCAACGTCTGCCTCAATCAAGTCAGAAGCCTTCCCCTTGATGTGAGGTTTTGGCAGTGTTATCAGTGCGGGACTAAACATGACCGCGACATAAATGCCGCCAAGAACATAAGAGATGAAGGACTGCGTATTTTATCCCCCCGAACGCGGGAGATCGCCTATCGCCCAGATGTAAGTCGAGATAGTAGAGGACGAAAGAAGTCTACTCGGAGCGCAGTCTGTTGGATAGGAAGCCAGCACGCCGTAATCTTTGATTCGGTGTCTGGTAGTTCACAGGGAAGAAGAACTCATCGAAAGTTCTGAGCCTTCTTGGTTTTTCAACTCCTCCGTGGTGAACTCCTCATAATAAGAGCGCTCCGTGTTAACATTCCAGAGGTCGTGTTCTTCACCGAGTAAATTACGAGCGGCCAACAATCCTGTCAGCATGGAATGGTCTTGGTTGTTGTAGCGGTGCATCCCGTTACGCCCCACGGTTTGCAAGTTCTCAAACGGTTCGAGGAACTCGCGAATCACCTCTAGGTGTTGGCGATAACTGCGGTCATACACCGGATAAGCCTTGGGTTGGCGAATCACCGTCCCATCTTGAACATCTGGAGGAGTCCCAAAGCCCAAGTTCACCATTTCTTGGGTTGCGAGGGCGATTAAATCTTCGTCTTTCATCGTCCAGATTTCATCCCCTTCGGTGCAAAAGTATTCCATCCCCAAGCAAGTTTTCCCTTTTTCGGGAACCATAGCCGGACTCCAGTTTTTGAAGTTTTGGATGCGGCCCACTTTGGCCTCTGGTGCGTGAATGTAAATCCAGTTATCGGGAAATAAATCGTCAATGTTCACAATCAAGGCAACAATGAGGAAAGCTCGGTAGGAGAGCGATCGCGCCGCTTGTAAAACCGATTCCGGGGGAGGCGGATCGAGACGAGACACTAACGCGGTAATGGGCATACTGCTAATGTAATGCTCGGCGACAATTTCTTCGGTGCTTCCCGCTTGTTCGACGGTAATTCCTGTAATTTGGTGATTCTCGCGGCTAATGCGAGTAACAGTCGCTTCTCGCCACACCTCACTGCCTTTTTCGTTGATAATTTCCTCGAAGCGCTCCCACATCATCCCCGGCCCTAAAATCGGGTACTGAAAAGACTTAATTAAACTGGTGGTGGCTTTACTTTTGTTTTGGAACAAAGCACTCAAGACTGCCCGCTTCAGGGAAACGCCGCGAATACGCTGGATAGCCCATTCTGCTTGAATTTTATTACAAGGAATCCCCCAGACTTTTTCGGTGTAGGTTTTGAAAAAGGTCAAGTACAGACGACGACCGAAGCAGTGAGTCACCCAATCTTCAAACGTCTCTACTTCAGGACGACGAATGGCGGCTTTGGCTTTGGCGTTGAGGTAACTCATCAAAATCATAAAGCTGGTGAAAACCCCTAAATTGCCCAAGGTATTCAGTAACGACAAAGGATAGTCGAAGAACTTGCCTTGATAGTAAATGCGAGACAAGCGGGGAACCTCGATAAACTCGTCTCCCAAGACTTCGTGCCATAATTCGTTCACCTCACCCACCTTGGTAAAAAAGCGGTGACCGCCAATGTCGAAGCGATAACCCTTGTAGACTTCAGTACGAGCAATACCTCCTACCTTGTCGCCTTTTTCCAAAACTAGGGTTTGTTTGCCGTTTTTCGTCAGTTCGTAAGCAGCAGTCAGACCCGCCGGGCCGCCACCAACAATTGCAATTGGGTATTGTTTCACAGTAAATTTTCCGCCGTTACTTAGAAATTGAATTTTTACTTGGGTGTAAGCCTTGCTGGTGCGATCGCGTCACCTTATTGATAAAGTTCGGGCTAGGATAATTGCCCCAAACCAGCGCGATCGCCTGCTTTTACGAGTGTACAGCCTTTGACTCTAAACTCCTGTATTGTTACAGACACTTGCTGCGGTGAATTTACGGATTATAACCTTGCTGACCATCGTTTCTTCTCCATTTTTGAGTAATGACCTTCAAAGCCATTGCCAGAATATCTAACTGTATTTCTACGATTGTAGAAGTGTCAACCCGAAGATGCAAAGGCTTTAATTAAGCTTTAAAAATAGAGTCTCTTTTGTAGAATTATCATAAATCTTGGAAAATTGGGGTTGTTATCCTTGAAATAATCGGTCATTGTTGAAATTGATTTCTGCCTGAAATGATCTGAAAAAACAATTTGTTCTTTTTGGGTATTTGTCAGGACAAGCATCGCCAAGAATCAACCATGAATACTGCTGACTCCCCCCTGATTTCCGTTATTATTCCGGCCTATAATGCTGCTACGTTTATCGAGCGGACTTTAATTTCTGTCCTGACTCAGACTTATCAAAACTTAGAAATAATCGTTGTTGATGACGGTTCTCAAGATGAAACTGTGGCCATTGTTCAACATTACGCTCAACAAGACGATCGCCTTCTCTTATTACAACAAGAAAATGCCGGAGTTGCCGCCGCTCGTAACTTCGGTATTCGGGCTTCTAAAGGAGAATTTATTGCCCCGATTGATGCCGATGATATTTGGTATCCCGAAAATCTTGAAAAGCAAGTAAACTGCGCGATCGCGGGAGGTAAAAAAGTCGGTTTAGTGTACTCTTGGTCGGTAGATATCGATCAAAATGATGAAACGATAGGGGGCTTTCGCGCTTCGGATGTGGAGGGGGATGTTTACAAAACTTTAGTCTGTCACAACTTTTTAGGAAATGCCAGCGCCTCCTTGATTCGTCGTTCTTGTTTAAACAAAGTGGGCTATTATGACAGCAATCTCAAAGCCCAAAATGCTCAAGGGTGCGAAGATTGGGATTTATATTTACGCATTGCTAATATTGCTGATTATGCCGTAGTTCCAGAATTTTTAGTGGGTTATCGCAAACTCCGCAACAGTATGTCTCGTAACTATGACACCATGAAGCGATCGCACGATCTCGTTATGGCTGCGGTGTCTGAATCTCGCCCCCATCTTCCGAACTTTTTATACAGTATTTCTCGCAGTAACCTGTACACTTATTTTGCCCACCAAAGCGCCAGTAGTGCTGATTGGGACAATACCCTATTTTGGGTGAAAAAAGCCGTCCAAGCACACGGATTATTATCCTTAATCCGCATCGGGACTTACCGCTTGCTCCTCAGCGCCTTTTTAGCAAGTTTCCGCTCCCCCAATCCCCCAATTTCAGAGGCGATCGCGCCAACCCAAAATTTGACCCTAAAACAAATTAAACAACAAAAAAGCAAGTTATTTTTGATGTTATTTGTCGGTAACATTTTCCATCAAACCATCGATCGCTTATCGGGATGGGCGATCGCGTCCCATCAAGCCAAGAAACTACGCTTGGCTAACCTTCTGAAATAAAGCTGGAGAAGCCCCAGAAATACTGCCGATCTAGGAGTTGCTACGGCAGGATAGGCAACGTATAACTAGAATAAACGGGTGCAACTTCTAACATTTGCTTAAAGGGGACTTTGGATGAAATTAGCCCAAGCCATTAGAATATTACTTCCCCTACTGCGGCTTTATCCTTGGTCAATTCCTACCATTGTGATTGTCGGGATTGTTGCGTCCTTTGCCGAAGGGATTGGAATTAGTTTATTTATTCCTTTTCTACAAAATTTAGACCCCGAAGCTTATCAAACCAGTAGCGATAACCCTTTACTGGCAACGCTGAATAGTTTTTTGAGCTTTGTTCCTCGCGATCGCCGGATTTTTGTTTTACCCTTACTGATCTTTGCCAGTATTATCCTCAAGCACAGTTTGGCTTATGTTAATTTAGCCTTATTTGCGCGGTTGACCAACCAAATCGGTCATCACTTGCGATCGCGCATTTTTCGGCAACTGATGACCATTAACTACAGCTACCTCGAAGCCCAAGACTCCGGCAAACTTCTCAATACATTATCCGGGGAAACTTGGCGAGTCACCGATGCGATTAGATTGCTGGTGATGCTGTTTATTAGTGCTTCTACAGTTTTCGTTTTTACCTTGCTGCTGTTGTTGCTATCGTGGCGTTTAACTCTGCTGGTAGCAGTCATGATGAGCCTAATTGCCCTCAGCGTCCAGTTTCTCACGCGACAGTCTACTTCCCTCGGTCGTCAAGCCGTAGTCGCTAACGGGGAACTTTCGACGCGGATGTGCGAAGGATTAGCAGGAATGCGGACGATTCGGGCGTTTGGTCGGGAAGATTACGAACAAAACCGCTTTGATCGCGCCTCTCAAACCACCAGTCAAGTCTTTATGAAAGTAGACTTGTTATCGGGCTTGGTGACTCCCCTGTATGAAATGCTGTCGGGGGCGTTGGTTTTGTGCATCTTAGTCGCCGTTTTAATCCGCGATCCCTCAGCCTTACCCACTTTGCTCACGTTTCTGTTTATTTTGTATCGCTTGCAGCCTCAGATTCAACTCCTCGACAGCAACCGCATCAAACTCAAAACCCTCACCGGATCGATCGCGGATGTAATGCTATTTCTCGATCCTACCGATAAGCCCTACACCCAATCGGGTTACGCTACTTTTAATGGCTTGCAAAAAGGCATTAATTTCGAGCAAGTCAGCTTTCGCTACACCCCCGAAGACCAACCCGCATTACAAGACATTGCCCTGATCATTCCCCAAGGTAAAACTACCGCCTTAGTCGGGCCATCGGGGGCAGGAAAATCGACTTTGATTAACTTAATTTGCCGCTTTTACGAACCCAGTCAAGGCAAGATTACCATCGACGATCGCCCCTTACCGGAATTGAATCTAGAAATGTGGCGATCGCGCATTGCTATTGTCAGTCAAGATATTTATATTTTTAGCGGTACGGTGCGAGATAATATCGCTTATGGTCGCCTCGAAGCCAGCGAAGCCGAGATTATCGCAGCAGCCCAACAAGCCAATGCTCACGACTTTATTCTGCAACTCCCTGAAGGGTACGATACCCCCGTGGGCGATCGCGGGATGCGCTTATCCGGCGGTCAACGGCAGCGTTTAGCCCTAGCCAGAGCCATTGTCCGCGATCCCGATATTTTAATCCTCGACGAAGCCACCAACGCCCTCGACACGATTTCCGAGCATCTCATCCAAGAAGCGTTAGACCAATTTAGTCGCGCACCGCGAAGCGGATCCCTTCAGGGTCGTACTGTTATTGTCATCGCGCATCGTCTTTCTACCATCGAACAAGCGGATCAAATTGCGGTGTTACAACAAGGACGCATTGTAGAAGTAGGAAGCCTCAAACAACTCCTGGATAATAATGGTTTGTTTGCTCAACTTCATTATTTACAATATCGACAAGCGAATGAATGATGAGTTATGAATTGAAAGCCACTCCAAAAGAAAGAAAAACTTATTATGAATATATCACCAGAACGACTTAAGCAATTACAAAATCTCCCCGACTCCGAGATTGATACGTCAGAAATTCCCGAACTTGATGATACATTTTGGCATAATGCTCGCAAAGTTGACGCGATCGCACAAGAAACTATTTCTTTGCCTTTAGATCGCGATGTTCTCAACTGGCTTCAGCAACAAACTCCCCAATATGAAACTCTAATTAATCAAGTTTTGCGGAATTATATGAATCAACATTAAATTACGAATAAAGCCACGGTTATTAATGATTAATTAAGGAAACATTGGATCGTCAGAATAACCAATAACTTTAGATGAGGGCGTTTATCCCTTACTACTAATAAAAAAATGTATCAACTCATTGAAATAGAAGTCACACAACCGCTACAGGCAATTAAAACCGAAGCAAAACATACGGGAATTGGCCTCAAACTGCGGTGTTGCGATCGCCCTGTCGGATTAATTTTACGGGAAATGCCCCCCGAAACCACCTTAAGTAAAGAAGAATTAGCCGATATTATTCAAGCGGAAATTGGCACAAAAATCATTCAAGAAAAACTGCGAGATACCCTTTCTCCTGCTCTCGATCTCGATGCTTTTCCTTCCCTCACGGTGGCGATTTGTACGAAAGACCGCCCGGAAAATGTCGAACGCTGCCTGAAATCTCTCATTCCTTTACAAATTCCCGATAATACGCCCCGATTTGAAATCTTAATCGTGGATAATGCCCCCAGCGACGACCAAACCCAAGCCAAAGTCGCGCAATTTCCCTCGGTGCGTTATACTTGCGAACCAAAAGCCGGGCTAGATTTTGCTCGCAATCACGCTTTAGCTGTTGCAACGGGGGAGTTTCTGGCGTTTCTCGATGATGATGTGGTGGTGGATCGCGGTTGGTATGATGGCTTACGCACTGCTTGGGCAGAAAACCCCGATGCTGGAGGGTTTACGGGCTTGGTGATGCCTTACGAACTCGAAACCGCAGCGCAAATTTTGTTTGAGCGTCGGGGGGGATTTGGACGGGGCTATGAGAAGATTCGCCACGGTCAGATCGCGCCAGGAAACCCCCTTTATCCTTGCGGGGCGGGGATTTTTGGGGCGGGATGTAATATGGCGTTTCGTCGCGCCTTGCTGCTCGAAATTGGGGGGTTTGACGACGCATTAGACACGGGGCGACCTTTGCCTGGGGGTGGTGATTTGGATATATTTTATCGGGTGGTGCGATCGGGTACGCCGTTTATCTACGAACCCCGCTATTTGGTGTATCACCAACACCGTCGCGATTTGGTGGGTTTGCAGCGTCAATATTGGAGTTGGGGTTTGGGGTTTATGGCCTTTGTGACGAAATCTTACGAGAGCGATCGCGATAATCAAGGCAAGTTTCGAGGGTTGGTGTGGTGGTGGTTTCGCGATCAGGTGAAGCAATTAATTAAGAGTATTTTGGGTCAGCACAGTTTACCGCCAAAAATGATTTTAGCGGAGTTGTGGGGCGGGATTCAGGGATTATTGGGGGAATATGGGCGATCGCGTCGTCGAGTTGCTAAAATTCGAGCAACTACTCCCAATGATTCAGCCATTTCTGAAGCTAATCCGGCTTTAGTAAGCTCAAAACGCCATGAATAAGCCTATTTCTCTCGATATTGCCATCTGTACTTATAATAACGCTGCTTTGCTCCATCGAGCCTTGGACGCGATCGCGCAGCAACAAGTCCATTCTGAGATAAATTGGCGTGTTTTAATTATTAATAACAACTGTACGGATAACACCGTCAAAGTAATCGAAAAATACCGCCAATTCGGTAAATTTAAACTGGAAATGGTTGTAGAAACCACTCAAGGTTTAACTCCCGCTCGTTTGCGCGGTGTGAAGGAAGCACAAGGGGATTGGGTCGCTTTTATCGACGATGATTGCTTTCTGGAAGCCGATTGGGTTGAACAAGCAGCCCAATTTATCGCTCAACATCCCGATTGTGGCGCTTATGGCAGTCGCATCATTCTCGATTGGGAAGTTCCCCCTCCCCAATATGCCATGGACTGCGCTTATTCCTACGCTCAACAGGAACACGGAGACAGTCCCAAAACCCTGGGTTGTTTAGTCGGTGCAGGGATGGTGATTCGCAAACAAGCGATAATGGATTGTGGTTGGTGCGATCGCACATTCTTAGCCGATCGCGTCGGCAAAAAGTTAGTATCGGGGGGTGATGTGGAAATGGCGTTGCGTCTCGCTGCGACTTCCGAGCTTTGGTATAACCCCGCTTGTCGCTTGCATCATTACATCCCAGAATATCGCCTCACCTTACCCTATCTCTACAAAATCAACTTTGGTTTAGGCAGTTGTAAGCTGTTTGGAGACTCGATGCTGTGGTCACAATCTTATCCGAGTTGGTTTCTGGCTTCTTGCGGTTATGGTATCCGCGACAGTATCAAAGCCCTGAAATACATTTTTTATAGCTTAAAAGACCGCAAACCTATCGCCAATGCCATTGTATTTAGTATTTTCACCTGTGGCTGGTGGCTGGGAATTTGGCGAATGCTGTGGCTGAATCCCCAACAGCGTCAAGCTTTAGTAGGTTGTGCTGTTCCCCAAACGTCCTTTGTTGCAACTATTTCTGAATGCTGATGAACATCCTACCTTGGAAAATTATTCACCTCGATCTCGCTACACCCTTGCCTTCCCTACAGCCAGAATCCGACTATGATGGTTATTATTTAGTCTTTTGGTGGCGAAATCTTCCGTTAGGGCGCTATGTCTTGCCCAAGGCACAGTTACCGCTTCCTCATACCGCCTTATATTCTTTAGCTTTACAGCAAATTGCCCCAGGGATTCGCTTGCGGTTGGGGGACGATTGGGAAACTTTGATTAACGATCCTTCCGGGTTACAGCATTTAGAGAAATTATTAACCCCTCCAGATACTTTACCCACGGTATCGGTAATTTTGTGTACTCGCGATCGCCCCGAAGCCCTCAAAACCTGTTTGCGATCGCTCCAAAACTTATCCACTCCTCCCCATGAAATCATCGTAGTCGATAATGCCCCCCGCACCACTGCCACTCAAGAATTAGTCGCACAAATGCCGGAAATTAAGTATGTCTGCGAACCCAAACCCGGCTTAAGTATTGCTCGCAATACAGGAATTGAACACAGTAGCGGTGAAATAATCGCCTTTACCGATGATGATGTTACGGTTCATCCCGATTGGAGTCTGCGACTGGCTCAAAGCTTCCTCGATCCTAATGTTTTTGCGGTAACGGGTGTCGTCATTCCTTCGGAATTAGAAACCGAAGCTCAAGTTATTTTTGAAATTGGTCAAGGAGGCTTGAGTGGTGAATATCGTCCCCTTGTTTTTGACCGAGATTTCTTTGAAACTAATCAAGCCAAATCGGTTCCGGTATGGCAAATTGGAGCCGGGGCTAATATGGCATTTCGACGTAATATTTTTGATAAAATTGGTTATTTTGACAAACGCTTAGGAGCAGGGGCTTCAGGATGCAGTGAAGATTCAGAATTATGGTATAGAATCCTCGCGAATGGGTTATCTTGTCACCGCGAACCTACTGCTGTAGTTTACCATTGTCATCGGCAATACCGCGAAAATTTAGAGCGGCAAATGTATCAATATATGCGCGGTCATATCTCCGCTTTATTTCTGCAATTCCTCAAATACAAACACTGGGGAAATTTACGCCGCGCCATCTTTTTATCCCTGCATTATCTGGGTTTATTTGGGGGTAGAATTTTACGCGGAGAAGAACTCAAACACCAAACCATGATTCCAGAATTTTTGGGTTACTTAGCGGGCTTTGGTGTAGCGATCAAATATTTACTTACTCCTTCTAATTCTTAACTTCTTTTCAGCAACTACGATGAAAATCAATAAAGTTTCTCTCGGTCAATTTGTCGCCAAAAACCCCTTTGCTCATCCCCTAACCCAAGGCTTTTTCTATCGCGAAAAAATGCGAGCCATTCACCGTATTTCTCCAGAGGAAAAGTTAGAAAATATTTTAGAAGTGGGGGGAGGACGCAGTGGCTTAACGGCGATGCTATATCCCAATGCTAAAATTACGAATCTTGACTTCAACCCCGAATATGCCGAAGTTCCCTGCAATCAAACCGAAAATGTAACTTTTGTTTGTGGAGATGCCACAAATTTACCTTTCCCTAATGAAAGCTTTGATGCGATTACGATGTTCGATGTTTTAGAACATATCCCCGATCATCAAAAAGCAGCCGCAGAAGCGTTACGAGTTTTGCGTCCGGGAGGCTATATTATGGTGAGTACTCCCAATGAAAATTGGCGTTTTCCTTATTACGATTTTATGCGATCTTTTACCCCGAAAGATAGCGATGTCATGGCAGAATGGGGTCATGTTCGTCGGGGTTATACGCGCCAAGAAGTAGAAGATTTGATCGGGTTTCCTTGTCAAGTTTATGCAACATTTATTAACCCTGTGACGGTGCTTTGTCACGATGTTGCGTTTTCCCATCTTTCTCCCCTCAAACGTCAGCTTTTGTGTACGGCATTAAGCCCGATTACCTGGACGAGTTACGCTTTGCATAAACCGGAATCCAAAGGGACAGAAACCGCTTATCGTTGGCAGAAACTTGCGTAAAAGAAAAGCAGCTTTAGTATTTATCGCATTTTCAAACAAAGTTTAAGAGTTCGCATTTTGTTTAAAAATGTCATATCAAATCTGCAAAAACAAACACTGGCGCGAGAACCCCGGTTTCTTACCCGCTTACACAGTCAAGTTAAAATTTTAAGTTAGAAACCGGGGTTCTTAATCTCCACTTATTAAACGGATTTGATATCATCTATTCAACTCATGAAAAAATCATGAATCAACCCCACAAAATTGCTTTACTTCCTTGGGGAAATGTCATTGAAGATTTCCTCGACAGCATTAATTTATCGTGGCAAGACTTCTGTACTCAAATGACAGGAGGATGGTTGTTTGGCTATATTGAAGCCCTCAAAACGGTAGAGATTGAAACGGTTATTTTCTGTATTTCGGGACGAGTTGAAACGATTAAATCTGATGTCCATCTTCCCACGGGGGCAAAAATTGTTACTCTACCCACTACAAAAGCTTATCAGGCGATCGCGTCCTCGATGCAGAATCCCTACGGTTGGACAACCCGCGACACCTTCGGCAATTTTAACCCTTTGCAAACTCCCTACAAAACCCTACAACGTCACCTCGCACCCTATCTTGCCACTCCCCTCGACTCCCTCACCCAAGCCATCCAGCAGGAAAACTGTACCGCGATTCTCTGCCAGGAATACGAATATCCCCGCTTTGATATCGCCAATATTATCGGTAAACGGCTGAATATTCCCGTTTATGCCACCTTTCAGGGAGGCGACTTTCAGATGAGTGCTTGCGAGCGTTTTTTGCGCCCTCACAGCCTCAAAAACTGCGCTGGAGTCATCATTGCCCCAAAAACTGAAATAAAGCGCGTCCAAGAGCAATACAATATTCCTGAAAATAAAATTGCTCGGATATTCAACCCCCTCGATTTAAGCTTATGGCAAAAAGGCGATCGCGCTACCATTCGTCAGCAATTGCAGATTCCCCCAGAAGCCCTAGTAGTAATGTGGCATGGTCGCGTAGAAATACATCGCAAAGGTTTAGATATTCTCATCGATGCGTGGCCGCAAGTCTGCGACAAAATAGCCGCACCCACCCATTTACTCCTTGTTGGGACAGGTAGCGATGCAGAGATATTTCGCCAAAAGATAGCCCAAATGCCCAACAGTAATATTCATTGGCAAAATCAGTATATCCTCGATCGCCCTCTGATGTGCGATTATCTTGCCGCCGCCGATGTCTATGTGTTGCCTTCCCGTCACGAAGGCTTCCCGGTAGCCCCCCTCGAAGCGATGGCTTGTGGCTTACCCCTTGTCGCCGCAGATGCACCAGGCATTCCCGATATTCTCGAAGCGGGAGAAGATTCTGGCGGAATTCAAGTTTCCCGCGAAAATGCGCCTCAGTTAGCACAAGCTTTGGTAAAAATCCTCAATCAACCGGATTTACGGGCAAAATTGCGCCAAAACGCTCGCCAGCGTATTGAAACTTGTTTTTCCTTAACTGCCGTCGGCCAGCAATTGGCAACTTTTTTAGAAAAAAATCAACCATGAAAATCATTCTGACTGCGACTGATGAACCCCTCGCGACTGCTTGGGAGGAATCCTGCGGCGATTTGGAGAATGTAACGGTTCATCGCGGTTCAATTATAGAGCTTCAGTGCGATGCAGTGGTTAGCCCTGCTAATAGTTTTGGCTTTATGGATGGCGGTATTGATGCGGTTTATAGCTATCATTTTGGGTGGCAGGTTCAAGAGCGACTGCAAGCATTAATCCGCGAGAAACATCATGGGGAATTGTTGGTTGGTGCTGCTGAAATTGTCGAAACAGATAATACTAGAATTCCGTTTTTAATCGCGGCTCCGACAATGCGGGTTCCTATGATTTTAACTGATTCAGCGCATCCTTATCTTGCGGCTCGCGGGGTTTTATTGTTAATAAAAAATGGCGTGTTTACAACTGGCTCTCTGGCTGGTGAAAAAATAGCTGATGCGGTCAAATCTGTGGCATTTCCCGGTTTAGGGACGGGGGTAGGTAGAGTTCATCCCGAAGTTTGCGCTCGTCAGGTTCGTGCAGCGATTGAGGATGTAATTTTGGGCAATTTACCGTTTCCTACTTCTTGGTCGGAAGCCCAAGAACGCCATCAGAAATTATATCGCGATCGCGTCCGTGATTTGCAGTTTGAAGATTAGCGTTTATTTCTATCAACAATTTTGAATTCTTGATTTTGATTAACTCAATCAGGATTCTCGGTCATTTGCTGAAACTGAGCGAGTAACCAAGCACTCACTTTGCCATGATTGGTGTTGCGGGTGCGTTGTAGGGCAGTTTCGAGTAGGGAAATATCTAAACCCGGTAAAACTTGAGATTGCGCGATTCTGCGACTCCCCCGATTGGCGATCGCGAAGGCGATAATTTCTATATTCTGGACATCAACAATCCAATATTCCCTGACCCCCATTTCTTCGTACAATAACCGTTTATTGCCCAGATCGTCAGCTAATGAGGTGTTCGCGACTTCAATGGCTAAGTGAGGCGGCGGATATTGGTCGAGATCGACGATTCCAGTTCCCCAAGGTACAATACTCGCCGTTTCGCCGATGTAATAAGATACATCGGGTTGAGTCTCCCTCACCCCGGTTTGGCGATAAGTGCAGTTATCTTTGCCGTTGAGGTCAATATCATTCAGCGCCGCGAATAAATGAATCGCGTAAATAACTATAGTATGGTCACTCGCGTGGTCATTCCCGACAGGTGACATTTCCAGCCTCATCTGGTGGTTGTAGTAGTAGCTTTTGGCTTGGGTGGGGGTTGTGTTGGCGATCGCCTGAAGATAACGATCCCAGGTTGCAGTTATCCAGGTATCTGTGGGGATTTGGGTACTCGGCATTTTGGGGGATGAATCACTACAATTAAGATTTACACCCATTATGACCCTGTTGCGACAACCGGATATTGGCTACATCCCCACTCCTCATAACGTTACGCGATCGCTCCTCGATTTTGCGAAAATCACCCCAAGCGATATTCTCTACGACTTAGGCAGTGGGGATGGTCGCATTTTAATCGAAGCGGCGAAGCAATGGGAAACAAGGGGAGTCGGCATTGATATCGACCCGAAACGCATTCAGCAAGCCCAAGAGAATGCCGAAACCGCCGGAGTTGATAATTTACTCGAATTTCGGCAAGAAGACCTATTTAAGAGCGATTTTCGGGAGGCAACGGTGGTGTTTATTTACCTGTTGCCTCATCTCAATTTGCGTTTGCGATCGCGCCTCCAAATGCAATTAAAATCCGGCAGTCGCATCATCTCCAAAGACTTTGATATGGGGGATTGGCCACCTTTGCATACCTTATCCTTGCCTGCAAAAACCGAAGATGATGAAGAAGTCACCCTGTATTATTGGCAGGTTTGATTTTGTCCTTGGTTCTTTGTCATTTGTCCTTTGTATTTGTTGAAAGTTAAGAATATTTGCGAACCTTAAACAGATTCAAAAATTCCCGTCGGGCTTGTTCGTAAAGGGGAATTTTTTGGGGGGATTCAATGCGAGCATAAACTTTTGCTCCCGGTTGTAAATCTTTGTTGGTGGTGTCAATATCGGCAATCACGCGGACAGTGGATTTTCCTAACTGCTCGTCTCGCTCTAAAACTGAGATAATTTCTTTGATTTGAGTCGTAAAACTGGGTAATCCGGGTTCGGGGGGATTAAATTTTACAATTGCTCCGGCTTGAATCAAATCTCGGTCTTCTTGACGCACTTCAATCACGGCGACGAGTTGGGAGGTGTCGGCAATTTCGAGGACGGCTTCTCCTTCAGGAAGGGTTTTGCCTTCGAGGAGATAAAGGTCTGGGGTGACAACGATACCATCGAGGGGCGATCGCAATGTGGTATTTTCTCTGTAAATACCAATGTCTTTGTCTTGTCTTTCTTCGACTTTTTGGACGATCGGTTGACGACGCTCATACAAGGTTTCTGCCGATGCAACGTCTTGTTGAGCGACTAAAACCGAAGTTTGCAAGCGGTTCATTTCGTCTTGTTTGGCTGCAAGTTCGTCGTACATTCGCCGTTTTGCCATGCCCATAGCGGCTTGGATTTCGCCAATTTGCCCTTGTAGGGTGAGTTTTTGCCGTTGGGTTTCGTTGAGTCTTTCCGAAGCATAGGCCCCTTGCTCTACGAGAGGGGTAAGATTAGCAATAGTATCATCGAGGGACGCGATCGCCCCCTCTAAATTCACAATCTTTTGTTGATAACCGAAAATGTGCGGCGGTAATGTCCCGGCTTCCATCGCGTTAATCTCGGCTTGTAATTGCCCCACTCGCTCCTGACTAAATGCCAGTTGTTGTTGCGCTTGATTTAAGCGCATTTGGGCGGTATAAACCTGCTGACGAGCCGTTTCGTGGCTTACTCCCGCTTCTTCAACCTGAATTTCGCCTTGGTCGATTTTTTCTTCCATTTGCTGGCTTTCAATCAAAGCGATAGGATCGCCAACTTCAATCGGCTCATTGACTTCTACTAATATTTCCTTGATTGTGCCAGGAATCTCTGTATGAATCACTCTCCGAGCGTCAGGGGCAGGATTAAGCCAGGCTTCGGCGCGGACAGAAGGTGCAACGCGAATTTGGCTAATTGCTCCCACAACCACCACAATTCCAGCAAAAATCGCCCATCCTGTGGGAAAGGATTTAGACTTCGCGGCAGTGGGTTGACTGGGCTGATTCGGTTGAATTTGACTGTCGGTTGGGGGAGGAGTTGCAGCCGGGGGTGGGGTTTGGGGTTGCGGTTGTATTTGATTCGGCGGTACAACTTGAAAGCGAGAGTTGGGAGAGTTCATGGTTTTTTGGTGGTTGGGTTTTTTCGGGAATTGGTTGGTTATTTGTTGTTTGTTGTTTGTTGTTTGTTGTTGGGTTTCGTTATATCAACCCAACCTACTGCTCACTGCCCCAAAAACTGATGACTGATTACTGATGACTGATGACTGAAAAGCCTACTGCCTTCCTCATCCACGCGGCCAAAAGTAATAAACCGCCCAGCCAATCACCAGTAACAAGACGGTGACGGGGGCGTTGTCGAATGTCCAGAAGGCAACCATGCGGAATAAGCTGCCAAAAATCATGAGGATGTAGAGGAAGCTCAAAGGGGCGTAGGCGGCGAGGATGGCGCGATCGCGTCCGCTTTCGGGACTGGGTTTTCCGGTGAACAAAGCTTGGTAAAATTGAAACGATCGCGTGCGGAGATTATTAATCCCGGTGGCGGCAACGGTGAGGTAATAACCGTCAAATTTGGCCATGGGGTTGAGGTTGACGGCGACGGTGAAAAGGGCGGAAACCATGAGGAGATAACTCATGGGGTGTAACCAACTGCTTTCGACGGAGGTACGCCACAGCCAAAACGCGATCGCGCCGATGATAAACTGACACAATACTCCTGCCCCGACGACAAACAGCCGTTGTCGCCGTTTGACGAGGCAATAGGAATCGCTGGTGTTGGTATAAGCGGCGGGCATCATAAACATCAGCAGCAAGCCGATTTCGGGGACAATACCGCCGTAATGTTTGAGGGTGAGGGCGTGGCCAAATTCGTGAATTGTAACCACTAACATGGCCAGCAAACCAAAGGGAATGATAAGGGAGGGGCCCTGAGTTTGCCAGAGAATGCTTCCGGTTAAGAGGATTTGCGATCGCCAGTTTAACCCCACCACTGCCGAAATGCTCAAGAATGCCAGCAACAGCATAAAAAAGGGCTTTGTCCACAGCCACCGCAACGCCTGAGTGGGGCGATTCAGCCAGGGGTCGGGGTTGAATAGGGGAACTTTGAAAAACAGCAGTTTCAGGGGGGTAAAGGGCTTTTTCGGCGGTTTGGGGGGCTTTGTGCCTTCGAGCATGGCGGTCACCGTCAAAAGCTGCATGAGATATTTAATCTGTCCGGGGGAAATGCCTGTTTTTTGACTGATTTCCTCTGGGGGAAATTTCCCTAGCATTTCAATGGCTTGCTTACTTTGGGGGTCAACTTGCATGAAGGTGACATCTTCTCGATTTCGCAAAATCCAGTAACCTTCGGGGTGTTCGATCCACTGAATACTGGCTTTAAACGGGGAATTTGCAGATTGGTTTTCGGTGGGCTGGGGGGGAGAGTCGCGGTCTTGAATTACGCCCCAACCGATCAGTTTTTGCAGTAGTTTTGCAACTAAATCGGGGGGGATTTCTGACTCAAATTTCTTTTGACATTGCTGCTGAATCTGAGCGATGGTATGTTTGCCGTTAAAGTGTTGTAGAGCGTAGGCTTCTGGGGCTTCGATGAGATAGCGAACTTTCGCAATTTTTGCCGTCAAAACGTATTGTTGCGATCGCTTTAACTGACCAATTTGCCAATATTCTGCCAGATTGGGACACAGTAAATCTGGAGTCGTATCCGAAGGGGTAAAAGAGGAAGCCGTCATGGGCGGTAGATGTTGACCTAACTGTATCTAGTCAACGGTATTTCTCTCGCGATCGCAAGTTAAAAATTCAGAAGTTTTCTCGCTCAAAATTGGTAACTTTTAAAAAGCTGGTTCAGCAAAATTACTGAGAATTGGGACAGAACTAACAACTTTTGTGACTGACTCAATCCTTAACGCGATCGCCCCCTTGTTTTCATCCCCAGAAAACAGGCATTTTCCTCAAGATGGCTCGTAACGGGGAAATGACGGTAATTCAATCGCCGCTAAGGATTTGCGCTTTTTAGTGGGGCGTTGAGGATACACGATGGGGGAAGGGGGAGGAGGAACGGGGCCCGAAGCCTCTGGGGGGTCAGTGGGTGCGTCTACAACCGCCTCTGGGGGAGTTGGGGGTTTGAGATTGCTTTCGGTTGGGGGAATGTCCTCAGCCGTATCCTCTAACAAATCGTCAAAGGCAGAAACAACGATTTCTGCTCCTTCTTCGCTAAATTCTCGCCAGTTTTGCTCTAATTCACTTAATTCTGGGGATTGCTGCGAATCCGGGGCTGGCGTGGCCGCGACATCGGCTGTGACGTTCGAGAAATCAGTTACACTTGCCCAATCGAGGGGTTCATCACTCCGACTCGACCAAGGTTGAATCGGTTGGGCTTTCATGGCAATTGGCGCACTACTGGGGAGGACTGGGGCAGGTTGAGGTTCGGGGGCTGTTGGAGGGATGGGGGCTTCTGAAGTCGAACCAGACAACATTGATTTAGCTGCCAAACATTTATCTAATGCGGCTTTGAATTGCAGGGTTTGACGTTGTTGCCGTTGCAAACGCACCGAAAGTTCTTGGGATTGGGTTTTAATTTCTTGCAGTTGATGGGTTTGCTGTTGGTAGTGATGATGCAGATGGGTATATTCTTGTTCGAGTTCTTCAATCCGATTTTGAGCCACTCGTAATTGAGCGCTAAGGTCGGCATTAAGGCTGTTTTGGCGTTGCGTTGCTTGATGAGACGCTTCGAGTTCGGCGTATAAACTGCGGATTTTCTCTTGATTGAGGCTGATTTCTTGGCTTTGTTGGCTGTTGAGTGCGTCTATACTGCGCGATCGCGATGTTTCTGTTTCTAGGGCTTCTTGGGTTTTCGCCAAATTCTCCTCTAGTAAAGCCACTTTTTGTAATAAATCCCGATTGCGCTGACGCAGTTTTCGGGCTAAAGAAAACCAATCTGCTTCTTTTAAACGGGGTCGTCCTTTCGTTAAATCGGCTGGGGACGAATCTGGGGCGATCGCCGTTTCGTCAGTAATCCTTTGTTCAAAACGCTCAATCGGTTTCGCATCGGGTGAGGTGATCGGTGTAGACTCAATCGCCGGATTATCGGGCTGCGGGCTTTCGGTCCCTTCAGACGAATCTAGGATGGATTCTGGGGACTTTTGCGGTTCTTGTTGGGAGAAATCAGCTTCGCTCATCGCCTGTTACTACGAGTGCCTTCGCCTCCGCATCTTAGCCCGATTTGGGCGAGCTGCGACGCGGAATGTGTTAATCATACCAAATTTGTTGTTGGTCATTTGTTATTGGTCATTTGTCATTGGTCATTCGTCATTTGTTATTGGTAATTTCTCCCATCAAATATAACCCGTGACCAAAAAATCGCTGCCAATCGCCTGCATTTCTACATCTTTGAGGGCGATCGCATCATTCATTTGCTGCAAACCCAAATCGCTCACCGGAGAAGGGGCTTCTTGTCCGCCGATAATTTTAGGGGCGATAAACGCCATAACTTTCTGGATTGCGCCCGATTTCAAAGCTGCTGCGGCTAAAACCCCGCCACATTCCCAAAAAACCTGAGAAAAACCGCGATAATATAAACTTTCCATGACAACTTCCGGGGTGAGTGTTGGGAAAGTAACCACCTCAACGCCCTGCTGTTGTAATGTTTGCTGTAGGGCAAGATTTTGATCGGTTTCGGTAAAAACCACCGTCGGCGCGTTTTTGATATCCCATAAATTAGCCTGAACCGGTAAATCGCAGCGACGACTCATCACCACTCGTAACGGCTGGCGATCGCTTACCCCATGAGTCGTTAAAAAAGGATTATCCTGGCGTACCGTATTACCTCCAACAATAACCGCATCCGCGATCGCCCGTTGGTGATGAACCCAGGATCGAGCTTCAGTCCCCGTAACCCAGCTACTATGACCCGTCGTGGCCGCAATCTTACCATCTAGGGTCATTGCATATTTGAGAATACCAAACGGTCGCTGCTGCACCACTCGCTGAATAAAGGCTTCATTCAAGCGACGACAAGCGGCTTCTTCGACTCCCACAACGACTTCAATTCCCGCATCCCGCAAGGTTTGAATCCCTGTCCCACACACCAAGGGATTCGGGTCAATCATGCCGATTACCACTTTACGCACCTTGGCTTTAATTAATGCTTGCGTACAAGGCGGCGTGCGCCCTTGATGATTGCAAGGCTCTAAATTAACATAAATCGTCGCTCCTGTGGCTTTTTCCCCCGCGTCTCGCAAGGCAAAAACCTCGGCGTGGGGTTGACCAACTTTCGGGTGAAACCCCTCTCCTACAATCGTTTCACCCTGTACCACCACCGCCCCCACCAGGGGATTCGGTGAAGTGTATCCCATCCCCCGACGTGCCAAAACCAAACAACGTTGTATCATTGCACTATCGAAGTCAGAGAAGGGAGTATCTACAGAATGAGTCACGTTTTTTTCAGCGAATGGGAATAGAATTTGTTATTTGTTATAAGGGTACAAAACGATTAAAGAGTAAGTTTCATTTTTACTTTTTTAGAGATAATACGCAATGCCGATCCGATGGAAGCAGGATAACGATAGATTAACCGCCTTATTGATTGAGGTGAAAATGGTCAAGGGTCAGCCGCAAGAACGAGAAGTGCGGCCCTTAGCCAGCATTAAAAATGAAGATATTTATACCTATACCGGCCATATTAACTTCTGGAAAGACGTTTCTAGTGTTTTAGAGGATTTTCCCGACGAAATTCGCGCCCAAGTTGTCGTGGATATTGCCCAAAAGATTAAGCAAATCCCTGATTGGGTCATTCAACAGATGGAAGAATACCAAGAAGAACATCGTCAAAAAGGCGAGGTGATTCTGGCGGCAATGAACGAAGAAAGAAAGCGCCACGAAGCCCAGATTGCGGAGTTAACTCGTCAAAGACGGCTAGAGATTAAAGAATTTGAAGAACAGCAAGAAATTCTCATGTCTGAAATTGGCTTATCTAAATCGAAATCAAAAATCCTCAATTAATTCCCTGAAGCAACCAAAACCCTGTATCCGTCATACCTGAATCATCCGGTTGAATCAAGAGAAAATGAATCCCCAAACTCGCTGTACGGCGTTCGCTATAGTTTAGGGCAGCTTGAGCCACTTCTGCATCCTCAAATGTTGCTAAAATCCAACGGTCAATTAAGCCGGTTTCGAGTACCAATCCCCCCGACTGTCCCGGTTCTGTGGGAATATAATTCACCCCATGGGGTTGCTGTTCTACCAGCCATTGGGCGAGTTGCATTGATTGACGACCCCCGTAGATAATAATACCGGGAATGGGTGTAGTTGAAGCAACTCCGGCTTGAATGGGGTCAAACTCTGAGGGAATGTTGACAATCGGGATGGGGCGATCGCGAAATACCGATACAATATCCTGAGCAACAATCGCTGCAAACCGCCATTGCTCGCCCCACAAGGCATCGGGAAGGGCTTGGGGGGGTGATTGAATCAAATCTGCGGTTAAGCCGCGAGAACGGCATATTTCTTTCAAGGCGGGGGCGTGTCGCGTCGCTTCTAATGTCCAGCCTAACTGCTGTGTGGCTAAATCCATTAAATTATAGGTTTCTGGGCGAAATACTCGCACAATATCCGGCGCTTCCCCAATAGCTTGTAGTTGCTGGACTAACCAACTTACTCCGGCTTCGGCTTGCGGACAAGTTGCTTCATGGATGAGTTCCCCAGACGGCTTGCAGATTAATAAAATCCAAGTGGGGTTATTTTGGGGTTGGGGGGGTTTATAAAAGTCAACTTGCCATAGGGTTTTGAGCATTTTTGTTGTTGGTTATTGGTTGTTGGTTGTTGGTTGTTGGTTATTGGTTGTTGGTTATTGGTTGTTGGTTATTGGTTGTTGGTTATTGGTTATTGGTTATTGGTTATTGGTTGTTGGTTGTTGGTTGAGTAGAACGAAGTAGAACCCCACAAAACCTTGATTATTGTTGAGTTTCGCGACCTAAATCTAACCTACGGGAAAACCTGGATGTCAGTCAATTAGCCTTATCACTAAATCCAAGATCGCGATCGCCCCAGAATCTTGATAAGATAAAAGCCTCAAAAACTGATGACTGATGACTGATAACTGATAACTGAAATGACCCATCCTGCCTTATCTCAATTCGGTTTGCAGATGTCCCAACTTACCGGGACTCGCGCCATTATGAAAGATGTTATCGAAACTTTGCGAGCTGGAGCAGGACAAGATTTTATTAATCTGAGTGCGGGAAATCCGGTGATTTTACCCGAAGTTGAGCATTTATGGCGCGATTGTACGGCTCAATTGCTGGCAAGCTCGGAATATGGCGAAGTCACTTGTCGTTATGGGTCGAGTCAAGGTTATGCGCCGTTGATTGAGGCGATCGCGTCGGACTTTAATCAACGATATAATTTAAACCTGGGCGATCGCAACATCCTCATTACCCCCGGTTCTCAAGCCCTTTATTTCTACGCCGCCAACGCCTTTGGGGGCTATACTGCCGAAAACCAACTCAAACGCATTGTTTTCCCCCTCAGCCCCGATTATACCGGTTATGGCGGCATTAGCCTCACTCCCGAAGCCCTCCTCGCTTACAAACCCCATCTTGACATTGACAGCAACGCGCACCGCTTCAAATATCGTCCCGACTTCAGCCAACTCAAAATTAACGAGGATACAGGCTGCGTCATCTTCTCGCGTCCCTGCAATCCCACAGGTAATATTATCAGCGACGAGGAAGTCGAAAAAATTGCAGCCCTTGCTCAACCCTATAACGTCCCGGTTTTAGTAGATTCGGCTTATGCTCCTCCTTATCCTGCCCTTAATTATGCCGAAATGAATCCGGTATTTGGCGAGAATATCCTCCATTGTCTCAGCTTATCCAAAGCCGGATTACCGGGGGAACGGGTGGGGATTGCTGTTGGGGATGCCGATATCATTGAAATCCTACAAAGCTTTCAAACCAACGCTTGCATTCATGCGTCTCGTTACGGTCAGGCGATCGCGGCTAAGGCTATTGTATCAGGTCGCTTGGCCACCATCTCCAAAGACATTATCCGCCCCCATTATCAACATAAACTCGAAGTCCTCGAAAATACCCTTGATGCTGCCCTTCCTAGCGATATTCCCTGGTATCTTCATCAAGGAGAAGGCTCAATTTTCGCTTGGCTGTGGCTACAAGATTTACCAATTACGGATTGGGAATACTATCAAGAACTTAAAAAAGTAGGCGTTATCGTAGTTCCTGGTTCGTCTTTCTTCCCCGGTTTATCCGAAAATTGGCGACACAAACAAGAGTGTATTCGCATTAGTTTAACCGCGACTCCCGACGAAATTGCAACTGCGATGAAACGTTTGGTAAAGGTGACTGAAAATTTATATTAGTCCTTGGTTTGTTGTCCTTTGTCATTAGTCCTCAGTCCTTTGTATCTTGATGAAATCTTAGTCTTTTGCCTTTAAGACTAAATATGGCAAGGAAAACTAAAATTAGGATAATAAATTCTTGATTATTTTCACGAATTTTGACCCATGAAGCGGTATTTTGAAATGTATATCGATGGGTGTACTTTTAGGTAATTTACCACTAAAAATGTAATTTTGCGGTTCAGAATCAGGTGAAATAACAGTAAATAAATACAATTAAATCGGGTTGTAATACGGCGATTTCTGAAAACTCTAAAGCTGCAAAATTTAAATAACTATGACACAGCTAAAATGAGGCTTTAGGTAGGGTGTCGTTAGCGTAGCGTAACGCACCGAAATGTAAATATTTTAGCGGTTTTGGCTATCGCACAAATTAAGCTATGTCACGCCAGTAGTGTCGTGACACATCTTAAACGGTGGGTTACGGCGGATTCGTGGATTACAGTCATAGCCTAGATTCTAGCCGCCTAACCCACCCTACGTTAAAGCCTCATTTTAGCTGTGTCACGGCAGTAGGGTGCGTTAACGAAGTGTAACGCAACCGCTTAATACTAATGTAACTGTAGCGATTAGTTTTGCTAAAATCAAATAATTTAGTCTAACTTTTTTAAATTAAAATGGGATTGTTTTTAATTATACTCATTTCTGCCCTGATTACGGGCTTAGTGGTTAATTCCAATTTCGGTAAAATAAAAGTGCGGAGTTACAAGCGTCGCAATGGGACTCGCGTTCGCTCTCATTATCGCAAAAAGCCAAGACGTTAGTTTTAAAACTATAAAACCCCGGTTTCTAGAAGAAAACGGGATGAATATTTAAGTTATGCTAGAACCCCGGTTTCTAGAGTTATATTCTAACTTTATCAGATAAGCAGACAAGAAACCGGGGTTCTTAAGTTATTTACTTTTGGTTTGATTTTTAGCTTGTTCGAGAGCAACTTCTTTAAGCGCATCAAAGGAGTTACGATTGGATGTGCCTTCGATGGCTTTGACGGCTAAATCTTGGACTTGTTTGAGGGCTGCGTCGAGTTGTTGGGAGAGGTTGAGAATGCGGCTGTCTTGGGTTTGAATGGTTTGTTCTAAAGATTCGATGCGGAGTTGGTAGTTGCGGGTTTCTCCTTCGATTTCTTTGCTGCGTAAATCGGCTTTGACTTTGCCTTGATAGTGACCGATATTGCGACCATTTTCTTTACCATTTTTGATGTTTTCTTGCTTTTTGATTTCAAATTCTTCGACTTTTTCTTGGGCTTCTTTGTATTGTTTTTCCCGCTCGGATATGGCTTTTTCTCGTTTTTCCCAAGCTTTTTCTTGAGTTAATCGAGTTTCTGCAAGTTCGGTATAAAGTTGTTTCTTTTCTTGTTCGTAGTTTTCTTGGTCGAGATTACGTTCGAGTTCGAGGTTATATTGATATTCGGCTTCGTCCCGTTGGCGAGTTTTATGATAGTTTTCGTTCCGTTCTTTGATTATCCGGTTATGGGTTTCTTGTTCTTTTTGCCAAGCTTTTTTTAAGTCTTGAAGTTCTTGGTTTAAAGTTTCTTGCTGTTCGTTATATTCGGTTTCAAACTCTGTGCTGGTTTCTTGATAGGATTCAATCAAGTTATCGAGGGTGGTGTCGTCAATTTCGTTGAGGTTATGTAGGGTTTCAAGTTGTTCGACTTCCCCATTAACCGCCGTGTTTAATTCTTCCAGGGTAGAGGCTTCTTTGATGAGTTGTTCGGACAGTTGACTCGCGGCACTTCCAAAGCCAATTTGCAGTTGTTCGAGGTTTTTTAGGGTTTGTTCGATGTCGGCTTGGATGAGTTTAGTTTGGTTCATGGTTTTGTTGGCTTTGGTGGTTTCTTGGGGCGGAATTTCGGTGGCTTTGGGAGGTTGAGGGAGGATGGTTTTGACTTCTTTGTTCAGTTGTTTGACTTGAGATTCTAGGGTAGATTTCTCGCTTTTGAGTTCTTCAAAGGCTTGCAAAATTTCGGCTTTTGTGTTGCGATTTGTGATTTTTTTCTTAGCCATGATTCAAGTTTGAGTTACGTCGATTAATCGGGAAAATGGGTGAATGATTCGGGTTTAATTATTATCGCGGTTGTTACTTTGAAAAGCTCGCATTGCTAGTTGTTGCGCTTGATTCGTCGCGGCTTGGAGTTGGGTGGTGATTTCCGCAATTTGGGCGGTTTGTCGCTCGATTACGGCTTCGAGGGATTGGATTTTGAGGTCGAAGCCTTGTTGGGTTGATTCCCACTCTTTTTCTAAGAGGTCGGACTTGACTTTTGCTTCTCGTTCTGCTTGCTTAATGGCTTCACCTTTGGCATCGGTATAAGCTTTTTTGAGGGCTTCTTCAAAGCTTGCAATTTTCTCTTGATTGGCGTTAAATTGAGCTTCATTTGCGGTTAAATACTGCTCTCTTTCTTGCCAACCTTTTTCTTGCTGTTGATTCATTTCTTGTAAGGTTCGCTCTTGGTCACGCTTGTATTCCTCGTATTCGTCCATTTCAATTTGGCGCGATCGCGTGGTTTGATATTGATAATCGGCGGCTTCTTCTTCTCGTTCTTTGGCGATTATTTCGGCTTCTTCTTCTGTGCGAGTTTCCCATTCTTCAAGTTCTTTTTCCCAAGCTTTGCGCGTTTGACGAATTGTTTTCTCTAACCCCTCTCGCTGCTGATTGATATTATCTTGCAGGGCTTGGATTTTCTCTTGGTGTTCTTGCCGTAAAATATATAAAGCATCGGCAACTAAACGGACTTTTCGCAGTTGTTCGAGGTTTTCCGTTTCAACGAAAATCGCCCGTTTTAAGGTATCGAGTTTCTCTGACTCACTCCCCAAGCGTTGGGACAATTCATTGATAATGCTGCCAAAATCGAGTTGTAGAGAAGCCATCCCATTGACAATACTATCAACGGTATAAGTAGCGGCAACTTCTAATAATTCTTGGTTCTTTTCTTTCTCTGCTTCTTCTTCTTTGGTCGCAACTTTGGATGCAATTTGCTGTTGTTGGGCTAACAGTTGACGAAACGCGGTTAAAATTTGGGTTTTGCTGTCTTTCACTGAGATTTGAGCGATCATGCTTTCCTTCTACTTGAGAGATTAATTTTTGACATCAAAATCCCTCGCTTTTATAGCGATGAGTTGGCTTGATCTCTACAAGCCAATGGGAATAATTTGATGCTTTGTTCAACGCGGTTAAAACCATCCTAACCCACGGTTGAACTTTTCGTCAAGAAAATGCTAAGATTGTCAATATACAACGAATACGCGCTATGAACAAAAAATTTGGAGACCTCATCCGTCAAGCGAGGAAGGACAAAGGCTACTCTCAAAGGCAGTTGGCCAGGCATATCGGCCTGGACTTCACATATTTGTCTAAACTAGAAAACGATCGCGCTGATTATGCCCCAAAAGAAGATGTAATTCGGGCGATCGCGCGTAACCTTAGTTTAGATCAAGAAGAACTGATTTTCCTGGCGGGTCGCATTCCCCAGCAGGAAGAAGAAGTATTGCGGCAAAATTACAAAGATATGCCCCTATTATTCCGTAGAATGCGAGAAAACCCTGATTTTGCCCGGAGGGTGATTGAAGAAGCCAGCCAGGAGTAAGCAATGACCAATTACCAATTACCAATTACCAATTGATAGTTGATAATTGGGAAGCAAATTAAGTCAAAAATTGCTGGTTATTAACAGCAGATCATTGGGCTTTATTGGTGTTAAAACCATAAGCCAAAACCCTTGTTGTGGTGGGCATTGCCCACCCGACAGGACAACGAAATATCAAGCAAAAATAACTCAATAATTCACTCCCATGAACATCTTTCACCCCTTCCGTTTTATCCCCAAGCATGACATCGAATGCGTTGCGATAAACGTTATTGAAGCGATGAAAGTTACGCCAAATTATATCCCTCAGTTTCCCCTGGATGCGAGTCGCATAGCGGAATTTTTGGGGTTGGATGTGGTGTGGGATAGTATCCCAGACGACGCAGAGGGACAGATTGCTGCTCGTATTTTACCCCTAGATAAGCTGATTGAAATTAACGATCGCATTCCCAATTTACAAGGGGGTTTTGGGGAGTCTACCATTGCCCACGAAATTGGTCACTGGCTACTACACATCGATCGGGCTAAAGTCGATAGAATGAGTCGGATGCGCGATCGCGATATCAAGATTACCGTCGATCCTTTACTATGTCGCAGTACCGAGCAATCCGACGGCATCGAGTGGCAGGCGCAGTATTTCGCAGGCTGCTTGCTGATGCCCCTAGACCGCTTGCAAAATGCCTGTAAAGACCGCGATTTAACTCAATGGTCAGTATTATATGACCTGGCTGAAGAATTTGGCGTTACCATTTCTAACCTCGTCCATCGCTTACGAGACTTAAACTGGATTGAGATTGAAGACGAATCCCGGCAAATTTATCGCAAAGATGCAGTGATGGTTTCTGTGTGAATACTCCTAGTCATTACATCCTGAATTTGTGGCTACTTGGAACAACTGTTGCACCAAATGCGACAGTTGCTATAACGTTGGGGGCAATTTTACCCGACGCACCGATTTTTATTTTCTATGGGGTGGCAAAATGGATTTACCGTTTACCCGAAAGCGAAATTTGGACAACGGCTTATTATCAACCTTTGTGGCAGAATATCATTGCCTTGTCTCATTCAATTCCCCTTGCGATTATTGGGGCGTTGATTTGTTGGTATTTTGGGGCAAAACTTGGTGTAATTTTCTGTATAAGCTTAGTTTTTCATTCTTTACTCGACCTTCCGGTACATCACGACGACGCACACCGCCATTTTTACCCGTTTAGTAATTACCGCTTTATTAGTCCCTTTTCCTACTGGGACCCCAAACACTACGGTAATATTGTCGCCTTTGTAGAATTAAGTTTAGTCGCGATCGCGTCCTTTTTCGTTTGGAAAATCCTCAAAACACCCTGGAGTAAAGGAATATTAGTGTTGATCAACCTCTTGTATATTTTTGCTTACAGCCGCTTTTATTTACGTTAAATGATACCCAATCTGCGATTTTGGTTTTATCGATTAATTTGGGGAATGGGAGTCACCGCAACCCTACTCCCGACTGCGACTCTAGCCCAAGATAACGTCTGTCCTCCTCCGGCATTATCCCAAGTCCAGCGTCATCGGGTCACTTCTGGCCAAACTCTCAATGACCTTGCCCGTCAGTATAACCTCGTTCCTGCCACGATTATCCGTTGGAATCCTAGCATTAGTAACGGGACACTCCCGACGAATCGCGACATCCTCATTCCTCCCCTCAACGGCATTCGCATCAACGTCCCTAGAGGGGCTTCTTGGCAGGATTTACAAGACGCTTACGGAGTCCGCGCTGATATCTTATTTGAATTAAACGGGTGCGATCGCAATCCCCCCACCGCCGTCTTTATTCCGGGGGTAAACTGGACATCTGGGGGGACTGCCAGCGAAACTTATACCGGACTGCAAGGTTATCCCCTCTCTCAACCTATCACCGTTGGGCTGGCTTACGGCTGGCGAGAAAGCACGAATAACGCCCCTAGACGCTTCCATAGTGGCTTAGACCTCCTCGCACCCATCGGAACCCCGGTTATCGCCGCAGACGCAGGAACAATCGCCTTTGTGGGGCAACAAGGCAACTATGGCAACCTGGTTATTATTAATCATGCCAACAATCGGCAAACCCGCTATGCCCACCTCGGCCAAATTTCGGTACAAGTGGGGCAATCTGTAGGGGGAGGGACGCAAATCGGGACAGTGGGGAATACAGGACAGCCGGATATCCCTGAATCTCACCTCCATTTTGAAGTGCGTTTTAATACGGCTTTAGGATGGGTAGCCCAAGACCCAGAAATTCATTTGAAGTAATCACAAAATCCCAGGCCGCCTTGGCCATAACAGTTGTTATGCAAGACATAATAACTGTTATGTTGTCCCCCATGTTGCTGGCCACACAAATGTTGTCTAGAGTTGAGAAACAAAGGATTCGAGGGGGTCAGCTTGAATCAAAAGCTAACTTTCGATTTGATTATTTTCGAGTTTAATCGCCAAATCAATCATAAAACGAACATGGCGCACCGCTTCAGACAAACTGCGATCGCCCACGGGGAAATTATAGCGGGGAAAGGTTTCAGACGGATGCTGCCAGCATAGCCACAACTGGCCGTTAATGACCTTAGTGGTAATCGTCCAGTTGTTATAGTAAATCGGTTCGCGCTCTAGCAACAGTTTTCGGGCTAAAGGAATCATGGTTCAATTTTATAAACTTTTTTAGTGAAATTGAAGCGGCTTTCATTTCATTAAATCTCATAAAGCAATGATAGCCTAGCTTTGAGAAAATGGCTTTAATTGTTTTGACAATAAAATGCGCGATCGCGCAATGGAATGGGAACAATAACTGCAAGTTACTCCCAGAAATAACTATGCCTGCATCTTCTAATTCCAAATCGCCCTTTTCTAACTTATTCAAAATTCTACTCGCGATCGCGGTTCCCGTGGGCGTTGTCGCCGTTGCGAATCTCCCCCTTCCCCTAATTCGCCGTCCCGTCGCTCAAAATATGTCCTTTCTACTCTTACCCAGTTATATGGGTTTTGAGCAAAATTATCGCGGCGCGATCGCATCTGTCACCCAAGCCGAACAACTCATCAGCCAAGCCACCAGCCCCGACGACTTCCGTTTAGGCAAAGAACAACTTGCCCAAGCCCAAACCCACCTCGATGCCCTACCCCTCGACTTCCTGCAAGAATACCCCGACTGTGTAGGTTATCGCTGGCAATTCAGCGCCCTCGAATTTGACCGCCATCGCGCCAAAATCGCCCAACTCGAAGCCGTCGTCTTTCAAGAAGAAAACGCCGACACCCTCCTCAGTAACCTGCAAAACACCCTCACCACCGCCAAACAAGAATATCAACAAGCCAACACCCCCGAAGCCAAAAGCGCCGCCCTCGACACCTGGCGCAGTAGCTTAACCCAACTCGGTCAAGTCCCCCCGCAAACCCTCGCGGGAAACAACGCCCGTCAGCAACTCAAAGACGAACAAGCCCAATTTCGCGAAATTGTCGGAGAAAGTACCACCCAAGACCGAGCCACCGTTATTATAGACGGTGCGAAACAATATGCTTGGCAAGCCGCGATCGCCTCGCAGAATCCCCCTCACCCCGCCGTCAAATGGCAGCAAATCGAAACCCTCTGGCAACAAGCCATTTACGAACTCGAAGCCATTAAACCCGACGCAGGAGAAGCCTATCGTCAAGCCCAAACCCTCCGCGCTCAATATACCAACAACCTCGGCCAAGCCAAAATTCGCCGCCAAACCGAACAAAGTTCCCTCGAAGCCCTCGAAAGCGCCCAAACCAACATTGAGCGTCTTCTCGCCATCACTTCCATCAATTCTCAGCAAATTAATTACGCTTCCACGGCGGTTCGATTGCAACGAATTATTAACAACCTTGACAAAGTAGCACCCGGCACCACTTCTCACGCCAAAGCCACAGAATTAAAGCAATTTGCCCAAGCCAAGTTACAAGAAATTCAGTCTGCGGTGGGGAATTAATTTCAAATCTGCTTAAATTTGGAGAATTAAGAATCCTGGCTTCCCAATTGAGTTAGTTTAACCTCAAAAACCGGGGTTTTAAAATAGTAGTTATTTTCTCAGATTTGATATAATTATCAACTTGTGCAAGAACCAGAATAATATATGGAGTTACCTAAGTCTTCGCACCATCTAACCAGTAGAAAAAAACACAAAGCAGCAAGCACAGTGGGACGCGGTAAAACCGTCAAACTTAATCAAAAATCTACGATTTCGGAGTGGAATAATAGTAGCGTTAGTTTAAATCTTGGTAATAGCCTTGACTATTACAAGTCTTGGGAAAAGCCAATAGTAATAATTTCAGATGGAGGCTATGGTATTTTAGGTTTTGAAGGTGATACTTCCGAATTAGGTGATATGGGTCGAGAAATATTTAATAGGTCAAATGTATGTCCGGATAAATCAGCTAAATACTGAGTTGCTAACTCGATAATATCTTGTGTATTCATTCTTCTCCTCTGTTCGCGTATAATATAGATGTCAATATTCGAGTTAGTTTTATGCCTAGCACAATCCTCTCTAATAGCGGACAGATTACCATACCCGAAGAATTTTAGAAACATCTCAAACTGGTAAGTGGAAGTCGAGTTGAGTTTGTTATCGATGAAGATGGCCAAGTTAGACTATTTCCCCTGAATGTTCCTGTAGAAACCTTGTCCGGTATTCTCCATCGACTTGGTATTCAACCTGCCACCCTAGAAGATATGGAAGCCGATATCTCTAAGGGTGCGAATGATTGGACTTGATACTAATATTCTCTTAAAAATGCTAGATGTTTATCGAGGCTAACTTATGACCTTTCAAGAAATTATTGAATCGATTGAATGCTTATCTTTTGAGGAACAAGAACAACTCTTTGAGTTAATTCGCAAACGCAGAATCGAAACACGAAGGGCTGAAATTGCCGATAATGCCCAATCCGTCTTTAAAGCAGTGCAGGAAGGTACAGCAACGCGAGGCTCTTTTGCTGATATTAAAGCTTATTTATTGGCGGATGATGAATGATTCTGATTACAGATAAAAAATTCAAGCGAAGTTTTAAGCGATTAGTCAAGAAAAATCCCCAGTTACAGGATAAAATAATAGCTACTCTAGAACTACGGGCAATTGATTTATTTACTCCAGTTTCATGACTTAATAGGCTAACCAGATAAATTATAGGCTTGTTATGATTAGAGATTTAGAGTTTTTTATTTTTAATAAAAGTACCATTAATGACGAAAATTTTACAGTTAGAGTTAGACTTCAATACTCAGTGTAGTTCTACACCTCACCCTTATTTTCATGAATCACCGAAAGGTTATAAAGGTTTATCTAGTTTCCACAAATATTGGGGAAAGAAACCAATTGAAGCATGGAAATTATTAATTGAAAATCTCACTGAACCAGGTTCTATCATTTTAGACCCATTTCTTGGTTCAGGACTTATTTCCAAAGAGTGTATTGATAGAAATCGACGCTTTATTGGCTTTGATATTAATCCTATTAGTATTGAATTGACAAACTTATATCTACAACTTCCGAATTACTTAGTTCTCAAAAAAGCTGTTGCTCAATTAGAAAAAAGACTAAAAGATAAGATCAATCAAATGTATCTTCTATCTAATGGAAGTATTGCAACTCATTTTTTATGGGATAAAAATAAAATAATCAAAGTATGGACAAAAAAGGGTAGAAAGCGAATTGAAGTTGATTTGACAGTCACAGAAATTAATTCTTTTCAAGAAATGAACGGCTATATTCCCCAACATTTCCGAGAAATGCGTCTGTTCGATAACTCTCGTATTAACGCCCAAAAAACTCTTTCAATTGCAGATTTATTCACACCTCGCGCATTACAATCAATTGACTGGATTAAACAGGAAATAGAACTATTTGATCGCGATATACAAAGAGCATTACTCTTGATCCTTTCATCTTCCCTTGGTCAAATGTCAAAAATGGTTTTTGCCGTTTCAAAAAGAGGTAAAACTAAAGGAAAGCCTGTTGATAAAATTGAAGTCGGAAGCTGGGTTATCGGTTATTGGAAACCAGAAAAACACTTTGAAATTAATGCTTGGAATTGTTTTGAAAATAAGGCACAGAAGCTATTAAAAGCTATTCAAGATATAAATTTACAACAAAAGGCAATTCCAGCTAAAAGCTTATCAGATTTCTTTAAAGATGATTCGTTGGATATATATATTAGTAAGGGAGACTCTGAAACTTTACTACAAAATATTCCTAGCAACACAATTAAAGTTATTTTGACCGATCCGCCTCACGGAGATAGAATACCCTATTTAGAACTCAGTGAAATGTGGAATAGTGTGCTTGGTTTTGATTCTGACTATGCGGGTGAATTGGTTGTATCAAATGCTAAAGAACGACAAAAAACAGTCAAAAGTTATAATCAAAAACTGAATAATATATTTTCTGAGTGCGATCGCATTTTAGTAGATAATGGCTTATTAGTAATTATGTTTAATGCTAGATCGCAAAGTCATTGGCAAAGTATCGAGAGATTAGAAAAAACTACAAATTTCACTTATATTGGTTGTTATTCGATGAAATATTCATCTGGTTCTGTTGTCCAAGATAATCGAAAAGGGAGTTTGAAAACAGACTTTGTTTTATTATATGGAAAAAATGTTAACGATAGTTTTATTGAGAAAATTAGAGATAAATTTAAGACTATAACTAATTGGTCAAATCTATATCCTCAGAAATTCTTTTAATTATGCTAAGTTTTAATACAGTTAATGAATTATTTAAAAATGATCAAATTAGTGATTTAGCTAGGACTGAAGATGGTATCAAGTTTTTAAAACTTCGTTCCCTCTCACGGAAATCTCTAATGAAGTATTTAGTTGGAAAGTACTCAATTAATATTACTAATGTTTCCTTCAGAGGCTGGCTAAAAATTGTGTATGAATCAAACCTCCAGTTAGACGAAATTGATGAGTCAATCCTAGAAATTTATGAAACTGAAAGGGCTAATCGGAGGGCTAGTGAAGAGCAGCTAGTTAGCGAGTTGTATAAAATTCAATCCTTTGAATGGGGTGGTTTACATCAAAATAGCCTTGAAAGGGCTATTGTTAATAATTATGTCAAAAAAATTACATCTTATGAAATGCTCAGTAATGCCATTGAACATGAACTGTATAGCAGTATGCGGGCTTATGTTCTAGCATCTTGGTATAATCATTGGACTTCTATTATTATTGAAGATATTTTTCAAGACCACGAAAATGTTATTCCAGCAGTTGGACGAATCAAGAAAATAGATTTTTTTATTAAAAATAAGCCTTTTGACCTCAAAGTAACTTATTTACCCGAAGGATTTATTAAAGAATCTCGTAAAGCCCAAAATTTGCGACCTGAGTTGACCCTAATGAAACAGACAGCCAAGCAACTCGAAATAGGGTTTGACCAGTCTGTTGCAGATTCTGTGTTGATACAAGATTTATGGCAGAAGCTAGAAGACCATCCACATCAAAGCGCAACTAATCTAATTACTGAGATACAGGAATTTCGCGAGATGTTACTCAATTCAGCGATGGCTAATCCAGAATTCTTAGTAAGATGGTTGTATGAAAATCAAGGGGTACGACGCTTTGATGCTTCTAATCGCTTATTTTTGGTTTTGGTAGATAAAAAGAACTTTTTTAATTCATGGAAACTGAAAAGAGCAAAACCACTCATTTCTGAAACAGTTAATTCTTATTTGAATCAGACGAGTGAGAGTATAGGATTTTCTCTGGATTTTAATTGGGAAGGTCAGACATACAATGCTGAATCTGATATTATTTTCGTTATTAAGCCGTAAAAATGTAACGTACTTCAGAGCATTTTTTATAGTTGTTTACTACTGATTTAACTGTTGTAAGATTTCCCCTAACTCTTGTTGGTATTGACCGTAACTTGTCCAGTCTCCTTGACGGAGGGCTTCCTGGGCTTGGTTGTAGGTGGAGATGGCTTGCTGGACTAAATTAGAGATGTTGTTGGGTAGGGTGGTGTCTGTGGGGGTTTCGGGGGTGGTGGGGACATTTTGGCCGAAGATGGAGACTAGGGCTGCGTCGAGGGTTTCTTCCATGACGATTTGGTTTGCGTAAGCGACGATAACGCGACGAAGTTCGGGGAGTTCTCCTTGTTCAGCGCGGAGATAGACGGGTTCGACGTATAATAGCGATCGCTCTATGGGAATAACGAGTAAGTCTCCCCGGATGACGCGAGAACCTTTTTGACTCCAGAGGGTGAGTTGTTGGGAGATTTCGGGGTTTTGGTCGATACGGGCTTCGATTTGAGAGGGCCCGTAAATCAGTTCTTGTTTGGGAAATTCGTAGAGGAGGACTTTCCCGTAATCTTCTCCATCCGAACGTGCGGCCATCCACGCGATCGCGTTATCTTTGTTCACAGGAGTAAACGGGAGAATCAGCATAAACTCCTCGTCCTGCTGTCCGGGTAAACTCATAATGATGAAATACGGTTCCATGAGTTGTTCCCGTCCTTCGTAGATTTCCACGGGGAAACGCCACAAGTCCTCGCGGTTGTAAAAGACTTCCGGGTTGTCCATGTGATAAGTCAGGTACATCTGGGCTTGAATTTTGAACAAATCCAGAGGATAGCGGAAGTGGTCGCGAACGGAAGGGGGAATGGCGGCGGTTTCGGTGAATAAGTCGGGGAAAATGCGCTGATAGGTTTGTAATACGGGGTCGGTGTCGTCAATAACGTAAAATTGCAATGAACCGTTATAGGCATCAATGGTGATTTTAACGGAGTTGCGAACGTAGTTTACGTTGTCTGTAACGATATCTTCGAGATTGGGGAATTGTTGCAGTAGGGCTTGGACTTCGTTACTAAGGACAACGGGTTCGGAATAGGGGTAGCGATCGCTTACAGTATAAGCATCAATAATCCACTGTAACTTGCCATCAATAATCGAAATATAAGGGTCGCTGTCAAACCGTAAAAAAGGCGCAACTTGTCCCACTCGTTCTAAAATATTGCGGTGATAGAGTATGCGAGACTCGTTGGTAAAGTAGTTAGAAACCAGGGTTTGCAGACTTCCCAAATCGAAGCTATAAGCCAAACGCCGACCCCAAGACCCAATCGCAACCCCACCCTCTCCCGCGTAGCGAGTCGCGGCGTTTTCGTCCCCCTGGGGATAATCAAATTCGTCGGTACTCGTCCCCGTAAAAACGTAATTTTGGGTTTCTTCTCCGTAATAAATTGCGGGTTCGTCAAAGGCTAAGTCTACGTTGACTTCTGGGGGAATATCTTGGATGAAAAACCGAGGTAAGCCTTCGGGGGTGACGACATTCACCGGACTCATCACAGCCCCGTAACCGTGGGTATATTTTAAACGCTGGTTGACCCAGGTTTGGGCTTGTTGGGGGAGTTGTTCTTGGGAGATTTCGCGGGGGGATAGCATGACCTGACGATAATCTCCGTCGAGGGTGTAGCGGTCGATGTCTACGTCGTTGAAGTGGTAATAAAGGCGGATTTCTTGCAGTTGACGATAGGTACTGAGGAGGGGACGATAATCCCACAAGCGGATGTTGCGGAGGGTGGCTTGATTGTCGTCGATGTCGCTACGGGTAAGGTTATTTTCGACGACGTAATTCTCGGAGTTGACTTGATCGAGGCCGTAGGCTTCCCGTGTTGCTGCGATGTTGTAGGTGATGTAGGGCTTTTCTTTTGCGAGTTCGTTGGGTTCGACGATAAACCGTTGTTGTGCGGCAGGATACAGTTCGTCAATGACAATGAGGGTAATAAAGTAAATAATAATGCCGTAAATGGGCCAAGCGAGGCTTCTACGCCATAAAGATGCAATGAGGAGAATAGCGAGGGAGAGGGTAACGAAGCTCATCACCCAGTATGCCTGTAAACGGGCGTGTACGTCGGTATAACCTGCGCCAAAAACTGACCCTTCGGCAGAATAGAGGAGGTCGTAGCGTTCTAACCAAAAGTCTACCGCACCGAGGAGGGCGATCGCGCTCAACAAGACGCTGAGATGGGTTTTGATTCCCCCAGATAATAAGGTTTGCCAATTTCGTCCCCGGTCAATGGCACCTTTAAGCAGATAAATGGCGATTGAGAGAACCAGGGCAATAATAACTAAGGCAAACAGCCCATTTTGAATGTCTTTGTATAAGGGTAGCCTGAAAACGTAAAAACTGATATCTTGGTTGTAGATGGGGTCGCTGGTGTTAAATTCGGTTGCGTTGAAAAATTTAAGGATTGTCTCCCAACTTTCTGAAGCGGCGATCGCGGCACTTACCGATACAAATAAGATTACCAAAATTGCTCCCGATCGCGCGATCGCATCGGCAGCTTTACCAAATCCCTGCTTTTCTAACCACTCAAAAGCACGATGTTGGGTGAAATTCATGGCCATGCGGTAATTCCAGAACAAAAACCCTGCATATACCGCAAAAGTGACTAAACTAGCGCCAATCTGCCAGGAGATGCGCGTCCAAAACACCGACGCAAACCCCACCCCCTCAAACCACCAAGACTGAGTGAGTAAATGAACAAGACTGCTGGATAAAGTCAGTCCTAAAACCACAATAACGGCAACTAAGCCGATCAGGGAACGACGAACATCCATAAAAATAGACAGATAATCTTACGTCCCATGCTAAACGAAGGAACCCTTTTTGACACTGCCATCCATGACCAATAACCAACAACAAAGGACAAATGACCAATAACCAATGACCAACAACTAAGATTTCCGAATTTGAGACAATACTCGATGAGTCCCATCCGGGGAAGTTTCAGTCGCTAAAGTTTCTAAATGTTCAACAACTTGGCGATCGCGAGCATTAGCCAAGTTATCATCATTGTTAGATTGAGATTGAGCGGGTGTTGTAGAAGATTGGCTTTCACACATTGCAACTAACGATAGACTTTTAGCCACCAAATCAAGGGATTTCCGTTCTAAGATACAGAAAAAATGTGAAAAACTTGAGGCCATTGCCCCAGAATAACCCTAAAATCTTTCTTGAAATCTAGACCTTCTGGGACGATTCGACCCTACACTAAGAATTATTACAAGATTTTTGTTTAGTTCGTCACTTGGACACAATAAAGACTGACATCAGGAACGATAACATAAAGCAGCTTAGAGAATATTGATCCTCACATCACTTTCTATTTCCCGGTTTTACCATTTTCTTGAGTTATTATATCCTTACTTTTTCTCCTCGTTGCCCCGTGAACATTAATACTGTGTTTTCCCCTAATTTAGAACCTCAAATCGAGTTGCAACAATTGATTGTCTCCTTGGCAATTCAGTTGATGAAATCCGACAGTTATACAATTTCTAAAAGAATTGATGAAGCGATGCAAGCGTTGGGGGATGTTTTAGCAGTCGATGCAATTTATATACTTTTAAAACCAGAAAATACGGAAAACCTGAAAATCGCTCATCATTGGGTTTTACCAGAAATTTCACCACCAGATTGGACTTATTTACACATTCCTTTCGAGCAGTTTATCGGGAGCGATCGCCTACAGCAAGGAAAAGGGGTTAAAATTAACAAAGCCAGCGATTTAACCTCATCTCGCGATCGCGCCTTTTGGCAAAAGTATCAAGGCAAATCCCTTTTAGCTCTACCTCTACAAAACCAGAAAAACACCTTTGGAATTTTAGGATTTTGTAGCTATCATCATACTTATCCTTGGCCAAACAGTCAAATTACAGCGTTAGCGCAAGTATCAGAAATTTTCAGCCAAGCCCTACAACGTCAACAACAAGAACAAACCCATTTAGAAAGCCATAGACGCAAACAAGCTTTATATAATGCCATTCCCGACTTATTATTATGTATTGGGAGTGATGGCATTTATCGGGATTGTCTTTCGGCTAGAAACAGCCAAGATTTAATTAAAGTAAACCGAGTAGGCAAGCATCTCAGCGAACTTTTACCCCCGGAAATTGTCAACCGCCAACTCCAATATATCCAACAAGTTTTGACCACAGGGGAAACCATAAGTTTCGAGCAAAAACTCTGTATTGATGGCGTATGTCAGGATCAAGAAGTCCGCATGACCGCCAGCGGCCCCGATGAAGTATTATTAATTATTCGCGATATTACCGGACGCAAAATAACCGAAGAAGCCCTTAAAGAAAGTGAAAATCGTGCCGCTTTAGCGTTTCAAGGTAACAATGATGGCATCTGGGATTGGAATGTGCAAACCGACGAAGTATTCTTTTCCCCTCGCTGGAAAGAAATGCTCGGTTTCAGCGACTCAGAACTGCCCAACCATCTTAGCACTTGGTCCGATCGCGTCCATCCCGAAGACCTCGAAGGGGCGATGCAAGCCATCCAAGACCATTTTGACCAAAAAGTTCCTTTTTACAACACAGAACACCGTTTACAGTGCAAAGACGGCAGCTACAAGTGGATTCTCGACCGGGGGAGAGCCACTTGGGACGAAGATGGTAAAGTGATTCGCATGGTGGGTTCTCACACCGATATTAGCGATCGCAAAGCCGCCGAAGCCGCCCTCCAAGAAAGCGAAAAACGCTGGCAATTAGCTTTGCGGGGGGCTAACGATGGGATATGGGACTGGAACTTAGCCACAGATTCTATCTTTTTCTCTCCCCGCTTATTAGAAATGCTGGGTTACGAATCCGGGGAATGGGGCGATCGCTTTGAGTCCTGGCAATCTCGCGTCCATCCCGACGACCTAGAACGGGTTTTCAACACCCTAAAAACCCATTTCAACCAAGAAACCCCCTTTTTCGTTTCAGAATACCGTCTAAGATGCAAAAACGGCAGCTACAAATGGATTCTCGACCGGGGAAAAGCCACTTGGGACGAAGATGGCAATGTGACTCGCATGGTCGGTTCACACACCGATATTAGCGATCGCAAACTCGCCGAAACCCAACTGCAACAAGCCAATCGTGCCTTTAGAACCCTCAGCCATTGCAACCAAGCCATTGTCCGGGCCCAAAACGAAACCGACTTGTTACAAAGTATTTGCGACATTTTGATTCAAACCTGCGGTTATCGTCTCGCGTGGATTGGCTACCTCGAACACAACGCCGCCAAAACCATCAAACCCATGGCCAAAGCGGGTTATGATGCCGGGTATGTGGACTCCCTGAACCTCACCTGGGCGGATAACCCCTATGGCCAAGGCCCGGTGGGAAAAGCAGTGCGTACCGCGCAACGGATTCCTGGGGGATTGTGTTCCTATTGCATCTGTCCCGAAATTACCCAAGACTCCCATTTCACCCCCTGGCAAACAGATGCTCTCGAACGGCGCTATACTTCAATTATCGCCTTACCCCTCCTCAACGAAAGCGGTGTGTTTGGCGTACTCACCCTTTACTCGACTGAAACTGACACTTTCGACACAGAAGAAGTCAAACTACTGCAAGAACTCACCGCCGATTTTGCTTATGGCATTAATGCCCTGCGCGATCGCCGTTCCCTGGCTGAAAGTGAAGAAAAATTCCGCCAACTGACTGAAAACATCGAAGATGTCTTTTGGATGCAAAACGTCGAAAATGACGATACTTTGTATGTTAGCCCCGCTTATGAGCAGATTTGGGGGCGCAGTTGCCAAAGCGTCTACGACAATCCGTTATCTTATCAACAAACCATCCATCCTGAAGATTGCGATCGCCTCAACCAACTCATCCAAAACAGCCTCAACGGTTACTTTGACAGCGAATATCGCCTGATTCAGCCCGACGGTTCGATACGTTGGATATGGGATCGCGGCTTTCCCATTTACGACGAACACGGCAACCTTTATCGTAAAGCCGGAATTGCCAAAGACATCACCGAACGCAAAAATATCGAAGAAATACTGCGTCAGTCCAAAGACGAAATGGAACAACGGGTACAGCAACGCACCCTTGAACTGGCCCGAATTAACGAAAAACTGCAACAAGAACTGCGCGATCGCATTGCCATCGAAACCAAACTGCGTAAAAGTGAAAAACAATACCGTACCCTTGTGCAGAACTTTCCCGACGGGGCTGTGTTTCTCTTTGACCGCGAAAATCGTCATACCATTGCCGATGGAGTCGGCCTCACCACCCAAAACCTCTCCCGCGAACAACTCGAAAACCACACCCTTGAAGCCCTCCCCGACAAACTCTTAACCGCCGTCCGTCCCTTGTACGAAGCCGCCCTCAACGGCCAAACCCTGACTCGGGCCATCGAATATCGCGATCGCATCTATACCTACCAAGCCCTTCCCGTCCGTAACGAACAAGGAGAAGTTTTTGCAGGCATGATTGTCATGCAGGATATCACCGAACGGGCTGCCATTGAACGGATGAAAGGGGAATTTATCGCCGTTGTTTCCCACGAACTCCGCACCCCCCTAACCTCCATTCACGGCGCTTTAAACCTCCTCGACAGTGGCTTAGTGCAACCCGACTCTCCCCAAGGGTCTCGCGTCATCCATATTGCCGCCGAAAGTGCCGCCCGTCTGACTCGCCTTGTCAACGACATTTTAGAGCTAGAACGGCTCGAATCGGGCAAAATCAAGCTCAATCCCGAAACAATCCAAGCCCTACCCCTCCTACAACACGCCCTCGACCAAATGCAGGTTATGGCGAATCGAGCGGGCATTAATCTAGTCTTGGACGCTGCGGATTGTCAGTTTATTGCCGATCGCGATCGCATCCTGCAAGTTTTAACCAATCTTCTTAGTAATGCTATCAAATTTAGCGATCGCGGCCAAACCGTATCCCTGCTTCTCCATCCCACCCCCGACTCCCTCATCTTCACCGTCCGCGATTCTGGCCGCGGCATTCATCCCGACAAAATCGACTGCATCTTTGAACGCTTCCACCAAATCGACGCATCCGACTCCCGTCAAAAAGGAGGAACCGGTCTCGGCCTCGCCATTTGCCGTAGCATTGTCGAACAACATGGCGGTAAAATTTGGGTCGAAAGCACTCTCAATGAAGGTAGTTGTTTTTACTTTAATCTGAGAAGGCAATGACCAATTACCAATTACCAATTAAACAGTAGTAGTAGGTTGGGTAGAACGAAGTGAAACCCAACAACCAACAACCAATAACCAATAACCAACAACCAACAACAAAGGACAAAGGACAAAAGACAAAAGACAAATGACAAACAAATGCTTATTAGTCATTGACGACGACGACGGCGTGAGAGAAATCATCCAAATATCCCTCGAAGCTGCCGCCGGATGGCAAGTCCTCACTGCATCTTCTGGTCGCGAGGGCTTGCAAGTCGCCGCCAACCAACAACCCGACGCAATTCTCCTTGATGTCATGATGCCCAATATGGACGGGGCTGAGACCTTTCGCCGCCTCCAAGCCTCCCCCGAAACTGCCCCTATCCCCACCATTCTCCTTACCGCTAAAGCCAAAATGAGCGAACAGCAACAATACATGAATTTGGGAGTAACGGGAATTATTACCAAGCCTTTTGAAGCCTTAAATTTAGTTAACCAAATTCAAAAAATTCTAAATTGGTAAATATCGACCGCGAGTCATTTCTGGTTTTTTATTAGTAATTGATAGAATAATCTTCATATAGTAATTCCAAGTTAAAACAAACTGTAAGCCCTTCTCCTGCGGGAGAGGGGTTTGGGGTGAGGGCAAAACTCTAATTGCGTAGACTTCAAGGATAAATGTACGGAAACAAATTGTAATCAAAGGCAATTACTGAAAATCCACATAATCCTCTAAATCATCAATAATGGGTTGCGGATATTCTTCTAACAGTTTCCACACCACCACATAACTACCATCGGCTTCGCGACGCAAAGGACGAAACGCAATCAATAAATCGCTACTGGGGGTGTTAAGAATTTGGGCAGTTTGACGGCGTTGTGAGCGATGAATTGGCTCGTCGTTGAGAATCACTGAGGGGAGTTGATACTGGACTAAACGCAGCAAATAAGTCTGATTTTCAACAATAGGGGCATAAGCAAAGGCAGGGGGCGCTTCTGTGGGTAAAATACTGCCCATTTTACCGAAATAAAAGCGTCTTTGGTCGGCTTGGATGGCGGCAAGTTCGATGGGGGGACGATAAGCGGTAAAGAGTTGACGTTGTAGAGAAGTCAGGGCGGAAATATGCTCGAAACGGGGGAAATGTTCGAGGGAAATGTCGCCAATATCTACCAAGAAACCGTAGCGAATGGCGCGAGGGGGAATGATGAAATTATCGCCTTCTACTCGCAGGGATAGACGGGGTAAAAAGCCGTCAGCGAGGGTTTCGAGGGGGATGGGAGTGGTTGCCGGATTGGGGAGTACGCGATCGCGCAGTTGATTTAATTCTAACGGCGATTCTGAGGCGGTGGGGATGGTGGCAATACCTGTGTAGGGTTGGGCTAAAAGGCGACGGTATTGCTGCGCGAGATTGGGATAAAGGGCAAATTCGTTAATTTCTCCGGTTAGGTTTTCGGGATTGAGCTTAGAATCAGCAATTTCTGCCGGGAAAAATTGTTGAGCGCTCAAAAGCAAGCGTTTGGTCATAAATAAGCCATACAGCGCGTCAAGATTTGGGATTGTGGCGCTTTCTTGGGCGGCAAAACGACGGGCTGCTGTGGCAATGGAGGGACGCGCATCTAAATCCCGATTGGCTTCTGGCGGTTTGGCGGGTTGTCCGACGATTGTCGGCTCAGAGACCCTTTCTCGCCCGGACAACAGGGCAGAAAATAGCTCGTTAACATTTCCGTCCAAATCTAGGGGGATTGCTTCAAACCTGCCTTGTAGGGCGGCTAATTCCACATCGCTTAACCAGTTTTGCTGGCGATACAATACCGGAATCATCGGTTCAAGTTGTTGACGGGCGTAAAATAAGGCACAAAAAACCTGTTGTTGCTCGAAAGAAAAGTCTGACGGTAGGGTTGCCCCATCTCGACAAATAATCTGCGGGACGATGTAATAATCCCTTAAAAAACGTTCAACTTTAAACAAATGAACATACAATTGTTCGCGAGCCAAAGCAATGCGATCGGGGTCAGGGTTGGTCAGGGTTGCTTCTATCAATTCGACGATTAGCTCTTGTTCTGTCATTAACAATCGCGATCGCGTCCAAAAGGGCGTAATTGTCTCTGTTTGGGCAATTTCAATCGGTTCGGCGGCTTGAGTCACCGTTGGGAGAGTCGCGATCGCGGTGATTGCCGCTAAAGTTAGAGAAATATAACGCATTTTATCTCAGTAATCAGCTTTTTTCAGTTAACAGCTTTTTTCAGTTATCAGTTATCAGTAATCAGTGATTAAGGGGCAGTGGGCGTGTAGGGGCGGGGTTTCCCCGCCCAAGAGGGGGGGGAAGAAATTACCAATAACCAATGACCAATTACCAATTAAGGGATTCTGCCAACAACCAATAACCAACAACCAATAACCAATAACTAAAATGTCCTACAAAATATTACTTATACTCGGATTTTTAATCTTACCCATTACCGCTTGTCAAGAAATCGCTTCTGAAGCCGAAACCGAACAACGACGGGGTGAAAGCGGCAAAAACGTCGATGTGGCAGTAGCCGAAACCGGATTTCTCAACGCCGCTAAAGAATACGTCGGTACGACAAAACCCAGTGTAGAAGTAGCAGTGCGATCGCAAGTCGAAGGCAAACTGCTCAATCTTACCGTGGATGTGGGCGATCGCGTCGTCCGCAACCAACTCCTCGCCCGTCTTGATGATACCCTCTTGGTCACCGAAGTAAACAAAGCCCAAGCCGACCTCGCCGCCATCGAATCCGAACAAGCCCAAGCAATGGCCGAAGTCAGCAACGCCAAAGCCCAACTCGAACGCAGTCGCGTCGAACTCCAACAAGCCGAAGCCAACGCCCAACGCTACCAAGATTTAGTCACAGAAGGGGCAGTAACCGCCCAACAAGCCGAAACCTTCCAAACCGAGGCCAAAGTTGCCCAACAAGGGGTATTATCGGCTCAAGACCAGTTGCGATCGCGCCAGAAAGCCGTAGAATCGATTACCGGACGCATGGCCGCCCAACGGGCCGTGATCAACGACCGCATCACCCGCAAAACCTACGCCAACCTCTACTCCCCCATCAACGGCGTAGTCCTCGAAAAAACCAGCGAACCTGGCAACCTCGTCACCGCCGGGGGGGAAGTCCTGCAACTCGGCGACCTCTCCACCGTTAAAGTCGTCGTCCCCGTCTCGGAACTCGACCTGGAAAACCTGCGCGTCGGTCAATCCGTCTCAGTCCTCCTCGATGCCTTCCCCGACCGCACTTTTACCGGAGAAATCGCCCGGATTACCCCCGTTGCTGACCCCGTTTCCCGCCAAATTCCTGTAGAAGTCAACCTCCCTAACCCCAACGGCAACATTACCAGCAACCTCCTCGCCAGAGTCAGTTTACAGCAGGGTGCATCCCCTCGCGTCGTGATTCCAGAATCGGCGTTAAACAACCGAGAAGACCAGCAAGCGACGATTTTTGTCGTTTCTGACAGCGCCGAGTCTGAAGCCACCGTCAGCGCCCAAACGGTGACGATTGGCGAGATTGCTAACGGTAAAGCTGTTATTGTCGCGGGGTTGCAACCGGGCGATCGTTTTGTGGTCAACAGCAGCCAACCGTTAGAACCCGGAGACACGGTGCGCCTCAGTATTTTGTCGGAGTCTTAACTTGTCTACTCTGGTTTCGGTGAGACAACTGGGGTGCTGTCTTTTAGCAAAACGATCCCTAAGATCGAATTTCTGCCTGTATAGCAGCAAGCAAAACAGTTAGGACGTTTGATTTGAGGTTTGCCCTCACCCCAACCCCTCTCCCACGGGAGAGGGGCTTGATTTCTAAGGATGGATATGTTGTCCTGACCGATTTGGCGGTTGCTCTAGTCATTCTAAATAAAAACCGACAGCCCGCCCGCAGATTAAAATCTGGGGAACCAACACGGCAAAGTCCGCTTTTACGGACTCAGAAAATTAAGCATGAATGTACGGAACTTAATTGGAATGACTATATATCTCCAGAATCACAATTTTTAAGGGTGGGATGCCTTCTTGAATGGTTGCCCAAACTACGTTCAAATCAATTCCCCAGTATTCATGTACTAGCACATCTCTCATACCTGCGATCGCTTTCCAAGGGATTTGCGGGTAGCGACTGCGGGTATCTTCGGGAATTTTCTTGACTGCTTCTCCCAGAATTTCAATGGCTTTCACCACTGCCAAAACTTTTTCTCGATTTTGCTGAAACGCCGCAAAATTAACTCCTGCTGTAAAAGTTTCGATATCGGCGATCGCGTCTAGAATATCTTGTAAAACCTCTGAGCGCGATCGTTCCGTCATACATAAACAACTTCTGATAAAACTCGTTCGCGAATCCGGGGTTTCAAACCATTTTTCGTCACCACATCCACCTTCATCCCCATCACCCCGGCGAGATAATCTCGCAATTCTACTAACTGAAACAAGGTCGGCGCTTGTTCGTAATCAATTAAGATATCAACATCGCTTGTTTGTGTCTGTTGACCCTGAGTATAAGAACCAAAAACCCCTAATTCTGTAACGCGATACTGTTGCTGGAGTAAAGGTTTTGTGGCTTTCAGGATTTGTTTAATTTCTTCTAGGGTTTTCATATCCAGGCAAACAGGGTTTTGAAGTATTTAAATTTTAATCTGAATTAGGGAGCAAAAGCGCGATCGCCCTTCCCAATTTTCCCTCCTTATAAATAAAATGAAATTTTGCAAGTCGCTAATCTGTCGGATGCTGAGATTAAATATGAGAACCCCGGTTGTTTCAAAAAACCGGGGTTCTGGGTCATCAACTTTTCTTGCGAAAACGCATACAAACGCTGCGAGTCCCGGCTAACTTTGACCCAACTCCCAATAAGCTAATCGAACCTTCGGCAGTAATAGCAACCCAAAGCTCAACTTCTGCGAGTTCCATAGTTTCCATGTTGGCTTGGAGGTTAGCTTTGCTAAACATCTGGTCAACGGTTTGCATGAATTTGGTTAATTCTTGTTCTAGCTTGCTGGTACTGAGGTCTTGAATCTTGAGATTGCCACTTTGGGGGGATTCTTCTGGGGCTGTTTCGGTGTCTTCGTCTTCGTCACTAAAATAGCTGTACATCCCGGCGGCTAGAATGCTTTTTTGGCCGCTGACAGGTTCGGCTTCGGCGGTGGCTTCAAAGTTGCTGGTGATAATTTTGATGGTTTCGTCGGACAGTAGGACAGAGAAGGCGTATTTTTCTATTTTTAACTCTAGACTGTCGGGTGCGATCGCGTTCGGGATAGGGACGGAAAATTGGATGTTGAGGCTATTCCACGTTATACCCATAACGTGGAACAATGACCTGAAACAACGAATTTTCATACTTTCGTTGCTCAATGCCCAACCATTGATTAGCTGAACTTATTATTTCTGCCCAGAATCTTAGAAACGCAAGCAGCGCATGGCTTCTAATAATCCTCGCGCTTTGTTGAGGGTTTCTTGGTATTCTGACTCTGGGACGGAATCGGCCACTAAACCAGCCCCCGCTTGGACGAAGACGCGATGGCCTTGGTTTTTGTCGGGTCGGACGATCATGGTGCGGATTGCGATCGCGCTATTCAATTGACCCTCAAAATCATAATACCCATACACCCCCGAATAAGGGCCGCGGCGTTCGGGTTCGAGTTCTCGTATAATCTCCATAGCCCGGATTTTCGGCGCACCACTCACAGTTCCTGCCGGAAAGGTGGCTTTGAGTAAGTCCCAGGCGGTTTTACCCGGTGCGAGTTGTCCTACCACGTTGCTGACAATGTGCATAACGTGGGAGTAGCGCTCAATAATCATCAACTCATCAATCGCAACGCTACCATTAACGCAAGCTCGGCCTAAGTCGTTGCGTCCCAGGTCTACTAACATAATATGTTCGGCCACTTCTTTGGGGTCAGCCAGTAATTCGGTGGCCAGGGCTTCGTCTTCTGGGGGAGTTTTACCCCGCTTGCGCGTCCCTGCAATCGGTCTAACGGTGGCTTTCAAGCCGTTTTCGTGGCGTTCGGCTTTGACCATAATTTCCGGGCTAGACCCGATAATTTGCCAATCCCCGAAGTTGTAATACGCCATATAAGGGGAGGGATTAATCGAGCGTAGGGAACGATATAAATTGAAAGGATAGCCCTGATAGGGGGTTTCTAGGCGTTGGGAAAGGACAACTTGGAAGATATCTCCGGCGCGAATGTAGTCCTTGGCTTTTTCGACGTTTTCGCAGAATTTCGCTTTGTCTGTATTGCTTTTATATTCTAAGGCGATATTGTTTTGGGCGATCGCCTCTGGGGATAGCCATTCTAACGGCTTGGCTTCTTCGGGGAGGGGATGACGCAATTTCTCCACTAACTGCACCACGCGATCGCCCGCCGCCTGATACGCTTGTTCTAAACTCCGGGTCGAGTCCCGTAAATCTGCATAAGCGACTGCCCAAATTTTCCGCTTCACTTGATCGAAAATAATCAAGCTATCTACTTGCATCCACACCCCATCGGGTAAGTCCGATGCTTGGGCTTCGTACACCGGAACCCTCGGTTCAATCCACTGAATCAACTCATAACCCCAAAAGCCAAATAAACCGCCAATTCCGGGGGGCAGTTGTGGCAGTTTGACGGGCTGAATGGGGTCAAGACAAGCGGCTAAAATCTCAAAGGGATTCCCCGCTATATTTTCAACTTTGCCATCACGATAACGCCGTTGGGTTTGCGTTCCTTTGGTTTCTAAAACCCAAGCGGGATTACTCCCCAAAAAGCTGTAGCGCCCTAACTTTTCCCCACCTTCTACTGATTCGAGTAAAAAGCTATAGGGTTCACCCGCACACAGTTTATACCAAGCCGAAACGGGCGTTTCTAAATCCGCGGCCCATTCTTGATATACCGGAATAAAGTTTCCTTGTTGCGCTAAGGCGCGAAATTCAGACAATTCGGGGAAAATCATGAATAATTTACAATTTACAATTTACAATTTACAATTAACAATTAATAATTAACAATTAACAATTAATAATTATTGATTTCGACAAACAACTAATAACTAATAACTAATAACTAATAACCAATAACCAATAACCAATAACCAATAACCAATAACCAATAACCAATAACCAACAACCAACAACCAATAACCAATAACCAACAACCAACAACCAATAACCAACAACCAATAACCAATAACCAATAACCAACAACCAATAACCAACAACCAACAACCAACAACCAACAACCAACAACCAACAACCAATAACCAACAACCAACAACCAACAACCAACAACCAACAACCAATAACCAACAACCAACAACCAACAACCAATAACTAAACGGGCAAAACTCCATAAAAGTATTGCCCGCTTGTGTCTGTTATGACGAATTACGAAAGACGCAAAAGCGACCTTATACGTCGTAAGGCGCTTTACCAGAGAACTTCACGGTTGCGGGTTCGGGATTGTCACCGATTTTACGGTCTTTTTTACCGACATAAGGACGGCCTTCGTTCACTTTTTCAGGGAAGACACCATCGGCAGGATGCAGGTATTGAATTTCACCGTTGGGATAAATGCGATAGATTTTGTAATCTTCCATTTTCGGCTTGAATTTCGTCCGCAGTTGCGTACCTAATGCCAAACATTGCTCTTTACGAGCGAGTTCGAGCATATTTTCGCCTTCGTTCATAATAGCCGCGCCGCCGGTGGGCATTTCAAAGACTTGCTCTTTGGGGCTAGTCCAGGTGATGGCGTATTTTTCTTCGACTTTGGCTTTGGTGAGTAAGCCACCGGTGCTGCCACCGAACTTGGGGGGTTTTCCAGAAAGGGCTTCTGTCATAATCTTCTCTCTAAATCAAAAAAAAGGATTTATGGGAATGCTATCACCCAGAGCCGGGTTCTTTGGCGTATTTGTCAAGAACTGTAACAGTTTGTTAGTCTTGCCTTGAGAAATTTTGAGAGAAGGAGCGAGGAAAACTTGTGGCCTTGCTGCGATCGCGCCTTTTTCGCCAAGAGTAACTGCCCGAATTATTTTGTCATTTGACTTAAACTGATAAAAAAAGGAATGCCTCATTCAATCAATGCAGCTCGATCGCCTTGAGACTGAAACTTTCAAAGTTTTAATCGTTGACGATCGACCGAAGTGGACTGAAACTTTAGTCGCACAACTCAAATCACTGGGTTACACGCTTCGGTTGGTCGAAAATAGCCAACAAGCCCACAATGCCATTGCTTCGTTTGTACCGAATTTGGTTTTGGTAGCGGTTACCTTACCCCATCAAGGGGCTTATGAGTTATGCCAGTTGATCAAGCAAAGCGAACTCATCCCAGAAATTAGCGTTATTTTCTTGCTTCCTCGCGTCACCCTTGCTCAAAGTGAAGCCGAAGCCACTGCTATCCGTCAACAAATCTTTGCGGTGGGGGGGGATGATTATTTACTCGAACCCTGGTTAATGCCAGAAGTAACTCGTCGCTTGGCCAGTTGTCAAACGCGATCGCCCTCTTGGATTCACCATTGGTTTCAAAACACCCATGAGGCGATCGCGGCCTTCGATCGCCATTATCAATTTATTCTCTACAATCCCAGATTTAAGCAAGAATTTACGGCGATTTTCGGTTCTTATCCCATCACCCAAGTCAGTGTTTTAAACTTACTCCAAGATTTACCGAAAGAACGGCTTAAAGCCCAAAACCTCCTCGATCGCGCCTTACAAGGGGAAGCCTACACCATTACCGAAACCTTTGGCGATCGCCGTTTACAACAGCAAACCTACGAATTGTCTTTAGCCCCCATCTTCGACCCCCAACAGCAGATTGTCGGGGTATCTCTGGTCGCTCGCAATGTCACCCAGCGCATCGAAGCCGAAGCCCAAGAACAAGCCTTCCAACTCCAACTCGAACAACAGTTAAAACAAGCCCAAAGCGAGTTACAAATCAGCCACCGCTTGTTTCAGACGGTTACCAATGCTGCCCCTGTTTTGCTGTGGATGTCTAATGTGCGGGGTGAGTGTAGTTTCTTCAATCAACCCTGGCTGAATTTTACCGGGTCTACCATTGATGAGAGCTTGAACCAAGGGTGGACCCATTTGTTGCATCCCGACGACCGAGAGAGGGCTTTACAGGCGTATCAGAGCCATTTTGAGCAACGCCAACCCCTCGAAATTGAATATCGCTTGCGTCGTGCGGATGGAATTTATGAATGGTTGCTCGACCGCAGTCAACCCTATTACAGTAGCGAGGGAGAGTTTAAGGGTTACATTGGCTGTTGTCTGGAAATTAGCGATCGCAAAGCCGCCGAAGCCGCCCTGCAAGAAAGCGAAGAACGCTATCGCTTTTTGTTTAATCGGGGTAATGACTTGATTTTCGTCCATCATTTTGAAGCAGATGGTCGGCCCGGAAAGTTTATTGAAGTCAATGATATTGCTTGCGAAACCTTCGGTTACAGTCGGGCTGAGTTTTTGCAAATGTCTCCTGAAGATATTGACATTCCCGATTCCCAAACCGATCTCCCGGAGATTATCAAAAACTTGTTCGAGGCAGGAGTCTGTGTTTTTGAGCGCACCTTACGCACCAAAGATGGAAAACAGATTCCCGTCGAAAATAGTTCCCATTTGTTTTTATTCCAGGGTCGGCAAACTTGTTTGACCATTTCCCGCGATATTCACGATCGCCAAATCACTGAAAAAAAGCTCAAGGCCAGTGAGGAGCGTTTTCGTTTAATTACAGAAAATATGACAGATTTGGTTTGTTTACACGAACCGGACGGTCGCTATCGCTATCTCAGCCCTTCTTGTGAGAGTTTACTGGGCTACAAGCCCGAAGAATTGATTGATGTCAACCCTTATCACCTTTTTCATCCCGAAGATCAAGAACACATCGAAAACCAAGCTCATAACCCCAACCTCGAAGGGCAAAATACCGAAATCACCTATCGCATTCGCACCCAAACCGGGGAATATATTTGGCTCAACACCATTACCAAACCCATCCTCAATGAATCGGGTCAAGTCAGACAGTTACTCACCACATCGAGGGCTGTGGGCGATCGCATCCAGGTCGAACAAGCTTTGCGGGCCAGTGAAATGCGCCTCGATACCATCGTCAACAATACCTCCTACGGCATTGTTATTACTAACAGTCTGGGGCAAATTCTCTTTGTCAATGCGGCGGCAATTGAGCTTTTTAACCGTTCTGAAGCCGAACTGATCGGGACAGAATTGGGCATTCCGGCCATTGCTCACCAACCCGCCGAATTAGACATTCTGGCCCGTCGCGATCGCCCTGTCACCGTCGAAACCCGCATCAAGCAGATCGAGTGGGACAACGAAATCGTCATGATTATTTCCTTACAAGACATTACCGACCGTAAACAAGCCGAAGCCCAACTCGAATATCGGGCTTACTACGACACCTTAACCGACTTACCCAACCGCACCCTTTTTATGAGTCGGCTCTCTCAAGCCATCCAACGCAGCCAAGAAAATCCGACATTCAAATTTGCCGTTTTATTTCTCGACCTCGACCGCTTTAAAATCGTCAACGACAGCCTCGGTCATTTGGTGGGCGATCGCCTCTTGGTCAGCTTTGCTCAACGACTCAAAACCATTCTGCGTCCCCTCGATACTGTGGCTCGTTTAGGGGGCGATGAATTTACCATCCTACTCGAAGATATCAAAAATCCCCGCGAAGCCACCCAAGTTGCTCACACGATCAATCAATCTCTGCGGGTTCCCTTTAACGTCGATGGGATGTCCATTGTCACCACAGTCAGCGTTGGTATTGCTTTGAGTAAAACCCAATACACCCAGCCCGAATACTTGCTGCGGGATGCCGATTTGGCCATGTATCGCGCCAAAGAAAAAGGGCGATCGCGTTACGAAATTTTTGACGAAACCATGCACAGCATGGCCATTCAACAACTACGCCTCGAACACGATTTGCGCCTAGCCATTGAACGCCAAGAATTTGTCGCTTATTATCAACCCATTATTAACCTGCAAACCCAAAAGTTAGAAGGGTTTGAAGCCCTCATTCGCTGGCAACACCCCGAACGGGGCTTAGTTCCCCCGGATGAATTTATCCCCATTGCCGAAGAAACCGGATTGATCGGTGCAATGGGAGAATGGATGCTGCAACAATCGTGTCAGCAACTCCGCCTTTGGCAAAAAACCCTACCCAACTGTGAAGATTTGCGGGTGAGTGTCAATTTATCAGGACACCAACTCCAAGAAGACACCCTCCTGGCTGCCATTGACCGAGTATTAGCACAAACCGAGCTTGCCGGGTCATCGTTGAAACTCGAACTCACCGAAAGTATGCTGATTCATAACGTCGAAGAAGCGATCGCCCTCTTGACTAAAATTCGCGATCGCGGCATTCAACTCAGTATCGATGACTTTGGCACCGGTTACTCCTCCTTGAGTTACTTACACCGCTTTCCCCTCAATACCCTCAAAATCGACAAATCCTTTGTGTCCCGCATGGGAGTAGATGGAGAAAATCGCGAAATCGTTGAAACCATTATCGCCCTGACGGGTCAACTCAACCTCGACGCGATCGCCGAAGGGGTAGAAACCCAACTCCAACTCCAACAACTCCAAGCCCTCGGTTGTAAATTCGCTCAAGGCTATTATTTTGCGCGACCCCTCACCGCGATCGCCGCCACCGAGTTTATCACAGACTCTCCCGTTTCTTTTTTGTTTTCCCAGAACTCGTCTTCGGAGGCATCAAGGGGGCTTGGACATCAGCAAGGGGAACCGTAAAGTAAAACTGACTGCCTTGATTCTTACCCGCAGACTCAGCCCAAATCTCCCCTTGCCAGCGTTGAATAATTTGGCGACAAATCGCCAAACCCAAACCCGTCCCCCCAGTGGTGCGTTGTAAAGCCCCTTCTTCCTGGTAAAAACGGTCAAACACATTTTTCAAGCGCTTGGGTTCGATACCACGACCATTATCAGCCACCATCACCTCAATCCAATGATCGGAACGGGGGTAGGCTTCAATGCGAATCTGACTGTCAGGATCGCTAAATTTACAGGCATTGTCCAATAACTTCGCCAACACTTCTACCAACCATTCCCCATCGGCATAAACCAAGGGAAGATCGTGAGTAATCGGGGCCACAATCTCCGGTACATTGGCGCGGCCCCGTCGTGCCACCGTATTGCTCAAAGAAAGGGAGATACATTCTTCTAACGACAACGTTTCCGGGTTCCACTCCACGCGACCGCTTTCAAGTTGCGATAGGGTCAAAAAGTCTTGGATCAGCTTTCGCATCCGTTCGGCATCTTCTAAGGCTGTACTCAGCATCACATCCCGCAATTCTTCGGCCATATCCGGTTCGCTGGACAAGCTTTCTAGGCAAATTTGAATAGTAGACAAGGGGGTTCGCAATTCGTGACCCGTAATCGCCACCAAATTCGACCGGGTGCGATCGAGGGCTTCGAGTTGTTGGTTGAGGTCTTCGAGGTTGGCGTAGGATTCGGCTTGAATCAGGGCGACTCCCATCTGGGTAGCTACGGCTTCGACTAAACTAACTTCTTCTCTTGTCCAGTTTTCTTGAATCGGGCCGCAGTGATGCAACTCGACAATGCCCTGTAGTTTATTTTTATAAAAAATGGGTACTAGCAACCAAGAAGCAATACTAAAATTTTGAATCAGGTCTTGGAGGGATTGAGAGAGTTGTTGGGGGTTTAAGCGCTCGTCGGAGACGGTATCGGCAATGCAAATCGATTCGCGATGGGTGAGGACTTCTTGAAATAAGGGGTTATTGGCCAGGGGCCAGGTGTGATTGTGGGCAGACTGAATCTCTGCGTCGAGAAATTCGTGTTTGATTTTGGCGGTTTTATCGCTTTCTTTACAGCGATAGACCAAACACCGACAAGCCCCCAAGACTTGACCGAGTTTTTCGACAGCGATTTCGAGGATTTCGTCGGGGTCGAGGGATTGCCGAATGGCGACAGTCATCAGGTGAATCAAGCGCTCTCGCTGTTCTTGCGCGGCAATGGAACGATAGGCTTTGAGCAGTTTGTATTGGCTGGCTTGGAGATAAGTGACCAATCGCTGCACAAAGGGGTCGGGGTTGACTTCCGGGGAGATTTCTGGGGTTTGGCGGCGACTGGAAGCAGACCGAGGCACGAGATATTGGTGGCGGGCTTGTTCGATTTTTTCGCTCAGTTCGGGACGGTAAATGGCAATGCGATCGAGGAGGATTTCGGCGGCTTTGAGGGTCACTTCCCGGTCAAAGGTCCAAATGCCCTCAAAGCGGCGATTGTTGTCGATGGCGTTTTGGAGGGGATGGGTATTGGGATTACTGCGTTCTCGACAAATTAAGCAGTTGGTGTATTGGGAACTAATGATAATCAGATGCCATTCTTGGGCAAGGGCATCGCTAGAGTCAAAGGCAATGGTTTCGTAGTCCCCAGAATGGTTGGTAAAGTCGGTTTCTGGGGCAGACAGCACATACACCTGATCGCCCCGTTGGGCAATGCGTCGATAGCGATGAGCTTCTTGGCGATAAAATCGTTCGCGCTGAAAAGACGCGATCGCCAGGGGTGCGTCAGTTCCCGCCAGAATCCGGTCTTCCATGGCGTGGGAGAGCGCTGTGAGTGAAGATTTGAAATACATCTGCGATCGCCAATGGGGAAGGGCGTTCAGCAATTCTGCGAGAACAGAAGTCGAAATGCTCATCGATTAGTTACAAAGGGTCTATACGAGATTCAATTAGCTTGGTGAATGATCGCACTGAATGGGTGTGAAAATCTTTTCTCTCCCTATCGTACAAAAAGAGCGATCGCTTTTTACAGTTATCAGTTTTCTTGGGCTTTTTTTTTTATTAAAATCTGGGGAACCAACACGGCAAAGTCCGCTTTTACGGACTCAGAAAATTAAGCATGAATGTACGGAACTTAATTGGAATGACTATATATCTCCAGAATCACAATTTTTAAGGGTGGGATGCCTTCTTGAATGGTTGCCCAAACTACGTTCAAATCAATTCCCCAGTATTCATGTACTAGCACATCTCTCATACCTGCGATCGCTTTCCAAGGGATTTGCGGGTAGCGACTGCGGGTATCTTCGGGAATTTTCTTGACTGCTTCTCCCAGAATTTCAATGGCTTTCACCACTGCCAAAACTTTTTCTCGATTTTGCTGAAACGCCGCAAAATTAACTCCTGCTGTAAAAGTTTCGATATCGGCGATCGCGTCTAGAATATCTTGTAAAACCTCTGAGCGCGATCGTTCCGTCATACATAAACAACTTCTGATAAAACTCGTTCGCGAATCCGGGGTTTCAAACCATTTTTCGTCACCACATCCACCTTCATCCCCATCACCCCGGCGAGATAATCTCGCAATTCTACTAACTGAAACAAGGTCGGCGCTTGTTCGTAATCAATTAAGATATCAACATCGCTTGTTTGTGTCTGTTGACCCTGAGTATAAGAACCAAAAACCCCTAATTCTGTAACGCGATACTGTTGCTGGAGTAAAGGTTTTGTGGCTTTCAGGATTTGTTTAATTTCTTCTAGGGTTTTCATATCCAGGCAAACAGGGTTTTGAAGTATTTAAATTTTAATCTGAATTAGGGAGCAAAAGCGCGATCGCCCTTCCCAATTTTCCCTCCTTATAAATAAAATGAAATTTTGCAAGTCGCTAATCTGTCGGATGCTGAGATTAAATATGAGAACCCCGGTTGTTTCAAAAAACCGGGGTTCTGGGTCATCAACTTTTCTTGCGAAAACGCATACAAACGCTGCGAGTCCCGGCTAACTTTGACCCAACTCCCAATAAGCTAATCGAACCTTCGGCAGTAATAGCAACCCAAAGCTCAACTTCTGCGAGTTCCATAGTTTCCATGTTGGCTTGGAGGTTAGCTTTGCTAAACATCTGGTCAACGGTTTGCATGAATTTGGTTAATTCTTGTTCTAGCTTGCTGGTACTGAGGTCTTGAATCTTGAGATTGCCACTTTGGGGGGATTCTTCTGGGGCTGTTTCGGTGTCTTCGTCTTCGTCACTAAAATAGCTGTACATCCCGGCGGCTAGAATGCTTTTTTGGCCGCTGACAGGTTCGGCTTCGGCGGTGGCTTCAAAGTTGCTGGTGATAATTTTGATGGTTTCGTCGGACAGTAGGACAGAGAAGGCGTATTTTTCTATTTTTAACTCTAGACTGTCGGGTGCGATCGCGTTCGGGATAGGGACGGAAAATTGGATGTTGA
>KB904821.1:4689487-4714539 GCA_000380225.1 filamentous cyanobacterium ESFC-1
TTTCAGGTCGATTTTGTTGAGGACGAAGATAACGGGGCGGTCTTGGACTTGTTGGTAAATAAGGTCGTCTTCAGAAGTCCAACCGGAAACGGAGTCGATGACAAATAATACTAAATCGGCGGCTTGGGCGGCGGCCCGCGATCGCGCTACGCCAATTTTTTCTACTGTGTCTACGGTATCGCGAATCCCGGCGGTATCGAGGACTTGCAGGGGGATTCCCCCGACGATCAGTTGCGATTCGACCACATCCCGCGTAGTCCCCGGTAATTCGGTGACAATGGCGCGATCGCTCTGACTCCAGGCATTGAGTAAACTGGATTTACCCACATTCGGCCGGCCCACAATGGCGACTTTCAGGCCGCTGCGGAGTAATTCCCCGCGATCGGCGGTGGCTAAAATGGTGTGAACTTGGGCTAAAACTTGGGTAATTTGCTCTTTAATCGCCGCTTCACGCAAGGGGGGTAGGTCTTCTTCAAAGTCAATCCTGGCTTCGACTTCGGCTAGAATATCAAGACAAGTGCTGCGTAATTCGCGGATGGGTGCAGCGAGTTTACCTTGGAGTCCGGCTAAGGCCATTTGGGAGGCTTGGGGCGATCGCGCACCCACTAAGTCTGCAATACTTTCGGCTTGGGTTAAGTCAATGCGACCATTGAGAAACGCCCGTAAAGCAAATTCTCCCGGTTGGGCTAACCTTGCGCCTTGTTCGATGCACAAACGCAGAACTTGTTGAACTGGTATAATGCCTCCGTGACAATGGAACTCTATCACATCCTCGCGAGTGAAGGAACGAGGAGAAGACATCAGGAGTAGCAAAGCTTCATCAATGATTTTTTGGGTGTGGGGATGGCGAATATAACCATAGAGAATGCGGTGACTTTCCCAAGTTTGCTGTCCTGGTGCGTCGAATAGGGTTTGAGCGATGGCGATCGCCGTTGCACCGGATAAGCGTACAATCCCAATACTACCTTGATTGGGAACAACCGCCGAGGCGATCGCGGCTATGGTTTCTCGTTGCAAAATCGGTTGAGACATAACAACTCAAGTTTAACATCCGGTGTTTGTTGTAACTGCTGGTAACGATATGGAAAATGAAATTTTACCGACGAATGATTTACCGCAAATTGTGATTAGTCAAACGGTACTCAAGTATAGTTTATTAGGGGTCGCGATCGCGGTTTTAGGATTTGCCATCTTTTACTTTTTTAAACTGGTCGGGAGTCAACTGGCGGGTTTAATTTCCCCCCAGGTAAAAGAAGGCTATCAAAAAATTGTCGATCCTTACAAAACCTGGTTAACCCTAACCTTTCTATTGGTTTTAGCTGACCTGATTATTTTACTCTTTCCGACTCCCGTTTGGGCAGAAACCCTCGAAATTATTATCGGTATTTTTGCGGGAATCGCGATGAGCTTGGTGGGTTCTCGCTTATTTCGACAATTGTTCGATCTTTACATTCTCGACGCTGCCATTCAGAGTAAACGCAAAGTTGATAGTGAAATTTTAATTCTACTCAAATGGCTGGGCAATGCTGCCATTGTTTTTATTGTTTTTGCCATCTTTGCTCAAACTCACCAAATCAATATTTTCGGCTTAATTGCCAGTTTAGGAGTAGGGGGACTTGCCCTCGCATTTGCGGCTCAAAAAACCCTCGAACAAATCTTAGGGGGCATTGTTTTATATATCGACCGTCCCTTTGTCGTTGATGATTATATCGGCTTACCTGATAGCACTTTTGGCCGGGTCGAATCCATTGGCTTACGCTCTACCAAAATTCGCACTTCCGGCAAAGGAACTTTAGTTATTGTTCCCAACAATGCCCTCACCCAAACTAATATTGAAAACTTCACCGGAGCCAAAAAAGTAATCTCTTTAATTTACTTAACCTTTCATCGTGTTTTACCCGGAGAAGAACAAGCCCTCATTCGTCAAGTCATCCTCGAATCTACCCAAGACATTTTCGGCATTGACCCCCGCAGCACCGAAGTTAAATTTACCGAAATGATTAAAGATGGCCAAGAAGCCATTACCCAAGCTCAAATCAACTTCTTTATCCTCGGTTCTGGTGAAGTTTCCATGGATTTGCGCCGTCAACTCCTCGATGTTGCTAACCAAAGTATTGCCCGTCAACTCAAAGAATATGGGATTGCTTTTGACTTAGAAGAACGCACCATTAACGTAGATTCACCCATTACCATTTAATGCCAGTTTTCAAAAGTTATGAATGCCGAAATGATCCAAATTGGACTTGATAATGTTATCGATTTCTTGACTGAACATAATGTCCTAGATGCCCTCATTTTCGCCTTTTTTGTGATTATTGCGTTAGTCGTCGGTCGCTATACTCCCAGGATTTCTGCGGGCATTCTCAGCCGCTTTTTTCCCAGTCGCAGCATTAACGCTTATCACCAAATTATCGACCCGATCCAAACAGAACTTAAAGTTGCCGGAACCTTGGTTTTACTTTCTATTTTTGCTTGGATTTGGCTAGAAGAATATAAACGCTTTTATAGGTTTATGACACCTTTTCTAGATTTAGCGGTAGTCATCAGCGTTGCTTGGCTAATTTCGCGCTTATTTCGCCAACTCATTCGCATTTACGGCATTGACTTAATTCGACGTTTTGGTTGGGAAGTAGATGAGCTTTTACTCATCTTTGAAACCATTATGAACATCATTATTGGTTTAATTGCCGTCAGCGCTTATGCCCAAAGTCAAAACTTCCCCCTCACGGGTTTACTTGCCGGGGTTTCCATTGGGGGTTTAGCCATTTCTTTTGCGGCTCAAAACACCCTACAACAACTCTTTGGAACCTTAGTTTTATACCTGGATCGTCCGTTTATTCCAGGGGAATATATCCGGCTGCCTAATGGGTCTTTAGGACGAGTGGAATCGGTGGGTTTACGCTCTACAAAAATCCGTACCGCCGCCAAAAGTACCTTAATGATTATCCCCAATTCAACCATGGCTAATTATGACATTGAAAACGTCACTCGCGGTAAAAAAGTGATGGTTTTGCTCTATCTCGATTTTACCCGCAAGATTGACCCCCCAGAAGAAGCCCTCGTCGAACAAATTACCAAAGAAAGTACCGATGTTTTATTTGGAATCGACCCCGGCAGCACTAAAATTACTTTAATTCCCAATGAAGAAACCGGGAACACTCGCGCCCGCGTAACCTTCTTTATTTTAGGGTCTTCTGAAAATTCGATTCAACTGCGAAAACGCTTACTCGAACTCGCGAATGATACCATTTCTAAACGTTTATCTCAGTATGGGATTAATTTTGAAAGTAAAGCCCCGACTATTTATGTCGAATCCCCAGTAACGATTTAAACCCAGTTTGCGAAATTTGCTGATTGCCAACCGTAGAATAATCAAGATATAAGTTAACTTAGTTAAAGAGTGCCTGCTTGCTTGTAATCTTTTCTACTCTCCCAGAGTGTCTGCCTGCATGAGAGACCGCGATTCTGTCTTGACTAAGCCTAAACCCAACCCCAATCGCCCTTCCCGTTCCAAAAAGCCCCGTTCTTGGTGGGAAAAACGCTGGCGCTATTGTTATTATCGCTTGTTGCGGTTGCGCGACCATCCTCATACCATCGCGCGGGGTTTAGCCGCAGGAGTATTTGCAGGCTGTTTTCCCTTTTTTGGCTTACAAACCTTGCTTGGCGTTTTGTTTGCGACCTTGGTTCGGGGGAATAAATTTGTCGCGGTGGCAGGAACTTGGATTAGTAATCCTTTGACCTATGTGCCAATTTTCGCCTTTAACTTTCATGTCGGCCAACTGTTGCTGAGGAGCTACGATTTATCCATTGATGATATTGGCGATTGGCAATCGTTGGATTTAATGGAATTGGGGTCGCAGTTTATCTGGACGCTATTGGTCGGCTGTAGTGTCGTGGGTACAGGTTGCGCGATCGCGAGCTACTTCCTGAGTTTACACCTATTTAAACGCCTCCACAAAATCCGTTCCCAACGGCGCGATCGTCACCACTGGTAAACTGCATAACCGCCATTGCCTACAGAACTATACTAAAGTATCGTCTTTAGTATCCCTGGCTCATGGCAAAATCTACCCGAAATCCCCTCAAACACCTCGCAGGCGGCTTCCTCCTCCTCAGCCTGCACTTAGGGGGTGTTCCCACTCTGGCACAAACCCAACCCACCCTTACTTTTCCCACCACCGAACAAACCGCCCAACTCCAAGAAGCCAACCGCCTCGATCAGCAAATGTTACAAATGTTCAGGGAAGGGCAGTATGAAGCAGCATTACCTCTTGCTCAACGTGCCTTAGCCATCCGCGAACAAGCCCTCGGTAGCGACCATCCCCGTGTTGCAAGGAGCCTCAATAACTTGGCAGTACTGTACTACAATATGGGGAACTACAGCGAAGCTGAACCCCTATTTCAACGTTCCCTCGCCATCGACGAACAAGCCCTCGGCAGCGACCATCCCGACTTTGCAGATAGCCTCAACAACTTGGCATCGCTATACAGAGCAATGGGGAACTATACAGAAGCCGAACCTCTCCATCAACGTGCCTTAGTCACCCGCGAACAAGCCCTCGGCAGCGACCATCCCGACGTTGCCACCAGCCTCAACAACTTGGCATTACTGTACTCAGATATGGGGAACTATACAGAAGCCGAACCTCTCCATCAACGTGCCTTAGCCATCCGCGAACAAGCCCTCGGCAACGACCATCCCGACGTTGCAGGGAGCCTCAACAATTTGGCAGCACTGTACCAGAATATGGGAAACTACACAGAAGCCGAACCCCTTTACCAACGTTCCCTCGCCATCTACGAACAAGCCCTCGGCAGCGACCATCCCTCTGTTGCAGGGAGCCTCAACAACTTGGCATTACTGTACTCAGATATGGGGAACTACAGCGAAGCCTTACCCCTATTCCAACGTGCCTTAGCTATTGTTGAACAAGCCCTCGGTAGCAACCATCCCAACGTTGCCAAGAGCCTCAGCGGATTGGCAGCACTTTACCAGAACATGGGGAACTACAGCGAAGCCGAACCCCTCTACCAACGTGCCATAGCCATCCTTGAACAAGCCCTCGGTAGCGACCATCCCGACGTTGCCACCAGTCTCAATAACTTGGCAGAACTGTACCGTAATATGGGGAACTACAGTGAAGCCGAACCCCTCTATAAACGTTCCTTAGCCATCCGCGAACAAGCCCTCGGTAGCGACCATCCTCTTGTTGCCCAAAGCCTCAACAACTTGGCATTACTGTACTCAGATATGGGGAACTACAGTGAAGCCGAACCCCTCTTTCAACGTTCCCTCGCCATCCGCGAACAAGCCCTCGGTAGCGACCATCCTCTTGTTGCCCAAAGCCTCAACAACTTGGCAGTACTGTACCGAGCTATGGGGAACTACAGTGAAGCCGAACTCCTCTATAAACGTTCCTTAGCTATCAGCGAACAAGCCCTTGGTAGCGACCATCCCGATCTTGCTCGAAGCCTCAGCAACTTGGCAGTATTATACCTAAATATGGGGAACTACAGCGAAGCCTTCCCCCTGTACCAACGTGCCATAGCCATTCTCGAACAAGAATTAGGTAGCACCCATCCCTCTGTTGCTACCAGCCTCCACAACTTGGCAAATTTGTACCAGGATATAGGGAACTACAGTGAAGCCTTCCCCCTGTACCAACGTGCCTTAGCTATCTTTGAACAAGCCCTCGGTAGCGACCATCCCAACGTTGCCACCAGCATCAACAACTTGGCAGGACTGTACTCGGATATAGGGAACTACAGTGAAGCCTTCCCCCTGTACCAACGTGCCTTAGCTATCTTTGAACAAGCCCTCGGCAGCGACCATCCCGACGTTGCCACTAGCCTCAACAGCTTGGCATTACTGTACCAAGCCCAAGGAGACATAACTTTAGCTACCGACTATTTCAATCGCGGACTCAATATCCAAGAAAACAACCTCTCTCTTATCTTCACCACGGGTTCAGAAGCCCAGAAACGGGCTTATATGGATACCCTATCTGGTACAACTCATCGAGCTACTTCTCTACATCTGCAAGATGCCCCCAACAATCCCGAAGCGGCTCAAATCGCCTTGACCACACTGCTACGTCGTAAAGGGCGCATCCTCGACGCTCTCACCGACAATATCCAACTGATTCGCGAAAACTTAACCCCAGAAAACCAACAACTCCTCGACCAACTTTCTGACACCCGCACCCAACTGGCAAACCTAATTTACAACAGACCGGAAAATCTGGACGGGGAAGCCTACAAAACCCAAGTCGCCAACCTCAAAGCCGAAGCCAATCAACTCGAAGGGTCACTTTCTCGTCGTAGTGCTGAGTTTCGTAACGTTAGCCAACCTGTAACCATTGAAGCCATACAGCAACAAATTCCGGCAGATGCGGCATTAGTTGAACTAAAACTGTATTATCCTTACGATGCGAAAGCTGAACCGGGACAGCGATGGGGTGAGCCTCGTTATGCAGCCTACATCCTCCAGGCTACAGGTGAGCCCCAGTGGGTGGATTTAGGGGAAGCTGCACCCATCAACGCAGCAGCTGAAGCCTTGCAAGAATCTCTCGCGAGTCAGGACAGTCGTCTGGATGTCTTACAAAATCAGGCTCGCGAACTCGACTCAATGCTCATGCAGCCGATTCGGGCAAAATTAGGTGGTAAAACTCATATTCTGCTTTCCCCGGATAGCCAGCTTAATCTGATTCCTTTTGCGGCTTTAGTAGACGAAAATAATCAATATCTCGTGGAGAATTATCAAATTACTTACCTCACCACGGGACGGGATTTACTGCGCTTACAGAACCAACAACAACCCCGTCAAGCCTCAGTCATTATTGCCAATCCCAATTATGACGGACCGGGGGTAACCAACCCAGCCGTAGCTTTCAATCGCGGTAGTAATCGACTTATTTCTGGTATTGATGTGCTAATTTTTGACCCATTGCCGGGAACTGCCGCAGAAGCTGAGGCAATTGAGCTTTTACTGCCCAATGCGACGGTTTTGACCGAATCCGAAGCGACGGAACAGGCGATTAAACAAGTGGAAGCCCCGCGCATTCTCCATATTGCCACCCACGGCTTTTTCGTTGATGTGGAGTTAGTCGCACCCGCAGCGAATCGCTTTGAAAATCTCGGTCTTTTAGACGTACAACCTCTCTCTGATACTGATGTTGCATCCTCAGAATCCGAAGACGAAGACCAAGAAAATCCCTTGTTACGTTCGGGTTTGGCACTGGCAGGCTTTAATAGTCGCTCTGGCGGTGGAAATGAGGATGGAGCATTGACGGCGTTAGAACTGGCGGGTTTGAATTTGCGGGGGACGCAGTTAGTTGTCCTTTCGGCTTGCGAGACGGGGGTGGGGGATGTTGCTAATGGTGAGGGGGTGTATGGTTTGCGTCGGGCTTTGGCCATTGCAGGGGCAGAAAGTCAACTCATTAGCTTGTGGGATGTGTTAGATAGGGGGACAAAGGATTTGATGGTGGATTATTACCAGCGTTTGCTATCGGGGGAAGGGCGTAGTGATGCGTTACGTCAGGTGCAGTTGGCGATGTTGCAGGATGCGGAGTATCAACATCCTTATTTCTGGGCTTCCTTTATTCCGTCGGGGGAATGGGACGCGATGGAGTAGGTTTCAGAACCCTGGTTTCTGGTCTGCTTGCCCAATTGAGTTATAGTCATTACAAATAAAAACCATTTCAACGGTAAGCCCCTCTCCCGTGGGAGAGGGGTTTGGGGTGAGGGCAAAAAGCGAGATTTTACTCTCGTTGAGATGGTGGACGATGCCCACCCTACTGGCTTAAATGGTGGGTTACGGCGGATTGAGAGATTATAGTCATAGCATGAGTTTTAGCCGCCTAACCCACCCTACTGGCTTTGCCCTCATTAGCCCCGGATTTCTAATCCGTGGGCAGGTTATCGGGATAGAAGGTGTATCGAAATCGAATTTGGTATGACCATTTGTAACAAGTTAAAGTTATGGAAATTTTGTAGGGGCGGGGTTTCCCCGTCCAATCCTCACCCATTTACCCCGTCAATTTTGTTGTTCCCGCTGCCTCACACTTTTGCATTCAAAGGTTAGATTGGGCAAGGAAACCTTGCCCCTACAGGTGCTTTCTGTCTTCTTGACATCCCGGATTTGGGCTTAACTTGTCACAATTAACCAATGACGAATTATCGTTCAAAGCGCTCATAGGCGGCGACAATGCGCTGTACTAAGGGATGGCGCACGACATCTGCTGCGGTGAGGGAACAAAAGGCAATGCCGTCAACGGATTGTAGGATGCGCCGAGAGACATTTAGACCAGATTCTTGCTGACTGGGTAAGTCGGTTTGGGTCACATCCCCAGTCACCACCATGCGGGAGTTGAAGCCGAGGCGAGTCAGAACCATCTTCAGTTGGGCGGGGGTGGTGTTTTGGGCTTCGTCTACGATGATGAAGGCGCGGCTGAGGGTGCGTCCGCGCATATAGGCGAGGGGGGCGACTTCGATTTTACCCCGTTCCATCAGGTCGGGGATTTTTTCGGGGTCGATAAATTCGTAGAGGGCATCATACAGGGGGCGCAAAAAGGGGTTGACTTTTTGCTGTAAGTCTCCGGGTAGGAAACCGAGTTTTTCTCCGGCTTCGACGGCAGGACGAGTGAGAATGAGGCGTTCGTATTCGTCGTTGAGGAGGGCTTGGACGGCTAAAACGGCGGCGAGGAAGGTTTTTCCGGTACCTGCGGGGCCGATACAAAAGGTGATGTCGTGGGTTTGAATGGCTTTGATGTATTGGCGCTGGTGGAGGGTTTTGGCGCGGATAATTTCGCCGCGACGGGTTTTGGCGAGGACGTTTTGTTGGAGTTCTTTGTATTCGTCTTTGCGTCCGGTGTCGAGGGCGTGAAAGGCGGTGAGGAGGTCGGGTTCGGCGATCGCGCCCCCGTCTTCCCACAAATGCTTGAGCGATCGCACCACCGTCGCGCACCGTTCCACGGCTTTGGGTTGGCCGTAAATCAACAAATCTTGGCCGCGCAGCACTAACTTCGTGCCAGTACGCTGGGCCAAGAATTTTAAATTTTCTTCATTTTTTCCGGCCAGGGCGATCGCGCTGGCACTGTGGGGAAATTGAATGGTTTGGGAAGCTGGGGTCACACCAAAAGCACAAAATGGACAGTATTGAAACAAGCGATCGCGCCCCTTTACTCCTCTGGGGAAGGAGGCGATGGCTTTTCTGAAGCATCCTGCCGCGAGACTTGAGGACGGCGGCGAGGTTTGCGAGGACGGGGACTGGCGGGCCGGTCGCGTCCTGAACGGTTTTGCCCCCCGACTCCCTCGGAATCGGGGCTGTAGATATCTAAATACACCGAGCAATCCGATCCGGGGGTCGCCGCTTTTAACACGGTGCGAATCGCTTGAATATTGCGTCCCCCCCGGCCAAATAACCGCCCGCGATCGGCGGGAGCAAAAGCAACCCGCACCCAGACGCGCTTGCCCTGGTTGGCCAACTCGGAGTTCACGCTTAATGATTCTGGAGAATCCAAAAATGGCTCCATCAAAAAGCGTACCAACTGGACATAATCGGGAAAATCAGCTTGGGTCATTAAAAATCAGGCTGCTGTGACCTAGGCTTTAACTTGCTCAAACACTTGAGCTTTGGTGAGGATGTGGCGCACGGTATCACTGGGTTGAGCGCCTTCTTTGAGACGTTTAACAATCCCCGGTACATCCAAGCGGGTTTCGTCGGTTCTGGGGTTATAAAAACCCAATTCTTCTAAGGGACGGCCATCCCGGCGACTGCGGTTATCGATGGCGACAATCCGATAGCTGGCGGCTCTTTTTTTTCCGTAACGCTTTAAACGCAATTTGATCATTTGATGTCTTGAAACCTTAACACAAAAAAATTCTCCTTTCTGATTTTAAGCGATTGTTCGGAGCTTGGGGAAATTTCTGGCAGATATTTTCAGCTTTTTTCTTAATTTCGCCCCAGAGTTAAAAAGGATGTGTTTATATTTGAAGCAATGGTAACTTAACATTTGTTGCAATTCATCATGAAATATCGTCCTTATCGTTTTTTGAGTGTTTCCATCCTTGCCTTGTTAGGCGCGATCGCGTTAGTGCCGAACCTGGCTCAAGCTCAGGTCAATCAACTCCCTGCTGCTAGGTCAGAAACGCAAATTGCCCAAGCCACCCCGAATCTAGTCGAACTGGCCGACAGCGACGATCGCTTTGACACCCTCACCAGTGCCGTCCAAGCGGCCGGATTAGCCGATACCTTAGCCAACGACGGCCCCTTTACCGTATTTGCCCCCACCGATGATGCTTTTGGCGACCTGCCCGAAGGTGTTCTCGATTTGTTACTCGAACCGGAAAACCAAGACTTACTGCAAGAAATCCTGCTGTATCACGTTGTTCCCGGTCGCGTCCCGGCCAGTGACTTAGAAACCGGCCCCGTCGATACCCTCAACGGCGGTTTAGCCGTGCGTGTTGACCCGGATAAAGTCGTGGTCAATAACGGCAGTGTCACCGAACCCGACATCATGGCAGATAACGGCATTGTTCATGCGGTCAACCGCGTCCTGATTCCCCCCGATGTACAAAATCGTTTAGCCGCGATGATGCCTGTCCGGGGTCTGTGGTAATTCTTTAAATCCCAAAAGCCAGGAGTTGGAGTTCCTGGCTTTTTTGGGGGCTGAGAGGCGATTTTACGCTTTGGTGGTTTTGTCTTCAGATTCAGTCAATTTTGAGACTAACAACAGCCCCTGAGAATCTTGTAAAGTCAACTCGCTGAAGTCTTTTAGGTCTTTGACTTTTAAACCCGGAGACGCGATCGCGACTTCCCATTCTTCCAAGTCCAGTTGTAGCCATTCTCCTAGCTTTACCGTCATATCATCACCGCCCATGTGAGCCACCATGGCCACCCGTTCGCTTTCATCATCGGGGTTACTGCGAACGCCATAATACACCGTCGCTTCTTTCCCTCCGGTTTTATTAAAGCGATCGGTTCCACTGAGGTTTTCTCGCAGCCAGGGATGATTTTTGCGGAAATGCCGCAAACTCAGGTTAAAATCCGCTTGCTTGACTTTGAGATTGCCGTGATAGTGGGAGACATTACACACCTCAAAACAATCTTCCATAAACATCAGGGCAAACCGTTTGAGGCGGTCTATATCCAGCTTTGACCAAAACCGCCGCACACTCGAACGGCTTTTTTGCAATAAGTTAGGAACTTCACAAGCCCCTTCTTTCTCATCGGCACAAGCTTTAAAGGCATCCACCACTTCATTGAGGTTATATTCCTTTTCTGCCATTAAATATTGCAAGGCTTTGCCAAAATCTTTCAAATCCTGCAAACTTTTAAAGCCTAGGGTTTTAAGGCGCTTGAATGCCCAATTATGCTTATAAACCTGGGGGGTAATTTGCCAATCGAGAAAGCCAAATTCCTCCGACACCACTTTAACGCCGTAACGCTCATCGGTATTGCGGAAAAACATCCAAGGAGCGTGCATCGTCGCATTAATAAAGTCCATGGGTAAGCCGGGACTAAAGCCATATACCCACAGGGTTACTGCGGCATTGTCATAGGCATTTCGCAGCACTTCGGGCAGGGTTTTCCCCAAATTCCAGTTAATATCTTCGGTGGGAGTGACTTGATTGCCCCTTCTCACGGTGTCGTGGTTGGCACAACCCGTAATCCAATGACTGCCTTCGTACATCACCTCGCAGACTCTACGCCATTTAAGTTCCCAAAAGCCTTTGAGGGCGGGGGTATTGTGGGCAAAGATCAGCGGCCCCCATTGAAAGGAATCAGGTTTGAGTTCGATCAGTTCGCGATAAGTCGAGATGTCTTCCCAACCTTCGGCGGGCCAAGGACGACCATCTTCAAAGATCGTAAAGAGTAGGCGTTGATGGCCGTCGATTTCTTGAATAACATCGCTCATGGCTACCAAGTAAGCGTCGTCGTATTCGACTAAGCCCGTGAGGGGATTAAAAAAGCGGAAATCTTGACCGCCATCAACGCGAATGCCGTCAACCCCAGTGTTGATTTTGCGCCGTTGCATTTCCAGGAAAATCGCCCGCACAATCGGTAATTGATGGTTTAAGTCCTGACCGTACATATTCGGGCCTTTGAGGAATTGACGGTGGAGTAAGAGTTCTGATTGGTTATCGGCGTGACCGTAAACAAGATCGTAAATGACTTGAATCGGCCCGGTAGGGAAGTTGTGGAGAGTGGCAATTAAATCAACCGCTTCATCGGGACGCAAACTTTCGAGTAAGGCGGAATTGGTGGCACTCGACCCTAAAATCGGTACGTCATAGCCCCAATCTTGGGTGTTGGGCTTGTTGAGTTCGATGTAAACGATGTCTTCTTCTTCGTCGTGGAAGGAGAAAAATTCGCTTTCGGGACTGTATTCGTCGCGAAACTCAATGGTGGGTTCTGTGGGTAACAATTGAATGGCATCGTAGCCGATGTAGCATTTTTCGGCGGGGGTTAGGGGGATATCGTTTTCAACTTTGGCGGCTAAATCTTGATAAAGGCGATTGAGGCTGGCGAGGGTGCGATCGGGACTGCCTGTACCAATGTGAATTTGTAAGATATTGTGGGGAGAGCGCACTCTGGGAATGCGACGCAAGGCCATCGCTTGGTCAATCGGCCCTTCTCTCAGGGGCATTTGGGACGCTCCGGTGCGGCGAAAATAGTCTAAGTCGGCGCGATGGGCTTGTAAGCGGTCAATATCATAGAGTTCTGCCGGGCCAAATACGCCGTAGGGCAGAGAGTAGGGTAGGGTGTCTCGAATGGCTTGGAGAGTCCCCCCTTGGTCTACATAGCGCAACCAATAGAATGAACCAATGCGATCGCGATTACCGGCGTTCATCCCCGCTACGACTCCCCAGTGAAATTCCCCTTGTTGCTCTAAGTTGATGCGATCGCGACGAAAGGGAATGACTTGTTCATCAACGTGGGGATCGATCTCATCGATGGGGGTAAGGACTTCGAGATAAATTTCCGATTTCCGCATGACTTGAGCGCTCAATCGCGGTGTCCAAAAGCCGATCTCCGTCAAGCCATCGCTGCGGTAGTGCGCGCCGAGTTTCGCCGCTAAAGCTTTGGCTTTTTCAAAATAAGTCAGCTCAGAATGTTCGATCGCTGTGGCCCAGTCTAAAAGGCTTTGGGTCTCAGCGTCGGCGAGAGTGATGCTTTTTTGGGTGTCAACTTTCGTCTCAACTTTCACTGTTATCTCTGCTTAGGTTCAACTTTTTAAAGGGAATCAAGCTGGGAAGCTTAATTATTTGAGAAAGAATCAATGAAGGGATAAAGACTGATAAGCTCAAGGATTCACGGCTTACCATCTTTGGGCAACTTCAATGTGACTTTTACTTTCCGTCAGTTTAGCAGTTCCCCTCAAAGGTGGTGCATTTTCGATGCTAGAACTCGGTTCGTTTGAGAAATCTGCCAAGAACAGGTAATGTACAAAAACGTAGACATAAGTAATATAGGGATAAATCCAGTTAATTTGACTGCGACACTTGATTCAAAAAAACTGTTTGCTAGGGTGAGAGAGATTTCAGCCATCCGGAGATTGACCCTATCTCTACTGCACTCAGCCAAACAAACATTACAAAATTAATCATGAAATCATCATTAGTTATTCTGTATCACCGTGAACCTTACGATGAAGTTGTGGAAAACGGTGTCACTCGCTATCTTCCTAAAAAAAGTCCTAACGGGATTGTGCCAACCCTGAAAAGCTTTTTCAAAAACGTTAATCAAGGCACTTGGATTGCTTGGAAACAAGTCAGTAGCAAGCAACGCGCCAACTTTGAAAAGCGAATAGTCCCCGAAGGAGAAGGGGTTAACTACAATGTGACCCGGATTCCTCTTTCTGCCGATCAAGTTAAGCATTTTTACCACATCACCTCCAAAGAAGCCTTTTGGCCGATTTTGCATTCTTTCCCCTATCATTTCACCTACGAAAGCTCGGATTGGGAGAATTTTAAAGAAATTAATCGCCTTTTTGCGGAAGCTGCTTGCGAAGAAGCCGCCGATGACGCGCTTATTTGGATTCACGATTACAACCTCTGGTTAGCGCCCTTTTTCATTCGTCAGAAGAAACCCAACGCCCGCATTGCTTTCTTCCATCACACCCCCTTCCCCTCGGTGGATATCTTTAATATTTTGCCGTGGCGCGAAGAAATTGCAGACAGTTTGCTGTGCTGTGATTTGGTGGGCTTCCACATTCCCCGTTATTCGGAAAACTTCGTCAATGTAGTCCGCAGTTTGCGCCCCGTCGAAGTGGTGAAGCGCGAACCCGTCCCCGAACACATTACCCCCGTGGGAACGGCTTTGGCCGAGCCAGAAATGGTGAGTCAACTCCGCTACAAAGGTCAGTTGGTAAGGGTCGATGCTTTCCCCGTCGGAACCGATCCCGATTATTTGCTGGAAAATCTCCGCAAAGAAAAAACTCAAAATCGTTTGGGGAAAATTCGCGAAGAATTGAACGGTCGCAAGCTGATTATCGCCGCCGGCCGCGTAGACTATGTAAAAGGTAATCGCGAGAAATTAGAAGCCTTTGGTCGCTTGCTCGAACGTCGCCCCGACCTCCACGGTAAGATCAATTTTGTCATGACTTGCGTTTCGGCCGCGGCGGGAATGCGGGTGTACAAAACTGCCCAAAGTCAAATCGAACAGTTAGCCGGACGCATTAACGGACGTTATGCCAAGTTAAACTGGATTCCGATTTTGCTGTTTACGCAACCTGTTCCCTATGAGGATTTGATCAGCTACTACAAAGCGGCGGATATTTGCTGGACTACGCCGTTGCGAGATGGTTTGAATTTGGTGGCAAAAGAGTATGTTGTCGCCCACGAAGCCCAAGATGGGGTCTTGATTCTGTCTGAGTTTGTCGGCGCTGCGGTGGAATTGCCCAATGCGATTTTAACCAATCCGTATTCGATCAAACGGATGGATGAGGCTATCGATGAAGCGTTGGCCATGTCTGAGGACGAACAAAAAGAACGCATGGCGAAGATGTACAAAACGGTCACAACTTACGATGTGAAGTATTGGGCCGATCGCTTGTTTGATGTGTTTGGTCACATGACCCATGATACAAAAGATGGTTCGTCTCAAGAAGCTGCGGTTGTTTAGATTGTAAGCTTATCCCCATCTCTTGAGGGATGGGGATTTTGTGTTATTGGTTGTTGGTTATTGGTTGTTGGTTGTTGGTTGTTGGTTGTTGGTTGTTGGTTGTTGGTTGTTGGTTGTTGGTTGTTGGTTATTGGTTGTTGGTTGTTGGTTGTTGGTTGTTGGTTGTTGGTTATTGGTTGTTGGTTGTTGGTTGTTGGTAATTTCTTCCCCCTCCTCCCACTCCTCCCCCTCCTCCCCTACTGCCCACTGCCTACTGCCCACTGCCCAAGAAAGCCGACTGCCCAAAACACTGATAACTGATGACTGATGACTGATTACTGAAGAAAGCTATACCATCGAGGAAAGAACAGTAATCTGGAGATTTTGATGACAATTCACGCTTATGCAGCCCAAGAAATCGGGGGAAAACTCGAACCCTTTGAATATAATCCCGGTTCCCTGAATGGCGAAGAAGTGGAAATTGACGTGGAATATTGCGGGATTTGTCACAGTGACTTGAGTATGCTGGACAATGAGTGGCAAATGAGTCAATATCCTTTTGTTCCCGGTCACGAAGTTGTTGGTAAAATTGCGGCGGTGGGCGATCGCGTCGAGAATTTCCGAGTCGGTCAAACGGTGGGCTTGGGCTGGTTTGCCAACTCTTGTATGAAGTGTGAATGGTGTAGCACCGGCGACAATAATCTCTGTGCTGACGGGGAAGGTACAATTGTGGGCAGACATGGCGGTTTTGCCGATAAAGTGCGGGCCCATGCGGGTTGGGTGTTTCCCCTCCCGGATAATATCGATCCGGCGAAAGCGGGGCCGTTATTTTGCGGCGGTATTACGGTATTTAGTCCGATTGTCCAATTTGATGTTAAACCCACCGATCGCGTCGCGGTGATTGGTGTGGGGGGATTAGGTCATCTAGCCATTCAGTTTCTCAAGGCTTGGGGCTGCGAGGTGACGGCTTTCTCGACGAGTCCGGAAAAAGAAGACGAAGCCCGTAAACTCGGCGCATCCCACTTTATTAATGTGAAAGAAGAAGGCGCACTTGAAGCGGTGGCAAGTCGCTTTGATTTTATTATCTCGACGGTTAGCGCCGATCTCGATTGGGTGTCTTATATCAATGCTTTGCGTCCGAAAGGACGGTTGCATATTGTCGGTGTTGCCCCGAATCCCCTTTCTTTTGGCGTATTTCCGTTACTTGCGGGACAAAAGCAGGTTTCAGCCAGTCCGACGGGAAGTCCTCATACCATTGAGCAAATGCTTGACTTTACGGCCCGTCACGGCATTGAAACGATGACGGAAATGTTCCCGATGTCGGAAGTTAATGCGGCGATGGATCGTCTCCGCAACGGTAAGCCCCGTTATCGGATTGTTTTACAACGTTAGATATTTTGTTGTTAGTTGTTTGTTGTTGGTTGTTAGTAATGAGATAGCGTGTAGGTTGGTTTGAGGTAACAAAGCCCAAAAACCAATGACCAATGATGGGATTTGGACATTAAGCCACACAAATAACCAATAACCAACAACAAATAACCAACAACTAACAACAAATTATTGCCAAGTCGCTTTGAGGGTGGAGGGTTGAGCGAAATTGCCCTCTAGGACGAGGCCGCGATCGTTGGCGTGGAGATGTCGTAGAATTTTGTAAACGTCTTCGATACGATCGCCCTCTCCCATGCGATCGCTAATTTCAGCGAGGTTTAGGGGTTTATCGGCTTGTTTGAGGGTGGCGATCGCTTTATCTTGTAAGGTTAACACCGCCGCCGCCGCTTTTTTCCCGGCTTCGACTCCGGGTTGGTGATAGGCGTTGATGTTGACTAAGCTGGCGTATAAGCCCACAGCTCGCTCGTAAAGGGCGATTAAAGCGCCGATATTGCGCTCGTTGACGGTGGGAATGGTAACGGTAATGGAGTCGCGATCGTTTTCATATAGGGCTTGTCTGGTGCCTTGCAAGAAGCCCGATAAATAATCCCCAGAAGTCGCTCCTGGCTCTACTTCTATCGATCTACCTTCCCGGTCTTCGAGGACTTCGATAAAGGTTAAAAAGAAGTTGGGGACTCCTTCGCGGAGTTGTTGGACGTAGGCGTGTTGGTCGGTTGAGCCTTTGTTGCCGTAAACAGCAATGCCTTGATAAACGGTGTTACCGTCTAAATCTTTTTCTTTGCCCAAGGATTCCATCACTAATTGCTGGAGATAGCGGCTAAACAGCAATAAACTGTCTTTGTAGGGCAAAACTACCATATCTTTTTCGCCTTTACCGTTGCCTTCGTAATACCAAGCTAAGGCAAGTAAGGCGGCAGGATTGGTTTTAAGATCGTGGCTGCGGGTGGTGTCATCCATGATTTTTGCCCCTGCGAGGATGGCATGGATGTCGATGTTTTGTAGGGCTGCGGCCACTAATCCCACCGCCGACATTTCCGAGGTGCGTCCTCCGACCCAATCGTGCATGGGGAAGGTGGTTAACCAGTTGTCGGAATGGGCGATTTTTTCGAGTTTACTGCCTTCTCCGGTGATGGCGACGGCATATTGAGCAAAATTGAGGTTTTGGGCTTCGTAAGCGGCTTTGGCTTCGAGCATTCCGTTACGGGTTTCGGGGGTGCCGCCGGATTTGGAAATGACGAGGACTAGGGTAGTATTAAGGCGATCGCCAATCTCTGCAATGGTGCGATCGAAGCCTGCGGGGTCGCTGTTGTCGCTAAAATGGATTTGCAACGGTGCGTCCTGGGGGGCTAGGGCTGCGGCTACAAACTCAGGCCCCAGTGCCGATCCGCCGATACCAATGGAGAGAATGTCGGTGAATTTGGGGGCGTTTGGGGGATGAATTGTGCCGTTGTGGATTTTTTGGGCAAAGTCGTCAATGCGATCGAGGGTGTCGGTGATATCGTGTTTTAAGGCATCCGTGGGGGCTAGGTCGGGGTTACGCAGCCAGTAATGACCCACCATGCGGTCTTCGTCGGGATTCGCGATCGCGCCTTTTTCTAATTCATCCATATCCCGAAAGGCTTTGGCAAATTTGGGTTTCATGGATTCGACAAACCCATCATCAAAGCGAATCCGGCTAATATCAACATAAAATTCTAATTCTGGATGGTAATATAACCAGTTTTGATAACGTTGCCATAGGGCTGTTTGATTCATATTGCTGACCTCGGTTAATCTCAATCCCTAAACTATCACCTGTAAGTTTAAGGTAAGCCGAGCTTTCCACACTATGGCCTTATATACACAACTCTATTGTTTCTAATAATGATGCTTACTGAAACCCTCCGCCAACGCCGTCATAAACTGGCTCAAATCATTGATTTTCCGGTGGTTTTCTGGTCTGGGAAACCCCCGTCTCGCAATTTTCCGGCGAATCACTATCCTTTTCGCGCAAATAGCCATTTTCTCTATTTTGCGGGGTTGCCGATTCCGAATGCGGCAATTCAGATTGATGGGGGAAATTTAATCCTTTTTAAAGATGATGATTCCCCCGAAAGCGCTCTTTGGCAAGGGGAAACGCCGAAACGTCGCGATTTGGCGGCTCAAATGGGGGCAGATCAGCATTATTCTTTCTCGGAATTGTCCCGATTTGTCAAGGATGCGGCGACTTTACCGATTCAAGATTTGGGGACGTATCAGCAACAATGTTATGAGTGCGATCGCGATTTATTGCCTTTGCGCGATCGCGATCTCGTCTTAGCCCAAGCCATTATTAACTTGCGCTTGTGCCATGATGATTTTGCGGTTAATCAAATCAAGGAAGCGGCAAAAGTCTCGATTTCGGCTCATAAAGCCGGAATAACTGCCGCCCCCCACTGTCGCAGCGAAGCCCAAGTGCGGGCTGTGATTGAAGGGGAAATTATCGCCCATAATATGACTTGCGCTTATCCGAGTATTGTCACGACTCGCGGCGAAATTCTCCACAACGAGGATTATAGTGGGGAATTGTCCCCAGATGACCTGATTTTAGCCGATGTGGGGGCAGAAACGCCTTTGGGGTGGGCTTCAGACATTACCCGGACTTACCCGGTGAAGGGGCGCTTTTCGGCGACTCAGCGCGATATCTACGATGTGGTGTTAGCCGCCCATGATGCTTGTATTGACAAGCTGCATCCGGGGGTGGAATACAGCGACATTCATCTGCTTGGTGGGACGGTTTTAGCCGAGGGTTTGATTGATTTGGGGATATTGCGGGGAAAAGCGGAGGATTTGGTGGACTTGGACGCTCATGCTTTGTTTTTCCCCCACGGAATCGGTCATTTGTTGGGTTTGGATGTCCACGATCTGGAGGATTTGGGGGATTTAGCTGGATACGCAGCAGGACGCACCCGAAGACCTCGCTTCGGTTTTCAATATTTGCGTTTAGACCGGGTTTTACAACCGGGAATGATTGTGACGATTGAGCCGGGTTTTTATCAAGTTCCCGGTATTTTAAATAATACTGAATTTCGCGAAAAATATCAAGATTGTGTGGATTGGGAAGGCTTAGAAAAGTTTGCGGATGTGCGCGGTATTCGCATCGAAGATGATGTTTTGGTGACTGAAACGGGAAGCGAAGTTTTAACACCAGATTTACCGAGTCAAGCCACAGAGATTGAAGCTTTAATGGGGTAAAAAATCCTGTTATTAATCGGGCTTTTTCCGCTCATCCCTAACCCCTCTCCCCCAGTAGAGGGGCTTAAATAATTGAAAATGGAATGAGGTGTCTCAATACTCGACTTTGGGGTAACTTTTGGATAAGTTTAGGCCAAGTCAAGCGTTTAACTCCCGTAACGATTGAGAAAGGACTTTACTCGCAGATTTAGCAAAGACAAATGTAATGAGTAAGCCGACTACTAAATCGGGAATTAATGAGTGGGTAAAGGCTACAATACCCGCAGCGATTAAAACCGAAACATTAGCAATAATATCATTACGCGAACATAGCCACACCGAAGACATATTTAAGTTGTCTTCCCGATGACGAGACAACAAGAAAAGACAAGTTAAATTTGCGACTAAAACCAAAACACCCACAAGACTCATTAACTTGACTTCTGGTACAACTCCCGCCCATAATTGATAAAAAGCTCTCGCAAACACCGCGATCGCAGAAAGAAACATAATACCGCTTTTGAGTAAGGCCGTTTTCGCTTGGGCTTTGCGACCGCGTGTAATAACATATAAGCTAGTCCCATACACCAAAGCATCCCCTAGCATATCGAGAGAATCCCCCGTGAGGGACAAGGAATTAGCCCACAATCCAGCACTAAACTCGACAAAAAACATAACGGCGTTGATAACTAAAACAATCCAGAGAACATGAGATTGTTGTTTTTGGAGTTTTTCGAGTTCACAGCCTTTATTTTGGCAACAATCACTCATAACATTAATTAAGTGTAAAATCTCTTTTTTACTTTATCATTATAAATTTTACTGGCTCGCAATCTTTAGGTTTTTTAAATAACAAAATGAAATTAGTTACTTAAATTAATATATTTGTTGGTTTTGTTTCAAAATTTGGATGTTGAAAGCCAATCTTTTTAAACAGTGCAGCTTTATTGCTCTCGATTTTCAATTTGCTAACACGGTAGTTTAGAATCTTAATATTCATTTAATGAGAATTTGACATAATATTAAATTGAGAAAAAAGCCATAGAATACTATTTATCTTAGAGTTTTTTCGTTAAGCTTAACTTGATTTCGCCCGGATTTCTTAGCTTCATATAAAGCTGAATCAGCGCGATTAATAACCGAATTAATTGCCTCATTGGGGAGAGTAACAGCTAACCCCAATGAGGCTGTCACTCGCTGCACTTTTTCAATTGGATGATGGGCGATTTTAAGCCGCAATTGCTCCATTAATGCTTGGGCTGTTGGGGCTGGAGTGGAGGGTAATACAATTATAAATTCTTCTCCTCCCCACCGTCCCACAGTATCACTCAAACGGATATTATTTTGTATTAATTGAGCAATTTCAACTAAGACTAAATCGCCAATATCGTGACCGTAAGTATCGTTAATCGACTTGAAATAATCTAAATCAAGCAAGCAAACGGCGGTGGGTGTATTAGCTTGTCGATCTATCGCGATCGCCTGCTCTAATACTGTCATAATACTACGTCGATTGGCAATTTGAGTCAAGACATCGGTAGCAGCAAGTTTTTGAGCTAATTCCAGTTGTAATTGAGAGGTGGTATAGGCCTTTTGAATCTTACGAACACAAGTTAAAATCCAAATATAGACGGGATGACAGACTAATATTTGTAAAAAGTAGGGAAACAAAGGATTTTGTTGTATTTCTGGCCAATTTAATCCAGCCCGGAGTAAAAACGAAATGAAGATAGATAGATAAAACGCGATCGCGAAATTCGTAGAATAATCAACTCTTAAAAAGACAAAGTAAGTAATATAAATCAAAGGAACCCACTGCATAAAACTTCCGATATCATAAGAATTTATTGAAGGTTCGTATTCCCAAATAATACTCTGAGCCAAAAATCCAAAATAAATTGTAAACATCCCTAAAGTTAATAATACCGAGACTTGATAATATTTAGGGGAGATGGTTAACAAAATAAAGGCCAAGCCATAAGCAAAGAGATCGCAAATATAACCTATTTTGTCAATTGGATTGATCTGCTCATACGCTTGCAGATCGGCAATCCAAAGACAGGGAATAGCAATACTCACTAAAATTGAAAGATATTTGAGTAAACTAACTTGAATAGTCTGAACTAGATCGAGACTGGGATTGTCTTCAGGAGACAAAGTTGTTCCGGGTTGAGACTTCCAATTAAAAAAAGTTGATTCTAGTTTTTGAGTCATGGGTAACTGAAACCTTATCGGTTTATTAAAACTTAGTCCAGCGATCAATTGAGAATGAGGCGATCGCGCCTAAATTCCTTTATACTTTTAGGTTGTATCAAGAATTGCTATGCAATCAAAAACCTTGACTTGTGAAGGGATAACAGCTCATAATTGAAAGAAAGTTGCGCTAAAGTCCGCGATCGCGGATTTTGCTTGATTTTAGCATAATAAATTTTCATATTTCTCCAGTTTTGAGAGCTTTTTAGCATAAATGTCTAGCTTAACGATTCGTCGCCTTTGTTATCAAGATGACCCCAACATTGAAAAAATCCGCTATCTGGTTTTTCAAATTGAGCAAGGGGTTTCAGCCGAGCTAGAATTTGATGGCAAAGATAAACAATGCGAACATTTAATCGCGTATCAAAATGGGGAAGCAGTGGGGACAGCCCGACTACGAGAATTAGATCGTCACACCCTGAAAATTGAGCGACTAGCGGTAATACAAACCGCGAGAAAGCAAGGAGTTGCCACCGCCTTAATGCAAAATGCGATAGAATTTGCTCGCGATCGCGCTTATACTCAAATCGTCCTCAATGCCCAAACCTATATTAAACCCTTTTATCTTAAACTAGGATTCGAGCCAGTGGGAGAGGAATTTCTCGAAGCTGGCATACGTCATATTAAAATGATTCAAAACCGATCGATCTCTTGAAGACATTAAAGAATCCTCTCAAAAGCCAACAAGCCGATATAATCATTCTGGTGAGTTTATGGTGTCTTAGTATTGTACGCGATCGTCTGTGGATTCATCTCGATCGCGCTATTCCCGCTTGGGATCAAACTCATCACCTCACCGGGACACTTAACTATTTTCAGGCTTTACAAAACCCGGCTTTCCTCTCTGGGGAATGGTGGCAAAATTTGTGGATGTTGTCGAGTAAAAACCCCCCTTTAACTTATATCCTAGGGGCAGGGATTCAAGGCATTTTTGGCCGCGGAGAAGACCAAGCCTTGTGGTTAATGCCCCTTTTTAGCGCTATTTTAGTGATTACCGTTTATCATCTCGGCAACTTTTTGTTTGAGCGTCCCGTGGGCTTATTTGCCGGGATCATTGTCTTAATTATCCCCGGATTATATCGCTACCCATTGCAATTTTTACTAGATTATCCCCTCACTACAATTGTTATCGCAGCGTTTGCCAGTTTAGTCTTTTGGCAAGAAGCGAAAACCCCGCAAAAACAATGGCAATGGGCAATCGTTTGGGGTATTTGTCTCGGTTGTGCTTTTATGATTAAACAAGGGGCATTATTCTTTTTATTCTTCCCCTTAATTATTCTCAACGGACATAATCTAATTCGCCGTCGCTGGAGACGAATTGCTCAGGCTATAATTGCCTTTATCCTGGCAGGAATTATCTTAATTCCGTGGTATAGCACCAACTGGATTTATGTGATTGGTAATTATCAACAGGGAATTGTCCAAGCCGGTGCAAAAGAAGGCGATCCCACCTGGCAAACTCTCGCGGGTTGGTGGTATTATCCCGCTAGACTGGCAGACACTTTTACTCTACCTTTAATTGTCGTGGCGGTGGGGGGTATATTGCTATACTGTTGGCGTAAAGCGGAGGTTTCTGGGGGGAAATGGGGCTATATTGCCATCTACCTTTTACCCGCTTACATTATCGCCACAATATTCGCCAATAAAGACATCCGCTACATCATGCCAGCTTTCCCCATGTTAGCTATTGTACTCGCTTGGGGCTTAACCCTTTGGCCGCAAAAATGGCGGATTGTACGTTGGGGAATAGTTGCTGTAGTCAGCTTTTTGATGCTGGTGAATTTATTTCCGGTGGGAATAACTTGGGGAGTTGCAACCCCCTTTTATCCCTACCAGCAGTCTGCGTATCCTCACCCAGAAGTTGTAGCAGCGATTACTAAGGCAACCCCCCATCTACGAGCGAATGTGGGCGTAATGCCGAGTACGGGACAGCTAAACCACAATAACTTTAATTATTACGGCGCACTGGCAGATTTTCAAGTGTATGGGCGAGAAGTGGGGGTAAGAGAGCGCAATTTAATTCAAGATGCGCGATCGCTTGATTGGTATATTACCAAAACCGGAAACCTCGGTGCAGTCGGGGAAATTCAAACCCAGATGATTCAACGTCTCGAAAGTGACGCAGACTTAACCCTGTATCGCACTTGGGAGTTACCCGACAATAGCCTGCTGAAACTGTATCATCGCACCAATGCACCGATTCAAGTGGAAGCGACTCAAATCCAAAGCGATCGCGTCCAACTCAACACCGTCATTATCCCCGACATCGCGCCCCCCGGCCAACCCCTCCCCGTGACTTACGAATGGACGGGAAACTGGGACGACTTGCAAGCGGGAGTTATGCTACTAACCTGGCAGTCTACAGCACATCCTAACGCCCAATGGTGGCACGATCGCGGCCTGGGAAATGGGCGATTATATGGTAAACTTTCCGGCAGCGCCAAAATTCGCGAACAAGTCGCCACCCTGCCCCCGGCTGACCTACCCCCCGGTCAGTATGCCCTAGAAGCCACTTATTTGAACCGAGAAACCGGGGAAACCTACCCCCTTGAGGTGGGAGACGTAACCGTAACCATTGCCCCTGATGCCCCGGCTGTGGCGGCTCCTGAAGTGGATTTAGTGACTCAACTACGCCAACTCGCGGCCCAACTCCCTCAAGGCATTGAAGCCCTAACCCCCGTTTTTGATGAGATTGGGCGCATTAATCAATATGACCCCGTACAAGATTACGTCAAGCAAGGGGAAGTTGCCCTAAGATACCGCTTGCAACAAAATCCCAAAAATACCGACGCAGCCTACGCCCTCGCTTTTACTCAAATTTTACAAGAAGATGCTGGGGGCGCGATCGCGGCGTTGCAAACCGTAACTCAACTTGACCCCGAAAACCCTTTTGCTCACGCTTATCTCGCTTTTGTTTACCTTTATACCGGACAACCCCACGCCGCCGAAATCGCCTTAAAACCGGCCTTAGCCCGTCGTCCCGATTTGCTAGAATTTAAGGCATTAGCAGGATTAAGTGCTTTAATGCAAGGAAAAGTTAGTCAAGCTTGGGGGATTCTTTCACCGCTATGGTCTGAAATTTAGTTGTTGGTTGTTGGTCATTGGTCATTGG
>KB904821.1:4714639-4809682 GCA_000380225.1 filamentous cyanobacterium ESFC-1
AAAACTATTAATTGTAAATTGTTAATTGTTAATTGTTAATTGTTAATTGTTAATTGTTAATTGTTAATTGTTAATTGTTAATTGTTAATTGTTAATTGTTAATTGTAAATTGTTAATTATTAATTATGCTCAAATACATCGCGATCGCCCTTTTAATTGCATCCCCCGCACAAGCCCTCCCCGGAGAAAGTACCGAACAAGTTTTATCCTGGATACAAGCCCACCCCGTCCTCAGACCCGAAGCGGGGGAAACCACCATTGTCCGCAAAAGGGACACCCCGGCCATGCGCTTTACCTTCCAAGCGTCGGTATTGCCCCCAGGACGCATTACCGTCCCTAGCAATCGGGGTGAAATTCGCAGCGAACACTTTAGCGTCTACGACCAAATTAACGGTGTCCCTCCGGTACTTCTAGAGGAATACTTGCGGGACATTTACGGCCTCGATATTTTCCAAGATTATCAACTGGCCCAAACCATTTTCGCGTATCCCAACCCGGAAACCATTGAACTCTCCCGTCGTCTCGACCAACCGGGACTCGCGGATCAATACGGGGAACTTCGCACCGGGAAACGCTTTGCTTATTGGCTAGAAGTGGCATATACTCCCGAAGGAAACCCGATTAGCGGTCGTATGACCATTTTTCTCAAGGAAGATGTGGAAAAGCTCTTGATTGAGTTGCGCGATCGCGTTTAAATTTACTAATAATGATGCGATCGCCTGCTTTCTCTTTTTTTCGGATTGCTATATTTAGATCAAATCCGTTTGTTGAGTGGGGATTAAGAACCCCGGTTTCTAGCTTGAAATTTTAACTTGACTGTGTAAGCAGGTTCCCAAACCAGGAGTTCTCAAACAGGGGTGATTTTTTCGGATTTGATATTATTCAAGGATTAGTTAGCTTTAGCCTTCTTTTTCAAGCGATAGAAACAAAAAGCCAATATAACCGCCAAACTTAGACGAAATTCTCCATTTTTCCTCTCACAGATTTTGAGGAATTGGTTAATCATATTCATGCAGGCATAGTTCTTTTGGATGAAAATGCCAATATTCTCGCTTGTTATCAATTAGCCATCAAACTCTTCAATCTGGAGACAGATGAAGCCCCATAAACCTTTAGTTTAAACTGGCTTATAGTTCGAGAAATTGGCAAACCCCTATCGATGCAAGATTTACCCATACAGCAAGCTGAGAGGAAAGCACAAACCGTTTATAACGTCACAATTGGCGTAAATAATCGTGAACCCAGCGCTTCCCGACGATGGCTTAAGGTAGGTACAGAATCCTCTTTTAAAAAAGATAAAACCATCGATCGCGTTGTTTGTACCTGTAGCGATATTACCCGCCAAAAAGAAGCAGAAATCGCTCGTCGCCAAAGCGAGGAACGGTTTACCCTGGCCGTGGAAGGGGTTAATGATGGGATATGGGATTGGGACTTGCAAACCGGTAACGCCTATTACTCGCCCTGCTGGAAAACGATGTTGGGTTATAAACCCGAAGAATTGCGCGATCGCATCGAAGTTTTTGCCGAACTACTGCACCCTGACGAGCGCGAAGGGGTCTTAGATACCATAGACACTTATATCGCGGGTCGTTCATCTTCTTTAGAAATCGAATTTAGAGCCTTACACAAAGACGGTCAATGGCGTTGGTTATTGTGTCGAGGGATGGTATTGCGAAACGAAAATCAACAGCCCTTACGCTTAGTGGGTTCGCAAACTGATATTACCCAACGTAAAAAAGCAGAAATAGCGATTCAAGAGAACATGGAACGAGAACGCACCATTGCGCGGGTAATTCAGAGGATGAGGGCTTCTCTCGACCTCAAAACCATCTTTAACGATACCGCCGAAGAACTACGAGATGCCTTAGATTGCGATCGCATCTTGATGTATCGCTTTAATCCCGATTGGAGTGGTGTTTTTGTGGCCGAAGCCACGACCCCCGAATGGCAACCGATACTCGACAAACAAATCCGCGATCGCTACCTCCAACAAACCGCCGTTTCTCAATACGACTGTCAAACCCTTGAACTCAAAAGCGATGAATGCTTTGTGTCTGATACCTTTTTACAAAGCAACAAAGGAAATATTCGTCGCCACGGTAAAAGCTATCGCTGCGTCAATGATGTCTTTAAAGCCGACTTTGACGAATGTTACCTCGAATTACTCAAACGCTTACAAGCCCAAGCCTATATTATCGTGCCAATTTTCTGCGGTAACAAACTGTGGGGCCTACTCGCGGCTTATCAAAACGCCAGTCCTCGTTATTGGAAAGATGCCGAAATCAAAATTTTAACCCAAGTGGGGTCACAACTAGGAGTTGCAGTGCAACAAGCCGAATTATTCGCCCAAACCCAACAACAAGCCATCGAACTCAAACAAGCCAAAGAAAAAGCCGATGCGGCCAACCAAGCCAAAAGCGAATTTTTAGCCAATATGAGCCACGAACTTCGCACCCCCCTCAATGCGATTCTCGGCTTTAGCCAACTGATGCAATGCGATCGCACCTTATCGCAGGATAACCTGCGCCATCTCGATATTGTCAACCGCAGTGGCGAACATCTTTTAAGCTTGATTAACGATGTGCTTACCATGTCGAAAATTGAAGCCGGACGTATTGCCTTATCTCCCGAACGCTGCGACCTCTACAACTTACTCGACAGCCTCGAACAAATGCTGCGGCTCAAAGCCGAATCCAAACAACTGCGGTTAAACTTTACGATCTCACCCCAAGTCCCGCAATTCATCCGCATCGACCAAAGCAAACTGCGCCAAATTTTGATTAATCTATTAAGCAACGCTCTTAAATTTACCGAAACGGGAGAAGTTAGCCTCAAAGTCGGTTACAACCCAGCGACCCCATCCCCTCAACTCACCTTCGCTGTCCAAGACACCGGCCCCGGTATTGCCCCCGAAGAACAAGAAATCTTGTTTCAACCCTTTACCCAAACCCAATTAGGGGTAGAATCGAGCGAAGGAACGGGGTTAGGTCTACCGATCGGCCAAAAATTTGCCCGCTTGCTCGGCGGTGAAATTCAACTTGAGTCGGTTTTGGGTCAAGGTAGCACCTTTACTGTTACCTTACCCGTCGAAGTTTTGAAACCCTCAACCGCATCACCGCCAAAACCCTCTCAGTCCTCAGTGCCTTCCTTAACGCCGACCCCCAAAGGCGATCGCATTTTAATTGTCGAAGACCGAGCCACCAATCGTTTGTTATTAGTAGAATTGCTCAACTCGTTAGGATTTGAAACTTGCGAAGCCACCAACGGCAGCGAGGCCGTTACCCTCTGGGAAACATGGCAGCCCCACATCATTTTGATGGATATGCAAATGCCCGTGATGGATGGTTGCGAAGCCACCCGGCGCATCAAAGCCAATCCTCGCAGTCAAAACACCATTATTATCGCCCTCACGGCCAATGTTTTTGAACAACAACGGCAAGAAATTTTTAAAGCCGGGTGCGATGACTTTTTGTGTAAACCTTTGCAAACTAAAGCCTTGTTTGAGGTGCTGCACCACTACTCAGGAACAACCGAGCCGCCCCAACCCTCCCCAGATGCCTCAGACTCAACAAAATCAACCCCTGCCGATTCCTACGACCTCGAAAATCTCGATGAGGTGCGATCGCAACTGCAAACCCTGCCGGAAACTTGGGTAAAACAACTCGAACACGCGGCGGCTCAATGCAGCGAACGCTTCATTCATCAACTGTTAACCGAGTTACCCCCCGACCAAGCTTCCCTCGCTGCAATCCTTCGTAACCTCACAGAAGACTTCCGATTTGATATCGTAATGGAAATGGCTAAACTTAATTCCTAGAACCTCCTTGAGGTGGACTGCCTTCCATGTCATCTGAGAATTTACCAGGAAATGAAAATAACTTGGCAGGAGATATCCTGATTGTGGACGATACTCCTGTCAATCTACGACTACTATCGAATATGCTTCTCGGTCATGGCTACAATGTCCGGCAAGCGATCAACGGCAAAATGGCCTTGATGGCGGTGGGAGTGGTTCCCCCAGATTTGATTTTGCTCGATATTATGATGCCCGACCTCAATGGCTATGAAGTCTGTAAAGCCTTGAAAGCCGATCCCAAAACCGCTTCAATTCCCGTTATTTTTTTGAGTGCGCTCAATGAAGTTTTTGATAAGGTTAAAGCTTTTGAAGTGGGGGGAGTCGATTACATTCCCAAACCGTTCCAGTTTGAAGAAGTTTTGGTGCGGGTGAAAAATCATCTTGCTCTCCGGGATGCCCATTTACAAATCTGTCAACTCAACGAAGACCTAGAGCAACGGGTTTACCAACGCACCCAACAGTTAGAAACGGTCAACATTGAACTGCGAAAATTAGCGCTGCACGATAGTTTAACCGGATTGCCCAATCGGGTTTTGTTACAAGAGCGACTGAATGAATTATTGCAGCCCGAACGATGTGCGTCTACGCCGAAGTTTGGCGTACTGTTTCTCGATTGCGATCGCTTTCGGGTGGTGAATAATTCCCTTTCCCATTTAGCCGGGGATGAGTTGTTAGTGGCCTTAGCTCGACGATTAGAGCAATGTCTTCGGCCTGGAGATACTTTGGCCCGGTGGGGGGGCGATGAATTTGTCATTTTAATGCCCGATATTGCCAAGATTCAAGACGCGATCGCGGTAGTCCATAATATTTTTAAATCCCTGGATTCCCCCTTTACGATTCGACGACGAGAAATTTTCCTCAATGCCAGTATTGGTATTGTCATAGGGGATGAAACTTATCAATATCCCGAAGATTTAGTTCGAGATGCCGACACCGCCATGTATCGGGCAAAAGCCCTGGGGAAAGGACAATATTACATTTTTGAACCCAAAATGCACCAAGTAATGGTGCAACGGCTACAACTTGAAACCGATCTGCAACACGCGATCGCCCAAAATCTCATTGTGCCTTTTTATCAGCCCATTGTCAGCCTCGACACCGGGAAAATCATTGGTTTTGAAGCCCTCGCTCGTTGGATCGACCCCCAAAAAGGTTTTATTTCTCCAGGGATGTTTATTCCCCTGGCAGAAGAAACGGGAATTATTAATCTGATTGGTCGCGCCATTTTAAAACAAGCCTGTGAAGACTTAGCCACCTTACAACGCCAAGGCATTGCCGACGAAACTCTCAACGTCAGCGTCAATTTATCCACCCTTCAGTTTGCCCAACCGGATTTAGTGCATCAAATCGATGACATTCTCGCTCAAACCCAATTGTCGCCCCACTGTTTGAAACTGGAAATCACCGAAAGCGCGATTATGGAAAACTCCGAATCGGCATCGCTGATGCTCCAACAATTTCGCGATCGCGCCATTCAACTCAGTATCGATGACTTTGGTACCGGCTATTCTTCCTTGAGTTATCTGCACTCCTTTCCCGTAGATAGCCTTAAAATCGATCGTTCCTTCGTTGATGGCTTAGATGGTACGCCCCAGAGTTCCGGCTTGATCCCGGCGATTTTAAGCATCGCTCGCGAAATGAAAATGAGCGCGATCGCCGAAGGCATCGAAACCCCCCAACAACTCGAACAACTCCGCCGCCTCAACTGCGCCTACGGCCAAGGTTATTACTTTGCCAAACCCCTCCCCGCCGAAGCCGCCGCCGAGCTTCTCGCAAGTCAGCCGCGATGGTGATTTTCAGTCATCAGTTATCAGTTATCAGCCTAATCAGGGGCAATCGGCAATCGGCAATCGGCAGTCGGGGGGGAGGTGGGATGCAAGCCCCTCCAAAGGGGGTCAGAAACTTCTTGCTAGAGGGTAGACTCTATAAAAAGGCTCAACGCCAGACTATACTAAGGTTTCAGGCTCAAAAAGTAAAATTAACGTTTCAAAGAGAGTCATCAGCATCTAAGGGGAACGTTTTTCCAATGATTGACTGGTTTTCTGTTGTTTGTTGTTTGTTGTTTGTTTTTCACTTTGGATGGGATGGATTTTCCCCAGAAAGACGGTCAGAAACTTAGCCTTGAAGTTGCCCTTAAAAATCAGCTCAAAGCTATAGATAGACTGCATTACAGCCCGAAGAAGTAAAATTAAGTTTCTGGAGAGTTTTTGGGCAATCGGCTTGTAGGGGCGCTCTTTTCCCCGCCCAATAACCAATAACCAATAACCAATAACCAACAACCAACAACCAATAACCAACAACCAACAACCAACAACCAATAACCAATAACCAACAACCAACAACCAACAACCAACAACCAACAACCAATAACCAACAACCAAAAAAGGAGTAGCCCAAAAAGCTACCCCTTACGTCAAGACAATAAAGCCCAGATGAACAATATTCTCTTGTCGTTTAGAACCTAGACGGAAACTTGAGACTTGGTTTTCGCCGCGAGTTCACCTTTGGCATATTTAGCCGCGTATTCGTCTAAGGTGACTTGCTTGATGCTGCTGGCATTACCCGCAGTACCGAAGCTTTGATAGCGATTCGCACAAACTTCTTTCATCATCGCAATCGAAGGCTTCATAAAGTGGCGAGGATCGAAGTTTTTCGGATCGGCTGCTGCCGCTTTACGAATTGCTGCGGTGATGGCCAAGCGGTTGTCGGTGTCGATGTTGACTTTGCGAACACCACTCTTGATTCCTTTTTGGATTTCTTCGACGGGTACGCCGTAGGTTTCAGGAATTTCGCCGCCGTATTCGTTGATGATGGCAATCAAGTCTTGGGGAACCGAAGAAGAACCGTGCATGACCAAGTGGGTGTTGGGCAGACGGTTGTGGATTTCTTCAATGCGGCTGATGGCCAAGATTTCGCCCGTCGGTTTGCGGGTGAATTTGTAAGCGCCGTGGCTGGTGCCGATAGCAACAGCAAGGGCATCAACTTGAGTGCGTTCGACGAACTCAACCGCTTCGTCCGGGTCGGTTAAAAGTTGTTCGCGGGATAAAGTTCCTTCAAAGCCGTGGCCGTCTTCTTTATCGCCTTTTCCGGTTTCGAGAGAACCCAAGCAACCGAGTTCACCTTCGACGCTAACGCCAATGGAGTGAGCGACTTTGACGACTTCGGCGGTGACAGCTACGTTGTAGTCGAAGCTGGCGGGGCTTTTTGCGTCTTCTTCTAAAGAACCATCCATCATGACGCTAGTGAAGCCATGTCGCATGGCGGTGTAGCAAGTCGAGGGAGCATTGCCGTGGTCTTGGTGCATGGCAATGGGAATATGAGGATAGGTTTCAACTGCGGCTTGAATCAAGTTGCGTAAGAAGATTTCACCCGCATATTTACGAGCGCCGCGAGAAGCCTGTAGAATCACGGGGCTATTGGATTCATCCGCCGCCTGCATGATGGCCAGGATTTGCTCCATGTTGTTGACGTTGTACGCCGGAATCCCGTAATCATTCTCAGCCGCGTGATCTAAAAGCAGCCGCATAGGTACGAGCGCCATATAATATCCTCCTAATCTATATTTTTAGCGAGTCGTTTGGCAGTTATTACCAAAAAGCAATTAATCTTTTCTCAATCTTAAGATAAATTTCAACATTTTACGAAACATTTTTGCTCCTTCACAAATTTTCGGGTTTGTGGGGGGTTGGGTTAAGGTCGTGAAAGCAAGGGAAAGCGGGGTTAATTAGAAAGTATCGATTGTCAATATTCTTTAAAAAAACTGCGGCTTTGATAACCACAGTTTAAGTTTTGCAAATATTTCATCTTCTTAATTTATGGGTCGCCTGGGATTCGAACCCAGAACCAATCGGTTAAAAGCCGAGTACTCTACCGTTGAGCTAGCGACCCAAGTGCGTTTTTTGTTTTGACTCGCACGGTTTACTAATATAGCACAAGGCTTGGGAATTTTGTCAAGGTTTGCGAGGGCTTTTCTTAAATTTTGGGGGATTATAAGTAGCTTAAGCTGAGGGTGACATGGGTTTCACAACTTTGGCCGGGTTCGAGATAGAGGAGGTTTTCGCCAGTGTTGAGGGCGTTGCGGGGGGCGCTCCAGGGTTCGAGACAGGCGTAGTCTTTGCCCTGTACTGTCCAAAAGACTAAAGTTGAGTAGCGATCGCAATAATTGAGAGTAATTTTAAAATTGCGGCGATGATTGCTCATGCTGGCTTGATGAGCCGCGACTGGACGCAAGGCTACATCAATTTCTTCTTGGTCAAAATCAAAAGTGCCGTCAAAGGGATGAATTTCTTGGGTGTTTTGATCTTGGCTATGGGAAGCCGGAAGATCAAATTCGAGTCGGGTTTTGTCAGCGACCCAAAAATAAGGATGTAGCCCCGTTGAAAAGGGCATGACGCGATCGCTTTGATTAATATACTCTTGACGCAGGGTGAGGTGATTGCCCTGGAGTTCGTAGGTGAAGTTGAGTTGAAACTCAAAGGGATAAACGGCTAGGGTTTTGGCATTACTGGACAAGCGCAACCGCAAGCGAGCCACCCCTTCGGTACTACTGTCGATGACTTGCCAAGGTAAATCCCGGGCAAAACCATGTTGCTTGAGGGTGTATTCTTGATTGTCGTGGGTGTAGGTATTTCCGGGTAAGTTGCCGCAAATGGGAAACAAGATGGGAATGCCCCCCCGAATGCTCAAACTGGGGTCTGCAAACCGTTCTTCGTCAAGATACAGGATATTTTGACCTTGGATGCGCCAATGGGTGATAATGCCGCCGCGTTCGGGAACGACTTCAATGCGAGAATGGGCTTTTTGATCCGAGAGAATGTAGGTTTGATATTGCTCTTGTTTGATCGAGATCGCAAACACTGAATTAGCTTCCCCTGGAGCGTGATGTGGTTGTTCTTTAAAGTTCGTTTGTTGTTAAGTGGGTGGTTACAAGAGGAGGTGGTCGAGCCACCAGCATAACAAGGCACTCCCTAATGGTACAGAGAGGTTGTCGATACCGAGTCGAGAAAAGGTTTCTAAACTCGCGGCGGCGATCGCGACGGCGATCGCGATTAAACTATTGTGAATGAGATCGTTTTGTACGATAGTTAAAATCGCCAGGGTGACGGTAAAACTCACTAAGGCCATGGTGATTGTACCTTCCCAACTTTTCTGGCTTCCTAAGACCGAATAACGATGGGTTCCGAAGTTTTGACCGATTAGGGCCGCGAGGCCATCTCCCCAAGCCATGACTAAAATCCCAATAGCGGCATATTGGGGTTGACCCAGGGGCCAAAAAACTCCGACTAAGACACCAATACTAAGAGCATAAAAGAATGTACCGAGGCTTTGGCGACCCACGCTGTTAATACTGGGTAAAATTGGCAGAAAATAGGAAACAATGGCAATTAGACTGGCAATGGCTGAAGCCGCGATCGCGACCCAAGCGGGAATCCCGAACCACCACGCCAGTAAAATGACATTCCCGGTGCCAATATGTACGATTTTGCGGGTAAACTCTACCCCAATGCCACTCAAACGATTTACCGTTTCAGCCAAGAACACAACGCCCCCTAGAAAGCTGACAACAATCGCGATCGCTAGGGGAAACGGAATTGGTGAGTCTAACCCAAAGACAGAATCAAACAAAGATCGAAGATAATAAAGACACAGCAGGTAACAAGTATTACTTTAGGCGATTCGGTGGCAAAAATGAAAGTTTTATTGATTGGGTTACTCAAGGGCTACAAACAGTTTATTTCACCGCTACTCCCCCCGGCTTGTCGCTTTTACCCCACTTGCTCGGAATATGCAGTTGAGGCGATCGCCCGTCATGGTACCTTACAAGGCAGTCGTCTCGCGGTACAACGGTTGTGTCGCTGTCATCCTTTCCATCCAGGGGGCTACGATCCTGTACCCGATACAGTTAACAGCCAACAGTCATCAGTCATCAGCGTTTTGGGCAATCAGCAATCGGCTCCTCGGCAATCGGCAGTCGTTTCAAGAGGGGGAGGAGTGGGAAGAGGGGGAGGAGGGGGAGGAGTGGGAAGACAAGGAAAAGGGGGGAGAAATTACCAACAACCAACAACCAATAACCAACGACAAATGACCAAACCTTACCTCAATATTCCGATTGTTGAATGTGGCGAACCCTTGGTGGCGATTCCTTTAGCAGAATTTAAGGTGATGTCTCCCCATCCTTATGTGAAGTTGGGGGCTAGTTATGGGACGCGATCGCCTTATTATGTACGAGAGCAGGTTTTAGAAGCGTTGAGGACGGCACAACGTCAGCTTCAGCAACAACAACCAACCTGGGGGATTTTGATTTTTGATGCTTACCGACCGATCGCGGTACAGCAATACATGGTAGATTATACCTTTGCTCAGGTGTGCCAAGCCCAAGGATTTAGCCCCAAAGAGCTTGATTCTAGCCAAGCAGCAGCGATTTGGCAGCAGGTGTATCAATTTTGGGCAGTTCCCAGTGAAAACCCGGAAACTCCTCCTCCTCATAGTACCGGAGCGGCGGTGGATGTGACGTTAATTGATCAGAAAGGGCAATGGCTGGAGATGGGGGGAGAGATTGACGAAATTTCCCCGATTTCCCATCCCCATTATTATGCCGAAGCAACGACTCCAGAAGCCCAGAAATATGATGCTCATCGGCAGTTGTTGGCGGAGATTATGCGAAATGCCGGGTTTTGTCGTCACGATTGCGAATGGTGGCATTTCTCTCTAGGAGATCAGATGTGGGCTTGGAAAAGGAATCGCGATCGCGAGGCTTCAGTCACGGCTTGTTATGGCAGAATTTAGGAATATACTCGTCGCACTTCGGTTTCTCCGTGGGCTTTGAGTAAAGCGGCGATGCGATGACGCATAATAATTCCGGGTTTGTCTGTCATTATATGTTGTTCGGCTTTAATCTCTAAAGGAACGTCAAAATCGGTACTTTCTAGGATGGTCTTATCTTCTAAAGTAACCTGACGGTCAAACGCGATCGCGTCGCTGGCTTTCGTCTCCGCTTCGGTATCGTTGCGTACACAAAATTGTACCATTTGCGATCGCCCATCCTCAATGGGAGTCATCGTATTAACCACCGTATGCGTCAAACCGTTGGGATAGTTAATCCGCAGACAACAAGTAAACGGCATAAACCAATCAATATCGAGGGTTCGCGTCGTTTCATTATTCTCCATTTTCAGGTTTTTCTGCTGCAACTCTGGATTCACCACCCCCAGCGTCGCAATTACTTTCAACCCGTAATCCGTCTCCTTCACATCCAGCGCATCGGGAACCGGGTGTTCCTCGCTGCCAAAGGTGGTAGTATGCACAAAGGTCGGATGCGCCAAATCCATTTCATTTTCCATCACCCGCAATCCCGCACAGTTCCAGGGTTCGTAAAACTCCGGGATAATGCGATAATCGTCTTGATAAGCTTCGGGAATCTCTGGTATCGGCTGCAAGGGTTCCCCCATACACACCCACACATAGCCATACCGTTCGCTGCATTGATAAGCCTGGATTTTATAGGTTTTAGGAATCTTATTTTGGTCGCTAATTTGCGGGACTTTCTGACATTCTCCCGTCTCGTCAAATTCCCACCCGTGATAAGGACACACAATACAGCCATCGTCCACCGTCCCCAAGGACAGTTTAGCCGAACGATGACAGCAGCGATCCTTGCTGGCTGCGGGTTTCCCTTCTTTGTCCAACCACACCACAATCGCTTCCCCTAGCAGGGTAAAGGAGTAGGGTTGCTGGTTTTTGAGCATTTCGAGGGGAACGACGGGATACCAAAAGTTACGGAATACGGGCTGTTGGGTGATGAGCATTGTTTTTTAAATATGAAGGGCGCGATCGTATTTTATATTTGGTTTAATTGTAGAGAGTTTCTATTTTGTATGCAGTATACAGCTTTACCGATTCGGATGGTTGGTCGTGATTAGATAGAGGAGTTAAGCAATACGTCCTCGTTATTCGTTAACTTCTACAGCAACTTTATCAATATGAGATAAATCTTTATCTCTATCTGCATTTTTTACAGCTTTTATTATTTTGTTCTTATTATCTTGTGAAGAATGGCAAGACTCTAGTAAGCATTCATACAGTAAATTAATGTTTTCTGTATCTTGGAGTTCATACGGAAGATCAAAAAAGTAGTGTGGACTAAATATTCGTCTTAATCTAATCATTTTTATATTTTCTAGATTCATACTATCTAGTACGTTCAACGCATTTTGCATCGCATTTTTATTTTCAAATAACTTATCTTCGACAAGTCCAAAACTAGAATCGAAAAGCTTTAATATTTTTAGAACTAAGTAAACTTTGAAGGTTTCTATATTTTTAACGTATTTGCTTTTTACGCGAAGTTTTCCAGTAGCTATAAATTCTCTGTAATCCTTTTCTATACTTTTAAATGCTGATTGTATTTCAGACTGTAAGTATTGCAGGAGGTCTTGAGAAAAATAGTCAAAATTATCTATATCAAGATCAAGGTATATTTGTCCAGTTCTTTTGACTGGTATCCAACGCCCCAAAAAAGTGATTATACCTGGTGTTTTTTGAAAATCATAACATTTAGATTGTTTATCAATTCTTTTTATATATTCATCTAATTCAAAATAAACTTTACTAATTGTTTTAGCTTGTGAAATATCAAATCCACTTCTTTCTAAATCTTCATTTATTGAATCAATTTGCCAATCGCTGGCAGATTCAAAAGTAATTCGTAGATTTTCCTTCAAATTATAGTTACTAGAATTTGTTTTCCAGTTATGTAAAAATCTTCCTCTATTTAATAAATTAAACCGAAAAAGTGTTTCTTGTTGATTCTTTTCGTTATTATCTTGAAAATTCTCATTATTTATATCAAACGAAAAATCATGTTCTAAACAGTCAATATTTATAATATTTAAATCATCCAACTCTCTTTTGAATTTTGAAAGTACCGGGAGAGACGAAGTAGCAATAAAAAATTCAATATTATCATCAATTAATCCTTTGTTGGTAAAATTAGCTGAGGAAAAGACGAGTGAACCAGATAAAACATTGTTATTAGCATTTATTTCTAGTAAGGCATAAATTTTGGGATGAAATAATGCAGATTGATTTACATAAAATATTTGTAAGTTTACAGAGCAAGAGATACTTATCTCATCTCTCCATTTTTGTAAAGACTCTTTTCCTATATCTAACACTTGTCCTTTATCCAAAATAAAGTCTATTTCGGAAATAGAGATATTTTTATCTAATAGACTCTTGATTATTTTCGAGCCAGCATCAAGAGAAAAATAACAAGTTACAAAAAATAGTTTATATTTTTGATGTTTAGTAGCTTTTTTTAATAAATAATGTATTAATGTATTATTTTTGTTATTTTGCAGAAAGAATTTAACCATACAAAAAATAGAACTATAAAATAAGTACCATTTTACATGACCTAGCATCAGTTTTCGCCGTAAATCACCCTAGCCTCTGCAAGTACCTCATCCCGAAAATAGCGACTCAAGTCATGGGGTGTATTAAGATCGACAGTACTTTACCGATTCCCCCAGAATACATCATCTCTCAAACTAACGCCCTGTCATCGCCATCACCGCCGCCACCGTCAACTCCGGCAAAATCCCCAAACTTGGCAGTATCTCTGCATTCCCATAAACCAAGGGTAAATCCTCCCCTTGCCAAACCCACACTTGCTGACGGCTGAAATCTACCAACCACGCCAGTTGCATCCCACAACTCAGACAATGCAGAATCTTGTTTTGTAACTCCAATGTACCTTGGTCGGGGGAACGAATTTCAATCAGCCAGTCAGGAGTCCCCACAAAAGGCCCATCTTCTTCGCTGAGACGGTGACGCGCAATAATGGCAATATCAGGAACAGGGGAATAAGGAGGAACAACACACCGGAGTTCCTGTATCGCTTCAAACTCCGTGGTAGCAGCATTAATCGCATTCACTAAGTTACGTTGCAATCGCGAGTGAAACAAAGTTGGCATTGGTTTTTGTATTGCTTTCCCCGCAATCAATTCCCAAGCAGGTGAAGCTTCAATCGACGCTTGATTTAAAAAGTCATCCAGGGAAAGGGAAGTCAGAGAATAAGTCATGCTCTTTTTGAGTGGGGCTTGACTTTACTATAGTTGAATCCTTGTGAGATACTCAATGCAAATCTCACCTGTTGCTGTATCCAGAACCCCGGTTTTTTCAAAAAACCAGGGTTCTAGCCCAACCAAAATGCAGTCAATATAAACACAAAAACGCGCCCTCATGATTTTAGTCCGTCACCTTCGACCTCATCGAGTAATACTTTAAGTTGAGGAATAATAGGCGGTAAATCTTTAGTCGCAATTTCCCAGACAATATCAAGATTAACCTCAAAATAAGCGTGAATCAAGCGATCGCGAGTCCCACAAATTTGTCGCCAAGGAATACTAGAAGCTTTAGTAGTGGTTGCTTCAGAAACATTTTTAGCTGCTTCTCCTAATATTTCTAACAAACGAACAACTGCTAAAGATAACATTTCATCTTGGTCAAGGTCTTTTCTATTACGTCCTTCGACAAAAGTGACAATCTTTGGCGCTGCATCAATCATGTGTTGTAAGCGCACAGCATCAGTTTTCCCCATAAATTATCCTAGCCTCTGCGAGAACCTCATCCCGAAAATATGGTCGGTTAGTTGCAAAGGTTATCTGCGTCCGGTGAGCGCGAACGTTAAATCATCACAAGCCTATTTAATGTCAGTTCGGGATAAGCCAGTTTTCGGAAACTCATTACTTTAAAGGCTGATAAGCAGTAAGCAAGCCAGTTAGGACGTTTTAATTTGGAGTCAGCCCTCACCCCAAACCCCTCTCCCACGGGAGAGGGGCTTATTTTTTTCAGAATGGATATGGTGTTAAATTCGGCTTTGGCGGTTGCTATATATCAAAAACTGGGGTTCTTAATTTTGACTCTTTAACCGGATTGAATATTAAAACCTCAATTTGGCTGTCTGAATACGTTTTATTAAAGCGGTTTTTTTGCTGTGGCGATCGCACAACTCCCCGATTTTTTGATGAAAGGCGGATAATTGGTTTTGATATTCGGCAGTTTCGCGCAGTTGCACTAACATTGAAACGGCTAAATCGTAAGCGGTGGCGGTTTTGCGGTTAATGTTATTTTCGACAAATTCCCAAACCTCGGCTTCTCTGGCGGCTAGGGCGTTCATTTCTTTGATTTTCTGGGCTTTTTGAATGGCTTTTTCTTGGTTTTCTTGTGTTTGGCGATCATTTTGGGCTGTTGTGAGTAACTGCTCAATGGTACGCTGAGGGGGCTTACTCTCATTCGTTTGAGGTAAGAAAGGGGCGATTTTTTGTTTGAGATTTGTCGCGAGATTGGGTTCGTGGTTTAATAAGTCAAAGAGGACGCGATCGCACTCCGATCTCGGCAGTTGGGAAATCGCTTTTTTAATCGTACTGTCTGAAATCTTTTCCTGCGTCCCACTCGCTGAAGCTGCGGCTTGTACTAAAAAGAGATCGAGTTCAAATATTTCTATAAAAGCTGCTAACTCTGGGGATAAATCATCTAAACCGGGGGGGATTGGCGGTTCGAGTTGGGACTTTTTCGTATCTTCAATATAAGTCTGAATTGAGCGCAACCACGCCAGATAAAGTAAGCGATAATCCCCATCTAAAAGGGCTTGCCGTAACTCGATTAAATCGTCTAAATAATCAGCGCGATCGCACAAGAAATAACCATCTTCCAGGTTATAGAAAATTTTTAAAACTTCACTCTCACCCTGAGTTACTAATTCTAAATCGTAGTGACGATAATAAGGCGCAAAAACTTCTGGATTTATACTACCTTGAGGAAGGCGAAAATATAACTCCATTGTTCCCCAATTGGCAATATAAAACATCGCGTCAAAATGCCGCACCAAAACCGCTTGAGGACTGTCACGCAAACCGCCGTAATTGTAGAGAAAAGTAGCTTTATTGCCAGAAATTTTAACCCGACTGGATACTTGCTGTAACGCTTTTTTGTCGGCTTGAGTTAGGGCGCGATCGCACTTCATAAACTCATACAACTGAAACTCGCTCATAGAAAACTCCCTCGCATCTTTGAGAACCCCGGTTTCTTACCAGCTTACACAGTCAAGTTGAAATTTTAAAACCGAAACCGGGGTTCTAAACTTTCACTCATTAAACAGATTTGATCTTACTTCTCCGGTTCTAACACCGCTAAAACCGCCTTCGGGGACAACTTATCCTTAAACCAAATCGTCCTCGCAGGTACATTATCCAACCGCACCCCCGCTTTGTCCAAATTTAAACGCTCAGAAATCGCTAAAATCAAATTATCCAGCCCCGATCGTCGCACTTGGCCAAACTTCTTCTTGAGATAATCCGGTCGCCAATAACCAACAATTTCTAAGATATAATCGCGTCCGTCGGGGTGTACCAAACGGAAATCGGGAATCATCACGCTCCCCGGAATTGGGACGAGATTTACCTCTCGCTCTAAAATCCAGTCGGGTTTCAGCTTTTTCCAGCGACTCGCGAAGGCTTCTTCGAGAAAGCTATCATAAGCTTTCCCTGGCGCATAATGAGTCACCAGATCGCATTGGTCATTGAGGGTAAAATAACCCGTCTTTTTAGCCCCCGTGTAGGAATCGCGGTTTTGCAGCGTCGCTTTGAGATTCCACTTGGTAACGTGCAGTAATGCGGGCAGCATTTTCGCGAACGCCAAGCCGTAGCGAGTGCTAGACTTGAACAAACTGGTGGGGCCATCGAGAGTAATGGTAAAGCCGTGGTCTACATCCCCCTCGATATAAAACATCAGTTGAAACAGCTTCAGATAGCGAAATAACAGCTTGTATTCCCCCGGTACGTTACGATGGGCATTAATCACCACCTGACTCGCACGATAGAAGATTCCTTGCACCTGAGAGAGATTATAGCGATGCAGTAGGGTTTCTGGGGCTGGGGCTTCAAACTCCGTGAGGATGCGGTTTTCCTGTAAGTCTGCGTAGAGGCCGCTTTGAATTTCTGGGGGGAGGACTTCCCGGTTGAGTTCGAGGGAGAGTTGGGAGGCTAGGGTTTCGAGGGTGCGATCGCGATTGCTTGGTAACGGCATAGTGGTCGCCGCCGCCTGAAACGTGCGTTTTCTGAGAGTTTGCGGTTCGAGGGGGCTGACAATTTCAAACTCAGAAAAGCTATTTTTAAGTAAATGGGCTAACCCCCGCTTCAGCCGATAATCGGGGCTTTCTCCTTCGAGTTCTTGTAGTTTGCGTTCGAGTTCTCCCTTGGTTTTACCGAGATGTTCTTGGAAACATTGGATTTGTTGGGTTGCCAGGGCGATCACGTTCGCATTAATTGGCAGTCGTTTCGGGACAATGGTTTCGCCGTCATAGCGATAACTGAGGAGGTCAGAAGGAAGCATTGAAAAATTGAGAAAGCCTTATTGTATTACACAATTGCGTTCTTTGCGTTCGATTTAACTACCATTGAGAGCAGCTAAAAATTGGCAAAAACTTTGTAAATCCGTTCGTAATTGATCGAGACAAGTGGGCAAAGTTGTCGCTAACTCCTCGACTCGACTCGGAATCAGATCGAAAGTGTAGACATTTCGCACGACATGACGAAAAGCACACAATTCATTTAGCATCTTAAACGTGCGATCGCTCAGAAGTTTTGGACGCACATCAGGAATATCAGCCAACATCTGGCGCAAAAGACGACGATGCCAATCCGAACCTTCGGGGAGAGAACTATCGATTTCTAGAGCAATATCGCGAAAAATCCGCTCTGTTCCCGAATAGAAACTGTGGAGATTCAGAGCTACTGTTCCGAGATAATCTGTATCTGCTGTGGCACGAACTTTATCAATAAGAAGATTGGTTTTGTTCACCAACTGCTCTAAGTCTTGTAAATCCCGTTCGATTCGTCCGATGAGAACCGCATAGCGACTCATAAAACCACTCCTTCGCGATCGATGACTGTACGAAGTTGAGGTATGGTATGTTCAACTTGGACGAGATCGACAGATAAATCGGAGAGATCGAGCAAGCAAGCCACAGCTTGTAAGTAATTGTCATCATCCAGTCCTTTTACAGCTAAATCAAGGTCTGATTCGCTATGAATCCGCTCAAGATTTAGCATTGAGCCAAATATTTTGACTTGTTGTGCGCCAAACTGCTGTTTTAAAATGTGAGCAGCTTGACGAGCAATACGCCAACCTTTTTCCTGTCGTTGCTGGTGTTGTTGTTGTTGTGCTTGTTCTCGTTTTTGAGCCGAAGCTTGATAACGCCCTAATTGTTCTGGTGAAATAGACTGCATCATGGTTGTGAGCGAAAGGTTTGTCTGTGCTAACAATCTAATTTCTAGGATATGCCTGATGCGATCGCATCTTCTACTTTTGTCTGGCAGTTTTAGAGTTAGTGACATATCTTATCTTAAATGGTGGATTACGGCGGATTGCGATGGTTGCTGTCACAGCTTGAATTATAGCCACCTAACGCACCGTCTTAGATATTATATTCTTCTCCTCCTGGGAGATTGACTAATTCGGTATTAACAGCATCGGGTAAATCGAGGGGAGAATAGGAATAAGTTAATACCAGTAAATTATCGGCAATGTTTAATAAAGTGTCCTTGTCAATTCTGACTTTAATTTCAGACGATTTCAACTGACCTTCTAAAACTTCTAAACTTGCCGGAGGAATGGCAGCAGCTAAGGCTTCTTCTAAATAAGATTGCCACTCATTTTGTTTAATATAATAAGACTTTTGATTTCCTTTTAAATTTAGCTTCTTGATTTGGCGGACTGAATCAATAATCGATACAGCCCAAGATTTAGTTAAGCGATTTTCGATTTGGTTTTTGATTAAATGAATAAAAATTCGGACTAAATAAGAGTCTATATTGCGTAAAATTGACGCTTTACTCATTTCTTCGAGTTCATCAATAATATCTAGAGCATCTTGATAGCGTCCTTCTGTAATACTGCTGCGTAACTCGCTTAATTCTTGTACCATTTTAATTTAAATGTAAACTAGCACAGACGTTTTTCTCGATCATAAGCGATCGCGCAATCAGCAGAATAAAACCCATTATTCCGTCACATCGATCGCGTCTTGCCAGTCTTGAATCGCTTGTTCTGACCAAAGCCAATTTTGGCTGAGGCTGTCGGTTTGGAACTCTAGGGGGGCTTCTGCGAGAACCATTTGACGGAGTTTAATGGCTTTGTTGATCAGGGTTGTTTGAGTATTGTCGGTTTGGTTGTCGTCTGCGGCTATTTGACTGAAAGCGATCGCGAGTCCGGCATAAGTGGTTAACAAGGGGTCGTCTTGTTGGGTTTCAGTCGAAACCAGTTTTTGTTGACCGAGTTCGATGGCTTTTGACCAAGTTTGATTGGCGCGATCGTAGTCTCCTTCCTCGTAATACGCAAAGCCCAAAGCGTTTTGATATTCGATATTTTCGGGGGCCTGTTCGACGGCGAGTTCCCAATAACGGCGGGCATCATCAACGCTATAATCTGGGTCACCAGTTAGTACCGATTGCCAGGCTAAACGCCCTTTCAGGAATAATATATTAGCGCGGTCTTGTTGTTCGGGGGGAACGGCGTTTAAGGCGGCTTCTGCTAAGGGGAGGGCGTTGCGATCGAGAAGTTCGACCACGGCGCGATCGCCCTTTTCTAAGTTACCGCGACTCAACTGTTCGATGGCAATACTGGTGAGGTTATCGGTGTAGACTTTTCCTAATTCGTTACTGTCGGGACGACTCGGCGTTGCTGTGGTCAACGAAGACATTTCAGGGGAAGGGGTGACTTCAGTCGGGAGATTGAGAAACAAGCCCAAAGATGCGATCGCGATCGTCCCCACACCACCGATAATCCAAGGCCACCAGGGACGTTTGGGGGGTTCAGAGTCGGAGATATCCGTTGCAACTATCCCAGACGATGATAATTCTACATCAGGGTCAGCGTTGTTCAACTCACTATTTTCTGCCTCGTCGTCTTCAGGAGAATCTGTTGGATGGGTTGTCATTTCTGGAAATTCTGCCGAATCCATCAGATAATCATCATCAGTATCTTCTGTGTCATCTAACGCCTCAAACACAGACTGGACAAAATCTTCTGCGTCGTCGTCTGTATCCTCGATATCATTAAACTCATCGAGAAAGCGATCGCCCCCCAAAACACTTAAAGGAATATCCTCATCAATCGCGCTCAACACATCCTTAGAAACATCAATCTCAGTTTGCGAAGATAGCAAACAGCCATCGAAGGTTTCATGCAAGTATAAAACAGGTAACGCCCAATACAACTGCCGCGAATCAAAGGTAGAAATCAGACATTGACGAGCGCGATTGAGGCTGAGGTCGATGGGATAGCCCCCTTGGAGGTTACGATAAAACAAGCGAGTGAGACGCAACGCCGCTTCATCGGGGATTTGTTCAGCCATGGCCAACACCGAGGGAATGCCACAGTGTACCAAAGTTTGCGCCAAACTCATGCCTGCATTGGCCTGACTCCAGGCAGTATCGGCGCTGCGACAGGAGTTGAATACTGCCAGTTTTACGCCATTATTCACCAATAAGCCCCCCAAATCTTTCCCGGACAGGGTTTCGGTGAGGGTACTGACCGGACTGACCAAATAAATATTACCCCCTGCGTCTCCTAACTGACTATGACCCGCATAATGAAAAACATCGTAGTGACCTCTTTCTAAGGCTTGAGTCAGTTCATCTCGTCCCGGTTGAGTTAGAACTTGTAAATCGATTTTTGGGGCTTCTCTTGGCGATTCTCGGTTGAGTTCTTCCCGCAGTATTTCTGCTTCTTGTTGCAAATCGAGGGTTTCTTGGTCATTGGGCCCCGCGATCGCCATTAAAATACGCACAGGTGTATCTTCAGAACCCTGGGATCGTAGTGTCGGACTCCCCAAAGGTGCGTGAATTTGATAGCGAGAAAACGCCAGTTCAGTTTTAGTGGCTAAAAAGCGCGAACAAGGATTGCTGCCTTCGGAGTGTAGAGTTTCCCAAGGTATGCGATGTAACAAATCCCCTTTCAACCCCAAACGAAACCGCAACACAGCCCTTTGACTGTGGGCTATCCCTTGGGCTGTAATCCAACTATCTCGTAGTTGACCGCTAAATAAAGCACTATACAGTTCTTGGCCAAACGACCGCAAGGGATGGTCTGCGGGTATAGCTTCATCTTGTTCTGGGGTCATTCCTTGCAGTAACAAGGGCCCGTCTCCCTGCAACAAGCGCACCAAGGGGTCATCCATCAACTGACGAGTTTGACGCAGCCAGTTTTCCACATCCCACTCTACCTGGACTTCCGCTAAGGGAACACCGGGATAAACAATTTCCGTTCGCAGTAAATAGCGATCGCGATCGATGGGCGTTACAGAGAGTTGAAAGTCCTGAAACATAAATAAAATGGGGAAAACCGAAACACCAAACCCGCAGCCTGCGGCTAAAATTTCACCCTCAACGTCATCAATCGTCGTCGAAGGTTAACCGAATACACTCCTATTAGATTAAATTTTGGCAACTAATGTTTCCGATCTGAGAAACTTAATCAAACCTACAGGGAAAAGATTTAGGTTGACCAACAACCCATAACCAACAACCCACAACTACTTTTTACCCTTGAGTTTGACTTCTTCGAGTTCAGCTAAATTAAAGGTGACAAGTTTATCCCAATTGCCGCCCTCAAATAAAACCGCCGCTTTGCCATCACTCAGGCGCTGTACTAAGCCTTCAAAGCGGTAATAAGTATCATCAGCATTGGTTACTTTAACCGTAGCACCAGGTAGAATCATTGCTATTTTTGTCACAACTAAAATTCGACTTTTTTAGCTTAACGCGATCGCGCCCTGGCCAGAAAATTTAGAAGGCTTCCCCACCCCCGATTCCCCAAGAGTAATGTTACGATCTTAAAAAATCAAGAAAATCAAGAGCGATCGCAACCATTCCAAAATTAAAGAATGTCAAAGGTCTGGCCTGGGAAATCAACGGCAAAATCCTCCTCAGCATTTTACGGCGAAATCAAACGCCTGAGCGAACATAATCAGAAAAATCGCCAAAATCAACCTGTCGTGCCGCAATACCAAGTGGCGCGTCAAAAAACGCTGCTGGCCGTGGTAACCAAAATTCGAGAATCCCTGGATTTAGAAACCATTTTCACTACCACTGCCCAAGAAGTCAGACAACTGCTTGATGTAGACCGGGTGGGGATGTATCGCTTCGACCAAGACCCCAATACCCACTCAACCAACTATAACCAAGGCGAGTTTGTTTCCGAAGCGGTGGTAGACCCCTACCCCTCCACTTTAGCCGCCAAAGTCAACGACCACTGTTTTGGGGAAAACTTTGCCCTGTACTACCAAAAAGGGCGAATTTGGCACTGTAGCGACATTTATGACCTAGAACTAAAGCCCTGCCACATTGAAATTTTAGCTCGCTTTCAAGTGCGGGCGAATTTAGTCGTGCCTTTACTCAAAGGTGAAAAATTATGGGGTTTACTGTGCATTCATCAATGTAGCGAACCCCGTCACTGGTTGAACGCCGAAATCGAATTTGTCACCCAAATTGCCGTTCACTTAGGAGTCGCACTCCAACAAGCGGAAGCCATGAGTCAGCTTCAGCAACAATCCCAACATCTCCGTCAAGCGGTGAATAAAGCCGTTGAACGGGAAAAAGCGATCGCGGCCATTATCGATAAAATCCGTCGTTCTTTAGATTTAGGCACCATTGCCGCCACCACCACCCAAGAAGTGCGACAATTACTCAAAGTCGATCGCGTGGCTTTATTTCGCTTTAATGAAGACTGGAGTGGCGAGTTTGTTTACGAAGCCGTAGGACAAGATTGGCGACCGTTGACGGGAGTTCCCACCGCCCAAGCCTGGGGAGAAATTTATCGCCAAGATTGCCTAGACGGGAATGATATCGATCCTCGTCCTGCCGCCATCGACGATATTTATAATGCCGATCTCAGTGCCGATCGCATTGCTTTACTGTCCCAATTCCAAGTCCGGGCATTTTGCGTCGTTCCCGTGTTTTTAGGAGAATCTTTGTGGGGTTTATTGGGAGCTTATCACAACATCGGCGTGCGGCATTGGGAAACCGAAGAAATTAATTTGCTCATTCAAATCGGCAATCAACTCGGTGTAGCGATTCATCAAGCCGATACCCTCAAAAAAGTGCGATCGCAATCTCAACAACTGGCATCTTCGGTCGAACGGGAAAAAGCGATCGCGGCCATTATTGAGAAAATCCGCCGTTCTCTTGACCTCAACACCATTTTTAACACCACGGTTCAAGAAGCCCGTCAACTCCTCAAAGCCGATCGCGTCACGATTTACCGCTTTAACTCGGACTGGAGTGGTGAGTTTGTCGTCGAATCCGTCGCCGATCGCTGGACTTCGGTTCTCCAAGCCCAACTCAGCGATCAAGCCTTATGTCGTAATGTCAGCGATTGCAGCTTAAAATCTTTGGGAGCGGTCGATCCTGCCCCGATCAGCCAAGACACCCATCTACAAGATACCCAAGGGGGTGCATTTACCAAAGGCGAAATTTTCCGGGTAGTGGATGATATCTATACTCAGGGCTTCTCAGAATGCTATCTCCAAGCCCTAGAAAGCTACGAAGCCCGGTCTTATGCCATTATTGCCATTTACGAAAATCAAAAGCTCTGGGGCTTGTTAGCAGCGTTTCAGAACGACCGCCCCCGGCAATGGCAACCCACCGAAGTCAACTTTTTAGTGCAGATTGGCGCACAACTGGGAGTTGCCGTTCAACAAGCCCAACTCCTCGAAAAAACCCAACGCCGTTCAACCGAATTACAAAGCGCCCTGACTCAACAACTGCAACAACGGGCCGATGAATTGATGCGTTCAGCCGAACGAGAAAGCGCGATCGCCCAAATGATCGACAAAATCCGCCTCACCCTCGACCTCGAAACCATCTTTCAAACCGCCACCCGCGAAGTCCGCCAACTCCTCGAAGCCGATCGCGCCGCCATCTACCGCTTTGACCCGCAATCGGACTACACCGAAGGACAGTTTATCTCCGAGGATGTTTTACCCCAATATGGGGCAGCGTTGAAAACGAAAGTACGCGATCGCTGTTTTGGTTTAGCCGCCCAACGCTACGCCAAAAGTAATCTTTTCATTAGTCACGACATAGACGTAGATAATTTAGAACCCTGTCATCGCTCCATTTTAAAACGGTTTAACGTGCGGGCGAACTTAGTCATTCCCCTGATACAAAACGATCGCCTCTGGGGATTACTTTGCATTCATCAATGCGATCGCCCCCGCCATTGGCAAAGTCGCGAAGTGGAATTTGTCAGCAAAATTGCCGTCCATCTGGGGGTCGCCCTCCAACAAGCCGAACTCCTCAAACAAGCCCAACACCGTTCCCTCGAACTCCGCACCACCCTAGCCGACCTCAACGCCATTGTCGATAACTTAGCCGATGGCTTATTAGTCACAGACGTACAAGGCCAGATTACCCGCTTTAATCCCGCTTTACTCGAAATGTTTGGCTTAGAACAGGTTGACCTCAAAGGCCAAAGTTTAGCCCAGTATTTCCCCCCGGAATTAGTAGCGTTGGTCAAAGAAAGCGAACGTCACAAACAAGAAGACGTAACCGCCGATGTACAATTAGGGCGCGATCGCTTTGGTCAAGCCCTGGCCACCTGTGTCATTAAAGAAGCCGACGGAGACGAAGGGGAACAGTGTTTAGGATCGGTGATTTTGATTCGGGATGTCACCGTCGAACGAGAAGTAGACCGCATGAAAACTGACTTTCTCGCCACCGTATCCCACGAACTCCGCACCCCCCTAACATCCGTGTTGGGCTTTGCCTCGATTATTAAAGAAAAACTCGATGAAAAGGTCTTTCCCCAAGTCCACAGTCGCGATCGCGTCGTCCAGAAAGCAATCTCGACCATCGGCTCAAATATTCATATTATTATCGACGAAGCCGAACGTCTTACCTCCCTCATCGACGATGTACTCGACATCGCCAAAATGGAAGCCGGCCGCGTCGATTGGCATCTCGAACCCAGCGACCCCAAAGCCATTTTAGACCGGGCTATCGCCGCCACTTCTTCTTTATTTCAAGATTCGGATTTGACGTTGATCAAAGATTTGGCCCCAAATTTACCTCAAATTAAAGTCGATCGCGATCGCCTCATTCAAGTTTTAATCAATCTCATCTCCAACGCCGTCAAATTCACGCCATCCGGTTCCGTCGTGTGTCGCGCCTTTGTATCGGGTCAATATCTCCACATCGAAGTCACCGACACCGGGATTGGCATTGCCCCCAAAGACCAAGAGAAAGTGTTTGAGCGCTTCCAACAAGTCGGGGATGTCCTCACCGACAAACCCAAGGGAACAGGCTTGGGCTTACCCATCTGCAAACAAATCATTGAATATCACGGCGGTCGCATTTGGATCGAAAGTCAACCCAGTCGCGGCAGTACCTTTGCGTTTACGATTCCGCACCTTTAAGAGTTATCAGTTTTTTGGGCAGTCGGCAATCGGCAATCGGGGGTGTAGGGGCGGGGTTTCCCCGCCCAGAGGGGTAAACTCATATCAAATGACAAAGGACAAAAGACAAATGACAAATGACGAAGGATAACCAAAATAGGAATTAATACTTATTACCCATCGCGATCGCTCATGACAATCTCGAAATAGACACACAAGATACAACCGAGTTGTTACCTTACGTTACAATAGGCTACTGGTGTGAGTCAGTAATAATAACGAACAACTTTAATATGTCTACCGTTTCCCATTCTTCTGTGTTGTCGGGCGCTTCCCAAAACCGTCCTAGCGTCAACACCCTTTCGACTAAGACCATGCAATCCCTTCCCACCGAGCAACAACTCAAATATTTGCACCTCGAAGCCGAAGTCGAAGTTCTCCTACAACAACTCCAAACCCTCAAGCAACGGCGCTTAACCACTGTCGGCAACCCCAAAACGCCATAGATTCGCCTCAATTTCCCCCCCAAAAAATCGCCTATTCTGCACTAGAATAGGCGATATTTCAATTAAGCCGAACTATCCGAGCGATTGGTGCGTTTGCTTTCTTGGCGTTGCTTCCAATCGCGAATCGCTTTCGCCGTTTTCGTAATCGAGGAAGGACGACGAGGGGGAGGATTTTCAAACTGTGAAGATTGTTTCGTCGTCGTCGGATTCTCTTGAGCGCTCATGCAGTCGGATAAATTACTGTGAGAAATATCCACATCTAACGCCTTGAGAATCGGCAAAACTAGCTGATAGCGTTCTTGGAGAGACGGTTGCAGCATTTTATCCAGAATCCGCCCCAAGGGTTTGCTTACTTGCACTTTTTCGCGCCATTGTAACGTCCCAGAGCGATCGTTTTGAAAATCCAAGGGCGCTTTTCCGGTTAATAAATACAGCGTCGTCACCCCCAACGCATAAATATCGCTGGCAAACACCGGACGGAGAGTATATTGTTCTGGCGGTGCAAATCCCACCGTCCCGACAAAATGCGTCGTAATATTTTTAGAACTAAAGCCCAACGCCTCGACTAACTGCTCTTTAACTGCGCCAAAATCAATTAAAACCAAGCGACCGTCATCTTGGCAGCGAATAATGTTCTGGGGCTTAATATCCCGGTGAATCACTCCGGTACTGTGGACATATTGCAGCAAAACCAGCATTTCGCGCAGAAAACGAGTGACTACCAACTCCGACTGGGGGCCGTAGCGACGCACCAAACGAGCCAAAGTCATGCCGCGAATATACTCTTGCACCAAATAAAAATCTTCCCCCAAGGTGAAATATTCGAGTAATTGAGGGATTTGCGAGTGACTCCCCAATGCGCCAAGCGTCTTAGCTTCGCGGCGAAAGCGACGGCGGGCGGTGTCGAGGGCGTTCATTTCACTAATGCGCGGACAAAGTAGTTTAATGGCGCACAGAGGTTGACCGGGAAGGAGGGTATCTCGGGCTAAAAAGGTTGCACCAAAACCACCGCGGCCAATCATACGCAGAATCGAGTAGCGATCGCGAAACAACTCTGGCGTGTTACACAGTCGCCCCAGCAGCGTTTCTTGCAAAATATCATTGTGAAATGACGACAAGTTTTGAGGAGCAAATTTCATAGAGTTTCTATGACTCGCTGGCTAGAGCGGCTTGTAAGGGTGATTAGAAGGGTTGTTTACTCTAGTGTAGCTAAGGTTTAGTCATCAGTCATTAGTTTCTTGGGCAGCTTCTTCAGTTATCGCCTCAACAGTGTTTTGGGCAGTAGGCAGCTTTGCTGTAGGCAGTGGGCAATCGGCAATCGTTATGTAGGGGCGATCTTTTCCCTGCCCAATGACCAATAACCAATGACCAATGACCAATAACCAATGACCAATAACCAATGACCAATGACCAATGACCAAAATTTCATTAAATATGAATAAAGGAATAAAGCGCGATCGCACCGCAAAGCATATACAATAATCTGGATTAACTGTCACAGAACAATCGAGCAAATCTTTATGCCTCGCCGCGAAGACCTCCATAAAATCTTGCTGTTAGGTTCTGGCCCGATCGTCATTGGCCAAGCCTGCGAATTTGACTACTCTGGGACGCAAGCCTGTAAAGCCCTGCGTCAAGAAGGATACGAAGTCATCCTGGTCAATTCTAACCCCGCGACGATTATGACTGACCCGGAAACGGCCGATCGCACTTATATCGAACCGTTGACCCCGGAAATCGTCGAAAAAGTCATCGAAAAAGAACGTCCTGACGCATTGTTACCCACCATGGGGGGGCAAACCGCCCTCAATGTGGCTGTGAGTTTAGCGAAAAACGGCGTACTGAAAAAATACGGGGTGGACTTGATTGGGGCAGAACTCGAAGCCATTGAAATGGCCGAAGACCGCCAACTGTTTAAAGAAGCCATGGCCCGTATTGGCGTTCCGGTGTGTCCTTCTGGCATTGTGAGTAGCCTCGAAGAAGCCAAGCAGATTGCTGACGAAATTGGGAGTTATCCCTTGATTATTCGTCCGGCGTTCACCATGGGAGGAACGGGGGGCGGTATTGCCTACAACCAAGAAGAATACGAAGAAATGGCAGCCACCGGGCTAGATGCTTCTCCGGTTTCCCAAATTCTCGTCGAGAAATCCCTCCTCGGTTGGAAAGAATACGAGTTAGAGGTGATGCGGGATTTGGCCGATAATGTGGTGATTATTTGTAGTATCGAGAACTTCGATCCTATGGGGATTCACACCGGAGACTCGATTACCGTTGCCCCGGCTCAAACCCTGACGGATAAAGAGTATCAGCGTTTGCGGGATGCGTCGATTAAAATTATTCGCGAAATTGGAGTCGAAACCGGGGGGTCGAATATTCAGTTTTCGGTGAATCCTGAAACCGGGGACTTTATTGTGATTGAAATGAACCCGCGAGTTTCCCGGTCTTCGGCGTTGGCTTCAAAAGCAACAGGTTTCCCGATCGCGAAGTTTGCGGCTAAACTCGCAGTGGGTTATACCCTCGATGAAATTCCCAACGATATCACCAAGAAAACCCCGGCTTCCTTTGAACCGACCATTGATTATGTCGTGACCAAGATTCCCCGGTTTGCCTTTGAGAAGTTCCCTGGGGCCCAACCGACCCTGACCACCCAAATGAAATCCGTTGGGGAAGCCATGGCCATTGGTCGGACGTTTTGCGAATCGTTCCAAAAAGCCTTGCGATCGCTCGAAACCGGACGTTATGGCTTTGGTTGCGACCAACCCGGTCAACTGCCGTCTCTCCAGCAAGTCCGGTCGAGTTTGCGGACTCCCAACCCGGAACGGGTGTTTAGCGTTTACCATGCGTTGAAGTTGGGGATGACCGTTGAAGAAATTTATGAACTCACGGCCATTGATATTTGGTTCCTCGATAAACTGTCAGAGTTGCTGACCTTTGAGCGTTTCTTGAAATGTACGCCCCTCAAGGAAATTAACGCCGAACAAATGCGGTCGATTAAGCAACATGGTTTTAGCGATCGCCAAATCGCCTTTGCCACCAAGACCAAAGAGGACGAGGTGCGGCTTTATCGCCAATCTTTGGGCGTTAACCCCATTTATAAGGTAGTTGATACCTGTGCGGCAGAATTTGAAGCTTATACGCCGTATTACTACTCGACCTATGAAGCAGGGGAAACGGAAATTACAGTATCAGACCAGCCCAAAGTGATGATTTTAGGCGGGGGCCCCAACCGCATCGGTCAGGGGATTGAGTTTGATTATTGCTGCTGTCATGCCTCTTATTCCCTGCGGGATGCCGATTACGAGACGATCATGGTCAACTCGAACCCGGAAACCGTTTCAACCGACTACGATACTAGCGATCGCCTGTATTTTGAACCCCTGACCAAAGAAGATGTCCTCAACATCATCGAAGCCGAACACCCCCACGGCATTATTATTCAGTTTGGCGGTCAAACGCCTTTGAAATTGGCGGTTCCCTTACAAAAGTATCTCGATGACATTGGCCCCGACAGCGTAACGAAAATTTGGGGAACGTCTCCCGATTCTATCGACACCGCCGAAGACCGGGAACGTTTCGAGAAGATTCTCAACGACCTGGCGATTCAGCAACCCCCCAACGGCATTGCCCGCAGTTATGAAGGGGCGTTGAAAATCGCTGGCCGCATCGGCTATCCGGTAGTGGTGCGTCCTTCCTATGTCCTGGGGGGTCGGGCTATGGAAATCGTCTACTCGGATACCGAACTCGAACGGTATATGACCTTTGCGGTACAGGTCGAACCAGATCACCCCATTTTAATCGATAAGTTCCTCGAAAATGCCGTAGAAGTCGATGTAGACGCGATCGCGGATAAAGAAGGCAATGTTACCATCGGCGGCATTATGGAACACATCGAACAAGCCGGGATTCACTCTGGGGACTCCGCTTGTTCGATTCCCTACACCAGCTTGACTCCAGAAGCCCTAGAAACCATCCGCACTTGGACGGTTCAACTGGCCAAAGCCCTGAAAGTCATCGGCTTGATGAACATTCAGTTTGCCGTCCAAGGGACAACGGTGTACATCCTCGAAGCCAACCCCCGCGCATCTCGGACGGTTCCCTATGTCTCTAAAGCCATTGGGGTTCCCCTCGCGAAAATGGCTTCTTTGGTGATGTCCGGCAAAACCCTACCGGAGTTGGGTTTCACCGAAGAACCCATACCCAAGCACGTTTCGGTAAAAGAAGCGGTGTTACCCTTTAATAAATTCCCCGGTACTGACATTATTTTAGGCCCCGAAATGCGCTCAACTGGGGAAGTAATGGGCATTGACCAAGACTTCGGGACAGCTTTCGCTAAAGCCGAGATTGCTGCCGGGGAACAGTTACCGTTATCGGGTACAGTATTTGTATCCATGAGCGATCGCGAGAAAGAACGAGTCGTTCCGGTGATTAAAGAGTTTATCGACATCGGCTTTAAAGTCATTGCTACCGAAGGAACCCAAGCCGTCCTCAAAGAAAATGGCCTCGATGTTGATATCGTCCTCAAACTCCATCAAGGTCGTCCCCACGTCCTCGACGCGATTAAAAACCGCGAAATCCAACTGGTGATCAACACCCCCTCTGGGCAAGAAGCGCGGGCTGACGGTCGTTTGATTCGTCGCACCTGTTTGGCTTACAAACTCCCTGTAATCACCACCATTGCAGGCGCACAAGCCACCGTCCAAGCGATTCACAAGCTGCAATCTCAACCCCTAGATGTGAAGGCGTTACAGGATTATATTTATTAGTCCTTGCATGACTTAAAACCCCGGTTTTTCAGAGAGACCGGGGTTTTGACTTTATATCTCTAGTCCGCGAAGGCGGACTTTGTATTGTTAGCCCCGGATTTCCAATCCGTGGGCGGCTTAACGGGATAACGGTTGACTTTAAACTGGATTTAGTGTTATGAGGGTTTGCGATCGCGTTCTAAACGTGATAACAATTCTGTAATCCACTGTCCTAAAGTAATATCGTTGAAAGCCCAATCAGGAACTTGCTCCTCATAAATCGCGATTTCTAAAGTATCTTCAAGAGATAATACAACATCTAACATATCCCACCCATTAGTAGGAAGCCTTAATATTTCTCTAAAATTATCATCTGGATATAACTTTTCTGGCGGTAATTCATAAAATTTTCCGAATTTACTTCGACAGACATTAACTGTTTTTTCTGCTAATTCTCCCGATAATTCAAGCTGATTCATAAATTCTTCGTTGCTGAAATCGGGACGTTGTAAGAACTTATTGAGTTTTTTGCGTTTATTTAAAAAAATTATAAATTACCACTTTATTTTTAAGTTTTAGTCAATACATTAGGACATTGCGTAGGGTGGGCATCGCCCACCATCTCTAGTGTTGAGCTTATGCTTGGTATCTTAAGCCGCGATCGTAGCGCTATAACTAGGCTAAAATCTACGTTATACTTTGAGTTATATTGATGCAATCCGTCTATTACTTTTTTTAGCCTTGATTTTTTCACTTTGAATATTTCAGGTATCTTTTAATCCAAAATGTTTAACACGATCGTTAATCCTTTGTTACTCAATCGACTTTATACTCATCCTGAATTATACTCCGAACAAACCCACCAACAATTTACAATTACAAATGTAGATTGGTCGCTTTACAAATCGCTATTAACAGACTTAGGTGATGACTTTGCGGGATTGAGAGTATATTATTTAGACGGAAAACTAGAATTAATAATGCCCAGCCGTCAGCATGAGATAATTAAGGATAACATTGGGCGATTATTAGGAATTTATCTAGAAGAAAATCGTATTCGTTTCTATGGGTTGGGTTCGACAACCTTTAAGAATGAAGCTCAACAGCGAGGTGCAGAACCTGATGTTTCTTTCTGTATTGATAATAACAAAACCTTGCCAGATATTGCGATCGAAGTGGTTTTAACCAGTGGAGGAATTGATAAGCTTGATATTTATCGAGGTTTGGGGGTAGCAGAAGTTTGGTTTTGGCAAGACAATCGCTTTTCGATTTATCAATTGCAAACTCAAGGTTATGAGTTGCTTGAGTGTAGTCATTTTTTACCTAATCTTGACTTGAATTTGCTCGCAACTTATGTCAATTATACAGAACCATTGGAAGCAATGTTGGACTATCGACAAGCCTTGCAAAATTAAGTTAAAGTAATCAGTTTTGCGCTACATTTATTTTTGAGTTTTCTTTGATTGCCAAGTCAATTTGTGGGGAAGTCATAATACATCATCAGCCGAATCAGGTCTTATTCATTCACTAAACTCTCAATCGTGCGCTGCAATCCTGCCACAACCTGCGCCAGGCGATCGCCATCAATTCGATCTGTAGTATCCTGCATAGTATGATACTGCTGATAGCGAAAAGGAGCTGTATCCGTCACCATTAACGCCGGATAATCCATTTGCCAAAATGACCAATGATCCGACCAACCCACTCCTGGAATATTTCCCGGAAGTGCCACCCCTTCAGAGGGAAAATTGGTATGACTGCGGAAGTTTTTAATTACTTTTCTAATTAAAGACTCGGAGTTTAAATTACCTACAAAAGCAATAAAATTCCCGGCATGAGGATAAACTTTATCCAATAAACCTAAAGGATAATCTTGCGTTTTGGGTTCATCGGAATAATAGCCCATTGTTTCTAAACTCAGCATCGCCACAACATTTTCTTGACGTTCTTTACACCCCTTTGCATATACCAAACTTCCCATGTTTTCTGTCCAGAAAAAGGGCGGTTCTTCGTTGGTAAATTCAACAAATCGTAAAGTTCGCTTGACTTCTTTGCCTGCAAATACTTTTGCCAATGCCAAGACTGCGGCTGTTCCAGTGCCATTATCATTTGCCCCCGGACTTCCGACCACCGAATCATAATGTGCGCCCACAATAACAATTTCATCGGGGTTTTGACTGCCTTTGATTTCAACTTCTAAGTTAGTAAACTGTTTTTCGTAAACTTCGTAAGTTTGGCGTTTGACTTGATAGCCAATTTCAGAAAGAGATTGTTCTAAAAAATTCTCTGCGGTTACTAAATTATCGTAAAAGATGTAATTATGTTCGCCAATTTCATCGGCAATAAAATTTATATTTTGCATTAATTCAGTCTTGATTAATGCTTCTTCGGAAGTAAGCGGTTGCAACTCTCCGATATAAACTTTTCCTGGCATAAAGATTACCTTTGACCATATCCAAATAGATAATCCCAGAAGTACAATTAAGCCTATAGCAAGGCGAATCAAGGCAGCTTTGGTAATCCACTTTTTCGGGCGTTTAGTTCGTTTCATCAGAAAAAGTATTATAAATCCAGCAATTAAGGAATTTTATCAGCCGAGTCAACCCTAGTGCTGTGACACATCTTAAACGGTGGGTTACGGCGGATAGCTAGATTACAGTCATAGCATAGATTCTAGCCACCTAACCCACCCTACGCGCTTAGCCTCATTTTAGCTGTGTCACAACACTACAGTTAAAAACCCCGGTTGTTGAGAAAACCGGGGTTTTGATAAGTCATAGATTACGACTTTCTTTGCCAGTGATACCAGCGAATAAACAGTTTTTCCAGTTCCACCCAGACAAACAGTAAACTACTAAACGCTAAACAAATCCCTAACTCTGAGAGGGTTAAAATTTCTGTACCGAAGAAACTGCGAAGGAATGGCACATAAACTAACATTAATTGCAGAATCGTGGTGACAGTTACAGCCCCCAATAAATAGGGATTAGAAAACGGATTCATTTCAGCCGCGAGACGGAAATTAGAACGCACCGCGATCGCGTGACCCATTTGTGCTAAACATAACGAAGTGAAAACCATTGTCTTCCAATGATCGAAATTGTTGTAGGCAAATACCATCAAGCCAATCGAGAAAATCGCGAAAATAATCCCAATTCTGACGATATACGACCCCAAACCCCGCGCAAAAATACTTTCATCCGGGCGAAAAGGCGGACGACGCATCACATCCGGTTCGGCAGGTTCAACGGCGAGGGCTAAAGCGGGTAAACCGTCCGTGACCAGGTTCATCCAGAGGATTTGCAAGGGAATCAAAGGTACTCCCGGTAAACCCAAAATCGGCGCTGCGGCAATAGTAATCACTTCCCCCACATTACTGCCGAGAATGTACTTGATAAAGCGGCGAATATTGCTATAAACTACCCGTCCTTCCTCGGTAGCCGCAACGATAGTGGCAAAGTTATCATCCAGCAATACCATATCGCTGGCTTCCTTGCTCACATCCGTCCCGGTAATGCCCATCGCAATGCCGATATCCGCTTGTTTGAGGGCGGGGGCATCATTGACTCCATCCCCGGTCATAGCGACGAATTTGCCTTGTTTCTGGAGGGCTTTAACAATGCGGAGTTTATGTTCGGGGGAAACCCTGGCATAGATGCTTACTCGGTCTACTTCGGCTTCTAACTCCTCTTGAGACAAGCGTTCGAGTTCGGGGCCAGTCAGGGCCAAATCTTCAGGGTTGGCAATTCCGAGTTGCTGCGCGATCGCTGAGGCGGTAAGCTGGTGATCTCCAGTAATCATTACCGGACGAATCCCCGCTTCGCGACTGTGTTGTACGGCCACTTTCACCTCAGGCCGCGGTGCATCTAACATTCCGGTTAAACCCAACCAAATCATCTCGGTTTCTATTTCGGTTTCCTGTCCCGCTTCGGGAACATCATTCAAGTGTTTATAAGCAAAGCCCAATACCCGTAAACCCTGCTGGGCCAAGCGATTATTCCCGTCAAGGACAGCTTGGCGATTTTCTGGGGTAAGCGGTTGAATCTCATCCCCAATATGCCCTTTATGACAGCGTTCTAAAATTAATTCTGGCGAACCCTTCGTCCACATCAAATATCCCCCAGAAGCGTCGCAAATCACGCTCATCCGCTTCCGTTCGGAGGAAAAGGGAAATTCGCCCAAACGGGGGGAATCTTGGCTGAGATTGGCTTGGGTGAGTCCCACTTTCCCCGCGAGGGAGAGTAACGCCCCTTCGGTGGGGTCGCCTAAAATTACCCATTCGGCTTCGCGAGTGGGGCCAGGAGAGGGGTTTTCCGTGTCGGTGAGGTTTTTCTGTTGCAACACCGCATCGTTACACTGTACGCAAGCTTCGAGTAACCGTTTGAGGTCTTCTTGCTTAATTACGTTAATGGTATGGTCTTGAGAGTCGCGAAACTCGCCTTGGGGGGCGTATCCTTCCCCAGTGACGCGATAAGTCCCGGTGAGGGTGTCCACGACCTGCACCACCATTTTATTTTGAGTGAGTGTCCCGGTTTTATCCGAACAGATGGTATTGACGCTTCCCAGGGTTTCGACCGCCGGAAGTTTGCGAATCAGGGCGTGTCGCTTCACCATGCGTTGCGTCCCCAAGGCCAGGGTCACGGTAATGACGGCGGGTAAGCCTTCGGGAACCACTGCAACAGCCATACTGAGGGAAACTTCCACTAATTCTTCGAGGGGTTCAAAGTTTCCTGCTTGAAGCAAACCAAAGCCAATCACAAATACGACTAAAACCAAAGACCCGGTAACCAAAACATTACCCAACTGGGTCATCCGTTGCTGTAGCGGGGTGGGTTCGCTTTGGACTGATTGCAGCATTTCAGCGATTTTGCCCAACTGAGTCTGCATTCCTGTGGCGGTGACGGCGACTTTAGCCCGACCTTGTACCACTTCTGTTCCAGAGAACACCATATTAACGCGATCGCCCAAACTGGTTTCGTTTTCCAGTTCGATGTCCGCTTGTTTTTTCACCGCTTCGGCTTCCCCGGTTAAAGCCGATTCTCGCACTTGCAGGTTAGAGACTTCAATCAAGCGACCATCGGCGGCGATTTGTACCCCGGCTTCGAGTAGCATAATATCCCCCGGTACGATTTCCGGGGAGTCTACTTCCAGGGTTTTGCCGTCTCGAATCACCCGGACTCTGGGGGAAGCCATTTGTTTGAGGGCGGCTAGGGCTTGTTCGGCCCGGCTTTCTTGGAGATAGCCCAAAACCCCGTTGAGAATCACAATCAGTAAAATCGCGATGGTGTCTTTAAAGGGAATCCCATCACCTGCCGTACCATTGCGAATATCAATAAAATCGAGTACCCCGGAAATAATGGCAACCGCAATCAACATCAATAGCATGATGTTGTTGAATTGGTCGAGGAGAATTTGCCAAGAACTCCGTCCGGCGGTTTCTTCGAGTTCATTTGTCCCGTACTCTGCGAGACGATGTTGAACCGATTGGGCGGTTAATCCTTGTTCTGCATCCGTTTGGAGTTGTGCGAGGGTTTGCGAACGAGACTGGACAAACCAGGGGGTCTGGGAATCAAGCAAAGAATTGGTCATTCTGTAATGTTGTAGCGTTGGGGCGAAAATCGAGTTGACAACTCTCCGTCCTGAAGGAGCGGAGATTCTCGTTTCTTTCAGGTTGCCTCTTAACTAGACTTTGGATCGACAGACACCTAAATATCTTCCCCTTAGTCCCCGCTACTACCGACTCAACGAGCGTTTTATTTCTTGGTTTCTAGTCCAAGATACGTCCTGCCCGGACGCAGAAAGTATGTTTTCACAACTGCTCCTTCAAAGTTTTACAACAGCAAGGATTGTGCTGAAAACCCCTTACTTTAACTATTGAGTTGGTTAGGTTTGTTGTAGTGCGGCCCACATTACTGGTCACTCGCACACCTAATATTATAATATAAAGCCGTCCTATAAGCGCGCCCGTCCCCGCGTCGCCGTAAGCGTCGAGACCCCGCGCCGCCGTAAGGCGCAAGGGAATGCTCGACAAGACAGGCGCAAGGGAACGCTCGGCAAGACAGGACGGGGCTTTAAACCCAGAATTTTTGGTAAGCAATTACCGACGACGAAACGAGACACATCTCATGCGTCAGATTCTCTTTCTCGATCCTATCTGGCCAAAGGGATTTCTGTGTGAAGTCGCGATCGCGCCTCGTTCCCCTAACTTGCCTCAAAGCCTTATCATGGTGTCATTCTGGGCAATTTGTAAGCTTTTTAAAGTCCGGTGTGAAGTGGTTGCTTTAGGGGTTGTTGGTGATTGGCTGAAGTTCTAGGCTTGAGAAACGTTCTGGACAAACATAACAACTGTTATGGACTATTAAAGTTGATAACGGGTGGGTTGATTGGACTGACCATTTGCAATTAATGTGGAATTTGAATTGAACGGGTCATTTTTAGGTTACTTTTATTCCTCAAACCCTCCCAAAATAACCTCCTCATAAATCAATTCAATCGGACAACTCAAACCCACACTTTCCCATGTCACCTCATCCCCTTCTTTGTAAACATAAAGCTCCCACACCCCTGTCTCATTCCGTCGAAACACCTCAATCAACATCTCCTCTGCGCTAACTAAAGCGTATTCCTTGAGCGTTTCAAGCTGACGGTAATTTTGAAACTTCTTCCCTCTATCGACTGCTTCTGTCCCAGGAGACAAAACCTCAACAATCAAGCAAGGATAACGAATCACCATCCGAGCGCGTCGGTCTCGCTCATCGCAAGTTACCATCACATCAGGGTAATGATAAGCTTCTGCTGCGGCTATCTCTACCTTCGCATCTGCCATCTGCACCTTGCATCCCTTTCCCCGCAGATGGTTTTTCAAAAGAGTGGTCAAATTCACCGCTAGGTCATTGTGGGGAATTGTTCCCCCCGTCATCGCTACCACTTCCCCCTTAAAATATTCGTATTTCAGGGGTTGTTGGGCTTCCCAGTCTAAGTATTCTGGGGGACTCATTCGGTGGTAATTCGATACAGCAACCATGTTGACTTCCTAATAAATAGCTTCTTTGATTTGAGGTTTGAATTTTAATATAATATTTTCATGTTGAACGTAAACTCGAATCTACGTTTTTCTCAATAACATCTCTATCGCCCTAATCAAGGCAGAGCCTTGTTTTTTCGTTCCCAGGTACAACCTAGGAACGAGGCTCAAATACTATCTACTTATCAAAAGTGAATCCTTAATTGATATTTAGACTTCTGAGTTTAAGCAGAACCCAGGTTGAAAACTTCCTGAGCAGACAATGAGTTTTCGGGATACCAGCTAATAAATTCGTCAAAGCTGTATAATTTGGGTTCAACTTTGGCAGGAGTCATAAATCGTTTTGATATGATTTTGAGTGTTTGTGATTCAAAATATAGTTATTCAGTATTAAATTAAGTTGTGAATAGTGACTTGAGAATTAATGCAATCTGGCTTTTTGCCCTCACCCCAAACCCCTCTCCCACGGTAGAGGGGCTTACTGTTTGTTGTTATTTGTCTTGAAAGTATTATTGTTTGGTTTGCTGCAATCTTGATTCTCTGGTCACAAAGATGCCCAAATTATCTTATGCCGATTTAAGATAACAAACGCCAACATTCCGTCGCGATCGCGAAGTCTTCTTGAGCGCGAATTACGACAACCCGAATGGTAGAATCAGGAGTGGAGATTTCTGCATCAACGGGATTTTCAGCATTTTTGGCTTCATCTAGCTTTAAACCCATATTGATGAAGGCTTGACAGGTTTGGCTGCGAATTATGGCGCTATGCTCTCCTAAACCTCCAGTAAAGACTAAGGCATCTAAGCCTCCCAATACCCCAAACATAGCCCCCACCTGACGACGCAAGCGGTGGAGATAAACATCAAAAGCAAGTTTGGCTTGGGTGTTTCCTTCTTCAATGGCGGCTAAAATCTGCCGTAAATCGTTACTAATTCCCGATACCCCTTTCAATCCCGATTCTTTATTGAGTATGCGGTTTAAATCTTCAACGTTCTCTCCTTGGCGCAATAAATGGATGAGAATGCCAGGGTCAAGAGAACCCGACCTACTTCCCATCATCAAGCCTTCGAGGGGCGTGTAGCCCATTGTGGTGTCGATACAAGCGCCATTTTGCACTGCTGCGAGGGAAGCCCCGTTTCCCAGGTGACAGGTGATTAAATTTTGGGGTTTTTTGCCGATAATTTGCCCGACTCTTTGAGCGCAGTATTGATGAGAAATGCCGTGGAAACCGTAGCGACGAATCCCTTGCTCGAAATATTGGTAGGGAATGGGGTAAACGGCTGATTTTAGCGGAATTGTGCTGTGAAATGCCGTATCAAAAACAGCAACTTGGGGAATATCCGGTAATTTTTGTCTCAGGGCTTGAATGCCTTGCAAATTAATGGGATTATGTTCGGGAGCGAGGGGAATGAGAGACGCGATCGCATCCTCGACTTCTGGCGTAATTTTAACGGCTTCTCGGTACTTTTCGCCACCATGTACCACCCGATGTCCTACCCCATCAATGTCGCTGAGAGATTCAATAACTTTGGTTTCTCCTTGATATAAAGTATCGAGGAGTTTTGCCATTACGGTTTCGCGATTTTGACTGGGTAATTCTAGTTCTAATTCTGCCCCCGATTGACATTCAACGCTGATTTGAGCAGTGTCTTTTTGCCAATCGATTTTACCTTCCCACAGGGGAACAGGAGGTTCTGCGGGTAAGGTATTTTCGAGTTTATATAAGGCGCTTTTTTGACTGCTTGACCCGGCGTTTAATACTAGAATTTTCATAGTTATTGGTTATTGGTTATTGGTTGTTGGTTGTTGGTTGTTGGGTTTCACTTCGTTCTGCCCAACCTACTACTACTGAAATCCTTGTCTAACATAGCGTTTAACTTTTTTAAAAGTCCACCTTTTAGGGAACAAGTTTGGAGACCCTCTTTTTGGAGAACACCTCCCATCAAGACAAATAACCAATAACTAATAACAAAGAACCAGTCAATCCTCGCACCAACGTTCCCGCGATTCGGCTGATAACTGAAAAAGTAGGTTGGGTTGAGGGACGAAACCCAACATCAACCCAAATCTACATCGAAATTACTTTGGTCAATCCAAATTACGAGGTTCAGAAAATAACTGTTTTCGGGATTGATTTATAAAATCGATGTTGGGTTTCACTTCGTTCTACCCAACCTACAATTTGACAACGACAACTGATGACTGAAAAAAGCTATCGAGTGGCTTCGTTTGCAACAACCGCACCACCAATGGCCGCGATCGCGCCCCAACCGACGATCGCGGGGATGGTAGTCTGGGGAGAGGTAATCTGGGATTTATAGCGCATACAGGCTTCTGCGGCTTGGGGTTGAGACAGAAGCAGACAGCCTGCTGCGGTGGCGATCGCGAAACTACTCTTGGTCAAAAATTGTGCTTTCATAGTTGTTTGGGATAATAGCGATTAAGTCGATTTTAGATCGCGTTGCTGAGTGCGATCGCATTTTTGGATACAACCTTCCCCATGAATGAGAAACCAAAACGCCGTCCCCTGCGTCAAGCCGTTAATTTGGGGCGCTTTAAAGTATTACAAAAAAATACAAATGGTTTTCATTGGGATGATTTATATCATCATTTGTTTACCATGCCCATGTTACAATTGCTGGGCTTGATTACCCTGAGTTTTTTAGTCATAAATATGCTGTTTGCGGGGGCGTATTTATTAGGGGGAGATTGCATCGAAAATGCCAAGCCGGGATCGTTTAGTGATGCCTTTTTCTTTAGCGTCCAAACCCTGGCGACGATTGGCTATGGGGCGATGTATCCCCGCACCGCGTATGCGAATACTTTAGTCGTGATTGAAGTGTTTTTAGGGCTGTTGGGGGTAGCCATTGCCACAGGGTTAATGTTTGCCCGTTTCTCTCAACCTACCGCAAGAGTTTTATTTAGTAAAAGCGTGGTAGTTTGTCCTTATAATAAAATGCCAACATTAATGTTTCGGGCGGCAAATCAAAGAAGCAATCTCATTGTCGAAGCTGAAGTTAATGTCAGTTTATTGATTCCAGAAATTACCCCAGAAGGTCATACAATCCGCCGTTTGTATGACTTGAAGTTGGCGCGATCGCGCAATCCTTTATTTATTCTCAGTTGGCTGGTTCTGCACCCCATAGACGAAAAAAGCCCTCTTTACGGTCACACCGCTACCTCTTTGCAGGAAATGGGGGCGCAAATTATCGTAACATTAAACGGCTTAGATGAAACCGTCATGCAAATTCTTCACGCCCGTCAACTGTATTTAGCCTCAGAAATTCTCTGGAATTATCAATTTGTGGATGTAGTGACCAATTACGACAACGGCGATCGCGCCATCGACTATACTCATTTTCATGATGTCGTGCCGTTTGAGAACCCATAAGCTAAGGTAGTAAGAACTTAGCGCTACAACTACGAGACTTGTGGTAATGAAAAAGCTGTTATTAATAAGCCTGTTTATCGTCGGGCTGGCATTCTCTTTATTTAACTTTAAAGGATTAGCCGCCCAAGGCGATTTTGAATCGATTGTGTTGGATTTTCGCGAAGATATCCCGGTTGCTGAAGTGCAACGGGAATTAAACCATCTCGCGCAAGATTTAAACCTCTCCCCTCAACTCAACAGTGAGTTTTCCAGTAAAGATAATATTTACATTGTTTCTGGGGATAAAAACACCCTTCGTACCCTCAAAAATGCCGGGTTAACCGAAGAAACCGAATATATCGAACCGAATTATCTCTATCGCGCCTTCAAAGCGCCCAATGACCCCGAATACAGCAAGCAGTGGAACTTGCACAACATCAACATCGAAGCCGCTTGGGAAGAAACCAAAGGCAACGGCATTACCGTCGCGGTGATTGATACCGGAGTCACCCCCGTCCCCGATCTTAAACAAACTAAGTTCGTCAAAGGGTATGATTTTGTGAGCGATCGCATCGAAGCCTACGACGACAACGGTCATGGAACCCATGTCGCCGGAACAATCGCCCAATCTACCGATAACAACTATGGTGTCGCGGGGATTGCCTACGAAGCCAAAATCATGCCCCTGAAGGTGCTTTCCGGGTCAGGCGGCGGTACGGTTGCCGATATTGCCGAAGCCATCCGCTACGCCGCAGATAATGACGCTGACGTAATCAACCTCAGCTTAGGCGGCGCGGGGGAAAGCAAAATCATGCAAGAAGCCGTCGATTACGCTTACGAAAAAGGCGTGGTTGTCATCGCAGCAGCAGGAAACGAAAACCGCAACTCCGCCTCCTATCCCGCCCGCTATCCCCACGTTATCAGCGTTTCCGCCCTGGATGCCGCCAATAACAAAGCCCCCTATTCCAACTTTGGCGCAGGAGTTGATATTGCCGCCCCTGGAGGCAGTGAAGCGGGTAAAATCCTGCAAAACACCATCGACCCCGAAAACGGGAAAGCAGTTTTCCTCGGCTTCCAAGGAACCAGTATGGCAGCCCCTCATGTAGCTGGAGTTGCCGCCCTCATCAAAGCCGCAGGCATCAAAGAACCCGATGAGGTCTTAAGCATCCTCAAAGAATCCTCCCGCAAAGTCGAACAAGACCCCCTCAACCACTACGGCGCGGGTCAATTAGACGCGGGAACCGCCGTTAAACTCGCCATGCAGGGTCAAGTCAGCTTTAAAGACTTTTTCCGGTGGTTGCGGGAGAATGGCTACCTTAATCCCCGTTTTTGGATTGATGGCGGCACAATTGCTTTATTGCCAAAAGTGGCCATGGTTTTGGGGTCTTATATCTTGGCTTGGTTTTTACGGGCTTATTTCCCCTTCGCTTGGAGTTGGTCGCTGACTTCCGGTTTAGTCGCAGGCAGTTCCGGTTTATTTTTCCTGCGGGGCTTGTATATCTTCGACTTGCCTCAATGGCCGTTTCGCGTCGCGGGGAGTTCCATTCCCGAACTCGGTAACGCCATTCAAGGTACATCTAGCCTTAATCCCATTTTTGCCAGTGTCGCCATTCCTGCTTTACTAATTGTGGCTTTCTTAGGTCACAAATCTTGGAAATGGTTTGCCATTGGGACTAGCTTAGGGGTTGCCTCTTGTTTAGCCGTGAATGCGGTTATTGCCCCGGAACTTTGGGGTTTAGGCGATGGCATCTGGGCGCGGGGCTTCTTAGTAATGAATGCTATTCTCTGCTTTGCCTTAGCCCAACTCGCTTCTCAAGGAGAAAACCAAACCGCATGAAAATTTCAGGAACCATCGAACGCAAAGGCATGGGGCCAGGAACTTGGGCGTTAGTCGCTGATTCTGGCGACACCTACGAACTCAAGGATGCCCCGGAAGGGTTACGCCAAGCCGGGCTAAAAGTCTCGGTGGAGGGTCAAATTCGCGAGGATGTGATGACCTTTGCCATGATTGGCCCGGTGTTACAAGTATCCTCGTTTGAGGCGTTGTAATTCGTCCTTAAATGGTGTTACAGAACCCCGGTTTCTTATCGGTTTATCCGCTAAATTGAGGATACCATCTTAGAAACCGGGGTTTTTGAATATTCACAAAATCAACTAAGCATAAAGCAATCTTCCTTTCGGAACGGGAATTTCACGGCCTAACGCTTGCGCTGTTTCTATCCACTCTTGGATAACGATTTCAGCCTGAGTTACCGCTTCTACATAAGTTTGACCATCTGCCATGCAGCCAGGTAATTCAGGGACTTCCACAACAAAAGTCTGGTCTGATTCACTCCAATAGATAATTAGTTCATATTTCACTGACATCACTATCTCCTAAACTATACTTTAAAACAAGATTTCTTACCTGCTTAACTTGATAACTTTTCGCTTCACTACCCTTCGGTTGAATATTAATAATTTCTTCTACATTGTCTTTCGTAAAAATGTAGCTGTAGGTTGGGTAGAACGAAGTGAAACCCAACAAAGCTTAAGCTTGGACGGGGAAACCCCGCCCCTACTAGAAACATGAAATGTTGTTGGGTTTCGTCACCTCAACCCAACCTACTGCCGTAACCCACCGCTTAAGGTGTGTCACGACACTACAGCTATTTCTTGAATATTTTATCTGTAGACAGTTGGAGGTTGGGAAAAAGGGAAGTTTGGAGGCAATCTCCTCGACGCAACATGACCTTTTGATATTCATTATTAACCAAGTTGCAGACGGTTATAGTGGGTTGTTTGGGGCTACCAATAAAGTATTTTCCGCCAATCCCTAAATAGTCCACAATCCAGTATTCTGGTATCTGCAAAGCTTCATAATCTTCGTATTTACGAGCATAATTATTCTGCCAATTTGTACTTACTACTTCCACCACAAGCTTTATTGTTGTACCTAAAGTAACAACAGGTTCTCTTGTCCAAAGGGGTTCGTTTACCAGTTCTCTTTCATCGAGAACAACCACATCGGGTCTGAAAGCGTTGAATGTTCCTAATGGCTGAATTAAGCAACGCTGCGGGATAAAATACGGTGCATCAAGGCGGTCTATTTCCGCATTAAGTTTGCGGCAAATCCAAGCCGCTACTTGTTCGTGTAGGCCAGTTGGTTCTCTATCAATAAGTTCCCCGTCAATCAATTCGTAGCGTTGATTGTCTCCGTACTGAGTGATAAATTCTTCTGGATTGATAAATGCTTGGGCTGCTGAGAGAACCATCGTCGCAATTCCTACGAGAATTTTAGTCTATGTTAAAAACTTAGCTTAACTTGTATTAATAGTGATGGGTCGTTTGTGACCTACCACAAAGGACGAAGGACAAAAGACAAAGGACAAAAATGCGCTTACCTCTCCCTCAATTTAACAGCGACGATCGCGCCCCGGAACATATTGCGGAGGTGATTGAAACCTCAACTACGGAGTTTTTAGCCCAATGCTTAGAACCGGAAGACTTGAAGTTTCCGGCAATGCCCCCTTTTGGTAGTTGGATTAAATCTAAAGACGAGGAAACCGGAAACACGGTATTTGCCATTGTTTCCCACGTTACAACCTCGCCGATTGATTCGGTGCATCGGGCGAGGGCGTTGGGGCTGTCGTTAGAGGAGTTGCGAGAACAGCAACCGCAGATTTTCGCGATGCTGAAAACGGAGTTTCGGGCGGTGTTGGTGGGCTTTGAAACGCCTTCTACGTCCCCGAATGGCAGTCGTTCTCAAGGGGGTCAAATTTTCCAATATTTACCCCCCCGCCCCCCACAAATCCACCAAGCGGTGTATCGTTGCGATCCGGCGGAGGTGGTGGCGTTTAGCGAGGAGTTGGATTTTCTGCGGATTTTGCTACAGGTGGCGGGTGTCCCGGTAGAAGCGTTGATTGCAGCAGCGATTCGCGAGATTTACGACTTGCGAAATCGCGATCGCGAGTGGTTAATTCAGGTAGGACGGACGTTGAGTATTTTGTTGAAGGATGATTATGATTGTTTGCGCTACATTTTAGGGCAGATTCATTGGTGATTTGTTATTGGTTATTGGTTATTGGTTGTTGGTTATTGGTTGTTGGTTATTGGTTATTGGTTATTGGTTATTGGTTATTGGTTGTTGGTTATTGGTTATTGGTTATTGGTTATTGGTTATTGGTTATTGGTTGTTGGTTATTGGTTATTGGTTATTGGTTATTGGTTATTGGTTGTTGGTTATTGGTTGTTGGTTATTGGTTATTGGTTGTTGGTTATTGGTTGTTGGTTATTGGTTGTTGGTTATTTGTAGGGGCGGGGTTTCCCCGTCCAATCTTAATTCTAGAAGTAAAAGTAGGTTGGGTAGAACGAAGTAAAACCCAACTTTAGATCGCGATTGTGTTGGGTTTCGTGACTACTCTAACGTTTTTCCCAGAACCCCGGTTTCTTGTCTGCTTATTCGCTAAATTTGGCATAAAAATCGAGAAACTGGGGTTCTTAAGTTCTTAATTTAGGGATTGCAAACGGTTAATAAATGTTGGTGAACTTCCGGGGAAGTAGCAATAATTAAACCGGGGCGTTGATAATCTTTGCAAGTATGTAAAGGCGGTGGGGGAGAACCGTCTAACGTCGTCACAATACAGCCTGCGGTTTGGGCAAGAAACGCGATCGCGCCCCCGTCAATCCATTTCCCATTGCGGATCATAGCCCCGGTAAGATCGCCGCTTAAAATGCCGTTGACGTTGGGAATTTGGCGATCGCGTGAATAGGCTTTTTCAATGTCTAAAACCGAGTAATGGGGGGCAATCTTGTCGGCTAGATGTCCGAGTCCCCAACTTAAATAAACGACAGGTTGCGGAGGGGGTAGAGTGAAGGGCTGACAATCATCTAATGGGGTGTCGAAATCGCCGTAAAAAATACCTTCGTGGCGCAAAGCATAATAATAGGATTGTTGCGCGGGGGTTAAAGCGATAACCGCTTCATATTCATCATGATTTAGAACGGTTAAAATGATTTGATAGTTGCTGTAGCCATCGAGATAAAACTGCGTACCGTCAATGGGATCGAGGGTAACTAAATAATCATTTTCTGCCCCTAAATCAATCGCTTTGAAATATTTTGTATTGTAGGACTTTTCGTATTCTTCCCCATAAAACCGAATATCGGGAAAATGGGCTAATAAAGCCACTTCAATCGCCGTTTGTACGGAAAGATCGGCATCAGTTAACGCTGCCCCAAAAAAGTTATCGGCTTCGGTTTTGGAGGGTTGAGACGCGATCGCGCTTTGGATTTGATGGGCGTACAACGCCGCCGTTTTAAGATGAGGCAGCAGGGTTGTTAAAATTTGGCGTGGATTTGACATGAAGATAAAAAAATTAAGTTGCAGCAGAAACTTGATTCGCCAATACAAAGGATTTTACTTCTTCTTCGACTGATTTAATCATCGTGCTGTCATTCCAGCCAATATGCTTAACTGTACCATACTCGATATAAGCTTTGGTAAATTTGATCAGGTTTTTAATATTTTCCTCAGAAGCATTATCAATCGCCCCTAAACCTTCTAATTGCTTTTTGCTTAAGACATTAAAGTTATTATTCAAGCTTGGCTGAAGGCGTAAATATTGATTGTCTTGTTCTGCGCTAAAGCGAATAATTTGCCGAGAAATATATTCATAAATATCCAAAGGCCCGTCCATAAAAACATCAACTAAATGTCCCGCCCATTGTAAAACTCCCCAAGATTTAACATTACCCAAGGGGGTATTTTGTTCCCCTGTGCCAATCGACAAAAGCGAAATCTCATTGGGAGAATAACCCAAACGAATAGCCTCAGAAATAGCACAAGAAGACGGATTATTAGCCGCAATGCCCCCATCAATTGCTGAGACGACGCGCCCCCTACTTTCAAACACATAAGCCGGGAAAAAAGTTGGTGCAGAGGCAGAAGCAACACAGGCTTCCCATAATCGTAATTGGGGATATTTTTTGCGCCAATTTTTAAAAATAATTGGCTCGCGAGCATTGGTATCATACGCCGGAATTAAAAGGCGAGAAGTTTCCCCTTCGATGTAAGTTTCTTCTAACTCATCATCGCCTAAATAGGCTTGTAAAACGTCGATCAAACCTTTGTTAGAAAACTTAGGAGAAGATGGGCCATATCGAAACAGCAAATTGAATCTTTGCGGTGAAAGATAACCCAATCTTCCCCAATACGGAAAGATGCGATCGCCATTTTTGACATAAAGCTCTAACAACTCGCTAGGAGTCATTTTTTTAGCCGCAATTCCCGCCGCCAAAATCGATCCCGTCGAAGTCCCGGCAATCAAATCAAAATACTCATGTAAGAAGATGTGAGGACTTCCTGGCGCGATCGCTTGCTGTTGGGTATTAATTTCGGTTTCAATATATTCTAGGATCGTCGCGGCAATAATACCCCGAATCCCACCCCCATCTAAACTCAAAATCCGAAATGGACGCTGCGGCATAGTTGTATTTGCTCCCAAACTAATGACACTCTAAATTAAAGCATCGTTTCGTCATTTGTCCTTAGTCATTTGTCCTTAGTCATTTGTCCTTAGTCATTTGTCCTTAGTCATTTGTCCTTAGTCATTTGTCCTTTGTTGTTAGTTATTGGTTGTTCCCCAAATCCCTCAATGGGTCACTGATGAGGCGATGACTCTCCAGAAAGTTAAATTCGCTTTTTGACGCTGAAATCCAGATATATTCTAGCGTTGAGCCTTTTCTAGAGTCTGCCCTCTAGGCCAAAGTTTCTGACCCCCTTTCTGGGGCATTCATCCCCACTCCCCCCCGATTGCCGATTGCCGATTGCCGACTGCCCCTTAATCGCTGTTGACTCTCCAGAAAGTTAAATTCGCTTTTTGACGCTGAAATCCAGATATATTCTAGCGTTGAGCCTTTTTTAGAGTCTGCCCTCTAGGCCAAAGTTTCTGACCCCCTTTCTGGGGCATTCATCCCCCCTTCCCCCCCGATTGCCGATTGCCGATTGCCGACTGCCCCTTAATCGCTATTGACTGTTAATCGCCCAATCCACTTGGCGAAAAATCCCCCGCAACATCGCCACTTCTTCAGGAGTCAGATTCGCACGTTTGTAGAGACTGCGAAACTTCTGCATTCTCGCAGTAGCGGTGTGGGGGTAGAGATAGCCAATTTGGAGTAAGGTGGCTTCGAGTTGATCGAAATAGCCTTCGAGTTGGTCGAGGGAAGCGAGGGTATCCTTGGGTTGGGCTTCGGTGTAGTGGGATTGCTGTTGCAATTGATAAAGCTCATAAACACAGACTGCTACCGCCTGGGCTAAGTTCAACGAGGAGTACTCAGGATTGGCAGGAATGCCGAGGAAACGCTGGGCATAGTTCAATTCTTCATTACTCAGTCCCCGGTCTTCTGGCCCGAAAATTAGGGCGCTGGTGCAATCTTGGGCGAGTAGCCAAGGTAAGGCGGTTTTGGGGGGTTGTAGGGGAGTGGGGAGGTTGCGATCGCGATTTGTGGTCGCAATGGCTCGTTGTACGCCCACCAAAGCGGCGGGAATGCTCTCGACGCAAACGGCCTTATCGAGTACGTCTCGCCCGTGTACTGCCATTTGTCGGGCTTCTGGAGAGTCGCGATCGCAATGAGGATTGACTAAAATTAACTCGTCTAACCCCATATTTTTCATGATCCGGGCGACAGACCCCACATTCAACGCCCCGGCGGGTTCAACTAAAATAATTTTGATATTGGTCATTGGTTTTTTGTCCTTGGTCATTCGTCTTTTGTCCTTTGTACTTAAACTAATGACGTAATAACCAATGACCAAGAACTCTCTCATACTAAATCCGATACGCCAAAACCAACTCCTAATCTAGTCTGCGAAGGCAGACTTTGCCATATTAGCCCCGGATTTCAATCCGTGGGCGGGTTAGCTGAATAAAGGGGGTGTCGAAACCGGATTTGGTATCATCCCCATTAATCGAGGAATGGGAATGAGTTGACACCCTAGAGATTACGACGGTTTGACCATCGCTCACCAGAATTTAACCTTGACGAAATACCAATGACTAATGACTAATGACAAAAGACAAAGATTAACCAAATCGATAACCAAAACCCCGTACTGTAACAATATAATTAGGTTTACTAGGGTCTTCTTCTAATTTCTCTCGGAGCCAGCGAATATGAACATCAACCGTCTTGGTATCTCCGAGGAAATCTGCCCCCCACACTTGGTCAATGAGGTGTTCGCGAGACCAGACGCGACGGGGATAACTCATAAATAATTCCAACAAGCGAAATTCTTTCGGAGACAAATTGGCTTCTTCTCCCCGCACCAAAACGCGACATTCTTCCCGCGACAAAACAAGATCGCGAAACTGTAAAACTTGATTGTGGGGAACAGTCGTAAATCGTTGACGACGCAATAAAGCACGACAACGAGCGACTAATTCTTGCATACTGAAGGGTTTTGTTAAATAATCATCTGCTCCCACTTCTAATCCTAAAACGCGATCGGTTTCGCTGGCTTTTGCACTCAAAATTAAGATCGGAACAGTGTTTCCTTGGTAACGCAACAATCGGCAAATGTCTAGGCCATTTACTTGGGGTAACATTAAATCTAAAACGACCAAATCTACAATCGGATCGGTAGTTGTGGAATCGGGGGTTTGCAATAAGCTTAAAGCCGCCCGTCCGTTTGTTGCAGTGACGACCTCATAGCCCTGTTCTTTGAGCGCTAAGACGACCATATCCCGGATCAAATCTTCGTCTTCAACAACGAGAATGCGCGTTGTATAGCCTAAATCATCAGAGTTGGGACTCTGGGAAATGTCGAGGGATAACATAAAACAACAAGGATAAAGGTTTAAGATTGTTGATTGATATACAAAATCACTTTACCTCATTATGTTGCTACATCTATGTACTTGGCCAGAAGTTGAATCTTACCTCGAAAAATCTTCAGGAATTATCCTACCGATTGGGTCAACCGAACAACACGGGCCTACGGGGTTAATTGGGACCGATGCGATTTGTGCCGAGGCGATCGCGAAAGGAGTGGGAGTTGCCACCCAAGCCATTGTCGGCCCGACGATCAATGTCGGTATGGCTCTACATCATACCGCTTTTCCGGGGTCGATCAGTCTGCGTCCGAGTACGATGATTCAGGTCATCCAAGACTATGTTACTGGTCTCAGTAAACACGGCTTTACGCGCTTTTATTTTATTAACGGTCACGGGGGCAACATCTCGACTTTAAAAGCGGCTTTTTCTGAAACTTATTATCAGCTTGCTCAAATTAATGCTCCTCATGCTGATAAAATTCGCTGTCGCGTGGGTAATTGGTTTATGTGCGGTTCGGTTTATAAAAAAGCCAAGGAGTTGTATGGAAATAAAGAGGGGTCTCATGCGACTCCGAGTGAAGTTGCTGTGACGCAGTATGTCTATCCCGAAGCCATTAAAACTGCCCCATTAGATGATAATGTTGCTTCGGGTTATCCGATTTATGGGGCTGCCGATTTTCGCGAACATTACCCCGATGGTCGTATGGGATCGCATCCCGATTTAGCGACTCCCGAACACGGTAAGCAGTTGTATGAATTGGCGGTGAAAGATTTAAGTAATCGTTATCTAGAGTTTTTAAATCAGGACTAAAAAAGATGAAACGTTCGCGATCGCCCCTGGCATTCTTGCTTTTAACTTTTGCTCTCAGTCTAGCAATAATCCTAGGGTTTAAACTGAATGCCAATGCAGCCCTACAAAGCTGTCAAATGAAAGGATTTCGCCTTTATGGAAAAGTCCAGATCGTGGACGTTTTTCCTGATATCAAAATTCAAGCGGTCAACTCATCCCCCGACCTCCGGGTTAAGGTTGTAGACGACAATCCCAATGAATGCGGAGAGTGGAAAATCGTCCAAGCTTTTCCCAACTACAAAGTCAAATTTGTCGAAGCTTTCCCCGACCTCAAAATCCAATTCGTCAATAATTCCCCTGGACTCCCTTAAACGTTTGTAGTCCGCCCTTTAGGACTTACAAACCATGAAAACCGACAGCATTTTTACCGCCTCTTTCAACGCTATCCCCGCAGCTTTTTTGAACTGCTCAATCGCCCTCCTAACGAAGCCAACGCCTATCGATTTACTTCGGTTGAAGTTAAACAACTTGCTTTTCGTTTAGATGGGTTATTTCTCCCTACTACTAATGATTCCCTTCGACCTTTCTACCTGGTCGAAGTGCAGTTTCAAGTAGACGAGGAATTATATTATCGCCTTTTCTCTGAGTTATTTTTGTATTTGCGGCAATACCAACCCCCTCATCCTTGGCGAGTTGTTATAATTTATCCTAGCCGCAATATTGAAAGAGAACAGTCATTTCAATTTCAAGAAATTCTCGATTGTCACCGTGTCACGCGCATCTATATTGACGAAATACCAGCCGATGAAAATACCCTCGGAATTAAGATTATTCAGTTGATTCTTGAATCTGAAGAAAACGCTATTGCTTCAGCCCAACGCTTAATCAACCAAGCCCAAGAAACTCTAGCCCCCACTTCCCTGCAACGGGATATCATTGACTTAATCCAGACTATTGTTATCTACAAGCTATCCCAATACAGTCGCGAGGAGATTGCCCAAATGTTAGGACTTAACGACATTAAACAAACTCGATTTTATCAAGAAACCTATCAAGAAGGCCAATTAGAAGAAAGACGGAGAATTATTCAACAGTTAGCTAATAATGGTAATACTCCTGACGCGATCGCGCAAATGTTAGATTTTTCAGTTGAGGAAGTCACTCAAATTTTACAGTCTTCTGATGAGAATTGATTTTTAATATAATATATAGTGTTTTTATGTCGAAAATAAATTTTAAAACTCGTTCCCAGGTGTAACCTAGAAACGAGATTCGAGAGTTTATATTTTATTTGTAAATACTATCTAGGGTGAAATTAAAACCCCGGTTTGATTAAAAACCAGGGTTATGTAATTAAAACAAAATAAACTTAAGCAAAATCGCGTAACATCTTTTTAATTTCGATGTTGTGGAGTTCTTCTTGGCCAATCATTCCCCTAGCAAACTCCTCTAAATAAACACTGGCATCTTCAACCACATCAAGCAAGTCTTTGTATAAATCTAACGCTTTCTTTTCGTGATTTAAGCTTTCTTGCAGTATGGTGTTGACGTTATGTTCGTTGCTTTCTTCTAGGGGGGCAATTTTCAAGCTGGGATGTCCTTCAAGTCCGGTCAAAATTTCGCCGACTTGTTGAGCGTGTAGTAAGGATTCGTTGGCTTGGGCTTGGAAAAACTGAACAATGGGAATACGATTCGGCCCGGTAATCATAAGAGAATAGTGAGTGTAGCGCACGACTCCTGCTAACTCAAATTCCATAATTTCATTAAGCAGCTTAACCGCTTTTTCACGTTTGAGTTCTTTCATACAATTTCTTTATATCGAACAGAATACAGTTATTATATAACACTATTTTTCGACTTTTTCGCCAATCCCCGGCTGAAATCTTGGGAAATTATAAAATATTTCAATTTATGCCCCCTAGGAGGATTGAAAAATGAAGTTGAGATCGCAACACTGAGATGTAGTTGTTAATATTCTTAACTTTTTCAGTCTCATATCATGATTAAATTTATGGAGAAATCCTTACTTGGACTTGTCGGTACAGTATTCCTCGGATCGGGGATACTACTGGGTTGTGGTGGCGCATCAGAAACTACAGAAACCCTCGAAACCACCGAACCCGATACCGAAATGGCTGAAACCACAGAAGACTCAGCCAGCAGTCAACTGGAGTTGGTGGCCAATGGTGAGGATTTTGTCCGTCAGGGTTTCGTGACAAAAGATGGTTGGCAGATTGACTTCGACCATGTTTATGTCACGTTAGCGGATGTCAAAGCTTATCAAACTGACCCTCCCTTTGACCCAGAAGCCGGAAAAGAACTCGAAGCCAAAGAAACGGTAACGCTGCTAGAGGCGCAAGAAACCGTCGATCTGGCCCAGGGAGACGAAAACGCCGATTTAATCTCTGTGGCGGAAGCGAGTGCCACTGAAGGGGCTTATAACGCGATTTCCTGGAACGTGGTACAAGCCGAAAGTGGCCCGGCAGAAGGTCACGCGATCGCGCTACTGGGAACAGCCAGCAAAGGCGATCGCACCATCGATTTTAACCTCCAAATCGACCGGGAACTCTCCTACACTTGCGGCGAATTTGTGGGCGATACCCGCAAAGGCATTGTCGAAGCCGACAGCCCCGCAGAAGTAGAAACCACCTTCCACTTTGACCACATTTTCGGGGATGGAGAAGCCCCCGCAGACGACGAAATTAATACCGGGGCCATTGGCTTCGATCCCCTTGCGGCCTTAGCCACAGACGGCGAGTTAAACGTTGACTATGCCACCCTCGAAAGCGAACTTGATGCCGAAACCTACGAAACCCTCGAAACCGCGATCGCGAGTTTGGGTCACGTTGGGGAAGGCCATTGCGAATAAAATCTGACCATTTGTATTGTAATTGCCCAGAAGCATGAAAATCCAACCCCTTTCTTTCTTATTGTTTTGTACGGTTTTGGGCATATCTCCCAAAGTTTGGGCCCACGGGGCCAATATTTCCTACCAACAAACCCAAGCCATCGAAATTCAAGCCCAATACGACGGCGGAACCCCGATGGACAATGCCCAAGTCACCGTCTACGCCCCCGATGACCCCGCGAACCCTTGGTTAAAAGGAATGACCGACGCAGAAGGCAAATTTACCTTTAGCCCCGATCCGACTGTAACCGGAAACTGGGATGTGAAAGTGCGTCAAGCGGGTCACGGGGATTTAGTGAGCATTCCCATCGCAGGGAATGCCAATGGCGATGGCGGCGGTGGTGAAAATAACACCGTACAAATTGCCACTGCCCCCACATCCATGAATAGCGGTTACACTCCCTTACAAAAAGCAGTTATGGCCGCCGTGGGGGTTTGGGGATGCGTGGGAACTGCTTTATTTTTTGCCCGACGTAAATCCTCCCCTACCCCTGCTGTTCATTCTGAGTCCCGTGTAGAAGGTTAGTTCGAGATAATGCACATTCCCGACGGTTTACTCCCCTCTAGTGTCTATATTTCGGGGTATGCCATAACAGGGGGAGTCACTTGGTATTCTTTGCGTCAAATCCGTAAAAAAAGTAACCCCCAAGCCGAAATCCCCCAAGCCTCTTTATTAACGGCGGCGTTTTTTGTGTCGTCTTTGATTCATATTCCCATTCCGCCAACCAGTATCCATTTTGTTTTAAATGGTTTGATGGGAATTGTTTTGGGTTATTATGCTTTTCCGGCGATTTTGATTGGTTTGTTTTTTCAAGCGGTCATGTTCGGTCACGGGGGCATCGCGGCTTTGGGGATGAATGCAGCGATGATGGGGATTCCGGCGTTGTTGGCTTCTTCTGTTTTTCGCTTCAGCAACCCGTTAGAGCGCAAGCAAAAGACGTGGACGGGGATTTGCGCTTTTATTGCGGGATCGGGCGCGATCGCCCTGTCTGCCTCGATTTTTACCCTAGTGACTTTAGCTACCATCTCCGACAGTATCGACGCGCAAGCCGAACGCACGATTACTTTATTGGCATTGGGAGGGTATGGCATCCAAGCCCTATTAGAAGGGATATTTACGGTGATGGTGGTGTCTTTCTTGGTACGAGTAAAGCCGGAGTTGTTGGATTGTTAGTCATTGGTCATTAGTCATTAGTCATTAGTCCTTGGTCATTTGTTGTTGGTTATTGGTTATTGGGCGGGGAAACCCCGCCCCTACACACCGATTGCCTACTGCCCAAAAAACTGATGACTCTCCAGAAACTTAATTTACTTTTTCTCGGCTGAAACCTTAGTATAGTCTGGCGTTGAGCCTTTTTATAGAGTCTACCCTCTAGCAAGAAGTTTCTGACCCCCTTTCTGGGGTAAAGTTCAACTCCCCCCCCGATTGCCGAGGAGCCGATTGCCGATTGCCCCTTAGAGGCTGATAACTGAAGATCGCCGTCTTTGCAAACGATAACGCTCGATGCGGTTGAGTACCCTGGCGATTAATTCTGGTTCGACGATGGGTTTTTGAATGTAGTCATCTGCCCCTGCCATAAAAACTTGTTGGACTAACTCGGTGTCTCGGTGGGCTGAAAGCATTAAAACTGGCAGTTCGCTCCATTGCAAATCGTTACGGACAACTTGACAGAGTTCGATGCCGTTGACTTCGGGCATAAAAATATCAAGCATGAGTAAGTCAGGTTGCGTTTGTTTGAGGGTTTGCCAGAATTGTTGGGGGTTATCGAGCAAAACCACGTTAAAGCCCCAAGGTTTGAGGACGGTGGCTAAATAATCGAGGAGTTGTGCGTCGTCATCGACAATTAGTAGGGTGGCGGTGTGGGTTGCGGTTTGACGGAGGATGCGCTGCAAAGCCGTCATCACTTGGGCGGGGGAGACGGGTTTGTGGAGAAAGCCACAACCGCCGAGACGAGCGACTCTGACGCGATCGCGAAAGCTCTCTTTGGCTGTGAAGGCGATCGCGGGAATGGGATTTTGATGTTGTTGTAGTTCAGCGAGTAATTCAAACCCCGATTCGCTACTTTCGGGAAAGCTTAGGTCGAGTAAAATCGCATCTGGGCGATCGCGGGAGATGCAGGAACGAGCGAGGTCGGGATTCGGGGCGAGATCGGCAGTCATTCCGGCAGTTTGGGCGGCGGTGGCGATCGCTTGAGCGAGAACTACATCATCATCGACAATCAGAATATGGGCTGAAAAGCTCGGTTTTGGTGATTCTAGGGGCGTGGGGGGCGTTGTAGGAACTGTTGCAGGTGAATCCGCGAGGATGCGCTGAAGGGCTTGTAGCGGGGCAGTGAGGTTGGTAATTTGAGGGCGATCGCGTTTGAGTTCTTTCTCAATAATCCGGGCTTGTTGCGAGGCATCCCTAAAGCCAAAACTCCCCAAAGACCCGGCGAGGGTGTGGGCTTCGTGGAGTGCGGCGTTGTGGAGGTCGGGGTTGAGGGTGTTTTGTTTGATGGCGGCGATCGCCTGTTCGATGGCTGCAAGGCGATCGCGATATTTCGAGCGATGTCGTTCCCAAATTGCCGCGATCGCGCTTGGAATTGCGGGTTTTTCGGGGGGAGGGGTCGTTTCTTGGAGACGATAACCCAAGCCGTAAACGGTTTTAATAACGTCGGGTGCGCCTGCTTTTTTGATTTTTTGGCGCAAACTTTTAATCTGAGTACGGACAGCCCCTTCTGTGGGAGGATCGTCAAACGACCACAGGCGATCGAGCAGGGCGCTTTGACTAAAAATGCGGTTAGGATTGCGTAAAAATAGCTCTAGCAGTTCATATTCTTTGGCGGTGAGTTTGAGCAGTTTTTCGGCGTAGGTAACTTGGCAGCTTTTCGGGTCGAGTTGCAACTGACCCCAGGCGATCGCGTTGAGAATGCTGTCATTTCCCCGACGCAACAAAGCCCGAATCCGAGCGAGTAATTCCTCAAGGGCAAAGGGCTTGACGAGATAATCATCCGCCCCGGCATCCAATCCCGCGACTTTGTGGGCGTTGGAGTCTTGAGCCGTCATTAATAAAATGGGAGTGCGATCGCCTTGCTGACGGCGTTTGCGACAAAATTCTAAGCCCGTGAGCTTGGGAATCATCCAATCGAGCAAAATCAAATCGTAGGGGAAGGCTTCGGCTAAATCCCAAGCGGCTTGGCCGTCGCTGGCTCGTTCGATCAGGTAATGTTGGGGAGTGAGGCCAGCTTCGAGCCAAGCGGCAAAACCCTCATCATCTTCGACTAATAAAATTCTCAAGGGCAGTCCCTCAAGTAGAAAAAACTTGTAAGTTATGGAGTCTGTTGCTTTGAGTTTAGGCGATTTTGGGATTCGTCTCAATCCTCTGGCTTGAGTAGGAATTGATGTTATGACAACCGCCAAAGCAATTAAGACACCCTATCCAACATCAGAAAATTAGCCCTTCTCCCGTGGGAGAGGGGTTGGGGTGAGGGCAAATCCAATCCAGTCCTAACCCGAAGTGCTACTGTTATATGGAAAATTAGCTCACTGTTTCTAGATAATCCCAAAGCCGAGTCGCGGTGAAATCGTCAATCGTCCAAACTGCACCCGCGTCCGTGAGATTGTCGGGGCTGTGGGTGGAGGTAACGCCAATGGTGTAAATCCCTGCGGTTGCTGCGGATTTTACGCCAGAGGGGGAGTCTTCAAAGGCGATCGCGTTTTCGGGTTGAACTTGCAATTGGTCTAATGCGGCTTGATACGGGGCAGGATCGGGCTTTCCGGCGGGCATATCTTCAGCTAAAACGACCAGAGGAAAGATTTTTTGCAAATCCAGGGCATTGAGCATAAATTCGGCGTTTTCACCGGGTGCATTGGTCACCACGGCTTGTTGGAGTTGCTGTTGTTGCGTCCAAGCCAAGATTTTGTCTAATCCGGGTAAACGCTGCAATTTTGCCCCCATTTCCCGAAATCGCTTTTCTTTATCTTCTGCGATCGCTAATCCTTCTTCAAAGGGCAGTTGCGGCAAAATATCTTTGACAATCGCCGGATTCACTCGGCCCGAAATATGGCGGTCGTAAAATTCGCGATCGATAGTCATATCCACCGCTTCGAGGGCTTCTTGCCAGGTTTGGAAGTGGAGGGGGTCAGTGTTGGTTAACGTGCCGTCTAGGTCAAATAAAATCGCATTCAGCATGAATTGGTGGGGGGTCTAGAAACAAAACTTTAGAGTTTAAACAAATATAGGGCTAAATGCGATCGCAAAATCCTCACATTCTTTAGTTACTGTTTGTATATTCTCTCCGATGAGCGACGTTGACCATGTTTGCAACCACTCAAACTCCTAAATGTTATTCGAGGGTCGTCCTCAACTCAACTCGGCAACCCGAAGCTGATACTTCGCCTTTAGATTCTAACGAGTCCTCTACAACGAAGCAATCATCTTTGGGATTAGAGAATCAACACAATTTACAACAGCATGGCTACAATTCGGTGACCTCTTTTCCTGTGGATGAGTCTTATGTTGAATTAGCTGTGTCTGTTTACCAAAGTCAAGATATTACTGCTCTCCAAGCCTTAAAAGATTTTTTAACGGTTTTGGCCAATCCGATTTCGATTGAAAAAGTTTTACTCAAAGCTATTTATGGTTTAGCCGAAAATGATCCTCATGCTTGTCGCTGGTTATTAAGTGACCCCAGTTACCTGATGCCAGAACTCGATATTCTTGAGTTTACCCATCGACTTGCCTTGTTTATTTTGGAAGACAAAAATATTCATTTAGACGTAATCTCTCAACTTAATCAATCCCATAGATTCGGTAACTTACCCCAAGAAAATAAACTTTGGCAAGAAATTTTAACTTGTGCTTTAGATTGGTCTTCTTGTCCAGGCGATCGCTTCCTTTTAGAAGCAATTTTAAACTCAGTTTACTAATTTCGCGACCGCTTTTTGGATTAACTTTTTTTGAGATTTAGAAAAATGTTTACTGTACTTTTAATCGAAAATGATAACTTAGTCGCTGCTTATATCCAGGGTTTTTTGAAAGCCAGAAAGATTAACTTGGTTGAAACCATGGATGTCTGGCTGGGTTCTCGACTGGCAAGAGAACTAGAACCCGATTTGATTGTCGTTCATTTAGAATTTCAACCGCTTGAAATCTACACTTTGATTAAAAAACTCAAACAAAGTTCAATCTCTAACCCCATCCCCATCATTTTTATTGGGGCCCAAACCGATAGCGAAAGCAAGAAAATAGCTCTAGAACTCGGTGCAGATACAGCTTTAACAACCCCGCTTAAAAGCAGTTTCCTCAAGACTGTTATCGACCACTACTTATCACCCAATTTACAACCCAATCGTTGTCCCGCTTAGTCCCGATTTTTCTGATTAAAATCAATTTTAGGGAGGAACTCCTCATGTCTACTCACACTTGCCCTTGCTGTTCTCATCCTTTATTACGTCATATTCGCGCTCACAGAATTTCGTGGTATTGCTGCCATTGTCATCAGTATATGCCCAACTTACAACTCGAACTCGAACTCAATAATATTACTTCTTTAGATGTTAATATCAGCCGTCGTTTACCGGGATTACCGGTAACACAAACCGCTAAAGTCGAACGTCGGGCTGTCAAAGAAACAGCTTAATTCAGCAAAAATTGGTTATCCATCATCAGTTCTTGATTTCGGTCTTTTGTGTCGAAAATGTCAGAATCAGGAATAATTGAAAATGAATGAGGCATGACGGATAATCACAACCATGACGCAATATTTTGCCACCGTTGCACGGGGTTTAGAAGCGATCGCAGCCCAAGAGTTAGAACAATTAGGGGCTACCGAGATTCAAACGCAATTTACCGGAGTCCAGTTTAAAGGCGATCGCGCTTTATTGTATCGCGTCAACCTCTGGGCAAGAACCATTTTTCGCGTTTTGATGCCCATTGCTGAAATTCCGGCAGGAAACGCCCAACAACTCTACAACGGGACGAGAGACATTGCTTGGGACGATTATCTCAGCCCCAACGAAACCTTAGCGGTAAACTGTACGGGCAGCAATCGCCAACTCAACCACAGCCATTTTACCGCCCTGCAAATCAAAAACGCGATCGTAGACCAACAGCGCGATCGCGTCGGGAAACGTTCGAGTGTAGACACCCGCGATCCCGATCTCATCATCAACGCCCACATTTACAAAAACACCTGTACCCTTAGCCTCGATAGCTCAGGAACCAGCTTACACCGTCGCGGCTACCGTCCGGCGATGGGACTCGCCCCCCTCAAAGAAAGCCTGGCCGCTGCCCTTCTGGATATGACTCAGTGGCGATCTGAGTTGCCCTTGTTTGACCCTCTGTGCGGTTCGGGTACAATTCCCATCGAAGCCGGGTTAAAAGCCCTCAACATTGCCCCCGGATTATTTCGCGATCGCTTCGCTTTTGAGGGCTGGCCAGACTTTGACAAAGAATTATGGCGAAATACCCTCGAAGCGGCTCAAGATAGCCAAATCGGGGAATTTCCGGCGTTTATTGGCGGTAGCGATCGCGACCCCGAAATCCTCTCTCAAGCCGAAATTAACGCCAAAAATTGCGGTTTGCGCGATCGCCTCCAATTTAGCGTAACCGAACTCGCAGACGTACAGCCCCCCAGTCCTTCCGGGATTATTTTGTGCAATCCTCCCTATGGCAAGCGCGTCGGAGAAGTCAAAAAATTAGAAGGACTGTATAAACTTCTAGGGGATATTTTTAAACAGCGTTTTAAAGGCTGGACTGCCTATATTCTCACCGGAAATAAAGAACTCTCCAAGAAAGTAGGACTACGGGCTTCTCAGCGCCTTCCCGTGTACAACGGCACAATTCCCTGTACCCTGCTCAAATATGAATTATACTAACGCGAAACTTGATGAAACGCGATCGCGTCGTTTGTATTAAACCGTTTGTCGTAAGCCCTTCAGGGCTTGCCCATTAATCGATTACAAATACGCTTATTCACCCCCATGAAACTGCTATCTTCCCGCTTAATTCTACTCCTCACCCTGAGCCTTTTTAGCATTGGTATTACTTCCCCCCTAGCCGCCCAAGAAAGCGAAAGCGAAACCCCAGAAACCCTCGAAGAACCCCTCGAAATTCGCGAAAGCGATCCCCTATTTCCCCTCGAAAATCCCGAACGTCCCCTCACCGATTCCGAAGCCGAAACCCTAGAAGCCATTGTAGACGAACTCAACACCCAAGCCACCGCCGAATTAAACGCCGAAAACCCCAATACCGCCTTTCGTATTTGGTATCGAGAACTGCGCTTAAGACGTTCTTTAGGCTTACAAGCAGAAATCGAAGCATTAGGACGAGTGGGGCAAATTGCCTGGAATCAAAGCCGCACTCCTGACGTTAAAATTATCAACGAAAGATTAAATGAAATTAATCGCGAAATCACCGAACAAAACCTCGACCAAAACCAAGAACTCCTCAGCAGTTTAGCCCAAGCCTATCAACAAATTCGCGCTGCTGATAAAGCCGCCTCCCTTTACGAAAAAATTCTCGACAACGCCAGAGAAAATAACGACGAACGCACCGCAGAACAAGCCCTCATTGCATTAGGAGAATTATATCTGGCTTGGTTTCGCTATCCCGAAGCCGCCGCAGTTTATACCGAATTGTTGGAGTTGGTGCGATCGCAATATGACGACTTCAACGTTATGCAATACCTCGAAGAATTGGCGTATATTTACGACCAACTCGAACAACCCGAAGATGCAATTAATATTAAACAGCAACTTTTAGCCAGTTATCTCAAAAAACAAGATACCGCCCAAATCCTCGCCACTCAAATTTCCCTCGCACAAGATTACGCTATTCTGGATCAACCCAACGAAGCCATTACTTTATACGAACAAAGCTTTACCTTAGCCTGGGCTGAACGTCAGATGGGATATGCCAGCGAAGCCCTACAAAACCAAGCCCAACTCTACGAAAGTTACGAACAACTGAATGATGCTTTAACGGTGTACGCAGAACAAGTCAAAGTCCAAGAAACTGCATCAGATTTTTATGGTTTGATGAATACCTACGATCGCATGGGTAAAATTCATCTCCAACAGCAAAACTACGATCGAGCTTTAGCTTTCTTTGAAGCCGGATTAGATATTGCCGAATCTCTCGGTTATCGCGAGGCTTATTTCAACGCTCAAATTAGACGCGCAACGAACAATTAACAATGTACAATTAACAATGTACAATTAACAATGTACAATTAACAATGTACAATTAACAATGAACAATTAACAATTAACAATTAACAATTAACAATGTACAATTAACAACGAACAATTAACAATGTACAATTAACAATGTACAATTAACAATGTACAATTAACAATGTACAATTAACAATGTACAATTAACAATTTTAGTTTATACCAACAACCAATAACCAACAACCAACAACCAACAACCAATAACCAACAACCAACAACCAATAACCAACAACCAACAACCAACAACCAACAACCAATAACTAACATCACTGGACAATCAAAACCGAACAATGGGCATGATGTAAAACATAATTGCTAATACTGCCCAAGAGTAACTCTTGTATGCCAGAATAGCCGCGACGACCCACAACAATTAAATCTGCCCCCCAGGTTTTAGCATAAGCACAAATGCGGACACCGGGTTCGCCAATATGATAATTAAACTCGGCTGAAATACCGCGATCGCAAGCTTCGGTATAAAGAGTATGCAGCCAAGTCAGTGCTTCTTCTATGGCTTGAGTTGCTAACTTCTGCGATTGGTCGATAATATCTTGGGAATAAGTACCGCCATAAATATCAACGCGACTGGTCATAATTTGATGATTCGTCCAAGATATTTGTTGGGGTAAACAAGTAAAAATCATCAACTGACTGTTATGATGCTCGGCAAACGCGATCGCCTGTTCTAATGCCTGGGGATGTCGATCGTTAGGATCGAGGGCTACTAAGACCTTAGCAAAACCAGAAGAAGCTTCTTGAGTTGCAGAAGTGGGGGGAGATTGAGGATTATTCATAACAATATCAGTCCACATCAAATATTTTTTAAAACAGAAACTCAGCCCGCCTATCATCATTAATTTTGCCGATCGCCTTTAGCATCAGATTGAGGCAGTCTGCGAGTCTTATGTTATTAGCTTTACACGGGTTTTCCTGATGCTGTTCAGTTGTTAGAAAAAATTAACCTTAAAAATAAGCCCTTCTCGGAGTGGGAGAGGGATTTGGGGTAAACGATGGGCGCATCCTTTGTCTGATATTCGGTACAAATGACCAATAACCATTCGCGACAAGTTAAGGTTGTGTGCCTATTGTCAAGTATTTGTAAGTGTGTAGGGGCGGGGTTTCCCCGTCCAAGTTTGCGTTATTGGGCGCGACTACGGCATCAAATTGTCATCTCCCAAAAGTTGACATTGGATGAGGAGACCTCACCCCTACACAGGTTTAGGACTCTCTTGACATGAAGATTTTGGGCTTAACTTGTCACAAACAACCAATGACGAATAACTAAATCCCGTAAATCAACATAATCAACAACGGTGTGACAAACATCAATGTCCCGCTTAACGGTGCGCCAACGCGGGTAAAATCAAAGAACTTGTAACCTCCCGGACTGTAAACCATTGTATTCGTTTGATAGCCAATGGGAGTCATAAAACTTGAAGAAGCCGCAAACGTCACCGCAAAGATAAACGCTAAAGGATTAAAATCTAAACTTTGGGCGACTTGAGCCGCGATTGGGAGAAGGAGGACGACAGAAGCATTATTAGAGAGTAATTCTGTAAGGAATGCCGTAATTACATAGAAAAACACCAACATCCAATACCCCGGTAAATTGCCCCCTAAACTAATCAAGCGATCTGCCAGCCATTGAGTTGTGCCAGAATTTTGCATCGCAATCCCTAAAGGAATCAACCCCGCGAGTAAAAAGATCACATCCCAACGCACTGAACCATAAACCTCCCCCGGTTTGAGACAGCCTGTAATCACCATCAGCAACACTCCCGTTAATGCCGTGACTAAAATGGGTAAGGGGGTGAAAGCCGCGAATAAAACCACTCCTGCGACGATCGCGACAGCAATTTTAGCTTTATCCGGGCGTAGGGTTTCCGCGTCTCGTTCTTCTAATACCAACAGTTCCCGCGTGGTTTGTAGCCCCACAAAGCTTTGTTTGGGCCCCTGAACCAGCATTAAATCGCCAAAGCGCAAGGGAATCCGCCCTAAGCGCCCTTGCACTAATTCAGCCCCGCGACGAATGGCTAAAACCGTGACATTATACCGTTGACGAAAGCGCAAGTCTTTGAGGGTGGTTCCAATCAAGCGGGAGTTGGATAAAATCAACACTTCCGCGATTTTTTCTTCTCCGGTGGTTAAAACGGACTCTAGGGATTCGGTTTCGACTTCTTCTTGTCTAAACTGAACGTCGGGTAAAATATCGAGGCCTCTTTCTTCGCGAATTTTGAGTAAATCGTCGCGACTACTACGCACAACGAGAATATCTCCAGATTTTAGCTTTTTATCGGCTAAGGGTTGAGCAAAACGGACTTGATCGCGAATCAGTTCGAGTACGTCTAGGTCAAATTTCCGTTGAATTTCGCTTTCCCGCAGGGTTTGATTGATTAAGTTAGATTGGGGTGTGATGACCACTTCGCTGAGGTAGTTGCGGAGGTCATAATCTTGGTTGAGGCGATCGCGATTGGTGTTTTTGCGTCGGGGAAGCAAATGCGGCGCAATCACAGCGAGATAAATCATCCCAACGCTAAAGGTACAAATTCCTAATGGGGTAAATTGAAACACGCCAATTTCGCCATAGCCGAGTTCCTGGGAAATACCACTGGCTAAAATGTTGGTGGAGGTTCCGAGTAAGGTTAGCGTCCCGCCGAGAATGGTAGAATAAGACAAAGGGATAAGCAGTTTAGACGGGGATATGCGTTGTTTTCTCGCCCAATCTTCAATAATGGGTAAGAAAATAGCAACTACGGCAGTATTGTTAATCAAAGCCGAAATCGGCCCCACCATCAGCCCCATCGCTAAAATTTGCTGCGCGAGACGTTTTCCGCCCCACTGTAACAGCCAATCCCGCGCAATTTGAATGACTCCGGTGCGGTTAATCCCTGCACTGAGGATAAACATGGCCATGACGGTAATTGTGGCTGTGTTGCTAAAACCGGAAATGCCTTCTTCGGGGGAGACTAACCCCAGTAACATTAAAATTACCGCGATCGCGAGGGCGGTTAAATCAATGGGTAACCACTCCACGATAAAACCCACCAAGGCAAAAACCAAGATAATCAGGGTTAGCACAATGGGATTGGGTTTCAGGACATCTAACGATAACCAGTCACTCACCAAGCCCAAGACAACAGAACTGCAAATTAGACCAAAGGACATACTAGAAAATATTGCCGATGCTAAAAGTCAAAAAAACGCCATCGCGATCGCGATCGTCTCGATCAATATAACCTCCCACTCTGGCGATCGTCGCGATCTCCATTTTTCGGGTCACTTCCACTTTCTCGCGATCGCGACGAATAAGACCAAGGACAGACGAAAAAAGCGATTCTATGATTTAAACTTGAGGAAATGCCTTGTTTTACCGCAAATTAGCTCAAACAATCGCGCTAATGTGCAAACAGGTCAAACTCAATAGTTGTTCACTTCAAAATTCTCAATATCATTATGACGATGCAATTTAAAGTTCCCAGTATTGCTTGTGAAGGGTGTGTCGATAATATCAAAAAAGAAATCCTGACCCACGAACCCGAAGCCACAGTCGAAGGGGATGTGACCAACAAAACCATCTCTGTAGATACCCAAGCTTCTGAAGAATCAGTGCGCCAAATGATCGTTTCTGTGGGCCATGAAATTGCCTAAACTTTTCCGACAACTCTGGAATAACATGGGGGGCGGGTTTGCCCCCTTTTTTTGATGGCTAAAAACCAGGGTATTTTTGCCAGATTTGCGATTATATATTCACAAAAATATGCCGCCAAATTGCCTCAGCAATTAGCGGTACAAGGGTTTTTTGAAATAGTAATGGGATGGGCAGGTTACTATCTCGATACATCGAGACAATAACAGGCTCCTAACTGAAAGTTTTAAGGTATTCCCAGATTAAAAAAGCCTAGGGGTGTATCCTACCCATCCACTACCAGTTCAAACGAATTTAAACGCGAACTGATACCGAACTTAGTACAATTCTTCTTCTTGGTGGGTGACAATGGTGCAATCCGAAGTCGGATAAGCCACGCAAGTTAAGACATAACCTGCACCGATTTGATCGTCATCCAAGAAAGATTGATCGGATTGATCGATAGAACCCGCAGTGATTTTACCGGCACAAGTCGAGCAAGCACCCGCACGGCAGGAATAAGGAAGATCGATCCCTTGTTCTTCAGCAATATCGAGGATGTACTCATCATCGGGTACTTCGATGGTGGTATTCAATCCTTCTTCTTCGTTGATTAATGTAACTTTGTAACTAGGCATAACAGTAGATCCTCTTCAATGTGAACGGCAGGAATATTTGAGTTTTCTTTTTTGCGATTAACTCAATCCGCTTTAATTCTGATACTACGAGAAAAACCCCCTAGGTTTAAGCCGCATTAGAAATGAGATTATTAAATAAACTTAAAATAAGTTATTTTTATAGGTTTCTCGCGATTTAGATTCCTTAAATCCCCCTTTAGAAGGGGGGCAATTACGGCTCTAAAGCCTTATAGTGTGGGAACTTTACCCTCTATCACAACTTGTCATTTTCAACATTAATCTTTATATAAGCTTATTTTATACAAAAATGAGTATTGATTAGGCTAAAGCTCATTGTTATCTCTAAATCAGCGTAGGTTGATGGCAAAATTCATGACAAAAAATTCCCCCCTCGGTATTGGTATTATTGGTACAGGATTTACCGCCAAACGCCGAGCCGAAGCGATAAACCAAGACGATCGCGCCCGTTTAGTCGCCGTAAGTGGTCGCACCCCAGAGCGCACCGCCGCTTTTTGCGAAACTCACCACACCCAACCCCAAGAAGATTGGCAAGCCTTGATCGGCGATCGCGACATCGATTTAATCATCGTTTGTACCATTAACAGTATTCGCGCAGAACCCATCGAAGCGGCCCTGAATGCCGGAAAGCACGTTGTAACCGAATACCCCCTGTGCCTTGACCCAGAGAAAGCCGCAGATTTGATTCAACTGGCGCGATCGCGTAACCTTCTGCTTCATGTCGAACACATCGAACTCTTAGGGGGACTACATCAAGCCCTACTGTCCCACCTCCCCCAAATTGGCACCGTTAATTATGCTCGTTACATCACCCTCAGCGCTCAACGTCCCGTTTCTCAGCGTTGGTCGTATCACCTCGACGACTTCGGCTTTCCCCTCAGCGCCGCCTTATCTCGCATTCATCGCTTTACCGATGCGTTAGGTCAAGTAGATACCGTTTACTGTCAAGCCCGCTTCTGGGAAACCCAATCTCGCTACTACAGCGCTTGTTTATGTAACGCTCAGTTAGGGTTTGCCTCTGGCGCGATCGCAGATATCATTTATGGCAAGGGCGATCGCTTTTGGCGCTCCGAGCGCACCCTCGAAGTCCACGGCGACCAAGGCACCTTAATCTTTTCGGTTCAAGACGGTCAACTAATCCGAGGGGAAGACATCACCCCCATCACCTTTCCCCGTCGTCGCGGCTTATTCACCCAAGACACCCAAGCCATCCTCGATCGTCTCCTCGACAATAAACCCCTCTACGTCACCCCGGAAGCCAGCCTTTATTCCCTCCGCGTTGCCGACGCAGCCCGCCAATCCGCCCAATCTCAGCAAATGATTCGTTTGTCATAAACCGTTTGTAGTAAGCCCTTCAGGGCTTGCCCAATTATTACCAACGAGAAGGATTATCGGGATGTAATTGATCCAACTCCCAAGACAAAGGATTATTCGTAATATACTCCCGCAAAACTTGTAATGAATCCTCGTTGCGAATAATATGCTCGTAATAATTGCGCTGCCAAATTTTCAAGCCGGGGGTATGAGTAATTTTGTTAATGTCTTGAGTGGTTTTGTATTTAAAATAAGCAATAATTTGACCTAATTTTACCCGGTTTCCTGGGCGATCGTTCATTACCAAAATTCCATGAAAATGATTCGGCATAATCACCGCCGCATCAAGTTCAACCTGGGAAAAATGAACAGGTAAATGATGCCAATATTTGCTAACAATATGACCTGACTCATTTAATATGACTCGCTGGGATGCGATCGCGCCAAACCGACAAACCCGTTTTTGACTACAAATCGTCACAAAATACGCCCCTGGTTGACTGTAATCATAATTCTGTAAACGGAGCGATCGCCGTTGATGAATCACCGGATTAAATTTCATATTTTTAACCCACAACACCCTGAATCAATCCCGATTATCTCACATAAATACAAAAAATACCAACCCCAAAACCATCACCAATCCTCAAAATCCTGTTTGACATTTCAACCTGACATTGGACGCGGAAACCGCGCCCCTACCGCATAAAACACCAATCCCAAAACCACCACCAACCCCCCACCGGATTGATGGAATACCAACATCATCATCCCTTACAATCCCGTTTGACATTTCAACGCGCAATTGGACACGGAAACCGCGCCCCTACACCGCACCAACCCTCCGTAGGGGCGGGGTTTCCCCGCCCAATCCTAACCCCAAAACCACCACCAACCCCCCACCGGATTGATGGAATACCAACATCATCATCCCTTACAATCCTGTTTGATATTTCAACCTGACATTGGATGCGGAAACCGCGCCCCTACCGGATCAAACATTAATCCTCCGTAGGGGCGGGGTTTCCCCGCCCAATCCTAACCCCAAAACCACCACCAACCCCCCACCGGATTAACGGAATACCAACATCACCACCCCTCACAATCCTGTTTGATATTTCAACCTGACATTGGACGCGGAAACCGCGCCCCTACCGGATCAAACATTAATCCTCCGTAGGGGCGGGGTTTCCCCGCCCAATCCTAACCCTAAAACCACACCACCAATCCTCACAATTCTGTTTAACATTGCCACATGACATTGGATGCGGAAACCGCGCCCCTACCGGATGAATCGACTACGGAGGAGACGATAAAGGGAAAGCAACACAATCCAAACCAAGGCAAAGGGAAAGGCAAAAACCCCGACCACAAAACAGATTATGAAATGAAATGTCCCTTTTTGAGCAAACCGAGCAACGGCTTTCATCCATTTGGGAAGCGGATAAGCATCGAGGGTTGACAACTCCCCGCCGTAAACGGTCGAGGATTCTCGCTTCATCGGGAGAGTCTAGCTGATACCGAAGTATTAACCCCGATCTCTTTACCCTCAACGAGCATTTTTCCCGTCTGCCCGACGGTACTCTAGTTAAAAGTTTAGCACAAAGCCGTCCTTTAAGCGCCGAGACCCCGCGTCGCCGAAAGGCGCAAGGGAACGCTCGGCAAGACAGGACGGGGCTTTAGACCCAGGATTTTTGGTAAAACTCAATGGCCCGACGATGAAACGCCGTTAAATCTCCCGTCCGAAACCGCAGATATTCCGCGATAAAGGGCTGAAACTCATAACAACCGTTTTCTATCGCGACGATTAACCCTCGTCTCTCTAGTTGCAGTAACTCCCGTTTTGTTACCTCCTCCCCAGAAATCGCCTTTGCAACCTCAGCATCAAAGCCCCCCCGCAACACCACCAACGCCAGCAACACTTCCTGTAGCCTCTTTTCCAAGCGGCGGAAACTGGCAGTCAATACCGCCACCAACTGCACTTTTCCCTGACGACGATGATATCCCTCCAAGCGACTCATCAGGCTGGCTGCATCGGCAATTCCCACCTCGTCTACATCGCGAATATGTGCCGCATCGCCCATTTCGGCATTCAGCAAACCTGCCACCAGTTTCAGGGTGAGGGGATGACCCTGCACTTGCTCGGAATAGGCTTCTAATGCCGCTATTTCCCCTTGAATCCCCAACGCTGCCAAAAATTGACCGCCAGCCTCCTTACTCAGCCCCCGCAAGGGCAATTCTGTCGGCTTGGCTTGGTCGATTTGGGGGCTTTCTTGGGTGGTTACGAGGATTTCGGTGTGATGACATTCTCCCACCCACTGCTGCAAAAAGTCTCGATTGGCGGCAATCAGGTTTGGCCATTCTTTTGCCGCTTTCTGAGCCAATCTCTTGATTTTTTTTGCCTTCTTTGCTGTATTTTCCCGATTCTGCTACAGATTGAATCAGCAAGCCCACAGCTAATCCTGCGGCGTTGGTAATGTCGTGATTGGCGAGTTTGTCTTCACTACCACTCAGTTTGACGGATGGTTTGTTGAGGAGAAAGGGGATAAGCTCGTTGGCAACCACACCCCCGGCAACACTGGCAGCCATTGTCCCAATTCCCAGAGCAGGACAAAGCGTACCGAAAGCGAGGAGTCCCGTAAAAATATGCAAGCGGCGAGGGTTTGAGGTGATGAGGTCAGGTGACGGCATTTATCCCCCAGGGTGTGATGAGGTTTGTTCTATTGTAGTCGGGGTTTTGGGCTGAAGTCTGCCCTCACCCCAAACCCCTCTCCCACGGGCGAGGGGCTTGTTTTTAGGCTCTGTATGAGGAAACTTAGGAAATGGGGAAACACAAGCTATAATGCAGCTTTAGGGTGCGATTTTATAGTATTTTTCCCGCGATTTATGGCTTTTCGACTGAAACTTGGTATCCGCGAACCTGTTTTTCTGTGGCTGGCCAATTGTCTGCCCCGCAGTCACGTTGCTGACTTGAAATGGCGGGCTTGGGCTTTAGCGAAAGCGGGAGTTCAGTTGGAAAACAATTTGCGGATTTTTGACCCGGTGGAAATTCGACCGCTTGGCGGGGCAAAACGGATTAAAATTGGCGACGGGACGTTTATTAATAGTGGGGTACGGTTTACCTGTGACCCCCCTGCTACGATTACGATTGGTCGCCGGGTGATGATTGGCCCCCGTTGCTGTTTTGAGACGAAAACCCACTCAATTGATGTGGACAAGGAAGGGCGACGGACGGGACGCAATGATTCAATTGTGGTAGAGGATAGTGTCTGGATTGGCGCAAATGTGACGATTTTACTGGGTGTGACGATTGGACAGGGGAGTATTGTGGCGGCAGGGGCGGTGGTGACGAAGGATGTTGAGCCTTATACAGTGGTGGGCGGGATTCCGGCGCGTTTGATTAAAAAGGTGGAGGTTGTGGATTCTCCTGAAGCGTAGGTTGGGTTGAGGTTACGAAACCCAACACAACCTCGATTTTTGTTGGGTTTCATGTCGTTCTACCCAACCTACTACTACCAAATCTGTATAAGGGTAAGGTTTCCTCACCCAATCTCAACCGGGGAGGAATTACGATTTGATAGAGTTATCGCGCCCAAAATTGATAAGGTATGAACATAAAATTGGGCGGGGAAACCCCGCCCCTACAGGTAATGTACAATTTACAATTAATAATTTATAACGGTAGAACCAGTTAGCAATTCAAAGGTTTTGGGAATAACAAACAACCAATAACCAATAACAAACAACAAACAACAAACAATGTTTGACCACGAACGAGATTATCGAACACCGGAGTTGATGGGGCGTTTGCAGGATTTTCCGGTAACGATTTGTGGGGCGGGGGCGTTGGGGGCGAATTTGGCTGAAAACTTGGCGCGGTCTGGCTTTGGGCGGCTGCGGGTTATCGATCGCGATCGCGTCGAGGAACGCAATCTTTCGACTCAACCGTATTATAAAACGGATATCGGGGCGTATAAGGCGAAAATTTTGGCGAATAGCTTATATCGGGCTTTGGGGGTGGCAATCGAGGCGAAAAGGGTGGAATTAACTCTAGATAATTCTCCTAAGTTGCTGTCTCAGTCGGGTTTGGTGGTAGATACGTTTGATAATAGTACGGCGCGTCAGGCGGTCAAGGATTATTGTTTGGGGGCGAATCTGCCTTGTTTACACGCGGGTTTAGCGGGGGATTATGGGGAGGTAATCTGGAATGAGAGTTATCGCGTCCCTTCTGCGGTGAATGATGATGTCTGCGATTATCCTTTGGCTCGCAATTTGGTATTTTTGGTGGTAGCGATCGCGAGTGAAGTCATTGTACAATTTGTGGCGACCCAAGCTCAACGGAGTTATACCGTGACTTTAAATGATTTTGCAGTTAAACCGTTTTAAGTTAATGAAGAAGTCCCGATGTTCGAGTTGTATCTTGAGATGTTAGACTAGGTAATTCTCTGGGAACACTAAAAATAGAAGAAGTTTGGCAAAGTAGGGTAAGCGGTGCATTGTAGTCTTCCCTCACGGGCGCGATCGCACGTTTGCAAGAGCGAGCAAAACTATGGGGAATTGGGTTGTGGAACATTGCGACGAATATCAAGAAAATTTTGTAAACCCGGAAGAACAAACCACTGTCCATCTACAGGACGATCCTGGAGCGTCTGACGCAGAATCGAGTGGAAGTTCAATCGATTTTTGGCTAGAGCAAGGACTGGCTCAACAACAAACGGGTAAGTTTGACGTTGCTCAGGAAACTTTAGAAAAAGCCCGTTTCGCTGCCCAAAAGCTGGACGATCGCACGCGGGAAGTCCGATCTTTATGTTATCTGGGAATCTGTTTTTACAGTCAGGGCAATTATGCCAGCGCGATCGCCCACGGACAACAAGGACTTGCTATTGCTAAAGAGATTGGCGATCGCCTCCTAACAGGGCAGTTATACGGTAATTTGGGTAATGCCTATCGTCACGAAGGCAATTATGACCAAGCCATCGATCATCAACAAAAAAGTCTCGAAATTCTGCAACGTCAGCAGGATGTATCGGGACAAATGGCAGCGTTGAACAACCTGGGATTGGCTTACAAAGCGGCAGGAAACTACGAATCTGCCCTCAACTGTCAAAAACAAAGCCTGATTCTTGCTCGTCAATTGGGGGATTTGTCCACCGAAAGTCAAATTCTCAAAAACTTAGGCAATGCCAGTTATGCCCTAGGACGTTATGCCGAAGCCATTACCTATTACGAGCGTCGCCTCGAAATCGCCAAAAAACTGGGAGACCATCGCACTCAGGGGCAGATTTTACGCAATTTAGGCAATGCTTGCTATACTTTAGCCGATTATCCCAAGGCAATCGCCTACAGCCAACAACGCCTCGAAATCGCGATCGCGTCTCAAGATTATCGCACCCAAGAACAAGCCCTCGGCAGTCTGGGGATTGCCTTTGACGCGATCGGCAATTATCGTCAAGCGATAGAATATTACGAACAACGCCTCACCCTAGCCAATCAAACGGGCGATCGCCGCGTCGTCCAACAAACCCTCGGCAGTTTGCGCGTGGCTTGTTATGCCTTGGGCGATTACGCCACCATTATGAAGTACGAGGAGCAAGTTAAACTCGGCAGTAGCTCTTAGAATCAGTTATCAGTTATCAGTCATCAGTCATCAGTTTTTGGGCAATCGGCTTGTAGGGGCGGGGTTTCCCCGCCCAATAACCAATAACCAATAACCAATAACCAATAACCAACAACCAACAACCAACAACCAACAACCAACAACCAATAACCAATAACCAATAACCAATAACCAACAACCAACAACCAACAACCAACAACCAACAACCAATAACAAATATGCTCAGTCAAACCCATTACTTAATTCGTTCAAAACAAGATGGCCGTTACTTGGTTGCTAGAACGCAAAATGGGGATGAAGATAGTATGGGCTACTTGCTGATGTTTCGCGAACATTTCGACGCTTTGAGTTATCTCAATACTCACGGTAGCGGAGTCGCCGATCGCTTCGGGGTAGAATCAGTGTCAGGAACACAACTCAAAGGCTTATTGAAGCGTTGGGGTTTTCAGGGTTTAGGATTAGTCGAAGACCCCCTTGTGCCTCGGATTCAGTTTTTGAAGGCGGATTAGGCATGGTGCAGGATGTAGAGAGGGCGATCGCGCAGTTACGCCAATTGGTGCAAGTGGATGTCCAAAGCGGTTGGCGATTGTATAACGGCGATTGGGACAGCTTACCGCAAAACATCGAGCAATTACCCCTATTTTCCCCCAACGACAAGAATTATTTGGTTTGGGAAGCCGGACGCAAAAAGCGGGTTTTAGTACAGCGATTTGTAATTCCGTCTCATTTGCAGCAATACCCGTTACAGGGATTATGTTTGCGTTTGGCCTTGACTTGGTGGGCTGAAGATGCTCAGATTTTTGTCAATAACGAGTTAGTACAAGCGGGAGACTTATTCGACTCGTCAGCGAGAATTTTACTCTGTCCCCAGATTGCCCCAGAAGCCCAGTTTACGGTCGTTTTGCAGTTAACCAGTCCCGGTCACGATCTTGGGGCGTTGATGCGCTCAAAACTGCTGTGTGAAGCGACAAACCCCCAGGAGATTGACCCCGGTTTTGTGGCGGATGAGTTGGCAGTTTTGCAGAAATATTGGCAGCAATTTGCACCCCAGAAGTTAGAGTTGCTACAAGCCGCAGTGGGGGAAATTGCTTGGGACAAGGTAGAAGATGCCGCCACGTTTATTGACTCTCTTTCTCAATTGCGAGAAAGACTCAAACCCCACGCAGAATCACTGAAACAGCGTCGCGTCCAAATGATGGGACACGCACATTTAGACATGGCTTGGCTGTGGGAGTTGTCGGAAACTTGGGATGTAGCCCAACGCACCTTTGAGTCGGTGTTAAGTTTGCGGCGCAGTTTCCCCGATTTTACCTTTTGCCATACAAGCCCGGTACTTTATGAATGGATGGAAAAACATCGTCCAGAGTTGTTTGCGGCAATTCTAGAGGCAGTCAAGGGCGGCTGGTGGGATGTTGTGGGGGGGATGTGGGTCGAACCGGATGTGAATTTGCCGAATGGGGAATCGATTGTCCGGCAGTTATTATACGGTCAAAAATACAATGGGGAGAAGTTTGGCCAAGTTGCCAAGGTGGGTTGGCTAACGGATAGTTTTGGCTTTAACTGGCAATTGCCGCAACTGTTGAAACTGGGGGGAATTGAGTATTTTGTCACCCAAAAGCTGCATTGGAATGATAGCACGGAGTTTCCCTTGGGGGCGTTTTGGTGGCAATCTCCCGACGGGACGCGAGTTTTCACGATAATGTCTCCCCCGAATGTAACCGGGGTGATGGATACGAATCCCCAGACGATGAGTGACTATACGGTGAAGTGGGAAGCCCAAACGGGTTTGCAGGCTAGTTTTTGGTTACCGGGAGTGGGAGATCATGGGGGCGGGCCGAGTCGCGATATGCTGGAGGTACAACAGCGTTGGCAATTGTCGCCATTTTTCCCGCAAGTTGAGTTTACGACTTCTCAGGCTTATCTCCAGGGGATTCAGCAGCAGGGGGATTTCCCGGTGTGGGAGGATGAGTTGTATCTAGAGTTGCATCGCGGTTGTTATACTGCCCACGCAGATCAAAAGTTATATAATCGTCGCTGCGAGATTTTATTGTATCAGGCTGAATTGTGGAGCGCGATCGCGTTTTTTCTCCAACCTCATATTAAGTTACAGCAAGAAACGCAGCAAGCGCTAGAAACTAGCTGGAAAAAAGTTTTATTTAATCAATTTCACGATATTCTGCCAGGAACATCGATTCCGGGCGTATTTGTGACGGCAAATCAGGATTGGCAAGAAGCGCAAAGTAAAGCCACGGTAGTATTAGATCGGGCTTTAGCAACGATTAGCCAATCTGTACAACAACCCACGCCACCGCATCCCCAGGCTATACCATTGGTAGTGTTTAATAGTCTAAACTGGGCGCGATCGCAAGTCCTCGTTTTAGACAATCCCTTCTCAACTCCAGCCCAGATTACCACCGCAACCGGACAACCCCTAACAACGCAAGTTTCTCGCAACCATCAACTTTTATTTCTCGCTGAAGCTATCCCCTCAATCGGCTATCAGCTTTTTTGGATAACTCCTCTTTCGGGTGAAAAACCCCCCGCAGATGGGCAATCTGGGGTTAATACAACTATAAAACCAAGGACTAATGACAAAGGACAAAGGACAAAGCGACGGGTGACTATTCCTCCCACCCATTCAATGAGTGGGTTTCCCGTTGCTTGCAGTGAGGGCAATTACACCCTCGAAAACCCAACCCTAAAAGCCGAAATAAACCCCAAAACCGGAGAAATCGCCAGCCTTTACGACAAAACCAACCAAAAACAAGTTCTAAATGCCCCAGGCAATCAGCTACAAGCCTTTACCGACAAAGGACAGTATTGGGATGCGTGGAATATTGCCCCCGATTACGAACAAAATCCCCTCCCCCCGTCGCAACTGCTTTCGATATCCTGGCAAGAAAAAGGAGAATTGCGTCAAAGTGTCCGCGTGGTGAGACAAATTGGCCAATCGACCTTTACTCAAGACTACATTCTCGACGAGAATGCACCTTTACTCCACATTGCCACAACGGTAGATTGGCAGGAACAATACGTTATGGTCAAGGCTGCCTTTCCTGTAACCGTAAACGCCCCTCAAGCCACTTACGAAATTCCCTGTGGGGCTATTCAACGTCCCACAAACCCTCAAACCCCCGCAGAGAAAGCGAAATGGGAAGTTTGTGCGTTGCAGTGGGCTGATTTAAGCGATGAAAATTATGGGGTGAGTTTACTCAATAATTGTAAATACGGCTATGACTGCAAACCCAATCAAATCCGGTTAACTTTACTACGCAGTCCTCAGTGGCCGCATCCAGAGTGCGATCGCGGAATTCACCATTTCACCTACACTCTATATCCCCATGCTGGCTCTTGGCAACAAGCCCAAACCGTCCGCAAAGCCTACGAATTGAATCAACCCCTAAAGCCCCAAATCATCCCTCAAACGCCGGAAAATGGCTTTCTACCGCCGCAAAACAGCTTTTTGGAACTTCAAGGAGAAACCGCCGTTTTAATGGCGTTAAAACCTGCCGAAACCGATTCTAAAACCCTAATTTTGCGCTGCTATGAAAGTAGCGGAGAAGCAGCCAATTTAACAATTAGCGGGGATTTAGGACTCAAACTCGGTCAACCCTTGGATTGCCTCGAACAACCTTTAGATGGTCAAGACAGCCATCATCTCTCCCCGTGGCAAATTGCAACTTTTAACCTGAAAAAATAAAGGGCGAGATTTTCCACCCCGCCACTGTTATTTTAGTCTTCGTGGTCTTCAAAAGGATCGCCTAGTTCAGCCGAAGGTGCGCCAAATGCGGTATAAATTGCATAGCCTGTAAATGCGATTAAAGAAAAGGCAATCGTACTGCCCACGATGGTTGCTGTATCTAGGTTTTCCATGTTTTGTATAAAATTGGGTATGATGGCAATTATTTCTTAATAATACAACAAGTCTTTAGTCATTTGTGAGTGGTTAGGGCGGGAATCTGAATGTTGCGAGAATCCCAAACCTCTGTCGGGGTGGAATTGCCTCGCTATGAATTAGACAAAAATCGCCACAGTTTGAGACTGTTATCGCAACTTCTTGTCACAATGGTTTTCCCGTTAGTTGTCACCGCTACCAAGGTAATTTCTTTGGGGTAGCTTGGCCAGACAGACGCACTCGATAGGGTACTGTTGATTTTTAGGGTAGTCATATTTTTGATTAACTTGCCCCAGTAAAATTACTCTTTGGGTCTTTCCCAAGATTTTAAAGCCAAGCTTAAAACATTAGCAAAAGGCGACTCAACAATATCAAGAAAAGCCGGAATTGTCATCACTTTTAAAGCGCTGGCTAAACGATATTTTAGCGTCGGATTCGCTTCAATTTGACCAATGAAATAGGGGATCACCGCTTCCGGTTGTTTGAGCATTTCAGTCGGATAATTGCGCTCAACTTGCTGAAGTAGCTTTTGGACATCAGCCGCCGTTTCCAGGATATCCTGCCGTTGTTGTGTGTCTAATTCTTGGGCGAGTTGTGCGCCACTTTCGATTTTATTTTGGGGAGAATTTGCCATAAATATTAACCCTTCATTGATCAACTTATTTTCACGTTAACGAATTCTGAGGATGAACTACTACCACCTGCCCTAACGGGACGAGGTGGTAGTTTCTAGCTTCACAGGGTGCTGCATTACCTTGGTCTTTCGTCCTCGGTCTTGTCTTACACTCCCTCCACTAACAGAGACGGCTGAACCATCCGCCTTTAGCATTCTGATTCCTTCTGCCCTGATATTTTTGCTGGCTGCTTCATCTCTGTCGTGACGAGTATTACAAGCACTATTGAGACAAATCCATTCTCTAACACTCAAATCCATTTTGGGTTGTTGAGTCAGGCATTCAGGGCAGATATGGGAACTTGGGAAAAACCTGTCAATTTCTATCAACTTTTTACCCTCTCTATCGAGTTTATAACTCAAGAAATTGACAAACGTTCCCCATCCACAATCAGATATAGCTTTAGCTAATTTATGGTTAAGCACTAATCCCCTTACGTTGACGAGCGACCCCGCGCCGCCGTAAGGCGCAAGGGAACGCGCGAGGAGGTTTTCGACCACAATGACTTGGCTTTCGTTGACAAGCTTTCTACTCAATTTATGCAGAAAATCTTGACGGGAATTGCTGATGCGTGCATGAACCTTAGCTACGATTTTTTGGGCTTTTTGTCTCGAATTACTTCCAGGTTGTTTTCGAGATAATTTCTTCTGTTTCCTGGCTAGATTACGAGCATACTTCTTAAGATGCTTTGGGTTGGCATACTTACTGGTTTTAGTTCCATCATGAACAATGGCGAAATCTTTAACTCCAAGGTCGATACCCAGTATCTTATCGCCATTTCCCGATCTGAAACAAGCCTCAACTTCATAAATAATAGAGGCGAAATACCTCCCCGTACTATTTTTGGAAATCGTTATAGTCTTGATTTTTCCGGCATATCTACAGTCAAAAACAGCTTTGACTAAACCAATTTTGGGAAGCTTGAGATCGTCACCCTGGATTGAGGTATGTTGGGGAAACGCAACCGATTGTTTACCGTGTTTGGACTTGAATTTTGGGTATCTTGCTCTTTTCTCAAAGAAGTTAATAAAAGCGCGAGATAGATTGAGAGTTGTTTGTTGCAAGGACTGAGAGTAGACATCAGTTTTTAGCCATTCATGCTCTTTTTTAAGTTCTGGCAACAAAGCGTTTAAGCCACTGCGAGATATTCCTTTACCCGTTTCTTTATAAGTTTGATTACAAATGTTAAGAGCGTAATTCCACCAAAAACGGCAACAGCCCATAGCTTTTGCCAATTGCTGTTGTTGTTCGGGGTTAGGGTAAATTCGTATCTTTTGTGCGACTCTCATCATATTTACCACTATACCATATACTGATAAAACAACAAAAAATACTTGGGGCTATCCATCTCACCACCTGCTTTCTTCGAGGTGGGAGAGTTTCGCCCCAAACCCCACTTTGTTAAATTCAGCTTTATGTCCTCAAAGATAGGCTCTCCCGTACAATAAAAAGCGAAATTAAGTAATGTTATAACCCTTATGCACGCCCTCTCAATTCCGACGTGGATGATTCATATTTCCAGTGTAATTGAATGGATTGTCGCGATCGCGCTGATTTGGCGCTATGGAGAAATAACCGGCGATCGCGTTTGGTGGGGCTTGTCTTTTGCCATGTTACCCGCCCTCATTAGTGCCTTATGTGCTTGTACCTGGCACTTTTTCGACAATCCCGACTCTTTATCCTGGTTAGTCACCCTCCAAGCCGCCATGACAGTATTAGGCAATACGACATTATGCCTCGCCGCTTGGTGGATTTGGCGATCGTCTCGTTCCCCTGGAGTTAACTAAACCGATGTTGTCTAAAGAAACTCTATTCGCTGTTTCCCTGTTTCCCTACTTGGGATTTTTATGGTTTATGACGCGATCGCGAAAATTCCCCCGCCTCGCCGTTATCGGTTTTTATGTCCTGCTGCTGTTTGTCGCCATCACCATCCCCGCCGGAATTTATGCCCAATCCGCCTACAACGAACAACTCGCGAATGTCGATTGGCTGCATGGGGGGGCAGAATTTTTCCTAACTTTATCTAATGTCTTGGTGGTGTTGGGATTCTCCCAAGCCCTACGCCGTAACAGTCAACAGTAGGCAAGGGGGAGGGGGGGAAGTTTTTGGGCAATCGGCAGTCGGCAATCGGCAATCGGGGTGTAGGGGCGGGGTTTCCCCGCCCAATAGTGGGAGGAGGGGGAAGTTTTTGGGCAGTGGGGAAACAACCAATAACCAATGACAAAGGACAAAAGACTAAGGACTAAAGATCGTTTTTTTGTCGTGAGAGTTTAACCTCAAAGAAAAAAGAGGAGAGTCACGGTTGTAACTCCCCCCAATCATCAGGGTGCATCTACTTAACATAATATAGCACGGGTGGGGTGAGGGGTCAAACCCCCTTTTCAAAAAAATCTCAAATTTTTACTCCTTCGCTTTCCTGAATGCCGCTTGTACTGGTTTGTTCCCGTTAAAACAGCAACCTTAAAAAAAAGCCCGGAACAACAAGTTCCAGGCTGAGAGATATTTCCCCAATCGAGCGATCGCGCCCTTAAAGCTGCTTCATCACCTCACGGGCCGCACTCAGAGTTTTATCAATATCCTCGTCCGTGTGAGCCAAAGAAGTGAAACCCGCCTCAAACTGAGAAGGCGCAAGATAAACCCCCTGTTCGAGCATTCCCCGATGGAAGCGACCAAACTTCGTCAGGTCAGATTTCTTCGCATCATCGTAGTTATGCACCGGGTCGCCATTAAAAAAGAAGCCAAACATCCCGCTAATGCTGCCTCCCATCGCCGGATGCCCGGTTTCCTTGGCAATTTCTAATAAACCCTCAACCAGCTTTGTGGTCACGCGGTCGAGGTGTTCGTAAGAACCCGCTTTTTGCAGCAACTCCAGGGTTTTAATGCCAGCAGTCATGGCCAACGGATTGCCCGACAACGTTCCCGCTTGGTACATCGGCCCGGCCGGCGCAACCATAGACATAATATCCTTGCGACCGCCATAAGCCCCCACAGGCAAGCCACCGCCAATCACTTTCCCCAACGTGGTCAAATCCGGGGTTACACCAAACTTCGCTTGTGCGCCGCCGTAGGAAATGCGGAAACCCGTCATCACTTCATCAAACACTAACAGCGCCCCGTGTTCCTGGGTCAAGAGGCGCAGTCCTTCGAGGAAACCCGCATCCGGGGGAATAAAGCCAGAGTTGCCCACCACCGGCTCTAGAATCGCTCCAGCAATCTCGCCGGGATTTTCGGCAAATAAAGCTTTCACCGCTTCTAAATCGTTGTAGGGGGCAGTGAGGGTGCTGCTGGTGGTGCTTTTAGGGACACCAGGGGAATCCGGTAAGCCTAATGTGGCAACTCCAGACCCGGCTTTCACCAAAAACATATCGGCGTGACCGTGATAGCAGCCTTCAAATTTGATGATTTTTTCCCGTCCGGTGAAGGCTCGCATCAAGCGCAAAACGGACATACAGGCTTCTGTACCAGAGTTGACAAAGCGCACCATTTCAATGCTAGGGACAGCATCAATCACCATCTCGGCTAAGACGTTTTCGAGGACGCAGGGCGCACCGAAACTGGTTCCTTTGTCGAGGGCATCCCGCAACGCCGCGAGGACTTCTGGGTGAGCGTGACCGCAAATCGCGGGGCCCCAAGTGCCGACATAATCGATGTATTCGTTACCGTCTACGTCCCAAATATGGGAGCCTTTGACGCGATCGAAAACGATGGGCTGACCGCCGACGGATTTAAAAGCGCGAACGGGGGAACTTACGCCACCGGGCATGAGTTTTTGAGCGGAGGCAAAAATTTCTTCGGAACGGCTCGTTTTAAATGATGTTATTGAGACCAAAACTCTCTCCTTGAGTAAAAATGCTTAAAGTTTGAGTGGATGATTACGGGATAAGATAAGCTGTTATTTTAAGCCATGATGTTCCTAGATTAACGTACTAGATCGTTGAATCCTTGGGGGGCGATCGCGACAATCGATTTTGATCTGCCCCCGGCAACCCCCCGGTCGCGGTAAGATATAAACTTTCACTGTCGATCGGTTTATGTCTGAATTGGGGAACAACTCGCGCCAATATGCCCTCGCTCTCCACACTACAACCCCTCAGTTGGGATTGGCGATCGCGTCTTTGACTCCAGAAATGCGATCGCGCACTTGGGATTTAGGCCGCGGTGTGTCGTCGGTACTCCACGAATATTTAGCCGAATTTCTCAAACCGCAGCAATGGTCAGATTTGGCTTATATCGCGGTAGCGAAGGGGCCCGGTGGTTTTACGGGAACCCGCATCGGTGTGGTGACAGCGAGGGTATTAGCCCAACAACTTGAAATTCCCCTGTTTGCCGTGTCTACCCTAGCCGCGATCGCTCATACTCAACCGAAGGGCGATCGCCTCCTGGCTGTAGAAATGAAAGCCCGGCGCGATCGCCTTTTTGTCGCGCTTTATCGCCATACCGAAACCGAGGGCATTATCCCCGTTTTGAGCGATACGGTCATGGATTCTCAACAATGGCAAACACAACTCGAAAGCCTGAGTGAGCCTTACGATCTTATTTCTGCCCCAACCGCTATCGGCGCAACGGTGACTGATGTTCTCGCGATCGCCCATTCTCAATGGCAATCGGGTCAGCGTCCCCACTGGTCAGAGGCTTTGCCTTATTATGGCCAAAATCCGGTGGATTAGTCCTTGGTCATTGGTCATTTGTCCTTTGTCTTTTGTTATTGGTTATTTTCTCCCAATGTCCCAAAAAACGGATGACTGTTGAGGCGATGACTGAAAAAAGCCCACTGTCCAAAAAACTGATAACTGATGACTGACGACTGTTGACTGAAAAGGGTATGATAGTAAATTGTGTCGAATTGAGACAAGTTCATGCCGAAGCTAAAAACTCGTAAAGCTGCCGCGAAACGATTTCGCTTGACCGGATCGGGTAAAATCCGCCGTCGTAAAGCTTACAAAAATCACCTCCTGCAACATAAAAGCACCGAGCAAAAGCGCCGCCGTTTATCAAATCTATCGCTGGTGAGCGAGCAGGATGAAGAAAATGTGCGTTTGATGTTGCCTTACATGAAATAGGCAGCAGTTGGATTAAGCAAGATATAAACAAAAAAACACTATGGCTAGAGTTAAACGGGGTAACGTCGCCCGCAAACGGCGTAAAAAAGTCCTGAAACTGGCGAAAGGGTTTAGAGGTTCTCATTCTAAACTGTTCCGCACGGCGAATCAGCAAGTAATGAAGGCGTTGCGGAATGCTTATCGCGATCGCCGCAACCGCAAGCGGGATTTCCGTCGTTTGTGGATTACCCGCATTAACGCGGCGGCTAGAGCCAATGGCATTAGTTATAGTCAACTCACTGGCAAGCTCAAAAAAGCCGATATCCAACTCAATCGTAAAATGTTGGCACAAATGGCGGTTCTCGACCCGGATGCGTTTAGCAAAGTGGTCGAAATTGCCGGCCAAGCGAAGTAAGTTCCTAGGGATGCGGTTTCTTCAGTTATCAGTAATCAGTCATCAGCATCTAAGGGGAACGTTTTTCCGATGATTAGCTGGTTTTTGTTATTGGTTATTTCTGGTGCGCATTCCCTTGCTACTCGCGCATTCCCTTGCGCCTTACGGCGGCGCGGGGTCGCTCGTCTTTCGGCGACGCGGGGTCGCACCAGTTATTTGTTATTTGTTTTTCCTGTATTGCGGGACGTGTTGTTCCCCAAAAAGGGGTCAGAAACTTTGGCTCTCAGAGTAGATCGTAAAATCGGCTCAACGTCAGACTAAATAAGCGTTCGGTTCCCGAAAAAGTAGATTTAAGTTTCTGGAGAGTTATCAGTTTTTCAGTAACCAATAACCAACAACCAATAACCAACAACCAACAACCAACAACCAACAACCAATAACCAATAACCAATAACCAATAACCAACAATGTACAGGCTTGGTTACGCAATTCCCCTCAGTCTCGCACCCCTGATAATTTCTGCCGAGGCGATCGCGGCGACATTGCCCGAAATCCTCGACCGGGGCAGAATTATTGTGGGGGTGAAAGATAATGTGCGACCGTTGGGATTTGTGGGAGACAACCAAGCGTTACAAGGGCTAGAAATCGATTTAGCGCGACAATTAGCCCTAGAGTGGTTTGGCGATCGCGATGCGGTTGAATTTATCCCCCTAGATAATGCCGATCGCCTCGAAGCGGTATTAGCTGGGGAAGTGGATTTTGCGATCGCGAATCTGGCCGCTACTGAATCGCGATCGCGAGTGGTTCATTTTAGCCGCCATTATTATCTTTCTGGCACAGGATTAGTCAGTAAAAATCCTGATATCCAAACTTTAGGGGATTTAGCCCAGAGTAAAATCGCGGTTTTAGAAAACTCCGTGGCGATCGCCGTCACTCGTTACGAATTGCCCCAAGCGCAGTTCGTGGGGGTATCTTCCTATCAAGAAGCCTATCAAAAGCTCGAAGCCGGAGAAATCGACGCATTTGCCGGAGATGCAGCCATTCTCGCCGGGTGGGTGCAAGAATACCCCTCATATCGCCTGATTGACAGCTTTTTGAGTGGAGATGCCCTTTGTATCGCCATGCCCAAAGGCTTACAATACAGTGGTTTACACTTGATCATCAACGAATCCATTTCCCGTTGGGTAAGCTCAGGTTGGTTGCGCGATCGCCTGCAATATTGGAGTTTGCCATAATTCTTGTGACTGGTATGTCCATTTGACTCGATCTCGATGGACAATAAACACTGTAGCTCTACAATGCAACTGAATTAACCTATGTTGGACGAACAGCTTCCGATTATTTATTTGTCAATTTTGCTGGTGTTACTCGCGATCGCGGGTTATTTGATTTTTTCCCAAGTTGTCAAAGTTCGCAAAACCGAAGGCAAGATATCCAAACTCGAAAACAAACTCAAACAAGAAAAAGGAACGGCTTTAGAATATTATGAATTAGGCCGGCTTTATTTAGAGAAAAAACTCTATACCCAATCAGGAAAGCTTTTTCAAAAAGCCCTAAAAGCCGGAGACATTGAACCCGAAAATAAAGCCCTAATTTACAACGGTTTGGGTTACTCTTACTTTGCCAACGAACAGTATGATGTGGCGATTCGGCAATACAAACAAGCTTTAGAAAATAACCCGGAATACATCATCGCTCTAAACAACCTCGCTTTTGCCTACGAACGGAAAAAGCTCTTAGCGCAAGCGATCGAAACCTACGAAGAAACCCTTAAGTACGATCCGGATAATGCTACGGCAAATCGTCGTGTAGAATCTCTGCGTAAACGGTTTGTCAGTTCCAGCTAACCGCTAAAGTGGGGAGAGGGGAGTAAACAATAATTGTTGAGAAAGATAAATATTTTTAACCTTCTGTAACCAATTTTGCTCCCCAAATTGAGTTCTGAGGTGGCTACAATTGAAAAAACAGTGTTGCTGAATATCGATCTCTAGGCTTTAGGTTGAAAACAGCATTTCTAAGATTGGTAACCGAATTTCTCTTTTGAATCCTTGAAAAACTATGGATTGTAGCTCCTCTACCTCCCCACAAATCGAAAAACTAGCCACCAGTGTTCCTGGCGTGGTATATCAGTTTTTAATGCGGCCTGACGGTTCAATTGCCTTTCCTTACATTAGTGAAGGCTGTCGGCGGTTTTACGAACTTGACCCCGCCGCCGTGCAAGCGGATGGTTCTTTGCTGATGAACTTGATTCATCCAGAGGATATTGGCCAAGCCCAAGAATTGATTCATCGCTCTGCGATGACCTTAGAACCGTGGGAATGGGAAGGACGCATGGTATTGCCTTCAGGAAAAATTTGCTGGACTCATGGGGCATCGCGCCCCGAACGCTTGCCGAATGGGGATGTTATCTGGGATGGTTTACTAATGGATGTGAGCGATCGCAAACTTGCAGAAATGCAGCTTCGTCAACACGAAAGACAACTTTATTCTTTTGTCAAATATGCGCCCGCAGCTATGGCCATGTTTGACCGGGAAATGCGTTATCTCGCCGCCAGCGAGCGGTGGCTGCAAGATTATCAACTCAACGAAGATATTATTGGCAAGTCTCATTACGAGATTTTTCCCGAAATTACCGATTCTTGGCGCGATATTCATCAACGCTGTCTGAAGGGGGCAGTCGAAAAATGTGACGAAGACCGTTTCAAACGAGAAGATGGTTCAGTGAATTGGCTGAAGTGGGAAGTGCGCCCTTGGTACCACGGAAAGGGTGATATTGGCGGCATTATGATGTTGACCGAAGATATTACCGACCGCAAACAAGCCGAAATTGCCGGTCAGCGCAGCGAAAGACGGTTTCAAGGCATCTTTAATCAAACCTTCCAATTTATGAGCTTGTTGGCTCCTGACGGGACGGTACTGGAAGTTAACGACCCTGCCATCGACCTCAAAATTGGCGATCGCGACCAACTCCTCAATCAATCCCTCGCGACGGCTCCTTGGTGGCAGATTTCCCCGGAAACCCAAGAGCGCATCCAACGGGCAATTGCCTATGCCAATCAAGGGGAGTTTATTCGCTATGAAGTCGATGTGTTGGGCAAGCGAGACCAAGTTCTTACCCTTGATTTCTCTCTCAAGCCGATTTTAAACGACCAGCAAGAAGTCGAATTTATCATCGCTGAAGGTCACGATCTTAGCGATCGCAAGCGCATTGAAGTCGAACTGCAAACCTCTTACCGGCAAACCACCAATATCCTCGAAAGCATCACCGACGGCTTTATTACCTTTAATCGGGATTGGATTATCACTTATGTTAATCCTCAAGGTGCAAAGATTCTGCAAAGCACCCCCGATGAACTTCTGGGTAGAAATCACTGGGATGTTTTTCCCGAAGCTGCCGGAACCCGCTTCGGCGTTGCGTATTACAAAGCCATGGACGAAGGCCAAAGTAGCCAAGTTGAAGAATATTATGCTCCTTTGAATATATGGTCTGAAGCGCGGATTTATCCCAATAGTGACGGAATTGCTATCTTTTTCCAAGATATTACCGCCCGCAAACAAGCCGAAGCCGATCTGAAAGCCTTTAACGCCGAACTCGAAAGCCGGGTCAAACAGCGTACTGCCGAACTCAAACAAGCCAATCAAGTCCTACAAGCCGAAATTGGCGAGCGTCAAGAAGCCCAACAAGCCCAAGCCCGTCTCAGTGCCATTATTGAAGCTACCTCGGATTTAGTCGGGATTGCTGATGCTGACGGAACTTCGTTATTTCTCAACGAAGCGGGGCGTAAAATGATCGGACTCAGCGAATCCGACATGAAAGCCCCCATTCACGTTAGTCAGTTTCATTCCCCGAGGGTTGCCCAAGAAATCATGATGCCCGCCATGGAAACTGCCAAAAATCAAGGCGTTTGGAGTGGTGAAAACTGGTTAATTAACCGCCAAGGCGAGGAAATTCCGGTTTCCCAAGTAATCATTGCCCACAAATCTGAAGATGGTGAAGTGGAGTTCTTTTCGACTGTCGTGCGGGATATTCGCGATCGCAAAGCCATTGAAACCGAACTACGGGACCAAGCCCAAAAACTCCAAAACACCCTTAACAAACTCACCCGCACTCAAACCCAACTGGTTCAAAGTGAAAAAATGTCGAGTTTGGGTCAACTGGTGGCAGGAGTAGCCCACGAAATTAACAACCCCGTTAACTTTATTTACGGCAACTTAGTCCACGTTCAAGAATACACCAACGACTTCCTCGAAATTCTCAACGCTTACCAAGAATACCACCCAGAAGTTCACCCAGAACTCGAAGAACTGATCGAAGACAAAGACCTGGAATTTCTGATTGAAGATATGCCCAAAATGTTGCGCTCGATGCAAGTAGGGGCTGAACGAATCCGCGAGATTGTCAAGTCTTTAAGGATGTTTTCCCGCATTGACGAAATGGATGTCAAAGCGATTAATATCCATGAAGGAATCGAAAGTACCTTAATGATTTTGCATAATCGCATCAAAGCTAAATCTGACCATCCTGCCATTGAAATCATCAAAAACTATGGCGATTTACCTGTGGTGGAATGCTATCCGGGGCAACTCAATCAAGTCTTTATGAATATTATTAGTAATGCGATTGATGCCCTAGAAGATTGTCTACATCAACTTCCTGTACCAGAACGGCAAAAAGCCCATTACTTTATCAGCATTAAGACCCAGAAACTCAGCGACCAACAAATCGTTATTGAAATCGCAGACAATGGCAAGGGCATTCCCTTAGACGCTCAAAAACGCTTGTTTGACCCCTTTTATACGACTAAACCTGTGGGTAAGGGAACGGGTTTAGGTTTGGCAATTTCTCAGCAAATCATCGAAGAAAAACACCACGGTCAACTAAGCTGCATTTCAGCCCCCGGAGAAGGGACAAAATTTGTAATTACCCTCCCCCTCGAACAAGTTGATAAAGGGAGTTAGTTGTTTGTCCTTGGTCATTAGTCTTTTGTCCTTAGCTTATCCGATTGAGTTAGAATTCGATCCTAAAAATCGGATTAATATGCTTAAATTCTGGAGTGTGGGTTTCGTCTTTGAGAATATCAATATGAACCCATTGATGTTCGATATTGAGAAACTGCATTAATAGTTTAATTTTGTAGCAGTTTCCCGATAACATATCACCAAAAACTCGATACATTGTTATCTCCTAGCTGCAATTGCGGTTAGCAAAAAAACAAAACCCGATTTTTTAGAAAACCGGGTTGATTCAATTATTAGCTTTGTTGAGAGGTTTCGACCGCTTTTTCTTCAGAATCTACCGTTTCGGCTTCTTTTTCTTTAGCTTTTGATTCTTCCAACTCTGCTTTCATTTTCACGGATTCTTCGAGTTGCGCCGCTTCCCGCTTAAACTCATTTTGAAACTCATTGGATGCGTCTTGGAAGCCTCGGATGGCTTTTCCCATACTGCGACCAATTTCGGGTAACTTTTTCGGCCCGAAGACCAAAAGAGCAATCACCATGATTAACATGATTTCGGGCAAGCCCATACCAAAAATATTCATTGTGCGTAGTCCTCGCTTGTGTCTTGCAACTATTATTACCGATCAAAAAAAAACCCGGACAAAGCCGGGATGCAGCAATTGTTGTCAATCTCTCCTGTATCAAGCCGATTTACTGGCCTAAACTGCGCCAATCTACATCAACGTTATTTAATAACAAGTCAGAGTTATAAATTTGCAGGATAATCAGCAAAAACACGAAAAACAACAACATAAATACGCCCATAAGCGGGGTTGTTCCCCAACCGGGAGTCACTTTACCATATTCAGAATTTAGAGGTCTGAGGATTTCTCCCAACCGAGTGCGTTGTGCCATAATCTCACCAAAAATGAAAATCTTGTTACAGTTTGTTAAGGTTGTGGGCATTCTCGCGGGATTTGATGAACTGCTCCAAGCCACGCGATCGCCCAACGGTACAACCATAAAGATACCATAATCTCTGGCAGTTATCGTCGAAACTTAGGCTGTTGGGGAAAGGTTGAAAGCTGATGCTTAAGGCATTACAGCCCGAAAAAGTCGATTTAATCTGGCCAAAAGAGTCCACCGCGACGGGAAAGGCGGTGGACAGTCTGAAAACTCAACCGCAAAATGGGTTCTGGGTGTTTTCCTTTAGATTCCAGTTGTATCTAAAATAATCTCCCGCTTGGTAAAGGGCAACTCATTATTAATGGCTTCAATTTCTTGCTGCTCCATGTCGTTAATTTCGTTGATGTAAGACTGTAAAATCTTGCTCATGCGGTCGTTATAAAAGCGATGAAGGCTATGGTTTGGTGTTGCCGGGAAGCCGCGACGTTTTTTGTGTCTTCCCCCGGCTCCTGGGTCAAATAGTTGAATCCCATTGGCGATCGCCCATTCAATCGGTTTATAATAGCAAGCCTCGAAATGGAGACAGTCGTATTCATCAAAACAGCCCCAATACCGGCCATACAGTTGATCGTCTTTTCGCAGACAAAATGACATTCCCACCGGACGGCGATCGTCATCTTCAGGATAAGCGACAAATAGCACCACGCGATCGCGAAAATTGGGATACAACTGCTCAAAAAACTTGCGCGTCAGGTACTTACTGCCCCAATAAAACTTATCACAAGTGCTGCTGTAAAAACTGTGAATGGTGGGGAAAAGATGATGGGGAATATCCTCTCCGGCTAAAACTTCTAAACGTAACCCGGCTTTGGTGACGGCTTTGCGCTCCCGTTTGATGTTTTTCCGTTGATTGGAATTAAACATTTTGAGGTAGTCATCAAAGCTTTCAAAGTTGTGATTGCGCCAAATATAGCTATGATGTAACCAACTGTTGAAGCCGGATTTTTCCATCATTTTGCGCCATTCAGGATCGACAAACAAAAAGTGACAGCCACTAATTTTATTGCGATCGCAAAAATGATCGATTTCTGCCACCATCATGGCGGTTAAAGCTTCTTCGTCTTCTCCCGGTGCAATCAAAAAACGATAACCCACCGCCGGGGTAAAGGGAGTCATTCCTAACAGTTTGGGATAGTATTTCACCCCCAAGCGATAAGCGAGATCGGCCCATTGGTGATCGAAGACAAATTCGCCGTAACTGTGATTTTTAATGTACAAAGGTGCGGCGGCAATTAACTCGCGCTCTCGCCATACGGTAAGATGACAAGGCTGCCATCCTGTCCTGGCTCTCGCACTTTTAGAAGTCTCGATATTGTTGAGCCATTCCCATTCTAGAAACGGTGTTTTTAAAGGTTGTGCGATCGCATCCCACGCTTGTTGAGGTAAATCTGTAAAACGTTTTACCCATTGCACAGAATATTGTGGTTTAATTTGTTCAACCATGATAATTTATGGAGTATTTTCTAGCACAGCAATGACCGATTGCTCTTTTTAAAAAAGGCAGTAATTGTTTCTCAGCCAGAGAAGTTTCTTAAAACACCGGTTTGCTACAACCCTGTTAAAAAGAGGAGAAAGAATTAATCTCTAGGGTAATGCAATATTTCTTAATGTTGTACTCGATAATGTAAAAAAATCTCGTCTCCCACCGGATCGACAGAGAGTAATTGCAGGGATTTCGCGTTTTCTGCCCAAAATCCCGCTCCTTCTACCGCAGTAGGGGCATTTTCTCCCCCTAGGATAAGCGGACAGAGGGTTAGCCATAATTCATCGATCAGATTTTGACTCATTAACGCCCCAATTAGTTGACCCCCTCCCAGAATCGCCAAGCGTTGAATCCCCAAAGCCGCGAGTTGTTGTAGAATCTTTGACCAGTCAAAAGGATAATCCGCCGTCATAATCGAGTCAAAAGCGTCCGTATCTTGCCACCGCAACGCTTTGTCAGGGGAAGTTAACAACCAACGGGGGAAGGGCTGAGAAAAGAAACGCCAAGCGGGATCGAGGTTTCCTGAAGCCGAGCAGACAATCTGAACCGGTTGTGGGGGTTGGCCGCGATCGCGACGCTGGTTGATATATTCGGGGTTCGTAATGGGTAAGCTGGTATGGTAGGCCCGCAAAGTCCCGGCACCCAAGAGGGCTGCATCAGTTTGAGCGATTTGGGCTTCGAGGTGAGCGCGATCGCGAGGAGAGCTAAAACGAGCCGCAGAACGCTCGCGATCGGCAATTTTACCATCTGCACTGATCGCGACAATGACTGTAGTACGAGGACGGATTTGTTGAGCAGCCATAAAAGCCATCGGATTAGTTTAAAACTTTGACTGAGTTTGAAGGGAGGTAAAATTAAATTTCTCAGAATGTTTTTAAGTCCTGCGATCGCTCCGCAAGAATACCAAGTTAAGATTTTAATTTCTCAATGATACGCTCGATATAAGCAATATTTTAAGTGTTTTTACCCAAAAATGACATTAAATATTTTAGCAAAAATTAAGGTGGAGTTTTGATTTTTAGCAAAATTTTAGCGGACGACTGAATCTAATGGCAAAATTCTCAGAATTTGCAATTTTATCATAAAATCAACTTCACTAATTCTTTACAAAAAATCAGCTTAACTTAAGTTAAAATTCTAGAAATAGAGATTAGGTTCCCCAGAAACTCCCCTGCCTGTTAAAGTTCTAGACCCCAGAAGTTCATCCTGAAGACCAAATCCTTGGTGTGAACGATTGACCCATCGTTAAATCGCAACAGAATTGATGTTAGCCTCAGTTGGAGAATAAAAAGGAATGACCCAACGCAACACTACTAGAACTCACCCGATTTTGCTGTTTTTCTATTAAGATCGCTATGTACCACAATTGCGGTTAAGTTCGGCGCTAGCAGTTTAAACTTCCTATGGCTCAGTCGTCTCAATATTCATTTCGCCGTATATTATTACTACGCTTGCTGTTAGTGAGCGTTCCCGTTTTAATTCTGGGAATGTGTGTCACCTTCGCCTTTACTTATCGTAAAGGCCGGTCTGCCCTGCTCGAAACCGCCCGTCAAAACCTAACCGAAAGTGCAGTCCGTAAAGGAGAAAGCATCAGTCAATTGGTGAAAGCGCTCAAAACCAACGTCGCGATCGCCAGTCAAAGTTCCTCACTCGTTCAAAACGACCAAATCGCGACGGCTGAATATCTCGCTCAACTCAGCCAAGAACTCCCCACCGACATTAGCTGTATCCAACTGCTCGAACCCAATCGTCAAAGCGCGATCGCCAGCACCTGTGGTAACCAGCCCCTCTACGACTTTAGTAATGTTCCTTGGGCCTCTTTTTCGAGCAATCCTCCCGACTCCCTCAATCGCGATATCTTCCTTACCCCCCTACTGCCCCAAACTGACATCATATCCAGGTTCCTCTCAAACTCCTTTGAACCCAATACCAGCACCCTCGAACTCTTAGCCGGAGCGCCGGTTTACAATGGTCAAGGAGAACTGCGCTACATTCTGACAGTGCGTTCGACCCTGCGACAACAAGAAAACGTCCAACCGCGATCGCTCACCGGAGAATCAATTATTGTCTCCGACGACGGCATCATCCTCATGCACCCCGAAAGCAAGCGCGTTGGGACTCATATTCGCGACGAACAAAGCGCCGAACGCTGGCAAAGCCTACTCCGTAACGCCAAAGCCGGACGCAAAGACTTCCTACACCTCTTTCTCGATAACGACGTAGAACTCCTAGCGGGCTACACCGCCATTCCTGACCCCACCCAAAGCGAAGCCGAGGCCAAGTGGGTTGTTGTCGCCGTTACCTCCCTTGATAACGCCTTATCGGGCTTATCCGAAATTCAGCGTACCCTACTAACCCTACTGCTTTTCCTCACGTTGGCCTTGGTCATTGCTTGCCTGTTGGCGACGATTTATGTGGCTCGGGATTTAGCCAGTCCCCTCGAAAAACTCAACAACTATGTCCTCAACCTCGATCGCCTCGACTCCGACGGAAAACTGTCCCAAAACTTCGCCATTCTGGAATTCAATCAACTCGCGATCGCCCTCAACAGCATGGCCGCTCGTCTCAGAACCTGGGCCAGCGAACTCAACAGCGCTTGGGAAGAAGCCCAAACCGCCAACCGCCTCAAAAGCGAATTTCTCACCACCATTTCCCACGAACTCCGCACCCCCCTCAACGGCATTATTGGCTCTGTGCGCTTGATTCAAGATGATTTCTGTGACGATCGCGAAGAAGAAAAAGAATTTCTCAAACAAGCCGACGAAGCCGCCGTTCACCTCCTCGGCATTATCGACGACATTCTCGACATTTCCAAAATCGAAGCCGGACAATACGCCGTCAATCCCGAACAAGTCAACCTCAGTCAACTGTTCCACGAAGTCCTGTCCCTACAATCGAGTCACGTTCACAAAAAAGGTTTAGAACTTGCCGTTCAAGAATGGCACGAAGACATTATTGTTGATGCTGACCCGGCGAAACTCAAACAAGTCCTGATCAACATTATCGATAACGCCACCAAATTTACCAAAACCGGCAAAATCACCATCAAAACTTGGATCGAAGAAAGCGACGCTCAAACCGCCGTCACCACTCCAACTCCCGACGACAAACACCCCCCTTCTACTAACAAACAAGTGGTTCTGCGGGTGCAAGACACCGGAATCGGCATTGCGGCGGCAGATTTACCCAAACTCTTTCGCCCTTTTATGATGATTGACGGTTCGACCACTCGCGAATCCGGGGGAACGGGATTAGGACTCGCGATCGCCCGGAACTTTATGGAACTCATGGGCGGCAGTATCAACCTCACCAGTCCCGGTAAAAACCAAGGAACCACCGTCGAGTTGCGCTTACCCCTCGTTAGAACCGAATCCTCAGCCACCCTAGACCCCTCTTTAGCCACCTCAGAGTTACCCGATTCTGGCTAAACCCCCTCACCCCAAGAATCAAGGGCGATCGCGACTCCCCCTTGCTGTAACGACAGTTGCGCCCCTTGTAACACCCGCACCAAATCCGCCGCCAACGCCCCAGAAGAAAACGAAGGGGTATTCGTTGCAATCGCCGTCACAAAGCGATCGCACACTTGCCGCAACGGTTCAGCCGTCCCAATCTCCAGCTTTTCTACCCCGATTCCCTGGGGTAGAAAATAGCCCTCAGCCGCCTGAAAATGCCCCTGACGCACCTGCAACGGGGCATCAGACTGTAATTCATCAAAAACTAGCGTTCCCTCGCTGCCCACCACCGCCAAACGCCGTTGCTTATCGGGATTCAGCCAACTCACATGAATTGTCGCCGTAAAGCCCCCCGGATAAGTCAAAGTCAGCCAAACCGTATCAGCCAAACCCTGGTTATTCGGTAACCAATTTTGACCCCGCGCCGCCACCATTTCCGGTACCGCCCCCAACCAATAATTAAAAATACAAAGGTCGTGAATCGCTAAATCCCAGAGCGCATCGACATCATAGCGCACCGGCCCCAAATTCGTGCGGGTCGCGTAACCGTAGCGTAATCTTCCCAAACGCCCCGACGCGATCGCCTTCTGTCCTGCTTCGACCCCCGGATGAAACAAATAAGTATGATCCACCATCAACTGGACTTGGTGTTCCTTGGCTTTTTCGGCCAACTGCCAGCATTCTTGCGGATCGAGAGTCAAAGGCTTTTCTGCCAGCACATGATACCCCAACCCCAAAGCATCTGCGATCAACGGGTAATGGGTGGTTGCCGGAGTCGCCACGACAATCGCCTCTAACCCCGCTAACTCCCGAATTTCGGCCCAATCAGTCGCCAAGACGAGATCGGGACTCAACGAGAGGCGATCGCGCACTTCCTGTAATCGCTCTAAATTGCGGTCTACCAACGCCACCACCCGCACTCGCGGCTGTTGCGCCAAATTTCGCACTAAGTTTTGTCCCCAACGCCCCACTCCTAATACGGCAATTTTTGTCTTTTGTCCTTGGTCTTTGGTCATTTGTTGTTGGTTGTTGGTTGTTGGTTGTTGGTTGTTGGTTGTTGGTTGTTGGTTGTTGGTTGTTGGTTATTGGTTGTTGGTTGTTGGTTGTTGGTTGTTGGTTGTTGGTTGTTGGTTGTTGGTTGTTGGTTATTGGTTATTGGTTGTTGGGCGGGGAAAAGAGCGCCCCTACAAGCCCACTGCCCAAAAAACTGATGACTGATGACTGATGACACTCGCGCGAAACTTAAATTTATTTTTTGAGGCTGTAATCTTTATACAGCATAGCTTTGAGCCTCTTTTAGAATTTACCCT
>KB904821.1:4809782-4825085 GCA_000380225.1 filamentous cyanobacterium ESFC-1
CACAGGACGGGGAAACCCCGCCCCTACAAACCTACTGCCCACTGCCCAAAAAATTGATAACTGAAAAAACCTACTGCCGAGACTTCAAAAACGCCTCTTTTGCTGCGGCTTGTTCGGCGGCTTTTTTCGAGCGTCCTGTGCCTTCTCCTAAACATTCTTCCCCTAACCACACCTGGGCCGCAAAGCGATGGGGAGAACCGTGGACATTTTTAACTTCTTCAACGCGATATTGGGGTAATTTTTTATGAACCGCTTGTGTCCATTCTTGCAGAGCATCTTTATAATTTTGAAAAGCCGGGTCTTGGCGGACGGGTTCGGCACTATCTTGTAGTAAACCATCGAGCCAAGGACGAATTAAACTCATGTTGTGGGTACTGAGATAAAGCGCCCCCAAAATTGCTTCAAAGGTATCGGCTAAGCGCGAAGATTTCCCCGCTTTATCTCCTGCGGCACTCGGCGCGAGTAAAAGGTATTTTTCGAGACCAAAACCACGGGCAAAATCGGCTAAAACGCGATCGCTCACCAACACCGATCGCACCGCCGCATATTCTCCGACGGGGGCTTGGGGATAGGTTTCGAGTAACACTTCCGCCGCGACTAAACGCACCACTGCATCCCCGACAAACTCCAATTTCTCATAATTATTTTCCGAATCCGCGCTGGCATGAGTGAGCGCGAGATCGAGTAATTCAAAATTAACTGATTTCGTTTCAGTCAAACCCAATTTTTCTAACAGGCGTTGGAGTTGTTTGTGTCGCCTGGGGTCTTGTAGCATAGTTTATTTCAACCGTAACTAATAAAAGAAAGAGTTGGACATAAGCTGGATTCTGTTCTCTAGAAATTCTAGAGGGCGGTTATCTATCTGGGATGTTTGTTACCAAACACCTCTAGCGGTACTCCAAAAAGCGGGGCTGGAAAAAGACCAACCATAGCCCCTCCGACCTTGCTCCCAACCGGGGTTTACCAAGCCAGTACCTCTCGATACTGCTGGTGCGCTCTTACCGCACCTTTGCACCCTTACCTGTGCCAAAATATTTGATTCTAGCCATCGGCGGTATGTTTCTGTGGCACTCTCCTCGCGGTCACCCACACTGGGCGTTACCCAGCAAGTTTGGTCTTTCGGGAGTCCAGACTTTCCTCAGATTGGGTCGCGCTGTGCGCCACAATCTGCAACCACCTCGCCAACTCTTTCTTGGCTCTAGTTTAGTCGCTTTTGGTCACAAACGGGAAGCGGCAATCCCTACCCAAAAATTCGGGTTTTGAGCAATTAACAGTAATCTAGGGGCATATTTTCCAATGAGTTCCGGGTGATGGGTTATGAGTTATTAGTAGTTGCTGAGGGGAGATTAGTTTTAGGGTTATAAATTATGGCTTGTAAATTAGAAATTAGTATTTCTGTCTGTCGAAAGATTCAGGGAGAATTAAGGTTAAGTTAATATTAAAAGTGGGACAGCAGTTTAGCGAATCTTTTATCTAAAAATAAACTCAAAAAATATCAAGCTAGAGGGATAAAACAGTGATGATAACTCAATGATCTGACTGCTGTATCCTTGCCAATAAGAACATAAAAAACATTATAAAAAAGGAGCATCAAAGATGGAAATGGAAATAAATCGCATCTCGACCCCTGAAACCGACACCACCTATCCAAAAACGCAAGATTATGATAGTTTAGCTATAGGACTATCGCAAATTTTGGCAGATACTTATACCTTGCAGCATCAAATAGAGCATAGCCAGGAGCAACAATCTGATGAGCTATCTTCGTCGGTTCAAAAAGAACTGCAACATCAGCAGGAAGATTTAAGTCATGCCACCAATGCGATCGCCGAGCGAATTTATACATTAGTGACTCCAGGAACCTCAGAACCCGAAATCACTCGTCCGAGTTTCGTGCCAGAGGTAACGGAACGCCAATCTAGTTCTGAAGCGATCGCCAGTTTAGTCGAAGGCCATAAGATGGTAGCTCATCATCTTTTTGGCGTTTTGTCTTTACCGGAAACGCAAAATAACGATGTAATTTCTTCGTTTTTAAACCAACGCGCTGAAATTCATCAAAATAACGCCCAGACGCTTCGTAGTTTTCTCTAACCCATGTCAGCAACAGTTCAAGCTTATCTCCAAGCCATCGGTCGCATTCCCTTACTGCGTCCCGAACAAGAAATCGAACTCGCCAACCAAGTGCAGGCGATGTTACCCCTATTAGAAAAAAGTCAACTCACCCCCGAAGAAAAAGAGATCGTCAAGACCGGCCAAGAAGCCAAACAAAAAATGGTCGAAGCCAATTTACGATTAGTGGTTTCGATTGCCAAGAAATATCAAAAACGGGGCTTATCGTTCCTAGATTTGATTCAAGAAGGCAGTTTAGGCTTAATTCGCAGTATCGAAAAATTCGACCCGTCTAGAGGTTATAAATTTTCGACGTATTCGTATTGGTGGATTCGACAAGCGATTACCCGCGCGATCGCCGAACGCAGTCGCACGATTCGCTTACCGATCCACATGAACGAATATCTGCACAAAATCAAGCAAGCCACGCGGCAGTTGTCGATTGAACTGGGCAGATCGCCCACCGAAGCCGAAATCGCCGAAATGCTCGATCTCAAACTGCCTAAACTGCGCTCAATTCGCCAAGCCTTGCGGCGCACCCAGTTAAGCAGTCTCAATCGCAAACTCAGCGACGAACAAACCGAACTCGCTGACGTACTCGCAGATGATTCTTATTCGCCGGATCATTTTGCCGTCGAACAAGAACTGCAATCGCGGGTCAACAATCTTTTACAATGCTTACCCGATCGCCAGCGAGAATTTATTATGCTGCGATTTGGCTTCAAAACCGGGCAGAAAATGAGCGTGAGAGCCGTTGGCAGTCATTTAGGCATGAGCTACCCTCAAGCCCGCAAATTACAAAGCCAAGCCATGCGATCGCTGCGCCGTCATGCTCGTCAATTTGACGGGATTCAAGTCCTGTCTTGAGCGAAAAATCGATATCCTGGTTAAAGAGATTAACGATCAAAAACTTTTAAGATGACTAGGATAAAAATTGCCGCGATCGGCGACATTCACGATCAATGGGAGACCGCAGATCATATCGCCCTGAAACAACTCAAAGTTGATTTAGCGTTGTTTGTGGGCGATTTTGGTAATGAAGCCGTGACCGTAGTGCGGCAACTGGCCCAGCTTAAAATGCCTTATGCGGCAATTCTAGGAAATCATGATGCTTGGTACACCGCCTCGGCTTGGGGTCGCCAAAAATGCCCCTACAACCGCGAAGTCGAAGACCGGGTACAAGAGCAGCTAACCTTACTCAACCAAGCCCATGTCGGCTACAGTCAGCGCCAGTTTGCCGACTTGGGCTTGTCTGTCGTGGGGAGTCGTCCTTTTAGTTGGGGCGGCCCGGTGTGGAAAAACGAAGACTTTTATCGCGATCGCTACGGCGTTACCAGTTTTAGCGAATCCACCGAACGGATCGTGGCCGCTGCCCAAGCCACCCCCCACCACAACATTATTTTTCTCGGTCACAACGGCCCCTATGGCTTAGGCGATCGCCCTGAAGACCCCTGTGGTCGCGATTGGAACCCGATTGGCGGCGATTTTGGCGACCCGGATTTTCAAGCCGCGATCGCGCAAGTGCGTTCCCTTGGTAAACATATTCCCTTGGTGGTCTTTGGCCACATGCACCACCGCCTCCGCCACACCAAAATCGTAGAGCGAACCGTCGTTGTCACCGATGATTGGGGAACCGTGTACCTCAATGCCGCCGCCGTTCCGCGTATTGTGCGCGATCGCGCCGCCACCCTCCGCAACTTTACCCTCATCACCCTCGAAGCCGACCGCGCGATCGACATCAAGCTCGTTTGGCTCGACGAAGCCGGAGACCTGGTTTCCGAGAGAGATTTATACCGCGCTGCTCCCTCCCTGGCAATATCCGAATCCGATCGCGAAATCGAGGCTTAGGGGTTGGCTTTGGCCGAGAACTTGTTATCATAGAAACTCTGGAGAGGTGGCAGAGTGGTCGATCGCGTTCGACTTGAAATCGAATGAACCGAGAGGTTCCGTGGGTTCGAATCCCACCCTCTCCGCTTTCTTCAGTTATCGCCTCATCACTGTGTTGGGCAGTGGGCAGTGGGCAGTGGGCAGTAGGGGGAGATAGGGAAGACGGGGAAGAGGGAGAGGAGTGGGAGGAAATAACCAATAACCAATAACCAATAACCAAGAAAGGGCGCTCATCCCTTACTACACAACCAACAACAAATGACCAAAGACGAAAGACAAATATTGCTTATGTCATCTGCTCAAAACGCCCTACCGCCGAAATTAGACCGCATCGTCGAACGCTTCAAGCGACGGGATAATCCCAAGCAACGTTATGAACAGTTGCTCTGGTATGCCAAAAAGCTCGAAGCCATGCCCGAAGACAGCAAAACCCCCGAAAACAAGGTGAACGGTTGCGTCTCACAAGTTTTTATCACTGCCGACTTAGTAGACGGCAAAGTGCGTTATCAGGGGGATTCTGACGCTCAGTTGGTGAAAGGCTTGGTCGCTTTCCTGATCGAAGGCTTAAACGATCTACCCCCCGCCGATATCCTGCAAGTTACCCCTGATTTTATTGAAGAAACGGGCTTGAAAGTCAGTCTCACTCCTTCGAGAGCCAATGGCTTTTACAATATTTTTCAAACCATGAAGAAAAAAGCCCTCGGTTTTGAACTCACCACGACGAACCCACCCTCGAGTTAATCGAGGTTAACTGTCTTCTTTCTTTTCTTCTTCTTGCAACCGTTCGGCCACTACACGGGTACAAGCCCAATTACTCGGTAAGGCAGACGGCCACCCCATCCGCACGGCTTCAGGACATACGGCCATCACGGTGAGTTGGCAATCAATGAGTTGAAAGCCCTCTTTCTCGGTTTGCTTGAGGCTATGCTTCAGAATCGAGTCGTTTTTAAATTCTAGGGTTTTGTTGCACTGAATACAGACAAGATGGTGATGGTGGTGGGGGTAAGGCTGATTGAGTTCGTAGTGTTTGTGACCTTCAGCGAGTTCGAGTTCCCGCAGAATGCCCATGCGGGACATGAGTTTGACACTACGGTAAATGGTCGAAAGGCTAATGGCTTCTCCTCGTTCTTCGAGAACTTGATGGAGTTCTTCGGCGCTTAAGTGGTCGCCTCTAGGCAGGTTTTGAAAGACGTGTAAGATTTTCTCTCGTTGGGGGGTGAGCCGCCAGCCGCGAGAGTTTAGCTCTGCTTTTAGGGACGCTGATGTGTAAGGTGGCATTGATGCAGTTCTCTCAAAAAACTTCGTTTATTGACAATGATAGACGTTCAAGCCAAGAATTTGCAACAAGGTAAATAATTGAGAATGATTAGCGATTGTTGGTAAAACTCTTAAAAAACGCGATCGCGCCCTGGTTTGAGTACCACCAAGGCGATCGCCTTCCTTCAGGTAAATTTTGGTAATTTAGCGCTCTCGCATCGGAATATACGGGTGATTATGTCCTCCGGTATAAATTTGAGTGGGGCGGAAAATGCGATTTTCGCCAATTTGTTCGCGCCAATGAGCCAACCAACCGGCCACCCGCGCGATCGCGAAAATCGGCGTAAATAAATCCGTAGGAATGCCAAGCTTGCGGTACACCAAGCCCGAATAAAAATCAACATTCGCATAGATTCCCTTACTACCGAGTTTTTCTTCCACCACTCGCTCTAACTCGACGGCAATATCATAATATTCATCGCGGCCCGTTTGTTCAAACAAGCGCTCGGCCAACCCCTGTAAAATGGTAGCGCGGGGGTCTTTCACCTTGTAAACCCGATGGCCAAAGCCCATAATTTTAGACTTATTGGCGATCAGATTTTCCACATAAGGCCGCACATTTTCCACGGAGCCAATGTCTTGTAACATGAAAATGACTTCTTCATTTGCGCCCCCATGCAGTGGCCCCGCGAGGGTTCCCACCGCCGAAGCAATCACCGCATAAGGATCGGTCATCGTCGAAGCCGTCACCATAGCCGAAAACGTCGAAGCATTGATAGTATGTTCGGCATGAAGCATCAAACACACATCAAAAATCCGAGCCGCCAGAGGTTCGGGGATGCGTTCGGTCAGCATATACAGAAAGTTCGTGGCATAATCCAAGTCATCATTCGGTTGAATCGGATCGTTCCCTTTACGCATCTGCATAAAAGCTGCCACCATCGTCGGAATTTTGGCGATTAAGCGGACAACAGCCTCGCGAATATACTGGGGGTCATTTAGGGCGCGACGGGCGTAAAACAGCCCTAAAGCGGCGGCTGAGGTTTGGAGCGCATCCATCGGGTGACCAGTTTCGGGGAAACATTTCATCATGTCCCGAATACGATACTTAATGCGGCGATGGTAGCGCACCTCGTTTTCAAAATCAGCTAACTGTTGCTTGCTCGGAAGTTGCCCCCAAATTAATAAATAAGTCGTTTCCAAGAAGGTGCTTTTAGCCGCTAAGTCTTCAATTTGAAAGCCACGATACTCTAATATTCCTTTTTTGCCATCAACATAGCTAATACTGGATTGAGCCGCAGGAACATTAGCTAAACCAGGAATATATTCACACGCTGAAGCTGTCATAAATAAGAATGGGTTGTGAAAGAAGTCATTTTGAAGTTAACTTACCACCGAACACTGTTTCGTTGCTGTTTTTACCAACCAGACTAGATCAACCATTTCGGTCCAGTCAATAAGAACATTTCGCAGCAACCGAGTGAAATTTGCCCCTCCGGGGTCTTCAAGCCGATCATTCCGGCTTTTTTGAGAATCAGCTTGTCTTGGCAACTTCCCCAAATCAGCATTTCGGCCCAGTTGCCGAGATCGGGTTGATGACCCACCAAAGCAAGGCTACTGTAACGGTTTTTGCCGCACCATTCAAGCCATTGCTGAATCTCTCCACCGGGGGCTAAGGGCGAAAATTCTTGAATGTGCGAAGATAATCCGGCTGTTTGCCAAATTTCCGCCGTTTGTCGGGCCCGAATCAAAGGGCTAGTCAAGATTAGATCGAAGTTAATTTTAATCTCTTGCCAGCGACGGGCCACAGCCTGAGTTTTTGTTACGCCCTTGGGAATGAGGGGTCGTTCATCATCATTTTGATAGGTTCCGCGTTCGGCGGCAATGCCGTGGCGAATAAGATAGAGTTTCATTGTTGATTTGCCAATAGAATTTAACGGTTTAACTGTCTTTTGAGGGTTTCAAAGATTCCAAGGGGAGATAATGCCATCTTCGGTAACGCGCAACCAACGCCCCCGCCAGTAAATGCGATCGCCATAAGCCCCGACTAACCACACCCAAACACTGAGAATTTCTCGCAAAGGCAGCGCCCATAACCAACGAAGCAAGCGGGGTGCGTCTAGACGGTTTAAAGCGACAAAAACTTGGAGATAACGGACCAGCCAAGTGAGTCCGGTTAGGGCGATCGCCCAAGGTGCAAAATGAGAAAAGAATAAAAGCGGCAAACTGTAAACCGTGCCGTAACACAGGGCGATGGTGTAGTATTGCGGGCCGCGATTGTAGCGAATGGTGCGGGCCCAGCGTAGTTCTCGTTGATAAACATCGGCAACGGTTTCTTGTCCGGTGTCCGATTCGAGGACGTAGCGGGATAACTCGACGCGATAACCCGCTTGGGCGACTCGTTTACCGAGGTTATAATCAGAACCGACGCGGCTGAGGTGTAAGCCGCCACTGGCTTTGAGGGTATCGCGACGAATGGCCATCGTGACCCCGACGGCGAATTTTACGCCGCCATCAAGCCAACAGGCTAGTAAGGCACTGGGGATAAAGTCAAAACAACGGCCAAATGTTGCCATAGCCGCCCCGACTGATTGGGGATTGCGTCCGATAAAGGCACAGGTGACTAATCCGGTTTTTTCGTCGGCGAGGGGGGGAATAACGGTGTGGATGTAGTGGGAATGGACGCGGATATCACTGTCTACAAAAATCAGGGTATCGTGTTGGGCTTGTTCGAGGAGGTAGCTGAGGGTGCTGTCTTTGTGGTTGATGCCTCTGGGTTTTAAGCCTGTAAATAAGCGCGTGTGGGGATATTTTGTCTGTATTTGTTGAAGTAGCTCAATCGCCGGGTCGTCCGTATCTCTTACGCCGAATAGCACTTCGTATTGCCCATAGTTTTGCTCGCACAGGGATGACCAGTTGGCCTCTGCCCCTGGGTCGAGGCCGCACACGGGAACGAGAATGGAAACCGGGGGCGTGTAATCTGGGGTGGGGGGGTCAGATTGGCCGAAAAAGCGCTGAGTGGCGACGATACAAGCGAGGTAAAACAGCAGGGAAATGACAACGGCGATCGCGAAGATAATTTCTAGCCCGATAAACATTATGTTCAAAACTGATAGGTCAAACTAAAATACAAACTTTGGTCTTGTAAATTCTGACCGCGATCGCGCAGTTCGATCAAAGGATAGGCATAATCTAAACGGAGATTCAAACCCGTAATCCCGAAAAAGTGCTGCCAAGAGAATCCCATTCCTGCTGCGGCCAAAAAGGTTTGAGGGGGTAATTGATTGGGGTTTCCGGGGGTATTCCAAACTTGGCCAAAGTTAACAAAGGGGGCGATTTGAATGGTTGAGTCGAGGTCTTCTTCTTGCCAGACGGTAATACGATCTTCGATGGAAACGCGAAAACCATTATCCCCCGATCGCGCATTTTCACGATAGCCCCGCAAGGATTGTCCGCCCCCAATCGCGAAACGATGGGCTGGCAGCAAGGTGTCGGGGCTGAGTTGGGTTTCGGCGGCAATAATGAATAAATGCTTGTCTCCCAGTTGTTGGACGTATTGCAGTTGACCCCACCAACTCCAAAAATGACCGTCGGGAATGGGGTCAGGGTTGGTGGTGGCGTTGAATAAGCCTGTCCCGACGTTAAACCGCGATCGCGCTGCCCAAACACTGGTATTTTGGCGAATGAGGTAGTCTTGACCCAAAGAAACAACACTGGTGCGACTCACCCCGTTAGCATCGGGGCCAATGCCAAAGGCAAAGGGAATTTGCTCGAATAAAAAGGTCTGGCCTTCTTGGTAACTGAAGCCCACGGAAACGGTTAATTCTTGTTGGGGCGATCGCACCAAGGGCTGATAATAGGTGAGGGCGAATGTTTCTTTATTGGCCCGAATCCCCAAAGGCACAAATTCCGGTTGGGTGATTTCGCTCCAACTGGGACTATAACGGGCTTCTAAACTGCCTTTAGTAGCTTGTAGGGGAAGGCGATAACGCAGATCGATTTCATTGACTCCTCCGGTGGTGGTGCGGGTATAAGCGGCAAAAAGTTCGTCCCCGATTCCGGTGAGATTCCGGGCTTGCAAGTTTAAGCCCAAACGCTCGGAACCGACGCGGGGTGAGGCATAATTGTCAAAACTCACCTGGCCGCTCAAAAAGGGCTTTTCTTGCACTTCTACCCGCAAAACGCGATCTTTATCGGCTTGAAAGAGTAACGTGGCGTTAACATCGGCTAACATGGGGTCAAAGCGCAATAACCGCAGTTTATCTTCAAATTCTGCTGAGTTAAAGGGATTGCTAATTTCGAGGCGATCGCACAAATAATTTAAGTTTAAACGCTGTCTGCCCTCAAGTTGAATCTCTGCAATGCTGCCTTCTTCGACCTCGATTTTGACCAGGTTGTTAATTGTTGCCGTCTGGGGACGAGCGCGGGCAAAGGCATAACCGCGATCGCGATACAGTAAGGTGATGCGATCGCTGACGGTGCGAATCAAGGTCAGCAAGTCATTTTCGCTTAATGCCGATTCAGCGTAGTTATCCAGAATGGGCGCGATCGCCTCGGTGATTTCTGCGGGGCTGAATACCGTGCTGCCTGCGATCTGAAACGTGAGTTTCTGCCCGTTGAAGCTGCTTTCTAGGGGGATTTCGAGGGGAGAGGAGGCCGCGGGGGAAGCCGACCCTAGAGGGCAAAATTCGATAGCCTCTGCCGGAGTCGCGATCGCCCCCACAATGCCGGCCATTACTAAACTTATCGTCCCATGATTCATTTTTGATTTAAAACTCAGTTGAAAGATTGGTCACAATTAGTAGACTGCCCCACCGTAGCCCGTCGCCGTGATTGTATCAAAATGTGAAGAAACTTTTTCAATTGATACAGATCGCAAGTCTTTGCTTCTTATGGCCCTAAAATTTAGGTAAAGATAAGGTTAAGACGAGCAATCAAGCTGACTTTGCATAACAAATGACCTAAAAAAAAGGAGGGCAATTATGACCCTATCACTGAGTACCAAAATCGCTACAACTGCTATTACGCCAACTCCCGCTTATCCACCGCCACAAAAACCAAGTAAAAAGCATTTAGTTGCTTACTGGGTTCGCGATGAAAATAATAAACTCTTTTGTCGTTGGGTCGAAGCCTAAACCCGCCGCAAGCTCAACTTTAAAGGTAATCTCAAGTTTGGGGGGAAGTCTTTACTTCCCCTCTAACTTTATTCAGGAGCGCTCACAGCATGACGATCCGGGACGATTTGTGACCCATATCTTTGAGCATAAACTTGAGTAAATTCTGCCCCAAAAAAGAGGATTTGGGCTGAATAGTAAACCCATGCCAAAAGCACCACTAACGATCCGGCTGCACCGTAAGTTGAGCCGAAACTTCCTTGTCCTAAATAAATCCCTAAAATCCATTTACCGAGAGTAAATAACAAGGCGGTAATCGCTGCACCAATCCAAACATCCCGCCATTGAATATCAACATCCGGTAAATATTTATAAATAAAGGCAAATAAAACGGTAATAATGCCAAAAGACACCACAAAATTAAGAATTTGCCAGAGAAAATCAAACCCCGGAATCAAGTCGCTGAGATAATGACTCAGCCCCGATAAGATTGCGCTAATCAACAAAGAAACTAACAACAAAAAGCCAATCACCAAAACCATTGAAAACGATAAAAGTCGCTTGCGAATTAGATTTTTAACCCCTTGATCGCTTTTTTCTTTAACACCCCAAATCGTATTCATCGCATCTTGTAACTGCACAAAAACCCCCGAAGCCCCAAATAGTAAAACAACGATACTAATAATCGAAGCAAAACTGCCAACATTCGGTTGATTGGCATTTTCAAGAGCCGTTTGAATTGTTTGTGCGCCTTGCTGTCCCACTAATCCCTCAATTTGTCCAACGATTTCTCCTTTTGCGGCTTGTTCCCCAAAAATGGCCCCCGCGATCGCGATCGCCAAAACCAAAAGCGGCGACAATGAGAAAACCGTATAATACGCTAACGCCGCAGCTAGACGAGAAGCTTTGTCTTTTTGCCATTCTTGGAAACTGGCTTTTAATAATCTAAATAACCTTTTGAACGTCATGAAAATTCCAGGGTGATGAAAATTGATATATCCTTATTACGCCGAAACCCCCGCGATTGCAAGCCTCTTAGGTTAGAACAAAGTCTGCAATTGTAGCCATTTATCCGCAAAAATTATATTTTTTTAACTCTTAAGAGATAACCGCAAACTGGCCTTTCTCTGTCTGAAGTTAGAGGAAAGTCTAAATTGATGGCGATCGCGGCGAAGTTTGCTAGGATACTCAAGATTATCGCAGAAGTCTCCCAAGCTTATATGGCCATTTCCAAACCCGAAGCCAAACAACTCCTAGAACGGCTCATTTTCGACTCAGAACGTCCCCAGGATTGGGTACAGGATGTGTGGGGAATGAGTCCCACCCTGGGGGAAACCGCAGTCAAACTGTGGGAAGTGTTTGAACTCTTGATTGAATGCTGTCCTGAAGAACAATTAGACAACTTATGGCAGACTTTATATCAAGACCTGCTCGAAGAATAAACCGCCAGGGCGATCGCGTCCTTTTGCCAATCTTATCGTAGCGCGATCGCCCTCTAACTTATCTTTCCGACTTCAGCACATTGGCAATTTTTGAGTGCATCAACGCAATATTAGGGTCTCGTTGAATCGCTTTATAATACCGTTGTTCGGGTTCAGTTCCCGATTCTGCCGGATGCAACAAGGTTTCGGCTTCACTCAGCAACGCCTTCACCTCATCAAGGGTTGCTGGCTCTTTCCCCCCCAAGGCCTCGTCAATTTTAACAATAAACTGCGAAATCGGTCGCAACCAGCCAAACCACTCATGATCGATAACCAAGCGGAAAAACTCCCCCTTCGACTGAATACGTCCGTGTTTTTTCTCATACACAATTTTTTCGGACTCTAACAAAGCTTTGTGCAAATTTAACAGCCCTTCGCGTACTTCCCGCAAATGCTGAAACGGATAGTCAAGACTATGCTCCGACATGAACCCAGATTACTCATAACAACTCCTACGATCTTGTCACAACTGCCGCAACTGTGACTGTGGTGAAGGGGTTTTTTCAGTTATCAGTCGTCAGTTATCGCCTCAACAGTTATTTAGTGACCATTGACCAATAACCAATGACCAATGACCAATGACCAATGACCAATGACCAATGACCAATAACCAATAACCAATAACCAATGACCAATGACCAATGACCAATAACTAACCTTCAGGAATAATCGTCAAAGGTAACTCTCGTCGTAAAGCAATCAACTCGTCGCGATGGGCTTTCACCTTCACCACACTGGTTTCTCCGATTGCTTCAACTTTCAGCGTTACTTGTTCGACTCGTCCCGCGTTTTGCCAATAAAACCAACCCGCGAGGGGAGAAAGCAAGCTCAGACCCAGCCAACCGCGATTTAAAGCCGGGTAAATGTAAGTCAAGACCAAAGCTAAACAAAACCAACCACAAGCGGCTAAAAGGCTTAAAAAGATAGCCAGAAACCAACTCGGACGCACAAAGCCCTCAAAGGTGACTTCTTGGGTTTCTGGGTCTAAGTGGGTAATGCGATAAGCCCGACGGTCAAAATAGTCTTGCAGTTGGGGTAAGAGGGTGTCTTGGGGGACTTTCGCAGCGAGAGCTTGTTGGATGGTACGGTCTTTGAATGAAGCCCGAATAAAGAAAAATAAGCCAATCCCTAACAAGATCGTTAAGAAAAACGTCGAACTAATAACAGGAATATTCACAAGCCGATCAAAAACCAAAAAATAATGACTAGGGTGTAGTTTAGTTATACCAAAAGCGCGATCGCAACTTCACAGGCAAGTCACGCGATCGCACTTCTATTTTTATTTTAAGTGTTTTTCGGCTTTAGCTCATCGACAGAACAACGGCATAATCTATATCTTCGCTTCCCCTCCAACCCTACATGGCTTTATGCTCCCCCGTAATGTATTCCCGCCAAAAACGAGACAATTCTTCGGCTTGACGGCGGGCTTCGGGACGGACTTTGTACATCCGACGCGGACGACCGCGGCCTTCGACTTTTTTCCAATACCCGGTAATGGTTCCTTCTTCTTCGAGGAACTTTAAACCGCCGTACAGCACCGTATCCGACAAGCGATACATCGGATAGTCTTTTTCTAGCTGTTCGATGAGCTTGGTTCCGTAGGATTCCCCACTGAGCAAGACATCGAGAACATAGCAAACCGCCAATTCTTTATTGAGGTAAAGCGGTGGCGGACTGTTGAAAAACTGATAAATATCTTCAAATTTCATTGTGTAACCCATCAAACTTCCCAGATACCTAGTAGCGAACGCAAGAAGGGCGTTCTGGTAGAAGATGCACCGAGAATGAGAGCCACAGTTGACTGTTTTGAGTGACTCAATCCCCCGATAGGGCTGAAAGGTCACTGACAGTAAATTGAGCTTCAAAAAAATCAGACTCCAGCAGATTGATTCGAGATAAATACGCCCGAATTGCTCTTACTCTATATAGACTGAGCTTAAAAAGGAAAATCGGGACGAGTTGGCCAAACTTCATGAAGAATTCGGCCTTATCAATCGAGTTGCACCTGATCATTCCCTTAAAATGTTAGTGACTGACCGCGCTGCGATTGCAGGCAAGTCTTAACTTGGGCTGTTATGTTGCGGACACCCTGAGTATTTCCCTCATCCTGATACTGGATGGGTTGAATCGCTTGAGAAAAGAAGTCTTGCCAAGCGCCGTAGACTCAATCACCCTGGTCAATTTTAGCCTTAATGCCCGAAGAATGTTTCAGGATAGCCCTGTTAATATCTAGATTAACCGTTTTTTGAGCATCAGACGAGGCGATCGCACGCCAATATTGTTTTGACAACTCCCCGCCGTAAACGGTCGGGGATTCTCGCTTCATCGGGAGAGTCTAGAAAACACGGAACTCAGTCCCAATATTTTCCCCGATCTCTTTACCCTCAGCGAGCGTTTTTTCCGTCTGCCCGACGGTACTTTAATTCAAAGTTTAGCACAAAGCCGTCCTCTAAGGACGGGGCTTTAGACCCACAATTTTTGGTAATACACGCCAGATGATGCTGCCAAGTTTGGGGTTGAATCCATTTCATCATCATCTCCAGGATTAGGGCTAAAGGAATGTCTGTAAACACAGTTTCCTGTACAGTCCTTGGGTAGATGACTCCTGATTTTCTCAAAAAGTTCGCGATCTGTTACAAAACTTTTGAAGGGCGCGATCGCGTCAAAGTTGTCTTAACCTCCTCCCCATCTTAGCCAACCGGGAGATTTCAATGCCACCCCCCCGAACAAATCCCCCAGAAGCTCGATACAATCTTGTATATCTGAACGGCTTATCTCAATCCCCATGAAAGACAAAGTTAAATCCGAACTCTCAACTCCTCTCCCTGTGGCTGTGCAGCGAGCCTCCAATGATATCAAATGGGCGGGTCGCGTGGGTTTTTGGGTACAGTTGGTTTTAGGGGTCATTTCGACGGTTACGGTCTTATTTGCCAGTCCCACCTTACTCGAAAGTAATGTAACCAGCTCTCAAGGCAGTGGTTTCGGGATTTTTTGCGCGGTTTGTGGTTTGATTACCTTGGGCATTGGGATTTATTTTTCGGTTCGTTATCTCGGAATTGCCAAAAAGCTCAAAAACACGAATCCCGGCTTACGTCCGAATAAGTCCGACACAATTAAAGTGATTCGTATGGGTTTGCTGGTAAATTTAATCGGGATGGCATTAACCATTATTGGTGCAGAAGCGATTGTGGGGATTGTTTTAGCGAAGTCTTTAGCTCGTCCTCAGTTGGCTTTAGGCTCTGACCCCAAAGAGTTTGTCAACTCAATTGATTTGCTCATTGTACAAGCAAATACCAACACGATTGCGGCTCATTTCGCTGGGATTGTGTCTTCTTTGCTTCTGCTTAATCGCATTACAAAATAGTTATTGGTTATTGGTTATTGGTTATTGGTTATTGGTTATTGGTTATTGGTTATTGGTTATTGGTTATTGGTTATTGGTTATTGGTTATTGG
>KB904821.1:4825185-4949058 GCA_000380225.1 filamentous cyanobacterium ESFC-1
TTGTTTCCCAAGTTACTTAATTGTAAATTATATAGTATTTACAAATCGGATGTAAACATCCTAATCTCCTTCCTTGGTTCCACTAAGGGACGCACCAAAGGAGGCTCTGTCTCGATTCTATAACAGAGATACTTTTGAGAAAAACCGCAATGTGAGTTTACGTCTCAAATAAGCAGCCATGCAAAAGTCTTTACCTATTTACTTTTGATGTATCCCTTACTGTATCAGGGTTTCAAAATTCGGTGAGGGGTAAATTATTCTGGATAGGTGCTTAAAAACACTATACGTTGTTAATTGTTAATTGTTAATTGTTAATTGTTAATTGTTAATTGTTAATTGTTAATTGTTAATTATTAATTATTAATTGTTAATTGTTAATTGTTAATTGTACATTAAAAAATCATGCTCCCATGCCGGAGTATTTTTTCAACCCTAGCCGCCATAACCAACGGTTTAAGACAAACACAATTAAACACCAACCTAAACTAATTAAAAAGCCTCGTCCCAACTGGACTTCAAAACCCACTAAAATTGCAGAAGGAAAGTGAATCAGATAAGGAAAAGGAGTCCAAAGGGCAATTTCTCTAACCAAGGATGGAAACACGGACAACGGCGCAACCATACCCGATAGAAAGATATAAAACAAGTATAAAAACTGTTCAATCGCCGTGGCTCTTTCTGTCCAAAATGCCATCATTGCGGCGGTATATTGCATCAAAAAACGCAGAATAAATGCGATCGCGATCGCGCCCATATAATATACAATTTGAGATAAGCTCGGCAACCAAGCAGCATCGGGATAAAGCCAGATAAATAAACCAATTAAGACAATAACAAAGGGAAAACGAGCAAATCTTTCCGAGACATGACGAGCGACATCGTGCCAAACGGGATCGATAGGTTGCAGCAAACGAAAGGAAAGTTTACCTTCTAAAACATTGCGCTCAAAATCCCAAATTACCCAAACAATCGTGAATTGTCGCGTGAGAAAAACCGCCAAAAAATAACGGGCAAACTCCAAACTCGAAAGCCCAAAATTGCCACTTTCTGAGGCTTCAATCCAAACCCCCATTAAAATAATCGGGAGTGAGCCAGAAAGTACCCAAAAAAACAATTCGGCTCGATATTCGACCATGTGAGCATAATACGTTGAGAAGAAAGTTGAGATTTGTTTGAATATCCAATTCATGGCTTTAAAATATCTCAATGAAAAACCCAGTTTGGCTGAAACTGGGCTAATTTTAATTAAACTTAGAATTGATTAAAGGTAGGACGCAATTAGAGATTGTCGAGAATCTTCTGCACGATATTCGTCCCACTCACCGCTTGCCAGCCAAACAAACCCACTAAGGCAATATTTAAGGTAATGTGGGTATAACGCGCCCACATTTTACCTTTTTGCATTAATGGGGACAAAGCCGCAGAAAGGGCAACTAAACCCGTCATGGTCAAGCCGACAATTAAGTGGGGCCCGACAAACAATTTGCCATTATTAATATAAGTAACGGCCATCCCGTTAATCGAACCTAGAACCAAAAAAGCGAGTAAAATTGCGCCAATATTGAAGTGACGGGTGTTAAAATTCTTTTTGACTAATTCTTTGCGCTCTTCTTTGTCAGCGTCGCGAGTGCGGCGAATTTGGAAACCTAAATACATCGCATAAAAGGACAATCCAAATAACACCCACATAAAAATAGGATGGAGAAATTGCGAATAAGTTTTGACAGCTTCAGGAATTTCGAGATTCATTGTTAAATAAAGTGTACGAATCATTCAGGGTCGCGATCAAACTTAACGTAACATAAGTTTTGCTATTCTGGCCGTTGCTAATCTAACAGATTCGCTCATCATTGCGCGAGCAATCATGAGAGAAAAAGGAATATCCTCGCGTCTGGGGAAAGTTCATAAGATAATTAAGAGGGAATGATTTGAGACTGAGCAAAAATCAAGATGGTTTCAGATGGGGATATGGCATTACTAAAAGCGGCTCGTACAGGCGATCGCGAGACGGTAGAATCGGCTTTAAGTCGAGGTGTGGCTGTCGAGGGTAAAGATCGTCAGGGGATGACAGCATTGACGATCGCGGCACAACGGGGTTATATCGAAATTGTGCGATCGCTCCTCAATGCCGGGGCTAATGTTAATCATAAGTGCGATCGCTACGGGGTAACGGCGTTGATGTTGGCAGCGGCGGCGAATCAATCGGAGACGGTAAAGGTCTTAATTGCGGCAGGAGCAGACGTTAACGCGGTTAATGAGGACGGGACTCCGGCGATCGCGATCGCGGCTTATAAAGGCTATTTAGGAGTGGTTAAAGCCTTGCTCGCGGCGGGGGCAAATCCCCAAATTAAAGACAAAGACGATGATACGGCGGTGTCTGTGGCGATTAAAGCCGGACAAGCTCAAATTGTCGCCGCTTTACAAGCCTATCCCCTCGACTCTCAGTTACGATGGGCTGCCATGAAAGAGGCGATCGCGACAGGACAACCCGACTGTTTAGCCGCCCTACAACCCACTGAAGCCGAAGTCAACGCGATCGCTCCCAACGGACAAACCTTACTCCTAGAGGCAATTTCTCGTCAAAACGTCGATTCTGTCCAAATTCTGCTTTCTGCCGGGGCCAAGCCCAATCTCAGCAACGCTGACGGCGAATTTCCCCTGATGTTGGCGGCGGCTAATGGCAACGTGGCGATTGTGGCGGCGTTGCTGGATGCGGGGGCAAATATCAACCAAACCGACGAAGACGGGGAAACCGCTTTACATTTTGCCACCGTCGAAGGCCATCTCGCGGTTGTGCGTTATCTCCTCGATTATCAAGCCAACGTCGATCCCCGCAACCATTTGGGCGATACACCGTTGATTGTGGCAGCTTTACAGGGTTATGCCGAAATTGTCCAGCTTTTGCTGCAATATGGCGCACAAGTCAATGTGAGCAATGAAGGTGAAACGCCCCTCACCCTGGCTTTTTCTCAACAACATTTACCTGTCTTGGCTTTGTTACTGCAAGCGGGGGCAGATGCCAATGCTCGCACACCTTCAGGAAAAACAATGTTAATGGTGGCTTGCGATCGCGGCCAAGTCCAGTTAGTGCAATCTCTCATTCAAGCCGGGGCAGATGTCAATTTGCGAGACAAAACCAACGCAACGGCCTTGATGTGGGCGGCTCATCGCGGTCATAATGAGGTGATTCAACTACTCTTAGCCACAGGACAAGTCGATCTCAACGCTCGCAATCAGGGCGGCTATACGGCTTTAAAATTGGCACAATACAACGATTATGCCGACACGGTGATGCAACTCCAGCAAGCGGGGGCAACTGAGTGACAAGAAATGTCCCCAATTAAAAAGCCCTTGGGAGTCTTGCCGTGTTTCGACCCCAAAGGCTTTTTGCTCATTAATTCCTCACACACGACTGTATTATGGTCTTTTCGCGATCGCACTGTTCCGCATAGGGTGACAGTTTTAGAATTGACACCCTGTTTGGTCATTTGTCATTTGTCATTTGTCATTTGTTATTGGTTGTTGGTAACTGGTAACTGGTCAATGGTCACTGGTCACTAAAAAAACTGATGACTCTCCAGAAACTTAATTTTACTTTTTGAGCCTGAAACCTTAGTATAGTCTGGCGTTGAGCCTTTTTATAGAGTCTACCCTCTAGCAAGAAGTTTCTGACCCCCTTTCTGGGGCTTGCATCCCACCTCCCCCCCGACTGCCGATTGCCGATTGCCGATTGCCCCTTAGAGGCTGTTGACTGATGACTGATAACTGAAAAAGCTGATGACTCTGATGACTGAAATTACCTAAACGCCTTAGCCTCCCTCACCCAAACCTGGACGCGATCGACAGGAGGGGTTAAATCTTTGCGTTGCATCATTGAGACATATAGGCGCGTAATCTGGCGATGGAGATGAGACGCGGGAGTTTGAGCGAGTTGGGCGCTGGAAATAATGCCACTGTGGAGGATAATGCCGCAATATTCGCAACCAACGCTTGGAATGCGGGCAAGATCGGCTAAGGCGATCCATTTACTGAGATATTGAGGATGGATTTGTAGTTGAGATGCGATCTCGTTTTTGGTTTGAGGAGTGCGAGTTTTTTGTAAGAGTTGTTGAGTAGTAGTGATACCAATTGATTGCAGGTTTTCGCGATCGCGATCGCTAATTCCTGGGAGTTTTTCAATTGGCCAATCGCAGCCTGGCTTGACCATTTTTGATCCTGGGGGTTATATCGCTAGAATACTGGCATATAGTAGTTAAATAAGAAATGTGAACCCTAAAACCTCGTTCCTAAGTTATACCTGGTAACAAAAAAACAAGGACAAAGCCATTGATTAGGACGATTTTATATTATTAAGAAAAACCTAGATTTGAGTTGACGTTCACAATGTAAATACTATATTAGCGGATAGAGTTAGCCAATTAACTAAAATATCCGCTTAAATGAAGAATAGAATGAAGCGCTTTTAGCTTAAATATGATAAGTATTCGGCATTGCTATCTCTGGGCGGTTGGGCTTTTGCTCTCAGGCTTAACGCTGTCTGGATGTGACTCATCCGCTACCGCCCCCTCAGATACAGCCTCCTCAAATACAGTGCCAGATGCAGTATCTTCAGAAGCTGCACCCGCAGAATCGACCGAACCCCTTGCACAAACTCCCACACCCCAGGCCGTCACCCTTGTAGAATCACTAGAGCATCCCTGGGGACTCACCTGGCTACCCGACGGCACTCTGCTAGTCACCGAGAGACCCGGACGACTCCGCATTATCCGGGACGGAGTGCTAGAGCCAACCCCTGTGAGCGGTCTGCCCGATGTATTCAGTCGAGGACAGGGTGGCCTGATGGATGTTTCTGTTCATCCCCAGTTTGCTGAAAATCAGTGGGTATATTTTACCTACGCTGATGGTACTGGCTCGGCCAATCGTACACAGGTGGCTCGCGCTCAGTTTGACGGCAGTGCTTTATCGAATTGGCAGGTGATTTTTGAAGTAAATCGGACAAAAGAAGGAACTCAGCACTTCGGCTCTCGTTTGGCCTGGATGCCAGACGGCACTTTGTTGGTTTCGATTGGGGATGGGGGCAATCCACCGATTACTCTGGATGGCGAACTAATACGTCATCAAGCCCAAAATTTAAGCAGTCATTTAGGCTCATTAATTCGGCTCAATGATGATGGCTCAGTCCCTGATGATAATCCTTTTGTCGATACACCGGGGGCAGACCCCACCATTTGGAGCTACGGTCATCGCAACATTCAAGGGTTAGCCCTTGATTCGCTCACCGGTCAGGTATGGGCCACAGAACATGGTTCTCGCGGCGGTGATGAGCTAAACCGCATCGACAAGAGTGAAAACTACGGTTGGCCGCTGGTGACCCATAGCCGCGAGTATTCGGGTGGCGAGATTTCATCGGAGCGATCGCGCCCCGGTATGGTAGACCCCTTAATCGTTTGGACACCTGCTATTGCGCCTTCTGGACTGACAGTATATCGAGGTGACCGAGTACCTCAGTGGCAAGGGGACTTGTTTGCTGGTGGCCTTGTCTCGCAATCGATTCAGCAAATTCGGCTAGATGACTCAGGCGCTGTCTTGGGCCAAACCCCTATCAACATTGGGCAGCGAGTGCGGGAAGTCGCCCAAGGCCCAGACGGATTTATCTATGTCTTGACGGATGAATCTAATGGTCGTTTGGTACGCTTAGAACCTGGCTAAACCAACCCACCGAATCGAGCAATTTTTCTGAATCAACGCCTCCGCAGAATGTTGAAAATGCCTGGGGAAAAGATGCCAATTCTAAGGCGATTCTTCAGGAGGTAAATACACCACTGCGAAGTACTATAGGGTTTCTCCTTGGGCAACCGTATTCATTGGGGGGGAATACCCGCAAAACTGCCCAGGACTGAGATAAATAATCCGGCTTCAAGCTGACCGCTAATACTAAAAACTCGCCAATTTGAATCTAAATCTTTAAGCTGGAAAGAGGGGGAATCGCGATCGCCTTCGAGGACTTCAGTTAACGGTTGACTGTAACTTGGTTTGACGGGGAATAAAAGGAGGGTGGCGAAACACCGAGGCGATCGCGGCTTTTTTGATTAAGTTTACGATCAAAATTATTGAATTTTTTAGTTTGAAATTATCAGAGTTAATCATACCACAATTATGTCTATTTATCAAAAACTCACTCGTCGTTCTTTTATCACAACTTCATTAGCAACAAGTAGCTTAATTATTGCCAGTCAAGTATTAGCGCAAGCGGGTCAAAACACCCCACCACAACGCAATATTTTAATACTGATTTCTGACGACCAAGGCATCGACCAAATTGGGTGTTATGGCAACCAAAAAGTAGCGACACCGAACTTAGATAACCTGGCAAAAAATGGAGTCCGATTTACCCAAGCTTTCACCCCTTCTGCGTCTTGTAGTGCCAGTCGCGGTAGTATTTTAACCGGGCTTTTTCCCCACCAAAATGGTCAATACGGCCATCAACATCGTCAGCATAATTTTAGCTTGCATGAGTGGGTACAGCCCCTACCAATGTTGCTTAAAAATAGGGGTTATCAAACCGGGTTAATTGGTAAACTTCATGTTGGTGGAACTCCCGAACAATTACCCTTTGATTTTGTGGTTTATCGCGATGAATTGATGGTAAATCGGGATGTCCAGAAAATGGCGAATAAAGCCGGAGAATTTTTTAATTCTGACTCATCCAAGCCCTTTTTCTTGCTTGTTGGTTATTCCGATCCCCATCGTTTAGGGGAAACCTTTGGCAATGAACCCAACTATCCCGGAGTTGAGTCTAAAAAGTATCAACCGGACGAAGTTGAGATTCCTTATTATGTGCCAGATATCCCAGAATCGCGAGCAGAAATGGCTGAAATGTACGAAGCGATCGCGCGATTAGATACCGGAATTGGTATGGTTATCGATCAGTTGAAAAAATCGGGAAGATACGAAGACACCTTAATTTTATATCTCACCGATAACGGCATTCCCTTTCCCGGTGCGAAGACTAATCTGTATAACCCTGGGTCAAATTTACCCCTGATTGCGTCTCATCCTAAACTGATTCAACCGAATCAAATCAACCGCAACTTAATTAGTTTTACCGACTTAGTTCCCACCCTGTTAGACTATACTAAAACTGACCCCCCCACCCATCAATTACCAGGGCGATCTTTTCTACCCATTATTAACACCGAAAAGTCGGCAGATTGGTCAGAAGCTTATGTGTCTCATGTCTTCCACGGTATCCACATGTATTATCCCATGCGGGGCGTTTGTACCGGGAAATATAAATACCTGAATAACCTATATGCCGATCTAAAATACCCCATTGCCCTCGATATTTTGCGATCGCCCACTTGGAACGGAATGTTAGAACGGAACTTAGATAAAGTCGGTTCGCGCCCTCTCGAAAACTATCTCCACCGACCTTCAGAGGAGCTATACGACCTGGAAAACGACCCCCAGGAGTTATTTAACCTCGCAGACGATCCTCGCTTCACAGACGTTTTAGAAACCCTGAGAAGCAAGGTTCAAAAAATGCGAGAAAGCACTAACGACCCGTGGCTAACGCAGGCTGCAAAACTTCGCCAGTTAAGCTAAACGCCCGGACTTCGGTCACTTTGACTTGAACGATTTTGCCTCTGAATTCGTTGATATCTCCAGCAAAAAATGTCAGGCGATTACCGCGAGTCCGACCCACCAGTTGGGAAGTATCTCTGGGGTTAATATCTTCGACCAGGACTTCTTCAATGCGGTTGAGATACCGTTGCGATCGCGCCATCGCCTTTACCGATACTAACCGATTGAGACGTTGGAGGCGATCGCTTTTCACTTCCTCGCTGAGTTGACTCTCCCACAGGGCAGCAGGAGTCCCAGGCCGCGGTGAATAGGCCGCCGTATTTACCAGGTCAAAAGCCACATCTTCAACTAATTTCAGGGTATTTTCAAACTGTTCCTCGGTTTCCCCCGGAAAACCCACAATCGCATCGGCACTAATCGCGGCATCGGGCATATACTCCCGAATCTTATCGATAATGCGGCGATACTTCTGATGAGTGTAACCCCGCGACATAGCTTTGAGTAACTCGTTATCCCCCGATTGGAAAGGAATGTGGAAATGTTCGCACACCTTCGGGAGTTCCTGGCAAGCCTTAATCAGCCGTTCGGTGAAATAGCGGGGGTGACTCGTCGCAAAGCGAATGCGCTCAATTCCCGGTACATCGTGGACGTAATACAGTAAATCCGTGAGGGTGTGTTGGTGTCGTCCCGAATCGGTCACACCGGGTAAATCGCGACCGTAAGCGTCGATATTTTGCCCCAGTAGGGTCACTTCCTTATAACCCTGCTGTCCCAACATTTCCATTTCAGCCCGAATCGCCTCCGGGGTACGGGATTGTTCGACACCCCGCACATTCGGAACGACGCAATAGGTACAGCGTTCGTTACAGCCATAAATCACATTCACCCAAGCGGTGACGCTACTATCGCGACGGGGCTTAGTAATATCTTCTGCGATTTCAATTGGTTCAGTGGCTATCACTTGGCTGCCGTCGAATACCTGTTCGAGTAAATCCCCCAAGCGGTTCGCGTGTTGGGGCCCCATCACCAAATCCAACTCTGGGACGCGACGCAGCAGTTGTTCTCCTTCTTGCTGGGCCACACAACCGGCCACAATGAGCGTTAAATCCGGTTGTTCGTGTTTGCGCTTGGCTTGTCGTCCCAGATAAGAATAAACCTTTTGTTCGGCATTATCGCGAATGGTGCAGGTATTGTAGAGAATCACATCTGCTTGGTTGGGGTCTTCTGACCATTGCAACCCCATATCTTCGAGAATACCAGCCATACGCTCGGAGTCGGCTTTGTTCATCTGACAGCCGAAGGTGGTAATGTGATAGCGGCGGGATGTTGCGGTCATGGTAATTTCAGGGGTGCGATCGCGTAAAACGTTTAAAAAGACTTGTTCTATCTTACAAGTTTCGTCACAGTTTCGTGGGCAGCTTTTTCAGTTATCGCCTCATCAGTCATCAGTTTTTGGGCAGTAGGCAATCGTTATGTAGGGGCGGGGTTTCCCCGCCCAATAACCAATAACTGGTGCGACCCCGCGCCGCCGAAAGCGTCGAGACCCCGCGCCGCCGAAAGGCGCAAGGGAATGCTCGACAAGACAGGCGCAAGGGAACGCGCACCAGAAATAACCAACAACCAACAACCAACAACAAAATTTGACAAACCCCCCTCAAATTACCGATAATAAAAAACTGCGTGTAAACCCAAGCTCGGATCGGGTAAACTCATCCCCCATCGATCCAAGAATGAGGATGAGAGCGTTATTAATCATTCGTCATTGATAAATACAAATGACTTAGGACTAATGACCAAGGACAAAGCGACGGGAGACCCGTTCTCCCAACTGTTCGCTGAGTAGGCAACATAGTCGCTTTCAGTAAATCGCTAACCAAAGCAGAAATCATCAGCATTTCAGCTACCCGTACGGCCCTTTTAGAGGATAAATCCATGACCTATGCAATTATTGAAGCCGGGGGAAAACAACTCCGCGTTGAACCCGGTCGTTTTTATGACATCAACCTGCTACCCATTGAAGCCGAAGACGGCTACAGCATCGATAAAGTCTTACTGATCAGCAATGACGGCGATATTAGCGTCGGCCAGCCTTATGTGGCTAATGCTACCGTAGAAGGTCGCGTCCTGAGTCACCTTCGCGGTCGCAAAGTCATTGTGTACAAAATGCGTCCGAAGAAGAAAACCCGCAAAAAACGCGGTCATCGTCAAGAATTAAGCCGCTTGCTGATTACAGGGATTACCCTCAACGGGGAAACCATCGCAGCCGCAGACGAAGACGTAGAAGCCGCAGAAGTGGAAGTGATGGGAACCCCAGAAACCGCAGAAACCACCGAAGCCGCCGCCGAATAAGGTAATCTTCTTGTCCCCCACCGACGATAGGCAGGTTCTACAATAAACAAGTAATCCTACAGCACAGTAAAGAACAATGGCTCACAAGAAAGGAACAGGTAGTACTCGTAACGGTCGCGACTCAAACGCCAAACGATTGGGTGTAAAACGCTACGGCGGTCAAGTCGTTGTGGCAGGTAATATTTTAGTGCGTCAACGGGGTACTAAAATTCATCCCGGTGTGAATGTTGGTCGCGGTAACGATGATACCTTATTCGCTTTAACCGATGGTATCGTCACATTCGAGCGTCTTAATCGCTCTCGCCAAAAAGTTAGCATTTATCCGGCGGGTTAAATAGATTTTGCGGCGATAACTTTGCTAAGTTAGAGTCAATTAAATCTCTCCCCCTGTATTCATCAAGGTGCATCAAAGCACGCTCAATCATCGAGCGTGCTTTATTTTTGCCGAACGTTACAAAACATTGAGAGGTGTTGCAATTTGTAGCTCTGGGGAAAGCGATCGCTCTACACTATTTTGAGCAACATCAAAAATATTGTTATAAAATCGTCCTATGTTTCCAGTTCAGCGTCCCCGTCGTCTCCGTCAATCTGACCCGCTACGTCGGATGGTACGGGAAACCACTGTCACCGCCAACGATCTAATTTATCCCTTGTTTGCTGTTCCCGGTGAAGGAGTGGCCAAAGAAGTCACCTCAATGCCAGGAGTGTACCAACTCTCGGTTGATAAAATCGTCGAAGAAGCCAAGGAAGTGTATGACCTCGGCATTCCCGGTATTATTTTATTCGGCATTCCGGCAGATAAAGACAACGACGCAACCGGAGCTTGGCATGATTGCGGTATAGTCCAAAAAGCCGCTACTGCGGTGAAAGAGGCGGTTCCCGACTTGCTCGTTATTGCCGATACCTGTTTGTGCGAATATACCCCCCACGGTCATTGCGGCTACCTGGAAGTGGGGGATTTGACGGGTCGCGTGTTAAATGACCCGACGCTGGAGTTATTGAAGAAAACGGCGGTTTCTCAAGCGAAAGCGGGGGCAGATATTATCGCACCTTCGGGGATGATGGATGGCTTTGTCACAGCGATTCGCGAAGCCTTAGACGAAGCAGGATTTAGCAATACGCCGATTTTGTCCTATGCCGCTAAGTATTCCTCGGCTTATTACGGCCCCTTCCGGGATGCCGCCGAATCTGCCCCTCAGTTTGGCGATCGCCGCACTTACCAGATGGACCCCGGAAATGCCCGCGAAGCCCTCAAGGAGGTCGAAATAGATATCGCTGAGGGGGCAGATATGGTGATGGTTAAACCCGCTTTGGCCTATATGGACATTATTTGGCGCATTAAGGAAATGACCAACCTCCCCGTCGCGGCTTACAATGTCTCTGGGGAATATTCTATGGTCAAAGCCGCAGCCCTCAACGGTTGGGTGGACGAGCAGAAGATGGTAATGGAAACCCTGACGGCGTTTAAACGCTCTGGTGCCGATATTATTTTGACCTATCACGCGAAAGATGCGGTGCGTTGGATGTAGGGCTAGGTTTATCGTTTAATTTGGTTTAAAAACCCCGGTTTTGTTGTCAAGCCGGGGTTTTGTGCTGCGATCAAAAACTTTCTCGATTTGACAACTCCCCGTCCTTAAGGAGCGGGGATTCTCGCTTCATTGGGAGAGTCTAGCTGATACCGAAGCTGCTGCATCAATCAAGTCGCGCTGACTCGGCTTGACTTGAATGTTTAGGGACTCGATTTGTTTACTTTTCCCTGTTTTTTCTGGAATTGCCATTCTGATGTTCTCTATCTGTACCCACGTTTTACCCATATTAATATTTTAGGGTGAGCGATCGCGCTTTTTTCCTCTAAACTTCAGATAAGTAATGGTAGTTTGAGGATAGTTTTATGGCTGAGGGCGATCGCGATTGGATGGCTTTATCATCAAAAATTGAACAACTGGAAACGAAGCTTAACCAGTTGGCTAAATATAGCAAGAAAACGAGGCAAGAATTAGAGCAAGTTGTTGAAGCGATACAGACACAACAGCCAGGGGAAACGGAAACGCGACAAACCCAGGATATTGAACCGACTCCCAGTTTATCGCCTCAACCTAATCCTACACCACAATCACCCCCAGAAAGCGAAGTTTCTGAAGATGAAACTCCAGCCAGTTTAACGGATTTTGAGTTTCGCGTTGAACGGTTTTTGCTGTTAACAGGTTTTTATACGGATGAGATCGAAATAAGTCGCGATCGCGTCTATTCTGATGCGATATCGGCTGAGGTGTTTTTGGAACGTTATAACGGGGGCGATCGCGATTTTTCGAGTGTTAATTTAGCTGGAGTAGATTTAAGCAATCAAAAATTCCAAAAGGATTATGACTTAAATTTGGATAACGCTAATTTAAGTTATGCCAAATTAAATCAAACTTATTTTGGTAAAACTAAATTCAATCAAGCTAACCTTAGAAAAGCTGAATTATTGCAAGCCGCATTATCTTACGTTGAATTAGAGCAAGCTGATTTAACGGGTGCATCAATTCGTAAATCTAACTTGAGTGGTTCTAATCTCAGGAAAGCAAAGTTAGTAAAAGTTGATTTAGCAGAAGCACGATTAAGTAGTGTTGATTTTACTCAAGCAAATTTGAGTTTATCTAATTTGACAAGTACAGAAATGTATGACGCTATTTGTGTATCTGCTCATTGTAATCATGTTAATTTTTCTAATTCAAAATTACAAAGAATTAATTTTAGCTACGCTAGTTTGATTAAGGCTGATTTTACAAAAGCTGATTTATCCTTGAAATCTACTCTAACTCATGCCAAATTAGTATCGGCTAATTTTACTCAAGCGAATTTAAAAGAAGCAGATTTATCTTATGCTGATTTACGAAATGCTGACTTAACTAGAGCTAACTTATTTGGTGCTAATTTAGAAGGTGCAGATTTGACAGATGCTAACCTAAAATTCGCTTTGTATGACCAGAATACTGTTTTTCCCGAAGGCTTCAATCCTAAACAAGCTGGTGCATATTTAATTGCACCCTACTCAAATTTAAACTATGCGGATTTGTCTCACGCAGATTTACAACGGGTTGATTTAACAGGTGCTAATTTAGTTGGTGCAAATTTAACTGAAGCTAATTTGGGTCAAGCTAAGTTAATTCAAGCTAATTTAAGCAGTACGAATTTAGAGAAAGCGAATTTATCTTCGAGTGTATTGACAGCTTCTTGTTTAGATGGAGCCAATTTAAACAATACTACACTTTACAATACACAGCTTGTTGCTGCTTCATTGATTCAGGTAAAATTAAATGGAATTAAAACAGATACACATACAAAATTTGATGGTGCTATTTGTCGAAAAGTTAACTTAGTAGGTTTAAATCTAGGAGGGACTTGGAGAGGGGTTGACTTTACAAATTCTCAATTGTGCGGTGTAAGTTTTAATGTCGAGGATATCAGTGGCGCGAATTTCACTGGTGCAGATTTACGCGGTGCATTTTTCCCTAGATTAAGAAACCTCGAAAATGCCAATTTTACTAATGCGAAAATTGCTGGAGTGCAGTGGAATGAAGCTAAACTAAATGGTGCTATTATGCCAGATGGTACAAAGTACCAAGCTCAAACTTAATCATCCAAACCGCGATAAATTTGGGCAATATCAAACATCAAATTAATACTATTGAGGAAAACGCGATCGCGCACTTCATAAATTACCGTTTCCCAAGTCTGATTCGGAGTGCGACGACGACATTCGATGCGCTGAGAATCTTGAGAGATTAATACATATTCTTCGAGGGATGCGAGTTTTTGATAATCGTTAAACTTCTCACCGCGATCGAAAGCTTGGGTACTAGCTGACAGCACTTCTACAATTAATTTAGGATAGCGTTTAACGTAACGATCGCAACGATCGCGTGGATCGCAAGTTACAAAAGCATCAGGATAATAATAAAATTGTTCTTCATAATTAACCTTGACACCACCCGAATAAAAACGACATTCAGAAGTGTCTCCGAAATGATTATCTATAATTTTAAGCAAATTAAAAGCAATGCGATCGCGGTTGTCTGTACCGCCAGTCATAGCGTACACTAAACCTTGGCGATATTCGTGACGAATTGGGTTTTGTCGTTCGATCGCGAGATATTCTTGGGGAGAAATGTAGTGAGGTACGGCGATCATTGGATTTATAAAAAGGGAATCAAGTTATCTTGATTATAATTTGATATTAAGCTTAACCTGGAACTCAAATCCAGCCTAGATTTTGAGCTAATTGAATTAAAAGCGGCTGCGCGATCGCGGGTTTTGCCGCAGTCATTAAAACGCCGGGATAAATGTTAGTATTCCAGACGGGATGGTGTAACACAAAACAGTCATTCTCCGTGCGAGGAAAGCCCCGTAAAGCCGCGACAACCGCCGTATCGTTATGAGTCATGGTTCCCGGATGAGAAAGCCCCGGATAGCCCGTTTTTGGGTCGATGTAATCGCTGAAAAATCCGGCTTTTTGTAATAAAGAAACCGCTTCACTGCTAAAATTTATAAATCTTTCTCGTAATAAGTTTTTCTCGGCTTCGGTTTGGGGGGTTTGATTGTCGAGGGGAAAGCGGGATTGCTGTAACAGAAGGACAACCCAAACGTCAGAGGAGGGACAGTTGGGTAGAATCGCGTTTAGATTTTGAGCGACAAAAGAACTAGGACGATGACAAGAAAGTTCTATTCTCTGTCCTGAAGATAACCGAAACTGCGCGATCGCGAACAACTCCAAGGTTTATGTCTCCAAACTGCGATACGAAAAACTCAAAAATACAGACTGACTGACTTCAAGAATTGTAAGGATATCTTGACAAAAGAAACGCCAAAGGTCTTGCGTAATTTGTAAACCTCGTTACAATTTTAAATTGTGTGTTGTAAAAATTAAAAACGGCGGAAACTCGGACTCAGTATGATTTTGATTGCGATCGCGAGGTTAAAATTCCCCGATTAGCTTGACAATGCACAAATTCCCCCTTCCACTTACTCAACATCGGGAAATACCACCAATGGACTGTAGTCATATCCAGTTTTGCACCGATAAATCCAAAGTCGATCTGCACCAACTCTTATCTTTATATAAACTGGGGGCATTCTGGGCCCAAGAGCGAACCCTCGAAGACATGGAAATCGCGATCGCCAACAGCGAACCTGTGGTAACAATCTGGGATGGCGATCGCCTGATCGGGAGTGCCAGAGCTACCTCAGACGGCATTTATCGCGCTACAATTTGGGATGTAGTTGTTCACGCCGATTATCGCGGTTTGGGTCTCGGAACAAAGCTTGTCGAGACAATTATCAGCCATCCTTGCGTTAATCGAGTCGAACGGGTTTACCTCATGACCACCCACCAACAAAGCTTTTATAACCGCATTGGCTTCGAGGACAACCAAACCACCACAATGGTATTGTACAATTCTCGCGATCGCCTGGTTAGCCCAGACCTGCATCCGTCGTCAGTGGAAGCAAACAGCATAGTCGGGTAAAGGGTTCGGCTTGACTCGCTTCAGCCGCAGACACGATTGTTAACTGACCCTTCATCAACTCCAGCAACGACTGACTCAGCAGTAAATTCATTCCGGGGGAAGGTGCATGATTGCTGCGATCGCTCACTTTCCCTTGCGCTTTAATCGCTGCGGGATTGGGGTCATCAATTTGATTTAATAAGTCTGTAGCCTCACTCCAAATTTGAAACGGCGATCGCAAATCGATTCTAATTTCAACGGTTTCTTGCTCAAAGTCAGGACAAGCGGAAACCTCAATACTCCCTTCTTCGAGATACGCGATCGAAGTGTCCACCAACCCCACCAACACCTGTAACAACTTGCGGGGGTCAGCGATCGCATAGACTTCCGAATCGGGTAAATTCACCGTAAAGGGAAAACCCCGATTTGCGGCCTGCATAAAGGTCAAATCCTCTAAACGGTCAAAGGTCTTACTGAGGGGAACCGCTTGTAGTTCTAACGGACTTGCACCATAATCCACCTTAGCCACATCGATAATGCGGTCGATCAGCTTAATTAACTTTAACGACGCTTGATGAGCTTGGTTAATAAATTCTCGTTCTTCTTCAGGACTGTCGCACAAATCCGACAAAATCAACTGGTGCAGACCGATTAAACTATTGAGGGGCGATCGCAACTCATGGGAAGTTCGCGCTAAAAATCCCGCTTTATACTGGCTGGTTTGCAATGCAGTGTAATAATCCAGTCGCAGTTGTTGCAGTTCGTCTTTCAGATCATCAATATCGGTCATAATTTGTCCTTTGTCATTTGTCACTTGTCCTTTGTTGTTGATGAGTTGATTATGAGTGATTTGTCACTCCCTAAAAACTCTGACGGGAAACTTAAATCGGCTTTTTCGGACTGAAACTCTTGTCTAACATAGCTTTGAGCCTTGTTAAAAGTCTACCTCAACAGCCAAAGTTTCTGATTCCCTTTTTGTAAAACAAAACCTCCCGCAAGACACAAACAACAAAAAAACAATAAATCATCGGAAAAACATTCCACCCAAGTCCTGTTAACTTTCTTTGAAACGTTAATTTTACTTTTTGAGGAACCGAACCCTAGTATAGTCTAGTGTTGAGCCTTTTCTAGAGTCTGCCATCTAGGCCAAAGTTGGGATATCCCTTTCTGGGGTAAAATTCAACTCCCCCTTGAGCGGGGTTTCCCCGCCCCTACACGCCCACTGCCCTACAGCCAGAAGTTTCTGACCCCCTTTCTGGGGCAAAATCCCACCTCCCCCCCGATTGCCGACTGCCGATTGCCGATTGCCCCTTAATCGCTGATAACTGGCTTCACTCCAAAACCACACTACCCTGTCGCAGAACCTCCCAACCCCTCTGTGTCCATTTCACGACGGTAGAGGGTAAACCACTCGCTTGAGGGGGTTTTGTGGTTTCTAGGGCTAAAACTGGGGGAAATGCCGTCGCGATCGCGGCCAGACTTTCGAGAGGGGGTTCCCCGGAACGATTGGCGCTCGTGGTAGCCAGAGGCCCGGTTTCTCGGAGAATGTCGCAGGCGATCGCGCAGTCGGGAACTCGCACTCCCAGGGTAGTCGGATCGCGGGGGTTCATCTGTCTGGGAACTCGCTCAGAGGCAGGTAAAACCAGCGTTAGCGCTCCCGGCCAGTATTTTTGAGCGATTTGTCGCCAGAGGTTGATTTCCTCCGTTGTACCCTGGATATACGGCGAGATTTGCTCGAAGGTTGCACCCATCAGAATCAACGGTTTATCAGGCGATCGCTGCTTGAGGGTAAAAATCAAATCCGACTGGGGAGGACGAACCGCTAAAGCCGGAACTGTATCCGTCGGAAAACTGACCACTTTCCCCGCGATCGCACCTTCAATTAATGCAGCCTGAGCAACCAAAACCATAAACTTAAATTGTCTTTGTGTTTAGTTTTCTACTCGAATTGTAATCCTGTAATTGCCGCGATCGGCTTTATCGTAACCATTCACCACCACGCGATACAACCCATCCCTGGGTAAGACAATTTCAGACAAAGCGGAATTAGTATTGTTTTGGGCGATATCATCATTTTCGTCGATAATATCTTGATTATCATCAATCAAAACCAAATAAGTATCAAATTCGCTGCTTTCAACCGCAATATTAACAATATTGCCGCTTTTCCCTTCAAAAGAATAAATATCGTACAAACTGCCATCTTCAGGTAAAGTCATATCCCCATCACTGAGGGAACCTTCTTCGTCTAACACGAAAATCGGTTCGGCTTCGACTGGAGTTGTCGGTTCTTCTGCTTCAGTCGAACTCTCGTCGTCTGGAGTATCAGATGGAGTATCAGAGGAGTCTTCTTCATCTTCTGTTGGCGTTTCTGCGTCAGGAGATTCTGACGTATCTTCATCTTCAGTCGGCGTTTCTGTATCCGGGCTTTCTTCGGAGGTAGGACTGGGGGAAGGTTCGGGGGTTTGCGCTTCCACCGTTCCTGCCATTAAAGCCGAAGTTGATAAAATCAAGGCAAAGATAACAGTATTTTTAAAAAACATAGCAAAAGCATCCACTAACGGCACGAAAACTCTCAAATTTTTCCTCAGCCTTGCGTTCAGCATCTAAGGAAGGTGGGAATGCGTAGACAACCCCAACGATTCAAGATGCCTGTTACTTCTAAATTGTTCCAGAAACTGGCGACTTTTCCTAAGCTATCCGTTGAGAATCCAGTCAAGCTTCTACTAACCCGACTTGTTTCTACGACTAGAACTTAGCCCCCACTATCCAACATCCTTGATTTTAGCCCCGGTAAGCTCAGTGAATTTTCAGAAAATTATTGCTACCATAAGACATTAAAAAAGCAGTATCTTTACTCTCCGTGGGTTAAAAATCAACAAGATTGCCCCCTCAAGCTCCCCTGCTAACTGCGAAGTCTTCATTGTCTTAGAAGTTTATGACACTTTCTACATTTGTGCATCGTTTTTCCAGATATATCGCCTTATTTTGTGTCACCAGTTCTCTCTTGATTACCTGGGGTTGTATCTCACCTTCTAATAGTCAAACTCTACCGAATTATAACTCTCCCATGGGGGGGAATCTAGATTTTCCTGGGGATTGGTCAGAAGAATATCCCTTTATTGACTGGCTCAAAAATTCTCGGAATTGGATGGTGACTTGTCCGGGAGGTGATAATTCTTGTTTTCCTAATAATGAAAAACCTCAAGATAACGGGATAAGTTTACTTCAAATGGACGATCAAGGCTGGGTCAAATCATTACAAAGCAAACAAGACCCGAATATTAGTTTTGCCAACGTAGAAACGTTTTTCATTTCCTTAGATGAAGAAAATCCCTTACCCGAAAAACGGTTTTATGTTTTTTATGAAGGAGAAGGAACCCTAGACTACACCTTATCAGCCCAAAAAAACGAAGAACTCTCGCAACCGGGACGAGATGTGGTTGACATCACCGATAATAAAAGTTACGCGGTGCTGAAAATTCGCGACACTGACCCGCAAAACACAGGCAATTATTTACGCAATATTCGCATTATTCGTGCCGATCATTTGGATGAGTATGAAGCGGGAGAAACCCTATTTAATCCTGACTTTTTAAAACATATCGAAAACTATAAAGCCCTCCGTTTTATGGACTGGATGCTTACTAATAGTTCCGATGAAAAAGAATGGCGCGATCGCCCCAAACCCGACAATCAAGTTTCTTTGATCAGTCACTATATCCCCGGAAAAGGGAAAGTCAGTGGTTATCCGATTGAAATCATGGTGGCTTTAGCCAATCGCATTCAAGCTTATCCTTGGTTTAATATTCCCCATGAAGCCACGGATGAATATATCCGCGAGTTTGCCAAATTAGTCAAAGCCGAACTCGACCCGGAATTAAAAGTTTATGTGGAACATTCTAATGAGGTTTGGAATTGGGGCTTTCCCCAATCTCAATATGCTTTACAACAAGCCCGCGATCGCTGGGGAAAAGACGAAGATGGAGAATATTACGGCGACGGTTGGATGCAATATCATGGCATGAAAACCGCACAAATTTGTGAAGCCTGGAATCAAGAATTAGGAAGCGATCGCGTTGAGTGTGTTTTAGGCGTACAAACCGCTTGGCAAGGCTTAGAAGATTCGGCTTTAGATTGCCCGTTATACGTCGCCGAAGGTAACGATCCTTGCTGGCAAAGTGGTATTGATGCTTTAGGCGTTACGGGATACGTTAGCGGTTATTTACAGAAAGAAGAAAACATCGAATTAATCCAGTCTTGGCTCGATCGCGGCGATCGCGACTATGCTTTTGACCAGGCATTTCAACAACTTGAATTTGGCAATATTGAAGCCATCGAAGGCGGCTCCCAAAAGTTTAAAGACAGTGTAGCGACGGGTACAGAAAACTTTAAATACTTTCAAAAGGTGGCAAAAGCCAAAGATATGGATGTGGTTTGGTATGAAGGCGGAACCCATTTCAATTCCTCGGGTAACGATCGCGTAGACCGCTTTTTAAAAGATATTGCCCAACACGAAAAAATGTATGATTTATACATGAAGCTTTTCGACACTTGGAAGGAAGCAGAGGGACAATTAATCGTGATGTGGGGTGGAATTGGGGCAGATAGCGCTTGGACGTTTAAACATTCTCTCGATGATACGGATCATCCAAAATGGCGAGCCATGATGGATTTTATTGACCAAAATCCTTGTTGGTGGGACGGTTGTCGTCCAGGGGAATCTTAATTTCTCCTAATGTGTCATTTTGAGCTTAAATGGTTCTACGGTGGGGTAGGGTTGAAAAAAATCCACCCCCATTTTTAACCTGCTGCCTGTTGATTGAATTGAAGTAACCCTATGCAACTCATTCCCAACGAAATTCCTGATGTATTAACCATCGAACCGCGCGTATTTGGAGACGATCGCGGTTTTTTCTTTGAAAGTTATAACGAAAAACAGTTTTGTGAAAAAGTCGGTCAAGATGTCCGCTTTGTTCAGGATAACCACTCGCGATCGCAACAGCACGTTTTACGGGGACTGCACTACCAAATCCAACAAACTCAAGGGAAATTAGTGCGGGTTATTCTGGGGGAAGTGTTTGATGTCGCGGTCGATATCCGCAAAAACTCCCCGACTTTCGGCCAATGGGTGGGGGAAGTCCTCAGCGCCGAAAACAAGCGCCAAATCTGGGTTCCCGCCGGATTTGCCCACGGCTTTTATGTCATGTCTCCGGTGGCCGAAGTCCTGTACAAAACCACCGATTTTTATGCCCCCCAACACGAGCGTAGCATTCGCTTCGATGACCCCGACCTCGCGATCGCGTGGCCCCTCGACGGTGCAACCCCCCTACTCTCGCAAAAAGACCAAGGGGGAGTGGCTTTCCAAGACGCAGAAGTTTTTGAGTAGTTTAATCAAAAAAGAAGCGCGATCGCGCCGACATCCAACGAAAATCCCAGGATTAGTTTATGAAAATCTTACTCACCGGGGCCAGCGGCCAACTCGGCCAAGACTTACAACGGCGTTTTGCCCTTGAAAATGCCGAAATTATCGCCCTAGAACGCCAAAAACTCGATATTACCCAACCCCAAGCCGTCCGAGACGCGATCGCCCACCACCACCCCGACATCCTAATTAACGCCGGGGCCTACACCGCCGTAGACCAAGCCGAAAGCGAAGCCGATCTCGCCTATACCGCCAACGCCACCGCCCCGAAAATCCTCGCAGAAGCCGCCGCCGAGGGAAACCTTACCTTCGTCCATATTTCCACGGATTACGTCTTTGACGGCAAGCAAAGCACCCCCTATCGCGAAACCGACCCCACCCACCCCATCGGCATTTACGGCAAAAGTAAACGAGACGGGGAAATCGCGATCGCCCAAGTCGCCCAAACCCGCGATCTCCGTTACTTTATCCTCCGCACCGCTTGGGTTTACGGCAGCTACGGTAAAGGCAACTTTGTTAAAACCATGCTGCGACTCGGCGCACAACGAGAAGAATTAAAAGTCGTGGCCGATCAAATCGGCACTCCCACCTGGACGTATGACCTTGCCGACGCGATCGCGCAACTCCTGATGACCCCAGATTGGACAAACGGCATCTATCACTTTACCAATAGCGGCGCAACCAGTTGGTATGACTTCGCGATCGCCATTTTTGAAGAAGCCCAAGCCCTCAAAATGCCCCTAGCCATTCAAAACGTCGTCCCCATCACCACCCCAGAATATCCCACCCCGGCTCAACGCCCCGCCTACTCAGTTTTATCCCATCAAAAAATTCGCCCCTTTTTAGCCTCTCCTCCTCCCCAATGGCGAGTTTCCTTGCGGCAAATGCTGGCACAATTGAGCTAACATCCTGGTAGCAAAAAGCGCGATCGTCCTAGAATTTTTTGGATTTATGAAAGCAATTATCTTATCTGGCGGCAAAGGAACCCGTTTACGCCCTCTGACCTATACAGGAGCCAAACAGCTTGTTCCCGTGGCGAATAAGCCGATTTTATGGTACGGCATTGAGGCCATTGTAGCCGCCGGAATTACCGAAATTGGCATTATTATCAGCCCGGAAACAGGCGCAGAAATTAAAGAAAAAACCGGGGATGGTTCTCGCTTTGGAGCCAAAATTACTTACATCCTCCAAGAAAGCCCCGATGGCCTCGCCCATGCGGTCAAAATTGCCCAACCCTTTCTCGGAGACTCGCCTTTTTTAATGTATTTGGGCGACAACTTAATCGAAAATCAACTGAGCAACTACGTCGAAGAATTTAAAAACAAAGACCTCGATTCTTTGATCTTTTTATGTCAAGTACCCAATCCCACAGCATTTGGGGTTGCTCAAGTAGACGACAAGGGACGGGTACTCCAGTTAGTGGAAAAGCCCAAAAATCCCCCCTCTAACTTAGCCTTAGTCGGAATTTATTTGTTTCAGCCCGTGGTTCACCATGCCATCAACAGTATTAAACCCTCACCGCGCGGCGAACTAGAAATTACCGACGCAATTCAATATTTAATCAACGACAAAAAAGCGGTTTCTGCTTGTCAGCTTGATGGTTGGTGGCTCGACACCGGAAAAAAAGACGACCTCCTCGAAGCCAATCGCATTATTCTCGATGCTTGTACCGATTGCCAAATTTTTGGGGCATTAGACGATAACAGTCAAGCCATTGGTCGGGTCAATATTGGCAAAAACTCTGAGATTGTGAACTGCACCATTCGCGGCCCTGTTATTATTGGCGAAAATTGTCATCTCGAAAATTCTTTTATCGGCCCCTACAGTAGCATTGCCGATGGGGTACGCTTAGTCGAGGCCGATCTCGAACATAGCGTGGTGTTGCAAGATGCCGAAGTTGTAGGCATCGAGCAACGCATTGTAGACAGTGTAATTGGTCAACGAGCGCATTTAGGAATTGCGCCGAAGCGACCGAAAGCCCTGCGGTTTATGATTGGCGATGACAGCAAGATCGATTTATAGGAGAAGTTAAAAATAATGGTAGCTTCACAACGATCTCCCCGGCGAATTTTGATTACCGGAGGGGCGGGTTTTATTGGCTCGAATTTCGTGCATCATTGGTGCAAGCAATACCCAGGCGATCGCGTGGTGGTTCTGGATGCCCTGACTTATGCCGGAAATCAGGCAAGTTTAGCCGATTTAGAAGATTTAGAGACGTTTCGCTTTGTGCAAGGAGATATAGGCGATCGCGCCCTCATTGACACCCTACTCCCTGAAGAAAACATCGATACCATCGCCCATTTCGCCGCCGAATCCCATGTAGACCGCTCCATTCTCGGCCCCGATGCCTTTATTCAAACCAACATTGTCGGGACATTTACCTTACTTGAGGCCTTTCGTCAGCATTGGCTGAAACGGGATAAACCGGGGCGCGATCGCTTCCTCCACGTTTCCACCGATGAAGTCTACGGCAGCCTCAACGCCGACGACCCCCCCTTTACCGAAACCACCCCCTACGCCCCCAATAGCCCTTATTCAGCCTCTAAAGCCAGCAGCGATCACCTCGCTCGCGCTTACTTCCACACCTACGACCTCCCGACCCTTATCACCAACTGCTCCAATAACTACGGGCCTTATCACTTCCCCGAAAAGCTCATCCCCTTGATGTGCATCAACATCCTACTCGGTAAACCCCTCCCGGTTTATGGTGACGGTCAAAACATCCGAGATTGGCTCTATGTCGGGGATCACTGTCAAGCCCTCGACGTGGTGATTCACCAAGGCCTTCCCGGCCAAACCTATAACATCGGCGGCAATAACGAAGTCAAAAACATCGACTTAGTATATATGTTGTGCGACCTCATGGACGAGTTAGCCCCCGATCTCCCCATCCGTCCGGCGCGAGAACTCATTACCTTTGTTAAAGACCGTCCCGGCCACGACCGCCGCTACGCCATCGACGCAACCAAAATCAGTACCGAATTAGGCTGGAATCCCCAAGAAACCGTTGCAGGTGGGTTGCGTCGCACCATCGAATGGTATCTGGCTCATCCCGATTGGTGGCAACCTCTGTTGTCTGAAGAATATCAGAAATATTACCAGCAAATGTATCAAGGTGTATAAAATGCCGAGATGACTTGAAAATTCTTAACCTAACCAAAGCTAAGAATTAATCAGGCGAGGGCAGACCCATAACCGTAAGCCTTGTGTTTAAAACATTAAGGACTGCCAACGCCTCATTAACTACTTTAAAGCCGCCGGAGTCCTCTTACCCCAGGAATTTTCCTGCGGTTATTTTCTTGACGGAGATTATCATTTTTGTCACACTCTTGATATATAACCTCATCACCAGGAAAAGTATATGCCGCAGCTTAAAGTTGGTTTTTTATCGTTTCATAACTATCTTGATAAAACTTCTTTTTCGGGTATTCCGTATTATATGCACCGAGCGCTCAGTGCCAGAGATATTGAATTAATCAATTTAGGGTTTCCTTATTCTCCAGAGGCTCTACACCGTAAAATCAAACACAAATTTAAAAATGCAATATCTAAACTGCAAGCATCAACGATGAGTATTTTTACCGACTCAACTCGCTTCAAAAATTTAGATACTAAAGTAGAACAACAACTCAAAAATAATCCTTGCCATGCCATCGTTGCGCCGGTTGCATCCTCAGAATTAAATTTTTTAGAAACTAATATCCCAATTATTTATATTTCTGATGCGACACCGTACTTAATCCATAAATATTACAAAATTCCCGAAACCCAAGAAGAATTTAATATTTACGAACAAAGAGAGTTAGTTGCCATTATCAAGTCAAAACTTCTCATTTATTCATCTCAATGGGCAGCGAACTCAGCTCTTGAACATTACAATGCCAAAGCAGAGCAAATCAAAATTATTCCTTTTGGAGCGAATTTAGATAGCGCTCCCGATGTTGCCGAGCTTCACAAGCGATGCCAGAATATGTCTCCTGTGCGTTTGCTGTTTGTGGGGGTCAATTGGCAACGGAAAGGAGGGATGATTGCTTATGAAACTTTATTATCGTTGTTAGACCGGGGTATTGATGCGGAATTAACAATTGTCGGTTGTAAGCCGCCAGATGGTATCCATCACGAACGTTTAAACGTGATTCCTTTTATTAACAAAAATGTTCCTCAAGAATACGACCGCTTCAACCGCTTGTTTTTAGACTCTCACTTTTTTGTGCTACCCACTCGCGCTGATTGTTCGCCGATTGTAATTGGAGAAGCGAGCGCCTTTGGCTTACCTGCTGTTACGTCTGATGTTGGCGGTTTACCGGCCTTAATCGAAGAAGATAAAAATGGCTGTATTCTACCTTTTTCTGCCACAGGAAAAGATTACGCCGACGCGATCGCGAATCAAATTAGCAGTCCTCAAAAATACGCCCAACTCGTCACCACCGCCCGACAAGAATACGAAACCCGCCTCAACTGGGATAGTTGGGCCGAAAAAGTCCATTCGGCCATCTTAGAAGTTGTGAATTCAAAGTAAACTCATTCTTCCTAAAAAACTCACCGAAGCTTAAACTGTCGGTAAACAACCTCGCGCCTATTGCGCCCTTGGCTTTCAGTAGCCCTGGAGTTATCGTACAAGACAACAACTCGCCCGCCTCTAGGCTGGCTTACCACGATGAAGGATTAGTGTAGCGTATTTTTAAAAGTAAGGGGCATCGAACCCCTTACTTTTAACTTCTATCCCTCCTCGCCCTAAAAGGGCAAGGACAACTCGCAAGATTTTCCGGTGAGTTTTCTTCTTGAGCAAGGTTGAGCGCTAATTAAACAGACAAAGACTCCTGCTCTAAAATCGGTAACGGTTTGCCGTCAATGGTCTCTGGAATCGGCGCACCCATTAATTGCAAAATGGTTGGGGCAATATCCAAAGCGTGACCAATATATTCAGTGGTTTGGTTCGGCACAATTCCCGGCCCATTCGCAATCATAAAACCTTGAGGACGATGGCTGCCTGCCCGATAATGGGGAACCGGGCCAATGCGACCCACATGGGGGCTTTCGACCACATCGGTCGCGTATTCTTCTTGCCACACCACGGCAATATCAGCATCGGGTAACTTGGGATTGTTGTCGTGGGGGTCAGTCCGCATCCGCAGAATTTCTGTCGCCATCGGAATGCCTGTCCGAGCGTCCTTAAGAGCCGCAATCTTCTCGATTAAGTCTTCGCAATAGGCATCGTACTCAGACGGCGACACAATCCCTTGGGGGTCGCGACCTTTGACGTTGACCCGGATATAACCCTCGGCGAAAGACGGCAGGGCAAACGCTTTCATCTGCGGCCATAAAGGCGAGTACCAGTGAGCCGCTTGTAAAGGTACAACGGTCGTTTTCTTTAGCAATTGAAAGGGTGACATCAAGCCCGGTGCTTGGGGGGAGTCAATCAAAGATTCAACCCAGTTGAAAACCTTAGTCGGCAGTTCCCGACGTAAAAAGCGGCGTAGGGGATTTTTGTCATACTTGGTTGCCCAAACATGACGTTCCCAATAATTCCACTTCATCTTGGCGATCGGAGGCGGTAGGGGGGCCCCCACTTCCCCAGGGGCGATCGCGTACTGACCGGGGAAGTTCAAGCGATACAATAACTCAGGCAAGAACAACGTACTCGGTAAATCCATACTATTGGGCCCCATACCATGAGCCGAGAAAACCACAATCCGGGCATTCTCTGGGGCTTTCGTCAGAATTTCCCCAATGGCGCGATCCATCTGCTCGAAGCTTTCGAGCATTGGGTCACGCTCAACTTCTTGACGGAGTGCTTCATACAAAGGATGTTCCGGTTGGCTGAGTTGCCAGAAATTATGACCTGCCGAATGCGCTTCGCCAAACACCGTCACAAACAAATCCCACGGTTCCCTTGATAAAAGGTCTTGGCAAATTGCCGAGCGTCGCTCGATCCCCACTTTAAGGCGATCGCGCAGCCGTAATGTTCCTTTAATATCCGGGCAAATAGCATAATCTTTGTGCAAGCCAGGATGTTCTCCGTGGCGCTCAATTAATTCAGGTAACAAGGTTTCGGGTAAAGAGCCACTGGGGACTTGCGGCGAATGCGCTCCCCAGGCTGATACCTGCGGCCCGTTGATTTTATCTGTGAGCCTGACTTGAGGCATATCAAAGGCAGCAACGCGGTAATCGGGCCCTAGAGCATAAAAGGGCAAAAATTCGTCGTACTCATAAGCGGTGCGAGCGCCCATGTCATAAGTATCGGCATTGTAGCGTAGCATCGACCAATAACCCGTTTTTGGCGGTCGGCAACCCGTCGCAAAAGTCGTCCAGGGGGTTTCGGCGCTAAAAGCAGTGTAATTTTTTAAACGGCCATACATTCCTTGCTCGCGCAAGCGATTCATGGTTTTTAGATGACCTTGAGACATCCATTTTTCAATTACACTCGGTTCAGCAGCGTCTAAACCAATGGCAATAACAGGCGTTTTCATAGTCGTGTTTAGTTTCCTCGTTGATGACAATATTAGCGATTTCTAAAGATAAAGCTTGCTCTACTTTTGTAACACATTGTAATATCAACTGATTTCCATTGTGTAGGTTAAGCTTAAATGTCTAACTCAAAAATTAGACTTTCCATAACCCCCAAACCTCAAGTCAGAGTGATAACGAGACTGATTCCCAAATTAAAGAAGACCGAGCTTTTCCCCTAAATTTTGAGTTCCGTCGAGTTGGAGAGATAAGAATACCGAAAAAATGAATTTTTTGTTAAAAAGGGTTAATAACTAAACACGATTATATTTTCACTTTTTCCGAATGTAAAGCTTAAATGTGATTTTTTAAGTTGAGTTTTAGCATTCAGCCTTGACCAATGTCCTTTGAATCTATACTTCAGAAAAGGAAAATCCAGCCCAAACAGCCGAAAGTTGGGAAAATTCTCACGTCACATCGATGCTAAGTAGTAATGGCGATCGTGATGAAATGCTCTAAAAATAAAAGGAGGTTAAATTCTTGAGTCGTTTAGGATTAGTCGCCATTGGTCGTAACGAAGGCGATCGCCTGCGTCAATGTTTACAATCCGGGCGCGATCGCGTGGCCACGGTGGTTTATGTAGACTCTGGCTCTACTGATGGTAGTGTCGAAATGGCGCGATCGCTCGGAGTTGAAGTCGTCGAACTCAACCTTGATTTGCCCTTCACCGCCGCTCGGGCCCGCAACGCCGGATTTGAACGCTTGCTGCAACTTGCCCCCGATCTCGACTTTGTGCAGTTTGTCGATGGCGATTGTGAAGTCGTCGAAAATTGGCTTGAAACCGCCCAAGCTTACCTCGAAGCCCATCCTCAAATTGCCGTGGTTTGCGGTCGTCGTCGCGAACGTTTCCCCGACCAAACCCCCTACAACCGCTTGTGTGACATCGAGTGGGACACCCCCACAGGAGAAGCCAAAGCCTGCGGGGGAGATGCCATGATGCGCGTTGAAGCCGTCCAGCAAGTCGGCGGTTACAACCCCAACCTGATCGCCGGAGAAGAACCCGAACTCTGCGTGCGACTGCGACAACAAGGCTGGCAAGTGTGGCGGATTGCTGCCGAAATGACCCGTCACGACGCGCAAATGACTCAATGGAGTCAATGGTGGAAACGCACCCAAAGAGCCGGCCACGCCTTTGCAGAGGGGGCATGGTTGCACGGTGCGCCCCCAGAACGCCACTGGGTTAAAGAAAGTCGAAGTATTTGGCTGTGGGGCGCTATCATTCCTTTAATCGCATTGAGTTTTGCTTGGCCGTCTCATGGGTGGAGTTTCTTGCTACTTCTGGGCTATCCCTTGTTAATTTATCGAGTGATGAAGGGCATGAACAAACCCGATTTAACCCCTCAAGCTGCCCGACTTTACGCAATATCTTGTGTGGTAGGCAAATTTCCCCAAGCCCTCGGTCAAATTCAATTTCATCTCAATCGCTTGCTGGGTCGGCAACAAGGTTTAATTGAGTATAAAAGCGCTCAACCCCTTGAAGCAAATTCCCAAAAATAACTGTTATGACGAAGGAAAAAATCATGGAAAACCAGCGACTTAAAGTTTTGATGATTGTCGAACAGTGCAATCCTGAATGGCCTTCTGTTCCCCTGGTCGGCTACAACTTTTATCATCACATTAGCCAGGAAGCCGATGTTACTTTAGTGACTCACGAACGCAACCGCGAAGCTTTATCTAAAGTCGCTGGCGATCGCACCATTATTTATATTTCTGAAAGTTCTAATATCAAGAAATACTACAACCTGGTCGAAAAACTGGTTGCCAGAGGTAAGGTGATTTGGCCCCTTTATCATGCCTTGACTTATCCGATTTACGCCGAATTTAATCAAAAGGTTTACCAACAGTTTAGAAAACCGATTCAGCAAGGCAAATATGACCTGGTTCACGCTCTCACGCCGATGTTACCCCGCTATCCGGTGAAAACTGTGCGCTCCTGTGAAGTGGGTAAGACTCCGTTTTTACTAGGGCCTATTAATGGCGGTGTTCCCTTTCCTCCAGGCTTCCGCGAAACCGCGAAAAAAGAAAATGCTAATCTCAACTTTTTACGGGCATTAGGGCGGTATCTCATCCCCGGTTATCGCGAAACTTATCAAACCGCCGATCGTATTTTATCCGGTTCGAGCTATACCTTAGAGTTGGTGAAAAACTTGTTTAAAATAGAGCGCGATCGCCTGGGCTTATTTTATGAAAACGGCATTCCCGAATCCTTTATTCAAACCGTACCCAAACCCCCTCAGAACGACTCGATCAAGCTTTTATTTGTCGGACGTTTAGTCCCTTATAAATGTGCCGATGTTGTCGTAAAAGCCATTAGTTTATTAAAACCCGAACTCCAAAACAAAATTAAGTTTACCATTGTCGGCAGTGGCGAAGAAAGCGAAAAACTTAAACAACAAGTCAAAGACTTAAAACTCGAAAATAGCGTCAAATTGACCGGACAAGTTAAGCAAGCTGAAACTTTACAATATTATCAAGATTCAGATATCTTTTGTTTCCCTTCAATCCGCGAATTTGGCGGGGCAGTCGTTCTCGAAGCCATGGCCAGTGGATTACCTTGTATTGTGGCCAATAATGGCGGCATTGGGGAGTATGTCACCGACGATAACGGCTTTAAAATTGACCCCCTCTCGCGAGAATATTTAGTGAAAGAAATGGCGGACAAAATCGCAATTTTAGCGAACGATCCTCAACTGCGAGAGAAGATGTCAGCTCATGCAGTCGAACGAGCGAAAGCATTTGTCTGGCCGAATAAAGCTCAACAAATGGTTAATATTTATCAGCAGCTTGTTAACCCCTCATAAGCCGTTATAAATTCAGGTTAAGCCAGAATAACCCTGAATTTAGTTTTACTAATCTTGCGATCGCATCTAGATCGCCACTCAGGTAACCCTATGATGATCGGGAATTTCTAAAAAGATATGCTATTCAATTCAGTCGAATTTATTTTCTTTCTAGCAATTACCTACTCGCTTTATCGAGTTTTGCCTTTTCGCGGACAAAACTGGATGCTGTTAGCCGCCAGTTATATTTTCTATGGCTGGTGGGAAAGCAATTTTTTATATCTAATTGTTTTATCAACAGTCATTGACTTTGGTTGTGGGTTAATGATTGAAATCGGTCAAATTTCTCGCTCGCATAGAGCTTTGGCTTCAGGATATTTATTGGTTGCTGCTTTTTTATTTGTGACGGCGCAGTGGAATGCTATCAGCTTTACTTCTGGTTTAGAAATAGACTGGAAAACCCTACTCGCTGGCTCTCAAATCGGCTGGCAAGTTTTTGGTGGTACACTTGTATTTGTCGTTGTTGCTAATCTTTTATACTCCTTTTTTACAACCTTAGAATCACCGAAACGCCGTCAGTTATTTTTATGGATAAGTATTGGTACGAACCTCGGTATTTTAGGTTTCTTCAAATACTTTAATTTCTTTACAGACAGCCTAGAAGCAGCCGTTGGCTCTTTGGGAATTCCCCTAGGAAGCGTAGATTTAAATATTGTATTACCTGTGGGGATTTCTTTCTATACATTTCAGACGATGAGCTACACCATCGATATCTATCGTGGTAAATTGCAAGCAACTCATCGCTTTTTTGATTTCGCTTTATTTGTCGCCTTTTTTCCACAATTGGTTGCCGGTCCGATTGAACGTGCTTCCGAGTTATTACCGCGATTATTAAAACCCCGAACAATTAGGTTGAATCAATCCTTAGATGGGGTATTCCTCATCTTATTTGGTTTATTCAAAAAAGTCGCAGTCGCTGATGGAGTAGCCATTTGTGTAGATGCAATTTATGAAACCCCAGGTATTGTCTCTTGGCTAGATATTGTTCTTGCCACCTTTTTCTTTGCCATTCAAATTTACTGCGATTTCTCCGGTTATTCAGATACTGCTCGCGGTGTTGCCAAAATTTTAGGCATTGAACTGATGGTTAACTTCAACTTGCCTTACTTTGCCCGAAATCCCAGTGAATTTTGGCAACGCTGGCATATTAGCTTATCGACTTGGTTTCGAGATTACGTTTATATCCCTCTAGGTGGTAGTCGTAAAGGCAATCGTAGTACTTATGTTAACCTACTCAAAACCATGACCCTCAGTGGGTTATGGCATGGAGCCGGGTGGACTTTCGTGATTTGGGGGGGATACCATGGTCTGTTACTCTGTGTTTATCGCTTTGTAATTCCTAAATCTACTACGTCGGTCACAAACCAGAATGGGTCAGCAAAACTTAAATCCCTCGCTGCTATAGTTTTCACCTTCATTCTGGTTTCCTACGGCTGGTTGTGGTTCCGAGCCAACTCCATCGAACAAGCCATCGCCTTTACCCAGACTTTAATCTGGGATATCGGCAATTTTTCGATGAGTTTACCCCGACCTACCTTGTCTGCGATCGCGGGTATGATGCTGCTGTTTGCGTATGAAATTCTGCAATACGCCACTGGAAAATCAAGATTCAATGATGCCTATCCTCCCATACTCCGAGGGGCTTTCTACGCCGCCATCACGGTTGTCTTGATCATGGGAACCAGTAACGCACCGGCCCAATTTATTTACTTCCAATTCTAAAAAATGATGAAGAATTTGCCCAAGCGCTATGAATAAGTTCATCCGTAAGTCAGTCAAAACCGGACTGTGGTTTATTTTTTTCTGAGTTTTGTTTAATATTGTTGCTAACTCCCTTTTTCCCTGTCCCTCCGACTCCCGTCAAACGTTCGTACCATGACCCTCAGTGGGTTATGGCATTGAGCCGGGTGGACTTTCGTGATTTGGGGGGGGGATACCATGGCTTGTTACTCTGTGTTGATCGCTTTGTAATTTCCTAATCAACTACGCCAGTCAAAAATCAGAATGGGTCAGCAAAACTTAAATCCCTCGCTGCTATAGTTTTCACCTTCATTCTGGTTTCCTACGGCGGGTTGTGGTTCCGAGCCAACTCCATCGAACAAGCCATCGCCTTTACCTAGACTTTAATCTGGGATATGGGCAATTTTTCAATGAGTTTACCCCGACCTACCTTGTCTGCGATCGCGGGTATGATGCTGCTGTTTGCGTATGAAATTCTGCAATACGCGACTGGAAGATCAAAATTCTAATGATGCCTATCCCCCCATACTTCCAGGGATTATTCACTGAAAAAGGGAAAAAGCGAAAGTCGGGAACTTGTTGGAGATAGTGCAACAGACTGGTAGTCATGGCCAGAAAAGTACAGAGTCGCGATCGCCACTGTGATACTTTTTCTCTACATAATGAATAATCCCTGCCCCATACTCCGAGGGGCTTTCTACGCCGCCATCACAATTGTTTTGATCGTGGGAACCCGTAACGCACCGGCCCAATTTATTTACTTCCAATTCTAAAAATGATGAAGAATTTTCCCAAGCGCTATGAATAATTTCATCCGTGAATCAGTCAAAACCGGAATTTGGTTTATTTTTTTCTTAGTTTTGTTTGATGTTATTGCGAACTTCCTTTTTCCCTATCCCTCCGACCCCCGTCAAACGTCCGTTGGCAACTTAAATCAATATTTTGACTATGGACGCTCGATTGAAGACAAAATTTTGCGTAAAGTGGGTGAAACCAATGAAACCACTGATGAGCTTGCCCTAGCGGGTTGGATTGACCCACAACAATGGCAACGGCGATCCCTGCCGACTCGTCCTGAATCAGAAGCTAACTTGCTCATGGCCACCTATGGGATGTCGTTTTCTAATGATGTCAGTCAAGAAGTCGCCAACCTCCAATCTGATATTACCCTGCGTTTAATTGCGGGGCCGGCAAGTCCAGCAAACCATTCCTTTGCTGCTTATAAAGCTGACCGAGACAATCACGAAGCGGACATTGTAATGTTGGGCATATTAGCGTCGAGCGTCAAAGGTATGGCAGCGATGAGTAACATGACTTGGGGTTTTGAAGTCCCTGCCCCCGTGACCTACCCTCGTTACATAGTCGAAGCTGGAGAGTTGCAGAAAATCGCTCCCAAAATCAGTTCTATTGAGCAACTCCGCAACGCCAAGGAGAATTCTGGAAAATGGCAAGCTTTTGTGTCTCAACTCCAAGAATACGACCGCTTTTTCGATCCTTTCATGTTTGAACACAATATTCTGGATCGGTCTGCATTGGTGCGTTTGCTGCGTCGGTCTTATGGTCAAGCTCATCAACGCCGTGTTGAAAGCCAGATTTACACTCCAGCAGGATTCAATACAGAGTCAGAAGAAATTCAAGCCTTGAAAATCATGGTTCAACAATTTGCAGCAACTGCTCGCGAAGACGGCAGATTGCCGATTGTTTTATTGTTAAACGATCAAGGCTACCAAGACCATCTTTTTCAAGTCCTCGAGCCCATTTTGGCCGAGCATGATATTCCTTATGTGAGTACCCACACGATCGCGCCAGCGACGGATGCCAGTAACTTTATCGGAGATGGGCATTTTACGAAAGCCGCAAATCGGGACATTGCCCAAGAAGTGCTAGATGTCATTCATCAACATTTCGAGGCCAAGTAATTACGCTTGCCAAATGGAGTAAGCCGCCCATAAAGCCGACGCGATCGCGATTCCTGTAACCCAGACGGGATAACCGCTTTGTACTTTTTCTTGATTGTCTGAGGTGCGAATGGTATCCACATCAATCCAAGGGCTACTACTGCGCCGAAACCAACCAATGATTGTCACATCTTGGTTAATTAATTGGTCGGGACGGGGATAAACGGGAATGTATTTTTGTAAGAAGGCTTCAAATTTGCGTAAGGATAACTGACGACAAAGCCAGAGTAACGGCGTTTGGATGCCCCAAAACAGATTACCAAGGGGCCCCAATTTCGTGAAGAAATGCAGCTTAATGTCGCCGCTATCAGTTTGTAAAATCAAGTCCTGAATTAACCAATTACTAATCCCAGTCCGACCAATAAGTTTACCGGAAATGCGAATGCCTAAACTGCGTGGGGGAACAGATTTCGAGTTTGCCAGTAAATCTTGCAGTCGCGGTTCGTTGCGAGTGGGGGTAATGCGAATATCGGGGAAATAGCCGTTAATCCAAGCGATAATGCTGAGGCTAAATGCGCCCAAAATACAACCGCGCACAATCAAAGCATTGTTGGCGTTGTACAGCCAAATCACGCCGCTACCGCTTACCCAGATGCTCAATACATAGTCATTGAGAAAGCCAGCGATCCAGAAAATGCCCCTGACGGCTAATCCCAAGAAGATCGCGGCTAAAACCGCACTTTGTAGGATAGGGAGTGCCTGGTAGCTGTTTTTAAGCTTGATCAGCTTTTCTTTGAAGGTACGGGCAGGCGGAATAACGGTGGGAAGATCGATTTCGGGGGACAGTTGCCAATAGTTAGCGTAACGGTTGAGGAGGTAAATGCGATCGCCCATAAGCGGATGAGAGTTGGTGAGGGCTAACCAATGGCGATAGGGGTTGGTGCATTCCCAAGCGAGAACTTCAGCAAAAGGGGTTTTGAGGGGAATGCTGCCTAAACTAATGGATTGACGATAACCGACGGGCATTAATAAATCAAAGCTTTCGAGGAGATAGCTGGTGTGTTGGCGAAATTCGATGTTTTGAGCAATGCCCATGGTACTTTTGAGTAAGGCTCGCGTTAAACCGTTGGGATTGCCCATATATTGAGCAGCAAGGCGATCGCTATAGAAATGCCGTTGTCGCGACACCCACAACAACACCACTCGCCACAACCAATACCAGGTATAAAACAACGCCATCGGGATTGAAAAGAAGCATTGCAGGGCAAAGGGTAAGGCTTGCCAGAGTTTGGCGTTGATTCGCTGGGGTGTTGGCAGATTGCTGAGTTTTTCCCTGATGCGATCGCTTCCTTGGGATAACAAGGCATAGAGGGTATAGGGAATTTGCAGTAATGCCGTGGCTGCCGACATCAACATAAAATCCCGATGAATAACTTGGGCGAGTTGACTGGCGATCAGAACCCCTAACTCGTCGTCTTCGAGGTGTTGTAGCAGCCCTTCACTGAGGATTAACCGGGCGTTGCGGGGAATATGACCATAAACAAAGATAATCGGCGCAGAAGTGGGGAGAATGCCCAATTTCGGCGGCGGCATTTTCTTTTTCCGGGCGATTTGCTTGATCATTTTTTGAACCACCTGGGCAGCTTCGGGATGTTCGACTTTGAGACGAGACACCGAAAACGGTTCGAGGTGATAAACCCACTTCAGCAGCAGATCGAGACACCAAGGAAAGACAATCAAAATAATGAGACAAGAAATCCCTAAAAATTGGGTCGGATCGCTATAAAATGGCTGAATTGGCTGTAATAAAGGCAAACGCAATAAAATTTCATTGAAGCCTTCTAGAGTCCATTCGACGCTAGTTTTGAGCATCCAAAACAAAACGATCGCGCTGGCAATTTGCAACAGCCACAACCGCCCTAGCTTCGGGCGTTTCATCTTTTTCCAATTCTGGGCCCTTTCGGCATTGCGCCATTGTCGTCCCGGTACAAATACCGTTGTCCCTGCTTCGGAGGCTTCTTTTTCCAGGGGAATCAGGGCTTGGTCTTTGTTAAGAATCGTGGAATTGGCAGGAGATGGGGCTGGGGGGCGAGATTTCGCGGCAGGAATAATGCCTAAATCGTTAGCATCGGGGTAACGTTTGATTAGGTCTTCTAGGGTTTTTGCCGCCCAGTTGTTATCCTGGACTTCTAGCAAACGGTGACACAAAGCGATCGCGTCTCCGGGGCGATCGCATTTACAATAAGCCACTACCAAGGCTTGTTGCGATCGCGAGACAATATTTTCGTCTAACTCAACTTCGCACAGGGCTTCAAACTGCGCGATCGCTTCTTCGTAATTTCCAGCCCGTAATGCCGCTTCTCCGGCTTCATAACTGGGTTCTGAAATTTTGGTCATTGACCCGACCCCCCAATTTCCTCTTTTCTCAAGATAAACGATGCGATCGCAGAATCGATCTTTTTTGCAATTACTCCGAACGTTGGTACGAGGATTGATTGGTTATTTGTTGTTTGTTGTTTGTTTTTCTGATGTTACAGGGGATATTGTTCCCCAAAAAGAGACTTGTAGGGGCGGGGTTTCCACGCCCACACCTGTCAAGGTGCTAGACTTCGCTTGAGTTTTACTGGTTTGAGAGTGGGAGGAGGGGGAGGAGGGGGAGGAGGGGGAGGAGTGGGAAGAAATTAGCAATGACCAATGACCAATGACCAATTAAGGGATTCTGCCAACAACCAACAAGCGCCGAGACCCCGCGTCGCCGTAAGGCGCAAGGGAATGCTCGGCAAGACACCAACAACCAACAACCAACAACCAACAACCAACAACTAACAACCAACAACCAACAACCAACAACCAACAACCAACAACCAACAACCAACAACTAATGACTAATAATCGGCGTTTTCTCCGTTTCAGAAACCTCCGAAACTGTCCCGTATTGCTGTAAAACTTGGTCTTCGCACCAAGCCAAACCACGGTTAAAATCCGAAAACTTTTTAATCTGGTCTGAAGATGGGTCGATGGCTTCTCCTTTGTGCAGTAGTTTTTCTAAATCCGCAGCCACCCCCGCAAACACTAAAGTAACTTGGTATTGTTGGGCTAACTTTTTGATTTTAGCTAAAGCCAAAACCGCAGAAGAATCGATGCTACTCACTAAATGAAAATCGAGGACAATATACTCAAGTTGGCGCGTGGGGGTTTGTTGTAAGCGTTGGCGGACTTGTTCGAGCAAACTATTGGCACGACCAAAAAAGATAAAACCATGCAACTGTAGAATATAAATTAAATCGCCATAGGTTTGTAAAGTATTCTGGGATTCAGGACTGCGGGGTTGCAAACTGTGTTGATGACTGCCAGAAATTTCATTTTTAATCGCTTCAATCTGGCTATATTTAATCGTAAATAAAACTACCGAAATAGCTAGTCCTAAAAGTACCCCTTCAAGAAAGCCCCAAACATTAATCGCCACCGCGATCGCGATTACCGTACCATAATCAGTTAGAGGCAGTTTAAAAAAGGATTTATATACCCATTGAATTAATAAATCAATACCAAGATAAAGCAACAAAGCCCCTAAAATCGGTTTAGGAAACAACGACAAAAACGAAGCCCCCAAAATCAAAACCGCCCCACAGGGAATCATTTTAAACACCCCGGCCAAACGGTGATTTGCCTCCATTTTATGGACTAAAATCGTGCTAGGCAGCGCTTGATTGCCTGCCATACCGCTTCCCAAACCAGAAACGAAGTTAGCCACCCCTACCGCCTGTAACTCGCGATTAAGGTCAATTTCGCGCTCGATGGCCAACTCAATGCCATTATTCGTCAGAACCAGAGACAGTAAACTAATAAACATCAAGGTGGCGATCGCCCCGGTTTGGTCAAAAATCACCAACCAATCAACGGCCATCCCATCGGAAAACTGCAACGGTTGCCATAAATTGCCTTGGGGAAACGGCCCCAGCAGCCATCCTTGCGTTCGGGCTGTGGTAATATCCGTGTGAGTTGCTAATAATATGCCGTAGAATAGGGCGATCGCGACCAACAAAATCCCCGGCATCACCCAATAATATTTATAACGCTTGGTCAAAATCAGCAGCGCGATCGCACCTCCCAACCCCGCTAACCAATGGCTGCTGTATTGCCAAGAAACCAAAGCCTGAAGATGCGCGAAATCCAGAGAAATCTCCGTCATCACCTGCATACCGCCCCGAATCAGCAGCCAACCCGTCCCAGCCATAAAGCCCCCCACCACCGGATAGGGAATAAAACTCACGGTTTTGCCGAGTTTAAAGTAGCCCAACAGCCACAAAAAGAGACCCGTACACAAAGACCCCAGGGCGATCGCGGCGATTACTGTGGCTAATAATACCTCTGGGGGTGAGTCTACCATCTGAGTCGCGATCGCGGCGGCCATCACCGCCAAAACCGCCGTTGGTGCAGCCAAAGGTGTCGCAATCATCCCCGGAATCGAACTGCCCAACGCCACCACAATACTAATCGCGGCGGTGCTATAAATAGCCATCCCGACTCCTACATTGAGATAAGCCGTCAAACTCCCCGAAAAAATCAACGCTGCATAAGAAATGCCGCGAATCACGCCGATAAACCCCGTAACCAACCCCGCCATTAAGCTTGCGAGTAAATTTTTCGGGACAAATTCCTCAGCGATTGGGGGAACAGGTAATTCAGAAATGGCAGGATATTTCATTTCAGTTATCAGTTGTCAGTTGTCAGTTATCAGTTATCAGCGATCAATGCAGTCAAGTCGGTTCCTTGAAATTAGCAAGATTTTTCTTTTCAACGCTTGGCACAAATAACCAATGACCAATGACCAATGACTATCCTCTCATTCCTAACCCAAAGAAGGGAATAGCGATCGCGTAGATTTAATAGTTTTGTCAAATTTGGTTTACAAAAATTGTAAGCAACTTCAGTCTGTTGGGGTCATTTACTCTAAAGGTTCAACCTGTAAAGTAAGGTCATATATCCCCACAACCAGGACGGAAGTCCCTGGGGCTAAGACTTCATCGGTTTGTTCGCAATAAGCCGGCCAAGTTGTACCTTGCCAGCGCACCCGACCGCTACGATGGGCAGAGATGGCGATTTCAACCCAAGCTGTGCGAGAACGTCGGGATAAAGTTTTCCCTTGAGTCAGTTGTTTCCAAGCGGGTAAGTGTTTCATGGTTCGTGAAGTGTGAAGGGCGGTAGTGGACTGTTTCAGCTAAAATGAGGCTTTCATGTAGGGTGGGTTAGGCGGCTAAAACCGTTGCTATGACTGTAATAGGCGCAATCCGCCGTAACCCACCGTTTAAGGTAAAGCAGTCCAATAGAGGGCGATTAGTATCAATCACCCTCGGTTTTGGGGTTCTATTCGGTCCAGATGTGGATCGCGATCGCGCCAGCTACCACAAGCCCTAAAATGGGATTGAAGCTAAACACACCGAGGATCGCAGCAGTGAGTTCTAAAGCAGTTTTGAAATCGTTGTTAATACGCATTGCCATTTACCTCCGAGATGAGTAAGTCAATAAAGGGCTGGATGGGTTGAGTTTTGGGGCTTAAAGTCACCTCGTCCATCAGCTATGAACCCAGATTAACCAGGTACAATCTGCTACCCTGGCGATGATCGACAGCGATGATCGACAATTTTTAAGACCAAGTTGGAAAGCTAGTTAAACCGCAGGTTTCGCCCAATACTGTAAAATGAGCCAAGACTGTCGATGATCGACATAGCTCACCTAGTTCATCACTGATTGAGTTAACAGCGTGCCAACTTCTGGGAAACCTGGGAAACAATATATTCTGACCCCGCAAGGCGATGCTAAATTGGAGCAGGGTCTAAAAACACTATTTGATAAATGTCCTAAGCAAATAGAGGTAGCTGATTTTTGTGGTATTCATCGAACAACAATTGGTAGAATCCGTAAACATAAAAAACCTGTTAATCGCGGGTCTTTAAGTCAACTTTTTGAGGCGTTAGATAGAGAACTGATTAATCGATTTGGAGTCGGTTACTCTCAAAGACTAGGTATTGAAAATATAGCGTTAGAAGACCAAGATCATGAGTTATCTGCGTCTTCTTCCCAACATCAAACTACAACAGCTTCTTTATCTCAAGACTTATCAGAACTACTCTTTTTACTCAACTGTATTCAACAAGAAAATGCTTTCAGAGCAGCAAGAGCCACGGCTAATCCGGCAGGAACATTCTTAGTTCGCGCCAAAGATTTATCTTTGCAAAAATGGCTAGTTAACCGCTTAGTTCGTTTAGTGCCGGGATATGAGAATGCTTATTGTCAACCCTTCAACGTTTATTCTCCCCAAATTCGCTTAAATTTCAATCTTTTGTGGGAAAATTTAGCAGCAAACTTAAATACCACAGCAACCATTGAAAATGTAGCTGAAGCTTTGATTGAACGCTATTGTCATCAAACTGTTATCTTAGTTTTGTATGGTGTACATAAACTACAAGACCATCAAATTGCTGAATTTATACAGTTCTGGCAGCAGTTAGTTAAAGGTGTCCAAGAACGATATACTCGCGCTCGCCGTTCTCGTCTGATTTTATTTCTGGTTGAAGATACTGAGGAGCATAATTATTCCTTTGATTGTGTAGAATCCATTGATTATCAATGTTTAGAAAAGCCACTAAGACTATCACCTCTAGGTCAAATTAGTAAAGCTGAGGCTTTGACTTGGTTTGATTTGGACGAAGTTTATAATCAGTTAGAAAAAATATTAAGCCAGGAACAAATTGATTTATTATTACAAGATATTAGCGTCAATGACCCCAATATTAATCCAAATGAAGTATCAATATCATTAGATGAAATTTGTATGACTTGCGGACTAGAAAACGGCATTGCTGAAATCGAACAATACTGGGAATTAAGTGCATGAGCGAACCCTTACGGTATGAAGGAAAGAGCGAATATCAACCCCAATCTGGCGAAAAAGATAGTAAAGGACAAATTCTTTATCCTTATATTGCCAGTGAGGATTTAATCGAAGCCGTCAACTTAGCCATTGACTTGGGCTGTCCTTTACTTCTTGAAGGAGAACCCGGTTGTGGTAAAACTCGATTAGCCCGTGCGGTGGCTTATGAATTTGCTCAAAAGTATCTAAAACCCCAAGGAATCGAGAAAGAATGGCCTTATTTCCCCTGGCCAGTACGTTCGGATACCATTGCTCGCGACGGGCTTTATACTTATGATGCCATTGGGCGTTTGCGGGATGCTCAAATGATTGGAATTAACACCGCAGAACTGAAACAATATCTCAATTCTGAAGAAAAACCCCAAGAATTTGATAGGTTAATTAATCGTCTCAAAGATATTAAAAAATATCGACATTGGGGAGCATTAGGAGAAGCCTTACAACCCGAAAACCAGCATCGTCCTATTGTTTTAATCGATGAAATTGATAAAGCCGATGTAGATTTCCCCAATGACTTATTACAGGTTTTAGATGACTTGAGTTTTGATGTTCCTGAAACCGGAGAAGAAATCCAACGACCCAGCCATACCCCCATTGTTTTTGTTACCAGTAATCGCGAAAAACCCCTCCCCGATGCCTTTTTGCGACGGTGCATTTACTTCTATGTAGACTTCCCCAATGACGAACGCTTGTTTGATATTGCTGAAAAACGCTTTCCCAAGTGGTCAACCGAATACGATGATGTCGTCGATGAAGCCATTAATCGCACCCTAGAAATTCGCGAACTCATCGAGGCTAAACCCAGTGGTAAACCCCCCGGAACCAGTGAATTTCTCAACTTCCTGGGAACGCTATTAAATAAACCCGTAGGTGAAGCGATGCAGGATTTAAAGCAACTAGCACAACGAACGCCATTACTAGGGATTTTACTCAAAAGCAAAGCCGACCAAGACTTCTTTGCCGAAAACGACATCCTCGAAGACGATGAGTAAACCGCGTTTTTGGCAACTATTTACCTTGATGCGCGAAGCGGGTTTGGCGTTGACCCTAGACCAGTATGACTTGCTGCATCAAGCCAATGCCAAAGGCCATAACTTAGATGACCTCAACACCCTCAAACGCATTAGTCGCTTGTTGTGGGTCAAGCCCAGCGAAAACTACTCAGCCACAATCTTTGAACGGACTTTTGAGCAGTATATCCAGCTTCAGCCTCAACCCGAACCCCCTCCCAGAGAAGTCCCTTCATCCCCTTCTCCAAGGGACAACACCCTAACGCCTAAGCTGGAGGAAAAACCTCAACCTCAACCCCCCAGAGGAACGCCCAATGTTGACGAAATCGAAACACCAAATCCCGTCAAGACGATTATTGGCGTAAAAAATAACACTCCCAATCGCCCCGATTACCGCCTCATCCCCACCCAATTCCCCGTAACCCCCGACGACCTCGAACACGCCTGGAAAGCCCTGCGTCGCCCCATACGAGAAGGCAGACGAGTCGAACTCGACCTCGACAAAACCCTGCGTCGTATCGAACAAGAAAGCATTTTCAGTGACTTGGTACTGCGTCCCGTCCGCAAACGCCGGGGAGAACTCTTGGTGTTAATCGACGACAACAACGCCATGCTGCCATTTATGCCCATGTTGCGCCCCTTGCTAGACAGCATCGAACAAGAACGCATTACCTTTGTACGCCTTTATCGCTTTACCCACTATCCCGACGATTACCTCTTTTCCTGGCAAAATCCCACCCAAGCCGAACCCATCGCGGATTTACTGCCCAAACTCCACCGCAATCGCACCCTAGCCCTCATTATCAGCGACGCAGGGGCAGCGACCAGAACTTATAACGCCGAACGAGTGAGAGGTATTAGTCAATTTCTTGATTGTTTGCGACCTAATATTTCCCGATGGCTGTGGTTGAATCCCTTACCGTCGTCACGCTGGGAACAAACCAACGCCGCCATTATTGCTAACTTACCCGGAGGTCAAATGATTGAACTAGAACGCAGTCGCCTACAAACTGCCCTAAAGTTATGAAGCTGTCCGAGTCAAACCCTCGTAGGGGCGAGGTTTCCTCGCCCAAAGTCATCATCCAAGTCAAACCCTCGTAGGGGCGAGGTTTCCTCGCCCAAGGTCATCATCCAAGTCAAACCCTCGTAGGGGCGAGGTTTCCTCGCCCAAGGTCACCATCCAAGTCAAACCCTCGTAGGGGCGAGGTTTCCTCGCCCAAGGTCATCATCCAAGTCAAACCCTCGTAGGGGCGAGGTTTCCTCGCCCAAGGTCACCATCCAAGTCAAACCCTCGTAGGGGCGAGGTTTCCTCGCCCAAGGTCACCATCCAAGTCAAACCCTCGTAGGGGCGAGGTTTCCTCGCCCAAGGTCAACTTAAGGAATTGAGATTCGTTGATGTTATTAGACTTTGTATTAAAACCAGATTGGACTGGGAAACCCAGCCCCTACAGGAAACCCAGCCCCCGTAGGGTGGGCATCGCCCACCATCTTCAACGTGCGAGCCTTGGCACACAGGTAAAATTGGACTGGGAAACCCAGCCCCTACAGATTTTGAATTGGTTATTGGTAATTGATAATTGTTCCCCATGTCTACCGCTAGTCCCACCCAACCCGACTTAACCACACGCCGCGTTCAAGTTTTTGAACAACGCTACGGTAGCCAAGCCCTAGATTTAGCTTGTCACGCCGCTTTTCCCTTATCGCTAACCCCCGAACTGCTGTACTGTCTGCGAGAAAACTTCGTTAGCGAATGCCCTTGGTATGCCGTTGCGGATGTTTTGCTGTCGGGTTTGTGTAATACGGTGGTACATGACTTGTATGCCATGGAAGGCAAAACGCGGGATTCTCTTTTGCGCCGTCTCAAAAATCGCTTTGGGGAAAATCGTTTGTGGGAGTTAGCCGACTTCATGGAGGCTTATATCCAGTCTCGTTTGGGGATAGATGGCAAACAAGTCTGGGCTTTCGGCACAAAACCCCAATGGACGGCATTGGCTTGTCTGCGTCCTTCGGAAGCGAAAACGGCTATCGAACAAGCCCTCAGAGAAATTGCTAAAAGCGGCACAGCCGCAGAACGCTTACAACTGACTACCCTGGCGGAAACTTACGAAGATTTACTGGCGGAGGTGGGTTTTGAGCCGCTATTAATCCTGAATGAAATGGAGGAGGAAGGGGTAGAGGCATTCGCGAACAACCTACCCACCTTCAGCTTTGAAACTGTAACCGTCAACCGCCGCGGCGAAATCATCGAGCGCCAAAGCCAAACCGCCCGCTACTACCGAGAAGACTTGGGGAAGGGAGTCAGCTTGGATATGGTGTATATACCGGGGGGAAGCTTCATGATGGGTGCACCAGAAGGGGAGAAGGAAAGCCCTAACGACGAACGCCCACAACACCAAGTCACCGTGCAACCCTTCTTTATGGGCAAATACGCCATCACTCAGGCGCAATGGCGAGCCGTGGCAGCATTACCCAAACTGCAACGAGACTTGAAGCCAGACCCGTCAAGGTTCAAAAGGGATAATCGACCCGTAGAAAAAGTAAATTGGTACGATGCGGTAGAATTTTGCGCTCGGTTGTCCGTAGCCACAGGGAGACAGTATGTTTTACCCAGCGAAGCCCAATGGGAATATGCTTGTCGAGCCAATACAACAACGCCATTTCACTTTGGTGAAACCATAACAGCAGAAATCGCGAATTACAACGGTAACTACACCTACGCTGACGAGCCAAAAGGAGAGTGTCGAGCAGAAACAACCCCAGTGGGCAGTTTCCCCCCCAACAGCTTTGGCTTATACGATATGCACGGCAATGTCTGGGAATGCTGTGCCGACCCCTGGCATGATAATTATGAAAAAGCGCCTACGGATGGCAAAGTGTGGGATGAGGAGTGTAATGATAATCGTTATCAAAACTATGCAGAATATCTAACTGATATGTTGAATAATAAATCAAATAAACTAATTCGCGGTGGTTCTTGGATTCACAATCCGAGGAACTGTCGTAGTGCGGACCGCAACCTCAACGATCCCGGCGATGCCGTCAGCGACTACGGTTTTCGGGTTGTTGGCGTTTCTCCGAGGACTCCCTAGCCCTTTGCTCTTTTGCCCTCTTGCCCTTTGCCGCCGCGAAGCGGCTGAAATTTCCCCTTCTCAGAACAAATGTACTACTTAAGGGCGCAAAAACAACCTTGAACGAACTACCAGTTATTCAAAAAACCTACGATAAATCTATCGAGTCGAGGAGCGTAGTAAGCGATGCTGAAACATTCCTCGACTCAATCGTTGTTCACGGACTTAAAACCAGGAAGTGGGTGGTACGGAACTACAGCTTATGTTTTAGTCGCTGAACCCATACTGGCGCGAGACACATACGAGCGGTGGGTTACGGCGGATAGCGCTTATTACAGTCATAGCGGTTGTTTGAGCCGCCTAACCCACCCTACTGTCGTGACACATCTTAAATGGTGGGTTACGGCGGATAACTAGATTGCAGTCATAGCCTAGGTTTTAGCCGCCTAACCCACCCTACGATAAAGCCTCATTCTAGCTGTGTCACGCCACTACTGCCGACTGGCGCGACACAGCTAAAAATGTGTATTAGTAGGGTGCTGTTAGCGTAGCGTAACGCACCGAAATACAAGCATTTCAGAAGTATTAGCGATCGCATAACATAAATTAAGGTGTGTCACGACACTACTGGCTGGATAATACCCCTTCATCAAGAAAAATTGGGTCTGAAACCCCGTCCTGTCTTGCCGAGCATTCCCTTGCGCCTTACGGCGGCGCGGGGGCTCGGCGCTTCAAGGACGGCTTTAGACTTTAATCGTAACACTCTACTACTTTTACAGAGATTAGGCTATAATGTAAAGCATGGAAAAAGCTTATTCTTACCGTTTTTACCCAACTCCCGAGCAAGAGTCGCTTCTGCGGCGCACTTTGGGCTGTGTAAGATGGGTCTACAATAAAGCACTCCATGAACGAACTCAAGCTTGGTACGAAAGTCAACGTAGGATTGGGTATAGTCAAACCTCCTCAATGCTAACCGCCTGGAAGAAAGAGGAAGAACTCGACTTTTTAAATGAAGTCAGTTGCGTCCCTTTACAACAGGGTTTAAGACATTTACAAACAGCTTTTAGCAATTTCTGGGCAGGACGCACTAAATACCCTAACTTCAAGAAAAAACACCAGGGAGGCAGTGCGGAGTTTAGCAAGTCGGCGTTTAAATACAGAAACGGTCAAATCTATTTAGCTAAGTGTAAAGAACCCTTAGATATTCGCTGGTCAAGACTAATCCCAGAAGGTTGCTCACCCAGTACCGTTACGGTTAGCTTACATCCTTCGGGACGTTGGCACATCTCAATCCGGTTTGATGACCCGACAATCAAACCTTTACCCGTAACCGATAAAGCCATCGGCATTGATTTAGGGATTAATAGCTTAGTTACTACCAGTGATGGTAATAAAGTATCTAATCCCAAACATCTCAAAAAATACTACCGGAAACTCAGACGGGCGCACAAAAGCCTTTCTCGCAAAGAAAAAGGGTCAAAGAATCGGGAGAAAGCCCGCAGAAAGGTAGCCCGGATTCACGCCCAGATTACCGATACGCGAAAAGACCATTTACATAAGCTAACGACTCAACTCGTTCGTGAAAATCAAACGATTGTGGTTGAAGACTTAGCGGTAAAAAATATGGTTAAGAACTCCAAACTCGCACAAGTTATTGCGGATGCGAGTTGGGGTGAAATCACGCGACAACTTGCCTATAAATGTCGTTGGTACGGCAGAACCTATATCGAGATAGATAGATGGTTTCCTAGTTCCAAGCGATGTAGTAATTGTGGGCATATTGTCCAGAAAATGCCGTTAAATATCCGAGAATGGGATTGTCCTGAGTGCGGGACTTGCCATGACCGGGATATTAACGCCTCTAAGAACATTTTGGCTGCGGGACTCGCAGTGTCAGTCTGTGGAGCGAGTGTGAGACCCGAACAGAGTAAGTCTGTGAAGGCGACTGCTATGAAGCAGAAACCTAAATCGTGAGGTTTAGGAATCCCCGTCCGTTTACGGCGGGGAGGATGTCAACCATATTCTCTGTTCTTCTTCACCCAAATCCACTTTTCAGAACTTAGATTGGACTGGGAAAGGATCGCCCCTACGCAACTTCCCGTTGAAATTAGCACAAATCAGCCCAGAACCCCGGTTTTTTGGAAAAACCGGGGTTCTAAGACTGCGTAGCATTTGGGTGGTGGTTATGATTCGGCTTGCCGTCGCGAAAAGTTCTGTCGTCGTCGCGGTTGGGGGGTGGTCGAAGGCTCTGGGGCGACTGAGGCAGGACGAGATTCCGGGCTATCCATATTGGTACTGTGGGCTTCGGTGCGAGGGGAAGTTGACTTGGTAAGGTTAGGCCCGGATTTGCTCTGGGTGGCTTGGGGTTGTTTGGGTTTCTTCTGGGGGAGGGCGGCGGCGGCGACAAATGCGCCTTGGGCTGGGCGTTGGGGTGAAGTCGCGGGGGTAAGGACTTCGGGAACTGAATCGGGAATTTGAGCAATGCGCCTCATTTTCGGCTCTACGACACTTTCTTGCTCAGAAGTGACCAAAGTTGCCAAACCCCCGGCAATCACCGTATAAACGGGATTGGTCATGGCATTGAGCAAACAATCGACGACATATAGAGTCAAGCCCACGGTTAAAACTGCCGCCGGAGCCACTTTCGGACGATGCCAAGTCTTGGGGGGGTACATGGCACAAAAACGCACCACGGGAATCAACATCATGCTGGCCCAACTAAATAAGGCCACCGCCCCGTTAAAGCCAAATATAATGATCCACAAACTATCGGTAACAGCTAATTGGCCGTTTGCTTTTCTGGCCTGATGTTTGCCCGAATCTCCCCAACCAAACAAGAGCTTTTTACGGCCTTGTGCGCTGAGTAGCTCTTCGTTACGAAAGCGATAGCGCAACGATGCAATCCGTTCTTCTCCAGTAAAAGACATAACTTGCAAAATGCTATCTGTCGGTGCAGTTCCGGTTATTCCCCCAATCAAATACATATAAATCGCCACGACCATCAACAACATTGGGATTGATGATTTATACCATTTAGCACCAAACAAAAGGCCAAAACCCGCAACCGCCAATAACCAAGCCCCCGTTGAGCGACAGTTAATAAACGTGAACGTCAGTAAAATGGCTAAGGGTTTAATCGGCATATTGGCTACTTTTTTCAGAGATTTTGTGACCCACAACCAAATCCCCGTCATGGTCGCCACCATCATCCAAGCCCCTACCATCAAACCATGCTGCATAAATAAAACGGGCCGCCATCCCCCAAAACGTCTCGCTTGCGTCCAGTCGGCAAACGCTGGGTAGCCATAAACCTTCTCGTGGGTCAGAGGACCCATACCAAATTCGACAAAAGCAAAGGGGATATAAGCCAAAGCCCCGACAAAAATGCCGATCGCCAATTTCCGAAAGCTTTTTAAATCGGTGAGGTAAATGCGACCGATTAAATAAGGCGCTCCCCACTTGACGATTTGGTTAAAAGTGGGCGAAATGGGACTCAAGCCATTTTCAAGTTGCGAGAAAGCCGGACAAATTGCCAAAATTACCGCCGGAATATCAATCCAACTGGGAACGAAGGTAACTAAGCGGTCGAGGTCGAATAACAGAGTGCCGAGCAAAATGCCATAACAAGCTGCCGCCATTTTGTCGTAAACCGGAAGAGGATCGAAAAAAATCTCATCCATGGGCAAAAATTGCCAAGCCGCAATCAAGCCAATAATCATGGCTCGTTGGGGGGGAAAGCGGACGAATAAAAATAAACAAATCGGAATCCACAAATATAAAGCGACGGTGGCTTGGGGTGTTGTCCCTGTGACGGCTAGAGTGAGTTGTGGTGTTAGTCCCATAATCAAAAAAATTAGTTGGTGCGAGGGATTGGGCGAGTTGGGCAAGCTGTATCTTTTAAATTTTAGTCTTTCATTTTTTGAGATGACAGTGCGACCAATCTAGTTTTTCAGGGTAACGTCTTGGCTCAGACGTTTTAGAATGGATAAAATTTGCAACAAAATCTTGTTTACATCAAAAATTTTTGTGTGAAAGTTAATCCTTCTCGTTCTACATTTGGTTTAAAGGTCGCGGATTTGTTTTCGTTTGAGTTGGATGAGTTCCAACAACAGGCGATCGCGGCTCTCAATGATAATCAGTCGGTGGTGGTTTGTGTGCCTACGGGGTCGGGGAAAACCCTGGTGGGAGAATATGCCATTCATCGCGCCCTGGCTCGCGGTAAGCGGGTGTTTTATACGACTCCCCTCAAGGCTCTGTCTAACCAGAAGTTCCGCGATTTTCGCTCTTTATTTGGCGAGGAACAGGTGGGCTTGCTCACGGGGGATGCGTCTCACCATCGCGATGCGCCGATTTTGGTGATGACTACCGAGATTTTCCGTAATATGCTCTACGGTACGCCGATTGGTCAGGTGGGGACTTCTTTGACCCACGTTGAAGCGGTGGTGTTGGATGAATGCCATTATATGAATGACCGCCAACGGGGTACGGTGTGGGAAGAGTCGATTGTGTACTGTCCCCCGGAGGTGCAGTTGGTGGCTCTTTCGGCGACCATTGCTAATGCTGACCAACTCACGGATTGGATTAGCCAAGTCCACGGTAAAACCCAGTTAATTCAATCGAATTTTCGTCCGGTTCCCCTCGAATTTTACTTTAGTTCTCTCAAGGGCTTATTTCCGTTACTCAATTCTGAAAAAACGGCGATGGATGCCCAGTTGAAGAAGAATACTAAACGCCGCAACCCCAGACAGCGTTTACGTCGCGAACAATGCCCGGATATTCGCCAGGTGGTCGAACAACTGCGCGATCGCGATATGTTACCCGCGATTTATTTTATTTTCAGTCGTCGCGGTTGTGACCAAGCGGTGCGGAATATGAGCAAGGGGTTGTTGGTCAACGAGGAAGAACAAGCTCAACTCAAGGTTCGCATTGATGCCTTTCTCGAACGCAATCCCGACGCAGGACGCGCCGGACAGGTTGCGCCGTTGTATCGGGGGATTGCGGCTCACCACGCCGGGATTCTGCCTGCTTGGAAGGGCTTGGTCGAGGAGTTGTTTCAAGCGGGGTTGATTAAGGTGGTTTTTGCCACTGAAACCCTGGCCGCGGGCATTAATATGCCGGCCCGGACTACGGTGATTGCCTCGATTTCTAAACGCACCGATCGCGGCCATCGTTTGCTCACGGCTTCGGAGTTTCTGCAAATGGCAGGTCGAGCCGGACGGCGGGGTATGGATCGAGTCGGTCATGTGGTATCGGTACAAACGCCGTTTGAAGGGGCGAAGGATGTGGCCAGTTTGGCCCTGAAGCCCGCCGACCCCTTGGTGAGTCAGTTTACGCCGAATTATGGCATGGTGCTGAACTTGCTACAAACCCACAGTTTAGAAGAAGCGAGAAACCTATTAGAGCGCAGTTTTGCTCAATATATCGCGGCTTTACGCCTGGAACCGGAACGCAGCGCGATCGCGGAACTGACAACGGAATTGGCCAAACTGGATGTGGAACTGGCCGCCATTAATTCCGACCAATTTCGCCATTACGAAAAACTGCGGCAACGGTTAAAAGAAGAACGGCGCTTGCTCAAAACCCTGAAACAGCAAGCGGAAACCGCCCGCAAAAGTACGATCGCGGCGGCATTTTCCGGAGTTGAACCGGGTCAGGTCTTGTACCTCAAAGGTAAGCACATTCGCACCTCAGAGCCGATTCCTGCCGTGTTGTATTCCCAAGCCCCCGGTCGCGGTCAAAGGCCTTATTTAATCTGCTTAACGGCGGATAATCGTTGGTTGGTGGTGGCGATCGCGGATGTGGCGGCCATTTCCCCCAATACCCTGTCGGCCCAAAAGTTAGAACCGTTGGTTCCCCCGGACGATCTGCCCATTAGACTCAGTAAATACCGCAAAGGGGACGACACGAGTCAAAAAGTGGCGGCCAATATCCCCACCAATCTCGAAGCGGTTCCCCAAGCCGCCGAAGTCCTAGACCAACAAAAACGCCTTGAAGCGGTTGAAGCGAAACTCGACAACCATCCCCTGAAACAATGGGGCACACCAAGCAAGTTGATCAAACGTCACAAACGCCGCGAGGCGTTACGGAGTCAACTCAACGGACGACAAACGTCTTATCGGGAACATCAGACCCACCATTGGCGCGAATTTGTGCATTTAATCGAAATTTTGCAAACTTTTAATGCCCTCGACCGCTATACCCCGACTCCCCTCGGTCAAGCGGCGGCGGCCATTCGCGGCGATAATGAATTGTGGCTCGGTTTGGTGTTGCGCTCTGGGGTGCTAGAAACCCTCGATCCCCAGGATTTGGCGGCGGCGGTGTATACTCTCATTTCCGAACCCCCGCGCTCGGATAGCTGGACGAACTATCCCCCGGCGATCGCGGCAGCCGAGGCGTTGGCCGAGTTGCACAGTTTACGCAGCGATCTGATTAAGTGTCAGTACAGTTATAAGATTGCTTTGCCGGTTTGGTTAGAGCCGGAAGTGATCGAGTTTACTGGGATTGTCGAGCAATGGGCGCTGGGGGTTGAGTGGACGGAATTATGCGAAAATACCAGCTTTGATGAGGGAGATTTGGTGCGGATTTTGCGCCGCACTGTCGATTTTCTCTCGCAAATTCCCCATGTTCCTTATATATCCGATACTCTGAAAAATAATGCGCGACGAGCGATTTATTTGATGGAGCGTTTCCCGGTGATTGAGTTAGTGGAGTAATCCAAGCCACCAACGAGTTACCACGGGTAAGGTTATGGTATCAATGAGGGCGCGATCGCCCACCGGCCAACCTGTTGTTTCTAATTTGCCTGTACTGTCACGAGTAGTGGCGCGACACATCTTAAACGGTGGGTTACGGCGGATTGCGCTTATTATAGTCATAGCCTAGATTTTAGCCGCCTAACCCACCCTACGTTAAAGCCTCATTTTAGCTGTGTCACGAGCAGGGTTTGATAGGGGCGATCGCCTTCTGGGTTGGAGTGGCGATCGCCCTCTCACCATTGGACTTAGAACCAGTCTGGATCGCTTTCGTTATGAAGCATCAGGACATAAGCTTCGTCGGGGATATCGGCATCAGGAATGTCAGAACTCTGAAATAATAAAAAAGTCTGGGATTTTTGAACAGACAAGTTTTGACTTTCTTCTGGGAAAGTTTTACTCCCTTCCTTTCCTTTCCCATAGGTGCAATTAAGAATGCCGTTTCTAACCTTCCACAACTGGCAGGTCAACAAGTGTAATGATTTGTCAATGCTAGGCTCAAGTTTGGCGATTAACTCAAAAACCTGGAGAAACTCGCTATTTTCGGCTAACTTCTTAACTTGATCGGATAAATAAAGGTTGTCTTGATGCTTGTGGAACTTGGTCACTACGTTATCCTTTGGGTTTCTTTCTTTTGAGACTACAACAAAGAGGGATTGTGGCTAACTAACTCGTTAGTGGCAGGTGTATCGAGAGGACGAGCGAAATAAAAACCTTGGGCTTCTTCGCAACCGAGGGCTTGGAGTTGTTGGATTTGTTCGTAGGTGTCTACCCCTTCGGCGACAATGCTCATGCCCATTTGTCGCGCGAGGGTGACAATCGCTGCCACAATTTCGGGGCTTCGGGCTTCGGAGTCGAGACGACGCACAAAGGAACGGTCGATTTTGAGAGTATCGACGGGAAAGCGATGGAGATAGCTGAGGGAGGAGTAGCCTGTACCAAAGTCATCTAAGCAGATTTGGATGTGGCGATCGCGCAGTTGTTGGAAAATATGCTGAACGGATTTAGTATTATCGAGAATGGCGCTTTCCGTAATTTCGAGTTTGAGGGCTTGCGGCGGTAGTTGAGTTTGGGCTAAAATCCGGTCGATTTGGTCGAGTAAGTCGGGCTGGCCAAATTGTCGGGCGGATAAGTTAACATTCACCGTGAGTTTGGGGTTGCGGTTTTGCCAGGAAGCCGCGAGGGAACAGGCTTCTTGTAATACCCACTCCCCAATCGGAACGATCAATCCAGTTTCTTCGGCCACCGGAATAAAAGCATCCGGGGAAACCAAACCCCGTTGGGGTTGCTGCCAACGAATTAAGGCTTCAAAGCCGGAAACTTGGCCGTTGGTGAGGGAAATAATCGGTTGGTAATAAACCAGAAACTCTTGGCGGGAAATGGCGCGGCGTAAATCCGTTTCCAGTCGTAGCCGCACAATGGCTTCGGCGTGCATGGTGGGGTCAAACACCTGATAACGGGATTTCCCGGCGCGTTTGGCTCTGTACATGGCGGTGTCGGCATCTCGCAGCAAGTGTTCGGGCTTGCGGTAAGTTTCATCCATAAACACAATGCCGATGCTGACATCAATAAACACCTCAGCGCTATCAATGCTAAAAGGTTGCGTGAGTCGGTTGTGAATTTGGCGGGCAGTGGCGAGGGCGGTATCGTTGCGATCGAGGTGGTTGAGTAAAATGGTAAACTCATCCCCGCCTAACCGCGCTAAGGTATCGTGTTCTTTGAGACAACTTCTGAGGCGGTTGGCCACTCCGACCAAGAGGCGATCGCCCACTAAATGGCCAAAGGAATCGTTAATCAGTTTGAAGCGATCGCAATCGAGAAATAAAATCGCAAAATGATGATTCTCGGTTTGAGCTTGGTTCATGGCTTGGGCCAGTTTTTCCATGAATAAGGCCCGATTAGCCAGTCCGGTTAATTCGTCGTGCAACGCCAAATATAACAACTGATCGTTAGCCGCTTGGAGTTCGGTGGTACGCTCGATCACGCGGCTTTCGAGTTCGGCGTTGAGTTGCCGGGTTTCGCTTTCGGCTTTTTGTAATAAATAGTTTTGCCGTTGCAAAGTGGCTTGTAAGCGGCGAATGGTCAGTTGATTTTCGATGCGAGCGACAACTTCTTCAATTTGAAAAGGTTTGGTAATGTAGTCTACTCCCCCAACTTCAAACGCCCGCACTTTATCAAATACTTCAATCAACGAACTCAAGAAAATCACCGGGATGGGACGGGTCACATCTTGCTCTTTGAGACGCTGACACACTTCATAGCCGTCTAAATCCGGCATTTTGATGTCGAGAAGAATCAAATCGGGGGGGTCTTCTGTTGCACCAATTAAAGCAACAGTCCCGTTAATGGCATTACGGACTTTATAGCCACGTTGATTCAAGGCTGTAGACAACAAGCGCAGATTTTCCGGCGTATCATCCACAATTAAGATGTTGGCCTTAGGTGGCACAGAGTCCATAGCTTCATGATGGGTGATTGGACACGAAGGTTATTGAATGGGAGATCGCCCTCTAGCTTATCTCGATCGCTAACGTTTAGAGAACCCAATTCCTAATTTATTCTGGGGAATCGGGGGCAGTTAAGCGCATGATGACATCAAAACGAAATTGAGCCAGTAAGCCTTCGAGGGTTTGTTTCAGATTTTGATGTTGGGTGGGAATTTCTGTAAAAAGGGCTTGGCATTGTTCGTCATCAAGGCGACGCGCTGCTTGGTTGAGCCGTTCGATCCAAGCGGGCGGCATTACGGTTAAGGCTTCAGGAGTCAGACCCGAAACAGGCACAGAAGATGCAGTAGCACTTTTAGAACTACTTTCATAAATGTAACTGATTCCCAAGTGTTGTGCGAGTTGCTCGAATATGACTTCGAGGCGAAAAGGTTTGCTGAGAAAGTCATCAAAGCCGTAAGCGAGGAGTTTTTGATGTTCTTGTTCTTGGAGGCTGGCGCTAATGGCGATGATTTGGGTGGGAGGGCGGTGTTTTGAAGTATTTTGCTCTTGGTTACGAATCGATTGGGTTGCTTGATAACCGTCAAGCTCGTTCATTTGTAAGTCCATGCAAATCAAGTGAGGATGCCAGGTTTGCCACACTTCTAGGGCTTCAAAGCCGTTACGCGCTTCGCGAACAACAAATCCCACTTGTTGCAAACATCGCAATAAAAATTGACGATTGGAGGCGGAGTCGTCGGCGACCAAGATGCGATATGGGGTGCGAGGAGCAGCAATACTGATGATTTTACCGCGATCGCCCCGCCTCGCGATCGCGCTTTCTTGGGTGGGAACCACAGGCAAAAAACAGTAAAAAGTCGTACCGCGATTAACAACGGATGTGGCTTGCAGTCCGCCCCCCATCAACCGCGCAAATTGCCGACTGAGGCTGAGTCCCAAGCCCGTTCCGCTTTGTTTTTGCCGACCGAGTTCGGTTTGCTCAAAGGGTGAAAATAAAATGGCAAGGTCGGCGGCGTTAATGCCAGGCCCGGTATCAGTTACCCTAAAGTCAAGGACGGTTGGGTTGTTATCTTGGGCTTGCACTCCGGCAATGAGTTCGACCGATCCGACTTCAGTAAATTTGATGGCATTGCCCAAAAGGTTAATCAGGATTTGGCGCAGTTTTTGGGCATCAACGAGGACGTAGCGGGGCAGTTGGGGCGATCGCGTCGCTTTCAAGGTTAATTGTTTCGCGGCGGCTTTGAGTTGAAACAAATCGACAACCGCATCGAGTAAATGATGCAAATCAACCGGAGTCGGATTTACCGTCATTTTCCCGGTTTCGATTTTGGCCATATCCAAAACATCATCAATCAAAGAAAGTAAATGTTCGCCACTGCGGTTGATAATGCCGAGATATTCGGCGTGGACGAGGTTTTGCTGAGGTGAAATTTCGTTTTGCAGCAGTTGACTAAAGCCCAGAATCGCGTTGAGAGGGGTGCGGAGTTCGTGACTCATGCGGTTGAGAAATTGGCTTTTGGCTTGGTTGGCTGCGTCGGCGGCTTCTTTGGCTTTTTGCAGTTCTTGTTCGACTTGTTTTTGGGCGGTGATGTCTAAATCAGTACCAATCAGCCTCACGACTTGCTGATTTTCAGCGCGAAAAGCTTGGCCGCGGGCCAAAATCCAGCGAATCGAGCCATCTTTGTGAAACATACGATGTTCGCAGATCAAAGCCGGAATTTTGCCCTCAACATGGGCAATAGCGAGATCGAAGACGTTTTGGCGGTCTTCCGGGTGTATATATTGTGACCAAACTTCGAGATCGTTGGGGATTTCTGCGTCGCTGTAGCCTAAGATGGCTTTGATATTGGGGTCGATGTAAAATTCGTCGCCCTCTAGTTTCCACTCCCAAACCCCGGATTTAGCCGCTTGGGTGGCGAGTTCGTAGCGTTTTTGGCTTTTTTGCAATTCTTGTTCGATGCGTTTGCGCTCGGTAATATCGCGCCCCACGGCTTGATATTCGATGGGGTTTCCGGCAGCATCAAAGATGGCGCGATTGATCCATTGATACCAACGGGGGCGATTGTTAATCGTAATCGCCTGTTCGTTACTGCATAAGGGGTTTTCGGGGGTGAGTTGGCGCAGATTTTCAATCAGGATTTGGCGATCGCGTCCGCTCAAAAACGGGAAAAAGCTACGACCCAGTAGATTTTCTGGGGATTGTTGCAAAGAACGGCAATAAATGGCGTTCACAAAGGTTAAAGTACCATCAGCGCGAAAGCGACAAATCAGTTCGGTTTGGTCTTCGACAATAGCCCGATAGCGAGATTCGCTGGTTTGCAGTTGCTCGGTGCGGTCGATCACTTGGGCTTCGAGTTGCTGTTTGGCTTGTTCGAGGTTGCGGTAGAGTTGGGCATTTTCGAGGGAAATCGCAGCTTGGGACATCAGCAGTTGTAGCACTTCGAGGCGATCGCGACTAAATGCCCCAGCCATCAAGCGATTTTCGAGATACAAAATCCCCACCAAACGACCGCGATCGATAATCGGCGTACAGAAAATAGATGGGGGTTGGAAGGTTTGCCAGTAAACATCTTGGGCAAAATTATCGGCAATCTCTCCGTCTTGCAGCACTAAGGTTTCTTGACAGCGAGCAACGTAGTGAATAATGGTTTTGGGCAGTTCTAAGTTGCTGAGGGTAGCGAGGGACAACCAGCAGGGAACGGAATTCTCGCGATCGCTACGACTGCGGGCGGCGGCGATTAAGTCATCGTCTTGACAGATAATCAGATACCCGATTTGCGCCCCGGCATTTTCTACGGCAATTTCGAGCAGTTTGACCAAGAGTTTGTCGAGGACGATTTCGCTCGATAGGGCTTGGGAGGCTTTGAGAACGGTATTTAAGTCTAGGTTTTGCTGATTTTGCTGCTTTTGGGGCTTGGGGGTGGTTTTTTCTAAATCTTGGATAAAAAAGCGGTTAAATTGCTGTTCTAGGTCTCTAACTTTATTCACCGCCCCCCAGCGTTGGTAATAATACTGGCTTTCTTGAAAATAGGCTTTGGCAATAATCATTTTGCCAATTTCGCGATAAAAACGGGCGGTGAGTTCGCAGATCAAGGCGCTTTCGTGGAGATACTGGTTATTTTTGCTTTCGGTGAGGGCGCGATCGTAAGCTTCGGCGGCTTCGTGGGGTTCTCCTAACACTCGATGAGATTCCGCCACAATTAAATCCAGTTTGTGTTGATAGTTCATGGGGGCGTGAGTTGCCCAATGTTGGAGTTTTTGGCGGCTTTGAGCAATCCGGGCCATCAGGTTGGCTTGTTCTGGGGGGGAAGCTTGGGGATATTTTCGCAACCGAACCAGGGCATCATACCAATAGTAAACGGCCACTAATGCCGATCCGGTCATGGCTTCGAGATACGTCGCAGCAATCTCGCTACTTTCGAGGGCGGCTTCGGTGCGGTCAAACCAATAGTTATAAATTAACTGGTTGAGATGGAAGAAAAACAACCCGGTTTGAACGTTGGCAGCTTCGAGGGCGGCAAGGTGACTGGGGGTGTAAATCTCTCCGTGGATTAAATCAGTGGGGTCTGCGATATCTTCGCTGGTGAGGTTGAGAACCACTTGGGCGCATAAATCCAGCCAATTTTGAGCAAAGGTTTGATTGATTTTGCAGAGTTCTTCTTTAAAATAATCGATTTTCTCGCGGACGCGATCGAGGGGTTCTCCTACACAGAGTAGATAAGCGCAGTGGTACATGGCGGCATAACCCGCAAATTCAAAGTCGCCGTTTTCTACGCCAATGTGATAGCAGTCTTTTAATGCCGGGAGGCTTTGACGCAGATGCACTTTCCAAACATCGATTTGGTTTTTGATGGCAAAGAGGGTTCGGGCTAAAATGGCTTGCGCGTTGAGTTTTTGGGCGAGTTCGAGGGCAAATTGACCGATTTCATAGCCCCGATCGATTTCCCCCGTCACGCCACATAAAATCAAGCCATAAGCAGCATAGGCAAAGGGCGATAGGGGTGCGTTGCCATAAGCAATAGAGAGATTCACCATTTTGAGGACGGTGAAGGGAAATAACTCCGGTTGTGCCAAATAAGCCGCCGCGCAGATATTCGCTAATAATTCTAAGATGACTAAATGCTGGGTATCCGGTTGTCGGGGTCGTTCGAGTAGTTCGCGGTAGGATTGCGCTTGGATGTGTCGGGCAGTTTGGGCTAGGGCGGTTTCGAGGGCTTCTGGGGTGATGGGATGGGGAAAGGTGACTCCTAGGTTTTCGAGGGCAGCTAGGGCGATCGCGATCGCGTCTTGTAAATGACTTTGCGCGATCGCAGCACGAATCTGAATCTGCACCGCAGCGAGACGGTCTAATTCTGTCTCTGCGTATTGGAAAATCGGCTGCAAGCCTTTTGTAACTTCCTCGAAGTGACCCGATAGGGTGGCGGCTTCGCTGACGGCGAGATGGCTATTTAGGGCAAGGGGGTAACGATCTGGCCAATCGGCAGGAGTCAGTAGATTGCAGGCTTGACGGTAGTAAATCAAGGCGGATTCATAAGCGGCTTGGGCTTGGGCTTGTTGTCCGGCTTGATAGTTGCATTGCAAAATGACCAGTCTTTCGGCTTCGCTTGCGTTCCCGGCTAAACTGCAATTAAGGTGATAAACAATTTCAAACAGGCGATTGGGGTAATGTTGTTGTAATATCCGGCCTAACTGTCGATGTAATCGGGGTTTTTCGGCATCGGTCATCAGACAGTAGGCGGCTTGTTGGATGCGATCGTGGCTAAATTGGTAGTCAGAGGCAGTTTGGCTTTCTAGACGGGGAATAATCAGGTGAGCGCGACCTAAATCGGCAAAATCGGCTTCTAAGGTTTGGGGAGGTTGATTCATAGCCAAGGCTACTAAATCTAAAGAGAAGGTCGTTCCCAAGGAAGCCGCAATTTTGAGGATGGTTTGGGCTTGAGAACTGAGGTTTTCGAGATTACTGAGGGTCAACTGTAAGACATTGTGGGCAATTTGGCTGGTTTTAATGGCTTCTAAATCCCATTGCCATTGATTTTGCCCGGATTGACGGGTTTCAAAAACTAAATCCCCTCGATCGTAGAGCGATCGCAAAAACTCTTTGACAAAAAAGGGATTTCCTTGGGTTTTATGATAAACAGCCGCAGCCAGTTCCGCCGCCGCCCCCGTCGCACAATCTAGGGTATCCTGAATTAACTGGCATAATGTCACTCTATTTAAGGTTTTTAAGGAAATATGAGTCGTGGCAGCATTCTGGTTTAAGGCTTTTAAGACTTGATACTCAGAACAATCCTCGTTCATTTCGTTGTCTCGATAAGCCCCAATGATTAACAAGCTGGTATTTTGGTTTTGGTGGGTTAAGGTGGCGATTAATTGCAAGGTGGGGACATCAGCCCATTGGAGATCGTCTAAGAAGAAAATTAGGGGATGTTCGGGTTGAGCAAATACTTCGATAAAATTTTGAAACACCCAAACCAGACGGTTTTGTGCTTCTGCGGGGGGTAAATCAATCGCGGCGGGTTGCGTCCCCAAAATGAGTTCGAGTTTCGGGACTAATTCGATTAAAACAGCAGTATTCGGCTTTAAAACGTCTAACAGTTTTTGTCGCCATTGTTGCAGATTTGTTTCACTTTCTGCTAGTAATTTATCAACTAAGTGATTAAGAGCTTGGCGTAAGGCGGAATAGGGAATTTTTTGTTTATATTGCTCGAATTTTCCCGTCGCTCTATAAATCTTAGAATTAGTAATCGAGGACAGAAAGCTGTTAACCAGTTGGGTTTTACCTACACCCGAATAGCCTGAAATCAAAATAAGTTGGCAACTTCCCGATGTTACTTTAGTAAAGGCAGTTTGTAGGGTTTCAAGTTCTTTTTCGCGCTCGTAAAGTTGCTGAGAAAATTCCACGCGATCGCGCCGGATTTCTTGTTCTAACGAAAAGTCACTAATTTTGCCTTGGGTTTGCAGTTGTTGATAACATCGTTCTAAATCTGTCTGCAAACTGACGGCTTTTTGATAGCGATCTTCAGGATTTTTAGCCATCAGTTTCAAAACGATTTTGCTTAAAACCCAGGGAATACTCGGATCAATTGCTTGTAAAGAAACAGGCTGTTTGGCTAAATGGCAATGAACCCACTCCATCGCATCTTTTGCGGTGAAGGGGAGTCGATTGGTAAATAATTGATAAAGGGTGACACCAAGGGCATAAAAGTCCGTTCGATCGTCAATTTCGCGGTTAATGCGTTGGGTTTGTTCGGGAGAAATATAAGCTAAATTGCCTTCAAGATAGGGGGGTGATGTTAGTCTAGGTTGCTTATTTATACCTTTTTGCCAACGGGCAATTTCAAAATCAATAATTTTTAATTGTTGCGTTTCAGGGGCATAAATAATATTTTTGGGACTAACATTTTGGTGAATTAAACCAACTTTGTGAACTTGAGCCAAGCTTTGGGCTATACCCATCGCGATCGCGACTTTCTCTAATAGCGAAAACTCTCGTTCCTGTAACCACTGTTCTAAACTTTTGCCCCCAATATCTTCTAAAACTAAAACAACCGTATTTTGATAAAAATGTAGATCGTAAGCTTCAATAATCCCCGTTTGATGGAGAGACGAGAGTAAATTATATTCCTTTTCATAAGAATTAATTTCAACCGGAGTCGGGTAGTCCCGATTTAACCCCTTCAGAATCACCTTAACGCGATCGCTCTCTCTTTCCCCGCGATAAACCACGGTGCGATCGTTACTATAAATACAGTCAAAAATCCGATATCCCGGAATCGCTATCATGAGCTATCGTCCTGTCAACCAATCCCCTCAAGTTTACGTTATCATTCTCCTTGATTGATGGGACGCGATCGCTACATTTATTATCAATGAGTTACATCCCCCACTCCTCTCGAACTTACCCTCAGCCCAAGGTGCTGACATTGTTTCTGAAATAAAATTCGGGTGTCCTGGGTAGGTACAAATAACAAATAACAAATGACGCGAAAGCCCCATCCGTTGAGGATGGGGATAATCTTACAACTGCATCATCTCGGTATATTCCGTCAGCATTTCGTCATAGGTTAACGCCTCTGGTTTTTGTTGCGGAGTCCACAAAAGATAGAACGTCATCAAATAATCTGAACGCAAAGATGCCATCGTTTCTAAAGCCGTTTTTACCTCATCGTGGGAACGTACCGTGTCAAATAACGGCTGATCGTCTGCACTTCCTAACAGCAGCGTCACAACGATATGTAAACCAGAGTTATCTTCATCCGGTTTCGCGATCGCCCTGGTTTGCAAGTCTCCCCCGACATTAACCAGAGTTTCTTGACTAAATTTACTACGTTCTTGGAACTGTAGCTTATTAAATTTAGTTTCTGCGTCGGCAATATTGCAAGCTTCCGAACTTGAAGCCCCATGAGTCCAGTATTCCTCATGACGCAGCAGGGTTAATGCCGATTCTTGCAGCAGTTGAACCAAGCCCTCGTCGCTGTCGGTGTCTGCGTTGCGACTAATTTGAGAGAGTTCCGTTTGCAAGTTGTCCGCCGGGGCAATGAGGGCGACTTGTAGCTTGGATATGGTCACAATATCATTATCTCGTTCTCGCGCCGCCGCCGCCACAGCCCCACTGCCTTCCCCTGACATTTTCATGAATTTATAGACGAACGCAAATATCGCCAGACCGAGTAAACCAAAGATAAATAAACCCACTGCTAAATTTATCCAGGGATTGCCCCCAGAACTACTCGTACCGTAGCTAGAACCGCGATTGTCGGGAACAACAATCACCGAATTGCCACCAGAGTTGTTGCGACGACGATAACTGTCGTTGTTGGATGGGCTGGTATTGCGAGAGGGGCTGGTATTGCGAGAGGGGCTGGTGTTGCGAGAGGGGCTGGTATTGCGAGAAGGGCTGGTATTGCGAGAACCACTCGGAGGAGACGAACGTTTTTTGAACGAACCCCCTCCACTGCGGCCACCACTTTTTCTCGCGTGGGCTTCGCTATCAAGGGTTAACCATTGGCCCTGTTGCGGGGTGAATTGTTTCACCTCAACGGTGTTAATTGCTGCGAAAGATAATGCAGTTGCAAGTAAAAGATGATATTTGATTTTGGGTAACATAACTTTAAATTTGGGGTTGAAGTTTCAGGGGGTTTAGTGTTGAACCCATCCTGTACAGTTCCCCGATTATCGTTTTTTCTACCCTAACCTTTGAGTCAAACTCTGTCGAATCATATTCTGAGTTCAAAACCCTAGTTTTTGGCAAAAATTGGCAGTTTTCACGCCAGTAGGGTGGGTTAGGCGGCTAAAACTCATGCTATGACTGCAATCTAGCTCTCCGCCGTAACCCACCGTTTAAGATGTGTCGCAGCACAACTCTTCCCCCTCTCAATTCGGCAGAGATTGGACGGGGAAACCCTGCCCCTACGCGAAAAATTTTGTCAGGCAGTAGTGGCGCGACACACCTTAAATTGTGCGATCGCCAAAACCTAAAATGCCTACATTTCGGTGCGTTACGCTTCGCGCTTCGTCACCCTATCCAAAGCCTCATTTTAGCTGTGTCGCGGCACGACACTACTCTAAATAGTCCGTTTCCTCGTCACTTCCTTCTAGAATCAAAGTGTCCGAAATCGGATCGCTCGGCAAAGAATCATCCAGGATGGGGGAATCGTGGTCGGGAATAATCTCAAACGTCTCATCGTGAGGATTACTCGGACGATCTACCACCAAAAACCGTTGGGAATTAGTCTCGACTAATCCTACCGTTTGTTGAGCCGCGATCGCCTCTAGAATCTGCATACTTTGGGGCGACTCATCCACAAATTCTTCAGTAGACTGAAGATCGACAACCGCCTGAGCAAGGGCCGCCACTTGCTTGCTCAGGCGATCGACTTTCCCTCTAATGCCTCGAAACGCTCGCTGGTGATGTTTTCCTCTTGTAACGTCAAAAACTCCCGTAAAATCTCATTGAGGGCAAGGGAATCTTTGGTAATCCCCTGACGGCGTTTCCAGACTTCAAACTTGGCGTATAACTCCGGTAAAATATAGCCCTGAACCTTTGGACGTTGGGTTCCCATAAGCACAAACTCTGAGTAATTCACTTTCAAATTACTGCTCTTGAGGGTCTCAGTCTGGAAATTTCCCTAAAAAGCGATCGCGAGTTAGAGCAACCGCCTGAGCAGTTAGGACAATAAATCTCTGCCTAAAAAATAAGCCCCTCTCCCGTGGGAAAGGGGTTGGGGTGAGGGCTAACAGCAAAAACGCCCTAACTATTGGTGTTTACTGCTACGATCGACCCAGAAATCTCACCCCAGACAACTAGATATCCGTCTCACTCAACTCGCGAGTTATATGGTCAAACGGGCCATCAACAAAACTGGTATCTTCAATCCCTGACTCCATCGCCAGAATCTTGATTCCCTCTTTCATAATCTGAATCCCGCGTACCGTTGGTGCAATGGGAACACCCAAGGAATTGTAAGTTTCCCGCAATCCCTGTAACACTCGTTCGTCTAAAACATCATTATCCGCCGCCACCAAAGCATAACTGGCGTAGCGCAGATAATAATCCATATCTCGCAAACAAGCCGAATAACGCCGAGTGGTGTAAGCATTTCCCCCCGGACGCAGCAATTCGGGAACATCCTCAAATAACTGGGTTCCCGCCGTTTTGACAATGGCCGCCGCATTGGCCGTAATCATTGTCGCCACCCTCACTCGGTTATTCCCCGACTCAAAATAAGCCTTGAGGTCATCCATGGCGTTGCGGTCTAGATAACGACCTGCAACATCGTAGTTTCTAATTAAGCTTGTAATCGCGTCTTTCATAAATAAATAGCGCTCTCAAACAACAACTGTTTGTGGACTAGGTTTTCGTGTTTGAAGCCCTAGCAATAGCTTTCCTCAACCATCATCCCATAACCCTCGCTCAATCGCCCTTGAATCTTAAAAAGCAACCTCGCGATCGCGCCTTTTTTGATACATTTCTTCACAAATCCCCCCGCGATCGCGTCTTTTCTGTCACAAATAATACATTTTTCCCGTCGCGATCGCAGCAAATATTAACAAAAAGCCAAACCCCCGGATTCTGTATCACAAGATACAAAAAATCCCTTGCTCTGTCTCTAGGATGATTCGAGATTAGACTAAGCATAACCGAGGATTTATTTATGGCGAAGACTCCAGCAGAAGTCTTAAAGATGGTTCAAGATGAAGGCATCGAAATCATCGACTTAAAATTTATTGATATGCCGGGTATCTGGCAACACTGCTCCTTTTATCAAGATCAAATTGAGGAAGAATCCTTCACCGACGGCGTAGCCTTTGACGGCTCCAGTATTCGCGGTTGGAAAGCCATCAACGAATCAGATATGTCAATGGTTCCCGATCCTAGCACCGCTTGGATCGATCCTTTTTATAAGGAAAAAACCCTCAGCATGATCTGTAGCATCAAAGAGCCGCGTACCGGAGAATGGTACAGCCGCGACCCCCGCAGCATCGCCCAAAGAGCCTTAGACTACCTCAACAACAGTGGCATTGGCGATACCGCCTTCTTCGGGCCCGAAGCCGAATTCTTCATCTTTGACGATGTGCGCTTCGACCAAACCGAAAGCCAAGGCTTCTACTACGTCGATAGCGTCGAAGGTCGCTGGAACTCCGGTCGCGAAGAAGCAGGGGGCAACCTCGGCTACAAACCCGGCTACAAAGAAGGTTACTTCCCCGTCGCCCCCACCGACACCCTCCAAGACATACGCACAGAGATGTTGTTAACGATGGCCAAATGTGGCGTTCCCATCGAAAAACATCACCACGAAGTCGCCACAGGCGGTCAAAACGAACTCGGTATGCGCTTTGCCACCCTCATCGAAGCCGCCGACAACCAAATGATCTACAAATACGTTGTCAAAAACGTCGCCAAAAAATACGGCAAATCTGCCACCTTCATGCCCAAACCCTTGTTTAACGACAACGGTTCCGGGATGCACACCCACCAATCCATCTGGAAAAACGGCGAACCCTTGTTCTGGGGTGACGGTTACGCCAACCTCAGCCAAATGGCCCTGAACTACATCGGCGGCATTCTCAAACACGCCCCCGCATTACTCGCTTTAACCAACCCCAGCACCAACTCCTACAAGCGGTTAGTTCCGGGTTTTGAAGCCCCGGTCAACTTGGCTTACTCCCAAGGTAATCGTTCTGCCTCCATTCGTATTCCCCTTTCTGGCCCCAGCCCGAAAGCCAAGCGCCTCGAATTCCGTTGTCCCGACGCGACCTGCAACCCCTACTTAGCCTTTGCGGCCATGTTGTGTGCAGGTATCGACGGTATCAAAAACGAAATCGACCCCGGTGAAGCCCTCGATGTGGATATCTACGACCTCAGCCCCGAAGAACTGAGCAAAATCCCCAGCACCCCCGGTTCTCTCGAAGATGCCCTCGAAGCCCTGCAAAACGACCACGCATTCTTAACCGAAGGCGGAGTCTTTACCGAAGACTTCATCAATAACTGGATTTCGTACAAACTCGACACCGAAATCAACCCCATGCGCCTGCGTCCGCATCCTTACGAGTTCTCCCTCTACTACGACGCATAAAGTCGGTCAGATTCCTGACGACTACCTGAATCAAAAAAAGCGCTGCTACTTGAGGGGAGTAGCGCTTTTTTTGCACTTCTTTTTCTCACAATCGCTATAATTTATCTTTAACCAACTTAATAAAACGCAACAAATTTTAATGTCGTAGACAGCGTTGTATTTCTGACTTTTGTTCTCATGCAATTTACACCCCAACTCGATTCTATTTTCCCCTTTGCCGAAGAAATCGGCAAAACCACCTACCAAGCCTTGCAGCAAGTCAAAGGGATTTGTAGCCTTGCCCATAAAACCGCCAGCACCGAATTAACCAAGCTGGCGACACCGCCTTCTCCCAAACCCCTGAATCCCTTACCCCAGGAGATGTTGTTCAAAATTCAAAAAATGAATAACGACATCCTGGAAACAGATTGGGAAGACGCGCAAAAAGGCTACTATCCCCATAGCGTCTTGTTTGAAAACGATTTGCCCGACGTTTTAGTGAACTATTCGCAAATTTGGCTGGATATGCCGAAAATCTGGCAACGCTTGCGCGATAAAAAATACCAAGACTTCGACCAAACCATCGACCGCGAAGGCTATCCCAGCTACTATCTGCAAAACTTCCACCATCAAACCAACGGCTACCTCAGCGACCAATCGGCAGACTTATACGACTTGCAGGTTGAAATCGTCTTTAACGGTTCAGCCAATGCCATGCGGCGCAGAATTATCCCTCCTCTCAAACAGGGTTTAGAGGTATTTAGCGATGTAGCGCCCCAACAAACCCGCATTTTAGATATTGCTTGCGGTACCGGGATGGCTTTACGCAACCTCCGGGCTGCTTTCCCCAAAGCCTCCTTGTTTGGTACAGACTTGTCTCCGGCTTATTTACGCAAAGCCAACCAAATCTTATCTGCCATTCCTGGAACTCTGCCCCAACTCCTACAAGCCAACGCCGAGGAGTTGCCTTACTCGGATGGTTATTTTCACGGGACAAGCTGCGTCTTTTTGTTCCATGAGTTGCCCCCTCAAGCCCGTCAAGCGGTGATTAACGAAGCTTTCCGAGTCACGAAGCCCGGCGGCACTTTCGTCATCTGCGACTCGATTCAGGCGTTCGAGTACCCAGATTTTGAGCCGATTATGGAAAACTTCCCGACGATGTTCCATGAGCCGTATTATCGTCACTATGTCACCGATGACCTCAACGAGCGTTTAGAAACGGCAGGCTTTGACAATATTGAGACGCAAAATCACTTTATGAGCAAGTATTGGATTGCGCGTAAGCCTGTGGGTTAGTCCTTTGTTCTTTGTCCTTGGTCATTGGTGAATGAATGATTAACCGCGTAGGGTGCGTTGATAACGCACCTTACAATGGTCTTAATTTAAGATTACAACGACAAAACCCTGGTTTTTCGGAAAAACCGGGGTTTTAATTTATAGATTGTTCTTGACAACTCCCCGTCCTTAAGGAGCGGGGATTCTCGCTTCATTGGGAGAGTCTAGCTGATACCGAAGCATTAGCCCCGATCTCTTTACCCTCGACGAGCATTGTTCCGATCTGCCCGACCGTACTTAGTTGACAGTTTAGCACAAAGCCGTCCTTTAAGGACGGGGCTTTAGACCCAGGATTTTTGGTAAATGAAGTGCGAGACGGTGAAGCTAATGGTTGAACACTCAAAACTGTTATTTTTACAATCAATGATGCCAATTTTTTCTAAAACAACGCGAAGTATGGCTTTATGGGGATTACTCGCGATCGCGTCTCCGGTAGTATTAGGGACAACACCTTTCCCTGCTACAGCCCAAATGCAGCCAGCAGAGATGGAAACCGAAGACTGGGAAACCTTTGTGTCTGAAGCGGGCGGTTTTAGTGCGGCTTTCCCGGGAACTCCCACCGAAACCATCGAAGAAGCCAGTCTGGAGGAGGGGGAGAATCCCGGTGAAACGATAACGAACATGGGGGATGCGGGGGAAGTATCCCTGGAACGGGAAGACCCAGACTCAGGCTATTTTGTAGCGTATCAGAATCTTCCAATCGTTGAAGCGATGAGGCTGTTTATGCCTGAAGAAGAAATTACAGCAGAGATGCTAACTGCGGCTCGCGATGGTATGGTTCAAGATAATGAACTTTTGAGCGAACGGGATATTGAACTTGACGGTTATCAAGGCAAAGAACTCGAAATGCAAATACCCGAAGGTTATGTAAAAGCTCGAATTTACTGGGTTAATAGTCGCGTATACATTGTGATTGGAGGTGCGCCAACACAAGAGGGGGCGATATCCGGTGAAATTGACCGTTTTTTGGATTCTTTTACGCTGCTAGAGTAATTTATTAGCCTAAAAATCACTAATTTTGGCTCATCTTAACTCCTCTCCCCCGGATGAGGAGTTTACTGGTGAATTCCGCAAACCCAGTATTAAGGGTGAAGCTAATGGTTGAACACTCAAAACTGTTACTTTTACAACAAATGATGCAAATTTTTTCTAAAACAACGCGAAGTGTGGCTTTATGGGGATTACTCGCGATCGCGTCTCCGGTAGTATTAGGGACAACCCCCATTTTCGCTCAATCCGCCACAGCCCAAATGCAGCCAGCAGAGATGGAAACCGAAGACTGGGAAACCTTTGTGTCTGAAACTGGCGGTTTTAGTGCGGCTTTTCCGGGAACACCCACCGAAACCATCGAAGAAGCCACCAGTATGGACGAGGATCCCGATAAAGAGATATGGGACACTGGAGAGTCGGGGAAAGTAACCTTTGAACCCGAAGACCTCGATTCAGGCTATTTCGTAGCGTATCAGCACTTTCCGATCATTGAAGATACGAGGGTATTTATGCCTGAAGCAGAAATTACCGCAGGGATACTAACTTCGGCTCGCAATAGCGTTGTGCAAGATAATGAAGTGTTGAGCGAACGGGATATTGAACTTGACGGTTATCAAGGCAAAGAACTCGAATTACAAACACCAGAAGGTTACCAGAAAATTCGGGTATATTGGGTTAATTCTGATTTGTATTTATATTTTGTAATGGGAGGTGCGTCAACACCAGAAGACGCGATCGCTGGTGAAATTGACCGCTTTTTGGATTCTTTTACGCTGCTAGAGTAATTTTTAGCCGAAAAATCACTAATTTTGGCTTATCGTTAACCCCTCTCCTCTATCCTTGGTAAATTTAGGATTACAGACAAAACCCTGGTTTTTTCAAAAAACCGGGGTTTTAGTCTAATTTGCCTTGGAAAAACAACGCATCCTTGAGGGCTTGTTCGGTGGGTGTGTCGTGATGCAACGCTTCGAGAATGCTCATGGCTAAAGGACAACCCAACCCCAAGCCTTCGACCACCTCAGACCGCCGGAAAATGCCCTCTGGGGTGTCTTCAGCCACAATTTGACCTCGATCTACCACACAGACCCAATTCGCCCAAGCATAGACAAAATCGAGGTTGTGAGTCGCGATCGCGATCGTGGTTCCTTTTTTCTCGATTTGGTTCAGCATTCGTCGCAGTTGCCGCACTTGATACGGGTCGAGGTAAGCGGTAGGTTCATCGAGTAAAAGTAATTGGGGCGCAAGTACCATCACATCGGCAATCGAAACCCGCTTTTTCTGCCCTAAACTCAGGTAATTTATGGGGGTATGGGCTAAATCTTCTAAATCGAAATCAGCTAGGGTTGCACGGACGCGATCGCGCATTTCCCCTTCACTCACTCCCAGATTACACAAACCGTAGGAAATATCTTCAATTACTGTAGTTGCGACAAGTTGCTGTTCGGGATTTTGAAACACTAACCCCACCTTTTGCCGTAGATCGCTTAAAGATTTACGATTATAACGTAAAGGCTTGCCTTGATAGCGAATTACGCCTTTTTGCGGCTGATACAAACCATTTGCTAAACGAAACAACGTTGTTTTACCGCAACCATTCCGACCAATTAATGCACAACGTCGTCCTACTGGAATTTGCCAACTTAAGTTTTTAATCGCAGGAGTTGTATTGCAAGGATAGGTATATTCAATGTTGTCAAATTCAAGCATTTGTTGTTTGTTATTTGTTATTTGTTATTTGTTATTTGTTATTTGTTGTACTTAATCCTAGTTATTTTCTATTCCGTGAAAACGGACTTTGTTTTATTGGTTCCCCGGATTTTAATCCGTGGGCGGGTTAGCGAGATAAACTAAGCTCTTGCATAAAATTAATTACCCATTTTAAAATCATGAAACCTTTGTTTGACAACGATTACAGCTAAAAAGAATAGGTAAATAGTTCTGTGTAGGTGCTTATAATTTATCGACATAAGGGAAAATAGCAAGTAATAATAATACAAAATAACCCGCGATCGCCTCTACCATATAACGAGGATTGGCTTGATATTGCCGATCCGACCAAAAACGCAATTCCCCATTAAATCCTCGCGAAATTAGCCCCAAAGAACAAGCGCGATAATTTTCTAAAGTGCGCCATAATAACTGGGAAATAATAATCCCTAAACTGCGGAACTGCGATCGCCGATTACGATAGCCTAAACGGGACTTTTGGGCGGTGACGAGTTCTAAAACCGTATCAGTGAGGACGAAAATAAAGCGATACATCAAGGCCAAAAGCTCGATAATAATAGTAGGGAAACGCCAAGCTTTGAGTAAATTGAGGATGTCTGCAAAGGGGGTGGTTAAGAGGACAAAATATAAACAAGAACTCAACGCGATCGCCCGCATCAAAACCGTTTGGGCTTGAGTAATGCCTTGCTGACTGAGGTAGAAATAGCGCGAACCCCAAGCAATATCAACCGGGTTAACATTCCCTGAAAAACTAACTCCTAGTATCAAAGCAGGAACACTTAACAGCCAAAAAGTCAAGGGAATTAATAATAATTGACCGTAAATTTTAGCGGGGATACCAGCATATAAAATAATCCAAATTGCCAGCCAAAGCGCGATCGCCCCTTGTACTCCCATCGGGCTTACAAAACCTAAAATAAACAGCGCGATCGCAAAACCCACTTTATGAGAAGGAGGGAGCGATCGCAACTGATTCGTATAAGCCAGACTATCAATTTGATGGTGCATTAGGGCTTGTCTGAATCAGACGGTTTGGTTTGCGTCCGTCCCTTATACAAGCCAATGACATAACCCATCAAACCCGCCCCCAACGCCGCTTGCGACACAAACAGCAAGCTTTCAATTTCGCCGCTAGGGGGTTCAAATACCGGATTAAACCAGGGTTGATATTGGGGTTCAATTTCGGTAATCGCTTCTTGGGCTTCCCCGTCAGCCCCACCAAATTCCCCTTTTACAAAAATAATCGGTGCAACGATCAACGCCCCAACCATAAACACTAAACCCCAGTTGCCCAACTTCGGTGTATTTTGTTTCACGATTGCACCACCTCTTGTCCTTTTATACTTTTCAACGTTTGTAACTCCGGTTGGGCGTAAGCTTGCAGCCAATTCCACACCAAAATCGTCAGTAAACCCTCGCTAATCGCCAAGGGAACCTGGGTTAAAGCGAAAATCCCCGCAAACTTACCAAAAGAAGCCATCACCCCTCCTGTCGCCGCCGGAAACGCCAAAGCCAACTGAATCGAAGTCACCAAATAAGTAACGAAATTGCCCAAAGCCGCAGCCAAAAAGATACCAATTTTGTGCTGCTGGCGGCTTTCAAACAGACGATAGACCCCCCAAGCCACCCAAGGGCCGACAATCGCCATAGAGAAGGCATTTGCGCCCAATGTGGTGATGCCTCCGTGGGCTAATAACACCGACTGAAATACCAATACCAAACTGCCCAACACCGTCATCACCCCAGGGCCAAACAAAACCGCCCCCAAGCCCGTCCCGGTGGGATGAGAACAACTCCCGGTTACCGAGGGAATTTTCAACGCCGACAGCACAAAACTAAACGCCCCAGCTAACCCTAGTAATAACTTTAGGTTAGGATTTTGTTGGGTAATTTGCGCGAGCGATCGCACTCCCCAAACAAAAAACGGCAACGCCACCATCCACCAAAATACCGCCCAACCCACAGGTAAAAACCCTTCCATAATGTGCATCGCCTGGGCAGGACGGGCCGCACCAATAACCCAGTATAAGCTCAAACCTGCCATAGCCAGCAAGCTCAAGCGGCGGGATTTTTTGTTCATTTTTTATTGTCCTTTATGGTCTGTTCTTAGCTTGCGAATGGCGAATGACCCAAGACTCAGGACATCAGACAAAAATATTAAATCAACCCTCATCCGTACCTCGCAGATGACTAAAGAACAGGTAGTCTTTTTGGCGGGCATTCTGACTCAGAAAGCGTTACACCTTTCCTCACAGTTGCGGGACAGCGCCGGATTTACACCGAACTTTCCCCGTTACCTCTAGCGGCTGTTCCCCACTAGAACCAAAATTGTGTCGCCATTCTATCACCTTCTGAGGAGGCGCGATCGCGTGGACATCTGAACATAGCCAGATGCTTTCTCCAGTCCATCAATGATATTTATAAAGAGCATTCTGTCGGTCAATCAAACGGAATAAGCCCTAAAGGGCTTACTACAGCTAAACTATGCAATTATGATAAAAATATGAAACAATAATGAAAGAAAACTGATTGACACCGCCATGACTCCGGCCATCATTGCCCGAAACCTTGTAATTCCCTTGGGTTTAGCCCTCAGCCTGGGGTTAACAAGCTGTAGCCAACCCACCGCTACCCCTCCCAACAACAACCCCGACACCACCACAAGCGATGTCGCAGCCAACACCGAAGGCAAAAAGAAAGTCCTAACCACCTTCACCGTCTTGGCAGATATGGCGCAAAACGTCGCCGGAGATAAACTCATTGTCGAGTCTATCACGCGCATTGGCGCAGAAATCCACGGTTACGAACCCACCCCCAGCGACATCGTGAAAGCCCAAGAAGCCGACCTCATCCTATACAACGGCATGAATTTAGAACGTTGGTTTAAACAATTCCTGGGTAATCTCGAAGATGTCCCCTCTGCCCTTTTAACAGAAGGAATCGAACCCATCCCCATTGCGTCAGGGCCATATAGCGACAAACCCAACCCTCACGCCTGGATGTCCCCCCAAAATGCCTTAATTTACGTCGAAAACATCCGGCAAGCGTTTGTGGAACTTGACCCCGACAACGCCGACACCTACAACGCCAACGCCGCAGCCTACAGCGAACAACTGCGAGAAATCGACCAGCAACTCCAAGAAGATTTGACTCAACTGCCCGAACGTCAGCGTTATCTCGTCAGTTGCGAAGGGGCGTTTTCTTATCTGGCTAGGGACTACGATTTGCAAGAAATCTATATGTGGCCGATTAACGCCGAACGACAATTTACCCCCAAACAAGTGCAGCAAGTCATCGAACAGGTGAAAACCAACGATGTCCCGACGATTTTCTGTGAAAGTACCGTCAGTGACGAAGGCCAAAAACAAGTGGCGAAAACCACGGGGGCTAGATTTGGCGGCAATTTGTATGTAGATTCCCTTTCGACAGAGGAAGGGCCGGTTCCGACTTTTATAGATTTACTTGAATATGATGCTCGCGTGATTACGAATGGTTTGCTGGCAGGAAGTAAGAACAATTAACAATGTACAATTTACAATGTACAATTAACAATTTACAATTAATAATTAACAATTTACAATTAATAATTAATAATTAATAATTAATAATGCAAAATTAGAGGATTTTCCAACAACCAATTACCAATAACCAATTAGGGAATGTGGAATTTTGAATTATGAGTGGTCAAACAACCAATAACCAATAACCAATAACCAATAACCAATAACTAATAAGGGCTAAAGCCCTTACTACTAACGAATAACAAATAACAAATAACAAATAACAAATAACCAATGATACCCATTACAGTAGATAACCTCAGCGTCACCTATAGCAACGCCAAACTCGCTTTATACAACGCTAGTTGTGCGGTTGAACCCGGTACAATTACCGCTTTGGTGGGGCCGAATGGGGGCGGAAAATCAACGCTGTTTAAGGCGATTATGGGCTTTTTATCTCCTAATGAAGGTAACGTGAAAATTGGCGGTTTGACGGTGGAGAAAGCCCAGAAAAAGCAACTGATGGCTTATGTTCCCCAATCGGACGAGGTGGACTGGAATTTCCCGATTAGCGTGTTTGATGTGGTGATGATGGGGCGTTATGGCTATATGAATTTTCTGCGGATTCCAGGGGCAAAAGACCGCCGTTTGGTGATGGAAAGCTTGGAGAAAGTGGGAATGGTGGAGTTTCGCGATCGCCAAATTGGGGAGTTATCAGGAGGGCAGAAAAAACGGGCGTTTCTGGCGAGGGCATTGGCCCAGGAAGGTCAAATCATTCTACTCGATGAACCGTTTACCGGGGTAGATATCAAGACGGAAAAGCAGATGATTGACTTGCTGTTACAGTTGCGGGCTGAAAATCACACGATTTTGATTTCAACTCACGATTTGGCTTCGATTTCGACCTTTTGCGATCGCACCATCTTCCTCAATCAAACGGTTCTCGCTTCGGGTACAACCGCCGAAACCTTTACCCAGGAAAACCTGACGATGACGTTTGGGGGCTTACCGATGACTTCCCTAGCGTTTCAAAACTCCGAGGTAGATGCGTAATGGTGGTTTGGAATTGGATTGTTGAACCGTTGCAATACGGTTTTCTGGTCAAAGCGATTTGGGTGAGTGCCTTTGTGGGCTTGGTGTGTGCGGTATTATCTTGTTACATCACCCTCAAGGGTTGGTCTTTGATGGGAGATGCGATTTCTCACGCGGTTGTCCCCGGTGTTGTCGTGGCTTATGCGCTCAATATTCCCTTTGCGATTGGGGCGTTTGTGTTTGGCTTTGGGGCAACTGTGGCGATCGGTTATGTTAAATCTAATACCCGTTTGAAAGAAGATGCGGTAATTGGGGTGATTTTCACGGGATTTTTCGCTTTGGGCTTGGTTTTAGTCACGAAAATTCCCAGTAACATCGATTTATTTCATATTTTATTTGGGAATGTTTTGGGCATTTCTACCGGGGATATTATTCAAACCCTGATTGCAGGCTGTACTACCTTAATTGTGATTTTGCTGCGTCGTCGAGATTTACTCTTGTTTTGCTTTGACCCCAATCACGCCAAGGCGATCGGCCTCAATACCCAAGTCATGTACTATACTTTACTGTCGGTGCTGGCTTTGACTGTGGTTGCGGCGTTGCAAACTACTGGCATTATTATGGTCATTTCGTTGCTGGTGACTCCCGGTTCTATTGCTTATTTACTGAGCGATCGCTTCGATTATATGCTCGTTATCTCGGCAATTAGTAGCGTTTCGGCTTGCGTTCTCGGTACTTATGCGAGCTATCACTTTGATGTTTCTACCGGGGGCGCGATCGTGGTGTTATTAACCCTGTTTTTCGTGGCGGCGATGGTTTTTGCGCCGAAATACGGCATTTTGCGGCAAAAACGTGTTGTGGGTTCGTAACCCGCCATTTCAGAGTTGTCACGCCGCTACTTTCTTTTGCTATAGCAGCAAGCATAATGGTTAGGACATTTGAGGTGGGGTTTACCCTCACCCCAACCCCTCTCCCAAATTGAGAGAGGGGCTTATTTTTTAAGACTTGATAGCGGTGTCCTAACTACTTTGACGGTTGCTATACTGTATTCCTATAGTCATTTCAATTAAGTTCCGCACATTAACTCAATTGGCTCAGTCCGTGAAAACGGACTTTGTTCTTGTTGGTTCCCCAGATTTTAATCTGCGGGCGGGCTGTCGGTTCTTATTTAGAATTACTATACCCTTGCTGAAAACTTAAAAATCATCCTCAAGCAATTCCCCAAAAAGTAGAAATTGCCCAACTTGGTTTTGAGTCATAATTAAGTAAAGCTTTAATGTTACAGGAAATAATCTGATGCCGAATCCATTTCCAGGGATGAACCCCTACCTCGAACATCCAGAAATGTGGCCGGGAGTCCATCACTGGCTAATTATTGAAATAGCTAGATTACTCTCTCCCCAACTGCGTCCTAAATACCGAGTCGCGGTGGAAGTGCGGATGTATGAAACCACAGGAGAAGAATCTTTACTGGTGGGTATTCCCGATTTAATTGTTAAAGGTTCAAAAGCCACAACTCAACCCGAACAAACTAGCATTGCAGTTACCCAATCTCCAACTCATCCCCAAACCGTAGAAGTTCCAGTACCAATAACAATTAAACAAGGTTATTTAGAAGTAAGAGAAGTTGCTACCCGTGAAGTTGTAACCGCGATTGAAATACTTTCTCCGGTTAACAAACGCCCTGGGAAAGGACGCGAAAAATATGAAGATAAACGCAATGAAGTGTTAGGCAGTTCCACCCATTTAGTCGAAATTGACTTACTACGAAAAGGACAACCTCTGCCAGTTTATCCCAACAATAGAGAAACTCATTATCGCATTTTAGTTAGTCGCGGCAACCGTCGCCCCAAAGCAGATTTATATTCATTTAATTTGCCCGATGCTATTCCTGCATTTCCCTTACCATTGAAGCCTGGAGATAACGAACCATTGGTCGATTTGCAGTTATTATTGAATAATATTTACGATCGAGCCAGTTACGATCTAGAAATCGATTGTCAACAAGAGCCAGTCCCCGCACTAGCGGCAGAAAATACAGTTTGGTTGAATACCTGGTTAACCGAAAAAGAATTACGATAGCGATCGCGCTTTACTGCTATTTTTTCTGAATAATTGTATCCTAAGAATATCGATTAAAAATGCTATTTTTAGGTCAATTTTTCTAGACAAATGTTTAATAAAATTTCAGTTTATTTGACAATTTCGGGTTTTGATTTTGAACCTGAAGAAATAACGGCTTTGCTGGGAATAATACCATCAAAAATCCGTAAAAAGGGACAACCAATCATCCCAAAAGGAAATCCCAATTACCAATATAAAGATAATCATTGGAGCTTAAAATCTTTAAGCGACGATTCACTCGATCTCGCCAAGCATATCGAATCTATTTTCGAGCAAGTCAAAGAAAAATGGCATCTTTTGGTTGATCTAGGGAATCAATATTACACAGAAATAGAATGCGCTATCTATATCTATAATGACAGCGAGCAACCCATACCCATCATTCACCTAGATAAAGAGATTACTCAAAAACTCGCTGAATTAAATGCAGAACTTGATATCGATCTCTATGTTCTGTCTGGAAAAACTTAACCTCAAGGTCAAAGGCTTACCACGTCAGTAGGATACGTTAATAACCTCCCCTACGCTCTGCCCACAACATGAGGCATACTAAAGACAAACTGGATAGCAGCAATGGAGTCTTAAGATTATGACCACTCAAAATCCTGAAACCACCGCCGAACAAAATAGACAAGATCAAGCGATCGCGGATGACCTCATCGACAGCCAAAGCACCCACAGCGAAACCATCGAAACCGTTATCTCTAGCCTGGATATGGAAGACACGGCGATGGTCAACCGCAGCGAAGGGTCTACTCTCTGGAAGTTCCAATACGGTTCGGTAGAAGTCTTTGTGCAGATTACCGGGGAAACCGAAGATGATATGTTCACCGTCTGGGCAACTTTCCTACAACTTCCTGCCGAAAAAGAAAACGAACTGATGCGGAAGTTACTGGAAATGAACTGGGATAACACCTACGAAACCTGTTTTGCGATTGTCAATAATCAAGTGGTGGTGACTTGTCAGCGTACTGTGGCTGAGTTGTCTCCTGGAGAAATTTCGCGGGCTATTACCCTCGTTGCGACGATCGCGGATGATAATGATGAGGACTTCAAAGAGGCTTATGGCGGGTCTTAGTTTGAAATTGGCTGGTTTTCAGCAATGACCAATGACCAATGACCAATGACCAATTACCAATTACCAATTACCAATTAAGGGATTTAGGGAAAACGGTACAAACAACCAATAACCAATAACCAATAACCAATAACCAATAACCAATGTGGCGCTTAATTCCCTGTTTTGCTGCGTCGGGACAGGTGCAGATGGCGGTGGACAACTGGCTACTGGAACAGCACCGGAATGGCTTGCAACCGCCCTGTTTGCGCTTTTATACCTGGCGACCTGCTGCCCTGTCGTTAGGTTATCATCAGCGCCAATATCCGGCGGCGTGGGACAAGATAACTTATCAAGGGCAACCCCTGGATATTGTGCGCCGTCCGACGGGGGGAAGGGCGGTACTGCATCAAGGGGATTTAACTTATGCGGTGATTACTTCGGGAATGACGGGGACGCGATCGCGCATTTATCAAGAGTTATGCCAATTTTTGATCGACGGGTGGCGCAGTTTGGGGGTAAATCTGCATTACGGCACAGCCAAACGGGGCTATATTCACAACCCCAACTGTTTCGGAACTGCGACATCTGCCGATCTCGTCACCGATGACCACTGCAAACTGATTGGCAGCGCTCAACTGCGGCGGGGGAGCGCAATATTACAACATGGATCGATGCAAATTGGGGGCGATCGCGACCTCTACCAACGCATCTTTAGCGAACCCCTCCACCCCCCCACTTTACCCTGGAACGACAATCCCGAAAGCCATATTCAAGAAATCATTACCGCCTTAACCACCGCCGCTTGTGCTGATTTTGGGGTGAACTTGCAAGCGCAACCCCTGACTACAGCAGAATGGCAGGCGATCGCGTCCCCATCGCCCCCCTAGCCAATTTTTGAGATGACTCAAAAAATCCTGCTGTTCCTTGTACTTTTTTGTGAAAGTGTAGGGATAATGGTTAGTAGTGCTGTCGAGCGTAGAAAAATAATGATTAGATCGGTTAAACAGCTAGGCTTATACCTCAGTCTGTTGATATTAGGGGGAGGTGCAGGGATTGTGGCCAGTCGTTATATACAAGTAACTGAACCTCAACCTACCCCCCTTGATTATCCAGATGTTACCCCCGCAGCACTACCTCCCCAACTGCCCCTCGAAACCGCGCCTGTTCCCGAAGCTCGTTTGAACTTTATCGCTGAAGCGGTGCAAAAAGTTGGCCCGGCGGTAGTTCGCATTGATGCGGCCCGGAGTGTTTCCCAAGTCCCCTCCGCCGAATTTAGAAATCCTTTATTTCGTCGCTTTTTTGGCAACAGCGAAGCGCCGCAACCGTCGCGTCGTCGCGTGCAAAATGGTACTGGGTCAGGCTTTATCCTCAGCAGCGACGGTCGTATTGTCACCAACGCTCACGTTGTCGAAGATTCTGATATTGTCACCGTGGTTCTCAAAGATGGCCGAGAGTACGAAGGGGAAGTTTTAGGGGCCGATGAAGTGACCGATGTGGCGGTGATTAAAATTAACGCCGATAATCTCCCGGTGGTGAATCTCGGCAAATCTGACGATCTGATTCCGGGGGAATGGGCGATCGCGATCGGTAATCCCCTCGGCCTCGATAATACCGTTACCGTCGGCATTATCAGCGCTTTGGGTCGTTCGAGTCGTCAGGTGGGTGTACCCGATAAGCGCGTCAGCTTCATCCAAACCGATGCGGCCATTAACCCCGGCAACTCCGGCGGCCCGTTGCTCAACGCCCAAGGAGAAGTGATTGGCATCAACACCGCAATTCGGGCAGACGCGCAAGGATTAGGCTTTGCTATCCCCATCGAAACCGCCGAACGAGTGGCGGGTCAATTGGCCACCAAAGGACGGGTAGAGCATCCTTATGTGGGGATTCAGATGGTGGATTTAAACCCAGAATTAAAACAAAGTATTAACAGTAGCGCTGATGTTCCTTTTAAAGTCGAACGGGAACAAGGGGTTTTAGTTATGCGGGTGGTTCCCAATTCTCCGGCTGATAGCGCGGGCTTTCTCGCGGGAGATATTATTCTCACAGTGGGCAATCAAACGGTACAAAATACGGCGGATGTGCAGCAAGAAGTCGAACGCAGTACCATTGGCGCAGATTTGCTCGTAGAAGTTTGGCGCAATGGCCGTCAGGTCGAATTGACCGTACAACCGGGGGCTTTTCCGACAGAACAGTTGTAATGAGTTGAAGGGAGGGGGGAAGCTTAACTCGGATAATTGGAAGCAATCGCGGTTCTCCTCGGAAAGTCCCGATCGAGCCTTCTTGACCTTGCGGTACAATAAACGTGAACTTAAGAATGCAATTAGTTTAATAAATGTCAGCTACTCCCCAAGACACAAAAGACAAGAAAACCCTAGAAGCCATGCGTCGGTTTTCCGAGCGTTATGCCCAGCAAACCGATACTTATTTCTGTGTCGATCCTTCGGTAACGGCGGTGGTGATTGAAGGGTTAGCGCGTCACAAAGACGAATTAGGATCGCCCCTTTGCCCCTGTCGTCATTACGAAGATAAAGAAGCAGAGGTCAAAAATAGCTACTGGAATTGTCCTTGTGTCCCCATGCGGGAACGCAAAGAATGCCACTGTATGTTATTTATTACACCGGACAATGAATTTGCCGGAGAGCAACAAGAAATCGAGATCGAAGAAATTGTGAAAGTACGCGAATCGATGGGTGGTTAATGGCAATGCTGCCAACCGCTTTACAACAAGGTATTGCTGAATTTAATCAGCAGGAGTTTTACGCCTGTCACGATACCTTAGAGGCTCTGTGGATGGATTCTACAGAGCCTGACCGCCGTTTTTATCAGGGTTTACTTCAGGTCGCTGTCGCTTGCTATCATCTGGGTAATTTGAATTGGCAGGGGGCAGTAACGCTACTCGGAGAAGGAACCCGCCGTTTATACGACTATCAACCCCGTTACGCCACAATTGATGTCGAGCAGTTGCTAGAAGAAAGTTTTACCCTGTTAGAGTCGCTACAACAGACTAATCCTGAGCATCTTGGTTCTTTACTCGCACAGATTCAAAGCGATCGCCCCCAAGATGCAGCTTATCATTTCCCCACAGTACGATTCATACCGAATTGAAAACTCGATAATATGATAATAAGATGTAGTTGCGTGAAACTACGCAATCGCGATCGCCCAATTGACCCAATCAACCTATTCCGCTGTGGCGGTCAGTCATTAAAATTGAGGGTTTGAGCATCTACACCATCACCTAAAATCATCCCAGGTCATCAACCACTTATGCTTTTTTGGATTAAATCGGTATTTCGTCATCCTGCGTGTCGATGGTTTGTGCTAATTGCCAGTCTGGTGTTCATTGTGGGATTTGGTGTGATTGGCTTTGGCCGAGGTGGGCCTTTTGGTCGCCAATACGATATGCGTTTTTTGTATGTGGCCGGACGGGCTTGGTTAGCAGGCTTGAATGCTTATAGTCCTTTTGTGGCTGACCAAATGAGTTACGGACTGCCGGAAACGCAACGCATTTATGATTTTGCTTATCCCCCTCAAATTGCTCCCATTGTGATGATTTTGGGAGCTTTTTCTTGGCAGAGGGCCCGTCATGCTTTGATTCTTTTGCATTTTATCAGTTGTGGGGCCTTGGCTTGGTGGTGTGTGGGTTTGTTGCGGCAAGAAGTGACTCACAAATGGGAAACTTTACATCAGGGAATGTGGTGGTATGTTCCGGCGTTGGTGATTGGGAACCCTTTTACCGCCGAGGCGTTATGGATGGGTCAAACCAGTACGATTGTTGGGGCGGCGATCGTAGGGGGATGGTATTACTATAAACGGCAACAATGGCTGGTTAGTGGTTTTTTGTGGGCGATCGCAACGATTAAGCCTCATTTGTGTATTTTACTGTTGTTGTGGTTGGTTTTGGAACGACAATGGCGCATTCTGGGGGCGATGGTGGGAGGAATTACCATCTTGGCGAGTATCCCGATTAAAGTTAGCGGTATACCCGGAATTGTTATAGATTGGGTCTCGGCGGTGATGGTGTACAAAGAACAACCCTTTAATGAGTTGGGATGGTACGGCAAAATGTATCTGCAAAATGCCATTTATGCCATTTCCGATTATTGGACGGATGGGAATGGTTTGGCGCTTCCCAATTTAATGCCTTTGGCGGTGGTGTTTATAGTGGCGTTATGGTGGTTTCGCGATCGCTTTTTACTCAACGATATTTTAGGAATTGCTTTGGCGTTAACGTTTAGTTTTGGGTTTGGCAATTATTACGATTTGGTGATTTTGGTAATATTAGTGCCGTTGTTTTGGCGGCACGTTTGCGATAGTTTGGCTCAAACTTTAATGGCTTTGTTTTTGTTTGTGGGTCTGAGTTTCGCTATCTTTCTGCCCCGTTTGTTTGACTTTCCCCACGTGGTTTTGGTCTTACTCCAACTGCGGGTCTTTTTGATTTTGGGGAGTGCCAGTTGGTTAAGTTATCTCAGTTGTAAACAAACCAAGTACCTCAAGCAAAACCGGATTGTCCGCGCTTAAGTTTTGAGGGGGATTGACGCGATACTTGCGTTCGATCGGCAGGGGACGCAGCGAGTAGAGTATTGGTAATAATTTTAGTAACCCCTAGGCGTAATAAGTTGTCTAGGTCTTCGGGACTGTCTACTGTCCAAGCCCCAACAGCAATGTTTTGGTCTTGACTGGCCCTAATCAGGTCGGGATTGTCCAGCAGAAGATGATATTCACTCAACAGCAGGGCGTGACCGTCGCTTTTGAGTTGGCGGACTTTTTCGAGGTAATCGTTGGCGGTAAGGGGATAATAAGCCAGAGAGAGATGGGGGCAATAGTGACGCAGGCGGTCGAGAAAGTCGTCGTTAAATGAAGCAATAACGCATTTTTTGAGCCAGTCGCGATCGCGGATTAAAGCAATAAAACGAACAATATCTTCTTCTGACCAATCTTCGGTTTGTTTGATTTCGATATACAGGGTAACTGGGCGATCCTGCAAGGCATCGAAGGTTTCGGTAAGAGTAGGGATGCGTTCCCCCACAAAGCGATCGCTAAACCAAATCCCCGCATCGAGTTTCTTGAGGGCAGTAACGGGTAAATCCCGGACGTTTCCCGTCCCATCGGTGGTGCGATCTAGGGTAGCATCGTGGATTAAGACCAGTTGATTATCCGCCGAGAGTTGTACGTCGCATTCGATGGCATTTGCCCCTTGGTCAATCGCGGCGAGAAATGCCGAAAGGGTATTTTCTGGGGCGATCGCGGAAAACCCTCGGTGAGCGATAATTTCAACAGTCATAGATATGTTTAAATCGGTGCGGGAATAGTGAGTGCCTTGAGTCGTTTGGCCGTCATTTTAGCGGTAATTGGGTTCGGTGGTGATGCTATTGTTAGGAAAAAAAGCTCAAAAAATTGTGACTGACTTATGGGCGATCGCTTTTTTCTCGAACCAAAACGGCGTTACTTTGACAGCTTAATTCGATTACAGCCTCACAACCCTAAAGCCTTGATCCAGCGTGGGATGGTACATTTCAAGCAAGGGAAAATTGCCGAGGCGATCGCGGATTTTGATACCGCCGAAAGCCTACAGCCCGATCTAACTCCTTATCTATGGCAAAGAGGCTTGGCTTATTATTATCGCGATCGCTTTGCCGAAGGTGCTAAACAATTTGAAATCGATCTTACCGTGAATGCTCGCGATGTCGAAGAAACCGTCTGGCGTTATTTGTGCCAAGCTCGCCTCAAAACCCCGACAGAGGCTCAAAAAGACCTAAAACCCGTTCGCAACGACCCCAGACCCATTCTCAGGCAAATATACGCTTTATTTGCCGGGGAATGCACCTCCGAAGCGGTTTTAGCGGCGGGTCAGCAAGACAGCCCGACGGCGCAGTTTTACAGTCATCTTTATGTGGGTTTATATGGGGAAGCCACAGGCAATGAAACCCAAGCCCAAACCCATATTACTCAGGCCGCCACAGGGTATAAACTGGATGATTATATGTGGTATTTGGCCTGGGTTCATGGGGAGTTGCGGGGATGGCTTTGATTCAGTTATCAGTTTTTTGGACAATTGGCTTGTAGGGGCGGGGTTTCCCCGTCCAATAACCAACAACCAACAACCAACAACCAATAACAAACAACCAACAACAAACAACCAAAATTAATGGCTGTTTTATTAAACGAGCGCTATCGATTATTACACCCTTTAGGTCGCGGAGGATTTGGCGAAACTTTTTTAGCCGAAGATACTTATATTCCGTCGCAACGTCGCTGCGTAATCAAACAACTCAAACCCCTGGTAAAAGACCCCCAAATCCATCAACTGATTCGCGATCGCTTTCAACGAGAAGCGGCGATTTTAGAAGATTTGGGGGCAAATCACGATCAAATCCCCGATCTATATGCTTATTTTTGCGAAGCTGAAGAATTTTATTTAGTGCAAGAATGGGTCGAGGGGGAAACCCTCAGTCAACGGGTCAAAAATCAGGGTATTTTTACAGAAGCCCAAGTGCGGGATTTGTTGCTAAAAATATTACCGATTTTGGCGTTTATTCACGATCGCGGTATTATTCATCGCGATATTAAACCGGATAACTTAATTTTACGAAATCGCGATCGCGCCCCGGTTTTAATTGACTTTGGGGCGGTACGCGAAACCCTAGCTACTCAGATAAATTCTCAAGGTAATATTACCAGTTCAATTGCGATTGGTACGCCGGGTTTTATGCCCTCCGAACAAGCTGCCGGACGACCAATTTTTTCGAGTGATTTGTATAGTTTGGGTTTGACGGCGGTTTATTTATTAACGGGAAAAGCGCCGCAACAACTCAAAACTGACGCTTATACCGGGGAAATCCTGTGGAAAGAAGCGGTAACGGGATTAAGTGCCGAGTTTATGGCGATTTTAGACAAAGCGGTGCAATCTCATCCCCGCGATCGCTACCCCACCGCCCAAGCGATGCTAGAAGCCCTAGAACCCGCCTTAACCGTTCCTCCCACCGCCGAACCGACTCGCCTCACCACACCGCAACCGCCAACCCCAGAGGCGGCTTTAGATGCCACTCAGGTGATGCCTTCTCGCATCAAGCCCTGGCAATCTCGAAAAAATTGGATTTTTGGTGGGGTTTTAGGAATCGCGATCGCGGCTACGGCTATCGGGACTTTCTTTGTGAGTCGCGATCGCACCCCCCAAACCCTCCCTAATCCTAGCGCCAGGATTTCCCCCCTCAATCCTTCCCCTGCGTCTTCTCCTACCCCGTCTCCTGTGGTTTCTCCGTCTCCATCTCCAACCCCACCGCCTCCCTCCCCCGTCGCTTCCCCAACCCCTCCCCCTCCTGCTGTCGAAACCCTACCCACACCCACACCCTCCCCCGAAAATCCTGACCCCCCATCAATTCCCAGTGGCATTCCCGAATCTCCAAATGTGGGATCGAGTTATGGTTGGTTGTCCCAACGTCGCGTCACCGAACGAGATTTGTTAGGCAAAAATGCCGTTCAACTTTCGATTATGCGAAACAGTGTTTTTGCCCGCAAAGGTCGCAAGTTTAACAACAGTGAATTACAGCGCTATTTTAACAGTCAACCTTGGTACAATCCTCGCTACGCACCCGACGAGTTTACCGCCGATTTACTCACTCCCCTTGAAGCCCAAAATGCGGCGTTCATTCTGGAATATCAAAATCAGAATGGCTTACGCTGGCTACCATAAATCAGTTATCAGCTTCTAAGGGGCAGCTTTGCTGTGGGCGTGTAGGGGCGGGGTTTCCCCGCCCAAGAGTGGGAAGAAATTACCAATTACCAATTACCAATTACCAATTAAAAGATTTGGGCGAACACCAATAAACAATAACCAATAACTAATAACTAACAACCAATAACCAACAACCAACAACCAACAACAAAATTACTTCTTCAACCAGCTAAACATCGCCCGTAAATCCTTGCCAACTTCCTCGATAGGTTGTTCGGCTTCTTGACGACGCATGGCGGTGAAACCGGGTTTTCCGGCTTGATTTTCTAGGACAAATTCTCGCGCAAACTGACCTGATTGAATCTCTTGTAAAATCTTCCGCATTTCGGCGCGGGTTTCGCTGGTAATTAAACGAGGGCCGCGGGTGTAGTCGCCATATTCGGCGGTGTTGGAGATGCTATCGCGCATTTGGGCTAAACCGCCTTCGACGATCAAATCGACGATGAGTTTAACTTCGTGCAAGCATTCAAAATAAGCTAGTTCTGGCTGATATCCGGCTTCTACGAGGGTTTGGAATCCGGATTTGATGAGTTCGCTCAAACCGCCGCATAATACCGCTTGTTCCCCGAATAAGTCGGTTTCGGTTTCTTCGCGGAAACTGGTTTCGAGGATACCGGCGCGAGTCCCACCAATGCCTTTAGCATAAGCCATGGCGCGATCGCGAGCTTGTCCGGTAGCATCTTGATACACCGCAAACAAGCAGGGAACTCCCTCTCCTTGTTCGTAAGTCCGGCGTACTAAATGACCGGGGCCTTTCGGCGCAACCATAATGGTATCAACATCGGCAGGGGGTACGACTTGACCGAAGTGAATGTTAAAGCCGTGAGCAAAGGCTAAAATATTGCCAGCGCTGAGATTGGGCTTGATTTCGTTTTCGTAAACAGACCGTTGCACTTCGTCGGGCAACAAAATCATAATTAAATCCGCCGCTTTCGACGCATCTGCTACGTTTTTGACGGTTAAGCCAGCATCTTCAGCTTGGGGAATGGATTTACTGCCTTCGTATAAACCAACAATAACGTTAACGCCACTATTTTTGAGGTTGAGGGCGTGAGCATGGCCTTGAGAGCCATAACCGATGATTGCGACGGTTTTATCGTTTAAAAGGTCTAAATTTGCGTCTTCATCATAATACATCCGCGCCATAGTTATATCTCCTTAATTTATAAATATTACAAGGGCCGCAAACTTTTTATGGTATCGCATTGCGCTCCCTTGTTTAACTTTCTTGGGCAGCTTTTTTCAGTAATCAGCCTCTAAGGGGCAGCTTTGCTGTCGGCAATCGGCAGTGGGGGGAGTGGGAGGAGTGGGGAGAGAGGGAAGAAATGACCAATTACCAATTAAAAGATTCTGCTGACAACAAACAACAAACAACAAACAACCAATGACAAAGGACAAAGGACAAAGGACAAAAGACCAATCATAATCCTTTCGACTAATTAAGCAGACTCAATGAATGATAAAAGAAAGCTATATGGTAAAACTATTGTCATCACCGGGGATTATCGTTAAGGTAAAAGAGAAGTCAAGCAAAGCACCCCCAACCACCATGACACAAGGAATCCAACCGAAACCTTCTTTCTTACAACCCATTCGCCAGTGGTTCGACAATATTGAAATCAAAAATGCCAGTGTCGCTAGATTTATTGCCAAAACGATTCCGGCGCAATGTCCGTTTGAACGGGATATCGCCCTGTTGGGTCGCAGAATTGCTCATATTCCGCCGTTGTGTAAGTTGAATCCTTTTTACGATCAGTTAGTCGGTTTGCGTTTTCGGGCGTTGTGTTACCTCGCAGATTGCTGTGGTGAAGATATCCAAGCTTATTGTTCGTGAACGTTGACAAACCGTTGTTGCGCCCAACTGCGTAGTTGTTGTATGTCCTCACGACGAGATACTGATAAAGGAATGGTTTTGCCAATCTCGTCTAAGAGTAAAGCTGTATCTAAAGGTTTTTGCAAGTATAGCGCTCGATACAAGCTTGCGATCGCGACCTGTTCGATTTCTGCACCGCCGAAGCCTGCGGTGGCTAAAGCTAATTCATCCAGATTAAAGTTATCGGGATTTTGTTGATGTCTGCTTAAATGGATGCGAAAAATCTCTTGACGCGCGGCAGCATCGGGAAGATCGACAAAGAAGATTTCATCGAAACGTCCTTTTCTCAGTAATTCTGGCGGTAATCGGGAAATATCATTGGCTGTGGCAATTACAAAGACTTCTTGACGTTTTTCCTGTAACCAAGTCAGCAAGGTAGCGAATAAACGCTGACTCAACCCACCATCAGAACTACCGCGACTCGACGAACTAAAGCCTTTTTCGATTTCATCTATCCATAAAATCGCCGGGGCCATGGATTCGGCCAGTTGAACGGCTTTACGAAAGTTTTTCTCGGATTCGCCCATATACTTGCTATATAGACGGCCTGCGTCGAGTTTTAGCAGGGGTAACTGCCATGTGCGGGCGATCGCCTTCGCGGCCAAAGATTTACCGCAACCTTGCACCCCAACTAATAAGATACCTTTTGGGGGGGTTAAGTTGAGCGATCGCGCTTGGGGACTAAAACCCACTTTGGCACGATTGAGCCAGGTTTTGAGATTTTGAAAGCCACCAAGTTGATAGGTATTCTCGGCTTCGGCGTAATATTCGAGTAAGCCGTCTTCGCGCAACATCTGGGCTTTACGATCGAGAAGTCGCTTGATATCGGCGGCGTGGAGTTTACCATCTAATAAGGCTACATAGGCGATCGCTTGCCGGGCTTGGTGTAGAGTGAGTCCTGTCAGGGCTTGTACGATGCTTTTCGTTTCCTTTTGACTCAACTGCACCTGAATTTTATGCCGTTGACGTAGCGATCGCAACATGGCACAAAAGAAGTCGTAAAGCTCTTTTTGGGTGGGTAATTCTAAATCGTAATATACCGCCATCATTGCTAATTCCGGCGATAACTTAATCTGAGCATCCGTTAAAACCATTGTGGCGCGATCGCGACTAAACCGTTGAGCAATTTCGCGAAATTGACGGGCTAACACCACATCATCTAAATGTTGACTAAAATCTTTGAGCAAGAAAATCCCCTCTTGATGAAACCCCTCTAACGTCTTGAGTAATGCTTGGGGTTTGTCGGTATTGAATACCCCCTTATTTTGAGGATACTGCTTCAACCCTTGGGTAATTGTCCATACATACAAAGGCAACTTTAAGCGCCCTGCTACAGCTTTCAACAGCGTCTCAACTCGTTCCTCCTCTGTCGTTTCAATTGCAATCACCGGATGGAAAGACAGAATTAAAGTCTTGAGATCGTGAATACCCGAAAAGCTCATAGTTTATTGGTTAGCACTAATTTTAGTTTATCCTCTCATTTCCCAAAAGTCCCACTTGCGACAGTCGCTTCAAGGGAAAATATAAGGCAAAATAACGGTATATTGAGCAGTTTCGGGTTATAACTCCCTCTTTAGTTATATTTCTGCCCCTGTCAAAATCATGCTGTGGCTAGAGATAAATCATCCCCCCAAGTCATAAGCTAGGAAGTTGGTAAACCCAAACCCCGAACGGAGGGAAGAATGCAGCAACTCATCGAGCGTTTTAAACAAATCAAACCTTTTAAAATTCTGGCAATTTTAGGGGTTTGTTTGATGTTGATCGCCACCACCGCTTGCAATCGCGGTGACATGACAGGCGCTCGTCCTCAGAATCCCCCCGTACAAGCTGGCGGACAAAACAACCCCCACAAAATGGGCGGTGATGGCTTAACCAAATCCACCCCTTCTAAGGCGGGAAACGTTAAAACTGTTAACCCCAGCAATAAATAAATAATAAATTTTCAACTCAAGGAGTCTAAGATTATGACATTTCTTAAAAAATTTCCCATTGTTAAATTAGTCGCTGTTTTCCTCGCGGGTACTTTTCTATTTTTTAGCACCGCTTGTTCGAGTGCCACAGCCCGCGATATGAATGCCAATCCGCCCCAAAACGGCATTTATGAAGATAGTCCGGTGAGTCCTCCTGCCAAAACGCGAACACTCCAAGAAAATAGCGCTCGCAACCTGAGTAAGCCCCCCGCAAGCCCTGGTGAAGCGGCTCAAAAAGCAGCCGAAGCGGTTCCTGAAACGGCGAAAAAAGTGGGTAACAAAGCCGCTAAAAATCTCAAGCAATTACCCGAAGAAACCAAAAAGCGGGCCGAGATGATTCCTGATAAAACCCAGGAAGCCGCCGAACAAGTTAAAGATGAAGCCCGCGCTTTGAATCAGAAGTAATTTTTACTTTTAGTTAACTTAGAACCCCGGTTTATTCGAGAAACCGGGGTTCTGAATCGTTTAAACGGCAAAGATCGCGAATAGAATTAACCCCAAAATCACAAAGCCGATAATGCCAGCAATAAGGATGAAAATTAACTTAAACCCGACCTGATTCGAGCGAGGGGGTTTAGAACGTAAAATATCCTGCCAATCTTGCGACCAAGCCAAGAAATCGTCGTTTTCGGCTTTGCTTTCGACTTGGATTCTGTCAAATGCCCAATCGGATTGGGATTCGATGTAGGGTTGCAGTAGAGTTTTGAGGTGGTGGGGGGTGGGGGCAGATGAACCACTCAGGGTTAAGATTAAGACGCGATCGCGCACTCTGACTCTAGCCGTGAAAGTTTCAGATGCCAGTAACTCATTCATCGCCATCGCGATCGCCTCAGAATCCCCTTCTCCGTACATTTCCGCCGCAATCGGAGGAGACTCAACAACTTCCTCATCAATAGCGCTTGTGGGGGCAGCACCAGGCGATAGAGAAAAGCTTTTGACCCAGACCGGACGAGACGCACCGTGTTTCCAACCTTCGAGTTCAACGCGATCGACCCCTACCGGATGCAACCGTTCTAAACCTCGATGTACCCAAGCCGTGAGTTGGTTTGCTTGGGGAACTTTCGACGACTTGAAGCGCATTTGCAAACAATCATTGCGTCGTCGGGCTTGGACTTGAATCCCTTTCGATTTTAACTGGCTATTCATCAAAGCCGCGATCGCGTCGGGCTGTCCTTGTTTTGCTTGTTCGATGCCGTCAGATTCTCTCATACCGCACCCGGTGTTTCTAACAAATACTCAACCCACATTTCCACCACCTCTGGGGAACCATACCAATGCCCCGGAGAATTAGGGGAATGCCAAATCCCCTCTAATGTTAAATTAAGCGCCCCCTCTAGATGAGCCGCTTTGACGGGTGTAATGCCATCTCCCCAACATTCTCCGGTTCCACAGGTGATTTGATAACTGTTATAAGCCAGCCAACTTTGCCAGCGTTGACCATAAACTGCCTTTCCTGCCACACAAATATACTGAATTTCCGGGTAGAACGCTCCAGGGTAGGAATTCTGAACAAAGTCGAGGTTTCGTTTTGTCCAGCGTTCTTGACTAATATGAGGTGTTCCTAGAGTAATCAACCGGGAAACAATCTTGCGTCCTTGCCATATTGCAGCTTTTCCCGTGACATCCCCATGAAGATCGTAAGGCTGATCCCCCAAATAAATGCGAGCAATCCACCCCCCCGCCGAATGGCCAATTAAATTCACCGTCTCGCTGTTGTACTTTTCTCGAACTGCGGCGATTGTGCGGTCGATTTGGCGTAAAATTGGCACAACCGAACGCCCCCCAATCGTTGGCAGCCAATCCCGTTTGCGAAGGGGAACCGTCACTGTCGGGATTCCTCGCTCGTTGAGGATTTTTTCGAGCCAGCGATAGTCTGTACCGCGAGCGAGATAGCCCGGTAAAATAACAGAAGGTAAAGGCATTTTTGGTAAACTACTTTAAACCGTGAACGAAACGTGCAAGTTGGTATTCTCTATGGTATTAGCATCAGTACCGGTGACCCGGAACTGATAACCCTCAAAGGGTTGCGCCTGCTGCGAACGGCGGATATAGTGGCTTTTCCGGCAGGATTAAACGGAAAACCAGGAGTTGCCGAGCAGATTATCGCACCTTGGCTGATCGAACCTCAGCAACGCTTACCGCTACAGTTTCCCTACGTCCGCGATCTCAAGGTTCTGAATCAAGCGTGGGAAGAAGCAGCGGCCAAGGTCTGGTCTTATCTCGAACAAAACCAAACCATTGCTTTTGCTTGCGAAGGCGATATTAGTTTTTATAGTACCTTTACTTACCTCGCTCAAACCCTGCAAGCCAAACATCCCGAAGCGATTGTCAAAACTGTTCCGGGCATTTGTTCCCCGATGGCTGCGGCTTCGGTGTTGGGCATTCCCCTCACGGTACGGGAGCAACGTTTGGCAATTCTGCCTGCTTTGTACAACGTTGCAGAGCTAGAAAAGACGTTGGCTTGGGCGGATGTGGTGGTTTTGATGAAGGTCAGTTCAGTCTATGACCAAGTTTGGCCGATTTTAGCTAAATATAAGCTTTTAGACCGCAGTTGGATTGTCGAACGGGCAACTCTCCCGACCCAGAAGATTTATGACAATCTCCAAGATTGTCCGCAATTAGATTTATCCTATTTTTCAATCTTGATTGTTCAGGTTAATTCATCTGGGAGTCAACAACCCACAAAAAATTAATTTACACCATTACCCTGTCCGGGGAAGTTGCCGCCGTTGCCCTGTCCAGGGAAGTTACCGCCGTTACCATTTCCTTGTCCGGGGAAGTTGCCGCCGTTACCGTTACCCTGTCCGGGGAAGTTACCGCCATTGCCAGCGTTACCCGGATTGCCATTGCCAGCGTTACCCGGATTGCCACCGGGATTGCCGCCAGGATTGCCGCCGGGATTGCCGCCAGGGTTGCCGCCGGGATTGCCACCGGGGTTGCCGCCAGGGTTGCCGCCAGGGTTGCCACCGGGATTGCCGCCAGGATTGCCGCCAGGATTGCCACCGGGATTGCCGCCAGGATTGCCGCCGGGATTGATACCCGGATTACCACCGGGATTACCACCAGGATTACCACCAGGATTGATACCCGGATTACCACCAGGGTTGCCACCGGGATTGATACCCGGATTACCACCGGGATTACCACCAGGATTGATACCAGGGTTGCCACCGGGATTGATACCCGGATTACCACCAGGATTGATACCCGGATTACCACCAGGATTGATACCCGGATTACCACCAGGGTTGCCACCGGGATTGATACCCGGATTGCCACCGGGATTGATACCGGGATTACCGCCGGGATTACCACCAGGATTGATACCCGGATTACCGCCGGGATTACCACCAGGATTGATACCGGGATTACGACCGGGATTACGACCGGGGTTGTTGGGAGTTACCGTCGGACTAAGATTATTGAGATTGGGGCTACTGACTCCTGTGTTTCCTCCCAACGGATTGAATCCGTTTGAAGGACTATTGGAACGGGGTACGTTAGGAGTAGAAGTTCCCGGTGTCACAGATGGGTCAGAGGTGGAAGATGGGTTTTGGGTAGAAGTGGGGGAGGTTTGAATTTGGCCGCGGTTGAGAATAGAGCGCACATTGTCGCGATCGCGTTCGATGGTCGTTAAATTGAAGGTGGATTGATTGCGATCGCCACTGAGATAGTCATTGAAGTTAAAGTCAACGACTGCTGTTGTCACATCGCCAAATTCGGCACTCGCTGCGGGTAAGCGGACAAATGCGGGATTTACAATGGCCGCTTCTTCGTTTAAGGGCGATTGTCTTTCTAGAGCTTCGCTAACCTCCGATCGCACTGGATTGAGCCGTTTATCCGTTTCGCCGTTGGGATTGGTTAAATCTAATCCTTGAACTAAGGAACTGGTTTCGTAAAATAAATCTAAATCAATGTTGTAAACGCGATCGATACGTCCGGCGACTAAAACCGCCATTTGACCGCCTTTCAACTCCAATCTCTGGCTACCATCGGCGTTAAAAATTTCGATTCCTGAATCGGTCAATGCTCCAAATAAGGTTGTATCGGTTTCGGGGTTGTAACGAGCAAAAATCGCCGAACCGTTAATCCCAGCCGCAGCATTAGGGGTACGGATCGTTGAGCCACCTTGACCGGGTTGAATCAGCATCAACACAGTTCCCCTAGATAAATCCACTGCTCGCGTCCCCGCATTGAAACGGAATACAGTTTGTGCGCCCAGTCGGGCTAAGGAGTTATCGTTAAAGCGCAAACTCGCCTCAGAATTGGCAGCAGTCGCGATCGCGTCTCCGGGGGTCATAACATCAGAAACTCTCGCCGCTCGGGCCGCTTGATTTTTGCGGACTAAGCGGACTTGGTTGCGTAGGGCCGCTATAGTGGCTCGCGTCAAAACGGTTGATTGCGATCGCGCAGCTTGAGGCAGAATTATGGGTGAAACACTGCTCAAGCTGAATACCATTGCTAATACAATTGGACGAATCATTGCTAAATCCCCTACTGAAAGTTAGTGGAGCCGTTTGTAGAACCTTTCGTGTTTTCTAACACATTCGTAAAATTATCTATCTTCTCTATAAAAATATAGTAAATTTATGTTTACTCAAAATACAAAAGAATCTTTGATATTTTCTACTATTTTAAACAAAACTAACGTCAAAAACCTCTTTCTAAATAATGGTTTCTGTATTTTCTCTCTTCATAAAAAAATACATTTACCTTGCCGTAATCCCCCTGTGGCCAGAAAAGTCGTATCTTTCTGCCCAACCCCTCGTAACCGTTCAAAAACCTGGAGAGCTTGTGTAAAGTGGCAACAGTTTAAGCTGCAATTGGCAATTATAGGCAGTTTTGGGGTAGGAATAGTCGGATTGACTGCTAATAATCCCGCTTTTGCCCAAACTACAGTTCCTAACTGGTCTGAAGCTGAATTTAGACTGCACGAAGATAACAGTATTTTAAGACAAACTGAAAGTTTGAGCGATCCAGAATTAGGCATTTTACGCATCGAAGAGTTAGACATTATTCCGACTGAAGTCGAACAGTCTCCTACAGTTTATTTAATCGGTCAAATTAACTACTTCCAAAGTGACAATATTTTGTTGTCCGCTCGCGATCCCATTAATGATGGTTTGTTTCGAGTGGGGGCTTCGGTACTAGCCATCCCCGAATTGAGCGATCGCACTTCCTTGTTTGCATCCGTTGGTGGCAGTTTAGCCCGTTATAGTGAACTGGCCAACTTTGACTACAATCAAATTACTGTCAATACCGGAATTCAGCAGCGTCTTTTTGCCAACACCTATGGGATTGTCGGCTGGAGTCATCAGCAACTTTTTACCAAACGCGGTAGTAATCGCTTTCTGAACGAGCATTCCCTCTACGGGGGAATCAACCGCCGCGATATCTTGTCTTCTCGAGCAGTGTTAGATACCTTTTATCAATCTCGCATTAGTTTTGCCGATCCTGATGAGCGATCGCAATTTATCAATACTGCCGGAATTTCTCTCGGTTATACCCCCAGTTCCCAATTCCAAGCTTTCTTAGACTATCAATTTCTCTACGCGGACTTTACCCGTCAATCCCGCTACGATCTTTACCACCAAGTCACCGGACGTTTGGTATATCGTCCTTCCCCTAATATGCGAATCGAGCTATTTAGCGGTCAAAGCTTCGGTTATTCTTCCAATGAGAATATTAATTTTGATGGGTTTGTGTTTGGGGTCAATCTGGGGTTCAATGTGCCGTTGTTTTGATTTTGTTATTGGTTGTTGGTTATTGGTTATTAGTTATTGGTTATTGGTTATTAGTTATTGGTTATTAGTTATTGGTTATTAGTTATTGGTTATTAGTTATTGGTTATTGGTTGTTCCCACAATCCCTTAATTGATAATTGGTAATTAGTAATTAGTAATTATCTCTATCGTTGTACATTATAAATTGTACATTGTACATTATCTCTATCGTTGTACATTATAAATTGTACATTGTACATTATCTCTATCGTTGTACATCAACCACGCGATCGCCTTCCAAGCGATAGCCCCATTCCGGGTGTTCGGCCAACTGTTTGGCGACGATGTTGCGGCCAAGGGCGTTACGACACAGGGTTTGTAAGATTTGTAGAGAAGGTTTTTCGGGTTGTTCTGGCGTTTCAGCCGAAGGTGGGAGAGCATCAGTTGGGGGGTTGATTTGGTTGAGGCGATCGCCCACTTCGTCTTTTTGCGGTTGCGATCGCGACCCAAACGAAGGCGGCAGATAAGGATTTTGCACCCCTTGTTCTTGATGGCGTTTGGCATCTTGCGCGAGGCGATCGCACTTGCGTAAAAAACCATCCCACAAATCTTTGGCTAATACGGGATTGCGTAAATCCGCCCTAGCCCTAGCTACCGCCGCTTCAAGGGGTTCGCCCTTGTGGATGTAATATTGAGTCCGTTCTTCAGCAAAAGCCGGATAAGGCACACCCGGTTCAACTTCCCAATCTTGTTGAATTTGCTGGCTACTTCCCAAGGGTAAACCCTGTACAAATTCATCCCAAAAGGGAGAAATCATCCCCTTCGTCATACCATCAATCACTTTGAACATATACCCAGAGGGATTCTGCTTTCCCTGTGCCGTGAAATATGCCAGCAAAGCCCGTTGAAACGCCTCGAACTGCTCCCGACTCGTCCAGGGGCCTTGAAACTGATAATGGGGCGTTACCGGGACAGCAATGGGTTGGCGACGTTGCCCAAAATAGGGGTCGCTGACTGGGGGAGGAGTAGGAGTGGGAGAAGCCGAAAAAATCAAACGGGAAAAGGCCGCTAATTTCTGCTCTAACACCGTCAAATTAAGGCAGCATTCAGTCTGAGAATGAGCCAACAAGCGCATTTGCAAAAAGCCTCTTTGCACCAGGCGATCGCGTGCCGTAGCTTGTTCGGGGGCGGTCAATCCGGTATAGTTTTCGATTTCTTTTTCATCGTAACGCCACCAATTTTCCGTTTCTTGGTCGATCAGATAAACCAGCAAAATCGCCGCCGTTACACCCCCCGTTACTTTGGCTAATTGCGGATAATAGGTCTGGGCTTGTCCAAATTTGTCTTTGGTCATTTGTCTTTGGTCATTTGTTATTGGTTATTGGTTATTGGTTGTTGGTTATTGGTTATTGGTTATTGGTTGTTGGTGTCTTGCCGAGCGTTCCCTTGCTACTCGCGCGTTCCCTTGCGCCTTACGGCGGCGCGGGGTCGCTCGTCTTACGGCGGCGCGGGGTCTCGGCGCTTGTTGGTTGTTGGTTATTGGTTATTTCTGGTGCGCGTTCCCTTGCGCCTTACGGCGGCGCGGGGTCGCACCAGTTATTGGTTATTGGGCGGGGAAAAGAGCGCCCCTACAAGCCGAATGCCCAAAACACTGATTACTGATGACTGATGACTGATGACTGAAAAAACTGATGACTCTCCCGTGAAACTCAATTTTAGTTTTTTGGGCTGAAAAGCTTATCCGGTCTAGCTTTGAGTCTTTTCTAAAGTCGGCAATCCGCGCCCAAGTTTCTGACCAACTTGGCTGGGGAAAAATCCATCTCATCCAAAGCGAAAAACAAATAACCAATAACCAATAACCAATAACAAAAACCAGTAACCTATGGAACAAACGTTCCCCTTGGGTGCTGATGACTGAAGAAAGCCGCTAGACAGTTCCAGGGCAGCTAAGTTAAAGTGGTAACGAGTATGTATTAATGGATGTTTTAATCCAAACGCCGATGCAACAACAGCAACAGGCAACCAACAAACCAATCCGCTCTCTTGAAGAAGCCATTGAACGCTGTCAAGCTTTGGGGATGCGCGTCAGCCGTCAGCGTCGCTACATCTTAGAACTATTATGGCAGGCAGGCGAACACCTTTGCGCTCGCGAGATTTACCATCGTCTGAATCAAGAAGGGAAAGAAATCGGTCACACCTCGGTATATCAAAACTTAGAAGCGCTTTCGAGTCAGGGAATCATCGAATGTGTCGAACGCTGCGATGGTCGGTTATACGGTCATATTAGCGATGCTCACAGTCATGTCAACTGCCTTGATACGAATCAAATTATCGATGTGCAAGTGGAACTTCCCCCAGATTTAATCGCGCAAATTGAAGCGGAAACGGGAGTAACAATTTCTGAATATCGCATTGATTTCTATGGCTATAAGAAAGAAGGGTGAGAGCTACTTTTAAAACTGGAAATGATTTACTCGCTATCAAGTTCTGATTGCCAATGTCCAACACTTGGCGCTAGGGTAATTAAATCCTCGATGTTGGTTTGCATGGTTTGACAAATGGCATCTAGGGGGAGATCGTTGGCATCATAACCAAAAGGATTTTCGATCTCAATGCCGATTTCTTCGATGCCGAATAAAGTAAAACTAATTAAACCGACAATCAACCCCGTAAACCCCGTAAACTCGCTGACCATTTGAAAGGGTAAAAGCAAGCAATAAATTAAAAGTAATTGCTTGAGATGAATAGCATAAGCGAGAGGAATGGGTGTTTTTAATATTCTCTCACAAGCACCGAGGGCATTGACTAAACCATCGAGGAGTTGAAAAAGAGCAGTGAGTTGATAAGCATTCAGACATTTATGGGTATAGCGGTCTTGTAGATAGTCTCCGATCCAAAAAGCAATTTCGAGGGGTGGATGATTCATATCTTTGAGTTTTAAATACAATTTTTCAGGCATTAACGCTGCTAGTTCTTCATTGACTTTTTCGCCTCGTAGATGGCATTTCATGGCAACTGCGAAAGCGACTAATAAGCGTAACATAACGATTTTCTGGGCGCGATCGCGTTGGTCATTTTCCGCGATCGCGATCCACATTTGACGGGCTAAGTTCCGCGAAAGATTGACCAAACTGCCCCATTGTTTGCGCCCTTCCCAAAAACGCTCGTAAGCGGTATTAGTGCGAAAAACCAACAGCAAACTCAAAACTAAACTGGGAATCACACTCGTTGAAAGGGGCAAGGCAACAGGATAATCGTGAGCGTATAAAATCGAAATAATAACGCCAAATAAGCTACACAATAACACGCGGGGCAAAATTGCCGGAATCACTGAAGATCGCCAACGCAAGGCAATTTTAAGCCAGTTGCCTTTTTCATTGGTTGAAACAACATTTTGAGGGACTGTAAATTTCATTGGGTTATTGGTTCTTGGTTATTAGTTAGTTGTTGCTGACAAAACAAATGACAAAGGACAAATGACCAACGACACTCAGATTTTGTTAAAAAATAATTAATGATGACTTATTTGTCGCAACTGCAACATCAAAATTCTATGCTCGATCGTAAACTCGAAAACCTCCACACCGTTTTTGCCCAGATGGAACAAGCCCTCATTGCTTATTCTGGAGGGATTGATAGTACCTTAGTCGCTAAAATCGCCTATGATGTATTGGGCGATCGCGCCCTCGCAGTCACCGCCGTTTCCCCCTCTCTCCTGCCCGAAGAACTCGAAGACGCACAGGTACAAGCCGCCCAAATCGGCATTCGTCACGAACTGGTACAGACTCAGGAAATGGACAATCCTAACTATACGTCCAACCCAGTTAATCGTTGCTATTTTTGCAAAAGCGAACTCCACGATACCCTCAAGCCCTTAGCCCTCGCAAGAGGTTATCCCTTTGTGGTAGACGGCGTAAATGCTGACGATTTACGCGATTATCGCCCCGGAATCCAAGCCGCGAAAGAAAGAGGCGCAATTTCCCCCCTAGCCGAAGCCGGAATTAGTAAAGCCGAAGTTCGTCAACTCAGCCAGCAGTTAAACTTGCCTTGGTGGGACAAACCCGCACAACCCTGTCTCAGTTCCCGTTTCCCCTACGGAGAAGAAATCACCATCGCGAAATTGCAGCGTGTCGGGCGGGCTGAGGTACATCTGCGAAAATTAGGGTGGAGTAACCTGCGCGTGCGCTCAGAAGGCGATACCGCCCGCATCGAGCTACCGCCAGCCCAAATTAAGGAGTTTGTGACCAAAACCGATTTAGAAAGCGTTGTCGAGGCTTTTCAGGCGTTGGGCTTTGCTTTTGTCACTCTCGATCTCGAAGGCTATAAAAGCGGCAAACTCAATCGGGTTTTGGATGAAAAAACTTTGAGTCTCAGTCGTTCGTAATAAGGTGAATTTATGGATTTCTCAGTCAATTCTGCGAAAAAAAGTCTCTACGAGCAAGATTACTGGCAATGGCTTGAAAAAACAGCTTACGATTTGCAGCAGCGTCATTACGCGCAGATTGACTGGGAGAATTTAAGCGAAGAAATCCAAGATATGGGGAAACGGGAACGCCGTAGTGCTAGAAGTAACCTGATTGTTATCTTGGTTCATTTGCTAAAGTGGCAATTTCAGGAAAATATGCGAACTGGCAGTTGGAAGGGAAGCATTCGAGAGCATCGCGATCGCCTTCAGAATATTCTGGCTGATTCACCCAGTTTAAGCCATTTCTTGCTAGAAAATTGGGCGAATTGTTACGATAAAGCGATCGCACAGGCTATCGATGAAACAGAACTTCCTGCTGAGATATTCCCGCAAGTCTGCCCCTATAGTTTAGATGCTGTGCTAGATGATAACTTTTGGCCGGATGTGACGGTTGAGGAATAATTGAAGTTGAGGTGAATTGATGGCATTTTCTCCCAAAGCGGCTCAAAATAGTTTATATGAAACTGATTATTGGCAATGGCTCAACCAGACAGCCGTTGATTTACAGAATCGAGATTTTGCGGCGGTAGATTGGGAGAATTTGATTGCAGAAATCCAAGATATGGGGAAACGGGAACGTCGCAGCGCTGAAAGTAACCTAATTGTCATTTTAGTTCACTTGCTCAAATGGCAGTTTCAGCCTGATTTTCGTACCGGGAGTTGGGGAGGAAGTATCGTCGAACATCGCCGTCGCGTTCGCAAAATTCTCAGAGATTCGCCGAGTTTACGCCGTTTTTTGGGAGAAATTCTAGAGGATTGTTACCAAGATGCGGTGAAACAAGCCACGGTAGAGACACAGTTGGCTACAGAGACGTTTCCTTCCCTATGTCCCTACAGTTTATTTGAAGTTCTCGATGATGATTTTTGGCCGGATGTGACGGTTGAGGAATAATTGAAGTTGAGGTGAATTGATGGCATTTTCTCCCAAAGCGGCTCAAAACAGTTTATATGAAACCGATTATTGGCAATGGCTGAATCAGACAGCCGTTGATTTGCAGAATCGAGATTTTGCGGCGGTAGATTGGGAGAATTTGATCGAAGAAATCCAAGATATGGGGAAACACGAACGCCGCAGCGCTAAAAGTAACCTGATTGTGATTTTGGTTCACTTACTCAAGTGGCAATTTCAGCCTGATTCTCGGACGGGTAGTTGGGGAGGAAGCATTGTCGAACATCGCGATCGCGTTTCCGATATTCTGGCAGATTCGCCAAGTTTACAGCGTTTTTTGGCAGAAAATAGCTCTGATTGCTATCAAAGTGCGAGGAAACAGGCGATCGCGGAAACTGGATTACCCTCCGATCAATTTCCTTCTCAATGTCCCTACAGTTTAGCTGAAGTTCTCGATGAGGATTTTTGGCCAGAGGCTTAATTCAATTGGGCAGCAAATAAGCCCAAAAATTACTATTGTTGGCTTGAGCATAACAGTTGTTATGGTAGACATAACAGTTGTTATGTTGAGGGGAATCGCGATCGCGGACTTGCTTAACGAATGACCAAAAACAAAGGACAAAGGACTCTCGCGTGAAACGTTAAATCGACTTTTTTAGGCTGTAATGCTTATATAATCTAGCTTTGAGCCTTTTTAAAACCAACCCCTAAGAGCCAAAGTTTCTGACTCACTTTGGAGGGGCTTGCATTCCCACTCCCCCCCCGATTGCCGATTGCCGACTGCCGACTGCCCCTTAGAGGCTAATCGCTAAAACCCATTAATCGTACCAGCGAGATCGATATCATTTTGACTAATACCGCCGACATCGTGGGTGGTGAGGTCAATTTTGACGGTGTTGTAGACGTTTGACCATTCCGGGTGATGGTTCATCTTTTCAGCCGCGATCGCGACTTTACTCATAAACCCAAAAGCTTCGGTAAAATCTTTGAATTTAAAGGTTTTGTGGAGTTTACCGTTGACCAAAGACCAACCGGAAAGAGAGGCGATCGCGCTTTGGATGTCGGCTTGCGAGAGTTTGGTTAATGCCATAATGCCCTAGAAGTCGAATACTAATTTTGATGTTACCAAAAATCATGGGTTATTAGCCCCGTCCTGTCTTGCCGAGCATTCCCTTGCGCCTGTCTTGTCGAGCTACAAGGTGCGCCTTTCGGCGGCGCGGGGTCTCGACGCTTTCGGCGGCGCGGGGACGGGAGCGCTTATAGGACGGCTTTGTGCTAAACTTTTAACCAGAGTACCGTCGGGCAGACGGAAAAAACGCTCGCTGAGGGTAAAGAGATCGGGGAAAATATTGGGACTGAGTTCCGTGTTTTCTAGACTCTCCCGATGAAGCGAGAATCCCCGACCGTTTACGGCGGGGAGTTGTCAAAGAATGTCGTAGTCTACAGCAAGAATCCCTGCGAGGATGGGCTGAATAAAGTTTTGCACGACTTTTTGATGTTCGGGGTGGGGTTGATAAGCATCTAAGGCTTCGCGATCGCGAAATCTTACCACCAAGCCGTATTCAAAGCCTCTGCTGCGATCGGTAAAGTTTTTACCACAGGAAAGATCGACAATACCGGGGATTTTGTCTTTGAGTCCTTTTAAGCCTGTCATCACCGCTTCAATTTGTTTGGGGGTAGCGGTGTCTTTCCATTGAAATAAAACAATATGCTCAACCATTAGCGTTGTCTCGCGTGACGGTAGATGACTGTAAGCAATCCTATCGTTAAGCGGTCGGAGTTGCCAAAAGTTGTTTTAAGATTTGTACTAATTTGGTAGCTGCCCCGGTTTGACCGCGCACTTGGGCGAGATCGTCGCGTATTTTTACCAGCTTTTCCGGGTTTTCAAGATAATTTTGCATATCTTGGGCAATTTTTTTGGAGTTAAGGTTGCCGAAATATTCGGGGACGATTTCTTTTTGGGCCCAAATATTAGGCCAAGCAAATAAGCGCTTTGAACGCTGCAACATATAGATAATCGGGATATTAATAATTTTAGCCAGGGGTGTGCCAATACCGGGTAAGTTGACGAGTAATCCGGGTAAGCCATCCCAAGCCCGCATGGTTTCGATGTTTTGCGTGGGAATCATCACCAGCATGGGAACGCCTAATGCCCCTAATTCGGCGGTATTTGCCCCTAGGGTGGTTGCACAAAGGGAACATTGCGCCAGAGTGTCGTAAGCGGGGAATTGCTGAATTAACTCAATTTTTGCGCCTGTGTCCGTTTGTAGATAGGGTGGGCTGTCTTGCGGTTGGATCAGTTGTCCGCCAATATTGCCTACTGTCGCGATCGCGCCATTATATTGCGGATCGGCGTATTGAGCCAGGGTTTCGAGGGTGAGAGTGGGTGCAACGGGCAGGATAAAGCGGGTTTGGGGGCGTTTGGGATGGAGATGAGACGCGATCGCGCAGGCTAAAGGAACCCCCATTTTGAGCTTAAATCCCTTCGAGCCAGGCAATAAGCCAATAATTTCCGATTCTGCGGCTGTTTTCTGGCTGTAGCGACCGGGTTCTGCCATTAAATCCCCGACCACCGAGGCTTTCTTGCGATAACGAGGGGGGATTTTCTGCAACACAGTTTCATTCATCACCCCATAAGCATCAATCCAGCGATACCAACGGGCTTCCCACTCAGCATAAATTAAGCTCTTGTAGCCCAGGCGTTTGGCAATGATGGCGGCAAAGGCTTGATCTCCCCCCAAAAACACCACTGCCCCTTGTTTGCGCCAATCCCAATTTTCGGCAGTTTTGCCCCACAGCAAAAACTTGAAAAAGTGATTTGCAGCTTGGACGCGATCCACTTCAGGATACGACAGGGCGATCGCGTCTTCTTTGCCTGTGGCATTCGGACAGGGAACCAGAATCACCGAAACGCGCAAAACGTCCGTATTCTGGGCGATTTGCTTTCTAACTTCCCTTACCACAGGTCTGACCCAGGTCGCAATCTCTCCGGGGCCATTCGCTAAAATTACTATATCTTTAGGGTTTCCCATAAATTTTATTAATAAGAGTGCAAAATAGTGAATTTGTCAATATTTGTAATGATAATTTTTATTTCAAAATATGTGATTAATTGCTCTTAATATTTGTCAAGTTATGTAAAAATCTATATATTAGATTTATATCAATTTGTGTCGAAGTCCCCGTAAAATGGCATTCCGGTCGCCATTTTCTGTTAAAAAAAACATTGAGATCGCTTCGATCGCGTAAGTCTTTAGCAAGCCCTAAAGACTCACGGATTTATAAACCAAGCTTGCCATTTTACCTTAATTTCAGTTGCTTGCCGATTGCTGTAATCAGGAGAAACCTATATGTTCACTAACGTCAAGTCCACCATTCGCCACATTACGCCCGATAACCTCAACGATCGGGCCGTGCTGAAGGTGGTCTATGTCGTACTCGAACCTCAATATCAAAGCACCATTTCAAAGGCGGCTCGTGCTATTAACAAAAATAACCCGAAACTCGCCATCGAAATGAGTGGCTATTTGATTGAGGAGTTACGCGACCCCGAAAACTACGAAAATCTCAAGAAAGAAGTAGCTCAAGCCAATATTTTCATCGCTTCTTTGATTTTCCTCGAAGATTTAGCCGATAAAGTCGTTGAAGCGGTCGAACCTCATCGCGATAATCTTGATGCGGTGGTGGTCTTCCCCTCCATGCCTCAAGTGATGCGCTTAAATAAAATGGGGCGCTTCTCCATGGAGAACTTAGGCCAGTCCAAGAGCGCGATCGCCCAATTCATGCGGAATCGCAAAAAACAAAGCGGGTCTTCCTTCCAAGACAGTATGCTCAAACTGTTGCGAACCCTGCCCAAAGTCTTGAAATATATGCCCGTAGACCGGGCCCAAGACGCTCGCAACTTCATGCTCAGTTTCCAATATTGGCTCGGTGGGTCTGCCGAAAACTTGGAAAACTTCTTATTGATGATTGCCGATAAATACGTCTTCCCAGAGCGCGATAACGGCAAAATTGGCGAATATGCCGAACCCATCGTTTACCCAGATATGGGAATATGGCATCCTCTCGCACCGCAAATGTTTGAGAATGCCAGCGACTACCTTTCCTGGTACAACAGTCGCACCGACATCAGCGACGACCTCAAAGACCCCCTCGCCCCTTGTGTGGGCTTAGTTTTGCAGCGCACTCACCTGGTGACCAAAGATGATGCCCATTATGTCGCCCTGCTGCAAGAACTCGAAGCCATGGGAGCGCGACCGATCCCGATTTTCTCCGGCGGTTTAGACTTCTCGAAACCCGTCGAGGAGTATTTCTGGGATAAGCGCATCAAAGGGGTAGAACCGACTCCCTTGGTCGATATTGTCGTATCCTTGACCGGATTTGCCCTCGTTGGCGGCCCGGCGCGTCAGGATCACCCCAAAGCCATTGAATCCCTCAAAAAGCTCAACCGTCCTTACATGGTCGCCCTGCCTTTGGTGTTCCAAACTACCGAAGAATGGGAAGAAAGCGAACTCGGTTTGCACCCGATTCAAGTCGCCCTGCAAATCGCCATTCCCGAACTCGATGGGGCGATTGAGCCGATTATCCTCTCCGGTCGTGATGGGGCTACGGGTCGCGCGATCGCCCTGCAAGACCGGGTAGAGGCGATCGCCCAACGAGCGCTCAAATGGGCAAACCTCCGCAAAAAACCGAAAGTTGATAAAAAAGTCGCCATCACCGTCTTCAGCTTCCCTCCCGATAAAGGTAACGTCGGAACTGCGGCTTATTTGGATGTATTTGGCTCCATTTACGAAGTCATGCAAGCCCTCCAGCACAACGGCTACGACATCCAAGACCTCCCCGAATCCCCCCAAGCCCTGATGGAAGCGGTGATTCACGATGCCCAAGCCCAATACGCCTCCCCCGAACTCAACATCGCTCACCGGATGTCGGTGATGGAATACGAACGCCTCACCCCCTACTACGAGCGACTCAAAGAAAACTGGGGCGATCCTCCCGGACACCTCAACAGTGACGGCCAAAACCTGTTAATTTACGGCAAACAGTTCGGCAACCTCTTTATCGGCGTACAGCCCACCTTCGGTTATGAAGGCGACCCGATGCGCTTGCTGTTCTCTCGTTCTGCCTCTCCCCACCACGGTTTTGCCGCCTATTACACCTATATCGAGCGAATTTGGAAAGCCGACGCAGTGCTGCACTTCGGCACCCACGGTTCCTTGGAATTTATGCCCGGCAAACAAATGGGGATGTCTGGGGCTTGCTATCCCGACAGCTTGATTGGGTCTACCCCCAACTTGTATTACTACGCAGCTAATAACCCCTCTGAGGCCACCATTGCCAAGCGTCGCAGCTACGCTGAAACCATTTCCTACCTCACCCCTCCGGCTGAAAATGCGGGTCTGTACAAGGGTTTGCAGGAACTCAGCGAACTGATTGGCTCTTATCAAGGACTCAAAGAAAGCGGTCGCGGCATTCAAATCGCCCTGACGATTATGGAGAAAAGCATCCAACTCAATTTAGAACGGGATATTCCCCAATTGCAGGATGCCGATAACTTGCGCGAAAAACTGCAACAAGAAGATGCCGGGGAAATCCGCGACAACCTGATTGGGTCGGTGTATCGCAAGCTGATGGAAATCGAATCGCGCTTGCTGCCCTGTGGCTTGCACGTCATTGGGAAGCCTCCTACTGCAACCGAGGCGATCGCAACTTTGGTTAATATTGCCGCCCTCGACCGGGAAGACGACAACCTTAAGAGTCTGCCCCGCATTATCGCCGAAAGCGTCAACCGCGATATTAACGAGGTTTATGGGAATAGCGATCGCGGTATCCTCGAAGATGTCACCTTACTGCAAAACATCACCGAAGCCACCCGCGTTGCCGTTGCCGCCCTCGTCGAAGAACAAACCAACGCCGAAGGCCGCGTGACCAAAGTCAGCGCCCTCAACTTCTTCAATATGAAGAAAAAAGCGCCCTGGATTAGCGCCCTCGAAGCCGCCGGTTATCCCAACGTCAACGCCGACGACCTCAAGCCCCTGTTCGAGTACCTCGAATACTGCCTCGAACAAGTCTGTGCCGACAACGAACTCGGCGCACTCCTCAAAGCCCTCGAAGGCGAATACGTCCTGCCTGGCCCCGGAGGCGACCCCATCCGTAACCCGATGGTACTGCCCACAGGCAAAAATATTCACGCCCTCGACCCCCAATCCATCCCCACCCTGGCCGCCGTAAAATCCGCGAAAATCGTCGTAGACCGCCTGGTTGAACGGCAACGCCGGGACAACGGCGGTAACTACCCCGAAACCATCGCTTGCGTCCTCTGGGGAACGGATAACATCAAAACCTACGGCGAATCTCTCGCCCAAATCCTCTGGATGGTCGGCGTGAAACCCTGTCCCGACTCCCTCGGTCGCGTCAACAAACTCGAACTGATTCCCCTCGAAGAATTGGGTCGTCCTCGTCTTGACGTGGTAGTGAACTGTTCCGGGGTCTTCCGCGACTTGTTCATCAACCAAATGAACCTCCTCGACCGCGCCGTGAAAATGGCCGCCGAAGCCGATGAACCCGTAGAGATGAACTTTGTCCGCAAACACGCCCTGGCCCAAGCTGAGGAAATGGGCATTAATCTGCGTCAAGCGGCCACCCGCATCTTCTCCAACGCCTCCGGGTCGTACTCGTCCAACATCAACCTCGCCGTGGAAAACAGCAGTTGGGAAGAAGAATCCGAGTTACAGGATATGTACCTCAATCGCAAATCCTTCTCTTTCAATTCCGACAATCCTGGCGTGATGGACGAAAGTCGCGGTATCTTTGAGGCTTCCTTGAAAACCGCCGACGCAACCTTCCAAAACCTCGACTCCTCCGAGATCAGCCTCACGGATGTCTCCCACTACTTCGACTCCGACCCCACCAAGATCGTCTCCAGTCTGCGTAAAGACGGCAAAAAACCCGCCTCCTACATCGCAGACACCACCACCGCCAACGCCCAAGTCCGCACCCTCTCTGAAACCGTCCGCCTCGATGCCCGTACCAAAATGCTCAACCCCAAATGGTACGAAGGGATGCTGAGTCACGGTTACGAAGGGGTACGCGAACTCTCCAAGCGCCTGGTCAACACCATGGGCTGGTCTGCCACCGCCGATGCCGTTGACAACTGGGTTTACGAAGATGCTAACACCACCTTCATCAACGACCCAGAAATGTGCCAGCGCTTGATGAACCTCAACCCCAACTCTTTCCGCCGCATGGTCAGCACTTTACTCGAAGTCAACGGCCGCGGCTACTGGGAAACCAGCGAGGAAAACATCGAACGCTTGCAAGAACTCTACCAAGAGGCAGAAGACCGCATCGAAGGGATTGATTAGTCTCTCGTTTTCCTAACCTCCTTCCAAGCCCCGGTTTCTAACAGAAATCGGGGTTTTTCTTTAGTTTTTAATGCTGTAAGGAGTAACCACTTTCTTGAATTCATAAGGCAGGTTATTTTTTTCTGTGCTATAGTCCTATTTAGGTTCTGTCGAACCATTTTGATTAAATGTTCTGTCGAACACAAGGAAAATTAGATATGGAAATGCGAAACGTCTTAATGACGGCAAAATCCGCCTGTCGTAGCTACGTTGACGGGGAAACGGAAATATGGAACTTAGCTGTTCCAGCTTCAGAATTACCTCAAAATTTGCCCTACGGTCCGAATGCTCGTAATGCGAGTTTAACTGCTAAACCAGCTAAGGCAATGCTGAAAACTTTGAAGGATGAACCAGACAAATTCATTCTCTACAATAGCGGCATGATGTTGATTGCTGACAAAATTTCTGCGAAGCGAATTGAAGGTGGAGATTTTAAAGTATCTATTAGTATGGACATTCCTTCCGCAGAAGACGAAGGTGATTTCCTTGGACATGGAGTCATCAATGGAGGTCATACCTACATGGTGTTGATGCACGCGTTGCATGGAAAACATAAGCCAAGAGAGTCATACCCCAACCTTTCTCAAGCCTGCGTACAAGTTTCGGTAGCAGTTGGAATTAATGAAGATGAAGTTGCTCAAATAAGTTTTGCGCGTAACCTTAGCTTATCGGTTCCGCTGTATGCTTTAAAAAACTTGGATAATATTTGGCAACCTATCAAGGAAGCACTACCACCTGAATATCGTCGCAATGTTGTTTTTAAACCTAATGAAGACGGAGAATTTGAAGGCAAAGCTGATTATGATGTAACAGACCTAGTACGACGTTTAGGGCTGTTGAATAATAAGTTATTTGACTTTCGTCAAGATAAGCATCCCATCAAGGCTTATCAATCACGTGCAACTTTGGTTAAAGAGTGGAAAGAGGAAAATTATAAAGAAGTGCTTCCTTTGCTTAAAGATATCCTTTGGTTGGAAGAACAAATCTTCAAGAAACAAGAAAGCATAAATGGTACAAAAGGAGCAGGAAAAAAAATTGTCATTTCTAAGGTAAGTGGCTGTAAACCCCAAGATATGATGTTAATCACCGGGTATAAAACAACTAAATTGACTCTAGGTGATATTTTCTATATGCCTGTTCTTGCTGCTTTTCGTGTCTTCATTAAAAATGGAGAGTGGATAGAACCTGTAGATGTGTTGTGGGAAAAGTGGGGAGATAAGCTAGTCGACCGATTGTGGGATACCTACCGACAAGAAGGTCGTAGTAGCGCCTCTGCTTTTGCACGTTCAAAATCCACCTGGTCAACCTTGACAAATATGTTAGCCCTGCATTTTATCCAAATCTAATAATTTTAGTCTTGGGTGCGTTATTTTTTGAACAACACACCCAAGACTAAAATGCAATAAGTGATTGCCGATTAAGTACTAGCTTAGATATTGTTGACATACGCTTTTGCTGTAACTTCTAAATCAAGTTGACCTTCTAAATGTATGTTACGAATTATGGCTCTACCGGACTTATGGTGGAGGAAAGCGGCGGAATACTGACTCAAGGTAGATTAGAAGATTTTTTGTAACAAAGCAAGCTAACAGAAACTGAAATCATTGCCAGACGTGTATTACAAGGCTTATTTTCTAACAGTTTAGCACCGCAAGTTCGGTAAACCCCGAATTATTAATATTAAATAATAAAAAAACAGGTACTTTATGAAAGTTGAATCCATTACGGTACAAAATTTCAAGCGTTTTGATAATCTTGAAATTTCTTTTAAAAATAAGACTCTCGAAGAAGTGACTAATCGCTTTTTAGTTCTTGGAGATAACGGTACAGGAAAAACAACACTTCTTCAAGCAATAGCTTTACCGATAGCACTAGCTACAAAAAAAATTCAGGCAGTATCTGAATTTGACTGGATAGGTTTTGTTGCTGGTCGATTTTGGATTGGAGGTTCTCCATACATAGAGTTAGAAATTTCTTTTGATGATGAAGAAATTGAAGCAACCAGGTTAGTTGCTAAAAAATGGTACGACACACAACCACCTGAGTTTCGTCCTATTAATTTTGTAGAACCCGGTAACAGTCGTTTAGTTAAATTAACTTTGAACGGAGAATATTGGAAAGTTGGAGAAGGAAATAATATTGAAGAACGTTCTCAGTTTCAAGGTCGTTACTATGCTCAAAGATTACTAAGAAAAGACCCTTCTGCTCGTTCTGAGTTTTCTAGGCTTCCAGGAATTTTCTGGTTTGATCAGTTTCGTAACTTAGGTTCAAATCCAATTAATGAAGGTAGTGGAGATGGACAGGTAGATCATGCTACTGGAATTTCATTTGACTTAGGTGTTGGACGTTTACGTCAATATTTAATTGAGTGGGATCAAAGAAGAAGATCGCATAATAATGTATCTCAAGACTATCTCAGTCAATTACAAAATTTATATACTAAAGTTTTCCCAGAACGTTCATTTAATGGTGTCGAATATCAACCTAGCAATGATTCACCAACCGAAATGGATACATATTTCACGCTTAGTGATGGACATAAAACTTATGACATTGTTGAGATGTCAGCCGGGGAGCAAGCTGTTTTTCCTATGCTTTATGAAATAGTTAGAAAACAAATTGCATATTCTATAGTTTTAGTTGATGAAGTTGATTTGAATTTGCACGCACCAGCCGCTCAACTTTTAATCAATCAATTACCCAAAATTGCACCTACTTGCCAATTTATATTTACAACCCATTCTGAAGCTGTAAATGATGTGATTGGAGAAGAAGAAACTTACCGTCTTCCGGGAGGTTCTTTGTGTCTGTAAATATTCTTTACTGTGAAGGGGGTAAAAATAGTCCTGATATTCGTGTTTTATTAAACCTTTTATCTGGAATATGTACTGTTAGACCTGCTGGAAGCAAATATGGACTTGATCGACAAATCCTCTTTATTAAACAGCAAAAACTTCTCCCCAGTTCTATTGTAGCTGCTCTTAGAGATAGGGATTTTGATAGTGACGAATCATTGCCTAATAATTCTCCTCGAAATTGGTGTGTCAGGGATAATGAGCAAATTGTTCAAGTCGGTTGGACTTGGGAGAGAAGAGAAATTGAAAATTATTTAATTGATCCAGAAGTTGTCTCTCATGCACTAGGTTCAAAATCTCCACCTATGGAAGAATATCGTGCTGCTCTCGCAGAATCTGCCCAAGCCATTGCAGATTATACTGCTGCAAGAATTGCTTTATCTCTATCTCGTCAGCAATCGCTACCACTTACTAACTATTGGGGAAACAAAATAGGTCAACATCGATTTCCAAATTGCTTAACTGAGCAAGATTGTCGCTCTAGTATTATAAGAATTATTCAACAATATAAGCAAGCACAAGTGATCTCTGAGTCTACTGTTTTAAAAACTTTTGAAGAATTATTACCAAAATGTCGTGATGGTGGTGTCAGATTTCAAAACTTTATAACCTTTTTTTCAGGTAAAGATTTATTATATGGAATGAGATCGGCATTACAAGACTGGAGTTTAGGGGAACCTTTCGTATTTCGAGAACGGGTTGTTAAAGGAATTGAAAACTCGACTGAAGATGTACCGTCTTGGATTCCAGAATGGAATCAGCTTAGACAAGTAGTTGCCAATTTTATTCCTTGATCAGTCTTACAAATCATCAATCACCGTTCTTGTTCTCTCCGAAAAGTTTACGTTTTAACTCTTTGAAGGAGATCCCGCGATCCCGCAGGGATCCGCTTCGCGGCACGCGTCCACTGATATAATCTTGCCAAGCTGCATCGCTGATAGCAATTTCTTCTGAAGAAATAACCTCCTCTGTCCCTTCAACTTCTACCGGATTGGGTAAAGTGGCTTTTAATTCTTCAAAAAGCCGAATGCGATTGTTTATAACCGTATTCCCTTATGAAAGACAACTGGAACTTTCTAGAAGTTTGGATTGACCCCTTACAATTCCCCCCTTATGTTTTGTTATTACTAAGTGATAAAGCGGGACGTTGTGCGATTCTCAATCCCGCAGAAAACTATCGAGTTATCAAGCAATGCAGTCATTACAAAGAAGCAGAACTTTGGTTACTCGAAGATGAATATGAACCCCTAGAGGGACGATTAACGGAAGCTGAAATCGCCTAGAAGTTTGCTGAAACGCTGGTTTATCTTCGTGTTGAAGAATGCGTACTGCGAAGCGGATTCAGTGCGCGTACTGTGAAAATCACGTAAACTTAAAATAGAGATTTTTAGCTGAGAGAGCTATTTATATTTATGAATTTATCAGAAATTCTGCCCTCAGTTCGGCAACTTTCTACCAGCGAAAAACTAAAACTAATTCGACTTATCGCAGAAGAATTAGAAACAGCAGAAGACATCGCACCTTTAGAACCATTTAAAACTTACGACTTGCCAACACCTTATAATACCTTTGAGAAAGAGTCTAAAAACATCGATTTGAAGGCAGTTCATCAAATTTGCGATCGCGTTAGAAATTTACCCGTTCTTGACGATCGCGCTCCTGACGAAATTATTGGCTACAATGAGTGTTGTGATAGGAAACCGTTATGAATATTCAATACCCCCGCTACAGTAAAGAAGAATTTGCCAGACGCGGTGATGAAATTTATGCAACCCAAATTCTTCCTAAAATTGAAGAACGCGATCGCGGGAAAATTGCAGCCATTGATATCGAAACCGGAGATTTTGAAATTAACAAAAGCGAAATTGTAGCGTGCGATCGCCTTGAAGCTCGTCATCCCAATGCTCAAATTTGGCTAGTTCGCGTTGGTTCTCATTATATACGTCGATTGGGAAGATGACACAGAGTGAAGAAATTAAACGCCAATCTTTAGATTATTATTTATCTCTTAAATATCCCCTGTCTCTCTATCCCGAAGAAGATGGAGGCTACACCGTTATGATTCCCGATCTTCCCGGATGTCTTGCCCAAGGTGATACGTTAGAAGAAGCCATCCATAATATTAATGAAGCCAGAGAGTTATGGATTGAGACTGTTTATCATAGTAATAAAAAAGCAATTCCTTTGCCTTCAAAAATCAGCATGAGTTAGTTTTAAAGTGAAGCATTTGTGGATGCAATTCTCAATCCTCCAAAGCCTAATAATGCTTTGCAATCTGCTGCTTTACGATATTAGTTTTTCATCTTACGGGGGTAACGGGGCTGGCAAGGACTCCCCCAAGCCACTTGACCCGAAGGAATATTTTTATAAACACTGCTGCGGGCCCCGATAACGCTGTTTGCGCCGATTTGTACCCCTGGGGCGACGAAACAATCGGTGGCGACCCAAGCCCCATTCCCGATCGCGACCGGGGCAGTCTTGAGCTTAAAATGGGGATCGCGGATGTCGTGACTGCCTGTGCAAAGATAGGATTCTTGGGAGATAACGCAATGTGCGCCGATATCGATGCGATCGAGGCTGTACAGCACCACATCGTCCCCAATCCAGCTATATTCGCCGATACTAACCTTCCAGGGGTAGGTCACGCGGGCTGTAGGGCGAATCACCACACCTTTACCAATTTTTGCCCCAAACAAGCGCAGCAAACCGCAGCGAATGAAATGGAAGTTGTGCAGGGTAATGGGGAAAATAAGGGCTTGTAGAAACCACCACAACAAGATTGTCACAGTAGAACGGCCTCGGTCGTAATCGCTTTGGTCGTACTGTCTTAAGTCAATCCAGGGAGGGTCATGGAGAGAAGGACGGTGGGAGTCTAAATTCATATTTTGGGGCAAAAAAGGCAGAACTTAAGAGTTTTTGGACTTTAAAACGGGATCGGTGTTGAGATGGCCGCTAAAGTTGCGGAGTTCGTAGAATTTGACCCAAATTTGGTATTCGTACTGACTCAGCAAACGGGCGTAAACATAACCCGGTTGACCATCGAGGAAGCCCAGGCGCAAAATATAAAAAATCGTAAAGCGCAGTAAGGGTTTAAACCACAATCGCGCCCAAACCATGCGGAGAAAGCGAGTTCGTTCGGGCCCGGCTTTGAAAGGGTTGGGTTCGATGCCGTCGTTGAGTTTGCCGTCGAGGAGTTGGTTATAAAATCCGGCTTCCCAGTTAGAGTAACGGTTGTGACGGGCTAACCATTGGTAAATGTCGCGGAAGTCGATGTGATCCATGTCATTTTTGAGGTAGCCGACTGGGCCTTGCAGGATAACGTGTTCGTGAACTTCGTTGTCGCCGCTATTGGGGATGTAGTCGAGGTTGAGGTTTTCGTAGCGTCCCTGCTTGTGTTTAAAAAAGCGGAGATTCCAGTCGGGATATTTGCCGCCATGACGAATCCATTTCCCCAGGAAGTAAACCCGGCGGTTGAGGTAATAGCCGTCGCATTCGTCTTGTTCGATCAGGGCGGCCATTTCTTCCCAGAGGGCGGGGGTAATGCGTTCGTCGCAGTCTACGATGAGAACCCAATCATTGCTAAAGGGGAGTTCGTCGAGAGACCAGTTTTTCTTTTTCCGTAGTTTGCTGGATTTTCCGGCGGTGAGGGCGGCTTCGTGGCGTTCTTTTTCCCCTTGAAAGTCGAATTGATAAACGATCGCGCCATTTTCTTTGGCAATTTCGACGGTGCGATCGCTACTGTAGGAGTCTACAACAAAGATTTCGGCAGCCGGGGCAACGCTGTTGAGACAAGCGGCCAGATTGAGTTCTTCGTTTTTGGCGGGAATGAGAACGGAAACGGGGACACGATCGGGCGAAACAGTCATGGTTCTAGATAGCAAGTTCAGGGGCAGAAGGTTAAGCGGGGGTTTGCCGATTGGCTGGGGTAATTTGGTCTTGAAGCCAAGTTTTGAGGTAGCCAATTTGACTGTAGATATACACCAGATTATCAAAACGTAGAGCAGGGTCTTGGGCATATTTCAGCCATTTATAAGACCCCCTAACTAAACGTTCCCCTACAACCGGAAGATATTTGATTTCGGTGCGTCCGGCAAGGCGATCGCGATAACATTCACTCACTCCCTGCCACCAACCGCGACGCAGAAACCAATTGCGATTAAGGCGTTCTGGGGCAACGTGATGGGCGACGAGGGCGGCGGGAAGATAGGCCACTTGCCAGCCTTGGTTAAGGGCCAGTTCGGTGGTATGGAGTTCTTCGTTGGACAGTAGCGAAGTCCCCACACGACCGAGGTTAACATCAAAACCGCCAATTTTTTCAAGGAAGGAACGACGAATAGAATAATTCAATCCCCTAGGGGTTAAACCGGGGTTTTTGATGAGGGTAAGTTCTTCGCCGAGGTCATACAGTCCCAGGTTTCCCGCGAGGCTAGAAGATAGCCAGGAGGGTCGTTCTGTGTTTTCGGGCCAAATCAGGGTGACTTTGCCCCCCGCGATCGCGAGTTTTTCGTTGTCTTGATACGCTTGTAAGAGGGTGGCCAACCAACGAGGGGAGGCGATCGCGTCGTCGTCCAAATACGCTAGAATTTCCCCTTGAGACTCCCTAAAACCGCGATTGCGAGCAACAGACAAGCCGAGGGTCGCTTCGTAGTAGTAATGCAGTCTGGGGTGGGGCATTCGGGCTTCGACAATGGCGGCAGTGCGATCGCTTGAAGCGTTATCAATAATCAAAATTTCGTACTCTACACCTTCTTGCGCCAATAAACTGTCAATGGCTTTGCCAAGATATTCTTCTCGGTTGTGAGTGCAGATAATCGCGGAGATGGGAACCGTCATTTCAGTTATCAATTATCAGTTATCAGTTATCAGTAACCGCGTAAGCTGGAGTACCGTTTGCCACCGCTATTATATGGGTAGCTTGAAATTCAGTAGATTTTCCTTTTCAAACCTTGGAAAAGAGAGAAAATGGGTCACCCCTGATTCTGGATCGTAGACTGGAAAAGTGGGTTGAATTGAGCCTAAGAAAATTGGGTTATTGGTGATGCTTGTTTTTATTGTTCCCCAGTCAAGACTTCTACCCTAAACTAACATCGAATTTTATCCCGCGTTTTCTTCGGCAGTCGGTTTGTAGGGGCGGGGTTTCCCCGTCCAACAACCAATAACTAATAACCAATAACCAACAACAAAGGACAAACAACAAATGACCAATGACCAATACTTAACGCGATCGCAAAAAGCCAAAAAATCGCGGTAAAAAGCTTTGCAGAAACTCATTATCCGCGAAATTGCTCTTTTGTAACAACAACGCCGCCTTACTATTCACCTCGGTCAACGTCGGATAGATATGAATCCCCGTCAACGCCGACACCTTGAGATTATTCGCCATCGCCAACACAATCTCATGAATCAACTCTCCCGCCGACGACCCGACAATATGCGCCCCCAAAATCTCCCCCTTCTTGGTGGTGATAATCTTAGCGAATCCCGTCGTCGCGGCTTCGGCTTGGGCCCGGTCAACATCCTCAAACGGTTGCTTCAGAATCATCACATCATCCCCGTACCTTTCCTTGGCTTGTTGGGCGGTCAAACCCACGCGGGCTAACTCTGGGTCGGTGAAAGTTGCCCAAGGAATCACGCGATAATTAGCCTTAGAAGGAAACCATTTCTTGATCGGTGAAAACAAGGCATTCGTCAACACCACCACCGCCTCATACCCCGCAACATGGGTAAATTGATAACCGCCAATCACATCCCCACAGGCATAAATCCGCGAATTTGAAGTTTGTAGGGCAGAATCAACCTTAATTCCCTTTTTCCCAACCTCTACCCCCGCCGCTTCTAAGTTCAGCGTTTCTACATTCGGACTGCGCCCCACCGAGAGTAAAATTTCATCAACGACAATCTTCTCATCCCCAGCCCAAACGCACTTTTTCCCGTCAATGAGTTCTACTTTGTCAGCCCTGGCATTTTTAACAATGCGAACCCCTTCAGCCAGTAATTGTTTTTCCACCACTGCGGCCGCTTCGGGGTCTTCTTTGGGCATAATTTGGTCGCGACTGGAAATCATCGTCACCTGACAGCCCAACCGTTGAAACGACTGTCCTAATTCACAACCAATAGGCCCCGCCCCCACTACGACCATCGAATCCGGGCGTTCTGTGACCGAAAAAACCTGTTCATTGGTTAAAAATCCGGCTTCTTTCAGCCCTGGAATGGGGGGAACCGCAGGCCGCGACCCGGTAGACACCACAAAGTTACGGGCGGTTAGCTTTTTACCATTCACTTCAAAAGTATGGCGGTCGATAAATTGACCCGACCCGAAAATCACCTCAACCCCCATACCCTCGAAACGTTCGGGGGAATCATGGGGCTGAATGGCTTGGATGACCTTTTGAACATGGCCATTGGCTTGAGCAAAGTCAATTTGGACATTATCGCTCGAAATGCCAAAACGAGACGCATTTTTGACTTCATGGGCGACTCTCGCGGCATGAATCAAAGATTTACTGGGAACGCAACCATACCACAAGCAATCGCCGCCTAATTTATCTTTTTCCACTAGGGCAACTTTGGCTTTCAGTTGGGCGGCGGCCGCCGCTACCACCAAACCCCCAGAACCGCCCCCAATCACGACAATATCGTAGTCTACCGTCATATTTCACCTCAGATTCTATTTCCCTTGACAACCGATTCGTTGGCTTGTCATATCAAATCCGTTTAATTAGTGAAGCTTTAGAACCCCGGTTTCTGTTATAAAATTTCAGGTTGACTGTGTAAGCTGGTCAGAAACAGGGGTTCTCGCGAAGCGTGGTTGTTTTTTCGGATTTGATATCATCAGTCTACTTGTTGATCAAAGCAAGGGAATCTGAATCTTGCCTGAGAGTGACTTTAGGGATTGATGACTTTGTTGTTGGTCATCATCAAGAAAAATTGGGTCTGAAACCCCGTCCTGTCTTGCCGAGCTACCAGGTGCTACTCGCGCATTCCCTTGCTACTCGCGCATTCCCTTATGAAACTCCAAACCTAAATCGTGAGGTTTAGGAATCCCCGTCCGTTTACGGCGGGGAGGATGTCAAACAAAGGACAAATGACCAATGACGAAGAACTAATAACCAAAAAACGTCTCAATCTCTGTCGCGACGAGATCGGGCATGGTTTCGAGTAGATGGCGATCGCCCTGATTAATTAAACTCAACTTAGCATCAGTGGCGAGTTTGGCGTAAGTTTGACTGGCTGTAATTTGGTTTTGATCTTCCTGTGCGCCTTGCAGAATCAGGACTGGCATTTGTAGAAATTCTAAGCGATTATCGAGAAGTTCGGCACTAATTTCAGCCGCACGACGACGAAATAAAAGCTTGCAAAATGTTGGAAATTGTAGTAAATGAGCGCGACGCTGGCGTAGCGCTTTTAAGCGTTGTCCTAAGCCGAAAATCTTGGCAAAAGGCGCAAAGATTTGTAAAAATAGGGGTGCAATGGGGTTAACCAGCCAACGTTCGGTTTTCCAGCGATCGCGATCGCTATTTTGAGCGACTCCCAACGGCGAGATTAAGGCTAATCCTGCCACGCGATCGCGATGTTGTAAAGCATAACTCGCCGCAATCCACGCCCCCACCGAATGACCCACCAAATAAACGGATTCTAAGTGCAGGGCATCCAAATACGCCCCTAAACACTCCACTTGCAGTTGAATCGAGTAATGAACCTTCGGATTTTCGGAATCGCCAAATCCCAGTAAATCCGGAGCAAAGCAGTGATAATTTTGTCCGAGTTTTTCGAGTAAAGGTAGCCACTGACTACCATCATGCTGGCCACCGTGCAGAAAAACAACCGGACAACCTTGACCGACTTCACGCCAAAATATCTGCCCTGGGGTTAGGCGAATCCGAGAGTTACGAAACAGGAGAGGCATCCGAATTAAAGAAAAAGGTTACAAGCCCAAATTTGAACTCAATCAATTTTAGGGTGTTTGAGGCCTAATTTTACGAGTTTGTTCCCGACACCAGCTAGAATCAACCATCCGAAACTAAGCGATGGTTGTCAAGCCTTCTAAATAATCCTTCATTTGGCGATCGTTGTCATGGCTTAAATCGCCCAAGGGTAAATCCTGACGCTCAAACGCTTGTATCTCTAGGATTTCAATCCCGTCTACGATCCGAGGCTCACCTTCTACAAAAGCTTCGACTAAAATACTAATTGAGTGTAAACGAGGGTCGCGATCGCCCGCCGAATATACCCCCACCAAACGCCCAAATTTCCGCAACGTCAAACCCGTTTCTTCAGCCAATTCTCGCTCAACCGTTGTGGGTAAATCCTCTCCCCAGTCAATCATTCCTCCCGGTAAGCCCCATTTTCCCGTATCCTGACGGCGGATTAAAACAATACGATTATCCGGTAACACGGGAACAATAGTCGTCCCGGTTACCGGATGGCGAAAAATAATCCCCAAAACAGTAAAGACAAAGTGCTTTAATCGGCGCATTACAGGTTTATAGATTTTTACGAGGGGTAATCTAGCTATTGTACAAAGTCTTAGTCTTTTGTTATTGGTTATTGGTTGTTGGTTATTGGTTGTTGGTTATTGGTTGTTGGGCGGGAAAACCCCGCCCCTACAGGCCGATTGCCGACTGCCCCTTAATCGCTGTTAACTGACTACCAGCAGCCCAGAATGGCGCAGCAACGGCTCCGTTTGGGGTTCGCGACCCCGGAAAGTCTTAAATACTTCCATCGGGTCTAAGCTGCCGCCTAGGGCGAGGACGGTATCGCGGAAACGCTTTCCGGTTTCAACCACAGCATTTTCGTTGTCGAGTCCGGCTTCTTCAAAAGCGGCGAAAGCGTCTGCACTGAGGACTTCTGCCCATTTATAACTGTAATAACCCGCCGCATAACCCCCAGCGAAGATATGGCCAAAGGCACATAAAAAGGCATCTTCAGGTAAGGGTGGCATAACTGTCGTCGTTTTGGCAACGCGATCGCGCACTTGGGCTGGCGTTTCATCACTCTCTGGGTCGTAGCGGTGATGCAGTTCCAGGTCGAGTAAACTAAAGTGTAACTGACGCAGCATCCCCGTCCCACTCATATAGTTGCGAGTCGCCAGCAGTTGTTGATAGTATTTTTCCGGTAATGGCTCGTTGGTTTCGTAGTGTTTAGCCAGGCTATAGAGCGTAGTGCGATCGTAACACCAGTTTTCCATAAACTGACTCGGTAACTCTACTGCATCCCACTCCACATTATTAATACCCGAAGCCCCCGGATAATCCACTTGCGTCAGCATGTGCTGTAAACCGTGGCCAAATTCATGGAACAAGGTTTCCACTTCGTCAAAGGTCATCAAACTCGGCTTTCCGTCTACCGGAGGCGTTTGATTACAAATCAAATAAGCCACAGGTAAACGCACACAAGTCCGATTTTCTTCAATCATTCTGGCACGACCAACGCAATCATTCATCCACGCACCCCCCCGCTTTTCACCCGGACGACTGTAGGGGTCGAGGTAAAAGTACGCAATCGGGTCGTCGCTTTCGTTATTCACCTGGAAATAACGCACATCTTCGTGCCATACGGGAGCATCATTTGCTGCCGGGGTAATCGTAACACCAAACAACCGTTTGGCTAATCCAAACAAGCCTTCTAACACTTGGGGAAGGGGAAAATACGGGCGCAATTCTTCGGCATTGTAGTCAAACTTCGTTTCTTTTTGCCGTTCTGACCAGAAAGCCAAATCCCAATGCTTAATCTCATCCGTTTTCGCAAATTCTTTCAGTTCTGCCAGTTCTTTCTGCGCTGCATCATAACTGACTTGACGCAATTCTGCGAGTAAATTTTCCACCGCTTCCACATCCGGGGCCATTTTTTCAGCCAAGCTTAACTCTGCATAGCTTTCATAACCCAAAATATGCGCTTGTTCCTGACGCAGTTTGAGAATGTGCTGAATTAACTCAGTGTTGTTATATTCCCCATTAGAAGCCCGACTGATGTAGGCTTTATACACTTTCTCCCGTAAATCGCGACGGGTACTGTAGCGCATGAAAGGATAAAAACTGGGGAAGTCTAGCGTCACAATCCACGGGCCATTTTCAGCCGTGGCGTTTTCCTCTCCTTCACTTCTGGCGGTTTGAGCAGCCAGACTCAGCCAACTACCCGGTAAACCGTCAACTTCTTCTTTTGCCGTCAGCTTCAGTTTAAAGGCTTTGGTTGCGTCGAGGACATTATTAGAAAACTTCGTCGAGATTTCTGCGAGTTTGAGTTGGATTTCGTTGAAGCGATCGCGACTCTCCCCTTCTAAGCCTACCCCAGAAAGCTCCGCATCCTTGATCGCAGCTTCGACAATGCGCTTTTGTGCGGATTCAAGGTTTGGCCATTCCTCACTATCGGCTAAAGCCTTGTAAGCATTGTAAATCGCTTTACTTTGGCTGAGTTTGTTGCCAAACTGTACCAACTGCGGCTGTACGCTTTCGTAAGCTGTACGCAATTCGGGGCTATTTTTCACACTCATCAAATGAGCCACAACACCCCAACTCCAGTTTAAGCGTTCGCCAATCGCCGTGAGCGGTTCGACTAAACCCGTCCAAGTGGGCTCTACAGTTTTTTCAAGTTGCGTAAATTCCTCATCCAATTCTGCGAGGAGTTGCGTAATCCCCGGAACGACGCGATCCGGTGTAATTTCATTAAAGGGGGGAAGTCCTTTCCCAATCAATAAAGGATTTTCCGGAATTGTTGCGTTAGTCATTAACGGTTTGTTGAGTAAACTTTCTTTAACCTCTAGCCTAACGCGACTGTAGCCAAAAGCACCCCTCGGTTAGGGTGAGTTTTCCTCACCAAAAGCGATTGCTTGGTCATTTGTCTTTGGTCATTGGTCATTAGTCATTTGTACCTAAGCAACAGCTAATAACGCTCTCATCCCCATTTCTGGATAGATAGGGATGAGCTTGTTTCTTCTCCATTGCTTTCCTTTCTCAAGGTCAATCTCAAACTGCAAAGTTCTGTGTTTTTACGGAAGTGTTGAGTGGGGTTCTCGGTTTATAGTGAGAAGTAGATTTTCTTGGGGCAATCTATTAACAAAAATGGCGACTTCTTCCTCTCCAACTACCCAAACGTAAATCGGCTAATCGTCAAAATAGCGAAGTTGATCCCTTAGAAGCCGAATTAAACCGCTTAAAAAATAGCGAAAATCCAACCATTATCCAAGACTCCGTTCGTCCACCGTCCCGCCGCCAAAAACTACCCAAAAACCTCAAATACTTACTTTACTTTCTCATTATTCCCGTTCTGGCTATCGGTTTTTTTCTAACAACAAACATCGCTAAATTCTTACAACCCGAACCTGCTACAGTTGCCGTATCTCAACCCGTTACTGAAGCTCAAAAAGACCCCTTCAGGGAAGCCGTAAATCAAGCCACGCAAGCCGCAGAATTAGCCCAGACCGCCCAAACCCCAGAAGAATGGCTTATCGTCGCGGAATCTTGGAAAGGCGCGATCGCGTGGATGCAAGCCGTCCCTCAGACTCATCCTCAGTATGCCACAGCCCAACAAAAAGCCATAGAATATCAACCGAATCTACAATATGCTCAAGACAATGCGCTTTAGTTCTTTGTTGTTGGTAATTTCCTCAAATCCAAATATCAAAACCAACTTCTTTTTTAGTCCGCGACGGCAGACTTCGTGACAGTGGCGTGACACAGCTAAAATGAGGCTTTAACGTAGGGTGGGTTAGGCGGCTAAAACCTAGGCTATGACGGCAATCTAGCAATCCGCCGTAACCCACCGCTTGTATATGTGTCGCGCCACTACAGCCCCAGATATCAATCCAAGGACAAATCAGTCATCTCACTCCCCCAACTCCGGAAAATCATGTAAACTTTTGTAAAGATTTTCCCAAAAAAACAACCTTGTGCATAAAACCTCGGATTTTGAACTGATTAAGAAATAGAGGAGCTTGCGGAAATCTAGCAGAAAACATCAATCTCCAATTTCTGCTCTCGCCCAAAATACGGAAACGCAGCCACCTCCCCAAACTTTCATCGTCATTCAATTCTGAGGAAAACACCATGGGTTCTCTATCACGCTTTTGGCACTTACTTCGTCAAACCCGCTCCAACCCTGACCAACCCCCTCAAACCCCACCCCTACAAACCTTCATCCTCGAACCCATACTTACCCCCTCCGGCATCGTAGACAGTCCCGGAGACGACACCCCAGACCTCGACCCCCTCGACCTCGACCTTGACGACATAATCCCCACCGACTCCCCAGAAACCGACGACAGCGACATCGACATCATCCCCTTCGCCCCAACCGAACAACCCGAACTCTTCACCAGTGGTTACTTCACCGTCGATGACACCGGACAAGTCACCATCGACTACCTCTACGACGGCGGGACTTATGAAGGCGAACTAGCAATATTTAGTCTTGAGGGCATGGAAGACTACGAACCCGGTTCCGACGAATTTATCCTCGAAGCCGCCCGTCGCGCCCTAGCTGGCGATACCGAAAACAGCGGCCACATCGTCATCTCCGACGCAGACGAAGGGGCAAGATTTAACACCTTCTTCGATGGTCACAACAGCAATCGCGGCGAATACAACCGTCCCACCACCGTACAGATGCAAGCCGGAGACCGTTTCGCCATCATGCTCGTTCCCAAAGGCACAGTACAGGAAATGTACACAACCCTGCAAAACGAAGGCGGACTCGCTCACAATATGCAGCCCCTATTCTCCCTGTCTACCGCCAACCCCGAAGACGGAATGCAGATGGGACAAATCGCCGATGTCCTTGGAGATGGACACACCTTCGTCATGGAAGATGTCCGCATTGATGGCAGAACTGACCGCGATTATAACGACATGATCTTTCAAATCAAAGGCGCAACCGGAGAAGCCGCCCTCCTCGACGACGTAATCGACCCCGCCAAAGACTGGCGCGAAACCGAAGTCGGTCAAGCCCTCATCACCTATGCCGTGTTTGACCCCGAAAGCGATGAAACCGCCATCATCACCGATGACCTGGCGGATACTGTAAGATATGCAGTCGAACGGGATAGCGACATCACCGCTTATGACCCTGCCACCCTTGAAGAATCTCATAACTGGGTTGTCGGCGTGAGTGGTTTAGAACTCGAAGACAGCTTATTTACCCTCCTCGAAGCCGAAAACCTGGGAGAAACCGGCCATCTACCCCATACCTACGTTTGGCAATTCAACTCCGAATTAAACTCAGCTCAAATTCATCAAAAACTCGACGGCATATCCGGTATTGAATTCGCTTATCCCCTCATCAATCACAACCATCAATCTCGCTCTCTCTTGCCAGATAACACCGACTTGTGGCATCTCCACAACACCGGACAACTCGGCGGTACAGAGGGAGAAGATATCAGCGCCCTGCCCATCTGGAAGATGAACTACACCGGAGAAGGCGTAACTGTAGCGGTAGTGGACGATGGTTTGTATTATGACCATCCCGACTTACAATCCTCCTATCGTCCTGACCTCAGTCGAGACTTTTATGAAGGCGGGGGACGAGATGGTTTCCGCATCTATGACAACGACCCCTCGCCTTATATCGGTCGCTCGTTTGGTTTATTGCGTGATACTACAGCAT
>KB904821.1:4949158-5122220 GCA_000380225.1 filamentous cyanobacterium ESFC-1
CCCACGGTACATCAGTAGCTGGGATTATCGGGGGAAGCAATACCGAGGGTTCTTATGGAGTTGCTCCCGATGCGTCATTAGCCGGGCTGCGATTAGTTCCCAGTACCGCACAACAAAATGGCAATGCCGATCTTATCTATACAACCGTAGATGACCTCAAAGAAGCCGATAGCTTGTTTTATTTGCAAAACGATATCGACATCTACAACAACAGTTGGGGGCCAGGAGAAGGAAATAACCCACCCAATGACTTAGCCGCCCCGAAAGCCTTAACTCAAATGGTATTGATTACGGGAGTGAATCAAGGTCGTAATGGCCTGGGTAATATTTACGTTTGGTCAGCAGGAAATCAACGGCAAACTCAGCAAAACGTCAATTATGACGGCTATGCCAATTCTCGCTATACGATTGCAGTCGGGGCAGTAGACCATGATGGCAAACAAGCGAGTTACAGCGAATCGGGCGCACCGTTGTTAGTTTCGGCGTATAGCGGTAGTGAGGGAACGAAGGGCATTAAAACGGCTCACGCTCATCCGGGAACTCCCTACAATCACGACTTTAGCGGTACGTCGGCGGCGGCGGCGGTAACTTCGGGGGTGGTGGCGTTGATGCTCGAAGCCAATCCGAATCTGACTTGGCGAGATGTGCAGCATATCCTCGTCGAAACTGCCCTGAAGAATGATGAAAATGACTCTGAGTGGACGAAAAACGCGGCAGGACACGAGATTAACTACAAATATGGTTTTGGTGTGGTTGATGCGGAGGCTGCGGTGCAGAAGGCTTTGGAGTGGCAGCAGATTGGGACGGAGGTGATGTTGACTTCTGGGGAACGGGAGGTAAACAAGGCAATTCCTAACGGTGGGTCAACTCTTGAACAGTCGTTTCCGTTTACTGAAGATATCACCGTTGAGTCGGTGGAGGTGATGTTTGATGCCGACCACGAGTTGCGCGGTGACTTGGAAGTGGTGCTGATTTCGCCAGATGGGACAGAATCGGTGCTGGCGGATTCTCATACGGATGTGAATGACCGGGATGCGGCGGGGAATCCGACGGGGATAGACCAGTATCGCTCTTGGATGTTTACGTCGATGCGCCATTGGGGTGAGTCGTCGCGGGGTGAGTGGAAGCTACAAGTGCGCGATGAGAATGGGAATGATGTGCAGGGGGATTGGAATAAGTGGAAGCTGAATCTGTATGGCACAAAGCCAATGATTGCGCTGGAGGTGACTGACCCGGAAGCACGGGAAGGAGAGGATGAGGGCGAGTTTACGATTCGTCGTCGTGGTAATACGAAGTTCCCGGTGACGGTGGATTATGAGGTGACGGGAACTCACCGATTATACTCTGCAACTTCTGGGGTAGATTATGAAGCTTTACCGGGTAGTGTAACAATTCCGGCAGGAGCGTCAGAAGTGAAGATTCCGGTACGCACCCTCGAAGATAATGAGTCGGAGTGGACTGAAAGCGTGCGGATTCAACTGAGTCAGGGACAAGATTATGAGTTGAGTCCAAGGGATGCTGACTTTAAAGTTGTAGTAATTCAAGACAACGATTTACCCGAAGTTCAACTATATTCTGAATCGTGGTCAGGACAACCCGCCAATGGGAGAAAGGTAGGTTATGCTTCCGAATCTGGGAATGACAGCTTGTTCAGGTTACGGCGTTTTGGCGATTTATCCCAAGAGTTGCCTGTATATTTTGATGTCTCAGGAACAGCAATCCCCGGAGTGGACTACAAAATCTTCACAGGCCGACAAGAGTTGACGAACAGCGTCGTTTTTCCTGCGGGACGACATCATGCCTCTTTCAATTTTGTACCGATTGATGATAATGCCATCGAAGGAGAAGAAACCGCCGCGATCGCTCTAACTCACGATCTTACCTATAAATTCCATACAGACCGCGCTGGTCATGTCTGGGATCGGATTCCGGTGACGCTGGCGGATAATGACGACCGACCCACCGTTAGCATTACCACCACAACCAATAATATCTCTGAAGGGGGTACACCCGGACAATTTACCATCACTCGTACTGGGGGCGATCTGGCTCAACCTTTGACTGTGGAGTATTGGATTGGTAGGGGAGGAGGGGGACGAGCAATCAATGGCGATGATTATGTCGAAATTCCTGAATTTGTTACAATTCCTGCCGGACAAACTTCAGTAACTATTGATATCAAGCCGATTGATGACAACCAAATAGAAACGATAGAACTTATAGACATCTATCTAAAATCCCACTCGACTTACGCCATAAGTGCCAATGAAAGAAGTTGGATGCACCTCAGCGATCCCGATCACGCGCCACTACCGATGACTTGGGTACAACAGTTAGGGAAAACTACGGCAGATAAAGCGACGGGAATTGCGGTCGATAATGTTGGCAATGCTTATATTACAGGACGGACTACGGCTAATCTTTTCAATGAGGATTTGAAGGATTTGTTTGACCCGAACAGCACTCAATCTAAAAACTCAGATTACGATCGCGTTGGGGATGTTTTTGTCGCGAAATATAACCCTCAAGGAGAACGAGTTTGGCAGGAACAACTAGGAACAGCAGGCTTTGAGGAAGCGACGGGGATTGTGGTAGATAATGCGGGTAATCTCTATGTGGCAGGCTCAACGGACGGTGTTACTGGGGATGGCAAGAAAGATGCGTTGAGCAATCACGATGTCTGGTTGGTGAAGTATGACTCTGCCGGAAATCGTCAGTGGACTCGCTCTCTGGGACAGCAAGCCAACGCCAGTAAGAATCAGTTGGGTTATGACGTTTCTAAGGGGGGTATGTCGATTGACCCCAATGGCAATATTTACCTGACGGGTTACACCTTTAGCAATCTTGATGGTAGCAATGCGGGGTCAGCCGATGCTTTCGTCTCGAAGTATGCCCCGAATGGCGATTTGGTTTGGACGCGGCAGTTGGGGACGAATACTTGGGATGAAGCCAGTGGTGTGGTAGCTGATAAGGACGGCAATGTTTATGTGACAGGTCACACGAAAGGTCAACTTCCGAGTCAACCCCAAGCGGGTAATAAGGATGTTTGGGTCGCGAAATACGATGGCAATGGCAATCAGCAGTGGGTCAAGCAATTCGGGACAGAAACGGCGGATGAGTCTTTGGGAATTGCCGTAGATGAGGTTAACAATCGGGTTTATCTCACGGGTAAAACCAATGGCTGGCTGGGTGAGACTTATCCGGGTGTGTACCATGATTGGGTCGGCGATGATCATGCTCGGCGAAAAGCAGGTGGGGGCGATCGCTCTGGCTTGGGTGGCACTTATGCTGGTGAAGGGGACGCTTGGCTGGCTGCGGTGGATACGGAGGGCAATGTGCAGTGGAAACGCCTCTTGGGAACGAATGCCGCCGATAGTGCCAGCAGCATTAAGGTAGACGGTATTGGTAATATTTTCGTGAGTGGACGTAGCGCTGGCAAGATTGGGTCAAAGCAGCTCAGGAGTAGCGATACTACGGGTACAGTGCATCTCGGTGGCGAGGATATGTTTGTGGCGAAGTACGATCCGGCGGGGGCGTTGCTGTGGAAGCAGCAGTTTGGTACAACGGCGGATGAGGGCGCGAATGCTATGGCGCTGTCGGGTTCGTCGGTATACCTAGCCGGGGTAACGACGGGGGCGTTTGGGGCGGCTTCTGGGGGCGGTGAGGATGCTTGGATTGCCCGGTTGGGGTAGCCCTCGCACTCCGAGAGGGGGGTCGGAGTTTCTTGTCCCCCTTCCCCTATTTTGGGGGAAGGGTTGGGGGAGGGGGGGCATCGCTGGTTTCCCTCACCCCCCAACCCCCTCTCCCAAGTGGGGAGAGGGGGAGCAAGTCAAGTAAGGATAAACAAGAAACCGGGGTTCGTTGAACCAACAACCCAAATTAAAACAAATCCCGGTCAGTGACAGCACCAATACTGCTCGAAGACACCAACTTGGCATACTTCCCTAAAATGCCGTTGCGATAGCGCGGGGAAGGGGGTGTCCAGTTGGCGCGACGTTGGGATAATTCAGCTTCAGGGACTTCCAACTGTAGCAAGCGTTGGTGAGCGTCAATGGTAATGCGATCGCCCTCTTGGACTAAGGCAATTGTACCGCCGACTGCGGCTTCTGGGGCAACGTGACCGACGACCATGCCGTAAGTCCCACCGGAAAAGCGGCCATCGGTGATTAAACCTACCGAATCCCCTAAACCTGCGCCAATAATCGCTGAAGTGGGAGCCAGCATTTCCCGCATTCCGGGGCCACCTTTGGGGCCTTCGTAGCGGACGACAATAATATCTCCGGCTTGGATTTTACCGGCGAGAATTGCGTCTAGACATTCTTCTTCCGATTCAAAAACCCGCGCCGGGCCGCTCATTTTCGGGTTTTTTACGCCGCTAATTTTGGCGACCCCCCCTTCTGTGGCCAAGTTACCTTTGAGGATGGCTAGGTGTCCGGTGCTGTACATGGGGTTGTCCCAAGGACGAATCACATCTTGGTCGCTGGGGGGATTTTCGGGGATATCGGCTAAGACTTCGGCGATGGTTTTGCCGCTAATGGTGAGGGCATCGCCGTGAATCAAATCATGAGCCAACAGCATTTTCATCACTTGGGGAATGCCCCCCGCTTTGTGTAAATCTGTAGCGACATAGCGCCCAGAGGGTTTGAGGTCGCACAATACCGGAACTTTGCCGCGAATGGTCTCAAAATCGTCTAGGGTGAGGGGAACGCCAAGAGTCTGCGCGATCGCGAGTAAGTGTAACACTGAATTGGTCGAACCGCCCACTGCCATAATCACCGCGATCGCGTTTTCAAAAGCCTTGCGCGTTAAAATCTGACTGGGTAAGATTTGCTGCCGAATCGCCTCGACTAGAACTTTAGCCGATTCTGCCGCACTTTCGGCTTTTTCGGCATCTTCTGCGGCCATCGTAGAGGAATAGGGCAAACTCATCCCCATCGCTTCAAACGCCGAAGACATGGTATTGGCCGTGTACATCCCCCCACAAGAACCCGCCCCCGGACAAGCAAACCGTTCAATATTGGTTAACTCGGTATCGTCAATCTTGCCTGCACTATATTCCCCCACCGCCTCAAAAGCACTGACAACGGTTAAATCTTGACCCTTGTAGTGACCGGGTTTAATCGTTCCCCCATACACAAAAATCGCGGGAATATTAAGGCGGGCCATGGCAATCATCGCCCCTGGCATATTCTTATCGCAACCGCCAATGGCCAAAACGCCATCGAGACTCTGGCCATTGCACACCGTTTCAATCGAATCGGCAATCACCTCCCGCGACACCAAAGAATACTTCATCCCTTCGGTTCCCATGGAAATCCCATCAGAAATGGTAATCGTGCCGAAAATTTGCGGCATAGCCCCGGCGGTGTGAATCCCGGCTTCGGCTTTTTGCGCCAAGTCGTTAATCCCCATATTGCAAGGGGTAATGGTGCTAAAGCCGTTGGCCAGCCCGACAATCGGCTTGCTAAAATCTTCGTCTTGGAAGCCCACCGCCCGCAACATCGCCCGATTAGGAGTGCGTTGTACGCCTTGGGTAATGGCTTGACTTCTTTGGTTATTTGGCATTGGTTTTCGTTCTCCCGATCGCTATCATGCACGCAGTCATCATCCAATGACTGCATATAAATTCAGATTTCCAATGTACCAAGAATTTAGAGCCTGAGAACGCATCTCTGTCTCGATCGCGTCCTAAACACTATTAACCCAAATCAAAATCGAAAAAAGCTGTCTGAGGTCTGACACGATGCCGAGATACCCATTAACATTGAAAAACAAAGTCTACCGTTTTAATACCCTTCAAATCTTAATCAGGGCCATCGAGCTAATCTAGAAATTCCCCGTATCATTGAGACTTTAGAGAATAAGTCCACAGGGGAGTGTATCGATCCACCCCAAAGGATCAAGATATATAGTTATGTCACACTGAATGTTAGTGTCGGGAGCGAAAAGTATTCTTGTGTTGCCAGCATTATTCGTAAAGAGCAAGAGATAGATGATCATGGATGGAGCGGAACTCTTAAAACAATACGCTGCCGGAGAAAGAGATTTCCGAGAAGTAGATTTACAAGGCGCATTCTTGGGTGGAGCCGATTTGAGTGGTGCAAATCTCCGGGAGGCTGATTTGCGGGGTTCCAATTTAATTGGTGCGTCTTTGATTAGAACGAATTTGCGAGAAGCGAATTTGAGCGAAGCCAGTTTACAAGCAGATTTGACCGAAGCAAATTTAATTGGCAGTAATCTGGTGCGGGCGAATCTCACGGGGGCGAAACTGGTCGATGTGAGTTTGCGGGCTTCTAACCTTACCGAAGCTAAATTGGTAGGAGCCAATATGAGTTACGCCATGCTCAACGAGGCGGATTTGCGGGATGCAGACTTAACGCGAGCGAAGTTGGTCGAGTGCAATTTTGGCCGGGCGAAATTGATGAATGTCATCCTCAAAGATGCGGATTTGCAGGGGGCGAATCTAACCAATGCCATTCTCATGGGAGCCAATTTGCAAGGGGCAAATTTGACCGGAGCGATTCTTAATGGTGCAAATGCGAGTGGGGCTAATGCTGCCGGAGCCGATCTCAGTCGTGCTAATCTCAGTGGGGCTAATTTCACCAATGTTATTTTTAAGGGGGCTAATTTACGGGCGGCCAGTATTACTTGGACGACGTTACGGGGAGCCGATTTGACCGAAGCAAAGCTTTATCGAGCCAAGTTGTGTTGGTCGAATTTAACCGGGGCGTTGTTGGTGGATGCGGTGTTATTAGATGCTAATCTCAATGAGATTAATTTACGCAATGCCAATTTAACTGGGGCAATTATGCCGAATGCGGGGAGTCATAAGTAGTCATTGGTCGTTGGTCATTGGTCGTTGGTCATTGGTCATTGGTCCTTTGTTCTTTGTAACCAGCGAAGCTCGAAACTCTGATGTCAAGAGACTCTCAATTTTTGTAGGGGTGAGGTTTCCCGATCCGCTCTGAGCTAGGGAGAATTTATATAGTAATTCTAAATAAGAACCGACAGCCCGCCCGCAGATTAAAATCTGGGGAACCAACAAGAACAAAGTCCGTTTTCACGGACTGAGCCAATTAAGTTAATGTGCGGAACTTAATTGAAATGACTATATTACTCACAAGGACAGAGAGGGGGAAGAGGGGGGAGAAAAGAACTGTGCTTAATTTCAAATTGGTTATCAAGTTGTAACGATGTCAGCGCGAATGACTATAGGATTTGATACCGCGATCGCACCCAGAAATATACAAGATATTGACATATAGCAGCAAGCAAAACAGTTAGGACGTTTTGACTCGCGAGGATCGCCCTCACCCCAACCCCTCTCCCACTCCGAGAGGGGCTTATTTTCTAAGAAGGGATAATGTTGTTCTGAACGGTTTGGCGGTTGCTATAAAATTAGACGGGGGCATAGCGCCCCTACGAGGAACTTGACAAAATGCCAATCCGTTTAACTGGTTACAAATGACCAAAGACGAATGACCAAGGACAATCTAAGGCATTCGCCAGAGTTTAATGGTATTGTCTGAGCTACCACTGGCGAGGGTGTTGCCTTCGGGATCGAAGGCAAGGGAACGGATTTGGTCGATGTGGCCTTCGAGGGTGAGCAAACGGCGATTGTTGGCGATTTGCCATAGGTGAATGCTGTTGTCTTGGTTGCCGCCGCCACTGGCTAAAAGACGACCATCGGGGCTAAAAACAAGGCTTCTGACCCAATCGCGATGGCCAGTGAGGGTGGTTTGGAGGGTGGCTTGGGTGAGGTTCCACAGTTGAATGGTGCCGTCTCCACTGGCGCTGGCGAGGGTACGATTGTTGGGGGCGATCGCGACGGCAAATACGCCATTATTGCCGGTGTTGATAATTTTTTGTTGGGTGGCGGTTTGGGGTTGCCAGAGGATGATTTGATGGTCGGAGCCGCCACTGGCCAGGGTTTGACCGTCGGGGCTGTAGGCGAGGGCGAGAACCCAGTCTTGGTGACCGTTGAGGGTGGTACCCAGTTGCCCGGATTGGGTATCCCACAGGGCGATCGCGCGATCGCCCCCACCACTGGCCAGGGTTTGACCGTCGGGGCTGTAGGCGAGGGAAAAGACCCACCCGGTATGATAATCCAAGGTGTGCTGGAGTTGGCCATCGGGCAAAGACCACAGCTTGATGGTGTTATCGCCGCTACCCGTGGCGAGTTGTTGGCCGTCGGGGCTAAAGGCGATCGCGTTGATGCCGTGGCTGTGGGCTTTGAAGTTTCGCAATAATTCCCCGGTTTGGGCATCCCACAGGGCGATCGCGCCATCTCGTCCCCCACTGGCGAGGGTTTGACCGTCGGGGCTATAGGCGACGGCATTGACTCCCGGTAAAGCCCCGGTGGGCGGTTGCACCAGCGTCCCAATTTCGGGGCTAGAAGGGGCTTCGGCGGCCATTAAGGGTTTGGGAGTGGGATGGGGAGCAATGGGCCGGTTGATGTCTGTGGGGGCGACAAAAGCGACCAAACGCCGCAATAAAGGATTGGTATCGAGATAAATCTGACTGGCGGCAATGCCCAAGCTCAGGCACAAGCCACCGATGAGCAGGGGCGGTTTGTAGGGACGCAGGGTTTTGTAGAGTCGTCGTCCCCGTCGCCGGGATGAGGTGGTTTTCCGGGGATGGGGAGAGGAGAGGGTCGCATCTTCAGCATAACGAAGCTTGAGTTGGGGGGTTTGTGCGATCGCGTCGAGGCGTTGCAAAATGGCGGCGGCGTTGTGGGGGCGATCGCCCGCTTGGGGAGCCATCAGATCGTCGATGAGGTCGATCAAGGCGGGGGAGATGTGGGAGGCGCGGTGTTGCCAAATTAAACCCCCGGTGAGGGGGTCTTCGGGAAAGTCTTGGGGGTCTTTGCCCGCGAGTAAGTAAACGAATGTACGACCTAAGCTAAAAAAGTCGGATTGGGGTACGCCTTTGCCTTTAATTTGCTCCCAGGGGGTATAACCGGGGGAAATAAAGCCGGGAATCAGGCGAGAGTCTTGGGGGGTGTTGAGGGCGTTTTGAGCAAAGGCAAAGTAATTTAAGGCGGCTTCGCGCAAACCCGCCAGGTTAATCAGGGTGAGTTGCTGCTGCGATCGCAATAAAATATTGGCAGGTTGGATGTCTCGGTGAAAGTGTAAGCGAGAGTGCAATGCTTCGAGGGTAATGGCCAACTGCCGCAACCAATCTCTGGCCAGTTTTTCGCTGATGGGTTCGTCAGAGCGCGATCGCTGCCATTCGGCGAGGGTAAAGCCTTGGGGCTTTTTGAGTAGCAAGCAAGGCAGGGGATCGCCCCCCCAACCGAGATCGAGTTCAAAGTAACCGGGGGAAACCACTTGCGGTAAACCGGGGCGATTGATTTCTTGTAAAACTTGGGCTTCTTGGGCAAATAAAGCACGGGCCCGAGGATGTAGCAGGGTGAGGACTTTGAGTTCCCAGAGTTGCCCGTTTTCTCCTTGGACTTCGTACAGCCGATAAAAACTGTTGTCTTGTAGGATTTGGGTGGCGCGGCCGCCGTGGGGAAGGTGCAAGGGACTGCCACAATGCTGACAGCGATCGCGCGATCGCGGATCGTCAGGGTGTGGACAGTTGATGTTTAAACAATAGCTCATCTCTTTCGGACTGGGCTAACGCTAAAAGGCGATCGCGAGCATGGGTCAGAATCAACACCCAAGTTTCGCTTAAAAACGGTTGTTATTAAGATTCTGTGCTGTCACTTTAATCGTAACAAGTTTTATTTTTCTTTAGAAAATCGATTTAAATTTTTAGCAATTTTCCCCTCATTATCTTTATTTTCCGTGATTTTACTGATTTTTTAAACTTCTGCAAAAATCAGCAAATTTGGTGGAAGTTATCGTCATTACCATTAATTTCTGGACAGTAATCTTCCCATACAGGGATTTTACTAGCCATTGCCCTCACCTTCTCCCACGGGGGGCTATTGGTTTCTCTTGGGTATTACTAGATCATGAGCGACAAAAAAAAGAAAGGCGATCGCCTTTCTTGTATCCGTTAAATGATCGAAACCATCAAAGGCGATCGTCTTTTTTTTAAACGACTGGATGGAAGAAAAAGGCAAAGCTTAAAATGGTATAAACTGCCAAAAGTAAGCCCCCTTCTAACCAATTTGATTTGCCATCACTACAAATGGAATTAACAATTAACACTGAAACCGCCACAGCGACTAATTCAAAAGGATTAAAATCTAAATCCATCGGTTGACCCATAATCCAGCCCGCAATGACTAAAACTGGAGCCACAAATAAGGCGATTTGCATACTCGAACCCACAGCTACAGATAAAGACAAATCCATTTTATTTTTAATGGCAACTGTAACCGCCGTAAAGTGTTCAGCCGCATTGCCGATAATAGGTAATAAAATTACCCCGGTAAATAAAGCCGTTAAGCCTAAAGATTCGGTGGCTTCTTCAAAGGCCTCGACCAATAATTCCGATTCGATCGCAACTCCAATCGTAACTAACAGTAAAACCCCGATCCACAACCATAAATTAGGTTGTTCGCCTTCGTGTTCTTCGACTTCGAGATCGGCAACGCCCACTTCATACAAATAGGAGTGGGTTTTCATGGAAAACAACAGGGTTAAAGCGTAAACTAAAATCAAAACAAACGCGACAGCAACCGATAAGTTTTGCAGCGTCGCTTCACCCACCCCCTGAGAAGTATATTCAACGGCGGTGGGAACCAAAAGGGAAATCACCGCGAGATTCATCACAGAACTATTGGTCATCGCGATCGCACTGGGAAACTCCTGTTCTTTGTAGCGTAAACCCCCCAACAACATCGAGAAACCCATTACCAGCAACAAATTACTAATAATTGAACCCGTAATCGTCGCTTTGACAACACTAACTAAACCGCCCCGTAGGGCAATAAATGCCAAAATTAATTCTGTGGCATTCCCAAAGGTGGCGTTGAGCAATCCGCCTAAACTGGGGCCGACGACAACGGCGACTTCTTCGGTAGCCGTTCCCATAAATGCCGCTAACGGGATAATCCCTAAAGAAGCTGTAATAAAGATAACTGATGCGTCCCATTCCAAAAAATGCCCAGCAATGGAAACCGGGATAAACACCAGCATGGCCAAGAAAACTTTGTTCATAAAGCGTTTTGCGTGTTTTAATCGACGAGGCAATAATAACCTAACTCATCGATTCAGCCTTGAGTAGCTTAATTTCGGGATCGCTTGGTAAAACTGGGTTTTTTGGGGGATTATCTTAAAGAATCCTTAAACTCTGCGGTAATGCGATCGCATCTTGATAAATGCTACAATCCCCAACAGCCCTGGTTTTGCCCTAGCTAATTGTCCCTTCTGGGGGCAAATTTTCTCAAAGCTCAGACCGCTACAGTCGGCAAAAATCGATAATATTATGGATGGGATAAAGCCGACATCGCTCAACTCGCCCCAACGCTTCTAGCTTTCAATCGATCCCAACGTCAAGATTCTCTAGAGTTTGAGCCAGCCCACATAGTATTTACAGGGAAATTAATATGACTTCTGTTGCACAGACCACACCTGTTGCTAACAACGATGTATTGTCTGAAACGCCTAGTCCAGTAACCGCGACGGGTGTATATATGACCATTCACGGCCACTTCTATCAACCGCCGCGAGAAAACCCTTATTTAAACACAATCGAACGTCAACCGAGCGCCAATCCCTATCACGACTGGAACGAGCGTATCTACCATGAATGCTACCGTCCCAACGTTTTCGCTCGCATTCTCAACGAAAATAATCAAGTGGTCGGGATTGTCAATAACTTTGAATATTTAAGCTTTAATATCGGCCCCACCTTGATGTCGTGGCTGGAAAACTACGATCGCGAAGTCTACGAACAGATTATCGCCGCCGATCGTAAAAGTGCCGAACGCCTCAACGGGCATGGTAACGCGATCGCGCAAGTTTACAACCATATTATTATGCCCTTAGCCAACAAAAGGGATAAATATACCCAAATTCGTTGGGGGATCGCAGATTTTCGCGATCGCTTCGGTCGCGATCCCGAAGGCATCTGGTTAGCCGAAACCGCCGTAGACTACCCCACCCTCGAAGCCCTCGTTGATGAGGGGATTCGCTTTACCATTCTCGCCCCCTCGCAAGCCGAACGCTGTCGCCTGCTGCCCACCGAGGACAACACCGATCCCCAATGGCACGAAGTCGGGGGATCGCAAATCGATCCGAACCGTCCTTACCGTTGTTTCTTGGGCGATGGTCGCTATATTGACATCTTTTTCTATGACGGGCCGATTTCGCGAGATATGGGCTTTGATGATGTCCTTAGTAGTTCCAGTCACCTCGCCGGGCGCTTAGGTCAAGCCATCCGGGGCGATCGCCGTCCCGCCCAACTGATCAACGTCGCCACCGACGGCGAAACCTTCGGCCACCACAAACACAGCACCGAAAAATGCCTGGCTTATAGCTTCACCCACGAATTCCCCCATCGCGGTTGGACAGTCACCAACTACGCCCATTACCTCAGCATCAGCCCTCCTACCTGGGAGGTCGTTCTCAAGCCCGTTACCGCTTGGAGTTGCGCTCATGGGGTAAATCGCTGGCAAGACGACTGTGGCTGCGGTGGCGGCGGTTTGTGGCATCAAAAATGGCGGCGACCCTTGCGGGATACCTTAAACTGGCTGCGGGATGAATTAGCGGATTTATACGAAGCCTTGGGACGTAGATATTTCAGCGATCCCTGGTTGACTCGCGATCGCTATATCGAGGTGCTGCGCGATCGCAACCCCGAAAACATCATGCAGTTCTTATTCCGTCACCAAGCCCAACCCCTCAGCTACAACGACCAAATCGACGCACTGCGCTTGCTAGAAATGCAGCGTCACACCCTGCTAATGTTTACCAGTTGCGGTTGGTTTTTTGAAGAAATTTCCCGCCCCGAAGGAGTCCAAATCCTGCGCTATGCCGCCCGCGCTATCGAACTGGCCGGAGATGTATCTGGCAAACGCTTGGCCCCGGAATTTCGCCAACGTTTAGCCGATGCACCGAGTAACGTGGAATTATTCGGCCATGGTCTGAATATTTACGACCAGTTAGTTGTCTCGTCGGTGGTGCGTTTCGAGCAAGTGGCCGCCCATTACGCCATTAGTTCTTTATTCCAAACCTTTGCCCCCAGCGAACAGCTTTACTGCTACTGCGCCCGCCAAATCGACTTCCAAAAGCAGCAAATGGGCGCATTAACCCTGGCAGTCGGTCACCTAGAACTGACATCGGATATTACCCGCGAAAGCAAAGAATTTACGTTTGCCGTGTTGCATCTGGGGGGTTGGGATTTCCACTGCTGCTTGCAAACCTTTGGCGGTCGCTTGACCTATACCCAAATCAAGGAACAGTTATTTACCGCCCTCAATGATGCCAGCGTTGCTCGCATGATGGTGGTAATGACGCGCATTTTCGGTGAAGAAACCTTTAGCTTAGAAGACCTATTCCCCGAAGAACGCCATCGCCTAATTGAACAACTGGCCGAAAATACCAAAGACCGCCTCGATCGCCTGTACGAGCAGGTTTACTTAGAAAACTACGGCATTCTCAAAGCCTTTCACCGCGACGAACTCCCGGTTCCTCAAGAATTGCAAGTGGCCGCCGAAATTGCCCTGGCCCATCGCTGTTTGCAGGGTTTAGATGCTCTTAATCCTGACAATAACGATCCTCCAGGCATTGATAGCCAACTCACAGAACTTGAAGCGATCGCGGCAGAAGCCCAAACCATGCGCTGTCACCTCAAACTTCCCGAAGTGAAAGCCGCCCTCGAAAAACTGATCGGCGGTACATTGCGCTATATCTTAGCCGAACAGGTAGACTTTGCCGAAGAAGACCTAAAACGCCTCGAACGGGCGATCGCGCTCGGTGAAAACCTTAACCTCGGTTTATCTCTCGCTCGCGTCCAAGAGCTTTATTTCTTCTATCTTCATCACCATCTCATCCCCCAATGTTGTGATGATTCAAAAGCCACTCAATGCACTTGGAAACCCCATCAAGTACAGGCGTTACTCAGTCTCGGTGAGAAGTTAGCGGTTGATGTCAGTGTCTAGGGGAAACGTTTTTTCCGAGGAGTGACGGGTTGTTTGTTGTTTGTTGTTTGTTGTTTGTTGTTTGTTGTTTGTTGTTTGTTGTTTGTTGTTTGTTGTTTGTTTTGATGGGATCGGTTTAGAACCATCAGAGACAGTAGACTCGTAGGGGCGGGGTTTCCCCGTCCAGAGTGGGAGGAGTGGGGCAATCGGCAATCGGCAATCGGCTTGTAGGGGCGGGGTTTCCCCGCCCAATAACCAATAACCAATAACCAACAACCAATAACCAATAACCAACAACCAACAACCAATAACCAATAACCAACAACCAACAACCAACAACCAATAACGAATAACCAATAACCAATAACCAACAACCAACAACCAACAACCAACAACCAACAACCAATAACCAATAACCAATAACCAACAACCAATGACCCATGACATACAAAAATATCTCGCTCTCGCGACGGATTTTGATGGCACTTTAGCTGCCGATGGTTTTGTGGAGGCGGCGACCCTCGAAGCCTTGATAAGATTGCGACAGTCGGGCCGTAAAGTTATTTTGATTACGGGGCGACATTTGGCTGATTTGTTGAATGTTTTTCCTGAAATTCAGCAGTGCGATCGCGTGGTGGCTGAAAATGGCGCGTTACTTTACAACCCGCAAACTCAAGCGGTGCAATCGTTAGGAGAATCCCCCAGTGAGGCTTTGATCGCTGCCCTCAAAGCTAGAGGGGTTGAGCCTTTGGACATCGGACAGGGAATTGTCGCGACTTGGCAACCCCACGGGGAAACGGTGGTTCAAGTGATTGAGGAGATGAATCTGAGTTGGCAAGTAATTCTCAATAAGCGGGCGGTGATGGCATTGCCCCAAGGAATTGATAAGGCCAGTGGTTTAAAAGCGGCTTGTGCTGACCTGAATTTGCCCCTAGAAGCGACGATTGGCATTGGTGATGCCGAAAACGATCGTCACTTGCTGGCGGCCAGTGGTTTTGGGGTGGCGGTGGCGAATGCGATCGCGTCTCTCCAAGCAATGGCAGATTGGGTTACGCCATCAGCGCGGGGACAAGGGGTACAAGAGTTAATCCAACGCTGGCTGGCATAATGAATCATTCACAAAGTGACAGAATCAGGCAAAGTCCAGCCTTGGGCCGCTTCGGGAGTCAGGGCGCTGGAGAAATAAAAGCCCTGGGCGATTTCGCAGCCAAATTCGTGCATTGTCTTCATCTGATATTCGGTTTCGATGTTTTTGGCGATCGCGATCGCGCCGAGGTTGCGAGCTAACATGACCATAGATCGGGCGATTGCGGCTTTTCCGGTATGGCCTTCAAGTTCCCCTAGAAAAGTGTTATCAATTTTAAAAATATCGATGGTGACGCTGTGAAGATCGCTCAAGCAAGAGTAGCCTTTACCAAAATTATCAATACAGAGTTTTATGCCTAAGTCTCGCAGTTGGGCAATCCGAATTTTAGTGGCATCAGCATTTTTAATCCAGAGATTTTCCGAAATTTCTATACAGAGAAGATTGTAGTCGAGGGCAGTCTCTTGACAAGTCTCGCGGATTTGTTCGATCAAGTCGGGTTGGAGAAACTGCTTGGGAGAGAAGTTGAGATACAGCATCAAGGGTGAGTTAGGATGTTGCGGCTGAAAGACTTGTAACTGCTGACAAGCTTCTGTTAGCATCCAACGGGCGATCGCGACGGAGACACCACTTTCTTCAGCAATCTTTAAAAAGTCTTTGGGATAAATTTCTCCATGACGGGGATGATCCCAGCGCAACAAGGCTTCAAAGCCGACTAACTGCTGCGTTTTGAGATCGACAAGGGGCTGATAAGCGATTCTAAACTCATGGCGATTTAAAGCTTGGCGCAAATCCGTTTCGAGTTGGAGCAATGCCGTTGAATTTTGCTGCATTTTCGAGTTGAAAATCTCATATCGCCCTTTTCCTAAAGATTTGGCACGATATAAGGCAATATCAGCATCTCTGAGCAGATCGTCAGGATTGGTATATCTTGGGTGAGAAGCGGTATCGGTGGGTAAGTTGCGACTGAGGACAATACCCACACTCACACCAATGTAAACCTCATGGCCGCTTAAATCGAAGGCTTTGTTTAATTCTTGATTGATGCGCTCGGCAATCTGAATGGCGGTATCGAGATTACGGACATCTTCGAGCAAAATCGTAAACTCATCACCCCCTAAACGAGCGACGGTATCTTGGTCGCGCAAACAGTTTTCTAAGCGACGCGCTACGGCGATTAACAAGCGATCGCCCACTAAATGCCCTAAACTATCATTCACCAACTTAAAACGGTCTAAATCTAAAAATAACACCGCAAACTGGTAAGAGCTTTCTGAGTTTTGGGCTTCTTCATAGTGGGCGCGGTTTAAAGCGGCGGCTAAACGGGATTGAAATAAGGAACGGTTGGGCAATCCCGTCAAGGGGTCATAAAAAGCCCGTAGATGTAGTTGTTCTTTAACTTGCTTGTGTTCGGTAATGTCTTCTACCATTCCTTCGTAGTAGAGCAAGTTGCCGTTTTCATCCCGCACTGCCCGCGCACTTTCACAAATCCAAATAATGCTACCGTCGCGGCGATAAATTTGGGATTCAAAGCCTTTGACGGCATCGTTTTGTTGCATGAGTTGGACAAATTCTGCCCGTTGACTGCGATCGACATACAGTTGATGTTCGATATCAATCAAAGAAGCCATTAATTCTGCGACGTTGTTATAGCCATAGATGCGAGCGAGGGCAGGATTGGCGCTAATGTAGTGACCGTCTGGGGTGGTTTGAAATATTCCTTCTATGGCATTTTCAAAGATGCTGCGATACTTAGCTTCGGCGCGGACTAGGGCTTCTTCGTTATGTTTGCGTTCGGTAATATCGGTAATAAAGCCTTCGATGCCCGTGAGTTGTCCGGCGGTATCATAAATGCCGTGGCCTTTTTCCCAAAGCCATTTGGTTTGATGGGAGCGAGTTTGAATGCGATATTCAATCACATAGGACTGTTTTTGCTCGATGCGATCGCGCATGGTTGCGAGGATGCGATCGCGGTCTTGGGGGTCAATGATTTCGCTGTAGCAAAAGGGTTGACCGGCGGTTAATTCTGAACTGGTGTACCCGGTGAGGTGATGGCAACCGTCGCTAATGTAAAGCATGGGATAATCAAACTGGGGCGCAGCCGTAAAAAAGATACCATCGGCGGTGTTGATTAAGCTGGCCAAACGTCGCTCGCTTTCGCGTAAGGCGGCTTCAATTTGCTTGCGTTGATAGATTTCTCCAATTTGACTCGCAACCACGCTGACCACATCGCTGAGGTGGCGGTCTTGGGTTGTGGTTTCGTTCAAGAAAAAGACTAAGACTGCTATCACGCGATCGCCCGCAATAATCGGGACACCAAACCCGGTTTTCAAATCGACGCTTAAGGCGAGTTGTTGTCGCAAAAACTTAGAAGTAGCCCGCACATCCTCAAACCAGACGGGTTGACGACTTTGCCAGACTTGACCGGGTAAGCCAATGCCTTTGGGAAAACTATAGTCATAACTTTGCTGCTGAAAATTCTCGAAGCGATCGCTTTCTTCTTCAGACCAAGTTTGACTCAGGATTAAGGTTTGACTCGATTCATCCGGAAGCCAGGCTTCACCGTACATCCAATGGGTGGTTTGACAGACTTTTTGTAGGGTTAATTTTAAAGCATCGGTAAAGGTTGAGGCTTGACCAATCGTTTGGACTAAGGCTTGTAACAATTGGTTTTCCTCCTCAACTTTACGACGATCTGTAATATCAACTATCGAGCCTTCTCTGGCTATCAAATGGTCTGAAGTGTTCCAAATCCCATAACCTCTTTCCCAAACCCACGTTTGCTTGTTGTTACGAGTTAATAATCGATATTCCACATCGTATCTCTGTCGGTGTTTGAGTGCTTGTTCGATCTTTTCGATGACCCACTCGCGATCGTCGGGATGAATTAAATTTTCAAAGTTTAATGCTTGATTCTCGTTCCATTCTGCCGGATCGTACCCGGTAAGCGCACCACAAGCGGGACTGATAAATTCAAAGTTCCAAAAATGATGTGGGGTTTCGCGATCGCATTGACAGCGATACATGATATCCGCAGATTGGTTAACTAAATTTGACAAAGAACAACTGTTGCGTTGTAGGGCTTGTTCGATTTGTTTTTGATAGGTAATATCCTGAAATGTTCCCACAATCAACGATTCATCGGCGGAAACCAACCGTTGTAGGGAAACTAAACCCCACAAACACTTTCCGGTTCGGGTTTGCAGTTGTAGTTCGTAGTTGTCGAGGGCGTTATATTGCCATAATGCTTGTAACAAGACTTGCCAAGCCTTGGGGTCAAAATAAGAAGCGAGGGCGATCCGGTCGAAACCGGACGGTGAACCCAAGAGGGAATCAAAAGCGGAGTTGGTATATAAAATTTGACTGTTGCTGGCTTTCGCGATCGCGATGGGAACCGGAAAAGTATTGAACAACTTTGTCAAAAAGCGATCGCTTTCCCAATTTGAATCTGGCTGTAACGCCAATCTTGCTACAAGAGAGTCCATTTCTAGAGCGTGAGATGATGTAACCCCAGAGTTAATGGGACTTTTTGACATGGTTGGAACTCTCCTGTTTTGAAAATTCGACCCAAGATTAACAAAAATAATTCCTTCGTTATACGACGATAAACTGACTAAATATCATAAGGGATGAACCCCGCGATCGCGCTTGATCATCCTTTGATATCTTGAGCTAATGTCTTTAAGAACTTTCAGAAATCTGTAAAATTAAGCACTCCTTCTGAATTAAACTATGTTTAACTTTCTCAGAACCGTTATCTGTAATACAATCTGAAAAAACTTTTTGCGATCGCATGGCGTTGAATTATGGCTTTTTGGGATATCATCCGGAAATATCGCCTTGTTCCTTATATCTTTTTACTACCTGCTGTAGCAATTCTCAGCATTAGTGTCTTTTTTCCGGCATTACAAGCATTTTGGCTGAGTTTAACCCGCTATGACCTGATTAGCGAACCTCAGTTGATCGGTTTACAAAATTTTCAACGCTTGTGGCAAGACGATATTTTTTGGCAAACGCTTCGCAATACTCTATTGTATCTGTTGACTGTCGTTCCCTGCTTAACGATCTTGCCCCTAGGCTTGGCCATTCTCGTCAATCGTCAACTGCGGGGCATTCACTGGTTTCGCACCTTTTTTTATACCCCCGTCGCCATTTCTATGGTAGTTGCGGGGATTGCTTGGAAAGCCCTTTATGCGTCTAATGGGGTTCTCAATCAAAGTCTCCAGCAACTCGGCCTAGAAACAGGCATCCCCTGGCTAACCAGCCCACAATTCGCCCTCTGGAGCGTCATGGTGGTCACCGTTTGGAAAGGTTTGGGGTATTACATGGTCATCTATTTAGCGGGCTTACAAGCCATTCCTGGGGAACTCTACGAAGCCGCGACCCTCGATGGTTCCGATGGTTTACGCAAACATTGGGACATTACGATTCCCTTGATGCGTCCCTATTTAGTTCTCGTTGCAGTGATTTCTGCTATTTCGGCCACTAAGGTATTTGAGGAGATTTATATTATGACCCAAGGCGGCCCCCTCAATAGCTCAAAAACAGTGGTTTATTATCTCTACGAACAAGCGTTTACCAATCTAGAAATTGGTTATGGTTGTGCCATTGGTTTGGTTTTATTTCTGGTAATTTTTATCCTTTCTTTGCTCAATCTTTATGTTTCTAAATATACAATTAACAATGCATAATGTACAATTTACAACGGGGGAAATAATAACCAATAACCAATAACTAACAACTAACAACTAACAACCAACAACCAACGACAAATCAAACACCTCAGCAAACGCTATTGCCACATCTTGGCGCACTTTTTCAATAGTTAAACCGGGAATAAATTGGGCTAAACTGCCCACAGGTTTATCGCTGATTCCACAAGGTATAATTTGCTGAAAACCGGCCAAATTGGGATTAACATTTAAGGCAAAACCGTGCATTGTAATCCAACGACTGACTTTGATGCCAATAGCCGCCACTTTACAGCCTTCTAGCCAAACTCCGGTAAATCCATCAAGGCGATATCCCGATAAATTGTATTGCTTTAAAACCTGTATTAAAACTTCTTCGAGTTGGCGTAAATACCAATGTAAATCCTGTTGGTGAAAGCGTAAATTGAGAATCGGATAACCGACTAATTGACCCGGACAATGATAAGTCACTTCACCCCCGCGTTCAATGCGATGCAGTTCGGCGTGGGGGTTTTGGGGGTCGAATTTGAGATAATCTAAGCTTGACCCCGTACCTAGGGTATAAACGGGGGGATGTTCGAGTAAAATGAGTAAATCGTCTCGTTGAGGGTTCGCGATGCGTTGATTAACTTGCGATCGCTGATAATCCCAAGCTTCTTGATAAGGGACAATGCCCCAGTTTTGTAATTCACAACGACGCATAGCTTAAAGCTTTTGATAATGGATTTTAGCCGCGATCGCCAACTCTTTACATTCTACTCGGGGCGCGATCGCCCAGTCTGAACCCAAATTTCGGTAAGATCGAGAAACAATTTTTACAACTTACTTCTAAACTAATTTAGCCGATGCAAAGCGCTTTCCTCAATCACCTCCACAGTCCCAATCGCCCCGTCCTGGTTTTTGATGGGGCTATGGGAACATCCTTGCAAACCCAAAACCTCACCGCCGATGATTTTGGCGGCCCGCAGTACGAAGGCTGTAACGAATATCTCGTTATCACCCAACCCGAAGCGGTGAAAAAAGTCCATCGCGGCTTTTTAGAGGCGGGGTCTGATGTCATTGAAACCGATACCTTTGGGGGAACTTCGGTGGTGTTGGCCGAATACGACCTGGGCGATCGCGCTTATCATATCAATAAAACCGCCGCCCGACTCGCCAAAGAAGTGGCCGCCGCTTATTCTACCCCGGAAAAACCCCGCTTTGTGGCCGGTTCAATGGGGCCGGGAACCAAACTCCCCACCCTCGGCCATATCGACTTTGATACCCTCAAAAATGCCTATGTCGAACAAGCTGAAGGATTGTTTGATGGTGGGGCGGATTTATTATTAATTGAAACTTGTCAAGACGTTCTGCAAATTAAAGCGGCATTAAACGCCGTCGAAGAAGTTTTTCATAAAAGAGATGAACGTCTACCGATTATGGTTTCGATCACAATGGAAGTGATGGGAACCATGTTAGTCGGGACGGAAATCGGGGCAGCTTTAGCCATTTTAGAACCCTATCCCATCGATATTTTAGGGCTAAACTGTGCGACGGGTCCCGAACAGATGAAAGAACATATCAAATATTTATCTGACCACTCTCCGTTTATTATTTCTTGTATTCCCAATGCAGGCTTGCCCGAAAATGTAGGCGGAGAAGCTCATTATCGCTTAACGCCGATGGAATTACGCATGGCGTTAATGCACTTTGTCGAAGATTTAGGAGTGCAAGTTGTCGGTGGTTGTTGTGGTACGCGACCGGATCATATTCAACAACTGGCTGAGATTTCTAGCACTTTAACGCCAAAAGAACGCCATCCACAATACGAACCTTCGGCGGCTTCAATTTATAGCCCACAGCCCTACGATCAAGATAATTCTTTCTTGATTGTTGGGGAAAGATTAAACGCCAGTGGGTCGAAAAAATGCCGGACTTTACTGAATGAAGAAGATTGGGATGGTTTAGTTTCTTTGGCAAAATCTCAAGTCCGAGAAGGCGCACATATTCTCGATGTTAACGTCGATTATGTGGGTCGCGATGGGGTGAAAGATATGCACGAATTAGTCTCGCGCTTGGTGAATAATGTCACCCTGCCTTTGATGCTTGATTCGACTGAATGGCAGAAAATGGAAGCGGGGCTAAAAGTCGCGGGGGGCAAATGTGTTCTCAATTCTACGAACTACGAAGACGGCGAAGAGCGCTTTTTTAAATTATTAGAAATAGCACAACGATATGGTGCGGGAATTGTCGTCGGAACGATTGATGAAGAAGGGATGGGGCGGACTGCCGAAAAGAAATTCGCGATCGCAAAACGGGCATATTACGATGCCATTCATGAGGGTATTCCTGCCCATGAAATCTTCTTCGATCCCCTTGCTTTGCCCATTTCCACTGGGATTGAAGAAGACCGCGAAAATGGTAAAGCCACCATCGAATCCATTAAACGCATTCGGGAAGAATTGCCCGATTGTCATATTCTGTTAGGGGTTTCTAATATCTCTTTTGGTCTCAATTCAGCAGCCCGTCAAGTGCTAAATTCGGTCTTTTTACACGAAGCAATGGCGGTAGGATTAGATTCAGCCATTGTCAGCGCTAGTAAGATTTTACCCCTCTCTAAAATTGACCCGGAACATCAAGAAATCTGCCGCGATTTAATTTATGACCGCCGCCGCTATGATGGGGATATTTGTATTTACGACCCCCTCGGAGAACTCACCACTTTATTTGCAGGTAAAAAAGCCAAGAAAGAGCAAGCCATTGATACCAATTTACCCGTCGAAGAACGCTTAAAACAGCATATTATTGACGGCGAACGTATTGGTTTAGATGAAGCCCTCACTGAAGCCCTCGAAAAACATCCGCCCCTCGATGTTATTAATGTCTTCCTACTTGATGGCATGAAAGTGGTGGGAGAATTATTTGGTTCGGGTCAAATGCAGCTTCCTTTCGTGTTGCAATCGGCGCAAACCATGAAAGCAGCCGTGGCATTTTTAGAACCCTATATGGAGAAAGACGATTCTGATGATAGTGCAAAGGGAACGATGGTCATCGCGACAGTCAAAGGCGATGTTCACGACATTGGTAAAAACTTAGTTGATATTATCTTGTCAAACAATGGTTACAGGGTGGTCAACTTAGGGATTAAGCAACCTGTCGAGAATATTATTAAAGCCTACGAAGAACATCAAGCCGATTGTATTGCCATGAGTGGTTTGTTGGTAAAATCTACGGCGTTTATGAAAGATAATCTCGCTGTATTTAACGAGCGCGGTATTCGCGTTCCCGTGATTTTAGGGGGGGCAGCTTTAACGCCTAAATTTGTCCATGAAGACTGCCAAAATACCTATAACGGTAAAGTCATCTATGGTAAAGATGCCTTCTCAGATTTGCATTTTATGGACAAACTAATGCCTGCTAAATCTGCCGGAGAGTGGGATGATTTAAAAGGATTCCTGGCTGAAATCAACGAAGAAATTGCCACAGAAACCAACGGCCATAAAACGCAATCTGAGACGGTTGAAAATGAAGCGAAAGACACCGAACCAGAAGTTATTGATACCGAACGCTCAGAAGCCGTAGAAGTGGATATCGAGCGACCGAAACCGCCGTTTTGGGGAACGAAATTACTGCAACCCCAGGACATTAGTTTAACCGAGGTTTTCGAGTATTTGGACTTACAAGCTTTGTTCGCGGGACAGTGGCAATTCCGCAAGCCCAAGGGAGAAACCCGCGAAGCTTACGAGCAGTTTTTGGCTGAAACGGTGCAGCCCATTTTAGAGACTTGGAAAGAGCGAGTGGTTCAAAACAACTTGCTACATCCTCACATTATTTACGGCTATTTTCCTTGTTTAGCGGTGGAAAACTCTCTGTATGTATACGACCCGAAAGTGGTTGAAAATAACTGCATTCCGGTAGAGAGTCAACCGCTTACAACTTTTGAATTTCCCCGGCAAAAATCTTTGCGTCGCCTTTGTATTGCTGACTTTTTCTTACCTCAAGAAATGGCAAAAGAACAAGCCCAAAATGGCTTAATGCCTGTGGATGTGTTTCCGATGCAAGCGGTGACAGTCGGGGAAATTGCGACGGAATACGCCAAAAAACTGTTTGCTGCCGATGAATACACCGATTACCTCTATTTCCACGGGTTAGCGGTACAAACCGCCGAGGCGCTGGCAGAATGGGTACACGTTCGGATTCGTTCTGAGTTGGGTTTTGGCGATCGCGAACCCCAAACCCTACGAGACATTTTACAGCAACGTTACCAAGGCTCGCGCTACAGTTTTGGGTATCCCGCTTGTCCGAATATTCAGGATCAATACAAGCAACTGGATTTACTCGCAGTCGATCGCATTAAGATGTACATGGACGAAAGCGAGCAGTTGTATCCCGAACAATCCACAACGGCGATTGTGACCTATCATCCTGTGGCTAAATACTTTAGTGCTTAGAAAATGGTTATTGGTTATTGGTTATTGGTTGTTGGTTGTTGGGTAGAACGAAGTGAAACCCAACAAAACCTCAATTCTTGCCCTTGTTTTGTGATTCAACTCTAAAATGGTGGGTTACGGCGGATTAGTCGATTGCGGTTATAGCAGAGGTTTTAGCCGCCTAACCCACCCTACTGGCGTGGTCGAAATTCAACGGTATTCTCGCGAATCGTGATGTCGTAACTGCCATAAAAATCTTGTCCCAACAGACCAATATCCATGGTGGGGGCGACGGCAACCATGAGATCGCGCATTTGAATCCGTCCTGCACTCATCGACTGTACTAAACCCAACGGGAAAACCATCGGGCCGCCAACGGTATCGGCTTGGGCGACTCCGACAGGCTCTAAGCCCAGACGTTGAGCCATCGCGGGGGTAATGACGGTGTGACTAGCTCCGGTATCGACGAGCATTTCAAAGGCTTGCTGATTGTTAAACATAACATCAATGACGGGAGTGCCGCGATCGCGCCGCTTGATTGGCACTTCAAAACTGCTAACGGCAGTTGACCCCGGATTGACGTTGGTACTGTTACCGCACAGATGACCCAAACTCACGACCCGACCATTGCTATCGGTCATGTAGCAGCCTTGTTGGGATTGGGCTAACACCGCGATCGGACTCACACTGAAACCAATTGCTAACAGTAGAGAGGAGAAAAGTTTTGCCATGATGGGATTGTTTTAGGGCTGATGAGTTGATCCCATTTTATGCGATCGTTTTGGGCGGCGGTAGGATTAAATTAGGCTACTCCGCATCATCACTAAGGTTTCGGTAAGTCCTTCGAGGCGGGTTTCGAGGTTTTGTTTAGCGTAGAGGAGTTGACGCAGTTTTTGGTAACGGGCGATCGCGACGCTGACACTCGGTACATCTTCGGGGGGGCAATCTCTCGACCAGGTTTTGCCTTGTTCGTCAATGCCGCACAAGCGATAACCGGGACGGGGGGTTTGGTAGCTTACACCATCTTCGCTGAGGGCTTCGACGTAATCCATTTGGCTGTCGCTTTCGGCAATAATCGGCTCGTTAAAGTTGGGATCGTCCTGATGAGCGTGGGATTCTAACCAACCGTCAATCAGGGGCCCTTCGCTGTAAATCGTTTGGATTTGCGCGAGGACTTGTTGCAGTTCTTGTTGCCAGGAGATAATGACTTCGCGGATATCCCGCAATAAATCTAAGGCTAGGGCTGGATTAACGCTGTGGTTGTGACTGCTAATGCCCAGGGGCTTGAGTTTGGGCAACATGGGGACGCGCTCGATCGGTTTTGAGACGGGTTCGATCGCGCTAGGATCGATGTCAAAGGAGGGGGCGTTGGGGTTGGGTTGCATGGGTTCGCCTTTGGCAGTGGGGCGGGTTTGGCTCATACGCTCCAAGGTCATTTCAATGCGTTTGAGTTCGGGTTTCATAGGCTGGTTTTGGCGGTACAACTGCTGCTAATCTAGCATTGAGTTTCAATCTCGAAACAATCTGTGAATTTTGTACGTTCTGCTGAAATTATTTTAGTCACTGGGCCGACTCGTTCTGGCAAAAGCGAGTGGGCTGAGTCTTTGGCGATGCAGTCCCAGAAAGCTATATTTTATGTGCCGACGGCGCAAATGCAAGCGGGCGATCGCGAGTGGCAAGACCGCATTCAACGGCATATCGACCGCCGTCCTGCTGCTTGGCAAACTTGTCACGCTCCTTTTGATCTGGTTGCCGTCTTTGCTGATTGTCCCTCAGATTGCTGTTTATTGATCGATTCTTTGGGAACTTGGGTGGCGAATTTATTAGAACAAGAGGATGCCCATTGGGACAAGGTGCTAGAAATGCTCTTAGCGGCAATTGCTGAGGCACAGCAGGACGTTATTTTGGTGGCGGAGGAAACGGGATGGGGCGTGGTTCCAGCCTACCCTTTAGGACGAAAATTCCGCGATCGCCTCGGTGATTTAATCCGAAAAGTGGGCGCGATCGCGGATCGGGTTTATCTTGTAACCGGGGGCTATGCGGTGGATTTAGCCCAACTCGGAACGAGAATTAATTAACAATTAACAATTAATAATATAAACAGATTGTCATTATTTTTGACAAGAGAATAAGGGTTGCAGCACGCGAAAAAATGCGGTTTTTAGCTCATCCCGAACTAACGTTAACAAAAAAACTTCTAATTTACGATTTCATTTATTTTTTCGGTTTATTGAGCAAGCCCCAATTATTAATTATTCATTATTAATTATTCATTATTAATTGTTCATTATTCATTGTTCATTATTCATTGTTCATTGTTCATTGTTCATTGTTCATTGTTCATTGTTAATTATTCATTATTCATTATTCATTGTTAATTATTCATTATTCATTATTCATTGTTCATTGTTCATTGTTCATTGTTCATTGTTCATTGTTCATTGTTCATTTTATTTTTCTTCGCTTTCGCGGCTTTTCGTCCCATTTTGCCCAGATTTTCTTGTAGCGTTCCCATCGGACAGACGGCACACCAAGCTCGCGGACGGGTTATGATCGCCAAGGGAATCGCGATTAAGCTGGTAACAATACACATACTGACGAAAATACCGCCAACGGCCATCCAATCTCCCCAAGCGATAACCATGCGGGAAATAAAGATGCTCATAAAAATGCCAAACACAAACCAGCGAAACCATTTGCGGTTGAAAAAGCGCGGCCAAGGACGATTGAGGGTCAGTTTAGCCATGATAATGTCTAAAAATGAGCCACGGGGACAGAGATTACCGCACCAAAAGCGACCCTTATAGTAAGAAATCGCAATTAAAAACACCATCATTCCGAGCATGAGATAACCCAGGATGGGATAAAACAAACCCCCGATCGCGATTAGGGGAAACAACCAAATCATGGCCCATTGGGTGGGTTTTCCTTTGAAGGCTTTACTTTTACTCATGGTTTTTAGCTCTCTAATACGGGTTATGTCGTAAAAATAGGGTCTGGATTCGTTTTGCGGGATAATTTGCCGATCCCCTTGACTTATCCATTGAACTTGATATTATGAATGTATAACTAATCAGTTATAAAGTCAATAGACATTTACATTATTTTTTGAAATTCCGGGAGGAATTGAGATGGCTCATGTGGTTGTATTGGGTGCAGGGTTGGGGGGTTTACCCACGGCTTATGAATTGCGTCACTTGTTGCCGAAGTCCCATCGTATTACTGTAATTTCGGATAAGCCGCAGTTTACGTTTATTCCCTCGTTACCGTTGGTGGCGTTTGATTTAACGCCATTGAAGCACGTTCAACTGGATTTAGAGCGTTTGCTCAAAAAACGAGATATTGATTTGATTTTGGGGACGGTGACGCATCTCGATCCCCATCACCAAGAAATCCGGGTGGGCGATCGCGCACTGCAATATGATTATGTTGTCGTGTCCACGGGGGCAGCATTAGATTTAGATGCGATTCCCGGTTTGGGGCCCGATAACGGTTACACCCATTCGGTTTGCAATCCCCATCACGCTGAATTAGCCCGCGACGCTTGGCAGGAGTTTGAGCGCAATCCGGGATCGATTGTGGTGGGGGCTGTTCCCGGTGCGAGTTGTTTGGGCCCGGCTTATGAGTTTGCACTGTTGGCTGAATATGTGTTGCGGAAGCGGGGTTTACGCGATCGCGCCTCGGTGACGATTGTAACCCCAGAACCCTATGCCGGTCATTTAGGCATTGGGGGAATGGCCGATTCGCGGCAGTTGGTGGCCCAATTATTGCAACGACGAGGGGTTGAGGTGATTGAAAATGCCGAAATTACCCAAATTAACGAAAAACAAGTGATATTAGCCGATGGCCGTTCCGTAACGTTTCAATACGCCATGCTGCTGCCGCCGTTTTTAGGGGCGCAGTTTTTACGGGATACGCCAGGGTTAACGGATGATAAGGGCTTTTTGCCGATTTTACCCACCCACCAACACCCAGATTTCCCCTCAATTTATAGTATCGGGGTGACGATTCAACTGCCGACTCCGGAAGTTACGCCGCTACCGATGGGTGCGCCAAAAACGGGTCAGATGACCGAAGCAATGGGAATGGCAACGGCTCATAATATTGCGGTGGATTTGGGCGTAATTGCGTCTGAGAAGGTGGGATCGAACATGGAGGCGATTTGTATGGCGGATTTTGGCGATTCTGGTTTGATGTTCATTGCCGATCCGGTGATTCCCGACCCTGTAACCCACCAAAGACGGCGTGCTGTGGCGTTAGCGGGGCTGTGGATTAGTTGGGCAAAGGCGGTGTTTGAGGTGTATTTCTTGATGAAAATGCGCTTGGGTTTGGCTGTACCTTGGTTTGAGCGATTGGGCTTGCGAATGTTGGGGATGTCTTCGTTGGTGCGATCGCTCCAACCCCAACCGGAAACTTCTGGGGCGGTTACGTCTCAGAAAACGTCTTAGTTGCCGATCTATGCCTTTGAATCTCTACTTTACTGCTTTGGGCGGGGGTTCCCTGCCCCTACAAACCTAAAAAGCCTCGATTCATCTTTATTGCTCAGGACGAACTTGACTTTTTATTACTGTATCATTATATAATAGAGCAAATGAAAACAGCAGCAACCATGAACATCGCTCTGCACTCCCAAGACTTTGAAAAGTTGGCTAATCGCTTCAAAATTCTGAGCGAATCCACGCGATTACAGATTCTTGCGGCGATTTGTCAAGAGGAGCGCAATGTGAGCGAAATTTGCGATCGCACCGGACTGAATCAAGCCAATGTTTCCAAACATTTGCAGTTACTCAGACAAGCGGGAGTTGTGGCTTGTCGCCGCGTTGGGGTTTGTCGGTATTACCGGGTGATTGATACTCAGTTATTGAGTTTGTGCGATCGCGCCCAACATATTGTCGTAAATTGATGGATTTTCCCCAAATATTAGGAGTTATAAATATGTCGAAATTGATTTCTCGTTTGATTTTGAGTTGTTGCGCGATCGCGATAATCTGGTTCTCGCAAATGCCGATGGCTCAAGCCGCCAATCCTGCCGAATTAAGCAAAGCCGTAGAAGAAATTGAATACTTAGATGCCACGCGATCGGGGTTAGCTTCTAGTTTAGAAGGACGCACTGAACCCCCCACCAAACAAACCATGAAAGAGGTATGTAAACCCGTAGGAATGCGAGCCAAACAACTCAGCATGGAAAACAACTGGCAAGTGAAACAAATTGCCACAAAATATCGCAATCCCAACCATGCACCGCAATCTGAAACAGAAGAAAACGCCTTAGAATTATTCGAGCAAAATCCCGATTTGATCGGCTTTTGGCAAAAGGATACTGTAAGCGGGGAAATGGGCGATCGCTACTTCCGTAGAATCAACGTCGAAAGCAGTTGTTTAGCTTGTCACGGCGCAAAAAATAGCCGTCCTGACTTCGTAAAAGCCAACTATCCCGAAGACCATGCTTTTGACTTCCAAGTGGGGGATTTACGGGGAATGTACTCGGTATTTGTTCCCGAAATACAAGCAGGCTTAAAAGCCGCCTTACAATAAATATAAATCGCTCAATGTAATTGACAAAATGACAACAATGTGGTGCAAAATCAGACGCTTTTTTTCCGGGTTGCTACTGTTTTCAAGTTTAGTTTTACTCCTGTCTTTTCTCCTGGGGAATTTGCAGACTTCCCCCGCCCTTGCCGCCGTTTATTCCCATCGCGAAGCCCCCGGACAAATCCTGTATAAATCTCGCCATACCCTGCGAGATAATAACAGCAATCCCTGGCAAATTATTGTCTTTAAACAAATCAAACCCAACCGCGCAACTTCTACCAATCTCAGGTTAGTGGGCTTTCCCGGTACAGTGGAATTTGAGCATCCCCAACCCCTGAAAATCACCGCTAAAAGCCGTGACTTTCTCGCCGAAGATGTCTTCGCTCAAAAAGCCCCTGGTGCGAATGTGGGTCAATACAATGTTGCCACAGTTTTGCCACAACTCCGCTTAGGACAAACCGTGAAACTCGAAATTCCAGTTAAAAACGACTTTCCCCTGAGTCTTGCGGTTCCTTCTGAGGTTGTCTTGGAATGGAAAGAAATTGCTGGCAAAGATTAAAAGTTTTCCTACAGTATCTTTATCAAAGGGTTAACATTTAAACCCAAATCGCAACATTTTTCTTAATTCACTCCCTCACAAATTCAAGAGATAAAAATCATGAAAAACTTATTTTCTCCCGAATGGATGCAAGCCTATCAAGCCCAATGGAATCAAGACCAAGAACTTAAAGAAGCTTTAGCCCAAATTCACTTTGACTCTAACATTGGTTACGGCTTTAAAAATGATGCTCATCCTCGCGGTGTAATTATTGTTCAAAATGGCGAAGTCATTGCCGCCGAACCTTATCATAATCAACCTTTAAATTGGGATTTACGCGCCGATGAAAAAGATTGGCAGCAATGGTTAAAACGCGGAATTAAAATGATGGGATTAAGTACTGCTTATGTCCAAGGAAAAATGAAATTTGCTGTAGGGGATTATACCGCGATGATCAAAGACCCCCGCATGGTCAAACCCTTTTTAAAAACCTTCGCGGTGATGGGTCAAGTGAGTTAATTTAATATTTGTGCTTATTACCCCGGTTTTTCCCTTTAAACCGGGGTTTCGACTACCTCATTACATCCCCATCCCCAAGCCGGGTTGAATCAACCTTAAGAAATAGCCGACATCTCCCAACACTCGCCCATTTTTGGCGCACAATGGCAGTAAAAATATTCCTTTTTTTGAGCCTGTGAATACCATCACTTCAGAAGCGCCCACCCCTTTCCCAACCGTCTACGGCCCGGTAAAATCATGGCGGTATGGGCGATCGCTCGGTATCGATCCCATTGGTGCAATCTCGACTTGTTCGTTTAACTGCGTTTACTGTCAACTCGGCGAAATCGAGTATCGTACCGACCAACGCCAGATTTTCGTACCCACAGCCACAATTATCAAAGATTTACAAAGATTTGCGCCTTGGGACGTGGATGTAATCACTCTTAGTGGTAGCGGTGAACCCACCCTCGCGGCAAATTTGGGCGAAATCATTACAGAAATTCAAAAACTAACCCAAAAACCCGTGATTGTTCTCACCAACGGCACATTACTGGGCGACCCGGCAGTGTGTCAAGCCTTGCAATCTGCCCAAGAAGTTGCCGTAAAACTCGATGCAACCTACTCCGACCAACTCACCCGCATTAATCGCCCCCTTTCTGAATTAGACTGGGCAGAAATTTACACCGGAATCGAGCAATTTCGCTCATTTTATCCGGGGAAACTGAGTTTACAAACCATGATTTTAAGTCCGTGGCAAAAAGCGCAACAGCAAATTTATTGCCATATCGTCCGCAAAATTCAGCCCGACACCATTCAACTCAACACTCCCACTCGTCCCAAACCTTTGATGCGTCAACTGGATGGCCGCGGCAACCATACCCCAGGGGAATCTCGTTCCTATCCGGTACACCACCTGAAATCTGTCAGCAGCGACGTTTTACAGGGGCTTGCCGCCATGATTCAGCAAGAAACGGGGGTTTCTACCCGTATCGCTCCGCAGCCTTCTTAGGCAGTGGGCAGCGCGTGCTGTGGGCAATGGGCAGTAGAATTTGTAGGTTGGGTAGAACAAAGTGAAACTCAACACCAAATAAAGGTTTTGTTGGGTTTCGTGACCTCAACCCAACCTACGAGGCTGATAACTGATAACTGGTAACTGAAATGACTGACCTTGCCTTGCTACAACCGTTAGAAATTGGTGATTTACTTTTAAAAAATCGCGTTGTTCTTGCTCCTCTGACGCGATCGCGAGCGGGACAAGAACGCCTGGCGAATGCTTTAATGGCTCAATACTACGCCCAACGTGCCAACGCCGGACTACTCATTACCGAAGCGACTGTGATTTCTCATCAAGCCATTGGTTGGCTCGAATCCCCCGGCATTTATACCGAAGCGCAAACCGAATCGTGGCAACAAGTTACAGAAGCCGTCCACGCCCAAGATACGCCGATTTTCCTGCAACTGTGGCACACCGGACGGGCTTCTCACTCCAGCTTTCAACCGAACAATCAACTCCCCGTCGCACCTTCGGCGATTGCCATTCAGGACGACGACGGCATTCATACACCCCTAGGCAAAAAGCCCTATGAAACCCCCAGAGCCTTAGAAACCGATGAAATCCCCGGCATTGTCGAAGATTACCGTCGTGCGGCTCACAATGCCTTACAAGCGGGATTTGATGGGGTGGAGATACATGGGGCTAACGGCTATCTGATCGACCAGTTTCTTCAGTCTAAAACGAATCAGAGAAGCGATCGCTACGGCGGCATTCTCGAAAATCGCTACCGCTTTCTTAAAGAAATTGTTGAGGCGATTTTGACCGTATTTCCAGCCCATCGGATTGGGGTGCGACTTTCCCCGAATGGGTCGTTTAACGATATGGGTTCCCCGGATTATCGCGAAATTTTCTTTTATGTGGCCGAAAAACTCAATGCTTATGACCTCGGTTATCTGCACATTGTAGACGGCCTCGGTTTTGGTTTCCATGAGTTAGGTCAGCCCATGACTCTCGATAACTTTCGCCCAGTTTTCGACAGTCCCCTCATGGGCAACTGCGGCTATGACCAAGATGCCGCCGAAGCTGCCATCCAAGACGACCAAGCTGACCTTATCGCCTTTGGTCGTCCCTACATCAGCAACCCCGATTTAGCTCAACGTTTTGCCCACGGTTGGCCGCTCAATCCCTACGATGATATGACTTATTGGTATTCTGGCGGCGCAAAAGGTTATACCGATTATCCAACTTATTCCGAATCTCAAGCCAGTTAACGCCATTATCCTGGGATTGCCCTCACCCCAAACCCCTCTCCCAAGTAGGGCGAGGGGCTTAATGCTCTATCCACACCACTCCTCAACCGTCCTACAGCTAAAACCCCGGTTTTTTCAACAAACCGGGGTTTTGGAATTAAAGGAATTTGAACCTAAGAAATCGCGGCCATTTGCTTGCGAATTTCCGTGTTATCTTCCATCGGTGCAGTTAAAGCTTCTTCGAGGTCAGCCCGTCCGAGTTTTTCTTCGAGAATCTTCATCACTTCTCGGCCAAAATCATTGGGGTTTTGTTGCCAGGCTTGTAAGCAAACTTCCCCGAAAAATGACCCTAAAGGTTCGGGATTCCAGAGTAACTTTTTCGCCGTCCAGGGCATCAAACTCATGGGATTGTAACCGGGTTTGAGGATGTCGTTTTTGAGGGCGTAACCTTCAAGATGGGTATGGGGTTGTAAGCCAATAAAGAAGATCGCAGGCTCGACTTTATCGGCTCCAAAAACTTCTTCTAAGGCGCGATGATAGGCAATAGTTTGGCGAATGGTCTCGAAGGTTTCGTCAATAACATTAAAGGAATAGTTGACGGAAACAATATCGTTAAATCCGGCAGCTTTGAGGTCGCGGCAGTTTTGCAAAACCGTCCGCAGATTGTAGCCCATCCGCATTTTACGCACCAATTCTTGAGAGCCACTGGTAATGCCGATCTCAAAGTAGTTCATCCCCGTTTGAACCATTAAATCGCAGAGTTCGGGGGTGAGGTTATCGGCGCGGATATAAGCCGCCCAGTGAATGTCTGTCATGCCAGAATCTACGATTTTTTGCAGCAATTCCACGGCATCGTCGATGAATTTGCGAGCTGGGATAAACTGGGCATCGGTAAACCAGAAGTTGCGAATACCGCGATCGTATAATTGGCGCATTTCTTTGACTACTTCATCGGCGGGATTAATGCGGACTTGCTTGCCTTCGACGACGGTATAAATGCAGTAGCAGCAGTTGTGGGGGCAGCCTCGTTTGGTTTGTACGCCGATGTAAAAGTCGTTTTCTTGGAGATAATAGTTGAATTCTGGCCAAATTTGGGCGATATAGTCGTAATCGCAGGCGGTTTTCTCCATAGGGGTGGGAAATTCGTGGATCATGCGATCGCGCGGTTGGTTTTCTCCGACGACATAACAACGCTCGCTGCTAATGTCTTCCCCCCGCAATAATTTCTCTAACAGGGTTTCCCCTTCTCCGACGGAAACAATGGTGTTTTTCGGCAGTAAGTTTTGCATCTGCTCGTAAAATACACTCACTGCACCACCCCCAACTACAGCCCTCGCTTCGGGATTGTAGCGGCGCGATCGCGTCAAACCCCTTTGAATTAAGCCCCGATTGCGCCATAATTCGCCATAATAAGCCGTCGCGACCTTTAAACCGCCGATCGCCCCCCGCAGTTTTTTCAGGGGGTTTTTGGCGTAATACACCTCAAAGGCATTTTGTAGAGGATTTCCCCCACGGCCCCCCACGGGGGCATAAATTTGAATATCTCGCCAAGAAAAGACTAACAGCGTCGGCTGAAACTCATCAACGGCACGGTCTAGGGCTTGGTTAAACTCCAAGGGGGGAACGGTTCCGAGATCGAAAATGCGTTGTTGTACCCCCGGAAATTGTTTGTGCAGATGATCGGCCAAGTAAACCACACCAATGGGAAAGATTGGGTTACAGGGAAGGCGGACAAAAAGGACTTTCTGCATCATGCTTAAGCTTTTATTAAGAGTTTTTTACTAAGTTAGTAAGAGCTTTTGTATTAGGGAGTAATCGCAAATATTACAAAACCCTGTAAAAAAAAATGTCATATAACTTAACCTTAACGCAATAATCCCAGTTATTCACCGAAAAGATCGCTTTAAAAGCGGCTGAAGCCGCTAGTATCAAATCTAACAATTTTGCTTAAGACGGCAAAATGAAAGCAATTAAGGCAAAACAACATGAAAAACAGTGCGGTCTCATTTTTACGACTTTATTCTTTTATTTTCGTCAATTATTGCTGGTTTTAACTTCCGAAACCCTAGGAAATTTTGTGGGATTAGTAGTCAGATTTACAGCAATTCGGGATCGCTGAGTGTTAGCTTAGGAGTGTAATAGCAAACTTATATAGTCGAAAAGCAACATTTAACTATGGCACAAATTTTTGATCCCGTTCCTGAAAGCGCAATTAATCCCCTTCTTTGCTGCTATGTCAATGCCACTAGCCAAATCCAAGTGGTTCGCATCACCAATATTGCTAATTGGTATTTTGAACGGGTTGTTTTTCCGGGTCAACGTTTAGTATTTGAGACAGTTCGTACTGCGCTATTAGAAATTCATACAGGAATGATGGCAAGTGCCATCATATCGGATACAATTCCTTGCGAGCGTTTATGTATCAACGAAAGTTTAGACGCTGAAGATGAGTCTTCTGAACCCGTCGCTGCGGCGATGTGCTAAATCGTGAAGTACCCAACGCCAACGCTTTACTTTTGGCGTGGGCTTCCTGTTTCACTGACAATTGCCTCTACCAGAAACCGTTTCTAGCTTTGGTCTTACATCGTCTCCACAGGCTAAAACGCCACTTCCTGGCGCTAAAAAATAGTCACGCCAATTCTCAAGCCGCATCGTTATTGATTTCGCTCAACAATGATTGTGAGTCATACCGCCTGATCTTTAGGTTCTCAAACACTTCGGACTTGGTTTTCGTCTACTAGCTTGCGTGAAAGCCAGTGATGAGAATCTAGTCGGTGATAGACTGTTATTAGTATATCGCCAAAAAGTAAGTCTTTGGGTCGCGATTCATCCCGTCGCCAACGTTCCTTATGGCGCGGGTCTTCTCGCGACCTTAAGATAAATTTTTTTAACCTCTTGGGGTAGTTCATCCCGAACTACCCCATCAAACTTAATATGCCATTGGTCTTTTGTCGTTCGTTCCTGCCGCGCTGATAAAATAGACTCAATTCTGCATTTGAGTTGATTTCGTTTTGCATCTTCCCTCTTTTCTTTGGCTTTGGAAAATCGCCGCTTGGTCGATGGGTTTGTCCATCACTGCTTATGCGATTCTTGCGGTTTCCGGCTTTTGGCTGTTTAATCGTCGTACCCAAAACCGTCCTCGTCCTGATTGGCTGCGCCCTCTGCACTACAGTATGGGCGGGATCATGGCGATTTTAGTCTTAATTCTCTTGGGGATTGGTTTGGTGGGGACGGTGGGGCATTTTGGCAGTTTGGGTCATTCTCCCCATTTGGCCGCCGGTTTGATTGTGGTGGCGCTGGTAGCGGTGTCGGTGTGGAGTGCCACGCAGATTAATCAAAAACCTTGGGCGCGATCGCTCCATATTAGCATCAATTCCATTCTCTTTTTCGCCTTTGCGTGGGTGTCTTGGAGTGGTTGGCTGGTCGTGCAGAAGTACCTGTCTTAATCGTCGTTTTGGGAATGGAGAAAAGTATCTGAAGACGGGATCGGTGGCACTTCTTGGTTTAACCCTCCTGCCCGTTGGGGTGGCCAAAAACGCACCGCAGCCCGTCCCAAAATCTTATCTGCTGGGACGACTCCCCAACAGCGACTATCGTAACTACCAGAGCGATTATCCCCTAAAACAAGGTAGGAATCGGGCGGAATAGTCACGGGTTGGCTGAGATAAGGCGTTTTTTCCGGCTGAATGACGTAACACAAATCTAAATCGGTAAATTCCCCGGCGAGGAGATAATCTTCCTCTAACAGTTCGCCGTTGATATAGACTCCACCCTCTTGTAACGTTACCGTTTCCCCCGGTAAGCCCACAACGCGCTTAATCAAGGTCGGGCCGATATTTTCTGCTTCTAATGCCGCCGGGGGATAAAATACGATCGCGTCCCCCCGTCGAGGGGGATGAAAGCGATAGCTTATCTTTTCGATCATCAGGCGATCGTTAATGGCTAACGTTGGTAACATCGACCCAGAGGGAATATAGCGGGCTTCAGCGACAAAACTGCGGATTCCTACGGCTAAAACCAAACTTAATCCTACAGTTTTGAGAATTTCTGGCCCCAGACGGGGCGATCGCCGTTTAAAAATCGGCGTGTAGTATCGGGGTGATTGCATCTTATGGTAACGATAAGACTGCGATTTACGATTTCTTAAATCTAGCAAGAGAGTCTCAAAACAGGATAAGGTGTGCGATCGCGCTATTCCTAATTTAGCTTGAAATTCTCAAAAGGTTATCTCAATCGGGGATGCTAGAAATCGCCAACAACCCATAACCCCCAATCAACCCCAAAAAACTAAAGCAATCCCGCCTTTTTGACTTGCTGATAGCGTCCCAATGCTGTTAAGGAAAAATGCTGCTGATAGAGGTGATATTTCAGATAAAAATGACTGGGAAAGCCCGTTCCCGTGAAATAAGGTTCGTCCCATTTGCCCTCTTGTTGGGTGCGGATGAGATAATCAACACCAGACGCGATCGCGTTTTTCCATTCAGTTTGCGGGGTAATCCCTTGACTTGTCGCCGCTTCAACCGCCGCCATCAAGCCCGTTAACGCCCAAGCCGTCTGAGATGCGGTACTGTCTCCTTTTCCCTTATAAGCCGGGTCATCGTAGCTTTTACAAGTCTCCCCCCAACCGCCATCAGCATTTTGACAACTTTGTAGCCAATTCGCCCCCCGTTCGATGTTGTCATAATGGGACGCAGCCGCCACCAAACTCAACGCCGAAAGTGCGCCACTGGTGCCATAAATGTAGTTTACGCCCCAGCGACCAAACCAAGAACCATCCGCCTCTTGTTCGGCGATCGTGTACGCTAAAGCCTCTTTAAAAGCCTGTGAACCAACCAGCAAATCGCAGCGACCCGCCATTTCCAAAACCCTAGCCGTCACATCAACGGTATTGGGGTCAATCATCGCCTTGAGGTCGGCATAAGGCAGATAATTCAGCCAATCTTGATTGTTATTAAGGTCAAACGCAGCCCATCCCCCCTGAGAACATTGCATCGACACAATCCAACGCAAACAACGGTTAATTGCCGCTTGTTTTAAATCCTCATTCGGTAACTCCACCGCCGACAAAGCCATCATCACCACCGCCGAATCGTCCACATCGGGATAAAAGCGGTTGTCAAACTCAAACGCCCAAGCCCCCGGTTTCCCCCGCTTATTTTTAACCGCCCAATCGCCATAATCGAGGATTTGCTTTTCGATTAACCATTCCCCGGCTTTCACTAATTCCGGGCGATTCGGTTCGAGTCCCGATTCGACCAAAGCCCGCATCACCAAAGCCGTATCCCACACCGGAGAAACACAAGGCTGTACCCAATAAATCTCATCGGTTTCTCTGGCAAAACGGTCTACTGCTTGCAAACCCCTTTCTACCACGGGGTCATACTTGCTGTAGCGCAAACAACGCAACGCCAGCAACGAGTTTAACATTGCCGGAATAATACCGCCCCAATCTCCTGTGGCCTCTTGCCGTTCTAATACCCATTTTTCGGCGGCTTTTAACCCTTCTTGGCGAAAGGGAACGAGATTGAGGTTTTCTGACCATTTAAAGGCATCATCTAGCCACACAAAAACGTCTGTCCAGTCGTTATTTTTCGGTAACTCGTATTTAACGTTTTCAATGCCTTCGCTGTAGAGTTCGTCCAGTTTAATCGCCGGATTCACCTCAAAAACGGGCTTTTGGTCAAAGACAATCAACAAGGGAACGGTACTTCCTCTTGCCCAACTCGACATTTCATAAATCGTGAAGGGAAAGTTATCGGGAAGCAGCATCAACCAGGACGGAATCGAGGGGACTCCTCGCCAGTCGTAACAACCGATTAAAGCTAGATGCAGTTTGGTGAAGATGCGGGTTTTGCTAATGCCGCCCTGTTGTAAGATAAACTCGCGGGCCGCGACTAAGGCCGGGTCACTGGTGGGAACCCCCAACAACCGCAGGGCCATATACGCTTCGACTGAGGTACTGAGGTCGCCACCATCGTCATAATACAACTCCCAACCGCCGTGGGCTTTTTGTTCGCGCCGCAGATAGGTTTCGGCTTTAGCGAGGGGGCGTTTGCTGTCGGTGTCCCAAATTTTATGTAGGAGAACCACCTCAGCCGTCATGGTGACGTTGGATTCTAAATCGGCCCACCAATAGCCTTCGGGATATTGGATCGAGAGGAGGTGGTTTTGGGACGACGCGATCGCATCTTGAAGTCGATCTGGGGTTACGGAAACAGACGAGTCTTGGAGTTGCATATCCTCACAATCAACGGGGTTTGAGCAAAACACCCAAATTTTAGCTTATTTATTGTTTGTCCTTTGTCTTTTGTCCTTCGTCATTGGTTATGGCCGAAGGTATTTTTTCACAAAAAGAGGGTCTCCCAACTTGGGCGGGGAGGACAGACTCAAAAAAAAGGCGAGGGCGCGATCGCTGTATAACAATTATCGCCTCGAAAAGCACCCATTAAGTTCAATCTTGTCTCTTGGTTCCACCAAGGAACGTAGAAACGAGGTTTCGCCTCGATTTCATCAAAAATCTGCTATTGAGAAAATATATAAACGAGTTGACTTCTCAAAGGAAAATACTATATGTTGCGAAAAGCCTTGTTCATTATTAATTGTTCGTGGTTAAACGCTGCTGTAACGCCCGTAGAAACATCCCTACCGGAAATTGATAATATTCCACGATTAGCCAGAGAACGCAGCTTAAATGTAAAATAAAAGTCAGAATAGTCCAGGCAATCGGCAACCAAGCTAAAAAGCTACCGGGCATGGGGGGAAAGAGATAGGCCGCGCAACCGACAATCGTCGGCGGAAAAAGCACAAATAATACCGCGACAGCAATATAATCCCATCCCCAGGTTTCTCCGGCTTGATTCACACTTTGCCATTGTTTACCGGTCCAACGCCAGCGTAAACTTGGTTGTCCGTCGGCTAATTGCAAAACTTGTTGTTCTAAATTTGTCGCAAAAATATGCTGGCAAAAGTTACAACTCATGGCTTCCATTAAGGGAATTGTAGAAACTTGACCCCAGCGACACACCGGACAAGGATAAGTCCCGCCTTCGACTAAATGAGTGGGAGGAGTAGAGATATAGGTGGATTGTTTCATCATTTTAAAAAACCAGGAAAAATAAAGCTATAATGCTATAAAAATAAAGAAATTAGCGCCAAAAAGGTAAAGCTTTGAACCGCGCGATCGCGAAGCATGGATGACAATCAAACTATTGTTTTAAAGTTACAATGATGCGGGTAAAAGCCTGACGGCAAGATTCAGTAACTTTGGGCTAAAGATGGGAATAAACTAATGGTAAACCCTCGACAAGAAGAACGACAAAAAATCATCGAACTCGCTCAACAAGGCGATCCCGATACCATTGCGGGTTTACTGAATCATAAGTTACGTCCCGAAGGGGTTTCGGTGCAAGTCTCTCGACAGCAAGATTGTTTATCAATTTTCTTAACCTCTCGTACCACCCCCGATCGCGATTTTTTGGTGGATTTTATTCGCCAATCTCTGAGTAAATTAAAAGTAAAATCTGGCAAAATTGCCGAAATTCGAGGTTATCTCCAAGACCAAGCCGATCCGGTGTGGGTAGAAGCCATTGAACTGGAAAACTTAGCCCTGCAAAAAGCGCTTTCGGCTTGGTTACAAGAAAGTACCAGTTTGTTTCCTTGGCAAACAGAAACCCTGCCTGAAGTCCGAACGGAAATGTTGCGGATTTACCTCAATGCCAAGGATACTGCCTTACTTCCGGTTGAGTATATCAAAGCGGTTTTGAAATTGGCCGTTAATGACATTTTACCCGTTCCTTATCCGAGTGAGATTGTGTTAGGGATTTACAATTGGCGGGGGGAAATGCTGTGGTTAGTAGATTTAAACCGCTTGTTGGGTTTTTCTTCGGCTTTAACGCCTTATGCCACGGAAGTTCACGCGATCGCGCTGCAAGTCGAACAACAGCTTATTGCCGTGGTTGTGTCAGACATTCACGACCTCGAACGTCACGATCTCGACTCCCTGCAACCCCCTTCCCCTGGCTTATTTGCCCCGTCCCTACAGTCTTTTGTACAGGGGTATCTGGTCAGCGCTGATAGCATTATTTTGGACGTTCCTAGTATTCTACAAACATTTACCCAAAACACCTGAGTTTCCTCAAACTTTCTTTAACATTAAGATCGACCCTCGGAAACCTGGCTGCGAAATCCCTACAATAAAAGTAGATCAAGATCGACGCGATCGGGAGTTTTTCATAATGGTATTCAATGGGACTGCTTCACCAACACCCAACCCTATTTCTACAACTCATTCAGGACGGATTCACTCCGTCGAAACCTGCGGTACTGTAGACGGGCCGGGAGTCCGTTTTATTATCTTCACCCAGGGCTGTTTATTACGCTGTCAATATTGTCATAATCCCGACAGTCGCGACTTACACTCTGGAACCGAAGTGACTGTCGATTCTCTGATTACAGAAATCCAAAAATATCGTTCTTATATGAATGCGTCAGGGGGCGGTTTAACCATTACCGGAGGCGAACCGTTATTACAACCGGAATTTATCGGCGAAGTTTTCCGTCGCTGTCAAGAATTAAATATTCATACTGCCCTCGATACTTCCGGTTATCCTAAATTTGAACAAGCCAAAGAAGTATTGAAATATGTAAATTTAGTCTTACTAGATATCAAATCTTTTGACCCAAAAATCTATCACGATGTCACCCACGTTGAACTCGAACCGACTCTTAGATTTGCCCGCCATTTGAACGAAATCAACAAGCCCACTTGGGTTCGTTTTGTGTTAGTTCCCAATCTCACCGATGCGCCCCACAATGTCGAAGGATTGGCGCAATTTGTCGCCGGATTAGATTGTGTTGAAAAAGTAGAATTATTGCCCTTTCATCAAATGGGGCAATATAAGTGGGAACAAATGGGATTAAACTATCCCCTCAAAGATACTGAACCGCCTACGGATGAGAAAATTGCGGAGGTTCGCGGTATTTTTGAAAAGTATGGTTTGAAGGTTGAGTAATACCAAATCCGGTTTCGACACCCCCTTTATCCAGCTAACCCGCCCACGGATTAAAATCCGGGGAATCGCGAGAGCAAAGTCTGCGAAGGCAGACTAAAAAATAGGTGGGTTATGGCGTATCGGATTTAGTATAAAGTGACAACAAAACCCCGGTTTTTTCAAAAAACTGGGGTTTTAAAACTGCCAATTCCCCCGACTGCCCATTGCCAAAAAAACTGATGACTCGCCAGAAACTTAATTTTACTTTTTGAGGCTGTAACCCAAGTGTATTCTATAGTCATTTCAATTAAGTTCCGCACATTAACTTAATTGGCTCAGTCCGTGAAAACGGACTTTGTTCTTGTTGGTTCCCCAGATTTTAATCTGCGGGCGGGCTGTCGGTTCTTATTTAGAATTACTATAGCGTTGAGCCTTTTCTAGAATCTGCCCTACAGCAAGAAGTTTCTGACCCCCTTTGGAGGGGCTTGCATCCCCACTCCCCCCCCACTGCCGATTGCCGATTGCCCCTGATTAAGCTGATAACTGAAGAAGCTGCCCACTGCCTAAAATCAACGATGTCCCCGCAGCCAATAGGTTTGCATTTTCCCCTTACCTTTGATGGTAATTTCGCCTCTGGGGTCGAAGTGATACTTGTCGCGGAGGCATTCGTAGGTTTGTTGGGTGACTTGGATGCCTTCGGGGACACCGTGGGATTCCATGCGGGAGGCGACGTTGACGGCATCTCCCCACAGATCGTAAATAAACTTGTTAATGCCGATGACACCTGCGACCACAGGCCCGGTATTAATGCCGATGCGGAGGCTGAATACTTCGCCATCATCGCGACGAAAACGGCGAATACTGGCTTGCATATCTAGGGCCATTTCGGCGACAACTTCGGCATGATCCGATCGCGGAATCGGTAGACCTCCTGCGACCATGTAAGCATCCCCGATGGTTTTGATTTTTTCGAGGCCGTATTTTTGGGCCAGTTGGTCAAAAGCCGAGAAGATATCGTTAAGGGAATCGACCAACTCTGTCGGGGCAACGCGGGACGACCAAGAGGTAAAATCGACGATATCGGCAAATAGAATCGTGACTTCCTCGAAACGTTCGGCGATCGCGGAGGAGTCTTGTTTGAGGCGTTCGGCAATGCGTTGGGGTAAAATATTGAGCAAGAGACGTTCGGACTTTTCCCGTTCCCAATGCAGGGCATCTTCAGCGAGTTTGCGCTTGGTAATGTCTTGAATCGTGCCTTCGTAGTAAGCGGGATGGCCGTCGTCATCGCGAACCAAGCGGACGTTTTGAGAAGTCCAAATCGTGCTGCGATCGCGCCGATACACCCTCGCTTGATAATCTGAAACCGATCCTTGTGTGGCTAAAAGTTCCGTGAGTTGCGGCCATTGTTCTTCATAAACGTACAGGCGATCGCCAATCGGGTCTAAATCCTCTGCCATTTCCTCTAGAGACTCATACCCATACATCGCCAGTAACGCCGGATTTGCGCTCAAATACCGCCCCGCTAAACTGGCTTGAAAAATCCCCTCGGCGGCATTTTCAAAGATGCTACGATACTTTTCTTCGGCTTCTTGTAAAGCATTAAGTACCCGTCGCCGTTCGGTAATGTTGCGGGCGACCCAAATCACGCAATCGTCCGGTAGGGGGGAGATACTGGCCGCAAACCACACTTCCTCTCCTTCGGTGTTGTGAATAATGGCATTGGGATTGATCGGGTTTTGTTGTTCCCCCACATCCATCCGCAAACTATATTCAATATTCACCGTTTGTCCCGATCGCAACGCCTTGGTAATATTCTCGATAAATAAATCCGCCGTTGTTTGGGGTAAAACCTCATAAACACTTTTGCCAATGCGGTCAGAAGCCGGGCTATAAATCGCTTCAGAGTTCGTCGTCACCACTTTGACATAACAACCCTGGGAATCAAACACCGCGATCGCGTCCGTCATCGCTGCAAACAAGGCTTTGAGTTCGGCTTCCGACTTCCGCAACGCCCCTTCGATGCGTTCTCGTTCCCCAATTTCCATCAACAGTTGCAAATTCAACTCTTGCAACTCCATTGTCCGTTTTTCGACGCGGCTTTCTAACTCCTCAGTAAGTTGCTTGAGTTCCGCTTCGGCTTGCTTGCGTTCGGTAATATCTTCGACTGTGCCTTCGTAATACAGCAAATTGCCCTCAGAATCTCGGACGGCTCGCGCATTCTCCGAAATCCAAACAATCGTGCCATCGCATCGATAAACCTGCGACTCAAACTCAACCACAGCCCCAGAGGTTTCAATCAACTGTATAAACTGTTCGCGACGCTGAGGATCGAGGTACAAATCCTGAGAATCTTGCAATCCCTTCATCAATTCTCTTGGGGAATCGTAGCCATAAATCCTTGCTAAAGCGGGGTTAGCACTTTGAAAACTGCCATCAGGTAACGTTTGGAAAATGCCTTCTACGGTATTTTCAAAAATGGCGCGATATTTTTCCTCAGCTTGGCTCAATCCTTCGATAGCTTCAAACCGCTTGGTAATATCAATCCCTACGGTAAAAGCAGCCCGACCTTCATCATACTTCTGGGCCGCAATTAAATAATGGCGAGTTTGACCGCGAACCAGAGTGGCAATTTCGCGTAAATCCTCTTGGGCTGAACTGTTGAAAAAGTCCCGTACAAAGTCTTTAAAGTCGGAACTGGCTTGCAAAAAGCCAATATCTTTACCCACAAAGTTTTCGCAGGGCAGGCCAAAGGTTTGCGCGAGGTGACGATTCACCCCCAAGTAACGCAAATCTGAGCTAATCCAAGACACAATCCCCGGAACCGCATCTAACACCGCCTGTAGCTGCTCTTTAGTCGCTCTCAGGCTTTCATTTGCCTTAGCGCGTTCGGTAATGTCAATGCCCACAGTAAAGGCGGCGCGGCCTTCGTCGTACTTCTGGGCAGCGATCAGGTAGGAACGGGGATTTTCGCGGACGGTGGCGGTAATTTCATAAAGAGTCTCGGTAATGTCGCTGTTGAAAAAGTCCCGTACAAAGTCTTTGAAGTCGGAACTGGCTTGCAAAAAGCCAATATCTTTACCCACAAAGTTTTCGCAGGGAAGGCCAAAGGTGTGCGCGAGGTGGCGATTCACCCCCAAATAACGCAAATCCGAGCTAATCCAAGACACAATCCCCGGAACCGCATCTAACACCGCTTGCAGTTGGTCGCGAGTCGATTGCAGGGTTCGCACCACTTGTTGATGTTCGACAATTTCGTTGACCAACTGATCGCTCGATACAATCAGCGCGGCGGTGCGTTCGGCAAATTGTAACTCTAATTCCTGGCGATCGCGCTCTCGGGCTTGTTCAATAAATTTACGCTCGGTAATATCCCGTCCGACCCATACCACCGCATTTTGATTGACCTTAGACAAACTCGCGGCTAACCAAAGTTCCGGTTGGCCTTTGGCATGATGGACTACCCAGGGGGATAAATTGGGGTTGTAGTCGCAGTATTGCCCTTGATGCAAGCAGAGTTCAAAGCTGACGGTTTCTTGATTTTCTAAGACTTGCTGTAAATGACCCCGCAAAACTGCCGCCGTTTCCGGGGCGTAGATGTCCTCCAAACTTTGACCAATGACACTGGTATCGGGCTTGTGGGGGTTGTTGGGGTTGGTGGGGGCAATTTTAATGATTACGCCGCGATCGTCGGTCACAAAGACCGTATCGGTCATCGCCGCAAACAAAGCTCGTAGTTCTGTGCCATAGTCCTGCATGACCGTTTCGATTTGTTGGTAAGCAGTGGCTTCGTTCATCAGTTGGGCGATCGCGTTTTCGAGGTCAGCCGTATGCTCGGAGCGTTCTTCGAGTTCTTGGCTATGACGAATCCAGTGGGAAATTTCGGCGATTACTTCGAGTAAAATATCGGAGGTTTTGAAGGTGGCCGCTTCAGTCCCTAGCCAGGGTAAGGGGGCGATCTCTCTGGGATTCAGGTTTTGCCAAGCTAAATTCCCTTCCGGTTGAATTTGCGCTAAATAGCAGGGTTGTTTGAGGTGATGATTGGGTTTGAGGGTGACTAACCCCCCCGGAGCCGCTAAACTTTGACCATAGGCGGCAATGCGTACTCGTTCGATGTCAAAAGTATGGGCGAGTTCGACGGCTTGCTGCCAGAGGTAGACTTGGCGATAAGCGGCGGCGCTAATTTCGGTGGCGATGCCGTTTTGGTGACATTGGGCTTGATATTCTCGGAGAAATTCTTGATTTGCGCTGTCGCTCCCACTGGCAAAATAATTAGCTAGGGTGTAATGACCCTCCACACTTTCCCCGATTTGGGCAATTTCTGCTTCGTTGAGATTCACCGCCACACTGGGATAATTTAATCCGGCTTGGCGATATTGCTGATAGAAAGCGAGGTTGGCCGTAGCTTCAAGCGTATTGACGATTAAATCGGGCTTGCGGGTACGAATCCGCGCGATCGCGTCCCTAAAATCTTCTGTTTCTAGGGAAATATAATCTTCCCCGACGGTTTGTAATCCGGCTCGTTTGAGTTGTACCTTTAACAGATGATTAACGGTTTTTGCCAGTAGAGTATCGCTACCGAGGAGATAAATTTTTTGATACTGTTGCTGCTGTATCCAGGCGATCGCGGGTTCGATGTACTGATTGGGACAAGCCCCCGTATAAAAAATATTTGAGCAATGTTCTAAGCCTTCGTAGCGCTTCGCATACCACAACAAGCCGCCACCCGTTTCTAAGACTGGGATCAGGGCTTTTCTAATCTCAGACGAACAAGCCCCGAAAAAGGTTGTTATCCCCATCTCTAGTAAGTCTTGGATGTCTCGACACCAAAGTTCGGGATGGTCTTCAGGGGCGATCGCGATCGGTTGAATCGTGCGACCTAAAATCCCCCCGCATTGATTAATCTGTTCGAGGGCCATACAGGTAGCATTCACAAACGAGGCATCTCTCGCGGTTGCTAGAGGATGTACATCTAAAATCCCCACTGGCATATTCACCGCGTTGGGCTTGGGACAAAGGTTACGATCGATCACCGTGTTAACAATTAAATTCGTTTCGATTAACCTGACACTGGAACTGATCTCGACCTGAATAGAAGGACGGTGAACAGGGAATAGGTGCAACATGATAAAGTCGGGACATCAATCAAAGATAGCTCCAAATCCTTTAAAACCGCAAACCACTGCTATCGATTTAGACCATCGACAAGCAGCGATCGGTGGACTTCACTTCGAGATGCCCCTACGATCAAGTGTAATCGCTTTTGGGGTTCAGTTGTATGCAACCGACTGCCTGCGCGAAGGATAATTCATAAGTTTTGTCAGTTTTCAAGGTTTATTTCAGACTGTTTGTGTTCGTATAATGACAGAATATTAAAGTTGGCCAGAATTGCCCGATCTGCCTCCTCAGCCTCCCCCAGAGTTTGATTAATCGGGACGATAGGGTGCGGCGACATGATTGAGGGTTTGTTGGATGCGGTATTCCCAGGAATATTTCTGCACCAAGTCGCGATCGCCCATAAGATCAGGAGTCCAATGCCCATAGCGACTCAAAACCCCTTTTAACCCTTCAGCAAAGGCGGTGGGATTGTCGGGTTCGCACCAAGCCGCAATCAAGGGAGAATCGGTAAATTCTTGCAGGGGTTTAATTTGGGTGGCGACAATGGGACGACTGGCGGCAATATAGTCAAAGAGTTTCATCGGAGAGGTGAAACTCGCCGCTTCCCCGGACAAATGAGGGTAGATGAGCGCATCGGCGGCTTGGAGTAAGCTGGCGAGGCTATGGTGTTGTAAATAGCCGAGTAAGTTGATATTGGTCAGGCCGCGATCGCGAATTTTTTGCTGATACTCTTGAATTTGGGACGGCGTTCCCCCGGCAAAGGCAAAGGTAACTTGGGGGAAATTGGGGGCAAGATCGAGGATTAAATCAATGCCTTTGAACCGCACTAACTCCCCGGCATACACCACCAAGCGGTTTTGTTCTGAGTTTAATAATCGCGATCGCCATGCTTGGGCGGCTTCAGTTTGACGAATGTAAAATAGTTGATTAAAGCCATTATGCAGTTTAATGACCTTTTCCGGGGGCATACCATTGCGAATTAAATCCTGCCGCACCGGATCGGCCACCGTCACCGTCACTTGAAATAAAGGACTATTGACGATTTCGGGTTCGTAGCGTTTGGTTTCATAATGATCTCGCTCGTAAATCGCCGCAATGCCCTGTTTAACCGCCGCTTTAACAAAATTCCAGTCGCGACTGTGAACCAAGCGAGTATGGGGGCGTAAATGGACGGGGAGATAATATTTACAAGCGATGGTACTCGAATTTGTCCACTTACTTTGAATGCGGTCAACCGGATAAGGCATGGGTAGAGAAGCGACCTGCAAATTATCCTGAAGATTGTAATAATTTTTGAGAGCAGAACTCGGAGGATGAGGTCGGAACGGCGCAAGTAATTGTAGCGGATTCAGAGCTTTCTGACCGCGATGAATATCAACCAATACGGCGTTGTGACCTAGATTGGCCGCAGCATTGGCTAAATGGATAATTTGGACTAAATGAGCGCCGGGTTGGGGTAGGGGATCGCGGACAAAAAATAAGTAAGTGTTAGGGTGAGTCATAGCCATTCACTCCCAAAGGCAAGCGCGAGGGAAAGTATTCCCCCTAACTGTACCTCAAGCTGTTGCCGAATCCGGCTCTACAGGCAGTTGGCTACTACTGGGTAACTCTAAACAATATCCCGCACCGTACACGGTTTTAATGTATTTGGGATGGCGGGGATCGGGTTCGAGTTTGGTGCGTAAATGGCGAATGTGAACGCGAATCGTCTCAATGTCGTCATCGGGATCGTAGCCCCAAACTTCTTTTAAAATATCGCTCGGAGAAACGGTTTGACCGTGACGTTGCAATAAGCAATGCAACAGTTCAAACTCTAAATGAGTGAGTTTAACCGTGGTATCAAACCAAATCGCTTCAAAACGCTCTGGAATGAGAGTCAGGGGGCCGTAGTTGAGGATTTCAGAGTGTTTTGCCGCTTGGGGAATGCGATCGGTTCGTCGCAACAAGGCGCGAACGCGAGCTAACATTTCTTCTAACTCAAAAGGCTTTGTCATGTAGTCGTCAGCCCCGGCGTTGAAACCACCGACTTTATCTTGAGTTTGATCTAAAGCCGTTAGCATCAAAACCGGAATATCGGCGGTGCGTTCGTCTCGGCGTAGGCGTTGACAGACGGTAAAACCATCGACTTTCGGCAGCATCAGATCGAGCAGAATCAAGTCGGGCTGTAATTGAACGGCTAACGCTTGACCTTTTACTCCATCTTTAGCTTGACTTACGTCGTAGCCCGCCATTTCTAAATTGACGGCAACTAACTCTGAAATCGCAGGATCGTCATCAATGACCAGAATTCGAGGCATTACTAGAGCGCTATGTCTACATATTTTTGTAACAGTTCTCTAAGAACTGTAAGGAAACTGTGAAGTTTCCTGTACTGATTATACGCATTAAAGCTTAAGTTTTTGGGAAGATTGTTACAGTTTGCAGAAAAAGCTGAGGAATTTATAAAGGTTCGCGATCGCATTTGAGGGAGGCAGTGGGGGTTTTTGGGGCAATCGGCAATCGGCAATCGGCAATCGGGGTGTAGGGGCGGGGTTTCCCCGTCCAAGGGAGGAGGGGGGAGAGTGGGGAGAGGGGGGAGAGTGGGGAGAGGGGGAGGAAATTAGCAATTACCAATAACCAATGACCAATTCAGGGATTCTGCCAATAACCAATAACCAATAACCATTTGTGACAAGTTAAGGTTTTGGTTGAATTGTCAAGTTTCTCGTAGGGGCGGGGTTTCCCCGTCCAATCCTCACCCATTTACCCCGTCAATTTTGTTGTTACCGTCGCCTCTAACTGCTGTATTCAAAGATAAGATTGGGCGAGGAAACCTGGCCCCTACAAGGGTTTTAGAGCATTCTTGACATTGTGGCTGTTGCCTTAACTTGTCACGATTAACCAATAACCAATAACCAATAACCAGTAACCAATAACCAACAACCAATAACCAACAACCAACAACCAACAACCAACAACCAACAACCAACAACCTTACAGTCGTAACAACTGAGCTAAACTGGCTTCTAAAACCGCCTCATTTTGCCCGAAGACTGAAAACATCAAAGCTTCGCGATACACCCGTTCTTGAGGATTTTGGGTGAGATTGGCCGCACCACTGGCCGCGATCGCCGCCCCTTGAGCGCAACGTCCCGCCAAATTAATCGCCCAAGCCCGCAACTGAAGATGATGTTCAAAAAACCAAAATTCCGGCGATTGTTGTAAGGCTTGATAAATCGAGTCCTGACAATCATTCAGTTCTCGCTTCAAGCTTTGATAGGCATTTTGAATCGTAGGCAGGGATTTTCGCGAATATTGTTGTTGGAGCAAATCTAATCCGGCTCTGGCGCATCCTAGAGGAAAAAAGCTATGTTTGAGGACATTTTGGCGATCGCTTTGATGGATGGCATCGGGAGGGGTAATTTTCACCACGCGATCGCGACTCAACAACCATTGCCCTATTGTCGCCGTTACTGTTTGGGTAGACTGCATCGCCATCAACGACATTGGCTCAGACAAGCTAATTTCGCCGTTTTCCCTGCGGCAATTCTGAAGCGGCACAACCCCATACACCGCCTCTCCACTCGGCAGCAACGCCCCAACAATAAAATGCTCAAAAAAGCCGCCTCCCGTAATCCACGGCACAACTCCATCTAAAACATATCCTTCTGAAGTAGACTTCGCCTTCATCAACGGTGCGCCGCGCCGACGTAATTGGGAAAACCCAACCCCCAAGCCGATTTCCCCCGTTGCCAAGCCCGGCAGAAACTCCTGTTTTAAGCCCTCATTTTCACTCTGGGCTAACATCGATCCTGCGCTTTGATGTTGGGTTTGTAAAAAAGCCAGCGCCCCCGAATACCGCGCAATTGTTACCTGAAACAAGGCAAATTCTAACAAATTTAAACCTTTGCCTTTCCAATGGGGCGGTACACGCAACGCCAAAGCATCTAACTCCCCTAGACCTTGCCAAGCGCGTCTTAATGCTTCTGGGTTTTGGTCAATCAGCGTTGCTTGAGGAGCAACTTCGGTTTGAAAATAAGCCTCCACGCGATCGAGGAGAGGATAACGGTAATCCTGATGATTAATCTTCACGATTTGGTTATTGGTTGTTGGTTGTTGGTTATTGGTTGTTGGTTGTTGGTTATTGGTTGTTGGTTGTTGGTTATTGGTTGTTGGTTATTGGTTGTTAGTTGTTGGTTGTTGGTTATTGGTTGTAATCTATTTTCCTCCCACTCTTCCCACTCTTCCCACTCCTCCCCCTCCTCCCTTGGGCGGGGAAACCCCGCCCCTACACGCCCACTGCCAACTGCCCCTGATTAAGCTGATAACTCTCTTTGAAACTTAATTTACTTTTTCTCGGCTGAAAGCTTAGTATAGTCTGGCGTTGAGCCTTTTTATAGAGTCTACCCTCTAGCAAGAAGTTTCTGACTTCCTTTCTGGGGTAGAATTGCACTCCCCTCCCGACTGCCGATTGCCGATTGCCGATTGCCCCTTAATCGCTGATGACTGACAACTGATAACTGAAATAACCTGCCCTAGTTAGCGAACAATCCCAATCCAAGGTAGGATCGTTTCAATCAAGCTGTGAAAGTAAATAAATGTAAATCATGTCAATAAAATCAGTTTTATCTCGCTGTCTTGCCTTATTTCTGGTGTTAACAATCGGCTTAATGGGCTGCGATAGTAGCACCAGTGGTTTATCCGGCAATTACCGCGAAGATACCTTAATGGTATTGAATAATTTAACCGAAGCCATCGAAATGCCTCAAGATGCCCCAGATAAAAGTGCAGTTGTTGAAGTGGCTCGCGATCAAATGAATGAATATGCGGCTCGTTACCGTCGCAATGGTAACTATGCGGGCTTAAGCTCTTTTACGACGATGCAAACCGCCGTTAATAGCTTGGCGGGGTATTATAGCTCTTATGGTAATCGTCCTTTACCGGACAAGCTTAAAAAGCGTCTCAAGCAAGAATTTAGAAGGGTTGAAATTGCTTTAAAACGCGGCGCTTAAGGGCGAAGCTGGCGCATAACGACACAGTTGACTTGATAAAATCGTCATTTTGGGATTGGGCTTTCGGGCCCGATCCTTTTGCTATGGGTTAACCTTGGGCGAGAGGACTTTTGTTATACCCAAGGTAAACGGGATTATTAAATGGCACTTCTCGCTGTCGGTCTACCGGAATGGGCTACCGTTTGTTTGAATACAGAAAAATCTGAATCAGGGTGAAACAACACAGTAGAGGCGTTGCGGATGCTTTGATTTCCAGGCATAGCACACCACAACCCGGCTAATCTCCCTAACCTAGCAAGACGGCAAGTTTTATGAAACAGCTTTTCAAGATGATACGACCCACTGATTCAGGCTCGAAACTCTCGAAAATGAGCCGCGTTATTGCGAGTTTTTTAATGGGCAGTAGTTTGGCGCTACAAAGCGGTGCGATCGCGCCAGTTATGGCTCAGACGAGCGCTTATTGTCGCTTTAACGATGCCCTAATCTCTCAAAAAGAATCCTTGCGTCGAGAAGCTTTTGGGGGGAATGAAGGGGCAAAAACCCGCTATCAAGAGATTGTTCGCCAACACGCTCAATATTTACAACAATGTCGCTCGCGCACTTGGCCGCGCACTCAGGCGATTTGGCTGCGGTTGTATCCCTGTGATGCCAAACCGGGGGTGTTGGAGTCGGTGTTGGATCATATTGTGAACAAGGGTTATAACCAAATTCACGTTGAGGTATTTTTCAACTCCCAGGTTTTATTACCCGAAAACGATAATCCTACCCCTTGGTCATCGGTGGTGCGGTCGAGTGGGGCCGAAGATGTGGATTTATTGGCGCAGGCGATCGCGAAAGGTCGAGAAAGAGGCTTAAAAGTGTATGCCTGGGCGTTTACCATGAACTTTGGCTATAACTACGGTTTACTGCCCGACCGCCAAAGCGCGATCGCCCGCAACGGTAAAGGTCAAAACAGCTTATCCTATGTCGAAGACGGGGCGCAACTGTTTATCGATCCCTACAATCGCCAAGCCCAAAGCGACTACAGGCAAATGACCAACGCGATCGCGACTCGCCGACCCGATGGGATGCTATTCGATTATATTCGCTATCCTCGCGGCTCAGGAACCGCCTCCGTCGCCGGAAATGTCCAAGATTTATGGATTTATAGCCCCGCCTCCCAACAAAGCCTCATACAACGAGGTTTAAATCGCCAAGGCCAAGATTTAATCCGAATTTTCATTGAAAAAGGCACAATTACCGCCAGCGACCTAGCCGCCGTCCGAAGCCGTTACCCCAACGAATCCACCCCCAACTGGCAAGGCCGCAACACCGCCGCCAGTAGTCTCAGCGCCCTGCGTAGCCAACTCTGGACGCTTAGTGTCGCCCATGCGGCCCAAGGCGTGATTGATTTCCTCGATATGGCCGCCCGTCCTTTTCAAAATAACGGGATGCAAGCCGGGGCCGTCTTTTTCCCCACCGCCAATCAAGGAGTAGGTCAACAAGGCTACGACTCCCGCTTGCAACCCTGGGATCGCTTTTCTCCTGCCCTAGAATGGCATCCCATGGCTTATGCGGTCTGCGGCAGTCCTAACTGTATTGTTGAAGAAGTGCAGCGCGTCGTTCAACTGGCCCCCTCTCAAACCAAAATTGTCCCAGCCCTCGCGGGTTACTGGGGCAGACGAGACGGCAATCGCCCCTCCCTCGAAGAACAAATGCAAGCCCTACAACGTGCCACCCCCCAAATCCAAGCGGTGAGCCATTTTGCCTATTCTTGGCAAGAACCCCAATCGGATCAAGCCCGCCGTTTTTGTGAGTTGTAGTCATTGGTCATTGGTCATTGGTCATTAGTCATTGGTCATTGGTCATTGGTCATTGGTCATTGGTCATTGGTCATTAGTCATTGGTCATTGGTCATTGGTCATTGGTCATTGGTCATTGGTCATTGGTCATTGGTCATTGGTCATTGGTGACAAGTTAAGGTTTTGTCCCATTTTCAAGTGCCTTGTAGGGGCGGGGTTTCCCCGCCCAAGTTGACGTTATTGGGCGCGATTTCAGTCCCAAATCTTCCTGTTGAAATTGTACGCGCGGAACCTCACCCCTACACAGATGTAGGACTCTCTTGATATAAGGATTTCGCGCTTAACTTGTTACGAATGGTCATTGGTCATTGGTGACAAGTTAAGGTTTTGTCCCATTTTCAAGCCGTAGTGCAACGACACAGCTAAAATAAGGCTTTATCGCTCGGTGGGTTAGGCGGCTAGAATCTAGGCTATGACTGTAATCTGGCAATCCGCCGTAACCCACCATTTAAGATGTGTTGCAGTAGTAATTGTTAGTTATTGATTATGAGCTAATGGTCAGAACTCCCGCACCCTCGGACAAAGAAACCTTCTTTCTTGAGTTACCTAAAACAATGAGGCTCTATGTTACACAAGAACAATTTGCGACCCTGGCTGCCAGCAATCGAGAATTATGTCTCGAACGAACGGCAAAAGGAGAGTTAATTGTGAATCCCCCGACGGGTTGGGAAACAGGAAAACGGAATAGCTGGATTTCTGGAGAATTGCATCTTTGGTGGCGTAATGCCGGGGAACCGGGCGAAATTTTCGACTCCTCAACCGCGTTTATTTTACCGAATGATGCAACTCGCGCCCCGGATGCTTCCTGGATTTCTCAAAGCCGTTGGGATGCCCTCACCCCCAAACAAAAAGGAACATTTGCCCATATTTGTCCCGATTTTGTGGTGGAGTTGCGGTCAGGTTCCGATACGCTCAAGTCGGTACGAGAGAAAATGATTGAATATAGGGATAATGGGGCGAGATTGGGTTGGTTAATCGATCCGCAAAATCAAACCGTAGAAATTTATCAGCCCGATGCGGATGTTGAAGTGTTATCCCATCCGACTGAGTTAGCGGGTGGGGAAGTTTTACCGGGTTTTGTTTTGGATTTGCGCCGGGTTTTTGATTTACCTTAAAACACGAAATTCAACAACAGCGACCCCACCCCGGCGAGGAAGTTGCCGAAATTACCGCCACCGCCGCCGCCGCGATTGGGAGGATTTGCCGCCAGTTCGATCACCTCAGCGAACTGTTCTGTCACTTCTGAGCCAGTTGGGTTGTTTTGGGCTTCAAACAGAGAATTTGCCAGTTGAGCGTCGTGCATGGCGGCTCCGTAGTTGCCTAAGCGAAAGAACGAGACACCGCGACCGAGATAAGCGGGGGCAAATTCTGGGTCTAGACCTAATGCTTGATTATAGTGCGCGATCGCGGCCTGATAATTTCCCCGTTCGGCTTCGAGTGCGCCCCAGGTGTAAAAATTCTCCTTGGTTCCGGCATAATTCGGGATGCCAAAAGTGCCTTGAATGTGGGCTTGCTGTAAACTTGTGCCTAAAAGGTTGGCATTGACTAGATAAGCGTCTCTTAAGTCGGTTCCGGTTAAGTTTGCGCCGACTAACACCGCCCCAGTCAAGTTTGCGCCATTGAGCGACGTTCCGATCAGATTCGCCCCCATGAGATTCGCCCCGGTGAGATTGGCTTGGCTAAGGTTGGCATAACTCAAATCCGCCCCTTCTAAATTCGCCCCGGCGAGATTGGCCATGGCGAGTCCTGCCCCCCTTAAGTCGCAGTTGGGGCATTGTCGGGTGGAAAGGAGTTGGCTGGTGTGTTGCAGGTTTTCGGCTTTGACGGGGGCCAGCCAGCTTAGGGCGGTAACAACGGTGGTGGCGATGATGGGGAGTTTTGTCATTTGTCTTTAGTCCTTGGTCATTTGTTGTTGGTTGTTGGTTAGTAGTAAGGGATGAGCGCCCTTGTATTGGTTGTTGGTTATTGGTTGTTGGTTATTGGTTATTGGTTGTTGGTTATTGGTTATTGGTTATTGGTTATTGGTTATTGGTTGTTGGTTATTGGTTGTTGGTTATTGGTTATTGGTTATTGGTTGTTGGTTATTGGTTATTGGTTATTGGTTGTTGGTTATTGGTTATTGGTTATTGGTTATTGGTTATTGGTTGTTGGGCGGGGAAACCCCGCCCCTACAAGCCGATTGCCGATTGCCGAAAACACTGATGACTGATGACTGAAAACCCCTACTGCCTAGAACCGTTGACTCGCCGTAGCCAACCCATCAAACTAAACGAAGAACGGTTGGGGGTGTAAACCGTGTCGCTGCTGGTTTCCGGTTCGGATTCGGCGGGGGGGAGGGGGGCCAGCATTGTGCCGCCTCCGGTGGGGGGTTGTGGGGGTTGTGGGGGTTCGTGGGATGAGAAAAAGCGGTCTTCGAGTTGCTTAATCACAATATAGAGGATTGGCACGAAAAAGAGGCTCAAAACGGTCGCGACGAGCATTCCGCCGAAAACGCTGGTTCCCAATGACCAACGACTGGCAGACCCGGCCCCCTGGGCGACAACGAGGGGGAAGAAGCCGACTAAACTGGAGATGGCGGTCATTAAAATCGGGCGAAAACGCTGTTCTCCGGCTTGGAGGGCGGCTTTGGGGATGGTTACGCCTGTTTCGCGCAGTTGATTGGCAAATTCGACGATCAGAATGGCGTTTTTGCTGGCAAGGCCAATCAGCATGACGAGGCCGACTTGGGCATAAACGTCGAGGTTGAGTCCCCGCAAGGCGATAAAGGACAATGCCCCTAACATGGCAATGGGGACGGTGAGGAGGATAATGGTAGGGTCGATGTAGCTTTCGTATTGGGCGGCGAGGACAAGGAAGACGACGACAATACCTAAGCTAAAGATAATGGGGGCTTGACCGCCAGAGGATTTTTCTTCGCGGGCGGTTCCCATCCAGGCATAACCGAGGGTGGGTTGGGCGATTTCTTGGTAAGCTTGTTCCATGGCCGCGATCGCCTGACCGGAACTATAACCCGGATTCGGTTGACCTTGCAGTTTAATTGAACGAAACAGGTTGAAGTGGTTGATGGTTGAGGGGCCCACGACGGTTTCGGCGGTGACGAGACTATCGAGGGAAATCATCTGCCCGGAGCGCGATCGCACATAAAGTTTTTTGATATCATCGGGATTGGCGCGAAATTGTTGGTCGGCTTGCACATATACCCGATAGCTGCGCGTCCCGTAGTTAAAATCGTTGACATAGCGAGAACCGAGATAAGCCCCTAAAACGTTGAGGGCATCGTCAAGTTCGACGTTGAGGGCGGCGGCTTTTTCGCGATCGATGGTAATTTCCATCTGGGGGGTACTGGCGGTAAACTGGGTAAAGACTTGGCCTGCGATCGCGGGTTTTTGATTCGCTTGTTCAATTAGGGCATAAGCTGACGCGATCAGATCGTTTATTTCCAACTGACCGCCGCTTCGGTCTTGCAGTTGCAACTCAAAGCCGCCAAAGTTACTCAAACCCTGGACAGGGGGCGCATTAAACGCCAAAATAAACGCCCCTGGAATTTGCTGAAACTGCCCGTTGAGCCGTTGTACAATTGCTTCTGCGGTTTGATTGGGGTTGCGCCGTTCATTCCAAGGCGTGAGAGTGCCGAAAAACAGTCCTTTATTCGACGCACTCCCATCAAAGCTAAAACCGCTAATCACAAAGGTAGCCTTGACTTCGGGGATATCTTGCATCTGAGTATCAACCCGGTCGAGGATGTCTTGGGTATAGTTCAAGGAAACGCCTTCAGGGGCTTGCACAATGCCTAGGAAGTAGCCTTGGTCTTCGGCAGGGACGAAACCACTCGGAACGATGCGATACATCCACAAGGTTAGTCCTAGGGCGACGATAAACAGCCCCATGACAAAGAGTTTGAAGTGACTTAAGAAATCTAGGGCTTGGCGATAACGCTGAGTAATCCAATCAAAAACTCGGTTAAATTTGCCGAAAAAGCGTCCTAAGATGCCTTGCCGTTCCGATTTGCGCCGTAATAATAAGGCGGAGATTGCCGGGGAGAAGGTGAGGGCGTTAAACGTAGAGATAACAATCGTGAAGGCAATGGTTAAGGCAAACTGTTGATAGATTTTGCCCGTTGTGCCGGGGAAAAAGGCCACGGGGATAAAAACCGCCAAAAGCACGATAGAAGTAGCCACAACTGCCCCAGAGAGTTCGCTCATGGCTTCGATGGCGGCACGTCGGGGTCGCAATCCTTGTTCGATTTTGGCGGCAATGGCTTCGACGACGACAATGGCATCATCCACGACTAATCCGGTGGCTAAAACCATGCCAAACAGGGTTAGGGTGTTAATTTCAAAGCCAAACACCCAAATAAAGGCAAACGACCCAATTAACGACACGGGAATGGCAACCCCTGGAATGATCGTGGCTCGCCAATCTTGCAGGAAAATGAAGATAATAAAAGTAACGAGGGCGATCGCGATGAACAAATTTATCACCACTTCTCGCAGGGACGTTTCCACAAATTCCGTCGTATCAAACGCCACTTGCGCTTGCAATCCTGGCGGGAAATTTTCCTCTAATTCGGCAATTTTGGCTCTAACTTGTTTTGCGACATTTAAAGCATTACTGCCCGGCAATTGATAAATCCCGACCCCAATCCCCGGATTTCCCAGGATTTGCACGCTACTGTCGTAGTTTTCTGCCCCTAGCTCGGCGCGACCTACATCTTTGAGCTTAATTAAACTGCCTGTAGAACTGCGTTTAATAATCAACTCCTCAAATTCGCGGGCATCTTGCAGTTGACTTTGTACCCGCAAACTCATCTGAATTTCTTGGTCTGGGGGTGCGGGTTGTTGTCCCACTGAACCGACCCCAATTTGAATATTTTGGGCCCGCAGGGCATCAATGACATCCTGAGTCGTCAAGCCACGACTGGCGAGGGCATTGGGATTCAGCCACAACCGCATCGCATACTGCCGTTCCCCAAAAATCTGCGCTTTACCAACGCCATCCAAGCGGCGGAGTTGATCGACAACAAATAAATCTAAATAATTACTAATAAAGAGGTCATTGTAGGTTTCATCGGGACTGAAAAAGCCAATCACCAACAGCAAACTATTTGAAGCCTTCTCTGCCAGTATCCCGGTTTGGGTCACGGCTTCGGGTAACTGGGGTTCGGCGGTGGTGAGGCGATTTTGGGTGTTAATCTGCACCAAATCTGGGTCTACACTTGGCCCGAATGTGACCGTAATCGAACTTGCGCCATTATTGCTGCTGTTGGACTCGATATATTCCATCCCCTCTACGCCGTTGATTTCCCGTTCGAGGATATTGGTGACGGAACTTTCAACGGTTTCGGCATCCGCCCCGATATAATTGGCAGAGACTTGTACCTGAGTCGGTGCAATTTCGGGCAAACGCGAAATGGGAAGATTGACCATCGCGATCGCGCCAATCAGAGCAATTAATATAGAGCAAACCGTTGTCAGGACAGGCCGCTTAATAAAGGTGTTTACAATCAACAACATAGAAGCTAGGCAGATGAGGGACGGGCCGAATCGCTCGGTGTTTCAAGCCGATGACACCGATCATAACGTAGCAGGCTTTTTTCAGTTATCAGCTTCTAGGGGGCAGTCGGCAATCGGCAATCGGCAGTAGTTCTTAGGCAGTAGGCAGTGGGTCTTAGGCAGTCGGCAATCGGCTTGTAGGGGCGGGGTTTCCCCGCCCAACAACCAATAACCAATAACCAATAACCAACAACCCAGACAAGGGCTAAAGCCCTTACTACTAACCAATAACCAACAACCAATAACCCAGACAAGGGCTAAAGCCCTTACTACTAACCAATAACCAGTAACAAATAACCAAGGACAAAGGACAAACGACGAACGACTGCGGTAAAATCGATTTGCTCTACAGCCCATTGTGTCGCGCTCATGAAATTTGTTTGTAGTCAAAGCGATCTCAACGCTAATCTCTCTATTGTCGGTCGTGCCGTTCCTTCTCGACCGACCCATCCCGTTTTAGGAAACGTGCTGCTGATTGCCGATTCTAAGTCCCAGAAAATCAGCTTGCGGGGCTTTGACCTCAGCTTGGGGATTCAAACCAGCTTCCCGGCACAAGTAACGGTCGGTGGGGCGATTACCCTTCCGGCAAAACTCCTCAATGATATTGTTTCTCGCCTCAGCGAAGGAGAAATTACCCTCAGTCATGATGATGAGGAGGGCGAGACTGATGTCGAAGAAGGGTCTATCGCCACTTTAACCTCGACTTCAGGGCGGTATCAACTGCGGAGTCTCAATGCTGAGGAATATCCAGACCTGCCATCGGTCGAAGATGGAGAAGCCCTCAACCTCTCGATTGCGGCGTTGAGTGAGGGGCTGCGGTCTAGCTTGTTTGCGGCGAGTACCGAGGAAAGCAAGCAAGTCCTGACGGGGATTCACCTGAGTCAACCGGAAGCGGGTCATTTGGAATTTGCGGCGACGGATGGCCATCGTTTGGCGGTGGTGCAAACGATGCAAGAGGAAACCGAAGTTGAATCTGAAGAAACAGACGATCCTTTTGCGGTGACGATTCCGGCCCGAGCGTTACGGGAACTGGAACGAATTTTAGCAGCCCACAGTAATGAAGATACTTTATCGTTGAAGTTTAATGAGTCTCAAGTGGTGTTTGAAATTGGCGACCAACGCCTCACCAGTCGCAAGTTAGAGGGGGCTTATCCGGCGTATCAACAGTTAATTCCCAGTCAGTTTTCGATCCAAATGGCAGTAGAACGGAAGCTTTTAATTAGTTGTTTAGAACGGGTTTCGGTGCTGGCGGATCAAAAAAATAATGTGGTAAATTTTGACCTCAACAGCGACGATCAACAGTTGTCTTTGAGTGTGGATAGTGCGGATTTTGGCAGTGCGATCGAGTCGATTCCGGCGCAAATTTCAGGGGATAGTATTGTGGTGGCGTTTAATGTTAAATATCTTATGGATGGGTTAAAGGCGTTGCCGACTTCGGAGATTCAAATGCAGCTTAATACGCCGATGCAACCGATTATTTTTAATCCGTTGGGGGGTGTGAAAATGACGTATTTGGTAATGCCTGTTCAAATCAGGGATTAATTAACAATTTACAATGAACAATTTACAATGAGAGAACATTAAGACCAATGACTAATGACTAATGACTAATAACCAATGACGAATGGCAAAAACCATTACTTAACAAGTCGTTTAGTGTTGTGGACAACACTAGGACTTTTGCTGTTGTTGTTGTGGGTGAAGGTTTCGACGGGGCTTGATGTAAATTCGTTGAGTTTGCTGTCGGAGTCTTTACATACGGCGATCGCGGGGTTTAGTTTATTAGTCAGTTGGTTAGCTGTAACTGAAGTTGACCGACCCACGGGCCGAGAAATTTATGGTCACGGGAAACGGGAAACGGTGTTGGTTTTGATTTTCGCGATCGCGCTGAGTTGGGCTTGGTTTGATTTAGCTCGCTCGACGATTATTGTATTGCTCAATTGGGGAAATCCAGTAACAAGTATTCGGGCCAATTTGCCTTTGTTACAGTTGTTAGGATTACTGGTGGCGCTAACTTTGGGTTTGGGATTGTTTAATCGGGTACAAAGTGGCATTTTGAATTACCCGATTTTACGTTTTAATGCCAATCAATTGTTTAAGGATGCGTTTCTTTTAGCTATTGTCACGGGTAGCATTGCGGGGGTGTGGTGGGGAGAGCCTTTGTTTGATGCGATCGCGTCTTTTATGTTACTGATTTTAGCTTTAGATAATTTTTGGCAGGTGTTGAGTTGGCATTTGCCTTTACTTCTCGAACAAGTCGCGATCGCCCCGGAAATCCTAGAAGAATTAATCGATGAGGTGGAGGGGGTCAAAAAGTGCTATAACGTCCGTTCTAGGGGCATGGTGGGGCGTTTGGTGTACATTTCGATGCACCTTACCCTAGAGCCGAAAATTAAAGCCATGACCCCCCAAATTGCTCGCAGTATCGAGAAGGCTTTGCGCGATCGCTACGGCCCCATTCAAGTCACTTTAATTGTTGAGTCGTGAACTAATATCAAAAAACCACAGAACCCCGGTTTCTGGCTTAAAATTTCAATTTTCTGTGTAAGCAAATAAGAAACCGGGGTTCTCAAACAGTATTTTTTCGGATTTAATATAAGCTACAACGCTATAGGTTTTGAGGATTTGGGGCTGTATCCCGGCGTAATTTCAACATCAGCGCGGGCAATTCTTAAGGTTAAGGAAAGCCGCACTTTGCCACTAAGATTGCGAACAGAGCGATGAATTAATTGATCGGAAAATAAGATAAATTGTCCGGGTTTTAAAACAACCGGAATGGCTTGTGCTGCGAGTTCTGGGGGAACATCAAAAAAGGGACTACCACTAAAAGGATCGGTGGCTTGAATTTTGACGCGATCGCTATTAATATCTAAAAACTCAAAGCCGTTTAAGGCTGTTACTTCAGTTAGGGCAATATAAACATGAACAGTCTTGCTATTTGGAGCAATTAATTGAGGGTAAGAATCTTGATGCCATAAAGGAATTAGTTTTTGACCCGGATAATTTGCCCATAATTCTGACCGCCATAATACGATATCTTCGCCTAAATTATTTCGCAATACTTCTAATAGTTTTTGGTCTTGACATAATCGCCAAACTGCATCCGAATCAAGATGTCTTTCCATATAAAATTCTCGCTTCCACTGTTGAATCAAAGCCAGAACCGCCGATCCGACTCGACCTCGGAATAATAGTTTTAGGGGATTCGTTAGATTTTTAGGAGATTTGGGTAATACTTTTGTAAAAATTTCTTGGGTAATTGACGCGATTTCTGCTGCGGTTAAATCGAGATGATGAACTCCCAAAATATGCTGATATTTCTGAGGATTAATGGTAGTAGGAAGGGCGCGATCGAATTGAGTCCAAATCAAACTTTTTTGCATTAAACTTTGGGCAAGTTGGCGATCTTGAGCAACATCCGGTAAAACAAATGGTTGCGCTTTACTGTCGAGAAATTGACCGCTAATACCCAACATTTCTGGGGAAGTTGCACAAAACAAACTACTATACGCACCTTCTTCTGGAGAAAGCCCTAACCTCAGCAAGCGACTCAACTGATGTCCCAGGGTAATATTTGAACGCACAAAACCCGGATGAACTGCATTCACTGTAACTTCGGTTGGCTTTAATGTTCTGGCTAATTCTAGGGTAAAAAGTAGCAAGCAAAACTTAGAAACTGCATAAAGTTCTAAGAAATTAAGCGGTGTTTTTTGGGTTAAAAGATGCCAAGGAATCCCTTGCGGACGCAATGCTAAATCCGAAGCCACCATGACAATGCGACTCGGTGCTGATTGTTGGAGTTTATTTAATAACAATTGAGTCAGTAAAAAATGACCTAAATAATTCGTTCCCCAAATCCGTTCAAAGCCTTCTTGGGTTGTGCCTCTGTGATGAAATATTCCGGCATTATTGATTAAAACGTGCAGAGGAAGATCGCGTTTTTCAAACTCTTGAACGCAGCGACGGACTGAAGCCAAAGAAGCTAAATCGAGGGGTAGAAACTCGACATTTTGATTATTACTGCGCTGACGAATATACGCGATCGCGTTGGCTGCTTTAGTCGCAGAACGACAAGCGATAAAAACATGATATCCTTTTCGGGCCAAGCCGAGTGCAGTCATTAAACCCACACCAGAATTGCCACCAGTAACGAGACTAACTGGCCGATCAATCATGGCTGGCAATCCGCATAAAATAAGGTAGATTCATTAATGAGAAGGATACTGTTCTATTCGCTATTATTGCAGGATTTTGGTAGGAAAAGCTATGATTTGATGCGATCGCGTCTTATTCCTCATTTGAGCCACCATTACACGCAGCCTTCAATAGCGAGAACATCGGGTAACTGACCACTCCGAAAACGCTGGACTGTACCGCTACCGTCGGTTTCAAAAATCACGCGATAATTGCTATTTTTAGCACTTTTAGGCACATAAATCAAATATTTCCCCTCTGGATCGTAGGGGTGTTCCTCGGATTCGAGGCGATCGGGATACATCTGGCGAATTTCGGCTTCAGTTGTACCAATTCCCGCACCACTCAGGGTTTCGAGATCACCTCCGGTAACGTCAATCCGCACAATGCGATCGTCAACCACCATAAACGCAACTCCCTCGACTTGCGGTTCTAGGTTGTAGTACAAACAGCCGTATTCCTCTCCCCCACTGGCTTGCTGCGTGAAAGGGATTCCTGCGGCTTGCGTGGCTTCAGGAACGGTCATTCCTATTTCAATCGGCCCAAACTGCGTTAAAGCCAGAGGAGTTTCGTTATCAACCTGATTAGGAAGTTGACCAAAACAGCGATTTTCGCCACTCATATCCCCGAAACAGTCGCCTTGGGTGTTCAGTATAACTACATTACTCACGGTTGAGAACTGGTTTAGAGTCTCTTTTATCGCATTTTCGGCTCTCGCATCGTCACCAATTCCGGCAGATTTCACTTCGCGACACAGTTGCAGTTTTGCTATTTTATCTTCAATCGCGAGTTGAAAATCATCCCCCCCACAAGTGGAGTTCCCAGTTAAGCTGAGGGCAGATTCGAGGCCAGAGTCTTGTTCTTGGGAGGTGGGGCCTTTAATGAGTTCGGAAAGAGCAAACGCTCCTACTGCCACACTATCAGTTCTGCGCCATACGGGTTCAACATAGCCTAAATCCCCTTGCCCCTTTTCAGGATTCGAGAAAAACACTTTAACGCGATTCTGAGGCGGTTTTTCGTTATTTTCGGCTTTTTTCTCCTCCTTGGATTCTGAATCATCGTCCGGGGATACTATGGGGTCTGGAGACGGGTCTGGGGTGGGGTTGGGGGTGGAAGTGCAGCCTTGAATACCAACCAGGGACGCGATCGCGATCGCTGCAACCGTAGCAGAATATTTAAACATAACCAATTCTCAAATTCAGTGTTCTCTTTCTACTGTAAACAGGGTGTCTCGGTAGATATCCTGAAATTATGTTGCTTTGTTAATTGGTTGTCAGGGAAAGCCGTAATAAAGGTGTTTTGCTAGAAATACTAAGCCAGAAGTATTACAGTTACCGCAATTGTCACATTGATGTCAACGAGGCTTGAGGGCGTTGTTTCTTACGGCGATATTATATCAAAAGTAAGACGCGATCGGTCTAGGTAAGACTACAGAATATTACCGCGATCGGAGTATATTGCACACACCCTTTTAACCATTTTAGTAGGCGGTTTTAATGGTTTCTTCTGGTGTTTCTTCGCGAAGGTAGAAGTACCAGAAAAGATTGGCAACAGCGAGGTTAGAGGCTTTGGTTAGGTTATCTTTAACTAAAGCTTTATAACCCACTTCTTGCGCTTTTTGGCTAATATATTCTTCGTATTCTTGACGCAATTCGCGATCGAATAATAACTTGAGTTGATCGAGTAAAGAGTCGGGATGAGACTTGGGCTGGATTTCTTCGTATTTGATTAATTCTGGCGGTTTGCTGATTTCGGGAAGGTCAGTGGTTTCGGCTTTTGGGATGTTGAGATTTGCCAGTTGGCTTTGTTCTTCTGGGGGAAGCGATCGCGCCCAGTCTATTTGATTTTGCCACAGTTCGAGCAAAGCCAGATCGCGATCGTGAATACAGGTAATTTCAGGAAAGAGAAAATCGAGTTCGTCTTGGGTTTCACAGCGATCGATTACGATTAAACAATCTCTGCGAATTTTATCTTGTAACTCCCTTAAACAGTTACTTGTCGCCGTAGCTTCTCCTTGAATATGATAAGTTAAAGCAATGGTTTGTTCGATCGTCCAAGCACATTCTAAACGGCGGAGTTGTCCCACAACATTCATTTCTGACAGTAAATCGGGGCTGTTATAAATTGCCAAAGCATTACCTAAAGTTTGACGCGCATTACTTAACTCCCGTTTACGGCTATCAATATCTTCAATAGCCAAAGAGGTTTTAATTAACTTGGTCGCTTCGATAAACCTAGCGTAAGCTTTTGCTAATTCAATCCGATGCTGTTCAAACTTAATATCTTTTGCAACTTCATCAATATGTTGCATCACCTCAAAACCTTGGTCGCGCAACGCTTGTTTGAGGTCAAGAAAACCGTCACGAATTTCTAACCGCATTTGCTGAACTTCTTTTTTCAGCTTCATCGTTTGCCAGACATTTACGGCTGAAAGGGCAGCAGTTGCAGCGACTCCAACCCCGATAACTGCTGTGGTTGCTTGTAAAACACCTAATGATGCTTGAATTGCACTTAATTTGCCAATAATAGCTTGATTTTGAGCCGCACTTACAACTTTACCCGCCACCATAACTGCACCTCCTACTGGATTAGCAGCAAATGTCGCAATCATTGGAACATTGTTGGCTACAGTCCCAACCGCATTCCCGACAAACTGTTTTGTAACTACATCTCTAGCTACTCCAATGAATTGACCTGTGGTTTGATTTTTGACCACTTCGTAGACACCAGAAGCAATCCCCGCTTGGATATTCGGGGGAAAAACAAACTCCATCATAATTGTTAACAATCCTCAATAAAAGATTAAGTAAATTTACGGCAATAATTACACTCAGTTAACTAAAATTAAGACAATAAAATCTTAATTTTTCACTCCCCTTTTATCAGTTAAGATAGCACAATAAGCTTTCTGGTGACGACACAATGAATACTGCTGAAATTAGCTCGGATATTGTTGAGGTCTTATCTCGCATTACAGGGCAAAAGCTCAATCAACGGGATGTTACCCCAACTTTACTGTTTGCAACTAATTTAATAACGGTTTTGCTTGGGGTAATCTTGGCAGATGGAGAGGTTTCCACAGAAGAAAAACAGCAGTTTCAGCAAACTTTGAATCTATTTATTCCCCCACAAGGGAATATGCGTCAGTTAGTACAGTTGTTGGGAAAGGGAGTCAAACAGAATAAGGTTTACACTAAAACTAAAGTACTCAAGGCTTTGAGCGAATCTTTATCCGAACCAGAAAAGCTTTTGCTGTTAGGATTGGGTTACGAAATGTCAGCCGCAGATGGCAGTATAGACGCAAAAGAAAAACGCTATTTAGACGCGATCGCGAGTAAGGTTTTCCAACTCAATCCTCGCTATGGTACGGTATTTGAAACCGCATTGACGCAACCGGAAAAAGTAGACGCGATCGCGTTAATGGAACTTGAATTTCTACTCAATCCGGGTCGTTTCCAAAATCTCGATCTGGCGTTTATCGAAGCAGCAAGTCAACTGCTAGAACGCTTACAAGCTGCTGAAAAACCCCAAGAAACGCTCACTCCAGAAACACCCCAAACTTCAGAATCAGTTGCTTATGAAAGTTTACGGCAATTTCAAGCCCAGAAGCGCAATCTGGATGAAATTTGCCTGAAACTGTGTCAGGTCTTACAAGATTGTGTTGACCAGAGTTTTATTCCTACAACTTTAATTCAGGATTTGGGCAAAATTTCTCAGAAATTACAATCCCAATCTTTTCGGGTGGCTGTTGTGGGGGAATTTAGTAAAGGAAAATCAACTTTATTAAATGCTTTACTGGGTGAAGAAATTCAACCGACAAGAGCGATTCCTTGTAGTGGGACAGTAACCATCTTACGATATGGTACGCAAAAGCGAGTCATTTGCTGTTACGATGATGGTCACGAAGAAATTATTTCTAGTGAACTATACAAAGAAAAAGCCGCAATTCCTCGTCAAGAAGCGCGAGAAAGAGCCAGTTTAACAAAGCAGTTAAGTCAATCTGATTTAGCCGAAATTATTTTTGAGCATCCGGGTTTAGCTTTATGTAAAAATGGCGTTGAAATCATTGATTCTCCCGGATTGAATGAACACCCTGCGCGTACTGCTATTACTCAGAAATTAATTTCAGGAACAGATGCAATTATTTTCTTAACTCATGCTAACAACGTTTTAACTCAAACAGAGCAAGAGTTACTAAATAGTTTGCAAAATAGTTTAAACAACGGAAAACAAAGCGAACCAGTCTCAAATTTATTTATTGTTGTTAACTGTATTGATTTAATCCGCTTAGAAGAAGATCGAGAAGATATTGAACATCGGGTTAATAATATAGTTTTAGGTAAATCACCGATCATTCGAGGAGAAAACCGTATTCATTATATTTCTGCTCAATCTGCTTTAGATGCAATACAAAAAGATGATGATAATGAATATCTTGCTACATTCAAGCAATTTTATCAAGCAGTTGAAAGCTTTTTAATTCAAGAACGAGGACAGATTGAAATTCGCAAATCACTTGCGGATATCAAAACTTGTATTCAATCTAGTTGTGAAGGATTAGAGCAATATCGAGAAGTATTAGAAGGTAAAGTTAAGTTATCGGAAGAAAGTAAAACTCAAATCATTAATCAAATTGGTGAAATTAGTGGTCGTCAAACTCACCTTATGCAAATTTTATACCAAATTACCAATCGCAGCTTTGCAGACATGATTATGTCTTGGAATAATCATTTCAAAAATATCGATGAACGTCTGATCGAAAAAAGTAGTAATTGGTATTGCCAAGCCGAAGATAAGGAAAAAATTATTGAATTTTATAGCAACTGTTTTGTTGATGACTTGTCACAAGAAATAGACGACTGGATCAAAAATAATTTGCAATCAGGAATTTTAAAGCAAAATATATTCGAGCTATACAAAATCCTTGATAATTCACTTAGAGAAATTCAGACTAATTTAATCAATCTTGATACCACAATCGGTTCTAATTTGAATGAACAGTTTGAATTTTCTAAAACAAATCTCAATAAAAATCTTAATTTAAATGATCTTCTAGGAAATAAGGAAAATGAAGATGGATTAGGTTTTTTGGGAAATTTAGCTATAAGTTTAGGAAGTGTAGTTACTAATACACTCTTGGGATTTACCGGTTTAGGTTTACTACCAATTGCTTTAATTGGTTTAGCAACAGCCGCAGGAATATTTTTTTTGTTCAGTCCTGATTGGAATCAGATTCGTGATGAACTAAAACAAAAAGTGCTTGAGGAAAGATTTAAACAGTTTTCAGATTCGGAGCAAGAAATTTTTGATGCTATTAGCGAACGAGTAAATGAAATTTTTGATGATATTGCTGTAGAGATTGAAACCATAATGTCTCAAGCTATGTTTCTTTGCGAAAGTTTAATTGAACAGCATGAAAAAGTACAGCAAGAAAATCAAGCTCAATGTGAAATAGAGAAAGTAACAATATCTTTAAAACGCCAAGAAATTGAGGAAATCCAAGAAGAACTGAATAGTATTATTTAAAACCTTCCCAGAGTTGAGATACCGGAATTGTTTGTCCTGTCATGGCTTCATCCCAAGCTTGCTGAAAATCCGCTAAAACTTCGGTTTGAGTCATGTCTTCAGGAACATCATTAATAACACGAACCGTCACCTCGACACGGCTATTGCGATCGCGAGTGAGGGGAGAATCTAAAATAATTTGTCCTTGTTCGTTAATCGTTCCCGTGAGTTTTTATTCTGGCATTGTTACTTGAATAAACAACTTTCTTCACCTCAAAAGAGCTACCTCAAACCCACCAATCGACTCAAAGAAAGCCCAAATGTTTGTAAGCCGCTTCCGTGGCAATGCGACCGCGATGGGTGCGATTGAGAAAGCCGATTTGTAGTAAATAAGGCTCGTAAACCTCCTCAATCGTCTTAGAATCTTCCCCGGTGGCCGCGGCCACGGCTTCAAGACCCACGGGGCCGCCTCGGAATTGCTCGATAATGGCGCTTAATACCAAGCGGTCTGTCCAATCTAAGCCCATAACATCGACGTTGTATAAATCTAGGGCGGTGGCGGCTAATTCTTGGTCAATGGTGGCCATTTCTTTGACTTGGGCATAGTCTCGCACTCGCCGTAGCAAGCGGTTGGCGATGCGGGGTGTGCCTCGGGCCCGACGGGCGATTTCTTCGGCCCCGTCTTGGGTGACGGTAATTTTGAGTAAATCGGCGGTGCGTTGGATAATGAGGGTGAGTTCGTCGATTTCATAAAATTGTAGTCGTTGAATCAGGCCGAAGCGATCGCGCAACGGTGAAGTTAACGACCCGACTTTAGTGGTCGCACCAACAAGGGTAAAAGGAGAAAGGGGAATACTGCGCGTCCGGGCAGTTTGACCTTTACCAATGGTAATGTCAAGGCGGGAGTCTTCCATCGCCGGATACAGCAATTCCTCGGTCATGCGGTTGAGGCGGTGAATTTCGTCAATAAATAAAATATCGCCGGGTTTGAGGTTGATTAAGATGCCTGTAATGTCTCTAGGACGCTCTAGGGCAGGGGCGGCGGTAATTTTGCACGAAGCCCCCATTTCTTGGGCCAAAATCAAGGACATGGTGGTTTTACCCAAACCAGGCGGCCCGTACAGCAAAAGGTGATCCAGGGCTTCTTTACGACCTTTAGCCGCTTGGATGGCGATGTGGAGAACTTCTTTTAAAGATTTTTGACCAATATATTCAGCGAGGCTTTGGGGTCGCAGGCTGTCCTCATTGTTATTCTCAATTTCATCAATTCCCGCCGTGGCGATCAGGAGGCTTTCTTCTTCACTCATGGCGGGTTTTGAGGATTTACGCCGTTTTTTGCCAGTTTTGGACGAAGATGAGGAATTGTCTTGAGATGAGCGTTTGATAGCCATTGGATATTGGTTGTTTGTTGTTTGTTTTTTGTTGTTTGTTATTCGTGACAAGTAATGGTTTCAGATTTTTGTCTATCTGTAGGGGCGGGGTTTCCCCGTCCAATACAGGCGTTTTAGCGACGCGCTCGTAATATCCCATCCTCCTAACCCTAAAGTTGAGATTGCGTGTGCGGAACCTCACCCCTACAGAACTTAAGAACTCTATTTATATGAAAACTTTGGCGCTAAAACTTATCATTCACGGTCGCGGACATTATAAAGTTATTTTGAAGCAATATTAGGAAAAGGGAAAAATTTATGCTGGCTAAACGAATTCTGCCTTGTTTGGATGTGAAAGCGGGACGAGTAGTAAAGGGGATTAATTTTGTCAATCTCAAAGATGCGGGCGATCCGGTGGAGTTAGCCAAGGCTTACAACGACGCAGGGGCCGATGAGTTGGTTTTTCTCGATATTACGGCAACTCACGAAGACCGCAATATTATTTTTGATGTGGTGTATCAAACCGCCGAACAAGTGTTTATTCCCCTTACGGTGGGAGGGGGCATTAGTTCGTTAGAAACTATTAAAAAATTGTTAAGAGCCGGGGCAGATAAAGTGAGTATCAACTCCGCCGCCGTCCGCAATCCCGATTTGATTAATCAAGCGAGCGATCGCTTCGGGGTTCAGTGTATTGTGGTGGCGATTGATGCCAAGCGCCGAGAGGGTTCTGGCGATCTGGGTTGGGATGTTTATGTGCGCGGGGGCCGGAAAAATACGGGCCTCGATGCCTTGCAATGGGCCCAGGAAATGGCCCGACGGGGCGCAGGGGAGTTACTGGTAACCAGTATGGATGCGGATGGAACCCAGGCAGGGTATGACTTGGAGTTGACTCGCGCGATCGCCCAAAGTGTGGAAATTCCGGTGATTGCGTCTGGTGGGGCGGGAACGGTTGAGCATATTCACGCAGCCCTGACTACAGGCCAGGCAGAAGCGGCGTTATTGGCTTCCTTGCTGCATTACGGGCAGTTAAGCATTGCTGAAATTAAGGATTTTTTACAAAAACAAAACGTGGCAACGCGATCGCTCTAAGTGAACCTGGCGACAACCGTCTCTATCGTAAGAAATGTATATTAGAATAAAAGAAATGTTACGTTTCTTAAAATATGTTGATTCCTATTCTAATATTCGACGTGGCGCTGGTCGCCTGGTCGCTCCATTTAATGCAAGAGGCGTTTGAACAACAAGAGTTTTCTTTGATGCTGGCAGGGACGCTGGTTTCCTTAGCCGCCGCTTCAACCTTGGTGGTGTACTTCCTGATGGATCGCTGTCTGGGCTACTTAACCCAAGCCAACATCCCCCTTTCTTAAAATCCTGCTTGTTGAAAATCTTATTTTTTAAACCCTTGACTTTATTTAAAATTTTAGCCATAATAGTAAACGCACTCACGGGGTTATAGCTCAGTTGGTAGAGCACCTCAATGGCATTGAGGGGGTCAGCGGTTCGAATCCGCTTAGCTCCATAAAAAATATAAAAGTCTTGGCAATACTGGTTTTCCGGTGTTGCCATTGCTTTTAGGATTAGCTCCAAATATCTGATTTTTCTAATTTATATAGTCATTCCCATTAAGTTCCGCACATTAACTTAATTGGTTCAGTCCGTGAAAGCGGACTTTGTTACATTGGTTCCCCGGATTTTAATCCGAGGGCGGGTTAAAGAAACAGAAATAAGCCCCTCTCCCGTGGGAGAGGGGTTTGGGGTGAGGGCTAAATAACTTAAAACGCAACTTCAACTAATAAATGTTCGATTAAAATTTTGCTGCCAATAGCGACTAAAACCAAACCGCCGATCAATTCAGCTTTACTTTGAAACATTGTGCCGCACCAATGACCAATAAATACACCCATTAGGGATAAACCAAAGGTAATTGCACCGATGGTAGTAGAAGCGAAAAGAATAGAAGTTTTGAGAACTGCAAAGCCGATTCCGGTGGCAAAGGCATCAATGCTGGTAGCAATAGATAATACAAGCAGCGTATAAATATCAAGGGGATTAAAGGGTTTTTCTTCGTCATCTTCGCGGGATTCATAAATCATTTTGCCGCCAATAAAAGCCAGAATAAAAAAGGCAATCCAATGATCGAAGCTTTCAATAACTTCGCGAAAACTCAAACCTAACCACCATCCGAGGAAGGGCATGAGGGCTTGAAAGCCGCCGAAGAATAAGGCAATTTTTAAGGCTTTGTTGAGTTTAATATGCTTGATTTTAAAACCACTACTGAGAGATACCGCAAAAGCATCAGCCGCCAAACCGACAGCGATTAATCCCATTGTCATTAATTGCATTTTAATTATAATTTCTTCCCTATTTTTCAGATTTTACTCATTGTTTTTTCATCTTGTTTTCATAATTCAAAATACTGTGAAAATTCGATGAAAAACGCTAGTCTAAAATCCTATTTAGCATATCATAGGGTTAAAATAAGTGTGGTAATTATGTTAACGGCAAGGTGAGTCAAAGAGATGGCGCGATCGCAACCTTATCAACCTTTACTACTAAGAATCCTGCACGGCGTTGTTGCCTTTGTCGCGTTGGGGGCAATTATTACGTCTTATTGGGTTTACGATTTGTTTGATGGTCGTTGGCTGAAGTTATCGCTACCTAACGTCAATGGCATGATTGGCATTCATGGTACGTTTGGCTTAACCCTATTATTAATCATGCCCTTATTTGCGGTTTATGCGTTTTATATCGGTCACAAACGCTTAGTTCAGCCCGATTCTTTTACTAAATCTCTACAGTTTAATAAACCCATTAGTGCTTATAGTTTTCACCGTATTGTCAATACATTGATGCTCATTGCGGTGACTTGGGCGTTAATTACCGGGCGGTTAATGCAGGAAAAATGGCTGCCTTCGGGGGATTTAGATATTATTTGGTATTCTCTGCATTTATCGTCTTGGGTACTTTTGCTGCTGTGTTTGCTGGCGCATATTGTGATGGGTTTGAAGGTAGGAGGACAGCGTTTAATGTTGTCGATGGTGGCGTTAAAAGTGCGTCCTGATGATACGCCGTCGATGTGGTGGCAAAAGTTTAAAGCTTGGCAAAATCAGCGAGGCCAAAAGTAATGAATAAAAATAATATGCCGTTAGCGATCGCGGAAATTTTGGTCTTAGGGGGCATTGTTTTGGCGTTTATCGTACCGTTAGTGATTAAAACCGGATAAAGAAAAAACCCGGCATTTCTACCGGGTTGAAAGGTGGGAAAGTGGTTAGTATTTTTAAATCTCCAGAAAATTAAATTGACTCATTGAGGCTGAAACACATTTGATCATTAGCTTAACCTTTTTGGAGATTCCGCCTAATGGCTTTGCTTTCTGACCAACTTTGCTGGGGAACAACACCCACAGTCAAAATAAGAACAAATAACCAATAACCAATAACCAATAACAAAAAACCAGTCAATCCTCGGAAAAACCTTCCCCTTAGATGCTGTTAACGAGTTTCGCGATCGCGTCTCCTAACTTCTGACTCGCAGCTTCTACTTCATCCGCCGACACAATCAACGGCGGTACAAAGCGCAATACTTTCGGCCCCGCAGGAACCATCAACAAGCCTTCAGCCATCGCTGCTTTGACAATATCAATCGAAGTGAACTCGCTTTCGGCATTAATTTCCATACCGTTGATCAAACCCCAACCGCGCACATCAATAAATAAATTAGTATATTGATTCGCGATCGCCCGTAAATTCTTCCGCAGTTGTTCGCCACGGGCAATAACATTCGTTAAAATATCTTCGGTTTCGAGAGTATCCAACACCGCCAACGCCGAAGCACAAGCAAAAGGATTGCCCCCAAAAGTGCTGGCATGATTTCCCGGTTCAAAGACATTACAGGAATCCTTACACAGCATAGCGCCGATCGGAATTCCCCCAGCTAAACCTTTCGCACTCGTAAAGATATCCGGTTCAATGCCTAAATTTTCGTAGCCCCACAGCTTTCCGGTGCGACCGACACCCACTTGCACTTCATCGAGAATCAGTAAAATCCCAATTTCATCACAAATCTTGCGGACTCGCAGGAAATAATCTAAATCCCCCGGACGCACACCCCCTTCACCCTGTAAAGCTTCGAGCATAATCGCACAAACGCGACGATTGCCTTCATCAATATCCCCAATCGCGTTTTCGAGGGCAGCAATATCATTGTAGGGGACGTATTCAAAGCCAGGGACAAGGGGACTAAAGCCTTTTTGATATTTCGGCTGTCCGGTAGCGGTAACAGTAGCCAGGGTGCGACCGTGGAAGCTGGCCTTGGCGGTTAAAATAACGGGTTGTTCGACTTCCAGCACCGTATTAGCGTATTTCCGGGCTAACTTAATCGCAGCTTCGTTAGCTTCTGCCCCAGAATTACAGAAAAAAGCCCGGTCTGCACAAGAATGTTTCACCAGCCATTCGGCTAACTGCCCTTGTTCGGGAATATAGTACAAATTAGAAACATGATGCAGCTTTTGAATCTGCTGGGTCACCGCTTCAACTAAAGCCGGATGAGCATGGCCGAGGGTACAAGTCGCGATACCGGCCACAAAGTCGAGATATTCCTGTCCGCTATTGTCCCACACGCGACAACCTTCTCCCCGTTCAAGGGTGAGGGGGAAGCGGCCATAAGTCTTCATGACGTAGGTATCAAAGCGGTCTGGGCCGAAGTTAGATGTATCTGTCGCCGGGGTGGAAGTATCGGGGACAAGGGTTTCTGGACTCACAGTGAACTCCTGATCGAAAAAATTGCTCTTTCTGTTGACAACTCCTCTGCAATCACAGCAAGAGGATTCTCGTTTCTTTCAGATTGCCTCTAGGCTAGATTCACAATCAACGAATGCTTAGACATTCTCGAAGTGTATCCCCGCCCGATCGGCTCAACGAGCGTTTTATCTCTTGGTTGCTCATCCAAGATACGATCTGCCCGACCGCTTTCATTTTGTACCGCCCACATTACTGGTTACGAGTAGAGATTATTATAGCAAAGCCGTCTTATCAGGACGGGGCTAATAACCCATGATTTTTGGTAATGGTAATCTAATTTTTCGCAAACTTCTATGGCATAACAGTTAATCGGGCATTAAATGTCAAGTTGCGATCGCATCGAGTGGCGCTGATAGAGGGAAATACCGGAAGATTTGTCATGGAAAGTTTTAACCAAAAATATCAACGTCTTCGCAAACAACTCCTGAGTGGTGGGATTGGTTTAGCGGGGGTTTTCATCTTAGGAACCCTGTGGTACGTCGAGATCGAGCATTGGTCTTGGACTGAGGCGGCGTACATGACCATTATTACCCTCTCAACCGTGGGATTTTCCGAAGTCCATCCCCTCAATGAGCGATCGCGAATGTTTACCATTGGCTTAATTTTCATGGGCATTTTTACCATTGGTTATATTGCCAATCGCTTTACAGAAGCCTTAATTCAAGGGTATTTTCAAGAAGGATTACGAGAGCGAAACCGGAGGCGCACCATCGAAAACCTCAAAAATCATTACATTCTTTGTGGCTTCGGGCGCACAGGACGCAACATCGCCTTAGAATTTGAAGCCGAGAACGTTTCGTTTTTGATTATTGAGTCCAAGGTTGAAGCTGCCGAAGCTGCCCAACTACTCGGTTACAACGTTTTACAAGGAGACGCAACCCAAGACGAGGTGTTGATTGCTGCCGGACTGAATCGTGCCGATTGTTTGGTAGCAGCGTTACCGTCGGATGCGGAGAATTTGTACACGGTATTGTCGGCCAAAACCATTAATCCTCAAGTACGGGCGATCGCGCGGGCGGGCGCAGAGGAAGCCGTACAAAAGCTCAAACGCGCCGGGGCCGACGCGGTGGTATCTCCTTATGTAACAGGGGGCCGACGCATCGCTGCTGCCGCTTTACGCCCCCGTGTGATGGATTTTGTCGATGGGATCATTATGGGCAGCAATCGCGCCCTGTATCTCGATGAATTTTTCCTCGATGGGGCGGTGTGTCCTTGTGTCGGTCAAACGCTCAGTGAAGCCAAGTTGCGATCGCGCACCGGCATTTTAGTCCTAGCCATTCGCCGCCTCGATGGTTCCCTGATTGGCGGGCCCACGGGGGATACTTACCTGTTTGATAGCGATTTGCTGATCTGTATGGGAACCTCCGAACAACTCCACCAACTCAATCGCATGATTAACCCATTACATCATCGATCTTAAGAATTATGAATTATGAAATTATGAGTTATGAGTTGGGGCAGTAGGGTTTTTTGGGGCAATCGGGGAAGAAAATGACCAACGACAAAGGACCAATGACCAATGACCAATGACCAATGACCAATAACTAAATCTGCATAAAGTTCCAAGAAAATGCGACCAGATTGCGTTAGAGTTTGAGTAGCGCTCAAATTGTGGCGATTTTGACAAAACAGGCGATCGCCCCGATTTCCATAGCGCTTTTGTTCTGTTTGAGGAGCAAAACTTTCCTCAGTCAAGCCTCATTTACTTTCACTTTCGTATGGATATTAAAAAACTCCTAGATACCAATATCGCATCTTCCCAAACATTAGTTACCCCCATCGAACTCAAAAAACAAATTCCCCTCTCCGAAACCGCAGCCCAAACGGTTTTAGACGGTCGCACCGCGATTCAAAATATATTAGATGGTACAGATAATCGTAAATTTATTATTGTCGGGCCCTGTTCAATTCACGATCCCAAAGCGGCCCTTGAGTATGCTAAACGGTTAAAAAAACTGAGCGATCGCGTTCAGGACAGTTTATTAATCGTGATGCGAGTTTACTTTGAAAAACCACGCACAACCGTTGGCTGGAAAGGCTTAATCAACGACCCCGATCTTGATGATTCCTTTAAAATTGAAAAAGGCTTACAAGTCGCTCGACAATTATTACTAGACATTGCTGAATTAGGCTTGCCCACCGCCACCGAAACCCTCGACCCCATTACCCCGCGCTACATTTCTGAACTCATTTCTTGGTCAGCGATTGGTGCAAGAACCATTGAATCCCAAACCCATAGAGAAATGACCAGTGGGTTATCAATGCCTGTAGGTTTAAAAAATAGCACCGATGGTAATGTTAAAGTCGCCCTAGATGCCCTGCTTTCTTCCCGCGCTCCTCACAGCTTTTTAGGCATTAGCGAACAAGGAGAAGTGAGCATTTTCACCACCAAAGGCAATCCCTACGGTCACATTATTTTGCGCGGGGGTGGCGGTAAACCTAACTACGACCCCAAAACCGTCAAAGAGGTCACTTCTCGACTGAAGGAACTAAACCTACCACCGCGTTTAGTGGTCGATTGTAGCCACGGTAATTCTAATAAAAACCATGAGTTACAATCATCGGTTTTAGAAAATATTATTCAGCAAATTGTGGACGGTCAAAATGCTTTAGTGGGGATGATGCTAGAGTCGAATTTGTATGAAGGCAATCAACCCATCCCGACTAATTTCTCCACAAAAGTTTCCGTCAAAGATAAGCTGGCTTATGGGGTTTCTGTCACCGATAAATGTCTGGGATGGAATGAAACCGAACGCATTATTTTAGCGGCTTACGACCGACTCGAAAGCGCCATGAAAGAGTTGTGTAACGTTTAGGCTTTTCCCAGTTCAAAGCCTAATTTTACTGTAGGTTGGGTAGAACGAAGTGAAACCCAACAAACCCAATTTCTTTTACCCCCACCCCAAACCCCTCTCCCAAATAGGAAGAGGGGCTTATTATTGGTTTTTATTGATAATGACTATATTTGATAATGACTATATTGTTGGTTTGTTGGGTTTCGTGACCTCAACCCAACCTACTGCCTTGACACACCTTAAACGGTGGGTTACGGCGGATAGCTAGATTACAGTCATAGCATAGATTCTAGCCGCCTAACCCACCCTACGTTAAAGCCTCATTTTAGCTGTGTCACGGCACTACTGGTGCGTCAAGCCTCAAATGTAACATTAAGAAAACGCTTGAAATCCCGACCGCGTAAGGAATAAAGCGAGAAGTCTATTCCACTATTTTAAGCTTGACGCGCCACTACTGCTTTGGGTATCGCTGTTGAAACCAAGCCACGGCATCTTTGAGGGCGTATTGCAGGGGAGTTTGAGGTAAGCCTAACTCAGTCACAGCTTTTGAGGCATCGTAATACATCGTATGGGCTGACATTTGTACCCCTTCGAGGGGGACTGACGGGGTTTTGCCGAATTTTGAGAGGATCATTTCGTCAAGCCAAGCCACCGCGAGGGGAAGCCACAGGGGAACCGTCCGAGTCGGGGCGGGTAGTTGGGTAATTTGAGCTAAATCTTGCAAAAAGGCTTTGAGGCTGAGGTTTTGGTGTCCTAGGATGTAGCGATCGCCCGTTTGACCTTTCTCTAACGCCAGTAAATGCCCCTGTGCCACGTCTCGCACGTCAATGAAGTTTAACCCAGTATTGACATAAGCGGGCATCTGACGGCGCAAAAAACGCAGGATAATGTCGCCTGTGGGAGTGGGTTTGATGTCGAGGGGGCCAATGGGGGTACTGGGATTCACAATAACAATATCTTGACCTTTCGCGATCGCGTTTTGGGCTTCTTTCTCGGCAAAATATTTAGATTTTTTGTAATGGCCGATGAGGTCATATACCGGGCTTTGGTGGGTTTCGTCGGCGGGTTGTCCGTCGGGGCGTGTACCAATTGCGGCCACGGAACTGGTATAGACAATGCGCTCTACTCCGGCTTTTTGGGCGGCAGCTAAGAGGTTGCGAGTGCCGAGGACGTTGGTTTGGTAAAGTTGGTCGCGATCGCGCTGCCACAAAGAGTAATGGGCCGCAACGTGAAACAACACCTGACACCCCCGCAAATGCCATTCTAAAGCAGGATCGTTGAGGTCGCTGGTAATAATTTCAATATCGAGGTTTTGCAGGTTATCCAGGCAACTCTGGGAACGGACGAGGGCGCGAATTTCATACCCTGCTTGTCGCAAAGTCCGCACGACATGGGCCCCGACAAAACCTGTTCCTCCAGTTACAAAAGCACGCATATTTATTAATCAGCCCCTTTTCTTAAAATCTTTTAAGAATTGAATTCCAATTTTTTGAGCCGTTATAACCATACATATCTTGATAGTAACTATCTATCAAATATTCTTGCTCATGGTTTTTTAACCAACTTCTCAAATCATCCATTTTCTGTGAACCTTTTTTCATTTCTTCCCCATCTTCCCAGTTACCTTGCCAAGCTTCCCACATATATTTATTAGTATCTTCAATTATTAAATAGTCACCACTCTGAAGACCATTATTATCAAAATAATCTGCCACTGCAACTAGATTAACATGAGCATCTTCTATAACTAACCAAGGATGAGGAAACCCTGCTAACATTTCGGGTGGAAAAACTTCATTTAATTTATTACAGTCACCCTGTAAAAAATTCACCCTAGAATCAGCTTTTGCCCTCTCATCTAGTAGAGATAGGTCGATATCAACTCCATAGATATTACCTTTAATTCCCATCATTTCTAAGCAGTCGGCAAACCAGACACCACTTCCTCCGTTAAAAGCACCTATTTCAATAATTGTTTGAGGTTTTATTTCATACAAAAGCATCGGATAAATTCCAATTTCAGTTACTCCTTTATTCAGAATAATACCTTTCCAACTTTGTAACATACTATTTTTCAATAGATGTTCCCAAACTGGAGCCGGAAGATCGGATTTATCTTCCCTGGCAGAAATCTTCACAAATCTATCTGCTTTTAAAAGTTCTTTTTGATGCTTTGCTTCTTGTATAATCTCTTGGTAAGCCATGATAGTTAATTCCTCAAATTAATTCATACAAATTTTTTAGGCGATGAAAATCTTCTCGTCCAGCAAAATATTGCCAATCCATATATGCTACTTTTAGATGTCTCACTCCAGAGCTTGGGTCAAACTTCTTTCTGCCATGCAATACTCGGAAGTTTTCTACTAACCAACAATCTCCAGTTTCCATGCGAAACCAATATTGATACGCTGGATTTTTCAGGTAGTCAAAGAAAGCATGATATGCTTCATAAAATTTCTCTATGTGGTCGAATGGAAGTTGAGAACTAAAGTTTTTGTGAGAGAAATAAACAGCATTAACTAAGCTATCTCGATCTAATTCAATTATCGGAGTTGTTCTAGATACATAATATTCCCATTCTTGATAAAATTGCTCAAATTTAACTGGAACTTTCGTCAAAATGTCAAAATATTCAGGGTGATGCTGTTGGAAATCTTTAGCTACTCGAAATCCATCCACCACTACTGACTCTCCTCCAGTAGCCAAATTTTCCGCACAATATAATAATTGCACTAAAGGAGGCGTATGCATATAGGTAATATCAGTGTGTGGGGACAACTCATTACCTTCAGCAGATAGAGATAAGTCTTGAGCATTTGGAATCGCTTTAACTTTAGAGTAACGTCCGTATTTTGCCAGATAGTATACTGGTCCAAGACTGGAAACAAAATTATCTAGTTCTTGATAAGGCAAGTTTTTGATTACAGTGAACCCCAAACTCAAAAGCTGATTTCTCCAGGTTTTGCTATCCCCAGACTGAGCATCAACAAATTCTGGTTGGTGTGCATCTAACCAAGTTCGATCCCATAGAATCTTCTCTCTAGTAGGTTTAGTCTCCTGCTTCCCATCATTAGCATGACTCATTAACCAAGAAATGGGAAAAATGCTCTGATGGGGAATATCTTCATCCCAGTCAATAATCAATTTTTCATCTTTTAACTCTATCTTCAGAGGTTTTGGCTGTGTTTTCAGCTCAGAAATGTCATGCATTTTCTGAAAAGAAGTACGATGATAACATTTAGGAGAAAGACAATTGTCACGCAACCAAATATAGTGAAAACGTTTGCCATTTACTATAACATAGCGATCGCATGAATTAAAATCATGTTTTTCTGGTGGATGTAATGAATTATTTTCCATTGTTTAAATCTTTGAATTTCTTGATATAGTATCAGGTAATACTTTTGACCACCTACCACTAGGGCAGAACCACCTTATGTAGTAGGGGTTAAGGCCCGTTAACCCCTACTACATAAGGTGTATAACTTAATATTTTGCGTAAGTCCTGACTATGTTATTTTACATAGTTTAATTTTATTTGCTTCCCATCATCTTTTCCAGGTATTCAGATGTTTGACCTTCTGGAATTGCTGGGAGAGAATGAAATTCCACATTTCCTTGGTTTGGAGTTAAAGTTTGATACAGAAGTTCTCGACAATGGTTATTTTCATCTGCCACAACTACTTTTGCTTCATGTCCATTTTCTAATACTTCTGCGCGATCGCATTGTTCATTTGCCCACAAAATTAAGATATCACCTTTTTGACATAATAAAGCTCCCCCTCCATTGGGACAAACCATACCTGATCCTGCTTCTCCAGGTAAAACATAGGTTGACCAACGGTTGCCATTATTAATATTGACTACTTCCACCTCTTCTAGGGGCAACATTCCTACTTTTTTTAGCAACTCTGAGTCTATGGTTACGCTGCCAACGTAGTCACGCTTTGCTTCTGTCACTCGTATCCGATGAAGTTTGGCGTGCATTAGTTTGATGGTACCCATTACTTTCCTTTGTTGTTTATTTGTGCAATTAACTAAGATTTTTGGAATACCAAAACATACATTGGTTCGGTTTCAAAGATATTAAATTGTTTTTGACTAATTATATTCCAAGGTAACTCTTTGAGGACTTCATGCAATGACTTACTTTGATTATAATAATCTACTCGTACTGTTAATACAAAATAGCCACCTGTTTTCAACAAACTGGACAGATTTTTCAAAGCACGAGGATGAGCATGACCAAAGGTGAACACACCTACTGCCAATAGGGCATCATAGCTTACTTGAGATGTAAAAGCTAGAGGTTCTTCCAGTTTGCCTTGGTAAAGAGCAGTATAAACTTGCTTTTTCTTGGCTACTTCTAGCATTTGTGCCGAAAGGTCTACCCCAATAATATTGTTGTATCCTAATTCTGCCAGAGCTTCTCCCACCATACCTGTACCTGCTCCTGCATCTAGGATAGTGGCATTTTTTTGTGGCAAAACCTTTGCTAAAGCATTGGCTGACTGTACTGGGGAACAACGATAAGGTTGGTCTAGTTCAGTATCATAAACACCTGCCCAAGCATCATATTTCTGTTCTAAGTTATGTTGCTCGCCATTTTTGTAAATCCAGGATAGGCGATCGCTCACTTTTTCACATGAGTAATAACCCCATCCTAGTTGATTAGTTTGAATAGCCTCGCACATCTTATCATAAGCTGCACTCAGTTCTGGATATTTAGCCAAAGCTAACTGGGAGAGTAATTCATAGCTTTTGTGCAGATGTTCCTTCAAGTCTTTAGTTGCCAATACCATAAACCCTAACTCACTTAGGAATTCTTTATAGGAGTCCAGACTAAATATTGGTTCAAATAGCAAGCGATCGTATACATATTTACGAGCCATTTCGTTGATTTCCTGTGTCGGGGAAATTAGGTCATCGAATATAAATGTCCCTCCTTCCTCCAGTACGCGGTGAGCTTCACTTAATGCTTGATGGCGATCGTGAACGTGGTATAAGACGGCTTGGCTCCAAACATGGGTAAAACTACCTTCTGCAAAAGGTAAGTTAGTAGCTGATGCTTTTTGAAACTTAAGTCTTAGTGATGGATGCTGCTGTGCTTTGCTTTTGGCATTTTCAACGCGCACAGCACTGATATCGACTCCTACTACTTCACACCCTGTCTGTTGGGATAGCCAAATAGCAGTGTTGCCATTACCACAACCAAGGTCCAGTACCCGAGAATTTTTTGTTATCCCACTTTGGGACAACATATATTCGTTCCAGCGTTTGCAAGCTATAATAAATTCTTCGGTTTTAGCATCTGTTAAATTCTCAAAATAACCCCAGTGTAAACTTCCTTCTGAGTCCCAAAAACTCCTATACAGGCTATCTTCACTATCATAAAATGCTTCTGTATCAGCTTCGGAATATTTGCTTTTTGTCATCAGAATATTATATTCTCTGAAAGAATATTTATTGAGCAAGAGCTTTCTGAGTTTAAGTTTAAAACATATCTAAATGCGAGTCAAAAAATTAATGAAAAAAACTTCGAAATAAATCTATTGGAGTTTTTATCCCTAATAAATGTAGACCTACGAAGCCACCATCGCCCTCAAACAGCAAACCTGGAGTCCGATTTTCCATTCCGCCGATCTAGGGGTGCTGCAAATCACTCCCACCACGCCGATTTATGCCCCAGACGGCGAGTTTCGCGGGGTAATGGGAACCAACTTGATTTTGTCGCAAATCAGCGATTTCCTGCGGGATTTAGACATTAGCGAAACCGGAGAAGCCTTTATTATTGAGCGTTCGGGGGAAATTGTCGCCAGTTCCACCGATGAGAAGCCATTTACCCTCACTGAAAACGATCCTGAACCCCAGCGTCTCGGTGCTTTATTCTCCACCGAACCCACAATCCGCCAAACAACCCAGGAATTGTTGGCCCGGAATAGTGCTTTATCTTCTATTACCGAACCCGTTGACTTTAGCTACAACTTAAACGGCAAAACGCAACTGATTCAGGTAACACCACTTACCAATATATCGGGGTTGAATTGGCTCATTGTTGTGGTCATTCCCGAAGCGGATTTTATGGAGGAAATTACGGCAAATAGTCGCAGTACCGTCCGTTTATGCGCGATCGCCCTCTTGGTTTCTATCTTGATCGGCATTTTCACCTCTCGCTGGATTACGCGCCCGATTTTACGCCTGAACTTAGCCGCCCAAGATTTGGCCCAAGGGGTGTGGGACCGGATGGTAATGGATATCGATCGCGGCGATGAAGTCGGTCAATTAGCCCAGGCTTTTGATAGTATGGCGCAACAGCTACGCCAATCTTTTGAAACTCTCGAAACTCAACGCAACTCTTTTGCCCGTTTTGTGCCTTTAGAATATCTGCAATTTTTGCGGAAAGATAGCATCGTCAATATCCAATTAGGCGATCATGTCAGCAAAGAAATGGCAATCATGTTTTCGGATATCCGGGGCTTTACTACCTTGTCCGAACAAATGACCCCCCAAGCCAATTTTGATTTTGTCAATGCTTATCTCAAAGCGGTTAATCCCGTGATTCGCGATCGCCAGGGCTTTATTATTAAATATCTCGGTGATGGCTTGATGGCAGCTTTCCCAGAATCTCCTGATGATGCGGTACAAGCCGCGATCGCGATTTTCGACGAAATCCGCGAATTTAATCAAAATCATCCCCAACCGATTCAAATTGGCATCGGGATTCATGTGGGTCAAATTATGGTCGGGATGATTGGGGATGAAAATCGGATGCAAGGCGACGCAATTTCCGATAATGTTAACCTTACCGCCCGTTTAGAAGGCTTAACAAAGCATTACGGCGTTTCGCTGCTAATTTCAGAGCAAGTTGTTTTAAAACTGCGCGATCGCCATGCCTACGATCTGCGCTTTCTCGATCGCGTTATTGTTAAAGGACGAGTCGAACCTATCGATATATATGAAGTCCTCGACGCAGAAACCGCCAACCTCCGCATTCTCAAACAGCAAACTCATTCCCATTTTGAAATGAGCATCGCCGCTTATCGTCAGGGAGACTTAGCCGCAGCCGAACGGGGTTTCGCACAAATTCTCAACCTCAATCCCGACGACAAAACCGCCGCTTTATATCAATCTCGCATCAAAACCCTACAAGAACAAGGTCTTCCGGCGGATTGGCAGGGAGTTTGGTCATTTACGACGAAATAATAGATTTTATAATTTCAACCAGCCAAATATTTCACCTACACTCAGGCTCAAATCTATGCCTAAATCGGGAATAGGTGCGATCCCGCAGGGATCCGCGTAGCGGCACGCGTCGGGGTCTTCTTGCAGTTGGGGTTGTTGCCCTTGGGGAAAAATCAAAAGCGATCGCGTTTTCGGGTCAATCAGCCAACCCATTGACGTACCGTGGTTGAGACAATGCAAAATTTTGCCCGTAACGAGGGTTAAACTTTGATCGGGTGATAGAATTTCAATTGTCCAATTGGGCGCGATCGCAAAAACATTGGCAATATCGCCATTTTCATCAACCGGAATCCGATCCCAAGTAAAAACCGTGACATCCGGTACAAGAGACTTACCGCCAAAAGTACAGCGTAACTCTGGGAAAGCCAAAGCCACTTTGGATGCTTCGACCCTTTGGTTGATGGCCGTGACTAATTTTCCCTGCAATTTGCTATGCTTTCCCTGGGGCTTATGCTTTTGAATCACCTTTCCATCAATATATTCGCAGGCAGGCTTGGTTTCTGGTTGCTTCAGAAACTCTAAGAGGGCGATCGCTTTTTCTGGGACTTGTACCATACTGGTTGTGCCTTATTAAGTTAAAAGTGCAGCAAAAACCCTAAAATTCCTTCATTTCGGCTAAAGCCGCCTTTACCATTGCTGCGGCAATATCGGGCATTTTATAGCGGGCTTCCCAGTTTAACTGCCGTTTCGCTTTGCTCGGATTGCCGCAACTGACGGCGATTTCTGTGGGACGAAATAAGCTGCGGTCGATGATAACGTGGTCTTGCCAGTTTAAATCTAATGTCTCAAAGACTGCCGCTACAAAATCGGCTAATTTTGAGGTTGTTCCGGTCGCGATCGCGTAATCGTCTGGGCGATCGTGCTGTAACATCAAGTACATCGACTCCACATAATCCGGGGCCCAACCCCAATCTCGTTGAATCTCGATGTTACCCAGATAAAGCTTTTCAGAGTGTCCTTGAGCGATACGACAAGCGGCAGACACGATTTTTTGAGTGACAAATCGCTTCGGTCGTAGGGGGGAATCGTGGTTAAATAAAATCCCTGAACAAGCAAACAAATTATAAGCTTCGCGATAATTCGCCACTTGCCAAAATGCCGCCGCTTTGGCCACAGCATAGGGACTGCGGGGACGAAAAGGGGTTTTCTCATCGGCGGCACTCTCGCCTGTATTCCCGTAGCATTCACTCGATCCGGCGTTGTAAAATTTAATGGGTGCGTCAAAAAAGCGGATGGCTTCTAACAGGTTTAAGGTGCCAACGGTGACGCTTTCCATGGTTTCGACGGGCAACTCAAAGGACAATCCCACTGAGGTTTGACCCGCGAGATTATAAATTTCATCCGGTTGGACTTTTTTAATGACTTGTAAAACGCTGCGAAAGTCATTTAACGCCATGGAATACACCTTGACGCGATCGCGAATCCCCAACTGTATTAAATTCTCAAATTTACACATCTGAGCATCGCGAGATGTGCCGCAGACGTTATACCCTTTTTCTAATAAAAGTTGGGCTAAATACGCGCCATCTTGACCGGAAATCCCACAAATTAACGCTGTTTTCATATTTTAATTTTTAAAAACTAAAATTCCTTGTGACTGATGACTCTCGCGTGAAGCTTAAATCGGCTTTTTTGGGGCTGTAACGCTTACCTACTCTAGCTTTGAGTCTTTTTCTAGAGTCTGCTGTGAGTCCAAAGTTTCTGACTTCCTTTCTGGGGAAAAACCGATCCTATCAAAATAAGAACAAATAACCAATAACCAATAACCAATAACCAATAAGCGCCGAGACCCCGCGTCGCCGTAAGGCGCAAGGGAACGCTCGGCAAGACACAGAAAACCAGTTAATCATCGGAAAAACGTAACCCTTAGAGGCTGATAACTGAAATGACTTGGACTGTATTGCACGGAAGATTACACCAAATTTGTCGTCAACGGCAACTCTTACCAAAGGGCGATCGCCTTTTAGTCGCCGTTTCTGGGGGTCAAGACTCCCTTTCTCTGCTGAAATTACTACTAGATTTACAACCGAAATGGCAGTGGCACTTGGCCGTCGCTCATTGCGATCATAACTGGTCTACGGATGCGGGAATTGCCGAGATTGTCGCGGATGTCGCTCAAGCCTGGCATTTACCCTTTTACCTCAAAACAGCCAAAAATCTGGCAGAAACCGAAGCCGCCGCCCGTCAATGGCGTTATGAAGCCTTAATTGACCTTGCCCAATCCCACAATTTTCCGATTATCGTCACAGGACACACCCAGAGCGATCGCGCCGAAACCTTACTGTATAATCTCATTCGCGGTGCCGGAGCCGATGGTTTACAAGCCTTAACTTGGCGACGGACATTAACCCCGGATGTTGAGCTAATTCGCCCTTTACTCACAGTTTCCCGCTCAGAAACCGCCAATTTTGCGGCTCAGTACAACTTACCCGTGTGGGAAGATATCGTCAATACCAAGCTCAAATACGCCCGCAATCGCCTCAGACTCGAAGTGATTCCCTATTTACAACAACATTTCAACCCCCAAGTTGAGAGTAATTTGGCACAAACGGCGGAAATTTTACAAGCGGAAGTGAATTACTTAGAAAGCCAAGCTACAGCCTGGTTTAATCAAGCGAAGCAAGACAATCCGCCGAGTTTAAATCGCAAAATTTTACAACCCCTGCCGTTAGCGTTGCGTCGTCGGGTTGCGAGACAGTTTATTCAAGCAACACAACCGTTTGCCCCGAATTTTGACCAAATCGAGGCAGTTGAAAACTTAATTGATGCACCGAATCGATCGAGATCTTCAACGTTTCCAGGGGGCGCGATCGCGACGGTTCAAGGAGATTGGATTATCTGGACCCAAAGCCCGCAAACCCAACTCTAGGGAGTGTTCACTTACCCTTGCAGTTTTTGACCAATAGAAGGCTCGGTTCCGGCAAGAATCCGTTGAATATTGGTGCGATGGCGCAAAATCACATAAAATCCGGCAAAAGCCGCGAATAAACAATAGGGAATCGGCTGATGCAGTAAAATCATAAATAAATTCACCGCGATCGCCCCGGAAATTGACCCCAAAGATACGATCCGGAAGAACACCAGCGTCAAAACAAACGCCGCGATCGTTCCTAACGCCACTGGGGGACTCATCATCAGCAACACCCCCAAACTGGCCGCGACTGACTTACCACCACTAAACCCCAGCCAAATCGACTTGCTGTGACCAAAAATCGCCGCGATACCGCTTAACATCACTAGCCAGGCTTGCCAAGGTTCAAGGGGCAACATCAGCATCGGAAACCAGCTAAAACTGGCTTTCACCAATGCTACCGCCGCCGCGCCTTTGAGCAAATCCACCAGCAATACCGTCAGCGCGGCAGTTTTGCCCACCGTTCTTAAAACGTTAGTGGCCCCGGTTGAACCCGAACCATGCTCGCGAATGTCAATTCCCTTTAACTGCTTCGCCAGTAAATATCCCGTGGGTATCGAGCCGCACAAATAACCCACTACAATTAATAATCCACTTATCTCTACCACAGGCATTGTTATCTGTCATCTGTCTTTTGTCTTATCACTTTCTGCGTAACTTTTGCAATCCATTCTTGCGAAAAATCACGCCCTTGAAGCCGCGATCGCTTTTTTTCCGGGTCAAAGCCTACTTAAAATGGCCATGACTTCCTAGAATCCCATAAAGGCAACGGGAGAGAATCTCAATTTGGGACTTCTTACGCTGCCTCGCTCTTGAACATAACTATCAAGACAACTCAAAGACAGTTGTGTAATTAATAACATTGAATTTCTGGCCCCCCGATCCTTTAAATCATCATCGGGGCGATCGGGGATCGCGACTTTAGGGTCTAACTTTTATTTTAAGGCCTAGACTGCTGACATCATCCCCCTTTTTCAAGAAATACCAATTTTTCCAGTTAGATTCCTTCACCGAGTCAAACCTGTAAGCGCAATCAACACGCGATCGCGAGGATTATTATGGTTAAATATCCCAATTTTTACCTTTATATCGGCTTTTATGCCCAAATTTAAAATAATTACTTTTTCCCACTTGGTGGTGAGACACAGCCCAAATCAGAGGAAGAATTATTTTCCACGCAAGCCGTAATCGACACTTTGCTGGATTCTGATAACATCACTCCAGAGGAGCAAGAATACATTAACCTGTTGGGTATCCTCATCCATGACTACGAAGAAAAGTCTGTCTTGATTCCTGACTTATACGGTGTTGAATTGCTTAAGGCTCTCATTCAAGAATTCGGGCTTAAACAAAAAGATTTAATCCCCATTTTTAAAACTGAATCTATTATTTCGGCAATCCTGAATGGTCAGCGAAAGTTTACTGTAGAACACATTGAAAAGTTAGCCGATTTTTTCCATATTTCCCCGTCTGCTTTCTTTTCTCGATAAAGTGTGGACACTTAATTGATATTTATATTAAAAAGGAAAAGGATTGTTGCATGGAGGTATTCCAGTTGACGTAATTGCACCAATGATCCAAAAATCACAAGCGCGCGCTCCAAAATTTTATTCTCATAAAGGAAGTCAACTTTCTCAACCCATTGATATTATTTATTGAGTAACATAGGGTGGGCATCGCCCATCAGCAAGGGTTTTAGATCGAATAACAGATTAAGTTAAAGTTACACAATTCAGCGATCGCCCCTCTTTTTGTCCTAAGAGCGCATAAATCAATTTCATAGACGATCTTTCCAGGATTTGGGATTGCGTTTGCTGTGAAAACAGGCGATCGCAGTAATCAGATTTTGATTTTGGTCAAACACATAAAGAATTCTGTAGGGAAAACGCCGAATTAATATCTGCCGGACTTGTTTATAAATAACCGGGTAGGCAAGGGGATTGCGTCCAATGTTCGATAGTCCTGTATCAACTGCCCGGATAAACTCAGAGCCTAACCCCAAACTTTGAGCTTCATACCACTCGAAAGCATCTTGAATATCCAATTCTGCTTCTGGCTGAATAATCAGGGTGTAACTCATTGAGAAAAGCCTAATCGTTGTTTGACTTCTTCCCAGTCCGAACCCGCAGTTGCGTCTTGTGGATAATTTTCTAATCGGCGATCGAGTTCTTGCTGCTGTGCTTCTGTTAATGGCAATTCATTTTGCTGCGCCGAGATGCTATCCCAGAGGTCTTCAGCAAGCTGGATGCGTTCAGCAACACTAAGTTGAGAGATTTCGACTTTAAGTAGGGGATGATTACTCATGATGATTAAACGAAAAAAGGATAAAGAATTTTGTCATGTATTGTGCTGAAATTAGTTGGGGCAATCGGGGATCGTGACTTCATGGTCTAACGTTTATTCTAAAGCCAGGACTGCTTACTCATCATCAAAAATAAACAGACAAAACCCCGGTTTTTTCAAAAAACCGGGGTTTGAGTTGATGTGTTATTATCTCAAGATTAATTCACTACAGATTCAATTTCTGGGGCTTGTAATACCTCAGAAGATAACGCTACATCAGCCTCCGACTCAACTAATGTCGGGACGGATTGGCGGATTCTGCTCGTTAAAGCGGTGGTGGTGGAATCGTAAATTTGGGTAATCATCTTGGGATAGAAACCTGTCCCGATGATGGGAACCAATAAAGACGCGATAATAAAGACTTCGCGAGGTTCAGCATCGATGAGGGCTTCGTCTTCCAGGGCAGGATTTTCTTTACCGTAGAAGATTTCCCGCAGCATGGACAGCAGGTAAATGGGAGTGAGAATCACACCCACAGCAGCCAGTACGACCACAACCAGTTTGAAGCTAAAGCTGTAAGCGTCGCTGGTAGCCATCCCCACGAAAACCATTAACTCAGCCACAAAACCACTCATTCCTGGTAACGCCAAAGACGCGAGGGAACAAGCCGTCCACATGGCAAAGACTTTGTTCATTTTCTGACCGATACCCCCCATTTCATCCAGCATGAGGGTGTGGGTACGGTCATAGGTACAGCCCACCATAAAGAATAAGCTGGCCCCGATAAGTCCGTGGGAAATCATTTGCAGCATTGCCCCACTCAAGCCCAAGTCGGTGTAAGAGGCAATCCCAATCAGGACAAAGCCCATGTGAGAAATAGACGAGTAGGCGATTTTGCGCTTGAGGTTGCGTTGGGCAAAAGAGGTGAGGGCGGCGTAAATGATGTTAACAACCCCCAGGATAATCAGGACGGGGGCGAAAACGGCGTGAGCGTCCGGTAGCATCCCCACATTCATGCGAATTAGGGCATAACCCCCCATTTTCAACAAAATACCCGCGAGGAGCATGTGGGCGGGGGCTGTGGCTTCTCCGTGTGCGTCTGGTAGCCAGGTGTGGAGGGGGAAGATGGGGAGTTTTACGCCGTAGGCAATGAGTAAGCCCCCATACAGTAATAACTCTAGATTAATGGGGAAATCCTTGGCCGCGATCGCGCTCATGTCAAACGTTACCGTATCGCCGTAAAACGCCATCGTCAGGGCAGCAACGAGGATAAACAGCGAACCCCCGGCGGTGTAGAGAATAAACTTCGTCGCGGCATAAAGGCGCTTCTTACCGCCCCAAATGGACAGAATGAGATACACCGGAACCAGTTCGAGTTCCCACACCAAGAAGAACAACAGCATATCCTGAACAGCAAACACGGCAATTTGACCGCCGTACATGGCCAGCATCAGGAAGTAAAACAGCTTCGGCTTCAGGGTGACGGGCCAAGCGGCCATAATCGCCAGGGTAGTAATAAATCCCGTCAGAATCACCAAGGGCATAGCCAAGCCATCCACCGCTACCGACCACTTCAAATCTAGGTCTGCAATCCAGACGTAGCTTTCGGCCATTTGTAAGCCCGGTTGGTCGAGGTCATAGCTGGTATAAAAGGCGTAAACAATCAGGGCAAAGTCAATTAAACCGATGGTAAGCGCATACCAGCGCACGGTTTTACCATTTTTATCAGGAATGATGGGGATTAATAAGGCTGCGGCAATTGGAAATAAGATAATTGTCGTCAACCAGGGAAATTCAGCAAAATTCATATTGAATAATTAAAATTGCGAGGTCGAGGGTTACGAGTTTAAGCGTACAAGGATTTTTGTTCAGTGGTCGCCTCATCAGCGATTAGAGGGCAGTGGGCAATCGGCAATCGGGGGGGGAGTTGAATTCTACCCCAAAAAGAGATCAGAAACTTTTTGCTGGAGGGCAGACTCTAAAAAAGGCTCAACATTAGAATATATATGGGTTTCAGCCCAAAAAAGTAAAGTTAACGTTTCGCGCGAGAGTCAACAGTAGTACATCTTAGAGGGTGGGTTACGGCGGGTAGCTAGATTGCTGTCATAGCGCCCGCTTTTAGCCGCCTAACCCACCCTACTGTTGTGACCCACTTTAAATGGTGGGTTACGGCGGATAACTAGATTGCTGTCACAGCCTAGGTTGTAGCCGCCTAACCCACCCTACGTTAAAGCCTCATCTTAGCTGTGTCACGCCACTACGCGAAGACTGGATAACTGATAGAAGCTGGGGAGCAGAGTTCTTTTCTTCCCCCTCCCCCCCTCCTCCCACTCCTCCCACTCCTCCCAACTTGGGGCTAACCGAGACTGGAGACCACCACAAAGCCCAAAACTGCCGCAAAAACGATGAGGGCGTAGAATTGGACGCGTCCACTTTCGAGGTATTTCAAGCCCTGACCACTCACTACGGCAACCAGACCTGTGAAGTTTACGGCCCCATCTACGACGCGGTAATCGATTTCGAGCATTTGACGGGCAATGCGACGCAAACCGACCACAAAGAGGCTGTAGTAGATTTCGTCAAAGTACCATTTTTTGAGGGAAAATTGGTACAACGGCTTGATTTTGGACGCGATCGCGCCCGCATCGATTTTACCTCGCAAATACATCAAGGAAGCCAGAGTAATGCCAATCAGGGCAATCCCGACCGAGTTACCACCCATGATTAAAAACTCGTTCAACTCGAAATGTTCTGCGGCCTCCATGACTTCGGCCAACGTTTCCCCAGGGGCGTGAATGAACATCTCGAAGTCGTTGTGCCACGGACGACCGAGTAAACCAATGGCAATCGAAGGAATCGACAAGGCCAATAACGGGAAGGTCATGGTCCAGGGGGATTCGTGGGGTTCGCTGCTGTGGTGGTCGTCGTGGTCGAGTTCGGCGGGGTTCATCGCACCGGGAGCAAAGGCAGGTTCGAGCATTTCTTCGCTTTCTGCATCTGCTGTGAATTCTGACTTGATTTTTGCGCGAATATCCGTTTCGTTGCCCCGGAATGAACCTTCAAAGGTCATAAAATACATTCGGAACATATAGAAAGCGGTGATCCCGGCAGTCAGCCAACCAATCAGCCACAACGCCGGATTGATTTCAAAGGCAAAACCGAGAATTTCGTCTTTTGACCAGAAACCGGCAAAGGGAGGAATCCCAGAAATCGCGAGAGTCCCGATCAAGAAGCTAAACGAAGTTAGGGGCATATATTTTCTTAAACCCCCCATCAAGCGCATATCCTGGGCGAGTACGGGGTCGTGGCCGACCACTTCTTCCATGCCGTGAATGACTGAACCGGAACCCAAAAACAGCATCGCTTTGAAGTAAGCGTGGGTCATCAGGTGAAACAATCCGGCGGTATAGGCCCCGGTTCCCATGGCCATGACCATGTAACCGAGTTGAGAAATGGTTGAGTAAGCCAGACCTTTTTTGATGTCGTTTTGGGTCATGGCAATCGAAGCACCGAGGAAGGCGGTAAATGCCCCTGTCCAGGCGATGGTACTCATGGCGATGGGGATGTTCTCAAATACGGGATACATCCGGGCAATGAGGAACACCCCGGCGGCGACCATGGTGGCGGCGTGGATTAACGCGGAGATGGGCGTGGGGCCTTCCATTGCGTCAGGCAGCCAGACATGAAGCGGGAACTGGGCTGATTTGGCCACGGGGCCTAAAAAGACCAAAATGGCGAATAACGCCGCTAATCCCGACCAAAGTACGCCAGAAGCGACTAATTCTTGGAGGCGATCGCCCATTACGCCAAAGTCAAAACTACCCGTGGCCCAATACAGACCCAACATCCCTAGTAATAAGCCGAAGTCGCCGACGCGGTTGGCGACAAAGGCTTTCTGACAAGCATCGGCGGCGGCTTTGCGGTCGTACCAAAAGCCGATTAGCAGGTACGAACACATCCCCACCAATTCCCAGAAAATATAAACTTGGACGAGATTAGGACTGATAACGAGACCGAGCATGGACGAGCCAAATAAGCTCAAGTAGGCATAAAAGCGCACATAACCGGGGTCGTGGGCCATATAGCCATCGGTGTAGACCATGACCAAAAAGGCAACGGTGGTGACGATGACCAGCATGACAGCAGCCAGGGGATCGATGACATAACCCATCGTGAGCTGAAAATCTCCGGCGGCGGCCCACTCGAAACTACGAGAGAAGGCTGGTGTTCCTTGTACTTGACTCCACAGCAGAGCGAGCGCATAAGCCATTGCTCCCCCCATGAGGGTGATGACAACGGCTGCGTTGATTTTTCTGAGGCTGTTGGTGAACTTGTTAAAGGAAATCAAGCCCACTCCTAACAGCATCGCTCCGACGAGGGGCAATACTGGAATTAACCAGGCGTATTGATAGAGCGGTTCCATTACCTATTCCTATCTTTATATTTCTTCATTGTTTGCAGTGTAATGTTAACAATTTTGACATATTTGCTAGTTTAAAAAAGTATTTATGCCTAGATTCCTATCTATGTGCTTATGTCTGTGGGTAGATTGGGGGTGAAAATCGCCACTAAAAATCAGCCTTTCGCTAGGGTATCGCCAAGGCTGGAGAAACGATGATTTGAGAATTAAATGGGTTTGTTAAAAATCGCGATCGCCCTAAGCCGAAGTCAGCATTAAGCTGCGATTCTCTAGGGTATCGAGAATCCGGCGCAATTCATCTCGGGTTTGGAAACCTTCTAAGCGGTGCGCGATCGCGCCCTGTTCAAACAACAACAAGGTTGGTAATGTCCGCAAACGATAACCATTGACGAGCTTGAAGTTCTCATCAGCATTGACGCTGACGATTTTCCAAGAGTTTTGGCAGTTTTGGTCAAAAGCAGTCAAGATCGGTTGAATATGCAGACAAGGCTTACACCAAGGGGCCCAAAAGTAAACGAGAACGGAAGTCGGTGAATCTAAGACTTGCTGAGAAAAAGTTAGCTCGTTGACCGAAAGCACCATAATTCTATTTTGTCTATATCAGTTTGTTATTTTGGCTTTCGATCATGCTACAACCATTTGGGATCAAGTTCTAGCGCTTTTTTTTGGGCAGTGGGCAGTAGGCAGTGGGCAGTAGGCAGTGGGCAGTGGGTAGTAGGTAGTGGGCAGTGGGCAGTGGGTAGTGGGCAGTAGGCAGTGGGCAATTGCTGTGTAGGGGCGGGGTTTCCCCGCCCAATAACCAACAACCAATAACCAACAACCAATAACCAACAACCAATAACCAACAACCAATAACCAACAACCAATAACCAACAACCAATAACCAACAACCAAATTACCAAGGCACTTTGGCTGTAACTGTCATCAGCCAGGGATGACCCCACCACAGCAGCAGGATAAAGCCCGTGACACCGAGATAAGCGGGGCGGAGGAATTCTTGCCATTTGAGGGTTTGGCGGCCATCGAGAAGGGCTTGAAACGGCATGACCGAGGTGCGGTCTTTGACTTTGAGGAATGCGTCGCCGTATCGTTGTTCTAAGCGGCGATCGCCATGCCACACCGCAAAGAGATGATGGGCAATTAAACCCGCAGAAGTGACCAGCATAAACGTTGTACCGAGCCAGATTGTATGAGCGATACACCAGATAATCTGACCGACCATTTGCGGGTGACGGGTGATGCGAATGATCCCGGTTTCGTAGAGGTGAACTTCGGGTTTTTCCAGGGCGGCAATTTCGAGCAAGTTAAAGGTCGCAGGATAGAGGAAAAAGAAAGAGATTGCCGATAATACCCAGATTAGGGGAATAACGCCGGGGGTGGTTTGCAGATGCCACAAGGTTAAACCGTCGTAGCGGTGGTTGAAAAAGTAAATAATGAGGGCAGTGGCGAAAGGGATGCTAACCAGGGCGAATAAAACCCGGTAAGCCCTTGCGCCGATTTTGCTTTCTCCCCAGGGTCTGAGGGCGGCTAAACCACTGTGGGCGATCGCAAAACCAACGAGCAGAAGAAGCATAATGCCATGACTTGCGGTTAACCAAGATGCTGTCATTTTGATCTTTAGGGTTGTGAAATCTGATAAGTTTAGGTTATATCTAGTTAACTATAACGTTTAGGCCGGTCTCAAACATTTGCAACCCAAATGATCCCCGCCTTATGTTACTGTCAATTCAGCAGGGGCAAATCCTAGAATGAATTACAGGGTTGTATGGCTCAGGGAAATGTCGATAATTAAAGTATTTAAGAGAAAGCTACAATTTATACTCTAATTCGCTGGAAAACGCGAAATTTGGATTTGCCTTATCGCTGGTGTTCGTTCCTCCTTGTTATCTAAGGGTTATGCCTGATATTCCGTTCACACTCGACCAACTCCGAATCTTGAAAGCGATCGCGGCTGAAGGAAGTTTCAAACGTGCGGCTGATAGCCTGTATGTGTCTCAACCTGCGGTTAGTCTTCAAGTTCAAAATTTAGAAAAACAGTTAGATGTTCCTTTGTTTGACCGGGGGGGACGCAGAGCGCAAATGACAGAAGCCGGTCACTTGTTGCTGACTTACGGCGAAAAAGTCCTCTCACTGTGTCAAGAAACCTGTCGCGCCATTGAAGATTTACAAAATCTCCAAGGGGGAACCCTGATCATCGGCGCATCCCAGACAACAGGCACTTATTTACTGCCCCGCATGATTGGGATGTTTCGTCAGCGTTATCCTGATGTATCGGTACAACTGCAAGTTCATTCGACCCGACGCACTTCGTGGAGTGTGGCCAATGGTCAAGTGGATTTAGCGATTATTGGCGGTGAAGTCCCGGCAGAATTGCAAGATGTCTTGACGATCAAGGCTTATGCTGAGGATGAGTTAGCGCTGATTTTACCCGTGTTTCATCCTTTAGCCAAGGCGGAGACCATTCAAAAAGAAGATTTATACAAGCTTCAGTTTATCGCCCTCGATTCTCAATCCACGATTCGTAAGGTGATTGACCAAGTATTAGGTCGTTGGGGTATTGATCCGAAGCGTCTAAAAATTGAGATGGAATTAAATTCGATCGAAGCGATTAAAAATGCAGTGCAATCGGGCTTAGGGGCGGCATTTGTTTCGATTTCTGCCATTGAAAAAGAGTTACAAATGCGAATTTTACACCGAGCGCGTTTGGACGAAATGGCGGTGAAACGCACGTTGTCGGTGATTATTAATCCCAATCGCTATCGCTCTAAAGCCGCAGAAGCCTTTTTAAAAGAAATTTTGCCCGAATTTGCCGAAGCGAAGGGTTTAGCGGTCAAGCCGGTGGTAGAAGCGAACGCTGAGGAAGATTTAGAGGCGGTATCCAGTCCGACGGTTAAGTAAGTAGGGCTTGCTGAGGAAGTTTTAGGGTTTGCCCTCACCCCAACCCCTCTCCCACTGATCTCTTGGGCTTATTTTCTCAGAATGGATGTGGTGTCCTAACTGTTTTGGCAGTTGCTATATGATGGCGATCGCACAGGGATTCCCGTAGCGGCAGGCGCTTTCAACCTGTCAGTTTTCCCAAAAGACTGACATTTTTGTTGGAGTTTAGACAGAGCAAGTTGCACGGTTAGCTAAAATACTGGATACTAGCCCTGATGTACCTTTGATATGGAAATTCTCTGCACTCGTCCAAGTTGTCCGAGTCCGCGTAATTTTTTTGACGATTTAGATGATGAATCGAAGTTAAAAACGGCCCAGCAAAAATACTGCACAAGTTGCGGAATGCCGTTGATTTTGGGGGGGCGTTATTTGCCTTCTAAGTTACTCGGACAAGGAGGATTTGGGGCGGCGTTTTTGGCAGGCGATCGCTACACCACCAGTTTTCGCGATTGTGTGGTGAAACAGTTTCAACCGTCAGGAAACCTCAATCCGCAGCAGTTGGAAACAGCACAACGCTTATTTGAACGGGAAGCGGCAGTTTTAGAAGATTTAGGTCACGATAATCGGCATATTCCCAATTCTTTTGCTTTTTTTCCGGTAATAGTTCCGAAATTGCAAGGAAGTGGCGAGCAGTCGTTTTTTTACTTGGTACAAGAGTATATTGACGGGGTGGATTTGGAGCGAGAGCAAGCCCAGCGCGGTCGGGCTTACACTGAGCAGGAAGTTCGCCAAATTTTGCGAGAAGTTTTAGAGATTTTAAAGTTTGTTCACGATCGCGATGTGATTCATCGAGATATCAAGCCTTCAAATATTATGCGGTCGGGTAACGATCGCCTATATTTACTCGATTTTGGGGCGGTGAAACAAGTTACCGCCGGGGCTGGGTCTACTCAGGGGCGCTCGACGGGGATTTATTCGATGGGATTTGCCCCTCCCGAACAAATGCAGGGGTCGCAGGTTTATCCTTCGACGGATTTATATGCGTTAGCGGCGACTTGCTTGGTTTTGCTGACGAATAAAGCGCCAGAAGACCTGTATGACGGCTATAACAATGCTTGGGATTGGCAAAGTCATGCCACTCAAGTCAGCGACCAGTTAGAGGGCGTATTCAACATGATGCTGCGCTCTACCCCGAAGGATCGCTTTCAATCGGCTCAGGAAGTGTTAGAGGCGTTGAAGGCAAGCCAGACAGCGATTCAACCGCCCCCCCAACCGCCAGCGCAGCCCCTCACACAACCACCTTCTCAGCCTGTCAATCCACCGCCTCCCTCGGTGACTCCTTCTCCTCCTCCGGTGTCGCGTGCCGCTACGCGGATCCCTTCGGGATCGCGAGTCTCTACGGTTAAACTTTTGAGTAATGCGGCCTTTACAGGTTTTGAAGGTGCGTTACTTTTCTTAGCCTTTGCGAGTATTTTCGGAACGCCAGCGATTAGTATGGGGCTGTTGGGCGTAACTCTAGGCGGTTTGATATACGCTCAATTCCGCAATATTATTTCGGGTTCAGATTTGCCGATTTTGGCGGTTTTGACCTCGGTGGTGATGTTGTTTCCGGCGTTGCGAGACGATCTGACGTTTCCCATGACGTTAGTTGTGGCGGTTATAGCCGGAGCCGGGGCGATCGCGATTGTCGCTTTATTTCGCTTGATTTATTTAGCTTTATCTCGCATTCTGTAGTCATCTTTTAAAAATTAATGTCTCAGTCACAAAATAACGAAACGAAAGTTTTAGTGCTGTCGCTACTGATTACCGGAGCCGTTTTAGGTGGGGGGGCTTGGTGGTTTTTACAGGGTCAAGGGGAATCCGGGGAAGGAGGCACTTCGACTACCACTACCACCGTTACCCCCACTCAAGGTAATACGGATGCAACACAACGCCTGAGTAGTGGCGATCGCATTCTACTATCTGATTTAAGCTCTCCGGCAAAACAAGCGGGAGTGAGCGCGATCGCGGCAGGAAATTATACCGAAGCGGTGACGCAGTTAGAACAAGCGCTTCAGCAGAATCGCAACGACCCCGAAGCGCTGATTTACCTTAATAATGCCCGGATTGGTAATAATCCGGCTCATACCATCGCGGTTTCTGCGCCGATTAATACGTCAGCGAATGTAGCCAAGGAAATCCTGCGGGGTGTGGCTCAAGCTCAAAATGAAGTGAATGCAGCCGGGGGCATTAATAATATGCCGTTAAAGGTTGTGATTGCCAGCGATGATGACGATCCGCAAGTCGCTCAACAGATTGCGGCTCAATTAGGCCAAAATGGTGATGTTTTAGGGGTTGTGGGGCATTTTAGCAGTTCGACTTCTTTGGCCGCGGCGGAGGTTTATCAAGAACAAGGTTTAACGATGATTTCCCCGACGAGTACGGCGGTAGAGTTATCCTCTAAGGGGAATTATATCTACCGGACTGTGCCGAGCGATCGCTTTGCGGGAAGTGCGTTAGCGGCGTATCAACTCGAAGGGTTAAATCTGCAAAAAGCGGCGGTTTTCTTTAATTCTGGTAGTGATTATAGTAAGTCCCTGAAAAATGTCTTTACCACCGATATTTTTAGTAAGGGTGGCGAAGTGGTGGCTGAGTATGACTTTAATGCTGCCAATTTTAATGCGTCGCAAGTGGTAGAAGAAGCGATTAATCAGGGGGCAGAAGCCTTGATGTTAGTGCCTTCAGCGAACTTGGATTTGGCGCTACAAGTGATCCAGGTTAATGAAGGGCGCTTACCGATTTTGGCTGGGGATAATGCCTATAATCCACAAATTTTAGAATTAGGCGGACGAAATGCTGTCGGGATGGTGGTGGCAATTCCTTGGCATATTTTAGCCAATCCTGGCGCAGCATTCCCGCAAGCGGCGAGTCAGCTTTGGGGGGGAGAGGTCAGTTGGCGTACCGCGATGGCCTATGATGCGGCGGTGGCGTTGATTGGCGCGATCGCGGTCGATCCCAGTCGCACCGGGGTACAAGAAGCTCTGACAGCCTCGGATTTCCAAGCTCAGGGGGCAGCGAATAATATTAGCTTTTTGCCGTCGGGCGATCGCAACCAAGCGGCTCAGTTGGTGGAAGTACAACCGGGAAATCGCACTCAGTTTAACTATGAGTTTGTACCTGTGAATAATCAATAGTTTGCAAGTTAGTCAAAAACCAAGGACAAAAGACAAAGGACTAAGGACGAATATTAATGTCTCAGTCACAAAATAACGAAACGAAAGTTTTAGTGCTGTCGCTGTTGATTACAGGTGCAGTTTTAGGTGGTGGTTGGTGGTTTTGGCAAAGTCAAGGAGAATCGACGACGGCGGGAGATTCAACCGAGCAAGTTACCACTCCTGAAAGCAGTAGCGATCTGGCTGCCCGAATTAGTGGGGGCGATCGCATTTTACTGTCCGATCTCAATTCTCCGGCCAAACAAGCCGGAGTGGACGCGATCGCGAAAGAAAATTATACTGAGGCGGTGAATCAGTTAGAACAAGCCCTTCAGGAGACTCGCAACGACCCCGAAGCGCTGATTTACCTAAATAATGCCCGGATTGGTAATAATAAGGCTTACGCGATCGCGGTTTCTTTGCCCATTGATACTTCTGCGAATGCCGCTAAGGAAATGATGCGGGGGGTAGCTCAAGCCCAAAATGAAATTAACGCCGCCGGGGGGATTAACGGGACGCGGCTCAAAGTTTATATTGCCAGCGACGATAATGACCCGGAACTTTCACCACAAATTGCGGCAAAATTAGCAGAAAATCCTGAAATTTTAGGAGTTGTGGGACATTTTGGCAGTTCTACTACTTTGGCTGCGGCGGCGGTTTACCAAGTCCAAGGTTTAACCATGATTTCTCCGACGAGTACGGCGGTAGAATTGTCCTCCATGGGGGATTATATCTATCGCACCGTACCGAGCGATCGCTTTGCCGGGAGTGCTTTAGCGGCGTATCAACTCGAAACCCTCAACAAGCAAAAAGCGGCGGTTTTCTTCAATGCCGACAGCAGTTATAGTAAATCCCTGAAAAATGTCTTTACCACCGATATTTTTGGGAAAGGGGGCGAAGTGGTGAGGGAATATGACCTGAATGCCGCCGATTTCGATCCCGTCGCTGCGGTGAATGAAGCCCGGAATTTGGGGGCAGAGGTGATTATGTTAGCGCCCAATTCCGCTACCCTCAACCCGGCGTTACAAGTGGTTCAGGTGAATGAAGGCCGCTTGCCCCTACTCGCCGGAGATAGTGCCTACAAGCCCCAAACATTGCAATTAGGCGGTCGGGACGGGGTGGGGATGGTTTTGGCGATTCCTTGGCACATTTTGGCCAATCCTGACGCAGAATTTCCGAAGGCAGCGAGTCAGCTTTGGGGCGGAGAGGTGAATTGGCGCACCGCCATGGCTTATGATGCGGCTGTGGCGTTGATTGGGGCGATCGCGACTAATCCCAATCGAGCCGGGGTGGATGAAGCCCTCTCCAACCCGAATTTTCAAACCGAAGGAGCAGCCGGGGTGGTGCGTTTTCTGCCGTCGGGCGATCGCAATCAAGCCGTACAGTTGGTTGAGGTGCGAGAAGGAAGCCGCACGCAATTTAGTTATGAGTTTGTGCCAATTGAGCCTTGATTAATTGACCGTTTTTGACTTTCATTTCTTTTAATTCGTCGATTTTGGGCATATCTCCGAGGCGCATCATTTCTTCAATCGCCGCCATTTCCGCATCACGATTACAGCCTGCCGCGGCCAGGACGCGATCGCCTTGGCGATAATAAGCAATAAATTCCCCGGAATCTAAGTCACCGTCGAAGATAATCTCATCCCATTGTTCAGCGTGACCCACATACCGCAGTTTCAGATCAAATTGCCCTGTCCAGAAAAAGGGAACACTGCGGAAAGGAATGGCTTGATTGAGCATATTACGGGCTGCAATGCGTCCTTGTTGTGCCGCTAATCGCCAATGTTCGATGCGGATGGGTTCTCCGGTTTGCCAATAAGGGAATTTGGCAATGTCTCCAGCAGCAAAAACCTTGTCTGCGGCTTGGAGATAAGCGTTGGTTGAAATGCTCTTATCTTCGTTGGTTTCGATGCCTTCGAGGTAATCTGTCGCCGGGTCTACGCCAATTCCCACCACGACGAGATCGACATTGATGGGGGTATCATCTTGGAGAATGGCTTTCTCTACCTTACCCTGACCTTGAAAGGCTTTGACTTTCGTTTCAAGTTGGAAACATACGCCATTTTCTTCGTGTTTTTCCCGGAAAAATTCCCCTAATTCTGTTCCTAAAATTTTCTCTAAGGGAACTTCACTGGGGGAAATTACCGCGACGTTTAAGCCCTGTTGACGCAGACTCGCGGCGGTTTCGAGGCCGATGAAGCTTGAGCCAATTACCAGGGCATTCTCGGCATTTTCGGCGGCTTCCAGGATGCGATCGCTGTCTTGGTGGTTGCGTAGCGTAAAGATGTTCTCTAAATCTGCGCCGGGGACATTTAATCTGCGAGCTTTCCCTCCCGTTGCGAGGAGGATGCGATCGTAGTCGAGGGTGGTATTATCTGCAAAGGTAATCTGCTGTTTTTCGGTGTTGACCTTCTTGGCTCGCGTATCGGTTAAAACTTCGATATCATAACGGTCGTAGAAGTCGCGATCGCGCAGTGGTAAAGCATTTTCCCCCGCTTTCCCTTGTAAATATTTCTTACTCAACTTCGTGCGGTCTAAGGGGAAATCGTCGGCGGCAGTAATCATCACCAAGCGACCCCTAAACCCCTCTTTCCGTAAGGTTTCAGCCCCATGCAGTCCGGCAGCACCTGCCCCTAAGATGACAAAAACGCGATTATCGTGTTGCGGGTCATAACTAGCCAAAGTTGGCTCAGTTTCGCTGGGTGCATCTTCGGGAACAGTGACAATAATATCTTGCCCTTCCACTTCAACCACAAAACTCGGTAAATCGTTCAAGCCTGGGGGTTCTTGACCTTCTCCGGTCAGGACGTTATAACAAGCATGATGCCAGGGACAGACGACGCGATTATTACTGAGATAGCCTTTCGCTAACGGCGCACCATAATGGGTACAATTCGCCCCCATTGCTCGGTATTCGTCCCCAATCTTTGCTAAAAGTACCTGGGTCTTCCCCACAGATACCTGCTGCATCTGACCTTTCTCTAAATCGCTCGTTTGCGCCACGACTTCACGAATCTGTCCCATTATGTTCTCCTGAGTTGCGTCTCCTACCTTTAGGATGAGGGCTTTCGAGGGACAATTCATCTAACAGGAGGGAGAAAACTCGCGATCTCGTTCTTTCGTAAGACAGAGAACTACAGCGAATCGGGATCGACTCCCATTTCCTTGAGTTTAGCAGCCAGGCGATCGGCTCGCGATCGTTCTTGCTCTACTTGTCGCTCCAAATCCTGGGTCGTGAGAAACTTACGATTATCGGGACGATACAACTCCAACGTTTCCGGGGTCAGCACAAAGCGAATCCCCAATCTCGGACTCGTCCAGTTATTCATCTCCTCGATAACTTGAAGTCTATCCCCAACGCGACGCAACCCGTGTAAATCATTGCGGTCTGGGTCGTAGATGTAATATTCTTCTACCCCGTAGCGATCGTAAAATTGCTGTTTTTTGGCCATTTCCTGAAGACGATTCCCCGGAGAGAGGATTTCAAACACCACCTGGGGAACAACATTATCCTCCTCCCACTGACGATAAGAACCCCGGTCTCCTTTCGGTCGTCCAAACACCACCATCGCGTCCGGTGCAATCCGGATTTTCGGCTGTCCTTCCACGGGATACCACAACAAGTCCCCAGCCACAAAAACATCAGGATTATCGGCAAATAATACCTCTAGATTTTCTTTAATCAAGACAATCCAGCGAAATTGTTGGGTATTATCTGACATCGGCTGTCCGTCGCTGTCGGGATAGATGATTTTGCTTGAAAGGGTCATAATTATTAAACTCGGTCTAAATTGCAGTCAAGGAAGGTTTACGCATCCGGGTCAATTCCTAACTCTCGCAGTCGAGCCGCTAATCGCTCGGCTCGTTCTCTTTCTTGGTTGGCTCGCAAACGCTCCTGTTCAGCTTGTCGCTGAAAAGCTGTGGCTCGCTCCTCCAACTCCTGCGTCGTGAGAAACTTACGATTATCGGGACGATACAACTCCAGCGTTTCCGGGGTCAGCACAAAGCGAATCCCCAACCTCGGACTCGTCCAGTTATTCATCTCCTCAATAACTTGAAGTCTATCCCCAACACGCCGTAAACCATTAAGGTCATTACTATCTGGGTCATAAATGTAATATTCTTCTACCCCATAATCGTCATAAAATTGCTGTTTTTTCGTCATTTCCTTGAGACGATTCCCCGGAGAGAGGATTTCAAACACTACCTGGGGAACAACATTATCCTCCTCCCACTGACGATAAGAACCCCTGTCTCCTTTTGGTCGTCCAAAGACTACCATCGCATCCGGTGCAATCCGGATTTTCGGCTGTCCTTCTACGGGATACCACAGCAAATCCCCAGCCACAAAAACATCGGGATTATCGGCAAATAATACCTCTAGATTTTCTTTAATCAAGACAATCCAGCGAAATTGTTGGGTATTATCTGACATCGGCTGGCCGTCGCTGTCGGGGTAGATGATTTGATTGGGTTTTGAGAGGGTCATTTCAGTTACGCTCTCGTTATAGGTTTTTTATAGTATATATGTATTTGTTGAGGGTGCGATCGCGGCTTTGCCTACCACTTCGCGATCGCGTTTCTACTCCCATCAAGACAGAATATAGCGATAAGCCGCGAGGGTTTCTTTTGCGGTGTTTTCCCAGGAAAAGCGTTTGGCTTGGGCTTTGCCTTTTGTAATCAAGGTTTGACGAAACTCCGAGCTTTCTAGAATTTGTAGGATGGCTTCGGCTAATTCTAGGGGTTCGTTGGGATCGATTTGTAGGGCTGCATCTCCGGCCACTTCGGGAAGGGAGGAGGTATTAGAAGTCACCACGGGGGCCCCCCAAGTCATGGCTTCGAGGACGGGTAAACCAAAGCCTTCGTAGTGGGAAGGATAGACAAAGACATCTGCGTGTTGATAAAACCAAGCGACATCGCGATCGCCCAGATAATTAAGATGATGAATTTCGTTATTATAGGGAGAGGACGCGATCGCATCGAAAATTGGCTTATATTTCCACCCTTTTTGCCCAATGAGTACCAATTGCTGCTCGATACGATACTTTTCTTTGAGATAATTAAACGCCTCTACAATCGCCACTATGTTCTTTCGTGGCTCTAAGGTACTCACAAACAACAAATAAGGCCGCGAGAAATCATAATCGACTTGGGGCTGTTCCAGGTTACTCCACTCCCCATCCTCTCCAGCATAGCGGCTTGCCAGGGGCGTTACCCAGACGCGATCGGCATCGAAATTCAAATACTCCACAATATCCCGCTTCGAGCTTTCAGAGATCGTAATCACCAAATCCGTCCACTGAAGACAACGTTGGACACGCTTAAAATATGTTTTTACTACAGAATTAATATATTGAGGATACTTAATACAGGTAAGATCGTATATTGTCATTACCTTAACTGGTTTTTTATAGGGATAAATATTATAGTTAGTGCCATGAACAATATCAAAAGAATTATCATAAGATTCTAGATAAGTAGAAAAATGTTGAGGAAAATAATCAAGGAAAATATTAGAAATTCTAACAGGTAAAGGAATCAAACAAGCGTTAGGGTATTGATTTAATAAGAAAGCAGGAATAGTAGCTTGACCCCTCAACCAAACTTTTAAACCAGGCTGATAAACAATACTTAAATGAAAATTCTCTTGTTTTTGGTTTTCAGTAAGAGATTTAATTAAATTATTTACATATAATCCTACTCCACTAGGTTTTGGAGACAAAGGAGTTGCATCGATTAAGATTTTTAGCATTGATCGAATATGTAGTTTGCTACAGTCCTCTCATAAACTGAATATCTTGCCAATCCCATAATCTTTCAGGAAATTCATCGACATTAGCGGGAGTAGCATTCCAATTATGAACTGGATAATGGTTAGCACCCCTATAATGAATAAAAAAGCTAACTACTGTAAATAGAACCAGTATGCTTACAATAAAGTTTCTTTTTACATGACTCCCTATTGTATTAATTACCTGTAACAGGCGTACAAGGAAATAGATGAAGTAGGGAACCATATCAGAAAAAAAGCGAGGACCGAATGAATGACCTGCCCACCAGTGAGGAAAAGAAGAAATAGACAGCCAATGCAGAACTATAATGACAACCAAACAATAATCTAATAACCTCGCTTGTTTAGACTTCACCAGCCAAGCCATACCACCGATAGAAAAAAGAAATATCGGCGTGAAAACAAATAAACCCCTTGATGGACTAATGAGATTGCCAGCTAAAGCTTCCCAAAAATAATGACTAGAACCCAACCGAGATGGTAGATAGTAGGGAGATAAAATCTGACCATAGATTGACCAATTATAAAAAATAAAAGGAATTCCTATGGTTAATACCCAAGCCACAAAAGGAATAAAATATTTTCGGTATTTGATCAAAATAAATGCCGAAAACACGAGAATAGACAAGCTATTGGTAGGTCGAATAACGTAGGAAAAGGCCAAGGATAAACCTACAAACTGAACCAGCCAAGGTTTATTTCTGGCTAAGAGTAATAAATACAAGCAAATAGAAAGCATCAACATCGAGGGTCCGTGTTGCCACAGGGCACGACTCGCTGTTGACCAAGATGAGGTACAAAATGCAAAAATTAGCGTTACGCCTATTGAGAGCTGATTATTTAAAAATAGTTTTGATATTAGATATATAAATAATGCTGTAATTGTTACAAAAATAGATGCAGTGAATATTTGTAGTTCTGCATTAAAAGCCAGGATGCCAAGTTGCTCTGAATTAATAATTTCGTTATGAGCTTCATAATGTTTTTTTATTGAAGGGAAAATAATTGCAACTAAATCAGATTTAACGAGCAAGTTTATATTATTATCCAATGAATAAATTAGCGGCGCGATAATGGGAACCGATATAAGGGAAGTACCAATTGGAAAAATTGTATAGTAGTTTTCATTAATGTTTTCGAGCGCATAGTTAGCTCTAGCTATTTCTCCACTATATTCGTTTAAGTTTGTATTATGTTCTTTTATAATGCTTACTGTAGTATGAGCAGCCCATCGTGAATCGCCCAAATTATTCACAGGACTGAAAAGATACACAATAAATATAATTAATAAACATGAAATTAATATCAAAAAGCGATAACTTTTTGTTTTGAATTGTGCCATAGTTACGAGACATAAAATAGCAATTTTTTGGATTACTATGAATATTTACAAAACCAAAGTTAAATCATCTAACCAAATATCTAGAAGACTAAGTTCTTCAGAAGGTATTACAGATATTTTGACAAGCTGCTCGTAACAAATACGCATATTATCCATTATTTTATCTGTACCTGGTTCTAATTTTAGATTTTCTAACGTTAAACAAATTTCACGATTCTTTAGATATCCGTCTATCTCTTGGCTGAAATCTTTCATTAGGTTGTGTTCATTTCTGTCCTGCCAAACAGTAGGCTCATGGAACAATATAGACCAACCATTAATCCATGCAATTGCTTGAGCTACAAAACTACGCCATATATCAGTCATACGAAATGAACAGTAAGCTGGTAAATAAAGTAGTGGATAGGCATCTGGCCACCAAGTAGTATTCTGGCTGTTAAAAGGACACCATGCTCCATGTGCGAGTGCCAAGCGTCTATCTTTTCTAAAATACTGTGGTAACGGCATCGTCAAGCGGTATATTGCATCAACATCAGGATTACCATCAGCAAGACCTTGTTGGATGGGACAATCTACCTGGGTTACTGCTAAAGAATCCCAATCAGGTTGGTTACATAAAATTTCATCTAATGGAAACCCCCTAGGCCAAATATTTGCTGTTGTGAAATAACTGTAGGCATTTAGCCATCCTGTGTTAGTTGCAGTAATAACGTTTTGTCTTCTTATTCTAGGTTGCCAGAATTCTTCACAAGGCATATTATCATCATCAGTCTCGATGATCGTTGATGCTTTATTTTGAATTGCAAGAAGATAACCAATATTTTTACGAGCGTAGTGGCGTTTTGGACATTGCTGGGCAAACTTAAACTGACTATCTAGCTGACGTTCAATACTATAAAAGTCGCATCCTTCTAAATTGAAGTTTGGCGGGCTAGAAGAATCACCAATAACAATAAATTCCCATTCTTTTTTTAAGCTACCTGATGCTAGTTTAGATAAAATCTTATTAGGACTAGCAATTGATGTTACAACTAAATGTGCTTTTTCTTGATTATTCATAAAAACTTATTTGATTTTAGTACAAAGCTTACAGTATTCTAATTTTTGATATACTTTTTACTTGCCTAAGAGCCTTTCTTGGAAAAGTCGAAAAAGATTCTGAAAAGCATCAAAAATTGCTGTTTTATTAACGCTAGGACTCGCAGCTTTATAACAAATTGGAACTTCAGCAATCTTAAAATTACGGCAGTAAAACTTGATTTCAGTTTGGAAAAAATGATATCTAGATTTGATCCCTTTTTGTAAAGTATATTTGAGGGTTTCTTGGGTAAATAGTTGAAAGCCACTGGTCATATCACTAAGTGTTGTTCCAAGAAGCATATTAGTCATAACTGTTCCGCCCAAACTAATCAAACGACGGCGAAATGAGCTATTTCTTATTTTTCCACCATGACAAAAGCGACTACCGAAAATACAGTCATAACCTTGAATCATTTTGTGAAAAAATTTGGGGATGTCTGTCGGTTGGTGACTATAGCCAGCATCAATTTCTAAAATCCAATCACATCCGGCATATATAGCTTCCTTATAGCCTCTAATATAAGCATCAACGACACAGCGATTTTCAGGAGCCCAAATTACGTTTAATCGCGATTCCGATTTGGCACTATTTAATAAAATATCTAAAGTGTTATCAGTACTCGCATAATCTAGGACTGCGAAAAAAGTAACTGATGCAAAATCTTGGCAGTTTTCTAATGTTTCTTTAACAAAATCAACAGCTACATCTGCTTCATTGGCCATAGGACAAACTATGCCTAGATTCAATTCGGAAGTGTCAAGTTTCTTATTATTCATTAAAAACAATAATTATCTTTTACTCTTAAGTTTATAAAAATACAAATTTAATTGAAACTTCCTGATATTATATGACGTTATGTACATACATATTCTCTATTTTTTGCCAAAAATATTCTTTTTTAACAAATTTTTCTCCTTGCACACCTAATTGAATAGTAACTATTTTGTTCATAGCTTCTATTACTAGCTTAAATTCATAAATATTACTAAACCATAAACCGCCATTAGACCTACGGCATTGACCGACTAAAACATCACACTTGCCGTTGACAAGAACGGGCTTTTTCATTAGCCAAGCTTCCAGTAAGACAATAGAGAGACTTTCATAAGGAGAGGGCATTACTAATAGGTAACAAGCTGCCAGAGCGTTCCATTTGGTTTGCTCATCTACAAAGCCGAGAGCAATGATATCAGGATGTTGCGGAATTGTCATCATGGGTTGACCCAACAGTACCAGTTTTCGGGGTTGGGATTCTTGCGATCGCAACTCGATAAAATACTCAAATAGCTTATCACAACCCTTAGAAGGATCGACTCGACCAACATACAACAAAAATGGGTCTTGGATATTATACTGCTGTCGGAACTGTTCTGCACTGTAATGTGCAGGGGGTTCAACAGCGATACCCGCAATTGGCCCTTCAATATTGAGGTGGGAGAAGCGTTTCTGGACAAAATCGCGTTCTTCTGGGGTGTTAAAGATGAAACCGCGTGGTTTTGCAAACAACTTGTCCCACATACTCATATAGATAGTCCATTCGTCGTGAGCAAGGGGAGCGAGATATGCTTTGTTAGCGACGAGTGGAAGAATAAAGTAAGTTGTAGCGTACAAGTAGCCAAAGAAGATAAAAGCATCATATTGGTGTTGATGCTTTTTGACATAATTGATAAGGTCAACAGACCAAGGCCCTTGGGCTTTCATCCAAGCTTCTTGTTCGGCTAAAGAGGCTTCCGCAAGACGAGGTGCAATCTTTTCGGATAATCGGTTAAAGTGCTTGACATTGCGTGGCTTGGTAACGCGAAAACGACGAACTTTTGCAGCACCAATTTCTACTAAACCTGGAGGGTAATGATTCTTCCAGGTCATATAATCTAAAGCACAGGTTGTTAGGATTTCAACATCCCAGTATTTTGTCATGCGTTGAGCAATAGTGAGACAGAGATTTTCTGCTCCTCCACCTACTTCAACACCACAACGCTGTACCACAAAAGCAACTTTAGTCATTACTCTAATTCATCCGCAGGATAACTACGGTATAAGAAAGCCGGTTTTTTCTCTTTAGCAGGTTTAGTATTAGTTGCTCGCAAAAAAATGTACTGACCTAAATCTTCTTTGCGATGGTTCAAAAAGGGTTTTAATTTGAATCCAGAAGCATAAGTACTGGGATGATTGGGGTGTACATCTGCTGTGAACATAGTTTGAACTTCAAAACCCAGGTGAGTCAGAAGTAAGTAGAGTTCGTGCTTATTATATTCTCTGTTATGTCTACCATAAGGGCCATAGCCAGAGTAAGGATCGTATATATTCTCTCCTGTAATCATCCTGACAACATTTTCTAAGCGGCTGACATTGGGGGTTGTGAGAATCAGGCTTCCTTGCGGTTTTAATGTCCGTTTAATTTGTTTTAAAACGGTAACAGGATCCATTAACAAGTGTTCTATGATCTCGCAAAATAATACAACATCAAACTGGTGATCGGGGAACGGAAAGTCTTCGGATTCAATATTGAAATGAGATGATTTGAGTTCGATTGTTTTAGCTTGATGTGAAGTAAAATCTTGATAATTTACTTTTTGAACAACGGTAGAATCAAAGTTAGCGCCAAAATAATTGGCTAAGGTTAAATCAAGTTGGGTAAATTCTCGTAAAAGAAAGGTTGTGAAATAGGGATTAGCTCCGAGTTCTAAACATTTACCAGTCAGAGATTGCGTTAATCCATAAGTATAAACAAACCGCCGAAAATCATGGGTACAATAGTTTATCATTTCTTGTGGAGGTGCATCCGCTACGCGAACGGATTGTAGAAAATCAAAAAGTTGCTTTTCGTTTACTCCTGAAGGTAATGGTAGATCGGGACTGAGGGGAAATAGGTATTTTGATGTTGTTGCAATTTTTCTGAGTTTTCCTTTGACTTTCTGCCAACTAGTTTGATTCATGATTTATAGTATTTCAAGTAATTTATTTAAATTGTGCTGAATATTTTTTAATAAAAACTCTTTACGTCTTTTTTGTTGAGCCTTGAGGACGGTAGTTTTTAAATCTCGATTGTTCATTAAGAGTTTTGCTAAAGCGGCAACTTGCAGTAAATCATCTTTACTATTGAACAAGATACCACCATATCCTAATGTTTCAGGAACAGCACTGCTTTTGTAAGCGAGGACAGGAATATCAAACCACATGGCTTCAATGAGGGGAACACCAAAGCCTTCGTGTTCGCTCATGGACCAAAAAAGGTGTGCAGTACGATAATATGCTAAAAGTTGAGCGTCGTTGACTTGTCCGGTAACAATGACGCGATCGCTCAAGTTCAGTTTCGCGATTGCCTTTAAAATATGACAGTAGTAGGGTTCAGTGTTACTTCCCCAACCAATTAGAATTAAGCGAGCATTGGAATCTAGGGTTAGGTAGTGACGAAAGGCAATGAGTAAATCTTCTTGTTTTTTATTGGGTGAAATCCGACCGACGAAAATTAAATTTGTGACACCATCTTGAAGTTGCTCCATAAGAGAAGCGTCTGGGGCTATATCCCATTTTTGAGGATCGACGATGATGGGAAGCACAGTCGGATTTGTAAATCCCAACTCAGCTAATTCTGATGCGTTATAAGCTGAGTCTCCAACGGATAAAGGAAAGTGGGAAGCTAATTTAGCCAGGTCTTTTCTTCCTTGTTCGAGGAGATTTGCGAAGTGAGGATCGAAGGGTTGGAAGAATTCAGAAGGTGTGATGTTATGGTAAATCAAACATTTAGAGCCAGGATGCGCGATCGCACAATTGGTAATATCAGGATTGCCAATAGAATGATGATACAGTAAACCCGCATCAGAATTTATTTTTGACTCGGATAATAGCTTTACTTCCTGAATTACACGAGGGTCTACATAACGGGTAAATATCTCTGAATGATAACCCGAATCTCGCAAATAATTTCTAATTATTAAAGCTTGATTAGAAATGGCATCACCATAACTAAAATTAGGCAAAAGTTGGTGAATTTCTTTGAGCTTGGAAGTAATAGCAGCAGCTTGAGCTTTCTTTGGATTAGACTGTTGAGCAGTCAAACCTAAAGCCACTTCGTAGCGTTCCATGACTTTATTCCAAACAGCGTTTTCTTGGGCATAATTATAGCCTTTGAAACCATAATCTTGCATTTGAGATTCATCCAAGCTATCTACTTTAGCGAATAAATCTGCCCATTCTTGCTCCGTTTTGGCTAACCATCCTCCTTGAGATGATTGAACGGCAAGAGAAGTTGCGAGACAGTCTTGATGAGCTGCAACGGGGCGTTTGTTCAACCAAGCCTCCATCATAACGCGAGAATAGCTTTCATTACGGCTGGGTTGAAAAAGTGCCAGACAGTGCTTGAGAAGTGCCGCTTTTTCTACTTCTGTGACTAAACCCAAATCTATCAAGTCAGTATGAAAGTTGGATGGGTTTAACTGACCGGGACCGACTAAAATTAGTTTTAGCTCAGAAGTTGAATACTGTTGTTTAAAAGTTTCAAAGGCTCGAATTAATAAGTTAGTATTTTTTGTAGCATCTCTTCGTCCTAAGCAGAGAATAAATCGTTCTTTTTGAATTGGGAAGTTCTCGATCTGGACAATCTCATTGTCAGAAACTGCGAAGTGGGTTTCTACTCCTGCTCCTGCAACAATACTTTTGTTTATGATTCCCGGGCCATATAATTTCTGTGCAAGTTGGGCTTCTCCTTGACTAATAAATAAAATTTTATATGCACTATGAAAGATAGTTTCTACTTGCGGTAAATAAGCGTAAACTTCATCGTGTAAACAGGGTTGTAAAAAAGCACGATTTGCCACTAGGGGTAATCCCCTGAGAATAATACCGTATAAATAAGGAAGAAATACAAAAGCTTGATAGGAATTACTATTTTTTTTAAGATGTTTAAAAAGTGCTGTGGAGTTTATGTTTTCGGAAACAAAGATAGCTGCGTCATTTAAATCGACAGGAGCAACACCAGGTTTAAGCTCTGAGGTAGATAAACTCAACATAATAGTATTAACCCGGTCGAAAGCAGCGCGATCGCGTTTATCCACTCGAAATCGCCGTACAATCAAACCTTCTTCTTTGCGCTTTCCCGGTCGATAGTGATTCTTTGACCAATCATCTTGAAATGAGCGACAACAAGTCGTTAACACTTCTACTTTATGGCCTCGTTGAGCCAAACGAGTCGCAATTTGCCAGGCTTGTTGCTCGGCTCCTCCTTTTAGTTCTTTTCCCCACCAAGGAATAACAATTGCAACGGGTTTCACGATATTTCCTCCTCAATATTTTTGTGAGAAGACGCATCTTGAGTAATTTTATAACCAATTACGGCGTAGTCTTGAAAACCGTAGAAAAGCTCATTAAATCGCTGAGTAATCGCTTGATCTCCTGGTATTTTTGCGTTGGAATCGCCAGGATTGAGGGGTAAAATTTCGACGGGTTCAAACCCTGTCCTTTCCAATAAAAATTGAGTGAGTTCGTTGGGTAAAGGATTGCGGTGAGTTGGGTCGAAATAAAATGATTTACTTCCTACCATAACGTTCTGTGGATTAGGTGTTTCAAAAATCGCGATTCCACTAGGTTTTAAGACTCGGATTGTTTCAGCAAATAATTGTAGTAGTTGAGGAAAAGGCAGATGTTCGATGATGTGAAAGCCTGTAACTCCTGCTAAACTTTCTGAAGGAAGGGATTGGAGGTGTGCGATCGCGTCTGCTTCATGTACATCCAAATTTTGAGTTTGACATTCTGCGACCATCACGCGATTACAATCTATTCCTGTAGCTTTATAACCGTTATCTTGTAGTAATTGCAACCATTCTCCTCGTCCGCATCCCAAATCTAGTATAGATTCTGAAGTAGAAAGATTAGCTTTTTTCAAAATGGGTAAATAGACTTCTAAACGTTTTTTGATTTCTTCAGAGTTGCCCCGAAATTTATCTTCAAAAGCGACATAAAACGCATCTTGTAAATGTTCTAATTCTTGGTCGATCGCTTGAGACTGTATATCCGAATTGTTCGTGTTTTTTGACAGGTTTGAGAGGAGTTGCTTATAGTGAGCGACTTCTGTTTGCAACGCCTTGACTTCTGTTACTAGATTTTGATTGCGATGTTCGACAATTTGACTTCTCGTTTCAATTATTTTATTGGTTGATTCTATTGAGACTAAAGCACTTTTTAATAACTCGAAAGCATCTATAAAATTTTGATTTACGGCTCGTTGTTTTTTAAAAAGAAAATTATATACTTTTAAAAATATTTTTATTAGTTGCTTTTGTGGACTTTTATCAAAAGGAAAGCGGTTGAACTTTCCCGGAATTTCAGATATTTCTCGAAAGCCTACTTTCGCATTTTGTAGAAGTGCGTCTATACGACTAACGAATATACTATCAGCAGTAGTCGATTGATGATTAATTAACTGATTTGGAGAAACTTCTGTTCCTAATTGTTGTTTTTGAGCCTCTGCTTTGACTTTTTTCATTAAGTCATCAACATTAATTTCAGGATTATTTGCTTCAATCATTACTGAGTTTGGATTCAACAGTTAAAACAAGTTTGTATATTCTGGATTAGCGATCGCGGCAGTTGCATTCAAGTCTAGTAGCCCATCACAGGACTGATTACCAATTACTTCCAATACCATATAATCATCAATCCAGTCATAGCTGATTCCTGTACTAGAATGAGCCGCTATGGATAAACTATATAACCCTTTGTGTAAATGGCAAGTCATCTCGAAAGCAATTTTAATCTTTTGATTTTTTTGTAAATTAGGTAACGCTATCGACAATGAATTAGTATTAGTTCCATAGAGAACAATTCCCGTCAAAGTTCTAAGAGAAATACCGACAACAAAATCATCAATATTTTGATGAGCTAGTAATTCAATGATGATTCTAAAAACTAAACCTGTTTGTACTTTCCCTTTTAAGTTATCATTAGAAATATCAGTTGTTGTAGCATTTTCAATGGTTAAATTACCGTTGCCATGTCGATGCCAATCAAAATCATGGAACTCTTGATTGGAAGAATTAATGCTTTGAGCCTCTCTGGGGTCGATCTTTTGTTCGCTACTCAATAAAGCGATATAGCGATTAATAACGTATTTAGGTGTTCCTTGTTCTAGTAAGAAGCCTTGATTCATTAAAATGGCGCGATCGCACAAAAATTTGATACTCGACAAGTCGTGAGATACTAGAAGTAACGTCACCCCCTCTGCTTGGAGTTGGCGGATTTTTTTCATGCAGCGAGCCTGAAACTTAGCATCACCCACAGCCAAGGCTTCATCGACAATCAAAATTTTAGGATCGATATGGGCTGCAACCGCAAAAGCCAAACGAACAGCCATCCCACTTGAATAAGTCTTCAAAGGTTGGTCAAGAAAATCCCCAATATCGGCAAAAGCAGCAATATTATCAAACTTGGCAGCAATTTCTTTTTTGCTCAATCCCAAAATTTGACCATTAAAAAATACATTCTGTCGTCCTGTAAAATCAGGATTAAAGCCACTTCCCAACTCCAGTAAAGCGGAAACTCGACCTTTCACCCGAACTTCCCCCTTCGTCGGTGTCAAAGTTCCGGCAACAATCTGAAGTAAGGTACTTTTACCAGAGCCATTTTGACCGACAATGCCCAAAGTTTGGCCTTGAGTAACCTCTAAATTAACATCCTGTAATGCCCAAAATACTTCTGCTCGACTGCGGTTAGGCAGTAATATTTCTTTCAAACGGTCAACGGGACGGGAATAGCGCCTGTACAGTTTTGAAACATTTTTTAACGAAATAGCAATTTCACTCATCACACCATTGCTGCTGGAGCAATCTTTAGAGTACATCAGCAAATGCAGATTGCAAGCGTCGGTAGACCCAAAATCCGCCGATAAAAATTAGACTCGATAGCACTGTCGCTACCGTCCATTCCCACCAATGTCTGATACTCCCCACCAAAACTAAATCTCGATACACTTGCGCGATCGCGGCTAAAGGATTGATCCAGAATACAACTTCAGAGAAAGGTTTGGGAATAGCTGAAGCCGGATAAACAATCGGTGTGAGGTAAAATCCGATATTAAGTGCCACACCCACCGTCTGTGGGATATCGCGCAAAAACACCGTCAATGCTGCCGTTAAATAGCCTAATCCTGCCGTCAACAGCAGTTGGGGTAGCCATACCAACGGCAGTAATAATAAACTGGGATGGAGCGTTTGCGTCGTAATAACCACAAAACTAATCAAGAGCAGTAAACCGAATATACTTTCGAGAAAGGTTGATAAAATCGGCACGATTGGCAACAAAATCAAAGGAAACAGCACCTTTTTAACCAAATTCGTTTGGCGTAATACCGAACCCGTTGCTTGCACCAAGCCATTCGTAAAAGTCATCCAAGGTAGCAACCCCGCAAACAGCCATAATCCGTAACTCACATTGCTCTCAGGTAATTCTTTCAGACTGAGCTTAACCTGTAAAACTATAGAGAAGACGTAAGTATAGATTAGTAACTGAGCCAGTTGGTGGAGTAGCGGCCACAGATTCCCCAAAATAGAGCCTTTGTAACGGGCTTCTAAATCCCGTTGTACCAAGGCTTTGAGTAGATCGAGTTGAGTCAATAGCTGCTCGTTGAATGTTCGGGGTAATATAAACTGTTTGAGGTGACGGATTTTTTTCTTGATTTGTTGCAATACTCTCTATCCTGTCTTGAATTTCAAAAGAATACTCAATCGACTGAAGTCCATACAGAACTCTAGTTTTCGAGTATACTGCCTAAGATTTACAATGTTCTAGAGTAGAATACCAAAGAAAGTTTATCTTTTTTCTTATATCTTTACTTTTCAATCTTGGTATGCCATGAGAAAGCAAATTGCGAACCAGCAAAAACTAAAGTTATATTATTCCGCATTAGCCCTTGGTCTTACAGCAATAATTATTGTTCATTTATTAGTTCCAGTTTATCCAGCTTTTACTCTACCTGCCATTCCCGATCTTTTTGGCGTTGCAGTTATGAGTGGTTTATTGGGAATGGCGTGGAAGTTAGGCCGACCTATCATTTATCCTAAAATACAATTTTTTCGTTATGAATTAATTCTGTTAGGATTAATTTGGTTTAACGTTTTATTTTTAATCGCCCCTAGAGCATTTTTATCTTTATTTAATACCCCCGGCCAAGCCTGGATTCCTTGTAATATTATTCCAGGCTTTGCAACAAAGTTAGAATGTTTCTTACAAGCCTCTGTCACTCAGCATTACGGCATTCGTAATTTTTTTATTTTGTTCATTGGTACTCTACTAGGTACACTAGTCTTTTTACTGGCGAAGACAGTTCGAGAGGCCTGGAAATTTTTATTAAGTTCTGTTGTTTTTGGAAATATATTAGTTGTTATTGCTGGCTTGCTTGGTGCTTGGTTAAATATCCAACAAGTTTTACCTAAAAGTCTTGTTAATAATCCTGATGGAGTATATTCCATGACGGAAATTTTCGATAATCCAGGTCCTGTTTGGACATACTTAGCGCCAGGTTTAGCGATTTCATTATGGTTAACAGTAGCAACTCAGAAGCCACAAAAAATCAACTGGGGGATATTTTTATCTTGTCTTTTGATATCAGGAATTTTAGCTACAGGTCAACGGGGAGGATTCTTGCTGTGTTTAGTTAATTTAATTATTTATATCGCTTATCTTTTCACTATAGGTTTAAAGAAAAAAAAGATATTTTTATTAATCATTAGTGGTATTCTCCTAGCTGGATTAGGAAATTTAGTGTACAAGCTCACGCAAAATCCCTTATTGATATCCGAGATTGCTAATTCTATTGGTTACACTTGGAAAAGTAAACCTATGTTTTTTGCACCAGATCGTTTCTCTTTGTGGATTGCAGCCTTAAATTTCTTCAAGGAATCTTCTTTTTGGGGACATGGTTATGCAAGTTGGTACCAACTTATTGCTGAGTATGCTCAAACGAATAGTAACGTTGGAGCGTTGCATAGCGCGCATAACTGGTTTATTCAATTATTACCAGAACTTGGTATTTATCATACTATTTTTATAATTTTTATCTTATTTTTTGTTGCTTTTTGTTTGAAACAGAGTTGTACATCAATATTACATGGAAATTTATTATTCATGTTAATAATAATTTCTTTTATCATTACTTCTTCATTAATTGAATTAGATTACGTTCGTCCTATTTTTTATATTCATGTAATTACATGGAGTACCTTGATAGGTTTGACGACATCATTGGAAAATAAATCGGAGAGGTTACATCAAAATACTGTCTTTTTATATTTTACTAAACCCTACTATTTAGATCGTAGAGGCATAAATTCCAGATTTATCCAAATATGTTTAGGTATTACTGGATTATGTATTTTAATTTCTATTGTATGTATAAAAACTTTTAGTTGGGGAGGGTCTGCATTTGAAGCAAATTTATCTCAACCTAGCTCCGCAGTATTTCGTTGGTTAGGACAATCCGCTAGTGTTGCTGCTTTTAAAACTGCTGAAAATAAGAGTTATTCTATTTCGGATATTCAACCTTTTGAAAAGCCTATATCTATTAAACTTAGTGACTTCGAGATTGAGGTCAATCCAGAGGAAAGTTTAGCACTGTCTCTAGAAAATGGATCAAAGTGGCTACCCAAACAACATCCACTTTCTTTTTCTAAAGGAATGCCAGATACAGCCCGGTGGATTAGTGCCGGAATTTATTATCCTTTTTTGCAATCCGATCTAAGTATTCCCTGGTCGAAAAATATGTATTGGTGGGAAATTACCGAAGGAAAATTAGGGCGTTGGTGTGGATCAGATTGCTGGTTTCTGGCTCAAAGTTGTGGAGTTCGCGATCGCGTCAATTTTTCTGTCTCTGCACCAGGACGCGATCGCACTCCTGCTAATCCTATATCTTTTGATGTCGCGGTTTATAATCTTCCTCAAGGCAGTCAATTTTCGAGTCAAACTCTCGAAGACTTACCCTCACCCCTCACTCAAGCACAATATCAAATGCAGTCACAGGAAGCCCAACAGTTGAGTGTTGAAGGGAAGCCCGATACGGCTTTATATCTCGTTCATGTTGAATCTCAATCCACTTTTACGCCTACTTCTGATGATGATAGGAGTTTGGGAGTATTTATCCAGGAGCCAGATTGCCAAGGGAGTCGTTAAGGCACTATCTTATGCCATCTTGAGCCAGCTAAAGAGACGTTCGACCGTAATATTTAATTCAATTCCCCCCAACACAGGAATCGTATCTTTATCTTCTCTAAGAGTTGGTGGGCGATCGCGATGAAATACTAAGACGCTGCGATCGTCTGGGTCGAGAAACCAACCGAGTTCGCTACCCCGTTCGATGCTGTACAAAATCTTACCAATGACTTTGTTGGGTTGTTGTTCGGGAGAAAGAATTTCGATTATCCAATCCGGGGGGAGTTCAAAACGATCCGGAACCTCTCCGTTTGCTAAAAAGGGAATTCGAGACCAGCAAAAGACGGCAATATCTGGCACAATAGAGCGATCGCCAAAACTACACCGCAGTTCAGGAAAAGCATAAGCAATTTTGGCATCTTCTGTAACTCGATTAATTTCACTAATCAGTTTTCCCTGTAAGCGGCTATGTCTGCCTTTTGGCATGGGTTTTTGGCTGATTTTTCCAGCAATGAACTCGCTGGCGGGCTTGGTTTCAGGGCGTTGTAGGAATTCTGCTAGAGTTAGGGATTTTGAAGTAGAGACGGTCATAAAGAGGCTGGTTCTGTGGGTTTATTTTGATAGTTTAGATAGATTTCTCCCGACGCGATCGCGCTGATTGTACGGACAGGTCTAGTCTTGCCCCAACCTCCCTTCAATTCAAACTTGATAAAGTATTAAATTAGTTGCTTTGTATCGGTGAAATTAAAGCGAGGGCTTGCGTTAAAATGGCATCTTTATCAACCATACTTTCTAGGGTTGTCGTCTCATAAATTCCTTCTGCAACTTCCAAGGAAGCACGATCTATCGCCATCGGATAAGCAACTTCCAAAATTTCTTCTAGTTCTGTGACTGTGAGGTAATATCCTCCTGATTTGCGACGTTTATTTTTTTCTTGAATTTCCCTAGCGCTGTTACGAATAGAAACATCCCAGGAACGAGTAGTGCGATTTTCGGCTTGTTTTTTAATGAGGTGGATTAACAAAATAATGGCATAACTCCGAATGTTATTAATTTTGTCATCCTTACTCATTTCTTCTAATTCTTCGACGATGATTAATGCGCCAGAAATATCGCCGCGCAAAAGTCGTTCTTTGAGAGTGAGCAATTCTTCCACGATCTGTTGGGTTTTGGGTGTGGCGTTTGAGGATATTTTAGCGCGATTTTTGAGAGTCGATAATTATCGGATTGGGGGCGGTTTTATTCAAGATTAATTGGATTTATGATGGGTGAATTGTTTTTGATTATTCAGATAGAGTTCTCCAGACGCGATCGCGACGAGGGTTAATCCTAAACTTAATCCACTTCCTAGAAGCCCAAGAGTAGCGATTAAAATGGCGATCGCGGCGGTAAAGATAAGATAGGCGATCGTGACTTGGGGATGACTCCAACCGGATTGTTGGAGGCGTTGATAAAGGTGGGTTCGGTGGGCTTGAAAAATGTTTTCTCGCTTCAATAAACGGCGAATGAGGGTATAAATGGCATCGCCAATGAGGGGTAATGTCATGGCACAAGCTGGCCAAAACTGGGGGGTAGAGGTAGCATTGAGAAGGGCGATCGCGATACTTGCTCCTAATACTGTACTCCCGACATCCCCCATAAAAATCTTTGCTGGCGACCAATTCCAATAGAGAAAGCCCAATAACGCCGCAACCAATAAACCCCAAATCGGTTGGTTTAAATAAATGGCTAAAAACCCGAATTGTAAGGCGGTGACACTGGCAACCAAGCCGTCCAAACCATCCATAAAGTTATAGAAGTTGATGAGGGCAGTAAACGCGATCGCGGTCAGAATTAGGGTGAGAATTTGCCCAGCTTGGCCAATATCAGCAGATTCTAGCGGTAATGGTAGTCCAAAACAGGCGATCGCGATTCCCGCCGAACTCAGTTGCACTAAGTAACGAATCGAAGCGGGGAGGTTGTTGCGGTCATCAATGAAACTCGCAACTGCCAGGGGGAGTAGAACCAAACCGATATAGCCGGGCTGAGGCTTGAGGTTAATCGTCAGATTGGTGTATTGCGCGATCGCCCAGGATAGTAGGGTCGCGATCGCAAAAGCCACCAGAAACCCTAAACCTCCTCCTCTGGGGGTGGGCTGGGTATGGGAACTGCGATCGTTAGGAATATCCAGCAGTTTAGTTTGAAAAGCGGTTTTGAGATAGGCAGTAGTGAAGAAGGCGATCGTAAAACTGAGGACAATTAAACCCAAAAAGATTAAATTCATATTCTGAACTGTTATGGCAGTACATTTTACAGTTAGGACGTTTAGCTTGCCGTTAGCCCTCACCCCAAACCCCTCTCCCACGGGAGAAGGGCTTATTGCTTGAAAGTGAAATGAGGTGTTCCGATACTTTACCGTAGCGCTATATCTTATGGTTTCTCTAACTTAATAATTCATCGACCGTAATACTAAAGCCAGCAAGGACTTTTTGTGTACTCACCGTATCCCCGGATGTAAAAATCTGTTGGCTTTCTTGAGTCACCAAAATAATCCAACGATTTTCTGGAAACACTAACCAAACTTCTTCAGCGCCAGATTGTAGATATTCTTCAGCTTTTGCGATAACATCTTCAGCCAAATCTGTCGGAGAGACGATTTCAGCCGTGAGCGGAAAACTGCGGGGAAGCGCTTTAGCTTCTCCATATTCTGCCACTAATTCTGGGGTTAGATAAGCGACATCGGGAGAGCGTCCCTGTTTTTCGGTACGACAGGGAACTTTAATATAAACTTCTCCTCCTCGATCGCTTGATTCTATATAATTTGTCCATCGGTGACTCAGGCGACTTTGGGCTTTGCTATGTTTTAACGTTATGCCATTTTTTTCAAATAACTCTCCATCCACCCATTCAGTCCGTTCTGGCGGATGTTCTAGCCAGTCTTCTAAGGAGGTTACTGGGGGATAGGGCGTAGTGGTCATGGCTAAGTTTGGTATTGGATGAGATTCAGCTTATTCTAAAGAATCATTCCTTGCTGACGCAAAATTTCGATTTCTTGTTGGAGTCCGATTTCGAGCGATCGCGGTTTATACCCAAAGTCTTGTGTGGCTGCTTGGCGGGAATAGGCTTTATCTTCTTGTAATCGTGAGATTTGTTCGCGTCGAACAAACTGTAAAGTATCTACTCTATTTACTGACTCAAATACCAGTCCACAGTATCTTGTAAGCCCTGTTTGGCTGTAAAGGGGGGTGTCCAATTCAGACAGTCTCTAATCTTTTGGTTACTGACAGGGAGAGAATCAGTCAGTCGGTTAATTGTCTCTTGTTTACCCAAAGGTTTAGCGAATGAGGTCAAAATTCTTGGAGAGATAGGAAGAAGCAAAGGTTTTTTTCCCATCGCGTAGCCAATTTGACGAATTAGGTCAGGTGTAGAGAAATCAGAACCGTCGCTAACTAAAAAAGTTTGATTTCTAGCGTTAGGGTGAGTAATACAGGTGATAAGAGCATCAATGAGATTGCCAACATAAACAAGGCTACGCTGGTTTTTAATCGCTCCAAAAGGCAAAGGAAGACCTGTTTTAATCAGTTTCAGCAAACGAGCCATATTACCAGGGTTACGAGACCCGTAAACCAGAGGAGCGCGAAGAAGAGTATAAGTCATCGAGCTATCTGCACAAAGATTTTTGATAACTTGTTCGGCTTGGAGCTTACTGTGACCGTAAGGAGTAGTAGGGTGACAAGGAGCATCTTCTGTCAAAGGAGTATTACTGCTCGTAGCCATAGCCCCCACAGAACTCATAAAAATAAAGTGTCTAACTCCAGCCGCAATACACTGCTTGACAAGATTCGCCGTACCTGCAACATTAACATTGTAAAATTCGGTCACAGGATCGACTGCCCGATCGTTTAGAATATGAGCGCGAGCTGCTAAATGGATTACCACATCAACCTCAGCCAATAAATCCGTCCACTTTGTTGACTGATTAAACTCACCAACGTTAATATATCTTGAATCAAGAGACTTGTATTTCACATCAGTTCGTGTAGTGGCTATAATCTGCCATTTTTCCGGAGTCAAAGAGTTTAGTAAACTATTTCCAATAAACCCAGTAGAACCAGTTATTAACAATTGACACACAGCTAAAGCTCCATTGCTTGATTTTGACCGATCAACACCAGCATCATTCTAATCTTTAACACTACAAATATAGAGGCAAAAATGGAAGTACGGAAAAAAATTGCTATTTTAGGTGGAGGAGTAACAGGAGTTGTAGTTGCTGGAGAACTAGCCAAAGACAACACTCTTTTCGATGTCACTCTGATCGAGAAATCGTCTGTTCTGGGAGGCCTTCATCGAAACTTTAAAAAAGATGGCTTAAACTACGATATAGGTGCATTTGTTTTACCCACAAGTCATAGTTTATTTAAAACCTTTCCTGAAGTTAAAAAAATATGTTTACAGATTAAAAATAATATGGGATCTGTGACCCTCAACGGTAATATAGATAAATATCCATGTACAATTAGTGGCTACATTCGAGATAACGGTATTAGTGGCTTCGCCTCCGCTTGCTTGAATACTATTCTTTGTAAATTTCAACATCGCGATCGGAGTACATTACCATCATTTATAAAGTATTACATTGGTGCCGATATTTATGAAAAATCTGGGCTGAGAGGTTATATAGAACGTTTGTATGGAATGAAAGATGAAGAAGTAGATATTGAGTTTGCAACAAAAAGACTGAGTGAAATTCAGAAAGCCGCTTCAATTAAAGCAATTGCAACTAAAGCCTTACGGGGCAGAAGAACAGCCTTGGTAGAACCCCCCACATTGAAAGAAGTCGTAGTCAGACCCTCAGAAGGCTTTCAGAAAATTTATAAAACGGTAGAAAAGACTTTGATTGCTCAGGGAGTTAATCTTTCGCTGAATTGCGAAATGAAATCTGTAAACCGTAAGGGAGAAGGTTTTGAAATAAAATTCGCAGAAGGAACAAAAGAGTATTATGACAGAGTAATATCTACAATTCCCATAGAAGCTATTTCTCGACTAATTGATCAGCCTCTCCAAAAACAACTAGAGTACAAAAAGCTACTCTCTCTGTTCTATCGTTTCAGTGGCGAGTTAGGCTACGATAGCAATATTTTACATAACTTCACCAACAAAAGCCCTTGGAAAAGGATTACGACTTTTTCCAAATACTATGGAACCTATGAAGGAGATGAATATTTTGTTGTTGAAATTACATTGGGAGATGAAGATAAGATTGATATCGAACAACAAAAGCAAGAGTTTGAACGTTATGTTCAAAATTTAGGTTTATTCCAAGGCCAGCTAAAATTTCAAGGTAGTTTAATTATTGGCAATGCTTATCCAGTCTACCGACGGAATTGCCTTCAAGGAGTCGTTGATACCAAACAAAGTTTGCAAAAATGGGGATTAGAATTAGCAGGTCGTCAAGGCGAGTTTGACTATATATCTTCCTATGATGCTGCCGCTAACGCCATCAGTTTGGCCAATAAAATCAAAGCAGATTACTGCAACTAAAAATTCAAGAAATTAAGAGTAAAACATGAGCGCCGTTGTTCACATAATTACTGCATTAGAAAGAGGTGGAGCTCAAAGAATTGCACTAGAGACTGTAGCACAACTACACCACCACGATAGACCTCAATGGTTAATTACTGGTAGCTTTGGTGATACTGCTTTAATAGAAGAAGCTAGAGAGCGTCTAGGTAAAAGATTAATAATAGTTCCAGCTTTGAACCGGCCCATTCAACCTAGGCAAGATGCACAAGCTTTTGTAGGAATATATCGCTGTTTACGCCAATTAAGTCAATCTTTAGGAACACCTTTAGTGGTGCATACCCATAGCAGTAAAGCAGGAGTTTTAGGAAGACTGGCTGCTCATGCTGTGGGTAATTGCCATATCATACATACTGTTCATGGTTTTGGGTTTGGAGTCGCTTCTACCCGTTCCCAATGGCTGCTAGAAGCAGCAGAACGTATGGCTGGTGCAGTTACAAACGTACTAATTTTTGTCAGTGAGTCAGATCGAGATTTAGCCTTGCGACTAAAACTAGCCCCAAAAGCTACTTATCAGATAATTCGTGCTGCTCTTGATCCTGCTCCTTTTGTAGCTCTCAGAAAAAATCTCACAATACGAGCTGAAGCTCGTCATCAGTGGAATATTCCTGAAGATGTTCCTCTAATAGTAACAGTTGCCAACTGCAAGCCTCAGAAGGATCCTTTGTTTCATATTGAAGTATTTAAAGAGTTTTTAGAGCTTGAGCCGAATGCTTGGTTTCTTTTTGTGGGAGATGGAGTGTTAAAATCTGCCTTAGTCCAGCGGATTACCGAACTAGGACTAACTCAAAAAATTGTATTACCTGGGTTTATTGCAGACTCGCGATTAGCTTTAGCCGCAGGTGATATATTTTTGTTAGCAAGTCGTTGGGAAGGGCTACCTCGTTCAGTTTTGGAAGCCATGGCTAGTGGTTTACCTGTTGTTGTCAGGAATTCTACAGGCTGGGCTGATGAACTCCACTGGTCTAAACGATTATGGAGTTTAGAAAAAGATGCGCCAGCCAGTGCTTTTGCTCAAGCACTTCATCAAGCTTTGCTGTCAAAAAATACTAACACTTTAAATTATCAAGATAATAAAACTGATGCTCATTTTTTACCAGAAGAGTTTACTTTAGACGGTATGCTGGAGCGACTAGACATCCTTTATAAAAGCTTATACAAAAACTCCTAATATCAAGTTCATATTGTATTATGAAGCATTTTTGTAGAGATAGCATTAATCAGTAGTCATCAAAAGTATTTTATTGAGACTGTAAAACTCGAAAAGACTGAGCTTTTAAGTTTGCGGTTAAAAGTAAAGGATAAAAATAAAAAAGTGGTGCTAAAGACTGCTTAAATCGTAGTGCTGAACCAGGATTTAATATCCCTAATGGATAATGTGCCAGCAACCCAATGATAACCGCTGGAATAAAACCAAAAATGACTAACATTCTTAGTCTGGAATTTGATTTAACAATTGAAATCATATTAATGATATTAAAAAATACTAAAAATAGAGAAATCACCCCTTCAAAAAATACAGGTATAAATATAGGTCTTTGCAATGTTTCTTTCAAAGTAGGGCCAATGATTGAAACAGGAATACCCCACCATAAATTACAGAAAAAGTCGCTCACACTGTACCAAGCAATATCCCATCGATTAGTATTTGAATTAACAAAACCAAAAACTTGATTTCTACTCAATTCTATAATACTTAATAAACTATCTCGCCATAAGTTCTGTGTAATGTATAAAATGAACAGTGTTACACAAGTTAAATACAAAAACATGAAAATACTAGCGTCTAGCTTAAATTTTAGTATTTCATATAATCTAGCTTTATAGATAAAAAGTGTAACAAAAATCAAAAAAAGATATGCAATTAAGTAGTTGGGTCGCATCAATAAACTAATCAAAAAACCAAGACAAAACTCAAGCAGACTACCTTTCTGTTTCAAAGCTACATCAACACTAAATTTAATCAAAAGAAAAAAAGCTGGAATAACCAGTGCTTCTTTACTTGCCGATCCGCTATAAACAAGAAAATGGGGTAGTAAAAACGCTGACCAAAACAGCGTTTTATTCACAAACTTATAATATTGGCTAAATAAATAACTAATAAGAATAGCATTAACAATAGATATAAAAATATGAGATTGAATTTCATTCAAAAAAAGACGTATGAATGAAAATACTAAATCTGTAAATAAAGTTCGATCTAAAAAACTTTGTAAAGTTGGACTAAAAGATGCAGATAAGTAACGAGTAGAGTCTCCTAATCCACTAACCATTCTTTGGTAAACAAATACCGCAAATAAAGAAGCAATAATTTTTATAAAAATTAGTTTTAAGAGAAAGGGATAATGAAATTTATTATGTAGTAATTTTATTTTAATAGTCATATAGATAGAGAGTTAATATAATTCTTGTTGTAACCACGGTCACCTAGGAGAACAACCTTCACACCAGCGGACAGTCACTGCTAAGAATACTGACTTTCCTCCCTTATACTCCTCTTGCTTCAAACTTAGGTATAGCGTAACTTATAGCCTCCACGTAGTAGCTTTTATCCGTCAATCAGGAAGGAATATTATGCTATTTTATTCACCACTATAATGCAGTCGTTAATACTACCTAGTACATTAGATCACTACATCTATACCACTACCTTAAATATTGAGCAAGCCCTAGCTTTATTATTTGCCGATTACCAATTGTCTTGCGTAGAGGCGGGTTTATGAGCTATGAAAGTAAAGGCCCCAGTAGTATTTCGGATTCGCGTTTCTTCTGTAGCTTTTTTTGAAATAACACTACCCAATCTCCACCAAATTTTGTGCATGATTTGTATAGGCATTATACAAGGTATTGAAAACATGTGGGGCATTTTAGGAAATAGCCCCATACGTGCCTGTGCTATCAGAACCGACCAGCGATCACTTGGGCAAATTTTTTCAATTCTGAATCCACCCTCTTGTAATGAATTATACGTTCCCAAATGTGTGTGATGATAAAAACTATCCCCATGAAATGGTTCAAGAAAAGCTACTGTTCCTATGAATATACCATTAGGTTCTAAGACTCTATATGCTTCCTGCATTGCAACAAAAGGAAATCTAATATGCTCAAGAACAGCAACAGATAGTATAAACTCAAAACTTCTATCTTTGAATGGTAGAGCATGAGCATCACCAAGTATTGAAGCTTCATTAGAGTCATAATCTAAACCTACATATTTGAATCCTGCATATTCACAAACATTTCTATGCACCATATTGCCACAACCAAGATCTAACATTAAGCTATTATCTGTCTTTGCCTTTGGAAAATGACTCATAATCTCCCTTGATAGGTGATGAGGAACATATTGCTTAGAGAAATCTACATGAGGATTACTTTCCTCTTTTAATGGATGAAAATCGAAACCTGATTTTGGTAACAGCGATGTTCCTAATAAAAAATCATACTGATATTTTTTGGGTTGCTGGAGCCTCAAATCTATAGCTCCTGATTTGGTATAACCGTAATGTGATTGGCAGCTAGTACAGGTTACATTTTGATTCGAACCATGTAGTGATGCTCCACAATGTGGACACGCTATGATTTTCCAGACATCATCTGAAATTCTACCATTCATGACTTTCTCCATGTTTGTTTATAGTTACCTAATTTTAAATTATATACATATTTTTAAGAGTCAACATATTTTTCTAAAGACTGATTGAGTTTAGCTAACAGTATCGTTTTGCTAATAAATGGTTCGCTGGCTTTGCGAACTTCATTTTTACTTATATCTCTCATTTTGTGTGCAAAACTTATGATTTTAGAAAAACAGGCATCTCCCTGAAAAAAGAAGGGAAAATTTTGAGGCAAGCCAGAGTCAATATAATTTCCATATACTGGTAATCCTAGATATAAATATTCTCGTGTTTTGAGAGGACAGGCTTCATACATATTCTTTCGGATTAAAGCCAAAGAGGTAATACCTAGCCAAGCACGACTACTAAGCTCAAAAATTTCTGTTGAACTCAAATGTCCATGAAAAACAAGGCGGTCATCCTTAGCACCCTGAAGTTTTAGCAATTTCGATACATTACCAACAATATGAACAATACAATCTTCACAGTTGTTTTGCATTGTATCAATTAGGAGGTCTAAACCATGCCATCGTGAAAACCAACTCGCCACAAAAAGGAGTTCAATTTTTTGAGTACGCCAATCAATTAAAAGATTATAATTCCGTTTTAAAAATATACCATTTGGATAAACAAAAGTAGGCTTATATCTCTTTTTTTGATCTAGACGCTGTACTTCGTAATCTATAATTTCTTTCGTTACAGCAACAATCCCCTTAGCTTTTTGTAAAGATTGTGTGCCAATAAACTGTTCTAATAATGCTCGACAATTACCCAAGATTGAATGATCAGATAATTCATAAATTTCTAAAGTATGATGCACGGTTATAATATTATTAAACTGATCTAGTAAGGCTTTTTCCCAAGGATCATGCACTGAGTGGCGAAGTAAAACTAGATCATATTTATGAATTTTTCGTTTTAGCCACTGATATGAAAATGCACGGAGTGTGTAGTATTGAAGTAATAAATTAGAGTTTTTTGGAGAATAGATCACTATGGGTGATTGTATATCTTTAGGAGTTATTAGATTCACTGTCCAATCAAGTCCTAACTCCTTTGTAGCTAATTGTTCCCACTCCATCTGATAAACTACACCAATTGAGGGAGATAAGGATATTGCAAGGTGTAAAACTTTCATCTGTATTAAGTAAACTCAAATCACTGTACTATTATTAACATTTTTACAGATCAAGTCCGGTAGAACCCCAATTCATAAAGATGATACTTGCAGGGTAAACATATCTCAAAACAATAGTCTCCTTTATTCTGGCTACACCGTTTTTTTGGTACTTTTGTCTGTATCTACAATCAATGTTAGTTTTTTATAAAAATGTCGCACCTATCTTACTATATTAGGAGCTTTTATTTCCAACTTTTTCCTAACATTCAACACTTCTGGTCTGTATCATAGTCAGACAAACAAAATTAGATGCGTTTACCCTGATAATACTTGCTCGTATATGGCAATTTCTCTTGAGTCTAGAAATCTGCTATTATGCCACAATAAAGTAAAATCACCATTAAATAAATTACACCATTGTTTATATGTAGATATTATTTGCAAAGCTTTATTATCCTCTAATCCACAATTCATGTAGCGTTTATCGATAACAGTGCATTCCATAACAATGAGAGGACGTTCTCGCAATTTTAACGTTTTTTGGCTTTTAACATCAAAAACAGGAAACTCATAACACACGCCACAACGAAAACCTGCTACATCAGCAAAAGACAGTGTTGTATCATAATCTAATCCAGCATTTTCCCAGTTTTGAAATGTGGTAGGGGTTTCCCAACGGAGGAAGTGTTGGCGTCCTCCCCACTGGTGTTGCTTAATTCCTTCTTCTTCACAAACTTGTTTTAAGATTTCAAATTCTTTTTGGGTTTGCTTGGAGTCTTGATAAGTGTTGTAGCTAGTATGTAATCCTATTTCGTGACTATGTTTGTGAATTTTTCGCAGGAGTTGGCGAATTAAGGGATGCTTAATGCTGTAAATACCGTCAATTGCTCCAGCACTATGGTCTGTGATGAAATAAAAGGCACTTTTGAGGTTATGTTTTTCACTGATATCCATAATCATATCAAAGGTGTTATATGGGTCTGCTTCAACTTTTCCACCCTTGACCTGTAACCAGCGTTTAGCAGTTTCAACCGCCTTTAGAGGTTGGCGACGTTTTATAATATCTCCAGCACCTTGTCTAGCTAAATCGCTAATTCCTGTAAAGGCATATCTAAAAGGTTCATCAACATCGTGGCTAACATGGATCTGAAATTGGCGAGTTTTTCGTCTTAGTCTAGGCCATAATTTTTTGAGACAGCCCCACAGAATTTCGAGATACTCGTTAATAATAGGACGGTCTAGAAAATTTTCTTGATAGGCTAAGGATGCCGTAGCAGGAAAGCGATCGTGTTGGTCTCGTTCTAATCTTACTACTTCTTCGTAGCGAGTGAGCATAAAGAACGAAGAACCAAAAATATCAAGACCTAAATAAATTTGCTTTTCAGAACTAAGGAAAAAGTTTTTATTATTGGGGTCATCCCCATAAATGACAGGAATTCGCGGACTGACTGTTATAATGGATCGTAGGTTAGTGTTGAGATTCCAAACTGGCAATGGTTGTTTAGGAAGAGAAGAAGGCTGTAGCCATTGTTCTATAGGTGTTTTAAATAGACCATCTGCTATTATAAGTCTTTTATAATTATCATTTTTCACAAAAATTTGTGAGTCTTGGCGGTCTAAACATTGAACTTGAATATCCAAACCCAAAAACTCTCTGAGCATTACTGAAAGAATGTAGTGGCGTTCAATTTCATAGTTATTAGGGATTTCAATTGTAATCATTTACGCAAACTATTTAAACGATTTATAAGCGCGCTATAAGTAAATAAGGAAAAATTTAATCCTTTTTAAAAGCAAGTGCTATGTTATGGTGCATCCGTTCTTGCTCTGAAGTTCCCGCAAATATTTTCTGGGTGTAGAAACGAGCTATAATCTGGGAAGCAGGATGCATTTTGAGATTCCAAGGATAACTTCCATCATTCCATTCTGACAATAACCTAAAACCCGACTTTTTGGCAGTTTCTAGTATATATTTTTTCGTATATTGCCGTAAATAAGTATAATCCATGAACATACCTAAAGCACAAACGCCCCGAGATGCCGGACTAAAGCTTACATAAAGTATTCCATTTTGGTTCATCACTTTAAAACAATCTTCAAAAAAATTTTGTATATTTTCACAGAATCCTATTGCATATCGAACAAAAACTATATCAAATTGTGAGTTTTCAAAAAGCGAATCCAGATGATCTACCTGAAAATCATACTTATAGGACTCGATACCCAATTTCTCTTTCATTGCAGATGCCACTTCTGAGGCAAAAGCAGTTACGACAACACGACTAGCTACTTGACTGGCATCTACCCCAAAAAAACCTGGCTCTCCACTAATATCCAAAATACTCGTGTTTTTGAGAGAAATGTTAATATCTTGAGTCAATCTATCATTAATAATGGCAAATTGATTTAGCCATTTACCTTGATTTCCAGCTTCTATAATTTCAGTATAATATTTATAACAGTCTACCCCATAAGGTTGTTTAGATAAAAGCTTATGCAAGCGCATTCCATTAGGAAGTTTAGCAAGAATAGGGCTGAAAAAATTGATAAAATTTTCTAAAGGATAATTATCTTTTAATATCCTTGTATAGTTGCCAGTATGAACATCTTGTTGCCAATAGCTTTTATAAGTGTCGATACTAATATACTTTTCCTGTTGAGAAGTCATTTTTTTCTACTACCTAGTAAATAATGGGTGATATGGATATATGTTTAGGGGATTGAAGTTCTATTTTATAAAAAAAATTATAAAAGAACGGGATAAAGGTTTATTAAATTTCTTTGAATCAACACTTAATATGATTAGTTATATTTCCTCGAAAAGACAGGTTTTTAAAACAAATAGTGGGTCAAGAGTGAGATATTATTTGTTTTATAAAGTTTTTTAAGGTGTCAGAACTTTCAAACAATGCTGGTTTTCTCTTGCCTTTTATTAGTGTAGATTTTATCCAAGCTTCAATGGTTATTGGATCTAAAGAGATGGTTTCAGCAAGACCTATAGACCTTTCGTAATTATAGTATGTATTTGACTTTCCTCCTGGGTGAATTTCTGGATTTAATAAGCCTGTGTGTAGACCCATCCAGGCAGCTTCAGTTGTTGTATTGCTATGCCATGTAATATGAACATCCGCCCATTCTAATACTATGGGAAGAGGTACATCACTACATTGTTTCCATTCTACCATAGGGCTATCCCCAAAGGTTCTCGTTAAATAATTCTGAACCATTGATGATTCTGATCCACGAATTTGTGTTGGATGAAGTCTGAGTAACCAATTATATTTTGTTGATGTCTTTAAAATAGTTTGTTCTAAGCAGCTAGGCATTACTCCATTCGGAACATACTTACTAGAATGTATTGCCATACCCCATTGAAGAGAAACGAGAATAGTAGGATTGTCATTAATCAAACGGGGCTGCTGTTTTAAAGATTCTTGTACTAAACTATCTTTAGAATTATTGGTTAAAAATCGCTGAAACCAAGGATGCCCTAGAATCTGGATAGAAATACCTTTTTTAGATGCCCATTTGTCAAGAGTTATCGCACTCATATTGTCCCAGCATAAAAACCCATTGGGCAAGTCATATACATCAGTATTTTCTCTGTGATTTTTGCCGTACCATTTTTGTTCATCAGAAATGGCACCATGTTGCATATCATACAAAGGGACTGACTGACTATGACAGGCTTGACAAAGGGATGCTTCTGGTTGAATACTAATGACCACTTGTGGACGAGAAGAGATAAGAATTTTTCTCCATAAATTTTTTCTCTGTTCCTTTTTCCATTTTTCACTTTTTTCTTGGCCTTTGATGAATTTAACAATTTCAGCCTGGATCGCAATAGATAAACTTGCACGGTTGATAGCTACCGGTTGACCATAACTACGACATTTAGTAAGTCGAGAGAAATGGGCTGCTACAGACTGAGTGATTAAACCATTCTGTTTTAATAAATCTCCCAAACTATCTAGTAATTGAGAATAGGCTTGGTTTTGGTAAGTATATCCCCTATCATTGTCGTGGCAAACCAACAAAACGTCGCATTGGCTTAAAGAATCCCAATTATCAGAAGTAATACAGGAAAAAATAGCTTCTCCTAAAAGTCTTAGTCTTAGATTTAAGCGATACAATATAAGATTTGTTATATCTTGGAAGTTTAAAAAATCTAAAAATCGGAAACGTTTGCTAGTGTACATTTATTGTTCAAATATTTAAATTTTTATTGATTCTAAGAAAGTTTTGAATGTAAGAATATCTAATTCAGTATCTATGTCTAACGATCGCTCCCAAGGCATCACATAAGCTAAGGTATCGTTACTCAAAAAAGATTTACTTTGCAGTAACCACTCAGAATCTGCCACATAAACCGCACCATTTAACTTATAAACCTTGGGTAAATCTTGTCTTCTAGTAAAAGAATAGTTGGTTTCGATAAGTTGGTGCATGATTCCATCTGGACTGATGGTGTACATCCAGTAGGGATTTTCTGTAACTTCTGTGACTGAAACGCAAGCGTTAGCATTAAAAGCTAGACATTTTTCCAGACAAGCATCGATATCATCTACTGTCCGCAAGGGAGAAGTGGGTTGTAGTAAAATGGCATAATCGTATTTGGGTAAAAGTTGCAGCGCGTGTAGGACAGAAGCTATTCCAGGAGTCTCATCTTGAGCTAACTCTATCGGACGCTTGAATGGAACCTCACACCCCCATGCTTTAGTCACTTCAATAATCTCATCATCGTCTGATGAAAGAATCAGTCTATCTATATAGCGAGATTTTTTAGCTTCTTCAATCGTCCAAGCGATTAAGGGCTTACCTCCTATATATCTAATATTTTTGCGGGGTATTCCCTTGGAACCTCCCCTGGCTGGGATAATCGCCAAAACGGTTTTACCTTGAATCATTCAATAATAGTTCCAGTTTGCTGATTCGCTTTTTCCAAGTCGCTCATTCTCCCAATATCAAGCCAATATTCTCTTAATGGATAAGCAGAAGTTGGTTTATTGGCAAAAATTAGATGTTCAAATAATGTGGGCATATCAAAGAAAGTGTTCTTAGGTATATATTCTAAAACTTCTGGGTTTAAGGTATAGATTCCTGCATTGACGAAGAAACGATGTAAAGGTTTCTCCTCGATCGCCTTAATTGTTGTACCATCTACCCGCACCACACCATAAGGTACTTGAAAATCATACTCGCGCACTGCCATCGTTGCCACAGCATCTTGTGCTTCATGGAAGTTTAGCAGACTATCAAAGCTCGTGCGGGTTAGTATATCCCCATTCATTACAATCATTGGGGTCGTAGGTCGTTCTGGCAATAGGGACAAGGCTCCAGCAGTGCCTAAACGCTCTTTTTCATGGATATAATTCAGGTGTACGCCCCACTTTTCACCCTCTCCAAAATAATCTTGAATCATTTCTGCCTTGTAGTTTACAGATAGAAATATCTGCTTAAAGCCTTGTTCCGCAAAGCTCTCAATAATAATTTCTAAAATTGGCTTGCCCCCCACTTTTAACAGGGGCTTGGGACATTCTTTGGTTAGTGGTTGTAATCGCGTTCCCAACCCTCCGGCCATAAGAACAACCCAGTTAGGACGTTCTACTGCACCAATGAGATCATCTAAAGTTGCTAAACCAACGACTCGGTTATTTTCATTAACAATTGGTAAATGGTGAATTACCTTACGGCGCATTAATGCCAGTACATTTTTACGGGGCATAGAAGCCGGAACCGCTGTAGGTTGGGAATTCATAACTGTGGCAACACTGACTTGAAGATTTTTTCCTGCTAAAATAGCGCGGCGGATATCGCCATCAGTCAAAATACCCGCTAAAGTTCGATCGGGGTTTGAGATCAATGCGACTTGAAGGGCTGAAGCGTCAATTTTCGCGATCGCCTCTCCCAATGATGTTTCCGGAGAAATAACGATATCTTGCCAATTAGCTTTAGTCATAATTAATTTAAGATTCAGCCCTTAATCATTTGTCTTCTTTTTCAACTCAAATATCAAAAAATCTTGTTTTGATTGAAATCTTGTCCCAATAGAAAGTCGATGATTTTCTTCTAATTCAATTTTATTTAATATAATTACTGAATCTCCAGTTTTTACACAAATACCAGATTCTGTCACCCCAACAACTGCTCCAGGCGTACCAATATAACTGACCGCATCAGAAATTAGTGATGAACTTTTGATTTTTACTTTACACCCATTAATAGCAGTATAGGCACAAGGTCCTGGATCAGTAATTCCTCTAATGAAATTAAAGATACGCCTACTAGACCATTGCCAATCAATCCACTCATCTCCATCAATTCTTTTGCCACAATAGAATCCAACAGGATGAATAGTAGACTGTGGGATAGGTTCTACAGAGCCATCATAAATTCTAACTAATGATTCATATAGAATTTCAGCGCAAGCGATGCTTGCTCTTTCTAGAAGAGTTTTGTATGTATCTAAGTCAGTAATTGGATATCGCTTTTGTAAAATGATATCTCCCGTATCAATACCTTCATTAACATAATGAACTGTCACTCCAAAATCAGGTGAGTCATTAATCAAAACCCAATTTAGAATATTTCTTCCTCTATAGAAGGGTAAAGCTCCTGCATGACAGTTAATTACACCGAGCTTCGGACATTTCAAAAAATCTCTTTTAAGAATTTGGTCAAAAGACATTGACACAAAAACATCAGCTTTGTACTCTTTCAGTTTTTCAATATTTGAAGAACTATTGACATTCTTGAACGCAAAAAAATCAGCTCCTAGCTGAGTCGCCCATTCTCGCAATACAGAATCCACAGAATCGTAGCGAGGAACAATGAAAGCTATCTCGAATCTGTCGTCTTTTGTGATTTTTTCTAATGCCAAATGTGACCAGATTCCATCAGCAAAATAACCTATTTTCATAAGATTAAATCATCTATTGCATAAAGTGTACAAGCAGAAGTGTCAAGATAATCCCAAAACTGCATTGGGCTGAATCCTGTTCCTGGTCTTTTACAAGTTAAGTTTTCTTCTGTGAATACTTCACCCACCTCGATCGCCTTAGCTGCCACTAAACTCTTACGAGCAATATCTCGATTTTTCCACTCTGAGGCTGTAGGTCGTTTAATCCCGTCCCCTAATGCTTGCTCAATTTCACGGATTTGTTGTACTAGCTGATGTAATTCTTCTGGTTCTAAGGATGCTTGATGATCGGGGCCAGGGAGAGTGCGATCGCTCGTAAAGTGTTTTTCGATGATCCTAGCATCCCGTGCCACGGCTGCCAAGGAAATATGAATCCCAGGCGTATGGTCAGAATAACCCACAGGAAGACCAAAAGCTGTTGCGAGAGTATCCATGGCTCGTAAATTCACCTCAGCAAAGGGGGCTGGGTATTCAGTAGTACAGTGAAGGAGGGTGACGCGATCGCGCAACTTCTGCTGTCCTTCCTCTGAAGAAAAAGCTTGTTCAAAGTCTCCCCGTTGAGGTGCTTGATCCATTGGACTGATAAAACCAAAGGCAAGAACACCCAAAGCCGCTTCTACCTCTCCTAGAGTGCTCATCCCCGTAGAGAGGATGATTTTTTGGGCAGATTGGGCAATTTTCAATAAAAAGGGAGCGTTAGTAATTTCTCCCGATGGGATTTTGATGGTTTTCAGTCCAAATTGCTGGGTGAGGAGCTGCAAGCTGGGTACATCAAAGGGAGTTGAAAGAAATTGAATTCCCCGTGTGTGTGCATGCTCAATCAAAACTTCGTGGTCAGAGATACTCAACTCTAGCTTGCGAATCATGTCTAACTGACTTTCGGTTTGCTCGGTGGTTTGGGTTTGATATTCTGCTTTGGGAGCATGACGACTAACCACTCGATGAGCTTGGAAAGTTTGAAATTTGACGGCATTTGCTCCTGCATCTGCTGCTATATCAATAAGTTGCTTGGCCAGAGCAATATCGCCGTTATGATTGACCCCGGCTTCGGCGATAATAAATGTAGGTGTTTTAGAAATCATGCTGGATGTCAAAGAAAGATTTTTGGCTTTGGTGGGTGACTGTTTTCAGTTTTTCTTTGATTTGATGACTGACGTTTCCCGACCCATACCAAGATTCTACTAATGGGAGTCGAGCTTGAAATTCAGGAGATAAAGCTTTTTGAAGGGCGGTAACAATATCTGAACTTTGTTCGGGTGTATCGATAACAGATTGAGCTTTGAGACGGCCTTTTTGGCGATCGCCAAGATTGACTGTTGCTTTTTTTAAAGCTGGAGCTTCTGTCAGTCCGCTAGAGGAGTTTCCCAGAATAACATCGGCTTGATTCATTAGACTCAAGTAGCGTTGCTGCCCTAACGATACAAATGCTCTAGCGCGATGAGAGTTTTGAGCCACCCACTGGTCAATTTGCTCAATCAAAATGCGTCCTCCTGTATCTGCATTCGGATACGTTACAATCGCGGTTGCGTCAGGAAAGCCATCGAGGGCGGTTAGTAGCTCTTGCATTGCTACCGAAGGAGACTGCGCTTCGAGGGTAACAGGATGATAGGTGACCAGAAATAAAGGCGATCGCAATTCAATTCCTAAAGTTTTCTCTAGAGTGGGGCGGTCGAGCCAGTTTATGAATTGAAGATGATCTAATCCTGGAGAACCAAAATTAAAAACGCGATCGGGGGATTCTCCCAATTGAATCACGCGCTTGCGATAGGGTTCTGCGGCGACAAAATGCCATTGAGCAAATTTAGTTATAGCGTGGCGAATTTGCTCGTCGAATGCCCCTTCTGTGGTTTCTCCGCCGTGTAAATGAGCAATAGGAATTTGCGCGATTGTTGCGGCTTGGGCTGCGGCTAAAATTTCAAAGCGATCTCCCAATAAGACTAAAATATCCGGTTGCAAGCGTTCTAAAGCATCGGCAAACCCAATTACACCTAAACCTATCGATTTAGCAATTCCTACTGAAGTATCAGAAGACAACAGCATTTCTACCTTGGCATCAATATTAAAGCCGTCAGCTTCAATTTGTTGATAAGTCAAGCCAAATTCAGGTGAAAGGTGCATTCCCGTGGCGATAATTCGTAATTGTAGATCGGGGTCATCAGCAATTTCTTTCATCAGCCAGTACAGTAAGCCATACTCAGCACGAGTTCCCGTCACAATACAAATTTTACGCTGGCTAGTCATTGCTTATCCCCTAGCAAATTTTGCACTACTCGGTATGTTAATCAAACTAGCTTCTAACTGCTCTGCGACTGGCAAAGGAGCGCGGGGACAATCAGCATACATGGGCAGTTTATGAAGTAAATTCCAGGTCGGGCGACATTGATAACCTGAATCATTGGCAATGGTCAAAAGGCGATCGCGCATTTCAAAACTCGGCTTCTCCAATCGCAATGTATTCAGCCAATAATTACTTTTACAGTATTTCGGTTCGCTAACCAAATTAATTCCATCAATATCTTGAAATACTTTTTGATATTGTTCGGCTAATAACCGTTTGCGACGTAAAAAATCAGGCAACTGCTCTATTTGAGCGCATCCCAAAGCCGCGTTTAAATTGGGTAATCGATAATTCCAGGCGACGCGATCGTGAAAAAACTCCCAACGGTGGGGCAGTTTCGCCGTAGTCGTCAAATGCTTGGCTTGTTGAGCAACTTCCTCATCATTGGTTAAAATCACGCCACCTCCCCCCGTCGTGATTACCTTGTTGCCATTAAAGCTTACAATTCCCAATTGTCCGAATGTACCTGTGTGTTGACCGCAATAGGTACTTCCCAAAGATTCGGCAGCATCTTCTACAATAGGCAAATTGTAATCTTTGGCTACATCGAGTAAAGATGTCATATTGACAGGATGACCGTAGCTATGCATTGGTACAAGAGCTGCAATCCGCCGCTTTGTGAAACGATTGATTAAACCGTTAGCGTCTACTATGGCACAGTTTTTTAGATAAGTCCTCAGTGCTTCAGCATCGACTCCCAATGTTTCTATTTCACTGTCAATAAAGTGGGGAATTGCACCACAATGAGCCACAGCATTGGCGGTTGCGACAAATGATAAAGCCGGAATTAAAACTTCATCGCCTGGGCCTACACCTGCTAAAAGTAAAGCAATATGAAGTGCAGCAGTACCATTGACAACTGCTATAGCATACTTCGCCCCTGTATACTCTGCCAATAAAACTTCAAAGCGATCGACATATTTGCCCACCGAAGAAACAAACGTAGAATCCAGACAATCTTTGACCCGTTCCCATTCATTGCCTGTAAACTCGGGTTCGTGGAGAGGAATAAAGGGATTCGGCTTCCCTAATACAGTTTCTAGTCCTTGTAAAAAATCCCGTTCCAGATTTTTCACGCTTTATACTCCCTCTAAATGTTGTAGCGATCGCTTTTATATCCTGCCAAGTTCTCGGGATTACTAAACCATTCTGCGGTTTCAGCTAATCCCTTCTTGAAGCCCTCTCGCCCCCCATAAGCAGGTTTCCACCCCAATAACTGCTTGGCTTTACTATTATCCGCCCAAAGGCGATTCACTTCCGAATTTTCTGGACGCAAACGCACTTCATCCGTCACAATCTCAATTTCAGTATTCATGGCTTCAGCAATCAACTGGGCTGTATCTCCCACTGAAATTTCAAAATTGCTGCCAAAATTAATCACTTCCCCAACACCTTGCTCTGAATTTAACGCGGCAATAAAGCCAGCAACTGTATCTTTGACATAGTTAAAATCGCGAGTTGGCGATACAGCACCTAGTTTAATTTGTCGCTGACCATTAGCAATTTGAGTAATAATTGTCGGAATTACCGCGCGGGCTGACTGACGCGGCCCGTAGGTATTAAAAGGACGGGCAATGATAACAGGTAAACCAAAAGAAGCATAAAAAGAATAAGCCAATTGATCGGCGGCAATTTTAGTTGCTGAATAAGGAGACTGACCCTGCAAAGGATGGTCTTCTGTGATGGGAACAAATTGAGCTGTACCATATACTTCACTGGTCGAAGTATGAACAACCCGTTTTATTCCTAACTCTTTTGCTGCTTGCAATACATTGAGTGTTCCCTTGACATTTGTATCAACATAAGTATCGGGTGAATGGTAGGAATAAGGAATGGCGATTAAAGCGGCTAAATGCAGCACTGCATCACACCCTTTCATGGCTTCTTTTACCCCATAAGGATCGCGAATATCACCCGCAAAGAGTTCTAAATTTTTAAGAATTTCTTTAGGAGAGCGATCGAGCCAACCCCAAGAATTAAAAGAGTTGTACAGAACAAAGGCTCGAACTTTATAACCTTGTTTTACTAAAGTTTCTGTCAGATGAGAGCCAATAAAACCATCTGCACCTGTCACTAAAATAGTAGATGAAGATACCATAACTTAAGTTCCATAAATTGCTTTAACTAAACGCATCGAAGCTAAAGCATCTTCCAAGGTTGGTAATTCAGGTATCGATTCGCCACAAGCTGCGCGTATCGAAAGTTCTGCCTGACGGCGTAAACCGGGTTTGAACTGGCGATCCCAAGAATCAATTTCGACTGGTTCCAACTGACGACTGCCATAAAGTTGGAAAAAACCTTTCTCCAAAGGTCTCATTTCCCAACGCTTTGAGGGTGTAGTAACGGAAACGGCCCAAGGTCCGGGAGCATTCCAAACTCCTTGATACAGCCCAACATCTCCCGAGTCAAACTGAATTTTCGCCGCTACATATTGAGGTTGTTGAGGTGTCCAAGAAATCAAATGGTGCAGATCATTAACTTGCCCTCTACCTAATAGACAAAGATAGTCAATTAAGTGAATTGAGTTGGCATACATCCAATTAGCTACTACTTTCTCTGGTTTTCCTGAGCGAATAGCAGCGATTGTATCTTCTTGATCCTGAATTTGGATCAGACGTGGCCCTTCATTGTTTGCTAAATCGTTAAGCATGGCTAAAGTGCTAGAGTAATGTCGTCTGTTTAGAGCGACAAATGCCGTAGTTCCTAATTCATTGGCAGACTGAGCAATTTCTTCTGCCTCAGTCAAGTTGTAGCCAACAGGCTTCTCGATCAGGCAAGTCCAGGGATAAGCGAAACATTCTCGTAAAACAAGACGTACAGCAAGCTCAGAAACCGCCACGATCACTAAATCAGCTTGTGTCTTATGGTAGAGTTCATCTATAGAATGACAAACTTGCTTAATTCCCCACTTATGAGCTAGATCAAAAGCTCGATCATAGCTACGACTAAAAATCCCACTGATTTGGACTCCAGAAATGGACTGAAATGCTTTCAGATGTTCATTTGCCATGTAGCCTGCGCCAACAACAGCAATTTTGCAAGAGTATGTCATAAACAGGATTGCAACAAGATTAAATACACAATTTTACTCACTCCCAACTTTTATGCCCAGGGAAATACCCTACTTCTGTCTAAGGTTGAATTGAGACGTACTGGAATGCTGCCACTTTCAGCCGATTGATAGGCAGCAACTATAGGAGCAATTGCTTGTCGTCCGTCTTGCCCCGATACACTATTTAGGTCACTGATTAATGCTTGCAAAACCGATGCACTACTATCAATCACATCAGTAGGATGAATGTTAGTCTGGCTATTGACGGCGGGCATACCATAGCGGGTAGTTGGCAAATTTCGATATTGATCTTCTCGAACAGTCGTTACCATTTCTCCAGTGAGTTGATTAATAGTAATCATGCCATTGCGACTCCCATAAATGACCCTAATACCGTGACCCTGATCGCTACTAATATCCATATAGAGACGCTTTCCGTTGCTGGTTACAGCACGGATAGTACCACCGCGATCTTCAAATTGAGAACCGCGCGGATTAGGTACAACTTCTGGAGAAAACCAAGCTGTTACTTCCTCAATTGCTTCCTTTGTTAGATAGCGAAAGGCTTCAAAATAGTGAGCGCCATTCATAGCAAATCCAACGTTACCCGCTACTACTGTCATGCTAGTCAATCCGCCATAGGCATCTGTATCCAATAAACCTTTAGGGATTTCGTATTGTTCCATGAACCGCATTTGGTGATTAACTGCGAGTTTTGCTCCATAGCGGTTGCAAGTCTCTATCATACGATCGCACTGTTCCAAAGATACAGCCATAGGCTTTTCTACGAGGATATACTGCACTCCTGCTTCTGCTGCTTGACAAACTAACTTACAATGCGAATCAGCCGTAGTAGCAATAATAATACATTCTGGTGGAGATGGGTAGAATACATCTTCCACAGAACAAGTAATCACTAAATCAGGAAGCAAAAACTCGTTTTTTGTAATTAACAAAGACTCTTCATTGACATCGCAGATACAGTTAAGAGATAAACCTACCTTTTGGACAGACTGTATATGCCTACGACCCATACGACCCACACCAATGATAGCTACATTCATTTTCATTTTATGTAAAAATTTAAAATTATCATCTCTGATGATAAAAATCAACAATCACCTGTTCCACTTTGTTTAATTCTTCATAATCAACATGAATATTAAACTTTTCTACTTGAATGGCAGTTTGCAAAAGGGATTTATGTCTCCTTAGAGTTTTTTCGATTATTGTTTTTGTATAAAAATAAATTTGGTTTTTAACTATGTTAAGAGTTTTTTGAGGTAACAATAGCAACACCCATGATTTGACAGATAAATAAAACTTGCGGTAAAAACCCCCGTTTTTTTTATGAGAGAATTTAAGATAAGCTTCATGGACTCTTTTTGCTTGATCATAAGCACTTAGGTTGGGAGCAACAGAATTTGTTTGCGTCATCATATTTGATAGGGTTTCTAAATATATTTTTAATTCATTTTTGTATCTTTTTGCCCATTTTTCATAAGTTAGTGAACGATTTATATCATATTCAATAGGCGGGTTTTCATAACTTCTAAGCCATTGTAAGCAGGGAATAATTTTAGTTTTACCAGCAAGGCATCCATAGGCTTCCACAACTAATTCGCCCACATAGCTACAACTCCAGGACAAACGAGATGCGTATGTTACTGCTATTTTCAATTCAGAGATACGCCAAAGGCCATAGATTGTGTCGGGAGAATATCGACTAAAGTGTTTAATCAACCTATTAAATCCATTGGAATGACATAAATGGTGATTCCAATTTTGATATTCTTCACAGCCCACAACTATTTTATCATAATAGTTGAACCCTAGACAAATACCACTAACCACACTGTAAGTTGGGTCTTTTTCAAGAAATAAAGCACATTTTTTCAAAGCACTAGGTAAGTAAAATTCATCATCTCCGTGAAGGATTACATAAGGTGTTGTCACTTGCTCTAAACCCAATTGAATCCTCTTGAGAACTGAACAAGGATTATGTATATATGTAAGATTATCAGGAGTATTAGCTAAACTCGATAAATCTAATGGAACCGGAGATCCGTCCATTATCAATAATTTAAAGTCAGAATAATTTGACCAATACTTAATTTGACGGATTAAGAAGCTATGACGATTGTAGCTAAAAACTAGAATAGTAATCATACTGGGCTAATATAATAATTTATAGTTTATAATTTATTACAACTAATTTATATTCATTAAAACTAATTAATTTTTCATAAAATAATCGCGGGGAATGGTTACAGCTCATCAGGATGTGTAATTTATTTTGCATAACTGCTGAAATACTTATTCATCTCTTCAACTCCTGGTTGGCTTTTCTAAACTGACATACCAATGCTAACATTAGGGCGCAATCATAGTTTTTCGCCTAGACGTTTAGCACGTAAAGTCTTTAAGGAACTGACAAAAATTTTCTTTACCTGTTCCCGTATCCTATTAGCACTCAACATGGCGGCAAAAAAGGTAGAAATAGAAGCTAAAACTAACGTTCCCAGTTGAGAGAACCAGCTTACTGGATTGGGTAATAAACAACGAATGATACCTACAACAACCACAGCAGAGATCAGGGGATAGAGCAAATCTTGTCGATACCAAAGCCATTTCTCTGTTTTGAGAATACGACGGTACATGAAATGTACCCCAATCAAAAGACAAGCAGCATTGAGACTAACCCATGACCAGGCCGCTCCCACTGAACCATAACGGGGAGTGACCCACAAAATAGCAGGAACAAAGAATGATACTGCCACAATATTAGTTTGCACCCCTAATATAGTCCAACCATAGGCAAGTTGGGTTTGACCAGGAATCCACATTAGGAAATTGAGCAAATTACCTAATACCAGAAGACTAAGCAAAGGAGCCGTGCGCTGGGCTAATTCAAAATTTTGAGTCCAAAGTTGGAGAAAGATTTCTGAAAAAAAAGTTATCACTAGAGCAGCAGATCCTAATACCACTGTCACTAACTGCGCGCCTTGATGATAAGTCCGAATTAACTTCGGGAAGTCTTGAGAGGCAAAGAGTTGAGTTAGACGAGGGAACCAAGCTTGGGTGATCGGACTGATTAGCATATATAAAGCCCCCGCCACGGTTGCTGCTAAGGTATAATAGCCATATTCAGTCAATGTTAAGAGCTTAGATAGCAAAACTTTATCAACCTGGGTGAGCAACAAAGCCAAAAAAGTAATACCCATCATGCCTCCCGCATAACCCCAAATTTGGCGCAAGACTTGCCAAGAAAACCGTCCTGGACGCTGGGCTGTGGGTAAAATGCTGTATATTGTACAAGACAAAGTAGCGAGAGTGATTATGGACACTAAGCCTTGCCAAAAGAAAAAGGCTTGGATGGTGGGAGAAACCAAGGCTAAAATTGCCACTGATCCCAAACCTCTCACGGTAGCCAGCAAACTGTTGATTGCATTGAACAAAACTTGACGTTGTAGACCCACTAAACTACTGCGGTAAATCGTTTCCACAAAGCGCAGGGCTGCAACTAAACCCATAATACTAAAAGCTTGAGAGACTATTGCTACAGGGAGGTCTTTAGCTTGAAGCCAAGAACTTGCCAACCAATGGGAACTCAGGGTAAGGGTAACGGCAATTAAAGCAGCAATCGAAAAGGTTATGACTTCAATACTGCGAAGAAGGTCTCTGATTGACTCAGCAGTATGTTCACCGCCAGTAAAACGGGCCATTTCTCGACTGAGGGTTGGAGTCATGCCCATATCCAAGAGACTCAACGAAGCAGTTATCACCCCAAATAAACCAATTAACCCATAAGACTCAATACCAATGTAATGAATATATAAGGGAAGAAAAGCCAGACCCATCAAAGCATTCCAGACCTGCCCCAGGTAATTAGCAATTAGATTACGTTTGAGCATTTAATTCAGATAAACTATGAAATATAGTTATCCCAAGTAAGAATGAGACGAAATATTGGCTGAAACCCTGTAACTACAAGGATCGAATGTCTCAAACTCAATCGAAATGACTATATATTGAAAATTAGTAAACCGAAAATAGAGCATAACATAATTGGTTTAGCTGTTTGATAGGAATCTTGCTAGGAGTTAACTAATCTTACTAAACTCGTTTGAGATATCCATCCGGAGCAACGGTAATTAAAAGCTTATCCTGGATGCTTTTATCGATTTCAAATTCGGGGTGAGTTTTGAGATACTCCCAAACAGCAGTTTTGGGGTTGTTGCCTTTGCTCCAAGGTCTATCAGAAAACATATTATCGGGTAAATCTTCGATTACAGTATCAAACACCACGCAATAACTACCCACAGAGGTTAATGGTGCATAGGCTTCTAGCTCCGCAAGGACATGATCGTGAGTATGGTTACTGTCAAGGCAAACTAAAATTTTCTGCTTGCCAGACGCTTTTGCTTTGACCTGTTCAATAATTTCAGGATCAACACTCGATCCTTGAATCATCGAAATGCGTTTAAACATCGGATGGGCTTCAATGGCTTCCCGATTGTGAGCGCGAATATCGATATCTACACCTAAAACCTCCGCATCTTGGCAAGCACCACAGATCGCATTTAGCTCCAGCATTGAAGCTGAAAAAATCAATGATCCACCATGAGCAATGCCCGTCTCAATAATTAAATCTGGCTGCACTTTCCAGATTAACTCCTGCATGGCTACCATATCCTGTGGATATTGAATGATAGGACGACCCAACCAAGAAAATTTATATGAATATTTTGTCGTAATTGAGGTTTCAAAAAAAGACTGAGCTTGTTGCTGTAAGCTAATTTCAGATTCGTTAATTTTCATATTTGTAACATATGTAACAGATGCTATTTATAACAAAAAATTTCCTTGAATACTTGTACTGTGATACTTAGAATCAAAACAGAATATTATCCAATGTTGAATAACTAAATCTATTATCTGTCATATCTTTTACTTCCTGTAAGTAGTTACTATTCATGACGATTATTTCCGAGCCTTCATCTAGTTTTTTAACAGCTTCTTGTGGAGGAATAACTTGAAGCCCAGTAGAAGCTATGTATTTCCACTGTTTTGCTGGATTGATATCAATAATCATATTTAAATGAAAACCCAATCGTTTCATAAATAAGGAAAAAATAACCCCTTTTGAAGCCCCACCCCAAGCAGCTATAGGTTTTGCAGTATTTGATTTAATCTTATTTTTAAAATATTCTACTGTATCCCAAAAATTACCCGGTAGCTTGACCAAATCAGATGGATCGCAAACAGGAACCTTTAGAGTTTGTAGATCGGCAATAACATACAAGTATTGACCACCAAAAAGGTGGCCTATTTCATAAATATCATCAAACATTCGGAAAAAATCTTGCACCCTAAAGTAATTAACATGCTCATAAAAAATATCAAACCAAGCTCTATTTTTTAGAATCCAGTCAAAACATGGAACTTCAATGTATATTTTACCTTTACCACCATTTGAATCGCGTATTTTAAAACAAAAGTCTACTGGGTTTTGTATGTGTTCAAGGACATGTCTTAGAACAATACCATCAGCTTGATGTTCAGAATGTGGAGTAAAATACTTTTTCATAATAGCAGGATTAGAACCCTCATAAGTTGGATCGAATCCCATAATTTGAAATCCTGAGTCCTGAAGTAACTCAAGAAAATAACCTTTTCCGCACCCTACCTCAATCAAAGAACAACCGTGGAAATGGTTTTTGATTTTTTGAAGTACTTCTTGAAGATGTTTTTGAAAAATCCCACTACCAGCTTGCTCATTTTGATAATCAATGCCATAGCTCATTAATTCTGGATTAAAAGATTCATTGAAAATCAATCCAGACTTTTGATCTTGAACTAAAACAATATCTCCAGTCAAACATTTTTCGGCTTCCTCTTTTGTTTCAAACATTTGATTTTGAAAAATGGGAAAACTATTAACTCTATAAATTTCCCTAAATTCTGGTTGAATCATAACTATTTTTCCTTAAACTGTTGATATATAGATTCAAGCTCTGTTCTAAATCATAGTTAGAATACCAACCTTTTTCCAAAATCGACTTATTATCTCCAATCAAAAAAGAGCTACTTTTAAAATCAGCTTTTTCTAAAAGTTTTCGAGGATTTTGATTAAGTTCATCAGCAATTTTTGTAATAAGCTCGTGAAGTTGGGTTGGTTTACCAGAACAAATATTAAAAATACCTGTGTCTTTTTGATTTATTAAGAAAACTAATCCATCAGCCACTACTTCAACGGGTAAAAGATCGCGCCATTGATTAATAGAGATTGGAAAGGGCGGACGTAATCCTAAAAAAACATGAGCAATAGAAGGAATTAGTCTTTGAGTATTTTCTCCTATGCCAAACGGAAGAAACACTCTCCCCCAAGCCCAAGACACTTGTTGCAGACTACAAATTTGCTCTGTCATACGACGCGCACAGTCTTTTGCAACACCATATAAAGTAGACGGATTACTTGGCGTTTTATCCTCCTGACAATAGCCAAAAGACCAATCATACTCAGCGCAGGAACCAGCAACGACTACCCGTTCCCCTCCTTGATTTACAAAAGCATTAACTAACTGAACCGTTGCATGACACCAATCTATATTAAGTGGGGAAGTCCAAAACTTACCATGTTCTGCATACCAAGCTAAGTGTAAGAGATGGGTGACTTTATATTCCGATATCCATAAATGCTCTCTCTCCTTCAATAAATCTACTGAAACAAATAATAAGCCTTCGTGCTTTGGAGGTGAAGATCGACCCACAACAAGAACTTCATAGCCCCTGGCTAATAAATTATGCAGAACATACCGACCAATAAAACCTGTACCTCCAGTCACCGCAATTCTCAACTTGTGACCTCCAACTTAGGAACAGCAGTTACAAATTGCCCACCCCACGCTCGAACATAGTCAAGCTGATTGACAATCTCAGTTTTTAAATTCCAAGGCAAAACCACAACATAATCTGGTCTCATTTTTTTAATGCTTTCCTCTGCCACAATAGGAATCCGACTACCGGGTAAAAACTTGCCTTGTTTCGCCGGGTTACGATCCACAACAAACGATAGCAGATCGGGACGAATTCCTGAATAGTTTAACAACGTATTTCCCTTGGCTGCGGCTCCATAACCAGCTACTACTTTTTTTTGTCGTTTAGCCTCCAACAAAAAGGCTAAAAAGTCATCTTTAACTCGCTCGGCTCGTTTTTGAAATCCAGAGTAAAAGTTAGCACTAAGTAGACCCGCTTGTATTTCACGATGAAGTAAGTCACTAACCCGATTTGTTGATGAATGCGAACCAGAGTCACTACGTTGAGCAAACACTCTCAAGCTACCACCATGAGTTGGATGCTCTTCTACATCAAAAATACTTAAATTATTAGCCGCAAAAATATGCTTGACGGCAGTTAACGATAAATAAGAAAAATGTTCGTGATAGATAGTATCAAACTGATTTTCTTTGACTAACTTTAATAAATGGGGAAATTCAAAGGTTACTACACCTTGAGGTTTCAATAAAATCGCAAAGCCCGACAAAAAAACATTGATATCTGGAACATGGGCTAAAACATTATTAGCTACCATCAAATCAGCTTGTTTACCTTGTTCAACTAACTCGCGTGCTAATTGCACTCCGAAAAACTTTTCAACAATTTCAAGCCCTTTTTCTCTTGCTGCATTGGCTGTGCTTTTGGTCGGTTCAATTCCCAAGCAAGGAATGTCGCGGGACTTGAAATATTGCAATAAATACCCATCATTAGCCGCAACTTCAACTACATAACTTTCGCTATTCAGGCTAAACCGATCGATCGCGTTTGTAACATAGCGTTCGGCATGAGTCAACCAAGTTTGAGAAAAAGAACTGAAATAAGCATAGTTTTCATCAAACAGTTCGGTAGCATTGGCAAAATCCTCTGTTTGTACAAGCCAGCAATTGGTACACACCAAAACTCGTAAAGGAAACCATTTTTCCGGTACATGGAGTTGTTCGGGAGTCAAATAAGCATTGGACGGTGGCGCACTGCCCAAGTCAATAAAAGATAGGTTTAAAGTCTCATGGCAATGACGACATTTCATAAAGAGACTCCTGTGAATTTGGACTCCTGAATAAAAGGATGAGTGCGATCGCGCTGAGATAGTTCCATAATCGGTAACGGCCAATCAATACTGACTTGAGGGTCTTGGATGTTTAATCCCCCTTCAAAGTCTGGCTGATAAGGTGATGTATGTAAATATAGCAGCTCGCAATTATCTGTCAAAGTTTGAAATCCGTGAGCGAATCCTTCAGGAATACATAAGCTTTTATCGTTGTCAGCAGATAAAATTTCGCCATGCCATTGCAGAAAAGTTGGTGAATCTTGACGCAAGTCTACGGCAACGTCAAAAACTTCCCCCTGCAAACAGCTTACAATTTTAGCTTCAGCATGGGGAGGATATTGAAAATGAAGACCCCGTATTGTTCCTTTTGAGGAAGTGCAAGAGTAATTAATTTGAGTAATATTTCGCTCAAAACCAACTTGACGGAGTTCGTCCAAACAATACATACGACTAAATTTGCCTCGCGAATCGGCGAGAACCTGACGCTGGGCTACAAATAGACCCGATAAGGCAGTTGGTTGAAAGCTAAAGCGATTACTCATCCTTGAATACAGCCCCTCGATCTTGATAGGCTCGAATCTGAGCTAGGGAATATTGTTGCATATCTTCGCCATTTTGCCATGCTCGATACCAATCCACAGTTTGCTTTAGGGCTTCAGGTAACGACAAACGCGATCGCCATCCTAAGTAAGTCTTGGCTTTGGTAGTGTCTAAACGAAGTAAACCCGCTTCATGGGGATGAATATTCGCGCGATCGACTTTCAATTCGCCAGACCCCCATAATTGAATGACTTGTTGTGCAATCTTCTCAACCGTTTCTTCACTAGCCGGATCGGGGCCAAAATTCCAACTGTCTGCATAGAGGGAAGAAGATTGAAGCCAGAGTTTTTGAGCCAGAATCAGATAACCCGCTAAAGGCTCAAGAACGTGCTGCCAAGGACGGATTGCGCCAGGATAACGTAAATAAATAGGTTTCTTTTGGATCAAGGATTGAATACAATCTGGAATTAAACGAGCCTCTGCCCAATCTCCACCCCCAATCACATTACCTGCTCTGGCTGTCGCGATCGCAGCCAGGGGCTGACTTGCATCTAAACTTGCTGTAAAGAAACTGGCTCGATAAGATTTTGTAACAATCTCAGCACAAGCTTTACTTGCACTGTAGGGGTCATGTCCGCCGAGTGGATCGTTTTCTCGATAAGGATAACACCATTCGCGATTTTCGTAGCACTTATCTGTTGTAATGTTGACAACTGCCCGAATGCTGGGAGTAGAACGAACCGCTTCTAATAAATTTGCTGTCCCTAACACATTGACCGCATAAGTTTCTACTGGCGCTTTGTAGGAGTAACGAACCAACGGCTGTGCCGCAAGATGAAAGACAACATCCGGTTGAATTGATTTGATAGCTTTACCTAAAGTCGCTCCATCTAGGACATTTCCTAGAGTGTGACCTGAGAGTAAATTAGCGACTCTTGCTGTTTCGTAAAAATTTGGCAGAGTGGGTGGTGATAAAGAATAACCATAAACTTCGGCTCCCAACAGTTGCAGCCAAAGCGACAGCCATCCCCCTTTAAAACCCGTATGACCCGTGATAAAAACTTTTTTGTGCTGCCAAAATTCAGGATTTATTACCATACCTTCCAGGGAGCATGACCCGATTGCCAAAGTGATTCTAAATGATTTTTGTCTCTCAGGGTATCCATTGGCTGCCAAAACCCGCGATGTTTATATGCTGACAACTGATTTTTACTTGCAAGAACTTGCAACGGATCGCTTTCCCAAGATGTACGATCTCCTTGGATCAAGTCAAAAACTTGAGGTTCTAGTATAAAAAAACCACCATTGATCCAGGCATTGTCACCCTGCGGTTTTTCTTGAAAAGCTCTTACTGTATTATCTGAAGCGAGATTGAGCGATCCATATCTTCCTGGAGGTTGTACTGCCGTCAACGTTGCCCATCTACCTTGCTGTTGGTGAAATTGAATTAAGGCACTAATATTAACATCAGCAACTCCATCGCCATAAGTAAAACAAAAAGTGCTATCTCCAATATGAGGTTGAATCCGTTTCAGTCGTCCTCCAGTTAAAGTATCATCCCCTGTGTCTACTAATGTCACTTTCCAGGGTTCTGCTTGTTGACGATGGACTTCCATGCGGTTTTCATCCATATGAAAGGTGACATCAGACATATGTAGAAAATAATTAGCGAAATATTCTTTGATAACATATCCCTTATATCCACAGCAAACAATAAAATCATTCACTCCATAAGCTGAGTAACACTTCATAATGTGCCAGAGAATAGGGCGGTCGCCAATTTCGACCATCGGCTTGGGCTTAAGATGGGTTTCTTCACTTAGCCGAGTCCCATATCCTCCTGCTAATATCACTGCTTTCATAAAGTGTTTAATATTATCTTTTTATCAAGTTCTTATCATTTTGTATCATTATTAGTTGAATTATTTATCTACAACCAATAATTGTTTAATAACTTTGACAATTGAATCAATGGTATATTTCTCTAACTCCGGCCAAATGGGTAAACTTAGCACCTCAGTTCCCAACAAATCACTCATAGGTAGCTTCGGATACTGCCCCTGATAAACAGGCAACTGGTCTTGCGGCACAGGATAATAAACCATCGAGCCAATCCCTTGCTCCCCCAAAGATTCCTTTACCTTATCCCGCTTTCCCTCCAAAACCCGAATCGTGTACTGATGAAAAACATGGCCTTTAGAAAGTTCAGGCGTAATAATGCCAGGAACATCAGCCAGCAAATCATTATAAGCTTGAGCGACCCTGCGCCGTCCCTCATTCCATTGGTCTATATAAGGTAACTTTACCCGTAAAATGGCTGCTTGCAATGTATCCAGACGCGAATTATACCCCAACATCTCATTGTGATACTTTTTCTTAGCACCATGCACCCGCAACATTCTCGCCATTTCCGCCACCTGGTCATCATTGGTCGCGACTAAACCTCCATCCCCATAAGCGCCTAAATTTTTGGAGGGAAAGAATGAAAATGCGCCTACATCCCCAATCGTTCCCGTGAATTTCCCTCGCAGTGACTCCCGCGTGGATTCCTGACAACGACCATCACAAGACGAACAAGTTCCCCAATATCTCGCTCCAAAGGATTGAGCGCAATCTTCAATCACTTTCAAGCCATGCTCTTGAGCAATTTCCATAATCTGGGCCATAGCGGCGGGTTGCCCATAGAGATGAACAGGCATAATTGCCTTTGTGCGCGATGTAATTTTACTTCTAATTTCCTTGGGGTCTATATTAAAACTGTTGGGGTCAATATCGGCAAAAACAGGAGTTGCACCCACATTACTAATCGACTCTGCCGTGGCAAAAAAAGAAAAGGGTGTGGTAATCACCTCATCCCCTTCCCCAATACCAACTGCCCGTAACCCAATGACCAAAGCATCAGTTCCCGAATTAACGCCAATGGCGTGTTTGACTCCCAGGTAATCAGCCACCTCCTGCTCAAACAACTTGACATCTGGCCCCATAATAAAGCGACCGGATTCCAGTACCCGATTAATGGCAGCCTGGATTTCATCCTTAATCTGCTCGTACTGGGGTTTTAAGTCTAAAACAGGAATATTAACGGGACTCATCTTGCACTATCCAGCTTTTGGACACAATCATCATTCGTCTTTCGATACATCACGCCTTGAGAATCGGTCGCATAACCCTTGGTATTAAACACCAAAACATCTCCATAAGCACTCATCCAGCCAATAATCTTAGCAGGAACTCCTGCTACTATCGCATACGCTGGCACATTTTTGGTAACCACAGCGCCAGCCGCGACAAATGCCCCTTCATGGAGCGTTATACCACAGACAATCGTAGCATTAGCCCCAATGCTGGCTCCTCGCTTGACCAAAGTTGTGAAATAATCATCACTGGTATTGCGGGGAAACTCACAGCGAGGGGTTTTCACATTAGTAAACACCATAGAAGGCCCGCAAAACACATAATCCTCTAAAATAATTCCTTCATAAAGCGAGACATTATTCTGGATTTTACAGAAATTACCAACTGTTACCTGATTCGCCACAAAGACATTTTGACCTAAAATGCAATGCTGTCCAAGTCTAGCTTTTCCCATGACATGACTAAAATGCCAAATCTTCGTTCCCTTGCCAATCTCTGCCCCTTCATCCACATAAGCAGACTCATGCACAAAATAATCAGCCACCTAAAAGTCTCCTTAACGCCTTATTCTGGTAGAAAACCGCGATCTAAAATCTCGTCTATTGTAAAAAGACAGGACGAAGGAAAGGTTGTCTCAGGCAGTCCTGTTTCGAGAGAAGCATCTTGCACCGCTTTAGGATAGATAATATCTAGTCCCTGGGTCAACTTCCCCCTTAAACTTGGACTATCCAACAATAAAGCTTCAATTTCATCCCGTTGGTAAGCAATTGTTGAAAGCCAACTTTTACTTTGCTTTTCGGGTTGATATTGCCACTTGAGTAGGTGCATTACCAAAACTTGTAAGCGACTACGAAGTTGACGGAGGTCGCGTTTCCCCATACTTTCTAGCTCTTCGGCAATATGCTCCGCATCAATTTCAGTAAGATGCCCACTCCGCAATAACTCTACATTTTTAGCAATCCAAGCATAAAAATCAAGATCGTATTCTGCTGGTAGATTCATAATTTCGCTCTACAGTAACAACGCCTGGGCTTGTTCCAAAATTTCTACAACAGCTACCCCATTCCAACCGTCAGAAAGAGGAGTTTGCCGAGTTGCTAAACACTGTAAAAAATGCTCGCATTCTAGTTTCAACGGCTCAGATTCAGCCACATCAGGACTCCAACTTCCTTCATCTCGGTTACTCAAATCTTCATAGACTCCCTTGTCATAAACCGTCACCTGCTGGGATACCTCGTCATACACCAACATTTGCTTTTCCGCAATCACCGTTGTAGTTCGCTTTAACTCCGGCCAGTACCAAGAACAATGGAGATGTCCCGTTTGCCCACTTTCAAACTGTAAATCAACATGAACATTATCCTCAATCTGAGGTTGTAAAAAAGCCTGTCCCTGTGCTTGTACCTGTTTTAAAGACGGATTTCCCAATAAGTCTAAGACGACTGAAACATCATGAGGTGCAAACGACCACCAAACATTCTCTTCCCGACGAACTCGGCCTAATTTCACCCGTTGGGTTGCTACATGATAAACCTTTCCGGCTTTCCCACTCGCCAAATATTCTCGCATCCAGCGAATGGCAGGTTGATAGAGTAATAAATGACCTACCATCAGAATCCGAGATTCCTGTTCTGCGTATTCTGCCAATTGTCGCGCTTCTGAGGTTTTCAGCGTCATTGGCTTCTCGACAAATACATCCTTTCCTGCTTCTAAAGCAGCTAAAGCGAACTTAAAATGAGTAGGGGCAGGAGTTGCTAAAACAATAGCTGGAGTTTCACTGGCTAACGCCTGTTCGTAATTCGTAAAAAGGGGAATATTGGGATATTGCTCGGCTACAGCATCTCGCAACTGGGGATTCACTTCTGCTACCCCAGCCAGAGCATCTAACTGGTAAAAATTGCGAATGAGGTTTTTTCCCCAATTCCCTGCTCCCACAACAATAACTTGCTTCACAATAAAGTCACCTTGGTTCGGTCACAGTCCAAATGACGCGTTACACCTCTTGTATCTAACACGGCTTTGGCTTTCTGCACAAGGTTGACATAATCAATTTGACTGTGGTCTGTTGTGATAATGACTAAATCGGCTTGAGCAATCAATTCCTCAGTCAAGTCTTGGGAGTAGAATGTTTTGGCTTTGACCTGAATCTCGGACACAAAGGGGTCGTGATAAGTTAAAGTTACGCCATCTGCTTGCAAAAATTCAATAATACGAATAGCCGGAGATTCTCGCCAATCACCCAAATTCTTTTTGTAGGCAACTCCAATCATGAGAACATGAGATTGAGAAGGGGCAACTCCCACATCGTTCAAAACACGCCAGGTTTTTTGGCGAACAAATTCTGGCATCCGGCGATTAATTTCGCCAGCTAGGGCAATAAAGCGGGTTTCAAAGTTAAACTCTTTGGCTTTCCATTCGAGGTAATGAGGGTCTAATGGAATACAATGCCCCCCCACCCCTGGCCCGGGATAAAAAGGCATAATCCCAAAGGGTTTAGTATTAGCAGCATCTAACACTTCCCAAACATCTAACTTCATGCGATCGCACAGTAAAGCCAACTCATTCACTAAGGCAATATTAACAGCGCGGAAGGTATTCTCAAAAACCTTGACCAATTCAGCAGCTTTAGCACTACTAACAGGAACAATTTGTTCAATGGTTTGAGAGTAAAATAATGTCGCAACTTCCAAGGATGCTGGGTCAGAAGCGCCGACCACTTTGTTCGTATTTTTGGTAGTATAGCGTTGATTTCCAGGATCGACTCGTTCGGGGGAATGAGCGAGAAAAAAGTCTTGACCTTGCTTGAAACCACTAATATTTTCTAAGATTGGTCGTAAAATTTCGTCAGTTGTTCCTGGATAAGTAGTCGATTCTAAAGTGATAAACTGACCGGGTTGTAAATATTCAGCAATTTTTTGGGTTACGCTTTCGACATAACTTAAGTCTGGGGTCAAGTTTTTGGTTAAAGGTGTGGGAACACAAATGACAATTGCGTCCATTTTAGAGACGAAAGAAAAATCAGTTGTGGCGGTAAGATTTCCCGATCGAATAACTTGCTGTAAACTTTGAGAATCAACATCAGTAATATAGCTATCTCCCTGATTAACCAAGGCAACTCGTTGGGGATTTTGCTCAATTCCTAAAACTGAAAATCCAACTTTGGCTTTTTCTACTGCAAAGGGTAAACCAACATATCCCAAACCGACTACGCAAACCTTGGCGGTGCGATCGCGTATTTTTTCTTTTAAAGCTTGTAAAAGATGATTCATTAGTCTTTGTACCTCTCGTACTTCCCGGAATTACTGTATGCTATTAAGCACTAAATTTATTAGAGTTTCTGTACAGTTATAGATATGGCACGAGAAGCAGAAGTTTCACAAATCCCCTCAGAAGAAGATGAAATTTCTTTAATTGATATTATTCGCTTTTTCGGACGCAACTGGCGGTTTATTGGTGTAATAACGATAGGATTGACCGCGATCGCGCTCCTCTACTCATTTTCTAAACCAAAATCATACCAGAAACAAGTGACTTTGTTAGTAGAGCCTAACTCCCTTACTGTGGGTTCGGTGGCACTTCCGGGTATTGCAGTGGCAGAAATAGGCGCACTGGCAGTAGAGTCGGTACAAGACCAGACTTTTGAAGCAGTAACGCCTCAAGCAACATACGATACCACAACTCAAGAAATTGCAGTGACGTTCGATACTCCTGGTGCGTCAAATTTAGATGAAATTATGCCGCAAGTTCTGAGCCAGCTTGAACTTGACTTACAAGAACCACTAGAGAGAACTCTCGAAAAGTCATTAGTCGCAACTGATATATCTCTAGAACGGTACGAAAAACTTATAGAGAGTATGGAAGCCCAAATCGCTCAAGTTCCCCCTACAGAAGAAGCTCGGCTGATCGGACTAGAGAATCAGCGAGCGAGTCTTGCTACTACGCGGGCTAGTTTAGAAATCGATCGCGAGTATCTAGAACAGGGTTTACAAGACCTAGAGGAGTTGCGCGAAGAAGTTTTATCAATCGAAATCCTAGAAGAATCAGAGGTTCAGCAAGTGGCGCGATCGCCCCTCCAAATGACCATCCTTTCCCTGATTGCGGGCTTTATGGTGGCGGTGTTGGCAGCGATTATTCGCGAGCAAATTCCCAGAATCAAAGCGGAACTAGAAGCCCAAAAGCCGGACAAGCTGACGCAATAGCGTAAGAAGTGAAGATGCTGTACAGTTTGTAGGAATTGATTGCGATCGCGACTTTACATGACCAAACGAATCCCGCTCCCCTCAGTTTACCGACTCGCCCAGTTGGGCTTGGATAGCTTTGTGGCTTGGTCGGCGTTTAGTTTGGCGTTTCTGATTCGCTTTGAAGGCTATGTCGAACCGTCTTATCAAAATTTAGCCATCATTCTGCCTCTGCTGGCGATTCCAGGGCGTTTGTTAATTCATTCGCTCTTTGGGTTATATCAGCAGGTTTGGCGGTTATTTGGGCTAAAAGACCTGATTCGCTTGCTCAATGCCGTTAGTTTCTACTCCTTGTTTGTGCTGGTGCTGACGCGCTTGATTTTACCGCGATTTGTGCCGGGGTTTGTGGGCGTACCCTTGGGAGTGGCGGTGATTGACTGGTGCTTTTGTTTGATGGGGATGGTGGCGATGCGGTATGCCCGTCGGCGGTCGGTACAGCAACCGTTTTGGCGGCGGAGTCGGCGCAGTCCTCAGCCGTTGCAGCGAGTCTTGTTGATTGGGGCAGGCCAGGCGGGATCGCTGATTGTACAAGAGGTGCGGCAAAATCCCCAGTTGAATCTGGAGATTGTGGGGTTTGTGGATGACGATCGCACCAAAGTAGGACGGACGGTAGAAGGGGTGAAGGTACTGGGAGTGACGGAGCAGTTGGTCGAAATTGCCCGCTACCATCAAGTCAACGAAGCCTTAATCTCGATGCCCTCTGCCACCGCCGAGCAAATTCGCCGCATTGTCAACCTGGCTCAAGGAACGTCTCTACGGCTCAAAATTTTGCCAGGACACACCGAGTTACTGCGCGATCGCTCTCTCACCCCCCAAGCCCGCGAAATCCAGATACAGGACATTCTGGGGCGAGCGGAAATTCACCTGGATTTTGCCCAGGAGTTCGATAGTCCTTTCCCCTCGGCCAGCGAACAAATTTATCAGCGCACGGTTTTGGTGACGGGAGCGGGGGGGACGATCGGCTCGGAAATCTGCCGTCAGTTAGCCCGATTAGCCCCTCAGAGGCTCTTGTTACTCGGTCGAGGGGAGAATAGTATCTTTCACATCGAGCGGGGGCTACAGCGTCAATTTCCGGGAGTTGAGGTAACGCCGATTATTGCCGATATTCGCCATCGAGAGCGCCTGAAGTGGGTGCTGAAAACCTGGAAGCCGGATGTTATCTTTCATGCGGCGGCTCACAAGCACGTTCCCCTGATGCAGCACAATCCCACGGAGGCTTTACACAACAACAGTTTGGCTTCGGCGGGTTTGGCGGCGTTGGCTTGCGAGTATGGGGTGAAGACCTTTGTGATGATTTCGACGGATAAGGCGGTGGATCCCTGTAATTTTATGGGTTTGAGCAAGCGCTTGGCGGAATTGCTGGTGAAAGCGCAGGCTCAGGCGGGAAATACTCGCTTTTTGGTGGTGCGGTTTGGTAATGTGTTGGGCAGTCGCGGTAGTGTGGTGCCGATTTTTCGGGAGCAAATCGCCAGGGGTGGCCCGGTGACGGTGACGGATGCTAAGATGACCCGATATTTTATGACCACCCCGGAAGCGTCCCAGTTGGTGATTCAGAGTTTGGCGGTGGGAAAGTCGGGTCAAACCCTGATTTTGGATATGGGGGAGCCGGTGCGGATTTACGATTTGGCCGAGCAGATGATTTATTTGGCGGGATTTACGCCGAATATAGATATCCCGATTCAGATTATGGGGTTGCGACCGGGAGAAAAGTTACACGAATCCCTCGTCTGTGGGGTGGAAACGGTGGATAAGACCGCACATCCGCAAATTATGGCGGTGGTGGGGGAAATTCCGGGTCAAGAGCAACGAGAAGACGCGATCGCGCAACTCCAAAATGCGATACAAAACGTTACAGAAACTCAGGAGTTGTGGGCGATCGCGCAGCAATGTAAAACTTTATTAGAATTTTCTCACCATCACCAAAAGCGACGGGAAAGCCAATCGGAGTGAAAAGTAAGAGGAATAATCCCCCGTCGCCAAGTTGTGGCATTTTTGTCAAGTCTTGCGTATGCGTAGGGGCAGGGTTTCCCTGCCCAATCTTACGTTTCTTGCGTATGTGTAGGGGCAGGGTTTCCCTGCCCAATATTACGTTTTTGGACAAGATCGCTCCCGCCAAATTAACGCGCTTATCCCTATCCCAACCAAGTGGGGAGTTGTCAAGCCGAGTAATATAAGCCATTGCGATAAAACCAGCCCGTCAACTGATGGAGATAAGCTTGGTGGGAAAGTCCCCGAATTTGGGCGTTGCGGCGGATATTGAGGGGATTAATGCCAAATTCTTCACACAAGGCTTTTTCGGTGAGTCCAATTTCCGGCGGGGTCAAGGCTGAATCGCGAGGTGTAGGAGAGTCTGGGGTCAAAAATTCCACCGCGATCGCGTCGATATCGATGATTTGAGAGGGGTTTTGAGGGGTTGAGGGGTTTGTTGAGGTTAAGGTCTTTTCAATGCGCTCTAGGCGGCAATCCAGGTCGCTGAGGTGGTTTTGGAGTTGGTCAAGCACATTTTCCACTTCAGCCATTTTGCGATCGATTGTGGACTCGATTTGGGCAGCGAGGGCTTCTGTTGGCTGTGATTCTGGGGCAGAATGAACCAGATAATTTTCGACAAATGCCATTAAAACATTTGCTGCGGTTTTGCCCTCCGATTGGGCTTTAGCCTGAAATTGCTGCCAAACTTCATCAGCGATTAAAAAAGTCGCTAAAATTGGCTCGCCCGGTTTTCGCGTTTTTGCCTTTTTGGCCATGGTTGAGTTGATGGTAGTAATCTGGGGCGATCGCGTCCCTAAGCCCTAAAAAAGACTCAACCCCGTTGCTATTCTTGCTCCTCTGTCTTTTCTTCTGGCAACAAATAGGGCGTTTGGGCTTCACCCTCAGCAGCAGCATTTAAATTAGTACCTTTGATTTTCAAAGCCAACTCAAACAGCAAATCCGCCATATCTTCGCGGGCCAGTTTTGCCCCCGTCAGGTCACTCAGGCGCTTTTCTACATCCTCAAACAACTGTTGACGGAGGTTGAGTAAGTCATTTTGCAGTCTGCGGTGACTCGATAATAAATCATCCCGGAGCGATCGCGATTGCTTGTCTATCGTCTCATCGAGAGTGGCTATATTCGTCGATAAACGCTTGCTGAGACGGTCGAGATTTTGGCTGACTTCCCCAGAATCTTCTTCGTGATGACTGCGTAAAGACTGAATTTCTGCACTCAAAGACGACACCGCGTTTTGCAATTCTGCCGAGAAAGCTTGCTGAACTTTATCCAGGCGCTCATTACTTTGGTTTTGCAGTTCCCGCAAACGGCTGTCAGTATCCGCTTGCAGGGTTTTCACAGTTCCCTCTAAAGCCTCAATGCGGTTATTAAAGGTTTGCAGTTGGGAACCAAAAAGAATCTCTCGGATTTGGTCAATATTGCCAAAACCGGAATTAACATTTGTTTGCTGGTCGTTCATTATTTTTCTAAAATCTGTTTCCAGTCTGGTTCGGGCGTTGAAGTTAGGATTGCATCTTATTTTGTCTGGAAATTGGCCATTTGGCTACTATGTTTGTTATTGAGGGGCAGTGGGCAGTAGGTCTTAGGCAGTGGGCAGTGGGCAGTGGGCAGTGGTTTTTGGGCAATCGGCAATTGGCAATCGGCAATCGGTGTGTAGGGGCGGGGTTTCCCCGCCCAATAACCAATAACCAATAACCAATAACAAACAACAAACAACAAACAACCAAGGACTACTCAAAATTCTTGCAGCCAAGCCTGTAAAATCTCGTTGAAGCGATCGGGGCATTCATCGTGGGGACAGTGACCCGCCGGATCGAGTTCTATGAACTTTAAACGGGGGTTGAGAGGCATAAACTGCTCGGCGAGGGCAAAAGGGATCATACGGTCTTGACGACCCCACAACAGCAAAATCGGCACTTGTAGCTGGGGCAACATCTGGGAGACTGACGGGGCAAAATCCGGTTGGCGGATACTTTGAAATAAGGCCTGAAATGTGCCTTCTGCCCCCTCATCGTAAGCCGGAGAACTCAAAATTTCGACTAACTCCTCATTCACCGCTTTTTCTTCAGCGTAAGCGAGTTTAGCCCAACGGCGAATCGTAGCAGGACGGCGTAAAAATTTGAGCAGAGGAGACAGCAGCAACCGGGAACCAAACAAGCCCTCAATGCCACTCACAACGGGCTGTAAGGGCTTGGGAATGGCCGCTTGGCGCAAAGTGACATCAGGCAAGCTCGACATGGCAATACCCGCTACCATGTCCGGGTAAGTGGCCGCGGCGGTTAAGCAGACTAATGACCCGATGGAATTGCCGACTAAAATAACAGGCCGTCCAATAAAGGTTTGCCAAAATTCATAAACTTGTTCGACCCATAAATGGACGGTGTAGCGGGTGTTAGATTTACGGGAAGCCCCAAAACCGAGTAAATCTAGGGCATATACCGAGCGCTCTTGACCCAAAACGGGGATATTATTGCGCCAATGTTCGATACTCGCGCCAAAGCCGTGTAAAAACACAATCGGGGCTTGGTTTGAGAAATGGGGAGGGTGAAAATAGCTGTAGCGAATTTGCCAACCCCGCCAAATCCAGTCCCGTTGATGGCCGATGCGTTGTTGCCACTGACTCAAGTTACTCACGATCGCTTAAAAAATGTTTACAATGCCCTTTTGTTCAGCTTAACGCGATCGCGTTTCCAAAGCGATCGCGCTCCTCCTTTTTGTTTTTGCTATGCTGACTTAAAAAACCGCCGCCAGCCCAAAATGAAATCAAAAACAGTAAGAGGGAGTCGCAATGCTTGGAGAAATCAAATCCTCAAGGTTTTAAACCTTCGTCCCGAAGAAGGGGAACGCACCTTTTTAATGTTCGTGTTTTATACCATGACTTCGGTCGGGTTATTATGGCTCGAACAAACCGCGATCGCCCTATTCCTTCAAGGCTTTGGGGCAGAAGGTTTGCCCTTGATCTACATTGCGAGTGCCGCCATGGGGTCCAGCTTGGGGTTTTTATACACCTGGCTGCAAAATCATTTCCCGTTACGGCGAGTATTTGGGGCCATGGCGTTGATTATGTCAATCCCGTTGATCTTCTTTCGCGTCGCCCTCGAAGTTGATGCCTTTAACGGTGCAGTTGCCCTAGGAACCGCCTTTTTACTGCGGTTGTGGCTGGATGCCGAAGATATCCTCAACGACCTCAACTCCCAAGTTACCGCCAATCAACTTTTTAATATTCGCGAGATCAAACGAACCTATCCCATTGTCTCCAGTGGCTTGTTATTAGGAGATGTGATCTCTGGATTTTCCCTACCCGTTTTATTATTTCTGATCGGCCTCGAAAATGTCTTATTTGCCGCAGCGTTGATGATTTTGCTGGGGGGCGGGGTTTTGCTGTATTTGAGCAAACGCTACAAACAAGCCTTTCCCGATACCCCCGTGCGGGAATTTGAAGATTTACAGCCCGATTACAGCAGTCGCCGCACCAGCAACACCCTACGCAAATACATTGTGCCGCTTTTTGCCTTTTTTATTTTGGGTCAGGTCTTGCTATTGCTGGTGGAGTTTCAATTTTTTGGGGAACTAGAGCGCGTTTACCCAGAAACCGACCAACTAGCCAGCTTTTTAGGCTTATTCTCTGGCATTTTAGGGATTTGCGAACTCACTGCCCAATGGTTTGTCTCTAGCCGCGCTGTCGAGCGTTTGGGAGTCTTTATCGCGGCGATGTTTCTGCCCGTGTCTTTGTCCATTTTGGGGCTGTTTACGATCGCCCTGGATATAACGGGAATGTTCGCCCTCAACAGCACGCAAATCCTCTTTTTCGGGGCGTTGATGCTCAAGTTTTTTGACGATTTGCTGCGCTATACCCTGATTGCGGGGATTGAGCCGTTTTTGTTTCAGCCGATTCCCGCCGAAATCCGCAGCGCTGTTCAAGCCAAAGTCCAGGGAATTGCCGAACCCCTTTCTATTGGTCTGACGGGGGTGACGATTTGGAGCATTATTGCTTTAATTGGCGTTTTCTTCACCGGGAAAGCCGAAACCGCCCGGCAAATTCAAGGGGGGATTTTTATTGGCGCGATCGTCCTGTTTTCGGTGTGTTGGGCGATTAGCGCTTTACTGTTGCGGTCGAGTTATGTCAGCTTGTTGGTACAAAGTGCCGAACAGGGCCGCTTGGGGTTTGGAACGAGCAATTTAAAAGCCTTCAAACGGGCAATTATTGACGCACTCAATGATACGGAAAATGAAGACGATCGCCGTTCTTGTATTCAAATGCTATCCCGCATCGACCCGACCGCAGCCGGGGAAATTCTCGCCCCCCGTTTGACCCAGTTTTCGGTTCCATTGCAAAAAGAAAGCATGGAAATTATGCTGCGTTTCCCGGATGCGGAACATTTAGCCGATGTGCAGCATTTAATCGAACAAAAGCCGAGTTTAGAAGTGCTGGCGTTGGCGTTGAGGTATATCTGGATGGCGCAACCCCAGTTAGAAACCGGGACGCTGCAACCCTATCTCGACGAACGGGTAGACGCGGTGGTGCGCGGGACTGCCACGGCGTTAATTTTGGGTCGGGGGAAACCGAACGAACAAGCCACGGCGTTACGCACTTTAGAGGCCATGCTGGCTTCACGACGAGAACGCGATCGCACCCTCGGAACCCAAGCCCTCGAACAAACCGAAGCCAGTGGGGAGTTGTTGCGGCGTTATATTCCCGATTTACTGCAAGATGAATCGGCCCGAGTGCGCTGTGCTTTACTGCGGGCGATCGCGACCAAGCGCATTCAAGAATATTACCCTTCCTTGATCAAAGCCCTGTATTACAAATCCACCCGCGAAGCCGCAAAACAAGCGCTAATCAGCTTAGGAGAAGAAGCCTTACCCGTACTGACTCAATTACTCGAAGACCGCCGCAAGCCCGATTTTGTGCGCCTCCACGCCGGAAACGCGATCGCGGAGATCGGGACAACCGCCGCAATGGATGTTTTAGTTCAGCAACTTCTGATCAGTTGGGGGGTGGTACGGCGGAATTTGTTGCGGATTTTACTCAAAATTGAGGGAGATTTTGGCATTGAGGCGGTATTAGAACGTTTAGGCCGCAGTGGCGTTGAGGAATTGATCGAACAAGAATTGTTACTGCTGGGTCAACTGCTGGCCGCTTCGTTGGATTTGAACAACAGCGATCTGGCAAGTCGGGAAGCGGATTTACTGATCGCGGCGTTAGGAGGAATGCAAAGCGACAGCATCGATCGCTGTTTCTTGTTGCTCAAACTGTTATATCCCTTTAGCGCGATTCAAGCGGCAATTCTGAATTTAGATTCGGATTCAGACAATAATATGGCGCTAGGATTAGAAATTCTCGACAACACTTTGAATATTCCTCAAAAACAAATTTTAATCCGTATTCTCGAACGTCGTCCCATCAAAGAACACATCAAAGACTTAGCCGAGTTGGTTCCCTACCAATTCATGTCTCCCCAAGACCGTCTCAATCGTTTGCTAGAATTGCGTCACTTCCTTTCGGATTGGACATTGGCTTGTTGCTTCCATTTGGCGCGATCGCAACGGTGGGCTATTTCGAGAGAAGCGACGCTAGTTTGTTTGAGCCATCCGAGTAGTTTTGCCAGAGAAGCCGTATTAGCTTATCTCAAACAAGCCAGCCCTCGCACTTGCTTAGAATTACTCCCGGTGTTGCGAAATGACCCAGACCCGCTTGTGGCCGCGCAAGTGGATAACCTCAAAGCTGAATTGGGGATGATGTAGTATGAAGCGATTGACCGGAGAGTTGATGTGTGCCACGCTCAATTAAAATTAGAGCGTAGGATTTATTGCTTCCCCAATCCCACGCTAGTTCCAGTTCCACGGCTTAAAATCCAATGAATAATCTACCCGCGAGCAATGTTGGCTATTGCGGTTGAGTCAAGGAAGAATAGGCAAGGCGTGGATCAACGAGCGAGTAACCCCTCCATGGCAAAAGGTAATTTATGGCTGATTTTTAAATTCCTATGTTAAGCAGCTTCGATCGCTTACTATTTATCAGGCGCGTCTCGATTTTCCAGGAATTGCGAGATGAATTTTTGGTCAAGCTGGCCTCAGCAATGGACGAACTTTCATTCCCGGCAGATCACAATATTTTTGAACAAGGAGAAGAAGGGCGATCGCTCTATGTGGTCGTTTCGGGTCGCGTGCGGGTTCATGTGGGCGATCGCGACTTGGCGGTGTTAGAACAAGGTACATTTTTCGGGGAAATGGCTTTGTTTGATGCCGAACCGCGATCGGCTTCGGTGACCACAGTAGAAGGCTGTGACTGTCTGACCCTCAATCAATTACAGTTGATCGACGCGATCGAAGAAACCCCCGAAATTGCCGTTAATATTACCCGCGTCCTGTCCCGTCGCATTCGCGAACTCAACAGCAAAATTAACAGTTACGAAGCCCAAATCAAATCGCTAGACTTAAGCAAAACCTAAACTGATTTTTACTTAAGTTTGATTATGGTTTGTATTATCTACTCAGACCGCTTTCTCGACCACGACAACGGGCGATCGCACCCCGAACGACCCGAACGCCTAACCGCCATTGTTGATGCCCTTAAACACGCGCCTTGGGCGAATTATCTAGAGTGGCAACAGCCAACCCCCGTGGCCGATCGCGACGTATTGCCCTGGATCGAAAAGCTGCATCGTCCCGATTATATCGAGCGAGTCCGCCAGCTTGCCCTCGAAGGCGGCGGTTTGTTGAATATGGATACTCCGGTTTCTCCACAAAGTTATGATGTGGCTTTGTTGGCTGTGAGTGCTTGGTTGGATGGGATAGACCGGGTTTTAGATGCTCATTCCCCGGCTTTTGTTTTAGCCCGTCCCCCCGGTCATCACGCCGAAAATCATTCCGGTATGGGGTTTTGTTTGTTTTCTAATGCGGCGATCGCGGCCTATTATGCCCTAACCCAAGAATCTATCAATCGCGTGGCCATTCTCGACTGGGACGTACACCACGGTAACGGCTCTCAATACCTGACCGAAAGTAACCCCAATATTGCTTACTGTTCCCTGCATCAATCCCCTTGTTATCCCGGTACTGGAGCGAGTAGCGAAACGGGACAATACAATAATGTTCTCAATCTCCCGATGAATCCCGGTAGCACTTTTGCCGATTATCAACCCGCCTTTGAGCAGCAAGTCGTTCCTTTTCTCAAGGAGTTTAACCCGGATTTACTAATCGTGAGTGCGGGGTATGATGCCACCCAAGCCGACCCCCTCGCGGGAATTTCCCTACACCCGTCAGATTACAAGGCTTTTGTTGAGTATATCCATCCAGTGTGCGATCGCCTCCTGTTCGGCCTCGAAGGGGGCTACCATTTACAAGCCCTGGCTCAAGCCGTTGTCGCGACTATCGGGGCTTGTATGGTGTTTTAGTCCTTTGTTCTGGGGAACTAGCGCGGCTCGTCATCCCCAGGTTCAGGGAGTTCTGAACCTTGATTTTTAATGATCCAGGGGGGGATTGAGGGGAATTTTCAAAGTAAAACAACTGCCTTGGTTTAACTCAGATTCGACGGTCAATTCGCCGTTGTGTAGGCGGGCGAGTTTGCGGGATAAAGCTAAACCGAGTCCTGTCCCTTTATGTAAGCTGTGGCGGTGGGTTTTGCCTTGATAAAAGGGTTGAAAGAGATTTTCGAGGTCTTCGGGCTTGATTCCGATTCCGGTATCGATCACGGCGAAATCAAGGGTATTGTGATGTTGGGTAACTTTGAGGGTGACAGAGCCAGCTTCGGTAAATTTGATGGCATTTGATAGCAAGTTCACCAGGATTTGTTTTAAACGCCGTTGATCTGCGTAGCACAGGGTAACTGCGGGATGAATTTCGAGGTTGAGGTCGAGGCCGGCTTGGTGGGCTTGTTCTTGTAAAAGGGACATGGCAGACAGACAGACTTCTTCGACGGCAAGGGGTTCGAGGGTGAGTTCTTCTTTGTCGGCTTCGATTTTGGAGATGTCGAGGAGGTCGTTAATTAGGGAAAGGAGGTGTTCTCCGGCGGTGAAGATGGCTTTAACGTATTGGTCTTGTTTGAGGTTGAGTTCGCCATAAATTTGTTCGAGGAGCATTCGCGAGAAGCCGATAATGCTGGTGAGGGGAGTCCGTAGTTCGTGACTCATGGTAGAAAGAAGTTCGCTTTTGGCGTGGTTGGCGGCTTCGAGGGAACGGGAACGGGCTTGAACTTCGATTTCGAGGTGTTCGAGGCGTTGGCAACTGTGGAAGGCGATCGCAATGGGGGAGGTAATGCCAATCAGCAGTTGTATTTCGCTGGGGTTAAAGCGGCGCGATCGCTCCACGGTTTCGAGGGTTAAACTCCCGGTTAAGCGATCGCCCTGAAATAAAGGAACGCTTAATAAAGAGGTGGTTTGACTGTGTTTTTGAATTTGGGCGGTTTTGGTTTTGTCGGCGCAATATTGGGGATAATCTTCGATGTGAAGATAACGGCGCACTTGATAATCACTTTGTTCGGCTAAGATTTCTTGCCATTCGGAGCAGGGCAGATTTTCTTGCAGGAGAGAAGGAATATTCGCGTTTTTGCGCCATTCTTGTTCGACGGTGACGGTTTCCTCTCCAAAATGCAATAGGACAACTCGTTCGACGGCAAATTGTTCGCCAATCGACTGCATCATTTTTTGTAAAATTTCAGTAAAGTTCAGATCGGTGTTGAGGAGTTCGTGGAGTTGACCGATTAACTGTTGTTGTTGTTGAGCGCGGCGGAGTTGATGGTCGAGTCGATCTTGGTGGAGGGCGATCGCGCATTGCAAGGCAATACTCTCAATACAGGACAGTTGATGAGACGGCCAAGCGTCTAGGGTTTGGCGATCGCGGCGATGCAAACACAAAAGTCCTAGGGCTTCTTCTTCATAGCGTAAAGGAACGGTCAACAAGATATCCACCCAGCCATTATCTTGCACTTCTTGGATGAGGGTGGGTTCTTTGAAGTTTAAAGAGTCAGAGGGAGATAATAAATATTGGTTGAGCCAAGCATTATTTTGAGCCGCCGTTACCGCCATCGCCCCTTGGGGAGTCGCGGCAGCTATAGGGGTCGCATCTGGGCTAAAAATCCAGCTATGGTGAAGATCGAGCGCACGACATAGCCCTTGAGTCGCAGTTTGCAAGCGCTCTGCTAAACTCTGGGGTTGCCAGATGGTACGAACGATTTCCTCTACATCCATAGAGCAGTTACGATGGGGTGAATTGCGATCGCCATAGCCAGAAGCGATTGGGTCATGGGGAAAGGAAGTGCTACTTTTGAAAAACCATTGTGCCAACCAATTGAATAGGTTTTCAGAGGTTTCTGCCAAAGAAATAGGACGATTTATAAAATGAGCCACTGTGTTTAATAATAAGTTGTTTTGAGAAGTTTATAAGGGCGGTTTTTGACAATCGTGTCAGCCTCTCAAGCTTTTGAGATGAGCCAACTTAACTCGAACGGGAAAATACCTCAAGCTAAAATTCCGAGTCATTCTCAAGAGAGTCGCTTTTAAATTTAGCCCCAATCCTCACACCGAGATTTCCTACCCGATTCGGCGGCGATCGCCCCAGACAGCCCCCTGGTAGCGGTGACAAAAAAACTGACACGCTACTTTTGTTGATGTTTCAGTATTTTGGTTTATCTCCAGTATAAAGGGGGATTCCTCTTGCTAGTGTCAAGTTTTCATAAAGATGACCGGGAAATTACTGATATTTTCTGAAGGGGTCTCGCTCCCAACTCAAATCTACTTTTTCAGGCTAGAATGCAGCCAAAATCGGGTTTTGAGCCAATCAGCTATCTTTATGGCCGGGCTTTCTGGGGCAGAATTCAGCTCCCCCGACTGCCGCAGATGCCAATAACCCCCTCAAAATTGACGACTCCTCAAAATCGCCGCAGCAACGACCAATAAAGCGATTGTGTAAGCCAGACCATAGAATATATCGAGTCCGATTTCGCCGCCAGAGGGCATTACCCCATAAACCACATCATTGCGTAAATTCAAGCGAGATAAATCGGGTAAAATTACATATAGAACCTGAGTAAACTGTTCTAAAGCAGAATTTTCGCTTAATTTCCCCAATTCTAAGAGATCGCGGCTAAAATGTCCCACAAGATACAGACCGAAACTCAGCAAGGTTGCCAACAGGGAACTCGTAAAAACACTGAAAACCAAAGCCGCCGCGATTAACAATCCCAGTTCTAGCAGTAAATAAAAAACAGATAGCGCGATCGCCCCAAACGAAAAAGACACATTCACCCAACCAAGGCCAACCAGATAAATTGCTGTCATCGTCACAAGCCACACCAAAGCCACAGCAACCAAACCCAAATGTTTCCCCACAATCAACTCGGTGCGACTCAAGGGTTTAGCCACCAAAATCAAAATTGTCCGTCGTTCGATTTCTTGGTCAATCGTCTTAGCACCGAGAGCGATCGCCGCGATCGCACTCAACAACCCCATCATCCCCAAGCCCAAATCTAGCAAGATTTTATCTTCATAAGTGGCTGAAACATCCGGTACAATCTGTAACGCCAAGGCAAATAACACAGCAAAAAAAGCAATCAAATATAAAGCGCGAGCGCGGATTCCTTCGCGAAATCCATTGATCGCGATCGCCCAAATTCGACTCATACTCATAGGGGGGTTTGTTTTTTGACTTGAGGTGTCCATCCGTTAACTTATCACCCAAAATCAAATTCCCCTACTATCAATAAGCCAAATTACAAAATGCTTCAGTTATACTCTCACAATCGCTTTCCCGACTGCTTACGCCTCGACCTCACCACCCAACCTTTAGAAACAGACTCCTCTCGCAGTCAGCTTTATTGCAGCTTGAAATTTGACCAGCAATGGCAATCCTTGGGTCAAGGACGAATTAAATTTGGCCTCAAAGGCGGCCAACTGCATCTCGATTGCGAGGGGAATACCATCCCACTGAGCGATCGCCGTTCCCATCACCAAGTCACCCTCGTTAGTGCCAAAAATCAAGCCTCTCCTACCCTCATGGTGCGCTCAGACGCAGCCGCAAAGCCCACTTGGATATTTTCGCTGCAAGGCAGTCAACCGCTTTTACAAGGCGATCTCGAACCCCTGCCTCTGGCTACCCTGAAACACCCCGATCGTTTTGAAGCTGGCTTCGGGGTGCGATCGCATCAAGTCATGCTAACGGATGCAGAAAACCTCTGGAAATACGACATTAGCCCCAACCAACACGCCATTCTCGAACGCTTGGTGGTTTTCGCTTTGATGCAGCATTATTTTGCCCAACCCCTCAGCCGAGTTACTTCATCCCCCACCCCACCCCCAGACGACTCAACGCCACCCACCGCCGATTTTACCCAACTCCAAAAGCAAATCGACCAAATTAGCCAAGCCAAAAATGCCAGTTTTCTAGAATTAGCCGCCGCGGCCAACCTCGACCCCAAAACCGACTTCGCTGGGGGTAACTTACGGGGCATTATCGTAGACGAAATCAACCTGAGTGGGGCTAACCTCTCCCTGGCTAACTGTCGAGGGGCGGAACTGTGCGACGGCGATTTGAGCGAAGCTAACCTGTACAGTACCAATTTGCGAGGAGCCGATTTAAGCGGGGCTTACCTCGAAAATGCCAATTTGAGCTACAGCGATTTACAACGGGCCAGTTTAGCTTTAGCCAATCTAGCCGATGCCGATCTGCGGGGGGCTAACTTACAAGGGGCGAATTTGAGTCAAGCCAATTTGAGTCACGCCCAAGTTGAAGGAGCGCAGTTTGCAGATAATGTGGGGGTCACAGATAGCCTCAAGGCCAGTTTACAAGAGCGGGGAGCGAGTTTTTCTTAGGGGTTATTCGTTTTCAGTTTTTTTGGGCAGTAGGCAGTAGGCAGCTTTGCTGTGGGCGTGTAGGGGCGCTCTTTTCCCCGCCCAGAGGGGGAGGAGTGGGAAGAAATTACCAACAACCAACAACCAACAACCAACAACCAACAACCAACAACCAACAACCAACAACCAACAACCAACA
>KB904821.1:5122320-5189948 GCA_000380225.1 filamentous cyanobacterium ESFC-1
CAAGCAACCCGAAAGCCAATATCATACAAACTGGCATGGGGGTCGAAGCGAGTGCGGTAAGCACTGCGACAGAGTTTTGGCCCGGTATTCCACGAACCGCCCCGGAGAACCCGTTGTGCGGTTGTTGTCGCACTTGTCCAGGCCGAACCATCGGCGGGGGCTTCGTTGTAGTTGTCGTGCCATTCATCGGCGCACCACTCCCGCACCAAGCCGTGAACGTCATACAAGCCAAAGGCATTGGCGACTTGAAAAAAGCCGGTTGAAGTGGTTTCGCGGCGGTCTTCGCCTTCGGGGCCGTCGCCGTAATGTCCCAGGGAGCAGATTTTACCGTCGTATTCCCAACTTACGCCGGAGTAGTTGGCTAGGTCGGTGGTGATGGTGGGGCCAAAGTGAAAGGGGGTGGTGGTTTGAGCGCGGGCTGCATATTCCCATTCGGCTTCGCTGGGAAGGCGGTAGGGGCGATCGCAATGACGGGCGAGGCGATCGCAAAATTCGACGGCTTCGTACCAGGTAATTTGCTCGACGGGGCGATCGCGACCCTCAAAGCAGGATGGTTGAGGATTAAGGGGAATATTGATTTTCGGTAACTGCGCGATCGCTTGCCACTGTGCTTGGGTAATTGGAGACTGAGACAACCAAAATTCAGCCAAGGTTACGGGATGTTGGGGCGCTTGACTTTTTCGCCATCCTAATTCACTGCGATCGGCCCCCATGAGAAAGTTTCCTGCCCGAATGCGGATCAGTTCTAGGGTGGTATTCTCGTCTAGGGTTTCGACTCGACAGAAAGCATGGCCTTGATGTCGTTCTTTTTCTTGACCTGTGGCATCAACGGTCACTACGTCAAAGCTAAGTTGGGGTAAATCCGACATGAGCGATTTAAAGATATTAATTAATTTCACATTTTCCCGAATCAAATGCCCCAAGCGCAATACAGTCAAACCCACTAATCCTACGCTGGTTTGAGGCAGTGGGGAAACTTCAGCCCATTATGGCATGAGCGCGATCGCGAGGCTCGGAGGTGGAGGGGATTTTTCGGGAAACTTCAGCCACTAGGTAGAGGAGAAATAGCAATTTTTGAGCAAAATGAAAGCTAATACTCAATTGGGTTGGAAAAACGGGCTAACTTGGCTGTACCGATAGGGTGTAGGACGGCCATTGCTGCCTAGAATTTGGTTTTGAGTCGGTCTGGTTTTAAACCTCAAACGCCATGTTTGATGATTCTGAGAAGCTTGCATGAAAGTCCATCCGATTGAGTCTAAATTTAGTTTTTAGATTATTTTTATTTTGCGATTTTCTTCCTCATCCCTAAGATTTTGGGGCGGTTTTCTGGGTCTAATGTTTGGCAGCGCTACTGTTTCTCCGGTCGCGATCGCGCAAACTGAAATTTCCCCCGTTACCCATGAAGTTTTACCAAACCAAGTAGACGAATTCCTCGGAGAAACTGTCACAATTCGCGGCAGTGTGATCCGCACTTTGCCCGATGGTAACTTTTGGATGCAGGGGGAACCCTTACTCACGGGCAAAAACATTTTAATTATTAACGCCACAGGCGGCCCCCTACCCGAACGACGTTACGAGTACACCGATTTGCAAGTAACTGGAGAGGTAAGACGGTTAGAAATTGCGACCCTCGAAGCCGAAAGAAATGCGGTTGATGGGTTTGATTTTGACCGGGATTTGTATGTGGATTATGAGACGTTTCCGGTGGTAATTGCTACCTCGATGGCGATCGCGCCTTCAGCCGGAGATATCACCCAGTATCCTGATTGGTATTACGATAAATTTGTTGTTATTGAAGGTCGAGTAGCAGACATTCTAGGACACAACTTTTTTACCATCGCCGAAGAACAATTATATGGCGGTACAGATTTATTAGTAGCGAGCGATCGCGAGGAATTTTCCCGTTTACAAGAACAACAAACCATTGTCGTGACAGGTAGGATTCGTCCTTTTGTCGTTCTCGAACTCGAACAAGAATATAATTTAGGCTCAGATTTGACTTTGATGCGCGAACTCGAAGCGGATTATATAGCCCAGCCCATTTTAATGATTGACGAAATTTATCTTAAAAATTAAACCTAATGCAAGAATACTTTTTCTTAAGCCGCGTTTTAATGAAATTTCAAAAAGGAAAAGAAGATTTATTATCGGATATTTCCGCCGTTTCTCTGACCCCAAGTGGCCATTTATGGATTGGTTCTGATGAACTTTTAACCCTCGAACGCTTAAGCCCCATCGCACCAAATATTTATGGCGAACAAACATCTTTCAATCTCAAAAACTATTTAGATATGTTTGACGATAAAGATGAAATCGATATCGAGGGGATGGATTATAGTGAGGGCTATTTATGGCTTACGGGGTCTCAAAGTAGCAAGCGCAAAAAGCCAAAAGGTAAGGGAACCAAAAAAGACCTCAAACGATTAGCGACAATTGCTTATGATGCTAATCGTTTTTTATTGGCAAGAGTTCCTGTGATTGAAGGGGAGTTATTTAAAACTTGCGATTGGGCCGATGGGGATAACAGCAAAATGACCGCCGCCCTGTTAGAAAAAGATGAAAAACACGGCAATGTTTTACTGGCAGCGCTACAGGAAGATGAACATTTATCGCAGTTTTTAAAAGCCGAAATTCCCTCTAAAGATAATGGCTTAGACATTGAAGGCATTGTCGTTCATAAAAATCGCGTTTTCCTAGGATTGCGCGGCCCGGTTTTGCGAGGATGGGCGGTTATTATTGAAATCGAACTGATTGAAAAAGAAAAAGAGCCGGGAGTTTTAACCCTCAAAGAAATTGGCAAAGACAATCGTAAATACCGCAAACATTTCTTCGATCTCAATGGTTTGGGGATTCGTGAGTTGTGTTTTTATCACGATGATTTAATTATTTTAGCCGGGCCAACCATGAGTTTAGAAGGGGCTATGGAAGTGTTTGTGTGGCAAGATGTCTTAAAAGTGGATGAAGACACGATTAATTCCCAAGAAGAAGACCATCTAACGACAATGTTTAACCTACCCTTTACCCTCGGTAACGATCATGCAGAAGGGTTGACTTTATATCCTTGTTTGGGACAGGATAATGCTTTGTTAGTGGTCTATGATTCCCCTAGCGATCGCCGCCGCATTTCCGAAACAGAAATTTTCGCGGATGTGTTTAGTTTGCAAATTTAACCCAGAATTAGGGGGAACCAATCTCCGGCTTTTTCAACTCAATGAAAAAGCAAGTCCTCCTCATTTCAAAAAAACAACTTGGCCGCGCTAGTCACTAACAACTGACAACTCGAAATGTTAAATTCGCTTTTTGGGGCTAAAACCTAGATATAGTATGGCTTTTAGCCTTTGATTTTACCCTACAGGCCAAAGTTTCTGATCCCTTTGGAGGGGTATTCATCCCCACTGCCCCCTACTGCCGACTGCCGACTGCCCCTTAATAGCTGATAACTAAAATAGCTCCTACTATTGAAATTGGAGTAGTTTTTGATCGTGAACCACCGCCGCGATCGTGATTTTGTTTTCTTGGTGGCGGTAGACAATGCGATAACAATAAGCGTATTTTTCCCGCAAGGTAGGATCGCCAAATTCCGCGATCGCCTCTCCTTGGTGATGGGATTGACTTAACGCTTGAGTCACATTGAGAATTTTCTGCACGACGGCAGCAGCGTAGGATGCTGAGTCTCGCCCAATATAAGTGGCGATCGCGTCAACATCCTCTACTGCTTTCCTCGACCAAACTACTTGATCAACCATTTACTCAACAAGTTTTCTGCCTCATCTTGGGACAAAGTTCGATCTCGATCTGCTACGTCTAACGCCTGCCGGACTTTTTCTAGAACATAAATATGATACTGAACTTCCTCTAGAGAACAATCATCTGGCAAATTATTTAATAGCAAACTAATTTCTTGTTTTACAGTTTTCATTGATATAGTTGTCAATTTATTAAATATCAGAGGTTCGGAGTCTTCCCCAATTCAGTGGGGGATCGCCGGACTTGCTTTAAATTCTAACGGGTTGCGGTCAGAGTCGTTCGCCATAACTGCGGAAAATCGTCGTAAAAACAGCAATTATCCCGGCAGCATTTCTTTTTTTGCAGCCAAGGAAACTGGATCGCCGTTTCAGCATAAACTGACCAAAGCTTCAAGCAAAACTGTGTAAAGTTATGTTGCGATCGCCCAACGTTACAAATTGCTATTGTCTACAATGCGCTTGTAGTCAATATTACAAGCCTTAAGCTTTAGTTAAGTTTTACAAACAACGGTAACATTCGACACTAAATTCTTCTCAGTATCTTAAAAAAAACCAGTGACTTGAGCAGAAACCCGAGATTTAGTGTTTCGATCGATAATTGTTGTAGACCCGTAATACCGCAAATACACAAATCTACAAAAATATGGCTAAAGAAAAAGAAACAGTACCTGGTTCATTAATTGCCTTAACCATTGGTTTGGTTGTGGCGGTGATTAGCTTCTGGTACGGTCAGAACAACAACCTCCTACCCGAACAAATCTCCGAACAAGCCCCCTTGGTAGATGACTTGTTTACCGTCATGGCTACCATTGCCACGGCGTTATTCTTGATCGTCGAAGGGGCGATCGTTTACTCGCTGATTAGATTTCGTCACAGAGGGGAAGACGAAACCGACAGCGAACCCGTAAAAGGCAACTTTCCCCTCGAAATCTTTTGGACTGCGATTCCTGCCTTTATCGTGATTGGCTTAGGCATTTACAGTGTCGAAGTCTATAACCAAATGGGGGGCTTCGATACCTCTGGCGGCCCGCAAATGGCGCATCACCAGCATCACAGCGTTGAAATTGCCAGTTTAATCGATCGCGATGTCAGCGCCCCTCTCATCGGTCAAGCAGGCATCGAAGAAGCAATCGAGCAAGCGCCGAAAACTCGTCCTGATTATGGCATCGGCGCATCTCCCCAAGATGTGAATAACCCCGCCGAAGTGGTCATCAACGTCACGGGCTTACAATACGCCTGGCTGTTTAACTACCCCGGCGACAACATCACCTCTGGAGAACTGCACGTTCCTGCCGGAAAAGATGTGCAACTGAACATCGAAGCCAAAGATGTCATTCACTCGTTTTGGTTACCGCAGTTTCGCATCAAACAAGATGCCCTTCCTGGCCAAATGTCACAACTGCGCTTTACCGCTACTCACACTGGGACTTATCCCATTGTCTGTGCGGAACTATGTGGGGCGTATCATGGTGCGATGCGATCGCAAATCATCATTCACGAACCCAACGAATATGAAGCTTGGTTAACAGAAAACCGCGTCGCGACGGGGACAGATCAGCCCACGGTAGCTGTAAACCCCCAAGACCTGAGCGATTCTGATTATCTCGAACCTTACGCCAAAGAAATGGGCATCAACGCTGATGTTTTAGCCCAAATTCAGCCTTAAATTCTTAATTTCGGCTTTTCTTGTTGGCTCTCTACTGCCGTGACACAGCTAAAAATGTGCATTACAGTAGGGTGGGTTAGGCGGCTGAAACTTAGGCTATGACTGTAATTCGGGCAATCCGCCGTAACCCACCGTTTAAGATGTGTCACGACACTACATTATTAATTTTTCTCGAAAACCGCAAAAGTAATTTGCACTTATGGCACAAGCACAAATTCCCATTGATAGCCAAATCAACGGCGCTCATCAACATCCAGAAGCCTGGAGTTGGTATCACTACTTTTGGTACAACACCGATCACAAAGTCATTGGGATTCAGTATCTCGTTTTCTCGTTCATTTTCTACCTGATCGCCGGGGTCATGGCCTTGTTCTTGCGGGCCGAACTCTATACCCCCGATTCCGATCTCCTCGATCCCAACGTTTACAACACCCTGCTGACCAATCACGGCACGATGATGATCTTCTTTTGGATTGTCCCGGCGGCGATTGGGGGGTTTGGGAACTATCTCGTTCCCTTGATGATTGGGGCCAAGGATATGGCGTTTCCGAACCTTAATGCCATTTCCTTTTGGCTGAACCCCGTGGCAGCCTTGCTGATGGGCGTGAGCCTGTATTTCGGCGGCGCACAATCGGGTTGGACAGCTTATCCCCCCTTGAGTTTAATCACCAACAATCTCGGTCAATCCTTTTGGATTCTTTCGATTGTCTTTGTCGGGACTTCCTCAATTTTGGGGGCGATTAACTTTCTCGTCACAATCTTCAAAATGCGGACTCCCTCGATGAAGTGGGATGAAATGCCGCTATTTTGTTGGGCGATGATCGCAACTTCGGCCTTGGCGTTGTTCTCTACCCCGGTTTTAGCCATTGGCTTAACCTTGTTGTTATTTGATATCAACTTTGGTACGGGCTTTTTCCGCCCGGAAATGGGGGGCGATATCGTCGTTTATCAGCACTTATTCTGGTTTTACTCCCATCCGGCGGTTTACCTGATGATTTTGCCGATTTTCGGTATTATGTCTGAGGTTATTTCAACCCATGCTCGTAAACCGATTTTTGGTTACAAGGCGATCGCCTACTCCAGTTTGGCGATCTGCGTCGTCGGTTTATTCGTCTGGGTTCACCACATGTTTACCAGTGGAACCCCCGCTTGGATGCGGATGTTCTTCACAATCTCGACGCTAATTGTAGCGGTTCCCACCGGGGTCAAAATCTTTAGTTGGGTGGCGACTCTCTGGGGCGGCAAAATCCGCTTGACCTCACCGCTACTCTTTGCCGTAGGTTTGCTGGCCATGTTCGTCTTTGGCGGCTTAAGCGGCGTTACCCTCGGTACAGCCCCCTTTGATATTCACGTCCACGACACCTACTATGTGGTTGGTCACTTCCACTATGTTTTATTCGGGGGTTCGGTCTTTGGCTTGTATGCCGCCATTTACCACTGGTTCCCGAAAATGACCGGACGGATGTACAACGAGCCTTTGGGCCGCGTACATTTCCTCCTCACCTTCATCGGGGCGAATATGACCTTTCTGCCCATGCACCAATTAGGGATGCAAGGAATGCCCCGGCGGATTGCCATGTACGACCCGCAGTTTGCTGGCTTGAACCAACTGTGTACGATTGGTTCGATGATTTTAGGGGTTTCGATTATTCCCTTCTTGATTAATATGATCTGGAGTTGGGGTTGGGGCGAACAAGCACCCCGTAACCCGTGGCGATCGCTCACATTAGAGTGGCAAACCACTTCCCCTCCCGCCATCGAAAACTTCGATGAAGAGCCGATTTTGTGGGCAGGGCCTTACGATTACGGTGTTGATACCCAAATGGAGGATGACGAGGAAACCGTCGAAGAACTCCTCGCAACGGTCAAGTCTGAGGTGAAATAGGAGTAAGTGGGGTGAGGTGGTAACACCAAGCCCCAAATAGAATTTATGCAAGGATCAACCATCGATACAGCAACAACTAATTACAACGGCGCAGTTGTGTCCGAAACTGCGAACGAGAGCGAACACGGCGATTATCGCTTGTTGGCGTTAATCATCTTTCTGGCTTCAGAATCTTTGATGTTTGGCGGTTTATTCGCCGCTTACTTGATTTATCGCGGTTCCGCCGGGGCTTGGCCTCCCGAAGAAACGGAAGTCGAGTTTTTGCTTCCTGCGATTAATACTGTCATTCTGATTTCCAGTAGCTTTGTCATTCATCGCGGTGATGTGGCGATCAAGAATAACAACGTCGGTGGAATGCGCTTGTGGTACGGCTTAACCGCCTTAATGGGCGCAATCTTCCTCGGCGGTCAGGTTTATGAATATTTAAACCTGGGTTACGGCTTGGATAAAAATGTGTTTTCGAGTTGTTTTTATTTGATGACGGGCTTTCACGGCTTACACGTTTTCGTCGGCATTTTGCTGATGTTGGGCGTGTTATGGCGATCGCGCCGTCCGAATCATTACAACGAAGCCAAACACACTGGCGTAGAAATGACGGAGATTTATTGGCACTTTGTCGATATTATCTGGATCGTTCTCTTTGGGCTACTTTACGTCCTAACCCTGTTGTAAGACGGTTTGAGTTTGTTTAATACCCCGGTTTTTCGACAAAACCGGGGTATTCGTTTGAGATAGCAACTGACAGTTAGATCAAACCCGAAAAAATATAGCAGTAGCACTTCGGGTTAGGACGTGGTGGGGTTTGCCCCCAGACCAAGCGATCGCCAAGATAACCTCAAATTTACCGTAAAATAGCTTTATTTGGGCAAATTCATCACACTGCGATAATGCTGCTCAACCTGCGCGACATGGGCAGATTTACGATTCGTCGTCCACTCGCTTTGCTCAAACAGTTTTCGGCGTAAATCCTCTAAATCAATGCGAGTTGGTGTGCCATTAGCCACCACAATTTCGCCTTTCACCCAAGCCGAATCCACCACATTGTTCGGACAACCCATAATCAACAAATTTAAGGGATCGGTACGGGGTAACAGCGAAAGCTTCGTCAAGTCATACAACACCACATCCGCTTGTTTCCCCTCGGTTAACGAGCCAACCTCCGATTCTAAGCCAATGCCTTGATAACCGCCCTCAGAAGCCATTTTTACTGCTTCTCGCGGCGCAATCCACTGACGATAATCCGAGTCAGTAATATTATGTAAAAATGAACCCACTTTCAGCACTTCCAGTAAATCCTGACCGTCATTACTCGCGGCCCCATCACAGCCAAAAGATACATTCACCCCCGCTTGGCGATATTTGAGGATCGGGGCAATGCCACTCCCCAAGCGCAAATTACTGAGGGGATTGTGAACCACAGTCGAATGGGTTGCGGCCAAAATCTCGATATCCCGGTCATCCAACCATACACAATGGGCCAAAGAAGTGCGATCGCCCAAAAAGCCAATTTGTTTGAGATATTCGACCGCACTAAAGCCATACTTTTCTTGGGCAAGAAGTTGTTGGGCTTTGGTTTCGAGTAAATGCGCGTGACGACAAACATGGTAGCGATCGCTCAACTCAACACATCCCTTAAACAAATCCTCCGAACACAACTGAATCCCCGTCGGGGCCACCATCATTTCTATCCCGGCTTCGGGTTGATGGAAATCCTCAATCACCCGTTGCATCAAATCCAAAACTTGCTGAGTCGAGTAATGATACTCCTCCAACTCTCGGTCTTCTCCCCCATCAGGAATTCCCTTTGATTGAGTTTCATCTTGAATCAACGGCCCCACAAAAGCTCGAATCCCAATTTCTTGATAAGCTCGAACCGTAGCCGCGACGCTTTCGAGTTCCTTCCCCGGAATCCACACCAAATGATCCACCACACAAGTCCCCCCAGATAACAGGGTTTCGGCGGCGGTGAGTAAGGCACTCAGATAGATTTGTTCGGGTTCGAGGGGCGAAAATTCGTGGAGTTCTTCAATCCACAACTCCAAAGGATACAAAGGAATCATCCCCCGTTGCCACATTTCCGAGGAGTGGGTGTGGGCATTCACAAAACCGGGGAGTAACAGTTTATTCTGACCGTCGATAACTTCTCCCACGGGGTCAAGGTCAGCAGCAATGGCGGTGATGCGATCGCCTTCGATGCGTAAATCGGTGGTTGTATAACCGTTTTCGGTCGGAATTAAGGCTTTTTTGATGGTAAAACTCACGGCAAAATTTCGAGGTAAATGGCTCAACTGATTATATGTCTTTTGTCCTTGGTCTTTTGTCCTTGGTCTTTTGTCCTTGGTCTTTTGTCCTTGGTCTTTTGTCCTTGGTCTTTTGTCCTTGGTCTTTTGTCCTTGGTCTTTTGTCCTTGGTCTTTTGTCCTTGGTCTTTTGTCCTTGGTCTTTTGTCCTTGGTCTTTTGTCCTTGGTCTTTTGTCCTTGGTCTTTTGTCCTTGGTCTTTTGTCCTTGGTCTTTTGTCCTTGGTCTTTTGTCCTTGGTCTTTTGTCCTTTGTTGTTCCCCAAATCTTTCAATTGGTAACTGGTAATTGATAATTTCTCCCCCCTCTTCCCTTCAACCCGCCAAAGCTGCATGAATATCATCCGGAGCGAGGCGATTGTGTAAAATCGCGCCATCTTTGACCCAGACAATACGTTCGGTTAAACGGGCTACATCCGGTTCGTGAGTTACCATAATGACAGCGATCCCCGCTTGATGGAGTTCACTAAACAATTCCATCACTTCTTGGGTGGTGCGGGAGTCTAGCGCCCCGGTGGGTTCATCTGCGAGTAAAATCACAGGCCGATTGACCAAGGCTCGCGCGATCGCGACCCGTTGTTGTTGTCCGCCAGATAATTGAGTGGGTTTGTTCAACATCCGGTCTTTCAACCCGACTCGAATCAAGGCATCTTCGGCGCGATCGCGTCTGTCCCGACTCGATACGCCAGCATACACCATCGGGAGCATTACATTATCAAGGGCGCTGAGTTGGGATAAAAGATGAAATTGCTGAAAAACAAAACCAATTTGTAGATTGCGAATGCGAGCGAGATCGTCTTCTGGAAGTTGAGACACATCTAAATTTTCCAGGTAATAACGCCCAGCACTCGGTCGGTCGAGACAACCAATCACATTCATCATCGTTGATTTACCCGACCCTGACGCGCCCATAATGGCACAGTATTCGCCTTTTTTGATGTTGAGATTAACCCCCGCTAGGGCATGAACAGCCATATCCCCACTGCCGTAAACTTTAGTAATCTCCTCTAAACGGACAACGACCGGTTGAGTTGATTCAGAATTTTTTGTTAAAGGATCGATCTGCATTGAAGTTAAAAAAGTACCGTTAAGAATTCTCGGAATCTCTAGAGCCTCCCTATGTTATTTTAATTAGTTGTTCGATCGAACCTCATCCGGGCGCTCACCATCACTGCAACTGAACCTATTTTGGCAAGGAGCAATTAATTTGCGAATTTACTGGTTTTTCCTCACACTTTTCAGCATTTTGTTATATGCAGTTCCGGCCAATGCTGCCCAACTGCTGTTTTGGCGCTTTGAAGCGGCTCAAAATCGCCTGACCTTCACCACAGACTCCAACGTACAGCCCCAAGCCCAACTGATTGCTAATCCGACTCGTCTTGTGATTGATTTGCCAGGGATTCGACTCAATCGCCCCACGGTGAATCAAAACGTCGGGGGGGCGATCGCGAGCATCCGTATCGGTCAATTTGACAACCAAACTACCCGGATGGTGGTTGAACTGGCTCCAGGTTATACCCTTGACCCTCAAGCGGTAAAAATTCGTGGGGAAACCCCGACTCAGTGGTTTGTGGAGTTGCCCACGCCTCAACGCCTCAGCACAGTCTCAACATCCTCTCCACCGCCTGCTAATGAGTCACCAAGCCCTGATTTATTGAGCGAACGCACTCCAACCCAAGAATATATCAAAGTCACGGGAGTGGGCTTTTACTTGCCGCTCCGTTTAGAAGACCCAGACAGCATTAGCGTGACTCGCGATCGCGATCGGGTTAATATCAGTTTGCGCGGCACAACCCTACCCACCGATTTAAGAAACCAAGAGATCGCTGTCAATCGCTACGGCGTGAGCAATATCGAATTTTCTCAAACCGACGACAGCGCCAATCTCGTTCTCAACGTGGCCGAAGATAGCCCCAACTGGTGGGCTTCGGTGAGTCGCTTCGGGGGCTTGATGATTTACCCAAGAGGCAACCTCGGCAGCCTCAATGAATTGGAAACCAACGATGATGATGATGTTGCTCAAAACAACCGCGAAACCGCCACCATTCAAAACATTGACCTCGGCATTGGCGGTACACAACTTTTGATCCAAAGCGATCGCGAAATTCAACCCCGCATTGCTCAAAACGGCGATACCTATCAAATCACCATTCCCAACGCCCGTTTAGGATCGAGAGTGAGCGATCGCGATATCCCTGCGGGTCTTTCGATCGATCGCTTTCAAATCCGCGAAAACAACGGCAATGTCGCGATCGCCGTTATTCCCAATCGCGGTTACACCGTTGGCAATGTTAACCGCCGTAGCGATCGCCTGACCACCATCTCCCTCGATCGCGGTCGCGTTGCAAACCGTCCCCCTGCCCCTCCTCCCCGTTCTACCAACCCTTCTAACCCCTCAAACATCCCCATTCGGGTCCCCCCACCCGAAAACCCCAGTCCGACACCGCCACGACGGCCGAGTACCCCCAGAGGCGACTTACCCCGTTCGACCAGTGGTCGGGTTGTCGCGGTGATTGACCCCGGTCACGGCGGCAGAGACCCCGGCGCGATCGGCATTGGCGGATTGCAAGAAAAAGACGTAGTATTGCCCATTTCCCTCGAAGTTGCCCGTCTCCTCGAACAACAAGGCGTAAGGGTTATTCTCACTCGCTCTGACGACCGCTTTATCAGCCTCGCCGGACGCGCCCAACTCGCAAATCGCAATCGCGCCACCCTATTCGTCAGCATTCATGCCAACGCCATTAGTATGAGTCGCCCGGATGTTAACGGCTTGGAAACGTTTTATTTTGTCACAGGTCGCCAACTTGCCCAATACATCCAAAGCAGCATGTTGGAAAGCTTTGACATGAATAATCGCGGCGTAAAGCGGGCCCGATTTTATGTGCTGCGAAATACCTCGATGCCATCAGCTTTAGTTGAAACGGGCTTTGTCACCGGACGGGAAGATGCCCCCCGTCTGGCTAATCCTGCTTTTCGTGACGATATGGCCTACGCGATCGCGCGAGGCATTCTGCGCTACCTGCAAGCTCAAGGGCTATAACAGTTATCAGCATCTAAGGGGCAGTGGGCGTGTAGGGGCGGGGTTTCCCCGCCCAAGAGGGGGAGGAAATTAGCAATTAGCAATTACCAATTGAGGCATTTGGGGAACAACAAAGGACAAAGGACAAAGAACCAATGACCCAAAAAGCTGGTGACAAGATTTGAACTTGCGACCGGCTGATTACAAATCAGCTGCTCTACCACTGAGCTACACCAGCAACTCTAGCTAGAATAGCAAATTTTGCGATCGCTTGAAAAGCTTTTCAAGCCATATTACTTTCAATTGCCCACCGCGCCAATTCCGTGCGGTTGTGTAAATTGGTTTTATTGAGCATATTAGACACATGGCTCTCAATCGTGCGCTGGCTGACTTCTAGCTTTTGAGCAATATCGCGATTGGCCATACCTTGAGCCACCAACTGCACCACCTTTAATTCCGTTGGTGTTAACTCAACACTATCGGGGACTTTGATTTTTTGGGATGGGTCTGACCCTTTGCTGTAGCGAATCAAGCGATTGGCTTGCTTGAGGGAAGATTCTACTTGGGCGACTAATTCTTCTGGCTCAAAGGGCTTTACCATGTAAACATCAGCACCCTTGCTTAACCCTTTGACGCGATCTTGGCTTTGTCCCTTGGCTGAAAGAAAAAGTACCGGAATCCAACTGGTTTTCGCATCTTGGCGGACTTGTTCGACAAAGGTATAACCGTCCATTTCTGGCATCATGACATCACAAATAATCATGTCAGGAACCAGTTGTTCTAAAACTTCTAAAGCTTCGCGACCATTTTCCGCAGCCACGACTTCATAACCCCGAAACTCTAAGTAATCTTTGACCAATAAGATTAAGTTCGGGTCATCATCAATGAGTAAAAGTTGTTTTTGATCTTTGCGGGCGTTATCTTTCATACGGGACACTGGTTTAGCTTGGGTTAAGAGGGAGATTGATTCCTCTGTATCAATTATCTAATAATTGGTGGTAGATTGATTGTTCTGGTACTATCTACAACATTAGCCTGAGAAATGATGTTGATGTAACCCCACTTCAAGTTTATATCTTCTTTGAGATAACTTTTGCTTTCTTGATTTTAAAGATACTCTTTAATCAATCTAGCCCGCAAAACTATAGACAGCATCGACTGCTCTACGATATGATAGTAGGCTGTGAGTTTTGACACAAAAGGTGGGTCATGAACGCGGAACAAATTATCCGTTCTATCGAATCGGAACAACTCAAGGACGATCTGCCGATTATTCATGTCGGCGATACGATTCGTGTTGGCGTTCGCATTAGCGAAGGTGGCAAAGAACGAGTCCAACCCTATGAAGGCACAGTGATTGCCAAACGTCATGGCGGTTTAAATGAAACGATTACTGTACGGCGGATTTTCCAAAACGTTGGCGTAGAAAGGGTGTTTTTGTTACACTCTCCTCGCGTGGCGACGATTAAAATCATCCGTCGCGGTAAAGTGCGTCGTGCTAAATTGTATTATCTGCGCGATCGCATCGGGAAAGCGACCCGGATTAAACAACGCTTTGACCGTTCCCTGTAAACGAATTTTTTGCAGAATCTATCCGAAAACTTTGGGTCTAAAGCCCCGTCCTTTGAGGAGGGCTTTATATTCGACTTAATCATTGAGTACGGTCGGGCAGAGCGGAAAAATGCTCATTGAGGGTAAAGAATTGGGGGTTTGTACTTCGGTATCAACTAGATTCTCCCGATGAAACGAGAATCCTTGCTCCTTCAGGACAAGGAGTTGTCAATTCGCCCCCTTTTGCGTTAAACTAGATCGAGAAGCAGCTTAAAACAGTTTGTTGGTGTTGCTCTCATAATGCGCTCTTAGTTCAGTTGGTAGAACGCAGGTCTCCAAAACCTGATGTCGGGGGTTCAAGTCCTCCAGGGCGCGTTTTTCAAGTTTAAACGCAGGGGTTAAAGCAACTCACTGTTAGAACTCCTAGACAGGGTTCTCCCTGCTCAAGCGATTCACTTTCGGCTAGACTGATTGTGTGAGTTGCCGCCCTCAAAAACCCAGGGCGTGGTACTCGCGTCTAAACCTATCGAGAAAAGGGGAACGATTGTGGCGAAAAAAAATGCACAAAAAAGCGAAGTCACCCAAAGTAAAAACGTAACCCAAACAAAATCAGCCGATTCTAAAAACGATCGGGATGGGTTTCAGCCCACCCAGTTTTTAGCAGAAACCAAAGACGAACTGGCAAAAGTTGCTTGGCCTTCGCGCCAGCAGGTAATTAGTGAGTCGGCGGCAGTGATTTTGATGGTGACGTTGGTATCGACAACGATTTATTTTGTCGATAACCTCTTTCGCTGGTTAGCAGGGAGGGTGTTTTAAATGAGCATTACCGACGAAGCTGAGGAATATCGCGAAAACGAACAACAAAACAACGAGTCCAAAAAAAGACCCCGTTGGTATGCTGTTCAAGTTGCGTCTGGCTGTGAAAAGCGGGTTAAAGCTAACCTCGAACAGCGCATTCACACCCTTGATGTCGCCGATCGCATTTTACAAGTGCAGATTCCTCAAACGCCAACGGTAAAAATTCGTAAAGATGGCTCGCGGATGCACGGGGAGGAAAAAGTCTTTCCCGGCTATGTGCTGATTCAGATGCAAATGGATGATGATTCCTGGCAGGCTGTCAAAAGCACGCCCAATGTGATTAACTTTGTAGGAGCCGAACAAAAACGGCGTTATGGACGGGGCCGCGGTCACGTTAAACCCGTTCCTCTGAGTCCAGGGGAAGTCGAACGCATCTTCAAACACGCCCAAGAACAAGAACCGGTTGTCAAAGTAGACATGGCGGTGGGCGATCAGATTATGGTGCTGTCTGGCCCGTTTAAGGACTTTGAAGGGGAAGTGATCGAAGTCAGCCCCGAACGAAGTAAACTCAAGGCACTTTTGTCTATTTTTGGACGGGATACCCCCGTCGAACTCGAATTTAATCAGGTTGAAAAACAAAGCTAAAGAATGGCTAAAAAAGTTGTTGCGCTGATCAAATTAGCCCTACCTGCTGGTAAAGCCAACCCCGCGCCCCCCGTCGGGCCGGCGTTGGGTCAGCATGGGGTTAACATCATGGCGTTTTGTAAAGAATACAACGCCAAAACCGCCGATAAAGCGGGAACTGTAATTCCGGTAGAAATTTCGGTTTATGAAGACCGGAGTTTTACCTTTATCCTGAAAACGCCTCCGGCATCGGTTTTAATTTGTAAAGCCGCCGGGATTGAAAAAGGTTCGGGAGAACCGAATCGGCAAACCGTAGGGTCGATTACCTCGGCTCAATTGCGGGAAATTGCTGAAACCAAACTCCCTGACCTCAATGCCAATGATGTGGATGCCGCGATGCGGATTATCGCAGGAACGGCTAAAAATATGGGCGTGAAGGTTGCTGAATAAGGGCGATCGCGCCCAGGTCGATTTTTGTTAATGTAAGTTGATTGAGAGAGGGGAGAGGCTAAAGCTTCGCTTGTACCCAAGAAAGAAAAAATGGCTAAAAAAGTATCTCGTCGTCTGCAAGACGCAATGGCAAAGGTCGAAGAACGACCCTACCAACCCCTAGAAGCCCTAGCGCTTTTAAAAGAAACCGCAACGGCTAAATTTGACGAATCCGCCGAAGCGCATCTGCGTTTAGGCATTGACCCCAAATACACCGACCAACAACTGCGGACAACGGTTTCGCTTCCGAAAGGAACAGGCCAAGAAGTGCGCGTGGCGGTGATTGCGAGAGGGGAAAAAGTTTCTGAAGCCGGTGATGCTGGCGCGGATGTGGCAGGTTCAGAAGAACTGATCGAAGAAATCCAAAAAGGCATGATGGATTTTGATAAACTCATCGCCACACCGGACATGATGCCCCAAGTGGCAAAACTCGGTCGGTTACTCGGGCCGCGGGGTTTGATGCCCTCCCCGAAAGCTGGAACGGTAACGATGGATTTAGCCAGCGCGATCGCAGAGTTCAAAGCGGGTAAATTAGAATTTCGGGCCGATCGCACAGGCATCGTTCATGTTATGTTTGGTAAGGCATCCTTTTCAGCCGAAGATTTACTCGCAAATCTCAAAGCGCTACAGGAAACCGTAGACCGCAATCGGCCTGCGGGTGCAAAAGGGCGCTACTGGCGCAGTATCTTTATTTCTGCGTCCATGGGCCCGGCAATCGAAGTCGATATCAGTGCCTTACGCGACCTGAAAATGACCGAGGTTGCTGCCTAAATACAAGTTTTTGAACCCTGTATGCAGTTTTCCCAAAATTAAATAAAGCTGTCCAACCACAGACAGCAGGTGCGAACTGCTTAAACATCCTGCCGAGGTTAGGAATGCGACCTAAAATCTGGCTTTTTCTGCCAACATTTAGCTCGTCGCAAACCAACTTAAACAACCCCGGCCTTTCCGTCGGGGTTTGTTTATGGCAAACAGGGTCATTTCATCCCACACACAAGGAGGTGAAGATTAAATGGGACGAACGCGAGCAAGTAAAGAAGCCGTTGTGGCCGGACTCAAAGAAGACTTCAGCGACGTTCAACTCGCCGTTGTCATTGACTATAAAGGCTTATCCGTGGCTGAAATTGGCGAACTGCGTAACAACCTCCGCGAAGTTGGAGCGAGTTGCAAAGTCGCGAAAAACACACTGATGAATCTAGCCATTGCTGATAACGAGCATTGGCAACCCATGCAAGAATTTTTGCAAGATTCTTCTGCTTTCTTACTGGTCAAAGAAGACGTAAGCGGCGCGGTTAAAGCTTATAAAACCTTCCAAAAAAACACCAAAAAAACCGAATTACGCGGTGGTGTAATGGAAGGGCGGGCTTTATCTCAAGCTGAGGTCGAAGCCCTAGGCGACTTACCGAGCAAAGAGCAACTCTACGCTCAAATTGCCGGGGGTCTCAACGCCTTGGCGACCAAGTTGGCTGTGGCCATCAACGAAGTGCCGACTTCTCTGGGTCGAGCTATCCAAGCTGTTTCTGAAAAAGAAGAAGGCGGCGATACTGACCAAGCGGCATAATACCAAAGCAAAATTTCTAACCCAAACAACCACACAATTTATTTAAGGAGTGTAATTCCATGTCTGCTGTTACCGACGAAATTCTCGAAAAGTTAAAAACTCTGACCTTATTGGAAGCGGCTGAATTAGTCAAGCAAATCGAAGAAACCTTCGAGGTCAGTGCTGCGGCTCCGGCTGGCGGCATGATGATGGCTCCCGGTCCTGGGCCTGCTGCTACTGAAGAAGTCGAAGAGAAAACCGAATTCGACGTGATTCTCGAAGAGTTCCCCAGCGACAAGAAAATCGCCGTTCTCAAAGTGGTTCGTGCGATTACCGGGTTGGGTCTCAAAGAAGCCAAAGAAATCGTCGAATCTGTGCCTAAAGCGCTCAAGGAAGCTACTTCCAAAGAGGATGCCGAAGCAGTCAAGAAGCAGCTTGAAGAAGCTGGCGCTAAAGTGACCGTGAAATAGATTTTATTTCCATACCTGCTTAATTTTTAGGGGCGTGTGCTGTGTCGCACGCCCTTTTTTTTGGGCAATTAAGACCAATGTACCTTTTTGATATGATTTGTAGAAGAAGGAGTAAAAAATCAAAGAATCAGTAATGGCTTGAGACTATTTTGTATTGGGAAGACTTTATAAGCTGTTACGCATTTAAACCGCCGATTCCATTGGCTGAACCCTTTGGTGAGCTGGGATCGAGACAGACATTTAAAGGATTAACAGCTTATGTCTAAAAAATTGACCTATGAAGAATTAGAGCAGCGGGTTCGGGAGCTGGAGGCAAGCAAAACGCTCCGAGGGCAAAGCCATATAGGCGAATCGGTCGACACCTTACACGCCGGGGTAGTGATTCATGGAAAGAACGGAACCGAAGTTATTGCCAGTAATACGGCAGCTCTAAATATGCTGGGAGTAACACGGGAGCAGTTGGTCGGAAGAAATACGTTCGATCCTACCTGGACATTTCTACTCGAGGACGGTAGCCCGATGCCAGTTGAGGGATATCCTGTGTCACGGGTTATTGCTACAAAAAAGATCGTCCCCAGCATGATAATGGGTATCCAGCACGCCGATAAACCAGACCCGATCTGGATTATTGTCACAGCAATCCCGGAGCTAGACGAAAACGGCTGCATCACCCAAATTGTTGTCAGCTTTATGGACATTAGCTCACTTAAAAAAAGTGAAGAACAATATCGAAACTTGTTCGAGAATACGATGCAGGAGGTACATCTCTGGCAGCTCGTGCGCGATCGGCAAGGGGCGATTAAGACTTGGCGATTGGTAGATGCTAATCCTGCCGCTCTCAACGCCTGGGGCAAAACCCGCTCTGACATTATCGGTCAAACCGCTGATGAGGTTTTTTCATACAATGCAACGGAACAGTTCATGCCCATTGTGAAGAAGATTTTTTCAGACAGCACACCCCACACATGGGAAACTTATTTTCCACCAACGGGTCAGTTCTACCACATGACCAGTGTCCCATTTGGGGAATATTTCATGAGTACCGGAACAGACCTCACTGAACGTAAGCATACTGAAATAGCCTTACAGAAAAGTGAGAACCTCCTCTCCCAGGCTGAGGAAATTGCAGATATGGGAAGTTGGGAATGGGATATTGAAAACGATATAGTGTATTGGTCAGATGGTTTATTTAAAATTTTTAAAATTTCGCCCCAAGAAGGCGCACCAAAATGGGCACAACAGTCAGGATTTTACGAAAAAGAAAGTTATAAGAAATTAAGTAGGGCAGTAGAAATATGCGTTCAAAACGGCACACCTTACGAAGTTGAAGTGCAAGCCATACGTTCAGACGGAGAAATACGAACTTGTATTTCCCGTGGAAAGGCCGAAAAAAATCATGAAGGTAAAATAGTTCGCCTGTTGGGAAGTTTTAATGACATCACCGAGCGGGTGAAAATGGAACAAGCATTAACGAAAAGTGAAAGTTTATTGCGTAATATAATCGACTCTTCGACTGATTATATTTTTGTAAAAGACAAAAATTTAAGAATGGTCGTATGCAATGAAACATTCGCCCAAGCGGTCAACAAAAAACCGTCCGATTTAATTGGCAAAACAGATATTGAAAACGGTTGGGATGCTGAACGGGTAAAAGGAAACCCTGACAAAGGGATTACAGGATATCATGAACATGACACTGAAGTATTAAGCGGAAAGATTGTGCAAAATACGGTTACAGCAATCATTTCCGGTGAAAAAGTTTTTTTTGATAGCGTAAAAATTCCTCTAAAAGATGAGAATAATCAAATATTTGGTGTCCTTGGCATAAATAGGGATATTACCGAACAAAAACAAGCGGAGCAAGCTCTGAAAGCCAGCGAAGAACAGTTCCGCACACTCGTTAATGAAAGCCCGTTTCCTATTGTTGTTCTAGATACGACAGGCGAAAACATTCTGCATTGGAGTAAAAGCGCACAAGAACTATTTGGGTATCGGCCCAAAACGCCTGCCGAATGGTTCTCCCTTGCTTATCCCGATCCCCAATACCGCCAGGAGGTTATCGACCGCTCGAAGCCGTATTTAGAAAGAGCGCCACACTCGAAAACAGCCGTGAATACCGGTGAGTATCGCATTGCGTGCCGGGATGGGTCTATAAAAATATGCGAGATCTACGCGCAATTAATTTCTGGCAACCTTGTGTTGACAAATAATGATATTACCGAGCGCAAACAGGCTGAAGCAGAAATTCAGGCAGCTAGGGATTTTCTGAATACGCTGATTGATTTAAGTGTGTTCGGTATGTGGATATCCGACCGCGAAGGGACAATCATCCAGGTCAACCGTATTTTGTGCGAAACGATGAATATGACCGACGATCAGATCGTTGGTAAATATAACGTTTTTGAGGACGATAACCTAAAAGCGCAAGGGGTTATGCCTAAAGTGAAGGCTGTTTTCGAGCAGTATCAATCGGCACATTTTACAATTTTTTGGCAGGCAGCAAGGATGAGCGATATCGCTTTTCAATCAGTACGGGATATGTATATCGATGTCTATATGTTTCCCATCTTGAACACACAAGGAACGTTGAAGAATGTGGTCTGTCAATGGGTAGACATTAGCGAACTCAAGAATGCGGAAACAAAACTGCGTGAAATGGTTGAGTTTGACGCTTTAACGCAAGTTTATTCAAGACAGCATTTATTAGAACTCGCCGAAAGAATGTTCATACGTATCAAACAAGACCAGACTTCACTGTTATGTATGATGTTCGATATCGATCACTTTAAGTTAATCAACGATCAATATGGTCACAAGGCTGGTGATATTGCACTAATCGCTTTTTCAGAAATTGTCTCTAAGAATCTTAGAAGCAATGATATTTTCGGCAGGCTTGGTGGAGAAGAATTTTTAGCAGTAGTTCCAGAAATTTCATTAGAAGCGGGTAAGACGTTAGCTGAACGAATCAGAGTTGAAGTTTCAAAAATGCCAATTACGGTGGGTGCAGACTGCATCACCATGACAGTGAGCGTTGGTCTATCAATGTACGAAAAAACTACGAATTTGGCTACATTGGGTGAACTCATAGAACTTTCTGACAAAGCTCTCTACACAGCGAAGAATAGTGGTAGAAACCGTGTTTGCGTTGATAAGGCATAACATACGCATCCAGCAGACAGACCAAAGGTGCGCCGGAAAAGACTCGTTTGATCTTCATAATTTGTTTTGAATTTAACGATAGTAGCGTTTTTCTAAATAAGCTCTGGCTTCGGTTTGAGATTCGCAGTAGAATGTTTCTCGCGATACGGGGTCATAAATTTTTAAATAAGTTTGACCGTTGCGATCGCGCCCCCAATAAACTCGCGGTTCAGAACCAGATAACAACAGGGTTTTGAGGTTGCTTCCCCATTGAAAAATTAGCCACCTGAAACGAGAAAAACCAGGGCGATCGCGTTTTACCCCAGTCGTTTTTTCTGAAGACGCGATCTCGACAATCCGAACATCGGGAGCATCACTTTTATTCATAATTCAAAATCCTTGCGGCTGAACGTTTTTCAATTTTCAGTAATTTTCCTAGTAAAAAACAGAGGCAATACTGCTAAATTGTTATGAACACAGTTGCCCAAAATACAACTGTTATGGTGATAAACCGGGGTAACTGTATTGGTTGTCTCTCCTCATGGATTTATGAAAGTTCTTCTCGCAGACTCCTCCCAACCTCAAAACCTCTACGAACAAGTCGCAGAACGCATCCAGGGCTTAATTCAAGAAGGAACATTACAACCGGGCGATCGCCTTCCTTCGGTTCGCAAACTGCATCAACAGTTGTCTGTGAGCGTTTCAACCGTACTCGAAGCCTATCGTCTCCTCGAAGATCGCGGCTTAATTTGTGCGCGTCCGCAATCGGGATACTATGTCAAACACACCGCTTTAAAACAGCCCGACGAACCCAAACCTTCCACCCCTCCTTGGCAAGTCTACGCGGTGGATACTTCCCTGGCTTTTGTGGTTTATGCGGCGATTCGTCATCCTCACGCCATTAAACTCGGTTCTGCGATTCCTTCCCCGGATTTACTGCCCCTTACGTCTCTTAACCGCCTGATGGGACAAGCGATTCGTTCGCAACCGGATATTGTTCACGCTTATGAAGTGCCGTCGGGTTGCGAAACCCTGCGTCACGAAATCGCCAAACGCCTGATGGATGCGGGTTGTTCGGTAACGCCGGATCGTGTTGTGATTACCAATGGGGCTACTGAAGCGGTGTATTTGTCTCTCAAAGCCGTCACCCAACCGGGGGATACGGTTGCGATTGAATCCCCGACTTATCCCGGTTTACTCGAAGCTATCGAAACTTTGCATCTCAAAGCCTTAGAACTTCCTACCCATCCCCGCAACGGCATTTGCTTGGATCGTCTCGAAACGGCGTTTAAAAAACAGCAAGTTCAAGCTTGTGCCTTGGTTTCTAACTTTAGCAATCCTTTGGGTAGTTGTATGAGCGATCGCGCCAAAAAAGCCCTCGTCGATTTGCTCAATCAGTACAACATCCCTTTGATCGAAGATGATGTCTATGGGGAACTGTACCACACCGGAACGCGCCCAAAAGCCATTAAAGCCTTTGATACCGAGGGACGGGTTTTATATTGCGCTTCGGTGAGTAAAACCCTTTCCTCTGGACTGCGGGTGGGCTGGGCGATCGCGGGACGCTATCATCATCGTGTCGAACAGTTAAAAATGGTCACGAATCTCACCTGCGCGATCGCCCCACAATTGGCGGTAGCCGCCTTTTTTGCCAATGGGGGGTGCGATCGCCATCTGCGCCGCCTCCGCCATGCTTATCAAGCCCATATCGCCCGCATGACGCAAGCAATCTGCGAGTATTTCCCCACCGAAACCCGCGTGACTCGTCCCAACGGCGGCCATGTTTTGTGGTTGGAGTTACCCCCAGAATTTGACGCGATGCAGTTGTACCACGAAGCCTTACAGCACAACATTTGTATTGCCCCCGGCGTTATTTTTTCCCCATCTCGCAGTTTTAACCACTGTTTACGTCTTAATTGTGCTTTACCCTGGTCAGATCGAATCGAACAAGCGATTGAGACTTTAGGGCTTTTAAGCAAGCAACAATTAGCCCGTCAATTCCTAGCTCGCACTGGGAGTTAATATTTCGTTTCTGGGTTTTACCAAGGGAGGTCAAAATGAGTCTCTGCCTTCATTCTAAAGTTAAATATTAATGATTAAGTTGCAAAGCTAAAGATGGTGGGCGATGCCCACCCTACACTATATCCATCGACAAATAATTTGTAACCTTTTAAAACCTTACGTTCAGATTGAATACGCCAATGCTGAAATTAAAAATCGTGCTGCTTTCGATCGAGATAATGACCAATATTTAATCATTTCTCAAGGATGGCAAAACAAAAATCGCCACCATAGTTGCCTTCTTCCTGTGGAAATAATAAAAGGAAAAGTTTGGATTCAATGCGATAATACAGAAGATGGCATTGCCAATGATTTAGTCGTAGCCGGAATCCCAAAACAGGACATTGTTTTAGGTTTTCACGAACCCAATGTTAGGCAATATACCGGATTCGCGATCGCCTAATTTTTAAAACTTTATATTCTCTTATTATTAATATCAATGAGAATGTTTGTGATAATGGGCTTTGATAGAGGAAGGTCTTGTTGTACCGTCTCCCATAATACTTGATTATTGACTCCAAAGTATTGATGAACAACTTTATCCCGCATACCAGTAATACTACGCCAAGGTACAGCCGGATAACGATCGCGAATGCTTAAAGAAATACTTTTAGTCGCTTCTCCAATGATTTCAATTGCACGAGTAACAGCATAAATAGTACGCTTATCTGCTTGAAATTGCTCGTAAGTCAGACCAGAAACAAAATTATTAGCGGTGTCAATATTTTCGAGTATATCTTGTAAATAATCCGTGACATCGCGGGTCATAAATACTGCACTTCCGCTAAAATTCGTTTACCCAGATGCGGTTTCAGTCCTGTTTTCATCACCAAATCTACCTTAATTCCTAAACGATCGCTCAGTTCATTTTCTAATTCACAAAAAGTCAATAAACCGAAACGTCGCTCTGGCTCAAATTCAACCAAAAGATCGAGGTCGCTTTTGGCAGTTTGTTCTCCCCGAATATAAGAACCAAAAATACCTAATTGAGTAATGCCATAGCGTTCTCTTAGTTCGGGAAATATTGATTGTAAATCCTCCAAAAAATTATCGAGGTTAGGAACAGAGATTTTTGTCATTAAAATATTATAGCAACCGCCAAAGCGGTTAAGACACCATATCCATCCTCAGAAAATCAGCCCCTCCAATCAATAAAAATTTATCCTCTCTCATCCCCCCTCAACGTAGGGGGGAACGAGGGGGGTGGAGAGGGGTTGGGGTGAGGGCAAACCATAAAACGTTCTAACAGCTTTGCGTACTGCTATATGTCCTTGAGCCGACACAAAAAGGGCGTATACAATATGCCCCTACCGCCTCAATATTAACTGTAGGGACGCAATGCTTGCGCCCTCTTTGCTACACAAAACCCCGGTAACTTTTTAAGCAACCGGGGTTTTAAAACCAACTCAAATTTACTGCAACACATCCGCCGTCGCAGGAGACGCAGCCAACTCCTCTAAACGCTCTTGTTGGTCTTGGGAAATACACGACTGAATCACATTCTCGATATCCCCTTCCAACAAAGGCGATAAAGTGAAGTTTTGGTTGAGGCGGTGATCGGTGACGCGATTATCCTTGTAATTATAAGTGCGGATTTTCTCAGAACGAGCGCCGGTTCCTACTTGCGATCGCCGCATGGAAGTTACCGCTTCTTTTTGTTCGCGCAACTTCATTTCGTACAACTTTGCTCGTAAAATCTGCATAGCCCGTTCGCGGTTTTGCAGTTGCGATCGCTCCTCGGTACAGAAAATCCGAATCCCCGTCGGCTTGTGAACCAAATCCACCGCCGTTTCTACCTTGTTGACGTTTTGACCGCCAGCGCCCCCAGAACGCGCCGTTTTAATCTCTAGGTCTCCGGGATCGATTTGTACCTCTACCTCGTCTACTTCGGGCATTATCGCTACCGTCGCGGTGGAGGTGTGAACCCGTCCCCCCGCTTCAGTCACCGGGACTCGTTGAACCCGATGTACCCCCGCTTCAAACTTGAGTTGACTGTAGACGCGATCGCCCTTAATCTCCAAAACCGCTTCTTTAAAACCGCCCATATCCGCCGTCGATTCACTCACCAACGACACCCGCCAATTCTGCGTTTCGGCGTAGCGGGAATACATCCGCAACAAATCCCCCGCCCAAATACTCGCCTCATCGCCCCCGGTTCCGGCGCGAATTTCGAGCATAATATTCTTATCGTCGTTGGGGTCACTCGGTAGCAACAGGACTTTCAATCTTTCCTCTAAATCCGCTAAAGTTGCTTCGAGTTCCTGCACCTCCAAGCTGGCCATTTCGTACATTTCCGAGTCATTCGCCGCTTCTTTTTGCACTTCTTTTGCGCCGACCAATTCCTCTTTTTTAGCTTGCCATTCTTGGTAAGTTTGTACCGTTTCTTCTAACGAAGACCGGGCGATCGCGACCTTTTGCAACTCATCGGGATTCGTCGCAATATCCGGGTCAGCCAAACGCCGCGTCAACTCCTTATACGTTTGTTCGACCGATTGTAATTTTTCCAGTAAATATGCTTCTGCCATAACAATCCTAATTTAATTCAGTTAAACACTTAAATACAACGAACCCAGCAGAAATCCTGCTGGGCCACTGATGTGAAATATAGTAGCTACTTTTCTTCCGAACCCGCTTCATCCGGCGCTGAGAACATCCCATACTTCCGCATGAAGCGCTCAACTCGACCTTCAGTATCAATAATCTTCTGGGTTCCGGTGTAAAACGGATGATTGCCCGACCAAATTTCAACGTGAATTTCGGGTTGGGTCGAACCGACCCGCATCACCTCTTCGCCATTACAAATAACTTTGGCATCGGGATACCATTCTGGATGAATATCAGATTTAGGCATAACTTCCTCGTTAAACTTCTATGCTGCTTGTTGTGTTGGCTTTGAGCCAAATTCCCCATCGCCAACTTCCATTTTATCGTTTCGAGAACTGAGGGGCTTTGCGAGCTTTTTTCAAGCCGTACTTCTTCCGTTCTTTGGCTCTGGGGTCGCGGGTCAGATACCCTTCAGTTTTCAACGGTTGACGATTTTCCGGGTCGAGTTGACACAAAGCTCTAGCCACACCCAACTTAATCGCGTCGGATTGTCCGGTTAAACCGCCCCCGTGGGCATTCACCAAAATATCGTAATCGCTTTCTAAGCCCAATGTCTCTAAAGGCGCTCTCGTCGCGGCAATATAGCTAGGAACGCGGTTGAAATAATCATCCCCTGTGCGATGATTTACCACTAACTTACCCGTTCCAGGTACAAGACGCACCCGCGCGATCGAGCTTTTGCGGCGACCTGTTCCCCAATAGATTACGCGGTCGTTTTGATCGGTTGCTTGCATAAATTTAACTCTCCTGATTAGCTAGGGATGGTGTTTAGGGTTAATGTTTCCGGCTGTTGGGCAGCATGAGGATGATTCGGCCCGGCATAGACTTTCAGCTTGGTAAACAGCTTGCGACCCAGGGCATTTTTCGGCAGCATTCCTTTGATGGCGGTTTCGATAATCCGTTCGGGAATGCGGTTTTGCAGGTGATCGAAGGTTTCGGTTTTCATCCCCCCCGGTCGTCCGGAGTGACGGCGATACACTTTCTGAAAGCGCTTTTTACCCGTCACTGCCACTTTCTCGGCATTAATAATTACCACAAAATCCCCGGTATCGATATGGGGGGTAAAAGTGGGTTTGTTTTTGCCTCTGAGGATGCTGGCAACTTCTGTGGCCAAGCGACCAAGACGTTGTTCAGACGCATCGATCACATACCATTTTTGCTCTAGGGTTTCTGCGGTGGGCAGAGGGGTTTTATCAGTTTTAGTCATGATGATTTTTCGTGTAAAAAGTTAGAAAAATACAATGTTTTTGCCTTTATTTTAGAGGGGCTGAAGTGCCGTTTAAGAGTTAAACAAAAACTGCGGTTGCGTATCGAACCAAACTTCCGGGGCAAAGGGAAAATCAGGATAACCCACCCGCAGTAAACACAGACCCCTGGCCGGGGCGGCGTATTTTACTTTTTCCCGTTGTTGCTGAACCCATAAATCGGTGAAATCTGCCGGGGAGATGTTACCGTTTCCCACCTGAATCAAAGTGCCAACGAGCAACCGCACCATGCCGTATAAAAAGCCACTGGCTTGAATTTCGAGTTGAATTAACGGCCCTTGGCGGGTGAGTTCGACGGCTTGCATTTCCAGCCAAGAATCTTTCCGGTCTGACCCGGCGCGACGAAAGGCGGAAAAGTCGTGCTTTCCCAGCATGGGCGCTAACGCCGCTTGCATCTGGGCCACATCTAAGGGGGCATGATAATAATGCCAGCAAAAGGGCGCAACGAACAAGTTGGGATAGCGGTCGGTGTAAATCAAATAACGATAGCGTCGCCAAGCGGCGGAGTATTGGGCGTGCCACTGGGGGCCGACGGCAGCCGAGGCGCGAATGACGATTTCATCACTGAGCAAGCCGTTGAGGATTTTGGCCCACTTGGGGGCGGGAATGGGCCCGGTGGCGTTAAAGTGGGCCACTTGGGCTGCGGCATGAACCCCGGCATCGGTACGTCCGGCTCCCCAAAGGGTGGTGGGTTGTCCTAGGACGGACGCGATCGCCCTCTCGATATCCTCTTGGACGGTGCGATGATGAAGCTGGCGCTGCCAACCGTGATAATGAGTGCCGAGGTATTGAATGACCAGGGCAACTCGTTGGCGGGTTTCGGCTTCAGCATTCATCCCCGACTCGGTTACACCAGTTCGATAATTGCCATTTCGGAGTTATCGCCCCGTCGCCGCTTGGTGCGGGTAATACGGGTATAGCCCCCGTTGCGATCGCCGTAGCGATCGCTTGCTTCGGCAAATAAAGCGTGAACGAGGTTTTTATCGAGTAAATAGCCTAAAGCCTGACGACGAGCGGTTAAAGACCCGTCTTTGGCTAAGGTAATCATGCGCTCAACTTCTGAGCGCACCGCTTTAGCACGGGTTTTGGTGGTCGTGATTTGACCATGACGAATAAGTTGGGTAGCCAGCGATCGCAATAATGCTTTGCGCTGGTCGGCTGGTCGTCCCAATTGGGGAACGCGACGACGATGACGCATTTTTCTTGATCCTTCTAATGGGTAAACAACAATCTGTTTAACCTTTAGCCGCTTTTTCCTGGGCTAAGGTAATGCCAAGTCGCTGTTGAAGCGCTTCGATCACTTCTTCTGCTGACTTTTGACCAAAGTTTTTGATTTCGAGCAAGTCTTCTTGGGTGTAATCGAGCAAATCGGCAACGGTGTTGATCTGCGCCCGTTTCAAGCAGTTGTAAGCCCGTACCGACAGTTGTAATTCCTCGATGGGAATTTGACTGGTTGGGTCTTCGTCGGCTTTTTCGTCTTCTTGAATATCATCGATATTCAAGTCTCTCAACGGATTAAACAGATCGACAACAATTCCGGCGGCCTGGGATAGAGCTTCTTCGGGCTTGATGCTGCCATTGGTCCAAATATCGAGGATCAAGCGATCTTTCGACATTGAACCATCCACCAAGGCATCTTCTACGATATAGTTAACCTTGGTCACGGGCATAAATACGGCATCAATTTGCAAGAAATCTAAGGAACTCGTTTCATCCCGACCCCGTTCTACTGCCCGATAACCAATCCCTTTTTCGATGCGAAACTCCATTTCCAACTTTGCCCCCTCCGATAAGGTGGCGACATATTGGTTTTTGTCTACGACAGCCACTTCTGAGGGCAGATCGAATTGGGCGGCGGTCACGTTATCCGGCCCGGTTGCCACCAAGCGACCAATCTGGGGTGCATCGGTGAAACTCTGGAAGACAATCTCTTTCATGTTGAGAAGAATCTCTAACACATCTTCCCTGACCCCCGGAATGGTTGCGAATTCGTGACTCGCCCCGGCAATTCGCACAGCCGTAACTGATGCGCCTTCAAGATTAGCCAGTAACACTCGTCGTAGCGCATTGCCGACTGTCGTACCTTGACCCCGCTCTAGGGGTTCAATGACAAATCGGCCATGCTGACTTTGGTTTTTGAGTGTTTTTGATTCTACACAATCAATTTGGAACTGCCCCACGACAGCGACCTCCCTAATAGCAAGATTTGGATGAACAGCAATGTGGTGCTGGATAACAGTCGGAATCAATGAGCCAACGCGGTTGGGTGTGGTCTTCATCATTCCGTGTCGGTCGCCCTTAGACGCGCCGACGCTTCGGAGGACGGCAGCCATTGTGGGGAATCGGAGTCACATCCCGAATTAAGGTGATTTCTAGTCCGGCAGCTTGCAGGGCGCGGATTGCTGTTTCCCGTCCGGCTCCGGGGCCGCTGACCATGACTTCGAGTTGACGCATTCCTTGTTCAATGGCTCGGCGAGCCGCACCATCGGCGGCGGTTTGAGCAGCGAAAGGCGTACCTTTTTTCGCGCCTTTAAAGCCACTCGACCCGGCCGAAGCCCAGGAAATGACATCGCCTTTGGTGTCTGAAATGGTCACAATGGTGTTGTTAAACGTGGAGCGGATGTGCGCCACGCCGTTAGGAACGTTACGTTTACTTTTTTTGCTACCGCTTTTTTTTGTGGGTCGCGCCATAATGCTTGTTTCAATGAATCGGGTGGGCTAGATGAGCAACGGGGGAATTTTATTTTTTGGCTGCGGCTTTCTTTTTACCCGCAACGGTTAAGCGCCGACCTCGACGAGTCCGGGCATTGGTACGAGTTCTTTGACCGCGCACAGGAAGTCCTTGACGATGACGGCGACCGCGATAAGTGCCGATGTCAACCAAGCGTTTGATGTTCATTGATTCCCAGCGTCGCAAATCCCCTTCGATTTGGTAGCTGTTTTCGATAAAGGAACGCAGTTTGGTAACATCTTCGTCGGCTAAGTCTCGCACACGGGTATCCGGATTGACTCCGGTTTCTTTGATAATGTTCTGCGCTCGTGATAAACCAATGCCATAGATGTAGGTCAGCGCAATTTCAACGCGCTTATCGCGCGGAAGGTCTACGCCAGCAATTCGTGCCACGCTTTCTTCTCCCTAAATAACGGTTGTAATGGACAATAATCTGGGTCTAAATTTCCAATGGGAAATCGACTTCTATGAGGTTTAATGAAGTCAAGGTTAGAATCTGCGGTTACCCTTGCCGTTGTTTGTGCTTCGGGTTGGTGCAGATCACCATGACTCGACCGCGACGACGGATGACGCGGCATTTTTCACATATTTTTTTGACTGAGGCTCTTACTTTCATGGCTCATTCTTGCAACACTGCAAGCTCTTAATTATATCAATTCTAATGTTTTTTTGAAATATCCTATAAGGGTTGACAATGAGTTGTCTCCCCATTTGATAGGCTACTTATTTTTTCCGTAAGCGGTAGGTAATGCGCCCCTTGCTTAAGTCATAGGGGGTTAATTCCACTTTGACGCGATCGCCAGGCAATATTTTAATGTAATTGCGGCGAATTTTACCGGAAATATGGGCTAAAACATTAAACCCATTATCTAAATCCACGCGGAACATGGCGTTCGGTAACGATTCGGTGACCGTACCTTCCATTTCGATTAAATCTTGTTTAGACAAAACGTTATTTTTGACTCCAAATCACTGCACAGCCCAGTCCCTGCTGCGGGTTAAGCAAGACAGAAACAATAGGCGTTTGTCAATAGTTTCTTAATATATTTTAGCAAACGCCTGGGTTGCGATCTAGGCGATGGCTTGGGCGATCGCGCCACTCACCACTTCTGGCGGGCGATCGCCATTCACCACTTTCAAACGGTTGTGTTGTTGATAAAACGCCTTCACCGGGGCCGTTTGTTCTTGGTAAACCTGTAAGCGGCGGCGTACAGTCGCTTCAGCATCATCATTACGACCGCGATGTAACAAACGATCTACCAAAACATCATCCGGGGCTTCCAAGCTAATCGCATAATCGGCGTGTTGATGCAACTCCGCCAGCAACTCCTCTAAAAACTCCGCTTGATGGACATTCCGGGGAAAACCATCAAGAATCCAGCCCTTTCGAGCATCTTCTTCTTGCAAGCGTTCGCGAATCAAATCCAGAATCAGATCGTCAGGAACCAACTCTCCCCCAGACATAAAACTTTCAACCTTTTGTCCTAAAGGGGTTTTATCCTTGGTGGCTTGACGCAAAATATCCCCGGTCGAAATATGGGGAATCTGCCATTGATCCGCTAACACTTTCGCTTGCGTTCCCTTACCCGCCCCTGGCGGCCCCAAAAAAATTAATCTTTTTATCATTCTTCCCTTATTGCTTACCAGCTTGGGTTATCCCTCCCTGTTAAGAGACAACCCAAGTCCAAACTCCTTATTTCTTCACCATGCCTTCATAGCGCTGGGAAATCACATAAGTTTGAATTTGTTTTGCAGTATCGATGGCCACCCCTACCAAAATCAGTAAGGACGTTGCCCCTAAACCGCGTAACGTTGTGACTCCCGTCGCACTTTCCACTGCCGTTGGCGCAGTTGCGACAATACCCAAGAAAATTGCGCCTAAAAACGTCAAACGATTGATCACCCGTTCGATATAATCGCTCGTTGCTTTCCCCGGTCGAATCCCTGGAATACTTGCCCCCATTTTCTTTAAATTTTGGGACATATCAATCGGATTCACGATCAAAGAAGCATAAAAATAGCTAAAGAACAGAATCAAAACCAAATAAACCAAGATATACTGCCATCGTCCCGGTTGCAGTGCCGTGGCAATTCCTTGTAACACCTGGCCTGCTCCTGTTAAAGCGCCATTTTCATCAGTTTGGGTAAAAATCGGCAATCCCGCTAAAGACGCAGGCAAAATTAGCACCGCCGACGCGAAAATAATCGGCATCACGCCCCCTTGATTGAGGCGCAACGGTAAATAATTCTTGCGTTCGCGATACAACCGCTTGCCCACCTGACGACGAGCCGAAATAATCGGAATACGGCGCGTCCCTTCTTGCACAAACACAATACCGACAATGGTCACCAAAAAGACCAGCAACAACAATACCACTTGGGCGATGGTTTCGCGGCCCCCTTGTTGAGCAAACTCAATCGTATTCCCCAAAGTCCGAGGTAAAACGGCAACAATATTAATAAAAATCAGCAGTGATGCCCCATTGCCGATACCCCGTTCGGTAATCAACTCCGAGACCCACATCACAAACATTGAGCCAGCACACAAAGCCAACACGGTTTGTACCACAAACAACCAATTAAAATTAATGGCGAAATTGCGTAACAACCCGACCGTTAAACCCGTGCTTTGAATCACCGCCCAACCGAGAGCGACATAGCGGGTAATTTGAGAAATTTTGCGCCGTCCGGCTTCGCCTTCATTTTTCTGCAAATTCTCTAACGCCGGGAGTGCCGCCGTTAAAAGTTGCATGATAATAGACGCATTAATAAACGGTAAGATACCGAGGGCAAAAATCCCTAGGGCGGATAAACCCCCGCCGGAAAAAATATCTAAAAAACCAATCACCGGGCTATTTTGAATCTCGCGAGCAAAAGCCACGCGATCGATCCCCGGTACCGGTAAAAACACGCCGAAACGCACCAGAATCAGCAAGCCAATGGTAATCAGGATGCGTCCCCGCAATCCCGCAGCTTGCGCCATCTGCATGAACGTTTCCTGCGCTGTTGGCGTTTTATCTCGACTGACGACCATGAAGGATTACCTCTAAAATTTGACAGATCGTTTTCAGGTTGAGGGAATGAGCAATTTTTGAGTGCCCCACTCCCAACACCGAGCAACGTTCACCTTCAGTCGATCGCTTCCCAAGTGCCACCAGCCGCTTCAATTTTGCGTTTGGCACTGGCCGTAAAAGCGACAGCTTTAACGTTCAACGGAACATTAATTTCGCCATCTCCTAAAATTTTCAAGGGGCCATAATTACTGGTGACAATGCCGTTTTCCAGCAACGTGTCTAAGGTGACTTCGCTGTTGGCCGGAAGCGACGACAGTTGACTTACATTTATCGTAGTGTAATGGCGGGGATTAATCACCGTAAAGTGCTTGAGCTTCGGGACACGGCGATAAAGTGGCATTTGTCCCCCTTCAAAGCCGGGCTTGGTTCCCGTGCCTGAGCGGGATTTTTGACCCCGCATCCCAAAACCACAGCTTGCACCTTGGCCGGCGGCAATGCCACGACCAACGCGGCGTTTAGGGCGTTTAGAACCCTTTTTCGGACTTGCGTCGTGAATTCTCATGGTGATTGAGTAGAAACTAACAATAGGTCTAGCTTTAAGAAGCGTACAAGCGCTCGATAGATACGCCCCGCTCGGCAGCCACTTCGGTAAAGGTTCGCAGGCTTTCGAGGGCATCAATGGCGGCTCTGGCGTTATTCAGGGGGTTATTAGAGCCGAGTTGCTTGGCGAGGATATTTTGTACGCCGGCCAGTTCGAGAACGGTTCGCACGGCTCCCCCGGCGATTACCCCAGTCCCTGGAGCGGCGGGGCGCATCATCACTTTAGCGCCTCCGGCAATGCCATTGGTGGGATGAGCAATGGAGTTGGCTTTGGTCAGGGAAATTTCAATCAGTTGTTTTTTGCCATCGGCGACACCTTTACGCACCGCACCAATGACATCACTGGCTTTCCCGACTCCTACTCCGACTTGGCCTTTTTCGTTACCGACGACCACGATGGCGCGGAAGCTTAATTTTTTACCCCCTTTGACCACTTTGCTGACTCGGCGAATTTGAATAACGCGCTCTTGAAATTGGGAGTCTTCTTTTTTGTTTTTTTGGTTAGAGCGGTTTCTTTTGTCGCCACGTTGTTTGGGCATAATAAATCTCCTAAATCGGGGTCAGATTGAGATGACTTGCGTTAAAAGTTTAATCCGGCTTCACGGGCAGCTTCGGCTAAAGCTTGCACGCGACCGTGATATAAGTTGCCGCCGCGATCGAATACGACATCTCGAATTCCTTTCGAGATTAACCGCTCGGCCACCAGTTTGCCCACAGCCGAGGCCGCATCGCGGGTGGCGGTGGCGCTGATGGCGGATTTTAGTTCGGTATCGATGGTGGAAGCGGCAGCGACCGTATGATGTTGAGTGTCGTCGATCGCTTGCACATAGATGTGATGATTTGAACGATAAACGGCCAAGCGAGGACACTCGGTGGTGCCACTGACTTTGCGGCGAATGCGACGATGACGACGTTGAACCAGTTGTTTGCGAGAGGGCTTCATCTTTTCCTACTTTCCTGCTTTACCAGCTTTGAGTCGAATCTCTTCGTTGAGGTAACGAATACCTTTGCCTTTGTAAACTTCAGGCGGGCGAACAGCGCGAATCTTGGCGGCAGTATCGCCGACGACTTCTTTGTTGATGCCGTTGATGATAACGCTTAAACCCCGTCCTTCTTTGGGGACTTCGAGTTGTACGTCTTCGGGGGGTTCGATTTCCACGGGGTTGCTATAACCCACGTTGAGGACTAGGGTTTTGCCTTGCATTTGCGCTCGATAACCCACCCCTTGGATTTGTAAACGCTTGACGAAGCCTTGGGATACGCCTACGACCATATTGGCGATCAAGGTGCGGGAAAGACCGTGACGCTGGCGGGCCAGGCGAGATTCGTTACGGCGTTTGACGAAGATGGTGTTGTCTTCTTGGGTGATGACAACTTCCGGGGGCAAGGTTCGTTCGAGTTGGCCTTTGGGCCCTTTGACGGCGACGTGTTGGCCGTCGAGGGTGATTGAAACTTTATCGGGAATGGGTATGGGACGCTTGCCAATACGAGACATAACGGTTTGATTTACTCCGAAGGTGCGATTACGGTCTGTAAATGTCAAAAAATAGAGATCGTCACAAGGCGCGATCGCTACCAGACGTAACAGAGAACTTCACCGCCGATGCCTTGGCGACGGGCTTCGCGATCGGTCATAATGCCACTGGATGTGGAAATAATCGCGATGCCAATACCACCTAAAACTCGGGGCAGTTCTTTACTATTTTTGTAAACCCGTAAACCAGGCTTACTAATGCGTTGTAAGCGACGAATCAATGGTTGGCGATTGCGTCCGGTATATTTTAATGTAACGACCAAATGGCGCTGAATGCCTTCACCGGCTTCTTCATAATCGGCAATAAAGCCTTCTTCTTTAAGAACGCTGGCGATATTGCGCGTCATTTTGGTTAAGGGGATGTTGGTGGTGGGATGCCGAACTGCACCCGCGTTCCGGATGCGAGTCAGCATATCTGCAATAGTGTCGTTTGCCGCCATATTCGCTGTTTTCCTCCTTGATGTATTGCGGGCTTATGAACTGCGAAAGGGCATGCCCATTTCGGCGAGTAAGGCGCGAGCTTCTTCGTCTGTGTTGGCGGTGGTGACAATAGAAATATCTAGACCGCGCAATTGATCGATGCTGTCGTAATCAATTTCGGGGAAAATCAATTGTTCGCGCACGCCCAGGCTGTAGTTACCCCGCCCGTCAAAACTTTTGGGGCTAATGCCGCGAAAGTCGCGAATGCGTGGCAAGGCCAAGCTAATCAAGCGGTCGAGAAAGGCATACATCCGTTCTGAGCGCAAGGTGACCATCACGCCCACGGGCATTCCTTGACGGAGTTTAAAGCCCGCGATCGCTTTTTTGGCGCGGGTCACAACGGGTTTTTGTCCCGTAATGGTCGTGATTTCTTCGATGGATGATTCTAAAGCTCTGGCGTTTTGAGACGCTTCCCCAAGACCGCGATTAACCACGATCTTGACCACCTTGGGAACTTGATGAATGTTGGTGTAACCAAATTGCTCCTTTAATTTGGGAACAATGGTTTCTTCATAAGTAGATTTGAGTCGTTGTGTCATGGGCTGAAGTCCTCAAGGAACGTAATCAATCGAGGATAAACTCCGTTAATCAATAATTTCTCCGGTTTTTTTGAGCATTCGCACTTTGCGGCCATCTTCGGTGAAGGTATAGCCGACGCGACTTGCGGTTTTTTGCTTTTCTGAGTAAAGCATCACATTCGAGCTGTGAATCGGCGCTTCAAAGGTATCAATCCGACCGGATTCCCCGTCTTGTTGGGGTTTAACGTGTTTGGTGCGGATATTCACCCCCTGAACCACAACTTTGCTAAGTTTGGGGAGGGTTTCTAACACTTCACCGACTTTACCTTTGTCTTTGCCGGAAATGACTTGAACGGTATCGCCTTTTTTGACGTGCATTTTATACCGCGTCGGAGCGGCAGTTTTCTTGGGAGCCATTAGATTACCTCCGGAGCCAGGGAAACGATTTTTGTGTAATTTTTTTCGCGGAGTTCGCGAGCAACAGGGCCAAAAACCCGCGTTCCTCTTGGATTGCCTTCGTTATTAATAATTACCGCCGCATTGTCATCAAAACGAATGCTCATACCGCTTTCGCGTCTTAGAGATTTGCGGGTTCGCACGATCACGGCTCTAACCACATCGGATTTTTTCACGCCCATATTAGGGAGTGCTTCTTTGACAACGGCAACAATTTCGTCGCCAATATGGCCGTAACGGCGATTCCCGGTGCCTAAGACCCGCAAGCACATGAGTTTTCGGGCCCCACTATTATCAGCAACGTTGAGAAAAGTCTGTTGTTGGATCATTGGTTTTGCTTGGGATTAAGCGGTGAATGGAGATTAACGCAAAAGATAATAAAGTCCCATAAACGCCCGAATTTAGGCTTCTTGGCTGGACGTAATAATTTCAGTAATGACCCAGTGCTTGGTTTTGCTTAGGGGACGAGTTTCTTGGATGCGGACGATATCGCCGTCTTTACAGCGATTTTCGGCATCGTGGACTTTATAACGCTGGGTTTTGACGACAATTTTGCCGTATTTGGGGTGGGGAGAGCGGTTTTCAATGGCGACGACCACGGTTTTATCCATTTTGTCGCTGACCACTGTCCCAACTCGTTCTTTGACTGCCATCTCTGTGTTTAACTCCTTTGAGCGATGTTATTCAGCCGTATCAGTTGCGGCAGAAGCTGCGGTGGGTGCAGCTTGGGGGTTGAGTTGTCGTTCCCGTTCGACGGTCAGCAATTGAGCAATTTTGTGTTTAATGTGCTTAAACTGGTGGGTTTGTTCCATTTGGCCAGTGGCCCGTTGAAAGCGCAAATTAAACAACTCTTTTTTGGCGCTCATAATGGCGGCTGCAAGTTCTTCGTCGTTAAGCTGGCGAGCTTCTTCGATTTTGGGGAATGCCATGTTTAGCTATACTCCTCGTCGCGGGTCACAAACTTGGTTTTGATCGGTAGTTTTTGCATCGCGAGGCGCATGGCTTCGCGAGCGACTTCTTCAGATACGCCGGCCATTTCAAACATAATGCGTCCGGGTTTGACCACGGCGACCCAAAATTCGGGGGAACCTTTACCCGAACCCATCCGGGTTTCGGCCGCCCGCATGGTCACGGGTTTATCGGGGAAAATGCGAATCCAAATTTTCCCACCCCGGCGCACATAACGGGTCATGGCTCGACGGGAGGCTTCAATTTGACGAGAGGTAATCCAGCCGGGTTCGATGGCTTGGATGGCAAAGTCGCCAAAGTTGAGTTTGGAACCTCGGTGAGAGAGGCCTCGCATCCGGCCCCGTTGCTGTTTGCGGAATTTTGTACGTTTAGGACTTAACATGATGGTTTTAGGTTGTTGGTTTTCGAGGATTCGTTATTTTTAAAACGAACCACAAACAACTATTCAGAACGGTCATCAAACTGGGGACGACGACGCTGACGACGGGGGGTCGGGGAGGATGTGGCTGCGATTTCTTCTTGACCGGGAATAATCTCGCCTTTGAAGACCCAAACTTTGATGCCGAGGATGCCGTAGATGGTGCGGGCGGTGCGATAGGCATAGTCGATGTCGGCTCTCAGGGTGTGTAGGGGAACGCGCCCTTCGCGAGTCCACTCAGTACGAGCGATTTCTGCGCCGTTGAGACGACCGCTAACTTGAATTTTGATGCCTTTGACTTCGGCCCGTTGGGCCCGTTGAATGGCTTGCCGGACGACGCGACGGAAGGATACCCGTCGTTCGAGTTGCTGGGTGATGTATTCGGCAATGAGGACGGCATCGGCATCGACGCGGGAGACTTCGACGACGTTAACGCGGATTTGGCGATTGCTGCCGAGGAAGTTTTGTAGGTCTGAGCGCAGTTTTTCGATGCCACTTCCCCCTCTACCGACGACGACACCGGGGCGGGCGGTGTGGATTTCGAGGTCGATTTGATCGGCTTTACGCTCGATGCGGACTTCGGAAATCCCGGCGTTGTTCAGTTCGTTTTGAACGTATTGGCGAATTTGATAGTCTTCTTGGAGAAGTTCGGGATAGCGCTTGGTGTCGGCGTACCAGCGAGAACGGTGTTCTTTGGTGACACCAAGGCGAAATCCGGTTGGATGTATCTTCTGTCCCACGATGTTTTTATCCTTTTATTGTTCTACTGGCGCGACGGCGATGGTGATGTGACAGGTGGGCTTATGGATTTGATAAGCGCGACCTTGCGCTCTAGCCCGAAAGCGTCGCAGGCGCGGCCCTTGGTCGGCATAAGCGGTACTGATCACTAAGCTGGCGCGGTCATAGCCTGCGTTGTGTTCGGCGTTGGCAACAGCCGAGCGCAAGACTTTGAGTATCGGCTCGCAAGCGCGATAGGGCATAAATTCGAGGATAATAAGGGCTTCTTGATAAGTCCGACCGCGAATTTGGTCGAGGACGCGCCGCACTTTATGGGGGGACATCCGAATGTATCGCGCGATCGCTTTAACTTCTGCTTCGGTGTTGACTGCCATAGGATTTGCTTGTTGTCTGATTGGAGGTCATGGGTCAACTGTTACCACAGTGACGAAGGGAGAGGGTTTTAGCGTCTCCCGGCTTTTTTGTCGCCTTTGGCGTGGCCGCGGAAGGTACGAGTCGGCGCAAATTCACCGAGTTTGTGACCGACCATTTGTTCGGAGACGAAGACCGGAACGTGTTGGCGACCGTTGTGGACGGCGATGGTGTGACCGACCATTTGGGGCAGGATGGTTGAGGCTCGCGACCAAGTTTTGATGACTTTTTTCTCGCTTTTGGCGTTGAGTTTTTCGATTTTGGTTAAAAGGCTATCCGCGACAAAGGGACCTTTTTTTAACGAACGACCCATAGATGAGTAAGTCTCCTATATGGTGAATCAGAATGGGGTTGAATGGCCTTAGTTGCGGCGGCGCACGATCAGGGCGCTGCTGCGCTTTTTGCGTTTGCGGGTTTTGGCTCCTAATGTCGGTTTACCCCAAGGGGTTACCGGGCCGCTACGACCGATAGGAGCGCGACCTTCACCACCACCATGGGGGTGATCGACGGGGTTCATGGCGCTGCCTCGAACTTGAGGTCTGCGACCAAGCTGGCGCGATCGCCCGGCTTTACCTAAGCTCACGTTACGAGCATCGGTATTGCCGACGCGGCCAATGGTGGCGTAACATTCACAGCGCACCATGCGAACTTCTTTAGAGGGTAATTTTAAGGTGACGTAATTGCCTTCTTTGGCGACCACTTGCGCGGCACTCCCTGCGGCTCTGACCATCTGTCCGCCCCGTCCGGCGGTAAGTTCGATGTTGTGAACTTCTGTCCCTAGGGGAATTTTGCTCAAAGGTAGAGCGTTGCCTGTTTCAAAGGGAACGAGGGTAGGATCGGCTCCGGCAATGACGGTATCTCCAACTTTTAAGCCAACGGGGTGTAAAATATACCGTTTTTCGCCATCTTCGTAATACAGCAAGGCAATACGAGCATTCCGGTTAGGATCGTATTCAATAGCTGCGACTTTCGCCGGAACGTTGTGTTTGTCGCGACGGAAGTCGATGGTGCGATAACGGCGTTTGTGACCGCCACCGCGACGGCGACTGGTAATTACACCGCGATTATTTCGACCTTTTTTGCGGTGTTTGGATTGGGTCAGTGATTTTTCGGGTTTACTCTTGGTGACTTCGGTGAAGTCGGACACGGTGGCTTCCCGTGTCCCTGGTGTCATTGGTCGATAAGAACGAATACCCATAATTTTCTAATGCTTGGATTTCAGTGCCTGCAATGGTGTGGTCGGGTTAAACCCAAGTCACCACGGTTTTAAATAATGTGGCATTACACTTCCGGGAACAGGTCGATACTGTCACCTTCAGCGAGGGTTACCATGGCGCGTTTATAAAGCGGTTTGTAGCCGATGAATCGACCGACGCGCTTGCGTTTACGCCCCGGACGCAGGGTGTTGACTTGGGTGACTTTAACGTCAAACAAGTTTTCGATGGCCGCTTTGATTTGCGTTTTGGTGGCTTTGAGGGCGACCTCAAAGACGTATTGGTTTTGTTCGAGTAACAGAGTTGCTTTTTCGGTGACAATCGGTCGAATGATTAAATCAGCGAGATCGCGAGGTTGAGTTTTAGTCACCGTATACCTCCTGAATAATTTGTAAGGCTTGACTTGAGGCGACGATTTTGTCGGCGTTGAGCAAGTCATAGATGTTGAGGTAGTTTGCCGAAATCATGGTGAGATTGGCAATATTACGACCGGATAAATAGATGTTTTCGATTTTTGCCGGCAGAATGAGTAAGACTTTTTCTTCGTTTGTATCTGCACCCCAACGAGCCAGGGCTGAGGTTAAGTCTTTGGTTTTCGGGCGGGTAATTTGTTCGCTAAAGTCTTCGACGACGATTAAGTCGTCGCTGCGACTATCTATGGCGGTTCTGAGGGCGAGTCGCCGCTCTTTGCGGTTCATTTTTTGGCTATAGTCTCTGGGTTTGGGCCCAAAGATGACACCACCACCCCGCCAGAGGGGAGAGCGAATTGAACCGGCGCGCGCTCTACCTGTTCCTTTTTGTCGCCAGGGTTTGCGACCCCCCCCGCGCACTTCGGCTCGGGTTTTGGTGGAGGCGGTTCCTTGACGAGCGTTCGCCATTTGACGCACTAAGGCGCGGTGAACGATGTGGGCGGCGTTGTCAGGGTTGGCAACGCGCAAGTCGAGGCTGGCTTCGCCGACTTCTTCACCTTGCCAATTTTTAACGACACAAGTAACCATTTGTTTAGTCCTTCGTTTGAGGTCAGGGATTCGCTCTTGTCCGAGGGGACAAGTTTAGCGGGCCGGACGACTATTTTTTGCCGACGATGTTGGCCGGGGCAATGCTGAGTAGGGTTCCGGGTTTGCCGGGAACACAGCCTTTGATTAATAAGAGGTCGCGATCGCTATCAACCCGGACTACGGCCAGTTTGCGGGTGGTCACTTTGGTGCCGCCAGAACGCCCGGCCATGCGTTTACCGGGGTAAACCCGTCCGGGGGTGGTTCCGGCTCCAGTTGAACCGGGAAGGCGATGGTTTTTCGACCCGTGAGACATGGGCCCGCGTCTAAAGTTATGGCGTTTTTGATAGCCAGTAAAACCGCGACCGATACTTGTTCCGCTTACGTCTACGAGTTGACCGTTTTCAAAGATATCGGCTTTGAAGGATTGTCCGAGTTGATATTGGGACGGATCGTCAATGCGATATTCTTGGAGATGACGTAAGGGGGAAGAAACCTGGGCTTTTTTCAGGTGACCAAGCTCGGGTTGGCTGAGTGCTTTTTCTTTGACTTCTTTGTAACCCACTTGAACGGCGTTGTAGCCGTCGGTTGTTTGGGTTTTGACTTGGGTGACGGTACAAGGGCCCGCTTGAACGACTGTAACAGGAATAGCAAGTCCTGTTTCTGAGTCAAATATTTGGGTCATGCCCAGTTTTGTGCCGAGGATGCCGAGAGACACGCTTTTACCTCTCTTTCGCTTGATCTAAACAACATTTAGAGGCGGAGTTTCTGTCCTAATGCTGATACATTAGGTTTTTGCTCCACAGGACACCTCTCCTGCTTAAAACTAGGAGAGGTAAAAATTCAGTTTGAGACGATAAGTTCCTTGACCAAGGTTGCAAGTTGAACTTGCGATAATATTGGTCAACTTTGTCACCGGGGTTCGCTTAGGACTTAAGGACGATGATCCTCAGTATCGAAAGCGAGGTGAAAAAGCCTGTCGAGCTTGGCTTGTGCCAATCGTAGCGGGTTACACAAAAGCTTTTTTCCGATTGTGCCAGTCTTGGGTATCAAGACTCGCTTGCTTCGAGGGTGAAACAGCTTGAGTGTCTGCGATTTCAGCGTTTTTTGATGTAAAGAACGCGATCGCGAGTTGTGATTTCGCTACGGACTGCGACAGCCTGGACTAATGTCACAATCATCTACATTAACCGTTTTGGCCACTTTAGTCAAGTCGGATTTCTTGGGCAGTGGGCAGTGGGCAGTGGGAAGAGGGGGAAGAGGAGGAAGAGGGGGAGGAGTGGGAGGAGTGGGAGGAGTGGGAGGAGTGGGAAGAGGAGGAAGAAATTAGATTATAACTGCGACTAATAACCAACAACCAATAACCAATAACCAATAACAAACAACCAATAACCAACAACAAATGACCAAAGACGAAGGACGAAGGACAATCAAGCTTATAATATTTCCCAGATAACTCAATAAAACTTAAATAAATTTATGCCACTCCTGACAACTGGTAAAGCCTTTATTCGCGATTTAGAACAATCTGGTGCGCTTGGCACTTATGCCCCATTAGAAGGGGGGTTTGAGGGACGCTATCAACGTCGCTTGCGAACCTTGGGTTATGATACATTTCGCTTGTCGGCGCGGGGTTTGGGCGATCTAGCGGCGTATTTGACGCGGGTTCATGGGGTGCGTCCTGCCCATTTGGGTAAGAAAAATATTGGTCAAGATGCGATGGTCGGGCCAGTTTATTTTATTCCGCCCGTCGCTACTTACCAAATCGAGAGCTTACCGCCGCAATCGAAAGGTTTGGTGCTGTGGATGATTGAGGGCTTTGTGTTGTCTCGCCAAGAGCTAGAATATTTAGCGAATCTGGCGAAAGTTGAGCCAAAACTTAAGATTATCGTGGAATTAGGAGGCGATCGCGCTTTTCGTTGGCAGCCTTTAGCTGAAGTCCTAAACGCCGCTTAACCGTAGGGGATTATGCTAAGAAGCACAAGAGCTTAAATAGTAAGGACTCCTAAGATGCTCGATGCTCGCGACTACACCCTGATTATTGATAAAAGTGGCAGTATGTCCATCCCAGATCAAGCGGGGGGCAAAAGTCGCTGGCAAGTGATGCAGGAGTCCACTTTTGCGTTAGCGTTTAAGTGCGAGGAGTTCGATTCGGATGGTTTGACGGTATATACCTTTTCGGGGCGGTTCAAACGCTACGATAATGTAACCGCGAGTAAGGTTTCGCAAATCTTCCAAGAAAATCGACCTTCGGGCAAAACCGATTTAGCCGGGGTGTTGCGGGATGCGCTACAAAATTATTTTCACCGCAAAGGCATCAATCGGGCTAAACCCAATGGGGAAACGATTTTGGTGGTTACTGATGGGGAACCGAATGACCGTGAAGCGGTGATGCGCGTGATTGTGGATGCGACGAAACGGGTTGACCGAGAAGACGAGTTAGCGATCGCGTTTATTCAAGTTGGACACGATCCCGAAGTAACATGGTTTTTAAAGGTGTTGGATGATGAACTCCAAAATGCCGGGGCCAGGTTCGATATCGTGGATACTGTGACGATGGAGGATATGCAGGACTTGACCCTCACAGAAGTTTTGATCAACGCCATTTTGGACTAAGATGCGATTCGCTTCGGGGAGGAAAGCATGGCTTCTATGGATGATTTATTGGCACAACTGCAAGCAGAATTTGAGCAAAAACGCTCTACATCTGCTCAATCTTCTCAGTCTGACTCAAATAATCCATCAACCGATGATTTACTGGCTGAGGTTCAGGCTCAGTTTCAAAAACCTGCTGCTAATTCTCAGAATGCCATGACACCGAATCCTGATGACTCCCGCTTAGATGATTTACTCAATGCCGCTAAGTCAGAATTGAGTGGATCGCCAGGTAAGGATGATACAGACAAGGCGCTAGAAGCTTTTAAGGCTCAGTCTCGCCCCCCAAAATCGGATTCTCACCAAAACAGTACCGATGAGGCATTAGAAGCCTTTAAGGGGCAATCTGCGGCGAGTAAGGAAGCAACGGACGAAGCTTTAGAAGCGTTTAAACAACAATCTCGCCCCCAACCTTCTATGCAAAATCAAGATGCGACGGACGAAGCGTTAAAAGCGTTTAAACAACAATCGGCTACAGAGAAGGATGGGACGGATGACGCTTTAGCGGCTTTTAAAAATCAGTCTCGCCCTCAACCACCGGAAAAATCGCAAACTGAAGACGCATTAGCAGCATTTAAGTCTGAATTTCAGCAAAAACAAGCGCAATCTACGTCTAGAAGCAATGCACCCACGGAAAATGAGTTAGAAAACTTGAAAAACCAGTTTGCTCAGAAAGTCAAAGCGAATACGCCTAAACCACCGCAAGCATCTCCAGAAACCGATCGCGTTTTGGCGCAACTCAAGCAAGAATATAAACAGCAACAAAAAGATGTAGATGCACAACTGCAAAATACTGAAGATATTGTGCGTCAAGAAAGACTGGCTGAACAACGGCGACAGCAACGGCGCAAAGCCCTACAGCGTAAAGCGGAAGCTTGGTTGAAGGATTTGGATATTCAGTCGGACGAGGGGCTGTGGTTTGAGGAGTTTGCTTATTCTTATGATTCCCGCCTCGCTGCTGCGATAGATTATTTGCAAGCCCTAGAGGAAACTCGTTGATGGGGAAGCAATGGGGGGTTTATGTCAAGTTGCTACTCACGGCAATTATTTGGGGGGGGACATTTATTGCCGGGCGGGTGGTGGTGCAGGAAATGGGGGCTTTTGCGGCGGCGTTTGCGCGGTTTGCGATCGCGTCGATGGCTTTACTATTATTGGTTTATCGTCGCGAAAAGAAGCTAATTTTCCCGGCGCGAGAGCAACTGTTCCCGTTAATTTTACTCGGTTTAACCGGGGTTTTTGCTTATAATGCCTTTTTCTTTTTGGGCTTGCAAACGGTAACTGCAAGTCGGGCTGCATTGATTATTGCTTTAAATCCTGTCGCGATCGCGATCGGTTCGGTATTATTTTTGCAAGAAAAGTTAACCGGGATTCGCTGGCTAGGAGTCGCTACTTCCGTATTGGGGGCAAGTATCGTCATCAGCGAGGGCAAATTAGGGGCGTTATTCGCGGGAAATCTGGGTTGGGGAGAGGTTTTTCTGTTGGGTTGCGTTGTAAGTTGGTGCGCTTACACCCTCATTGGTAAATCAGTGATGCGCGGATTATCGCCGTTGATCTCTACGACTTATGCTTGCGTTTTTGGCAGTATAGCATTGGCACTCCCCGCGATCGCCCAGGGGTTATTTGCTGACCTGGCAACCCTCTCATTTCCGGCAACGATTGGACTTTTTTATTTAGGACTCCTCGGCTCTGCTGTGGGCTTTAATTGGTACTATGAGGGCGTAAGGCAAATTGGGGCGGCGAAAGCGTCAGTTTTTATTAATTTTGTCCCGGTTTCAGCCGTAATTTTAGGGGTTTTGTTGCTCAAAGAACCTTTCCCCTTAACCCTACTTTTGGGGGGATTTTTCGTGATTTTAGGCGTTTTCCTCTCGAATCGCCCTTCTTGAGGTAATGTACAATTTACAATTTACAATGTACAACGATTTTTTTGTAGTGGCATGGTGTAGGGTGGGCATCGCACACCACATCTAGCTTTGAGCCTCAACATTATGTCTCAGGCCACGAACGTAATGCTATAGTAATTTCAACTAATTTCCGTTATTTTCTGAGTCCGTAAACGCGGACTTTGCTCTATTGGTTCCCCAGATTTTTAATCTGCGGGTGGGTTAATGGGACAAACGGTAGATTTAAACCAAATTTGGCATAATTCTCTTTTTTAGGCAGAAATTGAGGTGACTTTACTCCTCTTTTTGGACGGGAAAATTGCCAATCCTGTCAAAATGCAAAACCAACAAAAAACTAATCAATTATCGAAAAAACATTCTCGTTCGATGCTGATAACTGATGACTCTCGGTGAAACTTAAATCGACATTTTTGGGGCTGTAATGCAAATCTAGTCTAGCTTTTAGCCTTTTTATAGAGTCCACCCTACAGCAAGAAGTTTCTGATCTTCTTTGGAGGGGCATTCATCCCACCTCCCCCCCGACTGCCGATTGCCGATTGCCGATTGCCCCTTAGAGACTGTTAACTGTATGTTACCAAGTGACGCGATCGCGCAAACCTTCACTCAACTTCGGCCCAATTCCAGGGACGCGCTGCAAATCTGCAAGGGAGGTAAAAGGCTGTTGTTGACGAGTAGCAATAATGCGTTGCGCGAGTTTTGGCCCTACTCCCGGTAACGTTTCCAACTCCGCTTGAGAAGCCGTATTGAGATTAATAACTTGAGTAGGATTGGGAGTCGTGGGGGCTGTAATTTGAGGACAAGTTTGATTCGCTTGGGCAATTTTGTCTTGAATTGACGGCGGTAAACCCAAAGCAGCATTATGATAAAGGCGCTCAAATTCCCGTTCAAAATGAGCCGCGACAACGGGATTGCGAATAATCAGTAGAGTTTCGTCGTTATTATGATTCGCTGCTGCTGACCAATTATGAGAGCCTGTAATTACAGTATTTTGGTCAATTACGCCAAATTTATGGTGTAATTTGTCGCCTCGGACAAGTTGCGGAATCCCCACAGAAGCAATACCCACTTGCCAAGGTTTATTATCCACTTCATACTGACAATTAGCCGCCAAAGCCACCCCCAACATATCCAACCCTTCACTATAGTTGCGAAAGGCAAAACTCGGATCGATTAAAGCTTGCACTTCTGCCCCTTGTTGATAGCGCGTTTCGAGAATATCAACAATCGGTTGGTCAGAAAAAACAAACAAAGCCAGATTAACCGAATTTACCGCTTGACCCAGCGTTTGACCAATCAGACCATTACTACTGCGCGACCAAGGTTGCGTCGGGGAAAGAGGGGAAAACTGGACTGTTACCGTCGATTCTCCCAATTGTAGGGTTTGAGGATTGCGAGGCGGTTTTCGTAAGCCAAACAAGCTGTCCGGTTTTCCTCCGGGGCCATCTCCCCACAAATAGTTAAATTCTTGGGTAAAAATTTGGGCAATTTGGGGGTTTTGAATCCGCAACAAATTGTTAGCATTGCCTCGCGTTTCCGGGGCTACAATATCTCCATGGGTTCCACTCAGGGTTAAATTAACCGACCCCGTTAAAACGGTTACTCCGTCGATAATCGCAAATTTGTGGTGCATCAAACCGCTACCTTTTGACCCGTCGGCAGTATCGTCAATCACTGGGATTCCGGCATTAGCTAAAATAACGAGGGCATCTCTTTGATTTAACTCCTCTGGTGCGAGTTGGCCGTCTTGATTCAAATCTACAAATGTCCGATATTCGTCGTAACGCTCCTTTTGTCGGGTATCAAGTTGGGCGATTTCTGACTCGGTAAAGGTACTATAGGAACGGCTGTAAGTATTTTCGAGAATGACTCGCACTTTTACCCCCGCTTGGTAGCGATTTGCGAGGGCTTGAGCCACTTTAGGCAAGCGCAATTCTTGAACCGCCAAATCAATCTGAGTTTGCGCCGCATTTATCCCATCAATGGTAATCTGTTCGAGATCGTCGCCGGGTCGTTCGATGTTGCGATACCCGTCTGTATAATCGGCTCCCTGCGCTTGATTTTGGTTCATATAGACCTGAATATAAGCATCTTGGGGGAGGGGGTCAGGTCGCGTAGTGAGGGGGCTAGAACGCCAGAAAAATGCGACTAGCGCCAGGATTAAACCTAACCCCATCAAGCCGAGAAACACCCAAAAGCGACGCTGCCCTTTCATGATTCAATCTCATTAATACATGGCATTACTGTATCAATTTATGGAAGTCTTGGCGAGAGTATTCAGTTTGTTGACGATGAGCAGAATCGCGTAGAGACGAAGGATTTATCCGACGATTATCCAAGTCTATCCCCAATCAAGGCAGAAACTTATTTTTTTGTTCCCAAGTGTAATTTAGGAACGAGGCTAGTAAGTTTTGTCAATTAATTACTGATTTTTTGAATTTTGGTAAAATTAGTCGTTCTACCAATTCTTGAAGTTATTAGCTAAAATTTTAATAGGATAAAATCATGAGTAATATTGAAGAAAATTTAGTATATCGTCATACATTTAACACTCAAAATTAAATTAATGTTTACCCTCCAAAATTTAAACATAGAAACAAAAAGCTTGTTTACGAAATTTCTTGTCCCCCCGGCTGTACTCATAACGGTCAACTAATTGTTTCCAGATGGCTTTCGCTACCACTTCCCGCTATCTTTTCTTGTGCCGATCTTAAAACTAAAATAGAAGAACGAACCGGATATTTTGATTATATTCAATGATTAACAGCTTATTCAGTTATTTCCTTCCGATATTTCTGATTAAATAACTAAAAAAATTCGGTTTTTAGTGGTTGGTAGTGTAGGACAATACTCGTACTCATTTTGACGATCGCGCTCTTGAGAGATAATTGTAAGAGGGGATTCTCGTTCCTAAAGTCACTTTTTCGCTATTGTTTAGGAATCTAAGAGGCGATCGCGTCAAACTGTGTCAACCGATAAATTACACTTTCTTCGAGTAACTGTCGGATAAAGTGAGGAGATGAAGCATTTGCCGAATGTAACTTGTCTCGGTACAAACGGCAAGCTTCCTTGTCATTCAAAATACGACTGTGCAAAATTTTCGTCCAATCTGGAGCAACAGTAATCAATTCAGGGACAATCGCTACAAAAGCTTGTAATTGCTCCTCTAGTGCAAAAGATTCGAGTAAATGGACGAGACCAAACATCACTTCTGGCTGTTGGCAGCGATCGTCAAAAATCAGATGTAGCGCGGGTAAATCGTCGTTTTTAGGATTTTCGGCAAGTTGAAAGAGTGCATTCTCAAAAGCGTTGACTTCTTCACGCGATCGCATCAGTCTACTCGCTTTTAAACTGTCAATCCAATGCTTTTCTGTCATAGCGATCTTTCTCCCTTATCAAAAATGCCCCGCCACGTTAGCTGATTTAATGCGATGATTTGTTGTAAACTCCGCCGCAGTTGTGGCGTGTAAAGTCCTTGACTGAGAGATAATAGTAAGAGGCAATTTAACCAGAATCGTTTTGTTCCCGTTCGCTTTCTCGTAACGCCTCTACTGGAGACTGACGGCGACGACGATACCAAGTTGCACCACCGACGAGCATTCCCGTCAGCGTCAACGCCCCTAAAATCGGTAACACATCCCCCTGACTCAACGCCTGTAACCCTGCCCCCATCATCACAAAGGGTAACACCCCCGGTACAGTACCCAGTAATGTACCAATGGTATAGTCGCGAAACCGAATCCCCGTCAAACCCGCCGCAAAATTGACAATGCCATAAGGAATCAACGGTAACAAGCGAATGGCGAACATATAAAACAAGCCGCCTTGCTGCACCTCCGCATCAATGGCTTCCCAGCGGCCTGCTAAACGCTTGGCCACCCATTCTCGGCCAATCGTGCGGGTAAAGCCAAACGCCACCATCGCCGCTATAATCGCCGCTACCGTTGTCCACAGGGTTCCCCACCACACGCCAAAAATTGCGCCACCACTCAAATTAAGGGGCGTAGAGGGCAGGATGAGTAACGTGCCGATGGTGTACAGCAGAATGTAAATAATTGGGGCCCAAATCCCCGCTTTTTCGAGCCATACCTGGATTTGTTCGGGTTCAATGCCCCCCAAAACATAAAAACCAACGGCGGTGACAACAATACAAAAGATTAACAGCGCAATGGCACTACTTTTGGCTTTCAAAATCCTTGACCTCTAATGTTCTTTGGGAAACTCTGCCGTATAACCGCGTCGGGGAGGATGGTTAGAGTGAGGTGGCAATCCATACAAATCGCGGATTAGGTAAATGGGACGACCTTTTACTTCTTCGTAGACGCGACCGATATATTCTCCTACAATGCCGAGGGTGATGAGTTGAATCCCTCCGAGAAATAAAATCGCCACCATCAAAGACGCATAACCGGGTACATCGACTCCTTGAATAATGGTGCGAATAATCAGAAAGCTGGCGTATAACAACGACATAAAAGAAACGACCAGACCGACATAACTCCACATTTTGAGCGGAATAAAACTAAAGGAAAAGATGCCATCTAGGGCAAAGTTCCAGAGTTTCCAATAGTTCCAAGTGGTTTTGCCTTTATGACGGGCTTCTCGGTCAAATAATACAGAAGTTTGCTTAAATCCGACCCAAGCAAATAAACCCTTCATAAAGCGGGTGCGTTCGGGAACGTGCTTGAGGGCTTCGACCACGCGACGGTCGAGTAGGCGAAAATCCCCGGTATTGGCGGGGACATGAACTAAACTCATGCGGTCAATGATGTTGTAAAAAGCACTGGCTGTGAAGCGTTTGAGCCAACTTTCCCCTTGGCGCGATCGCCTCGTTGCATATACCACATCATAGCCTTCTCGCCACTTTTCGATCAACTGGCCAATTAATTCGGGCGGGTCTTGCAAATCTGCGTCAATGGGAACAACGGCATTGCCTGTCGTATAATCTAAGCCCGCAGTCAGGGCGATTTCTTTACCAAAATTGCGGGCAAGATTGATGACTTTAATCTGGGGATTGCGTTCGTGATGAGCAATCAAATATTTGAGGGTGTCATCGCGACTGCCATCATTAATGCACACAATTTCATAAGACATCTTCAAGTTATGCACCACGGCTTCGAGTCGCTCAAATAAATAATCTAGGTTTTGTTCCTCGTTATACACCGGAACCACAATAGAAAGCTCGACCCGTTCGGAAGTAGAAGACATCATGATTACAGTTATCAGCGATTAAGGGGCAGTCGGCAATCGGCAATCGGCAATCGGGGGGAGTGGGGATGCAAGCCCCTCCAAAGTGAGTCAGAAACTTTGGCCTACAAGGCAAACTCTAAAAAAGGCTAAAAGCTAGGCCAGATGAGCGCTACAGCCCCAAAAAGTAGATTTGAGTTTCAAAGAGAGTCAACAGCTTCTAAGGGGCTCCTCGGCAATCGGCTCCTCGGCAGTCGGGGGGGAGTGGGGATGCAAGCCCCTCCAAAGTGAGTCAGAAACTTTGGCCTGTAGGGCAGACTCTAGAAAAGGCTCAACACTAGAATATATCTGGATTTCAGCGTCAAAAAGCGAATTTAACGTTTCAAAGAGAGTCATCAGTTTTGGCAAGAGGGAAGCAATTGGATGATAACCAATAACCAATATCAAGACAGCCTTGTCAAGGTGCTAGACTTCTCGCTTGATTCTACCTGTTTGAGAGGGAGAAGAAAGAAGTTTGCTTCAATCTTTTAGATTGGTTATCAAGGGGTAACAATACAAGGGCAAATGATCTTAAAAATTAGAAATTAGGCTTTGAGGCTGATTCTCTGGGACATAATCTTGCCACTCAACTGCAAAGCTGCCCCTTAATCGCTGATTATTCAGCGTTTTGGCGATACCATTCAATTGTATTTTTGAGGCCGGTTTTAAAGTCAGTTTGGGCTTCAAAGTTAAAGCGTTCTTTGGCGCGGGTGGTATCTAAACAGCGTCGGGGTTGACCGTTGGGTTTGTCGGTTTCCCACACAATTTTACCCTCAAAGTTCATCAATTCGCAGATCAGTTCTACTAAGTCCCGAATCGAAATTTCAGTATTTGTGCCGAGGTTTACGGGGTCGGGGTCGTTGTAATCCTGAGTGGCCATGACAATTCCCCGGGCCGCGTCAGTGGAATATAAAAACTCCCGCGTGGGGCTACCATCTCCCCAAACTCGCAATTCTTGGTCTCCTCGTTGTTGGGCTTCGTAGATTTTGCGAATTAGGGCAGGAATGACGTGAGAACTTTCGGGTTTAAAGTTATCTTCGGGGCCGTAGAGGTTGACAGGGAGTAAATAGATGCCGTTGAAGTCGTATTGCTGGCGGTAGGCTTGCAGTTGAACTAATAGAGCTTTTTTGGCGATGCCGTAGGGGGCATTGGTTTCTTCGGGGTAGCCGTCCCAGAGGTTATCTTCTTTGAAGGGGACGGGGGTAAATTTGGGATAGGCGCAAATTGTGCCGACACAGACAAATTTTTCGACTCCGGCTTCATAAGCGGCGTGAATCAGTTGTGTCCCCATCATCAGGTTATCGTAGAATAACTCGGCGGGTTTTTCCCGGTTGAGGCCGATACCCCCAACATGGGCAGCCAGGTGGATGATAATGTCTTGATTGGCTGCGACTTTTTGACAGGCTTCGAGGGTACAGAGATCGAAATCTCGCGATCGCGGTACAGTAATTTTAGCGGCACTTGCTCCCGCTTCCGCTAATTGCTGCACGACTTGTTGGCCTAAAAAACCTGCGCCCCCGGTCACAACAATGCGTTTTTCTCTTAAGTCCAGCATGGTGATGTCCTACCTTGAGTAAAAATGAATGGTGAATCGTATGAGAAAAGTTGAAGGTCATGGGTGATGAGACCTTCAACTATAAATCATCAACAAAAGATGGCTATTCTCGGTTTAATCGACAGCATTCCCGCCGATATTTTGACGGATATAGGCATGATCTTTCAAGATTTTGCGGCCTGCTTCGCCGTGGGGTGAAGGAACACCCAACGCGGCCAAATCGGCTTCCACCATCAGTTTTACTAAGTCTTCAAAGTTGACTGACAGTTGCCAACCGAGTTTTTCTTGGGCTTTGGTCGAGTCACCAATTAATAACTCTACTTCTGCCGGACGGAAATATCGGGGGTCAATTTCAACAAAATCTTCCCAGTTGAGGTTGACATAGTTAAACGCCACTTCGAGAAATTCCCGCACGGAATGGGTTTCTCCGGTAGACACGACATAATCGTCGGCGTGGTCTTGTTGTAGCATTAACCACATGGCGACAACATAATCTTTGGCGTAACCCCAATCCCGTTTTGCGTCAAGATTACCCAGGTAGATTTTCTTTTGTTGGTTGCCGACAATCCGGGCTAAAGCTCGCGTAATCTTGCGTGTAACGAAGGTTTCACCGCGACGGGGGGAGTTATGAATCCAGCCTTGACCCACTCCGGCGTGAAATGTCCCGGAGGTGGTGGCAAAGTCGAACAACCATTCATCGTAATCAATGGGGGTGGCTTTAACGACTTCATCGAGGGGCTTGCGTAAATGCTGACCCTTGTTGCCTTGAGGATGAGGGGAGTTGAGATTGAGTTGGTAATACAAACGGCCTTCTCGGTCTTCAGTGCTAATTACCACTCGTTGTTGCAGGGTGGTTAAGGTTAACCAATATAAGCCCGCGGCCATGACTGCCGAAGCGGTGCGGAATCCTTGAAACTCATCAGTACAAGGGGTACTTTTCAGGCCGTCTCCGGCGTTAAAGCCTTCTAAAAAGGCTAAACGTTCGGCTTCACAAGCGTTGAGGATGCGCTGGGGAATGCGTTTGTGGCCGGCGCGGGTGTACAAGGATTCGCGGATATAGCGCCCGTAAGCCCGATTGCCATTTAGTCGCAGTTGGGTGACTTCTTTGCCGTTTTCAAAGCCACTGGGGGCGGTATGGTGGGTGGTATAGCCGCCGGTGACTTTGCGCCAGGTGGCACTAATCCGGTCGAGGAGGGCTTGGTCTGGGTTGGTGGCCATGACTTTACCTTCTTCGCTGACCCAACCTTCGGCGGCTAAGATGCCGAGTAACCAAGCTTCTGAGAGGGTGAGGTCAATTTGATTGGTGGGTTGCGGTAAGTCAATGAGGGCCAGAGAGTCTTGGGTTGTGACTTCTCCGGCGGGTTTTTCGACGGCTTTGTTACCTTGGCGAGTAAAGACAACGTGGTCGCTGGTGGCGTGGTAAACTGCCCCTCGCGCGGCGATGCGATGGACTTGTTTGTTGGGGCTGCGTTTTGCACCATTCCAGGTAGCGGTCATACAGGTGACTTGGCTCCAGCCGGTTGCGTCCCAGACTTCAAAGCGGTCTTGGGGGGGGAGGTCGGTGGTGTAACGGTGGTCGTGACTGCCGTCGGTGCGATGGGGTACAATATCGGCGATCGCGTTGATGTCAATCAAGCCATCTTTTCGCACAATCACTGGGGTGTCGGCGGTGACGCATTCATGGTTGAACAAGATACCGTTACAGGCGAATAAGTCGTAAGATTCGCGGTAGTTAACGGTTTGCCAATGGGCGTAAACTTTGGCGCAGGCATAGGGACTGCGGGGATAGAAGGGGGTGGTTTCTTTTTGGGGAATGTCTTGGACTTTGCCATACATTTCCGATGACCCGGCTTGATAAAAGCGCACTTCTATGCCAGTACGGTGTTGATAATCGCGGATGGCTTCGAGGAGTCGTAGAGTCCCCATCCCTACCGTATCAACGGTGTATTCGGGGGAGTCAAAACTAACGCGGACGTGGGATTGAGCGCCGAGATTATAGATTTCGTGGGGTTTAATTTCTTCGAGGATGCGGCGCAGGGTTGTCCCGTCGGTTAAGTCGCCGTAATGAAGGAAGAAACGGGCATCGGGGCTGTGGGGGTCTATATAAATATGATCGATGCGGTCGGTGTTAAATGTTGAAGTTCGCCGGATAATACCGTGAACTTCGTAACCTTTTTCTAATAACAACTCGCTTAAATAAGAACCATCTTGTCCCGTAATACCAGTAATCAGGGCGCGTTTGGGTTCACTCATACTTACTTTTCCTGTGCTTAATCGTTAAAAAGTTGCCCAAAATGGGCATTTTGGGAAGACACGATCTTTTTTCGTCGCCGGGTTGCAGCATGGGCGATCGCATCTTCATAGCGGTTGAGGTTGTTGGGAATTGATAGAACCAAAACCGCGATCGGGCTTGTTATTTGTTCTTAATCCAAGTTAACCCAAAATTTGGGAGAATAGGAATTTAGACCAAATCACCGAGCTTTTACCCCCCAATTTTCCGGCAAAAAAGCGGAAAATCGGGAAGTTTAAAGCGTTTTGACCCGCCAATACACACCCTGAAGTCTGTCTTCTAATAAGCCCCGTTATTGCGGGGAAAAATCATAACACCAATGGTTCTAAACACGATCAACAAGTCTAGTAGCCAGTTGCGGTTACTAGCGTAGTAAACGTCGATTTGTACGCGACGTTCGTAGGGAATATCATTGCGACCAGAAACTTGCCAAAGTCCGGTAATGCCGGGCTTAATGGTCAATACCTTTTCGATATGACGACCATATTTCGGCAATTCTTCTGGCACTAGAGGACGTGGCCCCACAACACTCATATCCCCCATTAAAACATTTAAAAATTGGGGAAACTCATCTAAGCTTGTGTAACGCAAAAAGCGACCAATCGGGGTAATTCTCGGGTCTTGGCGCAGTTTAAAATCCGCTTCAAATTCTTGGCGAACATGGGGGGAACGATCGAACATTTCCACCAACAAGTCATCCGCGTTGTGAACCATCGTGCGAAATTTAATGCAGCCAAAGGATCGAAAGTTTTTGCCGACACGCCTTTGGACGTAAAACACCGGCCCTGGAGAATCAATGGCAATCAGAACTGCCACGACCAAATAAATGGGGGAACAAACAATAAGAACGGCTAGGGAAAACAATACATCGAATAGCCGTTTCGCAGAATTTCCGTCTAAAACGCGACTTAATCGGCGTTTTTGTCTCTTTTTAGGTTTTCGGTCGGGCAAGGGTTGCCGCATTAAGCCTTTTAAGAGTTTGACGGAGATAAGTTGGCTATTGGCAGTCATCTTACTCCTTCACTTCACACCACACAGTCCCGATCATATAGCCAGTATGCACTTTATGGGCAGGAATCCTTTAATTATTTCAAGACTTCTCGGAAATGTCACCTCAGTCCTCGATATTTCCTTCTTGACGACAGCGAGTCTCAAACGCGACTTGATTCTTTTTGAGAAGACAACTGTCCAAAAAAGCCATATATTTACTTTTAAACTGGTTTGGGGTAAATTTCGCAGCTTGCTTGGCACAATTTTCCGGGGCGATCGCGTTGGCGCAATCTTCAAAATACAATACCGCATCCTGCAATGCTTGTGGAGTCTGCGGTGTAAAAAATAAACCCGTCCCTTCTTGGGGATGGTGGCGAATATCTAATACGGTTTCGGTCGCCCCTCCCACGCCATAGGCAATTACGGGAGTACCGCAAGCTTGGGCTTCGACGGGGGCAATGCCAAAATCTTCACAAGCCGAATAAACAAAAGCTTTGGCGCGGGTCATGTAATCGACCACGACGCGATCGCTCTGTTCTCCTAAAATTTGAATATTATCTTGAGCAAGTTGTCGCAAAGTCGATAACTCCGGCCCAGTGCCAATCACAACTAACGGGAGTCCGAGTTGATTAAAAGCTCGAACAATCACAGATACTTGTTTATAGCTGACTAATCGGGATACCGTCAGGTAGAAATCTTCTTTTTGGGCTTGCCAGCGAAAGCGATTAACATCCACTGGAGGATAGATCACCTGAGCGCGACGACGGTACACACGCCAAATCCGGCGAGCGGTGTGGTGAGAGTTGGCAATGAAGTAATCAACGCGATTGGCAGTTGTCACATCCCACTGGCGCAAATAGTGCAGAATCAGGCGGGTGGGGATGCCGGGTAAGCCTCGACCGAGGGGACTGTTTTGTAAATATTCAAAGGTCAAGTCCCAGGCATAGCGCATGGGGGTATGACAGTAGCAGATGTGTAGTTGATCGGACCGAGTTAAAACCCCTTTGGCCACGGCATGGGAAGAAGACAAAATGCAGTCATAATCCCGTAAATCAATTTGCTCGATGGCTAAGGGCAGCAAAGGTAAATATTTTTGTACCCCGTTGCGGGCTTTGGGAAAGTGTTGGAGAAAGGTTGTCCCGATGGGGCGTTGGTAAAGATAACTGTGGGGATTGGTCGATTCAAAGTCAATCAAAGCGTATAAATCGGCTTCAACAAACTTTAAGATTTCCCGCACGACCAATTCTGAGCCGCCTGTTGCTTTTGGGGTCAACCATTCATGCACCAAAGCTGTTTTCATCAATTCAGAAGGGCGGTTAGAGACAATGGATTAGTGTAGCGCGATTCGCGATCGCACCTCGGCTAGGGAGTTGTCCCCCCAGTGCAATATTCATTAATACCTTGGACTAATTCTTCTTCGGGATTGGTAGCCCGTTGTAGGCGACTGAGGGCGGCTTCGGCGACCGGACGGTCTTTTTGCTCGAAGGCTTCAACAAATTCGCGGGTTGCGGCAGAGGTTTCTTCATACATGGCGATAAAGCCTTGGCGATAGTCTTGTAGCGTTGGATCGACTAATTCTAAGGCTTCCATGTCTTGGGCTGCTTGTTCCATGGCATCTGCCGCTTCGACCATGGCTTGGGGGTCATCGGTTTGACCGCCGTTGGTCAGTTGTTTGGCTTCGTTAACGGCTTCGTTGGCAATTTCGATGATGTTATTACACTGCTCGATTCTACTTTGTCCACAGGCCGACCCCAAAACGGCGATCGCGATACTCAGACTCCATAAAATAGTAGATCGGGATGAACCAAACATGAATAATTGCTAATCTCCAGTATCGTAAAACGGGTTGGAATGGGTGAAACGGGGAATATCGCCGCGCAGAGCGCTATTGTGGGGGTAAGCTAGAAACTCCCAACTCCCCATCAGTCAATTGTAGATGCAAGGGAACAAGAAGTTTTTGGGGACTGTTTCGATAATATCCCCGTTGCGATCGCGTCGCCTCATGCCTTTTTAATTTAACGTCAACGGGTACAGTTCTGCTGACTTCGCTTCTTTTAGCGTTACGATGAGGCAATTTTGACAACTCCCCTGCCTAAAGGCGAGGGGATTCTCGCGTCACAGGGAGATTCTAGCTGGGGTATGAACCCCAAGCCACATCTAAGCAAGCTTTCCTTAAAGCTGAACGTCCTAACGCCTTAAGATTCAAGTCTTCGGCAAATATCATCCCTACTCCATCACCAAGTTGATGAGCTAGTTTGAAAAAGAAGTCTTTGCGGCAGTTGTGTATTCTTTCGTGTCGTAGTCCAATTTGGCGTTTCACTCTCAACCAGCGTCTTGAACCTTTCTTCTTATTTTTCAGTCTCCGTTGCAGCAACTCGCGCATTCCCTTGCGCCTGTCTTGTCGAGCGACAAGGTGCGCCTGTCTTGTCGAGCATTCCCTTGCGCCTTTCGGCGGCGCGGGGTCTCGACGCTTTCGGCGGCGCGGGGTCTCGACGCTTTCGGCGGCGCGGGGTCTCGACGCTTTCGGCGACGCGGGGTCGCTCGTCAATCTAAGCTGGCCTTCAGATTCTTTGAAAAACTTATGTCCTTTGACAAATTGGTTCTCGCTGGTCGCTATGAAACTATTTAACCCCAAATCAATCCCAATAGCATAGCCATGAGGCATAACATCGGGAATGTCTACGTCACATTGAATTGAAACCGAGACATAATAGCCACTGGCTTTCTTGATGACTCGTATTTGCTTACAAATAAAGCCATCGGGAATATCTCTGGAGTTGTGAAACTCTACTTTCCCGATTTTGGGAAGGTCGATAGTATTCCCGTTAACCGCATCCGGTTTAACCTGTGGGAAAACAAACGACCGCATCTGTTTTTTGAAACGCGGAAACCCGAATCCTCTTTCCCACATATTCACAAACGCTGCTTCTAGCTGTTTTAAGGTTTGTTGCAGCACTTGAGATTGAGGGATTTTCAGGTTTGGGTTAGTTGGTTTAGCGCTCGTCAGCGATTTACACTGACGAGCATAAGTTGGGCGTTGTGCGTCGGGTGGAATGATGTATTCTGATACGATAGAACATCGGTCTATCAAACACTTTCTGCTGTTTACCCAGTCTTTCCTTTCCCTCAACCCATAGTTATAAACCGAACGGCAGATACCAAGCCACTCATCAATCGCAGAGGCTTGTTCTGTTGTCGGGCGCAACTTGTATTGATAGGAAAGGATGAGCATTTTACAAAGCTACAAATATTTCATAAGTGTAGCATGATTTCTTAAAAGCCGTCCTATAAGGCTTGCCCTGAGCGTGGCCGTTGGGGACGGGGAACCTGAAACCCAGGATTTTTGGTAAGTTTTATCTTGACTGTTTATGTTAGAGTCTCTCGATCTGAATTTGGCCTTAGATAAGGCAACTTATAAACTCAAAATTGAAGAACTGATGTTGCAGTTGCGATCGCTACAACGGCAATGTCGCGAGCAACAACTTCCCGTTATTATTGTCCTCGAAGGTTGGGCAGCGGCCGGAAAAGGGGCGTTGATCAAAAAAATGATTAACTATATGGACCCTAGGGGCTTTACCGTTCACACAACCCTCGCTCCGACCCCCCAAGAGCAGCGTTATCCTTTTTTGTGGCGTTTTTGGCAAAAACTCCCGCCCCACGGCAGTATCGCCATTTTTTACCACAGTTGGTACACTCATGTTCTCGAAGACCGTTTATTTGACCGTGTGACGGGAGCCGATGTTCCGGTCGCGATGGCTCAAATCAATGCCTTGGAGCGTCAATTGGTTGAAGATGGGGTCGCGATCGCCAAATTTTACATCCATCTCAGTCGCAAAGAACTCAAAAAACGCCTCAAAAAGTCCGCAGCCGATGAACTCACCGCTTGGCGGGTACGTCCCGAAGATTGGCAACAAGCAAAACGTTACAAAGAATACAGTGCTTTAGTTGAAGATATGCTAATGCACACCAGTACCGGGGTTGCGCCCTGGACTCTCGTAGAAGGCAACGATCGCCGTTGGGTGCGCGTGAAAGTGCTGTCGCAATTAGTCGCCACCATCACCGCCGCCCTCGACCGCAAAGCCTTAGAACAGCAGCAAGTCCTGCCCCAGTCTACCCCACAATCGGAACTCCTCCCCACCGAACCTGATTTTCTTGCTCAAGTTGATTTAACTTTAAAACTTGACCGGAAAACCTACAAAGAAAAACTGCGAAATGCTCAACTAGAACTATTAAAACTACAACGCAGTATTTACGAACAAGAAGTTCCCGTATTGCTTCTTTTTGAAGGTTGGGATGCTGCTGGCAAAGGTGGTGCAATTAAGCGCTTAACCGACATTCTCGACCCCCGTAGTTATAAAGTTAATACTTACGCTGCCCCCACCAAAGAAGAAAATTTACATCATTATTTATGGCGATTTTGGCGATCGCTTCCTGAAGGCGGAAAGATTGGTATTTTTGACCGCAGTTGGTACGGTAGAGTATTTGTAGAGCGAGTCGAAGGCTTTGCCACAGAAATCGAATGGCGACGGGCTTATCGCGAAATCAACGAGTTTGAAGCCCAGTTACGAACGGCTGGATATGTTTTAGTTAAATTCTGGCTACAAATCAGTCCAGAAGAACAATTAAATCGGTTTGAGAAACGCAAAGCCGATCCCTTTAAAGCTTATAAACTGACAGAAGAAGATTGGCGTAATCGGGAGAACTGGTCACTTTATAATGTGGCGGTAAATCAAGCCATTTCTCGGACGAATACACCCCTCGCTCCTTGGACAATTATTCCCGGTAACGATAAGTATTATGCGCGAGTTAACGTGATTGAAACCGTCATTCAAGCGATTAAAAACGAATTAAGTCACCGCAAAAAAATGAATTAGTTTTACTATGTTTTTAATTCTGACGCGGATTTTACTTTGGATTTTAGTAGGAGCAATTGTCTATCTTGCCTTAACTCAATGGCTATCGGATAAATGGAAAGCTTGGCTTGGCACGTTTGTCATTGTTTTTATTGCTGTTGCTAGTTTTTATAATCCGAATTATTGGTGTGTTCCCTATTTATGGGAAATTATTGCGTTTTTCTTAAAGCCGTTGGGAATTTCTCTAACCTTGATTGCGGTTGTACTTTCTAAAATTGACGATGAATGTAAGAAGAAACGAGGAAAAAGTCTACTTATAGTTGCTTTCTCAATTTTAATTCTTTGTAGTATTCCCATTCTTGCTTATCAACTCGCTGCTGTTACCGAAGGAGAAGTAATTCGGCTGATCCGAGAGCGAGCCGAAATTGTCAAACACCCTATTTCCAAAACCGCCGATGCGATTGTTTTAATCGGTCAAGGAACGACTGAAGCAAATTTACCTTATCGCCCTCAAATTCAACTTACCGATAGTGCCGATCGCATCACCTATACTGCCCAAATTTATCATCAACAAACCCAAGCCCGCAACGGACATCCCCCCTTTGTAATTGTCAGTGCGGGGCCAAGACGTAATATTAAACAACTAGAGAGCAATCCTGAAATTGAAGCCGAAGATATCCGCGAGTTACTACTTTTAATGGGAGTTCCGCCTTCGCAAATTATCTTAGAAACTGAAGGGGAAAATTTACGCACGATTGCCCTAGAAGTAAAAGAAATTCTGCAAGATTTGGGGATTGCCAGCGAACCCATTATGCTGGTTACTTCGGCTTTACAAATGCGACGAACGGCTTTAACTTTTACAGGGGTTGAGTTGAATGTGATTTCACGACCTACAGATTTTTATACGATTCAACCGGATGCTGAACCTGGCTTACAGTTAACAGTTATCAATTTTATTCCTTCGGCTAAAGCCCTTGCCCTAACAACCCGTGTGGTTGAAGAATATTATGCTTCGATTTACTATTTCTTGCGGGGATGGACAACCCCGATTGTGTTGTAATTAATCGTTAAGTTTGGGGTCAAAAAGGACAATTTTTACCGTAAAACTAACATAGAGATTGTTATTCGGGAATGAGTATGACTGTTCCGCGTATTTTGTGTTTGGGTGAGATTTTATTTGATTGTTTGGCAAATGAAGTGGGGCGATCGCGCTCTGAGGTAGAATCATGGACAGCTTATCCTGGGGGCGCACCTGCAAATGTGGCTTGTGCTTTGGTGAAGTTGGGGATTCCGACGGCGTTTATCGGTTGCATCGGAGATGATGAACCGGGACAAGAATTATTAAGTTTATTAGAAGAAATTGGCGTAAATACCAAGGGAGTTCAGCAAAAAACAGCGAAACCCACACGCCAGGTTTATGTTTTGCGCTCTCACGAAGGCGATCGCGAGTTTGCCGGATTTGGCGATTTACCCCCAGAGGGTTTTGCCGATGGGTTTTTGCAAGCAGATTTGTTACCGGAAGATTTATTTCAACAAGCGGATTATTTGATTATTGGCACGCTTGAGTTGGCTTATCCTCAGACGCGAGAAGCGATTTTTAAGGCTTTAGAATTGGCCGATCGCCATCATGTTAAAGTCGTGATGGATGTCAACTGGCGACCGATGTTTTGGCCGAATTTAGACGAGGCTAAACCGTTGATTAAAACTTTATGGCCGTCCCTCGATTTTCTCAAGCTTTCAGACGACGAAGCCCAGTTATTTTTTGACACCGAAGATGCTGGCGCGATCGCCCACCGTTTAAACTCGGTAGAGGGGGTTTTAGTCACCGCAGGGGGGGCAAAACCTGTGAGTTACTGTTTGAGCGAAAATGAGGGCAAAGTTGCCCCAGTCGCCGTAAAAGTGGAGGATACCACCGGGGCAGGAGATGCCTTTGTCGCGGGCTTTGTTTACCAGTTGCACCAGTTAGGTATTTCCAGTCTCAGCAACCCTGAGACGGCTCAAAACGTGGTGCAGTATGCTTGTGCGGTGGGCGGTTTAACTACAATGAAACCGGGCGCGATCGCGGCTCAACCGACTTTAGCAGAAGTAGAAGCATTTTTACAGTAAGTGTTAGTCATTGGTCATTGGTCATTAGTCCTTTGTTTGTAAGGGTTTTAGAGCATTTTGAAAAATTAAAGCCTCACGCGGAAGTACAGGGAAACAATACTGTCTCATCGCAGTCAAGAAACAAAAAACCTGTCAATTCAGCTACCGATGTTCCCACAACCGTACTGATGAGGCGATGACTGATAACTGATAACTGAAAAGTGGTAAGATACGAAATTAAATTATGTTGTGCGCTTCTTGCTTATCCCATTCATTAATGATTATATTTAACTCTCTGCGCCGTGTAATGCTGCGATCGCCGTTGTTGGGACTAGCGGTAGTGACTCTTTGCGTGAGTCCTCCGGCTTTGGCTCAAAACTACGAAACCCAGATTATCGAAGAAGGGGAAGCCCTAGAACCCCTCGAAGCAACAGAGCCGACTTCGTTGCGCTTACTCGAACAATCCGACAGCTTATTAAGTTACGCGGGTGGACAACGGCTGATGAGCGAGGCGCAAAATGCCTTTAATGCTCAAAATTACGCCGTTGCTGCTGACAAACTCCGACAAGCTCGCCAAGTTTTTAACCAACTCTCAAATTTTTACGCTCAATTGTCCGATAGTTTTTCGGGCATTGATAACCGCATTTCCGACCAACAGCGCCGTTTTGCCCAACAAACTGCCGAAATGCGCGATGAGGCGACTTATCGCTTGGCATTGGTGCATAAAGCGCAAAATCAGCCGGAATTAGCCACGCCTTTGCTGATTCAGATCGTGCGATCGCAAACTCCCACGACAGAATTAGGACAAAAAGCCTACGAACAAATTCCCCTCAATCAACCGGATTCTCTGATCAGCGTGGCTGGGGGTCAGCGTTTGATGACAGAAGCGAGTACAGCCATCTCCAATCAAAATTATGCCCTGGCCGCCGAAAAGTTACAACAAGCGCGTCAGGTGTACAACCAACTCTCGAATTTTTACGCCCAATTGTCTGATAGTTTTTCGGGGATTGATAGCGCCTTGTCGGAAGAACAGCGCAATATTGCCCTAGAAAGTACGGAAATGCGTGATAACTCGACCTATCAACTGGCTTTAGTGCATCGCGCCCAAAATCAGCCGGAATTGGCTGTTCCTTTGCTGATTCAGATTGTGCGATCGCAAAATCCCACAACAGAATTAGGCAAGAAAGCTTATCAACAGTTGTTTGAATTGGGCTTTGTCGATTCTCCTTATCCGCGATCGTAAAAATAACTCTGTCTGAGGATAGATTCCCAAAAAACGATCGGGGGAGTTTTTCCCTCTCAATGGATACAATAAAAATTCGTACCCGTCTATATTACTAACAAGGAGATTCACTGCCGTAATGGTTAGCTTAGAGCAGGTAGAAGCGACAATCAGAGCTAAACTACCCGACGCGCAAGTGAGCGTGCAGGATTTAACGGGAGGAGGCGATCATCTTCAAGCAACCGTCATTTCGACGGCATTTGAAGGGAAACCTCGCGTCAAACAGCATCAAATGGTTTATGGTGCTTTAAAAGAAGCCCTAGATTCTGAGGCGATTCATGCTTTAGCCTTAAAAACCTATACTCCCGAAACTTGGAAAGCCGCCGGACAAGCGCTTTAAGCGTTTCTGAGGCTTGAATTTTCCCCTTTACACCTTCTCACTGAATCAAATTCACTCTATTGCCATGACACCTGAAGTTAAAGCTCGCATCGAAAAGCTCATTCAAGAAAACAAAATTATGGTTTTCATGAAAGGCTCTAAATTGATGCCGCAATGCGGTTTTTCCAACAACGTGGTTCAAATTTTAAACACGTTGGGCGTTCCTTTTGAAACCTATGATATCCTCAGCGATCCCGAAGTTCGTCAAGAGATCAAAGAATATTCGGATTGGCCGACGATTCCTCAAGTATATGTTAATGGGGAATTTCTAGGCGGTTCCGATATTATGATCGAGTTGTATCAAAGTGGAGAATTGCAACAACAAGTTGAAGTGGCGTTAGCTTCTTAATTGCTTGTTTTCGGGAAATACCATCTCCCTTTTTATTCAAATGAAAGATAAAAACACCCCCTTCACCTCGAAGGGGGTTTTTCCTGGAAAAGACTGAAAGGAAGGGGATGCACCAAGGGCAAATTGTTAATAATAATCTACCTCGGTTTCCATTTGAGTCTGGGGCATTGCTAATTCAAAGTTAGACGGATCTCTGAGAAATCTGAAGGTTTCTTCTTCTAAGCGATGCACTAGATAAGGTTCAATAACATTGGACATTCGCAAACAAGCGAGGTAACCATCCATATAAATTTGTAACTCTGTGTAACGGTTGCCTCTGTTCCATAAGTCAACTAAAGAATCTGTTAATTTTTGATAGTGGCGGATGGTTTGAGCATCATTGAGAATCATAGGAGTTTTGGGGCAAACGACTGGGACGGTAAAGATTTATATCTTTATTTTACCTTTTTCTTAGTCTTTCCCCAAATCAGTCTATTTTGATGTACCGGATCAACGACTCAGAAAATGTAGTAGCACTTGTTACAAAATCTTGACATAAGCTCTGTTACCCTGAAACCTACCAGTTTCGAGGAAATACAGCTAACGTGGGTTCGGTAAATATTTTGATTGTTGAGGGTAATCCTCATCTCCGATCGCTTCTAGGCTGGCATCTGCAACAAGCAGGTCACGGAGTTCAGCAGTCTGCCAGCTTGCATCAAGCCAGAAGCTTATATGCTAAACGGCAACCTTCTTTGGTGATTGTGGATTCCGATCTTCCCGATGGAGATGGCCTGGAGTTGTGTCGTTGGCTTTATCAACAACGACAATCGTTGATTTTGTTGCTTTCGGCTCGCAATAACCAAAATGATGTGGTTCAAGGGTTGAAAGCGGGGGCAGATGACTATCTCAGCAAACCTTTCGGAATGCAGGAGTTTATGGCCCGAGTCGAGGCGCTGATCCGCCGGATGCGGATGACGAATGCACCGTTGTATTTAGATTACAGCGATCTTAAAATTGACTTGGTGCAGCGTCGCGTTCACTTAAAAGGGGTGGATGTGGATTTGACTCCCCAGGAATTTAGTTTACTTTATGTGCTGGCTCAAGCTGAAGGTAATCCTTTGAGTCGTTCGGAGTTGTTGCAACGGGCTTGGCCCAATGCCATTGATAATCCCCGCACGATTGATACGCACGTTCTTTCTTTACGGAAAAAACTAGAAAGCGATCCCCGACAGCCGAGTTTGATTCAAACGGTGCGGAATGTGGGTTATCGTTTTAATCCAGAGGTGGTGAATCAAAGTCAAACGGTTCCGGTGCCAGAAGTGGCGATCGCGAATTAACCTGATTTTAGAATTCTTCCCATTCTTGAGCCGTTGCCGTTTCAGTGGCTAACAAATGTTGGCGCAAATCCGCCCAAATTTCCGGTGTAGCGGCAAGGTCTTGTTGCAGATGACCTTGTTCGAGGTAGAGAACGCGATCGCACAGTTGCGCGGCAAAATCGAGTTGATGGTTGACCATGACTAGGGTTGTCTCGGGCAAGTTTTGGAGAACTTGCAACAGTTGTGCGGCGGTTCCTACATCGAGGGCAGAGGTGGGTTCGTCTAGGAGTAGGATAGAAGGCTGAAGTATGAGCGATCGCGCGATCGCACAGATTTGTCTTTGACCGAGAGACAGTTGTAACTCGTTGCGTTCGAGCCATTGATCGGGAATCTGACACAGTTCGCAAATGGCCGCGATGCGATCGCGAATTTCCTGTTTCGGTCGTTGTTGTAGGGTTAAGGGATAAGCCAGGGCTTCTTGTACAATCATGCCCAATAACTTCGGTTCTTGGGGGGTAAGGACTATTTTGCGTCGCAGTTGGGTAACCGGGATTTGGGCATAGGATTGCTGCGCGAAGTAGATTTGACCGCAACTCGGTTCACTCAGACGGTTGAGAAGCCGTAGCAGGGAGGTTTTCCCGGCTCCTGAAGGGCCGATAATCGCCACGCGATCGCCTTGGTATAAAGTAAAAGAAATATCCTGGAGTAAATCGGTTAACCCCAAAGGTGCAGTCAAACTCACACCTTCGACTCTCAAAATTTCTGGGGTTGGTGTCGAAGTCATACCCAAATCCACGCGATCGCCATTTCGTCCCATTCATACATATCACAAAGGCGGGCGATCGCCCGCAAAGATTATCAGGAAATAGTATCTTTTGACGGTATTGATGGCGATTAGCTAAACCGTACTAACATTTCAGAAGTATTCAAAGACGGTTGCTTGTCGCGGGGAGTTACCGGGAGTTGAGGGGAGTGAGTCGTAGCAGGCGTTAGCGGGGAAGGGGACTGAGATTGAGACAAGGAGATAAAGGGAAAACAGTAGATATATTCCATCGGATTAATCCTCAAAGGTGAACTTCAATGCTTTAACTCTACGCAGCCTCAAGGGACAGCAGGGAAGCAAACAAGCCACTCTCTTGATTCCCACATCCCTTGACCTTTTTGCTGACGGCAGAAAAATGGCTTTGTTTCCGCTTGGGGCTTGGGTTTTTCTTTCTCAATGGGAAAAAAGGATTTACAGCCAATTCGAGGGACAGTTGTGAAATTGGTTTCCCGATCGAGGACGGGAAGGGTTGAAGAATGTAGGTTTTACCCAAAGTTTTGGGTCTAAGGTTCCCCGTCCTTTAAGGACGGCTTTTTATTAATTATGTTATGATTAGGGAACTAATTGGCATTTCATAGAATGCTTAACCTTTCGTATCAGTATAAACTGAAAGTAACGCCAAACCAAGCCGCCGCCATTGATGAGTGGCTTTCAGTTTGTCGTTCGGTTTATAACTATGCACTGAGAGAAAGGAAGGATTGGGTAAACTCCCGCAAGT
>KB904821.1:5190048-5226790 GCA_000380225.1 filamentous cyanobacterium ESFC-1
GGCTTTAAGAAAAGCTTGCCTTGATGCGGCTTGGGGTTCATTTCTCGACATCCTCCGTCACGTTTGCCCGAAGCGTGGCGTGTATTTTGCCAAGGTAGACGCGAATGGGACAAGTCAGATTTGTCCCCATTGCGGAACGAACTGCGGCAAAAAGTCTCTGTCTCAACGAGTCCATTCATGCTCTAATTGCGGCTACACGACAGACAGGGATGTAGCGGCGGCTCAAGTGGTGAAAGAACGAGGATTAAGTGCGGTCGGGCAGACCGTACCAACGCTCGTCGAGGGTAAAGATAAGGGGCTGTGTCCGCCACCTGCGGGCGGACTTTATATGCCCCGTTTCGGGGCTGGAGTTTATACTCCTGCGCTTAGTCTCCCTATGACGCGAGAATCCCCGCTCATGACAGGACGGGGAGTTGTCAACCTCACGACTCGATCGAGAAGAAAAAGAAACTCAACCATGACCACAGACAAAGATACAGAACGGAACAAATAATCCTATAATGCAAATGATCGTCGATCTGTCCGTTATCAAGCGCGATCGCCTCTTTAGGGAATGCCCTCCTTTATTGCTAAAATTTGGCAAGCCGTGAAAAAGTTTTTACAACAGTTCTTTTCGTCTCTCGATCATCCCGGTTCTTCGGAATCAAAAGAAGTGCCAAGGCCATATCGGCCCTTGAGTGATGAGGATTACGAATATTTGTGGACGCAATTGCTAGAAGGTGTTGCCTATGGTTGGCAGCCCGGACGGATTCAGCGCTTTTTTGAAACCCTGGGCGATCGCGGCCATCGAGATGCTTGGTTGGCTTGGCTAGAGCGTTATGAAGCGAAAATCTTAGCTAATCCGCCCCAAGACCGAGCCTTAGCGAAGCGCTTGGTCAAGTTAGGCGAACACACCCAAGCGTTACCCAAACAGTCTTCAGCGCAGCGAGTGGGTCAAACCGCAGCCCGTTTGGGGAAAGTGTTGCTGTTGCCCAAAAAGACCTCCTCACAGCCGATTTGGGAATATGACGGCCCGGATGCTGTGACGGTGGCAGTAGAGTCGGGAAGTCCTCCGGTGGAGTCTGAAGCGCCACCAACGACAGAAAAGGACTCTGAAGCCGAAAGCCAGCTACCGCCGCCGCCTGTGGAAGAATATGTGGCAGAAACACCGCCAGAAGAAGATACACCCCAGTTAATGGTGGAAAATGCCCCCGATCCTGAAGCTTGGTTTAATCGGGGAGTCCAGTTTTACGAGCAGGAAGCCTATCAGCAAGCGATTCAATATTGGGACCGGGCGATCGCGATCGAGCCGAGTTATTATCAAGCCTGGAGCAATCGCGGCTTGGCGTTAAAGAATTTGGGCGCTTGGGCTGAAGCTTTAGAAAGTTATGAAAAAGCTTTAGAAATTGAACCCAACTACAGCAAAGCTTGGTATAATCAAGGCATCGCCCTGGATGTTTTAAGGCGCTACGATGACGCAATTTCGTCGTTCGATCGAGTGCTGGCCCAAGACGGCGATGATTTTCGTGCCTGGTATTATCGCGGCAACACTCTACAGCAGTGCCAACGGTACGAAGAAGCGATCGCATCTTACGATGAAGCTTTAGCGCGACAATCAGATTTAGAAAAGGCGTGGTACGAACGGGGCAACGCTTATCGGCAACTGCAAAATCCCGAAAGCGCGATCGCATCCTACGACAAGGCGATCGCCCTAACTGCCGAAGACCCAGAGATTTGGTACAGTCGCGGCCAAGCCTTGATTGAAGCGGAAAAGAAAGAAGAAGCGATCGCGTCTTTCGACCGGGCGTTGCAACTCAAACCCGATGCTTGGCATATTTGGTTAGGGCGCAGTGGTGCGGTCAAACAATCCCTGAATCCTGACTTATTGCTTTCCTCTTTAAGTCCCGTGGCGCAACAGCACTCCGAACTGAATCAACGGGGAGAAAAGGGGGAAATTGCCTGTTTAGAAGTGGGTTTGCATTACTTACTGCCCGACAGTCACCCGGAAGGTTGGGGAAGGTTGCATTGGCGCATCGGACAAATTCAGTATCGCCAAGGCTTGCAAAATCCTCATCCCTTTGAATTGTGGCGCGAAGCCACCAGTCGCTACCAAGAAGCTCTTAAATCCGTTATTCCCGCAACATTTCCCCTACTGTATCTGGCGATTTTGCAAGACTTGATTGAGGTGCAAATTGGCCTAGAAGAAAGCGAGTTAGCCACCCAACTTCACCAACGGGGCTTACAGCAGTTTCGCAACTTTTTAGTCGATCCCCAACGGTCGGAAGGGCAAAAACAGCAACTCAAAGCGCAATTATCCGGTTTTGAGCGCTTCAGCATTCCGATCTCCATTCAAGCCGGGTCTTTGACTCAAGCCTTAGAAGAAGCCGCACCGCCTCTGACTTGGGCGCAACTGCAAGAGGGACTCGATCCGACAACAGCCATTATTTGTTGGCATCAAAGTCCGGCCACATTGACCACGTTTGTCATTTTACCCGAAACCGCAGAACCTCTGGTTTTGGATCGACCGCCGAATGTCGTGGTTGATGTGGTGTTAACGCCTTTGGTACGAGCCAAAATTCGGGCCTATCAAGGAGATTCTCAGAAATTAAATAGTTATTTATTAGAATTGCTGCATTTAACCGGGAAGAATGCCACATCCGAACCGATTTCTCAACCCATCGATCGCTGTCCTGCGGATTTGCAACGGCGCGATCGCTTTCAAGATTGGCAAGAGTCTTGGGAACATTTAAGACAAAATAACGCAGAATGGCGGCGTAAATTACCAGAATTAATCAATCAGTTGGGTAATATTCTCGATATTGACCGTATTTTAGCCGAGTTAACCCATCATTATCGTAAAATACCTTATCATTCCCTGGAAAATCTGATTCTGATTCCTACGGCAGAAATGATGCCTTTGCCGATTACAGCGTTGTTTCACTTGGCTTTAGCAGAAGAATCTGAGTTAGATTTAACCTTGAGTTATTTACCTCAACTCGATTTAACAACGACATTAACGACTGAAAGTAAAACGCCACAAGCGCTAGTTTATGGGGCAGAAGCTCAAGAAGATACTTTAGGGTCAGGGTTGAAAGCCGAGTTTGCCGACACCGAGATTATTAACCTCGAAAACGACGAAGACGCGATCGCCACTTTCCCGACTCAAGGGGATATTATTCATCTCGAAAATACTCGTATTGAGACAGACGGTTTGCATTGGGGCGATCGCGGTTTCACATGGGAACAACTCGAAAACCTCTCCTTCTCGACTCAGCCCGCGATCGCGCTGGGTTTAACCAGTTACAGCGGCCCGACCTTACAACGCCTCGAAGCCATTTTACTCGGTCAAGGGGCAGCTTGCATCCTCAGCAATAGTTGGCCCGTTGAATCCATGGCCCAAACCCTATTCTGGCTAGAATTTTACCGCCAACTCAAAACCCCAACCACCCCCCAAAACGCCCTCAAACAAACGCAAACTTGGCTACAAACTGCCACTTATCAAGATTTGCTTCATTGGTGTCAAACGCAAAATTACGAAGCGTTAAACCCATTCACCGAGGATATTAACCAAACCCCTGATAAGCTACAGTCCTCTCAGCCTCCCTATGCTAACCCTTATTATTGGGCGGGTTGGCGTGTTAGTAGTCGTATTGAAGAAGCTTCAAATCGTGTCTAGTTTTTGAGTTAGTCCTTGGTCATTGGTCATTTGTCCTTTGTTGTGGGTTTCCAACATCCCTTAATTGGTAATTTCTTCCTTTGATTTCATAACTCATAATTCCCCCACTGCCTTAAAAACTCTTTTGGAAACTCAGATTAAATTCGCTTAATTAGCTAAAAATCAGTGAGTGCGGGGTCATCAAAATTGGGTATTACCAATCGCGTCAAAGCCAACAACAAACAACAAATCTACCAATGACTGAAAAAGCCTACACCTGGATGACGCGATCGCTTTCTACCCTCCAGAAAGCCCATTGGTATCGCGCTGTAACGCCGTTAGAGGGTCTTGCGGGGGCGGAAATGGTGCGGGATGGCAAAACAGTCATCAACTTTGCCAGCAACGATTATTTGGGATTGTCGGGCGACTCGCGACTTATGGATGCAGCGATCGCGGCGGTACAAGAATATGGTACAGGAAGCACCGGATCGCGGTTGTTAACGGGTCATCGTCTCTTACACCGTCAACTGGAAAACGCGATCGCAAAGCTGAAAAAAACCGAAGACGCGATCGTGTTTAGTTCCGGTTATCTCGCGAATCTGGGTACTATTGCCGCTATCGTGGGGACGCGGGATTTAATTTTAGCTGACCAATACAATCACTCTAGCCTCAAAAATGGCGCAATTTTAAGCGGGGCAAGAATAATTGACTACAAACACAGCGATATTGCTGATTTAGAAGATAAATTAACCCAAAATCGCTCGCTTTATCGTCGCTGCTTGATTGTTACCGACAGCGTGTTTAGTATGGATGGCGATCTGTGTCCTCTGCCAGACATTCTCGATTTGGGCGATCGCTTTGATTGTATGGTGTTGGTAGACGAAGCCCACGCAACCGGAGTATTAGGCCAAAATGGGGCAGGTTGCGTCGAGCATTTTCAGCAGCAAGGCAGACCTATTCTGCAAATGGGGACGCTGAGTAAAGCATTAGGGAGCTTAGGGGGCTATATCGCCGCATCTGCCCCAATTATCGACTTTATCCGCAATCGCGCCCCCAGTTGGATTTATACCACAGGCTTATCTCCCGCAGACACGGGGGCTGCATTAGCCGCAATCGAGATTGTCCAAAATGAACCCCAACGCCGAGAAAAACTTTGGCAAAATGTAACTTGGCTTCAAGCTCAATTGCAGGGATATAATTTACTTCCTTCAGATTCCCCGATTTTATGTTTGAGTCTAGATACCCCGGAAAACGCGATCGCGATCGCACAGAAATTAAGCGATAAAGGCATCTTTGCCCCCGCTATACGTCCCCCCACCGTCCCTACCAGTCGCATTCGTTTCACGGTCATGGCGACCCATTCTAGGGAACATTTAGAGGCTTTGGTTAATGCTTGTCATTCGTCTTTTGTCCTTGGTCATTAGTTGTTAGTTGTTGGTTGTTTGTTATTGGTTATTGGTTGTTTACTAGAAGCCTGGTTTCTTGTTTGCTTACCCGATTAAGTTAGAATTTAGTATTAGAAACCGGGGTTCTTAATCTTCACCCTTTAAACATTATTTAATATTAAATTTGGCTTTAATTATCGATAGTTAAAACGCTAGAGATATGATTAAAATAGATGTAGATACGAGTTTACATTCCAGAAAATTATTAATTATACATTGTATAGCAACCGCCAAATCGGTCAGGACAACATTATCCATTCTTAGAAAATAAGCCCCTCTCCCGTGGGAGAGGGGTTGGGGTGAGGGCAGACTTGCCTATCAAAACGTCCTAATTGTCAGCACCGTTATTAAGTCAAGCTTCTTTGCTTTATTCCCACGGAGAATAGAGCTTTTTAAGACAATTTTCTGACAAGATCAATAATTACATTATTGATACTAATGAGGTCGTTTTTTCGCGGCGAATCTTCAATTAAAACGATAGAAATATTATTAAAAGAGTAAGTTTACATTCCAGAAAATTATTAATTATACATTATAAATTGTAAATTGTAAATTATACATTGTTTTGTCGTTGACCATAACGAATTAACAATACCAACAAAACCGTTCCGATAATATATTTAAACGCATCGGGAATGATGGGATTAGGGGAAATAAAACCTTCAATAATGCCCGCAATAACTAACAGTACAATCACCCCAAACATAAGTTGTGCTGCTTGCGTACCGTAGAATTTAAGGGCATCTATGCGACTATATTGTCCGGGAACTAAAATCGCCCTTGCAATTAATAAACCTGCCCCTCCTGCGAGGAAAATAGCGGGTAACTCTAACGCACCGTGGGGGAAGACAAACGCCCAAAAGGGTAAACCTAAACCGTATTGTCCCACCAAGGATGCGATCGCGCCAATCAATATGCCATTGTACGCCAATAAATACACCGTAAAAGCGCCAGGAGGAGTAGGAAACGGGACATGAGGGGGATAATACATCGTAACGCCCCCAATGGCGGCTCGTAGGCTCACAATGATATTGTTAATCATAATGCCACTAGACGCGAGGGGTTCAATGCCTAAAATCGACCCCATCCACAACTCGCCGCGATCGCGTACCATGGAGATTAAATCGGCAGGAACGACCAACTCTAGAAATACTGGGTCTCGCCAAGCATACCACCACGCGATCGCAAAAGTCCCCCAAAAAATTGCCGCAGCCGCGAAAATATAACCCCAGGTGTTTTGCAATAACGCTGGAAAGCCCCACTTGATAAAATCTGCGACAGCTTGCCATTCTTGACGGCGCGATCCCTGGTAAATTTGACTATAGCTGCGAGACGTTAGCTGTTGTAAGTCCTGAATCAGCACTTGTCCGACTTGGTGAGTTCTTGCTCTGGCTAAATCTGCTGAAACCGAACGATATAAACTGGCTAACTCCTTGATTTGTGAGGCTTGTAGCGATTTTAGCCCCCGTTTTTCACAGCGACGCAACAGTTCATCGAGTCGCTTCCAGTTGGTTTCTCGTCGCGCAATCCACCGCTTAATATTCATACAAACTTAGCGTTTTTTTCTCAAGATAGCCTAAAATTTCGATACAGTCTGCTGTATTTTAGGCAAATCTTTAATAATGTTAACTGCCGGAAATATTGTTACCACCGCCACAATTCTCTATCGTTCTCATCTTAAATCTTATTTAAAGATTTCTTTGATTTCGTCTTTGTGGTTATTAGTTCCCATTCTTTTTGGTTTATTGGGTTCTATTTTTGTTATCGGTTTTTCAGACACTTTCAATAGTACCAGTGTTTTAATTTTTTTCCTAATCGCAACCCCCACTTGGCTGCTTCTTTTAGTTTATTGTTGGGCTAAAGCGTGGCTCAACTCGGCTTTGATTTCGCGGTTAGGGTTTTGCGAGTTAATGAATCAACCCGAAACGCCTAAAGCTGCTCGCAAGAAAATTGCTTCTCAACTCTGGATGTTCTTTCTCGCGGGTGTACTTTTGGGGTTAGTTCTAGTTAGCGTTTATATTGCCTTTACTTTAGTTTTTGTAATATTTCTTATCGCAATTCTAACGGGGATTGCCGTTGTTTTTGCCGGAATATTTCAAGGGGGTAGTTTCCCCGAAGACCCTACTTTTATCGGGATTCTGACTGTACTCGGTGTTTTGTTATATATTGTCGCGATTTTCATTTTCTTGGGGGGTGTATTGTGGTTTTATGCTCGCTTATTTCTTTTAGAAGTCCCGATTGCTGTTCATGGTAATACTAATGCTTTAAAAGCATTAGGTGTGAGTTGGAAACTAACTCAAAAAAATATTCGCTTTGTGATTCGCATTATTAGCATTGCCGCTTTAGTCAATTTGCCTTTATGGACAATCGTTCAAGGTATTTCTGCCTTAATTCAACCCTTGCTCACAGCCTGGATTACATCAGACTATAATTTATTATTTGTCTTTTCGTATTTGATTAGTTCTATTGTGGGTGTTGTCGGTAACATTGTGCTTTTACCGTTTTGGCAAGCCTTGAAAGCTGTAACTTACTACGATTTACGCCGTCGCAAAGAAGGACTCGGCTTACAACTGCGCGAGGTGACTGCGGATAATACGCCTTCTGTAGATTATTTTTAATTGCTTTGCTGAAACTATGCGCTTTTTAAATCAGATTAGGTTATTAACACCAGAAAGTGTTGAATTAGAATTTACATTAGCTGGAATCGGTAATCGCGCGATCGCGTTATTAATTGATTATTTGATTTGGGGTTTCTCGCTCCTTCTTTTATATATTGGTATGTTCTACTTGTTTTTCCAAATAGGTAGCTTTTGGGATAATATTTCAGGAGGAAGCGAAGGAATAAGGCTCTGGCTAATTGCAATTCAAATATTACTTGTCTTTATTGTATATTGCGGTTATTTTGTCTTTTTTGAAACCCTATGGCGCGGCCAAACCCCCGGAAAACGTTTTCTGAAAATCCGCGTTATTCGCGATAATGGCCAACCTGCTGGTCTTCCCCAAGCGACTCTCAGAGCTTTATTACGTCCCCTCGATGATATCTTTTCATTAGGAGCATTACTCATTATGTTTACCCCTAAAGAAAAGCGTTTAGGAGATTGGTTAGCCGGAACATTAGTCATTCAAGAAGAACGTCCAATCATTAAAGAGATTTTTGCCATTTCTGAAGATGCGAAAGCTCTCGTTCCCTACCTTCAAAACCAATCCAACTTCATGCGCTTGCTTCCCGAAGACTTCACCATAATTCGGGCATATTTACAGCGTCGCAGTTTAATGGAACCCGAAGCCAGAGCGAAAAAAAGCAGAGAACTCGCCCGCCAAGTTCGTGATATTATTTTGTTAGAAACCGTACCTGAAGGCGTGACGGCAAATCAGTTTTTAGAAGCAGTTTATTGGGCGTATCAAGAACAAATTGCACCGCCTTGAAAACCACAAATACTTTGTCGATAAATTACTATTACGGGTTGCTATTTTTTGGCTCGATTAAAATTACAATCTGATGCCGCGATCGCATGGAAAAGGTAACTTAACAAAAATACCACAACCTCAACTCGCCACCAATAACCAGTCAATTCTCGAACAAACGTTTCACTAAGATACAAAAAACAAAGGACAAAAAACCAATGACCAATGACCAATCGATATTGCAACGCGGGGGGGAAGAATTAGCATTAGTCAAAGCCCGCGATCGCTTCACGATTGCCCTAGAAAATCCTGAAAGCGAGATACCATCAGCAATTGAGGCAATTGATACTCAATCCCTCCCCCAATCTCCTCTGATTGCTGTTACCGTCGCATCCGATCGCCTCGAAGCTATCATGGCGATCGCGCGCCAACAAGATAATATCGCCTATGCCAGTCATGTCTATTACCTGGCAGACAATCAAGCAACGCAAATATATCTCACCAACGAAGTCACCCTGCAATTTACCGCAAACACCACAGAAAGCCAGCAAAATGAAATCGCGTCCTCCTTGGGACTCACCCTCAGTCAACCCCTAACCGGGATTCCCAACACCTTTATTGCCGAAGTTAACTCTCAAGCCACAGAAAACCCGATCAAAATTGCCAATCGCGCGATCGCGTCCTCGCAAATTCTCACCGCCGAAGCCAATATTATCATTCACCAGGACACCTTTTATCGCCCCTTAGACGACTTTTATGACCAGCAATGGTATCTCGATCATAACGGCGGTTGGCAACTGGCCCAAGGCTCTCATATTGACGCTGAGAAAGCCTGGGACATCACCAAGGGGATTCGATCCGTTGTGGTCGCGATCGCCGATGATGCCATTGATATCAATCACCCCGATTTCCAAGGCCCCGGTAAAATTGTCGCCCCCAAAGACTTCAAAGAGCAAGACTTTTTACCCCAACCTGTGGGAGAATCAGAAAGTCATGGAACCGCCTGCGCGGGAGTAGCCGTAGCCGAAGAAAATGGCCGCGGTATAGTCGGAGTCGCCCCTGGTTGCGCTTTAATGCCCCTGCGTACCACAGGCTACCTCGACGACCGATCCATTGAAAACCTGTTTAATTGGGCAATCGAAAAGGGCGCAAGCGTCATTTCCTGTAGTTGGGGGGCTGCGACAATTTACTTTCCCCTATCTCTGCGTCAACGGGCTGCCATTAACCGGGCTGCGACCCAAGGCCGCAACGGCAAAGGCTGTGTGGTGGTATTTGCGTCGGGCAATTCCAATCGTCCGGTGAATGGTACAATTTACGAGCGACGCTGGTATAACCAACTCCTCAACGGGCCAACTCAGTGGTTAAGCGGCTTTGCGACTCATCCCGACGCGATCGCGGTAGCGGCTTGTACCAGTCTCAACCACAAATCAGCATACAGCAATTGGGGAGCGCAGATTGCCGTTTGTGCGCCGAGTAACAACGCACCTCCGGGGGTCTGGTTTCCCGATACCGGCTATGTTTACACCGCACCCCCCATCAACGCCAAACTCCCCGGCCAAGGCATTTTCACCACCGATCGCCTCGGTAAACTCGGTTACGCCCCCGGCAATTATACCCGCACCTTTGGCGGCACTTCTAGCGCTTGTCCTGTCGTTGCTGGCGTTGCCGCCTTAATCTTATCAATTAACCCCAACCTAACCGCCCAAGAAGTCCGTCAAATCCTGCAACAAAGCACCGATAAAATTATCGACACCCACGCCGACCCCCAGTTAGGCTTGCAAATGGGAAGCTATGACCAAAACAACCATTCTCAGTGGTTTGGATACGGCAAAGTCAATGCCTTTAAAGCCGTCCATAAGGCGCAAAAGCAACGGCAAACCACCCAAACTACAATTAACTATATCCGCGAACAAAATAATACCGAAGTCGCCATTCCCGACAATAATCCCAGAGGAACTTCTTTACCAATCCAAATTACGACTTCAGGACAAGTGCGAGATTTGCGCGTTACCGTAGACCTCGAACACGAATTTCTCGGAGATATCGAGCTATATCTCCAGTTACCCTCTAATCAGCAGATATTACTACAAAGCCGCACTCTAGGAGCCAGGAATTACCTTAAAACCGCTTACACCCTCGAAAATACGCCGACGCTGAAGCTCGCGATCGCGCAACCCGTCCGTGGCACTTGGCAACTCCTCGCCATCGACCGCGTAGCCGGGGATACAGGGCGTTTAAAGGGTTGGTCGATGACTTTAGGTACTTAGTTCAGTTAGCTCGTTACGGTTAAACTTTCTAGTCAAACAATATAGCGTTAATCAGAAGATTTATTGCGCCACACATGGGTCACAAAACCAAAGAACCCTCCTATAGCTATATATAAAAAAATCCAAATCCAGTTTACACAAATCAATTCTGCTATGAAAACTTCAATTGGCTCTAAATTATTGTCATTTTTAGAACATTGTTGAGCTGAATACGGTGAAAATGCAGTCGCAGCTAACGAAGCAGAACCTATTCCTACACCTATGACAGCGATAAAATCTTCAAAATGGCGATCTTGGGTTGCTTTTCTGTTGGCTATTGCATTTCTTCTGTTGGCTATTGCATTCCTTAAATTAGCAATCTTTTGAGAATTTAGAAATATGTCATTTTCATAAATTTCTAGGATTGTTTTAAAAAAATTCATGTCAGATTTTACTTGGGTTAAATACTTTTTACTCGCAAATTTAGAATATTCAGAAAGTAATTTTAGTTTTTCTTTATTATTTACTAAAATAAGACCATGGCTTTTAATTTCTTTATAAATCTGCTCTATTCTTTCATTATAATTATGAAAATTTGCGTTGAGAGTATTATATTGCATTCCTAGCTTTATGTAATTCTTCCTATTACGATGTAAATTATTAACTAAACCATCAATCTTTTTGTCTAAAATTGAAATTTCATTGTCTAAGTTTGATATATCTTGAATTTTTAGGTCTGATTCAGCATTCGTTTCAATGGAAAAGACTACTTTATGTAAATCATCTCTTACAGTTTGTGCATTTATATAGGCCCACTCTATTTTATGCTTATAAAGAAGTATTTTTTCCAAATGAATTCTAGAATTAATTGCGGACTGTTGTACATTTTTACTGGGAAAAATAACGATTAAAATATCATCTTTTTGGGGTTCCCGAAAGTTGAAAGCAAATACACCTGTATTAATAAACTGAGTTTTATCAAAATTTATTGGAGCTTCTTCTTGTGTAAAATCTTTATATATTTTTTGGACAATTGTAGATTGATAATCTATATTTGTGTTTCCAATTTCATTATTTTGCATTGGCGATATAGACGATATATCTAAATATCCCGTAATCACCCAACTTCTTCCAAATTCTATATATTTTTTTTTGTCTGTGTTACTATCTTTTTCTGTGTTATTACCTTTTATAGATTCTTCTGCTTGACTTTGATATTGTTTTACTTTTTTTTTAAATTCTCTAATAATGTTTATATTGTCAGTTGTTAATTTTTCATTATCAGAACAAGCACCGATGGAAATAGTACAACTATCTTCACTAAAAGATAATATAGAGGTATAAATTTCTATATTATCTTCTACTTTATTCTCAATAATCGGGTTTTTGAGGTGGTATTCTGGCTGACGTAAATTTTGAAAAAGAAACACATGGGGATAAATCAAAAAAGACATGGTAGTAACTCCTCCACCCACATAAAGTCAGGTTTATCATCATCATTTTCTTGACTAGATGTCATTTCGGAGTCAGAGCAACCAGTAGTTTTATTTTCTATACTTGATTTACACTTTTTAGCTTCATTTACGCTGTCTTGAGAACATAAAATTTTTTCAATCGGGAAAGTAATATTTTCTATTTCTCTATTTTTGCTTTCATCAACTAATGACTTCCTCTCACCAATAGATTTATTACGAGTGTTCTGAGTGTAGTTTTCTATTAAGGTGGAATGAGATTCATTATATAGTTGCTTTAATAAAGTATGACTGGTAGCAATTTCAAATATTTCTGGAATTACGCTTTTGGTATTACTTGAAAACCTTTGACCTAGCTCATTAACTTTCTGTTGCAGTGTTATATCTAAACTTGCGTCTAGTTTAGATAGTGTAATCAAAAAAGCTGCAATTACAAATTGGTCTTGTTGTTCCATTTTTTCGATGGTGAATGTGAATTTTCTAGACTTCCTGTGAGAATAAAGCCAGCCCAATAATAAGGATTTTGAAAGCGTCGAGAATTAGGGGTATCCTCCTTAGCTATCCTATTTGCTAAACTCGTTAATGTCATAGACCGTTGTCGGTATGTCATTTCTTGAGCTTTATTACCTACTTTCTTTGCATTTTTTGCTTCATCTTTTATTTCTTGAGCGCAAGTATTGTACCATTGAACCAGTTCTGCATCGGTAACATGACACAGCCAATGTTTAGCTCTGTTAAGAGCGTTTGCAGGAGAATGCCCATGTTTGAGGTATCTGTAAAATTCTATCATAATTAGAGCAGTAGGTTCTTCATCCACAATCCAGAGAGTGCTTATCACATAACGAGTACCTTTGGCGAGAAAACCACTGACTATACCCACAAACTCGTTAATCAGTCTATCTGTACCCACTACTCCAGTTTCACAAGCTGATAAACAAACTAAGTAATAACTAGGTAACTTTAACTTGAGGATTTTTTCTAAAGTAAGATTGGTATTATTAGTAAGCACTAATGATGAATAGAGGGGAAATTGGTGATTGTGTTCAGCATGACCGGTAAAATGAAGAAAGTCTACATTTGTACAGGTCTCTAACTGTTCCGACACATAGTCATTAGTTGCCTCATTACTTTTAACTCTTATCACCTTATCCTGATTTTTCTCAAATAAATATTGAATAAATTGAGATTCTATTTCTGCATATAATAGTGGCTTCGGAGTTTGAGGATATTCGATACTAACTATTGTTTTGTTTTTAGGAGTAATTTGCGATTTATTAATTCCAAATTTAATACTAGGTGAACGCGTAAAAAGGAAAGATGAAGATTCAGTATTTAACAGATACTCTAATGGAAGTAAATGCAAATCTCGATGAGGAACTAATAATATTTCTTTGACTTCTTGCTTTTCCAAAAAAGACTCTATCAATTCAATATTTAGTATTTTTTTTAATTCATTTAAAATTTTTATTTCTTCAAATTGCTGTTGCTGTCTTTTATCTTTGTCTTTGAAAAAGCTGTTTTTCCATTTATTAAGATAATATTGTAGTTCTCTTACATCATCTATAAGTCTAACTTGGTTTTCTCCAACCAAAATAAAAGTTGTTAACTTAGACAAGCTAAGATGCCAAAATACAATACCTGTCTGATGATTTTGTGTTAGACATTCTTGTAAAAAATTATGACTTAAAATAAAATCATTAGAATTTTTCCAATCTTTTCTTAGCCAAGATAAGCAATAATTCTTTCTTTTTTCTGCTAGTTCTAAAGCTTGTTTATTAGCGCCTTTCTCAAGCAAAATATCTACATTAATTTGATTGAAACCTGAGAATCTTTGGAGTAATAGTATTTTTTCATTATCATTTTTAGTATCTGATATTAATTTATTTAAGTAATCATTTGCTTTAGCTAATAGTGCTTTGAGTTCGGGCAGTTTTTTACTTACTTGACTTATATCAATAAAATCTTGCAATATATCCAAATGTCGAATAGGGAATTTTTCAAATGATATTTTTTCAAGTGCTATTTGATAATTCCTCTCTGCATTATTCGTAATCTCGTATTCTTTAAATTTTTCTTTAGTTGCATCATCTTCATGCTCATTTGAATGACGATAGTGATTCTTTCCAATACACCAATATAACTCACCCTGACCGCGTTTATATTCTAAATTTTGGTGTTGATGTGATTCCCATTTTTCCAGCGCTTTTAATCCTCGGAACCATGTATCGTATCCATTGACAAAATCATAAAGTTCTTGACAGTCAAACCAACCTAAATTTACCCAAGCGCGCCAATTTCTACCTTGAGATAGTTGTATGGCTTTTTCAAAGTCTTCTCTAGCTTGTCGATTAAATTTTTCTTGTTTTTTCCCTTTCTTTTTATAAAGACTTCCTCTATCGTTATAAGCAAAATGCTCTAATGGTTTTAATTCTATTGCTTTATCAAGAATTTTTATTGCTTCGTCATAGTTGTGGTTAATTTTGTATATATGACTGAGAGCTATATAAGCATCATAATAAGCTTCATCTAGTTTTATTGTTATCTCAAAATCTTTTTTTGATTGTTCATATTTTCCTATTTTTTTATAAACCACTCCTCTGTGATAGTAAGCATGAACAAAGTTAGACTTGAGTTGGATAGCTTGGTTTAAATGCTCTATACTCTGTAAATAAAAACCAATCTTACCTAATAATTTACCGTATACTGTATGGATCAAATAATCGTCATAATCTATTTCAAGAGCTTGCTTATAGTAATCCATCGCTTCTTGATAATTTTCTAAAATTTCTTGTGTTTCGGCTTTTTTGAGAAAATCGATATTTGAGCTATGAAATTCATCATCAAATTTTAAAGGACGTTCTAATACTATAGATAAAGGCACATCTTTTGGAGGTAACTTCCTTAGAACATTTCGTAATTTTATTTTTATATCATGATCTTCTGGATTAATTCGTAAAATATTTTGATATAAATCTATCGCTTTTTTGTGATTTTCAAGACATTTATTTTCTTCCATTTCTTCTGCTTCAAGGCATAAATACTGAGCAACTTTATCATTAGATTTACAAATTATATCTAAACCATGACTATGCTTGATCTCGTCAAGAGCTTTTCTACGCCATTGCCAAGCATCTTCATTTTTGGGGTTACTTATTACAGCTTGGGTGAAAAAAACAAAAGCTTCATTATAGTTTTGATTGTTAAATTCTTGTTCACCCAATTTGAGCCAATCTTGTACATCACTAAACATCTCAAATGACGCTCCTGTGCTTCAAATTACCAAAATAAAGAGCCTGCATTAAGCAGCAGGCTCATAGAAACTAATTATTGATGAGCTAACCAGCTCGCGGTTTATTTTGTTGCATAAACCTACTCACAGTGTTTATTACTTACATCAGCATGGTTGATCAAGCCATGCTGACAATATGGTTCAAAAACGTGCTTTCGTGTTAGTTATGTGTATGCCCTATATTATACTCCAAAAAATAAGAATGACAGCATTAAACTGACACAAAAGTATACGCAAGTTTTACCGATCGCACCAACCTCCGAAATAACTAAATACCATCCAATAGCACATCAGCCCCAAACCGTATCACATCCGTACAAGGAAGCCCCGTATCGGCTTGAGTTTGCGCGATCGCGTCCCTGGCCTCCTTTTCCCCCAAACTAAACGTATTAAGGGCAATTCCCTTCACCCTCACCTCCCCAAAAGCACCCCCCCCACTGGCGACACTTTCATACAATTGAATCACATCAGAAAGAGGCGGAATCTGCACATCCGGGCAGTTGTGAATGCGATCCTGGCCGCAACGATGCACTAAAATTAAACCCGTGGGTTGACTACCGCGCAACAAAGGTAAAGTCGCCGTCGAACCGGGATGCAAAATCGAACCTTGTCCCTCAATCCACAATAACTCGCAATCTTGACCCACTTCTAACACCGCCTTTTCAATGGCCCCGGCTGCATAATCAACCCGCACCGCATCCAAGGGGACACCGTGACCAAACAGCATCAAACCCCCTTGTCCCGTGGCTACCATCTCGGTTTTAATGCCCCGTTTTCGGGCTGTGCGATAGAGTTCAATCCCCGCCGACATTTTCCCGACAGACATATCCGTACCTACCGTAAGGATACGCTGACAAGCCAGCGATCGCGCCCTACCCTTCCCAATCCCCAACCCCGGCGGTTCTTGACGAATATCCCAAATCCATTGCCCTTCCTGTAGCGTCTCAACAATGCCCTGCATGGGCGTATGCAAGCCATTGGCGACGGATAAACCCGCTTCGACCCCTTTTTTAACCTCTTGCCACCAAGCATCGGGTAAAACGCCCCCAGAAGGCGCGATACCAATCACCAACACCTCCGGCTGATACGGCAATGCCTCTGTCACCGAAGCCACAATCGGCACATCTCTATTAATTCCAGTGAGTTCAGGTAACGACTCCCCGACACAGTCCTTATCAATCACCGCGACAATATTAGCCTCGCTGTAACGGAGGAAAGTCAAGCCAGTTTTGCCGTCTTGGGTACGAATGCCTTGGTGTAACAAAACAGCAACGGGATGTTCAGGGGTGAGATGCACGGTATTCGACTCCTAATCCGGGTAAACTACGGGGAATTAAGCGGCCTTGCTTTAATTGTGCGCCGATGAAAGGATCGTCGAGTAAGTTTAAGTGACTGTCAAGATCGACATAATCCGCATAAGGGGAAAGGTGTGCCATCGCAGTATTTGCAATGCTGCTGTCCGAATAGCAACCGAACATAACTTGCAACCCCAAAGCCTGGGCTGCGTGAATCGTCCGCAACGCCTCCGTGAGTCCCCCGGTTTTCATAATTTTGATGTTGACCCCGTGGACGCGATTGACAAAGCGAGTTAAATCGCGACTATTGAAACAGCTTTCGTCAATAAAAATCGGCAAAGAAGAATGCTGATACAAAACGCTGTAACCCTTTTCGTTATCGGTAGAAAGGGGTTGTTCGATGTGACGGACGTTATATTCAGCCAACCAGTTACACATCTGAATCCCATTGGCTAGATTCCAACCCCCGTTAGCATCTATTGTTAACTCGGCATCGGGGGCTTGTTCGCGAACCGCCAGAAAAAGGGCGCGGTCGGCTTCTATGCCTTCAGGATTGCCTAATTTCAGCTTAAAAACCTTAGCGTCTATAAATTCCTGCCATTTCTTAACTTTGGCTTTGGCTTCCTCTGGGGAACTAATGCCAATAGTAACGGAAGTTGGGACAATTTTCTGTATATCCAGTCCCCACAACCGCCACAGGGGTAAGTTAGCTTTTTTACCCAGCCAATCGTGTAACGCCATATCAATCCCTGCTTGTACGGCTGAATGCAGTTGGGCATTTTGCATTAACAGGGCGATTTTTTCTCGTTCGAGGGGATGGAGGGGTTCAAGTTGGGGCGCAAAGCTTTGGATTTGATTCGATAAGCTTTCTATGCTGGGCTTGGGGTTATGAGTGATGGAAAAAGACGAAATTTCCCCCCATCCTTCCACATCATCAGCGATAATCCGCACCCAGAGGTTCGTGCTTTCGGCAGTGGTTCCCCGGCTAATGGTCAGGGGAAAGCGTTTGTGAACGGTAAAGGGTTGAACAGCTAAGGCGGTCATTTCAGTTATCAGCGATTGAGGGGCAGTGGTCAGTAGGCGTGTAGGGGCGGGGTTTCCCCGTCCAAGGGGGAGTGGGGATGCAAGCCCTAGAAAGAAGATCGGAAACTTTCGAGAGGAAGGTAGACTCTAAAAAAGGCTCAACACTAGAATGTATTGGGGTTTGGTTACTCAAAAAGCGCGCTTTAAGTTTCACGCGAGAGTTATTCAGTGACTACCGCAGCTAAGGGTCACGTTTTCCCGATGATGGATGGGTCGCTTGTTGAAAGTTTCACCGACCTTTTGCTAGTCTTGTCCGAAGCGATCGCGAAACAAAACCGGAGGCGGTGGGTCAGGGGCAAAATGATAGCTCGTATGTACGCCATTGGGATATAAAAAGGTACAAACCACAGAAACTTCGGGATTGTAGCGGATGATCAGCTCCTGTAAGCCTGTTTCCTTCCAATCGCTCACCATATTTTCAGTTTGGTGCATGGGACGATATTGCATCTGCCAAGTTTCGAGAGTTGTGGAATTGTTTTCGAGTTGGCGGAGTAAGATCAACGTGCCTTTTTCTTGGAGTTTACGATATCCCTGGTACGCGATCGCCCCAAACTGTTCGGCGTTGGCTTCGATCACAGCAAGTTGTTCTTCTTTGGTTTCTAACGGCGCGGACATAATTGATTGATAGGCAACATTTCCATAATATAGTCCTTCAGCATCTAAGAGGGGGAGGTTTTTCAGTCAACAGCCTCTAAGGGGCTCCTCGGCAATCGGCTCCTCGGCAGTCGGGGGGGAGGTGGGATGCAAGCCCCTCCAAAGGGGGTCAGAAACTTCTTGCTATAGGGCAGACTCTAGAAAAGGCTAAAAGCTAGACTAGATGAACATTTCAGCCTAAAAAAGTGAATTTAAGTTTCGCGCGAGTGTCATCAGTAATCAGTTGTCAGTGACCCATTGAGGGATTTGGGCGAATAACCAACAACCAACAACCAACAACCAACAACCAATAACCAATAACCAATAACCAATAACCAACAACCAACAACCAACAACCAACAACCAACAACCAACAACCAACAACCAACAACCAACAACCAACAACCAATAACCAACAACCAACAACCAACAACCAACAACCAATAACCAATAACCAATAACCAATAACCAACAACCAACAACCAACAACCAACAACCAACAACCAACAACCAACAACCAACAACCAACAACCAACAACCAACTCAAGCATAAGCCGCCGCTTTGAGGGGGGGAAGTAAAGAAAGGGGCAACCGTAACTGATTGAGTTTTGTTTCTTCCTTACGGTTGATTCCGGGCCCGTGATAATCACTACCCCCGGTGGCCAAAAGATTGTATTCTTTGCACCAGGCTTTGAGTTGGAGGACTTGCTTAGAACTGTGGCTAGGATGATACACCTCTAAACCCATCAAACCGGCATCGACCAATAGGGGTAACACTTCTTCGACTGTACCGCCACGAAACAGGTAAGGATGGGCCCACACCGGGACAGCCCGACAAGACCGCAAGAGTTTAATGCCATCAACGGCGCTGAATTTTTCGTAATGTTCGTAAGCGGGGCCGCCGTCGTGTAGCCAACGGTCGAAGGCTTCGCGGCTTGATTTGGCGTGACCAGCCCGGACTAAGGCTGTGGCAATGTGGGGTCGTCCGGGGGCCATACCAATTCCCAGTTGGGGTAACTCGATGGGATAACCCAAAGCCGCCAGTTTGTCTGCCATTTTTTGGGCCCGGCGTTTGCGGCCAGCAATGCGTTCTTGTAAAGGTGGATTGAGAAAGTCGGGGTCGGGATAAAAGCCGAGAATATGGAGCGATCGCTCATTGTGAACGGTACTCAGTTCTACGCCTGGCACGATTTCAATATTATAATCTCGGGCTGCCACTGCCGCCTCAGTCCAACCAGAAACGGTATCGTGGTCGGTAATGGCGAGGGCTTTAACCCCATGAGTGGCGGCAGTTTCGATCAACTCAGTTGGGGTGAGTGTACCGTCGGAATAAGTGGTGTGACAGTGCAGTTCAATCATAAACTTGAGGAGGAATTAATTGCTGTAACGTTCTTCTGTCCAAGGATCGCCGCGATGATGATAGCCATTGCGTTCCCAAAAGCCCATGCGATCGCTTGATAAAAATTCTAAACCATTAATCCATTTGGCACTTTTCCAAGCGTACAGATGAGGGATTACAGTTCGCATTGGGCCGCCGTGAGGGGCGGGTAAGGGTTCCCCAAACAGAGTATGAGCCAAAAAGTTCTCGTCGCGGCTAAAATCAGCGAGAGGAACGTTGGTGGTATAACCGCCGTAGCAATGTTGGAGAACGTGAGTGGTTTTCGGGTCGAGGTCGATTTGAGCGAGAAAATCGGTTAACTTGATGCCCGTCCATTTAACATCGAGTTTTGACCAACGGGTGACACAGTGAAAATCGGCGGTAAAATCGTGCTGGGGCAGACTCATCATGTCGTCCCAGGTCAAGGTGCGGGGTGAGGTTAAACCCCAGATTCGCAGTTGCCAATCGGCGGTCTGAATGTCGGGGGTGTCGCCGTAAGTCAGGACGGGAAAGCCTTTGGCCAGATATTGACCGGGAGGCACGCGATCGCTCAATTCGGGATTTGCTTTCTCAAAGTGTTTCATAATAGGGGAAACGCGTTGACAGTTACAGTTTAGCTTTTGTTGGAACCAACAATCCCCCTGAAGAATGCGCCCATGTTAGACTAGACGACTCTCTCGCAATTCAGCCGCAAGGATGGGGTTTTAGACCCAATTTTTTTGCTAAACTTTTCTGTGGATGGCGAGTCGGTACAGCAGTAAACAAGGTATTGAATCCACCCCCATAATTTTATGTACAACGAAGTTGACGCAGCCCTGGAAATTCAAGACTACTCTACTGCCATTCGCTTGCTCAAGCCTCTTTTAAAAAGCGACCCGGATAACCCGTGGGTACAATATTACGCCGCTTGCATCCATGAAGTTAGAGGGAAAAAAGGTTATGCCCTCAAATGCTACCGCCAACTTCTGCCCCGAACCACTCATCCTAAACTGATGAAACAGTTGCGTCAGGGCATTACGCGACTCGAAGCCCTCGAACAACAACATCGGGCCGCAAGACTCGAAAAAGCGTTGGCCGCACCGGATGGAATGCAGTCGGGAGTCTTGATTTTAAAACCGATCGCCACCGAACAAAAACAAGTTGCCGCCCAACGATTCGCTAAAATCTTTAAACTGGATGCTTATACTGCCCGTTTGCAACTTCCTAGTCGCGGTTGGCGGTTATATCGTACCGGGAAGTTAGGGGAGTTGCGATTGTATAGTCAAGACCTGACCAAAGCCCAAATCCCCCATTTTTGTGCTTCCCTCGGCGCGATCGCGGCTTCGGAAGTGTACAATGTCAATTACTTTCAGTTTGCTCAACCGCAAGTTACTGCTCGCTGCCAAAATCAACAAGGCCAAGTGGGTTCAATACAGTTTGACTGGTCAGAGGTGAGCCATCGCGTCGCAGGCCGCGTCCCCTGGCTTGAATCGGTATTTACCTGGGATGCCAAAAATCAGTTTCAGCGCAAAATGCAGACCCAGGATTACGTTCATATCTGCGATCTCCATTTGCCGGGTCGCAAAGCGATTTTACGTTTGTGCGATCGCAACTATCAATTTCAGCAAGGTATTTCCCTATCTCCCGAACCTACCTCTCCCAACCGGGAAACCGTCAGTCAAAATTGGCAAAAACTTAACCAATTTCTCGATGGCCATCTGCCCCATATTCCCATTGCTCAAGATTTTAATCTTTTTGCCGAAACTGCGTTTGGCTTCCAAGAAGTATTAGGTCGCATTCCTTCCCGTCTCGAAATTAAACGCAATGAACCGAATTTATGGGATGCCGCATTTCAGCTTTACAGTCACTTGGTTTTGACCAACTGTAAGTAGTTGTTGGTTGTTGGTTGTTGGTTGTTGGTTGTTGGTTGTTGGTTGTTGGTTGTTGGTTGTTGGTTGTTGGTTGTTGGTTGTTGGTTGTTGGTTGTTGGTTGTTGGTTGTTGGTTGTTGGTTGTTGGTTGTTGGTTGTTGGTTGTTGGTTGTTGGCAGAATCCCTGAATTGGTCATTGGTCATTGGTAATTGGTCATTTCTTCCTCCTCCTCCCCCTCTTTCCACTGCCTACTGCCCCAAAAACTGATGACTGATGACACTCGCGCGAAACTTAAATTTATTTTTTGAGGCTGTAATCTTTATACAGCATAGCTTTGAGCCTCTTTTAGAATTTACCCTGTAGGCCAAAGTTTCTGACCCCCTTTCTAGGGCTTGCATCCCCACTCCCCCCACAGCACGCGCTGCCCACAGCACGCGCTGCCCCTTAGATGCTGTTGAGGCGATAACTGAAAAAAGCTGCCTACTGCCCAAAACCATTGTCCCCCATCGTTACCCCTTCAATGTAATTAATCCGAGCGAAAGGTTCGAGGGCGGTAAAAATTTTGCTGCCGTAGCTGCGATTATTAATGCGATTATCGAGTAAAGCCACAGTGCCTTGAGATTGCCGCAGGGGGACGACTGCCCGTTGTAACTCCCGCAGGGCGGTAGGGAGGAGGTAACGACGAAACCAATCCTGTCGTTGGCGTTTGTGGTAGGCAACACGACCCGCGACGAGGGGATGTTCAATGGAGGGAAGGGGCAAAGTGGCAATAATAAGCAGTTGGGGAGAGGGGATTTCATGTTGATGCGATCGCCAAAACGACCAACCGCTAATTAACACGCCATCGGGGGCTAAATCGGTTTTTTCGACTTTGACCATCGACCCCCATTCGGCGGCTAAGGCGGCTCCGACTTGGGCTTTGAGGGGGACATCATCGACTAAAATCGCGATCGCCTGCTGTTGTTTACGAGCCAGAGAAACCAGTAGCCGCGATTGCTGAATGGCAACTTCCCGAAAATGAGGTGTATTGGGCAGGGGCAAGCGGTCGGGCAAATAAAGCTGAATATGCTCGTTTTGACGATTAGGAGAGAATTTTAGACAGGTAATCTCCCCTAAACCCAGTTGTTTACGATAAATCGGCGCATTTGTTTCCCAATCGAGGAAACCGCCAATCAAAACCACGGGTTGCTCGGGCCACAAAGATTTTAAGATAGAGGCGACTTCCACCGGAGCAACGTGCAGGGTAAATTGACCTCGCGATCGCGCCACTTCGACCCAAGTCAGTTGATTTTCCCCCTGGCTTTGTTGTCGAAAAGCCTGCCAAGAATCGGGTAAGGCGGAGGTTAAATTTCTGAATAGTTGTTCGAGGATATCCCTTTGGGCATCGTCAATGAGATGACAGTTATAGGGGTTAGAAGGGCGGTTGAATATGGTTTTGGTTAGTTTTACTCTCGCGTCCCGTATCACCTCGATTTCGCTTTCTGCCGCCATCATCAGGGCTTGCCAATCTCCGGGACTGATACTGGTGGTTAGATATTGGCCAGTCCATTCTTCTAAGTCATCGGCAGGATCGATGAGGGTGGGAATGCCGGGGGGAAAGCCGTTACAGTTTCCTAAGCGATCGCGCAACCAAGCTTGAGGAGTAGTAATGACCAAACCTTTAAAATCCGGTCGATCGGGGACGCGATCGCCCACAATAATTTCCTTACTACTGTCAGTCCATTCTTGCAAAGGCGGGATTAATTCATTGAGTAAATGCTGTTGAACCGTTTTCGGAGCCACTAAAACCACCGGATGCGGACACAACAACACCGAGCAAAGATAACTCAACCCGTAGCGATCGCGATCGCTGCCCGTTTGAATCAAAGTCGAGCGTCCCATCTGCAACCCCCGAGCCACTAATCTTGCTAGGGTGAGGTGATGAGGCCAATCTGAGTTACTGCGGTGGCGTAGAAATGTCTTCAACACCGCATGAACATTAGAGATATAGCGACTATCAGTTTTCATGGCCGGGGGGCGGTCTGCTCGATTGCTTGCTTGTATTACTTTAGCGAATCTAGAAAAGGACAGTTGAGGGGCGATCGCATCATCAACACCGGAAAAACCCCAGTTCCGAAGGGGAAACTGGGGCGATCGCTAAAACTCAGGGATATAGCCCTACATTTCTAACTTAACGGCTGCTTTTACCATTCTTCTCGGTAACTTTTTCGTTTTTGTCGTCATTCTTGGTCGCGGCTTCGGCTTCTTCGCTATCCGGGATTAAACCTGCTGCGCTGCCATCGGCATCTACGCCCCCCGCGAGAGTTTGACGCACTTTTTGTTCAATTTCGGCGGCTACTTCCGGATTATCTTCGAGGTACTTCACGGCGTTATCGCGACCTTGAGAGATGTTTTCGTTGTTGTAGCTATACCAAGCCCCTTTGCGAACCACAATGTCATGTTGTTCGGCAATATCGAGGATACAGCCCATTTGCGAAATTCCAGAACCGAAAATAATATCAAATTCGGCAATCCGAAACGGCGGGGCTACTTTGTTTTTCGCAACTTTGACCTTGGCGCGAATCCCGTATTCTCCCTCGCTGCCTTTTTTCAGGGTTTGAATGCGGCGAATATCTAAACGAACCGAACAATAAAACTTAAGAGCCGTTCCCCCGGTGGTGACTTCAGGGCTACCGTAAGTCACGCCGATTTTTTGGCGCAGTTGGTTGAGGAAAATTACTGTTGATTCGGATTTACCAATGTTACCCGCAATTTTCCGCAATGCTTTACTCATCAAGCGGGCTTGTAAACCCACTTGCACATCCCCCATTTCCCCTTCAATTTCAGCGCGGGGAACTAAGGCGGCTACCGAGTCTATTACCACTAAATCTACGGCGGCCGAACGTACTAACTGATCGACAATTTCTAAGCCCGCTTCTCCGGTATCCGGTTGGGCGACGAGGAGGTTTTCAATATCAACCCCCAAAGCCGCAGAATAGGTGGGGTCGAGGGCGTGTTCGGCATCGACGAAGGCTGCGACTCCGCCTGCTTTTTGGACTTCTGCGATCGCGTGTAAGGCGAGGGTGGTTTTCCCGGAACTTTCGGGCCCGTAAATTTCGATAATGCGGCCTTTTGGCAGGCCACCCCCTAATGCAATGTCCAGGGTTAATGCGCCACTGGGGACGGTTTCGACTCGCATTCGAGTCGCGTCTCCTAAACGCATAATTGCGCCTTTACCAAAGTTACGTTCAATTTGGTTCAGGACTAATTTCAGTGCTTTCTCTTTATCAGGATTTTTAGTAATAGTCGCCATTACGCCTTGCCTAGCTTGGACTACGGACTGTTGAATTAGAAGCGTTCTCTGGGTTAGATGGGGAGAACGAATATAGTACAAAAGTACCTAGACTATTGTAGCTTGTTTCTGACGGAGATGGCCGATCTCGCCAAATTTTTTTGCCAGTCTGACCCTATGTTTACAAATCGCAACAACAAATATTAAATTTATTAATCGATTCGATCGGGTCTTTAAAAATCTTTGTTACTATTCTCATTACGTTAGGGGAAATCACCTCTAGCAGCAAGGCTTAAATTGAGAAATTAATACAAGGCCATTGTTGTTAACAAATCTTTGCGCCCAATGAAGCGAACTCAAGAAAGCTCGCATTTTTGGCAATTGCTTGTACAGATACTACTATCGCTAAAGCTTTATTTCGAGGAAATTAATGAGACATTATAAGGACGAGTGGATTCAAGATTGGTGTCAAGAAAATGGTTGGACAGATTGGTTTATGGAACCTCTTAACCATTACTGGGCGTTTCCTCCCGGTGCTGTGATGCCTGAACCCATCCCTCAATCAACTTTACGCGCAATCAAACAAGAACGGGGAATGTGCAGTGAAGAATGCACTTGGGCCACTACCGCCACTCTCGCTACGTTTATGGCGATCGCCCTGAGTTACTTAACCCAATCTCCGATGCCGTTAGTATTGGCTTTTGCGTTTGACGCGATTACCGTCGGACGCTTAGAGGTCGAAGAATTTTAGCGATGGGTTAACAGAGTTCGTCCGGGGTCTGTCTCGCCGTTTTAGCCCCCCAACGCGATCGCGGGTTGGGGGCTTGTTTGTGTCATAATAATCATCCCCGTGACTGGAGAGGTTAGAAATTAAAGCCCTCCCGTGGGGATTAGTACGGCCATATTAAATACAGATGTACTATAATAGAACCAGGAGACAAGATTGCCACAACCCCAAAATCATGATCAAACGACACCGAGATCGCCCCATTTCTCGCCAGCGCGACACCTCAAAAACTGTACCTCAGTCGATTCAATCTGAGATGAAAGCCAAAGCGATCGCCCTCGGACTCCCCGAAGGAGAAACCGTTTTACCCGAACAAACCCTCAGCCCTAATTATGGCGACCCGACCGCAGTAGACGATCGCCCTTTTGCCACCGCTTTCTAATGTTGACCCTTAGTTGAACTTAACTTTTTGTGTGAATTGAGCGCCCCAAGTCCAAAACTTGGGGTTTTTTTAGGCTCAATTGAGCAATGAGATTACCGCAATCATGCCGTAAACAAAGATCGCGATCGCGACAATTCGATTCACTAATAAACCAAAATTCATAGATTTTACTGGAACTTGAGCTTCCGAAAGAGGCAGGTTTTCTGATTGTACAGTAGGTTGCGGCGGCGGCATAACCATCGATTCCGGTTCATCCCAAGGGGAATCCAGGTCAGAGTCGTCAAAATCAGTCGCTTCCGGCTCAACATCCGGCTTAGACAAAGCCACAGGTTGAGTTTCGGGTTCGCTCTCCCCTTCTGGAGTCGCGACCGGGGCGGTTTCTGATTCGCTTTCTAGGGCGGTGGACGGTGTGAAATCCGGTGCGGGGGGTTGAGCTTGTTCGGCTTCCGGTTGAGGGGTTTCTGGCTCACTAGGGGCGGTGGACGGCGTGAAATCCGGTGCAGGGGGTTGAGCTTGTTCGGCTTCCGGTTGTGGGGCTTCTGGCTCACTAGGGGCGGTGGACGGCGTGAAATCTGGTGCGGGGGGTTGAGCTTGTTCGGCTTCCGGTTGAGGGGTTTCTGGCTCACTAGAGGCGGTTTCTGATTCGATTTCTAGGGCGGTGGATGGTGTGAAATCCGGTGCGGGGGGTTGAGCTTGTTCGGCTTCGGGTTGTGGGGTTTCGGGTTCGCTGTCTGGAGGAGATGGTGTTGCCGTTGGGTCATCAAAGGCGTTGGTGGGTTGTTGAGAAGAATCCATGAAATTATGGGGATTGAGTTGATCGACGAAAGCTAGATGAAGGTTGATGCCTTGGGGTCGCGACTCAGCCGGGTTTGGCGTTAACTCGCAGCCCGATTTACAGAGGTTTGGAATAACCCAACGCTTTTTTCACCCGTCCTAAGACATCATTGGCACTAATCTCGGCTTTTTCGCGGCCTTCGCGTAAAATCGTTTCGAGATAATCGCGTTCTTCGATAATTTCTTTATATTTTTCTTGGATGGGTTTGAGTGCTGCGATCGCGGTTTCGGTGAGTAAGGGCTTAAACTGACCCCAACCCATATCTTGACATTCAGCGGCCACGGCTGCGGTTGATTGATTGGACAATAAAGCGTATAGGGTTAAAAGATTTGTACATTCAGGGCGATCGCGAGAGAAGGATAAACCGCGAATCGGGTCGGTTTTGCAGCGTTTGATTTTTTTCGCGATCGCGTCAGGAGAATCGAGTAAGTTAATCCGACTCATTTCCGACGGGTCGGACTTGGACATTTTTCTGGTTCCGTCGGTCAAACTCATCACCCTAGCCCCTTCGCTCCGAATCAGGGGTTCGGGTACTTTCAGGACGGGGGTTTCGGGATTGGCAAATTGGTCATTGAAACGGGCCGCAATGTCGCGAGTCAGTTCTAAATGCTGTTTTTGGTCTTCTCCAACCGGGACGCGATCGGCATCGTAAAGCAAAATATCGGCGGCCATCAATACCGGATAATCTAATAAACCGACGCTGACGTTTTCCCCTTGTTTGACGGCTTTTTCTTTAAACTGGATCATGCGTTCGAGCCAGTTTAACGGGGTGACGCAGTTGAGTAACCAAGCTAACTCGCTGTGGGCTGAAATGTGGGATTGTACAAAAATGGTTGAATATTGCAGATCGATTCCACAAGCTAAATATAACGCCGCAATGGTTTCGGTGTCGGCGGCCAGGGTTTTAGGATCGTGGGGGACGGTGATCGCGTGTAGATCGACAACGCAGAAGTAGTTGTCATACTCGCTTTGAGCTTCGACCCAGTTACGAATTGCGCCGAGATAATTGCCGAGATGTAGGTTTCCGGTGGGTTGAACTCCTGATAAAACGCGCTGTTTAGCCATTACTTTTGTTGACGGTGGGTTACTCTTTGCGGACGGTTTGCCCGAACACCATTCTACCGTTAACAGCGACACCAGAGGCAGTTTTGCTGGCTGCTATACCTGAGTGCGATCGCGCCACTTGTAGAGCAACCGCCAAAGCAGTTAGGACACCGCCTCAATTCTTAGAAAACAAGCCCAAGAGATCAGTGGGAGAGGGGTTGGGGTGAGGGCAAACCCCACCACGCCCTAACCCGAAGTGCTACTGCTATATTTTTGATGGGGGATGGAACGAAAAACCCCTCACAAAAATTTTGGTGCTAAGGACAATACCTTAGCACCAACGGATTTGAGGAGTGAAGCTCTCTCACTTGCTCTAACTATTGCTTTGGATACAAAGTTGAACTCTAGCTTTATCTATTACTGACAGATTCAATCAGCTTAGAGCCTTAACGATTGGTATTCGACCGCTCGCGGGCTTCATTACCTTCTTTGTTCCGGTTTTCGTTAGAATTGCTGTCTTGCTCGTTGTTATCCGACTCATTACGATTCCGATTCGAGAAAGAGTTATTTCTCGAATAAGAACGCGATGAGGTTCTTTTACGAAATTGCCGAGCGTAAGCTTGGTTTCGCTGGGCTTTTTCTTTCTTCAGATTGCGACGTTTAGCCAAAATATAATCTCCGCGATCGCGATAAAAAAGCTTCTGGTGAATAATAGCGAGACGCTCTTTCTCCAGAAGCATCAATGTCTTTGATTGTTACAAATTCTTGTCGATTTTTACGAAAAATCTTACTTCAATTAGAAACTGTTTCCTTTTTAGTTATAACTACGCCGATCGGACGACCTGGATTTTTGGGGACGGGGCCGAGCTTTGCTCACTTTGAGTTCGCGGCCTAACCATTCGGCTCCGTCGAGTTCGGCGATCGCGGTTTCTTCTTCCGCTTCGCTACCCATTTCCACAAAGGCAAATCCCCGTACTCTTTGGGTTTCACGATCGAGCGGTAAAGAAACATTTTTTACTGTACCGTACTCAGCAAATGCTTCAGTAATGTCTTCAGCCGTAACCGAGTAGGACAGATTCCCAACATAGATGGACATAGACAGATGTCTTCCTTGCTCTCAAAAATAGTAACTAGATGTAGAGAATCAGAATTTCGGAAAACCGTCTGTCCATAATGTATTGTCGGGTTGGGAAAAACCTGTCAATACTAATGTCAAACTTAATTGCCGATTTTTCGATCTCGGTTTTTATCCTAGCACGATTAACTGTCATTGTCCCAGTCATTTCCTCATGTCTTGGCTCAGAAGGGAGATAATATGTTGACTTTCTCATCATACATCCCCGGTTCTCCAGCCCAATAATGGGCGCGATCGTCTAGATAATGCCGAACAAAGGGCGAATCAGCAACTCTCTTAGCTTTGCAAATTACGCGGATCGAGGGCATCTCGCAAGCCATCCCCTAATAAATTAAAAGCCAAAACCGTAAAAACAATTAATAAAGCCGGGGGCCAAATCAGCCAAGGCTGTAATACCAAAATAGAGGCATTGGTCGCTAGAGAAAGTAAATTTCCCCAAGAGGGATCGGGTTGTTGAATACCGAGTCCAATAAAGCTCAAAACCGACTCAGCCACGATAAAACTCGGAATTGCTAAGGTTGCCGAAATAATAATATAAGTCGCAGTCTGAGGTAGGATATGGCGCACAATAATATAGAACGAGTTGGCACCGAGCGATCGCGCCGCATCGACAAATTCTCGCTCTTTGAGGGATAAAACTTGACCGCGAACCACCCTGGCTAATCCAGCCCAACTGACAAATGAGGTAATGGCCACAATCAGCATAAACCGTTGAGCGCTGGTTAATCCGAGGGGTAAGACCGCCGCTAACGCCACCAATAAATAAATCGTGGGAATGGTCATCAGAACTTCAACGAAGCGCATTAGAACGGCATCGAGTATGCCGCCGAAATAACCGGAAATACCGCCGATGAGTAAGCCCAAAGGAAAGGAAATGGCAATGCCAATAATGCCGATAAATAGGCTAATCCTCGCGCCAAAAACAATGCGGCTAAACTGATCGCGGGCTTGGTCGTCGGTTCCGAGTAAGTTAAACTTCGCCGGGCCAACCGTTCCGAAAAAGTGGCGATTCAATTCTAGCCCCAAGAAGTCATAAGTGGGGCCTTGAGCAAATAAGACAATCGGGGAGGGTTCAGAGTAGTCTACGAGCAACTCGCGATCGCCCGTTTCGATCTCAGTGGGGCCTTGGGTGGTGGGGTAAACATGGGGGCCAATCCAAGCTTGGGTTTCTTGGTTGCGCCAATATACGGTGGTGGGAGGGAGTAATGAGCCGTCCGGTTGCGATACATAGGGGTCGTAAGGCGCGAAAAAATTGGCCGCGATCGCCATGCCATAAAAAATAATGAGTACAACTGCGCCAAACTGGGCGAGGGGATTCTTTTTCAGTCGTGACCACCAGTTCATAAAATCGCCTTGTTTGAATAGGGTAAGTTTTGTCTGCTTTTGTTACTACGCTACAGTACGACTTCTTCAGCTTGGGATTGTCTAAAATGCTGAGTTAACCATTCTTCTAGAATGATGCCGATTTGATTGATTGTATCAGGTGCGAGGGTTGGCGCGGCAATGGTTAAATTGCTTTGGATTAAGGCTTTGAGAAGTTGCGCTCGGATGCGAGATAATCGCCGGGAAATGGTGTATTGTTTGCTATTGACTTTTTGGGCAATCTCGCTTTGGGTGAGTTGCTGCTGATAGTAAAGCTTCAGTAGGTTTTGTTCTGCCGGAGAAAGCGACGCGATCGCCCCGGTTAAGGTTTGCTGGATTTGTTGGTGTTGTTGTTGCTGGATTTGTTCTTCTTCGGCGTGGATCAGACGGTCGAGATTGGTGTCATCCTCAGAATTGGCGATGGTTTCGAGCCATTCGCTACTTTCGGGAGAATTGAGGGGGGCATTTAAAGACAGCACCGGGGGATACAGGTAAGCTCGAATGGCTTGGGTACATTGATGTAGCCAGGTTTGTAGCATGGCCGGGGCGATCGCGGTAGCACCAGAGGGAAGTTGATGCTGGCGTTGTTGGTTATAGAGATGAGCGATCGCGTCCCAATGCTCAGGAGTGGGAGGCGGCAAACGCTGAGAGGCTTGGGTTTGAGGGATGTGTACGGCTTTGTAGCAATCCCAAGCAAGGAGGTAGCGATCGCTGGTTTCGGGGGAATGTCCTTGGGATTTTAAGGCTTTGAATAGGCGTTTTTTGCTGACTTTTCGCAGTAATGCCCAATCACTGCAAATGTCTATTTCTCCTTGTTGACGGAGGGTATTTTTGATCGTCGAGTGAAAGACGATTTTGGCGTAGTCTTGGAGCCGCGAGCCGTATTCAGGATCGTAGCCTTGCAACACGCGATCGCAACCCAACATCGCCATTTGAAAGTAATCGGCTAAACTGTGGGCGCTATTGTAGAGGCTGGTTTGTCTTTTTTGGGCTGCCCATAATGCCGCTTCTTGCAAATAGGCGATCAGGTGACGAAACGCGAGGGCATGGGATTGTTCTTGCCAAAGGTGATACCAATACAACGTCCAGAATTGCTCGCTGGTTTGAGGAATATTCGCCATTTGACTTGTCATACTCCCTTGGAGTTGAGCATCGGTCAACCAACTCTCAAACCGATCTGCGGCCAGTTGAGCAAACGTAGCAAACATCTCGATGGGCGTTTTACGAAGCTGCATAAGTTTTTGGCGAATTGACTCCCTCAGTTATCGTAACCTCCAAGCCACTGTCTCTGTAAAGCTTTGAGGTTGTATTTTCTAAGTTTTTGTGAAAGTATAGCAACCGCCAAAGCAGTTAGGACACCGCCTCAATTTTTAGAAAACAAGCCCAAGAGATCAGTGGGAGAGGGGTTGGGGTGAGGGCAAACCCCACCACGTCCTAACCCGAAGTGTTACTGCTATATGTTGACTTTTTGGGGTTTCATCCACTGACTGGAATTTGTGGCTCGAATGCAGATACCAGCGAGTCAATCATATCAATTTAATATTTTGATCTCATTGTTTTCATGATTTTTGCGTACAATGCAGATGCTATTTGTTGATCGATTCGGAGACAAGTCAAAGATGAAAATCTGGGCTGCATCTAAAAATCTTTTATCTGAACTTACCATTATTGAAAGCGAAAACGACTTACGGCAGTTGTTTGACCAACAAACCCAGCCTCTCTTGAAAGATATTATCGGGGCGTTGTACTTGCTCAAACTCGGACGAGTCAAAAACTGCCTCGAACTTGCGAAGATCATTGGTTGGGACACAACAACCCTCGAAAGTTGGCTACACATCTACCACACTCAGGGCTTGAGTGCTTTATTGCACAGTCAACCGTTTTTGAGGCAGTAGGGGGCTTTTTCAGTCATCAGCATCTAAGGGGCAATCGGCAATCGGCAATCGGCAGTCGGGGGGTTTCTTCAGTCATCAGTTATCAGTTATCAGTTATTAGTTTCTAAGGGGCAGTGGGCGTGTAGGGGCGGGGTTTCCCCGCCCAGAGAGGGAGGAGTGACCAACGACCAATGACCAACGACCAACGACCAATGACCAACGACCAATGACCAATGACCAATGACCAATGACCAATGACTAAAAAATTGCCTAAGATGAAGTAGTCGTCCTGTAGTACAAAGATTGATTCCTTGATTCAAGCCGAAACCCTCGAACTGCTCGAATGGCCGCGATTGTGTCAACATTTATCCACATTTGCAGCCACAAAATTAGGCGCGATCGCGTCCAAAAATCTCTATCTGCCCGAAAACCGGGACGAAAGCTTGCATTTACTCGCGCAAACCCAAGAAGTCTACAATCTTGAATTGCGCCTGGATAATGGTTTAACCTTTGAAGGCATCAAAGACGTTGGCGACGCATTAGAACGCGCTCAACGGCAAGGGATATTGTCCGGGGAAGAATTACTGGCGATCGCGACAACTTTGGCAGGGATGCGGCGTTTGCGGCGGCTGATTGACGAACAAGAAGACATCCCCACCCTCAAAGAAATTGTCGAGACAGTACGGACTTATCCCGAACTGGAACAGGAAATTCATCGCTGCATAGACGATCGCGCTCAAGTGGCCGATCGCGCTAGTCAAAAGTTAGCCGATCTGCGCCATCACAGTAAACAACTGCGATCGCAAATCCAACAAAAGCTACAACGCCTGATACAGCAGCATGGCAACGCGATTCAACAACAGGTGATCTCCCAACGGGGCGATCGCTATGTGATTCCTGTCAAAGCGCCGCAAAAAGAAGTCATTTCCGGCATTGTTCACGATACTTCTAGCACCGGGGCTACCCTTTACATCGAACCTAACTCGATTGTGAACTGGGGCAACCAACTGCGGCAAATTCTGCGGCAAGAAAAGCGGGAAGAAGAAATTATCTTAACCCGACTCACCGAACAAGTGGCAGAGGTGGGGGAAGATTTAGAAGCCCTCCTCGCGATCGCCACCAAACTCGACCTTGCCACCGCCAAAGCCCGCTACAGCTTGTGGTTAGAAGCCAATCCCCCCCGCTTTACCGAAGCCTCTGAAGACATCGTGTTGCGGCAGTTGCGTCATCCTTTGTTGGTGTGGCAAGAAAAGCACGAACAAGGCCAAAGCGTGGTTCCGGTTGATGTCATCGTGCGCCCTCCGGTGCGGGTTGTTGCCATCACCGGGCCCAATACCGGGGGGAAAACTGTCAGTCTCAAAACCCTGGGAATAGCCGCATTAATGGCGAAAGTGGGTTTATTTATTCCTGCCAGAGAACCGGTAGAAATGCCTTGGTTTGAGCAAGTTCTGGCTGATATTGGCGATGAGCAATCGTTAGAACAGAGTTTGTCCACTTTTTCCGGGCATATTCGCCGCATTAGCTTGATTCTCGAAGCCTTGAACCAAGAAGAAACCCCGCAATCTCTCGTATTACTGGATGAAGTGGGGGCGGGAACCGATCCGGCAGAAGGTAGCGCCCTCGCGATCGCCCTACTGTACGAACTGGCCGACTCGGCCCAACTCGCGATCGCCACCACCCACTACGGCGAACTCAAAGCCCTGAAATATCAAGATAATCGCTTTGAGAACGCTTCGGTTGAATTTGACGAAAAAACCCTCCAACCGACTTATCGCTTGTTGTGGGGCATTCCAGGGCGCTCTAATGCCCTCACCATCGCCCGCCGCTTAGGACTCAAACCCGAAGTGATCGACTCGGCCCAAAGTCGTATGGGGGGCTTCTCTGAAGACATTAATCAAACCATCGCCGGGTTAGAACAAGAACGCAAGCGCCAAGAAGACCGCGCCCAAGAAGCGGCCAATCTTTTAGCCCAAGCCGAGCGATTTTACAAAGAAGTGAGCGATCGCGCCACCCAACTGCAAGCGAGGGAACAACAACTCAAGCAAAATCAAGAAAAAGAAATCAACGACGCGATCGCGACAGCTAAAGGCGAAATTGCCCAAGTTATTCGCCAACTCCAGCAAGGCAAACAAAGCGCCCAAGATGCCCAAAAAGCCACCGACTCCCTCAACCGCATCGCCGAACGCCAGCGCCCCAAATCTCCCCCGAAACCCAAACCGACCTACAAACCCCAAACCGGGGAAATCGTCCGCATTCCCCGCCTCGGTCAAACCGCCGAAGTCCTCGACATCAGCGAAGACGGCAACAACATTACCGCCCGCTTTGGCATCATGAAAATGACCCTCCCAGTCAGCGATATCGAATCCCTCGACGGGCAAAAAGTCGAATCGCCCCCCAAAGCCAAAACCACCCCCGCCACAACGCCCCCACCCCCTCCGAAAGTCCGATCCAATGTGCGAACCTCTCAAAACACCCTCGATATTCGCGGCAGTCGCGTCGCCAACGCCGAACCGGAAATCGAAGCCGCCATCAACAACGCCCTAGCTTCTGGGACTCTCTGGATTATCCACGGTAAAGGCACAGGCCGCTTGCGAGAGGGCGTTCAAGACTTCCTGCAACGCCATCCTCAAGTCGAACGCTTTGAACTTGCCCCCCAAAATGAAGGCGGTTCTGGGGTAACGGTTGCTTATTTGCGGTAGTTACTCCCTGGGCGGGTTAGCAAGATAGACGATAGAACCCTGGTTTCTTATCTGTCTACCCGATAGAGTTAAAATTTGACCCTAGAAAGCGGGGTTCTCGGTTCTCGATTCTTACACCGAAACTGCCAAATCTTGCGCGACTCTAAACCCTGCGTGTTGATAGAAATTGCGGCGGAACCAATTACGACAAGAAGGAGACGCATAAGCCCCCGTACTTGCCCAAGAACCCCCTAACATAACTTTGTGATTGTTATCAAAAAAGGGTGCAGAATAATCTTGATAAAGAGGATGAGGCGCAAACCCTGGTAAGGGACTAAATTCATCTTCTAACCATTCCCAAACATTCCCCCGCAAATCGTAAAGCCCAGAGGAAGTTTCAGCATTATTTAAACTGCCCACTGGACAAGGAGAACCAAATTTTACATCCAAATTAAAAGCAGAATTATCTTGAGAATCCTCCTCAGAAGTATGGGCAGCAACTTTCCATTCTGCTTCACTCATTAAGCGCTTTCCTTCCCCTTGCCAACGACAATAAGCCATCGCTTCATAGTGATTTACTTCTACGGGCCAATCAAGGGGTAAATCGATTTCATCAAAGAGGGTGCGGTATTGATAACGACCATTTTTAAACAGCCAAAATTTGGGATATTTGATATTATTTTCGCCTTTCCATTGCCAAGCTTCAGGTTCCCACAAATCCGGGTTTTCATAACCGCCAGCTTGGACAAATTGTAGAAATTCACCGTTAGTCACAAGATGCTGACTGGCAAGAAAAGGCTGCACTTTGACGGTACGACTGCCATATTCGTTATCCCAACCATAAGTTGTAGAATTTTCCGGTTTTCCTAAGTTAGCCATACCGCCAGAAACCTCAACCATTGGGTTATCAGGAATCACAGAATTTGAGGGGGCATACTGCCAATTTTCCGGGCGTTGGAGACGTTCAACGGGGAATTGTCGCAGCAACATTGATGAGGTTTCAAAGTGAATGCGGTTATGTTCCATGCCCATAATTAATGCCCATAGGGGATGGTTCGGCGTGATGGGCAGTGCCAGAGAACAGGTGTTAATAATCTCAGTGACAATTGCTTTGACTTTTTCGCGATAATGCCAGACTTTTTCAATAGTTGGCCAATTGATTTTTTGCAGGAATTGGTTTAATTCTGCGGGAGTGCTGGGATCGACTCCCATTTCAAATAAGATTTCGTAATCGGGGTTGAGGCGTTGAGAAATTAAGTCAACTTGAATGAGTTTGTTGATATAGAAAACGGGAGAATGTCCGAGATAAAAAATAATGGGGTTTCTCAAGGGATCGGGATTGAGATAAAAGCTGTCATCATTGACTAAGCTTTTCATCAAAATTTCTTCGAGTTCCCAAGAGTTTTCAAAGTAGGTGAGTAGGGTGGCGCGATCGCAGCGATCTAATTTTAAAGTCGGTATGGATGTCAGCATATTTACAGGAATTACAATTTGAGTCAGATAATCTGTCCTCATCTATCTTAATATTCGAGATCGATTTAATCAGCCAGGAATTGACATAAGAAAACAAAAACCTGATAATTCATGGACAAACCGAGTCATATTTGTCGATGAATTATCGCCCTCACGAATTAGCAGAACTGT
>KB904821.1:5226890-5278705 GCA_000380225.1 filamentous cyanobacterium ESFC-1
CTGTACAGCAAGAGGCGTGATTGTAGATGAAATTATCGCCGAAATTGGGGGAGGGCTTAACTTCAAAAGAAAAAAATTCCTTAAGTTACTTACTGAAGTGCAACGGGGGCTTGTTTCTCAAATCTATGTCGCCCATAAAGATAGGCTTTGTCGGTTTGCTTTTGAGTTAGTGGAATGGATATGCGAGACCAACGACACGACCTTGATTGTCGTCAATGATGCTGCTCTATCCCCCCAACAAGAAATAATAGAAGACCTGATGGCGATTGTACATTGCTTTAGCTGTAGGCTATATGGTAAACGCAATTACAAAAAAGACTTACAAAAAGACCTTTACAAAAACCTAGACACTAAACTAAAATCAAAAAGTACCGAAATTCAATGTTGATATGTTTGCTCTGAAGCGAGAACTGAAGCTCAACAACAAAGAGGCATCGCGCCTTGCGGGTTGCGCTGGCTATTCTCGTTTCGTGTACAACTACGGCTTGTCCATAATACAAGACTCATGGGCGTTTGACGATGTTCAAGCTAGTGATGCAAAGCGGTTAGGGGCGATCAAAAAAGTCTTTACCAATGTGACCAAAAAGCGCCCTGAGTTTGCGTGGTGCAACGAGTATCCTAGCCGCATTTACCAGAATGCGTTTCGGGATTTAAGCGCTGCTTTCAGCCGATGGAGAAACCCTAAACTGTCTGCCGCCATGCCCAAATTCAAGTACAAGCGCCACGAATGTTCATTCACGGTGGATAGCTCTAGTGGCAGCGTTTTAGTCGCTGCTGGCAAGTCGATAAAAGTACCAACATTAGGTACATTTCGGTTAAAAGAAGCGATACCGTACAACTGCATTTCTCAGACCTTTACGATCGCCCGTGAAGCTGGAAAGTGGTACATATCTTTTATGGTGAAGGCTTGCCCGTTGCCTGCCATGAAACACACAGGGCAGGCGACAGGCATTGATTTAGGAGTGAAGACTTTTGCTACTCTCGCAAACGGTGAATCAATTGATAGTCCAGCGTCGCTAAAAAAAGCGAAAACCAAGCTCAGACGCACCCAATGGAAACATCGGAATAAGATTCAAGGCAACCGTAAGCTAAAACAACGAGCGTCTCAAAATGCGCTCAAATACTACCAGCGATTGCGAAAGCAGCATAAACATATCGCCAACATCCGTGAGGATTTTCTTCAGAAGGTAACAACAGAGTTAGGGAAAACTTGGCAACGAATCGCAATAGAAGACCTTAATCTGTCGGGTATGATAGCTAACCACAAGCTGGCTGAGGCTATCAGTACGCTAGGGTTCTATCGCTTTCGTGAGTTGCTTACCTATAAGCAGGCGTACCACGGCTTTGAATTGACGATCGTCGATCGCTGGTTTCCTAGCTCCAAAACCTGCTCAAACTGCGGCCACAAACAACCGATGCCTTTGAAGGAAAGAATTTACCATTGTGGCAGTTGCGGACATTCGATAGACCGCGACCATAACGCCGCAATTAATATTCTAAATTGGCCAAACACGCCTACATTGCCGATGGCTATCGGTATTTGAATGACTGTGGACGGCAGTTGGGCCGACCCCTGCGGATGAAGCAGTAATTGAACAGCTAAACCTATTTGTCTAGGTTTGCGTAAGTTTCATGAAGCAGTTATAGACCTGACTCTAAATTAACCCTTTTGACTGACGACCCTGCACCCCGATCCTCTTTATCCTAGACAAGGTAAGCCCTTGAAAAAATACCCCCATTCATGGATAGAAAGACGCTACAAGCGAAAGGAAAACAGATGGTTGAAGATGTGACCGACACCCTCGAAGAAAAAGGCCAACAAGCCATCGATCGCGTTCAAAATTTAACTCAAGCCAAAGCCGAAGAACTCACCGAAGAAGCCGTTATTACTGCTGTCGATCGGGCGGTGGATGCCATTCAAATTGCCAGCGATCGCATCCGCGAAAAACAACTCCCGACCCAAAACACCGCCCTCGAAGTCGATATTAGCGTTGGTGGGGTTCTCAACCTCAAAATCAAAGCGGATGTCCCAACTCACGACCAAGTGACCCCAGAAATGGAAGTTACACCCCAGAACGGTTAATCTACTGTTGCAGCAGCCAAAAACTGCACCAGTGTATAATTTTCATCACACCTAAGTCAGCCAACACATAACAGGCGAAAACTCCGACTGCTGATAAAATAAGGCTATGAATACAGCACATCCAGATATTGTCGTAGTAAGCCCTGATGGGGATTATTTGATTATCGTTGAGGTCAAGATCAATAATAATCATGTTCATCTTCAAAGTGCTATTGAACAACTCAAGCACCTTATGGTTTCTATCGGCTGCTCAGTTGGGTTGGTCGTAACTGGTAATCATATTTTCCTTCTCCGTGACTCTTTAGAAAAGTCCCGTGGTGAGTCAATTTCTGTGGTTGGTGAGGCCAGGCTACCAGACCACCTACTACCTAGTGCAGATGAGCAATGGAGAGGAAAACACGGTCTTGAGTTTGAGTCACGAGTTCAAAAGTGGCTTGAGACAATAAAACAGACTCCCAGTCTAGAGAATTTGCCGGATGATTTAGCAGAACTTCTAAGTGAGCCAGTTATAAGCCTTATACAGCTTGGTGAAATTCGAGCTGCCGGTCCGAGGTGGAGGAGAATTGCTAGTTGAAGCCCAGTGTAGTTTTAGTTGAAACAAACTGGGTTGTAGATGTTACGGCTCCAGCTCATTTGCAAAGTCCACAGGCTATTCAGTTGCTACAACAAGCTGATGCTGGTGAGTTTCAGCTCTTGGTTCCAGCAATATGTCTGGCGGAAGCACGCGAAACTGTACCTCGAAGGTTTAGGCCCCGTTCACGGTCAGAAGACTTCCGTAAGTTTGTTAGGTGGGCAAGAGATGAGGGTCGAATAAGGCTTGAAGATGCAGAGGCGGCATTTAGGGTGTTTGACCAATTTGATAAATTAGTCGCTAACGAACTGAAGAAAGTTCCCGAAAGATTGGATATGTTAACGACACATCCAGGTCTGAGCATTTTCCCACTTTCAGAGCCAATGCTAGATCGTCAAATTGCCGTTGGAGCAATGGAGCTTTCCTTAAAACCCTATGACCTGGCAGTTTTAGCTGCTGTATTGGTTAAGTCTGAAGAATTACTCCAAGAGGGGCATCCTTGGGTTGGCTTCTGTGAGCTGGATTCTGACCTCCAACCTTGGGACAAATCGGGTGGCCGTAAACCTATTCTCAGCGACCTCTACGATAACTCTCGCGTATGGGTGTATGGTGATTTTTTGCTAGAAGAAATTGATAGTCTTCCCGAAAGCTGGGACAATCAGACCTGACGTTTGCTACCTAAAAATGAAGTTATGCGGCGGCAAACATTTTTTAACATACCATCGATAAATGGAGGATAGGGAACTCGAATCCCTGACCTCTGCGGTGCGATCGCAGCGCTCTACCAACTGAGCTAATCCCCCGTAGTGCGTTTTTTATTCTAACACTGATGCGGTAGATGGGGAGGGTTCCTCACCGGAAAAAACCGCTTGGACGCGATCGAGTTCGAGTTCTCCTAAGTCGTCAACCGTCCAGTTAGCCAGGCGTTGCATCATGTGGAAGGGGTAGGTATTCGCGACTCCAACGACTTGCATTCCGGCGTTTTTAGCGGCGGTAATTCCGGCTGGAGTGTCTTCGATGACGAGGCAGTTTTGCGGTTGGAGTTCGAGGGTGGGTTGCTTGCGGTTGAAGCGTTCCACTGCGAGGAGATAGCCGTAGGAATCGGTTTGGCTGGTGGTGATGTCGTCTCCTGCGACGATGACTTGGAAGTAATCGGCAATTTCGGCTTTTTCGAGAATCCAAGTCACTTCTGAACGTAAAATCCCTGTGACTAAGCCTGTGGCTAAACCAATGGTGTTGAGCTTTTTGAGAAAGGCTTTGATGGGGTAGAGGGGGAGGGTTTCGAGGGTTTCGAGATAGCTGCGATAGGCTTGGGCTTTGGTTTTGAGAAGCTGTTGCAGGAGGTCTTCGCTGACGATGCGACCGCGACGGGCTAGAATATCGCTGAGGCAAGCGCGATCGCTGCGACCCAGACAAAGTTCGGGGTAGTCTTCGGGAAACATTCTTAAGTTCTCGCCGATGAGAACATCTGCGATCAATTCTTCGTGGATGGCTTCATCGTTGATGATGATGCCATTAAAATCGAATAAAACGGCTTTTAAGGTCATTTGAATAGTTATAAAGTTGCTTTTATATTATGGTAATTATCTCTAAATAAAGGGTATTCTGTCAATCTGGGTTCGACGCGATCGCCTTAGAGAAGGCTAAAATAGGAATAGGTTTATCTTGGCAATTTAGTCTTTTTTGAGTGATGAAAAAATTAGCTTTCGGTTTATCTCTATTGTTGGGTTTGGGGTTCGGAGAAAGTCTAGGAGAGATGGGCGCGATCGCGTCAGCCCAAACAGAAATCAGCGAAAATCATTCCGAGGCAATTAATTCTCCCGTTTCCGTTGTTTTAATAGAAGCCGGAGAAGGAGAAAAACAAGAACTGCGCTTGCGTCCTGAAGTGGGGGAAACTCAGACTTTAAATATGAGTATTCAAATGAATATCGAGACATTTTTCGGGGGAATGTCGATGCCTTCTATTCCAGATGTCACTACAACATTAACGATTGAATCGGTCGTGACAGATGTTAAAGAAAATGGCGATATTCAAGCAGAATTTATCTACACGAATACAGCCGTTTTACCAAGCGAGACGGTTGAAATTCCTCCCGAAGTCATTGAGGAAATGAATGCGAAAATCGCCACTTTAATCGGGACAAAAGGAATAATCTTACTTGATAATCGCGGTCTTACCAAATCCCTAAATATAGAGGTATCTGAAGATATTGACCCCCTCGTTGAAAACACCGTCGATCAATTATTGATAAATTCTTTTGAAAATATGTCTTCTCCCCTTCCAGAAGAAGCGGTGGGAGTGGGTGCAGTTTGGCAAATCGAGCAAGACGTAAATCTGAATGGACTAGAACTCGATCAAACGGCAGTTTATACATTAGAAAATCGCACCGAGGATACCGTAACTCTCTCAATGATCATCGAGCAAACTGCCGAAGAACAACAATTTACCCCTTGGGGTCTTCCAGCAGAAATGGCAGTTGATTTAGTCTCTTTAGAAAGTACGGGAACGGGTGATTTTACGATGAATCTCACTCAGTTATTTCCCGTAGAAGCAGCGATGAATTTGGTGACGCGATCGCAAATGAATCTACCTAATCTTGAAGAAAATGCAACGACTTCGATGCGAACTAATACTGAAATGGATTTGATGATAATGTCAGGGAATTAGAATGAATTTAAACTCCGGTTTTTTCAATAAGCCGGAGTCACAATATTTTTACTTAAAAAGTATTACCATGATTGCCCTTTCCGAATTTGAATATTTGACCCCAGAAGCCTATCTAGAGTTTGAAAGTCAAAGCCCAATTAAGCATGAATATATAAACGGTCAAGCTTATGCAATGGCAGGGACAACAGATATCCATAATACCATTGCACTCAACTTGGCAACAATTTTGCGATCGCAATTACGCGGTACAGATTACCGAGTTTATTTTGCCGATCTCAAACTCCGAATAGAACAGCGTAACTGTTTTTATTATCCCGACTTGTTAATTACTTGCGATCGCCGCGATCGAGAAACAGCGACTTATAAGCGGTTTCCTAAATTGATTATTGAAGTTTTGTCTGATAGTACAGAAGCACGCGATCGCGGCGACAAATTTAATGATTATCAAACCTTAGAAACTCTTGAAACTTATATATTAGTTAATACAAAAACGCCTAGAGTAGAAGTATTTGAGCGCCAACAAACCGGGGGCTGGCATTTCCGAACTTATACTTCAACTGAGGAAAGTTTTACTCTAAAAACTTTGAATTTGACAATTGCTTGGGCTGACCTTTATGAAGATATTAATTTAGAATTAGAAGTTAACAGGTTGCCAAATAGAGAAGACTAAAAACCCCGGTTTCTAGATTTGAATACTAACTGTATTGGGTAAGCACATCAGAAATCGGGGTTCTGGAAGATAAAATTCATTCTGACGATAAATCCGTATTAGGATGGAAATATTTGTAAATTCCTTGGGCTAAATGGGGGCCAATTCCTGCCACTTCTTGGAGTTGTTGAACAGAGGCTTCGCGGATGTAATCAATCGAACGAAAATGCGCGAGTAATTCTTTTTGACGTTCAAAACCTAAGCCGGGAATTTCATCTAAGCGCGATCGCCTTCCTTGTTTGAGGCGTTGTTGTCGATGGAAACTCACCGCAAAACGGTGGGCTTCATCCCGGACACGACGTAATAATTGAACTCCGGGTTGTTCGGAATCAGTTTCAACCGGGAAAGACTCACCGGGAAGGAATATTTCTTCGCGTTGTTTGGCTAAACTGACGATTTTTAAGTCTTCTAATAAGGGCGATTCGCTGTTATCTTGTAGGGCAGAAATAACCGAAGAAAGTTGACCTTTTCCCCCGTCGATCATCACCAAATCGGGAAAATCTGGATCGTCTTGTCGCGGCAGATTGGGGTTATCTTTATACTTGCGGAAACGCCGTTGAACGGTCTCAGCTAAACTGGCAAAATCATCAGAGTGACCGCTACGAACATGGGGATTTTTGATTTTATAATGGCGGTAATATTGTTTAGCTGGAACCCCGTCAATAAACACCACTTGGGATGCAACGGCATTCGACCCTTGAATGTGGGAAATGTCGTAACCTTCGATGCGTTTGGGAACTTCTGGGAGGTCGAGAATATCGGCTAAATCCTGTAAAGCGGTGGTGTTTCGATCGGCAAAACGTTGGGTTCTTTCTAACTCATATTGAGCGTTTCTTTCCACCATTTCAATCAAATCGGCTTTGGTTTGACGTTGGGGGGATAAAATATTGATTTTTCTTTGTTTACGCGACTGCAACCATGCTGCTAAAAGTTCGCTTTCAGGAAGGTCATGTTGAACGAGAATTTCTGTGGGAATTTCTACCGGATCGACGCGGTTATAATGTTCTTCTAATACTCGTTGTAAAATCGCCCCATTTTCAGCCGATTGTGCTTCGGCAAAAAAGCCTAATCGTCCGACTAATTTGCCGGCCCGAACTTGGAATAATTGAATACAACAATGATTTTCATTTTTGGCGAGGGCGATCGCGTCCCTGGAAATGGTATCGTCAGGAAGGGAGACTTTTTGATCGGCGTGTAGCGATCGCAAACCTTTGATTTGATCGCGCAATCTGGCTGCTTGTTCAAAGTTGAGGTTTTCTGCTGCTTCCTGCATTTGTGCAGTCAAGGTTTCGATTAGTTCTTTAGTCCGTCCTTGGAAAACCATTGCCACTTTCTGGACAATTTGGCGATAATCTTCTGGGGTAATTAACGACTGACAGACCCCCGGACAGCGACCAATATCATAGTTTAAACAAGGTCGGTCTTTGAATAGGGGTTTAGGACGCTGACGTAGGGGGAAAATGCGTTTAACAATGTGCAGGGTACTGCGTAACAAACGTACATCGACATAAGGGCCATAATAACGATTCTTTTCTTTCGTCATACGGCGCTTGCGGGTTATGAAAATGCGGGGATAATCCTCCGACCAAGTAATACAAACGTAGGGATATTTTTTATCGTCTTTGAGAAGGACATTGTAGTAGGGTTGGTGTTGTTTAACCAGGTTTGCTTCTAAAGCTAAAGCCTCGGCTTCGGTGTCGGTGACAATAAACTCAATTTCGGTAATCTGACGCACCATCATGGCAATGCGATCGCTCAATTTCTGGGAATTGCGAAAATAAGAACGCACTCGCGATCGCAATTTTTTCGACTTGCCAATATATAAAATATTATCGCGGTCATCCCGCATTAAATAGACCCCTGGTTCGCCCGGAATTTCGCGCAAACGAGCTTCTAAACCTTCGGGATTTCTGATTAAAGGAAGTAACGGTTGAGATACTGTCACAGGAGCAGATAATTGAATGATAATCTAGCTTTAATTGTAGCGAAAAAAGCCGAACTTGAGGGGCGGTTAACTGGGTAAATCTTTAAGAAGGTACTCAGGGATGCCCTCAAACGGGTTCGCGGTCTTGACGATTTTAAAAGCTCAAGTTAGATTCTAAAGTAAAGCTTTCTTTTTTATACAAATTAAACGCTGAGGTTTAAGTCAAATGGGATTTATTTCTAATTTAAAAGGAAATGCAGGTGTTGTTGGTGCCAAAGAGCTACAATCAGAATATCATCAACTTTTGGTTGATCGTGAAGTTATCGAGGTGGGCTTCAATGTATTTCGCGATACCTTTATTTTCACCAATAAGCGTTTGATTTTAGTAGACGTTCAAGGAATGACGGGGAAAAAGATTGAATATCTTTCTATTCCCTATCGAGAAATTACAAAATTTAGTATAGAAACAGTCGGACATTTTGACTCGGATGCTGAGTTGAAAATTTGGATTGGTAGCGACCCGATGCCTTTAGAGAAAAAGTTTAATCAACAGGTGAATATTTACGATTTACAAAAAGTTTTAGCGACTTATATTTTGGGTTAAGTTCGAGCTTTCTGGTAATTAAAGATGGTGCGTTCCGCTTCGCGCTTCGTCACCCTAACTATTGCCCTGTTTTAGCTGTGTCACGGCAGTAGTGCCGTGACTGTAACATTTACTGGTAGAAGCAGAGCTTTGTGTTTGCGTCCCTTGGTAGAGAGCTTTTTCTCATCAAATGTAAGGCAGATTTTAGCTATTTGCGGCGCTCGTCAAGGATGCGATAAACGTCCCGTAAGTCCACGTTATGGTGCGCTAGAGCAACGAGAGTATGGTAGAGTAAATCAGCAGCTTCCGAGGCGATCGCGTGGGGTTCATCGTCCTTACAAGCCATCACCACTTCGGCAGCTTCTTCCCCAATTTTTTTGAGGATTTTGTTATCTCCTCCGGCAAAAAGTTGGCAAGTATAAGAACTTTCATTGGGGTTATCCCGGCGATCGCGAATCGTATCGTACAAACCCGATAAAGTATCGGCAGGGGGGGCAAGTTTGCGATCGCTCACTTGATGAAAACAGCTTCTTTCCCCGGTATGACAAGCAATATCGCCAACTTGCTCGATAGTGAGTAATATCGCATCGCTATCGCAATCATATCTCAGCGATCGCACCTTTTGAAAATGTCCAGACGTTGCGCCTTTGTGCCATAATTCTTGACGAGAGCGACTCCAGTACCAAGCCTGCCCAGTTTCGAGGGTTTTTGCCAAAGCTTCACGATTCATCCACGCCATCATCAACACTGTACCATCAAGATAATCCTGGGCGATCGCGGCCACCAAGCCTTGAGGATTGTAACGAATTTGGTCGAGGGGAATCGTATTAGTAAAAGATAAAGATTCAGACATTGAGGTGTTTTCCAAAGGCAACAAGCAACCTTTTTATTGTAATATTAATAGGGTTATTTTTACCGATTTAAGTCCAATTGCGAGCGATAAATTATTAATTATTAATCATCAAAAGATGCCCTTCGATCGCCAAACTTTTAAAACCACCTTAAAGCAACTCACAGCCCTTAACTTTGACCCCGATGAAAGACTGCATTACTTTAACATTACCGATTCAACTAACGCTCAATTGTGGCAGATTATAGAAGGCGATCGCCCCCTCCCTCAAATCGCGATCGCCCGCCAACAAACCGCCGGACGAGGACAATGGGGGAGACAGTGGCTTTCCTCCCAAGGCGGATTATACCTTTCCGTTGCCCTTGCGCCCCACATTCAAGCCTCTCAAGCCCCCCTACTCACCTTTGCGATCGCCTGGGGAATCGCCACCGCTTTACAACGCTATCAAATCCCCGTCCAACTCAAATGGCCCAACGACTTAATTCTACAAAGCCGTAAACTCGGCGGCATCAAAACCGAAACCCGCATCAAACAGCAAAAAATCGTCCAAGCCATTGTCGGAGTCGGCATAAACTGGAGCAATCGGGTTCCCGAAAAAGGCATAAATTTACAAACCTATTCTCAATCTGCCATTCCCAACCTCGAAACCTTGGCTGCGATCGCGGTTTTCGGTATCCTCTCCGGATATCAGCGCCTACAAACCGAAAATGTAGATGCGGTCTTAACCGCTTACGAGCAACTGCTGTGTTTTCCCCAACGAACCTTAACCCTAAACCATAAATCCGCTACAATCATTGGCGTTGCAGCCACAGGAGCCTTAAAAATTCGTCTGCAAACCCCCCAAGGGCCCCAAGAAATAAAACGAATGCCTGGGGCGATCGCTTTAGGCTATGATGACTTGTAATTTGAATGGGTTTGCACTCCGATCTACACAAGCTAAAATCTTTAAATGCTCGTTCTTTACTAAGCCCTAAAATTCAATTTTTACTATTATTTGTGAGTTGTGAGGAAAAGATGAACAAACCGACCCCCGAAAATCGCTCCCTATTGCGCCTCGTCACTCAGCATCCCGTCGCGATCGCCAGTGTTGCCTTTGTCAGTGGCTTAAGCTTCTTTAGTAATAACTGGGTCATGGCGCAAACTGACGCTTTCATGGACCCCGTAAGCGTCCCGGCAACTCCGGCTCCGGCTCCCGCCCCTGCGCCTAAAGCAGCGCCTCCTGCCCCTGCACCCGCTCCAGCCCCCAGAGCTGCTAGTCCTGCTCCTGCACCCGCTCCGGCTCCTGCCCCTGCTCCCAGAGCCGCCAGCCCTGCTCCTGCACCCGCTCCGGCTCCTGCCCCCGCTCCCAGAGCCGCCAGCCCTGCCCCCGAACCCGCTCCTCAACCAGAATTTTCTGCACCAGCCACACTCAACGCACCGAGCGTCAAAGTTCCCAACAACGAACCCGCTTCGAGTATTCCCGAACGCTTAATCGATCGACCTTCTCAACAAGCCCAAGGCGTACAGCCCCAAATCCAAATTTTAGATAAAGGCACAAATAACTTCGCTGATAACCTCGGCGGTTCCAACAGTCGCGGCTCTACTCCCGTACAAATTACCGATCGCGCCACAGGTTGCCGTACCGTCAACGGTCAAGCCTCTGGGAATTGTGGCGGCTCTGGCACGACAGCCCGCAAACCCGCCGCCCCAAAACGATCGGTAGCCGTGAGTGCCTCTCCCATTCAGCAACGCCGCCAACTGCAAGTCCAACGCCAGGCGATCGCGACTTCCCAGCGACAAGCAGCAGTTTCCCCGCGCACCCAAACTCGCCCCACCTCTGGCTCGAAAGTGCAAGCGATTCCCGCCGAACAACTGGCATTTTACCAAAATGCACGACAAGAAGATAAATTACCGGGGAAAACAGCCTTAATCTTCCCCTTATCGATTCCAGCTAACATTAGCTCTGCCTTTGGCTGGCGCATTCATCCCATCTTGAAAACACGGCGAATGCACGCTGGCACCGATATTAGCGCCCCCACCGGGACTCCCGTATTAGCCGCTTATTCCGGTCAAGTCGCGATCGCGGGGAACGTTGGCGGTTATGGTTTAATGGTGACCCTGCGCCACGAAAACAACCAACAAGAATCCCGTTACGCCCACCTCTCCGAAATTTTCGTCGAACCCGGCCAACAAGTCGAACAAGGTCAAATCATCGGTTTAGTGGGCAGCACCGGCTTATCCACCGGGCCGCACCTCCACTTTGAATGGCGACACCTCATGCCCTCCGGTTGGGTCGCAGTAGACGCAGGAATACACCTCGAAGCGGCCATGCAAAACCTGCTCGCCGCCATGGAACAAACCGAATTAGGTGAAGTTCTCGAACCCCATGAGGAGTTACAACTCACCTTTGACATCGAACCCCGTTCAGAAACCATCGCCACTCAACCGCAAGAAGAATAAGAGGGTCATTGGTCATTGGTCATTGGTCATTGGTCATTGGTCATTGGTCATTGGTCATTGGTCATTTGTAGGGGCGGGGTTTCCCCGTCCACCCCTGTCAAGGTGTGATTTTCTGACCAGAGAATCAGCCTCAAAGCCGCTTTTTTGGGGTCATTTACGCTCACATTGTTAAAACTTGGTAACAGATAGCACACCTGTTGCACAGTTCTTTTCTTCCCCCTCCTCCCCCTCTTCCCACTCCTCCCCCTCTCAAACCAGTAAAACTCAAGCGAAGTCTAGAACCTTGGTAGGGGCGGGGTTTCCCCGTCCAATTTTTTGCCCTCACCCCAAACCCCTCTCCCAAATAGTAGGGCGAGGGGCGATCGCGCTCATCAAGAAAAATTGGGTCTGAAACCCCGTCCTGTCTTGCCGAGCTACAAGGTGCTACTCGCGCTACAAGGTGCTACTCGCGCTACAAGGTGCTACTCGCGCTACAAGGTGCTACTCGCGCATTCCCTTGCGCCTTACGGCGGCGCGGGGTCGCTCGTCTTACGGCGGCGCGGGGTCGCTCGTCTTACGGCGGCGCGGGGTCGCTCGTCTTACGGCGGCGCGGGGACGGGCGCGCTTCAAGGACGGCTTTAGACTTTAATCGTAACACCGAACTACTTTTACAGGAATTATGCTATAATGTGAAGCATGGAAAAAGCTTATTCTTACCGTTTTTACCCAACTCCCGAGCAAGAGTCGCTTCTGCGGCGCACTTTGGGCTGTGTAAGATTGGTTTACAATAAAGCACTCCATGAACGAACTCAGGCTTGGTACGAAAGTCAACGTAGGATTGGGTATAGTCAAACTTCCTCAATGCTTACTGCTTGGAAGAAAGAGTCGGAACTCGACTTTTTGAACGAAGTCAGTTGCGTCCCTTTGCAACAGGGTTTAAGACATTTACAAACAGCTTTTAGTAATTTCTGGGCAGGACGTACTAAATACCCTAACTTCAAGAAAAAACACCAGGGAGGCAGTGCGGAGTTTAGCAAGTCGGCGTTTAAATACAGAAACGGTCAAATCTACTTAGCTAAATGTAAAGAACCCTTAGATATTCGATGGTCAAGACCAATCCCAGAAGGCTGTGAGCCAAGTACCGTAACAATTAGATTACACCCTTCGGGACGCTGGCACATCTCTATTCGGTTTGATGACCCGACAATCAAACCTTTACCCGTAACTGATAAAGCGATAGGCATTGATTTAGGTATTAATAGCTTAGTTACTACCAGTGATGGTAATAAAGTATCCAATCCCAAACACCTGAAAAAGTATTATCGGAAACTCAGACGGGCGCACAAAAACCTTTCTCGCAAAGAAAAAGGGTCAAAGAATCGGGAGAAAGCCCGCAGAAAGGTAGCCCGGATTCACGCCCAGATTACCGATACGCGAAAAGACCATCTACACAAGCTAACGACTCAACTCGTTCGTGAAAACCAAACGATTGTGGTTGAGGACTTGGCTGTAAAAAACATGGTTAAAAACCGAAAACTCGCTCAAGCGATTTCCGATGCGAGTTGGGGTGAAATCACGCGACAACTTGCCTATAAATGTCGTTGGTATGGGAGAACTTATATCGAAATCGATAGGTGGTTCCCTAGTTCCAAGCGATGTAGTAATTGTGGGCATATTGTCCAGAAAATGCCGTTAAATATCCGAGAATGGGATTGTCCTGAGTGCGGGACTTGCCATGACCGGGATATTAACGCCTCTAAGAACATTTTGGCCGCAGGGCTTGCGGTGTCAGTCTGTGGAGCGAGTGTGAGACCCGAACAGAGTAAGTCTGTGAAGCCAACTGCTATGAAGCTCCAAACCTAAATCGTGAGGTTTAGGAATCCCCGTCCGTTTACGGCGGGGAGGATGTCAACCCATCCTCTAAGCAACAAATATTAGGTCTGAGTATCCCAACCCGCCGGGAGACTATCAATTTCTTCGAGCAAAAAATTACCATTTACGCAAATTCGAGGCTTTAAATCTCCCTCAATCTCAAGCAGTGTATCAGTTTCTCACTTTCATCTGCCAGTACGGTGACACTTTCGATCAAGAGACAGCCCATTCCGCCTTAAAAAAATATTGGGGCAAGTTTGCACCGCCTCCCACCGACAACGCCTCTCAACTCCTCTACTATTTTTTTATTTTTCGAGGTCTTTTTTTTGGGTCATGGCTTATTCAAGGGCAATAACCGATGGTGTAAGAAAGTGTAGAACGAAGTGAAACCCAACAACCAACAACTTTCCCCTGCGGTGCTACGGCAAAGGCGGTAAAGGCGGCAGCAAAGGTTGATCGGGCTGAGACGGCAGAGAAGGAAACGGGGCGGGTAAGCCCGGTAAACTCGGATTGTCCGGTGCTAACTCTGGCGTTTCTTCTAATGCCTCGGCGGGTTCATCGGCCGGGGCTTCTGGCGTAATGGTCGGACTGGGGGAAGGAGTGTCTTCGATGCCGAGCAACAGATTAGCATTGGTGTAATACTTGGCCCAACGCTGGGGATCGGGGAAAGCTTGCCAATTACGGCGATTGACTTCTAGCTTTAAAATCGGCACCACCGCGCCATTATTTTGACCCAATACCGTCACAATAACGCTGGTGGTAAGGATGCTTTGGTCAAAACTGCGCTGGGTGGCGGCTCTGGCGATGTTTTCGGCGCGGGTCAGCAAGTTTTGATAGGTTTCGTCATTTTCCCGCACAATTGGGATAGCAACTCGCTGGATTTCCGCTTGTACGACAGTGGGCGCGATCGCGCTGATGGCCATCCAAGTCAAACCCGCCGCCGCCAAACGTCCTGAAAAAGCCCCAGAAAAGGGCAACCGCAACGTTAAACCCAGCCAAGTTGAACCCCGTGCCACAATATGATGAAATTTAGACATAATTTTTCAAAAATTTTCGACTTGACAGCAACAAAGAACCCCAGAAAACCTATAGACTAATGGGTGTTATCGTCTGTGTTCTCCTCATTCGTTCGTTAATAGCAGTTCAACCTACTCAATCCAAGGGCGGCGCTTTATGGCTAATTACAGTTCCCTCACCATCGGTATTAATCGTTATGAGCATACTCAACCTTTGAGCTTTGCTCAAGCCGATGCTCAAGCAATTTGGCAATATATGGTGGGAGAAGCCAAAGTCCCGCCGTCTCAAAGCTTGTTACTCACTGATGCTTCCGCTTGGATCGAAGACCGCTCCACCACCCCGACTCAAGAAAATATCCTTAAATGGTTAACCCCAGAAAAGTCAAGTCAAATCAAGCCTTGGCTGTGGTTTTTCTTTAGCGGTTATGGGGTGAGTTGGCAAGGACAGGATTATTTGCTGCCCATTGACGGCGATCCGGCAGATATTCCCGGTACAGGGATTCTCATAGAGACGGTGTTTGAGCAGTTGCGACAACAACAAGCCGATAACATTTTAGTTCTTCTCGATATTAACCGTTCCCCTGGCATTTTGGCTGAAGAAGCAGTGGGGGGCGATACCTTAGAATTAGCCAAAAAATACGGGATTGCCGTGGTGTTATCCAGTCAACTCACAGAAACCTCCCACGAAGCAACCGGCCTCGGTCATGGGATGTTTGCGGCGGCTTTACTCGAAGCTTTGCGGTATTATCAACGGGATGTGACCCTCGAAAAACTCGAACAATATCTGCGCGATCGCGTCCCAGAATTATGCGAACATCATTGGCGACCCAAACAAGAACCCTTATTCGCCATTCCCACCACCCTCGATCGCACCTCACCCATTCTACCCAGTGAAACCCTTGATTGGGAAATGGCCGCCGTGAGTGCCGCCGTCATCGAAAACCACAACGGCAACGGCAATGGTAAAGCGGCCGCCGCTCAAATCACCACCTCTGCCCCCATTGTGCGGCCAAGCCAGCCGTTAGTACCGCCTAATCCGCCCGAAAAGCCAGAAAATGGCAATTCAGACCCAAAAACCCCAGAATCCGGTACGAACGAGCCAGAACCTACCGCAGCCTCAACCAACGATCGCCCCCCCGCGCTCCAAAAATGGTTAGCTGTTGGCGGTGGCTTATTTATCCTGTTGATGTTGTTGGCATGGCTGTTGAATAACCTCCCCAGTGGGGAAGTCAGCGATCCAGTTGTTTTAGAAGACGGTGCGTCCCCCTCAGAACAACCGCCTCTCGCCGTCACAGAAAGCCCAAGCGCTCCCGAAACCACCACTTCTACCCCATCCCCAACAACTCAAACTACACCTGTTTCCCCAACGGCTGATCAAGACGGTCAAGAAATATTAGTACGAGCAAGAAGTTATATTCGCAATTATCAAGCTTCCGAATTAAAGCGGGCAATCCTAGCAGCCCGTCAAGTCCCGGCCAATTCCCGCTATTACCCAGAAGCCCAACGCACGATTACCACCTGGAGTTTAATGATTGTTGACATCGCCAGGGGTCGAGCCAATAATGGTGATTTTAAAGGCGCGATCGCGGCAGCAAGTTTAATCGATCCCACCGAAGATCGTATCCACACCCTCGCCAATCAGCGCATTGAGCAATGGAAACGCCAAGTGCTGCAACAAGAGAAAAACCAAAGCACCATTCAAGCCGCCAAGCAACTCATTCGCTTTACCCAAGCATCTTCCTACAGCAAAGGAATTGTGACCCTCCGCCAAGTCCCCGTTGGTCAACCCGGTTACGCCGAAGCCCGCAAACTGATTAACATCTGGAGTCGCCAAATTTACCTGATTGCCAACTCCCGCGCCGCCAGAGGGAATTTAGCCCAAGCCATCGAAACCGCCAAGTTAGTTCCCCAAGATACGCCATCTTATCAAGCCGCCCAAGACGCGATCGCTCGGTGGCAATAGGCTTTTCAGTAATCAGTAATCAGTTTTTTGGGCAGCTTTTTTCAGTAATCAGTAATCAGTTTTTGGGCAGTAGGGGGTTTCTTCAGTCATCAGTTATCAGTTATCACCTAATCAGTGTTTTGGGCAGTCGGCTTGTAGGGGCGGGGTTTCCCCGCCCAATAACCAATAACCAATAACCAACAACCAATAACCAATAACCAATAACCAATAACCAATAACCAATAACCAATAACCAATAACCAATAACCAATAACCAATAACCAACAACCAATAACCAACAACCAACAACCAATAACCAATAACCAAACTACTCAACCGCGTGAGCCTTCAAATCAGCCAAATCCAAATACTCCAAAGTCAAAGCATGAGTCGATTCTAGACGCACCGGAGGAGCCATACCCGCATCGAGGGCTTCCTTCCAACGCAGCGCACACAAACACCAACAATCCCCCGGTTTCAGCCCCGGAAAATTGAACATTGGCCGCGGCGTAATTAAATCATTACCCTTGGCTTTAGAAAAATCCAGAAACTCCTGACTCACTTGAGCGCAAACCGTATGGGCCCCACTATCCCCCGATCCCGTATTACACGATCCATCCCGATAATACCCAGTCATGGGGTCAGTGCAACACACTTGTAGATCGCTACCTAAAACATTTTTCGCTTTTGATGCAGACATGACTCAACCTTGCGTTCGACAGTTCTAGGCTCATTTTATAGTGCTTCCCTCAAGCAACAAGCAACAAGCAACAACCATTGGTGACAAGTTAAGGTTTTGTGCCTATCGTCAAATTCTCTGTAGGGGCGCTCTTTTCCCCGTCCAAGTTTACGTTTTAGCAACGGGATGGTAATATCCTCTCCTCCTAACCCCAAAGGATTGGGCGAGGAAACCTGTTCCCCGATACAAAGGTTTAGAATGTTTTTGACATGGGGATTGTGTAGCTCAACTTGTCACTAATAACCAACAACCAGTAAATTATCGGACAAACTTTACCCTGGGGTGCTAGGTAGCCAATAAATTGCCCCCAAGCCCAAAATTCCGGCGAATAAGAGGTAATAAACCACCGGAAAGATTAATTTACTAATCAAGTTCCCTTCGCGCCCCATCAAGCCCACAGTAGCGGCGGCGGCGACGATATTAGACACGCAGATCATATTGCCAGCAGATGCCCCGACGCATTGCAAAGCGAGGGTGATTTCGCGGGAAACGCCTGTATTCTCTGCCACACCAAATTGAAATAGGGAAAACATGATATTGCTCACGGTGACGCTTCCGGCTACAAAAGAGCCAATTGCGCCGACAATGGGGGCAACAAAGGGCCAGACTGACCCGACTAATTGAGACATTCCTGCGGCTAAAGTTAAGGGCATACTGGCTAAATCTGCTTCATTGGTGCCAGTGTTGATGAATACGCGGGCCATTAACACCGCCGACCCCAACGCCACTAGAGTTTTTCCAATGGTGGGTAAGGAGGTTTGCAGGGCATCCCGCATGGCTTGGGGCTTCATGCCGTGGAGAAAGTAGGTGATAATGACCACTAGGACGAAAGCGGTGGCGGGGAGATATAGGGGTTGCGTGTTTACGGATAAATTTGTACCTAAAAGGTTTGTGGCGCTAAATTCAAGCGATCGCAATCCGTTTCGTAAGGGTAAAAACTGCAATCGCGTTAAGACTAAAAAGACGGCCAGCAAGATATAGGGAAGCCAGGCTTTAAAAGGCGACATGGAGGCAGATTGAGGCGTGGGGGCGGTGTCGCGACCTCGCCAAATGTCTGGCCAAGCCTCGGATTCGGGGAAATCCCAGTTTTGTTGCGGGACTAGCTTTTGTTTGCGAGTGACGGGGATGACAATGGCTAAACCGATTAAACCGCCAGCAAGAGAGGGAAATTCAGGCCCGAGGAAAATGGCGGTGAGGGTGTAGGGTAGGGTGAAAGCAACGCCGCAAAACAGGGCATATTTCCAGATGGCTAGACCGTCTCGTATCGAAGGGCGATCGCTAAAAAAATACGTCATCGCGATCGCCAAAATCAAGGGGATAAATATACCGATAATGCCGTGAAACATTGCCGCTTTTGCCCCGATTTCCGCCAGATAATCGGCAGAATCGAGTCCCAGGTCATTTATGCGGTTTTGGACGGTTTCAACGCCTTCTAAGCCCGCGTCAATGCCGATTAAAACCGGGGTTCCCACTGCCCCAAAAGTGGAGGGGGTACTTTGGATAATTAAAGCGGCAACTGTGGCGGCCATCGCCGGAAAACCGATCGCAACCATCAACGGTACAGTAATGACAGCAGGCGTACCAAATCCGGCGGCCCCTTCGATAAAGCTACCAAACAACCAAGCAATAATGATAACCTGGACGCGGCGATCGCTCGAAATTGTCAATAAACTTTGACGAATCGTATCCATTGCCCCAGAAGCCCGCAGGGTATTGAGTAGCAAAATCGCCCCAAAGACAATATATAAAATTTCTGCGGCCACCACTAAACCCTGTAACGTAGACGCAGCAACCCAATTGAACGGAACTTGCCAAATCCACAGGGCGATCGCGACTGTCACCAAATACGCTGTAGGCATTGCGCGACTGGCGGGCAGTTTCGCCCCGACTAATAACAAAAATACCGTCAGAATGGGGATAAGGGCAACAAAGGAATATAAAACTAAATTCACCAGTACACGCGATCGCAACAGTTCTCGAAAAGATTGTAGGGCGATCGCGTTCTTCCGTACATCCCACTGGTGAGGGATTAGTTTTTTGTCCTTTGTCCTTTGTCCTTTGTCCTTTGTTGTTTGCTGATAACTGCCTAAAACCAATAACTTATCTACGCAAAAACCCCAGTTTCAAGAAAAAACCGGGGTTTTGATTTAATTATAGGAAAAAATAATTAACCTTCTACCGATACCGCATTCACATCCACCGTATCTTGGGCAGGTTTGGTTTCAGCATTGGTTTCGAGGTCGCCTTTGCGTTGCTTGGCGAAATCGAGAACCATTTGGGTAACTTCAGACAGTAACAGCGTCAGAACCATAATGTCATCAATTTGTCCGGCGATGGGAATAAAATCCGGCGCAATATCAATCGGACTAATAAGATAAACCACAGTTCCTAACACCACCCACCAACGATAGCGGGGGTTACGGAGAGTACTGCGATACCAGTCGTAAAGGGATTTAGGGGAAATGTTCATGGGCAATTGAGCCTTTTCTAATCTACTTATTATTGTGGCAAAGGGACTGCTTTGTTGCGAGTGAAGATAACCGTTCCTTTTTCAATTCGATCCTTAATAGGATAAAATTTTGTATTCTGACAGAAAACGCGATCGCGTTTCCGGGTTATTTTTCGAGTAGGATGAAAGACTCAACAGCCTGTCAGGTCAAGGCGAAAAGGGGGTAATGTAACTATGGCACTCATCGTTCAAAAATACGGGGGTACGTCTGTAGGTTCAGTTGAACGTATCCAAGCCGTAGCACAGCGCGTTCGAGCAACCGTACAAGCGCGAAATTCGGTTGTCGTGGTGGTTTCAGCCATGGGCAAAACCACAGACGGTTTAGTTAAACTCGCTCAAGGGGTTTCGGCCAATCCATCCCGGCGAGAAATGGATATGTTACTCTCGACCGGAGAACAGGTTTCCATTGCCCTGTTGAGTATGGCATTACAAGAACTTGGACAGTCTGCGATTTCTCTAACGGGCGCACAGGTAGGCATTGTCACCGAAAGCGAATACAGTCGGGCCCGCATTCTCGATGTGAGAACCGACCGCCTCAAAACCCATCTCGACCAAGGTAAAGTTGTCGTTGTGGCGGGTTTCCAAGGCATTAGTCAGCAAGATAACACAGAAATTACCACCTTGGGCCGCGGCGGGTCGGATACCTCGGCGGTGGCCTTAGCGGCGGCATTAGGGGCGCAAGAATGCCAGATTTACACCGATGTACCGGGGATTTTGACCACAGACCCCCGCCTTGTCCCCGAAGCCCAGCTTATGGACGAAATTACCTGCGATGAAATGCTGGAGTTAGCCAGCTTGGGGGCAAAAGTCTTGCATCCGCGAGCGGTGGAAATTGCCCGGAATTATGGCGTACCGTTGCGGGTGTTATCCAGTTGGAGCGATCGCCCCGGTACTAGAGTTATATCACCAATTCCCCAACCGCGATCGCTCCACAACCTCGAAATTACCCAAGCCGTTGATGCCGTCGAATTTGACACAGACCAAGCCAAAGTCGCGATCTTGCGCGTTCCCGACCGTCCGGGGGTGGCCGCCCGCTTATTTGGGGAAGTCAGCCGTCAAAATGTCGATGTAGACCTGATTATTCAATCCATTCACGAAGGCAACACCAACGACATCGCCTTTACCGTCGAAACCCGTCGCCTCAGCCACGCCGAAGCCGTTGCCGAAGCCTTCGGTCAAGCTTTAGTCAAGGAAATGGAGAGTAAACCCCGACGCAAACGCCAAGAATCCCTGGCCGAAGTGATGACCGAACAACGCACCGCCAAAATTGCCATTGCCGGGGCAGGTATGATTGGCCGTCCGGGGATTGCGGCCGAAATGTTTGCCGCCCTTGCCGATGCCGGGGTCAACATTGAAATGATTTCGACTTCCGAGGTTAAAGTTAGTTGTACCATTGATGTCCACGATTGCGATCGCGCCATTTCCTCTTTATGTCGCACCTTTGACATCGACGCTTCCCCCATCCAACTCCCCACCCAAGCCGCAAGTCGCCACAACGCCCCCCCCGTCCGAGGAGTCGCCCTCGACCGCAACCAAGCCCGTCTCAGCGTCCGTTGCGTCCCCGACCAACCGGGGATGTCTGCCAAAATTTTCGGAGTCCTGGCCAAGAAAAATATCAGCGTAGACACCATTATTCAATCCCAACGCTGCCGCATCCTCAAAGGTACACCCACCCGCGACCTCGCTTGTACCATCACCCAAGCCGACGCAGAAACCGCCCGTTTCGCCCTCCAAGACCTGGCCAGTCTGTGGGGATGGGGAGAAGTGACCGTAGACACCAACATCGCCAAAGTCAGCGTTGTGGGGGCAGGAATGGTCGGTCATCCCGGCGTTGCCGCCCAAATGTTCGCCGCCCTCGCGCAACATCAAATCAACATTCAAATGATTACCACCTCGGAAATTAAAATTAGCTGCGTTGTAGCCGAATCTGACGGCGTAACAGCATTAAAAATCATCCACGATGCGTTTCAATTAGCCGGAAAAGAGCGAGTAGAATTACCAGCTTAGTTATTTATTTGTCCTTTGTCATTTGTCCTTTGTCCTTTGTTGTTGTTTGTAGTAAGGGCTTTAGCCCTTTAATCTCGTTCGGTGAGTGCTAACAAAGGATGGGCGTGGGAACCTGTTCTTGATGTCCCAAGCCACAACCGCAGCGCTCTACAATTAAAAATACTATATCGTTGTAAATTATTAATTGTAAATTGTTCATTATAAAAGATGACTGCTAATCGCCAAAATCCCTTACAAAAAACGCTTAAAATCATCGGAGCCGTCTTTTTATTAATTGGCGTTGTCGATTTAGGTATTTGTGTTTTTGCCTATCAAACTAACCTGAACTTTCTCGAAACAGCAATTTCTGCGCCAGGGACTGTGATTGAGATGAATCGCTCTAGCACGGGGAGTTCATCCAGTTATTATCCGGTGGTGCAATTTACGACAAACCAAGGCGAAATTATTGAATTTCAGTCGAATGTAAGTTCTAATCCTCCGAGTTATCAAACGGGAGACGAAGTTGCCGTTTTATATCCCGAAGATACCCCCGAAAAAGCCCGGATTGATTCTTTTTCTGATTTATGGCTATTTGTTATTATTTTTGCAGGCGTGGGAGGCAGTTTTACCATCGCCGGAATGGGAATGTTATTTTATGCTTTTTATAGTCAGAAAATTCGCACCCAACGCCAAGAAAAACTCAAAGCAGAAGGCAAAGTTTTAATAACCCAATATACTGAAACCGAGCAGAATACCAATCTTCGTGTCAACAAACGCTCTCCCTATCGTATCCTTTCCCAATGGCACAATCCCGTTGAGGATAAAATTTATATTTTTAAAAGTGATAATATTTGGTTTAATCCCGAAGAATTTGCTCGCGATCGCACTCTAAAAGTGTATGTTAACCCAGACAATTATGACGAATACTATATGGATATTGATTTTTTACCCGAATTGCAAAAACAATAATTATGACCAAATGTAGGGTGCGTTAACGAAGTGTAACGCACCATCTTAATAAACAAATGAAATGGTTTGTTATAACGACCAACCGTAGCGACACACCTTAAATGGCGGGTTACGGCGGATTCGTGGATTACAGTCAGTAGGGTGCGTCAACGAAGTGTAACGCACCGTCTCAACTTATTTTATAGTCCGTAAGAGCGGACTTTGCCATATTAGCCCCAGATTTTAATCTGTGGGCGAGTTAATGGGATAGGCTGAACTGTCCATCTATATTTTTTATCAATAAAACCCAACGGTAAGCCCCTCGCTCTATTTGGGAGAGGGGTTTGGGGTGAGGGCAAAAACCAGATTTTATCAACGTAAACTTGGACGGGGAAACCCCGCCCCTACAGAAGAATTGACAATGGGAACTAAGCCTTAACTTGTCACAAGTGACCCAGAACTCCTCGAACAACGGTTCAGAGTGATTACGCTAACTTCGAGCGAATCTCCTCAACTCGCTTGCGATTTACCCCCAAATCCGACTGACCCAAACGAGAAGCCGAACGGACATGAATCACATTTGCATTCGAGTCGAGAAAAAACTCAACATCATCGACAAAACCCATTAACTTGCTGGTAAATTCAGCATATAAATAATTGTCATTTTGTTCGATAATTTTAGTACGTTCCATCCCTTCAACCACAGAACGCAATTGCGTCATCGGGACTGCCGGAAGCGGTGCAATTTGAGATTGAGCATCACTGCTTTGGGAACTAACACAATTGGGCGTACCCGGACAAGAAGCCAACTTGCCCTCTTTTACCCCTAAATTATTCGGTCGTTTGCCTGCAAACATCAAGTCACCCCGTACACAATTATGATTTCAGTTTAGATTTTACTGCAATTAGCTATTTTCCCGATTTTGCCAGCTTTATACCAGAATTTTTATTCGCGTCATTGGTCAACAGTCTGATGTACTTGCCAATAACAAAGGACGAATGACAAAGCTAGACTTGCACAGAACGCGATCGCATCTGATACCTTTGAGATAATCTCCTCACTGCTGTTGCCATGAGCTATTGCCTAAACCCCAACTGTTCTCAGCCCCGCAATCCTGAACATCTCAACCAATGTCAAACCTGCGGCACAACTCTATTGCTCAAAAACCGCTACCGCAGCTTAAAATTTTTAGGGGCAGGGGGTATGGGACGAAACTATCTCGCCGTGGACGAAGACACCCCCACAAAACGCCGTTGCGTTATCAAACAATTTTCCCCCTCGGCTAACATTCAAAACGACTCAGAAATTTACAACAAAGCCCTAGAACTCTTTAATCGAGAAGCCGAAGCCCTTGACCGCTTAGGAGATGGTTGTCCCCATATTCCCCGCTTGCTGGCTTATCTCGAACAAGAGCAGCGTCTCTACTTTCTCCAAGAATACATCGACGGCAGCACCCTCAGCCAAGAACTCAAACACGCCGGACATTTCAACGAAGCCAAAATTTATCAACTGCTCAAACAACTCCTTGCGGTACTGCGCTACATCCATAAACGGGGCGTAATCCACCGAGACATCAAACCCGATAACATTATGCGTCGCAGCGAACCCTCTCCTACTGGCGCAAAAAAAGGCAGTCTGGTTTTGATTGACTTTGGTATCTCCAAACAACTGACTAGCACCATGATTGCAGGGGGAACAACCGCCGGAACCATGGGTTATGCCCCTCCCGAACAACTCTCCTATGGTGAGGCTTATCCTGCCAGCGATTTGTACGCTTTAGCCGCTACTTGTGTCCATTTACTGTGCGGCGTTGACCCTAGCGAACTGTTCGACTTTAAAAGCAAACGATGGCGATGGCGAGAAGCCCTGCACCAACAGGGAATCCGCCTTAGTCCCACCCTCGAAAAAACTCTCAATCGGATGCTCGAACCCGACATCAAAAACCGCTATCAATCCGTCGAGGAAGTAGTCGCCGCCCTAAAATCCAAAACTCGGGCCAAAATTGTGCATAAATCCCCCATTCCGTCACAACATCAACCCACAACCCTGCATAATCCCCAAGCCGCTACCGTGGTTAGTCAACCCAAGAATCCGCCCTCGTCTCCCTCTCGGTGCTTGCGTACCTTAAACGGTCATAGTGGTGGGGTGCGGTGCTTGGCGGTAAGTCCTGACGGGGAATACATCGCCAGTGGCAGCAGCGACAAAACCGTAAAAATCTGGCGTTGGCAAACCGGAGAAGAAATTTCTAGCCTAGAGGGTCATCAAAGCGGCGTGTTAGCGGTGGCATTTAGTCCCGATGGGGAAATGGTAGCCAGTGGTGGCGGCGACAATACGATTAAGCTGTGGAATGTAGAATCCGGCACAGAAATACGCACTCTCAACGGGCATGATGATATTGTGAGCGCGATCGCGTTTAGTCCCGATAGCAAAAATGTAGCCAGTGGTAGCCGCGACAAAACGATTCGGCTGTGGTCGCTTAAAAAAGGCTTACTCAAATTTATGACTGGGCAGAAACCCGAAGTCTTCAACCATCACGAAGACATGGTAGCCGCCCTAGCCTTTCATCGCCAAGGGGAAATCTTAGCCAGTGGCGGTTGCGACTCCATGTTGGGCTTGTGGTCTTTGAATAAATCACCCCATCGCTTTTGTCGCGGCTTGAATACCGAACTCCTGGCCATTCAGTTTGACCCCGAAGGCAAAGTCATTGCTACGGGCAACAGCGATAAAACCCTCAAACTCTGGCAAGCCCGCACCGGACGCGCCATTCGCTCGATTGTCGGTCACACCAAAGCCGTGAACGATATCGCCTTCAGCCCCGACGGCCAAAAACTCATTAGCGGCAGTAGCGATACCACCGTCAAACTCTGGCAAACCAAAACCGGACAAGAAATTGTGTCTTATGACGAACATTCCTCTGCGGTTTATGCTGTCGCTTTTCATCCCAACGGCACAGAAGTTGTTAGTGGCAGTAACGACATGACCCTCAAAATCTGGGCAGTCGGGGAATGATGAGTGATGAATGATGAAATCAAGGGAAAGAGAGAACAGCATCTTCTGTTTCTGGTAGGGGCGGGGTTTTCCCGTCCAAATTTACGTCATTTTTCCAACCTGTGAATTGGATGAGAAAATTTTATTTCTTCTACACAACCTACTGGCGTGACACACTTTAAATGGTGGGTTACGGCGGATAACTAAATTGCAGTTATAGCTTAGGTTTTAGCCGCCTAACCCACCCTACGTTAAAGCCTCATTTTAGCTGTGTCGTGCTACTACCTACAGCAGAATCACTGGGAAGACGAACCACCAACAACCAACAAAAAGCAGTCAATCCTCGAACAAACGTTCCCCTTGGGTACTGATAACTGATAACTGATGACTGATAACTGTTAAAGATATCTGCCATAAGAGTGAAGCATCGCCACTGAAACTAGAGCTACCGTTGAATTTAAGATAAAATACAGCAATTTTATTTTAAATTCAGCTCTTTATACAAATAAATAAAAATGACCCTAACTAAAACCGATATTACCGAAGTTTGGGAAGAACTTGCTTGGAAGCAAGACACAAAAATCATTTATCTAGTAATGGATGGTTTGGGAGGATTACCACATCCAGAAACCGGAAAAACCGAGTTACAAACCGCCAAAACGCCTAACTTTGACCAGTTAGCTAAACAAGGCAGTTGTGGCTTATTAGAAGTAGTAGGCCCAGGGATTACCCCTGGTAGCGGCCCCGGTCATTTAACTTTATTTGGTTACAATCCGCTTAAATATCGCGTGGGTCGCGGTGTTTTATCCGCTTTGGGTATTGATTTCGATTTAAAAGAAGGAGATATTGCCGCCCGCGTCAATTTTGCCACTGTTGAAAAAGGAGTGGTCAAAGACCGTCGTGCGGGTCGAATCGAGACTGAACTTAATCAAAAACTAGCTCAAAAAATTAGAGAAAATGTAACGCTAGATTTTGAAGGAGAATACTTTTTTGAAACTGTGAGCGAACATCGAGCCGTGTTTGTTTTGCGAGGCCAAGAATTAGGAGGAGAACTCGACGATACTGACCCCCAAAAAACGGGAATTTCTCCTTTTGGCATTCAGGCTAAAGATGATGCGTCTTGTAAATCGGCTCAATTAGTGAGTAATTTTATTCAGAAAGTTAAGCAAGTTTTGGCCGATGAAAGTCCGGCGAATATGATTTTAATGCGGGGTTTTGAAAAATATAAACCCCTGCCCCAGTTAATTCATCGCTTTGGTTTGCGGGGCGTGTGTGTGGCAGATTATCCCATGTATCGGGGGGTTAGCCGCTTAATCGGGATGGATGTTGTGCCGCATCCGGGAGGGCTAAAACAGCGTTTTCAAGCGTTACAAAATTGCTATGGTAATGATTACGATTTTTATTTTCTTCATGTGAAAAAATCCGATAGTACCGGAGAAGATGCAGATTTTGACCAGAAGGTTGAGTTAATCGAAAAAGTAGATGGTTTAATCCCACAAATTACTGATTTGCAACCGGATGTTTTAGTGGTTACCGCAGACCATTCAACCCCGGCAACGATGGGGTCTCATAGTTGGCATCCTGTCCCGGTATTATTAAGGGCGCAAAATGCGAGGGCTGACAGTGTAGACCGCTTTGATGAGTATGCTTGCAATCAGGGAATGCTGGGCTTGCGTCCGGGGACGGATATTATGGGTTTGGCTTTAGCGAATGCCGGGCGTTTACAAAAGTATGGTGCTTAAAAGCCCCCCTAGTCAATCCCTATCCTAGGGCTAGAGGGGCGGGTCGGGGAATTGTCAAACCGAAAGGCGATCGCCCACGGCATTTGCTGTAATATGACTGCGATCGGTGAGGATTTCGTAGCCTGTGGGCGTGACTAACACGGTATGCTCGAATTGAGCCGATAACCCATTATCTACCGTGACTACCGTCCAGCGATCGCGCAGGGTACGAGTATGAGGCGATTTAGCATTTAAAATCGGCTCAATCGCTAAAGTCATCCCGGCTTTGAGGCGCATATTCGGCAAACGATCCGTCCGGGTATTAAAAACGGCGGGTTCTTCGTGCAATCTCCGCCCGACACCATGACCTGTAAAGTCTTCGACAATGGTATATCCTGCGGCTTTAGCATGGTCTTCAATGGCTCCGGCAATGTCGAGGAGGGTGTTTCCGGGTTTGACTTGTTCAATGCCTTTATAGAGGGTTTCTTCGGCGGCTCGTATCAAGTCCTCGGCGGCGGGGGAAACGCGACCAACTGCAATGGTAATACAAGAATCCCCATGATAGCCATTCTGAACAGCGCCCGTGTCTACTTTCAACACATCCCCGGCGCATATAGTTTTCTTGGGGCTAGGAATGCCGTGGACGACTTCGTTATTCAAACAAGCACAAATTGAAGCCGGAAAGCCGTGATAGCCTTTAAAGCTGGGGGTTGCTCCCATTTCGCGAATACGGTTCTCAGCATAGGCATCGAGGTCAGCCGTAGTCATTCCCGGTTCGACGAGATCGGCAATTTCTTTAAGGACTGTGGCCACAATAAAAGCCGATCGCCGCATAATCTCGATTTCGGCTTCAGATTTAATCTCAACGCCGCGATAGCTGCGACGTAGAGGGGGTAAAGCGGGGGTTTGTGAGTCTGAGGATTTGCGGGAAAATAGTTTACTCAGTATATTCATCAACGAATAAATTTCAATTTACAATGAACAATTTACAATAAATCTCAAGAACTAAAACTTGCCATTAATCAGATAACTGTACCACTTGGGCGGCGCGTCGGGGTCGGGAACTTCTCGCTTCAGCCAACGCCAGGTTTTCCCTTCTTTTTGCCGTTGGATGTAGATATCAAAGTCATTATCTTTTTGGGTGACTTTTTGATTGGGGAGGTCAAGCTTGAGGTTGTAGGTTCCCATCAGGTGAAAGGTCGGTAATTTGCCCAGATACAGGGGTTCTAGGGTTTTGATGTTGATATTATTGACCTGAAAATCAGGATTATTGGCGGCGAGTTGTTCGCTGAGGCTTTGTTGGGATTTTTCGATTTGGAGGGCGATCGCGGTTTTGATAATATCCCCCCCAGGCGCAAGCCCAACGGGGGGTTTCGCCGTACCACAAGCGGTTAAAATCAGTAAGAGCAGGAGCGCGATCGCCCGGCGCAACCAAAACGCAAACATAACGAACTTTTCACCTGAATTATTCTTTACTTACTTTAACGCGAAGTTGGTTGTTGGATTGAGTTGACAACTCCCCGTCCTGTCATGAGCGGGGATTCTCGCGTCACAGGGAGACTAAGCGCTGGAGTATAAACTCCAGCCCCGATACGGGGCGTATAAAGTCCGCCCGCAGGTGGCGGACACAGCCCCTCGTCTTTACCCTCGACGAGCGTTGGTACGACCTGCCCGACCGCACTTAATCCTCGTTCTTTTACCACTTGGGCTGCGGCTACATCCCTGTCTGTCGTGTAGCCGCAATTAGAGCATGAATGGACTCGTTGAGACAGAGACTTTTTGCCGCAGTTAGTTCCGCAATGGGGGCAAATCTGACTCGTCCCATTCGCGTCTACCTTGGCAAAATACACGCCACGCTTCGGGCAAACGTGACGGAGGATGTCGAGAAATGAACCCCAAGCCGCATCAAGGCAAGCTTTCCTTAAAGCCGAACGTCCTAACGCCTTGAGATTTAAATCTTCTGCGAATATCATCCCTACTCCATCACAGAGTTGATGAGCCAGTTTGAAGAAGAAATCTTTGCGACAGTTGTGTATTTTTTCGTGGAGTAGTCCAATTTGGCGCTTGACTCTCAACCACCGTCTTGAACCCTTGGTCTTATTTTTCAGTCTCCGTTGCAGCGATTTAAGCTGGCCTTCAGATTCCTTGAAAAACTTGTGTCCTTTGACAAATTGGTTCTCGCTGGTGGCGATAAAGCTATTTAACCCCAAGTCAACCCCAATGGCGTAGCCGTGAGGCATAACGTCAGGAACGTCTACGTCACACTGGATTGAAACGCTTACATAATAGCCACTGGCTTTCTTGATAACCCGTATTTGCTTGACAAAAAAGCCATCGGGAATATTTCTGGAGTTGTGAAACTCTACCTTGCCAATTTTGGGGAGGTCAATCGTATTTCCATTAACCGCATTCGGTTTGACTTGTGGGAATACGAAAGACCGCATCTGTTTCTTAAAACGCGGAAACCCAAACCCTCTATCCCACATATTCACGAAGGCTGCTTCTAACTGCTTTAGAGTTTGTTGCAGAACTTGAGATTGAGGGAGTTTAAGGCTTGGGTTTGTTCGTTTGGCCGCAGTCAGAGATTTACACTGACTGGCATAAGTTGGGCGTTTCGCATCGGCGGCGATGATGTACTCCGAATGAATGGAGCATCGGTCTACTAAACACTTGCGGGAGTTTACCCAATCCTTCCTTTCTCTCAGTGCATAGTTATAAACCGAACGACAAACTGAAAGCCACTCATCAATGACGGCGGCTTGTAGGGGCGTTACTTTCAGTTTATACTGATACGAAAGGTTAAGCATTCTATGAAATGCCAATTAGTTCCCTAATCATAACATAATTAATAAAAAGCCGTCCTTAAAGGACGGGGAACCTTAGACCCAAAACTTTGGGTAAAAGCGGGTTGCGATCGGGGCTTTTTGCCTTGATGCACGATGCGACACGCCACAATCTGAGTGTGGAAACGGCCCTGGAAAAAGGGGAAAGTCTGGGCATCAATTTGGAAACAAAGCCCAAAATGCAAGCCTTTTTTGAAGACTATATCAGCAATCATACGGCGGCATAAATCCGCAAAAAAGGCGAGAATAATCCCGCCTTTCGATATATCGCAACGAATAGTAAGCCATTAATGACCTACTGTTCGTTTTTTACAGTTTTATTAATTATTCGTCATATTTGCCTTGGCTTAAACCGAGGTCAAAGGTGACTTCGTGAACGCCAGGAATAGATTTGACTTTCTCGACCACATCTTGGGCGGTTGCTTTGTCAGCGACACGACCGGATACGATCACAGAACCGTTGACCACACCTGCGGTCAAGCGACTGTCAATACTTTTGATTTTGCGTTCGATTTTGGTATCGCTGTAAGCCATTTGACCGGAATTTGTTTCTTTGACATATTCCAAGCCACTGTAATGACGGCCAGCCGGATTGATTTTTAGGGATTTTTCTTCAAATTCAGCTTGACCGGGACTGGTAGCGTTTTCGTTGGTGGCCATGGCCGCTTGTGCGGGTTGAGCGTGGAGGAACAGCAACATCGCCGCACTAATTAGGGCGATCGCGCCTTGGGAGGTGCGATCGCGTCCTTTTAATCCTATGGCGATCGCTGCCACAGTCGTAATTGTCAATACAGAAATTAATAAATAAGTTGTATTAATCATGAAATGTTTAACCTCAAATAGAAACTCAGGGGCGATCGCCACCGTTAGACCCCCAACATTTTCCGGTTGAAAAAGGTCAAAGCGGCAGCCTATCGCCTTCTGTCGCCTTTCAGCATACTCCGAGGGATTGCTGCATTTAATCGCCCCTAGGAGGGAATTTACCGGATTTTTTCTCAAACTTTAGGGGTATATTGTCTTGGTTTCGACCTTTGCCCAGAATTGAGCCTAGAATTGCCCAATTGCGCCCCCAATCGCCTCCTCATTTCCCTGAAAACTCCAGTCCACGGGCTTCCGTCGCTTCTGGGATTTTTCGTTTTTGGGGGGGGTTGCGATCGCCATAACCATCGAAAAAGAAAAATCTGAGCTAAAGTGGGTAGCATCAAAAAGATAGCCGCAAGCTGCATCCGTGCTAACTTTTATTTTTCTTGACATCGACAAAAAAATATGTTAAGCCCGCTAAAAAATTTATTTGCCAAAAAAAGCAAAGGCATCGGCATTGAAATTGCCCCAGAGCGCATCAACATCGCTCAGTTGCGCCGTCAGGGGCAAGTCTATAAACTCGACAGCTACATCACCGAAGAAGTGCCAGAAGGCATTTTTGAAGAAGGTCAAATTGTCGATTCTCCGGCATTAGCCGAAATGATTCGCGATACTCTTGACAAAAACAACATTAAAGCCACTCGCATTGCCACAGGCGTACCCATGCGAGATTCTATTATTCGTATTATTCCCATTCCCGCCGAACTCACCCCCCAAGAACTCGACCAGATGGTGAAAGAACACGAAGCGGGACTTTATCTGCCCTATCCCCGCGATGAAGTAGATTTAGATTATCAACAACTGGGTTTATTTCAAGACGAAGACGGCATCGAAAAAACCCAAGTCCTCTTAGTCGCCACCCGTCGCGAAGTCACCGACATTTACGTTGAAACCTTCCTACAAGCCGGGCTAGAAGTAGACATTTTAGAAATCAACAGTTTCGCCTTAATTCGCACCATTCGCGAACAACTGCGGCAATTTGGTTCCCAAGAAGCCGCCGTTTTAGTAGACATCGAATTTGAAAGCACCGAAATTGCTATTATCGTAGATGGAGTACCGCAGTTTTCGCGAACCGTTCCCATCGGCACGTTTCAACTGCAAAGTGCGCTCTCTAGAGCCATGAACTTACCCACCAAGCGAGACACCGAAATGTTGCAGGGAATGACAATTCCCAACACTCCCGCCGATGGCTTACGCACGGGTGCAACAGGCATCAATCCAGGTATGGCAGCCTTGTTACGGGTGTTAGGAGAACTCGCTGACGAACTGCGACGTTCGATTGACTTTTATTTAAATCAAAGCGTCGATCTCGAAGTGGCCCAACTGCTTTTAGCCGGGCCTGGAGGGGGAATTGGTCAACTCGACGAATTTTTTACCAATCGTTTGAGCTTACCCACCTCTCAAGTCGATCCGGTGGCCGCGTTATCGCTAGAAACCGAAGAAGAAATCCCTCTCGTCAAAAGACCGGGATTAGGCGTTGTATTAGGACTGGGAATGCGGGAGATGTAAAACCCATGTATGGATTAGATATTAATTTTCTCAAAGATCGGGCCGAGACAATTGCGGCTCCAACCCCGACCAAAAAGGCCAGTTTGCCCGCATCGGCAATGATACCGTTGTTTGCAGGCTTGGCCGCGATGTTAGTGCTTCCGGGCTTGGTGGGGGGGTTTTGGCTGTGGGTGAATTGGCGCACTAGCCAAGTGCAAGACGAACTCAATAACAAATCAGCTCAACTCACCACCTTACAAGCCGAAACCGCCGAGGTACAGCAACTGCAACAAGAAATCGAACGGGCTCGTACCCAGACCAATGCCTTGGTCAATGTCTTTTCTGAGGTTCGCTCTTGGTCAGCCATTTTACAGGACGTGCGCGATCTCGTTCCTGAAGGCATCACCATCGAAAGCTTTGACGAAATAGAAAGCGAACAACAGCAGCAACAACCAGACCCGGCTTCCCCGGATGCCCCCGTGGTGATGGCTCCCCCACCCACCATGGAACTTCAGGGTTTTGCCCTGTCCTACAACCAAATCAACGACTTCCTGTTAACCCTGAAAAACTCGGAATTGTTCGACCCTCAAAGAACCTACTTGGTCGAAACTGATTTGGCAGACTATCCCAACCCCCCCCAAGGCGTAACCATGCCCCAGGTTGTGGACTACACCATTCGGGCCCAACTCGCAGATGTTCCTGAAGATGAACTCCTTAGCATTCTCGAACGCAAAGGTGCTTTCGGTTTAGCCGAACGGGTGAGAGCGGCTCGTAACTTTCAACAAGCAGAAGGAGGTACCACCCAATGACATTTGCTGACGATTTACCCTTTGAAGAGGAACAGAAAGAAGAATCCGCCTATCCCACGATTTTCGGCATAACTGTAACCCCCATAGCTGGCGGTATTGCCTGTGCGGTGGCGGGTGTCATCGGAGCAGCCGCTTTGGGATGGTATGTGGTACGACCTGCCATGGAAGGACTAACCGCCCTCGAAACCCAAATCGATGATACCGAAGCGCAAATTATCGAACAAGAACGACTCAAAGCCCAAATTGGTCAACTTCGCACCGAACTGGCCCAAGTTCAAAGCAACCAACAAGAAATTTTGGGGTTATTCAGTACCGAAGACCAACTCAATACCCTATTACTAGACATTAACCGCCAAGTCGAAGGCCGCGAAGGTCAACTGGTAAACTTTGACCCCCAAGCTGGCGAAGCTGAGGGTTCTTATCCAGGGGAATTGCAAGTTGTCCAAGATACAACCTGGGGAGAAGGGGTACAAGGCAAACTGAAAACCCAATCGTTTAATGTCCAGTTTCAAGGTACTTTTTCGCAAACGTTGTCTATTTTGCGAGGGATTGAGGGTTTACAAACCTTGGTGGCGATTCAGGACTTTGAAACCCGAGTCGATGACCAAGAGCGACCGGAGCCAGTTTATGACCGCGCCAACAATCGCGTCATTCAACCCGCTCAACCCCCACTTACTACGTCTTTTACCTTAAAAACTCTCGTCCCCCTATCAGACGCGGAATTAGCCGAACAAGCCGCCGCCGCCGCCGCCGCAGAAGCTCCGGCAGAAGGGGAACAGCCGCCGGCCCAATAAGCGGTTGAAAGGGGTCGAAATGGACTGAAAATGAGGCAAGCAGACAAGGAAACCTGGGCTTATTTTGTCCCTGAGAGTTAAGGCTCGTAACAGCCCCTTGACAAGACAAAATTGAGGGTCAACAATTACGGAATCAGGTGGCATTGGTCAATCGAGGATTGAAACAACTAAGGATTTGAATGAGGAGTTTACGGTGAATCAGCATCAACATCAGCTAAAACTTTGGATGGTTGCGCCAACGTTGTTATTGGCAGCGTTACCCGCTCAAGCAACCCCCCTGGCCGAAGCAGTGGCCGAAGCCAAGAATAAAGATAAAGTCGAAATTAGCCAAAAATCTGCGATAAACGTTGAAAATACGGCGGAATCACTGAATTTAGAGGCAAATCTGGCCGCGGGGGCGATCGCATCCTCAACGGAAACCGCTACCCCACCCCCTCAAACTTCCTTTGGCAATTTAGCAGATGTTGAAGCCACTGCTGACAATACCTTTTCTTTCGACACCCCAACCCTCGAAATCGAAGGATTATCTCAAAATCAACCCGCTCCCACTTTCAACACCAATCCGCAACCCATGAATCCGGGGCGCATCCCCACTAATCCCGACTCTGGGGTGCTGGTTCCCAATCCTCAAATCACTATCGACGGCAATCCCATCACCCAAAATTCTAACCCGAACTCCAATGTCGTCATCCCCAATGCCCAGGTAGACTTCAACGGCATTCCCTCTGGGGTCACGCCCCAAGTGCAACCCGTCGCTCCTGCACCGCCGTTTCTGCCTCGCGCCGTTGCGCCACCGGTGGGGGATATTACCATTTCAACCATTGATAGTGCGCCCTCATTAATCGATCTCGGCACTGCGGCGCGTGTAGATAGCCTTATCCTCAAAGATGCCCCCGTTCGCGAAGTTTTAAGCTTTCTAGCTCGTTCTGCGGGGCTAAATGTTGTTTATACAGGTGAAGCAGCAGGCGGAGAAGGAGGAGAAGGCGCAACGGCAGCCTCAGAAGTAGTTTCTTTGGATTTAGAAAACGAATCTGTCCAAGATGCCTTTAACTACGTCCTTTTGGTTTCGGGCTTACAAGCCAATCGTCGCGGACGCACTATTGTTGTCAGTCCTTCTTTACCCATCGGCGCTCGCAATTTACTGGCTCGTAGTTACCGACTCAATCAAGTTGATGCAGCAACCGCAGCCAGCTTTCTCGCCACTCAGGGTGCATCGGTTCAGCTTTTAGAACAAACGGAAACTCGAATTACGGATCCAGAAACGCAACGAGTTATCCGAGTTGAAAGTGATCCGCCTGTGATTCGTTCACTAACCGTGGAAGGTGAGGGTTCAGGTTCACTCGCTTTTTTACTATCGGGTTTAGCTATATCTACAGATCAACGCACGAATACACTAACAATGGTTGGCGAACCGCGTCAGCTAGAAATTGCCACGGCACTTTTGAGCCAACTGGATATACGAGTTCGACAAGTTGCCGTTAATGTCAAGATTGTTGATGTTAACTTATTAAATCAGGATAACTTCAACGCTAGTTTTTCTTTTGGAATTGCTGACAGTTTCTTTTCTGTAGATGGTGGTGCATTAGCCGGAAACTATGGTCAGTTTCGACCCGCTACTGCTGCTGATACCACAGCTAGTTTCACGGGAAGACCAACAGTTCCTAATCCTTTCCTGGGACTCGATCCTAATATCTTCTTTGACCCCAATAGTAGTATAGCCGTTCCAGGAACTACACCCGGTACGATTCTAGTCACACCAGCAGGGGTCAGACGATTGGAAACATCCGGTGCAGGACGATTTTTCGACAGTGCTATTGGTTTGTCTGGCGATCCGTTCAGTTCAGGTATTACTGAGGTTGAACTAGCAACAGATAACGTCATCACTTTAAATGCAGACGGTACAGCCACTACAACCGCAGGAGAAGTAGGAAGCATAACCGTGGAACTACCTTCGTTGTTCCAATTCCCTCGTAACTTCCTCGCTTCTTTGCAAGCACAAGTCGTTAATGGTAATGCTAAGATTCTGACCGATCCCACATTAGTTGTTCAGGAAGGTCAATCTGCTAGTGTTGCTTTAACACAGCAGGTCTTTGCAGGAACAGAAATACAAATTCAACAAGTGGGACAAACTGCGCGAGAAGTTGAAGTGCCTGTTCTTGAAGATGCAGGCTTAGAATTAGTTGTGGCTGTGAGCAGAATTGATGACAATGGTTTCATCTCCATGTCTGTAGGTACATCTGTCTCTGCTCCTGCAAGCACAATTGCTACACCTGTAGGGCAAATCACTTTAGTACAAAATCGTGAGGTTGCTTCAGGCGAAATTCGGATGCGAGATGGTCAGACTCTTATTATTGCTGGCATTATCCAAGAAGCTGACCGAACAACTGTAAGTAAAGTGCCAATCTTAGGTGATATTCCGATTTTAGGGGCATTGTTCCGCAGCACAAACCGCGCGAATGAACGTCGCGAAGTTATCGTCTTAGTCACGCCGCAAATTTTAGACGATACCGCCCGCTTTGGGGATTGGGGCTACAACTACACCCCCGGTCAGGATGCGGGTCAAATCCTGCAACAGCAGGGGATTCAGGTGCCGCGTAGCCGTTAGATATCCGTGTCAAATTGAAAACAAGGGGGGCGTGTCGCGCCCTCTTTTTTTGGGGCAATTTTTGTTATATTTCTAAAAATTAAGAATAAATTAGAAGAAATTAAGGTTTCAGACGATCCATAAGGGCCAATTTGCCCTTAGAATGATGAGCGTGAAACTTTGAGCCTAAGCCAATCTCAGCGTTTTGTTTTTACTTTTTCTCAGAAAACATTAGCTGATGAATGCTATTAACAACTTGAAGGGAAACGTTCGCTGACGATAAACTGCGAATATTAATGAAAGAAGGAGAGTGTGAATGAATAAGGGAGAATTGGTTGATAAGGTTGCAGAAAAAGCAAATGTAACCAAAAAACAAGCCGATACCGTCTTAACTGCTACTTTAGAAGCCATTGTCGAAGCTGTATCTGAAGGAGAGAAAGTGACCTTGGTGGGGTTTGGTAGCTTTGAGCGTCGCGATCGCGCAGCCCGTGAAGGCCGCAACCCCAAAACCGGAGACAAAATGGTAATCAAAGCCACTAGAGTCCCCGCTTTTTCCGCCGGGAAACTGTTCAAGGACAAGGTTGCACCTTAGCATCGGCTTTATTCGTGCTGATGAAACGACCACAGCATGGAGGAAACTTAGTCTGGGCCGCAGCCCTGGCTAAGTGTTCTCCCGATCGCATTTTAGACTTTTCGGCCAGTATCAACCCCCTCGGCCCCCCCGACAGCGCCAAAGCCGCCCTCAATGCCGGAATTGAGGCTTTAACAAGCTATCCTGACCCGAACTACACCCACCTGCGATCGCGCCTCGCTCAAGCCCATCAAATAGAGCCAGAGTGGATATTACCGGGGAATGGGGCCGCAGAATTACTAACTTGGATTGGTCGCGATTTGGCGCAATCTGCCGCTACTTATCTTTGTGTCCCGGCTTTTAAGGATTACACTCGCGCCCTCAACACTTTTAACGCCACGATTATCCCGCAACCCCTCGCGCCGCCTCGGTGGGAGTTACCGAGCTTTACCGATATTCCCGCCGCGAGTAGCTTGTTGCTGAACAATCCCCACAATCCCACGGGAAAAATCTGGACAAAAGCCGAGTTAACGCCCCTTTTGGACAAATTTGACCTTGTTGTGATTGATGAAGCCTTTATGGACTTTCTGGGGGACGATGAAGCCGAAAGTTTGGAGGGGATGGTATCCGAACGAGAAAATCTGGTGATTTTGCGATCGCTCACTAAATTTTACAGCTTGCCGGGGTTGCGTTTGGGGTACGCGATCGCCCACCCCTCCCGTTTGCAGCGTTGGCAACAATGGCGCGATCCTTGGTCTGTCAATACTTTAGCCGACCTCGCCGCCCAAGCCGTCCTCGATGACTTTGAGTTTCAGCAGCGTACCCGACAATGGCTCACAACGGCGCGATCGCAACTATTTAACGCTCTGACTCAAATCCCCGGTTTAAGTCCCTTTCGAGGGGCAGCAAACTTCCTTCTGGTGGAAACGCAGACCTCTAGTGTTGAGTTACAGCGCCAACTTTTAGAGCGCGATCGCATTCTGATCCGCGATTGTCTGAGTTTTCCCGAATTGCGCGATCGTTATTTCCGCGTCGCTGTCCGCACCGAAGCCGAAAATGAGCGTCTCATTACCGCTTTAGCCGCGATTCTCTAGCGACGGTAACAAAGTTTGAAACTCCTCTAAAGTCGCGATCGTAATTGCTTGTCGCAGAAGACTTTTCAACAAAGCTGTATCCTCAATTTGATTTACTACCTCAACAATAGTCTCTGGAACTGCCTCAAAGCGCACCTCAAGCACTTCTAGTACATTCTCACGGACTTCTGTGGTACGTCCAAGGGATTCTCCACGAGCTTGGGCGAAGCGTTCAATACTGGTAACATAAGGCATACGATTTTCCTCCTCGAAGCGTTGGATGACTCAAGTTAACTTTCTGAAGACTCCTCATTTTCCGCTTGTGGTGGTAACAAAGTCTGAAACTCCTCTAAAGTCGCGATCGTAATCGCTTGTCGATGTAGACTTTTCAATAGGGCTGTATCATTAATTTGATTTACCGCCTCAACAATAGTCTCTGGAACTGCCTCAAAGCGCACCTCAAGCACTTCAATGATATCCTCACGTCGGCCACGGGCGATGCCGAAGCGTTCAATACTGGTAACATAAGGCATACGATTTTCCTCCTCGAAGCGTTGGATTTCATCTCGAAAATTACTTTGCTGGCGTTCGGGTAACACCATCATCCAGTCAATGAGACGGAATAACTCTAGGATATCTTGTCGGCTCAAACCGCGTCGATATAATCCTTTGATCAGGTTGAGTTTAGTTTGGTAGCGTTGTTGGGGATTGCGGCGAGTTTTTTGGGTTTCCAGATGTGCGGCGATAATGGGAGCGAAGACGTTTTGGTTTTGAGATAGAGTTTCAGGGTCATAATCCAACAGTTTAACGGTGGGAAACTCCAGGGAGACGTGACATCCCCAAAGGTCATAACTGAATTGTTGGGGTCGCCAAGAGGCTTGTTCGTCGGCTAAGATGGCGAGACTGACGACAGGACGGCGATAGCGATCGAAAATGCGGTTGTTGTAAACGTACATCCGTTCGGCAAATTCCCTTTGGGGTTGACTTTGGATTTCAATGTGTATGAGAATCCAGGTTTCTTGACCGTCGTTGCGCCAAACTTTGACGAGTTTATCGGCTTCGCGAAAACCGATTTCGGCTTCTCGGACGATTTGTTGCAATTCGTTGTCGAGAAATTCATAACCTCTTTCCCAGTTGATGTTGTCGTGAATAATGGGGAAGAAGAAGGCGATAAAGGGTTGGAAATAAAGAGAAAGGGCTTCTTTCCAGGGATTATCGTAATCGGCTCTTTGTTGGGTCATAATGCTTTGATTGAGCAAAGTTTTAAAGAGAAACGGAATTTAATTCAGCTAATAAGCGATCGCTCATTTCCCAGCGATCGCTCCCCGGTTTAATCCATTGATGCTTTTCTTTGCTATAGTTGCGTTGCTGGAGTAATACGTCTTTTAAGCGCTGTTGTTGTGTGGGGTCTAACATGGGAATAAGGCGTTCCATGGCAGACAGCGCATTAGCTTGTTCAAAGGGGGAAACCGGATGAGCGATCGCGTCGAGAATCCCATCAAACGAAGCAATATGAGCAAGATTGTCTATTGCTGATAAGCCCACTAACCGTAAACCCCGATGTTGCGATCGCAGATAATCGCTAATTTCAGCATCTTCCATATCGGCTTTTACCGCCAGCGATCGCATGGCCCCCGCTACGGCTTCTTGCAAGAAGTTCTGCCGCGTCCCAGAGGGCAAACTCATCAAGCGATTATAACGTTCAGCCAAGCGCATTAACTCGGTTTTAGCATCGGTTTCATCCAGGGGGGCGCGATATTGTTGGTTAATCTCTTGATGGGCTTGCAGGGCTTCGTTGCGGTCTTCTGGAGTGGTTGCTGCATTCTCTAATACCACATTCATAGCCCCCACAATCTCATCTTTGGTTTTTGGGGAAATCTGTCGCAATAAATCTTCTATCCCCGGACTGGTAAACTCAGCCCCAGGAGTACGAATTGCCCCTCCCACCAAGGCAAAAACTTGCAGAAATACAGGCAACCAGACAATCAGCAACAATAAAATGGTTGTCTGACTTACTGTTATTTGTATCTGCCATCCCGTTTCTTGCGACCAAGCGATATTAAACAAGCTCAACACAATCAAAAGCGCCATCAAACGCCACCAATTCGGCGGTAGGCGGAGTAACGTCCGCAAAAGGCGATTCAGGGTTTCTAGGGGCAGTGACGGCACGGCGTACAACCAGATCGAGTTCCCTCGTAGGGTAGCGCATTTGGGATAGGGCGATCGCAATTCAAAAATTAGAATAAAGCAGAAAATTGGCGAATTTAGTATTTTTAAATTAAAATAGCCATAAAAATAATAAATTTCTACCCAATCTAACCTTTGAAAGCTTAATATACTAACTTTTACGACATCCTTTTAAACTGTAAAATTATCAACTAATTTTAATCAGAATGGTTAAATCCTCTCGCAAAATTGCCCCCTCTCCCATGACCGCAGACATTAGCGTGGTCGATTTGATTGACCGCTATTTCAACGCTTACAATGCCGCCCGACTGCGGGAATGCTGTCAACTCCTCGAACGAGAAATCCTGCAAGATAATGTTACCGTTGGCATGAGTTTAGCCGGGGCTATGACTCCGGCTGGACTCGGAAAAGGCTGCTTTGTGCCACTTATGCAAGCGGGAATGATTGACTGGGTGGTGAGTACGGGGGCAAATCTTTATCACGATTTGCATCACGGTTTGGGCTTTAGTTTATATGCCAACAGTCCTTTTCTCGATGATGCACAACTACGGCAAGAAAATACCATTCGCATCTATGACATTACCTTCGATTACGAAGTCTTACTCGAAACCGACGCTTTTATTCGCCGTACCCTAAAATCCGCCGAATTTCAGAAAACTATGGGAACCGCCGAGTTTCACTACCTCCTCGGTAAATATATCTCGAAAGTAGAAACCGAACTCGGTATCGAAAATCACTGTTTCCTCGCGACGGCGTATGAATGCGGCGTACCTGTATATACTTCTTCTCCTGGGGATAGTTCCATTGGTATGAATGTGGCAGCCCTAGCCCTAGAAGGATCGCAATTAGTCCTCGATCCGGCGATTGATGTCAACGAAACCGCCGCCTTAACCTATCTTTCCCGCGAAAATGAGGGTAAAAGCGCCGCCATTATGATTGGAGGGGGCAGTCCCAAAAACTTTTTACTACAAACCCAACCGCAACTGCACGAAGTTCTCGGCCTCGAAGAAAGGGGTCACGACTTCTTTATTCAGTTTACCGACGCACGACCGGACACAGGCGGTTTATCCGGTGCAACCCCCGCCGAAGCGGTGAGTTGGGGCAAGGTTGACCCCGACCAACTCCCTAGTGCTATTGTTTGTTATACCGACAGTACCATTGCGGTTCCCCTGATGACGGCTTATGCCCTCAATCGCTGTCAGCCCCGCCCCCTCAAACGTTTATTTGACCGCCGCACAGATGCCCTAGAACAGATGAAACGGGATTATTTGGCGCGTTAGTCATTTGTCATTTGTCCTTTGTCCTGGGTCATTGGTTTGGGGTGGCTATTCTTCCCCATCAAGGATGAAACGGCTATTGGAGTCGAAGGTTTTGCTGAGGTGACTCCAAGCCCTGAGTCGATGGATGGATAATTTCGGCGTTGCGATCGCTAGTTATCCCGCCTGTAGGTGACATTATCGTTAATTCTGCGGTTGCAGGATTCAATTTCAATAAATAGGGATGAGTTGACCCCATCCCTCATAACTTAGCGTTTTGATAACCATCAGTGATTTGCTTGTTCCTTCATGGCTGACAAGCCCTAAAGGGCTTACCGAAACTAGGCGCGATCGCAACTCAAAACCTGTGATTTCGCCTTATTCTGCGCCCATTGATAAAATTCAACGGTTTCAGGCGGACATTGGCTACAGCCGTCACAACGCTCTAGCATTTGCTTTTCAACACGCCCTTTGCGTACCATGATCTCTAACATATCCCGTAACAAATCGGCATCGGTGTGGAAGTGTTGGGACAAGTCAGCCAGAGATGCGACTTCCTTTCGGGCTAGATATTTTTGTAAGTCGGTGAGAATCATTGTTTTTGTCCTTGGTCATTGGTTGTTGGTTATTGGACAGGGAAAAGATCGCCCCTACAAGTCCACGATCTTTTACAAAGATTGATTGTTGGCAATAGAAGGAGCGCGACGACGGGGCGCGATCGCGTGCATACTATAGATTAAACCGCCCATAATCGCCGGTAAACCAATAATCCAAGCTAGAGAGGAAGCGGGATGTTGGACAAAGGTGGCGACTTGATAAAACATCACGGCAATCCAGTAAGCGAGTCCTGTTGTCCACAAAGCGGCGAATATCGTCCAGCCCCAGTTGGTTTCCCGGTAAATGGCAGCAGTGGCAGCTAAACAGGGGAAATACAGCAAAACAAAGAGTAAATAGGCAAAGGCTCCGGCTTTACCGTTAAATCGTTTCACCATCTCCCCAAAGGTTCCCACGGTGACCGCTTGTTCGGCGGCGGCGGCTTCGAGATCGCTGGTTTCACCGATATTAATGCCGAGGGGGTCGAGTAAGGCTTGAGGCAGTTCGGCTAAATTTGCCGGAATTGTGGCAAAAGCTTCTTGGAGTTGCGCTCCTAGGCTAAATTCTGCTTCTTCAGCCTCGCTTTCGCTTCCTGCCGCAGCGAGATGACCGTAGAGAGAATCAAGAGAGCCAACCACGGCTTCTTTAGCGAAAACCCCTGTAAAAATCCCCACGGTAGCAGGCCAATTGTCTTGTTCAATACCCATCGGGGCAAATGCCGGGGTAATGGCGCGGCTGGTGCTGCTGAGGAGAGATTTATCACTGTTTTGGTTGCCAAAGGTGCCATCGGTTCCCATCGAGTCGAGTAAGCCCAGAATCAAAACCATCACGACAATAACTTTCCCGGCTTTGATGATAAAGGCTTGCAGACGATCCCAAGTGCGAAGTAAGACCCCTTTAATTTGTGGGAGGTGATAAGGCGGTAACTCCATCACAAAGGGAGAAATATCGCCTTTGAGGAGGGTACGTTTGAGCAGTAATCCGGTGAAAATCGCGGCGAGAATGCCGGTGATATAAAGGGCAAAAACGATGTTTTGACCACCCACACTAAAAAAGGCAGCAGCGAAAATCGCATAGACGGGCAGACGGGCCCCACAGGACATAAAGGGGTTCATCATAATGGTAGTGATGCGATCGCGCTGATGAGTTAAGGTTCGCGCGGCCATAATCGCCGGGACGTTACAGCCAAAGCCCACTAACATCGGCACAAAGGCTTTACCCGGCAGTCCAATGGCCCGCATTAACCGATCCACCACAAAGGCGGCCCTGGCCATATAGCCGGAGTCTTCTAAGAAAGCTAAACACAGAAACATAAAGGCAATCGGCGGGATAAAGGTGGCGACGGTTTGAATCCCACCGCCAACGCCATCGGTTAAGGCTACAGTTAACCATTGAGGGAAATTCCAACTGCTCAGAAGTTGAGCCAAGCCGTCTACAAAAATAGCACCCACGGCAATATCGAAAAAGTCAATAAAGGCACTCCCGACATTAATGCTAATCAAAAACATGGTGTACATCACCATCAGGAAGATTGGTACGCCGAGATAGCGGTTGAGGACGACGCGATCGATTCTTTCTGACAGGACATCTTCTTGGGAGTGGTGACGGTTTTTGGCGTGGTGACTAAGGTTTTGAATGTAGCCGTAACGACTATCTGCGATTAGAATGTCAATATCTTCGTTTAATTTACGAGCGATGCGATCGCGCTCTTGGGCCAAAATTGAGTGCAATTCCGGCGAGGTGGGGCGGTCTTCTTGCTGCAACAAGTGAGTCGCCAACCAACGCCGATTCACGTTAAAATCGGGATATTCTTGTACCAATGAAGGCAACAGAGACGCGATCGCATCTTCTATTACTGCCGGATACGCAACCTGACCTAAATTTTGAGCCGGGGTTTCGAGGCTATTACGGATGCGCTGCAACAAATCCGCAATTCCTGCCCCAGTTTTGGCACTCACCGGGACAACCCCACAACCAACATCTTGAGTCAGTTGTAATCCATCAATCTCAATCCCCCGTTTTTGAGCCACATCAATCATATTGAGGGCAATAACAACAGGTAAGCCCATTTCTAACAATTGCGTGGTGAGGTAAAGATTGCGCTCTAAATTGGACGCATCTACAACATTGACGACGATATCGGCTTCGGCACTTAATAAGTAGTCTCGCGCCACGCATTCATCCATCCCGGTATCGTGGTCTAAGACATCTAGGGAGTAAATCCCCGGTAGGTCGATGACTTGCACGACTGCTCCACTCGGATCGCGATATTGTCCGATTTTATGCTCTACGGTTACACCCGGCCAATTCCCGGTGCGTTGATTCGAGCCAGTTAAGGCGTTAAAGAGAGTGGTTTTCCCACAGTTGGGATTACCTAACAAGGCGATGGTTTTAGGTTTCATGGTAAGTAAGAGGTTGAATAGCGAGTAATTCTGCTTCGTTTTGACGCAAACTCAGGTAAAAGCCCCGTGTAAAGATTTCAATCGGGTCGCCGAGGGGGGCAACGCGAATGATTTTTACTTCTGTCCCTGGCGTTAAACCCATTGAGAGTAATTTATGGCGATAGCCAGAATGACGACGGCTATAGCCCGTGATCCGTCCAGATGCACCTACAGCGAGATGATGTAGGCGCATTTCACTGGGATTAGTGGGGGTGCGATCGCTTTGCTGACAACCGCAACTCTGACCACCACCGAATATGGCTTTCCCTAATCGAGAGAAACGCGAGTGTTTGTGTTTCATAGCGTTACTGATAATTTTTATCATCTAATAGAATTAATCCTACTACAATAATTTGGAATAAGTCGATTTCTTGTAACGCAACTTAACTGTATACTGTAAAGCAACTTTATCGTTGTTAAAGGTAGGGATACACTGCAATTTTCCCTAACAGTTTATTGCCAAAAGGTTGCAGTATAGTTTTAAAATAAATCTTAAGAATTTACCCAGAAAGATTCATGTCACTCATTCACTGGAATAAATCCGTTTTAAGCTTTCACCTCAAAGAAGCGTTTGAAGAGGGGCCAGAAGCGACAGCCCCCGCTTTGCTCGGTTTGGGCGTATTGATGGTTACGACTGTTGCCTTACCGAGAATGTCTCAATGGGGGAAACCCTTGGCTAAAGCCGCGATTAAAACGACTTTAGCCAATCAGCCTCAATCCCACCGTCGGGCAGTGGTTGAAGCGAAGTTTCCCCAGTCGCAGGGGGTGGTTAATGTGGGCAGTAGGCAGTAGGCAGTGGCCGTGTAGGGGCGGGGTTTCCCCGTCCAAGGGGGAGTTGAATTTTACCCCAAAAAGGGGTCTCCAAACTTTGGCCTGTAAGGTAGACTCTATAAAAAGGCTAAAAGCTAGACGAGATGGGGGTTACAGGCTTAAAACCCCGTCTTAACAAAGGACATGAGCAATGACCAACCGTGACAAGTTAAGGCGAAAAGCATGATGTCAAGAGGGCAGAAAACCCCTGTATCGGGGAACAGGTCTCAAGCTCCATCTCAACTTTTGGGGAAATTGACGATGGGATGTTCAGTCGCGTTGCCCGGACATAAAGTTGGGCGGGGAAACCCCGCCCCTACATGGAACTTGACAATCAAACCAAAACTTTAACTTGTCACCAATAACCAATAACAAAGGACAGAGGACTAACAAATTACCTCTGATTATTCTTTGGTTTGTGTTTGCTCGGCGGCGACTTCGGCTTTGGCTTCGGCGACCATATCCCCTAAAACCTCTCCGGTTTCGGCGATCGCGCCCTTGGTTTTTTCGTAAAACACGACTCCGGTTTTAATCGCGGCTTTGGTGACGGGTTTGAGGACGGGTAGCACTGTGGGCGCAACGACAATAGCCCCCACCCCCAAAAGTAGGGCGCGGGTCGGATTTTGGTTGTAAAAACGCCGCACCGGAGTAATGGCGGATTCGTTGATTTGTTGACCGTAACGTTCTAACATGGTTTAATCTCCTTAAACTATCAAGTATTGAAAAATCGTCTTTCCCATTGATGCTGCATCAAAGGACGCAAACTGTTGAGTCCCGCCGCGATCGCGGAGCCGTTGTGAATAGCCGTGGCCCACAAGGGATTCAAGCCTACCGTGGCCGCCAAGCCCAAAGCCGCCAAATTTGGCGCAACCACCAGCATCGTATTTTGTTCGATTAAACGGCGGGTTTCTTGGGCAATACGGACGGTTTCGAGGAGGCTATCGAAGTTTTCGGTCATCAGCACGACATCGGCGGTTTCGCGAGCCACTTCTGAGCCGCTTTCAAAGGAAATCGACACATCCGCATAAGCTAAGGCTACCGCATCGTTAAGGCCGTCCCCGACAAAGGCCACCGTTTTTCCGGCGCGGCGCAATTCCCGTACAACGGTGGCTTTACGCTCTGGGAAGGCTTCAGCGTAAACCTGAGTCGGGGAAATGTGCAGGAGTTGAGCGACTTCGCGAGCGCGGGCTTGACTGTCTCCGGTGAGTAAATGCACCGTCATCCCCTGAGCCTTGAGGTTTTGAATCAAAGCCGGACTTTGGGGACGCAAGGGGTCGGCATAGGCGATCGCGCCTAATAATTCACCGTCACCCGCCACATACACGCAGGAGCGCTGCGCCGAAGCCAGATCGCCTAAAGCTGCGATTTCGGCGGCAGTTATCCCGGCTTGGCTCAAAAACTGGGGATTTCCGACCCAAACCTCGCAATCTTCAATGGAAGCGCGAATGCCTTGCCCCACTTGATATTCCCACTCGTCTCGGTGGGGAATGGTTAAGCCTTGGGCGAGGGCGCGATCGCATATCGCTTCAGCGACAGGGTGTGTAATCCGTTGCTCGGCGGCGGCGGCAAGTTGCAACAAGCGATTTTCGTCGATGCGGTCGGGAATCGCGATCGCGCCGACAATGGTAATCTCTCCGGTTGTCAGTGTCCCGGTTTTATCAAAAACAATGGTATCGACTTGGGCCAATTGCTCCAGGGTACGACCGCTTCGCACCAAAACCCCGTGACGGGTGGTGTGGTTTAATGCCCCTAAAAAGGCGGTGGGGAGCGATACCCGAATCCCGGTTACAAAGTCGAGGGTGAGAATGGCGGCGGCTCTGGCGGGGTCGCGAGAAGCCAATCCAACGACGGTGGCGAGGATTAAGGCGGGGACAACCAGGCGGTCGGCAATTTGGTTGGCATAATTCGCCATACGGGTGTCGTAGACGGGGGCTTGGCGCAGTAAGGCTAAACTGGCCGCGGCGCGGGTCTTGTTGCCCACGCGATCGGCCCGCAGGCGAATTTGACCCGATCGCACCAAGGTTGACGCATAAACCGTAGTACCGACGTTGGCGACAATGGGCATCGATTCCCCGGTTAGTTTTTGACAATCCACCGTAGCCGAGCCTTGAGTTACTGGGCCATCGACGGGAATTTGCTCCCCTGGATAAACGACAACGAGATCGCCGACTTGGACATTAGCGCTCTCTATTTGGATAACTTCGCCGTTGCGCTCGATCCAGGCATAATGCCCGATCGCGTCGAGTAAACTGGCGGTGTGAGTTGCGGTAGACCGGGCGGTTTGTTGTCGCAGTAAGTCCCCCAATTCATGCAAGCCAATCACCAAAGCCGGGGTCAGCAGTTTTCCCTGGGCGGCACTCAGACCCAAAGCCAAGAAGTCTAAGCAATCGATGTTGAGGCGCTGTTCTTGCCAAACGCTACGATAAGCCCGTTTGACGGTGGGAAAGGCGGCAACGCCTAAAGCACCCCGCGCGGCAATTCGCCACCCAATAAAGCGAAATTTCGAGCCAGCCAACGCTAAAACAATGGCAAGGAGGGGTAGGGCTAAACTCGACCATTTTTCCTGGTTTTCCTCGGTTTCCGGTTCAGGAGGATCGGGCGCGATCGCGTCTTGGTCGGGGTGTTGCAAGATCGCACTCAGATAAGCCGCCGCTTTCGAGGTGGCTAGGGTTTGGGGACGATACGCGATCGCGACCGAGGCACAAGCCCGATTAATCCGCACGTCCTGAACTCCGGGTTCTGCCTCAAATCGGGTTTTGAGTTGTTCGGCGTATTGGGCATTCTGACGAACCGCCCCAACCCGAAAGCGAATGCGACCGGGGAGTTGATGCACGATGGGGATGGGGTCGGGATAAGCAAGCATGAGTTCAAAATCCTGATAACAAAACGCGAGTTAAGCGGGGGTTTCTGCGGGTTCGTTGCTGGCCGCTTCGAGAATCGAGAGCAAAAGTGCGCCGAGTTCCCATTCGGATAAGCCTTGGGCTTCGTAGTTGATGGCTACGCAACTGGCCGCCCGATTAATCCGCGCTTTGACGACGCATTCTTCGGTGTTGAGTAATGTTTCTAGGCGTTGGGCAAAGGCGCGATCGCTCCCCAATCGAGGCATTCGCACCCGAACGCGACCGGGAACTGAATGCACGATGCTGTACTCGGTTTCGGTGGCATCCGGCGCGGTTTGGGCTTCTGGGGCTAAGGCGGGTGTGGCCGATAGTCCTTTCATTTGTGCGAAAATTTGCCGGGTGATGCTGGCAACCAGGAGATTAACCAGCAAGGCTCTTGCCCCCCGCAGTCGAAACTGACTGGTGACAAACAAGCCCGCTACGACCGGGACAATCATCTCGATTTCGCTGTGTTGTTGTAAAAACTCTCCGACTTTTTGCTCGGTTGCTTCTAGATTTTCGGGTGTTAATTCATCGGAAACTGTTGCGATCATTATTGACTTTTCCCTCCATGAATAGCCGATGTTTCGGAAATACTAAGTCTGGTTTGGAGGCTTAATATATAACCTTTATCGATCTTATTTTAAAACGAAAGAAGTCCAAAAAAAGTCTGTCTTAATTTTTTTAATATTTGCTTAACAAATTTTAGAATTTCAAGCCGTATCAGAGTTCGTTCACCTCAGATAAGGTTTTGAATCGGTCATATTTTTAAAGTTTAAACTCTATCAAACTCTACTCAATTTTGACCTTTTTTCGGGCGCTCCAGCACTTTTCGAGGGGTTTTGCTTTCGGGGATCGCCCATCTCGTCAGAATAATTTTGAGTTGATCGGGTGAATCACTTAAAAACTACGAAAAAATCTAACCTTGGGTCAGCAGTCTTGTTATTTCACTCTTAAGTTAAATAACATAAAAATTGTAAAAGTTTGGCATTTAAAGCAACAACTCTGACTATATCACGTTTTCCCGATAATCTCAATCGTTATTAGCATTAATTAAGAATCACTTTCATTTGTAAGAAAGCGAAATTCTTATGATAACTGTGTTTCAGCGATATTTACTGTTGTAAACTTTTGCGATTGCTTCTTGATTAACGCGCGATCGCCCTCTCCCCATGTGCCAAAATCTCAACAAACTCATTTGACTATATATCTAATTAGTTATATAGTATATTAAGAGATGTAAATTTAACCCACTTAAAATAGCGCTTTCTCAATCACTCAGCGCCTTACAGCATCTCTTTAGAACTCACTCGTAGCATTCAACTCAGGAAAATTATGGACAACAGTCTTCCCCTCGAACCCCCGTCTCCATCGCGACGCAAACTCCTCAACTTCCTCACAGGGGCAGTTGTCGCGACAGCGGCCAGTTCTGCGATTTACCCCGCAGCCAAATTTTTCACCCCTCCCAAAGAAGGCGGTGAAGGCGGTTCTATCATCGCCAAAGACAAATTAGGTCATATTATTCCCGCCCGTCAAATTTTAGCCGAACCGCCGGGAACTCGCGCCCTCATCGCCGGATTAGCCGGGGAACCCACCTATTTAACCGTGAAAGCAGACGGCACATTAGAACCCGTTGGTATTGTGAATAATTGCACCCATTTGGGCTGTACTTTCCCTTGGAATGGCACAGACGAACAGTTCCAATGTCCTTGTCACGGTTCGCGATATTCCCCTGATGGTTCTGTGGTTCGCGGCCCGGCTAATTTACCTTTAAAACTGGTTCAAGTCGCAGTTCAAGGGGATTCTATTTTGATTTCTCCTTGGACAGAAATTGACCCGCGTACTCATCAAAAGCCTTGGTGGATTTAGTGCTACTTAAAACCCCGGTTTCTCAAGCAAGGTTTTAACTTAATCGGGTAAACAAGCCAGAAACCGGGGTTCTCATCCCAACCCAACTTAACCATTCTAAAACCATGAATAAAGTTACAAATATCACCCCGCAAAAATTTGCCCAACTCAACAATCAACCCTTACTGATTGATGTGCGATCGCGCCTCGAATATAACTCAGGACACGCCCCTGATGCCCAGAATTTAAGCTTACAACGCTTAATGCTGAGTCAGTTACCTTTTCTCTCCAAAGTCATGCTGCCCCAATGGTTTCGGGAACTGCCTAAAGATCAACCCGTTGCTGTTGTTTGTTTAACTGCTCATCGCAGTCCTATTGCAGCCAATCGCTTAACCCAACTCGGCTTTCAAAAAGTAATGAACCTCACAGGTGGCATGATGGCATGGCGCAGTCAAAACCTCGATATAATGTAAGAGTAAACAACCCAATTTAATATGAATCTTTCTACCATTCAAAAACGCTTATTTGCCTGGGGAATGTCGAGAGCCAATCACGCCGACACCCAAAACATTAGTCTGCGCGGATGTGCTAACCATAATAACTTTGCCAGTCTCAAACAAGACTTATTAAGCGATTTACAAGGCACAGTTTTAGAAATAGGGGCGGGGGCTGGTGCCAACTTTAGTAAATATAATCCCTCGATTCATTGGATTGGCATAGAACCTAATATATTTATGCACAATTACCTCAAAGAAGAAGCCCAACGCCAAGGATTTAATAACATCGAACTACATCAAGGTACAGCCGAAAATCTGCCTTTGGGCGATCGCACCGTGGATGTCGTCGTCAGTACCCATGTTCTTTGCTCCGTGAGCGATCCTGACCGCAGTTTACAAGAAATTCTGCGCGTCCTCAAACCCGGCGGTAAACTGGTTTTTCTCGAACATATTGCCGCCCACTCCGGTACAACAACCCGTTTATTACAAGACAGCATTGCCCCAATTTGGAAAGCTTTATTCGATCGCTGTCACCCCAACCGCGAAACCGAAAAAGTCTTAGAAAATGCTGGCTTCCAAACGGTTCAAAATGCTCATTTTGAGTTAGATTTTCCCGTTGTTAGTCCCCACATTGCCGGAGTCGCAATTAAGGCTTAATTTTGTTATTGGTTGTTGGTTGTTGGTTGTTGGTTGTTGGTTGTTGGTTGTTGGTTGTTGGTTGTTGGTTGTTGGTTGTTGGTTGTTGGTTGTTG
>KB904821.1:5278805-5431811 GCA_000380225.1 filamentous cyanobacterium ESFC-1
TTCTAGTGTTGAGCCTTTTTTAGAGTCTGCCATCTAGGCCAAAGTTTCTGACTCACTTTCTGGGGCTTGCATCCCACCTCCCCCCCGACTGCCGACTGCCGATTGCCTACTGCCCCTTAGAGACTGATAACTGATAACTGATAACTGAATCACCCCCTCCAACGATCCAAAATTTCACAAAGTTGTTGAGCGAACAAATTACTCTGAGTGGTGAACTTTTTGGCGGTGGCGGCTTCGGTTTGGGCAGATTCGATGATGGTATCGATTTGTTCGCTCAGGACTGCTTCTACGCGCATTTCTAGGGCTTGGAGGCGATCGCGACTGCGGTAATCCTGAGCTTTGTCGAGAACTTTTTGTAAGAGTTCGGTTAACAACTGTTGGCGCACATCTGCCCGTAACGCCTTAAGATTGAGGAGGCGCGTCACTTGGTATTGGGCTTTGAAGCCAAGTTGTTGCGCGATCGCGCTCATGGATTGATTTTCACAGTGAAACAGTTGTAACCCTTTGAGAAATTCCGGGCTTTTATCGAGCTTACGGCGTTGTAAGCGGTTGACACGCTGTTTCAGAGTCAAATTAATGGCATTTTTTAAACCATTTCGCAATAAATCGCGATAAAATTCTAAAAATTGCTGCGTTTCTGAATCCGGTTCTGCCGTTTGAGGACTCGCTAACTGTTCTAGGGGCGATCGCGCTGTTTCCTTTGCAGCATCCAAGGATTGCACCGGAAACAAGCCACTGCGAAGATGTAAGCGATATTCTCGCACCCATTTGGCTAAAGTCTGCAATTGAGACAAAACCCGTTCGGGAGAAGCCCCAATTTCTGAAAGTTCGCCAATTTGCTGAAGCTGTTGTGTAGTGGGCGGTTGACAGCGACGATTAAACGAACGAGAACGGGGATTTACCTTCGCTTCTGCCCCAAAATGCTGCCGTTGTTGCAAGCGGGCTTGACGATAAACTTGATGATACCCCGATAGCAGTTGAGCAGCGCGATCGCTTTCGAGGGGGCTGAGTTGGTGAAACTCCCTTAAAATGCGTTGGAGTTGTGGCGATTGCGTATCGTTGAGCAATGCCCAATCGCTGATTAAATACACCCCATTTTCACTTAAAAAGCGGTTAATCTCGCGATGATGCTTCACCCGTAAATGTACCCAACCCGCCAGACTGCCGCGACGAGAATCATAACTGGCGAGAATTTGCTCTCCTAACGGTTGATAAGCCCCAGTCGAAAGCCTGCCGTCGTCATCGAGGACCAAAGGCAACAAATCGGTAACCCTAAAGCCGTGATTTGTGCCAAACTGAGCCACTAAATTCTGACAAGCTTTAGCAATTTGCCACGAAATAAAGCAACGCAAGCATAATTGAGCTAGGGGTGCATCAGAACTAAGCTCAAATAGACGGGTTTGAATCTCGGTATCGCTCAAAAGCTCCAGCCGAGTTGTTTCCGGGAAAACTTGGAAAAAATACTGTTTCGCGATCGCGAGTTCTGTAACTTTCGATTGTCCCGTTGAGGCCAACCTGACAACCTGATAATAGCGAGAGACAAAATCCATGAGTGCATCCGTGACAATCAATGAGCGATCGCGGCGGAGGGATGTAGGGGAAAGCGAATGTTTCTACACCCACTCCATCTCTAACAAAATAATGGCTTGCTGCTCTTCTTTTGAGCAGGCAAGATACAACTACCATAACTCCCTCAAGGCTCAATGTTTTGGCCCAAGCTGGATTGATGTTGCTTCGATCTTTTTTGCCTACAATGAAAATCAAGCTTGCCGCCTTCATCCCCTGAGTCCGTAAAAACCATGAAACACCGTTTCAGTAAAATTCAATATCTGCCGCGATGGGCGATTGGGCTAGGGGGCGCAATTGTTGGGGTGGGCGCGATCGCAGGCGGTTATTGGTTTTTCGCTCAATCCCAGTCATCCTCTCCCCCCCCCGAAGTTCCGGCCACCTCGGTTACTCTTGCGACTGAAACCCCACCCCCTCCGGCGCTTCCCTTTCAAAATTTAGGAGAGGTTGAGATTTTTGCCACCACCACCAGTCCCATTCGCGCCCTTGCCATTAGTCCTGATAATCGTTTCCTGGCCAGCGGCCATGATGATGGTACGATTCAAATCTGGGATGTCGCTACGGCTCAACTTCGCTATACCATTACAGATCATAAATTTGCCGTATTGTCTTTAGATATTAGTCCTGACGGTCAAACCCTAGCAAGTGCCAGTCGCGATCGCACCGTGAAACTTTGGAACCTAGCCACCGGACAACTCCAAGTTTCCCTCAATCGCCATCAAGATGCCGCCAGTTCCGTTATCTTTAACCCCAACGGTCAGCAGGTCATTAGTGGCAGTCGCGATGGTACGATTAACATTTGGGATTGGCGCACAGGTCAACTCCTCAAATCCTTTGCTGAACAATCCTTTCCCATTTACTCCGTCGCCATTAGTCCCGATAATCGTTGGATTGCCAGTGGCGGCTTTCAAGCCATTAAACTCTGGGATGTGGAAACCGGGGAAATTGCTCGTACTCTAACCGGTCATTACAAAGATGTGAACTCTCTAGGATTTAGCCCAGACAGTCAATTTTTGATTAGCGGTAGTCGCGATCGCGCCGTTAATATTTGGGAAATAGAAACCGGAACCGCCCTACACAACCTTTTTGGTCACTACCTCGAAGTCGAAACCGTTGCCATACATCCCCAAGGAACCATTTTAGCCAGTGGCAGTGCCGATAAAACCATTAAACTCTGGCATCTCAAATCGGGAAAGCTACTCAAAACCCTCGAAGAAGCCAACGGTAAAGTCACCGCGATCGCCATTAGCGAAGATGGCAAATATTTAGTGAGTGCCAGCCAAGACCGTAAAATCCGGATTTGGCAATAAACCTTTCTTACCCGCTTTTTTTTCCTTGGAAGTTTAATTAGTTTTTAAGAACGACCATTCTAGTAAGAAGTTTCTGTAAAGCCTTGCGAAAACTATCGACAGACATTCGGGATTAAGGCAAAGTGAAGGTAAGCAACGGAACAAAAGAGGTTTTAAAAAGTCATGTTCAACTCGAAAAAGGCTCTCCAAGCAGGTATAACAGCAGTCGCTTTGTGTGCAGGTTTAGCCTCATCTGCTCAAGCCGCGTCCTTCACAACCAACTACACCGCTACCGGAAGCAACGCGGACACAGGCGATATCTGGCTCGATTCTATCGAGTTGAACGGTAGATTAATCACTGATTTCTCCTTCGTCACCAAAGGCACAATCAACCAAAACGATGCCTGGACTGGCGGCAATAGTGGTGCAGCCAGTGCCGATATCGGCGACAATGCCACCACTGGAGTCAAAGAAGAAGCCCTGAGCGAAGCGTCTCTCGTCACTAACTTAAGCGCTTTGGGGACTGGGGCTTACGCGGGCAAAACCAACCTTAACAACATCATCGACACCGAAGATAGCGGTAAATTTGAACTTGATCTCAGCTTCGATAAAGCCATTGACAACATTTTGTTATGGGAACGGGGCATGAACAGTAAAATTGGCGTTCAAGCCTTGGATACCGCCGGAAACTTAATTGGTAATTTCCTCGAATTAAGCTCCAAAAACTGGGATTACGCGGGCTATGACATCAACACGAAAGAAATTGGGGGTTCTCAAAAAGTGGGTTCCCTGGCTGTCTCCTTAGCCGACTTGGGCTTAACCGATGCCATTAGCAGCATCCGCGTCACCAGCAAAGGCTCCTCCTACAAAGGGCCCGACTGGAAACTGGCAGGTACCACTTCTGTCCCTGAACCTGGTGCTGTGGCTGGTTTAGTCGCTTTGGGTTTGTTGGGTACTGTGGTCAAACGCAAGCGCTCTGCTAAAAACGCTTAATGTCGGGTTTTAAAGCTTAAATTTCGCTCTTTCTGATAATTTACGGTTTGTTGTAGATAAGTTCTTGGTTTCTCTAGAGAAGCCAAGAATTTTTTTGAGTCTCAAGTCATGAACCTAGCGCCATCCCAAGAACCAATGACGAATGACAAACAACTACAATGAAATTGTCCTTCAAAACGCGATCGCCATGGCTGTAAACTCCTCTGTGTGGCAACTCCTCCCCGAAGTCGAACCGCCCCAATGGTTACTTAATGCCGTTCAACAAGCCGTACCGCAGTCGAAGGGCAAATTTGCCGCGCAACTACTGTGGCGACGCGGGATTGAGGATTTAGAGACGCTCCAGGGCTTTCTCGATCCGGGCTGCTATCAACCCAAAAGCCCCTTTGAATTTGGTCAGGAAATGAAGCAAGCGGTACGAAGACTGCTGCAAGCCCGTGAAACTGGCGAAAAAGTCACGATTTGGGGCGATTTTGATGCCGATGGCGTAACCTCTACCAGCGTCCTTTGGGATGGCTTGGGGCAGTTTTTCCCGCAATATTTGCAACTGGATTATTACATCCCCAATCGCTTTAAAGAGTCCCACGGCTTAAATAATGATGGCATTGAGAAGTTAGCCAATCAAGGAACCGGATTAATCGTCACTTGCGACACCGGAAGCACGAATTTAAGCGAAATTGACTATGCTCGCAGTCTGGGGGTAGACATTATCGTAACCGATCACCATACCCTACCTCCAGAACGTCCCGAAGTCGTCGCGATTATCAATCCCCGCTATTTCACCGAGTCTCATCCCCTGTATCACCTTTCCGGGGTTGCAGTGGCTTATAAACTCGTCGAGGCGTTGTATGAAACCCTACCGGATATTCCCCAAGAACCCCGCGAAAACTTACTCGATTTAGTCGCGATTGGCTTAATTGCCGATTTAGTACAGTTAAGCGGCGATTGTCGTTATCTCGCGCAACAAGGCATCCAAAAGCTACAACAGCAAACCCGTAACCCCACGCGGCCCGGAGTCGCCAAGTTATTGGAATTATGCCAAAGATCGGGCGATCGCCCCACGGATATTTCCTTTGGTATCGGCCCCCGGATTAACGCCGTCAGTCGCATTCATGGAGACGCGAGTTTTTGTGTAGAATTGCTCACCAGTCGCGACCCCCAGCGCTGCGAAACCCTGGCTATGGAAACCGAATTAGCCAATACGCGCCGCAAAGAGTTACAAAAAACCGTCACCGAAGCCGTTAAACGCAGACTTGAACAAGTAGACCTTTCCACCACTAGCGTTATCGTCCTCGATGACCCGCAATGGTCGGGGGGAGTCTTGGGTTTAGTGGCGGGTCAAATCGCCCAAGAATACGGTCGTCCCTGCATTATATTGCAAACTGACGGCGAAATGTGCAGAGGTTCTGCCCGTTCTGCCAATAACATTGATTTATACGAATTAGTCCACTCTCAAGCCCATTTACTACACCGTTTTGGCGGACATCCCTTTGCCGCAGGATTGAGTTTGCCCATCGAAAACTTAGAGTTATTTCGAGACGGAATTAACCAACAATTACGGCAAAAAATTGGCGACCCCAGTCAAGTTACCACGACAGTACAAGCCGATTTAAAAGTCACAGTAGCCGATTTAGGCATGAACTTATTTCGAGAATTAAAACTCCTCGAACCCTGCGGAATGGGCAATCCAGTCCCCAAATTACTGATCGAAAATTGCTGGTTTGACCGAGTTTGGAATAAAAATATCCAAGACTTTACAGGTAGAAAAGTTAAATATATTCGCACCTTTTTTAAACTCGCAGATGACACCCATCCCCAAGGTTTTCCGGGGGTGTGGTGGGGTCATCCCCAAAACGAGATTCCCCAAAACGAACCTTGTGATGTGGTGGTGGAATTAGATTACAATTCCTACAGTAAAGACTACGAAGTGCGGTTGCTTGCGGTGCGATCTCGTCTCGAAAATCATCAATTAGATAATATAAAACAGGAGCAATTACTCGATTTCCGAGGTCAAGAAATAGAACCCAATCACCTTCCTTCCAACTCTATTGTACTCGCTGATTGTCCCTCCCAATGGGATCAACTCCACCAAGCTTATCATCGCGCCACCAAACAAATTAAACCCCTTGCTCTAGCTTATTCTAACCCCGAAACTAGCGAAACCGAACAAACTTGGCTGACTCTCCTTGGTATCGCCAAATACCTCAGCCGTACCCAAGAAAGCGCTACTTGGGCGCAACTATGCGATAAACTCAACCTCAGTCGTCCCACCCTCGAAGCGGGTTTAGAAGCCCTAAAAAGTTTGGGTTTTAGTATTACGACTACCGCCGAAGATATCCAGATTAAACATAATCATATCAGCCCTAAAGGGCTTACTACGAACAGTATTCAAAGGTTTCTCGATCTCGTCACCGAAGAACAATTCCAACGCCAATATTTCTACCGTGTCCCCCTCGAAACTGTACAAGGTATCGTTGAACAAACTCGCTGGTAGTAAGTCCTTTAGGGCTTTAAATTTATGTTTTTAAGTTATATCGTAGGTTGGGTAGAACGAAGTGAAACCCAACACAACCCATTATCTTTGTTGGGTTTCGTTCCTCAACCCAACCTACAACTGGTTGACTAAATCTCCCTTTGACTTATAACATTTTTATTTCGAACGTAAACTCGAATCTACGTTTTTTTCAATAACATCTCTATCGCCCTAATCAAGGCAGAGCCTTGTTTTTTCGTTCCCAGGTATAACCTAGGAACGAGGTTCAAGAGTTTGTAAATACTAGATGATGCAGTTCTTAAATTCATTCTTCCAAGTCTGCCATTAATTCCTCAACTGTTACTGTTTCAGTCTGTCCAAGTTCATATTCTCGGTGAGCCGTTGCAATATTAGCAGAAATTTCTTGGCGACGCTTTTGAGCTAATCTTTTTTGGAGAATTTCTACTAAATCATTTTGCTCAGTTTCTGATAAAGATTCTGCAATTTCTAGCACTTCATGAAATTTCATTTTTTCCATAATGGTTTAGCTTGTTTCTAAATATCCCATACTTTATTATTATCAAACTTTTTAATAAGTCAGCTTGAAAACTTATGACCGACGCAACGACTAAACCCAAAGACGCGAATAAAATCCTGAAACCCGCCAAAATTGCTTGGTTTCGCAGTCAACTCAGGGCTTGGGCTGTTCAAAACTTGCGGGGCTTTCCTTGGCGCAGAACAACCAACCCTTATCACATTTTCGTAGCGGAATCCTTGCTACAAAAAACCGATGCGGCGGCGGTTGTTCCTGTCTACGAAGCCTTCCTCAATCGTTATCCTACCCTCGAAACTTTAGCCACAGCCAATGTCGAAGAAGTCGCGACGCTTTTGCAGCCTTTGGGGTTATTTTTTCGAGCCGAGCGTTTATGTCAAGCTGCGGGCATTATCCTAGAACAAGATGGGGGTAAAATTCCCAATTCGGAAAAGCGCTTGCTGCAATTACCCGGAATCGGCAAATATTCGGCTAGGGCAATCCTCGCGAATGCGTTTTCTGAGCCTGCTGCGGTACTTGATACGAACGTTGCGCGGATTTTGGAGCGTTTTTTTGGTTTCGAGGGCGATCGCGTCAAATCTCGTTGTAAGTTATTATGGCAAACAGCAGAAAAAGCCGCTCCCGATGTTAATACAGATCGGTGGAATCTGACGCTACTGGACTTGGGAGCGCTTGTTTGTACCGCGAGAAAGCCGCGCTGTACGGATTGTCCGCTTCGGGAACAATGCCATTTTCACGCCGAACAATTATGACCGTCTCACCCACCCTCTCTCCCCCGATAAACCGCACCATCCTGTCTAATATTCGCTGGCAAACCTATCAAGCCCTAGTATTAGACCTCGCGCAAACCTCCGGTAAACGCTTAACTTACGATCGCGGTCAACTGGAAATCATGACTCCTTTACCCGAACATGAAGTCACCAAACGTTTGTTAGGGCGCTTCGTGGAAACGACTACCGACGTTTTAGGGATAGAAATTTACAGTTTGGGGTCTGCAACTTGGAGTCGAGAAGATTTACAACGGGGACTCGAACCTGACGAATGTTACTACATTACCCAAGAAGCTGTGGTGCGCGGCCAGCTAAGTTTTGACCTCAAGGTTGACCCCTCACCTGACTTAGCGATAGAAATTGACATTACCAGTAGTTCCCTCGACCGTTTGGGTATTTATGCTTCCCTTGGGATTGCCGAGGTCTGGCGATTTGATAACCAGGATTTAACCATTTATGTGCTGCGGGGGGGTGTTTACGAAATACAGGAGCGCTCTCAGGTGTTGTCTGTGTTAACCAAGTCGGATTTACTTCAGTTTTTGCAGCGTCGCGGCTCAATGGGGGAAAATGCGTTGTTGCGTGAGTTTAGAAGTTGGCTAACCCGCGCATAGAGATGTTTTAAGCCCTTATCTTTGTTGGGTTTCGTCCTTCAACCCAACCTACAACTGCAACTAAAGGGGAAACGATCGCAAAGTTGATGGTGCGATCGCAACTTGGACTTTACACCCCACAGGTAACGGGTTTAGGGTATTATCGAGGGCGATGATTTCTTGTCCTGATGGGGTTTGTAAAGAGTAACGATGTTCGCGACCGAGAAATTGGCGATCGCGAATCACAATCGGACTGGTTTCATCGATTTGCAACCTTAAATCTTCTTGACGAATCATCACCACCACGCGATCGCTTTCTGTATTCAAATTGAGCTTAAAACTACCGATTTCCGTTTTCCAAACATCCCCCACGCGATCGGCAGTGATAAAATTAGCTTGGGTCACAAACTCCGCTACAAATCTTGACGCAGGCTCGCGATAAATCGCCTCTGGCGTACCGAATTGCTCGATTTTGCCTAATCGCATCACCGCCACCCAATCGGACACCGAGAGGGCTTCTTCCTGGTCGTGGGTGACGAAAATCGCCGAAGCACCTGCGGCTTTCAGGATGTCTCGCAATTCTTGACGCAAGCGCACTCGCACCTGTACATCTAAGTTACTCAAAGGTTCATCGAGCAACACCAATGCCGGACGGGGTGCCAGCGCTCTAGCCAAAGCCACGCGCTGCTGTTGTCCTCCAGACAGTTGATGAGGATAGCGTTTTTGCAGTCCGGCTAATCCGACTAAAGTCAAGGCTTCAGCAGTGCGATTTTTGAGGTCAGCATCACTCATTTTCGGGTCTGTATTCCGCAAACCAAAAGCAATATTATCCCCGACGGTGAGATGGGGAAATAAAGCATAATCTTGGAAAACCATACCGATGCCTCGTTTTTCCGGCGGAATCCAGCGTTTTTGTCCGGCAGCCATCTTGCCGTCGATCGTAATCGAGCCAGCATGAGGTTGCTCGAAGCCCGCAATCAAGCGTAGTAAGGTAGTTTTGCCACAACCGGAAGGGCCCAAAAGTCCTAAGAGATCGCCTCGATGTAATTTTAAATTAATCGTATCCACCGCCACAGTTTGCGACGAAAACTGTTTGGTAATGTTTTCAAGTTGCAAGATGACTGAGGAATCAGGATTCATGGCGATTTGGGGTTGGCTTTATCGATTATTTATAGTAAAGTAATTTTTGCAAGAAATTCTCATCAATTTTGAGATAAATTTTGTGGAGTTACAGGCCAATTGTCCGCTTTTTCTTTTAAATCTTTCGCAGCTACGGGAAAGCCAAAGCTAAAAATCAATCTTTGGATTGTGATGGTGGGGGCGATCGCGACGATTATCGCCACCCCGATTGTCATTGTGATGAGCAGCTTTTTCGCTTATGCTGGCAGCACTTGGCAACACCTCATTACCACGGTGTTACCAGGATATATTATCAATTCATTGATTTTATCAGTCGGCGTGGGGATCGGGGTTTTTGCGATCGGGACGATGAACGCCTGGCTGGTAACCATGTGTCGTTTTCGCGGTAGCAAAACCTTTGAATGGTCGTTACTACTGCCTCTGGCGGCTCCAGCTTATCTGCTGGCTTATGTCTATACCGAAATTCTAGAATACTACGGCCCGGTGCAAAGTGGGCTGCGGCAGCTTTTTGGCTGGCAAAGGGTACAGGATTATTGGTTTCCCGATATTCGCTCGATGGGGGGCGCGATCGCGATGCTGATTTTGGTACTGTATCCCTATGTGTACCTGTTAGCCCGCGTTGCCTTTCTCGAACAAGCCGCTTGCACCCTCGAAGCCAGTCGCTCCCTCGGTTGCAATCCGTGGCAAAGCTTTCGCAAGGTAGCACTACCCTTGGCGCGGCCTGCCATTATGGCCGGGGTTTCTTTGGCGTTAATGGAAGCCCTCAGCGATTTTGGGACGGTGGACTTTTTCGGCATTCCGACCTTTACCGTGGGGATTTATCGCTGGTTTGCTCAAGGAGGAGAATATCAAATCGGCTCCTATCAAATGGCCGCTTGTTTGCTGATTTTCGTCTTTGCTTTGATTATTTTAGAGCGGCGATCGCGCCGACAAGCCCAATATTATCAAACCAGCAGTCAGCAACAAGCCCTCAGCAGTTATCATCTCACGGGATGGCGGGGCATTTTAGCAACTTTGAGTTGTTCGATTCCCATTTTGCTGGGCTTTTTGCTGCCGATGGGGGTCTTGCTGCACATGACCATTACCAACGCCGATCAAACCTTCGATCGCGATTTTTGGCAACTCTCCCAACACAGCTTGATTTTAGCCAGTATTACCGCCGCCTTAGCCGTAATTTTGGCCTTAGTCATGGCTTACGGTCAACGGCTTACCCCAACCCTGATGATGGGCTTTCTCACCCGAACGGCAGCCATGGGTTATGCTGTTCCCGGTACTGTGGTCGCCGTGGCCATTTTACCCGTAGCCGGTCGGGTGGATAATGGGATTGATGGCTTAATGCGATCGCTGTTTGGCATCTCTACAGGTTTGTTGCTTAGTGGCACCATTGCCGCTTTGATTTTCGCTTATTTGGTGCGCTTTCTCACGGTTTCGTTTAATACCGTAGAATCCAGTCTAGGCAAGATTAAACCCAGTTTAGATGATGCGGCCCGTAGCTTGGGTTACAACCCCCGTAGAACCTTAATTAAAGTCCATGCACCGTTGATGTCCGGGGGCTTGTTAACCGCCGCGATGCTGGTGTTTGTGGATGTGATGAAAGAATTACCCGCCACTTATGCCATTCGTCCCTTTAATTTCGATACGCTGGCAGTACAAGTGTATCGCTATGCTGCCGATGAGCGCCTCATTGAAGCCTCAGCCCCGGCTTTGGCAATTATCGTAGTGGGGTTGATTCCCACCATTTTCTTAAGTTGGCGTATTGCGCGATCGCGACCGTCACTTTAACAAAACTTTACAATAGTTTTGTTAAAACTTCATCACAAAATCAGGAAATCTAACCCAACCCAGCGTTATTAAAAAAAGAAGATGCGATCGCTCCCTTTCAGGAATTTTTAAGTTTATTCTGAAACTATGGGTTCATTCACCTTTCATTTATTCGCGTTTGGGTAAGGAGTTAAATTATGACGACATGGGTCAAGCAACTTTTCTGTATTAGTGTCGGTGCTTTTGCTTTAACCAGTGGTTTTAGTCCAGCAACAGCCCTGGCTTCTGAAACAACCAACTCAACGGAAGCCCTAGCATTTGCTTCTCCTAACCTGCCCGAAATCCCCCCCCTAGGAGACCCTTCGCTGTATCTCCCCGAAAGCGAAACCTACTTGGTGTTGCGATTAGGCGAGCGTCGGGTGTACGTTTACCAAGGTGATGAAGTCCTGGCCAGCTATCCCGTCGCCATTGGTACATCTCAGACCCCCACCCCCACAGGGGAGTTTCAAGTATTCCAAATGATTGAAGACCCGATTTGGCAAAGTCCCTGGACCGGCGAAATTAAAGAACCCGGCCCCAACAGCGCCCTGGGTTTGCGCTGGATTGGCTTTGCCGAAATGTCCAACGGTATTATCGGCTTCCACGGTACGCCTACAGTATCTTCGATTGGTCGTGCGGCTTCTAACGGTTGCGTGCGGATGTACAACAAAGACGTTGTAGCCATGTTCGAGCAAATCGAAATGGGAGCGAGGGTCATCGTCGAACGTTAAGTTGGTTGTTGGTTATTGGTTGTTGGTTATTGGTTATTTGTACCGTTTCCCCAAATCCCTCAATGGGTAATTGGTAACTGGTAATTGGTAATTTCCCCCCACCTCCTCCCCCTCTCCCCACTCCTCCCCCTCTTCCCACTGCCCACTGCCCACTGCCCACTGCCTACTGCCCACTGCCTACTGCCCAAGACCCAAGACACAAGCAAATTGACACTTTTGCCTAAACTGCGTCAGAATATGAAAAGAAGTAAACCTTTGTAAAGGGACTGCTGGATGTCTTTTGAGCTGCTGTCACTGGAGAACATCCAGGAACTTGCCCATCAATACGGTTACTGGGTTATCTTTATCGGTATTGCTCTGGAAAATACAGGAGTTCCCCTTCCTGGCGAAACCATCACTATTGTTGGGGGTTTCCTCGCCGGAAGTGGGGAACTATGGTACTGGTGGGTATTAGCCAGTGCGATTGGTGGTGCGGTTCTCGGTGATAATTTTGGTTATTGGATTGGTAAATGGGGCGGTTGGCCCTTGTTGTTGCGGTTAGGTCGCTTTTTCCGTATTCCTGAAAAAAAGCTTAACGAAATTAAAGATCAGTTTAGTCAAAATGCCGCCAGAGCCGTGTTTTTTGGGCGATTTGTGGCCTTGTTACGGGTTTTCGCCGGGCCCCTCGCCGGAATTGCTGGAATGCCCTATCCTCAGTTTTTACTGTGTAATTTTGGGGGTGCGGCATTGTGGGCTTCGATTATGGTGTCTTTATCCTACTTTCTAGGACGCTTTATTCCCCTCAAAACCTTGGTGCAGATTGTCGCGAATTTTGGGATTGCTGCGTTACTGGTTATTGTCGCCGCGATCGCGATTCCGATTTGGCTCGAAGCTCGTAAGAATCGTTTAGAGCCAGAAGAATCAGTCGGAGATTAGGGAATAAGAAAAACCCCTCTCCCACGCGGAGAGGGGCTGATTTGGGGGTAATGGGGATGATGTCCCAACGCTCTACCGTAGCGCTATAAAACCCCAATTTCTGGGGTTGAATTTTAACCCAACCGGGCAGACCACACTCTTTTTCGCATCAAGGGTTTAGAGATTATCGTTGCGATAAGCCAGAGGATTACTAGGGGCTTCTTCTTGTATCAACTGGGGTTGATAATAATTTTGATGATAAATTGCGTCGTTGTTAGAAGCATGGCCTTTCATCCCATTCGCAACGACTCCTAACACCGATGCACCAGAAATATTTAAGCCTTCGAGGGCTTTCTTCACTAAAGCTCGGTCGGTTTTGGCCAAACGAGCAACAAGAATAATGCCATCCGAGTTAGACGCGAGTAAATTAGCATCCGCTAAACCCACCAAAGGCGGCGTGTTATAAATCACTAAATCAAAAAACCCTTGGAATTGTTCCATCAAGTGAGCCATTTTTTGGGAAGACAGTAACTTGATAGGGTCGAAGGGAATCTGACCGCCACTGAGAACAAATAAGTTGCTTTGGGTGGGGGATTGTTGAATCACATCATTCAGGCTGAGGTCGCTTTGTAAGGCATCACTCAAGCCTCGTTCGTTGGTAAGGCCGAGACGGTAGTGCATTTGCGGACGACGTAAATCAGCATCGACTAAGAGAACACGCTGACCGATATTAGCGGCAGTTTTAGCGAGTTCGAGGGCGATAGTCGATTTGCCATCGTCCGGGGTAGCTGAACCCACAACCAGCGATCGCACCGGCCGCTGCTTCGAGCCGAGTAAACTAATGTTGGTATAAAGTGAACGGAAAGCTTCTAAAAAGCTGGCGGTTTGTTCCGGTTGGGGTAAAGCCAAAAACGGATTGTCGCCGTGACGGGCATTCGCGGCCAGTTTGCGGATTTGTTTTTCCTGCTGGCGAAGGGCTTTAGAAAAGGGAATCGCCCCTAACAAGGGGAGTTTCGTGCCGTTTTTCAGTTCGTCGGGGGTGTGATAAACCGTGTGGGTAATTTCGGTAATAAAGCCAATCCCTACGCCGAGCAGTAAACTTAAAACAATCGCGATCGCCAGTTGTCGTTTCAAATCCACTTCTGACGATTGTAGCGGTATGCCGCGAGGATTCCGCCACAAATCCGGGGGAGAAATTAGTTCCCAAGGAATTTCTCGTTGAGATGCGTCTAGTTTGAGGGCTTCCCGCTTTTCGAGAAAGGCTTTTAAACTATCGGTCGCCACTAAAACATTACGCTCTAAATCCGAGTAACGCCGTAAAACACTGGGAAAGCGGGCGAGTTTTTGGTCGAGTTCCTGTTCTTGACGAGAAAGGTATTGCTCGCGGGCTTCGAGGTCGCGAATTTGAATTTCTAAGTTCTCTTGTGCTTTGAGGGCTTGCTCTTGGAGAACTTGCTCTAAGTTCGCTTGTTTTTCCCGCAACACTTGGAGAGGAGGACTATCTTCTAAAAAGGTGCTGCTTTGGTTAGCGATTTGGGCTTCGACGTTGTAAAGCTGGTTAACAATACCGTTGTAAATGTTATTCGGATCGCGAGATAAGATGGCAACAGGATTGCCGCTTTCAACGGCACGACGCAGGTTTTCGTAGTTAGCCTGGGCTTCGGTGAGTCGGGCCTGCACATCAATACGCTGGCGTTCAATGTAGTTGTGTTGTCCCGCTAAGGTTTCGGCGCTGAGTTGGGGAAAATTCATGTCGTATTCTTCCCGCAAATTTTGCAGTTGACCTTGAAAGGTATCAACCCGTTGTTGCAATTCCGGGAGTTGTTCGTCAATGAATTGAATCCCTTGGCGCAAACTGGTAAGGCGCTCTTGTAAAGAATATTGAAGATAAGCTTTAGCCAAAACATCCAAAACAAACTCAAGCTGTTCGGGATTATCGCTGCGATAGTGGACTTCTAAGATTTTGGTTCCGACTTCTTTCCCGTCTTTGACATAGTTAATGCGGTTGAGTTGCAAGCTACCGACTAGGTTGGTATAGCTTATATCGGGGTATTTGGCTTGTAACTCTTTCAAGACGGGGTTGATAATCTTCGGACTGGTTAAAACGCGGATTTGGGTTTCGTAGTCTACCAAGTCGGCTTGGTCTACCCCCACTTTAGTCAGTTCTGCCGGCCCAATACTTGTACCACTTTGAGCCAGCAAAGAGAGTTTCGCCAAACGACCTTCGGCGGTGACAGGTTCGACGAGGACTTGAAACGAGCCATCATAAAAGACATCGGCATCTTTGGCTTTCCAGACAATTAAACTACCAATGGCCCCACTTAAAAGGATGGTTGATAAGGCCATAACCCCGATGCGACGGCGAACAACAGCGACCAGCCAAGCAAAATCCAAGGTTTGTCCGTCCGTAGGGGCGGGAACTTGATTCGTCTGAGTTGGCGTTGCGATCGCGTCTTCTTGGTATTGGGCGGGTCGATGGCTAAGATAAGTGGGATAATTGCGTTCAGTGTCCATGCCTTTTCTGTCGTCTCGTAAAAATTGTGAGCAAATCCGGTGAAATTTAAGAGCGAGAATTAATCATCAGTCAAGTCAAGAATACCCAGTACCTCTAGTATGCCAAAGATACGATTGGGAACTGAAAACCAAGCTAATGCACTTGCACCCGAAGATAAAAGATTGTTGAGCGTGTCGTTAAATTCGGTACCGCGATTACGACCCACCACAATAATGTCATTATTACGAAGTAACGGGTTACTTTGTTCGTTAATCCCTTGGGTGATGTCGAATGGGACTTCTCGACTCACCACCGAACCGTCAGGGTTTAAACGAATCAGGCGCACCACATCGCTATCTGCCCGCGCACCTTCAAAACCGCCTGCCGTCATCAAGGCTTGATTCATGGGGGTATTGGGGGGTAAGTTCACCAAACCCGGATCGTCAACTTCCCCGATCACGCTAACTTGAATCGCATCGGGGGAAAAGCGGGCTGTGGCCAGTTCTGTGGCTTCGGCAGTAGAAATTTCGTTGTTTTCGGGAATAATAATCGTGTCGCCGTCTTGTAAAACCGTATCTTGGGTAATATCTCCGGTTTGCAGGAGTTCCCATAAGTTAATGGCGATCAGTTGTTCGGTTCCCGATTTGGTGGGACGGCGAATTTGGACATTTTGTACGTCGGCAAGGGAGGTAATACCACCCGCTTCTTCTAAAGCACGGGTTACAGTCGGTAAGGTCGATTGCACCCCAGGGGAGGATAGTTGAATGTAGTAAGAACCGGGGCGGTTGACTTCTCCTACTACCGAAACGGTTCGTCCGGCGGCAGTATCGGCAGCAAAGTCTAGGGTAGCCAGTCGGCGCAGGTTTCTCAAGTCTGTGTCGGTGGCGGCGGGGACATAAATCGAGTCACCGTCTCGCAACGCCAGGTTTTGTCCTTGTGCGCCATTTTGCAGGATTTGTTCGAGGTCAACGGTATAAGTGGCTGTGTCACCTCGGGCTAAACGTCGGGTAACTTCAATACTGCTCAAGTCGGCGGTGAGAATCACGCCCCCGGCTTCTTTGAGGGCTTGGCCGAGGGTGGGAAACTGAACGCCTGGGTTGTCTCCTGCGCCACCGATGAGGTCAATGGTGAAGGTTCCGGCGTTGGCGACTTCTCCGGAAACAAAAATGTTGAGGGGACGGGTATTGAGCAGACGAATGGTGACGAGGGGCCGTTTGAGAAATTCGCTGTATTGGGCGGAGATGGCTTCGGAAGCTTGTTGAATGGTCAGGCCGCCGACTTGTACGCCTCCGATCAGGGGGAAGTAAATTACACCATCAACGGGGACTTGGTAAACGCCGCTATATTGCGGGACTTCAAATATATCGATGGATAGGCGATCGCCCCCACCCAACAGATATACATTATCGAGGGGGGTTTCGGGGGAAGGAGAAACGAAATCAGGCGGTTCGGTAAAGGGGACGGTTTCGATTTGTGGGGGCAGAAAAGGCTGATTAAGGGGTTGAGGTGGGGAAAGGGGTGTTTCGGGGGCAGGAGGGGGGAAATTAGGCAACTGAGCGATGCTGGCTAAAGGATGTCCTAACGCGATCGCGACACTTAAAACTGTACTATTGGCTACCCATCTTTTACATTTCTTCATAGAACGCAGAACCAAGCCCTTCGCATTGTGATTCATTGCCAATTTAGCAAATTGTCAGAGTAATTCGCGTTGTAGCGTTTGGGGATAAGCCAGAATTAAGCGGGATTTTTCGGTCAATAGGGGGAATCTTGCTTAAATTTTAACCTGGCGATCGCGAAATTTACGGAGGCGATCGCCCCTAAAGACTGCGTTACACTTTGGCTAATTGCGTTGTGCTTCCCTAACCATGAAAGCTTTACTCAAAGACCCCTTAGTTTTAGCTCTTTTATTTGCCGCCGGAGTTATTTATTTCTTAGTGGCTTTCAATTATCTCGGTAAAAACAACAAATACACCGATTTACTTGAAAAACTTTATATTTGTACTTTTTTGATTATTATTGCCGGGGAATCGGGCGTTGCGATTAATGCCTTAACGAAGCTCCATCCCAGAACTATTTTAGTTCATCATGTTACACCACCCACTGTTGTTGGACAACTCGGCATCTATGCCTTCGCCTTACTCTTACTTGCACCCCGCTTTCGCTATACCTTACGCAACCTTATTCAGAACTTCTCAGCCTTAATTATTCGCGATCCTTTTATTTCAATCTTTTTACTTTTAATTCTCATTTCCGCTTTTTGGTCAGACACCCCTAAAATCACCTTAAAATATGCTGTTGTTTACTTAGAAATAGCCTTTTTTGCTTTCTATGTTGGTCAACAATATACCTGGAAAGGAATTTTCCAACTGGCCCGTTGGTCGGGATTCGCTTTAGCAGTTCTGAGTTTTTTAATGAATAAGAAAGATGGTAATGGTGCTTGGATTGGGATTCTAGGTCATAAAAATCATTTTTGCTTTCAAATGTTATTTGTTGCTTTACTTTGGTTTATTTATTCTCTCTATAATCCCAAGCAGCGCCGCTTATCTTTATTCATTGTTTGCTTGAGTTTATTTATGATGAATATGGGCGGAAGTGGTGCTGCAAAAGTTATTTTTATCTGCTTATTTTCCTTATGGTTTTATTTAGGTTTTGCCAAAATATTGCCAGCACAATGGGCTTTTGTTTCAGTGGTACTATTTTTAATTTTTAGTATCTGTTTGACCATCGTTGTTACAGAAAACCTCGAATTCATTGTCGTTGACACCCTCAATAAAGACTTAACTTTAACCGGACGAACAGACTTTTGGCCGCTCATCATCAAAGAAATTAACAAACGGCCTTTACTCGGTTATGGTATTGGGGGATTTTGGCAAGCGTGGCGAGGTGCAAACGACCCAGCCAGTCAAGTTATTGTGCTAAAAAGCCAATTTCGTCCACCCCATTCTCATAACGGTTTCATGGACATTGCTTGCGATTTAGGTTACTTAGGTTTGATCCTGTTTATCTTATCTTTTATCATTAGTGTCGCCAAAGCTGTCACCTACTTGAATCAAGCTAAAATGCCAGAAGCTGGCTTGCCCTTATTGATTCTGTCGTTTATCCTGATGACCAACCTCACTGAAACTGGGTTACTTGGGGTTACAAGTATTTGGTTTTGGTATATGGTAGTGGCAGTACGAACCAGCTTAGATGCATCTACGATAGCTTCTCAAAACAAAGTATCAAGTTATCCGATAAAACCAAAACTTCCTGCTCCCTATCGATAATTTATTATTCAACTTTCCAAGTTAAAAACTGAGGCTTAAATGCTCAAAAAAATTATTGATTTGCCCAAGCGTATTAGTCCTAATCTGCGTAAGATTATCGGGAATACCGCCTGGTTATTTGCAGAAAAAATCTTTCAAATGGGCTTTGGCTTTTTGGTCGGGGCCTGGGTAGCTCGCTACCTTGCTCCCGAACGCTATGGTGTTATTAATTATGCTTGGGCAATGATGGGGTTGTTTGGCCCCATTGCCCAACTCGGCCTCGAACAAATTGTTGTCCGAGATTTAGCTAAAAATACAGATAATAAAGAAGAAACTCTAGGAACTTCTTTTATTTTAAAAGCAATTTCTAGTGTGACAACCTACCTGATAGTCATTACTGCGGTTTACTTTCTCAATCCCGGAAAACCTGAAATTCTATGGGTCACAGCAATTCTGAGTGCTGGCGTAAGCTTCAAAGCTTTTGATTCTATTAATTATTGGTTTCAGTCCCAAGTTCAATCGAAATATACCGTTTGGGCGCGGACTTCTGCTTATATATTTATCAATGTTGTTAAAATTATTTTAATTCAAATTCAAGCCCCTTTACTGGCCTTTGCAATTGCCCTTGCAGTCGAACAAGCCATTACTTCAGTTAGCTTGATTTTTGTGTATCAAAAAAGCACCGGGTCTGTGTGGGCTTGGCGGGTGAGATGGGAACGAGCTAAGACTTTATTAAAAGATAGTTGGCCGCTAATTTTATCGGGAATTGTTATTATGATTTATATGCGAATCGATCAAGTTATGCTCGGTCAAATGAAAGGAACTGAAGCGGTTGGCGTATATTCCGTTGCCGTAAAAATTTCAGAATTATGGTACTTTGTTCCCCAAGCGATTATTAACTCGGTCTTTCCTTCCATTGTACAAGCTAAAGAAATTAGCGAAGAACTATACTATAAGCGACTGCAAAAAATATTTAACTTTGTCGCCACCACAGGTTATATTTTTGCCATTGGCATTACCCTGACTGCTCCTTACTTCATTAACTTATTTTACGGGCCGCAATATGCCGAAGCTGCCGGGGTTTTAACGATTAGTATTTGGGCGGGAATTTTTGTCGCATTAGGGTTAGCCCGTGAAACCTGGCTGACGACAGAAGGATTGATGAAGTTTTCTGCGGCTACTACCTCTGTTGGTGCTGTGGTTAATGTTGTTTTAAATCTTTTATTCATTGAGAAATATGGTGCAACAGGGGCGGCAGTTGCTACTGTTATTTCTCAAGCCGTTGCTTCTTATATTGCCGGGGCTTTTTACCCCCAAACCTGGCCAATCTTTGTGCGTCAAACCAAGGCTTTAACCCTGGTGGGTTGGTTCAAATCTTAAAAGCTTTGACGCAGTTTCTCGAATAAGCCAAACTAGAAAAAACATCGTTACTTCAACCACCCATGACCCATTGGCAGTTAAATACTCCGGTTGCTTTAATTATTTTTAATCGTCCCGACCCCACTCAAAAGGTTTTTGAGGCGATTCGGGAAGCCAAACCCCCCAAACTGTTTATTATTGCCGACGGGCCGCGACCCGATAAGCCCGGAGAAGCGGAAAAATGTGCTAAAACAAGAGCGATCGCGTCACAAGTAGATTGGGATTGTGAAGTCTATACCAACTATGCTGAGAAAAACTTGGGGTGTGGTTTGCGGCCCGCATCTGGGCTAGATTGGGTGTTTTCTCAAGTGGAAGAAGCCATTGTTTTAGAGGATGATTGTTTACCCCATCCGAGCTTTTTCCGCTTTTGTGAGGAGTTATTACAGCGTTACCGCGATGACGAGCGAGTTGCGACGATTTGCGGCACAAACTTGTTATTTGGTCAAGAGCAAATTGATGATAGTTATTATTTCTCTCGCTACAGTATATGTTGGGGTTGGGCCAGTTGGCGACGAGCTTGGCAATGGTTTGATTTTGAGTTGAAAGATTGGGCGGAAATCAAACAGAAAAACTTGCTTAAAGATGTTTTAATTGATGACTATTCGATTAAAATTTGGAGCTTGTTAGCTCAAGAAACAGTAGATAAAACGCAAGATGGCGGCGTTCCCGATTGGTGGGATTATCAATGGACATTCTGTAATTTTATTAATAATGGTTTGTCGATTATTCCGAAAGTTAATTTAATTACCAACTTGGGTCATACCGAAGAAGCAACCCATACTTTTAACGAAGAAAGTCGCTTTAACGAAGTCGGTGCAGAAGCCATAGAATTTCCCCTACAACACCCTCCTTATCTGATTCGTAATGTTGCCGCCGATTTAATCGTGCAGCATAGTTTTTACGATTATCGTCCGTCGTTTCAAAAGCGGTTTATGCGGAAATTCAAAAAGTTATTATCCGTTCCGTCGTAAGGGCTTTAGCTTTGACTGGGAATACTGACGAATTGATGCACAGCAACAGCAACATCAGGAAATGCAACGGGATGGATAATACCTTGATTCACCGTTGTTTGCGTGACAAATTCGATACGCCCCCACTGTCGTTTCTGACAATTAATCGGTATTACAATAACGAGTGCTTAAACGGATTTTATCAACAATTAAGTTGGCGTTTAGTTTAGAAAAAATTTGAGACTAAACAAGAGATTACCATTTTAAGGTTGCGGCTTCTATGCCTTGTTCGCGGCGAATTTTACCGTCTTTTTCAAACCAAGCAATAATTTGTTCGTGGGTTAAGTTTTCGATGGGGACTTCGTATTCTTTGGCGATGATTTGGAGTAATCGTAAAGAAGAAACGGTTAGACGGGTTAAAAATTTTTCGGGAGACGACAACAACGCTTTATCCACATCCGCCGATTCTTCAGCCGTTAAAAATTGTGCGCCGGGTTGTTGCGGTTGAGTCATTTCAGTTATGAGTTATTAGTTGTTTGTTATTGGTTGTTAGTTGTTTGTTATTAGTTATTGGTTATTTGTGGTTTGTCACCCTATAAAGTCTGACTAATTTCCCAATTGGTAATTGGTAATTGGTCATTGAATTTGCTGCCGAATCAAATAACCACAGCGATGTTCGCCATTGTTGAGCCAATTGGTGCGTTCTACGGTGCAATCGGGTAATATGGCATCAAACATTTCTAATTCGTGGCCGCATACGGTGGGGAAGGACTCTGCGACTTCGGAAATGGCACAGTTATGTTCGGTGAAAATAAATTGTGCTGTGGTATCGTCCGACTCGACGGGATGCACCTCGGCCATATAGCCTTCGTCTTGGCGCAGTTTAACTAATTTTGCCACGCGATCGCGCAACGATCCATCCCCCAGGCGATCGCGATAAACTTGAGCTTTACGTTCCCATTGTTTTCGCAACACCTCCCCGACTTGTTCCTCTCCCACGGTTTCGACCAAGGTATCGAGAAAAGAAACCGTAAACTCGCTGTAACGATGGGGGAAGCGATCGCGCCCTTTACGACTAAGCTTATAAAAGTGCTGGGGCCGTCCCATACCCACTTGCAGGGATTCGTGTTCGATTAAATTTTCAGCTTCTAAATCCTTGAGATGTCGCCTCGTCGCTTGAGGGCTAATCTCCAAGGCTTCGGCTAACTCTTGCGCCGTGGCTCGATCCTGCTTTAATAAATGTTGCAGAATATCTTGTTTAGTGGAAGTTTGCGGGGTCGTTGTCATGGCTTTGGGGTCAGTCGGATTTCTCAAGCGGGACAAATAAAAATAATTTCTTAATGTACTTTGACAACAACTTTGTTGTTAATGTAGCCTAAAATAGAATTAAGCAACACCGTTGTTGTTTTACTTGATTACTTACTATAGTAGCCCAAAGCTCGACTCGCGATCGGCATTTATCGCTGACCTCCTGCGACAGCCTCGGCCAAAAACCATACAAAAACAATCAGCATTAACCCCCTAAAGCCTCATGAGTTCTACATCCGTCAAAACCTTAGTCAATCAGCCTTACAAATACGGTTTCATCACCGATATTGAAAAAGATACCCTGCCCCGCGGCCTCAGCGAAGACGTAATCCGCCTGATTTCCGCCAAGAAAAAAGAGCCAGAATTTATGCTCGAATTTCGGCTGCGGGCTTATCGTCGTTGGCTCGAAATGGCCGAACCCGCTTGGCCTCATGTCGAATATCCCCCCATCGATTATCAAAACATCGTCTACTACTCCGCCCCCAAGCAAAAAGACGAAAAGCTCAACAGCTTGGACGAAGTAGACCCCACCCTTCTCGAAACCTTTGAAAAACTCGGCATTCCCCTTTCCGAGCAAAAACGCCTTAGCAACGTTGCCGTAGACGCAATTTTCGACAGCGTTTCCATTGGCACAACTTTCAAAGAAAAACTCGCCGAAGATGGCGTAATTTTCTGCTCAATTTCCGAAGCCGTCCACGACTATCCCGAACTCATCGAGAAATACCTCGGTAGCGTCGTTCCCGTTGGAGATAACTACTTCACCGCCCTCAACTCCGCCGTATTCAGCGATGGTTCTTTCGTGTACATTCCCAAAGGCGTAACCTGCCCCATGGAATTGTCCACCTATTTCCGCATCAACGACGGGGATACCGGGCAGTTTGAGCGCACCCTCATTGTTGCCGAAGAAGGGGCATCCGTGAGCTACCTCGAAGGCTGTACCGCCCCCATGTACGACACCAACCAACTCCACGCCGCCGTCGTCGAATTAGTCGCCCTCGACAACGCCGACATCAAATATTCCACGGTGCAAAACTGGTTTGCTGGCGATGAAAACGGCAAAGGCGGGATTTACAACTTCGTCACCAAAAGAGGATTATGCAAAGGCGTAAACTCCAAAATCTCTTGGACACAAGTCGAAACGGGTTCTGCGATTACCTGGAAATATCCCAGTTGCGTATTAGTGGGGGATAACTCCGTGGGTGAGTTTTACTCCATTGCCCTAACCAACAACAAGCAACAAGCCGACACCGGAACTAAAATGGTGCATATCGGGCGCAACACCAAAAGCACGATTATTTCCAAAGGGATTTCGGCGGGTGGCTCGAAAAATAGCTATCGCGGCTTAGTGAAAATGGGGCCAAAAGCCAAAGGTGCGCGGAACTACTCTCAGTGTGATTCGATGCTGATTGGCGACACTGCCGAAGCCAACACCTTCCCCTATATCCAAGCGGAAAATAATACTGCCAAAGTCGAACACGAAGCCTCTACTTCTAAAATCGGTGAAGACCAACTGTTTTTCTTCGCCCAACGGGGGATTTCGGCAGAAGACGCAATCTCGATGTTGATTAGTGGTTTCTGTAAAGATGTCTTCAATCAACTGCCGATGGAATTCGCCGCCGAAGCCGATAAGCTTCTCAGCCTCAAACTCGAAGGCACTGTCGGATAGTCAATGACCAATGACCAATTACTAATTACCCATTGAGGTAATTAGAGATGTAGGGTGGGTTAGGCGGCTAAAACTTGTGCTGTGACAGCAATCTACGAATCCGCCGTAACCCGCCATTTAGGGTGTGTCACGGCAGCAGCCGAGGCCGCTAAAACTGATACTCTCGACAGCAATAAGCGCAAAATCGTAACCCACCGTTTAAGATGTGTCGCAGCAGCATTTCGGTGCGTTACGCTTCGCGCTCACCCTACTAACTGCGGTGAATAACTAACAACCAACAACCAACAACCAATAACCAACAAGCATGATTAAAGAGAACAGTCCCGTTATTTTATCGGTTCGCAACTTAACCGCTAATGTAGATGGTACGCCCATTCTCAAAGGCATTAACTTAGAGATTAAAGCCGGAGAAATTCACGCCATTATGGGGCGGAATGGTTCGGGTAAAAGTACCTTTTCTAAAGTTTTAGCCGGACACCCCGATTATGAAGTGACGGGGGGCGAAATTATTTATCAAGGCGAAAATATTTTAGAACTCGAACCCGAAGAAAGAGCGCTTAAAGGCATTTTCCTGGCGTTTCAATATCCTCTCGAAATTCCGGGGGTGAGCAATCTTGACTTTTTGCGCGTGGCGTATAATTCCCGCCGCAAACATTCGGGATTAGAAGAATTAGACGCTTTTGATTTTGAAGACTTAGTAGAAGAAAAGCTGGATGTGGTGCAAATGAAAGCCAGCTTTTTGAATCGTAGCGTCAACGAGGGCTTTTCGGGCGGGGAGAAAAAGCGCAACGAAATCCTGCAAATGGCACTCCTCGAACCGACTCTAGGTATCCTCGACGAAACCGACTCCGGTTTAGACATCGACGCGCTGAAAATAGTGGCCAACGGTGTAAACCAGCTTGCAACTGAGGAGAATGCTATGGTGATGATCACCCACTATCAACGCTTGCTCAACTATATTGAACCGGATTATGTTCATGTAATGCGCGATGGAACCATTGCTACCAGTGGTGGGAAAGAACTTGCCCTCGAACTGGAAAATCGCGGTTACGAATTTTTAGATGAAGAAAGCCCCGAAACGGCGGAGGTGAGCGCCTAAATGGTTGTTGAAGCTGCCTTAAATCCTATCTTACCTTCTACCGGAGAGGGCGATCGCGGCAATGCCTATCTCAAGGACTTGCTGCGTCTTCTCGAAGGCCAAAAAGTTCGCTCTCACTCCGAAATCGCAGGCTGGTTACAAGAATTGCGCCAACGGGCCGCCTATAACGTCACCAAACAGCGAATGCCGATTCGTAAAGACGAAGAATGGCGATTTACTAACCTTTCTGACTTACAGCAACATACCTTTACTGCTGCCCCTACCGTCCAGCTTAATGCCCCAGATATCGAACTCTTAACTATACCCGAAGCCGCCACCAGCCAGGCTGTTTTTGTCAATGGCCGCTTTACACCAGAGTTGTCTAATCTCACGGCATTACCTGAAGGTATTTTTGTGGGCAATTTGGCACAACTCCCCGTCGAACAAAGCCTCAAATTAGTTAAATATTTTGCTCATATTGAAGGGGCGAATGAAGTCTTTACCGCCCTCAATACGGTGGGTTTTCCTGATGTTGCCATGGTTTGGTTAGCTCAGGATGTCATTGTCGAGCAACCCTTACATCTACTCTTTGTCACAGTCGTTGAAGATGAGGTTATTTTAACTTCACCGAGAGCCGCGATAATTGCCGAACCCAGCTCTAGCTTAGAAATCGTCGAACACTACGCCGCCGTTACCCCCGGCTGTCCCGACCAAACCGGCAATACGCCTTACTGGACGAATGCCGTCACCGAGATTTGGCTCGAAGAAAACGCCCAAATTAACCATACCCGCAACCAACGAGAAAGCGGCGACGGTTTCCACATTGGTAAAACGGCGGTTGCCCAACATCGCAGCAGTCGTTATACCTGTAATGCTTTGTCTTTGGGGGCAAAACTGTCGCGGCATAACTTGGAAGTGTGGCAACAAGGAGAGCAAACCGAAACGACTCTCAACGGTTTAACTATTGCCGGACGAGAGCAAACTGCCGATACTCACAGCCTGATTGCCCTTGATTTTCCCCACGGCAAAACCGACCAGTTGCATAAGTGCGTTATTGACGATACAGCCCATGCCATCTTTAACGGTAAGGTGTACGTCCCCCAAAACGCCCAACTGACCAATGCGGCCCAACTCAACCGTAACCTCCTCCTTTCCCCGAAGGCGCGAGTAGACACCAAACCGCAACTACAAATCACCGCCGATAACGTCAAATGTACCCACGGCGCAACCATCAGCCAAATTGAAGCTGACGAGTTATTTTATCTACAAAGTCGCGGGATTAATGCTGATAGCGCTCGTAGTCTGCTTTTAGATGCTTTTGCCGCCGAAATTCTCAACCGCGTTCCCATTCTCTCTTTGCGGAAGCGATTGGCTCAATGTGTGGCTTGTCGGACGTATGAGTAAGAGGCAGTAGGCTTTTTCAGTTATCAGTCAACAGTCATCAGTCATCAGTTTTTTAGGCAGTAGGTCTTAGGCAGTGGGCAGTAGGTTTTTGGGCAGTGGGCAATCGGCAATCGGTTTGTAGGGGCGGGGTTTCCCCGTCCAATATTAAGCCGGGAGAGGAGTGAGAAGGGGGAAAAATTATCAATGACCAATGACCAATTACCAATTGAGGGAGATGTAGGGTGGGCAATGCCTACCATCTCAATTGTTGAATCTTGTAGATTAAGTTGAGAGATATAGCTTCAGTCTTCAATATTTTGGTTTCAAGATATCAGGTAAAAATTCAGATGTTAGAAATGGTGGGCGATGCCCTTTTTCAGTCATCAGTCAACAGTCATCAGTCATCAGTTTTTTGGGCAGTAGGCAGTGACCAGTGACCAATTGAGGGAATAAAAGCGACAACCCAAAACAATTCATAATTCATCACTCCAAATTCATAATTCCTCTGACCAACAACAAATAACCAATAACTAATAACAAATAACAAACAACCAAGCTATGACTCTTACGCAAACTATTTCTCTTGCTAATCAGGTGCGTCAAGACTTTCCGATTCTGAGTCAAAACGTCCATGAGAAACCTTTAATTTACTTTGATAGCGCGGCAACTTCCCAAAAGCCGTTAGCTGTCCTCAATGCCCTGCGGGATTATTACCAGCAGGACAACGCCAATGTGCATCGCGGCGCACATAGCCTCAGTGTCCGGGCGACAGAGGCGTATGAAGGGGCGCGAGATAAGGTTGCTCGGTTTGTCAATGCGGCTTCGCGGGATGAGATTGTGTTTACCCGCAATGCCAGTGAAGCGATTAATCTGGTGGCGTATAGTTGGGGTTTGCACAATCTCCACGCGGGGGATGAGATTATTCTATCGGTGATGGAACACCACAGCAATTTAGTTCCCTGGCAGATGATTGCCCAGAAAACGGGCGCAATTATTAAGCACGTTCAAATCAGTGAAGATGAGGACTTAGATTTCGAGCATTTTCAGTCTTTACTCTCGAATCGTACCAAATTAGTTGCTTTGGTTCATGTGTCGAATACTTTGGGCTGTGTTAATCCGGTTGAGCAGATTATCCCCCTTGCTCACCAATATGGCGCGAAAGTTTTAGTGGATGCTTGTCAAAGTGTGCCGCATTTGCCGATTGATGTCCAGGCGATGGATTGTGATTGGTTGGTGGCTTCGGGCCATAAGATGTGTGCGCCGACGGGAATCGGCTTTTTATACGGCAAATTGGAAATTTTACAGGAAATGCCGCCGTTTATGGGGGGTGGTGAGATGATTCAGGATGTCTTTCTTGACCATTCTACCTATGCGGAGTTGCCTCACAAGTTTGAAGCGGGGACTCCGGCCATCGGGGAGGCGATCGCCCTCGGTGCTGCTGTCGATTATCTTAGTAATATCGGCATGGACAAGATTCACGCCTACGAAGTGGAATTGACTCGTTATTTGTTCGCGAAGTTGGCAGATGTACCGAAACTGCGCTTATATGGCCCTAAACCCAACGCAACCGGGGATAATCGCGCCGCCCTCGCTGCTTTCAATGTTGAAGGACTCGCCGCCAGTGACGTTTCTACCCTCTTGGACAGCGAAGGGGTAGCGATTCGGTCTGGACACCATTGTACGCAGCCTCTACACCGCATTTTGGACGTTTCCGGGAGTGCGAGGGCAAGTTTGTATTTTTACAACTCCACCGAAGAAATTGATAATTTTGTGGCGGCGTTGAAGGAGACGATTGATTTCTTTAGCAGTATGCTGGCTTAATCGTTTGTCGTAAAATTTGTCGGCTTTATTCCTCAATTGCTAAGGCCAACTGATACAATTCACGGCGAGGAATGGCGGTGACTTGAGCGAGGTGACGACTGGCTTGCGATCGCGACATTCCTTCTGCTATTAATTTCTGTAGTTCTAACTTCAGTTGGTCTTCAGTGAGTGCCATTTGTGTTGCTGCATCCCCTCCGGCAACAATTAGGGTAAATTCGCCTTTGGGAGTGTTTTCTTGATAATAAGAAATAGCTTCTCCGATTGTGCCTCGCCAGAATTGTTCGTGCATTTTTGTCAATTCTCTGGCTAAAACTATGGGTCTATTTTGACCGAAAATGTCTACAAAATCGGTTAAAGTTTGTAAGACGCGGTGGGGGGCTTCGTAGAAAATGAGCGATCGCGTCTCTCTTTGGATTTGTTGTAAACGGGCTTTTCTTTCTTTATTTTTTGTGGGTAAAAAGCCTTCAAAAATAAAGCGATCGCTCTCAATTCCAGAAGCCGCTAAAGCCGTCATCGCGGCAGTTGCACCGGGAATGGGAATGACATTAATTTGGGCTGCTGCACAGGCTTTGACTAACTCATAACCGGGGTCAGAAATAGCGGGCATTCCTGCATCGGTTACGAGGGCGATCGCGTCTCCTTTTTCGAGTTTTTGAATTAGCTCTGGTGTGCGTCTATTCGCATTATGTTCGTAATAGCTGATTTGGGGAGTTTCGATTTGGAAATGTTGTAAAAGTTTCCCGGTGTGACGGGTATCTTCAGCAGCAATAATATCGACTTCTTTTAATATCCGAATAGCACGAAAGGTCATATCTTCAAGGTTTCCCAAGGGTGTACCTACGATATACAAAGTTTTTGAATCGGTCATTGTTTTGTTAGTGGTTATTGGTTATTGGTAACAATTCAATATCATGTTTTTTGCTAAGTAGGGGCTGGGTTTCCCTGCCCAATCTCCCGTTGATGTTTTGTCAATTTCATAGTCAATCCAATTAAATTTCAGACATTAACTTGATGAGTTGAGTCTGTGAAAGCGGACTTGGTTACTGTTAGCCCCAGATTTTAATCTGCGGGCGGGCTATATTTCAAGTAATATAGTCATTACAATTAGTTTCCGTACAGTCATCTCCCAATAAAGGTATTGTATTCTCCCTGAACCGCCCTCACCCCAAACCCCTCTCCCACTCCGAGAGGGGCTGCTGGTTTTTATTTGGAATTGCTATATCAATTCATCACTCATAATTTAAAAATCTCTGATAGCATCAATTCGTAATTCATCACTCATAACTCATAATTCTAAATGTCTCCCAACGGATTATTTATTGGTTTATCGACTCTAGATATAATTTACTTAGTCGAAGGTTTACCGCAACCCAACGAGAAGATTACGGCGCTCGATGAGACAAGTGCAGCCGGAGGCCCAGCGACCAATGCAGCCGTTACCTTTTCCCGCTTGGGAGGGACAGCCCAACTTTGTGCGGCCATGGGACAACACCCTAACAGTAGCTTGATTCGCAACGATTTAAGCCTTCAGGGGGTGCAAATTACCGATTTAACGCCAGATGCGACGGAATCCCCTTCTGTTTCCTCGATTATGGTCACTGCGGCCACGGGCGATCGCGCCTTGGTGTGTATTAATGCTAAAAAGTTACAAGCAACCGTCGATTTATCTCCCGATTTACTTGACAAAATCGACATTTTGCTCATTGACGGTCATCAAATGGCTGCGAGTCACGAAATTGCTCAACACGCCAAAAAACGCCAAATTCCCATTGTGATTGATGGGGGAAGCTGGAAACCGGGTTTCGAGACGGTGCTGACTTATGCTGATTATGCCTTATGTTCGGCGAATTTCTACCCCCCAGACTGCACTACAAGCGAGCAAGTTTTTGACTATCTCGCATCTCTGGGGATTCCTAATTTAGCCATTACCCAAGGCGGAAAACCTATCCTCTACCGCACGAAAAATGGCGCTGGCCGGGTCGAAGTAGCGGCGGTTGAGGTGGTAGATACTTTGGGTGCGGGAGACATCTTCCACGGCGCTTTTTGTTATTTTATCCTGCAACAAGATTTTATCGCGGCGTTGCAGTCTGCGAGTCAAGTTGCAGCGAAGGCTTGTCAGGTTTTTGGGACAAGGAGGTGGTGAGAGTGGTGAGCTTTTGAGGACAAATGACGAATGACAAAAGACTAATGACTAACTTACAGTAATATAAAATATTGCTTTATTTATTCTGAGTCCCATGGTTAAATTATTAGCAGAAAATCAAATAGAAGCCTTAAATGAAATCCTCGTAGTAACTAAACAAGTCGGTTGGGGTGCGGCGGATATTCTTCATACTTATTATCGCGGCGATATTGAAGTTACAGATAAAAAAGATGGCCCGGTTACTTCGGCGGATTTAGCGGCTAATCATTATATTCTCGAACAATTACAAAGCCAACTCAGTCACGAAGACTTTGGCTATTTGAGCGAAGAAACTTATAAGCAAGCTCAGAAAGCAATTGCTAAAGATTGGGTGTGGATTATTGACCCCCTTGACGGGACGCGGGATTTTATTGAAAAGACGGGAGAGTATGCAATTCACCTGGCTTTAACTTATCAAAAACGCCCGATGTTAACGGTGGTTGTGATTCCTGAAGCCGGGAAGCTTTATTATGCGGTGAAAGGTCAGGGCTGCTATGTAGAAACTCGCGAGGGAGAGATTAAAAAAATACAGGTTTCTGCTCGCGATAAAATTGAGGATTTAAGTTTAGTTGCGAGTCGTAGTCACCGGGATAAACGCCTCAATGAAATGTTAAGTCGTATCCCGTTTAAAGAGCGTAATTATATGGGCAGCGTTGGGGGGAAAATCACGACGATTGTTGAGCAGCAATGTGATGTTTATATCTCGCTTTCGGGTAAATCTGCCCCGAAAGATTGGGATTTTGCTGCACCGGAATTAATCCTCACCGAAGCCGGGGGAAGTTTTACCAGTTTTGAGGGTGAAAACTTAACTTACAATAATGACGATGTATCCCAATGGGGTGGTTTAATGGCAAGTAACGGCCATTGTCATCAAGAACTTTATACCCTGGCTACTTCTTTATTAAAGGAAATTGACGCAGAAAATAGCTAGGGTGTGTTGTTAAATGAAAGCTTAATCTTTGGGGCGACTTATACTAATGATACACTGATGTTTGATAATGTTTGTCGCTATCTCAGCGAGCGTTTTAGTGCTGATATTGCGTCTTGGCTGTTGGGTGAATCTATTACACTGACTCGCTTGAGTCCCACGGAATTATCCCTACAGCCTTTACGGGCTGATGCGTTGATTTTACTTCAGTCGGAAAGGGTGGTATTGCACGTCGAATTTCAGACGCAACCCGACGCAGAAATTCCTTTTCGTATGGCTGATTATCGTTTGCGGGTGTATCGTCGTTTTCCCCAAAAAACGATGCGTCAAGTGGTCGTTTATTTGCGACAATCTACTTCGCCATTAGTGTATCAAACCCTGTTTGAATTGCCGAATCTGCGTCATCATTTTGAGGTGATTCGTTTGTGGGAGCAACCTGTGGATTTGTTTCTCAATACACCGGGATTACTCCCTTTTGCAGTGTTGGCTCAAACGAGCGATCGCGCTACTACATTACAAACTGTAGCAGAACGAGTGGAAATGATTGGCGATCGCACCCAAAAAAACGATATATTTGCCTCTACGGGGATATTGGCTGGGTTAGTATTAGAGAGAGCCTTGATTCAACAAGTATTGAGGACAGGAATAATGAGAGAATCTGTAATTTATCAAGACATTTTCCAGCAAGGAGAAGCCAGAGGTAAAGCCGAAGGTAAATCTGAAGTTGCTAGAAACTTGCTGAAACTGGGGATGGAAATCGCTCAAATTGCCGAAGTGACGGGTTTAACGATTGAGCAAATATCGCAGTTACAGTCAGAGTTGGAAGAGGATTAATCTGTCTGAAGCAAACGACGTACAAATTCGCGCGATCGCCCATTGGCTTGTTTCGCGATCGCCAAAGGCAGTAAAGTAAAACCATGGGGTAATTCTGGATACACTACCAACTCGGCTTCACTTCCCGCAGCAGCCCAGCGAGTTGCAATGAATAAGCTATCATCTCGCAGAATGTCAGTGTCGCTTACAGTAAAGAGAGCAGGCGGCATTTGGTGTAAGTCGGCGTAAAGGGGAGAATAAGACCCATTGCGGCGCATTTGAGGGGGTATTCCTTCTAAAAACGTCGAAACATACCATTCCATCTTGGTTGGGGTGAGGTCAAAATTATCCTTATCGTTGCCTTGTCGCCAACTGGGACTACCGGATAAGTCGTAAACGCCGTAAAATAAGTTAGCGCCGAGAATGCGATCTAAGGCAGAATGGCGATCGCGCAGACGCAACAACGTCATAACGGCTAAATGCGCTCCAGCCGATTCTCCCCCAATAATAAGCTTTTCTGTGCCAAACTCCGATCGCGCGTTGTTGATTAACCACAGCGCAGCCGCCTCACAATCGTCTATAGGGGTAGGATAGGGGTATTCTGGAGCGAGACGATATTCAATGCTCACAACAGCAACTTGGGCGGTTTTTGCCATTTCTAGTTTAATGCGATCGCTCATGGTTGCGTTACCCACCACCCAGCCTCCTCCGTGGATATCGAGGTAAATGCCCTTAACCGTTTCGGGGGTGATAATGTGGAGGTTAATTTCCCCGTTACCCGTCGAAATGAGGCGATTTTGGGCTTCGGGGTGAGGAGGAGAGACAAACGGGGCTTTACTCAAATTATGCCGCAACGCGATCGCCCTGGCTAGGGTTTCGTCGGGAAGTGGGGGTGCATTTTGAATGGCTTTGTGGAGGGATTGTTTATAAGCCTGGACTTCGGCTAAATCTTCGGGGTTGATTTGCGGTTGGGTAATAATCAACGGGAAACTCATCAGACGCATTCTAATGCTTTCATCGCGCAATCTGTCGATAAAAAGACGCGATCGCTTCCTAAATATTCCACAAATCCGCCCCGTTGTAAACCATCCATCACCGGGCCTTTCACTTCTGCTAAATAAAACTTGATATTGCGGCTTTCTAAATCTGCAATTAGCTTTTTCAGGGTAGACAAGGCACTCCCATCGATAAAGTTAATACCGCTACAGATTAATAATAAATGCTCGATTTCGGGATTTTTCGCAACAGCTTGAATTAAATAGGTTTCTAACGCCTTCGTATTGGCAAAATATAAACTCTCATCTACCCGAATTGCCAAAACATGAGGGCAAGTTTGTACCTCATGGCGGTTAATATTCCGAAAATGCTCGCTTTCTCCAATCCGTCCAACGACGGCAAAATGCGGCTGACTGGTTTGCAATAAATACAAGCCAATTGAAACCATAACTCCCACTAAAATACCCGTTTCAATGCCAGCGACTAAGACAACAATCAAAGTTGCTAAAAATGAAATTGCGTCTGGTTTATAATACTGCCATAAAGACTTCACCGTTTCAAGGGTCACCAACTTAGAAATTGCCACGATAATCATTGCAGCCAAACAAGCTTGGGGTAAATAATATAACAACGGCGTTAAGAAAATAATCGTAATTGCAATTAAAACCGCCGTAATTATCGAAGATAAATTCGTTTTCGCACCCGCCGAAAAATTCACTACCGAGCGACTCAAACCCCCTGCTACCGGGTATCCTCCCGTTACAGATGACCCTAAATTCGCCATTCCCAAAGCCATTAATTCTTGGTTTGCGTCTACATCTTGACCCCGTTTACTCGCTAAAGATTTAGCCGTCGCAATACATTCAACAAAGCCGACTAAACTTAAAATTAAAGCTAAAGGAAACAACTCGCGGATAATTTCTACAGACAAATTCGGCAATCCTAAAGCGGGTAAACCCTGGGGAATATCTCCCACAACTTTCACCCCTGCAACTTGGTCTAATTTGAATAGCCAAGCTGTTAGTGTCCCCAAAATTACGATTGCTAATGGCCCCGCTTTGGTAATGGGAAGAATAACCGATGGGCTGAAATTGCGACGTTGTAAAATATTCGCTAAGTTTTGTTGAAACCATAACAATAAACCTATACTGGCTAAACCGAGCAGAAATGTGACTAGGTTGGTTTGACCTAGACTTTGAATTAAATTATAAATCCCGATAAAAAAGTTATCGCTACGGGGCAACTGTACGCCAAAAATATGTTTAATTTGACTTAAAATAATCGTCAAAGCCGCCGCATTGAGAAACCCGGAAAGCACCGGATAGCTTAAGAAGTTAACAATAAAACCTAGTCGCAATACTCCCATGATAATTTGGAGTAAACCCACCAACATCGCCAAGCTAATGGCTAACATGAAAAACTCTAGCGTGTCGCGGGTTGCAAACTGAAGTAACCCGACTCCCACAATCAAAGAATCTACAGCCGCAGGGCCCACTGCTAACCCTTTGCTACTGCCAAAAATACCATATAACAACAATGGTAAAATGCTGGCATATAAGCCCATTTGAGGTGGCAAATTAGCCAGCATTGCATAAGCCATACTTTGGGGAATGAGTAAGCTAGTGACGATAATTCCGGCTGTTATATCTCCGACTAAATCGGCGGCTTGGTAATGCAATCCCCATTGCAAAATCGGGATATAGCGAGAGAGTTTTAGGCGTTTTTGTACCATGCTGCGATTTAATAAATTTAGCTTTTTAGTAAGTTAAAAATATAGCGTTATTGATGAAACAAGGTTTTGAGATTAAATATGGTGGCTGATATCCACTACAAATATTAACTTTTCCTATTTTGTAATGACAAAAAAGTTACATTTTACGCTTTAGAATGGTGGGTATTACCCACCCAGCCCTGTCAAGGTGTACTCAAGTGTCTAAAACCCCGATTCTACCGTTAAGATACTCACTTGTAACCCCCGTGCGCCCTTACGCGAGGGGTCTGGGGGCGGCGTAACGCCCCCAGTGGCAGTGTGACCCCGCGCCGCCGTAAGGCGCAAGGGAACGCGCACTGTTGGGGGCGTGGGGGGGCTAGTCCCCCCACACAACCATCGGGATAAACCAACTAATTTCAAACAACGATCCCAATAGACTCAATACAAATTATCACCTTGACAGGGGTAGTATTACCCACCCTACAAGTATTGACTTTAATCTTAAGAGTCTGCGACGGCAGACTTTGTAAGTTTAACCCTAGATTTTTAATCTATAGTCATTCCAATTAAGTTCCGTACATTCATGCTTAATTTTCTGAGTCCGTGAAAACGGACTTTGTTACATTAGCCCCGGATTTCAATCCGCGGGCGGGCTGTCGGTTCTTATTTAAAATTACTATATAGGCAGTTGATACTATAAATATCTGCCCTAAAAAAGCAGTAGGATAAAATTTAATTTTACCCCTACTGCTGCTGAACTAGACTTTATCAAATAACCAGAAACATTATGAACAATACAGACTAAATGCGTTGATTGTAGGGCAGTTTAGCCAATAAACGCGCCATTAAGCAAGTATCGGTAATCCCGGCTATGGTCAAACCGCCACCCACAAAGCCACTGAGAATGAGAAACCAAGGGGAAACAAATGCACCTAATAAAGTTCCGGTTAAAACCAAACTTCCCGCGACAATTTGCACCTGGCGCATTAAACTAATCGGCGCATTTTTGTTGACAATGGTTTCAAAACCTGCTTCTTTCCAAGACCCAATACCGCATTGTAGATGAGTTACTTCAGAATAGCCAGAAGCCAGTAATTTCTGAGCCGCTTGCGCTGAACGATTGCCACTACGACAATATAAAATAACCTGTTTGTTACCGCGATGGGGAATCTTTTTTGGGTCAAACTTTGAGAGGGGAACTAACTTTGCACCGGGAATATGTTCCCCTGCATATTCTCCGGGTTCTCGCACATCAATCACTTCGGCTTTATTGCGCTCGATCAGGGTTTTGAGAGTACGGGCATCAATGAGGTTGATTTGAGCAGATTGTTTTGTTGTGGTCATAATTTCCCTTAGCTAATGTTAGAAGATAGTCGAACGAGTCTAAGATGCAGAAGTAGATTTGGCAACTTTACCGCAAACCGAATTAGCGGGAACTGCTTCCATGATTTTCTTCGGATTGGGGAGGTTTAAATTATTCATTAATTCAATAAATTGTTCTCGCGTATGACCTGCAAAACGGGGATTTAATTGTTTTTCTTCCCCAATGGTAGAAACGGTGTGGCCGCGATAATCGTGACCGGGATAAACTAAGGTTGCGTCGGGAAGGGTGAATAATCGTTGGGTAATCGAGTCATACTGTACCCCCGGATTACCGAGTTGGAAGTCTGTGCGTCCACAACCGCGAATAAAGAGTGCATCCCCGGTTAATAGGTGATTTCCGTTGACGAGATAAGCGGTGTGACAGGAGGTGTGACCCGGTGTTGCGATCGCCTCAATTTCAATATTCCCAACTTTCACGACTTCGCGATCGCGAATCTTGCGATCGGCACATTCAGCCGTTGCTTGTTCGGGTACAATGCCCTGACAAGCGGTTAGCTCGCGTAATTTGCCCGTTCCCGTGATATGATCGGCGTGAATATGGGTTTCTAGGCAATATTTCAGGTTTAAGCCCAATTCTTGGATTAATTTCCAGTCTCTTTCGACTTGTTCGATCACCGGATCGACTAAAGCCGCTTCTTTCGTTTCGGGGTCAGCGATTAAATAAGTATAAGTCCAGGTGTCTTGGTCGAAGAGTTGACGAAAAATCATAAGAGTTCTCTGGGGTAAATTTCTTTATATCAATAATTTACTATATAGTAATATAAAATGTCAAGTATTTTGTGAAAGGCTGGTTTCATGCAGCTTACAGCGATTTCGTCAAGTTTTCGTAGCTGTATCTTTAACCGAAACGAGACGCAACAGCCCCAATTGCCAGACGCGACGATAGCGATATACTCCCCAAGTCACGATGATCGACAAACCGCAAATCAGGGCAAAATATACCATCATTGCAGTTAATCCAATTCCGAAATAATCCCTGGCTAACCGGACAAAATCACTATCGATTAACCCACCTTTCCCTGTTTCATAAAGCGATCGCATTTCCGGGTCAAAGATAACCAACCAAGCTAATTCGAGATTGGTCAAAAAGGTAAAAAAGGACAGCATTGCGTACAATAATCGCTCGATATCATAGCGACAGCCATAACCACTCATGGCACGATAACCAAAGATACCCGCGAAAACCAATTCGCAACCATGACCCATAAAAATAATGAAAATGGTATGCAAATTTGTGACTAGACAAAAGGTATAAAGGAAAGTCAAAGCCAAGCAAAACTTAATCGTAAAAGGGTTGTGACGATAGCGATAAAAAAGCCAGGCGATCGCGAGATAAATGATAATAATCAAACTGCTGGCTTGTTCGCTGCGTAAAGTAACCCCACCACCAAACATAAAATCAAAACTCGGAATCGAAGGATAGGCAAACAGCCAACCTGCGGCAGCGTGACCCAACTCATGAATAATAGTGGTAAGATAACTAAAAATAAAATGAGTTTGGGCAAAACTCATGAGTAAAATTGCTAAAAGCAACCCTGCACTTAAATTTTTATAGGCTTCAGCATCAAGGGAATTTACAGGAAACTGGTTTAAAAATTGCCAAAAACCTAACTTATCTTGAGAAGTTGAAGCAATAGCCTTACTTTTAGATTGAGTTAATGTGGGTCGTTGACCAGTATAATCACCCGGCTTGAAAATAACTTGCCATTCAGAAGTAGACAAGCGTATTTTGAGTATAGAAAGCTGGAGTTTAAGTAAAGCGCGATCGCACAAAATTAGAATCGTCTCGCGATCGCATCCTCCCGCAGATTCTACCGCAATATCTAAAAACTCTGGGTGCGATCGCACCCTTACTGTAATCTGTTTATGAGCGAGAAAACGATTCAAGAGAGTCGCGATCGCCTGTTCATCTCCCTGTTGCGCTAAAGTAATCAAACGAGGCTCTTTCATTTTGTCCTCTGCAATTTTAACCCGACTATCAATAGTTTACTTGTAGGCAATTAGGATGATAACGCTACAGTAAAACATGGTTACATTTCATTTCACTTTCAACAATAAGCCCCTCTCCCTGTGGGAGAGGGGTTTGGGGTGAGGGCTAACAACCCGCTAAATATCCTAACCCATGACCCAAAACCCCAGTTTTTCCAGAAAACCGGGGTTTAGTTGTTTAACTTCTAAAACAATAAATTACACCTGAAACTTAGCCGTAATGCGCTTCATCGCTTCTTCTACATTAGCACGACTATTAAACGCCGAAATGCGGAAATAGCCCTCTCCCGCAGCCCCAAAACCAGACCCAGGAGTGCCGACAACATTACAAGTATGTAATAATTTATCAAAAAAGTCCCAACTCGATAAATTATGAGGTGTTTGCACCCAAATATAGGGGGCATTTTTACCACCATAAACCGTAAAACCTGCCGCCGTTAATTGTTCGCGAATAATCTTGGCATTTTCTAAATAAAAACTAACCAAATCCTGCACTTGGGCTTGTCCGGCTTCAGAATAAACCGCCTCTGCACCCCGTTGAATAACATAAGAAACCCCGTTAAACTTCGTTGATTGGCGGCGATTCCAGAGTTTCCATAAGTCCACATCTGAGCCATCGGCAGCCTTAGCCATCAAGGTTTTAGGAACCACCGTCAACGCGCAACGAGTCCCGGTAAAGCCCGCATTTTTCGAGAAAGAACGAAACTCAATCGCACAATTTTTTGCCCCTTCAATTTCATAAATGGAATGAGGCAGACTTTCATCCGTAATAAATGCCTCATACGCCGCATCAAAGAGAATAATAGCATTATTTTCTTGAGCGTAATTCACCCACTTTTGTAAGTCTTCCTTCGTCGCAGTAGCCCCCGTGGGATTATTCGGAAAACAAAGATAAATTAAATCAACTTTTTCCCCCGGAAGTTGCGCCGAAAAATCGTTTTCTGCTGAGATGGGAAGATAAACCAACCCCTCATATTCGCCCTTTTCGTTAACTTCCCCTGTGTTACCTGCCATCACATTCGTATCCACATAAACGGGATATACGGGGTCTGTTACCGCAATTTTGTTATTTTTGCCAAAAATATCGAGAATGTTGCCTGTATCGCACTTAGACCCATCGGAGATGAAGATTTCCGAGGCATCAATATCACAACCTCTGGCTTGAAAATCCTGTTGAGCAATTTTTTCGCGCAACCAGAGATAACCCTGTTCGGGGCCATAGCCTTTGAAGGTTTCCCGGTTGCCCATATCCTCTACTGCGTCAACCATTGCCTGACGACAAGCTTTCGGTAGGGGTTCAGTGACATCCCCAATGCCCAGTTTAATAATCGGTGCGTCAGGATTCGCATCTACAAAAGCCTTAACGCGACGGGCAATTTCGGGAAACAGGTAGCCCGCTTTCAGTTTCAAATAATTGTCGTTAATCGTTGCCATGATTCATTTAAGTTTACGAACGCCTTAAACTAGCTTACGGCCAACTGTGTACTTATTGGGGGGTTAGGGGTTGCTCGCCCTTCAGCCTTCGTTGAGGGGTTTGTGGCGATCGCAAATTAAAGATCAAGCGCTAATGGCCATCGGATAATCCGAAGCTTTTGTCGCTACGGGAATGTTTTGACTCTCGACCAAGAGATAATCGAGAAACGCCTGAGCCACCACAGACAACTGTTTACCGTTGAGATAAGTCGCATACCAGCGTCGGCGGATCGGGAAGCCCTGGACATCGAGAATGGTTAACTCGCCGTTACTGACTTCCCCGGTCAGGGCGTGGGTAGAAATTACCGATAAACCCAAACCCCCCGCGATCGCTTGCTTAATCGCTTCATTACTGCCCAACTCCAAACGAACCCGCACCGCAATTTTATGTTGGTCAAATAATAGCTCCATCGCTTGACGAGTCCCAGACCCCGGTTCGCGCATAATAAAGGTTTCGCCGTCTAAGGCTTGAATCGAAATATTCTTTTGTTGAGCTAACGGGTGGTCCGTCGGAGCGAGGAGAACCAGAGGATTTTCGAGAAAACTCTGAGCCTGTAAATCGAGATCGGCGGGGGGTTGACTCAATACATATAAGTCATCCTGATTATTTTGCATCCGGCGGTTGAGTTTGCGGTGATTCGTCACTGCCAGGGAAATATCAATACCGGGATATTTTTGACAAAACTTGCCCAAAAGCTTCGGAATAAAATATTTTGCCGTGGTCACCACACACAACCGCAGATTGCCTTGTTTTGTCCCTTTAAAATCGGCAATCTTCATCTCAAAATGATCGAGTCGTTCAAAGATATCTCTACAAGTAGTCAGGAGTTCTTGGCCTGCATCGGTGAGATACAGTTGTTTGCTAATCTGCTCAAACAAAGGCATTCCCACCGCATTCGCGAGTTGCTTAATTTGACTAGAAACCGTAGGCTGAGTAATCTCTAGTTCTTCTGCCGCTCGCGTAAAGCTACCGTGTCGAGCGACAGTCTTAAAGACTTTGAGTTGATGTAACGTTACCTGCATAGCGCCTTTGTATGACTCTGATAAGTAAATTTAATGGCAGTTAACGCGATCGCGTTCCCTATCGACATGGTAATCTACATATTGGTTGAAATCTATGGTTATCAAGATTAACATTGGTTTTCATCAATAAAAATAAGCCAGATCAAACGTCCGCATTTATCCATGCCAGCCACAAATGTCTTTAACCACATACATTTTCGGAATCTTAGAGGCGACTTATTTGGCGGTCTGACTGCCGCGATTATCGCCCTTCCCATGGCTCTTGCTTTCGGGACACTTGCCTTTGGAGATTACGCAGAAGGAGGCGCTGCTGCGGGTTTATATGGTGCTGTTCTGGTTGGTTTATTCGCTGCCTTATTTGGCGGTACACCCACATTAATTTCTGAACCCACCGGCCCCATGACCGTGGTCATGACCGCCGTAATTGCTAATCTCGTCACCACCAATCCCGAAAACGGGATGGCCATGGCCTTTACCGTGGTAATGATGGCAGGGGTTCTACAAATTCTATTTGGGGTGTTGCGTCTCGGAAAATACATCACCCTTATGCCCTACACGGTAATTTCGGGGTTTATGTCGGGAATTGGCATTATTCTGGTCATTCTCCAGGTTGCGCCTTTCCTCGGTCAGTCTTCCCCGAAAGGCGGTGTGATGGGAACAGTCACCAATTTGCCGGATTTAATGGCAAATATAAATTCCGCCAAAACCATCCTGGCCCTTATTACTGTGGCGATTTTGGTATTCTATCCCCGCATCTTCAAGCGTTATATTCCCCCGCAACTAGCAGCTTTAATCGTTGGTACAGTCGTTTCTCTCATCTTCTTTGGTGATGTGGATATTCGTCGCATTGGCGAAATTCCCACCGGCTTACCTCAAATGCAAGTTCCCACCTTTAGCGCCGAACAATTCCGCTTAATGGCTTTTAATGCGGTCATGCTGGCGATGTTGGGTTGTATTGATGCTTTGTTAACCTCGGTGGTGGCCGATAGCTTAACTCGTACCCAACACGACTCCGACAAAGAATTAATCGGTCAAGGTCTCGGTAACTTAGCATCCGGTTTGTTCGGCGGTATTGCGGGGGCAGGGGCCACCATGGGGACTGTGGTCAACATTCAAACAGGCGCTCGCACGGCTTTATCCGGTTTAACCCGTGCAGGTGTCTTGTTAGTCGTGGTTTTAGGGGCAGGTAGTTTAACCGCAACCATTCCCATGGCGGTTTTAGCCGGGATTGCTTTAATTGTCGGGGTCAATATTATTGACTGGGATTTCTTAAAGCGGGCCCACAAAGTCTCGATCAAAGCCGCCCTAATTATGTATAGCGTGATTGCGCTGACGGTCTTTGTAGATTTGGTGGTTGCGGTTGGAGTGGGGGTCTTTGTGGCCAACATCCTCACCATCGAACGCATGAGCAAGCTGCAATCTAAAGATGTCAGAGCCATTAGTGACGCAGATGACGCAGTTCAACTCGAACCGGAAGAAAAGCAAATTCTCGATCGCGCCCATGGCCGTATCATTCTGTTTTACCTTAGTGGGCCGATGATCTTTGGGGTTGCTAAAGCAATTTCTCGCGAACACGATGCGGTCGAAGATTGTGATGCGTTGATTTTTGACTTGAGCGATGTGCCTTTACTCGGTGTTACTTCTTCTCTGGCGTTGGAAAATGCCATTAAAGAAGCGATTGAAAAAGGTCGTCAAGTCTTTATCGTCGGGGCAACGGGTTCGATCAAGCGCCGCTTGCAGAAGTTTGGCATCTTTGATTTATTACCGACGAGTCACTTGACAATCGACCGCACCCAGGCATTGCGCCAAGCTTTAGAAGTCGTAGCGTTGAGCAACGAGTCTTTCCAACTCAACAACCCCAACCAACCGTCTAGCTACGACCCAGCGTTGGAGGGAACGGGAAACCCAGGGACAGAGTGGTGAGTTGAGCAGGTTTTTTCCTTTCTTTGGGGTCTAGAAGCCTACTATAGGGAAATGCTCTCTATTTTTTTGGCAATTTTTCTAGAAAATTATTCAAATCAGGCAGTTTATGGGATTAACAATGATAAATGAAACGCTTTGGAGTGGGATTTTGCCCCTCTTAGGAACCGCCTCAGAAGCCAAGGTTGAGATTGATACCGGGCCGATGGTACTCGCTGGAGTTTTGCTCAGTTTGGTGGTGATTTATTTAGCCAGTAAACTCGGCGGTGAACTCTCAAGAAAGGTCGATTTACCCCCAGTTTTAGGGGAGTTGGTCGGTGGTGTGATTGTCGGGGTTTCGGTGTTGCACTTGTTGGTGTTCCCGGAAGGGGGCGCAACCGCCAGCGACTCGCTGATTATGTCGGTTTTGCAACAGTTGGGTCAGTTGAGTCCCCAGGCGTTGGAGTCGGTGTATGAGACCCAAGGGGAAGTGCTGTCGGTATTGGCAGAACTCGGCGTGATTATTCTGTTGTTTGAAATCGGCTTAGAGTCCGACCTTAGAGAGTTACAAAAAGTCGGCTATCAAGCCGCAATTGTAGCCATTGTGGGGGTTGCGGCTCCTTTCGCGGCGGGAACTCTGGGTTTGATGTATTTCTTTGGTACGCCTGCGATTCCGGCGATTTTCGCAGGGGCAGCGTTGACGGCGACCAGTATCGGGATTACCTCAAAGGTCTTGGCCGAGTTAGGCCGTCTCAAAACCCGCGAGGGTCAGATGATTGTCGGTGCGGCGGTGATTGACGATGTGTTGGGGATTATCGTTTTAGCGGTGGTCGCGAGTTTAGCGAAAACCGGGGAAGTGGATATTCTCAATGTGGTGTATTTGATTATTAGTGCCACCACCTTTTTGCTCGGTTCAGTGTTGTTGGGTAAATTCTTTAATAAGTCGTTTGTGGCGATCGCGGATAAACTGCAAACTCGCGGTAATTTGGTCATTCCGGCGTTTACGTTTGCCTTTTTCATGGCGTTTTTAGCCAATATTATTCAACTCGAAGCAATTTTAGGGGCGTTTGCGGCAGGTTTGGTATTAGACGAAACCGACAAGCGCAAGGAGTTGGATAAACAGGTGATGCCGATTGCGGATATCTTAGTCCCGATTTTCTTTGTGTCCGTGGGGGCCCAAGCGGATTTACGGGTGTTGAATCCTTTTGTGGCCGAAAATCGCGCCGGTTTGGTCATTTCGGTCTTCTTGCTGGTGGTCGCGATCGCGGGCAAATTGGTTACAGGTTGGATGGTATTTGATAAGAAACCTGTGAATCGTTTCGCGATTGGTGTGGGGATGATTCCTCGCGGTGAAGTCGGTTTGGTCTTTGCCGGAATTGGTGCGGCCAGTGGCGTACTTTCTAAGCCTCTAGAAGCGGCGATTATTATCATGGTTATTCTGACTACTTTCCTCGCACCGCCTTTCCTGCGTGTGGCGTTTAAAGGCAGTCCAGAAGAAATTTTGGATACTTCGGAAACCATGGAAGATTTACCTGCAAATTCCTAAAAAACCGTGACTTAAGATTCATTATTTCTTGAACCCAAGATTACTCCTCATTCCCCCCGATTAAAGTTGGGGGGGATTTTATTTTGCGGGCATCAAAATTAAATCAAATTAGAAAATCTCTCGTTTGAGGGAATTAATATAGTTCGGATGTTCTTATACTAAAAGTAATTGAAATATTTGTGAGTTTAAATTTATGAATTTTGGGAAAACAACAATGACGGCAACGGCGATCGCGGCTTTAGGGGCAACTATTCCGACAGTTTCAGCAGAGGCGCAAATGGATAGTCCAATGAGATATGGTAACGACTGTCGCCGTATTGTCGGGGCTAGGGGTGGCTTAAATATTCGCGAAGAACCCTCAATTTATAGCCCGGTTGTCGAACAAGTCGAAAGTGGCGATCGCGTCGCGATTTATAATCGTGGTGAAGATGGTTGGGTTCCAGTATTCTCGCCTCAAAATGGTTACGTTTCAGCCAACTATTTAGCATACTGTAATGAAAATCCTGCCATTAGCGTGAATAATGAATGTCGCGAAGTCGCAACCCCTGATGGCTTGAGTGTTCGCCAACAACCGAGAGGTAATAGCGAAGTGGTCGAGACTTTAGAAAATAACACCCAAATCGCGATCGAAACGCTAGGAAATGATGGTTGGGTTCCCATGTATGCCCCTGAAAATGGCTTTGTTTCGGCTCGTTATTTGAGTTATTGCGGTCAGTAATTTAGGCTTGATGTTTCAAACTCTGGTTTTAAAAAGAAACTGGGGTTTTGCTGACTATTATCGTTTTTTAATTAATAAATACGTCCGCATCTTACCTTTGCCTTTGATCGTGAGGCAACCTCTTTCCTCAAAAATATAAGTTTCTTTGAGAATTTTATAAGTGGTTTCTGTGACTTGGATACAACCGGGGATGCCGTGGGATTCCATACGGCTGGCCGTATTTACCGCATCTCCCCAGAGGTCATAAATAAACTTTTTCTTACCAATTACGCCAGCGACAACGGGCCCGGTATTAATGCCAATGCGAATATTTGTATCTAGATTAAACTGCTGTTGAAACTTTTTGATTTCGCTTAACATATCCAAAGCCATAGACGCGATCGCGTCAGCGTGATTAGGATGGTAAATCGGCAGTCCCCCTGCCACCATATAACTATCACCAATCGTCTTAATTTTTTCTAAACTATATTTTTCAGTTAAGCTATCAAAGCGAGAAAAAATATCGTTGAGAAGTTCAACTAACTTTTCAGGATTAATGGTCGAAGAAAGCTGTGTAAAACCAACAATATCGGCAAACAGAATGGTAACTTCAGAAAATTCCTGAGCGATAGTTCCTTCTTTTTCTTTGAGGCGGTCTGCAATAGTTTTAGGCAGAATATTGAGCAGGAGTTTTTCGGATTTTTTCTTTTCACTTCTGAGGTTATTTTCGGTTTGTTTGCGAGTGGCAATTTCTTGAGAAACCCGATCGAACATATCGCCAAATGCCTGCATCACTTGACCCAGTTCATCATTCCGTTTATTGGCGATCGCATAAAAGATTACATTAGTTTGATCTTGACTAAGGGCTTCTCCCGCTTTGAATAAATCATTACGAATTTGTAGAATAGGGTCAATTACAATAACCCCTAAAACCATCATGGTTGCAGCAGTAACAAAAATAGAAATAATTAAAACTAAGCCAGCAATGCGGAGGGTAAAGTTGCGTAACTCTTGCTTGACATTACTGGCATCGTGACGACTAATTAAAACATAGGGAAGACCTAAAGATGCTGACGACCAAGCCACATCATAACGATTACCATCCCGACTGCGTAAACGGTTCATTACTTGTCCGTTGAGATCGTCAAAACTGAGTTGAGATATTTCACCCGTTTGAGCAACTTGTTGACCCTGTAAGTTATAAATCGTAATACCAGTTAAAACTTCAGAGTTGTTGGTAATAACCGTGACAGTTTCTTTAAAATTATCTGCTTCCATCTGACTATCGGTAAAAGCAATGATCGCTTTCACCGCAGCTTTAGAGTCAATTTCGAGTTTTTCGAGTTGCCGTTGTTGTTCTAGCCAATAAGAAGGAATAAGAATGGCAACTTCAACGCCGATAATACTGAGAAATACCCAAAAAACAATTTTGCGAGATAACCTTGCTTGATAACAGCGTAGCAAGGAAAAAAGCCGATTAATTACCATTACAAAAGCCTCACGACCGTTCGTTATGATGCAGTTGATTCAATAAACGTTTTTTGCAACTTCAACGTACCCTGAGTTCGATCGATTATTTTCTTGATTCCCTAGACTCACCCCAAATTCCCCATGATTGGAATCGGTAAAAACCGCGATCGCGCCCTTAAAATTACGTCAAAACGGGGAAAATTTTGTAATAATCTTAAAAATAATAATAATAATATGCACTATATTTATTTACACGGCTTTGCTTCTAGCCCCCAATCGACAAAAGCTCAATATATTCGCGATCGCTTGGCTGAACGTAATATTCCCCTCCACATTCTCGACCTCAACCAAGGAGACTTCTCTCACCTCACCATTACGCGCCAACTCCAGCAAGCCCGGCAAGCCTTTCCTTTAGATAATACCCCGGTAACTCTCATTGGGTCGAGTTTAGGGGGCTTAACGGCAGCATATCTAGCAGCAGAATCGCCTCAAGTGAAACGATTGGTTTGCCTTGCGCCTGCCTTTGATTTTCTAAGTCATTGGCTACCTCAAATTGGCGACGTGCAAATGCAACAATGGCAAACTTCGGGTTATTTGTCCGTATATCATTACGGCGAAAAACGCCTGTTACCCCTGCATTATCAGTTTGTTCTAGATGCCAAACAGTATGACAGCACTTCCTTAAAAACGCCTGTGCCGACGCTGATTTTACACGGAAAAGAAGATGGGGTTATTCCGATTCAAGCATCCGAAAATTACGCCAGTTCGCGAGATTGGGTGCAGTTTACCCCCTTACAGAGCGATCACGCTTTAGCGAATGCTTTACCAGAAGTTTGGCAGTATATTACTAATTTTTGTCAGATTGGTTGTTAGTTGTTGGTTAATGGTTATTGGTTGTTTGCGACAAGTTAAGGCTTTGTCTTCATTGTCAAGTCCTGCGTAGGGGTGCTATGCCCCCGTCCAATCTCCACCCATTTACCCCATCAATACGGTAGGATATAGCACTACTTTTCTTTATTTTGACAGAATATGAGTAAAAAAGCCGATATTGGCGGTAAACGTCTGATTAGCCTCAGCCCAAATCGATGGCTACAGTGGATTACTAACATTCCCAACGTCGAAGCAGTCGAAATTCTCGATTCAGAATTTCAGTGGTTGAGTCGGGAAAGCGATGTCCTGCTGCGGGGGATGAGTCCTGAATGCGGGGAGTTTCTGTTGCTGAACGAATTACAACTGCGCTATAACAATACTCTTCCCCGTCGAATGTTGGCTTACAGCGCCCTCGCCCTCGAAAAGTACAACCTTCCGGTGTATCCTGTTTTGATCAATATTCTTCCCCCCAGCCAAAATCCTGAGATTCCCAGTTCCTACACTGCCGAATTTCAGGGACTACAAACCCGCCAAGATTACCGCGTCATCAATCTTTGGGAAATTGAGGCTGAACAGGTATTTGAGCAATCTCTCCTAACGCTGATTCCTTTTATACCCATTCTGCGCGGGGGAAATAACGAAACCTCTGTGCGCGAGGCGGTACGGGTTTTGCGGACAGATAATCAATTCAGCGAATTAGAGAATCTTTTGGCCTTCTTCGCAACCTTCGTGCTAGAAACAGAAGTAGTCCAACAAATTATGAGGTGGGATATGGCTGTATTAATGGAGTCGCCTTGGTATCGTCAGATCGTTGAAGAAAGCGAGAAACGTGGCGAAAAGCGCGGCGAAAAACGCGGCGAGAAACGCGGCGAAAAACGTGGCGAGAAACGCGGCGAGAAACGTGGCGAAGAAAGGGGTCTACGTTCGGCCATCGAATTAGGGTTAGACCTCAAGTTTGGCGAAGAAGGATTGGCTTTGATGCCCGAAATCCAACAAATTGAAGATATTGAGACGTTACGAGGTTTGCGGAATGCGCTGAAAGAAGTGCGATCGCTCCCTGAATTTCAGGATTTTTATCGCCACTCATCTCCCCCTCAAACCTAAAACAAAATCAAATTTTCTATCTTTAGACAGAATGCGGCTTTAGACAAGTGGCTTATTTTTGGATCAGGATAGCAAGGAAGTAAAAGATTTGTGTCTATAACTAAGCAAGTTCAAGTCATTGATAAGGCGCGATCGCTGCGTCAACAACTGAATCTGTCTCAAGCCAGTTTCGCTGCCAAACTCGGCGTGTCTGTTCGTACCGTGAATCGGTGGGAAAATGGCCACGCTCATCCATCTAAGATGGCTCTCAAGCTACTCGAAGAAATGTTGAATCAAATGCAACTCGAACAGATGCAATCGACCAATTCCCGATAAATCTACCCACAGACAAAGGGCGTGGTGACTGCGCCCTTTTTTGTTTCTTTTTCAGATTTTATGCCCCAAAATAAGGGGGTTCGTTGCCGGGTTTCCACTTGATGTTACAGCCAATACTAGGCTTTTGATCGGGGTCGGGGGTGCGATCGCTCAATACACTCTCTAAGGCAGTTCGTAAGTCTTTCCCGGTCACTGGAACATCGCTACTGGGGCGACTATCATCGAGTTGGCCGCGATAAACCAGGGTGCGATCGCGATCGAAGACGAAAAAATCTGGCGTACAAGCGGCGGTGTAAGTCTTAGCCACTTCTTGGGTTGCGTCGTAACACAAAGGGAAATTAAACTCTAACATCGCCGCCATTTCCTTGAGTTTAGCAGGGGCATCGTCAGGATAATTTTCGATATCATTGGCACTAATCGCTACAATGCCTAAGCTGCGATCGGCGTAGTCTTTGCCAATTTGCGCCAATTCTGCTTGAACGTGCTTGACAAATGGACAATGACGGCAAATAAACATTACCAATAAAGCTTTTTTATCCGCAAAAATATCTAAGGAAATCATATCCTCGGTGACGGCATCCGGCAGTACAAAAGCTGGGGCTTTCGTACCGAGGGACAACATCGTTGAGGGAGTAAGAACCATGATTGCTCCTGAAAAACACAGTAGGTCAACTACTCATAATTTAGCTAATTTTGGGTCGTTGGCGGGTTATTTCAGTTATCAGCTTCTAAGGGGCAGTCGGCAATCGGCAATCGGCTTGTAGGGGCGGGGTTTCCCCGCCCAAGGGGGAGGTGGGATGCAAGCCCCTCCAAAGGGGGTCAGAAACTTTGGCCTACAGGACAGACTCTAGAAAAAGGCTAAAAGCTAGACTAGATGAACATTTCAGCCTAAAAAAGCGAATTCTAAGTTTCACCGAGAGTTAATAGTAATCAGTTATCAGTGGCTACCGCAGCCAAGTCGGTTTGTTGGAATTTAGGGAGATTATTCTTTTGTATCGAGTCGAAAAGGGAGGAGGTTTGTTACCCATAATTCTGGGTTGAGACGGGTTTTTTGGCGATATTGGGAAAAACCTTGACAGAATAATACAAGTGTACTAATATTAGAGACAAATTGTGATTTTCCCCGCGATCGCCATGAAACAGCCTATTTCTCGCGCCAGTCAGCATCTTGTTTGTCTTCCTGGCGGTACAGCCAAAACCGCCCCAGGTATTCAGTCTTATGCTCGTATTACCGCAGCCCAACGCCGTCGGGACACTCCCCAACAGCACTTTCAAACCACTCTCAAAGGCTTGAAAACCCAAGGCGATCGCATCAATCAGTTAGCGACAGAATTAGAAGACGCGATCGCGCAATTCAAAGAAATTGCCCTGCAAGCCAATCAAATCCACCGCCATTTACAAGCCCAAGGTCAAAATCGTCATTATCCTCATAAAATCTGCGATTATCAGGCCGTAACGGTTCCCGTTATCCATCAAACTTCCGGAAAGCATTGGCGATTGGCAGCCCGTCGGGTAGACTTATGCAAGGCAGAACGAGAAGCAGCCCGCCTTGCTCAATGTCTGCGTCGTCGGCAATAGTTGTTGGTTGTTCGTTATTGGTTGTTCGTGGCAACTTTAACAAAGGACAAATGACTAAGGACAAATGACAAACGACCAATGACTGAAATCGCCTTATCCGTTACTGAAGTCACCGAGAGAATTAAAACCCTGCTGACAGAAGACGAAATCTTGCAGCAGGTATGGGTGGTAGGGGAAGTGACTGAGTTGAAAACCTATCGGAATAACACCTACTTAACTCTTGGCGATCCTGACAGCAATGCCACGATTAGCTGTGTTATTTGGGGCAATTTAAGCCGAAAGTTAGTACATTTTCCCCAAGCAGGCGAAAAAATCTTGGTTTTGGGGAGCGTGCGGATTTATGCAGCGCGGAGCAACTACCAGCTTAATTTATATCAAGTTTTCCCGGCGGGTGAGGGATTGCAGGCGTTGCGGTATCAACAGTTGCGATCGCGCCTCGAAGCAGCAGGATTATTCGCTCGCGATCGCAAACAACCCTTACCCAGTTACCCCCAAACCCTGGCTGTCGTCACTTCTGCCAATGCTGCGGCTTGGGGAGATATTCAACGGACTTTAGGACAGCGATCGCCCCAAATTACCGTGTTACTTTCCCCGGCGGTAGTTCAGGGTAAACTTGCGCCCTCATCCATTGTCAAAGCCCTAGAACGGGTCAAAAACGACAATCGCGCCGAAATCATCATTTTAGCCAGAGGCGGCGGTTCTAAAGAAGATTTAGAATGTTTTGACGACGAAAGAATCGTGCAGGCGATCGCGGCTTGTCCGATTCCAATTATTACCGGAATTGGCCATCAAAGAGACGAATCTCTCGCCGATCTGGCCGCCGATGCGATCGCCCACACCCCCACCGCCGCCGCAGAAATGGCAGTCCCCGATTATCAGCAGATGTATCGACAACATCAACTGCGCCGCATCGATCTGATCGAAGCATTACAATTTCGCTTAAAAGTGGAAAGCGATCGCGTAGCCCGACTCAAACAACGCCTGCGCCAATTCCCCCAAACCTCGCGACGAATGCAAAGTGCGATCGCTCAGTGCCATCTCTTACAGCAAAAACTCGCTGCCCTCGATCCCAAAAGTGTTTTATCGCGGGGGTACGCGATCGCCCGTCGCCAGAATGGTCAGTTATTGCGCCATAGCCAGGATGTGATGCCCGGCGAAGAAATCATTATCGAACTGCAAAACGGGCGCTTGCGGGTCAAAATTGTGGACACCGATTGACAACTCCCACCCAGTTCTTTCAAGCGGCTAGACTTCGCGCTCGGTCTTACTTGTTTGAGAGGGGGGTGTTAACAGTTATCAGTCATCGCCTCATCAGTTTTGGGGAGGAGGGGGAGGAAATGACCAATTACCAATTAAGGGATTCTGCCAACAACCAATAACCAGTAACAAACAACAAAGGACAAAGGACAAAGGACAAAGGACAAAGGACAAAGGACAAAGGACAAAGGACAAAGGACAAAGGACAAAGGACAAACCCCCACCCTAACCGTAAAACCGTCAGCGTGGGGTTTGACTCAACTCAACTATGCCGGATAAATCCGTAAGCGGCGATTGGGTTCTTCACCAAAACTATCCGACTGTAGGCGATAATGTTCGACGAGTTCGTGTTGCATTTTGCGGACTTGGGGCGATCGCGGTAACAACTCCACAGGCTGTCCCTTCGGTAAAACAATCTGTTCAACCGCCAAACGCGCCTCCTCTAAAGCTTCGAGTTCGTCGTCGTTGCCGTTGTGGGAAAATAACGCCAAATTCGCCGTTTCCGGGGTGTTGGGGTCATCCATCCCCGCCAAACGAATCAGCGATCGCGAAATCTGCGACATCGAAGCCGACTTGACCGCATGAATCGGTAACTGTCGTGCCTTGGCAATACCCCGCAACTTAGAATGACCCTTCAGTTGCGATCGCATCGCCAAAATCGCATCGGCGCTATCCATATCCTTCGTCAACACAATCGGCAAATTCAGCACATCAATCGCTTGCTTGAGTTGCGATCGCCCAATGCCATAAGGATACACATACACCGGCCAATCCTCCCCATTCGGCCCCGGAGTCCGCACCTTCCCCTTCGGTTCCGGTTGCTGCCAAGATTGCGCCAACATCCGGTCAAACTCAGAATGAGACTGCTTAGAAGCCGGACTCGGTAACGGTCGCATCCGCCCAGAAGCCCGCCATCCCCCCGGTTGAACCGGAGTGGTCGCCGTCGTCCGCGAATTGGACAACATCGGCGGTAACGGGCGTTCTGGAGTTTGCTGAGACACAATCACCTCCCCCTCATCATCAACGCTCCGCATCTCAGGTTCCGGCAGACGACCCCGCAGCAATAAATCCACCGTTTCCGCCACATCGGGATGCACCACCCAAGACTGCCGTTCTTGCATTTCCACGGCAATCTCAAAGGTTGGCGGCGCTTTGCGTTCGAGTACCGTTTTTTGCGAACCCCGTCGTCGGGCTTCATCATCACCGAGAGTAACCGCTTGAATCCCCCCCACCAAATCCGAGAGAGTGGGGTTTTTAATCAAGTTTTCGATTTGATTCCCGTGAGCCGTTCCCACCAACTGAACCCCCCGTTCGGCAATGGTACGGGCGGCTAGGGCTTCTAACTCTGTGCCAATTTCATCGATGACAATCACTTCAGGAGTATGGTTTTCCACCGCCTCGATCATGATTTTATGTTGTAACTCTGGGTGAGCCACTTGCATCCGCCGAGCGCGACCAATCGCCGGGTGCGGAATATCGCCATCGCCAGCAATTTCGTTAGAGGTGTCGATAATTACCACCCGTTTTTGCAAGTCGTCAGCGAGAACCCGCGCAATTTCCCGTAAAGCGGTGGTTTTGCCCACCCCAGGACGACCGAGCAGTAAGATCGATTGTCCGGTTTCGACCAGATCGCGGATCATGCCAATCGTACCAAAGACCGCCCGACCGACGCGACAGGTTAAGCCAACAACTTCTCCTTGGCGGTTTCGCATAGCACTAATGCGGTGTAGGGTGCGTTCAATGCCGGCCCGATTATCGCCACTAAATGCCCCGACTCGCGCAATGCTATATTGTAAATCTTCTTGAGTAATCGGGGTTTCGCTGAGATATTCGACTTGACCGGGAAAGCGTACTTCAGGATAGCGCCCCAAGTCCATGATCACTTCGATGGCTTTGTTTTTGAGGTCGTGTCCTTGGAGTTGCTGGCGAATTTCACCCGGAAAGATGTCGAGTAATTTATTGAGGTCGTCGGCGATTTCTTGGCGATGTGGATGATTGAAGTTTTGCGCCATTGGGGTAACGGTTGCTGTGTTATCTTGAGTGGGTTTTGAACTGGATGTGTTATGAGTTGGGTTGACCATAATGGTTCTTATGGTGTCAATGCGTAAATTAATAAATTGAGTCAGAAAAGGTTGAGCTTACCGAGAATCGGGGTTGAATTGCCATGATTTTGTCTAAATCTGGCTTAATTTTAAACGATGGATAGATTTTTAAGCCCCGAATGACGGGTGCGAAACCCTTTTCTGGGAAGAAAGGGGTAGGGCCGATTTGAGTGGGCTGACCAACTGATAAGCTCGGTCTACCGCTTGCCAAAGTAGATGGGAATCATTTTCTAAATAGGGGGTTGAGTACGGGAGATTGTCAGAAAGACTGTTTTGCTCGATCTGCTCTAAAATCGGTGCGAGTTGACGACGGGCATAACTGCCATAAGCAATTCCCGCCCATTGACGGTAATTTTGCCGAAAGTTCAGTTTTTGCAGTTTGAGCGCAGTGTATTGGTTTGTACCGCCCGCAAGCTGCACGAAGCCAGGTAATCCGGCGTTTAGCACTTTTTGGGCAAATTTAATCGTCGCGTGGGTCGTGCCTTTGCCAATATCGCCACTCATGGGCCGGCCATCGGTTTGCCACAGTAAATGGCACGAAAGCGGTGTAATCATCTCGGCCAAAGCCTTGAGATAGGGGATTACTTCGTCACCGTCAGGACAACTAATGGCGAGTAATTGTAGTTGCTGATGATGGGGCGCGATCGCCCTCCATAAACGCTGAAAACCGCCTAAGTTACCCGGACGGGTGTGAATTTCGATCGCATCGATGGCTTGTTCTTCTAGCAAAGGCGCGATCGCGTCGGGAGTAGATACATAAGACCGCGTGGTAATCGCCTCTACCGGACAAACGGGCAGACAGCGACCGCAACCATAGCAACGCTCGTCCATAATTCCTTGGGGAAACGCGATCGCCCCTGCCGGACAAATCGCCTCACAAGGTCGCGGACAATCCACCGGACAAAGCTGCGGATCGAATTGGGCTTTGCGAAAATGGGGGTCTTCGCCATCATTTAAGCTCACCATCAGCCAAGGATCGTCCGGGGTGGGATAGCCTCGCTGACGGGCTGTTGAAGCCAGCGATCGCGCCCTCGACCGAGCGATTTGAGCCGACGCGATCGCCGCCGGGTCTGCGGCCACATCAATGCAATCTGCACCCGCAAGGATGTATGCCAGCGTCAGATTGCGGACAGCCGGAAGGTGTTGGTAGCTGGCTCCGCAAATTAACTTGAACCAGCGACCGGAGTTTAAAGACTGTAACGGTGAGTAGATTAAGTTCACCCTTCTATGCTAATGCGTTGTCTGCAAAAAAGGGAGGAGGCGATGGTGCAAATTTCCCCAAGAATGGGTTAGGGATCGCCCCCACAGATAGGATCGTTCATTATTCGGTTAGCTTCTTAAGCTTGTATTACAATATGTAGCTTATTGTAATACAATGTGGATTCTTTGTCATTGGTTGTTGGTGATGAAGCGATGACTCTCTTTGAAACGTTAATTTTACTTTTTTGGGCTGTAACGCCCATCTAGTCTAGCTTTTAGACTTTTTATAGAGTCTACCCTACAGCAAGAAGTTTCCGATCTTCTTTCTAGGGCTTGCATCCCACCTCCCCCTTGGGCGGGGAAAAGAGCGCCCCTACAAGCCGACTGCCGAGGAGCCCCTTAATCGCTGATGAGGCGATGACTCTCCAGAAACTTAAACTTGCTTTTTGAGGCTGAAACCCAGATATATTCTAGCGTTGAGCCTTTTCTAGAGTCTGCCCTACAGCAAGAAGTTTCTGACTCACTTTGGAGGGGCATTCATCCCCACTCCCCCCCGACTGCCGATTGCCGATTGCCGATTGCCCCTTAGAAGCTGACAACTGAATAACCCTTGCCTAAGTTTTTCTTAAGAAATGCCAGATAAACTTCCAGATTATGTTAAGAAGCACTCTGGCATAAATTTTAGGGAATTTAATTTAGCAAATGCTATGAATTGTTACAAACCATTAGAATAAAATCGTTAAAATTGAGTAGCAGAATTGCAGAAAATCTCGAAGTGTTGCCTAGACTACAAATTACTCAAAGAGTAGCTAAAACCTAAGCAAAATGCTTCTTTCCTGATTTCCGATTCTTTCTAAAAAAGACAATTGCTTTTAAAAGTTGCCATGCTGAGAAAGCAATTCCGCTAGAAAATTTAAAGCAAGCGATATTGAAAGGTAAACTATGCAAACCACAATCCGGCAAACCCCCGATCCTGCTCATAATGTTCTGCGTTATCAATCGCAACCCCTCGATGCCTTTTTTGCCCCGCGTAACATTGCCGTTATTGGGGCCAGTGAAAAAGCAGGCAGTGTCGGTCGCACCCTACTGTGGAATCTAATCAGCAACCCCTTCGGCGGCACTGTTTTTCCCATCAACCCCAAGCGGCCTAGTGTTTTAGGCATCAAAGCCTATCCTAATATTGCCGCAGTCCCCGAACCCATAGATTTAGTCGCGATCGCCACTCCTGCCGCCACCGTCCCCAGCATTATCAGTGAATGTATCGCAGCCAACGTCAAAGCCGCCATTATTATCTCCGCCGGATTCAAAGAAATCGGCCCCGAAGGCATCGAACTCGAAAAACAAATCCTCGAAAAAGCCAGAGCCGGTAATTTACGAATTATCGGGCCGAACTGCCTAGGGGTAATGAGTCCGGTAAACAATCTCAATGCTACCTTTGCCAGCGCGATCGCGGCTCCGGGTAACGTTGGCTTTATCTCTCAAAGCGGCGCACTCTGTACCTCCATCCTCGATTGGAGCTTTCGCGAAAACGTCGGTTTTAGCGCCTTTATCTCCATTGGCTCCATGCTCGATGTCGATTGGGGCGACCTTATTTATTATCTCGGTGACGACCCCAACACCGAAAGCATTGTCATCTACATGGAATCCATTGGCGATGCGCGATCGTTTCTCTCCGCCGCGCGAGAAGTCGCCCTCACCAAACCCATTATCGTCATCAAATCGGGACGGACAGAAGCCGCCGCCGCCGCCGCCGCTTCCCACACCGGAGCCTTAGCAGGCAGCGATGAAGTCCTCAACGCCGCTTTTCGTCGCTGTGGCGTATTGCGAGTAGACACCATCGACGAACTGTTTAACATGGCAGAAGTCCTAGCCAAACAACCCCGTCCGAAAGGCAACCGCCTTACCATCCTCACCAACGCGGGCGGCCCCGGAGTCCTCACCACCGACGCTTTAATTAGTCACGGCGGCGAACTCGCCCCCCTCTCCGACGAAACCCTCACCGCCCTCGATGACCTCTTACCGACTCACTGGAGCCATCACAACCCCATCGACATCCTAGGGGATGCCGACCCAGAACGTTATGCTAAATCCATCGAAATCGCCTTAAAAGACCCCAACAGCGACGGTTTACTGGCCATCCTCACCCCCCAAGCCATGACCGACCCCACCCGCACCGCCCAACGGTTTGTGGAAATTGTCCAAAATCAGACTTTGCCCTCAAAACCGATTTTGGCCAGTTGGATGGGGGGAACTGGGATAACGCCAGGGGAAGAAATCCTCAATCGCGCCAGTATTTTTACCCTGCCCTTTCCCGATACCGCCGCCCATGTTTTTAACGATATGTGGCGCTACAGCTACAATCTCAAAAGCTTGTATGAAACCCCCATTCTCGCCGATGAAGAAGACCAAAAACAAGGACGCACGGCTATTGTACAGCGCATTTTAGCCGAAGCCAGAGAACAAAAGCGGGACTTGTTGACTGAATTTGAATCCAAGCAAGTTTTAGCTGCTTACGACATTCCCACCGTCAACACGCAATCTGCCCACAGTGAAGATGAAGCGGTTGAGCAAGCCGAAAAGATGAGCTATCCCGTGGTTCTCAAATTGCACTCGACCACCATCACCCACAAAAGCGATGTGGGGGGCGTGAAGTTACACCTCCACGACGCAGATATGGTGCGACAGGCTTATCGAGAGATACAAGAATCGGTAACTGCCAAAGTGGGGGCCGAACATTTCCAAGGGGTGACGGTTCAGACTATGGTGAAAATGTCTCAAGGAGATTATGAAATCATTATCGGCAGTAGCCTAGACCCGCAATTTGGCCCGGTGTTGTTGTTTGGGACAGGGGGATCGTTGGTGGAAGTGTTCAAAGACCGTTCTTTGGGCTTGCCGCCGTTGAATACCACCCTGGCTCGGCGTATGATGGAGCAAACCAAGATTTATAAAGCCCTCAAAGGGGTTCGCGGTCAAACAGAAGCGAATTTAAAAGGCATTGAACAGTTACTTGTGCGCTTTAGCCATCTCGTTGTCGAACAACCTTGGATCAAGGAAATTGACATTAATCCTTTGTTGGTGTCTTCAGAGCGCCTCATTGCCTTAGATGCGCGGGTGGTCTTACATTCCCCTGAAACCCAAGTTCAGGATTTATCGAAACCGGCGATTCGACCTTATCCGACCCAGTATGTCCAATCTTGGCAAACCAAAGAAGGTATCCCCGTCACCATTCGCCCAATTCGCCCCGAAGACGAGCCACGGGTGGTTAAATTCCACGAACCGTTATCGGAAGAAAGTATTTATTTGCGCTATTTCCACTTGATGAAGCTGAAAACCCGCGTGGCGCACGATCGCCTCTCGCGGATTTGCTTTATCGACTATAACCGAGAAATTGCCTTGGTGATCGAAGGGGAAAACCCCGAAACCCAAGAAACGGATTTTTTGGGAATTGGTCGCCTGAGTAAGCTACACGGCACGAATGAAGCGGAATTTTCGATGATTGTGAGCGATCGCTACCAAAAACAAGGGGTTGGTTCCGAGTTACTGCGAAATCTCATCGAAATTGGCAAGGATGAGCAGCTTAAGGCGATTACAGCCGATATTTTGCTACAAAATAAAGGAATGCAACGGGTTTGTGAAAAACTCGGCTTTAAGCTCACGGTAAACCACGAAGATGAAGTGGTGAATGCTCGCAAGGAGCTTTAATTCAGTTATCAGCGATTAAGGGGCTCCTCGGCAATCGGCTCCTCGGCAGTCGGGGGGTTTCTTCAGTCATCAGTTATCAGTAAACAGCCTCTAAGGGGCTCCTCGGCAATCGGCAATCGGCAGTCGGTGTGTAGGGGCGGGGTTTCCCCGCCCAATAACCAATAACCAACAACCAATAACCAACAACCAACAACCAATAACCAACAACCAATAACCAACAACCAACAACCAACAACCAATAACCAATAACCAATAACCAATAACCAATAACCAACAACCAACAACCAATAACCAACAACAAATGACCAATGACTAATGACTAATGACCAACCACACTGATACTCTAAAAAACAGCCATCGACATCCAATGTAATTATCAGACATGAAAGCATCCGAGATTATGACCAAAGATGTCGTCACGATTCGCGGTGCTGCGACCGTGGCCGACGCTGTTAAACTCATGAAAGAAAAAGGGTTGCGATCGCTTGTGGTGAAGCGTCGTAGCGCAGATGATGCTTATGGCATTGTCACCGAAACGGATATCGTCTACAAAGTCACCGCTTACGGCCTCGACCCCAAAACCGTCCGGGTCTACGAAGTGATGACCAAGCCCTGTATTGTGGTCAACCCTGACTTAGAAGTTGAATATGTAGCCCGCTTATTTGCCAATACCAAAATCCGCCGGGCCCCGGTGATTAAAGACACCTTACTCGGTGTCATTTCGATTACCGATATTCTCACCAAGAGCGATTTTGTCGAACAACCCAAGTCCGTAATCCTCCAAGAAAAAATCATCGAAGCCCGCGATAGCGCTCGTCAAATCTGTGCGGAGAAAGGGCCGACCTCTCCTGAATGCGCCGCCGCTTGGGATGTGGTTGAAGAATTGCAAGCCGAAGCTGCCCATCGTCGCGACCAAAGACTCGAAAAAACCCATTTCGAGGAATATTGCGAAGAATACCCCGATGCTCTCGAAGCTCGGATGTACGACAGTTGAATCCTGCCAATCGGGACAGTTAATGTTAATCAAGGCAAAAGGCGGATTAGAGTTGCGCCTTTTGCTCATTTCTTTAAGAAATCTTCCAAAACGGCGCGATCGCGCTTCCCTTCTTCTTTTCTAAGCCATCATGGGGTCACCACCACCCATTGCCATTCGTTTAAAATCGAGTAGGATAAGGAATACTTTTAAGTAAGAACATCGCTCTCCCCATACGGCAAACTCAACGGCGAAGTAGTAATCAAGGATCATTGTTCATGCAGCCTCCTGACCATCGCTCAGACACCACCAGGGTTAATTCTCCTCGGAGTACCGAAGAAGCCTTACAAGCACTGACTCACGAAATTGAATCACTGCGTCAGGACATCAGCGTTCAACTTGACCGCGATGTCCGCTGGCTGCAAGGGGAAAAAGGACGGCTCATGCAAGAAATCGACCAACTGCGCCGCCAACACCAAAGCCTCCAGAATAATTATCAAACCACTTTATCTCAGCAACAAATCGCGCAACAGCAACTCTGGGCCAAACAACTCGCTCACGCCCTCGCCACTCAGTTTCAAGAGCAGTTAATGGCGCGATTGAATGGGGTAGCCCCCTCTCCGAATCGCAGCGCCAATTCCCCCAATTTAGACGGCTACAGCGAAAATGTACAACGGTTGCTGGTGTCCCTCGACTCGACCATGAGTCAAACCTTTGCAACCCTGCAACAAGACCTCACCAGCTATCAAAGCACCTTGTCGCAGCAGTTGAACCGGATGTATAGCATCGAGTCCCAAGGTGAAGTCATCCTCGAAACGCTGGTAAATCGTCTGATTGAGCGTTTACAAGAATCTGATTCGATCGAGGCTCCCCTTCCGAGTGCCACCAATCCGGCTTCTTTACCCCAAGTCACCCTCGAAAAACCCGAACCGCAACCCACCCCACCCCCCCAACCTGCGCCCCCGAGTCCCTCAGCCAAACCCAAAGCGCCCCCGGCTTCTCAGTGGCGTACAGGCATTATTTTCGCATTGTTGGCTTCTTTTGCCTTTTCTCTACAAAATGTCGTCACCCGCATTATTTTATTGCCCAGTACCTTGTTTGGCTTGGTTAATATTGGCGGGATTGTGGCTCCGAGTTTAGGTAATTCTATTTTTATTCTGTGGTTGCGGATGTTAGTGGTGGTTCCTTTGGTGTCGTTGCTCGGCACAAATGGCTATCAAGTGGATAATCAACCGTTTTGGCTTGATGTTCAAAAATTATTCAGCCGGGGCGATTTAAAGCTGAAGTTAATCGTTTTAGCAAGCGGTTTCTTTCTTTTTGCTTCCCAAACCCTGGCTTATATCGCCTTTGGTAATATGGCGGCGGGGGTGGTGACTACGTTGATTTTGACTTATCCGATTATTACCATTTTCTTAGCTAGTGTTTTGTTCAACGATCGCCTCACTTCCTTTCGTATTATCGCCAGTGGGGTGGTGTTTCTAGGGATTGTCTTGATCGCGATTCCCTTTGGAGCCGAGATTAATTTTTCTCTGGTTGGTATTCTGACGGGTTTGGGGTCTGGGGTGGCTTTAGCGATTTGCGTGATTTTCTCGCAGATGGCATTTCGCCAAATTAATCCAATTCCCTTCACTTTGGTGCAGTTTGGCGTGATTTTCGTCTTTTCTTCCGTATTTAGCCTGATTGGTACGATCATTAATCCTGAATTTATCGAAATTCCGCCAGGAACGTTCTCAATTTTGTTGTTAGCGGGGATTGTTTTGGGTCTTACCACGCTCATGAGTTATTTGTTCCAGAATTTGGGGATTCGCTTTGCTGGAGCAGCTTCTTATTCGATTGTGGCGAATACGGGCCCGGTGATGACTTCGATTTTGGCGTTTTTGATGATTGGTGAAGTGTTGACCTTTGTACAAGTGTTAGGAATGCTGATTGTCACGGCAGGGGTGATTGCTTTGGGCGTTAAGCGCTTGCGGGATGAAACGCAAGCGGCTAAAGCGGGTTGAAGTATTTGAGGGAGAGGGGGTGATTGAGTTGTCAGCGATTAAGGGGCTGTGGGGTGCGTTAACGAAATGTAACGCACCTTCTTCTAATAGAGTTGACAACTCCCTATTACCAAAAATTCTGGGTCTATAGTCATTCTAAATAAAAACCGACAGCCCGCCCGCAGATTAAAATCTGGGGAACCAACACGGCAAAGTCCGCTTTTACGGACTCAGAAAATTAAGCATGAATGTACGGAACTTAATTGGAATGACTATAAAGCCCCGTCCTGTCTTGCCGAGCTACCAGGTGCTACTCGCGCTACAAGGTGCGCCTGTCTTGTCGAGGGTAAGAGGGGCTGTGTCCGCCACCTGCGGGCGGACTTTATATGCCCCGTATCGGGGTAGGAGTTTATACGCCTGCGCTTAGTCTCCCTATGACGCGAGAATCCCCGACCGTTCACGGCGGGGAGTTGTCAACTTCATATCCCAGAAACTATTGCATCAACGCCGCACCCCGCCGATATAACTCCTCAGCATAATCCGTCCAAGTCCCTTGTCCCCAATAGCGGAAACAACTGGTTTCGAGCAACAGTAGATACAGTAAGGCTTCTTGGTAATCTGCTTGTTGGGTCACGCTGTTGTCTTGTTGCACTAAGGGGTCATATTTTTGGTGGAAAGCCGCACTCAGTTGTGTCATGGGGCCTAAAACGTTTTCGTAGCCTTTCACCCAACTCAGGTCATTTGTCCAGGATGCACCGTCTACATGAAATTGATGGTCGGTTTCGCTTAACGTTTGGATGGTTTGGTTAACCACTTCTGGGGTGACGTTGTTGAGGTCTACTCGCTGCCAAATTTTATGCTGTCCCACCCCTTGACATTGGGGGTAATCTTCGGGCTGGACTCCGGCAGCTTCGAGCATTTCCAGGTATTCTGTGCCGTTGAGTCCGACAACTCCTGTCGTATTAATGCCGTTGTCCTTGAGGTCGTACCAAACCGGGGAGAAGTCGCGGGGAAATTCGTTCATCATTACGCCACCATTTTCCCCGTCGGCAATTTGACTAACGCAGGAGGGAACAGAAACATCGCCAATTTGCTGTTTACCGCGGCCTTTGGCTTCGTGATAGGGTTGCATTTGGGCAACTAATTTCGTATCAGAACCTTGGGTTTTAATCAGGGCGGTAATGCTGATGGTTTCGCCGTTACTATTACGCGCGACAAGGCGATTGGGGATGTATTTATCGTCGTGGTGAAGTCCTGACCCATCAAGTCGTTCAACGGAGTGTTCCTGGACGAGTAACCAACGATAGCCGCATTCTTTCAGGGCTTTGATGTATTCAAAAAGGGTGTCGGGATGGTTGGGAAGGGCCATTTCTGGGGGAGAAAAGCCTTTGACGCGACGTAAGGCTTCGGGGCCAAAAATAGATGCAAAATAATGTTGCCAGGCTTGGATATGCAGTTTCAAGTCGGGAATGGGAGTGGAGGGGATGACGGCGTGACTCCACATCGTTCCGAGCCATTCTACATGGGAATAGTATTTTTCGTCACAGGTGATTTTTTTAAGGTTGTCGAGAACATCATGGCGGTTCATTTGCAACAAGCCCCAGAGGAGATTACCGGAGTAATCGAGCATAATGCGGGGATTGCAGCCGTTCGCGACGAGTTCGGGGATAAATTCACCCATACGACTGTAACACCAAGCAAAAACGCTGGCGTTGTGGTTGTCGCCTTCCCCTTGATGTTCAAACATATATTGCAGGTTACAGATTAATTCGCCGTTGTTTCCTGCGGGGACGGTGGGTTGGTGCATGTGTAATGCACAGGCAAATCCGGCGGAGATTTGGTCTAGGTTGAGGTTGCTGTAGGGTAGAAAAACGGGGTCGTTATGATTGGTAATTTGCTGAATTTGGGCATCTTCTCCGCAGATGTTGGGCATTCCGTTGCGGATGGCTTCTAAGTTACTGCTGTTGAGTGTTGTGGCAGTCATAAATATTTTCCCTAGGGTGAGTGGGTGCGATTGAGTTTTAGAGGACTCCTCAGCACGCACGTTGTTGCGATCTTACCGATAGATGTTGTCGGACTTGGAGATTTGAAGGAATCCTAAAGGTTCTCCGGGGTTTCCACGGTTAAAAATTTGTACCAAATCGTTACCATTGATGGGTATAAGCTATTGAGGAATGCCGTTAGTTATGGGGATTCACACAAGGGTAAAGGGCGATCGCGATTCCGATCCAACACCGTTATCGGTTGATTTATCTCAAGCCACCTCCGCAGAGGCTTGGGGAGTTGAAGACAGCGAAAAGTTATATCGGGTTGAGGGGTGGGGAGACCCCTATTTTTCAATTAATGCTGCGGGGAATGTGATGGTGTCTCCCCGTGGGGATTTGGGGGGGTCTTTGGATTTGTACGAGTTGGTACAGGCGTTACGCAAGCGTAATCTTCAGTTACCATTGTTAATCCGGTTTTCGGATATTTTGGGCGATCGCATCGAACGGTTGAATGCTTGTTTTGCTAAGGCGATCGCCCGCTACAATTACGGGGGGACTTATCGCGGCGTTTATCCGGTAAAGTGCAATCAACATCGCCATTTGGTTGAGACGTTGGTGCAGTTTGGTCAGCCGTATCAGTTTGGTTTGGAAGCGGGGTCAAAACCGGAGTTGATGATTGCTTTAGCGACGTTGCAACCGTCGAATTTAGCGAAGTCAAACGATTTTGAAGATACCCTGTTAATCTGCAATGGTTACAAAGACCGAGATTACATTGAAACGGCGTTGTTGGCAATGCGCTTGGGTCATAAGCCTGTTCTTGTCATCGAACAGTTACATGAATTACCTATTGCCATCGAAGCGAGTCGCAATCTGGGCATTAAACCCATTTTAGGGGTGCGGGCGAAGTTGAGTGCTAAAGGTTCGGGACATTGGCAGTCTACCACGGGCGATCGCGCTAAGTTTGGCTTGACGATTCCTGAAGTTTTAGCGGTGGTGGAACGTCTTGCGGCTTCTGAAATGTTGGATTGTTTACAGTTGTTACATTTTCATATTGGTTCGCAAATTTCCGCGATTGGGACGATTAAGAATGCGATTCGCGAAGCGGCTCAAATTTACGGGGAATTGGTAAAAATGGGCGCAAATATGCAATATCTGGATGTGGGGGGCGGTTTAGCGGTGGATTATGACGGGTCTAAAACCAATTTTCACGCCTCGAAAAACTACAATATGCAGAATTATGCGAATGATATTGTGGCGGAGGTGAAAGATGCTTGTGAGGAAAGAGGGATTTCACCGCCGATTTTGATTAGTGAAAGTGGCCGCGCGATCGCGTCTCATCAAGCGGTTTTGGTGTTTGATATTTTGGGAACAAATGAACCCCTCGCTGATGTTTCTGCTCCTGTTGAAAATGAACATCGCAGCATTCGCAATTTACGCCATACTTATAGTCAAATTGCCGTTGAAAATTATCAAGAAGCTTATCACGACGCAATTCAATTTAAGGAAGAAGCGATTAGTTTGTTTAACTTTGGCTATCTGAGTTTACGCGAACGGGCGATCGCGGAAAAGTTATATTGGGCTTGTTGTCGCAAAATCCTAGAGATTACCCGGACTCAAGAATATGTACCGGATGATTTAGAGGAATTAGAGCAAAACTTGGCGGCAATTTATTCCGCCAATCTCTCGGTTTTTCAATCTGCACCGGATGCTTGGGCGATTAATCAATTATTTCCGATTATGCCGATTCATCGCCTTGATGAAAAGCCCACAAATCGCGGCGTAATTGCCGACCTCACTTGCGATAGTGACGGCGAAATTAATAAATTCATTGATTTATTGGATGTTAAAGATGTTTTAGAGTTACATCCTTTAGAACCAGAAACAGAAGGCGACTCTACCTCAAAGTCTAAACATAAACCTTATTTTATTGGGATGTTTTTGGTCGGGGCTTATCAAGAAATTATGGGCAATTTACACAACTTATTTGGGGATACCAATGTGGTTCATATTCGCATAACTCCCAAAGGTTATAACGTCGAACAAGTCGTTAAAGGTGACACCATCGCCGAAGTTTTAGGTTATGCCCAATACAACGCAGAAGACATCCTCGAAAACCTCCGCCGTCGCACCGAGGAAGCCCTACAAGACCAGCGTATTACCTTAGACGAGTCCCAGCGTCTATTACAAAATTACGCTCGTAGTTTGAGCAGCTACACTTATTTAAGCGAAGATTAACGGGAATTATTCTGCGGTTTCCACGCGATCGCCCAGGGATTCTAACTGCTCTTGAAAGCGTTGGAGATCGTTGCGAAATTCCTCCACTTCTTCAGGAGACGCGAGGTTAGAAGTGCTTTCTGCCAGATCGTCTTCAATCAACCGAAAACAGCGATTGAGCGCCGCCGCAAACTCATAACGAGTCACCGGACGTTCCCCGCGAAACGAGCCGTCTGGATAGCCGATTAAGCAGCGCTCTGAGCCAAAATGAACGTCCTGCGCGATCGCATTCGGGGGCGCGATCGCACTCCCAACTCCCAGTAACACCAACATCACATATTTTTTCATTGTTTGCTCCTACTTCCATTTCATTAGGTGGAATATTGACTAATATCAAATAAGGTATTGATTTTTGTATTGTCTGGTAAACCACTTAGTTTGCATTCTGCTGGTTTTCCTTGTTGCTTACCTTGTACTAATGGACGCATAAACTCTTTTTCACGATGAGTTTTTTCTAGTAACCCTGTAAAGAAAAACCAAGAAAGTATTCTACTGGTGTAATCTTGACAGGTTTTAGGTAACCAATCACGATGAGAGTAAGCTCGTTTAAAACAATTTTGTATATTCCATAAAGTGGTTTTTTGACCAGGCTTAACAGTTTTAAAAAGCTCTAAAGCAACCACATGATCATCTAACTGATCTCGGAGAAAATTAGCCAATTCTTGATCGCTTAAAGCAATTATAAACTCAGGTACAAAAACTTTATTATTATTTGAGTCATAAGTTATTCCAAAAAAAGTAGACAAAGTATACAAAATATTTTTTACAGTTTTAGTCTTGTAATTTTTGTTTTTGTATATATCCAAATCCTTGAAAGTTATTGTTGTCAACTCACCTTCTTTTTTTCCATACTTTCTGGAATAGTCAATAAATAACCAAGCGACATCAACAGTTGTTTTAGGTATATAATTTAAATTAATTTGTGGTAATTGTTTATCTAAAACGAAATCCTTAAAAATATCCCAATAGACAGTATAGTTAACACCAGATTTAATGATAAAACGATTTTCCTCTAACTGTTTAATTGTGTCTTGTCCATAAGTAATAATCAATTCGTCAAATTTAACAGGAGAATTTTTGGCAATATATTCTAAGCAACGAAATTCACTTGAAGTCAAAATTTCCAAATCTTTATTAAACATATCTGTAAGTAGCTTCTGAATTTTAGGAAGTTTATAATGATATTGACTACTTAATATGTTTGTGTCAGAACTATACATAGAACTAGAAATTTTCTTTAACACCCACGGAAGTCCAGAACATCTATTTTCTAAAAATTTATATGTATATTGATTTAACTGTGTTTTTTTATTCTTCATGTAACTTTGCAATAAATCAAGAAATTGTTCGACTTCTCTATCGTTAAATGCTGGAATTTCAATTTCTTCTCTTATATCTCTTAATTTATCCCACATTCCCCTAGCTTTATGATCGTCAGGAATTAATATCCCTGTTCGCCAGCAAAAAGCTAAAACTATATTTTCTTTTAGAGAGTCAATTTCATAAGCTAATTCTTCAAACATTTCATAGACACAAAACAATGATTCTTTTGTGAATAGTTCTTCAAATTGGTCAAAGAAAATAACAAGAATTTTCTTGTGTCTTTTCAAATAAGCTAAAATTTCTTTTATTGATTGATTATCAAAAATAGATTGCTCAATACTTTCAATATAAACAGAATGACTTGGCAAATCAATAAACTTATCTTTTAATGCTTCTTCAATAGCTTTTTTTATGGCATTTAAAATAAATAATTTACCCTTAGCCGACCTTACATCAATATTACATAAATAATATTTCTGAGTATATTGTTTGTGAGTAAAACAATCAGTTTTTAGTTTAATAGCCAAGGATGATTTACCAATGCCCGTTTTCCCTTCAAAACAAATAATTCTTGTTGGATTGGAGTTTTCGAGTATATCAGATAAAAAATCCCAAAACTTTTTGATTATTGTCTTACGACCAATAAAATCCTGAGCTTGGCAAGGTCTTTGATAAATTTCAAAACTTTCTGATGTATTAACCAAAGCAACGTGTTCTTTGTTTATATTTTTGTTTACTTCTTGTTCTTGGCTAGATTTATTAGGAGCGTTTCCTTCTAAAATACTTAAATTTGTCCATAAATTATTTTCTTCAAAATAGCTCTTAATTTTTGCAATTGTAATTGTTTTTTGCTTAAAGCAAGCAGGGAAAACATAAGCCAAGCTTGGTTGATTTTCATTTAGCTCAATAACTTCTAAAACCCAAGCTTTTAACTCCGGAGTAATTAATAAGGTGATAACCTTGCTGTTATTAAGGTATTTTTTGTGTATCTCAGGGAAATTAATGATTTGGGTTTCAAGTAATTTATTTATTATTTGTTCTGTTCCCCAAAATTTCATGAGGTTTGTATCTTCCAATTGTTTAAAGCAGGATGTGACATCAGAATTTAATCCTGAAACAGAGCAAATAATAGCTTGTTTTACATTTTTAATCTCTTTAGTTAATTGACATTTAGTTAAAATAGAAAAAGACTTATGAAAAATAGTGGAATCAATTGTCTTCTGCATATTTTTGCATTCAAGCAAAATATGACTATTATCAGTTCTATTTTTAGCAAGTATATCTATTTCTGAACCAGTAATCCTTAAATTCGTAGCGGTTTGAAAACCTTCTTTTTTGAGTATCTCTTCAATTAAATCTTGAAAGAATTTACCTTTTTGCGTGGTATTCCATGTAGGAGGAACAAACAACTTTAACTGCTTTTTGAGATCGTTCATAAAACTATTTTGTTTTTTACAGTACAAAAGTTTTTATACTAATACAATTGTATTGTAACTAATATTATCGATGAGGAGCAAGGATTTTCTTACTCCTCATTATTAAACAGGGCTTATTCTGCGCCTTCTATCGGTGCAAAACCTTGACGTTGGATGTTTTCGGTAACGTGACGGGGTTCGAGGAATTGGAGGAGGTAATCGGGGCCTCCGGCTTTTGAACCCACCCCAGAGAGTTTGAAACCACCAAAGGGCTGACGAGAAACGATCGCGCCCGTGATGGTACGGTTAATGTATAAATTCCCTACCTCAAACTCAGCATAAGCGCGATCGATGTGGGAAGGAGTACGGGAGTATAAACCCCCCGTGAGGGCGTAATTTGTGCCGTTTGCGAAAGCTAAAGCTTCGTCAAAGTTTTGGGCTTTGATGACTGCAACCACGGGGCCGAAAATTTCTTCTTGGGCAATGGTGGCGTTGGGGTCTACATCGGTGAAAATGGTGGGAGGGATAAAGTAGCCCGTTTCTAACTTGTCTCCACTGAATGCGAGAGTGGCTTCGGTGTTTGCTTTTTCGATGTATTCGAGGATGTTGCGATAGGCTTTCTCGTCTACGACTGGGCCGACTTTGGTACTGGGATCGTCTGCTGTTCCGACGTTTAGGGACTTGGTTGCTTCAATCAAACGCTCCACAAAACTATCGTAAACCGAAGCCAAGACGATCGCGCGCGAACAAGCCGAACATTTTTGACCCGTATAGCCAAACGCCGAAGCCACAACCCCTGCAACCGCTTGGTCGAGGTCGGCACTTTCATCAACGATAATGGCATTTTTGCCCCCCATTTCCGCGATAACCCGTTTCAGGTGTTTTTGACCGGGACGCAGTTTGGCCGCTTCTGCGTAGATGTGACAGCCCACTTCCTGAGAACCGGTAAAGGCGATCAGGTGGGTGTCTGGGTGTTCGACGAGGTGATTTCCCACGGTAGACCCTTTACCGGGGACGTATTGGAATACGCCCTTGGGAATCCCGGCTTCTACGAGGATTTCGGCAATTTTCGCGGCAATTACCGAAGAAGGGGCAGCAGGCTTGAGGAGGGTGCAGTTTCCGGTTACTAACGAAGCCACCGTCATCCCTGTCGCGATCGCCATCGGGAAATTCCAAGGAGAAATGACCACCGCAATCCCCCGTGGTTGATAGCGATAGCGGTTATTTTCCCCCGCGACATCGTAGTTATAACCTTGGTCGAGGCGTTCCATTTCGTCGGCATAATAGCGACAAAAATCAATCGCTTCAGACACCTCTGCGTCCGCTTCTGGGAGGATTTTACCCACTTCCCAACAAATCCAAGCGCACAGTTCGTAACGGCGAGATTCCATGATTTCCGCCGCTTTGCGTAAAACGCCAGCCCGTTCGCGTACCGGGGTTTTGCCCCAAGTTTTAAAAGCCGTTTTAGCCGCAGTCATGGCTGCATCGGCTTGTTCTACCGAGATTTGCCCTACTTTCCCGACAATCTCGCTCTTGTGGCTAGGATTCACCGAATTGAGGAATGACTCGGTTTGGACGTATTCGCCGTTAATCAGAGGTAAATAAGTCTTACCTAGGCTGTTTTTGACTTTGTTTAGAGCCTGCTTGGCCTTTTCTCGCAATTCCGCATCCGCATAATCCGTATCAGCCGCATTGGGGAAGGGAGACTGGGCAATAACTGGGGGTTCGGCTTCGACTTGGGGAGGTGCGATCAAGTCTTCGATGGGGCGTTCTTCCATATTCTGCCGCAAGAAAGAACTATTAGCCGTATTTTCCAGCAAACGGCGAATTAAATAGGACATTCCCGGTAATAAGTCGCCATAGGGGGCATAAACCCGCACTCGATGACCTCGTTTGACTAAAGCTTGCGCGAGTTGGTCGCCCATGCCGTACAATACCTGCATCTCGAAGCGACGAGAGGGGATGTTGAGGGTTTGGGCGATCGCCATCGCTTTTGCTTGAGTCCGCACGTTATGAGAACCGATCGCCCCATACAGATATTCGTGATTTTCTAACAAAATCTGCATTAAAACTTCGTAGTTGGCATCTGTGGCGGCTTTTTGGTTGTAAACGGGTTGCGGCCAGCGATTTTGAACGGATGTAATCGTTTCTTGATCCCAATAAGCCCCTTTCACCAAGCGGACTGTAACCGGAGTTCCCCGTTGTTTTGCCCAGTTCACAATCCCTTGTAAATCCGCTTTCGAGTCCCGCAGATAGCCTTGGATCGTCATTCCCACATCGCTGCGATCGCGAAATTCCTCCTCTATGAGCAATTCCTTGAGAATCGCCAAGGTCATATCCTTGTATTCATATTGTTCCATATCAAAGTGAACCGCCACGCCGATTTCCTTGGCTTTGCGTAATAGAGTACGGATGCGATCGCACACTTTAACTTTACTGCCTTCAGGATCGAGGGGGTCAAACTGGGAATAAAACGCCGTCAGCTTCACCGATACTTGTACCGGAGACAACGGTTCGCTTTCTGTCCCGTCAATCTGGGGAATCCTTGACCACTTTTGCGACGCTTGACTCAACTGCGTCATCAAATCCAAATAGCGGTCTAAATAAGACTGCGCCTCGGTTTCAGTAATCACCGCTTCTCCGAGGAGATCGATCGTAAACGCCATTTTATCTTTCCGCAGGCGTTCGATCGTCTTAATCACCTTCGGGATCGTCTCCCCGGCAATATACTTATAAGCGAGGGTTTCGACGGCTTTAGAAACCGTTGTCGCAGCAGTTTGAGCCGGTAAACTATTGGAGTCAGCAAAATTAAGCATATTTTTGAGCATTCCCGGCAATTCCACGCTCTCGCTGCTCATATATTCCTGGAAATGCCGCGCAATCTCCGCCTTACTCCGTAAAGCCGGTAAACAATCAATAAAACTAAATAATTGATAGCGTAACCCTGGATTAGCCATTGCCCAATCGAGTAGCTTATCATCCACTCGCATTTGGGAACGGACTTGGCTCAAAAACGAACGCTTGTCGCGGGTTGCAGCGATTAACTCCTTAGCAATTTCTTGGGTTGTAAATTCGTAATCTTGATTCGTTGGAACTTGCGTTACCACGGCGTTTAACACTCCTAATTCAGTCGCGTGTGGGAGTCAAAGCAAGAGTTTAACTCCATATTCTATTGTCAGGGTTTAGGGACAAATTTGCTGCAAGAAAAGCGAGAAATTAACCCGAAGAACAGAAGCCAGGGTTGAGCACAATCCAGAACGGCATTTTTTATGCAAAAAATCCATCATGTCTTGCGTTTTTCGCATTTTAAAACAATTAAACCATCCGGATAGCGACTCCCAGATGAGGAGAAGAAATGAGCAAGAAATCGCCGATTGACTGGATTGAGGCAAATATTTCTGGCTCAGAAACGGATGTGTCGTTAACGCCAAGACCAAATTACAGTAAAATTCAGGTTGATTAAAGCCAGTTGACGTAATTTCGCGGTTTGATCAAAGGCCACAATCCCCTGGCGATCGATAAAAAATTAATTCTTATGGTTGAGAACGCAAAAGATATTGAACGACTACTCGAAACGAAGCAGTGTCAAGGTGGAGACTTAAGCGGTGCTAATCTGAGCGAACTCGATCTCAGTGGGGCTGATTTAAGCGGTGCAAAGCTATACTGCGCCAATTTGAGTCATACCAACTTGAGTGGGGCTAACCTCAGTGGGACTGACCTCAGCTTTGCTAACTTTGTTAATACGGACTTAACCCGCAGTAATATTCGCGGTGCGGATGCGAGAGGGATTAATTTATTTGACTCTCATCTCAACGATGCCAATTTGAGTGGTACAGATTTAACCTTTGCTAATTTGGTGAATGCAAGTTTGAGCGAAACGAATCTTTGTGCTGTGAAATTAGTCGGGACAAATTTGATCGGGGCAAAACTCAACGGGGCTAACCTCAGTAGTGCGGACTTGAGTGGTGCGAATTTGAGTACAGCCAACTTGATCTCGGCTAAACTGTTGAGCAGCGATCTCAGCGAAGCCAAGTTAGTCCGAGCCGATCTCAGCGATGCCAATTTGATTGGGGCCAATTTGTCAGAAGCGAATTTATCGAATGCCAATTTGCTCAATACAAATTTAGTCAGTGCGGTTTTGATTAATGCTTATCTCATCGGGGCAAACCTAATTGGGACAAAGCTCGATAACGCTAGACTGGATGGCGCGATCGGCATTACCATGGATGGCCAATTGGTAATTCGCGATCGCGTGAATTAGTCATTTGTCCTTGGTCATTTGTCCTTTGTTGTTGGTTATTGGTTGTTGGGTTTCACTTCGTTCTACCCAACCTACTCCTGATGACTCTCGCGTGAAACGTTAATGCGCGCTTTTTGAGGAACCGAACCCAGATATATTCTAGCGTTGAGGCTTTTCTAGAGTCTGCCCTATAGCAAGAAGTTTCTGACTCCCTTTCTGGGGTAAAGTTCAACTCCCCCCCGATTGCCGAGGAGCCGATTGCCGATTGCCCCTTAATCGCTGATTACTGAAAAAAGCTGATGACTGATATCACCCTTAGCCAAAATGTAGTTCAATGTCCGAATGTGTTAGTGCAAAATCTAGCAGATGAAGCGGTATTGCTCAATCTGGACAGCGAAGCTTATTTTGGCCTTAATGAAGTCGGGACGCGGATGTTTGCTGTTTTGCAAGAACACAATTCCATTGCAGACGCTCATCAACAACTCTTGGCAGAATACGATATTGATTCCGAAAAGCTGAAAACCGACTTACTCAACCTGATTCAGCAATTGGTAGAGCAGGGGTTAGTGACCGTGAGTTAGAAGTAATAGAGTTTCAAGCTTGCGTAGGGGTCAGGTTTCCTGACCCAATCTCAACTTTTGGGGATTGAGATTTGATGTTGTTATTTCGCAATAATCGATTGGGAATTATAGCGCTACGATACTCTGAATATGTGCTGCCATAACGTGAAATTGGGCAGGGAAATGGGGATCCTACAGGTGATTTGACACAAATGCCCTGAGTTTCGCTCAAAACTCTATCGACATTAGAGTTTCAAGCTTGCGTAGGGGTCAGGTTTCCTGACCCAATCTCAACTTTTGGGGATTGAGATTTGATGTTGTTATTTCGCAATAATCGATTGGGAATTATAGCGCTACGATACTCTGAATATGTGCTGCCATAACGTGAAATTGGGCAGGGAAATGGGGATCCTACAGGTGATTTGACACAAATGCCCTGAGTTTCGCTCAAAACTCTATCGACATTAGAGTTTCAAGCTTGCGTAGGGGTCAGGTTTCCTGACCCAATCTTAACTTTTGGGGATTGAGATTTGATGTTGTTATTTTGCAATAATCGATTGGGAATTATAGCGTTACGATACTCTGAATATGTGCTGCCATAACGTGAAATTGGGCAGGGAAATGGGGACCCTACAGGTGATTTGACACAAATGCCCTAAGTTTCGCTCAAAACTCTATCGACATTAGAGTTTCAAGCCTGTGTAGGGGTCAGGTTTCCTGACCCAATCTTAACTTTTGGGGATTGAGATTTGATGTTGTTATTTTGCAATAATCGATTGGGAATTATAGCGCTACGATACTCTGAATATGTGCTGCCATAACGTGAAATTGGGCAGGGAAATGGGGATCCTACAGATTTTGACAAAATTACAATCAGGATGAGTGGAATTTGCGGCATTATTTATTTTGATGGCAGTTCGGTTGAGCCATCTTTATTGCAAGATTGGACGAATTATCTGGCGTATCGCGGCCCGGACGATCGCGGGCTATGGTATCAAGACCATGTAGGCTTGGGTCATACCCTACTGCGAACCACCACCGAAGCCGCCACAGAAGCTCAACCTTACAGCCTGAATAATCAAGTTTATATTACTGCCGATGTGCGCCTCGATGACCGTTCTCACCTGATTACAAAGCTACAGAAAGCAGCTTGTCCGGTTCAACCGAGCGATCCCGATGTGGTGCTGTTGCTGTATGCCTATCAGGTATGGGGGGAACAATGTTTAGAGCATTTACTCGGTGACTTTGCCTTTGCGCTCTGGGATGCCCGGCAACAGCGCTTATTTTGCGCTCGCGATCATTTTGGGGTAAAACCGTTTTTCTATACCCGGACGGGGCGATTTCTAGCGTTTAGTAATACTCTCAACTGTCTGCGTTTGCATCCCGATGTCTCGAATGATTTGAATGAGTTGGCGATCGCGGACTTTCTACTATTCGATACCAATCAGAATCTCGAAACCACCACATTTAAGGACATTCAACGCTTACAAGCCGCCCATACCCTCTCCGTCACCCCAGACGGCCAAATTCACAAACGGCGATATTGGTCGTTTCAGTTACCTTCACAAACTCGCTATCATTCCGAAGCCGAGTATATCGAAGGCTTCAGTCATTATCTCGATTTGGCGGTGCGCGATCGCACCCGCACAGACAAAGTAGCATTAATGCTCAGTGGTGGCTTAGATTCGAGCGCGATCGCCCTGAGTAGTTATCGCCAAGCCCCACAGCCCCAAATTCGCGCCTTTACCGTGGTTTACCGCCACCTTATCCCCGATTACGAGGAAGAATACGCCCAAGCCGCTACCCATGCCCTACAAATCCCTCACGACTGCTTTGCCGCCGACGATTACGCCCTTTATCAAGACCACAATCATCCCGATTATTATTTTCCCGAACCCCAACCCACAGCCAGAGTCGGGGTACATTTTGATTGGTTGCGACAAATGGCTCAACACAGTCGCGTCGCTTTTTACGGTCAAGGAGGGGATGAAGGCTTTAAACTTGCGACAGTGAGCGAAGCCTTACGGGGGATGTCTTGGCTGGATTTAGGGTCGGATGTGTGGCAATGTTGGAGTCAATATGGTTTGCGTCCGCCTTGGGGAACCGGATTGCGAAACTTATTACAAAAACGCCGAGTCTCGCCGTGGTGTTGTCCGGTATGGTTGAATGAAGACTTTGTGCATCGTTGGCAACTGGGCGATCGCATGGCTGCCATTCAAGCTCAATCCTGTTTTCCCCTCGATCAACCGCCGCGATCGCGAGCTTTTCATAGTTTACCGCCTTCCCCTTTATGGAATCTCAACTTTGAAACCTACGATCCGGGGGTGTCTCGTCTGCCATTAGAAGTGCGTTTACCCTTTCTCGATTTGCGCTTACTCAATTACTTACTTTCCTTACCGCCGATTCCTTGGTGTGTGGATAAAACCCTGTTACGGTTGGCCTTGCGGGAAAAACTGCCGTCTACCGTGTGCGATCGCCCCAAAACGCCCCTCAGCGTCAATCCTGTGGTTGCTCGCTTACAAAAAGGCGATCGCCCTTGGCAAGTTTTACCCCATCTCCCAGAACTCGATCCCTACATTAATCGAAAACAACTGCAAGAGATAACATCGAGTAAGATGAATAGTCAGCAAGTTTGGCAGTGTTTGCGCCCCCTTAATCTGGGTTATTGGCTGGCTGCAACTTGCTCATTCCCATCTCTCTAATTACAATCTCGGTGGTAATTTTATTTCCCCTTTAGGAGCAAGTTCCATGAACAATCCCACAACCAAAAAACCTTATCAACCCCCCCAACTCAAAGTTTACGGCGACATCAAGACCATTACCGCCGCCGTAGCTGTTGAAGGTAACGTTGATGGTGCGGGGCCCGACGCTGTTCCCAACCGCACCAACTAAGCCCCTTCATGTATCGCTACTGTGCTTATGGACTTCAGTTAGTTGTCAACTCTCCCATTCCCGGTTTACTGGTATTACCGCCAGCAGCCGGGGATCGTTGCGATCGCCAAATTTGGCTTGATGACTGGCCCGAGGCTTTTGCTACCCCTGAACCCCCACCCGAAGCCCTGTTATGGTACACCAGTCGCAAAATTGACCCCAATCTCAAAGTTTGGCGGTTAGCCGATGAGGTCTATTGGTTTCGCTATCGCGACGGCGCAGAATTTATCGTCAACAATCCCCAAAAAGCGATTTGGGCCCGGTGGCAAGACCCCTTAACCGTTGAAGATGCGGCGACTTATCTCCTCGGGCCGATTTTAGGTTTTGTGTTGCGATCGCGAGGAGTAATCTGTCTTCATGCGAGTGCAGTAGCCGTGGAGAATTGCGCGATCGCCTTTGTCGGTCAAGCAGGAGCCGGAAAATCCACCACAGCCGCCGCCTTTGCTCGTTTAGGCTATCCGGTACTCACTGATGATGTCTTAGCCCTCACGCCGCAAAATTCGTCCTACTGGGTGCAACCTGCTTATCCGGGGGTGCGCCTTTGGGATGCTTCGGTGTCCGCCTTGTTTGGTCATCCCGAAGCCTTACCCCGCTTAGTCCCGACCCATCCCACTTGGGATAAACGCTACCTCGACCTCACGCGATCGCCTTATACTTTCCAAACCCAACCCCTTCCCCTGGCTTGTATTTATTTACTCGATACTCGTCAATCTGATACCCCAAGCGGTCAAATTATTGACATTTCTCCCCAGGAAGGCGCGATCGCGCTGATTGCCAATACCTATACCAACTACTTACTCAATAAAACCATGCGGGCTGCCGAATTTCAGCACCTCGGTCAACTACTCCAATCCGTGCCAATTCGCCGCTTACATCCCCACACCGACTTTAAGCATTTACCCGCTACCCTCAAGTTAATTTTGGGGCAATCGGCAATCGGCAATCGGCAGTAGGCTTGTAGGGGCGGGGTTTCCCGCCCAATAACCAATAACCAACAACCAATAACCAACAACCAATAACCAATAACCAACAACCAATAACCAACAACCAATGACCAATAACAAAACTTTTTTGGTAACTTGAGAATGATCCTGTCGAGTAACCTGCTGTTAGGATTTCTGTGGGGAAACGGCATCACCACCCGAATCGCCCTCCTTTTGTCTTCTTCGTTGTTTCAATCTTCTTCGATACGGTAATGAGGCACGTCCATCGGTCTCGAACAAAAACAGCTCAACCTTCCTTGTCTCAATGGCTTTATCGCGCCTTGGCTGGGGAAACTCAAGCTGCCGACTCTGCCCAACCCCGCTTTCAACTGCGGATTCGGTTGCGCGGCAACAATTTGCATATTCTCTACGAAAGCCAAAAAACGCCCCAACAGGACGTTTTAGTGCCGCGTTTGGTAGAAGCCCTACAAAGCAATCCGCAACGCTTTGCTCAACTCACCCAAGGAGCCAAAGCCCCGATTTATAAACTCATGTTGTACGGACGGCCTACCGGACAACAAAATCCGGTATGGGTTGAACCCTTCGATCTGGGTCAATTGTTGCGCCCTAATGAGAATGGGGAGAATACAGCCATTCCCTTGGGGGGCCCAGCCCAGGTGATCGCCAATGAAACCCTAGCGCGGACAGGAGACCCAGACGCGATCGCCCGCTACCTCAGCGAAAACTTTTCTTATCTGGGAGTCAGCATCAAGGTAGTAATTAAAAAGCTACCCCAAGTCAAACCCAGTCCCGACCCAGACGAACCGGCGGCCAATAAACGGTTGTGGGTGATTTGTAGTTGCGACTACAGCCCAGATGCCTCTTTACTCGCTGAACCGATTGCCCAAAAACTGCGAGATTTGCAGCTAAAAGGCTTTCGCGAGGCGGTGATTCGCTCGCAAGTCAGTGGCGAAACCACCCCGGATTGGGTGCTACAAATCGATTTAACTCGGCCCCAAGTCATGCTTTATGATTGGGCCCGGTGGGGGGATACCGAAGCCTTGAGTCGCTTGATCGACCAAGCCGTGCAGCTTCAAAACTTACAGGGGGGAGCCATTCTCAAAGACTCAACCCTTCATGTTTTTTGTAACTTTCCCATTGGTCAGTCCGAAGAAAAAGTCGATCGCGAGGTCGTGATTCAAACCGTCGGGCCGCTGCTCGAAAAAATTGCCCCCCAAGGCATTACCGCCGCGACGGTGTACGGGGTGCGATCGCGCAAATATTCTCTTAATCTCGATGAAGCGCCGATTTGGATTGAATGGCTTAATCTCCCGGCTTCTCGCGATCCAGAACGGGCGATTTCGACCACTCAGTTGGCCAAACAACACAACCCTGAAGCCCTAACTTTCCTGTTACAGCGCTTATTGAACCCAGAACTCGATACCCGCTTGGCCACGGGGGGATATGGAGTCAAACTGTGTTACAAAGACCGCCGACTGCACATTATGACCGAGGGCTTGATTTGTCCCGATCAAGCCGAAGTCGTGCCATTACTCGAAGACTTTTTACAAGAATTGGCGATTCCCAATTTGCTCGGGGTGCGGATTTATGGACGACGAGCCGGACAATCGCAACCCGTGTGGCATCATGGCTTTGAGTTGCGCGAGCCACCCCTAAAATCCAAGGCTGCAACTCTCAACCCCATCGCCACCCCCACCCCCGCTACAACCGGAGTCGCGATCGCCCCAGAGAAAACCAGTAATATTTCTTGGACAGATATCGCCGCCAGTTATATTAGCGATTTTTGCTGCTCGACGGGGTTATTCGTTCCCTTTGACCAAGACCGTACCGCTAATCTCACTCGCTCGACTCCTTTATCCCGTTCTCGTCGGTCTACATCACGACAATCTCGCCATCTCAAAACTGCGATCGCCCTTGGGGTAGCGGGTGTGGCGATCGCAACTCAAATGGATTGGCTGACCGGACGTTGGCTCGATCATCAATCTCAAATTCCTTCTACTGCCACCTCCCCTCTCGAAAACTCCTTTACAGTTCCGGCTCAAGCTGCTCCCAGCGAGGAGATTGTCCTACCCAACACCACCCCCAACGATCCGACTTTTAACGCCGAACAATTCACCAATCGCGAAACCGACAGCGCCACCACCGCCGCCATTTTAGCCGAAGCCAGAGCCAGCAATCCCACGTTTAACAACCGCTTACTCGACGAAAAACTGGCACTCTATCAAGAGCGACTGCGGACTCAAGGTGTGCCAGATGTCTTGATTGTCGGGAGTTCGCGAGCCATGCGGGGTATTGACCCGACAACCCTACAAATAGCCCTGGCTCAACAAGGCTATAAAGATGTCGAAATCTTTAACTTTGGCATTAACGGCGCAACGGCTCAAGTGGTTGATTTAATTCTGCGACGCATCTTGACCCCCGAACAACTCCCCGATTTAATTATTTGGGCAGATGGCGCAAGGGCGTTTAATAGCGGTCGTCCTGACCGTACTTACGAAGCAATTGTATCGTCGGTGGGGTATCAACAATTACAGGAAAATCGCGATCTTGTCGCGACAACTGACATCCCCAACACCAGCAAGTCTTGGTTAACCCAACTCGACAACCAAGTTGCAGACACTTACAACAATATCGACCAAAGCCTGAATGAAGGTTTAGCCAGTATTTTAGACACTTATAACCGCCGCACCCAAGTTAAAGCCCTACTGCGGCAAACTTGGGGAGATTGGCTACCGCAGCCCGAAGTCGATCCCGAACAAGCGGCCATGTTGGCGGAGTTGACCTATACCGAAGAAATCGATATCGACGGTTTTTTGCCCCTAGCGGTACGTTTTGACCCGCAAACCTATTACGAACGCCATCCGAGGGTGAAGGGGGCTTATGATAGCGATTATGAATCGTTTTCCCTTCAGGGAACTCAGGCTCAATCCTTACAAGCCGTGACGCAATTTTTGAGCGATCGCAATATTAACTTAGTGTTAATCAATCTCCCCCTCACCGACGATTATTTTGACGAGGTGCGTTTGTCTCACGAACAAGAATTCGTCGCTTATCTACAAAGTCAAGCTGCCCAAACGCCCTTAATATTTATAAATTGGGGGCAACAATGGACAACGCAACACGATCTATATTCCGATCCGAGCCATCTAAATCGTTACGGGGCTTACCAAGTCTCGACCACTTTAGCCCAAAATCCAGCTATTCCTTGGCCCCGTTAACGGAAAGGTTAGTGCTTTGTTATTGGTTGTTGGTTATTTGTTCTCAAAAATGGGATTTGACGTTCCCCAGAAAATCCTATTCTGGCGTAATGTCGAGATTGCGATAGACTTGCTCAACAGAAAAACTGAGATTAATACTTTTGAGTTCGATGGTGTCCCCTGCTTGATAGTTGACAATCAGCCATTCACCTGTTTTTTGTTGGTGATACAAATCGATTTCTATGCGGGTGGAACTCACTAACAAATAGTCTTGTAGGGCTGGATTATGGCGATACATTCTAAATTTGCTGCCTCTATCGTAGGCTTCGGTGCTAGGAGAAAGAACTTCAACAATGAGGCAGGGATAGGTAATGTATTGGGTTGTGGTCTTGTCGCGATCGTCGCAGGTGACGCTGACATCGGGATAAGTATAGTTATTCGTACCAAAAATGTTAATTTTCAGGTCTGAGGTGGCGGTGTCGCAGTCACTCCCTTCTAAATGAGTGGTAAATAACGTGATGAACTTGGCCGCAAGTAAGCTATGGTTTTTACTACCGCCCCCCATGGCGTATACTTGACCGTCGATCAGTTCGTATTTTTCGAGCTGCTGTTCTTCCCAAATCAAGTAAGCTTCGGGGGTGAGGATAGGAAGATTGTCTTGACCTGCGGTCATGGTTCGTTACTCTATAAGGGTTTGTTGGGAGTCAGTTTAGCTCTGGAGTAGGTTGTTTTCATTATATTTGGAAGGAAAGGCGACGAAATGAAATATTCAGCGACGTGAACCTCGTAGAGGTACTGATAACACTGGCGCAAAACTTAATTTCGCTTTTTAACTTATTTCTGGGGCAACATCCCCACTTCCCCCTCTTGGGTGAGTAAACCTCGCCCCCACAAGCCCACTGCCCCCTAGAGACTAATAACTGAAATGACCTTTATAGAACTTCCCTACGGTTTGTTTTTGGCCATTGTGCTGGGTTGTTATTGGCTGATTCGACCCCGATTGTCCCGCCCGAAAAAAGAGGAAAAAGAGGCGCAACCGTCCCAGATGACCGCCAGTAATTCCCCGCAACTGTGGGTTTTAGCGATCGCGAGTGTGGGATTTTATCTACTGCTGCAAATTCAAAGCGATCGCTCTAGTACGTCTTTGGTGGCGATCGCGTATTTTAATATTGTTCTACTCGGCGCGATCGCTTATCTCAATTTTTATCTGGGTAAAATCATCACCCGGCAATCTCAGCAAAGCGTTCAAAGTCAATACGCGCAGTTATCCAATCAAGATTGGGAGCAAATTCAGCAAGTCTGGAATCAACGCGCGTCTCAACTCCTGACTTTGGGAATTGCGCTCAATGTGTTGCTGTTGATTGGGTTTAAATATATCCCTTTTCTGCTCGAAACCTTAGCGGCGGTATTAGGCTGGCCGGGGGCGATAGAAGCCGCAACCTGGGTGCGATCGCATCTGATTCCACCCTTGGGCATTTCCTTTTTTACTTTTGAATGTATCGCTTATCTAGTGGATGTTTATCGCGGCGCACCCGTGACCCGTAGCTTTCTTGACTTTGCCAGTTATAAGTTCTTTTTTCCGAAACTAATTGCCGGGCCGATTACCCGCTATCACCAATTTTCGGCGCAATACCAAGACCAACAATTTCCCCAACTCATTCAAATCTCAGAGGGGCTGTGGCTGATTGCCTGTGGCGCGGTCAAAAAAGCCCTGATTGCCGACCATTTAGGGATTTTTGTGGATTTATGCTACGGCAACTTAGAAAGAGCAGGAAGCGGCGATTTATGGCTGGCTGTGTTTGCTTATGGCTTGCAGTTGTATTTCGACTTTAGCGGCTATGTAGATATTGCTCGCGGTAGTGCCTTATTGTTGGGGTTCAATTTGCCTGAAAACTTCAATTCTCCTTATTTCGCTGTGAGTATTGCCGATTTTTGGCGACGCTGGCATATTACCCTCGGAAATTGGCTGCGAAATTATCTTTACTTTCCCTTGGGGGGTTCTCGTCAAGGCTTGGCCCGCACCTGTTTGAATCTCTTTCTGGTAATGCTGATTGCAGGAATTTGGCATGGGGCCGCTTGGGGTTATGTGATTTGGGGCATTTTACACGGTCTGGCTTTGGCCCTGCACCGCTTAACCGAAACCTTGAGTCAAAAAGTCGAAGCCCTCGCCGTTTTTTGGCGCAGTGTCCCTGGTGTGGTTGTCGCTTGGGGCATTACCCAGTTGATGGTGTTTAGTAGCTGGATTTTCTTTCGCTTGCCCAATTGGGATCGCTCTGGCTTGGTGTTGCAGCGCTTGTTTAATTATGAAGGGGACATCCAGTTTGTTCAGAAGGTTTATATAGAGGCCCTGGGTTTAGAGCGTTTTGCCCTCACTGTTATTGTTTTCGCGATCGCGATCGCCATGGCCATTACTTATTTATGCCAAAACGGTTTTAAACTGCAACTCAACTGGCCGGTTAAAATCTTGCTGATTCCCTTGGCTTTGTACTTTGTCTGGCTTTATGCGCCCCAAGGCGGACTACAGTACATTTACTTCGATTTCTAGCCCTCAAACCCAATCATCCTGGTATTTATAAGCTGAACTTATGTTTTATATAAGTAAAAGTTTCGTAATATACCTTTACAAGTACGGGAAACTCCCTTAATATAAAAACAGTTCAAGAAAAACTTGAAACCAAAAACAGTTCAAGCGAACCTTGAAAACTTCATAACATACATAACGCAATTATCTAACTATGACTACGACAATCCAAACACGCGAAAGCAATAGCGTGTGGGAACGTTTTTGTCAGTGGGTAACTAGCACCAACAACCGCCTTTATGTAGGTTGGTTCGGTGTCTTAATGATCCCCACTCTCTTAACCGCTACCACTTGCTTCATCATCGCCTTCATCGCTGCTCCTCCTGTGGACATCGATGGTATCCGCGAACCCGTTGCTGGTTCTTTGTTGTACGGTAACAACATCATCTCCGGTGCTGTTGTCCCTTCTTCTAACGCCATCGGCTTACACTTCTACCCGATTTGGGAAGCTGCCAGCTTAGACGAATGGCTGTACAACGGTGGTCCTTACCAATTGGTAATCTTCCACTTCTTGATCGGCGTATTCTGCTACCTCGGTCGTCAGTGGGAACTCAGCTACCGCTTAGGTATGCGTCCTTGGATTTGTGTCGCTTACAGCGCTCCCGTATCCGCCGCTACCGCCGTGTTCTTGATCTACCCGATTGGTCAAGGTAGCTTCTCCGATGGTATGCCTCTGGGTATCTCCGGTACATTCAACTTCATGTTGGTGTTCCAAGCCGAACACAACATCTTGATGCACCCCTTCCACATGTTAGGTGTAGCTGGTGTCTTCGGCGGCGCATTATTCAGCGCCATGCACGGTAGCTTGGTCACCTCCAGCTTAGTGCGTGAAACCACCGAGATCGAATCTCAAAACTACGGTTACAAATTCGGTCAAGAAGAAGAAACCTACAACATCGTAGCTGCTCACGGTTACTTCGGTCGCTTAATCTTCCAATATGCGTCCTTCAACAATAGCCGCGCATTACACTTCTTCTTAGGCGCATGGCCGGTCATCGGTATCTGGTTCACCGCAATGGGTATCAGCACCATGGCTTTCAACCTCAACGGCTTCAACTTCAACCAGTCCATCTTGGATTCACAAGGTCGCGTCGTTAACACCTGGGCAGATGTCCTGAACCGCGCTAACCTCGGTTTTGAAGTAATGCACGAACGCAACGCTCACAACTTCCCCTTAGACTTGGCGAGTGGCGAAGCAGCCCCGGTTGCCTTAACCGCCCCTTCCATCAACGGGTAAGCTCTGAATTAAGTTTTCCAAAAGCTTAAATAAAAAAAGCACTCTCCTTCGGGGGGGTGCTTTTTTCATGGGAGTTTAGTTTTTTTCAGACGGATTTGTAGCCACATCGAAATTCCGGTAACCACCAGCATTAACAAGCCAAAGCCATTGAGAAAGGGATAAATGATTTCAAGATCGATGCGTCCAAATTTGCCCCGATGCCATTCGAGCAACCACAAAAAATCGCTACTGTTTCCGGTAACCACCGCCACTTGAAACAAAACTCCCGTGAGCAACGTAACCAGGAGAGGAAGCGCCATAAATGGGGCAAAGCGATTGTGTAGTCGCCGTAAAGCTGCTTTATTAAGTTTCATGAGTTATAAACCCTAAAAGGTCGCTAGATTCAAGCAATTTCCTGTCCGATTGCCTAAAAGCAATCAGTTTTTGGCAGCGATCCTACGTCTGAGCCACATCAGCAGCCAAGGGGCGATCGCGATCGCTAAAAAAATTCCTTCTCCTGCCAAAGATACTCGATCAACAGCACTCACAGGCTCGTTACTGGCGTTTAAGGTCGGTTGATTTGACTCTAATGGCAGGGAAGTCGGTTCGGGGCTTGGCGTTGTCTCAGGTGCAGATTTTGGCGTTTCGGGTGCGGGGGGTGTGTCGCGATTGTGATGTTCGCCTTTGTGGGCAATTGGCCCTGAATTCCCAAACATAACTGAATTTGAAATGAACTTTCCTTGATGTGCTTCATACTATCGAAAAAGATTGCACCCGCGACGCGATCGGTTATGGATAAGCCCCCTTATCGGTTGAGCCATTCAATCCCTAAAATCAATCCACCCATTTCCGTGAAAGTACGTTATACCAATAAGAACGAAGCGACTTATTATTTTCTCCTTCGAGGAGCGACCAGATCTTAATGCTGCTTTCTTTGCGGATTCAGAATTTTGCCCTGATTGACCATTTAGACGGGGAATTTGGGGCGGGTTTAAACGTCCTGACTGGAGAGACTGGGGCGGGAAAATCAATTATTCTCGATGCTATTGATTTAGCCCTAGGGGGTAAAGCCAGTAGTCGGGTGTTACGCGCTCACAGCGATCGCGGGCTAGTTGAAGCGACTTTTAGCTTGACTCCAGAGATTAAAAATTGGCTCAAAGCCCAAGAAATCGAGTTACTCGACGATCAGACGATAGTTTGTAGCCGGGAGCTTAAACTGTCTTCGGGTAGCTTGCGTTCCCGCGCTCGGATCAACGGCGTGTTGGTCAATCGTAAAATTATTGCTCAACTGCGGGATTATCTCGTCGAAATTGCTGCCCAAGGTCAAACCGCGCAACTGACTCAACCTCAGATTCAGCGCGAATTACTCGATACTTATGGCGGAGTTGCCCTACTGCAACAGCGCGATCGCGTGGCGCAAGTTTATCAAGATTGGAAACAAGCCGCCGTAGAACTGGAAAATCGCCGTCAAACCGAAAAAGAACGGCTACAGCGTCAAGATTGGCTGCAATATCAAATCAAAGAACTTGAAGAAGCGAATCTCGACGATCCCCAAGAAATGAGCGACCTCGCGCAAACTCGCGATCGCCTCGCCCATGTCGTCGAACTTCAGCAATTGAGTTACCAAGTTTATCAAGTTTTGTATCAAAATGATGCCGAAGCCCCCGCTTGTGCCGATTTACTCGCTCAAGGGGAATCAACGCTGATCGAAATGGTGCAGTACGATAGCTCTTTAGAAAGCATCCTCGACATGGTGAAAGCGGCATTAAACCAAGTCGTTGAAGCCGGACAACAAATCAATAGTTATGGGGATAACTTAGAATCTGACCCCGAAGAACTTGCCCAAGTCGAAGAACGCTATCGCCTCCTCAAACAAATTTGTCGTAAATACGGCCCCGATCTCGGTGACGCGATCGCCTATCGCGACGAACTCCAAACCGAACTCAAAGACATTACCGACAGCAGCCAATCGATTGAAGAACTTGAAAAAACTTATCAAGCCTGTGAAAAAGTCTTAACGGCGGCCAATGCCGAACTCAGCCAACATCGTCAAAAAGCAGCCCTAAAACTGCAAAAACAACTCATTACCCAACTCAAACCCCTGGCCATGGAAAAAGTAAAATTTGAATGTCGCATTACCCCCAGTGCGCCCAGTAGTACGGGAAGCGATCGCGTTGAATTTTACTTTAGCCCCAACCCCGGCGAAGCCCTCAGCCCCCTGAGTGAAACCGCTTCGGGCGGGGAAATGAGCCGCTTTTTACTCGCCCTTAAAGCTTGTTTTACCCAAAGCGATCGCACCGCCCGCACCCTGATTTTTGATGAAATTGATGTCGGAGTATCCGGGAAAGTCGCCAGCGCGATCGCCGAAAAACTGCATCAACTCAGCCAACATCACCAAGTACTGTGCGTCACCCACCAACCCCTAGTCGCGGCCCTGGCCGATGTTCATTTTCATGTCAACAAACAAACCATTGATGAAGCTTTATTAACATCAAATAAAGAAAATCATCTTAAAATAAGAGGAGAATCTGATTCAAACCCCCGTACCGTTGTGCGAATTACTTGTCTCGATCGGCATCACAAACGCCGCCAAGAACTCGCCCAACTCGCAGGCGGTCACTCTGCCGAAGACGCGATCGCCTTTGCCGAATCCTTGTTAACCCAAGCGGCAGCTCGTCGAGAAAAGTCAACAAACGTTAACATTCATTAAGCTATTTCAGTTTGGCGAGCTTGACAAGCTTGAGTACACTAAGAGATAGTTTCCTCAAGTGTCATTGGGTAACATAAGCTTGAGGGCAAAATTGGTAAAATCCTCATCAGTAATTCAAAAACGCACCCGAAGCAACTCCTTTGAAGAGATATGACTGCTGCATCTCCTGAACCGACTGTCATCAATCACGACGGGCAAACCATAGATGTGACTCCAGCAGGTGAAGAAGAAAATGGCGCGACTGCACCCAATGCTTCGTCAAGTTCTCTTGTCACCACTAGCGGCACATTTTCCAACTTTCTCGCCCCCCTAAGTCAAGATACCTTCAAAGAAGTTGTCAACGACGTTGAAAACAAACTTCAGGTGGTCAATCAAACCCTGTCGATGTTGGACAACATCCTCGACAGCCAAGGCTTTGATGCCATTCTTGATGAAATGTTGCGGTCGATTACCCTCAAAACCGGGGAACTCCTCAACGCCGACCGTACCACCATCTACCTCCTAGACGACGACCAAGACGAACTCTGGTCAATTGTGGCCAAGGGCGACGACGGCAAACCCATAGAAATCCGCATTCCGGTGGGTCAGGGCATTGCCGGAGAATCCGCCCAATTCCGGCAGGTTGTTAACATTCCCTTCGACTTTTACGACGACCCGCGCTCGACCGCCGCCAAAAAATTCGACGAAAAAAATAATTACCGCACCTACACCATGCTGGCGTTACCCCTCCTCAACGAAGCAGGGGAATTAGTCGCCGTCGTGCAACTGATCAACAAACTCCAGACCAATCACAACCCCGAAGCCCATCTCGACCAAAAAATTTCCCACACGGGCTTTACCGACGAAGACATTACCCTGTTTGAGGAATTTGCCCCCTCAATTCGCCTGATCCTCGAATCGTCTCGTTCGTTTTACAAAGCCACCCAACGTCAACGGGCCGCCAACGCCCTGATCGAAGCCACCAACTCCCTCAGTAAAGGCAACCTCGACCTCGATGCCACCCTGGCCACGGTTATGGATGCGGCGAAAAAGCTGATGAACGCCGATCGCAGCACCCTCTGGCTACTCAACGACGATCGCACCGAACTGTGGACTAAAATTCCCCTACCCGACGGCAACGCCCTCAACTTAACCTGCCCGGTGGGTGTGGGTTTTGCCGGACGAGTGGCCGAAACCTGTGAAGCTCTCAATATTCCTTTTGATGCCTACGAACACCAAGACGGGGAAAACGCCAAGAAAACCGACGAAAAAACCCATTATCGGACTTGTAGCTTGTTGTGTATGCCCGTCTTTAACTCAGACGGCGACTTAATCGGTGTAACCCAACTGGTTAACAAAGTTAAGCAAGGCAACCACCCCCCTTACGATACGGCGAACTGGCCCGAACCCCCCGAATGTTGGAAAGCCAGCTTTAACCGCAGCGACCAAGAATTTATGAAGGCGTTTAACATTCAAGCCGGGGTCGCTTTACAAAACGCCAAACTATTCAACAAAGTCAAGCAGCAAGAACAAATGCAGCGAGACATTCTGCGGAGCTTGACCAACGGGGTGATTTCTACCGACTCCCACGGCGTGATTATCGCCGCGAACGATCGCGCCCGCAATCTTTTAGGATTTGGTCTCGACGACCCCCTCGAAGGCAAATTCATGAGTTCTTTGGTGGAAATCAAAACCAAAGAAACCACCGATGCTTCCCAAAAAGGGGAATTTTCCGAATGGTTTGCCCGCGCCCTCGAAGCCAAAGATGAAAAAGACCGAGAGCAATATTATCCCGACCGTCCCTTAGTTTCCGCCGCCGGAGAAGAACACAGCGTTAACCTCTCGATCAACTCCATTTGCGACCCCGACGACCTGAGCAATATTAACGGCGTGTTGGTGGTCATGGACGACATCAGCGACGAAAAACGGCTCAAAAGTACCATGTATCGCTACATGAACCAAGAGTTAGCCGAACAGTTGCTCAGTGGCGACGAAATTCGCATGGGCGGGGACGAAAAAGAAGTTTCCGTGTTATTCTCCGATATTCGCAGTTACACCACCTTAACGGAGAAAATGAAGCCCGAAGAAGTGGTGAGCCTGCTGAATGAATATTTCGAGAGTATGGTTGAAGCGATTTTCAACCATAAAGGCATTCTGGATAAATATATCGGGGATGCGATTATGGCGGTGTTTGGTACACCCATGCCCATTCCTGACCATGCTTGGGCTTCGGTACAAAGTGCCTTGGAAATGCGCTATCGTCTGGCCGAGTTTAACGAGCATCGGATGGCAGAAGGGGAAATGCCGATTCGCATTGGCATTGGGATCAATTCAGGCCGAGTTGTGAGTGGTAATATTGGTTCGAGTAAGCGCATGGAATTTACCGCCATTGGTGACGGCGTAAACTTGAGTTCTCGTTTAGAAGGAGCGAGTAAGCAATACGGCTGCGATATTGTGGTGAGTGAAGATACCTTTAAACAATGTGAAGACCGGGTTTTGGTACGGGAGTTAGACTGTATCCGCGTGAAAGGTCGCACGCAACCCGTGAGTGTCTATGAATTGGTGGAGAAAAAAGACGCACAACTGCCCTCAACTCATTACCAAATTTTAGAGTTATACAATCGCGGTCGGCAATGCTATCTTCAAAAGCATTTTGCCAAATCCTTGTCTTATTTCTCGACGATTTTAAATATTAATCCTTTTGACAAAGCCGCCCGCTTGCACATCCAACGCTGTCAGTATTTCCTGATGAATCCCCCTCCGGCGACATGGGATGGGGTGTGGACGATGACGACGAAGTAAAATAAGCAATGTACAATTTACAATGAACAATGTACAACGGGGACAAAACCTTAACTTGTCACCAATAGTCAACGACTCATGACAAGCGGTTAGCTTCTGACTGACTCAAAACCGCCTGTCGGAATCGAGGCAATGAGTTGGCGGGTGTAGTCTTTTTGGGGGTTGCGGTAAATGGCGTTGGCGGGGCCGATTTCTTCGATGCGGCCTTTGTTCATGACCATAATGCGATCGCTCATAAATTTGACCACGCTGAGGTCATGGGAAATAAAGATATAAGTTAAGCCAAACTCCGCTTGCAACTCTTTGAGCAGGTTTAATACCTGGGCTTGAACCGATACATCTAACGCCGACACCGATTCATCACAAATAATAAACTTGGGGTTGAGGGCGAGGGCGCGGGCGATGCAGACGCGCTGACGCTGCCCCCCGGAAAACTCATGGGGATAGCGTTTCATAAAAGCCGGGGATAAGCCCACCCGTTCGAGGAGATAAGCGGCGCGATCGCGTCGTTTTTTGGGGCTACTACCCACGTTATGAATGTTTAATGGCTCTAGGATCGTTTGACCGATTTTCAGGCGTGGATCGAGGGAATTGTAGGGGTTTTGGAAAACAATTTGTATCTGCCGCCGCAGTTGCCGCAAACGCTTTCCTTTCAAGTCGGTAATATCTTCCCCGTTGAAATGAATACTGCCGCTTAAACTGGGAGTCAGGCGCAACAATGCCCGCGCGAGGGTGGATTTACCACAACCGGATTCCCCCACCAAGCCCAGAGTTTCTCCTTCTTGCACTTCAAAGGAAATATTATTCACCGCCATAAAATAGCGTTTGGTGCGACCAAAAACCCCTTGCATCGGGAAACCCACTCGCAACTTATCCACCCGCAATAACACCCCAGAAGTCTCCTGGGCTTGGTCAGAGGGTTCAACATCTAAGTTAAAATCTCGTTCGGCGGGGGGTTTCTCGCGAATGACCATTTCCCCATCGGCGTTGCTGCTGACTTCCATATAGTCGGAGATCGTCGGCAGTAAATCGGGGTTATTATCCAGACGGGGGCGACAAGCGAGTAACCCTTTGGTGTAGGGATGTTGGGGATTGGCAAATAGGCGATCGCGATGGGCGGTTTCGACGATTTTGCCTTTGTACATCACCACCACTTGGTCAGCGATTTCGGCAATGACCCCCAAATCGTGGGTAATGAAAATCAGCGACATGGATCGCGCCGCACACAACTCTCGCAACAATTCTAAAATGGTGGCTTGTACCGTCACATCTAGGGCGGTGGTGGGTTCATCAGCGATTAATACCGTGGGGTTACAAGAAATCGCCATGGCAATCATCACCCGTTGTAACTGTCCCCCAGAAAGTTGATGGGGATAGCGTTTGAGGATGGCTTTTTTGCGTTGATTGAGGTCGCGGGGACGGATATTTTGGTCGGGATTTTCCGCTTGCAGTTGTTCGTAGAGTTCTTCGTCGCTGGCTAAAAGTTGGACTTCCTGTAATGACGCGATCGCCTTGCGTCGGGCTTCTTCGGCGGAAACTTTTTGATGAAGACGAATGGCCTCGGTGAGTTGAAAGCCAATGGTATAAACGGGATTGAGCGAACTCATCGGTTCTTGGAAAATCATCGCCACTTGACCGCCGCGAAACAAGCGTCTTTCGTCTTCGGACATTTGCAGCAAGTTCACTGGGGATTGTCCGGGGTGGGGTCGAAACCAAATTTCTCCTTGGATCCGTCCTGTTGGGGGCAAAAGTCCCATAATCGCTAAAGAAGTGACCGATTTCCCCGATCCAGACTCCCCCACAATCCCTAGGGTCTTGCCACGTTCGAGTTCGATACTAATCTGGTCAACGGCAACGGTCTTTTTCTCATCTGTGACAAACTGAACTTGCAAATCGCGAATGTCGAGAACGGTGTCACTCATCAAAATCTCCTGGGTCTGAAACCCCGTCCTGTCTTGCCAAGCGTTCCCTTGCGCCTGTCTTGTCGAGCATTCCCTTGCGCCTTACGGCGACGCGGGGTCTCGACGCTTTCGGCGACGCGGGGTCTTGGCGCTTCAAGGACGGCTTTGTATTTTTCGGGTAAAATTGGCAATATCGAAAAGCGAAAACCAAAGCTATTCGATATTAGCACCTTGAAAACTGGATATAGCGGGTTTCGTGTCGAAAAGCTGACACGAGTAAAATATCCAAGCAACAAGTACAGTCATTGTTGGACACCGTACCGATGGGCTGGCGGAATCGGGACTCTGTAACGGGTTAAAAAGTCTGTGGACATGGCGTAAGACGGGGACATAACTAATGAAAGTTGGTGGTGTACGCAGATGTGAGTGAAGCAGAAACTCAAATCGTGAGGTTTGGGAATCACCGTGGCTTTAGTCCGGTGAGGAGGTCAAAGCTGTGTTTATGGCAAAGTTAAATTGATTTTACCCAATCAACACCAAAGTTAGGAACGAACCTGTCGGTGGTTTTGGCGTTGATTGGCCTTACTCTGAAAGTGATGGGAATTGCTGCTTCAAAAACAGTACAAAATTACCCATTTGCAGCGCTGACTAAGTTATATGACTATTATCCTCATGGGCGTATCGGGGTCGGGAAAAACCACGGTTGGCCGGTTACTGGCTTCAAAAATGGCGGGAGTTTTTCAGGATGCCGATTGGTTTCACCCTTCTGCAAATATTACCAAAATGAGTCAAGGCGAGCCTTTGACCGATCGCGATCGCGAGCCTTGGTTAGATATTTTAGGCAATGCGATTCAACATTGGAATCAAGAGAAAATGCCTTATATTCTGGCTTGTTCGGCGCTCAAGCAAAAATACCGCGATCGCCTCCGACAAGGTAATGAAGGGGTTACTTTTGTTTATCTTGAAGGCTCAAAATCTTTGATTCTCGAAAGAATGCGCGATCGCAGCGATCATTTTATGCCTTCTTCCCTGCTTGATAGTCAATTCGCTGCCCTCGAAGAACCCCAAAATGCTTTGATTGTTCATATCGATTCTTCTCCTGATGCGATCGCGTCAGAGATTTGCGATCGTTTGTCATCCAGTTAAGCCTCAAATACATGGAGCGATCGCCGTTTGACCGACAAGAATACGCCAATTTAAATCGATTAAGCCTTATGAAAGCTGTTTTTATGACCACACCGGGCAATCCCGAAGTTTTACAACTAAAAACCGCCCCAGAACCCACCATCCAAACTCCCACCCAAATTTTAATTAAAATCAAAGCCGCAGGCATCAACCCCATCGACACCAAACTCCGCCGTCGCGGTACATTTTACCCCGACCAAATGCCCGCCATTCTAGGCTGTGACGGAGCCGGAATTGTCGAAGCAGTCGGGGCTGAAGTCACAAAATTTAAACCCGGCGATGAAGTGTATTATTGTTGGGGCGGGTTGGGTTTAAACGCTACAGGAAACTACGCCGAATACGCCGTGATTGAAGAAATCAGCGTTGCTCCCAAACCGCGATCGCTTTCCTTTGCCGAAGCCGCCGCCGCCCCCCTCGTCCTCATCACCGCTTGGGAAGCCCTTTTTGACCGGGGCCGCCTCGAAGCCGGGCAGAACGTCCTGATTCACGCCGGAGCGGGCGGTGTGGGTCACGTTGCCCTTCAACTGGCCAAGCTCAAAGGCGCAAACGTAAGTACCACCGTCAGCACTCCCGATAAAGAACGCTTAGTCCGGCAATTGGGGGCAGATTACCCGATTTTGTACAAAAAGAACGATTTTGTCCAAGCCATCCACGACTGGACAGAAGGCAATGGCGTAGATTTAGCCTTTGATACCGTTGGCGGTCCAACCTTTTTCGATACCTTTGCTGCCGTTGCCCCTTATGGTGATATTGTCACCCTCCTACAACCCGATACAGCGAAAGGCAACCTCAAAGAAGCTCGCAAACGCAATCTTCGCATTGGTTTGGAGTTGATGTTAACCCCCATCCTGCAAGACATCCAAGCCGGATTAGCTCATCAGGCAGATATTTTGCGGCAATGTAGTGAGTGGTTTGATGCGGGTCAATTGAAAATCCACCTCAGCCAAACCTATCCCCTCGAAGAAGCGGTGGCGGCGCATCGCAGCATCGAAAGTGGCTCGATGATGGGGAAAGTGGCGTTTGTTAATCGTTTTTAGGGGAAGGTTTTTCCGATAATTGACTGGTTTTTTGTTATTAGTTGTTGGTTGTTTGTTATTGGTTATTGGTTATTGGTTGTTCGCGTAGGGGCGGGGTTTCCCCGTCCAATCTCCATCCTTGTCATAATTGACCTATATAGTAGTTACAAATAAGAACCAGCAGTACATACCTGCCGCCCGCAGATTAAAAATCTGGGGCTACATCCACAAAGTCCGCCCCAAGCGGACTCAAAGATGAATGTACGGAAATTAATTGGAAGGACTATAACCAATGACCAATGACCAATAACACAAAATCCCCATCCTCAAAGGACGGGGATAAGCTTACTTCGTCACAAACAACAAAGGACGAAGGACAAATGACAAATGACTAGGCAAAAGGATCGTAGCCCATATCCACCACAATCTGACGCAAGACGGTGATTTGTTGGTTGAACTCTAACGCCGCAATTTGACCGAAGGCACTAATTCCGGCTTCAGACAGCTTATAATCTCTGGGAACGGGAATCACTTCGCCTGCCCGCATCAGTTCAGCCAATTGATACCAAAAAGCTAATTTGGTGTTTTTGCTTAACAAGCCGTAAGCGCGAGTTTGAGGTGTATTGGTTTGATTAACCAAATCGCGCATGAATTGTAATTGCTCGTTGTCGGGCATTGCTTTGACTTGTTCGATCAAGCCTTGGGCAAATTGTAAACGAGCCGCCCCTGGAGCCGCAGGCGTGATGGCACGACCCATATTTTCGTAGAGAACCCACAATAAGCCGAGTTGTTCGTCAGCGCTGAGGCGCTTCACTGCTTCGAGGGTGTTGGGGATAGTATTACCAGTCCGAGTGTTGAATAAGGTCGTTGTTTCAGGGGTGTAAACCATGTTGTAGTCTCCGATTCTATATATATATGCTGTGTTGGTCTAGGAAGTATCTTTCAACGCTTTTGACTGAGTGCTTTTTGCTCCTCAATTTCAATCGTAACAAAATATTAAAGTTTGTAAAGTGCTTAGGGTCACATTGATATTCTGTGATATGGAGAAAAACTTATTGATGAAATTAAGGAAACTAATGAACGCGATCGCCCTACTGCCGTGACCCAGCTTAAATGAGGCTATAGGTAGGGTGTCGTTAGCGTAGCGTAACGCACCAAAATACAAGCATTTTAACGATGGTGACTATCGCACAAATTAAGCTGTGTCGAGCCACTACAATAAAGCGCAATTTTAGCTGTGTCGCAGCCCTACGCCCCGAATCCCGCTTGTTTCAACGCACCTCCCCAGCCCAACCCCTTATTCTTAATAAAAATAAATGTAGTTTTAACAACATTTTCCTCGTTAACTTAACTTGAGAAAAAATAAACAAACATCACACTTCTAAAATTTTCTTTAAAAATTGGCATTTTAACCCCTCATTTTCTGCCAAATGAAAAAACCAGAGCTAACATGAAAGCTAGAGAGAACCAAAACCTCGCTACAGCTAACGTTCTGGGGTAACAGCATGGTATTCAAAGTCACAACAGTTGAAGAACTTGAACTCCTTATTCAAAGGGTTAAAGCCGCTCAACAAGAATATGCAAATTTCAGTCAAGAACAGGTCGATCAAATATTCAAAAAAGCAGCCTTAGCTGCCAATGCAGCTCGGGTTCCCCTTGCCAAAATGGCCGTCGCAGAAACCGAAATGGGAATTGTTGAAGATAAAGTGATCAAAAATCACTTTGCTTCTGAAATTATCTACAACAAATACAAAAACGAAAAAACCTGCGGCCTCATCGAAGAAGATAAATCTTTCGGCTTCCAAAAAATTGCCGAACCCGTTGGTATCCTTGCCGGGATCGTGCCGACCACCAACCCCACCTCCACCGCCGTCTTCAAAGCGCTGATTGCCCTCAAAACCCGCAACGCCATCATCTTTTCGCCTCATCCCCGCGCTAAAAATTGCACCATCGAAGCCGCCCGCATCGTCCACGATGCCGCCGTAGCCGCAGGCGCACCGGAAAACATCATTGGTTGGATTGACCAACCCACGGTTCCCCTGTCCCAAGCCTTGATGCAACACCAAGATATCAAGCTGATTCTGGCCACCGGCGGTCCGGGTATGGTCAAAGCCGCTTATTCTTCGGGCAATCCTTCCTTGGGCGTGGGCGCAGGCAACACCCCTGCCCTGATCGACGACTCCGCCCACATCAAAATGGCCGTTTCTTCGATTCTCCTCAGCAAAACCTTCGACAACGGTATGATTTGCGCCAGCGAACAATCGGTGGTTGTCGTAGATTCGGTTTACGAAGAAGTCAGACAAGAATTTATTAAGCGGGGCGCATATTTTGTCACCGCCGACGAACGGCAAAAACTCGGTGAAAAACTGATTGTCAACCATCACCTCAACGGGGAAGTTGTCGGCCAACCCGTTCCCAAAATTGCCGAACTCGCAGGCTTTAGCGTTCCCCCAGAAAGTCGGGTGTTAATTGCCGAAGTCGATAATGTGGGCGTAGACGAACCCTTTGCCTACGAAAAACTTTCCCCCGTTTTGGCCATGTATCGAGTTCCTGACTTTGATACTGCCGTTGAAACTGCCGAATCCCTGGTAGAATTTGGCGGACGCGGCCACACTGCCGCCCTTTATACTTCCACCTTCAACAGCGAACATATCCAGCAATTTGAAGACAAAGTACAAGCGGCCCGCGTCCTGATTAATACCCCGTCTTCTCAAGGGGCAATTGGCGATATTTACAACTTCCGTCTCGACCCCTCCCTTACCCTCGGTTGCGGGTCTTGGGGCGGTAACTCCATCAGCGAAAACGTCGAACCTAAGCACCTCCTCAACATCAAAACCGTGGCCGAACGCCGGGAAAATATGTTGTGGTTCCGGGTTCCGCCGAAGATTTACTTCAGATACGGTTCCCTTCCTGTGGCCATTCGCGAGTTAGCTGGCAAAAAACGCGCCTTCATTGTCACGGACAAACCCATTTATGAATTGGGGATGACCAAAGAACTCGAAACCGTCCTCGAAGAAATCGACCTCACCTACGATATTTTCTATGACGTAGAACCCGACCCCTCCCTCGATACGGTCAAACGAGGCGTGGCCATGATGGACACCTTTAACCCGGATGTCATTATCGCGATTGGTGGCGGTTCGCCGATGGATGCGGCCAAGATTATGTGGCTGATGTACGAACACCCGGAAATCGAGTTTGAAGGCCTGGCGATGCGCTTTATGGACATCCGCAAGCGGGTGTATGATTTACCACCCCTCGGGGAAAAAGCGATGATGGTCGCGATTCCCACGACCTCCGGGACGGGTTCGGAAGTGACTCCCTTTGCTGTGGTGACAGACCGCCGCAATCATATTAAATACCCCTTGGCGGATTATGCCTTAACGCCGACGATGGCAATTATAGACCCGCAGTTGGTCTTGAATATGCCCAAAACCCTAACCGCTTTTGGGGGGGTGGATGCTTTAACTCACGCCATTGAAGCTTATGCTTCTGTCTTCGCGTCGGAATATACGAATGGCTTGGCTTTAGAGGCGATTCGCTTGTTGTTCAAATACCTGCCGCGATCGTACAAACACGGGGCAAATGACCCGAAAGCCCGTGAAAAAGTCCACTACGCGGCAACGATGGCGGGAATGGCTTTTGCCAACAGTTTCCTCGGTATTTGTCACTCGATGGCGCACCAACTTGGCGGGATGTTCCACGTTCCCCACGGGTTAGCGAATGCTTTGTTAATTTCCCACGTTATCCGCTATAACGCCACGGATGCGCCGTTTAAGCAAGCGACGTTCTCGCAGTATAAGTATCCGAATGCCAAATGGCGTTATTCGATGATTGCCGATTACTTGAAATTGGGCGGCGATACGGAAGATGAGAAGATTGAACGTCTGATTGCGGCGGTAGAAGACTTGAAGCAACAAGTGGACATCCCTACAGCGATGAAGGATGCCCTGCGCGAAAGCGAAGAAGGCTACTTCGCCAAACTCGATGAGTTGGCTGACCAAGCCTTTGATGACCAGTGTACGGGTGCAAACCCCCGCTATCCGTTGATTGGCGACCTCAAACAGTTGTTGATTGATGCTTATTATGGTTCGCCTAAACCGTTGACGGCAGTGAATGGTAATGGCAATGGTCACAGCGATTCTTCAGATGTGGTAGAACCGGAAACAGTTGTGTCGTAATGAATTGAGTTTGTGGATTAAAAGACGTAGATAGTTTTGCTGACCCGCTTTGTGCGGGTTTTTTGTTGGAATGCTTTATTTGGGCTTGTGGTTGGACTGGATATATAGTCATTACAATTAGTTGCCGTACAGTCATCTCCCAATAAAGGTATCGTATTATCCCTGAACCGCCCTCACCCCAAACCCCTCTCCCACTCCGAGAGGGGCTGCTGGTTTTTATTTGGAATTACTATAGCAGGAGGCAAAACTGTTAGGACGTGGTGGGGTTTGCCCTCACCCCAACCCCTCTCCACCCCCCTCGTTCCCCCCTACAAGAGGGGGGATGACAGAGGAGCAATTTTTATTGAAGGGCGAGGGGCTAATTGTCTAATAAGGGATAGGAACAGATGCGGTGTCTTAACCGCTTTGGTGGTTGCTATAAAATTGGGAAGGAGGCGCGATCGCCCATCGTTTATTGATGACAAGTTAAGCTCAAAATCCTCCTGTCCAGAAAGTCCTAAACCTGTGTAGGGATAATATCAACATTTGGGAAATGATGATTTAACGGGAGTAGTCGCGCCCAATAACGTAAACTTGGACGGGGAAACCCCGCCCCTACGAGGAATTTGAGAATAGGGACTAAACCTTAACTGGACACAATTACTCATCGTCTTTTTGAGTATTATCGTTCGAGCGTGAAAAATTATGATTTATCAAGAAGAATTAGAAATCTCTACGAAAGATAATGGCGATATGCACGATTTAACCCCCGAATTGAAAGAAATCGTGCAGAAATCGCAAATTCAAACGGGAATTGCTCATATTTTTAATATTGGCAGTACCGGGGCTATTGGGGCGATTGAATTTGAACCCGGACTGCAAAAAGATTTACCTGAAATGCTCAATAAGTTAATTCCGGCGAGTCGGGATTATGGTCACGAACAAACCTGGCACGATGGTAATGGCCACTCCCATTTACAAGCGACGCTTTTGGGCCCGTCGATTACTGTTCCGGTGCGTCACAATGATTTGGAATTGGGAATGTGGCAGCAGATTTTTCATTTAGAATGTGATATTAAATCGCGCCGTCGCCGCATTGTTGTGACTATTTATGGAGAGTGATTTTGATTTTTGAGCGTTATTTTAGGGGATACTTGATCGCCCCGGTTTCTCGCTTAAAATTGTGACTTGACTTTGTAAGCAGGTCACCCAACCAGGGATTCTCAATGGTTGTTTGTTCGGATTTGATCTGAGTTTAGAAATAATGCCCTCTAACGCGATCGCGCTAGAGGGTTTGATACTAATAATTGGGAAACTGGGGTTAGATTTAATTTGATATTAAAAATCGAGGCAGGGCCTCGCGATTGCAGATATGACTAAAATGGGTTGATTAGGCTTGAGAATGAGTTGTTTTGGGTGTTTTTTGAGCGATCGCGTTGATGGATTTACGATTTTTTAATAAAGGGACTTTTTGGTGACAACTGGTACAGTACCAGTAAACGCGATTGGAACTGATGTGCCGCAAGAGTTTACTAGAACAGTAGGGGCATTGATGTTTCATAAGAGTTTATCGAACTAATGATTGAGGAAAATGGATGTTGAGCTAGATGAAATTGTTCGATTTCAAGCTTGAGTTGCCTGGGAATCTTAGGAAATAAAATCAAGCAAGATTTATCAGATTGATCGAACTCCCACCCCTCTTATTCCCCCAGTTTAATGGGGGATTTTGCGTAGCTAGGGGTTGGGAATTGTCGATGCAACGACAAGCTTATATTTTGGGCGCGAGCAAGATTATTTGAGTTGCTCAGTTTTTAGAGCAGGTGTTATCAAATGTTGTTATACTTCTTGAGTTTCATTATAAATTAGATTATTAGAAGGTGTCATCTTTCTAGAGATAGATTTTGCGCGATCGCGTCCCTAATTAAAGACCTATAGTATTTTCATTTGAGAAGTAAACTCGCCTCTAGGTTTTTCTTAATAGTATATCTATTGTAGAATTGAGACCCCGCCTCGTTTGGTGCGTCCCTTGGTGGAACTAAGGAACGAGATTAGAGTGTTTACATCCGATAAATACTATTTTTTCTAGTTATCCAATCAGCCACGATTAAACCCTTTCATCAGTCAGTTTAATCACAAAAATAACAGCAAGGAATAGCCCTTGCTGCTACATTGTCTCTCATGGGCTTTTATGAGCGTTCGAGGGACTTTTGGAGGGGTTCGGCGGGGTTGAATTGTTTGGCTTTGGTGGGACTAATGCCTTCGGTGGGGCCTTCAATGGCTTTCCATGCGGATAAGCCACCTTTAACTTGAGCGATGCGCTCAAATCCAGCCGAAGCTAAAGCTTGAGCGGCTGACTGACCTTCGCTGTCATCTTTGCCGTAAACGTAGATATCGCGAGTATCTTCTAAGTTACTTTTAGCCGTTTCGACTAGGGTATCCATAGGCATATTGAGTGAACCTGTAATGCGCTCTTGTAGGTAAGTCTCGCGATCGCGCACGTCGATAATTGTTAAAGCCGGTTCACCCCAATCCAAGCGCTCTTTTAATTCGCTGGCACTCGATTCTGCGTGCATGGGTTCGGGAGAAGGAAGCGGTGCGGTAACTGTTTCTTTGGCTGATTCTACTGTATTTTGAATGTTTTCCATAATAATCTATTTAATTCTACAATTTCGTTCTTTTCCAAGTGTAACGAGGCTTTTAATCGAATTAATCCCTCTAAGGAAACATATAAAAGTTATGATATCGCCTCATCAGGAACTCAGAAGAATGTTTTTGCCGATGATCAACGATTTTTTGCTGTTTGGACGGGGTTGACTTTTTCCGGCAATTATTGAGTTGTACCGACGGGCTTTCTCTCTCCCGATAGACTAACCGCCCCTGATGACTCAACCTAAGATGGAGCGAAAAATAAGCATTTATTTTTATAATTCTGCCAAATCTGCGTAAATTTAGAATTTATTTAAAATTAATGCCTTTAAACGTTACTCAAAAGCTCATTCAGTCTCATTTAGTCAGTGGGGAAATGACTCCGGGGACAGAAATTGGTTTGCGAATCGATCAATCTCTGACGCAGGATGCGACGGGAACCATGGTGATGTTAGAACTCGAAGCCATGAATCTCGATCGCGTCAAAACTGAACTTTCGGTGCAATATGTAGACCACAATTTATTGCAAACTGATTATAAAAATGCTGACGATCACTTATTCTTGCGTTCGGCTTGTCAGCGTTTTGGCTTGTGGTACAGTCGCCCCGGAAACGGCATTTCCCACGCGGTACATACCGAACGCTTTGGCATACCGGGAAAGAGTTTGATCGGGTCTGACAGCCATACTCCGGCGGCTGGTGGCATGGGAATGTTAGCGTTTGGGGCTGGCGGGATTGATGTGGCGATCGCGATCGCGGGAGAACCCATGTATGTGAAAATGCCCCAAATTATGGGAGTCAAACTCACGGGGAAGTTACCGGACTGGACGAGTGCGAAGGATGTGGTGCTGGAAATGCTACGCCGTTATGATGTCGATGGTGGTCGCGGCAAGATTATTGAATATTATGGCGAGGGGCTAGACTGTCTCAGCGCGATGGATCGCCATGTTATTGCCAATATGGGGACGGAATTAGGAGCAACAACCACTGTTTTTCCGTCAGATCAAAAAATTCAGCAGTTTTTACAAAGCCAAGACCGGGAAGAAGATTGGGTTGAGTTAGTGGCGGATGAGGGGGCAGAATACGATTTATACGAAGAAATTGATCTTGCCCAAATTGAGCCAATGATTGCTTGTCCGTCGAGTCCAGGGAATGTGGTGCGGGTGCAAGAAGTCGCGGGTAAAGAAGTCAATCAAGTGGTAATTGGATCGTCGGCTAATCCGGGGTTACGGGATTTTTGGATCGTGAGTGCCATTGTCAAGGATAAAGTCGTCAGCGATCGCGTTTCTTTTGATGTTAACCCCACTTCTCGCCAAACTATTGAGAATTTAGCAGCAATTGATAGTGCTTTTTTGGATTTAATTCACTCTGGGGCCCGGTTTCATCAAGCGGGCTGTTTGGGCTGTATTGGTATGGGTCAAGCCCCCGCTTCGGATCAAATTTCGTTACGCACAATGCCCCGCAATTTCCCTGGGCGATCGGGAACCGCAGACGATAAGGTGTATCTGTGCAGTCCTGAAACGGCGGCCGCTGCTGCTTTGACTGGGGAGATTACCGATCCGCGCCGTCTTGAAGATATTTATACTATGAAATATCCCCAATTTGTTCCCCCGGAAAAGGAAATCATCAATACGGATATGTTAGTTGCGCCTCCCGATAATAACTCCGAAATTGAGTTAGAAAAGGGGCCGAATATTAAGTCTTTTCCTGAGTTTGAGAAACTGCGCGATCGCGTTAATGTTCCGGTTTTATTAAAGGTGAGCGATAACATTTCTACAGATGAAATTTTACCTGCCGGGACGCGGGTTTTGCCGTATCGCAGTAACATTCCTGCCATTAGCCAATTTGTCTATTATATGGTGGATGATACTTTTAACGAACGCGCCCAAGCAGCTCAAGAAAAGTTTGGCGGCCATGTGATTGTAGCCGGGGAAAACTACGCTCAAGGATCGAGTCGGGAACACGCCGCGATCGCGCCCCGCTATCTCGGACAGGTGGCAGTTTTAGCAAAATCCTATGCTCGCATTGGCTGGCAAAATTTAGTGAACTTTGGCATTTTGCCCTTAGAGTTTGCCAACCCCGCCGATTATAACAGCATTGAAGAAGCCGACCAATTAGAGTTAGTTGATATTCGGGAATCTTTGCGCCAAAAAGCGCCGATCGCGGTACGAAATGTCAACAAAGATTTAACTTATAAAGCTCAGTATAGTTTGAGCGATCGCCAAATTGAGATTATGCTGGCCGGGGGTTTGATTAATTGGTATAAGTCCCGCAATTAGGAGTTTTGCCTGGGTTTGACCCCAGCTACAAAATTCACGATAACCCCGGTTTTTGAGGAAAATCGGGGTTTTACCCGCCAGTTTCTATCTTGAGACTTAATCCTTGAGTTAGAATCTTATCCCTTTGGCAAGATGCGCGATCGCCTCGATTTTTGCTAATTTCAAGATAGATAGTTACAGGAGGATGAACTCTTTATTATGTCTACCCAAGAACAAAGTCGCGAACTTTTTACCGAAGAACGACAAGACGGGCAAAATCGTCATGATTCAATGGAAAATCGCGCTAAAAGTGAAAAACACGAAGACTCCGAACAAGCCCGCGAAATCGCTACCAAAAATCGGCAATATCAAGACAATCGCCAAGACACCATGCGCGATCGCGCCCAGTCTTAAAAATCTATAAAAATTAACCCTATATTTGCCTATACCGCCTTTTTTGAGGGCGGTTCCTCTCCCCAAATTTATCGAGACCTCAATACTCTTAAATAGCCGATTGTGGGGTATTAAATTGAATTATGGTACTATCCCCATAAACCTAACTTTCATTAAGATACGATCAAAATAGGATTGAGTAATTACTTCTAAAACAAACTGATAACTATTCACTATTAATTAATAACTGCTATATGTCATTTCCAAGTTGGTCTGAACGCACCCGTCAATTGATTGCATTTTGGAAAGAAAAAGTTAATCCCACCTTAGCTTCACTCTTTTCCACAATCTGGATATTTGGTATTTCAATTGCGGGGCTGGCCTTATGGGGATTTGCCGAAATTTCCGATGAAGTCTTAGACAAAGAAACCACCGCACTCGATAAAAATATTTTACAAGCACTAAGGGAATTACATAACCCTCTACTCGATCGCATTATGATCGGGATTACCTCATTAGGCGATCCTTGGATGGTGACAATTGTGAGTGTTATTGTTGCTATTGTTTTATCGCGACGGCGACGATTAGCTGGCGCGATTACCATTGGTATTGCCTCAGCAGGTGCTTGGGGATTAAACATTTTATTAAAAGATGTCTTTGCTCGCGATCGCCCGGTCTTGTGGGAACGGATTATTGATGCTCAATTTAAAAGTTTCCCAAGCGGTCATGCCATGGTTTCGTTAGTAGTTTATGGCTTTCTGGCTTACTTACTCGCCATTCGCTTTCCACGACGACAAAATTTAATTTATTTCCTAGCCATTATCTTAATTACTTTAATTGGCTTTAGTCGGTTATATCTTGGCGTACATTGGCCGACGGATATTGTCGCTGGCTATGCTGCCGGATTGGTTTGGTTGATGACTTGCATCCTCAGTTTAGAAGTGGTGGAGCGTTCTATTACCAAACGCCGACGATCTGAATCCAATTAAATTCATTCGCTACAATTTTTCCCTGAATAAGCATTATTAAAACGGAGGAATCCTTTATGGTTTTTAAACGCATTGTTACCGCCATTGACCGCACCCCCTTAGAACAAGAGGTCTTTACCCAAGCCGCAGACCTCGCAGCCGCCCAAAACGCGGAATTATTGCTAGTTCACTACTTTTCTCATCCCATTAATCCTACAACTACGCCCCCTGTAGGAACCGCAGCCGTGGCGGGTGTCGGGTTGCAGCCCACCGCCGGGGCGAATATGTACCCCGTCACCGCCGAAAATTTAGAACTACATCAGAATGCAGTGGATCAAGAACGCCGCGAGGAAGAAGCTTGGCTAGACCGCTATCGTCGTCAAGCTTCGGATGCGGGGATTGCGGTACAAATGGAGTGTCTGCCCGACGATGGCAGCACAGGCCGCCGAATTTGCGACACGGCGCAGTCTTGGAATGCCGATTTGGTTGTTTTAGGTAGCAAGAGTCGCACGGGCTTGGCTGAGGCGTTTCTGGGCAGTACGAGCAATCATGTAGTACACCACGCTCATTGTCCGGTGATGGTGATTCAGCACAATTAAGATGAAGAACCCCGGTTTCTTATCTGTTTATCCGAATTAAGTTGGAATTTCACCACAAAAACTGGGATTCTAATCTCGTTCCTTGGTTCCACCAAGGGACGCACCAAACGAGGCTCCGCCTCAATTTTACAATAGATATACTATTAAGAAAAACCTAGAGGCGAGTTTACTTCTCAAATGAAAATACCATATAGTAATTACAATTAACTTTCAAGCAGTGATGATTGATAGCATTTAGTGTTTGCCCTCACCCCCAACCCCTCTCCCAATTGGGGAGAGGGGCTTATTATTAGTTCTTGTTTATAAATGTTCATAACAGATGGCACATTTATTGTACCCCCACGGCGCGACCTTGGGAGCCAAAAACAATAGTGCGATCGCCCTCCATCGGTTCCCAACCCACATCAAAACCCTGTTCCCACGCTAATTCCCTCGCTTGACGAAAGCCGGTAAAACTATCAGGACGCACTAAAAAAGCCAAGTAATCGGTTTGCGGGTTGAGACCGTTTAAAACGTCGCGAAAATTAGAAGATTCTTGTTGAATAGCTCGCGGATTTTCCCCTTCTATTTCGGGTAATGGGAGATAAGCAATTCCCGAACCGCCAGCAATTCGCGCTTCGTAATAACGAGTCGTCGTACTATAATTTTGTAAGCGCTCTAGACGGCGTAATTCGCAGCGTTGATACTCCTCAGCCCGACTGATGTAATAATCATACATTTCGGGCAAAATATTACTGGGAACTTCAGGTTCTTGGCATTGGGGTAAACCCTGCATATAAAGGTCGAGTTGTCGCGAAACTTGGTCGGTATTGAGGTATTTAATTTGGTCGTCTGTGACTTCAAAAAATTTGGGACTTTTGCGGGTATTCGACACCACTGGAGTCCGCACAATGGTTTCAACTTCTGCGGTTACCAAAGCCACAAATAAGCCAATAAACATCAACACCCCGACGGTATTGGTGAGAATATCTAAAAAGGAATCTAGGTTTTGAGTAGGAGACGACAAACGCCTCATTCTTCTGCGTCTCATAAGCTATTCGGGTGGGGTAGAGTTGGCGGTTTCTACGTTGAGTTTCCAGCCTGTATCCAGGGGTTCGTAACCCAGGTTAATGCCTTCTGCTTCGATGATACTGCGGAGTTCTGTAAAGACGGAAAAGGCATCGGGACGAACGGCTACAATAAAGTATTCGCGATCGCGATTTTGTTTGACTTGGGTAATAATTTGACCTAATGCTGAATTAGAATTAGAAAGTTGGTTAAGCGGGACAAATGTTTCTTGGGGATGAATAACGATACCATCCACGCGGGCTTCGAGATAACGCGGGGTTCTGGTTTGATTGGTTCCCCTTTCGTTTCTGACGACAATTTTAACTTCTCGTTCGCTACCGTAAGTTTGGCTGGTAATGACAATAATGAGTAAAATTAAAGTACCAATGGTACAAGCCAAAACGGATAAAAAGGGGAATAATTCGGTTTCGATGGGTTTACGAGTAATTCGACGGCGACGCATCTTTTTTAATGTTATTAATGTTAACTTTCGTCCCCTTCAACTAACATAATCCGGCGGGGTTTACCGAGTTGTTGTAATACTGGACGCAGTTGGGCTAAATTACTATCAATTTCCTTGAGGACGCGCTCTAGTTGGGCAGTTTGTTGTAGTTCTTTGAAGCTTTGTTGTAAGTTGGTTTGGAGTTGAGCAACTTCGATGATTTGATTGGTACATTGTTCGAGGGCTTCAACGCGACTTGATAAAGCCAGACTGGTTTGTTCGAGTTGTTTTATAACTTGGGAAGATTGGGTTTCTAATTGCTGCGCGATCGCGCTACGATCTGTATTAATCGCCGTTAACATATTTTGGATTTCTTGTACCAACATTTGGCTATTTTGCTGTTGGGTTTCCCAAGTCTCTACGAAGCCTTTACGATCTTTAAGGGCGACTTGGTTAACTTTACTAACTTTCTGTAAAATCTGGGTACTGGTTTCTTGAATCTGACTAATTTCTGTAACAAAAACTTGGGCAATTTCTGTGGCGGCTTTTTCGGCATATTCCCGCGCAGGTGCGACTAAATCTTGACTGTCAGGCAGTTTAGTTTCAACTGCTTCGATCACCGCTTTACGAATCAAGTCTGGGTTAATCGGTTCGGATTTATGGGGCAGTTTGGCGATTAAGTTTTCGTTGATATAGACATCAATGGCTAAGAGCAATCGCGACTCTAAACGCTCGACTAATACCAAAGGAATCATCACAATAACACTGAGTAACAAAGCCAGTAAAGTGGTATCAAAAGCCACGGCTAATCCGCCTGTAACTGTACCAATTCCTTCTTTAATTTGGTCGATTTCTCCCGCTTCTTCGAGAAAGCCAGAAAAGCCACTCACCGCTTGACTAATCCCGATTACTGTACCAATAAAACCCAATAAAGGAATAGCCCAAACCAAAATCCGAGGGACTGAAAAAGACGACTCCGACGCACTCGCATAAAAGGAAGAATCATCTAGAGCAATTTCTGTGGCAGTTTGGCTATTTCCCGACTCAATATAAGCCTTGAGAATCCGACTACAGCGCAAGGGTAACAGATAGCTCATTCGTGCTAAGTTGTATTGCAGTTTAGCGACTTGTTGTGATTTAGCGTCTTCTAAACTGACATTATTGGGAATCCAATTACCCTTTAAGCTGCGGTATTCTTGCTGCAATTTAACAAACTTTAAACCGGTTACCATTGCCACAGTACAAGCTAAGAAAACCGTAATAAACTGGGTAAAGCCACGACGATAAAACAATTCACCAATCGTTGAATTTTGAACTGGGAATAAAATTACATAAATAATGACAAAAATTAAAACTGCACCCCCAACTGCCAGGGGTGTAGAAACATCAAGTTCTTGTCGTTCGAGGTTTGCCTTTGCTGCCATTTAAAAATTACCTGAATCGTTACATTGAGTTAGTGCGATCCTAGCAAAATTTTATAAAATTGAGCAGAATACTCCTTACTGTGTCTTACATCTGAAGGCGCGATCGCAACTTTTTCCATCCTAGCTTTACTTTTACCGTTTGTACGGCTGTCAAACAACAATAATGTCTAATCCTTTTTCGTCTCAGACGCATTTGTCTTCCCTACAAGTTCCCCCGCAGACGCTTCCTTCTCTCCTGCTGGGTTCAACTCATCAACTGCTGCAATTTACTTATAATGCTTCCCCAGGTAATTATGAGTTAGTCAGAGAAATTGAATTATGGGATGGTTGCGACTATAGTTACTTAGAACCCCATTGGTTGCAAAAGTTATCTGATTCATTCATTATTGCCCCAGGAGTCAATATTTTCTCCCTACGAGAAGATATCCCTAGCAGACAATATCACGCCGCATTTCTACCCGATCGCAAATTACTAAAATTATCCCCTGATTTAGAAATTATCGCCGTCCGCGAACATCAAGAAATTGGCGCAATGATAACTGCAAATAACCGAGTTTGGCTGTGTACGGAAGGGAAATTTATTGTTTTAGATAATAACTTGGATTTAGTTGCAGAAATCGATCTTAATTTACACGGATTTACCGGCAATATTAAAAATGCTCACGATATTATTATCCACGAAAACACCGCCTATTTACTAGATAATGTGGTTCAACCAACTTATGTTTTAACCATTGATATTACTAATCCCTATCAACCGCAAATCCTCAATACCCTAGGGTTAATTGGAGTTAACCACCACCTCAAACACCAATGGCTGAATCCCGCTTTAAAACAATGGCATATTGTACAAAGTTATGGTACGCAAGTCGAATCGGGAGAGAATATTTTGACGCTACCATTTGAGATAGAAACGGATAGTATTGACTTGAATCGCGGACAATTTTATGCTGGTTTATCTCCAGATAATCCCCAATCTATTCTACTCGCTCATCAAGCGATCGCGTCTCAATCTTTTAGAGAGCCTGAAGATTATTCTGGTATTACTATCGTTACAATTACCCCCTTACCGCCTCATTGGGCTGTGATTTACGAAAACAATCAATCTCTTTATTTCGCAGGGGTAAAAAGTCAAGAAAATATGATGAATATGATTATATTTAAACCTAGACTCAAGTTAGCCACCCTAGGAAACTGTTACCCTCCCAATGCTCAAATTTGTCAACACAATAACTTATATTTTTTGATAATAAGAGCATTTTGTGATGATCAAGTTTGGACGCAACTTTTTGTCATTGATGTAACCCGAAGTCCACAAATTATTTTCAGTCAAGATTTGAGCGAATGGGGGGTAAATAGTTATAAAGTCGCCTTTAGTTTAGCTTCGTCTTAGATATGACATCTCAATTCAAACTCGAAAATATTGTTCCCTGGGGGCGTTCTTTTGCCGAATATCAAGCCATGTTTGGCTTAACGGCTGAAGACTTATCGGGTACAATTCTAGACTGTGGTGGTGGACCTTCTAGTTTCAACGCCGAAATGACCCAGAGAAACCACCAGGTTATCTCCTGCGACCCGATTTATCAATTTAGCGCCTCAGAGATTGAAAGCCGCATCCAAGCCACCTATCCTGTTATTTTACAAGGACTGCGCGATCGCGCCGATCGCTTTGTCTGGCAAGATATAAAAACCCCAGAACAACTCGGAGAAGTGCGTTTAGCCGCGATGCAACAGTTTCTCGCAGACTTCCCCACCGGAAAACAACAAAGCCGCTACCAAGTCGCGCAACTGCCGCAACTGCCTTTTAAAGACGCACAATTTAGTTTAGCTTTGTGCAGTCATTTGTTGTTCACCTACTCCGAACAACTCTCCCTCGACTTTCACCGAGACGCAATCCTGGAAATGCTGCGATTAGCCCCAGAAGTGCGGGTTTTTCCCCTGGTTGAAAACTTTTCCGGGGAAACTTCCCCTTATTTACAACCTCTGATGCAGCAATTGTCAGCTAGGGGGTATCAGGTCAAGATTGAGCAAGTTGATTACGAGTTTCAGCGCGAGGGTAATCAAATGTTGCGAATTTGCGCGGTTTAGGGTTTTGGTCAAGTGACTTATAAGATTTAACCCTTCTGGTTTCTGGGGCAGAATTTCTGTGAATCACGGCTATTGGTCGCTGCGGTAACTAAAGAAAACTGCCGCTAGAATAATTAAGCCTAAAAATGCCAAGGGAACCCAAAGATTGAGCCAATTAATATCAGTGGTAAGCATAAATTATCAAAAGAGAATAGTTTTTGTGGATCGATGAAGAAATAAAATTAAATTTAGTAAAAATGATTCAATCGCAGCAACCTCAGCCCTGACAATTTTAAGGATTGTGATGATTTTGGGGTGAAAGAAGCTCGCCGGGGGCAGGCTTTCTTACCAAAAATTCTGGGTCTAAAGCCCCGTCCTTAAAGGACGGCTTTTTATTAATTATGTTATGATTAGGGAACTAATTGGCATTTCGTAGAATGCTTAACCTTTCGTATCAGTATAAACTGAAATTAACGGCAAACCAAGCCGCCGTCATTGATGAGTGGCTTTCAGTTTGTCGTTCGGTTTATAACTATGCACTGAGAGAAAGGAAGGATTGGGTAAACTCCCGCAAGTGTTTAGTAGACCGATGCTCAATTCGGTCGGAGTACATCATTGCTCCTGACGCAAAGCGCCCAACTTATGCCAGTCAGTGTAAATCTCTGACTGCGGCTAAACGAACCCACCCAAGCCTAAAACTCCCTCAATCTCAAGTTCTGCAACAAACTCTAAAACAGTTAGAAGCAGCCTTCGTGAATATGTGGGATAGAGGGTTTGGGTTTCCGCGTTTCAAAAAGCATAAGCGGTCATTTGTGTTTCCACAAGTTAAACCGGATGCGGTTAATGGAAATACGATTGACCTCCCCAAAATTGGCAAGGTAGAGTTTCACAACTCCAGAAATATTCCCGATGGCTTTTTTGTCAAGCAAATACGAGTTATCAAGAAAGCCAGTGGGTACTATGTCTCGGTTTCAATCCAATGCGACGTAGACGTTCCCGACGTTATGCCTCACGGCTATGCCATTGGGGTTGACTTAGGATTAAACAGCTTTATCGCCACCAGCGAGAACCAATTTGTCAAAGGACACAAGTTTTTCAAGGAATCTGAAGGCCAGCTTAAATCGCTGCAACGGAGACTGAAAAATAAAACCAAAGGTTCAAGACGTTGGTTAAGAGTAAAGCACCAAATTGGGCTACTGCACGAAAAGATACACAACTGTCGCAAGGATTTCTTCTTCAAACTGGCTCATCAACTCTGTGATGAAGTGGGGATGATATTCGCAGAAGATTTAAATCTCAAGGCGTTAGGACGTTCAGCTTTAAGGAAAGCTTGCCTTGATGCGGCTTGGGGTTCATTTCTGAATATCCTCAGCCATGTTTGTTGGAAGCGTGGCGTGTATTTTGCCAAGATAGACGCGAATGGGACAAGTCAGATTTGTCCCCATTGCGGAACCAACTGCGGCAAAAAGTCTCTGTCTCAACGAGTCCACTCATGCTCTAATTGCGGCTACACGACAGACAGGGATGTGGCGGCGGCTCAAGTGGTGAAAGAACGAGGATTAAGTGCGGTCGGGCAGGTCGTACCAATGCTCGTCGAGGGTAAAGACGAGGGGCTGTGTCCGCCACCTGCGGGCGGACTTTATATGCCCCGTATCGGGGCTGGGGTCTATACTCCAGCGCTTAGTCTCCCTATGACGCGAGAATCCCCGCTTATGACAGGACGGGGAGTTGTCAAAATGTGAAGTAGGGGGACAACACATAAGAGCGATCGCGACCGTAAATAATTTTTTTAAAGCGAGAGTATTATGACTGTAGAAACACGAATAATCTGGTTGCAAGAGCGAACCCCGTTGACTGTGCTACCTGACAAGGCACTCAACGCGATCGCACCGCTTTTGCAGAAACGAGACATTACAGCGCATTGTACCGTGATGCGCGAACAGCAAACCCCGGACGGTTTATATATTCTCGTCGCTGGTCGCGCTGAAAGCAATCGACCCTTAGATAATTCTCAAATTTTACAAGCGGTGAGTTTGTTACCGGGGTCGGTGATTAACCTGCAAGCATTACTCCTCGACCAACCCACCCAACAAACCCTGACCACCAAAATTGATTGTCAGTTTTGGTTTCTCCCCAAAGCCGACTTTCAAGCCTGGGTGAGTGAATATCCCAGCATTACCCAAATTATCGCCCAACAACTGGCCCGAGAAGTCAGCCAACTGGCCACCCAACTTAGCTTTGAACAAGAACGTCAGGCGATGTTGCGGCCTTATTTAGTGACGAAAGCCCGACGGGGCATTATTGGCAAAAGTCGCTATGCCGTCCGTTTACGCAAACAAATCAAACAAGCTTCTGATAGTCGGAAATCGGTGCTGATTTTCGGGGAACCGGGTTTAGAAAAAGACAATATTGCCGCGCTAGTTCATTATGGCTCCTCTTGCCGCCGCGAAACGATTATTCGCGTTAATTGTAATACCCTGCAAGCAAGCGGGGCAGATTTGTTTGGTCGGGTAGGGGGTAAACCGGGCTTAATTTCAGCGTTGGGTCGCGGCACCTTGGTTTTAAATAATATTCAAGAGTTAGCCCCCAAATTAATTCAACCCATTGCCCATTTACTCGAAACCGGGCGATATTTCCCCATCAGTCGTGGCGAAACGCGATCGCAAGCGGCTTTAATTTCAGAAGCTCGTATTATTATGATTTCTGAAAAATCCAATCCCGACCTCGATCGCTTGGTAGGTCATAAAATCAAAGTACCACCGTTGCGGGTACGAAAAGCGGATTTAGCCGATTGGGTGAATTATTACATTAGTATTACTTGCCGCGCCAGGGGGATTCCGCAACCGAAACTCACCCCAGAAGCCCTGCGACAGTTACAGGCTTATGACTTTCCCAACAATTTGCGGGAGTTAGACAACACGGTGGGGCGAGCGATTACGCAACTCTCCGGGACAGAGGAACTCACAGAAGAAATTATTTGGCCGGCTCAGAGCAAAAAACAACAATTTCGCTTTAATTTGCTCGATTCTTACCCAAAATTGCGTTATTTCCTCCGCAGTCCTTGGTGGCCCGACCGCATTAACTATGGTTTTACCACCGTGGCATTTGCCTTGGTGGTGGCGATTTTATTTCTGGGGCCGCAAACCCGCGATCGCAACTTTGCCTTAAACTTATTCTGGGCGTGGTGGTGGCCCCTCATTCTCCTGGGTTTCCCCTTTGTAGGGCGATTGTGGTGTGCCGTTTGTCCGTTTATGATTTACGGTGAAATTACCCAAAAAATACGCCAACATTTCCTGCCGCAACCCCTCAAAAGCTGGCCCCGTCACGTTGCTGAACAATGGGGTGGCTGGTTTCTCTTTGGCTTGTTTGCCCTAATTCTGTTGTGGGAAGAAGTCTGGGATTTAGAAAACACCGCCTATTTATCCGCTTGTTTGTTGCTGCTGATTACGGCGGGTGCGATGATTTTTAGTGCCATTTTTGAGCGTCGTTTCTGGTGTCGTTACCTCTGTCCCATTGGGGGGATGAATGGGATGTTTGCCAAGCTTTCGATGACCGAGTTACGAGCGGAACAAGGGACTTGTTCGGCAGAATGCACCACTTATCAATGTTACAAAGGCGGCCCGGAAAAAGGCGAAGGTCAAGCCACCGATGGTTGTCCGTTGTACTCTCATCCCGCGCAAATGCAGGATAATCGCGATTGTGTGTTGTGCATGACTTGTCTGAAAGCCTGTCCCCATCGGTCGGTAGAATTTAATGTGCGTATCCCCGGCATTGAATTATGGACGACTCATATTCCCCGGAGTTACGAGGTGGCTTTGTTGCTACTGTTACTCGATGCGGTGTTTCTGCACAAACTCCCCCAGATTAACCAGGCTTTGGGGTTGAATTGGGATTTGAGTCAGTTTGGCCCCCATTTGGGCTTGTCGGTGTTGGTGTTGGGTCTTCCGGCGGCGATTCCCTTCCTTATGTATGGCATTGTTCAACTGATTTACAAGGTTTTGCGGCAAATCAAGCCGCCGCCTTTCATGGAGTTGGCTTATGGTTATCTTCCCTTTGTTTTAGCCGCTAATTTGACTTATTATCTCCCTTTGGGTTTAGGAGAAGCCGGACGCATTCTGCCGGTGAGTTTTGCCACGTTTGGCTTACAGGGTGAGGGTTTGCCGATTTTAGTAGCGCATCCGGCAACCATCAACTTTTTACAGGGAAGTAGTTTGTTCTTGGGCATGGTTTTGGCCTTTGTCCTCACCCAGAATATTGCCCGTCAACCGTGGCGATCGCTCCTACCGCAGCATTTGGGTATTGTGGTTTTAGGGGTGCTGTTTTGGCAGCTTATGGTTTAGTTGTGGGGGGGGTTTTCAGTAATCAGCTTCTAAGGGGCAATCGGCAATCGGCTCCTCGGCAGTCGGGGGGGAGGTGGGATTTTGCCCCAGAAAGGGGGTCAGAAACTTCTTGCTGTAGGGCAGACTCTAGAAAAGGCTCAACACTAGACTATACTAAGGTTTCAGCGTCAAAAAGTAAAATTAACGTTTCAAAGAGAGTAATCAGTAATCAGTGATTAAGGGGCAGTAGGCAATCGGCAGTAGGCAGTGGTGTAGGGGCGCTCTTTTCCCCGCCCAATAACCAATAACCAATAACCATGTTTTGACAAGTTAAGCCCAAAATCGGGATGTCAAGAAAACCTCAAACCGTCGTATCGGGGAACAGGTCTCCTCGCCCAATCTCAACTTTAGGGTTAGGACGAGAGGATGTTACCATCGTGTCGCTAAAACGTAAACTTGGGCGGGGAAACCCCGCCCCTACAAGGAATTTGACGATAGGCACAAAACCTTAACTTGTCACCAACAACCAATAACCAACAACCAATAACCAATAACCAATGACCAAGGACAAATGACAAATGACAAACAACTAAAACATATCTTTTTTGCCCCGTAAACGTCCGAAAGTTTGCACCGGGTCTTTGCTGCCCATCGCGGCTTGAATGGTGGGGGATTCCCAACGCAGGAAGGGATTGGTTTGTTTTTCGGTGGCTAAAAGGGAAGGGACGGTGGCTTCGTCGTTTTGGCGGGATTTCTGGACTTGCTGGTAGCGCTGTTGTAAATCTGGGTTTTCGGGGTCTACCGTGAGGGCAAATTTGAGGTTTTTGAGGGTGTATTCGTGGGCGCACCAAACCTGGGTATTGTCGGGGAGGGTGCGGAGTTTGGTTAAAGATGTAACCATTTGGGCGGGTGTGCCTTCAAAGAGGCGACCACAACCCCCGGCAAAGAGGGTATCGCCGCAAAAAAGCTCTCCGGGTTGTCCGGGTTGGTTGGGGGGGAAGTAGTAGGCGATGTGGGCGCGGGTGTGACCGGGGACGAAGAAAACATCGGCAATTCTCCCGGCAAATTGGACGCGATCGCCCTCTCTGAGATATTGTTGTTGTCCGGGGATTCTGCCTTTATCTTCGCTACCCCCGTAAACGACGGCTTCGGGGAAGTGCTTTAAAAGTTCGCGATTGCCGCCTACATGGTCGCTGTGGTGGTGGGTGTTGAAGATGGCGACTAATTTGACGTTGAGGCGGTCGAGGGCGGCTAAAACGGGCTTGGCGGTGGCAGGATCGACTACGGCGGCGGTTTGACTGTCGCGATCGCACAGCAGAAAAATATAATTATCAGATAAGGCGGGAAGCCGCAAAATTTCCATGTTGAGATATTTCTCCGAGGGAATAAATGACTGTTTCGATCTTAAAGGAAGGTTTTATGAGCGATCGCGCCACCCCTGTATCTCCCGATGATTTGAGGCAACGAGTTGAACGTATTTTAGCGGCGGGTCAAGTAAGTCGTCAGGAGTATTTTCAGTTAATGAGTTTGTTTTTATCGGATTTTGCGGTCACTCGCGAGGATCGTTATCAGTTGAATCGGGTTTTTGATGAATTGCAAATGAATCGTCTACAATTCACGGCTTTAGAAGCAGATAAGGCTGAGGCGGATTAATCGCTCACTTTTTTTGCTTTTGAGAGAAAATTGAAGGTTTAAATAACGTCATTTCTGCGAGTTTTTAAGATTTGAGAAATGGTAAGTTTTTCAACAAATTTCCTCAATCAAGGGGGTTTTCTCGTAGCATAAAAGATGGAAGATGGTTGTCTTCTTTTGTCTATCCACGCCACCCCGTTAAGAGTAATGTCTAATCCTGCGAGTCCGTCTCATCCCTTGCTTGTTGTGCCGACGGGGGCTTTGCAAATCCCGCCGTTAGCAGCCCGCAATTCAGCAACGACTACGCCAGAAATTAAGCTTTCTTTAATTATTCCAACTTATAAAGAAAGCCAAAATATTCCCACGATTGTTAGTAAGTTAAGTCATTTACTAAACCAAACGATTCGCGATCGCTACGAGTTAATTATTGTAGATGATAATAGCCCCGATCTGACTTGGGAAGTGGCGCAATCTCTCATGCCCGAATATCCCCAATTGCGGGTAATGCGTCGGGAAAAAGAAAGGGGTTTATCAACAGCCGTAATTCGTGGTTGGCAAGCCGCGAGAGGGGAGGTTTTGGGGGTGATTGATGCGGATTTACAACACCCTCCAGAAACCCTATTACAATTATACGCGGAAATGGAACGGGGGGCAGATTTAGCCGTCGCGAGTCGCCATGTAGAAGAAGGTGGAGTCAGCGATTGGAGCATTATCCGGCGCTTTTTATCCAGGGGGGCGCAGGTGTTGGGTTTAATCATTTTACCGGGGGTTGTGGGGCGCGTTTCTGACCCGATGAGTGGCTATTTTATGGTGCGTCGAGATGCCATTATGGGAAAGGTGATGGACCCGGTGGGTTATAAGATTTTAATTGAAGTTTTAGGACGGGGAAATATTCGCTGGATTGGGGAAGCGGGTTATGTTTTTCAAGAGCGTCAAGAAGGGGAAAGTAAGGTAACAGGAAAGCAATATATAGAGTATATTCAGCATTTACTAAAGCTCAGAATATCTCGCTGGCCGTTGATGCGGTTTATTCGTTTCGGCGTGGTGGGCTTTAGCGGTGTTTTTGTGGATATGGGCATATTTTATGTATTACGAGAAATTGCCGGATTAGCCTTGACCCGCAGTGCCATTTTATCGGCGGAAGTGGCAATTGTTAATAACTTCTTATGGAATGATTTATGGACGTTTGGGGATATTTCTCGGACGCAAAAGGGCTGGAAAAAGCGGATTAAACGGTTTTTAAAGTTTAATTTAGTTTGTTTGGCGGGGTTAATTATTAATGTTTTGATTGTTAATATATTATTTAATTTATTGGGGATGAATGAATATGTAGCCAAGTTAATCGCGATCGCGGCGGTGACACTTTGGAATTTTTGGATTAACCTGAAGTTAAATTGGCGTGTAACCGAAGTGGATGAGCGATAAAAGACGGTATCAGCCTGCGATTATTTTATCTTTGCTGTTTGCCATTGTTTTAGGCGTATTGCTGCGGTTTACCACCTTATCAGGGTTGGTATATTGGTATGATGAAGTTTACACGACATTGCGATCGCAAGGGCTGACAGAAACGGAGTTTGTGCGGGATATCGGGCAAAACCCGACGGTAACAGTCCAGCAGCTTCAGCAATATCAGCATTTTGACCGCAATCGCAATGGTTGGGATGTGATCCATTCTTTGGCCACAGAAGACCCGCAACACCCGCCGTTATATTATCTTTTGACTCATTTTTGGTTGCGGTGGTTTGGCTCAGAAATTGCTGTATCTCGCAGTTTGGCGGCGATTTTCTCGGTTTTGGCAATTCCAGCGATGTATTGGGTGGCGTTTGAGTTGTTTACTTCCTCATGGGTGGGATTGTGGGCTGCGGCGATTTTGGCGATTTCTCCGTTTCACATCCTTTATGCCCAGGAAGCCCGTCAGTATAGTTTATGGACGGTGACAATTTTACTCTCAAGTGGGGCGTTATTGCGAGCGTTACGTCAACCGAAGCTTAAAAATTGGGGTTTATACGCAGTTACCGTGGCTTTGGGGCTTTATACTTTTTTGTTTTCGGGGTTGGTTTGCGTCAGTCACGGGTTGTATGTGTTGGTCACGCAAAAACGGAAGACGTGGGGGGCTTATCTGGCTGCTTCTACTCTGGGAGTGTTACTGTTTTCTCCGTGGTTGTGGGTGATTGCGACCAGTTTAGCCCAAGTCAATCAAGGGACAGCTTCTCAAGCGAGTGCAAAGTTAGGCTTGGGGGTATTGTCGCAAAAATGGGCAATTAATGTAACGCGGCTTTTTGTGGATATCCAGTTGGGTTATGGCCCGGATATTATCTTAAATCGCAAGGAAATTTTAACTTATGCGATCGCGCCTTTGTTAATTTTAGTCGGGTTGGCGTTTTATTTTTTGATTCGCCATACTTCGCGCTCAGTTTGGCTTTTTGTGGTGTTTTTGGTGTTAGTTACGAGTTTGAAGCTGATTTTACCCGATTTAATCCTTGGGGGTCGTCGCTCGACGGTTAGCCGCTATCTTACGCCTTGTTACTTAGGGATTGAGTTAGCGGTGGCGTTTCTATTCAGTCGCCAACAAAGGGGAATTTGGGCGATCGCGATCGCGTTAGTCTTAGGAGGAGGGATGATGTCTAATCTGGTTAATCTCAATGCAGACACGTTATGGCATAAAGAAAGCGGTTACTACAATCCTAAAGTCGCAACTGTGATTAACCAAGCCCAAAATCCTTATATCATCAGCGACACAGAAATGGGCAATATTCTCTCGCTGAGTTATCTTCTCAAGCCAGGGGTGGAATTCTATTATCAGCCCCATCGCTGTCATACTTGTCCGATGAATTTGACCCTAACCCCAGATTTTCCCGTAACTTTCCCCCCCGGACAATCTGTATTTGTCTTTCGGCCTTCTAGACAACTGCGAGAAACATTAGAAACCCAAGGTTACAGTCTCAATCGTGCATCCACTCCTGCTTTATATCGCTTATTGCCTTAATTATTGCAATGAATCTTTCTTCTAGCCATTTTAAGCCAGCATCCCCTCGCATTTTAACCCTTGTCAGGGCGATCGCGATTATTGTCATTTTATGCGGTATTTTCTTTCGTTTTTACGACCTCGACCGCCGCATTTATTGGCAAGATGAAGCCATTACCGCCCTACGAATTGCCGGATACACTGAAACTGAGTTTATCGCAGAAGTGGGCGATCGCGCCGTTACCGTTGCAGAGTTACAGCAGCAATATCAATCCCCCAACCCCGACCATAATTTAGGAGACACCCTCTATTCTCTCGCGTCAGAAGACCCCCAGTTACCGCCATTGTATTTTATTCTGGCGCGGTGGGGGGCGCAGCTTGGGGGCGATACGGTGACTGCAACGCGGTTTGTAGCGGTAATTCTCGCTCTTTTGGCGTTTCCTTGCTTATTTTGGCTGTGTTGGCAGCTTTTTGAGAATCAATGGGTCGGCTGGGTGGCCATGGCTTTGGTCGCGGTGTCTCCCTTTCACCTCATTTTCGCCAATGAAGCCCGGCCTTATAGTTTATGGACGCTGACGATATTTTTGTCGAGTGGGATGCTTTTACGGGCGTTAAAAGTGCCGTCTAGGATAAATTGGGGATTGTATGGGGTAACGGTGGCGTTGGGGTTGTATTCCTTTTTGTTTAATGTCCTGGTTGTAGCCAGTCACGGGCTTTATGTGTTGGGTCACCAGGGATGGCGTTGGACAAAGCAAACTACGGCATTTTGTATTGCCACGATAATCGGTATTGTAGCGTTTTTGCCCTGGGCAATCGCGGTCACGGCAAATTTGACCCAAGCGACAGACCAGACGGGTTGGACAAGCGTTTCGATGCCGTTGGGACGACTTTTAAACCAATGGTTGAATAACCTTAATGTGGTGTTTTTGGATGGCTTGGATATTCGCTTCACTCCGATTGAATTAATCCTGCGTTACGGGGTTTTAGCACTATCCATTTATGCCCTGTATTATCTCATTCGCACTACCGAAACGCGGGTTTGGCTATTTGTAATTAGTTTAATCGGCGTGATGGGGTTAACCCTAATCTTACCCGATTTTATCATAGGCGGACGGCGGTCGGCGGTGACTCGTTATGCCACTCCTTGTTATCTCGGAATTGAGTTGGCTGTGGCTTATTTATTGACCACCAAAATGTTTTCAATTCACACTCAACCCCTGTGGCGCAAGGTTTGGCAAGGGTTTACCATTGTACTGATTATGATGGGTTTGTTTTCCCAATTCAAGGTGGCGCGATCGGTGTTTTGGTGGAATAAAGGCCCCAGTAATCGCTTTCCCCAAATGGCAGAAATGATTGCAGAATCTGATAATCCGTTGGTGGTGACAGACGGAGGATTAAATAAAATGTTGGCGTTTAGTCATAGTTTGGATGAAGATGTGGCGCTGTATCTGTTGCGGGAAGAAACCCCCGAATTTACTCAAACAGATTCTACTCTTTTCTTTTTTAATTCCTCTGAAGGCATTATAGAAGATTTAACGCGATCGCCCAACTATACCTTAGATAATATTCAACCTGTAGGCGAGATTCAATTGTACAAACTTACGGTAGATTAAAATTATGCCAGGTCTTGTAGGTTTTACCCTTTCAGATCAATTACGAGATAACGCCAAGTCAACTTTAGTAGAAATGCGAGAGTTGACCATTCACCGCGATTTCTATCAAGTGGATGATTGCTTCGTAGACGAGAAACTTGCCGGGACGCGAGTCTATACATCTATCTTACAACCCGCCGCGCAACCTTATCATCACAATAATATTTATGTGTGGCTAGATGGGGAATTTTACGACCGAGACAAGTTAATTTCGCAAGTGGATTATGAAGTTAAAACTGACCCAGAAATCCTCTTAGCCTTTTATCAAAAAGACCCCAGCTTCAAAATACTCAGTCAAATCGACGGCATTTTTGCAGCCGTGATTTACGATGCTTCCCAACAAAAAGTTTACCTCATTTCCGACCGTCGCGGCTTGCGGTATTTATACTGGACGCAAACCCAAGATAGTTTGGTGTGGTGTTCTGAGTTAAAATCTTTATTGGGCTTACCTGGCTATCAAGTTAAGATTGATAAAGCGGCAGTAGAAGACTTTTTAGGATTGCGCTATAAAATAGGCGATCGCAGTTGGTTTGCTGGCGTAGAACTTCTCCCGGCTGCTACAATTCTAACCTGGGATATTGCTACTCAAACCCTCGACAAACGCCGTTACTGGTGGTGGACAGAGATTCCAACGCTACAGCCACCTTACAACGAAAAAGAACTTGTAGACGAAATCGGAAAACGCTTTATAACAGCCGTTGAAAAACGCAGTCATCCCCTCGAAAGAGTCGGACTGAGTTTAAGCGGAGGATTGGATTCTAGAGCTATTCTAGCCGCAATGCCCGAACAAGGCCAAACCATTCACGCCGTCGGTTTAGGACAGCCCGATTGTGATGATATTATCCTCGCGCAACAGGTCGCTAAAATCAAGGGGGCGGTTTTTCATCCCCTGGAAATGAATGCAGCCAATTGGTTAGATTCTCTAACCAGTTATCTCTGGGAAACCGATGCCTATTGCAGCATTATTCACGCTCAAATTGTCCCTGCCCTCCAGTTTATCAAACAACACAACTTATATGATTTTAAACTTAATGGTGTTCCAGGTGGCGCACATTTAGGGGGAACCCATTTATTTGAATTAGACCGCTTAGATTATTTTATCGAAACTCGCTTGGGCTTGAAAAATTTTGCTTATTCAGAAAACCACAACCAAGCCGTCTTACAACGCTTTAAAGACTATTTCAAAACCTTGGGAGAGTCCACCTATATCCTCATTATGGACAATCGCGTGCGGTCTTTTACCCTCAAAGATGCCCAACTCAGTTTAATCGATGGAATTCAAACCCGCTTTCCCTTTATCGATAACGAATTAGACGAATTGCTGTATAGTATCCCCCCTCAAATTTTGCGGGAAAATCAACTATATGAAAAGATGTTGCTACAACAATTCCCCCAATATTATAAAACCATTCCTTGGCAAAGTACCGGAGTTCCGATTGGGCCGCCGAGTTTATCCCGACGCATTCAACAAACCCAAATTAAAGCCCAGAAAAAGTTAGCCAGGGGTTTAAACAAAGTTGGGTTTAGTTTTGATGTCGCAGCTATGGGTAAACCTCGTCCCGTCAGCGATTTTACCGATTATGCGGATTGGTTGCGTCAAAGCCCCGGACGAGAGTTTTATGAATCAGTTTTATTTGCACCCAATGTCTTGTATGCTGAATATGTTTCCCCAGATAAAGTGAAACAAGTGTGGGAAAATCATCAAACGCAAAAACAAAATCAAGCGGATAAAATCAGTTTGATTCTAACGCTAGAACTTTGGCTACAACAGGTTTTTAACGGGAAGTATCGACGATGAAAGTTGCTGTTTTTGCACCAGATTTGTCTGGGGGTGGGGGAACCAGAGTTTATTTGATTGCGAAAGTTTTACAAAAGCTGGATTTAGAGGTTACGGTTTACGGCTTTCTCTTCGGTGAAAAAATCTATCCCGTCCCTCCTGAAGATTTAACCGTAAAGTGGGTCAAGGGCTGCAATTATCCCCAGATGTTGTCCTCGATTCGGCAACTTTTAAGCCAAGTGGATGCCGATATTTTATATGGAATTAAACCCCGTCCTACAAGTTTCGGAATGGGATTGTTAAAACGCTTCGGGACGCGCAAACCTTTATTCCTTGATATTGATGATTGGGAAATGAGTTGGTTTGGGGGAGAAAAATGGCAATATCGTCCGACTCCCAAGCAATTGGCCCGAGATATTCTCAAACCCAATGGGTCTTTAAGAAATCCCGAAAACCCTTTATATTTACAGTGGATTGAAAAGTTAACGGGAAAAGCGGATTTAATCACGGCTGATACGCGGTTTTTGCAGCAAAGATACGGGGGAATTTATCTTCCCAATGGTAAAGATACCGATTTATTTAACCCCGATTTATACAACCCCGAAACCAGCCGTCAGCAGTATAATTTAAGCGATTATCGGGTGTTAATGTTTCCAGGGACAGCCCGACCTCATAAGGGCTTAGAGGATGTCTTGTTGGCTTTAGATGAGTTGAATGAGGCGGATTTGCGGTTAGTCTTGGTGGGAGGCCGCGAAATTGGGGATGGTTATGTCGAATCGTTGCTACAGCGCTGGCCGCAATGGATTATTAAATTACCCGCAGTTCCCCTTGACAAAATGCCCAAAGTAGTATCTGCCGCCCACCTTGTTGTCGTACCTCAACGGCAAAATGTCACCGCAGGCGCTCAATTTCCGATTAAACTAACAGATGGGATGGCCATGGCCAAACCGATTATCTCAACGACTGTGGGGGATATCCCTCATGTTTTAGGGGATGCGGGCATCATTGTCAATCCTGATTCTCCGGGGGAAATTGCCGCTAAAATTCGCTGGATTTTTGAGCATTGGGACAATGCGGAGTCTTTGGGAAGGACTGCGAGACAACGCTGTGTTGAAGATTATAGTACTGCTAAAATGGCTACTATACTCAGGGATGCGATCGCGCGTTTATCTTAATTTTTATTGAACTCAAAAATGGCTCAACAAACTTCTGCCAATCAAATGCTCTTAAAGTTTCTCGTCCAGTATCCCTGGTTGGTGACTTTAACGGTTATTTTAGGGTTTTCGGGAGCGCTTTTTAACGGCGTAAGTACCGCTTTAATTGTTCCCTTGGTTTTAGCTTTTTTGGGTCAAGATACCCTACAAAAGTTTGAAAATGCACCGCCAATTCTCAATCAAGTTTTAGGCTTTTTTGATAGCTTTCCCGAAAATTGGCGCTTACTGGCCATGTTGGGGGCTGTTTTGCTGGCAATTATTTTTAAAAACTTGGCTAATTATGCAGGAACTTTAGTCGGAAGTTACCTCTCGCGATCGCTCGTCAATGGTATTCGTTTAGATGGTTTGCGGCTACTACTCGATGTCGATTTAGATTACTATTCCAAACATAAAATCGGCGAAATTATCAACTGGGTCAACCAAGAAGTTGCTCGTACTGCCGGGGCAATTGGCATTATGATTGGGATGCTATCGAGTGTCCTCACCATCTTAGTATTTACTTGGTTACTCTTATCCCTTTCTTGGCAGTTAACCCTCGTTTCAACCTTTATTTTAGCCTTGGTCGCTTTAGCCAATCAATACTTTATTCGTCGGGCTAAATCCTTTGGTCGCATTCTCTCGAAAAAGTCCAGCGCTTATTCTAATAAATTCCTCGAAATCTTAACCGGAATCCGTTTAATTAAAACTGTCAATCGCGAAAACGAAGAATACCTCCGCATCCAAAACTTTATTAAAGAACGAGAAAAAGCCCAACTCCAATCTCAAGCCAATTATGCCGCGATCTCACCCGTGAATGAAGTTCTCGGAATTCTCACTATCTTAGCCATTGTCGTAGTCGGTCGCTATCTCTTTGTAGACCAAATTGAAGCGCTTTCGGCGATTATGCTGACCTATTTGGTGATTTTATTCCGCTTGCTGCCCTTTGTGAGCAAACTCAACGGCGATCGCAGTAAATTTGCCAATGCTGCCCCTAGTGCCGAAATTGTCGCTGACTTTCTCAATCGCGATCGCAAGCCCATTATGGCCAACGGTAACAAAGCTTATCAACCCCTGCAAACCGACATTCGCTTTGAAAACCTCAGCTTCGCTTATCCGGGGCAGGAAGACCAGGTTTTAAAAGAAATTGACTTGACCCTACCCAAAGGTAAAACAATCGCCTTGGTGGGGTCTTCTGGGGCGGGAAAATCTACATTAGCCGACCTCCTCCCCCGCTTTTATGACCCCACAAGCGGACGCATTCTGTTCGACGGCACAGATTTACGGGATTACGATATGGGGTCGGTACGTCAGTCGATGGGAATTGTCAGCCAAGACACCTTTTTATTCAACAATACCGCCCGTTATAACATCGCTTACGGGGTTGAAAATGCCACCGATGAGGACATTTTTGACGCAGCCAAACGGGCCAACGCCTACGACTTTATCCTACAACTGCCCAAAGGCTTTGAAACCGATATTGGCGATCGCGGGGTAATGCTTTCAGGAGGTCAACGGCAACGTCTCGCGATCGCCCGCGCTCTGCTACGAAATCCTGATATCTTAATATTAGATGAAGCCACCAGCGCCCTCGACACCGTTTCCGAGCGTTTAGTCCAAGAAGCCATTGACGAACTCTGTCGCGATCGCACCACCCTAGTTATTGCTCACCGTCTTTCAACTGTCCAGAAAGCCCATCAAATTGTCGTTCTCGAAAAAGGACGCATTATGGAAATTGGCAACCATTACGAACTCTTAGAAAAGGGCGGATTATATGCCAAACTCTACGATATGCAGTTCTCCGATCGCCCCAAACCCGAAGTAGAAGCTCAACCTATTAAGCTCAACCAAGAACTCAAAGCCAAACTCGAAGAACGCAACCGTTTGTCCTACGAAACTCGCACCTTATTAAACTCAATTTTGGGGTCTTTGCAACTGCTTACCGATGAAATTGTAGACACCCCCGAAGAACAACAAGAACTGATCGAAGAATCTTATGATTCGGCTTTGAAACTATTACAAACCATTTCTGCTTATGAAGAAAGTGCAGCAAACGTCACCATCAAATCGTAATGAGTAGTTAAGGGGAATGTTTGTGCGATAATGGACTGAATTTTTGTGATTAGTTATTCAACAAAATGGATAATTAATAAAAGCTTACCCTTTGCCAAACAGCTTTTGATAATAAGCATCTTGGCGTTTCTGCTTTCTTAATCGCCACAAACGGGGATATAAAATCATAAACTTCTTCAGCTTTGCCCAAATCTTCTGCGGTAGAGAACGGCGGGGATATTCAATTTGATAATGCTGTTCAAAATACTGTTGTTTATCCTGACGTTGGGATTGCTCGTTTTTGATTCTAACTTTTTCGATATTATCTTTAAAAAAGGGAAACCAATCGGTGCGATCGTAACCAAAATTCAATCCCACCTCAGCCGCCGCCAAGCCCATCGCATAGCCTTCCCCGTAATAAATGCCTTGAGTTTCAAAAAAGTAAGAAATTGTCTGCCAAAGCTCAAAAAACTGCTTTTCCTTGCCCTCTTGACGAGTCATCGCAAACATAAATTCATGCAACCATTGGACATTATTTACATCCAAATTCAAATGTTGCACCGCTTTTTGTATCACCTCAACTTCGTAGGGTTTACGAATATCTTGTAGTTGTTTTCCCAAAGAACAACCTGCCCTAGCCGTAATTCCGGGTGGCCAAGTTAAATCCGTTGCAACCGGGCCGATAATTCGCACATCCGCATCCAATAAAACACAAGTTTCAAACTGAGAAAGAGCCTTCTCTAAAACAAAGCGTTTGTCGTGATAGCCCTTAACACTTTGAAGCTGGTGAAAAACCGCTAAAACTTGAGGAAAGTTCTCAAAATCTGCGGGGCGATCGGTTAAAACAATTAACCTTTGTGTTGGTGCATAATTTTGAATATCTTGGGCTAACAATTTAGCGTGTTGGCGGTAGCGATCGCCCACGGCCAAAGTCCCAAAACAAAACCCATCAGCCATAGCAACCCTCAATACAATTCAATCTTTCTATTGTATCCATTAAAAAATCCCGATCGCGAAAGCAAAATCGGGATTTTGGGGGTTTAACCTTGGCTTAAACGTAAATGATCCATAATCTTACGTTTGCGATCGCCCTGACTCATAGAGTATTTTTTCGTATCCCCCCCACTACGGGCTAAATGATCCATAATATTCGCTTTGCGATCGCTCATTTGAGGAGTGGGAGTGGGAGTAATTGACGCACTCGGCGTGGTCGGTTGGGCGGCTTTTTTGGGAGAGATGTAGTCCATACTACCGGAGCTTTGCGACAAATGCTCCATAATGCGCTTTTTGCGATCGTTGGTCGCCATAATTGTCCTGAGAAATGATAACTTTTCTTAAGTTTTGTAACACCATTCTATTGTGACCGATCTGCCTAAAAAATCAAGGGCGATCGCCCCTCGATTTGAAAAAATGTGACTCGTGATACAACTTCTTCCCCCTCGATCCGTATACTGTATGCAGAAAATAAAATTGCTCAATATTATTCCTCAAACTGATTGCCAAAACCCACTATGGTACAACCCAATCAAGAAATACTCCTAGAAGACCAAGCCGGGCAAAAACCCGTAGACGAACCCGCCCAAATCTCCTCCGACCTCATCTACGGCTTAGACGCTCGTCCCCCCTTCATCGAAGCGGTTTTCGTCGCCCTCCAGCACGTTTTCGCCTGCTTCGTCGGCATCATCACCCCCGGACTGATCATCTGTAACGCCCTCGAAGTCCCCCCCGCCGACACCGCCTTTATCATCTCCATGTCCCTCATCGCCTCCGGGATATCCACCTTCATCCAAGCCCGTCGCTTCGGCCCCGTCGGGTCAGGCTTACTCAGCATCCAAGGCACCAGCTTTACCTTTCTCGGCCCCATTATCGGAGCCGGCCTTACCGTCAAAGGCGGAGGCGGCACCTACCAAGACGCTCTCGGCACCATCTTCGGCTTATGCTTCTTTGGAGCCTTCGTCGAAATCTTCGTCAGTCGCTTCCTCCACCTCGCCAACAAAATCATTACCCCCCTCGTTACCGGAATCGTCGTTACCCTCATCGGCCTCACCCTCGTTAACGTGGGCATTACCAGCATTGGTGGTGGAGCTATCGCTCGCAACAACGAAACCTTCGGCGACCCCACCTATCTAGGCGTTGCCTTCTTCGTCCTCATTATTATCATCGCCCTCAACAGCCTCAACAACAGCTTTCTGCGGATGTCCTCGATTGTCATTGGTTTAATCGCAGGCTATCTCGTCTCTATTCCCCTGGGTTTAGTCAACTTCAGCAACCTGTCCGACCTCCCTCTTATCACCGTTCCCATTCCCTTCCGCTATGGCTTAGGCTTTGATTGGGGAGTCTTTGTCGCCTTTGCCTTCCTCTATCTCATCACCACCATCGAATCCATTGGCGACATCACCGCCACCTCCGCCATTTCCGGTCAACCCATCCAAGGGCCCGTGTACATGAAACGCATCAAAGGCGGTGTCCTAGCCGACGGCATCAACTCCATCATTGCCGCTTGTCTCAACTCCTTCCCCAACACCACCTTCAGCCAAAACAACGGCGTAATTCAACTCACCGGAGTCGGTAGTCGCTACATCGGTTACTTCATCGCTGGCATTTTCGTCCTCTTAGGCTTATTCCCCATTGTGGCCGGAGTCGTCCAAGCCCTACCCCAACCCGTCCTCGGTGGAGCCACCCTAATTATGTTCGGAACCGTCGCCGTCGCGGGCATCAAAATCATCTCCTGCGTCAACCTCACCCGACGCAACTCCCTCATCCTCGCCATCTCCTTCGGCCTCGGCTTAGGCGTAACCTTCGCCCCCGACCTCCTCGAACAAATGCCCAACTTAGTCAAAAACATCTTCTCCTCCGGCATTTCCACAGGAGGCATCACCGCCCTATTACTCAATCTCATCTTGCCCGGTCGCGAGTAATTACACCAGCAAACCCAAACCCCAAAAAACTATCATGTACGAACTCAAAGCCATTATTATCGGCGCAGGAATGGCCGGACTCGCCGCCGGAATTGCCCTGCGTCAAGCCGGATACGACGTTGAAATTTACGAAAAAACCCGTAAACTACGCCCCGCCGGAGCCGGAATTTCCCTGTGGTCCAACGGTGTCAAAGTTCTCAACAAACTCGGCCTTGGTAAAGAAATTGCGCGTATTGGCGGCGAAATGAACCGTATGGAATACCGCAGCCATACCGACGAAGTGCTGAACCACATCAACCTGCTGCCCCTCATCGATAGCGTCGGCGAACGGCCTTATCCCGTTTCCCGCACCGACTTACAACAAATTATGCTCGAAGCCTTCGGGGAAGACGATGTGCGTTTAGGGATGCGCTGTGTCGCCGTCGAACAAGATGAGCAGAGTGCCACCGCTATCTTTGAAGATGGCACCCAAGCCACCGGAGATTTAGTAATTGGGGCCGATGGCGTTCATTCAGTCGTTCGTCACCATGTTACCGGAGAAGAAACCCAGGCTCGTTATGCCGGTTACGTCAACTGGAATGGCATTGTCGAAGCCAGTCCCGACTTAGCCGAAAAAGACGTTTGGGTGATTTATGTCGGCGACCAAAAACGAGCCTCTATGATGCCCATTGGCGACAATCGTTTCTACTTCTTCTTTGGTTGTCCTATGGGTCAGGGAACTCAAGTCGAACCCGAAAAACGAAGTGAGGAGTTAAGCAAAATCTTTGCCGGTTGGCCCCAAGCGGTTCAAAATCTAATTGCCAAAATCAATCCCCTAGAAGTCAATCGCCTCGAAATTGGCGACATTAACCCCCTCAAACAGTTGGCGAAAAATCGCGTCGTCATTGTCGGGGATTCTGCCCATGCGACCACCCCAACTTTAGGTCAGGGGGGATGTCAAGCCATGGAAGACGCAGAGGTGTTGTCTCGCTTCCTCATCACCACAAATTTAAGCGTTCCTGATGCCCTAAAACGCTACGAAGCCGAACGCAAAGAACGGACTTCTGGCCTGGTGTTAAAGGCTCGTAAACGGACGGATACCATTTACGGCAAACCCCCGGAAGTGACCCAACAATGGTACAAACAACTCAAGGAAGAAAAACCCCAGGATGTGGTTAACGCCCTAGAGAAAATCATCTTAGGAGGGCCATTGCGGTAAATGGTTGGCAAACTCACAACCCATGTTTTAGATACTGCCGGGGGTTGTCCGGCCAGTAATCTTAAAATTGAGCTTTGGCAAATTTACGGTGTTGATAGAACTTTACTAAAAACCACCACTACCAACAACGACGGACGCACCGATGAGCCACTCTTAACCGAGGCCGCCCTCAATCCCGGTGTTTACGAAATCGTTTTTGCGGTGGGGGATTATTTTGTGCAACAAAAGACTTCCCTACCACAACCCCCATTTCTCGACCGCGTACCGATTCAATTTGGCGTTGCGGATACTGAGGCTCATTATCACGTTCCTTTGCTGGTGTCGCCTTGGTCTTATAGTACCTATCGGGGCAGTTAATAATGAACAATTTACAATGAACAATTTACATTTCCGTAGGGGCGGGGTTTCCCCGTCCAATCTCCATCCATTTACCCCACAAATTTCGTTGTCACCACCCCCCTCAAACTTCTACATTAAAATTAGATTGGGCAAGGAAACCTTGCCCCTACGAGGGTTTTATACTTTCTTGACATCTTGCCTTTAAGCTTAACTTGTCACCAACAATTAACAATTAATGAGTAGTTACCATCATGGGTAGAGGTTGAGTTTTCCTACCCAACTTATATCCATTAAAAGATTGTGCATACCACTAATAGCCCATAATTAATGACTCAAAAATACCCGCTCAAAAGTTTAAATGAGATGTCGAAAGCGGACTTTACTGAAATACTGGGAGAAATATGGGAGGAAACTCCCGCGATCGCGCAGCAATCTTGGCACGACCGACCTTTTACCGATATAGAATCTCTGCATCAAAGTATGTTAAAAGTTGTCCAACAAATGAGCGCCGCCGAACAACTAGCTTTAATTAAAGCCCATCCCGACTTAGGCAGTAAAACCAAAATGGCGCAAGCCTCGGTGCAGGAACAATCCCAAGCGGGGCTAAATGCCCTCAGCCCAGAAGAATACCAGCAGTTTCAACGCCTCAATCAAGCTTACAAAGATAAGTTTGGCTTTCCCTTTATTATTGCTGTGAAAAACCATACTAAAGCTTCGATTTTAGAAGCATTTAAACAGCGCCTTCAAAACGATTTAGAAAGCGAAAAGCAGCAAGCCCTATCAGAAATTAGCCAAATTGCCCGTTTTCGCCTCGATGCTTTGATTGAGTAATTTTAAATACCACAGAACCCCGGTTTCTTATCTGCTTATCTAATAGAGTTATGATTTTACTCTAGAAACCGGGGTTCTTAATCCCCACGAGTAACTAAAGCGCTCCGGGTTTAACAAAGCTAACTTCAGAAACTTGCCCCTCTGGGGTGATTACCAACATAATCAAATTGCGCGGGCCTTCTCCGGGTGCAGCGTAGCTTTCAATCGGCTCACCATCATCATAAACCGTGCGGTTGCGATCGCTCAAATCAATCGTATCTTCACTATCGAGAATATCGGCATAAACCAAAGCCTGTTCGCGAGAAACAGGTTGTCGAGGAAAAAGCACCACCCGATTGGGCCCTTCCACATAAGCACGAGCCAAAATTACCACATCCTGAAACGCATATTGCGACTGAATTTGATACACATAAGAATCAGCCAGACAATTCCCAATTGCGCCACAAAATAGCTCATCTTGTTGCATTTCGGCAAACAAAGCCGCATCAAAAGCCCGATTCTGATAATCCGTATTCACGCCGTAAGCATCAGCATTCATCCCCGCGAAATAAGGATCGGGGTTATCAGGATCGCTCGATACCGTTGCGATAACCGCCAACACCTGGCCATTATCTAGGGTGCGGTCTTTGTAGACAAACTCGAAGCGACAAGGCGCTAAACCCGTCCCCGCACAATCAGCTACCTCCTCATACCCCAACTCATACATCGTACCTACTAGACCAGTAGGATTATAAGGTCTTGCCGGGCCCGTCGTCTCGATAGTGTGGGGAATCCAGCCTTGAGCAATCAAGCGTCGTCGCACTTCCCCATAACGCAAATTTTCTTCTTGTTGCCACTGCTCGTTCAACGCCGGAATACTAGCCGGGCCTTGTGTTTCGCTAGATTCTAGGGGTGGGAGTGGTTCGTTAGCTTCGGAAAAGTAAGCTTCGAGTAAGTCGTCGCGCACCCAACCTTCTTTCTCTGTCTCGACAAACTGTACAAAATACCAAACATGGCCTTGATGGTGAGTGGTCTGTTTGAGAATTTTAACTTCATCACCCGCTACAGCAGCAGAAGACACGGCTGAATCTGTGGTGGGCTGTGTACGAATATTAACTCGTCCGTTGGTGTCTTTTGTCTTTATCCAGCCTTTACCGGGGGGATTAGCCGTAAAAATTTCTACATTGGGACTGGTGGGGGTTTGTTTGGCAGTTTCCGTGGCTTGCTCAATCCCTGGAGACAGATTCGCAGACACTTCAGCATCAGGAGTCAGATTAGATTCAGAACAAGCTACTAAGAATAATAAACTGGCTAAGGGAAACAACCGCTTTCCCTGAGTCAGCCAATGCAGCCGTGCGCTCGGTATTTTTTTAGACAGAGTAATAAGAACCATTGGGTTTGTGAGTAAATCTAATCGATAGAGTCTTTTTTTTGACCCGGATTGATTGTTACAAAGTTTTAGGGCAATTTTACGGAAATTCTGAAACTTCTGACTATAAGTCCTGTTGTCTAAGTATATTGGAGATCGCGATCGCGTGATTTAAGTTAGAATTTGACCCCAGAAACCGCGATTCTAGAACAGTCGTTATTTTTTCGGATTTGATATAACTTTAGTCAGAGAAGTAGGACGGATTTCTGCACTACCATAAAAGGAGTAACGTCAAAAATTGGGTTTTATCGTATGAATACTATTAAAATTTACAGTGCCAGTGCTTGTCCTTATGCTCAACGTAGTCGCATGGTTTTAATCACCAAGGGAATTGAGTTTGAGGTGGTAGAAATTGACTTAAAAAATAAACCGGATTGGTTTACATCTATTTCGCCTTATGGTAAGGTTCCGTTGCTCCAACACGGCGAAGCAACGGTTTGGGAATCGGCGGTGATTAATGAATATTTAGAAGAAGTTTTTACTCAACAACCCCTGATGCCTCAAAATGCTTTGAATCGGGCAAAAGCTCGGATTTGGATTGATTTTGCGAATACCAAATTCACCACGGCTTTTTATAAGTTACTGCTGGCGCAAGATAGTGAAAAACAAGAAGAATGGCGACAAGAACTTAACCAGCATTTCGCCACGATGGAAAAGGGGATGCAAAACCTTTCTGAGATGGGGAATTATTGGCTAGGACAAGCACTGAGTTTGGTTGACTTGACTTATTATCCTTGGTTTGAACGCTTGCCTGTACTGGAACATTATCGCGGTTTCAAGTTACCCGAAAGCTGTCAAACGCTACGGCAATGGTACGATTTAATGCAGGAGGTTCCGGCGGTGAAACAAACGCAACAAGGGGCAGATTATCATATTAAACAATATGAAAAGTATGCGAATAATCAGGCTTCTGGGGTGACGGCGAAGGAAATGCAAAAGTATTAGAAATTAGTATTGAAGGGAAATGTTTTTTCCAGACTTTGTTTTTGAGGGAATGGGGAAAAATTGTGAGTTATGAAATTAGGAGAGAGGGGGAAGAAATTCCCAATTAAGGGATTTTGCTAATAACCATTCGTGATAAGTTAAGCTAAAAATTAGAACATCAAAAGTACAGAAAATCTCTATAAAAGTGAGATTTTGCTCGTACAATCTTAGTGAAGATTGGACGGGGAAACCCCGCCCCTACAAGAAATTTGACAAAAATGCCACAACTTTAACTTGTTATAGCAACCGCCAAATCGGTCAGGACAACATTATCCATTCTTAGAAAATAAAATCCGGAAATATAACCACTGTTTTAGAACTCCAGTTTCTTCTCTACTCAGTAGATTAAGTTAGAATTTGACCCCAGAAACTGGGGTTCTTAATCCCAACTCATTAAGCGGATTTGCTCTTACTAATAACCCATAACCAAATGAAAATACCATTAATTGCTGGCGCGATCGCCCTCTCTTTTTTTTCCATCCCCCAAAGCGCTCAAGCCCTCAACCCGGAACACCTCGAACAGTTGCGAACGACGGGAAGCTGTGTCAATTGCGATCTCAGTGGGGGCAGTTTTCTCGAAGCCAACTTGAGCAATACGGACTTACGCGGGGCAAATTTGGGGGCGGTGGACTTAACGCGGGCTAACTTGCGGAATGCTCAGTTACAGGGGGCAAATTTGGCGGGAGCAACCCTGATTGCAGCGAATCTGGAAGGGGCGGATTTGTCGGGGGCTAATTTACAAAGTACGGCGTTGACGCGGACGAATTTCACGGGGGCGATTTTGCGGGGTGCGAGTTTCGTCCAGGCGAAGTTGTGGGACACTAATTTACAAGGGGCAGATTTGACGCGATCGCTCTTTTGGTATGCTCAGTTACGCAATGTTATCTTGACCAATGCCAATCTGAGGGGGACAGATTTAAGAGCCGCAGAAGTCGAAAACAGCGATTGGCAATCGGCTCAACTCAAGGATACAATCTTGCCAGATGGAACTTATGTGCCTTAGTTACCATCTTAAAAACAGGTCTTTCGTGGAGGGCGATCGCGTCTGAGGCGCGACAATCGCAAGCATAATGGTAAAACGGCGTTGGTTAGGTTTAGGTGTAGCTCTGGCGGCTTCAACGTTACTCTGGGCAACTCGGAGTCCGGCGGCGGATCGTATTGTTTTACAATATGGCTTTATGTCCGGTTCTGTGGCCGTTGAAGACTTAGAAACCCTGGCCGACACCGGGGAAGCATCTTTAGAATTAAAAGCCTATCTCCTCCTGGCCAACCAAAAACCCGAAACCCTCAGACAAGTTTTAACCCAAGAAGTCGGAGTCAATGGCAAATTACTCGAAGGACTCCTCACCACCTCCCCCGGAGAAACCCTGCTCGACCAAATCGGGGATGTATTGTACAGTCCTGACAACGAAGACAACAGCCAAGCCTTGCGCTCGGCCATCGTAGACTCAGCCTCAAGCGATAATCAGATTACCCTGCTCGAAGTGCTGCAAAACTATCCGAGCAACGAAATTTATGTGAATGGCGATCGCGTTGGCGAACTCGCAGCAACCCTTGACAATGCGATCGCCCAACTCCCCGATTGGTTAGTACAGATTTTAATACGCTAACGTTTCTAAAGTTTCGCGCAAATAGCGACGAACCAAAATATCCCAGTCTTGGGATGAACGGGGTTCTGATAACTGCTGTTCGAGTCGCCAGCGTTGAAACCCAGAACTCGATGCGATCGCCTCTCTGAGACTCCCCCAGACTTGGCGATCGCTATTAAAGTTAGGTGCAGCAGCAGAACTCGAATTAGACATAAATAGACCTCCAAAACCTCAAATTGTCTAACTTAACAATCCTTAGAATAACGCAGCTTTTTGAGTCGTAATGTAAAGCAGATTGCAAAAATTCCCATCAATTCCTGCCACTTCACCCCTCAAGGCGATCGCGTCTCTCGCTACAATTAAGGCTGAATGCCCTAATTTTGTGACAGAGGTAAATAGACTTATGGGAGAAGCAAAACGCCGCCGAGAAGCCCTTGGAGAGGACTACGGCAAAGAAGAAAGAATACTACCCTGGATTCCCATCACCAAAAGCCAATCCGAGCAGTTTCTCCAAATCACCAGTCGCGGCGCTTGGATTGGCATTGGTATCCTGGTCGCAACTTGGTTAACCGTCCGCATTATTGGTCCGGGCTTTGGTTGGTGGGCGGTGAACTAATCAACTCGCGACACCCAAGACAATAGGCAATAGGTGAGGAGGGGCGGGGTTTTCCCGCCCAACCCTAGCCCCGAAAAAAAAGCGCGATCGCTGCTGTAACGCACCCACAATCTCAACATTGTCTAATATAGACTTGTTCTCAAGATGCTTGCACCAAGCATCAGTCCGAAAATTGTCTAAAAAAATACACCTTTTCTGGCAACTTGGGACACAATTAAAATCAGTTTGTTCAGCAGGAGTTTTGCACCCGTGCAAACCAACACTCGCCCAACCGAAACCGTTCAAATCAAAGTAGAAGACGACCGTACAGGCATGAGCGTCGAAACGCTCAAACGCGCCTTTGCGGACAACCTCTACTACAATCGCGGCAAAGATACATCTTGGGCCACCCCCAAAGATTACTACATCGCCCTCGCTTACACCGTGCGCGATCGCTTGCTCAATCGCTTTATTGCCAGTCGCAAAGTCCACACCCAGAAAGATGTCAAAGTCGTTTGCTACCTGTCAGCAGAGTTTCTGATGGGTCGTTATCTGGGCAACAACTTAATCAACCTGGGGCTATACGACCGCATTCGGCAAGTCATGGCTGATTCCGGGCTGGAGTTAGGAGAACTACTCGAACAAGAACACGACCCCGGTTTAGGAAACGGGGGTTTAGGCCGCTTGGCCGCTTGTTTCCTTGATTCCCTAGCCACCCTCGAAATTCCAGCGATTGGCTACGGCATTCGCTACGAATTTGGCATTTTCCACCAAGCCATCAAAGACGGCTTCCAAATCGAAGTTCCCGATAAATGGCTGCGTTACGGTAACCCTTGGGAAGTGGTTCGTCAAGACGATAGCGTTCGTATCAAATACGGCGGCTATACCGAAATTTACCACGACCAAAAAAACCGACCGCGAGTGTCCTGGGTTCACGACCGCGAAGTTTTAGCTGTTCCCTACGATACCCCCGTCGCCGGTTACGACACCAACACCGTCAACACCCTGCGCTTATGGCGGGCTGTGGCTGCCGAGAATGAAGATTTCGACTTCCAAGCCTTTAACGCCGGGGACTACGACGGAGCCGTAGCCAGCAAAATGAGTTCCGAGACGATCTCCAAAGTGTTGTATCCCAACGACAACACCCCCCAAGGTCGTCAACTGCGCTTAGAACAACAATACTTCTTTGCTGCGGCTTCTCTCCAAGACATCATCCGCAACCACCTCAAAAAGTATCCCAACCTGGATAACTTATTTGATAGTGTCGCCATTCAACTCAACGACACCCACCCCACCGTCTCCATCGCAGAAATGATGCGCTTATTGGTAGACGAGCATTCCTATGATTGGGACAAAGCTTGGTACATTACCCAAAAAACCTTTGCTTATACCAACCATACCTTATTGCCAGAAGCCTTAGAGCGCTGGCCGGTGAGCTTGTTTGGCAGCTTGCTTCCCCGTCACCTGGAAATCGTCTACGAAATCAACCACCGCTTCTTAGAAGATGTGCGGACTTGGTTCCCCAACGACCCCGAACGCGCCGCTCGGATGTCCATCGTCGAAGAATACCCCGAAAAAGCCATTCGCATGGCCAACCTCGCTTGTATTGGTTCTCATGCCATTAACGGGGTAGCTGCGCTACATACAGAATTGTTGCAAAGCATCACCCTGCGGGACTTTGCCGAACTTTGGCCCGAGAAATTCTTTAACAAAACCAACGGCGTTACCCCTCGGCGTTGGATTCTTTTGAGCAACCCGGAACTCTCCAAACTCTACAAAGAAAAGTTAGGAGATATGACCTGGCTCAAAGACTTAGAAAAAGTCAAGCAAATCGAGCAATATGTAGACGATCCTGATTTCCGTCAGCGCTGGTACGAAATCAAGCAAGCCAACAAAAAGCGGTTAGCCGATTACATCTGGAAGCGCAACAACATCGAAGTCGATCCCAACTCGATTTTTGATGTGATTGTCAAACGGATTCACGAATACAAACGCCAGCACCTTGACTTGCTGCACGTTATCACCCTTTACAACCGCATCAAGAAAAACCCGAATATCGATATTGTGCCGCGTACCTTTATCTTTGGCGGTAAAGCCGCACCGGGTTACTATATGGCAAAATCGATTATCAAGTTGATTAATGCTGTCGGGGAAGTGGTGAATAAAGACCCAGAAGTGCGAGGTCGCTTGAAAGTGGTATTCCTGGGTAACTTCAACGTTTCTCTGGGTGAAAAGATTTATCCGGCGGCGAATCTTTCCGAACAAATCTCGATGGCGGGTAAAGAAGCGTCGGGTACAGGTAACATGAAGTTTGCCATGAATGGTGCGCTCACCATCGGCACATTAGACGGGGCGAATATTGAGATTCGTCAAGAAGTCGGCGCTGAAAACTTCTTCTTGTTTGGTTTAACTGCCCAAGAAGTCCAAGAGGTGAAAGCATCCGGCTACAATGCCATGGATTACTACAACAGTAATGCCGAGTTGAAAGAAGCGATTGACCGCATTTCGTCGGGCTTCTTCTCTCACGGCGATACGGAAATCTTCAAGCCGTTGATTGATTCGCTGTTGTACGACGATCAATATATGCTGTTTGCGGATTATCAGGAATATATTGATTGTCAACAGAAAGTGTCTGAAGCTTATCGCGATCGCGAGGCTTGGACGAAGATGTCGATTCTCAATGCGGCGCGGATGAGTAAATTCTCTAGCGATCGCACCATCGACGAATATATGACGGAAATTTGGAAAGCCAAGCCCGTCAAAGTGGAACTCGAAGAATACGACCAAGAATCTGCGGGCATTACCGTCGAATAAGCGGTTAAACCCTGGTCTGACTTAACCTCAAGCTGTTTCTGGCTTGGGGTTTTTTGATAGGGGAACTTATCCGGTGTAAGCTACTTTGGTTGTTGGTTGTTGGTTGTTGGTTGTTGGTTGTTGGTTGTTGGTTATTGGTTGTTGGTTGTTGGTTATTGGTTGTTGGTTGTTGGTTGTTGGTTATTGGTTGTTGGTTGTTGGTTGTTGGGCGGGGAAACCCCGCCCCTACAAGCCGATTGCCGATTGCCCCTTAGATGCTGATTACTGAAAATATGGCTGCTGAAGTTTTAAAACAAGTAAGAATCCTTGACCCCGTAACCCAAACCGATGCGATCGCGGATGTGGTAATTTCAGAAGGCAAAATCGCGCAAATCGCCCCTCAAATCGCGGAAACGCCAGAAAACGCTGAAATGATCGCCGCCCCCGGCTTGATTCTCGCCCCCGGTTTAGTAGACTTATACAGCTACAGCAGCGAACCCGGTTATGAAGACCGGGAAACCCTGCAAACCCTGGCTGCATCAGCCTTAGCCGGGGGTTTTACCCGCGTCGCTTTATTACCCAATACCGACCCAGTAATCGATAATGCTTCAAATTTGGGGTGGTTGAGCCGTAATGCCCCACCAGCGCCCAAATTCTACCCCTGGGGCGCGATTTCTAAAGAAGGTGCAGGCCAAGAAATGACCGAGTTAGCCGAGTTAGCCCAAAGCGGTTGTGTGGGCTTTACCGATAACCAACCCCTGAGTAGTAGCCTGTTGCTGCGTCGTGTTCTCGAATATGGGGCATTGTGCCAAAAACCCGTGGCGTTGGTGGCTTGCGATCGCGCCCTGCGAGGGGATGGAGTGATGCGAGAGGGCAAACTCTCGATACAAGCGGGTTTACCCGGCGATCCGGTGATGTCTGAAACCAGCGCGATCGCCTCGATTTGCGAGATTGTCGCCGACTTACGCCAACCCGTTCATTTCATGCGAATTTCGACCCAGAGAAGCGTTGAAATTATCGCCCAAGCCAAAAATCGCGGCTTACCCATCACTGCTAGTACCACTTGGCTACACTTACTCAAAGACAATCGCGCCATCACCAGCTACGACACCAATTTACGCCTCGATCCGCCCTTGGGTAATCCTGAAGATCGATTTGCCTTAATCGACGGGGTAAAACAGGGTATTATTGACGCGATCGCCATCGATCATGCCCCCTACACCTACGAAGAAAAAACCGTGGCTTTTGCCGAAGCCCCTCCCGGCGCGATCGGTTTAGAATTAGCCTTACCCCTACTGTGGCAATCTCTCGTCGAAACCCAGCAAATCAGCCCGTTAACGTTGCTCAAAGCCTTGAGTCCGTCTCCCCTGCATTGCTTACAACAAGAACCTATCGCGATCGCAGTAGGTTGTGAGGCCGAGTTAATTTTATTCGATCCCAACGCCGTTTGGACGGTAACTGCCACCACCCTCAAGTCTAGAAGTCAAAATACCTCTTGGTTAAAACGGGAAATCAAAGGCAAAGTGGTCAAAGTATGGTCTTGATCGTGTTTTGACTATCAATCTAACCCCCAACAAAGCAAAAATGTTTGGCGACGGGGGCGGATTTGGTTAACCTGATGAGGTAAGAAAACGGCCTCTGTAGGATGATTGTTAATCCGTCTTCCAATGTCCCCTTGAATAACGAAACTCCCGATATCCAAGAACTCGCGATCGCGCTTTATGCCGAAAATCTCCCGCCCACGCTGGCTCACTTGGATTTCCTGCGATTTAGTGGCATTATCCCCAAAGATTGGCAAACCACAGGTAATCCGGTAGAACAAGACAATCTCAGTCAGATTCAATTTATTAATGGGGTGAATGTGTTAGCACAGCCGCGTAGTATCAAGTTTTTTGAAGCGATCGCGCCCCTAACCGAGCAGAACCTCAATGTACCCACTCTGACGCGCTGTTATAGTCAGTGTTTGCCCCATGTACTGTATCAAGTCTTGAGCATCAATCCGCAAATCGTGATGATGTTTCCCCCCGATACCCTAGAAAAAGCGCGTCAGCAGTTCTTAGATCAAATCCTCGCACCCGGTTTAAGTCAAGAATTTGCGCGATCGCCCCAACAAGTCGCAGTAAACTTGGTGTATCCCTTGGATCGCTGTCAACTCAACCTCAACATTAGTGAAGTGCGCGTAACCCAAAACAACCAAAGCCAACTCCCCGCAGTTTTATTCTCCGGTAGCTTTAACTATGACATTCAAGGCAACACCACTTCAGAACGTCTTGAACAATTGCAACAAGCCCTTGACAATTGGCAAACAGATTTAGAAACTTTTAGAAAACTGGTGCGCCAACGCTTTCTTGACCGTCCGAGTAGTCTCTTTCCGCCGAATATACTGTAAGTAGTTTAGGGAAACGTTTGTTCGAGGCTTTGCTGATTTTTTGTTATTGGTTGTTGGTTGTGGGTTGTTGGTTTTTCATAACTCAATGGAGGCAAAAAGCTTATAAAAAATCAGTAAAATCAACAAAGTTTTATTATCGAAAAGTAATTAAAACTTTCTGCGAAAACTATTTATTTCAAATGAATAACTAGAAACGAGTCGATGTCGAGGGATAACAGTGGGTAATGGTCAGTAACCAATAACCAGTAACTAATAACAAAAATCAATAAAAATGAATTTAACTGCTTCTGCCATTCAAAGCTTTCTAGCCAATAAAGCCCCTTTTGCGGACTTGCCCTCTGGAATTCTCGCGCAATTGTCCGAGCGCTTGCAACCCCTACGTTATCGCATGGGGCAAACCATTGTTTTGCGCGATAAAATGCCCGCCCAGATTGCCATTTTATATCAAGGGAATGCGCGATTATTGGCTTACGATCCTGGAACACAAATGCCCACCACCCTAACCCGAATCGAACCGGGGGAAATGATGGGATGGGTTAGTTTAATTCGAGGTGTGGCTTGTGAAACCGCGATCGCGTCTACTGAAGCAGTATGCTTAACTTTAAATGTCCAAGAATTTATCGCCTTATTGCGCCAAACTGAAAACGGCGAACAAGCCTTTACCGAACGTCCTTATCTCGTCGAAGTCTTCGATCTCCTCAGTCGCCAAGAAGCCTTACAATCGTTAGGCGCAAACTCGTTAAAACGTATCGCCGTAAAAGCCTGCGAGCAAGCCGTCGTCAGCTATTTAAGCCAAGATCGACCCCTCGGGGCCAATGGTTCTCATTTGTGGTTTATCAGCAGCCAAGAAAATCGCCCAGACTCGGAAAATGCCCTAACTCCCGGTACAATTCTCGATCCAGATCAGCCTGAAACTGCTCTACCCGCCGATCTTGCCCGTCCTTTACGCCTGATTGGCCTGCGAGAAGAAGACCTAAGCGAAAGCGAGGAAATGGCCGCCGAACGCACCACAACAACAGCCGAACCCCCCGTCACGCCTGCCGAAGCCGCCTTTACTGCCGTTCCCTACGCCCCCGACCAACTGCTCGAATCCGAGCCAGAAACCCCGTCAGAAAGAAAAACGAGCAAAAAGACAAAATATCCCGTTAAGCGGGGTGGAACGCCCCTAGAAGTCGGTTTGGCCTGTTTTGGGATGCTGTGTCAACACTTCCGCATTCCCTTCCGGCGGGAGATTGTGCGCCGTGTTTTGGCCGAGCAAATTCAACGCAACGGTAACTTATCGTTGTATTTCTGCGGTTCTGTGGCGGAATTGTTGGGACTCAAAGCGCAACTGTTGAATGTGCCAGCCGGAGCTTTTACCCGCCTCAATGGCCCGGCGTTGGTAATGTGGCAAGATAGCCTGACGGTATTGTACGAAATTAGCGATCGCACTTGCGTCATTGCCGACCCGAAAGTGGGATTATTGCGCCGCAAACCCGCCGACTTCCTCGAAACCTGGGGGCCTGTCGGTCAAGTCTTACTCCTGCAACCCACCAAAGAAACCCCCACCGAACGCTTTGGCATTAATTGGTTTTTCCCGTCAATCTGGCAGTATCGACGGGTGTTATTTGAAGTCTTGGTGGCTTCCTTCTTTGTACAACTGTTTGGCTTGGCCAATCCCCTCATTATCCAAGTCATTATCGACCAAGTAATCGTCAAAAACAGCCCCGACTTACTCAAAATTTTAGGGATATTTCTGCTCGCGATCGCGATTTTTGAAGCCCTCCTCAGCAGCCTTCGCACCTATCTCTTTGTCGATACCACCAACCGCATCGACATGAGTCTCGGTTCAGAAATTATCGACCACCTAATACGCCTTCCCCTGCGCTACTTTGAAAAGCGACCCGTCGGGGAAATATCCAGTCGCGTTAACGAACTCGAAAACATCCGGCAATTCCTGACCGGAACAGCCCTCACCGTCGTACTCGATGCCGTGTTTTCCGTGGTTTATATCGTCGTGATGGCGATATATAGCTGGAAACTGACCCTAGTCGCCTTAGCCACCGTCCCCGTCTTTCTCATTATCACCATCCTCCTGGCCCCCACCATCCGCCAACAACTGCGCCGCAAAGCCGAACGCAACGCCGAAACCCAGTCCTACCTCGTCGAAGTCATGTCCGGCATTCAAACCGTCAAAGCCCAAAATATCGAATTGCGATCGCGCTGGCAATGGCAAGAAAAATATGCCCGTTACATCTCCTCTGGCTTCAAAACCGTGGTTACCAGTACCCTCGCCCAATCTGCCAGTAACTTCTTCAACAAATTCTCCGGCTTATTAGTCCTCTGGGTGGGCGCATTCTTCGTCCTCGAACAAGAACTCACCCTCGGACAACTCATCGCCTTTCGCATTATCGCCAGCTACGTCACCAACCCCTTATTACGCCTCGCCCAACTGTGGCAAAACTTCCAAGAAATCGGACTCTCCCTCGAACGTCTCAGCGACATTATCGACACCCCCCAAGAAGCCGAAGATGACCGCGATAATATTCCCATGCCCGCCATTGAAGGTTCGGTTAAATATGAAAACGTGACCTTCCGCTTCAAAAGCAACACACCCCCCCAACTCGACAAAGTTAACCTCGAAATCCAACCCGGTCAATTCGTCGGTATTGTTGGGGAAAGTGGCGCAGGGAAAAGTACCCTCGCCAAACTCCTCGTCCGCCTTTACGAACTCGAATCCGGTCGCATCTTCGTTGATGGCTACGACATTGGCAAAGTCGAACTCTACTCCCTGCGGCGACAAATCGGCGTTGTGCCGCAAGAAACCCTCCTTTTTGATGGTACAGTTCAAGAAAATATTGCCATTAACAACCCCGATGCCAGTAGCGACGACATTATCGAAGCCGCGCAAATAGCCGTCGCCCACGACTTTATTATGAGCTTACCCAACGGCTACAATACGCGAGTGGGGGAACGGGGGGCCGCTCTTTCTGGGGGACAACGACAACGAATCGCGATCGCGCGGGCTATCCTACAACAACCCAGAATGCTGATTCTCGACGAAGCCACCAGCGCCCTCGACTACACCACCGAACAGCAACTCTGCCTCAACCTCGCCCAAGCCCTCCACGACCGTACCCTATTCTTTATCACCCACCGTCTCGGAACCATTCAAAACGCCGACCTGATCGTGATGATGGAAAACGGCGCAGTCGTTGAACTCGGTCGCCACGATGAACTCGTTTCCCTCCGAGGCCGCTATTATTACCTTTATCAACAACAAGAAAATCGCTTGGTTAAGTAAATTTTGGTCATTCGTCATTCGTCATTGGTCATTGGTTTTTGATAGGAGGTATTGTTCCCCAGCAAACTCAATTTTAGGATCGTCTATCAAACAAGGCTCAATGCTATGTCTCACAAATGTTTCAGCCCCAACCAATCGATTCAACATTTCTCGCGAAGGTCATTAATTTTTGAGGTAATTGGGAAAATTACATAACAACTGTTATGTTCGCAGCACCAGATCGCGCCAGTAGTGACCCATTGCCGAAATGGTAACGAATAACTAAATAACAAATGACCAAGAACAAAAGACAAAGGACAAAAAAATGACTCAACCCAACGGACACAAACCCAACAGCTACAACGGCAACTCAACGCCATCCCATAACCTTGCCCCCAAGCGAGGACTAGCCTTTCAGAAAAATCAAACCACCCTCGACCCCCAACAACAAGACCCCATTACCGCCTTTGAACAGCCCGTGGTATTGCGGCAAACGCCCTTTTGGTCTCGGGCCATTGTCTGGTCAATTGTGGGCGTGGTGACCTTTGGGGTGGGTTGGGCTTTTGTTGCCAGAATTGAGCAAGTAGTTCCCGCAACCGGACAACTCAAGCCCCAAGGAACCGTTAAAGAAGTGCAAGCCCCCCTCAATGGTGTGGTTGAGGCGATTTATGTCGAAGAAGGTCAAACCGTCGAACCGGGGGATTTGTTGGTGCGGTTTGATTCAGACAGCGAACAAGCCCGTCTGCAAGCCTTACGAGAACAACGGGCAGCGTTGATTAAAGAAAACGAACTGTATCGCAGTTTAGCTCAAAATCCGGCTCAAGTCCGAGATGCGATCGCGTCCCTCGACCTCCCCCCGGAAATTATCGCCCTGACTCGTAATAAAGAAGCCCTCACCGCCGAAATTGAGGTGTTTCGCGCTGCCATGAATGGCAGAGGTACAGGGGGGGATGCAGCCCGAGTCCGTTCGGCGCAACGGGAAGCCGCAGCCCGCGAACGTTCAGCCCGTTTAGAAGTGTCCCAAGTCCAGCGTCAAGTCAATCAATCCCAATTGGAACTCGCCGCAGCGCGGGCCAAACTGGCGAACGAACAGGAGATTTTAGGCCGCTTACAAACCTTAGCCGAAGATGGCGCGATCGCAGAACTCCAATACCTCGAACAACGGCAAACTGTGGTAACAGAACAAGCCAGAGTCAGTCAGATCGAGCAAGAAATCGAGCGCTTGCGACTCCAAATGAATCAAGGGGAAAGCGAGGTAATTACCACCACAGCCACGGTAGAAAACGATCTGCGCGATCGCATGGCCACCAACACCAACCGCATTGCTGAGATTGACAGCCAACTCAGCCAAGCCATTCTCGATGTCGTCGTCCGCAACGAAAAGCAAATCTCCGAACTCGACAGCCAAATCAGCGCCACCGAACAAACCCTAAAATACCAAGAAGTCCGCGCCACTGTCGGCGGTACGGTATTTGACTTACAAGCGTCTAACGGCTTTGTGGCCAATCCCACCGAATCCTTACTTTCCATTGTTCCCAGCGATGATTTAGTCGCTGAAGTCTTTATCACCAACAAAGACATTGGTTTCGTCCAAGAAGGCATGAAATCTGACATTCGCATCGATACCTTTCCCTTTAGCGAATTTGGCGATATTAAAGGGGAAATCATCTCAGTGGGGTCAGATGCCCTTCCCCCAGACGAACAGTACTCTTTTTACCGTTTTCCGGCGAAAGTGCGCCTCGATGACCAAATGCTGGTGGCGAGCGATCGCGAAATTCCCTTACAATCGGGCATGGCCGTCAGCGTCAACATCAAAGTGCGAGAAAATCGCCGCGCCATTGATTTATTCATCGAACTATTCACCGACCAAATCGAAAGTCTCAAAGAAGTCCGCTAGATAAAAATAATCAACTTGAAGATTGTGCTTACATTTGGGAAAGGCTAAGGTATTCTTGAAAAATAACCAGGGTCTTTGGCAATCGATAATGTGAGAGAGTGAGAAAACAACCATGAGCCATCCAGTTTTAACGCATCGACCCGTAGAACTTAATCATTCTGCCGGAAAATCCAAAATGCTCGTCGCGATCGATACTCGCGTTGCCGATTATCATCATCTCACCAGGGGCATTCAAAACGAATCGGAAGTCTTGTTACTCGACCCCCAACGAGACGGGATAGGGCAAATTAGTCAGGCTTTGCAGAAAATCCCCAACTTGACGAGTCTCCACCTCATCTCTCACGGGGAACCCGGCTGTTTATATCTTGGCAATACCCAACTTCGGCTTGATAATCTGCATCACTACGCCGCCGAATTACAACAATGGCATCGGGGTTTTCGCGATTCTGTGTTTGAATTGCTGCTATATGGTTGCGAAGTAGCCCAAGGCATCGGCCAGCAATTTATCGAACGCTTGAGCGACCTGATCCAAGCCCCCGTCGCCGCTTCTCGTACCCCCACCGGAAATGCCTCCAAGGGTGGCGATTGGCAACTGGAGGTCAAAACAGGTCAAATATCGTCTCCCCTTGCCTTACGCCCGGAAATAATGGCGGCTTATGAAGGGGTCTTCACCACCTTTACTGCTACCAACGCTACAGAATTAATCGATGCCATTAACCAGGCGAATAACGAAGCAGTTAATTCCGGTCAAGATACGATTAACCTCACGGCGGGAGCGACTTATAGTCTCACCCAACGGCAAGGCCCAATAATTATTGGCAGCTTTCTCGGCGCTCCTAATCGCGGCTTTGCGGGTTTGCCTACCATCACCTCAGAAATAGTTATCAATGGCAATGGGGCGATTATTGAACGAGCGAGTACCGCCCCCGATTTTCGCCTGATTTATGTTGATGGGCAAGAACAATCTACAGGCAAATTAACCCTCCGTAACTTGACCTTGCAAGGCGGTCGCGCTGAACAGATACCAGTACCGGAAGACTCCAGTGATGATGGGGGGGCAATTTGGAATAGTGGTATAGTTACCATCAACAATGCCACGATTCAAAATAATACAGCAACCGATGATGGCGGCGCGATCGCCAACTTCGGTCAAATGACTATTAGCAATAGCACAATTCAAAATAATAATGCTCTAGGCACAACCAGTAGTACCGGTCGAGGTGATGGTGGTGCGATTGAGAACCGAGCTACTATTGGTTTAAATGCAGCTTTGGGCGCTACACCAGGTAGCTTAACCATCATCAACACCACCATTTCGGGTAATACCGCCGTACGGGGAGGAGCAATCGTTAACCAAGGCGGCAATCCCCAACTCAACCTAGACGGTAGCACTATTATGGGGAATGATTCCACCGGCGGCGGCGCTCCCATTGTCGGGATCGATAACACCAGGATTGTCCGGGAAAATACCGTCATTAACGGGAATACACCTGCTAATGGTATTGATGTAGCTGGGACGGCAGTGGCCAGAGCCTCAGATATCGAAGTGCGCGATGGTGGGACTCCCATTGTTGAGGGTTCTACGATTAACCTGGGGACAACCCAAGCCGGGACTGCGATTGGCTCAAAAAATTTTACTATTGTAAATACCAGTACAGGGACAACTGGCTTACCACTGGAAATTAGTAGTATTACTGCTCCCACAGGAATCACCCTCTCCAATGTTCCGACAACCATCGCAGTTGGCCCACCGCCACCGAATAACTTTGATGACTTTACCGTGGATGTCAACGTCCAAGATGCCGGGGTGATTCAAGGGAAAATCGAGATTAATAGTAACGATGGTGACCGCAGCTTACAAAATCCCTACAACTTCACCATTACCGCCACGGTAGAAGGACCAGAAGTCAATGTTTTAGGGCCCAATGGCAATCCAATTGCTACCTCTGGATCGTTTAACTTCGGTTCGTTAGCACCAGGGTCTACTCTGACATTTACCATTGCCAACGATGGAACCCTACCCCTATTACTCAGTAATTTACGTTTACCCAATGGCTTGCAATTAGTTGGAACTTTCCCTTCAACCGTCAACGCCGGAGATACCGAGCAGCTACAACTGCAAGCGATTCCCGATTTCCAAGGAGCGATTACTGGGGCAATTCAGTTTGATACTAATGACTTTAACGAAGCCAATTATACATTTAACTTGGCGGGGACGATTCTACCCGGTGGCGGTGTCCCAGGCCAACCTGGCGGTGGGAATCCCCAGTTAACCGTCGATGGCAACAATATTTTTACCATTACGGCGGCGAATTTGCGATATGTGTTGAGTGGTACAGATACCAACTTAATCAACGAGATTGGTTTGTTTAAGGTGGATGGGGCTAACGGTGCCATTGGCAACTTACAACCGGGGTCAACGGATTATCTCAACACGGCACTGCAAAACTCCCAAGTGTTGTTCTCGGCCTTACGCAGTGGCGATCGCCCCAACGAATTTACCCCCAATCAACAAAACGGGATTCTCGACTTAGATAGTGGCGACCAATTCGCGTTTTATATCATTCGTGGCGGTACAAAAGAAGCGGTACAAGCCGGACGACCCCCCGGCGGTGAGCTTTTACTCGGCTTACCCGGAGGCGGGTTGCGAGTGCGCGATGTGGGGAATGGTCGCTTTTCTCTCGGTTTTGAAGATGGCGGCGACAGCAGTTTTAATGATGTGGTTGTCCAAATTGAACCCACCGCAGAAAATCTACCGTTAGGAGTCGGCCCGGCGCAATTACAAGGGCAAGAATTAATTAACTTCCAAAGTTCGGCTTTCCCGCAATTCAATGCTGTTGGGACGGTGCGATCGAGTTTCCGGGTTTATCGCGAAGCCGCATTTAATAACTTAGGCGGATTGTATCGGGTAGACGACCCCCAAGGTACTATTGATGGTTTGACTCCCGGTGAAGTAGGATATGCCCAAGCCGCCCTTGACCGTCGCATTGAAACCCTATTATTGAGCGTGTCTAATCAGAGTGTGCGGGTGGTTCCGGGGTTATTAGAAGGAGAGGCGTTGTATGCACCCTTCCTGATTGCGAATGCTTCCGTGGCACAATTTTTAGAACAGAATCCCGATAACTTACCTAATGGCGGGCCGCATATGTTCTTCCCGTATATTGAGGCTAACCCGGATAATGTGGATCACTTCCGCTTGTTGGGTAACAATACGTTTGGGGTTGAAGATATATTCGGTGGTGGTGACTTCGATTACAACGACTTGATTATTCAAGGGAACTTCGTTCCGGCGTAAAATAGAAATGTAACGCCGCAATGGCCAATTGACCAAAACAAGAGTCAATTGGTCATTGGGTAATGGGTCATTAGTAATTGCTTTATGGAACTAACGGAAATCAAACGCGAAATTGAGAGGGTCAGCGATCGCCTGGGTAAAACTCAGGAGTATCTTTGACCTACCGACATTAAAGGCTCAAATTCACGATTTAGAACAACTCGCAGCCCAGCCGGAGTTTTGGGACGATCCGCAAACGGCTCAAGTCACACTCCAAGAACTCAATGATGTGAAATCAACCTTGGAGCAATACCAGCAATGGCAAGCTCAACTCGAGGACAGTAAGGCGATCGCGGAATTGCTCGAACTCGATACGGACAAATCTTTGCGCGAAGAAGCCGCGACCAATCTCAAACAACTACAAAAAGCCCTCGATAGTTTTGAGCTACAACAACTCCTTTCTGGGCAATACGACACCGAAGGAGCCGTTTTAAGCATTAATGCTGGGGCAGGCGGCACCGATGCTCAAGATTGGGCTGAAATGCTGCTACGAATGTATACCCGTTGGGGAGAACAGCAGGGGTACAAAGTGCTAATGACTGAACTCTCTGAGGGCGATGAAGCAGGAATTAAGTCGGTGACGTTGGAAATTCTCGGTCGTTATGCTTACGGCTACCTCAAGGGGGAAAAAGGGACTCATCGCTTGGTGCGGATTTCGCCGTTTAATGCCAATGGTAAGCGTCAAACCAGCTTTGCGGGAGTGGAAGTTATGCCTGCTCTCGATTACGACAAAATTGAGCTAGATATCCCGGAAAAAGACCTAGATATTACCACTTCTCGCTCTGGGGGGAAAGGTGGCCAAAATGTGAACAAGGTCGAAACGGCGGTGCGGGTGGTTCATATCCCCACAGGGATTGCGGTACGCTGTACCCAGGAGCGATCGCAAGGGCAAAATAAAGAGAAAGCTTTGGCTTTGTTGAAAGCTAAGTTACTTATTATCGCTCAAGAACAACGAGCCGAGGCGATCGCGGAAATTCGCGGCGATATGGTCGAAGCGGCTTGGGGAAACCAAATTCGCAATTATGTGTTTCATCCTTATCAAATGGTGAAAGATGTTCGCACCAACACCGAAACGACTGCCATTGATGATGTGATGGATGGCAATCTCGATGAGTTTATTGAAGCGTATTTGCGATCGTCAACAGTGAATTAATTGTCCTTAGTCATTTGTCTTTTGTCCTTTGTTAAAGTGGCAACCAACAACTAACAACTAATAACCAACAACCAATAACCAATGAATAATAATCCTGTCGAAACACCGCAACCCACTCCTCCCCAAACCCAAGAAGCGCCTCCCAGTTACGTTAAACTCGCGATGCGGAATATGGTGCGAAAAGGGGGAAAATCTCTGATGCACTTTACCTTATCTACCCTGGGCTTACTGACGATGTTGATTGGTTTAGCTTATTTGACTCGGTAGTAAAGATGAGGGAAAACAATCAAAATCCCCAGAGTATTGCGGCTACCCTGTATCTCCAAGACAACTTTTTTGAGGTTCAGCAGCGCCCTTGTCCTGTAAATGAGGTCACCCTTAGCCAGTATGTTCAACGCTGGTTAGAGAGCCTTTCAGAAACGTTAGAGCCAGCATCCGAGTATGAACTCAGCTTGCGCTTAACGGGTGATGCGGAGATACAAAGCTTGAATGCTGAATATCGCCATCAAGATCAACCCACAGATGTTTTAGCGTTTGCCGAACTTGATGTGGATTTCCCGGATTTTGCGAAATTCCACCCAGACGAGTCTATATATTTAGGGGATATTGTTATTTCCATCGAAACTGCCCAACGCCAAGCCGAACAGCAGCAGCATTCATTAACGGTGGAGTTGCTCTGGCTTTTGGCTCATGGGCTGTTACACTTGCTCGGTTGGGATCATCCCACAGAGGCGCGTTTACAGGAAATGTTGACCCAACAACAGCAGTTTATCGACTTGGTTGGTGTATCACATCGTTACTGCAAATGAGCCTTGATGCCAAAATATCAAGTGGGCGATTCGGTGGAAATACCAATTCCGGTTAATGTTGACTATAATGCCGTTGGTTGGCATTAAGTCCACAACAGTCATTTTCGGTTGGGTTGGCGATTATGAATTTGCATCAACGATTAACGACTTCAAGTTCTCCACACACCACAAAACCTCAGTTGTTAGAGCCTTCATCCCTCTTGAAATCTCAAAATACGCCACCTCCCGATTCTAAAGCAGAGCCATCTTTGCCTGTTCCCCATCGTCGCTTGGCTTGGGCGGTGGCTCCGAATTTATTTGTGAGTTTTAGATATGCTTGGGCTGGGGTACGTTATGCGTTTTCGACTCAGCGTAATTTCCGCATTCACAGCATTCTCGGTCTGGTCGCGGTCGGTTTGGGACTGGCGTTACAGATTAGTACCGTAGAAATGGCGATTGTGAGCTTAACTTGTGCTTTGGTGATGGTCTTGGAGTTGCTGAATACGGCTTTAGAATCGGTGGTGGACTTGTCGGTGCAGCAGACTTATCACGAACTTGCTAAAATTGCCAAAGATTGTGCGGCGGGTGCGGTTTTGATTGCGGCGATCGCGGCAGTGATTGTGGCTGCTTTGATTTTACTACCGCCGTTGACCGTCGCGATCGCGCAGATTGCGGGCTTATATCTGTAATCTAAGAGAGGCTAACTTGATTCTTGTTATTGATAATTACGACAGTTTTACCTACAATCTCGTTCAGTATTTAGGAGAACTCGGTCAAACTCTCCCCGTGGCCGCTGAAGTGGTTGTATATCGCAATGACCAAATTGACATCGATGGGATTCGACAGCTACAACCGGATGGCATTGTGATTTCTCCGGGCCCCGGTCGTCCTGAAGATGCCGGGGTGTCTTTAAATGTGATTACCACCCTCGGGCCTGAAATGCCGATTTTAGGGGTGTGTTTGGGTCATCAAAGTATCGGTCAAGTGTTTGGGGGTAAAGTTGTTTCAGCCCCGGTTTTGATGCACGGTAAAACCTCCGCGATTCATCATACGGGGGTGGGTGTGTTTGAAAACTTAAGTAACCCTTTTACTGCTACGCGGTATCATAGCTTGGCCATCGAACGGGAAAGTTTACCCGATAGCCTGGAAATGACCGCTTGGGTCGAAGATGGCACAATTATGGGGGTGCGTCATCGGAACTATCCTTGGATTCAGGGAGTCCAGTTTCACCCAGAAAGCGTGTTAACGGATTCGGGGAAAATATTACTCCGCAACTTCCTACAATCGCTGACTCACAAGGCTGAATCTGCCGCCCCGTCTGCGGTCGGGCCGAGTTAAAGATCGCCCCAAAGCGCGATCGCATCCCCCCTAGAAATTGGTGCTTTTGAGCAAAAGTGTCAAGCTAGGGGGTAAACTCAACGGTGGATTCAGTGGATTGAAAGATTAAAAACCTGGGAAAGAATTAAAGATGAAACGGCGAAAGTTATTACGCTATGCGGGAGCGAGTGTGTTAGCGGCCACGGCAACTACGGCTTTGTCCCAGTCGCCCTCAGCTCAAGCTCAAGCCCAAGGGGTGAGTTTGAAATGGTTGGGTCATACTTGCTTTTTATTTAGTGGGGGCCGTAAGCGGATTTTAGTCAATCCTTTTCGTACTCTAGGGTGTACGGCGGGCTATCGCTTACCGAGGGTTGAAGCGGATTTGGCGCTGATTAGCTCCCAGTTGTTTGATGAAGGGGCGGCTGAGAATTTACCGGGAAACCCGGATATTTTATTTGAGCCGGGGGCTTATACGGCTGAGGGTATCCAATTTCAAGGAATCGCGATCGCTCACGACCGGGTAGGCGGACGGCGTTTCGGTCAAAATGTCGCTTGGTTGTGGACGCAAGGGGGCGTAAAAATTCTGCATTTGGGCGGTGCGGCGGCCCCGATTGAAATCGAGCAGCAAATTTTGATGGGTCGCCCGGATGTGTTGTTGTTACCTGTGGGGGGCGGGCCCAAGGCTTACAATGCGTCAGAGGCTTTTGCCGCGATGCAAATGCTCAATCCTCGCTTGGTTATTCCTACCCACTATCGCACCCAAGCGGCGGGGGCGCAATGCGATATTGAGGGGTTAGACTCGTTTTTGAGTTTGGTGGATAATGCCAAAGTCAGCCGCGTCAATAGCGATACGCTTCGGGTTTCACAGAGCAGTTTACCGTCAGAAATGGCAGTGCGCGTGATGAGTTATTCGTTTTAGTTGTTGGTTGTTGGTTGTTGGTTGTTGGTTGTTGGTTGTTGGTTGTTGGTTGTTGGTTATTGGTTGTTGGTTGTTGGTTGTTGGTTGTTGGTT
>KB904822.1 GCA_000380225.1 filamentous cyanobacterium ESFC-1
CAAACGCTGGGGATCAGGGAAACTTGTAGGGGTTTCAGTTCCTTTACTTCCTAATGGAAGTCGATAGCAGCAAAATACTGTAAGCAAGCAATAGGTGTAGATATTGTTTCAGTTCCTTTACTTCCTAATGGAAGTCGATAGTTGAAACTCTCCCTAGTACCGGACACAGTTTTCCGTTGATGTTTCAGTTCCTTTACTTCCTAATGGAAGTCGATAGCTCATTCTAATAGCCATAACAGTTGCCTACATTGCTGCGTTTCAGTTCCTTTACTTCCTAATGGAAGTCGATAGCTACGATTTTTTGGGAGGATGGTTTGACTGCGATCCACAAAGTTTCAGTTCCTTTACTTCCTAATGGAAGTCGATAGAGGATCGCCCCTTAAAGATGGGTCTTGTAAACGAGTTTCAGTTCCTTTACTTCCTAATGGAAGTCGATAGGTCGTATCCGTGAAAAATCCAGTGGTCAGAGCAGTGTGGTTTCAGTTCCTTTACTTCCTAATGGAAGTCGATAGACGGTCTTACGGCTCAACTGTAGGGGAATCAGAAGCGTTTCAGTTCCTTTACTTCCTAATGGAAGTCGATAGTGGTTAACATCCAGTCCCGCTTAGACGAGATTGAAGTGTTTCAGTTCCTTTACTTCCTAATGGAAGTCGATAGGTTGTTGCTCCTACCGGCGTTCATGCTGATCCTCTCACAGTTTCAGTTCCTTTACTTCCTAATGGAAGTCGATAGTTATGGAATGAATTTCAAAGCCCTACACACCATGATTCAGTTTCAGTTCCTTTACTTCCTAATGGAAGTCGATAGTCCCAGTGACTTCAAGGTTGACCCTGACTTATCCGTTTCAGTTCCTTTACTTCCTAATGGAAGTCGATAGGTACGAGCAGAAAAAGTTTATGCTTGACCCTAAGATATGGTTTCAGTTCCTTTACTTCCTAATGGAAGTCGATAGCTTGAAGTTCGGGCATTGGGGTGTGGTCGAGCATCCCCGTTTCAGTTCCTTTACTTCCTAATGGAAGTCGATAGAGCTTGTAATTTTCCTTTGGAGGTGATGCCTATTCAAGTTTCAGTTCCTTTACTTCCTAATGGAAGTCGATAGCCGTCCCCGCTGAGGCCAGTGGTAGTAATTACTATTTAGTTTCAGTTCCTTTACTTCCTAATGGAAGTCGATAGCAATGATATTAAGAAGAATGAGGTTGTGATAGAGTTAAGTTTCAGTTCCTTTACTTCCTAATGGAAGTCGATAGGGCAGGCATTTAGAACCCGCATCCTGGCTTAATTGTAGCACCCGTTTGCGAGGATGACTCAAAATGGGGGTCAAGACCAGTCAAAAAAACAGCATCGAACCCCCTCAAATCCAGACGCAGCAGGGGTTCGAGGATGAAAACGAAAAACCGTCGTTTGAGGCACTTTACAATCATCCGCGCAAAAATCCCAATCTGTGAGGAAAGTCGAGTAAAACAGCCATAGAAAATTAATAAAATCAACTGTAAAATCTTCTCAAAAAAAACGCTACTAACGCCAGAATTGCTGACCTGTCAAGGATTTGCTGTTTTTTACAACTGAACGACTTTTACACAATAAGCTGAAAACCCAGGTGCAACTACTCCCGGTTGAGTGGTCAAGACAGCGCAATTTATAGATCGAGTGATTTAGAGATATTTACCCCTAGAACAACTTTTTGGTCGCGAGTTGTGCTTCCCGCACCACCCCAATTTAATATTTTTTTTAGATTTTGCATAATTTACCCTAGCCCGTCGCGAGAGAGTAATAGAAACATCTGGAGCATCTACTATGAAAGAACAAGCTGGATTTTTGACAGGACTCTGTATTGCCCTCGCTCTACAAATTGTAAGCGATCGATTGGCATCTATCCCGACACCTCCCACGGTAACCGCCTCACCCGTTATCACTCAGCACCAACCCACTACAGCTACTCCGCCTTCTCTCAACGAAACCGCACCCCCCAATGCGTCACCCAACCCAGCCAACACTCCAGAAATGCCTGATGGTGAAATATCCTCCCCAGAGACATTACCCGACTGCGTTCAACAGGACTGTAACTGTAGTGACTTTCATAGTCAAACCGAAGCCCAGCAAGTCTTAGACGCTTTTCCCGAAGACCCCCATCGCCTCGATGCTAATGGCGACAAGGTGGCTTGCGAGAGTTTAGCCAAAAGCTAAGAACAAGCTGGAGTTTGAGCCAGATTATCTTTGATTTTATTCAGAGTGAAGCCTAAATTCACTTCAACAATAAGGAGTTTTTAAACATAATGTATATGTCCTGGCGTGCTGCACAGTTACGCAATGCCGTGGTTTCTGTAACCTGCGGTGGTGTCACTTTGGTTATTCTTTTGATTGCACCTTTAGGATTAGCTGCGGTTCTCATTAATACTTTGCTGGTCGCTTTCTCTGTGTATAGTGTGGGTAATCTGGCTGACCGCGTTGTTGCCCGTGTTTTCCTTCCACCCCAGCAGTCCTCATCGGGAATCCAGGCAACCTATCGAGCGCAAAACCAAACCTTACGTCGCTAAAAGATTTGTATAGTAGTACGGCAAAGCGTCGTTACACTTCGTACAAATCGGAATTTAGAAGCCCATCTCCTGTGGGAGAGGGGTTTGGGGTGAGGGCTGATGACAAGCTGAATCTCCCAACTCAAAAACGCACTGCTATATCAGCATTTTTCCTCGTCTAAAGCCTAATATTCCCCAATTCCCTTGACAAAATCGTTAAATAATCTGAGTCATAGGAGTTGAGGGACTGTCGAGCAATGTCTACGCTGTGGTCAATTTGGCCTTAACTTATCATCTATGCGCTCTCTCTATGTTTCTCAGCAAGGGTGTTATGTTTCTCTGCAACAAGAAACCCTGCAAGTTCACCACCGCAGCCAAGTTTTGCAGCAAATCCAACTCCCTCATCTCGAACAAATCCTCATTTTCGGGAAGTCGCAAATCACAACCCAAGCGATTCGAGCTTGTTTATGGCGCAATATTCCCATCGTTTATCTGTCGCGGATGGGGTATTGTTACGGTCGGGTTATGTCCATCGAGCGCGGCTATCGCCACTTACAACGATATCAGCAAGAATTGGTTTTGGGCGATCGCGTTACCCTAGCCAGAGCCATTGTCGCCGGGAAACTCAAAAACTCTCGCACCTTGCTTCTACGTCAACAACGCCAGCGCCATCTGCCCCAACTTGACCCAATCATCCCCCGTTTAGAAGCATTAGCCCAACAAGCCCAAAATACCACCGCCCTCGATAAACTCATGGGACTCGAAGGTGCAGGTGCAGCCCAATACTTCAGCGCCTTGGGTCAATGCTTGACTCATCCGGACTTTGACTTTATTGCTCGCTCCAAGCGCCCACCCCTCAACCCTGTCAACGCCCTACTCAGCTTTGGTTATCAAGTCGTGTGGAATCACCTACTATCTCTCATTGAAGTCCAAGGACTCGATCCCTATTATGCCTGTTTGCACGAAGGTACAGAACGCCATGCTGCCCTTGCTTCTGACCTTATCGAGGAATTTCGCGCCCCTGTGATTGATGCCTTAGTTTTGTCAGTTATCAATCGGCGTTGGCTAGAAGTTGGGCGCGATTTTGTTTATCACCAAGGCGGTTGTTATCTCAATGACCAAGGCCGCAAACGCTTTTTGAAGGCATTTCTACAACGTATGGAAGAACCCATCAAAACTGAATCGGGCTTGCAACCCAAGTGGGATATTCTCAATCAGCAAGTAAAAGCATTTAAACAGTTTGTCTATCAGCCCAGTCGCGGCTATAAACCGTATCAAATGCGCTAAGTTTGTCTAAAAACTTGGCTCATTTCCCTTATTAACCAATTGCCATATAAAAGTATTATGTCTCAATTTTATGTAATCGTTTACGATATCCCCTGCAACAAACGCCGTAAGAAAATAGCCGATTTATTAGAAGGCTATGGTCAGCGCGTTCAATACTCTGTTTTTGAATGTGTTTTGTTTCCAGAAAAATACAAAGAACTCAAACGCCGCTTGCGTAAGCGCATTAAAACCAAAGAAGACAGTATTCGCATTTACCCCTTAAAATCTTCGGCTTTATCTCGTGTTGAAATTTGGGGCGCAAGTCCACCTTTGACCCAATTACCGGGGTCTGTTGTGGTTTAAGCATTAGTTATTCCATGAAAAAGAGAGGGCTGATTCAATCCCTCTCTTTTTTGTTTTTCAGTTCCTTTACTTCCGAGTGGAAGTCGAGAGAAGGAAGGACGTGGAGTAGTAGTTATCATTTCCATACAGTTTCAGTTCCTTTACTTCCGAGTGGAAGTCGAGAGCCTCTATTATCCTCATATCTGATGAGACAAAAGATGGTTTCAGTTCCTTTACTTCCGAGTGGAAGTCGAGAGAAACATTTGGGAAGGCCTATTTATCTTTTTACTCCTGAGTTTCAGTTCCTTTACTTCCGAGTGGAAGTCGAGAGAAAGTTAAGGAAATGGTTCGGGCTGGCTGCAACGTCACGTTTCAGTTCCTTTACTTCCGAGTGGAAGTCGAGAGCTGTTCGCTTTCAACTCCCATATCTCTCAGCTTACTTGTTTCAGTTCCTTTACTTCCGAGTGGAAGTCGAGAGCAGCTTCTATCTTCGAACGGCTTTTTATCAAATATCGTTTCAGTTCCTTTACTTCCGAGTGGAAGTCGAGAGCTGACTCAGGTGAATGGCTTAGGGATTGGAGCAGTAGTTTCAGTTCCTTTACTTCCGAGTGGAAGTCGAGAGTTAAAACGATAATACGTGACCATTATTATGTGGTGTGCCAGACGTTTCAGTTCCTTTACTTCCGAGTGGAAGTCGAGAGATTTCTGTCAAGAGAACACAGATTACAGTCATCAAGAGTTTCAGTTCCTTTACTTCCGAGTGGAAGTCGAGAGCGAGACAGCCCAAGACGGGATGGACAAAAGAACAGGGTTTCAGTTCCTTTACTTCCGAGTGGAAGTCGAGAGTTAAAACGATAATACGTGACCATTATTATGTGGTGTGCCAGACGTTTCAGTTCCTTTACTTCCGAGTGGAAGTCGAGAGATTTCTGTCAAGAGAACACAGATTACAGTCATCAAGAGTTTCAGTTCCTTTACTTCCGAGTGGAAGTCGAGAGCGAGACAGCCCAAGACGGGATGGACAAAAGAACAGGGTTTCAGTTCCTTTACTTCCGAGTGGAAGTCGAGAGTTTTAGGAAGGTAACGGCTTTACGCCCTTGCTCTGGTTTCAGTTCCTTTACTTCCGAGTGGAAGTCGAGAGGGCGGGGGATCAGAACCCGCACCATGCCTTGATTGTAGCACCCGTTTGCGAGGATGACTCAAAACTGGGGTTAAGGCCACCCCAAAAAAACGCATCGAACCCCCTCAAACCCAGATGCAGCAAGGGTTCGAGGATGAAAACGAAAAACCGTCGTTTGAGCCACTTTACAATCATCCGCGCAAAAATCCCAATCTGTTAGAAAATCAATCACTTTTTGGCTAAAACTTATGGTATTGCTGACCATACTTTAGTAAAGCTATAGGCTGACATTGATAGAGTCCGTTGGCGTTGCTGAATTACGGTATGAAAATGAAAAATAAACAATCTTGAAGATGGCTTATTCAATAGTTTAGCAAGTGCCAATAAATACAAATCATGTTCAAAATAAGTAACACCATTAGGTTCAAATACAGTCAAGAAGCAAGACTTTGAGTATTGCCTTACAGAATATCCAGAAGGACGAGTTTTACTATTTCCGCACAAATCTGGTCGGCTACTGGCATTGGTTGAGCAAACCTTATGAACAATTTTTTTCCATTCTTGAGCATCTTTGCTTTTCCAAATACTAACTAAGCTTCCAACTTGAGGAGAACGAGAACCGCTTTTGCTAATTCCATATCGTTTAGCAATATCGCTAATTTGATCGAGCAAATTATCAATTAGTTCTGTCCAAGAATCCTTAGAAAAATTTGGAAGACTTTTATCGATTCGACCTGTTGTAAATTGACTACCGCGAAACACACTACCGCGTCTAAAACTATGAGGTGGTCTTCGCCATCCGGGTCCCAATCCTCCTAAACGACTCGCTAGAATGAGTAACCGTCCTATCAACTGACGATGGTTAAATAGACTGTCACAATCTACTCGAACTTCCCAAACCTCATTGGTAATAGATTTAGGTATATTTCGGTAAAATGTTTCTTGGCTCAGTTGAGACTCATCAGCAATAGGGTCAACTGCTTTGAGATAGCTGGTTAACGTTAGCTCCCCCGGACAACTCGTTCCCCCAAAAACTTTATCGGTGAGTGTTATGGCATCTTCTTTACTAAAATTGAGTAAAGCTAACCGAGTAAAATAACCCCGCAAACAAGCCCTCAATACTTGAGGACTCCAGCGATATTGCCCTACTTGTTCAACCTTATTTTTTTGGACTTTATGGGTCACAACTGTGGGCTTCATTCCCCTAAGTTTCAACTTCCACATTCCTTTAGGAATCTCCCTTGCAAAGCGACCAAAACCCGAAGCCGTACCGCGACCCACTCCTTGCTCCCTTAGCATCGTTTCTAGAGCCTCACAGAACCATTTTTCTTGGGTTTGCGAGAGTGGGTCTCGTACAATCACTCTGACACGATATCGTGTAGGTGCAATACTACCACGAGCCAAAGCAAAATTTTGTATATTCTGTGGCTTTGGAGATGCTTCTTGCCACTGAATTCCTAATTTATCGCGACTTTTTTTGTCAGCGAAAATCTGCCATTCTTGTTGAGGATTCAAAGGATAAGGTTTTAGGTTTTGAAGGGGTAGGGTTTCAAAACGCACCTTTAGCGGTTGCCAACTTTTCCAATCTTTTGTTACTAAACTCTGCCAGAATTTTTGCTCATCTGAAGTAAAATTACTACGATTTTGGCGTAACCAATGTAAAAATGCCCCTCGTATACTTGAACCCGGAACGCAAGGAACACCGCCAATTTGTGCGGGTAAAATTCCTCCTTCGGGGAAGCTACCACTCCCCACTTGAATCGGACTAATGACTTGTAGATTACTGACGCTAATTTGCGTCGGTAAGGGACGTTTAGGGACTTTTCGATTGGTTGCAGTTAGTCGAGGAGCAGGTTGAACTGTACCATCCCAATCATCTTTTATCTTGGGAATATCACTGGTTAGCGGAACCCATCCTTTTTCGTCATCAGGGTTATCAGTATTGACAGTGTACCACGGGGGTAATTCTGTGGGTAATAGTTCGGGCATAGTGAAGAATCTCCTAAATGATGAATTGAGAGAATTTGTATTATGAAACTTTATACGTCTTGCCCATTTGCATCCTTAATTCGCATTGTCCAAAACTGGATTGTATCGGCAATTTGTAGTAATAATTCAATCAACAACGTTTGTTGGTTAAAATTAAGCTTTTGATAACGTTCTTGAAATTCTTTTGTTGTCATATCAGCATTAATGCCTAAATCATTACCGACGATATTACATAAAACGATACGAGCAACAGCCCAAGCAAAATATCGTTTTGCTTCATCTGAACCAATATCATTAAATTCAGGAATTACACCACCAATCAAGCGGAGCGATCTGGACATTGCCCAAAAACGTTCAACTCCCCAAGTCGAAACATAACTCGCAATGTTACTAGCGACTCCTTGCCACTTTTTGAGATTTTCGGTGTCTTTGCCGCGTTCCAATTCGCTGAAAACTTCGCGGTCTAGTTCATAAGATTTGACGTTATCGGCCATAACAGTTTTTTTTTGACAATAACTACAGGAAAAATTAACGAACTTAGATTAAGTTGGCGTACTCACTGGAGTAGGAGCCATTGCTTTGATTTCAATGCGTCCATAACCTACACTCCAGAGTCCTCCTAAATAATGTTCTTGATGGAGAAACTTTGACCATTGATCGAGGTTTTCTGCATGACCGCGTGTTGTCCAAGCAAATAAGAAAACCGCACCCGGAGGAAGCCCCTCAACCGCGAATAAGTTTTTGACTAAGCTACCATCGTCGCCATTTTCATCATCGTTATTGTTATCGTTGTTTTGAACGTTTTGGTTTTCCAAATTGCCGTTGGCGCTGGCATTGTTTAAGAGTTCATCGTAATCTTTGAGGCTAACTCTGGGTTGACGAACTAAACCCATTTCTACCAAAAGATTAATACTGTCATCGGGAACAACAATGCGACGTTTTGCTGGAATTTCGGTTGGTGTTGGTAATTCCCCTGGCCAATGTTCAACATTGGTGAGTTTGAGCCAACGCAGATATACTGTTTGCTCATGCAGTTCCTGTGCGGTTACATAAACTGTTTCGCTGTCAAATGACAGTACGTCCTCACCGCGTAGCTGTTGACAGCGATTAATCCAAGTCGGACAACTGACCCACCAATTGCCGTAACCCAAAACATGAATCGGCCACCATACCGGCCACCCCCAACTTAAACCAAGATAGCCCGGTGAAGGATTATCGCGATCGCCCCCAAACCAATTTTCCACAAAATTAGGATAATTCGATGAAGTGGTGGCACTTTCCCGTAATGCCCCCCGTAGCGAACTCCCTGGAATAGCCGGGGAATTATCCGGTAAGCGAAAAACAGGGTTGTTGTTGCCGCGACTACTGCTGTCTGCGCCGCCGATGTGGACGGGTTCGCGACAGATTAACCATTCAAGACCAGCTTTATTTGTCATTATCTCGATCCTCAAATAACCATAAATGTCCGTAGCCTAATGTGTGGCGATAATAAGAATCGGGCAGGGGGCCCGATTCGGTTAGGGGTGCTTTATCTCGCCACAAATAAACCGCCCCCGCCGGAGTCAGCCATTCCCCAGGCGTGAGCCTAGAGATTTGCTGCACAGGTGTGTCGTCTTGGGTAACAGCCAGTTTTGTCCAAGTTTGCCAAGCTTCTCCTTGGTCAGCCGCATAAGCAGCAACCTGAGTAGAATCAGGATAAGGCAGCGAGACTTTTTCTTGGTCTTTTTGCCATAATGCTCCCGTCAACAAAACTGCTCCTGTAGCTTGGGTGCATTCTTGCGTTAGCCAGCGATCGCGAACTTGTCTTTCTGGCAATGGGTCTATGATGACAGGTGTTCCCCCAGCTCCCAAACAACTCCAACGGGATGGTATGTAAGTTTCAGTGGTTGAGTCTAGGACTTCTTGAGCGCGGTCATCGATAATTTTGACCAAAATAGACCAACCGGGTTTGAGTAGGGTGGTCATTTCTGCAAAGAAGCCCCCTTCTTCACTGACCTGAAAATTGTCGCGTTGGTTGTGACTCAGGGTCAAAGTTTCCCAAGGCAAAGGCTGGAGAGACGGTTTCGGTAAAACCTTTTTAGCCCACAGGCTTTTTAGCTCAGTACCGCTAATTAAATAACGCCCACCCACTAACTCTAAGTCTTGTTTTTGATGTTCGGGAGATTGGGTTTGCCAAGATTGACTTTGTTCGTCCCAAAGCAAACGATAAATGACTTCGGGTTTTTTGGGGTCGCCATCATCGAAGTTCAGACCATAAACAGGTAAAGGAAGTGTTACATAAATCTCGCGACTGCTTTGTTGATACCAAAACGGCCCCCAAAGCTTATAGGGTTTTGTCAAACCCAGACAAGCGGCAAGATGATGACCGTTGGGCGGCCAGCGACAACCCACTTGACCGCTATTTTGACCAACAGGGGTAAGATTCCCAAATGAGAGGCTTCCCGATGGTGTGATGGTGTACCATCCAGTCATTTAATTTCCTCCAGGTTTTAAAAGTTGAAGCACATACTGATGGCATCGGTTTCAAAAGGAGCATAATCCACAGAGCAAAACTGTGCTAGCTTTGTGTCTGAGCGACGGTTTTAGTGATTGACTGTACCCATTTTTCTCGTTCTCGTTGTTGACGAGCTAAGAAGGCTTTGAGACTAATCCAATCTAACCACCATTGCCAATTATTAATCACAGAGGCGTATTTGCTTCGTCCCACGCGCTCAACTGTTGGCCAATCTAAGGGAATGCCTACACTTTGCAATAAGGGGGTGAATAGTTCCCCAACAATGCGTACTGAGGAGTGATTGCGGAGGCGGGTACTTTCCACATAAGCCAGTAGTTTTTCCCAACGATTGAGTGCTGTTTTGCCTGTAACGTCGGGTTCAATGGGCATCAGCAGTTCCCACAGTTCCCAAGGACAAATCCATTGCAGAGATTGACCGCTATTAAATAAGACGCGAACACAAACCCGATTGCGACCTGCTTCTTTGGCTGCTTTATAAGCTTGATTTAAGCCGCGATGCCACAGGGATTGAGGGATACGCCGTTGAGCGATAACAATGCCCAAGCTAAAGTCCATTTTTTGACCGGGAACGGGGTAGATTTCGTCGCCATACTGAACCCAGCCATCACTGAATGAGTCTAGAGGTTGAGTGATGGGGCTGGTTTCACCCCGCCATAAATGATAAAGGTCATTGGTTAGCGGAACACACTCAGTCAGCGGCCCGAGTAAAAGAAAGTCATCGCCTCCGGCAAAGATAACTTTGCCTTGGTGATAATCTTGAACCAAGGGATAAAGTAAACGATTCCACTTGTTGAATAAAATTGATAAGTCTAGGGTATGGGGCAGTTCGAGTTGACGGGAGCGATCGCGTGGTAAGGAGGGAGCGTCGCAATCTAAGTTATACAAGGCTTTTTGCTCTGGGGTAGGATGCCAGTTTGACCAAGGCAAGTTTAAGTCAGTATATTGATCGCCAGCTAACCATTTACCCATATTGTCGCCGTCTCCGCGCCAGCCGACCGTCCACTCAATGGTACTTTCCCATCCTTGCGGTCTTTGGGAATCTCGATCCCATGCGGTTTTGTGGTCTTCAGGGATATTACGCCGTTCTAAGACCCGTGGGTGATGTAGCTTGATATCGAGGTTATCAATCTGGGGCATTCCCCAGGCGCTTTTGGGAGGCGTGTCTCCTAGATGTTTTTTGAGGGGTTCGAGGGCATGATTCCAAACTTCAGGATGATCTCGGACAACATCAACAATCCAAGTGGCGGCGATCGCGCTACGATCTGGGAAACGTTCCCAAGGACAACTAGGCGGGGTAGGGCAATCTGGCCACAAGGATTGTAGCGTTGGTTCGATAATATCGGGAACTGAAGCTAACCTTTTAACTAACTCAATGCTGTTGAGGCGATCGCTTTCTGAAAACAAGCCGGATAATTTGGATTTTTGGGCAATACTTTGCCACCATTGGTCAAGTTGCTGTCTGGGGAGTCCCCAAGTGCCACCGCGATCGACTTGTCGCAAGCCAGGATGCCAAATGGATAAGTTACCCGCACTAGGGCTAGTCGGCCCTCCCCACCAAGTACCTTGCCAACCGCGACCGAGTTTGCGGGCTTCTACGCGCTGATGAAGTGTAGCCAGGGTATCTTGTAGATTTTCGCGGTCATAAGGGGCTGACTCGGCATAAACAGTCCACTGATATTGATTATCGGCGTGGATAGTACGCCAACCGACACCACCGAGATGGCGACTATAGTTGATGGTCGCGTTTTCAAGGTGTTGGGTAAATCTCTCCCACTCTTGGTTTAAAGTATTTTCAAACTGCTTTAGCCATTGGTCATCAGGACATAACCCTGTAATGACATTGGGTAACTCTGCTTGCCAAAATAAATCTGCATCACAACTGTTACCGTTCAACCAGTTAAGGAGAGGACTGGATTGATGCAACGGTAATAAGACATGACCGCCCTCGGCTTGCCAGCGATAGATTAAAACCGCACTAAGGTAATGGCACAACCACGACCCAACGGCCCAGTCTCGCAAGCGTTGACCGCCGCCTAAAAAGCTTTGAACGGGGCCAAAGGTCAGCACCGCGATTTGACCTAAATGGCTAAAGTCTTGGGCTTCTATTTGGTCGCAAGCTTCTACTGTTGCTCCGCCTCCCCAAGCATAGCGGCTACGGAGATGGGGGGAGTTTTGCCATGTTCCACTAACGGGATGAATGGAAAATGGTGCGCGATCGCGAGGTAGTGTATTAGGTACGGCATAAATTTGTTGCTGTTGAATGAGATAATCGGCAGCGTTGGGATGATTGGTTGGGTTCATTGGAGATTATCCATGAGGTTTTGGGCTTTTTCGCGATATTTATTAGCACGATCTTCAACGTCTGTTTCAATGTCTGCTAAGTCAAGAATGTAGTGGAAGTGGTCGATAGCTTTTTGAGACGGGTGTTTAAGAGCAGTGACACTCCCTAATTTTTGGGTCTGTTCATCGAGGATTTTGTCAATGCGATCGCCTCGGAGATTGTGATATAGCGAATTACGAAGGTCGTTAAATCCTTCTTGTTTTTTGACATCTGTTTGTAACTGCCAATTACTGATGTAGAATTGCTTGACAAATTTGTTCCAATGGGGGTCAGTAATTTTATCAACTTGTAAATTACTATCATTAAAGCGTACTTTAATTGTTCCTTTAGATAATAAATCTCTGGTTAACGCTGTAATTCCCAATAAATTGACTTTGACCGTGCTATCAGCTACTAAATCAGCATTTTTCCACTGGTATTGTCCTTTACTCTGCTGTTCTATCAATAAATAAATCGCCAATTCAAATGCACCCGCCATGCGTAGATACCAGTGCATCCATTGACTGCGTTCGCGAAAAGCTTGTTCGCTCCACAGCGCGATCGCCAAACGCTCCAAAATTTTATCTCGTTCGTCTGATATGTTCCGATCTTCGATGTTAAGAGAAACTGCTTTATCGAGATAGGTAAGGTCATCTTCGAGTTGCTGATCTTCTATCTGATGCCCTTTCAGCAGTTCTAATGCACCACCAAAATCTTGTATTTTGACCAACTCGCGAATTTGGGGAACTCTCAATCGCCATTGCCAATGTTCGCCTGAATGATAGGGATCACTTATTCCTTGCTCGGATAAGTAGATAAACTCAATTTGATACTGATCGAGTTTCTTTTCTATTCCCCATAGATATAATGCACTACTTAATGCTGGTGTACCGCTACTATGTTGAACAAAAAGCCCATCGATTGAGATCAGTTCATCGTCGCAATTTTTGAATTGGATAGTTTTTGCTAGGGTTTCGTCTTCTTCTAAAATAATGTTGGTTTTTAAGAAAGGTGTAATCGCCTTTGCCATACCTTCCCAATCGGCTGCACCATATTCAAGATCGTGTGGAATTTCAAATTCTTTAAGACAGCAATTGATTCCATTCTTGTCACACCATTGCTGTAAGATATTTTTCCACCAAATCCCGTCTCTAATAACTATTTCGTTCCAAACACTATCATCTCGCTGGGGCTGACTTGCCCATTCTACTTGATTAGTGAGAATAATAAGCCAGTGTAAATTGATATCTTTTTTGTTTTGGTTAGCAAGCTTTTGTATGAGGATTTTTTCAGTATTAGCAATCAAAGGAAACTTGACTTTAAGAGTCCCCTTTTCAAATTCTTCTTCAAAAAAATCTCGATTATCTAAAATATCGTCGAGGTCTCTATCTTCGTTGAAAAGTTGATAGCCATCAACAAACTCAGAACTTTTATTGGCTGCTTCAATATCGCTACTGCCTAGAACTTGAATAACTAGATAATTGTTCATAATAATACAACTCGACGAAAAAACACTTGCTTTTTAACTGTAACATACCAATAAAGTGATATCAGATGGTTGAATTTAAAATTCAAGTATTTAATTAATTCTTAATATTTTTACTAATCATTCACTGTATTTTAATACTAGCCAAACTAAGAAAGCCAAGCATAAACCACCCCCTAAGCCAATCATTAAAGCCACACCCAGAACCATACCGTCATCTCCGGCAGTATGGCCTCTGATATTAATTCCTAAAATGCCGATAATTAAACCGGGAATACCGAGAAATATACCGAGAAGATTCAATTTGTTTTCAACTCGTTCGGTGCTACGCTGTATGGTGTATTCGTGCATTTCTTGGACTTCATCGCGGACCTCTTGATAAAGTTGCTCAATCTGAAAGACCTCTTGCCATTTGAGGTAACAACGATGGTGATGTTCTCGTTGCATGGCTTGATAAAAATACCCTCTTGCTGTAAAAGAAAGGAGGCGATCGCGAATATGCTCAAATGCCTTTTGTCGCTGTTTTTCTTGGCGGGAGTTGGGGTCTAGTACCCAGTGTTGAGCCACTTCAAAAGAAAGCATCATCAAAGTAAAACGTTGATGTAAAGCCAAGAGAAATAACAAAAAGTATTCATTGCTCAAATGAGATGGTAAGGTAGATCGAAAGAATGGTTTTTCAGGGGTATTGCAACCGACAAAGCTACCACCATCAATAGACATCACAAACCATTGGTTTTTAGCGTAGGAAAGCAGGTTGGGGTGGTTTAAGGCTAAATCTTCTGGTGCAGGACATTGACCTTGCTCGAAGTGGAAAAAGTTGCGTGTTTTATACAGTAGATGGGGAATATCGTCTTCTTCTATCGAGTCTACAAATAAGGAAACGAAAGGGAACATTTGCCCCGGAATAAAGACTTCTTGCCACCATTGACGGGCATTTTGTCGAAATTTGCCTGTTTCTAAAAGTGCTGTAATAATCTTGTCTAGCGTTCCTTTACCTTCTGGAGATTGGGCTAAACCACCAGCAAAATCTGGAAAAAAGGGTTCATACTGTTTCTGTTGGTTTTTCTTGTCGTAACCAACCGATTTTTGACTTCTGATTTGAACACCGCGCTTTTTTTTCAGGAAGCGGAAGTAATGGATAAAGTCAAGCCAATCTTTGAGTGCTTCACTTTGGGGCTGGACTTGGACAGTTAAAAAACCAACGCCAATTTTAAATAAAGCTAATTTAATATGAGACGAGCCTTGTCCGCGTTGACCAAATTCAAAAGCAATTTCTGGTTTTTGTGGAGGAACTAAAAACCACTCACAATTAATTCCGAGTAGCTTGCGGAGTTCGTTGCTGTTTTGCAACTTCCACAATCGGGCTGTGGGGGAGTGGGTGGAGTTGAGGTATTGAGCCACATGAGCCAGTAAGTCTTCTTCAGAGAATTTGTCTTGCTCCCAAATCGGAATGGCTTGTTGTTCGCTCTGGAAGGTTGCTGCTGTGATGGCGCTTGAGCGTTGCTCAAATTCTTGACTGTTGAAAAGGAAGGGATAAACAAAATAAGTAGCTGAAGCTTCGCGATCTACCCGAACATGCTCAAACTGCACCAAGAACTATACTCCCGTTAGCGTTATGAATCGATATTGTCTTTCTCAATCTTAGGTGGAAAAAACAGAAAAGAGAATAGGGAGTGTTGGAAAACAAAGAAAAATTTAGGATTTGTAATATATCTGCTGGTTTTACTTTCGAGGTTGAGTTGTTGAGTAAAGTTTGTAACTTACTATACAACGCTGTTTGCGGTTGAGTGATAAGTGGGTAAATGGAGATCGAGAAAGGTTGGTTCTCAGATCAGTTGACTTAGTTTTGGTGGTGTGCGAATGCTTGGCTGCAAGTGAGGGTGGGATGTAGGGCAGAATCTTTCGATCTATCAATGACTAACACATAAAAGCGCGGGGTGAGGGTTGGGTTACTATTTTTTGAGGTCAATATTTTCGGGTTTTGAGTGAATTGAAATTTCTGTAATAATTAATATACTGTAGTTTCTGGATAGATATAATGATATTTGGTTACAATGTTTTGCTACAGAAATTTAGAAATAGCTTACTAAAAATTACTGGTGTTTCTAACGATTTAGGATTTTTGCGCGGATGATTGTAAAGTGCCTCAAACGACGTTTTTTCGTTTTCATCCTCGAACCCTTGCTGTGCCTGGGTTTGAGAGAGTTCATGACTATTTTTTTGGGGAGTCTTCACCCCGATTTTGAGTCATCCTCGCAAACGGGTGCTACAATCAAGTCAGGATGCGGGTTCCGATCCGCTACCCTATCGACTTCCATTCGGAAGTAAAGGAACTGAAACGACTATATCTGTATAACTACTCAACCTTCTATATTAAATCTATCGACTTCCATTCGGAAGTAAAGGAACTGAAACTTGTGCCAACAAAAGTGGGGAATGACTGTTCCGTTGTCTGCTATCGACTTCCATTCGGAAGTAAAGGAACTGAAACTTGAAGCTGACACCCCTCCTTGAATTAGGTTTAATTTCTATCGACTTCCATTCGGAAGTAAAGGAACTGAAACCTTAAGTTGCGGAAATTAGAATTATTTGGTTTTAGAACTATCGACTTCCATTCGGAAGTAAAGGAACTGAAACTTTGGAAGGTTGATTATTCGGTTGGTCTGTCTTTGGTCTATCGACTTCCATTCGGAAGTAAAGGAACTGAAACCCCTTTATCCGTGGGTGATTACACAAAGCGTTAGCTTTATCAATCTATCGACTTCCATTCGGAAGTAAAGGAACTGAAACTTGGTTAATCTTTCTCTTCTCAGCGGGATATAGTTGATTCTATCGACTTCCATTCGGAAGTAAAGGAACTGAAACTGTTACTGTATCGTGCGATCGTGTTTAAAACTGACGGCTATCGACTTCCATTCGGAAGTAAAGGAACTGAAACATCAAACATTTGTTGTTCGTGCTCTACGTAAAGGTCTTCACTATCGACTTCCATTCGGAAGTAAAGGAACTGAAACATCAATGCACAAGCCATGTTCGCTTGGTTGGATAAGACTATCGACTTCCATTCGGAAGTAAAGGAACTGAAACATCAAACATTTGTTGTTCGTGCTCTACGTAAAGGTCTTCACTATCGACTTCCATTCGGAAGTAAAGGAACTGAAACATCAATGCACAAGCCATGTTCGCTTGGTTGGATAAGACTATCGACTTCCATTCGGAAGTAAAGGAACTGAAACTCAAAAAACCCTCCAAGCGGAGGGTAAATTACTGGAACTATCGACTTCCATTCGGAAGTAAAGGAACTGAAACACTACTGCCTCATTCCCACCCGGATCCCCGTAGGATAGACTATCGACTTCCATTCGGAAGTAAAGGAACTGAAATAGACGGTAGTCATTCAAACCCATGAGCTAATCTCACCCTATAAATGTTATTGAACAGCAAAAATATTGGGCTAAAAAAAGCTTATTGAATTGAATAAACTGGCAAATTAATAACCAAAAATAATTACAGTCTTGACTTCAAAATCAAGACTTTTTTAGTGGCAATACTCAGATTTTCACAACTAGAGAAAACAACCACAATCTTCTCTACTCCACCAATTTCTAAACAACTGCAATTGCCTACAATTAGTTAAAGTTCTAGAGACTCAGATTTTCGTCGAGTCATTGGAATTTTTCCTTGCGGTTGATGGTCATCCAACTCCATCCTTTCTCCTTGATTCGCCCTTCGTAGGGTCGGCAAATCCCGTTCGGGTTGGTATTGAATAGAACGGTGTTGGAGAAGTTTAGGGAAACTGCTGACTCTCAACCGTGTACCTGGAAAGCAAACCCCCGCGTAACTGTAGCTGATTCCTTGGATAGTACCATCATTGGTGATGCGACTGCGGACTGAAACCCCTTGTTTTTGTAAGCGCCTTACAAACTCGGTGAGGGTGGGTTGGTCAGCACTGGCATCATCAATCAAATCTTGAAGGCGATCGCTCACAATAGGAAATGGCGGGGTATCCCGTTCCCCAGCCTCGTAGTCCAGCATTCCTTTCTTGTATCGCCGGATTTGACCGTGGGCGGGACTACGGCGGGAGTTGGGTTGGCTCGAAGCAATATGGGTGAGATTGTAAGCAAGTTCTAATTGTCTGAGAATTTCTTGAAAGCGCAGCATTTCCCAAGAATTAGAGGTTCTTGTGCCATCTATAGCGATGGCGTTAGCAACAATATGAACGTGGTCGTGGTCGTGAGGCCAATCATGTCCGGGATCGTCTCTGTGATGGTCGATGACCACATATTGGTTGTAGGTATATCCCAAGCCCTTCACTACCGCCGTGGCAATTTCAGCTTTAGTGCGGTCATCGACTTCGCCATCTGTCGGGGCAAAACCAATCATAAAGTGTTTACAAGGTTTTTGGGTAGAGCGCCTTTGGGCGGCACAGTTTTCAAATTCAGGGGTAAGTTCGGTAGCCACATCTCCAGCACAATTGCCGCCAATAATTCTGGGTTTTTTGTCGGGATGTAGCAAATAGCCGAATAAACCGCCGAAACAAGTTCCCGTTGAAATTTGACCAATCATGGTTGGTTTTTGACTCCACAAAGTTCCAAACGAAGTTGTTTAATAAGGGCTTGGGTACGCTCGATATGGGCTTGCATTTGAGTCAATATTTCTTCACTGGATAAGGCAGAGGTGAGGGGCTGTTGAGTATTAGGAAACGTCGAAGTCTTTTGATTGAGGGCGTTGGCGAGGTTTTGTAAAGAACGAGCAATCTCGCCGAACTCCGTGTAAGCTTGCCAGTTGACTTGAGGTACTCTCGACGGTTGGATGGGAAGCCCTTGCAGTTTGCGAGCGATATAGGCGCTGCGACTCAAACCCACCGAAGCGGCAGCGCGATCCAGTTTTTCGAGGTCGGCGGGTCGATAACGCAGGGTTACAGTTTTGGTTTTCTTCTCCGGTTTGGACATAGTTGGGATAAAAAATCTCGGTCAACAGGGGTGATTTCTCCTGGGTCAAATCCCGGTTTGCGGCCAAGATGCTAGGGGGAGATGAGGAAAATGTATTACATTGACACTGCTGGCTCTCTCCTCTCAGGATAGAAAACACCGCCCAAAAGTGCAAGGGGTAGCGAAGGCTGTACTTTAGGCAGTATAGGGCTTTATGCAGTGTTAGTGCAGTAGTAGTGTTCTGAGGTTGCACAAAATAGGGGCAGTTTTTAGGAGTTTGGGGAGAGTCAATAGTTTCTTTTTGCGTAGTATTAATGTAGCTTGACTGCACCGTCAAAGCGTTGATAATCAGGAGTTGAAAAAAAGTAATGAAGAAAAAATCATTTCGGTTGAACTACACGGTTGAATCTGATAGTTGTGATGGTCGTTTGGTTCGTTTCTTGGACGAGCTTGAATTTCTGTCTCGCAAAGAAGCCATGATGAAAGCGGTTCGTTCTTACTGGCTACCCTTGGCTTTAGAAAATGAGAATTTGGATTCACGTAGTTTAGAAAAAGTGGGCTACGAAGCCGTATTGGATTTACTCAAACAGGCAAACTATATCTGTACAGTATTGAAGTTAGACCGTACTCAGTTAGGGATGGGGTTGGTTTCGTCTCCTGGGACGATGGAAAGCCAGTCAGCCAAGGTATCTTCTTCTCTCTCCGAAACGAAAGTCGAAAAAGTTAATGAAATGGACGCGATCGTTCGGGATTATCAGTACGAGGATTTGGGGTTTGATGATTGGCCGAAAAATTAGGGTGCAGTTAGAGAAGCAGCAAACCTTGATATATCGTTACTGCTTGCACCCTAACAACTGGGTTAATGATGGGTTCAAACCCATGTCCTGTGAGCGTTTTGGGTCGAACATATCTATAAGTTAGGGTGCAAGTTAAGAGCCTGAAACCTTGATGTACCGTTACTACCTGCACCCTAACAACTGGGTTAAAGATAGGTTCAAACCCTTGTTTCGTGGGCATTTGAGGTTGAAAATAGCCGCGAGTTAGGGTGCGATGAAAGAGCCTCAAACCCCGATATACCGTTACTACTTGCACCCTAACCGCGACGATGTTTCGCTTTTGTTTCTCAAATCCGACAGCAAAATTAAGTCAGATGTTTGATGGCGAGAAACCCTGTAATAGCAGGAGATGTAGGGGGTTTTGGGGTTGGTATTTGATAGTTTTGTCCCCCATGTGTCCGATGCCAAGCTGAGAGTAGTTGTGGCACATTAACGACTATAGGTTTTTAAGCAAGAGCGATCATGAGCAAAGGACAGATTAACATCATGCTGCGGTTTCAGCCGACGCGGGATTCGAGTGATGCAGTATTGTTTAACTGGCTGCGTCGTAGCTCTTTGTTACCGTTGAAAGAAGCTGTATTGCTGCCATGTCGGGCATTTTGGAATCCCATCGCGTTTCGGGTGATGGGGAAACCCCGTTCTGAGTGCTATCGCGTGTGTCAAGATTCTCTAGCAGCCCTCAACGCCCAAATCGAGTTGGTTCGGGTGCAATTAAAGCATTTAGAGTTGGGGGGTGAATAATGCCTCGGCGTAAAAATCCGACAGTGGTTTTAGCGGTGGATTTTGGCGGGTCAAGTACAAAGGCGTTTTATTCAGTATCGGGTAAGATTGGCTCGATGATGATGGGGCCCGAAGTGGTGAAAATTCCCGAAAGCGCGATCGCGACCTATGAAGCCCAAAAGTTAGGGTCGGGATTGCCCGAAAATGAAGCCTGGGTCAGCTACGACAATGAGTTTTATGCCGTGGGCTACCTTGCAGCTTCCCAATTGGCGGGAATTTCACGATTATCCGAACTCAAATACATCCATGCAACCCTCAAAGTTTTAGCAGTTTTGTGGGTTATTGCATCTCGCGAACCGGAACTTGATGGTAAATTTGACCTGGCTATCTCTACCTTACTTCCCGGAAACGAATTTGCAGATCGCGGTAAGTTTGAACGAGCATTAAAAGCGGCATTAGCGCAATTTGAAACGCCGGTCGGGACTTTAGAGGTAAAAACTATCCATTTTACCTGTTTACCCGAAGGTGCAGGGATTTACGCCGCTTATCGTCAACAAGTCGGTTCTGCTATCTTCAATGAAACGATCGCCTTTTTTATGTTGGGTTATCGCAATCTGAGCATTCTGATTAGCGATCGCGGTTCAATCGGTAGTGGTGCTAAATCTTGCGACTTGGGTATGGTCAAAATGCTAGAACGAGTGCAAGAGCGAACCTCTGGCTTAGAATCGGATCGTTTATTGACCGCGATCGCCCAAGCGGGGGATGAAGTCGAACGAGAGGTCTTGTGGTCGGTGTGTCGCAGTCGGGATGTAGCTCAACGCAGCGAAGAAGTAGACGCATTAGTTGATGCGGTGGTCGCAGCCAGAAACGAATATATCGCCATGATTCAAAACTGGATGGGGGAAGTTTTACCCGACCGCATAGACCGCATTGTTTTCTCCGGTGGGACGGCTCAATACCTCAAAACTGAACTGGAAAAAATCTATCCGTTTACCCCTCTAGAATGGCATGGGGGCGTAGAAGTGCCTCAAGAATACGATTTCCAACATAACGGCGGTCATCGTTTCGCCGATGTTTGGGGTGCTTTTGTGCGCTTGGCTGCTGTGAGCGAAATAGCGGAAAATCGCGAAGTACAAAGAGGCAATTCATGGCTGATATTCATTTGATTGATGGTGAAAAAGGGGGCGTAGGCAAATCATTATTCGCTCGTTTGTTGTTGCATTATTGGTTGACCCAATTAACCGATGCACCCAAGCCCGTCCTGTTTGATACCGATGCGTCCCGCAAGGATGTAGAACGCTTTTATGGTAATCATGTAGATTGCGGAGATGTTCGCTTTTCTGATGATGATGAAAAGTTGGTGGTAGCTGACGAGATATTTCAGACGGCGTTACTCGGTCAGTCGGTTGTGGTGAACTTAGGGGCTTCAGTGTATGAAGTCGTGCGGGATTGGATTGTCTCGAACGGTTTAATTGAACTGGGGAAGATTGCAGGGGATACCAAAGCACGGCAAAATAGCCCCATTTTCCAAGCCTTAGTCGAGCGTAAATCGATGGCGGCTGACCCCAATGCCAGTAGTAAAGCAGCGACTCCTAAAATCGAGGGAGTGCGCTTTTTCAAGTGGTTTGTTTGTTCGGGTCAGCAAGATTCCCTTGCTCCTTTCCATCAAAGTTTAGAGGAAATAGGGGACCAAATGCCGCATATCCTGGTTGAAAATCGCTTTCTTTACGATGACCAGCAATGGGAAGCAATTGAGGCAGAATTAGCACCTAAACTCAAGCAATATAACGTCAAATCAATTTATATCCCTAAATTACTCAAAACCGACCTGAAAATGGTCTTAGAAGGGGGATTAACTTGGGCAGAAGCCATCAAAGCGCGATCGCTCTCCTTAATGGCACGACAGCGTTTGTTTATGTTTTGCGAAACCGCTAACACCCAAATCGCCGAGGCTTTCGCCAATTTAGACTCCAACACCAACACCAAAAAAACCGGGACGAAACAAACGGTGAGCGCCAATGGTAAGAAGTGACGAAAATACCTCCTCATCGATACTCGAAGAATTACTCGAAAATCGCAGCGAGGAGTTCAAAGAGCGAGTTCTCAAAGTGGTGGCTCGTCTCAATTTAGGTGTAGATGACCCGGCGTTTTTGTTTGCGGTTGCCTTGGGTCAATTAGAAGTCTTGCTGGAAGATTCGCCCAAGTCCATGGCCCGCTTGTTCAAAGCTTGGACGAGCGAACTGCGTAAAACCTTGGATTTAGCTGAAACCGTATTGGTGGCCGAACAAAAAGAAGCGATCGCGAAAGCTGCTACATCCCTGATTCGCCGTCACGAACAAGTGGAATCCAGTCGGTTGTGGCGCTCGATTGTACCCGCCGCCGGGATTGTCTGTGTCGCTCTGGGATTGGGCTTTTTGGCTGGTATCACCGTCCCGCCCTACTTGCAAGGAGGATTTGTGGGAGAACCCGTGCGTTTAACACTATCCCAAGCGACGGCGTTGGATTGGGCAACAAGTTCAGAAGGTCAGTTTGCTCAAAAACTGATGGAATGGAATGCCGGATACCTTGATGATTGCGAAGAACAAGCGGCGGCATTGGGGGTGGAATTGAACCTGGGAATGCGTCGGGCTTCGTCGGGATTTTGCGTACTTTGGGTACAGCCTCCCCAAAAGCGTTCTTGGTCACAGTGAGCGCGATTAACTGGGGTCGGCTTTGCCGAGATAAAACGAGTGGTGGGTTCCGTTACGACGAATCCGCAGATACAAATAAGGCCCGTAACCTTTGATGGTTTTGGCTTCAATGTAGCCGTGACTGCCGTTGGCACCAAGTCCATTATTGTTGAGATGAGAAGATTGCTTTTCTTCCTGGGGAAGCTGCTGCCATTCTTTCTCGGCAATCAGCCAATCCAGAGCATCCCGCAATAATTGTAGTTGAGCCAAGCTCAGTTGACGGCAGCTTCGCAAAATCGGCTCAACGCCAGACTTTTTAGATTTTGGCGAGCGTGGCATGATAGAAGTAGTGGGAAGTTTTTAACTTAATACTATTCTACCTTATTGTCTGTATACACGCCATTAAATCTGTGAGCAATCCTAATCCCCAAACCGAACAATTGCAAGCTTATCAATTTCCCCGTAGCGAAGTTCCTTTGGCTCAAAGACCGCTTACTGTCAGAGTTCGTCAAGATATTGATGAATTTATCCGACAACTGCCCAACCGCAATGAATGGTTGCGGCAAGTGATTACAGAAGCGGCGGAAGCCGAACGAACCGATGGATGCGGTGATTGCGCTTGAGTGGGTCTGCTGTTCTAATCTAAGGCGAAATTTTCGCCATCTAGTTTTTGTGCTAATCGCCGTCAGGTGTAAGATATAACATCTGGACAAAACATCAAGGTTAACAAAAATGTCAGCTACAACTTCTCCAACTTATCTCGAACAGGCATTTCATGATGGTCATGCCGCGCTGATAGGTGAAGGAAAAAAAGAGCGCATTCACTATATTGCCGCAGATCATTCTGAAAAGTGGTCTGATCCAGAAGAAAAGGTTAGGGCTGAATTTTGGTCTGAGTTAATCTACAAATATGAATACGATCCAACTCGCATCAAGTTTGAAGTAAATGTACCACGGCGTACTCCAAATGACTACGCTGATGTGGTGATTTATAAAGATGACGAGTGTAAAGACCCTTATTTCGTTTTTGAAATTAAACGAGCAGATATCAGTGATGCTGAGTTTGCTCAATCGATTGAGCAAGCCTGTGGTAATCGGGCCAGTCTTGGCGCTCCCTTTTGTGGTGCAATTGCAGGTTTAACTCGTCGCCTGCTGCGTTTTGACAAGTTTCCGCCAGGTGAACGAGATCGGAACCATCTTACAGATATTCCAAAACGCTACGGTAAACCTCCTGCATGGCGATTTTATAAAAACAAACCAGGACACGACCTCTCTGCTATTCCCCGTGAAGATTTGCGTTCTGCTATTCGTAAATGCCATCAAACTCTTTGGGAAGGTGGTCGCCGCAGTCCAATTGCTGCATTTGGTGAGTTTTGCAAGATTGTTTTTGTTAAATACCGTGACGAAAAAAATCCAGATTTGGAAGACGATCAACCCTATGCCTTTCAGCGTCGGGATGAGGAAAGCAGCGATGCGCTTTCTAAACGGATTTTGAAGCTTTACAAGGCTGAGCAAGAACTCGAACCAGGAGTTTTTACAGATCAAATTAATGTTGATCCTCCTGTGTTAGCTCAGGTTGTTGAACACCTGGAAGCAATCTCTCTAGATCGCACTGAACTAGACACTAAAGGAGTTGCTTTTGAAGAGTTCATGGGGGGCTTCTTCAAAGGAGATTTTGGACAATATTTTACGCCCCGTGAATTGATTGCCTTCTCGGTTGAAATTCTGAATCCAGAACGTAAGCACTTAATTCTCGATCCAGCGTGTGGTTCAGGGGGCTTTTTGCTCTATGCCCTTGACCATATCCGTAAAGAAGCTGATCGTCGTTATCCGAAACATAGAACTAATGCTCGCCAGAGTGTAAGTCATTATAAGTATTGGCATGATTTTGCAGAGCATAATCTATTTGGCATCGAAATTAATGAAGAACTTGCCCGTGTCGCCAAGATGAATATGATCATTCATGACGATGGTCATACAAATATCGTGGGACATGATGCTCTAGATTTTCTGGAAAGAATCACAGCCGTTAAACCCGATCTCACTCCCGATAAGTTTGATTTGATTTTGACAAATCCGCCATTTGGTTCAGTAGTCAAAGCAACTGAAAAGGACAAGGGTTATCTTAATCAGTTTGATCTGCGGTTTTATCTCAATAAGTCCACGACAGGGACAAAGCCAGATGAGTCTAGCCAAAGTGAGAGAAGCGCAAAACGAGGTGCGAAAGCAGTCAAAGCTCGTACCAGTGTTAAAACAGAAATTTTGTTTATTGAACGGGTTCGTTCGTTTCTAAAACCGGGGGAAGGACGAGCTGCGATTGTCTTGCCAGATGGCATTTTAACCAACTCTTCTTTGCAAGGGGTACGAAATTGGATATTGTCTCGTTTCCAAATTTTGGCAGTGGTGAGCTTGCCCCAATTTGCTTTTGCTCACTACGATGCAGGTGTGAAAGCCAGTATTGTTTTTCTACGGCGATTAAAGGATGGAGAAGTTGTACCCGACGATCAGCCGATCTTTATGGCATTGGCTGAAAATATTGGTTACGACGCAACGGGACGAAAGACTTTTGATGTAACGGTTGAAAGTGAAACTCCAGAGCGAGAGAAAGTAGAAAGGCATAGCTGCGATCTCTTTGATTACCGAGTTTATTTTGAGTGGAGTACAGTTAATCCCAAGGAACCAGGATGGAGTGAACGCCATCGTGAAATTATTCCCGATACGGGGTTAGTGGCTCAGTGGCGCGAGTTTCAAAGAAATCCAACCCCTTTTTTCGTCTAAGCCCTGCTTCACAACTTAATGCTTCATGTTTTGGTGTTGAGCAGGGCAAAATTCGACAAAGAGCAGATGTTAATTTTTGGCGAATAACTCCCTTCCTAGAAGCTACATTTGAATCTGCACTGTTTACACCAGTCAAATTTGGCGAGTTAGTATTAACAGTTCAGTATGGTTCCTCAGCTTTAGCGAAATTAGAACCTCCAGGTGTACCCATCCTACGAATGAATAATCTTCAGGATGATGGCTGGGACTTGACTGACCTAAAGTATATTGAGATGACAGAACGTCAGTTAAAAACATATAAGTTATATCCAGGTGATCTTATTTTTAATCGCACAAACTCAAAGGAGCTTGTTGGAAAATGTGAGGTTTTTCGTGAGTTTGGGGATTGGGTTTTTGCTTCTTATCTTATTCGTGTGCAGGTTGATACAAACCAACTAAATCCTCAATTTGCTTCTGATTTCTTAGGCACTTTTACAGGGCGACTTCAGATTGATCGTCTTTCACGTCAAATCATTGGGATGACCAATATAAATGCTGAGGAAATTCGCCAAATTCTAATTCCCTCACCCTCATTAGATCAGCAGCATGAGTTAGTTGCTGTTATGAATAGGGCGCGATCACAGCGAAAACAAAAACTAGCAGAAGCCGATGCTCTCCTCTCCAGCCTTGACGATTATTTATTAACAACTCTTGGGCTTAATCGTCCTGTGGAAGACGATCGCAAAGTATTTGCTATGCGTGTTCAAGATGTGCGTTCGCAAGGTCGCTTAAACTCTGACTATTTTCATCCTGAGCGAATCTTGGCTTTAAGAGCTATGACTTCTGCTGCACAAACAACTAATTATCAAAGGCTTGCAGATATTGTGACTTTCGAGCGTAACAAACTTAAAACACCAGGAGAAAATTACTTAGGGCTTGCTCATGTACAAAGTAACACAGGCGAACTTACCAATATAGATGATACTGCCACTGGAAATTGTTTTACATTTCAACGTGGAGATGTCCTATTTGCACGTCTACGACCATATCTGAACAAAGTTTATCGCGCCGAGATGGATGGTTGCTGTTCACCCGAATTTCATGTTCTTAGGATTCGTGATAATAATTTGCTTCTTCCAGATTATCTAGCTGTAATATTGCGTAACCGATTGACTCTGGCTCAGACTATTCACATGATGACTGGTAATACCCATCCACGACTTGCTAATGATGACGTAATGAACCTTGTAATTCCCATACCCAGTATTGAAATTCAAGAGCAGATTTCAAGAGAGGTACAACGTCGACGGGAAGAAGTTCGCAGCCTACGATCTGAAGCCGAAGCAGAATGGGAAGAGGCAAAGCAATGGTTTGAAGAGCAACTCCTAGGATCTGCACAGCTATGATGATCGAGTTCTTAATTTTTTGCCGAAAGGAATCCGGCACTAACATCCATGAAATTCTTGCAGATATCCTAACTACTGTTCTACAGGACAACCTTAATGAATTTGAGCCTGAAGAAGTTCAACAAATGATTACCCTCTCTATCGAAAGAATAGGAGATCAGGATGAATCTGGTAATAACTTAAACAATGCCCTTATAGGCTTTTCCCTAGATTTGCCAGACGAAACAAACGAGTCTGAAACAGTCGTTGATGAATTTGCTAAGGCGTTAATAGACAATACAAGTCCGATTTCGCATATTGTTAAATTTGAAGACCCTTTATTACGAGCTAATCTCGCTCAGTGGGCTGAAGAAATCTTTGCCCTTGAAATGAAACTAAGGCGTGTTTTGACCTTAATTTATCTCTATGCCTATCAGGATGGTGATCCTTTTGACTTGTTGTGCGAAGAATTGACGCAACCAACGAGCAAAGAACGCCTAAAGCCAGAGCAGATGAAGGCAGCATTAGAAAACCAATTTTTTTATCTCACATTTAGTCAATATGTAAATCTAAATCAGCGACCTGAGATGAAAATAACTAAAATAATTGAAAATATAAAAAATACCGAAACTTATGAAAATTTTCGCACAGAGTTAAATCGCGTTCCAGTTGAAAATGAAAACGATGCAAATTTGCTGGCAGGTTTGAGAGCGCTAATGAAAGCTATCGAGGCGATGCGTAATTGTGTTGCCCACAATCGTCGCCCTCCCCGTCGAGTTGTAGACAACTACGAAAAGGCTCAACCATTGCTGAATCAAGAACTTGATCGTTATCTTAGTCAGTGGCTATGGACAGAGCCTGAAGATAATAATGGGAGCGTTTAAAAATTGGGGTGATTACTAAGAAGCACCTGCTTTGTTGATAATCGCTGCCCATCCTCCAGGGCCGGGATTACCCAAACAAGAGCCATCGGTGTAAATTTCGATTTTGTCATTAGTCGGATTAGCTTTAGATGTATTCATGGGTTTGGATGGATTCAAGAAAATGTTGTCTTTGCCTTGCAATTGGTGTCTAAAAGCTTGCTGAGGGGTAGTTTCAGCCGCCCTGAGCGTTGAGGTTTCCGGGTCGTACCGTTTGACCCACGCCCCCAGAGGAGGATAATTAATTCGTACCGGGTCAACAATCAGTTTGGCAGCGCGAATATTACTTTCAATCTTTGCCCCTTTAATAATTTGCCGATTTTGATTAATTCCCGCCTTGAGCAAAGTAGAACGGCTTTCTTTATCGATTACCAAGCCCAGTTTGCGATTATCGAGGTAAATCGCGGGTACAGTCTTATTTTCTGCTACAAACTGAACGGTAAAGCGGTGGGAATCGCCGTTAAAATGATGGCGATTGTAGGCGCTGTATTGTTGGGCAGTTTTGAGTATTGTGCCTCGTGCCGTGGTAATTTGGGCTTGCTTTCCTCGTCCCGAACCGATGGTGGTGACTGTGCCATCAAAACTTGCTCCTGGGGTTAATGCCGAGGCGTGGGTGAGGGTTGCAACGGAATCTTTATCTAAACGTCCTAAGCTTTTGCCATCAAGGGTTAGGGCGGGATAAGTGGGCTTTTCTAGACGAATTTCAATATCAGCTTCAAGATTGAGGTTCTGCTGTGCAAAATCACCTTGGGCAATTTTATTGATTTTGATGGGGTCAGATATGCCCCTGAGCTTCAGTTGTGCGGTAGCGGCGGGTTGTAGGGTAATCGTTCCGATGGCTGTGGTCTCAAGAGGCATTTGGGCGCTAACTTGAGAAAGGTTAGCCAGTTTAATGCCCTTGTCATCGAGGAGTTGAGGCCGACCGCTTTCATCTTGGCTAAATTGGACAAGTTGGTCTGTGTCTTTGTTACGGGCAATTTCGGTTAAGTTTAAGTTCAATAAGTCAAATTCAACAATGGCAGAAGTGGCAACGCGATCACGAAGTGGCAGGCTTCGCCTGATCGCATAACTCGTTTTGGAAAGCATAAAATGAGAAGTTCGAGATTTTGTAATCGGCATTGTCCGCCTTGTCTGCGGATTCTCGGCTACTACCAACGTGCCAAGCCGCCGCGGCCATAGCGGCTCGTTCGCTATCATCGGTAATGGTACGAGACCAGGCTTCCAACTGCTCGAAGGTTTGTGAAAATTGCAGTTTCACGGTTTCGCGGTCTAAGCCCGGTTGTAGGACAGCTTCAGCCACCATCGCTTCTGCGCCAGCAACTAAGTTATATTGTTGGCAATCGGTTTCGCTAATTGCACCTAGATTTTGCCAGCGATTGTCCTTATCTTTGGCTTGAGCAAGGAGGGGATATTCGGGCTGTTTATTTTGAACCAAACGCAGGTTTTTGAGAGGTTGGAGATTGAGAGTATTATCTTCGGCAAAAACCAGTGGATGCTTATACTGAACGATATTGCTGAGAGTCAAGGATGTGCCTTGATGGGTAACAATGGCAAGGGCGGGGCCTTTTTCACGATTCAAAGCACGATTTAAACGAGTTGCAGCATTGAAAGCTTGGTCAAATTCTAGCTTTTGCTGTTCGGCAATTTTTTTCTGCTGAGGTGAGTAGGTTTCAGCAAACAGATTTCTAAACTGAACCGTAGGACGAGCTTGAAGGCTGGATTCAGCAAAGATTTCATTAGTTTGGTTGATAATTAATTCAACCGGGGAAAAGCCATTGACCTCAATGGTGCGCGGTTGATTGTTACGAGAAGTATAAATTTGAGGGTCTTTCTTATCGCGAATATAGTTAACTTGGCGGTAGAGGAGGCGCTGATTATTTTGAATAATATCCATGTTAGGCGATCGCGCTGATTTGAACATATCAACCGCAATTTGGTTTTGATAACAACCTTCTTCAATCATCTCTCGATAAATACTGCGATTGAGGTCAATCATTTCGTCGATTTGAGCCATATTGGTATCTGCTACTGTCTGAAAAGCAGCAATAGTAGTGACTCTTTCGCGAAACTTATCGCGGATAATCTGGGGAGTTGTTTCTTGGGGAGTATTTACTGAATTTTGAGCAAGTTTTTCTTCTTCTTGAATCAAACCGCGATAATGCTTAACAATTTGATTGAGATACAATAACTTCTGGTCGAGATCGCCTTGTTTAATAATCAACTCGGCTTCGGATTCTAAAGCTTCTGTCGCCGTAACAAAATTATTAATAAAACCCACGCTCATGCCATCCGCCATAAAGTGAGCAATCCGCGAAAATTCCCAATGGCTGCCATCCTCATCTTGAAAAGAAATCTTCTTTTCTTTAGGAGTTGGTGCATAAGCATAACCCGCCCAATTACGTCGCTTCACTTCGGCGGTAAAGTTAGGGTATTTAGACGCTAACTCAACCCCAATGGTATCGCCATCAAAATCTCGTCCTTGCCGTTGGGATTCCGTTTCTAAAGGTAAGGGTTGCTCAATACCTTCTTCTCGATATCTTTGCTGAATGCGATTGAGAGTTTCATCGGAAACAACAATCACACCTTCTAAAGTATCTCCGGTTGGACTATAAGCTTCGGGAACGTATTTGTTGATATTAACGCACATCCCATTAGAGTTCAGAATTAGAAACAAGCCTCCTGAGTTATTTTGATGAAATTCCCGACCCCAGAGCCGAAAGAACTAGAAAACATTTACTCAAAGACATTATCATCATTGCCATTCTGGCTGTTATCGCTGGTGCTGAGGGCTGGGAAGATATGGAAAACTACGGCATCAGTAAACAGCAATGGTTAGAAGAGTTTCTAGAATTACCTAACGGAATCCCCAGCGACGACACTTTTCGCAGAGTCTTTGAGAAGCTCAATCCTCAAGTCTTAGAAGAAAAGTTAACTCAATGGTTGCAACAATTGGTGGAGTCAGTGGTCTCGGAAGTGGTATCCATTGATGGTAAGAGTCTCAGAGGCTCTTACGACCGAAATCAAGGGGTAAAAGCCTTACATTTAGTCAGTGCTTGGGCAAATGAACAGCGTTTAGTCTTGGGACAAGTCAAGGTAGAAGACCATTCCAACGAAATCACTGCGATTCCGGCACTTTTAGAACTTGTTGACATTACGGGCGCGATCATTACTATTGATGCAATGGGAACACAACAGTCCATCGTTCAACAACTCCAAAAGAAAAAAGCCGATTATGTTCTATCTTTAAAGGCTAATCATCCCACTCTCCACTCTCAAGTCAAGAATTGGTTTGAGCTGGCTAGAGCTACCAATTTTGAAGGGGTTGATCTCAGTTATGACCAACGCCTCGAAACGGGACATCATCGTCGTGAGAAAAGGCAGGTTTGGGCGATTCCGGTGACCGCTTTTGGGGGTCTTCACCAACAGCAACAGTGGGCTGGACTTCAAAGTATCATTGTGGTGGAGAGAGTTCGCCATCTTTGGAATAAGACGACTCAGGAGATACAGTTTTATTTGAGTTCTTTACCCCCAGATGCTGCCCTTAATGGTCGTGTGATTCGTCAACATTGGGGCATTGAAAATCAATTGCATTGGACTCTTGATGTGACTTGGCGTGAAGACCAATGCCGAGTTCGTTCTTTTCACAGCCCCCGCAATTTTGCCTTGTTACGACGCATCGCTCTTAATGCTCTTAATCAAGAGACGACGGTGCGACGTAGTTTACGCCAGAAGGTTAAACGGGCGGCTATGAACAATGACTATATGATTCAAGTTCTCAATTCCTTTTGTCAAGCCTGATTGAGATGCTCTTACCCTGCCCATAACAGCTAGATTCAATGATGAACAAATAACTTAAAAGCCATCCCGGTTCGAGATGGCGGGGTTCGATTTTCTGGGGTTTGGGAATAGTGAAGTTATCGTATTGACGGCGGTGTTGTGTCAGTTGTTGGCGTAGTGCCGTGAAACGAGCATCGATTTGTTGTAGTGTAGTAGAAATTGAATGAGTCATATTAAGCCCAAGTGAAACTTCACTTCGGGCTGCGCGAACGGCGCAATTGGACTTAATTGAATTGAATCAAGCCCAATCGCGTAAAATATAATTAAAGAACCAGTAAGCCAGTTTTTAGACAATCCAACTCGCCAATTCCTACAAGGTCAAGATGGTACAAACACCTGCAAAGCCGGAAATCGAAACGCTATTACTAAATTTACCTAAAACTGTCAAACTCCACGTTACCCCAGAACAGTTTACTTCCCTAGCCGCTTGCAATCGAGAATTACAACTAGAAAGAACTGCACAAGGAGAGTTGATTGTGAATCCACCCACAGGTTGGGAAACTGGAAAACGAAATTGGAGCATTTCTGGAGAATTATATATCTGGTGGCGAAATTCTGGTGAACCTGGAGAGGCGTTTGATTCTTCAGCAGGGTTTACGTTACCCAATGGTGCGATTCTTTCTCCTGATACTTGTTGGATTAGTCAAGAACGTTGGGATGCACTAACTGACGAACAAAAAACGACATTTCCTCAGATTTGCCCGGATTTTGTGGTGGAATTGCGTTCGGAATCAGATACTCTGAAATCACTACAAGAAAAGATGCAGGAGTACATGGAAAATGGGGCAAGATTGGGATGGTTAATCAACCCCAAAAATCGAACTGTAGCCGTTTATCGAGTTGGTTTAGAAGTCGAAACACTGTCCAATCCGACCGAGTTATCCGGCGAAGAAATTGTACCGGGTTTTGTCTTGAATTTGTGTCGAGTATGGGGTTAACTTATTAGCTAAAATTACAGTTGGGGCTGTACTGCTAAAGTTAATGATTACCATAAGCTGTCACGCCTTTAAACCGCCGATTTCACTAGCTGAATCCTTTGGTAAGCTTGGATCGAGACAGAATTTTGAATGATTAACAGCTTACTATAGATTAATAAAATCAGTGTTATTGTGCCATTTTAGGTAAAGTTTGCTTTACTGTTTGTGCAGCAGGAAATGTATTATAAATTCAGGATTTCTTGAGCTGCCCGCAAGCCCGATAAATAAGCACCGTGAGCCGTCCCGAAATAGTCTTGATGAGAGGCTTCCCCCGCAAAAAATATCGACTTTTCGAGTGGTGCAGCAAGCTCTTGGCGCATCTTTGGCACTGCACCCACCCGATTGTATGAATACGAACCCAACGAAAACGGATCGGTTGCCCAACGGGTAATTTGATAGTCAATCGGTTCGGGGATGCTGACTCCATAGATTGTCCTTAAGGTTTGCATGGCACTCGCTACGATTTGTTCATTCGACCATGTTTCTATCGCTCTCCCCCAATCGGCAGCATTAAATCCTAGTAGTACGGGTAGATTGGCTGCTTGCTTGAAACTTACCCACTCTGTCCACTCACCATGTCTTGCCGGAATATACTCCAACCAATCGACATCAGCATCCCAAAAAACATCGGCGAATCGAAGATAGCATTTGTTTAAGACACCCATACCCAGTTTCGCGATCGCGTCCTGCTTACTACGGGGTAATTCAGGAGAAAAACGAACAGTGTTAGCCTGTAAAACCCCCAGTGGTAAAGTCACGACAACATGGTCGGCGCTAAACTCGGTTTTTTGGGTAATGACTCGAACAGGCGATCGCTGCCATTGAATCTCTTTGACCACCTGACCCAATTCAATCTGCAATCCTTGTGCGAGTAACTCTGGGATGACTTGAAATCCACGAGCGAATAGAACATCATCACCCTCAAATTCGCGATCGCTGTCGTACCAATGTGCGGAAAGCCTTTCAACGCTTCCCGAATACTCATGTTCGATCGCACCATTCAATATAAAATTGATAAATCGGTAATCTTGCGAAGCTTCGTCAAACTGATTAATTAACGGTGTAATAACTTGCCGAATCGAAGCGTCAGTATCCCCATCCTGTGCTTGTTCTAAAGCCCTGAATACTTGCGCCCTCAAATCTGACATACGGGCTTCTTCTGCCTCAGAAAGGGGCTTTCCTGATGTGTTGTATATTACTGCCCTATCGTAACTCGTTGTCAGCCGTGTAGCGTTGATTTGGTCTGCTAAATCGGTTAAGGGATTGCCCTGGGGTCCATGTATCCAAGTTGCGCCAAAATCTAAGGGCATATCGGTCCACTGGGTACTCGTCCAAATTCGACCACCAATTCGCTTGCGGGCTTCGATAACAAGAACGGAATGCCCTTGCCTGTGTAATTCCTGAGCAGCAGCAAGACCGGATAATCCAGCGCCGATTACCACGATCCGTTTCTGATTAGATGTCACCGAGTCTTCACCACAGGCGCTATGAACCGATACCATCAGCGCCAACCCACCTATTTTCAGAAAATTGCGCCTGTACATGAATGACCTCAGTCAAGCAGTTGTGAACAGTCTTTGTATCCTCTGCCAAGAGCGCTTATCCGTCCGCTCTAACTGGGTTTTTAGACTATGCTTTACTATTATTCAATAAGGTCGTAACTACAATGGCAACTTTAACAATTCGTTTACCCGACGACAAACACTCTCGTCTAAAAGCATTGGCTCAATCTCGCGGCATTAGCGTCAATAAACTGATGGAAGAACTATCGACGCTGGCGCTGGCTGAATTTGAGGCTCAGACGCGATTTCAAGCCTTAGCAATGCAGGGGGATGTGGCGCGAGGTTTGGAGATTTTGGATCGGTTGGATGCCTTCAATCAGCATTGACTTTTTAGCTTTTTTACTCACACTAGCAGTGCATCCCAAAAGCCTATCTTGCCTTGTATCCAAGCTTCTTGTCACTCCGTTAACTCCTGCAACGTACTCGAAGCAAAGTCCCATCAAAAGTTATACCCGTCGAGAAATTGAGGCGGCAAAACGTTGTTTGTCCCCGATGGGATTGGAAACCCCTTATGTTGACTCATTCCGCAACTGCTCTACAAAATCTGCCTGTTCTGTCGATTGTAATCCCTCTTGCACGACCTCTAGCACCCGTGCCATCCGATCGCCCAGGAGTGCGTCCACCGCCAACCACAAGCCCGGAAAAACTCGACTGCGAATGATGCCATCTGTCGTAGTTTGTAGCAAGCGATACTCCCCCTCGACAAGGCTAAACCACTCCAACTGGTTCTCGTAAGATTGCCAAACAATATACTCCAAAACACCATTGCGGCGATAAACTTGCTTTTTGCTTCCTCTATCGATAGCGGCGCTGCTGGCAGCAATTTCAACAATTAATTCGGGCGCTCCTTCGATATAACCATCTGCACTCAATACAGTACGCCCTCGGAGCATCCGTTTGATAAATAGCACCGCGTCCGGTTGAGGTTCGTTATCCAAATCTAGGCGTACAGTAGGTTCCACGCTCAAGTCTACACCCGGTGTTAGGGATTGATAGACCCCTAACCAAGTCATCACGCGACTGTGGGGTCTACCATGTTGTTCGTGCCGTAGAGGAGATGCCACGTAAACGATTCCTTCAATTAATTCCGCTTTTTTGATATGAGTGGCCGCAGTATATCGTCGCTCAAATTCAGTACGAGCGAGGCGATCGCCGCTCAGGAGTGGAGGATGCCCTTGGGCTTCGCTGTTTGGTCGATTGAGCCGCTCTTGAACCATGTTGAAATCTCAAAAAATACAGCAACTCGCTTGGTGTTTTCCGATCGTGCCACCGGAGCGATCAGGCGAAGCCTGCCACTTCGCGATCGCGACTGATAGGTGCAATGTTTATTGTAGCGTCAGTTTGGGTTAAGCTGAAACCCCGATCACCTCGTTGCCTGCCACTTCGCGATCGAGTCTAGAAGTTATTGTTGAGCCAACCACCAAAGGTAGCGATCGCTAATACCAAACCCTTGAAAAGAATCCCACTTATACTGCGGTTCGCCAAGGCGATATTTAGCTGATTGTGCGCTCCATTTATCCCAATCGTACAGCAAACTAGGGCTGATAAACTTTAATGCCATCCCCGTGAAAATCCAACTTTGATAATCATCAGCAAAACGCGGGTGGATTGCCGTTAATAAATCCTGGGCTTGTATGATTGTTGTTGTTGGCGCACTCAGGGGTTGAAAACGTCGATGACCGCGAATGCGAGACGGATAGGTTTTCCGACGAATGAAGGTCGATTGCATTAGTTTAATAATCGCATTGGGGACAGTTTGAATCGCAATTTGGTCGGGACGACACCCTTGAATCCACCGATACTGACCCGTCAAAGGATGAGGAGAAGGCGGCAAAACCGATATCTGCCGTTCGCCACGAAACTCCAAAGTTGCGCCCTCTTGGGTGATTTTTCGAGACCGTAAACCCAATGACTCGCCATGATAAGCAAAAAGATACTGACAACGCCCCGGACGACCCGAACTAAAAGCAATTGTCGCTGGAATACGGCTTCCCAATAAGGTTTGTAGCAGTTGATGAGCCTTGATACCATCGCAATCTACCGCAATCAAATACTCCCGTTCGGTTTGACCGCACAATAAAGCGTATCCTGCCGGACGAACCGTATAAACATGATTTTTCCCCAGAACAGGGACTCGACCCCGGTTAAGGTGAGCTAACAATTGCTGGGGAGAAAAAGGGTGATACTGCCAACTCATCCCCAATGGCTGTTTGTGACCATTGACCGGGACAAGTCGCCAATGAGACGGAATGAAAGCCAGTTCATTCAATAAGTTTGTATTCATAAAAAAAGAAAAGTTAGGGTGCAATGATGTGTTGATATACAAGGGTTAGAGCCGTCTTTGCTGCACCCTAACTCCCCCGTTAAAGCCAGGAAAGTTGGATGAAACAAACAGTAACGGTACTAACCCATCAAGTCTCAAAGAGTTGGAGTTGCCGCGCATAGATGCGATCGGCTAAAGTGTGCTGTAATTCCCGATTAGCCTGGGTTAGCCAAAACTTGAGCCGGATTATGTCTTGAGTTATGGGGGCTTCAATTCGTTCTTGTTCGTCGCACCACAGATTGAAGTCGGCTTGGATATCTTCGATGATGTCGGCCAACTCCCAAGCGATATCATCCAAAGCTCGATTGACTCGACGGCGAGTAGCAGCATTAGAACCGTTCCAGTAAATCGAGTTGAAGGTAGAATCGTATCTTTGAGCTACTGTGATACCATCTTCAATCCGTTTGTGCAGACGAGTTACGCCATTCCCCTCCAACCCCAACAAGCAACCTTTGGCACAGGCAAGTTGCGCGATGAGGATAACCGTCATAATTATTGAGTTAGGGTGCAAAAAGTGTCGATATATCGGGGGTTTGAGGGTTAAGTTTGCACCCTAACTCGCTGCCAAACTTGCCCGAATAATGGGTACAGCCACCTCGGTATCGGTTTTGAGGCGTTGTTTGATTTGGGAACGCAACCATGAAAGCGGCTGGTCTTTGCCATTGATTTTCTGCCGAATGCCTAACTGAGAGGCAATTTTGCGAGCTTGGCGTAATTTGAGCTTATCAATCGTTTTCGGGTCAATCGGCGGTATTGTCTCCTGGGCGGGAGTTGCAGCCTCAGTATCCGGGTCAGGCTCGACAGCAAAGGCGGTTTTGAGTTGGGAAAGGGTCAAAACTGATTGAGGCGGTTGTGGGGCTTTTGGCGGTGTTTGAGTGGTTCTCACAGATGCAGCGCGGGTTTTGGCTTTATTACCTTTATGCTGATGTTCTGAGTTGGTGGAGGTGGATTGTGCCTTTGTTGATTCTTCAGATTTTGATGGGTGGGTGGCGCTTTGACTGCTGTTGGCTACGGCTACGGTGGTTGCATCCGAAGTGGTGCTGTTAGTTACGGTGGTTGTATCCGAAGTGTTGTTGTTAGCTACGGTGGTTGCACCTGAAGTGTTGTTGTTGGCTACGGTGGCTGCATCCGAAGTGGTGGTGGTAGGTGTTGTCAGCCAGCAGAGAAAGCTAAAGACAACACCGTATAGGAATACTGAAAACAAAATATCTTCCATGATTAATTTGAGAATGAAGTGCGTTGACATAAGGGGCAGAAGTCAGAGGCTCGTTTACGGCGTTTTAAGGCTCGTTCTAGGTCAAATCCTCCAAGCCAGACTTCTGCCAAAGTGAATGAAATTCCAATGCTGGCGGCGTGAGCGCAGAGTTTGCTGGCTTGGGAATTGCCTTGTCTGTGGAGTCGCAAGCGTTGGTCTAGATTGGTGGTACTGCCGATGTAGTGTTGGGCTTGACCTCTCTTGTTATTGGGATTACCAATGGGTTGAGAGAAATGGAGTAGATAGACATATTGCATGGGAGTAAAGGGAATGAATTACTCCCATGAAAAGTGCGTAAGCGCAACCCAAGACGTTAGTTGTTTTGGTTAGAATATTTCTCGAATGTGGTGGCAGCAGGTCTGAAAGATATGGCGGCATTGATAGCTGTTTGTTTGTCTATCTTTTCGTTACCAATCATCCAAACATCACTGGGTTTTAAGACAGCTAAAAGATAGCGAATTATGCCCGGATTCGGTTGACGGTAAGTGCCTTGAAGTTCGGGAAATTCTTGGGAAACGTCATAGAAATGATTGCGCCATACTAAGTAGCATTGCTGTCCTTCTGAGTCTGTACAAACCGCAATTGCATTGAGATTGGGAAATAAGTTCAGCAGATATCGTTGTTTGAACAGACATTGCGCGATATTATGCTGATTGGTCGTTTCTTGGGTTATGCCAATCGTTGTCCAGCCTGCTTGTCGGTAGTAACATAGTGTTTCCCGGACACCCGTAGCATAAATCCATTCTTGGTTTTGAGACAGATGGATTGTTGTGTTTAAGCCAATAATGAGTAATTTCATGTTCTGGTATTTGTAGAGATTAAAAAACCCGATTTCTTAAGCCAGAAATCAACTTAAGAAACCGGGTTTAGCCCAATGGGAGTTATGTTTTTGGATTGGGATAAAATCGGATTAACGGATTCGCAAATGAGTATTTCGTTCTTTCCAGTAAGCGACTTCGATCGCTTCGGGGTCGTTGCTTTCTAAACCTTGGCGTAAAGCCGTTTTATCGGGTTCGTAGAACACTTTGCGGAATCGTTCGGGTAGTTCTTCCGCACGGGTCACATTTAACCCCATCGGTTGTTTACCGCCATTGGTGGCGACAGTGAGGTTAAATCTAGGTGTACGGATTTTCTTACTGTCTCGATGGGTAAGATGGCGTTTGAGCCGAACGGTCGCGGAAATCAACGGTTTTGAAGTCGGCTTCGGCTAATGACCGCAAGCGATCGCCCTCGGCTTTACGGATTTCTGCCCAATGTTTGCGCGACTGAATCAAGGCGGCGTAGTTGTCCAGTTTCTTGAGATACAAATCGCGTGTTTCTTCTTGTTGTTCGAGCAGATCATCAAAGGCTTGTTGCAATTCCGGCGTGATTTCTCCGGCGACAGCTTCGATGAGGTCGTCAAGCTGTTCGAGTTGCTCGTCGAGTTCGAGTAGGGTTTTCGAGCCGCGTTCTTTGACTGCTTCCGTGGAAACAGTTTCAGGCTTTTGTTCGGCTACGGGTTCGGTGGGAACAGTCTCAGGTTTTGGTTTGGCTACAGGTTCGACAGGAGCAGGAGGGTGTCTTTGTTCGACTACGGGTTCAGTGGAAGCCGTTTGAGGTTCTTGTTCCTTGACAGGTTTGGTAGCCTCGCAAAGTTTTACAATGCGCTGACGAGTGATTTCATCAAGTAAACCCCATGCAGCGACAGTCAGTTCTTCGCCAAAGTCATCCCGCAAAGTTTGGAGTTGTTCGCGGTTTGATGTTTCAACGATGAGCGCTGCGAGTTCTTCAGGAGTTGGCTTCTTCTGAGTCGTTACAATTTCGTTAATACGGATGCGCTCGCCCTCTGAGAGCAAAGTCCAAGCGGTGTTGAAGGTGGCTTCGTCGTATTGATTTTTGATGTGCGTATAGTCAACGGCATAATTTACTGATTTCAAGGCGATTGCAATCAGTTTGGGTTGAATGGATGTGGGATGATTCATGGTGTGTGGATTATTTTTCGTAGAGGTAAAGAGCTAAACCAAATTTGGCGGAAGCCCTCCGAAAAGCCATGCTTTCGGCATTACTCGATGGATCGCCATAAGCCAGTTCTTTGGCTTCTCGCTGTCCGGTGGATTTGTTGAATACTTCTCGTTTGAGTTCTTCTGTCCCTGTAGCTTCGCGATATACTAAGCCGTCGCGGGTGGGAACCGATAAGCGACCGATTAGAAAAAGGCGATCGCTACTCAGTTGAAGATGTCGGATTTCCCAAGACCATCCGAGACAGTATTTATCCAAGATTTGAATTGTTCGATACCACGGTAAGTATTGAGCGTTCCCTCGTTCTTTGATGCGACACAGCAAATTGGGCGGTAAGGGACGTTTGAGAGCATCTTGGATTTGCTGAAGACTCCATTCTCCCGGTTGAGTGGGAGGTTGAAGGGTTTGTCGGGGTGGAGCAGTTGGTGAGTTTAGTGGTGGTGGAGCAGTTGGTAAGTTCATCGGATAGACAATCGTTTGCATTTATCCGAAAGAAGCGCAATCGCGCCATGCAGATATCCCGATATCAACATGTCCTGGCGAGTCCTTTCTTGAATGAGTCAGAATGACGGCGACTGGCCAAGGGATGATAAATCTTTAGAAGATTCAGAAGTCGTTGAAAATGAATTGAAGAGTCTTACCTTTTTATTCGCGATTTGAGAGCGGTGGGCAATTGCCCACCCTACTTCTGGCTACACCTCATACCAGTGTGATACCAGAGTTTGGTAATAAAAAGGCAAATTGTTCATGCGATGTAAGAAAGAAAGATTGTCAAGAATTTCTATCTCATCAGTCTCAGTACAAATAGAAATTGAATCGCGTTTATCTTCTGAATACAGAACAAATCCAACCAAAAACTCTTTGTTGCTTGGCCCAGCGAAAAACTCTAGAATACCTGCGACCTTAAGCGGAAGACAGCTATTATCAACCTTAATGTCTTTCTGGACAAGACTTTCATCATCTTCCATTTCGTAATCTGGATTAATCAAAAAGTTATCACTTAAAGAAAGAGCATGTAGACCTATATCTTCTTGATTGGATTTAAGCAACTCAAAAATAGAGTTGCTTGATGAGCTTAATAACAAAGTATCCATCAATAAAAAATCGTTACCACTTCCATCGCTCACACAAACTCTTCCAATCTTACTGACTTCAAGCTCCAACAAATATCTCATACTCTCAAGATTTAACGCCATTTCAAAGCTCCTCCTTTCCCTGCTTCTAAAAATGTTACGAACTCACCACTTGATTGTCGAATTACTATTGCATCACCTTTTCGACTCCAGATAGCATCATCATATACTCCCCAGGGGATTTGTCGTGCCTCGCCAGTTTTGACCACATTTTCAATTGCATCTTTTACTTGTTGTTGCGATTCTGGAGATGTTTTGATTTTCTTTCCAATTGTTGCGCCTGTTGTTCTGCGGATTTGTTCAACATGCTTACCAACTTTCCTTTCAAAATTCCCTCCGTAAGTGACGGGTAACCCTCGAGCATATCGAGTAATAGCACTATTAAAAACATGCTGAACAAAATCTTCCCAAGTATTAGTGGGAAAAGTTTCAGTATGTTCTAACTTCGGCCCAGCATTACGCCCAGGGAAACTTAGCACCCGCTGCAACAAACTCTCTGTAGGTCGATGTCCTGTATGACTAGGAGGTTTTGGTGATGGCCCTTCCCCAAAACCTCCAAGCTGTTCTGGTGAGTTTTGAGAAAGTTGGATATATGTTAATGTTGCTAAAATACCTGCAATTGCATAAATATCAGAACCCATAGTTAAAGTAAACAACCCACTTGGGTCAATACCATTAACTGGATTGCTATTGGCGTACAAATACTTATGCAACGTAATCGGCTCTTCTAACCGCCCCTCATAAGTATCCCGCCGCGTAAACCGTCCACTCTGCGGGTCATAATACCGTTGCCGTAAATAATACTGCCCTAACGTCCCATCCCACTGCTCCCCAGCAAAGCGGTAATCATTCGCCGTCGTCCCAGCAGCACCAACAACATTCCCAAACGCATCATAAAGATAAGTATCCGTAACCGTCCCATTCTCATCCGTTAATCCCCTTGTACTCCCCAACCCTTTATCAGTTATCAGTCAACAGTCATCAGTCATCAGTTTTGGAGGGAGTGGGGTGACTGACGCAGACAAGCGAAACACAGAACATCAAGGGGATCGGAAATCGGAGAAACCGCAACAATCTTGAGGCGTTATTGATGAGTTGTGGAGGAAGGATTATTGAAAGAAAATGCTATTTTATCCCACGATTTGAGAGCGGTGGGCAATTGCCTAAAGCCTAGGATTTACTGAAATCCTTATAGATCATTAGCTTTCTTGTCCAATTCTTCCGATCTGATCCCATAGAGAAAGTTTATAACTTACTTGTAAGTTATTATCAGGAATTAATCCGGTTTTTAAACTCAAAGCTTCAAATTCTTGACACCATACAGTACTCATACTTTCAAATTCTTTACACTCATTTTTACAAGTAATATATCCAAAATGAATGTCCATATAATCATCAAGTACTTGAAACTCCAAATACTCACAAGACATATCTTTTCTTTCAATTTTTTTCATAGTAAAACCATTTTTTGCATTGTTTATAATATCTTGTGTTAACTCAATTATCTTGGAAGTTTCTCGGCTGTCTAGAAAGATATTTTTTGATTGCAACTGTAAGTCACTTAAAATATAATCAATTCCATCATTCCCCCTGTTCAACAATTGAGCATCAGTTTTTTTATCCCATCTTGATTTTCTTAAACAAATGTATGAACCACTATTTTCTTCATGTTTTGAAGAAGGTTCATTTTTGTATATACCAAAAAAATCTACATAACTTTTGTAGTCCCACAAAAACCATATCCACTCATAAAACATGATTGTTGAATTCGATAACGAAGCACTGAGATACTTTACGTCTTTCATTTTTGAAGTTGCTATCGTTTTTGAATGTATAGGTGCAATTTTCTTTCGATTCTTCCACTTGTAAATAGCAGATTTGCCTACAGAATCTTTCTCCCAAATTATTTTTTTATTCATGGGTAAATAATCAGGGTAAGAGCATCTCAATCAGGCTTGACAAAAGGAATTGAGAACTTGAATCATATAGTCATTGTTCATAGCCGCCCGTTTAACCTTCTGGCGTAAACTACGTCGCACCGTCGTCTCTTGATTAAGAGCATTAAGAGCGATGCGTCGTAACAAGGCAAAATTGCGGGGGCTGTGAAAAGAACGAACTCGGCATTGGTCTTCACGCCAAGTCACATCAAGAGTCCAATGCAATTGATTTTCAATGCCCCAATGTTGACGAATCACACGACCATTAAGGGCAGCATCTGGGGGTAAAGAACTCAAATAAAACTGTATCTCCTGAGTCGTCTTATTCCAAAGATGGCGAACTCTCTCCACCACAATGATACTTTGAAGTCCAGCCCACTGTTGCTGTTGGTGAAGACCCCCAAAAGCGGTCACCGGAATCGCCCAAACCTGCCTTTTCTCACGACGATGATGTCCCGTTTCGAGGCGTTGGTCATAACTGAGATCAACCCCTTCAAAATTGGTAGCTCTAGCCAGCTCAAACCAATTCTTGACTTGAGAGTGGAGAGTGGGATGATTAGCCTTTAAAGATAGAACATAATCGGCTTTTTTCTTTTGGAGTTGTTGAACGATGGACTGTTGTGTTCCCATTGCATCAACAGAAGTTATACCTTCTCCTCTTAATCCTCAAACTTACTGGTTGAAATTGGCTTCTCCTACTGCTCCTTTGCTGCCTTATGGCGATGCTCACGGTTATGTCAGTTCCGCAGAGATTCTTCTGGGTTTGAGCAAGGGTTTGACTTCGTTTCCTGGCGTTCAAGCTATCGAGCTAAATTCAAACCGGACAGCTCTTTTCGTGCAACTCCAAGATGATTCTGAGTCTTTTCAGCTTATTCCTACGGTTTCGGTCAATAACCCAGAGGGTCAGCGTATTTACTCTTTGGTTCCCAATGGCCGGGGAAATTGGGTCGTATCTTCACGGCTTATGCTATCTCATCGCTGAGAAGTTGGGTCGGGATAATTCATCAATCTCACGGGTTACGGTTTCTCATTTCTTTCATTTTCTCAATTGAAGCCAGCGCTGCTTGATAAGCGGCTTTCGGTTGGAAGTCTTTATCGAACAGGCAAGGGGTTGAGTTTTTATCGCGTTGGGGCGGTTTATGGTAGACGCAAGCATCGCTAAATCCCCAGACAGAAAAGCTTTGACATTTGAGGTCTAAGGCAGTTTTTAGGAGTTGTCCGTAGGCGTTGGCTTGTAAGTCGTATTTGGCTGTTTCGGGTAAATATTGGGTGGGGGGATAGATGGGAATGGAAACTTCTGAAAGGTGAGCGGTGATGCCGAGTTTTTGCAGGTAGCGGACGACGCTGGGGAGACGTAGGGTGGTAATGCCGAGGGAACGGAAGATTTCGTGGTGCATTTGCAGTCCTACGCCGTCGATGGCAATGCCACTTTGTTGCAGTTCTTCGACCATTTTACCAATGGCGTTCCAGCGAGGAATGCTTTGGAGGCGGTAGTCGATGTAGAACAGTTGTGCGTCGGGGTCGGCTTGATGGGCCCATTGAAAGCATTTGGGAATGTAGCTTTCTATGGCACTCCAAATTGAGGTGCGAGGATAACCCCGGTCGTCGATGGCTTCGCTGAGTACGTCCCAGGCGTAGCATTTTCCTTTGTAGCGTTCGACGGTGGTGAAGATGTAGTCGCGCAGGACTTTTTCGAGTTCGAGGGTGGTGAGTTTTTTCATCCAGGGGGCATAACTCATGTGCCAGCAGAGGACGTGACCGCGCACGGCTTGGTTGTGCTGTTGGGCAAATTCGATGATGCGATCGCCACTTCGGAAGTGATAGGTGTTGGGGTTTTGGCAAACCCAACCGCATTTCAGGGCGTTTTCGGGGATGAGGAGGTTGAATTCTGTGGCTAGGATTTGCCGATAACGGGGGTTGTTTTTGAGGGGTTCGGGGTGGACGGCGGTACCTATTTTAAAGTTGGGGGGGATAGGGTCTTTAAGGGGCATTTTGGAGAGGGTTGTGTTCTGAGTGCGTGGCTGAAGGCGGTAAGCTTCTAGTTTTTGAGCAAATTGTCCCAGAGTACTTCTTCGCAGGGTTTCATAGGGCAGCCGTGACCGTGACTCAAAGCAAACTGCATTTTGAGAGGAACGGGCGGAGCTATTTTTGCTTCCATGACAATTTTAAGCTCGTAGGTTGCTGTGCTAGAAAAGGGAATCCTGAGATGCCTTCCGGCAGTCGAAAAGTAATATAGATTTCCTCCAAATATTAGCTCTACTTGGTTTAGATTGAGAACTTCTTTTCCATTTTCTTTAAGCTCAACAGCTATCTTTATAGCTTCTAAAAACTTAGGTCTTTGCTGGGATGATCTAAACATAATTCGTTTGTTCGACTTAGAGAGAAAATATAATCTTAGGTCTAACTCCGAATCAATAACTCCTTGAAAACGATAATTAAGGCTAATTTTTCCTACTTTTAGAGAAAATGACGGAAAGTAAATTTGATATGTAGGAGTGAAACTAAATGTTCCCCTTCGAAGTAATTCTCCATCTCCTTGATAGCTCGGAAAACAACGTACAATTGTTAGAGAGAGTACTAATACTAAAACAATTATTAAAAATGTTTTTATCTGACTTTTGGACATTTCAGCATTCCTAAAAATATTTTTGGAGTTAGGCTGTGTTATTGAGGTTTCAAGAAGTAGGGTCAGGTGGAGATAAACAAAATTGAGTCATTGCCGCAGTTGTCTTCATCGCTTTTCTACTGCAAGTTTTCTGACCTACCAAAACATCTGTAGTGGATACTAACGACCGAGTTGCTCTCTGAATTTTAATCGGTTTGCGGCAATACTCGCCTCTCAAGTTCTAGCTTTCAAAAATCTTAAAGTCCTAATTCGCAAGATGTTGTTGCTACAAAGGGAAGTGGAAGCGGTCTCTCAGCTCCCGGAGCTATAACTCCGAGGTCAGGAAGTACTCCACCTGCTTTTGCAATTACTCCACTAACATAACTATTGCTATTGTAGGTATCAAGATTAAGCACTGCTGACGGAACCGGGAAGTAAATTGCATCAGGATTATTAGCATAGTCCTCATTAGCTTTTATCAAGTTATCGATAAACTTAGTGTTATCTTGCCCACTAGGGATGCTAACTGGTACTAAACCTTGAAGTAGTTGAATCTCATCTGTTCTCTCATTCGTCGAAGCAACTAAATTGTTGAGTCCCCACGGTATTGAAATGAGAGGCAATGGCTCGCCCAGGTTTAGATCAAGCCCGCACGTATTCGTCCTAGAGCCAAACCAACCGCTAATGATTCCGTAACGGACATTTTTATACCTCAGAGGTTTGAATATATCAAGACTTGAAAAAGCTGTCATATCCTTGGGAACCAATATAATCGACAGATGCTTTGCCCTTCCTACTGTAAAATCCAAAAGGCTATCGATTTGGGTGTTGGATATAGAGGGAAAGGGTCGATATCCAATATAAACTCCTGCTTCTATCGCAGTTGCTGAAGCAACCAGTTCCCCAACTTCCAATCCCCCCACTTGAACTTTCAGAGAATCTTCTGTATGTTGATTCTTTTCACCCTTATAAAGCCAATTCACTGTCTGAGACCCCGTCAACTCACCCCCATAATTAAACTCCGACTTCTTCCCCTGAAACTTCGTCGCCACCGACATCGGCAAACGTAAATCCACCTCCTTCTCCTTCACAAACTTACCCAAACCCCAATCTTCTTTTTTATGAAAAGCCGCCGTTTTCCCCGTAGCCACCGACGCATCTTGAGCCGCCACCACCTCCAACCAACGATAGAGATAAATATCCTGCTCTCTGGTTTCCGTTGACCCATCCGAATAAGAATAAACCCCTTTCAGCTTTACTTTTGAGCCATACAGCCTATCCTTATCCAACTCCTCAAAAGAACGTCCTTCCTCAAAACTCATCTCATCGAAAGTTTTGAGCCGTCCTGCCAAAGACAATGTTTCCCCATTGCTCGCACGATAACTTCCACTCGTCAACGAAAGCGAATCCGTCAATGCCTGCATATAATCACTGAGAGGTCCGTCTACCTCTACCGTCAAATCCAACGCTTGAGGCGTAAGTTTTTAAAACTTGGATTTTTTTAATATTTGACGTGATTTTTCTTTACCATAAATATGCTCTATAAGAGGAGGTATCCAGCCCACATCAATTCCGCTACTTTTGTGATACTTCCAATATTCTAAAAATTCGTAAACTTGATTTTGTATTGCAGGAAGACTAGAAGTAATACGATCTATAAATTTTTGAGTTCCACCAATTAAGGCATGATGTTCATGAGAAGTTATAATTCCCCATTTACCTTTTGGAGAAAGTAAAATGTTTTCTGAAGATGTTACATATGTTAAGTCTTCGGGTGAATTTTCATAAGAAGAGTAAAGATTGATTTCTGAGAATGGTATGTAAAAATGATTAGTTCTTTTTTGATTAATATTTTTATCATAGGGTTTTGTCAAGGAGTCAGCAAGTGACAACTCTTCATCTGATAGCTGCGATATAAACTCTTGTACTTGAGATAAATAAAGAGAGATATCCTCTTGTTTAACTTTTGCTGTATTTTCTTCTGAAATCCACAATGACGATAGGTAAAAACCATTATCCCCATCTAGGATAGCTGATTCAATGATTACATCTAAAAGTGGAGACTCAATTTGATAAGAACAATTGAAAATAATTAATTTAGCTTCGATCTTATCAGAAAATGAGTTACCGAATGGATTACTATTTACAAATACTTTTTGTTTGATTGGTTTAATTTTTGAATTAAACTCTTCTTGCGATATTCTTTTCATTTTTTGTTATTCTTCTATTGTATTAATTAAGTAGCCACGCAGAAACATTTTTTCGCTGTCGCTGTATTCCTGAATATGTAGGGATTTCGAGGTTTGGCAATAGGTAAATTTTTCTAGATAGGTGCTTACCACTTAAACTTAATTTCCCTAACATACTCAAAATTAGGCGTGTTATGATTTTTTACATCGATTGTTGGGAATAAACCACTTAAACCACCTGGACGAATACTAGCAGTTCCACCACCTAGTAAGTTAGCTTGATAAATCAATCGACCAAAGATAGGTTTAATTGTGTTTACATCTACTATTTTTACATACCACCTCCAAGCCTCAAACCACGCATGACCCCAGTTATTGAGCTGTTGATTGTATAGACGAACCACACCGGAGTTACCTCTATGAGTATGATTTTGAATTAGGTCTGTCAGTTGTGAATTAGCATTTACTATCGGCGAATCCTTCGAGAAATCTTCCAACCAACGATAGAGATAAGCATCCTGCTTCACTGTCGTAGTCGAACCATCCGGTAGGGTTTCCTTGGCCGTAATCTTCACCTTCGAGCCATAGAGACGGTCAAGACTCAACTCCTCCGTAATATCTTGGCGCGGTTTAAGCTGCCAATCTATGGAAAACTCTTCCCCATCGCTCACTGAATAAAGGCCATTCGTCAAGCCCACCGAATTAGAAGAGGCAATCTCCAGATAATCTGCTAAGGGACCATCTACCTCAACCTGTACCTCTAACGTTCCCTCACTCGGCGCAGAACGAGTCAGGGCAAACTGGCCGTGGTTCTCATATCCTGTAATAATCGGTCGGACATCAAGGTCGTCAGTCGTTTCCGTATCCCCTTCAGAATCGGAGTTTCAGCCAAGGAGATAATGGGGCTTTCAGCTTATCTGGAACTGACGTCAAGTTAGTTCATTAGTACCATTCAAGATTGCTGCGATGTCAGTTAGTAACGGTGTTACATAAAATTCAGCGCCAACTTTAGCCTTCTCATATTCATGTTTAAGTTGATGGCAGAGCCAGCTTAGGTGTTTCTTCTGACGTACAGATCCTTCACTGACAGCGAATTCTTGAAACTCCCAAAAATAAGCTTGAAGGTTGTTACCAAAAACTTGATGAATAAAGCTAGCTTTTCCGGCAACAACATAGTATTCGGATTCTATAGAAACGATAACAAAGTTTGGCTCTGGTACTCCAGTAAATAGAACAGAGTAGTAAGGCGACATTTCGTGGCGTAACTCATAAAGACTATCAAGTGATGAAGATCCAGAATAGCCAACAAATGATTGTGAACCTAGTAGAAGGACATACAAATTTAAAAATTTATGAGAGATCAGAGCTTCATATAATGATTGTTGAAATGTTTGTGTCAAAAAGTCTGAGTCTGAAACTGGAATAGCAAGCCACCCTTCTTGCTTAAAGAGTGTAATTTCCAGGATTTGTATCGGCACACCATCATATATCCTTGACTCACCATGATATTGAATTGCACATCTTAAACTTTCGTCCAGTGAGTTCAATGTTTGAATATTTCTAATTTCTTGAAAATGTTTTGTGTTTAAAAAAGGCATATTCTTTATCAAGATTTATCAATGATTGTTTATAAGCATCTAGTCACAATTATTTACACATAGTAATTCTTGAAGATTGAAGTATAGTATGAGTTTTATGCAGGTGTCAGAAAAATTCATGCTGCGTAAGGATTTAGAACTTCTCCAGTGCGGAGATATCTTACTTTAATGACTTCACCACCTTTTCCTGGACGCTTAATTTGCAGAGTTGGCTTTGGCGGTATACTAGAGGAGACCGCTCGAGCAATCACCTGTGTGCCATCAGGAAGAGTTGTATGGTACCCTATTATAGCGGAGATTGGTCCTAAGTCAAAAATTGGTTCTACATCTAATTGGAATGGGACAGCGAAGAAAAGATATAAATCTGCATAAGTCCAGTAAAGCATATCCCTGTCGAAATTTTTCGCATAGTTATTATTTCTATTTGGACCTTGACTTGTAGTACTTAGATATCCTGCAATAGCAACATCTACTTCAAAAGATTGAGGCTGTACCCCAGCAATAAGCTTGTCGTTAAATTCAATACCACCAACCTTAAGACTAACAATATCGTTACTAAGGCCAACAGTATCTTTGACTTGTGGCAGTATGGGTTTTAGTTCCCAAACAGCAGTTTGTTCGCCTTGAAATTTACCACCATAGTTAAACTCTAAATTCTTTCCTACAAAAGAGGTAGTGACCGATTGAGGAACATGTAGCTTTACTTCCTTAGTAGGAGTCAGCAAACCCAAACCCCAATCTTCTTTTTCATGGAAAGCCGCCGTTTTCCCCGTCGAGAAGTCGGAGTCCGCAGTCGCCACCACCTCCAACCAACGATAAAGATAAGCATCCTGCTTCACTGTCGTAGTCGAACCATCCGGTAGGGTTTCCTTCGCCGTAATCTTCACCTTCGAGCCATAGAGACGGTCAAGACTCAACTCCTCCGTAATATCTTGGCGCGGTTTAAGCTGCCAATCTATGGAAAACTCTTCCCCATCGCTCACTGAATAAAGGCCATTCGTCAAGCCCACCGAATTAGAAGAGGCAATCTCCAGATAATCTGCTAAGGGACCATCTACCTCAACCTGTACCTCTAACGTTCCCTCACTCGGCGCAGAACGAGTCAGGGCAAACTGGCCGTGGTTCTCATATCCTGTAATAATCGGTCGGACATCAAGGTCGTCAGTCGTTTCCGTATCCCCTTCAGAATCGGGATAATCTCCACTCCCCTGGTCGTAAGTATCGTCGTCAGTTGTGTTGGTATCGCTCTTGTACTCCTCAAAAATCGCCCGGTCAAAAAACAGTGCGGTAAAAGGGTCTAGTTCTACCGAAAGGTGCTGGGGTTCGTTCTCCTCCAGTTCGAGAATTTCTTTGGGCTGACTGTTACTGGAGAAGGATATCCCTAGCCAATCAAAGAAGAAGTTACCACTACTGGAACTACCGCCGGAACTACTACCACCGCCACTGGAACTACCACCGCCGGAACTACTACCACCACCACCGGAACTACTACCACCACTGGAACTGCCACCCCAGAAAGAAAAGTTATCTAGAATACTATCACTGGAACTGCTGCCAGAACTGCTACCACCACCACCACCACTGCCGGTGTTGTCGTCCTCGTTACCCTCAGAGGGTTGAGTGGGCTGGGGAAGATAGCCATAGAAGCAGGCACGCAGGGTATAAGTTTCCCCCGCTACTAAATCAATCGTGCTACTCAGCCCATTCTCTGGGGAATTCTCCTCACCATCTAGCACGAGTTCGTCATCAATCCACAATTTGATAATAGCTCTGGGAGGAGTTTGGAAGGTATAGGTTTCAGAATAGAGAGGGACGAAGGGCGGTAGCGTCATACAGGCACTTGACGCAGGTGGCTCTTCTGGAGGGGTGATTTCTTGAGAATACAGTTGAGTAGTAGGTACAACTTCTTTAGTTTGAGTGAGACTCGACCACAACAACTTGGTGTGAGCTGCACCGCCGTATTCGGCGTACTCGAATTTAATGTCGTACTTTCGTCCCCCTTGTAGAGTAATGGGTTGACTGGTATGATGACCGCTACCGTCGATGAGTAATTGGTCGTTCACCCACAACTTCACACCATCATCAGATTCGGTATAGAAAGTGTAGTCTTCTCCATAAAGGGGTTCAATTTTTCCCGTCCAACGGGTGCTGAAAGTGTCGATTTCGATAGAAGGGTCGGGAGAACCACCTCCCCAGCTCTTGTAGGGTGCGTCAGGCGGCTACAATTCAAAAATAATAGGACAAATGCCAATCCGCCGTAACGCACCAAACTAACACTAGAGAATCGTAAAAAAGAGGAAACCTGTTAGTATTCTAATCGCAAAACCCCAGGTTGTTGTTGCTTTTAATAAGTTCACTATCCCGATATCAACCCACCTCCGACTCACCGCACCGTCAAAGCACTACCCCCACCCCGCCGAGACGGTTCAGCTACAGCCCTTAGCGTCCCATCTGGGGCTTGTTCAATGGCTGTCGCCGCTCCGATTTCCTCGGTTGTAGTAAACTCATAGCCGTATTGCTCTTTTAAAGCTTCTAGAAAGGGATGCAAAGATGCGTCCGACTCACTTTGTTCGACGAGGGTTAAACCGCCATTGCGTTGAGAAAGACGAGGGAACGCGATCGCGTTTCAGGGGTTGAACTGGGTCAAGAAAAGAAGGATAGCATCGGATTGACTCAGGGGTTGAAAATGGTTCAAGTCTGAATGAGTAAAATACTCAATTGAAACTTCTGAAAACTGTTGACGACGTTTTTGAAAGTGGCTGTGGGGTTCTTGAGCCATATTTTCACCCCATTGTTGAGGATAACTTAATTAATACAACAGCCTCGACGAATTCAAGTAACAATCGGTTGATTGGGATTACTCAAATTTAAACGATAATCGATAAAAGGTGAGTTTGTATTCTGACCTTCTCGCACTCGAACTGTAAATGTCGGGTTATTATCTCCTGCTTGATTAATGCTTTCGATAAATTGGTAACTGATTTCGTCAGCATTAATGACTTGAGGATTGACAAAATTGGGTTGAGAAATACAAAACTGAACCGAGCCATCTCCTGTTCTAGCCGCATACAGCCAGTAATTTTCATTATTCGCTGTGAATTTTCGACCGTAAAAAACATTTTGATACTGAAACCAAGGTGGCTCGGATAAACTCTGAAGAACAGAATCGGACACCTGGCGACAGTTGTTATCAACATAGACATCGGTTTCAGCTCGAACTGATGAAAATGAAATGGTTAAGCTAGAAACGACTGAAACAGCAATCCAAGTCAAGTTAAAAAGAGAAAGGCGCATTTGGGAATAAAGGTTGGAATTTATTACGAGTCAACAACCATTTTATCCCGAGGAAGAAACTAAAAAATGCTGTCTTGAGGGATTAAGACAAAGTAACGATCGACTTGAACTGTACAACGGATTTTTAGATGAAGCGATCGCCCTGGTGCAACGCTACGAACCCTACAAAGATGAATGAGCGATCGCGAGCCCAAGCTGTCATAATTACTTGTTAGAAGGTTAGTTCTCATAAGTAAAATGTCGTCCTCGGTTGCTCAAACACCCCAGGCACACCCGTTAGCCCTGAATACCCCCCTGCCCCTGACCCGTCATCCGGCGGCGGTTTATTTGCGCTCTCTGGGGGCAGGGTCTCGTCCCACCATGACCCATGCCCTTAACGCTATAGCCGCTCTCCTCAGCCAAAATCAATGCGATGCTCTCACCTTAAACTGGGCGGCTTTGCGCTATCATCACACCGCCGCCTTGCAAGCCACCCTCCTCGAAACCCGCGCCCCCACCACTGTCAAAAAAATGATGTCGGCATTGCGAAGGGTATTACAAGAAACTCACCGTCTCAAACTCATGGATGCTCAAACTTATCAAGAAGCCATTGATTTACCCCCCATTCGCGATGCTCAACGCCTACGGGGTCGCGCTCTCTCCCAATCCGAAATTGCGGCATTGATGCGGGTTTGCGTCGAGGATGAAACCCTCCAAGGTGGTCGGGATGCGGCGCTGATTGCTTTGTTACGGGGGGCGGGATTGCGACGCGCCGAAGTGGTCAAGTTAATTCTCAGCGATTACAAAGAAGAAACCGGGGCATTACGCATCCGCGAGGGTAAAGGGGGCAAAGACCGCACGGTTTATTTACCCAACCCGGCGATTGATTATGTCGAGGCTTGGTTGCAACAACGAGGACGCAAACCTGGAGCGTTATTATGTCCGATTCGCAAAGGCGGTCAAATCCAATTGCGCCATTTAACTCCCCAGGCGGTGTTGTGGATATTGCAGCAACGCTCTGAGGAAGCAGGAGTAGAGGCATTTAGTCCCCATGATTTTCGCCGCACCTTTTGTAGCGATTTGCTCGATGCAGGGGTAGATATTGTCACGGTGCAGAAGTTGGCGGGTCATGCGTCTCCTACTACCACGGCTCGTTATGACCGCCGGGGTGAGGCGGTGAAACGGCAAGCGGTGCAGCATTTAGGGTTTGATTGAATTTAATCTGACCTGAATTCGGGATAAGAGGATTTTTGAACCTTTTTGACGAGAGACTCAGGGATTCAGCCAAGGAGACAATGAGGCTTTCAGCTTATCCCGAACTGACGTTAATCGGAGTACCAAGCAAAAGCTTCACTTTGTTTTAATTCCGCCAAAAGCGGATTGTTTGGGTCGCTAAAAAGGTGCAACTCCTCTTGTGTCCGGGTCATGGCCACATAAAGCTGTTTGCGTTTTAACTGACTGCCAATGGTAGACTTTACGCAATCGCCAAACTGTTCGAGCCAAATCAGGAGAACTACCTTGAACTCTAAACCCAATGAAGATAACCCGGTTAAAATCCTAATTCCTGGAAGGTTCGCGGAGTAACGTTCTTTGGCTTTTTTATCTTTGGTAATCCAATAGGTTTTGATACCTGCCTGATTGAAACTGGCTAATAACTGTTTCATCAAGGGTTTCTTAACTTGATAATAAATAATGGCAATGTCTTCAGGTGCGTAATCTTGAGCGAGTAGACGTTGCACTTGGTCGATAATTGCTTTTTCTGGAGCAGAAACTACATGAATGGTTGGACGAGAACCCTGTCGTAAAGCTTGGGTGGGTTGTACCACGGGAAACGTTACCTCATCCGTTTCCAAAACGGTTTGCTCGTGAACGGGTTGAACTATTTTCCAAGCGGCGTTGAGAATTTGTTGGGTATTGCGATAGTTTTTGTCTAGGTCGAACTTTTTACTAATCGTGCGTCCTTGGGCTTTAATTCCCACCTGTTTCCAAGTAAAGCCGTCTCGCTTGTATAAGCTTTGACTGCCATCAGCTACGATGGTTAAATCACCATTTTCTGGGTCCTTGAGTGCCGCCACACAGCAGCGAAACCAGGAAGGAACGAAGGTGTGAGCTTCATCGATAAAGATAGCATCCCATTTTTGCTTCTGAGGCATCTCAGCTAGATAATCGAGCAAGTTACGAGCGACGGTTTCATCAAAGTCAGGAACGTTGGTTGGCAAAGAACCTAAACAAGATTTAGCCCAACCGTGGAAGTGGATGATTTCAAGATTTGGATAATTGGCATTCTGAGTGTTTGTTTGGATGACAGACCGTAGGTGAGAAGCTAAACTGACGTTGAAGCAAAGCAATAAAATTCGGGCGTGGGGATGCTGTTGGGCCAGCATTTTAGCCCTAGCCATGAGAATTAGGGTTTTACCCGAACCGGACACGCCAAAAAAGATGCGATGTCCTTCTCCAATGCTTTTAGCTAGATTTTCTTGACGAGTATCGAGGGTTTTGAGAATGGTGGCACTGGGGAGTAAAGATTCACCCTTGGGAATACTGTCACGACACGCAGGAATGGCTTGAATGATAATTTCCGGGTAAAGGAGACCGCGAATGGTATTGATTTGGTCTGAAGTTAAGGGAGCAAAGGCAAACTTGACTGTGAACATCTGTTGCAAACGTTCTATGAGTTGCTCTGAAGTCCAGTCTTGCCAAGCCAGAAGTTCATCTCGATAGGCAACTTGAGGTTGGGGAAGCAGGGCAATTTGATTGAGGTTTAAGGGGTCAGTCGTGGCTTGTTGGGCGGTGATGTTGGACATAACTGCACCCATACCAATGGGAAAGGCAAGTTGTCCTTGATGATGACCTTGATTTTGAGTCAAAACAGGATAGGCTTTAAGACTATCGAGAAGGCGATTGAGATAGTCTTTACACTGACGGAGGGGAGACTTTTGGTTTTGGACGGTTTCGAGGTCTCCTTGTTTGTATTTAATTTTGAAGCTGTCAGGATTGGCTTGGAGAATTTGGGAAGGATACCAGCCTTTGACTTCGATGATGAGTAATCCAAAGTGGGGGCCGAGAATAATAAAGTCGGGATAACGACCTTGGACAATGGGTTCGTACCAAACCAAGAAGTCATTGGGGAGTTTTTGTTGCAGTAAGCGAAACAGTCGCTTTTCTCCTTGACTGGCTGTGGAAGGAAGGGTGTTAGGAATCAGAGTGGTCACAATTTTTAGGTTGATGGGTAAGTGGGATAAAGCGATCGCAAGGCGTTACCTTGCCAGTCCTTAGCTATTGTTACAGAAAGGCTTGTCTTTTTAGCTACTTTTCTGTTACTTGTATTACCTAAATATCCGGCCCCGCTTCTAATTCTTCGGCAATATTACGAGGAACGCCGAAATCCATCAAATAATTCGCATCTTGAATAGAGCCACCGCTTCCCATAATAAACTGCCAAGCGCCATAACGTTCGTGTAGCAGGGCTTGACCGCCACCTTGTCGAAATGAATAAGACGCGATCGCGTAATCTTCAACACTATACACAAAGTCAAAACCATCGAAGTATTGTGTCGGGAAATCCGTGTAGGATAACCATTGATAAACGACTTCTTTGATGGCAACAAAGTCTTCTACATCGCCGGATTGAGTGCGATTGAAGCGATCTAAGTCAAAGCGATAACGACCTTGACTACTGGCATCATAACCATTCACAATTAATTCATAAACGCCAGTTTGGGGCAGTGAAACAATAAGTCGAGAGTTAGTATTATTATCTTCAACATCGTCATTTTCGCCGATTTTATTGCCTTGGGGGTCTAACAAGATTAAGTAAGTATCAAATTCCGAACTTTGTAAGTCGATAATGACAACTTGTCCGGCTCGACCATCAAACGTATATTTATCATAAAAACTATCATCACTGAGTCGATTGTCTCCAGGACTGAGTGAGCCTTGTTGGGACAAAGCAATGAGAGATGAAGATGTGGGAGAAATAAGCTGATTGGGTGTGGCTTGAACGGGAGCAACTAAGGCAGCCAAACTGAGAGAAATAAAGCCGAACAAAGACGATTTAAACATAGAATTATGGGAATTATTGATCGGAAGTAAGAGGACGAAAGATAATACATTCGTAGCTGTAATCTTCAGTGATGCTATCCATAGCCCGACGACAATTGATAACTTGCCATCCTTCGCTACCGTACTGATTCATGGTTGCGGTAAAATCGAGATCGCCGGGGCTAATAACATCGTATTCGTATTGCAAAGCTGGTGTTCGGGCGATCGCGCGGTGCAGTCCAGAAAACCCCCATAAAACGATAAGGGCGATCGCGAACAAAAGCAAAGCCACAGCGATAAACTGACCGTATTGTCGCAATATCCCCGACCAATCGGAAATCTTCAACTTGCGGGTTTTCTGGGAATGTCGCTGTGTTTCTAATTCCAGCACTTTTTGATTGAGTTTTCTTAACTCAGTCCGAATCCCCACCAATTCCTTAAGGGTGGGATTACCAGTAGCAGAAGGACGGGGAGAAGGTTTCGAGGGATTGGACATAGGTTGAGAATCCAAAATTTAGCTGTTACCGCAGCAAAAGAAGTTTGCACCATCGGGACACTCGTCTATTTTGACAGCTTTTTTCAAGCTAAATGAGAAACTTTACAGTTTTTTAAGAGAACTGAAAACAAAAATCGAGATACAACAGCCATTCTTCTCCCCATAACTGTTGTTGAACCCAACCCCTAATTTGTAAACAAATATAAACAAAACCAGGGATTCGTCACAATCAGAGAAACCCAGTTGCTTGAATAATAATAATGAGATTTTTTCCCAAAAATGACAAGCACTGCCACCGAAACCCTTATCGTTACCATTCCCGAACAAGGACAACTCGCCGAAATTCGAGGTCGTCGATTTGTGGTCAACGATGTGCGGTCGTCCACTTTTCCCCAAGATACCCGCTTCAACAGCACGACACGACAGCAGCACCTTGTCACCCTCACTTCAGTAGAAGACGATGCCCTCGGAGAAGAACTCCAAGTTATTTGGGAATTAGAACCCGGAGCCAAAGTTTACGAAAAAATGGCCTTGCCCTCTCCCAACGGCTTCGATTCTCCGCAACGGCTCGAAGCCTTCTTAGATGCAGTGCGTTGGGGAGCCGCATCAACAGCAGATGTTCGCAACATCCAATCGCCATTTCGCAGTGGGATTGACATCGAAGATTATCAACTCGACCCCGTAGTCAGAGCAATTCAGATGCCCAGAGTCAATCTTTTAGTCGCCGATGATGTGGGCTTAGGGAAAACCATTGAAGCCGGATTAGTCGCCCAAGAACTACTGTTGCGTCAGCGCGTCCGGCGGGTGTTGATTGTTTGTCCCTCAGCCTTACAGGTGCAGTGGTACGAGCAAATGCGGGACAAATTTGGCTTAGATTTTCGGATTGTGAATCGAGAGTTAATGGGACAACTGCGGCGACGGCGGGGATTACACGTTAATCCGTGGACGCATTTTCCCCGATTAATCACCTCTATTGATTTTCTCAAACGCGATCGCGCCCTGCGGTTATTTCGCGAAGTCCTACCCGCCCCAGGAGAATCGGTTTATCCCCGTCGCTTTGACCTGCTTATTATCGATGAAGCTCACAACGTCGCCCCATCCGGAAGCGGCAACTATGCCGTAGACTCCCAACGAACCGCCGCCATTCGCCTACTTGAACCCCACTTTGAACATAAGCTTTTTCTCACCGCCACCCCTCACAACGGCTATCCCGAAAGCTTTACCGCCTTATTAGAACTCCTAGATGCTCAACGATTTGCCCGAGGTGTTTCCCCCGACCGCAAACAACTCCAAGTTGTCATGGTGCGGCGACTCAAATCCGAATTACCGCCGCAATGGGATGGCACACCCCGCTTTCCCGAACGGTGTTTAGCCGCAATTCCCGTAGACTACAGCCCCGAAGAACAACAAGCCAACCGACTCCTCAAAGAATACACCCAACTGCGTCGCCAAGGAGCTTCAGACAATACCGAACTTTACGCCACCGAATTTGTCTTGAAACTGCTCAAAAAGCGGTTATTCTCCTGCCCGGCGGCTTTCTTAACCACCCTCGAACAACACCAAACCTCCCTACAAACCAGTCGTCGCAGTTCTCCTCGTCGCCTTTCTACCCCGACTGTGGGCATTTTGCGCCGTCAGTTAGAGCAAGTCGAAGAAGACTTTGCCGACGATGACTTCTACGAAACTGCCACTGGGGATGCCGTCACCGAGACTTCCCGACTTTTTCGGGAACTCAGCCCCACCGAACAGCAATGTCTCGCTCAACTCCAAACCTGGGCTACCCAAGCCCAAGGAAAACCCGACTCCAAAGCCAGGGAATTGCTGAGTTGGATTGAAACCTATCTGCGTCCCAACCAAGAATGGTCAACCGAACGAGCCATTATCTTTACCGAGTATCGCACCACTCAGAAATGGTTGTACGATCTCTTAGCCGCCCAAGGATTTGCCGCCGAGGAGCGATTATTAACCTTATACGGGGGCATGAACTCCGAGGAGCGAGAACGAGTTAAAGCCGCATTTCAAGCCAGTCCCGACCTTTCCCCAGTACGGATTTTATTAGCCACCGATGCCGCCTCAGAAGGCTTAGATTTACAAAACCACTGTTCTCGCTTGATTCACTACGAAATCCCCTGGAATCCGAACCGCATGGAACAGCGCAACGGACGGATTGACCGTCACGGCCAGAAAGCCAGCCAAGTGATGATTTATCACTTTGTGGGGAAAGGCTACCAAGAAAAAGACACCACCACAGTCAAACCCGGAGAAATTGAAGGAGACTTAGAATTTCTCATGCGGGCAGCGTTAAAAGTCAACAATATTCGCGAAGACTTGGGGAAAGTCGGGCCCGTCATCGCCGCCCAAGTCGAAGAAGCCATGTTAGGACGGCGTTTTACCCTGGATACCACTTATGCCGAACGAGAAGCAGAACCGGTGCGACGGTTGTTAAAGTTTGAGCGCAAGGTACGAGAACAAATCGAGAAACTCCGCGACCAACTCCAAGAAACTCGTTCTAATCTTCATCTCACCCCAGACAATATCCAGGCGGTGGTAGAAATTGGCTTGGAGTTAGCCGAACAACCACCTTTGGCAAGAATCAATGAAAATCAGTGGGTTGAAACGGGAAAAATGCCAAACACTTCTCCTACTTCGTCTTTATTTACCCTGCCTCCCCTCAAAGGCAGTTGGGCTGCTTGTAGTGAAGGGTTAGCCCATCCCCACACCGGAGAAATTCGCCCGATTACCTTTGACCCCGACCTCGCCCACGGACGGGATGATGTGGTATTGGTGCATCTCAATCACCGCTTAGTACAAATGTGTTTGCGATTGCTGCGGGCTGAAGTTTGGTCGCGGGGGGGAAACAAAAAACTGCATCGCGTCACAGCCTTAGTGATTTCTTCGGAAATTTTGGATTATCCGGCAGTCATTGCTTATGGGCGATTGTTGATTTTAGGGGGAGATTCCCAGCGATTGCATGAGGAAGTGATTACCGCCGGGGGAATCCTTAAAGAAGGTAGATTTAATCGGTTAAAAATGATGAAAATTCGTCAGGCATTAGGGGCGGTGAGAGGGGATATTGCCGTACCCGAAGCCATGCAAAAGCGGTTAGTCGCGTTATGGGATACTTATAACGAACCGTTGCTCAAATCCTTAGAAGCGCGAATGGCCGATCGGACATCGGCACTACAAACAGCACTCCAAGACCGTTGTGAGAAAGAAGTGGCTGATATTACAGCAATTTTAACCGAACTAAGGCAAAGTATCTTACAAGAACTCGAAGCCGCAGAACAACCGCAGCAATTAGAGTTGTTTAGCAATCCCGAAAAAGAGCAATTTGAGCGCAACCGTAACAGTTTACAAGCGAGGGTAGCACAAATTCCAGGGGAAATCGAGCAGGAATCCCAAGCTATTCGCGATCGCTTTGCCCATCCCGAATCCCGCTTATTTCCTTTAGCGATTAAGTTCTTAATTCCCCAAAAATTCCTGAGTTCATAAGTTCGTCAGTTCGTAAGTTCGTAGTGAGGGCTTTAGCCCTGCACAGGAAAGCCCTGAAGGGCTTACTACAAACGCTCGTAGTGAGGGCTGAAGCCCCAACTCAAGCAAGCCCTGAAGGGCTTACTACAAACAAAGTTCCTTTAATATTATGTCTACTGCTCGTCATCACGCTGAATGGTTATCCCTGGTTGAAGCTTCCGGGCCTTTCTTAAGTTTACAGGTATTGCTCGATGCTTTTCCCCAAGGGCTAGATGCCCATGATTCCGAAAAGTTTCGCTTATTAAAACAAGCCTATGAAGAATGGCTGGATAATCAGCAAGGGTTACAGCCCGATAGCAGAATTCATCGCGTCTGGATTGATTGGGTATTGCAGGAAATCTTAGAATTTCCCGATGAGGTGTTGTGGAGAGATGAAGGCATTCCCACCAAGCTAACCCTAAAGGCGGCTGAGTATGGAGAGATATTGCGCCCCGATTGGGTAGTAGCGCGTCGCCCTGATACCAGCCCTGAAGGGCTTACTACAAGCGAAGCGAGGTTGTTGGTACAATTGGTTCCGGCGAATCAGGCATTAGAAAAACCATTGCAGGGATCGCGGTGGAAAGCATCCCCGGCAACGCGAATGATGGAGTTATTGCATGGATGCAATGTGCGCTTGGGATTGCTGACCAATGGGGAACAGTGGATGTTAGTCAATGCCCCCAGAGGTGAAACCACGGGGTATATTTCTTGGTATAGCAACCTCTGGATAGAAGAAAAGCTGACGTTGCGGGCATTTCACAGTTTGTTAGGAGTGCGGCGTTTCTTTGCAGTAGAAGCAGACGAAACCCCAGAAGCCTTGTTAGCCCGCAGCAAAGATGCCCAACAAGAAGTTACAGACCGTTTGGGGTTTCAGGTACGAACGGCGGTGGAAGTGTTGGTACAATCGTTAGATAAAATCGACCAAGACCGCGATCGCGCCCTTCTTGTTAATATAAGCGATCGCGAACTCTACGAAGCCGCCTTATTTGTCATGATGCGCTTAGTCTTTCTCCTAGCCGCCGAAGAAAAAGGCTTACTTTTGCTAGGAGATGACCTCTACGACCAAAACTATGCCGTATCCACCCTCAGAGAACAACTGCGAGAAACCGCCGACAGTTACGGAGAAGAAATCCTCGAACGGCGCTATGATGCCTGGTGTCGCCTCCTAGCCATCTTTCGGGCAGTTTATGGCGGTATCAACCACGATTTATTGCGCTTACCCGCTTATGGCGGCGATTTATTCAACCCGGACAAATACCCCTTTCTCGAAGGACGCACCCAAGGCAGTTGGCGCAAAGTCGCAGCGCAACCCATTCCCATCAACAATCGCACCGTTTTACACCTCCTCGAAGCCTTGCAACTGCTTCAAATCAGCGTTCCTGGTGGGGGTAGCGAAGCCCGTCGCCTTTCTTTTCGGGCGTTGGACATCGAACAAATCGGTCATGTTTACGAAGGCTTACTCGACCATACCGCAGTTCGGGCTTCCACAGCAGTTATCGGATTAATTGGCACAAAAAACAAAGAACCAGAAGTGCCGTTGACGGAATTAGAAAAAGCTTTAGCCCAGGGGGTTGAAGTGGCAGTAGATTATCTCAAAACCCAAACGGGACGGTCAAAGTCAGCTTTACGAAAGGGCATCAACGTTCGTGTTCGTAGTGAGGGCTTTAGCCCTACTCAAGCAAGCCCTGAAGGGCTGACTACAAACAAGGTTCGTAGTGAGGGCTTTAGCCCTGACCAAGAAAGCCCTGAAGGGCTGACTACGAACGTTCGTAGTGAGTCGCAACGGGATATTCGCGCAGAACAGCGTTTACGCATTGCTTGTGGCAATGATGAAGCCTTATGTCAACGGGTGCTTCCCTTTGCGGATTTGATTCGGGAAGATACCTTTGGTTATCCTTTGGTTATTCCTGAAGGCAGCGTTTATGTGACTGCGGGAACAGACAGACGAGAATCGGGAACCCATTACACTCCCAAAAGTTTAACTGAAGAAATCGTGCGTCATACCCTCGAACCCCTGGTTTATGAAGGAGTGAAAGCAGGAAAGCCCAGAGAACAATGGCAGTTGAAATCGGCTTCGGCATTATTACAGCTTAAAGTGTGCGATATGGCCATGGGGTCTGGGGCGTTTTTGGTGCAGGTGTGTCGTTATCTGGGGGAACGCTTGGTAGAAGCGTGGGAAAATGCAGAATTTGGTCGTGAGGGACAAGCAAGCCCTGAAGGGTTGAGTACAAACCCGGTTCGTAGTGAGGGCTTTAGCCCTGACCAAGAAAGCCCTAAAGGGCTTACTACGAACGGGCTTACTACGAATGGGAAGAAGTGGGTAGTGGTGACTCCAGAAGGAGAGTTGTCTCAGTCGCGGCCAGAAGAATGTTTGATTCCAGAAGATGCTACAGAACGGTTGATTGTGGCCAAGCGAATTGTGGCCGAACGCTGTGTTTATGGGGTGGATAAGAACCCCTTGGCGGTGGAAATGGCCAAGTTGTCTTTGTGGCTGGAAACATTACAAAAGGATAAACCGTTTACTTTTGTGGATCATGCCCTCAAATGTGGGGATTCTTTAGTGGGAATTGGCTTAGAACAGTTATATTTCTGGAATTTGGATACTTCGGACAAAAGCCAGCAGTTGGATGTGGGGATTCATTTACTGCGTCAGGAAGTGGATGAGGCGATTAAGTTGCGCTTGCAAATTGAAGCCAAAACGGTGATAACGCCCCAAGACCAGCAGGAAAAGGCGTATTTGCTGGCTCAAGCGAATGCCAGAATCAAAGAACTCAAGGATCGCTGCGATTTGTTGGTGGGGAGTTATTTGACGGATTTAAATAAAACCGAACAAGAAGCCCTGCGACAACGGTTGCTGTGGGTGGCGAAAAGTCGGGGGGATGTGTCGGAGTCAGACCGGGAATTGTTGCCGGATTTGGCGGGGTTACGCCCGTTTCATTGGGAGTTGGAGTTTCCTGAAGTGTTTGGGGAGGGAAGCCCTAAAGGGCTAACTACAAACAAGGCTCGTAGTGAGGGCTTTAGCCCTGCTCAAGCAAGCCCTAAAGGGCTTACTACGAACCTGATGAAGGGGGGATTTGATGCAATTGTGGGGAATCCGCCGTTTATGGGAGGTCAGAAAATTACAGGGGCGTTGGGGACTCCTTATCGGGAATATATTGTGGAATGGTTGGGAAAGGGACAGCGAGGAAGTGCGGATTTATGCGCTTATTTCTTTTTGCAAGGTCAACAGTTAATCGGAGATGGCGGCACATTCGGCTTAGTGGCAACAAATACCATCGCTCAAGGAGATACGCGAGAAGTGGGGTTAGACCAAATGGTAGCGAACGGGGGAACGATTTATCAAGCTGTACCGAGTCGGAAATGGGAAGGAAGTGCGGCGTTGGAAGTGGCTTATGTTTGGCTGTGTCAAGGGAAATGGCAAGGGAAATTTGTTTTAGATGAGAAGGTTGTCAAGGGAATTACACCTTATTTAACTAAACCTGGGCAAGCGGTAGGAAAACCTTATCGGTTAGTAGCAAATGCCAATAAATCTTTTCAAGGTTCCAATATATTAGGATTGGGATTTACGATGTCCCCAGAGGAAGCCCAAGCATTAATTGCAAAAGACCCCAAAAATAAAGATGTGTTGTTTCCTTATCTCAATGGACAAGACCTTAATTCCAATTCCGATCAGTCTCCGAGTCGTTGGGTAATTAACTTTTTTGATTGGGCTTTGGATGCAGAACATGATGACCCGAAAAAGCCCAAAGGTGCGCCCTATGCGGCGGATTATCCTGATTGTTTAGCAATTGTAGAAGAAAAGGTTAAGCCTGAGAGGGCAAAAAATAAAAATAAACAACGTCGTGAAATATGGTGGCGTTTCACTCGACCTACGATAGAACTTTATGACGCGATCGCGGATATGGATCGAGTTTTAGTTCATCCTCTAACCAGTAAGCATCATAGCTTAGTCTTTTACAAACCAGGCTTAGTTATGAGTCACATGACTGTTGTATTGGCAATTGAAACGTGGAGAGAATACGCTTTATTACAAAGCGAAATTCATTGGGAATGGGTTTTAGCATATGGCAACAAGTTAGAAACTAGACCTCAATACACCCCAACAGACTGCTTTGAAACCTTCCCCTTCCCCGAAACCCCAAACCCTCGAAGCGAAAGCCTTAGCCCTCAAACAAACCCTGAAGGGCTTACTACGAACTTGATGAACTTAGAAGAGATAGGCAAAAAATACTATACCCATCGCCAAACTATCATGGAAACCCGCCAAGAAGGACTCACCAAAACCTATAACCGCTTCCACGACCCCAACGAAACCGCCCCCGATATCCTCACCCTCCGCCAACTCCACATTGAGATGGACACCGCCGTTGCTGCTGCTTACGGTTGGGACGACCTCCCCCTCAACCACGACTTCCACGACACCAAACAAGGACTCCGCTACACCATCAGCGAAGACGCAAGGCGCGAAGTCCTAGACCGCCTCCTACAACTCAACCACGACCGCTACGCCGCAGAAGTCGAAGCCGGACTACACAACAAAAAAGGTAAGAAAAATCCGAAAAACAGCAAAACCCAAGCGAAGTCAAAAAAAAGCAACACCCCCCCCGGACAACAAAGCTTATTCTAGATGCGTAGTAAACCATTCGTAGTAAACCCGTTCGTCGTTCGTAGTAAGCCCTTTAGGGCTTGCTTGATTAGGGCTAAAGCCCTCACTACAAACCCCGTTCACCCCGTTCGTAGTAAGCCCTTCAGGGCTTTCTTGAGTAGGGCTAAAGCCCTTACTACAAACCCCGTTTACCCCGTTCGTAGTAAGCCCTTCAGGGCTTGCTTAGTTAGGGCTAAAGCCCTCACTACAAATCCCGTTCACCCCGTTCGTAGTAAGCCCTTCAGGGCTTGCTGAGTAAGGGCTAAAGCCCTCACTACGAACGGAACAGAACAAATCAAGAACAAAAACAATGTACAACTACCGCAAACTCAGTAAAAAACAACAAGAAGAACTCGTTGCAGAACGTTTAGCCCAAGGCTTTCCTGCCCATTCGCCGCCTCATCCCCTAAATTTCCAAACCTATTATTTACTCACAGCAGCTTGCTATCAACATCAGCCCCATGTCTCCACAGTAGCCCGTCGTCAGCAGTTACTTGACCTGATTTTTGAACGATTTACCGAAGAAAAATTAGAAATTCGGGCTTGGGTGATATTGCCCAATCATTATCACTTATTAGTATTTGTCAACGACTTTAAAAAATTAGGCAGATTATTCAACCGCATCCACGGCAAAATATCCCGCCAATGGAATCAAGAAGACCAACAACCAGGACGTAAAATTTGGTATCGCTACACAGACCGCATGATTCGCTCAGAACGGCATTATTACACGACATTAAACTATTTACATTACAATCCAGTTAAACACGGTCATACCACTTCTCCTTATAATTGGGAGCAAAGTAGCGTGAAATGGTACTTACAAGACTTCGGACGAGACTGGCTGCGGGATTGTTGGGTGAGATATCCCGTCCGAGACTACGGCACAGGGTGGGACGACAGTTCGTAATTTCTCGTTTGTAGTAAGGGCTTTAGCCCTTATCCCATCCAGCCCTGAAGGGCTTACTACGAACCCGTTTGTAGTAAGGGCTTTAGCCCTTATCCCATCTAGCCCTGAAGGGCTTACTACGAACCTATGAATTTTGAACTAATCCACAAGCCAACTTTTACGAATCAACTCTTGGGAGTTCCCAAAGAGCAAATTACCCAAATTTTAGAGAAAATTGAGTTGCTACGGGACAATCCGAAAACCCAAGGTAATCTCAAAAAACGCTTACATGGTTATAGGGGAAAAGTATATCGCCTTCGCTGTGGCGATTACCGCATTATTTACACTTACGGTAATGGCTGGGTGTCTTTGTTAGGAGTAGACCAGCGTAAGGATGTTTATAACGGGAAGAAATTAGTCGCAGAATCCGTAACAGTGGATGTATATCAAATCCCGACAACTCAGCAATTGTTGACACCTATTAATCAAGGGGGAAGGCAAGAAAATGCTTCTGCGACTTCAACTTTTATCTCTGAAACTTCACCTTCAGAAAATGATTCGTCTTCATCTACTCTCCTTCCGGTCGAACTGACTGAGGCTTTTTTACAACAATTACGCATTCCCACCGAATGTTTTGCGGCGTTGTCGTCTTGCCAAACTCTAGATGATTTAATCGCAGCCCCCATTCCCGATGAGTTGCGCGAGAGGGTATTTGATGCTGTAGCAACCCCGGATTTTGACCGCGTGTTGCAACAACCCAGCTTTGTCACAGGAACAACGGCTGATTTACTACAATTTAAACAAGGGAATTTGTTGGGTTTTTTGTTGAAACTCAACCCAGAACAGGAAAAATATGTGACTTGGGCGCTAAATTCTCAGGGAGCAACTTTGCTCAAAGGGGGGCCGGGAACTGGAAAAAGTACCATCGCACTTTATCGGGTCAAGGCTATGCTAGAGTCGCTTCAGAATGACTCAGACGCGGCAATAAAGCAAAAAACGCCAAAAATCTTGTTTACAACTTATACTAACGCTTTGGTTGCTTTTTCCGAGCAATTGCTGAAGAATTTGTTGGGGGATGCAGCTTCAAAAGTAGAAGTTCAAACTGTAGACGCGATCGCGTATAACCTCGTTCAAACCTACACCCAAAAGCCCAACCTGGCCAGTAGCAAACAACAACATCAACTGTTAAAACAAGCTTTGGCTCAAACCCTGGACACTTTACCCGGTAATCGCTTACAACAACTGGCTTATCGCCAAACCCTACAACGCCTCAGCTTAGATTACCTCCTCAGCGAAATTAATACGGTCATCGAAGCCAGAGAGATTGACACCTTAGAAGCATATCTCACTACGCCACGGCCAGGCCGCGTCTTAGGGCTTAATAAAAGCCAACGTCGCGCTATTTGGCATTTGCGCCAAAACTTCTACGAAAAACTGCAACAGCAGGGATTAGAAACTTGGGAACAACTCCGCACTCGCGCTTTGAATATCCTTCGTACAATGCCCAATCCCCCGGTTTATGATGGGGTGGTTGTTGACGAAGCCCAGGATTTGCACCCCAATGCTTTACGCTTGCTGATACAACTGTGTCAAGCCCAAAATCGGCTGTTTATCACGGCAGATGCTAATCAGTCTATTTACGGCGGTAGTTTTCGCTGGCAGGATATTCACCAGGATTTGAAGTTTGTGGGACGCACGGGGGTTCTGCGAACCAATCACCGCACGACTCGCGAGATTAATGAAGCGGCTTGTCATTATCTCGCAGAAGGAAAAATTGATTCAGAAGCTGACCAACGGGAGTATATCCACACCGGGCCGCCTCCCGCAATACGAGCTGTACAAAATCGGGGAGATGAGGCAGCTTTGTTAAGTCATTTTTGCCGCACCGCAACCCGTGAATTTCGCTTGGGGCTTGGGGCTTGTGCGATTTTAGTTCCCAGTGAAGCGGCGGGACAACAGTTAGTCCCAGCTTTACAATATCAGGGGCTTGCGGCTCGTTATATGAGCAGTCGCAATTTGGATTTAAACTGGAAGGGAGTCAAGCTTTTGACATTGAAGGCCGCCAAAGGACTCGAATTTCCTATTGTCGCGATCGCGGGTTTAGGTCATAGTCCTTTTCCCTATATCCCCAAAGATACACCAGAAGCGGCTCTATCCGAACTGTATCAACAAGAGCGTCGCAGCTTATTTGTAGCCATGACCAGAGCCATGCGAGCATTATTAGTGGTGATTTCTACCGATTATGAAAGTCCCCTTTTAACCGACTTTGACCCCCAGTTATGGAACTTGGGAGAGGACGAAATAGCAAGGGTGAAAAATAAGGAATGATGTGAGAAAAACCTGTTTCATCGAAAAATATGGGTTTGAAACCCCGTCCTTTTAGAGGATGTCAAGCTTTTACTTTAATTCTGCTTTTATCTTTAATAAAACCCTCATGACAACGATAAAACTTCCTCCTGTATTACCGGGCGATCGCGATTTAGCTGAGATTAATCAACAACTGAAAGCCGGTCAAGTTGAGTTGGATTGGAGTGCAGTACAATCGGCAGATCGAGAACATTTAGCGGTGTTGTTAGCGGGTTTAGATATTAGCGCTGATAGCGATTGTTTGGATCCAAATGAAACAATGGCCGACAATATTGTAGACGCGGTTTGTCAGTATTTCGAGAGTCAACCTGAGACGGTAGAATCCAAGCCGACGCGATCGCCCAAACCCCAAAAACCAACAGTCAAGGCGCAAGTATGGCAGTCTCCCGTGGCTTCAGAAACCCCAGAATCTTTGGCAACCACTCCTGAAGATTTCACCCCAGATATTGAGGTTTCCGAGCAAGAGGAAACCGCAGCCCTCCCATCCGAATCAAAGTCTTCTTTATTAACCGACGCGATCGCCACATCACCTTATCAATTACGAGCCAAATTAGAGAAAATGATCCTCAAGGATTTACAGGGGCCACTCCAAGGGGAATATGAAGAAGTTGACGAACAATACCTAACTGACCGCTATCTTATCGGGGTGTTGGCTCCGTTACATCGGGTGAGTCGAGCCGAAGAACAACCCGAACAACAAGATGAGTTAGCCAATACAGAAGTTGATAGTACCGAAGAAGGCAAAACCGATACCACCGCAACCGCCAAGCTGACGATGTTTCCATCTTCGTTGGGGATGACGTTTGTGATCGGTGGGAAAGCCAAAGCCCTCAAAATTACAGCCAAATGGGGTCAATATAACCGTGAGAAAAGCGAATATGGCGACAAAAACACGGTTTGGAAGCGTTATCCCGTCCAAGGAACAACACAAATGCAGTTGGGGGTGGATGAGCCGTTTCATTGGGTCGTCGATAAGGATGTATCCGCCGATGTGTATGTAGCAGCCCAAGTGCAACCGAGTCAGGGAGACTGGCTGGTTAGTTTATTTTTGGTCAATAATCAAACAGAAACCAAGCAACGGTCAAAGCAAACCTGGTTATTTCAACCAGAATTGCAAGTCAGGTCGGCTGACCCAGATTATCCCGATATTTTCATTGCCAAATCTTTACCCAGCACAACCAACAATCTAGACCCTTTGGTGAAAAATGAACAAGAAAAGATGGCGATGCTGTACCGTCATTCTGTAGAATTTGCCGTGGGGCATCATGTTGGGGTTCATGCCGAAATTTCGCGATCGCATCCCCGACGAGCCGTTTGTTTGACAACGAAAGTTGCTCCCACTTACGAAGTTCCGCAAACCACACCCCCCACAGCCGCCGAAATTCCCGAATTAGCCGGATTAGTTCTAGATATGCAGGTGTTGGCTAAGGCTTCAGATAAGGAGTTAAAAGCAGGTCTTCAACCCTTGGTAACGGCGTACCAAACTTGGATCGAGCAACAACGCCAACGTCTCGACGATCCAGAGGAAAACTTAGAAAATTATCAAACCGTTGCCAAAGAGGCGATCGCGGACTGCGAAACGACCCTCAAGCGCATTCAAGCGGGGATCGATCTTTTGTTTGAGAATGACGACGCGATCGCGGCTTTTCGCTTTATGAATGCTGCCATGGCCCAACAACGGCTACATAGCATTTATGCCGAACAAAAACGGCGCAACTCCGAGGGAAACAACTCCCCCTCATTAGATGAAATCAACCGTCCTCAAAACCGGAGTTGGTATCCCTTCCAACTGGCGTTTATTTTACTCAATCTACCCAGCGTAACCGATCTCCATCATCGCGATCGCAGCGATCCGATTGCAGCTATCTGCGATTTATTGTGGTTTCCTACCGGGGGAGGCAAAACCGAAGCGTATCTCGGATTAACCGCTTATACCATTGGTCTGCGACGAAAGCAAAAAATCGTAGCCGGACGAGATGGCGAACACGGCGTAGCAGTATTGATGCGCTACACCCTGCGCTTACTTACCCTACAACAGTTTCAACGAGCAACCACCCTAATTTGTGCTTGCGAACATCTGCGTCGTCAAGACTCAGCACAATGGGGAAACGAACCCATCCGCATCGGCTTATGGGTTGGTCAAAACAGCACCCCCAACTACACCACCCAAAGCGAAGAATTTGTTAAACAAAGCAAAGGTCAATATCAAAACTATCACGGAGGGACACCCCATCAACTCACCAACTGTCCTTGGTGCGGTACGGTAATTGACCCAGGAAAACATCTGACGGTAGAGCCTTATAAAAAAGGACGAGGACGCACATTCATTAAATGCGGCGATAAACTCGGTCAATGTGAATTTTCGCAAGGGGAAGGCTTACCCGTCGTCGTCGTGGATGAAGAAATTTATCGCACCCTTCCCACTTTATTAATTGCGACTGTCGATAAGTTTGCTCAAATGCCTTGGAAAGGGGAAGTACAAATGTTGTTTGGCCAAGTCAACGGTAAATGCGAGCGACATGGGTATCGTTCTCCCGATCTAGAAGATAGCGATCGCCACAACAAAACTGGGAAATTTCCCGCCGCTAAAACCCGCAAGGATATTCTACCCCTACGTCCCCCAGATTTGATTATCCAAGACGAGTTACACCTTATTAGCGGCCCCTTGGGAACATTGGTGGGACTCTACGAAACGGCGGTAGATCGCTTGGCTACTTGGGAAGTCAAAGGAAAAGCTGTTCGTCCGAAAGTCATTGCTTCTACAGCAACCATCAAACAAGCTCAATCACAAGTCCACAGCTTATTTTTACGAAATTTGCAAGTTTTTCCCCCCCAAGGGCTGGATATTGGCGATAACTTCTTTTCCCGTCAACGTCCCCCCAGTGAAGTTACCCCAGGTCGTCTTTATTTAGGAATTTGCGCTCCGGGTCGTCGTCTCAAAGCTGCTTTGATTCGCGTGTATGTCGCAGCATTAGGGGCTTCTCAGAAACTTTATCGCGATGAAGGCCATGGCCAAGCAGTCGATCCTTGGATGACTTTGGTGGGTTATTTCAACTCCCTGCGAGAATTAGGGGGAACTCGGCGTTTGGTCGAAGATGATATTCGCACCCGTTTAGAGAAAAATGAGCTAGAAAATCGAGGTCTTGCTCAACGTCGGAATATACAGCTAGAAGAATTAACTTCGCGTAAAAGCTCGACAGAAATCCCTAAAATCCTAGATTGGCTTGAAACACCCTTTGACCCGGAGCAAACCGCCCAAAATAAAGCTGATCGCCGTCAAGGAAAAAAGCTGACTCGCAAATCTCCCCTAGATGTAGTTTTGGCAACGAACATGATTTCAGTCGGGGTGGATGTCAAACGGTTGGGACTGATGGTAACTTGCGGACAGCCCAAAAACACCGCCGAGTATATTCAAGCCACCTCGCGGGTTGGACGGAGTGCGCCGGGGTTAGTGATTACGGTGTATAACTGGACAAGACCGAGAGATTTGTCCCATTACGAGCGCTTCGAGCATTATCACGCTACCTTTTACCAACACGTTGAAGCCCTTTCTGTAACTCCTTTTGCGCCGGGGGCTTTGTCACGGGGATTAAGTGCGCTTTTGGTGGCTTTGGTGCGCTTATCGGGAACAGAATTTAATGGGAATCACGAAGCGGGAAAGATCGCGCGATCGCATCCCTATATACAAGATGCCATTAATACCATTGTGCAACGAGCATCTAATGTTAAAGATGCTCCCACGGGCGATCGCCTACAGTATGAGTTACAAGCTATCCTTGATGTCTGGCTCAACCAAGCCCAAAATCGTCCGGGGGGAGGCACATTAGTTTACAAAGCCCGCAAACGAAGTGGGACAGAGGTAGACCTTCTTAAAGCGCCAGAAAACCGAGTACAGTGGCAAAAATTTACCTGTCTCAATTCCTTACGCAACGTTGAACCCACAATAGGCTTAATTTTGCAAGATTTTCCCCCCGATGAAGACAATGACCGCTTACCCGAACCTATGCCCCTTAATATTGAATTAAGTGATTCATAAGCGATTATCGTTGCATCTAGTATCGATAGCTCATGGATTCGATCAAAACTCAGCAATGATGCGATTTCTCCGAGAGTACAAGCCATTAAACTTGTTCTAGTAGGAATCTCCCGTTAAACTCCACTCGCCGTTATAACGGGAGAGGATGTCAATAATTCAAACCTATTAGTCAATTCTAATGCTAGGCTTCCTCAGTACGAAAAACTATAAAAACCTGAGTTCAGGTCAAACATATCTGAGAAACTTAAATATATTTATTGGTTCTAATGCCTCTGGAAAAAGTAACTTTATTAGTTGTTTACAATTTCTAAAAAATTGTCTGACCGCGACTGACGAAACCAGAGGTGTGAGTAGCTTTGAGGATATTCAATATAATCCCAGTGCTTGTGAGACAATTTTAATTCTGGATGACTTAGATTGTAGAAATGCTCAAACCCAACGAGATAAGCTTCTACAAAGTGTTTCTAGCATTGATAAATGTCAAGAAATTGAGACTTTTGTGGGATTCGCCGCACCCGAAATAGAGGCTTGGATCGTCGCAGACTGGGATCGTTCAGTTGCACAGCATCCTGATTTTAGAAGTAGACACGAACGGATGCGTTACTGGTTAAGTACAGAAAGAAATATGCCTTTTAGCGATCCAGAATCATTTAGCGAATATGATTCCCAGCGAGATTGTTGCATCGAGAAGCTTTCAGAGGCTTTGATCGAATCAGCTCAATTTTTAGAAGATCGAGAACGTAACTTACCCATTTATTCTAAAAGGCTTCATACTCCCGCTTTATTATTGATGATTGAAGCAGCAACAGTACAGCAAAGATGTCCTGAGTTTCGTCAGCTTTACAATCATTTTCACCGTAATTTTTAACTTAATTTTGTTATGGTTCATTCTAACTCTCGTTATCGGGTTGGCGAACTCCGCCCTAGTCAAATCTTATTTTCTTACGGTATTGGCGCGATCGCCGATCTTCCCAATCTGTCAGTGATGATTATGGGGTTAGAAGATTGGGATACAACCTACACCGTCGAACTGTCTGAAGAACGGTTACTCATAGCGGTTCAACACAAATTAGGAATGCAAGTCAAACGGTTGCTGTTTCCGCCAACTCCTTCTGAGGGGGAAAGTGCTGCAACTCCTAAAGATGAAGCTTCTCGTATTGGCATTCCCGTCGCTCCTTTTCCGAGTTGGATGGTGTGTCCTCGCTGTCGCTTACTCGCGCCATTACATTCGGGCTTTTTTGACTTGGAAAGTAATCCCTATCGCTTCGACCGGACTTATTATGTACATAAAAATTGTAGTAAAGCCCAGAAACCGCCCAAGGTAATTCCGGCTCGTTTTCTAGTGGCTTGCGAACAAGGTCACTTGGATGATTTTCCCTGGAAATATTTTGTACATCGCGGCCATAAAGACTGCAATGGTGCTTTACAGTTAACAGAATACGGCATTTCTGGGGCAGCTACCGATATTATGGTGAAATGTCGCACTTGTCGTGATAGTCGGCGTTTATCCGATGCTTTTGGTAAATTGGGGAAGGAGAATTTACCTCGGTGTCGAGGTCGGCATCCTCATTTACGACAGTTTGACGAGCATTGCGATCGCCAAATGAAGGGAATTTTGTTAGGGGCTTCTAATAGTTGGTTTGCCATGACGCTTTCGGCTTTGTCTATTCCGTCTTCGTCTGATAAACTTGCCCAATTAGTTGAACAAAATGCTGCTGTTTTTGCCAAAGCGAGCAGTGTAGAAGTGTTAGAGGCTATTGTTAGCGCCATGCAGTCTCAGGGACTGTTGCAAGAATTTTCTGGCTATACTCCGGCAGAAATTTGGGAGGCGGTGCAAGCGGGTCAACGCGATCGCAATCGTTCGACAACTTTGGCAACAGACCTCAAAACTCCAGAATGGGAAACATTCATCCAAGCTGACCCCCAGAAAAATGCCCAAGATTTCCAACTGCGTTCTGTTGAGCCACCAACGGGTTATGAGGCTTATTTTACTCAAACGGTGCTGGTTGAAAAACTAAGGGAAGTGCGGGCTTTAATCGGTTTTACTCGCATTCAATCTCCTGGGGATTTTGTTGAAATTGAACAAGTGCCACAACAATATCGCGCTCCTTTGAGTCGTTCGGCTCCGTCGTGGATACCTGCCAGTGAGGTCAAAGGAGAGGGAATTTTTCTGCAATTTTCCGAAGACGCGATCGCGCAATGGGAACAACGCCCAGCCGTACAACAACACGACCAAGACATTCAAAAAGCTCATCACAACTGGTGTCTAGCCCGCGATCTCGACCCAGCGCAAATCCCTCGTCGTTCGGTACGTTATGTTTTAATCCACTCTTTTTCCCATGCTTTGATGCGTCAATTTACTCTAGAGTGCGGTTACAATGCCGCAAGTTTAAGAGAGCGTCTTTATACCGCAACATCTCATGAAGGCAAGTTTCAGGCCGGAATTCTCATTTATACCGCAGCCCCCGATAGTGAGGGAACTTTGGGAGGCTTGGTTAGTTTAGGAGAACCTGACACTTTGGGCTATCATGTCGCTCAAGCTCTAGAACAAATACGCATCTGTGCTTCCGACCCCCTTTGTGCATCACATACGCCTTCAGATCGGGCTGTATCTCTGCATTGGGCAAGTTGTCATGCTTGTTCGTTTGTCCCTGAAACCTCCTGCGAACAAGGAAATCAATATCTCAATCGCAGCACGCTTATTCCGACTTTACAGGGCGATCGTTTAGCCTTTTTTGTTTGATACTATGGGCGATCTCCTTCTTGCCCAAATTCATCAAGTTGTCCAAACGTTGCCACCGTTGGCTTTGGCAACTTTAACCCATTATTTGTCTCAATTGGCAAATACTCCTCCCGATGTAGCGAGTCAACAAATTCTACGGCAACTTCCTAATCCCGTATTTCGTCGCCAAGTCCAGGATTTACTGGCATTGTGGCAATCAACTACTCCGCTTTGGAATAGTGTTACTTTGGCCGCAGCATTACAAGCGAGCGCTTATTCGTATCATCAAACGCACCAAGCTTTAGAGGTGGAGTTAGTGTGGACTGGCCCCGAAGCCGGACAAGTTCCCCTGCGCCGTACAGAGCAGGTTTTCTTGCAGTTAATTCGGAATACTGAAGTTGATCTGACTTTGATTAGTTTTGCTGTGTACAAAATTCCTACAATTGTCCAAGCCCTAAAAGTCGCTCTCCACCGGGGCGTTAGAGTTCGCGCGATCGCAGAAATTCCTGAAACAACCGAGAAAATTCCTTTTGGGATTACAACAGTATTGAATCCAGACCTTTTAAAGCAAATTGAACTTTACGTCTGGTCTCGCGAACACCGTCTAGTTGACGATCGCGGACGAGAAGGATTGCTGCACATCAAGGGCGCGATCGCGGATCATCAACAAGTCTTTATTACCAGTGCGAATCTAACAGAATATGCTCTTACTCTCAATATGGAGATGGGCTTGTTAGTACATAGTTCCGATCTCGCTGCTCAGATCGCCCAAGTGTTTAATCGTTTAATTCAACAAGGCACTTTAATTCGTTATCAGCAAAACTGAGATACGAGATTTGCGTATAGGCGCGATCGCACAAACTGTTTCCTTTGATATACCCAAAAATCGTTACATAACTTTTTGTTTTAGTCAGTAAAATTCAGATTATTGTAAAAATAGCATTGTTTTTTCTCACAACCTCTTTTTGAAAACCTATTCATTGCGCCATTCTTTACGGCCCAATCCTGCTACCTCATGAAAATCTACCAACAATCGCCAGAGCTAAAGATAGTCTTTCAACAACAAGTCGATCGAAAAGTGCGCGATCGCCGTCAAGCCACCTATGATGCTTTGGGAGGCGGGATATTAGGCGATTTTGGAGCGATGATCTCTGACTTTCAGCAGTTGGGCAATCAGATCAAAGGGACAATGGGAGAAGGGCTGATTTCAATGCTGCTCAAGGCACTACCCGATACTTGGGCAATGTTCAATAATGCTTTGATTCCGACAGCTTCAGGGAAATTGACCGAAATCGATCATCTCATTATTGGCCCGGGTGGTATTTTTCTGATTGAGGTCAAAACCTGGAAGGGATCGTATAGTGCGTACAAGGATAAATGGAAACGTCGCGATCGCCATCGTTGGCTACCGATTTCTGATAGTCCAACTGCTCAAAGTGTTTACCATCAAAAATCTTTTAATCGTTGGCTATCTCAACAATTACCTTCATTTTCTCCTGCTCAAGATTTGATTTCTGCCCCCGTTGTCTTTCCGATTGCCAAATGGATTGGGACAACAGATTGTTCTGTACCTGTATTAACGAATGCGATGGAATTAGTACAGGTTATTGCGAATGCTTCCCCTTGTTTAAACTCTCAACAAGTTGAAGAAATTATTGATAAAGTCAGAAATTGCAGCGCGATCGCGACATCAAAACCAACTCCCAAACCCGTAAAAACAATAACAGTTCAATCAAAACCCATTCCTAAACCCATTAAGAAGACAACCCCAAAACCTAAAAAGCGTATCGACTAACTCCGATCGTCAACCCTTACTGATGACGCTTGGAGGATAAACTGAGCAATAGAGTCAGCAACAGGCATCACAGACAGACGATTGCCTTTTCTGACCAAATGAAATTCATCCCCTGTAAACTGACTTTTTAGGGTAGTCAGAGAAATCATTTTGGGGAAAATTTTGACTAACTCAATTTCTACGGTATGCCAACGGGGTTGTTCGGGTGTGGATTTGGGGTCAAAATAGTGACTGTTCGGGTCGAATTGAGTGGGATCGACGACATTGGCTTTGATGATTTGTGCGAGTCCCACAATACCGGGGGTTTTGGTATTGGAATGATAAAAGAAAGCGCGATCTCCCACTTGCATTTGCCGTAAAAAATTCCGGGCTTGATAGTTGCGAACGCCATCCCAAAGGGTGGTTTGGTCTGTTTTGAGGTCTTGGATACTGTAAGTGTTGGGTTCAGATTTGAGCAGCCAGTATTGCATGAAACGGTAAGAGACAATTAACCGATAATGGTAACAGATGTTGACCGGAGAGATGATGAGTGCAGTTTGGGCGACTTTCTTTTATGGGGTGTTGGCTTTGGTGGGGTGGATTTGGGGTTATATCAAAGCCAAAAGCAAACCTTCTTTGATTTCTGGAGGAATCAGTGGGATTATTCTAATTCTGAGTGGTATATTACAGTTTTTGGGTCAGTCTTGGGCTTTGTGGGTCGCGATCGCAAAGTGGCAGGCTTCGCCTGATCGCGGTGACGGGCGTTTTGGTTGTTACTTTTGTTATCCGTCTGATTAAAACGCGCAAAGCCATGCCTGCGGCTTTGATGATTGTTTTTGGAGTGGCAGCAATGGCAGTGATGTTAACGGCTTGATGGGGAAAATGATGCTCAATTCTTCAATCAAAAAGTTGGTAGTTTACCCATACAAAAGAATAAGAATTGTCGTTTCGCCATTAGCACGATAGCCGAGAACTAATCGTCCTCGCAAGATATCATTATCATCAATATGATAAATTCTAAAATCAACAACTTCTGGCCCATTATAAGCTACTGCTAATTTTCGGGGTGCTGTTTCATAATCCCCATTTCTGAGGGGACTAAGCAGCCACTCCCATACATTCTCCAAACCATCATAAACTGCTTCAAATTCATTGATGATATCGCCTTGTTTGCCAGCAGGACGTTTATAAATAAGTTCCCAGCCATCAAGCCAATCTTGCCGCTAATACGATCCCACAAACTTTTGATGGTAACGCAACGCTACCTGTTCTAAATCTGTATTGGGTTTAACTTTTTCGTAAAAAACTACTTTATCTACTAATCTTTTATTTTGAGACCCGCGAAGTACCCAACGCCAACGCTTTACTTTTGGCGTGGGCTTCCTGCTTCAATGACAATTGCCTCTACCAGAAATAAATTCCAGCTTTGGTCTTACATCGTCTCCACAGGCTAAAACGCCACTTCCTGACGCTAAGAAATAGTCACGCAAATTCCGAGCTGCATTGATATCTCTATCATGCAACTTTTTACAGTTGGGACATTCCCAAGTTCTGATTTGTAGAGGCATTGATTTCACTCGATGCCCACAACAATTACAAGTCTTGGAACTGGGGAAAAATCGGTTTACAAACTTAACGACTTTCCCTTGTTCCCTAGCCTTATATTCGGTTAGAGTTTGTAGCAATCCCCAAGCCGCATCGTTAATTGATTTCGCTAAACAATGATTGCGAGTCATGCCTTTTATATTTAAGTTCTCAAACACGATGACTTGGTTTTCGTCTACTAGCTTGCGTGAAAGCTTGTGATGAGAATCTTTTCGACAATTGGCAATTTTGTTGTGAATTTTAGCGACTTTTAATCGGGCTTTGTTTCGGTTAGCGGAACCTTTAGTTTTACGAGATAATCGCTTCTGGTGTTTTGCTAACTTCTTTTCATACTTTCGATAGAACTTGGGAGGTTTAATCTTTTCACCATCGCTGGTAACGATTAAGGCATCCAAGCCCAAATCAATACCGATAACTTTTCCCTCTGTTGATTGTTCGGGAAATTCTCCGGGTAACTCAATTCTGAGAGAAGCAAAGTATTTGCCCGATGGAGTCATCGAAACCGTGACGGATTTAACTTTACCCTTGATTTTTCGATGAACTTTGGCTCGAACTTCACCCAGTTTAGGAAGTTTAATAGAGCGTTCATTGAGTTTGAATCCTTGAGGATAAGTTGCAGATTGTTTTCTGTGTTTCGACTTAAATCTTGGATGCCTACCTGTCCCTCTAAAAAAGTTTTTGAAAGCTGTGTCTAAGTTTTTGAGCGATTGCTGCAATACTTGACTGGCGACTGTGCTTAACCAAGGCAATTCTTGCTTAAGCGCGGGTAATTGATTGGCGCATTTTGTGTAACTTAATCCTTTACCCGTTTTCTCATAAGCCTTGTTCCACTCATCAAGAAACCGATTAAATACAAACCGAGCGCACCCAAATTCTTTTAAGAGTTGAAGGCGCTGTTCTGGGTTGGGATATAACCTGATTTTTAGAGAGGTAAACATTAACCCTGAGTGCTAGACTGTTGATTAGTATATCGCAAATGGAGGGGTAACTATTGACAAGCCAGCAAAGAGTACATTGAGGAACAAGATAGACCTGAAAAGGTTGGTTTTTGGGTCGCGATTCATCCCGTCGCCAACCTCACTTATGGCGCGGGTCTTCTCGCGACCTTGAGATAAAGTGCCATTAGGTCTTGGACATAATTTGGGATTTGAGAGGATGAACTCATGGTTTAAAAAATACTGTGAAGCTTTCTGAAACCTTCAGGAGTTAACTTATGATACCTGTTTTGTAAGTAACCCCGCAAAAGGTACTGATGGTAAACCTCAGCCAAGAATAAAGTGCCGCATCGCCACAGTTAGCTTATTGAGTAATGTTGGTATATGGGAATCGCGATCGCGTACTACTAAGCGTTCGTAGGGGAAATAGCCAGAAAAGGTATTGCCCCACGCAGTCTATTTCTCCGACGAATATAATCTCTCGAAGACTAACCGGAAAAAGACGACTGCCTCAAATTGTGAAAGATTGTAGTAACAACCTCGAATGAAAGCTAATTCTTACTGCAAAACGTTCTCCTTTTTCACCACTAAATTCAAGGGTTAATTTCTGAGTTCCGCAAGCTACCGCTAACATCACAACCTTTCCCTTTGCATCTAAGATTTCTATACGAGCATCTTCTGGTAAGACTTCATCACTGGCTTTGGGGGCAACTTCAACGCTGATATTGGGTTGAGACATTTGAGCAGGTTTGAAATGTACCATTAACTGAATGGGTTGCTCGAACAAATGCAGAAGTCTATTTTGCTTGATTGGCTTTAGCATGAGAATTTTCTAAAACAGTGAAATTTCATTAAATAGTTAGATTAATAGACAAAGTGAGCGCTTTTCAATGGAATAAAGTGTTCAGTACGAAATAACATTCATTTCTTACTAATACTTCTGTTATTACGCACTATGGTTACGCAAGAAGCCCGTAAGCTTTACAAAAGTTTAGAAAAAACCTTAAAAAATATCTGAATTAGAGCATTCAGAGTTAGTTAGATCGCATATATTTATTTGAAAGCAGAAAAATGAGAGCATACTCTATCAACCAGCTTAAAACTCACTGGCGATCGCGATGAATCATCAACTATGGCATTGGATACTCGGTACGGCTGTAGCCTGTAATGCAACGACTTACATCACGACAGCAAATGCTCAAATTACTCCCGACAACACTTTAGGTACAGAAAACTCGATTGTTAATCCCCTCGATGCTCAGACAGAGCGTATTGATGGCGGTGCAACTCGCGGCGTGAATCTATTTCACAGCTTTCGCGATTTTAATATTGAAGCTGGACACGCAGCTTACTTCTCTAATCCTGTAGGAATCGAAAATGTTTTCAGTCGTGTCACAGGTACAAATCCTTCTTACCTATTCGGCACGTTAGGCGTTTTGGGTGACGCTAACCTCTTTTTTCTCAACCCCAACGGTATTTTATTCGGTTCTGATGCAAAACTCGATATTGCTGGTTCGTTTATTGCCAGTACTGCTAATGGCTTTATTTTCGCCGATGGCAGTCAATTTAGAGCCACAAATCCAGAAACCGCTCCTTTACTAACTGCAAATACATCTGCTCCTGTGGGTATACGCTGGGAAGGACAATCCCAAGGAGCGATTGTCAATGCTGGCGATTTAGAAGTTGGTCGCAATTTACAACTGATTGGAGAAACAGTCGTTAGTACAGGTCAATTATCAGCACCGAACGGTCAAATTGCCATTACTACTTTACCGAGTAGCCCCAATTCTTCATCGCTATCGGATTTACTCGCCAGAATTAATGATATTGAAAACTTAGGCTTACAAGTAACAGATACAGGACAAGTTGTCTTAGCAGGGTCAGACAATGCCGTTGAAGCTGGAGACATTGCGATGCTTGGAGCTTCTAATTCAAATACTCTCCAAGCGATAACAGCAACCTTGGCTGCGTCGAATAACCTTACTCTTGTTGAGTCAACCCTGAAGACAGCAGGCGATTTAAACTTGTTAGCCCAAGATACTGTCCGAATCCGAGATAGTGAAACAATACCCTTTCTCGCTCAAGCAGGCGGAAATCTTCATATTCAAGGTAACGATAATATTGATATCCTGGCTCTCAATCATAGTCAAACTCCGTTTCAAAGTGGCAGAAACTTAAATTTGGTCAGTGACGGTATTGTTTCTGGAGATGCTCATTTCACTTCAGGAGGGAAGTTTTCAGTTCTCAATCTCTCAGGAGAACCCGGAGAATTTGTCAGTCTTTATGACCCGATTATTAGTTCAATGAGTGATGTTGTTTTAGGAAACTATACGGGTGTTTCTCTAAAAATCGAATCGATGGGGAGTATTACTACAGGAGATATCACAATTACAGGGCCGGACACTTCATTAACACTGGGAACTGACCCAGATATCGACATATTAAGAAGTAGTCCCGCTTTAATTTTACGCGCTGGAGTTGATGAGTTGAGAAATCCAGTTACTATTTATTGGAATAACTTTACAGAACAGGCAGGATCGGAATGGTCGAATACTACTGTAAGTCAAACTCCTAATGGTAATCGTTCTTTTTTAGGTGAATTTAGTAACGAATTTGTTAGTTTGAACATCAACAACTTACCTATACATCAGGAACTTAATATTTTCTTTGATTTGTATATATTGAAAACATGGGATGGAAACTCTACTTCTAATGCCTTCATTGGTCCCGATCGTTGGCAGTTAGATATTAACGGAAAAAGCCCTTTAGTTGATACAACGTTTAGTAATCATGATGCTTCTTTTGCTCAAACTTCTACCCAATCCTATCCTGCCGCTTACAATCCGACAAATTTGATTAATAACGTAGCGAGAACTGGAGCTAATGAAAATCAGTCCCTCGGCTATCAATATGCTTTTGGTTCTAATCTTCGCTCCATGGATTCTGTATATCGTCTGAATCAATCTTTTCCTCATTCTAACGATCGGATTCAATTTAATTTTTCGACACCTAGGCAACTTGAAGGAATTGATAATGAAAGTTGGGGAATAACCAATATTAATATTACAGCTTCTAATCAATCGAACAGAGATATCAACACCCCAGTCAGTAGTGCATTTCCCGGTAATAGATCAGCAGGATTCATCACAACCGGAAACTTACGAACTCCAGGAGGCCCTGTTATTTTATCTGCGACTAACAATATTACTACCCAGGGAGTCATAGAAACTCAAGGTGGCAATGTTAGCTTGAGTAGTGGTGGCAATATTAATACAACTGCTGGAATTATCAATACTTTATCTAATCAAAATGGAGGTACTATTACCTTCAATGCTGTCAGCGATATATTTTTGGGCGATATGAGATCGTCAGGAAATAGTTCTGGTGGTGCAGTAACTCTTAACAGTAATGCTGGGATTTATGGAGATGGTAATTTTATTCGCAGCGATACTTCTGGTGACGGTAGAGGAGGTGATGTTAGTTTAAATGCTAACTTAGTTCGTCTGACAAATGGTGGCAGAATCATTACAGGAGCAACAACCAACGGTGAGGGAGGAAACCTGATCGTCAATGCTGATGTTGTGGAACTGCTAGGGACTTCTGCGGATGGCGATACTTCTTCGGCTTTATCGACTTCTACCGGGGGTGCTAAACCTGCCGGAGATTTAATCATTAATACCCGACGATTTGTTGTGCGTAATGGAGCCGGAATGGCCGCAGGTACAACGGGTTCTGGAGATGGCGGTGAATTGATTGTTAATGCTTCTGAATCTGTTGAATTGAGTGGTACTTCTGCTACGGGTTTTCCGAGTGGTTTGTCTACTGATACTTTTAATACCGGAAATGCGGGTAATTTAACTGTTAATACTCGTCGTTTAATTGCTCAGAATGGTGCGGGTTTATCGGCTTCTACCTATGGCTTGGGGGAAGGGGGAAATTTAACCGTTAATGCTTCTGAATCTATTGAGTTTGATGGTGTGGGGATAACGGGTTTTGCCAGTGGTGCTTATGCTCAAGCTTTTGGCGATGGGAATGCGGGAAATTTGAATCTTAATACTTCAGAGTTGGCAATTCGTAATGGTGGAAAAGTGACTGTAGCCGCCGGGACAGCAGCCGATTCGGGAGTTCCTAACTTGCCAAGATTTGGTTTGGCTTTCGGAATCATTGCCAGCTTCGATCCAGACGCTACAGGAAATGCGGGCAACATTAATGTTAATGCCCACTCTATTTCCCTGGACAATCAAGGACGAATCATTGCTCAAACTGATTCTAGTGAAGGGGGAAATATTACCCTCAATGTTCGGGATTATATTCTGTTGCGACGAAACAGCAGCATTTCGACAACAGCAGGAACGGCACAAGCGGGAGGAAATGGCGGCAATATTATTATTAATGCTCCTTTTATTTTGGCTGTACGGCAGGAAAACAGTGATATTACGGCGAATGCGTTTTTGGGGAATGGGGGGCGCATTTTTATTACAGCCCAAGGCATCTATGGCTTGAAGTTTCGCCCTCGTCTGACACTGTTTAGCGATATTACTGCTAGTTCTGAGTTTGGGGTGGATGGCATTGTTGACATTAACGCACCTATTGTAGACCCGACACGGGGATTGGAGGGTTTGCCAGAGAGCGCGATCGCGTCCGATATTACTTTAGGCTGTTTTGCTGGCGGTGACTTAGCCAACACAGAATATATCGAAACGGGGCGCAGTGGTTTCAAAATCAGCCCCCGAAACTTTTGGTATGGCAATACAACCACTCCAGATTGGATTTCTTTTAATGAAGTTAGTTCTAATGATGTAGCTATCGCGAGTCAGGAAAACTTACTGCCTGTTAACTGTCCGATGAATAACCAGGAGAAATGAGGAAAAATACCAGATTTTGGCTGGGTCAAATAGTCATGGCATTACCCCTCTTGTGGGTCGCAAGCCCTGTCCAAGCGCAAGAAATCATCCCAGACAATAGCTTGGGGGTTGAAAGTTCATTAATCAATCCCATCAATCCGCAACAAGTCAATATCAATGGCGGTGCAACACGCGGCGCGAATCTGTTTCACAGCTTTCTCAAGTTCAACATTAGTGAAGGTCACGCTGCTTACTTCGCGAATCCCCCAGGAGTAGAAAACATCTTGAGTCGCGTTACTGGCAACGATCCTTCGCATCTTCTGGGTACTTTGGGTGTGGCTGGTAATGCCAATTTGTTTTTCCTGAACCCTAACGGCATTCTCTTTGGCCCCAATGCTCAATTAGACATTCAAGGTTCTTTTGTCGCCAGCACTGCTGATAGCTTTATATTTGATGATGGCAGTCAGTTTAGCGCGACGAATCCTAGCGCAGTCCCTCTCCTCACTGTTAGTGCCTCAGCCCCGGTGGGATTAAGGTTTGAAGGGCAGCAAGCTGGCTCGATTGTCAATGCAGGTAATCTGGCTGTTCCCGAAGCGCAAAGTCTGTCTTTAGTAGGCGGAACAGTAATCAACACGGGTACACTGAGCGTTCCTCAAGGTAATGTTACTGTGATGGCAGTTCCAGAAAGCGGTCAAGCCCAGCTAAATTCTAGTGGGACTATCGATCGTTGGCAACCTCAAACACCCACTGCCAATCGGACAACACAGCCGCTTACCCTCCCAGAACTCTTGAACAGTTATGGTGGGGGAGACTTGGGCGTAGTCATCGATGCGGTCGGCAATATTCGTTTGGCTCAAACCGACACCAGCATACCAGTCGTCAATGGAACCAGTATTGTCGCTGGGGAAGTTAATGTGGGTGGTATTACTGGCGGTAACGTGCAGGTTTTGGGGAACAGAGTTGCTCTATTCGATGCAGACATTAATGCTACTGGGACACAAGCAGGTGGCACAGTTTTAGTCGGCGGCGATTATCGCGGTCAAGGCAATTTACTCAATGCTGCTCGCACTGTTGTTGATGAAAATTCTCGCATTGATGCCGATGCTATTGAAAGCGGAAATGGCGGTCGAGTGATTGTTTGGGCTGATGAAGTGGCAGGGTTTTATGGGGATATTAGTGCTACAGGAGGCTCGGATTTTGGTGATGGTGGCTTTGTCGAGGTATCGGGCAAAGAAAATTTAGTGTTTCGAGGAGAGGTGGATGTCAGTGCAGTAAATGGCAGTTTTGGTACTCTCCTGCTTGACCCAGAAAATATTGTCATTGTACCGGGTGCAGCAGGAACGGGACTCAATGATAACGAACTCGCTGACGATGAAATTCTTGAGGGAGACAGTCCGGGTAACACATTCTTTATTTCTGAAGGAACGCTAGAAGCTTTGAATGGCAACGCTAACATTATCTTAGAAGCGGCTAATGATATCACCATTAGCGATCTTCCTGATAATAATCTGACATTTCAAAGAGGACTTGGCTCAATTATTTTTCGTGCTGGTGGTGCGTTTTCGATGAATCAGCGCGATACAATTGTTGTGGGAAGTGCTGAAAATCAACCCATCCGAAGACAGATAACAATAGAAGCGGGTAGTATTAATTTGGGTAATATTAATACGAAAACGGGGAGTCTTACCGCTCCAGGAAGTTCTGTTTGGCTTTATGCTTCAGGAGATATTACAACAGCAAATATTGAGAGTTTTACGATCGATCCCAATTATATTAGTAATAATCCTTCTGTATCTCCAACAAATCCTTTTAATGCTGGTGATATTACTATTATTAGTAACCAAGGAAAAATTGATACCAGCGCAGGTAGTTTAAGTTCTACTTCTTTTGGTGGTACTATAGGGAATATTTATTTACAAGCAGCAGGAGATATTATAACGTCTAATATAGGGAATGGAGGAGGTAGTTCGAGCCAAGTGAAGGGTGGTAACATAACCCTCATTAGTGGTGGTAACATTGATTCGACTCATCGCTCAAGAGTTCCAAATATTGTTGGAACTTCTGGCTTAACACGCTTAATATCATTTGCCGGAAAAATAGATATTCAAGCAGTTGGTAATATCCGAGTAGGAGATATTATAACCGGATATGGAGCAGTCGAAAGGCAACCACAATCTATTACTATCACAAGTCAAACGGGAGATATTGACACAACATCTGGTTTAATTCAGTCGCTAGTAGCATTTTCCGCTGGGCCAGTATCATTATCCAGTACTCCTGGTGATAATAACGATCGCATCATAATAGATGCACATAAAGGAAATGTTCGTATTAGCAATATATGGAGTATTTCAGGGAATAATCAGCCGAGTGGAAATGTTATTATCAATGCCCCTCAAGGTGATGTTTCCTTTTTTGAAAATGCTTCATCGAATGTTGCAGGTATATTAACCCGAAGTGAGGAAGGAATAAGCGGAAATATAGATATTTCTGCGAGGACGATTACTCAACGTAGTGCCACTGCCCGTTTGGTTTCCTTTGGCCGCCAACAATCAGGTACAGTTTCTATTACAACTGACATATTAGCGTTAGATAGGGATTCAGAATTAATATTTACATCTAATAGTAACGGTACACCTCAAAGTTTGAGATTGACTACCAATACCTTAATTTTGGAAGACGGTTCTCGTATTTCTGCCAGTACGTCTGGCTCATCTCAAGCTCCCAATTTTGTAGTGCAAGTTAATGACTCTGCGGTCATAAGCGGACGAAGGGCTGATGGCACTCCCGGAGGCATTTTCTTCAATACACAAAGCAACGGTAATGCTGGAAAGTTTATATTTAGTGCTTTGAGCCTTCGTATGGATAGCGGCGCACAGATATCCAATACAGTCTCTAATGGTAATGGAGGTGGCTCTGAAATTAACGCTGAGACAATCAATGTGGGAAGCGAAGGAGCTATATTGTTTGAAAATCAAGGCCCTGGGGATGCAGACGGTTTAAGAATTAATGTTGAAGGTGGGGCGATTACCCTAGAAGATGGTGCAGAATTCAATGTTAGTGGTACGGGTACTGGTAGCGGTGGCGTATTAAGGATTATTGCCGATTCGCTGACTTTGAGAAACAACTCACAACTCAATGCTAGTACAGCATCAGGAACAGGCGGCGATATTGATGTTTGGGTCAGAGATTCAATTCTGCTGCGCTTTAACAGCGATATTCGAGCCGAAGCAAGGGGAACAGGAGATGGCGGCAATATTACACTAACCGCAGGTGGTTTGATTTTGGCATTTCCCTCAGAGGATAGTGATATTATTGCCACAGCCATTGGAGGACGCGGGGGCAATATTCAGTTTACAGCAGCCGGTGTGTTTGGTTTTCTATTCGATCGCGTTGTGGATACGCCCAAGAGTGATACGACAGCTAGTTCTCGATTTGGCGTTGATGGAACTGTAACGTTTAATATTCGCAATAATTTTCAGATAGAATTACCCCAGTATTTTTCAGATCGAAATCAAGTCACTAGCGAACGGTGTGAGTTAAGTGACCGAGATGTAGCAATAAAATATTTTAACAGGGGACGAGAGGGATATTCTATAAGTCCTAGCGAACCATTCGGTGGTAATTATGAAGCGCCTTGGGTTTCTTTCAACGAACAAAGAAGTTCCGAATTAAGTCGGACTGAGCCTTCGTATCAAGATAGAGAAAGATTCAACTTGATGAACTGTCAAGAGCTTTTAGAACAAGCGAATTAGCCAAAATAAAGGAAATATTCAAGGTCTATAAATTTCAGTAGGAAGCAGTATCCAGGTCAGCTTACTCAAAATTCTCGATATTGAGATACAGAAAATTGAGACAAAATTACAGATTGTAGTGTAATCTTAGTTTTGTATCCCGAAAATCTATGAGTCCTAAACATTCAGCTAAATCCTTTTGGATTAATGCATCTACCCCTTACTTTTTCTACTGTTTTACTTCCTCTCCAGGGATTATTACTCTTGCTTCTGGGGTATGGTTGCCGTTCATTTCCGGCGGTGGCTTCACCATTTCCCCACTCCCGTCTCGCTCAAATTCCCGCTATCGAACCCCAAGAGCTTGATCCTGACTCAAGTTTCCCTTTTGAGATACAAGAGCCACAACCAGGGCTAGTTCCTGCTCCCCCTGATTTTGAGTTTTTTCCTAACATAAACATACCCAACTCTTTTGGGTCAGAGAGTATTATTACTGTAACTCAGTTTAAATTTACAGAGAATACAGCTTTTTCAACTGACGAATTAGCTGCAAATATTAGAGTTACTTGCAGTAATAATGGGGAATCAAGGCAGTTAAGAGAAATTAATGAAGATAACCCTTGCTTACTGTCTCTCAGTGAACTTGTACAAGTTGCTGGTAGCGTTGCTGGTTTTTATGCGGAGTTCGGTTATGAAACTTCTGGAGCCGAAATTGTTATTCCTGAAGATACCCAAGAAAATCAACAAGGAACTATCGTTATTGAGGTAATAGAAGGGGAATTAGAGGAAATTCGTATTGTCCCCCTTGTATCAGAGGAAGGTGAGCCGGGTTCATTAAGACTGAATCCCAATTATGTGCGATCGCGCTTGCAATTAGCAACTTCTAAACCTCTCAATATTAATCGTTTACAAGAAGCGCTCCAACTTCTCCAATTAGCACCACCAATTCAGCGAGTTTCTGCTAGTTTGGGTGATGGTACAGCGTCGGGACAAAGCATTCTAGTTGTCGGGATAGAAGAAGCACCGACGTTTAGCACGCAATTAGTTTTTGATAATAGTCGTTCTCCCAGTGTCGGCAGTTTTCGACGAGGTTTAGAAGTCCGGGAAGATAATCTACTAGGCTTGGGAGATAGTATTAGTTTTAACTATGCTAATACAGACGGGAGTAATGTTTGGGATTGGCGTTATACAGTACCAATCGGCCCTCGGAATGGGACGCTGAGTTTTAACTATAGTTGGACGGATAACAAGGTTATCGAGCCAGTTTTTGAGCGTTTAGATATTACTTCTTATTCGCGTTCTTATGCAGTTACGCTGCGCCAACCTTTGATTCAAACGATTCAAAATCGTACAACTTTTCAAGAATTAGCAATTGGTTTAACGGGATCGGTAAGAGAAAGTCAATCTTTTTTATTAGGTATTCCTTTTCCTTTTTCAGCTAGTGCTAGTGTTGATGGCTATACCAAAATTGCAGCATTACGTTTTTTCCAAGAATGGACATTACAAAGTCCAGAACAGGTTTTAGCATTTCGTTCGCAATTGAACTGGGGATGGGATGCTTTTGATGCGACCATTAATGAGGCGATCGCACCCAGTAATGAATTTATCCCTGATAGTCGTTTCTTTGCTTGGCAAGCTCAAGGACAATGGGTACGTCTTCTCGGCCCGGATACGTTATTTATACTGCGTGGTAATCTGCAATTAGCAGACCGTCCTTTAGTTCCTGTTGAGCAGTTTTCTTTGGGTGGTTTTGGTAGTGTTCGAGCGTATCGTCAAGATTTTTTGCTGGCTGATAATGGTTTATTTGCATCAGCAGAACTTCGCATCCCTATCTTAAGAGTTTCTGAAGGAGAAGGGGTACTACAGGTTATTCCTTTTGTTGATTATGGCGTGGGTTGGAATCTTTCGGGCCGACTTGCTCCTGACCTTAATCCTAATACAATTGCAGCAGCAGGTTTGGGCTTGCAGTGGCAACAAGGAGATTGGCTCACGGCTCGGTTAGAATGGGGTATTCCTTTAATACAAACAGATTTGAGGAAAAAAACATGGCAAGAAAACGGCATCTACTTCAACGTGCGAATCGGACTATTTTAAGGATTTTTCGGTCAAACTTTCGCTGGTTCATTTTGAGTTTGATGGTTTTGGTAATGGTTGTGGGGATGTCGCGATCGCCTAGTTTTTCTCAGCCTTTAAATACTACTGAAATTCAAGACCAGATTGAGCAAGCCGAAATTTTTTATCGGGATGGGGATTTTATTCGTGCTATTCCCCTTTTACAGAAATTAGTTACAACTTTTCGACGACAAGCAGATGAAGACAGTAAGGGAAAACTCGCGATCGCTCTTACTAATTTAGGTAATGCTCAACTGGCGATCGGACAACCAGAAAATGCAGCAGCAAGTTTGCAACAAGCAACCGAAGTTTATCGTCAATTAGGAGATGCTTTTGGGGTCAAACGCAGTCAAATTTACCGAGCGCGATCGCTTAAAGAATTGGGTTTATTTTTACAGGCTTGTGAAGCGTTGACACAATCTCTCAATCAAGATGTGCAAGTTTGCCAAACTTCAATAACATCGAGTAACAATCTAACTGATTTAACTGTACCCAGAACAAACCAGTTAGTTCCAATTGAAATTCAAGGTTGGCACAGCTTCGGTGAAGTATTGCGGGTTTTAGGAAAGTTAGATGAGTCTCAAAAAGTATTAGAACAGCTTGCGAGTATTTTACCCGCAGATGCTCCAAATCGCAGTGGAATTATATTGAGTTTGGGGAATACACTACGAGCGCAGGGCAATTTAGAACGCGATCGCGCAGCCAAACCGCGCTATGACTATCAACCTTGGCGTTGTGAAGCTACAGAAGCTGTAAGAAGTGGTCTTGAGGCTGCAATCGGCGATTACGAGAAAGCAATCGAGAAATATCAACAAGCAGAACATTCTGTAGATGCCAAAATTCATACCCAAGCGCAACTTAATCGTTTGAGTTTATTAATAGAGATGATTCCTGCGCGATCGCAAAGAAAAGAGCAAGCGCGATCGCTATTTTCAACCATAAACCTTTCCGAAACACCTAAAACACGCTGGGAAATTTATGCTCAGATTAATTTAGCGAAAAGTCAAGCTTGTTTTGTACAACTAGAAGATGGACAGTTTACTCAAACTATCACTCAAGAGAAAATTGTTCAACCCCTTCAAAATGCTTTGACAGCAGCACAAAAATTAGCAGACTCACAAGCTGAATCTTACGCTTTGGGTAATATCGCAGGATGGTTAGAGTATATTGGCAATCAAAGTTCAGACATAACACAATCTAACGAATGGTTGCAACAAGCTCAAAGCTTAACTGAACAGGCTTTATATTTAGCTCAACCCACAGTAGCCCCTGATATAGCTTATCAATGGCAATGGCAACTCGGACGACTATTTGTAGTACAAAATGATAGACCACAAGCTCTAAATTCCTACCAAGACGCAATTGATACACTCAAAATAGCCAGGAAAGATTTGCTCGCACTAAATACAGACATACAGTATTCATTCCGCGATACAATTGAGCCTTTATATCGTCAGTATCTTGACATTTTATTACAACCTGAAGCTAGTAATAAAGAGCTAGAAGCCGCAGCAACAAGCGTAGAAGAACTACAACTGGCAGAATTAGAAAACTTTTTGCGCTGCCGCATTACAAACCTCATTCCCATTGAGGAGGTAGAACAGCCCTCTGCTGCTATTGTTTATCCCGTTATTTTGAAAAATCGTTTGGAAGTCATTGTTAAAGTCCCTGAGTTTCAATTTATCCAACACTACAGTCATTTGGTTGTACCCCAAGAAGTCGAAAATAAACAATTTACACTGTCAAGGCAACTCAGATTCAATCGAGACAATAGCAATTTAATAGACCTTGCTCAGGATTTTTACCGTTGGCTAATTGAACCTGCTTTACCCAATTTGCCTCCAACCGGAACTCTTGTATTTGTTCTTGATAGAACTTTTCAGCAAATTCCAATGGCGGTTCTACACGATGGTAGTCGCTATCTAGTTGAACAATATAGCATCGCAACTAATCTGGGTTCTATTCTTCGCGATCCTAAAAAGCTTGAATCAGGACAGTGGCAAGTTCTTGTTGCTGGAATTAGCCAGAAAGCAGAAAGTTTTGGTGAAAATTTACCATCATTACCTTATGTAGCTCAAGAAGTAAGAAAAATAACCCAAAATATTAGCAGTCTACGCTTAGAAAACAACAATTTTACTTTTACCAACTTACAACAAGAAATTCAAACAGAGAGTTTTTCAGTTGTTCACATTGCCACTCACGCCACCTTCGATTCTAGTCCTCAAGATACCCTTATCTATGCTTGGGATGATTCAATTAATGTTGATGAAGTTGGATTACTATTACAAAACGAAACTGAGCCGATTGAATTATTAGTATTAAGCGCCTGCGAAACTGCTCAGGGTAGCGATCGAGCTCCTTTGGGAATTGCAGGTGTGGCTTTAAGAGCTAATGCTAAAAGCACTGTAGCGAGCCTCTGGCAAGTTTTAGATAATACTACTGCGGACTTTATGGGGAGTTTTTACAAATATCTCAATCAACCCGATACAACGAAAGCAGAAGCTTTAAGACAAGCCCAAATTGAGCTAATTCAAGACGACAATTCTAGCAATCCTTATTACTGGGCTGCTTTCATTTTGGCAGGAAATTGGTTATAAAGACAGCCGGTTTATAATATCAAATCCGAAAATACAACCACAATAAGAAACGGCTGAAACCCTTACTCTTGAGACAATGTAACTATGGCCAATTAACCGGATTTGATATAATTTATTGTTGCTGTAATTCATCGATTTCTTCTTTAATTCCATCGATATAGTCTTGCCGATCTAAACTTTGATAGCTTGCCAAAGCAACTTGATACCACTCAACTGCCATATCAGTGTTTTCTACATCAAAAGAATACACTTCAGCGATAAATTGAGCCATTTGAGCGATATTAAAATCTTCATTTTCTAAAGCTTTATAGGTCTCATAAGCACTCTTGAGATGTTCAATGGCTAACTCCCGGTTTTCATTTACTGAAAGTGCAACCCTTGCTAAACCGATTTGGGCTTCTGCTTCGGTTTCTAAGTTGTTAGTCATCTGACTAAGTTCAAGTGCTTTCTGATAACTTATTTGTGCTAAGTCATAAGCTTTTATGTCTTTTTGGTACAGCTCTCCTAGAAGTAAATAAATCGGAATAGATTCTGTGTCGTTTGCAATAGCTTCATTGAGAATTGATATTGCCTCAGCAATAAGGTTATAGTTTTTTTCTGTGCTTGTGTAGAGTTGAGCAATCTTTAAAGTTTCTGTATCCGTATCCAAAGCGCGATCGCGAATTGCTTGGATTTCTACATCTAGTCTTTGTATATCTACTAGACTGAGAGTTTTAAAAAAAACTGATTCTCTTTTTAAACTTTCATTATCTGATGCGATCGTCGCTCTAACCTCTAGTTCATAGTATCCTTCCAAGCTGAGAGGATTTTGATTATTAGGATAAGCGAGTTGGGTTTCAGTAATATTGTTAACTCTCCAAAGCACTCCTTCAGAATTTTTGAGTGTAACTTCATACTCAACAGCATCTTCAACAGTAAGCCATCTAAAAGTAGGTCTTTGTTCGCGTATCGCACTTCCATAAGGCATCAGTGTAGTAATAGTAGAAGGGCTTCGAGGAACTACAGAACAGCCATTTGGAGTACAAACTACATCTTTGTTTTGAGACTCTGCTCTAGCCGAAACTTGAATAAAACTACTGATATTTAGCCAATGAGTAAAAGTTAGAGTGATTAAAATTAGCCAGCCATATAATAGTTTATATTTCATAATATTCAACTCTCCACAAATCTAAGAGGACTCGAACAACCCTTCGGTGTACATACTGGGTAACAACGTTCTTCGGAGTCAGGACAGGGATTATTGCCCAGTAACAATAATTTTTGACTCGAATTTTTGCTATTTATTACAGTAAATACATTAAGCAATAAAAAAATCTGTAAACAAACTAAAACAACATTTTTCATGAGTTTTCCTCTATGTTTATTAAATATCGTTCTGCATCTCCTTGCCAAGTTTTTACTTCTGGTAAATTTCCAGGATCGTTATTACGGCATTTTTGCCATGATATCAAAGCTTCATCAGTATTTTGTTTTGCTTGTAATGTCTTCGCTAAAAGACAATGCGGCGATGCACTGTTATCAACATCAAAACTAATTGCTTTTGTCAAGAAATTTTCTGCTCTTTGGTAATCCCCTTTTTGCATATATGCCCAACCTAAGTTTTTATAGGTCGTTGATTTTAAACTATTGATATTATCTTCTGGCAAGTTAGATTGACTAAGCTCTGTCAAACAAGTGTTTAATAATTCAATCGCTCGATTGTAATTGTGATACTGCCAAATTTGTAGTCGAGCATAAGAATTTTTAGCTGAAATGGCAATATCATTAGCACTTTCCATCACAATTTCATACTGCTCCAAAGCCGCTTCGTACTTTTGCATATTTTGATAGACAGTGCCTAAATTATAATGAGTTATTTCTACAGTTTCACTTTTAGATGCAATATCTAAAGATTTTTCATATTTTTCGATAGCACAATAATATTCTTGCTGTAAACTACACACTAAACCTAAATCGTTATAAAAAACAGATTCCCGTGGATTATAGTTAATTGCTTGTTCAAACTTTTCGCGAGCAATATCTAAGTCTCCAGACATAAGAGCTTGTCTGCCTTCCGCAGAATAAGCGTCGGCTCTTAGAGGAGATATAACAACCTTATTAACAATATAACCCGCTACTCCTAAGATAATTCCAAAAGTAACAGAAACTTTAGCAATTGCTTTGAAACGTGACGAAGTAACAAAACGCTCTATACTTTTTAAAAATAAATTATCTAAAGCACTCAATACCGCACTGCTATCTTTAGGGCGATCTTTGGGTAAAGGAGCCATGAGATCATCGATGAGATCGGCAAAGAGGCGGCTAATTTGAGGCGATCGCGATCGCCAAATTAACTGATTAGTTTGAGGATGATTGGGTAGTTCGCTGGGGGATATACCTGTTAGTAGATGAACAAAGGTTCTACCCAAAGAAAACAAATCAGATTGGGGTAATGCTTTACCATTAAATTGTTCGGGAGCAGTATATCCCCTGGAAACAATACTGGTAATATTGGGTTGACTGCTACCCCGGAAAGCAATCATATAAGTGTCGGTAATTTCTCTGACTGTTCCAAAATCAATTATAGCTAAACTTCCGTCCGGTTTTAACATAATATTAGATGGTTTTATATCTCGGTGGAAAAAACCATTATTATGAATATAATCCAAAATTCCTAAAAGTTGTTTTAGCCAGTTACGAGCGAGTTTTTGAGAAATCTTACCGTTGACTTGTACCCATTGCTCTAAGTTTTGTCCCTCTATTTTTTCCATCACTAAGCAATGAAGGGTTTTGCCAGTTGGGAGTTGAACTGTAAAGTCACCATCTAAGTCAATTTTGGGGATGCTAGGATGGTTCAAAACGGACAAAGTAAAGGCTTCTTGCTCAAAAAGCTCAATCAGTTTTGGACTGTTCCTTTTCAAGATTTTCATCACTTTCCGCTCTTCAGCATCTGCAACTTCAAATATTTCTGTAGAACGATCTGGATCGAGAGGATGCAAAGGTTGAAGCAGTTGATACTTACCCTGAATAAGTAGAGGAGTTCCACAAGCTTGACAGAACTCTACATTTTCAAGATTTTCGCGATGATGACAGTCGGGATTGATACAGTAAATCACATGAGTTTAAAGTTAGGAATTTTGGTGATGACGTTTGATGTATTTCTTGATGACGGGCTGTAATCCAAAACAGGTTGTTTTACTTTTTTCTGTTTGTTCTAGAAGCGAACGTTTTTTCAGAGAGTCCATTGATTCTATAATTTCTGAAATAGAAATATCAGGAAGGCAATCTTTGATTTGAGAAATAGAAAGTAGTTCTTTTTGATTCGCTAGACAATTCAGAATTTTTTGTTCTATTAGAGATAAACGATCGTACAAATCAGTAATAAGCTCATTTTCGGGAATGACAATTGTTCCGAGCTTGGCGAATTGGGAAACATCTCCTTGGAAAATATCTTGAATCATAACGGCAACTAATTTTAAATAAAGAGGATTGCCGCGATACATTTCTAATAATTCTTGGCAGTCTTTTGGTTTTGCTGTACAGTTTTGCTGTTGAAGAATTTGGGTTGCTGCATCTAACTCTAGTCCCGTTAAGTTTAAAGAATGAACAGTAGTCGTTGAATTTTCCAAGCGAATTAAGTCTAAGGGTGGTTCTTGAGAAGTGAGTATGAGTTTACTTTGATGCTGCGTTTGACCAATTTCTTTGAAGAAATTACCGTAATTTTGATAATCATCTCGATAACGCCCATAACGATCTTTTTCTTTTAAAATCGCTTCTGTTTCATCTAAAATGATTAGGTAACGATGCTGTTTTAGAGCGTTAATGAGTGCATCAAGTTTTGTCGTTTCGTCGGTGGGAACAGACTGAGAGGGTTCAAGTTTGGTTAGCAGTTCGCTCAGAAGATAATCAAGGGAAGGAAGATTGGCCAGCGATCGCCATAAAATAAATTCAAATCGATCTTTAATCTGTTCAGCCAGGTGACGGACTAAGGTTGTTTTACCAATTCCCCCCATACCGAGAACCGCAAACAAGCGACAATCATCATCAAGAATCCACTGTTTCAGGGTTGCGAGTTCTTCAGTACGACCGTAAAATTCGGAAATGCTGGGGGCTTCTCCCCAATCGTGACCATCCGTACTGGTTTGTTTGTGGCTTTCGTACTCCTGAATGAGGAGTTGCTTCAACTCGCCTAACTTGCCCGGACTTCTCCCCAAAATCTCAAACTTGCGATACACTTCACCCAGGCGTTTGCGGACAGCAATTTCACTGATGTCAAAAGCCTTGGCAATTTCCTGGTTAGATTCACCCACCAATGCTCGATACAACGCCTCAAACTCGCTATCCGTTACGCCACGCGCTTGGGTAATAGCATACAAATCTTCTTTGGGAATTTGGAAAATCAACTTTTCTAATGCGACCTCACAAACCAAGTCACTCTCATTATAGGTGGTGAGAATGGTTATCGAGATCGAGAGTATTTTGAGGACAGCGATCGCGCAACAGTAAGCCTAACTTAATAAACCGAAACGCTGGCACAGCAAAGCATCCAGCGTCCGGGTTATAAGAATTGATGCTTTAGGCGATCGTATCGAAATCGGAGTGAGAGAGTAAATCCGCTTGTACGTTCATCAAACTTGCGATCGCGTCATTACTGTTGAGACGATGAATGAAAGTGCGGTCTTGCTGTGCGCCCGATCCTTGCGTGATTTTGAGTTGGTCGAAGCCCAAGCCGTCAGCCAAACCCAAGATATCTTTGCCCAAGGTAAAGTCAGAGATGAGATCGAGACCTTTATTGCGACCGAGAACAAAGGTATCTGCACCATCGCCACCATGTAAGGTGTCATTCCCTTGACCGCCGTTGAGCAAGTCGTCGCCATCGCCGCCCCAAAGCGCATCCTGACCGAGATTACCAGCGAGAGTGTCACGACCCGAACCCCCTTTGAGTAAGTCATCATCCTTACCGCCATAGAGTTCGTCAGCACCAGCACCGCCATCAAGGGTGTCGCGACCCGCTTTGCCCATCAGGACATCTTTACCGTCGCCACTCATCAAGCTGTCATCGCCGTTACCCCCATCGAGGGTATCGCGACCGGATTCGCCAATCAAGGTGTCGTTATCGTCGCCACCGAATAGCTCATCTTTTCCGGCTCCGCCCTTGAGAAGGTCTTGGCCAGCGTCACCAAACAACTCATCCTTGCCATCGCCGCCGTTTAAACTGTCATTACCATCGCCGCCACTCAAGGTATCGCGACCCGTTTGACCGAGTAAGGTATCGTTACCTGCATCGCCGGAGAGTTCATCATCGCTGTTACCCCCGTCGAGTAAGTCATTACCTTCACCACCAGAGAGGTCATCGTCGCCAACTTCCCCAAAGAGTGCGTCATCGCCTTTACCGCCTAAAAGCGTATCGAGACCGTAGCTGCCCCGCAACGTATCGTTACCGCAGTCGCCGGATAAACGGTCATTACCTTCGCCACCGAGGAGGCTATCTTGACCTTGACCGCCACTAAGCGTGTCCTCATCGTCGCCGCCGTCGAGGGTGTCGTTACCGAATTGACCGAACAAGCGATCGCGATCGTCACCGCCAGTCAAGCTATCATTACCCAAGCCACCGTAGAGGGTATCGCGACCATCACCACCGAGTAGGGTGTCGTTATCTGCGCCGCCGTCGAGTTTATCGTTGTCTGCGCCGCCATCAAGCCAATCGTCGCCATCGCTGCCCCGGAGGGTATCGCGACCCGCTTCACCGAGCAGGGTGTCGTTGCCTTCTTCTCCCCGCAGCCAATCATCACCATCGCCGCCGATGAGAGAATCCTCGCCCTCGCCACCGTCGATATTGTCATTGCCTGTACCGCCGAGGAGAGTGTCGTTTCCGGCTTCACCATCGAGCCAGTCGTGGCCCGTACCCCCGTCGATTTTATCATTGCCCGTACCGCCATCGACGCGATCGCGACCGTCGCCACCCAATAAGGTATCATTGCCTTCATTGCCTTGGAGTTCGTCGTCGCCACCTTCACCGTAAATCAGGTCGTCGCCTTCCTTACCGCGAACTTCATCATCGCCACCGCCTGCCATAATCATGTTATTGACCGCATCGCCGTGGATAACATCGTAGTAAGCTGTACCGACAATATTTTCAATGCCTTGGAGTTCGTCTACCCCACAGCCGCCTTGGGCATAATTATTAGCAAGGTCAACCCAAATACCATCCTTGTCGCGGCGATAACTGGCTGTGTCGTTACCTGCACCACCAATGAGGGTATCGTTACCAGCATTACCGATCAGGAGGTCATCCCCTGCACCACTATCGATGTGATTGTCGGCGGCATTGCCAATCAGAATATCGTTGAAAGGCGTACCCAGGATATGTTCTAAGTTGTAGAGTTTATCCACATCGATATAGCCATCCCGGGCCCGTCCTGCCCCAATTTTGAACTCCGGTTCGAGGTCAAAAGTATCGGAGTCAGGTTCGTTGCGATACATCCGGTCTTCGTCAATGTTGACGATAACGCCACTGGGAGAATCGCTGTAGTCGGCGAGGTCAGCCCCATCACCGCCGTCGAGGGTGTCATTACCCGCCCCACCAATCAAGGTGTCGTCGTGGTTGCCCCCGTCGAGGATGTCGTCCCCATCGCTGGCATTGAGTAAATCGTTGTCATCGCCCCCTTTGAGGGTATCATCCCCCGTCCCCGCGTTGAGGGTATCGTTTCCTGCATCCCCTTCTAACTCGTCATCTCCGGTGGCACCTTCGAGCAAGTCATCCCCTGCACCACCGACCAGAGAATCATCGCCTGCTTCGCCGTTGAGGATATCACGACCATCACCGCCCACTAGGGTATCGTCACCATCACCAGCGTTGAGAGTATCGTCCCCACTGCCGCCGTCTAACTCATCGTCACCGCGGCCAGCGTTGAGTAAGTCGCGACCATCGCCCCCAAAGAGGGTGTCGTCACCTAAACCCGAATCAAGGCTATCATTACCCGCGTTACCGGATAATTCGTCATCTCCTTCATCACCGATGAGCGTATCATCTCCTAAACCGCCGGTCATGCGATCGTCGCCCTCGCCACCATAAAGGCTATCGAAGCCCGTACCGCCTGCGAGGGTGTCGTCCCCATCATCCCCGGTAATGAAGTCATCCCCTGCATCGCCGTTGATGATATCGTTATCATCGCCGCCGGAAATGATGTCGTTGTCATCCCCACCAGAGATAATATCGTCGCCTTCATTACCCCATAAGCGATCTTCGCCCGCATCCCCAGCAATATTATCGTTTCCGGCATCACCCGTAATAATGTCGTTGTCGTTACCGCCAGAAATGGTGTCGTTATCATCGCCACCGGAAATGGTGTCTTCACCGTTGTCACCCGCAATCAGGTCATTACCCGCATCGCCAGCGATTAAGTCGTTATCGTTACCGCCAGAAATAGTATCGTTATCGTCGCCACCAGAAATGGTATCTAAACCATCATTGCCTTGAATATCGTCATTTCCGGCATCACCTTGGATACTGTCATTGCCTAGATTGCCTTCGATGGTGTCGTTGTCGTCACCACCAGAAATGAAGTCGTCACCATTGTCACCTGTGATGTTGTCATCACCCGCATCACCGTAGATAGTGTCGATATCATTTCCGCCAGAGATAGTATCGTTATTATCACCACCAGAAATGGTGTCTAAGCCATCGTTGCCTTGAATGTCATCATTCCCGGCATCACCTTGGATACTGTCATTGCCTAGATTGCCTTGGATAGTATCGTTGTCGTCACCACCGGAAATGAAGTCATCGCCATCGTCGCCAGTGATATTGTCATCACCCGCATCACCGTAGATAGTGTCGTTGTCATTCCCGCCAGAGATGGTGTCGTTATCGTCTCCGCCAGAGATAGTATCTAAGCCATCATTACCTTCTACATAGTCATTCCCGGCATCGCCCGTAATACTATCTTCACCAGCGTCACCGTAGATGGTGTCGTTATCATTTCCGCCAGAGATGGTGTCGTTGTCATCGCCACCAGAAATCGTATCTAAACCATCATTACCTTCTACATAATCATTTCCGGCATCACCTTGGATACTGTCATTACCTAAATTGCCTTGGATAGTGTCGTTATCGTCACCACCAGAAACAAAGTCATCACCATCATCTCCGGTAATGAGGTCATCACCTGCATCGCCGTAGATGCTGTCGTTATCGTTACCGCCAGAGATAGTGTCGTTGTCGTCTCCGCCAGAGATAGTATCTAAACCATCGTTGCCTTCTACATAGTCATTCCCGGCATCACCTTGGATGCTGTCATTACCTAGATTGCCTTGAATGGTGTCGTTGTCATCACCACCGGAAACGAAGTCATCTCCATCGTCGCCAGTAATATTGTCATCACCAGCATCACCATAGATAGTGTCGTTATCGTTACCGCCAGAGATGATGTCGTTGTCATTTCCGCCAGAGATAGTGTCTAAACCATCGTTGCCTTCAATGTAATCTTCTCCGTTATCACCATAAATTTCATCATTATCTTCTTGACCATAAATTTCATCTGCTCCTGTACCACCACTTATATAGTCATTACCCACGCCTCCTTCCAGAAGATCATTCCCTGCATCTCCCCAAATGCGATCATTTCCGTAACCACTGTCGCCACGAACCCAATCATCTCCTCCTCCAGCATGGATTTCATCATCACCATCTCCTCCACGGATAAAATCATTATCTCCTTGGTCTTCAAAGCCAACATTATCGCCCCAAATTGTGTCAACTCCTTGATTACCATAAAGAAAGTCTTTACCAAAGCCACCAATTATAGTGTCGTCTCCAAACTCTCCATAGATGTAATCAGTTCCATCCAAGCCATCAATTACATCATTACCAAAACCACCAGTTATGGTGTTTGATAGGTTGTTTCCGATTAAGTTATCTCCTTGATCATTCAGTCCACTGACATTGGAGCCAACAATATGAGAAATATTAGAAAGTGAATCCACATTTCCCCAACCATCAATTGCTTGAAGAGATGCAAGATTAACAGTGACCGTATTTGGATCAAATCGGTAGCTAATAGTATTAGAACCTAAGCCTCCATCAATTACGTCATTACCCGCATTACCAATAAAATAATCATCTCCTCCAAAGCCAGTAAGTACATTGCCAACATCACTACCAATCAGAACGTCATTGAATTGAGTTCCACGAGCATTTTCAATGTTTCGTAATATGTCGATGTAGCCAAAGCCATCTTTTGCACTACCTGAATCAATCAAGAATTCTGGTGAAATGTCTTTGTAATATTCGATAGGATTAGCTGAATTGACAAATGAATTTTGTCGGTCTTGGCGGTTAGATGTGTATCCTCGATTTTCATTAAGGTTGACAACGACACCATTAGGCGATCCTTGGTAAATCACTGTGTCAATGCCACTTTCCCCATCAATGTAGTCACTACCTCCCCAACCAGTTAAATTATCATTACCTGCACCACCGTAGAGATAATCTTTTTCATCGTCTTCATTTCCACCGTCTAAAATATCGTTTCCATCCTCTCCGAACAAGCGATCTGTACCGCCTTGTCCATAAAGATGATCGACATCATTACCACTACCATCAGTATCCCAACCACCGTATAGTTCATCGTCTCCCGCACCACCCCAAAGGTAGTCACTACCATCTTCACCCCTTAAGTCATCTGCTCCTCCTCCTCCATGTAGGTGATCATTATCATTACCACCGTAGAGATAATCTTTAGCATCATCATCGCCTCCATATAGATAATCTACACCACCCTCACCATACAGATAGTCTGTATCATCTTGACCGTATAAATGATCGCTATCGTTACCACCAAATAGTGTATCTATACCTGAATTCCCATAAAGCTCATCTTCTCCAGAACCACCTTGAAGTTCGTCATCACACAAATGACCTCTGATGGTATCATTGCCACCTCCACCAACAATTAGATATCGCGCATCATCTGCAAGTTGTTTATCTGTAACTCCCGACATACTTACTCCGCCAAAACTCAGTGTAATATTCGGGTCTATTTTTTTTACGTTAAAGTCATTTTTGTCTAAGTCATTTCCTGAGTTATCACCATAAATGACATTCATTCCATCTTTATAATATGAAAGAAAAACATCATCCAATAGTTGATCTCCAAAATCAGAGCTGGCAATCTTGCCGATTCCGATAGCATTTCTGGGATCAAGCTTATTTGTAGACACAGAAATATCTTTTGAGGAATCAATTGCGAAATCAGAATAGCTATAGTTTGAGTAAACTTTACCCGTTCCAGGTTGGGCAGGATACGTTCCGTTAGATTCTCCAAATTTAATATGAACTTGTTCTCGTTTTAAGTTATAGGGATCAAAAAGCTGTTCGAGACTATCATTAACAAAATTAACGAGAGCAAAACCACCTTCAAAATCGAAGTTTTCATCAACTAATGGTCTTATTTCCATTCCTTCAATAGTTCTGTTGTTTTTATTGAATCTCGAACCTAAGCCAGAGTCAGAAACTTTAAATTTAGCATTAGATAAATCAATTTTAAATCCACCACTGCCAAATATATAAGATCTTTCAGCATGATCATTACTGCCAGTATCTGTCCCATACTGATAAATATTGATAGTGTTATCAGTGTTATCCCAAATATCTAATTGTTGCTTGATTTCTGAAAAAGTATATTCATCTGGTTCAATTGCAAGATCATTGAAAAAACTTCTTACAATTCCAAACAATGAAGGATAGGCATAGCGTCCGCCACCGTTTGTCATATAATCCTTCATATCATAGGTAATACTTGGCTGATCAGTATTCTCCTCAATATGTGGATTATAGTCTGGTGATGATGGTTCAGTAGTCCCAAATATAAATAATTTAGTGATTTCAGCAGGAGTTAAAGGATTACTAGAAGAATAAACTTGAGTGTTCTGCTCAATTTCAACCGAATCTTCTCCTAAATTCACAACAACTGAATCATTTTCAGATTGCAAAACCTCAACCTGAGAATCACTCAATTCAACCCCTTGAGCCACATTAGAAAAATACTCCCCCTCATCCCCCGGTGTATCCACCACATTCACTTGAGCATCGATAGAATGTCCAAATTCCTCTAACAGTACACTGCTAATAACTTCTGGATTCGCCGCAGACGCTTGTAGAAACTCATCAGCGAAATAGATAGTATTATTTTCGGTTGCATAAGCCGCATTTGCCCCTTTTAAAACTTCACGACTCAGAATTTCTACTTTGGGGAAAGAAGTAAAACCCCCGGAAGCAAAAGTTTCTTGGAACTGGCTGTAGTCGTTACCTTCGCCAAAAACAGACTCCATCTTGCTGATAAACTCAGCATTATTCGCAAAGTCTTGTAGATTACTCGCGAAATTTTCCACAACGGCTTGAGCCACTTCAGTACTACCAAAGAACTGGCTCAAAGTTTCTAATAATTCAGCGAAAGAACCGTTGCTGTTGCTTAACCATTCTTCGAGCCAAGAAGCTTGATTTTGAGCTTGAGTGTTGATGGTATTCATGATGAAATCTCCTAGAAAAAATAAAATGAGAACGAATTAAACAGGGGAAATGAAACGGAAACTAAGCATTAACCCAAGCTAAATGTTGGGGTAATAATTGAGCCAAATCGAAACGAGCTAAAATCGTTTCTCTGGCTTGAGAACGCATCGTTGCCATACGGTCGGGATGGTCGAGAACTTCCTCGACGCGGGCAACAATTTCTGAGGGAGAAAAGAAGTCAAATAATAAACCATTGACTCCATCCTCAATAACTTCCTCAACTGGGGCTGTCCGCGAAGCGACGATGGCACATTCGGTAGCCATGGCTTCGAGTAGCGACCAAGACAGCACAAAGGGACGAGTAAGATAAACGTGAGCGGAGGAAGCTTGTAAAACTTGTAAGTATTGGTCGTAGGGTAGCCAGCCGGTGAAGTACAGTCGGGATAAGTCGAGATTTAATTCTTGTAGCATCAGTTGACCGTAGGTGAGGCCTTTGGGGAGGTTTTTGCCATAAGCGACTCGGTCTTCCCCGACGACGACGACGTGACAATGGGGGCGATTTTGTTGCAGGAGAGACACGGCTTCCATGAATTGGGGAAAACCGCGATAGGGTTCCATGCCGCGAGCGACATAAGTTACGATTTCGGTGGCGTTGCTCAAATCTAAGCCTTCTTGATTCAGGCGTTGTTTGATTTCGGCGATGGGGGTTAGTTTGGTTTTGGCGGCTTGTTTGTCTGGGTCGAAGCCTTTGTTTTTTTTCGGTTTGGCTGAAGGGGGTAGAAGGAGGCTGGCATCGGCTTTGGGACGAAAGAAGGCTGTATCTATGCCATCGTGAAGAACGGAGAGTTTTTGTTGAAACTCGATGGGAAATTGCTGCTTTTGCCAGTTGGTCGGCACCATGCCTTTATCGCAACTGGCTAAATCCAGTAGAATCGGTGCATTTTTGACGCGGATACGAGCGGCATCATCGGGGGTGATGGGGTCGTTGATATCAAAGTCGGCATCGGTTCCGTAGGCGTGGTAGTACCACTCGAAGTAACTACAAAATTTGCTGTCGGGAAACAAGTCTTTGAGAAAAAGTTCGGGCCCCCAACCGGCGTGGGCGTAGATTATGTCGGGTTGAATGCCTTGCTTTTCTAGCTGCATCAAGCGACGGTAAGCGGCTTGGCCGTGGAGGATGGCGTTTTCAGTGGAACGCAGGTAGTGATGGGTTTCGGGTTTTGCTTCCCGCGAGGGGTTGTAAATGAGTTTGCGAACCCCAGGAATGCGACCTTCTTGACGATTGGTGAGGAAAAAGACTTGGTTGTTGGGGTCTTTGGCTAATGTCGTCGCGAGGTGACGGAATTGAGCCGGAAAGTTAGGATGAACGAACAAGTATTTCATGGTAGATGAGCCTCAACAGGCAGTAAGTTCGCGAGATTGTTGTTTGACCCGACCAGCAAGGGCGGCGTATTGTAAGGCCATAAAGGCTTGAAAGTCGGTGTGGGTGTAACGAGTTTGCAGGAGTTGGCGCAGTTGGTTTTCTGCCAGGGTGGTGAGATAGCCTGTGGTTAGGGCATCTTGGACGATTTCGTTAATCGTTGCTTTGGGTGTGTACATGGCAAATCAAGTATGAAAAAAGGCTGGAGAAGCAGAGGGTTTTCTCTACTTCACCAGCCTCGTGAGACTCCCACTCATCAGGGGCTTGGTTGCGTTATGCAGTTTTGAAATAAATCTGAATCGGTTTAAGGGTTGGGGGATTGCCAGTTCTTACAACTGTGCAATTTTTGACGGTAGGTACGGTTTAGCGAGATAGCCACTGGTTTACGTCGTTTTCGCGAATAACGTAGCGGTAGTGGGTTGAACCTCGGATAATAACGCGGATTTTGTCGTTGTTGATGCGTTCGCTGTCAACTTCGAGATGGCCGAATCCGGTTTCTTGCCAAGTTTGCAAGAGTAGGTCTTCAAATTGTTTGAAGAAGTTTTTAATTTCGGGGGGGGCTGTTTTTGGAGATGCTGACACGAGCGAAACCTCAACTGTAAGTTTTGGGAATATTGGTACGGTTGTATAAACCGCTCTCGTTCGTTGCTATACATAATGTATATAAAGCTTTGATAAATGTCAAGGGGTTTTTCGTAAAGTTATGTAAGCGTTTTTACGGAGGTTGTTTTGAACGGGAATTTTACTGAAACCCTTGAGTTTATGAAAGATTCGCAAAGGATTACGAATTTTGGGCTTTTGTACGTTGATGCTGCATAGCTTAACAGTATATAGGAGGAGAACGGGGAGTTTGTTGGTATTTTTCAACAGTTTTACGTTGAATTTGAGTTTGTTGGTTTTGGTAAACAGAATCGGGTTGAGGAGTTGTCATTGTTGATTTCTCCGTAAGATTAATGAAGTTAATTTGACGGGTTAACGTCTCAACTTTGGTAAAAATACGGTTTTGATCCACCTTCTGCGCCGTTAGCCCGCCCCTGGATTAAAATCCGGGGCTAATGAAATGAGGCAAAGTCCGCCTTCGCGGACTAAAAAATTAGCTAAGATACTCTCACTGCGGTGCGTTACGCTTCGTGTTTTAACTCGCGGGTTTGCCCTCACCCCAACCCCTCTCCCACGGTAGAGGGGCTTATTTTTCAAAGGAAACGAGGGGTTTTCATGTCTTCGTGTAAGTGTCATGCAATCTAGCTTTGAGCCTCCTGCTGGCGATATAAACAGAAATAGCTGCCTTTTTGAGTCATAAGGTCTTGGTGCGTGCCTTGTTCGATGATTACGCCACGATCTAGCATTAAAATACTATCGGCGTTTTGAATGGTACTGAGGCGATGGGTAATAAACAGTACGGTACGTCCCTGGAATACTGCCATGAGATTGTGACAGACTTGCCATTCTGTTTCGTAATCTAAGGCGCTTGTGGCTTCATCTAGGATTAAGAGTTGGGGATTTTGGAGTATGGTTCGCGCGATCGCGATTCGCTGTCGCTGACCCCCAGAAAGGGCTGAACCGCGTTCTCCAACACGGGTATTATAGCCACTGGGTAAGTCCATAATAAAGTCATGGGCGGCGGCTGTTTTTGCGGCTTCGACAATTTCTTCAAAGGTGGCTTCAGGACGGCATAGTGCGATGTTTTCTTGCACAGTACCGTCAAATAACAGGGTATTTTGAGGGACGATGCCAATCTGACGACGTAGGGAGTAGAGTTCAACTTTGTGAATGTCGTAGTTATCAATTAAAATGCGTCCCGATTCGCGATCGTATAAACGGGAAAGTAGTTTGACTAAGGTACTTTTACCCGAACCACTTTGACCGACAATGCCAATAAATTTTCCTTGGGGAATTTCAACGTTAATGTTACTCAATTGCATGGGCCCACTTTGAGCAAAACGAAAAGAAACATTTTCATATTTCACAGTTCCGGCTAAAGCTGGCATGGGTAAGTTGTCTCGTTGTCCTTCGTCTTCTTGAGGTGTATCGAGAATGTCGCTGAGTCGTTCTATAGATAAGGCTGTTTCTTGGAAGTTTTGCCAAAGTTGAGATAAGCGTAATAAGGGACTGGTAACATAACCAGCAATGATGCGAAAGGCGATGAGTTGGCCTAAGTTCATCTCCCCATTAACAACTAAATAAGCACCCACGCACAATACTAATAAACTCGATAGTTTATTAAGGAAATTACTAAAGGCGCTAGAAGCAGCAGAAAGTTGAATTGCTTTGAAGCCAGCAGCGATATAACGACCGTATTTTTCTTGCCAAGACATTCGCGATCGCAACTCGATGTTTTGAGCTTTGACGGTTTCAATACCTGACAAGACTTCCACAAGGTAAGATTGGGTTTGGGCGTTACATTCGGCTTTTTTCCTAATTCGCTGGCGAATAATGGGCGAGACAATGAAGGTCATTAGCATGATAATCGGAATAACGCTCAATGCGACTAAAGTCAGAAGCGGGCTGTAGATTATCATCACAGCAATATAAACAATAGAAAAAACCGCATCGAGAACGACTGTTAATGCTGTTCCTGTTAAAAATGAACGGATATTTTCTAATTCGTTAACGCGACTCGACAACTCCCCAACAGGGCGGCGATTGAAGTAGGACAGGGGTAAACGCAGCAAATGGTCGATGACTTCTGTTCCCAAACTTAAGTCGATGCGGTTAGTTGTATCGGTAAAGAGGTAAGTGCGTAATGCGGTGAGGACGGCTTCAAAAATTGTAATGACAACTAAAAGAGTAGCGAGGGCAGGTAAGACTTGAGTATCTCCTGTCGCGACAACTTGGTTAATGATGAACTGAGTCATCAAAGGATTAGCCAACCCAAAGAGTTGTACAAAGAAGGAAGCGACTAAGACTTCGATTAAAACTATTTTGTATTGCCGAATTGCGGGTAAAAACCAAGACAAGTTAAATTTTTTCTGAGAGGTGGTGGCTGTTTTCTTTAAAAGTAAAACTTGTCCGCTTTCTCCCCAAAGTTCTTGAAACTCTGCCGGAGTTAAAAACAAAATACCTTCTTCGGGGACAGCAAGAATAATTTGGCGATCGCGCGCTTCATAAACCACAGCAAAGCTATCTTGCCACTGAACCATTGCGACTTCTGGCAAGCGAGGAATCACAGATGCGGGTAAGGTTAAGATTTGCGCTTGCAGTTCAATCAAATCAGCAACAGCAGCACAGAATTCTAAAGAGATTGATTGGGTTTTTTGAACTTGATTGGCAACAACACGGCGAACATTATTAGGACGGTAAGGAATCTCTAGATATTGACACAACATTTGGAAGCAGGCTAGAGTTGCAGCAAAAGTTCCTTGACCGCGATAATAAGGATAATGGGTATGTTGGGAACGCTTATTTTGAGATTTGGGTTTGAGTTGAGGAGCAACGGGAATATCTTCTAAAACTTCTATTTCGGGCTGAGTTGTTGATGATGGGAATAATAAGGATCGGGGGAAACTCAGAATCCGAGGCGGGAGGTTGGAAGTGGTACTGAGTGGATGGGTTTCTGTTTCAATAGGATCGCCAATGCTGTGATTTTTAATATTATTACTACTGGCAAAATAAACGCGATCGCACAGCAATTCTAGAGTCTCATCCGATTGAACTTGAGCCATAGGTAGGGCTTGAGCAGTGAATTGACTCAAGTTAGTTGCACCATCCGCTTGTCGATCGAGCCACTGTCCTAAAATATCGCTGACTTCACACCAATGAGGTTGTTGCTGTAGTTGAATTAGTAGCGATCGCTCTTGTGAGAGTAAGGTGTGAAAGTCGGCTATTTCTAAGGATAAACCCACGGAATCTGAAGCCGCGATCGCACCTTCGCAGGGAATATCCCGCAAGTGACTCAACCATCCTACCATTGCACCGGGTTCGAGTTTAGTGAGAGGGATGGTTTGTTGCGATCGCACGTCGTAACCCAGTAACCGCCATTGTCCTTGAGATAAAATTGTAATGCGCTCTGGCATTTGTTCTGGCGTTGCAATGACTTGTCCCATGGGGTAGCGCAGCTTTGTCAGCCTTTCCCCCAACCAATGCAATCTTGATGGCGATAAATCGGCAAATAAGGGGATTTGACGCAAAAAAGTTTCGATTTGAGCAGATGCGTTCACCATTATGCAGCAATCTCCATTTCAGGGTTTAAATCGTGTTGTAACTGTTCTTCAAGCCAAGCATTAAACAACTCATCGAGTAAGCGTTGGCGTATAGTTGCGTTGAGTTGGGCAGGGATTTTTTCTTCTAAACGGATAATCGCCACCCACTCACCAATGGGTGTTGGCGGCCATAATTGCTGAGAATGGCTCATGGCCAGTAAACGAGCGATGGTAGGATGAGGCTGACTGAGGGTAACGGGCCCCACTAATCCCCCGGTTTTCGCTTCTACTCCCTGAGAATAGGTGGCAGCTATCTCTGCAAAGGATTGTTCGCCTAACTGCAAGCGGAAATACAATTCCTGAGCGACTCCGGCATCCTTGAGACGGATTAAGGAGTAGCGATATTGGTCGAGTTGGGGCTTACATTGAAGAAAATAAGATTCGAGGCGATCGCCCCATTGGGCTTGTTTAAATTTAGCAATTTTAAGAGGGCGCAGAGCGATCGCGTTCAGTTGTTCTAAGGCGATCTGGTGCTGCTGACACCAAGCTTGACGCGCTTTTGGGGTGGTTAGTTGATATTGCTCGTCAAAGCGTTGCTGGGCGGCTTCTCGTTCCTCTGGGGAACAGTCGATCGCGGCGATCGCATTATCGATAATCAGTTCTCGCAACAGAGGTTTGAGAAGTTGATATTGACCTAATAACGGTAAGATTTCTTGGGGGGAAATGGCGCGATCGCCCACCTTGAGAATTGTACTATTCATCAAAACCTCCTGGGTCTGAAACCCCGTCCTGTCTTGCCAAGCGTTCCCTTGCGCCTTACGGCGGCGCGGGGTCTCGGCGCTTTAAGGACGGCTTTGTATTTTTCGGGTAAAATTGGCAATATCGAGAAGCGAAAACCAAGGCTATTCGATATCAGCACCTTGAAAATTGGATATAGCGGGTTTCGTGTCGAAAAGCTGACACGAGTAAAATATCCAAGCAACAAGTACAGTCTTTGTTGGACACCGTACCGCCGGGCTGGCGGAATCGGGACTCTGTAATGGGTTAAAAAGTCTGTGGACATGGCGTAAGACGGGGACATAACTAATGAAAGTTAGTGGTGTACGCAGATGTGAGTGAAGCTCCAAACTTAAATCGTAAGGTTTAGGAATCACCGTCCGTTTACGGCGGTGAGGAGGTCAAGCTCGCGGCTCCACAATTAAGGTTAGTCCCCGTTGCGCTTTCACAATGACGATTTCTTGGGGTTCTATCGTTACCGCTTCCAGACAACGAGCTTGCCACCAAGAACCTCGAAAATAAACTTGTCCGACTTTCCCAGGTTCGATCGATGTGACAACCTTGGCTTCTGCATCCCAGTCATCGAAAACATTAATCGCTTGTGCCGCGAGTTGGGGTTGGGTTGAAGGCGTAATGGCATCGAATAGCGTAGAGAGAATGGAACTAATCATGATTTCCCCTTACTCTTTCTCACAATTTATATCACAATGTATAAGTAGAAGCAACGATGAATTATAAAATTTCGCACTTTAGAACCGAGAAAGTATTGTCGCGATCGCGCTCAAACTAAGACAACTACCGTAATTTCACGGTTGTCAACGAGTCCTAACATTAATTAAATTCAGCCATGTTGTCAGTCACTTTGAATTGATTTACACTTCTCTGAGGTTGGTTATTTTCCTACCTCTTGTCTTTAACTCAGAAAAGAGACGGTGACTTTACGCAAGTTTTTGTAAAGTTTTATTAAACTAATAAGCTGTCTCGCGTAATTTCATTGAAAACCACAAACCCTGGTTATTCCCCCTTTGTTGAAAAAAACAGACAAAGAAGTCAAGCTGTCCTTTCCTGTTGAAAAAACTTGACAAAGCCCCCTCAAACCCAAGCTTTCCCGTAAGCTAGAAAGCATGAACGTACCCGACTTCAACACCCAATTTGACCAACTCACGGCGCAACAGCGTCGGGTGTTACGGGAGTTTTTGACCGGAAAAAGCGACGATGACATTGCTGCGTCTTTGCATTGTTCGGCTTCCACCGTCAGAAACCACCTCGCGAACATCTGCAAGGTGTTTCGTCTCACCAACGAACCGGGAGAACGCTTTTCTTACCGAGAAGAACTCATTGCGTTGTGCGCTCGTTATCGCCCAGAATTGGTCAATCCTGAGTTATTGCCCCAGGTCATCGAGTTAGAATATCCTGAAGGTCAAGTGCCGTTGAATTCTGCCTTTTATGTTCCTCGTCCACCCATTGAGGAACAATGTCACCAAAACCTAACCAAGCCGGGGGCGTTAATTCGCATCAAAGCCCCGAAGTTAATGGGAAAAACCTCCCTCATGGCACGAATCCTCGATTATGGAGCGACCCAAAACTATCGTACTGTCGAAATTAACTTATTACTTGCAGATCGTCCCGTTTTGTCGAATCTCGATACTTTTTTGCGTTGGTTTTGCGTGAGTGTGGGGCGACAATTACAGTTAGATAATCAAGTGAGCGATCGCTGGGAGGATTTTTTAGGCAGCAGTTCCAACTGTACCGCTTACTTCAGCGATTATATCTTACCCCAAAGCGATCGCCCCCTCGTCCTCGCCATTGATGAAATTGACCGCATCTTTGCTCATCCTGGCATTGCTCAAGACTTCCTCGGTTTACTCAGGACTTGGCATGAAAAAGCCAAAAACCCTAGTATTTGGCAGAAACTGCGACTCGTTCTCGTTCATGCCACCGAAGTTTACATCCAACTCAATCTCCACCAATCTCCCTTCAACGTCGGGTTAGCTATCGAACTGCCCGAATTAACCCCAACTCAAGGCCAAGAACTTGCCCATCGTCACGGACTCAGTACCCCCATTAAACCCCTAATGGCATTGATTGGAGGGCATCCCTACTTAATGAGATTAGCACTTTATTCCCAAGCCGCGATCGCCCTTTCTCTCGACCAACTCATCACCACAGCCGCTTGTGAAAGTAGCATCTACAGCAACCATTTACGGCGACTCTGGGGCTATTTACGTCAAGATGAGGAATTAGTCGCAGCCATGAAAAGAATTGTCTCTGAAGCGCAACCCGTAGAACTCGAACCCCTACAAACCTATAAACTCCACAGTATGGGTTTAGTACAACGCCAGGGAAACGCCGTGACATCCCGTTGTCAATTGTACGCCAGTTATTTTCGTCGGGTGTTGTGAGGTTGAGGGGATGCAGATATCAACAAAGCTCAACTACGAGTATCAAGTGGGGGGGAGTCTCGCGGCTGATGCGCCGAGTTATGTACAGCGACAAGCCGACGAGCAGTTATACCAACGATTAAAAGCGGGAGAATATTGTTATGTTCTCAACTCCCGACAAATGGGAAAGTCCAGTTTGCGGGTACGCACCATGCAGCGTTTACAAGCCGAAGGGGTGACTTGTGCGTTTATTGACCTGAATGAGTTGGGAAGTGAAGATGTAACTCCCGAACGCTGGTATGCTGGGGTCATCCACAGTTGGATTCACAGTTTTGGCTTGGGTGATGTGGTGGTGTTGCGTCAATGGTGGCGCGATTTAGATTGGTTATCCCCAGTACAACGCCTCAGTCAGTTTATCACGGATGTATTGTTGGTTCATGTGCGCCAACCGATTGTCATTTTTGTCGATGAAATTGACCGGGTATTTAGCCAAAAGTTTGCGTTAGACGACTTTTTTGCTTTAATTCGTTCGTTTTATAACAAGCGCGTCGATTCAGCCGCTTATCGTCAGTTAAGCTTTGCCTTATTTGGGGTTGCGACTCCAGCAGATTTAGTCCGCGATAAGACGCAAACCTCGTTTAATATTGGTAAACCCATTGAATTAACCGGCTTTCAGCGTCACGAAGTTGAGCCTTTGGTTTGGGGATTGCAAGGGAAAGTGAGCAATCCTTCCCAAGTCATGGATTGGATTCTCGATTGGACAGGAGGACAGCCGTTTTTAACGCAAAAACTCTGTGCGTTGGTGGCTCAAAAAGTAAGGATTGGGGAAACCATAACAGAAGCAGAATTGGCAGCTTTTGTGCATTCTGAGATGATTGAGCAATGGGAATGCCATGATGAACCCGTACATTTACAAACCATACGCGATCGCGTGCTGCATGACGATCTACGAGCCAGTCAACTTTTAGGATTATACCGTCAAATCCTCAGCCTTGGGTCGATTCCTGCCGAAAACAGCCCGGAACAATCGGAATTACGCTTATCCGGCTTAGTTCTGAAGCAACAAGGCAAACTAGCCATCTACAACCGCATTTACGCCGAGGTTTTTAATCTTGATTGGGTAGAAGCCCAGTTAGCCCGCTTGCGTCCCTATGCAGCCGCGATTAATGCTTGGTTAGCTTCTGGAGGAAGGGATACCTCTCATTTACTGCGGGGTTCTAATTTAGTTAAGGCGTTACATTGGTCAAAAAACAAGCATTTAAGCGCCCAGGATTATCAGTTTCTTTCGGCAAGTCAGGCTTGGGAGAAACAGTCGATTCAGCAGGCTTTAGAGGCTTCAGAGAAGGCAAATCGTATCCTCGCTGAAGCACAACAAAAAGCTCGAAGATTCATTCGACGGGGATTTGTAGGATTAGCGGGTATTTCTTTAGTAGCGATTGCGATTGGAGTTTGGGGAAGACAAGCTAAAAACGAACTGACTCAATTTGAAGGTGAAAGAGAGCATTTGGAAAACGAACTGACTCAATTTGAAGGTGAAAGAGAGCATTTGGAAGTAGAAAACAAACAACTCAAAAATCAAAATCAGAATATTTCTCAAACTCTTCAATCTACCCAGAATGCTCTCACCGAAGCCCAAGAAAAAACTCAAAAAATAGAAAAAGCTGAAAAACAAGCCCGTGATGAGCTTCAAAAAATCAGCAATGAACTTGAAATTAGTAAGTCCCAGCTTGAGCAATACATAGAAGATATTGAAGCTTGGGAAAAATTAACCCAACAAGCACCGCAAATTACAGAAAAAAATATCTATAATCATACACAGCACAATATGTCTTCACAGCAAAGCATTCCTTTTGAATCAAATTTCGATTATGATTTAATTTTTGAGCCTATATTAAAAGCGCCAGAAAACATAGAGCAACCAAATATTGAAGAAAATTATTCAATATACAATATTAATGGTACAGAGCTAGAACTTAATTCTTATACTCTTAGAAGTAACCATAGTGAAGGAATAGTAGAAGAAACTGGAAAAAGAAGAAGTAATCAACTAGGAGAAGATGATATTCGTTTTCAACTTCTACCTACGACATCATCTGTATTCGATGGTGACGAACTTCAAGACGCATTACAGCAACTACAAAATCATCCTGATATTGTTAGAAGCTCAGCTAATTTCCAAACAGTTTCTCAACAAGAAGAAGTCACTTTGGATATTGCAGTTGTTGAATATGAAGTACATGACAATCCCTTGAGTAATTCAGGTTTATTGTCAGCGACTCGTCAAATGACTGATGCGGAAGGGACTCTTAGGCTTCGTCCAACTACTTTAAAAATTCCCTATGGTGGACAAATACAAATAGATGCAAGTTCATTGGGAGAAGGTACTGCGGGAAATATTAGTATCAATACTTCACAACCATTAAACCTTAGTAATGCGACTCTAATCTCTACAACAACTGCAAGTGGTAATGCGGGAATTTTAATTATACATAGTGCAGCAAGTGGTAATGCGAGGGGTTTAACTATCCATAGTGCAGCTTCAATCTCTATTGGTGAAGTAATAGTTGCAAGGACAGCAGCAAGTGGTATGGGAGGAACTATTACTCTCGATGTTGATGTCAACACCAATGAGATAACAGTTTCAAATACAGGAACTGGTAATGTGGGAACTCTTACTCTCAATGTTGAGAATAATATCAAAATAGGACAGAATAGTAGCAGTAATACTACAGCAGAACAAGTAGAACCGGGAGAAAATATCGAACGTCATCCTCTTTCCACCATAGAATTTATTAACAATGAAATAAATACAAACTTACAAAATATCTCCAGAAGAGAAAATGTCTTGCAAATTCAACCCATTATTTCTTTCAATCAACCATTAAAGAATCTTACTTATTCTTTACATATAGAAAATACCAAAATCCTAAATCTGCAAAAATGGCTCACAAATCGAGGATTTTATCACGGTAATATCAATGGTATCTGGAATCAAGAACTCAATACAGCAATTGAAGCCTTCCGACAATCTCGCGGTTTAAACCAAGCAGATAACATAAATTCCGGGAATGAAGTCGCAAACCCAAAAATACAATGGGTCAAACCAGAAATAAACACTCAATTTTTTTCTGATTGGGAAAGTAAGAAAAATCCTATTCAAAAACAACTTATTCAATTAGTTTCGCCATTCTCAGAAAAACTTTCTGGAATAGAAACTGCGAGTATTTGTAATCAAAATGTAAAAATAGAAAAAGTATTAGTTGATTTAGTACAGCACCGTCACTTAGATTCAATTTTTCTTTGTTTTTTAGAATTAGCACCTACAAAAAACCCTAAAAACCCTATAGAATTCGGATTTCATTCTCCTACAGAAATTGAAAATTTTGTAGCAACTCCAGAACGTATCCCCGAACCTAATGCTTTACCTAGTTTACTTATCATTGGCACATCAGGAATAATTTATTATTGGAGACGTAAGACAGTTATATCTAATCCTAACCGTCAAAAGAAGAAGCATTGATGGTAGATGGAATGAAGAACTCGATGCAGCCATTGAAGCTTTTAGACAATCTCGCGGCTTGTAGAATTAAGAAGAAGTAGATAATAAATCTATGTTAGAACCCTATCAGTCTGTCAACTATCAAAAAATTCTGGCAGAAATAGATTCAAACTTATTAGAAAACCGCGAAATTTTGCTGGCTGAAATCCAAAGCGGGGTTTTGGAGAAACTGCATAAATTAGCCCAAAAGATTGCAGTTGGATTTCTCCAAGAAACTGGACAAATTTTTAAAAATACCGAGAATACGGCAGCTATTAATGAAACTCTAACTTTACAAATTTTAGAAAGTTTAAAGGCAAGTTTAGAGGGTAGAGAAGCATTATCTAGCCTCACCGATAAACTCTCACAATCAATTATCCCTGAAACCGAACCCAGACTTCAGAATATTGTTTCTGTTCCTTCCTCTGCGGTTATGTTCTCTAGTATGACTGCCTATACTCGCCATGATTTATGGAAAACCGATGAAAAGGGAATTGCTTATTTAGAGCATCGTGCTAAAGGAGATACTAATAATTACATCGAGCATAATATTACTAGACCCGGAGATATTACATTATTACCTTGGCACGAAGCACAGCAAATTATTGATAAATTCGGACTCACTACTGCAAAACTTCATCTTATTTTTGCAGCCCATACTATGAATACTGATATACCTTGGACAAGTCGGTTTTCTCTGAAAGCGAGTGATATTGTTCAGGAGTTGGGCTGGGAGAAAAATCATAGAAAGACAGCCGCCGAAAAGCTAATAGAGGTAGCCAGTACCGCTTTTGCCCTCGATTGTCTATTGGTTAAAGCCACTTGGGTAGAAGGTCGAAACTCTAAAGGACAGGTATTTGGTAGTGCGCCCGTTGGGAGAGTCTGGAATGTTTATATTCAACCTTTTGGTCAGTTAAACCTTGAAGGGAAAATAGATGAACCCGATGAAATTTATATCACAGTTCAACCGGGATTATGGACTCAAAGTTTTCTCAACAAAGCTGGCGCTAAGTCTCAAGAAGCTTTATATCAATTTAGTTATTTGGCGGGACAAATTTTAAAAATTGACCCTTATCATAATGAGTTAGCGCTAAGATTGGCAATTCATATAACTCTAGATAGTCGCGTTCGCTTGAATGGAAATTACGGAGTGAAAGAGTTGCTAGAAGCTATACTTCCTAAATCTAGGCTGAAGGAAATGCTTTCTAATCGTCACCAAGCTCATCAATTTAAAAAACGTTGGGACAATGCTTTAAACTTGTTAATTGAGCTAGGTTGGCAAGTTAAATTTGATGAAAAAACTTATTTTCAATATCTCCAACCCGGTTCTAGTTTGAAGAAACCCCAGGGATATATTAATAAGCTACTCAACGCTAACGTACAAATCAAACAACCTAATCCTATCCCTAAACTTATTAGTTATAAAGCTAGACCTAAAAAAGCTAAATTAGGGCGACCTCGTTCTACTCGAAATAGTAAATCTTTGATAGAAACTGAACCCATCACGGGTCATCAAATTAAAACAGCTCGTCAAGGGAAAAACTGGAGTCAAGCAAAGTTAGCTGGCTTTCTGAATGTGTCCCAGAAGATGGTTTCTTTGATTGAGCGGGGGGAGCGAAATTTGAGTCCAGACCTTTATCTACGGGTGCGACAGGTTTTAGAAATTTGACTTTGAGCGATCGCGTCTCATCATACTCGATCCGGTTTCCATATACTCTCTATCCCATTAACCCGCCTACAAATTAGAAAATAGGGGAATTTGGGGTAAGCAGATTGGGTACTATTCCCCAAAATAACCGCTTCGGGGAGTACAGTACAGCCTTGAGAACATCCCGACCCATCCTAGGACGCTTTCAACGACCAAACACGGAAAATCCCCATCATACAAAGGTTATAGCCACTTCTACACTATAACTTTTTTGTTCTAAACTCACGCGCTTTTTGTTCTAAAAAATCATCAGTAAAAATCACCCGCAAACCCTTGTCTCATGGGGGTTTGACCTTTAGAACAAGAATCTCCACATCTTAGGACGTTTTTTGTTCTTGATGGGGATTCAGAACACCCTTCTCCATGCCACGACATGGACTGAGTTCTTGAATTATCCACGTTTAGGGACGTTTTTCCGGGTTCTAACGCCGGAAAAGCTTACCCAATCTGGGTTTCATGCCATTCTCAATAAGGCAATTTTTGTTCTAACTTTACAAAACTTTATGTTCTAAGAAACTTTTTGAAAAAATCGCCCTCAAATCGTTGTGTCATCAGGGTTTAGCCTTTAGAACAAAAATCTCCACATCGTGTAACGTTTGTATCCACATCGTATAACGCTTTCATCCACATCGTATAACGTTCTCAATAAGGAATGTCCATTTCATGGGGGTTTGAGGGTCTTAGAACCGTTCTGATTAATTATTAATAGGCTTTTTTTCAAGGTCTGCTATATTGAATTTGCCATAATAGGGAGTCGCTGGGTTAGAACAAAAGCGACAGTGAGACAAGCCCCTGATTTTCCCGAAATTAGAACTAGAACAAATTGGTATCCCCTCTTAAGGCAAACTTTCTCTACTAAGTTTTCTGGGTTCGATTTAGAACAACTTGCGATTGATGTTCTAGAAAACTGCCCCAAAGTCGGTAAGGGGGCGATCGCATGAGTGGATGGCAAAGATTTAATCATCGCGATTGTCCGGTTTGTAACGGAGTCAGAAACGATTGCCGTCAATCCCTGAGTACAGGTTTGATTCATTGTCGAGCCAGTGATGCTGACCCCGTGGATTACCTTTTCCGGGGGGAAGATACTTGGGGTTTTGGGATGTGGGTGGCTCGCGAGGAAGCAGAAGCCGCTTCTGAGGAGAAACGCCGAGAATGGCAGCAACAACGAGAACTTGAAAAACAGCATCGTTTAGCCATCGAAGCCCAACGACAGGCGATCGCGCTAAATTTAAAAGAACGCGATCGCGCCATCAAAAAAGTTCTACAACAACTCCATCTCAATCCAACCGACGCAAACGACCTCCAACGCCGAGGTTTAACCCCCGACCAAATTACCCAAGGAATGTTTCGCTCAGTCGAACAATGGCAACCCCTCACCGAAGAAGTCAGCCATCGTCTCGCTGGAGTCAGCCTGAGCGGTCGCAGTTTAATTACTCAACCCGGTTATCTGTGTCCTCTGTGGTCAGTCGAAGGCTTAATCATTGGCTGGCAACTCCGCTCTAGAACCAACAAAGGAGGAAAATATAAATGGGCCAGCAGCGCCACAAAAAAACGCCCTCATGGAGCAACATCCCATTTACAAAACAAAGAACTGCCCCTCACAGTTTGCCGTCCTGCAACCCCCCATCCTCAAAGTATTGGTTTAATCGAGGGCGTTCTTAAACCTTATATTGCTGCTCATCAGCCTGAAAACACAACCATCTTTATCGGGGCCGCCGGAGGTAACTTTGCCGCATCTCCCCAACAACTGCAACAAATTCTGGCTCGTTTAGCTTCAGAACAAAACACAACCACAATCCAGTTCTATCCCGATGCCGGAGCCGCCAGCAACTCCCAAGTTCATCGTCGCGACTGCAAAACCATTCGCTTGCTGCAAAAGTGGGGTTACACCGTCCGCGTTGGCAATTGGGGTCAATGGTACGACAAAACCCAGCCTGACTTTGATGAAATAGAGACAGCAACAACAGTGCAATGGGTTGAAGCCGCAGAATATCTCAACCAAGACAAATACAGCCTTGCCCATATTCTCAAACGCTTTGTCAATCGTATTCGCTCATTTCGGAACAAGCGTTCTGGATTTAATACCTCTCCCCCAATTCCGCAGCCTTCTCCAAAAACCCAAAAACATCAGCCTCAACCCTACACTGCCGACCAGCGTATCGACATCTGGCGCAACGGCGGTAAATTTTTAGCAGACTTCTCTGGTACAGGAACCGGTAAAAACTTTGATGTTGGTCGTCTCGAACCCGCTCAATTTGGGGTCAAACAGCTAATTTTAGTATCCAATGACCCCCGCAACCCCAGTACACCCACACTTCAAAATTGGGCAATCCTCGAAGGTCGTCACGGCGGCTTAAAGCGGGACAACCGCAACCGACTCCGCCGTTGTCAACCTGGCGAAACTTGGTTAGTTAGCCCCAACTGCGCTCGTAACAACACCATCAATATTCTGCGGGCTGCGGGGATACAAGACACCAAAGACAACGTTTGTCGGGCTTGTCCTTCTTTTGAACCCTGTCAAGCCGGGAAAACCTATGGCTACCTGGGCAAACGTCGCGAAGCCCTAACTCAACCTCGGATTATCAGTCATCCTTACAGCCTTCCCGATCCCGCAGAGTTTGATTACACTCAAACTGTAATCTTATGGGACGAGGCCAGAGAAACCTTGAAAACGCACTATACCCTTCAAGTCAAACGCTCAGACCTGGAGCGGTTGATTGCCCACCTAGCCACCAATCATCTTGAACTTTACCTCCAACTCCAGCCTTGGTTGAGCGAACTCCTACGCCTGATAATGGGCAAACAACCCCGTTACGGCTACTCTCATAACGAATTAGCCCAACTCTTACCCCAACTGCCCGCTACGCTCAATTTCGATGCACTAGAAGCCGCAACTCAGCCTAACCTGGATTGCCTTAATCCCACGGCGGAATATGGTGTCGATTTAGCCGATTTACCCGTTCAGGCTCGGCGGAAACTGGCTGACTCGGATATGGACACCGCTTCTCAAGCCGAAGAGCAAGTGCTTAAACAGTGGATTGTCCCTGCCCTCCGCGCCTTTTCCGGTCAGGTGGGTTATGTTTCCCTGCAACAAGGTCAACTGCACGTTACCGCCCCCAATCCCCGCTTGAATCAAATTGCTCAAGCAGCACGACAAAATATCTTTCTCGATGCGACGGGAAATGTGGAGGAATTGGCCGCTTCTTTAGAACAACCCGTTGACGCAGTTGATGGGGTTGCTGTCGAACTTGCTAACTCGGCCAATATCAAGATTATTCAAGTCACGGGAATGGGTCGTCTCGGACAGCAACGGGGTAATCATCAAAAGAAACAAGCTCAAGCGGTTTTAGATACTCTCAAGGCTCAAAATCCCAATCTGGGTGTTATTCGCTTTAAACGTTATGCCCAAGAGCAGGATTTACGCTGGTATATAGACAGTCGCGGTGTGAATGATTTAGAAAATGCTGATGGGTTGATTCTCGATGGCATTCCTTGTCCGAATTTAGACGCACTCAAGGCTGAGTTTGCCATTCTGTACAAGCGTGTCCCGACTGATGAAACGGAAACCAGAACTTATCCGGTTTCTCTGACGAATGGGACAACGATGAGTTACAGCATGACTGTGAGTTGTGATGCTCAATTCCGCGATTTTATTGCTTATCGCATTACCAGTACGATTCAACAAGCGATTGGTCGTCTACGGGCTTCTCGACGACCGGGGGAAAATCTGACGGTTTATATTTTGGGTGAGTATCCTTTACCTTTCCCGGTAGAGGTTATGACGGCTTCTCAAATTACCCCGGAAGCGATGACTAAACAAGAGCGTTTCGAGCAAGCAATGGAGGATGCGGTTCGAGAGTTAATCGAGCGAGATGAGAAGGTTACACAAACTGCCGTTGCTAAGTTAACGGGTTATTCTCAGCAATATATTTCTCGATTCAAAAAGCTACTACAGATGTTAATAGATTCACATACAGCAAAAGTAGTAGAGTCTGAACCAGAAGATGATTTAGTGGAGCATCTTGTCCCGGTAGTTGAAAGTGTGGTCAATCAGTCACCTCCCAAACGGCCTCCAGACCAGATTTTAGAGGATGTCTGCGAGGTTTTCTTTGATTGGATTAATTCCTCCCAAGCCGTGAAGCTCTGGGAACGCCTTTCGTCTGTAACTCAGCAGCGCATTTGGACGCTTTTGATGTTGATTGTGCCGGAGGCTTTACCCGTTTTGAGGGTTTAGGGAAAACGTGCGATGGCAATGAACTGGGATACACTCAAGACTCATTATCTCAAAAGCGATCGCGCCAGCCAAATCGAAAGCTTGGCGTTGAATCTGATGCGCTTGCATCTTTTCACCTCTCAAGGCAGTGATGATAGAGTAGCGCAATATTTGCTTCCTTGAAAGTCAGTTTTTTGTAGAATGGACAGTCTCTACCCTTGACTTAGAAACCGATCTGGATGCGGCAACTGAGCTATTAGAAGTTCAAAGGTTGCTCTCAAAATGGAAACTCAACTGGTCGGAAATTTGGTCAATTGAAGCCAATCGCCAACAGGTTGCGGTAGTGGCTCAACAAGGTCGCGATCGCCTTCAAAATCATAACCTCAATGCTGCGTCATCGCCATAACAGCACTAACCGTCAATGTTGCCTGCCACTTCGCGATCGCGGGCAATAATCGCAATATCGGGAACGGGGGAGTAAGGCGGAATACAAAGTACAGGACAAAAGTAGTAAGATTAAAATCAAGGTTGAAGTTTCCTGATATTTGCCTACCCTATAGCTACTGTATGAAATCGCTTTTTAATAATTCTGGAAGTTTATTATGATCGTTTTACATCACTTAGAATATTCTCAATCCTTTAGAGTTTTATGGTTACTTGAAGAATTAGGCGTTGAATATGAGTTAAAAAAATATAACAGAGATCCCGAAACGCATCTTGCACCCGAAGAATACAAAAAACTTTCACCCCTTGGCACTGCTCCGGTTATTACACACAATAATCTTGCACTAGCCGAAACAAGTGCAATCGTCGAGTATATCCTTGATTTATATCCAAACCCAGAAATTAGTCCGCTTGCACATTCGCCAAATAGAGTTCAACATCTTTTCTGGTTTCATGCTGCACAAGGCTCGATGATGCCTTTAATTTTAATGGAGGCTATCTTTCAAATCATTCAAGAGCGGACTCCATCCATCTTAAATATAGTGATTCGACCTGTTTTAGCCAAAGCATCTCAGGGATTTATTAAGACTAGGATGGACAAACTCTTAGAGAAGGCAGAAGAAGATTTAAAAGCAAATGATTGGTTCGGCGGCAAGGTTTTAACAACTGCTGATATACTACTGAGCTACCCCATAGAATCGGCAAGTATGCGGGGTTATTTGAGTGACGACTATCCCAATACACGCGCATGGCTACAACGAATCTACAACCGTCCTGCTTTTCAATCTGCTAAAGATAAAGATGGAAGATCGTCTATGGCACTTCCTCTTTGACGACTCTCCATCCGTTGTGTAGCCGTAATTCTCGCGAGTATGAACTCGCTGTGACAAAGTTTTCTTGCCGCAGTTTGTTCCGCAATTAGGATAGGGTTTCATCAGAATCAGCACAACCATCAGATTAGGTTTTGGGGGTAAGGCGTTACCCGCATCAAGCTACAAGCGGCTACAACGCTTTTTTCGAGGGTTTAACCTCGATCCGGCTCAACTGGCTCACTTGGTGGTGAGTTGGCTGCACATTCAGGGGGATTGGGTACTGAGTTTGGATCGCACGACCTGGAAATGCGGGAATCAGTGGCACAATATCCTGACCTTGGGCATTCCGTCAATGGTAATATCCGATATGCTATTTCCCCTACGAACGGTAACGACAAGGTAGAAGCGTATTGTTCGATAATTTCTTTAAGTTTAAGAGCTTAAAGCGCATTGTATTTGAGACTTATAGACTTATTGAGCTATAAAGCTATCGTTATATTGTGTTTATCGCACGATTAGTTAAAAACACGATACCAGAAACCATTGCAAATACTACGTTACAGCTATCTAAGTTTTATATTTGAAAGATATTAAGTTTAAAAGTTAAAAACACGATATATAATTGTGCTACTAAGTTTGTGAGTTCATAAGCTATGAAAACAATTACTGTTGCGAGTTTGAGTGGGGGTCAAGGGAAAACCACGACCGCTTATTTCTTGGCGCGATCGCTGGCGGAGAATTTCCGCGTCCTCGCCGTTGATGCTGACCCCCAAGCTAGTTTGACGTTTTACCTCCAGCATCAAGTTGAAGAAGACCAACCCACGTTACTAGAGGTGCTGAGGAAAACTGTGGAAGTTGAAGACGGTATCTATCCCACCCCCACCGAAAACCTATTTTTAATTCCTGCCGATCGCGCCCTCAACCAAGCCCAGGAGTATTTAGCCGGAAGCGGTGCGGGGGCATTAGTTCTCAGCCGTCGCTTGCGGGATGTGCAGTCGCTTTTCGACTTTTGTATTATCGATGCACCGCCCCAAGAAACGCAGATTTGCTTATCGGCGATCGCGGCGGCGGATTGGTTAACCATTCCCATCGAAGCCACCGTCAAGGGAGCAAATAGCTTAGTCTTTACCCTCGACGCGATCGCGAAACTCAAAGACGTAGCAGATTATGAAGGGGAAATATTAGGCATCTTACCCTTTCGCGATCGCTGGTTTGGCTACAGTCAATCTAAAGACTGTCGCGAAGCCCTCGCCGCGGCCAAACACATTGCTGAGGACATTCCTTTCTTTCCCAGCGTGCGCGAATCAGAGCAAATCAAGAAAGCCATGCGTTTTGGTAACACCCTTGATGAAGACTTAAACTATCCCTTCGCTCAAATGGTAGAGGCGATCGCGCTTCTCCAGTCCACCGTCAACAATCAACAGCCTTCAAAGACAGTGAAGTCATTGGCAGTTTAGGAGACTAATAATTTGTCAAGCTGAAACTGATGGGTAAATTTCTTCTTAATAGAGTTTTGACTTTAGGTTTCAAGTCGATCCTATTCGTCAATCAGGAGTAGATCGCTAACTTCTGTCAAGCGCCAAGTTAGTCTCCAAATTTGACCCAAAGGGCAGACTTTTTAAAGGCTCATACCGATAGCTTGAAAGAACTTCAATCTCAAAAAATCTCTCCAGAAACTTAAGCATCTTTTTGGGGCTGAAATTCAGTCTGGCTATAGCTTTAAGCTATGAGTCACTTAATGGTAAAGTATCTGACCGTCTTTCTGGGGAAAACCAATCCATCCAAAGCGAAAAACAATCAATCAATAACCATGAGTAATGATGCCTTAGACCGGATTATTCGCGCCAAAAAACCCGTTGTTCCCAAGCGCACCGATCCGATTTTGCCGTCTTCGGACGAACCAACACAACCCGCCGAATCGAGCAATTTTTCTGAATCAATACCTCCTCATAGGGTTGAAAAACGACCCACCGAATCGCAGCCTTCCTTGGATACCACAACACGCCGGGGTATTACCATTAGCGATCGCGTCTACGATTATCTGGTCGAACCCGATAAAAACGCCAAACTCATTTTTCGGGCTGCCGTTGAAGCTGCCGCCGCTTTAATTGAACAGCAAGGTTTAACCCAAGAGTTTCGCACTCAAACGTTAGCCCACTTAGAAGAATTGAAGCGTCAAAACGAACGACAGCGACGACAATCTTTTCTGAAGAATTTACAGGAGTTTGAGGACGGATAATAGCATTGAGGCTGAGTACAATAGGCTTTTACAAAAAATTAATTAGGGCTTGCTGAACAAATGCTCAAGCCCTTACTACATAAGCATTTAAGCTTTGTTTTGGTATCTAAAAGTGCAAGCACCTAATGTCCTTGATGATATGCGATCGCGCCCTAATGCCTTAAAACCCCAAAAACGACCCTTGCACTTCACAAATAGTTTGTTGCCTTAGAAAAATAGAAGTCTTTCAAATTCACACTAAACCATGAACAATCAATTAGTTGAATCTATCGTCCAACTCATCAAAACCTTAACTCCAGAAGAACAAGCTTTGATTGAAGCTAAACTTTACTCTCAAGAAGATTGGCAAGGAGAATATGAAAAACTCTTACAACTCAAGCGAAAAGTAGCTACACGACGCGATAATCAACCCTTTAACCCTCCTATAGAAGACTATCTTGACTTGACTAGAGATGAACGTACAGCCCAACAAGACGAACTTATTTCTAACTGTTTCGCAAAGGAAAAGTAAATGACCAAAACCCAATGCCCGTGATGCCAGTTTTATTATCCGCTACCTTTCCAGTCAAGATATTGAATCCATTTATCAAAAATATTGGAGTCAGTGGAAAGCAGAGGGTTATACGCTAATTGCTCCTACCCTAATCATGTACGAAGTCGCCAACGCCTTCCATCGCGCCAGCATTGCCGGACAAATTACTCCTGATGAAGCAGAAGAATTTTTAGAACGGGCATTAAACTTAGGATTAAGGTTGTATGGTGATGCCTCACTGCATCGAGAAGCCCTAAAAATAGCACAAAAATATAATCTTCCGGCCACCTATGATGCTCACTATCTTGCCCTCACAGAACGTTTTACTGTTAACATATCGACAGCCGACAAACGTCTGTATAATGCTGTCAAAAATTCTATCGATTGGGTTTATTTTGCTAAATAAATTGATGACTGATTTCCGCTTTAACGAAAAATATTTTTCTCAAGTTTCAGTCTCTTAGCTACTTATCAAACTTGGCTTAAGAAAGCTATCTCTAAGGGCGAAATTAGGTTGAATTATCCTTTGGTTTCCAGCAGTTTGAGAATATCGGCAATGGGTTGGTGTGACGCGATCGCGTCTCGTACTGTGGCAATACAAGAACGAGGTACACCCCGTTTAATTGTGCGCCATTTGCCATTGGCGGATTTGTGGGAATATTCGTAAGTCCAAAACCAATGATGGGGTTTATTGCGATCGCGCTTACCCGCAACGCGAGGAAACTCTGCAATTTGACCACTGGCTAAACGCCGCTTTTCAGTACGCTGCCTTAACGTCCCCGATGCAGGTTTGCGGTTGCGACTGCCGGGTTTACGCCCCAAGCGTCGCAAACGAAGGGCAACAGAGGTCAATTCATATACCGTTTGCTGCGGTTCGCGAGTGTCTTCCCAAGTGACAACGAGTTCGTAATCGCCGATTGCTGTAACTTGACCTTTCTCCCCCGCTTGGCGATCGCCATCATCGACGGTGAGAGCGACGTACATTCCCACCGTAAAGGGACATTCAGCTTTTTTCTCTGTCGTTGCGTTCGTAGGGGAAATAGGAATTTGAGGAGGCAAAACGTTCGTGGGAGAAATAGCCAGATGGTTGCAACATTCACAAGTAATTTGACTTGACGTATTCGTAGGGGAAATAGCTTGATTAAGGTGCAAGCTGACAGCGAACACACCTAATATATTCGTAGGGGAAATAGCTAAAAGTCCTGGTAGACCTGAGTTAAGCTGTGAGTTTGGGTTGGGGAATAGTAGTGGAGACGCTATTTCTCCCACGAATGGTTTTGAGATTAAAGTCGAAGCTTGAAAGGTGCAACTACCGTTATTTCCCTCGATTGCTGCACCAAAGGTTTTAGAGTCGGTGACGGGGGACTTTGTAGAATCAGTCACGGCTTGCCAATCCGTGGACGGTAGGCAAGACGAGTGCTGATGGGGAATAACTCGAAAGTCTATTTCTCCGACGAACGCTGCTTCAGCAGGAAATATCGAGGGGAAACGGGTTTGATTGTCTATTTCCCCTACGAATACGGTTGGATTGGAATCCGAGGTAAGAGTTCCTATTTCCCCTACGAATAAGTTGGGATTGGAGTCGGAGGTAGGAAGTTCTATTTCCCCTACGAATAAATTGGGTGATGAGGCTGCGGATACGAAAGTCGAATGAACGCCACCATTACTCAAAGCCGGGGATACCGTGGCTAATGAATAAGCTGGGAAAGCCTTACACAACGAAACTTTGAACTTGTCTGCGTTCGTGGGAGAAATAGACAAGGCTGACGCAGAGGGGTGGGAAAGAATGGGCGAAGGATGAGCGACAGAGGCAGTTTGAGGGCTTGATTTATTCGTGGGAGAAATAGGTTTTGGCGTAGTTACCGAGTTAAATTGCTCGGTGAGTTCATTCGTAGGGGAAATAGGTATGGGTGCAGTTATCGAGTTAGATGACTCGGTGAGTTTATTCGTAGGGGAAATAGACTGAATACAGCGATTCAGTTCTGCTAGAGGTAGGGGGAAGTTCCACAATCCCTGCTTGCCTTTGATGGGAATTGGTGGAGTCAAAAGGTGCAATTGTTCCAGCTTCCAGGCATAGCGCCCTGGTTGCCAATCGCCCAAACTGCGCTCAGTCTCGCTTTGTTGGGCAATCAATTCTTCAGTTATCAAGACACAATCGGTTAACTTTACTAACGCGATCGCACATCCTCTCGGTAGTTGCGACCAAGGATGAATGCTCAAATCGATGTGGTGTTGATGGCAGATGCGAACATAAGTTTCCTGCTGCTGACGGCTAGTTTTTTGAGCCGCACAGATGACCAGCAACCCGCGATAATGGGTTTTCCAACTCCGGGTTTCCCAAGTCTTTAACGATAACGCGATCGCGATCGCCCAAGGTTGCCACAAGCTAATGGCTTTAAGGGGCTGTTGAACAGATTGGTCATCCCCATTAGAACTGTTTGCCGGGTTATCAAATGTCGGGAAGGTTGAAGGGGGAGTTGATGAAGAAGTCATGGTCATTGGGTTTAGACATTATTGAATTGAGTTATCGAATAGGAACGGCTTAAAAGATTCAAACAGAGATAAGCTGTCAATCATTTAAATTTCTGTCTCGATTCAAGCCCACCAAAGAGTTCAGTAAGTGAAATCGGCGGTTTAAATGCAAAGCAGCTTAGTACGCATCGAAATGGCAATAACAGAAACAAAGATGTAGAAAATGATTGAATTTCTGGAAAATAAACACGCTAAAGCTAGATTTGCCTGAAATTTCGTATTTAAGTCAATTGCAGCTTCAGTAAAAACTGCGAGTCTATTTCTCCTACGAATACAAAATCATCAGCTTTTTAGAAGGGTGTATCGGGTTCGGATCGCGTTTATCAAGGCGATGATTCCTTGGGTGAGGATAGTTGCGAGTTAGGCCATCGATTAGCCTCTTGAGCGTGCTTGTTGGTGTTTTTGTTGAGCTAGGGCTTCTTCTTCAGGAGTTCGAGGTTGAGAACGCAAGCTTTTGACGCAATCGGACAAATTAGGCGGAAATTCGCTCAAAGAAATCTGAGAAAACTTTGGGGGAGATTGCTGGCGAACCGAGTCAGATGGTTGGGAATTTTTGGCCAACCGTTCTTTTTTGTAGCAAATGGTTTCTTCCCATCCTTGTCGCTCGTTGCGGTCAAGTTCTTGGCAAATTGTCGCATCAAAGCGGAAATCGAAGCTTGGATACCAGCTTTCATCAAATCGATTGGCGGCGGTGCATCCCGGATTTTGGCAGATAGGCTGTTTATCATCGTTGGGTTGATAATCGGGAATGACCAACTGCACCAAACCCCGACTAATGTAGCCTGTATCGTGGCAGCAGTAGCAACGCCAGGTAGGTCTCCAAATTGGGTCGGGTTGTGGTCGTAATGGCTGACGCGGCAGTTGTTTCACAGTTCTTTTCCTCACAGCAAGTTTTGTGCAGTGGCATAGTTCGCCATTGCTTGACGAGTTTTGAGTGGAATCGCCTCGCAATTAGGAATGCCTAAAGCGATAAAACGATATTTGGCCAAGTGCATAGCCGTTAATGCTTCAGACCACAAAGGATGACGCTCAAAATCCACAGTATGACTACGGATTTGACTAAATTCTTGCCAATACTGCTCGTAATGTTTGGCGATCCAGCCTGCGGGGGTATGAATGGAAGTTCCTTGGCTTTCGAGTAAGGTCATTTTCTGCTGGCAAAACTCCAGAAATTTGTGGCGATCCCGCAGGGATCCGCGTAGCGGCACGCGATCGGTGAGAGAGTTGTTGAAATGTTTTTGAGTAGATATTGAAGACTGATTGAGGCGCTCTGAAACTTGCGCGATTAAAGAGTTTAACGAGGATAGGGTGGGACTGACAGTACCAGAGGCGGGAACGGCAGTACCAGGGGCGGGACTGACAGTACCAGGGGTGGGATTGGCAGTACCAGGGGTGGGATTGGCAGTACCAGGGGTGGGATTGACAGTCCCAGAGGGAGGTACGCGATCGCCCTTTGTCTCTTTTTGAGGTAAACGGGGTAAAGAGTATGGCACTATCCCGGTTTGGGCTGTCGTAGCAGTTGGCGTTGATGACGAACTTGCGGGGATTGACTCAAAGCTTTGAAGGAGTGAGGTGGGTTCGGGCTGGTAATCAAGAAAGGGTGTTTCGTCAGGGGGTTGTGGCGTTTTCCAATAAGGCGATCGCGCCCCATGTTGATTTTTTACCAGCCAGACGTATCGAGACTGACCCGCCACTACCGTCATACGACACTCAAAAGCAAATAAATCCCTGAGTTCTCGCTTGGCTTTCCGAAAGTTCTCCGGCTTGAAATTCGTCGTCAGTGGCACGAAACGACTGCCGTAGGGGTCGCAACGCCAACATTCCGCCCAAAGTTTAAACACTCAAATAGAACAAATACTTGTCGCAGTTGCAGAACTACCGGAATCCGAACGAGATATTCTCGGCCAAGAGTTGTTTAATCGCTATCGCAGCCATGCTATCAAATATTGTTTGCTGTCCTGTTCTCTCGCTGAGATGATGAGCTTCATAAGCGAAAGCGCAGATGTCAATGTCAGCGAGGTGCTAGAAGTTCTCGCGGTTCATTGGGATAAACGTTTGCCACCACCGGGTTAAGCTTCTGGTGACCCAAAATGTATTCTCGCGAGTAGCCCCTGGTAGCGATTGCCAGGGGTTTAGAGACTTTCTACACAGTTTTGTTGATTTTAGACCTTTTCTTTCGACTTTGAAACACTCCTGTGGCGGGTCAGCTTACAAGTGTATGTTTTTCCAAATGGAGGCGATCGCGCCGAAAATGCCAACGAGATTTCGAGGGTTTTACCGTTCCAACTTCGCCAATTTCCTCATTTTTTACCCTCAAAATGACCCAAAACCCAAAATCATACACTTGCAAGGGGGGGCAGGGGGGATCAATCGCCGGTTGGTCAACAAAGCTTTTAGCCCGGTTCTAAGCGTATCAAACGACCATTAGATTCATCCGTCAAAACATAGATAAATCCGTCTGGGCCTTGGGCTACTTCCCGCACTCGCTGCCCAATGTTGATAGGGGTTTGACCCAGAACAGCGCCTGAGTCATCTAGCCGAATTTGCTGAATCGATTGCGAGACAAGGCCACCAGCAAACAAGTCCCCTTGCCACTGAGGTACTCTGTCACCTCGATATACTGTCAGTCCAGAAGGCGCAATAGCAGGTGTCCAAACGATTAAGGGGTCTACCATACCGGGGCGCGATCGCTCCGATGAAATCTCTCCGCCCGAATACTCGCGGCTATGGGTCACCAGCGGCCAACCGTAGTTTTCACTCTTGTCGATGCGGTTTAGCTCATCACCGCCGCGAGAACCATGTTCTGTCGCCCATACCTGACCTGTTAGCGAATCAAGAGCCAACCCTTGAATGTTGCGATGACCGTAGCTCCAAATGGTGGGGTCTGCCCCCGGTGTATCGACAAAAGGATTATCATCAGGGACTGAGCCATCATCATTGAGCCGAACTAATGAGCCTAAATGACTGCTTAAATTTTGGGCTTGATGGCGAATAAGTTCGCCATCCAGAGTAATCGGCGGATTGCCCCCATCCCCAATCGAAACCAACAAAGTACCGTCCGGCATCCAGGCCAAACGAGAGCCGAAGTGCTGAGTTCCTTCTTTTGTCCGATTTACCTCAAAAATCACCTGCCAATTCGATAAAGCACTGCCATCAAACTGAGCACGAGCCACCTGTGTACGATTGGCCGAGCCAGTACCATCAGCGTAGGTAAAATATACCCACTGATTTTCAGCAAACTGGGGATGAACAGAAACATCCATCAGGCCACCCTGTCCTCGACTGAATACATCGGGCAGACCGCTCACAGGGGTTGGCTCCAGCACTCCGTCCCGGATAATGCGGAGTCGTCCGGGTCTCTCGGTGACCAGCAGAGTGCCGTCGGGTAGCCAGGTGAGTCCCCAGGGATGCTCTAGTGATTCTACAAGGGTGACAGCCTGGGGTGTGGGAGTTTGTGCAAGGGGTTCGGTCGATTCTGCGGGAGCAGCTTCTGAAGATACTGCATCTGGCACTGTATTTGAGGAGGCTGTATCCGAGGGGGCGGTAGCGGATGAGTCACATCCAGACAGCGTTAAGCCTGAGAGCAAAAGCCCAACCGCCCAGAAATAGCAATGCCGAATACTTATCATATTTAAGCTGAAAGCGCTTCATTCCATTTTTCAATTAAGCGGATATTTGAGTTAATTGGCTAACTCTATCCACGCCAGTATTCTAGCAACATAACCCACATTCAGTACGGCAAGAGGTCGTGTGTAATGCTACGATGCCCTGGCAGAATCAGGGAAAGGCAATATAGCACTATGGCAAAGCCTCGGTACGCTTCGTTTCACTGAGAATTTAGAAGCCCATTTCCTGTGGGAGAGGGGTGGGGGGTGAGGGCTAATGACAAGCTGAATGTCTTAACTTAACTAGCGGGGAGTTTGAGGGGCGATAAGTCCCGCGTTCTACCGGAACGGTGAACGCCGGGATACATGGACATCTCAATTGACAACTCTCCGTCCTGAAGGAGCGGAGATTCTCGTTTCTTTCAGGTTGCCTCTTAACTAGACTTTGGATCGACAGACACCTAAATATCTTCCCCTTAGTCCCCGCTACTACCGACTCAACGAGCGTTTTATTTCTTGGTTTCTAGTCCAAGATACGTCCTGCCCGGACGCAGAAAGTATGTTTTCACAACTGCTCCTTCAAAGTTTTACAACAGCAAGGATTGTGCTGAAAACCCCTTACTTTAACTATTGAGTTGGTTAGGTTTGTTGTAGTGCGGCCCACATTACTGGTCACTCGCACACCTAATATTATAATATAAAGCCGTCCTATAAGGACGGGGAACCTGAAACCCAGAATTTTTGGTAAATTGAGTGGGGTTTGATGCCCTCGAAATTTGCAACTATTCTTCTACTACGCTATCATATTATCATGTAAGAGTTTTTCTGGTAATGCTGAGAGTTACTAAGTTCAGAATCTATCCGACTAACGAGCAAAGAGTACATCTTGCTCAAAGTTTCGGTTGTTGTAGATTCGCTTGGAATTATGCTCTCAATCTTACCAACGAAACCTATAAGGCTACGGGAAAAGGTCTAAATCGCTTTGCTATCCAAAAAGAGATAACCAAGCTCAAAAAAGAGCATGAGTGGATGAGTGAACCTTATTCTCAATGCTTACAGGTAGTTGCCCTGAATTTATCTAGAGCCTTTATCAACTTTTTTGAAAAGAGAGCATCTTTTCCGCAATTCAAATCAAAACACCATAAACAGTCAATTAGTTACCCTCAAAACGTTTCGGTTGTGGAAGATGGTATCAAATTCCCGAAAATGGGAGTTGTTTATGCCAAAATTCATAGACCCATTGAAGGGACAATCAGAACTGTTACGGTGTCAATGAACTGCAAGGGGCAATATTTTGCTTCTGTGTTGGTTGATGACGGAAAAGACCTTCCGGAAAAATCAGGAGAAGGGAAAGCAGTCGGTCTTGATTTGGGCTTGACTCACTTTGCGATTACCAGTGATGGGTCTAAATTTGATAACCCTCGTTGGATAGCTAAACATGAGCGTAACCTAAGAGCCAAGCAAAGGAGGCTATCTAGAAGACAAAAAGGTTCTAATAATCGCAACAAAACCCGTAAGCAAGTAGCCGGAGTTCACAACAAAATCTCAAGGTGTAGAGAGGATTTCCATCACAAACTATCACGCAGGATAGTGGACGAAAACCAAGTCATCATGGTGGAGAATCTCGCTGTCAAAAACATGGTCAAGAATCACTGTCTGGCTAAAGCAATTAGTCAGGTGGGATGGGGTCAGTTTTGCACCATGTTGAAATACAAGGCTGAGTGGTATGGGAAGGTCTACCTCGAAGTGGACCGTTTCTTCCCTAGCTCTAAGACCTGCAATGTTTGCCTCAATCAAGTCAGAAGCCTTCCTCTTGATGTGAGGTCTTGGCGGTGTCAGAAGTGCAATACTAAGCACGACCGAGACATCAACGCTGCCAAGAACATAAGAGATGAAGGACTGCGTATTTTATCCTCTGGAACGGGGGAGTTCGCCTATTGTCCAGACGTAAGACGAGACAGTAGAGGACGAAAGAAATCTACTACCTCGCAGCCTGTTGGATAGGAAGAAGGGCGGTGTAATCTCTGATTCACCGCTCGGTAGTTCACAAACGTACTGCTGTCGTGTAATTTAAAGAAAAACGCCGATAAAGCTTAATTTTGGCGCGATGAATAAGGATAGAATAAGTTTTCAGCATTAATCAGGCTATTGTGAGCATCAATATCTTCAGGTTGATAAAGCAAAGCGCCGCGAAAGTAGTTTAATGCTCTCAAGTATTCCTCCTGTCTAACGGCTTCGCGACCAAGTTGCATACAGTTGGCATAGCTCGAACAGAAACCTGATAGGGGAGTAATTTCTGAAGGGGGAGAAGATGCACCTGTACCCGTAGGGGCTGTTGCGGGGATACTTCCTCCACCCCCTCCTCCGTTGTGACAATGGCGCGTACCTGTACTGTTATCGGTATGACAACCGTTTTTATCGGTTCTACCAGAATGAGAATTTGCACTGGTAGAACCGACGAGCAACAAAATGACAACGAGCAAAGCAATTCGCATAATGGGGTTTTTCTGGGTTTGACTTGGTTTTATTGTTCCCAGTTTTTTGCTTGGATTCATCCTCGATAAAAAACAATACGCTTCTGCTTTTTTTGGATTGGGTAGAAGCGTATTGTTTTGAAGCTGTGAATTTGGGTCACAAGCTTATATTTTCAGTTCCTTTACTTCCTAATGGAAGTCGATAGAGGTGGCCCAAGTCGGGCCGTATATAATCCAGACTCGCCAGTTTCAGTTCCTTTACTTCCTAATGGAAGTCGATAGTGGGT
>KB904823.1 GCA_000380225.1 filamentous cyanobacterium ESFC-1
TAGGAGCGGCTCCATTGAAGCATTTAAGAGGAGGAAAAGACGGTGTAGTGGAAATTGTTGCACCGCTCCCTCTAGGAGCGGCTCCATTGAAGCCGTTGTTTGGTGTTCTGTCTTGTTGCCTGGCAACAAGTTGCACCGCTCCCTCTAGGAGCGGCTCCATTGAAGCAGGTAAAAAGCCAGCAATTCTTTACGCGCTTCAAGTTGCACCGCTCCCTCTAGGAGCGGCTCCATTGAAGCTCGCCAAAGAAGCAGAAGATAGCGAAAAAGCGATCGCGTCCGTTGCACCGCTCCCTCTAGGAGCGGCTCCATTGAAGCTCATACTACTTCAATCTTGCTGAAAAACTAAGTGTTGCACCGCTCCCTCTAGGAGCGGCTCCATTGAAGCAGATGAAATAATAGAGAGCCAGCGCACTCACCCCCGTTGCACCGCTCCCTCTAGGAGCGGCTCCATTGAAGCAACCCAGCAACAGCATTGGGTCAGTGCTACGTTTGATGTAGAGAGGGTGACGGGGGCATCCTCGCTTCGTCAATCCTAGACACATTACCTCATGGTGTTGGCGTAGCTGCGGCAAGACCACGCGATCGCGTTCCCATAACCGCCCCCAATTGCCCCACGCCACCACCACCCGCTCGACTTCGCCGCACATCTTAACAATATAGTCATCATTCTCTGCGCCAATCGGGTCGCGGACTCGGCGTAACACCTGGGGTGAAGTCGCTCGATACGCAAACAGTAATCGGGGCTTCTAAGTCAACACATATTCAGTTCATCGTCCAATAAAGACTGAGAAAGTAACTACTATGGTAATCACAGACGGAGCGAGGAATTCTACTCTGGCACTATGGATAGTCACCGAAGGGGACAGAGAAAACGGGGTGACAATCGCCCCTGTTCCAGGATATGAAACCTTTATGCAGAAGGCGATCGCGTTAAGTCAACAGCAAAGCTTTTGTCTAACGGCAATCATTCAAGATATAAGCGCAATGAATTATCAATCTAAGCTCGAACAAATCGAGCGACTCAAAGCTTGGCTTGATGGCTTTAGACCGTTAGAGCGAGACATTCTGACGGAACTGAAGCAAAGATATGATGTGCGCTTTACCTACAACTCCAACGCGATCGAAGGCAATACCTTAACCCAAAGTGAAACGGAATTGGTGTTAAGCAAGGGCATTACCATCGGCGGTAAAACCCTAAACGAACATTTGGAGGTAATCGGGCATAAAGAGGCGATCGATTACATTGAAGCCTTAGCCCAGGGCGATACGACAATTACAGCCTGGGAAATCAAACAAATTCACAACTTAATTTTGCGGAAAATCAACCCGGATGAGGCGGGAAGTTATCGCAGTTTGGATGTAATGGCAGCAGGGACAAATTACCGTTATCCAGCCCATTATTTAGTACCCCAATTGATGACGGATTTTGTCGATTGGCTCAATGGGGCGGTATCAGAGTTGCATCCAGTGAACTATGCAACTTTGGCTCACTATCGCTTTGTCTCGATTCATCCGTTTCGAGATGGTAATGGTCGTACGGGGCGATTGTTAATGAATTTGCTGCTGATTCGGGCAGGGTATCCCATTGTGGTGATTGATAACCAAGTTCGCAACGAGTATATTAATGCGCTGGCTTATGGACAACAGAATGGGGACGATCTGAAGCCGTTGTTGGAATTGGTAGAGGATGCGGTGTTGAGAGCGCTGGTGGAGGTGTTGCAGTTGGTGGCGACGGCAGCGAGTAGTAGCGGTAAGGGAGAGGCGTTTTATGGGGAAATGGTGAAGTTTTTGGAGGAAAGAGAATAGGGAATAGGCGTAAAGAGAACGTCGGGTAACAAGGTCTACTTTTTTGTTGAAGAGGTCTTCGAGGAAAAATTTTAAGTTCATATACCCGTCTAAGTTGGTTAGCTAATATCGTTGAGAATTTGCTGTATTTCCCGCTTCAATTCTGGGAAGTCGTTTTGAATGGTGTTCCAAAGGATTTTGAGGTTAATACCAAAATAATGATGAATCATTTTATCTCTCATGCCAGCAACTTCTTTCCAAGGAATAGTATTATAATTATCTCTCATATCTGGGGGAATTTGTTTTGATGCTTCTCCCACAATTTCGACAGCGCGAGTAACAGCAAAGATTGTTTTTTGGTCTTTAATAAAAGTTGTATATTCTAAGCCGATGACAAATTCTTCGGTGGCGTTAATCGCGTCGATAATATCTTGTAGATAGTCTTCTACGTTTCTTTTGGTCATAGATATACAACTTCTTTGAGGATGTTTTCCCCAATGCGGGATTTGAGTCCATCTTTGGTGACTAAATCGACTTTTTTGCCGAGTTTGTCACTGAGTTGATTTTCTAGTTTGCAAAAAGTAATCAGTCCAAAGCTAATATCTGGACTGAATTCAACCAAGATATCAATATCACTATTTCGGTGTTCTTCTCCTCGAACATAAGACCCAAAAACACCTATGTTTTGAATTTGATATTGTTCTTTGATTTGTGGAATATACTCACGAAGTTGTTGTAAAATGACTTGAAGTCTGGTTGATTTTTTTGACGTTATCGGGTTCATAGTTTCGGCTTTGAGATTAATTACTTTGTTAGACATTCGACTGACCCACTTGAAAAATCTGTTCGGCTGTAAGGTTCAGCCCAGAAAAAGTAGGAGAAACAATTCCCTCATCCCCGCGAAATTGACTCACTTGATACTCCCCCTCAACCAGTTAATAAACCGATACCGTTGGTTGTTTCGGATTCCCTAAGAAATTCCGTCCCCCCAACGCCGCATAATCAACAATCCAATATTCAAAAATACCCATTTCCTCATAATCTGCTCTTTTCTTAAAGTAATCATCACGCCAGTTGGTGCTAACAACTTCAACAATAAGTTTGATAGATTGAGCCTTTTCAATAATAGATTCTTTTGCCCAACGAGGTTCGGTTTTGATTGCGTCTTGGTCTAAGACAATAATATCCGGCTCATATCCCGATTTTTCATTACTAGATTTAACAATAGATTCTCTAGGAATTGTCCAACTTCCTCGCTTTCCCATCTGGATAATCGTCAGAATTAACTCCTCGATCAAAAAGCCTGTTACATTAGAATGTGTGCCAGTGGGTTTAGGCATTTCGAGAATAATTCCATCATGGAGTTCGTAGCGTTTGCCCGTATCAGGATACCACGCCATAAACTCGGCAAAGGTGACAGGTTTAGTTAAAGCTTGAACCATAGACTTTTTTTAGGAGAAAGGTTTTGCCCTGTTGGGCATTGAGGAGGCTTTGTTTAAGATCGGCAATGAGTACTGTTTTACTGTAATTGATTTTTTGGGGGAGTAACCGCGAGGGAATGGTGTGGTCGCTCAAATCCCTCAAAAGCCAATGGATGAAATCGCCGCTCGTTTTTGTTCGGCGGACACTTCCAGGTATCGTTGCAATGTGCCGAGGTCGTTATGACCGGAGATTTCTTGGATGTGACGCAGGGGGATACCTGCGTTGTGCATCTGAGTGAGGGCAGTGCGTCGGAAGCTGTGGGTGCTGACTCCTTCAATACCAATTCTCTGACAAGCGGCTCGCAGTAAGCGGTCTGCCATGTAGCGGGTAAGCGTACCGCGATTGTGCATTCCAGGGAACAAGACCTCGGTTTGGGGCTGATAGGCATCGAGAAACTGGGCGAGGCGGGGGTGGATGTCCACGTTGCGGGTTTTGAGTTTGCCTTTGGTGGTAGACTTGCGGAAGGTGATGGTTCCGCCTTTGATGTCGTCTTGATGAAGGGCGAGGGCTTCACTAACCCGACAGCCGGTAAAGAGGCAAATGGCAAACAAAGCGCGATCGCGGGGTGAGATTAACCCCTCGTCAAATAATCTTTCTAATTCGCCACTATTGAGGACTTTGGCTTGCCCGTTGCCTTTGACTTTCATGGCTTAATTCTACATTACCGCGTTTTCGTTGAATAGAGGCTATAGTGACGAGATTGCATGGGTTGCCAGGCGGGGTGGGCAAGGGTATTAATTTTGCTTATCTTTGAGCGACGAGAGAATCGGGGATTGGGGCGATGGACATCAGGGCTGCTTATAGCAATACAATCGCACTCAAAAAAGACGGGTTTACAGGGGTAGGGTTTTGTGTATTGTTTGTGGAATAGAGGCTAAAGTTACGGGATGGTGTGGTGGGAAAGGTGGGGTCGTTAACATCCTCCCCGTCCTAAAAGGGACGGGGCTTGAAACCCATTATTTTTGGTCAGGAGAGCAAATTTGCCGCTTTGGGAGTCGTGAAAGAATGTTTTGATCCGGCTTCTAAGCCCACCTTGAAGCCGTACCAGGATTCCTGTAAATATTCCCACAACACCTGATTTGCTAAACCATGTGTCCATTTGAGCCGCAATACCCGCAACCCACAGCGATAAATTAAGACTCGTCCTAAGCGCAACCAAAACCAGAAAGCGGGATAATTGGGTAAGCGGTGTTTCAGGGCAAAATAGGTGGTATTCTTCGCTAAACTATACCAACAAGTCAAGTGGATGCGATCGCGTCGATTATGACTCGGTTGGACATAATGCTCTACTGCAACATCTAGGTAATGAATCGGATACCCGGCTTGGGCTAACCGCAAAGCCACATCGGTTTCTTCGAGGAAATACTCAAAAAACTCGTCAAAGCCGCCAATTTCTCGCAAAATATCCCGCTTATAAGACGCATTTGCCCCCATGATTCCGGCAAACCAATGGGAAGATTCCAGATAATTGCTCTGAGTACGAGCCGATAACACCGGACGATCTTCACTCCAGCGACTGCTGACTCCCCGCGCGAATTGTAGCGGTTTGTGGGCTTGGGTACAATCCCTCACGATTCCAGCAACTACTCCACAGTTTTCCTGTTGATGAGCTTGGACGTGCTGTTTTAGCCAAGTTTCAGAAGGGATTACATCATCGTCTAGATACAATATAATCGGTTCAGAGGCAGCGTATAAGCCCAAATTACGAGCAATACTCACATTTTTAAACTTTGTGTAAATAACGCGGTCTATAATATTTTGGTAAGCTGACAACACTAATTCTGTATTGTCTTGAACTGGCCCAACTACTACAATGAATTCTGAAATGAGCGATCGCCATTTGGAAACTGACTGCATCACGCGCTTTAGAAAGTTGCCTCGGTTGACTGTACAAATAATGACAGAGAGTGGCAACTTAGACATGGTTCCAATTTAATCAATAAAGAGGCGGTCAATAGTTAATATTATAGACACTTGTTCGGCAAAAACAAAGTATAATTTAAAGTGCTTTACTCATAAAAGTTTGATTTTTTTGTTTCTTAAGCACCCGTATGGAAACGTTTACCTGTTCGTTTTTGTTTTTGCTGTATCCCTTGCTATATCAAAGTTTCGCGATTTAGCAATAAGTAAACTATTCTAGATAAGGGCTTACTTAGCACACTCAGGAATTTAAAAAATTGACTCTTTCCTTATATATAGAATATAAAAAAGGAGCTGCTGTCTTGATGCTAAAACTCTAGATTACAACTCATTCAAAATGCCCTCTAATTACAAAAACCTTTTAGCCTCTAACTGTGAAATTCGCCTACAGACCCATTTACAGCCAACCCTCGATTCCACTGCTCAAAAAGTAGCAGTTCTCGTTACTAATGAGTTTGCGGGTATTACTAAAAACGGCGGTATCGGTACTTATTACCGAGTTTTAAGTGAAAAACTTAATACAGAAGGCTGGACAGTTATTTTACTGCTTTGCCAAACGCAGCAAATTTTCAAGGGAGAAACTCCTTTTGAGTCGATTCATCATATTTTTTCAACGGCAGAAACGACTGATTCTCTGAGTTTACAGCCCTTTCAACAACAAATTTTACAGCAATGCAATCGCACTTTCAATTACGAAAGTTATGCCTGTTTCTTCTGGATTGCCGCTTTCTCTCATCACTTTGCGGATGCCGTTATTTATAGCGAGTTTCCTGAAATTTGGGGCTTGGGTTATCGTACTATTCAAGCTCAAAAAAGCGGCTATCTTCCCAATCGTTGCTTAGTTGGGGTAACAGCCCACGGTTCTTTTGAGTGGTTAAGAGAAGGCAATAGCCGATATTTTCTAGAAGAACCACAATGGTTTTGGCAAGCTTATCACTACGAACAATTTTCTTTAGAAAATGCCGATCTTGCCTGTACGCCTTCTCGCTTTTTAGCACAGAAATATAAAAGTTATGGCTACAAAACAGATAATTTAAAACATTTGCCTTATTTTATTCCTGTTTTACTAAATAGTCTTACTTCTGAGTCTCCTACTTCAACATCAGATTACATTTCTCTGGTTTTCTTCGGACGTTTAGAAGAACGTAAAGGACTTTTAACCTTTGTACAAGCAGTCCAATCTTTACCGACAGAAATCACTTCCCAGTTACAAATATATTTTCTCGGAAAAGTTGTACCGCTTCAATCTCCTAAACTTTCTCAGATGAACAGTCAAGAGTACATTGAAAAAGAATTAGGTTATCTCGATGTTCGCATTGAATCCCAATATTCCCGCGAGAATGCTTTTAAGTTTCTCCAAACTCTAGATCGTCCCATTATTTGCCTTACCAGCGAGCAAGAAAACTTCCCCCATACGGCTTTGGAAATGGGACAATTACCCCTAACTTTAGTAGTAGCAAAAGCGGCAGGATGGCAAGAAGCATTTTTACTCGTACAACGCCAAGAACAAGTCTATTGGTTCGATCCGGGTTCAATTACTGCTTTAACCGATACTCTGATCCAGGTGATTCAGAATCGCCCATCATCTCCCAAAGTAGCAGAAATTGCTACTCTCGAACAAGTTAATACTTCCCTACTCAATCAACGTCTAGAACTGATGAGCCAAGCCTTTTTAGATAATACTCCCAAACCACCGCAAACGCCCAAAGTCGCGATCGCCCTCGTTCTTTGGCAAACTTCTCCCACATTAACAGAATGTCTCGAAAGTATTGCTCAACAAACCTACGATAACCTTGAAGTGGTGGTTTTATCCTCTGATGCAGAAGATATTACAGGGAGTTTGGCTCAAATTCAGACGCAGTTTCCCCAGTTTAAGTATTTAACCGCAGCAGCTTCCTTGAGTCTAGGAGAAGCGTATAATTACCTGATTGGGCAGATTGAGAGCGATTACATCTTACCACTGAGGGGCGATCGCACTCTCTCCGAGGACGCGATCTCCACTTTGGTAACTGCTCTTACTCATAGTAATAGCGCGATCGCCGTTTCACCCTCTTACCAAGCAGAATCCGGTCAAATTAACCTTATTGACGGCAATCTTCTCAATCTCCTCGAACTACCCTTCTCGCACGACCTCACTGCCCTCTTTTCAGCCGAATTTCTGCGCCAATTTCCCTACAATACTGAGCGTAACCTCCAAGCCCTCCACTGGCAAATTTTCGCGGCTGCCCTCATCGCAGATATCGCCATTACATATTATCCCTATCCCTTGTATTGCATCCATGCAAATAATCCCGCAATCACCGACAAAACCCGCCTCAAAGAACGCTATTATCTCCATCAATACCTCAGCCAAATCGAACCCCAACGCTGGCACAAACGCTCCCTCCACCTCCTCCTCACTGGCTTTGAACAGCTACGGCAAACTCCGGTTGTAGCTACATCCCCGCAAAACCAAGCCTGGCATCTCACCGCTCAACAACTTTACCAAGAACTCAGCCAAACCCAAACCCAACTCACCCATCTACAAAGCTGGAATCAACAACTCCAAGCCAGCACAGAATGGCTCGAAAGTCAATGGCAAAGTTGGTTACTCCGCAGCCAAAAAGCCGAATGGGAATGGCAAAAATACGCGACGTTCTGGCAAGAAGTACAGTATAGTAAATTCTGGAAACTGCGCGATCGCTGGTTTAAACTTAAAAGTAAACTGGGTTTATCCTCCAACGACTTCCTCTCCACAGTAACTCCTACCCCAACCGTCCCCGGTATCCAAACCTTCATCAGCCGTATCGCCGGGCAGAAAATCCGCTTCTTTACACCCCAACCCCCCGACACCCCCATCGTCTCCCTCATCTCCACCTGCGACGACGACCTAGACGTTATCGAAACCACCTACCGCAGCATCATCAACCAAACCCTCCAAAGCTTTGAATGGCTAATTGTCGCTGATAATTCAGCCCCAGAAGCCACCCAAGCCCTACTCGCTGCTTTGCCCCAAAGAACCCCCAAAATCCGCCTCATAACCCCATCCCAACCCCAAAACCAAGCTGCTAGTTACAACCAAGCCTTAACTCAAGCCCAAGGACAATATCTCTGCTTTCTCGACCTCGGTAGCATCCTCGACCCCACTTATCTCGAAAAAAGCGTCCTTTTCCTCGAAACCCATCCCCAAATCTCCCTCGTCAACGCCCACTCTATCGTCTTTCAAGGTCAAGAACATTGGTGGACAGCCTCCCTCGCACAACCCCAAAGCATTCTGACTCAAAAAGGCATCTGGAGTCACCCCTTGTACCGTCACCGCGACTTTAGCAACCTGGGTGGCTTTGACGAATCCCGACAATGGTTTGCGGACTGGGAACGGTGTTTAAAAGCCTTCTCCCAAGGACAAAAAGGGGCAACTCTCCCCGAATTTCTCGATGGCTACCGTTCTACAAATCGCACAACACCGCTTATCGCTCCTCAACACCATACCGCAGCCCAAGCCGAAATCCAAACCATTCAATCTCGCTACTCCCAATCTTTTACCCATTCCCATTCACCTCAGATTATTCCCGAAAACCCCTTACAACAACTACAATTTCGCTTCAATCTTTCACTCCAAAATTTAAACAGTACGCAAAAACATCTCCTACTATTCTGTCCCGATTTAGACAATAACGATTTAAGCCGTTGGCATTGCGAATTAGTGCAGCAGTTAGCACAACAAAACTACGAAATTACAATTGCAACCACCACAAAATCTTCTCATACCCTACAAGAGTTTTTCTATCAATCTACTCCTAGCATCTTTCATCTACCCCATTTATTCACTCCTACTTATTGGTTAGCCTTTACTCGTTACCTCATTCGTTCGCGTAATATTAACTTACTACTCATTTCTAATAGCGAAATTGCTTATTATTTTTTACCCCTTTTACGAGCAGAGTTTCCGCAGTTATCCCTGGTAAGTTACCATTCAACAGCATTGAATATTCTGCCGCCTTCATTACTAAATCAATACAGCCGATTTTTAGATTACCAACTGGCTGCTTCTCATGAGAAACTGCATCATATCGCAGCAAATACACAACAAAGTTTTGAGACTTCATCGGGTTTTCCCAAACAAATGATTTGTACGCATCAAAACGAAGTAACTGATATTCTCGAAACAGCAATTTCTACTTCTCAACTCTATTCTGATAGCGAATCTACCCCTGAAGATCAACAGAAACATTTACTCGCTTTATCTCAATATATCCAACAGAGACAAAGTAGTATCACCCCCCTAGAACCCACTACTAATCAACCTTCCTCTCCCCCAGAACCTTCTGTCAAAGAACTCCTCAAACTTCTACTCAAAACCGCAATCAAACGACTCTCTCCATGAATCAAAACCCCAAACAAGTTTTAGTTTTAATTGATTATTATCGCCAAGCCCTCAAAATCAATCCTAATAATTATTCTCTGTATGACAAAGTTGCTCGCCTTTATTATGAAATCGGGGAATTCAATCTTGCCGGGCAAGTATGTAAAGCTGCTCTACAACAAAATTCTGACTGGGAATTAACAATTTTACCTTCGTTGTTAGAAAAAATGGGTTTAGCAGATAACAACAGCCAGTTTCTCCAGTATGTTTATGGTACTACTAGCCTCAAAACCCAAATAGCTTCTAACTCCAGTATGTCTGTAATAGAAGTATTCAAACTATTTGAAGAAGACGACCCAGCAAAAGCCATTAATACTTGTTTTGACCTAATTCAAAATCATCCAATACTAGAATGGCCGCACTCACTATTAAATCGTCAACTCATAATGCGTCACAACACAGCCGATTTTTTAGACAAAATTATTGGCTTTTACGAATCTATTTTACAGCGACCTCCTATTTTACCAACTGCTTATATCGTATTCGGTAATGCCCTCACCCAAAAAGGTAAAATTGTTGAAGCTATTACGGCTTTTCAAGCGGGAATAAACCAAAAAATTTATTTCAATAAATATCATCCTCAATATTATTACAACATACCAAAACGCTCTCAAGTGGATTTCCTAATTATTGGGATTGGTAAGGGAGGAACAAGTGCAGTCTATCGCTATCTATCTCAACACCCCAAAATTTTAAGTGCTTCTCAAAAAGAATTACATTTTTTTAACCAAAAATTTGAACTCGGTATAGATTGGTACTTAGCCCAATTTCCTCAACTTCCACAAGGTAGCAAATATTTAACCGGAGAAGCCACTCCCTGGTACTTAGCCAGCCACGGAGTTGCAGAGAAAGTCTATCAAACCTTTCCCCATATTAAATTAATTGCTCTGCTCCGCAATCCTGTCACGAGAGCCGTTTCTCATTATTACATGGCTCGTAAATTAGGACGAGAAAAACGTTCCCTAGAAGTCGCCTTAAATTCCGAACTTGCTATCCTGTCCCAAACATCCAGTTTTGACGAAATTACTGCTCAATATTGGTCAACAGAGCGAGGCTACTTATTGTTGGGTCTGTACATTCATTTTATCCAGAAATGGCTCAAACTGTTTCCATCAGAACAACTTTTAATCCTGCGTAGCGAAGACCTTTATCGCCATACAGACACCACCTTACAACAAATTTATCACTTCTTAGATATTCCCGAACATTCTTTAAAAAGCTATCCCAGATATAATGCCAATTCTTATCCTAAAATTAGCAGCGGACTTTATCAAAAACTGGCTACTTTTTTCCAACCTCATAACCAAAAACTAGAGAGTTACTTAGGTCGGTCTTTTGACTGGGAGTGAAGATAAGTTCTACCCTTGAAACATCAAATTATACTCTTGTAATAAGCTGATGAACCCACTTAATTTGTTGTATAGCGCTAAGGTAAAGTGTGGGTACACTTCGCTTCTCTCGTAAAATAAGCCCATCTCCCGTGGGAGAGGGGTTTGGGGTGAGGGCTTACGATAAACTCAATATCCCAACTAGAAAACGTACTATTGTAGTGACACGGTTAAAATGAGGCTTTCATGTAGGGTGGGTTAGGCGGCTAAAACTTCCGCTATGACTGCAATCTAGCTATCCGCCGTAACCCACCATTTAAAGTGTGTCACGCCACTACAGCCCTTCTCCTACGAAAGATAGGTGTAAAGGACAACTATGCCAATAAATCTAGAGCATAATATTTTTTAGCACATTTTTGTATATCTACTAACTCCCGCCATTCGTTAGACCCTACTTGTGATACTGCTTTCTTAAATTCTAAACTTGCCCGTTCCAATTGTGCAGTATGAATAAAATACATCACTTTAGCCGCCATAATATTAGCTTGCATTCGTTTGGGAGTAATTTCCAGAGAATAACTAAACGCGGCTTCTACTTCGTCTTGCGAAAAATCTTTAATCGACCAATTAGTGATTAAAAGATAGTCAGGTATTTGTTTAACACAGCGAAAACCTCTTGAAGAATACATGAAAGGATGTTCAGTTGGAACTAAATAATCTCGCAAACGATACATCATTAAATGAATCCAAGAAGTATAGAAATGAGCAAAATCTTGATGAATAATGATAGAAACATTAGGAATTAATGCCGGAAAGAAATTCTGCTTAATGCTATTGGCTAATTCAAAAGATTTCATAGCGTCAATAAATAAAAACTCAATTTGATTTTGATTCCAACCTATTTGAGTCAAATCGCCAGGGTGAACTTGAATTAAGTGTTGCCAAAATTTAATACGGCTTAAATATTCCTCTAAAAAACTTTCTCCTTCCCTATACTTTCCTTCTACAGAAGTACCTATTACACTTTGATTCATATTAGCAGATTCACACCAAATAAAAAGATCGTAAGCATGAATACGCTTATTTTTATTACTGACTTTATAACTCTTTTCTAATCCTTTTGCTAAAGAAATAGTTGACGACCCTAACCAGCATCCCAACTCAACAATTTCGCCTTGACCGGAGTAGTGATTTCGAGCATAGTCTTCGAGAAAAAGCTGTTCTTCCATTGAAGTCATACCTAATATCCATTCTCTGGCTTGACTTGAATTTGGTTGAGTCGCAGGTGATATTTCTAGTGAATTGAAAGTCTGCTTCATGTACTCCCATCTTTGATTCAGCAAGCGTTTATTAACATCATGCAAAAACTCCGGTTTTGGTGTATCTATAACTTCTGGGGGTTTGGAAATAGCCTGGGTGATTGCTTTAGCTAAAGTATTGGCATTTTCAGGAGTAAACCAATATAAACCCGATTGACGCTTAATCAAATTCAACGTTTCTTGAAATCCTCCTGTATCCGCAACAACCAAACGAATCGGGAGTTGTCCCATTTCTAAAGCTGTATTAGGGAAATTTTCTTGATGGCTGGTTAAACAAACAATCGGAGAGTTTAAATCACGAATAAAATTAATTGCATCTCGACTGAATAAGTTATCAATCGCGCTATATTTCCAGTTTTTTCCAATTGTGTTTTCTATATATCGATGGCTGTCTATATATTTCAATCCTTGTCCTTGTAAGGTGACATTTTTTCCTAAAAAGATAACCTGAACTTTTTTAGCAATATTCGGAGCGATTAGTTGTAGTGCTTTTATAAAAGTCAAAAAGCCTTTCCTTTCTTCCAAGCGACCGAAAAATACTAAAGGAATTCTGTCTGGGGGAACAATTTGTTGTAACTCTTTTTGAGGTGTTGGTATTTTTGACATAGATTCAAGCACTGAAAAGCAGAAGGGAAGATGTAAACTATGTGTGGTTTTCCAACCATACTGCTCTACTTTTTTCTTGAGGAAATACGATAAAAAGAACGCAAGGTCGGCATTTTCAAAGCAATATTGCTCGTAATGACGAGTTTGCCAAAACCAATGAGGCACAGTAGAAACATACTGATTGTGGGCTTCGTTCATCCATTCTTGACTGCTATGTAATGTTACCGCCGTGATGCAGTTTTTCGATAAAATACCAGCTTGTTTGGCTTGGATAGTGCGATATCCTAAACCCAGCATTTCGGGAAATTCGATATAAATATAAGCATTACTAAAAAGTTGTGTAAATGCTTGAACAAAAAATAAAGTGCAGTAGTTTTGATACTCGATTTGTGATGTTTGCTGAAGCTGTAATAGCAGGCTTTCTTGTTGTGAAGATAAATCGAGAAATTCCGAACATTCACCTAAAGAAAAAGTATGCTCGATTGCTGTTCCAGTCGATTTACCGCCAAATTTCTGATGGGTTTGAGCTAGAAGTAAAATGGTATAAAATCCTGCTGCTGTTAACTTTTCGCTGAGAGTGCGATAGTATGTGCCAATCCCCCCATTACGGGTAATGCCTTCATATTCTGGGGTAACTAATAAGGCGACTTGCTGCGGTTTGGGTGATGGGTTAATTGTTTGTGGTACTCGAAACTTTAGCTCTGATTGATTGAGGGAAAAAGCAAAAGATTGAGTCTTATTCATAATTCTGGTTCTCTCTACCACTACGCTACACCATAGTAGGGTGGGCATCGCCCACCATTTCTACTTTGAGTCCTAGTATGATGTCTCAAGCCACAAACGCAGTACTATAGAATTGAATTACGCGACTTGAGAGTTACGATTTTGCGGGATAGGGATGGTTCGATTTTGCGCTCGATATTCGTCTTTGCACATCTCCCATGCCGTCTGCAATTCTTCGAGGGCTTCTTGGGGGGTGTCTCCAAAGGCAGAAATACTGGGAATTTCTTGAAAATAGGCTAACCAGTCTCCTTGTTCGTCAAGGTATAAACCGAGGACAAATCCATCAAAATTATAGTTTTCAAGAGTCATTATTCTGGTTCTCCTTGGTATTGAACAAACTGTTGAACTTGAAACGAGTGAGAAGGTTTTGAATTGCGGCTCGATATTGTTCTACTTTATCCATTTTGTAATTATCTCTTTAACCGGATCGTAAACAATTTAATTAATTTGTTCCTTTTTGAAAAATTAGATTAAAAATTTGATTGGTGAAGGCTAGAGGTTGGTTAATGTTGGTTTCAATGAAATACGGCTTTAAAAGTTCTTCCTCTTTGGATACCGGATAGAGTTGCCGCATTTCTTCTGAGTCCCCATCAGCTACTAATATTTCCTCTAGATTAGAGCCTAATGTCAGTTCAAATTCATGATAGCTCACTGCATTACCCCAACGAATCAAGCTGTTTTTTGCGAGTTGTTTGGTTCGGCTTTTGAGACTCTTTTCAATTGCTAATTTAAACTGTTCTCTCGGAGAAAATTTGTAATATTCTACTGCTAAATCTAAAGGCAAGAAATGAAAGAAAGGCAACCTGGAAGTATGATAGTCGTAGTAGGTTAGACGATTGGGGGTTTCAGCTATAATCAGGATTCCCCCTGGCAGGAGAAGCTCCCAGCAGAGCTTTAATGTTTCTAGTCTCTCCTGTATGGTCGTATGTTCTAATACAGCAAACAGTAAAATAACAGAGACTCCCGAAGAATGGTTTGATTTTATGGTTTCGAGTAAGGATTCTGGCTGCTCTTGGATAACGGAAACGTTGTTGATTCCCATGATTTTCATTCTTTCTTTGGCTGCGAGAGCCGAAGTTTTATCCACTTCGTAGGCATAAATATATTTGGAAAAATGAGCAAAAGCAGCAGTGCTTGAACCTGTACCGCAACCAACTTCAATGATTTCTTGATCGCTCAAGTCTAAGACTTTTGTGACCCAAGGAAGATAATAAGTTAAAGTTTTTTGGTATCGTCGAAAAACATGATCCTGAACATCATTATTAATTTCTTCTTTTGGTGGTTTTTTATCCTTTATTTGATCGAGAAAATTATAGTAAGTTTGATATAGCATGGCTTCAACTTCAACTTGCCACTTTGTTTCAGAGAGGTACTTCTCTATATCGAGTTTCTTACTAGAAACGATGTAAGGCTTGTCACTATTGGTTTCTGGTCTTTTTTTTTTGCTAACTTCACCTTTTTCCCCTTCTGCTATCTGCCCTCTGCCTTCTGCCTTCGGAAGCTTCCTACCCTGTTGGAGTTCCAAAACGCGACGATAGTATTGACTGGCGGCGCTGAGTTGGTTTTGTTGGGCTAAAAGGTCGCCCAGGTGTTCGTAAATGGAGCTGTGGTGGGGGTTGAGTTCTAGGGCTTTTTCGTAAGCGATGACGGCTTCTGCGTCCCGTTTGACCTGTTCTAGGGTTTGACCCAAGGCGAGATAGAGTTGCCAGTGGGGATGGCTTTCTAGGGCGGTTTGATAGGTGGTAATGGCTTCTTCTGGGCGGTTTTGTCGGGTTAGGGTTTGACCGAGTTGGAGGCGGAGTTGGAGGTTATCGGGTTGCAGGGTGAGGGCTTGGCGGTAAAGGTCGAGGTTGTCGGGTTGGTGGTTGATGCGGTGGCGATAGTAGTTGAAGAGTCCTGCTTGGCCTTGGGTTTCTTGGAGGTAGAGTTTGAGGTGGTGGAGTTCGCTTTGGGTTTGGTGCAGTTGGCTTTGAAGTTGGTCAAAGTGTTGTTTGGCCTGGGTTTGGAAATGTTGCAGGGTTTGGCGATATTGTTCTATCGCTTCGGGTTGGGTTGATTTTTTGGGGTGCAGGGGGTCGAGTTTTTCGGCGATGAGTTCCGGGGTGAGGGGGTCGTAGGTGTAAGGTTCGGTTTTGATGAGGGTTACACCGTCACCACTGGGTTTTTCGCCGAGAATATAGCGGTGATAAAAGTCATCTTCCACCGCATAGAGTTCGAGGGTTTCGGACTGTGCGGATTCTCGGTAGCCGAAGTGAGTTAGGGTGTTTTGCGGGGCAATTAAACAAGTAAATGCGACTCGTTCTTGGTGTTGGGTGTTGGAGGATGCACCATGAAAGAGCCGTTTGTCATAAAGGATGGCTTGTCCGGCTTTCAGGGGGATAGGGGTGAGATAGTTGTCTTCGATGAGGGAGGCAAGGGTTGAGTTATAAGGGAAGGGAGAAAAGGGGTAAAAGGGACGGGGTTTTGAGTTGAGGTGGTGGCTACCTTTAACCACAGAGAGACAGCCGTTTTCAGGGGTTACGTCGGTTAAAGGACACCAAATTCCATAGGATCGGGTGTCGGTTTCGTCGGTTAAGGAGGGGTCTTGGTGGAGTTGGGTGGCGTTGGTGGAGGAGTTCGGAGATTTGCGATACCAGGTGCAGAAGGCGGTTCGATAACCGGGGAGGGTTGTGGGTAATTTGGTAGAGACGATGGAGGTGAGTTTTTGATTGACTTGCTGGCGGTAAGATAAGTCAGATGTGTTAATGGTTGTGCCGTTGGCGATGTCTTCTGGTTGGGGGTGGGTAGAGTCGAATTCCCGTAAGTCTTGCAGTTCGGCTTCACTCAAGAAGTTATTGAGAATGACATAGCCGTTTTCTTCCAGTTCTTGCTGCATTTGTGGGGTAAGAATGGTGGAAGTTTTGGGTTGAGTAGCAGGAAGATTGAGTAAGCGACAACGAGCTAAGGCTTCTACACAGAATCCGGTTGTGAGAGCTTCTGAACCGAAAAGTTTCCGATCGGCTTGACCGCCATACAGGGGAATTCTTTGCCAAGAACCATTAGCTTGTTGAGTATTAAGCAAGAACTGAATCGCTCGATCTAGACTAGGCACAATATGGTTAAAATTCAGTAACGTACAGATTGCTAAAGCTGTTAATAGTTCGTCGCCAAAAGACCCATCTGCTTTTTGCAGATTGGCAATTTTATTAAGAATCGGTGTTTTCGTGAGTTTTAGGGATGTCACCCCGTTAAAGTATGCCCTAGACACCATGTAATAAAGACTTAGAGGATGGTCATAAAATGAAAGACTAGCCTCTTCTTTATTGTCCAGAATAATATCAACTAAATATTGAAGGGTTTTCTCGGTGCGTTTGTCTTCACCCAAGTATAGTAAAACATTAGAATTGACAACAGAACAAATATCGTCTGGGTCTGTAAGCTGCCAAATTTCATCGGAATGGGGTAGGGCTTGACTAAAAGTGATTAGGTTTAGGACTATGCTGGGAATTGAACGAGGCAATAACCAAGTATAGAAAATTCCTTGATGGTTTCTATTGCCGAGAATAATTCCTTGATTGTTCGGGACTAGGATATTATTGATTTTCAAAAGATGGGAGATGCAGCAAATATCATCTAAGTCTGGGGGGATAATTTTTTGCTGCTCATTTTTAGCCGACCAGTATTTCCAAAGTCCACCGAATATCATCTCATTCTTTAAGAAGACTAGCCCCTTTTGAGTCAGGTTTTGAACTTGGGGTTCGGTTTTTAAGAAATTTAACGAGTAAAGAATCAAGGAAGTGGCGAAATTACTACTATCAAAGTTCCAATCTTCCTGCTGTTGGTCATTTTTGTATTTGCGATCGAACTCTATTACAAATTCCCCATCCTCTAGCTGGTTGTTCGTCAAAAAATCAACAGCCCGAACTAGACTCCGTTCTAAGTCATTGGTAGGCTGTGATAGGAAAGTTGTGGGTTGAGGTTGAGTGTCAGTTATCTCAACAGTTTGGTGTGATTGAGAAACATTCATTTTGGCTAAGTTCAGTTTGATTTGGCGGATGGAGACCAGTACCCTCTGCCGAATGGCAGGGTAAAATAAGGCAGTATGCACCCCTAGTAGAATGAGAAAAGTCGGTTGGTGAAGCGATAGTAGGATTAATAAACTCAGAGGCAACCACACCTCATAAAAATCGTGCAGAATGATATAAGACTTTTCCGGGGGAGACGGATTCAACTCATTCTGTCCCATAAGAAGCAGCATCAAACCGTAAGCAGCGCAAGGAACGAGAAAGAAGGGGGAAGATTGAGCAATAACTAGAACCAGTGCGGTTGATAAAATCGCTTCGAGGGGAAAGACAATGGAATTAATCCAAAATCGCAGCGTTCCCGCTCCTAACTTGGTAGCGAGGGTTTGAATACCTGATTTCAAATCGTTCTCTCGATCCCAAATTTGATGTAGTAAAATCCCTCGAATTCCCACCGCAAATGCCCAAGTTGTGGCGATGATTGCCCATAAATTATTACTAGGTGAAGACGGAACGGCTAAGTTAGCAAAAACCGTCGCTACCAGCAACGTCGGCACAGCATGAACCGTAGCAGCATCAGCAACTGCACCGAAAACAAATCGTTCTTTGAGTCGCAGAGGTGGGGCAGGATAAACGGTTAATAATAGATAGATGGCAGCCAGCAAAATGCCGGAAGTTGGGTTAAAGCCAATCCACCACCAAGGAATTAAACCGAGAACGGCTAAACTGAGACTTACTCCCGTCCGTTGTCCCCTGGAAAGGGATGCCATTCGATTCGGTTTACCCGCTTTTTTATCGACCTCAATATCAAAAATGTCATTCACCACATGACCGTAAGCAGCAACACAGAACATGGAGACGGTGAGCGCGAGTAGGGTGGTGAAGGACGGGTGAGGGGGGATATCTTGGGTTAGGATTTCAGCATAAGCAATGGCGAGTAATGGGGGGATTTTATAGAACCACCAATCTTGACCGCGAAGTAAGTTGAAAAGCGATCTAATGTTTTTCTTAGTTCTAGGATTTTTCTTGATTTCTTCAGGTTGTTCCTCTTTCATGAATTTGATAAGCTCTGTCTCAGTTAATGTATATTTTTCATGCTCTAGAACCTTCACTGGTTTAAACTGGTCAAATAATGCTGCTGCATCAATGACACGGTTTGCGGGTCACAATTTGAGCCTGTATAAACAAAGTGAGGTCTTGGGCTTGAGGTAATTAGATGACTTTTTTCAACAACTTGAAGACAGCCTTGTTGTTCATCAACATCAATCAGGGGACACCAAATCGTCAAAGATTGATGTCGCGTTTCATCTACTATAGAGGGGTCTTGATGTAGCGGTATGGGAGGAGAGTTTTGTGGTTTGTAGATAAAAATGCAATTAACGATTTTATAATCGGGAAAAAGAGTTTCTATTTTGGAATTCAAGCTACTTTTAAGTTTTTGAGTAACCTGTTCTCTATACTGCCTCTGCGAACTGGAATCACTGCGATACAGATAAGGACTATCTGTTACCGCATCTTCGGGAAAAGGGGTTTCTTGATAAAGTTTAAGTAGATGTTGTACCTCTTCTCGATTCAGGAAATTAGAGACTGTATATCCTTTTCGCTCAAGACCTGGTTTTAAACTCAGGTTATTAACGCTTTGACTATAAAACATCCTGTCCCCTTTTCTTTACTCCTCCTGCTAGTATCAAATTACTCAAGATTTGTCAATCCTGACCAACAGCCAGATTGCCAATGCCCACCCAGTCCCACACCCAAGCCGTCCTCAACCACTACCAAAAAGCCTTAACCTTCTCCCCTCAACCCGCGAAAATCCAAGCAAGCATCGCGGCTCTTCACTGGACGCTCTGGGATATGCCCCAGGCAATGGAACATTACCTCCAAGCTCACAGGCTCAATCCCCAGGCACAATGGCATCACTGGCGCTTATACTTCGGCCTGCAACACCTGGCTCGTCTCGAATCCCCCAGACTGCTGGAATTTTGCCAGCGCACCATCGATATCATCGAGCCAAACACGCCTCACTATCCCAATCGGGGTTTCACTGGCTTACTCCTCGCCACCGCCTATCGTTACTCAGGAAAACCGGAACGCGCCCGAAATTTCCTCCATCACTCCTATCGTGCCATCCTAGCGCCCCATTATCCCGAACTCATCGAGAAGGCTTGGACAGAACGACGACAGCACCCGCCCAACTTTCTCATCATTGGCGCGTGGAAATGCGGCACAACCTCGCTCTATCACTACCTGAGTCAACATCCCCAAATACTGCCCGCGATCGCCAAAGAACTGCGCTACTTCACAGGCGAAACCCATTGGCAGCAATCCGCAACTCACGCCGATTATCTCGATTATTTCCCACCCATCGACCATCCCGATTATCAAACCGGAGAAGCCACCCCCGGATACATCATTCAACCCCACCTCGCTCAGTATCTGCGCCAGCATTTTCCCCAGGTCAAAATCATTATCCTGTTACGCAATCCAGTCAAACGGGCGATCTCAGAGTTTTATCTGCGCCAAAGCCTCAATGACCCCACGTTTGCCCAAACCCTCGACGGCGTAACCCACATTGACTTAGCCAAAGTCGATGCCATAACCGACCAAACTTATACCGCCTTAAAAACAGAAGGTAACTGGCTGCAATCCTTGCTCAAACAGCAGGCAATTTATGAGACCGACATCAGCATAAATTTAGCCCGTAATTTAGCCTTTAGCCAGTATATTCGCTATCTTCCCCAGTGGTTTGAGCAGTTTCCTAGAGAACAGATTCTTCTTATTCGCAGCGAAGATTTATTTCAGAACCCTCCAGAGACCCTGCAACAGATTTACACCTTTTTAGGTCTGGAATATCACCCCTTACCGGAATATCGCAATGTGAATTGTCGGCAGTATAACGCGATTAGTCCAGAACTTTGTCAACAGCTTACGGCGTTTTTTCAGCCTGATAATGAACAACTCGAAGATTATTTAGGACGAAAATTTAACTGGTAGAACAAGCTATGCCTAGCTTACACTTTACGACCCACCCACCGATTCTAAACAAGCATTGAGCTTCCGGGCATACACCTCAACATGAGGCGGATTGTGGTATGTGCCATGTCGTCCGGGAACCTTGACCACCTCAACCCCGCCCTCAACCCAATCATTCCAGCCTGACTGCTTCATCGGGTCGAACTGATACTCTCGCCCCTCCAAGTCATTGTCCATCTTAGAAAAGAAAACAACTCGCCCAAAATACATTTGCGGCGTTTGATGAATCCAAACCTGCTGGTTCGCCTCCATCACCTTGAGAATCGTCTCTACCTTCTGTGGACTTAACCCATACTCCGAAAATTGCTCCCGTTTCTTCTGTTTCCCCACCATTAGCCAGCGCTGCCAATGTCTTTCTCTCTGTTCCTCCGTCAAACAAGGATTCGGACTATCCATCATCACCACCAGCGATGCCAACTCCCCTTGACGCTGTAACTGCTGTGCCATTTCCAGGGCAACATTGCCACCTATACACATCCCCGCCAATAAATACGGGCCATGGGGCTGCACGGTTTGGATTTCGCGGATGTAGTGTGCTGCCATATCTTCGATGCGAGTGAACGGGGCTTGTTGACCATCAAAACCGATCGCTCTCAAGCCATACAGCGGGCGATCGCAATCAAGTTGTTGCGCGAATAACGGACACAGGACATCGCCGCCAATGTGATGTACCAGAAACAACGGCGTTTTTGTCCCCTCTCGATGAATGGAAACAAGGGAACGAGATGAGGAAAAATCCCAGCGCGTTCGATAAATCAAACGGGTGAAGGCTTCTAGGGTGGGTGCTTCAGCAAAAGCACTGGGTTCTAGGGCAATGCCTAACTGTTCTAACTCAGCAATAACGGTCATCGCCTTGAGGGAATTTCCACCCAACTCAAAAAAGTTATCCGTCTCCCGAACCGTAGGAACTTCCAACACCTGCCGCCAAATCTCTGTCATCCGCTCGCCAAAGAAATTGCCAGCAACCCTATCCACCGCCAAAGCCTCATCCTGTCCCCTCTCCCACCGGGCTAACTCCGCCAACTGCCCCGCTAAAAACCCCTGACGACAAGCCCGACGCTGAATCTTACCGCTCGAAGTCTTGAAAATGCTGCCCCGTTTGAGCAACACCACCGCCTGCATCGGCAACTCGAACTGTTCCGCCACTATCGATCGCACTGCCGCCAAAATCGCCTCCGGTTCGAGACTCCCAACCCTTTTCGCCTCACACTCCCACACCACCACCACGCGCTCCTCACCGTCCACTTCCACCGCAAACGCCGCCCCCGCATCAGGACGCAGTGCCGGATGACAACGCTCCACCGCCCACTCAATATCCTGGGGGTAATAATTTTCACCCCGAACAATAATCAAATCCTTCAACCGCCCAGTGACAAATAACTCACCCGCCCGTAAAAATCCCAAATCCCCCGTCCGTAAAAACCCGCCTGCTCCCGTATCCGCCAACACCGCCCCAAACGTCGCGTCCGTCTCCTCCTGACGCTGCCAATAGCCCCGCGCCACCCCCGCACTAGCCACCCAAATTTCCCCCACCTCATCCACCCCACAGCGTCGCCCGGTCTCCGGGTTGACAATCTCCACCCGCGTCCCTGGCAATACTTGTCCGCAACTCATCCAGCGCCCCGATAACTCTGGTATTTCAACAGATACTGGCTCTTCTCCCTGGCGGCTCGTCGTCACCAACAACGTCGCCTCTGCCAACCCATAGGCGGGAGCAAACGTCTGTCGTTGAAACCCACAACCCGCAAACGCTGCACAAAACTCATCTATCACGTCCGGGTTAATCGGTTCTGCGGCATTTCCCGCCGCTTGCCAACTGCTGAGGTCGAGGTCAGCACAATCTTCTGGGGCAATGCGCCGCACGCAGTAGGCATAGGCAAAGTTCGGGGCTTGGCTGTGGGTGGCACGATAGCGAGAAATAGCGGCTAACCAGCGTAAGGGTCGTTTGATAAACGCGGTGGGGGACATGAAGTAACAGGGTGTGCCGTTATACAGGGGTAATAGCATCCCCTCGACTAAGCCGTAATCGTGGAAGTAGGGCATCCAGGTGACGGTGATGCTCTCGGCGGTGTAGCCTCCGGCTTGCTGTAAGGCGACTAAATGCCCCATGAGGTTGTCGTGGTCGAGCATTACGCCTTTGGGGGTGGAAGTAGACCCGGAGGTGTATTGCAAGTAAGCCAGGGTGTCTCCGCGCAGAGTGGGGGTTTGCCATTGGTGGGCTAATTTGTCGGGAATTTTATCGGTGGCTATCCAGGGTAATGCTGCAAGCTGAGAATTTGGTTCGGTTACACTATTGGCGGTGAGACGATAATGTACGAATAAACAGGGTCTATGGTTGAGTTTTTGGACTCGGCTTTGGGCGGTAAATTGCCAGCCTTCTTGTTGCTGTAATACCCTTGTCGTCGTTAAGACTAATTTCGCTCCGGCATCGGCGGCAATGGCTTCTAATCGGGGCAATACTCGCTTGATTCGCGTGGTTTCGGGGGCTGGGGCAGGAATGGCGACGACTCCGGCGTAGAGACAGCCTAAGAGGGCGGTAAGGGCTTCGGTGCTTTGGGGGTAAAGGAGTAGGACTCGTTCTCCCATCGTACAATGGGCTTGGAGAAAGGACGCGATCGCCCTGGCTTTGGTATCAATTTCTCTGAGGGTGAGACTTTTGGACGGGGATTTGCCGTCTTTGAGAAAGGTGAAAATGGCAGTATCGGGGAATTGCAGGGCTTGTTGGCGTAAATGAGTAATAAGGGTCATGGTTTGCGGGTGGAGGAAGTGCGGTGATGCTAAGGTTTTATTTTTCGGGGTCTTAAAATTTTTGTATCAATAGCGCGATCGCTCTTTTTATTTTTGTCTAACTTACCTTAATTATGAACCTATCTAGTTCTACTTCAGTTAGTAGTGAGGAACAAACCCAAGCTCTCATCAAACACTATCAAAAAGCCCTCGTTATCAAACCTGACTCTGCCACAATTCATCAAGATATTGGGAATCTCTATCAAAGTTTATTTGATTTTGAACAAGCTGTCGCTTACTATCTCAAAGCTATCGAACTGAAGTCCGATCTTTTCCCAGCTTATTATCGACTTAAATTTATCCTAGAAAATACTGTTTGGTCAAATGAATATCAAAAAGGCGAAATTATCGAAAATGGTATTCGTGTTCTCGAAAAAAATATCATCAACCAACCTCATTTCTTCTTCGCTTATGTCATTTTAGGCGAACTTTATGCCCAACAAGGAAAAATTGAAAAAGCTAAAGATTGTTATCAAAAAGCCAGCTTTGCACAAATTCAGCGTTTCTATCCTCACCTCAGCCAACATTGGGATTTTACAACAAAGCGCCAACCCGATTTTCTCGTAATTGGTTTATTCAAGTGCGGTACAACTTCTTTTTATCGTTATCTCACCCAACATCCACAAGTTTTACCAGCCGTTGCGAAAGAAATTCGTTACCTTTCTGGGGATACAGCCAACGACTTAGATTATTATCTTTCCCATTTTCCAGCAGTTTCCCATCCAAACTATTTTACCGGGGAAGCAACTCCAAGGTATTTTATACTTCCCAATATAGCTCAACAGATTAAAGATTGGTTTCCTGGCATTAAGCTTATTCTTTTGCTAAGAAATCCTATCAAACGAGCAATTTCTGGCTTCTATCATGGTAATCAATTTAGTTATCGATACTTAAACAAATCTCTTAATGACATTCGACGCTTAGATATAAACTTTATTCGAGAGAAAATTTTTGAAATCAAAAAAATGCAAAAACTCTCGCACTTTCAATGGCTCAAATTTTTAGCCAAAAAAAGTAAACAAAACTTAAAGATTAACGATGAAATTGCGTTTCATATCGCTTTTAGTCTTTATATCAATTATCTCCCCGAATGGTTTGAGCATTTTCCTAAAGAACAACTCTTAATCCTTAAAAGCGAAGACCTCTTTACTAACCCAGCAAGCACCATGAAACAAGCCTATAACTTTCTCGGACTTCCTGACCATCCTCTTAACGAATATCGCAACGCTAACCGCAATTCCTACCCTGATATCTCTCTTAGCTTATATCAGCAACTTACCGAGTTCTTCCAACCTTATAATCAGCAATTAGAAGACTATTTGGGTAGGAAGTTCGATTGGGAGTAGGGGAGTGGCATGACACAGCTAAAATATTGAATGAACTATAATTTGTTTTAAAAATCGGAAACCTCAACCACTTGTACTTGACAATCTCCAGCTAAATTACAAATACCCCAATGAGAATTTTCCGTAATTCCATAGGGTATCGTTACAAAAAAAGTGCCTACTTTATTGTAAACATCTAAAATTCGGATATGACGCTGAATTTCTGGTTGAGGAAGTTCGTTTAGCATTTGATAAATGCTTTCATCCATCACCCCCAAACCAAACCCTAAAACATATTGTCCCATCGAAATACTTAACTTGACTTGACGGCTGAAACGCACCAAACTTCCCCCTTCAACCAAAGCTGGAACTTCTGCTTGATGTTGATAAGAAGATTTAGCATGAACCACCACATTAAACTTATTTGTAATGTTTAAAGAAACTAACGGGACAGCAATCGTTTCTTTGAGTAAAAACTCGCAACAAAACCATACCCATTCTCCTTGTTGAAAGGTCGTAGAAATTTGACCCGCTTCATTACACATTCCGTAGCGCAATAATTGAGCAGAATTAAAGGTAGAAGATTCAAAAGTCATTAAGTTTTCATCAGTCGGCCAGAAAAAATCTGGAGATGATTCTACTTCTGGCGTTTCAATAGGTTTCTTTTGAGTTGCGAGAGAAAAAGTAGAAGTAGAACGGCTTGTCCTTAATTGATGATACTTGACTAAACCTTCTTTGGGAGCGTCTAAAAAAATTTGCTGACCTCGATGTAATAACAGCACTTCATCACAAAACTTCTGGACAGTCGCTAAGTTATGAGTAACTAAAATAATAGTGACTTGCTGTTCAATTAACTTTTCTAAGCGAGCATAACATTTTTGTTGAAAGAAAATATCACCGACGGCCAAAACTTCATCGAGAATCAGCACATCGCACTCTAGGAAAGCAAATAAAGAAAATGCTAATCTCGCTTTCATTCCTGATGAATAAAGTTTAACTGGACGGTCAAAAAACTCACCCAGTTCGGAAAATTCGATAATTTCAGGTAAGCGACTTTGGATATATTCGGGAGGAAAACCCAAGAGTTTAGAGCGAGTTACGGCATTTTCTCGTCCCGTCAAAGCAAAGTTAAAATCTGCCCCTAATTCTAATAAAGATAAAACTTTACCGTTGAGTTGATATGTTCCTTCAGTCGCAGCTAATACTCCTGTAATTATTTTTAATAAGGTACTTTTTCCCGCACCGTTTTGACCAATAATTCCAAAGAACTGACCGCGTTTAACTTCAAAACTAATATTCCGAAAAGACCAAAAGGGTTGATGGTAGCAAACTTTATTGAACTGTAACCATTCTTTGGCTCGATGCCAAGGATTGGTATAAATCTTGAAACATTTTCCCAGATTATCAACTTTTAGAGATAAATCGCTCATGGGCTGATATATTTTTAGTTAATCTTTCTGACCCCACACCCGACGCAAGTTCAAAATAAAACCGGGTAAGACATCTTCTCCTGACAATTCTGTGGGATTGGCTAATATTTCAGTGTCTGAATCAACTCGATAAACAGCTACGGTTTGATTTTTGGGGTCGATTAACCACCCCAATTTTGCGCCGTTATTCAGATACTCTTGCATTTTTGCTTGCAGCGGTTTCAGAGTATCTGACTCGGAACGCAATTCCACCACAAAATCTGGGCAAATTTGAGGAAATGTAGTTTTTTGTGCGTCGGTTAGTGCCTCCCAACGTTCTTGACTAATCCAACAAGCATCGGGAGAACGAATGGCACTATTGGGTAAAGTGAATCCAGCCGAAGAGTCAAAAGCCTTTCCAGGTTCACCTGAATTTCGCCACCAGATGTATAATTCTCCAGAAATACTCCAATTACGTTCCCCAGTTTCCCAACCTGTGGGTGGATTCACAATCAACTCTCCTTTGGCGGTTCTTTCTAATTGTAATTCTCGATTGCAGGTTGCTAGGGCGGTAAACTGTTCTGGGGTAACGTGGAGTTTGACAGTTTTAGGTAGATTCAGTAGCAGCGTTTCGGTTTCTGGCTTTGCAGGTGTTTGTACCATGACTATTGAAGACGATCGTTTTCTTAATTTGAGTTAATATTCGTCAATAATTAACTGCTATACTCAAACTGATGTATAAAACAGTGGGTTAACTCAATAATGGTCTTATTTGAAGATAAGCCGAATACATTATAACCTCAAAAAGTAAGTTTACGCGATCGCGCTAAATAACATCTCTAACTTCATCTTTTAGTTGATAATTTACCCAGCTACCAAAACTCAAAAACAACAGCGTCCATATTCCCATAACTATCCATACAAATATGGGGGGAAAACGGTTATATAAAATAATATTCCGAATCGACTCCAAGAAAGGATATGGAGGATTAAAATATAAAAAGGGCTTCAAATTAGAGGGAATAATTTGCTCTGGATAAATAATTGGCATTGTCCAACTCCACAGAGGCACAAGAAACTGGAGAATTTGGCGAATATCGGGAAAAAGAACTTGCAGATTTGCTAAAACTAGCTCTATTCCTAAAGCAAACCCATGTAAAAAAATTGCTAGAACGGGTAATAATATGATACTAAAACCTAACTGTCCTCCAAATACAAAACTTAAGGGGATCATAAAAATTAAATAAAGCCCTAGCAAAAATAAAGAAGTCAATGCCACTTTTGCCACAAAAATTTCTGTCGGAATAGCCAAGCGTTTGAGATAAGTTGCATTTTGAGAAAAAGCATTACTGCCTTGAAAAATAGCATCAGCAAAAGTACGCCAAGGTAATAAACCACTGGTTAGATAAAGTGCATAAGATTCTTCTCGCATTCCTCCACTGATCAGTAAAGAAAAAACTATGGTATAAATAATAATTTCTGCGAGAGGATGAACCAAATTCCAAAAGACACCAATTCCTGTACCTGCATAACGAAAACGCAATTCGTACCAAGCATTGTAGGCAATGTAATGTCGGTGAGTATAGAGTTTATGTAATAATGGCAGTTTAGTAATCCACTCTGCTCTTGCTGTTCTTTCTCGAATGTCTACACCTCCTCAATTTACTTCTGTTCGCGAGTTTATCGATATTTTACGCCATCATTACCAAAAGGCTGCTGAAACACCCCATGAGGTTTCAGAAGATTACCCTGCACTAACAAAGCCTGTTGTTTCAATTATTTCTTCATTTTATAATGCTCACCACTATTTTGAAGAAACCTATCAAGCGGTGATGTATCAAACTTGGCAAAACTTTGAGTGGATTATTGTTGATGATTGCTCTACTGATAAAGACGCGATCGCGCTTTTTAATTCTCTACCACAAAAGTCCGCTAAAATCAAGACTTTTCGCCATAGTCAGAATCGCGGTTTATCCGCAGGTAGAAATACAGCTATTCAGCAAGCGAGGGGTCAGTACTTATTCTTTATCGACTTGGATGATATTATCGATCCGACTTACATTGAAAAGTGCGTTATTTTTCTAGAAACTCATCCTGATTTTTCTCTTGTCAATTCTTATTCTGTGGGGTTTCAAGACTTGGAATATTGGTGGAATCAAGGGTTTAGTCAACCGTCTTTGTTCATTCAGCAAAATCAAGTCACCGGACGACTGCTATATCGCAAATCGGATTTTGATTGTTTGGGAGGATTTGATGAAGATATCAAAGTTTACGGCGATTGGGAACGCTGGCTGAAAGCAATCGTCAACCATCAAAAAGGATGGACAATTCCCGAATATTTAGATTGTTATCGACGCTCTAAATCTGGGATGTTAAGTACATCTCTCAAAAATTCCCAGAAAAATAGTCAAGAAATCGACAAAATCCAATCTCGTTATCGCGATATATTCAGTAAATATAATTTTGGAGATATTCAACGAAGTTATAACAGCTTTACTCCTATTCAAACTCAACTTAAAATTCACAATTTCAACCCTATTCGTAATACTAAATTTCACCATATTCTCTGCTTTTTTCCATTCTTAGAAGTAGGTGGAGCAGACCGATTTAACTTGGATTTGCTTTCTTTTTTAAATTCCGATAATTATCATATTACGATTCTTACAACTGTTCAATCTCATCATCTTTGGCAACAACAGTTTTATAAAATTACGCCTGAAATTTACCATTTACCTAACTTTTTAGCACTTCACCAGTGGTTAGCTTTTGTACAGTATTTAATCCAATCGCGGTCAATTGATATCGTTTTAATTTCTAATTGCTATATTGCTTATTACTTTTTGCCTTGGTTGAGACAAAACTTTCCCGATATTACATATATTGACTTAACTCATACTGCTGACCCAGGTTGGAGAGGTAATGGGTATCCGAGAATTTCTTGTCAATTTAGCAGTTTTTTAGATACTCAAATTGTTACATCCCAAGCCCTTGCATATCAATACGAAAATAGATTAAAAACTAATACTCAAAAAATTAAGGTTTGCTATACTTGCATCGACGCAGATTACTGGATTCGTGACGACAAAAAGCGCCAAATCATACGCTCTCAGCTTAATATTATTGACGATACTGTTGTTTTACTATTTCCTGCTAGATTAGTGCAACAAAAACGTCCTCTTTTTTTGGTCGATATTGTTCGTACTTTGACTCATTCCTGTGTTTCTTTTGTTGTAATTGTTTTAGGAGGAGGAGAAGCAAAGACAGCAATGCAAAGCAAAATTAAGGAAGGCAAAATGAGCGATTATTTTTGCCTTCTACCTCCCGCTTCACCGGAAACAATGAAAGACTTTTACGCAGCAGCAGATATACTATTATTACCATCAGCTTATGAAGGTATTTCTTTGGCAATTTATGAAGCAATGGCAATGCAGCTTCCTGTGGTTGCGGCTGAGGTGGGGGGACAAGCAGAATTAGTGACAACAGATACCGGAATTTTGATTCCAAAGGGTGAAAGCGATACAGCCGAAATTAACGCTTATGTCAAAGCTTTACTACTCCTCATCAATGATTTTCAATATCGTCAACAAATGGGGGGAAAAGCTCGCGATCGCGTGGTAGAATTTTTTAGTCGCGATCGCTTCGTTCAACAAATCCGCGATATCCTAGATGCAGCCAATACATTACATCAAACTCAAACGCCACCTCCATTTAACCAAACCTTAGCAACCGAATTACTTGCCGTAGCTTTAGAGTATCATCATCAAGAAGAAGTTTTACAAGACTTATGGCAACAAAAATGCCAATTAGCTGCCGAAAGGCATGAATTAGCTTGGCAAAAAGAAGCAATGGCATCGTCTAAGTTTTGGCAACTCAGACGACTGTGGTTTAAGCTCAAACGCCGTTTAAAGTTAACCGATGAAGTAGAAATTTAACTCGTTGTACTTCGGCTAACTTTCCTTCGTTATTCAACTCAAAATAAATCCTCTAAAAAGAGCCAAAATTGCACCACTTTCTCAAAACATGAAACTCATCCTCATAGCCAGCGAAATCCCCCCAACTCCCGGAGGAATTGCCACTTATGTTGGTAACACTGCAACGATGTTTGCTGATGCTGGTCATGATATTACAGTTTTTGCCCGTAGCGATCGCCCTGGGATTGAAAAAAGAGGGAAATACACCCTCATCAAAATTGTTCCCAAAGATATTCAGCTTCTCAACATCACCTCAGCCCATCCCCTTTCTGAAAAGCATCCTAGTTTCCCTTATAATGTGATGGGTTATTGGGGAGCATTCAGTTACCAAATTGCCAGCGTTGTCCTCGATTATATCCGCCAAAAAGGTAAACCCGATGCCATAGAAAGTGAAGACTTTAGCGGTATTGCTTACTTTCTCTTGCAACAAAAGCTAATCGGCTGTCCCGAATTAGAAGATGTGCCGATTATCTTAACCCTGCATAGCTCTCAATATATGCTCTATGCTGCCGATTGTATGCCCAGCTACCGACTTTCGGATTATTGGGTGGGACGGATGGAAAAATTCTGTACCCTCGCGGCCGATGGCATTATCGCACCAACTCGCTATATTGCCCGAAGCGCGACCGCCACTTTAGGAGATACTCTAGACATAGAAAATATCCCTCTTCCTGCCCCTAAAATCAATGCAGACATCCTTCCTGTTTCTGTCCCTACCCCCGGAGATATTGTCTACTTTGGTCGCTTAGAAGTCCGTAAAGGCATTATACCCCTGGTTGCCGCTTGTAGCCGCTTGTGGGAAGCAGGCCTGCAATTTCAACTCACCCTCATTGGCAATGATACCTGGTATCACTTGCAAGGCTGCTATGTCAGCGAGTATCTCAAACAACAATATCAGCCCTATCTAGAAGCAAAACAACTGATACTTGTGCCTGCTTTACCCCAAAAACAACTTTATCAAAGAATTGCCCAAGCTTGGTGCATTGTTCTGCCCTCATTGTGGGAGAATTTTCCCAATAGTTGCATTGAATCAATGTTACTAGGGAAAACTATACTTGCAAGTGCGAATGTCGGTCATGGAGAAATGCTCCACAGTAACGCGGGAAAAGCCGGAATTATTTTCGACTGGAATCAACCCGGAGATTTTGAAGCAAAACTTCAGCAGATTCTCAACTTTAGTGTCGCACAAATTCAAGAACAAGGCAATCTCGCCCGTCATTGTATTCAAACTCTCTGCGGACGCGAAACTATCTTATCCCAACGCCTTGCTCACTTACAGAAAACCATCACCAAATCCCAACAGCAAAAACGCCAATATTTCCCTTCCCTCAACTATCCACCTAACGGTCATATTCCTTACCCAAAAATTTCAATTGACCCAAAAAACAAATCCAATTTAATTTCAGTTTGTATCCCTTTTTATAATCACGGTCAATATCTCCCTGAAACCTTAGAATCTGTCGCAAATTCTGATTATCCCGATCTCGAAATATTAGTTCTCAATGATGGGAGTAATTGCGCTCATAGTGTAGCTCAATTAAATCAATTAGAACAACAATACAATAACCTCAAAATTATTCATACTCCCCATCGCGGTGTAGCAACAGCCCGCAATCATTTAGCTCAAATTGCCAGAGGAGAATATTTAGCTTTTCTTGATGCAGACGATAAAGTATCGCCTACCTTTTATTCTCAAGCTCTATCAATTCTCAAACGATATAAAAACGTTGGTTTTGTCGCTTCTTGGCTCAAAGAATTTGGCGAATCTCAAAAAGTTTGGATTGCTTGGAATCCCGAATTTCCCTATTTACTCGGTCACAACACTTTGGGCGTTTGTACCGTATTGCGTAAAGCCGCTTATCTAGATATTGGTGGTATGAAACCCACTTTAGCCGAAAATTTAGAAGATTACGAATGTTGGATTAACTTATGCAAGCAAGGCTGGTTAGGAGTTGTTATTCCTGAATTTCATTACTTTTACCGTATCCGCTCTAATTCTCGTTTACAACAAAGCAATCGCGAACAACTTTTATATTTATACGAACAAATCGCTCAGTGTCACCCCGATTTATATCAAAAATATAGTCTCGAACTTTATAACTTACTCAATCAAAATGGAGCATCTTGGTTATGGGATAACCCTTCTCGTAATTTTGCTGAAGCCCAAATTGACCTTACAGGAATGGAACTCATTAATTTAGTTTTACAAAAGTTTAAAAAAATGCGACATGATGGAGGTATGCGACTCATTTTCAGAAAGCTATCTTCATTCATAAAAGCCCAAAAAAGTCAATAGTTCTGATAAAAATTTTCTCCTCAGAGTTCGAGGCGATCTCGACTTTTTTTCCGAGTAGTAATTCGGCGTGAGAGCGAGATTAACCAAAATGCGTGCCGCTGCGCGGATCCCTGCGGGATCGCTTCCTCCCAGATCGTTGAGTATAGCTGGACTTGGAAAATTATATCAAATCCGTTTGATTGGCCATAGTGACGATGCTCAAAATACAAGAGCTTGAGCCGTTTCTTTGTATGGTTGTATTTCAGGATTTGATATTACTCATAGTAGGAAAAACCGGAGAGTGACAGAAGCAGGATAATATAGAGACACGCAAGGAACAAAGGATAATGACAGATCGGTTGGAAACTAAGAATCTTCGACCCAATCAGTCAACAACTGTTCTACCAAATCACTCAAAGTTTTCTTGGGTATTTGACCTTTGTTTTGCTTCCCCAACTTAAAACGAACCTCTAAGATCAAATCCTCATCAATCAAAAGATTAAGAGGGCTAACATTGGGGTTGCTACGCCGTCCTCGCGGACGACCGACTTTTTTTTGAGACGCTGAAGACGAAGTTTCTGGGGTAGACTCCACAGAAGATTCAGGGGTTTCAGATTGCTTGCGCTTGCGTCGTTCGCGCATCAAACTCGAAAGATCGGTCGGGTCGGGCTTAGACATTGTGGAGAACCTCCTGGCTAACAGCACAGTAACAATCCCAAGCGGCTTGGGCATACTCATCGGGATAACGCTCAACCGTCACTCCCATCAAAGGAGCGCGTTCAAAAGCCGTATATAAGGTAATCGAAGACTCAAAGACCGGAATTTCGGCTTGGAGCAGCAATTCTCTGGCTTTGCGCTCTTTTAAGCTCATCTCGGTCACTTGCCTCCCAGGACGACGGCGACGGGGAGGCACCATAGTCAATAACACCTTGTACTTGGCTTTCAAGTCTTCTAAAAGGTCAGCCGTGCGAATCAAGGCATCTAGATCGAGAGCTTTAGGAGTCGTCGGTAGAATCAGTAAGTCACAACCTTGGGCAATACTTTCTAAGTCATGAGGACTCGGACGGGCTTGGGTATCGATTACCACATGAGTCGCTTTGCGAATATATTTGGTCGCTCCTTCGAGGGGACAAACTGGAAAAGGCAGTTGATTTTGTCTAGCCCAGGTGAGCGCAGATTCGTTTTTATCTGAATCAATTAAGACGGTGGGTGCATCTTGATGTAAGCAAGCAGCCAGATGAATCGCCGAGGTGGTTTTGCCCACACCGCCCTTGAGAGCTGCCATTGAGATATCCATACCACTCGATCTAAAAGGGTCTTCTTTAGCATAAACTGAAACGCTGAAAAGTAGAAAGTCTAAAAATATATATTTATAACCAGCTATATATTCAGAGTTGCATCAGGGTAAACATTCATAAATTTGTAATTATGCGCGTGCAAAATGTCAAATTGACATCTGAAGCCAGATCGCGCACTCTAAATTAAGACCCAACCGAAGCGAACCAAGAACCCCAATGAGCTTAACCATTCCCGATGAATTTTTAGAAGCTTCTGAATTAACCCCCACAGAGTTTTTACAAGAAATTGCCTTGCATCTATTCCAATCGCGACGCTTAACCCTTGGCTATGCCGCGAAAATGGCGCAAATGGAGGTCAAAGCTTTCCAAGAGTTGTTACAAGCCCGTCATATCCCTTTGTATGAATATGATGTCGCAGACTTAGAAGTTGATTTACAAAACTTGCGAGAGTTAGGGCGTTTGTGATTATCAGCGATACTTCCGTTATTACCAATCTGATTCAGTTAGCGGGAGAAAAGGACGATTGACTCCCCCATAAAAAACCTGCCCCAGTCAGGACAGGTTGGGTCTCATCTGCATTGATGGCAAAATCAGTTTAGGAAACAGGAAGGGCGATCAGGCGAAGCCTGCGACTTCGCGATCGCCAAAAAATAGGGGCAACTATTTAGTTGAGTCATATTCCTCATAACTTGTTGGAGAATCCTGCTTTTGCTGACAGCCCATTTTCTCTAGGAAGGCAGAAAGCAAATTGGGATCGACACTAGCAACACCTGACTGCTCCTCTACGGCTTCTGGGATCAAACCAAAAACCACTTTGTACAAAAAGATCATTAGATAGCCTTTGTGCTGCGGCAATTCCGAAAAGCGCTGATTGGGGTCGGCGTACCGTAACAGGGATTCCTCACACTGCTTATAGAAATTTAGAATTTGGTAAATGTCCATTTGAGAAAACTCTGTGAGCTTGTGGCTGTCTCCTTTACGGCGCTTTTCGACTTTAAACAAGTCCAAGATGGCTAACTCGCTGAGGCATTGATTAACGCGATCGCGGCTAACATAAACGCGACTGGATTGTTGCCGATAATCGGGATGATGTTGCGTCCGACGTTTAGCTCGTTGGAGCGATCGCGTTTTCTGGGTTTTAGTTTTCGATTTTCGACGCTGCTTCTTACGAGTCGGAGTAGAAGACAGCAACGCTGCTTTCAAACAGTCTTCGGTAACATCACCCCCCGCAGGCAACTCACCCAGTTGGACATCATCAGTCAATGATTCAATTTCGAGATCGCGAGTTGCTTTTGACCAATAGGATTTGAGATAAGCGCAGATATTACCTTTGGAAACGCTAACACTAACATTTCTATCAGGAGTTTGGGCAACCCATTGCTGTAATTCAGGAATCGCGATCGCTTGCAGCAACCAATGAGGGTTGTTTTTTTGCTCTGGGCTATGAAGTAATTGCTCGGATTTTAAAAGGCCGTACATCAGACGATTAAGAATGCCCATGTAAGTCAATATGTTTTTTGGCTTTTGATTTTCAAGGAAAGCTTTAAAGCTTCTACTTAACTCAAAGATGGAAGAAGCCTCTAAAGCTTCTGCGTGAGATGTGTTCATCATGATTAAGGGGTAATGATTAAACATCAAATAATCTTTGCTTGCTCCGAACTTAGGACAAAATAAAAGCAACAATCTCAACAATAAGCATTTTACTTTTAACTTTAATTAATAAAATTATGACAAAAATCTAGCAATCGCGTCCAAGGAAAATACGATTTTCTCTCAACTTTTCTCAATTCATCATTTTGGCCGGCTACAGTAGCTTTCTAATTGAGTTTTAGCTAATTGTTCATTTTTGTTACTTGGTCGTTCGCAATCAAAATGACACATTGAGTCAGCGTATTTTATCTCGAAATGCTTATTGTTAAGATTGCCATTTTTGCCGATTGAGTTTTTTTGGAGTTTATCGTTGTTGATTAGCTCAAAGAGTTGCTAGAATAGAGCGAGCAATTAAATATTCAGATTTTCATCGATCTCATCCTCAAGGTAGGGCGATCCGTAACGGATAGCCCTGCCTTTTTTTTGTTGAATTCAATCAATTTTTCATGAGCCAGAAACCATCTAAACGCCAAGCCAATCAACGCAAACAAGCCCAAAAAGGACTTAAATCCCTGCGCGGTCAACCTGAAATGTATGACGAAGTTAAGCAGCGCTATACTTTTGCGCTCACGCCAACGGCTAGGGCAGAAATTCAAAAAATGAGTCAACAGTTCAACTTGTCTAGTAGCGAACTAATTGAGCGAATTGGGCGAGGTTTGGTTCTTCTTGTCCATCCCCCATCCAGCTCTGAAGATGTGTAGTTCAGTGCTATTGGGCTTTGAGCTTTTATGTAAATCCTCTGTAGTTTTCGGATCAAATCAAAAGAGGCAATCAAGCAACTAGGGTTTGAGTTTATTGATCGGTAATTTGGCGGACTTAGCTTTTATTGAAGACCGGTTTTTATTAACTTTTTTGGAGGTTATTTATTGAAGTATTTTTCCTAACACTAGACAACAGTAGGGTCAGACTAAGGTTAGCTCTTATTGAATCAAAACCTTGTTTACTGTTGTAACCATGCCATTCAAAATAGAGCGTTTATTTCGTTCAATAAATAATGGAAGTTTCTATTTTTTCTACTTCTTTTTCTTTGCCATTATTCTAGAGTTTTTAGCTTTTATGCAAGAGCTAGATTCAACGAACTTTTTCTATTTTCAATCGGAGGATTATTTATTATGTCTACCAATTTTTCTGTGATTCAACTTTTCGCCAAGTATGAGGTGAAAATTCGCAATACCGAACCCAATGCCAAAGCCGAACGAATTATTAACGAACTTCAAACGGTGCTATTTCGTTACTGGGGAGCAGGTATTGACCCAAAGTTAGTTTTTCCAGGCCGTAAGTTAACAAAGCAGCAAAAAGCAATGGCGCTGGAGCGATTAGAATCTGTTCCCGGTCGTCGTCTGCTGACTCACGGAGAGGAGTTACTCGAATTAGGCTTTGAGCGCTTACAAGCGACTCAAGCTAGTCGTTACACCTATAGCAGCCGTTTCAAGCAGTTTCAGCAGTTTGCTGCGGATTTCTTACCCAGTCCTAAGTCTTTAGAAATCCGCGAACAAATCAAAAGTCAATCTGCGCCCCCGATGGTTAATCCCCACGGGCCAGCGGGGAAAAAGCACTTAACCCAGCGACGAGAAAAGCGCCTTCAATACCGGCTCAAAGTTGAAAATATGCCTGGGGATTTGCGCTCGGAACTAGCCGAGTTAGAGCGCTTTCTAATTGAGCCAGAATACCCGGGTCGTGTTTTTCTGTCGTTAAGTCAAGCTACGGCTGAAAAATATCTTGATGTGATTCATTTGTTGTTGGGCTGGCTAACTCAATATTGCGACCCAAGCATCCCGGTAGAAGCTGTGCGGTTGTCTGATTTGGTGCCAATGGTGGACTTTGATGAGTTGGAAGATTTATCGCCGCGACAGCAACAAAAATGCTGGCGGGAGGCGAAACATCGGCTTGATGGCTTGATTGGGGGTTATTTTACGTTTCTGTGCGAAAAGATGAATTCTCGCAGTCCCCGCAGTCGGGTCATTAAATTGTCGGCTTGGGAAATGCTCGCTAAATATCTTTATCAATCTGAGATAAGCGAAGCGGGGGACTATCAGCAAATTCCTCTATTTGAAGTTTTCCAACGCCGCAATCAGCAAGTTAATGAAGAAGCTACCCGCTGGACAAGGGAACGTAAGTATGTGAGCGACATCGATTTGAAGTGGCCTGAAGTTCCTCCTGGGTCTACGGCTTTAGAGGTTTTGAGGACGGATGTTTTAGAACCTTTGCGCTTGGAGTGCAATCCGCGATACAACAATCAGAAGATTCGTCCGGGGCATTTACTGGCAAGAAGCTATATGTATTTCCTGAAATGGGCGTTTATGTTGCTTTTACCGGCACGACGGCAGCAGGAGTATCGCAGTGTTCGTATTGCTTTGTCTTGTCCGGTGAAGCGTCCTGATACGGTTCCGGCAGGGGGGTTGTATCATCCGGCGGTGGCGTTGTCTGACCGAGAGCGCAATTATCAGGGTGACATGGATGACAATTACTTATACAAGACGTATCAGCATGATGGACGAGATTATCCCCAAGGGGTGTGGGTCTTGGAAATTAACCAATTTAAAACTCGCAAGTCTCACGGGGTTTATCAAACGGTTGTGCCGAATGTTGAATTCAGCGACGGGCGGTGTTTTTATGATTACATCGAGGAGTATTTGTATGGGCGTTGGTTGGCGTTTCCGACGCGCAGACACGAGCCTTATTCGGGGTGGGACAAAAGCTTGTATAACCGTTGTGGGCGTTGGGTAACGGCGGGACGTGCGGCGATGAATCCGATTGACCCGGTGATTACCGAAGATGGGATAACGAGGGGGATTTGGGGGTATTTGTTTTTCGTGCCGAAAACTGGGAAACCGGCTAATGGCAGGAATTTTGGTCAGTCGTTTGAGACGACGGCGAATCGTTTGATTAATCGGCGTATTAATCCGCATTTATTGCGCTCGGTGTGGGCGACTTGGGCGTATCAGAAGCAGTTAAGCGATGCTGAGATTCACTCTTTGGCTTATGCGATGGGGCATACGGTGACAACGTTACGGGAGTTGTATGAAAAGGCGACAACGACGGATAAGTTGGAGCCGATTCAGGCGGCGATTCAACGGGATGAGGCAACTCCGCCGAGGACGGATGCGGATAGGGTTTCGCAGTTTGTCGAGCAGTTTCGTTCTTTACCGATGCACCTTCAGCAGCAGATTCGCGCTGAGATAGGTGACTATCAGTAATCAGTTAACAGTAATCAGTTGTTTTTGCTCATCAGTTCGTAATTTTCTTTGAGGCGATAATGAAGGGTGGATTTGGGTGAAGAAGAACAGGAATATGGATGAAGGGGCATTATCCAGGAGAAGTGCGGCTTATGATAAGGCTTATAAGTTTGCAATTCGTATTGTCAGGGCTTACAAGTATTTAATTCACGACAAAAAAGAGTTTGTTTTGTCCAAGCAGTTGTTGAGAAGTGGGACAGCCATTGGTGCGAATCTCGCTGAAGCCAGTGGTGCAGTGTCTACGGCAGATTTTTCGGCTAAAGTCTTGATTGCGTATAAAGAATGCTTGGAAACGAAATATTGGCCTTCTTTGCTCAAAGATACCGATTATATTAGCCAAAGAGCCTTTGAAGATATTTATCGAGATGCCGACGAAATCGGTAGAATCTTGTTTGCTATCCTCAAAAAAGTCAGAATTGATAACTGATTACTGATTTCTCGTCCTCGGAGAAACACACACAACCCGAACACCGTCGTTGAAGTAGGTATCGTCGGGATTGAGGCTGCTGCGATCCGCACTGCGACAGTTCCACGGATAGTAGTCCCAAGAACCGCCGCGTAATATACGTTTTGACTTATTATTCAACATAACTGATAGATAGTCAGCATAATTTTGATAACGATTATTATTACGAGATTCATCCCATACTTGGCCATCGATGGGCGCTTTTTCATAATTACTATGCGAAGGGTCGGCGCACCATTCCCAGACATTGCCGTGCATATCGTATAAGCCAAAGCTGTTGGGCGGAAAACTGCCTACTGGGATTGTTTCTTCTCGATACTCTCCTTTTGGTTCATCAGCATAAGTTCTGCTACCGTTATAGTTGGCGATTTCTGCTGTGATGGTTTCGCCAAAGTGAAACGGTGTTTTCGTGTTGGCTCGACAAGCATATTCCCATTGGGCTTCACTGGGTAAAACATACTGTCTACCTGTGGCTACCGATAACCGAGCGCAAAATTCTACCGCATCGTACCAATTTACATTTTCTACGGATCGATTATCCCCTTTGAATTCTGACGGGTCGGGGTCTAAGTCTCGTTGCAGTTTCGGTAATGCTGCCACGGCTCGCCATTGGGCTTGAGTAATAGGGTATTTGCCCATGAAGAAGGATTGCAGGGTGACTCGGTGTTGCGGACGTTCGCTGTTAATACTTTCCTTTTCCTCTTCTGGTGCGCCCATATAGAAGCTTCCCCCTGGTATGTAGACCATATCCAAGCTGACCCCATTTCCCAAATCTTCCTGGTAGTAGCGGGCGGTTTGGGTTTGGCGTTCGATGATTTCGCCCTGTCGGTTGACGGTTACAGTTTCAAACTGAAATAGTTTCAGCAGCAAATTGTATGCCACCCGAAAACCCAAGTTGAAGCTTCTAATGACAGGATTGATAAGGTCGCGGTTTGCACTACGGCAGAGGTCAGGAACGTAACCCCAAGAACCACCGCGTAATACACGCATTGAAGTATTACTCAATAGATCAGTCAGACATTCAGCATAGCTTTCATAACAATTATCATTACGAGATTCATCCCATACCCTGCCATCTGTTGGGGCTTCTTCGTAATTATCATGCCAGGGGTCGGCACACCCTTCCCAGATATTGCCGTGCATATCGTATAGGCCAAAGCCATTAGGTGGGAAACTACCAACTGAGGTAGTTTTTCCTTGACGTTTTCCCGTTGGCTCGTTGGCGTAAGCGTAAGTGCCTCGATAGTTCGCTAAATCTGCTGTGATGGTTTCGCCAAAGTGAAACGGTGTTTTTGTGTTGGCGCGACAAGCATATTCCCATTGCGCTTCGCTGGGTAAAACATACTGTCTGCCTGTGGCGATTGATAACCGAGCGCAGAATTCTACCGCATCGTACCAATTTACTGTTTCTACGGGTCGATTATCCCCTTTGAAATCTGACGGGTCGGGGTCTAAGTCTCGTTGCAGTTTCGGTAATCCTGCCACCACTCGCCATTGCGCCTGAGTGATGGCGTATTTGCCCATAAAGAAGGGTTGCAGGGTGACTTGGTGTTGCGGGCGTTCGTCGTCATCGCTTCCCATCTCCCCTGCGGGTGCGCCCATCATAAAGCTTCCCCCCGGTATGTACACCATATCCAAGCTGACCCCATTCCCTAAGTCTTCTCGGAAGTAGCGGGCGGTTTGGCTTTGGCGATTGATGATTTCGCCCCTGCGGTTGACGGTTACGGTTTCAAAGCTGAAAGGCTGTAAAGGTAATCTTGATAAATGATTACCCGGTTTTTCTAGGGAAACTCCTTCAATCTGAATGCAGTTTTCTTGGCCAAATTCTTGGCTAATTTCCCGACGAGCTTGAGTCACTCCGCCACTATCTCCCCGTGCATAACTGCCATAACCACGGGCTATGACCAACAAAGGTTGGTAATCGGCTAAAGATTCGGCTAATGTCTCTGTGAGGGAAGCCAAACGCACGATTTCGGCTTTGTTATTTTCTTCATAAGCTTGTTTGAGTTGGGCGGCCAGTTTTTGGGTCGCTTGTCCGGGTTCAACATAAGCTAAAGCTGCCCATTGCTGAGTTTGAGCAATTTCTTTTTCTTGAGGATGGCTACTGTTCAGTTGCTGTTCTACATAAGACAAGACAAACTGGGATAATTCTTGCAAACGATTTCTGCCGTAGTCTAGCTCTAGAGTTTTGAGGAGTTCGTTGCGAATATCCCGCGTCATTTCGTAGAGTTCTTGGTCTACTTTTTGGCACAATCTCGACAGCAAAACATCAGCGACAGCATACCAAGGCACTGTGCCGTTTTCACTATCCTGTTTACGTCGTAGAAATTTATGCCACAGTCGATATAAAACATCTGGAGTCAGAGCCAAGGGGAAAGCAGCGTGTTGTGCCATTTGGTATTGAGGTTCGCCCCAAATGTCCCGAAATATCTGGATGGTTGCTTGCGCTTGGCTTAAATCTTCAGAGAGTTCAGTGTCATCGTTGACTTCAGACGCGACCGGAATTTCTGTGGTTTTGAGAGGGGTTTGTCCTAATAACCAAGATGGCATTTGCTCGAAGTCTCTTGGCTCTAATGCAAACATGGCAAAATCCGAATCGATGTCATGAATGGCGGCGATTTCGGCGGCGGTGGTTTGCGACCAAACTTCTTTGGGGTAGGGGTTGAGCCAAGCAACGCGCTCAACTTTAGCGGTCAGTTGCGCTAGAAATTCATCGGTTTGGTCGATGCGTTCAGAAATGTAGTTGCGTCGGGCTGCACCTGCATCACTGAAGATGATGACTAGCACGGATTCTCTCATCCAAGGTGCTAATAAATCATCGAGGGTTTCGCTTTGCCAACATTGCGGATCGTGGTATAAGCGTTGTTGGGGAGTATTACGAAAATAATAGGTTGTTACGCCAGTCCAAGTTTCCCGTATTTGCTGCCAGAGGGGATTGAAGGGAATCATCGAATCCGAACGGTCTACCAGTAAGATTATCTGGTGTTGTCGGGTTTTTTCTTCGAGGTAAACCGGTGCGACAAAAAAGCCTCGACGGGCAATATCGTTAACGGTGGCTTCGTTGTCCAGTTGGCGAGTTTGGGCTGAGGCTTGAGAGGGATGCAGTTGTCGCCAGGCTTCTTGCATTTGCGAGCGACTGATGGGAAAGTAATCTTTCGTGGGGGATTTGATGGGTTTAGCCGGGGTTGGCAAGCGCATGGCTTTTCCCACATCAAAAGATTCCATAAATTCAACAAATTCTGGAATATTGGCTTCAAGAGGTGTTACTTGAGCCGCAGTCTGACTGGAATCTGCTGGAAATTGCCCCGACGAAGGACGAGTTGAGGTTGATGACGTTTCTTGGGATGGAGAAGTCTGGCTTTCGGGTAAGTTTTGAGTAACTGTGTTTATGGTTTGGGAAATGAACTTTTCAAACTCCCGGTCAAAGATTTTTTGTTCTTTACGATTTTGAGTCCACAGGGCTTTGTACAATCGCGCAATTTGGCGATAGTCTGTAATGTCTAAGCCTTGGCTTAATCTTTGATTTAAGGCTTCTGAGGCTAAGTTATACCGCTCAATGGTCAGAGGTAGTCCCGCATCTCGGAGTTGCCAGAATAGTTCAATTAAAGGCAGTTTGCTCATATTATCCCCTCCTAAGCTCCATCGGTATAAGCGATTAAATCACTGCGAGTTTTGAGTAAGGCTTCAGGGTGAGGAAGTTGGTTTTGTTTGAGTTTTGCCAAGATTTTTTCAGCCGGATAGCGATTGAGCGCTTGAAACCACACTAATAGCTCGCTGGTGCTAATCTTTTTCTCGTTTTCGCTTTTATCGGCTTCCATTTCATCTCGTAATTCTAAAAAGCGCTCAATGGCTCGATTAACGACTTCTGAAGGCGATTTGGGAAAATGCCCGCGAACAATGTCTATTAATTGTTCTGAAGTGGGAAATTCAATGTAATGATACAAGCAACGTCGCAGAAAAGCACTAGGTAAGGATTGTTCTTGGTTACTGGTAATTAGAATAATGGGTAAAGTTTCTTCGTCGGCTTCTATCCAAGTCTGGGTTTCTTTAATATAAAAACGGCGTTCTTCAATCGCTAATAATAAATCATTAGGAAAATCGCGGTCAGCTTTATCAATTTCATCAATTAAAACTACAGTGCGATACTGCTTTTCTTCAAAAGCTCGTTGTAATACCCCTTCAATGACAAAATTTTCAGGATTTGCGGGATTACGTTCAGGATCGATAATGTCTTCTTTTTGAAGTTGAGCCGCTTGTAAGCGACCAATATAATCATAGGTATAAAATCCATCTTGGGCTTTGGTAGTAGATTGGATATTCCAAAATTCGTAGCCCCATTCTCCCTTACCATAACGTTGAGAAAACTCGTAAATCAGGGCATGAGCCAAACGACTTTTACCACAGCCGGGTTCTCCTTCTAAAAGTAAGGGCATTTTGAGAGCAATGGCTAAATTAACCGCTTCTTTTAAAGCCTCACTAGGGTAATAAGGATAGATTTTCCGGCGAATGGGTTCGTACCATAATCCCGGTTCGGGTTGAGTTTTACCTGTATATTCAAGCTCTTGATGCTTAACCATATTGTTGCCACCGACTTTCTCTTTCAAAACGACAGTTAAACTTTTTATAGATTGCTTTTAAGGTAACTTTTGGAATACCTTCTTGGCTGTTTTGCCAGATTTCATCAATATCTTTTTGCTCTAGACTTTGTTGAACTTTAGCCGCAACTTTAGGTAATTCTTGGGCAAAATCATTGGAGTAAAACTTTTCGACGGCAGGAACTGTCAAAATATTAGAAAATAAACTAGGGTCATCTCGCCAATCATTTTGAGCGCCGCGATCTACCAAGTAGAGTAATAAAAAACCAGGACATTCTGTAGATGACAGCTCATTAACTAAGGGCTGCCAAAAGCTATTAAGAATTTGGAGTAAGCGGTGGCGATCGCAAACATCAATATCTTGCACAACAATAATAAGATTTTCTTGGGCTAAACATTGAGAAAGTGGCTGATTTTGGGTTTCTGAAGTGAAGCGACTCCAAAAACTAAATATATTAGGATTTACAGATTGACTATTTAAAGGAAATAACACTTTCCGGGCTTGTAATTGACTATATTCAATCACTTCTGATTCAATGCGTTTCATGAGCCAGGTTTGACTCTCTATCGAGGAATAGGGAATTAAAATCGCTCCAGTTCGACAAGACTTTTTAGCCAAATTTTGGATAATTTCACATTGCGCTCGATGGTCAAAACTGAGTAAAGCACGATAAAGTCGTTCTGATGATTGAGATTTTTGGGGATAAGGAGCGGTTTGATTTGATAACTCGCTAATTTCATCACGATTAAACCCTAAAGCTTTCCAAAAAGCAATAAAAGCATCTTTATTAATGGGTGTCCCCTCTTTAAACTTACGAAATGTTCCTGAAGAAATCCCTTTAGCCCGGAGTTGACCTTCTTGAATTAAATCATCAATTTCTAAGGAAGAAATTTCTTCTTTTTTTTCTTGATAACAAGATTCTTCAAATTTTGAAAAGTCAATCCTAGCACTTTTAGGAACGTACAACTTATCTTCATTGATTAAACGTTTAAGTTCAGATAAAGAAAGGCAATAAGTATTTAACTTAAGTATTGGATCGATTAAAACTCTACTTGCTTCAACTAAAGCCTGACTATTTTCTTCTCCCGTCCAACCCGGTAATTCCTCTAACCGCTTTTTAATCTTTTTGACTTCTGCTTTGGTTGCTTTGAGAGTATTACCGCGTCTTGACATACCTTAAAAACAGTTTTTTGTCAACTTCTAACCCGATCAGTTATCCGATCAGTTTTTGACCGTACTTTTTAATGCCTTTACAAAAAGGGCAGAAAGCAAATTCCCGATTCGATTTCCACGCCGCTATTACTCAGATTATCACCAATAAGCTGACCCGCAGGCTGTGAGTTGACTCGGATTTGTGAATTGTCGTTTTGTGGAGATTTTCCCGTCATGTCTACTCCCCCCAAAAAGCGTTGTTTTTGGTTAACCGTTGTGCTTTTACTCGCTATCGAAATCCCCCAAGTTTTGTCCGCTTGGGTAACGCTCATGGACAAAATGCCTGCCGATTGGCGCTCTCGCATCGAACTTGTAGAGCGCCAGGACTAAATAAGGCTGACAACTTAACTCTAGGGCGATACTAATCGCCCTCTCCCTCCCTTCACACTTCACGAACCATGAAACACTTACCCGCTTGGAAACAACTGACTCAAGGGAAAACTTTATCACGGCGCGATCGCACTGCTTGGGTCGAAATCGCCATCTCTACCCATCGTAGCGGTCGGGTGCGCTGGCAAGGCACAACTTGGCCGGCTTATTGCGAACAAACCGAAGAAGTCTTAGCCCCAGGGACTTGTGTCCTCGTTGTAGGGATACACGACCTCACCTTACAGGTTCAACCCTTAGATTAATGCGGGACGTACACTCCCACCGAAAAGCTATCACCCATGCCCAAATTCCTAAAAGCTTGCCGTTACCACCACTCAAACCGTTACGGTCACACAAAACAAAAGCTGAAAGCTCGTTGTTACGAGAGTTACAGTCAGATTGGGCAGAAAAAAAAGAGATTTAATTTTAGAAAAAACAAAAAACCACATTGTCAGCAACTGAAATTTTAGATTTTTTATTTTTATTGCCTGTAACCACTGTAACCTATGTAAATTAATACTTTCAGCGATTAAAGAACGTCGTAACGCTATTAAGTTATTAAAAGTGACCGTAACCCAGTAGGAGTATATCTTTCGGGCATTATTTTTCCTGGACAGTGACTGTAACTGAAGTAAAGATAAAAAACCATAGGGGAAATAATTTCAGCTAGAGCGTTGAGCTTGATTTTGGAGTTAGTGGTAATAAGGGTTGTGAACGTAACCGGTCACCCCGTCAGCCCATCAATAATCGAGCTATTTTGACGGCGGCTGTCAAATCGTCTAAATCTTCTCTTCTGTCGTTAGTCCGAAGCTGCAATATTCTTCCTTCTGAGAGCGCTTAAAAACTGAGTTCCGGAACCCTGACGAGGCAAAAAATTGTAATTTAATACCAAATCCTGTTTCCAGACACCACTTTTTTTTTCTTACCTCCACTTTTAGCTGGTAGGCTTTTGCAACGATTGACCCCTCTTCCTGATAAGTGGGTTTTCGCCGATTGGATTGGGTATAAATTGCCCTAGGGCATAGTTTCGCGGTGCAACCCCAACTCTTGAAGTTTGACTATTTTTTGTCATAAGAATCCCTCGACAAAAACTCATCGAAAAAAGTTCTTGTCCACTTACTCCCATTTTTGTCCAGCTTAAAGAATAGCCCTAATCCCTTCCTAAGATTATGCTGAATCGTCAAACTGGCTCTGACGTAGAATCAATCTAGTTTTCGCGTGATTTAGTTTAAATCTTTTTCCATTCGTCTATTTCTTCGGGTTTTAGGGTGCGTAAGACTTGATTGATGGTAATTTCCCCGTATTGGAAAGACAACAAGCGTTTCGCTTCGGGTTGATGTTGTAATACCGAGCGTATATCTGCCGCACATTGCTCGCGTTTTTGTTTTTCGGTTTTCTGGGTTTCCTCGTCTTGTTCGTCTAAGAGGGGTTGAATTTGCGCCATTGTTTTTTTAGCTTCCGAATAAGGCGGTAAAGGCGTGTTATCGAGTAATTCGCGCCATCGAGGAGATAGGGTCGTTTCTTCTTCTTCGGCAACATCCGTTTCGGGGGCGGAAGAATCAAAGAAAAGATCGCTAATTTTATGTTGATGGGCAAGATCGAGGGCTTCCCAGGCTGAATCGAAAATAGCCCGGTCGGTATGGTTGTAAATTTCAGTGTATTCTGCCGCCGTTGTGACCGTTTGCAATTGAGCGCGTGCCTGTTGGACTTTACCCTCAGCTTCAACTTCCGGGTTGGGTGTGGGTTTCGGGTCGGATTCGACAGCCGGAGGAGACGACGAGATTTCCTCAGAGACTTCAGACACCTCCGGTGGCGACGTAAACTCTTCAAAGGCTTGTAAGCCGCCTTCTGCTAGTTTTGCCGTATTACAAATCAGATTCGGTGACTTTTGCCCGCCAAAATTGCCCAACGAGTAATCGCTCATATCTTCCGAATCGCCCAATTGAAACAGATCGGGGGTGGAAAAGCCGATATTACGCCAATGAGCGCCACAAAGCGTTACGGTTTTGCCATTCTGCTTACCCACCTTCCGCTTTTGGTAAAAATCGCCAAAGCCGTCGATTTTACGAGCATGACTAACAAATTTATTGAGGGCATTGGCCTTCAAGCCTGTCCCTTGGCAATACGCTTTGTAAGCAGCATGGAGTTCGCTAGATTTGACGGAAATCTGCGAATGGGAAGGAACTAAACAGGCATCGATAAAAGCTTTGACGCTATCACCATAAACCTCTGCCTCCCGTTTAATTCCTTGGAGTTGGGGAAAGAGATTAGTCGCATTATGAAGAATGTTCTCTCGTTCCTCTCGTGGCATTGACAACGCCCAGGAAATAATATCCGAACGATGTTCAGCTAATTTTTGTCCCAATTGTGGGTCAGGGTTGCCTGGACGTTTTTTTACCGGAATCTGAATAATACGACGGGCCCAACCATCGCCAGAATTTTCAATTTGCAAGTGATCGACACTAGCAAAGGCAAAACGAACGTTCCATTTTTTGCTGTATGCGTCGCTAGAGTGCAGTTTACGACCACCTAAGCTGCCATTATCGACCAATTCATAAAATGACCTTAAGCCGCTTTGAAAGCCGCCAACATCCGGGAAATAAGCGAAGCGTTTACCCGTCAAACGTTGATGTCGCCCTTCGTCGGTGTTGATATCTTGAAAATTGGACAAACCCATAGTGGCATGATTTGGAAAAAGGGAAGCTATTAAGCGCAGCATCGTACCTTTCCCGCCTCCGGAGGGGCCGTAGAAATGAGTCGCATAGCCGTAGGGGGCGGTGGGGTCAAGATACATTGAAAGAATTGCTCGAATTAAGGGCAGCAATTCAGTCCCAATGCTTTGAATAATAAACTTCTCAAAGACCGAAGGAATCTTCGCGCCAGGGCGATATTCATCAGTAATGCCCCAGGTGAGTAGATTGTCGGGATTATGAGGCTGGATTTGCCCGGTTCGGACATCAAGTGTCCCATTTAAAAAGGCGATTAAATGCTGATTCGAGGGGGGGTCAGAGCGAGTCAGCGAAGCGCGGATGGACTCAAAAGACGACTTGATTTTCGCGGCGTTAAAAAATTTGTAGTCGGCATAGCCATCTTTGTCAATTTTATAAGCGACTTGGGCTTTTGTGCTGATAATCCGTTTAATCTCAGCATCTTCGATTTTGAGCCAGTAGCCCAAAGCTGATTGATATTGATAGAACGCATCATTAAGGACAACATAATTGCTGGCAAATATTGTCCGCAAGCAGTTACGCTCATAGGTTTCCCCATCAATCAAGTTGGGGTCGTCGGCCCAATCATCATCGTCGTTATCATCGCCCCAGTCTTCGTGGCCATCGTAGAAGTCATCTCCTCCGCCGCCATCTTCTAACACCAGTTGGAGTGCTTCTTCGAGAGATTGACGTATCGCCTCAATTGATTGATCGCTCATTCGGTTTTTTACAAAATCAGCCAGGTCATACCCCTTAGCTTCGCGGATTTCATGGGGACTGGCAAGGAGTGCCAGATCGAGAAAAAGGATGGGTATTTGGGCCTCGGCGGCGGCGAGGGCAGCTTTTTGGGCTTTTTCAAGGCCTGCCTGATCGCAGTCTGGGATGAAAACGACACCGCCAGCACCAGCTTTTTTGAGTTGGTCAAAAGTGGCTCTCAGATGGGTTTGTGTCCATTGACTGCCTTGTAAAGTGACAGCCGCTAAAGCCAGATAACGAGAGGCTTCTACGGTTTTTTCTCCCTCCAAAAAGAGGGGAAACTGACCTTCAAGATTGAGAGATTCTATTTCGTCAATGCGATAGGGCTGCCAATCTTTTTTTCCTAAGCCCTTGGCGATCGCGCCATCATCGGTAGTGTGTTTGGGATAGCAGACTTTCTCGATCCGCTCGTCGGGGTTTTTCCAGAACTCGATTCGCTCAACGAAACAGCCATCGGGATAGAGATATTGAAAAGTTCGGGTTTGAACTTGTCCCAGTCCTTGATACTGACGACTTCCTTTAAGGGGTTTGGGCCCGTCTTCGCGATTCTCTGGCAGTCGCGCGAGTTCGACCGTGGCGGGAAGGGGTTGGGGTTTGGGCTTAAGTTGGGGTTTGGACTTAGGTTTGGGTTTAAGTTTAGGCTGACGGCGGGGTGGGTAGGGTAGAGGGTCAGATAAGTTGATAGGGGCGATCGCGTCCCGAATTTCCCGACTGCTGCATCCCCCTGACCAGCATTTGTAAGCGCCGTTTTTAGAGCTGATCGACAGGTTGTTATCGCCGCAAACCGGACAAATATATTTACCCTTTTTCTGGGCGGGTTCTAGCTTGTCGATATGGTCAAGAATGTTGAATGTTTTTTGGGCAATTGCTCGATGTGTCATTTTTTCTCTCCAAGTAATGAAATATTGATGTAGCGGTGATTTCAGCCAGAGAGAGGAGGAGGTAGATCGCCTGTAAACTTGAGCCAGACTAGCCTCCAGTTAGGAGAGTCAATATTAACCGAGCCGTAGCGAATAACTGCCGTGGCGAGATTTTGTCGGCAATTTTGGGGTTGATTAGAACAAACGGGATAGTCACTGGGGCAGTGGTAATGCCATTGGCTCCGAAGCGCCCCCCCAACCGCCAGAAAAGTTGAAGAAATTAGTAAAGAGGGGAAATCGCTAGATAGAGCGGCTAGTGGGAGGTTGAGGTATTTTTTTGTGAGTAGTAATAAAATCACGATCATCCATTTCCAAAATTATTGGACATGGATGGAACTTGTCGGGTACAATATGAATTAAACGCTTACTGTGTTAATGGTGAATTGCAATTGATAAGCAGCCACTTATCCGCATTCACATCAGCAGTTCAGTTGTTTTTTGGAGTGATCAGCTCCATCCATGTCTAGGAGTGAAAAGCTCCATCCGTTCGTTCGATTTTTCGGAGTACCCTGCTCCATCCATTTATCAAAATTGGCTGTTAGAACTTCCAAAATCTACAGCAGCCGAATTTTCAAGAAATAAACCGCAAGGCCCTAGTAGTTGGAGCTACTGGGGTTTTGTGGTTTAGGGCATTGCACAGATATATCCTCCTGGCTAAACATTACATTGATTATTTTGTCAAAGTCCGAATTAGATTGAGCAAGTTGGAGACTTGGCTGTAAGCTATCAAGCTAATTATTCGGATTCATGAAGAATGCTCCCATTGTCCTACGTTTTGTGCTGATGGCGCAAAAAAATTAATTAATTCATCATTAAGCCCAGTCTTCCGTATCCGTTTCATCATCATCGGCGTTAAGAGATGAACCTTGATGTTTAGCGTTCAGGACTTAAGGCGAGAGGGTTACAGGGTTAACTCGAAGGGCGATTGCGTAAAGCGCGATCGCAGATTTCCTGTAATTGCTGGGGTTCAAGATCGAGAGATTGAGCTAATTGCGCCAGTTCTTCCTCTTGAGGTTGTTCGCCTTGAGCGAGAGCAGTGAGAAAACTAAGGGCAAGTCGATCGGGTTGAGGTAGCCAACTTTCAACCTCATTTTTAATGATCGTTGAAACTAAATTACTCAAAGAACGATTTTCTTGTTTTGCTCTTTGCTCTAAAGCTTTCTTGATGGTTTCGGTCACAACGGCGGTGACTTTATATTCGGATGGCATTACCTCATTGGGTAGATAACATTTTTTCATATTGACTCACTTTGGGAAACCTGACTAGAGTGTAGCGGCAAGTGTACTACTTTGCTAAACAGTGCATAACTGTTAATAACTTATGCTATATTATTGCCAAAGCGTTTAGCCCTAAACATGGAAAATCGCAAGTTTACCCCTCCACGGAGTCGGGTAACAACAATTAATGCGGCGACTTCAGAGCGCCCGTTACTAATCCGCGAGGCTAGGGAGTTGTTGGGGATTCATACTCGAAAAACCATAAACCTCCATCTCAAGACCTTGGGATTATTTGGAATGTCGTCATTAACGTGGGAGGACTTTAAGCGACTGTTGGCATTAAGAGAATGGTTGCGAATCCGTCCGGGAAATCGGATGTTTTCGCGGCGAAAGTTCGTGCAATGCGAACAGCGAGGCATAACACCAGAGCAATTACTGAATCACTTCGGCATCGATCTCAATCAAAAATTACAGGAGTGCCAAGAAGTAATGAGCAATGACCAATTACCAATGACCAATGGGGAGCGATCGCAATAGTAGCGAGGAAAAAGCCATGAAAGACACAGGAGGTTTTTTACTAATCGCCGCCTTAGTAACGGGTTTGGTGAGTTTGGGAATCGTGCCACTCAAAGAAGAAAACAAAGCCCTCAAACAGCAAGTCAGCGACCTAGAAACCGAACTGAATCAAACCCAGCAACGATTAATTGACCATTTACTTAAAAACCAGCGCCCATAAAACATAAGGAAGGCGACTATGAATTGGATGAATTGGTTGTTTGGCGTTGAAACGAACGAATGGCGGGAACTCAAAGACGAGGACTTAACCATGGCCAAACAAGAAGCCGATTACTGGAAAAAGCAGAAAGAACAAGCGTTCAAATATGTGCAGTTAAAAGGCCAATCCTTAGAAGACGAAGCCTTAGCCCGTGGTGCATTTAAGATGCTCCCTGTTGCCCAAGCCAGAGCCAGAGCCATTGACACGCAGATTAGCGAAATTGCCCGTTTAGAGACCAAAGACGCACCCAAACAAGCAAAACGGCAGATTGCTAAATACGCCAAGATGTTACGCGATCGCGCCAAGTAATCTTAATCTCTGGGGAAACACCCCAAAAACCCCTAATTGGTAACTGATGATGAGAATCTTCTTCGCGATCGCCTATTTCCTGAATGGCATCCTCCTGGGCGTTAACGGCGTAACCCTGATTGGCTTAATTTACCGCGCCCTACCCGTCGCCAGAGAAGTCATTGCCGTCTTGGCCTCTTTACTCCTACTCACGATTTTGATGGGCGTATTTTTGACACCGGCGCAATATCGCCTTCCCGTTTCGATTCTCCTATTAGGAGTCCTCAGCTTATCCAGCATCGGCGTTTACCTCGCTTCTGTATAGCAATACCCAACTTTGATGGTCAGGTGAAACCATGAGTTTAAAACCACTACTAAAACACGACCTACTGGGCTTCAACTCCGACGGGGCCAAAGAATGGGGCAAAATTGCCGGACTGAGTATTGGCGGTATGACCCTAACCGCCGCCGTGAATTTGCATAGCGGTTGGGATACTCCTGCTGCCGTTGCTGGACGACTTCTGGGGACGACAGCAGGAACTACTGCTGTCGCCTACGCCACCGCCAAAATCCGCCATCAGCAACTCCTGAGCGAACCGAGGGGTATTCGTCGTGAAGCTGCCCTTGATGCCTTCAGTGCCGCAACCGCCCATCAAGTGACTCCTTACCTCGAAGGAGAAATCGTCGAACTTCCTGCCCTTCCTGGGGGCAACAGCGAAAGCGATATCCTTGCCCGGAAACTGCTCAAAGCCTGCTACCAAAAAGACATCCTGCCTTACTACAACGGCGCACAGGAAACCCCCACCGCCATCCGTTTATTCCTTTCTCCCAGCAGTCCCGACGACGACCAACGCATAGCCCGACTGCCCCTCAAACGCCTTTGTGGAGTCAAGCAAGACCCCCGCATCGTTTCCGAGGGCGAATACCTCGTTATCGAAGTTCCCCGTCAGGAGCGTTATTTTCCCCACTACAGAGACTTCTTGAGTCAACTGACCCCAGACGAACCCGTACAACTTGCCATCGGTGTAGATTCCTACGGACGCTTAGTGCGTTCGGCTGTGGTTGACCTCGTTCACCTCCTGGGGGGTGGAACAACCGGAAGTGGTAAATCGGGAACCGCCCAAAGCCTTGCCTTTAGTTTGGCGTACACCTATTCTCCCGAAGCAGTCCGTTTAGTCATCATTGACCCCAAGAAAGTCACCTTCCCCGGCAAAACCTGGGACGTTATCCCTCATCTAGCGCCCGTTTGTGAAGGATACGAGCATCGGGTCATTACCAGAGAGAAAGATGTCTTACCGACCCTAGAAAGCCTTTATGAAGTCGCAGAGAAACGCTACGACCTCTTAGAAAGTACGGGCTGTGAGAACGTTTATGAATACAACCAAAAGCAACAAGATAAACTGCCCATCGTTTTTATTTTCATCGACGAACTCTCCAAATTCAAAGATGGGGAAGAACTGCAATCTGACTTAGCGTATCAACTCGAAAAAACTGCCGCTTATGTCAGGGCTGCGGGTATCGTTCTCATTATCTTCACCCAGAAACCTGTAAGTAGTATTGTCCCCTCAATGGTCAAGGGTAACTTGCCGAGTGGCTTGGGCTTAAAAACCAAAACCCATGTCGAAAGCCTGTTAATTATCAATGAAACCGGATGTGAAAAGTTAGCTGGGAAAGGGGATTGTTTATTCGCTGAGAATGGCAACGAACCCATACGATTGCAAGTGCCAGATGGCGCGAAAACTTTACTGCCCTTGGTAACACAGAAATGGGGAGTTAAACAAATAATAGAAGCGACTAATTCAACAGATATAGAGTCAGCTAAAACGGACAATCAACCCCAGGATAAATCGGGAAAATCTGAAGCAGATCGCGCCACAACCAATTCCCCCTCAGACGAGCCAGAAAATGACTCTCAACCCACCGATAATTTTGTTTCACTTTCACCTTTCACCACTGCCCCAGGGGTATCAGAAGCGGACAAAGCCGACGCAGAAGCCTTCTTGAAGGTGAAACAACTCCGGGGTGAAATAGATAGTCAGGGATTGCCCAGAAGCGAGATTATCAAACAAGTCTGGGGGGTGAAACCCGGCAAAGCCTACCAGAAGAAAGCGGTGAAACTCGATGAGTTATTGGTGAAATATGCCAAAGCCTGGGTGATGGAGTTATTAAACACAACCAAAGCCAATCATTATGAGATATTTTGTCATGTATTTTTATGTCGTCCCACTGACCGCGATCGCCTCAAAAAATACCAACCCGAATTTCTCAAACTGTTGTCCGAGATTGGCATAGAACCCGACGACAGTTTAGACAGCATTGGGTAGCCATCTAACCGCCATTATTTCTACTCGCTAACTCTAGCAATCCCTAGAAATAAGAGCCGTGGGAAGGCCACCCGACAACCCAACAACAACGGTCGGCATTAGTACACCCTAATTGTTACCGTCGATCGATATTACCAAAGGAGAAAAAGTCATGCCCAGAAACCAAAAAAACGCTGAAGATAACGGCAAACTTGCCAAAAACAATCCCGTCGATATCAGTGAAGTTCTCGATGCTGACCCTGACCCAGAAACCGAAGCAGTCGTGACCGAAACAATGCCTGCCGAGTTAACTTTACCCGATGAAGCTCAAACTATTATCCAACAAGCGAGTGCAGCTTTGGGGTTAAAACCAGATGCAATTGCTTCAATGGTGATGAAAGATGCTTTGCTAGGTCAAGGTCATCGCATTCAATTGTTGAAGTCCATTGCGAATGAGCATAAGGAGAAGGAAAAGCGAGAGCAACTGAACCGAATTGAACGGGAAAAGAACCGCAAACTGCTGGAATTAAAGCAACTAGAAGTGGAAACCCAAGCTCGCGCTTTGGGAATGTTCTAATGAATTAATGGGGTGAACTAATGCCACTGTGATTGTTGGGTAGAATGCCACTGCGGTACAAGGCGTTCTAGGATAAAGTTTCGATCGATAAATACTCGCTCCCTCCGAATTGTCGGGCATGACGGGGCGAGTTTTTTTTGAATCTGAGTTGGGTGTCAATGGAGCCGTTCCCCAAGGGAACGGTATATGTGCCGATTGTGGCTACAGCCTCGTCAATCCCTTTCTGCTTCAATGGAGCCGCTCCTAAATAGAGCGGTGTAACTTGTCCGTTAGCGAGGGCAACGCTCCCATTCGGCGAAGCTTCAATGGAGCCGCTCCTAAATAGAGCGGTGTAACACTGCTTGCCTATGCTATTGCTAACGCGATCGCATAAAATATAAGCGCTTCAATGGAGCCGCTCCTAAATAGAGCGGTGTAACAATAAGCGGTTGCTTGGGCGTTGGCTATTTCAAGGCTTCAATGGAGCCGCTCCTAAATAGAGCGGTGTAACTGATAGCCAAGGATGCGTTGTTGGATGGGTTCGGGCTTCAATGGAGCCGCTCCTAAATAGAGCGGTGTAACTTTTCAGTTGTTCTGCTGCATTAAGTTCTTCACGCTTCAATGGAGCCGCTCCTAAATAGAGCGGTGTAACGTGATCAGATACGCGATCGCATTCTGATTCAGCTTCAATGGAGCCGCTCCTAAATAGAGCGGTGTAACCAGGGATTATTGTTTGTTCTGGGGCTTAGTTCCAGCTTCAATGGAGCCGCTCCTAAATAGAGCGGTGTAACTTGGCTGACACTCCCTTATTCCTTACGCTACGAGCTTCAATGGAGCCGCTCCTAAATAGAGCGGTGTAACACGAAATTCTCAAGATTGTATCTATCTTCAATGAGCTTCAATGGAGCCGCTCCTAAATAGAGCGGTGTAACAGTTCATTGTCTATCTCAATACCGCCGAATAACTGCTTCAATGGAGCCGCTCCTAAATAGAGCGGTGTAACCCCACTCACGGTAGCCAGTACCGTTGTCCCAAGTGCTTCAATGGAGCCGCTCCTAAATAGAGCGGTGTAACATTCAAACAAACTCTAACCAACTCGAACTATGGGAGGCTTCAATGGAGCCGCTCCTAAATAGAGCGGTGTAACCGCTTAACCCGGCGATCGACCGGGAACGCTATGAGCTTCAATGGAGCCGCTCCTAAATAGAGCGGTGTAACGTTTTCCGTATTATCCGAAACTTGGGAAATTCGTGCTTCAATGGAGCCGCTCCTAAATAGAGCGGTGTAACCCCGATCCTCCCCCGCCCTCTTGACATAACTTACGAATTTCGCTTCAATGGAGCCGCTCCTAAATAGAGCGGTGTAACTCCCCCGCCTGATCGGATTGGTGAAAAGTAATTGCTTCAATGGAGCCGCTCCTAAATAGAGCGGTGTAACGGATCAAGTCGGAAAGGCGATCGCAAAAGCCCTTGCTTCAATGGAGCCGCTCCTAAATAGAGCGGTGTAACTGCGGTAGTTTCAAAGCCTGACTCTATGCAGTTTTCAAGGTACGATTGCGCGAGCAACTTCAAAAAGTTCATTTCAGCCATTGTGCTTTAAAAATTATCATAACTCAAAAACCCGGAAAATCCCATTAACACTTGGTTTGAGCGTTTGCGCCCCACCCTCAAAAGGGGTAAAGCCTAGAAACCCGATGAGATGGGCAATTCAGCCATTTTTCTAAAATTTCTGTTTCAACACCTACTGGGTCGCGCAGTTGAGGGGATAGTCCATTGGTTGTTTTGTCGCTTATTATAAATAAAGCAAAGTCAAATTGCTTTGTTTTCCTTACACTACAGGGTAAGGCTTCATTGAAGCACGCAGGTAGTTTGCCTCTATAAACATCATGGAGGTCTGCTTTTCCCGCATCCTTCTGGGTGCGGCTCCATTTGTTCCTGTCACGCACGTTGTCTGATGTGGCTTACTGTCACGCACGTTGTCTTGCTTTTTTCTTTAATGGAAAACTTGACTTGACAACTTAAGAAGAGTTTGTGCTATAAAAAAAGACACTTGCCCTTGAGCTACCGGGTAAGTGCCAAAACTTTCTAAAAAAAAATGTACAAACATAATAGCGTTTCTGATTCCGACATTCAAATCTGTCGCCAACGACTGGTTGATCTGCTGCGTCGTGCTTGCCACCGGGATGGACGCAAAGTCCCTGGTTTCAGCAAGATGTCAAAGGAGCAGTTGATCGAGTGGGTTCTAGACAATTACCCATTTTTATTAATCAGTGCCGTAGTACGCAGTGCTTCATTTTCCTGTATCCGAATCTGCTGCCCACGACTCACCCATTTGCTGCTTCTTGACCGCGATTCGAGTGGGTACAGCGCACCTTATTTCAAGGAAATGATTCCCGAACATTTCCTTGCCTGGGTTTTGAGCATACGCCCATCGCTGTTGAACAGGGTAATAGTGTAGCAACGAAAGAATGCTTGTCCTCGCCTTGAAGATAAGTATTTTCTTGCAATCCACATCATTAACCAGAAAATCAAGCGATGATAAAGAATAATGACAGAATTTTCAGCCTTCTTTGAGAAAGCTACGGGTAAACCGCCCTTCCCCTATCAAGAAAAACTTGCCCGTGGATTTCCCCCACTGTTGAATGCCGCCACAGGAGCCGGGAAAACCGCCGCCGTAGTCATCGCTTGGTTATGGCGACGGCATGGAGCTTCCCCAGAGATTCAAGCTCAAACTCCCCGGCGGCTCATTTATAGTTTGCCCATACGAGGCTTAGTCGAACAAAGCCACGACGAGATTCAGCAATGGCTGGATAACGCTCAGTTAAATCAACAAGTTACAGTCCATAAACTCATGGGGGGTGCAGTGAGCCAAAGTTGGGATGTGGACTTGGATAAAGATTTAATTGTAGTAGGGACTCAAGACCAACTGCTCAGTCGGGCTTTGAACCGGGGTTATGCCATGAGTCGCTATCGATGGCCGGTTCATTTTGCTTATTTGAATAACGATTGTCAGTGGGTTATCGACGAAACCCAACTCATGGGAGCCGGATTGCGGACAACCGCGCAACTGCAATGGTTGCGAGAAAAGTTCGCCACTTATGGAATCACCAAAACATTGTGGATGTCTGCCACCTTGGACACCCAACTGCTGAAAACCGTAGATTACCCCTCCGACTCAAATGCACTCAATCAATCATTGGAATTGGGGGAAGCCGACAAAAATAACGCCGTTTTAGCGCAACGGCTCAACGCCAAAAAGTCATTAAGATTAACAGAGACTGTAATTCCCAAAAAGCAAGCCGCTAAAGAGACTCGCTCTTATGCGCGTCAGCTTGCTGCTGAAATTGTGACCGCTTACCAATCAGGAACCTTAACCCTAGTAGTCTGCAATCGGGTCAACCGCGCTCAAGCCCTATATCGAGAATTGCAGCAGCTTCGTGAAAAAGGGAAATTAGAAGCCGAGATTGGCTTAATTCATTCTCGGTTTCGCGCAGGCGATCGCCAACTCCTCAGTCAACAGTTTTTGAGTCAGCCCTTCTCAGGCATTTTAGTGGCGACTCAGATAGTAGAAGCAGGCGTTGATATTTCTGCCACCACATTATTTACCGAACTTTGCCCTTGGTCGTCTTATGTACAGCGCTTGGGACGCTGTAATCGTTATGGTAGCGATGAAAATGCCGTGGCTTACTGGATTAACATCGAATCGGCAGATACCGCCGCCATTCCCTATTCCCTAGAAGCTTTAGAAGAAGCGCGAAGCTTAATCGAGCAACTGCAAGAGCAGTTTGGTGATGTAGGGATTCAATCCCTCCAAGCCTTAAGAGAAAACTTACCCGAATCCCAGCGTCCTCGCCAACCCTTAGAAGGCATGGTCTTGCGCCAACACGACTTACTCCAACTCTTTGACACCGCCAGCGACTTAGCCGGCCATGACATTGATATCTCTCCCTTTGTGCGGGAAACAGAAGATAGCGATGTCGAAATCTTTTGGCGGGATTGGGGCAAAGACAAGAAAGACAAGCCCTCAACCGACCCCACGGCTCAAACTTATTGTGGCAAACCCCAGCGCGACGAACTCTGTCGAGTGAGTATAGGTCAAGCCAGGGACTTCGTAAAAACGCGAGACACAATGCGAGGAGCGTGGACGTTTGACACCCTCAAAAAGCAATGGCGCAAAGTGCGAGCCAGCGATTTATTTCCGGGCATGATGTTATTAGTTCACAAAGAAGATGGCGGTTATTCGTCCCAGTTAGGTTTCACCGGAGATAAAGATAAAGACTTTCGACCTCTGGATTTGCCAGAATCAAGCCCGTTCAATGGAGATGAAGACGACCCCCTCTCAGAAGTCGGGCAGTACATCACGCTTACTCAACACGCCCAAGATACCTTTAAAGAAGCGTGTGAATTGTGCGAAAACCTCAATCTTGCCGAACTTCCCAGCGCTCTTATTCAACGGGCTGCTCGCTATCACGATGCTGGGAAAGCGCATCCTGAATTCCAAAAAATGCTAACCCGGAATCGCGAAGACAAGAAAGGAGAAACCCTGTGGGCGAAATCTAACCACAATCCCGCAGACCGCCCCCCACGCAACTATAAACATCGCGGCTTCCGCTACCTCCGCCATGAATGGGCGAGTGCCTTACTCGCATTACAAAATGGCGAGGACTTTCTCTTGGCTTATCTTGTCGCTTGTCACCACGGCAAAGTCCGTTTAGTGGTGCAACCTTATCCCAATGAAATACCACCTTCTGATGGCAGAGCTTACGCTCGCGGCGTATGGCAAGATGACTTACTACCCTACATCAATCTGGGTGAGGGTGTCAGCATCCAACCCTGTATTTTATCCCTCGACTGCGTAGCGTTAGGAGACAGCGACCAAGGAGAAGAATCCTGGGTAGCGAGATCGTTGGATTTGTTAGAGCAGTACGGCCCGTTCCGTTTAGCTTACCTCGAAACCCTGGTTCGAGTTGCTGATTGGCGAGCTTCAAAGCAATATAACCCTTCAGCCCAGGAGCAATAATTCATGCCACCCATTCAGTTAAAAGGATGTCATCCCGATTCGGTCGCCAGTTATCTTAAAGCCTTGGGAGTATTACGCCTCATCCACGAACAAACCGATTCTTATCCTCCAGCCAAGGGATACTGGCAAAACGATGTTTTCATCTTGCAATCCGAGCAGACCCCAGAAAGCCTCATTCACTTTTTTCTGCGGAAATATAAACCCACCCCCTTACTGGCTCCGTGGAATGGCAGCACCGGCTTTTATCCCAAAGACAATCGGAAAACCCTTGATGCTTTAGAGGACTCGAAAACAGTGCGATTGCAACCTTATCGAGAAGCGATTAAGATTGCCCAAAATATTGTCACCGAGATGGGATTGGACAAACAGCCGGGGGGCAATGACCCGAACAAACGCCTTTTGATTCGCCATCTGCGCGACCAATTGCCCGACTTAGCGGTAAGGTGGATTGATACCTGTGCCTTAGTTTCGAGTGACAACGTTCAGTACCCGCCTTTATTGGGAACTGGGGGCAACGATGGCAACTTTGAATTTAGTCGCACCTTTCAACAACAACTTCAGAATCTATTTGACTTTGACTTAGGCGAACCGACCCCCGCATCGGAAACCTTGCTCAGAGCATCACTTTTGGGCGAAGTTCTACCGGGATTAGCCTTTTCCGGCAAAATTGGTCAATTCGACCCGATGGCGGCAGGTGGGGCAAATGCAGCACCTGGATTTGATGCGAAATCTCGCGTGAATCCTTGGGATTATGTGTTGATGTTAGAAGGAACCTTTGCCTTTCAAACCCGACTCACTCGGAAATTTGAATCATCCGCCAAGGGTGCATTAACCTATCCCTTTGCGGTGCGACCCACTCCTGCCGGATATGGCAGTGCCGCCGAAGATGAAAACATCCGCGCTGAAACTTGGCTGCCTTTATGGTCAAGACCCGCTCGCTGGAACGAATTACAGGTGTTATTCGGTGAAGGTCGAGCCAAGCTAGGGGGGCGCGTTCCTAAAACTGGGGTTGATTTCGCCCTGGCTATTACTAATTTGGGTAAATTGCGGGGCTTGGATGAGTTTGTGCGTTATTCTTTCCAAGAGCGGAATGGCCTGTCTTATTTTGCGGTTCCCTTGGGGCGATTTTCCTGTTTAGGCAAAGCGCCAACAAACTTATTGGCTGAACTCGAAGATTGGTTATTGTCTTTTCGGCGGGTGGCTGAATCTAAAGACCCTCCAGCGACCGTCAAGCGCGTTCATCGTCTGCTAGAGAAGCGCATTGTCGAGTTATCTCGCGATGAAAAGCAAACGGGCGTAGGGGGTAATAACGCCCTAGAGGTTTTGATTGCCCTCGGAGAAGTCGAGAAGGTTCTTAATCGCTCGCTAAGTTGGATTAAGAAGATTGAGCAGGAAAGTTCCTTTTTAAGCCTTTCACCGATTCCTTGGTTGAATTTTCGCTGGATTAGAGCTTGTTACGATGATTCAGTCGAGTTTCGTTTAGCCCTAGCTTTAGCCGGACGGGGATTGTATCGTCAAGTTCAAATTGACCCAAAAACCCAAAATCCCCAATTGATTAATTATCCCGAAAGCGATCGCGGGTTGCGCCAACGATTAGTCCGAGTACGGCAGAAAACACGACCCGATTGGAGCGAAGACGATGGTATCACGATTTGGGGTAACAGAACCCTGGTTGATAATTTGATTGCATTGCTGCAACGGGAAGAAATTGAAGCCCAACAGCGAGAAAAGCACGAAGAAACAACCCCAACGACCCCAGAAGCCTTAGAAATTCAGAAATCTAAGGTTTCCGTAACCGCTTGCTTAGAAGACATTGCCACTTGGATAAAAGGCAATGTCAACGAAGAACGCCTAGAACAAATTGCGCGGGGATTAGCCTTAATCGAAAATCATCGCCCAGTTGCCAGTATTCAGCAAACTCAAGTCATTCCCGCCGCCTTTTCGTTGATTGAACCCGTATTTCGGCGCGTCGTTTCCGACCCGATGACTGAATTTAAAGCGGAAAACAGCAAAATTGTCTTGCCGCGAGTTCCTAGCTTACTTAATCGTCTAGAAGCAGGGGATTGTCTCGCCGCAACTGATTTAGCCGTTCGTCGCTTGAAAGCCAGTCGATTTCGGTTGGCCATTGGGGAATTATATGAGCCGAGAGAGCGATCGCGCCGAATTGCTGCCGCTTTAGCCTTTCCCATTTCTGAGGCGGATTCGGAACAACTGCTCAAACAAGTTTGCTATGACGACCCCGATTTAACTTTGTAATTTACCTTAATTTTTCAGGACAATATGGACTTTACCGCCTTACAAAATACATCTCGATTATTAATCGAAGCGGACTTACAACCTTTACAAGGAACGCGCTTTCAACCCACCGGATTTCCCGATTTAGGGGCAGCTACTTATGAATTACCCGATGAAAAGCGAACAATGATGGTGTTGTTGGAATCTGCCCAAAGTGTTGCCAATCGCTTAGAAAACACGATTTGGGATGAAGCTGCTCAAGATGTGGTGAAGCCCCTACGGGGAATTTCCTATGTGGTGGTGAAATCCGACGATGAAGTGTTGACCAATTCTTTGTTAGAAGCTCATCGTATCAATTCGTTTTATTTGCTCGAAGGTGAAGATCAGACCTTTTTACGTCAACTGAAATCGGAACTTGATGTCCTCGATAAAGGCCCGGTAGATTATCACAAATTGGCATTAACCCTCGCCAAATATGACATCAACTCCTTATTGCATGGAGTCTTCTTAGCCAAAAAAGAATTAGCTGGAGGACGGTTTAAATTAGCAAGGGCCCTATCGGGTTTCATTGAAGCGTACAACGTGCGTCCGGTTTCCTTTGGGGGTGTCAAACTAGATCGCGTCGATCCCCAAGCGGATGCTAAAAAAGGCGGTGGCAATATTCCCTATGCGCGAACCGAATATACAGCAGAGAAAATTACCGCTTTTTTCAGCCTTGACCTTGCCCAACTTCGCAACTATCGCTTAGGTCAAGAAGCTACTGACTTACTCATCGCGATCGCCCTTTGGAAAATTCGCAGTTTCCTCGACGATGGCTTACGCTTGCGAACCGCTTGCGATTTGGAATGTACCAATATTCGCGTCACTCGTCCCCATAAATTCAAACTGCCCGAATCCAGCGAACTGAGTCAAGTACTCCCCGATTTAGTCAAAGGCGCTCAGTCGCTTTTTGGCGAACAACCCGTCACAGTGGTTGAGTATGCGGAGAAGAAGAAGAAATGAGTTTAGTCTTATCCATTCGCTTTCTCACGGGACGATTTCATGCTACGCCTTGGAATCATCAAGTGAATGAAGGCATTGTCGAATCGCCGCCTTCGGTTTGGCGCATTCTGCGGGCATTGGTGTCGGCTTATTATTATCTCCCCGAACGTCCACCCCGACCAGAAATGTGCCAATTGGTCGCGACTTTAGCCAACAGCTTACCTGCTTATGAAGTCCCCCCTTACACGATGGCGCATACGCGGCACTATATGCCCCTGCGTAAAGAAGGCAAAGAAACCACTACCAAAGTTCTAGATTCCTTTATTGTCTTTGGTCGCGCCACTACCCTGTCGAAAGAAGACCTCGAAAAAGAAGAATCATTGGCAGAAGGTTTAAAACCTGAAGACATCTGTGAAATTAAAGTGGTTTGGGAAAACGTAACCCTAGAAGCCAATCTGCACGAACTTTTAGAACGTTTGTGTGAAAATGTCACCTATTTAGGGCGGGCTGAATCTTGGTGTGAATTGTCGATTTCAGAAGATATATCCAAGATTCGTTGTAACGTGCAACCGACTGAGGCGAACGCTGTCAGCACTAAAACCACGAGTGTTTTAGCTCCCTTGGGAGAAGAAGCGCTTGTAGGATTTAAAGCGGCTCTGGCCAACGTTCCCAAGCCCAAACGAGCCAAATGGACAATTCCCCAGACTGTTCTCGAAGCCTTAGAAGTGGATATTGGCGATCTCCATCGTCAAGGTTGGAGTGGGGTTCCAGGCGCTCGCTGGGTGACTTACTCCCTTGGGCCCACTCAAGTCCAACGCTCAAACCCACAATTTCGTTCTACCCAAGCACCTACTCTAGCTCGTTTCGATTTGGACGCGAAAGTTTTGCCGCCAGTGACAGAAACATTAATAATCGGAGAGCGTTTCCGACAAGCCCTCATGAGTTTGAGTAATACATTACTCGGTGAAATTCCCGCTACCTTTTCAGGACGAGACGAAAACGGTAAAAAAATCGGACAAAGCCATGCTTGGTATTTACCCGAAGATAGCAATGGTGACAATCGGATCGATCGGGTGTGGGTGTTTGCGGCCACAGGTTTTAGCGATGCCGAAATTCTGGTACTCAAGCAATTACAACAAGTCTGGAGTGGCAAAGCTTTTAACTTTCAAACCTTAATTACCGGATTGGGTCATGTCGAAGACTATATCCCAAAGTCCGAGTTCTACCGCGCCGGACAGACTCCTTCAATTATCAACCGTAGTCGCGTTTGGCGATCGCTTACGCCCTTTGTTCTGCCCCGCCATCCTAAAAAGAAAATTGACCCAGAAACCGGTTGGCAAGTTGATGGCGTTGAAGACCAAGCGTTGCGGCTGCTCGCTCAATTGCACCCCAAAATGTCAGTCCAACGTCCCTGTGAAATTCGCGTCGATTCTTCTTACTCTTGGTCGGATTTTCGTCGCCGTCGCTTATCGGGAAAAGGTCATAAATCCTCAGACCGGGGCTATTGGGTGGAGTTAAAATTTCAAGAAGAACAACAAGGCCCGATTGCCATTGGTTACGGAGCGCATTATGGTCTGGGGTTATTTGTACCTGCTTAAAGTGCGCGAAGGGGTAGGTGTGGATCGGGAAAATTGACGCTATCCCGGTCTAATCCAGATAGGGTGGGGTTTCTGGGGTTTGAGGCGATCGAGGGGGTCGCGCAACTCTTGTAGAGCTTGTTGTACTTGGCTTTGAGCGATTAATCGGTTATAGTTTTGAATAAGCACAATGGCTGAAATGAACTTTTTGATTTTGGCGGCGCGATCGCACCTTGAAAACTGCATAGGATATGGCTTTGAAACTGCCGCAGTTGCACCGCTCCCT